>NZ_JAZHRY010000001.1:6265000-10450701 GCF_036924615.1 Bradyrhizobium sp. AZCC 2289 | reverse complement strand
GCGTTTGCCAACCGCGCGATTTGCGCAACGCTATCGCTCTGTGAATTGGTTGCTGGGGCCGGCGAGGGCCGCCGTCCGATCGCATCCCACCGAGCGTGATTTTCCTTGATCGCACCATTCGAAGCGCGGTCTTGCGTCGCCTTGCTGGAATGATTGGCAATGCTTCGCAAGCCGTTGATTTCGCTAATATGAGATTGCGGTGTCTTGCAACACAAAACCCGCAGTCAGAACGTAGCCGAAACGACCAAAACTTTTGATTTCACAAAGGTTATGCTGGCGCACTCGGAGCGAAGTCAGACGGCTAACACGACCTGAAATTCCTCAATAATATCAACAAAGTTTTGGGTCGCAGTTTTTTCTGTGTTAACCGTTATGTTGTGGACCATTTAACCGCCGCGTCTCGAATGGTGATCAGGTGGGCGCCGGCGATAGCCGGGCTTTTTTATTGCGCGGAAAGCCTCCACTTTTGCAGGCCTCGCTTCCCCAACGATCTGTACGCCCTTACCATCATGGTTCTTGAGGCTGTGCTGAAACTTCGGCTAAGCTAGAGATATCTGAGCCGGGGGGCAGCAATGGAATTATTTAGGGCTGAGAGGCTCGGATATTTTGAGAGCAGTTCAACTCGAAAGTGCCGCCTTTGCGGCGACAATCTCGAATTGCTAAGGTCGATCTACTATCCGGAGACTAAAGCAACCATCCGCGTGTTTGAGTGCAAATGCGGCGAGCGCACTTGGGACGAATAAGGGCGCCTCAGTTGGCGGCCTCTTTCAATTTCCACCGCCCGGGCTTCCCTTCGCCAACCCGTTCCACTCCTTTTCCGGCATGATTGCTCTGCAACAGTCTTGGCGTGCTGGAGGCCAAGCGGCCTATTCCGCACCACCCCTGGTTTCGACGATCGTCCCATTCCACTTGCTCGAAAACAAGGGTATGTAAGCCAAATAAGATGGAAATGGTGGGGTGAATGATGCAGCGTCGGCTCGCGGCAGTCTTGGCTGCAGATGTCGTTGGTTACAGCCGTCTGATGGGTGTCGACGAAGTTGGCACGCTCCGATCTCTCAAATCTCACCGCCGTGAACTGGTCGACCCGGGAATTGCGGAACACCGGGGCCGCATCGTCAAAACCACGGGCGACGGCATGCTGGTCGAATTCGCAAGCGTCGTTGATGCGGTCGCGAGCGCCGTCAATATTCAGCGGGAGATGCTGGCACGTAACGCTGCCGTTCCAGAGGATAAGCAGATCGTCTTCCGCATCGGCATAAACGTCGGCGACATCATCATCGACGGCGGCGACATATTTGGCGACGGCGTAAATATCGCTGCGCGTCTCGAAGCGCTGTGCGAGCCCGGCGGGGTCTGTATCTCCCGGGCCGCGAACGAACAGATCAGGGACAAGCTCTCACTGGCTTTCGCCGACCTTGGGGAGCAGACAATCAAGAACATCGCTCGCGCGGTCGGAGTTTACGGGCTGGCGGCCAAGGATATCAGGGCACTTGAACTCGCGGCAGCGCCTGAGCTGACGGCGCTGCCTGCAACGAGTGAGGTTGCCCTCGACGAGCAGGAGATCCACTTCTGCCAAACCAAGGACGGCGTACAACTGGCCTATGCCAAGACGGGCAAGGGTCCGGCCCTTGTCAAGACGGGCAATTGGATGACCCATCTAGAATTCGATTTCGAAAGCCCGATCTGGAGACATCTCTATCGCGAGTTATCGCGCGATCATGAATTGATCCGCTATGACTCGCGAGGAAACGGACTTTCGGATCGTGACGTTCCCGACGTCTCCTTCGATCATTTCGTGGACGATCTCGAATCCGTCGTCGACGCGGCGGGCGTCGACCGTTTTGCTCTTCTTGGCATCTCCCAGGGCTGTTCGGTATCCATCGCCTATGCGGTCCGGCACCCAGAGCGGGTTACCCGCCTGGTCCTTTTTGGAGGCTATGCGGTTGGATGGAAAAGGCGGGCGAGAACGCAAGCCGAGAAGGAAGCCGGCGAAGCGATGCTTACCCTTGTGCGTTTGGGGTGGGGTCAGGAAAACCCGGCTTTCCGCCAAATATTCACGTCGCAGTTCATTCCAGACGGCACCAAGGAGCAAGCAGACTGGTTCAACGAACTGCAGCGTATCTCGACCTCTCCCGAAGATGCAGCGCGCAACTTGATGGCCAACGGCGAAACGGACGTGACGGCGCTGCTTTCCAAGGTGAGTGTGCCGACATTGGTGATGCACTCGCGTCATGACGCAAGAGTGCCATTTGAAGCCGGTCGAAGAATGGCCGCGGCCATTCCGGGAGCTCGCTTTGTTCCGCTCGAAAGCCGAAACCACTTGATCCTGGAAGATGAGCCGGCGTTCGATCGCTTCCTTGACGAACTGAAAGCTTTTTTAAAGCCGGTTGTTTCCGCTCCGTAATTCATGCTGCCATGCCATCTGGCGCCCAACAGATGGCCGCTTCCGGTGCGTCGAGGGAGCGCGGCCCGACATCGTGCGGCAGCGTAGGAGATCGCAGAGACGGCAACATTCGGCGGTCTGGCGCACTCGGAGAGATTCGAACTCCCGACCCTCGGAATCGAAATCTTGTGGCGCCTCAATGATATCAACGAGTTATCCGCGCCATGTTGCGTCCGTGTTGCTGCTAGCCGCCGAGCAGGCGAATCTGGATATCTTCCGCCGCGCGTTGGTCTCCGTCCACGTCCGCGAAAAGGTGGCCGTAGACGTCATAGGTCATCTGGATTGTGCTGTGACCCATCAGCGTTTGAATGGCCTTCGGGTTTTTGCCGCCCTCAATCCACAGAGAGGCGCAGGCGTGGCGTAGGGCGTGCAAGCCGTACCTGCCGACCTCTCGCATGATGGGCTCGCCGGCGTTGTTTATAACGGGTTTGCCGGCGTCATCTAGGACCGGCACCAGAGTGACCACGCCAGCCGCGATCTGGATAGGATCGAAGCCGCGCTGCATGATGTTTGAAAGGGCCTCGACCTTGCCGCTCTTATTTGGAAAAACCAGCCCTAGATCGCCCTTTGGGCATTTCAGCTTCCATTCCCGAAGCGTATTCAAGACCATGGACGAGCAGGGGATTGATCGATAGGCGGACTTCGATTTTAGCTTTCCAATCTTGTGGTAGATGTCCGCGCGCTGGTTGACGTGAATTTGCCGAGCGTCGAAGTCAACGTCGCACCAGCGCAGACCGCGAAGTTCGCTCGCTCGCAAGCCGCAGAACGTGGCAACTAGGATGAGCGGGCGCCACCGACCAGCGGAGTTTGCGATAATCGCTTGCAATTCGCGCTTGGTCGGAATCACGGGCCGCGGATCATCACGTTCGGGAAGATCCAGTTCTAGGCCTTCGGTCGGGGCGACTGCCGAAAGTCCACGTCTTCGCGCTTCTTTGAAGATGGCCCCCAGCGATCGAATGACCCGCTTCATCATGTCTGCGGACCGGCTGGCCTCGCGAAGTTGGTCGGCAAAAGCGTTCACGGCAGGCACCGTAAGCTCCGCAAGCTTCTTTGCGCCTATAAACGGCACAATGTGCAAATCGACGTGTTCCTCATATGCGCAGATCGTCGACTGCTCGAGGCCCTTTTCGTTGCAACGCTTGATCCACAGTGCAGCGGCGTCCTTGACGGTCGGCGACACGCTGCCAGGTGTGTGCAGGCCGCGCTTGAGGTCATGGCTTGTTTCAACGAGCCACGCCTCGCCATCGCTTTTGCGATCGAACAGCTTGGCCCGCCGCTTGCCTGCGCCGTCCACGTAGGAGGCCTGCCAACGCACCAGACCTGACGGCAATTTCCGCTTGCGAACCGTCGCCATATTTTATCCCTTGTTCCTCGGTTTCACGCGAAAAATGCCATCGATTATCCGGCAGAGATCACTCGCGTTCAGAATGATGGCCCGGCGCTTTGTGCCAACTATGCGCCAAAGCACGCTGTCAGAGACCTTCAGATGGAACCAGCTGATCTCGATCGCCCTGGTGGACTTTGAATCCCAGCCGCTTTCCATGAGGCGAGGGGTGGCAATGAAGTACACGTCATCACCAGCCGCAGCGGCAGAGGCCTTCCGGAATTCCGGCAAGAGCCGGGCTTCCCACTCCGTTTTGACTAACTGGACAATGATGGTGGGATCTATGCCGAACTCAGCCAGTTCGAGACAGAAGGCCCACTGCCAGACCTGCTCTTGCGTATAGGTGATTTTTGCGCCGCGGCCAGGGTTACTATCTAGCGGTATGCCGAGCCGCTTTAGGTGCTTGAGCCTACCGCGGAAGGCTCCGGTCCGCACCTTTTCGTCCGCGCCATGAAGGTGTGCGAGCAGGTGCTCGGCCTCAGCATATTGCAGTTCACTCTCACTCATTACAAAGCCGCTCCCGCTCTATCGAACCGGAACAAAGCACATCCACAGGATTAGTACAAGCGCACACTTGCACTAATCCCAACCTTGGTTTATGGATTAGTGCAAACTTACGCTAACCCAAGGTGATTCTGATGCCGTCCCAAGCTGAGCTTCACGACGATTTACTTGAGGGTGCAGACGCTATCGCCGAATTCCTCTTCGGCAAAAAATCTAAACGCCGGAAGGTCTATCACCTGATGGATAAGCTGCCCGTGTTTCGTCTCGGCAATTCGGTATGCGCGCGAAAATCGTCGTTGCTGTCGATGATCGAGGATCAGGAAAAGGCAGCCGGATCTAAGGGAAGGGCCGCTTGACCGATGGCCCTTTCCAGACGCCGGCCAATATACGCGAGTGACATTCGCCAACTCGGCGGTGTCGTCAGTGTTCACACCTCCCGCGACAGGTGCGGCGGTGAGCCAGTTTTTCGCGTCGGGCACATCTCAGGCGGCGGTGACGTCGCGTTTCTTTCAATGCCAATCATGCTTGAAGATCACGCCACAGCCGCGGCGAGGGTACTGGGAGAATTCGTAAATGCTTGGGAGGTAAAGAAGCTTGCCCCCTGACAAACGAAACCCTGCCGGTGAGGGCAGGGCTCGCTTCTTGGAAGGTTTGGATCTCCTTGGCGGCGATCTCCTACAAGATAGCGAAACTCCCGCACAACTGCAACAAAAACGCCGCATAGCACGGCTGTTTTCGGTCGCTCCGGATACCGCGGCCACGATTGCGCGCCTCATTTATGGGGTTGCTCAGTGACGTCGCTAGATATGGCCCGCAAGGCCGGTTTCATCGAATTCGCGCCGCGCGTCGATGGTTTCGCGGCGCTTTGGCACGTCGGCAACTCGGTCACAAACGTCGCCGAAAGCGAGAACTTCGCCGAGATACTGCAGCGGGCCGAGGAATGGGCGCGCTCTGAAGGCGTCCCTCTTGTACGAGGGTTGCAGTAATGGCGCACGAATTCACGGCTGAAAAGCTAGCGAAGATGGACGCCGCGGTTGACGACGACAGGCTGACCGACCTTGACGTCAGGCTGTTCTGGAAGATGGCCAGTGCGGCCGATAGCGCGACCCGCGTCGTCCGCCGGAAACAGTCCACTTTCGCTGCAGCGCTCGCTGTTAGCCGAAGAGCTATCCAACTCTCGATGGACCGGCTTAGCGCCTACGGTTATGTGGCACCGCTGACCAATAAAGCGAGTGGATCGCGGACCTATGTCAACGCGTTCGAGATCGCACCAAAAGCGAACCTATGTTCGCATTACACAAGCGAACCTACGTTCGTATTCAGGAAAAAGAAGCGAACCGCGGTTCAAGAAGATGCGAACCTAGGTTCAAAAACAAGCGAACCGCGATTCGCACATGATCCCTTGTCTTCCCTTGGTATCCCTAAGCGGATTTCAAAAATTGGAAAAGGCAAGGTGACAGTCAAATGCGAATCACCATCAGGCAAACGATGGCAACGCTATTGCTCTGAAAACGGCATTCCCGAACCGGTGCGCAGCGCGCGAACGGACAGCTACATCATGCTGCCGAGCGAAGAGCCTCCTGCGCGCGCTGTGGAGAACGCCGCATGATCGCGCCATCCGCGCTTCGCGATACCGACTGGATCGAGATCATGACCCCGGGTTTTGGTTTCGGAGTCGCTTGGGTGACTCCGTGTGCCTGCAGACGGCGTACCTTGCTTTGGACCGGATCAAGCTACGCCGAAGCCAGGAACGCGGCAGCAACCTGGGCGGACGTCTTGGGTGGCCTTCCGGTGCTCGACCGGAGGGCGCTCAATTGACCGCAGCCGCCGCCATAGGCCGCATTGCCGAGGCCCTTGAAGGCGGCCAGCCGCTGGATCCGGAGGACGCGCGCGCCGTGCTCGATGGGATCCGCGCAGGCAGCGTCGACCAGGCGCTTGGCCTTTCCCGCACCCGCGAGCGCAACGAAATAATACGCCGCGGTATCGCGAGATTTCTGAAAAATGAATCGGCGCCAGCGGATCGGTTTGAACAGCTTCTCACGAGATATGCCAGCGGCGCGTGGCTTCGCGGCGAGCGCGAGCTGTCCGAATGTCCTCGCCGGAACGTTGACAAGATCGAAGAGTGTCTATGGCGGGTTTTGAAGCTCAGAGACAGGTGCCTGACCGCGCGCCAGATCAGGCGCATTTTGGACATTTGAAATGTCCGCCGACTGGTCGGATAAGAAGTTTAATTCAGCACTCCAAGGAACGGGAACAGAAATCAAATGGCCCCCAAAACCGCCGCCGAGATGGCCGCTTTCAAAGCACAGTTCGTCGCCGACATTCGCACAATCGAGGCGCGCGCCGCGGCGGCGTATCCGGCGGTCAACGCCACTATGCTCGACCGCGGTCAACCGCTCGTCGCTCCTGCACCGATCTCGAACGAGAGGCCGGTCGGATCTGTCGCGAGCTACGATCTCGGCTTCGCCAAGCGCTTGCCGCCTGAAGCAAAATCCATTCTGACTAACTTGGCAAATGAGGCATATGAGGCGAAAACCGTCTCCCTTTCGCTGCACAATCGGCGCCTCGACTTGCGCGAAACCGTGGGCGCGGCGAAGGCGCGGCTCAATGAGATCACAGCTAACAGGGCTGGATATCGAAGCGGCGTAGAGGCGTCGATCGCCCAACAGCGCGAGTTTCTGGCAGAATGCGAAGCCGACCTTGCGCTTGTCGAGGATCGATCAAAACACGTCAATGCGACCGCGGCGACTTTGGGCCGGCTTGTGGAGTCGTCGCGTAGTTTGGTCAATCGGATCGATCGCAGCACGCCGATCACGCTTTATGCTGGCCCGTCGCCGCAACTGCGCAAAAACGAAACAGCCAGCGACGCCGTCGAAGCGCGCCGACGTCGGCTCCGTGAACTCGAGGCCGATTTCAATCGGATAACGGTCGCCCCCAAGCTGGCCGCCGACGTGAAGGCCCAGGAGATCGCCCGGATTGAATTACTTGCAAAACAGGGCGCGCCGAACGCGCTTGCGGCCATCGAACAGGGTCTGCCAATTATTTGGCCGACGACCTCAGCCGACCTAATCGGCCAGATCGGCAGCGCGACCGTGATCGACTTTCTAGCGGTCATTGCGCATCTGAACCGTGACGCCATGATTGCAGCGGTCACCCGCGAGATCGACTTGATGGCCGACGACGAGAACGCGTTGAGCGACGGCGACCGCGATAAGCAGCTCAAGCAGATCAAGCGGGATATCCTGGCGACCTCGCGCGAGGAAGTTGCATTCGTCGGTATGGCGAATACCCAAGGCGCCAACATCCTATTCCGCGGCGACACTGACCCGCGCGCGCTCCTTAACCTCGGCGACGACATGCCGGCACCGCGAAATGATTGAAGGTTTCCGCGCTCGGGTGATCTCCGTCACCCGAGTCGGTCAGGCGCCCGGCGGTTTCGAGGCATTGGGCCGTCGGGCGCAATCTAAAATGAAGGGGTTGAAGGTTTGACGTGATGACCAATCCATCAGGCCAATGGCACGGCGGAAACTACGACTACACCTGCGGCATCGCGTGCCGACCGGGATCAATTCGGCCAATGATGTTCTGGCCGTCGGTGCCGTCGCGAGTTCAGGACGGCTATGATCCGGTAGTCAGGTGGATAGTCGAGAGCGACGCCAACGCGCCAATTCCGATCGGCGTCGGCTTCACGTTCGCGCCTGATCCGGCAGCGCTCGTTAGCGAACCGGGCGGCGATCCATCCCTAACCACTTACGTCGGCGAAATTGATTTGTTTCTGGGCAGTCGATCTAACCCGTTGCTCGTCGCCGCTGCGCCTGGCGTGACCGTCACGCCAGAAACCGGGAAGACGTTGGCGCTGCTGACCCCATTCAATTTCGTCACCCTCAGGAAGACGGGCGACAACACTTGGAGCCTCTCCGGTGATCTGAAGCCGTCATGATTGACGCAAGAAAAAATACAACCACAGCGGGTCCTGTCGGCCGGTCAAAAAAAATACGGGACGGCTTAGCATTCGACTTCGCTAGCGTCAGGATTCCAAATTTGGGTCTACAGTCAACACCAAGGGTCAACGAAATGGTAGAATATTTATCTCTGAGCGCCTTGGCGAAAGCACTCGGCAGAGACAAATCCGGCCTTAGCCGTCATGCCAAAAAGGGAACAATTCCAAAGCGTTCGGACGGGACGTTCGACCTTGAGAAGGTCCGTCTTGCGCTGGCGCAAAACGTTGATTTGGCTATGGCTCGTCCGGCTCGGCGGCGAGCAGCGCGTCTACAGTCTACGCTTGGTCAACAGTCTACGTCTACGCGTCAACGGTCTACGCCGATCGACAAGCGCGAGCCGGTCAACGGCTATGACGTCGAGCGCATTCTGGTCGACGGCAAATTCATGACGGTCGGCAACGCCACGGCGCTGGCGGAAACCTACCGCGCTCGCCTCGCGAAAATGCAATTTGAAGCCGAAAGCGGCGCTGCCGCGAAGGCTGAGGCCGATGCGTGGACGGCCTGGGCACCGCGCGCGGCCGACACGTTAGCGGAGGAATTCGGTATCGATCGGAGAAAGCTAACCGCGGTGCTCGAGGATCTTGTCCTCCGCCAAATCGCTGATCGTGAAGCCCAGGTAGAGACACAAGGTTTGGCCGGCAAGAAATGACGACCACGACATTCTTGAGGGGAGGAGCCAAAACCCCGACGAAACGGAAGTCGGTCACCGGTGGAGCGTCAGATCCTCGAAGCGCTTTTGACCGGCGACATCGTGATTTGCCAATGATCTCAGGAGATTTGAAATGATAGGAGACGCGTGATGTTACCAGGACTAGCTGGGATATGCGGCCCCGCTTCGGCTGTCGGCGGCGGCGGTGGCCCAACTGACCCGAATTTCTCCAGCGTCAAACTGCTGATGGGTTTTGAGGGCAGCAACGGATCGACCGGAGCCCCCGGCATGACCGATGAAAGTTCTGCCGCCCACGGCAATGCCGCGGCGAGTAGCGGGGCCAGCATTTCTACGGCCCAATTCAAGTTTGGCGCGTCGTCCCTTTTTGTGGATGGTGCTTCGGATATAACTTTCGCGCATAGTCTTGATTGGGAAATCGGTGCCGACAAGTTTACGATTGAGATGTTTATCAGGCCGCACGCTTTGCCCGCTTTCAATCAATTTTTGTGTGCCCAATGGGGGCATGTCGGGACCAATGAGGGATGGGTACTCTACATTGCAACCAACAAATTAGCTTGGCTCATGAGCACTACGGGCACGAACAGTGTTGGTAGCATAATTGGAACGACCACTCTTGCAATTGACTCGGCATGGTACCACGCATGCATTGATTATGACGGGGCAAAATATCGTCTTTACCTAAATGGTGCGTTGGAGGGATCATTCAGCACCCCAACGACAATCTTCACCAGTCCCTTTCCTCTGGCGTTAGGAAGTTCCAGCCAGAGCGCTACCATTGCAAATTACACCGGCTACTACGATGAGGTGCGCTTCACCAGAGGTGTTGCGCGATACGCCAGTGACTCTGGTTTCACCGTGCCGACTGCGCGCTTCCCGCGCTCATAGTTTCTGGAAAGCAGGGGTAAACACCGGCAGTCTGGGCGGCACATTCACCAAGACGGGCACCATCAATTCATATGGAACAGCCCCCGGACATTACTCCCTGAATTCTTACCTCGGCCCTTCCGCGCCTTGGCGGAATCTTGAAAGTCGTTCGACTGTGATCGCTGGAGGGTTTCGGCAGGTCTTTGTCGGGACGCTCGCAACTAGTCTCGGTGCAATAGACCGCTATATAGCCCCGGTCTTAATAGTCTCGCGCCGGACGAGTTGCTGTACGAGTTAAGCACCGTGGCGTGATGCCAGCAACGTGGCCGGGGGATATCGCTTTGCCACCCTCGATTACTACGAATTTCCGCCGCCGATCCGGCGGCATCACAGTCGGCACAGCGGGGACCACAGAGAGCGCGACGTCTAGCCCAGCGAAGATCTCCAGAACTCGCCTCTCCATAATGAGGTTGAGGTTGTGCGCGTGCCTCACGCGGGCAGTCCTGCTAGTCCAAAGTAAAACGACGCCGCAGGAACCTGCGGTCGCCAAAAGAAACCAATCCATCATTTCCCCCCGGAATGTTCTTTGATATTTGTTTTTTGCTTTAGGCTAACAGCCGGTTCCGGTGCGGGAAAGAGCATTCGGGAAAATTTCGTGTGCTTGGTTGGCGAAAAAGTCGCGCGTCATTTGATTTTCGCCTTCAGCCCCAGTTCGACCAGCCCGGATGGACTCAGGACGGGACGTAGGTTCGTTCTGGCGCTCTGCACGCAGACCGCGGTGCGGCGGCCGATCCGGATGAGGCGCATCACTTCTTGCTCCGTTTGAAATCAGCCAGAAGGCCTGGACTTCTAAGCGTCTCAAGCGGTCTATGCGGTGACGGTGGAGCAGGCGGCGGAAGCGCAGCGCCGGTAGCAGCGGCGAATTTTGCATAATCCGAAAACCGCACGCGCGCGCCCTGCATGATGGCCTCAATCGAGCCGTCTGATTGCATGCGGTAGGGAATGCCAGCGTGCACGGCATCGGGCTCGAAGGCTGTCGGCGCCGTGCCACCAGCCGCAGACTGGCGCATTTTTGCGCTCCATAACGAGCACCGCCAGCAATGCGATCAGTGGTGAAATCACGAGCGCTAAAAAGAACCACAGGATGCCCTCGCGACCGCGGGCATTGGCGGCGACGCCAACGATCGAAAGTCCGATCCAGAAGAGTACGATCTCCATCTTGCCTGCCCTCAAGACGAGGTTGGAGCATCCCGCAACTGGGGGTCGAGCACAAGGGGCGCTATTTCCCCTTCGCGTTCTTTGCCGGCTTCTCGCCTGGGTCTTTCGAGAGGATGTGCAGCATGGTTTCGATCATGCCTCGGATAGCCTCAGGCCCGGGTGTAAGGGCTCTTTCTGCTGGTCTATCCACTTATCCAGTGCCTTCACCGGGAATTAGGCCGAGGCGCTGGCATTCTAGTTCAGTTGCCTTGATCACCCTATCGACCTGAATCGCCGCTCCATCAAGTAAGCCCGCAGGCTCGCTGCCAGCAATCACCTGATCATCATGCGTAAACGAAAGCCCGAAGGCAAAATAGCCTCCGCCCCTTGTGAAGTCAGCACCTCCGGAGCCTAAAATTTCCAGCTCAAAGGTCTTTGGGTGCCATCGATGGCCTAGACCAATGATGATCCCATTCATGACGTACATGACCTGGTGATTATCGGTTTTGAATGGGATGAGCGCGGCGTGCTTCTGAGTATTGCAAAGCTTGCTGAGGGCACTCAGCCAAATGTTGCCGCCACCGTAGGGTTTAAAAGTTTTGAATAGATCGATTATTTCGGGGCGAAGGTCGCGACAATTTTTCTTAATGAGATTGTCCAAGTCTGGGAGGGAGCCGGCTATTGGGAAAAGGGCGCGCTTCGCCTGTTCCTTGCCAGCCAAGATAGCAGTCCCAAAGGCCGTTTGATCTAGTGCGGACCGCAAATTATTGGCGGCGTCAAATGCGATGTTAGAAAGCTGCTCGAAGAAGCCCCGATCAAATTTGATTGTGTGCTGATTTTTGCCGTCCGTCCTACGCTCAATCTGATAGGTGCCCGGCGCCCTACCATTCATGAAGTCGTCAGCTTTAGATCGCAGATCCGCGATGTGATGCCGGGCGCGCGCAAGGGTTCGCTTCGGGCTGCCGAAAAGGTCTGCCATTGTCACTTTCGTGGCCTATTTCCCCTTCGCCTTCATCCATTCGCCTTGGTTGCCATTAAAGCCGCGGGCCTGCAAAGCAGCTAACTTCGCCCGGAATCTCGCGATGTCTCGAAGTAGATCGTCGCGGTTGGGCCCCTGCGGAAGCTTGCGAGCGGTGGCTTCTAGCTTCACCGCCATTTCTTCTAGCTCCTGCAAGTCGTTCACGCTCATTTCTTTAGCCCGAGTCCTCTACAAGCCGGCGGCCGGATTCGGATCTGTTGTTGGATTGGCCTTTGGCACAGCAGTAGTTACAGCGCGCTCTTTGTCGAAGGCCTTTTGAAGTTTTTTGATGTAGGCGGAAGCGTCTTGACCTTCATCGCTGTCGATCAATTCCCGCTTGATGATTTCGTTGCTTAGCAAATTGCTCAGGTAGTCAGTCTCAAGCCTCAAACCCGACAAACGACGGATTTCCCTCCGGAGGGATTCAATCATCGAGTCCGATCTAAGGATCGCGGCAACGGTGTATTTACTGCTCGCTTGTTTCTGATTGAGAAGATCCGCCAAAGAATCTTTTGAATATCCTTCTGACGTCAGATTGCCGAAGCAACTTAGAATGTCGTCGCTCTTGCAATCGGAGGAAAGAATATCGATCTCGAACACCAAAATTTTGTCGATTGGCTTGCCGAACTTCACGCAATAAAGCCGCCAGACCGCACCGTTTGATAGCACTACCCAAGTAACTCCCTCGTTCGCGGCGTAGTCGATTGCCTGCTTGACGTGAGCATCCTTGAGTTCGACGTTGATCGCCTTGGCCTCAATTAAGAAGCGTGGTTTCTCGTCGACCGTGACAACGAGGTCAACGTATGTCCCCCGGATAGCGTGCTCACTTGAAAGGTCTTTGTATTTGTCATAACCCAAGACATCCGCGAGAATGTCTTTGATAATCGTGACAGTGTCGGCTTCGCTGATGTCGCGTTGCTTCGCGGCTTTCAGCACGGGTTGGTATTTCTTAAGCTGAGCGGAAATGCGCGAAGCGACCTTTGCTGATACAGCCATGGCGATCCCCCTTATTAGCCCTGGCCGAGTGTTTCGCAACCAGAGCGAGCGCGCAAGGGCTAGAGCAACAGCAAACGCCCGGAGCATGGGCTGGACTTATTCATCAAATCAGGGCATGATGGGTCCGGGCCTAGAAACCCGAACCAGTGCTGCCCGTGTCATCCCTGAGCTGTGATCCGCGATCCATCGCGGGCGTCAACGCGCATGGGGCGCGAGCTGTCCGGCCTTTGGCCGGGGGGCGCCGTTCTGTCCAAGGCCGCGAGGCCTAAAAGCGCCGCGCCTGTCTCACTGGCAGGTTTCTAGCCCCCGGCTGCCGCGGCTGACCCCGGCTCTAGAAGGCCAAACCAGTGAGCAACCACCATGACAATCGAACGTCCTATGTTTCCCCCTCGGGAAATCGAAACCTATGAACCCTTTGCCACCCCAGACGCCTTTTGCGAGGCGCTGGTGCGTATTGACCGCATCGGCTCATGCCGACGGCTGGTTTTCGCCGTAACCGACCACGGCATACCCGGAAGGCCCGCAAGGGCAGTAGTAGCGAAGTTGGTGGTCCCGGCCGAGCTCATGGCCGAACTTGCCCAGATGATCGCGGCCGATCGCCCCGAGCCGGGCGCCGCGTTCGCCCGCCTTCCCATCGACGCCGTCGCGCATTGAGGGGGCACAGCTCATGAAAACCGAAAAAACGACGTTACTGCCGGCCACGGACCGGCGCAGCTTCCTACGTCGCGCCGTAACCGCCCTTGCCGCCGGCGCGGCCGTGAATGCCACGGCCGTCGTTGCCACGCGGCCGGCGCCCGCGGCGGCCCTTGTGCAGGAGGATCCGGCGATCGTTGCGCTGGGGGAGAGAATCGAACCGCTGCTCGCCACGTATCGCAATGCCGGCGAGGCGCGTCTCAAGGCCCGTGCCGTTGCCGAAGCAAACTGTCCGGCCGTTCCAGAAGAGCTTGTGAGCAAAGGTCATCATGACTGTGTGGGCTACTCGGTTAGTTTACGCGACGTTGAAGGCAACGAGATCTTGCACGATGTTTTCACCATCGATCGCACACAGTGTGTGCGATTGCCCTGGCGAATTCTCAATTCCGAGGCAACGAAAGCGGCAATTGCTCGGAGAAACCTCTTTTGCGATCGGCGGACCGCGTTCGGCAAGAAGCTTGCAAGGCTGATCGAAACAGCGGAAAAATACGAAGCCGAACGTGAGGCCGCCATCGAACGATCAGGCTTAGAAGACGCGAGAGAGCGCCAATATTTAGCGGCAATCGACGTCCAAACGCAGGCGTTTTTGGCTTTCGAGATCGAACCCCGGACAATCGCCGGTGTGCTTGTCCAGGCCCAGGCCCTCAACGCCTGCGCCGAGACGGAGATCGAACTTGGCTACTCTCGCGGTCGATCGGCGCAACTCCTCGGTATTGCTCTGGCGCAATCCCTCACGCGGCTGTCTAGCCTCACGGAGATGGTATGATGGCAGCAACAGCAGAACACCGCCGGCACGCGATTCAAATCGCCTCCGCGCTGCCCAACGACCCCGAGGACGCGCTGATAGTCCTCGACCTGACGAGGCGGCTCATTGTCGAATTTCTCGCTGAAGATGAGCCGGCTCAGATGCCGGGCAAGGTGCTTACCTTGGTCCGCGGAGACGATTGCGCCTGATCTCGACGAGGGCGGCCCTCCAAGGAAGCCCGCCCGGCGTGAACCGGGCGGGTTTTTCTTTGGGGGATGGTCTTTCAAATTTTAGGGAATGTTCATCTGACGTTCAGTACATTTTTGCACTTTGGCCTCGGGGAACAAATCCGATCATTGGTCGTCAATACCCTAGTTCGGTATGTCGGACGGGGCGACTCGGATTTGGGGGAAGAGCGTAAGCCAGCTATGAAGCGCTTTTTCTTCGGTCTCCAAGGCGGGCAGAACACCGACGATCCGCACGGCTTGTTATATGCTGATGATCTTGAGGCTTTCCGAGCTGCAGAAAAGCTGGCCGCCGAGTTGTCCCATGCGCGCCCTAATCTTCGTGGGAACACTTGCGTGGTGATCGCGCCAAGGGGAGTCGATGACCTTTATTGCATAAGCATCTGAAATGGGGGGCCGCGAGTTTTCAATTTGGCGTCACCTCCGGGTTGTGGAGGCGAGCGCCGACCCAGTTCGCCCGGCGCCACATGCGCCAGCAAGCCCGCGGAAAATGGTTTCGTGGTCTCTTCGTTGGGGTGCATCCGGACGAGGAACGGTGAGTTCTAGAACCATTCACCCGGAACGTACTGGTCGAGAAGCAAGACCGACAAAGAGACGAGTAGGCCGATTCCGCAGAATACCGCGATCGAGAAAAGGTCGCTCGCTTTCGAGTCCGCTTGGGATTCGATCGACACCCGCTCAACAATATCTTGAATAACCATTCCCGCCCCCTCCAAAGGATGAGCCCCAGTTGGGAAGCGCTGGTAGTAACCTAGTCCGCGCGCGGGTGCATATGAACGAAATCACACTACCGGAGAAAAACTCCGGCGGCCGAAATTGGCGTCATCCGGACGAGGAGAGGTGAGGGCGGCGGTTCCTGCCGGCGGGTTTTTGCTGGGCGGGCAAAGCGCGAACGGAAAACGAACCGCAGTGTTGCGTCCGTGTTGCGTGGAACAGTTGGTAATGGTTTGTAACCCGTTGTTTTAGCTACAATCGGCTCGCAACGCCTCGCAACACGAACTGAGCCTACAGAACGAAGCCGAAACTGCAAGAAACCCTTTATTTGCAGGCCTTTGTAGTGGCGCACTCGGAGAGATTCGAACTCCCGACCCTCGGAATCGAAATCCGATGCTCTATCCAGCTGAGCTACGAGTGCGTGTGGTTTTTCAATGGGTTAGCCGAGGCGCCAAATTTCTTGGGCACTTCCAAGGCATCTCTACCGCCCCACCAAAAATAATTCCGTCGGGTTCGATTACCAGACTTGCACGGTTGGAGCTAGGCGGCCCTGCGAAGGCTTTGAAGCTGAAACTCCAGGTCCTCGACCAGCTGGGCCAGCCGCTCGCGGGTATGCGGATCTGTGGGCTCCAGCGCCAATCGGAGGGCTTGGGCCAGCTTGCGTTCGAGTTCTGCGCGGTGTCTGCGGTACATTTTATTGCTCCTGCCACGTAGACGGCGGAAACCTCTAAAATGTTCACGGACATCTTCATACTTCGTTAATTCCGCTCCGTTTGGCATGCGAACCACGTATCTGGCCGCGTTTTGTTTTGTTGTGCCAGGTGCTGCCGAAACTCAGGAAACGCGAGTGCTGCAAGGGTTTTCGTGCGCTACGTGGCGGTACGTAGCGCGATAAATTTTGTATCGAAATCCGATGCTCTATCTGAGCTACGAGTGCCTGCTGGCCCGATCAGGCTTGGCCGGGCAGGGCCAGTCAGGGTCACCGCTCTAGAAGCAGGGATGCCGCTGGCGGTCCTGGCCGAGATAGGCGGCGGAGCCCTGGTAGCAGTGATTGTTCGCGGGGCCGTCATAAAAGGCGAAGGTACCGGGGGTGGGGCCGGGTCCGTAATTGTGGAGATAGCTGATCTGGTAGGGCAGCGGCCAGTAATAGTGGTGATGGTGACGGTAGTGGCGCGCTTCGGCCAAGGTCGGCGCGATCGCCGCCGCCACCAGCAGGGCGGCGAAAGAGAAGAACTTCAGTTTGGTCATCTCGATTCTCCCAGGATTCCGCTGAAAGTAGAGCATTTTGGCCGATCCGGCTCCCAGTTTACGCGAAATCGGGCGAAAAACTGCGGGAAATCCGCCACACCGCGGCAATTTTTGGCCTCTTGGGGATGCTTAACGAAATCCCAACACAGTCCCGCCAGAGTTCTGAGGCTTGGTCCACGGGACGGACTGGTTTTCCCGCGTCCTGACAAGGTTATTGGTTCCTGGTCGATCCATGCGCATCACGCCCCTTGCCCTGCTGTTTCTCGTCTTTGTCGCGCAACCTGCGCGCGCCGATCTGCACATCACGCGCGACCACGGCGGGTATGTCGAGGAATACAAGGCCAAGTACAAGCGCATCGCCGACCGCAAGGAACGTGTGATCATCGACGGCATCTGCAATTCCGCCTGCACGCTGGTGTTCGGTATCGTCCCGATGAACAAGATCTGCGTGACGCCGAAGGCCAGCCTCGGCTTCCATCAGGCCTATTACGACAAGGCCTTCACCTTCGGCATCAAGGTTACGAGCTCCGAAGGGACGTCGGATCTGATGTCCTATTATCCGGTCACCGTGAAGGACTGGATCCGCCGCAATGGCGGGCTGACCACCGAAATGAAGAAGATCAAGAACGGCGAAGATCTCTGGAAGATCGTCGATCCCTGCCCGGAAGAGTGGTAGGGCGAATTCGTTTCCCGCCGGGGCGCGCTGATCGCTGGCTTAGCCCGACGGGCAAATCAGTGAATTTGCTGTCAAGCTCGACTTGAGAAAATATTCCTCTTGCCCCGTCGGGCAAATCACCGGTACCTGCTCGCCCGTCTCACCCGGCTCGCGATCGTCACGAAACGCGCGGTGGGATGCGGTGGACGCTGATGTCACGAAGACGAACGTGGCTGACGCGGACGGCGAAGTCGTGTGGTCCTGGCGCCCGACGCTGGCGCCAAACTTGGCAGAGTTGATCTGCGAAGCGACGGTGGCTCGCAATGACGGTCTCGCTGAAGTGCCCTGGGAGAAATTCGGGGATTGCCGGACCGCCGATGTTAAGGCAATCAGGGCCGCAATGAACAAAAACTTCGAGGAAACTGCCGCGCGCGCGGCGCCGGCGATTTTCGTCGTGCTCTGGAGTACCGGCTTCATCGGCACCAAATATGTGCTGCACAATGCCGAGCCGTTTACCTATCTCGCCATTCGGATGGCGTGCGTGGTCGGATTGATGGCGATCATCGTTGCGGTTGCGCGGCCGCGATGGCCCGACCGTGCCGGCATCGGCCACAGCATCGTCGCGGGGCTTTTGGTGCACGGGATCTATCTCGGCGGTACTGCGGTTGCGATCTCGCATTCGATTCCGGCCGGCCTCTCGGCGCTGATTCCCGGCCTGCAACCGATCCTGACCTCGACGCTGGCCAATCGCTGGCTCGGCGAACGCGTGACGCCGCTGCAATGGACGGGCTTGCTGGTCGGGCTCTTCGGCGTCGTGCTGATTCTGCACGACCGGCCGATGAGCGGGGAGGCGGGCTGGGGCTGGCTGGCGTCGGGCGTATCGCTGATCAGCATCACGCTGGGGACGCTCTATCAGCGGCGCTACTGCAACCAGATCGACTGGCGCGCCGGCAATCTTGTGCAGTACATCGCGGTCACGATCTTTTTCGGCATCGGCGCGTGGCTGTTCGAGACCAATGTGGTGCACTGGACCACCGAGTTCATGCTGGCACTGGCGTGGCTGGCGGTGGTGCTGTCGATCGGGTCGATCGGGCTGTTGTACTGGCTGATCCGGCGTTCGGCCGCGACCTCGGTCGCAAGCCTGTTCTATCTGGTGCCGGCGGTGACCGCTGTCATGGCCTATGTCCTGTTCGGCGAGCGGCTGGACGCGGTGGCTGTCGTCGGCATGGTTGCCTGCGCCGCGGCGGTGTTTCTGGTCAACAGGCGGGCGTGACTCAGGGTGAAAGCAATCCGCCTCCAATCCAACAACATCCTTAACGTGTCGTT
The DNA here is from genome assembly GCF_036924615.1 of Bradyrhizobium sp. AZCC 2289. NCBI lineage: Bacteria > Pseudomonadati > Pseudomonadota > Alphaproteobacteria > Hyphomicrobiales > Nitrobacteraceae > Bradyrhizobium > Bradyrhizobium sp. AZCC 2289. The sequence continues at coordinate 10,431,998 of NZ_JAZHRY010000001.1, read as the reverse complement.
TGATTCCGTGCTATCTTGAGGGTGCGATATTTTGTGCCTTAGCAAAGGAGGTTTTCATGAAAGTTATTCGCGCGGCCCAGGCAGGACAAGGCGGTGCCGTCAACGTCGCCTGCATCAACATGGCGACGGTCGATCTCGGCGCACCCTTCGACAAGCTCACCGCCGCATTGCAAAAATGCTACGACCAGTACTTTCTGCCGGTCTGGGGCTACCCGCTGAAATTGTATAATACCAAGACTGCCAAACCGTCCGACTGGCAATTCGTCTATTTCGACAATGCCGACGCCGCCGGTGCGCTCGGCTATCACGACCTGACAAAGGACGGGCAGCCGGTGTCGAAAATCTTCGTCAAGACGACCCTCGCGGCCAACGAACTCGTCAGCGTTACGGCTTGCCATGAGTTGTTTGAGATGGCGATCGATCCGATCGCAAACCTGTGGGCGGAGGCCGCTGACGGCACCGAATACGCCTATGAGATGTGCGACGCCGTGGAAGAGGATACCTTCGTGGTGGACGGGATAAAGATGTCAAACTTCCTGCATCCCGCCTGGTTCGAACCGTTCAAGCACCCGCCCAAGACAAAATTCGATCATCTCGGCCTGCTCAAGAAGCCGTTCAGCATGACCAAGGGCGGCTATGTGATCGTCAAGCATAACGGCAAGGTGAAAGAGGTTTTCGCGTCCAAGGCGAAAGAAAAGCGGTTCGCGAAAGAGAACCGGCTCGGACACCGCAGCGAGCATCGCAAACCTACGAGTAAAGGTCTGCTAATTCCCAAAGGGAAAAAAGTCCGAACAGCAGGCCGGTCCAGGCTCGCAGCCTAGCGGCGACCGCAAGCCCGCGCGTTCGGCACGCCATCAACAAAAACAAAAGCCTCCAGGTTCACCCGGAGGCTTTTGCGGGCCACGCCGACCATTGCGCAAACCGTTCGCAAGACTGGTTCGGCGTTATGCGCCGGATCAGCGCTTGGATTTCTTCGCCTTCTTTTTCTTCTTGGCGACCTTCTTGACGGCCTTCTTTGCGGTTTTCTTGGCCGCCTTCTTGGACTTCTTCGCCGCTTTCTTTGCCGATTTCTTGGCGGCCTTTTTGGCTTTCTTCTTCGGCGCCGCCTTCTTCACGGCTTTCTTGGCCGCCTTTTTGGCCTTCTTGACCACCGGCATCGCGGCCGGTTCGGCGGCGGTGCTTGCGATTTCAGTCGGCTGTTCAGTCACAGGTGTATCGTCGATCATGTCATCCCCCAGTAATTTACTGCGGTCACAACGATAGCGAGATTTATGAAAGCGTCAAACGGATGTCATCGACGCGTTGCGGATCCCGGCGTAGGCGGCCAACGCGCGTTCGCGAGCCGTCTTGTGATCGACGATCGGGTAGGGATAGATGTTGCCGAGTTCGACCCCGGCGCCGGCAAGTTCGAGCGGCGTCGCCGTCCAGGGCTGATGGATCAGGCCGGCCGGCAGCCGCGTAAGCTCCGGCACCCAGCGCCTGACATAGGCGCCATCGGGATCGAATTTCTGGCCCCTGCAGGATCGGGTTGAATACCCGGAAATAAGGCGCCGCATCGGCGCCGGAGCCCGCGACCCATTGCCAGTTGGCCGGGTTGCTGCCGGCATCGGCATCGACCAGCGTGTCCCAAAACCATTGCTCGCCGCAGCGCCAGTCGATCAGGAGATGCTTGACCAGGAACGACGCCACCACCATCCGCACCCGGTTGTGCATCACCCCGCTGTGCCAGAGTTCGCGCATTCCGGCATCGACGATGGGGTAGCCGGTCCGGCCGCGCTGTCAGGCCCGCAGCGCGCCGGGATCATGGCGCCAGGGGAAAGCGTCGAAGGAAGGCTGCAAATTGCGCATCGAGAGGTCGGGGACGTCGAACAGCAAATGGCGGCAGAACTCGCGCCAGCCGAGTTCGCTGAGGAATTTGTCGATGTCGCCGGACAGGGGCGGGCGCTCGGCCGCGGCAAAGCGCGCGGCGTGCCAGATCTGACGCGGGCTGATCTCGCCGAAGCGCAAATGCGGCGACAGGTTGGAGGTGCCATCCCGGTCGGGCCGGTCGCGTTCGCCGGCATAGCCAGCCACGCCGTTTTCGAGGAAGGCCGCGAGCCGGGCCTGCGCCGATGCCTCGCCGGGATTCCAGATGTCGCGCAGGCCCGCGGCCCAGTCCGGCGCTACGGGTTCGAGGTGCCAGCTTTCCAGCGTGTCGCTTGCGAGGTTGGGCGCGCCGCTCAGCTTGCTGGGGCGCGGGAAGCGGTTTTGGCGGATCGCCAAGCATTTGCACCCGCCGCCAGAACGGCGTGAACACGCGCAGGCCGCGACCCTCCTTGTTGCGGATATTGACGGGCGCCGTGAGGAGGTCGCCGGGAAATTTTTGCGAGCCAATACCGTCCCTTGCAAGCACGGCTTCAACTTCTCCGACAACGGCTTGATGTGGCGCCTGCGCAATCTCGTTCCAAAACACAGCGCGGGCATCGGCCTCGCGCGCGAACTTGCCGATAACGCTGGCGGCCGGCCCTTTGCGCAGCACGAGCGGCGCGCCGATGACGCCCAGACTGGCTTGCAGGCTGCGCAACGACTGCGCCAGCCACCAGCGCGCGGCGCCGCCGGCCGGCCGGGCGTTCGGCGGCTTCAGCGCGCGGCTCTTCTCGTCGTGGACGTACAGACAAATCACCGGCGTGCCGGCGTTCGCCGCGGCGTGCAGGGCAGGGTGGTCGGACAGGCGCAGATCATCGCGAAACCAGACGATGATGGGCGGGGCGCTCGTCATGCGATCGTCGTCGACATCTCCTGGGGCGCCTGCGTGACGGCGGTCTCCTCGACCGCCGCCCTTGCTGTCGCGAACTGGCTCGCGCCGAAAATCTGAGGCGTCGTCACTTCGGCTGCGGCACGATCCGGATGTACGGCTTCGGCGCCTTCCAGCCCTGCGGATAGATCGTCTTGGCCTCGTCGTCGGAGACGGAGCCCGCGATGATGACGTCTTCGCCCTGTTTCCAGTCGGCCGGCGTCGCGACCCGATGTTTTGCGGTCATCTGCAGGGAATCGATCACGCGCAATATTTCCTGGAAATTGCGGCCGGTTGTCATCGGATAGACCAGCACCAGCTTGATCTTCTTGTCGGGCCCGATAACGAAGACGTTGCGGACGGTCTGGTTGTCCGCGGGCGTGCGCGTTAGCGGATCGCCCGAGGTCGACGCCGGCAGCATGTCGTAGAGTTTTGAGACGTTGTAATCGGTGTCGCCGATCATCGGATAGTTCGGTGCGGCACCTTGCGTCTCCTTGATGTCCTCGGACCATTTGGCGTGCCGGTCGACGGGATCCACGCTCAGGCCCATCAGTTTGATGCCGCGCTTGTCGAATTCCGGCTTCAACTTTGCGAGCGCGCCGAGCTCGGTGGTGCAAACCGGCGTGAAATCCTTGGGGTGTGAGAACAACAGCGCCCAGCTGCTGCCGATCCAGTCGTGGAATTTGATTTTGCCCTCGGTGGTCTGGGCTTCGAAGTCGGGGGCGACAGCGCCAATCTGGAGTGCCATGATGTTACCTCATATTATTGAAGTTACTGAAGAATTCCTGTTCCAGCCATTGCGGAGAGTATAGGGGATGGAGGGGCCTAAGTGAACCGGGCGGCCAAAAAGGTGAAATCCTTCTCCGCAGGGTGGAACTCCTAGCATCTTCTATCGATCCGCGCCCCTGCGGCGAAAAGACCCGACGCGGTCCAAAAGGCCGGAATTGCCCCGATATTGCCTTTTATGACCCGCAAGACGCCCGGCCCGATGGCTTTAGCCTCGAACCGTGACAGCGCTCACAGCGACCAATCGGCAACCATCTAAAAATCTCTGAATGCAAGTTTCGAATCATTAACCACTCGTTTACGCCCGCATGGAAATGCTGGACCTGGACCAAAAAAGAAACTGAGAAGTGCAACTATGTCTGCCCCTAGTACCAAGGCCAATGAGCTGTTCGCCGCCCTCCAACCGTCCTGCCGCAAGACCGCGGCCCATGCTCTGACCATTGTGCGCGACGGCGTGATCACCGGCGAAGGCCCGACCACCAAAGGCCGTATCCATTTTTCCCGCACGCTGGACGCCGATGACGCCACCCTGTGCGCGCGCATCCTGACCGCAAGCGCGGTCGAGCATCAGCCGGTCAGCCGCGCCGAGGCCGAGGCGCTGTTCGAGATCAACGACGCCGCCGCCGAGCGCAGCGACAACGGCCAGTTCGATGATTTGCTGGCCAAGGCCGTCGCGCATCATGCGGCTTCCGAATCCGGACTGCCGGTGCCGCCGCGCACGGTGGCGCTGTCGCCGGACACCGATATCGCAAGCTGGGCGCCGGCGCATGCGCGGCAAATCGACACCCAGATGCTGGAATGGATCGCCGGCCAGATGCGCGGCAAGCGCCGCAGCAACCACACGCTGGCAGCCATGGTCGCGACCGTCGTCGGCGCGGCCGCCCTGCCGCTGTCGCAGCTGCCGAACGTGTTCGACATCGGGATGATGTAGGCGCACTCCAAACGACTGGATTTTAAAGCGGCGGGGCATTTCCCCGCCGTTTTTGTTTGTCGAAAAACCGGATCGTTCGACGAAACTCTCCCGTTTTCCCCAGGGAATGGGCGTCAATCGACCTGACGCACCGGCTGACAAGGGACCCCTGCGCGAGCGGGATTCGGCGCCCGTCAAGAATTGACGGAATCGCGGGGCGGTGCATGCTCGCGGCATGTTGGGATTGTTCAGGGGTTGTCGCCTGGCTCGCATGAGCAGCGGGCGTTATTGCGTGGTGCGGGATCTCGGCCTGGTCAAGGGCGGGAAGGGCATGCGACACCACGAGGTCGTGCTGCCGCTGAGCCTGCGTGAGCTGATGAGGCGGCTACGCCAGCCGTCGGCCAAAGGTCCTGAGCCCGCGGCAAGCGCGGACTTGCTTCAAGAGATAAATTCGTAGTGCAGCATTCCGCTGGACCATGGCGCCTTGCGCGCTAAGCCGCGCGTCACCCGGATGAGCCAACGGGTCGGCGCGTAACGCCGCCCGATGACAGGCTTGGCGATGTCCGCGACGTTCTGTTCCGCGCTCCCCGCATATCGCTGCGCTCATGCGGGCTACCGGCTGCGATAAATACGACGCGGCGAGGGTTACTTCCCCGCCGTTTTCTGCTTGCCGCCTTCCGCATCCAGCCCGAGCGTGCGGCCGGGGAAGCCGGCGACGTCGAAATAGCGCGTCGACAGCACGCGCTGGAATTTCAACACCGTCTGCAAGCCGTTCGCGGCCGGCTTGGAGGTGACGGTGCCGTCGGCGGTCTTCGGAACAATGCCATTGGGGAGCGCCTCGGATATGACGCGGCCCATCAAGCCGCCGTTGCCGGTGCCACGCAAATGCAGAAGCTGCGCAATGGTCATGCCGACGTCGGCGTTGCTGACCGGGAGCGGATCGACATAGCCGGATTTGAAGTCGGGTCCGATTGCCGCCATGAAATTCAGGGTGTCGCCGCGGCTGAAGCTGCCGTGCATGCCCTGGCCCTGCCGCAGCACCGTGTCGGCGACCTGGACCGAGCAGTTGGTCGGCTCCTCGCAGCCGCTCGACCATGAGCGGAAATTGACGACGATCGACGGGGTCGGCGTCACCGCCTTGCCCTTGAAGTTGAGCTGCGACATCGGCAGCGTGCCGGGGAAACGTCCGAGCTTGTCGTCCACGAACAGCCCGCTGACGTAATCCTGCTCCAGCAGCGCCTTGATGGTGCGGTCGGCCAGCTTCTTGTCCTTGTTCGGCAGGTAGATCAAATCCGATCCACCGTTGGTCGCAACCACCAGATCGGGCTTTGTTGCATCCTGTCCGAGCACGCCATTGCCGGCCTTGGGATGGGCATTGTCGGCGACGCGCGCATTCTTGTCGTTGGGATCGAACAGCGGCAGGTTCAGCGCTTTCGAAAGATCGATGGCGAGGAAGCCCATGGGCAGGAAATCCTTCGGCGTGTCGTCGTAGGAAATCTTCGCCGAGGGGCTGGTCTTGCTCTCCTTCGAAATCGTCGAGAAGCCGTGGTCGGCGGAGACGATGATGTTGGTGTTGGCGGCGAGGCCGAGATCGTCGAGCGCCTTGCGCAATTGCGCCAGGTTGTTGTCGGCGTTCTTGATGCCGGCCATCGAAGTCGGGCCGTTGATGCCGGGGGTGATGGTGTTGAGGCTGTCGCCGGTATTGTGCTGGCTGCCGTCGGGGTCGCGCGACCAGAACACCAGCACGAACGGCTTCTTGCGCGCCTTGAACATCGGCAGCACCACCTTGCTGGCGACGTCGGCCATGTAGGCCTGTTGCGCGACGTTGGCGACCGTGGTGCCGGGCGTCTTGGCGTCGCCGGCATTGGCGTTATCGCCACGCGAGGGGGTCGTCAGCGGTAAATTGGCTTTCGTCAGCGCGTTCTTGATTTCGTCCGACAGGGGAACGCCGGTCTTGCCGCCGGTGGAGTCGTCGATCACGATCGTGTTCTTGCCACGATCGGTGTGGTCAAAGATCAGAGTCGGGCCGAGCTTGCCGATGGCGGCCGTGCTGAATCCTTTCTCGCGCGCCATCTTGAGGATGGTTTCCTCGTTGAGATAGTCGCCGTTGAAGTGCTCGTCGACATCGCCGAGCACGGCGTCGTTTTCGAGGAAGGGGACCACGGTGTCGCCGGCCGGGACCGAACTATAACCGGTATAGATCGTGTTGCTGAAGTCACCCGTATCGCCGAGATAATGGCCGGTCGCCATCGCAGAGGCGTTCGCGGTCGTGAAGGTCGGAAACAGCGAATGCGAGTTCCTGAAGTTGACGCCCTTGTCGCGGATATCGGCCATTGCGGGTGCGGTCTGCGGCGTCACGATGCGCGCGCGCAAGCCGTCCGGCACGAACAGGATCAGGTTGCGCGGCGTGGCGTTTTGCGCCGAAGCAGCTGTTGCGGTCAGCGTGATCAGGCTTGCGGACAGCAACACCATTGTGCGGCGCATCAGGTTCTCCCCGTCAGAAACGATTCCGGCTGGCAGCCGTTGCTTCCGTTTAGTTTCGCTACATGACAGAATTGTTACAGGGAATCCGGTTGCGTCAACCGGCTTTGTTCTCGGCCGGTGGTCGGCGTCCACGCCGGCTACGCCTGCCGGCCGAGCCAGCGGCGCAGGGCCACGACCGACCAGATCGCTTCGACCAGACCGAACGGCCAGGCGCCTTGCAGAAATCCGTAAATCGAACCCAGCGCGCAGGCGGCGGCGAAGGCCAAAATGAACCAGGGGCTTCGGTCCTCCGCCGCGTAGCAAACGAGCATCAGCGTCACCGCGAACAGTCCGAAGGCGGTCAGCGCGTCCATTAGCCCTTGTCCAGGTTCTTCTTGGTGATGCCAAGGCTGTGAAAGACCTTGGGTTTTATCGGCGGCCGCGAAGCTGCGGAATAGCCGCATGGTGAAACAAGCGCAGAGCATTGTCTTGCATCGCAGGAATTGGCAAGCTTTCGACCGCTCGCTTCATCATCGGTAGTTTATGCCATGAAACGCCTTCTCGTCCTTGTTGCCAGCCTTGCAATTTCAAGCCTTGCAATTTTAAGCCTTGCAATTTCAAGCCTCGCATTTTTCGGCAGCGCGTTGGCGCAGCAGCGCACGATCACGGTGGCCTCGACCACTTCGACGGAACAGTCGGGGTTGTTCGACTTCCTGCTGCCACGCTTCACCGCGGCGACGGCAATCGGCGTCAAGGTCGTCGCCGTCGGCACCGGGCAGGCGCTCGACATCGGACGGCGCGGCGATGCCGATGTGGTGTTCGTGCACGACAAGGTAGCGGAGCAGAAATTCCTCGCCGAAGGTTTTGGCGTGAAGCGCCATGACGTCATGTACAATGATTTCGTGGTGATCGGGCCGAAGACTGATCCGGCGCATATTGCCGGCGGCAAGGACGTTGCCGTAGCGCTGCGGAAGATCGCCGAGACCAGGGCGGCCTTCGTCTCGCGCGGCGATCGTTCCGGTACGCATGAAGCCGAATTGCGGCTTTGGAAGGAAGCGGGGATCGATCTCGCCGTGGCCAAAGGCGATTGGTATCGCGAGATCGGGCAGGGCATGGGGGCGGCACTCAACATGGCTTCATCGGCCAATGCCTATCTGCTGTCCGACCGCGGCACCTGGCTTTCGTTCAAAAATCGCGGCGAACTCGCGGTTTTGACCGAAGGCGACCGCCGCCTGTTCAACCAATACGGTGTGATGCTGGTCAATCCGGCCCGGCATCCCGATGTGAAAGCCGGGGACGGCCAGGCGTTCATCGACTGGCTGGTCTCGCCCGAGGGGCAAAAGACGATTGCCGACTATAAGGTCGGCGGCGAGCAGTTATTTTTCCCCAACGCGTCCGACTAACAGGAACGCCAGGGTGCTGATGGTCACGCTGAGCGACAGCAGGATCAGCCCGAGCCCAAGCGCCAGCGACAATTCGCCCTTGCTGGTTTCCAGCACGATGGCGGTGGTCATGGTGCGGGTGTAGCCGCGAATGTTGCCGCCGACGATGATGATGGCGCCGACTTCGGCGATGGCGCGCCCGAAGGCGGCGAGGAAGGCGGTGAGCAGCGAGGCGCGGCCGAGCGAAATCAGCAAGGCCACGCTGCGAAGATGGGAGAGACCATCGGTGCGGGCGAGATCGGCATACTCGGCCCAGAGAACGGAGACCGGGCGATGCACCAGCGCGACCACGATCGGCGTGGTGAGCATCACCTGAGCAACGACCATGGCCGTCGGCGTGAACAGCAGCCCGGCGAAGCCGAGCGGGCCCGATCGCGAGAGCAGCAGATAAAGCATGAGGCCCGCCACGACCGGCGGCAGGCCGAGCAGGGCGTTGGCCAGCACGACCAGAACCTGCCGCCCGCGAAACCGGCTGATCGCCAGCCACACACCCAGGGGCGTGCCGATCAGCAAGGCGATGAGGCTCGCCGACAGGCTGACGCGCAGCGACAGCCAGACGATCCCGATCAGCTCGGAATCGAAGCTGCCGATCAGCGCAAGCGCCGCCGCGACAGATTGCCTGAAATCATTCATCCGGGGACAGTGACAGAGAAATCCAGCCGCGCATCTATAAAAGCCCACCCTATCAAACGCCGTTGCCGGTCGAAACCGCAGCATGTTGCGCACGCCACCGGCTACGCTGTCGCGCGACCGCGAGATCGCCGCACCACCGGCGGGGAAGCGGTATCGCGGACCAACCGCCCGTGCAGGTAGCGAAATCGAGCCGTCCGCACAATGATGTCCGGTGTCCGCCCGCCGTAAGTAAGTCTTTAGCGGCTCGGTATAAAATGTCCGTGATAATTTCCTGCTTTAACCACCGGTTAATCATGCGCCTTCTGCCGATGAAAGACCCGGACAAGGCCTGGCGTTCGATCAAGGCTCAATGGAAGAAGGACGCCGAAGGCGTCGGCGAGGATTTTTCTACCTTCGCGTCGGGAAGCTGCGCGGCCTTCGATAGCCTGATCAAGGATACCAGCAATCCAGGTCTGTATTGCCTTTCCGACGGCGAGCGGATTCATGCGGTGTGTCAGGTCAGCCGCATGCTGATGAGCAAATATTCTTCGCCGCTCCTGCGCGTGCGCTTCGTCAGCGTGTCTCCGGTCTACGAACTGGGGCTGGCCGGCGCCGGCGAATATGCCCAGATGATGGTGGCGCTGTTTTCCGGCATCGTCTGGCTGTCGCGGGACTCGCTGTCGGCGGGCCACATCCGGTTCTTCCTCAAGAGCCCCGGTGATTCGCAATTCTTCGCGGCGCTGCAGATCTCGACGCCGCTGTCGCCCTTTTCAAAGTTCACGATCGAGGGCGCCTTGATCGAGTGCAGTTTGAAGGAAGCGGAATTGGCGGAAACGCCCTGATTCGGATAGGTTTTTAACTTTGCGATAACTCATTTTGCTAACGCCCTCTTGGGTTGTGCCCCTTACAACAAGCGCCTGTGGGGGCAAGCAAAATGTTGGATCAGTCATCTGACAAATTCATCGCGGGAGACCTGCGGCAGTCGATCATCGACGCGCTGGGTCGGACACGACTGGGCGCGATCCAGTGGCTCATCCTGTGCGCCGCCGGGCTCGTCCTCGCGATCACGCTCGGCACCGCCTACTTCGCCGAGCAATTCCGCGCCCGCGCGCTCGAGGTCGCGGAGCGCGAACTCAACAACACGGCGCTGCTGCTGTCGCGTCATTTCGACCAGCAGCTCGGCGATCTCCAGCATGTTCACGACGACGTCGTCAGCTATATGCAGGCGGGCCGGGTTGATAGCGCAGACGAATTCGAACAGAAAATGTCGACGTTCGGCGCGCATGAGATGCTGCGCGCCAAGCTCGCGGCGCTTCCCCATGTCGGGAGTTTGAACCTGTTCAACGCCAAGGGCAGGCTGATCAATTCTTCCGAGATATGGCCGACACCGGACATCAGCATCGCGGACCGGCGATACTTCAAGGAGTTTACCTCGGGAAAGCCGACCCCCGACGTGATCGTCGCGCCGGCGATGAGCAAGGTAACGGGAGTGTGGACCACGATCTTCGCGCGCAAGATCGTCGGCCGTCGCGGCGAGATCGTCGGTTTTGCCACCCGCGGCGTCGAGCCGAGCCATTTCGAGGATTTCGTCGCATCGTTGGCGCTCGACAGCGACACCGCGATTTCGATGATTCACCGCGACGGCACCATCATCGCCCGCTATCCGCGCAACGATGCGCTGGTCGGTCGTAACGTTGCCGGTTTGCCGGCGTTTCAGAGGGCCCTGGCCCTGAACGGCAATGTCGCGGGACGTTTCACGAGCACGGTCCAGTCGGAGGACAGGGTCGGCGCGGTCCGGTCGCTGACGAATTTTCCTATCCTGATCGTGGCGGCCACCAAGACGTCGACCGCGCTTGCCGATTGGCGGGCGCAGACCAAGCTGCAGTTCTTTGCCGCGGTGCTTGCGGTCATCGTCGTCATCTGCACGATCTTCCCGATCGTGCGCCAGCTGCGGCGCCAGCACGCCGCCGCGCAACGCAAGCTGTCGGAGAAGACCCAGCAGCTCGACACCGCGATCAACAACATGACCCAGGGCCTGCTGCTGTTCGACGCTTCGGGCCACCTCGTGATCTGCAATGAGCGTTACATCGAGATGTTCGGCGTCTCGCCCGACGTCGCCAAGCCCGGCTGTCATCTGCGCGATCTCATCCTGCATCGCCAGCAGATCGGCTCGTTCGAGGGCGACGTCGATGCCTACTGCGCGAGATTCCTCAATCCCGAACATGACGAGGTGCGCGACACCGTGATTTCGATGCCCGACGGGCGCATGATCCGGCTGGTCTACAAGCGATCCGCGGACGGCGGCTGGGCCACGACGCTGGAAGACGTGACCGAGGTTCGCCGGGTCCAGGCCAGGATCGAGCATCTTGCCCATTATGACGCGCTGACCAGCCTGCCGAACCGGACGCTGTTCCAGCGCCATGCGGAGGGATTGCTGCTGGAGACCGCCGGCGTCGAGTTCGCGATCCTCTACATCGACATCGACGAGTTCAAGAGCATCAATGATTCACTGGGGCATCTGATCGGCGACGAATTCCTCAAACGGGTCGCCGAGCGCCTGCGTCAGTCGGTGGGATCTGAGGACTTCATCGCCCGCCTCGGCGGCGACGAATTCGCCATCCTGCAACGCGCGGTGACAAGCGACGATGAAGTCAGCGCGCTGGTCGCGCGGATCTATCAGGCGCTGCGAACGCCGTTCGATTGCCACGGCCATCGCCTCTGCGGTGATGCCAGTATTGGCATCGCGATCGCCCCGCGTCACGGCTCCGATCTGTTCGGGCTGCTGAAAAGCGCCGATCTGGCGATGTATGCCGCCAAGGCGGCCGGCCGCCGGACCCATCGTTTCTTCGATCCGGCGATGGAACGGCAGGCCAATCTCCGCCGCGAACTCGAGAGCGATTTGCGAACGGCGCTGCTCGAGGGCGGCTTCGAAATTCATTACCAGCCGCTGGTCGACCTCAACAGCGATGAAGTCACCGGCTGCGAAGCGCTGTTGCGCTGGCGGCATCCGGTGCGCGGCATGATTTCGCCCGCCGACTTTATTCCGGTTGCCGAGGAAACCGGCCTGATCGAGGAGATCGGGCAGTGGGTGTTGCGGACCGCCTGCGCGGAAGCTGCGACATGGCCGGCGCATGTGCGCGTCGCCGTCAACGTCTCTCCGATCCAGTTCAAGTCGCAGACGCTGTCGCTGAAGGTCGCGGCGGCGCTGGCCGAGACCGGGCTCGACCCGCGCCGGCTGGAGCTGGAAATCACCGAAGCCGTGCTGATCGCCGATGACGACGCCGCCCTCGTTGCGTTGAACGGGCTGCGCGCGCTCGGGGTTCACATCGCGCTGGACGATTTCGGCACCGGCTATTCCTCGCTGCAATATCTGCAGCGGTTCCCGTTCGACAAGATCAAGATCGACCGCAGCTTCGTCAAGGAAGTGACCCGCAATTCCTCATCGTCATCGATCATCCGGGCGGTGGTGAGCATCGCGGCCGACCGCAACATGGTCACGACCGCGGAAGGCGTCGAGACCGAGCAGCAGCGCGACACCGTGCAGGCGCTGGGATGCACGCAGATGCAGGGCTATCTGTTCAGCGCGGCGCGCCCGGCGCATGAAATCCGCGCGCTGCTGGCGTTGCGCCCGGCCGAGGTCGAAGACGCGGCGTAACCGGCCGGCCCGGCTGGCGCCGATCTTGCGGTTCGGAGCCGTAACCCGTCCAGTACCTGAGCCATCGTTCCGTCAAAACCCCGATGGCCAGCCCTGCCACGACGTCGCTCATCCAATGCGCGAGCAGGACGATCCGTGTCAGCACCAGCCCGGCCCCGAGACACCAGACCAGATTGCGTTTTGCCGGCGGAAGCACGGTAGCGGCGGATGCCAGCGCGCCGACATGAATGGCATGGCCGGACGGAAAGGCATCGAGCCGTCTGCCCGAGAGCGGCACACCGTGAAGATGGCCACGAACGGTGAGGCGGTCGGGCCGCTCTTGATCGAACACGGCCTTTAGCACGTGGGGAATGATGGTCACCGCAATGGTGGTGAGCAGAATGTGGTCGCTGTCGCGGCGACGGCGCGCGGTTCTGTTGCGGCAATAGAGCCACCAGCCTGCGGCGAGCGCGCACAGCAAATGTTCGTCCGCACCCCACGTGAGGATTTCGGCGGCTTCTTCTGTCTCCGGGCAGGTATGCGCCGAAACCGCATTCGCGATTTCAATGTCGGGCTGGGTCGGACGGACCCGATAAAACGCCATCGCGTATTGCTCTCCTCAGGCGATGCCAAAGAAGCCCGGCCACCTCGGTCGATGAGGCCGGGCGAGGTTTGGTCCGGCGTTGGGAGGAACGCCGTGAAAGGAAAACCACGGGTGGAATGGATTGTTCCGAGGACGCGCCGAGGGTTTGCTGCGCGGGCCTCAGGCCCGCCCGGCGGCGCTGGTCCATCGTGCAATCAGGGGCACGGCGTACCAGAAGCCAACCAGCAGGGCGAAGCTCACCGCCGCAAAGCCGGCGGCGGCGACTTTGTTGTCGGTTACTTTTCCAAGCACCACGTAACTCTCCGCCGAGAGTCCGGCAGCCAAAAACAACGGTGCGGCGACCACAAGCGCCGACGCGGCGCGGAGAAACTGCTCCGAATCCTCGCCATTAAAGCAGAGGCGGTGCAGGGCGGCCGGGGTTATCAGGAGGACGACATTGATGGCGACCAGCCCAAGCGCGATCGCGTGCACGATTTTGGCTGCCTGCGGAAGCTGGTCAAATCCCGCGGTCAGCATCGCGATGAATTGAAATCCGAACAACGCCTGGGCGCCGGGAATGATCACCCGCGCTTCCGTCAGCACCTGCTCGACCTTGGTCGCGAGCGATGTTCCCGCGCGAGAAGTGTCCGGCATGACGTTCTTCTCCCGATGTACCATTTCCAGTCCAAACCACGCCAAGGCAGCGACAAGCGTCAAGGCAGCGCCACACGTGATGCCGGCAGCGATCCCAAAGTGCCGCTCAATCACCACATAGCCGGCGAGGCCAAGACTGAGCGAGAACGGGATCAGGCCTGTCGTGGTGTAAAACGATGCCACGCGAACCAATCGCTTCGACGATGAACCCATTTCCACCAGCCGGTGTTCCATCGAAGGGACGATCAAGAGGCCGAGCGCGAGCGTTTGCAGGGCAAGGCCCGCGGCGCAGAACGACTTTGATGCGGAGGAGAGCTCGGCAAAACCGTTCTGGAAAAAGGCCTGGAATTGAAACCCGAGCATGACCTGGATGCCGAGGATGAGCAGACGGGTTTCATCGAACGCGGTTTTGACCTTGCGATCGAGCTCTTCCGACATCGGTGACCACGCCTCCGCTTGGTGCTTGACGGCGTTGCCGGGCGTAAGCGCCCGCCATTATTGCTGGCAAATCAGTCGTGGGACGACGCCGGCTGCGCAGGCTCGCTGGATGAGGCTGTTTCGTTTTCGGCTTCTTTTTCGGCATCGCGTTCCTGTTCCTTGCCTTCGTGCACAAGCTCGTCGTCGCCGATCATCTGGCCGACGATCTGCTTGGTTCGCCCCTGTGCCTTCTCTCTGAGTTTGGTCATGATGACCTCCTGTCAGGAGAAAACCGGGGGAACCCGAAATGTTTCCTCATCGGGAGATGAAATCAGCGCGGCTCAGGAACGTTGTTCGACCTTGCCGATTGATCGGGGGCCCCACGACATCAGACGGAGCTTCTCCATGGACTTGAACGGCAAGAAGATTGCGATTCTCGCGACCCACGGCTTTGAACAATCGGAACTGGAAGTGCCGCGCGATCGGATCAAAAAGGCGGGTGCCACGGTCGACGTGGTTTCGCTCGCGTCCGGCGAGATCAAGGGGTGAGACAAGAAGGATTGGGGCCGGCCGGTGAAGGTCGACAAGACCCTCGATCAGGCCTCGGCGTCGGACTACGACGCGGTGGTGTTGCCGGGCGGACAGATCAATCCGGATTTGCTGCGGGTCGAGCCCAAGGCGCTCAAATTCATCAAGGATATCTTTGACGCCAAGAAGATCGTCGCGGCGGTCTGCCATGCGCCATGGTTGTTGATCGAAACCGGCATCGCCAAGGGCCGGAAGATGACGTCGTACAAATCCATCAAGACCGACGTCGGCAATGCCGGCGCCAAGTGGGAGGATTCCGAAGTCGTCGTCGACCAGGGCGTGATCACCTCCCGCAACCCCGGAGACCTTGAAGCGTTCAGCGCGAAGATCATCGAAGAGGTCAGGGAAGGTCGGCATACCCAACGCAGCGCTGCATGAGTTAATGGCGGCGTGGACCGGCGGCATCGAGCATGAAAAGCAAGCTTGTATCTGAACAGCCAGGTGCCCAGGTCCACGTCGTCATCCTGGATTCGGGCGAGGAGGCGTTTGCGGCGCTGACGAGATTCGCCAACGAAACCAAAATCTCCGCGGCCTCGCTCACAGCGATCGGTGCATTCGAGAAGGCGACCGTCGGCTGGTTCGATTTTGCCACGAAGAGCTACAAGAAGATCGAGGTCGGCGAGCAGTGCGAGGTCTTGAGTGCGATAGGAGGTATCGCGATCGGCGACGACGGCAAGGCCAGCCTGCATGTCCATATCGTCCTTGGACTATCGGATGGCTCGACGCGTGGCGGCCATCTACTCGAAGGCAAGGTGCGACCGACCCTGGAGGTGGTGGTAGCGGAAACCCCGTCCAGACTGCGGCGGAAGAAGAGGGCGGATCTTGGGATCGCCCTCATCGATATAGCCGCGGATAGGGGCTAGTGCACAGCGCCGCCGGTTGCCCGGCGTTCCCGCGCGGTGGATTCGCACGGTACCCCGGCAGGCAGCGTGGAACTTAATTGGCAAAACCGTGTTCTCCTGCGGGGCCGACCGATGCTGGCGAGTAATGAGAGTTGCAAAGGTTTGCGCTGCCGTGCTGCTGCTTGGCAGTTCCGCGGCAAATGCCGAGAGCGGTATGGCCTCCTATTATCGCGGTGTCGGCAGGAGCGGTGAAATGACCTGCGCCCACCGCAGCCGGGCGTTCGGCAGCCTGGTCAGGGTTTCCTATCGCGGCCATTCGATCCAGTGTCGCGTCAATGATCGCGGGCCGTTCGTTCGCGGCCGGATCATCGATGTCTCGACCAGTGCGGCGCGCGCGCTCGGGATCGTGCGGGCCGGCGTCGTCATGGTCTCGATCGATTGAGGCGGACGACCGACGGATTTACGGCTTCGCTCCCATGGGGCTCCGCTCGGAAATCGCCTTCCGCAGAATCCGCGACAGCGATTCGACCGAATAGGGCTTCTGAATGAGTTCGAAGCCGCGATCGGCATTCTCCGCCAGAACGTTGCTGTAGCCGCTGGTCAGCACCACCGGCAGGCCGGGATAACGCTCGCGGATGACGCCCGCCAGTTCGACGCCGTTCATGCCGGGCATGATGACGTCGGAGAATACCAGGTCGGCGGAAAATTCGTCCTCGGCCAGAATGGCCAGCGCCGCATCGGCGTTGACGACGCGGCGGACCGCGTATCCGAGATCCTCCAGCAACTCGGTGGAGAACTGCCCGACGTCGTCATTGTCTTCGACCACGAGCACGCGGTAGCCGCGACCGATGGTCGACGGTTCGCTGCCGATGGCGGCGGCCTCCGCCGTATCGGCGGGCGTTGCCGCCTTCGGCAGATAGATGGTGAAGGTCGCGCCCTGTCCGAGCGTGCTGGTGACCTCGATGTCGCCATCGGATTGCTTGGCGAAGCCGAACGCCTGGCTGAGGCCGAGTCCGGTTCCCTTGCCGACTTCCTTGGTGGTGAAGAACGGCTCGAAGATCGCCTCGATATGGTCCGGCGCGATGCCGGTGCCGGTATCCGTCAACGAGATCGCGACGAAGTCGCCGCTGCGGGCGGACTGGGCGCGCAGGGCAGGGATGGTCTGAACCTTTCTGACGCCGATCGTAAGCTGGCCTTCGCCACTCATGGCGTCGCGGCCGTTCACCGCGAGATTGATCAGGGCGGTCTCGAATTGGGCAATGTCGGCGATCGCGAAACAATCGGGGTCGCCGATGCAGACCTCGATTCTGATCCGGCCGCCGACCAGCGGGCGGATCAACTGTGCCACGTTTTCGACCTGCCCGCCGACATTGAAGACCTGCGGTTTAAGCGGTTGCCGACGGGCGAACGCCAGCAATTGGGCAGTCAGCGTGGAGGCCCGTTCCACCGTCTCCGAAATCGCGTCGATGTAACGGCGGCGGCGCTCTTCCGGCAGGTCGCGGCGGCGCAGGAAGTCGGTTGCGGAGCGGATGATGGTCAGGAGATTGTTGAAATCATGCGCCACGCCGCCAGTCAATTGCCCCACGGCTTCCATTTTCTGCGACTGGCGCAGCGCTTCCTCGCCCCGGCGCCGCTCGGTGATGTCGACGGCTTCCGGCACCGCGCCGATCACCGTGCCATGCTGATCTTGCAGCGGACGCATCTCGAAGTCGAATAAGCGGTCACCGATCGGAAGATGCAACAGCATCTCGGTCTGCACTTCCTGGCCGCTCATGACGGCGATGAAGGCGTCACGGACGGCGTCGCGCATGCCTTTCGTGCCGCTGAACCATGGTGTCTCCCAGAACGGCCTGCCGATGACGTCGGCGGCATTGGCGCGAATGCCGGCCAGCGCCGTCTTGTTGGCATACAGCACGTCGCCGTGAAGATTGAGCAGGCCCTGATATTGGTGGCTGGTCTCGAAGATTGCGCGCATCTGCGCTTCGTTGGATTCAAGCTGCGCCGTGCGTTCGGAGATGCGCAGCTCGAGGGTTTCGTTCAGCCGCCGCAAATCGTTCTCGGCCTGCTTGGCGGCGGTGATGTCGTGGGCGACGCCGATGAAGCCGATATGCTTGCCGGTCGGGTCCCAGCGCGGTTGCGATTCCGAGCGCAGCCAGCGCCATTCGCCGGCCGCGTTCCGGTAGCGCCCCTCCAGCACGAATGGCTTGAGCGAGGATTCGCCGGCGACCTGCTCCTGCAGGATGCGCGGCAGGTCGTCCGGATGCAGCGCCTTGCGCCAGTCGAACACGATGGCTTGTTCGAAGGGAAGTCCGAGGAAATCGAGATAGGCCTGGTTGGCGAAAGAGCGGGTGCGGTCGAGTTTGGTCACCCAGATCGGCACCGGCGCGCTGTCGGCGATCAGCCGAAAGCGCTGCTCGCTTTCCCGCAAGGTAGCCTGCGCCAGCATTTGATCGGTGACGTCGAGATCGGCGCCGACCAGGCGCTGTGCCCGCCCATCGCGGTTGCGCTCGATCTTGGCAACGACGCGGATCCACCGGATCTCGCCGTCACCGGGCCGGATGATGCGGTATTCGGCCGAATAGTCCTCGCTCGCGCCCCTCAGCACGCCGAACAGATGTTTGACGGTCCGCTCACGATCTTCGGGGTGGATTCGACTGACCCAATCCCCGTAAGTCTCGTTGACGGCCTCCGCCGGCAGCCCGTGAACGAGCAGATATTCAGGGGAGCGGCAGTTCTTGACGCCGTCGCGGAAATCGATTTCGAGGCCGCCGACACGGGCGATGCGCTGGATTCTGGCTAGCTCCGCCTCGCGTTCCTGCAGCGCGCGGTGGGCTCTATCGCGCTCGCGCGCGATCTCTTCCAGATATTGCCGCAGCCGCTCGGCCGCGGCTGTCTCGGGGAGAACGTTGGTGGGGTCCGGAGGGGTCATGGGGCCGGTAATCTCTCGCGCTTAATTTCACACGACAAGAGGCGGCTTTGCCAGCGGTCATTTGGTCTTGGTGCCGGCGCGGCAGTTATAGGCCCTGCGGAAGCCGGCGGCCTGCGCGTCTTCCTCGGAACAAAACCAGCGGTCCGGTTCGGTGAGCGCGGGGTAGCTGCGGCAGGCCTGCAGATGGTAGATGCCGACATTGCCGGTGACGCGGGCGCGGACCGCGAACTTGCCCTTGATGTTGCAGCCCGACGGCATCGCGAGAGCTTCCGGGAATAGCGCGTCGCGAATCTCCTTGTCGCGGTCGGCCGGGCACGATCCGCCGAGCAGGGCACCGTCCTTCTTGCCGGTGCGAAACTCTTGCGGTGCAACGAAGCAGCCCTTCCACAGCCCCTGGCGTTCCTCCTTGGCGCGCGCCTCCTCGGTCTCGAAGCGTCCGGTTGCGGAGGATTCGACATTCAATGCGAAACCCTGGCGGACCAGCAATTCGCTGAGACTGGTGGTGTCGCCCTCGATCCTGCAGGCGCCGAGATGCCGCTTCTTGTAGCTGGGGTCTGCGCCGAGATCGTCACAGCGAATCTCGCGGCCGCCGATCAGTTTTGTCAATTGATCGCGCGCCTCGATACCGCAGGGCCAGGCGTCCGCGTGTTCGTCGATGCACATTTGGTCGATCGCCGGCGCATCGATGCCGTCGAGCCGGTACGTCACGCTATCGAGCTGCAGCGTGCTGCCGTCCTTGATGGTCGCATTGGCGGCCCAGCCGCAGCCGGTGGACAGCGACGTCAACAGCAGCGTCGCAACAAGTAAGGCTCGTGGCTTCATCGGTCACACATCAAATGGAGTTCACATCGGCGGCAGATTTCTAGCATAGGTTCGCGCCATACAACCAAGACAAGAGCGTTTTCAAGCGAAGTGGATACCGGTTCGCGTCAACAAAACGCGTTAAAGCAAGAATCTGGAGCAAGATCGGTTCTGATCCAATCAGGACCGATCTTGCTCCAGGGGGAGGCGTGCGGGAGATCACGTCGAAAGAACGGCGTCGGACCTGGAAGGAGCGTACCCGTTGCGCCGCCGAAGGGAAGCAAGACCATTCGGGTTCGTCCTCAACCTCGTCTTCGGTCTCATCATCGACTGGTTTCTCTTTTTCCGCCCGGAGAAAAAGGTGCCGGAGTAGGCGCGGTCATCATCCAAACGACGCATTGACTTTGCGAGAACAAAATAGGAACATATCCCGGCGTCGCCCCATCATGGAACACCATCATGTCCTCTTCTTCGAGAGCCAATACCGAGGACCATGACGGGCTGGAAGCCGCCGTGGATCAAGCCATCTCGGCCTGCGGCGGCGATCTGCGCTCGACCATTCGCACGTTGATCGTGGCCAATGAATATCTGGAGACCGAGGTCGGCGAACTGATGAAAGCGGTCTCGCACGCCTATGCGCGCGGCCGTTTTCAGAGTTATTCCGGCTGAAAGGCGCCGGCGGCCACCGCCCGGCGCCACCAGCCGATACGAGACCGTTGCCTCTGCCGATTTTTGCTGTACGACGGGTTTGTTACCCGCGTCCCCGCATGCCACATTGCGGGTGAGGACCCTGCCCAAAAGCTCAAGCAAGAAGAACATGTTCAAACGAATTCTGATCGCAAATCGCGGCGAGATCGCCTGCCGGGTCATCAAGACTGCGCGCCGTATGGGAATCGAGACGGTCGCGGTTTATTCCGAGGCCGACCGCGATGCGCTGCATGTCGAAATGGCCGATGACGCGGTGCTGATCGGCCCGCCGGCCGCGGCCGAAAGCTATCTGTTGATCGACAAGATCGTCGAAGCCTGCCGCAAGACCGGCGCGCAAGCGGTGCACCCCGGCTACGGCTTCCTGTCCGAGCGCGAATCCTTTCCGCGCGCGCTGGAAGCGGCCGGCATCGTGTTCATCGGTCCCAACCCCGGCGCCATCGCCGCGATGGGCGACAAGATCGAATCCAAGAAGGCCGCCGCGAAGGCCAACGTCTCGACGGTGCCGGGACACCTTGGCGTCATCGAAGACGAAAAACATGCGATCAAGATCGCCGACGAGATCGGCTATCCCGTGATGATCAAGGCTTCCGCCGGCGGCGGCGGCAAGGGCATGCGGATCGCCCATTCAACCTCGGAGGTCGCCGAAGGGTTCGGTCTCGCGAAGGCCGAAGCCAAATCCTCCTTCGGCGACGACCGCGTCTTCATCGAGAAATTCATCGTCGATCCCCGCCACATCGAAATCCAGGTGCTCGGCGACAAGCATGGCAATGTGATTTATCTCGGCGAGCGCGAATGTTCGATCCAGCGCCGCAACCAGAAGGTCATCGAGGAGGCGCCGTCACCGCTGCTCGACGAGACCACGCGCCGCAAGATGGGCGCGCAGGCGGTCGCGCTCGCAAAGGCCGTGAAATACGATTCCGCCGGCACGGTCGAATTCGTCGCAGGGCAAGACAAGAGTTTCTACTTCCTGGAGATGAACACGCGCCTGCAGGTCGAGCATCCCGTCACCGAACTGGTCACCGGCATCGATCTGGTCGAGCAGATGATCCGCGTTGCGTCAGGCGAAAAGCTGGCGCTGGCGCAAAAGGACGTCACGCTGACCGGATGGGCGGTGGAGTCGCGCGTCTATGCCGAAGATCCATTCCGCAATTTCCTGCCGTCGATCGGGCGGCTGGTCAAATATCGCCCGCCCGCGGAAGCGAGCCGTGACGGCATCACCATTCGCAACGACACCGGCGTGCAGGAGGGCGGCGAGATCTCGATCCATTACGATCCGATGATCGCAAAACTCGTGACCCACGCGCCGTCGCGCGCAGCGGCGATCGAGGCGCAGTCAGTTGCACTCGATGCCTTCTATATCGACGGCATCCGCCACAACATTCCGTTCCTGTCGGCGCTGATGAACCACCCGCGCTGGCGTGCCGGCCAGCTCTCTACCGGTTTCATCGCCGAGGAGTTCAGGGATGGGTTTAAACCGATTGCCCCGGAGGGCGAACGGGCCAGGGTGATCGCGGCTGTGGCAACGGCGATCGATCATCGGCTCGGCGCCCGCAAACGCAAGATTTCCGGGCAGTTGACCGGACGGCCAGTGACGCGGGCGACTGTGCGCAGCGTCTGGCTCAACGGACAAGAATACATTCTGGATGTGACGGCCGGTGCGGTGAGGTTCGGTGACGGCGTCGAAGGCGCGCGACCAGCTTCCGAGGACTGCGTGCGGGTCCGCTTTCGCGAGGGGGCAGGGGCCGTCGGCGAGGTTGAGGTAGTTTCGTCCTGGAAGCCAGGCGATCCGGTGTGGCACGGCAGCGTCGGAGGACGCCATGTTGCCGTACAGGTGCGCTGCTTGCCTAACGGCTTCGATCTGACGTGGCAGGGAGCCCAGGCGCGGGCCTATGTTTACACCGAAAACGAGGCGGCCGCGGCGCGGCTGATGCCGGTGATGTCGGCGGCCGACACCGGCAAGAAGCTGCTGTGCCCGATGCCCGGGCTCGTGGTGTCGATTGCGGTGAACGAGGGGCAGGAGGTCAAGGTCGGCGAAACCCTCGCCGTGATCGAGGCGATGAAGATGCAGAACGTGCTGCGCGCCGAACGCGACGGCACCGTGAAGAAGATCCACGCCGCCGCCGGCGCCACGCTGGCGGTCGACGCGCTGATCCTCGAGTTCGCCTGATCATGGCGTTCCGCAAGCGCCGCGAAGCGTTGCGTTCGATCCTGAAGGGATCGACCTGCGTTCGGCCGGGTTCGGTCTATGACGCCACCTCGATCCGGATCGCCGAAGACCTCGGCTTCGAAGTCGGCATGTTCGGCGGCTCGGTGGCTTCGCTCGCCGTGCTCGGCGATCCCGATATCGCGCTGATCACGTTGACCGAACTTGCCGAGCAGATGCGGCGGATGTCGCGTGCGGCTGGTTTGCCGGTGCTGGTCGATGCCGATCATGGCTATGGCAACGCGCTCAATGTCCGCCGCACCGTGCAGGAGCTTGAGGCTGCCGGCGCCGCGGGGCTCACGATCGAGGATACGCTGCTGCCGCAGGCGTTCGGACAGGCCAAGACGCAGTTGATTTCGCTCGACGAGGGCGTCGGCAAGATGAAGGCCGCGCTCGACGGCCGCGGCGATCCCACACTGGTCGTCATGGGCCGCACCGGTGCGGTGTCGATCACCGGTCTTGACGATGCGATTGTGCGCGCCAGGGCGTATGAAGCCACCGGCGTCGATGCGCTGTTCTTGACCGGCATCAAGAACCGTGCGGAGCTGGAAGCGATCTCCGCCGCCACCACGCTGCCGATCGTGCTCGGCGGCGCGCCTGAGGAAATGACGGCGCTGGATTATCTCAGCAGTCAACGCGTGCGGATCGCGCTGCAGGGCCACGCGCCGTTCGCGGCCGCCACGCAGGCCGTCTATGCGACGCTGAAAGCCTTGCGGGAGGGAACCTCGCCTAGGGATCTGAAGGGCCTCGCGTCATCCGACCTGACCGGCCGCGCCATGCGCGAAGCGGATGTGAAAATCCGCAGCGGCGATTTTCTGGGGCTCAAGAAATAAATGAGCGGCGCGATCTGCCAGGTCACGATTCGGGGCCGGGTGCAGGGCGTCGGCTATCGCGCCTGGGTCGAGCATGAGGCGACCAGGCGCGATCTCGAAGGCTGGGTGCGCAACCGCCGCGACGGCAGCGTCGAGGCGCTGTTTGCGGGACCTGAGGAGGTCGTCTCGGCCATGATCGAATCATGCCGGCGAGGGCCGTCATCGGCGCGGGTCGAGGCAGTGCAGGAAGAGGCCGCTACGTCCGACGCGCTGAATTTGCGGCGGGCAGGGGAGCGGTTCTCGGTGTTGCAGACGATTTAGGGCGATCACCGTTCTATCGCCGTCATCCCGCGTCAGCGCAAATGCGCTCATCGCTGACGCTGCGCGCGGCGCTGCGCTTTGCGCGCGACGATCAGGAACTTAACACGTGTGAGACGGTTGGCTGAGACCGAGAGGACATCATGGACACCCTCATTCCGATGTCCGCCGGCCCCGCGAGCGTGGGGCTTTGTTTTATGGAGAATTCGCATGGCTAAAAAATCCAAGCTGCTTGCCGACCTCTTTCACGAGACCCTGAAGGATGTCTACTTCGCGGAAAACAAGATCCTCAAGGCCTTGCCCAAGATGGCCAAGGCCGCGCAGTCGAAAGACCTGAAGGCGGCGTTCGTCAAGCATGAGAAGGAGACGCGCGGTCAGGTCAAGCGGCTCGAGGGCGTCTTCAAGATTCTCGGCAAGCGTCCCGTGGCAAAGAAGTGCGAGGCCATCATGGGCATCACCAAGGAAGGCGACGAGATCATGTCGGACTTCAAGGGAATGCCGGCGCTGGACGCCGGGCTTCTCGCCGCCGCCCAGGCGGTCGAGCATTACGAGATGTCGCGTTACGGCACGCTCAAATGTTGGGCTGATGAACTGGGAATGCCGGACGCCGTGTCCTTGCTGGATGCGACGTTGAAGGAAGAGAGGGCGACCGATTCCGCGCTGACGACACTGGCAAAATCGGTCGTGAATATCGAAGCCGAAGCACACATGTAAGGATTGAAGGCCCGGCTTCGGCCGGGCCTTTTCATTTGAGGATGCCTCAAGCCTTGACGCCTTAAGTCTTGCGCGTATGGCCCCAGGCCTCGTCCCAGTCCTCGCCGGCGGCATCGATGACGCGGCCGTCGGATTCGAAGAATTTGTTGGGGACCTGGAAGATCGCGAGCATTAGCCCGCCCTCGGGACACCAGGCGACGTGGCGGCTGCCTTGCTCGCGCCAGATGAATTCGCCGGCCTTGCATTCGATGCCCTGCGCCGGGCCTTCCTTGTCGACCAGGCTGCCCTCGAGCACATAGGTCTGCTCGATATTGACGTGCTCATGGTCGGGCAGCACGGCGCCGGGCGCAAACCGCATCAGCGCGGTCATCAGGCCGGTGGTCCGATCGAACAGCAGCGTCTTGGCCTCGCAGCCGGGAAAGCGGGTCTTCTGCCATTCCATGCTGGTGGGGCGAACGAGGTGGGAATGCGTGTCCGCGGTCTGCGCGCTCTTTGGGGGCACGGCGTCCATGGTGCTGCTCCGTTCGATCGGGTGTTGATCGGCTAATTCTGGGTTTCAGATATCAGGTCTCTCACAATGAAGCGCTCCGCACGCTGCCACGACTCATCCGTGTCGCCGCGGAACGTAATCAGCCGGTCGAACCTGAGTTTGTTTTCCGCGATGTCGACGACCTGAACTTTGGCGTTTTGAATGAGCGTGCTCATCTTTTGAATGCCGCCATAGAGCAGCCGGTTCGCGCCGGCGCTTCGCGCCTTTTCGAGCAGTTCCGCGGGCGGCAACTCGGCCGCGGCGCAACGGGTTCGCGGACAGGAGAGGGTGACAACCCGGTAACGCCCGTCACGCGCGAGGTCGGCGCGAATGGCGTCGGCGAAGGCCTGCAGCCGCGCCTGATGCTCGGCCTGCTGGTTAGTCGGTTCGCCGGAAGTGTCGAAATAGTCGAAATCGGCGACCGCGATCGGGATCGGCGGCGCTTTCACCTCTTCGCCTCGTGCGGACGACAGAGTGAGGAACACGCCAAGGCCGAGCACGAAACCCGCGGATCTGCACAGCGCTGCGGTTCGGCGAACAGCCGGCTCATCGCAAGACATTGGTTCCTCCCGATTATTGCGATGAGGCTATCCCAGGTCGGCACCGCGCGAAAGCCGTCCGCCGGCTCCCGCGAAGTTTCCCCAACGGCCCTTGACATTCCGTCTCGTTAGTCAGATATTTCTGTCATGACAGAAACAACCGCCAAGAAGAAACTCCCCACCGCCGTCGAGCGGTTCATCCTGCATTGGGGTGACATGGGGGACGAGTGGGGCGTCAACCGCTCGGTCAGCCAGATCCACGGCCTGCTTTATCTCGCCGAGGCGCCGATGACCGCCGACGACATCGCCGAAACGCTCGGCATGGCGCGCTCCAACGTCTCCAATTCGATCAAGGAATTGCTGTCCTGGAATTTGATCCGGCGGGTGCCGATCCTGGGCGACCGCCGCGATCATTTCGAGGCGGAAACCGACATCTGGGAAGTGGCGGCGCGGATCGCGGCCGGCCGCAAGGAGCGCGAGATCGACCCCGCCGTCGATGCGCTGCGCGCCTGCGTCTCCGATGCCGCCGACGATCCGACCATCAGCCCGGTCGCGAGCAAGCGCCTGAAGGAAATGCTGGCGTTCACCGAGCTGGTCGACCGCTGGTACATGCAGATGCTCAACGTGCCGCGGCCGCGGCTGGTGGCGCTGATCAAGCTTGGCGAGAAGATCGTCAGCTTCCTGCCGGTGGGAAAAGCCAAATAGGGGCAAAAGGTGCAGGAGCGTGCGATGGCGTCAGCAAGGATATCCAGATTTCCAGCCGAGCCCGCTTCCAACGAAAAATTGTTCGACGATTTTCGCTTCCATGCGCTCTTGCCCGATGAAGAATGGGGACGCCTGCCGCTGGCGATCTGGCGGCGATTCTCCAAACGCCTCGCCGATGGCAAGACTGTGGTCTATGTCGGCGAGATCGACGAGGCCTGTTTCAGCCGGATCGGCTGGTGGCTGGCGCAAGTCGCGCGCGTGATCGGCGGACCGTTGCCGACGGTTGCCGAAACCCAGATCCCGATGATCGTGGCGGTGACGGAAGACGCGGCGAGCGGCGGCCAGATCTGGACCCGCATCTGCGCGCGCCGGCATGGCTTTCCGCAGGTCATTCATTCCTCGAAACGTTTCGCAGGCCCGACCGGTCTCGAGGAATATGTCGGCTACGGCGTCAGCATGGCGTTGCGCATCTCTGTCGAGCACGAAGCGCTGCTGTTTCGCAGCGTCGGCTACGCCGTGCAGATCGGACGCCTGCGGCTGCCACTGCCGGAATGGCTGACGCCCGGCGATCTGACCGTGACCCACGCTGACCTCGGCGGCGGCGCGTTTCGCTTCTCGCTCGAGATCGTCCATCCCCGTTTTGGCCCGCTCATTCGTCAATCCGCCGTGTTTCGGGAGGCCGTATCATGACGTCGTTGCTCTGGATCCTGATCGCTGTTCAAGTCGCGATGGGCGTTTTCGACACGTTTTATCACCATGAACTGACCGAACGGCTGGCATGGCGTCCCTCGCAACGCTACGAGCTCAGGCTCCACGGCCTGCGCAACATGCTCTACGCCTTCCTGTTCCTGGTGCTCGGCTGGCTGGAAGTCCACGGCATTTTCGCGGTCATCGTGATCGCGGTGCTGGTGGCCGAAATCGTCATCACGCTGATGGATTTCGTCGAAGAAGACATGAGCCGGAAATTGCCGGCGACCGAGCGCATCAATCACACGCTGCTGGCGATCAATTACGGCGCCATTCTGGTGCTGCTGCTGCCGGTCCTGCTGGCGTGGGCGTTCGAGCCGGCCGCGATCAAATCGGCCTATGGCGGTCCCCTCAGTGTCGTTGCCGCGGCCGCCGCGGTCGGCGCCGGGCTCTGCGGGCTGCGGGATTTTGCCGCCTCGAGGCGCTTGGCGCGCATGATTAGCGCGCCTGCGCGCGGCCTTGTCGAGAAATTGCCTGAATGCCAGACGGTGCTGGTCACCGGCGCCACCGGTTTCATCGGCAGCCGATTGGTCGCGGGCCTGACCGGCGCGGGCCATCAGGTCATTGCGCTGGTTCGCAATCCTGCCAAGGCCGAGTTGCCACCGCCAATCACACTGATCACCAACCTCGATCAGTTGCCGGCGGACACCAAGATCGATGCCATCGTCAATCTGGCGGGGGAGCCGATCGGCAACGGGCTGTGGACCGAAGCAAAACGCCGTACGATTCTGGATTCACGGATTGCAATGACGGGCGATGTCATCAAGCTGATCGCGCGGCTCGAACGCAAACCTGCCGTGCTGGTCTCCGGCTCCGCGATCGGCTGGTATGGGCTCTGGCAGGATCAGGTGCTAACGGAATCAGCCAAATCGCACGCCTGCTTCAGCCACGAATTGTGTGAGGCTTGGGAGAATGCCGCGCGTCCGGCGTCCGAGCATGGCGTCAGGGTCGCCTATTTGCGGATCGGACTCGTGATCGGCACCGGTGGCGGCTTCATCACGCGGATGCTGACGCCGTTTGAATTCGGCCTCGGCGGGCCGCTCGGATCGGGCAAGCAATGGATGTCCTGGATCGAGCGCGACGATCTGGTTCGCCTGATCGCTCACGTGATCGCAAAACCCGACCTCTCCGGACCGGTCAACGCGACCGCGCCGATCCCGGTCACCAACCTGAAATTCACCGAAGAACTCGGCCGGCGGCTGCATCGGCCTGCGGTGTTCCGTATTCCCGCCGCCTTGCTGCGCCGGGTCGGCGGCGATTTTGCCAACGAACTTCTGCTGGGTGGTCAGCGTGTGCTGCCGAACAAGGCGTTGAGCAACGGATTTGTGTTCCGGCACGAGACCTTGCGCAGCGCGTTCGAGGCTATTTTGTGAGAAGTGCCTTTGACGACGGACCGTTCGTGGAGCGTCACCGCGTTAATTTCGCGATCGCGTCGCTCAACTGATGGATTTCGTAGGGCTTGCGAAGAATGGGGAAATGGCCGCGAACGTTCACCGCAGCATCGCTATAGCCGGTCGCCAGCAATATCGGCACTTCGGGACGGATTTCCTTCAAGCGACGCGCAAGGCTCAGGCCATCCATCTTGCCGGGCATGATAATGTCGGAGAAGACGAGATCGATGCCGTCGCGCTCGATTTCGCGCAAGGCGGCGTCGGCATCCGCGACCTTGCGGACGGTATAGCCAAGCTGTTCCAGCAAAGCGGTGCTGACCGAAGCGACCTCCGGATTGTCTTCGACCAACAGGACCGTGCCGCTTTGGCCGGTTTCGATGGCGTTGATGACGTCAGATTGCGGGCTGGCGTGCTCGCGCGGCAACAGAATCGTCACCGTCGTACCCTTGCCAATCTCGCTGGTCACCCTGACCGTTCCGCCGGCCTGGTGCGCGAAACCGTGAACCTGCGAAAGACCAAGCCCGGTGCCCTTGCCGATCGGCTTCGTCGTGAAGAACGGGTCGAATATCTTGCCGAGGACGTCGGGGGCGATGCCGGTGCCGGAATCCTGCACGGAGATCGCGGCGTATTCCCCGGCATTCGGTTCTTCGTTGAGCACATCGTTACGTGCGGCAATCGTTATTGTGCCGCCGCCGGGCATCGCATCGCGTGCGTTGATGACGAGATTGATCAATGCGGTCTCGAATTCGGCGATATCGACGGTGACCGGCCATGTGCTTTCTTCGACATCGAACTCCAGTCTTACGGCGCTGCCGACGCCGGTGTCCAGGACGTCGCGCACCGCGCTGATCCGTTCTGCCAGATTGATGGCTTGCGGATTTACGCTCTGTCGCCGTGCAAAGGTCAGCAATTGGCTGGTCAGCGCGGCGCCGCGCTTGGTCGCCGCCTCGATGGCCGCCACTGCACGCAGCAACCTGGCGTCGTTCCCCAAGCCTTTCTTCAGCGCATGGACGCTGCCGCTGACGATCATCAGGAGATTGTTGAAATCGTGCGCCACGCCGCCGGTCAGTTGGCCGAGCGCATCGAGCTTTTGGGACTCCGCGAGCTGTTTTTGCATTTTCTCGAGCTTGAGCTGGGTCTCGCGGCGCTCGGTAATGTCGCGGGTGATCTTGGCAAAGCCGACGAGTTCGTCGTTCTCCCGGATCGGATCGATCACGACACTCGCCCAGAAGAAGGTGCCATCCTTGCGGACGCGCCAGCCCTCTTCTTCGTACCGGCCCTGTTCTTTGGCAATCTTGAGGGCGCGAAGCGGCTTGCCGTTGGCTCGGTCCGCCTCGGTGTAGAAGCAGGAAAAATGCCGTCCGACGATCTCATCGGGCGAATAGCCCTTGATTCGTTGCCCGCCCACGTTCCAGCTCGTGACGATGCCGGTCGGGTCGAGCATATAAAGCGCGTAGTCAGCCACACCCTCGACCAGCAGCCGGAAACTGCGTTCGCTCTCGAACAGAACCCGTTGTCGCTGCTTGTCTTTTTTCAACATCTATACTCAGCCTCGACTGGCCAAAACGCACAGCAGTGGGTTTTGTTCCTGGGGGTCGGGAGCCTTCCTGGGCAAGGCGGCGCACGCCCGTCCTTCACGCTTCGCGTAATTTGCTAATAATCGATCGATGCTCAGAGCATGGGAAGGCAACAAATGATCGCAACACCAGGAACGGTATCGGCAATCAGCTTTGGCCGCCAGATGATTCCAGCAACGAGCTATCGGCTCGCGCGCCTTGGTGTGGCGGCGATCTTCCTGTTGCTGTGCAGTTTGGCGCCGACGCACGCCCAAACTTCGGCTTCCGGCTTCGATCCTGCCCTGGTCGAAGATATCGTGGTCGGCAGCCGCATCCTCGCCGACTTCGGTGTGGTCGATGGTTTCGGCCATGTCAGCGCGCGTCACCCCACCCATCCGAACCGTTTTCTGATGTCCCGCTCGCTGGCGCCGGCGCTGGTCACCGCCGACGACATCATGGAGTTCGATCTCGACGGCAATGCCGTCGATGCGCGCGGCCGGTCGGTGTTTCTGGAGCGCTTCATTCACAGCGAAATCTACAAGGCGCGGCCCGACGTGATGGCGGTGGTGCACACCCATTCGCTCGGTGTCATTCCATTCACGGTGAGCCAGGTGCCGTTGCGGCCGATGTATCACAATGCGGCGTTCCTCGCCGCCGGCGCGCCGGTGTGGGACATCAGAAAGGGCTTTGGCGCGACCGACATGCTGGTCCGCGATCCCCTGCGCGGCAAATCGCTGGCCGAGACGCTCGGCGACAAATCGGTGGTGTTGATGCGCGGCCACGGCGACGTGACGGTCGGGCCTTCCGTCCCGTTAGCCGTGTTCCGGGCCTATTATACCGACATCGATGCAAAACTGCAGTCGCAGGCGATCGCGCTGGGTGGCGGCGACATCAACTATCTGACGCCGGAGGAGGGCGCGAAAGCCGACACGGTCAATCTGGCCGTGCTCGACCGCGTCTGGAACTTGTGGAAGCTGCGTGTCGCTCCGACGCTTGCGAAATAGTTCATAGAGGAAAAGTCGCTCACGCCGCCGCCACCACACTGCGGAACGTTGCCGCCAGCTTGCGCAACGCCGCCAGTTTGGTGGGGTCGCTGACCTTCGAGTGCAGCATCACCTTTGAGGCACCAAGCGACGGCAGGCCCTGCGCCGGTCCGATGTCGATCAATCCCGCCGGCGCGATCCGCCTTGCCAGCGGTGCGATCGCAAGTCCCGCGAGCGCCGCCGCGGCCACGGCGGTGACGCCGCCACCGACGAACGTTTCGCTCCAGGCGATGCCGGCCTTGTCGAGCGCGCGGACCGCGATCGCGCGCACGCCGCAGGGCGGCGCCAGCGTCGCGAGTGGCAGGCTCTCGCCGCGATGCCAGGCGAACCGTTTGGTGGCGAACCAGCCGAATTCATCCACTGTCAATTTCTCGCCGCCGCGACGGCTGCCTTCCTGGCGTACGATCACGGCGTCAAGCTTGCCGGCATCATAGTCATCCTGCATCTCGCGCGAAAAGCCGATGGTCACGGAAAGCGCCAATTGCGACGACATCGCGTGCAGCCGCTCGAGCAGCGGCACCAGTTCCGGCCCCGCCGCGTGATCGCTGATTCCAAGCGACAATTGCTGCGGCGCCGGCCGCTCGCCCGACAGCGCGCGGTCATGCGCCGTCATCAGGGCGCGGGCGTGGGGCAGGAATGCCGCGCCGTCGGCGGTCAGGGTCACCGCGCGCGGCGAGCGTTCGACCAACCGTTTGCCGACCACAGCCTCCAGCCGCTGCAGTTTCATGCTGACAGCGGCCTGCGTCGTACCCAGCGCCTCGGCGGCGCGGGTAAAGCTCTGCAGTTCGGCGACCAGCAGGAAAGCCTGCACCGTATCGATATCCAGCGTGTTCATGTCATCATCAATAATTATTATCACTGTTATGAACAGAGATAAGATACCAAAATGATGTTGGCAGGTCTAGTTGGAAGGGGCGCGATCGATCGCGCACCGTCTCAAGGGAGAACGACCATGCCGCTTATCACCGTCACCTATGCCAGCGTCCGCAAGGCGCCGACGCTGAAGGCTGAAATCGCCAGCGCCGTCAGCGAACTCACCGCCCGGATCCTGCGCAAGGATCCCAAGGTCACCGCCGTCATCGTCAGGGCGGTCGACGCCGCCGACTGGTTCGCCGGCGTCAAATCGCTGGCGGAACAAAGCCTCGCCAGCTTCTGGCTCGACGTCCACGTCAGCGAGGGCACCAACACCAAGGACGAGAAGGCCGCCTATCTCGCCGCAATGTTCAAGCGCATGAGCGAGCTATTGGGGCCACTGCACAACGAAAGCTACGCCCATGTCGACGAAGTGAAGGGCGATGCCTACGGCTTTGGCGGACTGACGCAGGAGCGCCGCTATATCGCGGGCCAGCTCGAGGTCGCGTCGCAACGCGCGGTAGCGTAACCGGCCTTATACCGTCGCTTCCGGCAGGCGCGCCTTTACCGGACCGAACACGTCCTCAAAAGCCCGCCTCAGCGCGACGTCGACGTCTTCCAGCGTCACGGGAAGGCCGAGATCGACCAGCGAGGTGACACCATAGCAGGGGTCGGCGACGCCGCAGGGCACGATCGCGGAAAAATGCTTAAGCTCCGGCTCGACATTGATGGCGATGCCGTGGAACGAGACCCAGCGCCGCAACCGCACCCCGATCGCGGCAATCTTGTCTTCGTAACCAGCACCCTTGTCCGGCCGTTTGACCCAGACCCCGACGCGGTCCTCGCGGCGCTCGCCGCGGACGTTGAAGGCGGCCAGCGTCCGGATGATCCATTCCTCCAGACCCGCGACGTAGGCGCGCACATCCGGCCGCCGCTGCTTCAGGTCCAGCATCACATAGGCGACCCGCTGGCCGGGGCCGTGATAGGTGAGCTGGCCGCCGCGGCCGGTCTCGAACAGGGGAAAGCGGGGGTCGAGCAGATCGCCGGCCTTGCCGCTGGTGCCGGACGTGAAGAGCGGCGGGTGCTCCAATAGCCACACCAGTTCGC
This sequence comes from Bradyrhizobium sp. AZCC 2289, assembly GCF_036924615.1. Lineage (NCBI taxonomy): Bacteria > Pseudomonadati > Pseudomonadota > Alphaproteobacteria > Hyphomicrobiales > Nitrobacteraceae > Bradyrhizobium > Bradyrhizobium sp. AZCC 2289. Next base: position 10,399,340 of record NZ_JAZHRY010000001.1, on the reverse strand, counting down.
TCGCCCTTTGGGCCGCGATGTCGGCCACCCGCGCTTCCATCGCCGCCACGGAATCGGGGTAGGGCACCGGCTCGGCCGAAATTCGCCATTCGACGTCGCCGCCGCCAAGCGGGCGCGCGAAGGTCGTCAAATCAAGGCTTTGGCGGTCATTAACCATTGGCTAACCATAACGTGGTCAGGTGAAATCCTTAAGCAATCTAGTCCCGGTTTGGCGGTTCAGAAGTGGCCACCCTCGATAAAGTCAGCGTCGATCTCATGGTGGTGCTCGGCACCACCACCATGCCTATCCACCAGGTTATGCGGCTTTCCCGCGGTGCCATCATCGAACTGGACGCCACCGAGGCCGACGAGGTCAAGATCCTCGCCAACAACCTGCCCGTTGCCAGCGGGGTGGTGCTGGTGGATCGCAACCGGATCGCGGTCGAAGTCAAGCAAATGCTGCCGAAATTGCCGGGCGTTAGGTAGTTAATTCGGTCGCAAATCCGCCTTGTCCCTCCACCCCTGATTTGTTACATCGGCGCCGTCGATCCGGCAGCCCGATGGGTTTCAGCCGGTATCCCAAGCGCTCGTGGCGGAATTGGTAGACGCGCTGCCTTGAGGTGGCAGTGAGTAAAATCGTGGGGGTTCGAGTCCCTCCGAGCGCACCAGAAAATCGTTCGGTTTGAGCTCGCCCCGACCGATTCGGGGAACGAAATGTGCTGGTCCGCAATAGCGCGGCGGCGATTTTTGGGTAACGGAACAGGTCGATGCCTTGCTGTAACAGCGTTCGGGTAAACCGACAGATGTAGGACTTACCGGCCGGCGGTTCCGGTCTTACGGCCGCCGTTCGGCGTTCCAGAATCACCCGGAGCACATGCATGACGTTCCTGAGCTACGCCTATCGATTCGCCTCCAACTTCGTGTTCCTGGCGCTGGTTTATTTCAGCCTGAACTTCCTGGAAAAATACGAGCAGCGCGTGGTGGTCTCGATCCTCGTGCTGATCTATGCCGCGATGCACGCCGCATCGGCCCTGCGGTCGTTTTATTTCTTCCAGCGCATCGAGCGGCTGGAGATCGAGGCGCGGCGGCTGGCGTTGGCGGCAGCGGAAGGACCCAATGCGGCGGCCGCGCGCAGGCAGATCGTCACCGACGTCAGCGCGCTGCGCCATGCCGGTGAAATCAAGGCGTATATCGACCTGCTGTTCCTTGCCCTCGTTATCCTGCTGTGCATCGCCAAGATCGTGACGAATTGATCTAGCGCTTCTTCAGGCTGGCAACACGAACCGAGCGTCCGTTCTTCTTTACTTGCGCGGCGTGTTTGGGCGCGGCGTGGCCCGCGTGCGGGGCCTGGTGCGCGGCATGTTTGGAACGCGCGGCCTGCCGGGATGCTGCGGCCCGCGACCGGGCAGAAACGGGCTTGGCGAGTTCTTCCGTTTCGCGCGGAGCCGAAGCCGTCCGTTCCACGCGATGTGCCGGCGCAGCGGCCAGCATCGTCACGCGTGTCGCTTCCGGAATTTTGAAGACGCTCGCGGCCGGAATGGGCAGCGCGATCGCGGCGCCGGCTTGCGCGAACTGCGATGGACGCGGCCATAGCGCTTCCTGCGGCAACGGCACGGCGCGCATCAGCCGCGTACGATAGGCGAGGTCGGTGTCGCGCCAATCCAGATTGGACAGCGCGGGCGCGGGAAGCATGTCGGTCCCGGCAAACACGAAAGTGGGAATTTTCGGCCAGCGCGAAATTGCCACCGTCTCCGCGGCCGGATGCAACTGCCATTGCTGCGGTTCGGTCGGCGTGGCCGGCCGTTCCGGTGTCGCCGGCACCACTTGAACGATGCGATAGCCGCGGGCTTTCAGCTCATGCAGGATCCGGGGGAGTGCGGTGACCGTCCGCGGTTGAATGTCGTGCAGCAGCAGAATGCCTTTTCCCTTGGCCTCCAGCCGCTGGATCGCGAGATCATAGACGCGCTGCGGCGAGACATGCCGCCAGTCGTCGGCCAGGAAATCGGCGCTCCAGAGCTGGATGCCCTTCGATGCGACATATTCCTCGATCGCCGCGTTGCGGGCGAGACCCGGGATACGAAAGAACGGCGCGGGCGCGGTCCCGTCGGCAAGTGCCGCCGTTACTGAGGCGATGCCGTCGTCGATCTCCTTGCTGGCGCGGTCGATCGGCAACCGGTGCATGTTGGAGGGATGGTTCTGGGTGTGGGTGGCGACGGTGTGGCCGGCATCGCGGACCTTGCGCACGCCTTCCGGATTGGCATTGGCCTGACTTCCAATCGTGAAGAAGGTCGCCTTCACGCATTGATCGGCGAGAATTTGCAGGATCTGGTTGCTGTACTTCGGCAGCGGACCGTCGTCGAAGGTCAGCACCACCTCGTGATCTTCCAGCGGCAGCGTCTGGGCGTATTGCATGGTGCCGATCCTGGGATGCTCCCTTGGATCGACCACCAGCGTGCGCGACGTTCCGAGCGCGTCGGGATGGCCGGGACAGTCGGCGGCCGAGGCGGTCTGGGCCGCGACGCAGGCGACCATGCCAAGGAATGTGCCAAGACACAAAACGGCCCATGGCCGCTTCCGGACTCCCGCACATACGCTGGTGATCATCGAACCTTCTTACCAATTAACTCGGCAACTCAAATCATTAGCCAAGGCGACATGAATGCCGCCTTAATGGTCCGAATTCCACACTTATTTCGCGATTTCCGCGCCGGCGGCGACGGCCTTGGCGGCGGCCGGAACCAGCTGGACCACGCGATAGTGATTTTCGTGCAAATAACGCAGAAAAGCCGGCAGCATGGCCGCGGTTTGCGCCTTGGGGTCGTGCAGCAGGATAATGCCCCTGCCGGCGATTTTGAGCCGCTCGGTCATCAGCTTCAGTTCCGCTTTCGGCGTCATTGGATTCCAGTCGGTGGCCCAGAGGTCGGCGCCGAAAACCACGATGCCGCGCTTTTGCAGGAAGTCGAGGGTTGCCGGCGTGCTCTCGAAGCCGGGAAACCGGAAGAACGGCGTGCTCGGGGTCGTGGTTGCGACCCCATGGAGCGCCATTTCGACCGCGGAAATGCCGTGGTCGATTTCCCCCTCCGTCTCGCCCGGCTTGATCTGCTTCAGGCTGCGGTGCGTCCAGGTATGGTGCCCGATGGTGTGGCCTCCGGCCGCAATCTTTCGCACCAATTCGGGGGGGCTTGCCGATCAGGAAGAATGTGGCACGCACGCATTCACGCGCCAGCGCCGCCAGCACTTTGGGCGTCGTGGCGGGCCACGGCCCATCATCGAAGGTCAGCACCACCTCATGGTCCCGCAGCGGCAGGGTCTGCGGAAAGCTCTTCAGGCCGACGCGCGGATAGGTAGCGGCATCGACGGCGAGAACGCGTGAGGTGCCGAGCGCATCCTTGCGCGGGCATTCGGTTGCCTGCGCCGTCGCGATCCAGGCCGTTGAAGCAACAAGGGTCGCGAGCAACGCCTTCATGAAACTCCCGATCGTCAGCGGTTGGCCATATTTAGCATTGCGCTCGGCGTTGCCGATTGGGTAATGCGTGCAGCGATAGCTCAGACGAGTTCTCCAGTTCTGTCAAACCGGTGAGGCACGGCATGGCCGAGAATATCGACGTTGCCCAGCCCCCCGCTGCCGAGCCTTCCGTGCTCGACCGTTTCCCGATGCGGGATGAAGAGGGGCAGATCCGTCACGAATTTGTCGAAGAGATTACACGCGCCATCCAGGCGGCTGACAAGCCACTGCTGCGTGAAGTCGTGGCGGAACTTCACGAGGCCGATCTCGGCGATCTGATCGAGGCCCTTGAACCCGAGGATCGCGTCAACCTCGTGGAATTGACGGGTGCCGATTTCCACTTCTCTGCACTCAACGAGGTCGACGACGCCGTCCGTGAGGAGATCCTCGAGGAACTCGAACCGGAGACGGTGGCGGAAGGTGTCCGCGAACTGGAGTCCGACGACGCCGTCGAACTGCTGGAAGGTCTCGACGAGGAGGACCAGGAGGAGATCCTCGAGAAGCTGCCGCCGTCCGAGCGCGACGCGCTGGAGCGCCGCCTGCTTTATCCGGAAAACTCCGCCGGCCGGCGGATGCAGTCCGAGTTCATCGCCGTGCCGCCGGACTGGACCGCGGGGCAGGCGATCGACTACATGCGCGACACCCCCGACCTGCCGGCCCGGTTCTATGAAATCTACGCCGTGGATGCCGACAAGCATTGGCATGGCGCGGTCTCGCTGGACGCGCTGCTGCGCGCGCACCGGCCGGTGCCGCTCGCCGAGCTGGTCGATGAAGACCGCCGCCGCGTCTCGGTGCTGGACGACCAGGAAGAAGTCGCGCGGATGTTCGGCAAATATAATCTGGTCGCCGCCCCCGTCGTCGATACCACCAACCGGCTGGTCGGCGTCATCACCATCGACGACGTCGTCGACGTCATCGAGGAAGAGGCCGACGAGGATTTGAAGGCGCTGGGCGGCGTCACCAGCGACGAAGAATTGTCCGACAGCGTCTGGACCATCGCGCGCGGCCGCTTCAACTGGCTGCTGGTCAATCTCGCGACTGCGTTTCTGGCATCCTCGGTGCTCGGCCTGTTCGAAGGGCAACTGGAGAAGATGGTGGCGCTGGCGGTGCTGGCGCCGATCGTCGCGAGCCAGGGCGGCAACGCCGCGACCCAGACCATGACGGTGGCGGTGCGGGCACTGGCCACTCGCGAACTCGGATCGAACAATGCCTATCGCGTGGTGATGCGCGAGGCCATGGTCGGCCTCGTCAATGGTCTCGCCTTCGCCGTCATCACCGGCATCGCCGCAGTCGCCTGGTTCAAGATCCCGGGCCTCGGCGTCGTGATCGGCATGGCGATCGTTTGCAACCTGGTCGCCGGTGCGCTCGGCGGCATTCTGATCCCGATGGTATTGGAGCGGGTACGCGCTGACCCGGCGGTGGCGTCGGGCACCTTCGTCACCACGATCACCGACGTGGTCGGCTTCTTCTCGTTTCTCGGCATCGCCACGCTGTGGTTCGGGCTGAGATAGGCGAAGGGGACGGGCGAGGCCCGTATCGTTAATCGGACCTTAAGGCGGATCGCCGATGATTCCCGCCGGGGATTTGACCATGCAGCGCCTGCGGCTGAAAGCGGACGGACGGATCGTCGAATTGCGTGACGGGCAGGAGTTTCCGCTCGCGCCGACGATCCCCGGGCTCGCGCTTGCGATGCCCGCCGCGACGCCTGCCGAAGCCGCGCCGCTGCCGGCAGTTCGCGACCTCCGCCGCCGCGCGCGCCTGACCCAGCTTGAATTTGCCGCCCGCCTCGGTGTGCCCGTGGAGACGATCCGGAACTGGGAGCAGGGCAAGCGTGCGCCGCGCGGACCGGCACGGGCATTACTCGCCGTGATTGCGCATTCGCCCGACACCGTGTTCGCCGCGCTGGCCACGGAACCAACGCCGGCTTGATTGTCTGACAGGTTTGCTCGACGGTTTTCCTGGCGCGAACCGGGATCCACCCCGCTATCCAGGTGCGGGGGCAGGCTTTCGCTCGAAAACGCCATGAGTTGGCAGCCCAGTCGCTGCAGTCCATAATGGGTATCGACCTCGCGAGTACCCGTGCATGCAATTCGTCGAAGCCAACGGCGCAAAAATCCCGGCGATCGGGCTGGGCACCTGGGAGCTGCGCGAGCGAACCTGCGCGCGCATCGTCGAGCAGGCGCTGCGACTGGGCTATCGCCACATCGATACCGCACAAGTCTATGAGAATGAACGCGAGGTCGGCGAGGGGCTGCGCGCATCCGGCGTGAAGCGCGGCGACCTCTTCGTCACGACCAAGGTCTGGACCACCCATTTCAGGCCCAACGATCTCGAGCGATCCGCCAAGGAGAGCCTGGCGCGGCTGCGCCTGACCGAGGTCGATCTGTTGCTGCTGCACTGGCCAAATCCGCAGGTGCCGCTGCCGGAGACGCTGGGAGCGCTGGCACGGGTCAAGCAGCTCGGGCTGGCGCGGCATATCGGCGTTTCGAACTTCACCGTGGCATTGATCGAGGAGGCGGTCGCGGACTGTCCGGAGCCTCTGGTGTGCGACCAGGTCGAATATCACCCCTATCTCGACCAGACCAAGGTGAGGGAGGCCTGCGCGCGTCACGGCATGGCGCTGGTCGCCTATAGCCCGATCGCGAAGGGCCGCATCAAAGGCGACCGGTCGCTGGCGCGGATCGGCGACCGCTACCGCAAGACGGCGGCCCAGATAAGCCTGCGCTGGCTGGTGCAGCAAAATGTTGCCGCGATACCGCGGACATCGAAGCTCGAACGGCTCTCGGAGAACATCGACATCTTCGATTTCGAATTGTCGGATCAGGACATGCGCGAAATATCCGGGATGGGAAGCGCCAGCGGCCGGCTCACCGATTACGGCTTCGCGCCAAAATGGGATTGAGGGACGGTAGCGCCCGGCGCTATGCTCAAGTCCGGGGGAGACATCGAAAAATTGCAGCGTGACGATGGATCTGCGGCGGATCATACATACGGACATCACGGCATCGGCGGTTGCCCATCTGTCGCTGCTCGCTCTGCTGTTGCTGTTTTCCGAGGTGCATCCGTTCGGCGAGGTGACGGCCGAGACGGTCGCGGTCGATATCGTGACGCCGCAGGAGATTGCCGAAAAAGCCACAGCCGAGAACAAGCCCGAACCCGCGCCGACGCCAACACCAGCGCCGCAACTGGATTTCTCGCTGCCTGATAAGGCTGCAGCGGCCAGCGCTCCCACGCCGGCAGCTCAACCATCGGCTCCCGTGCAGCCGCAAAAGCAGGCCGCTTTAGCCGCTTCGCGCCCGGCTCCGCCGGCGCCCAGTCCGCCGCAGGCCGCATCGGCGTCGCCGGCGCCGGCCTACGCACCGCCCGAGCCGGATCTATCGATCAAATACCACGTGTTGCTGGGCTTGCCGCAGGATATCTCGCCGACGCTGCCGCCGGCGTCGCGATCCGGCGCCAAGGCAGGCGATAAGGCAGGCGATGATTTCGACGCGCCGGCGAATGAGTCCGCCGACATCGCCTCCAGTCTGGTCACGGAATTTCGTCGTCATCTCAGGACATGCTCAAAACTTCCCGCGGACCTGAAGGCCTCCGACGACGTCAAAGTGAAGCTGCGGGTATTGATGACGCAGGACGGCCGGCTCGCCGCCGATCCCATCCTGATCGAAGCCAGCGCCTCCATGAAGGGGCCGTTGCTGATGCAGGGCGCCATCAGCGCGCTGCAGGCCTGCCAGCCCTACGCCATGCTGCCGGCGGACCGCTACGGCGAATGGAAGGTGATCGACTTGAGTTTTACGCCGAAGGATTTCTCCGGATACTGATCGGCGAGACCAAATTTGCCGCAAAGCAACCCCCCGTTCACAGGTCTTCACGCAGGCTCCGGAAGAACGGGTGCAGGACCTTACCTTGTGGGTTCATGCTGACGATGAGCGGGAGCTTTTTGACTTCCGGTCTTGGGCCAGAAGCGGACATACTGCCCGCGACCGTCGATGTCCGCTAGGTGCCACAACCGGACTCATGCGCCGCAGCAACTAGCGATACTATTTGATCATCTCGTCGGCGCGCGCAAGAAGTGTTGGCGGGATTGTAATGCCTAGCAAACATTGCACCGCTCCAATGCCGACCGCACCCATCCAAAACCAATTCCGCCTCAAGCGCGGGAAGCAGCATGTGCTTCCCGCGCGGATGACGACCGTCACTTCACAGGCGGAAGACCGGCCACGGCGGCATCCGTTGGATTGTTCAGGCACTTCGGATGGCCAAACCCGCTGGCGCTCTGACCGACGCCGCCCTGTCCGTTGGGCGCTTGACCTGTACCGCCGGTGCCGTCAGTGTTCGGCTTTATGTCGAATATGATGTTATCCGGGTGGGCCGCATCAGCCACGCCTTTAACGCCTTGGAATTGATCGAGACCGAGGGCATTTCGGACCCGCCACGCCACCATGTGGTCGGTGCAGGAGGTGTCACCGCTGACGCCGACGCCACCCACCTTGACCCCGTTCCTGTAGAGCGCAAGACCGCCGCCGAACACGTTCACGCCGCCGATGCGCTGGCCAACCATGGGATCGGATGGCGTGCCGAACGAAGAACCGCTGGACGGGCCCGGGTTGAAGTTAGCCTGGCTAACGCCGGCGGTACCGGCAGGCGGACGGTTGCCATAAGCTGCAGCAGTATCGACCGGATTGCTGTGCTGCAGGCCGTAGAGGCTACCTCCCGGTTGCACGGCCGTGAACAGGTTGGCGGTCGACAAGGCGAGGCCACTTGGAAACAGGCTGCCGACAGGCGTCGCATTGTGCCCCACGCTGAAATCATTCGCGGTGTTCGCTTTCTGTGCGGAGATGACGCGGCTGCCCAGCCATTGAGAGGTGCCTTGGCTCCCCGAGAACGCGACGGCGCAGACGGTGCCATCGTTGGCGACGAGCGTCCCCCACATGTTGAAGCCCAGCCCGCCATTAGCGCCAGCAGCGGGCGTTATGGCGCTGATGAGCGCTGAACGAAGTTGCGAAAAGTCCGGCAGAGCGGAGCAATCCGCAAAGGCCGGGCCGGCCACCATGGTAACAAGAGCGCTGATCGAACATGAAAGTATCCGCCGTTGGACGTTCATTGTGCTGCTCCTCTGGTGCGATGGATGATGGGATGACAAACGAAACGCAGGTCCCATCGTGCCTGCGCGAAGTCCGATGAAATGCGCTGCTACTTCCGAGGCATAGCCTTGGGATGAAAAATCAGATCTAACGAAAGCGCGCGGTCCTCCTGGAATTACGAAACCTCGCGGCTCTTGAAGAACAATGTGACGTTAAGCGGGGACGACGCGCCCGCTTAAGACCATATCATGCATTCGGTCGTGAGATCAGGCCCGGGGCATACTCATTTTCCGTTTTCCGGGAAGCATGGCATTGCCCATCCCCAATGGGGATCAGAATGCGGCAGCGTGGCTGTCGGAACTCGACAGTTGGAAGACTCGGGGGCGCTCGAATGAAATATCCTTGCGTCGGCGACTTCCGAAACGGGTCATTCGCGACCTGGGCGAGCCAGTAGCAAGTCCGGTCATGTTCGCTATACCGCCGAAAGCGGAAGTAAATTCAGAGCATTTTTGTGCGCCTTCCCTCGATCCCGCATGACTTCTTCGCTCGAAGGTAGCGGTCGTGCAGTTTTTACATACAGGAAGGCGCTGCTGGCCCATCGGACTCCAGGCCGTGAACCCATAAATCTGCCGGGCGGAGGGCCCGCGAGAGTCCGCTATGCCCCGATAGCCGCCAAATTCCACAGCGCAGCGAAATGACGCGATGTGCCACAAGCAGACATCGGCACCTGATCGATCACCTCGTTAGCGCGCAGTAGGAACGATCCGAGCGCGTCGTTGACGACGTAAAGTGCATCCGCGCGACCACTGAGCGATGAGCGGCACCACGTGCCGCAGCGGCGGTGAGGCCTCGTTCGGCCCGCAGGTGCGGCAGCTCCTGCCAACCACTCAACGGAAATTTACTGGTTCGCCCGTTCGGCGGCGGCGGTGGCCATGTATTTCGAATAGAAATGCGCAACCCGCTCGCGCCACATTCCGACGAACGCCCCCGATGTCAGCTTATCCACCGATTTCCACGCGTCTTTGACGGCCGGAAGGGTATTCCCCCAGATCGCGCGTCGGCACCATCTTTGGCCCTTCTCCCTGCCTTCGCTGGTGGCGCACATCGATTTCCAGGCGATGCGATTGGGTTGGCTGATGTGCTCGGCGGCGCCTTCCCAGCCCTGCTGATGGATCAAGTAAAGATCGTTCAAGTCCGGCTTCCTGTGCGTCACCCACTGGAACAGAATGCCTTCGGTGATGACCTTGTAGGCTGCCGCAACGGCATTATCGCGGGGATTAAGAATGTCTCCGGAGCCGAATTTGCTGAACTCGTATTTGCTCAGCTGGAACAGCCCGATATACGACCCGGTGCGTTGCTTGGGGTCGAAACCGGACTCGATCCTGGCGACCGCTTTCATGAAATTGAAATCCAGACCGAAAGCGTCGGACGCGCGCTTGATCTCCTCGATCGGCGTTCCGACCGGGTTGTCCTTGAACGAACGCAAGACGATCGCCGCCGGCTTCTCGGCAGGCGGCAGTTCGGACCAGACATAACAAATGAGATACCGGAAATCCTGCGGCCCCGTGCTGGAGGGACCGCCGGATGCATCGCACGTTGTCGGCGCCGGTTGGGCGACATCATGGTGGCCCAAGTCCACCGATTCCTGCACAGGCGGTAAATCGGCCGACAGCGTCTGCGACGGATCGGGCAACGCGGCCACGACGATCGATTCCGGCTTGGCCGAGGCCGCCGTCGTGTCGGTGGCCGTCCCCGCCGCGGGTTCGGCGGCCGTCGCCACTTCGGCGCTAGCGACAGCGGCGTTCGCGACAACGGTGTTGGCCATTGCGATTGCCTGCGGTTCATCTGTGAGCCAGGCGTTGGCGGCGAGAGAGGCTGCGCCGTTCTCGATTGGCACTGCACCGGTGTTCTCGGTGCGGGCCGAACCGAAGCCAGCCAGCCAGCCGACGATGACCCCCGCGAGAACGAGCGATCCGCAAAACGCCGGCGCCACTGTCGTAAATCGCCGCGGGTTCATGATCCCGTCGCCTCCATAGGCTCCGCCGGAGCCGTGCAGAAAAGCCACGCATGCGAAAAGGCTCATTCTTGGGATCAATGTGGGTCGCGCAATGGCGCAAACGGCCCGCTCGTCAATTTTTCCAAAACATGTTGCCCGATTGCAACGCGTCGATCACAAGCAATTGCGCCCGTCTCAACGGCAACTCCCGCCGTAATTGTGAGTACGGTCCAATTTTCGACCCACTGCGACCAGATTTGAAGGAGAGGCTTGGCGCGCTGGTCGGGATGACGCATCAGGCGTCGGCGTCGCGCATCGTTTCGAAACGATGGAATCGCGCCTATGGACCGGGCGATGTTCGCTAAGGGATTACCAGCAATGCAGCGCGCGATAACAACGGCTGTATTCGTCATTTTCATGCTCCCTGCGGGGATCGCACACGCTCAATTTCTGTTTGGACCCCAACACACGTTCTGGCCAGGCCAATACGCTCCGTACAAACACAAGCACCACCGGCAGACAAACTCTGAAGCCGCGAAGAACGCTCGGCCCGAGCCCCTTCCGAAGGGCCCGCTCCAGATCATCATCTCAATAGCAGACCAACGAGTCTCGCTTTTTGACAACGGCGCCCTGATCGCACGCTCTTCGGTGTCCACGGGAATGGAGGGGCATCCTACGCCCCTCGGCGTGTTCAGCGTGATCAGCAAACAACGATGGCACCGTTCAAATATTTATAGCGCCGCCCCCATGCCCTACATGCAACGCATCACCTGGTCGGGGATAGCGTTGCACGCCGGTGTCGTGCCTGGGCATCCGGCGTCACACGGCTGCATCCGTTTGAAAAATGATTTTGCCGTTCGACTCTGGCGTCTCACGAAGCGCGGCGCGCGCGTGATCATTGCGCACGGTGATGTCCAGCCGGTCGAGATAACCAATCCGCATCTTTTTCAACCGAAAGCCGCGTCCGGTTCGTCGGAATTCCAGACTGCCACCGTCGCAACCGAGAGCATCGGTACAGCCGCAGCAACGCAGGGATCACTGGTGTCAAACGCTGAGACTCCGGAAGCCGCCGGTCTCCAGGTGCCGGGCTCGGGTCCCGCTGCAAGCGCGCCCAAAAAGATCGTCCCGATCTCCATCTTCGTCAGTCGCAAGTTGAGCAAGCTGTTCGTGCGTCAGGGCTTCACGCCGTTGTTTGATGTCGCGGTCAAGATCGAAAATCCGGAGGAGCCCCTGGGAATGCACGTGTTTACCGCAATGGAATTCCCGAGCGAGGGAGCGGCTATTCGCTGGACCGTCGTGTCGATTCCGGACGAGTTTCCTCGCATCGAGGGTGCCACGAAAGAGCGCGAAGCGCCCGTGAAGCAAATTGCCCTATCGGTACCGTCGCCCGATAAAGCCAACGCTGCCATCGACCGCATCGAAATACCCCGGGATACGGTTGAGAGGATCTCTGAACTACTGACGCCGGCCTCTTCATTGATTATTTCCGACAACGGATTTAGCCATGAGACGGGAAAAGACACGGATTTCATCGTGGTAACGCATTGATGCGGCGGCGCAACCCACCAACACACGATGCCGCTGCGCAAGTCCGCTTTTCTTCCACGGGTTTAAACGACCTCGTGGTCTGAGAAAATTATGTCCGTTGTCGGTCTGCTCGTCATTAAGCCGATGTCTCAGATGGGTCAAAAGCTGACCTTTCCGCCCTGAAATGCGACTTCCGTTATACCCCCGACAGCGGACATCGCCTGCCAAGCCATGTCCGAAAAGTGCCAACAACGGACTCATGCACTGCAGCAAACAACTCGTTATTCTATCACCTCATCGGCGCGGGTGAGCAGCGAAGGCGACAGTTCGAGGCCCAGCGCCTTGGCAGTCTTGAGGTTGATGACAAGCTCGAACTTGGTCGGCTGCTCGACCGGCAGATCGCCGGGCTTGGCGCCCCGGAGAATCTTGTCGACGAAATCGCCGGCGCGCGAAAACAAGTTCGCGTAGTTCGGCCCATACGACATTAGGCCCCCGGCATCGACGTAGTCCCGAACGGCGTACATCGTGGGCAGTCGCGCCGCTTGCGCCAAGGTGTTGATACGTGCCCGACTGGCAATTACCAGAGGATCGCTGACTGCATACAGCGCGCTTGTGACGCTGGCACCGGGCGGCTCGAAGGCAACTTGCTCTAGGTCGTCAGCGCGCCGGATTTCGAGTGTGGCGGCCTCCAGGCCGAGCTTGCGGGCGGTGGTTTCGATCTCGTGCAGCTCCCGCATTGAGGTGGGATTGCCGGCATTCGCCAGTATCAACAGCCTGCGAAGCCTGGGAAGCAACTCTCGCAAGATTTCGAGGCGTTTGTCCGCAAGATCGGCGGATTGATTCGATACGCCAGTAACATTGCCGCCCGGCCGGGAAAGGCTCGTGACGAGCCCGGTGCCAAGCGGATCGGGCGCGACAGCGAAGACGATGGGAATGACCGACGTCACTTGCTTGACGGCGACAGCCGCGGAGCCGACTGTAACGATGACGTCTACCTTGAGCCGGGCGAACTCGGAAGCAATCTCGCCGTAGCGCTCGGTGCGCCCCTCGGCCCAGCGATATTCGATGGCGACAGTGCGATTCTCGATCCAGCCGAGTTGGCCCAGCCGGCCCACAAAACCGGCAGTCCATGCGCTCCAGGCCGCCGGCGTGGCCGCGCCGAGAAAGCCGATGGTCGGGAGTTTTCCGGGCTGCTGCGCCCGTGCCGGAAGCGGCCAACTCGCCGCCGCCCCACCCAGCAAACCAATGAACTCACGCCGCTTCATGCGCGCCCCCAGGGTAAGACGCTTTTTATTGCTGAGAACGGTCCGTCTGAAAAGTGGTCTCTAGGTGACATCTGGAACAGCGACCTCATGTCTGCTCCGGGTGTGCGCCGTGACAAGGCGGCGCTTTCCAGTGGGTGCGAATCCCACCCGGCAACCGCTCCAGCCGGAAGCAACCGGAGCAGTCATGGAGGTAACGAAGTGGCTGAAGCCTTCGATTAGCGTGTCACGAATTGGTGACAGCGCGAGTGTGCAGGCCGTAACGCGAGTGAACGCCGAGCAATCCTCGAAAAGGACAATGCGCAGGTCGACCCGACAACCCTATCGGGGAAGACTGATACGTCTGGATGAAATGAGCGAAGCGATACGTTCAGACGCTGCGCCGGGGTAGTGGCGGCGGCATGTACACAAGGAAAGCGCACGAAACACGGGAAGCCCCAAGGCGTGGTCCGCGATGACCAACCGGAAGCCCGTGAGGGACAGGCTGGGCGCCCTGGGGTGGCGGAGAGGTTCGTAGTACCGCGGAAGCCGGGTAACTCCGGTGGAGGGAAGGGACCTCAGTTCAAGACGGACGCAATACGTGGTGAAGGACCTCGGAGATTGGGAAACCTAGTCAACTCCAATAAATGTCCAGAAGCTGCAGATGGCGTTGCACGCGAAAGCGTGAAGTCTTGTCCGAGAGCCGGATGCGGGAAATCTGCCTGTCCGGTTCGATGAGCGTTGCGCCTTGCAAGCGCGTTGAAGTCTGCCGTCTGCGATGACGGCCGCGGCAAAGCCTAGCGAGCAGCCGCGAACCGAGTCTTGCGTGGCGTCCGGTAACGGCCGTTGCGAAGCGTAGACAGGGAGGTTGTAGGCCGGAATGAAGTGAACGGGAAAATAGCCCCGAAATCGAACGTGATCGGAGTAGCCGACCCTGTCGCTCAAAGGGGAAGGCGGAATCGCAGGCCGCGACAACGCGAGCGGTCTGAGATGCTCCCGGGGTTCGTACCGCCAGCATGCAACCAAAGGAAGCAACGTGAACAAGGGAGATCCATCCGGTTCAGGCGCAAGCCTGTAGGACCTGCCAAGCCGAAGAGGTGAGAAGGGTCTGATGACCGGGTGGAAGTCAGACTGACTGGTAGTACTCCGAGGACGGGAAAGCCGGCTACATGGGGAAGCGGTCAGCGGTAGTTGAATTGTTCTTGGGCGACATGGGCTCCATTCAACGGGAGTTACGGCCTTCTACTCAGTGAGAAGATCAGCTGACCATGGAAACGAAACTTGAACAAATAGCAGTGAAAGCTCGACGCGAACCAAAACTCCGTTTCACGTCGCTGGCTCATCACATCACGCGCGATCGGGTGCGGAAGAATCTGTTGCAGATTCCGAAGCGGTCGGCCACTGGGGTGGATGGACAGACGGTGGAGACGGCGAAGAAGAGCTTCGATGGATGGATAGAGCCGATGCTCCAGTCCATTCACCGCCAAGGATATAGAGCGCCGGATATCCGGCGGGTCTATATCCCCAAACCCGGCAAGACGGAAAAGCGGCCACTTGGCGTGCCGACTGTCGCCGACCGGGCGCTCCAGCGCAGCACGGCCGAAGTGTTGTCTGCCATTTATGAGCAGGACTTTCTGCCCTGCTCATTCGGTGGCCGGCCAAAGCTCAGCGCTCATCATGCTCTGGCGACCCTCAATGAGGTCATCGCCGGCGGCAAGATGGGCTGGGTGCTGGAGGCGGATCTCAAGAACTTCTTCGGGAGTCTCAATCATGATTGGGTGCTCCGGTTCGTCGCGCATCGAGTCGGTGATCCACGCCTGATCAGTTTGATCCGGCGCTGGCTGAAAGCGGGTGTCTTAGAAGATGGAAAGGTCCATCCGAACGAGGAAGGAACACCGCAAGGGGGATCGATCAGCGTACTTTTGAGTAACCTCTATCTTCACTACGTGCTCGACCTCTGGTTCGAACGCGTGGTGAAGAGCCGGTTGCGGGGCGAAGCCCGGCTGGTGCGCTATATCGATGACTTTGTGATCTGCTTCCAATATCGATCGGACGCCATCCGTGTTCAGGACGCCTTACGCCTTCGGTTGGGAAAGTTCGGCCTCACTCTTGAGCCGACCAAGACCAAATTGGTTGAGTTTGGTCGGTTCGCGCAGCGACACGCAGGCAAACGCGGCAGAAAACGCCCGGAGACCATCTACTTCTTGGGTCTGACGCTGTATTGCACGCGAAACCAGAAGGGTAACTTCAAGGTTGGGATGCGCACCGAGAAATCTCGCTTGTGGCGCAGCCTTACGTCTCTGCAGGAGCTTATGCGGCAAATACGACATCACACGATCAGTGACCAGGTCGGCGAAATCAACGCCTTCCTACGCGGCCACTATGCCTATTACGGTGTCGCCGGGAATCTTCGGTGTCTCGTGAAGGTGTACCGCGCCGTGGAGCGTTACTGGCATCGGATGTTGCGCAGCCGCAGCTGGGCCGGACGAGCCCTCAACTGGAGCATGTTCAACCAGATCAACGAACGGACGCCGTTACTGAAACCAAAGCTGCGCCTCCCATATACGGAGTTGCAGGCTCTTGCAGTGCTGTGAATCAACTGTCGAAGAGCGTAGTGCGGCAAATCCGCATGCTACGTTCTGTGGGAGCCGGAGGCGGGCAACTGCCTCCGGCGACCCGGTGGATGTGGAAACGGAGCCATGGTGGAACCACTAAGGCACCGCCAGACGAAAGGGGCGGCAACAGATATGTTCTACCTAACACCACCGCGCCACATCTCGACTCTACCAAATGCGTCATTTGACGGTACGCCGTTCACTTCCGGTCTACCCCGATGAACAGACATTTTCAGAGGCAGTCGGGATGTCTCAAACGTGCCGATAGTGTTGAAAAAGTCTTTTTTGGCTCGCGAACGAAAGTTTTTAGGACCGCTGACGCGTTTCGCGCGTTGCGACGTGAGGGACCACATCGTTTTACACGAAGACGACCACGGACCTCCATATCAGCCCTACAGAGCCTTGGAGCGGCAGAGAGGTCTAAAAATCGACTTTCGCGAGATTTTCGGAGCCGTTCGATTTTCGCGGACGGTCTAATCCCCCGGAAACGCCATCGTTCCAAGGCGCTGGTACAGTGACGACACTGCCGTCCACGTTTCCTATAATGTACCCAGACGGGCTAAAGTGCCCTAGCGCGGCAGGCGCAATCTTGGGGGTCTTCCTTGACCGGAGAGCGGGTTGTACGGCGACTGGCGGCGATTTTGGCGGCGGATGTCGTTGGCTATTCGCGCCTAATGGGGCGGGACGAGAACGGCACGCTTACTCGACTGAAAGCCCACCGCACAGAGCGTCTTGAACCGATGCTGGCCCGGCATGGCGGCCGGCTGGTCAAGCTCACGGGCGACGGCGCGCTAGTTGAGTTCTCTAGTGCCGTGGACGCTCTGGGTGCTGCGATCGAGTTCCAAGAAGCAATGACCGAGGCCAACAAGGCTCAGCCCAAAGACACTGCCATCGTCTTCCGCGTAGGCCTTCACCTTGGCGACCTTATCGTCGATGGTGATGATCTCTACGGGGACGGCGTGAATGTCGCGGCACGGCTTGAGGCCGAAGCACCACCGGGCGGCATCGTGATTTCGGGCAATATGCATGACGCAGTGGCGGGCAGGCTCAACGCCAACTTCGACGATCTTGGCGCGCTGTCGCTGAAGAACATCGAGCGGCCGGTGCAAGCGTTCGGCGTGAGGTGGGAACCAAGTGATTGGAAGGTGTTGGCATCGCCGGCCGCTGCAACATCGAATTCTGCAGCGTCATTGGCAGCCGAGGCTCCACTTGCGCTTCCAAATAAGCCGTCGATTGCAGTTCTGCCCTTCCAGAACATGAGCGGTGACCCGGAGCAGGAGTACTTCGCCGACGGGATGGTCGAGGACATCATCACCGGGCTGTCGCGGATCAAATGGCTGTTCGTCATCGCGCGTAACTCGACATTCACCTACAAGGGCAAGCCGATCGACGTAAAACAGGTCGGCCGTGACTTGGGCGTGCGCTATGTGCTGGAAGGCAGCGTGCGCAAGCTCGGCAACCGGGTGCGAATCACCAGCCAACTGATCGATGCGACAAATGCCGCGCATGTCTGGGCCGAGCGCTATGAGCGCGCGCTCAACGATGTCTTCGTCTTGCAGGACGAGCTTACCATGAGCGTCGTCGGCGCGATCGAGCCGAGCCTGCGCCAGGCCGAGATCGAGCGCGCCCGGCGAAAGCGGCCGGACAGCCTTGACGCCTACGACCTCTATCTGCGTGCTCTCCCGGATGCTTTTAGCGGCATGCCCGAACTCTCCGCCAAGGCATTGCCGCTGCTTGAGCGTGCGATCGCGATCGACCCGGACTACGCTATAGCCCATGCGGCGATCGCCCTTTGCCATCATTCCCGGTATCAGCGGGCCGGTTGGCGGGAGGAGGACAAACTTGCCGCGCTCCGCCATGCGCGGATCGCGATCGCCGCCGCCGACGATGCAACGGCGCTTGGGGCTGCTGCCTTCGTGGTCGGCTCCGAGGATCGGGACTACGATACCGCATTCAACGCCTTTAATCGCGCGCTGGCATCAAGCCCGTCATCTTTTGTCGCATTGAGTTTCGGCTCGATGATCTACGGCTGGGCCGGCGATTACGCGACCGCGGTCGAATATGGCGAGCGGGCGATCCGCCTCAGCCCGTTCGATGCGGCCCTGCACCTGCCCTATAACGGCCTAGCCTATGCGCATTATTTCGCCGGCGAATTCGAAGAGGCGGCGCTCGCAGCCAGCCGATCCGCGCAAGCTAATCCGCGATTTGGCCCACCGTGGGTCGTGCGGGTCGCCGCGTTAGCCGTGCTGGGGCGGGAAGGCGAGGCGCAGGCGAGCGCCCGGCGCCTGTACGAGCTGTTGCCGAATTTCACGGTCACCCGGCTGATGGCGTCCGATTTTAGCAGCCTCGAACACCGCGCCATGCTGGCAAAGGGGCTTCGCCGAGCCGGGGTGCCGGAATGACGGCGCGCCGAATCTCTGCCATCGCTTCGGCCATCCGCCATGACCGCTCTGGGTCATTTGCAGATATCCACACTTGCCGCCGCGCCTTCCGTTCTCCGCCCAATAACGGACATTGCGGCGGGGGACTAGATATATCGACTTTGCCTATCAGAAGTGAACGGGCTTATTCGATCAGATCGTCGGCTTGCGGCGAGCAGCGTCGTCGGGAAGTCGAGACGAAATGCCCACCACAAACTGCGTCGTCTCCTATGCAAGCGTATTCGTACGATCTAGCTGCGACAAAACAACACGACGGGCAAATCACCCAAAACCTGTCCAGCCCCCTTGTGAAAAATATTTCTGTTTTTCCGAAATGCAAATCAGGCTATTGATTTGGCCGTCTCACCCGGCAAGAGGGGCGGCTCGCGATCGTCACGAACGCGCGGTGGGATGCGGTGGACGTAGATGCTGCGACGGACGAGCGCGGCTGACGCGTACGGCGAAATCGCGTGGTCCCGGCGCCCGACGCTGGCGCCAAGTTCGTGAGAAGCAGGCTTCTCGCGGGCGATGGTGGCAAAAGAGCCCGGCTCACCAGGGAGAGCGCGCCATAAGCCGTAAAACCATTGCGCAGGGAAGGCCGGATGCTCTCCGCTGAACCTGTATGCTCGTGTGCGCACTTCCTTGTGCACATTGCACACGAGACCGCGGGTGCAGCGCGCACCCGGCTTTCCCTGCGCCCTCTGTTTTCCGGGGGCGAGAGGTTTTTACGAGACCCGGGCATAACGCGCCGCGGGAATGCGGAGTCGCGTTTGCGTAGTTCAGCTTCCCATCGCCTCCCAGGCGTTCGATGCGAATTGCCGGCGCCAGATCACGATGACGACTGCCGCCGTCGTCGCGAACAATACCCACGGACTGACGAACCAGCCGAGATAGCCGAGCGCGAAGAAGAACCCGCGCTGGCCGCGGTTGAAATGCCGGCCGGCGGTTTCGAACAATCTCGTGGTGCGCAAGACGTGGGCTTCGGCCTCCGGCGTGTCGCGTTGGCCGGCCGGCGGCATGGCACCGAACAGGATCGCAACGTAATTGAACAGCCGGTACGCCCAGGCGAATTTGAAGAACGTATAGATGAAGATCAGGACCAGCCCGACGCACTTGACCTCCCACAGCGCCGGCGAGGGGGTGAGGTCGATCGGTAACGCACCAAGCACCGCCAGCGCATCATTGGTCGATCGCAACAGCGCCAGCGCGCCGCCGACCGCAATCAGGCTGGTGGAGGCAAAAAACGCCGTGCCGTTCTGCAAGGAGGCCATGATCTGCATGTCGACCATGCGCGCCTCGCGATTCAACAAATTCCGGACCCAGACCTCGCGGTAAATGTGCATGCGGGCGGACAGGCTGTCGCGTCCGTATGCGGTATGCTCCAGCGTGATGGCATACACCGTCCATTCGAGGGTGAAGAAGGCCACCGCTGCGATATCGACCCAATATGAACGCATGTTGCATCCTTCGTGGCCGCGATATGCCGTCAGGCAAGAAAGGTCGCGGCAAGCGCATCAAGGTCATGTACAGGTTGAACGGACGCAACGCACTATGGCAAGATGGCGATCCCAACAGGATTTCCCTTAGATGTTGAAACTGGTGATCGGCAACAAGAACTATTCGTCATGGTCGATGCGGCCGTGGCTGGCGCTGCGCGCCAACAACATCGCCTTCGATGAGGTGTTCATCCCGCTCTATACCGACGACAAGGCCGACAAGGATCGCATCCTGAGTTTCAGCCGCGGGGGCAAGGTGCCGGCCTTGATCGACGGCGATGTCACGATCTGGGATTCGCTTGCGATCATCGAATATGTCGCCGAAAAATTCCCCGAAATCCGGCTGTGGCCGGAAGACCGCGCCAGCCGCGCGCATGCGCGCTCGATTTCGGCGGAGATGCATTCGGGCTTCATGGCGCTCCGCAACGAATGCGGCATGAACCTGCACCGCCCGGTCCGCGCGATTGCGCTCTCCGACGACGCGCGCGCCAATGTCGCACGGATTCAACAAATCTGGGCCGAGTGCCATGCGCGCTACGGCAGGCAGGGGCCATTTCTATTCGGCGCGTTCTCCGGCGCGGACGCGATGTTTGCACCCGTCGTGCATCGCTTCCGCACCTATGCGATCCCGGTCGCGCCCGAGGCGCAGCCTTATGTCGATGCGATGCTGTCGCTGCCCGCCTTTCAGGAATGGACCCGCGACGGTCTTGCCGAAACATTAGTCATCGAACGGCTCGAGCAGGTCTGAATCCCCAACGGTGTAAATGAGAATTGTGACAGCGCAGGTGATCATCGCCGCTTGACGGATCGACACCAAAGCAGTCTGAATCCATCCGTCGGCGTTGGCCGATCGAACGAAAAGGGCATGACCATGGGAATTCTCGATTCACTGGAAAATTCGCCTGCGTTCAAGGGCGTCCTCGGTCAGCTCGAGGCCGCTGTGGTGCCGGTGGTGCTCAGCGAAGTACTCGGCAATGGCAGCCAGGGCGGATTGTCGGCGATCGTCGCCAAGCTGCAGCAGGCCGGCCTCGGCGATCAGGTCAAATCCTGGATCGGCAATGGTCAGAACCTGCCGATTACGGCCGAGCAATTGCAGGAGGTGTTGGGCAGCGATACCGTCAGGCAGTTGGCCGCCAAATTCAACATTCCGGTCGACGAGCTCGCCAAGGTACTGGCGCAGCAGCTTCCAACCGCGGTGGACCACGCGAGCCCGGACGGCAAGCTGCCGCATACGGCCTGACCGGCGAAACCGCGGTTTGCGGTTGCGGCCGCGGGGTTTCGCCCTCGGAACCCTCGAATAGCCGTCTATCTGGCCGTTTATCGCACTGAAAAACCTGCAAAATTTGCGCATTTGCCATGCCCTGATGCTGCTGGCTTTTGGGGCCTGTGGTGTGCTATGTTGACGCAGGGTTCTCAAGTCGGCCGACGCTAGCGGGACCGTGAGCTGGCCGACAATCTTGGGTCATGGAGACGGCGTTGAAGCACAAGTACTCCGTTGGAGAGACTGTCTATTTTACTGCGAGCAATGTAGCCCGTCCGGCCGCCAGCGGCACCTATGAGGTGATCCGGCTGCTGCCGACCGATGGCGACGACTGCCAGTATCGCATCAAAAGCTCGACCGAGGCTTTCGAACGGGTCGCCAAGGAAAGCCAGCTGGCGATTTCCTGAAAGACCTGTGCGCAAGCAGCCGCTTGACCCGGTTCCGTCAAGGCCGCCGTCAAAAGGCCCCGCTCGCAGAACCATTCTGCCGAAAGTTGGATGCAGCGAAAGCGCATTCGCTTTCGCCGATCGCGTTTGATGCTGCGTGAGGGACACCGCGCATGAACTGGGCCTGGGCTTCTTCGCTGGATCAGATCTGGCACTCGCCGATGTTTCCGATGTGGCTGACGCTGGCCGCGGCCGGATTTTTCGGGATCATCGTCCTGATCACGCTGCTGCGCGCGGAGAAATCCGTGGCCAACGGCGCGCTGACGGTCATCACGCTGCTGGCGATCGCGGTCGCGGTGGCCGCGACCATCCGCGGCTTCGGTCCGGACGGCCAGCTGGCGTCGGCTGAAACCCGCTCGGTTCAGCCGGTAAACGCGACGCTGCCGGCACTGGCCTGCATCGACGACCTGGCCGGCGATGCGGTCTTGAACGCGTGCGAGAAGACGCTGTTCGGCTCGCCGGACTCGGCCGCCGCCGCGGTGACCTATGCGGCGGCCCAGATCACCCGACTGACGGCGTTCGGCGATATCGCCACCGCGGGGAAAAACCCGAGTTCGGAGTTGCAGGCGCTGCGGCGCGCGGTCGAGCGCGACCGCTATGGACTGATGGCGTATGCGCTGATGGCGCGCGACCACTGCTCGCCGGCCTCCTGCGCGGCGTTCGGCTCGCTGGTCGATAACCACCAGATCGTGGCCAACATGAACGAGCGGCTCTACGAGAACCTGATCACGCGATACGCGCCGTCGTGGAACGCGCCGGCGCCGACGCCCGCGGGGTCGGGGCTCATTGCCGGACTGCCGCCGTCAGTGCCCACCGGCAAGCCGACCAATGCCGACTTCCCAAGTGCGGCTTCAACCCCGCCCGTGAACATCATGACGCCCGAACCTACGTCGCCTGCACCCAAGCCGCCGGCTACGGCCACCGCAGCACCGGTGCCGTCGCCACGCCCGGCGCCTGCGGCATCGCCGGCGCTCGCTGCGGCCAAGAAGCCGGCAGCAAAGCGCACGCCGGCGGCGGCGCCGGTTCAGATCGCGCCTGCCGCCGCGCCCGCGGCACAGGCGCCGCCGGCACAGGCGCCTGCGGCTTCGAACGATTGATGCTTTTCAAAGCCCGCGCAGGTCGCTAAATCCCGCCATCATGCCGCTTCATATCATCAAGCTTGCCGTCGGCTGCGAGTCCGTCAAGGAACTCAAGGGCTGGGTCGCCGAACGCATGGCGACGGCGAAGAAAAAGGGCCTGCCGCTTCGGCATATTCACGTCACGCGGATGACGCCGAAACGCGACGCGGAAGTCCTCGCCGGCGGTTCGCTTTATTGGGTGATCAAGGGTGAAATCGCAGCCCGTGAAAAGATCATTGCGATCGAGCCGTTCCGCGACAAGGACGGTATCGGACGCTGCCGCTTGGTGATGCAGCCCAAGGTGATCGCGGTCTCGCCGCGGCCGATGCGGGCGTTCCAGGGCTGGCGCTATTTCACCGAAGACTCAGCCCCACCCGACCTGACCAAATCCGCCGCCGCCAGCGTGGCGTCGATGCCGGAGCCGATGCGCAAGGAACTGCGCGATCTCGGGCTGCTTTAAGCGCGTTACAACGACGTCTCGGTGACGATCCGCAGCCGGGTCCACTCGGACGGCGGCAGTTCGGTCTGGCGCCGGGCTTCCGAATTCCGGTCGACGATGTCGAGCAACTCCGTCTCCACGCCCATGTCGTGCAGGTAGATGCGGAACAGTTCGCCAAATCGCGTCGACGCGCCTTCGCGCTCGTCCCTGGAGACATTGGGCGCCAACCGGTTGTGGATGGACATGCCACTCAGGATCACCCTGGTGCCGGCCGGCAGGCTGCGGTGAACGCCACCCGCCAGGATCAGCACGCAGGCGAGATCGCAAGGAACGGCATCCGGCGCGTTCATCCTGGCCTCGAGCGGCCCGCCCGGACGCTTGAGCGCAAAACATTCCGCCTCCGGTTTGCCGCGGCAGGCTTCGACCCCGGTCGGCCCCGCCATGGTGTCGATGCCGCGGCCACGCAGAATCCGGCCGAGGCCGGTCGCGACATTGAGATTGGACTCGCCCCAGGAACGGACGACGACGGGAAGCTTGCGCCCGTTTTGCCGGTCGAGAATGTTGATCAGCCGCTTGTGGGTATCCCATTGCACGGTGCCTTCGGCGGCAATCCATTCCGAGCAGCCTTGCCCGCAGGCGCCGGCCGGGCCGTGCGCGACATAAAAGATCATGGCGTCGGGCGGCGAACCGAAACCGCCGACCGGCGGCCGCTGCGATGTCTGCGCAAAGCCGGCAGCGACAAAGCTCAGCAGCCCGCCAAAGATGGCGGTGCGTACGGTCCACGTGCCCATGCTGGCCGCTCCCCTCGACAAAACCTTTCGCGCAAATCCACCACGGCGATATTCCATCCGGGCGTAGTACTGCGCAAGCTGACGCCGGCTCATCTGGTTTGCATTTCAAGCCGCCGGGCGGCCTAAACCCCGAGATTGTCGATCAGCCGCGTCTTGCCAAGCCGCGCCGCGACCAGGATTCGTACCGGCCCGTCCCTGACGGAGGCGATCGGCGCCAGCGTCTCGGCGCGCCGGGCCTCGAGATAGTCGATGACAAAACCGGCAGCGGCGATCAGTTCACGGCCGCCGGCCATCGCCGCTTCGACATCGTCGCCGGCCTTCAGGCGCTTGGCGCATTCCTTCATGGCGCGGTAGAGCACCGGCGCGGTCTGCCGCTCGTCCGGGGACAGATAGACGTTGCGGGAGGACATCGCGAGGCCGTCACGCTCCCGGACGGTTTTCGACCCGATCACCTTGACGCCGAGATCGAGATCCCGGGCCATCTGGGTCACGACCCGCAATTGCTGAAAATCCTTCTCGCCGAAAATCGCAAAATCCGGCCGGACCTGCGTGAACAGCTTGCCGACCACGGTGGCGACGCCGCCGAAAAAGTGCGGCCGGAAGCGGTCCTCCAGGCCGGCGGTCGCCGGACCTTCCGGCACGATCCGCGTGGCAAAACCGTCCGGGTACATCGCCTTGACGTCGGGATTCCAGATCAGGTCGACCTTCTCGGCGGCGAGTTTTGCGAGGTCGGCCTTCCAGGTCCGCGGGTACGAGCCGAAGTCTTCGGTCGGCGCGAACTGGGTGGGATTAACAAAGATCGAGACGATGACTTTTTGGGCGCGGCGTTTGGCAAGGCGCACCAGCGACACATGGCCGTCATGGAGCGCTCCCATGGTTGGCACCAGCGCGGTTGTGGCCTTTCGGGCCCGCAAGCTATCCACGGCGCGGCGTAATGCGGGAACGGTACGGACGACCATGGGACTTCGCGACATCTGGGCTCGATCTCTTGGAGGGGCGGCTGGGTGAGGGCGCTATGGCCTTCGCCCTGCGGCGGGCACACCGACCTTACCAAGGCCGAAGCGTCGCCGCCAAGACGGCTGGCGGCAAGCGTGTTCATCTGACCGCGACAGCGCGCATCTAACGGCCGGCGTGACCGGCCGGCGTAGCCGCGTGGTGCTGCCGATTCATGATTAAGGCGGACCGACAACGATTTGAGAGATCTGTCATGCATTTCACTTGACCGCAGCCGCGCCGGATTTGAAGATATCGATGGGGGTTGAATCATGTTGCTGCAGGCTAGTCAGGGTCAATCGGGCTCGGCGCACGTCGTGGTGCTGGGCAACGAGAAGGGCGGTTCGGGAAAATCCACCACCGCCCTGCATATCGCTGTCGCGCTGATGAAAGCCGGCCAGCGCGTCGCCACCATCGACCTCGATTGCCGCCAGCAGAGTTTCACCCGCTACATCGCCAATCGAAAGGCCTGGGCGCGCCGCACCGGTCTCGATCTCGAACTCCCCGTCCATTTCTGCATCAAGCTCGGCCAGACGATGCAGATCGCCGACAATGAAAATTCCGAATTCCTGCAGTTCATGGAAGCGGTGAGCACGGTCGAGCGCAGCTTCGATTTCATCGTCATCGATACGCCGGGCTCGGACTCCTATCTGATGCGGCTGGCGCATTCGATGGCCGATACGCTGGTGACGCCGATCAACGACAGTTTTCTCGATTTCGACGTGCTCGGCACCGTCGATCCCGCTACCTATTCGGTGACCGGCGAGAGCCATTACGCGGAGATGGTGCGCGACACCAGGCGCAAGCGCCGCCAGCTCGATGGCGCATCGACCGACTGGATCGTGGTCCGCAACCGGTTGTCGATGATCGGCTCGCGCAACAAGCAGCTCGTCGCCGACAGCCTGAAGGATCTGTCGCTGCGGTTGGGTTTTCGCGCCATCGACGGCTTTGCCGAGCGGGTGGTCTACCGCGAATTTTTTCCGCGCGGCCTCACCGCGCTCGACGACATCGACGAGGCCACGCTCGGGACGCGGCCGAGTCTCGGCCACGTCACCGCGCGCGAGGAGGTGACGAGCCTGCTGCGCCAGCTGAAACTGCCGCTCGACGAACGCGGGCGCCGCCGCGCCGCCAATCGCGCCGAATGGTTCACCCAGGTCGACAAGCCGCTCGAAGTCCACGACATCATCGTCGCCTAGCCTCGCAGCCTAGCAGGGCCGCAATACCGTCATCCTGGAACGAGCCGCTGTTGGCGGCGGAAGGTTACCTCGGGCGGATACATCCAAGCGACTGAATCGTGGTTCAGTTCCGCCTGATCCTCGGAAAGGGCAGTTCCAGCCCCGCACGGCACGCAATCGATTGCGCCAGGCGGCCTCGCGGGCGGCCGGCCCTAAATCCTTTAGCCTTCCAGGAGGGCAAGTTTAGGCTGAAACTGCCGGCTTCCGGGCCAATGACGATCCGGCGCTGAAGCTCGTGATCTACACCCGTGTTGGTACGGGATATCGGCCGCCGCCCAAAGGTTGTAGTTTGGGAACCGATCGCTGGGAGCGACGTTTTCATTAGACTTTTATCGAAACGCCGAACCGAAGCTTGATTGGTTGCGTCGTAAGGCTAGGAAAGGGCCGGTGATCGCCGTTGACTGAGCAGTTGCACAATGAATAGGTGCATCGCACAACGATCAGGCGGACAATTCACAACATTTGGACTTCCTGTCACGTCGACGTGACATATATGCTGAAGAAGGAGGCCAAAGAGTCTCCAGCCAAAATCGCCCAGGGATGGGTGCCGAGGACGAACATGAAACGTGGAATTACCGTTCTGCTTTCACTCTCCGTGCTGGTCACTGTCGCGTATTTCACCGCGAGCAAGTGGGCCATCAGGCACGAAACGCTGTCGTTCCACGATCCGGCGCGCGACGACCGTCTGGTGGCAGTCGATCTCGCGGTCCGCTACGACAAGGAAATGCAGGCCGACGCCGGCATGATCACCTTGCCGGTCGCGGTCCTCAACCATGGCAACACGGTCAAGAACACCGAGTACTCGTTCCTCGCCAACATCTTCGCCGCCCGCGGCTATCTGGTGATCAGCCCCCAGCATGATCTCCCTACCGATCCGCCGATGGTGACCAAGCCCGGTGAACTCTATGTCGGCCGCCTGCCGCAAATCCTGCGCGGCGTCGCCAATATCCATTTCGCCGTCAGCGAAATGCGGAAGGTCCAGCCCAATGCCGACTACGACAAGCTCACGATGATCGGACATTCGATGGGCGGCGACATCACGATGTATTTCGCCAAGCAGTATCCCGACGAGATCAAGAAGGTCGTGACACTGGACAATCTGCGGGTCCCGTTCCTGACCGACGGCAAGTTCAAGATCCTGTCCTTCCGCTCCAAGGATCCGCAGTTCAAGACCGACCCGGGCGTCATCCCCGATACGGCGGATTGCGACAAGGCGGGTATTACGGTGGTCAATACCAGCTTCCAGCATAACGATATGCGCGATACCGGCCCCGATCAGGCGAAGTCGTCGATCCAGGACATGCTCGACAAATTCATCGCCGACGACAGCCCGCTCCGGCCGGTGGTCACCAAGAAGCCGCCCGCGATGACCGACGCCGGACCGGTTGCGCCCTATGCGCCGTTGCAGAACTGACCGTCCGGCCCGCTCCCGGCGCTTCATTCGGCCGTAATGGGGATTTGCGCGAAGCCGGCGCATTGACCGGTCTCGATTGCCGTCCCACATTGAGTTCGCTGCAACTGGCGAGCGACCATGACCGGCGAACCGATCAAACCCAAATCTGCAGGTGAGGTGTCTTCCGCGCCGGCGGCCGGTCAGCGCAAGGCCGGCCCGTTGCCGGAAGCACGGCCATCGGCGGCGGACGACATTGCGGCCTTCGTCGCCAAGGCGAAGGCGATGTCACCGCTCCGCGCCGGCGCCAGAGGCAGGCTGGTGTTCGCGCTCGACGCCACCATGAGCCGGCAGCCGACCTGGGACATGGCCTGCGCGCTGCAGGCCGACAT
The DNA here is from genome assembly GCF_036924615.1 of Bradyrhizobium sp. AZCC 2289. Lineage (NCBI taxonomy): Bacteria > Pseudomonadati > Pseudomonadota > Alphaproteobacteria > Hyphomicrobiales > Nitrobacteraceae > Bradyrhizobium > Bradyrhizobium sp. AZCC 2289. The sequence goes on along the minus strand of NZ_JAZHRY010000001.1, from coordinate 10,371,415 downwards.
GTTTCGCGAGGCGGCCTCGCTCGGCAGTCTCGACATCCGCCTTGTCTACTACCGCGGCTTCCACGAATGCCGCGCGACGGGATGGATTTCCGACAGCGCGCAACTGGCGAAGTTAATGAGCAAGATCGATTGCCAGGGCGGCAATACCCAGATCGGCAAGGTGCTGTCGGAAGCGCGCCGGGAGGCGGTCGCCTCCGCCGTGCGTGCCGTGGTGTTCGTCGGCGATGCGATGGAAGAGTCGGTCGACGAGCTCTGCGCCAAGGCCGGCGAACTCGGCCTGCTGAAGGTGCCGGTGTTCATGTTTCAGGAAGGCCATGATGCCACGGCCGAGCAGGCGTTCCGCGAGATCGCGCGGCTCACCGGCGGCGCGTATTGCCGGTTCGATCCCGGCGCCGCGGCACAATTGCGCGATTTGCTGCGCGCCGCCGCCGCCTATGCCGCCGGCGGGCGCGAAGCGCTGCTGCGGCTGTCGAAAACCGGCAGCGGTGCGGCCAAGCTGATCGGCCAGATGAAGTAAATCGTTAGTCGATCGCAAAGCTCTCCAAGCACTACGACGACGAAATTGCCGCCTTCGTCACCGCCGCGAGGGCCGCCGACAGGTTGCCGATCGCCGTGCCGGTCTCGCCCGCGAGCCCGTGCCGTTGCGCGAGCCATGCAGGATCATTGTAGGAAAGCCATGTGACGCCGGATGCATCCTGCCAGACCAGTGCCTTCAGCGGCAGGTCGATGCCGATGGTCTGGACCGATTGCATCAGCGGCGTGCCCCCTTTGGCATTGCCAAACACCAAAACCTCGGTCGGCCGCAGCGAAAGTCCGGCGCCCGTCGCGCCGGCGGCATGATCGATGCGGGCAAACACCGTCATGCCGCGTGCCTTCACCTCGGCCTCGAGCCGGTTCATGGTGTCGCCTGGCCCGTAGCTGCTGCGAAGGGTGGTCAGTCCGTCTGCCGCCATTCGCGCTGCTCCCATCGGTCTGCGGCCGCTGTCGAAACGAAGTTATAAAATCCCTGCGGCAGATGCCACGGCGGTTTTGGTTTCGTCAGGCCTGCTTGAACGGAATGGATGCAAGATCCCGTTGCAAGACCCGCTTCAAGGCCTTGGGTAATGCCAGGACCGCCATGTTTTTTGCCGCGGAGGCGACTATATTGGCCTCATGCCAACCCTGATTGCCGGCGTCGTCGCCGTTGTCCTGCTTTATTCGCTGCTGCAGATGTTTCGTGCAGCCAATCCGGTCGTGCTCGCGCGCGTCATCAAGATCGGCGGCGGCGTTGTCGCGCTGGCGGTGGCCGCCTTTACCGGCCTGAAAGGCGAACTGGCGGTGGCGATTCCGCTTGGCATCTTCGGCGCCGGGTTGCTCGGCTGGTCGCCGTTTGGGGCATCGGGATTTGGCAATATCGGCGGCATCTTCGGCGGCGGCGCGCAGCGTTCGGCGGGGCAGACTTCGCGGGTGCGCTCGCAATATCTCGACATGAGCCTCGATCATGACAGCGGCGAGCTCAGAGGTCAGATCGTCGACGGGCCGAATGCCGGCCGTTCGCTCGACGAGTTCGACCTGGCGGGGCTGACGGCGATGATACCGGGCTTCGACGCCGAAAGCGTCTCGTTACTTGAAAGCTATCTGGACCGCCGGTTTCCCGCTTGGCGTCAGGACGCGCAGGGAAACGCGACAGGGGGGCAGCGCCGCGCGGCGCCGAGCGGCAAAATGACGGACGAGGAGGCTTATCAGATCCTTGGCCTGCAGCCGGGGGCGGGGCGTGACGACATCAGCCGAGCGCACCGCGCCCTGATGAAGAAACTGCATCCCGACCAGGGGGGGTCGACGTACCTCGCTTCCCGTGTAAACGAGGCCAAGGATACTCTGCTTCGCACGCATCTCAGCTAACTCCGGCTACGCTACCAAACGCTACGAACCGCGAGTTGCTTCTGCATCTTCTCTGACCAACGCCCCGTGTCGCCCGCCGTTGTCCGGCGTGGTCGATCGTTCATTCCGTGAAACTTAACCGTAAATTCTTTCCGAGAAGTTTTTAGCGGAACGAATAGCCGCACGATCGATCGGCGATCCCAACAGTTCCCGGGAGTGTTCTCCAAAAGCAACAAGGCCGGCGCTTGCGGCGCCGGCCTTGCGACTTGCAAAGCAACCCGTGGATCAGTTGCGAACGGTGATGCAGGAAATGTCGGCGCGCTTCAGCGTCTTGCAGACGGCTTCGGCCTGATCGCGCTCGAGGCCGGCGAACCGGGCGCGGTAAAGCTTTCGGTTGTCCTTGGCGACCACAGGCTCGGTGAACGGGTCAGCCTTGCTGAGCAGGCCGCGGGCCTGGTTGCGCGCGAGGTCGATGCGCTGCTTGGCCTCGCTCTCGCTTTCCAGCGCGCCGACCTGAATGATCCAGCCGGCGTGGGCGATGGCGGATGCGGGCTTGATGGCGCCGTTCTGCTGAACCATTTGGGGTTGGGCGCGGGGCGCCGGCTCGGCATAGGCCAAGGCCTGTGAGGTAAAGGCCTGCGAGGGGGTGGACGGCACGCTCGCGGCGGGCAGTACGCCGAGCACGCCGTTTCCGGTTCCGTGATTGGCCGGCTGCGGCGGCATTTCCGGCTTGGTCGTTTCGGTCTTGGTGGTTTCGGCCTTCGCCACCACCGCGCTCGACGTCTCCGCCACTTCAGCGCGGGCCGGCGGGATCGCATTGGTGATGGGAGTGGCCGGCTGGGACGGACCGGCCGCGGCGAGCTTCATCTGCCCGGCCTTGATCTGGACGGTCTTCACCCTGACCGGCTTCATCGGCTCGGCCGAGCCTGGGATCACTGCGATCGGCTGGGTCTGGATCACGCCATTGGTGAACGGTGCGGGCTCGGGCCTGGCCTGCTGCTCGACCCTGGCTTGTTCAGGCTTGGCGGGTGGCGTGGGCAGGGCAGCGGCCGCAGCAGCCATCAGCGAGGGTTTCGCCGGTGCCGCCGGCCGCGCCGCCGGAAGTGCGGCCATGGCAGGCTCCGCGGAAGCGGCCGCGCCGGCGCCGTTGAGCTGAACCATCTCGGTCGGCCGGGTGTCGGCTTCGGCAACGTCAGTGCTGGCATCTGCCGGATTGCGTTCGGTGATCGCGGCGACGGTGCGCTTGGTCGCGCTCTTTTCGAGGTTTTCGGCCAGCAGATTGCGCATGATGGCGTCGCGCGAACCACCGCTGCGACCGCCCAGCACGACGCCGACCAGATGGTGGTTGCCGCGGCGCAGCGAGCTCACGAGGTTGAAGCCGGACGCGCGGGTGTAGCCGGTCTTGATGCCGTCGATGCCTTCGACGCTGCCGAGCAGGTGATTATGGTTGCGGATCGACTGGCCGTGATAGTTGAACACGCTGGTCGAGAAATAGCGGTAATAGCGCGGGAAGCGATCCTGGATGGCGCGGCCCAAGGTCGATTGATCGCGCGCGGTGGTCACCTGATCATCATCGGGAAGGCCCGAGGCGTTGCGATAGACCGTCCTGGTCATGCCGAGCGCGCGCGCCTTGCGCGTCATCAGCTTGGCGAAATCGCCTTCATCGCCGGCGATGGCTTCCGCGATCACGACGGCGGCGTCGTTGGCCGAGCGGGTCACCAGTCCCTTGATGGCGTCTTCGACCTTGATGGTCTGGCCGGGCTTGAGGCCGAGCTTGGTCGGGGCCTGTTCGGAGGCGTGCTCGGACACGTCCATTTCCGTGTCCAGCGTCATCTTGCCGGATTCGAGACGCTCGAACAGCAGATAAAGCGTCATGATCTTGGTCAGCGAGGCGGGATGGCGGCTGCCGTCGGGATTGTTGGAGGCCAGCACCGCGCCGGAATTTCCATCGACGATGATCGAAGAGAATTGCGGGCTGTAGCTCTCGCGTGCCTCATGGCTGCTGTGATGGCGGGCGTAGTGGCGATGATAGCGGCGCGCCTCGGCACGGTCGCTCGTGATCAGTATCGCCGCGGTGAAGGTAGCCAGCCCGAGAACGCAAACTCGCAGCGCGCGCGAGGAAGCCAAGGTTGTACGAAGCATTTACTTCCCCGTCCCAATTTCTATCTTGATCACCGGTTCGTGAGGCGAAATTGTGCCCAACGGCCCACTGATGTTTCCCTGCTCGACATGCCGATCCGGGCGAAATTTCCGGCTGGGGCGGTCGATCAGGTCGCTATTCTAGCTAAGGTGCTGTTCACAAACGGATTTCAGGCGGTCTGTCGGAAGGCGAACAAGTCCGGGAATCAGGTTAGGCGGAGCGAGTTTCCAAAAGCTTAAGCAAGCGTTGCGTAACTTCCCGGGGTTGTCAGCTAATTCGATATATTTGTATATTTGTGCGTCGCACAAAATTTCTTGACCTATTGTGCGCTGCACTATATAGAGGCGGTGTCAAGGGGGCCGGGACCTCCCGGCAAATCACTTCAGCACATTCAGTCTGGGAAGGACTCAGCTACCATGATCAAAGTCGAAGACATTCAGACCTACGGTAAAGAGCACCTCGAAACGGTCGCAGCTTCCGCGAGCAACATGCAGAGCGGCGTCCAGGCAATCGCGACCGCCTATGGCGACTATGCCAAGAAGTCGTTCGAAGACACCAAGTCGTTTGTGGAAAAGCTCTCCGGCGTGAAGTCGCTGGACAAGGCGGTTGAAGCGCAGACCGAATTCGCGCGCTCGGCTTACGAAACCTTCGTTGCCGAAACCCAGAAGATCGCGGGTCTTTACACCGACCTCGCCAAGCAGGCTTTCAAGCCCTACGAAGGCCTCGTTTCCAAGTTCGTTCCTGCCGCGACGCACTAACAGCGCAGCCATTCGAATACAAAAAGCCCGGCCGTCACGGCCGGGCTTTTTTCTTGCGCCGTTGATTTTGGGAAAATCCTCGCTGCGCGCAGCTTCGCGAGCGGCGTCCCGATCGAGTTGAACACCGCCAGAACCGGCTGGACGTCGTGAGCCGGGCAATACCAAATTGGGATCGGGCGCCAAAAGGCGCCCGCTATCCTCCATGGCCGCCGAGCGGAGCGAGCTTCCTTTGTCAAATCCGGCAGAAACGATTAATCTTGCCGGGATTGCCGAACCGCGAATCGGGTGGTGCCTGGGCTGCGTTTATGCGCTTGCAGCGGTGCGATGCCGGACCCATATTCGTATTGCCGATCCAGCCGCTGGGTCGGACCGGGAGCGGCGATCTGGAAAGCGTTGCTGGGAACTCTGCGATGGTTGCCGTTAGCAGCTCGCGGGAGAACCGTCAGGCGCTGTCCGGTTTCCCATTGGAATTTCGAACGCCTGAGCCATGTTGCAGTTGACTGACAAAGCTTATTCGACCGCGCCGGCGACCACGGCCGCTTATGCTCCCCGGATGAGCAACGACGAGAACCGCAATACGGGGACCGGTGGGCCGGCGACGTCGGTCATCACCAAGGTCAAGCCGAAGACCAAGCGTCCGAACCTTTACCGTGTCCTGATCCTGAACGACGATTATACGCCGATGGAGTTCGTCGTTCACGTGCTTGAGAAGTTTTTCCAGAAGGATGCGGAAGCGGCGACCAAGATCATGCTCCACGTCCATCATCACGGTATCGGGGAGTGCGGCGTGTTCACCTATGAAATTGCCGAGACCAAGGTGACGCAGGTGATGGATTTTGCACGCAAGCATCAGCATCCCCTGCAATGCGTGATGGAAAAGAAGTAGCCGCGTAGGCGCGCCGGCCCGGCAAAAAAAGGAACGGGTCTTGCATTGCTTTTCCTGACGGAAGCGGACGGCATCCCCGGTAGTTTTGCGGGGGCGGTTGCGTAGCAGTGGGCAATGCGGATTTGGAGCAAAACCACTATTGCGGAACCGGTCTTTCGCCACGATCGTACGTAACTATATGACAGGGGATGACGAAGGTTGTTGTTGCCTGACCGGGTAATGGCGATCATGATGACCGGGGGCCATAGAGGACGCGAATGCCAACTTTTTCTCAAAGCCTTGAACAATCCCTGCATCGTGCGCTGGCGATTGCAAACGAGCGTCATCATCAATACGCGACGCTTGAACACCTTCTGCTGTCGCTGATCGATGACTCGGATGCGGCGGCGGTGATGCGGGCCTGCAGCGTCGATCTCGACAAGCTGCGCACCAGTCTCGTCAATTATCTCGAGACCGAATTCGAAAATCTGGTGACTGACGGTGCCGACGACGCCAAGCCGACCGCGGGCTTCCAGCGCGTGATCCAGCGCGCGGTAATCCACGTCCAGTCGTCCGGTCGCGAAGAAGTGACCGGCGCCAATGTGCTGATCGCGATCTTTGCCGAGCGCGAAAGCCATGCCGCCTACTTCCTGCAGGAGCAGGACATGACCCGCTACGACGCGGTCAATTACATCAGCCACGGTATCGCCAAGCGGCCCGGCGTCTCCGAAGCGCGGCCGGTTCGCGGCGTCGACGAAGAGACCGAGACCAAGGGCAACGACGATTCCAAGAAGAAGGGCGAAGCGCTCGAGACCTATTGCGTCAACCTCAACAAGAAGGCGCGCGACGGCAAGATCGACCCCGTCATCGGGCGCAATTCCGAGATCAACCGCGCCATCCAGGTGCTGTGTCGCCGGCAGAAGAACAACCCGCTGTTCGTCGGTGAGGCCGGCGTCGGCAAGACTGCAATCGCGGAAGGTCTGGCAAAACGCATCGTCGACAGCGAAGTGCCGGAAGTTTTGGCGGCGGCAACCGTGTTCTCGCTCGACATGGGCACGCTGCTGGCGGGCACCCGCTACCGCGGCGATTTCGAGGAGCGGTTGAAGCAGGTGCTGAAGGAACTGGAGGCGCATCCGAACGCCATCCTGTTCATCGATGAAATCCACACCGTGATCGGCGCCGGCGCCACCTCCGGCGGCGCGATGGACGCGTCCAATCTGCTCAAGCCCGCGCTGGCGTCGGGCACCATCCGCTGCATGGGATCGACCACCTACAAGGAATATCGCCAGCATTTTGAAAAGGACCGCGCGCTGGTGCGCCGGTTCCAGAAGATCGACGTCAACGAACCGACGGTCGAAGACGCGATCGCGATCCTCAAGGGGCTGAAACCCTATTTCGAGGATTACCATCGGCTGAAATACACCAACGAGGCGATCGAAGCCGCGGTGCAATTGTCGTCGCGCTATATCCACGACCGCAAGCTGCCGGACAAGGCGATTGACGTGATCGACGAGTCGGGCGCGGCGCAGATGCTGGTGGCGGAGAACAAGCGCAAGAAGACCATCGGCATCAAGGAGATCGAGACCACGATCGCGACCATGGCGCGGATTCCGCCCAAGAGCGTGTCGAAGGACGATGCCGAAGTGCTGAAGCATCTCGAGCAGACGCTGAAGCGCGTGGTGTTCGGCCAGGACAAGGCGATCGAGGCGCTGTCGGCGTCGATCAAGCTGGCGCGCGCCGGCTTGCGCGAGCCGGAAAAGCCGATCGGCTCCTATTTGTTCTCCGGCCCGACCGGCGTCGGCAAGACCGAAGTGGCAAAACAGCTCGCGGCCTCGCTCGGCGTCGAGCTGATCCGCTTCGACATGTCCGAATATATGGAGCGGCACACGGTGTCGCGCCTGATCGGCGCGCCTCCGGGCTATGTCGGCTTCGACCAGGGCGGTCTGTTGACCGATGGCGTGGACCAGCATCCGCATTGCGTGGTGCTGCTCGACGAAATCGAGAAGGCGCATCCGGATCTCTACAATGTGCTGCTGCAGATCATGGATCACGGCAGGCTGACCGACCACAACGGCAAGCAGGTCAATTTCCGCAATGTGATCCTGATCATGACCACCAATGCGGGCGCCGCCGACCTTGCGCGCCAGGCCTTCGGCTTCACGCGCAACAAGCGGGAAGGCGACGACCACGAGGCGATCAACCGCCAGTTCGCGCCGGAATTCCGTAACCGGCTGGATGCGATCATCTCGTTCGCGCATCTCAATGCCGACGTGATCGGCATGGTGGTCGAGAAGTTCGTGCTGCAACTCGAGGCCCAGCTTGCCGACCGCGACGTCACCATCGAATTGTCGGAGCCCGCCAAGGCCTGGCTGATCGAACATGGCTACGACGAGCAGATGGGCGCGCGCCCGATGGCCCGCGTGATCCAGGAGCACATCAAGAAGCCGCTGGCGGACGAGGTGCTGTTCGGCCAGCTCAAGGGCGGCGGTCACGTCCGCGTCGTGCTGGTCAAGGACGAGGCGAGCGAGGAAGCCAAGGACAAGATCGGCTTCGAGTTCGTCGAGGGCCCGGTGACGCCGAAGCCGGAAAAGCTGCCCGGCACCCGCAAGCGCAGCGCAGCACCGCGTAAGCCGAAGCCGGGTGGACCCGGCGGCGGCTCCAAGGGCCCGGCCTCGCGAGGGCCGCTGGTCAAGGTGTGAGAACGCGTCGATCAAGATACGAAAAGGCCGGCTCGACAGCCGGCCTTTTTCTTTGGCGATGAGGGGCGGGAAAGCGCCGGAACTTTGAGGCTCAGCGTTCGCCCAGCAACTCGTCGATGCGGCGCTGAAGCTGACGCTTCTTGATCTCGCTCTTGCGCAGCCGCTCCTCGATGTCGGAGACGGGCAGTTCGGACGGGGTCTCCGGGCTGAAGGCGACACCGACGAAATTGTCGCGCCACCACACGACTTTGGCCAGGAACGAACGACCTTTTCGCGCTATCCGCAGCGACATCCGCTCCGACATCCGCTCCTTGGGCAACTGGACGACGTTGCTGAATTCGAGGCTCGCGCCCTTGTCCGAGATATTGCGGACGACGCAGTCGCGCGTCGTGCCGTGCCCGTCGATCTCTGCGACGCCGCCGTAAATCACCTTGTCGCGCGCGCCCTGGCGTCGATCCAGCATCGAAATCTCCCAATAAAGAGGGAGTGTTTTACGCTGCTTTGTCGCGCGCGAAAGGCCGGGTCCGGCAAAATGCGCCGTTAACGTAAATTAACATCGGTAGAGATGGCGTGGATTTTGGGTGGCGGAGGCCTGTTAAGGCCGTTTTGTCTGCTCGCTGGTCCCCGGCGGCCGCCAATCCTGGAAACCCCTGACCTCGGCGTCGGGATGGGATACGATGGTCATGAACCAGACAACGCTTCCGAGAAGCGAGCAGAAAGTATCCCAATATAGCCACGTCATGATCGCACCATGCGGTGAAGCTGATAGGCCTTACAACGCGCGCCGGTTTCGACAGTTCCTCTCGCGCCTGCGTATCGCGTAATATGTTGACCGCAATGCGAACGGTTCCTCGTATCGGATTGTGCGTTGCGGCGATGCTGCTGTTGCTTTCGCCGGCGGTTGCTCAGGAGACGGCGCCTGCCGAGACCGGCGTTGCGCGGCCGGGCGTCGAAGAACCTGCGAGCCCGGCGCCACAGCCTCCCGACACCGCGCGCGAGAGCGATACCCGTGAGGCGATGTGCCTGATGATCGAATCCGCCGCGCGGGCAGAAAATTTGCCGCTGGAGTTCTTCGCGCGTGTGATCTGGCAGGAAAGCCGGTTTCACTCCGACGCGGTGGGGCCGGTGACCCGCAGCGGCCAGCGCGCGCAGGGCATCGCGCAATTCATGCCGGGGACCGCCAGCGAGCGGCGGCTGCTCGATCCCTTCGATCCCGTGCAGGCGCTGCCGAAATCGGCGGAGTTTTTGAGCGAGCTGCGCAACCAGTTCGGCAATCTCGGGCTGGCGGCGGCGGCCTATAATGCCGGACCGAAGCGGGTGCAGGACTGGCTCGCAGGCTCCGGCTACATGCCGCAGGAGACGCGCAACTATGTCGTCGCCATCACCGGCAGCACGGTCGACGAGTGGGCAACCGCAGGGAAGGGTGGAAAAATGCCCGAGCGGGCGCCGACGTCCAGCTGCCGCGAACTGATGGCGTTGCTGAAGCGCGCGCCCAATCCGTTCGTTACGGAGCTCGAGCAGCACGTCACGCTCGCCGCCGCCAAGCTGTGGGGCGTGCAGCTCGCCGCCGGCTTCAACCGCGACAAGGCGCTCGCGATGTATGCGCGCGCGATGAAACGCTTAAGTGCCGTGATCGGCGATCAGGATCCGAGCTTGCTGAGCTCGGTGATGCGCAGCCGCGGCACGCGCGCGTTCTACCAGGTCCGCATCGGCGCCGACACGCGCCCCGCCGCAGATGATCTCTGCAACCGCATCCGCCGCGCCGGCGGCGCGTGCTTCGTGCTGCGGAATATGGGGGTGCCGGGGTGAGACAGCTGTTCACCTACGTCATTGCGAGGAGCGCAGCGACGAAGCAATCCATTCTTTCTTTGCTGGTTCATGGATTGCTTCGCTTCGCTCGCAATGACGGTGGGAGATCTGCCCGCATCCCTGCATGACTGTGTTGACGCCCGGCTTGCTTGACGCCGCCGCCGTTCGCCAGCCCTATGCGGCCGACGACTCAACCCACCATCCGGCACCCCGTGGCGCTTCCTCCGCTCGATTCTCCGCAATGGCAAAGTCCCTTCCGCGCGTTCGAATGGGGCGCGCGGTCGGTCGGCTCCACTGTGCTCACGCTGGTGCTGTTTGCGACCTATCTCGGCATCGGCGCGCTGGCGCATGACACGCATTTCTCGCTGGCATGGGCACTGGCGAGTACGGCTTTCGTCTGGGCCGGACCGGCGCAGATCATCCTGATCTCGACGCTGGGCTCTGGAGCGACCATCGTGCAGTCGGCGATCGCGGTTACCGTCAGTGCGATCCGGCTGTTTCCGATGGTGGTGTCGGTGTTGCCGATGATGCGCACGCCGCAAACCAGGCGGCGGCACCTGATCCTGGTGGCGCATCTGACCGCGGTGACGCTGTGGGTCGAATGCTTCCGTTTCCTGCCCCATGTGCCGCGGGAGCGGCGGATCGCCTTCATCCACGGGCTCGGTTGTGGGCTGGTTTGCGTCTGCCTGGTCGCGAACACCATTGGCTATACGCTTGCGGCCAACCTGTCGCAGACGCTTGCGGCGGCGATCCTGATGCTGACGCCGCTCGCGTTCCTGTTCTCGACCGCCAGCAACTGCCGGGAATTCGCCGATGTCGTGGCCCTGGTGCTGGGGCTCGTACTGTTTCCGCTCGCAACGCAGCTAAACAGCGGCGTCGATATTCTTATCAGTGGTGTTGTCGCCGGGACCGTCGCTTACGGTGTGCATCGATGGCGGGCGCGGGCATGAGCGACTTTATCGGTGACTGGCACGCATTGGTGATCCTGTTCGTCGCGGGCGTCATTCCCAACCAGATCTGGCGTATGCTCGGATTGTGGTTCGGCGGCGGTATCGACGAAGGCTCGGAGCTCTTGGTGTGGGTGAGGGCCGTAGCGACCGCGATCCTCGCCGGCGTCATCGCGCAAATCCTGGTGCAGCCACCGGGCGCGCTCGCCAGCGTGCCCGGCTGGCTGCGCTACAGTGCGGTGGTCGCAGGCTTTGCGGTTTTCATGCTGTCGCGAAAGTCGATCTTTGCCGGCGTGATCTCAGGCGAAATCGTCATGCTGTCGGGCAAATGGTGGCTCGGCTGATTGCGGCCGGTGTACAATCAGCTAGTGTCGAGAACGAATTGAAAAAGCAGGGGAAACGGCATGAAGTGGCGCGTTCTATCGGTACTCGCCTTTGGCCTGATCGTCGCCGCGCCGCAGAGCAGGGCCGCCGAATACCCGACGCGTCCGATCAAGCTGGTCATTCCCTATGCCGCGGGTGGGCCGACGGATACTTTTGGCCGGCTCCTGGCCGAATACCTCGGCAAGGACCTCAAGCAAACCGTGTTCGTTGAGGACAAGCCCGGCGCGCAAGGCGCCATCGGCGCCGAAATGGTCGCGCGCTCCGATCCCGATGGTTATACGCTGCTCGGTACCTCCGGTTCGGTCATCATCCTCAATCCGTTGCTGTACAAAAAACTGTCCTACGATCCGGCCAGGGATTTGCGGATGCTGGCGCTGGTGACCGAAGTGCCGGTGGTGCTTTGTGTCAATCCGTCGATGCCGGTGAAGACGGTCGCCGAATTCGTCGCCTACGCCAAACAGAACCCCGGCGAACTCAATTTCGGCTCCTCCGGAACCGGGAGTTTCACGCATCTCGCGGCCGAGATGTTCAAGCAAGTGGCTGGCATCGAGATGACCCACGTTCCCTACAAGGGCGCAGCGCCCGCGCTGAGCGACGTCATGTCCGGCAACATCCAGCTGATGTTTGAATCGGTCAGCACGTCCGTGCCGTTGATGCAATCCGGAGCGCTGCGGCCACTTGGCATTGGTTCGCCACGACGGCACCCGGCTCTCCCGGATGTGCCGACCATTGCGGAAAGCGGCTACCCCGGATATTTCGTGAGCGTCTGGAACGGACTTGCCGTGCCCGCGGGACTGCCGGATGACGTCACGCGGATTCTGACTGATAGTCTCGATCGGGTGATGAACGACCCAGGCTTCCGGGCAGCGATCGAGAAGGCAGGGTTTTCGGCGCTCCGTCCGCGCAGCCCGGCGGCGATCGCGGAATTCATGGAGGCCGAGCGTGTCAGGTGGTCGGGCGTGATAAAATCGCAAAACATATCACTGGATTGAATACATGGTGCGAGAAGCTGAACTCCGCGACGGCGAAGTCGCCGTCGATATGCCCACCCCGCGCGATGCCGGCCTCGTGTTCATTGGCCGCATCCGCACGCCCTGGACCTCGCGGCTGATGACGCCGCGGCAGGGCCGTCACGACGGACCGGTCTGTCGCCTCGAGATTTTCGAGCCCTGGGTGCCCGCGATCAAGGGCGTCGATTTCTACTCCAATCTCGAAGTGATCTACTGGCTGCACCAGTCGCGCCGCGACATCGTGCTGCAAAGCCCGAAAAACAACGGCAAGGCCCGCGGCACGTTTTCGCTGCGCTCACCGGTGCGGCCGAATCCGATCGGCACCTCGATCGTCAAGCTGGTCGGCATCGAGGGCAACGTGGTCCTGGTGCGCGGTCTCGACTGCCTTGACGAGACGCCGCTACTGGATCTGAAGCCCGACCGCTGCGAATTCACCCCGCTGGCGCAGCCGCAAGCCGGGGATTTCGAGACGGAGTGAGCGGCGAAGCCCCGGTCGCGGACCGCTATTGCAACAGCGTTATCGTGACCTTCGCGGTACCTTTGTTGTTTCTGTAAAAGAATCTTCGGAAGTCACCCCATCCCGGCAGGGCCGCGTCGTTGACGTACAGGAACAGCTCCCCGCTGATCTTGGGGATGATGACCTGCTCGATCGTCAGCGCCGGAACGCGGGCCTCGAGTTCGGCGGCGTTGGCCGTGGCGAGCTTGTCGGCCTCGTCCCGGTTGAGCTTTGCGGCCTCAGCCATGGCGAGCGCACCGGCCTTGGTCGGTCGCAGGTAGGCCTCCCGTTCAGCCGATATCGGCTCCGGAATCAAGAACTCCTCGTCCGATCCGGTCGCGCCAATCCGGGCGACGATACGAAATACGGGCTGCAACAATTCCCGCTTCAGCGGCCATATGACCGTGGCGATAAACAGATCGCGCCAGCTATCCAGGTCCTCGATGTCGTAGCCTCGAAGATTGGCAGGCGTCTCGCCGTCCGTCCATGGCCACGAGGCCTGAGTGACGGTCAATTTGTATTTGCTGCCTTCTTCCAGCCAGACACCGGTTCTGTTGCAGATCGAACTGGTGTCCAGGATTTTATGCTCCTCCTCACATTGAGGCGCACAGGTCGCAGGACCGTAGGTGCACATCGGTATCCGCAGATTTTCCGGCTTGGTGCCGGTGGGCATGCAGGTGGGATCAACGTGATCGCTGCAAATCAGTAGCCTTCCGGGACCGCATGCGGGTTTATTGTCGCTGTCGCAGGTGGCGATGCTGGCGGGTTTGCAGCTTCCCACTCCCATATTTGCCAGGATCGTCGGCCGGTGAAGCGCCGCCGCCCGCGCTTTTGCGTTCACGATGGTATCGCTCTCGTGGCACACCAGTCCGCTGGTTTCCTGCACGACAAACAGCACATGGCAGGCGAACAGGAGGACGACAAGGGCGAGGCCGTACGCAAAAAGAAACGGTCCGAATTCAAGTTTCAGGAAAAGGATGGTCTTCCGATAATATTCGTGGGAGCGGAGTTTATAGATCACCCACGGCGGCAGCAGGTAAGTCAGCATCAGAAAAAACAGGACCGCGCAAACCGGGATTGTAAAATATTGTCCGATCCATGAATGCGCCGGTTCGGGGAGGTGCAGAAATGAGAAATGTCGATACAGGAGAACAAGGGGATACAGGAGGACAAAAGCTCCCGGGATGAGCAGCAGCGGGATTTTGAACTTCAGCGATTTCTTGTAAGCGAGGTTCTGGTCGACAGCGCTGTCATGTCGCCAAACGAACTGCATGGAGCTGCGAATATCGGTGCCCAACCGCGCGCCAAGATAGATCAGCAACGCCACGATGCCGCCGACGAAGACAAAATGGCTGGGATCGCGGGCGTACGCATCGATCCAGGTTGATGCGATACCCGGCAGCACATTTCCGAGCAGGCGGAGAATGCCCGATACCATCGTGAAGCGTGTCGAGTACTCCGCCGAACTGGGCTGGGCGCTGAACAGGGGATATGCGACAAGATAGATCGTGCTGAATACCGTCAGGAAATAGACGATCCGCCGTTGCCAGACGATGTTCCAGACAGCTTCCTGGGCCTTGCAACGGTTCGCCGCTTCCTGCAGGGATTCGAGCCTCGCTTGAGGTTCGATACCCTCGTCGGAGACAAGCAGGTAATTTTCGGGGATGCCGATCGGCGCGTATTCATGCGCGCCGGATTTTGCCCGCGCGATAACGCTTTTGTGGATCTTGACCCGGTCGATGTCGATTTTGACTTCGTCGCCGGGTTTGCTGGAAAACGACATACTGCAGAGGTCGACGAGTTTCCGCGGTCCGTACCGGTAGTAGCCGCCGAGACCGCTTCGGGAATCGTACAGCCTGCCGTCCTTGTCTCGCGACGTCTCGGTACGTTTCAGAACGTCCGGATCGAAACTCACCCCTTCCTTGAATCTGAGTTCGTTCTTCGAGCGTACCTCCTGCATGATCCAGTACAGTGGAATCTGCGCAAGCGAGTCGTCCGGATAGCCGCCGCCGACATTGGAATGGACGCCGGCAAACCAAACCTGGGTCAGCTGGTTTTCCGGAACGCCTTTCTCGTTCCAGAGAACCGGGTGAAAGGTGGTTCGCTCATCGTCGAGCGAGAGGGCGTGGCACGCGCGCAAAATGCGCTCTTTTTCAAACGTGCGATCGGGAAGCTCGAGCGGCCAGATCCATTTGCTGATTCCCCGGGTCAGTTCATCGATCGGGGTTCCGTAGGCCGCAACCGTATCCCAAAGGCCGAGAAACGTGATACGAACGTCCGCCGGCGCCACCGCGATTTCCGGAACGGAACTGCCGCCGAACAAACTCCTGACACCCCGGCGAACCCAGCGAAAGAATGTTTCCACCCTCCATCGTGATTTGAATTTTTCCATTCGGTACGCGCTATACGCCAGCCGTGCATTGCGATGGAGTTCTTCGTCGGTGTCGCCCTTGACGAGGCCTTGACTTAGCGCGAGCCCGGTCACGACCCGTATGGTGTAGGCGCCGCGACTAAATCCAAATCCGTATATTCGGTCTTTCGGCTGGTAGTTCCGGCAAAGAAATTCGTAGAGCGTCAGGACGTTTCGTCGCAGCCCCCAGCCGAAGGCGCCACCCAAAACGGCCAACGGCTTGAAGGCCGAAGTGCCGACGCCGTCGTCGTAGCAGGCGACCTGCAGATGATCCGAGAGATCGAGACCTTCGAACACGCGCCAGACATTGGTCCGCCAAACCTTGCCCGCCGAATTGCCGGTCCCGTCCGAAAGCAGAATAATGTTTTTGACCATGTTTCCCCGCAGTCAAAATACAGATCGGGCATTGCCCAAAAATGATTTGCGATAGAATTCAGCTATTCAACTCAAATAGATTTCGTCGGAATCTTCAAATCATCGCGCAATTTGTGATTGAATGCAATCGACCGTGCCATAATGGCGTTTCGCGCCGCGCCGTCCGCTCGAAATGGCGGCTTTTCTCCCGTCATTTGGGCCCATGTCGCTGGCGCGCCCCGAAATGACGACGGCGGACCGGTGGTCGCGGATTGGGCGTGCGACGAATCTACCCCAGCGCCGCAATCAGCTTGGTCGCATTGTCCTCCAGCACCTCGATGTCTTCCTTGCGGCTGGCCGGCGGCAACAGCGCGATGCCGTCATGGCGCGGCATCACGTGCATGTGGAGGTGGAACACGACCTGGCCGCCGGCGGCTTCGTTGAATTGCTGTACGGTGATGCCGTCGGCGTGGAAGGCTTTCATGGCGGCGGCGGCGATCTTGTGGGCGCCGCGCGCGACATGGGCATAACCGTCGGGCGTGACGTCGAGGATGTTGCGGGCAGGGACCTTCGGGATCACCAGCGTATGGCCGGGGGCGCGGGGCATGATGTCGAGAAACGCCAGCACGTGCTCGTCCTCATAGACCTTGTGGCAGGGAAACTCGCCGCGCAGGATTTTTGCAAAAATGTTGTTGGGGTCATAGGCGGGCATGGCGGCGGTTCCTCAAATCACGTCGTAATTTTCTATAGCGTTTTCGAGCGAAGTGGACACCGGTTCGCATCGCAATCGAGTTTACGCAGATTGCGTACACTCATCTGCGGTAGAAAACGCGTCAAGACAGAGTCTAGCTCGTAGCAGAAACCTCAGGCCTCGTCGCCGCTCTTGCGGAACGGCGCGGCCTCGGCGAGTTCGCGGCCGACCTCGGCGACATAGGCGCGTTCGCGCTTGAGGTAGTCGGCAATGGCCCGGCGCAGATCGGGATCGGCGATGTAATGCGCCGAATGGGTGGTCTGCGGCAGATATCCGCGCGCCAGCTTGTGCTCGCCCTGCGCGCCGGCTTCCACCGTCTTGAGGCCGCGCTGGATCGCGAAATCGATGGCCTGATAGTAGCAGACCTCGAAATGCAGGAACGGATGATGCTCGACCGCGCCCCAGTTGCGGCCGAACAGCGTGTCCGATCCGACAAAATTGATGGCGCCGGCGATCCAGCGGCCGTTGCGCTTGGCCATCACCAGCAGCACGTCCTTGGCCATGGTCTCGCCGATCAGCGAAAAGAATTTTCGCGTCAGATAGGGCCGGCCCCATTTCCGCGAACCGGTCTCCATGTAGAATTCGAAGAACGCGTCCCACGCATCCTCGGTAATATCAGCTCCGTTCAACGCGTGGATGGTGATGCCGGCCGCGAGCGCCTCGCGCCGCTCGCGCTTGATCGCCTTGCGGTGGCGGGAATTCAGGGTGGCGAGGAAGTCTTCAAAGCTCCTGTAGCCGGCATTGCGCCAGTGAAATTGCTGGTCGTTGCGCTGCAGGAAGCCGTGCTTGCCGAGAAATTTTGCTTCCGCTTCGCGCGCGAAGGTCACGTGCACCGACGAGGCATTGGTCGCGTTGCACAGCGCCATCAGGCCGCTGGCGAGCGCTTCGCCGATCCGGTCGCGATCGACGCCATCGCGGATCAGGAGACGAGGGCCGGTCGCCGGCGTAAAGGGCACCGAGGCCTGCAGCTTCGGATAATAGCGCCCGCCGGCGCGTTCATAGGCATCCGCCCAGCCGCGGTCGAAGACATATTCGCCTTGCGAATGCGATTTCAGGTAGCAGGGCACGATGCCGGCGACCACGCCGTCGAGCTTGGCCAGTAAATGCCGCGGGCCCCAGCCGGTTCGCGCGCAGGCCGATCCGGAGGCTTCGGCGGCGGCGAAAAATGCGTGGGAAACAAAGGGGTTATAGCCGGGTCTTGAATCGGCGCAGGAATCGCCTGCCGTGCCGGATGAGGCCAGCGTGTCGAGATTGTCGAGACTATTCGGATCGGGTCGCGGATTGGCGCAGGCATCCCATTCCGCAGCCTTGATGTCGCTGACGGAGGGGACGGATTCGAGGATGATTTCGGATGACGCCATCGAGAGTTCGGACCGGTCCCAAATTGCGATCAGCCATCGCCCATGGTGACCAACCCTGTGAAAGATCGTGCATTGCAGCAGAGACTTCAAGGCCTTGCTGAGCGCATCAGGTTCCCGGCAGGAAACCCTCGAAAATCATCTGATCGGCGTAGCGCGCGGCCCGCGCGCGCTGCTCAGGCGTGCGCACGGTCCAGGTCAGCAGCGGCAGGCCGAAAATATGACGCGCGATCCAAGGCGCCGCGGCCGGCAATTCGTTGACCCAGAAAGCGACGAAATGCGGCCGGGTGCGGAAGGCGTGACGCAGATGTTCCATGCCCCGGCGCTGGGCGGGCGTCGCCTCGGGCCAGTCAACTGCGGTGTATTCGCGCTCGGCCACGATGCCGCGCGGCAGCGCCGGCATTGCTTCGCGCAACGCCAGCACCTGGTCCGGGTCGAACGACATGCCGACCACCGGGCCCCGGTAAGATGCCAGGACTTCCGCCATCCGCGTTACCAGCTTGCGGTCGCCGTCAAAGTGGCTCTTGACCTCGATCACCAGCGGCACGCGGCCGGCGACCAGCGCGCAGAGATCGGCGAGCGTCATCATTCGCTCCGGCGTATCCTTGAATTTAACCGCCTTGAGCTCGGCTGTGGTCTTGCCGAGCAGGGCGCCGCTGCCCTCGGTGAGGCGGCCGAGCGCATCGTCGTGATGCACCATCGCCTCGCCATCCGCCGTGAGCTGGATGTCGCATTCGATGCTGAAATTCCCTGATATCGCGGCCTCGGCCGCGGCCGGCATGTTTTCGATGATGCCGCGCGCGGCGTCGTGCAGGCCGCGATGGGCGACCGGCCGCGCCGTCAGCCAGTCGGGGGCGCGCATGGCGTGTCCCTTCAGGAGACTTCGAACACGCCTTCGACTTCGACGGCGGCATCCGCGGGCAACGAAGCCACGCCGACGGTGGTGCGGGCGTGGCGGCCCTTGTCGCCGAAGGCTGCGACCATCAAGTCGGATGCGCCGTTGAGCACCTTGGGTCCATCGAGGAAGTCTGGTGCGGAATTGACGAAGCCGCCAAGCCGCACCACGCGCACCACCTTGTCGAGGTCGCCGAGCGCGGCCTTGATCTGCGCCAGCAGATTGATCGCGCAACCGCGCGCCGCCGCATTGCCTTGCTCGACGGTGACGCCGGCGCCGAGCTTGCCCTTGGCGATCAGCTTGCCTTCGGCGTTGAAGCAGACCTGGCCCGAGACGAACAGCAGGTTTCCGGTGCGGACGAAGCCGACATAGTTCGCAACGGGAGCGGCGGGGTCATGCAAGGTGATGCCTTGTGCCGCCAGTTTCTGCTCGACCGTACCCGCCATGTTCGTCCCCGTTTGAATTGACCTGCGCCTGATCCGTATCAGGTCCGGACTGTTTCGCGCATCGCGCCTTCACTTGCAAGCGAGGGGTGGGCGGCGCCGGATGCCGCTTCCAACGCGAAATTGCGCGGAATGATGCCGAAAAACATGGCATTCCGGCCATAAATTCGTACGTTTTCGTGAAGCGGCCCTAGTTGCGACGCAATAAGGCCGTCACTAATGTGACGAATCTTCATCGAGGAAAAGACAGATCCATGGCTTGCTCGTTCCCGATTCCGCTCCGTGCGTTGGTGTTGTCGGTCGCCGCGGCCGGATCGGGCTTCGCGGGCGCGCCGGCACTGGCCGGGGCAAGCGGGCCGTTTCTCTCCCATCAGGCGTTGTACGAGCTCAGCCTGTTGAAATCGCGCGGCTCCAATGCGATCAGCGGCGTGCGCGGTCGCATCGTCTACAATTTCTCGGGCAGCGCCTGCGAGGGCTACACTTCCGAGTTCAGGCAGGTGTCGGAACTCGACAGCGGCGAGGGCAAGCTGACGCTG
Source organism: Bradyrhizobium sp. AZCC 2289 (assembly GCF_036924615.1). Lineage (NCBI taxonomy): Bacteria > Pseudomonadati > Pseudomonadota > Alphaproteobacteria > Hyphomicrobiales > Nitrobacteraceae > Bradyrhizobium > Bradyrhizobium sp. AZCC 2289. The sequence continues at coordinate 10,351,700 of NZ_JAZHRY010000001.1, read as the reverse complement.
AACGACCTGCGCTCGACGTCCTGGGAGGATGGCGCGGGCAAGAGCTATCGCTTCAAGATCGACACCCGAATGAACGACGCCGACTCCCCGCCGATCGATGGTGTCGCCGAGCGCACCGGCGACCACATCACGGTCAAGCTGAAGCAGCCGGAGCCAAAGACCTTCAACCTCGAAGGCAGCATCGTGTTCCCGACCGAGCAGATCCGGCACATCATCGCCGCAGCGCGTGAGGGCAAATCGGTGCTGGAACTGACGGTCTATGACGGCTCCGACAATGGCGAGAAGGTCTACAACACGCTGTCGGTGATCGGGCGGCCGATTCCCGGCGACCGCACCACCGATTCGCCCGATCCCTCGACCACCAACGACCAGATGAAAACGCTGACGCGCTGGCCGGTCACGGTGAGCTATTACGACCGCGACGCCAGGGCCAAGGACGGTGAGCAGACACCGCTCTACGCGATGACGTTCGAACTGTACGAGAATGGCGTCTCCCGCGCGCTGGTGCTGGACTACAACGATTTTGTGATGGCCGGGGCGATAGGCAAATTCGACGTCAAGGATTCCAAGCCGTGTAAGTGACGGCGAGGGGGCCGCGCTCTCTTCGTCATTGCGAGGAGCGTAGCGACGAAGCAATCCATCGGGCCGCAAAGCAAGTGTGGATTGCTTCGCTTCGCTCGCAATGACGGCTGCGAAACATCTCGCTATTCCTCTTCCTCCTCCTTCTCCGGCCCGTCATACGCAATCCCCCGGATCACCGCGGCGCTGCCGAACTTCTTGCGCAAATCATCCATCGCGCGCTCCGCGTGGGCCGAGCGGCGATCGAGCATGTCGGTGTCGTCGGCCGCAGAGCCCGGGCGCAGCGCGCTGACGCCGGTGCCGATCAGGCGGAAAGCGGTGCCGTCGATCTCCTTCGCCAGCATTTCGCGGGAAACTGCAAATATCTTCGCCGCCAGTTGCGTCGGCGCAGGAAGCGATTGCGAGCGGGTACGCTGGCGAAAATCCGCCGTCTTCAGTTTCAGCGTGATGGTCAATCCGGAAAGGTCGCCACTTTTGAGACGCGACGACACCTTTTCCGATAGCCGCCATAGCGTTCGTTCCAGGGCAGCGAAATCGCGGATGTCGGTCTCGAACGTCGTCTCGTTGGAAATGGTCTTGGCGCCCCGGTCGGGAACCACGCTGCGATCGTCAATGCCGCGCGCCAGCCGCCACAGCCGGCGGCCCTCGGTTGCAAACTGCTTCATCAGTTCGACCTCGTCGGCGCGCTGCAGATCGGCGATGGTGCGGAAGCCGCGCTGCACCAGCTTCTCTTGGGTCGCCGGTCCCACGCCGAAGATGAATCCGACCGGCTTGTCGGCCAGCATCTCGCGCGCCTCGTCCTGGTCGAGCGCGGCAAAGCCTCTGGGCTTGTCGAGATCGGACGCGATCTTGGCGAGGAACTTGTTGCAGGACAGGCCGACCGAGACGGTGATGCCGATGTCGCGTTCGACGTCGCGGGCAAAGCGCGCCAGCACTTTTGCGGGGATCATGCCGTGCACGCGCTGGGTACCGGAAAGATCCAGAAACGCCTCGTCGATCGACAGCGGCTCGACCAGCGGCGTCAGCGCCTGCATGGCATGGCGCACCTCGCGGCCGACCCGGACATATTTCGCCATATCGGGCCGCACCACGGCGGCGGAAGGGCAGAGCGCCAGGGCCTTGAACATCGGCATTGCAGAGCGCACCCCAAAGGTCCGCGCGATGTAGCACGCCGCCGAAACCACGCCGCGCTTGCCGCCACCGATGATGACCGGTTTGTCGGCAAGATCGGGATTGTCGCGCTTCTCGACGGTCGCGTAGAACGCGTCGCAATCGATATGCGCCAGCGTCAGCGAGGCCAAGGCGTGGTGCCTGACGAGGCGAGGGGAGCCGCAATGGCTGCATCGCTTCGCCCTCGGTTCGAGATCGCCGAGGCAATCCCGGCAAAAGCAGCGCGGACCGTCAAGTGCGGGCGCTGCCGCACTCACGGCACGTCGCGCTCCCATTGCGGGTCACCCAGCACCTGTTGGGCGGCCGCGATGTTGGTCGGATGAAGTTGCGAAGCGCTGGCGAAAGCCTTCACGGTTGCGTCATCGCGCATCACGAAATCAAGCACCGAGGCCAGGAATCGCGGGTCGGCCGCCGCCGTCCGCAGCGTTTCCGGACCGATTCCGCTCTCGGCCAGGAACAGCCCCAGCCGCTCGGGGTCGCCCGCAATAAAGGACAACGCCTGAACTGCAACGATTTCAGCTACTTCGCGAGGGTTGTGAACAGGCTTTTTCAACTGACCGGTTTGCCTTTCCGTTAACTTATGATCTCTATCTAGAGATCCATCATGCCCGAGTCTGCGGAAACTGTTCAAGCAAGTGGAAACCACTTCTCATAAAGACGGCCCCCGGGCTTAACGGGTTAGAGCGAATCTGGCGCTAGTTTGAATTCACATTTCGACACGCCCGGCGGCGGTGGCTGACGCACTGTATCCGGGCCTGTCTCCTTAAAGGATTGGGAGGGGCGGGATGGCAAAAACCGTCCTGATCGTGGAGGACAACGAGCTCAATATGAAGCTCTTTCGCGACCTGTTGGAAGCGCATGGCTATCAGACCTCGGGCACCAGCAACGGCTTCGAGGCGCTCGATCTCGTCCGCAAGCTGCGTCCCGATCTTATTCTGATGGATATCCAGCTGCCGCAGGTTTCCGGTCTCGAAGTCACGCGCTGGATCAAGGACGATCCGGAACTGCGCACGATACCGGTGGTCGCGGTCACCGCCTTTGCCATGAAGGGCGACGAAGAACGCATCCGCGATGGCGGCTGCGAGGCGTATTTGTCCAAACCTATTTCGGTCGGCAAGTTCATTGAGACGGTAAGGCGTTTTATCGGGTAGGGAGTAGAATTTCGATGTCCGCGCGTATCCTTGTGATCGATGACGTCCCCGCCAACGTCAAACTGTTGGAAGCCCGTCTGTCGGCCGAATATTTCGATGTGCTGACCGCCTCCAACGGCGCCGAGGCACTGGACGTCTGCTCGCGCTCCGAATGCGACATCATCCTGCTCGACGTGATGATGCCTGACATGGACGGCTTCGAAGTCTGCCGCCGCCTGAAGTCGAATCCGGCCACGCATTTCATTCCGGTCGTGATCGTCACGGCGCTGGACAGCCCGGCCGACCGTGTCCGCGGACTGGAAGCCGGCGCCGACGATTTCCTGACCAAGCCGGTGTCCGACGTCGTGCTGATCGCGCGCGTGCGTTCGCTGACGCGGCTGAAGATGATGACCGATGAGCTGCGCATGCGTGCCATCACCTTGCTCGAGATCGGCATGGAGGCGCCCGAGCGCAGCGCCATCTCCGACAAGGGTATGGGCGGCCGTATCCTTTTGGTCGACGACCGGCCGTCGTCCTACGAGCGGCTGGCGCCGCTGCTCAGCACCGAGCATACCGTCGACGTTGAGACCAATCCGGCGGAAGCCCTGTTTCACGCCGCCGAGGGCAATTACGATCTTCTGATCGTCTCGCTCAGCCTCGAAAATTTCGACGGCCTGCGGCTGTGCAGTCAGGCGCGCTCGCTGGAGCGGACCCGGCAGGTGCCGATCCTTGCGATCTCGGATGCCGACAACAATGCGCGGCTGCTGCGTGGGCTGGAGATCGGCGTCAACGATTATTTGTTGCGCCCGGTCGACAAGAACGAATTGCTGGCGCGGGCGCGCACCCAGATCCGCAAACGGCGCTACACCGACCATCTGCGCGATAACGTGCAGAACTCGATCGAAATGGCGATCACGGACGCGCTGACCGGCCTGCATAACCGCCGCTACATGGAAAGCCATCTGGCCACGCTTGCCGAACAGGCCGCGAGCCGCGGCAAGCCGCTGGCGCTGATGATCCTCGACATCGACTTCTTCAAGGCGATCAACGACAATTACGGCCACGACGCCGGCGACGACGTGCTGCGCGAATTCGCGGTGCGGATCCGCAAATCGATCCGCGGCATCGATCTCGCATGCCGCTATGGCGGCGAGGAATTCGTCATCGTGATGCCGGAGACCGACCTGCATGTCGCGGGCATGGTGGCCGAGCGGCTGCGCCGCTCCATCGCCGGCGAAACCTTTGCCGTCAACAAGGGGACCAAGCGCATCGAGGTCACGATCTCGATCGGCCTGTCGACGCTGGAGCGCAAGGGCGAGGCCATCGCCGACGTCCTGAAGCGCGCCGACACCGCGCTCTACCGCGCCAAGCATGACGGCCGTAACCGCGTGGTGGCGACCGCGGCGTGATCTTAGCCGCCATACCCCGCGAATGGCTGATGACGGCATTCTATGTGGAAACACGCTTTTTCACGCGTTGCGGCTTGTCCGGCGCACCAACGCCACCAACATCAACCCCGGCATTCCCAAGCAGCACCCGTGCGGCTTGCTTTGCCGCGCGCGCCATCGACGGGTCATTGCGCACCAGGTCCTGCGCGATCGAGCCGTCTATCAGCAATGTCAGTTGCGTCGCAAGGCCTTCCGCATCGGTGACGCCGAGCTGAAGCAGCAAATCGCGAAACCAGAGACGGCGGCTTTCCTTGAACGCGACCGCGATCTTCCGCACCGATTTATCTTCGGTGCCGAGTTCTGCGACCGCGTTGACGAAGGGGCAGCCGCGAAAACCTTTGCTGGCGAAGCCTCGCTCCAGCCGGTCGAAGGTGCCGAGAATCTGTTCGGCCGGCGGTTTGTCGGATGGCTGCGGCTGCACGAAGCGGCGGGCCAGATAGGCCGATATCAGCGCATCCTTGGACGCGAAATGATTGTACAGCGTGCGCTTGCTGATGCCGATTTCGGCCGCGATGGTGTCGACGCCGATGGCGCGGATGCCCTGCAGATAAAACAGGCGATCGGCGGTTTCGAGGATCCGCTCTTTCATGGGCGGTTTGGCGGGCAGGGGTGCCATGCGGGCGCGTAAGTCCTTTTGCCTTGACAGCAGCATCACCTTCTAGACTAATTACACAGGTCTGTGTACCTAAATCTGACGCCAATGGCAGGACGCGGCTTTCGATTCGCGGCCGAGAGGGAGAACAAGAACAATGCCCCTGCTGCAAATCCTGCGTCCCACGCTTCCCATCCTGATCGGCGCGTCGCTGATGCTGACGCTGAGCATGGGCCTGCGGCAGTCGCTCGGCATCTTCATGCAGCCACTGACGCACGACATCGGCATCTCCGTTTCCGACTTCACGCTCGCGATTGCCGTGCAGAACCTGGCCTGGGGCTTTCTGCAGCCGCTCGCCGGTGCGCTGACCGTGCGTTACGGCTTTCGCGCTATCATGGTGATAGGCGCGATGTTTTATATCGCGGGCCTTGCGCTGATGGCGAGCGCGCACGGCTTTCTCGCGGTCATGGTCGGCGGCGGCGTGCTGATCGGGATGTCGTTGGCCTGCACCGCGGCGGCGATCGCGATGTCGGTGGCGGCGCGCGCGGTGCCCATCAGCGTGCGCAGCACGGTGCTGGGCATGGTTTCGGGCGCTGGATCGCTCGGCGCCCTGTTGTCGGCGCCGCTCGGGCAGATCCTCAATGAAGGCTATGGCTGGCGGGTCGGGCTCGCCGGTTTCGTGATCCTCTCGCTGGCGCTGATTCCGGCGGCCTGGCTCGCCGGTGGCGTCGACAAGGTCCCGTTGCCAAAACCGTCGTCGGACGACATCGGCAACACCTCGGCCAGCGTCGCGGTCAAGGTCGCGTTCGGCAATGCCTCGTTCGTGGTGATGACCTGCGCCTATTTCGTCTGCGGCATGCAGCTCGTGTTCCTCACCACGCATCTGCCGTCTTATCTGGCGATCTGCGGGCTCGATCCGATGCTGAGCGCGCAGACACTCGGCATGATCGGCGGCTTCAACGTACTCGGCAGCCTGTTCTTCGGCTGGGCCGGCGGACGCGGGAACAAGCTGGCGCTGCTGGGCGGGATCTACATTTTCCGGTCGATCGCGCTCGCCTGGTACTTCATGCTGCCGCCGACGCCGGCGACCACGCTGCTGTTCGGCGCCATCATGGGTTTTCTGTGGATGGGCGTCGGGCCGCTGGTCGCGGGTGCGGTTGCCGAAATGTTCGGGCTGAAATGGCAGGCGATGATCCAGGGCCTCGCCTTCATGAGCCATCAGCTCGGCAGCTTCCTCGGCGCCTTCGGCGGCGGGGTGCTGTACGACGCGCTCGGCTCCTACACGATGGCCTGGCGGATCGGCGTCGCGCTGGGGCTCGCGGGCGGTATCATTCAGGTGGCGTTCGCGCTGATCCGGCCGAGCGAGCCGCCATTGCTCAAGGCAGCCTAGAATCAAAAACGGCGGAATCAAAAACGGGGCCGCGAGGCCCCGTTCAAATCGACTGAGCGCAGATACGCTTACTTGATCTTCGATTCCTTGAACTCGACGTGCTTGCGCGCGACCGGGTCGTACTTCTTCTTGACCAGCTTGTCGGTCATGGTGCGCGAATTCTTCTTGGCAACGTAATAGAAGCCGGTGTCCGCCGTCGAAACGAGCTTGACCTTGATGGTGACCGCTTTGGCCATGTTCAGAACCTCTATGTGCAGGGGTATTTAAGGATATCAGGAGCCGGCCAAATCGGCCCGCATTTGCCGCGCAACCTAGCCTCGATCCGCCCAAAGTCAAGGTTTTGGAGGCAAAAACTGGCATGATTTCCGCGAATTAGGCCTCAAAGAACCGGTTTTTCGGCCGCGGCAGGCCCAGATTCTCCCGCAACGTCCGGCCCTCGTATTCCCTGCGGAAAATCCCGCGTTTCTGCAGTTCCGGCACCACCTTGTCGACGAAATCGTCGAGGCCGGCGGGCAGATACGGGAACATGATGTTGAAACCGTCGCACCCGTTGGTGGTCAGCCATTCCTCCATCTGGTCGGCGATCGTCACCGGCGTACCGACGAACGACAAGCCGCCATAGCCGCCGACGCGCTGGGCGAGTTGCCGCACCGTGAGCTTGTCGCGGGCGGCGAGGTCGACCATGCGCTGGCGGCCGCTCTTGGAAGCGTTGGTTTCCGGGATCGGCGGCAATTGGCCGTCGGGATCGAAGCCCGAAGCATCGGTGCCGAGGATCACCGACAGCGAGGCGATGGCACTGTCGTAATGCACCATGCTGTCGAGCTTTGCGCGTTTCTCCTTTGCCTCGTCGGCGCTGTCGCCGACCACCACGAACGCGCCGGGCAGGATCTTCAAATGCTCGGGGTTGCGGCCGACTTTTTCCATCCGGCCCTTGATGTCGGCATAGAGTTTTTGACCGTCAGGAAGGCTGCCGCCGCCGGTGAAGACGGCTTCCGCGGTTTCGGCCGCGAGCTGCCTGCCGTCGTCGGAGGCGCCGGCCTGCACGATCAGCGGCCAGCCCTGCACGGGGCGGGCGATGTTGAGGGGACCGCGCACCGAGAGATATTTTCCCTTGTGATTGAGCACGTGCATCTTTGCGGGATCGAAATACAGTCCCGCGTCGACGTCGCGCACAAAAGCGTCGTCGGCAAAGGAGTCCCACAGACCGGTGACCACGTCGTAGAATTCACGCGCCCGCTTGTAGCGCTCGGCGTGCTCCATGTGATCGTCGAGCCCGAAATTGAGCGCGGCGTCCGGATTTGACGTGGTGACGATATTCCACCCGGCGCGCCCGCCAGAGATGTGATCGAGCGAGGCGAAGCGGCGCGCGACGTGATAGGGCTCGTCGAAGGTGGTCGAGCCCGTCGCGATCAGGCCGATATGTTCGGTGGCGCCGGCCAGCGCCGACAGCAGCGTGAACGGCTCGAACGAGGTGACGGTGTGGCTGCGCTTGAGCGCATCGACCGGCATGTTGAGCACGGCCAGGTGGTCGGCCATGAAGAAGGCATCAAATTTGCCGGCTTCCAGCTCCTGGATCAGCTTTTTGATATGCGGGAAATTGAAATTGGCGTCCGGCCAGGCTCCGGGATAGCGCCACGCGCCGGTGTGGATAGAGACCGGCCGCATGAACGCGCCGAGCTTGAGTTGCCGTTTCGCCATTGCCCCATTCCGTCGCAGTTGTTGTTGGGGAAGAGATAGGGAGCCGGTCAACGCAACGCCATCGGGGGACACCGAGAAGAATCTTGCAATTCAGGCGACGCCAGGAGAATTTCTCCGCGACGCCAATACCGTCATTGCGAGCGAAGCGAAGCAATCCATTGTGCCGCAAGCATTGAGATGGATTGCTTCGTCGCAAGGGCTCCTCGCAATGACGGGGAGTGAGCACAGTCAAGCCCCCAATACGTCCCTCTGCATCTTGCCGCCGTGGAAATGGAAGAACGGCACCGGCGCGTCGTGGCGCAGCGGGCCGGTGGCAAGCCGGCGGTCGAGTTCGGCGAGCACGTTCTTGGTCATGGCATGCGCATCCGCCAGCGGCTTTGAGCCGATCTCGACCCAGACCAGCTCCACCAGTTCGGCGTCGGCATGGATCACGCCCTCGACGCGGTGCGCGATGCTCGATGCATCCGCGGTGAAGAAGCGCGTATCAAAACGCCGGACGCGGCCGGGCGGGGTGATCGCACGCGCGATCAGGAACAGGCTGGACGGATCGGGCAGCAGGCCGGCATCGGTGAATGGCTTCCAGGGGCCGTCGAGCGTGGAAGGCTGTTCGACCTTGCGGCCGAGGCAGAGGCCGGTCTCCTCGCAGGCTTCGCGGATCGCGGCGACCGCGAGCGCCCGCGCGCGTGAGGGGGCGATCTTCGGGCTGCCCTTGAGCAGATTGGCTTCGAGCTCTTTGGTGATGGGCGCGGCAACGGGAACTCGGTTGTCCGACTTGTCGACACGGCCGCCGGGAAAAACATATTTGCCGGGCATGAACACCACGTTGTCGTGGCGCTTGCCGACCAGTACTTTCGGCTTGTCGCCGGAGCGATCGATCAGGATCAGTGTCGCCGCGTCCTTGGGCCGGAAATAGGGATGGTGATCGGCTTCCTTTTCTTGCTTTTCGGCAGTCGCAGCTTCGGTCATCCCATCCCCATCGGTTTTTCTCTTTTTCGTCAAAACAAAATACGCCTAGACGGGCGGAATGTCGCCAGGAGCATTGTCGTCAAAGCCATGCATGCGCAGTGCCCATTGGAAGCCGACCACGGCGCCTTTCACCGGTTGCAGCAGCGCGAGCGAGGCAAAGAGGGTGAACGGCAGATAGATAGCCAGTTGCAGCCAGACCGGTGGCGAATAATCGGTTTCGATCCACAGCACCGTGGGCACCACGATATGGCCGACGATGACGATCACGAGATAGGCCGGCAGGTCGTCCGCGCGGTGCGGCGTGTAGTCGAGCCCGCAGACCGAACAATGGTCATCGACCTTCAGGAAGGCGCGAAAGAGCTTGCCTTCGCCGCAGCGCGGACAGCGGCTGCGAAAGCCGCGCTTCATTGCGGTCCAGACGTTGCGCTTTTCGGCGGGTGCGGAATTCCGGGTCCAGACTGTCGTCGCAGGGCTCACCGTTGCCATGACTTGCCTTTCTTCGGTTTGCCGGGTTTTGGTTTGCCCGGCTTGCGGTCCTTCTTGCGCGGGCTGCGGCCCGGATGCGGCTTCGACGATTTTGCCGACGCCTGCGAACCGTTGCGCCCGCTGTCGCGTTTTCTGCCGCGCGGAATGACCTGGCCTTCAGATAGTAACTCGAACCGTAGCGCGCCAGCTACCGGTGCTGCTTCTACCAGCCGGACGTCGACGACGTCCCCCAATCGGTGCATTGCACCGCTGCGTGTGCCGACCAGCGCGTGGCGGGTCTCGTCGTAATTGAAATATTCCGTGCCCAGCGTCCGGATCGGGATCAGCCCGTCGGCGCCGGTATCTGAGAGTTTGACGAACAGCCCGGCGCGGGTGACGCCGGAGATGCGGCCCTGGAACGTGGTGCCGATGCGGTCGGCGAGGAAATGCGCGATCAGCCGGTCGGCCGTTTCGCGTTCGGCCTTCATGGCGCGGCGTTCGGTAACGGAAATTTGTGCCGCGACCTCGCTCAGCGTTTCCAGCGTCTCGGTTTCCGGCAGCGCGCCTTCGCCGAGGCCGAGCGCGCGGATCAGCGCGCGATGCACGATCAGATCCGCGTATCGCCTGATCGGCGAGGTGAAATGCGCGTAGCGTCGAAGGTTGAGGCCGAAATGGCCGTAATTTTCCGACGAATATTCCGCCTGGGCCTGCGAGCGCAGCACCACCTCGTTCACCAGCGGCTCGGAATCGTGACCCTTCACCTGGCTAAGCACGCGATTGAACAGAGCGGGGCGCAATGCGCCGGTCTTGGCGAACGGCAGATCGAGCGTCTTCAGGAATTCCTGCAGGTTGTGAACCTTCTCCTGGGTCGGTTCGTCGTGCACCCGGTAGATCAGCGGCAGCGCCTTCTTTTCCAGCATCTCGGCCGCGGCGACGTTGGCCAGAATCATGAATTCTTCGATCAGCCGGTGCGCGTCGAGGCGCTCGGGCACGATGACGCGATCCACCGTGCCGTCGGGTTTCAGCAGGATCTTGCGCTCGGGCAGATCCAGATCGAGCGGGTCGCGCTCATCGCGCGCGAGTTTCACCAGCGCATAAGCCGTGTAGAGCGGTTTGAGGATCGGCTCGAGCAGGGGCCCCGTGGTATCGTCGGGGCGACCGTCGATCGCGGCTTGCGCCTGCGCGTAATTCAGTTTGGCGGCCGAGCGCATCAGCACCCGATGAAAGCTGTGCGAGCGCTTGCGGCCGTCGCTCCCGATCACCATGCGCACCGCGAGCGCGCCGCGCGGCTCGCCTGGCACCAGCGAGCAGAGATCGTTGGAGATGCGCTCGGGCAGCATCGGCACCACGCGATCCGGGAAGTACACGGAGTTGCCGCGCAACAGCGCATCGCGATCCAGCGCCGAGCCCGGCCGCACATAGAAGGCGACATCGGCGATCGCGACATGGACGATATGGCCGCCCTTGTTGTTGGGATCGGGATCGGGCTCGGCATGAACCGCGTCGTCGTGATCCTTGGCGTCGGGCGGATCGATGGTGACAAGCGGCAGCTCGCGCCAGTCCTCGCGGCCTTTCAGCGTCGCCGGCTTTGCCTCTTCGGCTTCGCGCAAGGCGGACGGCGAGAAGGCTTGCGGGATTTCGTGGGCGTGGATCGCGATCAGGCTGACCGCTTTTTCCGTTGCCAGCGACCCAAGCCGTTCCTTCACCTTGCCCGAGGCGAGGCCGTAACCGCGCGTGCGCACGAGATCGACGCTGACGAGATCGCCATCCTCGGCGCCGCCGGTGTCGGTGCTCGCGATGTTCAATTCGCGCCCGACCTGTTTCTTGTCGATGGGAACGAGCCGGCCGCCGCCATTGGGCAGCTTGCGGAAGATTCCAAGCAGACGTGTTCTTGCGTGATCGATGACCTTGATGACACGGCCGCGATACGGCGTGCCTTCGCTGTCATCGGTCTTCTCGACCCGCAGCAGCGCGCGGTCGCCGACACCCGCCGCGGTGCCCGGCTGCGGGCGGCGCGGCACATGGATGCGGATTTTCGGCGCGGCGCCGTCTTCCTCTTCATCCCATTCGGTGGGGGTGGCCAGCAATTCACCGTCGGTGTCGCGGCCGGTGATGTCGGCCATCACGGTCGGCGGCAGCGCCGCCGGCTCCTGGATTTTCCGGCCGCGCTTGGCGACGGTGCCGTCGTCGGCCAGTTCACGCAGGATGCGTTTCAGCTCGACGCGGTCGGCGTTCTTCAGGCCGAACTCGCGCGCGATCTCGCGGGTGCCGACCTTGCCTGGATTCGAACGGATGAAGGCGACGATGGCGTCCCGGGCCGGAAAGCCATTGTCGGGTTTGCTCTTCACTTATCCCCGGGCCTTGCCCGCGCTTTTCTTCGCAGGCGTTTTTGATGCGGGTGGTGGTTTCGCCGCCGACGTCTTGGCCGCGGACGCGACCGGCGCCCGGGCCTTGCTCACGGCTTCGGATTTCGGCTTTGCAGCGGCCTTCTTCACCGCCGCCTTCTTTGCGGGTTTTGGCGCGTCGGGATCGGCAGCGGTCTTGGCCGTGGCTTTCTTTGGTGCTGCTTTCTTCGCCCCGCGCTTCGGCTTGCCGCCGCCCTTGGCCGCACGTTCATCGATCAGGGCGATGGCTTCCTCGAGCGTGATGGTCTCCAGCGTCTTGTCGCTCGGGATCGTGGCGTTGACGCCGCCGGCCGTGACATAGGCGCCGTAGCGGCCGTTCTTGACCGCGACGCCGCCGAGGCTCGGATGCTCGCCCAGGGGTTTGCCGGGATCGGCGCCGAAGCGCCGGCCGCTCGGGCCCTTTGCGATCTTTTCGGCGATCAGCGTCACCGCGCGGTTGAGGCCGACGTCGAATACCTCATCGCCGGCCTCGAGGCTGGCATAGGTCTTCTCATGGCGCACGAACGGACCGAAGCGGCCGATGCCGGCGGTGATCGGCTCACCGGTCTCCGGGTGTTTTCCGATTTCGCGCGGCAGCGACAGCAGTTTGAGCGCCAGCTCCAGTTCCATATCGCCGGGCGACATGTTCTTCGGAATTCCGGCGCGCCGCGGCTTCTCGCCCTCGGCATAATCCTTTTGCTCGCCGAGCTGGATGTACGGGCCGAAGCGTCCGGCCTTCACCGTCACGTCCAGATCGGCCGCGGGATCCTTGCCAAGGATACGGTCGGCGCTGGCTTCGCCGTCGGCGGCGAGCGGGCGGGTGTAACGGCATTCCGGATAATTCGAGCAACCGACGAAGGCGCCGAACTTGCCGGCCTTCAAATTGAGCTTGCCGGTGCCGCAGGTCGGGCACTGCCTGACATCGCCGCCATCCGCGCGCGGCGGATAGATGTGCGGTCCCAGCATGTCGTCGAGCGCATCGAGCACCTCGGAAACGCGGAGATCCTTGATGTCGTTGACCGCGCCGATAAAGCCGGTCCAGAAATTCTTCAGAACCTGCTGCCAGGAAATCTCGTTGTTGGAGATGCGGTCGAGCTGCTCTTCCAGATCGGCGGTGAAATCATATTCGACGTAGCGCGCGAAGAAGTTTTCGAGGAACGCGACCACGACGCGGCCCTTGTCCTCGCCATGCAGCCGCTTCTTCTCCAGCTTGACGTAGCCGCGGTCCTTCAGCACCTGCAGGATCGAGGCGTAGGTCGAGGGACGGCCGATGCCGAGCTCTTCCATGCGCTTGACCAGCGACGCTTCGGAGAAGCGCGGCGGCGGTTCGGTGAAATGTTGCGTGACGGCGAGGTTCTGCCGTTTCAACGCCTCGCCCTCGCTCATGGCGGGGAGGCGGCGACTATCTTCATCGTCGCCGTCGTCGTCGCGGCCTTCCTGATAGAGCGCCAGAAAACCGTCGAATTTGATGACCTGGCCGCTGGCGCGCAGGTCGAGCACGCGAGAGCCGGCTTTGGCTGATATGTCGACGGTGGTGCGTTCCAGTTCCGCCGATTCCATTTGGCTGGCGATGGTGCGGATCCAGATCAGCTCATAGAGCCGGGCCTGATCGTGATCGAGGCGGCGGCGCATTTCGGCAGGACGGCGCGACAGGTCGGTCGGGCGGATCGCTTCATGCGCTTCCTGGGCGTTCTTGGCCTTGCTCACATACTGGCGCGGCGCCTCCGGCACATAGGCGTTGCCGTAATCCTCGCCGATCACCTTGCGGGCCTGCGTGATCGCCGAGCCGTCGATCTGCACGCCGTCGGTTCGCATATAGGTGATGAGACCGGTGGTCTCGCCGCCGATATCGATGCCTTCATAGAGCCGCTGCGCGATCCGCATCGTATGCGCCGGGGCAAAGCCGAGCTTGCGGCTGGCTTCCTGCTGCAGCGTCGAGGTGGTGAAGGGCGCCTGCGGATTTCTCCGCGCGGGTTTGGCTTCGACGGTCGAGACCGTAAAATTGGCTGCTTCGATCGCTTTCTTGAGCTCTTCGGCTTCCGCGCCGGTGCCGATGTCGAGCCGCTGGATCTTCTTGCCGTCGGCGCCGACCAGGCGGGCCTCGAAGGCGTCGCCGCGCGGCGTCGTCAGGGTTGCCACCAGCGACCAGTATTCGCGGGCGACGAATTTCTCGATTTCGAGTTCGCGGTCGCAGACCAGCCGCAGCGCGACCGACTGCACGCGGCCGGCCGAGCGCGCGCCCGGCAGCTTGCGCCACAGCACCGGCGAAAGCGTGAAGCCGACCAGATAGTCCAGCGCGCGGCGCGCCATATAGGCGTCGACCAGCGCACCATCGATCTGGCGCGGCGCTTTCATCGCGTCCGTCACCGCTTGCTTGGTGATGGCGTTGAACACCACGCGCTCGATCTTGTGGTCCTTGATCGCGCGCTTTTCCTTCAGCACTTCCAGCACGTGCCAGGAGATCGCTTCACCCTCGCGATCGGGGTCGGTTGCGAGAATCAGGCGGTCGGCGCCCTTCAGCGCCTTGGCGATGTCGTTGAGCCGGCCGGCCGCCTTGGGGTCGATCTCCCAGATCATCTGAAAATTGGCGTCCGGATCGACCGATCCGTTCTTGGCCGGGAGATCGCGGACATGCCCGAACGAGGCCAGAACCTCATAGGAGGAGCCCAAATACTTATTGATGGTCTTGGCTTTCGCCGGCGACTCCACGATGACGATATTCATGTCATTCCAATGGCTTATGGGAAAGGATTAAGGCCGGTTCCGCGAGACTCGCGACCGCCGTTTCGGACCGAACATGGGTGGTGAGGCGGCCCCTGTCAAATCGACAGATATTGATGGGGCGCCCAGGGGATACGACTTTATATCTAAGGAGTTACGAAATGCGCCCTAGAGTTGCGGCCATAAAGTGGTTATTTCTTGGTCATATTATGCGGCATTGGATGTAATTTTTTTTGAGCAAGGCTGGGGGCGGCCGGAAGCGCAGCGCTTCGGGCAGGGATCGCCGATCGCGCGCGGAGGAGCCCGTTGGGGAGGGCGGCCCGGATGAGGCCGTGGCCTTCATCACCGAGACCGTTGCCGATCTGGTCAAGCTGGCCAAGCGCCACAAGCTCGAGATCCTCGGGTATCTGCTTGCCATGGTCCAACTCGAAGCGGAAGAGCGTCTGCGGCTGCGCAGCAGGCGCAAGCTGTCGTGAGACTTTGGGGCGGCGCGCGCCGGCGCAGCTCTCTCAACGTCATTGCGAGGAGCACTTGCGACGAAGCAATCCATGTCTCAGCGAGTTGCGAGATGGATTGCTTCGCGGAGCCTGTCATCGGGCGCGCATTCGCGCGACCCGGTGGCTCGCAATGACGGGGGATGAGACTTCCGATACATATCTCAAACAGCTCGCGGGTACACATCCGCGTTCTCGCGGCGCGATCCGCCCGAGCTTTGCGTCATTTTCCACCCTCGTAAAGTGCAGAGGGCGCAGGGAAGACCGGGTGCGCGCTGCACCCGCGGTCTCGTGTGCAAAGTGCACAAAGGAAAACGCACACGAGCATACAGGTTCAGCGGAAACACTCCGGCCTTCCCCACGCAATGGTTTTACGGCTTATAGCGCGCTCTCCCCGGTGACCGGCTTTCTTGCCACCGTCATCCCTGAGAAATTTCTTCTCACGAACTTGGCGCCAGCATCGGGGCGCCAGGACCACACGACTTCGCCGTCCGCATCAGCCACGCTCGTCAGTCGCCGCCTTCGCGTCCACCGCATCCCACCGCGCGTTCGTGACGATCGCGACCCGCCCCTCCGTGGGTGAGACGCGCGGAGAGAAACCACTGATTTGCCCGACGGCGAAAGCGAAATATTTTTGCGAAGAGGACTGGACAGGTTTTTTTGATTTGCCCGTCGGGCAAATCAGCCGAGCGGCGCGCTAGCCGGCAATGCTTCGCGCGCGCTTCGCAGGCGGGCGCGGCTTCAGCGCAGTGTCGGCGGCGGTAAGCAGGCGCCCGTCCTGGGAATAGAGCGCGAGCTTGCGCACCGGCTTTCCCTTGCCGCGGTCCACCATAATGGTTCCGATTTCCTCCGGCCTCGCATCGAACTCTTCGCTCCACTGCCGCAGCGCGACCAGGATCGGAAAGACGCCGCGGCCCTTCGGCGTCAGGACATATTCCTGATAGGCGCTGCCGTCGGAGGCGGGCGCGGTTTTCAGGATGCCCTGATCCACCAGCGCGCGCAGCCGTACGGTGAGGATGTTTTTCGCAAGCCCGAGGCTTTTCTGGAACTCGCCGAAACGGCGGTGTCCCAACGACGCGTCGCGGATGATCAGAAGCGACCACCAGTCGCCGATCACGTCCAGCGATCGCGCGATCGGGCACTGGTCGCCTTCGAAACTCGTTCGCTTCATGGTGGCGGTCTCCGCGGCCGGGATCACATCACGGGCTTGTGTAGTTGCATTATAAAACCAGATGCCCTAGCTAGGCAACATAGTTTAATAATGCAACCAAAATGGACGGAGGCTACCGTGAGACTTGCGAACAAGACGGCGTTGATTACCGGCGGCAACAGCGGCATCGGTCTGGCGACCGCAAAACTGTTTGTGGCCGAGGGGGCGAAAGTCGTCATCACCGGGCGCAACAAGGAGACGCTGGACGCGGCAGCCAGGGAACTCGGGCCGAATGCACTGGCGTTCGTCGCCGATGCCACCGACATCGGGGCGACCGAAGCCGCGATCAAGCAGGGGGCGGCAAAATTCGGCAAATTCGACGTCGTGTTTGCCAATGCCGGCATTGCGGGCGGCACGCCACTCGGGGCAACGGCGCTCGAAGCGTTCGAGAAAGTGATCCGGACCAATCTGACCGGCGTCTTCTTCACCGTACAATCCGCATTGCCCTATCTCAACGATAACGCGTCGATCATCCTCAACGGTTCGGTGATCTCGGTGCTCGGCATCCCCGGATACTCGGCCTATGGCGCAGCCAAGGCCGGCGTGCGCTCGATGGCGCGGACCATGGCATCCGAATTGTCGCCGCGCGGCATCCGCGTCAACGTGGTCGCGCCCGGCGCGATCCGCACGCCGATCTGGGGGGCTGCGATCGCGACGCCCGAAGCCGAGAAGGCGTTCGAAAAACGGATAAGCCTGTCCACGCCGCTCGGCCGTATTGGTGAACCAGATCACATTTCGAAGACGGTGTTGTTTCTGGCGTCGGACGATGCCGCGCATGTGCAGGGCCAGGAATTGTTCGTGGACGGTGGCGCGACGGCTTCGCCGAGCGGCGCGCCGATCTACCGGGGCTGAGCAGCGCCCCGGAATACGCACGAGAATACGGTCAGCGCGTTCGGCGGAAAATTCTCACGTCGGTTGCGCTGGCCGGCTCCCTCGTCTTGCGGACGTATTTTTTCGGAAAATCATTGAACCTTCGTCGTAGCTGCCAAGACTCCTTTTCGGGCCGGGATTTTTTTGAACGTAATCCATTGGAGTGCCGACATGCCGAAAGCCCTCTCGACATCGACCCCCGTATCGTCAGCGTCAGAGAATTCAGATCGCGATCAATTTGTTTCAATCGCAATATTTTCCTGCCTCGGCCTTTTGATCTCGCTCGTTGCCGTCGTCATGGGTGTGCAGGGCGTCTGGTACTAGCACCGGCAGAGTCTTTCCCGCACGATGCCCGCCCGCCGCTGCCGACAGCAGCGACGGGCAGTGTCCAGTTTCCAGTTACGCGGCGTTGAGATTGCCTGCGGCGTGCAGCGCGCCTGCGACCGCTTTCTCGCGATGTTCGGGTCCGAGCCCGATGCCATCGGCGGAAATGAATTCCGGATTGGTCACGCCGATGAAACCGAACACCCAGCGCAAATAGGTTTCCAGATGCTCGCCGACGGCCGCCGGCGTGCCGGCGCCGTAGAATCCGCCGCGCGAGACCGCGACGATGACGCGCTTGTTGCCGGCCAGCCCTTCGACGCCTTGCGCGCTATATTTGAACGTCTTGCCCGCCACCAGGATGCGGTCGATCCAGGCCTTGAGCTGGCTCGGAATGGTGAAATTGTACATGGGCGCGCCAAGCACGACGATGTCGGCGGCCAAAAACTCGGACAGCACCGCCTGACCGGCGGCGATGTCCTCGCGCAGCGAGGCCTCTGTCGGGGCGCCTTGGCCGGCGGCGAGATGGGAGCCGCTCAGATGCGCCAGCGGGGTCAGGGTCAGATCGCGATAGGTGATTTCGAAGCCGGGGGTGGCCTTGCGCAGCCGGTCCACGATGGCGGCGGAGACCTGACGGCTGACGGAATGGGGGCCGAGAACGCTGGAATCGAGATGCAGGAGTTTCATAGGAGCTTCACCCTTGGTATAAGTTTGTAACTGAGACTATATGAGTGACTGTCCGCAAACCCCGCAAGAACGCACATTTTTGAAACCCGAGCACAAAATTGATACCCGAGCACAAGAAAGTGCCTGCACTGCCGCCCAGCCCTCACGCCGATGGCGACTGCCGCGCGGTCGCCTCCGTGCTGGCGCGGGTCGGCGACAAATGGAGCGTGTTCGTCATCATGCTCTTGGGCGACGGTCCGCGCCGCTTCAACGAGATCAAGCGCATGGTCGGCGGTATCTCGCAGCGCATGCTGACGCTGACGCTGCGCGGGCTCGAACGCGATGGCCTGGTGACGCGAACCGTTTTTCCGACCATTCCGCCGCGGGTCGATTATGAGCTGACCGATCTCGGGCGTGGCCTGTCGAAGCCGGTGGAAGCGCTGGGCAAGTGGGCGTTTGAACATCTGCCGGAAATTGAAGGCGCACGCGCACAATTCGATGGGCGCAACGAAGGTCGATAGCGTTTTCGAGCGAAGTGGGAACCGGTTCGCGTCAAGAAAACGCGTCAAAATAAAGAACCTAAATCAGCGACACCAGCCCGCCGCCGTGGCGCTCCAGCCGTCCGGCGAGTTCGAGTTCGAGCAGCACCGCGCGCACGATCGCGGGCGAGGCGCCGGACATCCGGATCAGATCATCGAGGCTGACCGGGCTCGGCCCGAGCAAATTGACGATGCGGGCGCGATCGCTGCTATCGGCTTCGAAATCCAGCGGCTCGCCGTCGTCCTCGCGTGCGCCGAGCATGATCGGCCGTTCCATGATCGGCTCGACCGCGTTGATGACGTCGGCTGCTTCGGTGACCAGCGTCGCGCCCTGCTTGATCAGATCGT
Organism: Bradyrhizobium sp. AZCC 2289; assembly: GCF_036924615.1. Lineage (NCBI taxonomy): Bacteria > Pseudomonadati > Pseudomonadota > Alphaproteobacteria > Hyphomicrobiales > Nitrobacteraceae > Bradyrhizobium > Bradyrhizobium sp. AZCC 2289. The sequence continues at coordinate 10,332,709 of NZ_JAZHRY010000001.1, read as the reverse complement.
TGGTGCCGGCGGCGCGCGGATCGAGCGGCGAGCCCGGCACCGCGAACACTTCGCGGCCTTGTTCGGCGGCGATGCGCGCCGTGATCAGCGATCCCGAACGGTGCGCGGCTTCCACCACGACCACGCCGAGCGCGGCACCCGAGATCAGCCGGTTGCGCCGGGGGAAATCGCGCGCCCGCGGCACATGGCCGAGCGGCATTTCGGAAATCGCGCCGCCATGTTCGAGCAGCGTAGAGAGCAGATCCTCATGCTCGGGCGGATAGATCCTGTCATGGCCGCCGGCCAGCACCGCGACGGTACCGCTTGCAATGCTTGCGCGATGCGCGGCCTGATCGATGCCGCGGGCGAGGCCGGAGATGACGACAAAACCGGCATCGCCGAGATCGCGCGCGATCGTGCCTGCGAATTTCAGCCCGGCGCCGGAAGCATTGCGGGAGCCTACGATCGCGATCATCGGCCGCATCAGCAGGTCGGGCGCGCCGCGGATGCCGAGCAGCGGCGGCGCGTCGTCGAGCGTGGCGAGGCGCGGCGGATAACCGGCTTCATCGGGCGCGACCACGCTGACGCCGATCTTGCCGGCGGCATCGAGTTCGGCGCGCGCGCTGTCCTCGCTGCAGATCCGGCCCGGCCGCGCCGCGCCGCCGCGGCGCGCCAGATCGGGCAGCCGCTCCAGCGCCGTGCGCGCGTCGCCGAAATGCTGGAGCAGGGAGCGGAAGGTGCGGGGGCCGACATTGTCGGACCGGATCAGCCGCAGGCGGTTGAGCCGCTCGGCGTCGGTGAGGCAGGTGGTGCTGGGGGGATGGTCGTGCATGCCGGCCCAGCTTTGCCCAACCGGAGATTGCGATCAACTCGTTTGAGAGCGCGCCAGCCCCGCGCCGTCATGGCTTGCTCCGCCCCGGCACGCTCCCTAAAAGCGGTCCCATGCCGCAGGAAACCATGCCCATGATCTCGCTTGCCGACCTCCAGCGCCGTATCGATTGCGGCGAGCTCTCTCCCGACGGGGCAATTGCGCAATCGCGTGAGGCGATCGGCGCGCACGAGAAAGCCGTCGGCGCCTTCGTCTGCCGTGACGACAAGGCGCGTGCCGCAACCGCCGGGCCGCTGCGCGGCATCGCCGTCGGCATCAAGGACATCATGGATACCGCAGATTTTCCGACCGAAATGGGTTCGCCGATCTACAAAGGCTGGCGCCCACGCGGCGATGCGGCGGTCGTGATGATGTTGAAGCAGGCGGGCGCGACCATTTTCGGCAAGACCACGACGACGGCGTTTGCGGCGAACGATCCGACGCCAACCCTCAACCCGCACAATCACGGCCACACGCCGGGCGGATCGTCCTCGGGCTCGGCGGCTGCGGTCGGGGCCGGCATGATTCCGTTGGCGCTGGGAACGCAGACCGGCGGCTCGGTGATCCGGCCGGCGTCGTTTTGCGGTGTCGCCGCCATAAAACCGTCCTACCGCTTGCTGCCGACGGTCGGCGTGAAATGCTTTTCGTGGACGCTCGACACCGTCGGGCTGTTCGCAGCCGGCGTCGAGGACTTGGCGCGGGGATTGTCGGCCATGACCAATCGGCCGGGATTGTTGCTGCCCGCAGCCGTGAAGGCGCCGCGGATCGGCCTTGTCACCCAGGAATTTGCCGGCGCGCCGGAAGCGGCAGGGGCGGAGGCTTTGCGCCTTGCCGCCGCGGCGGCCGAACGCGCTGGCGCGTCGGTGCGTGCGCTCGCCATGCCCGACATCGTCGCGGAAGCGTGGCGGATTCATCCTGACGTGCAGGATTTTGAGGCGCATCAGGCGTTCGCCTGGGAATATCGCGAAAATTATGACGCGATGCCGCCGCTGCTGCGTGGCCGGCTCGATGAAAGCAAGGACACGACGCCAGCCGCTTACGACGAGGCGGTCAAGGTCGCCGGCCGCGCGCGGCACGCATTGTCGGGCGTATTCGACGACGTCGATGTGCTGCTGACATTGTCAGCGCCGGGCGCGGCGCCGAAGGGATTGGGTTCGACCGGTGATCCCCGTTATAACCGGCTCTGGACGCTGATGGGTGTGCCCTGCGTCAACGTCCCGGCTTTTGTCGCTGATGGTGGATTGCCGGTTGGGGTGCAGGTGATCGCGCGGTTTGGTGCTGACGCTCAGGCGCTGGCGGTGGCGCGGTTTGTGGAAGAGGCGCTGAAGAAATAAGCTTGCTACTACGCCCCGATCTTACCCTCGGTGCCCGCCTGCAACCGCTGGATATTTTCACGGTGCATGTAGAACAGCAACATGGTCAGCACCGCGAACAGCGACGCCAGCGCCGGGTGGCCGAACCACCACAGGAATAGCGGCGTGATGAAGGCCGCGACCAGGGCCGACAGCGACGAGTAGCGCGTGGTCAACGCGGTTGCGAGCCACATCGCGCAGAAGATCAACGCGGCCGGCCAGAACAGGCCGATCAGCACGCCGATATAGACGGCTACGCCTTTGCCGCCGCGAAATTTCAGCCAGACCGGAAACAGATGGCCGAGAAAGGCGCCAAGTGCGGCCAGCATCGCCGCGTTCGGCCCGCCGTAATAGCCTGATATGACCACCGCCAGCGTGCCCTTCAGCGCATCGCAGATCAGCGTTGCTGCAGCGAGGCCCTTGCGGCCGGTGCGCAGCACATTGGTGGCGCCGATATTGCCGGAGCCGATCGAGCGCAGATCCTGCGTGCCGGCCAATTTGGTCAGCACAAGGCCGAACGGAATCGAGCCGAGCAAATAGCCGAGCAGGAACCCGACGACGAGGAAGGCGTCACCCGACATCGCGGTCGCTCCTGCTGCCCCGGCGAATTTCCCGCGCATAAGAGTCTCTTTTTGACGCGTTTTCTTGACGCGAACCGGTTCCCACTTCGCTCGAAAACGCTCTGCTAAACATGCTCATAGACCGTCCGTCCGCCGACAATAGTACGCACCACGCGGCCCGAGAAGCGGGCTTCGTCGAATGGCGTATTCTTGCACTGCGATTTGAGATCGGCGGGATCGAGCACCCAGGGGATATCGGCGTCGATCACGATCACGTCAGCGGGCGAGCCGGCGCGCAAGCTACCGCCGGGCAGGCCCATCAGTTCCGCCGGCCGCGTCGACATCGCCCGGATCAGGGTGCGAAAATCCATCTCGCCATTGTGAATCAGCCGCAAGGCCGCCGGCAGCATGGTCTGCAGGCCGACCGCGCCGGAGGCTGCTTCCGCGAACGGCAGCCGCTTCACCTCGACGTCCTGCGGATTGTGATCGGACATCACGACGTCGATCAGGCCGGAGGCAACGGCCGAAACCAGCGCCAGCCGGTCCTCCTCGGTGCGCAGCGGCGGCGACAATTTCAGGAAGGTGCGGTACGGGCCGATGTCGTTTTCGTTCAGGGTCACGTGGTTGATCGAGACCGAGGCCGAGACCGATAACCCGGCGTCGCGGGCGCGCTTGAGGATTTCCAGCGACTCGATGCAGCTCAGGGAGGCGGCGTGATAGCGCCCGCCGGTCAGCGCGACGAGGCGCATGTCGCGCTCCAGCATCACGGCCTCGGCGGCGTTGGGGATGCCGATCAGCCCGAGCCGCGCGGCGAATTCGCCTTCGTTCATGACGCCTTCGCCGACCAGATCCGGGTCCTCGGTGTGGTGGACGATCAGGGCGTCGAAATCGCGGGCGTAGGCCAGCGCGCGGCGCATCACCTGCGCGTTGGTGACGCTGCTGGCGCCGTCGGTGAAGGCCACCGCGCCGGCGGCCTTCAACAGCCCGATCTCGGTCATCTCCTGGCCGCGCATGCCTTTTGTGAGCGCCGCCATCGGATGGATGTTGACGATTGCGGTGTCGCGCGCCCGGCGCAGCACGAAGTCGACCGTCGCCGAATTGTCGATCACGGGCGAGGTGTCGGGCTGGCAGATGATGGTGGTGATGCCGCCGGCGGCCGCGGCCTGGCTCGCGGAGGCAAAGGTCTCGCGGTGGCTGGCGCCGGGCTCGCCGACAAAGGCGCGCATGTCGATCAGCCCGGGGGCGACGATCTTGCCGTCGCAATTGATGATGTCGGTGCCTTCGGGGACGCCGGCGGCGCCGATGCCGCGCTTTGAATCGCGGATCATGCCGTCCGCGATCAGGACGTCGCCGGGGCCGTCGAAATCCCGGGAAGGATCGACGACGCGGGCGTTGGCGAGCAGGATAGGGCGGCGATCGGTCAGCATTTTATGCGTTCGGCAGGTTGCGGGCGAGTGCTTCCAGCACCGCCATCCGCACCGCCACTCCCATTTCGACCTGTTCGCGGATCAGCGATTGCGCGCCGTCGGCGACGATCGAGTCGATCTCCACGCCGCGGTTCATCGGACCCGGATGCATCACCAGCGCGTCCGGCTTGGCGTAAGCGAGCTTCTTCTGGTCGAGGCCGAAATAATGGAAGTATTCCTGGCTCGACGGCACGAAGGAGCCGTTCATGCGCTCGCGCTGCAGCCGCAGCATCATCACGATGTCGGCGCCATTGAGGCCCTCGCGCATGTCGCGCGCGACCTCGACGCCCATCCGCTCGATGCCGCGCGGCAACAGCGTGGAGGGGGCGACGACACGGACGCGGGCGCCCATGGTGTTGAGCAGCAATATATTGGAACGCGCCACCCGCGAATGCATCACGTCGCCGCAGATCGCGATCACGAGCCCTTCCAGCCGGCCCTTGTTGCGCCGGATGGTGAGCGCGTCGAGCAGCGCTTGCGTTGGATGTTCGTGGGCGCCGTCGCCGGCATTGACGACGGATCCGTCGACCTTGCGCGCCAGCAGTTCCACAGCACCCGAGGCATGGTGCCGCACCACCAGGATATCCGGGTGCATGGCGTTCAGGGTCACCGCGGTGTCCATCAGCGTCTCGCCCTTGCGGATCGAGGACGAGGACACCGACATGTTCATGACGTCGGCGCCGAGCCGTTTTCCCGCCAGCTCGAACGAGGATTGGGTGCGGGTTGAGGCCTCGAAGAACAAATTGACCTGGGTACGGCCGCGCAGCGAGGTGCGTTTTTTGTCGACCTGGCGGTTGAGCTCGACATATTCCTCGGAAAGGTCGAGCAAGCCGGTAATGTCGGCAGCGGAAAGCCCCTCGATTCCCAGCAGATGCCGGTGACCGAGGACGAAGGTCGATTTCGATACAGGGGTCATTAAAGCGAGAGCTATAGGCAGAGACGGCGCGGGGGGCAAGCGCGAATAGGTGGCTTGCGAGTTATCCCCCGGTCTGTCGCCGTGCAGGGTAAGGGGAGTTGCCGCAATGTCGCCGCGTTCAGCGTGCGGAGAGCACATCGTGCAGAAATGCCGGCCGATTTTAGCGATCGCGTTAACCGCGCTGGGCCTGATATATGGCCCTGCAGCGGCGCTTGCCCAGGCCTTGCCGGGCGGCTTCGCGTATCTGCGGGATATCGATCCCACCATCATCCAGGACATCCGCTATGCCAGTGCCAATAATTTTGTCGGCCACCCGCTGGCCGGCTATGGGGCGGGCGAATGCGTGGTGAAGCGGAACGTCGGCATGGCGCTAAAAAACATCCAGCAGGAACTCGCCAGGCAAAAGCTGTCGCTGAAAATGTTCGATTGCTACCGGCCGCAGCGCGCGGTCGCCGACATGGTGGCGTGGTCGCGCGATGGCAGGGAGACAGCCACCGGCCGGCGCTTTAATCCGGCCTTCCGCAAGGCCGACCTGTTCCGGCTCGGCTATATCGCCAGCCATTCGCAGCATTCCACCGGCGGAGCGCTCGATCTGACGCTGGTCGACCTGAGCGTCGACAATTCCGCGGCCTTCGATCCGAACAAAGCCTACGCCGACTGCACCGCACCGGTGGAGGCGCGCGCGCCGGAAGGCAGCGTCGACATGGGCACCGGCTATGATTGCACCGACCTGAAGGCCCATACCGCGGCGAGTTCGATCACGCCGACCCAGCGGCGCTGGCGGAATGTGCTGGTGGCCGCGATGGCACGGCAGGGCTTTGTCAACTATTCGAAGGAGTGGTGGCACTTTTCGCTGCCGGGCGCAGGCGCGCAGGCCTATGATTTTCCGATTACGCGGCACAATTGATTCCCGACCGCCAGGACCGGCCATGACGCAGGCTTCATTCTCAACCCACGAGGTCTTCAACCAGTCACCGCCGTTTTGCGACGTCGATCTGTTCGCGGTGGACCGGCCGCTGGCCGCTGCGGTCGCCGCCAATGGCGGTGCGGCGGTGGAGCAAGAGCTGTCGGAGTTCGGCAGGCATTGGGGTTCGGCCGCGATGGCGGAACGGGGCCGGATCGCCAACGAGAACACGCCGAAGCTGCGGACGTTCGATGCCAAAGGCAATCGCCGCGACGAGGTCGAGTTCCATCCGGCCTATCACGAACTGATGGCGCACAGTACGCATGCCGGCGTGCACAATTCGACCTGGAGCGCACAGGGCCAGCCGGCCGGCGGTGCGGCGGAAGTGATACGCGCCGCCAAGTTTTACATGGCTGCTCAGGTAGAGACCGGGCATCTCTGTCCGATCACCATGACGCGCGCTTCGGTCGCGGCATTGGCGGCGCAGCCGGATTTGCTGGCCGCGACGATGCCGGTGATTGCGACCCGCGCGTATGATCCGGCTTTTGCGCCGTGGTGGACCAAACGCGGCATGACGCTCGGCATGGGCATGACCGAGAAGCAGGGCGGCACCGACGTCCGATCCAACATGACGCGCGCGGAGCGGGACGGCGACGCCTATCGCATTACCGGCCATAAATGGTTCATGTCGGCGCCGATGTGCGACGCGTTTCTGGTGCTGGCGCAGGCCGACGAAGGCCTGAGCTGTTTCTTCATGCCGCGCTTCGCGCCGGATGGTTCGGTCAACGCGATCCGGTTTCAGCGATTGAAGGACAAGCTCGGCAACCGCTCCAATGCCTCTTCGGAAGTGGAATTCGCCGGCGCTTACGCGATGCGGATCGGCGATGAGGGCAAGGGCATCCGCACCATCATCCAGATGGTGCAGTTGACGCGGCAGGATTGCGCGATCGCCTCGGCGGGTTTGATGCGGTCGGGATTGGCGCATGCGCTGCATCACGCGCGGCACCGCAGCGTATTCCAGAAACATCTCGCCGATCAGCCGCTGATGCAGGCGGTGCTGTCGGACATGGCGCTGCATGTCGAAGCCTCGATCGCGCTGGTGATGCGGCTGTGCCGGTCGTTCGACCGCGCCCCCGATCAGCCCAAGGAGGCCGCCTATATGCGGCTGCTGACGCCGGCGATCAAATACTGGGTCTGCAAGAGCGCGCCCGGCTTCCTCTACGAGGCGATGGAGTGCCTCGGCGGCAATGGCTATGTGGAGGAGGGCATTTTGGCGCGGCACTATCGGGAGGCGCCGGTCAACGCGATCTGGGAAGGTTCGGGCAATGTGATGTGCCTTGACGTGCTCCGCGCGTTGTCGCGCGAGGCCGACTCGGCGCTGGCCGTTTTGCACGAACTCACCGGCGAGACGCTGGGCCTGCCGGGCGCCGGCGAGGCGATCGTGTTTGTCGGCAAATCGTTCCGCCGTCTGGACAGCGAGCGCGTGGCGCGGCTCGCGGTCGAAAAACTGGCGCTGCTGGCTGCCGCCGCCGCGCTCAACGGCGTCTCGCCGCATCAGGCCGAATTGTTCGCGGCCACCCGGCTTGCCGCCAATCACGCCAGCATGTATGGCGCGGTCGATCTGGCGAACAACGATGTCCGTGGTTTGCTGGAGCGGGCGCTGCCGTGAAAACCCACCGACGTCATGGCCGGGCTTGTCCAGGCTTGTCCCGGCCATCCACGTTCTTTCTTGATGTACGAACGAAAGACGTGGATGCCCGGGCGTAGGCAAGCGGAAGCGACGCCGTCCTTCGGACGGCTATGCCCGGCCATGACGGAGAGTTAAAGCTCCTGCCAACTGAAAGTCAGCGATGGATTCCCTTAACCCCGAAAATCCTCCCTTCACCGTCACTCCGACCGAACGTCCGCCCCGGATCTGGCAGTTCTGGGGCACGGCGTTATGGGGCCTGTTTGTCTTCGGCGGGATGTTCGTCGGGCAGCTGACCGTCATCGCTTATTTCGTGCTGATGCGGGACGGGCCGATCGATGTCGCCGCGGCCATCCATGTGGTCGGCGGCGGGCGGACGATTTCGCTGTCCGTCGTCATGGGATTGCCCGCGGTGATCCTGGCGTTGTGGATTGCGATCCGTCCGACACGCACGCGGTTTGCCGAATATCTCGCGCTGCGCGGGACGTCGTGGAAGATGGTCATCATTGGTGTCATGGCGATGGTCGCGCTGGTGATGGGTTGGGACCTGGTGTCGCGTGTGTTGGGGCGGGAAGTCCAGCCCGGGTTCATGGGCGACGTGCTGAAATCGGCGCAGGCCGACGGTTCGGTGTGGCTGTTGCTGATCGCGTTTTGCGTCGCCGCGCCGATCTCGGAGGAATTGCTCGCCCGCGGCTTTCTCTACCGCGGCTGGTCGGAGTCGTTCCTGCGGGTCCCCGGCGCGATCCTGCTGTCGTCGCTGGCATGGACGGCGCTGCACATGCAGTACAACTGGTTCTTTTTCGGCGAGATATTTTCGATCGGCCTGTTGCTCGGCTATTTGCGCTATCGCTCGAATTCGCTCTGGCTGACGATCGTTCTGCACGGCCTCAACAATTTTGCCGCGACGGTGCAGAGCATGTGGCTGGTGGGATAATCGTCCCGTATGTTAGGTAGAAGATGCACCCACCTTCGCCGTGAAATTGTCGCAGAAAGTCGACATGTCGAATCTCGAAAATGCCAATGCTCCGGTCCCCGGCTCGCCACCACCGCTCCGGACTTGGGACTTCATGGAGACGCTGTTCGTCAGCCTGGTTGCTTACATCGTTTTTGCTTTGACGTGGTGGTTTGCCTTGGCCTTCATGCTGGCCATGCACGATGGGCCGAAGATGTTGTCTCCTGCTCAATTTAAAGTGTTCGGGATGCAGGGGCCTTGGCTTGGCGTCGCCTACATCGTCGCAAGCCCGCTTACGATCGCCGTACTCTGGATCGCTATCCGAACGGCGCGCAGAGACTTCGCCGAATATCTTGCGTTGAACTGGCCGAACCCAGGCGAACTACTGCGCGCGCTGGCGATTACAGCGATCCTCTTGTTGGCCGAGTCCTTGGCCGTATCGTTCGTCGGCGTGGAACCGATTTCGCCTGATCCTTATCTAAGCGCCAGGGAATCCGGCGGGCTGTTGATCTTCTTGATTGGCATCTGCATTGCGGTGCCGGTCATGGAGGAGTTTGTCGTCCGTGGCTTCATGTTTCGTGGCTGGTCGCAGTCTTTCCTCGGTCCGGTTGGAACCATCGTGCTGACGTCGATATTGTGGGCGATGATCCATATCCAGTACGATTGGTTCGGGCGTTTTTGGATCTTCCTCACGGGTCTGGCTCTCGGCCATTTTCGTTGGCGTAGCAATTCGACGTGGCTGACCGTGATGGCTCATTCAGCCATGAACATCGCCGTATATTCTCCGGTTGGCCTACTCTAAGGCCAAGTTGCCGCCAGCGCGATCGCGATCGGCATGGTGATTGCCGCCAAAATCGTCTGCAGCGTGATGATCTGCGCCAGCAGCGGCGCGTCGCCGCCCATCTGCCGGGCCAGCACGTAGGCTGAGGAGGAGGCCGGCACCGCCGAGCAGGCGGCGACGATCGCCAGATTCGAGCCGGATAGCCCGAACCATAGCGCGAGGGCGACCGCGAGCACCGGCATCAGGATCAGCTTGAGGAATACTGCGACTGACGCGGCGAGGCTCGGGCGAAACATGCCTTCGAGATGCAGGCCGGCGCCGGTGACGAGCAGACCGATCGCGAGCGAGGAACGGCCGAGCGCGTCGGCGACCTCATGCCAGATTTTTGGCAACGGGATGTGCGTGACGTTGAGCACGAGCCCGATCGCGCAAGCCCAGATCAGGGGATTGCGCACCACAGTCATCACGATGGAGCCGACCGACCGTTTTTCCGGCGAAGCGTAATGGGCGAGCACGGCCACGCTGAACACGTTGACCAGCGGGATGATCGCCACCATCGCCACCGACGCCAGCGCCAGCCCGACATCGCCATAGAGATTGCCGGAGACGGCCAGCGCCACATAGGTCTGCCAGCGGGTGGCGCCCTGGAAGATCGAGGTGAAGGCCGGCCCGTCGATCGCGCAGCGCGCGAGCAGGGGACGCAGCGCCAGACACAGCAGCGACATCGCGAGCGCCGAGATCAGGAGCGCGCCGCCGACGCCGGCGACCGGCACTTTTGTCAGGTCGGCCTTCACCAGCGTCTGGATCAGCAACATCGGGAACAGCACGTAATAGGTCAGCCGTTCCAGCCCGTGCCATTGCGTCTCCAGCCGCATCAGGCTGCGCCTCAGGACAAAACCCAGCACGATCAGCAAAAACACCGGAAACAGCGCCGCGATCACCACCGCCATCGTCAGCGATCCCCGCGCAGCGTCGCCAACCGGTCCAGCGCGCCCTGCAGGACGAAGATCGCAGCGTGCTCGTCGATCACCTCGGCGCGGCGGGCGCGGCTGACGTCCATCCCGATCAGCTCGCGCTCGACGGCGGCGGTGGACAATCGCTCATCCCAGAAGCCGATCGCGAGATCGGTGAGCTTTGAGAAATTCCGCGCGAAGGCGCGGGTCGATTGCGCGCGCGGGCCCTCGCTGCCGTCCATGTTGATCGGCAGGCCGAGCACGAAGCCGACCGCGTTGCGCTCGCGGGCAAGAGCCAGCAGCCGCGCCGCGTCGGCCTTGAAGGCCGTGCGGCGGATGGTTTCGACGCCGGTCGCAAGCCTGCGATCGGCGTTGGACACCGCAACCCCGATGGTCTTGGTGCCGAGATCGAGGCCGATCAGCGCGCCGCGTTCCGGCCAGTGTGCAGCGGCTTCAATCAGGGGAAGGATGGGGGCGGGCATGGCGTTCGCATAACACGCGCGTTGGCGGTTGCGCAAAGCCGCGGTGGAAGATGGTCGACTAGCGGGATCGTCTGCGCCACTCCTCGCGCGTGATTTCCCAGATTTCACTGGGATGCCGACCCGACACATAATCCAGATCCTCTGTCCGGATCACACGCATGCCGCTGCTCTCTGAAATACGGCGCGATGGCAGGTTGGCGGCGGCCTTCGGAGCGCGAAGAACGGGCCGCTCCAGAGTTTCGAACCAGTAATCGGTCACCGCCGAGGATGCCTCCGTCATCAGCCCTCGGCCTTGCCACCCCGGGTCGAGCCAGAAACCTCTGTTCTCGTCGGGCTTGTCCATCAGGCTGATGACGCCGATTAATTGCCCGGGCTCGGGTTTGGGCCGGATTGACCAGTGCCAAGCGCTACCCGATCGCATCGCTGGAAGCGCGGTGTCGCGAAGGAATGTCAGGGCACCGTCAGCCGGATAGGGCCATGGAATCTGACGGTTCAGGAACTGCACGATCTCCCACCGAGGGAAAATTGCTTGCACGGCATCGGCGTCGGCGAGCTCCAACGGGCGAAGGATCAGGCGCGATGTCGTGATCGTTGGAATTGCGATGGACATCAGTGGCTCGCGCAGCAAATGAAGTCGGTGCCGGTCGTGCGGAGGGTCAGGCCGCGATGACCTCTTCGCTTCTCTCCAGGCAAGTAACAAACCCCTGCAGCGCACTGTATTGGTGCGCGCTGCGGCGCTGGATGAAGAGCGTGTCGACACGTGACTGCGACGCTGCGAGTGCGTGAATGCTGATGTCGCGGTTGACATGGTCGCGTTCGACCACGGCGCGGGGCAGCAGCGTCACGCCCATGTCGGCGGCGACGCAGCCGATCATGCCGTCGAGCGTGCCCAGTTCGAAGCGGGCGGCCGACGGCCAGCCGAATTCCGAAAACACCTGTTCGAGCCGTTGCCGGTAGGTGCAGCCGGTGCGGAACACCAGCGCCGTCGGGCCTGACTCGGGCGTGCCGGCACGCAATGCGGCAAGGCTGGTCCATCGCCGCGCGGTGACCAGCACGAGTTCTTCCCTGAACGCGGTCACGGCGCTGAGTTCGGCATGCTCGATCGGACCGGCGACGAAGGCGCCATCCAGCGTACCGTCAAGCACGGCGGCGACGAGCTCGGCGGTCGGCGCCGTCCGCAGCGTCAACCGCACCGCCGGATAACGCCGGTGAAATGCGGCCAGCAGTGCGGGCAGGCGCACCGCGGCGGTCGTCTCCATCGAGCCGATCGAGAGCGGTCCCTTCGGCTCGCCATCGTCGCGTGCGGCCAGCACCGCCTCGCGCGACAGCGCGGCCATCCGCTGCGCATAGGGCAACAAGCGGCGGCCGGCGCCGGTCAGCGTCATGCCGCGGCTGTGCCGCTCGAACAGCGCGGTGCCGATCTCGGCTTCAAGCGCCTTCACCCGCTGCGTGACGTTGGATTGCACGGTGTTGAGTTCGTCGGCGGCGCGGGTGATGCCGCCGAGCCGCGCGACCGTGGAAAAAGTCACGAGATCGATCAATTCCACGGGATTAGCTCCGTTTCAATTGCGAGATGGCAGCGTTCTCTAGTATTCATTTTCAGAGAATAGTAGGCTCACCTAGACTGGCTGTCCAGAACAGGGAGCAATCGCATGGCGATCAGCACCGAATTGACGGCGCGGCTGGGTATTCGACACCCGATCCTGTTGGCGCCGATGGACACGATCTCCGGCAGCCGGCTGGTCAGGGCGGTCAGTGATGCCGGCGGTTTCGGCATTTTGGGCGGCGGTTATGGAGACAGAACGCGGCTCGAGGCGGAGACCACGAAGCTGAAGGGATTTGCAGGACCGTTCGGCATCGGCTTCATCACCTGGAGCCTGGCAAAGCAGCCCGAGTTGCTCGACATCGCACTCGAAGCGCGACCGCGCGCGATCATGCTGTCGTTCGGCGATCCCGCGCCGTTCGCGCCAAAGATCAAGGCGGCGCGGAGCTTGCTGATCTGCCAGGTGCAGAGCGAGGACATTGCGAGACAGGCGCTCGATGCCGGCGCGGATATTCTAATCGCGCAGGGCACCGAAGCCGGCGGGCACGGCGCCTCGCGCACCACGATCGACATCGTGCCCGCGATCGTCGATCTCGCGGCCGGCCGCGTGCCGGTGGTTGCCGCCGGCGGCATCGCCGATGGACGTGGCCTGGCGGCGATGATGATGCTGGGGGCATCGGGCGTGCTGATCGGGACGCGCTTCTATGCCAGCATCGAGGCCGACGGCGCCGAGGAGGCCAAGCAGCGGATACGCGCGGCGAACAGCGGCGAGACCGTGCGCGGCGTCGTGTTCGACTGGTCGCGCAAGCTGATGTGGCCGGCGCCGTTCACCGCGCGCGCGCTTTCCAACGATCATCTCCGGCGCTGGACAGGCCGCGAGATCGAGCTGATGCAGCGCGCGGACGAGGTCACCGTGGAGTATGCGGCGGCGAAGGCCGCAGGCAATTTCGATGTCGCCGCCGTGTTTGCCGGTGAGTCCGTCGGGCTGATCCATGATATTCCACCGGCTGCAGAGATCGTCGGCCGCATCGTCGCTGAAGCCGAGCAAACGTTGCAGGGCCGGCGTAACTCCATCGCTTCTGTCGCCTGAAAGATCGTGAGACAAACCATGTGGCCAGACCGCCGAATTATCGACCTCTTCAAGACCGAGTTTCCGATCGTGCTGGCGCCGATGGCCGGGATCATGGATGCCGAGCTCGTGATCGCGGCGGCGCAGGGCGGGGCGCTGGGCTCGTTGCCGTGCGCGATGCTGTCCGTGGAGAAGGCCCGTGAGCAGATCAACATCATCCGCCAGCGGGTGTCCGCGCCGGTCAATATGAACTTCTTCTGCCACACGCGGGTCGATGCCGATCCGGCGCGCGAAGCCGGCTGGAAGGCGCGGCTTGGGCCTTACTACAAGGAGTTGGGGCTCGATCCCGCGGCACCCGTCAATGCCGCCAACCGCGCGCCGTTTGACGAGGCGATGTGCGCGCTGGTGGAGGAGTTGAAGCCGGAAGTCGTCAGCTTCCATTTCGGCCTGCCGGACCCGGCTATGGTGAAGCGCGTCAAGGCGGCCGGCTCTCTCGTGATGTCGTCGGCGACCATCGTGAGAGAGGCGATCTGGCTCGAGGAGAACGGCGCCGACGTCATCATCGCGCAGGGCGCCGAGGCCGGCGGCCATCGCGGCATGTTCCTGACCGACAACATTGCCGAACAGCCCGGTACCTTCGCGCTGGTGCCGCAGGTGGTCGATGCGGTGAAGGTGCCAGTGATCGCGGCCGGCGGCATCGCCGACGGGCGCGGGATCGCGGCGGCGTTTGCGCTCGGCGCCTCGGGCGTGCAGATCGGCAGCGCCTATCTGCGCTGCCCGGAATCGAAGGTGATTGCCTCGGCGCGGATCGCGCTGGCCCAGGCGCGCGACGATTCCACCGTCATTACCAATGTCATGACCGGGCGGCCCGCGCGCGGCGTCGCCAACCGCGTGATGCGCGAAGTCGGCCCGATCTCGCCGGACGCACCGGCCTTTCCGCATTCGGCCACCGCGCTCGGACCGCTGAAGGCGGCGGCGGAAAAACTCGGCAAGGTCGATTTCACCAACCTGTGGGCCGGCCAGGCGGTTCGATTGGGGCGCGAAATGCCGGCCGCCGAGCTGACCCGGGCGCTCGCCGGCAGCGCGCTGGCGCGCTTGAGCCAAATCGCGGGCTGAACTGCGCCACCGTTTGGTGTCGGGCCGCGGCGTGTTCCATCCGAGATCGAACGCGTGATTTTTGGTGCACGCGGTATTGCGACCTGTTAGCTGTTGCCTTGATGCAACGGCGGAAATTCATAACCATTGCCGGTGGCGCTTTGATGTGGCCACTGGCTGCCTACGGGCAGCGTAAGCCGATGCCGGTTGTCGGCTATCTTCACTTTGCCGCTCCCGGCTACGTGCCGACCGCCGAACCATTTCTGCAGGGGCTGAAAGAATTCGGTTTTGCCGAGGGGCAGAACGTGGCGGTCGAGTACCGCTGGGCCGAGGGGCGTTATGACCGGTTGCCGGCCTTGGCGGCCGACCTCGTCGGGCTCAAGGTCGATCTGATCGCAGCCTTCGGTCCGCCGCCGGCGAAAGCCGCGAAAAATGCTACATCCAGCATCCCGATCGTTTTTGAAGTTGGGAACGATGCCGTGGAAGCCGGGTTGGTCGCCAGTCTCGCCCGGCCCGGCGGCAATGCCACGGGCCTCAGCGTTCTCTTCACCCAGCTGACCCCAAAGCGGCTTGAGTTGCTTTGCGAACTCATTCCCAACGCCAAAACGATTGCTCTACTGGTCAATCCGAACAGCCCGACGGCCGAGCCTTCGGTTCGCGGGGCCCCGGAAGCGGCAAGGGCGAAAGGCGTGCAGCTTTCGATCCTCAACGCCAGCAATGTCGATGAGATCGAGGCGGCGTTTGCGGCCATTGTGGCGTCGAAAACAGATGGGCTGATCGTTGCGGCCGACCCGTTCTTCGATAGCCGGCGCGCGCAACTGGTGGCGACAGCGGCGCGCGCCAAGGTGCCCACGATCTATTTTGAGCACGAGTTTTCCAATGCCGGTGGGCTCATGAGTTATGGACCGAGCCTTGCCGCCGTCTATCGCCGAATGGGTGCCTATGCAGCACGAATCCTGAAAGGCGAGAGGCCCGACGATCTGCCGGTAGAGCAGCCCACGACGTTTCAAATGGTCTTCAACCTCAAGACCGCGAGAGAACTCGGAATTACGGTGCCGCCCAACCTGCTGTTCACGGCCGACGAGGTGATCGAGTAGCGCGCTTCCGCGGATGACGCGTTTTGGGGCGCCTGAGGCATGCGGGCGTGTGATCGGGGGGGCGGATTGCCAGGAATGGCGGGTAACCGGGCGCCTGGACCATGTTCCCATGGTTGCGGTGCAAAAGCAGCCTCTGCTATACGGCGGGCTGATTTTGCTGCCCAGAGGCCCTATATTATGTCCGTCGACGCCACGACCGTTCGCCGCATCGCGCATCTTGCGCGGATTGCGGTCACCGAGGCCGAAGTTCCCCATCTGCAGGGCGAACTGAATGCGATGCTGGCCTTTGTAGAGCAGCTTTCGGAAGTGAATGTCGACGGCGTCGAGCCGATGACGTCGGTGACGCCGATGGAAATGAAGAAGCGTCCCGACGTAGTCAGTGACGGCGAGATCGCGGACGCTGTCGTGAGGAATGCGCCGGAAACGCAGGACCATTTCTTTCTGGTGCCGAAGGTCGTCGAGTAGTTCATAGCGTTTTCGAGCGAAGTGGCTACCGGTTCGCGTGAAGAAAACGCGTCAAACAAAAGAGTCAGCGATGTGCATGCTCTGCGACGATGAAAAGGCCTATCAGGCCTACATGAACTACCTCGACACGATGGAGCGGCAGGGCAAGGCCGCCGATCCCGACAAGGCGATGGATGTCGTGCTCGACCAGCTCGAGGCTGCCGACAAGGCGCGCGCCAACGATCCCGCCAATGACAAGACGCTCTCTCCGTTCTTCTGCAGCCCGATCAATAAATGACCGATTTGATATCGATGACGATCGCCGAGGCCAGGAATGGCCTCGCGAACAAGTCTTTTACCTCGCTTGAGCTGACCGACGCGCATCTCGCCGCGATCGAGGCGGCGCGCTCGCTCAATGCGTTCGTGCTGGAAACGCCGGATCAGGCCCGCGCCATGGCGCGGGCGATCGACGCCAGGATCGCAAAAGGCGAGGGCGGACCACTGGCGGGCATTCCGCTCGGCATCAAGGATCTGTTCGCGACCAAAGATGTCCGCACCACCGCGTGCTCAAAGATCCTCGGCAATTTCATCCCGCCCTATGAATCCACCGTGACCTCGCAGCTCTGGCGCGACGGTGCTGTCATGCTGGGCAAGCTCAACAATGACGAATTCGCGATGGGCTCATCGAACGAGACCTCGTGCTTTGGCCCGGTGGTCAATCCGTGGCGGCGCGAGGGCTCCAACACCACGCTGGTGCCGGGCGGTTCCTCCGGCGGATCGGCGTCGGCGGTCGCAGCCCTGCTCTGCATGGGCGCCACCGCGACCGATACCGGCGGCTCGATCCGCCAGCCGGCGGCGTTCACCGCGACCGTCGGCGTGAAACCGACCTACGGCCGCTGCTCGCGCTGGGGCATCGTCGCGTTTGCGTCCTCGCTCGACCAGGCAGGTCCGATCGCGCGCACGGTGCGCGATTCCGCGATCCTGATGCGCTCGATGGCGGGCCATGATCCCAAGGACACCACCTCCGTCGACCGCGCGGTGCCGGACTACGAGGCGTCGATCGGGAAATCCGTGAAGGGGATGAAGATCGGAATCCCCAGGGAATATCGCCTCGACGGCATGCCGGCCGAGATCGAAAAGCTCTGGAGCGAGGGTGGGGCTTGGCTCAAGGCGGCCGGCGCCGAACTGGTCGAGGTATCGCTGCCGCACACCAAATACGCGCTGCCGGCCTACTACATCGTGGCGCCCGCGGAAGCCTCGTCGAATCTCGCGCGCTACGACGGCGTGCGCTACGGCCTGCGCGTGCCCGGCCGCAGCATTGGCGAGATGTACGAGAACACCCGCGCCGAAGGTTTTGGCGCCGAAGTCCGCCGCCGCGTCATGATCGGCACCTATGTGCTCTCGGCCGGCTATTACGACGCCTATTATCTGCGTGCGCAAAAGGTGCGGACGCTGATCAAGAAGGACTTTGAGGATTGCTTTGCCAAGGGCATCAACGCGATCCTGACGCCGGCGACGCCGTCGGCGGCGTTCGGCGTCGGTGAGAAGGGCGCCGATCCGGTCGAGATGTACCTCAACGACATTTTTACGGTGACCGTGAACATGGCGGGGCTGCCGGGGATCGCCGTTCCCGCCGGCAAGGATGCCCAGGGCCTGCCGCTCGGGCTGCAACTGATCGGCCGTCCCTTCGATGAGGAGACGCTGTTCTCGCTCGGCGAAGTCGTCGAGCAGGCGGCGGGGCGGTTTACGCCGCCGAGGTGGTGGTGAGCGTCGCGGATTTCAGAGCCAGCCTGTCGGGCGCAGCGCCTGCACCCGGTCTCGTGCCGCCGCTGGCCGCATTGTGGTGGGCCGCCAAGGGGCAATGGGACCAGGCGCACAAGATCGTGATGAACGAAGAGACGGCGGAAGCCGCCTGGGTTCATGCCTATCTGCATCGCGTCGAGGGCGACCGCGGCAATGCCGGATACTGGTACCGGCAGGCCGGCCAGCCGGCCGCGAAGGATTCTCTTGAAACCGAATGGGAGCGGATCGCTTCCGCGCTGCTCGGAGGTGGAAAGACATGAGTACGGCGACGCACAAGCTGATCAAAGGCGCCACCGGCGACTGGGAAATGGTGATCGGGCTGGAAGTCCACGCCCAGGTCACCTCGAACTCAAAACTGTTTTCCGGCGCTTCGACCGAATTCGGCGGCGAGCCGAACACCCATGTGTCGCTGGTCGACGCCGCGATGCCGGGCATGCTGCCCGTGATCAACGAAGAGTGCGTCCGGCAGGCGGTCCGCACCGGGCTAGGGCTCAACGCAAAGATCAACCTGCGCTCGGTGTTCGACCGCAAGAACTATTTCTATCCGGACTCGCCGCAGGGCTACCAGATCAGCCAGTACAAATCGCCGATCGTGGGCGAGGGCGAGGTTACGGTCGAACTCGGCGGCGGCAAGACCGCCACCATCGGCATCGAGCGGCTGCACCTGGAACAGGACGCCGCAAAATTGCTGCACGACCAGTCGCCGTCGCTGTCCTTTGTCGATCTCAACCGCTCCGGCGTGGCGCTGATGGAGATCGTGTCAAAACCCGACATCCGCGACGCCGAACAGGCCAAGGCCTATGTGACAAAGCTGCGTTCGATCCTGCGCTACCTCGGCACCTGCGACGGCGACATGGAGAAGGGGTCCTTGCGCGCCGACGTCAACGTCTCCGTGCGCAAGCCGGGCGGCGCGCTCGGCACCCGCTGCGAGATCAAGAACATGAACTCGATCAACTTCATCGGGCAGGCGATCGAGTACGAGGCGCGGCGCCAGATCGAGATCATCGAGGACGGCGGCACCATCGACCAGGAAACGCGCCTCTACGACCCCAACAAGGGCGAGACGCGCTCGATGCGTTCCAAGGAAGAGGCGCACGACTACCGCTATTTCCCGGATCCCGATTTGCTGCCGCTCGAATTCAGCGAAGCCTATGTCGCCGCGCTGAAGGCGGAGCTGCCGGAATTGCCGGACCAGAAGAAGGCGCGCTTCATCGCGGGCTTCGGACTGTCGCCCTACGACGCCAGCGTGCTGGTGGCCGAACGCGAGAGCGCGGACTTCTACGAAACCGTGCTGGCAAAGCTCGCCGACCAGGCCCGCGACGGCAAGCTCGCCGCCAATTGGGTGATCAACGAGCTGTTCGGGCGTCTCAACAAGGAAGGCCGGGATATTACGGGCTCTCCCGTGTCAGCGGTTCAGCTTGCATCGATCATCGACCTGATCGGCGAGGGCACCATTTCCGGGAAAATTGCAAAAGATCTGTTCGAGATCGTCTGGCAGGAAGGCGGCGACCCGCGCGCGCTGGTCGAGGCGCGCGGCATGAAGCAGGTCACCGATCTCGGCGCGATCGAAAAGCTGGTCGATGACATCATCGCCGGCAATCCGGACAAGGTCGAGCAGGCGAAAGCCAAGCCGGCGGCGATCCAATGGTTTGTCGGTCAGGTCATGAAAGCGTCGGGCGGCAAGGTCGATCCGAAGGCCGTCAACGTTCTGCTCAAGACCAGGCTCGGCATCTGAAACGTCCCGTAACGGGACGGCGACATCGCTGCCGCCATCGCGGTCGGCGCACGCGAAGCGCGCGTCGAATGTTCGTCGCGATCTGAAAATTCATCGTCGCGACCAGGAAGCGCCCCGCGAATCGGTCGCGCCGATTCGTCCAAAAATTCGGTTTTGGCGAGCGCCGATGAGACGTTAGCGCCCCGGACACGAAAATTTTTTTATTGCCAAAATTTGCGACTCAGAGTCCGCGCAAACGGCTTTTGCTCGACCCTGATGAGTCGCAACGACGTCGATCGCGTATCGACCGTCGATGATGTGAATTGCAGAAACAGCTGCGACACAGGCGCTTCCTGCAATATTGACAAACGGCGATGTCGGTCCTTGCTACACTTTTCGCATCGCTGAACGAAGGCGTTGTCGTGCCTGACATCAACACGCGGCGTGCGCTCCGGCATCGCCGTGTCAACACTTCCTTAAGCGGGACGCTGTTTTTTTGAGTGTGTTGGTGTATTCGGGATGTAGTGCATCTCGATTCCCGAGTGCACGCAGCGATTAAGCCATCTCACTACATCAGGAGGGCAACATGGCCAAGAAAGCTAAGAAGGCGAAGAAGGCGAAGAGCGCAGTGAAGAAGACTGCGAAGAAGACCCGCAAGGTCGCCAAGAAGAAGAAGTAATCTCGCTTCTTTACGAATTGCCGGCGGCTTGATGCCGGCACGTCACACGAGCCCTAAGACGATCTGCTTCTAAACAAGCAAATCCAAATCGGATGGCTCTGGTCGACGAAAGAGGGTGTCGGCGAGACATCAGGTCAAACGGCTGGATCGAATTTCGGAAGAGCTCGCTCTTTCAAAACCGGTCCGGCAGAAGAAACAGGTTTTCTTCGTTCGGTGCGGACCTCCTCGAGCTCCGCAATTTCACCGGGCCCAAAGCCCCAAAGTGAAATCTGGTCCTGACGTGTTCGCCGACGCCCTCGTTCCCCGGAACGCTCCCGTTCCGATTGCCGCGCATTTGGCGCCGGGCGTCTTGATTTCCCCAATCTCTTTCTGACGTGTTTGCAGGCGTCGACCGGTTCGGGTCCGCCTCGCGATTTCGCCGCAGCCCCCGTCATACGCCCCCGCGAATGCCGGAACCCGGCACGCCGCGGCTTCTCGCTTCCATCGCGCGTTTCGGAACACGGGACCATCCGCCGGAGACGGTCATCAGGCTCGCCGCGATCCGGTGAGGGATGACGATCATCGGCGTTGTCGCGATGGTTATCGTTCGGCGAAGCGGCAGGGTAAACCGAACTTCACGATCGCATCCAAATGCCTGCGAGACAGGCACTTTTGCGATTCCGCGTTTTCCGCACGGGCTGCGCGTTTACACCCCGTTCATCGCGATACTTAAACTGCCCTTCAAATTTGATCGGTCATGATCATCCCAACAAGCCGGCAAACGGCGAGCGCATGATCCGCCAAAGTGTAGGCGGTTTGGCGACCAGATCATGCGCTCTTCAATGATGGGCGCGCGATCGGACGCAAAACCGGGTTCCACTTTTGCTGATCGCGCGCTGGGATGACCAGGGCGTTCTAACAGTGGACAGGGGCCGCGCTCGGGGGAGAGCGGCAATCAACAAAAAGGAGACAGGGATGTTTCAGGGGTACATTGATCTGGATACGGCGACGCCGGTCGAGGCAACGGCGATTCCCGACGTGCTGTTCGAGCGCGGTCTGTACTGGGCGAGCGGGCGTTCCGGCGTCGTCAATCTGATCGCAGCCCACAAATGGTTCAACCTTGCAGCCCTGAAGGGGCGCGCGGACGCGATCTCGCTGCGCCGCGAGGTTGCGGAGATGATGTCGGACGTCGAGATCGCCGCGGCACAACGCGAGGCGCGGGCCTGGATGACGGCCCAGCACTGATAGAGCCCAGCGCGAAAACGCTACCGCGGATCGTGCGCGTCCCCGCGCACGACCGGCAAGCGGGCTCCGCAATTCTACGGAGCGACATGTATACCCGCGGGTAACCCTGAGGCGTGATCCTTGATGGACTGGGGAACACCATCTGCGGACACCGGAAAGCGGCCGACCATTGATCGGTGACGCGCGCCCTTGGCGGATGATGTTCAGGCCGGGCGTTCGTTCTTTCGTGAAGGGGTCGCGATGGGAATCCTCGCCGTCTTGATTGTACTGCTGATCCTGCTCGTGGTTTCGGCCTGCTCTTCGGCGCGGTCCTATTTCGCCAAAGGCCGGCTCGCCGGCATGGAAGAGGCGACGCTCGAAATCATCCGCGGCATCAACTCCCATTATGAAGTGGCGGGCCAGCCGGCGCCCGACCAGGTGGCGAAAGCCGTGGAAGCGATCAAATCGTTTGCGCGCGGCTCGTCCTGCGAAAAGAGTATCTACCGCTATCAGGCCCGGCTCTGGATCTTCGGCGACGCCGTTGGCGCGGCCTGCTGGCGCAAGGGATATGACGCCTGCAGACAGCAGATGACGGCGAGAGATGATCGGATTCGCGTCGACTTCGCGATCGGTGAGTTGTTGCACCTTAGCGCGCTCGCGCATCTGGGCTTCAAGAAGATGATGCCAAACGATCGCGGTATCGAGATGAAGCGCTTCGGGGGCGAGCAACAGGCGCGTGAGGTTGCGCGCGCGCTCGAGAAACTGGAATGGGCTGTTCCTGAACCGCAACGGCCGGTCGAGCAATCCGCCAATCGCCGGGCGTTGATCGGTCGGTGGTGGCCGCCCGAGCGCAAGATCGCCTGAGCGGTTGACTGCGTTGGCGGCCTGGAATCCTGCCGCCTAGTCCGGGCGAGCCAGGCAGCATTTCTTCGCCTTCTTGCCGCTGCCACAGGGGCAGGGGTCGTTGCGCCCGACATGCCGCAAAGGATTTCTGACCGGTTCCATGGCCGAGTAGTTTTCCTTGAAAAGATCCTCGCCGAGCGGATTTTCCTCATCGAAAAGCCCGTTCTGGTCTTCGTCTTCGACGTAATCTGTCCATTCCAGCGCCTCGATCGCATCCTCGATATAGCCGAGACCGAGGTCATTGAATCGTTCGATGTCGTCTGACCGCTGCTCAGCTTCCAAGAGATCTTGTTCAAAGTCGCTGCGCGTAAGCATGTCAGGCGGCACGCGGCCTTCGTCCCAGGCGCTACGCACGAGCGGCGCCAGATCGCGCAAGCCGAGCAGCGCGATGGCCTGCAGCCAGCCTATCCAGACTTCATCCTCGTCGGCCGCAAGTCGTTTCTGGTGAAACTCGACAAGGAAGCGCCGCATCCGTTCGCGCTCGATCAGGCCCTTCCAGGTGAGGAAGGCCGTCGCGCCCAATAGCGCGTCACGGATGAAGTGATCAATGGAGCCGTCCACGATATGGTCGAACAGGGCTTCGGCATCGCCATCGAACACGCCAGCAACAATGCGCGCCAGCCCTTCGGTAACAGCGTCGCCGAGCAGACGGTCAAGTTCTTCCGCAGGACGGCGCTGGTTTCTCAAATGCCGCGTGCGGACCATGAGTTATTAGATTTCAGCCTCTTCGACCTCGCGCGGCGCGTTAAGGCATCGCGGGCGATGCTCTTCGAGGGCGACAGGCCGGTATCTATCAAGCCAGTGCTTTCGATCGTGCGCGATCATGCCTGAAAAAAACGAAGCGCGCCGGTTCATGCCGGCGGGTTTTCATTATTGGTTCGATCAAACAAAAAGACCGCCCGAAGGCGGTTTCTCTCAGCATCAAGTGAGCGTGAGATGTGAAGCAGTTCACATTTGAAAATCGCGAGTTGATTTAAGGCAGCGCAAACCCGTTTTCGGGAGACAGCGATGCCATTATTCAATAGCCAGATCCATTGGCGGGGAATAGGCAACACGGTCGTCGTCGAGCTTCTCGTCTTGCTCGCGCTTGCGTTCGCGGTTGTTCGTTACGTGGAATGGTCATCGGACGCTGCCCAGGCCGAATTTATGAGCGCGACCAAGCCATCAGCCTCTGATCCGAATCATTCCGGCGAATTTTCAATTGCGACCCAGCCCCTCAAGGGGCGAACCGGTTGCCCTCGGAAGGGTTGAACTACTCAGGGAACCGCCTTCACGGGCCCGCGCGTTGAACGCGCTGCTGTCGGGATCGCGCCAAACAGAAACGGCGCTGTTACCAGCGCCGTTCTGGTGCACCTACGCGTGGAACCGGCCCACTTCGACTGGCGCTGGTGGGAGCGACCCGCTCTGGCTCTGCTGGCGTGGGAAGCCGTGGTTCGCGATCCGCTAGCAAGGCTACGCCGCATCCAAGTGGAGTCAATTAGAACGACAATTAATTTTAGACCAGCGGCTATCACCCATCGCGACATCGCAGTATCGGCCTTGCCGATCGAATGCTCAGCAGACAGGTCGCCGACTGAGACCCCGCCGGATCGGCGGCGGGGTGGTCAGTCATTCGGCATCCCTAGCTGGGCAGGCGATGAATCGATATCGAGGAACCCAAGCGGAGTTCCAATTCTCGATAGTTTCACCGCACACGGCGCATTCAAAGCTGCTGATCTCGCGTGCCTCTGCAATGTGTTCGCTGCGGTCATAAACCGCGCCGCACTTACAAGTTCGATGGGTACCGATCATCGGACATCATCCCCGCCAGCGTTTGGGGTGCTTGTCTGTCATTCGCCTTCCGCAATCCTTTGCCTGCCAGCGTTCGTTAGTCGAAGTTCGCCCGGCAATTCCAGTATGTATCCTAGTTGGATCAGTCGGTCTTTGTGTTCGGGCGGGATTGCGCGGTGCATCGGACCCTTGGCGCAGTGCTGCAACGAGGCGAATTCTTCGCGGGTTAATGGTGGTGCAGACAAGCCTTGTGCCATCCCGCGAACATGCGCTCCGGACTGTCCGTTTTCCAGTGAGTAAGCCTGCCATAATCAAACTGAACCCACTACCAGGGCTCGGCAACCGGACGATGAGAGGTGAGGCCGCCGGTTCACGCCGGCGGGTTTTTCTTTGCCCTAGTTGCCAGTGCGCGCGCTGCTGTTCGGCCTTGGACAGCTTCTGAATGAAGCGCGCGGCGTCCTCAAGCGTCTTCATCTGACCCGATGAGGGCAGCGGTATCGGATCGTCAAACTCGCGCTGCCAACCTTTGCCGGCCATCAGACGCTTTACGCGTGCGGTACAGCCGCGCTTTTCGAAGAGGATATCTTACCGAGCGGGAGGCCATTGGCTGTTAGCCTCTGCATCGCGGACTGTTCTTCCATTAGGCGTCTTTCGACGAACTGCCGCTCGTGTTCGGTCAGGTTGCCCTTGAGCAATCGGCGATAGCGATGGATGTTGTTGCTGTGTGCTCTCAGGCGCACCAACTGCTCGTCGGTCATCTTCACCCCACGGGATCGGGAAAATGTGAATCCGGCTTAGCTCCATGCGATTTCAAGCAAATGTTGCACAGGGGCGGGATATTCTCCCGTTCCACCAGCTCTGTGCAGGGAAATTTCGGGGTATCTCAGTCGGGCAATGGAATTCAGCTTCTCCCTGAAAGTCATGAGCCGGCGCCACGGGCGGCGCATTCTACGAATGATCGTCGGGCGGGATTTGACTTGTTTCCGGATCAGAAATGAAAGCCAAAAATGACTGCCCCAAATTTGTAGTTCTTCTGTCAAGTAAACCCGAACCGCTCTGCATCCCGCCGAAGGATTCGTTGGTTGTGAGCCCCATCGAATAGAGGTCGACGCATATCCGATCAAAGATTTCTTTGTTGCTGTACATCTCGGGAAGCGCTTTTTCGATGATTGACGTAAGGCTGCCCATCATCATTCCTTTAGCCGATGCCGCCGCCGCTGGATTGCCTGCTGGCTTATCTACAAAATTCAAGCGCACCGCGTGCTGAGGGGTGATGCGATCGAGGTTTTGCATAAAGATCTGTCGGATAGTTTCGCTGACCGAAATGATCGCCGAATTGAGAATAGCGTTCTGGAGAAGCTTCTTTTTCGCTGCGCTAGCTGTGGTCGTTGCTATTCGAGCCGACTGAATGAATGTAGCCTGGAATTGTTCGTTCTCCCTGAGTGCGTCGGGTCTTAACGCTTTAAATTTGCTCTCAAGGGACATCACACGGTCGACGGTTTCCTTCATGAAATCATCGCGGCGTTCTTGCGCAGGGTCGCCGATGACGAATGCGAGAAATTCTAGGAGAGGGCTGCCGACGACTGGTAGGGCGCCTACCCCAGCGCGAATAGCCTTGTTCAGAACGTCTTCAGGCCGGTTATTGAATGGATCCGTCGCCTTCGGCCTCAAGTGTGCGTTGAAATGTACGCAGCAATCAGAACCGATATAAAAATGTAATGATATCAGTAGATTAGTTTGACAAATGGCGGAGCCGGAGGGATTCGAACCCTCGATAGGGCTTTACAACCCTATAACGGT
Source organism: Bradyrhizobium sp. AZCC 2289 (assembly GCF_036924615.1). Classification (NCBI taxonomy): domain Bacteria; kingdom Pseudomonadati; phylum Pseudomonadota; class Alphaproteobacteria; order Hyphomicrobiales; family Nitrobacteraceae; genus Bradyrhizobium; species Bradyrhizobium sp. AZCC 2289. The sequence continues at coordinate 10,306,689 of NZ_JAZHRY010000001.1, read as the reverse complement.
TTAGCAAACCGCCGCCTTCAGCCACTCGGCCACAGCTCCGTAAGGGCCGATATGCCCGACGCGAGGGCCAGCCGCAAGCGGCAGATTCAGGTCGCGCTGCGGCCATTTGGTGGCGTTGCCGCCCCAGCCGCTGCGCGCAAACGAATCCCGCACGCCACGGCGCTGTTTTGCAGGCTTTCGCGCAAGGCTGCGCAATATCGGGGTGTCGCGTGGTCTAAGCGCCGATCGCTCGACGGGGCGAAGAATCGACGTTGCCGCCATGGCGATGTTTTTGAAGCGCGACACGCTTTCGGATTGGGAGTGCGCGATTCGCGCCGCCAATTCGGGTTTCCGCGCGCCATGCAAAAGCATTTGGACCCAGAAAAATATGGGCTTTTGCAATTTTCGCGGGCGCACCACCGAACCGCTGGATGGCGGTCACAAGACCGAAACAGCGGACCCATCCCGCGAGCCTTTAATATGGGTCGTGATTGGGCTGTCTGGTGATCGCGCTGTCGCGTTGCATTTCGGGCATCGTCTTCTTGATGTGTCTGACATCGCGAGGCGGGAATCGGTGGCTGTGCTCGTTCGATTCGACGCGGAGAGAAGCCTTGGAGGGAAAAGCGCGAAGCTGCGCGGTCGCTGCAACCTAATCGCGCGTCAAATGGAACATTCAAAAAACGTCTTTATAAAACAATGGCTTGCAGTGAAAGTTCGATCACGACTGCGTGTTATTTGTGCAACACCCGCCGGAAAAGGCGCGCAGTGAGGCGCTTCAGCGCGGTTCCTTTATTGCGTGTGCAGACACTCTCGGTAATTGTGATGGTGCGACGGAGGGGGGCATCCCGAGGTCGTCCCGTTTTAGGTGGTTCGCTTAAGTCCCTCGCGTTTAGCGGGAGTGTCCGAAAGCGCGAAGCGACTAAGCGGGTTTTAAGGGACAAGGGAACCAACCTAGGGTGCTTCACCCAGCGGATCCGGAACCTTCCCTACAGAGCAACTTGGAGGTTTAACATGAAGATGGTTAAGAGCCTTATTCTCGGCTCAGCGGCGGGTCTCCTCGCCATGAGTGGAGCTCAGGCTGCCGATCTTCCCGTCAAGGCCAAAGCGGTCGAGTACGTGAGGATCTGCTCCCTGTACGGTGCTGGTTTCTTCTACATTCCGGGCACCGACACCTGCATCAAGCTGGGTGGTTATCTGCGCGTTGACACCACGTTCAACGGCAGCATCTACGACCAGCCGGCGTGGTCGGGCGACCTCGGCCAGGGCAATCGCTACCGCGATTACTTCGCCGCCCGCTCCCGTATGGCGCTGACGGTCGATACCCGCACCGCCACGGAATACGGCGTTGTCCGCACCTTCGGTCAGGCTGACTTCCAGTTCGGTACCCAGGGCAACAACACGGTCAACCCGGCCGTGTTCACGGGCTCGGGGAGCGCCGGCACCAGCACTGCTCTGCTGTACCAGCCCGGCGAAGGCTACGTCGCCGTCGAGTACGTGTTCATCCAGTTCGCCGGCTTCACCTTCGGTAAGTCGTCCTCGGCCTTCGCGACACCGTGGAATGGTTATCCGGGCAACAACACCTCGTTCCTGCTCGGCGGTCATGACACCGTCACCGGCGTGAACAACATCCAGTACACCGCCCAGTTCGGCAACGGCGTGTCGGGCACCATCGGCCTCGATGATCCGGTCGTGTTCAACCGCACCGCGGTCTACAATCTGGCTTACGGCCTCAACGCAACCGGCAACGGCGGCAACGCTTACGCCGGCGTGCATGCTCCGGACGTCGTCGGCAACATCCGCGTCGACCAGGCCTGGGGTCTGTTCCAGATTTCGGCTGCGGCGCATGAAGTCAACGGTTCCTACGACTTCCTGAACGGCGTTGCTGTTCCGGCTGGTGCTATTGGACTTCCTGCTGCATCTCCGACCGCGCTGTCGGAAATCGGCGGCCACCCCGACACCAAGTGGGGCGGTGCGGTGATGGCTGCGTTGCAGATCAAGAACATCCCGACCGGTGCCGGCGACGACTTCAAGATCGATGCGACCTATGCGCGGGGTGACACCAAGCAGGTGATCTCCACCAGCGCGGCTTCGCCGAGCTTCATGATGTTCGGCGGTACTAGCCGTCCGGGCGCCTATCAGAGCATCGGCTTCGGTGCGACGACGGACGCCGTCTGGCTCCCGAACCACGCCACGACCGGCGCGGTTGCCGCTCTCGGCGACAATCAGCTCAAGCTGACTGAAGCCTGGGGCGTCCGTGGTGCGTTCAACCACAACTGGGATCCCTATTGGTCGTCCAGCCTGTTCGGCAGCTATTCGGCGGTTCGTTACCGCGGTTCGGTTGGCGATCTGACCTCGGCGAAGGGCGCATACTGCGCGGCCTACGTTGTCGGCAAGGTTGTCTCGGCAGACTTCACCTGCAACCCGGACTTCAATGTCTCGCAGCTCGGTGTTGTCACCCGCTGGACTCCCGTCAAGAACCTGACGTTCTCGGCTGAAGTCATGTGGTTCCACCTCGACCAGAAGTACACCGGTGCCGCCGTTATGGGCCCATCGGCTCCGAAGCCGACCACCGCGTACGAGTTCAAGGACCAGGACACCGTCAGCTTGAACGTCCGCGTTCAGCGCAACTTCTGATCCTGATCGTCTGATCCAACTCCAGGAGAACCCCCGGCAGGAAACTGCCGGGGGTTTTTCGTTGTTAAGGGCTAGCGGCGAAGCATGGCCACCCGATCAGTCGGTTCGCGCTCGCCGTTATTTTTGGGGTAATCGCCGCTCGGGGGCCTGCACGCGGCAAATCAGCGGCATACGGCAAGCCCGGTGACGGGGCGCCCTGCCGGTAGGCTATTCGATGCTGGCGCCGCGCCGCAAATCGGCTTCGATCTGGAGCCGCGTGCCGCCGCCGAACCGCGCGCGATAGACCTGCAAATTCTCCATGATCCGTTGCACGTAGTTCCGCGTCTCGGAGAATGGAATCAGTTCGACCCAGTCGACCGCGTCGACCTTGGGATCGCGCGGATCGCCATTGCGGTCGACCCATTTCTTGACGCTGCCGCGGCCGGCATTATAGGCGGCGAAGGTCATGATGTAGGAGCCGCGGTAGTCCTCGAGCAGGCCGCCGAGTTCGGCCGCGCCAAGTGCTGCGTTGTAGACCGGATCGGTTTTCATCCGGCTGAGGTCGAAGCTGACGCCGGCGCGCTTGCAGACATAGCGGCCGGCATCCGGCGTCACCTGCATCAGCCCGTAAGCTTGCGCCGGCGAGACTACGGCCGGATTGAACGCGCTCTCCTGGCGGGCGATCGCGTAGACGATACTTTGCTCGATTTCAGGCCCGAACTGCTTGAACGGCGGGATGCCATTAACGGGATAGGCGTAGAAATCGAACGGCAGGCCGCGATTGAGCGCGGCCTTGCCGACCAGCAGCATGCCGCGGGCATCGTGGTAGCGCGACGTCAGTTCGCCAAGCCCGACCAGGGCGTCGGGGTCGCCGTTCTCGCCCGTGTCGGCAAAAATCGGAATCGCGATCTCGCGCTCGTCGAGTTCATAGAGCAATTGCACCGCACGCACGATCTCCAGCCGCTCGGCCGCGCGACCGCGGGGGACGTTATTCAATTCGATCTGCGGCAGACCGAGCTTGGCCCGCGCCAACTGGCCGTAATAGCTGGTCGATTGCTCGGCGGCGCGGGTGTAGGCGGCGCGGGCCTCCTGGGCACGGCCGGCCGCTTCCGCCGCGCGGCCCTGCCAATAGCCGCCGCGCGCGAGCGCGGTCGGGTTTACGCTGCCGACGCCGATCCGCGCAAAATGCTGCGCCGCCGTCGCCGGATCGTTGAGGAACCGCAGCGCGATCCAGCCTGACGTGAATTCCTGCTCGGTCTTGTAGATGTCGCGTGCGGGAAGGGCGGCGTCCCTGGCAATCAGATAGGCGGTGCGATGTTCGCCGGTGTCGAGCATCTTGCGCGCCAGCAGCCGCCGCTCGATCCACCATTCGTCGACATTGTAGAGCCGGGCAGCGTCCTTTGGCGCGCTCATCATCAGTTGCGCGGCCTCCGCAAATTTCTCCTCGCGGCGAAGCAACTGGATCTTTGCGAAGATGTAGCCGGTGTCGCCATGCAGCTCGCGCGGCACCGCTTCGAGCAGGGCCCTGCTGTTGGAGGCTTTTCTGTTCGACGCGATGCGCGCCTTGGCCAACGCGACATGGCCGGCGCCCAGCCGTTTTGCGGCCCGCAGGGCTGCGGCCTCCTGCTCGTTGCTGTAGAGCAGCGTATCCATCCGCGCCTTGTGATCGCCCGCCGTCAGCAGCGCGCCGAACAGATCGAGCGCGGTGCTCTCGGTATCCTCCGACATCGGATCGTTGCGCCAGGCCTCGCGCACCAGCCGTTCCGCATTGGCCCGATCGCCGCGAGCGATCATTACCCGTGCCAGCGCGAACCGGCCCTTGGCCGACACCGGCGATTCGTTTTCGAACCACGACCACACGGTGGCGTCGTCGCGATGATCATCCCACAGGCTTGCTTCGATGCGCCGGCGCAGGAAGGTTTGCGAAGGCCAGCTCGGATTGGCTGACAGGAAAGCGCGGTAGCGTTCGAACGATGCACCATTATCGTCGCTGCGCAGGATCAGCCATTCCGCAAGTTTTCTGGCGACCGGATCCGATATTGCGGCTTCCGCCTGCGTCGCATCCGCGGGCTTGTGCTTGCGGACCAGGTCGATGACGTTTTCCAGCGCGTCGGTGTCGGCTTGCGACGTCGACGTCGTCGCGGCCACCGCCGCCGCGGCGACGGGTTTGCGCGCCGGCGGCAAGGCGGCATGCTGGCGCGTCGCGGGCGCCAATGGCGCAGCGGTTGCCGGGGCGGGCGCGATATTGGTCGCCGCCGTTTTTGCGCCGGGCACGGATTTCGGAACCGCGTTGCGGGCGATCGGCCGTGGTTTTGGCAGTGGAACCTTCGGCTTGGCCCAGGCGTCGCCTGCGATTGCGGTCAAGCCGACCGCCAGCGCCAGACTTGTCGCCAGTGCGGTCGATCGCAATGCGGCTGCACGGGCGAAACGGGTCACGGTTTTCCTTTGCGGCGGCGAATCATTCAATCGCTGAAGCCTTAGGTCTATTTGATTGAATATGTGGACAAAATGCTAAAAACGTCGCAGCCGGCGATGTTTGCGCCCGCACCACGGCAAAATCGCGGCCGGGGGTGGACCGGCTCGGCCCTTTCGCGGGATCGCCAGACCCGATATGAATTGGCGCTACACAGCGTTTTCCAGCGAGGTTCGCGCCAAGAAAGCGTGTCGAAACAAACTTTACGGTCCGTGCCGTCAAATCGCGCGTTGGGAGGAAGTCCATGGCAGCCAAGACAAAATTCCGGGGTTCATTCACCGCCTTGGTCACGCCATTCAAGAACGGCTCGCTCGACGAGGCGGCCTTCCGCGGCCTGGTCAATTGGCAAATCTCCGAGGGGACCAACGGTCTGGTTCCGGTCGGCACCACCGGCGAAAGCCCGACCGTCAGTCACGACGAGCACAAGCGCGTGGTCGAGTGGTGCGTCGAAGAGGCCAAGGGCCGGGTGCCCGTGATCGCCGGCGCCGGCTCCAATTCGACCAAGGAAGCGATCGAGCTTGCCCAGCACGCCGAGAAGGCGGGGGCGGACGCGGTGCTGGTGGTGACGCCGTATTACAACAAGCCGACCCAGGAAGGCATGTACCAGCACTTCAAGGCGATCAACGACGCCATCGGCATTCCCATCATCATCTACAACATTCCGCCGCGCTCGGTGATCGACATGTCGGTCGATACCATGACGCGGTTGTTCGAACTGAAGAACATCGCCGGCGTCAAGGATGCGACCGCCAGCATGGTGCGGGTGTCGCAGCAGCGCGCGGCGATGGGCGAGGACTTCAACCAGCTCTCGGGCGAGGATGCCACCGTGCTGGGCTACATGGCGCATGGCGGCCATGGCTGCATTTCGGTGACCTCGAACGTGGCACCCCGGCTGTGCGCGGAATTTCACGCCGCCTGGCAAAAGGGCGATGTCGCCACCGCGCTCAAGCTGCATGACAAGCTGATGCCGCTGCACACCAATCTCTTCATCGAATCCAATCCGGCGCCGGTGAAATACGCGCTGTCGCTGCTCGGCAAGATGGTCGAGAAGCTGCGGCTGCCGATGGTGCCGGTGACGGAGCCGACCCGCCTGGCCGTGCGCAGCGCCATGGTGCATGCCGGCCTGATCAACTGACGCCGGGACCTTGTGAAGCCAGGAGCCCGCGCGATCTTCGCCTGAACAACGAAGAAGGAAATCGACCATGTTGAAGGAGTTCCGCGAATTCGCGATGAAGGGCAATGTCGTCGACCTCGCCGTCGGCGTCATCATCGGTGCGGCCTTCGGCGCCATCGTGACCTCGCTGGTCGGCGATATCATCATGCCGATCGTCGGCGCGATCACCGGCGGTCTCGACTTCTCCAATTATTTCACCGGGCTTTCGAAAGCGGTGACGGCGACCAATCTGGCGGACGCCAAGAAGCAGGGCGCGGTGCTGGCCTGGGGCAATTTCCTGACGTTGACGATCAATTTCACCATCATCGCGTTCGTGCTGTTCGTCGTTATCCGCCTGATGAACCAGCTCAAGCGCAGGGATGAAGCCGCCGCTGCCGTGCCGCCGAAGCCGACCCGCCAGGAAGAACTGCTGACCGAGATCCGCGATCTCCTCAAGAAGGCTTGACGTGGCCGAGAAGAAGAACGAGCGCCCAATCAAGGTTGTCGCCGAAAACCGCAAGGCACGGTTCAACTATGCGATCGAGGACACCATCGAGACCGGCATTGCGCTGACCGGCACCGAGGTCAAATCGATCCGCAACGGCAAGACCACGATCGCGGAATCCTATGCCGATACCAAGGACGGCGAGATCTGGCTGATCAACGCCAATATTCCGGAATATCTGCAGGCCAACCGCTTCAACCACGAGCCGAAGCGGCCGCGCAAACTGCTGCTGCACCGAAAGCAGATCAACAAGCTGATGGGCGCGGTCGATCGCGACGGCATGACGCTGATTCCGCTAAAACTCTATTTCAACGAGCGCGGCCGTGCCAAGCTTCTGCTGGCGGTAGCCAAGGGCAAGAAGCTGCACGACAAGCGCGAGACGGAAAAGAAACGCGACTGGGGCCGGGAAAAGGGCCGCCTGATGCGGGCGCGGGGATAGAAAGATTCCTCATCCTGAGGAGCGCGCCTTGGCGCGCGTCTCGAAGGATGAGACCGCAGGGCTTCATGGTTCGTGACGGCGCAAGCGCGCCTCCTCACCATGAGGTCGGAAAGTATTGGATGCCGAGGGAAGGGTGATGAACCAGAAGAACCTGCTCGAAGTCGACTGGAGCAAGATCCCGGCGCCGACCGACGATGGCACGGCGGCGCATCTTGTCGGCATGACGATCCCGCCGCTTCCCCTGATGGCCACCGACGACTCTTCGGTGACGCTGTCAGCGCTGCCGGGCCGGACGATCGTGTTCGCCTATCCCCGCACCGGCGAGCCCGGCAAGATCAGCCTGGTCGATGATTGGGACATGATCCCGGGCGCACGCGGCTGCACGCCGCAAACCTGCTCGTTTCGCGATCTCTATGCCGAACTCAAGGCCGCCGGCGCGAGCCAGGTGTTCGGCCTGTCGACGCAAAGCAACGCCTACCAGACCGAGATGGCCTCACGGCTGCATCTGCCGTTCCCGGTGTTGTCGGACGAGAAGCTGGCGCTGACCCGCGCGCTGAATTTGCCGACCATGGCGGTGGCGGGCCTGACGCTGATCAAGCGGCTGGCACTGATCGTCGATAACGCGCGCATTACCCATGTGTTCTATCCGGTGTTTCCGCCCGACCGCAACGCCGGCGACGTGCTGGCGTGGCTGAAGGAAAATAAGGTGCGGGCTTAGCTCAAATCCGCTCTTACCTTCGCAAACACGCTCCGAAACATGTCCGGCGTCAGCACCCGCGTGTTGGTGTTGTAACGCGAGCAATGATAGCTGTCGTACAACTTGATGGTGCCCGCCGGATGGATCGCGCCGTGCCCGAACGGTGCTGCCGAATTACGCAGGCCCAGCGCCTTGAGCGTCGATTCATGCGCGATGCGGCCGAGCGCCACGATCGCGCGAACCTTTGGCATGGTGGCGATGGTCGCCGACAGGAATTGCCGGCAGGTGTTGATCTCGACCGGCAGCGGCTTGTTCTGCGGCGGCACGCAGCGCACCGCGTTGCTGATCCGGCAATCGACCAGCCTCAAGCCGTCGTCAGGCCGCGCCTGGTAGACGCCCTCGGCAAAGCCATATTCGAGCAGGGTCGCATAAAGCAGGTCGCCGGCGTAGTCGCCGGTGAAAGGACGTCCGGTGCGATTGGCGCCCTGCAGGCCGGGCGCGAGGCCTACGATCAACAACCGGGCGGCGGGATCGCCGAACGAAGTCACCGGTGAATTGAACCAGCCCGGTTCGCGCGCCCGGGCCTGCTGGCGAAAATCGGCAAGCCGCGGGCAGAGCGGGCAGTTGCGGTCGGGTTCGAGGGGAAGGGGGGCTGCGCCGGAAAGCCGTCCCCGGCGCGCCGGATCGTTCTCAGTCCTCGAATTCGTCGTCATCGGCCCGTGGCGCCATGGTGGTCGCGCGCTGCAGGAATTGCGGCGCGTGATGACGCGGCTCGCGCGGAGCGGGGCGCTCGGAGGGGTCGCGGCCGAGCTTGGACTGCAGCTCGACCAGGTCGGTGAATACGTCGGCCTGGCGCCGCAACTCGTCGGCGATCATCGGCGGCTGGCTTGAAATCGTGGAGACCACCGTCACCCGGACGCCGCGCCGCTGCACGGCTTCCACCAGCGAACGGAAATCGCCATCGCCGGAGAACAGCACCATCTGGTCGACATGCTCGGCGAGTTCCATGGCATCGACCGCAAGCTCGATGTCCATATTGCCCTTCACCTTGCGGCGGCCAGAGGCGTCGATGAATTCCTTGGTCGCCTTGGTGACGACGGTGTAGCCGTTGTAGTCGAGCCAGTCGATCAAGGGACGGATCGAGGAATATTCCTGATCCTCGATGATCGCGGTGTAGTAGAACGCGCGCACCAAAGTCCCGCGGCTCTGAAATTCCTTGAGAAGACGCTTGTAGTCGATGTCGAAGCCGAGCGTTTTGGCAGTTGCGTAGAGATTGGCGCCATCGATAAAGAGCGCGATCTTGTTGGAAACAGGTGACATCAAGGGTTTCTCGCGTTGTTGTTAACATTTTTGGCGCAGCGGCAATCAACCGCGCGCACTTTCCAGTCGTGCTGCCTAAAGTTCGGTGAATCTTTCCCCACGACAATCACCACTGCAATTATGGTGAGGCGAGGGCGAAAAACCTAGTCTTTTGACAATGCAATGAAGAGTTTTGCTTGTCCCGGGCGGTACTTCGCCGCGTCTGGACGCTCCGGCCTTCTGGCCCCGGGGGTGGGTTAGCAGAGCCCTCCGGGAAGGCAAATCACAAGTTTGGTCTTGCGAAACGGCCCTTACCCCTATAACTAGCCCCTATAACCGACATCTTGGCCCCATTTAACGGAGCGACAGTCTATGGCGCGCGTCACCGTGGAAGATTGCATTGATAAGGTCGACAACCGGTTCGATCTGGTCCTGCTGGCAGCGCATCGCGCCCGTATGATCTCGTCCGGGTCGCAACTTACGGTTGATCGAGATAACGACAAGAATCCTGTCGTATCGCTGCGGGAAATCGCCGACTCCTCGATTTCACCGGAAGATCTGCGTGAGGAACTGGTTCATTCCCTGCAGAAATTCGTCGAGGTCGACGAGCCAGAGCCCGACACCGTGCCTTTGATCGGCTCGGCCGGCGCCAGCGTCGACGCCGACGACACCGAAGTCGCGGTCGAGCGCATGACCGAGGAAGAGCTTTTGAAGGGCCTCGAGGGCCTGGCGCCGCCGGAAGAGCAGCCCGAAGAGGACGAGTAAGCCTCGTTCGGAGGGTCTCCAAACCGCCCGATTTGCCAAAGGCCCGGACATTTGTCCGGGCCTTTGCTTTTGTTGACATTTTTGCGGTTACGATGCGTCCTTGACGAACGAAATCTGGGTTTTCGAGCGTTTCTGCACCTCACGGGGTGCTGCTTCGCACGAAAACGCACTAGGTTATGTCGTGAAGCGGACCCATCCGGTCCGCGCGGATGAAGGCAGTGATTCGATGGCGTATTGGCGCCGCACCCCCCGGCAGATGCAGGCCGCGACCGAATCGGTCGCCGTGGCGCCCGCGTCGCCTGTGGGGGAGAAGGCCGCCAAACCCCCGCGCTCGCGCATGATGCGGCAATACGATCTGGTGGAGCGCGTCAGGTCGTATAATCCGGACACCAACGAAGACCTGCTGAACCGCGCCTATGTCTACGCCATGAAGGCGCATGGCACGCAGACCCGGGCGTCGGGCGATCCCTATTTCTCGCATCCGCTCGAGGTCGCGGCGATCCTCACCAACCTCAAGCTCGACGATGCCACCATCGTGGCGGCCCTGCTGCACGACACCATCGAGGATACCGAGGCGACGCGCGCCGAGATCGATACCATCTTCGGCCATGAGATCGGCGCGCTGGTCGAGGGGTTGACCAAGTTGAAGCGGCTGGAACTGGTTTCGCGCGAGGCCAAGCAGGCCGAGAATCTGCGAAAGCTCCTGCTCGCGATCGCCCAGGACGTCCGCGTCCTGCTGATCAAGCTCGCCGATCGCCTGCACAATATGCGGACGCTGGAATTCGTGCCGCACGCCTCGCGCCGCCGCATCGCCGAGGAGACCCTCGACATCTATGCCCCGCTCGCCGGCCGCATGGGTATGCAGGAGATGCGCGAAGAGCTCGAGGATCTCTCGTTCCATACGCTCGATCCGGAAGCCTATGCGGTGGTGATGCAACGGCTGGATTCCTTGGCCGAGCGCAATCGCAACCTGATCAGCGAGATCGAAAGCCAGCTCTCCAAGAATCTGCAGAAGAACGGCATCGCCGCCCGCGTCTATGGCCGCCGCAAACAGCCGTTTTCGATCTGGACCAAGATGGAGCGCAAGTCGGTCGGCTTCGAGCAATTGTCCGACATCTACGGCTTTCGCGTCGTGATACCCGACGTCGAAGCCTGCTACCGCGCGCTCGGCGTCGTGCATACGACCTGGCCGGTGGTGCCCGGGCGCTTCAAGGACTACATCTCGACGCCGAAGCAGAACGACTATCGTTCGCTCCACACCACCGTGATTGGGCCCGGCAAGCAGCGCGTCGAACTGCAGATTCGTACCGAGGAAATGAACCAGATCGCGGAATTTGGCATCGCCGCGCACGCTTTCTACAAGGATGGCGTGGGTTCGCCGACCGAGCTGCTTAACCGAGAATCCAACGCCTTTGCCTGGCTGCGGCACACCGTCGGGATCTTGTCGGAAAGCGCCAATCCGGAAGAGTTTCTGGAGCACACCAAGCTCGAACTATTCCACGACCAGGTGTTCTGCTTCACGCCGAAGGGAAAACTGATCGCGCTGCCGCGTCAGGCCAATGTGATCGACTTCGCCTATGCTGTGCACACCGACGTCGGCAACTCGGCGGTCGGCTGCAAGATCAACGGCAAATTCGCGCCATTGTCGTCCGAACTGCAGAACGGCGACGAGGTCGAGGTGTTGACCTCGCAGGCGCAGTCGGCGCCGCCCTCGGCGTGGGAATCGCTTGCGGTGACCGGCAAGGCGCGGGCGGCGATCCGCCGCGCGACCCGCACCGCGGTACGCGATCAATATGCAGGGCTCGGCCGCCGCATCGTCGACAGGCTGTTTGCCCGCGCCAAGATCGAATATGCCGACGACAAGCTGAAGGGCGCGCTTCCCCGGCTGGCCCGCGCCTCGATCGAAGACGTGATGGCGTCCGTCGGACGCGGCGAACTCAAGGCCTCCGACGTGGCCCGCGCGATGTACCCGGACTACAAGGAAGAACGGCTGGTGCGGTATGGCGCCAAGAAAAGCCTCGCGGTGAAACTAAAGCTGAAGGCCGATCCCCATCATCCGGCGCGTGCCGCATCGGTGATCCCCGTGCGCGGCATCAATTCCGATTTGCCGGTCAAATTCGCGCCGAACGGCGGCGCGGTGCCGGGCGACCGCATCGTCGGCATCGTGACCCCGGGCGAGGGGATCACGATCTATCCGATCCAGGCGCCGGCGCTGAGGGATTTTGAGGAAGAGCCGGAGCGCTGGCTCGACGTGCGCTGGGATATCGACGAGACTATGCCGCAGCGCTTCCCGGCGCGCATCAAGGTCGACAACGTCAACGAGCCCGGAAGCCTGGCTCAGGTCGCCACCGTGATCGCCGAACATGACGGCAATATCGACAATATCAGCATGTCGCGCCGCTCGCCCGATTTCACCGAACTGACCATCGATCTCGAGGTTTATGACCTCAAGCATCTCAGCGCTATTATTGCCCAGCTGCGCGCCAAGGCCGTCGTCGCACGGGTCGAGCGTGTCAATGGATAAAACCGGAGCCCTCATGGTGAGGAGGCGCTCTTGCGCTGTCTCGAACCATGAGGTCACAATATCTCTCATCCTTCGAGACGCGGCGAAGACGCCGCTCCTCAGGATGAGGAAGCGCCGATAACTCTGAATATCCACGAGCCCGCCATGCCCAAAGGTCCTCCGCTCCGCCTCGGAGTAAATGTCGATCATGTCGCCACCCTCCGCAACGCGCGGGCAGGCGAGCGGCCGGATCCGGTCCGCGCCGCGCTGGCCGCGATCGAGGCCGGCGCCGACGGCATCACCGCGCATCTGCGCGAGGATCGCCGCCACATCCGCGACAACGACATGGCGCGGCTGAAGGCTGAGATCTCGAAACCGCTGAATTTCGAGATGGCTGCGACCGAGGACATGCTGAAAATCTCGCTCGCGACCAGACCGCATGCGGTGTGCCTGGTTCCCGAGCGCCGCGAGGAGCTCACCACCGAGGGCGGGCTCGACGTGGTCGGGCAGCACAACGCGCTGGCGCCCACCATCGCCCGGCTGAACGATGCCGGCATCCGGGTGTCGCTGTTCATCTCCGCCGAACCGAAACAGATCGAGATGGCGGCGAAGCTGCGGGCGCCTGTGATCGAAATCCATACCGGCGGTTGGTGCGACGCCGTGGTCGATGGCCACACGGTGAAGGCCGAAACCGAATGGCAGCGCATTGTCAGTGGCGCGCGGTTGGCGCGCTCCGCCGGGCTGGAGGTCCATGCCGGCCACGGCCTCGACTACAAGACCGCGGAGGCTATCGCCGGCCTGCCCGAAATCGCGGAGTTGAACATCGGTTACTTCATGATCGGGGAGGCGCTGTTTGTCGGCATCGGCGAAACCGTCCGCATGATGCGCGCGGCGATGGATCGCGGCCGCAAGAGCCATATGGGCAAGGCATGATCCTCGGCATCGGCTCCGACCTGATCGACATCACCCGCGTCGCCAAGGTGATCGAGCGCCACGGCGACCGCTTCCTCGACCGCATTTTCACCGATGCCGAGCGCGCCAAGGCCGCGCGCCGCGCCAAAAACGAGAAAATGGTGGTGGCGACCTATGCCAAGCGGTTTGCCGCCAAGGAGGCCTGTTCCAAGGCGCTCGGGACCGGTATCCGGCGCGGCGTCTGGTGGCGGGATATGGGGGTGGTGAACCTGCCGGGCGGCCGCCCGACCATGCAACTGACCGGCGGGGCGCTGGCCCGGCTCGAGGCGATGACCCCTCCGGGCTTTGAGGCACGGATCGACCTTTCGATCACCGACGATTGGCCCCTGGCGCAGGCTTTCGTCATAATTTCGGCGGTCGCGTCCGGCAAATCGTGACGCTCGCGGCCGTTGCCGTCAGCGGATCGAGCCAAAACTAAAAATCGTAGATTTATCAAAGGATTGGCAAGTTTTTACCGGGCGATTGATTGCGCGTCCGCGAACAACCGTCTAAAACGCCGCAGCGACAATATCGAGCCAGGGCGGATTCGGGTTTGCGCCGGAATTTGCCTTCAACATCAGAATCAAGACCATTTTCCTGACGCGAACGGCAAGCGCTTCGCGAGAGGAAAACGTTCTGCCACCATGCGGCGAGAGCGCGCAGGATTTGGGAAAGCAATGAGCGTGACCACAGGGACCAAATCCGAGAGCGGCTTGGGTGAAACCATCCGTGTCGTCATCCATGCCCTGCTGATTGCGTTGGTGATCCGCACTTTCCTGTTCCAGCCGTTCAACATTCCCTCGGGCTCGATGAAGGCGACGCTGCTGGTTGGCGACTATCTCTTCGTGTCGAAATATTCGTACGGCTACAGCCATTATTCGATTCCGTTCTCGCCGCCGCTGTTCTCCGGGCGCATCTTCGGCTCGGAGCCGAACCGGGGCGATATCGTCGTGTTCCGCCTGCCGAAGGATGATTCCACCGACTACATCAAGCGCGTGATCGGCCTGCCGGGCGACCGCATCCAGATGAAGGACGGGCTGCTCTACATCAACGATGTGCCGGTCAAGCGCGAACGCCTGAGCGATTTCATCGGCGAGGACCCCTGCGGTTCGGAGGCCACGGCGCGGGTGAAACGCTGGAAGGAGACGCTACCGAACGGCGTCAGCTATGAATCGCTGGATTGCGTCGACAATGGCTTCTACGACAACACCATCGTCTACACCGTGCCGCCCGGCCATTTCTTCATGATGGGCGACAATCGCGACAACTCGCAGGATAGTCGCGTGCTGGCCGCGGTCGGTTACGTGCCGTTCGAGAATATCGTCGGCCGGGCGCAGATGATCTTCTTCTCCATTGCCGAGGGCGAACACGCCTGGATGTTCTGGCGCTGGCCGACCGCGGTGCGCTGGAATCGCATATTCTCAATCGTGCGATGAACGACGAAACGCCCGTCATCCAGGAGCCCCCGACGTCCGGCGAGCCGAGCCCGCTTCCTGATGCCGGCGACACTGCCGTGCCCAAGAAGAAGCGCGGCAAGGCCGGCGCAAAGGCCGCGGCTGCCGCCACCGCGGCGCTCGAGGCGCGCATCGGGCACAAATTCGCCGATCCCTTGTTGCTGGCCACCGCGTTCACCCACGTATCGGCGCTGAAGCCGGCCCGCAGCCGCGGGGAGAGCTATCAGCGCCTGGAATTTCTCGGCGACCACGTGCTCGGCCTGATCGTTTCCGACATGCTCTATCGCGCGTTTCCAAACGCCGACGAAGGCGAGTTGTCGAAGCGGCTGGCCGATCTCGTGCGCAAGGAGAGCTGCGCCGACGTCGCGAAATCGCTCGGCCTGGTCGACGACATCAAGCTCGGCCAGGTCGGCGCCAGCGCGAGTGCAAGGTTGCGCAAATCCGTGCTCGGCGACATCTGCGAAGCGCTGATCGGGGCGATCTTTCTCGACGGCGGCTATCAGGCGGCGGCGCAATTCGTCGAGCGCAACTGGCTTGAGCGGATGCGCAAGCCGCGGCGGCCGCTGCGCGATCCCAAGACGGTGCTGCAGGAATGGGCGCAGAGCAAGGGAATGCCGACGCCGGTCTATCGCGAGGTCGAGCGCACCGGACCGCATCATGATCCGCAATTCCGTGTCGCCGTGGAACTGCCGGGACTTGCGCCGGCCGAAGGGGTCGGCGGCAGCAAGCGCGCGGCCGAAAAGGTCGCCGCCTCCGTCATGATCGAACGCGAAGGCGTGAAATAATGAATGAAACTGACGCGAAGGCTGCAGTCGCGACGCGCTGCGGCTTCGTGGCGCTGATCGGCGCCCCCAATGTCGGCAAATCCACGCTGGTCAATGCGCTGGTCGGCTCCAAGGTCACGATCGTCTCGCGCAAGGTGCAGACGACGCGGGCGCTGATCCGCGGCATCGTCATCGAGGACAATGCGCAGATCATCCTGGTCGATACGCCCGGCATCTTCTCGCCGAAGCGCCGGCTCGATCGCGCCATGGTGTCGACGGCCTGGAGCGGGGCGCATGACGCCGATCTGGTCTGCGTGCTGCTCGACGCCAAGGCGGGGATCGACGAGGAAGCCGAGGCGATCCTGGCAAAACTCGCGACCGTAAAACATCCAAAAATCCTGGTGCTGAACAAGATCGACCTGATCCCGCGCGAGAAATTGCTGGCGCTGGCGCAGACCGCCAACGACCGCATGACGTTCGAAAACACTTTCATGATCTCGGCGCTGTCGGGCGACGGCGTCGGCGATCTCCGGCAAACGCTCGCCAAAATGGTGCCGCCGGGGCCGTTCCATTATCCCGAAGACCAGATGTCGGACGCGCCGATGCGGCATCTGGCGGCCGAGATCACGCGCGAGAAGATCTACCGGCAATTGCATCAGGAACTACCGTATCAATCCACCGTCGAAACCGACAGCTGGACCGAGCGCAAGGACAAGTCGATCCGCA
Source organism: Bradyrhizobium sp. AZCC 2289 (assembly GCF_036924615.1). Lineage (NCBI taxonomy): Bacteria > Pseudomonadati > Pseudomonadota > Alphaproteobacteria > Hyphomicrobiales > Nitrobacteraceae > Bradyrhizobium > Bradyrhizobium sp. AZCC 2289. Next base: position 10,290,368 of record NZ_JAZHRY010000001.1, on the reverse strand, counting down.
TCGAGCAGACGATTTTTGTCGAGCGCGAAAGCCAGCGCAAGATCGTGCTCGGCAAGGGCGGCGCCACCATCAAGTCGATCGGCGCGGATTCGCGCAAGGAAATCGCCGAAATCGTCGGCGTTCCCGTGCATTTGTTCCTGTTCGTCAAAGTGCGCGAGAACTGGGGCGACGACCCCGACCGTTACCGCGAGATGGGACTGGACTTCCCCAAGGAATAATCTGGGAATAATAAGGAAATGACCGGCTCCCGATGAACGTACCCAAGAACGTAGTGTGGTTTGAAGTACTGCTGTATCTGTCGCTGACGCTGGACGCGCTGTCCGTCGCGTTCGACGATCGGACGCCGACCGCTGAAATGACCGAACAGATGATCACCGTGGCAACCGTGATTTACGCGCTCCTGATCCTGCTGCTGGTTTATTTCGTCTGGCTCGCCGCCCAGCGGCGCAAGAACTGGCCGCGCTGGGCGTTGGCCACGGCTCTGGTACTGTCGGTTATCTCGCTGGTGCAGATGATCGGCGACAAGGGCGTGGAACTCAGCAGCGGCATCGAGGTCGTGTCCTGCGCGCTGACCGCGGCGGGGCTCTATTTCTCCTTCACCGGCGACGCGCAGGGCTGGTTCAACGCGTAGTGGTTGTTCCACTGTCATTCCGGGTTCGCATCTTCGATGCGCCCCGGAATGACAGTGGTGAGACGGCTGCGCCTTCCGCCGGAATCCTGTAAACTCAACCCTATGGAATGGACCGACGAAGGCATCGTGCTCGGGGTGCGGCGGCATGGCGAATCCTCCGCCATTGTCGAACTGCTGACGCGCGCCCACGGCCGGCACCTCGGCCTGGTGCGCGGCGGTTCGAGCAAACGGATGCGGCCGCTGCTGCAGCCCGGCAACAGCGTGACGGCGGTGTGGCGAGCCCGGCTCGACGAGCATCTCGGCTATTACGTGGTCGAGGGCACGCGGCTGCGCGCGGCCACCATGCTGTCGTCGTCGCATGCGACCTATGGCGTCACCCATCTGGCCTCGCTGGCCCGGCTATTGCCGGAGCGCGACCCGCACGAAGACATTTACGAGATGCTCGAGCGCACGCTGGACGATTTCGACGATGTCAGCCAAGCCGCCGCCCATCTCATCAAATTCGAGCTGGCGATGCTGGCCGAACTCGGTTTTGGGCTCGACCTGGAAAATTGCGCCGCGACCGGTGAGACCACGGAGCTGATTTACGTGTCGCCAAAGTCCGGCGGTGCGGTATCGCGGCGGGCCGGCGAGCCGTTCCGCGACCGGTTGTTACGGCTGCCGCCGTTCCTGCGCGAAGGGGAGGGCGGTCCGAACGGCTGGTCGGACCAGGACCTGCTGGATGGTTTTCGACTGACAGGGCTGTTCCTGCTCCGCCACGTGCTGGAGCCGCGCGGGCAGGGCCATTCCGATGCGCGGGATGGATTTATCAATGCGGTGACCAAATATCGGGCGCGGCAGGCGGTTCCGTAAGCCCGATTCGCGGCCTAAATTGCCGCCGATTCGTGTCTTGCCCGATTCACCGCGAGGGTTTAACGCCTCCCCATGGGAAAACGACAGCTACCGCCGGAAGAACCGGCTGAAGTTCACGAGGTCATGCTGCGCGATGCGCTCGAGGAGCGCTATCTCGCCTATGCGCTTTCGACCATCATGCACCGCGCGCTGCCGGACGCCCGCGACGGCCTGAAGCCGGTGCACCGGCGCATCCTCTATGGCATGCGGCTGCTGCGGCTCGATCCCGGCACGCCGTTCAAGAAATCGGCCAAGATCGTCGGCGACGTGATGGGTTCGTTCCATCCGCATGGCGACCAGGCGATTTACGACGCCATGGTGCGTCTCGCGCAGGATTTCTCCTCGCGCTATCCGCTGGTCGACGGCCAAGGCAATTTTGGCAATATCGACGGCGATAACGCCGCCGCCTACCGCTATACCGAAGCGCGCATGACCGAGGTCGCGCGGCTGCTGCTGGAGGGCATCGACGAGGACGGCGTCGAATTCCGCGCCAATTACGACGGCCAGACCAAAGAGCCGATCGTGCTGCCCGGCGGATTTCCAAACCTGCTCGCCAACGGCGCACAGGGCATCGCCGTCGGCATGGCGACCTCGATCCCGCCGCACAACGCGGCCGAGCTGTGCGACGCCGCCCTGCATCTGATCGAGAAGCCGGACGCGAAGTCGAAGACGCTGTTGAAGTGGGTCAAGGGTCCGGATTTTCCGACCGGCGGCATCATCGTCGATTCCAAGGAGGCCATCACCGAGGCCTACATGACCGGGCGCGGCTCGTTCCGCACCCGTGCCCGATGGACCCAGGAAGAGGGCGCGCGCGGCACCTGGATCGTGGTCATCACCGAAATCCCCTGGCTGGTGCAGAAGTCGCGGCTGGTCGAGAAGATCGCCGAACTGCTCAACGAGAAGAAGCTGCCGCTGGTCGGCGACGTCAGGGACGAGTCGGCCGAGGACATCCGCCTCGTGATCGAGCCGAAATCGCGCGCGGTCGATCCTGAACTGATGATGGAATCGTTGTTCCGGCTGACCGAGCTCGAAAGCAAAATTCCGCTGAACCTCAACGTGCTGGTCAAGGGCCGCATCCCCAAGGTGCTGGGCCTGGCCGAATGCCTGCGCGAATGGCTCGACCATCTGCGCGACGTGCTGCTGCGCCGCTCCAACTACCGCAAGGAGCAGATCGAGCATCGCCTCGAAGTGCTCGGCGGCTATCTGATCGCCTATCTGAACATCGACAGGGTGATCAAGATCATCCGCACCGAGGATGAGCCGAAGCCAGCGCTGATGAAGGCGTTCAAGCTCAGCGAGATCCAGGCCGACGCCATCCTCAACATGCGCCTGCGCAGTTTGCGCAAGCTCGAGGAATTCGAGATCCGCACAGAGGACAAGAACCTCCGCGCCGAGTTGAAGGGCATCAAGGGCATTCTCGCCTCCGAAACCGAGCAATGGTCGAAGGTTAGCGAGCAGGTCCGGAAAGTCCGCGATATTTTTGGTCCGAAGACGCCGCTCGGCAAGCGCCGCACGACCTTCGCCGATGCGCCCGAGCACGATCTCGCCGCGATCGAGGAAGCCTTCGTCGAGCGCGAGCCGTGCACGGTGGTGATTTCGGAAAAGGGCTGGGTGCGCACGCTCAAGGGCCATGTCGAAGATATTTCGGGGCTTGCCTTCAAGACCGACGACAAGCTCGACCATGCCTTCTTCGCCGAGACCACGTCAAAACTTCTGGTGTTCGCCACCAACGGCAAATTCTACTCGCTCGACGTCGCAAAACTGCCGGGCGGCCGCGGTCATGGCGAGGCGATTCGCATGTTCATCGACATGGAACCGGAAACCGCAATCGTCTCGCTGTTCGTCAACAAGGGCGAGCGCAAGTTCCTGATCGCCAGCAGCGAAGGGCAGGGGTTCATCGTCAAGGAGGAGGATTGCGTCGGCAACACCCGCAAGGGCAAGCAGGTGCTCAACGTCGAGATGCCGAACGAAGCCTGCGCGATCGCAACCGTGTCGGGCGATACCGTTGCCGTGATCGGCACCAATCACAAGATGGTGCTGTTCCCGCTCGACCAGGTGCCGGAAATGGCGCGCGGCCGCGGCGTGCGGCTGCAGAAGTACACCAGCGCCTCGTTGTCCGACGTTGCCACATTCGATTCCAAGGCAGGGCTTGCCTGGAAGGATTCGGCCGGCCGCGACCAGAGCATGAGCTGGAAAGACCTTTCCGACTGGCGCGGCAACCGCGCCGACGCCGGCCGCCTTGCGCATGGCCTGCCGAAGTCGAACAAGTTCGGACGGGGCGTGGAGTAGAGATAGCCGCCCCTGCGAAGGCCGATGCGGCCCGTCAGGCCCCGCTTCGCAGCGTGCCCGCGGCGGCAACGAGGCCGACCGCGCCGGCCGGATTCATGCTGTCGACCATGGCCGTCGGGATCAGGATCGTCGCGCCGCGCTCCTTGGTGGTCTCGTAGATGATGTTCATGGCACGGAGCTGCAGCGCCGCCGGGCTGCGGGCATAGATATCGGCCGCCTCGACAAATTTCTGCGCGATTTCCTGTTCGGCCTGTCCGAGCAGGACGCGCGCCAGTTTCTCGCGTTCGGCCTGTGCCTGCCGGCTCATCGCGTCCTGCAACGCCGGCGGCACGCCGATATCGCGGATCTCGACCGAGAGTACCGACACGCCCCATTCCGCGGTCTTGCGTCCGATCTCTTCGCGCAATAGCTGATCGCCCTGTTTGCGTTCGGACAGCAGCGTCGACAGCAGCGACGAGCCGACGATCTCGCGAAGGGAGGTTTGTGCGACCTGGGTGATGGCCTGGCGGTAATTTGTAATTTCGAGTGCGGCGCGCTCCGGATCGTGAATCTGCCAGAACACGATCGCGTCGATATTCACCGGCACCGTGTCTTTACTCAATGCCTTTTCGGCGTTGATTTCGGTCGTCTGAATGCGTTGATCCAGCCAGGAGGCCACATTATCGATGAACGGGACGATGGCGAACATCCCCGGGCCACGAATGGCCGAGAGCTTGCCGAGCCGCAGCACGACCGCGCGTTCCCACTGATCCGCCACCATGATGGTTTGAGGAACGAGGAACGCCAGGATTGCAAGGCACCCCGCCAGCCAATAGAGGCTGCGGGAGGCCGTGTCATAGGCGAGCCATGCGCTGAGCGCCGCGACCGCTGCGACCACGACAGCCAGTACGATCGCGGGTTGGTTAGCACCACTTGCTTTAAAATAGTTGTTCATGACGACTATTCCTTCTGCTTCGCGAGGGCCGTTATTCGGTCAGCTACGGCGACGGGATCGACGCCCATCGTGGCCGCTGTGGCGAGAACCTGTTTTGCCAATCCGTCGATCTGAACCTGGCGCGCGCGCGCGCCCATGAGGGGAGGGGGCTTGGCTACAAAGCTGCCGCGCCCGCGAACCAGCGTGATGGCGCCCATCCGCTCGAGCTCGTCATAAGCGTGCCGCACGGTATTGAGGTCGATCTTCAGGGCGACCGCCACTTCGCGCATGGTCGGCATCTGATCGCCGGCCGCCAGCACGCCGGCGCCGAGTTGGCGCAAGATCTGTTCCCGAAGCTGGACATAGATGGGAACGCCCGAGCTTTCGAGCCGCAAGGTGGTGAGTAGCTCTGTATGCATTAACTAGTACACTAGACATCACATGCGATTTGGTCAATACTTTTGTTCGACAGGCTGATCCGCGGGTCGACAAGCCGGCGCGGCAGCGCAGGGATGGAGGTGCGTATGGGCAGAGCAGCAAGGCTGGCACACGCAGCGAATATCGGCGTTGTTTTGGCGCTTGGTGGCGCACTGGCTACTGCGAACGCGCAGGCCATTCCCGGCGCGCTCCCTGAATCCGCAAAAGCTCTCGCGCAGGGCGAATGGCCGGCCTATGCCGGCACCTACGCGGCCTCGCGCTATTCGCCGCTGACCCAGATCGACGCGACCAACGCCACGAAATTGCACATTGCCTGGCGCTGGAAGTCGCCCGACATGGCGATCAAGGAAGCCGACCCGACGGTCGGCCCAAGCACCGCCAATGAGTCGACGCCGCTGATGGTCGGCGGCGTGCTCTATACCTCGACCTCGCTGTCGCAGGTCGCCGCGATCGACGCCGCTACCGGTGTGACCAAATGGGTGTTCGATCCCAAGATCTACCAAAACGGTCTCGGTCTTCCTCCCAACCTCGGATGGGTGCACCGGGGCGTCGCGTACTGGCGCAATGGCGATGACGAACGCATCGTGATGTTGACAGCGTTTGGCCAGATGATCGCGATCGATGCCAAAACCGGAACGCCGGTGCCGAGCTTCGGCAAGGACGGCCGTGTCGATTTGGTGGAAGGGCTGCGCCGCCCGGTCGATCGCGGCTATTACACCATGACCTCGCCGCCGGTGATCGTCCGCGGCGTCATCGTGGTCGGCTCTTCCGTGTTCGACTGGTGGGGCAAGCGGCCGTCACCGCCCGGCGATGTCAGGGGTTTCGACATCGCGAGCGGCCGTCTGCTCTGGACCTTCCACACGGTTGCCCAGGGCGAGGAGCCCGGCACTGATACCTGGGAGAAGGATTCCTGGAAGGACGCCGGCAACGCCAATGTCTGGGCGCCGATGAGCGCGGATGAGGAACTCGGTTACGTCTATCTGCCGGTCAGCACGCCGACCAACGATTATTATGGCGGCCATCGCCCCGGCGATGGGCTCTACGGCGAGAGTCTTGTTTGCCTCGACGTCGCGACCGGCAAGAAGGTCTGGCACTACCAGCTCGTGCATCACGGCCTCTGGGACTACGACCCGCCAGCGGCGCCGAATCTGATCGACATCAATGTCGGCGGCAAGCGCATCAAGGCGGTCGCGCAGGTGACAAAGCAGGCCTTCGTCTATGTGTTCGATCGCGTCACCGGCCAGCCGGTGTGGCCGATCGAGGAGCTGCCGGTGCCGGCCTCCAGCGTGCCCGGCGAGCGCGCGTCGAAGACGCAGCCGGTGCCGACCAGGCCCGCCGCAATCGATCTTCAGGGCGCGCGCGACGAGGATCTGATCGATCTGACGCCGGAGATCCACAAGGAGGCGATCGATATCGCCGCCGCCTATGACCGTGGCGGGTTGTTCACGCCGCCGTCGCAGCGCGGCACGATCGCGGTGCCCGGCAATGCCGGTGGCGCGAGCTGGTCGGGTGCGGCGATCGATCCGGAGACCGGTACGCTGTATGTTGGAACGCAACGGCTGCCGACCCTGATCCTCATTAGCAAGCCCGAGCCGTGGCAGGGGACCTACGATTTCATCGGCCTGCCCAGCTACGTGCCGGGACCCCGGGGATTGCCGCTGCTCAAGCCGCCGTTCGGCAGCATGGTCGCAATCGACATGAATAGCGGCGATCACCGCTGGCGGATTCCGGTCGGCCGCAGCGGGGCGATGGGGCCGATCCGGAAACTCGGCATCCGCGAGCAGCTCGGGCTGCCGTTCCGCAGTTGGGCGCTGCTGACCAAGACCGTCATGATCGTGGTGCAGATGGGATATTACAGTCCGCCGCGCTTCGTGCCCGGACTCAATTTGCCGATCAGGGACCTCCACAATCTCGATCCGCATCTGTGGGTCTACGACAAGACCAGCGGCGAAATGCTGGCGGAGCTCGAATTGCCGGCGAACGCGACCGGTGCGCCGATGACCTATCTGGCCGGCGGCAAGCAATACATCGTGTTTCCGGTCGGCGGCGGCCCGCTGGTGGAGGAACTGATCGCGGTCGCGCTATGAACACTATAACGCGGCCGCTGTAATAGTATTCGAATTTCCGCGCGCTATAACCGCAGCCGTCGAAACCGATCGATCAGGCAACGGTTATTTTTTGCAATGGCGCACGATCACCATCATCACGATCACTCCCATGCGCACGATCACGGGCACGGGCACGATCACGCGGGTCACAGCCATGCGCCGGCTAGTTTTGGCGCGGGCTTTGCCATCGGCGCGTCGCTCAATGCGGCGTTCGTCGTCGCGGAACTGGTTTTCGGCTACGCGGCCAACTCGCTCGCCCTGATTTCCGACGCCGTTCATAATTTCTCCGACGTGATCGCGCTGTTGCTGGCCTGGGGCGCCGCGTGGCTGGCGCAGAAGCAGCCGACCGATAGCCACACGTACGGCTACCGGCGGGCATCGATCCTCGCCGCTCTGTTCAATGCCGGCCTGTTGCTGGTCGCGGTCGGCGGCATCGCCGTCGAGGCCATCAACCGCCTGCGCGAACCCGCGGCGGTGGCGGGCTGGACCGTCGTGTGGGTCGCCGCCCTCGGCATCGCGATCAATGGCGGCACCGCGCTGCTGTTCATGCGCGGCCGCCATGGCGATCTCAATATCCGCGGCGCCTATCTGCATATGGCGGCGGATGCGGCCGTTTCGCTCGGCGTGCTGGTCGCAGCGCTCGTGATTATGGCCACGGGATGGCTGTGGGTCGATCCGGCGATCAGCCTCGTCATATCAGCCGTGGTGCTGGCGAGCGGCTGGGCCCTGATGCGCGACAGCGTCAATCTCGCGCTCGACGCCGTGCCGAGAGGCATCGAACTCGCCGCGGTGCGGGATTATCTCGGCGGCCTGGAAGGCGTCCTGGAAGTCCACGATCTGCACATCTGGGCCATGAGCACCAACGAGACCGCGCTGACCGTGCATCTGGTGCGTCCCGGCGGCCACGACGATGCGTTCCTCCATCACGTCTGCGAGGGGCTGTCGCACCGTTTCAACATCCATCACGCGACGCTGCAGATCGAGGCCAGCAGCGCGACCTGCAAGCTCGCGCCGGCCGAGATGGTGTAGGGCTCAAATAATCCCGGCCACCCGCAGCGCTACGCCCGCCGCGCACGATCCGCCCAGCACCGTCAACATACCCAGGTTGAAGCGGAAGATCGCGGTCGCTGCCGCCACCGCCAACACCAGCGCGGGAAAATCGATGCTCGACAAGACAGGCATGTCGAACGACAGCCCGGCCGAGCGGACCGGCGTCGTCTCGCGGAATACCGTGTGCAGCGCGAACCAGATCGACAGATTGAGGATCACGCCGACCACGGCCGCGGTGATCGCCGTCAGTGCGCCCGCGAGCCCCTTGTTGCCGCGCAGCGTCTCGATGAAGGGCGCTCCCAGGAAAATCCAGAGGAAGCAGGGCGTGAAGGTGACCCAGGTCGCGAGCAGCCCGCCGAGCGTGCCCGCCAGCATCGGCGACAGTTGGCCGGGATCGCGAAAGGCGGCCATGAAGCCCACGAACTGCAGCACCATGATCAGCGGGCCTGGCGTGGTCTCGGCCATGCCGAGGCCGTCCAGCATCTCGCGCGGCTGCACCCAGTGATAATGCTCGACTGCCTGCTGCGCGACATAGGCCAGCACCGCATAGGCGCCGCCGAAGGTCACCAGCGCCATCTTGGAGAAGAACAGCGCGATCTGGCTAAACACATTGGCCTGGCCGAGGCCAATCAGCAGCGCGCCAACCGGCACCAGCCATAGCAGCAGCCACACCGCGCTGACGCGCAGCGCGCGCGGCACGCTGGGGCGGACATGGTCGGGCAGCTCATCGCTGAGCATGCTGTCCACGGCCGCTGCTTTCTTGCCATTGCCGCCGTGCCCGACCGCGGCGAATTCGCTCCGCCCGCTTTTGGCGCCGAGATAGCCGATCACGCCGGCCGAGATGATGATGATCGGGAAGGGTACGTTGAAAAAGAAGATCCCGATGAAGGCGGCTGCCGCCAGTGCGATCATGATCCGGTTGCGCAGCGCGCGTTTTCCCACCCGGACGACGGCCTGGATCACGATCGCCAGCACCGCGGCCTTCAGCCCGAAGAACAGCGCCTCGACGAAGCCGACATTGCCGTAGGCCGCGTAGATGTAGCTCAGCCCCATGATGGCGATAACGCCGGGCAGGATGAACAACCCGCCGGCCATGATGCCGCCGGCGGTCCGGTGCAGCAGCCAGCCGATATAGGTCGCCAGTTGCTGCGCCTCCGGCCCCGGCAGCAGCATGCAATAGTTCAATGCATGCAAAAACCGGCTTTCGGAAATCCAGTTCTTTTCGTCGACCAGGATGCGGTGCATCACCGCGATCTGGCCCGCGGGCCCGCCGAAGCTGAGCAGCGCGACGCGGAGCCAGACCTGGAAAGCTTCACGGAAGCTGATGCCGTGGCCGGCATCAGCTTCCGCCGTCTTGTTCGTCGTCGCGTCCATTATGCCTTCGCCTTGTTGGTCGGCCAGTTGTGGGTTTCCCCGGTTGCGTCGCGGCACCAGCGATAGAACGCGTCATACAGCAACATGCCGGCCTCGAGTTGTTCGAGATCGTCGTCATACATGCGCGACAGCCCGAGCGAGGCCGCGAGCAATCCCGGCGCTTCCGGCGACAGATCGAGCCGCGCGGTATCGGCCGCGCGCACCATGGTGGCGAGCCGCAGCAGAGGCGGGGTCGACAACCCGAACTCCTCGATCATCACGTCGAAGGTGCAGAGCTCGCCGCGGTGGCTCCAGAACACGTTTTCAATGTCGAACGGAACGGCATTGAAGCGTTCTCCGACCGCAACGACTTCGGGCGGCGTCACGAACAGAAATACCGCGTTCGGGTCGACGAACCGGCGGATCAGCCAGGGGCAGGCGATGCGGTCGATCTTCGGCCGCGCCCGGGTTACCCAGACCGTGCGCCCCTGCGCGTCGCGCGGCGGCAGTTTCGATGCGTTCACCAGCGGCAATTTGGCCTCTTTCCAGCCTTCAAAACCGCCGTCCAGGGTTTCCGCCGACACGTCAGCATGGCGCAGCCAGGCCGCCGTGCCTTGCGCCAGTTTCTCGCCGCGCATGCAGACGACGATGGCCGGATGGCCGGCGAATTCGCCGCCCCAGTTGGCTGCGTCTTGATGGTTGCGCCGGACCGCGCCGGGAATCAGCCGCGGATCCGCTGCAAAATCCTCGTCGGTTCGGACGTCGATCAAAACAGGGGTCTTCGCCGTCCCGATCAAACGGGAAAGCTTATCTTGGGATATAGAGGTGTGGGATGACATGGTTGCGCCCTCGTAAAACAGAACGGGACGCGATACTTGGGCTTGTCGCCTCGTGGGGAGATCGCTGGGTCCCCATGGCCTGAATTAACTGCCTGCCGCGCGCGCTGTCAACCGTTCTCGCGCGCACCTCGCACGAGCGGCTTGCGAAGACTTGCATTCGGAACTAGTTTGCAGCTGTTCGGGGACAAAGCAGGCTCCCCGTCAGACGGCCCTCCGTCCAAGCTCTGCGCACACTCGACGTGTCGAGGATTGCGCATGGACCGGAACGGGCCGTTATTTTTTTGTTCCCGCAGATCTGTTCTGACCGCTTTTCTCGCCGCGTGTTACCTCGCGGATGTGGAACTGTTCGCGTCCGCGCAAACAGGAGCTGCCATGATTGCCATTGATCAGATGACACAGGGGTCGCCGCCTCCAGGTTTCACTTTCGCGAAGACCGGGCGGGGCGGAGAGGGCGCGTGGACGGTCAACGCCGACAAGACGGCCACGGGCGGCCGCGCGATCGAGCAGACCAGCACCGATCGCACCGACTACCGGTTTCCGCTCGCGATCCATGAAAGCCTGTCGGCCTCCAATCTCAATGTGGAAATCCGCTTCAAAGCGGTCGCCGGCAAGATCGATCAGGCCGGCGGCATTGCCGTGCGGCTGCGGGACGCCGACAATTACTATGTGGCCCGCGCCAACGCGCTGGAGGACAATGTGCGGTTCTATCGTGTCGTCGATGGCCGGCGCGAACAGCTGGGCGGCGCCAACCTGAAGGTCACCCCCGACGAATGGCATACGCTCGGCCTGCGCGCCGAAGGCGAGCGTTTCACCGTCTCCTATGACGGCAAGACGCTGTTCGGCGTCACCGACCAGACCTTTACGGAAGCCGGTGCGCGCTCTGGACCAAAGCCGACAGCGTGACGCGCTTCGACCGACTGACAATCACGACACTGCCATAGCAGATTGATTTTGGGATCAATTTGGTTTCACAAAGGCACCGATGACGAGCACTACGACTGAATCAAAGGCGTCAACCGGAAACACGCTGATCGCGCTGCTCTACACCGCGCGGGGCCTGCGCGGATTCGGCGACGGCTTTGCCATCGTCATCCTGCCCGCCTACATGACGGCGCTGGGGTATGACGCGGTTGCCGTTGGCCTGGTGGCGACCGCCTCGCTGCTGGGAACGGCGCTGCTGACCCTGATCGTCGGCTGGATCGCGCCGCACCGCGACTTGCGCGCGCTCATGATTTTTGGCGCGGGCTTAATGGCGGCCACCGGCGCAGCCTTTCCCAATGTCGAGCACTTCGTCCTGATCGCGCTGGTCGCGTTTATCGGCACCATCAACCCGTCCGGTGGCGACCTCGGCGTTCTCGTTCCGCTGGAACATGCGGTGCTGGCGCACAGCGCAACCGACGAGCGGCGGACCCACATCTTTGCCCGTTACAGCCTGATCGGCGCACTCTGCACGGCGGCAGGCTCGCTGGCTGCGTCATTGCCCGATTTCCTGGTTTCAGCTGGCAGCACGAGGCTCGGCGCGTTTCACCTGATGTTCTACGCCTACGCCGCGCTCGGCGTTCTCAGTGCGGTGCTTTATCGTCGGGTTCCGCACGCGCCGGCCGAAGAGAAACCGCCGCAGGCGCCGCTCGGACCATCGCGCGCCACGGTCTACAAGCTCGCCGCGCTATTTTCCATCGACGCCTTCGCGGGCGGCTTCGTCGCGCAATCCTTGCTGGTGCTCTGGCTGTTTGAACGATTTGATCTCTCGTTGTCGGCGGCCGGACTGTTTTTCTTCTGGTCGAGCACGCTCAGCGCGTTTTCCTATCCGGTCGCGGCCTGGATCGCCAGGCGCGTCGGCCTCGTCAACACCATGGTGTTCACGCATATCCCCTCCAGCCTGTTCCTGATCCTGGCGGCGTTTTCGCCCAATCTGTACGTGGCACTCGGATTGCTGCTGCTGCGCTCGGCGCTGTCGCAGATGGACGTGCCGACCCGCACCTCCTACGTCATGGCCGTGGTGACGCCGGCGGAACGGCCGGCCGCCGCCAGCGTCACCGCCGTACCGCGCAGCCTGGCCTCGGCGATCAGCCCGGCGATCTCGGGCGCGCTGCTGATGACGGCCTTTTCCGGCCTGCCGCTGGTGGTCTGCGGCACGCTGAAGATCGTCTACGACCTCGCATTGCTGTTTTCGTTCCGGCACATCAAGCCTCCAGAGGAGGAGACCTGACGGTTCCGGCGAATATCAGCGTTGCGCAACCGCGGTCTTGTCGAGCGCCGCGCGGACCCCGTGCGCCAGTTTCAGGGCGTCGTCATCAGCCCAAAAATGGATGAAGAACATGCGCGGGTTTTCGTCGAGCATGTGGCTGTGGATCGCGGTCACTTCGATATCGCCGGCGCGCAGCGCCCGGATCAGCGGATTGACCTCATTGCCCGTCACCAGGAAATCGCCGGTGATCGCGGCTTTGCCGTTGCCGGTCGGCTGAAAGTTGATGGCGTTGGCGCCGCCAAGCGCGGCGTTGACCTGCATGGCGCCTTCGGTAGCCGGCTCGCGCCGGGGGATGCCGAACTGGTAGACGCCGCCATTGGCCGTTCCCTTCGCGCCCATGACCGCGTCGATCTTCGCGGTGTCGAGATCGATGGCCGGAGCCGGGCCTGCGGTCGTCGCCGGCGAATCGAACGGCGTCTTGCTTGCCGATGAAAGCGCCGAACGGATCGACGCTGCCATTTTCTCAGGGTCGCCGTGGCCGGCGACATGCATGTAGAACGTGGCGGGAGCGGCGCGAAGAATGTGATTGTGGATCGCGGTGATATCCAGGCCGCTTTCCAGTAGCTTGGTCATGACGGGCGTAATTTCCGTCTCGAGCAGCACGAGGTCGCCCATCAGCATGGCCTCGCCATGCATCGGCGCGAACGCCACCCATCCGCCCAGCGCCAATGCCGGCTTGATCGAGACGCCGTCCAGCGTGACGTGCAGGTCGGATCGCGGCAGGCCGTAGCGGTGAACTTCGCCGCTGACGGCCGCGGTCTTGCCCAGGGCGGCGTCGACCTTCTTCCAGTCGATGTCGGCGGCGCGGGCGGGCGAGGACAGCAGCAGCGCCACGCCGAGTGCGAGCGGGGTGAGGGGATATTTCATGATTTTTCTCCTTTTTGCGCCCCAGATATTCGGCCGCGTACAGCGGGAGTCCGGCGATGCTTGATGCTGCGCGGCCGAGTCTTGACTGAATGCTGGATGAGATGGATCAGGACATGCGTCTGCGCCCCTCGCTCAAGCGGGACGCGATACTTGGGCATGTCGCCTCATGGGGGGATCGCTGACCCCCATCCCCACATTACAATCGCACCGGCGCGGACTGTCAACGCGGCCGCCGCTTTGGCGTTGCGCGGACATGGAACTTTCCGCGCGACAATCCAGGTTGGAACCTGGCCGCAAGAGCACGCCTACTAGTAGCTCTGCACAGTGATTTTGACAGGTTGCGTCTGGCAGTCAGGTTAGCTCCGGCAGGTGTTTTGGATCAACGAGGACCTCGATGCTGCGAGGTGTCCTTGGCTGCCGTCTGATGAGGCCGGCGCGTTCAAGCGTGAGCACCATCTGGTGAACCGAAGGCGGGCTGACGCGAAAGTATTCTTGCATGTCGGTTTCCGCCGGGGGTCTGCGGTGCAGACGCGTATAGAGGTGGATAAAGGCCAGGTACTGCCCCTGTTTGGGCGTGAAGGTTTTTGCCGAAGGACTCACGCCGGCCATCCGATTCAGTTGTTTGTGCGTGCCTCGAACGAGGAGGCACGCATGAATGTACGCTATCGGGTCGAACTGAGCCAAATCGAGCGCATCGAACTCAAGGCGCTGCTCAGCGGCGGCAAGCATGCGTCTCGCAAGCTCAAGCGAGCGCAGATTTTGCTGGCCGCCGATGCCGGGGCCAGCGACGAGGAGATCGCGAAGAGCGTCGGCGTGGGCGGCTCGACCGTGTACCGGACCAAGCGACGCTTCGTCGAAGGCAATCTGGAGCGGGCGCTGAGCGACGAGCCGCGTCCCGGGGCGGAGCGCAAACTCACGGGCAAGGAAGAAGCCTTGCTGGTGGCGACAGCCTGCGCCAGCCCTCCAGAAGGCCGTGCCCGCTGGACGCTCAAGCTGCTGGCAGGTGCGATGGTCAAGCTCACCGAACACAAGAGCCTGTCGCATGAGACGGTTCGGCGGCGCCTGGCCGAAAATGGCCTCAAGCCCTGGCGCAAGGACATGTGGTGCATTCCGCGGGTCGATGGCGAATACGTCGCACGCATGGAGGACGTGCTCGACCTCTACGCCGAGGCGTCCGACCCCAAGCGGCCGGTGGTGTGCTTCGACGAAAGCCCGGTGCAACTCATCGGCGAGGCCCGTCAGCCCATCCCGGCCGAGCCCGGCCGGCTCGAACGTTACGATTACGAGTATCGTCGCAATGGCACGGTCAATCTCTTCGTCCTCCTCGACGTGCATCGTCCCTGGCGCAAGGTCAAAGTCACCGAGCGGCGAGCGGCAGAAGACTACGCCCAATGCATGCGCGATCTCGTCGACATCCATTATCCCGATGCGGAGGCCATCCGGGTCGTTCAGGACAATTTATCGACCCACTCTGCCGGCGCCCTGTATCAGGCGTTTCCGCCCGCCGAAGCCCGGCGGGTTTTGCGACGGCTCGAGTTCCACTACACCCCCAAGCACGCAAGCTGGCTCAACATGGTTGAAATCGAGATCGGCGTCCTGCGGGGCCAGTGCCTGGATCGCAGGATCGACGATCCCAAGCGACTGCGCCGCGAAATCGCCGCCTGGGAACGCCAGCGAAATGCTGCTCGCTCACGCATCAAATGGATGTTCACAACAGACAAGGCCCGCACCAAAATGGGCCGCGCCTATCCCGCTACTTCCAAAGAGTCATAATCACTGTGCAGAGCCACTAGATCATCAAGACAATTCCCGACGCCAGCAGCAGCACCAGCACCCGAGCCACGTGCCGGCGAACAACGCCGGCAGCCCGATCAGGAACAGTTTGATGATATCCGGCGTGATCGCACCCTTGGCGCCGATCCACAGCGCGCTCATCAGGAAGATTGCCACCGCAACCGGCTGAAACACTGTGCGCTGCACGTCCTTGGGCCAGCCGCGCAGGCCGCACCAGATGGTGACGAGGATTCCGGCCAGCCCGGTGACACCGCCGAGCACGCCGTTGAAGAAGCCGATGCCGGCATCGGCCGCGGCGCCGCCTGCGGTGACCGGTTTGATCGCCGGACGAAACAACGCGTAGAGGCTGTACAGCACCAGAAAGACCCCGACGCCGATGCGCACATGCGCCGGGTTGGCCCAGGTCAGGATGCTGACACCGACGGGAACGCCGAGGGCCGCGCCCAGCACGAACGGCCAGAGTTTTTTCCAGTCCAGCGCCCCGCGCAGCTTCCAGACCGAGTAGCCCTGCACGATCAGGCCGAAGGCGATGATCAGCGTGGCGGTCTGCAAGGGTGTCAGGATGTAGAGCCAGATCGACGCGGCGACGAGGCCGAAGGCAAAGCCGGAGAGGCCCGCAACCAGCGCGCCGGCGAATGTGGCCAGCAGGAAAAGCGGAATCTCGAGGGGAAATCCATCCATGTGCTCGCTCCAAACAAAAGCGAGCAGCGCTTGAATGGGATCGCCATTTCACGGGGACGCCGCGACGTCCCCGCTGCAGGCTATGCCCGAGAGGGCCGTGCGCGCAAGATATTTGCAAAAGCGTTGACGCGATCTCCCGGCGATGAACTAGGGTGGGCCCAACAGGGGGATCGCCATGCACACATTCGCCGCCACCGGCGCAGGTTTTCTGCTGGCCGTATTGTGGTTCGATCTGATGTTCGACGTGCAGACGCGCAAAGCGTCGAGCGAAGTGCTGCCGCCGGAAGTGCTGACGTCGATTTCGGCCTATTACCGCTGCGTCACTACCGAGGCCTATCCGATGAACCGCTTGATCGCGCTGGTCATGCTGCTGACACTTGCCGCCATTTGTGCGGAAATTGTGCAGGGCGAATACCAGTGGTGGGTCGGCTGGGGCTCGCTACTCCTGGCGGGCAGCGGTTTCGTGCCTACGATGATACGGACCGTTCCGAACGCGCGCAGGCTTGGAAGCGCGCAAGATTCGGCGGGAGAGCGGTCGCGGCTGGCGCGCGGGGTTTGCCGCGATCACATGTTCAGTTTCGCAAGGATGAGCGCGGTGCTGATCCTGCAGCTGATTGCGCGATAGGACCAGCGGCGCGATCGGGAGACGCGTGTGGGCGAATGGGTAGGCGTTGCGATCGCGCTGGTCTCGAGCAGCCTCGGCGGCACCGCGGCGGCGATCACGCGCTATCTCGCCGGGAATACCGACCCGATCACGCTCGCCATTCTCAGATGGGGAATAGGATTTCTGTGCGTGCTGCCGGCGGCAGTCCTGCTCAAGGCGAAGTGGCCGCAGCGCCGGGATTGGCCGGCGGTCGCGGCCCTCGGCTTTTGCTTCGCGTGTTCTTCGTTCTCTACAACATCGCGATATCGTACACGACCGCGGCCCGCGCCAGCCTCGCGCTGGCGACGCTGCCGCTGCACACCATGGTGGTCGGCGCCTTGCTCGGGATCGAACCGCTGACGATGCGAAAATCGCTCGGCGTCGGCATCGCCGTGCTCGGCGTCATCGCAGCGCTCGCATCGGGACTTTCCACCGCGCCGGCGGGGGCGTGGCGCGGCGAATTGATCATGACCGGCGCCGTGCTGTGCATGGCCTTCTACAACGTCTTGTCCCGGCCCTTCATGCAGCGCTCCAGCGCGCTCGGCTTCCTCACCGTCGGTATGGGGACGGGTGCTGCGGCGTTGATCCTGGTGGGCTCCGTGACCGGCAGCGTCGCGGCCCTGAGCCATTTCACGCCGCCGCAATGGATCGCGGGCCTCTATCTCGGCATCGCCGGTGGCGCGCTGGCGTTCATCCTCTGGGTCAAGGCGCTGGAGCGGGCGACGCCGACGCGCGTCGCCAACACCATGACCGTCAATCCGGTCGCGGCGGCGCTGCTCGCGACCCAACTCGTCGGCGAGCCGATCACGCCCAATCTCGTGCTTGGATTGGTCGCGGTGTTCGCCGGCATATGGATCGCGACGTCGGAGATCAAATAAGCGTAACCGGCGACGAATGACGGCGGCAATGAAGTAGTATCTCGCCATCGGCCTGTTCGGGTCCGTCGATGGGAGCAATCAATTGAAACGAATGAGAATAATAAGCCTTGCCGTGCTGCTGCTGCTGCTGTCAGCTGCGCTGACCATCGGTCCCGGCCATGCGCAGCCGGGCAAATCCGGCGTCGAGAAACTCTACGTTCTCAATTGCGGCGAGGGGGTCGCCGGCGATATTTCGCGCTGGTCGCCGGGAATCAACGAAGGCAAGTCGATGGACTTCGTCGACACCTGCTACCTGATCAAGCACGCGCAGGGCTGGTTCCTGTGGGACACCGGGATTCCGGACGCGGTCGCGGAGATGCCGAACGGGCTCGCGCCGGCCGATCCCAAGGCGGTGTTCTGGCGCCGGCCCAAGACGCTCGCCGCGCAACTCGACCAGCTCGGGGTGAAGCCATCGGATATCAAGGCGATGGCGGTCTCGCACACCCATCCCGACCATATCGGCAATGTCGAGATGTTTCCCGACACCATGCTGTATGTGCAGAAAGCCGAATATGACTGGCCCGGCGCCAACAACGCGCCCCGATTCAAGCCCGAGCATCCCGTCACAAAGCTGGAAGGCGACCGTGACGTGTTCGGCGATGGCAGCGTGACCATCCTGTCGACGCCGGGGCATACGCCCGGTCATCAGTCGCTGCTGGTGAAGCTGCCGAAGACCGGCGCCATCGTCCTGACCGGCGATGCCGTTCATTTCAAGAGCAACTGGGACAATCGCGGCGTGCCCGTGAACAATTTCAGCAAAGACGAGACTCTGGCCTCGATGCAGAAGATCTCGGACACGCTGACCAAGGAGAAGGCGCAGCTCTGGATCAACCACGACAAGGCGCAGCGCGACGGCTTGAAAATGTCGCCGGAGTTTTACGACTAGGCCGCGGCGATCGCCTCGATCTCGATCATGAAGTCGGGCCCATACAGCTTCGATACCTCGACCAGCGTCACCGCGGGTGCCGCCGGTGGCGTGACCGAGCCGAAGAAGCGGTTGCGCGCCTCGCGGTAGCGGGCGAGATTGTTCATGTTGGTGAGGAACACCGTGAGTTTGATCAGATTGGCGGCCGTGCATCCGCTGGCCTGCAAGGCGATCGTGAGATTGTCGAATACTTGCGTCGCTTGCGCCGCAAAGTCCGCCTTGCCGACCACATTGCCGTCGCGATCGAGCGCAGTCTGGCCGGCGATGAAGATGATGCGGCCGGCGCTGACATCGACGATCTGCGAATAGCCGGGCGGGCTGCCGAGTTCCGGCGGGTTGATGCGGGTAATCGAGGGCGCTGTGTCGTTTGCCATTCGGGCATCCTCAAAGATCGTCGTCCCGGCCCATATGCGCAATTGCGCATCAGGAGCCGTGACCCATGACCACAGGCCGTGGTTTCGGGCACGCTGGGGCGATATCTGATATCTAATGTAACGACCAGCGCCTGTGGGTCCCTGCTTTCGCAGGGACTACGTTAGAATGGACCACGCACGTGACGCTCAATTGCGCGGCGCGGACATCGGCGGCGGTCCGATATTGATCGCCTTCTTCGGCTTCAGCGTTCCGACATAGAACGACAATCCGGCTACCAAAAACAGGCAGACCAGATAGACCGCATAGGATTGCGGTGGCGTGATCGCCCATTGCACAAAGCCTTTGGGGGCTGCTGCCGGTTCTTTTTCCATGCCGTCTTGTGCTTCAAACCCATCGCCAAGGGAAGCGCAAATTCAGCCCGGCGGTTCCGAAGCCGGCGGACCCGCGCGCAGCAGAAACAGCGCAGCGAGCGCCGCCAGACTGAGCGCGGAGGAGACGATCAGGATGCGGCTGCCCATGCTGTCGATCAAGAGGCCGAACGCCAGGGGAGCTGCGGCCTGCGCCATCCGCGCCGGCGCGCCGATGATGCCGAGACGGTAGGCGTAGTTATTGGGGCCGAAGATGGCGAGCGGCAGCGTCCCGCGTGCAATGGTCAGCACGCCATTGCCGGCGCCGTGGAAGATCGCGAACACGCTGGCCGCGCCGCCGCCCACCAGCGCCACGATGATCGCGCCGATCGGATGGGTGAGGCAGGCAAGGCGCGTGGAGACCAGCGGATGGTAACGGCTGAGCAGGCTGGCCTCGACGATCCGCGCCGCGACCTGCGCCGGACCGATCAGCGCGCCGGCCGCGATCGCCTGCACGGATGTGGCGCCGGCCGCTTCCAGGATGCGCGGGAAATGCGCCGCCATCGCGCCGGTGACGCTCCAGGCCGCGGCAAAGGCGAACGCCAACAGCGCCATGGTGCGATCGATGGGAATGTGAGGCTTGACGGCGTTCGCCACCGCGGCTTTGGCGCCGGCGACCGGCGGCAGCATCAGCCAGTTGATCGGCAGCCCGATCAGGATGTGCGCCGCCGCCCACGCAAAGCAGGTGTTGCGCCAGCCGATGCTTTCCAGGCCCCAGGCGGTCAACGGCCATCCGACGGTGGAGGCAAAGCCCGCTATCAGCGTAATGCCGGTGATGGAGCGGCGCGCAGCATCCCCATAGATGCGCCCGAGCGCGCCAAAGGCCGCGTCGTAGAGCCCGGCGCCCATGCCGATTCCGAGCAGCAGCCAGGCCATGATCAGCATCGGTATCGAATAGGTGAAGCCGAGCAGCGCCAGCCCTGCGGCCAGTGTCAAATTGGAAATCGAGAGCACCGACCTGCCGCCGACCAGGTCGATCTGGCGCCCAATGCGCGGACCGAGCAGGGCCGATATCACCAGCGAGGCGGAGAAGGCGGCAAAGATCCAGTTCGAGGAGACGCCGAGATCGCGCCCGATCGGATCGGCCAGGATGGCGGGCAAATAATAGCTCGATGCCCAGGCCAGCGTCTGCGTGGTGCCGAGCGCCAGGATGATGGGAAGCTGGCGCTGGCTCATGCTGGAAACATCTCTTTCAGGTCTTTCAGGAATCGCCGGGATTGACTGCGGTCTAACATTTCTATAATTCTAGATATATGGAATCAGAGCAAGCCATTCTTGCACTCGCGGCTCTCGCCCAATCGACGCGACTGGGCGTGTTCCGGCTGTTGGTGAAGCACGAACCCAACGGCCTCGCCGCGGGGGAGATCGCGCGGGCGATCGCGGTCCCGCAAAACACCATGTCGGCGCATCTCGCCATCCTTGCGCGCGCTGGCCTCGTGATGAGCGAGCGGAAGAGCCGCTCGATCATCTACCGGGCGGATTTGGCGGCGTTTCAAAACCTGACTTCGTTCATGGTTGAAGATTGCTGCGGCGGACACGCAGAGCAATGCGCGCCGATCGCCGCGTGCAAGCCCGCGCGCGGCAAGCGCGCAAAAGTTACGGCCTGAGGGAGACACATCATGAAGCGCCTTCATGTTCACGTCGCGGTGGAGAATCTTCCACAATCGATCGGCTTCTATTCGGCACTGTTCGCCGCGCAACCGGCCGTGGTCAAGACCGATTACGCCAAGTGGATGCTCGACGATCCCCGGGTGAACTTTGCCATTTCGACGCGCGGCCGCGAGGCGGGCCTCGATCATCTCGGTATTCAGGTCGAGAACGCCGATGAATTGCAGGAGGTGTATGCGCGGCTGCGTCAGGCCGGCGGCAATATCGTCGAACAAGGTCAAACCGCATGCTGCTACGCCAAATCGGAAAAGGCGTGGATTGACGATCCGGCAGGAATTTCCTGGGAAACCTTTCTCACCACGGGCGAGAGTACGACCTATGGCGATGGCACCGGTGAGCGCGTGGCCCGCGTGGCGCACGAAAAGCAAGGCGCCTGCTGCGTTCCGCAAGCCGCGCCGTCAGCTGTGAACTGATGCCCAACTTTGATTTGCCGCGCCGCCTGACCGCGGAGGCGCTGGGGACTGCGCTATTGGTCGCGACCGTGGTCGGCTCCGGCATCATGGCGGAAAGCCTCACCAGGGATGTCGGGCTGGCGCTGCTCGGCAATACGATTCCGACCGGCGCGATCCTGGTGGTGCTGATCACGATTCTCGGGCCGATTTCAGGCGCGCATTTCAATCCGGCGGTGACTTTGATCTTTGCGCTGAAGCGGGAGCTGGCGCCAGGCGAGACGTTGGCGTATGTGGCGGCGCAAATTGCCGGCGGCATCGCCGGAACCGTAATGGCGCACGCGATGTTCGCGCTGCCGCTGCTGGATGCCTCGCTGAAAGCGCGAACCGGCGGCGCGCAATGGCTGGCCGAAGCCGTGGCAGCGTTCGGCCTGGTTGCGACCATTCTGGCGGGCGTCAAATTCAATCGTCCGGCGATCCCCTGGCTGGTTGGCCTTTACATCACGGCGGCCTATTGGTTCACGTCGTCGACGTCGTTTGCCAATCCAGCCGTCGCCATCGCGCGCTCGCTGACCAACAGCTTTTCCGGAATCCGCCCCGTGGATCTTCCCGGCTTCATTGCCGCCGAGTTCGGCGGCGCGATCATTGCACTGGTCCTGATGAGCTGGTTGCTGCGCGCCGGAGGCGAGGGGGCACCACTTGCGAAGGAGGCTCGATCATGAGCGTGACGATCTATCATAATCCGGCCTGCGGCACCTCGCGCAACACGCTGGCGATGATCCGGCAGAGCGGCGAGGCGCCGGAGGTGATCGAATATCTGAAGACTCCGCCCGATCGGGCGCGGCTGCTCGAGCTGATCAAGGCCATGGGAATTTCGGTGCGCGCGCTGCTGCGCGAAAAAGGCACGCCCTACGCGGAGCTTGGGCTCGCCGATCCCAAATGGAGCGACGACCAGCTGATCGATTTCATGCTGGCGCATCCGATTTTGATCAACCGGCCGATCGTGGTGACGGATAAGGGCGTGCGGCTGTGCCGGCCGTCGGAATTGGTGCTCGATTTGCTCGACCATCCCGCCGACAGTTTTGTGAAAGAGGACGGCGAAGTGGTCGCGCGGGCGAAATCTTAAGCGCCGCGGCACACCTTTCGCTGGTCAGGATTGCACGGCATAATAACGTATGGAACTCACACCCCGCCTGCGCCTGATGAACTGGCTGGTCAGCCAGGGCCTGACCGGCCTGCCCGAAAACGACCTGATCCGCGGCTTCTGCCAGCGCTGCTGTGCCGCAGGCCTGCCGGTGTCGCGCGGGCTCGTCTTCATCGACACCCTGCACCCGATCTTCGAGGGGCGCGGCTTTCGCTGGAACGACAGCGAAACCAATGAAAGCGACGTCTTCGAATATGGCTCGACCAGCGGCGGCGACGCTGGCGAGACCTGGCGGCGTTCGACCTTCCATCACATGCTCGAACATGGCCACGACGAGATGGTGATCGATCTCGCCGATTGCCCCTCGCTCGACTTCTCGATGATCAACGATCTGGCCGACAAGGGCCACAAGCATTTCGTCGCCTTCGTGCATCGCTTCGGCGAAGCTGGCACGATCGGAGAAATGGATTGCTTCTATTCCTACTGGACCACCCGTCGCGACGACGGTTTTGGTGAACAGGATATGGCCGCGTTGCGTGACCTCGTGCCGGTGCTGGGGCTCGCGATCAAGTCCGCCGCGCACGCCGACATCGCACGAACGCTGGGCCGGGTCTATCTCGGCCGCGACGCCTCCGAGCAGGTGCTGAGCGGAAAAATCACGCGCGGCGTCACCGAGAAGATCAAGGCGGTGCTGTGGTTTTCCGACGTGCGCGGCTCGACCGCGATCAGCGAAAGCCTTAGTCCCGATGAGATCATCCCGTTCCTCAACGACTATGCGCAGGCCTCCATCGATGCCATTCATGAGGCCGGCGGCGAGGTGCTGAAACTGATCGGCGACGGCGTGTTGGCGATGTTCACGCATGAGAACGTGGCGGTGGCCAAACGCGCGGCATTGCGCGCCGAGTTCCAGTTCCGCCGCAACTTGAATGCGCTCAATGCGCGCCGCGCCGCCGGGGGGCGGCCGACGACGACGGCCTATGTCGGCCTGCATATCGGCCAGGTCTTCTACGGCAATATCGGCAGCGAGGACCGGCTCGATTTCACCGTGGTGGGGCCGGCCGTCAACGAGGTCAGCCGCATCGCCTCGATGTGCAGTTCGGTCGATCGGGAATTGTTGATGTCGTCCGCGTTCGGCACCGGCCTTGATGCGACGGGACGAAAATATCTGGTGTCCACCGGCCGCTTTGCGCTGCGTGGCATCGGCCATGCGCAGGACCTCTACACGCTCGATCCGGATATTGCCGCGGACGAGGTGGTGGCGGGAAAATACGAGCGGTATCTGACGGGCTAGGCGTGCTGCGGCGAAGACTTTCAGGCCCAGAAACGCGAAAGCCCCGGACAACCGGGGCTTTGCGTCGGTTGCGAACCAAAACGATCAGTAGCGGGCGACGACGGGGCCGCCGAACTTGTAGCTGACGCCGACGCGCGCGACGTGGGTATCGGTCGCATTCCAGCTGAACAGAATTGGAAATGTCGGAAACGCCGGGTTGTTGGCCAAATTCGATTTGCCCGACAGGTGATAGAAGAGATATTCGGCGCGAAGGATCCAGTTGTTCGTCAGCATCCATTCGCCGCCGCCGCCAACGACGTATCCAGACGACGTTGCGCTGAATGGATTGCTCCAGTTGTTGCTGCCGGGCAAGGTGTTGACGAAGGACGCGTTGTAATCGAAGCCGCCCCAGGCGCCGCCTCCGGTCACGTAGAGGAGGACGTTCGGCACAACGGTATATCCAGCCCGCACCCGCGCGCTCGCCAGCCATTTGAGGTTGCGGGTGAACGATGTCGGTTGGGCGGGATCCGGCACGCCGGCTGTGCTAACCGGGATGACCCTGATCGACGAATTGACGTCGGCCGCCGAATAATCGCCTTCGACGCCGAGCACCCACTTGCTGGCGAAGGCCCAATTGTAGCCGCCATGGACGCCGCCGATGACGCCCGAGCCCTGCGAACTCGTCAATGTCGGCGCGAGGCCGAACCCGGGGAACGGAAGGTAGTCGGCGCGGAGATCGCCCTTGTTCCAGGCGCCGCCGACGTTGACGCCGATATAGAAGCCGGACCAGTCGTAGGCCGGGCTGACGATTGGCGGGGCCTTGGTGTACGGCCGCGCCGCCTGATCGGCAGCGGAGGCGCTGCCAATCGTGCTGACCGCCAGCGCCAAGGATAGGATTGATTTCGCGAAGGCCATAATTTCCGGTCCCCAGACTAATTTCATCTCAGAAAAGGTGAATCTATAACAACGGTTTACACGCGTATCGGACGGCGTTCGATAGTCGGAGCACACGGCTAGGTTGGAATTCTCGCCGCAGTTGCCGAAATGTCGCGCCGCCTCGGGAAAACTGAGCGGGTTCGCCGACCATCTCCGGCTGTCGCGCCAGCGAGACCGCGGGCGACGCCAGGATCACCAGTGCCTGGACGCCGAAGATCGCGGCAGCGAGATAGCGGCATCAGCCGCGAGCAGGATCTTTACACGCTCGATCCCGATATTGCCGCGGATGAGGTGGTGGCCGGGAAATACGAGCGCTATCTGGCGGGTTAGGCCGGCTTTCTCGCGCGCATCGTGTACAGTCCAACCGCGACCAGCGAAAACACCGTCAGCACAATACCGAGCGCGAACATCGCCTCGTGCGATACCGTTGCCGTCAGCCACACCCCGATCGCCGCCGTCATCATCTGCCAGAAGCCGACCAGCGCGGAGGCTGCTCCTGCTCTCTCGCCGAATGGGGACAGTGCCTGTGCCGTGCCTAACGGATTCACGATGCCCATGCCGAGCAGGAACACGCTCATGGCGGCGAGGAACGGCAGGAAGGTGGGCGTGAACAGCGACACCAGCAGGATCGCGACGCTGCCGGTTGCGGCGGCAAAGAGTCCGCCGCGGATCGAGCGGTCGAGCCCGTAACGCGGCGCCAGCTTCGTTGCCAGCATGCCGGCGGCGAATACGATCATCACGGTGCCCGCGAAGAACAGGCCGAGTTCGATCGGCGAGAAATGCAGCGCCTCGATCAGGACGCGGGGCGAGGCCGAGAACATCGAAAACAATCCGCCCATGATCAGGCTGACGGTCGCGGCCGGCACCAGAAAACGGCGGTCGGCGATCAGGCCAAGATAGTTTTTGGCGATCGCCAGCGGATCGAGCGGGGTGCGCGTCGCGTGATGGGTCTCGCCGAGCACGGTGCCGTAGGCGACGGCGCCAAGTCCGGCGAAGGCTGCGACCAACGCAAATTCGGAGCGCCAGCCGAAATAATGGTCGAGCGCGCCGCCGAGCAGCGGCGAGAAACCGGGAGCGGCCGCCATTGCGATCATGATCAGCGCCATCGCGCGCGCCAGTGCGGCGCCGGAGAACATGTCGCGCGCTATGGCGCGGGACAGCACGGATGTCGCACAGGCGCCGGCGGCCTGGATCACGCGGCCGGTCAGAAGGCTCGGCAGGTCGGCGGCCAAGCCGCACCAGACGCTGCCGGCGAAGAACACGGCGAATCCGATCAGCACCGGCCAGCGGCGGCCAAAACGATCCGAGATCGGCCCGACCACGAGCTGGCCGAGCGCGAACACCGCGAGGAAGATGGTGATGGCGGAAGTGACCGCCGCGCTGGTGACGTTCAGCGAGGCCGCCATCTGCGGCAGCGAGGGCAGCAGGATGTTGGTCGCGAGCGTCCCGGTCGCCGCCAGCACGGCAAGCACCGCGATCTGCAGCACGGTCGAGGAGATCTCCGGACGGGGAGCTGCGTCGATCGCTAAGGTCTGGTCGGCCATGGGGACTCCCGGTCTGATATGAAATGACGTATATCATACAAAGCGGGATGGGGAAGCTATTTGAAGCGAGAAGAGGGGGCGTTGGAAGAAATTTAGGAGAACGTGCCTATAAAACCCGTCATTGCGAGCGAAGCGAAGCAATCCATCTCACCACGAAAAGAAAGAATGGATTGCTTCGCTTCGCTCGCAATGACGTCCTAGGTTAGCGCATGGACGAGACGGCTAACACCGTGCCGCTTCACCAACCATCTCCGGCTGCCGCACCAGCGAGACCGCGGGCGATGCCAGGATCACCAGCGCCTGGACGCCGAAGATCGCGGTGGCGAGATAGAGGCAGGCTTCCGCGCCATAGAATCCGCCGACGATGGCGCCGAGCGCGGAGCCGAGCGGGCGGGCGCCATAGCTCATGATGTTGATGGCGGAGACGCGTCCGAGCAGCGACGGCGGCGTCACCGATTGCCGTAGCGTCGTGGTCGAGATCACCCACAGGATCGGGCCGACGCCGAGCAGGAAGAAGCTCAAGCCCGCCAGCAGCGGCGTCGGAACGATCGTGGTCAGCGCCATCACGGCGGCGGCGACAAAGCCGGTTACAGGCCCGAGCCCGATCACGGTGCCGAAGGCGAGCCGGCGCATCACACGCGTCGCCAGCAACGCGCCGACCACCATGCCGACGCCGTACATTGCCAGCGTGGTGCCGACGCCGGTGGCGGTCAGGCCGAGATGGCGCACCGCATAGGGCACGAACACCGCGAGCAGCAGGAAGGAAGCTGTGTTGAAGATGAATTGCGTGATGAACACCGGCCGCAGCAGCGCGTGATGCAGCACGAAGGCCGCACCTTCCTTGATATCCTGCAGCGGGTGGCGCCGCGGCACCGGTTTTCGCGGGGGCTCGTAAATGCCCGACAGCAGCACGACCGCGATCACGGAGAGGGCTGCGGCACATCCGAAGGCGGGCGCGGCACCAACCCATCCCACCAGCACGCCGCCAAGCGCCGGTCCGCTGGCGAACGCCACGGTGCGGGCGAGTTCGATCCGCGCATTGGCCGCGGGCAGCTGTAGCGGCGCCACCAGCGAGGGCACCAGCGCAGGTGCGGCGACGCTGTAGACCACCGTTCCGCAAACCGCGACGAAGCCGAGCAGCGCAAGCAGCGGCAGCGTCATCAGCCCGAGCCAGATCAGCAGCAGAATTCCGGCCAGCGCTGCGGCGCGCAAGCCTTCCGCGCCCGCCATCAGCCAGCGCCGCGAGATGCGATCGGCGAGTAAACCGGCCGGAATCGCAAACAGGATGAACGGCAGCGTCAGCGCGGTCTGCAGCAGGCCGGTCTGGCCTTCGCCGACGCCAAGCAGCAGCACCGCGACGATGGGCGCTGCGGCCAGCGCAATCTGCTCGGCCGATTGCGCGGCGAGGTTGGACCAGGCGAGGCGGTTGAAGGTTGAGGGCAGCGGCGGGACCTTGGTAGCGGACATGGCGTGATTCCCTAAAATGTCGATTGGCCGCCATTGTCGGGGGTCGGGGCCCCCAAACCCACCCGGTTCCCGACAGGGCGGGCGGGATTGGCGTCCTAACCACCCATCCAGATGCAGTTGCAAATGAGTTGCATTAAGATTGGTTATCCCCCATCTTGCCAATATGGATGCGAGATCACCGAGTTTGCCACCGGATTCCCTGCCAAAGCTGGTTTCCAGCACTGGACGCTGGCGCATTGAGGCAGCGGTAGACACCCGGCCGAGCCTGCCCGAGGTGAACGGGACCGTTGCCGTCCCCACCGGCGGGCACTGGGTGCGCCGGCTGCTGGCCTTTGCCGGTCCCGGCTATCTGGTTTCCGTCGGCTACATGGACCCGGGCAACTGGGCGACCGATCTCGCGGGCGGTTCGAAGTTTGGCTACACCCTGCTGTCGGTCATCCTGCTCTCGAACCTGATGGCGATCCTGCTGCAGGCGCTCGCAGCAAGGCTTGGCATCGTCACCGGTCGCGATCTCGCCCAGGCCTGCCGCGCCAGCTATTCGCGGCCCGTCAACTTCCTGCTTTGGCTGGCCTGCGAGGCGGCGATCATCGCCTGCGATCTGGCCGAAGTGATCGGCACCGCGATCGCGCTGAAATTATTGTTCGGCATTCCCCTGATCGGCGGCGCGCTGCTGGCGGCGCTCGACGCCTTCCTGTTGCTGCTTCTGATGAACAAGGGCTTTCGTTTCCTCGAGGCGTTTGTCATTGCGCTCCTGATCGTCATCGCCGTCTGCTTTACGATCCAGATCGCGGCCGCGGCGCCGCCGGTCGCGGTGATGCTAAGGGGATTTGTGCCGTCGAGCGAGATCGTCACCAACCCCGAGATGCTCTACATCGCCATCGGCATCATCGGCGCCACGGTGATGCCGCATAATCTCTATCTGCACTCCTCGATCGTGCAGACCCGCGCCTATGAACGTTCCGACGCAGGCCGCCGCGACGCGATCAAATGGGCGACGGCGGATTCCACCATCGCGCTGATGTTGGCTTTGTTCATCAACGCCGCGATCCTCGTCGTCGCGGCCGCGACCTTTCACAAGAGCGGGCATGCCGACGTTGCCGAAATCGGCCAGGCCTTCGAATTGTTGTCGCCGCTATTGGGCCTCGGTATCGCATCGACACTGTTTGCGGTTGCCCTGCTCGCCTCCGGCCTCAACTCGACCGTGACGGCGACGCTGGCCGGCCAGATCGTGATGGAGGGTTTTCTCGACCTGCGGCTTCCCAGTTGGGCGCGGCGGCTTGTCACCAGGGGCATCGCCATCGTCCCGGTCGTGATCGTCACCGCGTTGTACGGCGAGCGCGGTACCGCCGATTTACTCGTATTCAGTCAGGTCGTGCTGTCGATGCAGCTTCCGTTCGCCGTGATTCCGCTGGTGCGGTTTGTCTCGGACAAGCGAAAGATGGGTGATTTCGCGGTATCGCGTTCCGTCTCCGCCGCGGCGTGGTTCGTGGCTGCCGTCATCGTGGTTTTGAACGTGAAACTTTTGCTCGATATGCTGTTTGGATGAGGTGTCAACCCTCATGGTGAGGAGCGCGCATCGCGCGCGTCTCGAACCATGAAGCCCCGATGCCGCCATCCTTCGAGACGCCGCGCTATGCGCGGCTCCTCAGGATGAGGTCCGTAAATCAATCCTGCGGTTCGGACGGCACTTCGCCGGTCGCGTCGACCCGCAACCAGCCGGACGGCGCCAGCCGCTGCTGCGGCAGGAAGCGGCCCTTGTAGTCCATCTTCTTGGAACCCTCGATCCAGTAGCCGAGATAGACGTAAGGCAGCCCCAGCCGTCTCGCGCGCGTAATGTGGTCGAGGATCATGAAGGTGCCGAGCGAGCGGCTGACTTCCGACGGTTCGAAGAACGAATACACCATCGACAGCCCGTCGCTCAGCACATCCGTCAGCGCGACCGCGATCAGTTCCTCGCCGCGGCCGGTGATGCCGGAGTCGATGTTGCGCCGGCGGTATTCGATGATGCGGGTTTCGACGTGGCTGTCCTCCACCATCATGGCGTAGTCGAGCACGGTCATGTCGGCCATGCCGCCGTGGCGGTGGCGCTTGTCGAGATAGGCGCGAAAGACTGAATATTGTTCCGAGGTCGGCACCGCGTTGCGCTGCTCGCCGATGATATCGGCGTTGCGCGCCATGACTTTCCGAAAATTGCGCGAGAGCCGGAATTCGTTGGCGATGACGCGCACCGACACGCAGGCGCGGCACTGGTCGCAGGCCGGCCGGTAGGCGATCGACTGGCTGCGCCGGAAGCCGCCATGGGTCAGCAAATCGTTGAGATCGCCCGCCTTGTCGCCGACCAGATGGGTGAACACCTTGCGTTCGTGCCGGCCGGGCAGATACGGGCAGGGCGACGGCGCCGTCAGGTAGAATTGCGGGGTGTCACGCGAATGCTGGGTCACGTCAGTTCGTCAGGCCTCCGAAGCAACTGGTCACAGCATCGCGCCGCGGAGGCCGACGGTCAATTAATTTAGTCCTGGTCAATAGCTGCGCGCGGCCGGTGCGACCTGGGTCCGCACCGAACTGTTGATAATTACGGTTCCCAGGATGATGTCGTGCAGCAGCCGGCGGCGGCCATTGAACAGCCCGACGAGGAGCACCAGCGGGGTCAGGAACGAGATCGAGACGTAGAACAGCACCGCGTGCGTGGCGCCGAGCACGAAATAACCCGGTGCGCCGTACCAGGTGCGTAATTCCAGATCCATCACGCGCATGCCTACGGTAGCCGAATGCGGGCCGCCCAGCGAGGCGCCGTAATAGACGATGGCCCAGACGATCGAGGCCGGCCACGCCAGCCAGAACAGCGCCCAGCCTAACCCGAGCGTAATCAGGCCGAACACGGCGATGAAGATGTAACCCAGGATCACCGGGATCGACAGCACGACGAGGTCGATCAGGAACGCAAACACCCGTCGCGTCAGCACGCCGCGAAACAATTCCGGCTGCAAATAAGGATCGAAGGCGTGCGGCTGCACCCCACCGTCGTTGCGCCAGGCACCACCACCCATGTTACCCGAACCGCTATAAGACATGACCCGTCCTCCCGACATGACGTCCGGTGCAGCAGATGGGAACCGGCCCGGGGCGTGCCAAGGCCCCGCCAGCATTAACAAGCCGCAATATTCGGGCGATTTGGCGGCTGACCGTCGTCCCGGCTGTCCCCCATCCGTCATTGCGAGGAGCAAAGCGACGAAGCAATCCATCCATCCGCGTGCGCCGCGCGATGGATTGCTTCGCTGCGCTCGCAATGACGTGGAAGGGGCGGGGGTCTACCCTTCCGCCTTCAGCTTCTCGGCCGCCTTCGGCGCGAAGTAGGTCAAAATGCCGTCGGCGCCGGCGCGCTTGAAGCCGACCAGGCTTTCCATCATCGCACGGTCGCCGTCGATCCAGCCATTATTGGCAGCGCCTGCGATCATCGCGTATTCGCCGGACACCTGGTAGACGAAGGTCGGCATCGCAAAGGTGTCCTTCACCCGCCGCACGATGTCGAGATAGGGCATCCCGGGCTTCACCATCACCATGTCGGCGCCCTCGGCGATGTCGAGTTCGACCTCGCGCAGCGCTTCGTCGGAATTGGCGCTGTCCATCTGGTAGGTGCGCTTGTCGCCGGTCAGCGTTTTCGCCGAACCGATGGCGTCGCGGAACGGGCCGTAGAAGGCGGAGGCATATTTGGCCGCATAGGCCATGATCTGCACGTCGAGGAAGCCGGCCTGATCCAGCGCCTCGCGGATGGCGCCGACGCGGCCGTCCATCATGTCGGAGGGCGCAATGATGTCGCAGCCGGCTTCGGCCTGCACCAGCGCCTGCCGCACCAATACCGCCACCGTCTCATCGTTGAGGATCTTGCCGTCCTCGATCAGCCCGTCATGGCCGTGGCTGGTGAAGGGATCGAGCGCCACGTCGCAGAGCACGCCGAGATCCGGGAACTCCTTCTTGATCGCGCGCACCGACTGGCAGACCAGATTGTCGGCGTTCAGCGCCTCGGAACCCTCCTCGTCGCGCAGCGAAGGCTCTGTGTAAGGAAACAGCGCGAGGCAGGGGATATTCAGCTTGGCCGCGCGCTCGGCATCCCGGACCGCCTGATCGACGGTGACGCGGTCGACGCCGGGCATCGAGGCGACGGCGGTCCTGGTATTGTGGCCGCCGACCACGAACAGCGGCCAGATCAGATCGTCTGTCGTCAGCACGTTTTCCCGCACCAGCCGCCGCGCCCATTCGGCCTTGCGGTTGCGCCGGGGACGGGTGACCAGGTCGAGCGGGGGCGAGGAGAGGGCGGTCGGCCGCCGAGGCGCGTCGCGCATTTCGATCGGACGCCCGAATTTGATCGCCATGTGATGGTTGCTCCTCGACGGCGGGATAGGTTCGATTTGGTCCAATTCTAGCACCTTGCCGGGGCCCCGTCACCGCACCGTTGATTTACCGCAACGGCAATTGATTTTACCGCCCCGGCAGGCCAAGACTCGGTCTATGAGGACATCTTTCCGGCTCATGAGCTTCGATTCCCAGGTTCAATCTCAGGTCCAATGCGATGTCTGACACCTCGACGCGCGAGCAGTCGCGGGACAACGCCATATCGGTGGCGGCGATCTCGTCCGAACGGATCGAGCCCGACGATAATGCGTGGACGCGGCGACTGGTCTTGTTCCTGCGGATCATGGCGGTGGTCTCGATCGCCAAGGGCCTCTACCACTGGGCGCAGGTGACGGGCTTCATCGGCGGCGAGGAAGAAGCGTTCGAAAACCAGTCGATGGCCTGGCAGACCGCGACGATCTATTTCGCGGTGATCGAACTCGTGGCCGCGGTCGGCCTGTGGCTCGCGACCCCATGGGGCGCGGTGGTGTGGCTGACGACCGTGGTGTCGATGGCGGTGATCGAGCTGATGTTTCCGGGTATCTACGGCGGCAGCCTGACAGTGGTGGGTTTCGAGGCCGTGATGCTGGCGGCGTATCTCGCGCTCGCCTGGATGGCCGCGCGCGAGCGCCCGCCATAGGCTCGTCCGCCTCGATAGTAGCTTGCTGCGCATTCCGTGGCTTCATGGTTCGAGACGCGCGGCTTTGCCGCGCTCCTCACCATGAGGGGCCGACCAGGACCAAGACCTCATCCTGAAGAGCGGCGCAAGCCGCGTCTCGAAGGGTGAAGCCACCGAACTTCAATTGGCCTAACCCACCTGCGTGCAGGAATCGCCACGCGGCCGCGTAAGATTTTCCGAAAATTTGCCGGTAACCCTTCGCTCACCGTAAAGGGTTCCCTCACACCTGTTACGCAGGCGTTTCGAATTTGAACGAACCTGTTTCCGAATGCGACAGGGGGCGCAGACGAAGCGTGAACAGGGGCCCGCCACCGTCAATGAAAGGTTGCGAAAAGCCCTTGAGCCATGGGCTTAATCCGTGATTCACTGTCTTAAATTCATGATCTCTTTATTGTCTTATTTAAGCTGATCTTCAAACGCCCCCCTTAAGTTGAAGCTATCAGGCGGGACACAAGTTTCGTCGAAATAAGTCGATAAAAACGACTACAGGGGAAGTGTCATGATCAAAGCCGTTGCAACGGCGGTGGAAACCGCTGAACGCTCTGCCGGTCAAGCTCCGGTGCAGCCGCTCTATCTTGAAGCATTGACTTTGGTAGAGCGGTTGCATCGCCGCCTGCTCGACGTCATCAAGGACGAATTCGATCGCCGCGGCCGCGCCGACATCAATTCGGTGCAGGCGCTGTTGCTCTACAACATCGGCGACAAGGAATTGACCGCGGGCGAACTGCGCACGCGCGGTTACTATCTCGGCTCCAACGTCTCCTATAACCTCAAGAAGCTCGTCGAACTCGGTTTCCTCGATCATCAGCGCAGCCGCGTCGATCGCCGCTCGGTCCGCATCCGCCTGACCGCGCAGGGCCAGGAAATCCGCAAGATCGTCGACGCGCTTTATCAGAAGCACGTCAAGACCGTGGAGCAGGTCGGCGGCATCTCGAACGAAGAGTTTGCGACGCTAAACAAGTCGCTGCACCGGCTCGAGCGGTTCTGGACCGACCAGATCCTGTATCGGCTCTGAGACAAGTTTCGAAGCCTCGACGGCCAAGCCGGCGACTCAAGAAGACCGGCAGCCCAACGGTTTCAGATAGAATCGTAAGGCAATAAGCCTTCACGGAGCGCATCGGGTCCGGTCTTCCGGCCCGGTGCGTTTTGTTTTTCGGCGGTGCGAAGACGAATTTCCGAAAAGGAACTTATGATCGGGTGACGCATTATCCGTTGTAACGGAGACCCGGATCATGCTGGTCGAGCGCGGATTGCAGGTGATGAATGTCGAGGTGGTGGGCGATGCCTACGCCATCGCCTCGAACTATCTGCGCAAGACCGGCGCCATTCCCGACAGCTTTGCGACCGACGAGCGGCTGCTGGAAATCATCGTCCAGATGTTTCAGCGCGGCGAATTCAACCGGATCAGGCTCGCCAACAAGGCGATCGCCAAATTCGAAGCCGAAACATTCATCGCCTGACCTCTCCCGGAGAAAATCATGGAAGCCGCCGTCGACCGCATCATGCTGACCTATGACCTGCTGCTGAACCGCACCGCGGCGGCCAGCGCCGAGGCGCGCGAGAAGGTGACCGACTATGTGAAGACGCTGTTCGAGGCCGGCGAAAAGGATATCCACCGGCTGACCGTGTGCGGGCTGACCTATCTGCGCCAACTCGACGGCTCCACCGATCCGGTGAAGGCCGGGTTTACCGGGCTGTAGCGGCAAGCCGCGCGTTCGCTCATCGCGGCTTTGTCAGGCCACGGGGTTAGACAGTAATCTCCAAGAGCCGCGGCCTTACCATTGCTCCGATGCAACCTGATTGCATCCATAGCAACGGAAAATTCTGGCCGCGGCGAAGCTCTTGGTGTTCGGCAGGTCACCCAAATGCGTCATCTCCTCTCCGCAAACGTCGCATTTGCAGGTCGGTGACTCCTCGGGCGGTTCGGCAACATCGTTCATCGCGGCTTATTGTTTGGGCCTGTCCAGGCCGGACAACGCCGTCAGCATACTCCATCGAATGGGTCGAAATAGTGAAACGCGCCCCCCGTAAAACTACGCTCCTTTTCTCGGCTCATGCGGGCTACTCGTGACGTCGAGACCGCCAGGCCGGAGACGGTAAGCTCGCGCCGGCGCTGATGTTCGATACCGAGGATATCGTCCCGAAGATCGTGAATGCATTGGCGTAAATGGTTGGGCGATGGTGCTATAAGCTCCGCGCACCAACAAGAAGCCCCAGGAAACGCCGATGCTCACGTTTCACCATCTCAACGACTCCCGCTCGCAGCGCATCCTGTGGCTGCTGGAGGAGCTTGGGCTACCCTATGAGATGAAGCGCTATCAGCGCGATGCGGTGACGCGGCTGGCGCCGCCGGAATTGACTGCAGTGCATCCGCTCGGCAAGTCGCCGGTCATCACCGACGGCGATATCAGGATCGCGGAATCGGGCGCGATCGTCGATTACATCATCCGCCGTTACGGAAAGGGGGCGATGATGCCCGCGCCCGGCGGCGCCGAATATGAGGCCTACAATGGGTGGCTGCATTATTCGGAAGGCTCGGCGATGCTGCCGCTGATGCTGAACCTGTATGTATCGCGGCTGAAGGAAGCCGGCGCGCCCCTGCATCCGCGCATCGACAGCGAGATGGCCAATCATCTCGGCTATGTCGATGGCGCGCTGAAAGGGCGCGAGTTCTTCGTCGGTCCGGCGCTGACCGGGGCCGACATCCAGATGAGCTTTGTCGGCGAGATGGCAAAGGTGTTCGACAAGCTCGGGCCGTATCCGAACCTTGCGGCGTGGCTGTCGCGGATGCATGCGCGGCCGGCGTTCCAGCGGAGCGTGGAGAAGGGCGGGGCGTATCGGTTTTCGAAATAATTCCGTCGTTCCGGCGAAAGCCGGAACCCATACGCCGCGGCCAGGGAAAGGGGCACCTTGGCGGAGGCCTTCTTCCTTCCCCCAACGGGCTTCTGTGGTTATGGGCCCCGGCTCAAGGCCGGGGCGACCGGTAGAAAGTTCCCTTGTTCCCCGCCATCCCCACCATATCTTGCACAAATATCAGTCTTGTACCGCAAGCGCTTGGCCAATTCCGGGCGATGTGGTATCTCGCAGGCGCTTCTTCGACCGCCACAACTGACCGGCCGCATCCCGCCGAACGGCTTGCGGCGATGGAGATATTTCTTCCATGACCGCTCCGTCCCCCTTTGCCAAGACCGCTTCCGCGCCCGACTCGTTCTTCACCGCCACGCTCGCCGAGGCCGATCCGGAGATCGCCGCCGCCATCCAGGGCGAACTCGGCCGGCAGCGCCATGAGATCGAGCTGATCGCGTCCGAGAACATCGTCAGCCGCGCCGTGCTGGAAGCGCAGGGCTCGGTGATGACCAACAAATACGCCGAAGGCTATCCGGGCGCGCGCTACTATGGCGGTTGCGAATGGGTCGACGTCGCCGAGACGCTGGCGATCGAGCGCGCGAAAAAGCTGTTCGGCGCTGCCTTTGCGAACGTTCAGCCCAACTCGGGCAGCCAGATGAACCAGGCGGTGTTCCTGGCGCTGCTGCAGCCCGGCGACACCTTCATGGGTCTCGATCTCGCCGCCGGCGGCCATCTCACCCACGGCGCGCCGGTCAACATTTCCGGCAAATGGTTCAAGGCGCAGCACTACACCGTGCGCCGCGAGGACCAGATCATCGACATGGAGCAGGTCGCGCGCCGCGCCGAGGAGGTGAAGCCGAAGCTGATCATCGCCGGCGGTTCGGCTTACTCGCGCGCGTGGGACTTCAAGCGCTTCCGCGAAATCGCCGACAGCGTCGGCGCCTATTTCATGGTCGACATGGCGCACTTCGCCGGTCTCGTCGCCGGTGGCGTGCACGCTTCGCCGGTGCCGCATGCGCATGTCACGACCACGACGACGCACAAATCGCTGCGCGGCCCGCGCGGCGGCTTGATGCTGTGGAACGACGAGGCGCTGACCAAGAAGTTCAACTCGGCGGTGTTCCCGGGCCTGCAGGGCGGTCCGCTGATGCATGTGATCGCTGCCAAAGCGGTGGCGTTCGCCGAAGCCTTGCGTCCGGACTTCAAGATCTACGCCAAGAACGTGGTCGAGAACGCCAAGGCGCTGGCGGAGAGCCTGCGCGCCAACGGCCTCGACATCGTTTCCGGCGGCACCGACAACCATCTGATGCTGGTTGACCTCAGGCCCAAGGGCCTGAAGGGCAATTTGTCGGAAAAGGCGCTGGTGCGCGCCGCCATCACCTGCAACAAGAACGGCATTCCGTTCGATCCCGAAACCCCGTTCGTCACCTCGGGCCTTCGTCTGGGTACACCGGCGGCGACCACGCGCGGTTTTGGCGTCGCCGAATTCAAGCTGGTCGGCGGCATGATCGCCGAAGTGCTGACCGCGCTGGCGCAGTCGGCGGACGGCAAGGCGCCATTGGTGGAGGTCGCGATCAAGGAACGCGTCAAGGCGTTGACCGACCGCTTCCCGATCTATCAGTAAAGGTCCTTTCGGATGCGCTGTCCCAGCTGCAACAGTCTCGATACGCAGGTGAAGGATTCGCGTCCGACCGAGGATTCCGCCGTGATCCGGCGGCGGCGGGTGTGCATCGCCTGCAATTTCCGCTTCACCACCTTCGAGCGGGTGCAGCTGCGCGAGCTGACCGTGATCAAGCGCAACGGCCGCCGGGTGCCGTTCGACCGCGACAAGCTGGTGCGTTCGCTGCAGATAAGTCTGCGCAAGCGGCCGGTCGATCCTGAGCGGGTCGAGAAGATGGTCTCGGCCATCGTGCGCGAGCTGGAGAGCGGCGGCGAAGCGGAAGTGTCGTCGGAGGCGATCGGCGAGATCGTGATGGAGCATCTGCGCCAGCTCGACGACGTCGCCTATGTCCGCTTCGCCTCGGTCTATCGCAATTTCCGCGAGGCCAAGGATTTCGAGACCGTGCTCGGCGAACTCTCCGCCGAAGACGCCGCGCGGGTCGCCACGTTACGCAAATGATCTTCCGCATTCTGGAAGACCAGCACGCGCAGAAATACCGGGAAGCGAAGGCGGCGGACGCGCGCTTCATGCAGCTTGCGCTGGCGCTCGGGCGGCGCGGGCAGGGCCGCACCTGGCCCAACCCTGCCGTCGGCGCGGTCGTGGTCAAGGACGGCGTCATCGTCGGCCGCGGCTGGACGCAAGCCGGCGGACGGCCTCACGCCGAGCCGGAGGCGCTGAAACGCGCCGGCGAGGCCGCGCGCGGCGCCACGCTCTATGTAACGCTCGAGCCCTGTTCGCATTTCGGCAAATCGCCGCCCTGCGTCGATGCCGTGATATCGGCCGGCATCGCGCGGGTGGTGTCGGCGATCGAGGATCCCAATCCGGAAGTGGCGGGGCAAGGCCACGCCAAACTTCGCGCGGCCGGTATCACCGTCGATGTCGGTCTCGGCGCCGCCGAGGCCGCGCGCGACCACGCTGGGCATTTCCGCCGCATCCGCGACAAGCGCCCGCATGTCATCCTCAAACTGGCCGTGTCCACCGACGACAAGATCGGCGCCGCCGGCCATGAGCCTGTTGCCATCACGGGCGAGGCGGCTAAGACCCGGGTGCATCTGTTGCGCGCGCAATGCGACGCCATCCTGGTCGGGATCGGCACCGTGCTCGCGGACGATCCGCTGTTGACCTGCCGCCTGCCGGGCATGGAAGCGCGTTCGCCGGTGCGTGTGGTGCTGGACCGCGCGCTGCGGATATCAGGCACCAGCCGACTGGTTCATTCCGCGCGCGAAACGCCGCTCTGGGTGATGACATCAGGTCTTTCGGAAGCGCCGGCGGCGATGAAACTTGGCGCCGCGGGCGCGCAGGTGATCCGGGTTGCCGCAACCACCCATCCGCCGGGGCTGGATTTGCCGGCGGTGCTGCATGCGCTGTCCGACAAAGGCATTACGCGGCTGCTGGTGGAGGGCGGCGGCAAGGTCGCGTCGTCCTTTGTCGCCGCCGATCTCGTCGATGAAATCTGGTTGCTGCGCGGGCAAGAAGCCATCGGCGCCGATGGCGTTCCCGCGCTGGACGCATTGCCGCTCTCGGCCATCACGCAGTCGCCGGGCTTTAAGGTCCGTGCTAGCGAGAGCCTGAACAAGGATACTCTGACCGTGTACGAGCGCGTTTAGCCAAACTCGTCATGCCCGGCCTTGTGCCGGGCATCCACGTCTTGGTTGCGAGCGATGAAGGAAGACGTGGATGGCCGGGACAAGCCCGGCCATGACGGTAACTAAGAGGACCCGTTGTGTTCACCGGAATAGTCACCGACATCGGCGAGATCGTCGCCTTGACGCCGACGGCGCAAGGCCAGTTGCACCGCATGCGCATCGCCTGCCGCTATGACCGCACCACTATCGCCGACGGCGCCTCGATCGCCTGCAACGGCGTCTGTCTCACCGTGGTCGCCTCCGGCGTCGAGCAGGGCAAAACCTGGTTCGATGTCGATGCCGCCGCCGAAACGCTCGGCATGACGACCGCAAAACATTGGGTCACCGGCACCAAACTCAATCTCGAGCGCGCGTTGAAGATCGGCGACGAACTCGGCGGCCACATTGTCGCTGGCCACGCCGACGGCATCGCCACCATCGTCAAGCGCGACGATCTGCCCGACATGGCGCGGTTCGAACTGCGCACCACGCGGGAGCTGGCGCGTTTCATCGCCGCCAAGGGCTCGGTGACGCTGGATGGCGTGTCGCTGACGGTCAATGCCGTCGCCGACGTGGTGTTTTCGGTGCTGATCATTCCCCATACACTCAGCGTCACCACGCTCGGCGCCTGGCGCGCGGGCAGCGAGGTCAATCTCGAGGTCGATTTGATGGCCCGCTACGCGGCGCGGCTGGCGGAAATGAAGTGACCAATCGTCACGCCCGGGCATAGCCGTCCGAAGGACGGCGTCGCTTCCGCTCGCCTGTGCCCGGGCATCTACGTCTTGGCCGCAAATGACAAGGAAGACGTGGATGGCCGGGACAAGCCCGGCCATGACGGAACATAGAACAGCCCGCATTCGTGCTTGGCTTAATACGTTGCGGCGACTACAAACGCCCAACGTTGACATTTAACGTAGATACGAAATGTCAATGTTATGAAATGGATGATGTAATGGCAGACGCGCGGCGCGCACCCTTGAAAGACCAGACCGATATATCCGGCGCGCGCGCGCTGATCGTCGAGGCGCGGTTCTATGACGACATCCAGGATGCGCTGATGGAAGGCGCGGTCGCCGAGCTGAAGACGGCCGGCGTGAGCCATGACGTCATTACCGTGCCGGGCGCGCTGGAAATTCCGGCCGCGATTGCGATCGCGATCGATGCCGCCGAAAAAAGTGGAAAGCCCTATGACGCCGCGATCGCGCTTGGCTGCGTGGTGCGGGGCGACACCATCCATTTCGAGATCGTCTCGATCGAATCCTCGCGCGCGCTGATGGACCTTGCGGTCGCGAGAAAATTCCCGCTCGGCAATGGCATCATCACCGTCAATACCGAGGCGCAGGCCTGGGCGCGGGCGCGGGCCGGCGAACTCAACAAGGGCGGCGATGCCGCACGCGCGGCGCTGGCGATGCTGCGGATCAAACGCCGGCTG
The DNA here is from genome assembly GCF_036924615.1 of Bradyrhizobium sp. AZCC 2289. Lineage (NCBI taxonomy): Bacteria > Pseudomonadati > Pseudomonadota > Alphaproteobacteria > Hyphomicrobiales > Nitrobacteraceae > Bradyrhizobium > Bradyrhizobium sp. AZCC 2289. Next base: position 10,249,949 of record NZ_JAZHRY010000001.1, on the reverse strand, counting down.
ACAAAGGCCTGATGATGGCAGACAGCAAGAAGCCAGCGAAGGGTCCGGACAAGAAGAGTCCGGACAAGAAGGCCAACCGGCGCGGCGCAGCAAGGCTCGCTGCGGTGCAGGCGCTGTATCAAATGGACATCGGCGGCGCCGGGATCAACGACATTTTTGCCGAGTTCGAGAGCCATTGGCTCGGCAACGAGGTCGAGGGCGATAAATATCTGCCGGCGGAGGCCGCGTTCTTCCGCGACGTGGTGGCCGGCGTGGTGCGCGACCAGGCCAAACTCGACCCCTTGATCGACGATGCGCTGTCGAAGGGCTGGCCGCTGAAGCGGATCGACGCCATTTTGCGCGCGGTGCTGCGTGCGGGCTCCTACGAACTGGAGCATCGCAAGGACGTGCCCGGCCGCGTGGTGGTTTCGGAATACGTCGATGTCGCGCACGCCTTTGTCGAAAAGGACGAGACCGGCATGGTGAACGCGGTGCTCGACCAGATCGCGCGCCAGTTCCGCGCCGATGAGTTCGCGCGTGGCTAGCCACCTACCTTGCTGTCATCACCCGCGAAAGCGGGTGATCCAGCACGCCGCGGCGATCGTGGCTGGTCATCGGCGCCGTCGAATACTGGATCGCCCGATCAAGCTGGGCGATGACAGCTGTGGGTGTGACGCCTCATGGTAGATCGCCGAAGCAATCAATCCGGCGAGGACTCGCTGATCGCCCGCTATTTCAGGCCGATCGCGACCGACCCGGGCGCCTTCGATCTCGGCGACGACGCCGCAGTCTTGAAGGCGGAAGGCTGCGAGATCGTGGTGACAACCGACGCCATCGTCGAGGGCGTGCATTTTCTTAGCAGTGATCCGCCCGATACGGTCGCGCGCAAGGCGCTGCGGGTCAATCTCTCGGATCTCGCGGCGAAGGGCGCTGCGCCTGCCGGATTTGTGCTGACGCTGGCGCTGCGCAAGGTGGACGACGCCTGGCTAAAATCGTTCGCGCAGGCACTTGGCGAGGATGCGGCCTGTTTCAATTGTCCGCTGCTCGGTGGCGATACCGTTTCCACGCCGGGGCCGCTGATGATCTCGATCACCGCGTTCGGCCGTGTGCCCGCGGGCAAGATGGTTCATCGCAGCGGCGCAAAGCCGGGCGACCGCGTCGTGGTGACGGGGACGATCGGTGACGCCGCGCTGGGGCTTGCCATTCTCAGGGGTGGCAACGTCGCCGATGCCGCCGCCAACGATGGTGCCGCGCGAAATCTGCTGATCGGGCGCTACCGCGTTCCGCAGCCGCGCAATGCGCTGGCGAGCGCGGTTCGCGACCACGCCAGCGCGGCGATGGACGTCTCCGACGGCCTCGCCGGCGATCTCGCCAAGCTGTGTGCGGCATCCGGTGCTTCCGCGGTCATCGATCTGGAATCGATCCCGCTCTCCGCTGCCGCAAGCGATCTGGTGTCGCGCCGGATTGTCGGCATCGAAACATTGATCGCCGGTGGCGACGATTATGAGGTGCTGTGCACGGTCCCGGACGATCGTGTCGAAGCGTTCGCGGAGGCCGCGCGGCGTGCCGGGGGGCAGGTGACCTCGATCGGCATGGTGGTTGCGGGTGCCTCGGCACCAAAATTCATCGACGGGCAGGGCGCGGAACTCGCGCTGGAACGGCTGTCCTACAGTCATTTTTGAATCCTCGTCAGGGTGGTCGAAGCTTTATTTTCCCGCATGCATTGCAATTTCCGGGAAAACCTTTAGTTATGACGCCCCGATTACCGCCGTGCCTTGTCGAACGCGCCCTTGGGGCCTCTTCCAGAGACATCGTCGATATTGGATTGAATCCGCGCGATCGCCGTGCGGAATGCGAGCCTTACGTGCTTTGGAGAAGAGAAAATGGCTACTGGAACAGTGAAGTGGTTCAACGGTCAAAAGGGTTTTGGCTTCATTCAGCCGAGCGACGGCAGCAAGGATGTGTTCGTTCACATCAGCGCCGTCGAGCGCGCCGGTCTTGGCGGACTGGCTGAAGGCCAGAAGGTTCAGTTCGAACTCAAGGAAGACAAGATGCGGGGTAAGGTCAGCGCGGAAAATCTGTCGCTCGCCTAAGCTTCGAAAACGTTCGTTTCACGGATGTACTGGAATGACTAGCGTGCCCGCTCGACCCCTTGGGGTTGGGCGGGTTTTTCGCATTTTGAGGCAATCAACGACCGGGTGCCATCGGCCGGCTCCCGGCCGTTGCCGAAGAAGACGCGTATTCCCCGCCACGGAAAGCCGGTTTTCCCGGTATTTCCTTTCCAGAATCGACGGTTTTCGCCCTCCGCGGCGTTGCGCCGGGGAGACGATTTTGGCATGGTCCCGCCGATTTAAGGCCGCCCTTTTGGGCAGGGAAGGCCTTCTTTTTTTGCGCGCGCCGCGTCCACGGTGATGCGTTGGGGTGAGACAATCAAGATCTGAGGCAAATTCAATGACAGCATTATGGGTGATTGTGCTCTGCGGAGCGCTTTCGATCGTTTACGCCATCTGGGCGACGGCATCGGTGATGAAGGCAGACGCCGGCAATCCGCGGATGCAGGAAATCGCCGCCGCCGTGCGCGAAGGTGCGCAGGCCTATCTGAAGCGCCAGTACATGACGATCGGTATGGTCGGCATCGTGATCTTCGCGCTGCTGGCTTACTTCCTCGGCATGCTGGTCGCCGCGGGCTTCCTGATTGGCGCGGTGCTGTCGGGCGCCGCCGGCTTCATCGGCATGAACGTCTCGGTTCGGGCCAATGTGCGCACCGCGCAGGCGGCGACGACGTCGCTGGCGGGCGGACTTGAGCTCGCCTTCAAGGCTGGTGCGATCACCGGCATGCTGGTCGCGGGTCTCGCGCTGCTCGGCGTCACCCTCTATTTCGCCTATCTCACCCACTTCCTGGGGCTTGCCGCCAACAGCCGCACCGTGGTCGATGCGCTGGTCGCGCTCGGCTTCGGCGCTTCGCTGATCTCGATCTTCGCGCGTCTCGGCGGCGGCATCTTCACCAAGGGCGCTGACGTCGGCGGCGATCTCGTCGGCAAGGTCGAGGCCGGCATTCCCGAAGACGATCCGCGCAACCCCGCCACCATCGCCGACAACGTCGGCGACAATGTCGGCGATTGCGCCGGCATGGCGGCCGACCTGTTCGAAACCTATGCGGTGACCGCGGTCGCCACCATGGTGCTGGCCGCGATCTTCTTTGCGACCTCGCCGCTGCTGGTCAACATGATGACGCTGCCGCTCGCGATCGGCGGCATCTGCATCATCACGTCGATCATCGGCACCTTCTTCGTCAAGCTCGGCGCCAGCCAGTCGATCATGGGTGCGCTCTATAAGGGCCTGATCGCGACCGGCATCCTGTCGCTCGGCGGCGTCGCCGGCGTCATCTACTGGCTGATCGGCTTCGGTCCGCTGGAGGGCGTGAAGTTCACCGGCATGGCGCTGTTCGAATGCGGTGTCGTCGGTCTCGTCGTCACCGGCCTGATCATCTGGATCACCGAATACTACACCGGTACCGACTTTCGCCCGGTGAAGTCGATCGCAGCCTCGTCGGTCACCGGTCACGGCACCAACGTGATCCAGGGTCTGGCGATCGCAATGGAATCGACCGCGATGCCCGCGATGGTCATCATCGCCGGCATCCTCGTCACCTACAGCCTTGCCGGCCTGTTCGGCATCGCGGTTGCGACCACGACAATGCTGGCGCTGGCCGGCATGATCGTGGCTCTCGACGCCTTCGGCCCGGTCACCGACAATGCCGGCGGCATCGCCGAAATGGCCGGTCTGCCGAAGGAAGTGCGCAAGTCGACCGACGCGCTCGACGCAGTCGGCAACACCACCAAGGCGGTCACCAAGGGCTACGCCATCGGCTCGGCCGGCCTCGGCGCGCTGGTGCTGTTCGCGGCCTACAATGAAGATCTCAAATTCTTCATCGCCAACACTGCCAAGTTCCCGTACTTCCAGGGCGTGCTGCCCGACTTCTCGCTCAATAACCCTTACGTCGTCGTGGGTCTGTTGTTCGGCGGCCTGCTGCCGTATCTGTTCGGCGCGATGGGCATGACGGCCGTGGGCCGTGCGGCCGGTGCGATCGTCGAGGAGGTGCGGCGCCAGTTCCGCGAAAAACCCGGCATCATGCAGGGCACCGACAAGCCGGATTACGGCAAGGCGGTCGACCTTTTGACCAAGGCCGCGATCAAGGAAATGATCATTCCGTCGCTGTTGCCGGTGCTGTCGCCGATCTTCGTCTACTTCGTGATTTTCGCGATCGCAGGCGGCGGCGCGGCAGGCAAGTCGGCGGCGTTTTCCGCCGTCGGCGCGATGCTGCTCGGCGTCATCGTCAACGGACTCTTTGTCGCGATCTCGATGACCTCAGGCGGCGGCGCCTGGGATAACGCCAAGAAGTACATCGAGGACGGCCATTACGGCGGCAAGGGCTCCGACGCGCACAAGGCGGCGGTGACCGGCGATACCGTCGGCGATCCCTACAAGGATACGGCGGGTCCCGCCGTGAACCCGATGATCAAGATCACCAACATCGTTGCGCTCTTGCTGCTGGCGATCCTCGCGCACTGAACCCAAAACACGCGACCCGCGACAAACCCGCGGTGCAAGCCGCGGGTTTTTTGTTGCCGGTTGGGACAGGCGGCTCTCTTGAAAGGTTGGCCACCATGAAGTTTGAGATGACCAAGTGCAATCAGTGCGGCAGTGAAATGCTGATGGGCGTGACCTTCTGTCCGAGCTGCGGCAAGCCGCAAACCGGCCTCGGCAAACCAGGTGGTCTCTATACGCCGGGGACGATGTTGGCGGTCGGGCTGGCCGCGGCGGTGCTCATCTTCTTTAACTGGATCAAGTCCCCGGCGCCGCAGGTGAGCCAGATCACTTCGCCTCCATCTGCAACCCTTCCTTCTCGATGACGACGGCGGTAGTCGCTGCACGACCATCCTCAGTTCACATCCATCTGCAGGCCCTCCTGCTTGATGATCCCGGCGAACTTCACCGTCTCGGCCTGGACGAAATCGGAAAATTGTTGCGGCGTTCCCCAGTCGGTGCGCGCGCCCATGCTGGCGATGGTCTTCTTGATGTCGTCGCGCTCCAGCATCGTCTTGATCTCCTTGTTGAGGGCATCGACGACCGGGGCAGGCGAGGCCTTCGGCAGGAACACGCCGAACCATGACGAGACGTCGAATTTTGCAAGCTCGGGCGCGCTTTCGCGCATGGTCGGGATATCAGGCGCCACCGCGCTGCGTTCGGGCGTGGTGACAGCCAGCGCCGTGAGCTTGCCTTCCTGGGTTTGCGGCAGCGATGGGTAGAGGTTGTCGAACAGGATCTGGATATCGCCGGCAAGGGCTGCCTGCAGCGCCGGCCCCGCGCCGCGGAACGGCACGTGCACCATCTTCAGCCCGGTGAGCTGCAGGAACCAGGCACCGGTGAGGTGAGGGCTCTGTCCGACTCCGGAAGACGCGTAGTTCAGCTTGTCCGGGTTGGCCTTGATGTAGGCGATGAGCTCGGCGATCGACTTGATGCCGGTGGAGGGGTGCGCCGACACGATGTTCGGCGTCCGGATCAGGTTGGAGACCGCCTGCAACTGGTCGGCCTTGTAGGTCAGGTTGCGGAAGATGCTGTAGGCGATGGCGTTGGGGCCGGGATTGCCGATCAGGATGGTATGGCCGTCGCCCTTCTGCCGGATCACCTCGACGGTGCCGATGGTGCCGCCGCCGCCAGAGCGGTTTTCGACCACCGCGGACTGACCCCACGCGGTCTGCAGATGCGCCGCCAGCAACCGCCCCATCACGTCGGTGGTGCCGCCGGCCGCAGCCGGCACGATGATGCGGATGGTCTCGGTCGGCCGCCAGTCGGCAAAACTTACGCGAGGCAGGATGGCGGCCGTCGCGAACGCCGCGGCCCCCGACAATACGCGGCGGCGGGAAAAAGCTCTGTTGCGCACCAATTCGCTCCCTGCTGAAATGTTGTTTTGCAGGGGAGCGTAGGGAGCGTGCGGCCGCCCGGCAAGCGGACGACTTGGCGCAGGCACCTCAATCATCGCGTCGTTCCCCGGATGCTGCGCAGCGGGGCGCATCTGCGGCGTGGTGCGCTGCTGATCCGGGGTCCATCGGTGAGGCTGGGTGATGGGTCCCGGCTCTGCGGAGCCATAAGCGCGTCGGAGACGCGCGTGAACGCGCTGGTGCCACGCTGCACCGCGTCCGGGACACGAGCGTCAGTTGAAGCTGAGCAGCTTGAACAGCGGCGTCAGGTAGCTCATCTCCTGGCCGGACGTCGGCGTGGTGCGGCTGATGAAGTCGAAGATCTTGCCGTCCTGCAGCCCGTAATTGGCGAGCCGCTGCACTTGCCTGTTCTTGTCGAAATAGACTGCGATCACCCGCTGGTCGACCACCTTCTGGTTCATGAACGCGACCTTGCGTTCGGAGCGCTGCGAAATGTAGTAGAACACCTCGCCGTTCAGGGTGGCGACGGTGGAGGGCGTGCCCATCACGATCAGGACCTGATCCTGGCTCGCGCCGATCGGAATCTGCTCGAGCGCGCCTTGCGGCAGGATATAGCCCTTCTGGAATTGCTCGCCGGTGCAGGCGCCCAGCGCCGCGCACAATAGCGCAACCGCCGCAACCGCGCGAAAACTGCGCCAGCGCGCGGTCAGGCCGCGCGAAGAGGCCGCGCGTGAGCTAAAATGGCTCGTCTTGGTCATTTACGGAACTGTCCCGTCCCCTTGCATCGCGCGATGCGTTGACGTACCGGGCAGCACGCTGGATTGCAACATGCGCGCGCTCCCAGGAAATAAACCCTTGGGGCTCGCTTGCGGAACCCACAATGCTTTGGCCGTTCAATCACTTCAGGAAACCCCGGACACCCCACCGCGGCACCATTGAAGCCATCTATGGCATGATCGTGACGCGAGCGCGAGAACCGTTGTTTTATCGGGCTTTAGGGGTGCCGGACACGGTTAACGGCCGTTTTGATCTGCTTCTGCTGCATCTGTGGCTGGTGTTGCGGCGCCTGCAGTCGGCTGCGGCCGGTGCTACCCTGTCGCAGGCGCTGTTCGACCATTTTTGCAATGATATGGACGATAATCTGCGCGAAATGGGGGTCGGCGACCTCACGGTGCCGAAACGGATGCAGGCATTTGGCGAGGCGTTTTACGGCCGCACCGCAGCCTATGATCTGGCGCTGACCGGGGGCCCTGAGGCGTTGGCGCAGGCGCTGTGCAAGAATATCCTGAGCGGGGCGGACATCGAAAAGGCACGCCTGCTTGCGGCTTACGCCGAGGCGGTTGTCGCGGCCCTGGCCGGGCTCGACGAGACGGCACTGGTGAGCGGTGCCTGGAAGTTTCCTTCGCCGGAGGCGAACGTGCAGCCATGACCAAGAGTGCCAAGAGTGCAATGACAGAAAAACCGGACCCGTGGCGCGTACCCATCGCCGTGCTGAAAATCCCGGACACGGGGCTGCATCGCGATATCGAGGCCGATGCAGCCACGCGCCACGCGGTGGCCGAAATCGGCGGCTTGCGCGAAGTTCTCTCGGCGCATGCCTCGTTCGATGTAACGCCGCAGAGCAGCGGCCGCTATCATGTGACCGGCCAGGTGCGGGCGCGGATCGGACAGACCTGCGTGGTGACGCTGGAGCCGATGGAGAGCGACATCGACGAACCGATCGACATGATTTTCGCGCCGCCTGAGCAAATTCCAGAACTCTCCGATCTCGTCGACGACGCCGCTGAGAGCGACGAAGACATTCCGGATCCGCCGGAGCCGATCGAGAACGGCATCATCGATCTCGGCAGGGTGGCGACCGACGCGCTGTATCTCGCGGTCGATCCCTATCCGCGCAAACCGGACGCCGTGTTTGAACCGTTGGTGGAAGCCGCTGATCCCGAGGATCATCCGTTTGCCGCCCTGAAAGCGCTGAAGGCCGAGGCCAAACCGGCCGGCGCGAACAAGCCCAAGGGCAAGTGATAAGGGCAAGCGAGACGCGGTTAATGTGGACCGCGCGGGCGCATTCCGGTTGAAGTGGATGCGCCATCTCGCGAGGAATTTCATATAACACATTGAATAAGCTATATTTATTGAACTTTCCGGCTTCCGGGTAGCGCCGGCGGCCGATCCTGAAAGAGCGCGGTCAAGAGGTTGTTTCGGGGCGGGGACACGCTATTGTCGCGGCCCGGCGGAGGCGCAGCGTTGCGCTTTGCCGAGCGCCGCCTTCCGCGGCAGCTTCCAGCGCGCGGCCGGGCTCTAACAGGGCCGCCAGAGATCAGGTTTCCGGGACGTTCATGCCTCAAAAGGTTCGAATCGCGCTTGACGCCATGGGTGGCGATGTCGGCGCATCGGTCGTTATTCCCGGCGCCGCGACGGCGCTAACCCGGCGTCCAGACTCCGAATTTCTGCTCTTCGGCGACAGCGCATTGATCGAAGCGCAACTCGCCAAATACCCCGCGTTGAAGGCAGCCTCGCGCGTTGTCCATACCGACGTCACCGTCAGCATGCACGACAAGCCAAGCCAGGCGCTGCGCCGCGGCCGCAAGACCTCGTCGATGTGGCTGGCGATCGACGCGGTGAAGAAGGGCGAGGCCGACGTTGCGGTATCGGCCGGCAATACCGGCGCGCTGATGGCGATGGCGCGGTTTTGTCTGCGTACGCTGCCCGGCGTCGACAGCCCGGCGATTGCCGCGGTATGGCCGACGGTGCGCGGCGATTCGGTCGTGCTCGATCTCGGCGCCACCATCGGCGGCGATGCGCGCCATCTGGTGACGCTGGCGGTGATGGGCGGCGCGATGGCGAGCGTGCTGTTCAATCTCGAACGGCCGACGGTCGGGCTGCTCAATATCGGGGTCGAGGAGATCAAGGGCCACGAGGAAATTCGCGAGGCCGCCGAATTGTTGCGCGCGATGAATCTGCCCCAGCTCAACTATATCGGCTTTGTCGAAGCCGACGGCATCGGCAAGGGCCTTGCGGACGTGATCGTCTCGGAAGGCTTTAGCGGCAACATTGCGCTGAAGGCCACCGAGGGCACCGCGCGCCAGATCATGGACCTCTTGCGCACCGAGATCTCGAGCCGATGGCTTGCCAGGATCGGCTATCTGTTCGCGCGGGGCGCCTTCCGCGCGCTGCGCGACAAGCTGGACCCGAAGAAATCCAATGGCGGCGTGCTACTCGGGCTCAAGGGCGTCGTCGTCAAAAGCCATGGCGGAACCGACGCCGAGGGCTTTGCCTATGCGATCGATGTTGGCTATGAGATGGTCCGCTACGATCTCCTCACCAAGATCAATCAGATGCTTAATCGCGACGGCAGCGCGCTGGTATCAGCGCAGACCGCGCAGGAGGCTGTCTCGTGACTGCGATACGTTCGGTCGTGCTCGGCTGCGGCTCCTATCTGCCGCAGCGGATCCTGACCAATGCCGAACTGGCGGCCAAGGTAGACACCTCGGACGAGTGGATCGTGCAGCGCACCGGCATCCGGCAGCGCCACATCGCCGCCGAAGGCGAGTTCACCTCGCACTTAGCGATCAATGCCGCGCGCGCCGCCCTGGCCCATGCCGGGGTCGACGCGCAGTCAATCGACCTGATCGTGCTGGCGACCTCGACCCCAGACCAGACTTTTCCGGCGACCGCGGTCGCGGTGCAGAACGGGCTCGGCATCAATCATGGCGCGGCCTTCGACCTGCAGGCGGTCTGTTCCGGCTTCGTTTTTGGGCTCGCCACCGCCGATAATTTCCTGCGCACCGGCGCCTTCAAGCGCGCGCTGGTGATCGGCGCCGAAACCTTTTCGCGCATCCTGGACTGGAACGACCGCGGCACCTGCGTGCTGTTCGGCGACGGCGCCGGCGCCGTCGTGCTGGAGGCGCAGGTCCAGCCGGGAGCACCGTCCGATCGCGGCTTGCTGACGACGCATCTGCGTTCCGACGGCCGGCACAAGGGCAAGCTCTATGTCGATGGCGGTCCGTCCTCGACCCAGACCGTCGGCCATCTCCGGATGGAAGGCCGCGAAGTGTTCAAGCACGCGGTCGGCATGATCACCGACGTGATCGTCGATGCCTTCAACGCCACCGGCGCGACCGCCGACAGCATCGACTGGTTCGTGCCGCACCAGGCCAACAAGCGAATCATCGATGCTTCAGCGCACAAGCTTCATATTGCGCCGCAGAAAGTGGTGCTGACAGTCGACCTCCACGGCAACACCTCGGCGGCCTCGATTCCGCTGGCGTTGGCGGTCGCCGTCAACGACGGACGCGTCAAGAAGGGCGATCTCGTGCTGTTTGAAGCGATGGGCGGCGGCTTCACCTGGGGTTCCGCGCTGCTGCGCTGGTAGGCAGACGCTTAAATTTCGATATAGTTTGTCGCTTGTTTCATGCCTGTGCATGATGAGCGCTGTTGACCATCGCCTGCTAAGCTCCTAATTTCAGGAGACAAAATTTGTTCGCCGAGAGTGCGGGGCAGGCGATGACCGGGACGGGAAAAACAGTCACACGCGTCGATCTATGCGAGGCGGTCTACCAGAAGGTGGGCCTGTCGCGAACGGAGTCGTCTGCGTTCGTCGAGCTTGTTTTGAAGGAGATTACCGACTGCCTGGAGAAGGGCGAGACGGTGAAGCTGTCATCATTCGGTTCGTTCATGGTGCGCAAGAAGGGTCAGCGTATCGGACGTAACCCGAAGACCGGCACCGAGGTGCCGATCTCTCCGCGTCGCGTGATGGTGTTCAAGCCGTCGGCCATTCTGAAGCAGCGCATCAATGGTCATGTTGTCAGTAACGGCGACGGCAAGGAAGACTGAGATTAGTCTCACACGGTAAGGGAGCCAGGCATTTGGACAAGGCGCCGGATGCGTTCCGTACCATCAGCGAGGTCGCGGACGATCTCGACATCCCCCAGCACGTGCTGCGGTTTTGGGAGACGCGGTTCGCCCAGATCAAGCCGATGAAGCGCAGCGGCGGGCGGCGCTATTACCGCCCCGACGACGTCGACCTGCTCAAGGGCATCCGCCGCCTGCTGTACGGCGAGGGCTATACCATCCGCGGCGTGCAGCGGATCCTCAAGGAGCACGGCATCAAATCGGTGCAGGGCATCGCCGACCAGAGCTCGGCGGTCTCGTTCGGCGCGGTCGAGGAAGCGATCGGGCTCAGCCTGAACGAGCCCGACGAAGGCGAGGCCTTGGGCGTCGATACCGATGACGAGGATATCGAGGGCGCCGACAGGGAAGGCATCGACTACCGCTTCGCCGATACCGGCGACGAGGAGATTTTGGCGCCGTTCGGCAAGGCCCGCGCGGCTGCGGCTGCCGCACCGGCCCGTCCGGCGATATCAGCGCAGGACCGCGAGCGCCTCGAACACGCGCTGCAGGATCTGATCGCCTGCCGGCAATTGATCGATTCCGCGCTGAAGGACGGCTAGCGGGCAGGAGACCACGGAGGGGCGGAACCGGCCGCCGTGCCCCTGCCCAAAACCCCGTGGCGCGCCTTGCGCCGGGACCTGATCGCAGCTAATGGAACGGCATCGGAGCGTGGCGCAGCCCGGTTAGCGCACTAGTCTGGGAGACTAGGGGTCGGAGGTTCAAATCCTCTCGCTCCGACCAATTAACTCATTGATTTCTTTTACTGTGATTCCGACCTACTCGATGCGATTCTGATCGTTGGTTGCGAGGCTCCGTGGCTAAGCCGCTGCGGGCTCGACGCGGAAATCGCGAAATCTGCCACACGAAATTCCCGTACGGCGTGCGCCATGTCCCGCCGAAAACCTGTTGGGTCGCGTATCAACGTCGGTATAGTGAGCGAGCAAAGAGTTTGTTGCGCAATCGGGGGTAAGCGGATGTCGATGCCAGCGGTGAAGGGGCCCAACGAAAAATTTTGCACAGACTGCGGATCGGTTATCAGCGCGAGAGCGGAGATATGTCCGAAATGCGGAGTCCGGCAACTTTGCCCTGCTGCTGGGAGGCCTGGGAATTCACAAATTCTATCTGGGCCGCGTAGGTCAGGGGGTACTCTATCTGCTGTTTTGCTGGACCTTCATTCCGACGATCATCGGGTTCATCGAAGGCATTATCTATCTCACCATGAGCGATCAGGCCTTCGAAGCCAAGTATGGCTGAAGGCGGCATTCCCGGCCAATACGTTGACTGGTCGCAGCTTCGACATTCATCGCGTGGGGCGGAATAGCGAAGGCCTATTCCGCCGTTTTTGCTGCATCAAGCTCGTCAAAAAAGCTCTGTCGTTACTTCGGGTATGTGAGTGCCCTTGCACGCGGCTTCGTACAGCTTGCCGCCCACGACCAGATCCAGTTGGTGATCGTTCAATTCAATCGACTTCGCTTGGTCCCTGGCTTCCTGCGGGATATTCTCGTTTTCAGACTGATGCTGGCTCAAGTTGTTGATCCTCAGACTAACGACTATCGCTTATGTCACCGCAATCTATACTGATGACGGAAGCCCCACTGTGACGGTCCTCACGTTTCGCCTGTCTGGTATCGGACCCAAAGGCCGTTATTTGGAACCATCCGGCCGCGCAGGACTCTGAATCTCGCCCTGGCATTCCGCCCCCAAGCCGCCAGGGCACTTCTGGCGACAGTCCCGGCGCCGCTGATAGCCGGGGCTGTCGCTACAGCCAGCGCTGCGGAGTGGCGTGAGCGCCGTTGGTGTAGCCACTTTGCCGAACCGATCCCGCTGCCGGAGGGGCGAATTTTTGCCTCGCTAATCCGCCATTAAATCATACACATGCCGCAACGCCTGCTGCACATTCAGCGCCGCACGCGCGGCCGTGTTGGCATCGGCATCGCCCGCGGATAACACGCACATCGACCAGTTATTTCCAGCCCGCTTTATCCCAGACGCGATTGATTGCGATCTTGCTGACCCTTTCGCAGCCGGGTTGCTGCCGGATTTCCGCCAGCGCGCGTGCCTGCAAATCGTCTATCGAAAGCAGGTGCTTGGCCATTGATGTCACGGGGCCTCACGTCGGGACATGGGCGATCTTGTGCGCGAGATGGCCCGTCTCGTGGTCGCGACGGAGCTGGCTCAGCGAGGTCTCGTTCAGGTTGGCCAGAACGTCGCTCAGTTTCTCGGTTGGGGGATAACCGGCTGCGAAGCCCGGTCCGTAGATCTTGCGCAGCGTACCGACGAGGGTGTTGCCGTGCTTGTGGCTGATTTCGCCATCCTTGTTGCGGTGGCGATTGTCGAGACCTGCCTTGCTCATACTGCTCTCCCTGGTGCCCACGGGCCGGCAGCATCCTCCCGCCGCGACCAAATGGCAACGCATGCGTGGGCACGACGCAACCGCAGCATTTTATGAAATGATCCGCGCTGCCCGAGGCGCAAGCGTGCACGGAGCCGGGCAGGCGGGCATTCCCGCCAGGCCGCATCCGTTCCCCGGCGCGACCGCCGCTATTTCTTGAAGAAGCCGATGATGATCAGCAGGATCACGGCGCCGATGACGGCGTTGACGATGGCCGCGAGGATGCCGCCGACCAGAACAAACCCGATTATCGGCAACAGCCAGCCGGCAATGATGGCGCCGATGATGCCGACCACGATATTGCCGACCAGCCCGAGGCCATAGCCCTTGACGATCAGCCCGGCGAGCCAGCCTGCGACCGCGCCGATGATGAGCCAAATGATGAGCGATTCAATCATGAGCATCCTCCTCATTGTAACACGCCGCGGTATCTCGCGGTCGCCATCATCGGAGCCGGAACGCCCGGCATTCCGCCGCCTTCGCTGCCGTGCACCATTGATCTATCTAAAGTAGTATTACGATCCGCTCCCGTGGCGTTGTCAACTGTAGCTGGCTCCGGTCGGGTCGATCGCACCGCCGTAGCCTGCGCGCGGGTCGCAATCGGCTCTCTGACAGGCTAAGTGGCGCGGGGGTCCGGCCCGGGGGAATCGATGAACAGCGCTTTGCCAATGTCGTCGCTCGTCATTGCGCTGCTTCCCGGGTGGCTGGCTGCCGGTGGACTCGCCGTTAGATATCTCGTGGCGCGCTAACTATCCGGACCCAGCAACAGCGCAAGAACTGTGACGCCAGTCACAGCGGCGCCGACGACCGCGCTGCTAGATTGCCGTCGTCAACGCCAGTCCAATCCTGAGCGAAGGGAGCAACGACAATGACCACCACAATCAATCCGGCTGAATCCTGCGAACGGGATCATCAGACAGCGGAGCTGACCGAATTCGTACTCTTTGAGGTCACCGGCGGTTCACAAAGCTCAGGCGCAGGCGCGGGCAAAGTCACAATCGATCCTTTCCAGATAACGAAGTGGATCGACGCGGCAAGCCCCAAGTTCTTTTTATAGGATAGCAGCGAAGCCGCCAGGGCTTCGTGATCTGCACTAACAACACAAGGGAGACATCGATGAGCAAGCACCAGGACAAGCTCGAGCAGAAATCACCTGCGAAGCCTGAGATCAAGAACGGCAGTGGCGGCCTCGACGATCAGGACCTTGAGAAGGTGACCGGCGGCGATAAAAAGGTGACCGGCCGAGACAAGGGCGTAACTGAGACATTAACGCTCAGCTTTACGGAGTTAAAGTGGGCCTACACCGAGTAGCACTGGGCCGAGAGGACGGCGCCCAAGCGGACTACCGCACGCTCCAGCGTAGGTGTGCGGGCGGCGATAGCAGGCTGCTGGAACACAATGCTGGCGCAAATAGTGCTGCGCCCTAACGGCTGAATTTCGAAATCGTCACCCAGTCCTTGTGATCCTTGTCAGTGCTTTCGCCCTTAATATCCCCAAAGTTCAAAAAACTGTCGATGGCACCTGCCGAGACCTTGTCCAACTCCTCCTGGGTCAATTCGGTGGTGACCTCGCTGGTCTTCGCTTTCCTGGTTGGCTTCCTGATCTTGGTCATGGCGGAACCCCGTTGTTGGTCGCAGGGCCCAGCATGGCAACACGGGTCGGTTTCAGGATGACTTCACGCGAGAGAAAAATGGTTTCGCTCGCATCGCAGCACGCCCATGTCCGTTTTGTGCCGGTCGTGTTGCAAAAGTCGGCAACCGAACGTCTCCAAGAATTTCGCGAACGTCGATTTTTGGACGGCGCTACCCGGACGACTACCTATCCAGTATAAGACCATGCGTCGGTGCGGCGACGCCGCACTGCATCCGCGAAGCCAACCATGCAGCCTCCCGCGCCCGCCGATCCGGATACGATCTTTGCCCGCACCACGGCACTGCTCGCGTCCGGCGCGAGCGGCGAGGCGCTTGAGCTGCTCGGCGCGGCTCGTGCCAGCTTTCCTGAGCACGCCGGTATTGCAGGTCGCTACTCGGACGCGCTGCATCTGGCCGGACGGCTCGACGAGGCGGTTGATGCCTATCAGGTCGCACTCCGGCTCGATGCAACGTCGACGCAGTCATGGTACGGTCTCGGTTGTGTGCATCTGGCGCGGCGGCAATACGGCGCGGCTGCACGGGCGCTGAAACGCGCGGTCGTGCGGCAGCCTGATGCCGGTCTCCCGAACCACAGTCTTGCCGAGGCCCTTTACCAACTCGGACATGTGGATGCCGCCATCGATCATTTCCAACGCGCTTCCCGCGCCGGGATTCCAGGGTTGGCCGAGGTCGCGCGAAGCAACATCGCTTGCATCATCCCGGGCAGTAGCGCGGCTGACAATGCAGCTGTACTGCGCGCGCGGCAGGACTGGGCGGCGCTCGAGGCAAACAAGATTCCCTCGTCTGCGCGTCGCCGGAATGTGCGGACGGCCAAGGGTCTAAAGCTCCGCATTGGCTATCTCTCGGCCTTTTTCGGTGAGCGGAACTGGATGAAGCCGGTCTGGGCCCTGATCAATTGTCATGACCGCGCGCGCTTCGAAGTGCACATGTTTTCCGATGGTGGCCGTCCTTCCGCCGATAACGGCTACCGCGACCATCCGGACGACAATATCCATGTCATCCGCGGGGTCGCGAACGAGCGGGTGGACCGGATCATCGCCGGTGCGGGCATCGATGTACTGATCGATTTGAACGGTTACAGTTTCCAGGGTCGCCTGCCGCTGCTGATGCGGCGCCCGGCGCCGGTGATCGTCGGTTGGTTCAATATGTTCGCAACCACCGGCATCGCCGCCGTCGACTGGCTGGTGGGCGATAGCGCGGTTATCCCTCCAGGCGAGGAGCCGTACTACGTCGAGCGCATCCACCGCCTGCCCAGCACGTATCTGGCCTTCGAGGTACTTTATCCGGTTCCGGAGGTCGCACCGCTGCCGTCACTGACCCATGGGGCCATCACCTTCGGATGCCTCGGCTCGCAGTACAAGCTCACCGATGCCGTGCTTGGTGCCTGGGCGCGCATCCTGAAAGGGGCGCCGGCCGCAGGACTCTTCATCAAGAACCGCGCGCTGGAGGATACCTCCACCCGCGCCGACTTGCTCGACCGTCTGGCCCGCCACGGCGTGGACGCGGCGCGTGTCACGCTGGAAGGCCATGCGGAGCATTTCGACTTCCTGCGCGCCTATGACCGGATCGACATCGCGCTTGATACGTTCCCGTACAACGGCGGCACGACAACGACGGAGGCGCTGTGGCAAGGCGTGCCGGTCCTGGCGTTCAACGGTGACCGTTGGGCCGCCCGCACCAGCCGTTCGTTGCTGCTGGCCGCCGGATTGCAGGATTGGGTTCTGCCTGACGCAGAGAGCTACGTGCAACGCGCCATCGCGCTTGCCGCCGACCCGGCAACGCCGGCACGGCTGGCAACTTTGCGCGGAGAGCTGCGCGACCGGCTGCGCGCCGCGCCGGTCTGCGATTCCGTCGGAATGTGCCGCGCGATGGAGGCGTTCTACCAGCTGGCGGCGGCCGGCGTCACATAGGCGACAGCGCAGCCTCGAATTGAGCCCAAGAGCATTTTTGCGGGCATTTTTGCCGGGCAACAAACCCACGACCGCGGATGATGTGTATCCGCGGTTTGGGCAATGCCGGAGCCCCAAGGTTCAGCTCTGATAACTCAGAAACCCGTCACCATCACCCAGTCCTTGTGGTCTTTGTCGGTGCTTTTTGATATCCCCAAACTTCAGGAACCCGTTGTATGCACCTGCCGAGACCTTGCCCAGCTCCTCCGGGGTCAATTCGTTGGCGGCTTCGGTGGTGTTCAGTGCCTTGGATGACTTCCGCTGCGGTTGGAATTGCATCGTATCTCTCCTGGGGTTTTCGGGTCCGTGGGGTTGCCCGGCGAAAACCTTTCCTCTCTCGCCGATGGTTGATGGGTGGCACGGCCTCGTCCCGAAAACTGTGATGTTGGGCACAGAGTTTGCGCGATGCTGCGCTGCGCCACATTCATCGCGCAGGGAAGGCCGAGTGTTCCGGTGAACCTGTGGCGACCAACTCGCGGGGACGGCACGCGCGGATGCGAAATGGCGATGATGCACATGATGCATGGCTCGCACATGAGGATGATGAAGTCGGGGATGTAGATCGCAGCGAGGTGGCGGAGCAGGGCAACGCGCGGTTTTTCCGTGGCGCGGACATCGTGTGACCCGTCATGCCGTGACGGCAAAGAGCTTTACCGGCCGGGGCGGAATGCTAGACTTCGCCCGGGCCCCGCGCGCGGCTCACGAAAACAACGACAGAAAAACCAACAACAGAAGAGAAGGGAGCCGCGATCTCCATGAAGGATTTTGCCGGAAAGATTGCTGTCATCACCGGAGGCGGTACGGGAATGGGCCGCGAGCTGGCGCGTCAGCTCGTCGCCGAGGGCTGCAATGTCGCGATGTGCGACGTCTCCGCCGAGGCGATGGCCGAGACCAAGCGGTTGTGCGAGGTCGAAAGACTGCCGCAGGGGCTGCGCATCACCACCCATGTCGCCGACGTCTCCATCGAGGACCAGTTTTTGCGGTTTCGCGACGAGCTGATCGAGCAGCAGGCGACCGACAAGATCCATTTACTGTTCAACAATGCCGGCATCGGCGGCGGCGGCAGCCTGTTCACCAACACGCGCGAGCAGTGGGAGCGGACCTTCAACATCTGCTGGGGCGGCGTCTATCTCGGCGTCCGCACCTTCCTGCCGCTGCTCGTGAAGGCTGACGAGGGCCACATCGTCAACACCTCCAGCGTCAACGGGTTTTGGGCGTCGGTCGGCCTCGGCGTCTCGCACACCGCCTATTGTTCCGCCAAATTCGCGGTGAAGGGTTTTACCGAAGCGCTGATGAACGATCTCAGGCTCAACGCGCCGCATATCAAATGTTCGGTGGTGATGCCCGGCCATATCGGCACCTCGATCGTCTCCAACTCGCGCAAGGTGCAGAACGGCTCCGACCAGCTGACGCCGAACGAGATCGTGCAGACGCGCCAGCGGCTGAAGGGCATGGGCATCGACGTGGCTCCGATGTCGGATGACCAGATCCAGCAGATCGCGCTCGACCGCGCGCAAAAATTCCACGATGAGGCGCCAACCACGGCGGCGGCCGCGGCAAAAATCATCCTCGACGGCGTCAAGGCCGAACGCTGGCGCATCCTGGTCGGCGACGACGCCCACCGGCTCGACCAGCGCGTGCGGCAGGCGCCGGAAAAAGCCTACACGCCGGAATTTTATCAGAGCTTTGCCGAGGAGGTCGGCTGGCGGCTGGGATGAGGGTCCCTGTCGTTCCGGGGCGGGAGCGAAGCGAGCGAACTCCGATGTGCAATTGCACATCGAAGTTCGATGCTGCGCATCGCCCCGGAATGACGTTTGGGAGCTACCCGTGCACGACCGTCTTTGCGATCATGCAGTGAATGCCCTTTGACCCGTTCACGGTCTGCGTCACCCGCAAATCCGCAGCCAGGCTGCAGAGCGTGTAGGCGTCCTCGCGCGACAGGTTTCGCTTTTCGCCGAGCAGGGCGATCATGTCGCGCAGCGACCGCACCACGCATTGATCGAGGTCGGGGTCCATCGCCATCGTCAAATAATGCGTCTGCGTTTCCGCACGGGGATAGTCGAGCCTGATGTCCTTGCGCAGCGTCAGCCTGAAGCGGCCCTGCAGCGCGGTCTCGATCGCGGTGACGCAGACTTCGCCATCGCCCTGCACGCCGTGGCCGTCGCCGCAGGAAAACAGCGCGCCCGGCACGAACACCGGCAGATACAATTTGGCGCCGGCGCCGAGCTCCTTGTTGTCGAGGTTGCCGCCCATCGCGCGCGGGATCAGCGAGGTGATGCGGCCCCAGGCGGGCGGCGGCGCAACCCCCATCACGCCGAAGAACGGTGCGAGCGGCAGATCGAGCCCCCATGGCAGCCGGCCGACCATCCGCTCGCGGTCGAGCGGAATGTTCAGGAGCCGCGTTTCGTGGAAATCGTCGGGCAGGGTGCCGGCCAGCGGACGGATCAAATTGTAGCCCCAATCCTGCCTGAGCTGAACGTCGAGGATGTCCACTTCCAGCACATCGCCGGGCTCGGCGCCTTCGATCGCAATGGGGCCGGTCAGGATATGGCCGGGCACCATCCGCTCGCTGCGGGCATGAATATCGGCAAGCTCGGGCGGAATATGGAATTTGCTTCTGTCCGGCAGTACGTCCGGCCCGCCGCTGACGGTATCGACCGTGACTTCGTCGCCGCTGGCGATGGTCAGGACAGGCTTCAATTTCGCTTCGAAAAAGCCCCAGTGGCAGGTTTCGGGGCTGGAATGCAGGTGATGATGTGTCATGAGGAGCTTTCTTGTCGGCGTGATTGTCTTCTATTTGTCATTGCCGGGCATAGTAGTCTGCCTGCGCAGACTGCGTATACTTGTCAGTGCTCCCGGCAATCCATCATTTTTTGAACAAGCCTTTTGTGAAGATAGATGGATACGCGGGTCAAGCCCGCGTATGACAGTGAATCCGAGGTTCGGCGCAGCGTCCATTCAAAAGAGAATTTCCCTTGTTTTTTGTGCTCTCCAAGACGCTCGGCCACATGATGCTGCCGGTGAACTTTTTGATCGGCATTGGGTTGGCAGGCCTGATCCTGCTGGCCACGCGCTTTGCGTCGCTGGGCCGCAAGCTTGCGATATCAGCGCTCGTGCTGCTCGCGATCTGCGCCTATTCGCCGCTCGGAAACGTTCTGCTCTACCCGCTGGAGGCGCGCTTTCCGTCATGGGATGCGGCGCGTGGCGCGCCGGATGGAATCATCGTGCTCGGCGGATCGATCGAAGCGGATATCTCGGCCGCGCATGGCACAGCGGTAGTGCGAGGCGCGCCTGACCGCATTATAGGCGCGGCGGCGCTGGCGCTTCGTTATCCGAATGCGCGGGTGGTTTTCTCCGGCGGCAGCCCGAACCTGATTTCCAACGATGCAAGGGAAGCCGACTACGCCGGCGCTATCTTCGAAAGCCTCGGCATTGCCAAGTCGCGGCTGATCATGGAGCGGGGCTCGCGCAACACGCTTGAAAATGCCGAGTTCTCCAAGGCGCTGCTTGCGCCGAAGGAGGGCGAGCGCTGGCTGCTGGTGACATCGGCCTACCACATGCCGCGATCGGTCGGCCTGTTTCGCAAAGCGGGATTTTCCGTCGAGCCCTATCCGGTCGACTGGCGGGTCGGCGGGCGCGGCGATCTCCTTGCGTTTACGGACGTGGCCGTTGACGGACTGGGACGAACGGACCTCGCGGTGCGCGAATGGATGGGCCTGATTGCCTACCGGGCCACCGGCAAGATCGACGATTTGCTGCCGGGACCGGCCCTGAAGTAGGTCGCAACCGATCGTCAATGCGGCTAGAATTGCCGCAAACAGGCGCGCAAGGTTTCGCCGATTTGGGAGTTTACGCCATGCAACAGCAATCGCCGCCGGAACAATTCGATTTGTCCGGTATGGTGGACGACCTGAATGCCTTGCTGCGGCTGAAGACCACCGTGATCGGCATCAAGATGTTCGCAGCCGTGGAGGAGATGGCGGCGATCCCGAAGATCAGGCGTCCGACCGCCGTTCATACCACCGATCAGATCGTCAGCATGGCATCGCGGCTGGGCTGGACCGTCGGCATCACCGGCGACGATCTCGTCGGCGCGCAATGCCGCGCGGTGATCGGCCTCAGCCCCCAGGACGACAAATGGCTTGCCGGCGAAAACTATGTCGGCGTCTGGCATGGCACCGCCGAGGATGCGCGTAAGCGCCAGGAGGCGCTCGACGTCGTGCCCTATGGCCGGTACCAGGCGATGGCGGTCAGTCCGCTCGTAAGCGGCCGGCTCAACCCGCCCGATATTTGTCTGGTCTACGCGACGCCGGGCCAGATGATCATCTTGATCAACGGCCTGCAATATACCGGCTACAAGAAGTTCGAATGGGGCGTGGTCGGTGAGACCGCCTGCGCCGATTCATGGGGACGGGCGCTCAAGACCGGCGAGCCCTCGCTGTCGCTGCCGTGCTTCGCCGAGCGCCGTTATGGCGGCGTGCCCGATGAAGAGATGCTGATGGCGCTGCAGCCGGCGCATCTCGCCAAGGCCATCGGCGGCATGAAACAGCTTGCCAAAAACGGTCTGCGCTATCCGATCGCGCCCTACGGCATTCAGGCCGACGTCCGCGCCGGCATGGGCGTTTCCTACGCCAAGAAATAGCCTTGCGAAATGGAGCGGAAACCGTCATTGCGAGCGAAGCGAAGCAATCCATGATGCCGCAAAGAAGGTATGGATTGCTTCGTGGCAACGCTCCTCGCAATGACGAGTCTTAAGGGAAATCAACGTATGTATTCGTCGAAATTCGACATCGTCGTCTATGGCGCCAGCGGTTTTACCGGCCAGCTCGTCGCCGAATATCTCGCCGCGCATTACACGGGCGACGCCAATCTGAAATGGGCAATGGCCGGCCGCAGCAAGGACAAGCTCGCCACCGTGCGCGATGCGATCGGCGCGCCCGCGGATACGCCCCTGATCGTTGCCGATGCCAGCGATCCCGCCTCGCTAAAGGCCATGGTGGCACAGACCAAATCGGTGATCACGACCGTCGGCCCGTATCAGCTCTATGGCTCCGATCTGGTTGCGGCCTGTGCGGCGGCGGGGGTCGATTATTTCGACCTCAGCGGCGAGCCGGTCTGGATGCGCCAGATGATTGATGCACACGAGGCGACGGCGAAATCGACCGGCGCGCGAATCGTGTTTTCCTGCGGTTTCGACTCGATTCCCTTTGAACTCGGCGTGTTCTGTGCGCAGGAGGAAGCGAAGAAGGTTTTCGGCGCGCCGGTCAACCGCGTCAAAGGCCGCGTCCGCGCCATGAAGGGAACATTCTCCGGCGGCACCGCGGCGAGCGCCAGGGCGAGTTTCGCGGCGGCGGCGAAAGACCTGAGCCTGGTTGCGATGTTCCAGAATCATTTCGTGCTGACGCCCGGATTCGAAGGCCCGAAGCAGCCACGAGCCAACAAACCGGCGCTGGACGAGGATATGGGCCAGTGGACGACGCCCTTCGTGATGGCGAGCATCAACACCCGCAACGTGCATCGCTCCAACATGCTGATGAATTTTCCGTACGGCAAAGACTTCGTTTATGACGAAATGGTCCTGACCGGTGCGGGAGAGCAGGGCGAAGCCAACGCCAAGCGCGTCGTTGCGGCCGTCAACGCCGAGCGGATCGGCGCATCGTCGGACGGACCGAAGCCCGGCGAGGGGCCTTCGAAAGCAGAGCGCGAGAACGGCATGTACGATCTCTTGTTCGTCGCCATCGCTCCCGATGGGAAGCAGGCGCGTGCGGTAGTCAAGGGCGATCGCGATCCCGGCTATGGCTCGACCTCGAAGATGATCTCGGAATGCGCGATCTGCCTGCTGCGCGACACGCCGGATGTTGCCGCGGGATTTTGGACGCCCGGCGCCGCGATGGGGCACAAGCTGATCAAGCGCCTCGCCGACCACGCCGGGCTGACGTTCTCCGTCGAAAAGTAGCTCTATTTTCGAGCGTCTTCTTTTAAGAAATCAGAGTATGTATTCGCCGAAATTCGACATCGTCGTCTATGGCGCCACCGGCTTTACCGGCCAACTCGTCGCCGAATATCTCGCCACGCAATACGAGGGCGACGCCAATCTGAAATGGGCGATGGCCGGACGCAGCAAGGACAAGCTCGCCTCGGTGCGCGATGCGATCGGCGCGCCGGCGGATACCCCCTTGATCGTCGCCGACGCTGGCGACCCCGCCTCGCTGAAGGCGATGGTCGGTCAGACCAAATCGGTGATCTCGACCGTCGGTCCGTATCAGCTCTACGGCACCGACCTGCTTGCGGCCTGTGTGGCGTCGGGAACGGACTATTTCGATCTCTGCGGCGAGCCTTTGTGGATGCGCGAGATGATCGAGAAGCACGAGGCGACGGCGAAATCGACCGGTGCGCGCATCGTATTCTCCTGCGGTTTCGACTCGCTGCCGTTCGAGCTCGGCGTGTTCTGTGTGCAGGAGGAGGCGAAGAAAATGTTCGGCGCTCCGGCCAGCCGCGTCAAGGGCCGCGTCCGTGCCATGGACTTGAAGCACTCCGGTGGCACGGCAGCGAGCATGAAGGCGAGCTTCGTGGCGACGGCGCGTGATCTCAGCCTGGTGGCGCTGTTGCGGAATCCGTTCGCGCTGACACCTGGCTTTGAGGGCCCGAAGCAGCCGCCGGGCAACCGGCCGCTGTTGGATCAGGAACTGGATTCCTGGACCGCGCCGTTTCCGATGTCGACCATCAATACCCGCAACGTGCACCGCTCCAACGTCTTGATGGGCTTTCCCTACGGCCGGGATTTCGTCTACGACGAGATGATGCTGACGGGCCCCGGCGAGAAGGGCGAAGAGACCGCCAGGCGCGTTACGGCCGCCATCAATGCCGAGAAGATGGGGCCATCCAGCGGACCGAAGCCGGGCGAGGGTCCTTCGAAGCAGGAGCGCGAGAGCGGCATGTACGATCTGCTGTTCGTCGCCTTCGCTCCCGATGGGAAGCAGGCGCGCGCGGCAGTCAAGGGCGATCGCGATCCCGGCTATGGCTCGACCTGCAAGATGATCTCGGAATGTGCCATCTGCCTGCTGCGCGACACGCCGGACGTTCCTGCGGGAATCTGGACGCCCGGCGCCGCGATGGGGCACAAGCTGATCAAACGTCTGGTCGACAACGCCGGGCTGACGTTCACGGTAGAGAAGTAACGCTTTCCTACCTCGCCCCGCTTGCGGGCAACGCGCCGTCTAGGAAGCCTGCAACGGCTCCCTGAACGTGTGATCGCTAGTGACCTTGTAGCGCTCGGCGGCGACGAACAGGCCCCACATCGTGCCCAGCATCATCCAGAAATGCCGCCAGTGGTCGGTATCGATGATGAAGCTTTCGCCGACCGTGCCGAGATAGGCCGCGAAGATCGCGAGATAAGTGCGCTGCCAGGGCAGCGGCACGAAGATGTAGCGAAACCCGGTCATCGCGGTGACGAACACCAGCGCCGGATAGCAGACGCCGGACAGCCAGCCGCCGGACATGAACGCGTTCAGATAGGAATTGTGCGTGTCTTCGGGGAAGTAGTTGTGGAACTGCAGCGGCCCGATCCCGAACGGCAGATCGAGCGCCATGTCGGCGCCGAGGATATGGCGGCCGAAGCGGCCGAAGCGGCCCTCGTCGTAGCTCTGGTCGAAGCTCGCACGCTGCTTGAACATGTCGGCGATGGAATCGAACGACAGCAGCACCGCGATCAGCGCGGCGGCGAGAATGACGGCGACGATCGCCATCACGATGATGCGCGAGCGTTGCGCCTGCGAGCGGCTGGTCAAGACCATCAGCGCCAGCATGAAGGCCGAGGTCAGCACGAGGCCGCCCCAGGCCGCCCGCGAAAACGCCAGCAGGATCGCCAGCGACATGACGCCGAGCGCCAGCGCGTTGCGGAACGACTTGCGGAATTTGTCCGAGACGACGCTTTGCAGGGCGAACAAGGCGGGAAGGATCAGGAACGCGCCGAGCACGTTCGGATCCTTGAAGGTGCCGCTGGCGCGTTCGTAGAGCGTGAACAGGCCGTGCCCGCCGGGGACGAGATTGAAATAGCCGACGAGCGCCGCCGCCGACGCAATCATCGCGCCAACGACCAGGCCGCGTCTGAGCATATCGAGCCGCGCCGCGGTATCCTCGGAGACGACCATCGCGAAAAACATCACGGTGACCGCCATGTACCAGGAGGTCGCGATCCAGTTGCCGACATTGGGCCGGTCCATCACCGCAACCGCGCTGATGGTGTAGCCGACATTGAGCAGGAACAGCAGCAGAAGCACCGGCACGAACACCAGCCGCATCCGCAGGCCGGTGGCGAAGAAGATCACGGAGGCGGTGAGCGTCACCAGCTCATAGGGGCTCGGTTCGATGAAGACGATGGCGCCGGATGCACCGACCAGCCAGACCAGCGCGCGCTGCAAGGCGAGCACGCCGGGCGCGGCCGTCATCGATGGAAGCGAACTCCCCGCTGTCGCCGCATACGCCATCACACACTCGTAAAATTACGCAACGCAACCCGTACGCAAATCCTGTAGATATCAGTAGGCGTTCTCGTTCTTCATCATCAGCGCCAGCGGCGTCTTGAGCAGAATGAAAAGATCGAACAGCACCGACCAGTTCTCGATATAATTGAGATCGAACTCGACGCGCTTCTGGATCTTCTCGTCGGTGTCGACTTCGCCGCGCCAGCCATTGATCTGCGCCCAGCCGGTAATGCCGGGCTTGACGCGGTGACGCGCGAAATAACCGTCGACCGCTTCGTCGAACAGCCGGCTCTGCAATTTGCCCTGCACGGCGTGCGGGCGGGGACCGACCAGCGACAGATTGCTCTTGAACACGACGTTAAAGAGTTGCGGCAGTTCGTCGAGGCTGGTCTTGCGGATGAAACGTCCGACACGGGTGACGCGGGGATCGTCCTTGGTCACGACCTTCGAGGCCGTCGGATCGGCCTGGTGATGGTACAGCGAGCGGAACTTGAAGACGTCGATGCGCTCGTTGTTGAAGCCGAACCGTTTCTGGCGGAACAGCACCGGGCCCGAGCTGTCGAGCTTGATCGCGAGCGCGATCAGTCCCATCACCGGAAGCGCCACGAGCAGCACCAGCGCGCCGACGACATGGTCGAACAGCCATTTCATCACCAGGTCCCAGTCGGTGATCGGCGCCTCGAACACGTCGAGGGTAGGCACCTCGCCGAGATAGGAATAGGAGCGGGGACGGAAGCGCAGCTTGTTGGTGTGGGCGGAAAGCCGGATATCCACCGGCAGCACCCACAGCTTCTTCAGCATTTCGAGGATCCGCGTCTCCGCCGAAATCGGCAGCGCGAACAAGACGAGGTCGACGCGGGTGCGGCGGGCGAATTCGACGATGTCGTCGACCTTGCCGAGTTTTGGGCTGCCGGCGCAGGTGTCGAGCGCGCGATCATCGTTGCGGTCGTCGAACACGCCGAGCACGTCGATATCGGAATCGTCCTGGGTCTTCAGCGCCTGGACCAGCTGCTCGCCGCTCTGGTCGGCGCCGACCACGATGGTGCGGCGGTCGAGACGGCCCTGACGGGCCCAGCCGCGCACCATCGCCCGCAGGAACACGCGTTCGGCGATCAACGCCGCTAAGCCAGCGAAGAAAAACGTCGAGAGCCAGAGCCGCGAAATCTCGCTGCCGAGCTTGACGATGAAGGATGCGCCGATGAACAGCAGGAACACGAAGGCCCAGGACGAAACCATCCGCGCCATCTGCAGGAGATTGCCGCGAAACACCTGGACTTCGTAGATATCGGCGGCCTGAAAGCAGATCACCGCGGTTGCGGCCATGGCGAAAATCGCCGCGACATATTCCCAGTGAAAGCCCGCCAGCCGCGACACATAGCAAAAATAGAGCGCGACGCCGATCAGGCTGAGCAGGATGAAGTCGGCAAGGCGCACGGCGCCCGCGATCACGATCGGCGAATAGGCGCCGCGTACTTTCTGGTTGGTGACGGCGAGGGCGGCCGGCGTCAGCCGGCGGCGGCGTTCGACCTGCGGGCGATCGGCCGTCGCGGCGGCCGCAGCGTCCAACATCGAGCGAGCGTTAATCGGTTCCAATTTGTCCACGTCCCGTTCTTGCAGCGACACATAGGGACGTGCCTGCCGAGGCGGAATTCCCCGCCTCTCGCATTAAGGGACAAATCGGAAGAAACAGTTACGTTGGTAAAGAACGGTTAACGACTGGCAAACGCGTCGCGGTAACCGGCCAAGACGCCTTCGACCATCGCCTTCTGCGAGAAATGCAGGAAGATTCGCTCGCGCAGCGACCTGGCCCGTTCCTGGGCGGCGGCCGGATCCTCGAGCGCGCTCTCGATGGCGTCGGCCATTGCAGCCGCGATGTTGGGCGCGAACAGCGCGTCGGTGTGGGTATCGAAAATCTCCGGGATGCCGCCGACATTGGCGGCCACCATCGGAATTCCGGCCGCCGCCGCCTCGATCACGACATAGGGCATGGAATCGCCGCGGGAGGGAACCACCAGCAGCGAGCCCTTGGAAAAGCCGTAGCGCGCCTTGACGTGCCCGATGAACCGCACCGCCTCGCCAAGACCGAGCCGCTGCACCTGGGCTTTCAGACCGGCGCTTTCCTCGCCGTCACCGGCCAGCGTCAGCGTCACCGGCCGGCCGTCGGCGCGCAGCCGCGCCACCGCGTCGATCAAGAGGTCGGCCCCCTTGATGTGCCTGAATTCGCCGACATAGACCACGTCGGTGGCGTCGGCGGCCTTCACGGCCGGATCGAACTCGTCGGCGGTGACGCCGTTGAACACGCAGCGCACCAGCCCTTTTGGAACACCGATGGTGCGCTGATAGGTGTTGCGCGCGAACGCGCTTTCGAACAGGAACAGGTCGGTCGAATTCATCAGCGTGCGTTCGAGACGGCTGTAGAGCACGCCCTTGAACGTGGTCAGCGGGTAATGCAGCGAACCGCCGTGCGGCGTATAGACCCGGATCGTGTCCTTTGCGGGGGTTTTCAGGCGCAGGAAGGCGCCGGCCTTGGCACCATGACCATGCAATACATCCGGTTTCAGGCGCCGGGTCAGGCGCAGGAAACGCGCCCATACCAGCGCGTCGGCAGGCACCAGTTCGCGGCGGATCGCAACGCGATGAACGCCGAGCTTGAGGCGCGGCGCGATCTCCGCCAGCGCCTGCTCGGCGCGTTCGCCGCCGGTGAGGCTGTCGGCGATGATGCCGACGTGATGGCCACGGGCGGCCTGACCGTTGGCGAGATCCAGGATATGGCGGAAGATGCCGCCAACCGGGGCGCGCGTCGCGTGCAGGATACGAAGCGGCTGACCTTCGACCAAAGGCATGATCAGAACCAGCGTTCGCCGACGAGCACGGTGTCGCCGGGGCTGAGGGGCGTGCCGGGCGGCACCACAAAGCGCCCGGTTCCGGACTCGTCGGTATGCGTCAGCGTGACGCTGTCGCGCCGCGCCCGCGGCGAGAAGCCGCCGGCGATCGCCACCGCACTCTCAACCGTCATGTTGGGCACATAGGGATATTGGCCGGGTGCGGCAACTTCGCCGAGGATGAAGAACGGCCGATAGGCCTCGATCTCCACCGCGACCGACGGATCCCGGATAAAGCCGCGGCGCAGTTTGGCTGCAATCTCGGCAGCGAGCCCCGCCGGCGTCCGTCCCCGCGCCGGCACCGGCCCGATCAGCGGCATCGTGATCGCGCCGCCGGCATCGATGGCGTAGGTATTGGTGAGGCCTTCCTGGCCGTAGACCATGACGCGCAGCTTGTCGCCGGCGTCGAGATGATAGGCCGCGTCATACCGAACCGGGGCGGGTTCGGCATAGGCCACGGGAATCGGGGCGGGCGCTGCCGCGTAGGATTGACCGTAGGCGATGGTGTCGAGGCTGCTTTGAGGGGCTACCGCCACCGGCGCGGTCCGGCCCATGCAGCCCGACAGAACGAGCGCAGCGGCCAGACATGAAAAAGGGGCGAGCACGCCTCGCATTACGAGAATCCCGAAAAAGTATCGGCGCGATTAAGGGCTTTCATGGTTAACAAAACATGACCGCGGCCTTCGGTGGCCATGCTTCCGCTCGCAAAATGCCCGGATTAACCCAGCGGCAACCTTAATGGAGTGTAATCGGCCCGGTTCAAGCTGATTGGTTGCGTTCGCGGGAGTGTGCGATGCGTTTAGCGTTCTGGCGTACGGGCAAGTACAGGGCGGTGGTGCAGCGGGTGATTTCGAAGCCTGCGCCCGTTGCCTCCAAGCCCGTTGCCTCCAAGCCCGTTGCCTCCGAACCGGTTGTCGCAAAGCCGGTCGCAACGCCGGAGTCCGGCGATCTGGATTTGCACGCGCTCGGTCAGGCGCTGATGCGCAGGCGGAGCTGGATCATCGTCCCGACGGTGCTCGCCGCCGTGCTGTCGATCGCCGCCGTCAATATGGTCTCCCCCCGCTACAAATCGGAAGTGCGCATCCTGATCGATGGCCGCGAGAACGTGTTCCTGCGGCCGAACGGCGAGCGCAGCGAGGAACGGAATGCGCTCGACGCCGAGGCGGTGACGAGTCAGGTGCAGTTGCTGCAGTCGCGCGATCTCGCCCGCGAGATCATCAGGAAGAACAAGCTTGCCGAACGGCCGGAATTCGATCCGGTGCTGCAGGGCCTTTCACCGCTGCGGTCGCTGCTGGCGCTGTTCGGAATCGGGCGCGATCCGTTCTCGCTGACGCCGGAAGAGCGCGTGCTCGACGCCTATTACGACCGCTTCACGGCGTATGCGGTCGACAAGTCGCGCGTCGTCGTCGTCGAATTCCAGTCGCGCGACCCCGAACTTGCGGCGCGTGTCGCCGACTCGATCGCCGAGGGCTATCTGGTGCTGCAGCAGGGTGCGCGGCAGGCGCAGGCCAAATCCGCCAGCCAGTGGCTGGCGGGCGAGATCGAGAGCCTGCGCAAGAAGGTCGCCGACGCCGAATCGCGCGTCGAGGATTTCCGCTCGAAGTCGAGCCTGTTCGTCGGCACCAACAACACCACGCTCTCCAACCAGCAGATGGGCGAGCTGAACACGCAATTGAACAACGCCCGCGCGCTGAAGTCGGACGCGGAGTCCAAGGCGCGCCTGATCAAGGAAATGCTCCAGAGCGGCAAGCCGATCGAGGCTTCCGAAGTGCTCAATTCCGAAGTGATCCGGCGGCTGTCCGACCAGCGGGTGACGCTGCGGGCGCAGCTGGCCGAGCAGTCCTCGACCTTGCTCGACGGCCATCCGCGCATCAAGGAATTGAAGGCCCAGCTTGCCGACATCGATCGCCAGATTCGCGAGGAGGCGGGCAAGGTCTCCCGCTCGCTGGACAATGATTCACGCATCGCCAGCGGCCGGGTCGAGGGCCTGAGCGCCAGCCTCGATCAATTGAAGAAGCAGGCGTCCTCGAACAACGGCCAGGATGTTCAGCTGCGCGCGCTCGAGCGCGAAGCCAAGGCGCAGCGCGATCTCCTCGAATCCTATCTTGCGAAATACCGCGAGGCCAATACCCGCGAGAATATCGAGGCGGCGCCGGCCGATGGCCGCATCATCTCGCGCGCCACCGTCTCCAACACGCCGGCCTATCCGAAGAAGCTGCCGATCGTGCTGATTGCGACGCTGGCAACCTTACTGCTCTCGGCCGGCGCGATCGTGACCGGCGAGTTGCTGCGCATGACCGCGCCGCGCGCGGTCGCCGTATTCGCGCCGTCCGCGGCGGCACGGCGCACGCCGGTCCTTGCACCGGCGGTCGAAGCCGACGCCGAACCCGCGCTTGAGCCCGAATCCGGACCCGAGCCCGAATCCGGACCTGAGCACGAATTCGCGCCGGAGCCCGCGTTGCGCGAGCCGCAGGCCGAGGTCGCGACCGCCATCGGCGAAATCGAGCAATTGGCCGAGACGCTCGTCGACGCCGGCGCGGCGGCGCACAAGGTGACCGTGCTCGGCGCCGCCGCGAGCGAGAGCATCACGCTGACCGCGCTGACGCTGGCCCGCCTGATGTCGCGCCGGATGAAGGTCGTGGTGGTCGATCTCGCGGCATCGTCGTTGACGATCCCCGCGGTGTCGGCCGATCCGAATGCACCGGGCCTTGCGGAACTGATGCAGGGGGAAGCCTCGTTCGCGCAGATCATCACCAAGGACCGGCTGTCGCGGGTCCATCTCGTCAGCGCCGGCCGTCCGGGTTTCGACCGCGCGCTGCTGCAGTCGCCGCGCCTGATGCTGGCGATCGACGCGCTGCTCAGGGTCTACGACCATGTGCTGCTGGATGCCGGCGCCGCCTCCGATCTGCCGGCGGAACTGCTGACCGCGCAGGCGCGCGCCGTGGTGGTGCCTGACGCATCGATGGCAGATGAGGCCCGCACGCTGATGTGCGATCAGCTCCGGGCGGTCGGCTTCTCCGAAGTGACGATGCTGAGCGAGCCGTGCCAGGCAATGGACGCGGTCGAAGTGGGGCCGCGGGTGGTGGCGGCCTGAGAACGCGGCAGAGACCGCAAGCCGTAGGGCGGACGAGGTCGCCTCCAATCCGCTACGCGGAGCATTTTCCGGCCGAGTGAGCGTGCGCAAAAGGAACTTTTTATCAATCCGCCGGTTTTCTTTGGGGCAAACTGACAGGAGATTCGTCATGTTCAAAGCACTCATGGCGGGAGCGGTCGCGGTTGGCCTCATCGTCGCTCCGACGGCCGCAGGCGCGGTGTCGACCCACAAGACCGACAAGATGCACAATCCCCACAAGATGCATCATGCGCAGAAGAAGATGGCGCCCGGCACCACGACCGGCATGTCGAGTGGAACGGCAACCGAAAAAACGACTGGCAGTGCAAAGGCCAAATCAGGGTACTAAGTACGTTGACCATCGCGCGATACGCTGAGGGTGGTTGACGTGAGGGTGGTTCCCGCGCGCGGAGGAACCGGCGCAGCGGGGGGGGGGGGGGCTGCGTATGTAAATCAGAAACAGAGCTCAGGGCGGATTGGAGCCAACCCCGTCCGCCCTCGCTCAACGAGCGAAGGCGGAAGGCGTAATCCGCCATGCCGCTGACGCGAGCGCATCATGTTTATCCTGCGCCGCATATCGGATGATCGTCGCGCGTTCGTTAAACTGTAGTTCTCGTCATTCCGATCGGTGGATTCATCGGATCGCAATAGCCCGTCGGGCAAAATCCGCCCTTTGAGTTAGCGCCGGCACCGTCAAACCGGCAGCAGCTCGGTTGCTCGAAAACGCCGATTTGTCGAACCGTTTTAATGTGATTTGCCCTGTCCAGTCCTTTCAGAGAAAATATTCCTGTTTCCAAATACCCCAAATCAGGTCTAGAAACTTCGCCGTCTCATCCCTCAACGAGGGGCGTATCCGGATCGTCAAATACGTTGGGATGGGATGCGGTGGACGCGGCAGCGTCGGGCGCGATCGTGTTCGCAGGGCGGGCTTCGGCTCGTGAGCGATCAAACGGCGCGCAGACGAACGATGCTAACGCGGACGGCAAAACCGTGTGGTCCTGGCACCCGTTGCTGGTGTCAAATCGGCGGAGGTATGTCGACCCAACCGGGCGCGGACATGCCGTCAATCCGACGATGACGGTGACAAGACGAATTCGTCGCCGGGGAGAAACCATTCGCGTGCGGGAATGCCGGTGCGACCGTGGTGACTACCCTGTGCTTACTACCAATGCACAGGGGCTGCGGGTGCATCGGGCACCCGGCATTCCCCACGCCCTCTATTTTCCAAGGGCGAAAGTTAGCTTGCACGACTCGGGCGCACTGCGCGGCGAGATCTTGAACGTGCGTGTGGGTTCGTCATTGCGAGGAGCGAAGCGACGAAGCAATCCATTATTCTTTTCCGCGGTGCGATGGATTTGCTTCGCGGAGCCTGTCATCGGGCGCGCGTTTGCGCCGAACCATTAACTCGCAATGACGGCTGGGCTGTTCGAAAATTGAATCAGAGGTTTGCGGGGACGTCATCCTGAGAGGTTGTGAAGCTATCTCGGACCTCATCCTGAGGAGCGGCGTCTTCGCCGCGTCTCGAAGGATGGCCGCGAGTCCGTTGTTGCGTCCATCCTTCGAGACGCTTGCTTCGCAAGCTCCTCAGGATGAGGTCCGTACTATCCGTCATCCTGAGGTGCGAGCCTTGCGGTGCACTTGCACCGCCGAGCGCACCTTCCGAGCGAACGCAAGTGCGTTCGTCCGGGGATGACGGGAGACAGTGCTAGGGCGACGCGCCGATCTAATGCGAGCGAAACGCGCTGCGCAGCTTTTGCGCCATCTCCAGCAGCGCCGGATTATGCTTCACCATGCGCTTGGTGCGGTTGAGGCCCGACATTGCGGCGGCGGCCATCTTGCCGCGTGGGCTCAGGGGAATGAAACTGTCGAAGATCGGCTCGTCGCTCTTGCAGAACAGCCGCTTGTATTCGTCCGAGCCAATGCCGAGATCGAAGGCGCGATAATCCTGGGCGGCGAAGTGATCGATGATGTCGCGCATCAGGATCAGGCCGGGGCTGTATTTCGAATTGCCCGACATCGTGTAGGTGTTGAACATCATCGAAAAGCGATGACCGTCGGCGACGCCGGCGAAGATCGCGATCACCTCTTCGTCGCAATCGAGCGCGTGGATATGGATCGCCCGGCCGCCGTTGGCGAGCCGCATCATGCAGGCGTTGCGGATGAAATCCTCGACGCCGGGGTCGGCGAACACGTTGGGCAGCTTCTGTTCGGCCATCCGCAACGGCTTGACGCGGAAGAACCAGTCCAGCAGCCGCGTGATCTCGGCGTCTTCGGTCGCAACGTGATAGCGATAGCCGGGCAGCGGCTGCAGCTTGCGCTCCTTGCCCTTCAGGCGGCGGCGGAACGAGTTGCTGACCAGCGTTGCGGGCGTTGCGCCGGGTTCCATCGTCAGCAGCGGGCAGTCGTTGGCGGAGGGTTGGTTTGGCAGCAGCGCCAGCGGGTTCGGCAGATCGCGCCAGCGCAGGGGTTGCTGATGCAGCGCGAGCACGTCGGTTTCGGAGCGTTCCGCCAAGGCCGTGATCAAGGCATCGAGATCGGCCGGGGTGGCGTTCGCGGCGAAATCCTTGTCCCACAACGCCATGTTGAAGGTCGAGTGCTTGCCGCCCATGAAGCCGGCGCTGCGCACGCCATAGGCATGCCGGAGCGCCAGCGGCAACAGCAGCAGCGGCCGGCGCTCCGCGTTGAATGCAATCACGATGAAGGGGACGAGACCTTCGCGCGCGCCGACCTCGCGCTGCCATGCGGCGACGAAGTCAAAGCGCTGATACGGTGTGAAGGATTGCCCGGGGCTTTCCATGCCGCGCCAGATCGCTTCCGCGGCGGCGAGATCGTGGATGATGTCGATGCTGGCGATGCGGTTCGGCTTCGACCATGCCGTTGCTTCCGCCGTCTGGCCTTCGATCGCGGCAGCCATGGTCATCGCAACACCCGCTATATAAAATTGTTTACAATTTTCGGCTTGGGCGCGACCTTCGCAGGGAAATGTCAACAAAGAGTAATAACAATGCAGTCGCGGCGGGGCGCGCGCGGCCGGAATCAGGGACGGGACGTTGGCATCGGATAACCGGTTTTTGCAGCGGGCGCGGATGGAGCTCGCTTATTTCAGCGGCTTCGCGCGGCTGAAGCAGCGGCGGGCCGGCGGCGCCGGTGTCGTGCTGCGGTTCGAGCGCGTGCGGCCACGCCGTTCGGTTCGGTTTCAGCCGCTAAAATCCCGGGAGATCACGCCGGAATTTCTCGATCGCACGATCCGGGCGCTGAAGCGCTGGAAGTTCGATATCGTCCCGATGGACGAGGTATGTCGGCGGGCGGTCACGCTGCCGCAGCCGAAGCGGTTTGTCAGCCTGACCTTCGATGGCGGCTACAAGGATGTGATGGCATCGGCCTATCCAGTGTTGTCCCGGCACGGCGTGCCCTTCACCGTCTACCTGCCGACCGCGTTTCCGGACGGGGTTGGGGAGGCCTGGTGGCAAGCGCTTGAGGACATGATCGGGCGCGAAGACCGCCTGAGCCTGGTGATCGACCGCAGGGAACGCCGCTTCACGATCCGCAGTACGCCGGAGAAAATCGAAGTCTACGAATTTCTCGCAAGCTGGATGCGGACGCTGACGCCGCCGGATCTTTCATTCGCGATCAACGATCTCTGCAAGCGGTACGCCGTCGACCTGACGGCGCTGTCACGCAGCGCATCGATGGACTGGGACGATCTGGCAAAACTCGCCGCCGATCCGAATGTGACGATCGGAGGTGCGACGGTGAACTATCCGGTGCTGGCGAACTTGCGGGATGTCGACGCCCAGCGCGAGATGGCGATGGGCAAGGCGGTCGCCGAGGCCGCCTTTCGTCGCGGCATCCACCATTTCGCCTATCCCTTTGGCGACCGCGAATCCTGGCGCCGGGCGCATGCGACGATGGCCAAGGAGATCGGTTTTATCAGCGCCGCAACGGTGATTTCGGGTGTGGTGCAGGCGCAGGGGCGCGGCAACCTGCACGCGCTGCCGCGCCTTGCCTGGGACGGGCGGCAGCGCTCGCTGCGCATGATGCGCGTGATGCTCTCCGGCGCATTTTTCGCGCCGGAGAGGCCAGCCGGGCGCGCCCCGACCTAGACGTCCGGCCGCGACATCCAGCTGATGATCGGCATCGCCGGCAGCACCCAGCCAAGTCCGGCTACGACATAAAAGATGGCCTGCAGCAGGCCGGAATTGGCAAGCCATGGCGTCTGCGCGACCGTCATCCCCATCAGCGACCACACCACGACCAGCATCAGCAGAGCGATGGTTCCGAACAATTTGCGGGTGCGTATCGTCATGGCGGATTTGTGAAGCTTTCGGCTAGTTGCGCGCAGGAAGGGGCGGACTATAAGGGGCGCGTCAATTCAATCAAGCACGGGTTCCAGAAACGGCTTCCATGACCGGTAATTCCGCACAGCAGGCCCCGCAAAACCGCGCCATCCGGTGGTGGCTGTTTTCGGTCGCCGCCCTGATCGCGATCATGGTGCTGGTCGGCGGCGCCACGCGGCTGACGGAATCCGGATTGTCGATCGTCGAGTGGAAACCGGTCACCGGCGCGCTGCCGCCGCTGACCGAGGCGCAATGGACGCAGGCGTTCGAAGCCTACAAGACCATTCCGCAATATCGCGAACTCAATGCCGGAATGAATCTGGCCGAGTTCAAGACGATCTTCTGGTGGGAATGGAGCCACCGGCTGCTCGGGCGCGTGATCGGCGCGGTCTATCTGCTGCCGTTCCTGTTCTTCCTGTGGCGCGGCATGATGGGGCCTGAGCTGAAGCGGCGGCTGTGGCTGATCTTCGGGCTCGGCGCGCTGCAGGGTGCGGTCGGCTGGTGGATGGTGGCCTCGGGGCTTTCAGCGCGGGTCGAGGTTTCGCAATATCGGCTGGCGACGCATCTGGTGCTGGCGCTGCTGATCTTTGCCGCCATCGTCTGGACGCTGCGGCGGTTGAAAGAGCGAACACAGTTTACGGCGCCGTCACGGCTGAAAATCACCAGCATGATCCTGCTGGCGCTGACCTTCGTGCAGCTCTATTTCGGCGCGCTGGTGGCGGGCTTGCGTGCGGGCAGGGTCTACAACACCTGGCCCGATATCGACGGCGCGTTCATTCCGTCGGCGGCGCGGCTGTGGTTCGAGCAGCCTTGGTGGCGCAATCTGTTCGACAATACGCTGACGGTGCAGTTCGAACATCGCATGACCGCCTATGCGTTGCTGGCGCTGGCGGCGCTGCACGTATTCGACGCGGTTCGTTCACGCGCCGGCTCCGCGGTGATCGGCGGCGCCTGGTCGTTGCTTCTGGCGATCACACTGCAGGCTGTGCTCGGCATCCTCACGCTGCTCAACCAGGTGCCGATCGATCTCGCATTGACCCACCAGGCCGTTGCGATCGTGGTGCTGACGCTCGCGGTGTTCCAGGCCGAACGGCTGGCGTCGCGCCGGGTCGAGACCGGTCAGCCAAAGCTGGTTTTGCCGGTCGGGCAGCCCGGCTGAAATCGAACTATTCTAATCTGTCGCAATCGGCAGAAGTCCCCGTATTGCAGGGCTTTTGTCGCGGCGCGATCGGTTGACGCGTTTGTGTGGCGCAGGGCTGCTTTACTTGAAGCATCGGAGGCATAGAACGAACGCAAATAACGGGTTCGCTCATGTCGTCAGCATTCATCCAATCCGCCGTCATCCTGCTCCGCGAGGGGCTGGAAGCCATGCTGGTGATCGCAGCCCTTGCGGGCTATCTGACCAAGGCCGGCGCCGGTCATCGCATTCAGGCGCTGTATGGCGGCGCGCTCGCCGCGGTCGGCGCCAGCATCGTCGCCGCCTGGCTGTTCGCGGTGCTGAATTCGGGCGAGCACAGCGACGTGCTCGAAGGCGTCATCATTCTCGTCGCCGCGGCCCTGATGCTCTATGTCAGCGGCTGGCTGATGGTGAAGCAGGATCCACGCGGCTGGCAGGATTATCTCGCGCACAAGGCCGACAGCGCGCTGGCGCAGGACACAGTGTGGGCGGTCGGCGCGCTGGCCTTCCTTGCCGTATTCCGCGAAGGCGCCGAAACCGTCCTGTTCATCAATGCACTGGCGACGACGGAAGGCGGCTGGAGCGCCGGCCTGTTCGCGGGCCTCGGTTCGGCGACGCTTGGGCTCGTCGTGTTGTTCTATTTCATCAACCTGATCGCCCGGAAGATTCCGCTGCGCCCGCTGTTCATCATCACCTCCGCGTTCCTGTTCGCGATGGCGATCAAATTCATCGGCGAAGCCGTGCAGGAATTCCAGGAGCAGGCGATGCTGCCGTTCACCGAACTCAAGGGCGTGTCCTGGCTCGGCGCACTCGGGCTCAACCCGACGCTGGAGGCGTTGTCGGCGCAGCTACTGGTCATCGTGTTTGCGCTCGCAACCTATTCGGTGATCCAGCGCAACAACCGGCTGGCGCGCGCGGACAAGGGAGCGGTGCGGACGGCGAAACCCTAATACGTCAGCAATAGCCGTACACGCCGCAGGCGTAGGGCAGCCGGTTCCAATAGCTGACATAGGGGCCGCCGTAATAGGGGCCCTGGTAATTGTAATCGAACGCCCGTCCATAATAGCCCGGGAGCGCCGATGAGCCCGGCAGCAGCGGAGTGCCGACCAGCGGCGGGATGTACGGAACGTATCCACTCGACGGCGTGAACAGCACTTCCGGCTCTTCCTCGACATAGACCCGTCGCCCATAAGGCGGCGCGGCGGGCGCAACGGTCGTCCGGTATTTGTAATGGGTGCGGGGCAGGCCCGGCGGCAGTTTGCTGGCGGCGCGATAGGCGGCCCGCTTGGTGGCCAAAGGCCCGTCGGCGGCGGAAGCGGTCCCAACCGCGAAAACCGCAACGAGACATGGCATCAGATATGGCATCATCCAGTGCAACATCGATCATCTCCCGAATCATCCGGAGCTATTCAATGCCACTTTATGCCGGAATGACCGTTAACGAGAGGCTCGTGATTTCGGGCCAGATGGCCGAGTGGGACGGCGCGGTCGCCAAACGCGACCGGGCCAGGATGATCGAGATATTGATGGCGACCGAACTGACGGCGGAGCAGGCGGCGTCCACGACAGACACCACGCTGGGCAATCCGGAGAAGTATGGGTACCCGCCTGCGAAGGGGTGAAACGCCTCCTCCGTCATTGCGAGCGAAGCGAAGCAATCCATCTCACCGCAGATGGAACCATGGATTGCTTCGTCGCTGCGCTCCTCGCAATGACGGCCAACTAGGCGCTCAGCGCCTGCTCGAGATCTGCGATCAGATCTTCCTTGTCCTCGATGCCGATCGATAGACGCACCACGTCGGGAGCTGCACCCGACTTCACCTTGGCGGCGTCGTCGAGCTGGCTGTGCGTGGTCGAGGCCGGGGTGGATCACCAGCGAGCGGGTGTCGCCGACGTTGGCGAGGTGGGAAAACAGTTTCAGGTTCGACACCAGGCTGACGCCGGCGTCGTAGCCGCCCTTGAGGCTGAAGGTGAAGACGGCGCCGGCGCCCTTCGGCGCATATTTGCGCGCCAGGTTGTTGTATTTGTTGCTCGCGAGGCCTGAGTAATTCACCTCCGCCACCGCCGGATGGCCGGAGAGGAATTCCGCGACCCCCTTGGCGTTCTCGCAATGCTTCTGCATGCGCAGCGGCAGCGTCTCGATGCCGGTCAGGATCAGGAACGCATTGAAGGGCGAAATCGCCGGTCCGAGGTCGCGCAGGCCGAGCACGCGGCAGGCGATCGCAAATGCAAAGTTGCCAAACGTCTCCTGGATCCTGATGCCGTGATATTCGGGGCGCGGCTCGCTCAGCATCGGATATTTGTTGTCCTTCGACCAGTCGAAGGTGCCGGCATCGACGATGATGCCGCCGAGCGAGTTGCCGTGGCCGCCCAGAAACTTCGTCAGCGAATGCACGACGATGTCGGCGCCGTGGTCGATCGGGCGGATCAAATAGGGCGTCGCCAGCGTGTTGTCGACGATCAGGGGCACGCCGGCCTTGCGCGCGACGGCGGCGATCGCCTCGATATCGGTGATGCTGCCGGCGGGATTGGCGATCGACTCGATGAAGATCGCCTTGGTATGCGGCGTGACCGCGCGCTCAAAAGTCTCGACATCGTCGGGATCGGCCCATGCCACGTTCCAGCCAAAGCTCTTGAACGCATGGGTGAACTGGTTGATCGAGCCGCCATAGAGTTTTCGCGCGGCAATGAATTCGTCGCCCGGCATCAGTAATTGCTGAAGCACGACGACCTGCGCGGCGTGTCCGGACGCAACCGCCAGCGCGGCGGTGCCGCCTTCGAGCGCTGCGACGCGCTCTTCGAGTACGGCGGTGGTCGGGTTGGTGATGCGGGTATAGATGTTGCCGAACGCCTGCAGTCCGAACAGCGAGGCGGCGTGATCGGCATCGTTGAACACGAATGAAGTGGTTTGATAGATCGGCGTCACGCGCGCGCCGGTGGTCGGATCAGGCTGCGCGCCCGCGTGCACGGCAAGGGTCGAAAATCCCGGAAGACGGTCGGTCATTATTTACGTCCTATTTTTGGCTTGTTCGAAAATGCGCGGCATGCTGATGGCGGCCGCGTCCGCCGTCAAGGCGCGTAGTTCGCATATCGTGGATTAGAACGGTCGTGCTTCGTTATTTGCGTTTTCAAAACAATCGTTTCGCATTTGCGTCACGTCAGTTCGCTCTTGTTTTTCGCGGCGCGGTCGGACGCCGCGGTTTCGCCGCCGCCGACGCTCGTGCGGTTCAACGACAGCCGCATGCCCTGCGTCGGGATCGGGGCGCGCTTGGAGCTCAGCGTTCGCGAGTTGACGCCCATCCAGGAAATTTCCGACGATAGCCGGCCATATTCGATCTTCGGGCAGCGGTTCATCACGACCTTGAGACCGGCGGCTTCCGCCTTTGCCGCCGCGGCGTCGTCGCGCGCGCCGAGCTGCATCCAGATCACTTTCGGCGGCGGCGACAGCTTCAGCGCTTCGTCGACGACGGGAAGGATGTGGCTGGAATTGCGGAAGATGTCGATCATGTCGACGGGACGGCCGATATCCGCTAGCGAAGCCACGAAGGGCTTGCCGAGCAGGCTCTTGCCGACATGGCCGGGATTGACCGGAATCATGTCGTAGCCGCGCTGCGCCAGATATTTGAAGGCAAAATAGCTCGGCCGCACATTGACCGGCGATGCGCCCACCATCGCGATCGATTTCACGCCGTTGAGGATTTCGCGGATGTAATTGTCGTCGTAGGCGTCATGATTCATTGCGGTTTTATTTATCCTGCCAGTTCGGCTCGCGCTTTTCGATAAAGGCGCCGATGCCTTCTTCGGCATCGCGCGCCATCATGTTCTCGGTCATTACCTCTGCCGCATAGCGATAGGCGTCGGCAAGGCTCATTTCGGCCTGCCGATAGAACGCTTCCTTGCCGAGCTTCACCGTGTAGGCGGATTTGCGCGCGACCTGTTGCGCCAGCGCGATGGCGGCATCGCGTTCGGTGCCGGCGGCCACGACCCGGTTGACGAGGCCGATGCTCTGTGCCGTCGTCGCCGAAATCGGCTCGCCGGTGAGCAGCATCTCCATCGCCTGCTTGCGCGGAACATTGCGCGACAGCGCCACCATCGGCGTCGAACAGAACAGGCCGATATCGACGCCGGGCGTGGCGAAGCCCGCGGCGTCGGAGGCCACCGCAAGATCGCAGCTCGCCACCAGCTGGCAGCCGGCCGCGGTCGCGATGCCCTGCACGGCGGCCACCACGGGCTTGGGCAGCTGCACGATCGCCTGCATCATCGCGCTGCAGGCGTTCATGATTTGCGCGAAATAAGCACGGCCGCGATCGGCATCGGCGCGGCGAGCGGTCAGTTCTTTCATGTCGTGGCCAGCGGAAAAGGCCGGACCATTGGCCGCGATCACCACCGCGCGCACGTTTCGGTCGTCGTGAAGGTCGTTCAGCGCCGCGTGCAGCTCGGCGATCAGGCCTTCCGACAGGCTGTTGCGCGCCGCGGGCCGGTTGAGCGTGAGTACGGCGACGTGGCCTGCACTCTCGCGCAGCAGGATCGGCGAATGCGGCGTTGGTGCGCGGGCGGGCTGGGCGGACATAGCGAAATTTCCACTAGGGCTTTGATGACAACTTAATGTAACAGGCAATCTGAAGCGAGGGCAGGGGACGGCATGGCGGCAGCGAAAATGAGCGTGGCTGAACTGGAGAAGTTCCTTCACGACGAATTCCCCCAGGCCTTCAGGGGCGGTGATATCACCATCGAAAGCGCCGACGGCGAGACCTGTCTGCTCCGTCAGCGCTACAACGACCAGATGCTGCGCCCGGGCGGGACGGTTTCGGGGCCGACGCTGATGGCGATGGCCGATTTCGCGATGTACGTGGTGCTGCTGTCGGCGATCGGTCCGGTCGGCCTGGCGGTGACGACCAATCTCAACATCAATTTCCTGCGCAAGGGGCTGCCCGGGCAGGACGTGCTGGCCGCGGCGAAACTGTTGAAGCTGGGCAAGCGGCTCGCGGTCGGCGAGGTCAATTTGCTGTCGGGGTCGTCGCCCGATCCGATCGCGCACGTAACGGCGACCTATTCCATTCCAAACACATAGGCTTTCTCACGGTACTATAACACCATATTTGCAAGTCACTGTTTCTGCAGCATAAATCCACACACTCCGGCATTGACGCACAACGTCCGGTTCTCTAGAAACCGCCGCAGTTCGGCGCGTGTTGCGCCGGTCCCCCATTTACGGATTTTCTCACATGAAAACGTTTTCGGCCAAGCCCGCCGAAGTGACGAAGAAGTGGGTGCTGATCGACGCCAAGGGTTTGGTGGTCGGCCGGCTCGCCACTCTGGTCGCGATGCGCCTGCGCGGCAAACATCTGCCCACCTACACGCCCCATGTCGATTGCGGCGACCACGTCGTCATCATCAACGCGGCTCACGTCGTGCTGACCGGCCGCAAGCGCGAGCAGAAGGTCTATTACAAGCACACCGGCTTCATCGGTGGCATCAAGGAGCGCACCGCGAAGTCGATCCTTGAGGGTCGCTTCCCCGAGCGCGTGGTCGAGAAGGCGATCGAGCGCATGGTTCCGCGCGGTCCGCTCGGCCGTGTGCAGATGGGCAATCTGCGCGTTTATCCCGGCGCCGAACATCCGCATGAAGCCCAGCAGCCCGAGCCGCTCGATATCGCTTCGATGAACCGCAAGAACATGAGGGCCGCATAAGATGTCCGATACCATGCAGTCTCTCGATCAATTGTCGTCGTTGAAGCCGGCCGCGCCGGAAGCACCGAAATACGTCAAGAAGGTCGACAAATACGGTCGCGCCTACGCCACCGGCAAGCGCAAGGACGCGGTCGCCCGCGTCTGGATCAAGCCGGGCGCCGGCAAGGTCATCGTCAACACCCGTGAAGTCGAAGTGTATTTCGCCCGCCCGGTGTTGCGGATGTTGATCCAGCAGCCGCTGGTCGCAGCCGCCCGTGCCGGCCAGTACGACGTGATCTGCACCGTCGCCGGTGGTGGCCTGTCGGGCCAGGCAGGCGCCGTCCGTCACGGCATCTCCAAGGCGCTGACCTATTTCGAACCGGATCTGCGCGGCGTGCTGAAGAAGGGCGGTTTCCTGACCCGCGACAGCCGTACCGTCGAGCGCAAGAAGTACGGCCGCGCCAAGGCGCGCAAGTCGTTCCAGTTCTCGAAGCGCTAATTGCTTCGCTAAAATTTGCAGCGTTTGCTGCATTCGTGAATCGAAGAGGGCGCCGAGAGGCGCCCTTTTTGTTGGAGCGGGTTCGCGTGAAGAAAACGCGTCAGAACAAAAAGCCAGGGCCCGATTCTGATTGCATCGGAATCGGGCCCTGGAGTTTAGAGATGAATTAACGCAGTTTTTCCTGAAAACTTGCGTATGCGTGCAAACGGATTTGGAACCCGGCGGTCTTAGCGTGTGACATCGTAATGGCGCGGCATCACATTTCAATCGCGCCAGAGAACGTTGCATCACAGGGCAGGGTGAGCTCATGTCGTTCGACACATCCACACTTTATCTGTTCGCGACCATGGTCGCGGGCATGCTTGGCGCCATGCTGATGTTCTTCGGCAGGCAGGAGAACATCCCGGCATTGAAATGGTGGGGCACCGCCTATCTGCTCGGCGCCGCCTCTGTCGCGATCTGGACGATTGCAGGCCCAACGCTCGGCGGCCCGTTGACGCTGGCGATGCATGCGGTGGGCTTCGTCGCCTGCGGCATGGTCTGGAATGCATCGCGCGTGTTCCACGGCCGCAAGCCCAACCTGCCGGGACTGGTGCTGGGCGCGATCGTATGGGCGGCCGCCGTCGTGATGCTGCCGCCCGAGGATGCCGCGCTGCGTCTGACCGTCGGCGCGGCGATCGTCGCGGTCTATGCGGCACTGACGGCCGCGCAGTTGTGGAATGAGCGCCGCCGCGCGATGCAGAAGCGCTGGCCGACGATCATCGTCCCGGTGCTGCACGGCGCCGTACTGATGCTGCCGATCCTGCTCGGCGACCTCTTGCGCCCGCACGATGCGACGTTTTCCAGCAGCGTCTGGGTGACGGCATTCTCGATCGAACTGGTGCTCTATGCGATCGGCACCGTGTTCGTCATCTTCATGCTGGTGTCGGACCGCGCGGTGACGGTGCACAAGACTGCGGCCTCGGTCGATCCCCTGACCGGGATGTTCAACCGCCGCGGCTTTGCGGAAGCCTGCTCGCGGGTGATCGAACGCGAAGCCAATGCCGGCCGTCCGGTCACCGTGATGATCTGCGACATCGACTACTTCAAGTCGATCAACGACCGCTTCGGTCATCCCGCCGGCGACGAGATCCTGAAGCTGTTCGCCACCGTCGTGACCAACAATGTCCGCATCAGCGACCTCTCGGGACGCGTCGGTGGCGAGGAATTTGCAGCCCTGCTGCCGTGTTCGCTGGAGGAGGGCGTGATCGTGGCCGAGCGCGTGCGCGAGGCGTTCGAGGCTTCCGGGATCACCTGTGAAGAAGGCCCGGTCGATACCACCGTCAGCATTGGCGTGGCCGGCGGGCCGGCCGGCACCGAACTGGAGGTGCTGTTGGCGGCGGCCGACACCGCGCTCTACCAGGCCAAGCGTTCTGGCCGCAATCGCGTCGAGGCCGCCGAAGAACTGCCGCTGTCGCTGGAAAACTGGCGGCGCAAAACGGCCGGCATCGCGACGCCGGCGCGGCCGGCGCCGGTGACGCCGTAGCGCCGGCTTTAACCTCGCGTTTACCATGCCGTCCGTATCATCCGGGGTATGGACTCGATCCGCAGAAGCAATCCGCAAGCCGCCCTGATGTCGCTCGAAGCGGCAGCAGCCTCGGCCCGCGGCGGGTTTGCCTGCATGTTTTCTACCTCGGAAGAATACGAGATGGCGCTCATCACTGAGCGTCGTGCGCAGGGGTGTTACGATCAGCGTAGAAGGCGCTGGCCTGC
The DNA here is from genome assembly GCF_036924615.1 of Bradyrhizobium sp. AZCC 2289. NCBI lineage: Bacteria > Pseudomonadati > Pseudomonadota > Alphaproteobacteria > Hyphomicrobiales > Nitrobacteraceae > Bradyrhizobium > Bradyrhizobium sp. AZCC 2289. The sequence goes on along the minus strand of NZ_JAZHRY010000001.1, from coordinate 10,205,234 downwards.
CATTCTGTTCCTCGGCTGCGCGATGATCGTGGCCGGCACGGTGCTGCTGCTCAACTGAGTTGGCGCGAATATGGATGGGGATACAGGCGCCGTGAGGCGCCTTTTTCTTTTTGGCCGGCTGGAAGTTTTTGTTTTGACGCGTTTTCTTCACGCGAACCGGTGTCCACTTCGCTCGAAAACGCTATAGAGACGGTCGTTCCCAAGGAAAGGCCGTCCCACATGATCACCGAAATCGCACAAATCGACGTCAAGCCCGGCACCGAGAAGGATTTTGAGGCCGCGGTCGCCAAGGCGCGGCCGCTGTTCCTGCGCGCCAGGGGCGGCAAGGGTTTTGAACTGCACAAATCGGTCGAAAAACCGTCGCGGTACCGGCTGATGGCGAAGTGGGAAACGCTGGAAAATCACACTGTCGATTTCCGCGGCTCCGAGGATTTCACCGCATGGCGCGCCCTGGTCGGGCAGTATTTTGCAGCACCCCCGGAGGTCGAGCACACCGAGACGGTGCTGACGACCTAGAGCCTGATCGGTTCTGATTGCATCAGAACCGGGCTCTACATTCTTGTTTTGACGCGTTTTCTCCACGCGAACCGGTGCCCACTTCGCTCGAAAACGCTTTGGGTTTTTCAAGTCGTCGCCGCCGCAGCCTCCGGCGCAACGCCTTCCGCCTTGAAATGGTCGATCATGACTTTTGCGATCGCCATCAGGGGCAGCGCGAGCGCGAGGCCCCAGATGCCGAACACGACGCCAAGCAGGATCTGGAACGCAAACAGCGTGGCCGGCGGGATATCGAGCGCCTGACGCTGGATGATCGGCGTCAGCACATAGCTTTCCATCGCGTGCACGCCGAGGAACAGGATGAAGGCGCTCAAGCCCGCGATCCATCCCGAGGCGAGGCTCGCCAGCACCACGATCAGTCCGGCAAGGATCGCGCCGACGGTCGGAATGAACGCCAGCAGGCCGGCCTGGATTCCCAGGATGAACGAGCTGTCGATGCCGATGATCGCAAGTCCGATCCAGGTCACCAAAAACACCGCGGCCATGGTGATGATCTGCGCGATCAGCCAGCGCTCCAGCGTATCCCCGATGCGGTCGACGATGATGGTGGCGGGCGCGCGATGTTTTGCCGGCGCCATGAACAACAGGCCGGTGCGGTAGACGCTGGGCTGCGCTGCGAAGGCCAGTCCCAGGAACAGCACGATGAAGAAGTTGCCGACCACGCTGACGGTGCCGAGCAGGACTTTCAGCGTCTGGCTGACGATCGCGCCGCCGCTGGAGGCAAGCGTGCCCGCGCTCGGCAGATTATGCGCCGGCGACGCGCCCGGCGTTGCCGCCGCGGCGGCGCCTTCCGCGGTCGCGGTTTGGCCGGCGCTGGTGAAATCGAGATAGCTGGTGTCGACGCCGTGCTCTTCCAGGAAGGATTTGACGTTTCCAAGCTGCGATTTGATGGTGTTGCTCAGCACCGTGGCCTGCTTTGCGATCGTGTTGCCGCCGAGCACGACGATCCCGGACAACAGTCCCGCCAGCGCCAGGCACACCACCGCGAGCCGGAGCGCGTGCGGCAGATTGACGAGACGGCCGAGCAGATTGCTCATGGCGTTGAGGGCGACGCCCAGCAGCATCCCGGCGAAGATCAGGAACAGCGTTTCCGCAAAGCTCCAGGCGAACAGCAGCAGCGCGGCGAACAGCACGATGCCGACGCCGCCGACCGCGATCGCCCATGCCAGGTCGTTGCGGGCCTGAAGACGATTGTCAGCCGAATCGGTCACCGTTGATTCCTTCCCGTGCCAATTGTCCCGGCCACTCTTTCGCCAAAACGCGACCGGGATCAAGCGGCGAGGGCGCGCCGGTTTGACGCTGGCGCGTCCGGTATGCCAAGCGATGAATGAACGGGACCGCGACGGATCCGGCGAGGGGCAGATGAATTTCAAATGGTTCGGGCCGGTTGCGCTGCTGGCCGCGCTGTTTATCGGTGATCAGATCAGGATCAACCGCCCCGGCCATAAATACCGCCTGACGGTCGAGGTCGAGACTCCCGAGGGGAGTAAGTCGGCCTCCGGCGTGCTCGCGGTTCACCCCGACCGCGGTTACAGCCGTGGCGGCCACACAAGCACCAAAGGCGATGCCATCTTCGTCGATCTCGGCGGCGGCAAAAATCTCGTCGCGCTTTTGGCGCATATCGACAAAAAGCTCGATCTCGACGACATCAACTACGTGGCGTTGCGCGCCTATACGGCGGCCGGCGGCAAGCGGGTGTCGTTCAACGAAATGAACCGGTTGACCGGCAGCGTGCCGGTCAGGGAGGCACTGATCCCGGTGCTCGTGACTTTCGCGGACCCGGCCAACCCGGGGACCGCACGGGCGATCTCCCCTGACGACGCCGAGGCGGCGTTGGGGAAAGGATATCGCCTCCAGGGCATCACGGCCGAGGTGGTGCCGAACGGGCTTTGGCCGCTCGATTTCGGCGGCGCGCTGGGCGAGCCGGTGACCCGCGGAATCGTCGCAAAATTGCCGTGGCTGAATGGCGCCGGTAATCCCGCGGCAATTGCGCTCCGGGCGGCCGGATTGCCCGGCATTGAGGCGATCGACGCCAAAGAGGCTTTTACGCGAAAATAGCAAGGCAGGCCCGCGTAGGTCTGTGGGATATTGCTCCAGGGCTGTCCGGGAGGCATGATCGGCTGGAATCGTGGCCCGAGATAGAAATCCCTTCTTGCGCAAGACCATGACAGCGGAATTTTGGCGATGAGACGGCCCGTGGTCGGTGTGATCGGGAACGCCTATCGCGTCGAAAATCGTTTCGCGACGCAGATGGTCGGAGAACGCAACCTGCGCGCCGTCGCCGACGTGGCGGGGGCGTTGCCGCTGATGTTTGCGGGATCGCCTGATATCACCGATATCGGCGCCTTGCTCGATGTCGTCGACGGCGTGGTGCTGACCGGCGCGCGGGCCAATGTCCACCCGACGCGGTTCAAGACCGAGCCGCATGAGAAGCACGAGCCCTACGATATCCACCGCGACGACGTCGCGCTGGCGCTGTCGGAAGCCTGCGTCGCCCGCGGCGTGCCGCTGTTCGGCATCTGCCGCGGCTTGCAGGAAATGAACGTCGCCTTCGGCGGCTCGCTGCATCCCGAAATCCGCGAAATACCCGGCCGCATGAACCACCGCATGCCGCGGCTGGAGAACGGCGAGATCCATCCCGATCCGACGGTCGTGTTTGCCGACCGGCATGACGTTAAGCTCACGCCGGGCGGCGCCTTTGCAAAGCTGCTCGGCCGTGAAACCATCCGCGTCAATTCGCTGCACGGGCAGGGCATCCTCGAGCCCGGCAAGCGCGTCGTGATCGAGGGCGTCGCGGAAGACGGCACCATCGAGGCAATCCGGATCGCGGATGCGCCGGGCTTTGCACTCGGCGTGCAATGGCATGCGGAATACGACCCGCAACGCAACCCGATCAACCGCGCGCTGTTCCAGGCCTTCGGCGAAGCGCTCAAGCTGCATCGGCGGGCGGGCTAGGCTGGTACGGATTTCGAGATTCATGCACCCGATGCTCTTTGGTCCTGCGTCGTCCCGGCTCAAGGCCGGGACGACGTGCTTCAAATTTCAAACATCAGTTCACGTTCTCGCGGCGCGACGCGCCCGAAGTTTTGCACTAATCCCTCCCTCGAAGAGGGAGCAGGGAATGCCAGGTGCGCGCTGCACCCACGGTCTCGTGTGCAAAGCGCACAAAAGAAAACGCACACGAGCATACAGGTTCAGCGGAGACACTCCGGCATTCCCCGCGCAATGGTTTTACGGCTTATGCCGTGCTCTCCCCGGCGACGAATTCGTCTTGTCACCGTCGCTGCCGGCTTGATGGCTGGTCGATCCGGTCGGAGCGTATCAGCCACCGGCAGCTTGACACCAGCAACGGGTGCCAGGACCACACGGTTTTACCGTACGCAGCAACCCGTCTTCGCCAAGAGGCTCTACGGGCTTTGGCGCCGTTCGTCTTGCGCGCCAATGCTCGCTCACGGTCAAACCGCCCTGCGAACATTTGCGTGCCGACGCTGCCGCGTCCACCGCATCTCAACCCGCGTTCGTGACGATCGCGACCCGCCCCTCGTTTGGGTGAGACGGGCGGATTGATAGCCGTGATTTGCCCGACGGGTTAAGCGGAATATTTTTCGCGAGAGGACTGGACACTGATTTGAACGGGCCAAACACTGATTTGCCCGTCGGGTCCAAAACGCGCATCCGAGATGGGTGGAGCGAACGAGTCCGGCCTCGGCCGGAGCCGTTAGGACGTGGACTCATAAATTCAGATTGGTGGGCGGACGTCCGCTTTAGTGCGCATTTCGGACTCTGGTCGGACATCACGGGACGTCCGAAATGTGCCAGAAGCTGACGTGTCAGCCTTAGCAAACGTCCGCTAATGCTTCTTCATGAAGGCAAGGACAGCCCGATCGTAGGCGCTGGGATTTGTAGCGAAATGCAATCGGCCGCTCCTCGGCTACGCAAACTCTGACGTTCTTGGCGCCAGCGGCATGAGAGTCGCTTTGCCTACCCTCCAATTCAACGTCAGCCTTTCGCGCTCCCCTTCGGAAATTCGAACACAAGGCACGTAGTCGTCGCATGCGCAAGCAGCCGATCCTTTGCATCGGTGATGCGCGCCTCGGCGGTAGCGACGCGGCGGCCGGCGTTGAGCACGCGGCCCTCGGTGCGGATCACGCCGCTCGTCTCGTTCATGCCGCGCACGAATGAGATCTTGAATTCCAGCGTGGTGTAGCCGGTGCCCGCGGGCAGCGTGCTCTGCACCGCGAGCCCCATCGCGGAATCCAGGAGGATCGCGGCATAGCCGCCATGCACCGAGCCGATCGGATTGTAATGGCGCAGACCCGGCACGCTGTGAATCACGACGGCACCGGGCTCGACCGTACAGTCGAACGGCTCGACCGTCTGCATGATCGGCGGCTCCGGCAATCGTCTCGCGAAGATCGCGCGGACAAAATCGAGCCCCGACATCGATGCCATCACGTCGACGGGTACGATGCCGTATTCGATAGCCTGCTTGCCGGATTTATCGTCCATGATCTCTCAACACACCGCGTCGTCATACCGGACCTGATCCGGGCTTTTATGATTGTTCAGAGAGGATTGCCGGGTCAAGCGCGGCGTCTGGCAGCCGTTCAACAATGTCCGCTACCAAGCTCGCGACCTTAGGCCCAGAAGCCAATCCCGTCACCTGGCAAAACCATCGAATGGTGTCATATAAATCGGGTGGAAGTCCGCGTTCGCCTTCTTGAACTCACTAGAACTGCGCAACCAATTTTCGCATGGGCCAATGTGACGTTCAAACAGGCCACCGTCTTGAAGGCTTTTGTCGCGTCGGGAACGTTCTTGCCGTCATTGTTTCGAAAACGCGCCCGTGTGCCTTCAAAAGCAAGCGCCTCCAGGCCCCCGGGCCCTCGAAGACTTCGATCTGAGACGGTTCGCGGAATGATCCAGGTGACCCGCTCGGTCGCTCATCGCTCACGGGAAATTCTCGTCAGCGCCGGTTCTCAAGGTGACCTCGCCAGGGATTCCGCGTTCGCGTCGCCAACTGGCTGGACTTTGACCAAAAGCCCTTCTGAAGAGCCTGCATAGATGTGCTTGATCCGAAAAACCTACGCTCAAGGCTATTTCACTCAGTGATGCTGCACTGGTCATCATCAGGTGGCAGGCTCTCTCCAGACGCCTTCTCACCACGTAGGCATGTGGCGACTCGCCGAAAGCCAATTTGAATTTTCGAGAGAAGTGCGCTGGGCTCCGACACGCGACCGCACCGAGATTCCGGATGTGAAGGGCGCGATGTAAGTTGCTGTCAATGTAAGCTTGCACGCGAGCGATCTGCCAAGCCATTAGACCACCTCTTGGGCAGCCGTGGGCGACTGAACAACGCTCGATCTCCGTGTGCAAGATGCGCGATGCCGTAATCAGTGACGCCTTGGCCAACTCTCGGTCACGCTCCAGCTCTCGCCTTGCAGTTTCAAGCAGCTCGACCAGGCTGTTTGCCACCAGGTGGAACTGTTGATCAGCTGCAGAGGAGGATTCTGGTACCGTAGTTTGAAGTCCCGGTTCGCGATGACGAAATTGTGTCACGCGTTCGGAAGGTGCGATCGATCCTGATGCGTGCATTATAACCTCGCGTGCGTGGAGGGGGGGCAATTCCCCGACAAAACCGGTAAGACGCGTTTTGACGGTTTGGCACGGCGCGGTCGATTGCGCGGTGAGTAGTGTGACATTCGCTTTTGGTTGTCTACGCTAAGCGATCGCTTACGAACGACGCGGGCGCGAGACCTCTAACCTCGTGCTTCAGCATCCGTTAACCGAATGAGCAGGTAAGGGCGGACGATCAGCGATGTAGCAAGCGCGGCAGATGGTAATTTACGCGCAGGGACAGTGCCCGCGCGCGAAAACGCCCCAGGAGGATACTCTTAGGCCGGCTCACGAGTTCTGCGGCTGCTGTGATCTCATATTGAGGACGTCAGCCATCCGGCTGAGCTCGGGCAGTGAATGCGCCTTCATCTTCCGCATCAGGTGGGTGCGATGTACCTTCACCGTGGATTCGGCGATGCCGATGTCGTTGGCAATTTGTTTGTTTAGGCGACCGGTCACGACATGCAGCATGACCTCGCGCTCGCGAGAGCTGAGCGTGTCGAAACGCTCCCTGAGCGCAGCCAATGCCCTATCACTCTCCCGGCGGGCACGATCGCGAGCGAGGCCAGCCTCGACAGCGTCAAGAAGATCCTGATCACGGAACGGCTTTGTAAGGAACTCTATCGCACCCCCCTTCATCGCTTGCACGGTCATTGGCACGTCGGCATGAGCCGTGATGAAGATGATCGGCACTTGCCTGTTTGCGGCGGCAAGGTCGCGCTGAAGCTCAAGACCGCTTCGCCCCGGCATTCTCACGTCGAGCACCAGGCAAGTGGGGCCCTCCGGCGGATCGGCCGTGAGAAAATCGTGAACAGACGAAAATTGCCGGGTATGCAGGCCGACCGTCCGCAACAGCCGCACGACCGAGTCGCGAAACTCGGGATCGTCATCGATCACCGAGACACTGGGGTTTGCGTTACCCATTCCCGGTATCCTGCGTCAAAGAGAGCGCATTCTTCTCACTCGAACTGCCGCTATTCTACGCGCAGTCTGTCGAGATGAACAGTATCTGTTGCCTAAGCGGATAGCCCAAAGCCTAAGCCATCGCTTAGGGGCGCCAGCATTGCATTATTGGGGAATGTCACTGACACTACAACTTGCGTGCAGCACGAGGTATTGCGCCGCCGGTTTGGTGGAGCGAGGAAGGTGCATGGAAGCCGCAATGTTGAACTGTGCACTGATATCTATCGTCGATGATGACCAGCCCTTTCGCGAATCAATGCGAAAGCTCGTAACGTTGCTGGGCTACACTGTTGAAGCATTTCCGTCAGCAGCCGATTTCCTCGCATCGCGTCTCTTGCCTGAAACCGCTTGCTTGGTCGCCGACGTTCACATGCCTGGCATGACTGGAGTCGAGCTGCACAGGCATTTGGTCGACACGGGGTACGCGATCCCGACGATCCTCGTTACTGCATATCCCGATGAAGTCGTCAGGGATCGGGCCCTAAAGGACGGGGTTGTTTGCTACCTCAGCAAGCCAGTGGACGACGACCATCTCGAGCGATGCCTGCGTTCGGTTCTGCAGCCCGGTACGCCGATCGAAGACAATTCATGAATCCTCCTGGGCCGCGGGCAGGGTGAACTGAAATACGGCCCCCCGAGGCTCATTGGCACTCATCCACAACCGGCCCCCATGACCATTGATGATGGTCTGGCAAATCGAAAGCCCCATCCCAATTCCGCTGGTCTTGGTCGTGTAGAAGGGCTCGAAAACTCGCTCGAGGTTTACCGGATCAACGCCGGGCCCTGAATCGTGCACAGCGACGAGAATGCCGCCGGTTTGGCTTTGCTCGGTTCTGATCGACAACTCTCGCGTCCCGTCCTCGATTGAGCTCATCGCTTCGATCGCATTCAAGATCAGATTCACGAGTACTTGCTGCAGTTGAACGCGATCACCCTGAACAGGAACCAGCCCGTCCATCAGGCGAGTACTGAACGAGATCCCGTTCTTGGCGATTGCGCTTTGCACCATGACAATCACCTCGTTGACCGCTTCATGGAGGCCAAAACGCATCTTTCGCGGAGGCGCTCTCTTGATCTGATTACGAATCCGTCCGACGATATCCTTGGCTCGGTCCGCATCCCTGACGACACAACCGAGCGCTTCCCTGGCCTCATCCAGATTCGGTGGATTCATTTCCAAAAAGCGCATCCCCGCACGGGCGTTGTTGCGGGCGGTCGCGATCGGATGCAGAATTTCGTGGGACAGCGAGGCAGCCAATTCTCCCATCGTGCTTACGCGGTTTATGTGGGCAAGTTCCGCCTCAAGCTGACGCAGCTGCTCACGCTCGTCTTGTGCGCGGTTCCGTTCCGTCACGTCGATGTTTGTGCAAACGACCTCGAGTAGTGCGCCGAGTGGGGAAAATTCATGATGGGTGTTTGCTTCCAGCCATTTGACTGTTCCATCAGGCAATAAGATTCTGAATTCTTCGAAGAAATCTCTTTTCTCGCGCAATGCCTCCTGGACTTCTCCCCACAGCCTTTCTCGATCGTCTGGGTGAATGCGTCCCCACATATCGTCTCGGCTTGGAAGGCCCTGCAGCGGATCAAACCCCCAGATGCGGTAACTCTCGTCCGACCAATGCAGAAAGCGCCTCGTTGTCCCGTCTAAAACCCAAGTACCGGTGTGGCTTAGCCTCTGCGCTTGTGCAAGCCAGGCTTGACCACGGCGCAACGTGTCCTCGGCGCGCTTGCGTTCTGTCACGTCGACCGCCGTGGCGATAATCTCTACAAACTCTCCGGTTGCCGAGAACACGGGCAAGATATCTGCTTCGACATGTTTGAGCGTCCCATCTGGTAGCTTGAGTCTGAACTCGTTTTGGAAGCTTCTCTTTTCGTGCAATGCGTGCTCGATCTTTTCTTTCACCGTCTCTACGTCGTCTGGATGGATCCGTTGCCACACCGCTTCTCGGCTTGGAAGGCCCTGCAGCGGATCAAACCCGAACAGGCGAAAAGCCTCGTCAGAAAAATAGAGGATTTTCGTCGCGTCGTAGGCCGCGGTAGCGGTATGGGTCAGCCTCTGTGCTTCCGCCAGATAGGCTTCGCTGCGGCGAAGCCGGTCTTCAGCCTTCTTGGCGTCATCGATGTCAACAGCGACGCCATACCACTGTATGATGAGCCCATCCCGATCGCGCAGGGGATCACCGCGAGCTTGGTGCCAACGATATTCACCGTCCCACCGACGCAGGCGATGTACAGTCTCGTAGGGTGTTCCGGTCTCAATTGCGTGACTGAAGGCCTTTATCGTTCCTGGAAAGTCGGCCGGGTGTATGAATACTTCCCAACCACCATGCTTAAACTCCTCAAACCGCATGCCGCTGTAGTCCAAAGCGCGCTGATTGACATACGTCGGTTCGCCGGTAGGGTCAGCGGACCAGAGGAAGCTTGGTACCGTGTCGATAATTTGATGGAGCTGGTGTTCGCTCTCCCGCAATGCTTCCTCGGCACGCCGCTGATGCCGGCGCGCTTCTGAGAGTTTGCGCTTAAGCAGCGCAAACCGTAACTCCTCCTTGGACGCGGATGAGGTAACACCTCGAATTGTCTCGACGCTGCGGCGGCGCCTTGCTGCCGGGGCCTTGCGGCGGCGCGGTTTGGTCGATCCTGCTTTGGAGCGCCGTCTCATGCCCTTACCCGATGCTCAGGGAAGCGCATCGTAGTCAGTTTGACCCGGCGCTGGAAGTGGCTGGTTCTGGGCTCGGTGAGCGGCCGTCTGGTCCGCCTCGGGGCATTCGCGACAGGGCCGCGACAGTGCCAGGTCCGGCCATGTCCGATATGCCTCGAAAGCGGAAGCAAACTTAGCCCGTTACCCCATCTACAGACTGCGTGAGCCCGATGCAAAAGTGCCCCCAATTACGCGGATTGCACTTAATTGATCGGTCGCGCTCTTGGCTCGCGTGAGTTCATGCCGCTGCTCCGCTGCGTGACGGTGTCCAAACAGGTTAAGTGCACTGGCACCGCAATTTCGAAATGCCCCGCAGCCTCGGTCTGATCCCGATGTGGTTGTAATCCGAAGCTCTACGTTGATTGGCTGCTACCGCACGCCGTAACGCGTGAAGTCGTCGCCGATCCTGGCCTGGATAGTCTTTGCCGCCGAGATATCGGTAGCGCTGCCAGCTATGTCGCCCTTCTTGAGCCTGGCAAGCCCGCGTCCATACAGCGCGCTCGCCAGCTTCGGGTCGAGCCGCAGCGCAGAACTGTAATCATCGATAGCCGCGTCAAATTGGCCCATCTTCAGGTAGGTCAGTCCACGCGAGTCATACGTCTCGGCGTTGCCCGGCCCCGACTGAAGCGCCTTATTGCAGTCCTCCAGCGCCGCCTGCAACGCACCGAGGATGGCTCGGGTCCAGCAGCGTCCGTTCCACACGGCTTCCAAATTGGGCTCAAGGCGAATTGCCTCGCCATAGTCACGCGTCGCGTGATCGTATTCCTTCTTTTTCAGATACGCGCCGGCGCGGTTGGCGAAGGCTCCGCCGTAGTTGGGATTGAGCTTGATCGCCTCATCGAAAGCTTTTATCGCGAGGTCGTATTCGCCTTTCCTCAAGTAAGCCACACCGCGGTTGTTGAAGGGCTTGGCGTAAGCTGGATCGAGCTTGATCGATTGATCGAAATCCTGGATGGCGCGGTCGTAGTCCCCCTTTGTGGCATAGGCTTTGCCACGATTGTTATAGGCGATAGCCAAGGCCGTCGTCGTGCCTTTACCGGAATCAATGAGCGCGGTGCAGCCATCAATCCGAGGATCAAGCGTCGTGCGATCCGAGCTGTTGCACAACTCGATATTCCTGAGATAGTTATCCTTCGGCTTCGGATCCTGCGCCGTCGCGGCTGAGGCGAGCAACAGCGAGATGAGTATCGGCGCCACGCCGTTGATGATGCCCCTTGCGCAAAATTCCATATCAGGCTTCCCGATTTTGGGAATCAAGGAATGTGCCGTCATCGATTTCTGCGCGTGGGCGTCGCACGCCTCGATCGTTGCTTGTAGCGAGAACGGCTTGCGCCCAAGCGGTAATCCTAGCACCCTCGACAAATGTTGAGATTGAGCTTGTGATGCTCTTTTTGTTCGGGTTGCTGCGTCGCAGGCGCCACCGGCTTTTTCATAAATTTACTCTCGCCCTCTTCAATGAGGGTGGAAAATTTGACTGTCCCGTCATCCGAAATTTCGACGTGGGGCGTGGTACCTCGAATCCCCATGGTTGCGACGGGGGTGTCGACCTTCATATCGCCAGTCGTCGCGATCTTGCCGGCAACGAAAGTGAACGCTCCCTTGGTTAGACTGAACAAGGTCGAGTTGGAGTTCCCGTTTGGGTCGTACACGAACTCGTTCAAAGCCATGCGGGCGTTGCTCGACAGATTGAACGAGCTGCCGTCGGTAAAGTTGATACCGACCCGGCCATCGGCCCCGGTCGCGACCACATCGCCCCGATAGACGAGATCACCAACCTTCGCCTGACCGGCTTGACCGGCGACATTTGCCTGAACGACCACCGCATTCGCACGTTCGATCGTGACCGAACCCGTGGCGGTAACAACTTTTCCAATCGGGTTGGATGCGAGGTCCTGAACAGCGGGCTCAGCTGAATCGCGTTGCGCTTGAGCCGGAACAGGGAAAAAGCCGGCTACCGCCAGAATGAAACCTGTCACCAATGCGGTAATCGCATGCGTGCACATGATCCCCCCTTCCTGAGAAGATCTTTGGCTTGGCCGCCGCTGGTTCTTTGGGCCGTGGGCTAAGGCCGCAAGACATACAATTCTAATGCCAAATCGAGATCCATCGCAATTGACCGCCTCAAACTACGGATGAAAATCCTGGGCGCAAATTGGGTACCCCTAAATCGCAGGTTGACGACCCCATCCTTATTCGCGAAACTGGCGTAATCGCACGGAAAAGCATCAAATTCGGACACCTTCGCGTTGATGGGAAAGTTCCGCGCTTGGCGATAGGACGATGGCACCCTTCTACGCCGACGTCGCGCTCGACGCGTCGCCTTCCTGAATGGATTGGATTTTTTGGATCTGGACGGTTCGGCGGGCTGCCTGGGGCGGCCAGCGCGGGGCTGTGCCCGCGCCAAAGATCAAAAGAACCGCGGCACCACGCTGGGCCTGAGTTACAGAGCAGGCGAGGGCGAAGCCAATGTTCGTTGCGTCCAGCGTCGGGTGCGGGGACGAGGGTGAGGCCGTTGTGGCCCTGCTCCCCCAGATTATCGGCCATATTCAGACGGCGATCGGCTGCGGCACTCTCAGGCGTGCGAACGGCATTGCCGTTCAAGTCATGGTTGGCGATCCCGTTTGCCAGGGCGACGTGATCGAGACCGCAGCCGACGGGCGGATCGGAATTCGCTTCATCGACGGTACCGTGTTCAACCTGTCCGGCGGCACGCGCGTGGCGCTGGACGAATTCGTCTGCGACTCCAGCGGCAGCTCGCATTCGGCACTGTTCGCAGTGTCCAGAGGGACCTTCGGCTTCCTTGCCGGTGAGGTGGCAAAGACCGGTTGCCTCAGGGTCGAAACGCCGGTTGGAAGCATTCGGGGCCGCGCGCATACCGGTGGCATCGGTACGCTGTCGCTCGCAGCGCTGGCCTTCTCAGTCATCAAGGAAGTCCAGGCCGCTGAATCGAACGTCACATTCCTGGATGACGACAATATCGCATACAAGGACATGGCGCACGGCGCATTCGAGCTTGTGACCAAGGAGCCGATCCCGCGACACATCATCGTTGAGGATCCTGGAGAGACAATCATCCTGAGCCCGCGCGGGTCCTCGATCAGTGTGAATCAAGTCACAAATAGTGCTGCGCGAATGGCGGAGTTGCAGGAGGCCCAGCAGGACGTGCTCGCCAACTTTGCGAAGGGACCAATCGGGTCGAGCAGTCTTCCCTTCGCCAACCCGCTGCCGGTGCAACCAATCAATTTTATTCAGACCGACACCTCTTCAACGCAAAATTCGCTCCCGCCGCTGCCATTCCTCGTCGTTCCTGAGATCATCCCCCTCCGTACGCCGCCTCAGCCGCCGACGCTGAACGTGGCGACGGGCCCGATCGAAATCGATACGGTGGTATTTGACACCTTCACCGCGACGAGCGGAACTTTCTCTGCCAGCAGTTCCAATAGCGGCGCGATACTGACCTACGGCATCAGCGGGGGGGTCGCCGGCAATACAGTACTGGGTGGGGTGACATATGACGTATCGGACTCCGGCCCGTTTGGCACGCTTTACGTCGACAGCACGACCGGCGCCTACACCTTCGTCCCGAACAGCGGCGCGATCAATGCACTGACGGCGCCCACGACCGAAAGCTTCGTTATCACGGTGTCGGACGGCACGCTCACAGCCAGTCAAACCTTCACGGTCAACATCAACGGCGTCAACGATGCGGCCATCATCTCCGGCACCGCGGCCGGCTCGGTGATCGAGGCAGGTGGCGCCGCCAATGCCACGCCCGGCACGCCGAGCGCGACCGGAACGCTCACCGACACCGACGTCGACAACCCGCCCAATACGTTCACGGCGGTCAACTCGCCGACGGCGAGCGCGGGCGGCCACGGCACCTTCACGATCACGGCGGCCGGCGTGTGGACCTACACGCTCGACAACAACGACGGCGCGGTGCAGGCGCTCAACGCCGGGGACACGCTGACCGATAGCTTCACCGTGACCACCATCGACGGCACCCCCCAGGTGGTGACGGTCACCATCCACGGCAGCAACGACGCCGCCATCATTTCCGGCACTACCACCGGCTCGGTGATCGAGGCGGGTGATGACAGGCCCGGTACGCCGACCGCGACCGGCACGCTGACCGACACCGACGTCGACAATACGCCCAATACCTTCACCGCGGTCAGCTCGCCGACGGCGAGCGCGGGCGGCCACGGCACCTTCACGATGACGGCGGCCGGCGTGTGGACCTACACGCTCAACGACACTGACAGCGCCGTGCAGGCGCTCAACGCCGGCGACACGCTGACCGACAGCTTCACGGTGACGACCATCGATGGCACCCCACAAGTGGTGACGATCACCATCCATGGCAGCAACGACGCGGCCATCATTTCCGGCACCGTGGCCGGGTCAGTCACCGAGGCCGGTGGCGTCGCCAACACCACCCCCGGCACGCCGATCGCAACCGGCACGCTGACCGACACCGACGTCGATAATGTACCAAATACTTTCACGCCAGTCAGCGCGCCAACCGCGAGCGCGGGCGGCCACGGCACCTTCACGATGACCGCGGCCGGCGTGTGGACCTACACGCTCAACAACGCTGACAGCGCGGTGCAGGCGCTCAATGTCGGCGACACGCTGACCGACAGCTTCACGGTAACCACCGTGGACGGCACCCCGCAGATGGTGACGGTCACCATCCACGGCAGCAACGACGCGGCCATTATTTCCGGCACCGCGACCGGCTCCGTGCTGGAGGCGGGTGGTGACTCGCCCGGCACGCCGCTAGCTACCGGCACGCTGACCGACACCGACGTCGACAATGCGCCCAACACCTTCACCGCGGTCAGCTCGCCGACGGCGAGCGATGGCGGCTACGGCGCCTTCACGATGACGGCGGCCGGCATGTGGACCTACACGCTCGACAACAACAACAGCGTGGTGGATGCCCTCAACGTTGGCGACACGCTGACCGACACCTTCACGGTGCACACCGCAGACGGCACGGCACAGGTGGTGACGGTTACCATCCACGGCGCCAGCGACGCCGACCCCAACGATTTCGACAACCTGGCCACGGGGACGACCGTAATATCCGATCCGCCGTTCGTCTTTGGGACTCCTCAGCACGACAGCATTGCGGGAGGCGGTGACGTTGCCCAAATCGCTTACGGGGGCGCCGGTGACGACACCATCAACGGCACGGGTGTGAATGACATTATCTATGGGGGCTCCGGCAACGACACGATCAAAGGCAATGGCGGGGATGACACGATCTACGGAGGCTCCGGAAGTGACACGATCAACGGCAATAACGGGAACGATACCATCATCGGCGGTTTTGGGGCGGACCTTCTCACAGGCAGCAATGGAAACGACCGCTTCGTTTATTTGTCGGTCGCGGATTCCCACGCGGGCCAGTTCGACACCATCACCGATTTTGTATCTGGATCCGACAAGATCGACCTGACGGCGCTCGGCGCACTTGCCTTCGCCGTTCTGGCGTTGACTTCCACAAGCACTTCTGTGCCGGCGCACACCATTGCCTGGCTCTATGACGGCACGAGCAATGAAACCATCGTGTACGTCAATCCAACCGATCAAACCCTGAGTATCGGAAGTTCCAGCCTGCTGGAAATCCATTTGCAGGGGGTTTCGACCGTTGAGTCGTCGGATTTCGTCATCGACCCCGCGACGGCGCCCGCCGCCGTAGCCAGCGACGCGATCAATCTTGATCCAGCCGCAACAGCGACAACGACAAACGACGGGGCTGTCGTCGCGACGACCAGCGCCGACGCCACGTCCAACTGGACCGTCAATGACGGAACGCTCCTCGCCGACGGGAACGGGACGGTGCCAACGACCGACGTGGGCAACAACTTCTTTGCCGATCGAGGCTGGTTTGGTTCGATCGGCTACGACAGATTTATCAGCTTTGGCGAAATCCAGACGCACGCGACCGAAGACGCCAATGATAACGCCGTCATTACTCTGGCAAACGGACAGTCGATCGTACCGCATAATGTTCACGTTACGGCGCCGACGGAGAATCACTTTGCGTTCGGCCCGACGCCGGTGCTCGATAACGTCGGTGCGATCACGATCGGCGACGGAGCAGCGATGCTCCTGAATGGTGCGGTGAGCAACATCAATATCACAGCGCCGAACGCAGCAGTCGATAGTGCCGAGCAACAACACGCGGGTAACGGCGAATTGATCCCGACAAATGCCGGCACAATTAATGCTGCCCACACTCATGGCCACACAATCGATACCGGCTCAAGCGTTGAGCATCATTCGGAAGGCCCGGAGGCGTCGGGGAATCACGGGCTCGCGGTGGCGGGCTCGATCGCGCATTCAGGGCACCCGCAGAGCGACGGCGGCAGTCAGACGGTTTCAGGCGAAGCAGACGGGCACGGCGTTGCCGCCATGCATGGCACCGGCGAGCATAATTCCGAAGCATCCTCAATTTCTGATATGGTGTTTGGCCCGGTGACTGGCGGTACGCACGGTCTTGGAGACTCATTCCACTTCAACAGCGCGATTTCCGCTTCTGAAGGTCCAGGCGTCATCAATGTCGCTGACTTGGATCTGACCCCAGGGTCGGCCAGTCACCACGAAAACGCCGCAGCCCACGGAACGCCGATGATTTCAGAGGAAGCACAAACGATTGATGCGTCTCTGCCGGGGTACCACTCAACTCACATTGCCGCTCCGGACCATGCCCATGTGTCGCATGATCTCATGGTGTGACGCAGTTGCCCCGCCGCTCGCGTTGGCGAACGCTGCGCGAGCATTGGCGGATAGCCCAGGCGATCAGGTGGAAATCTGCGCCGTGCGCGCCATCCGCCACCGGCGGGTAGGGGATCGTATCGGGTAGCCCGACATAGAGAAAGTTCAGACCGTAAGCTGCCGGCGCGGCGGGGGTCTCGCTTTAACTCCCCGGCGCCGGGACCTGGATCAATTGGCGCTCGCGATATCTGCTATAGTCTGCCCACAAAAATCGCGATGGCCGGGAAACGGCCGGGTATTTTGGGGAGAATGGCGATGCCGGGCCGCAAATGGTCGAGACGCGACGTGCTGAGGGGTTCCGCCGTATCGGCCACAGGCCTGCTGTTTGCCGAACCGCTGAAAGCCGCCGCGCCGCCGCCTGCGGCGGTCACGCCCGCCTTGATCGAGGCCGCGCGCAGGGAAGGCAAGGTTTCGTTCTACTCGGCACTGGAGCTCAACACCGCCGAGCGCCTCGCCAGAACCTTCGAGGCGAAATACCCCGGCATCAGCGTTCGCGTCGAGCGCTCCGGCGCCGAGCGGATTTACCAGCGCATCGCGCAGGAGCAGGGCAGCGGTATCGACGCGGTCGACGTCGCCAACTCGACCGATCCGTCGCATTACCTCGACTGGAAAAAGAACGACTGGCTGCAGCCTTACATGCCGGACGACGTCGCGAAGCATTTTCCCGCCGACCAGGTCGACCCGGACGGCACCTATGCGACATCCTGCGCGTGGCTGGAAGTGATCGGCTACAACACCGATCTGGTCAAACGCGAGGACGCACCGAAGAGCTACGCCGATCTGCTCGATGCGAAATGGCAGGGCAAGATGGTCAAGGCGCATCCCGGCTACAGCGGCGCGATCCTGACCGCGACCTTTGTGCTGGCGCGCGATCTCGGCTGGCCGTATCTGGAAAAGCTCGCGCAGCAGAAGGTCATGCAGGTGCAATCGGCCGCCGATCCGCCGAAGAAGATACTGGTCGGCGAGCGTGCCATCATGGCCGACGGCAACGATTATAATCTGGTGCTGCTCAAGGATCAGGGAAAACCGGTCGAGGTGGTCTACGCCGCCGAAGGCTCGCCCCTGATCATCGTTCCCTCGGGGATCTTCCGCAGCGCGCCCAATCCGAATGCGGCAAAACTGTTCCAGAGCTTTTTCTTCCAAGCCGAAACCCAGCAAATGCTGGTGGATGTTTTCGCCCACCGTTCGTTCCACGCCGGGTGAAGGAGAAGGGGGCGCACGTTCCGCTGGCCAATCTGAAATTGCTCAAGGCCGATCCCGCCGCAGTGCAGGCGCAAAGCGAAGAGATCAAGGCGCGGTATTCCCGGATTTTTAAGGTGTGAGCGATCCTGCAGACCTTCCAGCCCCCAGTTCAGCCACTCGGAAAACATTCTCCGTACTTCTACGGGGCTGAAAGTTAGGGATCGCGAAGCCGAACTCGGCTAAGGAACTAGGCATTATCTGAAGGCGCCGCCAAAGAAATACCGGCCGTTTGCCGTTCCTGGCCGGAATCGGTTGCGCATCCATCCTTCTGGATTCGTTATGACTCTGTGGGGCCGCCTTGCGATTGCGATGGTGTTGCTGGTCGTGGCAACCGCATGCGCGCTCAGCCTATTCGCACATTACTATTTGGCCGGTGTGGCGATTGCGGCTGTTCTCGCCCTCGTGCTCGCGGCCGGGATCGCCAGGTCGTTGTCGAGGCCGCTGACGCAGATGACCCGGGCCGTCGAAGGCCTGTCGCGCGGCGAAACGGTCCCGATACCAACCGACGGCTGCGGGGAGATTGACGGTCTTGCCGCGGCCTTCGCTGAGCTTACGACTCAGTTCGGCACCAAGCGGGATCTGCTGGAGAAGACCGTCGAGAGCATCCGTGACTCGGTCGTCGTTGCCGACGAGAACGGCGTGGTCGTCGTTGCCAACGCCGCGGCGCGGCGGCTGCTCGGCGTCGCCCCCGGTTTCAACAGCCTGACGGGAACGCGAACCTTCGCCTGTTTCCTTGCCGACGACGTCACCCCGATGCCGATTCCGGATTCGCCGCTGGCGCGCGCCTTGCGCGGTGAGAATGTCGACGATTTCGAGCTCGCCGTGCAACCCGAAGCGCCCGCCGCGCGGGCGTACATCGTCACCAACGCGCGGCCGTTGCGCGACGAACGTGGCAAGCTTCGCGGGGCGGTCACGGTTCTGCGCGATATCACCGGGCAAAGGCGGGCCCACCAGGCGCTGGTCGACAGTGAGCAGATGGCGCAGTCCATCATCAAGACCGCGCTCGACGCCTTCGTCCAGACCGATGAAAGCGGCATCATCCTGGACTGGAGCCCGCAGGCGGAGTCCCTGACCGGGTGGACCCGGGGGGAGGCGGTCGGCGTCAATGTGGCGGAGCTGGTTTTTCCCGAACCGGACCGCGCCGCGCACAGGGAGCGGATCGCCCGGTTCCTGCACGAGGCCGCGGCTGGCGCCACCGGCATGCGATACGAAGCCCGCGCGCTGCACCGGGACCGCCACGAATTCGTCGTCGAAGCGTCATTGACGGCGCTACGCCGCGGTGACCGTTACATCATCAACGCCTTTGTCAGGGACATCACGCAACAGCGCGCCGCCGAAGAGCAGTTGATCCAGGCGCAAAAGATGGAGTCGCTCGGGCAACTGACCGGCGGCATCGCCCACGACTTCAACAACATGCTGACCGTGATTACCGGCACGATCGAAATCCTCGCCGACGGCGTCAGGGACGTTCCGCATCTGGCCAAGGTGACGCAGTTGATCAGCGAAGCAGCCGACCGCGGGGGGCAGCTCACGGCAAGCCTGCTTGCGTTCGCCCGGAAGCAGCCGCTGCAGCCGGCCGAGATCGACGTCAACGGGCTCATTCGCGAAGCCGTCCGCCTGCTGTCGCCACCGCTCGGCAGGCAGATCGAAATCGAGACTGCGCTCAGCGGCGAGGTCTGGCCGGCGTTCGTCGACAGCAGCCAGCTTACCTCCGCGCTCGTCAATCTCGCGATCAATGCCCGCGACGCCATGCCGCTTGGCGGCCGGCTGACCTTTGCAACCAGCAACGTCACATTGGGCGTTCCGGAAGCGGTGGCTAGCGGCGTCGAACGCGCCGGCGACTATGTCGCGATCGAGGTCAGCGATACCGGCACCGGCATGCCGCCGTGCATACTGGACCGGATTTTCGATCCGTTCTTTTCCACGAAGGAAGTGGGGCAGGGGACGGGGCTCGGGCTCAGCATGGTGTTCGGCTTCGCCAAGCAGTCCGGCGGAAGCGTCGAGGTCCGCAGCGCGGAGGGCCGCGGCACCACTTTCAGGATTTATCTGCCCAAGGCGGACGCGAGCGTGCTGCAGCCGCGGGCGCAGGACGATCCGCCGGTGCAGGGCGGCCACGAAACCATCCTGTGTGTCGAAGACGACCGCAAGATCCGCGACTATGTGACGATCCAGCTCGAGAGCCTTGGCTACCAGGTCATGGTTGCCGCTGATGCCGACGAGGCGATCGCCATCATCAATGACGGAGCGGCGTTCGATCTGCTGTTCACCGACATCGTGATGCCCGGCAGCATGAACGGCCGGCAGCTTGCGGAAACGGTCATGGCCGGGCGGCCGTCGCTCAGGGTGCTCTTCACGTCAGGATATACCGACGGCGCGCTGCCGTTGCAGGGCCGCGTCGGGCACGGCATCCCGCTTCTGACCAAGCCCTATCGGCGGGCAGAGCTCGCGCGCATGTTGCGCCGCTGTCTCGATCCGGCGGTCGACCCGGCGGGCGATCCGATTCCGCTGCCTTACTCGGTGCAGCCGGACCTCAACCGCTTCCTGCGGCAAAATCTCCCGGAAGAAACTTAGCCCGTTTCTCGCAGCTGGCAGCTTCAGTTTATTCGCAATCGGAACCGTCTTCAAACTTCACAGGGATCGCGCCTGCGCTGCAAACCAGGATCCGGACGTTGCTGATCGCGATGCTTCTCTCGTCCACGAAAACGAGGTTCGTCGCTCCAGGGTTCAGCGGCTCGAGAATGACCGAGCGGTCGCTGCGGGCATGAACCTCGACGATATCGGGATCTCCGATCAGGACGGTTTTGAACGGCCGCTCCACCTCAAGTGCGGACCCCGCACCGAGCATTAAGGTGACCGACCGATCCGCAGCCCGAGCCACGCAATTCGTGGTGGTCAGGAGGAGCAGTCCAAGGACGAAAGTTCGAAAAGTCGAGGTCATTGCAAATCCTCCGAACCCGTTGACGGTCCTCGGTCGGATTTCGACCGAACAAACCGACGTCAAGTCGGCGTGATCGGGGCGGAAATCACCACGCGTTTCCTGTTGAAGTTGGCGACGTCCTTTTCCGGGACGCCAAAATTATTGGCGAGCAGATGGCGCGGCGCCTTCGCCAGCCATTCTGACAGAGAGCTTTCATGGTAGGTGCCGCTGTCCAGCACGCCGACGATTTCAGCGTCCTCCGGACCCACGTTTTGAATGGAGTGTCCGCAACCGCGGGGTATGTAGGCGCACTCGCCCGGCGAAAGTTCGGCCACGGCGACACGCTTGTCGGGCGCGAACAGCGTGACCCGCGTTCGCCCCTTCAATACATAATGCCATTCATTGGCATCGGTGTGCCAATGCGGTTCGTGCATCGCACCGCGCTTCAATTTCAGAACCATCCCCGTCAACGTCGTCGACATCGGAAATTCCTTTGAAGACGCGATGTAGAGCGCGCCGCCCGGCGTGCTCACTTTCGGCTTCTGCGCCATCATGGCGTGGCGATGGGTTCGCGCGTGCTCCAACTCGCGGGCGGAACGCGCCTGCGGACCATCGAGAGCCAGCACCTCGCCCTGCATGATGTAAGTCTCGGCCTTGGGGATCTGTGCGAAAGCCTCATCCGAGACGCCGAATGCCTGCGAAAGAGCCTTTGTATCGTAACGGCTCATCCAGTCGCTGATGCCGAACGTGCCGTGTTCCGAATACAGCCCATCATCAAAGGCAAGGATCGCGTGACACGGTGACGGGCCGAGGGTCTGGATTGCGTGGCTGTGGCCTTTGGGGAAGTACCAGAGATCACCCGGCCCGAGATTGACGACTTCGGCTACGCCCTCGGGGTCGACCACCGTTACCTGGCAATGGCCATCAACGACGTAGGCCCACTCGGCTGAATTGTGCCAATGCATCTCGCGGGCACCGCCCGCATTCACGAACAGATGCGCGCCGGCGATATCGGTGGCGATGGGCAGTCCGCGCATGGTGACTTCACGTGCCCAACCCCCGGATGTTGCCTTGATCGGCCCCTTGTCGAGGGAGGCCGTAAAGACCACGGGATCACCGGATTTGCGCGGAATCGTTTTCAGGTATTCCGAGGCGGCGGAAACGTCGTATCCGGCGGCATGTCCGTCGTTTCCGACGGCAAAGGATTGCGAGGCGGCGAAGGTACCGGCGCCGACGGCAATCGACTGAAGGATGATCCGGCGATTTGCTTCAAACATGGTGCGCGCTCCGATTTTCGTTGTGATTCGAAAA
This sequence comes from Bradyrhizobium sp. AZCC 2289, assembly GCF_036924615.1. NCBI lineage: Bacteria > Pseudomonadati > Pseudomonadota > Alphaproteobacteria > Hyphomicrobiales > Nitrobacteraceae > Bradyrhizobium > Bradyrhizobium sp. AZCC 2289. The sequence continues at coordinate 10,183,143 of NZ_JAZHRY010000001.1, read as the reverse complement.
GCCTTGGAACCTGGCGCAACGCGAAATTGCTGAAACGAAACCAAAATTGGTCGCGCGTCGCACTCGACAATCTCAGAGCCATACGCCCTGCACACCGGTGCACACCGCGATCAGCGCCACCAGCAGTCCGATTCCGCCGAACAGGACTACCGCACGGAAATCATCACTGAGAAACTCCGCGGGCTCCTCAAGCTCGGCGACCATTCTGACGAATGTGGGCATGGCATCCTCGCATTGTTGTTGTCTTCGCCAAACCGAACCCGAATGGCGAAGTCTGATTTCATGTTACCAAGCTCGGCCGATTTGCTTTGTGAGGTCGTTCACAGTGCGACACAAGCGTAGTGCGGAAGACGACAATCGTCTCGGTCAATCGGCGTCAATAATTGACGCGCAAGTTTTGACGATCATGTTCAACGTTGAGATGATTCGAATATCATCGTCGCGAACATCATCGTCATCGACTTCAGGGTTTCGTCGAAGATCATTTGTCGCCGCTCGCTGCCTGGTAGGTCGTCCTATTTGGACGGCTGATTGTCGGCCGGCTTGTGGTCCGCAGGTGCGAGCCTGGCCGCGGGCGCAGGCTTTGCCGCCGCGGGCGGTCTGGCACCATTTGCGGCAGGCTGTTTTTGCGCAACGGGTGGCTCGGGTGGCGTCGGTGCGGCGGGCGCGCTCGGTCCGATCGAGACCGAGATGCCGAATAGCCGCCATTGCCCGTTCACCGGCGCGAACGCCAGATCGAAATTGACCTGGGTCGGCACCGACGGAAAGAAGCCCGCCATATGCATCAGGCCGTTGGCTTCGATCTGCGGCAGCAAATTGAGCTGCGGATCGATCACGGCGACGCCCGACAGGTCGAGATTGTCATTGCGTAGCTTGGCAAAGATCTCGCCGAGCCGTGCGGCCGTGTTGGATTGAAAGCCGGGCGCACCAATGTCGCGCAGCACCGTGTAATTGCCGGTCTTGTTGGCCTGATCGAGCGCCAGCAGCGACGACCGGATCAGGATCAGCACGCCATTGCGGTCGATTTGCGCCGGCTTTGGAACTGGTGCAGGGGTTTCGGCCCGCGCGCCGGAGCAGCCCATCGCGACGATGGTTAGCATCGCGAACAGCAGCACACAGCGAGCGGGGCCACTGGCCATCACCACGCGAATGTTGCGCAATGTTGAAAATTCGTCGGCGCCGCCGCTACTGTCAGGGGCCAGCTTCGGTGCCCCTTCAGTTGAGTGTGAACGACGCACCGGCGACGACCCCGTAATCATTCACCTGCGGCGCGGATGTGAAAGCCGCATTGACGCGCCAGCGGTCCGAGACCGCATAGCCGAGGCCCACCGCGACGCCCGACTGCCCCTTGTAGTTGGCAACGGCGGTCGCGATCGACGCTTTGCCGGGCCGCTGGTCGTATTGCAGGCCGGTCGCGGCGAGTGCCAGCGCGGTCCCTGAACGTGCCTCGCGCTGATTGTTGGTGACCTCGGCCTGCAGTCCCGTGAACTGGGACTGGAAGCCCGAGGTCAGGCCGCTGAGCTGGCTGACATTGACGGCGTCGGTCGGGTTGATGCCGGCGGCTACGTTGGTGAGCCGTCGCTCGTTGCCGGGGGTGCCGAACGACACGGTGTTGGCGAGCGTCGCCACCGAGCCCGACCCGATCGCGACCGAGTTGATCCCGAGCGCCTGAGCGCCGACACCCAGCGCGGTCGCGCCGGTCGCGCCCGCGACGCTGCCCTGACCGACGGCCGTGGTACCGTCGCCATTGGCGAAGGCTCCTTGCCCGAACGCGCTCGCGGTGGCGCCATTGGCGAAGCTGTTGACTCCCATAGCGGTGGCGAAGGCACCGGTTGCGTTGCTGCTCACGCCGGTCGCGGTTGCCTGGAGGCCATTGGCGATGCTGCTCTCGCCGATCGCGGTCGCGAAGGTGCCGGTTGCCGAGCTGAACGCGCCCATCGCGGTTGCGCTGACGCCGGTGGCGTTGCTGGACTTGCCGGTCGCGGTGGCGAAGTCGCCGTTCGCGGTGCTGTTTACGCCGGTCGCGGTCGCGTTGGCACCGGTGGCATTGCTGCTCACGCCGGTCGCGGTCGCCTGGGCGCCGTTCGCCACGCTGCTCTCGCCGATCGCGGTTGCGAAGGTACCGGTTGCCGAACTGAACGCGCCAATTGCGGTCGCGCTGACGCCGGTGGCGTTGCTGGACTTGCCCGTCGCGGTCGCGAAGTCGCCGTTCGCAATGCTGTTTACGCCAGTTGCGGTTGCGTTGGCGCCGGTGGCATTGCTGCTCACTCCGGTTGCCGTCGCCTGGGCGCCATTGGCCACGCTGCTCTCGCCGATCGCGGTCGCGAAGGTACCGGTTGCCGAACTGAACGCACCCATTGCGGTTGCACTGACGCCAGTGGCGTTGCTGGACTTGCCCGTCGCGGTCGCGAAGTCGCCATTGGCAATGCTGCTCTCTCCGGTTGCGGTGGCATTGGCGCCAAACGCGGAACTATTTGAGCCCGTCGCGGTCGCCTGAGCCCCATTCGCGTTGCTGCTCGAACCAATAGCGGTCGCGTTGGTTCCAGATGCGATGTTGGCGGCGCCTACCGCGGTCGCACCGTCGCCCAACGCGGTTGCGCCGGCGCCGAATGCGGTCGCGCTGGCTCCGAGCGTGCTGGCAGCGGAGCCAACCGCCGTCGCATTGCCCGAGGGGGCGTTGACGACGCCGCCGCCAGCAGAGTAATCGGCGGCCGCGGCGAAGTCGCAGCCAAGAGACACGATCGCCGCGAAACAGGCGACCAAAACCAAACCTCGCAACATGCGTCCCAACATAGCGCTGCCGGCCAGCAGTTGCGCCCGCGGATAAACCAAATCAGAAGCGCGCTGCAACGCGCTTGTCCGCAATTTATCGGTTATCATTGGACCAGTTTCCTTTGGGATCGGGATGTGCGCGGAAAAATCCAGTAGCCCGACAACCAAAGATCGCTACAGTCGAATCCGCTCTGCTCGTGCGTTCGTTGAAACAAATCTAGTTCGGAAGGCGGCAAGCGTCGCCGTCAATCAGCGTCAATAACCGCTGCGGCGGTTTTGACGGTGATTGTGTCCGCCGGCCTGATGTTCCGGGCGTAATGTTCAGCAGTTCTCTCGCCGAGCCGTTCGGCAAAAGCCGGCTGCATGATCGAGTTTTCACCGCTGAGACGAGCAAAACGCAATGGCGCGCCCCATCACGATCAATGTCCTGGGTCCATTCGAGGCGCTTGATGCCCGAGGCAGCAGGCTGGAGGTGCGCAGCCGGCGTTCGCGCGCGCTGTTCGCATGCCTGGCCATGGAGACCGGCGAGAGCTGGACGCGAGCGCGGCTCGCGACGTTGTTGTGGGATAAGCGTTCCGAACAGCAGGGACGTTCGAGTCTTCGCCAGGAGCTCGTGCAACTCAGGAAAGATATCGGCGTCACGTCACCAAGCGATTGGGGGCATGATCCCTTTGTCTGCCTGCCGGAGCAAATCCTGACCGATGTCGGGCTGTTCCGCTCGGCGATATCCAGTGGCGACGCCTTGCAAGCCGCGTCGATCTGGCGGGGCGAGTTGCTGCAGGCAACGGCTTTGACGGAGGGGCCATTTGCGGACTGGCTGGCGCTGTCCCGTTCGAGATTGCGCGAGGCGGCGAGCGAATGTTTCGCAAGCGCATTGCGCGCAACGGACGATGGTGATGATCCGCTTCGGCTTGAGGGAGTGGCATTGAAGCTGGTTGCGCTCGCTCCCGAGAATGAAGAGGCGCACCGGTGCCTGATGCGCAGCTCTGCGTCGCGGCACGATCTTGCCGAGGTGATCGAACGATATCGCCTGTACGCCGCGAATGCCGGTCGGGAGCGTAGCGGCGAGCCTTCTGCCGCGATGAAGCGGTTGCTGGATGAGACGATAGCGGCGGCATCGCGCAAAGGAATTTCGGCGCAGTCCGGGTTTTCGACGCGCTGGATCGCGGAGATTAACCGCCAGCATCATACGGCCGCCGCACCGCAGCCGACGCGTCCGCTCCCGATCGAGACGGCTACGGCGCTTGCCGTGATTCCGTTCGTCGATCTGAGCCCCGGCGCTGCTTCCAAAGTGGCCTTGGCGGACGGATTGACCGAAGAGACGACGACGGCGATGGCGCGTATTCCAGGCGTGTTCGTCACGGCCCGCCAGTCCTGCATGGTCTACAAGGGCGCCGCGGTCGATGTGCGGACGATCGCGCAGGATCTCGGCGTAAGGTATCTTGTGGAAGGCAGCATCGAGGTGAGGGGCAAGACCGTCCGGGTCAACGCGCGCCTGATCGAGGGCCGCTCCGGACTTCATATCTGGGCGAACAATTACGAAGAGCAGCTCGGAGATTTTTTTGCCGTCCGGAACCGGATCGTTCTGGCGGTTGCCAGCCAGCTTCAGCCGGCTTTGATGATAGCCGATCTTGACCGCGCGCTTGACGCGGGCCCGAACAATTTGAACGCGTGGACCCGCCTTCAGCGCGCCAATGCGCATGTTCTCTTCAACCGCAGCGCTCAAGGGCTTTTCAGCGCCATCAGCGAGCTCAAGCAGGCGCTGGCAATCGACCCCGACTATGCAATGGCGCAGGCGCTTCTTGCCGCGGTCTACACCTGGCGCGCGACCTGGTCGGCATCCACGCGAGTTGCCGGGGAGCGCGCGCTGGCGCTGGAATATGCGGCGCTCGCACGGAAGACCGACCCCAAAAACTCGTTCGTGCTCGTCAATTGCGCCGACGCTGCGATCTACAGCGCAGGCAATATCGATCTGGCGCTGGAATTGCTGAACGAGGCCGTGGAGCGAAATCCCTATGATCCGCAGGGATTGGCGCTGCTTGCCAACGCAAATCGCGTCGCAGGAGCCGATCCTGCCGACAGCCTGCAGATGATCGCACGGGCGATACGAATCAGCCCGCGTGACCCCCGAAGCCACCGCTGGTTTCACTATGCGGGCTGGTGTCACTGGAAATTGGGCGAGCTGGGCAAAATGGAAGCGGCCGCCCGCAACGCGATCGAACTCTATAGCGATGCGCCCGCGCAGTGGGTCGAGCTGACATGCGCTCTCGGACTGCAGGGAAAGAACGCGGAAGCAAAGGCGGCTGCGAAGGTGCTCAGAAAACTGTCGCCCGCCTTTACGCCCGACAAGTTCTTCGGGATCGCGCAGCAATTCTACGGCAAGCGCTTCGCTGGCCCCGTTAAAGCCGACTATCGGTCGCTCTGCTCGACACTGCAGCGCGCGATGTAGTGTGGGCGACCCGCGATGTCCAGCTAGAAACCGGACTTTCTCCCGGCACACCAAAAACAAAAGGCGCTCCGTTGGGAGCGCCTTTCGCATTGTCGGGCCGTGACGGCAGCGGGGAAACCCCCGCGAAAAATCACAGCGAGTAGTACATCTCGAATTCAACCGGATGCGGCGTCATTTCGCAGCGCGCCACTTCCGTCATCTTCAGCTCGATATAGCTGTCGATGAAGTCGTCGTCGAACACGCCGCCGTGCTTGAGGAAGCCGCGATTCTTGTCGAGGTTTTCCAGCGCCTCGCGGAGCGAACCGCACACGGTCGGGATCGCCTTCAGCTCTTCCTTCGGCAGATCGTAGAGATCCTTGTCCATCGCCGAACCCGGATCGAGTTTGTTCTTGATGCCGTCCAGACCCGCCATCAGCATCGCGGCAAAGCCGAGATAGGGATTGGCCATCGGATCGGGGAAACGCACCTCGACGCGCTTGGCCTTCGGGTTGGACGTGTAGGGGATACGGCAGGAGGCCGAACGGTTGCGCGCGGAGTAGGCGAGCAGCACGGGGGCTTCATAACCGGGGACCAGGCGCTTGTAGGAATTGGTCGACGGGTTGGTGAAGGCGTTGATCGCCTTGGCGTGCTTGATGATGCCGGCGATGTAGGACAGGCAGGTCTCCGACAGATCGGCATATTTGTTGCCGGCGAATACCGGCTTGCCGTCCTTCCAGATCGACTGGTGGCAGTGCATGCCCGAGCCGTTGTCGCCATAGACCGGCTTCGGCATGAAGGTGGCTGTCTTGCCGTAGATATGCGCGACCTGATGGATGCAGTATTTGTAGATCTGCATCTGGTCGGCCATCAGCGTCATGGTGTCGAACTTCATGCCGAGCTCGTGCTGGGCGGAAGCGACTTCGTGGTGATGCTTCTCGACCTTGACGCCCATCTTGGCCATGGCGCCGAGCATTTCGGAGCGCATGTCCTGCACGGAGTCCTGCGGCGGCACCGGGAAGTAGCCCGCCTTGGTGCGGATACGGTGGCCGAGGTTGCCGCCCTCATATTCGGTGTCCGAGTTGATCGGCAGTTCCGAGGAGTCGAGCTTGAAGCCGGTGTTGTAGGGTGTGGTCTGGAAACGGACGTCGTCGAACACGAAGAACTCGGCTTCCGGTCCGAAGAACACGGTGTCGCCGACGCCCATCGACTTGACCATCGCCTCGGCCTTCTTGGCCATGCCGCGCGGGTCGCGGTTGTAGGGCTCGCCGGTGGTCGGCTCCAGCACGTCGCAGGTGATGACCATGGTGGTCTCGGCGAAGAACGGATCGATCGTCGCGGTAACCGGGTCGGGCATCAGGCACATGTCGGATTCGTTGATCGCCTTCCAGCCCGCGATCGACGAGCCGTCGAACATCTGGCCCTCGGCAAAGGTGTCCTCTTCGATCATGCCGACGTCGAAGGTTACGTGCTGCCACTTGCCGCGCGGATCGGTGAAACGCAAATCGACGTATTTAACGTCGTTGTCCTTGATCGATTTCAGGACATCTTTGGCGGTCTTCATGAATACCCCTTTTGGCTGCGGGACGGTTTCCAGGATTCAGCGACGTCGGTGAGATTTCAGAGGTGAGATTTCACAAACGAAATCAGGCCGCCGTAGCAGCCTTTTTTTGCTTTTAGGTCGCAAAATGCGAGATAGCACCCGGCTCAGATAGCGTCCAGCCCGGATTCTCCGGTTCTGATCCGGATCGCTTCTTCGACATTGGAGACGAAGATTTTGCCGTCGCCGATGCGGCCGGTCTGGGCGGCGCGGCGGATGGCGTCGATCGCTTTCTCGACCAAATCGTCGCCGATCACGATCTCGATTTTGACCTTGGGCAGGAAGTCCACGATGTATTCCGCGCCCCGGTAGAGTTCGGCGTGACCCTTCTGCCGGCCGAAACCCTTGGCTTCGGTGACCGTGATGCCCTGCAATCCCACTTCTTGAAGCGCCTCCTTCACCTCGTCGAGCTTGAATGGCTTGATGATGGCTTCGATTTTTTTCACTGAGCGCCTCCCGGGCATTTCAAAACTTCTGAGTGCAGTTAGTTTAAACGTCGCCGCGTGGCGCTGTCTGTTCGATCCTTCGGTCCGGCAAGTCACCGGAAACGCTCACGATTGTCGCTGATGATGACGATCCTGAGCCGGCTTCCTCGCCGGCTTCCTCAAAAGCAGGGTCTATGCCAAGTTGTTAACGTGTCCGATTTCGGAATGTTATCAGACTTTTAACAGGCAACCGGCGGAGGTCGAGGCGGGTGCTGCATCATACTGCGGCCTATCAAATAGGCAAACAGGTCAATTCGCGTGCAATTGACGCCGGGCAGGCCATTTGCGGGGCGGCATGTGCCTCTGGAAAAGGCGGTTGGATCGAGGATTCGGCATGGAAGTTCTGACTACGACTGAGATGGAGCGCGCCGATCGGCTGACCATTGCCGCCGGCACGCCCGGCTTCGCACTGATGATGAGCGCCGGGCAAGCGGTTGCGGAAGCCGCGATGGATCTGGTCGGGGAGGGGGCGATCGTCGTGGTCGCCGGACGCGGCAACAATGGCGGCGACGGTTTTGTGGCGGCGGCCGAGCTTGCGGCGCGCGGCCGCGAGGTTTCGGTGATCCTGTTGTGCGAGCGCGACAGCCTGCAGGGCGATGCGGCGCTGGCCGCGAAGGGCTGGAAATTCCCGGTGCTGCCGTTCAATCCGCAGGCGATCGGCAAGCCGGCGCTGATCATCGACGCCCTGTTCGGCGCCGGCCTGAACCGGCCGGTGAAGGGCGAACCGCATGAGATGATCGAGGCGATCAACGCCAATGGTGCGCCGGTTCTGGCCGTCGATCTGCCGAGCGGGATCAACGGAACCTCGGGCGCCGTCATGGGCGTTGCCATCAACGCCGCGGAGACAGTGACGTTCTTCCGCCGCAAGCCGGCGCATCTGTTGCTGCCGGGGAGGATGCATTGCGGCCGGGTGCGGGTGGCCGATATCGGCATCGAGGCGCAGGTGCTCGACGAGATCCGGCCGCAGACCTTTGAGAACATTCCGCCAGCTTGGCAAAGATCCTTTCCGGTGCCGCGGATCGACGGCCACAAATACGCGCGGGGCCATGCGGTGGTCGTCTCCGGCGACATCGTGTCGACCGGCGCGGCGCGGCTGTCGGCGCGCGGGAGCTTACGCGCCGGTGCCGGATTGGTCACCCTGGCCTCGCCGCGCGAGGCGCTGCCGGTCAACGCCGCGGCGCTGACCGCGGTGATGGTTCGCGCGGTCGATACCGTGGTCGAATTCGCCGAATTGTTGAACGACAGGCGCTTCAACGCCTGCGTGATCGGGCCGGGCGCCGGGGTCGGGGGCCGCACGCGCGATCTCGTCCACACCGCGCTCTCGGCGAAACGGTCCCTCGTGCTCGATGCCGACGCGCTGACCAGTTTTGCCGAAGCGCCGGATCGCCTGTTCGAAGCGATCAGACAGTCCGACGATCCGCAGGTGGTGCTCACCCCGCACGAAGGCGAGTTTCCGCGGCTGTTCAGCGATAGCAGCAACAAGCATCCCAACCGCTCAAAACTCGAACGGGTGCGCGACGCCGCCCAGCGATCCCTTGCGGTCGTGCTGCTGAAGGGCCCGGATACGGTGGGTGGCGTCGCCGGATGGGCGCGCGACCATCGCCAGCAATGCGCCGCCCTGGCTCGCCACCGCCGGCGCCGGCGACGTGCTGGCTGGAATCATCGCCGGGCTGTTGGCGCAAGGCGTAGCGGCCTTCGAGGCCGCCAGCATCGGCGTCTGGATGCATGGTGAGGCCGCGCGTGAAGCTGGTCCCGGCCTGATCGCAGAAGATCTGCCGGAGGTATTGCCCGCGGTATTCCGGCGGCTCTATGACGAGTTCGGGATTGAGTATTAGGCTGCTCTACCCATCCTCCTGAACTACCTCTGGACGCGCCGGTAAGGCGATGCGCTATCCGACGAGATTTTTCGCAACAGCGCTCTCGTTCCATTCGATCCCGAGCCCGGGACCGCGCGCGGTGACCGCGCCATCGATGATCTCGGCCGGCTTCACCAGGATCGCGCCGGCAAAATCGAGGAACTCGAGCCAGTGCGCGGTCGGCGTCACCGCGAGCATGTGAGCGCTCGCCTCGGCGAACAGATGGCTCGACATCGGAATGGATGCCGCGTCGGCCTGGCCCGCGACCTGAAGCCAGCCGGTGACGCCGCCGACCTTCATCAGATCGGGCATGATGAAATCGCTTGCGCCGGCTGCGATCGCTTCCGCAAAGCCGCGAGGAAACCACCAATTCTCGCCGGCCTGGATCGGCGTCGGCGAGGTCTCGCGCACTTTTGCGTGACCCGACAGGTTTTCCTGCGGCACCGGTTCCTCGATCCAGTGCAGATCGTAGGGTGCCAGCCGCGCGATACGGCGGGTCGCTTCAGCCGGATCGAGCGACTGGTTGAAGTCGATCATCAGCGCGATGTCAGGGCCGAGCAGGGCGCGCACGCCCTTGACCACCCGCTCGTCATCGGCGGCATCTCCGTCGCCGCCCTTGATCTTGATGCCGCGAAAACCCTGGTCGAGCGAGCGCCGCAGCGCCTTCTCATCGGCGACGGGATCGACCACGCCATAGCTGTCATAGGCCTTGATCGGCCTTGGCGATCCGCCGAGCAACTCGGCCAATGGCCGACCCGCGATCTGGCCGAGCGCGTCCCAACAGGCCATGTCGAGGCCGGACACGGCCATGCCGACCAGGCCCTGCCAGCCGAGCAGCCGGAATTTTGCGTCCATCGCCTTCATCAGATCATACGGCGCGACGGGTTTGCCGGTCAGTTCGCGCCCGATCTCCTCAATCAGATGGACCAGCGGCTTCAGCGTCATTCTGGTGTAGGCAAAGATGTAGGAACGGCCGGTAACGCCTTGATCGGTTTCGGCATCGATCAGGACCAGCGGGCCCACATCGATCACGCCGAACGCAGTCTTCACGGGGCGCTTGAGCGGCACGACGAGCGCTCTTGCTTTGATGCTTCGGATCGCTGGGACTGATTTGCTCATATTCGTTCCCTCACTCCACACTGTACCATCGCACCAGGCGCGGCGCCGCCCAGTCGGTCGCAACGGATTCGATCAGCCAGCGTCCGGCATATTCGGCCAAAAAGGCGACACGCTGGGTCTGGCCGGGTTCGATCGCCAGCGTATCCAGCCAGAACGGCTTCCAGCCATCGTCGAGCCGATCGAGCAGCCTAAAATGGTGGCCGTGGAGGTGGAACACGGTGGCGATGTCTGCGCGGTTGGTCAGGGCCAGCACCACTGTGCGGCCAGTCTTGGCCCGGAAGGCGGGCGGGGCGGAGGCTGCGAAGTTGACCGGTTTGACCCAGTCGGTCGCGGGAGCGCCGAGTGGCATCTCGAAGCGCTGGGCGTTCCTGAGGTCGAGCTGCGCCGGCCGACCGTTGGAGGGCAGCGACGGGGCTGGGGGAAGCGGGGCGGACCGGATCGGCGGTTCGTTCGAGACGATCAGCTTGCCGATCGGGCGGGCCTCTTTTCCATCATGCAGGAGAATCGATGACGTGGTGCCCTCTGGCGCGGTTGCATCGACGAAGGCGTCGACCCTGCCGCCTGGCGCCAGCACCAATGCCCCGTTGCGGGCCTGGAACGGCTCCGCCGGCTGGCCATCGAGGGCCATGACGCGAACGTCGACATTTTCGAATTTTATAGCAAAAGCAGACCGATGGCAGGCATTGATGAGGCGAAACCTGAGACGCTCATTCGATCTCGCCACCAGTTCCAGCGATGTCATGCCGTTGACGGTGAAGACCGGCGAGGTGTCTTTGGGATCGGCGCCAGGCGCGATCGCGGTGCCGTCGGTGCGGGCCCGCCATTCTTCGATCAACAGCACCTCCTCGCGATCGACCGCGACGGCCTCGTTTTCTCCGATCACCAGTGCCCGCGCCTGCGATGGTCGCCCCGCTGCGTCGCCCAACAGGCTGAGATCGCACAGGTAGGTGCCGGCATGTCGGAGCGAGATTTGAAAGGTGTCCTTGGCCCCCGCCACGACGGGGGGCCGGGCGATCAGCGACTCGGCGCTGGGAACGCCATCGATTCCGCGCCAATTGAGGACCGCTGGTACCGGCAGTTCGTTCCCGAACGCGATTTCGACGGTGTCGCCGCGCTTGAACCTGAGATCAGGCGGTCCCAGCGACCAGACCGGTGTGTTCGGCCCGCCGGGTCGAAGCGCGATGCCGCCTTCCTTTGCCTGGAGGGCCAGCGATGAGCGCCGTTGCGCAAAGCCGATGGAGGGAAGCGCCGGGATCAGGGCCGTGGCCCCCAATCCGGCGATCAGCTCACGTCGATCCAGAGGAAATTTGGGGCTTGCCATCCGACCGATGCGGACCATTTTCTTACTGATCTGTCCAGCTGTAACGAGTTGGCCCGGGCAGCTCAAAAAGGGCCATTTTTTTGCTGCGAACGGATTGGCCCATGTTATAAGCCCGCCGCCCGCGGCTTCGCGGCCGGATATGATGCTATCAGCCAGCGGGCGTGGCGGAACTGGTAGACGCGCTGGATTTAGGTTCCAGTGACGAAAGTTGTGGGGGTTCGAGTCCCTCCGCCCGCACCAAGCGCTTTCAGCGTTTGCCTGAAGAATACTGGAGGGCCAACTTCCCCCTTGGGGATGCGGGTCAGCCGAACCACCGGCGCAGGCATTAGCCGCGCGTCGACCAATTGGACACTGCCGCGGCCAAAAGGCCCGGCGAAAGCGGAAGAAGATGGACGCCATGCAGGTCACCGAAACCCTCGCCGAGGGATTGAAGCACGAGTTCAAGATCAGCGTTCCCGCCTGCGACCTCGATGCCAAGGCGGGCGCCAAGCTGGTCGACCTCAAGGACAAGGTCCGTCTCAACGGTTTCCGTCCCGGCAAGGTGCCGGTCAGCCATCTGAAGAAGGTCTATGGCCGCTCTGTCATGGCCGAGACCATCGACCAGACCATCCGCGACACCAACACCCAGATATTCACCGATCGCGGCTTTCGCCTTGCGACCGAGCCCAAGATCACCATGCCGACCGAGCAAAAAGAGGTCGAGGAATTGCTCGCGGGCAAGTCCGACCTGACCTACACGGTTGCGATCGAGGTGGTGCCGACGATCCAGCTCGCCGATTTCAAGAGCTTTTCGGTCGAGAAGCCGGTGGTCGAAGTGACCGATGCCGACATCGATGAAGCCATCAAGCGCATCGCCGACCAGAGCCGGCCCTATAACGCCAAGGACGAGGGTGCCAAGGCCGAAAACGGCGACCGCGTCACCATCAGCTTCAAGGGCACCATCGACGGCGTGCCGTTCGACGGCGGCACCGGCGAGGGCATCCAGGTCGTGATCGGCGCCGGCCAGTTCATACCGGGCTTCGAAGAGCAGCTGATCGGCATCGCCGCCAACGAGACCCGTAACCTGAAGGTTTCCTTCCCCAAGAACTACGCCAGCGAAAAGCTCGCTGGCCAGCCCGCCGAATTCGAAACCACGGCAACGGCGATCGAAGCGCCCGACGAGACCAAGATCGACGACGAGTTCGCCAAGACGCTCGGCCTCGAATCGCTCGACAAGCTGAAGGAAGCCGCGCGCGAGCGGCTGGTGGCGGAATTCGCCGGTGCGACCCGCCAGCGCGTCAAGCGCTCGCTGCTCGACCGTCTCGACGACAGCCACCGGTTCGAGGCGCCGCCGTCGCTGATCGAGGAAGAATTCAACCTGATGTGGAATTCGATCAAGGCCGAGATGGAGTCCTCCGGCAAGACCTTCGCCGACGAGAACACCACCGAAGAGGCGGCCAAGGAAGAGTACCACAAGATCGCTGATCGAAGGGTCCGGCTCGGGCTTGTGCTGTCGGAGATCGGCGAGAAGAACAAGATCACCGTCACCGACGATGAGGTCAGCCGCGCGGTGATCGAACGGGCGCGCCAGATGCCCGGCCGCGAAAAGGAAGTCTGGGACTACTATCGCAACAATGCCAATGCGCTGGCCCAGCTTCGTGCGCCTATTTATGAAGACAAGGTGGTCGATTTCATCCTCGAACTCGCCAACGTGACCGAAAAGAAGGTGACGCGCGAAGACCTGTTCAAGGACGACGATGCCGAGAAAACTGCCGCCTGACCTGCAGGGCGTTAATGTCTTGCCGGCGTTAAGGTTGAGAAGCGAAAGCGGCTTCGCGGCGGCATCCGTCGCTATGAGTCCGCCTGCGAATCGGCTTGAACTTGTCTAATCGTGCTCGCCATTGCCCGGCCTTGTGGCCGGGAAATTGGCTCATATCTGTGAGCTCTGTTCTTGAAGTCCTGCATCACGGGACGTTCGTCCGCGCCCGGCACACCATGCCAAACCTTGCCGATGGATGTTCGCCCCCCGCCAACCGTCTACTAACCTTTGGGTGACTAATGCGCGATCCCGTTGAAACCTACATGAACCTCGTTCCGATGGTGGTCGAGCAGACCAACCGCGGTGAACGCGCGTACGATATTTTCTCGCGCCTTCTGAAGGAGCGCATCATCTTCGTGACCGGACCGATCGAGGACGGCATGGCGACCCTGGTGGTCGCGCAGTTGCTGTTCCTCGAAGCCGAGAATCCGAAGAAGGAAATCTCGATGTACATCAACTCGCCCGGTGGCGTCGTGACATCGGGCCTTGCGATGTACGATACGATGCAGTTCATCCGTCCGCCGGTCTCGACGCTTTGCACGGGGCAGGCGGCGTCGGCCGGTTCGCTGCTGTTGTGCGCGGGCGCCAAGGACATGCGGTTCTCGCTGCCGAATTCCCGCATCATGGTGCATCAGCCCTCCGGCGGCTTCCAGGGCCAGGCCACCGACATTCTGCTGCACGCGCAGGAAATCCAGAACATCAAGCGCCGGCTGAACGAGATCTACGTCAAGCACACCGGGCAGTCCTACCAGATGATCGAGGACTCACTGGAGCGCGATCGCTTCCTGACCGCGGAACAGGCCCGTGAATTCGGCCTGGTCGACAAGGTGATCGACAAGCGCGCGGAAGACCTGGCCGTCGCCAAGACCTCGTAGAAGAGCCCGTAATGATACGGGGCGGCCTGAAGCGTTGACGTCGACGGCTGACGTAATCGGCAAATTTGGCCGTCGGCGGCGTGCTTATGCCCCGGCATGGGCAGAAAGTTCCGCTTTCGTGCTGGTTTTGCGGCGTTGCAAACGCGCAACGCTTTGGCGATTTCGACAACTTCTCCCCGTGCGAATGCCGGAAATCACGGTATTGTCACGGTGTCCGATCCGCGCCCGGTTAGCGAATTCTTGATAGTCGGGTGCCAGCATGGTTGGCTGTCAGGGATCGGATATGATCGTGGGAGATTCCAATAAGCCGTGATTCGCACGGCGTGTATTGAGTAGGGTCTTTTTTGGTACGGAATTTGCTCTATCTATATTCATGTCCGGTTTGGTGCCGGAATGGGTCGATCGAGCGACTGGATCGAACGGCGGACGGAGATAAGAATGAGTAAGGTCGGCACGAGCGACTCCAAGAACACGCTTTATTGCTCGTTCTGTGGCAAGAGCCAGCACGAAGTCCGCAAATTGATCGCGGGTCCCACCGTGTTCATCTGCGACGAATGCGTTGAACTGTGCATGGACATCATCCGCGAGGAGAACAAGTCCTCGCTGGTCAAGTCGCGCGACGGCATTCCGACGCCGAAGGAAATCTGCAAGGTCCTCGACGATTATGTGATCGGCCAGAGCCACGCCAAGAAGGTGCTCTCGGTCGCCGTCCACAATCACTACAAGCGGCTCAATCACCAGACCAAGCACAACGACGTCGAGCTGGCGAAGTCGAACATCCTGCTGATCGGTCCGACCGGTTCGGGCAAGACGCTGCTGGCTCAGACGCTGGCGCGGATTCTCGACGTGCCGTTCACGATGGCGGATGCGACCACGCTGACCGAAGCCGGCTATGTTGGTGAGGACGTCGAGAACATCATCCTGAAGCTGTTGCAGTCGGCCGACTACAATGTCGAGCGCGCGCAGCGCGGCATTGTCTATATCGACGAAATCGACAAGATCAGCCGCAAGTCCGACAACCCGTCGATCACCCGCGACGTGTCGGGCGAGGGCGTGCAGCAGGCGCTGCTGAAGATCATGGAAGGCACGGTTGCATCCGTGCCGCCGCAGGGCGGCCGCAAGCATCCGCAGCAGGAATTCCTGCAGGTCGACACCACCAATATCCTCTTCATCTGCGGCGGCGCCTTCTCAGGGTTGGAGAAGATCATCTCCGCGCGCGGACGTTCGACCTCGATCGGCTTCGCGGCCCAGGTGCTCGCGCCGGAAGATCGCCGCACCGGCGAAATCTTCCGCCACGTCGAGCCGGAAGACTTGCTGAAGTACGGCCTGATCCCGGAATTCGTCGGCCGCCTGCCGGTGGTCGCGACGCTGGAAGATCTCGACGAAGCTTCGCTGAAGAAGATCCTGACCGATCCGAAGAACGCGCTGGTCAAGCAGTACCAGCGGCTGTTCGAAATGGAGAACATCGAGCTGACCTTCGCCGACGAGGCGCTTGGCGCGGTCGCCCGCAGGGCGATCGAGCGCAAGACCGGCGCACGTGGACTGCGCTCGATCCTGGAAAGCATCCTGCTCGAGACCATGTTCGATCTTCCGGGCCTGGAAGGCGTCGAAGAGGTCGTGATCTCGCGCGAAGTGGTCGAGGGAACTGCCCGTCCGCTCTACATCTACGCGGACCGTTCCGACCGTGCCGTCGAGAGCAGCGCCAGCGCCTGATTGCGCATAGCTGCCCTCGCATTTGTATCGCGATTGACGCGGCTGCCGGACGTTCCGGCGGCGGGTATGGCGCAGGTATTTCCTCGCGTTTGGCGGCGGCTGACGGGCATTTTTCCGTGACTTGACACCCCCGTACCCGATAGCCACCTAATGCTGACGGTGGCGAAAATCGCGTTCGAGATTCGTCGCAGAATCGATCCGGAACAACAGGCTGCGAAGCCTGCGGCAACGGACCTCCCGGCGCCTTGTGGCGGTTGCGCAAGCGAAGCGGACTGCGTGCAAGGGGGCACAACAAAAGGAATAGGCCATGACCACCCCGAAACCCCGGCCATCGATCGTTCACGGCGAAAGCCATTCTTATCCGGTGCTGCCGCTCCGCGATATCGTCGTTTTCCCGCACATGATCGTGCCGCTGTTCGTCGGCCGCGAGAAGTCGATCCGCGCACTCGAAGAAGTCATGAAGAATGACGCGCTGATCCTGCTCGCGACGCAGAAGAATGCGTCCGACGATGATCCGAGTCCGGAGTCGATTTACGAGACCGGCACACTCGCAAGCGTGCTGCAGCTGCTCAAATTGCCCGATGGCACCGTGAAGGTGCTGGTGGAAGGGCTCGAGCGCGCGCGCGTGCAGAAATATTCCGACCGCACCGAGTACTATGAAGCCACCGCGGTCGCGCTCGCCGATACCGATGCCAATTCGGTCGAGGCCGAAGCCCTGGCGCGCTCGGTCGTGTCCGACTTCGAGAGCTATGTGAAGCTCAACAAGAAGATCTCGGCCGAAGCCGTCGGCGTGGTCCAGGCGATCACGGATTTCGCCAAGCTCGGCGATAACGTCGCCGGCCATCTCGCCGTCAAGATCGCCGACCGCCAGGCCATCCTGGAAACGCTGTCCGTCACCGCGCGCCTGGAGAAGGTGCTGGGGCTGATGGAGAGCGAGATCTCGGTGCTGCAGGTCGAGAAGCGCATCCGCTCGCGCGTCAAGCGCCAGATGGAGAAGACCCAGCGCGAATATTATCTGAACGAGCAGATGAAGGCGATCCAGAAGGAACTCGGCGACGACGAAGGTCGCGACGAGCTCGCCGATCTGGAAGAGAAGATTGCCAAGACCAAGCTGTCGAAGGAAGCCCGCGAGAAGGCGCAGCATGAGTTGAAGAAGCTGCGCCAGATGTCGCCGATGTCCGCGGAAGCGACCGTCGTGCGCAACTATCTCGACTGGCTGCTGTCGATTCCGTGGAACAAGAAGTCCAAGGTCAAGAAGGATCTCGAGGCGGCGCAGGCTGTGCTCGATAACGATCACTACGGACTTGAGAAGGTCAAGGACCGCATCGTCGAGTATCTCGCGGTGCAGTCGCGCGCCAACAAGCTGACCGGACCGATCCTGTGCCTGGTCGGGCCTCCCGGCGTTGGCAAGACCTCGCTCGGCAAGTCGATCGCGAAGGCGACCGGCCGTGAGTTCGTGCGCGTCTCTCTCGGCGGCGTGCGCGACGAGGCCGAAATCCGCGGTCACCGCCGCACCTATATCGGCTCGATGCCCGGCAAGATCATCCAGTCGATGCGCAAGGCGAAGACCTCGAATCCGCTGTTCCTGCTGGACGAGATCGACAAGATGGGCGCCGACTTCCGCGGCGATCCGTCATCGGCGTTGCTCGAGGTTCTGGACCCCGAGCAGAACGGGACCTTCAACGACCACTATCTGGAGGTCGACTACGATCTGTCCCACGTGATGTTCATCACGACCGCGAATACGCTGAATATTCCAGGTCCCCTGATGGACCGCATGGAGATCATCCGGATCGCGGGCTATACCGAGAACGAGAAGGTCGAGATCGCGCGCAAGCACCTGATCCCGAACGCGGTCTCCAAGCATGGCCTCGATTCCAAGGAATGGTCGATCGACGACGATGCGTTGCTGTTGATGATCCGCCGCTACACCCGCGAAGCGGGCGTGCGTAATCTGGAGCGTGAGCTGTCGACACTGGCCCGCAAGGCGGTGAAGGAGCTGATGATCTCCAAGAAGAAGTCGGTCAAGGTCACCGAGAAGTCCCTCGAGGAGTTTCTCGGCGTGCCGAAGTACCGCTACGGCGAGATCGAGAGCGAGCCTCAGGTCGGCATTGTGACGGGTCTTGCCTGGACCGATGTCGGTGGAGAGCTGCTCACCATCGAAGGCGTCATGATGCCCGGCAAGGGCAAGATGACGGTCACGGGCAATCTGCGCGACGTGATGAAGGAGTCGATCTCGGCGGCGGCGTCCTATGTCCGCTCGCGGGCGATCGTCTACGGCATCGAGCCGCCGCTGTTCGACCGCCGCGACATCCACGTCCACGTGCCGGAGGGGGCGACCCCGAAGGACGGACCGTCGGCGGGCGTCGCGATGGCCACCGCCATCATCTCGGTCATGACCGGCATTCCGGTCCGGCACGATGTCGCCATGACCGGCGAGATCACCCTGAGAGGGCGCGTGCTGCCGATCGGCGGGCTGAAGGAGAAGCTGCTGGCCGCCGCGCGCGGCGGCATCAAGACGGTGCTGATCCCCGAGGACAACGCCAAGGATCTCACGGAGATTTCCGATGCGATCAAGGGCGGTATGGACATCATCCCGGTCGCTCGCCTCGACGACGTCGTCTCCAAGGCGCTGGTACGCGCCCCGGTGCCGATCGTCTGGGAAGAGGACACCAAGGTGCCGGTCAAGCCGGACGCCGGCGACGAAGCCGCCGGTGGCCTGACGGCGCACTGACCAGAGCCAATCGAGCAAGACCTTCTCGAGAATGATAAAACGGCGCCTTCGGGCGCCGTTTTTTTTGTGCGTCTCGTTCGAGCCGCCGCTGGAGTTGAGCGATGAAGATCGATGGACGATGTCATTGCAGCGCTGTGAGGTATGAGGCCGAGATCGATCCGCAGCAGGTCTCGATCTGTCACTGCACGGACTGCCAGACGCTGACCGGATCGCCCTACCGGGTGACGGTGATCTGCTCCGCTGAGCAAGTCCGGATGACGGGACAGCCGCCGAAAATCTACGCCAAGACCGGCGACAACGGCCGGACGCGTTTTCAGCACTTCTGTGGCGCGTGCGGTTCCCCGCTATTCACCAGCGGCGAGGGCGGGCCCGATGATTGGGGAATTCGCTGGGGCAGCATCCGCCAGCGCGACCAATTGATGCCGACGCGCCAGATCTGGTGCCGGTCGGCGGTGCCATGGATCAACGATCTCAAGGGGTTGCCCGGTCGGCCGACCGACTGAGGAATGGTATCCGACCTTGCACCAAGGGGGTCCCCAAGGCTAAACACAGGGCGAGGGCGGCTAGCTCAGCTGGTTAGAGCATCTCGTTTACACCGAGAGGGTCGGCGGTTCGAATCCGTCGCCGCCTACCAGCCTTCGCGCTGCGCGCTACGGCTCGGCGAGCCGGAGCGCACAGCGTGAGGGCTGTCGCGCCGGAGTTCGAAGAGCGAAGGCGGACCGACAGCGAGTATCCATCAATGGACATCCCCACAGGCCATGAACAAAACGCCGACCAGATTGCTTACTGGAACGGTCCGGGCGGCCAGCGCTGGGCTAATCGGCAGCAGGCGCAGGACGTCGTGCTGGCGCCGATCGCCGACCTTCTGATCGATCGCGCCAGGGCTAAGGCCGGCGAACGGGTCATCGATGTTGGCTGTGGCAGTGGCGCCACGACGATTGCATTCGCACGAAAGGTCGCGCCATCGGGGCATGCCTTCGGCGTCGACATATCAGGCCCGATGCTGGCGCGGGCGCGGGAGAGTGCGCCCAAGGAACTGCCGGTCGAGTTCGTCCTGGCGGACGCGACGGTCTATCCATTTGATCCCCAGAGTTTCGATCTTTTGGCTTCCCGGTTCGGCGTGATGTTCTTCGCCGACCCTGCGCTGTCGTTTGCGAATATGCGAAAAGCGCTGCGGCCGTCGGGCCGGCTGGCGTTCGCCTGCTGGCGCGAGCCGCGCGAAAATCCGTTCTTCATGGCGCCGCTTCAGGCCGTCTACAAACACGTTCCAAAACTGCCGCCGCAGGGACCGGAAGATCCCGGGCCGTTCGCGTTTGCCTCGGAGGCGCGCGTCCACCGCATTCTCGGCGAAGCCGGTTTCACCGGGATCGCAATGGAGCCGTGCAATCTGGCGCTCGATGTCGCGATCGGACGCGGCATCGATGCGGCGGTGCAGGGTGCGCTCGAGATCGGTCCGGCCAGCCGCGCGCTGGAAGGCCACCCCGACGACGTTCGTGCCGCCGCGACGAATTCGATCCGCGAGGCGCTTGCGGTGTATGCCAAGGGCGAGAGCGTGCCGCTTCCGGCGTCGATCTGGATCGTGACGGCGCGGGCCGGCTAGATCTGGGATGGGGTCAGGTTGGGACCTGACTCGCAGCACTTGGCGCCGTGTCCAGGTGAGAGGTGATTTGATACCTCATTCGCGGGCCGTTCTACTTTACTTTGCATGGGGTTGTTTTCGCAATTTTGTATCTGGGCAATTGAATCGAACATGTGCGCATCGCGGGATCACGCCCGCTCTTCCCAGATCATCGCCAGATGCACGATGGTGTCGGCGGCCTTTTCCATGTCCTGCACGCTCACCCATTCCAGCCGCGAATGGAACGCGTGCTCGCCGGCAAAGATGTTGGGGCAGGGCAGTCCCATGAACGACAGACGCGAACCGTCGGTGCCGCCGCGGATCGAGCTGCGCACCGGCGTCAATCCCGCGCGGCGGATCGCCTCGATGGCGTAGTCGACGATCTCGGGGTGAGCGTCGATCACCTGCTTCATGTTGCGGTATTGCTGCTTGACCTCCATCCTGTAGGTCGAGCGCGGATAGGCCTTCATCACATCCTTGACGATGCCTTCGAGCAGCGCCTCTTTTTCCTTCAGGCCTTCGTCGGTGAAATCGCGCACGATGAAGCCGACCGTCGCCTTCTCCAGCGCGCCGGAAATGCCGATCGGGTGCAGAAAGCCTTGGTTGCCCTCGGTGGTTTCCGGCGAGCAGGTGTCTTTCGGCAGGCGGTCGACAATCGCGGCCGCGATCTTGATCGCGTGCTCCATCTTGCCCTTGGCAAAACCTGGATGGGTAGAGACGCCCTCGATCGTGATGGTGGCGCCGTCGGCGGAAAAGGTCTCGTCCTCGATATTCCCGGCGGTTTCGCCGTCCATCGTATAGGCGAAGTCGGCGCCGAGCTTTTTCAGATCCACCTTGTCGACGCCGCGGCCGATCTCCTCGTCGGGCGTGAACAGGATCTTGATGGTGCCGTGCTTGATTTGCGGATTGCGGATCAGGAACTGCGCCGCATCCATGATCTCGGCGAGCCCGGCCTTGTTGTCGGCGCCCAACAGCGTGGTGCCGTCCGTGGTGACGATGTCGTTGCCGATCTGGTCGGCGAGCGCCGGATGCTCGGCGGCGCGGATCACTTGCGTGGAATCGGCCGGCAGCACGATGTCGCCGCCGCGATAGTTCCGCACGATCTGCGGCTTGACGTCTTTCCCGGTGCAGTCCGGCGAGGTGTCCATATGCGAGCAGAAGCAGATCACCGGCACCTGCTTGTCGGTATTCGCAGGAATCGTCGCGTAGACGTAGCCGTGCGCGTCGAGATGGGCGTCACGCAGTCCCATCGCCTGCAATTCGGACGCGAGCAGGCGGCCCAGATCCTTTTGCTTCTCGGTGGAAGGGCAGGTCGGTGAGTCCGCTTCCGACTGGGTGTCGATCACGACATAGCGCAGGAAACGTTCGGTGACGGTATGCGTGAAAGAGAGCGACGAAGCCGACATGATGACCGGAGCAAACTGAGAAACGGGAGGGCTCTATAGCAGAAAAGCGCCATTCCGGGGCCGCTTGACGAGCCGGAATGGCGCTTCACGTCGGGAACAGAAAAGGCGTCTTAGACGGCTTCCTTGAGTTCCTTGGCCGCACGGAAGGCGACCTTCTTGCTGGCCTTGATGTGGATCGCTTCGCCGGTGGCGGGGTTGCGGCCCATGCGGGCGGCGCGCTTGCGGACCTGGAGGATGCCGAGGCCGACGATGCGGATGCGCTCGCCCTTCTTCAGGTGCTTGGTGATCATGGTGACCACGTCGCTCAGGATGGACTCGGCCTGCTTCTTCGACAGTTCCTGATCCTCGGCGATCGCCGCCGCCAGGTGCTTCAGCGTAACGGTGGCTGGGGTCGCTGCTTTCTTCGCCATATCTGGCCCTCCTCGTGGTTGATGGCTTGGAACGTTTTCGAGCGGAGTGGGTACCGGTTCGCGCGCGTAAAACACGTCAAATGGAGGCCTGGTGCCAAGGTTCTGATGCAATCAGAACGGAGCGGACGCCAGGAAACCAAGACGTATCAGGCCTTAAATGATTCGGGTGGCGACTGACTACGCTGATTTGCCTGAAAATAGGCCATTATTTGCATCGACGTCGCAAAAAGGCCCGGATAGCGCGGGGATTCGCAACGTCCTTGACTAAGGAGGGGCAGGCCTTTATGCCCTCCCTTCTGCGCGGATCAGTGTCTGATTTCGGCATCCGCGGGAGTAGCTCAGTTGGTTAGAGCGCCGCCCTGTCACGGCGGAGGCCGCGGGTTCGAGTCCCGTCTCTCGCGCCATTTTATCAATGGCTTAGGTCCCGATGGCTTAGTTCCACTCTGCCAACACCGCCCAACAAAAAGGCCGCCCGCAGGCGGCCGTTTTTATTTCAACCAGGTCTGGATGGTTTAGCGGATGGTCGAAACATCCGAGCTCGTCACCACCACCGGCTTGCCCGCCTTCATGACGTGGGTGCTCTGGGCGGTCTGGGTGAAATCCGCGTTGGAGCGGGCCGAGATACCAAAACCCGCCACCGCGATGCCAGCCACGAGGGCGACGACCACGATCTTCAGGTGGGTCGAACGGTCCGCTGAATGAATTGAGTGGTTCATGTGATGCCTCCGAGGCGTCTATGCGCCGTCTGTTGGCGACGGTGTACGCCCGGTCTGTTTCGGGATGGTTTCGTGGTTTCCGCAAAATGGTTTCGTGGATCGGCTGGATCGGTTTCGTCCCCGGCTTGCGGCGGAGGCCGGTTCGGCTGAAACTGCGGCCAGGCGCGGTACCGTGCCTGGGAGAAAAACAATAATGAAAACAACGACGATCACCCGCCGGGGTCTGCTGGGTGCGGCTTCCGCCGCTTGGGCCACCACCATCTTCGGCAAGCCGGCCCAAGCGGCGGCCGAGTTCGACTTCAAGCTCGGCGTTAATACGCCGGAAACCCATCCCTTGACGATTCGCCTGACCGAAGCGGCCAAGGCGATCGGCGCGCAGTCGTCCGGGCGGCTGAACGTCACGGTGTTCGCCAACAGCCAGCTCGGCGGCGATCCCGAAATGCTGTCGCAGCTCCGCGCCGGCGGCATCGAGCTGCTGGCGGCGCCAAGTCTCACACTGTCCACGCTGGTGCCGCTGTCGGGCCTGCCGAGCGTCGGCTTCGCGTTCGGGTCCTATGACCAGGTCTGGGCGGCGATGGATGGCGGCGTCGGCGACGTCGTCCGCGAGGCCATCGGCAAGACCGGGCTCGTGTCGATGAAGAAGATCTGGGACAACGGCTTTCGCCAGATCACCTCGTCATCAAGCCGGCAGCTCACCAGCGTCGAGGACCTCAAAGGCTTCAAGATCCGCGTTCCCGTGACCGCGCTGCTGACGTCGCTGTTCTCGGGGCTCGGCGCGCTGCCGTCGAGCATCAGCTACAGCGAACTCTACTCCGCCTTGCAGACCCACATCATCGAAGGCCAGGAAAACCCGCTGGCGCAGGTCTCGACCGGCAAGCTCTACGAGGTGCAGAAATACTGTGCGCTGTCGAACCATTGCTGGAGCGGCTACTGGATCGTCGGCAATCGCCGCGCGCTATCGGCCCTGCCGCCGGATTTGCTCGAAATCATCAACAGCCATTTCGACGCCGCGGCGATCAAGGAGCGCGCCGATCTATTGGAGATGGAGCGCTCGCTGCAGGCCGAACTCACCGGCAAAGGCATGACCTTCAACAAACCCGATCCCGTGCAGTTCAGGGCGGCGCTGGTAAAGGCCGGCTTCTACGCGCAGTGGCAGAAGACTTATGGCGCGGAAGCCTGGGCTGCGCTGGAGAAATATACGGGGCGGCTGACCTGAGACGGTCAGGCCGCCCGCAGGATATCGGCGCGGATCGTCCGCGCCGCCCACACGAAGAGCAGCGCGCCGAGCGTAGTCGTCACAGCGGCTGACAGCAGCGAGTAACGCACGGCATTGGCGCCGTAGTCGTTCTTCAGCGCGTCGTTGATCGCGCCGACCACCAGCGGGCCGACGCCCTGGCCAAAGCAGGTCGCGGTCAGCGCGATGATCGCGGAAGCCAGCGCCCGCATGCTGGGGCGCGCGACGGTCTGCGCGATCGCAAAGATCGGCCCGAGGTGAAAGCCGACCAGGAACGAGGTCGCCGCCAATGCCGCGACCATCGTTGCAAAATCGTTGGTCAGCATGCACACGGCAAACACCGGGCCGGCGAGGCCCGACGTGATCGCCGGCGCCCATAATTTCCAGCGGTCGTCGCGGCGGCTGATCTGGGCCACCACGAGGCCGCCGATCAGGGTACCCGCCATTCCGGCAAGGCCCTTGAAGGTGCCGGCATAGGTGCCGATCTCGGCGCTGGATAGATGATGTACGCGCGCCAGGAACGGCGGGATCCACGCCGCCGTCGCATAGTTGGTGTAGGTCGTGAGGCAAAAGCCGATCAGCACGATGACAAAACTTTGCTGCGAGGCGAGGAAGCCGAGCGTCGGCCCGATCGGCTCCGGCGTGAACGTCTCCGCCATCGCGCCGCGCTTGGGCTCCGATATCGTCAGCCACAGCACGGCGGCGAGGGCGACGCCGGGCATGCCGGCGGTGAAGAACGCCATCCGCCAGCCGTAGTGCTGGTTGACATAGCCGCCGATGAAATAGCCGAGGAAAATCCCGAGATAGGTGCCGATGGCGTAGATGCCGAGCGCGCGCGGCCGTTCGTTCTTGTTGAAGAGATCGGCAACGATCGATTGCGAGGCCGGGGAGCCCGCGGATTCGCCGATGCCAACCCCGATCCGCGCCAGCGTCAGCGTGGTCACGGTTTGCGCCATGCCGCACAGGAACGTCATCGCGCTCCAGAAGGCGAACGCGATGGCTACGATATTGCGCCGGTTAAGCCGGTCGGCGAGGCGCGCGATGGGGATGCCGAGCAGCGAATAGAACAGCACGAAGCCGAAACCCGCCAGCAGGCCCATCGTGGTGTCGCTGAGCGTGAATTCCTTTTTGATCGGCTCGATCAGGACGTTGAAGATGGTGCGGTCGAGGAAATTCAGCGCGTAGACGATCGTGAGCACGCCGAGCACGTAGTATCGCCGGGTGGAGGGCTTTGCGACGACATCCGCTGGCGCAGCCACCTGCGGCGCGAGATCGACCATGGTTTCCCCTCGATTTATGTTCTTGAGTCGGGCGTTTTGTCTCACGCCTCGCGAATGAAATTACCCGCCTCGAATTCGACCGGCGGCCCGTTCGGCTCGAACGAAACGCCGATCGGATCGCGCCCGGCGGCCATGGCGTCGAGCTGGTCGCCCAGCATGCGCCGGATCATCAGGATGCCGCGGTCGCTCTGGCCGAAATGCTCGTCGGAATGCAGTGTAACCGGCCCTTGGCCGGTCTGGGCCTCGTAGTCGCCGGGGAATTGCTGGTGTTCCTGCTCGGTCATGTCCCACCAGAATTTTCCGTTGAACTTTGAGCGCATCCGCCCGATGTCGCCGGTATTCTTCACCCGGCCGGCGACGTAGATGCGGAACGAGGTGTCGTCGATCGGCAAGGTCCAGCCGATCGATTCGACGCGGGCGAAATGCGCGACGCGGGGATTGGGCACCACGCGCAAGGTGGGGAGGACGGCTTCGGTTACCCGGTAGAACACCTTGCCGTCGTCCTGACGGCGGATCGAGCGCACGGTGACGCCGCGCGGCGACATCTCGAACTTCACCTCGGGCATCGAGGCCATCATGTCAGTGAATTGCGGCCCGCTGAACGAGCCGTGCAGCACCGGAACATGGTAGGGATCGACCACGTTCTCGAAATGCTGCAGCCAGTTGCAGGGGATGACGGCCGGGCCGCCGCCGCCGATCGATGAATCGTCGGCCTCGACGAACTCGCCGTCGTCCATCCTCTCCAGACACTCGTAGCGCGGCAGCGCCGGCTTCTTCTCGGCCGGGCCCATATAGGCGAAGATCAGCCCGTACAACTCCTGCACGGGGTACCAGGGCTGGCGCACCTTGTCCTTGAACTGGCCGTCGTCGGGCTCGCATGGCCCTCGGTATCGAATTTCCAGCCGTGGTAGCAGCAGCGGATGCCGTCTTCCTCGACCTTGCCGTAATAGAGCGTGGTGCCGCGGTGGCAGCAGCGGGCGTGCAGCAGGCCGACCCGGGCGTGCTTGTCGCGGAAAAGCACCAGATCCTCGCCGAGCACGCGCACTTTTCTGGGGATATCGGTGGCATCGGTCACCAGACCGACGGGGTGCCAGTAGCGCCGGAGCAGTTCGCCCATCGGCGTGCCGCGGCCGACCGACGTCAGTTCGGTCCGCGTCGTGGATGGCTTCATGGCGTAGGCGGTGCCGAGGTCGCGATCCCGCTGGGTGATATTCACTGCCGTTTCCTCCCGCCACGGCTTGGCGCCGCGGTCGTTTGATGTCTTGGGCAAAATGAAACGCAGATCGATGACAATGTCAACGATCTCGCTAAAACCTTGGCAGGCGCAAGCTTTGTTGGCAGAGCTTGGTTATGAGCCAGAAACCGAAGAGGGCGGACCCGCCTCGGCCGGGCGCCGCCGGCGACGCGGAATTGGCGCCGATCACGGCGATGATGTCGTCGCGGCTGATGGTGCTCGCCAACCTGCTCAAGCGCGGCGCGATCCTGCGTTACAAGCGCCTTGCCGGTCTTTCGTCGGTGGAATTCGGCCTGGTCGCCTCGCTCGGGCGCCATCCGCCGATGAGCGTGGTCCGGTTGGCGGAGGCCGTCGGCATGGACAAGGGGCAGATCAGCCGGGCGCTGGCTGGACTGGTGTCGCGCAAGCTGGTCGCCAAGGCGGTCAACCCGAAGGATAACCGGGAGACCCTGGTTTGCCTGACCAAGGCAGGTCTCGCCGCGCATGACGCGATCGTGACGGGTGCCCAGGAGCGCAACCGGCGCCTGCTGGAACAATTGAGCCAGGACGATCTGGATTTGCTGCTCGGGCATATCGATCGCCTGACCGAGAGGGCTGCCCAAATGCTCGCCGCCGAGAAAGATTTGAACTGACGCGCCGCCCGGAATCCGGGCACCTAATGGCCGGCAATGCGTTGGTTTGTGGAGGCCGGAACGCGCCGCTTTTTCGGGTTATCCCGGTGCGGGAAAGGCGGGCAGACCGTCAAAATAGCTTGTCTTGCGCCCTCTGTTGCGCTGCGCTAAGCCTCAAGAATAATTCCAATCAACGAATCTGCGGCGCTCCGAAACCGCAGGAAAAGGCCCCGCCGATGACCGGCATCCTGCAGAATTACCTTCCGCTTGTGGTGTTTATCGGCGTCGCAAGCCTGATCGGTCTGGCGCTCCTGATTGCCCCGTTCCTCGTCGCGTTCCAGCAGCCGGATCCGGAAAAGCTCTCCGCCTATGAATGCGGATTCAACGCTTTTGACGATGCCCGCATGAAGTTCGACGTCCGCTTCTATCTGGTGGCGATCCTCTTCATCATCTTCGACCTCGAAGTGGCGTTCCTGTTCCCGTGGGCGGTCGCGTTCGGAAAGCTCGGCGCCACCGGCTTCTGGTCGATGATCGTTTTCCTCGCCGTCCTCACCGTCGGCTTTGCCTATGAATGGAAGAAAGGCGCGCTCGAATGGGATTGAGCCCCGCAGCCACCGCGCAGGGAACGTCTCCGGTGATCGCACCGGCAGCGACCGGCATTTTGGATCCCTCCACCGGCAAGCCGGTCGGCGCTACCGATCCGTACTTCCGCGAGGTCAATCACGAACTCTCCGACAAGGGCTTCTTCGTCGCCGCGACCGACGATCTGATCACCTGGGCGCGCACCGGCTCGCTGATGTGGATGACCTTCGGTCTGGCCTGCTGCGCGGTCGAGATGATGCAGGTGTCGATGCCGCGCTATGACGTCGAGCGCTTCGGTTTCGCGCCGCGCGCTTCGCCGCGGCAGTCCGACGTGATGATCGTCGCGGGCACGCTGACCAACAAGATGGCGCCGGCCTTGCGCAAGGTCTACGACCAGATGCCGGAGCCGCGCTACGTGATCTCGATGGGGTCGTGCGCCAATGGCGGCGGCTACTATCACTATTCCTACTCGGTGGTGCGCGGCTGCGACCGCATCGTGCCGATCGACATCTACGTGCCCGGCTGCCCGCCGACGGCGGAAGCGCTGCTCTACGGCGTTTTGCTGTTGCAGAAGAAGATCCGGCGCACCGGCACCATCGAACGCTAAGGTTTTAGGTAATGGACGACGGCAAGCTCGACGCCTTGGGGCAGACGATCGTTAGCGCGCTTCCGGGCGCTGCGAGTGCGCACTCGGTCGCGTTCAATCAGCTCACGGTCACCGTGGATGCGACCATGATCGTCGAGGTCGTCAAGTTCCTGCGCGACGATCCCGGCTGCCGTTTCGTCAGCATCATCGACGTCACCGCGGTGGATTATCCCGGGCGCGAAAAACGCTTCGACGTGATCTACCACTTTCTGTCGCCGACGCTGAACGAACGTATCCGGCTGCGTGCCGAAGCCGACGAGACCACGCAGGTGCCGTCGATCATCGACGTGTTTCCCGGCGCCGACTGGTTCGAGCGCGAATGCTACGACCTCTATGGCGTGATCTTCACCGGCCATCCGGACATGCGGCGGCTGCTGACCGATTACGGCTTTGACGGCCATCCGCTGCGCAAGGACTTTCCGCTCACCGGCTTCGTCGAGGTCCGCTACGACGACCAGGAGAAGCGGGTGCTGTACGAGCCGGTCCGCCTCAACCAGGAATTCCGCAAATTCGATTTTCTCTCTCCGTGGGAAGGCGCGGACTATCCGCTGCCCGGCGATGAGAAGGCGGGACCGAAGGCCTGACCATGAACGAACAGAACCTCCGTAATTTCACCATCAATTTCGGACCGCAGCATCCAGCGGCGCACGGCGTTTTGCGTCTCGTGCTCGAACTCGATGGTGAGGTCGTGGCGCGGGTCGATCCGCATATCGGGCTCTTGCATCGCGGCACCGAAAAGCTGATCGAGCAGAAAACCTATCTGCAGGCGATCCCGTATTTCGACCGGCTCGACTACGTCGCGCCGATGAACCAGGAGCACGCGTTCTGTCTCGCGGCCGAAAAGCTGCTCGGCATTACCGTGCCGCGCCGTGGCCAATTGATCCGCGTTCTCTACTGCGAGATCGGCCGCATCCTGTCGCACCTGCTCAACGTCACCACGCAGGCGATGGACGTCGGCGCGCTGACCCCGCCTTTGTGGGGCTTTGAAGAGCGCGAAAAGCTGATGGTGTTTTACGAGCGCGCTTCGGGCTCACGCATGCATGCGGCCTATTTCCGCATCGGCGGCGTGCACCAGGACCTGCCGCCAAAGCTGATCGACGATATCGAGGCCTGGTGCGACCCGTTCCTGCAGGTCGTCGCCGATCTCGAAACCCTGCTCACCGGCAACCGCATCTTCAAGCAGCGCAACGTCGACATCGGCGTGGTCTCGCTCAAGCAGGCCTGGGAGTGGGGCTTCTCCGGCGTGATGGTGCGCGGCTCGGGTGCTGCCTGGGATCTGCGCAAGGCGCAGCCTTACGAATGCTACGCCGAGATGGATTTCGACATTCCGGTCGGCAAGAACGGCGATTGCTACGACCGCTACTGCATCCGCATGGAAGAGATGCGCCAGTCGGTGCGCATCATGAAGCAGTGCATCGCCAAGCTGCGCGCGCCGGATGGCCAGGGCCCGGTCGTCGTCGAGGACAACAAGATCGCGCCGCCGCGCCGTGGCGAGATGAAGCGCTCGATGGAAGCGCTGATCCATCACTTCAAGCTCTATACCGAAGGCGTCCACGTGCCGGCCGGCGAGGTCTACGCCGCGGTCGAGGCGCCGAAGGGCGAGTTCGGCGTCTATCTGGTCGCCGACGGCTCCAACAAGCCCTACAAGTGCAAGATCCGGGCGCCGGGCTTTGCGCATTTGCAGGCGATGGATCACATCTGCCGCGGCCATCTCCTGGCCGACGTCTCCGCCATTCTCGGCTCGCTCGACATCGTGTTCGGAGAGGTCGACCGGTGATGGCGCAGGCGCCCATCCAGTTCGATCGCGCTTCAGGGGCTCTCGAAGGAGCCAACCTGTGGGAGCGGACGGCTGCGCTGGCGCTGTCGACCGGGTCGAAGATCGCGTCGCATTTTTCGCATCGCGGCTACAACATTTGCGCCAATCTGTTGCGCAGGACGCTGCCCGAGCGCGATATCGACATCAAGCTCAATTCGGACGCGAGTTTCGCGTTTCCCTATGGCGACGGTTACTGGAGCAAGCTGCTCAACCGCACCTTCTGCTATGAAAACGAACTGGAATTGCTGTTCCAGGATTCCGCCGATGTCGACTACACGCTGCTCGATTGCGGCGCCAATTACGGCTACTGGTCGGTATTGGTGTCGAGCGCGCCCTATGGTTCGCACAAGGCGATCGCGATCGAGCCGTCGTCACAGAATTTCGCCAAGCTCGCGAACAACGCCAAAATCAACGGCAATCGCTTCGAAGTCATGAAGTGCGCGATCGGCGTAGCGCGTGGCACCGCGCGGCTGTCCGGCACCAAGCATGAGGCTCTATCGATCGCTGGCGACGCCGCGGGCGGCGAGGAAGTGCCGGTCATCGCGCTCGATAATCTGCTGGACGACGGCAAGATAGCGGTCGGCGGAAAATTCCTGATCAAGCTCGACGTCGAAGGCGTCGAGATCGAGGCCATGAAGGGCGGTGCGCGCCTGCTGCAGGGCGACAGCGTCATCCTGTGCGAAGAGCACGGCAATGACCCGCAGCATACCGTATCGCGCTATATCCTCGAACAGACCCCGCTGAAGCTGATCGTGTACGATCCGCGCAGCAATCGCCTTGAAGCCGTAAGCGACCTCTCGATCCTCGATCGCATCAAGGTTTCATCCCACGTCGGCTACAACGTGTTCGGCACCGCAAGCGCATTCTGGCTCAACCGGATCAATGCGCTGAATGCGAACGCCGCGCGCCGTGCGCAATGAGAGACTGAACGATGTCCGTCCGCCGCCTTGCCCCGAAGGAATTGCAGCCCGCCAGTTTCACGTTTTCGGACGAGAATTTGGCGTGGGCGAAAGCGCAGATCGAAAAATACCCGGCCGGACGCCAGGCCTCGGCGGTGATCGCGATCCTGTGGCGGGTCCAGGAGCAGCATGAGGGCTGGGTTTCGGAAGCGGCGATCCGCGCCGTCGCCGACCTGCTCCATATGCCCTATATCCGCGTGCTCGAGATCGCGACCTTTTACACGATGTTCCAGCTGCAGCCGGTCGGCAAGAAGGCCCATGTGCAGGTCTGCGGCACCACGCCCTGCCGGCTGCGCGGCGCCGGCGACCTGATCGAGGTGTGTCGGCATCGCATCAATCACGAGCCTTTCGAACTTTCGAAGGACGGCAATTTCAGCTGGGAAGAGGTCGAGTGCCTCGGCGCCTGCGTGAACGCGCCGATGGTGCTGATCTGGAAGGATACCTACGAGGATCTGACCAAGGAAAGCTTTGGCAAGGTGCTGGATGGTTTTGCGTCCGGCAATCCGCCGAAGCCGGGGCCGCAGGTCGACCGTCAGTTCTCGGCGCCGGTGGGCGGGCCGACCACGCTGAAGGAAACCACATGAGGCGTGTCACAGTGCAGGCGGACGGGCCGGGGAGGGCCAGCGCGATGAAGAACTGGCGCTACATCGCACTCCACACCGTGGCCGCCGCGGCGTTCATCTTTTTGCTGCAGCGCTACGTGCTGCATGCATCGCTTGAATCCAGTCTGTTGTGGGCGCTGACCCTGGGCGGATGCGCCGCCGGTCTCGCTTACTCGCAGTCCAATCGCTGATCCCGGGAAGTTTTGGTCATGCTCGACGACAAGGACCGCATCTTTAGGAATCTCTACGGCTTCCACGACTGGGGGCTGGAGGGCGCGCGCCGCCGCGGCGCCTGGGACGGCACCAAGGCGATCATCGACAAGGGCCGCGACTGGATCATCAACGAGATGAAAGCCTCAGGCCTTCGCGGCCGCGGCGGGGCGGGTTTTCCGACCGGGCTGAAATGGTCGTTCATGCCGAAGGAATCCACCGACGGCCGCCCGAGCTACCTCGTCGTCAATGCCGACGAGTCCGAGCCCGGCACCTGCAAGGACCGCGAGATCATGCGGCACGATCCGCATTTGCTGGTCGAGGGCTGCCTGCTCGCGAGCTTCGCGATGGGCGCGCATGCCTGCTACATCTATGTCCGCGGCGAATTCATCCGCGAGCGCGAGCACCTGCAGGCCGCGGTCGATCAGGCCTATGAGGCAAAACTGATCGGCAAGGACAATATCAACGGCTGGCCGTTCGACCTCTACGTCGCGCATGGCGCCGGCGCCTATATCTGCGGCGAAGAAACCGCGCTCCTGGAAAGCCTCGAAGGCAAGAAGGGCCAGCCGCGGCTGAAGCCGCCGTTCCCGGCCAATGTCGGCCTCTATGGCTGCCCGACCACCGTCAACAACGTCGAGTCGATCGCAGTGGCCCCGGACATCCTGCGCCGTGGCGCGGCATGGTTCGCGGCCATCGGCCGGCCCAACAATGTCGGCACCAAGCTGTTTTGCATTTCCGGCCATGTCGAGCGCCCCTGCAATGTCGAAGAGGCGATGGGGATTCCGTTCCGCGAATTGATCGAGCGCCATTGCGGCGGCATCCGCGGCGGCTGGGACAATCTCAAGGCCGTGATCCCCGGCGGCTCGTCGGTGCGCATGGTGCCGGCCGAGCAAATCATCGATACCCCGATGGATTTCGACAGCCTCGGCAAGCTGCGTTCCGGCCTCGGCACCGCCGCCGTGATCGTGATGGACAAATCGACCGATTTGATCCGGGCGATCGCGCGGATTTCCTATTTCTACAAGCATGAGAGCTGCGGCCAGTGCACGCCCTGCCGCGAGGGCACGGGCTGGATGTGGCGGGTGTTGACCCGGATGGCCGATGGCCGCGCCCACAAGCGCGAGATCGACATGCTGCTGGAGGTCACAAAGCAGGTCGAGGGCCACACCATTTGCGCGCTCGGCGACGCCGCGGCGTGGCCGATCCAGGGCCTGATCGCGCATTTCCGTCATGAGATCGAGGCGCGCATCGACCAATATTCGCACAAGGCCGATATCGACGATGTCGGCGTCCGCGATCCCGTCAACATGGTCGCGGCGGAGTAGGGCGATGACAGATCAACCGGACAGCATCGCGCTGGCAATGTTGCGCAAGATCGATCAGCGCACCGAGCGGATGGCAGAGGACCTACAGGACTTGAAGGTCCGTGTCACTGGCGTCGAAGAAGGCTTGGCCGGTGTCAACCGGGGGCTGGATCGTCTGGAGCACCGCATGGAACGGATCGAAAAGCGTCTCGAATTGTCAGACTTGCCGCACTGAGATGATGAAACCGATGTCGCAACCGAGCTTCTGGTGGCAGAGATACGGGACGCTGGCGCAGATGGCGCAGGCGACCGTGGCGCTGCTCGGCTTTGTTGCGATCCTGTTCCAGATCAACGAGATCCGCTCCAACAACCGCGCCGCCAGCGCGAGGGCCGCGTTTCTGGGCTATACCGATCTCGCCTTCAAGAATCCGAAATTCTCGGCTCCGGACTTCGATACGATCAAGGCCGGCGGCCGCGACGAGCGGGTTCAATACGAGAGCTTCGTTTCGTATTTTCTGTATGCCTGCGAGGAGACTATTGCAGCTTTCGCCGACAAGCGCGAATGGCAGGCCTCGTGCGATTACGACCTGAAGCCGCATCTGCCGTTCCTCTGCGAGAAGAACCAGGCGCAGCCCGCTTATCTCGCGACCTACGGCGCCGAAATCCAGCAATGGGTGAGGACGTCGATGAAGACCGCCAGCGTTACTCCACCAGATTGCAAGCTGGGAAAGACTTGAGACAGCAATGACCAAACTCATCGTCGATGGCAAAGAGATCGATGTCCCCGCGGAATACACGCTGCTGCAGGCCTGCGAGGCTGCCGGCGCCGAAATCCCGCGCTTCTGCTACCACGAGCGGCTGTCGATCGCCGGCAATTGCCGGATGTGCCTGGTTGAAGTGAAGGGCGGCCCGAAGCCGGTCGCAAGCTGCGCCTGGGCCGTGCGCGACTGCCGTCCCGGTCCCAAGGGCGAGCCGCCGGAAATCTCGACGCGTTCGCCGATGGTGAAGAAGGCGCGCGAAGGCGTGATGGAATTTTTGCTGATCAACCATCCGCTGGATTGCCCGATCTGCGACCAGGGCGGCGAGTGCGACCTGCAGGACCAGGCGATGGGCTACGGCGTCGACACCAGCCGCTTTGCCGAGAACAAGCGCGCGGTCGAAGACAAATATCTGGGCGCGCTGGTCAAGACCTCGATGAACCGCTGCATCCAGTGCACGCGCTGCGTCCGCTTCTCTGCCGAAGTCTGCGGCGCGCCGGAAATGGGCGCGACCGGCCGCGGCGAGGATATGGAGATAACGACCTACCTGGAATCGGCGCTGACCTCGGAACTGCAGGGCAATCTGGTCGATATCTGTCCGGTCGGCGCGCTGACCTCGAAGCCCTACGCGTTCGCGGCGCGGCCCTGGGAACTCGGCAAGACCCAATCGATCGACGTCATGGACGGCGTCGGCTCGGCGATCCGGGTCGATACCCGCGGCCGCGAGGTGATGCGCATCCTGCCGCGTATCAACGAAGCCGTGAACGAGGAGTGGATTTCCGACAAGACCCGCCACGTCGTTGACGGCCTGCGCACGCAGCGGCTCGACCGCCCCTATATCCGCGAGAACGGCCAGCTCCGCGCCGCGTCGTGGTCCGAAGCCTTTGCCGCGATCGCGGCCAAGGCTGCGCGCACCGACGGCAAGCGGTTGGGGGCCATCGCCGGCGATCTCGCCGCGGTGGAGGAGATGTTCGCGCTGAAGGATCTGCTGGCGAAATACGGCTCGTCCAACCTCGCGGTGCAGGGCGCCGACGCCTTCGACGCCAAAGCCGGTCGCGCGTCCTACATCTTCAATCCGACCATCGCCGGCATCGATCAGGCCGACGCGCTCCTGATCGTGGGCTCGAACCCGCGCAAGGAAGCCGCCGTTCTCAACGCGCGGATCCGCAAGCGCTGGCGCACGGGTCAGCTCAAGATCGGCGTGATCGGCGCCAAGGCCGACCTCACCTATGATTACACCTATCTCGGCGCGGGCACGGATTCGCTCGGCGAGCTCGCGGCCGGCAAGAATGCCTTCGCGGACGTGCTCAAGAACGCAAAGCATCCGATCGTGCTGGTCGGCGCCGGCGCCTACGGGCGGCACGACGGTGCGGCGGTGCTGGCGCTCGCGGCAAAACTCGCCGTCGATTTTGGCGCACTCAAAGACGGCTGGAACGGCTTTGCGGTGCTGCAGGATACGGCTTCACGCGCGGGCGCGCTCGATATCGGCTTTGCCGCCGGGGCGGGCGGCCTGAACTCGGCGCAGATGACCACGTTCGGTATGCTCGATGTGCTGTTCCTGCTCGGCGCCGACGACATCAGGGCACCCGATGGTACCTTCGTCGTTTATATCGGCACCCATGGCGATCACGGCGCGCATCGCGCCGATGTGATCCTGCCGGGCGCGGCCTATACCGAAAAGTCCGGCATCTACGTCAACACCGAGGGCAGGGCGCAGATCGCCAGCCGCGCCGCGTTCCCGCCCGGCGAGGCCCGCGAGGACTGGGCGATCGTCCGCGCACTGTCGGACGTGCTCGGCAAGAAGCTGCCATACGACTCGCTGCAGGCGGTGCGCCAGGCGATCTCCAGGACTGCGCCGCACCTGATGCGGATCGACCAGATCGAGGCCGGCAAGCCCGAAGATATCAGGGCGCTGGCGGCCAAGGGCGGCAGCCTCGACAAGACGCCGTTCAAGACACGGATCGAGGATTTTTACCTGACCAACCCGATCGCGCGCGCATCGGCGGTGATGGCGGAATGTTCCCGGCTGGCGTCCGGGCAAATGCTGACGGCAGCGGAGTGAGCGTGACCTGATGGCTGAATTCTTCGCAAGCTCGTTCTGGACCGGCTTTCTCTGGCCGCTGATCATCATGGTCGCGCAGAGCCTGCTGCTGCTCGTGCTGCTCCTGATCGCGATCGCCTACATCCTGCTCGCCGACCGCAAGATCTGGGCGGCGGTACAAATCCGTCGCGGCCCCAACGTCGTCGGTCCCTGGGGCCTGCTGCAATCCTTCGCCGACCTCTTGAAGTTCGTGCTGAAGGAACCGGTCATTCCCTCCGGCTCCAACAAGGGCGTGTTCCTGCTGGCGCCTCTGGTCTCGTGTGTGCTGGCGCTGGCGGCCTGGGCCGTGATCCCGATGAGTCTCGGCTGGGTAATCGCAGACATCAATGTCGGCGTGCTCTATATCTTTGCGATCTCGTCGCTGTCGATCTACGGCATCATCATGGCCGGCTGGTCGTCGAACTCGAAATATCCGTTCCTGGCAGCGCTTCGCTCCGCGGCGCAGATGGTGTCCTACGAAGTCTCGATCGGTTTTGTGATCATCACGGTGCTCTTGTGCGCGGGCTCGCTCAATCTGTCGAGCGTGGTCGAGGCGCAGAATACGCATGGGTTCGGCAGCCTGATCGGCCTGCCTCAGCTGACCATCCTGAACTGGTATGTGTGGCCGCTGTTCCCGATGTTCGTGGTGTTCTACGTCTCGGCGCTGGCGGAAACCAACCGGCCGCCGTTCGACCTCGTGGAAGCCGAATCCGAACTGGTTGCGGGCTTCATGACCGAATACGGCTCGACGCCCTATTTGCTGTTCATGCTCGGCGAATATGTCGCGATCACCACGATGTGCGCGCTGGCGACGATCATGTTCCTCGGCGGCTGGCTGCCGCCGGTCGCGCTGCCCCCGTTCACCTGGGTGCCCGGAATCATCTGGTTCGTGCTCAAGGTGTTCTTCATGTTCTTCTTGTTTGCGATGGCGAAGGCGATCGTGCCGCGCTATCGCTACGATCAACTGATGCGGCTCGGCTGGAAGGTGTTCCTGCCGATGTCGCTGGCGATGGTGGTGATTGTGGCCGGCGTGCTGCAATTCGCCGGCATCGCGCCGAAGTGAGGTCGCCATGAGTGTCAATATCAACGCAACCGCCCGCTCGCTTCTGCTGTCCGAATTCGTGTCGGCGTTCATCCTCGCCATGCGCTATTTCTTCAAGCCAAAGCCGACGCTGAATTATCCCTTCGAGAAGGGGCCGATCTCGCCGCGCTTCCGCGGCGAGCATGCGCTGCGCCGCTATCCGAACGGCGAAGAACGCTGCATCGCCTGCAAGCTGTGCGAGGCGATCTGCCCGGCGCAGGCGATTACCATCGAGGCCGGTCCGCGCCGCAACGACGGCACCCGCCGCACCGTTCGCTACGACATCGACATGGTGAAATGCATCTATTGCGGCCTGTGCCAGGAAGCCTGCCCGGTCGACGCTATCGTCGAGGGACCGAATTTCGAATTCGCGACCGAGACCCGCGAGGAACTCTACTATGACAAGGCGAAACTGCTCGCCAACGGCGACCGCTGGGAGCGCGAGCTTGCGAAATCCATCGAACTCGACGCGCCGTACCGGTAAGGGGACGACATGATCTTTCCCGCGCTGTTCTTCTATCTGTTTGCCGGCGTCTGTGTGGCGTCGGCCGTGATGGT
The DNA here is from genome assembly GCF_036924615.1 of Bradyrhizobium sp. AZCC 2289. Classification (NCBI taxonomy): domain Bacteria; kingdom Pseudomonadati; phylum Pseudomonadota; class Alphaproteobacteria; order Hyphomicrobiales; family Nitrobacteraceae; genus Bradyrhizobium; species Bradyrhizobium sp. AZCC 2289. The sequence continues at coordinate 10,145,340 of NZ_JAZHRY010000001.1, read as the reverse complement.
GATTGTGTCGCGCAATCCCGTGCACTCCGTGCTGTTTTTGATCCTGGCCTTCGTCAACGCCTCCGGCCTGTTCATCCTGATGGGCGCCGAGTTCCTGGCGATGATCCTGGTGATCGTCTATGTCGGCGCGGTCGCGACGCTGTTCCTGTTCGTGATCATGATGCTGGATGTCGATTTCACCGAACTGCGCTCGGGCTTTCTGGAATATCTGCCGATTGGTCTCGTGATCGCCGCGATCTTCCTTGCCGAACTGCTGCTGGTCGGCGGCAGCTGGGTCATCAATCCCGGCACCGCCAAATCGATCACGGCCGCGATCCCGACCAATGTCAGCAACACCGAGGCGCTCGGCCTCGTGCTGTATACGAAGTACATCCATTACTTCCAGATCGCCGGCATGGTGCTGCTGGTGGCGATGATCGGCGCCATCGTGCTGACGCTGCGCCACAAGGCGAACGTCAAGCGGCAGGACATCAACGTGCAGAACGCGCGGACGCCGGAACTGGCGATGAGCGTGCGCAAGGTGGCCTCCGGCCAGGGCCTGCAGGACGCGGACGCGGCGGAGTGGGTGCAATGACGATCGGTCTCGGACACTATCTGTCGGTCGGCGCGATCCTGTTTACGCTCGGCATCCTCGGCATCTTCCTCAACCGCAAGAACATCATCGTCATCCTGATGTCGATCGAACTGATCCTGCTGGCCGTGAACATCAATCTGGTGGCGTTCTCGACCTTCCTCGGCGACATCGTCGGTCAGGTCTTCGCGCTGCTGGTGCTGACGGTGGCCGCGGCGGAAGCGGCGATCGGTCTGGCGGTTCTGGTGGTGTATTACCGCAACCGCGGTTCGATCGCGGTTGAAGACGTCAATCTGATGAAGGGCTAGGCAGCGCTATGGTTCAGGCAATTGTTTTCCTGCCGCTGCTCGGCGCCATTCTCGCGGGGCTGATTTCGATCTTCGGGGCGCATGCGCGCAACCCGGGCGGGGATATGGTCGAGCATCACGACGACGCGCATGGGGCAGACAGCCATGCGTCGGCGGCCCATGGCGATGACGATCACGGCCACGGCGACCACCACGTCTCCGAGCCGGCGGCGGCGGGCTCGCGCGCGGCCGAACTGATCACCACGGGCCTGCTGCTGGTGGCCGCCGGTCTGTCCTGGGTCACGCTGGTCGATGTCGGCTTCATGCACCATGATGCCCGGATCGCGCTGTTCCCGTGGATCAGTTCGGGCGATTTGCAGGTCGCCTGGTCGCTGCGGGTGGATACGCTGACCGCCGTGATGCTGGTGGTGGTCAATACCATTTCGTCGCTCGTGCACCTCTATTCGATCGGCTACATGGACGAGGATCCGTACCGGCCGCGCTTCTTCAGTTATCTGTCGCTGTTCACCTTCGCGATGCTGATGCTGGTGACTGCCGATAATCTGGTGCAGCTGTTTTTCGGCTGGGAGGGCGTCGGCCTCATGAGCTACCTGCTGATCGGCTTCTGGTATCAGAAGCCCTCGGCGAACGCGGCGGCGATCAAGGCTTTCGTGGTCAACCGGGTCGGCGATTTCGGATTTCTGCTCGGCATCTTTTCGATCTTCATGCTGATCGGCTCGATTGACTTCGAGACGATTTTTGCGGGCGCGCCGGGGCTGTCCGGCAAGACCATCGATTTCTTCGGCTGGCACGCCGACGCGCTGACGCTGACCTGCCTGTTGCTGTTCATGGGCGCGATGGGCAAATCGGCCCAGTTCCTGCTGCACACCTGGTTGCCGGACGCGATGGAAGGCCCAACCCCGGTCTCGGCGCTGATCCACGCCGCGACCATGGTGACCGCCGGCGTGTTCATGGTGGCGCGGTTGTCGCCGCTGTTTGAACTCGCACCCAATGCGCAGGCCGTGGTGATGTTCTTCGGCGCCACCACCGCGTTCTTTGCCGCGACCGTGGGCCTCGTGCAGAACGATATCAAGCGCATCGTCGCCTACTCGACCTGTTCGCAGCTCGGTTACATGTTCGTGGCGATGGGGGCAGGGGCCTATTCGGTCGGCATGTTCCACCTCTTCACGCACGCCTTCTTCAAGGCGTTGTTGTTCCTGGGCTCCGGCTCGGTGATCTACGCGATGCATCACGAACAGGACATCCGCAATATGGGTGGGCTGTGGCGCAAGATTCCCTACACCTTCGCGGTGATGTGCATCGGCACACTGGCGCTGACCGGCTTTCCGTTGTTTGCGGGCTACTTCTCCAAGGATGCGATCATCGAATCCGCCTATGCGGCGCATAATCCGTTCGCGACCTATGCCTATCTGCTGACGGTCGGGGCGGCGGGCCTTACCTCGTTCTATTCGTGGCGTTTGATCTTCAAGACCTTCTTCGGCGAGCCGCACGATCCCGAGCACTACGAGGCGGCGCATGAGAGCCCGCTGTGGATGCTGATCCCGATCGGCGTCCTGGCGGCGGGATCGATCCTGGCTGGCCTCCCGTTCAAGGAATTGTTCGCCGGCCATGGCGTCGAGGAATTCTTCCGGGAGTCCGTGAAGATGAACCCGCACATTCTGGAAGACATGGAGAATATGCCGCGCTGGCTCGTGCCGCTGCCAACCGTTATGATGGCGCTGGGTGCGGTGATCTCCTACATCTTCTATATCAGCCGGCCGTATTTGCCGGTCGAGCTCGCTCGACAGCACCCGATGCTCTACCAGTTCCTGCTCAACAAATGGTATTTCGACGAGCTGTATGACTTCATCTTCGTGGGTCCGGCCAAGCGGATCGGCCGCTTCCTGTGGAAGAAGGGCGATGGCTACATCATCGACGGCTTCGGTCCCGACGGCGTATCGGCGCGGGTGCTCGACATCACCCGCAACGTCGTGAAGATCCAGACCGGCTATCTCTATCACTACGCCTTTGCGATGCTGATCGGGGTCGCCGGATTAATCACCTGGTTCATGTTCGGCTTGGGAGGCCAGTGATGACAACCTGGCCCATTCTCTCCGTCGTCACCTTCCTGCCGGTCCTCGGCGCGCTGGTGATCTATCTCAGCCGCGGCGACGATGAGGCAGCGCAGCGCAACTCGCGCTGGATCGCGCTGTGGACCACGCTGGTCACGTTTGCGGTGTCGCTGATTCTGGTCTGGCGCTTCGATCCCGCACAGCCGGACTTCCAGTTCGTCGAGAAGGCGTCGTGGCTCGCGAGCGGCATCACCTACCACATGGGCGTCGACGGCATTTCGCTGCCGTTCGTGATCCTGACCACCGCCTTGATGCCGTTCTGCATCATCGCGAGCTGGAAATCGGTCACGATGCGCGTGCGCGAATATATGATGGCGTTCCTGCTGCTGGAAACGCTGATGGTCGGCACTTTCTCCGCGCTCGACCTGATGCTGTTCTACCTGTTCTTCGAGGGCGGCCTGATTCCGATGTTCCTGATCATCGGGGTGTGGGGCGGCCCGCGCCGGGTCTATGCGTCCTTCAAGTTCTTCCTCTACACGCTGCTCGGCTCGGTGCTGATGCTGCTGGCGATCATGGCGCTGTACTGGAACGCCGGCACGACAGACATTCCGACGCTGATGCACACCGCCGTGCCGCGTTCGCTGCAGACCTGGGCATGGCTGGCGTTCTTTGCCTCCTTTGCGGTGAAGATGCCGATGTGGCCGGTGCACACCTGGCTGCCGGACGCGCATGTGGAAGCGCCGACCGCGGGCTCGGTGATCCTGGCCGCGATCCTGCTGAAGATGGGCGGCTACGGCTTCCTGCGCTTCTCGCTGCCGATGTTCCCGCTGGCCTCGCACGACTTCGCGCCGCTGATCTTCTCGCTGTCGGTGATTGCTATCATCTACACCTCGCTGGTGGCCTTGATGCAGGAAGACATCAAGAAGCTGATCGCCTATTCGTCGGTCGCCCATATGGGATTCGTCACCATGGGCATCTTCGCCGGCACCACGCAGGGCGTGGCCGGCGGCGTGTTCCAGATGGTGTCGCACGGCATCGTGTCGGGCGCGCTGTTCCTTTGCGTCGGCATCGTCTACGACCGCATGCATACCCGCGAGATCACCGCCTATGGCGGGCTGGTCAACCGGATGCCGCTCTACGCGCTGGTGTTCATGGTCTTCACCATGGCCAATGTCGGATTGCCGGGCACATCCGGCTTCGTCGGCGAATTCATGACGCTGATCGGCACCTTCAAGGTCTCGATCCCGACCGCCACCTTCGCCACAACAGGCGTGATCCTGTCGGCGGCCTATGCTCTCTGGCTCTACCGCAAGGTGGTGTTCGGCGCGCTGACCAAACCGTCGCTGGCGAGCATCAAGGATCTGACATTCCGCGAAAGCCTGACGCTGCTCCCGCTGGTGGCGCTCACCATCCTGTTCGGCGTCTATCCGAAGCCGGTGCTCGACATGTCGGCGGCCTCGGTTCAGCAACTGGTAAACAATTACAACACCGCCGTGACTGCCGTGAAGGCAGCCGCGCTGGTCGTGCAATAAGGCGTCGCCATGAGCTTTTCGAGTGCAGGTTATCAGTTGCAGCCGGTGCTGCCGGAGCTGGTGCTCGCGGTCGGCGCCATGGTGCTGTTGATGATCGGTGCCTATCGCGGGCACGGGACGACAAGGCTCGTCACCACGCTGGCGGTATGCCTTTTGGTCGCGACCGGCGCATTGGAATTGCTGTTGCCGGCCGGCAAGCTCACGACCTTCGGCGGCAGTTTCATCGTCGACGATTTCGCCCGCTTCCTGAAGGTCCTGGCGTTGATCGGCTCGGCGGCGACGCTGATCCTGTCGGCGGAATTCCTGTCCGATCCGTCGCGGCGCATCTTCGAATATTCGATCCTGGTCGTGCTCTCCACGCTCGGCATGATGGTGCTGATTTCGGCCGGCGACCTGATCATGCTCTATCTCGGCCTGGAGCTGATGAGCCTTGCGCTCTACGTGGTCGCCGCCAGCAACCGCGACAATGCCAAGTCTACCGAGGCGGGCCTGAAATATTTCGTCCTCGGCGCGCTGTCGTCGGGCATGCTGCTGTACGGCGCTTCGCTGATCTACGGCTTTACCGGCACCGTCAGTTTTGCCGGGATTGCGGCCGTGGCGAAGACCGGCGACGTCGGCATCGTGTTCGGCATCGTGTTCCTGCTGGCGGGGCTTTGCTTCAAGGTTTCCGCGGTGCCGTTCCACATGTGGACGCCCGACGTCTATGAGGGCGCGCCGACGCCGGTCACCGCGTTCTTTGCTTCCGCGCCAAAGGTCGCGGCCCTTGCGGTGTTCACCCGCGTCACGCTGACGGCATTCCCCGGCATCGTTCCGCAGTGGCAGCAGATCATCGTGTTCGTGGCCATCGCCTCGATGGCGCTGGGATCGTTCGCGGCGATCGGGCAGACGAACATCAAGCGCCTGATGGCCTATTCCTCGATCGGCCATATGGGTTTTGCGCTGGTCGGGCTCGCCTCCGGGACCGTCGAGGGCGCGCAGGGTGTGCTGGTCTATATCGCGATCTATGTCGCGATGACGCTCGGCACCTTCGCCGTGATCCTGACCATGAAGCGCAACGGCCAGGCGGTCGAGCAGATCAGCGATTTCGCAGGCCTCTCGCGCACCAATCCGCTGCTCGCCTTCTTCTTTGCGATGCTGCTGTTTTCGCTCGCGGGTGTGCCGCCGCTCGCCGGCTTCTTTGCCAAATGGTACGTCTTCGTCGCCGCGATCAAGGCGGGCCTGTTCACGCTCGCCGTCATCGGCGTCCTGACCTCCGTGGTTGGCGCCTACTACTACCTCAGCATCATCAAGGTGATGTATTTCGAGGAGCCGCTGCCGGCACTCGATCCGATGCGCATCGAGCTGCGCACGGTGCTGGCGGTTGCGGGTCTCTTCAACATCTTCTTCTTCGTCTATCCGGCGCCGCTTGTCAGCGTGGCGACGGCCGCAGCCAAATCGCTTTTTTAGATGGCCTTTTCGCTCGGTTCTCGAGCCCAATCGGCGGGTTATCATCTTGCCGCCTTCGACCAGATCGGTTCGACCAACGCGGAAGCGATGTCGCGCGCGCGCGAAGGCGAGCGGGGCCCGATGTGGTTCGTCACTTCCGAGCAGACCGCGGGACGCGGACGGCGGCAGCGGGCCTGGATCGCGCCGCGCGGCAATCTCGCCAGCAGCATTCTCGAGGTGTTGGACGTATCGCCGGCGGTCGCGGCGACCCTCGGCTTTGCCGCGGGGCTGGCGCTGGAGACCGCGCTGCAGAAGGTCAGCATCGAGGCCGCGCTGCGGATGGGCGGATCGGACCAGCTTAAATTCTCGCTGAAATGGCCGAACGATGTGCTGGCCGGGCGGCAAAAGCTGTCCGGCATCCTGCTCGAGGCCGAAGCCGTCGCGGGCGATCGTTTGGCGGTCGTGGTCGGGATCGGCACCAATGTCATCGCCGCCCCCGAGGGCACGCCCACGCCGGCGACCTCGCTGGCCGCGCTCGGCGTCCATATCAGCGCCGAGGAGCTGTTCTCGGCGCTGTCGGACGCCTGGGTCGAATTCCGCGGTATCTGGGACAATGGCCGCGGCTTTGCGGAAATCCGCACCCTGTGGCTGGCGCGCGCCGCCGGGCTTGGCGAGCGGGTCGCGATCCAGACCGGCGGCCAGACCGTCGAAGGGACCTTCGACACCATCGATGAAACCGGATGCCTGATCGTCCGGACACAGGAAGGCAAGCGCATGCCGATCGCCGCAGGCGAGGTATATTTTGGCTCAGCAGCCTCCGTGGGAGCAGCCTGATGGCGCGGCCGGATGAATTGACCTTTGCGCCGCTCGGCGGCGTCGGCGAGATCGGCATGAACCTGTCGATCTATGGCCTCGGCAACCGGCATCAGCGCGCCTGGCTCGCGGTCGATCTTGGGGTCTCCTTCGGCGACGAGGAACATCTGCCGGGCATCGACTTGATCATGCCCGACATCCGCTTCCTGGAAAAGGAGCGCAAGAATCTGGTCGGCCTGGTGCTGACGCACGCCCACGAAGACCATTTCGGCGCCATTATAGATCTCTGGCCGAAGCTGCAATGCAAGATCTACGCGACCAAGTTCAGCGCCGCTTTGTTCGAGGCCAAATGCGCCGCCGAGCGCAACGCGCCCAAGATTCCCGTCACCGTGGTGCCGTCGGGCGGCCGCATCGACCTCGGCCCGTTCAATGTCGAATTCATCCCGGTCGCGCATTCGATTCCGGAATCGCATGCGCTGGCAATCCACACCTCCGCCGGCACCGTGCTGCACACCGGCGACTGGAAGATCGATCCGACGCCGATCATCGGCTTGCCGACCGACGAGCGGCGCCTGCGCGAGCTCGGTGATACCGGCGTGCTGGCGCTGATCGGCGATTCCACCAATGCGGTGCGGGAAGGGCGCTCGCCCTCGGAGACCGAGGTCGCCGCCACCATCACGAAGCTGGTGAAGGCCGCCAAGGGCCGGGTCGCCGTCACCACTTTTGCTTCCAACGTCGCTCGCCTGAAGGCGGTGGCGGATGCCGCGAGAGCCGCCGATCGTGAAGTGGTCGTGGTCGGCCGCGCCATGGAGCGCGTGGTGCAGGTTGCCCGCGAGACCGGCCATCTCGATGGCGTGCAGAATTTTCGCGGGGCCGACCTTTACGGCCATTTTCCGCCCGACAAGGTGCTGGCGCTCTGTACCGGAAGCCAGGGCGAGCCGCGCGCGGCGCTGGCCCGGATCGCCAATGACGACCATCCGCAGGTGACCCTGAACAGGGGCGACAGCGTGATCTTTTCCTCGCGCACCATCCCCGGCAACGAGAAGGCGGTCGGCGCCATCATCAATGGTCTGGTCAGCCAGGGTATCGAGGTCATCACCGACCGCACCGATCTCGTCCACGTCTCCGGCCATCCGCGCCGCGACGAGCTGCGCGACATGATTTCGTGGGTGCGGCCGCAGCTTCTGATTCCCGTGCATGGCGAGGCGCTGCATCTGTCGGAGCACGCCAAGCTGGCGCGCGCGGCCGGTGTGCCAAAAGTCCTGATTTGCCGCAACGGCGACCTGGTCAAGCTCGGACCCGGCGATCCCGGCATCATCGACGAACTGCCTTCGGGGCGGCTCTACAAGGACGGCTCCATCCTGGAGGACTCCAAGTCGCGGGCGGTGGTGGAGCGGCGCAAACTGGCCTTTGCCGGCTGTGCCTTTGTCGCCATCGCCATCACCGAAAAGGGCGAACTGGTTGACGATCCCGAGGTTGATCTCGTCGGCATCCCCGAGAAGAATGCCGCCGGCGAGGTCATCGACGAGATCGTGTTCGACGCCGTGGTCTCGACGGTCGAGGGCCTGCCGCGGGCGCGGCGGCGCGATCCCGATGCGATGGCGGAATCGGTGCGCCGTGCGGTCCGCGCCACCATCAACGAGCACTGGGGCAAGAAGCCGCTGTGCGTCGTTCATGTTCTGACGGTTTAGCGCGTGTTCCGCAAAAGTGGCCGCCGGTTTTGCGGCAAGAACACGCGCAAGATATAAGGGAGATAGTCTCATGCTCGGCCGGCTCAATCATGTCGCGATCGCGGTCAAGGATGCGGAAAAGGCCGCAAAAATCTATGGCGGCGCGTTCGGTGCTGAAATCTCGGGAGCGGTGCCGTTGCCGGAACACGGCGTGATCACGGTTTTCGTAACCCTGCCCAACACCAAGATCGAATTCATCCAGCCGCTCGGCGACGCTTCTCCGATCGCCAAATTCGTCGAGCGCAATGCCGACGGCGGCATCCACCACATCTGCTACGACGTGCCCGACATCATCGCCGCGCGCGACACCCTGATCAGGGAGGGCGCGCGCGTGCTCGGCGACGGCGTGCCCAAGATCGGCGCCCACGGCAAGCCGGTGTTGTTCTTCCATCCGAAGGATTTTTCCGGCGCGCTCGTCGAAATCGAACAGGCCTGACGCAAAATGGCTTATGCAATCTCCACCGCGTTTGCGATCTACTTCGTGATGTGGTGGATCGTGCTGTTCCTGACGCTGCCGTTCGGCGTGCGCAGCCAGCACGAGGACGGCGAGGGCGCTCCCGGCACCGATCCCGGCGCGCCGGTCCTGACCCGCATGGGCTCAAAGCTGATCTGGACCACGATCATCTCGGCGGTGATTTATGCCATCGCGATGTGGGCGTATTATCAGGGCTATCTGAATATCGAGCGGCTCTCGAAGCTGATGGGGATGCCGTTTTAGGCCGCATCTACTTTCTCGGCCGGCCGCGCTTTGCAAAAACCAGTCCGCGCGTGTCGGCCGTGCAACGAAGCTGGCTTGCCAGTTTGAGCGCGTCGTTGCGTTCCGGACCCGGCGGCATCAGGCGGGCAAGCTCCAGGGCGTCCGCTGCGAGGTTGTCCCAATCAAGTCGGCCGTGCGAGCATTGTTGTTCCTTGCTCATCGTTCGGAGCATTCCCTCTGTCTGGACTTGCGAAGTCCTTTGACAGCAAGACTCTGATCGGCGCGGTGTTATTCCCGGCTCCGATGGTGTGATGGCGCCGGCACCAGGCTGCGAACAGAGAACGGCACTGACGCGCAGCACAAATCGTCCGCCGATCCCTAGAGATCGCGGAGCCGTGGATGTCGACCGCTGATAGCGAGACTCCAGTCCCAGTCAAACAATTCCCGATACGAACAAATTTTTTGAAGATTTCATTTTGCGGGAGCGTGAGAGAGCTTCCAGCTGGCTGTTTTCATCCGTGCTGTGTTTGCGCGTCGCCGTTGCGCAAGAATTTTCGCGCGCATCGCGCGACGTCGGACCTTCCTTGTGGCCCGCCAGTAACAGGATTTCGTCCCTCCGCTTGTTAGGGACCGAACGCGCATGGGCGTTGATCGAATCGAATTTCACAACCGCGCGTCGAAGTCGAAAAACAACGATAGCAAATCGAAGGGGAAACAAATGAGGTTCAACAGGACACTGCTTGCGACCGCTGGCATCGCGGCAACCGCCTGGACTCCGGCGCAGGCCTATGAGGCCGGCGCGGCGGGCTGGGCGCAAAAGCCCGGCATTACGCTCGGCGGAGCGACCGCCGCCGTGCCGCCGCCCGGATTGTATATGATCGATCAGGTCTTCACCTATCAGGCGAACCTTGCGGGGCCCGGCAATAACGTCCTGAACCCTCGCGGCACGACAACCGGCGTTCCGTCGGCGGTTGAAGCGACCGCCTTTGTCTGGGTTCCCGGCTGGACCTTTCTCGGCGCAACTTACAACGCGGCCTGGGCGATCCCGGTCGGCATGTTCGCCGCCGGCAATCCGGTGAATGCCGAGGCGTCAGGCATGATCAACACCTTCATCGCGCCGGTGGAGTTGAGCTGGAAACTCGGCGACAGCGGCTTTCACGTCAAGACGGGTCTCGGAATGTACGTGCCTGACGGCACCGTCACCGGCGTGAACGGGCTTGGCAATCTCGGCAATGCGTGGTGGACCTTCATGCCCGAGTTCGTCGTCTCGTATCTGAAGGACGGCTGGAATCTCACCGCCAACGTCTATGACGAAATCAACACCAAGAGCACGGTCACCCAGTATCGCAGCGGTGACATCCTCCACGCCGAATTTACCGCGACCAAGACCATCGACAAATGGACGTTTGGGCCGGTGGCTTACTATGCGGGCCAGGTCAGCGACGACAAGTCCAGCGCATTTTACGGCGGAGCCATCAACGTCAACCGGTACAATATCTGGGCGGTCGGGGCGTCGCTCGGTTACAACTTTGGACCGGCGCAGCTGACCGTGTGGGCGCTGGATGAAGTTTCCGCAAACGCGTCGGGTGGTTCACCGCAGCTTCCCCCCGGACCGCTCATCACCAAAGGCTTCTCTGCCTTCGCGCAACTCTCGTACCGCCTCTGGGCCCCCGACGCGCCCGTCGCAGCACCGAAGTCGCCGCTGTATCACAAGTAGCCTGCGGCGGCGGACCGGCCAGCAGGATCGCTACAGCGCGGAACATCCACCGGTTGCACTGCAATCGGAGCGTTCGCTCCGGTTAAAAAAGCCGCCCCGGCCGGAGGCGGCTTTTGCATGTCAATCGGATTATTCGGCTTGCCTTGGGTCGGGTTGAAAAGGACAAATAGGCTCCTGGACGCCGATTGCGATTTTGCGCGCCGGATGTCGCGAGGCTTGGAGAGGTAAATGACGTTTCAGAGAACCATAGTCGGGCTGTTGGTCCTGGTCATCATCGGCCTCGCGGGGGCGTTCTACGCGAACTGGAGGACCCTGACGCAGCTGCGAACGGTAAAGGCCTTCGTCGAGGAGGTGGTGTTTGCCGACGCGGTGGCGGCCTGCGAAAAGGCGCCGAGTTCGACGCCGTTCAAATGGAATGGCGGCAAGCAGACCGCGGTGATCGGCTTGAACTCGGTCAAGCTCAACAAGGACACCATCATTGCAAGCTACACGCTGGTCGCCGACAGCGTCTATTGCGACTACGATCCAGTCAAGAAGAAGGCCGATATCGGATCGAACTTCCTCGAGCGGGAATCCTTTTAGGCTTCGCTCCGCTTGACGATACCTTCGATCTCGTCGAGCAGCTTTCGCCACGCCACATCAAACTCCGGTGACCACTCGGCGCCGACAACCTCGCGCAGCGTATCGGCGATCACGCTGAAGAACGCGATGAACAGTTCGCGCGGCGTGCCATAGGCGTCGTGCGACGACACCTCGCATTCGATCAGGCGAAAATGGCCGGTGCGTTCGCTTGCGAAATCCAGCATCGCCTCGATCGTCAGCGCCAGCATCGAACCCTTGACGAGCGCGCTGCCTTCGCTGCGAAACATGCCCGCGGCCTCGGGGTGCTTTTCGAACAGCCGGCGATAGACCAAAGGCGTCAGATCCTCGCAGCGCGCCGCGGCGAGTTCAAAACTGCGCGGAATCGGATTTTCTGGCGGCATCATCATCGCTCGGGACGATCTCGAAAAAAAAGAGCAGGGCGGGAAGCCCTGCTCAAAAATTGTGTCGACCCTGTTTTCCCCAAAATTCGGATTTGATCTTGATTGATGGGGTGACGCTGCTTGTGCGCGCCGGGCTCCTCCCGAGACTTGGACCACCAGACCTGAGCCTTGCGGCTGGCCTGAGGCAGCACTGGTAGACCATCTTTTTCGTCTTGTCACCATTTTCAGCAACGAATGTTCAAAATTCGAGCAAATTTCGAAATGATTGGGAACTCGCCACTGGTGGTTGCAGGTCGGCCGTCAAAATCCATGTTCGGGACAAGGGGATAGGGCAGGTCCCGCGAAGGCAGCAGGCGTGCCGGCCCAACACCGTCCGCGTGGCGGAATTTCATGGCGACCCGCAGCATAAGCCGGGAACGCAACCTCGACTCCGGACTCTCTTGGTGATTAGTTGGGCAGCGGATGGGTTTTATGATGCGCCGGCGGCTGAAGAAATTTCTTCCCATAGTCCTGATGGCTCTGATCGTGCAGATTTTTGCACCGATCGGCGCGACTTGGGGTGCCAGCATCGCGGCCTCGGACCCGTTGGCCGCTGCCGTGATCTGCCATGGCAATGCGCCGTCGATACCGGGCCAGTCGTCAGATCAAACCGGCGGGCACCGCGCCCACGACGGATGCTGTTCGGTTTGCAGCGTACTCCACACCGGCGCGCCAGTCGATGCGCCGCAGACCGCGACCGCGATCGCCGTGGATCGCGAGCCCGGCCGCGTGGATTGGGTCGCATTCACACCTGACCTTTTTGGTTCGCGCGCGGGGTCTCACGAGCAAGCCCGCGCCCCACCGCAGTTGACGTGATCTTGGCGGCCTTTGGCCGCTCGAATGCGTTCACGACTCAACATTTGCGGAGAATTCCATGTCTATCCGTCTTTGGCGCGCGGGCCTGCCAGGGCTTGCCATCGCGCTCGTTCCACTCACTCAAGGCGCCGCCCACGAAATCGTCGGCAATCGTTTCTTTCCGGCAACGCTCGGGATCGACGATCCCGGGGTCAACGACGAGCTTTCCATCCCCACCGTCGCCAATTTCCACACCGGCGATGATCCCTCGTTCAGGCAGCGCGATATTTCGGGGGAGTTTTCCAAGCGGATCACCGAGGCGTTTGCGGTGTCGTTTGGATCGGCCTTCTCCAGCTTTAAGCCGCCGGGCGGACCGACCGGGATGGGGGCAAGCGGATTCCAGAATTTCGAGACCACGTTCAAATACCGGGTCTTCAGGGATCCCGTCCATGAGTTCGTGATGTCGGTTGGCGTCAACATCGAATGGGGCGGCGCCGGCGCCGATAGCGTTGGCGCTGAGTCATTCAATCACTACACGCCCACGGTTTATTTCGGCAAAGGTTTTGGTGATCTTCCCGACACCCTGTCCTGGATTCGTCCGGTCGCGATCACCGGCCAGGTCGGCTACTCGATCCCGGCCAGAAATTTCACCACCACGTTCGGGATCGATCCGGATACCGGCGATCCGACCGTCGATACCGAATTTCACCCGCGCGTGTTGAACTGGGGTGGCACGATTCAATACAGCATGCCTTATCTGAAGTCCGCCGTGGTCGATCTCGGCCTGCCGGATTTCGTCAATCACCTGATCCCGCTGGTTGAGGCGACGTTGCAGACGCCGGTGTCGAACACCCTTACTTCCGGAACCATGACCACGGGCACCATCAATCCCGGGGTGATCTGGGTCGGAAATACCTTTCAGATCGCCGTCGAGGCGCTGATCCCGATCAACCGGCAAAGCGGCACCAATGTCGGGGTGATCGCGCAATTGCACCTCTACCTCGACGACATCGATCCGCGCGGCATCGGCAAGCCGATCTTCGGCGGGCCGGTTCAGCCCGCAAGCCCCTTTCCAAGGAATTGACCATGCGCCGCTCCTCTCTTGCCGCAATAATCCCGGTTCTGCTCTTGCTCGCGACCGGTGAAGCCACCGCACACGCTTTTCTCGATCACGCCGAGCCGCGCGTCGGCAACACCGTCGCCACGGCACCGCATCAGGTAACGCTGTGGTTTACCCAAAAACTGGAGGCTGCGTTCAGCACCATCACCGTGACCAACGCCGCCGGTGAGCGGGTCGACACCGGCAAAGCCCGCGTCAGCGGCAATCAGATGTCGATATCGTTACGCCCAGGCGGTGCCGGAACGTATCATGTCACTTGGCACGTTCTTTCCGTGGACACGCATACGACGGACGGTAATTTCACCTTCCAGGTCGGCAAGTAAGGCCGCGGGCAAACCGATGGACTGGTTAGGTGCGGATATCGACGGTCCGCTGGTTGTCATTCGCGCACTGCATTTTGCCGCCACGGCGATGACGACGGGAATCCTGATTTTCCGCGTCGTGGTGGCGGATGCCGCCTTTGGTCCGTCAATGCTGGCCGGCACGCTGGTTCAGGCCCGAACCCTTCGCCTGGCCGCGATCTGTCTCGCGCTGTCGGTGGTGTCAGGCGTGGTCTGGCTGCTGCTCGAGGCCGCCTCCATGAGTGGTCTTGCGCTGCCGGAGGCCATGACCTCGGAGGTCCTGTCGACCGTGGTGAACCAGACGCAATTCGGACGGGTCTTCGTAATCCGCTTCGCGCTGGCGGTCATATTGGCGGGCTGTCTGGGAGTTGACCGGTTTCCGCCGGCCCGCGGGCTCGCGCTCGCAATCTCGCTCGGCCTGATTGCGGCCATCGCGTGGACCGGGCATGCCGGATCGACGCCGGGTGAGATGGGAATCCTGCATCTGGCCGCCGACACGCTGCATCTTTTTGCCGCGGCGATCTGGACCGGAGGCCTCGTATCGCTGGTGCTGCTGTTGTCGGCGAGCCGGCGTGACCGGAGTTCAGCGGGCGCGTCATTTGCATGGCAGGCGACGACGCGCTTCTCGACGATGGGCATCGCCGCTGTCGCGGTGATCCTTGTCACCGGCATCGTCAACACATGGATTTTGGTCGGCTCCTGGCACGCGCTGATCGCGACCGGCTACGGGCAGCTCCTGATGCTGAAGATCGCGCTGTTCATCGTCATGCTGTTGTTTGCCGCGGCAAATCGATTTTGGTTGACGCCGCGGCTGGCGTTGCCGTCATCGACCAAGACGCAACGCGATGCGCTTGGCGGCCTTACGCGCAACAGCGTAATCGAGTTCGTACTGGCGTTGGTGATTTTTGCCATCGTCGGAATACTGGGTACGTTGCATCCGGCGATCCACGGTATGTAGCGATCTGTTACGTTTCCGGCGGCTCGACAAGCGCCAGGGCGAGTGGTACGAGACCTGAGACGTCTTGGGGAAAATCATGCGACGGCGGCTGGAAATATTCATTCCAATCGTACTGCTCTCGATCCTGGTGCAATTGATTGCGCCGATCGCAGCCTTTCGCGTGGTCGCGAATGCAGTCTCCGACCCGCTCTATATGGCGTCGATCTGTTCCAGAATGGCCTCGTCGCAGGATGCTTCTCAGACAGCTCCCGCCAAGACCCAGCATGATAATGCAAATTGCTGTGCGTTTTGTGGGGCCGGCCACGGCGGCACGGTTGCCGTCGGTCCGCCCGTGCTCGTTTTTGTAACCCTGCAGCGCCAGTACCAGCTTGTTGCATGGCTGGAGGCCGCAAATCCGATGCCGACCGTTCGGGTTGGCTCGAACACGCAGGCGCGCGCGCCACCGACCATTTCCTGACCTCACGAACACCCGAGCGATCGGTGCGGCCGCGGCCGTGCCGGTTGGTGCAGTCGAGTCAACCCGGCCACAGCGCCGGTGTCAGGATTACCCCATGTGTCGTCGTCGTGCCCTAGGCAGCGCGAGCCTGCTTGTGCTTTGCAGCGCGCTTTCCGCCATTCCTTCCAACACCAGCGCGCAGACGGCAGACCGGACATTGCCGACGGTGACAGTGGACGCTCCCCGGGAAATTCGTGCCAGACCGGCGGCGTCGAAGCCCAGAACTCGCTCGTCATCGGTGCGACGGCAAACAACGCCAACCGCGACACCGGTGACGACCGCCGCGTCGCAGAACGAGAACGTTACCGCAAGCGCAGCCCGCGAAACGCTCGGCCGGGCGCCCGCCGGGCAGACATCGACGACGGTCGATCGAAGCCGGTTCGACAACCGGCCTTCATTTTCAGTCGGCGACGTCTTGAGCGATAGCCCCGGCATATCGGTGAAGCAGGGCAACGGACCGCGCGATATCGGCATTTCGATCCGCGGTTCAAACGCCCGCAACGGCTTTGGCATTCGCAACCTGGTGATCTTCGAGGACGGTTTCCCCGTGACCCAGCCTGACGGACTTTCCCGGAGCGATCTGATCGATCCCCGTGCCTATGGCGCGATCGACGTCATCAGGGGGCCGTCATCGGCGCTCTATGGCAATTACGCGACCGGCGGCGCGCTCAATTTTCGCACCCGTCCTGGCGGCAGCATCGACGGCGTGGAATACGGCGTCGATGGCGGCAGTTTTGGCTACCTCAGCAACTATCTGGCGGCCGGCAAGAAGGTCGGCAATTTCGTTGGCTCGCTGTTTGCTAGCGATGTACGTGGCGACGGTTTTATCCAGAACAGCTGGTTCAATACCCAGACGGTGAACTTCCTGGGTACCTTGCAGGCGACCCCCGACGACCGCTTAACCGTCAAGTTCATCAACAATGACCTGAGCACGCGCCTACCGGTGCGATTGTCGCTGAACCAATACTATCAAAATCCGTTTCAGGTGGGATGCGATGCGGCGGGGGTTGCCGGGTGTGGATCACAACCCCTGTTCAACAACGGCTTCAATGGTCCGAAGAGTTCGGTTACCGCGGTGCAGGCGGGCTTTGGACGGGATGACCGCCGCACCATCGTCGGCGGCCGCTGGGAACATGATTTCGACAACACGACAACCTGGCGAACTCAGTTCGTTTTCGACGATCGCGATATCAATCAGCCAACGGGGTCGACCAGCGCGATCGGCGACTTTCCCTCCTACAACTACATGACCGACGTCACCAAGCGCGGCGAAATCTTCGGCATGGATTCCACGACATTCGTCGGTGGTTGGTACAATACGCTGGTGGCCTCAAGCGATACCCGCAACGTGATGCCGGGCGGCAATGCAACATTGGGACTGCTTCAGGCCAATACGTTTAGCGACACGTCTGACTACGGGGGTCGGGCGAGAGAGGAGCTAAAGCTCAACCCAAACCTGACGGCGGTTGCCGGGATCGGATGGGAAACCACGCGCTTGAAGGGAATTAATACGGTCTACCAGTACAATACATTCAATGTTCCGATAGCCACGATCCCTCCGCCAACGACCGCCGACCTGCAATTTCAAAATACCGCTCCCGAACTGGCCTTGCTCTACAAGGTCAACAGCGAGTGGCTGTTCCGCGCCCGAGCCGCCACAGGTTACGGAACCCCGCAGGTCACAAACCTGTTTGTTCTCCCGAGCGGTGCGTTCGGCAATAATACCCAGCTGCAAACGCAGAAGAACCTCGGTTACGACCTCGGCTTCGACTGGACGCCGAACAATGCGCTCAAACTAAGTATGACCGGCTTCTACGAGTTTTTCCGCAACGAACTGGTCACTCAGGCAACCCAAGTCGGAGCACCGAACTTGAGCTACACGTTCAATGCGCCGCGATCGGAACATCGCGGGGTGGAGCTGGCAGCCGACTGGAAGTTCTACCCCGGCTGGCGATTTACAGCGGCTTATACCTATCTCGATGAGGTCTACACCGAATACACGGAGAACATCATCAACGGTGCGGTCTTCAGCTTTAACCGGGCGGGAAACAAAATCCCCGGCATCGCGCCGAACGAGCTGACGACCCGGCTCGGCTATGACGAAATGTCAGGACGGTTTGCAGGCCTCGGAGCGTTCGTCGAGGTTCAGTGGAAGGACTCGTTCTACATGGACAACGCCAATTTGTTGAAGGCGCCGGGCTATGAACTGGTCAACCTCAATGTGCACTACAAGACAGACCTTGGGTCCGACTACTTCAGGGCGTTGAGCCTGTATCTTGAGGTTCGAAACGTGTTCGACCGGACCTAGCTTCGGCCAACAACGTCGGAAATACGGTCAATAGTGCGGGGATTCAGAATCCTGCGAGCGTGCTTGCGACAACGCAGACTGGTTCGATCTATGCCGGGTCTCCTCGTGCTTTCGTTGCGGGCATGAAGGTGGCATTCAGATGATCGATTGGGTCTACAGAGGAAGTAAAGCCATGCTTCGAACAGGCATGCTCGGAACGATCGCCTTCGCGCTTTCGCTGACGGCTGCGCCCGCGCAAATGAACCATCAGCACGCATCCGAAGCGGCATGCGATGAGACCGTCTTGCGTTGCGCATCGAAGGTCACGCCGACCTTTGCTCCCGATGGAACGCTGTGGCTAGCCTGGATGGCCGGAGGCCAGATATCGGTCGCAAGCTCGAAGGACGGCGGCCACAGCTTTTCGACACCGGTCCAGGTGACCAAGGAGCATCTCAATCTCGATTGGGGCCCCGACGCCCGTCCCAAGATTGTCGTCGATCGCAAGGGCGGCATAGCCTTGGCGTTCTCGGTCTTCAGGGACAAGGCCTTCAACGGCCAGGTGCTCACCACGCGGTCCACGGACGGAGGGAAGAGTTTCGATGAGTTGCGTCCGATCACGTCCAACAATGAGAGCCAGCGCTTCGAAGCGCTTGGCCTCGATGCGGATGGAACGGTGTTTGCCGCCTGGCGGGGCTCGACAAGCGCAACCGCGTTCCAGCCCAGCAGAACGGCCAGAAGTACGATGGCGCCGGGCTGTTCTTTGCGTCGTCGAAAGATGGCGGTGCGACCTATTCCGAAGCGCGGTTGGCGGCGGATAACACCTGCGAGTGCTGCCGGCTCGGTCTGGCGTTCGCCGCGCCCGGCCACCCCGTCGTCGTGTTCAGGAACATCTTCGACGGCGGCGTTCGGGATCACGCCATCGTAACGTTCGCCGATCCGGCGACGCCGGGCGAGGTTCGGCGCGTCAGCAAGGATGATTGGCAGATCGCCGCATGCCCTCACCATGGGCCCAGTCTGGCGATCTCGGCCACCGGGACCTATCACGTGACCTGGTACACCAATGGCAAGGCGCGGAAGGGGCTTTTCTATGCCCGGTCGCAGGACGAAGGCCGGACCTTTTCCGATCCGATTCCGGTCGGGAGGGCTGATCGCAATCCCACGCGGCCATATATCCTGGCGGGCCCGCGCGGCATGACGATGGTCTGGAAGGAGTTCGATGGCGAGAAAACCACGGTCAATCTGATGACCTCCCGTGATGACGGCCAAAGCTGGTCAAAGCCGACCGCGGTCGCCGCTACGACGGACACTTCCGATCACCCGCTGCTGGTCAGCGATGGACAAAACACCTTCCTTTCCTGGATGACAAAGGCCGACGGGTATCGCATTCAGCCGATCGGAGACGGATCATGAGCCGCCATCTGCTTGCCGGAGTTTTCCTGGTCGGGCTTCTGCTGTCCGCTACGGCTTCGGAAGCGCCGCAGCAACTGAAGCCTTTCGTACGCGGGAGCTGGCAGGACGTCCTGCGTTCGCACGCGGGCCGGCCGACGCTTGTGCATTTTTGGGGCGTGACCTGCGGTCCCTGCAAGGTCGAGCTGCCGCTGCTCGGGAAATTCATGACGGATCATGCCGGGGTCGACGTGGTGACGATCAGTGCCGATCTCGTTCCGGATCTGCCCGGCGCCACCCGCTCGATGCTGGAGAAGGCCGGGCTCTGGCCGGCGGAAAACTGGATCTTCAGCGATGGCTTCGTCGAACGCCTGCGATTCGAGATCGACCCGGCCTGGCAGGGTGATATCCCTCGTACCATCCTGATCTCGCGCGATGGAACCAGCACGACGATTGAAGGTTCGGCCGAAATGAAGGACCTCGAAAACTGGTCGGATCAGCAACTGGCCGTGAAGAGATGACCGACGAATAGTCCCGCGCTGACGTGTCATAGCGACCCTCGCTTCCGCCCGCGCTATGTTCCACAACTCGAAAGATATCATATGAATCGTCTTCTGTTATTCATCGCCGCAAATCTGCTCCTTGCTTCCTTCTCCGGCTCTGCAGGCGCCGAAGAAATCAAGGCCGGCGATCTCGTCATCTCGCAAGCCTGGAGCCGCGCGACACCGAGCGGGGCGAAAGTCGCCGGCGGCTACCTCACCATCGAAAACAAGGGCTCCGCACCCGATCGCCTCATCGGTGGCGCAGGGGACATCGCCGGCAAGGTCGAGGTCCACGAGATGGCCGTGAAAGACGGCGTGATGACGATGCGTCCACTCGACAACGGCCTGACGATCGAGCCCGGCAAGACCGTCAAGCTTGCGCCGGGCGGCTATCATCTGATGATGTTCGACCTGAAGGGTCAGCTGAAACAAGGCGACAAGGTACCGATTACGCTTGAATTTGAAAAAGCCGGCAAGGTGACGCTGTCGCTCGATGTGCAGGGCGTCGGCGCGCCGGCGCCCGCGGGCGCCGATGGGGCAGGCGGTCACATGGAGATGAAGAATATGCCGGATCATCCCGGCATGAAGATGCGATGACGATGGCGCACCGACGGTCTCGTGGTTCGCTATTGTCGCGGCTCGCGTTAGGCATCCTCTGCCTTGGTTGGCTGTCCGGTACAGCACGACCGGCAGCCGCCGCGGGCGATGACGATTTCTTCACACATATTCACACAGAGAAGGCGATGGCCAATGTCACGGTTTCGCCGGGACGCGCCGGGCCGGTGGACATCACGATCCAGCTTGAGACGATGGAAGAGAAGCCGCTGACGGCCAAGGCCGTGTCGGTGACGCTTTCCGATGCGAAAGCCGGAAAGCGGCTGCAGGCGGTTCAGGCCGAACATAGCTTTGACGACAGCTGGCACGTGAGAATTCCCAATCTGGCGGCCGGGCGCTGGATGCTCGGCCTTGGCATTTCGATCGCCGATAGCGACACGTTCAGCGTGGAATCGCCGATCCTGATCAAATGAACGCATGCGCCATCAAGGCGCGGATTCCGGCACGGAATCGCGCCCTAGGATGGATTTTGCCCCGCCACGATCTTTGGGCCGAAATGGCCGGAAATCCGCATTCCCAGCGGCTTTTCACACGCCCCGGCCTTGTGTTTTCGTACCCGATCCGGTTTCACTGCACCCCTCTCGTGTCCCCGCTGATTCCCTTGAGTTTGACCCATGCGATTGTCGCGTTTTTTCCTGCCGATCCTGAAAGAGAATCCGAAAGAGGCGGAGATCGTCTCGCATCGGCTGATGCTGCGCGCGGGCATGATGCGGCAGGAGGCGGCTGGCATCTATGCCTGGCTGCCGCTGGGTTTTCGGGTGCTGAAGAAGATCGAGCAGATCGTCCGCGAGGAGCAGGACCGCGCCGGCGCCTTGGAGCTGTTAATGCCGACGCTGCAGCTCGCCGATCTCTGGCGCGAAAGCGGCCGCTACGACGCCTACGGGCCGGAGATGCTGCGCATCAGCGATCGCCACAAGCGCGAATTGCTGTACGGGCCGACCAATGAGGAAATGATCACCGAGATTTTTCGCGCCTACGTCAAATCCTACAAGAGTCTGCCGCTCAATCTCTACCACATCCAGTGGAAGTTCCGCGACGAGCAGCGTCCGCGCTTCGGCGTGATGCGCGGCCGCGAATTCCTGATGAAGGACGCCTATTCCTTCGACATCGACGAGGCGGCCGCACGCCGTTCCTACAACAGGATGTTCGTCGCTTATCTGCGCACCTTTGCGCGGATGGGGCTGAAGGCGATCCCGATGCGCGCGGAAACCGGGCCCATCGGCGGCGATCTCAGCCACGAATTCATCGTGCTCGCCGAAACCGGCGAGTCCGGCGTCTATTGCGACAGCGACGTGCTCAATCTGCCGATCCCCGGCGACGATGTCGATTACGACGGCGATCTCACCGGCATCATCAAGCAATGGACCTCGGTCTATGCCGCGACCGAAGACGTCCATGATGCCGCGCGCTTCGAACGCGAAGTGCCCGCCGACAAGAAGGTGCATACCCGCGGCATCGAGGTCGGCCAGATCTTCTATTTCGGCACCAAATATTCGGACGCCATGAAGGCGCTGGTGGCCGGCCCCGACGGCGCCGACGTGCCGATCCATGGCGGCTCCTACGGCGTCGGCGTGTCGCGCCTGGTCGGCGCGATCATCGAGGCTTGCCATGACGATGCCGGCATCAAATGGCCGGAGGCGGTCGCACCGTTCAAGGCCGTGATCCTGAACCTGAAGCAGGGCGACGCGGCCGTCGATGCGGCTTGCGAAAAGCTGTATGGAGAATTGCAGGCCAAGGGCGTCGATGTGCTCTATGACGACACCGACCAGCGCGCCGGCGCGAAATTCGCGGCCGCCGACCTGATCGGTATCCCCTGGCAGATACTGGTCGGCCCCAAGGGCCTCGCCGAGGGCAAGCTCGAGATCAAGCGGCGCAGCGACGGATCGCGCGAGAATCTCAGCCCGGCCGAAGTGGTCGCGCGGATAGCAGGATAAAGATTATCCACCGGACACGTTGAAGTCAGGCATTCCGGCCACATTTGGCCCGAATCATGGGATTATCGAAAGATGGATGAAACCATGAACGAGACAGTCCGAACCCCGCCTTTTGCGCCATTCGAGTGGCTGTTGTCCGGACGCTATTTGCGGGCACGTCGCAAGGAAGGTTTCATTTCCGTCATCGCCGGCTTTTCCTTTCTCGGCATCATGCTCGGCGTCGCCACGCTGATCATCGTGATGGCCGTCATGAATGGCTTCCGCAAGGAGCTCTTGGACAAGATCCTCGGCCTCAACGGGCATTTGCTGGTGCAGCCGCTGGAATCGCCGCTGACCGACTGGAAGGACGTCGCCGAGCGCATCAGCCAGGTCTCCGGTATCCGGCTTGCCGCGCCCGTGGTGGATGGCCAGGCGCTGGCGTCCTCGGCCTTCAATGCATCCGGCGTGCTGGTCCGCGGCATGCGCGCCGACGATCTCAACAATCTCACCTCGATCGCCTCGAACATCAAACAGGGCACGCTCGAGGGATTCGACGAGGGGCAGGGCGTCGCAATCGGCCGCCGGCTCGCCGATCAATTGTCGCTGCATGCCGGCGACAGCATCACGCTGGTCGCGCCGCGCGGCGCGGTCACGCCGATGGGCACGACGCCCCGTATCAAGCCCTACAAGATCACGGCCGTGTTCGAGATCGGCATGTCGGAGTACGATGCCGGCTTCGTGTTCATGCCGCTGGCGGAGTCGCAGGCCTATTTCAACCGCAAGGACGACGTCACCGCGATCGAGGTGTTCACCGCCGATCCCGACAAGATCGACACCTACCGCAAGACGGTGACGGAGGCCGCCGGGCGGCCGGTGTTCCTGGTCGACTGGCGGCAGCGCAACTCGACCTTCTTCAATGCGCTGCAGGTCGAGCGCAACGTGATGTTCCTGATCCTGACCATGATCGTGCTGGTCGCGGCACTGAACATCGTCTCCGGCCTGATCATGCTGGTGAAGGACAAGGGCCAGGACATCGCGATCCTGCGCACCATGGGCGCCTCGCAGGGCTCGATCATGCGGATTTTCCTGATCACGGGAGCCGCGATCGGCGTGGTCGGGACCTTCGTCGGCTTCCTGGTCGGGATGTTGATCTGCCTGAACATCGAATCGATCCGGCAATTTCTGTCCTGGGCCACCAACACGCCCTTGTTCGACCCCACGCTGTATTTTCTGTCGCGCCTGCCGGCCGAGATCGATTTTGGCGAGACCTCGGCGGTCGTGATCATGGCGCTGACGCTGTCTTTCCTGGCGACGCTGTATCCAGCCTGGCGCGCCGCGCGCCTCGATCCTGTCGACGCGCTGCGGTACGAGTGAGGACGAGATGGCCGAGGGGGCAGAAGATGTACCGGTTATTTATCTTCACGAGATAAAACGCCAGTACAGGCAAGGCGAGGCGACGCTGACCATTCTCAACGGCGCCAAGCTGGCGCTGTGGGCGGGGCAATCGGTGGCGCTGGTGGCGCCGTCGGGTTCGGGCAAATCGACGTTGCTGCATATCGCCGGCCTGCTCGAAGGCCCCGACGACGGCGAGGTCTATGTGGCGGGGACACCGACCTCGCAATTGTCGGATACCGAACGCACGCTGATTCGCCGTACCGACATCGGCTTCGTCTATCAGTCGCACCGGCTGCTGCCGGAATTCACCGCGCTCGAAAACGTCATGCTGCCGCAAATGATCCGCGGCCTCAGGCGCGCCGAGACCATCAAGCGCTCCACTGAAATCCTGTCCTATCTCGGCTTGAGCGATCGCATCACCCACCGGCCGGCCGAATTGTCCGGCGGCGAACAGCAGCGCGTCGCGATCGCGCGCGCAGTGGCCAACGCGCCGCGCGCGCTATTGGCGGACGAGCCGACCGGAAATCTCGATCCGCACACCGCCGATCACGTATTCAATGCGTTGATGCAGCTGGTGAAGGCGACGCGGGTCGCGATGCTGATCGCGACCCACAATATGGAACTCGCCGGCCGGATGGACCGCCGGGTGTCGCTGGTCGACGGCCAGGTCGTCGAGCTGGAATAAAGCGTTTTCAAGCGAAAGCCTGCCCCGGACTTGAACCGGGGTGGATACCGGTTCGCATAAAGAATACGCGTCAAAACGAGAATCAATAAGCGCGATGCCGCCGGCGCGCGGGATCCACCGCACTTGCAAAATAGGGATTAAGCAGGCACTCCGCGCCACGGCCGGCCGCCGTGCCTTTGCATTGCGCGATGGTCGAGTAACGGCATTCGAAATAGGTCGGGTCGCCAAACACCCGCATGCAAACCGGATAGCTCGGGTCGTAGGTTTGGGCCTGCGCCGGTTGGGCGATCGACACCGCGCCAACTGCCAACATCGCCAAAGTCAGAACGCGCATCAATACCTCCTGCGGGGCATCCGACCGCGATCGGCCGGCATTTCGGCCTTGGCAATGAAATAGGAGGTTTCGGGGCGCGTGGCTACCCGTGCCGAAGCACGCGCCTGGCGCGGTCTGTGTCGTTGGCCGATGTCCAGGCCGTCGAGCCGGCGTCGTGCGTTTCCAGGCGAAAAGCTGCCGCGACTTGATCCGGAGTGGTTGCTGGTTCGCGCTTGGAAAATGCGTCAAACCAAGAATCCAAAGCACCGTTCTGATTCAATATTCTTGCAGGACCGGTGCTCCGGCGCTCAATAAGCGCGGTGCCGCCGGTAGCGCGCCGGGACTTCCGCGTTCGCGACATAGGGGTTGAGCACGCATTGTGCTGAACGGCCCGATGCGGTTATGGCGCACTGCTCCATCGACGTATAGCGGCATTCGTAATAGGTGGCCGGTCCGTACACGTGCAGGCAGACCGGATAGCCCGGTGCATAGGTTTGGGCCGCTGCCGGGCCAGCGGCTGCGGTCGCCAGAATGACCAAAGCCGATGCGCGCATCAGTACCTCCTGCGGGACATGCGGCCGCGGTCGGCCGTCATTTCCGCCTTGCCGCTGAAATTCGGGTTTTCCTCACAGGTGGCCGTCCGCCCTGAAGCGCTCGCCTGGCACTGCTGGTAACTTGTGAAACTGCAATCGCCGAGACCCGAGCCGAAGTCGCAACCCCTGATGCAGTAGGGGTAATCGCGCGCCGATGCCGGCATCGCAACCGTTGCAGACGCGGCACAGCCCACCATCAGCGCCAGTAATGCCGTTCGCATGACGTCCTCCGTGTCCGACTTTGACGGTAATCGTCAACCGTCAACAGACAACCCATGCGAGGGCTGCGTCAAATCACGTTCGCGCGCTGAACGCTCGGGATCGTGCAAATGGTCGGCCTCGCCGTCGCCGATCCTCGATGCGCCGTACCCGGTTCAGTACCTGGGGTAGCCCGGATAGGCCGGCGGCAAGCGGCGGCCGCGGCCGGCATAGGGCGGCGCGTCGCCGTCGCCGACATAATAGGGATTGGCGATGCACCACAGGCGGCGCCCGGAAGCCGAGGCCTGACACTGCTCATAGCTCGTGAAGGTGCAATTGCTCAGGCCGGGATGGTCGTCGCCCTGGATGCAGAACGGGTATCGCGTGCCGACCGCTTCGGCGGGCATCGCGCCGAGTGCTATGAGACCGCCGGCCGCCAGCAACGCCAGAATCACTCTACGCATTTTCGAATCTCCCCAACGCCCGAATTTCCCCAACCTGACGGCTGTTTTTCGGCATCATCGAACTTCTATTATTCCGATCCAAGCCGTACGCGCCTTCTCGTCAAACACATTCTCGCGCGCAAACGATGGTGCGCGATTGAAATGTGAATTTTTTGCGGCAAGCGTCATCACAATGTTCCGAAAAGTGCCTGTAACGCAACATTAACTTACGTTTTCGCCGAAGTCGTTTAGCGCCGCCTGTTGCATCGAAGTTACAGCATTTCAAACGAACGCTGCTATGAGGTTGCAACGGCCTTGGGGGCTGTACAAAAATCGGAACGGGATAAAAAAGATGAAGAAGGTTTTGCTTGTTACGGCCAGTCTGATCGCGCTCGGCGCGGCTGCGCCGGCAGTGGCTGCTGATCTTGCTGCGCGTCCTTACACCAAGGCGCCCGCGATGATCGCCGCTGTGTACGACTGGAGCGGTTTCTACGTCGGCGCCAACGGTGGTTGGGGTTCGAGCCACAACAGCTGGGATTCCGTGCCGCCGTTTTTGGTCGGCGGTGAAGGCAGCCATGACGCAACTGGCGGCGTCGCCGGTGGTCAGGTCGGTTATCGCTGGCAGTCCGGCACCTGGGTGTTCGGCGTTGAAGCGCAGGGTGACTGGGCTGACCTGAAGGGCTCGAACACGAGCCTGCTGTTCCCCGGTTTCGTCAACACCTCGAAGATCGACGCGTTCGGTCTGTTCACGGGTCAGGTCGGCTATGCCGCCAACAACGTGCTGTTCTACCTCAAGGGTGGTGCTGCGGTGACCGCGGATCGTTACCGCATCAACACCACTGGCGGCGCTCTCTCCGCCACCACCAGCGACGACACCCGCTGGGGTGGCGTGGTCGGCGTCGGCCTCGAATACGGCTTCGCCCCGAACTGGTCGGCCGCGATCGAGTACGATCACCTGTTCATGCAGGATCGCACCTACACCTTCACCACGCCGGCTGGCGCGCTCTTCGGTGCCGATCGCATCCGTCAGGACGTCGATCTCGTCACCGTCCGCGTGAACTACAAGTTCGGCGGCCCGATCATCGCGAAGTACTGATCTCGCGATCATCGACAAGATCAAAGCCCCGGGCATTGCCCGGGGCTTTTTTCGTTGGAGCGGGCAGTTGGGACAGCGGAGACTGGGACTGGCGCGGGTAATTGCGCCCGACCGAAGATTTCGCGCAGGAATTAACTCGCGATCAGGCTCAATTTGATTGTGACGGATATCCGCACTGGAAAACGGACGGTCGGCGGGGCATATTTGCGGGATGGCAAGCGGCATTTGGACCACCGAACATTTCACCTGCCCCGGTTGCGGGATGGATTACGACGCGACAAGAGAGCAGCATTCTGACAAGCATTCCGGCAGTTTCAAATGCGGGATTTGCCAGGCCGAGGTCCATGCCTGGTCCGGCCTTTATGATTTCTTCGATTGGAAGGCCAAGCCGGTGAAGTCGCCGGTCTTTGGGAAAAAGAAGTGACCGATTCCCAAACGCCCACGGGAAGTTGCGCGCCTTGCTTTGATCAGCAGCGGGAACCCTCGTTCCCCTCTCGCCGCCACAGCGGCCCGGGGGAGGGGCAAACCGATTCGCGTCAGGGCTAAAAAGGTCTCTTCTAAAGCCGGCCAACGACCCCCCCTTGGGTAGTGGGTCAGTTTGATTGTGGCAGGATGGCTGGCTTGAACCGGGCCGCCATCGGCGCATATTCGAGGGATGATCGAGCAGCGACCAACCTTCATGGCGCGGAAAATTCCCGGAACTGGCTGGGGGATCGATATTCTATGGCCCGATGGCGAAACCGAAGTAATCAAGGGCTTTATTACGGAACATGACGCGGGCAAGTGGATTGCCGAGCACTCCAAGGCGTGGCCGGGAAATACGAGTGACAACTCACCTCCAACGTCCGAGGGACCCCAACCAACTCGCTAGGTCGATCAATTCATCGTGCTGCAGTACGCTATCGGCAAGGGCCACTTGGTCAGCGTCGCGTGGCGCGGCGGGGAATGGATGGCGTCTTCGGGTTTGCGAACGAGAACGATGCGCTGGAAGTCGCAGGCTTGGCTGTTGGAAAGGCGCTGATCTTAATTTGGATTTCGAATTACGCCGGGAGTGCGCTGAAGCGATTTGCGCATAGCCTTGGCTGCATCGTTAATGATGGCTTCCACTTCGGAATCCCAGAAGCTTTTTTCAAAGCCTCTCCCGTCCAGAAAATCTTATCAATGACCTTTCGGACTGGGTCTGTAAGGGAAAGAATGCCAGCAGCCTGAGTGGCAATACCCCGCCAGAATCGTCGCATCGCTCCCCCCAAATAGGTGGGCGACCTTAGCTGCCAGTCCTCGCCAAAGGCGAGTCCCGTTAACCAAGCGATTTATTTCGTGGTCACTTTCTCAAACAGACCCACGACCGTCCCTTGACTCCGGAGAACAAAAAAGGAACATTGTTCTTCATATGTTCTAGTCCAGGGAGGCGGGGATGTTGAAGACTTTCATGGAAGAAGCGGCGGCGCTGGCGTCGATCACGCTGTTCGTCGGGATGATCGCGGTCTGGGCGCAGCTGATTCCGCAGTTCTGAGCGAGGCGGACAGGGACCGGGCGAAGCCATGCGGCTTCGGCCGGGGCCGCTTGGTACGCCTTGGGTGTGTGTCCCTGGGGAAAAGCCGGATGGCGAAGGCTCATTCGCCGTCGCGCGTGGACTCCGGTCGCGTCAGGCATCACCATGGCGGGCGAGTCGGGCCTGGAGGCTTGGGTTTCCTTTGGGTTTCCTTTGCGTGTCCGTTGGCCTGACGATCGCAGCCATCCCTGACCCAGAAGCGCTCGAGCAGCCATGTCCAGTGCCGGATTCGTTCATCTCCACGTTCATTCGGCCTATTCGCTGCTGAAGGGCTCGATCAAGATCCAGAAGCTCGGCGAACTCGCCAAGGCGGACCGCCAGCCGGCGCTGGCGCTGACCGACACCGACAACATGTTCGGGGCGCTGGAATTCTCCGACAAGATGGCGGGCTACGGCATCCAGCCGATCATCGGCTGCGAGCTCGCGATCGACTTTGGCGACCAGGATCCCAATGCGCGCAATGCGCTGGCTTCGGCACCTTCTCGAATCGTATTGCTGGCGGCGCGCGAGCGCGGCTATCGCAGCCTGATGCGGCTGAACTCGCGGGCGTTCCTGGAGACGCCTGTCCATCAGTCCCCGCACATCAAGTTCGAGTGGCTGGAGGGCGATGCCGAGGATTTGATCGCGCTCACCGGCGGCCCCGATGGGCCGATCTCGCTGGCGATCCATGGCGATCATGCAGCCCTTGCCGCGACGCGCTGCGACCGGCTGGCGAGCCTGTTCGGCGATCGCCTCTATGTCGAGTTGCAACGTCACGGCATCGAGAAGGAGCGCCGCGCCGAGGCCGGCCTGATCGATCTGGCCTACGCCAAGGGACTGCCGCTGGTCGCGACCAACGAGCCGTACTTTGCCGCCAACGATGATTACGAAGCCCATGACGCGCTGTTGTGTATCGCCGGCGGCCGCTTGATCGCCGAGACCGATCGCGATCAGCTCACGCCCGATCACCGCTTCAAGACGCGGGCCGAAATGGCGGTATTGTTCGCCGACATTCCGGAGGCGCTGGCATCGACGGTGGAGATCGCGGAGCGCTGTTCGTTCCGGCCGAAGACGCGCAAGCCGATCCTGCCGCGCTTCACGGTCGGCGCCGGCAGCAATGCAGCCGACGCCGAGGCCGAGGAGGCCGCCGAGCTGCGGCGCCAGGCCGAGGCGGGTCTTATCCATAGGCTGAAGGTGCACGGCCTCGCGCCGGGCATGACCGAGGAAACCTATCACGCGCGGCTGGCGTTCGAACTCGATGTCATCACCCGCATGAACTATGCGGGCTACTTCCTGATCGTGGCCGATTTCATCCAGCACGCAAAATCCGAGGGCATTCCGGTCGGGCCGGGTCGCGGCTCCGGCGCGGGATCGCTGGTCGCCTATGCACTGACCATCACCGACCTCGATCCGATCCGCTTCGGCCTGCTGTTCGAGCGCTTCCTCAATCCCGAACGCGTCTCGATGCCCGACTTCGACATCGACTTCTGTCAGGACCGCCGCGGCGAGGTGATCGACTACGTGCAGCAGCGCTACGGCCGCGATCAGGTGGCGCAGATCATCACTTTCGGTACGCTGCAGGCGCGCGGCGTGCTGCGCGACGTCGGCCGCGTGCTGCAGATGCCCTATGGGCAGGTCGACAAGCTGACAAAACTGGTGCCGCAGAATCCCGCAGCGCCGGTGACGCTGGCCGCGGCGATCGCCAGCGAACCCAAGCTGCAGGCGTTTCGCGACGAGGACGCAGTGGTGGCCCGCGCCTTCGACATCGCCCAGCGTCTCGAAGGCCTGACCCGGCACGCTTCCACCCACGCCGCCGGTATCGTGATCGGCGACCGTCCCTTGAGCGAACTGGTGCCGCTCTATCGCGATCCCAAATCCGACATGCCGGTGACTCAGTTCAACATGAAATGGGTCGAGCCCGCGGGGCTGGTGAAATTCGACTTCCTCGGCCTGAAGACGCTCACCGTGCTCGACGTCGCGGTCAAGCTGCTCAAGCAGCGCAACATCGAAATCGACCTCGCTACTTTGCCGCTCGACGATGCCCCAAGCTACCAGATGCTGGCCAAGGGCGATGTGGTCGGCGTGTTCCAGGTGGAAAGCCAGGGCATGCGCCGCGCGCTGGTCGACATGCGGCCCGACCGCTTCGAGGACATCATCGCGCTGGTGGCGCTGTATCGTCCGGGCCCGATGGCGAACATTCCGACCTATTGCGCGCGCAAGCATGGCGACGAGGAGCCGGAATATCTGCACCCGCTGCTCGAGCCGATCCTGAAGGAGACGTTCGGCGTCATCATCTATCAGGAACAGGTGATGCAGATCGCCCAGGTGATGGCCGGCTACTCGCTCGGCGACGCCGATTTGCTGCGCCGCGCGATGGGCAAGAAGATCCGCTCCGAGATGGAAAAGCAGCGCGCGATCTTCGTGGCCGGCTCGGTCAAGAACGGCGTGCCGAAAGGGCAGGCGGACACCATCTTCGAATTGCTCGCCAAATTCGCCGACTACGGCTTCAACAAGAGCCATGCGGCGGCCTATGCGCTGGTGTCGTATCACACCGCCTATATGAAGGCGCATTATCCGGTCGAGTTCCTGGCCGCGTCGATGACGCTCGAACTCAACAACACAGACAAGCTGTCGGAGTTTCGCGCCGAGGCGCAGCGGCTCGGGATCAAGGTCGAGGCGCCCAATATCAACCGTTCGGGGGCGACCTTCGAAGTCAGCGACAACACGATCTATTACGCGCTGGCCGCGCTGAAGGGCGTCGGCCCGCAGGCCGTTGAGCTGATCGTGGCGACGCGGAAAGAGGGCGCCTTCACGTCGCTGGCCGATTTCGCCGCGCGCGCCAATCCGCGTGCGATCAACAAGCGCGTCATCGAAAGCCTGGCCGCGGCTGGCGCCTTCGACACGCTCGATTCGAACCGCGCGCGGGTATTTGGGGGCGCAGAGGCGATCCTGGCGGCGTGCCAGCGCAGCCATGAGGCCGCGACGCTCGGGCAGAACGATATGTTCGGCGGCGCCTCCGACGCACCGACCATCATGCTGCCGCAGGTCGAGCCTTGGTTGCCGGCCGAGCGGCTGCGGCGCGAATACGACGCCATCGGCTTCTTCCTGTCCGGCCATCCCCTGGATGATTACGCCACCGTCTTGAAACGGTTGCGGGTGCAGTCGTGGGCGGAATTTTCGCGCGCGGTCAAAACCGGCGCGACCGCCGGCAAGGTTGCCGCGACCGTGGTGTCGCGGATGGAACGGCGCACCAAGACCGGCAACAAGATGGGCATCATGGGCCTGTCGGACCCGACCGGTCATTTCGAAGCCGTGTTGTTCTCCGAAGGCCTCGCGCAATATCGCGACGTACTGGAGCCGGGAGCCGCCGTGCTGCTGCAGCTCGGCGCCGAGCTGCAGGGCGAGGACGTGCGGGCGAGGGTGCTGCACGCCGAACCGCTCGACGCCGCCGCGGCCAAAACCCAAAAGGGGCTGCGCATCTTCGTGCGCGATACCAAACCGCTGGATTCCATTGCAAAGCGGCTGAACATGCCGGAACCCGCAGCGCCCGGCGGCCCGGCCCGCGCCCCGCAGGTCAAACCCGCGCCAGCCCCGGCGGACGGGGCCAATGGCGACGTCTCGCTCGTCATCATGCTCGACCTTGAAACCGAGGTCGAAATGAAACTCCCGGGCCGCTTCAAGGTTTCGCCGCAGATCGCCGGCGCGATCAAGGCGGTGTCGGGCGTGGTGGACGTGCAGACGCTGTGAGGTAGCGGGGTCTCCGGCGTCTCCTGCCTTGCGGGTTGTCATTCCAGATTTTTAATCTTGGCGCACGGTTGCGTGCGATGCCGTTTGTAAAACCTATCCATGGCCCGCTTTGCCGGTGCGGCATGAATGTCCGGCTGTTGCAACCACGCCGTGTTTCTTGTTACTTGCCTGCTCGGGGATCGAATGGGGCGTGGGGGCGTGATGTATTGGCGTGGCGTAGCGTTGTTGATCGTTGCCGCATTGTTGTCCGGCTGCGAGACCGAAAGAAACGGGCTGGACTACTCCGCGATGGTGCAGAAGATCGGTCCGCCGCGAGCAGGACAGTCGCGCATCGTCGTGCTTCGCGAGAAGGGCTATGCTGGGATCACTGACCCAGGCTGGGATGTCAGACTCGACGGTGGGCCGATGGCCGAACTCAAGACGGGGACCTATGTGTATGTCGACCGCGCGTCGGGTCAGCACCAGCTCTCGGCCACCGCTGCGTTGTTTCCCGGGGTGAGTCAGCGCGACATTTCCACACAATCCGGCCGTACCTATTTCTTCCTTGCAAGGCCGAGCGACAGAGCCAAGGTCCTCGGCGGGATGTCGGCTGCGGGTGGTGTCGCCGGCCTGCTCGTTGGCGCCGCGGTTACCTCCGGCAACAGCAATCCCGGGCCGCTCGATTTCTTTCCTTTGGAGGAAGACGCCGCGCGAGCAACGATTGCCGAGCTTCGACTGGTGCAATAGCGTTTGTTGGGGCGCCTGAAGTGAGAGGCTCCGCTAACCACAACGGTCCGCCCTGTTTTCATCAGGGCTTGGAGGATTTCTTGGCGGCTTCGGTTAGCTATGTTGTGCGGCTATTGAGATTGTTGACGGTGATTGCCGCGCTCGGTGGCGCCGCCGCCCTGGCGGCCCCTGGCCCGGCTTCGGTTGCGGAGGGCATCTATGCGTCGGCGCCGCCGCGGCTGTTGCAGATTCGCACGCTGGTCGCCGACGCCGGGCGGCAGATTTCGATCGGCTCGGGATTTCTGGTTTCCGCCGATGGGCTGGCGATCACCAACTATCACGTGGTCTCGCAGGTTGCGCTCGAGCCGAAGACCTATCGGCTTGAATATGTGGCGGCCGATGGCAGCCACGGCGACGTCAGTCTGCTCGGCGTCGACCTGCCCAACGACCTCGCCATCGTTCGCCTCGACAAGCATGACGCGCCGTTCTTCACCTTCGACAAGACCGCCATGGAGGGGGGCCTGCCCAAGGGTGAACGGCTCTATTCCATGGGCAATCCGCTCGACCTCGGCTTCACCATCATCGAAGGCACCTATAACGGTCTGGTCGAGCACAGCTACAACGATCGCGTCCACTTCAGCGGGGCGCTCAATCCCGGCATGAGTGGCGGCCCGACCGTCAACGGCGAAGGGCTTGTGGTCGGCATCAACGTGGCGACCCGCAGGGGCGGCCAGCTTGTCAGCTTCCTGGTGCCGGCGCGTTTTGCCGCGGCACTGCTGCAGAGCGCCCGAGAGCATGAGACGGCGCCGGACCTGCGTGCCGAGATTGCGCGACAGCTCACCGCGTGGGGGGCCGCGCTCTACAAATCGCTGGGCGAAGAAGGGTTTCGCTCGACCGTGCTCGGGCCCTACCGGACACCGGAGACGATTGCGCCGTGGTTCAATTGCTGGGCCAACACCAATGCCGGCGCCACGCCGAAGCCGCGCGCCAATATCAATTCAACCAATTGCAGCAGCGACACCGGCCTGTTCGTGGCGTCCGATCTCAACACCGGCGCCATCCAGATCAACCATTCCTACGTCAAGACCGTCGATCTCAATCAATTCCAGTTCGCGACCTATCTGACGCAGCTGAGCCAGCCGCGCCTGGTCGGCGGCGGCCCGTACCGCAAATGGTACACGCCGGAGCGCTGCCACGAGGACTTTGTCAGCGCAGCGCCCGCGCAGGACCATCCGCCGCTGCGGGTGATCTGGTGCGCGCAAGCCTATCGCGAGTTTGAAGAACTTTACGACGTGGCACTGATCGCCGTGACGCAGGACCACAGCAGCGAGGCGCTGGTGTCGCGGTTGAGCCTTCAGGCGGTGGGCTATGACGACGCCATCGCGCTCGGCAGGCGCTTTCTCGAAGCGGTGCAAATAACCAAATGATCTGGGTCGAGATATTATCGCGCCACCGCGACATCACCGCACGCGTCCGGATCGCCGGTCCGGAAGTGCGCATCGGCCGCGGCTACGATAACGATGTGATCGTCGACGATCCCTATGTCGCAGCACGGCACCTGCGTGTTTTTCGCGACGAGGCCGGGCAACTCGTTGCCGAGGACATGGGCAGCGTCAACGGCACGTTCCTCGACGGCGGCAAGAGCCGGCTGGCGCGCATCATCGTTGACGGCACCAAACCGATCCGCATCGGTCAAACCTATTTGCGCTTCCGCGCGATCAACCATGAAGTCGAGCGCGAACGGGTGGCGCGGCCGGAGCGGGGGATGCTGCCGTTCCTGGGCGCCGCGGCGCTCGGCTGCGTGACGCTTGGGATCTACATGCTCAAGGTCTGGCTGACACAGACCTCGGAGCCCCGGGTCTCGACCTATCTGACACCGTCGCTGACGATCATCGCCACGGTGCTGGTGTGGGCCGGATTGTGGGCGCTGCTGTCGCGCATCTTCTCCGGCCGCTCGCGCTTTCTGCGCCATCTGCTGATCGTGCTGGTGGGTGCGTTCGCGCTTTCGCTCTACAACGAGTTCGCGCAGGTTTCCGCCTTCGCGTG
Organism: Bradyrhizobium sp. AZCC 2289; assembly: GCF_036924615.1. Lineage (NCBI taxonomy): Bacteria > Pseudomonadati > Pseudomonadota > Alphaproteobacteria > Hyphomicrobiales > Nitrobacteraceae > Bradyrhizobium > Bradyrhizobium sp. AZCC 2289. The sequence continues at coordinate 10,110,269 of NZ_JAZHRY010000001.1, read as the reverse complement.
GACGTGGCCGACCGCCAGCACCTACCAATATGTCGCGATCTGGTCGATCCTTGCCGCGATGTGCTTCTTCCACCTGCGCGAGGTCGGCCCGGCACGCCTGTGGCTGAAAGGCGCCATCGTGACGACGGTGCTCGTGACCGTGATTGCGGCACAGACGCTGCAGCAATCGGAGGCGTTTTCCGACTCCGGCCGGCAAAACACCACGCGGCTGCTGATGCCGCCTTCGTTCCGCGCGGTCCCGTTCCGCGACGAAAACGCGTTCTTTGGCGACATCGCCGGTCTCAAGGCCAAGCTCGATCGTGATCGCAACCAGGCCAAGCCCGTCGAGGCCGGCGGGTAGCGCGTTTTCGAGAGCCTGCCCGCAAATGATGCGGGGTGGATATCGGTTTGCGCCACACGCTGCCTTATTGGCAGCGCTTTTCATTCAAACGATGTTCAGCTAGCAGGGTATTCAATGCGTGTCGTGCTTGAACCGGTGGGGACCGAACAGCCATGCAGGTGACCAGAACCCTTTCGATCTTTTCGCTCTGTTTGGTGCTGTTGTCCGGGTTCCCGGGGCTCCTGACTTCCGCCAGCGCTCAGCAGCAGGAAAAACGGATCGCGCTCGTCGTCGGCAATGGCGCTTACGCCAAGTCCCCGCTCGCGTCGGCGGCCAATGACGCCGGCTTGATCGCCCAGACTTTGCAGGCGGCAGGCTTCGATGTCGTCGGGGCCCGCGATCTCGATGGCGATACGCTGCGGCGAAGTTTTCGCGATTTCATCCAGAAGGCCGAAGCGTCCGGCCCGGGTACGGTCGCGATGGTCTATCTCGCCGGCTACGGCATCCAGCTCGCCGGCGAGAATTATTTCATCCCCGTCGACTCCTCGATCAGTCGCGACACCGACATTCCGACCGAAGGATTGCGGATCAACGACTATATCCGCCAGCTGGCATCGCTGCCGCTGAAAGCCAACATCGTGGTGCTGGACGCGGCGCGGCCGCAGCCTTTCATCGAAGGCGGCCAGCCGATCGCGAGCGGGCTGGCCCTGGTCGAGCCGGAGGCGCACATGCTGATCGCCTTCAACGCCGCGCCCGGCACCGTGGCTCCCAGCGAGCAGGGATCGTATGGCGTTTACGCCCAGTCGCTCGCGGAGATGATCCGCACCGGCGGATTGCCGCTGCCGGAGGTTTTCAACCGCCTTCGGTTGCGCGTCAACGACGCGAGCAAGGGGGCGTTGGTGCCCTGGCACGCGGAAAAGATCGACGCACCCTTCATGTTCTTCGATCGCGCGCCGGATGCGCCCGCGCCGGCGCCGGCGGACCAGGTCGCCGCCATCAGGAACAAGCCGATCCGCGATCTCGGTGCGCAGGACGCCTACGCCGCCGCGCTCGAGCGCGACACGATGCCGGCTTATGAGGATTTCCTCGGCGCCTATCCCGGCGATCCCTTGGCGCGCCGCGTGCGCGCGATCGTGGCCGCGCGGCGCGAGGCGCTGACCTGGCTTCGCAGTTACCGGGCCGACACGCCGCAAGCTTACTGGTCCTACCTGCGACGCTATCCGAACGGGCCGCATGCCGGCGATGCCCGCCGCCGCCTCGCCATCCTGACCGCGCCGCTGGAGCCGCCGCCGGCATTCGCGGTCATCGACTACGACGTGCCGCCACCGCCGCCGGACGAGATCGTCTATGTCGATCGCCCTGTGTTTTACTTCGGCGATCCGGACTTCGGCTTTTTGCCGCCACCGCCGCCGCCGGTGTATTTCCTGCCGCCGCCGCCGCCGGATTTCATCATCCTGGAGCCGCCGCCGCCGCCGATCGGGCTGTTCATCCTGCCGCAACCGTTCTTTGTGCCGATCCCGGTCTATGTCCGGGCGCCGGTCTATGTCGCGCCGCCGCCGAACAACATCATCTTCGCCAATATCCACAACACCACCGTCATCAACACCGTCATCAACCGGCCGCCGCCGCTGGTTGCGCCGGGGGCTCCCGGTGCCGGTGGTCTGCCTGGGGCACTGGGCACGAAGGCCGCACCCGGGCAGGGCGCTGTGGCGCCGGCGGGTGCCGGTCCGACACTTCCGGCTGCTGCCGCACAAAAGGCCTCGCTGATCCAGCAGGGAAAACTGCCGATGCCGCCCAGCGCCGCGATCAATCCAGCCAAGCCCGGAACTCCGGCGGCACCGCTTGGTCAGAAAGCGGCGCCAACGACGCCGCAGCCGGCCAACGTGACCCCGAATGCGCTGCCGCAGGGCCAAGGGCCGCCGAAGGCCAATAGCCTGCCGATTCCCGGCACCAAGGGCACGCCTCCCGCGCCCCCGGCCGCGACAGCGCCTGTTACCGGCGCGCCCAATCCGAACGCGAAGCTTGCGCCTTTAAACCAGCCGGCGCCGACGGCCCCGGCAGCGGCGGCCCCGAATCAACCGGGAGCCGTGGGCGCGCCAAAGACGCCTGGAACGACTGCGCCGACACCTCTCGTGGGTCAGCCGAAGGCCGGCGGCACTGCGCAGGCCCCCGAGGCCAAGCCGGTCGTTCCGGAGACGGCCCGAAAGCCAACCGCGGTTCAGCCGCCACCGCCGCCGAAACCCGCGGCGCCGGCTCCAGTGGCCGCGCCAAAGCCACCCGCACAGCCGCAGATCCACCGCGCCGAACCGCCGCGCCGGGCCGCGCCGCCGCCTCCGCCGCGTCCGGCGCCGCAGGTATCGAGGCCAGCGCCGCCGCCGCCGAGGGTCGCCGCGCCACCGCCGCCTCGACCGGCGCCGCCTCCGCCGCCGCGGCCTGCACCCCAGATCGCCCGTCCGGCACCGCCGCCGCCACCACCACCACCACCGCGTCCGGCCGCTCCGCCGCCGCGACCGGCTGCGCCGGCAGCCAAGAAATGCCCGCCGAACGTTGCGAGGTGCTGAAAACCGAGCGGGCGATGCGGAGGTCGGAGCAAATGCAAGCTCGGCCTTTGCATCGCTTCGGGCGGCATCAAGTTCTTGCCGCAGCGATCATGGCAGTGTTGGGCGTCGTGGACGACCGGGTGCTATGCAGCTGCTTCTGTTCGCCAGATGGATGACGCTCAGGCCTCGGGATAGCGGGTGCTCGATGTGTATATGTTGAACGGTACACATCGTTTTGAGATGACCAATCACATCACGCGCGATCGGGTGCGGAAGAATCTGTTGCAGATTCCGAAGCGGTCGGCCACTGGGGTGGATGGACAGACGGTGGAGACGGCGAAGAAGAGCTTGCGCACCAATATTGACATCGATGATGTGTTGTTGGCCGAGGCCCAGAAGGCATCGGGGCAACCGACCAAAAAGCAGACGGTCGAGCAGGCGCTTCGTCTGATGGTCAGGTTGCGGAAGCAGGAGGAAGTCGATGCTTCCTTTGGAAGATACCACTGGCGCGGCAACCTTCGCCGTCGTTCCTGACCTCTTGCGCGGGTAGCGCTATTCCGTTTCGAGGTCTTCCAAAGGAACCCCGCGTCCCGCTCGCAGACTGTCGCGCGCTTGCTCGATCCTGCGCAAAAATCGCGGATCGTTTTCTAGTCGATAGTCGAACCAATCCTCCTCCGACTCGAACCCGATTAATATTCCAGCGGGCTTGCCGTGGCGCGTGATGATGATTTCCTGCGTCTCCGCCTCTCTGAGGAACCGCGACAAATCGTCCTTGATTTCCGAAAGCGGAACTTCCTTCACTCCGGATCTGCGAACTGTGCGAGCCATGACTCGACCTCCGATTTGGCCACGATCGCCAAGACTTCGACGGCCGTGCCGGAAACGTCGTAGAACACGCGAACCTCGTCCACTCGGAGGCGGTATTGCGGGCGACGTATTCCCCGCAATCGTTTGATTCGGCTGCGACTGGCCTTCTCCGGTTCGTTCCTGAGATGCTTTTCGAGTGCACTCCGTACCGTGGCTCGGACGCTCGCCGAGAGCCTCCTGAGGTCTTCGACGGCTTCTGGCGCGAGGATGACGGCGAAAGGCATTCTGGCCAGATTATAGCCAGAATTCCGCATAGGTCAAAGAATCGCACGTTCGGGACGTGCGATAGCGCGGCGCTCAACCCCTGGCGCCAACTCGGCCGTCGGCGGCCAGACGCGGGACAAATCCAACCATTTTGCCCTCATGCGGCCCCGAAAACCGGCCTTATTTCCTTGCTTCTCGCCAAAATCCGGCTATATACCGCGCCATCTCACACGGAAGCATGGCTTTACAAGGCCGTCCGGTGGCTGCCGGGCCATAAGGCTCGTCTGCTCACACGCTTCCGGAGGAACCAACCGGAGAACTGATACCATGGCGCTACCCGATTTCTCTATGCGTCAGCTGCTTGAAGCTGGCGTTCACTTTGGCCACCAATCGCACCGCTGGAATCCGAAAATGGCGGAGTTCATTTTCGGCGCCCGCAACAACATCCACATCATCGACCTCGCCCAGACCGTGCCGATGCTGCATCGCGCGTTGCAGGCGGTCAGCGACACCGTCGCCAAAGGCGGCCGTATCCTGTTCGTCGGCACCAAGCGCCAGGCGCAGGACGGCGTCTCCGAGGCTGCCAAGCGCTCGGCGCAGTATTTCGTCAATTCGCGCTGGCTCGGCGGCACGCTGACCAACTGGAAGACGATTTCCGGCTCGATCAAGCGGCTGCGCCACCTCGATGAGGTGCTCAATTCCGGCGACGCCAACGCCTACACCAAGAAGGAGCGGCTGACGCTGCAGCGCGAGCGCGACAAGCTCGATCGTTCGCTGGGCGGCATCAAGGACATGGGCGGTCTTCCCGACATGATCTTCGTGATCGACACCAACAAGGAAGACATCGCGATCCAGGAAGCGCAGCGGCTCAACATTCCCGTCGCCGCCATCGTCGATACCAACTCCGACCCCAAGGGCATCACCTATGTGGTGCCGGGCAATGACGACGCCGGTCGCGCCATTTCGCTGTATTGCGATCTGATCGCGCGCGCCGCCATCGACGGTATCTCGCGCGCGCAGGGTGATTCCGGGATCGATATCGGTGCGTCCGCGCAGCCGGTCCGCGAGGAAATTCCGGCTGCACCCCAGCCGACCGGGTTCCAGGGGCTGGCCGGTCCGCGCGGCACTGCCGACAACCTCAAGAAGCTCACCGGCGTGTCGGGTGCGATCGAGAAGAAATTCAACGACCTCGGCATCTTCCACTACTGGCAGCTCGCCGAGCTCGATCACGACACCGCACACAAGATCGGCGAAGAGGTCGGACTTCCGAGCCGGGCCGATGGCTGGGTCGCCCAGGCCAAGACCCTGACCGCGGAAGCGGAATAATTCAAAGCGGCGTGGCCGGGCTCTCCCGGCCACCGGTTCGATTCCCGATACGACACTCCCTGCAGCTGATGGCGGCACGGCGCAAGCGCGCGCCGCTGCCGTCCTGACAGGCAAGAAGGATATTCAACGATGGCAACGATCACAGCAGCGATGGTCAAGGAGCTGCGCGAGTCGACCGGCGCAGGCATGATGGATTGCAAGGCAGCCCTCACCGAGAGCGCCGGCGACATGCAAGCGGCGCAGGATTGGCTGCGCAAGAAGGGCCTGTCGAAGGCTGCGAAAAAGGCCGGCCGCGTCGCGGCCGAAGGCCTGATCGGCGCCGTCACGTCAGCCACCAAGGGCGTCGTGGTCGAAGTCAATTCCGAGACCGACTTCGTCGCCCGTAACGAGCAGTTCCAGGGGCTGGTCAAGATGATCGCCCAGGTCGCGCTGCACAACAGCGCCGACGTCGAGAAGATCAAGGCGGTCAAGGTCGGCGACGTCACGGTCGAGACCGCGATTGCAGATGCGATCGCGACCATCGGTGAGAACATGACACTGCGCCGCGCGGCTTCCCTCGAAGTCGGCCACGGCGTGGTGTCGAGCTATGTCCATGGTGCCGTGATCGAAGGCGCCGGCAAGATGGGCGTGCTGGTCGCGCTGGAATCCGCCGGCAAAGCCGATGAACTTGCGGTTCTCGGCCGCCAGCTTGCCATGCATGTTGCCGCGGCCAACCCGCAGGCGCTCGATCCGGCGGGGCTGGATCCGGCGGTCGTGACCCGCGAAAAGGACGTGCTGGCCGACAAATATCGCCAGCAGGGCAAGCCTGAAAACGTCATCGAGAAGATCGTCGAGTCCGGTTTGAAGACCTACTACAAGGAAGTCTGTCTACTGGAGCAGGCCTTCATCCATGACGAAAAGGGCAAGTCGGTCGCGCAGGCCGTGAAGGAAGCCGAAGGCAAGATCGGCGCGCCTGTGAAAATCACCGGCTTTGTGCGCTATGCTCTCGGCGAGGGAATCGAAAAGCAGGAATCCGATTTCGCAGCCGAAGTTGCTGCGACCGCCGGCAAGAAATAACCGCGAAGACAGCCTTCCGGCGCATGTTGCGCCGGAAGCCCGCGCGGGGACTTAAGGAAGCGATCGCATCATGGCTGAGCCGGTCTATCGTCGTGTCGTGATCAAGCTCTCGGGCGAATATCTCGCCGGCAGCCAATCCTTCGGTATCGACCAACCAACCGTGGACCGAATCGCCGGCGAGTTGATCGCCGCACGCCAACTCGGGGTCGAGGTCGCCGTCGTAGTCGGCGGCGGAAACATCGTCCGCGGCGTGGAAGTATCGTCCCGCGGCGTGTCCCGCCCGACCGGCGACACCATGGGCATGCTCGCCACCATGATGAACTGCCTGGCGCTGGAGGCCGCGATCGAGCGCAAGGGCACGCCGGCGCGCACCCTGTCGGCGTTCGTGATGCCCGAAATTTCCGAACTGTTCACCCGCAGTGCAGCGCACAAATACCTCGCCGAGGGGCGAATCGTGCTGCTTGGCGGCGGAACCGGCAATCCGTTCTTCACGACCGATACCACGGCGGTGCTGCGGGCGGCCGAGATCGGGGCGCAGGCGGTGCTGAAGGCCACCAATGTCGACGGCGTCTACAGCGCCGACCCCAAAAAGGACCCGTCGGCCAAGCGTTTCGACCGCCTGACGCATTCCCAGGCAATCGAGGGTGGCTACAAGGTGATGGACTCAACCGCATTCGCGCTTGCCCGCGAGACATCGCTGCCTATCATCGTATTCTCGATCGCCGAGCCGGGTTCGATCGGCGCGATGCTGCGCGGTACCGGACACGGCACAGTCGTTGCCGGGTGACGTCGTGTGCCGTATCGAACCGCACCGCCCGCTGACGGCGGCGACGGCTGGTTTACTTCAAGGAGGGGAGAGCGTTATGCCCACGCCTGGTTTTGACATCAACGAATTGAAGCGCCGCATGCAAGGCGCCACCCAGTCGCTCAAGCACGAATTGGGCGGTTTGCGCACCGGCCGTGCCGCAGCGTCGATGCTGGAGCCGGTGCAGGTGGAAGCCTATGGCTCGCACATGCCGCTCAATCAGCTCGCGACCATCAGCGTGCCCGAGCCGCGGCTTCTCTCCGTCCAGGTTTGGGACAAGTCCATGGTCAAGGCCGTGGAGAAGGCGATCGTGGATTCCAATCTCGGCCTCAGCCCAGCCACCGAAGGGCAGGTGCTGCGTTTGAGGATTCCGGAACTCAACGAGGAACGCCGCAAGGAACTTGTGAAAGTCGCGCATAAATACGCCGAAGCGGCCAAGGTCGCGGTCCGGCATGTTCGCCGCGACGGACTGGATACGGTCAAGAAGCTCGAGAAGAATCACGAGATCTCCGAGGACGATCAGGAACGCCTCGCCGGTGATGTGCAGAAAGCCACCGACGGGATGATTTCCGAGATCGATCAATTGCTTGCGGCGAAGGAAAAGGAAATCCTCACCGTTTGACGCCGCAAGACTGCCCGTGCGACCCCTTGGAAAATTCCTTGGGACCCTTCCTGGGATTGAATGATGTCGAATGCCGCCGCCCCCGCAACCGAAGGACCGGATCGAACCGGCGGTCCCTTGCATGTGGCGATCATCATGGACGGCAACGGGCGCTGGGCGGCCGCGCGCGGCCTGCCGCGTGCGGAAGGCCATCGCCGCGGCGTCGAGGCGCTGCGGCGCGTGGTTCGGGCGGCACATGAACTCGGCGTGCTCTATCTGACGATCTTTTCGTTCAGCTCCGAAAACTGGTCGCGGCCGGCGACCGAAATCGGCGACCTGTTCGGCCTGCTCCGGCGCTTCATCCGCAACGATCTGGCGTCGCTGCACCGTGACGGCGTGCGGGTCCGCGTGATCGGCGAGCGCGAGGGCCTGGAGGGCGATATCTGCGTGCTCCTGAACGAAGCCGAAGAGCTGACCAAAGCCAACACCAAACTTAATCTCGTCGTCGCCTTCAACTATGGATCGCGCCAGGAAATCGCCAACGCCGCGCGGCGCCTCGCCCGCGAAGTGGCCGAGGGAAAACGCGATCCCGCATCGATCGATGCCGACGCAATCGGTCAATATCTCGATGCGCCCGACATTCCCGATCCCGACCTGATCATCCGCACCAGCGGCGAGCAGCGGCTGTCGAATTTCCTGATGTGGCAAGCGGCCTACAGCGAACTCGTATTCGTGCCGATCCACTGGCCGGACTTCGACAAGGCCGCGCTTGAGAGCGCGATCGCCGAATATGCCAGACGGGAGCGCCGTTTCGGCGGTCTGGCCGCGAAAACCGGATCGTGACCGAAGGCGAAGCCGCACCCGCGGCGGCGGCCGAACCGGGTTCGCGCAATCTTTTGCTGCGCGTCGTCGTTGCGTTGGTGCTGGCGCCGCTGGCGATTGCGATCGCCTATGCCGGCGGATGGCTGTGGGCGGGTTTGGTCACGCTGGGCGCGATCGGCCTCTATGTCGAATGGCTGACGATCGTGGGCGCGGCGGGCGAAATGCGCGTCGTCGCCTCAGGCGTTGTCGCGCTGGGGCTGGCGGGACTTTGTCTCGCCACGGGACGGATCGATGCGGCGCTCGTTGTCTTTGTTGCAGGGCTCATCGTCGTTGCCTTGATCACGCCGGCGCAGCGCAACTGGACGGCGACCGGGTTTTTCTATGCCGCGGCGGCCGAGATCGCTTCGGTGCTGGTGCGTCTGGATTCGGTCAAAGGTTTCGCAGCGCTGATATTGGTGCTGCTGGTGGTGTGGGTGACCGATATCGGCGGTTATTTCGCCGGCGGCGGCATCGGCGGACCGAAACTCTGGCCCCGGGTCAGTCCGAAGAAGACCTGGGCCGGCGCCATCGGCGGCTTTGTTGCGAGCCTGATCGTCGCAGCGGGCTTCTATGCGTTCGATCATAACCAAGCCGCAGAGCACTCGCTGAAGCTCGAACTAGGGCCACTATTGGTATTGGGCGCAATGCTCTCGGTCGTGTCGCAATTAGGCGATCTGTTTGAGTCCGCTGTGAAACGGCGTTTTGGCGTGAAGGATTCCAGCCACATCATTCCCGGCCATGGCGGGCTACTGGATCGCCTGGACGGATTTGTCGCAGCCGTCGTCGTGGCGGCGATTTTCGGGTTCCTTCGCGGCGGCGCCGATGGCGTCGGCCGCGGTCTTATGGTTTGGTGAAACAATGAGCGCAGTTCCATTGCGTAACAACAAGGCCGCGGCATCCGCCGTGCGCACCGTGACCGTCCTTGGTGCTACCGGCTCCATCGGCGACAGCACCATGGATTTGCTGCGGGGCGCGCGCGAGCGCTATCAGGTCGAGGCGCTGACCGCGAATACCAACGTCGAGGCGCTGGCGAAGCTGGCCAGGGAATTCGGCGCGCGGTTTGCGGCCATTGCCGATCCGAGCCGTCTCGGCGAATTGAAACAGGCTCTGGCCGGGACGCGCATCGAATGCGGCGCCGGCGAAAGCGCGATTATCGAAGCCGCCGCGCGCCCGGCGGACTGGGTGATGGCCGCGGTCAGCGGTGCGGCCGGGCTGAAACCTGCGCTCGCCGCGGTGGACCGTGGTGCGGCCGTGGCATTGGCCAACAAGGAATGCCTGGTTTGCGCCGGCGATTTCTTCATGCAGCGCGCAGCCAAAGCAGGGGCCTGCATCCTGCCGGCGGATTCCGAGCATAATGCGCTGTTTCAGGCGCTAGGCTCCGGCAACCGCGAGGAACTGGTGCGCGTGATCATCACCGCGTCCGGCGGCCCGTTCCGCACGTGGGCTGCCGCCGACATCGAGCAGGCCACGCTGGCCCAAGCCTTGAAGCATCCGAACTGGAGCATGGGTCAGAAGATCACGATCGATTCGGCCTCAATGATGAACAAGGGGCTCGAGGTCATCGAAGCCTCCTATCTGTTTGCGCTGACGCCGGACGAGATCGACGTGCTCGTGCATCCGCAGTCGATCATCCACGGCATGGTCGAATTCTCCGACCGTTCGGTGGTCGCCCAATTAGGCGCGCCGGACATGCGGATTCCGATCGCGCATTGCCTCGGCTGGCCCGATCGGATCGTCGGCCCCTCGGCCAGACTGGATCTTGCCAAGATCGGGCAATTGACGTTCGAAGCACCGGATTTCGAGCGGTTCCCCGGACTGCGGCTGGCTTACGAATCCTTAAGGACCGGACAGGGCGCGACTACGGTATACAATGCGGCGAACGAAGTGGCGGTCGCGGCCTTCATCGCCGGCCAGATCAGATTCGGCGCCATTGCGCGGCTGGTCGAGGCGACCATGAACGACTGGATTCGCTCCGGAAATCTCGCGCCATTGACCTCGGCCGACGACGCGATTTCCATTGACCATGTTGCGAGAAATAAAGCTGCCTCCCTATTGCCTCAAATTGCCTTAAAGGCATCCTAGAGGGTTGGGGACGGAGCTTTCGGCTCTCGTCGAGGGGAATTGGATGTCTGAGTTTTTTCTACATAGTTTCAATACGTTGAGCCATGGGCTCATCGGTTACATTATTCCCTTCCTGTTCGTCCTGACCATCGTCGTTTTCTTCCATGAGCTCGGCCACTTCCTGGTCGCCCGCTGGGCCGGCGTGAAGGTGTTGACGTTCTCGCTGGGTTTCGGGCCGGAGCTCTTTGGCTTCAACGACCGCCACGGCACGCGCTGGAAGATCTCCGCCATCCCGCTTGGCGGCTACGTCAAGTTCTTCGGCGACGAATCGGAAGCCTCCACGCCATCGGCCGAGGCGCTCGCCAACATGACCGAGGAAGAGCGCGCCGGCAGCTTCCACCATAAGCGGGTCGGACCGCGCGCGGCGATCGTCGCCGCCGGCCCGATTGCTAATTTCATCCTGGCGATCGTGATCTTCACCTGCCTGTTCACCTTCTTCGGCAAGCCGAGCACGACGGCGCGGGTCGACAAGGTAGAAGCCGGCAGCGCGGCTGCGGCCGCAGGCTTCCAGGTCGGCGACATCGTGACCGATATCGACGGCAAGACCATCGGAAGCTTCTCGGATATGCAGCGGATTGTCGGCGTTCGCGCCGGCGAGCAATTGTCATTCACCGTCAAGCGCGGTGATTCCATGGTGCAACTGCGCGGCACCCCGGAACTGCGCGAAGTGAAGGATCCGTTCGGCAATGTGCAGCGGCTCGGCGTGCTCGGCATTACCCGCGCCACCGCACCCGGCGATGTCCTGACCGAACGCGTCGATCCCGCGACTGCACTCTGGCTCGGCGTCAAGGAGACCTGGTTCGTGGTCGACCGCACGCTGGCCTATATCGGCGGCATCTTCACCGGCCGCGAAGCGGCCAACCAGGTCGGCGGGCCGCTCCGGATCGCCCAGATATCGGGTCAGGTCGCCACCATCGGTCTTGCAGCATTGATTCACCTGGCTGCGGTACTCTCGATTTCGATTGGCTTGCTGAACCTGTTTCCGGTGCCGCTGCTCGATGGCGGTCACCTTTTGTTCTATGCGGTAGAGGCCGTCCGGGGCCGGCCGTTGTCGGAGCGGGCCCAGGAAATGGGGTTCCGAATCGGCCTCGGCCTTGTGCTCATGTTGATGGTGTTTGCGACCTATAATGACATCCTGCATCTCGCGGCATCGTGAAGCGGCTTTTTTGTGACGTTGCCGATGGGCAACGTCTTGGAATGAAAATGGAATTGCACTGCGATGTCAGGTTTGCCCACCCGGTTAAATTGGCTACAAGCGACGCAGCAGATGGGAATCTGCCGGTTCGTAGGGATACGGGCCGGCATGGGAATGATAAGGGCGCGTTGCGCATGATGGTTGGAATGCGAGTGCGGGGGGGCCTGTTGGCCGCCCTGATCATGTTTGCCGTGCCAGTGGCTGCCACGCTGGCGGCTGTGCTCGTGTCCGCGCCGGCAACCGCCCAAGGCGTGGCTTCGATCGGGGTTGAGGGGAACCGGCGCGTCGAAGTCGAAACCATTCGCTCTTATTTCAAGGCGGATCCCGGCGGGCGTCTGACCCAGGCCGAGATCGACGACGGCCTCAAGGCGCTGATCGAGACCGGCCTGTTCCAAGACGTCCGGATCAACCAGACCGGCGGCCGGGTTGTGGTGGTCGTGGTCGAAAACCCCGTGATCGGTCGCATCGCCTTCGAAGGCAACAAGAAGATCAAGGACGAGCAGCTCTCGTCAGAAATTCAGTCCAAGCCCCGCGGCACGCTGTCGCGTCCGATGGTTCAGTCGGACGCCCAGCGCATTGCCGAAATCTACCGGCGCTCGGGCCGCTATGATGTCCGCGTCAATCCGGAAATCATCGAGCAGCCGAACAATCGCGTCGACCTGGTCTTCACGATCACCGAAGGCCAGAAAACCGGCGTCAAATCGGTCGAATTCTTCGGCAACGTCGCCTATTCGTCCTATCGCCTCAAGGACATCATCAAGACGCACGAATCCAATCTCTTGAGCTTCCTCGGCGGCGGCGACGTCTACGATCCGGACCGGGTCGAGGCCGACCGCGATCTGATTCGCCGCTTCTACCTGAAGCACGGCTTTGCCGACGTGCAGGTGGTGGCCGCGCTGACCGAATACGATCCTGACAAGAAGGGCTTCCTCGTTACTTTCAAGATCGAGGAAGGCCAGCAGTACCGGGTTGCTTCGGTGGACTTCCAGTCCAGCATCGGCACGCTCGATGGGAACTCGCTGCGCAGCTTCTCGCGTGTCGGCGTCGGCTCGCTCTATAACGCCGAGGCGCTGGAGAAGTCGGTCGAGGAAATGCAGATCGAGGCCTCGCGGCGCGGCTATGCCTTCGCGATCGTGCGCCCGCGCGGCGACCGCAATTTCGAACAGCACACCGTTTCGATCGTCTTCACCATCGATGAAGGCCCGCGAACCTATATCGAGCGCATCAATATCCGCGGCAACACCCGCACCCGCGACTACGTGATTCGTCGTGAATTCGACCTCTCCGAAGGCGACGCCTACAACCGCGCGCTGGTCGATCGCGCCGAGCGCCGGCTGAAGAACCTCGATTTCTTCAAGAGCGTGAAGATCGTGACCGAACCGGGATCCTCGAGCGATCGCATCATCCTGATCGTCGATCTGGAAGAAAAATCGACCGGCGATTTCTCGGTGTCGGGCGGTTACTCGACCACCGACGGTGCGCTCGCCGAAGTCAGCGTTTCCGAACGCAACTTCCTGGGGCGAGGCCTGTTCGCCAAGGCGTCGGTCACCTACGGCCAGTATGCGCGCGGCTACTCGCTCTCGTTCGTCGAGCCCTATCTGCTGGACTATCGCGTTGCGCTCGGTCTCGACCTGTTCCAGCGCCAGCAGCTTGCCAACAGCTATATTTCCTACGGCACCAAGACGATCGGCTTCAGCCCGCGGCTTGGCTTCAGCCTGCGCGAAGATCTCGCGCTGCAGCTTCGCTATTCGATCTATGAGCAGCAGATCCAGCTGCCGAGCAATCTGGCGAACTGTAACAACAACTCGTCGAACTCGCTGCTCGCGTTCAACCCGTCGCCGGCATTTGCAAATATTGCCGGCGTCGGCCCCGGCGGATCGATCACATCAGGGGGCCAAACCGCCACCGATACCTCGGGCGTCGGCCTGTGGTGCTACAGCGACGGCGAAGCTTCGCTGCCGGTCCGCAAGGAGCTGCAGAGCGGCCAGACGCTGACCTCGTCGCTCGGCTATTCGCTGAACTACAACACGCTCGACAACAACAAGAACCCGACCGATGGCTTGATCGTCGACTGGAAGCAGGATTTCGCGGGCGTCGGCGGCGACGTCAGCTACATCAAGTCCGCCATCGACGCGAAATACTACACGCCGCTGGTTTCCGACATCGTTGGGGTGATTCACGCCCAGGCCGGCATCCTGAACCAGATGGGCAACAACGAACTGCGCATGCTCGACCACTTCCAGATGGGCCCGAACCTGGTGCGCGGCTTTGCGCCGAACGGCATCGGTCCGCGCGACATCAATCCCTACGGCACGGGCGATGCGCTCGGCGGCACCAAGTACTGGGGCGTGTCGGCGGAGTTGCAGATGCCGTTCTGGTTCCTGCCGAAGGAAGTCGGGCTCAAGGGCGCGGTCTATGCCGACGCCGGCGGCCTCTACGATTACAAGGGGCCGACGTCGTGGGCGCAGACGGGCGAAGTCAATCTGCCTGGCTGTATCAAGCCGACGCAGGTCACTGCGACGACCTCGGCCAATCCCGGAACCTGCCTCGGATTGCAGTTCGACGACAGCAAGGTCGTCCGCACCTCGGTAGGTGTCGGCTTGATCTGGGCGTCGCCGTTCGGTCCGCTGCGCTTCGATTATGCGATTCCGCTGACCAAAGGCCAGTTTGACCGCGTCCAGCAGTTCAAGTTTGGCGGCGGAACATCGTTCTAAGGCAATATGATCTAAGCGTTTTCGAGCGAAGTGGGTGCCGGTTCGCGTGAAGAAAACGCGTCAACGCAAAGCAAGGCTCCGGTTCTGATCGATCGGAGCCGAAGCTCTGGTCCGATCACCGGCCGGACTGCGACGGATGGAATGGCGCAGCCGAACTTCTTCAAGCAACCCCCTTCGTCGACGCTGGCCGATATCGCCGCGCTGACGAAGGCAGAGTTGGTCGACCCCGCGCGGGGCGGCCTCAAGATCAGGGGGCTGGCGTCGCTCGACGAAGCCGGCCCCATGCATCTGACGTTTTTCGACAACCTCAAATACGCCGATCAACTCGCGTCGACCAAGGCCGGCGCGTGCCTGGTCAGCCCGCGTTTCGAAGCCAGGGTGCCCGCTCATGTCACCGTGCTGCGGGCGGCCCAGCCGTTCCGCGCCTTCGTCACGCTCGCCCGCGAATGGCACAGCGACGCGCTCCGCCCGCAATCCTGGTGCGACAATGACGGCATCGCGCCGTCGGCGATCATTGACCCAACGGCCCATCTGGAGGACGGCGTGATCGTCGATCCGCTCGCGGTAATCGGCCCGAGGGTCGAAATCGGCGCCGGCACCGTGATCGGCGCCGGTGCCGTGATCGGCGCCGATGTCAGGATTGGCCGCGACTGCAATGTCGGCGCGCGCTGCGCCATCCAGTTTGCCCTGATCGGCAACAACGTGCTGATCCATCCCGGCTGCAGCATCGGGCAGGATGGCTACGGCTTCATTTTCTTCGGGCCCGAAGGCCATCTGAAGGTGCCGCAGACCGGCCGCGTCCTGATCCAGAACAATGTCGAGGTCGGCGCCGGCACCACGATCGACCGCGGCAGCCTGCGCGACACCGTGATCGGCGAGGGCAGCAAAATCGACAATCAGGTCCAGATCGGCCACAATGTCATTATCGGCAGGGACTGCCTGCTCGCGGCCCAGATCGGGCTCGCGGGCAGCCTGACGATCGGCGACAATGTGGCGCTGGGCGCCAAGGTGGGCATCAACAACCATCTCAGGATCGGCGACGGCGCCCAGGTCACGGCGATGAGCGGGGTGAAGGATGACATCCCGCCCAACGGCCGCTGGGGCGGTTTTTTTGCAAAGCCGACCAAGCAATGGTTCAGGGAGATTATTGCAGTGGAGCGTCTGGTGCAGGGCGGTGCGGCCGATCCGAAGGGCGAGGGGCGGGAGTGATGGAGGAGGCACCGGTCAGATTTGAGCTCGTGGATATCAACGAGATCCTCAAGACGCTCCCGCACCGCTATCCGATGCTGTTGATCGACCGGGTGATGAAGATCCGGACCGATTACAGCGGCATCGGCGTCAAGAACGTCACCTTCAACGAGCCGCCGTTTCTCGGGCATTTTCCGGATCGCCCGGTCTATCCCGGCGTGATGATGATCGAAGCCATGGCGCAGACCGCCGGCGTCATCGGCATCAAGTCGGTCGAAGGCACCGAGAAGCCGCGCGCGGTTTACTTTTTGACCATCGACAAATGCAAGTTCCGCAAGCCGGTGATGCCCGGCGACACCATCGAGTACCACATGCGCTCGATCGGCCGCCGCAAGACGATGTGGTGGTTTCACGGCGACGCCAAGGTCAACGGCCAGACCGTCGCCGAAGCCGATGTCGGCGCCATGCTGACGGATTGAGGCGGGACCGGTCGGCAAGATCGGTAATCGAATCTGCCACGTTGATTTCGCCGCGGTTTGGATTGTACCGCTTTGCTCAACGGAGTATTTTGCACGGTCAAGGGATCGCCGTCTGCAGGCGGAACTTCAGCTCGGCTTGCGGTTTGTCAGTCTGGCGTTGACGGCCTTCTCGGCGCTTGCGCGCGAGACCGGTTGATGAGTTTTATCAAGGTGTCGATGGCGGTGATGGCTTTGGCTGCCGTTCTGGCAGGAAACGCAACCGCGCGCGACGATGGCCGGTACTCCGGGTCCCCGTTGAAGCCGTGGTTCGACACGCTGAGGAGCGCAAAGGGATTGTGTTGCTCCGTTGCGGACGGTTTTGTCGTCGCGGATCCGGACTGGGAATCCAAGGATGGGCACTTCCGCGTTCGTCTTGAGGGCGAGTGGATCATGGTTCCGGATGATGCCGTCGTTACGGAGCCAAACCGCGCCGGTCGAACCATGGTGTGGCCCGTCAAGGGCCCGTCCGGGATTTCAATCCGCTGCTTCATGCCCGGCAGCATGACGTGATGTCTGCGGATCCGGGATGTCTGAATACCCGGGCGAACGATCATTCCAATTTCAAGTGCGCCTTTTCCAGCGCCTCATTATCAATGCGCGCTCGCCGCCGGCTGCGAGATATTGCTGCCGGGATGCGGACCCCGATCATGGGTGCAGCGCCGAAATACGCCGTAACGATACGTCACTAGACAGCATCAGCATGTCGCGGTAACCACCGGAAAACCCGACGTTTTAACCTCCCTTCTCGTTAACGAATTAGCGGACCTGTCTGGATGAGCATGATCGATCCCACCGCGCGGATTGAAGACGGCGCGGTGATCGGCGAGGGCACCTCGATCGGTCCCTACTGCATCATCGGCCCCCACGTCGTCATCGGCGACAACTGCAAGCTGATCGCGCATGTCCATATCACCGCGAAAACCACCATAGGCGCCGGCTGCACGATCTATCCGTTCGTCTCGCTCGGCACCCCGCCGCAATCGCTAAGCTATCGCGGCGAACTCACCCGGCTCGAGATCGGCGCGGGCTGCACGATCAGAGAATCCGTCACCATGAACGCCGGTACGGTCGCGGGCGGCGGCGTCACGCGGGTCGGCGAGCGCGGCTATTTCATGAACTGCAGCCATGTCGGGCATGATTGCCGGGTCGGCAATGACGTGATCTTCGCGACCTCGGCAACCCTCGGCGGCCATTGCGAGATCGGCGATTTCGTCTTCATCGGCGGGCTGTCGGCCGTGCACCAGTTCACGCGAATCGGTCCGCAGGTGATGGTCGGCGGGGTGTGCGGCGTGCGCGGCGATGTGATCCCGTTCGGCCTCGTCAACGGCCAGTATGCAAGCCTCGAAGGGTTGAACATCATCGGCATGAAGCGGCGCAAGTTCACCAAGGACCGGCTGGCGACGGTGCGGTCGTTCTATCAAAAGCTGTTTCGCGGACCGGGTATCTTTGCCGAGCGGCTGACCGCGGTGCAGCCGATGGCCGCGCAGGATCCGGCGATTGCGGAAATCCTCGCCTTCATCGGCGACGGCAAGCACCGCGCGCTGTGCCTTCCGGCCGACGACGGCAACAAGCACTGATGACGGGATCGCCGCAACCATGATGTCGGCGGCTTCAGGGATTTCCTCGCCGGTGGGCGTGATTGCAGGTGGCGGCGCCATGCCGTTCGCGGTTGCGGATTCGCTCACCGCACGCGGCATCGCGCCCGTGATCTTCGCGCTTCGAGGCGCCTGCGATCCGGTCGCGGTGGAACGCTTCCGCCATCACTGGATTTCGGTCGGCCAGCTCGGCCGCGCGACAAAGCTGTTTCGCAGCGAAGGCTGCCGCGACCTGATCTTCATCGGCACGCTGCTGCGGCCGGCACTGTCAGAGATCAGGCTGGACTGGGGTACGATCCGCGTGATCGGCAAGGTGATGACGTCGTTTCGCGGCGGCGACGATCATCTGCTGTCGGGGATCGGCCGTATTCTCGAACAGGATGGTTTCCGCATGGTCGGAATCAGGGATGTCGCTCCTGACGTCCTGATGCCCGAGGGGCGCATTGCCCGCGCAGCGCCGGATCCCGCCGCGACCGCCGATATCGCCAGGGGGCAGGAGGTGCTCCGCGCGCTCGGGCCCTTCGATATCGGTCAGGCCGTGGTCGTGATCGACGGTCATGTGGTGGCGGTGGAAGATATCGAGGGCACCGATGGCCTGCTGGCGCGCGTGGCGCGGCTGCGCGCCGATGGCCGCATCCGCGCCATGGCCGGCCGTGGCGTGCTGGTCAAGGCGCCGAAGAGCGGCCAGGATCTGCGCTTCGACCTGCCGACGGTCGGGGCCAAAACCATCGAAGGTGCGGCCAAGGCAGGGCTCGCCGGCATTGCCATCATCGCCGGTCACACCATCGCCGCTGAATCGCAGGCGATGATCGAAGCGGCCGACAAGGCCGGCCTCTTCATCCAGGGCCTGCCCGCGTGACGGCGGCGCGCTCAACCGCCGATCGGGGGCGGAAAATCTTTCTGATCGCGACCGAGGAATCCGGGGACCGGCTCGGCGCCAATCTGATGAAGGTTTTGCGCCAGCGCCTTGGCGACGCGGTGCGGTTCGAAGGCGTCGGTGGCCGCTCGATGGCGCGCGAGGGGCTGGTGTCGCGGTTTCCGATCGAGGAACTGTCGATCATCGGCCTTGCCGCGGTCGTCAAACACCTGCCGAAAATCCTGCGGCTGATCCGGGAAACCGCAGCCGCCGTGACGGAAGCCAAGCCGGATATTCTCGTCATCATCGACAGCCCCGATTTCACCCACCGCGTCGCCAGGCGCGTTCGCGCCGCCGACCCCCAGATCCCGATCGTGGATTATGTCTCGCCCTCGGTCTGGGCGTGGCGCCCGGGCCGGGCGCGCGCGATGCTCTCTTATGTCGATCATGTCCTGGCCCTGCTGCCGTTCGAGCCGGCGGCCTATCAGCGGCTTCGCGGTCCACCCTGCAGCTATGTCGGCCATCCCCTGACCGAGCAGCTCGCCGCGCTGCGGCCCGGCGCCGATGAACAGAAGCGGCGCGATCTGGCGCCGCCGGTGCTGCTGGTGCTGCCGGGAAGCCGCCGCAGCGAAATCCGCCACCACATGGCCGTGTTCGGCCAGGCGCTGGGCCGGCTGCGCGACGACGGTGTGGCGTTCGAACTGGTGTTGCCGACCATGCCGCATCTGCAGGAGGCGATCGCCGAAGCGTTGGCGGGCTGGCCGGTGCAGCCCCGCATCGTGGTCGGCGAGCAGGAGAAGCGGGCGGCGTTCCGGATCGGGCACGCGGCCCTGGCGAAATCCGGCACCGTCACGCTCGAACTCGCGCTCTCGGGCGTGCCGATGGTGACGGCCTACCGGACCGGCTCGGCGGAAGCCTGGATTTTGCGCAAGGCCATCAAGGTCAATTCGGTGATCCTCGCCAACCTCGTGATCGGCGAGAATGTCGTTCCGGAATTTCTGCAGGAAGACTGCACGCCGGAAAAACTGTCGCAGGCGCTGCGCGAGGTGCTCGGCGATTCAGCGCTGCGGCGAAAACAGCTCGAGGCTTTCGCAAAGATCGATCGGATCATGTCGACCGGCAACCAGCCGCCGAGCGCCCGCGCCGCCGACATCGTGCTGGCGACGATGCGGAAGGCGCGAAGGACGAATTAGCGGACGGTTGCAAGGTTCCGGCGTGCCCCAACACAAACTTCACCCGGGAAGGCGCTAACCCGATCCGCACAAATTTGTGATGCGCAGTTCGAGGGGCGCTTGAAGGTGTGAGTTTGTTGCGGAAAACAGACGCGAGTGCTCCGAGAAAGGCGGCTTCAAACGTGCTCGGTAGCAGTTCCTATTGCGTTTGCGATCGGGCCAAATTAATAATCCCGAAGGGGAAGAAGCAGTCTCCCCTTGAGACTCCGGTCCAATGACTGCGCAACACTCGACTTGTCGAGGAGATTTGCGCATGGATCGAAGCAAACACTCAATTTCCCCGAATGACCTTACGCACGGCTCGGCTCCGATGCGGCGCCGATCATCGTTGACGTGCGTCGCGACGCTGACTTTGCCGGGGCCGAAACGCTTGTGGCCGATGCGTTTCATCGCTCTCCGGATCTTGTCGAACAATGGCAAACCGATTTGCCGAGCGGACGCCAAATCGTCACCTACTGCATTCACGGACGCGAAGTCAGCCAGGGCGTGGCCGCTGCGTTGCGCCTCATGGGCGTGGAGGCGAATTTCCTGGAAGGCGGCATTGCTGACTGGACCGAGCAAGGATTGCCGACGCGACGCAACATTGGCCCTACTCCGAGCAAGTGGGTCACGCGAGAACACCCAAAGATCGACCGAATTGCCTGCCCTTGGCTGATCCGCCGCTTCATCGATCCGAATGCGGAGTTCGTCTACGTCCCGAAGGATCAGGTCCTTGCCGTTGCCCAACAAACGGGTGGGATTCCGTACGACATCGATGGCGTGGAATTTACGCATGAGGGTGAACGCTGCTCGTTCGATACCATCCTGCGCATCTACGAGATCAAGGATCCGGCGCTCGATCATCTGGCGACGATTGTCCGGGGCGCCGACACGTCGCGGCACGATCTCAGCCCTCAATGCGGCGGCCTTTTCGCGATCTCGCTTGGCCTCTCCGCCAACTTCCCGGATGACCACGAGATGCTGAAGCACGGCATGGTCATGTATGACGCGCTCTACACCTGGTGCCGCTCTCTGCAAGCCGAGACGCACAATTGGCCGGCGCGGGCGGTGGGAGCCTGAAGGTGAGACCTCGAAGCGAACCTATGTGGAGGCGGGCACGCATTTTTGGCGTGCTTTTGGCTATCGCGTGCGTGACGTGCCCGGAAGTGAGCGTAAGCGCGTCAGACACCGCAACGAAAATCGAGATCGGAAAAAGCGCAATTGGTGCTCCGCCGGCCGAATTCGAATTTTTACCGTTGAGCGAAGCCAAACAAGGATCGTGGACAGTCGTCCGCGACGCAACGGCCAAAGCCGGAATTGCTATCGAGCGGGTCGGCGCACAGTCCGCCCAAGGCCGCCCCCCGCTCGCAATCTACAAGCCTACGTCACTGAAGAATGCGGAGATCAGCCTTCGCCTCAACGCCGCAGGCGGCAAGTTAAATCAGGGCGGCGGGGTCGCGGTCCGCCTTAGCAGTCCACAAGACTACTACCTCGTCCAACTGGATGCGCTGAGGGATACAGTTCTTCTGTCGCTTGTCGAAAATGGCCTATCCAAAGAGATCGTTACCGTCGATGCAGATATCTCTTCGCGTACCTGGCATACGCTGACAGTTCGGGCCAAGGACGACCAATTCATCGTCTCGCTCGACGGGACCTGGGTATTCACCGGCTTCGACAAAACTCTGTCGCAACCAGGCCGCATTGCACTTTGGACCGAAGGCGACAGCATCACGCGATTCGATGGCATCGTAATCACCCCTCTCCCCAAGTCCGAGGAATACTGATGACCTACAAGATGAAGCCGCTGTCATGCGATCCGGTGCGAATCAAGGGAATGTCCGAACGGCTGATTATCAGCCACTATGAAAACAACTACGGCGGGGCCGTGAAGCGGCTCAACCTCATTGGAGAGAAGCTCGCCGAACTCGATTTTGCCAGCGCTCCCGGGTTCCTGATCAACGGCCTCAAACGCGAAGAACTGATCGCGATGAACTCGATGATCCTTCATGAGCATTTCTTTGACAGCCTCGGCGATCGGAGTGAACCCGATGGTGTCCTGCAGGAAGCCTTGGGTCGCGATTTCGGCTCGGTTGACCGATGGCGCGCGGAATTCACAGCGATGGGCAAAGCGCTTGGCGGAGGCTCCGGTTGGGTGCTGTTGTCGTGGTCCCAACGCGACCAGAAGCTCGTCAATCAATGGGCTTCCGATCACTGCCACACCCTTGCCGGCGGCACTCCGATCCTTGCGCTCGATATGTACGAGCACTCCTACCACATCGACTTCGGCGCTAAGGCTGCGGATTACGTCGGCATCTTCATGGCGGCCGTTAATTGGCCGGCAGTGCGCCGCGCCTACGACGGAATTCGGTCATGAACCGCCGAGCGCTACAAATCCTTGCGCTGGCAATCCTGCTGCCCGCGACAACTTGTGGACCGATGGCATACACACAGGAGATGTTCAAATTGCTCGGCGAAAAGGAAATCCGCGCCAGGGTCATTGGCAAAGATATTACCGATAGCACCCACTGGGGGAGCTATCTCCGACCCGACGGCGTGCTCCTCAGCGATGAAATGGGCCGAAAGTGGACCGGGACCTGGAAAATCCAGAACAACAAACTCTGTATGTCGAATCCAAATCTGGAGACACCGGATTGCAACGAAGTCTGGATGTCGGGCGCTAACATCAGGATGCGCGCGAACAAGGATCAAGAAACTTTCGACGCGGTCGTCGAGAAGCATAGAGCGAACTGACTACTAGCATCACGCTGACAAGAGCAAGAACCGGGCGATCAACCCAACCAAGGAGGACCGAACAAATGCGTAAGATGCTTTGGATGATGGTTTCATTTCTCGCAACCGCGTTTGCCGCCAGTGCGAGCGCGCAGGAAATCGACTGGCAAAAGGTTGACGACGCGTTCGGGCGGAAGCCCGCCGTGTCGGGCGACGTGCATCGGTATGGCTTTCCTCGCACCGATCTCGCCGTGACGCTCGATGGTGTCACTATCAAGCCCGCGTTGGCTCTCGGCGGCTGGGTCGCATTTAAGCCGATGCATGGGGAAACCATGATCATGGGCGACCTCGTGCTGCTGGAGAGCGAGATCAATCCAGTGATGCTCAAGTTGATCGAAGGCGGACTTGAGATCACTGCTGTGCACAACCACCTGCTGCGCGCCAGCCCCGCGACGTTCTACATGCATGTCGGCGGGCACGGCGACCCGGCCAAGATGGCGGCCGTAATCCGAGATGCGCTCGGCGCAAGTAAGACCCCACTAGCAACTCCGGTTGCGGCGGCTCCTGCGCCGGCTGTTGACCTGGACACGGTGCAGCTCGATCAAATCATTGGCGTCAAGGGACAGGCGAACGGCGGCGTCTACCAGTTTGCGGTGCCACGGCGCGACCCGGTCACGGAATCCGGAATGCCAATTACGCCTGTCGGACCCATGGGAGTTGCGATCGCCATTGGCTTCCAGCCGACCGGTGGCGGCAAGGCCGCCATCACCGGCGATTTCGTTCTGACCAATGACGAAGTGAATCCCGTGATCAAGGCGTTGCGGTCGAACGGCATCGACGTGACTGCGGTCCACAGCCACATGCTGAACGAACAACCGCGACTCTTCTTCCTGCATTTCTGGGCCAATGACGATGCATTGAAGCTTGCCAAGGGATTGCGCGCCGCACTGGACAAGACGGCGAGCACGAAGAGCTAGGTCTCCCTGTTTTCAAACACCGAAAGGAACTCTCATCATGAAAATCTTTGCGACGGCGTTGCTGATTCTTACTTGCCTTTGTACCGCTAATGAAGCGGCACAGGCTCAATCCAGCTGCAAGGTGTGCAGCGAACAGCAGGCAGCGTGCATGAAGAATTATGCCGGGCCGACCTGCAAGTCCGAGTATAAAATGTGCATGAAATCTTGCGGGAAGAAGTCGTGAACCGCCGATTTGCTTGGGATTTGGCGCAACCATGAAGAAATTGTCTGTATTCGCTGCCGTAACAATAGGCTCGCTCTCGTCCACGATCGGGCCCGTCGCGGCAGAGAACGTACAAAAACTTTCGGGCAATCAAATCCGTGCAAAAATCGCCGGAATGCAATTCACTGACGAAGTGCATTGGCGCGACGTCTACGACCGTGACGGCTCGTTGAGAAGCTATGCAGACGGAAAGAAAAGAGTCGGTAAATGGGTAATCGAGAAGGACGAGCTCTGTTTTTATTTCGAGGAACCGGAAGATGGTTGTTACGAAGTGTCGCTCTCGGGGAATCGCATTGAGATGAAGCCTTCCGGGTTGGGTTTGACCATCGAAGGTATTCTCCAGAAGCCAACTGATCGTAACTGAGTGGAAGTGTAAATGACGATGCAAGACAGCCCGACCAGCATCAGCCGGCCGGTCCTGCGACGATCCGACGGCAAGGGCGAAATTCGGGATATCACAACGGGCGGGGCATGACATGACGACGACTACAACGACAATTCCGAGCGGCCGGATCAGCGAGTTGGTGCGGTACTTCCTGCGCCTCGGCTTTCTCGGCTTCGGCGGTCCGGTCGCGCTCGTCGGTCAAATGGAGCGCGAGCTTGTCGATGAGCGCAAATGGCTCACGAAGGAGCAGATGCGGGAGTCAATCGCGATCTGCCAGTCGCTTCCCGGTCCTCTCGCGATCCAGGTTGGCATCTATGTTTCCTATCTACGTGGCGGATTTTGGGGAGCTTGGGCGGGTGGCTGGGCTTTCATCCTTCCGAACTTTGTCATCGTCGCCGCACTCGGTGCCCTCTATGTCTATCTCGGCGACCTGCAGCCGGTAACCGCCATCTTCTACGGCGTGAGCCCGGCCGTGATCGCGCTGATCCTGCATTCCTGCTACCGGCTGGCCAAGCTTGGCATGGAAGACTGGTTGCAATGGGCGATCGCGGCGGTTTGCCTCGTGGTCACCGTCGTTCTGCAGGCCGAAGTCGCGTTGCTGTTCATCGGCGCAGGCATCGTCGGCATTTTGTATTACGGCAGCCTGTTCAAGAAAACGCCACCAGCGCTGTCGGTGACCGTGGCGCCGGTTCTCGCGCAGCTCGCGCCTACCGCCTCCGGCTCCATCCTCGGCAAGCTTTTGCTGTTCTTCCTCAAGGCGGGCTCGCTCACCTTTGGAAGCGGCCTTGTGATCGTGCCGTTCCTTGAGCAGGGACTGGTTCAGCAATTCGGCTGGCTGGATCAACGTCAGTTCCTGATCGCAGTTGCCATCGGCATGATCAGCCCGGGACCGGTTGTGATCACCGCGACCTTTGTCGGCTATCTCGTCGCGGGATTCTGGGGCTCGGTCGTCTCGACGATCGGCATTTTCCTTCCATCGTTTCTGCTGGTGCTGATAGCAGCGGCAATCCCAACGTGCAGGGATTCGTCAAGGGCGCCTACGCGGCGGCGATCGGAACGATCCTGGGAGCCTGCATCCTCTTGGGACGGATCGCCGTCGGTGATTGGCTGACCGCCTTGATCGGGCCGGTCTCGCTCGCTGTTCTGTTCCGCTGGAAAGTCAGCAACCCACTCCTGATTGCCGCAACGGCAGTCGTCGGCCTGATCGCGTTTCCGTTGCTGCAGCCCACTTGGGTCATGACGAAATTCTAGATGGAAGAAGACGAAATGGGGCGATAACAACCCACCGAAGGAGGTCAAGATGACCCGAAGAAAGATGTTGCTAATGACTGGCGGCGCGACGGTGCTTGGACTAGCCGCCTTGGTAGGCTTCGCCGATCAGAATGCTATCTTTGCAGACGACGATGATGACGAAGGTCAGGAGAGGCTCATCAAACTGTTGGACACTTCGAAGATCAACCTCCAGCAGGGTCTAGCGGCCAGCGAACAGCAGGGCCAGCCGATCTCGGCTAAATTCGAGGTCGACGAGGGCAAGCTCCAGCTTTCGGTCTACGCCGCGAAAGATGGCAAGTTCTCGGAGGTGCTGGTCGACTATACCAATGGCAAAATGATGAAGGCGGAGCCAATCACCGAGGGAGACGACCTCGCAGCGGCCAAATCGCAGAGCGCGGCGATGGCCAAGGCAAAGACCACGTTGAAGGACGCGGTCGATAAGGCCGTCGCCCAGTCAGCCAAAATCCGGGTGGTAAGTGCAGTGCCCAGCCTGAAAGACGGGCGTCCCGTTGTATCGATTGCCTTTCTCGACGGCGAACAAATGAAAACTGTGCAACAGCCCTTGGATTAGGGGGGCTGCGCTGAGCAACGCATCGGCAGAGAGACGCCGTTCGTCCCTCGGGAAGGGTGTGGCGATGTTAAATTCGCTTCGGACAACCTTGATGGTGTTAGCCAGCATTGTGATGCTGGTTAACGCCGCAGCCCCTGCTCAGTCAGCGGATGCAAGCCCGCTTCAGCTCGAGACCAAAATTGTGCTGGGCGACGTGCGTGGCCGCATCGATCACATGGCCATCGACTTGAAGAGGCAACGTCTGTTCGTTGCCGAATTGGGCAATGACACCGTTGGCATCGTCGATCTTCCAAATCGCAAATTGATCCGCAGGATCGCGGGACTGAAGCACCCGCAAGGCGTCGGGTACGAGCCCACGACCGATATGCTTTATGTCGCCAATGCCGGTGACGGCTCGGTGCAATTGT
This sequence comes from Bradyrhizobium sp. AZCC 2289, assembly GCF_036924615.1. NCBI lineage: Bacteria > Pseudomonadati > Pseudomonadota > Alphaproteobacteria > Hyphomicrobiales > Nitrobacteraceae > Bradyrhizobium > Bradyrhizobium sp. AZCC 2289. The sequence continues at coordinate 10,083,688 of NZ_JAZHRY010000001.1, read as the reverse complement.
TCGAAGGGAGCGACTACAAGGCCACGGGACGAATCGAGCTTGGCAGCGACGCCGACAATATTCGCATCGACGCGACGGCCCATCGGGTCTTGATCGGGTACGGCAGTGGGGCGCTGGCCGTGATCGATCCCGCAACCTGCAGTCGGGTGGGGGACATTTCACTAAAGGCGCACCCCGAAAGTTTCCAGATCGACCCGGATACCAGCCAGATCTTCGTCAACGTCCCGGAGGCGCGAGGGATCGCGGTCGTGGATCACGGTTCGCAAAAGCAAATCGGAAAATGGCCGCTGGCCAATCGGAGTGCGAATTTTCCGATGGCCCTTGATCCGGTCCGTCGCCATGTCCTCGTGATCTTTCGCTCTTCTGCCGAACTCGGCGTCTTTTCAATGACGGACGGCAAGCCGATCGCGACGACCGAGACCTGCGGCGATGCCGATGACCTCTTTGTTGATGCCAAACGCGCACGCATTTACGTCAGAGCTTCCTGGATATTTTGGAAGCGAAAGAAACGACGTACGCACGGATCGCGCGCATCCCCACGGTTTCCGGCGCCCGAACTTCGCTCTTTGTGCCGGAGATGGATCGTCTGCTGCTTGCCGTCCGGGCGAGTTCCGGAGAGCCCGCAGCCATTTGGATATTCCGGCCAATGCCTTGATTCCGTCGCCATGGCACCGAGGACAAATGCATGTGCGCGAAACGGAAGCGTTCGAAACCGAGACTTTCGAAATGGTTCGCGCCGGGGGCGATCATCGCTGCGTGTTTCGCCGCATGGTCCGGCCCCGCTTGGGCCTATCGGCCGTTCGACGGAACTGATGCCGCGGTAGCCGCGCCGGGAGAACTGGAAATCGAGTTTCAGCCGGCCGGCCGCCTGCGTGACAGCGGAACCACCACTCTGATCGCGCCGGCAACGGTGGTTAATTACGGATTGAGCGAGGGATGGGAAGCCGTGTTCGAGGGGGCGGGCCAAACTCCGCTGTCGCCTACGGGCCCAACCAGCCTGACGGCAGCGGGAGCATTCCTCAAGCATGTGCTGCAGCCCGGCAGTCTGCAGGATAAGAGCGGCCCCAGCATCGCGACTGAATTTGGCGTGCTGCTTCCGGACAGCATGGGGAGTTCAGGCGTCGGCGCAAGCCTGGCCGGCATCGTCTCGCAGCGCTGGGATTGGGGGACGATCCACTTGAACGCGGAGACAGCGCTCACCCGCGACCATCACGCTGATGTTTTTCTTGGCGGCATCGTCGAAGGACCGTCAAAATGGTCGGTCCGGCCGGTTGCGGAGTTCTTTTACGAGAAGGACTTTGGCCAATTCGAAACGATATCCGCGCTCGTCGGTCTGATCTGGCGGGTCCGCGACAATCTCAGTTTCGACGTCGGGGTGCGTCACGCGCTCACGAACGGCCATCCGGTGAACGAAATACGCGCAGGCTTGACGTTCGGCTTCCCGCTACGGATGTTCGGTGAACGCTCACAGCAGTCCAGATGAGTTCGAATGCCTCTAGCGCCGCTCCTGGATCTGGCCACTGCTATCAACGACGAGGGAGACAAAGGGCTCGGGCGCAATGCGTCGCGGGAGCGTGAAGCTGCGTCGAAATTACTCTCAAAATGAAAAAGCCGGACGCGACGAACGCATCCGGCTTTCTAACGTAACGTATGTGCAGCGCCTGTTACGTCCGCTTGGCGATATCGACGTAATCGCGGCGGGCGACGCCGGTGTAGAGCTGGCGCGGACGGCCGATTTTCTGATGCGGGTCCTCGATCATCTCGCTCCACTGGCTGATCCAGCCGACGGTGCGGGCGACGGCGAACAGCACGGTGAACATCGAGGTCGGGAAACCCATCGCCTTCAGCGTGATGCCCGAATAGAAGTCGACGTTCGGATAGAGCTTGCGGTCGATGAAGTAGGGATCGCTGAGCGCGATCTTTTCCAGCTCAAGTGCGACCTTGAGCATCGGATCGTCGCCATGGCCGGTCTCGGCCAGCACCGCGTGACACATCTTCTGCATGATCTTGGCGCGCGGATCGTAGTTCTTGTAGACGCGGTGGCCAAAGCCCATCAGGCGGACTTCGCTGTTCTTGTCCTTCACCCTCGCGATGAAGTCGGGGATCTTGTCGACGGTACCGATGTCGGCCAGCATCGCCAGCGCCGCCTCGTTGGCGCCGCCATGCGCCGGACCCCACAGGCAGGCGATGCCGGCGGCGATACAGGCGAACGGGTTGGCGCCGGAGGAGCCGGCGATACGCACCGTCGAGGTCGAGGCGTTCTGTTCGTGGTCGGCGTGCAGGATGAAGATCTTGTCGAGCGCGTCGGCCAGCACCGGATTGATCTTGTATTCCTCGCAGGGCACCGCGAAGCACATGTTGAGGAAGTTCTCGGCGAAGGTCAGCGAGTTTTTCGGATACACGAAGGGCTGGCCGATGGTGTATTTGAAGGCCATCGCGGCCAGCGTCGGGATCTTCGCGATCATGCGCATCGAGGCGATCATGCGCTGCTGCGGATCGTTGATGTCGGTACTGTCGTGATAGAACGCAGCCAGCGCGCCGACCGACGCCACCATGACGGCCATCGGATGAGCGTCGCGGCGGAAACCCTGGAAGAAGCGGGCCATCTGTTCGTGAACCATGGTGTGATGGATCACGCGATTGTCAAAGTCCTTCTTCTGCGCCGGGGTCGGAAGCTCCCCGTAAAGCAGGAGGTAGCAGGTTTCGAGGAAGTCGCCATGTTCGGCGAGCTGCTCGATCGGGTAGCCGCGGTATTCCAAAATACCGGCGTCGCCGTCGATATAGGTGATCTTGGACTGGCAACTGCCGGTGGAGGTAAAGCCGGGGTCATAGGTGAACATCCCGGCCTGGCCGTAGAGCTTGGCGATGTCGATGACATCAGGCCCGACCGTGCCGCTTAAAATCGGGAAATCATAGGTCTTGTTACCGACGGTGAGGGTAGCTGTTTTGGTGCTGGATTTTGCGTCCATCGTGAAGTCCCCGATGAAATCGTTGCGAAAAGCCGGGCTGACCTTGGTGCCATTCTACAGCAGATGGTGAGGCAGGCCGGGTTGTCTAGAAGGCTGCCTTAAATGGGTAGCTTATTGCCCTGTGCACTGCAAGATGGCCGCCGCGCAGGTGCGATACCACCTTATGCGGAGGCCTGATCGGCCAGCCGGGCCAGGCATTCCTGCCGTCCCAGCACCGCCAGGACGTCGAAGATACCAGGCGAAGTCGTCCGTCCGGTCAGCGCCACCCGCAGCGGCTGGGCGACCGCGCCGAGCTTGAGGTTGTTGGCATCCGCGAAATTCCGCATGGCGGTTTCAGCGGTCTCCGAACGCCAATCGGTGACCGCTTCCAGCGCGGCGCGGAGCTTGCCGATCAGTTCGCGGGTTTCCGGCGTCAGCAAGGCCAGAGCCTTCGGCTCGATCTCGAGCGGCCGGTCGGCAAAGATGAAATAGGAACCCGCGATCAGCTCGATCAGCGTCTTGGCGCGCTCTTTCAGGCTCGGCATCGCCCGCAGCAATTGTGCGCGCGTGGTGTCGTTGAGTTTCGCCTTCAAATCGGCGCCGTCGGGGACGTAATCCAGCACGTTCTCGAACTGGCTCACGAGAAATTGGTCGTCGCTGTGCCGGATATAATGGCCGTTGAGATTTTCCAGTTTTGCGAAGTCGAACCGCGCCGCGGATCGCCCGATCTGTGGCAGGTCGAATGCGTCGATCATCTCCTGGGTCGAAAAGATCTCCTGGTCGCCATGGCTCCAGCCGAGCCGCACCAGATAGTTGCGCAGCGCCGCCGGCAGATATCCCATGGCGCGGTAGGCGTCGACGCCGAGCGCGCCGTGGCGCTTGGAGAGTTTTGAGCCGTCCGGGCCGTGGATCAAGGGGATATGGGACATGTTCGGGAGATCCCACTCCAGCGCGTCGTAGATCTGCTTCTGGCGCGCGGCGTTGATGAGATGATCGTCGCCCCGGATCACATGGGTGATGCCCATGTCGTGGTCGTCGACCACGACCGCCAGCATGTAGGTCGGGTTGCCGTCACCGCGCAAAAGCACGAGGTCGTCGAGGTTCTCGTTCTGCCAGACCACGCGGCCCTGAACCTGGTCCTCGATCACGGTCTCGCCGGTCTGCGGCGCCTTGAGGCGGATGGTCGGTTTCATGCCGGCCAAGGCTTCTGCGGGCTCGCGGTCCCGCCACAGGCCGTTATAGAGCCGCGTGCGGCCCTCGGCGCGCGCCTCCTCGCGCATCGCCGTCAGCTCTTCCGGGGTGGCGTAGCAGCGATAGGCCTTGCCGCTGGCCAGCAATTGCTCCGCCACCTCGCGGTGGCGGGCGGCGCGGGTAAACTGGTAGACGACGTCGCCGTCCCACTCGATCCCGAGCCATTTCAGGCCGTCGAGAATGGCCGCGATCGCGGGTTCGGTCGAGCGCTCGCGATCGGTGTCCTCGATCCGCAGCAGCATTTTGCCGCCGCGCTTCCTGGCGTAGAGCCAGTTGAACAGCGCGGTGCGGCCGCCCCCGATGTGGAGGAAGCCGGTCGGCGAGGGGGCGAAGCGGGTTACGACGGATTCAGTCATTGCGGGGGCAGGGCCTATGCGTGAACGGCCGTGGTGTATAGCAGGAACCGTGCATAACTAAAGCCTTGGCAATTAAGGCCTTGGCCGCGCCCCGAATTCGGCGAACGCCACTTGGCTGGACCGGGCGAATTTGGCAGAAGGTCCGCTTGAACGCCTGCGGGAATCCTTACATGACGACAGAAACGGCGGCGGCAGAGGCGGGGCGCGATTTCATTCGCGACATCGTCCAGGCCGATCTCGACTCCAAAAAGCACAAAGGGATCGTCACCCGATTCCCGCCGGAGCCGAACGGCTATCTGCACATCGGCCACGCCAAGTCGATCGCGCTCAATTTCGGTATCGCGCAGGAGTTTGCCGGCCGCTGCCATCTCAGGTTCGACGACACCAATCCGACCAAGGAAGAGCAGGAATATATCGATTCCATCCAGGCCGACGTGCACTGGCTCGGCTACGACTGGGGAACCGACCTCTATTACGCCTCGGACTATTTCGAGCGGCTGTATGACTGGGCGGAGGGCCTGATCAAGGACGGTCACGCCTATGTCGACGACCAGTCGCAGGAGGAAATCCGGTTTTCGCGCGGCACGCTGACGGAACCCGGCAAGAACTCGCCGTTCCGCGACCGGCCCGTTGACGAAAACCTCGATCTGTTCCGGCGCATGAAGGCCGGCGAGTTTCCAAACGGCGCCCGCGTGCTGCGCGCCAAGATCGACATGGCCGCCGGCAATATCAATTTGCGGGATCCCGTGCTCTATCGGATCCTGCATGCCGAGCACCCGCGCACCGGCACGAAATGGTCGATCTATCCGAGCTACGACTACGCCCACGGCCAGTCGGACGCGATCGAGGGCATCACGCATTCGATCTGCACGCTGGAATTCGAGGACCACCGGCCGCTCTATGAATGGCTGCTGGACAAATTGCCGGTGCCGTCGAAACCGCGCCAGTACGAATTCGCGCGGCTCAATCTGACCTACACGCTGCTGTCGAAGCGCGTGCTGACCCTGCTCGTGCGCGAAGGCCATGTCGCGGGCTGGGACGATCCGCGCATGCCGACGATCGCAGGCCTCAAGCGGCGCGGGGTGCCGCCGGCGGCGGTGCGCGAATTCGTCAAGCGGATCGGCGTGGCGAAGGCCAACAGCGTGGTCGATGTCGGCATGCTCGAGTTCTGTATCCGCGAGGAGCTCAACAGGACGTCGTTGCGGCGCATGGCCGTGCTGCGGCCGTTGAAGGTCGTGATCGAGAATTATCCGGAAGGCCAGGTCGAGCAGCTCGAGGCGATCAACCATCCCGACGATCCCGCAGCCGGCACGCGCAAGATCGCGTTCGGCCGCGAGCTCTATATCGAGCGCGACGATTTTATGGAAAATCCGCCGAAGAAATTCTTCCGCCTCTCGCCGGGCACCGAAGTGCGGCTGCGCTACGCCTATTTCATCAAGTGCACGGGCGTGATTAAGGATGCGGCCGGCGAAATCGTCGAACTCCGCTGCACCTATGATCCCGCAACAAAGGGCGGCAACGCGCCCGACGGCCGCAAGGTGAAAGCCACCATGCACTGGCTGCCGGCGGCGCAGTCACGCCCTGCGGAAATCCGCATCTACAATCAGCTGTTCTCAAAACCCAATCCGGACGCCGGCAATTTCGCCGCCGACATCAACCCTCAGTCGCTGGAAATTCTTGCCGACGCGCGGGTCGAGAACGCGATTGCGGAAACCAATTCCAGCGACGTGATGCAGTTCGAGCGCCAGGGCTATTTTGTGCGGGATGCCGACTCGCGGCCGGACAGGCTGGTGTTCAACCGCACCATTGGGCTCCGCGACACCTTTGCGAAGGAAGTCGGCGGCAAGGGGTGAGGGCGGCGATGCGAAACGCGGCTGAAGACGTCGTAGCAGCGATCATCGAGCGATGGTCGGCCGGATTCAGCAAACTCGACGCCAACGCTCTCGCATCGCTCTACTCGAACAACGCCTTCTTCTTCGGCTCGAACCCGACGCTGTATCGCGGCAACGAGGGCGTCGCCGCCTATTTCAACGGGCTGCCGCGCTGGGCTTCGCCGAGCGTTCAATTCACCGATATCACGACGGCGTCGGTCGGTTCAGACCTGATCAATTTCGCTGGCACGGCGTCATTCTTCATCAACGAAGGCGAACCGCTGCTGTCGGTCAAGATCAGCTGGGTCATCGCGCGCGAGGGCGGTGAGTGGCGCATTGTCAGCCACCACGTCTCCTCCAAGACCCCGCTGATCGAGCGGTAAGCGGGTCGGATGTCAGCTGGCGCGACTGCTGCTAGATGTCGTAATAGAGATGAAACTCGTGGGGATGAGGGCGCAGCCGGATGGCATCGACCTCCTTTTTTCGCTTGTAGTCGAGCCAGGTTTCGATCACGTCGCGGGTGAACACTTCGCCGCGCAGCAGGAATGCGTGATCGCGTTCGAGCGCGTCAAGCGCCTGGTCCAGCGATCCGGGCGTCGACTTCACGTCCTTCGCCTCGGCGGGCGGAAGGTCGTAAAGATTCTTGTCGATCGGCCTGCCCGGGTCGATCCGGTTGTTGATGCCGTCGAGGCCGGCCATCAGCATGGCGGCGAAGGCCAGGTAGGGATTACAGGACGGATCCGGCGAACGAAACTCGACGCGCTTTGCCCGCGGGTTGGGCGAATACATCGGAATGCGGCAGCAGGCTGAGCGATTGCGTTGGGAATAGACCAGGTTGATCGGAGCTTCGTAACCCGGCACCAGCCGCCGATAGGAGTTCGTGGTGGGGGCGCAAAGCCCGCATAACGCCCAGGCGTGGGTCAGCAGCCCACCGATGTAATAGCGGCCGAGCTCGCTCAGCTCGGCGTAGTCCCCCTTGTCGTAGAACAGGTTGGTCTCGCCTTTCCACAGACTCTGATGAACGTGCATTCCCGAGGCGTTGTCCTCGAACAGCGGTTTGGGCATGAACGTCGCGGTCATGCCGTTTTGGCGGGCAGTATTCTTCACCACGTATTTGTAGATCATCAGATTGTCGGCCATGCGGGTGAGCGTGGTGAAGCGCATGTCGATTTCGTTTTGGCCGCCGGTTGCGACCTCATGGTGATGAGCTTCGATCGCGATCCCCAGCTGTTCCATCGTCAGCACCATTTCGGTGCGGAGATCCTGCATGCTGTCAGTCGGAGGAACCGGAAAGTATCCCTCCTTCGGGCGCGGCTTGTGGCCCAAATTCGGCGCTTCCTTCGTGCCAGTGTTCCAGCTGCCCTCGCTGGAATCAATTTCGTGGAAAGCGTAGTTGATACCCTGTCCGTAGCGAACGTCGTTGAATACGAAGAACTCGGCCTCCGGGCCGAAATAGCTCGTATCGGCGCGGCTGCTGCCCTTGAGGTAGATCTCAGCCTTCTGGGCGATATAGCGGGCGTCGCGGCTATAGGATTGACCGGTCACTGGATCTCTGATGTTGCAAATCAGGACCAGGGTCGTTGCCGGGGAAAACGGGTCGCGGAAGGCCGTCGTCGGGTCCGGGACGACCAGCATGTCGCTTTCCTGGATCTCCTGGAAGCCGCGGATCGATGAGCCGTCGAACCCAATGCCGTCGTTGAGAGCATCGACATTCACTGCGCTCGGCGGGACGGAAAAATGCTGCCACACCCCCGGCAAGTCGGTGAACCGGAGATCGACCATCTGGACCTTCTCGTCCTTGATCGTCTTCATGAGATCTTCGGCTGTCGTGCAATTCGGAACCATGGCTTAGCTCCTGTCACCGAGAGGGGGCGCCTCGAAAATCGTGCTGCCGTTCAGCGGCTGCCAAGCTCCCACGCCGCCGCCGCGCCGATTCTCGATCTGGCATGGTGGCGCTCGCATTCAGACACGCCTTGTCACGCGCGAGCCGGCAGCTTCAGCTTTGGTGCGGCCCGCGCATGAGTTTCATGGCGTCTTCGATATGCCGCCAGTCCTTGGCCAGTTCGGACTCGCCCTTTGCTTCAAGGTCGATGGCGTTCTGGGCAGCTTCCGCAATGGCCTTCACGCCGTGTGCTTCCAGTAACTGCCGCGCATAATCATGGATTTCGATTTCTCGCATGGCGTCATGCTCCTCTCGCTCTGCGCGCGGCCATGAACTCCAGCCGGACAGCAGAACCGTAGACGTTGACACCTATCAAGCCCGCACAGTTTCATCCTGGCGCGGGACAGTTGCAAGAGCCTCCTTCCAAATTATGGGCTGCCAAGACGTTGGCCGGATGCATTGTCATCAGTGCATCACCACATACAGGGAAGGAAGGGAGGTGAGCATCATGCGTATTCAACACTGGCAGGACGTTGCCAGCCTGTTGGTGGGGGTGTGGCTGGTCGTGTCACCCTTTGCCCTGGGCTTTGCCGGGGCCGCCGTCTGGCTATCCATCGCACTTGGGTTGGGCGTCATCCTGTTTGCCGTCGAGGCATTTGTCATTCCATCCTATTTGGAGGAATGGGGAGAGATGCTGCTGGGGCTGGCTCTGGTGCTGGTACCTTGGACGGTTGGCTACGAGCAGGTCTCAGCTACGGTAAGCAGCTTGCTGTCGGGCATACTGGTGATCCTGCTCGCTGGCTGGGAGCTGATGACGGATCGTGAATTCACCACCTGGTGGCACGATCGCTGGCACCACCCGGCCGGCTGAGAAGGAGAGTTGGCCGAGCCATTCGTCCGACCGCTATCCGCTGGCGGTCGGAGCGGCGGACGTCGTCTAGCGCATGATCTGGGCCCTAAGGGCCCGCGCAAGGTGGGCACCGGTTTCCGAAGAAATCATGCTGAGGCAAAAGGCCGGAACGGGACGACGTTTTGAAGCAACGTCGTCACACTCCGGCCGGAGGCGGATCGTCACACCCCGCTGCAGGGCCCGACGGCCCTGCAGCAGCGTTATTCCGTCACGATGCGAGTCTCGGCTCAATCGGCTGCCAGATGCTGGTCTTGCGAGTCTCGGGCATCAGGAAGAGGGCGAGCACGAAGCACACCGCGGGCACCGCAATCGGGTAAATCAGCGCGTAGCCGACGCTGCCGGTGGCCGCGAAAGCCGCCGAAGTGATGAACGGCACCAATCCGCCACCCCAGCCGTTGCCGATGTGATACGGCACCGAGACCGACGTGTACCTGATCCTGCCTGGGAAGAATTCCGCCAGGAACGCGCCGACCGGCCCGTACACCATCCCGACATAGCAAACGAGGATGAAGATGATGAAGATCGCGATCGGATAATTGATGTTTCCGGGCTGCGTGACCGTTCCCAGCCACAGATACAGCGGATAGTACGTGATCGCGGCGAGCAGCATGCCGCCCAGGATCACCGGCTTGCGGCCGATATGATCCGACAGCCAGCCGAAGAAGATCAGGCTCGGCGTTGCAATCAGCAACGCAGCCCCCACGATGTAGGCCGAGGTCACAGGGTCCACCTTGGAGACCTGCTGCAGAAAGTACAGCGCCCAAAACTGACCACTGTACCAGACAACTCCCTGTCCGATCAGAACGATGATGGCGATCCCGATGTACTTGATGTTGGCACTCAGGAAAGCTTCCTTCCAGGGGTTCCTGGTCATCTGCCCGCGTGCCTTGATCTCCTGGAAGATCGGCGTCTCCTGCAACTGGAGCCGGATGTAGATGGCGACGGCCACCAGCAGGAACGACAGCAGGAACGGGAGGCGCCATGCCCATTCGTCGAAGGCCTGATTACCGAAATAGGTCCGGGTCAGAACGATCACGGCCAGCGACACCACGATCCCGAGTGTCGGAGAGGTCTGCAGCCAGCCGGTGTAGTAGCCGCGCCTGTCGTCCGGCACATGCTCGGCAACATAGGTGATGGCGCCGCCATATTCGCCACCCAGGCACAGACCCTGGATCATGCGCAAGCCGAACAGAATGAACGCGGCCGCGAGACCGATCGACTGGTAGGTCGGGATCAACCCGATCGCCCCCGTCCCCAGTCCCATTCCGCTGAGCGTAATGAGGAAGGTATATTTGCGGCCGACCCGGTCGCCCATCCATCCAAATAGAAATGCTCCCAGTGGACGGATCAGGAATCCTGCAGTGAACAGCGCGATCGTGCTCAGCAGGGCGGCGACGGGGTGGGATTGCTCGAAGAACTTGACCGACAGAACGGCGGCCAGGCTGCCAAAGATATAGAAGTCATACCATTCGATGACGTTTCCGACCGACGCAGCGACAATCACGCGGCGAAAATCACTCGGTACTTGAATTGCCATGTGCTGCTCCCGTTAATTCAAAGGCTTCTCCTCGCGTTTTTCAGCGCTATTCGCTCGCGGGGTACGCTTGATGCGCGACGCTACAGGCGGGAAATGCGAGTTGCGTCCGCAACGCCTGGTCTCAGGGAAGCCTTGAACTACCTGAGAACGCCAGCGGCCTTCATACCGCGAGCCAACGTTGCCTCTGTCCCGTCTGTCCGAGAGCAGAGGGGCGACAGCAGTTTAATCCTAATGGGACTGCCATCTTATGAGACTTTCGGCTCAATCGGCCTGGGGCCGGCAGAAGAGATCATCGCTGACGTCAGCATTTCCTCCGCATTCTGCATCTGTTCCGCTATCCCGGGGCTAACACCTTCCGGTAGCCTTGGCCCTGCCAAGTGATCGTAAGGTGTAACGTTAGTGTCGGAGCAGGGCGCAACGCCGGGCCAGAGGCGAGGCTACGCCGGGACCTGGCCGCCGCGTGCGGTGGCGCCGGCGGGCGGGTTCGCGCCGGCCGGGCTCAGCGCCTGGCCACCGCTTGTCGAGAAGCTTCGCGCATGGGTTCGGGCGAAGCAGGCGCTGGCCGTTTGTTGCCCTGGGTGCCCATCGCCTTCGGCACCGGCATTGCCTTCTATTTTGCCGCCGACCATGAGCCGGTGTTGTCGGTCGCGGCCATCGTCGCGATCGCGCTGTGCGCTTTGGCGGTTCTGCTGCGGCGGAAAAAGATGTTTCCCGCCGCGGTCATGATCGCCGCGGTCGCGGCGGGCTTTGCGGTTGCGACCTGGAAGACCGCGCGGATCGCGCATGGCGTGCTGGCGCGGCCGATGTTTTCCGTGGCGCTGACGGGCTTTGTCGAAACCCGCGACATCCGCGAACGCACCGACCGTTTTGTCCTGCGCGTCGCGACCATGGAGAGCCCGCGCGGACAGACCAAACTGGAGCGCGTGCGGCTGTCGGTGAAGAAGGGCACCGCGCCTGATGTCGGCAGCTTTGTCGAATTGAAGGCGCGGCTGCAGCCGCCGCTCGCACCCTTGCGGCCCGGCAGTTACGATTTCGGCCGCGACCTGTATTTCCAGGGCATCGGCGCCTCCGGCTTTGTGATGGGCACCATCAAGGCGAAGGAGCCGCCGGCCAGCGGCGGCCTTTTGCTCGGCTACGCCGCGTTCATGCAGGGCTTGCGCGACGCGATCGACGCCCGCATCCGCAACGTCCTGGAGGGCGACAAACGCGCCATCGCCACCGCGCTGCTCACCGGCCGCCGCGACGCGATTTCGGAGCCCGTCAATGATGCGATGTTCATTTCCGGCCTCGGCCATGTGCTGTCGATATCGGGCTATCAGCTAGCTTAGCTGGTCACCAATATTCACTACGCGTCATCATCCACAGTTTTCAACGGCTTAGCGCCAGAAGCGCGTGGCGAACTTTATCACCAGCGGTCACTATTGGTCATCGGTTCGCGTCCCCCGTGCTTCCCAAAATCGCAGGACCTGCTTCCCATGCTCAAGATTTCCGACGATCGCATTCGCTTCACCGACGCCTTCGTGCGCAAGCTGACCGTCCCGGCCGGCAAGACGGATCACATTCAGTGGGATCCGGACTTGCCGGGCTTTGGCGTGCGCCTGCGGCCCGGCAAGGCCTCCTACGTGGTGCAATACCGGGTGGGCACGGAACAGCGCCGCAAGAGCCTCGGGGACGTCAGGAAGGTCACGGTGGAGGACGCCCGCGGCATCGCCCGGAAGCGTTTCGCCCAGGTCGAGCTTGGCATCGATCCGGACGCCGAGGAGGAAAAGCGGCGCGCGGATCAGGCGGCCGACAGCCGTACTTTCGAGAAAATGGCGGAACTTTATTTGGCCGCCCAACAGGCCAGATTGGAACAGGGCACCTTGCGCCGGAATACTTACATTGCCGAGGAGCGCTACCTGCGCCGGCACTGCCAGCCCTTACAGAAGAAGCCGGTCAGCAAGGTCGAGTTTGAGGACATAGCGTCGCTGATCCGGAAGCTGGTTCAGGCTCACGGCACTACATCGGCGGCGCGCGCCCGCGGTGCCCTTTCGTCGCTCTTTGCGTGGTGCATGCGGCAGGGGTTGGGCGTGAAGGCCAACCCCACGATCGGGACGGACAATCCGGTTTACGGGAAAGAGGCCCGCGACCGAGTCCTGACAGATGATGAAATCCGGTGCATCTGGCGGAACTGTCTCGATGATGATTTTGGCAAGATCGTTCGGCTGCTGCTGCTGACCGCATGTCGGCGCGACGAGATCGGCGGTCTGCGCTGGGCCGAGGTCGACCTGACCGCCGGCAAACTGGTTCTGCCGAGGGAGCGGACGAAGAGCAAGCGCGCGCTCGAACTCACGCTGCCGGCCACGGCGCTTGCAATTATTGGAACGGTTCGCCGGCGCAATAGCCGCGATACCCTCTTCGGCGGCGGCGCCAACGGATTCAACGCCTGGAGCTACAACACGCTGGCCCTGAATGGCCGGATTGCTGCGGCCGAAGGCAAGGCCTTGGCGCCGTGGCGGCTTCACGACCTTCGCCGAACGGTGCGCACTCGGATGGGCAAGCTTGGCGTCCTTCCACACGTCGCCGAGCTGGTGCTGAACCATGCCGGCCACAAGTCCGGCATCGGCGGGGTATACGACCACCACGATTATGAGCCGGACATCACCGCCGCGCTCGCGAAGTGGGAGGCGCACCTGCTTGCGATCGTCCGGTGAGGTGGTGGCGACCGCAACGCCGATATCGGAAAATACTGATCGAGGTGCGCGCCCTGCTAAACGGCGGAGATGAAAAAGCTCTCCGCCTGCGCATCGGTGAGGATCGAAAATTCCATCATGCCTGCGGGATTATTCGAGCGCTTCGCCGCGCCGGCCCTGAGTATTTCGATCGGGAAGCGATCCGTAAAACACGCGACGATGCGCGAACTATTATCGATTTGATTGACCGTCTCGACGAGACACTGCGATCTGAGGCTTTAGCCCCAGAGATTCGGCTTCGCCTAGCTTTGGAGAAGGCCCCGGATGCAAATACCGCGAAGGCGCCCGCGGACCGGCTCCTGATCGCTCTCAGCGACGTGCGGGAGCTATGCCGGGCGGGTGAAGAGAATCAACCGTCTGCGGACCAGGTCCGAATTTGGTGTGCACGCATCGCATACAGCCTGTTGGACAGATTTTCCGAGGAGACGCCTGCCAGCGGATCCCCGCGCTCACCATACCGAGTCCTTGCTGCGCTGCTCTATGAAGTTCTCACCGGTGATGCCGACCACGACCTCAAACGGGCGTGTGACGAGCACCTCCGCGGAATGCGAACGCTGCAGCACGAATAATTCGGTACAATTCACAGCCTAAAAATTTGGCGATCTGTGGAAGCCATGCAGGGCCGCTTCTGCGAACACTCCTGACAGTCAACGTCTTTCAGGAGCTTTCCAATGAATTGCCGCCCCGAAGTGACTGGTCGAGCCACCTTGTATCAGGCCGGCATCGATGACGATCGCATGCTGACGTTCGGCGAGTGGTGCCAGCTCAACAGCTTCAGCCCCAGCACGGGACAGCGCTTGATCGCAAGCGGACAGGGCCCCGTATTCGTCCAGCTGTCGGCGCGCCGCAAAGGCGTTACCATCGGTGAAAACCGCCGCTGGCAGGCAGCGCGCCAGATTGAAAGTGCCGCATAGCAGAACGCCGCCGTTCCCCGGCCAGGGAGAACGAGCGGCGTTTTTTGCATTTCCGATTTTTGCGATCACCACCACGAGATCATGACCATGGACATATCCCCACACAGCCCGATTTGCAAGCCAGCGCGCGATGCCCTTGACCGGGTTGTGCCATGAGCACGAAACCCTCGCCGCTCGCCGTTCCGATCACGGTCGCGAGGTGGTGGAAAAACCGCCGGCGCATCGAATCCGTTCACGTCACATTGAGCGAATACGAGGGGCACAACCTCATCAATGTGCGCGTCTACGCCACCGGCACGGACGGGATCGATCGGCCCACGACCAAGGGCATTTCCATGGGCATCGCCAAGCTGCCGGCCTTGACCAAGGCGCTGGTGCTGGCTGAGGCCAGGGCGAGAGAGCTTGGCCTGATCGAGGACGAGGCCAAGCCATGATTGAACACCTCGACCTCGTTCATATCGACGACCTCACCGGTGGCAAATTTGGCTGTCACGATGCCCCTTGCCCGCTGTGCGGACCAACGAAGCGCGCCAGGGTGAACCAGCGCCGCAAGGTGCTGCGCATCTGGCGCCTGAACGAGGGCTTCGCCAGTTATCATTGCGCGCGCTGCGGCGAAAAGGGAACGTCCCGCAGTCGCAGCGCCTTCCCGCCCGATCGCGAGGCCGTACGGCGCGCGCAGGCCGAGGCGGCTGCGCGCGAGGTGGTTGCAGCGGCCGAACGTCTGGAAAAGGCAAACTGGCTGTGGTCGCAGCGGCAACCGATCGCCGGTACCGACGCTGAAACCTATTTGCGTGCCGCCCGCGGCTATGGCGGCCCGCTGCCGGGTACGTTGGGATTTTTACGAGGGCGCGGGGACCATCCGCCGGCAATGATCGCCGCGTTCGGCATACCATCGGAGCCGGAACCGGGCGTTATCAGCATGCCTGCCCACGCCTTGCGTGGCGTGCATATCACGCGGCTCGCACCGCGGGGCCACGGCAAGGCGGGCACCGACCGGGACAAGATCATGATTGGCCGGTCATTGGGCTGGCCGATCGTGCTGGCCCCGCCGAATGACTTGCTCGGCATCGCCATTGCCGAGGGCATCGAGGACGCCCTGAGTGTGCACGAGCCAACCGGGCTTGGCGCATGGGCCGCCGGCGCGGCATCGCGGCTGCCCGCGCTCGTTACCGCGATTCCCTCCTACATCGAAACCGCAACCATCATGGTCGACGGCGATCGCGACGGCCGCCGCTACGCCGGGCAGCTTGCCCGGCTGGTCGAGCAGCGCGGCATCGAGACAAGGCCAATCACGTTGCCCCACGTCGAGGAGGCGGCATGAGCACCGACGCCAACGGCTACGCGCGCAGCAGGGGCCCGGCTGCACTCCGCAAGATCATCGACGAGGCCGCACCGCCGCGCCCGCCCGGGTGGCATTTCCTGTCCGAGCACAAGGTCTCTGCGCCATCGATGCTTATCAAGGGAATTGCCCCTGACCGCGGCATCCTGTTCATCGGCGGACAGTCTGGCGCCGGCAAGACGTTCGTTGCCTGCCACATGGCGAATTCGCTCGCCAGCGGCGCGCCGTTCTTCGAACGAAGGGTCAGGCAGCGGGTTGCGTCCGCCATTGTCAGCAAAGAAGGCACCGAAAACATCGGCAACCGACTGACCGCCGATGCCCAGGCCCGAGGCCTCGACATCAGGCAACTGCCGATCGCGTGGCGCGGGGATCTTCCCGAGATCAAGACGGCCGACGACGTCGACCGCGTCGCGCGGGAATTGCTCGAGCTGGGTGACAAGATCAAAGCCCGGTTTCGCATCCCTCTCGGCGCCTCGTTCTTCGACACCATCGCGGCGAACTTCCACATGGAGGACGAGAACAGTAACTCCGAAATCGCCAAGGTTATCGCCAAGCTGAGGGAGTTCGAGGCCAAGACGAACGGCCTCGTTGTCCCGGTGCACCACTACGGCAAGCAGGACAGTTCCGGCCTGCGCGGCGGCTCGCTATGGCGCGGTGGCGCCGACGTGGTCCTGAGCGTCCTGGCCGACCGCGACGACCGCACCGGCAAGGTCTCCGGACGCGACCTTGCACTTGCGAAGGCCCGGGACGGCCTTGAAGGCCCGATCGCATGTTTCGAACTGAAGGCGCACGAGCTCGGCATCGACGATGATGGGGAACCGTTCTTTTCCATGGTGGTGGTGCCAGGCGAGGCGGGCCAATCGGCGATCCGCGCCAAGCGGGCGAAGGTGGACTCGCGGTCAGTCCTCGCCCTGAGGGAGGCCATCACCGAGGCGCTCGATGCCGGTGGCAAGGATATCCGCGTCCGCGACGATGGCCCCGCGGTGCGCGCGGTGGAAGTGCGCGGCGTGCGTGCCGAGTTCAACCGCCGCTACGTCACCGCCGAGGACGATCCCAAGAAGGCCTCAGCAGCCAAGCAGAAGGCCTTCCGACGCCTACTCGACAAACTACCCCCCGACCTCGCCACGGGCACGCAGGACGACCGCGAATGGCTCTGGAAAGTCTCCGCATGAGGCGCAACCACGCGACAAGGTCGGTCCGGACGGACACCGGACAAGACAGACACACCCTAAAGGGTTGTGTCCTGTCCTGTCCGGTCATCCGTGCCCATCGGACTTGCCAGACATCACCGGACATTGTCCCACTTGTCCGGTATGTCCGCTGTGTCCGGTTGAGGTGGGGAATTGACCTCATCATCGGCCATCGCGTGTTGAGAGCGGAAACCCGGCAATTATCAACCGGTCTGCAATTCAGTACCTGCGATGTTGCCGGCAGGATCAACTATCAACGGCTCTCCGCGCTGCAAATCAATCCCATGCGCTTCCCAGCGTTTACCCGGCGTCTTGGAGTCGGCACCGAAGAGCAGCATTCTCAATGCTTTGCCTCAGCGAGAAGCCCCCACGCCCGATGTTGCGGTCACATCGGAAGGGATTTATGGGCGCAGCGAAGCAACTGTAAGAGAGGGGGATGCGCGCCCAGGCACCCGCGCGAGGGCCCAGGCCGCTGGCGAAACGTGCAAGCCGGCGAAGCTCATGGGAAGGCGCCTGACCACCTTTCGGAATCGAGGGGGGTGGGGGGAAAATCTCGCGCTCGCCCGATACTCGACCTTCTCACCCGCTATAGCGCCGCTCCTTTCCAAACTGGCGCGGCTTTTTTTCCTAAAATCTTGGTCCGTCGTTTTCTGGCGGCGGCCGGCTTTCAAAATCCGGGTTCGGGCCATGACTGAGCGTCTGATCCGGGCATTACGGGCAGAGATCGCGGCGCGCGGCCTGACGCAGTTGCAGGTCGACCACCTGGCCGGCTTGGGGGATGGCCACTGCAGCGCAATCCTCAACGGGAAGAGAATTCCGAAGATCGACACGGTGCAGCGCATTCTCGACGCGCTGGATCTGGATTTGGCTTTCGCGGTGCGCGAGCCGGTCGAGCCGCCCCAATAAAAATTAGCGCGCTGGGTACGTTCGTACTTTGCTGGCGCGCGATATCGCGGCGATGCTCTCCGAAACCATGGGAGAGCCCCGCATGTCGAAATTGGAACAGGTAGCCGTCCGGCTCGATCCCGAATTGCGGGAGAAGCTGCAGCGCGCGGCCGATCAGGATCAGCGCCCGCTCGCCGGCCTGATCCGCAAGGTGCTCCACGACTTCACGAAGCAATCGCCCCAGGTGGCAGCATGAGCGATGTGATGGAAAAGCCCAAAGCCATCCCGCGCACCCCGCCGGCCGCCCGCGCGCCGGGCGTGCTCGCCCAGCGGCCCGCGCTCGAGCGCGAACTGGTGGACCTGAAACTGCGGATCGCCGAGGCGACGCTGGCGGCCTACGAGGGCAAGCCCGACGGCCGGAAAAATCTCGCCGCACTTCATGACGACATCCGCACCGTGGCGGCCCAGCTTGAGGGCAACGCGGCCGCGCATGAACTGGCCCAGCGCCTCGATCGCGCGGCGACCGCCGCGTGGTTTGCTGCTCTCCAGGAAAACCCGAAAGCAGCGGTTGAGGGCATTACCAAGAAAGGAATGCTGTAAGCGCTGTAGTGAGCAGCACGGCTGCACGATCACGGGCGGCCTACAATGCGGCCATCCGGTCAAGGTCGGCACCGTCGGCCCCGCTCTCATGGGCAATCCGAAGGTGCGCGCGGTGTTCACGGCAGCCGCAGAGAAAGTCGGGAGAAAGTACCAATGAGCGATGCAGACATTGCCGCGGCCCTGATCCCGCCGGCCCCGCCGGCGCCTCCGACAACGCCGGCCGAAGCTGCAACGCGGCTCGACCAGCTCCAGGCCGATGCCGGTTGGCGCGACAAATTCTTGTCGGGCAACGGTGCCCATGTGGCGGAATTCCACAGCCTGACCGAGCTCGTCGCGAAGGGCGATCATATTGACGCGGCGTTGGCAGGCCTGCGGCTCGGCGACGGCATGTTCCAGTCGTCCGACCATCTGACGAATATCGGCGTTGCCGAATCGCTTCGCGACATCGGCATCCGTGACGAGATCATCCGCGACGTGCTTGCCGGTACTCACCAGGTCACGAAAGCGGAATACCGCGCCACCGAGATTTGGAAAGCCGACCGGATGGCCGATTCCGAGTGGACCAAAAAATATCTTGCGGGCGACCGCGAGGCAAAGCGGCAAATGACTCTTGCGGACATCATTATCTCGGGCGGCATCCGCGAGGAAAGCGCCGCATAGGTTTGCGTGAAGGCGTTCGGTCCCCGCAAGGGCAAGGCCGGCTTGCGTAACAGCCCCCTGCAAAGGACACGGCTGGTTTGATGGTTGCTCAGCCCCCGCAAGGATACGGCTGCAAAAACGGGCTCCAAAAAGGGCAAGCCCAGAAAGCTGACGAGACGACACGACGGGCAGAAGCGAATTGTCGCTTTTCGCCAACGGACCAACTTGTCCGATTTTCGCGATTTAGGAGAAGATCGAAATGACGACTTCGGCTCAAGAGAGCGCCCACCGCGCCAACGTGCTTGCCGCGGAAGGCGCGCGTCAGGCGGCACTCGGGGCGGCTAAGGCGGCGTACAACAATACACCCGCGGCGTGGCCGGCCTACGATGCTGCAATCAAAGCGGCTGACGCCGCCCACCTGCGCGCGGTGATCGCCAGCGCTGCAGCGAACGGCCTGGACGGTCCACGGCAGAGCCTGCACGATCTCACAGGGTCATGGACGTAGTTGTGAGCGAAGCAATGAAGCGCCGCCCGAACCTGTCGACGCGATCGACGGGCCGAAGCGAAGTGGTCGCTTTTGCCAACGGCCCGACTTGGCCGAATTTATGAAAAAGGTTGCCAGACCATGACCTCAGAGACGTTCATCCGCGATCTTCATCAGCGCTTTGCGCCGGACCTTGTGAAAAATCTCGCGAATGCGCTTGAAGCGATGGACCATGAAGGCGACGACGTTCCTGATGCGAAGGCGCTTTTCTCCGCGATCGAGTGGGTGATTGCGCAACCGGATTCCGTCGAAAATCGCCTTGAGGCGATTGCTCGTTTGCTTGCACTCGGCAAGGTCGAAAATCTGAACATGCGGGAATTTTACAGAGCGCAATGATGGACAACAGCAGGAGCATCTGAGCGTGGACACCAAAACCGAGAACGCCATCGCTCCGCTGGTCAAACTTTGGCAGCAGCGCGAAGCTCAATTCGAGCAGCGGATAATTGAGTGGGCATGCGGCAATCTCTCGCCCGATCAATCGAACGCCTTGATCCAGATGGTTCGGGATTTGCAGTCCTCGATTGACGTTCACAACGAACTTGCGACGTTCGCTGCGATCCTGACGCAGCCGGCAACCACCAACTGAAGGAAAATCAAAATGATCATTCAGAGCGAGAACAAGACCCACCAGACCGCAGCAAACACAGCCGAGATGACGAAGCAAGCTGCTGTGTCGGCCGCGATTGCGGCCGGTGGCGGAAGCGCTGCGGTCGCGGCAGCGATCAAAACTGCAGAAGCGGCATTCTATCGCAGCGTCATCGCGTCTTGCGTCGCGAACAACATCGAAGCCGGCGCTTTCCGAGAAGGTTTGCACAATCTCACCGGAGTCTGGACGTGATGTTTCGTTGAAATTTCAGCGTCCGCCAACGGGACTTCTCGTCCCGAATTCACGATTTTGGAGCTAATGCGGTGGTCGAGAAGCAAAACACGGGGAAGAGCAAGCGGCGCGAACTGGCGCCGCTCGATGCTGTCGACGCGATCGACGGGCCGAAGATGAAGGCCTTGCCGACGGATCGACACCGCGCGTTTGTGCGTGCCCTGTACCAGGTGAAGCCCGGCCACGGTGCCAATTCAAAAGCTGCGCGGCTGGCCGGTTTCGGTACGCCCAATTCCTCGAACCAGTCGATTGCAACGATCGCCAGCCGTTTGGCGCACGACGAGCGCGTGCTTGAGGCTATCGCCGAGGAAGATCAGAAGCGCATCCGCGCCAGCGCGCCGCGGGCCATCAGCGCATTGTCCCGCCTGGTTGAAGATCCCAGCCATCGTGATCACGCGCGAGGAATCGCCATGGTGCTCGATCGCGTGCATCCCGCGGAGACCGTTCACAATGTGAAGGTGCAGCACGACACAACAGAGGAATTCAAGGACACCGCCAAGGTGCTCAAGCGCATCGCCGAACTCGCCGAGAAATTCAGTGTGAAACTGCCGGCGCCGATGGTCATCGACGGCCACGCCAGCGAGGTAACGCGACAATGACCGAAGTCGAAGTCCGCGAATTCTTGCGCGATGCTGCGGCCCCGATGGGTCACAGGTACACTCTCGTCGTAATTTCGATCGCGAAGCGCTATCTTGCATGCGAAATCGACGACTTCTATCGGCTGAAATTTCTTGAATTCCTCGACAAGTGGGCGCGCGATGACAACTGGCTTACGGTCGATATGATCGCAGCGATCGAGCCAGTTTGCGACAACGGATACGAAATCGTCTGCGAAGCCCAAAAGCTTGGCGCGAAAAAATCGCT
This sequence comes from Bradyrhizobium sp. AZCC 2289, assembly GCF_036924615.1. NCBI lineage: Bacteria > Pseudomonadati > Pseudomonadota > Alphaproteobacteria > Hyphomicrobiales > Nitrobacteraceae > Bradyrhizobium > Bradyrhizobium sp. AZCC 2289. The sequence continues at coordinate 10,062,349 of NZ_JAZHRY010000001.1, read as the reverse complement.
GGACGTCTATGCAGAGGTGTTTCCGACCTTTGCCGTCCTCAATCCGTCATTGATCACGGCGCTCAAACTGTCGCCCATATATCAGGGCCACGCTGCCTATAGGGCATCACATCCGAATGGAGCTCGGTAGTATCGTGAGCGATAAGACGACATCTGCCATTGTCGGGCTCAAGCGCGAGTTAAAGACGACACGCGAGAAGGTGCGCGAATTGAAAGGACAGAGCGAGCGGTGGCGCAATGTCGCAAGCGCGCTCCGAAAGATCGCCGCTCTCGACGAAGGCCAGTTTGAGAACTTGTTGCGTTCGGAATCTCTACCCTGTGAGTGATCGGGCGGTGCTCGCCCCTTAAGAGCATTTCGGATGGGCCTCCGATATCAGCCCCGCCTTTGAGACATTGGCGAAAAACCGTCTTTCCAGCGGCTTCACTGATTGGAGCCGAGCCCAGTTTCGCCAGCGCGCGGAATGGGCCTTCGGAAAGACGCTCCAATGTTTTCCCACTTCACGCGCTGCGTTGCTGCAGGCATCTGCTTTTGGGCGCTGCCTGCCTTCGCGCAAGACGCTCCCGAGATCACGCTACGCCTCACGCCGGCTCAAGCAGCCGCGATCGTTGACGCGATGGATGCGCGAGGCCGATTGCCGGTCATGGCGCCCCCGGCATGGGGGGAAGTCGAGGGCAAGCTCGGAAAGGCGCTCGACGCCGATCCCAAATTTAGAAGCGCGTATGAGGAGGTTTATCAGCCTCTCTACCGTCGCACGAACGGCTGGAAGGATGGGCAATGACCATGCTCGCCTTGATCCGATCCGCCGCCGTTTTCCTCTCCCTCTTGCCGGCGCTTGCCTTTGCGCAGAGTTCGTCGTTCCCGCAGACCTTGCCTGCGAATTCCGTTGTGGGCCGGCTCGGCATTAATGCTGGACCGACCCAGGCGATCCCGTTCGTCAATTTCGTCACCAACCTGCCGCTTGCGCAGGGCAAAATCCTGATCGGATCGGCGGGCAATTTTGCAACGCCGCAAACCCCGTCCGGCGACTGGACCATCAGCAACGCCGGGCTGGCGACGCTCGCGACAGTCAATGCAAATGTCGGTACCTTCGGCTCGGCGACCCAATGCGTCACCGTCACCAATAACGCCAAGGGCCTGACCACGGCGGTTTCGGCCGCGACCTGCACACCAGCGATCGGCAGCATCACCGGGCTCGGCGCCGGCATCGCGGCCGCGCTGGCCGCCAATACTGGATCGCCCGGCGCGCCTGTTTTGTTCAATGGCAATGGCGGCACGCCGTCGGCGATCGTCCTGACCAACGGCACCGGCACCGCTGCGGGCCTCACTGCGGGCAATGCCACGCTGGCGGCCACGGTCACCACCAACGCCAACCTGACCGGGCCGGTAACGTCGGTTGGCAATGCAACGGCTATCGCGGCCAACCAGATCACCCGCACGATGGAAGCGCAGGGCGTTGCACGCTCGGTCGTCGGCGTCACCGGCAACGCGACCGCCAACGTCGCCGATATTCAGGGCACAGCCAACCAGTTTCTCGGCGTCAACAGCGCGGGCACGGCGCTGGCGTTCAACACCATGTCGCAGGATTGCACGCTAGCAACCGGCGTCATCACCTGCACCGGTATCAACGGCGTCAATCAGAACGCCGCATGGACGATTTACACGCCGACCATCACGTCGCAGGGGGGTACGATAACAGCCGCGACCATAGTAGCGACGGGACGGTATAAGCAAATCGGCAAAACCGTCATCGCGGAAATGGACATCACGTTAACGAATATTGGAACCGGGGCTCCAATAGGTTCATTGCAGGCAACCCTTCCGCTCACGGCGGCGGCATTCCGATACGCGGGGTCTTGCTATGAATACACAGCCACCGGAAAAAGTGGTGCGGGTTTTGTCCCTCCGAGCGGTACCTTCCTATCGACAAGAGACGCAACTGGAACAACGTGGTTTACGAACGGATTCACCGTTGTGTGTGTAGTGACGTACGAAGTACCGTAAAGGAAATTTTTAGTGAGCTACAACCCGACTACCGACTTCCTTGGACTGGTGCGGCAGACAGCCGGCGGTGTAAGTACGGCGCGCATTCCAATTCCAACGGCCAGACACCTAACACCACAACCTTTGATCGATCAAGCCTTGAGAGTGCGTTGCGGCTGATTCCCCGGCCGCCATCATCGCGGCATGACCCTGATCCGCCGCGCCATCCTCGCTGTTGCCTTGATGACCGGGCTTTCCCCCGACGAATGGCATCGTCTCGTTTAATCCCTAGCGACCGCCCATCACGTTCCAGACGATCGCCAGCGCGACGATCAGCAGCATCGCGAATATCGTGCGTCGGCCGATGCGGTTCATTGATCCCGCTTCAGCTTGCGCTTGCCCCAATGTGGATCCTTTCGATCGGGATTGAACTCCCGAACGTGGCCGCGGTTCAATGCCCGCATGACGCCAACCCGAGCGAACATCATCGGGCCGCCGAGATCAGCCACCAGGATCAGCGCCTCGATCGCGGCCTGCCATTCGGGCAGGGCGGCTTCCGTTTTCGGCAGCCCGGTAACGTAGGTCGCAGCGTCACGCAGGCTGACGAGCTGGCGGCCGTTCGGCAATGCGATCGGATCGTCAAACTCGCGCTGCCAGCCCAGCTCGCTCACGCCGCAGCCTCGTCTTCCTTGTCCGCGTTACGCGCAACGGTCTTGAGCGTTTCGATCGGGTAACGGCCGCTGCACGCTTCGGCTTTGTTCACGAATGAGCGCATTATATCGGTCGATCTGGCCGGCAAGTCTCGACCAGCTAGATGAAAGATTTCTCAGAACCTGGGCTTGCGCTTCACTTTGCGCTGAGCTCATTGAGCGAATACATTCGGCCGACTGATCTTGACAATGCTGCGGGCTATCCATGAATTAATTCCTCAAAGTCAATGGTTCAAACAACGACTCTTAGGGGATAATCCCCTCGGGATGGTATATCTTTAGGGCTACCCCTAAATCGCCAGGCGATCGGCTATACGGGGAACGCGCTGCGGCAAATCCGCGGCGAGGTGAAGAACAAAATTTGGGCACCGCGAAATTCAGCTTGGGGCACTTAGGCTTAAAACGCGGACACCATCTGTTCGCGGCAGGAGAACAAATGGGCGCGACCAGGACGCTACCGATACCCCATGCCGCCGACCGGTCCCCTGGCGTTCCAGTTGAAGTTCGGCCGGACGTCGGCGCCACGTTTGCCGCACGCCTTGCATGCGAACCGCGCTTCCAGATCGGATAGCCGGACGTCATCTGGCCATCGGTCTGCGCTGATCGCGCTCGAATGGCTGCAGCGATAGTCCGCGCAATAGATCAGCAGGCCGCGCACGCCTGACGAGCGCATTTCCCCGAGGCTGATTTTCTGCGGGCGGGCGGGCATGCACTATTGAAGCGCGGCGCGGAGCCATTGGCAAATTATCAAGCCCTTGGGCTCGGAAAGGCTTTGGCCTGCAGCGCGTCGTGGTGTGAATTATTTTGCTGCCTCTTTGGCGGACTTTATCAAATCTACCAATTGCGCGAGGGGCGGTTGTGGAGCTTTTCCGAACTCGACGGTTGGGGACAAGGCGGCCGCAACCAAAGCAAAATCCGAGATTGTGATATCTGGCGCAAATAGTCGCAGGGCGTCTGCGCGAGCCACATAGAAGGCTGCAAGACGGATGTTGTAGCGATACATTGAGACTAGGATACTGACAAAGAAGCCTATGACTGCAAGCAATCCAAATCGCGTGACGCTTGTTTGTAGTAGCGAGAGGAAAAGACTGCGTTCGGGGGCAGGTCCTGCCCCTTTGTCCCCCGTAGCAGCAACCTCAGACTGAAGGCGCTCCAACTCGACCTGTTTGTGCAGTTCATCGAGTTGCGCGTCGCGTGCGTTTATTTTGTTGATTTCCGCTATGTTGGCAGCGAGCTCTGGCTTACCAAATTTTTTGCCAGCCATTTGTTTCTTAAATTCCTCAAACCGATCCTTTGGTACAAAGATTCTGAACATGCCGGGCGTGGCATAGGTAGCACATTCGCCTGGATCAACTATGAGGACTTCGTGCTGCTGGACCGCCGCAACAATCTCGTCGCCGCTGACGATGTGGCCGTCCGCAGTCGGATGCAAAATCTGGAACGGGCCAGAATCCGCTAGCTGAAGCCAGCCCTTAAAGGCCGCGACCATCTCATCATTGCAAGCCTTTCGCATCGGCACATTTCTTAGTTCCTTAAGCCTAGCTACGTCTTTGAATTGTGCTTGCTGGATTGCCTCGAACTTCTGATTAGTCACGGCGCCGATGTCGCCGGCGGTGATCGTCGGAGCAAACCAAACCGCCGCAGCACCGGCAACCAATAAAACCAAAACAAAAAAAAGGAAAAACCACGCCTGGGTGGTCAGCCAGAATGCCCGAGTTTCGAAGCGTCTGATGGCGTGCCCAACTAGCATTTGCTTTCCTTCCCTGCGCCAAGGGAATCAACCGCAACGGGTACCGGAAAGCAATTCCCCGAAAGGGGATGGATTTTTAACCAAAACAGTGAAAGCATGTCCGTGAGTGTAGCAACTCGGACTTGGACTATCGCGGCCCTTGGCGGGGCCGCCGAATGCGCGCGGTGGAAACCTTGGCGGGTTTCCTATGGCGCTTAGGAGCGCCTTGGCGGGCGCGCCTCACCTGGCCAATATGCCGGGGGCGGTGCGTCATGTCCAGAGCCGCGAGGCTTAAAAGCGCGCCGAACAGTCGTCCAGGCTGTTTGCTACCCCCCGGCTGCCGGTCTGATACCGGCGCGGCTGTAGCAAGCCATCAAACTGGACCAACCACCATGACCATCGAAAGACCTATGTTTCCGCCCCGATCGGAGTCCGGGGATTCGTTTTCAGCCCAACCCGCTATCGGACAGCGGCAAAACAGAGAACGCATCAGCGAGTCCCGCAAGCCCGCTGAGGGACTATCCCGCCGCTCCATGCTCGGCGCCCTTCTTGTCCTGCCTGCCATGCTGCCGGCCGCGGCCGCGCCTGCCGTTACTGTGTCGGCGCCAAGCGTCAACGCAGATCCCGCCTTCGCGCTGATCCGTGCCAAGAGGCTGGCCGACGTCAAGCATTGCTGGGCGACCGAATTGCAGGCCATCGCCGAAAGCCAATGCGGCAGAGCATCGGACGCCGAGCGGCGGGCGCCAGAGCGGTGCGAGGCGGCTTGCGTTGCTGCCCATGAAGCCGATTGGAAGCTCGCGACGACTCAGCCCACGACGCTGGCCGGGGTGGTCGCGGTGCTCCGGCTCGCGAACCTGATCGAGGATGAGGGAGGCGAATGGCCCAACACCGACGCCATCGGGCCCGAGGGCTGGCACTATCAGCTGCGGGCCACGATGGCCGCAGCGCTCGAGGCCATCATTCGGCGAGAGGTGCGGGCATGAGCAACATCATCGCATTTCCCGGCTCTTCTCCCAAGCGCCCGATCGCGATGGCAGCCGGCACCAGCCGCATGTCACGCGTTGAGCTCGACCAGGAACCGGAGATCCCGGCCCGCGACGAAGCGGAAACCATCACCTTGAGAAACCGGAATCTGCGGGACGCGCGCAAGGATGCTTGGCGGCAAGCCGAAGTTATCCGCGAATACTGGCGCGCGCGCCTGGACATGGAGAGAGCGATTGCGGACGTTCAAAACCACGACTTGCCAGAAGGCAATTACCATCCCCGCCACGACGATCCGAATGAAGATTTGAGGCTGCTCGCAAATTGGCGCCAAGCCCTCGCGCGACAGCTGCTTACGCCAGCACCCTATGCGTCCGCCGTCGCGTGGAAACGAGCGGCGCTGAAATCTGGCCAGCATGAATACACCGACGTCAAGACCGAACGGATTGAACGCGTGATCGCGGCCGACGTCGCTTGGCTCGCCGCGCACCCCGTGCGGCACGACAACCGCGAGGCAATAGCACATCGGCGAGAATTCAAAGCGGCTATGCGGCAGCGCATCAAAGACGTCGCCGCGTCGCGCGATCTTTCCGAAGAAGAGATCAAGCCGGCGTTGACGCTCAAGCATCACGAGATCGCCAAGTTCACCGAGAAGTACGGCGTTAATGTCGAGTGGCTGCTGGAGGGCAAGGGGCGCATCTTCCAGAAGGACCCGATTAGGCTGAGCCCGAACTCGAGCGGCGCAGAGTTTGTGGCGGTGGTAAGGACGCTGCCAGAGGCTCAGCAACGGAAGATCGAGGCCGTGGTTGATCGGTTTCTGGCGGAGCGCGACCAATGAAGCGCCGGCGCCGATCGATCAGGAAGCGTAACCGGCAGCGGCTGGCGGGTCACGCCAGGCGACTGAGGCGGTGAGAACAAAGAGGCGCGGGCTCAGGTCCGCGCCTCAAATCTGTGAATATCCATCATCTTGACTAACCCGCCGACACATCCCGGTGGCAGTAATCGCAAACCGTGGCCTTATCGTTGATGTAGTTTTTGCAATAGGGACACTGGCGCGCCGCTGTCCCTTTTGACTTCGATGCGCTGCGCACGATGACGATCAGTATGATCACCGCGACGATGACGATCAGAAGTACCGGCATGATCAGCGTCCCTTTCATAGCCGCGCCTGGTAACGGCCGAGAACGAAAGAGGCCGCCAACTGAGGCGGCCTCAATTCATCTTGCGCCGGAGCTTCCGAATGATCTCCCGCAAGTCGTTGGCGTACTCCTCAATGATCCGCATCGCCTCCTCCAAGCGGGAGGGCTTGGGCTCCTTCGCTTCGCTCTGTTCGTCAGGCTTCGTCATGACGCCCAAGGGTCCGGGACGGCAGGGCGATGGCCGTTGAGCTAGATCAAAATAACCCACTCATAAATTCAAATTAGGCCACTGAGGGCCGAAACAGGCCGGCCGGGCAGCGCCGCAGACTCGCCCATGCGCTCGCGCCGATCGACTGGCCACATGACAGCCTGCAGCGGCCGGATTCACCAGCGGGCTTCCCAGAGTCACCGCGCCTATGCCAGCCGGCCGTACATCCGTTGCATCAGCAAGGTTTGTTCGCCGGCAAGCTCCTGCAGCCGCGGTAGATCGCCAGCCAACCGTGCCGCCTCAATCTCGCTATCCAGGCGCGCCATCTGGATTGCGTAATAGGTCGGGCTCATCTCGAATTCCTTTCATCGAATCGATACCAGCCAACGGCCAGCATATACCGTTGGCCGATCGGCGCGACGCACAGCGCGGGCCGCTCAACACCATGGGCTTCCCAAGTCCCCGAACTAGGGAAGCAAAATCCGATAAGATGCTGATTTAACTGACATATTAAAATACTTGCTATATCTCGGGCTATCACATGGCCGTCGTCGCCGGTGTGGTGTTCTTTGCGGTCCGCGCGCTGCTGGCGTTGTTCCCCGCGCTCGCCACGGGTTTTCCGATCAAGAAATGGTCGGCGGCGGCAGCATTGGTCGCCGCGGCGTTCTATCTCTTGCTGTCGGGCGCCGAGGTCGCGACGCAACGATCGTTCTTCATGACGGCGGTGGTGTTGATCGCGGTCCTGGTCGACCGACGCGCCATCACCTTCCGCACGCTCGCCGTCGCCGCGATGATCGTGCTGGCGATGGCGCCGGAGGCGCTGGTGCATCCGAGTTTCCAGATGTCGTTTGCGGCGACGCTTGGCCTGGTCGCGCTGATACAGATCGGGATGCCGCGCCTGTTCGCTTCACCCGACAATTCGGCGGCCGCCAAGGTCGCGTTGTGGGGCGGGCGGGAGATCATGACGCTGGTGCTGGCGTCGCTGGTGGCGGGGCTGGCGACGACGCCCTATGCCGCGTTTCACTTTCATCGCGTGACGCCGTATGGCCTGCTGGCCAATCTCGCCGCGATGCCGGTGGTGTCGGCGGTGGTGATGCCGGCGGGGCTGCTCGGCCTGGTTGCGATGCCGTTCGGTTTCGACGGCGTGTTCTGGGCGATCATGGGAGCGGGCATCGACTGGATGATCGTGGTGACGCAATGGGTCGCGGCGCTACCCGGCGCGGTCGGCCGTATGGCCGCGTTCGGCATCGGCCCGCTGATCACGGCGAGTGCTGCGATCATCCTGTTCGGGCTGCTCCGCACGCCGCTGCGCTGGTCGGGGGCAGCTTTGCTGCTGGTCGCGGTCGTGTGGGCCGTCAGGGTGCCGCAGCCGGATATCCTGATTTCCGCCGATGGCCGCAATGTCGGCGTCCGCGGCGCCGATGGGCGGCTGCACCTGATGCGCACGGCCAAGGATGCCTTTTTGGTCAGGGAGTGGCTGGCGGCGGATGCCGACGCGCGCCTCTCGACCGATGCCTCGCTGGCGGAAGGCGCCTCATGCGATGACGCGGGCTGCGTGACCGGGGCGGCCGGCGGCGCGTTGGTCGCACTGGCGCTGCGGCCTGAGGCTTTTGCCGACGATTGCGAGCGCGCAGCGCTGGTGGTGAGCGCGCGGCAGTCGCCCGCTTCGTGCGCCGCTTCGGTCATCGGCCTCGAGCGTCTGCGGCGGCAAGGCGCATTGGCGTTGCGGCGAAGCCGCGACGGATTTACCATCGATGCGGTCAAGCCCAGGGGTCTCGATCGGCCGTGGTCACCGGGGGTGGCCGGCGAGGGCGAGGCCGAGACAACGATTGTCGCGCCGCGCTTGGCTGCAGCGCGCGCCATCGATGCAACACCGGCGGAGGCCGATGTGCAGGCGGATGAGTAGAGTCTCGTTTGACGCGTTTTCTTCGAAAACGACGAGTAGTCTTTGGTTTGACGGGTTTTCTTCGAAAACGCTATGGGGAGCGCTTTTACTGTCTGTCCGGTAAGGGATGCGCCGGCACTTCGAACGCGCCGAGATGAAATTCCTCCATGCCGTCCGCCGCCCCCGCCGGCATCTGGACCAGCGTAAACGTCGCATCCGGAAATTGTTCCCAGATCGCCAGATCCTCTGCCGCGACGTTAAGCCATCCAAACCTGAACATGTATCGGCCGGGCTCGGTGACGTGCCCGGCTTTTTGCCAAGTGATCTTGGTGACCACCGATCACTCCTTTCTTGGCATCTTTCGGCGACGTACAGCTCTTCTTGCGCCCCCGGATTGCGTCCCGGAGGCGCTCCAATACCATTTCACTCACCGCGCGTCGCAACGCTCGCCGGCCGGAACCGGCGGCGAAGGATCAGCCGATCGAGATCGACGTCGCTGGAGGCGTTTCGACGGCCGGCGCCGCGCGCTCGGTGATCGGATGAGTCACCGTCACCGGCAATTGCAGTACGCTGACCCGCTGTCCCTCGCAGAGCTGCGTCACCAGCACAAAGCTTCCGTCCGGAAACTCGACCGCGTCATGGTGACGTTCCCGAACATGCGGATCGATCATGTTGAACTTGCCGACGCGGAAGCCGACGGTCCGGGTCCAGATCCACCGGTTGTCGTATTTGACGTCTTCGGCAAACGCCAGTTCGGTTCCGGGAAGCATGCAGACCGCGACGTTGGGTTCGCTCTCTGATGCAAATCCGCGGGTCGATGTGCCGCGGAATGTCGTGGTGATCAGCGTCTCTCCGACCTTGGCGGGGCGCGTCGCCATAGCGTGCAGACTATAGTCACACATCGGATGCTCCTCATTCGAGATAGCCGACCCGTGCCTCCTGTTGAGGCAACAGGCCCATATCAGAGTAGACACAGCATACGCGCCTTTGTGGGCAATTGTGCGGCTGGCGTAGGCTTGTCAGATCACAAACGCGCTAACACGCGCTCGGTTCGAACCGTGGGAGCGCGGCGCGCAAAAAAAAGCTCCGACTCCGCCGGGGCCTCTTTTCGTGTCCGAGTTGATCAGTGGCCGGCGGGTGCCGAGAAGCCGCTGTAAGCCCAGCCGGACGGCGCGGGGGCGGCGACCGAATTATTGGCGTTGCGGAATTGCTCGCCGGCCACCACGCGGTTCGCCTTGTTGGCGCGGTGCCGTTCGGCCGCTGAAGCGAACTGCGACGTCGATGCGGCAATCAATGCCGAAACCAGAACCGTCAAAATGGTCTTGCGCATGGTTGTCTCCTCGTGTTGCACGCTGTTTTCGACGAAGCGGGTGCGCTTCGTTGCTTGCGTGCCGAGGATCTAGCGCCGGACTGGGCCGCGGATAATCCTTGCGATTGCCGAAGGACCATCCATCAGGGGTGGATAATCCGCCCCTTGCAGGGAATCGAAAGCGGACCAGCGCGTCCGCTCAATACTTCCGGTCTCAATACTTCCGGTAAAGCCCGATCAGCTTGCCCTGAATCCTGACCCGGTTCGGCGGCAGGATGCGGACTTCGTAGGAGGTATTGGCCGGCTCGAGCGCGATCGAGGCGCCGCGGCGGCGGAAGCGTTTCAGCGTGGCTTCCTCCTCGTCGATCAGCGCCACCACGATATCGCCGGTGTCGGCGGAGTCGTTGCGCTGGATCAGCGCCATGTCGCCGTCGAGAATGCCGGCGTCGACCATGGAATCGCCGCGCACTTCGAGCGCGTAGTGCTCGCCGGAGCCGAGCATATCCGGCGGCACGCTGATGGTATGGCTGCGGGTCTGCAGCGCCTCGATCGGCGTACCGGCGGCGATCCGGCCCATCACGGGCACCGCGACCGGGCGGTTGCCGTCGTCCTCGGAAGCACCGGCGCCGGAGCTGCGGACCTTGCCCAGCGTGCCTTCGATGACGCTTGGGGTGAAGCCGCGGCGGCCGTTGCCGTTACCGCTGCCCGACAACTCGGGCAGCTTGATGACCTCGATGGCGCGGGCGCGATTGGGCAGGCGGCGGATGAAGCCGCGCTCTTCCAGCGCGGTGATGAGTCGGTGGATACCGGACTTCGAGCGCAGGTCGAGCGCATCCTTCATCTCGTCGAAGGAGGGCGGTACGCCAGCCTCTTTCAGCCTTTCGTTGATGAAACGCAGAAGTTCATACTGTTTGCGCGTAAGCATCTCGAGCATTCCCCCGGTTGGTCGCGTCTTCGATTCCCTGAGATCGGGAGTCCGATATCGGGAGTCCGATATCGGAAGTCCGAAACTCCCATTCCTAGACACAAGGTCTCGAAACAAATCATGAACGGACACTATATGTTCGATACATGTTCCGCAACCACTTAATTTCCGGTGAACGCGACCCGGTTTTGCCGGAACGTGCCGCCCGGCGCTTCACTCCGGCAAACGCAGGAGTTCGCATGGCGCGCCGGCACCGGCTGCGGGTGCAAACGGCGGACGTATCACAAGTGCCCTTGCCGCAGCGAGATTCCCGAGCAGCGAACTGTCCTGATGGGTGACCGGGGTTGCGATCAGCGCGCCGTCCGCGCGCTCCTCGAGGCGGGCGCGCAAGTAATCCTCGCGCTGGTCGTTGGCGGCGAGATCGCGGCCGAGCAGCGCCGCTTCTCTGGTGTGATGAACGCTGGCGCGGCCCGACAGCGCCCGAATCAACGGCACCAGAAACAGAAAACCGCAGACATAGGAGGAGACGGGATTGCCGGGCAGGCCGATCACCCGCATTGCGCCGAGCCGGCCATGCATCATCGGTTTGCCCGGCCGCATCGCGATCCGCCAAAACGCCATGGTGACGCCCTCCGCCTCCAGCGATTGCTTGACGAGGTCGTGGTCGCCGACCGAGGCGCCGCCGGTGGTGATCAGGATGTCCGCGCCGGATGCGCGGGCCCGGCGGATGCCCTCGGTGGTGGCCGCGACCGTGTCGGCGGCGATGCCGAGGTCGATAGTCTCGGCGCCCTCGGCCCGCGCCAGCGCGCGGAGCGCATACCCGTTGGAATAGACGATCTGGCCGGGGCCGGGGATGGTGCCCGGCATCACCAGTTCGTCGCCGGTCGCCAGCACCGCGACCTTCGGGCGGCGGCGGACGGCGAGTTCCGGATAGTTCATGCCGGCGGCGAGCGAGAGGTCGCGATCGGTGAGGCGGCTTCCCCCGGCAAGCAGCACGTCGCCCTCGCGGAAATCGACGCCGGCGGGGCGGATGTGCCGGCCGGTTTTCGCGGCCTCCGTGATGGTGATGTGGTCGCCGCCGACCGCCGGATCTTCCCGAACCGTGTCTTCCTGGATGATGACGGCATCGGCGCCGTCGGGGATCACGCCGCCGGTGAAAATCCGCACCGCCTCGTTGGCGCCGACCTTTTTCTCGAACGGGCGACCGGCCGCCACCTCGCCGATCACCTTCAGTCGTGCGGTGAGATCGCCGACGTCCGCCGCGCGCACGGCATAGCCGTCCATCGCCGACATCGCCTGCGGCGGCTGGGTGCGCCGTGCGGCAACGTCGCGCGCGAGCACGCGATGATAGGCGGCATCGAGCGCGACCATTTCTTCGGGCAACGGTTCTGCGCCTGCGAGGATCGCGTTGAGAGCATCGGCAACCGGCATCAAGGCCACGGGCAAAACTCCTAAATTCCGAGTGCGGCGAGGGCTTCGGCAACGTCGTCCGGCGATGTCACGTGAACCGCAACCAGGCCGCGCGCCCGGGCGCCTTCGATATTGGCGGCGACGTCGTCGAAGAACACGATGCGTTCGGCGGGCACGCCGATCGCTCTCACCACGTGATCATAGGCTGCCGCATCGGGCTTTCGAAGCCCGATGGTCGATGACAAAAACACTTCGCGGAAATGGCCGAGCACGTCGGCATAGGCTTTCGAGAAATGCTCGACATGCGGCCGGTTGGTGTTGGAGAAGGCGTATAGCGGCAGGTGCGCCGCGGCGCGTTTCAAAAGCGGTGCGATGCCCGGCATTTCGCCGGCGAAGATCGCGTTCCAGCCCTCCAGGAACTGGGCATCGGAAATGCCGATGCCGAGCGCGTCGCGCAGGCTTTGAAAGTAGGCCGCGTCCTCGATCTTGCCGACCTCGTGATCCCGGTAGGATGCTTCGCGGACGAATCGCGCGGCAAGGTCGGCCGGCGCACGGCCGGCATGGCCGGCCCAGCAGGCCAGCGCCTTGCCGAAATCGATATCGAGCACCACGCGGCCGAGATCGAACAGCAACGCGTCGGCGGAGTTGGGGGCGAGGCTTGAGATCATCCCGGTCGTTTACAAAACCGGATCAATTCGGGCAATGGCTGGACGGTATCGGCCGCAGCCTCATCCTGGCCGTTCCATAATTTCGGCTATTCAACGCTGCACGTGAACTTGCCGCGCGCGCTATGATATGCTCTCGTGGAGAGCCTGCGCAGGTCGAGGGAGCAATACGCATGAAAATCTTGGGCGCCGTCGCCGTTATCGCGTTGCTGGCCGGGCCGGCTTATGCCCAGTCGCAGTCGGTTCCCAGATATGGCGACGTCGACAAGGGCAAGTCGCCGCAGGAGATCGAGGCCGACAAGGAGGCTGAGAAGGCCTACAAGAGGTCGCTAAGCAATATTCCGGAACAGAAAAGCGCGGACCCCTGGGGTGCTGTGCGCAGCGACAATGCGCCGAAGGCCGCGGCCAAGACCGCTCCCGCGAAGAAGGCCAAGACCGACAGCGCCGCAAAGCAATAAAATATAATAAAACAACGTCTGTTGGCACCGCGCCGGGGTCATGATGTCCGCGATGCGAGGAAACAAAACATGTCGGGAACCCTGCTGTTTTCACCGATGACGATCCGCGGCGTCGAGTTGCGCAACCGGATCGTGGTGCCGCCGATGCATCAATATTCGGCGATCAAGGGTTTTCCGACCGACTGGCATCTGATGAACGCCGGAAAATTCGCCGCCGGCGGCGCCGGGCTCGTCGTGGTCGAGTCGACCAAGGTCGAGCGGCGCGGCTGCGGCACGGTCGGCGATCTCGGCATCTGGGATGACGCCTTCGTCGAGCCGCTCGGCCGGCTTGCCAAATTCATCAAGCAGCAGAATTCGGTCGCCGGCATTCAGCTCGGCCATTCCGGCCGCAAGGCGCGCGCCACAAGACCGTGGGAAGGCGACCGGCCGCTGCAGCGGACATCAGAGATCGAGGATTGGGACGCCTGGTCTCCGGTGGCGCCGAGCGCGATCGCGCATAGCGAGCGCTGGCCGGTGCCGAAGGCGCTGGCGCGGGGCGAGGTGAAAGATCTGGTGGAGGCCTGGGGCAACGCGGCGCGGCGGGCGCATGAGGCCGGCTTCGACGTTCTGGAGCTGCACGGCGCGCATGGTTACCTCGTGCACCAGTTCCTGTCGGACCGATCCAACGCGCGCACCGACGAATATGGCGGGTCTGAGCTGAACCGGATGCGCTTCATCACCGAGATTACCGAAGCGGTGCGCACGCACTGGCCCGATCACAAGCCGCTGTTCGTCCGCCTGTCGGTGGAGGACAATGCCGGCTGGGGCCCCGAGCAGAGCGCGCGGCTCGCGAAAATCCTGAAGGCAAAAGGCGTTGACGTCATCGACTGCTCGTCCGGCGGCATCACCGAAATGGCGCCGATCCTGGGCAAGGAAATCAAATACAGTTACCAGGTGCCGCTGTCGGAATACGTCAAGCGCCACGCCGATATCATGACCATGGCGGTCGGACTGATTATCCACGGCGATCAGGCCGAACAGATCCTTCGCGACGGGCAGGCCGACCTGATCGCGGTCGGCCGCGAGATCCTCAACAACCCGAACTGGCCGATGGACGCGGCTTTGAAACTCGGCGTCGAAGGCCCGTTCCGCAACGTGCCGCCGCAATTCGGCTACTGGCTGGGAACGCGCGCCAAACGCGGTTTCGGGACCCAGCCGTCGACGTGGCAGAACGGGCTGGGTGAGGCGGGGAAGGGGGTGTGAAGGACCGTGGGGTAGGTCTGGCAAAGGCGCGAGCTGTCGCCGTAACCCCGGTCGAGAAGGCGAGATGCCCTTTTGAATTGTCAAAAAAACAATCGCGAAAAACTCCGCCTCGCTAATCACTTAGACGCATAGCAAGTCCAAACGGTTTGAAAATGGGCTCGCGTCAGATCGAACGTAAAAGATTTTATGAAGATTCTTTGCGAGTGCTACGAGATTTTTCCCAATGCCCGGCGCCCGCGATTCTGTGCACGGATTCAAAAACTTGCTTTCCAATCTCGCAATTGCGGCGCGGCAACACCGGCGAAGACTCGTTCAACTCCGTCGAATCAACGGATTGTCAGAACTCGCGCATAGTGTACTTCTCGAAGCAGGGGGTAGTGAGAATCGTCCCTCGGCCGGATTAGGCAGCCAAATTCACCAAGTTCACTAAGCCGTGCGCAATATCGTTTTGTGCCACGGGAAAGGTATGTCCACGGTTGATGCCCCGAGAATGGTCGGAGGATTATCTGTAGCGCTCACTTAACGCGGGCCGGTTCAAGGCACTTTAAATCTCGGACAGGATCCGGAGATGGAGGTCGGCTGTGTCGGACGAAGAATATTCGGATTTGGTGGAGATCGCAAAACGCAATGGCGAATTCAGGAAGAACTACGGACCTGTCATCGGCGCTTTTCTTTACCTTCGCTCGATCAATGCGGCTCGTCCTCGATCCTTTTGGTGGAGCGGGCTTCTTGTTACTCTTGCGACCGGAGCGGTGGCGCTGCTGCAGAAGTATGGCTTGCCTTGGACCGGTTAGGTCGCTGTGTTGGAATTGAATTATGACCACAGTGCACTAAGTCTAAAGTTCAGCGCCAGTGCTCACTAGCGGTTTTCTGATTGGTGTTCCGAGCGCCAACTGAGTGCACGGCACCGAAATTCAGTCACTAACTGGTGAAGAAATGGGACGATCAGTTTATAAGTTTCTTCATTCGCGCGACGTCGGGTCGATGATGAGCGGCAATGTCGTCATTCGACCTTTGTCGTATTATCGGCGTCTTGAAGAACAAGGCGCCGCGCCTTGGATTGGTGATCGCCTCGAAAACATTTCGGAAGTGTATGTCGACCATGTAAGCGATAAAACGCCCGAGCTGCTAAATCGTATCGGTCCCGAAGGAATGCCCCCTGGTCTTTCCCCGATGGATGGTGCGAAAGATTGGTCAGCCAGCGACGTTACATTCCAATATCAATTCGCCAATGACCCTTGGGTATTCTGCGCGTCCGACGGCGATCTGAAGGAACTCACTAAGGTGATGTGCGGTGGTGATTCCAACTACGACGCTTGCGTTAGGATCAAGGACTTCGGGAAATTCACGGCCCATCTCTACTTTCAAGGGCGCATAAAGCTTAACCCAGTCGCGGATTTTTTTAAGGCCAGCCACGCAGGTCGGGTCAAATATGATCACGTTGCGCTAAAAATTCAGGAAGGTCGTCCACCGGTTCCGGGGCCATTCCTCAAGGATGTCAAATTCTTGTCGCAACAAGAGGGCCGATACGCGCTGTTTCCTTCGAACCCAATTGGCGAAGACATCCTTTTCATCAATTTTTCCTCTGCCTCAGAGCACTTGGTCCAGGAATTCTGAACTGCATTGGAGCTTGGGGGATCAGCCCAAGGCGTGATCCGCCGCGAAAACCGCTACACTAGAGCGGTTTTCGGTTGATGTGAATCGGAACAGTAAGGGGGTTCCCAGAGGCGCGCAAATCAGATTCGAGTTGCTTTGACAGCAACGGCGAGGTCGCGCGATGGCGAAGGGATACTCGAAAGACCTCAGGGCGCGGGCGGTCGCGCTTGTCGAAGACGGCGAGAGCAGACGGGAAGCGGCGCGGGTGCTCGGTCTCGGCGCCTCGACCGCAATCCGCTGGATCGAGCGCTGGGCGACAACGGGCAGTGTAGCGGCATTGCCCGGCACGGGCCACAGCCGCTCGCCGCTCGAGGCGCATCGCCAATGGCTGCTTGATCTGGTCGCAGCGGAGCCGGACTTGACGCTCGAAGAGATTCGCGCGCGGCTCAAGTCCGAGAAGCGGCTGAAAACCGGTACGACCTCGGTCTGGCGCTTCTACGAACGCCACGACATCACGTTCAAAAAAAACTCTGCACGCCGCCGAACAGGATCGTCCTGATGTCGCTGCAGCGCGTGCCGCGCTGAGGGTCGAGCAATCCAAGCTTGATGCGCCGCGCCTCGTCTTCATCGACGAGACGGCGGTTACGACCAAGATGGTCCGGCATCGCGGCCGCTCACCGCGTGGCGAGCGTCTCGTTGCGAGCGTGCCGCACGGCCACTGGAAGACGCTGACGCTCGTTGCCGCGCTGCGCATCAATGGCCTGACGGCGCCTTATGTCATTGACGGCGCGATGGATGGGCCATCGTTCCTCGCTTATGTTGAGCAGATCCTCGCGCCGACGCTGCGCAAAGGCGATATCGTATTCATGGATAACCTGCGCACCCACAAGATCGACGGCGTTCGCCAGGCGGTCGAAGCGGTCGGCGCCAAGGTGCGCTATTTGCCGGCCTACTCGCCCGACCTCAATCCGATCGAAATGGCATTCTCGAAGCTAAAGACAGCGCTGCGCAAGGGGGCCGCTCGCACCGTGACAACGCTGATGAAGCTGATCGGCAGGCTCATCAAGACATTTGCACCCGAGCAGTGCGCGAACTACTTTCGACATGCCGGATACGCGTAGTGACCCATATCAAGTGGAAAGCGCTCTAGTGGTCGCTTCTTGACAGCATCAAACGGCAGAGACACCCTTCGCCAAAACAAGAAGGATTGGAGGACCGGTGCCGAAATTGCTCAGCGAACGCGACGTCGCTGCTTATCGCGACCGCGGCTATCACTTCGCGGTCGATGCGCTCAGCGCCGGCGAAGTGGCCGATTTCCGCCGCAAGCTCGAGGACTATGAAGCCGGCAGCGGCGGCCCGATCAGGGCGGAGATGCGCCATCGCAGCCACGTGCTCTTCAGCTGGATCGACGAGATGATCCGACATCCCAAAATTCTCGATGCGATCGAGGATTTGCTGGGGCCTGACATCCTGTGCTGGAATACCAGCTTCTTCATCAAGGAGGCGCTCGATCCAGGCTTCGTGTCCTGGCATCAGGATGCCACCTATTGGGGTCTCAGTTCATCCGATGTCGCGACCGCCTGGATCGCGATGTCGCCCGCCAACAGGATTTCCGGCTGCATGAAGTTCATTGCCGGTACCCACACGCAGCAAGTCCGGCACGAGGACACGTTCGACCAGAACAATCTGCTGACCCGGGGGCAGGAGATCGCCGTCGATGTCGACGAGGCCAAAGCGGACTATGTGCGGATCGGAGCCAAACCGCTCCGACGACCGCCGCATCGGTCTTGCCGTCCGCTATATCCCGACCCATTTGAAGCAGGCGGTGGGCGCGCGCGATTGGGCGACGCTGGTGCGCGGCAAGGATCGCTACGGCAACTTTCTGCCGGCGCACGTGCCAAAGCGCGACCTCGAGCCCGAGGCGCTGGCTTTTCACAAGGAAGTATCGGAAGAGCAGGTACGCGTGCTTTATCGCGGCACCGGCAAGACCGCTTACCGCGCGTGAGATGGCGTAGCTTACGCATCATGCCCGGCCGTGTGCCCTCCCGCAGACCTCCTCTCGCGTCTAAAGGCGCGCACGATGTGGCGCGGACTTGACCACCTGTTAGCCGCCGTCGTCGGTCACCAGCGGCCTGACTTCCATTTCCATCCGAGATCGTCGCAGAAGGGTTTGACGCTCCTCGTGCCCCCTCGACAATCTGTACGGGCCAAGGCAGCTTCGAGCCATGCGATTAGATACCTTGGGAATCTGCGTGTTGACGTTCGCCGCGGCCTTGATCGCGTGGACAGGGGTCATGGGGCCGACGAGCACCACGACCTTGAAAGATTGGCAAACTTTGATCGCCGCATTCGTTGCGCTCGGCGGTGGCACGATGGCCTATTTCGCCGCCATGGCGAAAGTCTACGCTGACAGGGATCGTGATTTCAGGGAACTCAACCGAAAAAAGCTTGGTCTTTGCCTTCGGCTCCGCCCGGCTCTGGAGAAAATCCAAACGCAGGCGAATGACGTCCAGAACGTGCTAACTGGCTATCGGACGGCGCCGCGTAAATTCCCTCCGTCGGTGATCCGCATTGACCCCCAGGAGGAAGAGCTTCAGGAAGCCTGGAAAAACCTCGAGCTGTTGCCGATCGATGTCAGCTTTGAGTTGGACACCATTCGCGCGGAGTTGGCTAACGCTAAACGGCTGCTAGACACATTTCCAGCTGACACTCCTATCGAACTGAAGGGATACATCGGAGTTTCGTACGGTGACTCTCTTTATCCATATGTCAATAGTAGCCGTAGAATCGGTGAGGCCGCGACCAATGCCCTGCGGATTCTAGACAGCGAGGTCGATCGCATCAAGGCGGCGCTGTGAGCGGGAGCTATTCGGGCCGCGGTCTCACCGCGTCTTGAAGGCGAGCAGTCTGCCGCTCAGTTACCGTACCAAAGATAAGATGTGTCGAACTATCGTCACCGTCTCGTTTTCCGGAGCGCCTCAAACGACCTTCCACAACCTCAACTCAGCGTCCATTCCTCGGCGCTGGCGCCGGCCAGCGCGCGGACGCGGGCTTCGTCGGCGGCGAGTTCGCGCGCGGGTCCTGAATAGACCACGATGCCGTCGTCCAGCACATAGGCCTCGTCGGCGATCTCCAGGCTCATCCGCGCGTTCTGTTCGACCAGCAGAACGGAAATGCCCTCGGCCTTCATCTGCTGGACGATGCGAAACACCTCGCGCACGATCAGCGGCGCCAGGCCCTGCGAAGGCTCGTCGAGAATGAGCAGGCGGGGATTGAGCAGCAGCGCGCGCGCGATCGAGAGCATCTCCTGTTCGCCGCCGGAAAGCTGGCGGCCGCGATTGAGCTTGCGCTCCTCGAGGCGGGGGAACAGCTGGTAGATCCGCTCGATGGTCCACGGGCCGCCGCGCTCGAGCGGGACTTTAAGATTTTCCTCGACGCTGAGATTGGCGAAGATGCGCCGGCCTTCGGGCACATAGCCGACGCCGCTGGCTGCGATCCGGAAGGTCGGCCAGCGCGTGGTATCCGCGCCGAAGACGGCAACCTTGCCTTCGCGCGGCGGCGTCAGGCCCATCAGGCTGCGCAGCGTCGTGGTCTTGCCTGCGCCGTTGCGGCCGAGCAGGGCGGTGATCTTGCCCTCGGCCACTTCGAGGCTGACGCCATGCAGGATGTGGCTCTTGCCGTAATAAGTGTGCAGGCCTTCGGCGATCAATGCGGCGGTCATGCGGCGGTGCCCAGATAAGCGGCCTGAACGGTCTCGTTGGCGGCGATTTCCTGCGGCGTGCCCTGCGCCAGCATCCTGCCCTGATCGAGCACGCAGATGCGGTCGGCAAGATGAAACACTACGCGCATGTCGTGTTCGATCAGCACGATGGTGTAATTGCTTTCGCGGTGCAGGCGGCGGATCAGTTGCGTGATCTGAAACGTTTCCTGATCGCCCATGCCGGCGGTCGGCTCGTCGAGCAGCAAGAGATGCGGCTTCAGCGCCAATGCCATCGCGATTTCGGCGGCGCGCTGGTCGCCATGCGCGAGTTCGCCGACCAGCCTGTCGGTCTTGGTTTCCAGCGACACCAGCTTGAGCGTCTCCTCGACGCGGGCATGGACTTGCGCCTGTTCGGCGCGGTTGATCCACGGCCGCAACCGGTATCCGCTGGCGACCTCAGTGGCGATGCGGACGTTTTCGAACACGGTGAGTTCGGGAAAGATCTCGGTGACCTGGAAGGTTCGCGCCATGCCGCGGGTGACGCGCTCATGCGTCGACAGTTTTGTGATGTCCTGGCCGTCGAAGCTGATGCTGCCGGAAGTCGGTGGAAAAAATCCGGAGATCAGGTTGAAGAAGGTGGTCTTGCCGGCGCCGTTCGGCCCGATGATGGCGCACAACTCGCCCTTGGCCACGTTCAGCGACACATCGCGCACCGCCACGAGATTACCGAATCGCTTGGTGACACCGTTGATTTCGAGGATCTTCATGCCTTGCTCCGCTGCAGGAAGCCGAGCAGGCCGCGCGGGAAGAACAACACCACCAGCACGAACAGAACTCCGACGAACGACATCCAGTTGACGGTGACGCTGGACAGGTAATCCTGCAGCACCACGAACACGGTGGCGCCGAGCAGCGGACCCCAGAAGCTGCGCATGCCGCCCATCACCGCCATCATGACGAAATCGCCGGACTGGCTGTAATGCAGCCCCTTCGGATCGGCGAAATTATTGACCAGGGCATAGAGCGCGCCGGCCAATCCCATGAAGAAGCAGGACAAAGTGAATGCGATCCAGATGTGCCGTTCGACGGGAATGCCGAGAAAACGCGAGCGCCGCTCGTTCTCGCGGATCGCGATCATGGTGCGGCCGAACGGCGAGCGCAGGATAAATCCCATGGCGCCGACGGCAAGCGCGAAACAGAACAGGACGAAGAAGTAGAAATTGTTGGGGCTGGAGAGGATGTCGATCTTGAACAGGCCAAGGTCGAGCGGCTGACGGGAGAAGCCGCGCAGGCCGTCATCGCCGCCGGTCAGCGAACTCCACTGAAACGCGATGTAGTAGAACACCTGACCGAAAGCGATCGTCACCATCGCAAAGTAGACGCCACGCCGCCGCACGATCAGCGTACCCAGGAGGCCGCCGCAAACACCGCCGAGCAGCATTCCGAGCAGCAGCGCCAGCGGCGTGCTCGCCGCCAGAAATTTCAGCGTCAGCCCGGCGCCGTAGGCGCCGAGACCGAAATAGGCGGCGTGGCCGAACGACAGCACGCCGGTAAATCCCAGCAGGAAGTTCAGCGACATCGCGGCGAGGCCCAGCACCAGGACGCGGGTGGCGAGCGCGGTGTATCCGCCGAGCGGCACCATCCAGTACGGGGCAAATATCAAGGCGGCCCAGATCGCCGCGAGGACGATCAGCTTGCGGGTCTGTTCAGCGGTCAAGACATCATTCCTTCTTCGCCCAAGAGTCCGCGCGGGCGTATCAGGAGGACCACCGCCATCATGACATAGATGACCGCCTCACTGGCGGCGGGAAGGAACACTGCGGTTAGTCCCGAGGCCACCCCGATCAGCAGGCCGCCGAGCAGGGTTCCCGGCAGGCTGCCGATGCCGCCGACGATAATGGCGATGAAGCTCGGCATCAAAAGGCCGGTCCCCATGGTCGGTTCAAGCCCCAATTGCCCGGCCGCGAGAACGCCGCTGAGACCAGCCAGGAAAATGCCGACCGCGAAATTGAGCGAGCGCAGCAGTTGCACGTTGATTCCGAGGGCGGCGACGGTCTCGAGATCGAGGGTGCCGGCGCGGATGCGGATGCCCAGCCGCGTATAGCGCAGCAGCACGAACAACAGCGTGACCGCGATCACCACCACGGCCACCATGAACAGGCGATAGCCGGTGATGAAAAAGAAATCATTGCTCAGGGGTTGCGCCAGAAACGGCGGAATGGTGACGGGCTTGCCTTGCGGCCCGAAGATGAAGCGGGTGCCGTCCTCGATGATGAAGGCCAACCCAAACGTGAGCAGCAGGCTGTACAGGGGATCGCGCCCGTATAGCGGCCGGATCAGCACGCGCTCGACCACGAGCCCGATCAAAGCGGTCAAAGGCGGCGCGATCAATAGTGCGCCCCAGAAGCCGATATAGGGCGTGATCGCATAGGCGATGTAGCCGCCGATGACGAGAAATCCGCCATGGGCAAAATTGATTGTGTTGCTGAGGTTGAGAATGAGCGACAGGCCGAGCGCCATCAGTACGTAGAACGCGCCGACGATGAGCCCGTTGGTGATGTTGAACAGCAGAAGCAGGGTCATCGGGCACCGGATAACGGACATGGAATTGATCCGGGAGAAATCGCTCCCGGGGCCGTGGGCATCGCGGACTTCATGTTACGCCGGCCACTGGACTTTGCAGCCTGTCTCTTCAACGGTAGGTGCGGTCTTGTCGCCCGGCACGACTTCGTCGACCCGGTAGAGATCTTCCGGATCGTCCTTGCCTTTCGACTGCGCCTCGCCGACGAAGGCGGACGTCATCAGCTGATGGTCGCCCTTGCGGTAGTAGACCTTGTTCGGCTGCAGCTTGACGTCGTCCGGCAGCTCGAAATTCTCCAGCGCCGCCGCCAGTTTGACTGCGTCGAGCGTCTTTTCCCGGTTGGCCACCAGGGCAAAGGACATCGCCGAGGCGTAGCCGAACCAGTGCCGCGCGGTCGGCACGTTGCCCTTGTTGACCTTGCGAATATCGGCGACGAATTTCTCGACACCCGGCACGCCCGGCTGTTTCCAGTACCATTCGAACATCCAGACGCCGATCCGCGCTTCCGGCGGCAGCGCGGCGAGCGATTCCAGCTCCTGCTGCGTTCCTGCGACGTGGATCTGCTTGTCGAGGCCGAATTGCACCACCTGCTTGAGGCAGTTGATCATGTCGGAGCCCTGCACCAGCAGGATCATGACGTCGGGGTTCGCCGCCCGCGCCTTGATCAGATAGGCCGAGAAATCCGTAGTGCCGAGCGGCGTCAGCTCGTTGCCGGTGACGGTGCCGCCGAGCTTCTTCAGATCGTCGGTGCAGGCGTCATACAGCGTATGGCCGAAGGCATAGTCGGGCGTGATGAAGTGCCATTTCTTGCCGTACTTGCTGTACAATACGCTCGATACCGAATTGGCTTCCATCCGCGTGGTGTTGCAGACCCGGAACACATTCCATTTGCAATCCTTGCCGGTGATCGAGTCGGTGTGGCCGCCGGAGACAATGTGCAGGATCTTCTTTTCGCTGGTGACCTGGGCGATCGCAGCCGCAATGCCGGAATTGACGTCGCCGATCATGAAACTGACCTGGTCGCGCTCGATCAGCTTGCGCGCCTTCTGCACGCCGGTGCCGACGTCGTTGGCGGAATCTTCCACCAGCAATTCGACCTGGCGTCCGAGAATGCCGCCTTTGGCGTTCATCTGCTCGATGGCCAGCTTGGCGCCCATCACCTCATTGCCGGCGGGCGCGGCATAGACGCCGGTGAGGGGATCGACCATGCCGATCCGGACCGCGGTCTCGCCGCGGGCCTGAATGATGAAGGGGGAAGCCACCTGAATGGCGCCGAGCGCGGCGGCGCCCTTGAGAAGCGTGCGGCGTTCGATTCTTGGGGTGAAGGATGTCATGGGCTTGTCCTCGTTGGGAGGTTCAGTTTCTTGTTGCAGAAGTGATTTCGCCCGGTGCGGTCAGGCACCAGGCGAAATCCGTTTCGGTTCAGGCTGGCCACTGAATCTTGCAGCCGGTGTTTTCGACCGGTCCGGCGGCCTTTTCGCCGGACACGGGGGTGCGTATCGTGAACATATTGTCCGGGTCGCCCTTCGGCGGGTGCGCCTCGCCGACAAACACCGTGCTCATCAATTCATGGTCGCCGGCGCGGTACTCCGGCGCTCCTGGTTGCAGGGCGACTTCCGGCGGCAGCTTGAATCCGGCAAGCGCATGCGCCAGCTTGGGTGCGTCGAGTGTTTTTTCCTGGTTCGCAATCAGCGCCAGCGTCTGCACCGACGCATAGCCGAACCAGTTGCGGGCGGTGGCAGAGGCGCCTGTGATCTTCTTGATCGCGGTGTTGAATTCCGCGACATGCGGCACGCCCGGTTGGTCCCACCACCATTCCATCGTCCACCATCCGACGCGCGCGCCATCGGGCACGGCACGGATGCTCTCAAGCTCGAACAAGGCGCCTCCGATGGCCATCTGCTTGTCGAGGCCGAACTGGACGAACTGCTTGAGGCTCGAGACCTGGTCGCCGCCGCCCATGACGTTGATCAGCACCTGCGGACCGTACGACTTGGCCTGAATCAGGTAGGCGGAGTAATCTGCGGTGCCAAGGGGGACGAGGGAGCCGGCGGAGGTGCCACCCGCGGCTTTCAGGACTTTTTCGAAGCCGGCCTGCACCGAATGACCATACGCATAATCCGGCGTCAGGAAGTACCACTTCTTGCCGAACTTCTCTATCAGCGTGGTGGCGATCGCGTTGGCATCCATCGTCGTGGAGTTGCAGACCCTGAACACGTTCCAGGAGCAATTTGCGCCGGTGACGGGATCGGTGTGGCCTCCCGAGACGATATGGAGCACTTTCTTTTCGCTGGTGACCTGCGCCATCGCGATGGCGATACCGGAGTTCACGTCGCCGATGATGAAGCTCACCTGGTCGCGCTCGATCAGCTTGCGGGTTTTCTGCACGCCGGTGCCGACGTCATTGGCGGAGTCTTCGATCAGGAGCTCGACCGGCCGGCCCAGGATGCCGCCCTTCTTGTTGATCTCTTCGGCGGCGAATTTCGCCCCGACCACTTCGTTCTGCGCGATTGCGGCATAGACGCCCGTGAGCGGATCGACCATGCCGATCCGCACCGGCGTTTCGCCGCGGGCCTGGATGATGAAGGGGGAAGTAACCTGCACTGCAGCAATAGCGGCGCTTGTCTTTAGAATAGTCCTGCGATCGACCGACCAGGGCCGTTGCGGCTTATCCATGCGTGTCCTCCCAGACAATATGAACCTGACAGTATGAACATGTCCCGATAGCCGGCATTCTCTCGATGCCTTCGGCTATTGAGCCATCAGCGTAGCCCTTCCGAATTGCTTTTGCCAATGATAACCCGGAGCGGCCGTTGCGACCTTCGGCCTAGCCGTCGGCCAGGCCCGGTTTCGCGGCAGCGGCGGCAACGACAGGGCGAACACCATGCGCATCTTCCTCACCGGCGCGAACGGATTTATCGGCGGCGCGGTCGCTTACGCCCTGATCGCGGATGGTCATAGGGTTCGCGGGCTGGTACGCGACCAGGCCAAGGCCGACGCAGTCGCAGCACACGGCATCGAGGCGGTGATCGGCTCGCTTGACGATACCGCGTTGCTGCGGGCCGAAGCCCGCGCCTCCGACGGCGTCGTCAACGCGGCAAACAGCGGCCACCGTGGCGCGATCGACGCCTTGATCGCCGGGCTTGCGGGCTCGGGCAAGCCCTTGATCCATACCAGCGGCAGCAGCAACGTGGCTGATAGAGCCATGGGCGAGCCATCGGATCGGATTTTTCACGAGGACACGCCGATCGAGCCCGAGCCTGAACGGGTAGCGCGGGTCGCGATCGACCGGCTCGTCGTCGGTACATCAGGCATTCGCTCGGTCGTGCTCTGCAACTCCATGATCTACGGCAACGCGCTGGGCGTGCCCGCGCAAAGCGTGCAAGTTCCCGTGCTGGCGCAACAAGCTCGGGAAAGCGGCGTCGCGCGGTACATCGGCCGCGGCCTGAACCGCTGGTCGAACGTGCATATCGCCGACGTCGCGGCGCTTTATGCGCTCGCCATCGCGAAGGCGCCGGGTGGAAGTTTCATGTATGTCGAAAACGGCGAGGAAGCCCTGGGCGAGGTGGCGCAGGCAATCGCCAAGCGGCTCGGCCTGGGTGTGGCGCAGCCGTGGCCGGCCGAGCAGGCGATCGCGGCGTGGGGCAGGGAGAAGGCGATATTCTCGCTCGGCTCCAACAGCCGCGTGCGCGGCAAACGCGCTGGCGAAATTCTGGGCTGGCGACCGAAGCATCGTTCGATCACGGAGTGGATTGCAAGAGAGTTGGTGTAGCGGCTTGTTGCGGAGACGGTGAGCTTATAGCGCGAAGCCACAAATTTTGAGGTGTTGGCGGATGTCTGCTTTGAAGTACTTACAGAATCAAATCGAACCTCGCGCGAGGAGAAGCGTTCCGGCGTTCTCGCTCGGCTACAGCCCGTGGGGCGGATTTGAGCTCAACGGGTCCGCGCAAGGCGCTGCCCGATGACAGGCTCCGGCGCAATCCGCCGTTTCAGGCCAACCGCCGCGCGGTTATCATCGTTCACGGAAATCGCTGCTCGCCAATCGTCCAGGCGCGACGATAATTCGACGTCAGGCGGAGGATAGCACGGGATACATCGGCGTTGGAGCCTTGAGCGGCGGATTACGCGTTCCGCCTTCGCTCAATCGAGCTATGACGGACGGGGTCGACCAACTAATCCGCCGCACGGGCCTCAAACAGCGTCTTTCACAACCTTCAGCGGTGACGCCTTGACCGACTTGCTGGCCGGCTTGGCCGCGAACTCCATAGGCTCTTTCGTGAAAGGATTTACCCCGCTGCGGGCCTCGGTAGCAGGCTTGTTCACAACGGACATTTTGACGAAGCCGGGAATGACGAACTCGCCGGATTCATTCAGCTCCTTATAGCCTACGGTCGCCATCTGCTCGATGACGGCCTTTACGTCTCCCTTGGAAACCTGGGTTCCCTCTGCAATTGCATCAATCAACTGATTCTTGGTCATCTTGGTCATGATGGATTCCTTTGTGGAGGCTCAGAACGATTTAAAGCGCATGAGATACGCTGGGTGCGTCCCTCGGTCCAAAACGCGGCAAAGCCACGCAGCTCGCTTCTCGTTCATACCTATGGTCATGAAGTCTGCGGGCTTAAAACCTATCGAGGCCCAAAACGCAAGGAACTCCGCGAACGCAGATGGCTGTTCAACGTGGATTTGCAGTGTGGAGGGTTCATGCTCGCCTTAAGTATGGCGTCGGTGTTCAATATTGATCACGGCCCGATGAATGAAATCCGAAATTATACCTAGAACCGGCGCAGTTGCCGCGGGTTCGGTTGTTGCGCCGATTGAGCTGCCTTGAAAAAGGCCGCCAACTGAGGCGGCCTGAAAGGTTCAAATGAAGCTGTCACCGAAAATCAATGAGCACAGGTGCCCGGCCTGCAATGGCACCGGCTTTCCAGCGATAAAGCAACCGGCACAGCCAAATCGGAAAATTTATCCAGTCCAGTGCAAGGCGTGTGCCGGCAAGGGAAGAATTACGGACGCCGCTAACTGAGATGCCTGTCACCGCTCCGCTCTGATGACGTTGCATCAGTAACAACGACGAGGTGCAGCGCCCTCAAAGGCGCGCGTAGCTGCCGCTTGGATCGGCCAGGAGTCCGACGCAGCTGTCAGCCATCGGTAATGCGCAGGATTCACGGGTGTCGCCGTAATTCTCCGTTCCACTACTGGTTCATGTTGTTGATCATCTGTTGCTGCTGTTGCTGAAACATCTGGTCGTTCAGCATCTGCTGATCATTGATCATCTGCTGGTTGTTCATCATCTGCTGAAGGTTGTCCTGATCCTGCTGCCATCGAACCATGTCGTCATAGAGGACGTGTCGATTTGGGGCGTGGGTGACGCCGGTGAATCGTCGCCGGAGACGCGGGCGCGCGCGTTGACCGACGGCGGATCGGGAATGATATGATCGAGCGTCCAGCCGCGCACGAACATGCACGCTCTCATGTTAGGAGCAGCCGCGGCGCTGAACGACCGGCCACTGCGCGAAGCGCCACAGCTGCGGCCGTCGGCGCGCTTGGCCGCCATGCTGCGGTCGTGACCGTTCGGCCGCAGCGTATCCCTGAATACCCAGGTGTCGGCGTGGCCTGCGCGGAGCATGCCGACCAGGAGAAGCGTTGTGCTAAGCACCGTCGCGATCATGGTCCGTTTCATCTGTCATCTCCATCTTGCTAGGGCCTTCGCTGATGGGACGCGATGAAGTCGGCGGGCGGTTCGAACCGCGCCGATTGCAAATTGGACATCCCCCCGGGAAGCCCGGTGCTGGCGAGCGGGCCGACCGAGCCCTGGCCAGCCGCGGCCCGTCGGTTATGCCGGCGGGCTTTCGTCAAATCTTAACCGCGGACAGTTATGTATTTGCCAATCGCGCCCCCAAAGCGTCGCGAGAGTATTGCGTAACGAAAACCCGCCGCCTCAACCCGGCGGGTTTTTCTTCGGGTTTTTCTTGGGAAAGTTCACGATGTCACTGTCCTCAGCAAAGAACTATGCACTTCGAGCCGAGCGATCGCAGGACGCCAAGGAAGCTGCCGACCTCTTGGCGAAAGCGATATGGGAATTGGCCGCGGCAATCGAGGCAACCGACGCCAAAGTAAAGAAGATGAACAAGTCGGGCTAGCCTTATAGTTGTGCGGCTCTCACGCGCTTGACCAACGCGGGGCGTCATTCGATCACGTCGTCGGCACGCGCGAGCAGCGCGGGCGGCACGGTGAGGCCGAGCGCCCTGGCGGTTTTGAGGTTGATGACCAGTTCGAACTTGGTCGGTTGCAGGACGGGTAGTTCGGCGGGCTTGGCGCCGCTGAGGATCCGGCCGACATAGACGCCTGTCTGGCGAGCGGATTCTGTGAAGCTTGTTCCGTAGCTCATCAAGCCCCCATCCACGACAAATTGACGCCAGGCGTAAATGGCGGGAATGCGATGGCGCGCTGCCAGTGCGACGAGTTTGGCCCGACGGATCAAGAAGAAGGGGCTGCCGCCAACAAAGTGCGTTTGCGGGTCTCGTTTGGCGATGGATGCGAAGGCGCCATCCAGATCGGGATCGCTCGTCACATTCACAAAATCAAGTTTTAAGCCGAAGAGTCCTCGTTGTGACCGGCGCTTCGGTCCGGGGCCATTCGTGGCAAGATTATTTGAACGGTAGTACCCGAGCCGAGCTTGCTTTCAAGCCGGAGCTGTCCCCCCAATCGATCCAAAACGATGCTGTGGACGATATGCAGACCAAGACCACTCGCGCCATCATGTCGGCGCGTTGTAAAAAACGGATCGAAGGCCCGCCTCTCGACGTCGGGAGCCATGCCACAGCCGTCGTCGGCGAACAGAACCTCTACATGCTCGTGCCCGGCCGCGCGAACCGAGACGTCGATGTTCCCCTTGCGGCGACCGGAGAAGGCATGCGTCATTGAATTGACAGCGAGATTGGTCAGGGCCTGACCGAATGGCCCGGGGTAGCTGTCCATGGCAAGATTAGGTTCGCATCGGAGGCTGAGCGCAATGTCGCGGTTTTGCAGCTGCCGCGCAAATTGAGAGAGAACCTGGCCTGCCAGTTCGCTTGCGTCGAAGCTTCGCCGATGGGACTTAGTTTGATCGGGCGCTACTTGCTTGAAGGATTGCACGCGCTCGGCGGCCCGACCGAGATTTGATACCAATTGCGCCGAAGCATCGCCGACAAGTTCCACGAACTCGCTCAGAGTTGAACGCCTGAGATCGCCGCGCGCGACTTCGGCAGCGAACAACTCGGCCTTGCGCTGGAGCGTCGAGGCAACAGTCAGGCTGCTACCGAGTGGACTGTTGATCTCGTGAGCGACACCAGCGACCATTCGGCCAAGCGCGGCAAGTTTTTCAGCTTCGATCAGCGAGCCTTGGATGTCGCGCAAATGCCGAAGGGCCGTCTCGGCGGCGTCCCTGGCGCTCCGGATTTCCCGCTCAGCGCGCTTGCGTTCGGTAATCTCCTCGGCAGCCACATTGACCGCAACGATTTCACCATTTGGCGTTCGCAGTGGATGCCAATAGGTCATCCAGGAGCGGTCCTCGACCTGATCTGCACGTTGTCCCGCGACTTCGATGCCGATGACAGGTTCTCCAGTTTCGATGATCGAACGCACGATCTGCTCGACGGAATCCGCCAGCGCGGGCACGCAGTCTCTGACAAAACGCCCGAGATGACCCTCGACAGATATGCCACAAATCTCGGTAAGGCGCTGGTTGATCTGTAGATATCGGCAGTCACGCGACAGGCAGGCAAGGCCGATTGGGGCGGTGTCATAGATCAGTTGCAGAGCGGGCAATTGTGGGAACAGCATCACCTCCGAAGCAGGCGATGATTTCGGTGTGCTCGTCACCAAACTTCCCCGTGGTTGTTGCGTCAGGCGCATGAGATTAGGACGGGTTCAACAGTCGATTGATCTAGATCAACGATACCCATTGGTTCGGTACCGTCCCAGCTCTCAGCGTTCCGCCAAGCGACTACAGGGGTGAGGCCCGCTTTTTCGGATAACGCGCAGAGATACTAGATTGCTAAAGCGGTTAATAATCACTATTTGCGCTTGTGCTTGTCTGTTGCATTCAGGGAGCCTGCATGCGACCGAGCGCAGGGCGGTATTGATCCTTCATTCGGTCGGTCGGGAGTTCAGACCTTGGAACGAATATGCCAAACAAAT
The DNA here is from genome assembly GCF_036924615.1 of Bradyrhizobium sp. AZCC 2289. Taxonomy (NCBI): domain Bacteria; kingdom Pseudomonadati; phylum Pseudomonadota; class Alphaproteobacteria; order Hyphomicrobiales; family Nitrobacteraceae; genus Bradyrhizobium; species Bradyrhizobium sp. AZCC 2289. The sequence goes on along the minus strand of NZ_JAZHRY010000001.1, from coordinate 10,031,649 downwards.
ACGCGCGGAATTGGATAGGCAGTCTCCGTGGCCGCTGGACGTACGGGAGCATTCGGTTGAAAGCGCTCGCTCAGGCGACTCCAATCCAGAGCTACCTTTTGTTCAATATCTGGGAGCCCTTTATGCCGAGCGTGTCCCGGACCTGATTGTAGCCGTCGGCGCACCCGCCGCCGCATTCGTTCGGCGGCACAGACAGCAGCTCTTTCCAAAAGCGCCAGCCCTGTTTACGGCAAACGACCAGCGCCGGCTCCAGTATTCAGATATTGCCCAGAACGATGCCTTGGTCGCCGTTAGACACGACTTCCGCTTTCTCTTCGAGAGGTTTTTGCGGGTATCGCCATCTACAAAGATTGTAGCCGTAGTAAACGGCAACTCGCCCAATGAATTGTTTTGGCGGAACGAAATTCAGAAGGAATTGAGGCCTTTGGAAGGCCGGGTCGATATCAGATGGTATGATAATCTTTCATTTCAGGACATACTAAAACAAACCGCTAATCTTCCGCCACACTCTGCGATCTTCTGGAACACTATGGTCGTCGATGCAGCAGGCGTGCCATATGAAGGCGACCGGGCTCTAACAACTCTCTATGCCACGGCGAATGCGCCGATTTTTACGCATGATGACTCCTTCTTCGGCAAAGAAATTCTTGGTGGGCCCATGCTGTCAGCGCGAGCGTTGAGCAAGGAAGCGGGCTCCGCTGCCATACGCCTGCTTGGTGGAGAAAAGCCAGACAGCATCATCAGAGTTGAGGGAAATAGTTGCCGATATTCGACGCGACGATCAGCGCGCAGCTGATGTTATCCGGCACCTGCGAACCTTGGTGCCGTCGCGGGGTTGGTAGGAATTGAGTGTGGCGTAGTCTCCGGGGTGATCAACCTCGAATCATCCGGCGTTGAAGCGTCGGACTGGAGACCACGCCATGACGAGCACTACCACGAAGCCTGATTCTTTGCAGCCTGCGGCCGATATGGCCGGCGATCTTTTCGACAATTGGTTTGATCCGCTTGAGGCCGAAGTGCGGGCTCGATCGCGTGAGTTCATCGAAGAACTGCTCCGCGGCGAGCTCGAGGCGGCACTTTCGCGGCCACGTTACGGGCGCATCCCGATGTCCGGCAACGAAGGAAGAGCGAGCGTTGCGGGCCACCGCCACGGCAGCCGGACGCGATCGCTGACCGGCACGTTCGGACCGATCGAGATCGCGGTGCCGCGCGCCCGTCTGACCACTGCCGATGGCAAGACGACCGAATGGAAGAGCCAGACGCTGCGGGCCTATCAGCGGCGCACACTGGCCGCCGACGCGCTGATCGCGAGCACGTATCTCGCTGGCACCAACACGCGGCGGGTGCGTCGCGCGCTCGCGGCCTTGTTCGGCGGGACGGTCGGCAAGGACACGGTGAGCCGGACCTGGCGCAAGGTGAAGAGCGACTGGGACGCCTGGCACACCCGCTCGCTGACTGGAGAGCCGATCGTGCGCCTGATCCTCGACGGCACCGTGGTGCGCGTGCGGCTCGACCGCAAGGCGACCTCCATCTCGCTGCTGGTCGTTCTCGGCGTGCGCGAGGACGGCCAGAAGGTGCTGCTCGCGATCAAGAGCATGGGCGGCGAGAGCGCCGAGGCCTGGCGCACTGTCCTTGCTGACCTCATCAATCGCGGGCTGCGGCGTCCGGAATTCCTCATCGTCGATGGCGCGCCGGGGCTCGACAAGGCCATCGCCTCCGTCTGGGACGGCGTGCCGGTCCAGCGCTGCACGGTCCACAAGCACAGGAACCTGTTCGCACATGCCCCAGAGCGGCTGCATGACGAGATCACCGCTGATTACAACGACATGATCTACGCGACGACGCCTGAGGAGATCGAAGCGCGCCGCAAAGCCTTCATCCGCAAATGGAGGCTCAAGCATCGCGCCGTCGCCGACAGCCTGGAGGAGGCAGGAGAACGCTTGTTCACCTTCACGCGCCTGCCGCCGAGCCAATGGCGCAGCGTGCGCACCACCAATGCAATCGAGCGGCTGCACGAAGAGTTCAAGCGAAGAATCAAGACGCAAACCGTGCTGCCGTCAGCAGACACCGCAGCCATGTTGTTCTGGGCGCTGCTCGCCTCTGGACAGATCAACATGCGCAAGGTCGATGGATGGCAGACGCTCGCCGTAAAGCCTGGCAATCAGCCGATTGACCTCGCAGCCTGAAACGATACCCTCATGTTCCCGGAGAATGCGCCACGCCCAATTCCAACCACTTCTCCGACGGCACCCGAACCTTGCTTAGAAAGTCACCTCTTGAACTCAAGGATATCGATCTCAATGATCCAGCGCGCGAGACTGTTCAGTTTTTCTCGGCGCTCGCCGTTGCGCGAAGCGTCGAGTTCAATAGTTCAGTTGCTCCGATTCCATTGCGGGTTAGAGGTAATCGAGTTCAGATTCAACAGGTCATTCTCAATCTCATTGTGAACGCATTGGACGCGATGTCCAAGATACCTGAGGATCAACGCAGGCTCACGGTTGTTAGCGCGCACGTGGACAGGTTTGCGGAAGTGTCCGTTTCCGACACTGGACCGGGCATTCCGCCCGACAAGCTCAAGGAAATCTTTGATCCATTCTTTTCTACCAAGGAGAAGGGCATGGGCATGGGCCTGTCCATTGCGCGAACCATCGTTGAGGCCCACGGCGGGCAGCTAACGGCAGAGAACCGAGCCGGACGCTGCGCGATGTTTCGCATGAGACTACCAATTGCGGCGCTGCGGAAATGACTGGCTCTGGCCCGTGGCGGAAATGCTGGAGGTCCGCTTTCGTTCCGCGCGACCGGCCGTTCCCGGGCAGGGAAATTAAACACAGCTGCCAAATGCCACCGCTGGAATATATCGGACGCCATGCCGATATCATGACCATCGCAGGTGGTCGGCGATCAGGCCGAACCGGCCCTGCGCAATAAACAGGCAGATTTGATCGCGATTGGCCGGAAAATCCTCAATGATCCCAACTAACCGGCCGATCGGGCGGTGAAACTTGCCGGGGTAGGGCGTCGTGACGAGACCGTAATGGTCCAGGTGGGGTTTGGCCTTGATCCGACCAAAAAGCCGTTGTGTGTTTGGCGTCGCCGGGCGAGGCTGCCGATTCATACGGGTCGAAGCCAAGAATGAAGCCAAGAATAGCGAAAAAATAGCGAGAAGGATCGCGAGCGATGCGCAAGAACATTACCTTTCTGCTTGGCACGGTTACGGGCGCCTGTCTGACCCTTTTCGTCGCCGGACCGCAGGGGGCGCATCTGATCGGAGCCGCCACGGCGGCCGCGCGCGCCGACAACAACACCTACTCGCAGCTCAATCTGTTTGGCGACGTGTTCGAGCGCATCCGCACCGACTATGTCGAGAAGCCCGACGACGGCAAGCTGGTCGAGGGCGCCATCAACGGCATGATCTCTTCGCTCGATCCGCATTCGCGCTACATGAATGAAAAGGGCTGGAGCGACATGCAGGAGACCACCCGCGGCGAGTTCGGCGGGCTCGGTATCGAGGTCACCATGGAAGACGGCTTTGTCAAAGTCGTAGCCCCAATCGACGATACGCCGGCCTCCAAGGCGGGCATCATGTCGGGCGACGTGATCACGCAGATCGACGACGAAGCGATCCAGGGCCTCACGCTCGATCAGGCCGTCAACAAGATGAAGGGCGCGCCGAACAGCCAGACCCGGCTGAAGATCATTCGCAAGGATGCCGATAAGCCGATCGACATCGCGATCACCCGTGAAATCATCCGGGTGCGGCCGGTGCGTTACCACACCGAAGGCGGCGATATCGGCTATGTCAGGATCACCTCCTTCAACGAACAGACCACCGACGGCCTGCGCAAGGCGATCACCGATATTTCGAAAGAAATTCCGCCGGAGAAGCTCGCGGGCTATGTCATCGATCTGCGCAACAATCCGGGCGGGTTGCTCGATCAGGCGGTTTCGGTCACCAGCACCCTGATGCCGCGGGGCGAAGTCGTCTCGACGCGCGGCCGCACGCCCGAGGAAACCCAGCGTTTTACAGCGCGGGGTGGCGATCTGACCAAAGGCAAGCCGCTTGTGGTGCTGATCAATGGCGGCTCCGCGTCCGCGTCCGAGATCGTCGCCGGCGCATTGCACGATCACAAGCGCGCGACCGTGATCGGGACGCGCTCGTTCGGCAAGGGCTCGGTGCAGACCATCATTCCGCTCGGCACCGGCAATGGCGCGCTGGCGCTGACCACCGCGCGCTATTTCACGCCATCAGGCCATTCGATCCAGGCGCTCGGCATCAAGCCTGATATCGAAGTGCTCCAGGACGTGCCGGACGAATTCAAGACCCGCTCCGAGCTCAAGGGCGAGGCCTCGATGCGCGGGCATCTATCGGCCGAAGGGGCCGAGCAGACCGGTTCGCAGTCCTATGTTCCGCCGGAGGAGAAGAACGACAAGGCGCTGATCGCAGCCTTCAACCAGCTTCGCGGCGTCACCGTCAACGCGGATGCGCCGGTATCGCCGAAGCGGCCGATTCCGAACTGAGAGGCTGGTGAAGCTATCTCGGACGTCATCCTGAGGAGCGGCGTCTTCGCCGCGTCTCGAAGGATGGCGGCGAGTCCGTTGTTGCGTCCATCCTTCGAGACGCTTGCTTCGCAAGCTCCTCAGGATGAGGTTTGTACTCTCCGTCGTCCTGAGGTGGCGTAGCGTTTTCGAGCGAAGTGGGTGCCGGTTCGCATAGCAATCAAGTTTACGCAGATTGCGTAGACTTATCTGCGGTAGAAAACGCGTAAAAAAATCGATCAGGCCGTCCGGGCAACGGGTTTGCGTTTTTGCGCCGGGATTGGGTGCGTCGCCGCCGGGTTCTGCTGGTGCGTGAACAGTAGCGGCCTGATCTCGGCCGCGGGTTTTGGCGGGCTGAACAGATAGCCCTGCATCTCCGAACAGCCGAGCGCGCGCAGCAAGTCGCGCTGCTGCTCGGTCTCGACGCCTTCGGCCGTCGTGGTCATGCGGCGTTCGGCGGCGATGTTCACCACCGCCTGCACGATGCAGGAGGACCCTTCCGGCTCGGCGAGGTCGGTGACGAAGCAGCGGTCGATCTTGATCTTGTCGAACGGGAAGCGCTGCAGATAGCTCAGCGAGGAATAGCCGGTGCCGAAATCGTCCAGCGCTATCCTGACGCCGATGGCGCGAAGCTGGTGCAGCACGGCCAGCGCCGCGTCGTCGTCGCGGATCAGGACGGCTTCGGTGATCTCAAGCTCCAGCCGGCTTGCGGCGAGCCCCGACGCCGCCAAGGCCGCGATTACCTTCAGCGCCAGCGTGCCGCTCTTGAACTGGACCGGCGAGACGTTGACGGCGAGCCGGATATGTTCCGGCCAACTGGCGGCTTCCGCGCAAGCCGTGGTCAGCACCCACTCGCCGAGCGGATTGATCAGGCCGGTCTCCTCGGAGATCGGCACGAATTCGGCCGGCGAAATCATGCCGCGCTGCGGATGGCGCCAGCGCAGCAGCGCCTCGCAGCCGGTGATCTCGTTGTTCGCAAGGCCAAGGCAGGGCTGATAATAGACCTCGAAGCCGCCATCCAGGATCGCCTGCCGCAGATCCGTCTCCAGGATGCGACGGGCGCGGACCTGGGCGTCCATTTCCGCTTCGAAGAAGCGATGGGTGCGGCGGCCGGCGGCCTTGGCTGCATACATCGCCAGATCCGCATTCTTAAGTATCTGATCGAGATCGGAACCATCCTGCGGCGCCAGCGCGATGCCGACGCTGGCGTCGGTGGTCACCTGATGACCGTGGCATTCGAACGGGGTGCGGATCGCTTCGAAAATGCGGCCGACGAGCGCGGTGACGTCGGCGGTGTCCTTGACCCCGGTCTGTACGATGGCGAATTCGTCGCCGCCGAGCCGGGCGACGAAATCGGTGTCCTGGATGCAGCGGCCGAGGCTGGCCGCCACCGACTTCAGCAACTCATCGCCGATCATGTGGCCGAGCGAGTCGTTGACGCTCTTGAATTCGTCGATGTCGATATAGAGCACGGCCAATTGCCGGTCCGGCGCGACGTGAGGCAGTTCGCGCTTGAGCTGTTCGTGGAACAAGGTGCGGTTCGGCAAATCGGTCAGCGCGTCGTAATGGGCGAGGTGGGTGATGCGTTCCTCGGCGCGGCGGCGCTCGGTGATGTCCTCGTGGGTCGCCACCCATCCGCCGTCCGCCAGCGGTTCGTTGACGACCTGGACCGAACGCCCATCGGGCGTCGTGATGACCATCGAATTCCGCAGCCCGACGTCGCGCAACACACGTCTGGCATAGCGGTCGACGTCGCCGGTAAACGATCCCGTGTCTCTTCGATGGGTGATCACGTCGCGGAAACTGCAGCCCGGTTTCACGACCGCGGCCGACAATCCGTACATCTCGATATAGCGGTTGTTGCAGATGACGAGGCGTTGCGAGGAATCGAACAGCAGCAGGCCCTGCGTCATGTTGTTGACGGCGGTGTCGAGGCGCTGTTTTTCCAGGGTCAGCCGCTGCTGCGACATCCGGTGCTGCTGCGAAAGCTTGCGGACGACGAGAAACAGCAAGGTGGCGATGGCGAGAACGGAAAGGCCAGCCACGCCGATCAGGATGGCGATCTGTTCGCGCCAGTCGGCCAGCGCCGCCTCGGTGGTCGTCGCCGCGACGATCACGATCGGAAATTTGGTCAGCGCGCGCGAGCAGATGACGCGGGCCTTGCCGTCGATCGGGCTGGTCAGGCGCGACGTGGTTTGGGCTTGCTCGAAGACCTGCTGCTGGCTTGCCGGACCGGTCCTGAAACTCTTGCCGATCATCTCGTCGACATGCGGATACCGGGCGAGCAGCGTGCCGTCGCGGTGGTGCATCGCGATCGTAGCCCCGGGCCCGAGCGCGACAGAGGCGAAAAACTTCTCGAAATTGGCCGGTTCGATGCCTCGGCCGATCACGCCCAGGAATTCGCCGTTCGGTCCGGTGATCTTGCGGGCGATTACCGTGGTCCAGACGCCGGTGATGCGGCTGTAGACCGGCTCGATCAACATCTCCGGCGATTTCGGATCCGACTTGAAGGTCCTGAAATAGGCGCGGTCGGCGACGCTGACGGGCGGGACGGGCCAGGCAGCCGAAGCATTGATCAGGGCGCCGTCGGCGCCGAAGACGTTGATGCCGCCGACATACGCCAGCGCATCCATCTTGGACTTGAGCATCAGATGGATTTCCTCGCTGGACATCCGACGCTTGTAGTTTTCAGTCGTGGCGATCCCGCTGGATCGCATGAACGCGATCAGGTCCTTTTGGACGACCTCGAAATCCTCGAGCTGCTGATCGAAATGGCGGGCGAGCAGCAGCACGGTATTTTCCAGCTCGCGTTCGCTGTTATGCAGCGCGCGCTCGCGGAAATTGCCGGCCATCACGGTCGCGCCGATCGCAATCGCCGCGATCAGCAGCGCACCGCCGAAGATCAGCCATCGGATTGGGCCGCCACGGAGGACGGAGGCGATCTTGAACGAAGCGGTACCGGCTGAAAGCATTGAAGGAAATCGCTGCCAGAAATTCACAACCGGAAGCAGATTTCTCACACCCCGGACCCATGCGATGGATACCGCGCCGAGATGGAATTGAAGTTAGCAAGCCTGGTTAACGAAACGTTAGCCAGGTGACGGCTGCGCCCGGCAACGTCCGAACTGAAGAGTGCAAGGGAACTCGGCGCGTGGATGTCGCGGCGCGGGCTATTGTCGACGGGCGCCAAAATCACATCGGCGATGTTCGAGACGGCGCTTGAGCTGCGCGCACTGGTTCGCGACTACCTGCAACGTGATCCGGTCGAACGGAGCAAGGACAGGGACGCCATCCGTTCGCTGAACAAGGCGCTGAAGCTGTTTCCGCTTGTCGTGGAAGCGGGGGGTGACGGTAGCATGCTGCTCAAGGCGGCGCGCGAAGATGCCCTGGCGGGATTGTCGCCGATCGTGGCGCAATTCTACGACGGTTCCAGAAACGGAACCCTGGACCGCCTGAAAATGTGCGCGTCCGAGGAATGCCGCCGCGTGTTCTTCGACCGGTCGAAACCCGCAACCCGGCGATGGTGCGTGTCATCGCTGTGCGGGAACCGGATGAAGACGAGAAGCTATCGGGAACGGCAACGCGCCGGATGATCTTCATCCCCCGGCTTTTGCCGGGCCTCAGCACCAGGTTTGCGACGAAATAATCGAAGGCGGGTCACGATCGTCGATCGGCGATCACTCGCAAATCTACGCCGCGTCGTGTGCGCGAAAGCATGTCGTCACTGCACGCGGACCGCCGATGAATCGGAGCGGTGTATCCGCGATCGCTTTCCGGCGACGCCGACGGTCTGACCGCCGGACCATGTGCGGTTGTTCTGTCCCAGGCGGCTGCGATATTCGAGGCTGTTGGGATTGCCCGGGCCCATGTTCTGGCAATTGGCGTCGGGATAGTACTGCGCACAATAGCCGGGCTCGTAGATGACAGCCTGCGCCATCGCCGGCAGGGCGAGCACCGAAAAAACCGTGGCTGCACCGAGAAGCCTGAATAGCCGCATCGCGTTTCTCCGCATGAAGGTGACAAGAGGATAACACCGCGCGCCGGTGCTTACGTCCGGATCGTCCCGTCACACCCCCGTGATGGGTCTTGCCTAGGCGCGGTAGTGCCCCGACTTGCCGCCCTTTTTCTCGACGAGATGAATGCCCTCGATGCGAACGCCGCGCTCCACCGCCTTGATCATGTCGTAGATGGTCAGGCACGCGACCGACACCGCCGTCAGCGCTTCCATCTCGACGCCGGTCGGGCCGGTGACCTTGACCGTGGCGCGGACCAGGCAGCCGGGCAATTTCCTGTCCGGGGTAATGTCCAGCGTGACCTTCGACAGCGCCAGCGGGTGGCACAGCGGGATCAGATCCGACGTGCGCTTCGCGGCCATGATGCCGGCGATGCGCGCGGCACCCAGCACGTCGCCCTTCTTGGCGTTGCCGGAAACGATCAGTTCGAGCGTCGCCTTGCTCATGACGACACAGCCTTCGGCGACCGCCATTCGTTCGGTCGCGGGTTTGGCCGAGACGTCGACCATCCGCGCTTCGCCGGACGCATCGATATGGGTGAGGGCGGATCCGCCTTTGGACGATTTTCGGGCCATCTTCTTCTAGCGCGTTCCGGTCGCGCGGGGGGTCTCGGCACGGGACAGCAAGGCGCGCGTTGCCGCGGCGACATCGGCCTGACGCATCAGGCTTTCGCCGACCAGGAAGGTCGACATGCCGACGCGCTTGAGCCGCGCGAGATCGGCGGGCGCGAAGATGCCGCTTTCGCCGACCATCAGCCGGTCGCGCGGAATCAGCGGCGCCAGCGCCTCGCTGGTCGCAAGCGAGGTCTCGAAGGTGCGGAGATTGCGGTTGTTGACGCCGATCATCGGCGAGCGAAGTTTCAGCGCCCGATCGAGTTCGGCGCGGTCGTGGATTTCGATCAGCACGTCCATGCCATGCGCAATCGCCGCGTCTTCGAGGTCCTTGGCGGCGGCATCGTCGAGGGCTGCCATGATGATCAGGATGCAGTCGGCGCCGTGGGCGCGCGCCTCGACCACCTGATAGGTGTCGAACATGAAATCCTTGCGCAGCACCGGCAGATTGGTCGCCGCGCGCGCCGCGACCATGAAATCAAGATGGCCCTGGAACGACGGCGTATCCGTCAGCACCGACAAGCACGCCGCCCCGCCGGCCTCATACGCCTTTGCCAGCACCGGCGGATCGAAATCGGCGCGGATCAGCCCCTTCGAGGGCGATGCCTTCTTCACCTCGGCAATCAGCGCGTAGTCGCCGCGCGCGAGTTTTTCACGGATCGCGCGCACGAAACCGCGCGGCGGTGGCGCCGTCTTCGCGAGCGCCTCCAGGTTGGCCAGCGGATGCGCGCGCCTGGCGGCGGCGATCTCTTCGCGCTTGTAGGTCTCGATCTTGCTCAGGATATCGGACATGTCAGCGCTCCCGCGGGTCAGGCGTTGGAAACCGCGATCAGGTGCTTGAGACGCGCCGCAGCCGCACCGCTGTCGAGCGATTTGCCGCCGATCGCAACGCCTTCCTTCAGATCCTTGGCGCGGCCGGCCACGATCAGCGCCGCCGCGGCGTTCAAGAGTGCCACGTCGCGATAGGCGCTCGGCTTGCCATTGAGCACGCTTTGCAGCGCCACCGCGTTGGCATCGGCGTCGCCGCCTTTCAGCGCCTCGCCGCCGACGCGCGTAAGCCCTGCGTCGTCCGGTGTCACCTCGAAGGTGCGAATGTTGCCGTTCTCGAGGCTGGCCACGAAGCTCGGGCCGGTGAGGGTGATCTCGTCGAGCCCGTCGGAACCGTGCACCACCCAGACGGATTCGGAGCCGAGATTCTTCAGCACCTGCGCCAGCGGTTGCACCCAATGCCTGGAAAACACGCCGACCATTTGCCGTTTGACGCCGGCCGGATTGGAGAGCGGCCCGAGCAGATTGAAGATCGTGCGCGTAGCGAGTTCGACCCGGGTCGGGCCGACATTCTTCATGGCGGGATGATGCGTGGGCGCGAACATGAAGCCGATGCCGGCTTCCCGCACGCAGCGGCCGACGTGTCCGGGCGTAAGGTCGATCTTGACGCCGAGTGAAGCCAATACGTCAGCTGCGCCCGAGCGCGACGACAGCGCGCGGTTGCCGTGTTTGGCGACGGGTACGCCGGCGCCCGCGACGATGAAGGAGGCGCAGGTCGACACGTTGACCGAGCCGGAGCCATCGCCGCCGGTGCCGACCACGTCGACCGCCTCGGCGGGTGCTTCGACGCGCAGCATCTTGCCGCGCATCGCCGATACCGCGCCGGTGATCTCGTCGACGGTTTCGCCGCGCACCCGCAGCGCCATCAGCAACCCGCCCATCTGCGAGGGCGTGGCCTCGCCGGACATCATGCTGTCGAAGGCGGACGCCGCCTCCTCGCGCGACAGCGTGGCGCCGGTGGCGACTTTCCCGATGATAGATTTGAGGTCGTCCATCGCGTGCTTTCAGGATTGGGTGGGGGCATGACCCGTTCGGATCATGCTCAGTTGTTCGCGCCCGTCACCTGTGCGAAGGCGGCCTGGTTGATGGTGGTGCCGATCTCGGATTCCAGCTTCGTGACATATTGCGCAAGCTGTTCATCGGTCAGCCCGCGCACCAGCGTTTCCTTCAGCTTCTTCACGTCGTCCGAGGCGGCATCGACCGGCGGTACGCTGATATCGGTGACGCGGAATACGATCCACTCGCTGCCGCCGGCGCCGGGGGTTTGGCCGACGCCGTCCTTGGCCGTGCGAAATGCCGCCGTCACCACGCTTGCGGGGACGCCGGGCAGGGATGCATCGCGCCGGAAACCGGCTGCGGTTTCGACCTTCGACCCCACTGCCGCCGCTTCCTCGGCCAGCGTGCCGCCATGCTCGAGCTTCTCGACCATTTCGGTCGCCTTGGCCCGCAGCTTGGTCGAGATCTGGTCATCGCGCCAGCGCGCCTCGACCTGATCCTTGACCTCGTCGAGCGTGCGCTCGCGCGACTGCGTGATGCCGAGCACGTCGTACCAGACATAGCCGCCGCCGAACTGGATCGGGTCGTTGTCGACGCCGACATCGCTGTTGAAGGCCTGCGAGACCACGTCGAGGCCGCGCGGAATATTGGCCACCAGCTGACCGTTGGGCATACGGCCGGAACGATCGACCGCGTCGATCGTGACGGCGGCCAATCCAAGCTTCTGCGCCGCTTCGACCACGCTGGCGCCACCGCCGCGCTCGTCTTCCATCTTGTTGTGAAGTTCGGCGACCTTCGCGCGCGCGCGTTCGGTCGCGATTTCCTTCTTCAGCTGGGCAGCGAAGCTCTCATAGGTGGGCGTCACGCCGGGCTCGATCTTGCCGATCTTGACCAGCGCCACGCCGAACTGGCCTTGCACCGGCTGGCTCACCTCGCCGGAAGGCAGCGAAAACGCAGCCTCCGCAACGGCAGGATCGATGATCGCGGATTTCGCGATCATGCCGAGGTCGACGTCGGATACGTTGAGGTTGCGCTCCTTGGCCAGATCGTCGAACGACAATCCGGACGTGATGCGTCCGCGCGCCGCCAGCGCTTCCTCGGCGTTGGGAAACACCATTTGCGACACTTCGCGCCGTTCCGGCGTTCCGAGTTTGTCGCGCCGCTGCTCGAACGCCTTCTTGGCATCCTCGTCGGAAACATCGGCCCATTTACCGATCTCTTCCGGGTTGATCACGACGAAGGAAAGCTTGCGGTATTCGGGGGCCCGGAACTGGGTCTTGTGGTCGTCGAAATAGGCCGCGAGCGTCTCGGGAGAGGGCGGATCGATTTGGCCTGCCTGCGCAGTGTCGAGCTTGATATATTCGACCGAGCGCTGTTCGTTCTGGAAGCGCGTCAGCGCATCGATCAGCACCTTCGGCGGTTCGAGGCCGGCCGAAATGGTACCGGCGATCTGACGCCGCAGCGCCACCCTCCGTTGCTCGGCGAGATAACGCTGCTCGGTGTAACCGAACTGCCGGATCATGGACTGGAAGCGGGCCGGTTCGAACGTGCCGTTAAGTCCCTTGAAGTTGGGATCGTTGTAGATCGTCCGCATGACCTCGGCGTCGGACTGACCGAGCCCCATGCGGCGGGCTTCCTCGTCGAGCGCGGCCTCGGCAATGGTTTGTTGCAGCACCTGGCGGTCAAGCCCGAAGGCGCGGGCCTGGTCCATGGTCAGGGGGCGGCCGAACTGGCGGCCCAGCTGCTGCAGCTTGTCGGTATAGATCTGACGGAATTGCTCGGCCGAAATCTCGGTCCGGCCGATCTTGGCCAGCGTCGACTGGCCGAATCCCCGGAAGATGTCGGCGATGCCCCAGACTCCGAAGCTCACGATCAAGACGCCCATCACGGTGGCCATGATGATCTTGCCGAGCCAGTTTGATGAGGCTTTCCGCATTCCTCGAAGCATGGGTCCAACTTGTTTTGCAGGAGGGGAACCGGGTCGTGCCCAAAGGCGGATTCGGGTTCGAATTCCGCAACAGGGCGTCACCGAGTTGATAACGCATCATAAAGTGGCAGCCGCCCGGTCGCAACCTCAGCGGGGTGGCCCAATTGAAGCAGTTAACGACTTGAGGGATCGTATCGCCGGTGTCTGGAACTGATCGCTGCGCTCTGCTAGCGCATGCGGGCCCAATATTCGCGGGAATTTGACATGACCGATACCATCCGGCCGCTGATCGCCGGCAACTGGAAAATGAACGGCCTAACGGCCTCTTTGGCCGAATTCGACGCCATGTGCGCGGGCGCCGCCGCGCTCGAGGGGAAAGCCGATTTGCTGGTCTGTCCCCCGGCGACCCTGATCGCTGCCTTCGCCGCCAAGGCGCGGGGCTCAAAGCTCGCGGTCGGTGCGCAGGATTGCCATCCCAAGGCCTCCGGCGCCCACACCGGCGATCTTTCGGCCGAAATGCTGGCGGATGTCGGGGCCGGCGCCATCATCGTCGGCCATTCCGAGCGGCGGGCCGACCACGGCGAAACCGACGCGCTGGTTCGGCAGAAGGCTGAGGCGGCCTGGCGCGCGGGCCTCACCGCCATCGTCTGCATCGGCGAAACCCGCGCGCAACGCGATGCCGGGCAGACGCTCGATATTTGCGGCGGCCAGCTCAAGGGCTCGCTGCCGGACGCGGCGACCGCGGCCAATCTGGTGGTGGCCTACGAGCCGGTCTGGGCGATCGGCACCGGGCTGACCCCCACGGCCAAAGATGTCGAGCAAGTTCATCGGTTTATCCGGGATGTTCTGGTAGCTCGCTTTAACGACGAGGGGGCTAGGGTCCGGATCCTCTATGGCGGCTCGGTAAAGCCCTCGAACGCGGCCGAATTGATGGGGGTTGCCAACGTCAACGGCGCCCTGGTCGGCGGCGCCAGCCTGAAAGCGGCCGATTTCCTTGCGATCGCAGCTGGCTGCCCTTAGTTACAGCATGATCCGGAAAAGTGGTCGCCGCTTTTCCGAAAGATCATGCTCAAACATAAGGATAGGGCGCGATCGGGGGTGACAATGCCCGGTCCGATCGTGTAACACCGCGCAACTTCAGGAAAACCCGCAAGCCTTCATGTGCAGCCGGAACCGGCGCTCTCGGCTTGCGATGGAAGGTTTTAAGATGCAGACCGTCGTTATCGTCATTCACCTCATGATCGTCGCCGTGCTGATCGGCTCCGTGTTGCTGCAGAAATCCGAAGGCGGCGGCCTCGGCATGGGTGGAGGCGCGGGCTTTATGTCGAGCCGCGGCACGGCCAATCTGTTGAGCCGGACCACCGCCGTCCTGGCGGCAGGCTTCTTTGCGACCAGCTTGTTTTTGGCCTGGATCGCAGGCGGTGATCGCAAGCCGGCCTCGATTCTCGGTAACCCCCCGGCGTCGCAATCCCAGCCGGCCGGCGGCGCGACCCCGATCACGCCACCGACCTCTGGCGGCGTCCTGGATTCGCTGAAGAAGGTGGATGAGCAGCAGGGCCAGCCGGCGCCATCGGGCCCACAGGCCCCGCGTTCGCAATAAAGCAGGGTGGCTATGCAGGATGGCGTCTACCGTCCCGCATCAGAACTTCCCATCAATGCCCTGATATTGCTTTAGATTTCACGTCACCCACAGCCCGACAGAATGTTCGCCGCTGGCTGCGATTCGTTTTGGCGAATCGGCCCAGTGGCCTTAAAGGTTAAGCCCCATGGCGCGGTACATATTCATCACCGGCGGCGTGGTTTCTTCGCTCGGAAAGGGTCTGGCTTCAGCGGCACTTGGTGCCCTGCTGCAGGCCCGCGGGTACAAGGTCCGGCTCCGCAAACTCGATCCCTATCTCAACCTCGATCCCGGAACGATGTCGCCCTACCAGCACGGCGAAGTGTTCGTGACTGACGACGGCGCCGAGACCGATCTCGATCTCGGCCACTACGAGCGCTTTACCGGACGGCCCGCCACCAAGGCCGACAACATCACCACCGGGCGCATTTATCAGGACATCATCACCAAGGAACGCCGCGGCGACTATCTCGGCGCCACCATCCAGGTGGTCCCGCACGTCACCAACGCGATCAAGGAATTCGTGCTCTCCGGCAACGACGACTACGATTTCGTGCTGGTCGAGATCGGCGGCACCGTCGGCGACATCGAGGGCCTGCCGTTCTTCGAGGCGATCCGCCAGCTCAAGAACGATCTGCCGCGCGAGCATGCCATCTACATTCATCTGACGCTGTTGCCGTTCATCCCGAGCGCCGGCGAATTGAAGACAAAGCCGACCCAGCACTCGGTCAAGGAACTGCGCTCGATCGGCATCCAGCCGGATATCCTTTTGTGCCGCACCGACCGCGAGATTCCGAAGGAAGAGCGGCGCAAGCTCGGCCTGTTCTGCAACGTGCGCGAAAGTGCCGTGATCGAGGCCCGCGACGTCGACAACATCTACGCGGTGCCCGAGGCCTACCACGCCGCCGGTCTCGACGACGAGGTGCTGGCCGCGTTCGGCATCACCCCGAAAATTCCGCCGGCGCTGCAGAGTTGGAACGTGATCAACGAGCGGGTGCGCAACCCCGAGGGTGCTGTGACCATCGCCATCGTCGGCAAATACACCGGCATGAAGGACGCCTATAAATCGCTGATCGAGGCGCTGTCGCATGGCGGCATCGCCAACAAGGTGAAGGTCAATCTCGACTGGATCGAGAGCGAGGTGTTCGAGAACGAGGACCCGGCGCCGTTCCTCGAACACGTCAACGGCATTCTGGTGCCCGGCGGCTTTGGCCAGCGTGGCGCCGAAGGCAAGATCCGCGCGGCGCAGTTCGCCCGCGAGCGCGACGTGCCGTATTTCGGCATCTGCTTCGGCATGCAGATGGCGGTCATTGAGGCCGCGCGCAATCTGGTCGGCATCGAGGAAGCCAATTCCACTGAGTTCGGCCCGACGAAAGAGCCGCTGGTCGGCCTGATGACGGAATGGCTGCGCGGCAACGAACTCGAGAAGCGCTCGAGGTCCGGTGATCTCGGCGGCACGATGCGGCTCGGGGCCTATCCGGCCGAGCTCAAGCGCGGCAGCCGGGTGTCGGAAGTCTATGGCGGCGCCACCGAGATTTCCGAGCGCCACCGTCACCGATATGAGGTCAACACCGCCTACAAGGACCGGCTCGAACAGCACGGCCTGCGGTTTTCAGGCCTGTCGCCCGACGGCGTGTTGCCGGAGATCGTCGAATATGAGGACCATCCCTGGTTCATCGGCGTGCAATTCCATCCGGAACTGAAGTCGCGCCCGTTCGAACCGCACCCGCTGTTCGCGTCGTTCATTCAGGCCGCGATGGCGCAAAGCCGGCTGGTGTAAGAGGCTCCCCGAAGCGATCCGTGGCGCGGATCTGCCGCGTCATTTGTCGCGTTGCTCCTCGCAATGACGATGCGGGGCAGTCATGCGCGCCAAGCCGCAGGACGTGCTCGATCCGGCCAAGACAGCCTCCCAACCACCCGCTATAAACGCCGCGCAAGAAAAGGGAGGACCACCAATGATCTACGAAACCCGCGTCTACCGTTGCCTGCCGGGCCGTTTGCCGGCGCTGCTCAAGCGCTTTGAAACCATCACCCTGAAACTTTGGGAAAAGCACGGCATCAAGCAGGCCGGTTTCTTCACCACGCTGGTCGGCGAATCCAATCAGGAATTGACCTATCTTTTGGCATGGGAATCGCTCGCCGATCGCGAGAAGAAGTGGGCTGCGTTCCAAAGCGACCCCGACTGGATCGCGGCGCGCGCCAAGACCGAGGAAGACGGCCAGATCGTCGGCAATATCGTCAATCAATTGCTGGTGCCGACGTCCTTCTCCTCAGTGAAGTGACTGGTAGCGCAACCCTGATATTCGGGGCTTAAACAGAGTTGATCCCAGAGCATTTTCTGACAAGAAAATGCTCCCGGTTTTTGGTTTTGCGCGTATTCTTGTCGCAAAACCGGTGCCCACTTTTGCGGAATACGCGCCAGGCGCGGACCGGCATGGTCCGCGCGAGGCAAGAAGGAAATACCCTTGAACACAAACATCTCTGCGGAACCGGTGGTGACGGCTGGCGCGGTCAAATTCGGCAACGATCTGCCGATTTCGATCATCGCCGGTCCGTGCCAGCTCGAGAGCCGCGCGCATGCGCTGGAAGTTGCGGGTGCGCTGAAGGAGATCGCGGCGCGGCTCGGAATAGGGCTGGTCTACAAGACCTCCTTCGACAAGGCCAACCGCACCAGCGTTTCCGCCGCGCGCGGCATCGGGTTAAAGCAGGCGTTGCCGATTTTTGCGGAGATACGCGGCTCGCTCGGTCTGCCCGTCCTCACCGACGTGCACGAGGCCTCGCAATGCGCCGAGGTGGCGCAGGCGGTGGATGTCCTGCAGATTCCGGCCTTCCTGTGCCGGCAGACCGATTTGCTGCTGGCGGCGGCCGCGACCGGCAAGGTCGTCAACGTCAAGAAGGGGCAGTTTTTGGCGCCGTGGGACATGGCCAATGTCGTCGCCAAGATCACCGGCGCCAACAATCCCAACGTGCTGGTCACCGAGCGCGGCGCGTCGTTCGGCTACAACACGCTGGTCTCGGACATGCGGGCGCTGCCGATCCTGGCGCGAACAACTAATGCGCCGGTCATTTTCGATGCCACCCATTCGGTGCAACAGCCCGGCGGGAAGGGGACCTCATCGGGCGGCGAGCGCGAATTCGTCCCGGTGCTGGCCCGCGCCGCGGTCGCGGTCGGGGTTGCCGGTGTGTTCATCGAAACCCATCCCGATCCCGATTCCGCGCCGTCCGACGGCCCCAACATGGTGCCGCTGCGCGAATTCGAAGGTCTGGTGCGGACCTTGATGGGGTTCGACGCGCTCGCCAAGAACCTTAGCAAGCACGCAGCGCGTTGATGGCGCGGATATTGCCGTGACCGCGTCGAGCCGCCTGCCGCCGGCGCTGAATATCATTACGCTCGCAACCTTTGCCGCCAGCCTGTCGGCCCGCGCGCTCGATCCGGTTTTGCCGCATGTCGCCGACGACTTCGGCGTGACCATCGCGGCCGCCGCAAGCTTCGCCGCCGTGTTCGCCTTCACCTTTGCCATCATCCAGCCGGTGCTCGGCGCCACCGCCGATCTGTTCGGCAAGGCGCGGCTGATGATCGTCTGTCTCGTGCTGCTCGGCCTCGCCAATATCCTGGGCGCGATGGCGACGTCGTTCCCGCTGTTGTTTGCGACCCGTGTTCTCGCCGGCATCGGCTCCGGCGGCGTGTTTCCGAT
This sequence comes from Bradyrhizobium sp. AZCC 2289, assembly GCF_036924615.1. Taxonomy (NCBI): domain Bacteria; kingdom Pseudomonadati; phylum Pseudomonadota; class Alphaproteobacteria; order Hyphomicrobiales; family Nitrobacteraceae; genus Bradyrhizobium; species Bradyrhizobium sp. AZCC 2289. The sequence goes on along the minus strand of NZ_JAZHRY010000001.1, from coordinate 10,013,425 downwards.
CGCGCTTGGGTTGACCAGCGATCTGGTCGGCCCCGAGAAGCGCCAGATCGCGATCGGGCGCACGCTGATGGGCTCGATGACGGGCAATCTGCTCGGTGCCTCGGCTTCCGGCCTGATCGGCGATTTCCTGGGCTGGCGCGGCGTGCTCGCCGTGCTTGGTGCCCTGGTCATAGTGGCGGCGATTGCCGTGGCCGCCGGGTTTCGAAACGCCGCCATGACGCGTCCGCCCCGCACCAGCCTGTCGGCGCTCAGGCACGGCTACCGCACGATCTTCACCAACCCGAATGCGCGCGTTTGCTACTCGGCGGTCTTCATCGAGGGCTGCTGCGTGCTCGGGCTGTTTCCGTTCTTAGCGGCGTTCCTGTTCGAACTCGGCGAAACCTCGCTCTCGATCGCCGGCATCGTGATCGCCGGATTTGCCATCGGCGGGTTGTTCTACACCTTGACCGTCTCGCGGTTCCTGCCGCGGCTCGGCGTCAAGGGCATGATGTTCGCGGGCGCGACGCTGGTCGCCCTGCAACTCGTCGCCGTGGCGCTCGGTCCGCAATGGAAACTTCAAATGCTGAGCCTACTCTTCATGGGCTGGGGCTTCTACATGATCCATGGCTGCTTGCAGGTGTTTGCCAGCGAGCTGTCGGTGGAGGCGCGCGCGACTGCGCTGTCGCTGCATTCGTTCTTCTTTTTCATGGGCCAGACCGTCGGCCCCATCGCGTATGGTTTCGGCATCCAGCATGCCGGCAAAGGGCCGACCTTGCTTATGGCGGCCGCGGTGATGATCGTGCTGGGATTCGTCTGCGCACGGCTATTGCGGCAGACGCGGCCGGCGGATGCCGCAACGACCTAGTCGGCGCGCCCATTGCCGGGAGTCGGGGCAAACGATAACCGTCCGTTCACCATGCGGGCAAATCCCGGCTTCCCTTTCGGCAATCTCCGGCGCGCCTCAAGCTCCCTTACACTTTTAGCGCCTAGTCCTCGTTAGAGCAGAAGCTGTCATCGCAGCCCGCCGGGGCGCGCGCGTAAGAGTAGTTAGTAAAGCGTATGAGTACCGCACGCATTTTTGTCCTGATGGCCGCGCTCAGCGCCGGCGGCGTCGCGGCCTATCTTGAGCAATCGGAGACGCGCGCGCCCGCGCGCCAAACGAGCACGTCGTCGCTGGCGCTGCGCGGCATTGCCGACGTCAACACGGTTGAGAACGGATCCGACAATCAAACCCCGAAGCGGGGTGGCAGCATCAGCGTGGTTCGCTACGACGTATCAGGCTCGACGACGACACAGAAGTGGCAAGGACGTTCGATATGAAATGCAGGGCAAATCAACAGGTGACGCGAACATTTTGGATCCGTGCCCTGTCGTTTTCGGCCGTCGCCGCACTGGCGCTCAGTCCGGCGCTGTCGCCGGTCATTGCGGCCGATTCCGATATCCATCCGACGGCGTCGGTCGCCGCCGCCAAGACCCGCTTTCTTGCGCTCGGCATCGGCAAATCGGTGATCATCGATCTGCCGCGCGACGTCAAGGACGTGCTGGTCGCCGACCCGAAGATCGCCAACGCGGTCGTCCGCTCGGCACAGCGCGCCTACATCATTGGTGCGGCGGTCGGGCAGACCAACGTCGTGTTCTTCGATGCCGATGGCGGGCAGGTGGCGGCCTATGACATCGCGGTCAAGCGCGATCTCAACGGCGTGCGCACCGCATTGAAGCAAATGCTGCCCGCCGCGGTAATCCAGGCCGAAGGCGTCGGCGACAGCGTCATGCTGACCGGCTCGGTATCCAGCCCGGTCGAGGCCCAGCAGGCGGGCGATCTCGTCGCGCGTCTGGTGGGCGGCGCCGACAAGGTCGTCAACTCCATCGTCGTCCGCGGCCGCGATCAGGTGACGCTCAAGGTCACCGTCGCGGAAGTGCGGCGGGACATCATCAAGCAATTGGGCGTCGATCTCAGCGCCAGCATGAATTACGGCACCGCGGCGGTCGTTTTCAACAATACCAATCCGTTCACCGCAAACAATGCTCCGCTGGTCTCCGGCAACGGGTTGACCGCGGCGGCCCTGAACAAGGCCGGTCTGCCATCGGTCACCGCTACCTTGCGCGCGATGGAGAGCGCGGGCGTGTCCCGGACGCTGGCGGAACCAAATTTGACGGCCATCTCCGGCGAGTCCGCTACATTTATTTCGGGCGGCGAATTTCCAATTCCGACTGGCGTAACCTGCCAGACGACGACCGCGGGCGCGATCGGACAATGCGTCCAGACCGTTGCTTTCAAGAAATTCGGCATCTCGCTCAACTTCACGCCGGTGGTGCTGACCGAGGGACGGATCAGCCTGCGCGTGATGACCGAAGTGTCGGAAGTCTCGACCGAAAACTCTTTGACCGGCGGTGCTAATGGATCGACGATTCCCTCGATCAAGACCCGGCGTGCGGAAACCACGCTGGAAATCCCGTCCGGCGGCTCGATCGCGATGGCCGGCCTGATCCAGGAACAGACCAAGCAGGCCGTCAACGGAATGCCCGGCATCGACTCGTTGCCGATTTTCGGCGCGCTGTTCAGGAGCCAGGACTTCATCAACAACCAGACCGAATTGATGGTGATCGTGACGCCCTATGTGGTGCGGGCGGTTGCCCAGAAGGAGTTGTCACGCCCCGATGACGGGTTTGCGCCCGCGTCGGATTCCCAATCGGCATTGCTGGCCCAGGTCAACCGGATCTACGGCGTTGCCGCCCGCGTCGAGCCCGTTGGGCTCTATCACGGCAACTTTGGCTTCATCATTGACTGAGACGGGGCGGCCTTGGCCGATGCGGGATGGGGAGAGAACAATGACAAACAGAACGCCGGTGGGTCGCTACCGAACGCTGCGCCTGCTGTGTACTCTGGCCGGGCTCTCAGTCGTGCTGGGGGCATGCAACTATACGACCGGTGAAGTCGTCACCGCGAGCGTTCCCAACGATTACCGTCAGCGTCATCCGATCGCGATAACGGAGACCAACCGCTCGGTCGTGATCTTCGTCGGCCAGGCCCGCGGCGGTCTGACCGTGCCGCAACGTTCCGACGTCATGGGGCTGGCACGGACCTGGGTCAGCGAAGGCACCGGTGCGATTGTGGCCGACGTGCCGGTCGACACGGCGAACGCCAGGGCTGCTGCGGCGGCCTTCCGGGAAGCTCAGGGGATCCTTGCGGCTGGCGGCGTGCCGGCGAGCGCGATCAAGTTGCGTCACTACCATCCCGACGACATCAGAACATTGCCGACGATCCGGTTGAGCTATCCAAGGATTGCGGCGGTTGCCGGCCCTTGCGGCCTGTGGCCGGAGGATCTCGGTCCTTCGATCAATGACCCCAGCTACGGTGAAAACAAGGACTATTACAATTTCGGCTGCGCGAACCAGCGCAATCTTGCGGCGATGATCGACAATCCGTCGGACCTCGTGCAGCCGCGATCTGAAACCCCCGCCTATACCCCGCGGCGCGCCGAAGCATTCGAGAAGTACCGCAAGGGCGAAACAACCACGACCACGTATCCCGAAGCCGAAAAGGCCAAACTCAGCGACACAGGCAAATGAGCAGCCGCGCCAGTCAAAACTCCGAAGACCAACTCGACGTCACGCCGCACGCCGACGATTACATCGCGCCGGCGCCCCGCGTATCGGTGCAGGCCTTCTGCACGTCCGATTCGACCGCGGCGGCGGCGCGAGGGGCGTCCGAAGACCGCCGCCTCGCCAAGGCCCATCTGTCGGTCCATATGGGCGGCATCGAAGCCGCGATCGAGACCTATCACAAGGCGCCGACGCCCAACGTCATCATCCTGGAAACCGAGGGCGGCCACGACATCCTTGCCGGCCTCGATGAACTCGCGACCGTCTGCGATCCCGGCACCCGTGTCGTCGTGATCGGCAGCGCCAGCGATGTCGCGCCGTATCGCGAACTGGTGCGCCGCGGCGTCAATGACTACGTCATCGGGCCGGTCGTGGTCCTCGATGTGGTGCGTTCGATCTGCAGCCTGTTCTCGGCGTCCGAGGCGGTCGCGGTCGGCCGGATGATCGCCGTCGTCGGCGCCAAAGGCGGCGTCGGCGCGTCCACCATCGCGCACAATGTGGCTTGGGCGATCGCGCGCGATCTCGCGCTGGATTCCGTCGTCATCGATCTCGACCTCGCGTTCGGCACCGCCAGCCTCGACTACAATCAGGATCCGGTGCAGGGGATTGCGAACGCGGTATTCTCGCCCGATCGGCTCGATACTTCCTATATGGAACGCCTGCTGGCGAAATGCTCCGACCGGCTCAGCCTGCTGTCCGCGCCGGCCACGCTCGATCAGGTCTACGACTTCGGCGCCGACGCCTTCGACTCGATCTTCGACACACTGCGCATGACGACGCCCTGCATCGTGCTCGACGTCCCCCATCAATGGACGGCGTGGACCCGGCGCGCGCTGATCGGCGCGGATGACATCCTGATCGTCGCCGAGCCTGATCTCGCCAATATGCGCAATGCCAAGAACATGATGACCTTGCTGAAGGCGTCGCGGCCCAACGACAAGCCGCCGCTCTATTGTCTCAACCAGGTCGGCATGGCCAAGCGCCCCGAAATCGAGGTGCGCGCCTTCGCCAAGACCATCGAGACCCAGCCCATCGCCGCCATTCCCTTCGATTCGCGACTGTTCGGCACCGCTGCCAACAACGGCCAGATGATCGCGGAAATCGCCGCCAACCACCGCACCACGAAGATGTTCCTGCAGATGGCGCAGCGGATGACGGGCCGCGCAGAGACCAAAAAGCCGCGCAGCTCGCTGCTGTCGCCGATCATGCCGATCCTCAAGAAGATGCGGGGAGGCCGCGGGCGTTCGTAAGGGCATGATCCCGAAAAAGCCTGCCCCGCACTTGATGCGGGGTGGACACCGCTTTTCGGAATAGATCATGCCCAAACAAATATTTGGTTAGAGTCTGATTCAGCGTCGCTGAAACAGACTCCAAGGGCAGGGGCTATTCGGCAGCGCAGGCCGCTGCCGGTCTCCATTGCCATTGCTTCGGGATCAGTCCGCGTGTGCGGCAGCCGCGACCGGTATTTTATCCCCGTCCGCGTGTGCATGCTCTTTCCGGGACAATAATTGCTTCAAGGCCGCGACCCTCGCGGCGGCTTCCTCGGGCGGCAGATCGGCCTTAACGAGGCCTTCGGCCTCGGCAACGCGGCCCTGCAGACCCACCACGAAAGCCAGATTGGTCCGGATCCGCTGATCCGCCCCCGCCTGGCCATGGGCGCGGCGCAAGGTCTCCTCCGCCTTCGGCAGGTCTTTGGAAAGGACGTAGGACAGGCCGAGATTGGACAGCACGGCGGGTTCGTCGGGCACGATGTTCAACGCGCTCGCATAATACTGCCGTGCTTCCTCGTAGCGGCCGAGCTGATCGAGCACGGCGCCCTGAGCCGAGAGGATTCGCCAGTCGGGATCTTCTGGGGAGTGGGCGCGGCCGAGCACGTCGAAAGCCTGCTGGAAATTGCCGTTGTCCGCGAGCGCCCGCCCGTAACCGGCGAGAAGCGCCTTGCTGCCCGGATTGGCGATCGTGGCCTGTTCGAGCACGGCGACCGCCTGGGCGCGCTGTCCGGTGGCGCGGAGCGCCTTGCCATATTCGAGCGCCGCGTCGACGTCCTTGGGGTTGGCGCGAAAGCGATCGCGATAGAAACCCACCTCGCGCCGCGGCTCGGCGGGGCGGCTTGATTCGGTTTGGTCGCCCAGCGACCCCGTGATGTCGGACGGGCCCGCCGTCTGGCAGCTGCAAAGCCCCAGCGCCACGACCGCGGACGATCCTATGAATGTAATGAGCCTCGCGAAGCGAGGCGGCGGGAGCAACTGCCGGAGCATGTAATCTGACCTGTAGTCGGCGACTGGTCAGGAATGCTTACAGCTTAACCCTAAGTTCAGGTTAAGCAGGGGCCTAGCCGCCGGTCACGGAGCCATCCGGGCCCGCCGCCCGGTGCAGGCGGCGGGCCCGCGGGCCAGGCACGTTAGCCGGCCTCAGTGCTCCGACAGGGCTTTTCGCTCTAACCGACGAATTCGGCGCCGAATTCGAAGCCGATCCGCCAACGCAACTTGCATTGGCGGGGATGGCCCGTCGAAAGGATGAGGGTGAATTCAGACGGAATTTCGGGATAATCGGCAATGACCTTGACGCCGCCGTCCGAGATGTCCGTGATCGTGCAGTCGCGCGGCAACGAGCCGGTCCCGAACTGGATTTTCGCGAGCTTTTTGCAAAGCTGACGTTCGCTTCTTCGTCGATTTGCTAACATGTCGATCCTTCGCCGCTGTCCGATCATGCCTCGTCCGGCACTCCAGCCACTTTTACAGAACAACTATTGGCGCCTGTTTAGCGGGACCGCTCGCAATTTAAGCGATGTTTCCGAGTTCTCTTTGAGTCCGTTTAACCGATCTCGATCGGGGACCGTTCCCGGCGCGGTCGACGAGGGATGTCGCCGCGCCGTGAACTCAGACCCGGGTCAGTTCGAGTGGCCGAGCGATTGATTGCTCGTCTCAGAGAAGCGTAACGTTGACTAGCGGGATCGAGGAGGCGGCTATGGAAGCTACTTCGGACCGGAACTCGGCGGGCGGACCTGAGGTGTCCGCGACCCGGCTGGGGCCATTGCAGCCAAGTCCCATCGACCGAATGCTGGGCGATCACAAGTTGGCCTGGTCGCCGGTTTTCTCCCTGATGGGTTTTGTAACGCGCGTGCTTTCGCCCTATGAGTTCAATCCTTCGGACTACAACCCTTTGCGCGACTTGATCGAGCAGTCGATCGATTTCGACGTGCTGAGGCGTCCGGATGCTCCGGTGAAGCTGTTTCTCTCTGCGACCAACGTTCGCACCGGCAAGGTGAAGGTCTTCAGCGGAAAGGAAATCTCGGTATCTGCCGTGATGGCCTCGGCCTGTCTTCCCACGATGTTTCACGCGGTCGAGATCGATGGCGAAGCCTATTGGGACGGCGGCTACATGGGAAACAGGGCGCTGTTCCCGCTGATCTATAACTGCAAAAGCGCGGATATCGTCATCGTTCACATCAATCCGCTGTTCCGCAAGGAGCTGCCGACCGCCGCCGGCGATATTCTGAACCGCATCAACGAGATCAGCTTCAATTCGTCGTTGATGCGCGAGATGCGGGCGGTGAGCTTCATCACCGGGCTGGGCAAGCAAAACCGCATTGTCGACCAGGAGATTAAGCGGATATTGATCCACAGCATCACTGACGACGAATTCATGGGCGAGCTCAGTCCGACGAGCAAGTACAACGCCGATTGGGACTTTCTGGTGTTTCTTCGCGACCAGGGACGAAAATGCGCAGACGATTGGCTCGCAAAAAACTTCGTCAAACTAGTCTTACTGAGTCAGAAAAGGGTCTGATTCAAAAGGTCGCGGGCGAGGTCCTGTGAGAATCAGTTAGCGGTTGAGATTCAGGCATCGGCAACGGGGGCAGATATGGATCTCCGGACATCAGACGGCAGTGAATCGCGATTTTCGGCTTTTGTCGAGGGACTTGTGAGCGTGATCGGACATGCGGACCGGGCCCGGCCGTTGTTTGATTATTGCATCGGCTTAATCATGCCGGGGGAGCGTAAAAGCGTTGAGCCGATGGCAGCGGTGACGGCACCTGATCGGACGGCGGCGCAGCATCAGTCGCTGCTGCACTTCGTCGGCCAATCGCCTTGGTCTGACGAGGGTGTTTTGGCCAAAGTGGGTGAGATGGTACTGCCGGCGATAGAGCGCCATGGACCGATCGAAGCGTGGATCATCGATGACACCGGTTTTCCCAAGAAGGGAGCGCATTCGGTCGGTGTGGCGCGTCAATATTGCGGGCAGCTCGGCAAGCAGGATAACTGCCAAGTCGCGGTGTCCCTGTCGCTTGCCAATCATCACGCCAGTCTGCCGGCGATGTATCGTCTCTATCTGCCGCAGGAATGGGCGGCAGATAAGAAACGTCGGCGCAAAGCGGGCGTGCCCGAGGAGATCAGCTTTAAGACCAAGCCAGAGATCGCGCTTGAGCAGATCGAAGCGACCTGCAGAGCCGGGCTTGCTCGCGGTGTGGTGCTGATGGATGCCGGATATGGCTGCAACACGGACCTGCGGACCAGCATCAGCGCGTTGGGGTTGACCTATGTGGCCGGTATCTTGCCAAACACCACGGTGTGGACATCCGACACGGCGCCGCTGCCGCCGAAAAAATGGTCGGGCAAAGGGCGACCACCAAAGCTGCTGCGCCGCGATCACAAGCATCAACCGATTTCGGTCAAGGAGCTTGCTCTTTGCCTTCCTAAGCGGGTCTGGCGCACGATCAAGTGGCGAGAGGGTGCGGCCGAGCAGCTATCGTCGCGCTTCGCTCGCGCGCGCGTTTGCGTCGCGCATCGAGATTACCAGCTCACCGAAAGCCGACCGGAAGAATGGCTTTTGATCGAATGGCCAGAAGGTGAGGACGAGCCGACCAAATACTGGCTTTCAACGTTGCCGGAAACGATCACTTTCGGAAGGCTAGTCGATCTAACCAAGCTGCGATGGCGCATCGAGCGCGATTATCAGGATCTCAAACAAGAGGTTGGGCTCGGGCATTTCGAAGGGCGAGGTTGGCGTGGCTTCCACCACCACGCTACGCTGTGCATCGCGGCCTACGGATTCCTGGTCTCCGAGAGGGAGACGATTCCCCCCTCGGGATCTCGTTCCACCAGGCCGTTCAAGAAACTTGCGGTTTCCAACGGTTACCGACCCAGAGGCTCCGCCACTGCGACCCGAACGTCACATCCCGAACTCGATTGCGACGATGCGGCGAAGACTGATCGTTGCCATCGCCCGGAACCTCTCACGCTGTCCCTGTTGCATTCGGCAATCGCAGCGTCTTCTTTTGTGACGCAGTAAGACTAGGAGCCTGTCCGAATAGCGGCTGTTCAATTCTGAGCGAGTCTGATTCAACCTTGGGCTATGAGCAAGTATTTTCGCCCCTGGAATATCGATCAGACGCTGCTTCTGCCGCCGAATGTGCAGGACTTCGTGCCGAAAGGCCATGTCTCGCGGTTTATCGTTGAACTGGTGCGGGAGAGCCTCGATCTCAAGGAGATCACGGGCAGCTATGTGAGCGGGCTCGGGCAGCCGCCGTTTGACCCGCGCATGATGGCGGCGCTTCTGCTGCACGGCTATGCGAGTGGGCTGTATTCGTCGCGGCGGATCGCGAAGGCCTGCCGCGAACGGAATGATTTTGTGATGATTGTGGCGCTCGATCCGCCGGATTTTCGCACGATCAGCGACTTCCGCAAGCGGCATTTGAAGGCGCTCGGCGCGCTGTTTCTGCAGGTTCTGAAGTTGTGCGAGACGGCAGGGTTGGTCAAACTCGGCCATGTCGCGCTTGATGGCACGAAGATCAAAGCGAACGCGTCGAAACATAAAGCGATGAGTTATGAGCGCATGAAGAAACGCGAGGCGGAATTGAAAGCCGAGGTCGCTCGCATGCTGGCGGCCGCCGAGGCGGCGGATGCCGAGGAAGACGAGACTTTCGGTAAGGACAAGCGCGGCGACGAGATGCCGGATTGGGCCGGCGACAAGCAGAAACGGCTGGCGAAGATCCAGCAGGCGATGGCGGCGCTGGAGGCGGATGCCAAGCTGGCGGCGGAGGAAGAGCGTCGCATCGAGGTCGAAAAGGAACAGCAGCGCCAAGTCGAAGGCCGCAAGAAGCCGGGCAAACCGGCGGCGCCGCCATCGGACCAACCTGATCCCAAGTCGCAACGCAACTTCACCGATCCGGAAAGCCGCATCATGAAGTCGAAGGATGGCTTCGTTCAGGCCTACAATGCCCAGGCCGCCGTCGACGCAGGCGCCCAGATCATTGTCGCGCACGAACTGACGCAGTGCGGCAACGATAAGGGCCAGCTGGTGCCCCTGATCGTTGCCATCGAGAACAATCTCGGCCGCAAGCCGGAGCAGGCCTCGGCGGACTCCGGCTACTGCAGCGAATCCAATCTCGAAGCGCTCGAAGCACACGGCGTTGACGGCTATGTCGCGCCCGGACGCGCCAAGCACCCGACAGCAGCGAACGGAAAAATCGGCGGACCGCTGACCCAACGGATGCGAAAGAAGATCGACGACGGCGGCTTCGAAACACCCTACCGATTGAGAAAGCAAGTAGTGGAACCGGTGTTCGGACAGATCAAACAGGCGCGCGGCTTCCGCCAGTTCCTGTTGCGGGGCGTAGAGAAAGTGCGGGCCGAATGGGCCATCATCTGCACCACCCACAACCTCCTGAAGCTGTTCACCCTCGCAAACGCAGCCTCAGCCGGCTAACCTGCAACAATGCCCATCGCAACGCCTATCTGGACGGGCTCCTAGGCGTCGAGTCGTCGGTAGACATTGACAATGTATACCTCTGAGCTCTGGCGTTGAGGGCATCGAGATACCCTGGATTACCCCCGGCCGCGATAGGGCGCGACGCCCTGATCGGGGATCCACATGCCCTTGGGCAGTCTGCCGGTCTGCCAGAACACGTCGATCGGGATGCCGCCGCGCGGATACCAGTAGCCGCCGATGCGCAAATATTTCGGCTTGATCTCGTTGGCGATCCGCTTGCCGATCATGACCGTGCAATCCTCGTGGAACGCGCCGTGGTTGCGAAAGCTCGCGACGTAAAGTTTCAGCGACTTGGATTCCAGCAGCCACCGGCCCGGCACATAGTCGATCATCAGATGCGCGAAATCCGGCTGTCCGGTGACCGGGCAGAGCGAGGTGAATTCCGGCGCGGTGAAGCGGACCACATAATTGGTATCGGCCTGCGGGTTGGGCACGCGGTCGAGCGTGGCCTTTTCCGGGCTGTCGGGCCACTCCACGGCGCGGCCGAGCTGCAGGGGTTTTTTGGCCATGATGTTCGTCCTTTGCGGACGCGTCATTGACGCAACAGGATAGGTCCGTCAACCGCCACCGTGAGATCGGGATGTCCGAAAGCCGCGAGGATTTCAGGTAGGCGCGACGGTCCGAATGACCACCAGACGCGCGTTGCCGGATTCGGCGCCCCATACCTCGCCGGCCCGCCCATCCAGTTGGCGAACATTGGCGCCCGCTCTGTCGCTGGCGAACACGTTGAATTCCTCGCTCACGGGATCGAAGCGCACGATGGCATTTGCCGAGAAATCGGTGAGCCAGATCTTGTCCCTGTCATCGACATAAACCGCATAGGCGTGCGGGGCCGCCCCCGGTAGCTTCCAGGCTTTCCAGGAGCCCTCCGCGGGGTCGTGCATCGACACGTTGCCGCTGTTCCATTCGCTGACCCAGAGGCGGCTTCTGGAGTCCGACCAGATCCGCCGGGCGCCTTGTTTCGGCGTGGGTGGTTCGACCACCGTCGCTTGGCCGGTTGTCGGATCGAGTTTGGCAATGTGATTGCCGGCTAGCGAGGCGTACCAGACTTCGCCCTTCGGCGTGACCGTGATGCCGTAGGGACCAACGCCCCGCGGGGCATCGAACACGTTCATGGCGCCCGACTTCGGGTCGAGGCGGCCGTAATAGCCGGATTGGCCGGTGAACCAGTAGATTCCGCCTCTGTCGAACACGCCGGTGTTGAGGTTGGCGTAAGCAACTTTTTCGGGCAGGCGGAACAGCGTCACGCGATGATCCGCTGGGTCGACGCGGGCGATCGCATTCTGTCCGCCCTCGGTTATCCATGGAGCGCCGTCGGGGCCGATCGTGACGCCGTGGGGTGCCGCGCCTTTGCCGAGACCGACCAGTTTGAATGAGCCGTCGCGCGGATCCAGGCGCCCCAGCGTTCCGTTGCCCTGGCCGGTAAACCAGATGGTGCCGTCGCGGGCGGGCGTGACGTCGTGCAGGCCGATGCCCGCGTCAACCGGAAAATATTTGACCCGGAACGGGCTTTCCTGCGCGCCGGCGCCTCGGAACAGGGCGGGCGTGGCAACAATTCCAGTGGCGGCCGAGATGAGAAACTGGCGGCGATTCATTGCGTTACCCCGGCTCTCGGAGAAGGAAGGTTTACACGCGGTGATCGACGTCCAGCCAGCATAACCGCGCCAAATCCACCCGTCAGGAAAAGCCCGCAGGTCAAGCGTTCACATTTGCTTGCGCTCCGTGTATGACGCGGCGCAACCAGCCAGAACCAACCGGGGAAGCATAGACATGACCGCCATCGTCGACATCATCGGCCGCGAAATTCTCGATAGCCGTGGCAATCCCACTGTCGAGGTCGATGTGGTGCTGGAAGACGGCTCGATCGGCCGCGCCGCGGTTCCCTCCGGCGCCTCCACCGGCGCGCATGAGGCGGTCGAACTGCGCGACGGCGACAAGGCGCGCTACCTCGGCAAGGGCGTCCAGAAGGCGGTCGAGGCCATCAACGGCGAAATCTTCGAGGCGCTGAGCGATCAGGCGGTCGAGGAGCAGGTCCAGATCGACCAGATCATGATTGATCTCGACGGCACCCCGAACAAGAGCCGGCTCGGGGCCAACGCCATCTTGGGCGTTTCTCTGGCCTGCGCCAAGGCGGCGGCGGAATCCTTCGATATGCCGCTCTATCGTTACGTCGGCGGCACCTCGGCGCGGACGCTGCCGGTGCCGATGATGAACATCATCAATGGCGGCGTGCATGCCGACAATCCGATCGATTTCCAGGAATTCATGATCATGCCGGTGGGAGCGGCGACCTTCGCCGAGGCGCTGCGCTGCGGCTCGGAAATCTTCCACACGCTGCGGGGCGAACTGAAGAAGGCCGGTCACAACACCAATGTCGGCGACGAGGGCGGTTTTGCGCCCAACCTGCCGTCGGCGGACGCCGCCCTCGAGTTCGTCATGGCCGCGATCGGCAAGGCCGGTTACAAGGCAGGAAGCGACGTGATGCTGGCGCTGGACTGCGCGGCGACCGAGTTCTTCAAGGACGGCAATTACGTCTATGGCGGCGAGAACAAGACCCGCTCGGGTTCCGAGCAGGCCAAATATCTTGCCGACCTCGCGGCGCGCTATCCGATCGTCTCGATCGAGGACGGCATGTCCGAAGACGACATGGCCGGCTGGAAGGAATTGACCGATCTGATCGGCAGCAAATGCCAGCTCGTCGGCGACGACCTGTTCGTCACCAACGTCACGCGCCTTGCGGACGGCATCAAAAACGGCCGCGCCAATTCCATCCTGGTCAAGGTCAACCAGATCGGCACGCTGACGGAGACGCTCTCGGCAGTCGAGATGGCCTACAAGGCCGGCTACACCGCCGTGATGTCGCACCGTTCCGGCGAGACCGAGGATTCCACCATCGCCGATCTGGCCGTGGCCACCAATTGCGGCCAGATCAAAACCGGCTCATTGGCGCGCTCCGACCGCACCGCCAAGTACAACCAGTTGCTGCGCATCGAGCAGCAACTGGGCGCGCAGGCCAAATATGCCGGCAAAGCGGCGCTGAAGGCGCTGGCGTAACGCGCCGGCGTAGCCAGATACAACAAACACAAACGGGAGGATTGCGATGAGTGACGGCAAGACCGGGCTGCAATTGCGTTCGCTGCTGAAAAAGAGCGGCGAACTCGAACTATCGCTGGCGAACATCCCGACACCCGAGCCTGGCCCCGATGAAGTCGTGGTCCGGGTCGAAGGCGCGCCGATCAATCCGTCCGACCTCGGGCTGCTGATCGGGCCGGCCGATATGTCGTCCGCCAAGGCCTCCGGCACCAAGGAGTCTCCGGTGGTCACCGCGAAAGTGCCGGAAGCGGCGATGAAAGCCATGGCGGCGCGGCTCGATGAATCGATGCCGGTCGGCAACGAGGGCGCCGGCGTGGTCATCAAGACCGGTTCGTCGGATGCCGCCAAGGCGCTGATGGGCAAGACGGTGGCGACGATCGGCGGCGCGATGTATGCGCAATACCGCTGCCTCAAGGTGAACGAGTGTCTGCCGCTGCCCGACGGCACCACGGCGGCGGAAGGCGCTTCCTGCTTCGTCAATCCGCTGACTGCGCTCGGCATGACCGAGACCATGCGGCGCGAGGGTCACAAGGCGCTGGTGCACACCGCGGCTGCGTCCAATCTCGGCCAGATGCTCAACAAGATCTGCCTCAAGGACGGCATTGGCCTCGTCAACATCGTCCGCAGCAAGGAGCAGGCCGACATCCTGCACAAGATCGGCGCCAAGCACGTCGTCGATTCCACCGCGCCAACTTTCATGGACGACCTGACCAATGCGCTGGTGGAAACCGGTGCGACGATCGCGTTCGACGCCATCGGCGGCGGCAAGCTCGCAGGCCAAATCCTCACCTGCATGGAAATCGCCGCCAACAAGACCGCAAAAGTCTACAGCCGCTACGGATCGAGCGTGCACAAGCAGGTCTATGTCTATGGCAGCCTCGACCCGCGTCCGATGGAGCTGAACCGCGCCTTCGGCATGGCCTGGGGCATCGGCGGCTGGCTGCTGCTTCCGTTCCTGATGAAAATCGGCCAGGCCGATGGCGCAAAACTGCGCGCACGGGTCATAGCCGAGCTCAAGACCACCTTCGCCAGCCACTACACGCAGGTGGTGTCGCTGCAGGAGGCGCTGCAACTCTCCAACATCGCCATCTATGGCAAGCGCGCCACCGGCGAGAAATTCCTGATCAATCCGAACAAGGGCTGAGGGCTGGCGACTTCCTGACAATCAGGCTTGCGTTCTCCCGGCAACGGGAGAACATTTGCCTCGCAACGAATGCGGAAAACCGCAAAGCAGATGGGGAGGATTCCATGGAGTTGAGCCGCCGTGATCTTTTGGCAGGGGCCGCTGCCGTTGGTGTTGCGACCGCGCTGTCGTCACTGGGAATACCGGCCGCGGACGCCGCGGTACCACCAACCGGAGCGCAGGCGCCCGGGTTCTATCGCTACAAGGTCGGCAACTACGAATGCACCTCGATCAATGACGGTGTGTTTTTGCGTCCGATCGATAACTTCGTCAGCAACGTCGCGAAAGACGAGGCGCAGGCCGCGGCGGACTCAGCCTACATGCCGAAGGGCATGGTCGCGGTGCCGTTCAACCCGCAACTCATCAATACCGGCAGCAAGCTGATCCTGATCGATAGCGGCAACGGCGTTTCCATGTTGGGGCCGAGCAAGGGGCGGGCCGGGCGCACCTTGCAAAATCTCGCCGCCGCCGGCGTCGACCCCAAGAGCATCGATATCGTGCTGATGTCGCATCTGCATCCTGATCACACCAACGGCATTCGTGCGGCCGATGGCTCGATGGCGTTTCCCAATGCCGAGATCATGGTGCCAGCAAAAGACTGGGAATTCTGGATGAGCGACGAGAACGCCGCCAAGGCCCAGTCCAACGAGATGATGAAGAACTACTTTGCCAACGTGAAGAAGATTTACGCCGGCATCGAGTCCAAGGTGACGAAATATGATTGGGGCAAGGAAGTCGCGCCCGGCATCACCTCGATCGCAACGCCGGGCCACACGCCGGGACACACCTCCTTCGCCGTCGCCTCGGGGAGTTCGAAAATCCTGATTCAGTCCGACGTCACCAACATCCCCGAGTTCTTCCTGCGCAACCCGGACTGGCACGTGGTCTACGACGTCGATCCCGAGACGGCGCAGACGACGCGCCACAAATTCTATGACATGGCGGCGGCCGAGAAGGCGACGGTGGTGGGATTCCATTTCCCGTTCCCCTCGATCGGCCATGTCGAGAAGGATGGCGCGAAATACCGCCTGGTCCCGGTTGGCTGGGATCCGGTGATCTGATCGGCATCGCCAGGCCCGACGTAACAGGCCGCCCGGGGGCGGCCTGTTTGTTTTTTGGCGAAATGTTGTCTATGCGAACCCTGCGTTTCCAAAATTGCGCAGTACATGCACTTGCATCCTTCTGCCGATGCGGCTAGGTGAGCGTCACCGGTCCAGCTTAAAAAAGGAAATACCATGGCCACCCACAACGTCGTCGCGATCGTCGGCAGCCTCCGCAAGGAAAGTTTTTCGCTCAAGATCGCCCATGCGCTGGCCAAGCTGGCACCGGCTTCGCTGCAGCTCGAGGTCACGACCTTGCACGGCATTTCCTTCTTCAACCAGGATCTGGAAGCCGCCCCTCCGGCCGATTGGCTCGCGTTCCGCGAAAAACTCCAGAAGTCGAACGGCGTGCTGTTCGTGACCCCCGAATACAACCGCTCGATCCCCGGCGTCTTGAAGAACGCCATCGACGTCGGATCGCGGCCCTACGGCAAGAGCTGGTTCCTCGGCAAACCGGTCGGCATCGTCAGCAATTCCCCGGGTCCGCTCGGCGGCGTCAGCGCGGCCAAACATCTGCAGAACATCCTGCCGGGTATCGCCGGGCCGATCCTGGGCCAGCCCGAAATCTATCTGAATGCCGTCGGCGATGCCTTTGACGACAAGGGCCAGCTCACCAAGGAATCGCTGCAGAAAGTGTTACAGCAGTACATCGATGCGTTTGCGGCTTTCGTCGAGAAGCACAACAAATAGGCGGCGGGCGCCGGGCTTAGGATTCCGTTAACCGGACCGTCGCATGTTGGTGCCATGGTCTCTCGCACCCGACTGAAATCGCTGCTCACCGGGCTCGCCCTCTACACGATGGCGGCGATGATGGTCAGCTATTTCGGCGTCAACGCCTATACCGGCAAATATGGGCTGAACGCGCGCCAGGAGCTCGATCAGGAAATCATCGCCCTGACCTCGGAACTGGCGCGGCTGAAGCGGGAGCGGGCCGAGGGCGAGCAACGCGTCTCGCTCTTGAGGTCGGACCGGGTCGACCCTGATTTGCTGGACGAGCGCGCGCGCTTTCAGCTCGATTACGCCAATCCGCGCGATCTGGTCCGGACCAATAATCCGAACTGATTCCGTCAGATGTGATCTCCGCCGTCGTCCTGAGGTGCGCGCTCTTGCGCGCCTCGAAGGACGGGCCGCAAACTCATCCTTCGAGGCTCGCCAAGAGGCTCGCACCTCAGGATGACGACCGAGCAATTCCGCATATTTCAAAATCACCCGCCAACGATCACAAAAATGTCGCGCTCGGTTGCAGTGCGGCATAGCAATATTCCGTCAAGCGAACGCAATCCTTTCGCGGCGATTTGAGTTGGGTTAGAGAGGGCTTGAGTTCAGTCCCTCTTTGATCTGGAATTGCCCATGGCCTCACCAAAGAAAAGCGTCGCGAAGGAAGCAGGTCAGGACAAGGCACACGGCTCCCCTCCGGAATTCACCCGCGCGCAGGAACTGACCGCGCTGCGCGACATGCTGCTGATCCGGCGCTTTGAGGAAAAGGCCGGTCAACTCTATGGCATGGGGGCGATCGGCGGCTTCTGCCATCTCTATATCGGCCAGGAGGCAGTCGTCGTCGGGATGCAGATGGCCCTGAAGAAGGGCGATCAGGTCATAACCGGATACCGCGACCACGGCCATATGCTGGCTTGCGGGATGGAAGCCAAGGGCGTGATGGCCGAATTGACCGGCCGCCATGGCGGCTATTCCAAGGGCAAGGGCGGCTCCATGCACATGTTCAGCAAGGAGAAGAACTTTTACGGCGGCCACGGCATCGTCGGCGCCCAGGTCTCGCTTGGCACCGGTCTGGCCTTCGCCAACCGCTATCGCGGCAATGATTTCGTCAGCCTGGCCTATTTCGGCGACGGCGCCTCCAACCAGGGCCAGGTCTACGAAAGCTTCAACATGGCGGAGCTGTGGAAACTGCCCGTGATCTACGTGATCGAGAACAACCGTTATGCGATGGGCACCTCGGTGACGCGCTCGTCGGCGCAGACCGATTTCTCCAAGCGCGGTGATTCCTTCAACATTCCGGGCAAGCAGGTCGACGGCATGGACGTCCGTGCGGTGAAGGCGGCCGGCGACGAGGCGGTGGCCTGGTGCCGCGCCGGCAAGGGGCCCTTCATCCTGGAAATGCAGACCTACCGCTACCGCGGCCATTCGATGTCGGATCCGGCGAAGTACCGTACCCGCGAAGAGGTCGAAAAGATCCGCCACGACCAGGATCCGATCGAGCAGGTTCGCAATCGGCTGCTGGCGGCCAAGATGAGCGAGCAGGAATTGAAGGCGATTGACGCCGAGGTGCGCGAGATCGTCAATGCATCGGCGGATTTCGCCCAGCACGATCCCGAACCCGATGCATCCGAGCTTTACACCGACATCTATCGCTGAGCAGGCGCAAGTTTAATTTCGGAGTTCCCATGCCCATTCAAGTGCTGATGCCTGCGCTGTCGCCCACCATGGAAAAGGGCAACCTTGCCAAGTGGCTGAAGAAGGAAGGCGAGACCATCAAGTCGGGCGATGTCATCGCCGAGATCGAAACCGACAAGGCAACGATGGAAGTCGAGGCGACCGATGAGGGTACGCTCGGCAAGATATTGATCCCCGAAGGCACCGCCGACGTCGCGGTCAACACCCCGATCGCGACCATTTTGGCTGACGGCGAGAGTGCGGCGGACCTCGGCAAGGTTAGCGCGCCGCCGAAGCCGGCCGCGCCGCCTGCTGAAGCAAAAGCCGAAGCTCCCCCATCGGAAGAAAAGAAAGCGCCATCCGCGCCGGCAGCCGCCGCCGAGCCCGATCCGGAAATCCCCGCTGGCACCGAGATGGTGACGATGACGATCCGCGACGCGTTGCGCGACGCGATGGCCGAGGAGATGCGGCGCGATCCGGACGTGTTCCTGATGGGCGAAGAGGTCGCGGAATATCAGGGCGCCTACAAAGTCAGTCAGGGATTGCTGCAGGAATTCGGCGCGAAACGCGTGATCGATACGCCGATCACCGAGCATGGCTTCGCCGGCATTGGCGTCGGTGCGGCGATGTCGGGCCTGAAGCCGATCGTCGAGTTCATGACCTTCAATTTCGCGATGCAGGCGATCGACCAGATCATCAACTCCGCAGCCAAGACGCTGTACATGTCCGGCGGACAGATGGGCTGCTCGATCGTGTTCCGCGGACCCAATGGCGCCGCGTCGCGCGTCGCTGCGCAGCACAGCCAGGATTACTCGGCCTGGTACTCGCAGGTTCCCGGCCTCAAGGTGGTCGCGCCGTTCTCGGCCGCCGACTACAAGGGCCTGCTGAAGGCCGCGATCCGCGATCCCAATCCGGTGATCTTCCTCGAAAACGAAATGCTGTACGGCCATACCGGCGAGGTGCCGAAGCTCGACGACTATGTGGTGCCGATCGGCAAGGCCCGGATCGTTCGCTCTGGCGGTCACGTGACGATCATCTCGTGGTCGAACGGCATGAGCTACGCGCTCAAGGCCGCCGATGAACTGGCGAAGGAAGGCATCGAGGCCGAGGTGATCGATCTGCGCACGCTGCGTCCGATGGACACCGACACCATCGTGGCGTCGGTCAAGAAGACCGGCCGCGCGGTGACGGTGGAGGAGGGCTGGCAGCAGAGCGGCGTCGGCGCCGAAGTTGCCGCCCGCATCATGGAGCAGGCCTTCGACTATCTGGACGCGCCGGTTAAGCGCGTCTCGGGCAAGGACGTGCCGATGCCCTATGCCGCGAACCTCGAAAAGCTCGCATTGCCGTCGGTGGCCGAGGTGGTCGAAGCCGCCAAAGCCGTCTCATATCGGTGACGCATGGCGAAGGAGCAGCTATTACCGCCCGACGTCATGGGCCGCGATGATGCCATCGAGGTGCTGCGCGCGTTCGTGGTCGATGGCGGGCTGTCGATCGCCTTCACCCGCGCGTTCGAGGAGCCGGACATGTGGGGCCTGCTTCTGGTCGACATCGCCCGCCATGCCGCGCGCGCCTATGCCCGCGAAAGCGGTTACACCGAGGACGAGGCGCTGACACGCATCGTCGACATGTTCGAAGCCGAAATCGCGCGACCGACCGATTTGGGCGACACCGCGCTCCGCTCGCAGCAGGGTCACTGAGAGAAACAGGCAGTCCTTTGGCAATTGAACAATATCATTTCGACTTCATGGCCGAAGCCATACGCGAGGCCGAGAAGAGCATCGCGCAAGGGGGGCTGCCGATCGGCGCCGTGCTGACGCGCGACAACAAGATCATCGCGCGCGGGCATAATAACCGGGTGCAGGAGAAGAACGTCATCCTGCACGGCGAGATGTCCTGCCTGCGCAATGCCGGACTGATTTCGTTTCATGACACCGTCATGTACACCACGCTGTCGCCGTGCTCGATGTGCGCGGGCGCGGTCGGGCTGTTCAAGCTGTCGCTGCTCGTCATCGGCGAGTCCGTGACGTTTCCCGGCAGCAAAGACATCCTGACCCAGTTCGCGATTCCCTATATCGATCTCGACGACGAGCGGTCGATCAACATGATGAAATCATGGCGGTCGGTTCCGGCCAACGAGCGGCTGTGGCAAGGCGATATCGGCAATTGACGCGCGCAGGTCTTCCATCGGGCCTTTCCGAGGCCCAGACGTTTTGGTTAGCTTCCCGGTCGATGGAAGCATGAATAGGTTTGTGAGGTCGGTATGCCCATCAACATTCTGATGCCTGCGCTGTCGCCCACGATGGAAAAGGGCAACCTTGCCAAGTGGCTCAAGAAAGAGGGCGACAAGGTCAAGTCCGGCGACGTGATCGCGGAAATCGAGACCGACAAGGCGACGATGGAAGTCGAGGCCGTCGACGAGGGAACGATCGCAAAAATCCTGGTGCCGGAAGGTACCCAGGATGTCGCGGTCAATGACGTGATCGCGGTGATGGCCGGCGACGGCGAGGACGTGAAGGCGGCGGGAGCGGCGGCAGCAGCGCCGCCGAAAGCCGCTGCCGCACCGGCGCCCGCACCAGCCGCAGCACCTGCGCCGATGGCTGCGGCACCTGCACCGGCTGCGCCGGCGCCAGCCCCTCAGGCGGTGGCACCGGCCCCGCAGGCCAACGGCCACGCCCGCATCTTCTCCTCGCCGCTCGCCCGCCGTCTCGCCAGGGAAGCCGGCATCGAACTCGGCCGCATCAACGGCTCCGGCCCGCGTGGCCGCATCGTCGCGCGCGACGTCGAAGACGCCAAATCGAGCAAGGGCCTCAAGGCCCCGGCCGCAGCACCCGCGATCGCGCCGTCAATGTCGGACAAGCAGATTCTCGCGCTGTTCGAACCCGGCTCCTACGAGGTGATCCCGCATGACGGCATGCGGCGCACGATCGCCCAGCGCCTCACCGCATCGGTGCAGACCGTTCCGCATTTCTATCTGACGATGGACTGCGACATCGGCAAGCTCCTGGCCGCGCGCGAGGAGATCAACGCCGCGGCGCCAAAGGACAAGGAAAAGAAGCCGCTCTACAAGCTCTCGGTCAACGATTTCGTCATCAAGGCGATGGCGATCGCGTTGCAGCGGATTCCCAATTGCAATGTGAGCTGGACCGAAAGCGGCATGCTCAAGCACAAGCATTCCGACATCGGCGTCGCGGTCGCGATGCCGGGCGGCCTGATCACGCCGATCATCCGCAAGGCCGAAACCAAGTCGCTGTCGACGATCTCGGCCGAAATGAAGGACTTTGCCACCCGCGCGCGGGGGCGAAAACTCAAGCCCGAAGAATACCAGGGCGGTACCACGGCGGTGTCCAACCTCGGCATGTACGGCATCAAGGACTTTACGGCCGTGATCAATCCGCCGCACGCGACGATCCTGGCGGTCGGCACCAGCGAGGAGCGCGCGGTGGTGCGTAACGGCAAGATCGAAGCCGCCCACATCATGAGCGTGACGCTCTCCTGCGATCACCGTGCGGTCGACGGCGCGCTCGGCGCCGAATTGATCGGCGCCTTCAAGATGCTGATCGAAAACCCCGTCATGATGATGGTGTGACCATCGCATGACGTATGCCGTCGTTGCGAGCGCAGCGAAGCAATCCATCTCACCGGCGACAAGGTGGATTGCTTCGTCGCAAGGGCTACTCGCAATGACGAAAAAACCGTGATGGTCGCGCGATGAAAACGAGCGAGTAGCCAATGGCCGATACATCCTTCGACATCATCATCATCGGCTCCGGTCCGGGCGGCTATGTCACCGCGATCCGGGCGGCGCAGCTTGGCTTCAAGACCGCGATCGTCGAAAAATCCTACCTCGGCGGCATCTGCCTGAACTGGGGCTGCATCCCGACCAAGGCGCTCTTACGCTCGGCGGAAATTTTTCACTACATGCAGCACGCCAAGGATTACGGGCTCTCGGCCGAGAAGATCTCCTACGATCCCAAGGCCGTGGTGCAGCGCTCGCGCGGGGTGTCAAAACGCCTCAATGACGGCGTCGGCTTCCTGATGAAGAAGAACAAGGTTTCGATCATCTGGGGTGACGCCTCGATCGACGCGCCCGGCAAGGTCACGGTGAAGAAATCCGCGGTGGAAGCGCCGAAGGGCGCGCTCGGCGAGGGCGCCTATCAGGCCAAGCACATCATCATCGCGACCGGCGCGCGGCCGCGCGTGCTGCCGGGCCTCGAGCCCGACCAGAAACTGGTCTGGACCTATTTCGAGGCGATGGTGCCGGAGAAGATGCCGAAATCGCTGCTGGTGGTCGGGTCAGGTGCGATCGGCGTCGAATTCGCGTCGTTCTTCCACACCATGGGTTCCGACGTGACCGTGGTCGAGGTGCTGCCGCAGATCCTTCCCGTCGAGGACGCGGAGATCGCAGGGTTAGCGCGCAAGCGTTTTGAGAAGCAGGGCATCAAGATTCTCTCCGGCACCAAAGTCACAAAACTCGAGAAGAAGAGCGACAGCGTGGTCGCCACCATCGACGACGGCAAGGGCACGCCGCAGACGGTCGAATTCGAGCGCGTGATTTCGGCGGTCGGCGTCGTCGGCAATATCGAAAATCTCGGGCTGGAGAAGCTCGGCGTCAAGACCGACCGCGGCTGCGTCGTGATCGACGGTTTTGGCAAGACCAATGTCCCCGGCATCTACGCCATCGGCGACGTCGCCGGTCCGCCGATGCTGGCGCACAAGGCCGAGCATGAAGGCGTGGTCTGCGTCGAAGCCATCAAGGGCCTGCATCCGCATGCCACCGACAAGAACCTCATTCCCGGCTGCACCTATTGCAACCCGCAGATCGCTTCAGTGGGCCTCACCGAAGCCAGCGCCAAGGAAGGCGGCCGCGAAATCCGCGTCGGCCGCTTCCCGTTCGTCGGCAACGGCAAGGCGATCGCGCTCGGCGAGGATCAGGGCCTGGTCAAGGTGATCTTCGACAAGAAGACCGGCCAGTTGCTCGGCGCGCACATGATCGGCGCCGAGGTGACGGAATTGATCCAGGGCTATGTGGTCGCGATGAATCTCGAGACTACGGAAGAGGAACTGATGCACACCATCTTCCCGCATCCGACGCTGTCGGAGATGATGAAGGAAGCGGTGCTGGACGCCTATGGCCGCGTGCTGAATATTTAGACCTGCTAATGTTAGGTCGAAGCGACATACTCAAACCTCATCCTGAGGAGCTTGCGAAGCAAGCGTCTCGAAGGATGGGCAACGCAGGGACTCGCGGCCATCCTTCGAGACGCGCGCTAGGGCGCGCTCCTCAGGATGAGGTCGCCATCCCATTCTAACAGCCGAGATCACACCCCGTGAAAGACAATGACAATCTCCGAATCGAACGCCCAACGTTCGTGACCCATCTCGAATGCGCGATGGAAGGCGATCACTATCCCGCCGACCAGGTCCATAATCTCTCCAAGGCCGGCAAGCCGCTGTTGGTGCGCTACGACCTCGCCGGCGTGAAGAAGGCGCTGACCAAGGACGCGCTGGCACAGCGCCCGGCTGACATGTGGCGCTACCGCGAGATGCTGCCGGTGCGCAAGGTCGCCGACATCGTCAGCCTCGGCGAAGTGACGACGCCGCTGATCCGGCTGCCGAAACTGTCGAAGAAGCTTGGCGGCGGCGAGATCATTGTGAAGGATGAAGGCCGGCTGCCGACCGGCTCGTTCAAGGCGCGCGGCCTGGTCATGGCGGTGTCGATGGGCAAGGCGCTCGGCATCAGGCACATGGCGATGCCGACCAACGGCAATGCGGGTGCAGCACTTGCGGCCTATGCGACCTCCTGCGGCATCAAGACCACGATCTTCTGCCCGGCCGATACCCCGGAAGTGAATGTCAGCGAGATCGAACTGCAGGGCGCCACCGTCTATCGCGTCAACGGGCTGATCGACGATTGCGGCAAGATCGTCGGCGAGGGCAAGGCGAAGGCCGGCTGGTTCGATACCTCGACCCTGAAGGAGCCGTACCGGATCGAGGGCAAAAAGACGATGGGGCTGGAACTCGCCGAACAGCTCGGCTGGGAAGTGCCCGACGTGATCTTCTATCCGACCGGCGGCGGCACCGGTCTGATCGGGATGTGGAAGGCGTTCGCCGAACTGGAGGCCATCGGCTTCATCGGCGCCAAGCGCCCGCGCATGGTCGCAGTGCAGGCCTCCGGCTGCGCGCCGATGGTGCGCGCTTTTGAAGCAGGCACCGAGCACGCGCCGCGCTGGGAAGATGCCCACACCATTGCATCCGGCATCCGCGTGCCGCAGGCGGTCGGAGATTTTCTGATCCTGCGCGCGGTCCGCGAGAGCAAGGGTTTTGCGATTGCGGTCGACGACGAGAAGATTTCTGCTGCGCTCAACGAAGTCGCGCGCGAGGAGGGCCTGCTGCTGTGTCCGGAAGGCGCTGCGACCTACGCCGCCTACCAGCAGAGCCTCGCCGACGGCCGGGTGACGAAAAACGATCGCGTGATGCTGTTCAATTGCGCGACAGGGCTTAAGTATCCGTTGCCGCCGGTCACGCGTACGCTCGATCGTTTCCAGCCGATCGACTACGCGAAACTGTAAAATCCTCATCCTGAGGAGCGCGCCTTGCGCGCGTCTCGAAGGATGACGGAGAGTACAAACCTCATCCTGAGGAGCTTGCGAAGCAAGCGTCTCGAAGGATGGACGCAACAATGGACTCGCGGCCATCCTTCGAGACGCGGCGAAGACGCCGCTCCTCAGGATGAGGTCCGAGATAGCTTCACAGCCTCTCAGGATGAGGTCTGTGTTTGTAGCCGCCATGCGGCACAGGAGGGTGTAATGCGAAGAGCAATTCTTGCCGCACTGGCAGCATTGCTGCTTTCGGGCGGCGCCGCCGCCGCGGAGAATTATCCGTCGCATCCGATCACCGTCATCGTGCCGTTCTCGGCGGGTGGTCCATCCGACGCCATGATGCGGATCCTGGCCGAGCGCATGAAGCTCCGGCTCGGCGAGACGATTTTGATCGAGAACGTGACCGGGGCGGGCGGCTCGCTCGGCGTCGGCCGCACCGTCCGTTCGGCCCCCGACGGTTACACCATCGGTTTCGGCCACCTCGGCACCAACGTCGCCAACGGCGCGATCTACAAGCTCGGCTACGATCTCGTGGCCGATCTGGAGCCGGTGGTGCTGTTGCCGAGCAATCCCATGATCATCGTCAGCAAGAATGCGGTGCCTGCGAAATCGCTGAAGGAGCTTTTGGAGTGGCTGAAGTCGCGTCCGGTTCCGGCGGCCGCCGGCACGGCCGGCGCGGGTTCGGGCAGTCATATCGCCGGGCTGTATTTTGAGAACGTAACGGGCATCAAGCTGCAATATGTGCCGTATCGCGGCACGGGTCCGGCGCTGAACGACCTCGTCGCCGGCCAGATCGATATCATTGTCGATCAGCTGTCCAACTCCATCAACCAGGTGCGCGCCGGTACCATCCGCGGTTACGCTGTCACCGACTCCAGGCGAGCGGAGCAGGCCGCGGACATTCCGACCGTCGACGAGGCAGGCCTGCCGGGTTTCCACATGACGCTGTGGTCGGGGCTGTGGGTGCCGAAGGGCACGCCGAAAGAGATCGTGGCAAAACTCAATGCGGCGGCGGTCGAGGCGCTGAGCGACCCGGCGGTGCGCAAGCAGCTCGAGAACCTGGGCTTGCAGATGACGCCGCTCGATCAGCTGTCGCCGGAGGCGCTGGGCAATTGGCAGAAGGCCGAGATCGCCAAATGGTGGCCGATGATCAAGGCCGCCAACGTCAAGGTGGAGTAAGCGGCGCAAGATGCTGGTGACGTCGACGCCGCCCTATGGAACCCGCGGACGCGCGCCACGGGCCTGATCTGGAATTACCAGAACGAACCTCCCATCTTTCTGGTGCCGCCGGTGATCGGCAATCGTCTTGGAAGTGCCGAACGGCGGCGTGCATTCATCTGCGGCTTTGTGGGAACAACGCGCGGCCGCGTGCAACGCGGGTATCGGCCATGACGTTCCAGGCAGATTTCAGCAGTCCGGACTATTATCGCAATCCGGCCGCGGCGATCGAAAAGCTTCGCGCGCAGGGGCCGGTCGTGCAAGTGCGCTTCCCGATCCTCGGCACGGTGTGGGCGACGACGACGGAGGCGCTGGCCGATCGGGTGCTGAAGGACACCACGATTTTCACCATTCGCGAGGAGGACGGCACCGTCGCCGGACTGCAATGGTGGATGCCGCGCATCGTGCGCACGCTTTCCAACAGCATGCTGTCGATGGACGAGCCGGATCACAAGCGGCTGCGCGATATCGTCGACGAGGCGTTCCGCCGCCGCGCCGTGCTCGACATGGAACCGCACATTCGGGTCATCGGTGACCGGCTCGCCGGTGATCTGTTTTCCGAAGGCAGCCCGGCCGACCTCGTCGAGCGCTATGCACGCAAGCTGCCGCTGTCGGTGATCTCTGAGCTGCTCGGGCTGCCGCAGGCCGACCGTTCGAAATTCGCCGCCTGGGCCGGCGGCTTCACCCGCTTCACCGGCACGCTCGGATTCCTCGCCATGGTGCCGAACGCGATGGCCATGAAGCGCTATATCGAGCGGCATCTCGAAACCGTTCGGCAGCAAGGTGGTCAAGGGCTGATCGCCGAGATCGTGCGCGTCGAGAAGGACGGCGGACAGATCAGCCGCGACGAGATCGTGTCGATGGTGTTCCTGTTGCTGTTTGCCGGACATGAAACCACCACCCACCTCATCAGCGGGTCCGTGTACGAGCTGTTGAAGAATCCCGATCTGCGCGACTGGCTCAAGCAGGATTGGAGCCGCGTCGATCTGGCGGTGGAGGAATTTCTGCGTTTCATCACGCCGGTGCAATTCACCAAACCGCGCTACGTGCGCCGGGATGTCGACCTCGGCGGCGTCAGGGTGAAAAAGGGCGAGAAGGTCATGGCCATGCTGGCGGCGGCCAATATGGACCCGCAGGCAAATCCTCATCCGGAGCGGCTCGACCTGCAGCGCAGGCCGAACCGGCATATCGCCTTCGGCACCGGAATCCATTTTTGCCTTGGCCACCAGCTTGCGCGGATCGAAGGCCGGTGCGCGCTGAAGTCGCTGTTCCAGCGCTGGCCGCAATTGACGCTCGCGGTCGATCCGTCCGAGATCACCTGGCGCAAGCGGCCCGGTCTGAAAGCCATCGATCGCCTGCCTGTGGTGGCCGGCCGGACGCAGCCGGATCGAGACGTGGGCTTGCAGATGGCGCCCCTCGATCAGCTTTAGCCGCAGGCGTTGGGCGATTGATTGGCAGAAGGCCGAAATCGCTAAATGGTGGCCGATGATCAAGGCCGCCAACGTCAACGCGGATTGAGGGCGTGGACTAATGAACGCTCAGAGCGGCATCGGCGACTATTTTTCGATATGCCACGACCCGTCCCAGTTTTGGGGCGGCGGGCTTGCTTTGAGGTTCCCGATGCGCTTGAGCAGGGCGATGGACGCTCCGTCGCCGGGTCCGGCCTCGAGGGCCGCGTCAAGCGCCCGAAGCGCATCATCCCATCGCTGTTCGCGATAGGCGGCGAGGGCTTCCAGATACCTGTCCCGTGACGTCAGTTGTTGCGGCGTAAGCTCGCCCTTGCGTCCAAGGATCTCAAAAATGACTTCCGAATGGGTGTGACCTGCTACCATGACCCGATCGATCTCTCGAACTTCGACGGTGTCACCGGCCGCGGCGACCGTGCGCTCGGAAACCAGATTGCGGGTGCCATACTCCTTGTTGGCGCCCTCCAGGCGAGAGGCGAGATTCACCACGTCGCCCATCACGGTATAGCTCATCATGACATCGGAGCCGATACTGCCGACCAGCGCTTCCCCCGTGGCAATGCGATCCTCAAATCGCAGGTCTCCATGGGCGTACCAAGTACGCCCAGCAATTCGGGGATTTCCCGGCGCAAGGTCGCGATACGTTCGATCATTTCCAGGGCGGCGATACATCCAAAGCGGGCATGATCGGCCTCGTCGACGAACGGAGGCCCCCAATAGGCCATGATGCCGTCGCCGATATACTTGTCGATGATCCCCCGGTTGGTCCGGATCGGTTCGGACATGATTGAAAGGTAGCGGTTCATGACCTTGACCAGGCCTTGCGGCGTCATGCCCTCGCTCAGGCTGGTGAAGCCTTTCAGGTCGCAGAACAACACAGTCATCACCCGGCGCTGGCCTTCGGCCGCTGTCAGGTTCGGGCGCTCGATCAACCCTTCCACGACGCGGGGATCGATGTATTTGCCGAAGGTTTCCCTGACCCGCTGGTTATCGCGCAGTTGCAGCACCATCCGGTTGAATGCCGCCGCCAGTTGTCCGATTTCGTCGCCCGTCGTCACACTGATGGATTGATCGAGGTGACCCGCCTCGACCGCCCGCGTACCCTCGAGCAATTGCCGGACGGAGCGAATGATGCCGCCACTGACCAGGTTGGCGAAAATCAATCCCACGAAGGCAGCAAGCAGCGTCACGATCGCCGAGATCAGGACCGCCTGGGTCTGCTGCGACCTGATCGTTGCGGTTGCCCCATAGCTCACCTTCACCATCTCGGTGCGAATGGCGTCGATTTTCTCGTTGAATTCGTCGCGGAGTGCGTCGGCGCCGGCAAGGCTGCGTCTGCCTGCCGCGAAATCCCGCGCATCGAGTTCCGAGAGCAACTGCCCCGATACCTGCTTCAGATGACGGCGGCTATCGTTCACTAGACTGTCGATCCGGCTCTCGACGCGCGCCAGTGCGGCGTTGTCCGAGGGCGTACTCGTGTCGTCGATGATCGCATTGATGAGCTTGCGCGCGGCCTGCGCCTCGCTGTCGACTTCGGCGTCCTTCTCTTCGTACAGCTGCTTGTGAAGCTTGTAGCCCATCTCGTCGGGCGGCTCCTGCATCTTCGCGATCACCATACGGCGGAGCGCCAGAGCCCGTTCGAGCGACAGGATATTGATCCGCGTCAGATGCGCGTTGGCCGGAATATACCTTGCCGTCAGCTCATCGAGCAGATGGCCAACCCGGCCAACCATCACCATCGAGAGGACAGATGTCGCCACCATGAGGACGATCAATCCGACCGCGATGGCGACGATCCGCCGTCTGATCGACCGCTTGATCATCGATCCGGAGAATGTCTTCAGTTTCTGAAGCCTGAGAGTGTTTGAAATGTCTCTGCTCCGCCGGGAAGGTCATCAGATGACATCATCCGGCAGGAACGGTCAACTGACTTGATCCAGGTCAACCCGGACGGGATTTCATTCGCGCCGCGAAAGCGGCGACGAATTCGAGTTGAGCCAATCAGTCTGCGTATGGCACCTCACGGACCTTGCGCAACTTCACTGGCCGGCAGACTCCGCGGCCGGCGGCAGCGGTGCCGCGTTGACCTCGTGCGTGACCACGGGCTGGTCGCTCTTCGCCGCCACCGCTGCGTCGCTGTCAAATCGGACGCGATAGACCAGCAAATTCTCCATCACGCGCTGGACATAGTTGCGCGTCTCGGAGAGCGGAATGCGCTCGACCCAGTCGACCGGATCCACCTTGGGATCGCGGGGATCGCCGTAGGCCTTGATCCAGTCCCGGACCCGGCCGCGGCCGGCATTGTAGCCGGCGAAGGTCATGATGTGGCAGCCCTTGTATTCGCTCAGCAGCGCAGAGAGTTCGGCGGCGCCCATTTGCGTGTTGTAGACGGGATCGGAAACCATCCGGTCCCAGTCATAGCTGACGCCAAAGCGTTTGGCGGTATCGCGTCCGGCTTCCGGCGTCACCTGCATCAGGCCGACTGCATTGGCCGACGACTTGTCGCGCTGGTCGAACGCGCTCTCGGTGCGCGCCACCGAATAGATGATGCTGCGTTCGATTTCGGGAGCGACCTGGCTGTGCCTGGGAATCCCGATGGTCGGGAACGCGTAATGGTCGAGCGCCAGCCCGCGGGAAAGCGCTGATTTTCCGACCTGCAGCATTGCGACTGCATCGTTGCGGCGGCCGGTGAGCTCGCCGAGCGCTTCGAGCACGGAGACGTCAAAACTCTGTTCGCCGAGATCGGTGACGAAATACAGCACGACGTCGCGCTCGCCGATCTCGTAGAGCATATCGGCGGCGCGCACCCGTTCGTGGGTGGCCGGAGCGCCCGCCGACGCGAGAGCGGGCGAGGGCGGACGCAGTTCAATCTGCTCGATGCCAAGCTTGGCGCGCGCGAGCTGTCCGTAATAGGCGGTCGGGTAGCGTGCGGCCGCTTGATAGCTTTCGCGCATCGCAGCTTTTTCGCCGAGCGCTTCGGCGGCGCGCCCGCGCCAGTAATTTGCGCGCGCCAGCACGATCGGATTGGACTGGCCGCCGTCGATTTGCGCGAAATAAGTTGCCGCCGTGGCGGGATCGTCGAGGTAGCGCAACGCGATCCAGCCGCACATGAAGTAGTAGTCGGCCCGGTAGTATTCATTGGCGGGCGCAGCGGCGGGACGGATCACGTCGTAGGCGGTCTGGAACTTGCCCTGATCGAGCAGCTTGCGGGCCAGCGAGCGCCGCTCGCGCCACCATTGATCGGTCTCCTGCTGCGCCATGGTCTCCGGCGCCGCCGCCAGCATCAGCCGCGCCGCGTCGTCAATCTTGTTCTGGGCGAGCATCCACTGGATGCGGCACAGCGTGTAGCCGAGATCGGCTCGCGCCTCGGTCGCGACATCGTCGAGCGCGCTCAGCGCCTTGTCCGATTTT
This sequence comes from Bradyrhizobium sp. AZCC 2289, assembly GCF_036924615.1. Classification (NCBI taxonomy): domain Bacteria; kingdom Pseudomonadati; phylum Pseudomonadota; class Alphaproteobacteria; order Hyphomicrobiales; family Nitrobacteraceae; genus Bradyrhizobium; species Bradyrhizobium sp. AZCC 2289. The sequence continues at coordinate 9,982,611 of NZ_JAZHRY010000001.1, read as the reverse complement.
CCCTTGACCGCGGCACAGGCCTTTACGATCGCAAGCTCGTCGCTGCCAAGGTGCTGCGCGGCGCGCCGCGCGCCCGCGAGGTCCTTGGCGCCGATGCGCATGTCCATGCGCGCCCGGTGGTCGTCGCGGGTGAGCAGGTCGCGGAACGTCTCGTACGCTTCGGCTTCGGCGCGCTCCGACAATTCCTCCGACCGCCAGGCGTCGCGAACCAGCCGGCCCGCGCCCTCGCGATCGCCTTCCGCTGATAGCACCCGCGCCAGCGCGAATTTTCCCTTGGCGGTGATCGGCGCGGCGCCGGTAAACCCGCGAACCGTCGCCGCATCGCTGCGCTCCTGCCACAGCCGCGCCTCCGCCCGTCGGCGCAGCAGCCCAGCACTCGGCCAGTCCGGATTGGCGGCGATGAACGCCGCATAGCGGTTGAAATTCGCCGTCGTCTCGGGGTGGCGCAGGATGAACCACTCGACCAGTTTCTGCCCCGCCGGGTCCGTGATCCTGTTTTTGGTGGCGGTCGCCTCGTCGGTCTTGGCCTTGCGCGCGAGATCGATGGCTTCCTTCACCAGCGCAAGATCGCCCGAGAGCGGAGGGGTGGCCTCCTTGCGAGCGGGTTCATCCTTCGATTGCTTGGACTTGCGTGCTGCGTCGGCATGCCGTTCGTGCCGGCGTTTTCCAAGCGCCGCGTGGCGATGGGGGCGAGCCTCCTTCGCTTCGTGCGTTTTCCTGGCGTGTTGCTGCTTATGGCTGGGCCGCGCGGCTGCATCCGTCGAGAACACGGAGAGGGCGGCAAAGGTGAGGAAACAGGATAGCGAACGCAAGCACTGGTTCATTCCATGGTCCCCCTGCAAAGCAGCAGTCACAAACCAATAGATCGCACAACGCGTAGAGCCCAGCCCCATGCGAGAGGTAGCACATCGCCGGTTAAGCAATTGTCGCGTTAGGGCAACACTGCGACAAAAACGGGGAAGCGGATGGAACCCAAATGGAACCCAAGGCCACTCGAACCGGATGCGCCAGCGGGCGCACTCCACCGCCGGGCTTGTCCCGGCCATCCACGTCTTCCCTTCTGCGAGACTGCAAGGACGTCGATGCCCGGCACAAGGCCGGGCATGACGAGGATTGGATCTGAGTAGCCACCGATCGCGCCGATCACCCGGCGATAGATTCGAGCATGGCGGAATAAGCTAACCCACCTGTGACTTGGGGATTGGCGAGACTAAACTTGTCGTTATGCGGGAACGCCAACATCTGGACCCGCGTTCATGCTGGGGCTTGCAGGAGTTTTGACATGAAAAAGCTGTCGGTTATCTGCCTCCTCCTTTGCGTTGGCGCTTCGACCTCGGCGGCGTTCGCGCGCGGCGGTGGCGGCATGGGATCGCATCATTCGTCCGTCACCGGCGGCGCTTTCGGCACCGCGCCCGCCACGCCCGGCACCAATTCGTTGGGCACGGCGCTCTCGTCATCCGGCGTCGGCAACGGCCCCATGAAGGGCCCGCTGCTGGGCACCAATCCCGCGATCGACCGCGAAGAAGCGAAGGTCGACAAGATGATTGGGTCGATCTGCCGGGGATGTTGAAGGTAGTGAGTAGGGCGGATTAGCCAAAGGCGTAATCCGCCATCGCGGACTCGGTCACGCGGAAAGACAATGCGTCGGCTCGCGCAGGATCGCACACAATAGCGGCGGATTATGGCTACGGCTAACTAACTAATCCGCCCTACGAGCTACGGGCTCGGCCTCTGTCGGCGACGGGCTCAACCGCTGGACCGCGCTGCATCGGCTCGATGCCGGCGGCCTTTACCGGCTGGCGCTGGAAAAGGGCGAGGCGGGCGCGAGATACAGGCCGTCACCTCGACCGAAATTGCCGCGAGCTTCCAGGGCTAAGGCGTCCGGTTACTGCGCGGCGGCAACGCGCCCTGTGTAGGTCCCAGTCAGAAGATCGACGCCCTTGTCGGCGACCGCCATGACGGTGGCGTTCGTGTTGGCGCTGATGATCCTGGGCATAATGGAGGCGTCCATGACCCGAAGGCCGTCTATCCCCTTGACCCGCAAGTCGGGCGTGACCACGGTCGTGGGGTCTTCCGCCCTGCCCATTCGGCAGGTGCCGACCGGGTGAAAGTTGCTCTGCGTCGTCGCTTTCATGTATTCGACGAGCTCCGCGTCGTCCGTTATTGCCTGACCCGGCGACAGCTCTTCTTCCACGATGTCAATGAACGGTGCTGTTGCGACGATCGTCCGGAGATACTTTAGCGCCTTCAATAGGCGTCGCGTGTCCTCCGGATCGCTCATCCAATTCGGATCGACCTCAGCGTCATCCTCTGGAAGCGCCGACTTCAAGCGGACGGACCCGTAGGAAAGCGGGCGAACCAAATTGGCCAGAAGCGTAACGGCGTTGCGTGGCTTGACCGTCAGTGTTGGCCACATCAGACCAATGCAATAGATTTGGATATCGGGCGGCCCGGCGGGATCGTCCAAATTGACGAACGCCATCGTCTCGGATCCCGTGGAAGCGATAGGGCCTGTGCCAAAAGCGAAATACTGAATGACGTTCCGGATCAGCTTGATCCCTGCGTCCTCGCCGAAATAACCAAATGGGCCCTTCGTCGAAAGCGACAGAAAGACTTCGTTGTGATCTTGCAGATTCTGGCCGACGCCGGGCAGGTCGGCGACGACTGGGATATCGAACTGGGCCAGGTGATCGGCAGGTCCGATCCCTGAAAGCATCAGGAGCTTGGGCGTGGCGAACGCCCCGGCGGTCAAGACGACTTCATGCGTCGCCTTCGCCTGATGGACCTTCCGGTCTTTGACGTATTCGATCCCGATCGCCCGCTGACCGTCGAACAGCACCCGGTTGGCCCTCGCTTCGGTAACCAGGGTCAACCGCTCGTCGCAGATCACGGGCCTCAAGAACGAGTCCGCCGAGCTGCGGCGTTTTCCTCGAAAGGTCGTCGATTGTTCGTACCCCACGCCGTGCAGCTGACCGCCCGTGAAATCGTCGGTGAAAGGGACTTTCAGTTTTTGCAGCGTCCGGACGAAGATGTTGGCGGCCTCGGAGATGTAGGCCGGATCGGAAACCTTGAGAGGCCCGTCTCCACTGTGCGCGGCGTTCTCCAGCCTGACGTTGCCCTCCTGCTTGCGGAAGTAGGGGACCAGATCGTCCCAGCCCCAGCCCGCATCGCCGGATAACGTGTTCCAACGGTCATAGTCGTCCTTGGAGCCGCGAGCGTAGGTCATGGCGTTGACCGAGCTTCCCCCGCCAACGACGTTCCCTTGCATGATGTCGACGGCTCGCCCCTCGAGCGCGGGCTGGGGCGTCGAAGTGTAGCGCTTGATGTAGGGCGACTTGCCGAACACGATTTTGACGGCGCCAGCGGGCATGTGGATCAGCATATTGTCGTCGAGCGGCCCGGCCTCCAAAAGCAGCACCGTCGCCCCATGGTCTTTGACCAAGCGGCTGGCCACGACGCAGCCGGCGCTGCCTGCTCCCACTACGATGTAGTCGAAGGTATCGGACACTGAGGTCATTTGGATTTTTCCTTCAAATAAAAGCCAGCACTCCACAAACTCCAGGCAATAGACCTAGAAGTCGCGATCGAGGTCGGGGAAGAACTCGGTAAGCAAATTGCCGATGTACTGTGTGAGGTTCGGGAGGCTTCGGGCGTAGTCGGTCAGCCTGGGATGCATCTCGCGGAGCTGATAGACCAGGATGGTCATTCCGAAGACGACCGCGTCAAAAGACGTCGGCCGGTCGGTCCCGAGAAGATACCGATTTTCGCCCAGAATTTCGGCGACGGCCGCGAGGTCCTTGGACGCCTTGTCCACGATTTCGTCGGGCGTATAACGCGCGATGCCCTGCTTGTAGGTGCGGTCTTCCATGTCGTCCCGCAGCCCCTGAAGGCCGGGGCCTATTCCGCCGAAGGCATGCTCGAAGAACCAGTCCGAACCTTCTTGATCATAGAACTCGTAGATCAGCGCGATCCAGTAGAGGTGGTCCTCCAGCGTACGCTGGACGAGGTGGCCGACAGCGCGCTGATGGTCGCTCAAACCGGCGTCGGGATCCGGAAAGGCGGTCTTCAGAAAGCCGATGACCAGGTCGGAATCGGCGACTTTCACGCCATCGACCATGATGAAAGGCACCTTTCCACGCGGCGCATTGCCGACGCCCTGCTCGGCGACGGGTTCGAAGGGGATTCCTTGGAAACGAAGATGAGCTGTCAGCTTCGCAGAAAAAGGCGACAGCGTCGGGACCCTGCGCGCGACGTCGGGATCGAAAATGCCGAAGCGGTGCAGAGTCATGACAGTCGACGGTCCAAAATGGACCTTATCGTACGGGTTCACATAGACGGGGATATTCTTCATCACGGGCGTCCTTCATCTCGATTCACGCTCACTGCCGTGAGCAGACCAGACCGAAGGCAGCGGGTCCGCCCGCCGTTTCTGGTGCACGTGGGATATCGCGCATTGTCGAGACGATGATAATCGGATGAATGTCGACAGGACTTTTCGGGATTTGCGAGCAATGTCGTTAAAGCGGCACCGGAAAGGTCAGTCCGCGACCAGATTCTTCGCCAGGAAATCGATGAACGTTCGCACACGCAGACTGGAGAGGCTGCCTGCGGTGACCGCGTACAGATTGGCGTCGGAAGTCACGAACGTGTCGAGGGCGGTGACAAGTGCGCCAGAGGCAAGCTCCTTGCGGATATCCAAATCGTTTCGCATGACGACGCCGTGGCCGTCGAGCGCCCATTGGCGAAGAACGCCGCCATCGTTGGCAACGCGATTGCCCGCAACACGAACCGTAACCGGTCGTCCCTCAACGGTGAAAGACCACGAAGAAAAGGTCGATCCAGGGCGCGGGTGGACGAGGCAATTGTGCGCGGCCAGGTCATCTGGGTGATTGGGTGCAGCATGGGTTGCCCAATAGGATGGCGCGGCGCACACCACGCGGCGCCCTCGAAGCATCAGTCGAGCCTTGAGAGCCGAATCCGCCAAGGGGCCATTGCGGAGTGCCAGGTCAATGTCCTGCTCCACGAGATCGACGACACCATCGGACAGGTGCAGCGCAATTTGTACGGCGGGGTGTAAGTCGAGGAAGCGATCGATCAGCGGCGCTACTTCGGTCCGGCCAAAATCTTGCGTGGCCGTCATCCGGATTGGGCCGCGCAAAGGCCCATCCTGAACCCCGGCGATGGATGCGTCCCAGTCTGCCAAGAGCTTTCTAGCATCGGCGAGAAAACGTCGCCCTTCGAACGTGAAGCTCAATCTGCGGGTCGATCGCGTGATCAGACTAACACGCGCCTGCTCTTCCAACTGCTGAAGCGCGACCGTCACCGTTGAGGTCGAAACTGACGCTTGGCGGGCGGCGGCTGAAAAGCTGCCGGTCTCAGCTATAGTTACGTACAGGCGGAGGGCTTCCAGGGTGTCCATTTCTCGCAAATCCCGAAAGGTCCAATCGAGAATAGCCTAATTATCAACGAGACAAAAGCAATCGATATTGGCTTCAACAATCAGGAGAAGCCCATGTCCACCTCATCGACGATAGCCGACAGCCGTGCCCCCTCTGCCAACCACACGAACATCCGTGTTGGCCTGATCGGCGTCGGAAACTGGGCTTTGAACGGCCCCGTTCGCGTGCTCAGCCTTATGCCGCAATATGAAATGGCGGCTGTCTACAGCCAGCGTCGCGACGCCGCGCAGTCTGCTGCGGACACCTTCGGTATCAGGCATGTCGTCGGATCGATCGATGAATTGGTTCGCCATCCAGACGTCGACATCGTCCTCGTGCTCACGACAGGCCCGCAGCACGAGGAAGCGGTACGCGCAGCGATCGCTGCGGGGAAGACCGTGTACTGCGAGTGGCCCTTGACGCCGGACTCGAAGACCTCGGCTGAACTGGTCGACCTTGCGGCAAAAGCTGGTGTGCAAACCATTCTCGGCACCCAACGCCGGTTCGCGCCAGGGCTGCGCTATCTGAAGGATATTCTCGGCGATGGCTACGTCGGTCGTGTGCGCTCGGTCAGGATGCATGTGACGGTGAGCAGTTTCGGCAAAAATCGCAGCAAGGCGCTTCGTTGGAGCGCCTTCCCCGAAAATTTCATGGGCGTTACCTCAATTTTCGGCGCGCACTTGATGGACCCGCTCTTCTCGATCGTAGGCCGTCCGACCGAGATCTCGGCCGTGTCTGTCAACCAGTGGCCGGAAATCACAATCGTCGAAACGGGCGAGGAGATCAGCACGAAGGTTCCGGATCAATTGCTGCTGCAAGGCATCCTCGCAAGCGGAGCCGTGTTCGCCGTTCATATCGAGGGCGGCAAGCATCATGGCACCGGCGTTCAGATCGATATCACGGGTGATGATGGTGATTTGCAGATCACCAACACCTCGGCGTTCGGGGACGTGGGTGAAGAATATAATCTATTCGGTGCCCGCGTAGCGGACACCAAGATGGCGCCACTCGTAGTGCCCGCATCGTACAACTGGTTGCCACCCTCTGATCTTCCTAGCGGCGTGCTGGAGCTCGCCGATCTCTTCGAGGTTCATGCCCGCGATCTCGCAAGCGGCTCGCGAACCGTGCCCAGCTTCGAGGACGCCCTCTTCATGCAGCGGCTGCTTGAACAGGCAGCGGTCTCGTCAGCCAGCGGACATCGCATCAAGCTTTAGACGCTGCCGCGACCATGCTCCACCAACTGCCAAGTAACATTCGCGCGCTCTGCGAGCAGGCGAACGATGATCACTGGCGCTTTGAAAGGCGAAATGTCATGCCAACCACTGCGAGAGTCGCCCGTATTCACCAATATGGTCCTCCCGAAGTCCTGAGGTTCGAGGACATCGTCGTGGGTGAGCCGGGCGACGATGAAGCATTGATCCGCAACACCGTCATAGGTCTCAACTTCGTCGACGTTTATTATCGTAGAGGTACTCTTCCGGTCCCTGCCTTTCCAGCGATCATCGGCGACGAGGCCGCCGGGGTAGTCGAAGCTGTTGGCAAAAACGTCAAGAACGTCAGCGTGGGTGACCGCGTCGTCTATGGCGATATCGCATTTGGCGCCTACGCTACGGCCCGCTTGCATCCCGCAGACCGGCTTGTCCGCATTCCGGCAAGTGTTTCTGACGACCAGGCAGCTAGTGCCTTTCTAAAGGGGCTCACCGCTCGCTATCTGCTCAAAGAGGTGCTTGAGCTCCGACCCGGTGACACCGTTCTGTATCATGCTGCAGCGGGCGGTGTAGGCCAGATTTTCGTTCAATGGGCGAAAGCACTTGGCCTAAAGGTGATCGGCACAGTGTCCAGCGACGCTAAGGCGAAGCTTGCACGTCATGCCGGCTGCGACCACGTCATCAATTATTCCTCCGAAAACTTCGTCGCCGAAGCGCTCGCGTTCACCGCAGGCAATGGCGTGGCAGCTGTTTTCGACTCCGTCGGGGCGGACACGTTCCGTGGGTCGCTGGCAGTTCTCAGGCCGCGCGGAACGCTTGTGCAATTCGGGAAGGCGTCTGGGTTTCCGGAACCGGTGGACCCGTTCGAGTTGGCACCACGCGCACTTTATCTGACGTGGCCCATTCTCCCTCGCTATACGTCCACTGCAGAAGATCTGGCGATCGCCGCAGCCGACCTATTCGACGCAATCGCGACGGGAATTCTCAAGGTCGATCCCAGCAATCTTTATCCGTTTGGCCAGCTAATCGAAGCTCACCATGATCTCGAAGAGCGCCGAACCACCGGCGCGGCAGTGCTGCGTGTGACGGCCGCCGATCTCCCTTGATCAAATTTCATGCGCTGCAACGTCCGAAGACGCCCGCGGCCCCGATCCACGAAACAATGCTCAACTAAAGGAATATTGCGATGAATACCTCTGTGATTGAAGCGATCGAGCGCCAGAAAACCACCAACCTTTACGATGCGTCGAAAAGCATTCCCGACGATGAAATTCGTGAGCTGGTGCGCCTGGCGACATTCTCCCCGACCGCGTTCCACCTGCAGAATTGGCGCTTTATAGCGGTGCGGTCGCCGGAAGCCAAAGCAAGGCTGCGGGCGGTTGCGGCTGATCAGCCCAAGGTTACCGAAGCTGCCGTCACTTTCATCATGGTCGGTGAACTGGCCGTGGCTGACGTGATGGCTGATCGACTGGCGGGCTCGGTTGCGGCAGGTTTCATGCCTGTCGAGATGGTGCCGGGCTGGGAAGCTGCAGCAAAATCGCTTTACTTCGAGAAGCCTCAGACCCAGCGGGATGAGGCAATTCGATCGGCGACCTTTGGCGCAAGCGGACTGATTCACGCCGCGCAGGCGATGGGTCTGGGCACTACGCCAATGATCGGGTTTGATCCGGTCGGCGTGTCACGTGAGTTTAGTCTCAGCGATAATGAGGTCCCGGCACTCCTCGTTGCCGTCGGCTATCCGACGGAGGCGAATTGGCCGCAGAAGCCGCGTCGGCCGATTTCGAACGTGCTCGCGTTCGCGTAGGCTCGGTAGAGAACGACTCTATCTGTCGTTCGACCGAGATGTCCCGAATGCGTTTGATGTGGGGGTTTCCCGAGACGCTGTAGAATGCGCAACTGACGCGGCTTTTCGCGATGCACTCGATCACGGCAGCCCGCGCGGCCGCGTCGTCCGAATAGATTTTGAAGACCATGGACAGTGGGAGTCCATTGAAGTCCGCCGAGCTAGTGAAGTTATACCAGCGGTTAGCAGCGCGCTACGCAATACGCGGATGGCGCTGGGATTCCAAGCACGCTCCAAAACACGCTATAAATTCTAATCGTGCGATTAGGCCGTTCACGGGCACTTCTCGATGCGCCTGGAGATTAATTTCCCAAACGATTCCAACGTGATTTGCCCTGTCCAGACCTCGCGTGAAAAATATTCCGCTTCCGTCGTCGGGCAAATCAGTGGTCTCTCTCCGCCCGTCTCACCCAAACGAGGGGCGGGTCGCGATCGTCACGAACGCGGGTTGAGATGCGGTGGACGCGGCAGCGTCGGCGCGAAGCGGCAATTGCAGGGCGGGTTTCCCGTGAGCGATCGGCCGGCGCGTAGACGAACGGCGCTTAAGCGTACGGCAAAAGCGTGTGGTTCCGGCATCCGTTGCTGATGCCAAGTCTGCGGAGGTTTTGCGCGCCCAACCGGGAGGCGCTGGACCGTCAATCCGCAGGCGACGGTGACAAGACGAATTCGTCGCCGAGGAGAGCGCGCTATAAGCCGTAAAGCCATTGCGCAGGGAAGGCCGGATGCTCTCCGCTGAACCTGTATGCTCGTGTGCGCTTTCTTTCGTGCATCTTTGCACACGAGACCGCGGGTGCAGCGCGCACCCGGCTTTCCCTGCGCCCTCCGTTTTCAGGAGGGACAATGTGTGGCTGCAAACCTCGGACGCATCGCGTTGCGAGAGCGCGGGTCTGCGGCTCGGTAAGGGTCAGTAATAGATGGTTGCCGTGTTGCAACGATTGTTGCGTCCTCGCAACACTTCCCTAACATTTAACCGTTCTGGCGGTCCGCTATTGTCTGCGCCGCTTTTTAGCCACACCCCTGCATGAAATCATATCCTTCGTAGGCTGAGGCCACGGCGCTCGCGAAGGCGACGGGAAATTGAGTTTTCCCGGTCGACAAAAGAGATGGCCGGGGAAACGGGTTCGCGATGGACGCCAAGAGCAACATCAAGTCGAGGCTGCCGAGCCGTCATGTGACGGAGGGGCCCGCACGCGCGCCGCACCGCTCGTATCTCTATGCCATGGGTCTGACTACCCAGCAGATTCACCAGCCTTTTGTAGGCGTGGCGTCGTGCTGGAACGAGGCCGCCCCCTGCAATATCTCGCTGATGCGCCAGGCGCAGGCGGTCAAGAAGGGCGTCGCCTCCGCCGGCGGCACCCCGCGCGAATTCTGCACCATCACCGTCACCGACGGCATCGCCATGGGCCATGACGGCATGCGCTCGTCGCTGCCGTCGCGCGAATGCATCGCCGATTCCGTCGAACTGACCATGCGCGGCCATGCGTATGACGCTCTCGTCGGGCTCGCCGGCTGCGACAAGTCGCTGCCGGGCATGATGATGGCGATGGTGCGGCTCAACGTGCCCTCGATCTTCATCTATGGCGGCTCGATCCTGCCCGGCAATTTCCGCGGCCAGCAGGTCACGGTGCAGGACATGTTCGAGGCCGTCGGCAAGCACTCGGTCGGCGAGATGTCGGACGCGGATCTGGACGAAATCGAGCGGGTGGCTTGCCCGTCGGCCGGCGCGTGCGGCGCACAATTCACCGCCAACACCATGGCGACGGTATCCGAGGCCATTGGCCTGGCGCTGCCTTACTCGGCAGGTGCCCCGGCGCCTTACGAGATCCGCGACGCGTTTTGCATGACCGCGGGCGAGAAGGTGATGGAGCTGATCGCGGCCAATATCCGCCCACGCGACATCGTTACCCGCAAATCGCTGGAAAATGCCGCCGCGGTCGTTGCAGCCTCAGGTGGTTCGACCAATGCTGCACTGCACCTGCCGGCGATTGCCCATGAGTGCGGCATCAAATTCGATTTGTTCGACGTCGCCGAAATCTTCAAAAAGACTCCATATGTCGCGGATTTGAAGCCGGGTGGCCGTTATGTTGCCAAAGACATGTATGAAGTTGGCGGCATACCGCTTCTGATGAAGACGCTGCTCGATAATGGCCACCTGCACGGGGATTGCTTAACCGTCACGGGCCGAACGATCGCCGAAAACCTCAAGAGCGTGAAGTGGAATCCGCACCAGGATGTGGTGCGGTCCGCCGACAAGCCGATCACCGTCACGGGCGGTGTCGTGGGCTTGAGGGGGAATCTTGCGCCAGAAGGTGCGATCGTGAAAGTCGCGGGCATGTCGAAGTTGAAATTTACCGGTCCGGCCCGCTGCTTCGATTGCGAAGAAGACGCCTTCGAGTCGGTCCAGAAGAAGACCTACAAAGAGGGCGAAGTGCTCGTGATCCGCTACGAGGGGCCGCGCGGCGGTCCCGGTATGCGGGAGATGCTCTCCACGACGGCAGCCCTGACCGGGCAGGGCATGGGCGGCAAGATTGCCCTCATCACCGACGGCCGGTTCTCGGGCGCCACCCGCGGGTTCTGCATCGGCCATGTCGGGCCGGAAGCCGCGGTGGGCGGGCCGATCGCGCTGTTGCAGGACGGTGACATCATCGAGATCGACGCCGACAACGGCACTCTTAACGTAAAATTGACCGACAAAGAACTCGCCGACCGTAAAACCAAATGGCAGCCCCGAGCGACTAACCACACATCGGGTGCGCTGTGGAAGTATGCCCAACAGGTTGGGCCGGCGGTGGATGGCGCGGTTACCCATCCAGGTGGTGCGTACGAGAAACAGTGTTATGCGGACATCTAGGCGTATCATTCTTGCGTTGATGTTAGGGGCCACGCCGGTGGCGGTCCCGGGATTCGCGTTCGACGGCGCTCCGGCCAATCAGGATGCAGCGCTGCCGGTCGTTTCCCAGCCGGCGGCCTCCGCCGCCCAGGCCTTGAATGCCCAAGCCTTGAATGCCCAAGCCTTGAATGCCCAGGCCTTGAAGAAGGCGGTTCCGGTTGCTTCGACCACGACTACAGTCACCGTGGGTCCCTCGCTGAATTCGCTGCAATATGCCGCCGAAGGCGGCCATCCCGTCGCGCAGTGGAAGCTCGGGCGGATGTATGCCGACGGCGACGGCGTCACCCAGGACGATGTGCGCGCGTTCGAATATTTCAGCCGGATCGCCAACGCGCATGCCGAAGACAGCCCGTCGGCGCCGCAGGCGGCGATCGTCGCCAATGCCTTTGTGGCGCTCGGGCGCTACTATCTGAACGGCATTCCCAATTCCAAGATCAAGCCCGATACCGAGCGGGCGCGGGAGATGTTCTCCTACGCGGCCTCCTATTTCGGCAATGCCGACGCGCAGTACGATCTGGCGCGGCTCTATCTGAAGACCCCGGACGCCTCGCGGGATGATTTCCGCTACGGCGCGCGCTGGCTGGGTCTGGCCGCCCAGAAGGGCCAGCATCAGGCCCAGGCGATGCTCGGCCAGATGCTGTTCAACGGCGACCGGCTGCCGCGCCAGGCGGCACGCGGGCTGATGTGGCTGACCCTGGCGCGCGACAATGCCGCGCCCGATGAGGCCTGGATCAAGGAAAGCTACAACCGGGCGATCGCGAAAGCGTCCGACGACGACCGCGCCATGGCGCTGCAGATGCTCGAGCACTGGGTGCAGGGCCGCCGGGACTGATTGCCGGCCCTGACGGCCTACGCCGCCTCAAAATCGAGATCGGCCCAGACCGGCACGTGGTCCGAGGGCTTTTCCCAGGCCCGCACATAGCTGTCGACCCCGACATCGATCAGCCGGTCGCTGGCCTGCGGCGACAGCAGCAGGTGATCGATTCGCAGGCCCCAGTTCTTCTGCCAGGCGCCGGCCTGATAGTCCCAGAAGGTGTATTGGCCGGGCGCATCGGTGACGGCGCGCAGCGCATCGGTCAGCCCGAGGCCCAGTAACGACTGGAAGGCCTCGCGGGTGGCCGGGCGGAACAGGGCGTCCTCGACCCAGGCAGCCGGATTATGGACGTCCTGGGCGGCCGGAATGACGTTGAAGTCGCCGGCGAGGATCAGCGGCTCTTCCGCCTTAAGCCGCTCCTTCGAGTACTCACGAAGTCGCGACATCCATTTGAGTTTGTATGGATATTTATCGGATCCGACGGGGTTGCCATTGGGCAGATAAAGACAGGCGATTCGCACTACGCCACTTTTCAGCGTGACCACGCCTTCCAGGAACCTGGCGTGGGCGTCCTCGTCGTCGCCGGCGAGGCCGGATTTGGTTTCCTCGAACGGCAGCTTCGAAAGCAGGGCGACGCCGTTGAACGTCTTCTGGCCGTGGGTGACGACGTTGTAGCCCAGCGCCTCGATCTCCAGCCGCGGAAAGGCGTCGTCGACGCATTTGATTTCCTGCAGGCAGACGATGTCCGGCGCGCACTCCTGCAGCCAGCTGACGAGATGCTCGATCCGCTGCCGGACCGAATTGACGTTCCATGTCGCGATGCGCATGAGGGGGGACCCGTCGTAACCACACATTTTCGCTTTGCTGGCATACCATGTGCCGCAAGGCTGTGATAACCGTCTAGAAATAAGGCGCAAAAGTCGCCGTCAAGGGGCAGGAACGAGCCGTCCCGTCCTTTCACGGACGGGCGCGCATGAAAATTATGAAAAAACGTAGTTTGATCCTTTTTGCCGGTGCCGTCGGCATCGCTGCGGTGGCGGCCTTCGTCACCCGCGGGTCATGGATGGGCGGAGGCGCCAGCGCGCTGGGGCCGCAGCGCCCGCGTGTGGTTTCGGTGGAACTGGCCAAGGCGGAGCACAAATCCGTGCCGGTCGACGTCGACTCGATCGGGACGGTGACGCCGATTTCCAGCGTGGCGCTCAAATCGAGGGTCGAGACCACCATCGTCGCGGTGCATTTCGAGGACGGCGCCAGGGTTAGCGAAGGCGACCTGCTGTTCACGCTCGACGCGCGGCAGATCGACGCCCAGATCGAGCAGGCCGAGGGCATGCTGGCCAAGGATCAGGCCCAACTCGAGGGCGCGCAGCGCGATTTGCGGCGTTACACCGATCTCGTTGCCAAGGGCGCGACCACCCAGGTCAACGTCGATAACGCCAAGACCCAGTCCGATATCCTGATCGGCACCATCAAGGCCGATCAGGCGGCGCTGGACAATCTGAAGGTCCAGAAGAGCTACACCCTGATCCGCTCGCCGTTTTCGGGCCGGATCAGCGCGGCCAATGTGAAGGTCGGCAATTTCGTCCGGCCGGCCGACACCGCGCCGCTCGCCGTCATCAACCAGATGGCGCCAGTTTACGTGACCTTCGCGATCCCGCAGAGGGTGCTGGTCGACCTGCGAGAGGCGATGGCGAAGGCGGATTCAAAGGTGATCGCGACCATCCCGGGCCATCAGCGCTCCGAAGACGGCAAGGTTGCGATGGTCGAAAACACGGTGGATTCGACCACCGGCATGGTCACCGTGCGCGGCATCATGAACAACGAGAACGAGACCTTATGGCCGGGGACGCTGGTCAACACCAAGCTCGTGATCCGCGCCGAGGAAGCCGTGACGGTGCCCACGTCAGCCGTACAGCGCAGCCAGAACGGCAATTTCGTCTTCGTCATGAAGGACGGCAGGGCGCATGTGCAACCCGTCAATGTCAGCCGCACGTTCCAGGGAACCTCCGTCCTCGCCACCGGATTGACCGGAGGCGAGGACGTCGTCGTCGACGGACAGTTGCTGTTGTCGGAGGGAACGCCTATCGCGCCGCGCGCTGCCAAGGCGGGGGCTTAACGCGATGACGCTGTCGGAGTTGTGTATCCGTCGCCCGGTCATGACGGTTCTGATGACGGCTTCGATCATCGCGTTCGGTGTTTTCGGCTTCCGGCTGCTGCCGGTCTCCGCGCTCCCGAAAGTCGATTTCCCCACCATCGCGGTGACCGCGACCCTGCCGGGCGCAAGCGCCGACACCATGGCCTCGTCCGTCGCCGGTCCGATCGAGCGTCAGCTTTCAACCATTGCCGGCATATCGTCGATGTCCTCGACCTCATCGCAGGGCACGACGGCGATCGTCATCCAGTTCGACCTCAATCGCAATATCGACGCGGCGGCGCTCGATGTGCAGACCGCGCTGACGATTGCGCAGCGGCGGTTGCCGATCGAGATGGTCATTCCGCCGAGTTTCCGGAAGGTCAATCCGTCGGATTTCGCGATCCTGTTCATCTCGCTGGTTTCCGACACGTTGCCGCTCTCGGCGGTCAACGAATATGGCGACATCACCATCGGACAGGCGCTGTCGCAAATACAGGGGGTCGCCCAGGTCGTCATCTTCGGCAGCCAGAAGTTTGCGATCCGGGTGCAGGCCGATCCGGAAGCCGCGGCGGCGCGCGGCATTTCGCTGGAGGACGTCCGCGCCGCGATCTCGCGCGCCAATTCGTCAACGCCGGTCGGCACGCTGAACGGGCCGAAACAGGACGTCGCGCTGCAGGCGTCCGGCCAGATGGACAAGGCGGCCGACTACAAGCACGTGATCGTCGCCTGGCGCAACGGTTCGCCGGTCCGGCTTGACGAGATCGCCAAGGTGTATGACAGCGTCGAGAACGACAAGATCGCCACCTGGTTCAACGGCACGCGCGCCATCGTTCTGGCGATCTACAAGCAGCCCGACGCCAACACGGTCGCGGTCGTCGATGGCGTGCTGGCAAAATTGCCGTCGCTGCGCGCGCAGATACCGCCGTCCGTGAACATCCAGGTGGCGATGGACCGCTCGGTGTCGATCCGTCAGTCCGTGAGCGACGTCGAAGAGACCCTGCTGATCGCCATCGGCCTCGTCATCATGGTGATCTTCCTGTTCCTGCGTTCGGCATCCGCAACCTTCATTCCGGCGCTGGCGGTGCCGATCTCGCTGTGCGGCACGTTCGCCGTCATGTACGCGTTCGATTTCTCCATCAACAACATGACGCTGCTGGCGCTGACATTGTCGGTCGGCTTCGTGGTCGACGACGCCATCGTCATGCTGGAAAATATCGTCCGCCATATCGAGCACGGCATGCGGCCGTATGAGGCGGCGCTCAAAGGCGCGCGAGAGATCGGATTCACCATCATTTCGATCACCTTCTCGCTGATCGCGGTGTTCATTCCGGTGCTGCTGATGGGGGGCATCGTCGGGCGCGTGTTCCGCGAATTTGCGGTTACCATCGCGGTCGCGATCGTGGTTTCCGGCTTTGTTTCGCTGACGCTGACGCCGATGCTGTGCGCGCGCGTGCTGAACGCGCATGACGCGACCAAAAAGCCGAATGTGGTGCTTCGAATCTTCGAGGCGATGTTCGATTCCTGGCTACGCGGCTACGAATGGGCGCTCGACTGGGTGCTTGCCCGCAAGGCTTTGATGCTGGCGGTGACGCTGGCGACGCTGGCCGGCACGGTGGCGCTCTACGTCGTGGTGCCCAAGGGATTCTTTCCCCAGGAGGATACCGGCTTTCTGTTTGGCACCACCGACGCAGCCACGGATACCTCTTACGAGGCGATGGCGGTGCGCCAGAAGGAGCTGGCCGACATATTGAGCCGCGATCCGGCGGTGGAATACGTCAACAGTACGGTAGGTGCGGGCGGCCCCAACGCGACCACCAACAATGGCCGGCTGTTCATCGCGCTCAAACCAAGGAAAGAGCGGGACTCGGCGACGGTGGTGATGGCGCGCCTGCGCCGGACGGCGAACCAGGTGCCTGGAATGCAGGCGTTCTTCCAGAGCATCCAGAACCTCAATATCGGCGGCCGGCCGTCGAAGAGCCAGTACCAGTACACCTTGCAGAGCGGCGATACGGAATCGCTGTATCGGCTGGCGCCTGAAATGCGCGACAGGATCGCCAATGTGCCGGGCCTGCTCGACGTCACCACGGATCTCTACATCAAGAACCCGCAGATGACGGTCGACATCGACCGCGAAAAGGCCGCGGTCTATGGCATCACGGTCGACCAGGTTCGCAACCAGCTCTACAACGCCTATGGCGCGCGCCAGGTCGGCACCATCTACATGCCGTCCAACGACTACCAGATCATTCTGGAGGCACAGCCGCAGTTTCGCGTCGATCCGTCCGACCTCTCCAAGCTCTATATGAAGACCGCGAACAACCAGACCATTCCGCTCGATGCGGTGGCGAAAATGGTGCCGACGGTGGGGCCGTTGCTGATCAACCACCAGGGGCAGCAGCCGGCAGTGACGATCTCGTTCAACCTCGCGCCGGGTTATTCGCTGGGCTATGCGGTCGACCAGATCACCCTGATCGAACAGAATTCAAATCTGCCGGCGACAATCGCCACCGGCTTCTCCGGCACCGCGCAGGTGTTCCAGGATTCGCTGCGCGGGCAGGGCGTGCTGATCCTGGCGGCCGTATTCGCGGCATTCGTCATCCTCGGCATTCTCTACGAGAGTTTCATCCATCCAATCACTATCATCTCCGGCCTGCCGTCGGCCGGCATCGGCGCGATCCTCACCCTGATGCTGTTCGGCATGGAACTGTCGGTGATCGCGATGATCGGCATCGTGATGCTGGTCGGCATCGTCAAGAAGAACGCCATCATGATGGTCGACTTCGCGCTGGAGCGCCGCCGCGTCGGCCTGAGCGCCGAGCACGCGATCCGCGAGGCCGCGCTGCTTCGCTTCCGCCCGATCATGATGACGACGTTTGCGGCGATCTTCGGCACGCTGCCGATCGCGATCGGCGCGGGGGCCGGGGCCGAACTGCGTCAGCCGCTCGGCATCGCCGTGGTCGGCGGCCTCTGCGTCTCGCAATTGCTGACGCTGTTCATCACACCGGTGATCTACATCTATCTCGACCGCATCGACCGCCGCCTCAAGCGCAAGCTCGAACCACAGCTCGAGGAAAGCGGCGGCGAGCGTCCGCACGTGGTCGCGGCTGAATAGCGGTGGGGGTCAGATTGAGGCGGGTCTTAGATTGAAAAGCTGGTGCCGCAGCCGCAGGAGGCGGTGGCGTTGGGATTGACCACCCGGAACGACGCGCCGATCAGGTCGTCGACGAAATCAACCTCCGAGCCTGCCAGGAACGGCACCGAGGCCGGATCGACCAGCACCACGGCGCCCTCGCGGGCGATCACCAGATCGTCGTCGGCCTGGGCGTGTTCGACGTCGAATTTGTACTGGAAGCCAGAGCAACCGCCGCCTTCGACCGAGATGCGCAGTTTTGCGCCCTCGCCCTCGGCTTTGAGGATTTCGCCGATGCGGCGGGCAGCCCGCTCGCTGACGGTGATGGCTGTGGTCATGGCAGGTCTCCGGTGCCGGCGTCATACCCAATTCATTTGGTATCCCGCACCCGACATAGTTAAGTGCGGAGACGAGCAGAATCAAATGGATAAGGACTAAAAAACCGTGTCGGTCGGAATGGCTGCTCCTCGCGCACTTTATGCCTGCGACCCCGACCGCAGCCGCGGCAGGCTGTTCGCGGAGCCACCGAGCAAGACGCGCAGCCCATTCCGCCGGGATTGCGACCGGGTGATCCATTCCACCGCGTTCCGCCGCCTGAAGCACAAAACCCAGGTTTTCGTGTTCCACGAAGGCGATCATTACCGCACCCGGCTAACCCATTCGCTGGAAGTGGCCCAGATCGCCCGCGCAATGGCCCGGCAGCTCGGCCTGGACGAGGATTTGACCGAAACCCTGGCGCTGGCGCACGACCTCGGCCATCCGCCGTTCGGCCATGCCGGAGAGCGGGCGCTGGACAAATGCCTGCACGCCCATGGCGGTTTCGATCACAACGCCCAGACACTTCGGGTCGTGACCTCGCTGGAGCATCGCTATCCCGGGTTCGACGGGCTCAATTTGACCTGGGAATCGCTGGAAGGCGTCGTCAAGCACAACGGTCCGCTGACCGGGCGGGGCGGGGACCTGGCCGGACGTTACGGCGAAAGCGGCATTCCCGTCGGGATTTCCGATTTCAACCGGAAATACGATCTGGAGCTCTGGAGCTTCGCCTCGCTGGAGGCGCAGGTCGCAGCCTTTGCCGATGATATCGCCTATGACGCACACGACATCGATGACGGGCTGCGGGCCGGTTTGTTTGCGGTCGACGATCTCAAGGTGATGCCGCTCACCGCTGATATCATCGCGGAAATCGGCAAGCATTATCCTGGCCTCGACGACATCAGGCGCGGCGCCGAACTGGTGCGCGAGCTGATTTCATATCTGATCGGGGCCGTGATGTCAGAGGCGGGCAGGCGTCTGGAGGCGGCAAGACCGCAATCGGCCCACGACGTCCGCCATCATAACCAGCCGCTCATCGCGTTTCCGCCTGACGTGGTGCAGGAGGAGGCCGAGATCAAGGCGTTCCTGAAACGCAGGATGTACCGCCACGCCCGCGTGATGCGGGTGATGGGGGATGCGGAACAGATCCTGTTCGATCTGTTCGCGCGCTATCAGCAATCGCCGGGCGATCTGCCGGCCGAATGGGTCGAGGGCACGGAGCGCGAGACCGAAACCGAGCGGGCGCGGCGGATCGGCAATTTCATCGCCGGGATGACCGACCGTTTTGCGCTGATCGAGCATCAAAGGCTTTTTGACTCGACCCCGGATTTGCGTTAGGCGGCGGCCCAGGACTTTAGCAAATGGCCGACAAACCCTCTGCTCCGCATCTTTTTGCCGATGTGCTCGCACACGTGCACGCGATCTGCGCAGCACTTGCGACCGAGGGCAATTGGCCTGACGGCATCGACTTTTCGCGCGCCGTGGTCGAGCCGCCGCGCGATGCCAGCCATGGCGATATGGCCACCAACGCCGCGATGGTGCTGGCCAAGGAGGCGAAGGCAAAACCGCGCGAACTGGCCGAGAAGATCGCCGAGAGGCTGCGCGCCGACGCTCTGGTCGCTTCCGTCGACGTCGCCGGGCCCGGCTTCATCAATCTCACGCTGAAGCCACAGGTCTGGGCGGACGCGCTGCGCTCGGTCGTGCGGGAAGGTGAGGCTTACGGGCGAAGCGCGATCGGCAAGGCCGAGAAGGTCAATGTCGAATATGTCTCGGCCAATCCGACCGGGCCGATGCATGTCGGCCATTGCCGGGGCGCGGTGTTCGGCGATGCGCTGTGCAGCCTGCTCCAGTTCGCGGGCTATGGTGTGACCCGCGAATATTACATCAACGATGCCGGCGCGCAGGTCGATGTGCTCGGACGATCGGCCTATCTGCGCTACCGCGAGGCGCTCGGCGAGGATATCGGCGCGATTCCGGAGGGGCTCTATCCCGGCGACTACCTGGTCCCGGTCGGGCAGGCGCTCGCCGCCGAATATGGCGACAAGCTGAAAGCGATGTCGGAAAACGCCTGGCTTCCGATCGTTCGCAGCAAAGCCATTTCGATGATGATGGAGATGATCAAGGGCGATCTCGCCGCGCTCCACATCAAGCATGATGTGTTCTTCTCGGAACGCTCGCTGATCGACACCGGCAACAACAAGGTCACCGAGACCATCGATTTCCTGCGCGCCAAAGGCGACGTCTACGAAGGCCGTCTGCCGCCGCCGAAAGGCGGGCCGGTCGAGGATTACGAGGATCGCGAACAGACGCTATTCCGGGCGACCAACTACGGCGACGACGTCGACCGTCCGCTGATGAAGTCCGACGGCTCCTACACCTATTTCGCCTCCGACATCGCCAACCACAAGAACAAGTTCGATCGCGGCTTCACCAATCTGATCGACGTGTTCGGCGCCGATCATGGCGGCTACATCAAGCGCATGCAGGCGGCGGTGAAGGCCGTGACCGCGGGCAAGGCCGCGCTGGACGTCAAGATCGTGCAGCTGGTGAAGCTGCTGCGCGACGGCGAGCCGGTAAAAATGTCGAAACGGTCCGGCGAGTTCGTCACCTTGCGCGAAGTCGTCGACGAGGTCGGCTCGGACGCGGTGCGATTCATGATGCTGTTCCGCAAAAACGACGCTGTGCTGGATTTCGACCTCGCCAAGGTGATCGAGCAGTCCAAGGACAACGCGGTGTTCTACGTGCAGTACGGGCACGCCCGCGGCCATTCGATCTTCAAGAACGCCCGGGAGGTGGTCCCCGATCTGCCGGAGGATGCCGCCGCCCGGGCGGTCTACCTCGGGACCGCGGCGGTGGAACGGCTGACCGACCCGACGGAACTCAGCCTGCTCAAGCTATTGGCGCTCTACCCCCGGATGGTCGAGGCGGCTGCGGTCGCACACGAGCCACACCGAATCGCTTTTTATCTGTATGATTTGGCCAGCGAATTTCATGCGCTTTGGACCAGGGGGCGCGATTTGCCCTATTTACGCTTCATTATCAACAATGATGCAGAAATCACGAAGGCGCGATTGGCAATGGTCCAGGGCGTCGTCTCGGTTCTGGCATCGGGCTTAGCCGTTCTCGGCGTCCATGCTCCAACCGAGATGCGGTAGGCAGGGGCGAAGGCCCTCACAAATGGGGATTTGTGAGGGTATCTGGCAGGGGCCAAATTCGTTTGTCATAACGGTTTGGCGCTGCCCCGAAGGGGATGCATCATCACGATGGCTGATCGATATCAGGACCGACCTTTTGCTGCCCACGAAGACGACGACCGCGATTTTGGTCGGGCTGAGAGCGATCCGCTGGCCGAACTGGCACGGCTGATCGGCCAGACCGATCCGTTCGGCGCCGCCCCAAAGACCCCGCATCCGCTGCAGTCGCGGGCCAATGTGCAGCCCCAATACCAGCCTCCCGCAGAGGAAGATGACGGCCGGCCCGCCGGCCCGCCGCCCTGGATGCAACGCGCGAACCGCGCGGTCGCGCCCGAGCCGGAGCCTGAGGAGCCCGAATATCAGCCTAGCCCCGTGCATCCCTTGCATCGCTACGCGGCCCAGCACCACGCTGCGCCCGCGCAGGATTATCAGGAGGAGGCGCCGCAATACGCCGATCCAGAGCCGCAGCCGGATCCGACGCGCTATGACGACGCGCTGTACGGCCAGATCGAATCCGGCGAGCAGGACTTTCAGCGCGATCCGGCCTATCCGGATGATCCCTACGCTTATGAGAGCGGCTATGAGGAAGAGCCCGAGCCGCGCAAGCGCAGCAGTGGCCTCGTAACCGTAGCCGCGGTGCTGGCGCTGGCCGTGGTAGGCACGGGGGCAGCGTTTGCCTACCGCACCTATGTCGGTTCGCCGCGTACCGGGGAGCCGCCGATCATCAAGGCCGACAACAGTCCGACCAAGGTCATGCCGGCGCCCGCTGATACCGGAACTGCCAAGACGCCCGACCGCATGGTGCCGGGCGATGGCGGCGAGAAGATCGTTTCGCGCGAAGAAACTCCGGTCGACGTTAACGCCAAGTCCGGGATGCGCGTCGCGTATCCAGCGTTGAACCAGAATGGCAATCCGCCGCCGGTCGCCAGCGTAGCGCCATCTGCGCCGCCGCCGGCAGCGGCCGCCAACGGCACGCTGTCGAATGGCGAGCCGCGCAAGATCAAGACCCTGTCGGTCAAGGGCGACCCGGCCGAGAATGGCGGGGTGCCTGTTGCGGCGGCCCCGCCAGCGGCTGCGGCCAAACCAGCGCCGGCGGCCCGAACGGCGGCCTCGCACAATCCCTCGTCGGCCAATGCGAGCGCCAACACACCGCTTTCACTGGCTCCCGGCGCCGCGGCGCCCGATCCCGTGCCAGCACCGGCCCGGATGGCGTCGAATAATCCGGCACCGGCAGGTGTGAGCACAGGCAGCGGCTATCTCGTCCAGGTGTCCTCGCAGAAGAACGAGGCCGACGCCCAAGCGTCGTACCGGGCGCTGCAAGGCAAGTATCCGAGCGTGCTCGGTTCACAATC
This sequence comes from Bradyrhizobium sp. AZCC 2289, assembly GCF_036924615.1. Lineage (NCBI taxonomy): Bacteria > Pseudomonadati > Pseudomonadota > Alphaproteobacteria > Hyphomicrobiales > Nitrobacteraceae > Bradyrhizobium > Bradyrhizobium sp. AZCC 2289. Next base: position 9,960,296 of record NZ_JAZHRY010000001.1, on the reverse strand, counting down.
GTCGGTGGTGAAGCGCGTCGATCTCGGCGAAAAGGGAGTGTATTACCGGGCATTTGCCGGTCCGTTCAGCTCCGTGGATCAGGCGACGCAGGTTTGTAGCAATCTCAAGGCGGCCGGCGGGCCGCAGTGCCTCATCCAAAGGAATTAACGGCCGTTTCCTTGACCCCGGAGCTGCGCAGAGGCTAATCGGCCGCATGAGCAGCCGCGCATTCATCACGGGCGTATCCGAAACGGAACTGAGCCGCGCCGAGCGCGAATTCATCCGTGCGGAGCGGCCGTGGGGCTTCATTCTATTCAAGCGTAACATTGAAAATCCAGATCAAGTATCTAATCTTGTGGCTGAATTGCGTAATTTGGTCGGTAACGCGGACGCCCCGGTCCTGATCGACCAGGAAGGTGGCCGAGTGCAGCGGCTTGGTCCGCCGCATTGGCCGGTCTATTCGCCCGGAGCCAGCTTTGGCGCGCTGTACGATATCGACCCCGCGCTCGGCCTGACGGCCGCCCGGCTCAGTTCCCGGTTGATCGCCGCGGACCTGATTGCGCTTGGCATCACCGTCGATTGCCTGCCGCTGGCAGACGTTCCGGTCGAGGGCAGCGACGCCGTGATCGGGAACCGGGCCTATGGAACCGAGCCGGGCAAGGTGGCGGCGATCGCGCGGGCGGTCACGGAAGGACTGGAGCATGGCGGCGTTTTGCCGGTGCTCAAGCACATTCCCGGCCACGGCAGGGCCACAGCGGACAGCCACCATCGGCTGCCCACGGTGGATACATCGAGGAAAGAGCTGGAACGGACCGATTTTGCCGCCTTCCAACCGCTGGCGGACCTGCCGATGGCGATGACCGCACATGTTGTGTTTAGCGCGTTAGACCCCGCCCATCCGGCGACGACTTCTGCGACAATCATCCGGCAAGTGATTCGCGGCGTGATTGGGTTCCAGGGTTTGTTGATGAGTGATGATGTGTCCATGAACGCGTTGGCGGGAACGATCGCCGAGCGGACCCGAGCCATCGTCAACGCCGGCTGCGACATGGTCCTGCATTGCAACGGCAAGCTCGAGGAAATGCGCGACGTCGCGCGCGAGACGCCGGAACTGGCGGGTGAACCGCTGCAGCGCGCCAAACGGGCGCTGGCCTCGCGAAAGGGACCGCTGCCGCTCGATCGGCGGGCGGTACAGGCTGAATTGGATGCGTTGGTTGATCGGGTAGGGACGGCATGACCGCGGAAATTCTATCGTTTGAGACCGGACGGCCCACCGACATCGCAGATGGCGAGCCCGCGCTGGTGGTCGATGTCGAGGGCTATGAGGGTCCGCTCGACCTGCTGCTGACGCTGGCGCGGCAGCAAAAGGTCGATCTTGCCAAGATTTCGATCCTGGCGCTGGCCGACCAGTATTTGATCTTCATCGAGGCGGCACGGAAGATTCGCCTGGAGCTCGCGGCCGACTATCTGGTGATGGCGGCCTGGCTGGCGTTCCTGAAATCCCGCCTGCTGCTGCCCGAACCGGCCACGCCGGACGGTCCGAGCGCCGAGGAGATGGCCACGGCCTTGGCCAACCGGCTGCGCCGGCTCGAGGCGATCCGCGAGGCCGCCAACCGGCTGATGAATCGGCCGCAGTTCCAGCGCGATATCTTCCCGCGCGGCAATCCGGAATCGATTGCGGAAATCCGTCATCCCAAATTCACCGCGACCCTGTTCGACCTGCTCACCGCCTATGCCGCGCAGCGCCAGCAGCGCGTGCTGGCAACGGTGCATCTGGCCAAGCGCACGGTGTGGTCACTGGCGGAGGCCCGCGCGTCGCTGGAACGCCTCGTCGGCATGGCCGACGACTGGAGCTGCCTCGACGAATACCTGCTCAGTTACGTCGTCGATCCCACGCAAAAGGCGACCGTGTTTGCCTCGAGCTTTGCCGCAGCGCTTGAACTGGTGCGGGAAGGCGAGATGGAACTGAACCAGAAAGAGGCGTTCGCGCCGCTGTATTTTCGCAAGCGTCAGCCGCAAGCCGCCGGTGCGATGTCCGCGCCGGATTTGTCGGTCGAGTAAGTGGAACAAGGAGACCTAGCCATGGCAAGTCTGGCGGAAAAACGCATGGAAGATGCCGAGGAAACTCCCGTCGACGCGCAGGCGCGGCCCGAGGAGTTGCGGCTCCTGGAAGCGCTGCTGTTCGCCTCCGCCGAGCCGATCGATCAGGCGGCGCTGGCCAAGCGGATGCCCGATGGTGTCGATATCAAGGTGGCATTGGCGCAGCTGCAGGCGGAATACGCCTCGCGTGGCGTCAATCTGGTTCGGGTCGCCAACAAATGGACGTTCCGCACCGCCGGCGATTTGTCTTGGCTGATGACGCGGGAGAGCACGGAGACGCGGCGGCTGTCGCGCGCGGCGATCGAGGTGCTTGCGATCATCGCCTATCATCAGCCGGTGACCCGCGCCGAGATCGAGGAAATCCGTGGCGTGATCACCTCCAAGGGCACGCTGGACGTGTTGCTGGAGACCGGCTGGATCCGTCCCCGCGGCCGCCGCAAGACCCCGGGCCGTCCGCTCACCTTCGGCACGACCGAAGCGTTCCTGTCGCAGTTCAGCCTGGAGGCGCTCGGCGATCTCCCGGGGCTGGAGGAACTGAAGGGAACGGGACTCCTGGATTCGCGGCTGCCTTCCGGCTTCAGCGTTCCCACGCCCTCGGACGACGTGGCGTTGCGCGAGGACGAGGATCCGCTGGAGATCGGCGATAATCTGGAACTGCTGCTGGCGCCTGCCGCCGACCCGGAGCCCGAGGGCGGCGAGGGAACCTAGAGCGTTTTCGAGCGAAGTGGGCACCGGTTCGCGTAAAGAAAACGCGTCAAAACGTAAAGCTGGAGCCGGATCGGTTCTGATGCAGTCAGAACCGATCCGGCTCCAGCCCCGTCGCCGCAATATTCCCGGTTAACGGTAGCAATATTACGTAGCTGCGACAGCGATTTGCCGCGGCTGAAGTCCTTGTTTTTGACAGCCTGCGGGCCTACCTTCCGGGAAAGCTTGAGCCGGGCCGCTGGCTCGCGTGTTTGGAGGGTTGCAGGATGGGTTCGCTTAGCATTTGGCACTGGATCGTCGTGATCGCAGTGGTCCTGCTGTTGTTCGGCCGCGGCAAGATTTCGGATCTGATGGGCGACGTCGCGCAGGGCATCAAGGCTTTCAAGAAGGGCATGCAGGATGACGACAAGGTGGCGGAAAAGCCTGCCGAGCCCGTAAAGACGATCGACCACAACGCGGCGCCCTCGGCGGCGCGGTCGGATGTCGGCAGCAAGGCTGTCTAATCCAGACGCCGTTGAGAAAAGCCGCTGATAGCGCCAAATCTTGCTAGAAGGATTGGGGCGCGGACATCTCGCGTGAGCGGAAAAATTCATGTTCGATATCGGTGGAGGTGAACTGATCGTCATCGCGGTTGTCGCGCTGATTGCCATCGGCCCGAAAGAGCTGCCGGGTGTGCTGCGCATGGTCGGGCAATGGATGGGCAAGGCGCGCAAGATGGCCGCCGAATTTCAGGGCCAGTTCCAGGAAGCGATGCGCGAGGCCGAAATGGCCGACCTCAAGAAGAGTTTTGACGAGGTCAAGGAAGCCACCACCGGCTTCACCAGCGGCAATATCATGACCTCGCTGCAAAAGGACGTCGGCGACGCCCTGCAAATCGCCGATATCGACAAGTCCGTGGATGCGCAGGTGGCGTCCGCGATCGGCGAGCCGGTCGTGACGCCAAACGATGCGCCAGCGAGCGATGCGTCGGCGACCCCTACCACACCGGCGGCGCCCACTCCCGAAACCTTTGTTGAAGCCGAGGCCCACGCGGCCTCCGAGCTGCTGGCGATCAGCCGCGAGGTCCAGTCTCAGCCCGCGCCGCAGGACGTCGCGCCTTCGGCGCCCGACGTTCTCAAGGACGCCAAAGCGTCATGAGCGCCGAAGACATCGAGGCCAGCAAAGCGCCGCTCATGGATCACCTGATCGAGCTGCGCTCGCGGCTGATCAAGGCGCTGCTCGGCTTCGGCATCGCCTTCATCTTCTGCTTCTTCTTTGCCAAGCAGATCTACAACGTGCTGGTCTGGCCGTTCGTCTGGGTCGCCGGCCCCGAGAATTCGAAATTCATCTACACTGCGCTTTTGGAATATTTCCTGACGCAATTGAAGCTCGCGCTGTTCGGCGCCGGCTTCATTTCCTTTCCCATCGTGGCAACGCAGATCTACAAATTCGTGGCGCCCGGCCTCTACAAGCACGAGCGCGGCGCGTTCCTGCCCTACCTGATCGCGACGCCATTTTTCTTCGTGCTCGGCTCGCTGCTGGTCTATTTCGTGGTGCTGCCGATGCTGGTGCGGTTCTCGCTCGGCATGCAGCAATTGAGCGGGCCCGAGACCGCGCAGATCCAGTTGCTGCCGAAGGTCGGCGAATACCTGTCGCTGATGATGTCGCTGATCTTCGCCTTCGGCATCGCGTTCCAGTTGCCGGTGATCCTGACGCTATTGGGCCGGATCGGCATCATCACCTCGAAGCAGCTGCGCGAGAAGCGCCGCTATTTCATCGTCGTCGCCTTCATCATCGCGGCCGTGCTGACGCCACCGGACGTGCTGAGCCAGGCCTCGCTCGCGATCCCGCTGCTGGCGCTCTATGAAGGCTCGATCATCGCCGTGCGCATAGTGGAAAAGAAGGTCGCCGCCGCGCAGGCCGCCAAGGGGGTCCCCCCGACCGCCAATCCGGCGGAGTAGGGGCCGCCTTCGCTGTTCCAAAACCGGCCTATTCGGGGTACTGGATGCGCGCCTTTGCCGGCACTGTCCAGGAATGACCCGCCATGCACGACATCAAAGCGATCCGCGACAACCCGACAGCCTTCGACGCCGGACTGAAACGGCGCGGACTGGCGCCGCTGTCGCCGTCGCTGCTTGCGATCGATGAACGGCGCCGTGCGGCGATCCTGGCCTCCGAGCAGGCGCAGGCCCGGCGCAATTCCGCATCCAAGGAAATCGGCGACGCCAAGAAGGCCAAGGATGAGGCGCGGGCCGTGAAACTGATGGCCGAGGTCGCCGAGCTCAAGACCACGATGCCGGAGCTTGAGCTAGCGGCAAAGACGGCCGACGAGGAATTGGCCACGGAATTGGCCGCGATTCCCAATCTGCCGCTGGACGAAGTGCCCGATGGCGTCGACGAGCACGGCAATGTGCAGCGTCACGTGTTCGGCAAGAAACGCGAATATGGGTTTGTGCCAAAGCCGCATGACGATCTCGGCGGCGCGCTCGGCTACATGGACTTTGAAGCCGCCGCGAAACTATCCGGGGCGCGCTTTGTGGTGCTGAAAAAAGGCCTGGCACGGCTGGAGCGCGCGATCGGGCAGTTCATGCTCGATCTGCATACCAACGAGCACGGCTACACCGAAATCAATCCGCCGCTCTTGGTGCGCGACGCTGTGATGTTCGGGACCGGGCAGTTGCCGAAATTCGAGGATGACCAGTTCTGGGCCATCAAGGGTGAATTGCTCGCCGCCGCCGATGGCGCGCTATTGAGAAGCGAACGCCTCGGCCTCATTCCGACCGCCGAAGTGTCGCTGACCAACCTGGTTCGTGAATCCATCCTCGATGAAAAAGAGCTGCCGATGCGCATGACCGCGCTGACGCCGTGCTTTCGCGCCGAGGCAGGCGCCGCCGGACGCGACACACGGGGCATGATCCGGCAGCATCAGTTCACGAAGGTTGAGCTGGTTTCGATCACGACGCCCGAGACCAGCAAGGATGAGCACGAACGCATGCTGGCTTGCGCCGAGGAAGTGCTGCGGCAGCTCGATCTGCATTACCGCGTGATGACGCTGTGCGCCGGCGACATGGGCTTTTCCGCACAAAAAACCTACGACATCGAGGTCTGGATGCCAGGACAATTCTCAAGTCAGGGTGACGGCGGCGCCTACCGCGAGATTTCAAGCTGCTCGGTGTGCGGCGATTTCCAGGCGCGGCGGATGGACGCGCGCTATCGCGGGCCGGACGGCAAGCCGCGTTTCGTGCATACGCTGAACGGCTCCGGCACCGCGGTCGGCCGCGCGCTGATTGCGGTGATGGAAACCTACCAGCAGCAGGACGGCTCGATTGCCGTGCCCGACGTCTTGCAACCCTATATGGGTGGCCTCAAAGTGATCGAGCACGACAAATAGCAAAAGTATGCCATGGCGTTGCATCGCGACATCCACTGGATCGGCAGGCAATGGGCTGTCACTGGCCACGGGATGCAACTCATCGACCAGAAGCTGAAAGGCTTCTTCGACATCGAGGCCGCCAGGTTGTGGGACGATGGCCTGATCGAAAGCATGCGCGCCAAGGAATGGCTCAACACCGCGGACTTCGACAAGGGGCTGGCGATCGCGCGGGCGCGCTACCCGCAATCGCCGGGAAACGTGACACCGCCGCCGGAAGAAAAGATCGTTGCGGCGCCGGTCATCGCGCCAGCGGCGGCGCCGGCACAAGCTCTCCAATCCGAAGAGCCCAAAGCTCGAGCGGTTGATCCGATCGCGTCGATCCCGACGATCGCGGAAATCAGGACACCTGAACCGCTCGCGCGCCAACCTGACGAACCGCCGAAAGCGGCGGCTCCAAAATTTCACGTGCAATTCCTCGGCAGCGCCAGGTTCGTGCGTCCCTGGCGCGTCCTGGTTAAGCGATAAGACGCGTCTTTGGCCAAGTTTGCCTCTGCCGCGTGAGCGGGATAAGACGGCGCTCTCAGGCAAAACCCGGCTTCGAATCGAAATAAGGGGCGTTTTGACGGATGCGAATTCTCTGCACCAATGACGTCAAGCTCTCCAACTGATTGATTTCACTGCATTTAATTTTTGGTCGAGCGCGTCGGGCTAACGGTGGGCTAACCTGACGCGAAAAACGTAGAGAAAAGCAGGACCGGCTCACGCCTTCTTTACCTTCACCCGCGCACGCATTGCCTGCGCCACCGCCGAACACGGGTCTTGCAGAGCCTTTTGCCACGCGATCACTTCGTCCTTGAACCACAGCTTGCGGTGCGGGGTAATCGCCTGTCCCTGCGGGAACACTCCGTCCCGCTCCAGCCTGAACAACGTTGTGCGGCTGATCGGAATCTGCGCCAGAACCTGTTCGGCGGTGAGCATCTCACGCAGCTCGTCCTTTTTGATCTCTCCTGCCACGGTCACGTCGTTTCCTCCTCGATCTTGCGCTCGATCTCGCGAGCCTCAGCAGGATAGTTCTTCTGGAACCAATCGATTAGCGCGGCTTCCGACGGGTCGTTGCCTTCGTCGCCGAGCCAATAAATCACGCCGTCGTCGCGCGTCTCGAATTGAGGATGCGCGGCGTATGCCGCGTCAACCAGCGCGCAATAGGTGCGCCGGGCAGGTGTTTTTTCGAATGCGAGATAGCCGATGGCCCAGAGATCGCCTTGGGCCGCCTTGGTGTTAACGGCTTCGTCGAACGTACTTCCGTCAGGAAGTCCCTCGAACATCCTGCGCATTTGTTCTATCTGGGCTACTTCTCTTGTGTGCGGCTCGATATACTCCCGATGCCGCTCATCATTCTCGAACTCCACCACCTCGAATGCACACTGCAACTCTTCAGTGCTAAGGCCGGGGAAGCGCCTCTGGGCATTGGTAATCATGTCGTTTGGCTCGGTCCAAATATGCTCACGCGCAAAGGCTACGAGATCACGTCTTTTGTAATTGTCGCTCATGATGCGCGCTCCGTAACGGTCGGTTTCCTGCGCGGGCCGCCGCCGGTGGCGACCTCGCCGGAGATCGAGATGAAGTCCGCGCCAGCAACTTCCTTCGACCAGGCCGCCAGCCAGAGCTTGCTGCCGGCCGGCAGGTCCTGCTCGATGGTGAGCGTGCCGCGCATGCGAGTGGTGCGCTTGATCCTGCGATGCTGCCGATGGCGGCGCGGGCGACGGCCTGGGGCGCGAACGTGCTGCTGGTCATGATGTGGCTTCCGACGCGCTCGACGCGGAAGTGGAGTCGGCGTGCGATGCGATGGCCAAGAGAAAGTCGCTGACTTCGCGCAGCTCGGACGACGAGAAACTCCCGACAAATCTCCTAACCGTCTTCGTGCGCAAGCCGAGCAGGGCCGTCACGGCATCGGCAAAGGACTCTCTCCCTTCCCACTCCGTATCGGCACCAAACTTTTGCGGTTCGGGTGGTGTGATTGATGGCGGCAGGTCTGGCGGAGCGCCATCAAGAATGGAATCGACCTCCTCAGCGTCGTCCTTGATCTGGGCCTCTTCGGCTTCGTACTCGGCGGCCACCTCCCTGACGAGCAACCGGGCGCTCTCTTCGGTGTCTGGCTCACGCTCCCGAAGCGCGGCCACTGCTTTTTCGTACCAAGCACTGGACTCGCGCAGCTCCACTAGCTGAACAAGAGTTGCGTCAGGGTGATCGCCGAAGCGGGACCGACCGATACCAATCTTGATGACGCGCCTGGCATCGGCCGGTCTCAATGGTGTCTTGGTCGCGCGTTTCGCCAGCTCCTCGATGATTGCGGGCAAGTCCTCCTCGCCCTCGTGGTCGGTCAGCTCATAGAGAGTGGTCGCACCAAGTTTCAAATTCCGCAGCCTGCGGAATTTGGCTGCAAGCTCGGCGACCATCATGTATCGCTCAGCAGAGTCTATCGACCATGTGAACTCGGCATATAGCCAATCGAGCCATTGGCCGTGCTCACACTGGGCTTTGGCTTCCAGCAGGAGATCACCGATATCGATGATGTTCCCGCGCGTAACTCTGTTGATGTTATCGGCAATCGTGTCGAGAGGTCGGACATTCTTCGGTTTCATGTGATTAGCTTTCGTTCATCAGCAGCGACGTATAAGGCCAACGCTTTTGGGTTCAGCCAGGAGCCGACCCACAGCGGCATGTTCAGCGGGGCGATGCACCCAAAGAGACGACCCCGTTCGTATTCCCACGAGTTGATGCGCCAGTCGAACGCCACACCACTCCGCACATCCGCAAGGCCACGCGCGAACTCGGGCGATGCCATGATCCTCTCTGCTGTGGTTATTATTGTGGGGACTTGCGCCCTCATGATGCTGCCTTCGGAATCACGCGCTGTGTGTCTCGTGGCATGGAGAAGTTCCTCGTGGTGACGATCGGCTCGCGCTGCCCATCGGACTTGCCGGTCTTAGCGTCGGCTTCCGCCTCCATCGCCAGCCTGCAGAACCGAACAAGCTCGGCGTTAGGCGATCCGCCAAAGTGGTCGGCCCGCGTCTGTTCCGGGTCAATCGCGTCGTTCTGACCGCGGTCCTGCCGGCGGCCCGCTCCTCAGAACGGCACGTCATCGTTCGCTTGGCGCCGTTCATGAGCGCAGAACGGGCAGTCCTTATGCCGCTCTTCCAACAGCATCCTTTCCTTCTTCTGCAGCCACAGCGATTTGGTTGCCTCCAGGAAAGCATCTTCATTCACATACCAGTGACCGCGCGAAAGCACCCGGCCATCCGGTTGGCGAACGCCGCTGATGTCGATGCGGTTGGGCTCTGATTTGAGATGTTGCACCAGAGCTCTGAGCTGCTGACCGACAGGTTCCAGTTCCCTATCCTGATGATAGTGGTCGCGCACAGCTCGCCAACCGATCACTGGCTGGCGCTCAATCATCGGGCCATCATTAGCGAGGTCAAACTCCACATTGATGATCTCGAACCCTGGAGTGGCGGGGAGCACTTGACCTGACAGGTGATCGCCGGTGAGCGTGGTCTGCGTTCCGTCCGAGTAGGACCAATGGATTTCGTGCTGCCAACGCTTCCTCTGGTCGGGTGAAGTCTCCAAGCGCGAGCGACGCGAGTATTCGTTGACGTTGTAGGCGTCGATCGAGTTTTCGATGCGAGACAGAGACAATTCCATGTTACTCTCCACTGGTCGGGGTTAGATTCGGAGTACGCCGTCTAAATACGCGGAGGCGCTCGGGGTCGGCACGGTGGGTAGGATCACTTGCTCACGCCTGAACTGGTCGCCGTGGCTGTGCTTGTGATCAGCGACCCGGCGCTCGCCGGACGAAATCGGTTCGGATGCCGAAGCTGCCATTCGCGCTGAGCCTCGGCTGCTTGCTCGCGCAGTGCGGCCTTTGATACCGGAGCCTTGAACGGCTTGCGCCACATCGGAGCGCATACCTGCAGAACCTCCTCGTTCGCGGTTGTGCCACGCATGCGGATCATCCGGCTCTTTCGGACTTTGTCCCAATCGATCATTAAACTCTCCTCTCTTGCTCTTCGCGACAGCGGTAACGCTCTCGCGAACTCAGACAGGCTTCGCCCTTTCTCCCGTGGAGATGGCAGAGACCAGAGGACCAACCCGAACCTGATCTTTGCATCCACGTCCCGGCATGAGGGAGACGGCATTGGCGCCGCCGGATACTCAGTGACCTCCGCCTCATCGGCGCGCCGCCTTTTGGGCGGCGTCTCCGTCGCGATTTTTTCGGCCCGCGACCAACGAGCGAGGCATGCCGGTCTCACCCGCTGCGTATTACCGAGCCGGGTACCAACCCGGCGACCGTCGGCCGAGTGACCTTGGTCTCCACGGTCCGGGGCGCAATTGGCACAGCGTTGCCCGGAGTTCATTTTGTTTCCGCTTTTGAGAGAGCGGCTCTCTGCGGTCGTCATCGACGGCATCATCAACATGCCGGGCGGCGGGATCACGGCCGAATCTCCACCTGTCGCCTATTCCAACAACCGTCTCTGAATGCGACGAGAATTGCGGGAGCCGCCGAGCAGACCAATTCCGACGCGAGCAACAGACCGATCACTGGTCTTCGCCACGCGGGGTATTGCAGTTGCGGGGATTGGATTTATGAGAGGAATTGCTTAAGTCGCTCTACCATTCCCAATCTGCCCGTTCGAGCAATTACCTCGCGCTGGCCTTTGTTATGCGGAGACGTTGGGGCCAGCCGCGGGCGAATTCTCGATCAGTTCATCAACGCTGTTGAGATCGACCAGCGTCTTGCCGTCGAGCTTGCGCGCGCGAATGCGGTTCTGGCTGATGAGTTCGTGCAGTTTCGTCGCGCCGATGCGCGCGCGGGTCATGGCCTCCTTGCGAGAGCCCCAGCGATGAACCTTTTCACTATCGTTGTGCTGCAATAGTTGCCTCCGTTCGGATCGACCGGAATGGTCGTGATCGAACGAGATCGTACGTGGGTCGGACGAGCGCTCCAATTGATTTGAAATTTTGAGGTTTAAACTCAAGGGACGTCGCGGTACCGCTTCCGCAGATCGGCCCTCAATTCATCGAGGGTTATGCCCAAGTAGCCGGCTGCGTCTCGCATGTGGCCCAAGCATTCGCGGTCCCACTCGTCCTTTATTGCCTTGGATCGACTGTATCGCTGTTTCGCTGATTGGAGAGTACCGCTGAAAAGTCCCCGCTTGGGTAGGCGCTTCCAGTCGCCCCCGACCTCGTTGAGCGCCGCATCGATCGTATTGAGATACTTGATGGCGCGATCTGGTCGTGAGCGTAGCTTTTCCTCGGCCGATTGCGGCTTTCTCCCGCGCTTGCGTGGTCGCCGACGTATATACCGGTCAGCGATATACTTTCGCGCGCTCTTCGAAAGTGTCCCGCGCTCGCTTTCCAGCTTCTGCGCAATTCGTTCGTCATCGAGCCGATAGCCCGATCGTTCTAAGTGGGTTAACATCTCCCAATTTTCGTAGATCCACCAGTCGGGTGGGGCATTCTCTTCCCGGAACTTGATCTTCATGCTGCGTGCCCTTGTACTGAACCGTGTCTCGCACAGTCGAGAAAGTCTGCCCAAGCCTGCATCATCTCAACCGTTGGGGTCACTGTTCGGCGCGCCATGCTGGCATATCGCATTTTCAGCGAAGCCAGCGGTTAAAAAAGGAAGGACAAAACGCCGGCTTGACGTCCGGCGCCGATGTTAGGGAACTCGGTGCCTGCTCACGGTATCGCCACCTGCCGGCCGTTGTTCGATGCGACGCGATCGTGATAGAAGTGCGGCATGCCAGCATTGCGAAATTTGAAGCATGAAGCCTTCGCTCGAAACCTCGTCGAGATGACCAAGTCCGGCGGAACCCAAGGCAACGCTTACTCCAAAGCAGGATACCGGTGCGAAAACGGCGCAGCCGAAGCCGCCGCATCCCGAATGTTAGCTGATGTTAAAAATGGTGTTGCCGATCGCGTCAGAGAGCTGATGGCAGGCGGCGCAAAGCTGGCCGAGGTGACCATCCAATCCTTGCTCGCCGAATTGGAGCAGGCGCGCGTCGCTGCGCAAGATGACCGGCAATTTTCCGCTGCGGTCCAAGCCATCGCGGGCAAAGCGCGGCTCACCGGTCTCGATAGTCGCGAGAGCGGTGGCGGCAGCGGCGGTCAGTTTGATCGGTGCGAGACTGTCGAGCAGGTCATGGCGATGCTGGTCGCGGAGTGTGGTTCGGCGGCACAGGCACTGGCTGATTTCGACGAGGTGCGCGAGATGATCGAGGCCTATGCCGCGAGCCACGCGACGCCGGTCGAGGCCGCCGAGCCTGCCAGGCCTCGGCCAGACGAAGCCGCGCTGGCGCTTTCGTATCTGCGGCCGAGATATCGCAGGCGATAATCCACCGGGGTTTCGGATACCCCAGTGAAACCGGGTTTGGCGAAAACCCAGTTTCGGAGCCCAGTCCCGTGCGCTCATCATGGTTCAATTAGGGTATACCCCAAGAGACCGGCCAAAAGGCTGGTTCAGTGATGGCGTTTGACAATCCAAAACAGACTCCTATGATGTGAACCATCCTAACCAGACTCAATGGGGTTCACATGCTCGTTCGGCCTTACCTTCGCGCTTCCACTGACGACCAGGACGCCGGCCGCGCCCGCGACCAGCTCAAGGCCTTTGCCGCCGAGCGCGGCCTCAAGGTTGCCGCCTGGTACAACGAGAACGAGAGCGGCACCAAGCTGCAGCGGCCGGAGCTGTTCCGGCTGCTCGCCGATAGCCAGCCCGGCGACGTCATCCTGATCGAGCAGGTCGATCGGCTATCGCGCCTCACGGCTGCTGACTGGGAGAAGCTGAAGGCCGAGATCGCCGCGCGTCACGTCCGCGTCGTGGCGCTCGACCTGCCGACCTCGTGGATGATGGCGACCGCCAACGCCGACCCGTTCACGAGCCGCATGTTCGAGGCGATCAACGGCATGCTGCTCGACATGCTCGCCGCGATCGGCCGGAAAGACTATGACGATCGCCGCCGGCGGCAGGCTCAGGGCCAGGCTAGGGCGAAGGCCGAGGGTGTCTACAGAGGCCGCAAGGAAGACGTCAAGCGCAACGCTGGCATCGTCACCATGCTCGCCGATGGCAAGAGCTGGAGCGCGATCCAGGACGTCACCGGCTGCAGCCGCGCGACGATCGCGAAACTCGCCAAGCGAGCGGCAGCATAGCGCCGCCGACCTGCTTGTTGTCGACCCGGCGAGATCGCCACCACCGCGATCGCCGGCATCTCCATGATCACCGACCGCAGCACTGCTCACAGCAGCGGGCCGATCGCCCCAACCTGGGACGGACCCTGTACTCCACGCCGGACCAGACTGCTTGACGCCGCCGTCATAATGTCCATTCAGGCCTCGCCTCAAACCTCTCCCGCTTTCCCAAATCCGAAACCCATTTTTATATTCCGGGAAATTTTCAGGGGACCCACTCACAGCGCTTTGGTCCCATCCGCGCCGGACAGGCCCGCACCTTCGCGCGCGTGGCGCTACGTGCGTTGACCCGGCTTGTCCGCTGTCTCCGACACCGGCCGGACACCAGAACGCATCAGCGGGCTTCCTGCGGGCTCGCTGGTCGATGTCCGTCGATGTCAGTGAATGTCTTCCTGTGTGATAAGAGGACACCACCCATCTTGCTCGTGCTTGTCTGACGCGATGATTTCCATTCGCGAGCGGTTCTCGCCTTCGAGCTGAGGAATGCCATCCACATAGTGCGGCTCCAAAGCCAATAACGCACAGAACGAAACTTCGACTCGAACGTCCTTCATATCTACGGTCCGCATCGTGAGCACCCAGCCCAAGTTACCAAAGCGGGTTGGTGATCGGACCGGGAGTTCAGCAGTGGCTATTAGGGGCATGGTTCTCTTTCATGATTGGAGATGAAAAGTCGCAATGGTCGCAATGTGATCCTACGCGAAAAGAATTACCGCTGAGTCAGCGGGGAGTTAATTTTGAGTCAGCGGATTTTCCCGATGCAGGCGAATCGCGCCGCGAAAGCGACCGAGGAGACGCACCTTTCCAGTGCATGACGGTGGTTTTGGATTTTGTGTTGCGGACGGATACCCTAAGGTCGGCTGAACGACGTTCCCGCGAAGGGGGGCCTGGATATGAAAACGGACAAGAAAGAGCGGCTCGGCAGAGCAATCCTCCGGGAGCGCCTCTACGGCCGAACAACTCAACCGATAAAGTCATGGTGGCGTCTCAAGATCGAGGAGACAACTGCCGCCGTTCGCGAATGGCTAAAGATCATTATCCCAACGCTCGCCTTGTCTTTTTCAGCGGTAGCTTTGGTGTTCGCGGCGCGAGCTTATTCCACACAATCCGCTGCGCTCCAGGAAACCGCCTTGTCGGCAAACATCGCGCTTGCGAGCCGGCTATCTTCGCAACGGGTCGATGTCGAGAACGCCCAAATCAAGCTCGGTCTGTTGCAGCGATCGTTCGACGAAATGATGCAGCTAAACACATGGGGTTTCATAAAGGGAAAGGAGCTTGATCCGAACGAGCTTACCCGGGCCAGTGATATCATTGCGCAGGTTCGCATGGATCGGGATGCTCTCGAAGCCTCGACCCATGCCTTGCCCTTCGAGGCGTTCAAGGCCGTGCGGAAATATTACATAACGGCTGCGGTATTCGTCGAGCAATTTGCGCGCGATTTGGACAGTCTACCGAAAGACTCGCGCCTCCAGGCAGTGTTGAACCCGGACCCGTCGTTTATCGAGATGCTGAAAAAAGATGGCTACCCGCCGCCGAAACCTTTCCCTCGCTTCGCCGACGCTTACGGCTCAGCGCGTCTCGATACCTTCAAGGATCACTTCGCAGCGGTCAAAGCGCTCATCGACGCAGGAGGGGAAACCGAAAAGCAATGGTCGGAGGTCGAGCGGGCGATCAACGCGAACCCGTCTCCCCCATGACCGGTGACGGCGCTCGCACTTCAACGCCACATGGGACAGTTGCCAAGCGCACCGGCCGCCACGGCAAGAAGCGCAAGCTCCTCGCTTCCTACGCCAAGATGGCCGACGACGACAGCTTGCGCGCTCTCGCCGATCGCATCCAGACAAGGGCGGTTCTCCGATTGGCGCTATATGCGGCGATGCCGGTGTCGATGTCGTCGATGGAGCCGGCCAGGGCGCGTTGGCAGGAGCGACCGCGATCCGGGGTTCTTCCACGATGTCCGCTTCCAGGGGCACAGCGGAAGTTGCGTTTCGGGGCCGGGAGGTCCGAGTCTGACCCACCTCGGACATCTCTCAAGAAAACCTCCTCCCGCCGAGTCGCGTTGGTGCGGATGCCGCCTGACCCTTTGCTGATCGAACGGCAAGCCGAGAAACGATGTGTGCCCGCTGCCTTAACCCATGCGGCCGGTCAACCCCGAAGGGCAACCACGTTTCTTAATTGTGCCGCGCTCTAGGGCAGGCGAATTGGAGGCAAAACTGCAAAGACCAGCATGGCGATAGCAAGGATCGCCACAACGTAACCGAGGTCGGTGTTAAGCCGAGCAAGCGGGTCGTAGGGAGGTTCGGTCATCTCCGAAGCGATGCGATTATCCGGCCCACTCGGAGCGCCGGGCGTAAGCAAAGTTCTTTCCGATCGCCTTGAGGCCGCCCTCCGTGTGAAAAACATGTACAACAAATAGCTGTCGATCAAAAATGTGAGGACCAGGGCAACATAGGCCCAGGGGCTTTGCATCAAATTCAGCTCGATCAATACCCGGGAGAAGCCAAACCCCACGACCCACGCATCAAAGCTCATGCATATCCGACGAAACGTCTCCGCATCCAGATGGCGGATGACATAGGCGCCGAGCGGTACCCCGACCGCAACGCAGGGAACAAACACCCAAAAGATGTTCCCGATTTCAGCCGTAAACAGGCCAAGCTGGTAATAGACGATGGCGGTCACGCTCGACTCGGCCACGCGAACCAATGCGAGACCGGCCCGGAACTCGGTTTTGACCAGACCTTGGTTGTTGAACAGGATCGCCAGGGGCGGTCCCGAGATGGTGGTGACCGAATATAGGATGCCCAGCGCAGTTCCAAAGGGAAGACCGACCCACCATGTCTGCCGAACTGGTCTCCGCAAACCGGCTGCCTGAACAAGGATGAGGGGCAGAATGAGTGCATAGGTCCCGAGTTTGATCCAGCCTGGCTGAACCGACGCGAGAACCAAGGCTCCGATTCCGATGCCGGGTAAGAGCCCGATGATGATTGGAAACACCCTCTTCCATACAGCTGCAACGCCGTTCAGATTGATGAATAGAACGTAGAAGTTGGTGGCCACCTCGACCAGGACGACGGCGGGATTCAGGATGCGGTTTGCATAGAAAACGAGAGCCACCGGCACGGTGAGCGAGGAAAACCCATAGCCGAGCGCGCCATTTACGAAGGCTGCAAGAAAAGCGATGCCAGCGAGAACGATCACCGCAGTATCAAGAGGAGGCATCGTTGGCTCCCCCATACGGGCAATGGTCGCCCGCGAGGCGACCGATCTTTATCCTATCACATCTAGCGGTCTGTTTGCAGGTTGGAACCCTGCCGGGCCCATCAGTGATTTAAGAAAGATTCGTACCCCGGATCACCCCTACGCGCCTCCTCCACCATAGGGCCGACAACCGGCTCCAAAGAGATGCGCCGTCTCTCAGCCCGGCGCCACTACTTCCGCTAATGGCACTTTTCGGACATAGCCGGCCGCGCTGATGATGTCGGCTTGCTGGGGTAAACCGGACATCGCGCCGGCAATGACGGCGAAGGCGTCGGCGTTCGCGAAACCATGAATCACTATGCTGCGCGAGTCCGCCGGGGCTGATCGGTGAGGCCGATTAGATCGTCGGCATTGCGGACCGCGCCTTCCAGCGCCGCGCGGGCGAGGACGAAGAGGTCAGACGACCATGCCAACGTCACCAACGCCGGCAACGCCAGGGGCCGCACCGTCTCGGTGCCGCGCATTGTTACTCGACCTTGCCACGGCCGACCTTGCGCTAGCCGGACCCTGTAACGGACCCTGTACTCCCCGCGTAGGCCAGACTGCTCGGGCCGCCACTTGAAATCGATGCCGATCTCCCCGCAAAGGGACCCATACATCTGGCGCGGCGTTTATCACCGTGCCAGAAATATGGGGGGTCCAATTTTTTTCGGGGAATTTTTTCGCAGAGGGACCCATCGCCTGCGTCCTGGGAGTTTTCGCAAATGATCTATGATCCGGAACACCTGCAGCGCTGGACCTTGCCCGCAAATTACGTCGGCGCGGTCTGGCCGGCGTACTATTCCTCCGGCGTGGGTCAATCCAGGGATAGCGATGCATTGGAGCGCAGCAACTTCGCCTGCATGCTGCGCGAACTGGGCGGCGAGAGCGAGACCGTCATCGTCGTGCGCGAAACCCACTACCTTGTCGGCTGGGTCGAATGGATCGCGATCCATCAGGATGACGAGAAGGCACTTGCCATTGCCGATGAGATCAAGGGCAAGCTCAAGCGGTCGACGTCGAGCAAGAAGAAGCCGACCTAGCTGGAAGAACTGCTACGACCCGAAAGAGGGGATCAAATACTGCGGCAGACGCGGCGCGCGGCCCGCTGGTGAGCCCGGCATGATCTCGTGACTTCGCGACAGCGGCGAGGCGGCCCAACGCATCGGTGGGTTTCCTTAGCCGCGCGGTGGCTTTCGGACCTCATAGGCTTGGCCGATGATGTCCGTTATTGTTGAGGGTGAAGCCGACCTCCGGGTTGAGCATCCGGACTTCTGAGTTTGACCCGACTCCGACATTGCCGCTGACTAATGGTCGCAAAATGGGTATTCTAAGGTGCGATCCTTGGCTCGTTGAGAGGGTCGGATGCAATTCGATCAACTCAAACGCCGCGACTTCATCACGCTTCTCGGCGGCGCGGCGGTATGGCCAATGGCTGCGCGCGCGCAGCAGGCCGGGAAGCTGCCAACCATCGGGTTCTTCAGCCCTCGTTCGGCTGCGGCGGCGAGGCGTTCGGTTGCTGCACTGGTACAGCGGCTGGGCGAACTCGGCTGGATCGAAGGTCGCACCGTCGCGATCCAGTATCGCTGGGCGGACGAACATGACGAGCAGCTCGCTGTGATCGCGGATGAGTTCGCCCGCCTCAAGGTCGATGTCATCGTCACACACGCGACCGCGCCAGTCAGAGCGGCAAAACAGGCGACAGCGGTTATCCCCATCGTGTTCGCATCGGCTGCAGACCCGGTCAGCAACGGACTGGTCGCGAGCCTGTCCCGGCCGGGCGGCAACGTCACCGGAATATCGAGCTTGACAGTGGAGCTTGCCGGGAAGCGTCTCGAACTTCTGCGCGAACTCATCCCCTCTGTTCACCGGCTGGCGATCATGAGCAACGCCGACGGCCCCGGTGCCGTGCGGGAGATGGCCGACGCTCAGGCAGCCGCGCGCACGCTCGGGCTTGAGATCGTCACATCAGAAATTCGACGAGCCGAGGATATCGCGCCTGCATTCGAGGCGCTCAAAGGCCGTGCGGATGCACTTTATGTTGTGACCGACCCGCTGGTAAACACTAATCGAATTCGGATCAACGCCTTGGCGCTTGGCGCGCGACTGCCGACGATGCATGGGTCTCGGGACTACGTGGAAGCCGGAGGCCTGATCTCCTATGGACCGGACGTTCTCAGTATGTACCGGCGCGCCGCCGAATTGGTTGACAAGATTCTGCGCGGTGCGAAGCCAGCCGACATTCCGGTCGAGCAGCCCACTAGGTTTAATCTTGTGGTCAATCTTAAGACTGCCAATGCCCTCGGGCTTGCCATTCCGGAGGCTTTCTTCGCGCGCGCCGACCAGGTGATCGAATAGAGTTTGCTGCGGTGCATGAGTCAGGAATTGGCACGAAACGGACCAGCCCGGCCGGTTTGCTAATGTCCGTTGATCGGGGTGGACCGGAAGTGACCGCCGGACCTCCAAGGCGACGCTTTTGACCCAATGTATGGTCCGGCCGCGCGTTGCAAGAAGATTTCGTCGAATTGGCGGCGGCGGTCTTGCATCAATGTATCCGGCCTCTGATTGGAGCATGTGGTGCTCCGGGCCATCATGGATATCAGCGCGCGTGCGTCCTCATTAACGGACAGGCCTCGATTGGGCCATTTGGGTCACCAGTGTTCGCACGCGCTCGGAAGACCGAACCTCCATCTCGTCTCATCCTCTCGCAGACCTCGGCTGGAAACTGTTGATAGGGTTACGTCATCGCTTGCTCCTCATGTCGCGCAGTTCCTTTGTTCGAGCCAAGGGCCGTTCCTTCGTCCCGGCCCGCAGAACGTCGATCGCGTCGCGCGCAGGGGCGGTCAAGGCCGGCCGTCGCGCTTGGCTTGCGGCGGGCGCCGGCGTTGCCAGGCTGCGCCTTGACCGCGCCGAGCACGGCGCGAGGATCAAGCGGATCGGACGCTTGCATCATCGGTCCTCGTCAGCTCGAAGGCGCGTCCTTTGGCCAGCACCGCCCAGGCGATCCGGGCAAGCTTGTTGGCGAGCGCGATCGCGAGCACGTTGTGGTGCAACCGCCTCTTGGCGGCTTCGATCCAGGATTTGAGCCCGTAACGTTCCCAGTCCTTTATCCTGACCAGCACAACCCATGCCGCCTGCACGAACAGAACGCGCAGGTAGCGATTGCCGCGCCTGGAGATTTTGCCGAGGATCGTGCGGTCTCCCGTCGAGATCTGCTTGGGCACCAGTCCGAGCCAGGCGCCGAAGTCGCGGCCTTTGGAGAATACGTCTCCAGTGCCGATCGCGGCCACCATGGCGCTCGAAATGATCGGCCCGATGCCGGGCACCGTCATCAGGCGCGAACATGCCTGATCCTGACGGGCCAGGGCTTCGATCTCGCCGGATAGGCCATCGATGCGCTGATCCAGCCGGCGCCAGTCGCCTGCCAACTCCTCGATGATACGCAACATGCGGGGCGACAGGGCATCGGTGCGCGTCGCAAGGATGGTGGGCAGTTCCGTGCGCAGGAAGCCGATCCCCTGGCGCACGGCGATCCCGCGTTCCAGCATGAAGGCGCGAATCTGGTTGATGATGCCGGTGCGTTGCGACACCAGCCGCTCGCGCACCCGATGCAGTGCCTGCAGATCCAGTTGCTCCGCGGTCTTGGTCGCCACGAACTTCATCCTCGGGCGCTGCACGGCTTCGGCAATCGCTTCGGCATCATTGAAGTCGTTCTTCTGTCCCTTGCTATAGGGGCGGACATATTTGGCCGGCATCAACCTGGCATCGTGACCAAGCGATGCGAGTTTGCGGCTCAGGTGATGCGCGCCGACGCAGGCTTCCATGCCGACCAGGCAGGGCGGCATATTGGCGAGCCGCGCCTCCACTTGGCCACGCGACCACTTTTGCCGCAGTGCGATGGCGCCGCGCGCATCGTGGCCCACAACGTGGAACGCGTTCTTGCCGATATCGATGCCGATCACGGCGATCGCGGTATTGGGTATCTGAGACATGGCGTGCTCCTTGTCTTTGGCGCCCCTTGCCAGCTTCGCTTGCTGGCGGGGCAGGAGCACGGCCGGACCATCCCATTAGCCGACCTTCTCGCGCGAATGTTGTGCTATTCAATCCGCTCAAATGTGAGGCGATTGACGAGTTGCTCATCAGCGGAAATTTGCATGCTTTCGAGACGATCATGCGCAAGCGACAACCCCGCCTTGTACGAGGGAGTGGTTATAACTAGCTTCGTCCCGTCGAGCGAAATTGACCTTTCGTATTTTCTTCCGACCTCGATTGGCCGCTCACTGCCTTGCACGTTGTGCACCACGCCAGTGCCTGCATCATTGATCGTGTAAGTGCCCCAATAGGCGTAGTAGCCGAAGTAGGCATTCCTGAATTCATCGTACGGAGGCGGACTCGTTGCTGCATTCTGTACGAACGTCGGGCGCGGGTCGGCCATGATTTGCACTGCCATATATCCGTTTGGTTGATAGATAATCAGGCCGGTTGGATGAAGTCCCATCCAGATATTCACGATCTGGCCATCGGGCCGTAGGCTCTCCCATGAAATTATCTTCCATGTTCCAATTATCCTGTCCTTGAGGCTTTGCTGCGCAAACGCAGCGCTTATCGGCAGCGTGAATGTAAGCGACATGACGATAGCAACAGCAAAGATGATGACTTTGCGCATGGTTTCCTCCCTTGCTATGGCGCCAGCAATTCTCCTTCACTAGTAACCTGCTAGTCCCGGTCATCCCACTGTGGCGACGGTAGCCCGTATGAAGGTCTCAGGGAATGTCTCAGTTTGGCACTTTTGAGACATGCCGACCGGCTCTGACGATGTCCGTTCTGCGGGGTGGACCGGAAGTGATCGGTTAGCAGCCAAAACGACGCGATTGACCGTGCGCCCCGAGGGCGCGAACTATCAGTGAGGGAGGGTCTCACCCGGATAATTGTCGATTGGTCCGGAAGCTGGCAGGCGGCACGGCCGGGTAACTGGCTGGGCCGGAGCCCTGCGACAAAGGCGGCCTTGGGCTGCTGAGCGATCCGATGGGCCGTAACAAAGTGAAGCCCGAGCAGGCCTCGAAAGTTCTAATGCGGATGCCGACCCTCCGGTCATTTGGGGAAGGCCGCTCGTGTGCGGAAGTAATCGACACGCGCACCCACGCGATCCGCCGGGGTAGTGGGCACGGCACGTCGGAAGGGTGGTTCGTAGTTACAGGGGGAGACCCGTCAAGGGCGAGGGTAGCGGCCTCAACGTCGCGAAAGGCGGCGGCCATGGCGGGAGTCGGACGGGGCAATAAGACCGTTGATGCCGGGTAATGCCGGTGGAGCAAAGGGCCCCGACTTCTGGTGCGCTTTTGAAGATGGCGAGGTCGTGGTGATTGGCGATGAGCCTGCAAACACCATCAATGACAGGCGCCGCCGGAGATTGCTGTGTCGAGGGGCGAAGGAGAGTTAGTCACCGTGCCGAAGCCGCGTGCGGTTCATTTGCTCTCCGTGTGCCTTGCGGTGAAGCCAGTCGGAAAGCCGGATGCCGGAAATCGGCTCGTCGGTTTGATGAGCGGGGATGGGAAACGGGGCGTTGGCCATAGGCCCCAAGCTACCGCGCCCATCCTCGACTCTACCAGGCCGTGTGAAAACGTCGGTGAGCCGAGAACGCGCAGAATTGTTTTCTCTCTTGGCTTCTTTCGACAGAGAGTGTCGGCACGGTTGGTTTTAAAATCGACAAAATCGAGATGAAACTTCTACGCACAAATTGAAAGTCGGAGTTTTCACACAGCTTGGACCCATTCCGGACCTGCGGCAGTCGTCGTAGTCTCGGACTGTCGGGGTTACCGTGAAGCGGTTCTGTTCTCGTTGACCCCAAGCGAAGCGAGAACGGGTCTAGGCCGGATCCATGCCCTTGGACTTGAGCACGGCAGCGCCGGTCGGACTGGTCAGGAGCTCGATCAGCGATTTGGCCGCTGCCGGATCCTCGCTCATGGATCCGATGCCGACCGCGAAGACTATCGCACTGTTCAGATCACCGGGCAGAGGGCCGACCACCTGAGCCCCCGGAACCGCGGCAATTTCCGAGGCCTGTGCGATCCCCATTTCGACCTCGCCCTTTGCGACGAGTTCGCCCGCTTGGGCACCCGGCACCAAGACGGTCTTGGATTTCACCTGATCGGCGATGCCGAGACGATCGATGACCTTGGCGAAATAGACGCCACTAGCACCGCCCTTCGCTGGATCGGCGTAGGAGATCGATTTGGCGGCGAGAAGCGCACTCTTCAGTTTCTCCGCCGTGCTGATATCCGGCTTGGGCGCACCCGTACGTACCCCGATGGCGACATAAGAGCTCCCCACGTTGACGATGCTGCCCTGGGCAACCTTGCCCTGAGTCTGCAGACCGTCGAGGACAGGGCGCGACAGGATCATCACATCTGCGGTTTCGCCCGCCTCGATCCGCTTCTTCAGATCCGCGATCGTGCTGTAGACGACCATTAGCTTGTTGCCGCTGCTGCTCTCGTACCTCGGTGTGAGCTCGTCGAGTGTAGGGGTGAGCGCGACCGTGCTCATGACCTTGACTTCGGCGGCATGGGCGGCGGGTGCTGCAGCTCCAAGAGCTAACAGGAACGAACACTCTATCACCGCCGCAAGCGTGGCCCGTCGCGAGAAAAATCGTCCCATCATGGCTTTCTTACCTCCCGGTTGGCTTGATCCCAAGCATAACCGAAACGCGGTCGGACTAGTAGGCGTCGGTAGAAAGTGGCGTGCGGACGACTGATCTTGGCCCTGAAGCGACGAAGCGCCAAGTGCGCTGTTACGTCTGGTGTTCGGGTCGGAACGGACCAGTTGTACTCACTATGAGTTCTTCGGCGTTTGACCCTTATGAGACATTGCGAAAGAACCAACACGCCGACGTTCTGTCGTCATTTCGGAAAATATGTATTTCCTGGGGGCTCACGGCCAACCGTCGAGTGGAACGAGACGGACTACGACGTGGTGGGCGAGGGCCCGCCGCTTGGCCGGATATCGACTATGTCGGGAGCGAATTTTAGTTTAGATTGATGGCCGCGGGCGCGATTATTCGGCAGCCTGAAGCGACTCTGTCTGCGCTCCGTGATAGATCAGGAGAACAGTCATGCGATTGTTTCAAAGAGTTGCGGCGAGCGTCGCATTCTCGGCGCTGATGGCGGCAGGCGCGACCTGCGCCGGCGCCGAAGACGAGCCGCTTGGCGTTCGGCTGGTCAATCAAATGAATGCGCTTTACGGCCAGCATGCGGGCGTTCGCGCAAACCACGCCAAGGGCGCCGTGTTTGAAGGCATGTTCACGCCGGCACGAGGCGCCGACACCCTCAGCTCAGCTGTCTTTCTCAAAGGTGCTCCCACGCCGCTGGTCATTCGTTTTTCCAATGCGGGCGGCGTGCCGGACGCGCCCGACACCCACCCTTCGACCGACCGTGTCCGCGGTATGGCAATCAAGTTCCGTCTCCCGGATGGGAGCGAGCAAGACATAGTCTGCATATCGGCAAACGGGTTTCCGGTGGCGACCGGAGAGGACTTTCTGGCTTTGCTCCAGGCGGTCGGCGCAAGCGGTCCCGACGTGCCCAAGCCGACGCTGGTCGAGAAATTCTTATCGACCCACCCGGCCGCATCCGCGTTTGTCACCACGCCGCGGCCTGTGGCGGTCAGTTACGGCACGCAGCCGTTCTTCGGCGTCAACGCGTTCAAGTTCACTAATGCGCAAGGAACAAGCAAGTTCGGCCGCTACCGCATCGTGCCCGAGAGCGGGCCCGCCTACGTGAGCGACGAGGAGGCGGCGAAGCGTCCTCCGAATGCACTAGCCGACAATCTGCGGGTGTCGCTCGAAAAGGGACCGGTCAAGTTCCGCCTCCTGGTGCAGCTTGCCGCCGCCGATGATCCGATCACGGACGCCACGAAAGTTTGGCCGGACAGCCGGCCGACGGTGGAGCTCGGCGAAATCGCGGTCATCAAAGCGTTGGACACGAAGAAAGTCGAGAACGAGCTGCTGTTCTTGCCAACCAACGTGACGAGCGGCATTGACCCCTCGGATGACCCGATCATCAACACGCGCACCGAGGCCTACGCGGAATCGTTCGGCCGCCGTACCAAATAGATCGTCCGCCTGAGACACACGTCCCTTCGTCTCATTCTGGATGGTCAATGGCTGCAGATCGGTGAGCCGAAGCCAGTTGCAAAGCGGATGCTACTCTACCGGGTCGGAAGCGGCAGGTGCGACTCACCAAAGATCAGTAGTCGGTCGACAACACCGCACGCGGAGACGGCAATGCTGAGGGACGACAACGGTAATGGAGGCGGTCGGCCGAGCACACCCCGTAACGTGCTCGGTGAGCGGCTCGAAGTCTGCTCGATAAGCCCAATGACGGGGTTCTTTCGAGACGGCTGCTGCGACACTGGGCGAGAGGATATCGGTAGCCACACGGTCTGCGCCGTCATGACCGCCGCGTTTCTCGAGCTTTCCAAATCCCGCGGCAACGATCTTTCGACACCGATGCCGGAATTCGGCTTTCGCGGCCTGAAACCCGGCGACCGTTGGTGCCTCTGTGCTCCGCGTTGGCAAGAAGCACTCGAGGCGGGCCAGGCGCCCCGCGTGGTCTTGCGCGCCACTCACGAAGGCGCTCTGGGCCACTGCTCGCTCGCCGATCTCAAGCGCCTCGCAGTGGACCTAGCCTGACTCCTGCACTTGCCGACGAGGTGATCGGATAGGCGAGCCGATGTCGCCTCCTGGCACTTTTCAGACCTGTCGGGCCCGGCTGACCATGTCTGGTCTTGAGGGCAAAGCGGACTTCCCACTTGCGCGCCCGGACTTCTGAGTTTGACCCAAACGCGACATTGGCGAGGCAACATCTATCGGATGCAGAACCCCTCCGACACGGGACCACAGCGGACCAATGCTGCCGAGCTGCCGACAGCCTAAGATGTTGCGCTTTCAGCATCCGCTTGCTGACCACGCGATTCGGCGATTAAGCATCCAAAGCGCCCGAGCCACATCGCGCTGTCATTTGCTTCAGTGTGAAGCGGGCAACGGGTAACGAACAGTCCGTCGAGCCAGACTCTGCTTTGAAGTCACTGGCACCTTGCACTCTTAAACGCAGGTCAAAGCGCCGAATGCCCCCCATTCCAGAGCCGGATCATCGATGGACCGCCGAAACATCGCGCGGTCCACCTCGTACTGGTGAAACACACGCTAAGGCAGGTTCCGCCCTTGGCGTGGGAGGGCGGCCCCCGCTTGAAAAACGCTCTCAGCGGCGGCAATCTCGGCCTGACTGAGGCCTCGATCTGGAGAATCTCGGCTTATACCGATCGATGCAAGGATCGACGATGAAGCAGCGGCTTATAATGCGGCTTGCCGTTGTTGCGGGCGTCGTCCTGGTGCTCGCTGTCGCCTGGGCCGCCATCCTCTGGACCCGCCCGGAGCCTATTCGCATCGCGTTCGCCAATTCGCTCTCTGGCCCGTCCGCCCCGGCCGGGACGGAAAGCCTGGTCGCGACGCAGCTTGCAATCGACGAGGTGAACGCCAAGGGTGGCGTCAACGGACGGCCGATCGAACTCGTCCTGTTCGACGACGCGAGCAATCCAACCGTGGCGCGCGCGAATGCGCAGGCGATTGCCGACAGCCCGTGCGTCGCCGTGCTCGGACATTTTCTCAGCTCCACCTCGCTCGCAGCCGCGCCGGCATACAAGGATGCGCGAATCCCGGCGCTGACGGGAAGCGCGGCTGCCGACGATCTAACATCCGGCAATGAATACTATTTTCGCGCGCTGACGCCGATCTCCACGCAGGCGCGCTCGATTGCGGAACATCTGCGCGCTGTGATGAAGGAGCCAAAAGTCCGCCTCTTTCACACCCGCGATGCCTACGGCGAGAGTTTTGTGAGCGGATTTGCGGCGGCCTATCCGTTGGTGCAGTGGCGTGTGTTCGGACTGGACGTCGCCAGGCAGATCGGATCGATGGACGAGGCGCTGGATGCCGCCGCGCAGGAGCCGGGACCCGGCGTCATCGTCATCGGCGCGGCAGCCGATTTTGTCGCTGATATCGTCAAGGCGCTGCGCCGCCGCGGCATCAAGGGGACGATCATCGCATCCCAGGGCGCAGCCCGCGAAAGCTATTTGCAGAATTTCGTCAACGAGCCCGAGGAAAAAGCGCATCCGGGTTTCTTCAGCGAGAATCTGTATGCCGCATCGTCGCTGATTTTCGACAGCGCCGGCGTGGCGGCGCAGGCCTTTGCCGCCGACTACAAGACGAAAGTGGGAACCTCGCCAAGCTGGGTTGCCGGCGGCGCATATGACGCCGCGCGCCTGATGATCGAGGCGCTGAAACGGGCTGACGTCAAGAACAGGTCCGACAGCAAGATTGCAGATCGCGACCGTGTCCGCGTCGCATTCGGTGCGATCGACAGTCCGAAATCGGCGGTCGCTGGGCTGACTGGGCGGCTCTATTTCAACACGAACCGCGACATTCCGCGCCCGATCCGGCTGGGTTTCTTCCGCTACGGCCGGTTCGTCACGGCGCCGCTGCAACTCGTGCGCATCGATCAGCCCAATGGCATCGATCTCGCTGCGGAACGCGAGAAAGGCCATGTCGTGACGTTCAGGGACCGGCATTACTGGATTCAGCGTGTCGTCTATACCGGCATTGACATCAATCGCGTCAGCCGCGTCGACACGAAGCAGAATTCGTTCAGCGTCGACTTCTATCTCTGGATGCGGTTCGCCGGCGACGACGAGGCGCAGACCCATGTCGAATTCCCGGCCTTGCTGGATCGCGGGGCGTTCGATCCGGCCCGGCCAGTGCAGGCCGGACAGGAAGACGGCCTGAGCTATCGGCTCTATCGGATCAACGGCGATTTCAAAGCCCGCTTCGATCTCCACGACTATCCGTTCGATACGCAGCAGTTGCTGCTGCATTTCCAGAACTTGGAACAGCGGCGGGAACTCATCACCTATGTCATCGATCGGTTCGGCTTGCGCCTCGACGACGACGGAAGCTCGCGGGCCGAGGACGGGGCCTATTCCGGCCTCGAGCTCTGGCGTTTTCTCGGGCTGAACTATTTCGTCGAATCCCTGTCCAGCGGATCGACGCTCGGAAAGGCGTCTTTGTTTGGTGCCGAGGCAAGGACGGAATTCGCAGGCTTCGATGCGGCCATCATGCTGCGCCGCAGCTCCGCCATCTACATGCTGAAGAACCTGCTGCCGCTGTTTCTGCTCGTGCTCGTCGTATTCGCGACGCTGTTCTTTCCCGAAACCATGTTTCGTGAGCGCGTGACGATTCCAGTGACCTCGATCCTGGCGAGCGCGGTGCTGCTCGTGGCGGTGAACAGTCAGATCGGCGATGTCGGATACACGGTGGTGGTCGAAGAGATGTTCTACATTTTCTTTGTACTATGCCTGATGACGATATTGGCGGGCTACAGACATGAAAAACTTCGGGACGACGGCCGAAAGCGCGCCGCTGTTGTTTTGGATCACGTAGCGCAGCTGCTTTATGCCGGGACGGTGCTCCTTGTCATCGTCGTGCTCTACCGGCGTTATGCCGTGTGAGGCAAGCGTGGATACCTCGCCGGTCTGCCACACCTTCTTGAAATTCGCAGCGCCGAACTCGTGGAGACTTTGGACCTACCACGCGCAAGTTTGGATGCCGGGAGACGCAGCCAATTCGGCGTGCGGTTCGCAGAAGGTCGGCATTTCTACTGACGGACGAGCGCCCCGAAACAGTCTGGAAAGTCCGCAAACGCCAGCGGCATTTGCAAAACGACGAATGTCCGCTATTGGCACTTTTGAGACATGCCGACCGGCTCTGACGATGTCCGTTCCCCGGAGTAGACCGGAAGTCATCGGCGGACGGTCAAAACGACGCGATTGACCCGCAGCGGACATCTGCCCGCCCTACAGGCGGGAAATATGTTATGTTCCGACCATCGGCATTGGGACAGCGTAATGAAGCGGCGCGACCCACGCACGAGGTTGGTGGGACATCATATGGTGGATTGGTTATTTCTTGACAAACCAGCCGTGAACAACATGGTAGAATACGAGGCGCGCCTCAAGGCGAGTGAACGCGATCTGCGCTCGATCATCCTCACGATCCCAACGATGGTATGGTCGGCTGCTCCGGACGGCTCTGTCGACTTCTTCAACCCGCGTTGGCTCGATTATACGGGCCTCTCTCCGGATCAGTCGCGGGATTGGAGATGGAGTGCAGCAATTCACCCTGACGACTTGAGCCGGCTCACAGATGCCTGGCAATCGATTCTCGTTAGTGGAGAATCAGGAGAGACTGAAGCACGCCTTCGTCATTTTGACGGCGCATATCGCTGGTTCCTGTTTCGTGCCAACCCGTTGCGAGACGAATCGGGGAACATCGTCAAGTGGTACGGAATCAATCTCGACATCGAGGACCGAAAACGGGCGGAGGAGGCCCTCCGAAGAAGTGAATCGTACTTGGCGGAAGCGCAGAGGCTGAGCCAAACCGGCAGTTGGGCATGGAGTCCAGACCAGGATATCAGGTACTGGTCGGAGGAATGCTACCGTGTTCTGAGTTTCGATCCACAGGACGGTTTGCCCCGATTCGAAGAATTCTTTCAACGGATTCATCCCGACGACCAACCCAGCTTCAGGGAAATAATCCAGACGGCTATCCGCGAGAAGGCAGAGTGGGAGGTGGACTACCGCATCGTGCATCCGGATGGCCCCGTCAGGGACATTCACGTCGTAGGTCATCCTGTTCTGAGCACGTCCGGCCATCTCGTTGAATTTGTGGGCACTGTGATCGACGTCACTGAGCGTAGGCGAGCTGAGCAAGAACGTGCAAGGCTCCGTCAGCTAGAGGCCGATCTGGCACATATCAGTCGTGTGAGCACGGTGGGGGAAATGGCAGCCTCGCTGGCACACGAAGTTAAGCAGCCGATGGCCGCAGCACACACATACGCCGCTGCTGCACTGCGGTTTTTAGACAAAAGTCCACCCGATGTGGCGGAGGTGAGGGAGGCGCTCACCTGCATTGTGAACGAAACCGATCGAGCCAGCAGCGTCGTCGACCAGATCGGGTCTCTCATCAAAAAAGCGCCACCCCTGAAGGAGGTCGTCGACCTCAATGCGGCGATCCTGGAGGTGACCGCCCTAACCCGCAGCGAAGCGGTCAGGACCGGCGTCACGGTGGGCACGCAACTGGCGGGCGAGTTGCCACGCATCCAAGGCGATCGGGTGCAACTGCAACAAGTGACGTTGAACTTGATCGTCAATGCCATCCAGTCGATGAGGAGCGTTGAGGACGGCAACCGCGAATTACACATCAGCACCGTGAGTATCGAGCCGAAGGGCGTGTGCGTCGCGGTGCGGGATACCGGCCATGGGCTGCGCCCGGAGAGCCTGCCGCGTCTCTTTGAACCCTTCTGCACGACCAAGCCCGACGGCATGGGCATGGGCCTCTCGATCTGCCGCTCGATTATCGAAGCCCATGGTGGGCGGCTGTGGGCGACCAGGTGCGAGCCGCGGGGCGCTCTCTTTCAGTTTACGATCCCCGCTGAGAGCCGCCATCCGTGATTGATGTCGCTTATTGGCACCGAACGGACATGCCGACCCTGTTGAGCGATGTCCGTTGTTAGAGGCAAAGCAGAATACATCTGCTCTCAGCGAGTATTTCGCATTTTGACCCTTGTCGGACCTCGATGGCGATATCTTGTTTGCAGGTATGGCGGTTACGGCCATGGCCTATTGGGTGCCAGTTTGACGATGCCCACCGTTGGCGGATTCAAAGGCGATTTCGCTTCCGTGACGCTGCCCACAACTTAAGTGCAACCAGCGCCGGGCGCAGGGCCAATCCTTCCGCTGTCAGCGCATACTCCACCTTGGGAGGCATTTCAGGGTAAACCTTGCGGACAACGACGCCGTTCCGTTCCAGATCGCGGAGTTGCTGGATCAGCATCTTTTGAGAGACGTCGGGAATTGCGCGGCGCAGTTCCGAAAACCGGAGCACCGGCGCGCGAAAAAGATGGAATATGATGAGTGCTTTCCATCGGCCTTCAAGCACCTTCAAGGCGTCCTCCAGCTCCGCTGTGGAACATATCTGCGAGGAGGTTTGGGAAGTTTTGGCCATAGTTACCTAAAGGGGTGTATTGCACTTTTTGGTGCGTTCTTGCGCTTTGAATACCACGTCCTCTATCCTCCGCGGAAGCAGTTCGGCCTTCATGGCCGGGCATTTGGACACGAAAACTGGTGCCTGCCGTCAGGCTTGCGCCGAAACATCGCGAGGATGGATCATGAATATGGTGGCCGTAGTTACGGGAGGCAGCCGGGGAGCGGGCAAGGGCATCGCCATCGCACTTGGACAGTCCGGCGCGACCGTATATGTGACTGGACGCAGCCAGATGCCCGATGACTCGCCCTATGGCGGCACGGTGGCGGAGACGGCGGCGCTTGTCAGCGAAGCCGGCGGCAAGGGCATCCCGATCTGCATCGATCATTCCAATGACGAGGCCGTAGCAGAGCTGTTCGCTCGGGTGGGACGCGATCATGGCCGCCTCGACGTGCTGGTCAACAACGCGGTGAAGGTCGGCATGACACTGCCCGGCGGGTTCTGGGAGAAGCCGTTGGAGGCGGCCGATCTGATAACGATCGGGCTGCGATCGCATTTCGTGGCCAGCTTCTATGCTGCACCCTTGTTGATCGCGAATGGCCGTGGGCTGATCGTCAATACGGGGCATTATGGGGCGGTCGCCTATTATCACAGCCCCGTCTATGGTGCGCAGAAGGCGGGCGCCGACAAGATGGCGGCGGACATGGCGAAGGAGTTGCGTCCCCACAACGTCGCCGCCGTCTCGATCTGGATGGGTGGACTCGATACCGAACGCGTCCGTGCGTACATCGCCAGCTTGCCGCCCGAAGCGAGACCGACGGCCAAGCGGGAATCGCCGCAGTTCACGGGCCGGGTAATCGCAGCCCTCTACGCGTCCGGCGATCTCATGCACTATTCGGGCAGGGCCTTGATCGGTGCCGAGCTGGGCGCGCAGTTCGGCGTCACCGACATCGACGGCAGCACTCCGCTCTCGCTGCGATACAGGTTGGGCGGGCCGCCGGAACTCCACGCCAGCCTCCGGTGACGTTAGGGCCAAGTGCCATTGCAGACCTCCGCGGAGTCATGCGCACCTACGTGAGTATATAGAAGACCCAACTACCCCCAAGTTGACAATGATGCGCAAGCCCATGAGAGGTAGCGGTACTACGATAGGTAGCGGTCTCACCGGTGTAGCGGCTTCAAGAGTGATCGCCAACTAGCCATAGACTGGTCGCGGAGGAACTGCGTGCAAAAAGTGCAAGATCAGCGATACGACATGCTGCAGTCGTCGTCCGAGTTGGGTTGGTCGAATCTTTTCGCCGAGGTCCGTTCCTATGGTCGCGGAGAAGGGGCGCACCCCGCTGAGCCGGAGACCAAAATCACAATCGTGCTTGATGGATCGGAAGGCACCTCCGGCTGCAGAATCGGTGGAAGCTGGCGGTTGTCGGAGCACATACCGGGCCTCGTCTGGGTCAAACCAAGAGGCGGCAAGTATGATGAGGGCTACACCATCACTGCCAAAACGATTCGAGTTTTGAACTTACACTTGACCGCCAGCGTCTTTACGCAACTTGGCGATTACTACGGTCTTCCTGCAGCGCTCGATCGGTCTGTTCGCTACGTGTGCGGCGAGCAGGACGAAGTCGTCAATCAGATTGGCTTGTCGGTGTTATCAGAGATGATGACCCCTACCGCTGCTGGACGCTTGTTCGTGGAAACGGCCTCTCTGCTGCTTGCTGCAAGATTGCTACACGCGCATTGGGATGCTGGTTCCGTCCGCTTGCCGATTGAACGACGTCGCCGGCTCGATGAGCGACGCCTGAGGCGTGTTCTTGACTATGTCGAGAAGCATCTTGCTGACGATATCGCGGTTGCCGATCTCGCCAACGTCGCGTCTCTCAGCATCTTTTACTTCACGCGCGCGTTTTCTGCCGCAGTAGGCATGCCTCCGCATCGCTACGTCAGCCAAAGGCGGCTGGAGTGGGCAAAGACAATGATCGCGGCGGGGGGCACATCGATGGCAGAGATGGCCTTCATGTGCGGATTTTCCTCGCAATCGAGCTTTACCCGCGCGTTCCGGCGGGCCACGGGTTTGACTCCCGCGATGTATCGCCGTGAGTTCGGCTCGTAGCTGTCAGCCCAAGTCAAGAGGGTTGAGCAAAAAGGGTCTAAACAACAGCAAACACGGTGCATACGGCGCAATTACTTGACACTAAAGTGCGCCGTAGACGATGCAAGTTGCGATGCCGGGTTGCTCTAGCCATGATGCATAAAACGTTGAGATTTGGTCCGTTTGAGCTTTCGGGTAGCAAGAGGGTGCTATGGTGCAACGGTGTCACGCTTCCCCTTGGTAGTCGGGCGCTTGATATTTTGGTCTATCTCGCCGAACGTCCAGGCGAGGTCATCGGAAAGAACCAGCTCATTGATCATGTCTGGCCGAACGTCACCGTGGAGGAGGGCAGCCTCCGGGTCCACGTGGCCGCCATCCGCAAGGCACTCAGGGATGGCCAGTTCGGCAACAGATATATCGCCAACGTTAAAGGAAGAGGCTACTCGTTCGTAGGATCGGTCGTTCGTCTCGAAGACAGCACGGAACACGTCAGCGACTGGCACATGAAAGCTAGACTGCGCGGTGCGCCTGTTTCGCCGAACACCCATCGACGGTCGTCAAAGCTTCGGAGCGTGCGTTTGCGCTGAACCCACCATCAGCACAAGGTCGCCTTCTGGCACGAAACGGCCATGCCGGGTTGGCCGGACGATGTCTGCTCTTGAGGGTAGAACGGACATGCCGTTCAAGCGGGGCCACTTCCGTTTTTGACCCATTAAGCGACATCTGCCACTTGCGTAACTACCGCTTCGTCTTGGCAGCCGACATTGACAGTAGTTAAGTTAAAAACAGCGCGGCCGGTGCCTTTTGCCATCAAAAGCGAATATCCTATGGCAGCGTTGGTCGGCGCGTTAGGACGGCGTGTTCACTCATGCACTCATTCCTTACTTCGAGGATTGGTCCGGGGTCGGGCAACTCGGCGTCCGTGGCGGGAGCGAAGGCGCAAGAGCGTTTGATATTGCAGGTTTGTGGCTCGCGCTGAGGGCGGGATAGCATGACGTGCGGCCGCTCGGGGCAACGTCACTGTCGCTTCTCGCCTCTCCAGCATGGCGGCGCCAGCAGAGGCGCTGATCAGCCGCGTTGGCCGCTGCAGGCTGCAATCCCGCGGGGCTGCAGACGCGCCAACTCGACTTGAAAGATCGAACGGCGCCGATCACGGCCTATGTAATCGGTCGTCATTCAGCCCGTCTTGCGGCCTAGCATTACAGTTGTCGTTTTTTGAAGTGGGCCC
The DNA here is from genome assembly GCF_036924615.1 of Bradyrhizobium sp. AZCC 2289. Classification (NCBI taxonomy): domain Bacteria; kingdom Pseudomonadati; phylum Pseudomonadota; class Alphaproteobacteria; order Hyphomicrobiales; family Nitrobacteraceae; genus Bradyrhizobium; species Bradyrhizobium sp. AZCC 2289. The sequence goes on along the minus strand of NZ_JAZHRY010000001.1, from coordinate 9,926,274 downwards.
GTTGGGCGGCGGCCTGGTGAGCTCTGCGCCAGAGTGACCATGCGATGATGTGTGCGGGTTGGATCCGCTTTCGGGCGAGCCTGATGGCGATGCGGCGGACTTCCTGGATTGACCAACGGATCAATGACGGATTGGTGATATTTTGAGTTTTGCCGTGGTTCGGCGTTTCGTTTTTTTGGGCGGCGGCGAATTGGCGCGATGGCGGATCACCGCCATCATGGCGAAGGCGAGCATCACCAGGGAAACGTGGCGATGCCACCCATGCCAGGATCTGCTCTCGTTGTGATCGAGCCCGAACTCGTTTTTCGCGGTCTCAAAGCTGTCCTCGATCGCCCACCGATGGCCTTCGACCGCCACCAGCGTTTCGATGGATGTTCCCGCTGGACACCAGGTGGTGAAGAAGGCGAGATCGCCATCGGCGATACGACGACGGATCAGCAGACCTCGTGTCCAAAGACCATGATTTGCGCTGTAAAATTCTTCGACCTCGAGATCGGCCAATTCGAGATAGCACCAATCGTGCAGCCGCGGTCCTTTGGTTCCGGCCCCTGCCGACAGGCGTTTCCAATCGGACGCGCGCCGCGTCCGAGCGATGTCCGCGGCCTTGCCGGCGACCGATCGCCGCTTGCCCCAGGATTGAAATACATGAGCGCTGCTGACCCCGAGCACGTAGCCTTTGCCTGCCCGGCGTAATTGCTGTTCGATATCGCCAACACCGTAGACAGTATCACCGGCAACCCACTTGAATGGTACAGACGCGGCTATGGCGCGTGCGATCATGCTCGTTGCAAGCTTTGGCTTGGTCGCAAAGCCGGCACCGGGAGGCACATATGCGGCTTCCAGACGATCTGGATCGTCGGTCCATTCCTTCGGAAGATACAGCGCGCGATCGATGAACGCATGACCGTGGCGCGACACGTAGGCGGCGAAGACGCCGATCTGGCAGTTCGTGATCTTGCCGGCGGAACCAGTGTATTGCCGCGCCACCCCGCACGACGCCTTGCCTTGCTTGAGAAAGCCGGTCTCGTCGATCACGAGCACCGCATCGTCATCCGCCAAATGCTCGATGACATAATCGCGGACGATATCGCGCAGACCATCAGCATCCCAATCCCTGCGACCCAGGATCGCCTGTTGCCGCCAAGGACCGGGATCGCCAGCTGCCTCCGCGCGCATCCAACCGGTCTTGCGTTGCTCATCTCCGAGCAGGCTTTCCAGAAACAAGCCTGCATTCCTCGCAACACGCTCTTGATTGAACAACGGACGTATCCGTTGCTTGATCTCACGAAGCGACGCCGCCCACAGCGCAAGCGTCTCTTCAATCGACGCTGGCCGCGTCCACGATCTTCGAATCATGGTTGCCCATGGATTCAGAAAACTGCATAAAAGGCAACTGTAGTGCTAGGGCGCGCGAGTATTCGGGTGTTCTTGAACCCAACTGCGACGGAGAAGATTTATGGTGAGTCAGCAGACCGGGAATTTCGGATCATGGATCTCCCCCATCACAGCCGACGCGGCCGTGGCCGAAACCGGGTCACTCTCGGAGCCGCGGATTGACGGCGACAATATCTACTGGATCGAGGGGAGACCCCTCGAGAAGGGCCGCAACGTCGTGGTGGCCAGAGCCGCCGACGGCACGATCAGAGACATTACGCCGTCCCCCTTCAACGTGAGATCGCAGGTCTATAGTTACGGTGGGGGCGCCTATGCCGTCAGCAACAACGTCGTGTATTTCGTCAATTTCGGCGACAATCAAATCTACCAACAGGTCGCGGGCGGCGCGCCGACGAAAATCACGTCTAGTGCGAAAAGCTTGTTTGCAGATATTTGCGTCGACGCCGCACGAAATCGACTGATCGCAATAAGGGAGGAGCATCCGAACGGCGACGTCATCAAAGCGATCCATACGCTGGTCGCCATCGACATCGCTACGGGCCGCGAAGCAACGCTCGATAGCGGATGTGACTTCTACTCGTCGCCGACGCTCAACGTGGATGGGTCAAGACTTGCGTGGCTGAGCTGGCAACATCCAAACATGCCGTGGACTTCCACTTATCTGAATGTAGCAGGTCTCGATCAGGCGGGCACGCTGACAGACAAACAGATCGTCCAAGGCGGTTCCGAATCGTTATTTCAACCCCAATGGTCGCCAGACGGGAGGCTTTACTTCATTTCCGACCGCACGGATTTCTGGAACCTATACCGTTGGAACGCCTCCGGCGTGGAGCGGGTCCTAGCTCGAGACGCGGAATTCGGTGTCCCTCAGTGGCAACTCGGTCTTTCAACCTACGCGTTTACGTCACCAGACATTCTGATCTACTCGTTTGTCCAAAACGGTACATGGCGCCTGGGCTGGTTAGAAATACCGACACTGAACGCTCACGACTATCCGATGGAATTTTCCTCCTTGTCGGGTGTGCATGCGTCGGCAACAACCATAGTGCTGCGTTGTGCCACAATGACCTCGCCGCCGGCAATCGCGACCGTCGATGTGAACACGGGAGCGGTTTCGCCGATCAAGCTTTTGGTTCCATCAGACAGCTTGCAAAAATTCCAAAACTACTTTTCGACGCCGCAACCGATCGAATTTCCGACTAGCAACGGCGACATCGCCCACGCCTTTTATTATCGTCCGTACAATCCGGACTGGCAGGCGCCAGCTTCGGAAAGACCTCCCTTGCTCGTGAAGAGCCATGGCGGGCCGACCACCGCGACCGATTCGGCGCTCAATTTTTCGGTACAATTCTGGACCAGTCGGGGATTCGGTGTTCTTGACGTGAATTATCGCGGAAGCACCGGGTATGGAAGGAAATACCGGGAAAGGCTTTACGGTCAGTGGGGTGTTATTGACGTCGCGGATTGCATTTCGGGCGCGAAATTCCTTGCCGCTCGTGGCGATGTCGACGGCGGAAGGTTGGCGGTCACGGGCGGCAGCGCTGGCGGCTATACGACGTTGTGCGGGCTCACTTTTCATACCGAATTTGCCGTCGGTGCGAGCTACTACGGAATCAGTGATCTGATCGCACTCGCCACCGAGACTCATAAATTCGAGCTGCATTACACCGACTGGCTTATCGAGCCGTTTAGGCCGAACAGCGCACTTTACTACGACCGTTCGCCGATCAATTTCACCGATAGGCTGTCCGCTCCAGTGATATTCCTCCACGGTAAGGACGATCAGGTCGTGCCGATCAATCAGGCTCAAAGGATGTATTCGGCGCTTCGACGCCGAAATATCCCGACCTGTCTGCTTATATTCCAGGACGAGAAGCACGGATTTCGTCAGTCGGCACATCTTCGCCAGGCGCTTGAAGCGGAGCTTCTGTTCTATTCCATGAACCTGACACGGGCTCCGCTTACATCGTGATGTCGCGGCGGACATACCGCCGTGGTCGCTCTATGTCCGTTGTTGGGGGCAGAGCGGAAAACATATGCTCCCATTGAGCTTTTCAGCTTTTGACCCTGGCTGTGTGAAAACGTGAAATCTTGCGAACGCTGGAGAATCTACTTCTCAGATCACGCGGCACTGGAGCGCAGTATGCTCTCCGTAGTCTCAGAAGCGGCGTCAGAAGGAATGCTTTTCTCTGCAATTTGCGCGCCGTCGCGTTTTCACACAGCCAAGACCCTTACCGGAAATTGGCGAGCGGTATTCGATGACCTCGTCGGCGCGAGCGAGAGGAGCGTGGGCGGCACAGCGAGGCCGAGCGCCTTGGCGGTCCTGAAATTGAAGGCAAGCTCGAAATGGGTCGGCATCTCGATCGGAAGATCGCCGGCCCTCGCGCCCTGGAAGAAGCGGGCGAGATAGCGAGCGAGAGGACGGGCGAAGGACGCGACGGCGCGATCGATCGCGCCCGCAATCACGTACGCTGACCGGGCTCACCGCCACCTCGGCAGGATTGGCTGGATTAGCGCCGGCGTTATTTGTGAGCGGATCCATCTACTTGTCGAGCCAGACATCCTCCATGCGCCAGCTGTTGAAGGTGCTGTTCACCATAATCGTCAGGCCCTTGACATAGGGGCGCTCGCAGGTGCCGCCGCGGCGGTAGAAAATGATCGGCCGCACATTATCGTTGGCCAGTTTGCGCTCGATCGTCCATAGGATCTGCTTGCGCTTGGCCGCGTCACCCTCGCGTGATTGCGCCTCGATCATCTTGTCCATCTCGGGATTGCAATAGTTGTCCCAGTTGAGGTTCGAGCCGCAGCCGTAGAACTGCTGTACAATCGGGTCGGGATCAGGCCCCGCCGTCTGTACGTTGAGCGCGACCGAGTATTCCTTGCGCTGGATCTTCGGGAAGTACTGCGCCGTGTCGACGAGGTCGAGTACGCCGTCGATGTAGATCTGCCTCAGCTGATCGATCAGCAGCACCGCCGGGTCGCGATACATCGACCAGTCACGCGTCGTCACTTTGATCTTGAGCCGGTTGTCGGGGCCGTAGCCGAGTTTTCGCACCAGGGTGAGCGCCTCTTCTCGGTTCTTCTGCACATCGAGGCCGTACCCCGGCAGGTCGGCGATCTGTTCCGGAGGCATGCCCCACAACCCAGCCGGAGGTGGCTGCAAAATGCCGCCGATCTCGCCTTCGCCCTGGCCGAGCGTATCGACATAAGCCTTGCGATCGATCGTCAGCGCCATCGCCTGCCGCAGATCGGGATTATCGAACGGCGGCTGGGCACGGTTGATCAGCAAGTGGGTGCTAAGAGTGCCGGGCGACAGCTCGCACACCGCGGTCGGCACCCGCTCGCGCATGTTGTTGTAGCGGGCAACTGAGAGTTCAAACGGGAATGTCATATCGAACTTCCCGGAAACAAACGCCAGGTCCGCAGTCGAGGGCTCTTGGATGATGGTGTATTCGATCCCGTCGAGATACGGCCGGTTCTTTTTCCAGTAATCCGGGTTGCGGGTGACTTTTATGCTGTCATTGGGCTTGAACTCGACAAATTTGAATGGGCCGGTGCCTATCGGATGCTGGCGCATCTGCGTCGCTGTCATGTGGCACGGATAGATCGCGGCGAATCCGCCGGCAAGCAGCATCGGGAAAGCTGGCTGCGGCCGTTTTAGTTTGAAAGTGACCTCGTAATCACCGTTGGTCGTTACGTCGGCTAGGTTCTCATATGCGGCCTTGCCCGGGTTGAGCCGCAGCTTGTCGGGCACCTTGTCGAGCCGCAGGTCCCAGGTGCACTTGACATCGGCGGCGGTGAGCGGCTTGCCGTCATGCCATTTGACGTCCTGACGCAGCTGGAAGGTCAGCGCGGTGTCGTCCTTGTTCCACCACCAGTTTGTCGCCAGATCGGGGACTATCGTGTCGAGGCTGACCTGCGGCTTGTGCTGGTCGAACACGATGAGATTGTTGAACACGCCCATCATCGGCATCTCGGCAACGATGGTCGCCGTCTCGAGGATCGACATGTTGGCGGGGCTGGCCGGGCTCGCGAGCCGCAGGATGCCGCCGCGCTTCTGCGCCCAGGCTGGATGGCCGGCAGAAAGCGCCAACAGCAGTGAGCCAGCTGCAAGGCAACTCAAATACTGCTTCACCGGACTACTCGCCGATAGATGCAAGCGGCGTGAAAATTTCATGACGGTACCCAAGCGTGGCCGCGCAATTGAGTACGTGCAGTTGTGAAGAATAAAGCTACGACGCCTGCCGACAGCACCAGCGCTGCCTCTTGCAATTCCCAGGGATTTCGGCACGTCCCGGTGGCAGCTCTTGAACAAAAGAATACATCGATTGCCGGAATGCTTACAAGGGGCGCGATGTCTCCTGTTGGCACCTAACGGACATCAGTCCGGCAATGGTCGATGTCCGTTGTCGGAGGCAAAGCGGACCTAGCCCGGTCGCCGGCCGACGTCGCCTTTTGACCCAACAGCGACATTGGCTGTGCGCTGCGGCCAAGGCTTTGGTCGGAGTGAATGGTCTCGCCAGATAAGGCGCCCCACGGCCGCCGACCTGATCGAGCAACCCTCCTCTGATGAATGAAGCCCCGCCCAGGCAAGGAATTCTTCGTTCCTCGGTCACCCACTTTCAGTACAAATGCTTTCCCGCTCGGACGCCCGCACCGAAGTGTTTTCTAAATTTAAAATTAATGGCGCCGGCGGACTGACGAACCTACCTCGGCTTCACGCATTCGGCGTTCTCGTGAACATAGTGGAACTTCCTCATGTCGAACACCTCTGTAAAAGTCGCTTTCGCATTGGCGATCTTCTCTCAAGATCAATCGCCAGGAGTCGTGCAATGAATATTGATCTTGAAATGAATACCGAAGGCCTTCTACGACGGCAACAAGCATAAGCCGGAGACGACCTTCGGCAACGTCAACGCCGACGTGCTCGCGGATATTCCACCCGTGCGCTCGACGCATTCGACGCCGCCGCCGAAATCAACTCCAACACCTGAGGAGAACTCATGATCGGCTATCTTCGTCTGCCGCTTTCCTGGATCGCTCATTCCGATCGGGTCGGCATCCCGCTGATGCGCGTCGCCATCGCGATCGTCTTCTTGTGGATCGGCGCGCTCAAATTCGCGCCCTATGAAGCCGACAGCATCACGCCCTTCGTCGCCAACAGCCCGTTTATGTCGTTCTTCTACGAGCATCCAACCGAGTACAAGGCGCACCTCACGCGCGAGGGCGAGTTGAAGCCGGCCGAGCGGGCCTGGCAGACCGCCAATAATACCTACGGCTTTTCCGACGGGCTCGGAACCATGGAGATAATGATCGGCCTGCTGACGCTGCTGGGCGTGTTCTCGCGCCGATGGGGCATCGTGGGCGCGACGCTCTCGTTCCTGACGCCGTTCGTGACGTTGTCGTTCCTGATCACGACGCCAGACGCGTGGGTCTCTGCGCTTGGCGGTGCGCAGCACGGCTTCCCTTATCTGTCAGGCGGCGGGCGGCTCGTGCTGAAGGATGTCATGCTGCTGGCCGGCGGCCTGCTGATCATGGCTGACAGCGCCCGCGCCTGCCTTGAGGCGCGCCCTTTCGCCAAACTTCAGACGATGACCGCCAGCAAGACCTCCATTGCCCCGGCCGAGTGAACGCAGCCAACGCGAACCCCTCGCGCAAGCGCATCGCGGCGGACCAGAGCTAGGCCCGGCCGTTCATGGTGCCCGGGATGTTCCACTGCTCCGGCGGGCGCGGGGCACTGTTCGAGTGCTACGCCAGCGGAGCCCGTGGCGTTCGGTCCTGACGTACTGTTGCTCAAAGCACCCCGCTGTTGCGGCCGCCTGCCTGACCTTCGTGATGGGGCAGAGTCCTTCCGATGTCCGAGTCTGGCCCCGAGCCGACCAACTTCATCGCCTGCTGCTCGTCCGGTATTGAGGGCAGTCCAGACTTCGCTTCAGCATGCCTTGGACCGCTTAACGGCTAACGGGGATGAGTGTCACCCTCATGCTTCGGCACCACGCGAAACGTGGCGTTCGCCCGAGCGATTACACTGACATCGGCCTTGATTAAGCTTTGCGCGAAGCAGATCGTTCTGCCGGTTTTGATCACCTCACTGTCCACGGTGAGCCATTGCCCGATCTGCGCGATGCCGGTGAAGTCGACCACAAGAGTGATCGTCGCCAGCGACGATGCCCAGCCAATCGCCTGTGCGCAGCTATAGCCCATCGCGTTGTCAGCAAGCGCGGAGATCAGCCCGCCATGAACGTTGCCACGCGCATTGGTGTGCGGCTTGGCCAGCCGTAGTCCGATGATCACGGCTTTGTCCGTCCGCTTCGAATAGAGCGGTTCCCAAGGATCGGTGAAAGGGCTCTTACGGAAGTGCGGTTCGAAACCTTCGGGGATACCGATGCTGTTCATGGTCATGCGCGACCTCCGTTCTTGGCGAAAACCTGTGCCATTCGCTGACGATCCGCAAGAAACAATCGCACCCATGGTTCGGCATCCAAGTGCCGCCCAAGAGAGAGGTGGTTTCCACTGCCGACGAGGTGATCAGACTAAGACGTAGCTCGCTGCGGTGCATAAGCCGGAATTGGCCCATCAGCGAAATGGCCGTGCGCCTCGTCGAGGTACGGACTCGGGGCTATAGCGGACTAGATTTGCTCACACTGAGTTCTCCGCAATTTTGACCCCTAGCCGCTTCGAGCCGCCCTGAGGGGATCTTGGTGGTTGGGCGGGGTCAGGCAGTGTGGCATAATCCACGACGTGGACCCGTTAAGTCCATTGCTTCTTTGTCAAAGGAGAACCGCCATGTCCACGTACATGCTTCTCTGCAATTTCACCGAGCAAGGTGTTCGGACCATCAAGGAAATGCCGCAGCGTCGAGCGGCCGCCAGGGAGTTGGGCAAAAAGTTTGGCGTTGACATCAAGGCCGGCTATCTCGCCATGGGAACATATGACCTCATCATCCACACCGAGGCCACCGACGATGAGGCCATGGCCAAGTTTCTCTTGTCGCTGGCCGCCATCGGGAACGTACGGACGACTTCGGTCAAGGTGTTCCCGGAAGCGGACGTTGACAAGATCATCGCGGGACTTGCGTAAGCTAGCGCAAATCAAAACCAAGGTCCGTTGTTGGCCCTTCGCGATCTATTGCATCGCCACACGTCCCCGGTCGCGAATGGGGGTATGGCGGAAATCGACAGGCCGCCGTCTATCGCAGAGGGCGACGCTCGTAACCGGAAGATGGCAGCGTTTGACGTTCAGCGGAACAGGAGTAATCTCGCCCTGCCTGGTGCTTGGCAATTCATTTTCCGTGCTTCGTAGTCGTTGCTCTGGAGATGGCCATGGATAAGACGAGGGTCAGGGCATTTGCCGATAAGGTTTACGCTGACATGGCCGGAACGATGGCGGTCGGCATGGCCTACGTGGGCGTCAAACGCGGCTTGTTTCGCGCGATGGCCGGTAAGGGGCCAATGACCGCTGTACAAGTGGCCCAAGTTTCCCGGCTGCAGCCCCGGTATGTGGAGGAGTGGCTCAAGGGAATGGCTTGCGCAGGGTATCTTGCCTATGACCCGGCGGCCGAGACCTTTGAATTGGTCGATGAGAGGGCCTTTCTGCTTGCCTCTGAAGGCACGGATCACTTCATGGGTGGGCTATTTCTTATTGCGCCGGCGCTGCTGCGTGTTGCCCCTATGGTCGCGGAGGCGTTCGAGAAGGGTGGAGGCGTCGCATTCGACGAGATAGGGAGCGATGGAATTGAAGCGCTCGACTGGCTTAATTGCGGTCAATATGAGCACCGCCTCATCAGCCAATGGCTTGACATGCTTCCCGACGTGGTCGATCGCCTCAAACTGGGTGGTCGCGTGCTCGACGTTGGCTGTGGAGTTGGCCGGGTCAGCATCGCGATCGCCAAGGCATTCCCCGACTGCCAAGTCGTGGGTGTTGATCCAAACGAGCAATCGATCGCACGGGCACGCGCGGCCGCCGCAGCAGAACGTATCGGTCCGCGCCTGCAGTTTCACGCTCAGTCCACCCGCGAACTTGATGCGAGCGGCGGTTTCGACCTGATCACGGCCTGCGACTGCGTCCATGACTTCGCAGCCCCTCACACCACATTGCGCGAGATGCGCTCGCTGCTGAAACCAAACGGTGTCGTGTTCACCATGGAGCCCAAGGCTGCCGACAGGCTCGAGGACAATATCAACGCGCTTGGCACCGTCTATTATGGATTCAGCGTGTTCCACTGCATGACGCAATCGCTGGCGCAAGGAGGGCCTGGACTTGGGACCTGCATGGGGCCAGCGCGCACGGAAAAGCTCTTTCGCGAAGCGGGTTTCACGCGCTTCCAGCAGCTCGACATCAAGAACCAGACTAATGTGTTCTTCGCCGCGCGCCCCTAAAGCGCTGCTTCCGTTTTCACGCTGACGGATTGATGAGTCTGCAATTGGCACATAGCGTCGGTTGTTGCGGTGCAGCGCCATGTCCGGAGTTGGGTGCAAACCGGAAGTGACCGGCATACAGCAAAAGTGCCGCGATTGACCCCCAACCCGAAATAGGAAGCACTTTCAGAATGGAGCTGGAAAGGGCCTGCTTCTACCATGGGCTCTCAGTCACAGCCTCCCGCGCTGAGCTACCCTCAATGGCATCATAGACGAGCCGCGCAGTGGCGATATCCTCGATGGCGATTCCCACTGACTTGAAGATGGTCGTGTCTGACCGCTGCAATTTCTTCGAGCCGGCAAAGAGCTCTCCTGCTTCTGCAGAGATAGCAGCTTTAGACAATATTACGTCGCCGGATTCTTTGAGCACGGCTTCACGGGAATCCACAACCAACGTGTTATGCATGGCTGCATCGTCGAGTTCTCGCCAGGTCGGGCGGGGAGAGCCGACCGCGTTCACGTGTGCACCTTGCTTCAGCCACTCGCCCTTCAAGAAGGGTTCTACAGCGTTTGTTGCGGTCACCAGGACATCTGCACCTCGCACAGCCGGTTCGAGGTCCATCGCTATTGCATTGTGTAGTTCGGCAAAGCGCCGCGCATGATCCATTGTACGGCTCCATACTCTCACTTCTTCAAAATTACCTATGTGCCGTAGGGCCTGCAGATGTGCGTGCGCCTGAACTCCGCTTCCGAGCAATGTTAGAACCTTACTGCCATCAGGAGCGAGATATCTTGTCACTGCTGCCGAGACTGCCGCTGTTCGCATTTCGGTAATGAGCCGTCCATCCAAAAAAGCCAACGGCTTCCCTGTTTCTGGCTCAAACAACATGATCATGGCCAGATGTGTCGGCACATTCGTACCAGCGTTCTTCGGAAAGAAGCAGACTAACTTGGCGCCCATCCCATCCTCCGACACCGCTGGCATGATGCCTAAAAAGCGCTTTCCTTCCTCGATTGTGAGCATGTTGCGCACTGGCTGAATGACGCTCCCGCCTGAAAACGCTGACAGCGCTTTTTCCATTGCAGGTATAAGCTGCTCGTATTTCAAAACCCTGGCAATTGCTGCTTCGGATAAGGTGAGCGCCATCGGAACCTCCCCTCGCTGACGCACTCAAGGCGAAAAGGCATTTTCCGGAAGTCTATGTTTGATCCTAGCACCAAACGAGTGAGGACAATGTCCGAATCTGGCCCCAATGCAAAGTCCGGACGGGCTCCGAAAATGTCTGCTTATCGGGGCAGACCGGAAGTGCTCGGCGCACCGTCAAAGCAACGCTTTTGACCCGGAACGAAACGTCTGCCGCCTCGATTGCTGCGAACGTGGACGACAATTGCGTGTTTCCGCTTTTCGGGGCGCGTTTTGGGTGTCACCATGCTCGCGAAAGGACGGGAGGGCCGCCATGCGCTGGTGTGTCTCGGTCGGGGCGGTGCTTGTTGCGGGGACGATAGTCGGAGGTGACGTTGCTGGCATTGCCGCGCCGAGCCCGAAATCTCGATTCGCCGATACCAAACACAATGGATCATCCGTCAATGTCGAGCTCGTTATCGCCGTCGACGTCTCCTATTCGATGGATATGGACGAACTTGCCATTCAGCGCGAGGGCTATGCACAGGCCCTCGTGTCGAAAGACTTCCTTCAGGCGCTGAGGGCCGTTCCGGGCAGCAAGGTGGCCGTGACCTATTTCGAGTGGTCGATGTCGGGCGACGAGAAGATCATCATTCCTTGGCGCGTGATCGACGGCCCGGAATCGGCGGATGCCGTGGCCGCCGAGATCATGAAAACGCCGGTCCGCCGAGGTTCGAGTACCTCGATTTCCGGCGCGATTAATTTCGCACTGCAGCTGTTCGAAGAGAATCCGTATCGCGGGTTGCGGCGCGTCATCGACATTTCCGGCGATGGGCCGAACAACGACGGAGCCCCCGTAACCGGTGCGCGCGACGCTGCCCTGGAGAAGGGCATCATCATCAACGGCCTGCCGATCATGGTGAAGGAGCCATCCCTTTCGACGATCGATATCGAGAACCTCGATCTCTATTACGAGGACTGCGTGATCGGAGGGCCGGGCGCCTTCATCATAACGATCAAAGATCGCGAAAAATTCCAGGAAGCGATCCGGACCAAGCTTGTTCTCGAAGTTGCGGGCCTCACGCCGGAGAGCGGGATCGTCCCAGCCGCCGAGAAGGAGCCCCGGGTGCCCTGTCTGATCGGCGAAAAAAAATCGCAGGAGCGCGGGCGGCGGTGAGTGTCGAGACAATCATTCGAAGCCGCCGGACGAACAAACTTTAGACAACAGTTTATCATGGTCGCAGCCAGCGCCCACGCGCCGGGGCATTGGAGGTGCTAACGTCCGTTCGTGGCACGTTTGAGACATGCCGACCGGCTCTGATGATGTCCGTTTCCGGGGGAGGATCGGAAGTGGTCCGCCGACGGCTAAGATGACGCGAATGACCCGGAGCGGACATTAGCCCTCGGGTATTCCGGCCAAGCGCATGCCCTCATAGAAGCGTTCGCGTCTGGTTAAGTAAGTCGGATTGTGGCTCGGTTGCTGGCGTTGGAAGCGGCGGATGGTGAACCCTGGATCGAGTGCAAGCCCTACCTGCGCGGCGGCCCGTGCCTCGTCCAGCGACCCAAGCAGCGCCAGCGCGACGGCGAGATGGAAATGCGCGAGGGGGAAATTGCGGTTGGCCTCGATGCTCCGGCGCAGCCAGACGACCGCCTCGGCGTCGGCATTGAGCTGCACGTTGGCGCAGCCGACAAACAGCATCCACCGGTAGGCCCAGATATCCCGGGGAGAGAGGCGCAGCGCCTCATGGACATGGGCCTCGGTCTCCTCGGCGCGAGCAAGAAAATACTTGGCAAGACCAATCCAGCCATGGGCGTTAGCTAAATTCCGATCCAGCGACAACGCGTGCTCACATTCGGCGATACCTTGGCCCGCGCGGGCCGTAAAAATATGCACAGCGCCGAGATACATGTGGGCCGGGGCGTATTGCGGAGCCAGGGACAAAGCCTTGATTAAGGCCCCCTCGGCCGCCGCGAGCAGCGCAGCTCGGTCGTCAATAGAAAAGTTAGCGCCCCTATTAAAGTCAACTATTGCGGTGCCAACCAGTGCTTCGACACAGCCGGGATCGAGCGCCAAGGCACGTTCGAAAAAGCCACGCGCTTGCGCCAAGTGTTCGTTGGTTAACCCTTCGTGTAAGCAAGCGATGCCCTGAAAATACAAGTCCATCGCGTCAGGATGCGGCGAACGTTGCGCTAACCGTGCCTCGGCCGCGATGAGCTGGGCATCGAGAGTGTTAGCGAGCCGCGAAACGATTTCGTCCTGCATATCGAAAAGGTCGGCGACAGGCTTGTCGAAGCGTTCGGCCCAAAGGTGATTGCCGGTTTTCGCGTCGATCAGCTGCACATTCACCCGAAGTCGGTTGCCGCCCCGCTGCACCGAGCCTTCGAGCACGTAGCGGACGTTCAACTCGCGCCCGACCTTCTTCACGTCGACGGCTTTGCCCTTAAACGTCAACGCAGTGGTGCTGGCGATCACGAATGAGTCCCTGATGCGCGATAGGTCCGTGGTCAGGCTCTCGGTCACGCCATCGGCGAAATAGTCTTGCTCGGGATCGCCGCCGATGTTCGCGAACGGCAGCACCACGATGGACAGATGTGACGGGGGAGGTGTGCTCGGCATCGCACCCTCAGTCGTTGTGCCCCGAATAAATCCACCCCAGACCACGGCATAGGCTCGGACTGGGCGGGCAATATTCTTGAGGCTCTGCTCGCCCAGATCGGCGAACTCGACCGCGACCTTGCCGCGAACCTGATCGTAGGCGGAGGAGGATAGGCAGATGCCGCCTGGTTCGGCGATCCCTTCAAGCCGTGCCGCTATGTTGACGCCGTCTCCAAAGATGTCATGCGGCTCGACAATTACGTCGCCGATATTGATGCCAACACGGAATGCAATGCGCCTGTCTTCCACCTCACCGATTGTAAGTTCCTTGATGCGGGTCTGGACCTGCATGGCAGCTCGAACCGCTTCGACTGCGCTCGGAAACTCCGCCAAGAACCCGTCGCCGGTGTTCTTCACAATGCGGCCGCCGTGTTCGGCGATTGCTGGCTCGACAGTTTCCGCGAGGAGCGCCCTCAGCTTGGCATGGGTAGCCTCTTCGTCATTGTGCATGAGGTCGCGAATAGCCAGCCACGTCGGCGGCCACTATCGCCGACAACCTGCGTCCGACCCGGTTTGCCTGCTCTTGCACCATGGCGCGCAATCCAGAGCACACCGTACGACGGATCGGACGGCAGTGCCAAATGCGTTTTGACGGGATGCCCGCCCAAGCTGATGTCGGTTAATGGCACTTTTCGGACATGCCGCCGTGGTCGCTCTATGTCCGTTGTTGGGGGCAGAGCGGAAAAGATATGCTCCCATTGAGCTTTTCCGGTTTTGACCCGTTGCGGAAGTCGTCGGCTTTAACGGCGAGCCCCATAAACCTTCGTATGGGTTCCGTTACTCCTTTACATGCCGGGCGATTACCTACGTTCAATTGAGCCGCTGAAGCGATCGTCTTAGGCTGCATGCGTTGGAAAAGCGCACAGGCTTATGAAGTGCGACGGTGAAAAAAGGACGATCGACGAACAGCGAGGATAGTACCAAGAGGAGACTCCAATGCCCGACTGCTCCAAAAGTCTTAGATCTGGCAGTGCCGCGCGATGCGGAGTTTGTGATGGCAAGTTTGGTCTCGTCCGGCACTACTCGTGGCGAACCCCGCTTTGTTCCAAGAAGTGCGTCGATCGCTTCAGAACTCGCAGGGAAACTGACCGCCATTGGATGGGCTGGCTCCAAGTCGCCTTCGACCAGCTGCCCGAGACCCGCGCGAGCGCTTTATGACGGTCCAGATCTCACAACGAGGCAAGGAATATTTAGAGACGGCACAGACTTTGCTCCGCGCTGCCAAAACCATGACCGACTCAGCGATTGCGGGTCAGCTTAAGGCCCTTGCCGACGACTACCACGGCGAGCTGAGAAAGCTTCGCATGTTGATGCGGGTGGATGAATTTCCTGACTGCACAGAGAGATTCCGGGATTGGGTGTGAGATGAACAATCACTTTTGGCATGCAACGCTTGTTCTATTCACCGTCATGCTGTCGATTTCTACAATCGGTCACGCTCGCGCCCACGATCATCAACACCCTGCGTTGAACAGTTGGTATGAGAGCTTGTACAGTGGCAAAGGGCCCTGCTGCGATGGCAGTGATGCGGAGCGCGTTGATGACGCCGATTGGGAAACTAAGGACGGTCACTATCGCGTGCGCATTGATGGCGAGTGGGTTGATGTTCCGAACGACGCTGTCGTGGATGGACCGAACCGCGCTGGCCGCACGATGGTCTGGCCCTACTATCTGAACGGCGCTTTGGTTGGCGTCAGATGCTTCCTGCCGGGAAGCATGGGCTGATCGCGAGCGCAAGGCGATCAGCAGCTCCCGCCCACTAGCTCCAGCTCGTTCGATGCCGTGTATTGCTTCGCATAAGGAGGCACCAAATGACAACTGGAAGATGGAATAGCCGCAACAGGATCACCAAAGAAACTCGCGAGCAAATCCTGTATGCTTATCTAGGCGATCCCATCAAAGGAACCGAACTTGCGATGAGCAACGGACTATCGGCCGCATACGCCTACAAGCTTGCTTATGAGCGCGGGTTATTGCCGAGCCGCGATGAGAAGCTGCTTGGGCGCAGCCATTCAGCGAGATTGGCATCAACATGATTGTCCTCACTCAAAAAAACAAAGGCAATGCCTTGAGGCCGTCAGAGCCGAGTGTGGTTCGGGAATGTCCCAACGCTACGCAGGCTGGCGGATCGTCTTTCAGTGAAGGCGATTACCACGGTTTCAGCGCAGCCTACATAAGCTGGGGCAGCGCGGAGCTATCCGCCGCGTGCCAGGATTGAGCGGCGGAATTCAAAGTGACCTCCACCGCAACGGATTTTCGCGCATACATGGCTTAGTGGAGCCGTTCACGGGTTGCACAATGCCGTTTCTCGACCTATGCCACTTCCGCATATGGCACGTTTGAGACATGCCGACCGCCACGATGAATGTCCGCTTCCGGTGGAAGACCGGAAAACATCTGCTCTGGTTGAGTATTTCGCATTTTGACCCAACTGAGACATTCCGATTTGGCGCTCAATAGATGATCCACGCCGCTGATGGGCTGGAAGAAATAGAGCTGCATCGGCTCGGACACGCCCTGAGAGGAGAACGCTAATGCGAGAGCCGCAATGGACCAGACCGTGTCAATGCGCGTGACATCAGGCTTGCACTTGAGCGGGCTGCGGCGGAGACCAAACCATGATCACAGCTTCGAATTGAGGAGCCGTCTTCGGGCGGCTTTTCCTTGGAAAACTTCGCGACGAAAATATTTCAGGGAAAAGGGAATTTTTAGCCGGTAACAGGGATCACCTTATCAGGCCTCAAAGCAAGATTGCTGATTCCGTCCCGGTCCGGCGGCGGGCGTCAACTGTACGTTCGCCAATCCGAGCGCGCCGTGCGAGCGACACAACGAGGGGCAAGATGAGGATAGTTTTGGCATTAGCCGTTCTTGCAGCGTCGTCATCAGCATTTGCAGAACAATCGCCGCTAACGGGAGAGCCTTACAGACTGCCTTTGCTGTGCAATAAATCTGGAGAGAAAATCTCGGGACTAACCAAGATTTGCTACTATAGCTGCGCAAAATCGGAAGGTGCCATGATGGCGATGATGTACGAGGCTTGCCCGCGTTGGACCGCACGCTGGAAGTTGAACCGAAACGCGCAATTCGGCCCAAAGGAAAATTCACGGTAGTTGAGCACGCGATTGCTAACTCCACTCAAGACCGCCAAGGCACTCGGCATCGATATCCCGGCGACGTTCCTTAGCCGCGCCGACGAAGTGATCGAATAGAGATGCTGTTTGCTGCGGTGCATAAGTCTCTTGTTGGCACTTTTCGGACATAGCCGGCCGCGCTGGTGATGTCGGCTTGCTGGGGTAAACCGGACATCGCACAGGCAATGATGACATCGTTGGCGACGACGGTGATCACCCGATTCCGAAGCATGTCCGGCGTGTTAACCAACACTTTCCGAGTGTCTTAATTAACCGCGCTAGGACGCATAGCCCTGATAAAGTGGAAATAAATCTGCTCGGAACGGAAACGCGGAGATAGCCTTGCACTATGCGCACTCGACGGCGACTGCTGACGGTTCCAATTGGCAACCCTTGGCGGGTCATCTCCAGCAGACCGCGCTGCGAGCCAAAATATTCGGCAGCAAGTTCGGTGCAGCCAAGGCAGCCGCGCTGGCCGGCTGGCTGCATGATCTCGGGAAATATTCGGAAGCCTATCAGGCTTACATCGGCGGGCGCGCAGGAGCTGCTGAAGCTTGAACTGAAAGGCCGCGACAAGGGGATGGCTGAACTGATCGCCTATGCCATTGCTGGCCATCACGCTGGTCTGCCGGATATGTCCGGCGAAACCAGCGGGCTGGCCGATCGGCTCAAAAAGATTGTCCCGCCGCTCGACACCATCTGGCGGAACGAAGTCGAATTGGATCCGACAGGACTGGCTCCCGCGAACCTCAAACCAAGGGCGAAAATTGGCGGGTTCCAGATCGCGTTCCTGGGGCGAATGATTTTCTCCTGTTTGGTGGATGCCGACTTTCTCGATACGGAAGCCTTCTATGCGTCAGTGGACGGCCGCCAGGTCGAACGCGGCTGGCCAGTACTGTCGGATGAAATCGAGCGGATGATCGCCCGCTTCCATGCCCACATGTTGGCAAAGCGCCGGGAGGCCGCCGATACCGCATTGAACCGTTTGCGTGACGAGATTCTGCGCCACGCGCGCCAGAAATCCGGGCTGCCTCGCGGCGTCTTTACGCTCAATGTGCCGACAGGCGGCGGCAAGACATTGGCTTCGCTCGGCTTCGCGCTCGATCACGCCAGACAATGGAAAATGGACCGGATCATCTACGCGATCCCCTTCACCTCGATCATTGATCAGACTGCCTCGATCTTTCGCGGCATCCTCGGAGAAGATGTCATTCTCGAACATCACTCATCGATAGAGCAGGAGACGGCGAGGAAGGAGGAAGCATTCCGGACCGAGCGATCCGACGCCAAGCTGCGGCTGGCGATGGAGAACTGGCAGGCACCGGTAATCGTCACCACCAATGTGCAATTGTTCGAAAGCCTGTTCGCCAACCGCACCTCACGATGCCGCAAGCTGCACAATCTCGCCAACGCCGTCATCATTCTCGACGAAGCGCAAACGATCCCGCATCATGTATTGAGACCCTGCGTCGCTGCGCTTGGCGAACTGGCACGCAATTACGATTGCACGATCGTATTGTGTACGGCGACCCAGCCCGCGTTGCAGGAACCTCGATTCCCCGGAGGATTTGAGATCGGCCCGGAACGCGAACTGGCGCCCGATCCGGCAAGGCTGCATCGCGAACTCAAGCGCACGACCGAGCGCCTCGCCGGCGCGATGGCGGACGACGATCTTGTTGCCGAGATGTCCACCGTCGATCAGGCACTCACGATCGTCAACAGCCGCCGGCATGCCTTGACGCTCTATCAGCGAGCCAAGTCGGCGGGCATCGACGGCCTGATCCATCTCACGACCCGGCAGACAGCTTCCGATCGGCGAAGTATTCTCAAGAACGTGCGCGAACGACTCGAACAGCGGACGCCTTGCGTTGTCATCGCGACTTCGCTGGTTGAAGCCGGCGTGGATGTCGACTTTCCAAGGGTCTGGCGGGCCGAGGCTGGCCTCGACCAGTTGACGCAGGCCGCGGGCCGCTGCAATCGCGAAGGCCGCCGACCTGTCGAGGACAGCGTCGTCACAATCTTCAAGCCGACGCAGGCCAGGCCACCCGCCGAAATCAAAGGGCTGATCGGCGACATGCTGCGAATCCTCGGGGAACATCGTGGCGATCTGTTTTCCCCGCGGACGATCGAGGCCTATTTCCAAGAGGTCTACTGGCGGAAAAGCGGCCAAGGGCTGGACAAGTATGCGGTGATGGAAAAATTCCTTCTCGAGTCCGGCGGAACCGACTTCGCCTATCGCAGCGTCGCGGAACAATTTCGCCTCATCGAAAGCGGCATGGAGCCCGTGATCGTGGCGATCGACGAGGAACCGCAGGCCATCTTGCGCGCGCTCAGGGGAGGGATACCGCCGGGCCTCGCCGCCCGCAAGCTGCAGAATTACATCGTCCAAGTGCCCCCTAAAGATCGCCGCAAGCTGATCGAAAACGGGCACGTCCGGTTTGTCGAAGAGTTTGGCGACCAATTCGCCGTGCTGTGGACAGCCAATTTCTATTCGAGAGAGACGGGATTGGTTTGGGAACAAGCCGATGAATTGGGTTTCGACGGCATCGTGTAATTCGAGTTGGGACAAGAAACTCGGGAAAGTGCAGGTTCCGAATTTCTTGATTTGTTCTAAGCGTCGTGCAACGCTCGATTGTGATTGCTTGCACTGGTATATTCGGGGCTGGGAATGTCATATGGAATCCGTCTCCTCGTTTTGGGGAAATGGGCGCTGTTTACGCGCCCGGAAATGAAGGTTGAGCGTGTCTCCTACGACGTCATGACGCCCTCGGCCGCGCGCGGCATCCTCGAAGCGATCCATTGGAAGCCCTCCATCAAATGGATCGTCGAGGAAATCCACGTCCTCAAGCCGATCCGGTTCCAGTCAATCCGGCGCAACGAAGTCGGCGCCAAGGCTTCGACGCGCGCGATCGGCACTGCGATGAAGACCGGAGACATCGGCAATCTCACCCTCGTCGTCGAGGACAACCGACAGCAGCGCGCCTCGACGGTGCTGACCGACGTGGCCTATGTTATCTGCGCGCGGTTCGCGCTGACGCCCAAGGCCGGCGCCGACGACAACGAGGGCAAGCATCTCGACACTTTCAATCGCCGTGCCCGCAAGGGCCAGTGCTTTCACCAGCCCTGCCTTGGCAGCCGCGAATTTCCCGCACAATTCGAGCTGATCGAGCCCGAAGCGACGGCTCCAAAGCCGGCGGACGAAATATCAGAGCTTGGCTTCGGCTCGCCGCGCGATCTCGGCTTCATGCTCTACGACATCGATCATGGCGGCGACCGAAGCTCGCTGTTCTTCAGGGCAACGCTCGACAGGGGCGTGATGCGGGTGCCGTCACCCGATTCGCCGGAGATTCGCCGATGAGCGCGCTTGCTTCTCTCGTCCGCGCCTATGACCGCATGGCCGAACGCGGCGAAGTGCCTGCTTACGGCTATTCGCAGGAGAAGATCAGCTTTGTCATTCCACTTAATCCGGATGGAACGGTGGCGCACGCGCCGATCGACCTGCGGGAAGGGGAGGGAAAGAAGAAAACGGCCCGTCTGACGGCCGTGCCGCAACCGACAAAGCGTACCTCTGGCGTTGAGCCCAACTTTCTCTGGGACAAGACCGCCTATGCCCTGGGTATTACGGCGGGTGAGGGAAAGCGCACGTCCCGAGAGCATGACGCTTTCATTATCCGGCATCGCGAATGGCTCGCCTCGTCGTCGGACGAAGGATTACAAGCCATCCTGCGTTTTCTTGATAGATGGAATGCCGATCAATTTGCGGGGCTCGGCTGGCCCGATGACATGAAAGACCAGAATATTGTCTTCGCGCTGGAAAGCGAGCGGCTTGCGAATGTCATGATCCACGATCGTCCGGCCGCGCGCGACCTCTGGACACGGCTGACCGCCACGGGCGACAAGACGTCCGCTGCTTGCCTCATTACCGGCGATCACGCCCCGGTGGCGCGATTGCATCCGGCCATCAAGGGTGTATGGGGAGCGCAATCGTC
The DNA here is from genome assembly GCF_036924615.1 of Bradyrhizobium sp. AZCC 2289. NCBI lineage: Bacteria > Pseudomonadati > Pseudomonadota > Alphaproteobacteria > Hyphomicrobiales > Nitrobacteraceae > Bradyrhizobium > Bradyrhizobium sp. AZCC 2289. The sequence continues at coordinate 9,905,623 of NZ_JAZHRY010000001.1, read as the reverse complement.
TGGCGCCTCGATTGTATCCTTCAATCTCGACGCCTTCACCTCCTATGGTCATCAGCAGGGTGACAACGCACCCATCTCGGAAGCTGCCGCCTTCGCCTACACATCTGCGCTTAACCATTTTCTTGAGCGCAACAGTGGCCATCGTATCCAGGTAGGAGATGCCTCGACCGTCTTCTGGGCCGATTCGTCGGAGGCGCAGCCGGCGTTGGAAGCGGAGAGCCTTTTCCTCGGATTCCTCGATGAAAAGGAGGCGGGAGCCGTCGGATTAAAGAAGCTCGAAAGTATTCTCGCAAAACTCCGCGCCGGCCGCCCGATCGAGGAATTCAAACCCGATCTTCCGCAAGGCGTCCGTTTCTTCGTTCTCGCGCTGGCGCCGAACGCGGCGCGGCTGTCCGTGCGCTTCTACATCGAGGATGATTTCGGTGTGATCGCCGAGCGATACCTGCGGCATCTCGAACGATTACGTGTCGAGCCGCCGCCGAAGGAAGAAGCGCCTTCGATGTGGCGGATGCTGGTCGAAACCGCGGTGCTGCGCAAATCGGAAAACATTCAGCCCAACCTCGCCGGCGAATGGATGCGGGCGATCCTGACGGATACGCCGTATCCGCTGACCCTGCTCTCGACACTGATCATGCGGCTGCGCGCGGACCACGATGTCAACGGCCTGCGGATTGCCATTCTCAAGTCCATTCTCATCAAGAATTTCAACATGGAGGTGCCGGTGTCGCTCGATCCGGAATGCAGGGAGCCCGGCTATCTGCTGGGACGTTTGTTTGCGGTCTACGCGCAAATCCAGACCGCCGCGCTCGGCCGCAATGTCAATGCGACCATCAAGGACAAGTTCTATGGCGCGGCGTCCGCGCAGCCCCGCAAGGTCTTCCGAATGCTGGAAGCCGGCTCGGCCAACCACCTGTCGAAGATCGGCAAGCAAAAGCCCGGCCTCAAGGTCAATCTTGAAAAGGCAGTTGGCGCGATCATGGAGGCGATGTCGCCGGAAGGTGATCCGTTTCCGGCCAGTCTTCCGGACAAGAGCCAGGCCCTGTTCGGGCTCGGCTACTACCACCAGCGCAACGAGTTCTTCAAGAAATCCGAGAAATCCGCACCGGAGGAGGCTGCCTGATGACCGCGCTCGCCAACCGCTTCGACATCGTTTTCCTGTTCGACGTCACCAACGGCAATCCGAACGGCGATCCCGACGCCGGCAACATGCCGCGAATGGACCCCGAGACCAACAAGGGGTTGGTCAGCGATGTTTCGCTGAAGCGCAAGATACGAAATTACACCGAGCTTACGAAAGGCGACCAGCCAGGCTATCGCATTTATGTACAGGAAGGCTCCATACTCAACGAGAAGCATCGCGAGGCCTATAAAGCGATCCGCGGCGATACAGATAAGGTTGGGAAAGACAGCAAGCTGAATCCGCAGAACGACGATGAGTCCAGGGCGCTGACCAAATTCATGTGCGACAACTTCTTCGATGTGCGCGCCTTTGGCGCGGTCATGAGCACCGGTATTAATGCCGGTCAGGTGCGCGGCCCGGTGCAGGTCACGTTTGCCAGTTCGATTGAAACGATTCTGCCGCTTGAAATCTCGATCACGCGCATGGCGGCCACCAACGAGAAGGAAAAAGCCGAACGTCAGCAGGGCGACGACAGCGACGAGCGGACCGAAAATCGCACCATGGGCCGAAAGCACATCGTGCCCTATGGGCTCTATCGCGCTCACATCTTCGTCAACGCAAAGCTGGCGGAGCGAACGGGCTTTGGCGGGGCCGATCTCGCCCATCTTTTTGAAAGTCTGGGTTCAATGTTCGAGCACGACCGTTCGGCGGCCCGGGGCGAGATGTCCTCGCGCCGCGGCATCGCGTTCAAGCACGCCTCGGCGCTCGGCAATGCCCATGCCCATGCCTTGTTCGATCGCGTGAAGGTGAATCGCAAGATTGGCGATGAGCTTTTCGAACCGGGGAGCGATCGTCTCAGCAACTATCCGCCGGCCAGGCGGTTCTCTGACTACGAAGTCACGGTGAACCGTGACGGTCTTCCGGAAGCGGTCGAGGTGGTCGAGTTGTTCTGAACAAGGAGGCCGGGGATGCAGGAACTCGACAATCCGATTCCGCTCTCCGCGCTGCAGCATGCGGTCTATTGCCTCCGCCAGGCCGCGCTGATCCATATCGAGCGGCAATGGGAAGAGAACCGCTTCACGTCCGAGGGCCGCGTCCTGCACGACGTCGCCCACGACCCTGCCGAGCGGAAGCGCGGCAACATCCGCCGGGTGTTGGCGCTGCCGCTCGCCTGTCGGCGGCTCAATCTGGCCGGCGTCGCCGATCTCGTCGAGTTCCGCGTCGGCGCGGATGGCGAGATCGCCTATCCGGTCGAATACAAGCGCGGCAAAGCCAAGCTGCATCGCGCCGACGAAGTGCAATTGTGCGCGCAGGGGCTTTGCCTGGAAGAGATGACCGGCAACCCAGTGCCCGAGGGGGCGCTGTTCTATGCCGAGACCCGGCGCCGCGTCGCCGTGCCGTTCGACGCCCAACTGCGGGCGAGGCCGCGCACACCTATTTCTCCGTCTTTGGCGATCTGATCCGGTCGCCAGATTCCAAGATCCGGTTTTCCGGGCGCAGCCGGCGTCCGCCGCTCGATCCGGTGAACGCCTTGCTGTCGTTCCTCTATACCCTGCTTACCCATGATTGCCGCAGCGCGGCTGAAGGAGTGGGCCTCGACCCCGCCGTCGGTTTCCTGCATCGGGACCGGCCAGGACGTCCCAGCCTTGCGCTCGACCTGATGGAGGAATTGCGCCCCATTCTCGCGGACCGTCTGGCGCTGTCGCTCTTTAACCGCCGCCAGCTGCGAGCGCGCGACTTCGAGACGCGCGATGGCGGCGCGGTGCTGCTCTCCGACGACGGACGCCGCACCGTCCTGACGGCGTGGCAGGAGCGCAAGAAGGAGGAACGGCGTCACCCGTTTCTGGAAGAAGCGGCGCCGTTTGGCCTCGTTCCCCATCTGCAGGCGCAGCTTCTCGCGCGACACCTGCGGGGCGATCTGGATGCTTATCCACCCTGGATCTGGAAGTGAGACTCGATGTGACCGAGCCCAGCCCGATGGAGGTTTCGCCTTGATGGTTCTCGTGACCTATGATGTCAGCACCACCGAACCCGGAGGGGTCACTCGGTTACGGCGCGTTGCCAAGGCATGTCGCGATTACGGCCAGCGCGTGCAATATTCCGTATTCGAGATCGAGGTTGATCCCGCGCAATGGACCAGCCTGAAAGCGAGGCTCGAACGCCTGATCAATCCAGCGCATGACAGCCTTCGCTACTACTTCCTCGGCGCCAATTGGCAGCGGCGCGTCGAGCATGTCGGCGCCAAGCCGGCCGTCGATCTTGGCGGGCCGCTGATCGTTTGATGTCGGCGCGAGGCGCGAACCTCAAGCACGCCCGGTTTTCCCGGCCAGTTCGCGCTTCGTTTAAGCCATTCAGATCATTCGATAATCCTAACGGTGCAGCAACGGTTCATGTCGCTACTTCAAACGAATCAACGATATCGCGCGCACGGACCAGATTTCTTTGAAAGCAGAATGAGCTATTGGTAGACGGTCGCCTCCTTCACGGGGGCGTGGATCGAAACAATTCATTAAACCACCGATGCGCGCCGTGGCCTGTCGCCTCCTTCACGGGGGCGTGGATCGAAACAGTACGAAGAGTGTCCGAAAGACAACAAGCGGGGAGTCGCCTCCTTCACGGGGGCGTGGATCGAAACAAATCCTGGACCTGCCTGTAAACGAACGTCGGCCGCGTCGCCTCCTTCACGGGGGCGTGGATCGAAACTATTGGTTGTTGCCGGTGTCCTCTTTATGTACTTGTCGCCTCCTTCACGGGGGCGTGGATCGAAACATCAGCGGTCGAGAATGATGTACCCCAAGCCATAGTCGCCTCCTTCACGGGGGCGTGGATCGAAACCTTGCTCATGCGCGCACCGTATGCACGCACGTGAAGTGTCGCCTCCTTCACGGGGGCGTGGATCGAAACACCTGGGCGCACATCGATGAGTCTGGCGTGTTCCGCGTCGCCTCCTTCACGGGGGCGTGGATCGAAACGGTCTTGCCGCCGCGGTTGTTCGCCATCAACAGCCGTCGCCTCCTTCACGGGGGCGTGGATCGAAATATTGTCCTGGTGCTGAACGAGCTGGCGAAACGGCTGTCGCCTCCTTCACGGGGGCGTGGATCGAAACAACTATCGACTCGCGGGAGCCCACCACCCTAGCGAGTCGCCTCCTTCACGGGGGCGTGGATCGAAACATCTCCGGCATGATCGGGTTCATCCCCGGTGGTGCGTCGCCTCCTTCACGGGGGCGTGGATCGAAACCTTTGCGCTTCGTGCGCGGCGTCATTCACTGAGTTGTCGCCCCCTTCACGGGGGCGTGGATCGAAACTCGCATTTCAGCGCGAGGATCAGGTACTCGCGCCGGGTCGCCTCCTTCACGGGGGCGTGGATCGAAACCCTCGCCAAAAAGACGGGTTGAAACTTGTTTTGTTGTCGCCTCCTTCACGGGGCGTGGATCGAAACACGCCAAGCCATGTCGAGGCGCTGTCGCGCGACGTCGCCTCCTTCACGGGGGCGTGGATCTTGCTTTGGCCGACGCCGCGCGCGAGTGGCGCGCCGCCCGCATGCTTGATGCGGGCGCCCTTGGGGCCGCGATCTCCGGCTGGAAATAGTATGGCATCGTCAATCGAACGGTGATCACAACGCCGACCCGAGCTTAAGCGGGCGGCCTTCTTTTCCATATTGGACAAGCCGCCAAATTTCATTTGATGACGCGATAAGCCTTGGCCCGCCCGCGTCGGACCGGTGTCGCCGGGTCTGGCTTGCCATGGTTCAATGCCTGCATCATCGCGATCCGCGCCAGCATGACGATGCCGCCGCGATCGGCGGCGTCGATCAACATCTGCATCGCGAGTTGCCAGTGTTCTTGCGCGGACGTCTTCGCCGGCAAAGCCACGATGTAGCCGGCGGCATCATTCAGGGTGACGAACTGGTGTCCGCGCGGCAGCGGGATCGGATCGTCGAAACGCCGCTGCCAGCCTCTACTCTCCGGCATCAAGCCGTACTTTGCGGCTGGGCAAAGGAGACGGACACTTGGCCACCACCATCCGCGAGGGCACAAACAATATGATTGTTTCCTATTAGACCGATCCTATGCTGGTTGATCAGATTGACGATTTTTTGGCCCCAATGCACGGCGCGCTCGATAGTGCATTCTGCCGAACTCTGACCTTTTGCGAGCCGACGTAACGAGCCTTTGTGGAGAATATCGCCAGTGATGCCCACCAGCTTCCCGAACTCGTCCTGGCGGAGATAATTCTCGTTTGGAAACTCTTCGAGGTGCCAGTGCCCGGGGCTGGGATTGGTGAAGACCACCGGCTTGGGGTAGAAGGTTGGGTTCAGACGCTCCAATCTCCTCACGATTTCATCGGCGGCCCATATTTTATTTAGGGTTCTGGTTTTCTCGATTTCACCGTGAGCCACCAGACATCCCAAGGCTGTCAGTTCGCAGAGCATACGTATTTGTAAGTAGCAGAACTCTGCAGCCGCTCTCTCAGCGAGGCCAGTCGCGCCGCCAAGCATGACATTGATTGCATCGACGCGAGTTCTCGCCTCTTCCATTATTGAACGGTACAGCTCCAGTTGCTGCTGGCGAAATGCATCGGAGGAGGTTATCACGCCGCTGCCCTATCTTCCTTGTCAGCACCGCGCGCCACAATCTTCAGCGCGTCATCCGGCAACGGCCGCTGCAGCGCCTTTGCCTCGTCCCATGGCGCGCGCATCCAGACGTCGCGCTCCTCGTCCGTCGTCAAGATCACCGGCATTGCCTTCGGGTGGATCGGCTCGACCACGGCGTTCGGCGTTGTCGTCAGGAAGCCATAGACCAGGTGAGGGCCGGGGACCGGCTTGGACTTGGTGCCTCGGTCGCCCTTGAACTCGGTCCAAATGCCGGCGAAGGCAGCCAGCGGCCGGTCGTCACTGTGCGCGAACCAGACGACGTCCTTCTTCTTGGTCTCCGGGTTCGGCTCTGGCGCATACTCAGCGAAGCTGTTGAACGGGACCAGGCACCGGTTCTCAGGCTTCAGCCAACCTCGCCAGTGCGGCGACGACGTGTTGCGGATGTTGGTGACTGGCGGGCCGCCTGAACGCGGCGGCGACGGCATGCCCCAGCGAGCGCATCATGATCAGTTCGCGTTCGTCGCCGGCATTGCGGATGACCGGCGCGGGGTAGTCACGGAACACGCCCGGCATCGACGCTAGATTGCCGACGTATCGATTGATCACGCGGAACGACGCGATGATCGGCCTGGTTGGTGGTGATCGAGTAGAGATTGCACATGTCAGTCTTCCGAACGGGGATGCCGCGGCTGCCAAGCTAATTGTAGCAAGGTCGCTGCGGGACGTCGGCCCGCTTTGACGCATTTGCGGCAGCGCAGCCGACTGGAGAGATCATGCACGAAAGTGGTCGGCGGGTGCTTCATCGCCGCGAGGTCGACGTCGCTTGCCGTCTTGCATCGTGCGCACTGGATCTCCAGCCAGGGAAAGCCGCCGTTGACGGCCTGGTCGATCGTTGGTGACGGATCGATCGGCTCGCCGTCGTTCCACATCCGCTCGCTCCAGCTTTCGCAGAACAGCTTGTCGGCCTGCTGGATCATCGCTTCGCCCTTTGCCCGCATCTCGGCCGACTGCGTGGCCAGGATGCGGGTCATGGCGCGCGCCTTGCCGAACTCCTTGTTCAAAGCCTTCCGGTCGCCGCCCGAAAGGGGCGTGGGATGATATTTCGGGGCCATCCGGACATCCAAGCGCAGTGAAGTCGCATCGGCAGCCCTGAGCGACCTAGAGGTCGATCAAACCGCCGTCGACGAACAGTTCGGCGCCGGTGGTGTAGGTCGCATCGGCGGCGAGGTAGAGGGCCGCGGCGGCGACTTCGGCGACGGTGCCGGTGCGGCCGAGCGGAATGCGGGTCTTGGCCCCCTCGATAAAGTTGTCCTTCTGAGCCGCCGTGAGGCCGCCTTTGTCGAGGATCGGGGTGACGATCGGACCGGGGCTGATGGTGTTGACCCGGATGCCGCGCGGCGTCAGTTCCTTGGCGATAGTGCGGCCGAACGAACGCAGTGCCGCCTTGGTCGAACCATAGACCGTGCTGCCCCCTAAGCCGCCGTTCGCGCCGGCCACCGAAGCGGTCAGGATGATCGCGCCGCCGTCCGGGATGACAGGGATGGCGTGCTTGACCAGGAAGAATGCGCCCTTGACGTTGATGTTGAACTGGCTGTCGTAAAAGGCCTCGTCGACCTGCGCGATCGGCGCGAACTTGGCGATGCCGGCGTTGACGAACAGGACGTCGATGCGGCCGTGTTTGCCCTTGACCTGGTCGACCAGGGCCTTGGTAGCGGCCACGTTGCCCGCGTCCGAGACCAGCACCTCGATCCCGGGGAGTGCCGCCTTGGCGGCTTCCACCGAGCGCTCGCTGGAGCCGGTAACGACCACCGTCGCACCTTCGGATTGAAAGAGTTTGGCGGTCTCCGCACCGATACCGCTGGTGCCTCCGCTGATGAGAGCGATCTTGCCGTCGAGCTTGGCCATCAAAGTTTCCTGACTGGAGTGGGTTGCTGTGCCCGAGAGAGATGGGGGCCCCTATGGCGCGAACAATGGCGCCGGCGGCCGACTTTTGCCGAGCACTACTCCTCGAAACCCGGCCAGCACCCGTCATCTTCGTGTCTTCTCCTGGTTCGTGGTGATGGAGTAGAGATTGCACATGGTTTGGCGTCCAACGCTCACGGCAGAGTGATTGTGCTGAGCGGATGGCGCGCCAGCCCGGGGTTATGGCATCGTCGACTATGACGGATTGTTAGAGCAGTGCCCGAGCATCTTTAGGCACGGCGAGCGGGTGGAATCGAGATCGAAGCTCCGCCGGTTTGCGCCGGCGGGTTTTCCTTGTGGTGCTAGCGCCAGTAATACCGATAGGGCGGCGCGCATACCGATGCTGAGCCGAAGCGGTACGGCAGGGGATCATAGCCAATTGTTAAGTACGCTGTTCTGACACTCCGATAGCGCCTGTGATGAATAATGCGGGTCGGGCCACGCCATGTGCACGCGCACCGTTGCCGGGAGCTGATCTCGGATGCCAAACTTTCATGCGGCTTCAGCTGATCAGCAGATGCTCGATCCGCGAGGATGCAGAGCGCACTAAAGGCGAGAATCGACAAGAGGCGAAACATGGACAAATCTTTCCGGGGCCCCGACTGAAAACTGCGCAAAGATGGGTAAGTTCCTGGGGATCGCACTCGCCAACGGCCCGCCGGCTCACCCCGGCGGTACGGCCTATGATGACAAGTTTCCGCCCGTGTGTATCCTTTCCACGCGCGGAGCCTGATTCGTCATGCTGGAAGCCATTCTTCTATTGATGGGAATTGGAGCCGCAGCCCTGCTGCTGATTGCGTTCTGGGGCTTCCACAAGTCAGGTGCCAGACACCCAAAAAGCTAAGCTGTGCATATGCGGAGCAATTGTCTCCCCGCCCGCGTGTCACCGAACGCGCGTCGCGCCGTGCTGACGACTAGCCGTTCCGATAGGCATCCAACGCGTGAGCGGCCAAGAGGGCAAGACCGATCAGCCCTAGGACTATTGCGAAGGCCTCAATCATCATTACGCCTCCTGTTGCGCCATCTTGCGAGTAGCTAACGCGTGACGGCTTCCAATCAGATCGAAGATGAATTTGTCTCGGAAAGACACGCCACCGGGATCAAAATAGGCCGCCCGGCGGCGCTTATTCCTGAACTGGGACACTGAAATCCCCAGCCTCCCTAGTACTGCAACGCGCATACCAAGCGGTCATGACACGGCCGTGCCCATGCGCGCTGGCTCAAATAGCGGCCTGATATCGGCGCCGCGGTGGCCGCAAGCCTGGGTAGTGGGTCAATTTGATTGTGGCGGGTTTCAGGGCTGGAAAACGGGCCGGGTGGGGCTCATATTCGACGGATGGAAAAAACTATCGCTTTGTCCATCATTGCGGCGTTTGTCGTTTTTGTCGCGGTCTATGGGATGATGGCATGGAAGAGACCCGGCAAATGACCCCATAGCCAAAGGCACGACCCTGATATCCAGGCCCGCGAAAGTCGAACCTGATCGGGCCAGCGAGCGGCATCGATGACGACAGAATGCGTGCATTTGTAATCGCCGCAGAAGACGATGAGCCGGGTAGGGCCGGATTCCCGCATTTCCCCGAGAGTGATTTTCAGTTCGCGTGGCATGGGTGCAATTTTGCCAAGAATCGCCCGCACTTTGAATTAGCCATTCCAGGGGGAAGCCCACGGGTTGGTAGGCCCGGCGTATGTCGTCCGGCAACGTCGTGCGTCGGGCCACTCAAATGCGCAATGCCGCCGGAGCGTAATATATTCGCCCAGCGGCATCGGCATTTCCTTGGTCGGGCCCTGAAATCCCGGCAGCATCAATTATGCACGCTGCATGCCAAGCCCAGATGAAGAACCGCCCCCAGCAACGGGCAGACCGTTCCTAAGGTTGGCGTTTGATTGCTCACAAAATCAAAGCCCGCCGGTTCACGCTGGCGGGCTGGTTTCCTTGTCACATGACCGTAACATATAGATTGCTACGTTTGGCTGCTGGGGACTTGAGTGCCCGGCCGAGGAAATACCAGTGGGACCGAGCGATCATACTCCGCTTGGTGGCAGCTGTTTTGGGAATGCTTTAGTCCTGACCTCCAACCGCGGTGCATCACTCACATGCCTGAATCGTATACTCGTGCCGAGCCGTCTCAACTTCCGATCAAGCAGCATCGTTGCCCCAGGTGTCACAACAACATGGTGCTGGCACGTATCGAATATCCCAACGGTTCCAACGTCCGAATGTCTGCGGTGCGATCATGTGCAAAGAATGTTGGTCGAGTACGTGATGTGAGTGGACGCCGGGTGTGGGTGCATCCGGACGAGAGGCGAGGGCGCCGGTTCACGCCAGCGGGTTTTCCTTGCGGTGTACTGCATTAGCGACCTAGGCTGTCGCCCTTGCTTCAAAAGGGAGAGCGGACGTGGCGACAGGTATTGTAAAGTGGTTCAACGCGACTAAGGGGTTTGGTTTTATTCAACCCGACAGCGGCGGCAAAGACGTATTCGTGCACATCTCGGCGGTGGAAAAAGCCGGTCTGAGCAGTCTCAATGAGGGCGCCAAGGTGAGCTACGAAGAAATGAGCAGCCGGGGCAAAACGTCTGCGGAAAATCTGAGAGTCGGATAAATTCAAGCCCGCCGGTTCACGCCCGGCGGGTTTTTCCTTGATCCTTCTATCCTTCTTTACTCGGCGTCCATTTCCCTTAGTCGCCGCCTTGCCATGTCCATTTGAAGCTGCCTCCAGCTATCCTCGTTTTGTTGTCGCAGACCATCATTATCGGGCAGCTGCTGTGGCGCGGCAGGGTCGGCGCTGTAGATGTGCTCGCTGTAAGGAGTAATGATCCTGATCCCGCGTTCCGGAGACGATTGTTGGGCGTTGGCCGGTGCGGTCATGGCGACGATCGCAGCCGCGATCAGGGTTATTCGGAACGGCATTGCGGGGCCTCATTGATAAAAATCGGGACGCACCTAGCCGATATTTCGGCTAGGTCCAAGAGAAGCCCACTGCGTGGGGGCTAAGCGGGGGGCCGAAGTTGTACCCGGAGGGAGGAGACCTAGCACCGTTCCGATGTAGCCGCGCAATCCGTCGTCACCAATTAAATTCGGGTTTAGAGAGGCTCGAGCCTTCGCTCGGCGCTTTGGACGGGCGCGACAGTCAACTGTTTTCGTGGATGGGAGACAGCCGACCGCGAGGCCGACCCCGCTGAGTCCGGCATCGCTGACCTTGACGGGTTGCTCGAGCAGGTCGGAACGCAGGATTGGCAGCAAGGAGGGCTGGCGTGATGACAAATTCATTTCTCAGGATCGTTGCGGGCCTCGATGTCCCGCTGCAAGCAGCATCGAATCCGACGGCCGCGCCGGCGCCTCACCAGCCGACGCGCAAGCGGAAGGTGCGGGCCCCCTACAAAGAGCGGCAACCGATTGAGTATCAGGATGGATTGCCGATCATCGACCGGACGGGCGAGCAGGACGAGATTTTCCGCTTCATCGCTCAGCACCGAGAGGCGGCGGCGCATTACGACCGCTGCGTCACCGTCGAGCAGGAGGCCGAAGGCAAGGTTTCTGACAGCGAATTTTTCTATCTCAAGAACAATACGAGCAACGCCTTTGAACAGATGATGCTCTTCGCGCGCTGCGTCATTCTGCAACGGCCGACCACCCGCCGTGGCCGATGGCGTTCCTGCAGAGCCTTGCCGCAGGGCTGCGGAAGATGGGCGGCGAGCTCGATCCCCAGGACGAGGGGGAACGGGCATGAACAACGTGGTCGAATTTCCAGGCGCCGAGCCGGTTGAAATCGAATGGACGCAATCCATGATCGATGAAGTTCACGGGCGAGCTTTCCGTGATCTTGAAAAAAGCATCTTCGATTGCGCAACCATGTCGGTGATCGCATTGCAGCTGGCCGAGCGTGCAATCGAGGGAAGAGAGCCCAAGGCCGACCAGGCGATGTTCGCGGTGTTCCATGTCGCGGACATGCTGAAGAAGCTGAAGACCGACTATGAAGCCGCCTTCTACTGTGAGAAACAGGCGGACGCATCATGAAGCGCCGGCGCCGATCGATGAGAAAGCGTAACCGGCAGCGGCTGGTCTCACACGCGAGACGGCTGCGGCGGTAGCTTTATCCACAACTCGGCGGCGCTGGTGTCTTGTTTCGGCGCCGCCGGGGTTCAGGATCAGAATCATCAGAACAATAGGAGCCAACATGGGAAACGAGAAGCCCGCGAGTTTGAGCCCCAAAGTCGAGAGGCGGATCGCAGAGATTGAAGGGATGAACCTTGATGAGGTTCAAGCGCTCACAGCCCGCATGATGTCCGAAATCGTCAAGGGAGACATAACCACGAGAGAGGCGCGTGCGATCGACCGCGCTGTCGGCCGAAGATTGAAGGCGATCGAGCAAGAACTGTTGGGCGCATGAGCCCGAAAACCGGCAGCGGCTGGCCGCTCATTCAAGACGGCTCAAGCGGTAACGCTAACGAGGGGCGCGGGTTCAGGTCCGCGCTCGCGAGCCCGCCGGTTCCACGCCGGCGGGTTTTTGCTTTTGTCGGGCGTGGTGACCCGTTGATGCTGCTGCTGTCCTTCAAGGCGATGCTCTTTGGCCGGGCCGGAAAATCTGGCCGCCCACCGCCGCTCGAACCTTCTCTCAAGGTCCAGAGGGATATCGCACATAACCAAAGCTCCGGGTTTGCTGTCGCCCCCGGGTCAAAGGCCTCAACGCGCGCGGGCCTTTAAAGGTCCATCCAAAATGGCGTCTCGAGGAATCAGCGCTGGCGCCCCGGCGCGACAGCCCGCAAACCGAACCCGCACCAGCGGCCCTCTTAAGCCGGTGGTGGGGCCGGGTGATCCGTTAACGGGCCGTCGCGCGCTTCTGCCTTGGGGGCTCTGTTGGCTGAACTGCAGGAGCCTGCTGAGTACTCGCGAACGATTGTTGTAGGACCTCGATTTTGGCGCTCAGCGCTGTGACGTCGTCGGACAACCGCTTCATCTCGGCCCGATCGGATGAGACCGTTTGTTGAAGGGCCCCCAGTTGACCGACGGCCTGCTGTAGGGACGCCTGCAGGTCATGGATCGCCTGAGCAGTCGGATCTGGTGGTGGTGCGGTCGCTTTGTGCTGCTTCACAGGAATAGTTTCGTAAACGCCCAAAGGTACGATTAAGGCGACGGCTAGCAACGTGAGGACGAAGATACGCCCGCTCCGAGAGTGGCGATTAGGTCCTGGTGGACGCTCGAATCTCGATTGATCGCCCATGAAACAAAAATCCTGGTTTGCAGGGTTCTGACATTTGCGCGGCCCGGCTCAGCTTAAACGATTCCCCGGCCGCGCCAGCGTGGCGCGCCGAGCGATTGCCGGGGAAAGCCCGGCAAATTCCAGCCCGCAAAAGCCGGACTCACCAGCGACTCTCTCAAGCCCGGCGAACGGCCTTCGCAAGCTCTGGTAGTTGTGGCAGACTTACTGACTGGAAAACGTGCGAGCCGGGCGCATATTGGGGGCATGGATCAAATTCTGCCCCCAGAGCTAAATGATTTGGAATTTGAGGTCCTGCGGCAGCTCGCCGCGCATCCGATCACCCATCACATTCCGTCCCGCATTCAATCCCGGCTCAAGGATATCGGCTACGCGAAGGAAGTCCTGGGCGGCATCGTCCTGACTAAGGACGGCCTACAGCGGATTTCGGAAGGCAAATGACACAAGCATCCCCCAAATCCCGGACTCACCAGCGGGCTTCCAAGAGTCGCCGCGGTGCTTCGGTCCCGCGCCCCCGCAAAAATGAAAGAGACCGCCTGAGTTGGCGGCCTCTTAGGGTGCTGGGTCGATGTTACCGGCCGTGGGACCTAACGACGCCCTGGGCTTGGGCCTGGGCTACCATGGCAAACGCCGTGTCCGTGTTATCCATCGAGCCGCCGCTCACTTGATCCAGCTGTTCACCCGTCAATTCGAACTCGCTGATTTCGCGATTGTTCAACTCATTTTTCTGCGCAGTCATCGGTCAGTCTCCTGTCGTGAGACGAAGGGACCATCCGCATCGTCAGCCTGAAGACTACGTGAGAGCCGGACAGGGCGCCGTGATGCATATCACGGTTCAAAAGCGCGGCCCCACGCGCGCTGGCGCCGATCGACCGGCACCCCTGACAGCCTGCAGCCGGCCACCGCACCAGCGGGCTTCCTAGAGTCGCCGCGGGGCTCCGGTCCTGCGCCTGTCCGGTAACCGCGGATTAACCGTTCGGGTTCACCGTCGTGATGACCTGGATGGTCACGCGTATTGAGTAGAGCCGTCGCTGCGCCCAGCGGCGGCTTTTTCGCAGGAGCCTCGATGGACTATCAGGCTTTCACGAACGGCAGCCTCACCCTGATGTACGAGGCCGTGCGCGGTGCGCTAGCTTCCGACGATGCGCAGGAGCAGGGAGGCGAGGATCCAAGGTTTCGCGTTCGCGAGACGCTGGCGTGGAAGAAGCACGCGGCCGACATCGAGGCCGAGATGCTCAAGCGCGGGATGCTTTTCAGCGTGATCGAATGGCACGAAGGCCAGGAGAAGCTGCCGTTCGGATGATGCCCGACGCTCACGGCGCATGGATGCACGCTGAGGACAAAAGCCCGCGCTCAAGAACCATGATGGAAAGGGAGTCCAGATAGTCGGCGAGGCGCGCCCGGCGCGGTGGAGGCTTAGCGGCATGGTATAATTCGCGTTCGAATCAGGGGCCTGACCATGACTAAACCTGCAATCGACTATACCGAGCGCAACAACAAGATTTTGGCCCTTTTGGCCGAAGGACTTTCGAAAACGGCCATTGGCGAAATGGTTGGAATAAGCCGCACTCGCGTAGCCAGCATCAAGAACGAGCACGAGCGCGAACAACGCATCGTTGAAGCGCGCAAGCGCGTTGGCGCCAAGCTTCGTGCCGATTTTTGAAAAATATGCGAAGGGAAAGCCCGTCGCTCCATGACGGGGCTCCCTCGCTGGCGATGGACTTGTCAATCAGCCTTTGGCTTTTTGCCCGTACCCTTACAGACGGGACATTCGACGTAGAGGATTTTCCGCCGTGGATATGGGGAGCGCATTGAACTGTCCTGCTTCGTATCGAAACAGGCTGGGCAGTCGTCTTCTTTGCGGGAGGTCGTGTCCATGGTCTTGCTCCGTTTGGCCCGGGAATCGGGCCTGCCGGGAGTTGGGCAGAATTCCGGTTCGCTAGCGACACACCGCATCTGGGCTGGCGAGTCCAGACCGGCTGGTACTGGCCGAAATAGGCCACTTGCAAATGCAAAGCAGGCCACCGAACAGCGCAACACCAATGTCGCAAGCCGGACAGACGGGGCCGGAATTGGGGTTTAGCCAGAGGGCGCGGATGGCTTCCTGGTTCGTAGTGATCGAATAGAGATTGCACATACTTCCGAACTGTCCGGGTGGGTGAAACATGAAGCATCGCCCAGGTGCGGTGTCATCGAGTGATCGAGACCTGAAAGTCGCCCGGCGAGAACACGGGGAAATCAGGCGCGCGGGCGTCAAGGTATATCGTGCGGTCTTGCGCGGCGATACCGGCCACGGCGAAGGACTGGCTGAACGACGCGAAGTAGAGCATGTGTCCTTGTTCGGCCGGGGCGTACGAATACTGAAACTGATCTCCTACGCTCTTCGCCCCCTGTTGGAGCGTCAACGGCTCGGGCAGCATTGCGAATAGGCTGTCTGGCATTTGGCCGTTCAGCGCCTGGACGTTCGAAAACCACATTACCTGCACGCCGCCACCAGCAGGCACCCAGGCCCCTGTTACTTCATAGTGTAGGGCAAAGCCCAGTTTCGCCCCAAAGGTCTGAATGTGCCTTGTCAGGAGCGGCCCGTCAGCCCGCAACGGATGGGCGTCGTCAGGAATGCTGCGCTGCTTCCGCGCGAGCTTCTCTCCGGCTCGTCCTACGTACATCTCGGGCAGAATTGCAGGAACATTGTTGGCTACGGCGCGGAGGATTTTCGCAATGTCTCTCTTACTTGTCGCGGTGTCGGCATTCGGCCAGAGACGGGCCAGCATTGCCGCGACCAAATCCGAGTGACTGGTGCCGTTGTTGCATTCTGCACAAGCAGGGAACTCCAACCCTTTCGGACGGTGCTTGCCCTCGAAGATCGATTTTGGCGGCATATGCTCGACAGTCGTGGCGGTGTTGGCTCCTGCGCAATAGATGCAGCCCTTCGCGTTGGCGAGCATGTCGGTGAGGGTTTGTCGCTTTCGTTTGGATTCACCCATCGAGGTGACAGTTCCCTTTATCAATCCGCTGATTCGGATCACCTCACGATCTTATAGGCCTTCGCTCGTCTGGGTCACTTTCGCCGTCTTCGGAGATCAATACCCAAAGGGCCGTTAACAGTGCCAGCGGAGCGTCGAGAGTAAAGTGCGGGTCAGCGTGATCACGCGTTTCAATTGACAGGAAAAACCCGAGTTGCGGAGTTCATTCGTATTCGCCCCTTTCGTTCACCATCAACCGGACCAGAACGGACGAGCATCCCGGTCATGCCAGTTAGGCACGATGTTAACAGCACCGGGCGCGCCGCACTCCGTGCAGAGCAGGTTGGGGCCGACCCGCGACCACGGCTGATCCTGGGGCAGGGTGTCCAACCTGACATCCGCCTGATGCTTGCAGTCGCCGTTGAGGCACTGGATCGAACAGGTGACGTGGCCCTCGGCGAGCCATTCCGCAGGGCTGCGCGGCGGGTAATGATGACCACCGTCTGGGCTTCTTGCGCGTGCGCACAGCGCCCCCGCCTGTCCTCCGGATCACGGAACCAAGGGGATCATTTCAGAACCCGGTAAGCCTTGGCCCGCTTGCTGCGCGGCGTGTTCGCAGGGTCCGGCCTGCCATGGATCAAGGCTCGCAGGACATCGATCAGCATCTGCATCGCGAGTTGCCAGTGTTCTTGCGCGGACGTCTTCGCTGGCAAAGCCAAGATGTAGTCGGCGGCATCCGTGAGCGTGACGAGCTGGCGACCGCCGGGCAGGGGGATCGGGTCGTCAAACCGGCGTGGCCAGTCTGGAAAACGACAGTAAAGCCTCGGTGATGGCGGGCGCGTCAACCGGCGAGCTTACGGCTCGATGGTGGTCGCCCGGGCAATCCTGGGCGCGTTGCTCTGCGCCCGGTAGGGCTGCCCAGTCCGGCGACGTTCCGTTCCTGAAACGGGCTTTGGTGCCGATTTGTTCTTATAGGCTCGCGGGTAATGGCCTGTTTTAACCCTTAGTGGCCTAAGAGTCTGTCCGGGATCATGCTGTTTTTTGACAGAGCTTTCTGAGCATGAGGCGGATTGAGGCAAGGCGCAAGAACGCCAAGGCCTTTCGGTTGAGGCACTCCCAATCCTTGGCCAAGCGGCGACAGCGATTGAGCCAGGCGATGGTGCGCTCGACGATCCATCGCTTGGGCAAGACCGCAAAGCCCTTTGCTGTATCGGAACGCTTGACGATTTCCACGTCGATTTGCCGGAGGATTTTGCGAACGGCGGACTGAAAGATCGGCCCCTGATAGCCGCCGTCGGCATAGAGCTTCAGCAGGAATGGATGCAGGCCAAACAGTGTGGCCATCACCAGCACCCCGCCGTCACGATCCTGGATGTCCGCCGAATGTACAAGGGCGTGGAGCAATAAGCCCTGGGTATCGACTAGGATGTGGCGCTTCTTGCCCTTGATCTTCTTTCCCGCATCGTAGCCATGCGGGTCAATCCACGCCCCCCTTTTTCCGCGCTCTTGACGCTTTGACTGTCGATGATGGCGGCGCTCGGGCTGGGTTCTCGGTTGGCCAACTCCCGACATTGTACATAGAGCGCGTGATGGATGCGATCGAGCGTGCCGTCCCAAGTCCACAAGTCAAAATAACCGTGCACCGTGCTGCGCGGCGGCAGATCCTTCGGGATCGCTCGCCATTGGCAACCGCTGCTCAGCACATACATCAGACCATTGACCACCTCACGCACATCCACCGTGCGCTTGTTTCCGCCTCGCTTGGCTGACGCAATCAGCGGCTCCACCAACGCCCATTCCTCATCGGTCAAATCGCTGGGATAGCGTAGCCGGCTGCGGTCGTAACGACCGCGGTTCTCTTTCGTCCACATCGGCGCTCCTTCAGATTCGGACCGCCTCCCTTGAATCACAAATGATTCCGATGATTCAACATGTTTTCGGACAGACACTAACACTACAGTTGCCTTTTATGCAGTTTTCTGAATCCATGGGCAACCATGATTCGAAGATCGTGGACGCGGCCAGCGTCGATTGAAGAGACGCTTGCGCTGTGGGCGGCGTCGCTTCGTGAGATCAAGCAACGGATACGTCCGTTGTTCAATCAAGATCGTGTTGCGAGGAATGCAGGCTTGTTTCTGGAAAGCCTGCTCGGAGATGAGCAACGCAAGACCGGTTGGATGCGCGCGGAGGCAGCTGGCGATCCCGGTCCTTGGCGGCAACAGGCGATCCTGGGTCGCAGGGATTGGGACGCTGATGCCCTGCGCGACATCGTCCGGGACTATGTCATTGAGCACCTGGCGGATGACGATGCGGTGCTCGTGATCGACGAGACCGGCTTTCTCAAGCAGGGCAAGGCATCGTGCGGAGTGGCGCGGCAATACACTGGTTCCGCCGGCAAGATCATGAACTGCCAGATCGGCGTCTTCGCCGCCTACGTGTCGCGCCACGGTCATGCGTTCATCGATCGCGCGCTGTATCTTCCGAAGGAATGGACCGACGATCCAGATCGTCTGGAAGCCGCATATGTGCCTCCCGGTGCCGGCTTTGCGACCAAGCCAAAGCTTGCAACGAGCATGATCGCACGCGCCATAGCCGCGTCTGTACCATTCAAGTGGGTTGCCGGTGATACCGTCTACGGTGTCGGCGATATCGAACAGCAATTACGCCGGGCAGGCAAAGGCTACGTGCTCGGGGTCAGCAGCGCTCATGTATTTCAATCCTGGGGCAAGCGGCGATCGGTCGCCGGCAAGGCCGCGGACATCGCTCGGACGCGGCGCGCGTCCGATTGGAAACGCCTGTCGGCAGGGGCCGGAACCAAAGGACCGCGGCTGCACGATTGGTGCTATCTCGAATTGGCCGATCTCGAGGTCGAAGAATTTTACAGCGCAAATCATGGTCTTTGGACACGAGGTCTGCTGATCCGTCGTCGCATCGCCGATGATGACCTCGCCTTCTTCACCACCTGGTGTCCAGCGGGAACATCCATCGAAACGCTGGTGGCGGTCGAAGGCCATCGATGGGCGATCGAGGACAGCTTTGAAACCGCGAAAAACGAGTTCGGGCTCGATCACAACGAGAGCAGATCCTGGCATGGCTGGCACCGTCACGTGTCCCTGGTGATGCTCGCCTTCGCCATGATGGCCGCGATCCGACATCGCGCTAACCCGCCACCGCCCAAAAAAACGAAACGGCGCCCCCCGGCAAAAGCCAAAACATATCCACGCCGCCACTGATCCGTTGGTCAATCCAGGAAATCCGCCGCATTGCCATCAGACTCGCTCGAAAACGGATTCAACCCGCACACATCATCGCATGGTCTTTCTGGCGCAGAGCTCACCAGGCCGCCGCTCAACGCGCCCACTTCAAATCAACAAAGCAACTGTAATGCTAAGTTGAATTTTGTAGTGGCCTAATTTGGCTATCAACTCGCCCTGAAGTTGCCGCACCACGTTCATGCCCATTGGGATTATACCTTTGGGTAGTGTCTCGCACCTTTGTGCTTGCGGGGTCGACCAAGTACAGACGCCGCTCAGTCGGGCTTTCGCTTTCGTCGGAGCGGTCAACTGAGGCGGCCTTTATTTTTGGACGACGAGGCGGCCTCGGTCGCGCACGAGCGCGTTGTATCGGTCGATTTGGCCGACGAGTCTCGTCCAGCTACAAGAGAGGTTTTTCAGAACCTCGGCTTCAGCTTCGCTCTGCGTTAATTTCATCAAGCGAAGACATTCTGCCGACTGATCTTGGCAATGCTGTGGGCTATCCATGAGTTGAATGATTCCGCAAGTAATTCACAAGCACAACTGTGCCGGGCGAACGCTAGTATACTCAATAGAAGGAAAGTGAAGCTTTGACGCAATGCCAAACAGCCGTCTATCCGGAGCAATACCGTCAGCTTATCTGACAGAAAAGGCCGCCTCAGTTGGCGGCCTCTTTCATTTTAAAATTCCCGTCATGGATATGCGGCCAGCACCATGCATTCACCGCCGGCCCGGCACCCTCGCGTCGTTAAACTCCGGCCGGACGTCGCCGCCGCGATGGCCGCAGACCTTGCAGGTGAAGCGTGGCTCCAGATCGGAAAGCCGGACGTCGTCGGTCCACCGATCACTGCTGATCGCGGTCCAATGGCTGCAGCGGTAGTCTGAGCAATAGATCAGGAGACCGCGAACGCCAGCGGCGCGCAGCTCGGCGAAGGTGATCTTCTGGCGGGCTTCGGGCATGCCGCCATTGAAGCGTGAACAAACCGTCCGGGCAAGCTCGCGTGGCCGCCTTGGCGCGCGCGGCACCCGTCTTGGCCGTCTTCGGCCGGGTAGGGGCGCGGAGTCTTGTCCGTCAGGTCAGGCGGCGGTCAGAAGTCGCGGCGGTGCAGGCAGCTCCTTCGTGCTACCGAGCGGCAGACCGAGTATCTCGCGCAGCGCGTCGTCGAGATCGTCAAGCGCCTTGATGCGCGGGTCCACGGGGCGCGCGATGATCGGGACGGGGACGAGGTAGTGCTCGCGGGTGACCGGCGCAGCATCCTTGTCGGCGCTCTTGTGGGTCATCACCTTGCCGATGACCCCATCGGAATAGCCAAGCTGTTCCAAAACGCAGGCCCCGGTGCGCCGCAGATCGTGCGGCGTGACATCGACCAGGCCGAGATACTCGCAGATGCCGGTCTGGCCAGTTTTGTCCATCGAGGTACGCGCCAACATACGGCCCAGCGTGTGCTGGGTCATATGCTTGTCCTTTCGATTTCCGGTGCCAGGGAATGCATATTGCCGGTCCGGATCGCCGATCGAGAAAACCTCGCCCAGGATTTCCCGCGCCAGACTGTTCAATGGCTGCACCACGTCGCGCGCCTTCTTGGAGCGGCGACCCTTCGCGACCCTTAGTGGAATAGTGACGGCGGAGGGGGTGACCCTGGTGCGCTCGACGCACACGCATTCGCCTGTGCGCAGCAGGGTAACCAGCGATAGCTTCAGCGCTAGCTTGCTGAGGCGGTCGCCGGGAGAATTCGGGTCATCGAGGCCGAACCAGAACGTGCGAAGTTCGTCGGCCGTCAGTACGCGCCCGTCCTCGATGTCCGCGCGCTCGACCGCCTTGTCGTCTTCGAGGAGCTTCGGACAGGGATTGACGGTGACGTACTTGCGTTTGGAGTCCAGGGCCCAATTGAACATGGTGTGCAATTGACCCCGGACGTTGTTCGCCTGCGCCGGATGACCCTCGTCGGTAAAGCTCTCATACAGCTCCATGGTGTCGTTAGCGGTGATCTCGTTGGCGACTCTCTTGCTCCACCACTCCAGTGGACGCTTGAAAGCGTACCCGATATTTCGCCAAGTTTCCTTTCTCGGCACCTTGCCCCAGCGCCGTTCAACCGGCTGCTTGCAGTAGTCGATGTACTCGTCATGCAGCTGCTGAAAGGTGACGCCTTCGGCGCGGTTCCGCGCGACCTTCTGCTGACGGAGTTGCCGGATGTCCTTGTCGCTCTCGACCAGCCCAGCGAGGCGGGTGGCCTCGCTGCGCGCCCGCTCCGGCGTCCACGTCGGATAGGTGCCGATCACGTCCCAGTCGCGCTTGCCGGTCTTCTTGTTGAGGTGCTGGTAGTAGAACGTGAACACGCCGTTCGGCGTGGTGCGCAGGGCAAAGCCCAGTTGCTTGTTGTCGCTGTAGGTCTTGCGGGTGGTGCTGGCCTTGAGGTGCTTGTCGGTGATGAAGACGGGCATGCTAGTTCCCCCTAACAATTCGCATTTGGATGGTTAGCCTCGGCTAATCGGACGTTCAGAAACGCCGAGACGGCGGTTGAAAAGTGAGACCTGAGCATGTACGACAGAGCCTCATTTTGTAAGGCTTTCCCGTTTTTCTCTAACGGTCTCAATGTCCTATCGTATACTCTGCACCAATGATGACGGCATCCATGCCCCCGGCTTGAAGGTCGTCGAGGAGATTGCGCGCGCGCTGTCCGACGATGTCTGGATCGTGGCGCCGGAACTCGATCAGTCCGGCGTCTCGCATTCGCTGTCGCTGAACGATCCCTTGCGCTTGCGCGAAGTCGGCCCGCGCCATTTTGCGGTCCAGGGCACGCCGACCGATTGCGTGATCATGGGCGCGCGCCACATCCTCGGTGAGAAGCTGCCGGATCTCGTGTTGTCCGGCGTCAACAAGGGCCGCAACGTCGCCGAAGATGTGGTCTATTCCGGCACCATCGCCGGCGCCCTCGAAGGCACGATCCTTGGCATTCCCTCGTTCGCGCTGTCGCAGGAATTTTCGATAGAGACGCGTCACGCGCCGCTGTGGGATACGGCGCTCAAATTCGGACCGGATATCCTGCGCAAGGTGATCGATGCCGGCATCCCCAAGAACACCGTGATCAACGTCAACTTTCCCGCCTGCACACCCGATTTGGTCAAGGGCATCCGCGTTACGCGGCAAGGCAAGCGCAATCTCGGTTTTCTCAAAGTCGACAAGCGCCATGACGGCCGCGGCAATCCCTATTTCTGGATCGGCTTTGAGCGCGCGGCGATGATGGACACACCCGCGGAAGGCACCGATCTCGCGGCATTGGCCGCGCGCTACGTCTCGGTGACGCCTTTGCGGCTCGACCGCACCGACGAGGCATTTTCGGACGCGCTGACGACGACGCTGAAGTAGGGGGCGCACCGTGCCGCCTCGCGCTCAACTGTCATACCCGCGAAGGCCGGTATCCAGTACGCCACGGCTTCTCGATTCAATCGACGGTCTCTGGAATACTGGATCATCCGCTTTCGCGGATGATGACGGGTAGGGTGAGCGGATAGAATTGCGCTAAACCGCAGCACTCTTCAGCGTGCTGTTGATCATCTGGGCCAGCGTCTCCAGCTGGAACGGCTTCTGCAGCGCCGGGCGATCGCGATAATCCTCGGGCAGGCCGGAGGAGCCGTAGCCGGTCGCGAAAATAAACGGGAGATTGCGCGCCTTGATCAATTCGGCGACCGGCGTAATCACCTTGCCGTTGACGTTGACGTCGAGAATGGCGAGATCGAACACGGTCGATTGGGCTAGCCTGACGGCCTCCGAGATTTCGCCGGCCTCGGCGGCGACGCTGTAGCCCAATTCTTCCAGCATGTCGGCGACCATCATCCGGATCATGACCTCGTCTTCAACGAGAAACACAGAACAGCCCTCAGGCCGCGTCGCTGTCATGATGGAATCCTTGCCCGTCCCATGACTCAAATTCGCAAATTACGCCCGCTGGTGCAATGAAATCATTAGGAAATATGCAGCCAGCCGGGCCGGGACCGCGCGGCGCTGCCGGTCATCTGGGGAAGTCCGACACCCCGCGCTTAACGCCAAAGCAAGGCCCCGGTTCCATGGTGGGAACGGGGAAGAGACGGAAAATTTCTTTAGACCGGCAGTTCAGATGGCACCCAGCCGTCTGGCCGGTTGCGCGCTAGAATGCCCCAGCCAAGGCCTGACGAGAACGATATGGTGTCAACTCCAGATCCGCCCGAAAAGATGATGTTTCAGCTTAGCCTGCGGCGGCGCGGGATCAGCGATCAGACCATCCTGCGCACCATGGAAGAGGTGCCGCGCGAGGTTTTCGTGACGGCGGCCGATCGCGGTCACGCCTACCGGGACAGCGCGCTCGGCATCGCCTGCGGGCAGACCATCAGCCAGCCCTTCGTGGTGGCCTACATGACCGAGCAATTGCAGCTGCAAAAGCATCATAATGTGCTCGAGATCGGCACCGGCTCGGGCTATCAGGCCGCGATCCTGTCGCGGCTATGCAAGCATGTGCTGACCATCGAGCGCTACCGGACGCTGGCCGACAGCGCCCGCGCCCGGCTCGAAAAGCTCGGTTACGACAATATCGAGGTGTTGTTCGGCGACGGCTTCGATATCCCGCGCGGCGCCGGGGATTTCGACCGCATCATCGTGACCGCGGCTATGGAGCAGATTCCGGACAACCTGCTCGGGCGGCTCAAGCCCGGCGGCGTCCTGATCGCGCCGGTCGGCCCGCATCAGGGCACCCAGACGCTGGTTCGGGTCACCCGGTCCGATACCGGCTTCGACCGCAAGGATCTGGTCGACGTGCGCTTCGTGCCGGCGCTGCCCGGGATCGCCCGCGAACTGTAGAATCCCGGATTGGCGGTTCCCGCCAACATCTTATTCGGAGGGTTAAGCGCTTATTTACTCCCGACGTGTTTACTCAAAACAGTATTTTGTTGCGTACGAGTGAGTAACCATGTCCCGTGTCGCCGAGTTGCTTCGCTCGCGTCGCGTGCCGCAGGTAGCGGTACTGGCGCTGATGTCCGTCGGTTTTGCCGGCTGCAGCGCCGATATGTCGACGCGCTTTTCGCAAAACACGCTCTCCAATCCCTTTAACTATCAGCCCGAAGCGACCGGCTCGGTGCCGCCGGCCCAGGTCGAGCGTCGCGAGTTGCCGCAATATGCGCGGCCGCAATCCCAATCGCAGTACCAGTCCTCCGCCTTGCCGCCGCCGGCCGTTGCTGCGCCGCAATCCTATCCAGCCGCCAGCAACGGCGTGTCGGGCGGAGGCCGCGGGCTTGCGTCCTATGCGCCGCCGCCGGCGCAGCCGAGGCTTGAGACCACCGGCACGGTGGCGCCGCGTTCGGTTGCCGCCGCCCACAGCGCGGCTCCAGCCGGCACCACGATCATCGTCGGCACCAGCGACACGCTCGATATCCTGGCCAAACGCTACAATGTTTCGTCGGCTGCGATCCTGCAGGCCAATGGCTACAAGGGCCCGCGCGCATTGTCGCCCGGTCAGCAACTGATCATTCCGCGCCAGTCCACCGTCGTTGCGACGCCTGCGCCGGCCGTCGCGCCGCCGGTCAGCAAGCCCGTGGCCGCCGTGACCGCACCGCCGACCGTCCATGTCGTCAATCACGGCGACACTTTGCTCAGCATCGCGCATCGCAACCATGTATCGGTGGCCGAACTCGCCAAGGCCAATAATCTCGACCAGTCCGCCAAGCTCAGCCTCGGCATGAAGCTCAACGTACCCGGCGCGAAGACCGCGGCTGCAGCATCTGCCGCGCCGGCGGTTGCGACCGTTCCTGCCGCTGTGGCCCCGCCCGCCGGCAAAATGGCCGCCGCGGCGCCGCAGCAAAGCGTCCGGATGGCGCAGGCGACGGGTAATGTGGAAGAACCGGCCGCTGTGGAAGCTCCGGCAGTCAAGCCCAGCGAAGCCACCGGCGCGCTGCCGACCTTCCGCTGGCCGGTGCGCGGCAAAGTGATCACGACCTACGGCGCCAAGACCAACGGCAAGTCGAATGACGGCATCAATCTGGCGGTGCCGGAGGGGACGCCGGTGAAGGCGGCGGAAGATGGCGTCGTGGCGTATTCCGGCAACGAGCTCAAGGGTTACGGCAATCTGGTTCTGGTTCGGCACGCCAACGGTTACGTCACCGCATATGCCCATGCGAGTGAACTGCTGGTGAAGCGCGGCGACACCATCAAGCGCGGTCAGATCATTGCCAAGTCGGGTCAATCGGGTGAGGTGGGGTCGCCGCAACTCCACTTCGAGATCCGCAAGGGATCTTCCCCGGTTGACCCGCTTCAATTCCTCAACGGGGCGTGAGCGTCGCGACCTAAGCGGCAAGCTGCTTCCAAACCACGACTGTCATCGCCCGGCTTGACCGGGCGAACTGGTATTCCAGAGACGTTCGCGTTTAAGCCGAGAGACGTTCGCGTTTAAGCCGAGAGGCCGCGGCGTACTGGGTCCCCGCTTTCGCGGGGATGACGATCAACCGTGTTTTCTATAACTGCTTCACTCAATCACCTCGTCGGCCGTTGCGAGCAGCGCGGTCGCGATGGTGATGTCGCTTGCTTTCGCGGTCTTGAGATTGATCACAAGCTCGAACTTGTTGGGCTGCTGGACCGGCAGGTCGCGGGGACTGGCGCCTTTCAGGACGCGATCGAGATAGACGGCCGCGTGCAGGAACAGCTCGGGATAGTCGATGCCGTACGATATCAATCCGCCTGCCAATGCAAACGAGCGCGCGAAGTAGATCGCGGGCAGGCGGTGCAGCGCGGCGGCGCGAAGGATGACGTCGCGATGCACGATGTTGAAGAGGTCGGTCAGCACCAGCAGCCCGCCGCCTCCATCGTGCGCAAGCTCCGCCGCCATGGCTTCGATCTCGGCCTCGTCACGGCATGGCGCTGCGCGTACCGCGACGGCGAAAGAGGGGGCGGCGTCCTCGATGGCGCGCATCATCTCGCCGGCATAGGGCGCGGTCGCGGGATTATATAGCACCGCGACCCGCGCGACCGGCGGCGTCATCTGCGTCAGGATCTCCAGCCATTTGCCGGCCACCAGCGGATTGAAGTCGCTAAAGCCGGTGACGTTGCCGCCGGGATGCGCCAGGCTCTCGACAAAATTCTGGCCGATCGGATCGGAGACCATCGTGAACACGATCGGGATCGTGCTGGTTTTTCGCCGGAGGGCCACGACGGATGGGCTGCCCTGCGCCAGCAGTACGTCCGGACCCAATGCCACCAGCTCCGCGGCGTCGCGGTCGAACAGCGCGGGGTCGCCGCCGGTCCAGCGCCAGTCGATCCGCAGATTGCCGCCCTCGCGCCAATCGAGCGCATGAAGGCCTTTGGTCAGTGCTGCGATATAGGCTTTGACGACGGAATCGCCGGCGCGATTTGCCATCAGCACGCCGAGGCGGCGCATGCCATCGCGCGGCTGCGCGGCGAGCGGACGCGATGCGAGCGTTCCGGCAATTCCCGCAAGGACTGCTCGGCGCCTGATCATGGATTACCTCAATCAAAGCCGAAAAGGGTCTAGTTCGCCTTCAGCCGCAAACCCAGGCGTCCCGCCAGTTCCTGCGTAAACTGCCAGGCGACGCGGCCGGAGCGCGACCCGCGCGTGGTCGACCATTCCAGCGCCTCGCGTTCCAGATCGTCGTCGGCGAGCTTGATGTCGAAATGCGCGCAATAGCCCCTGACCATCGCCAGATATTCATCCTGGCTGCAGCGGTGGAAGCCGAGCCACAGGCCGAAGCGATCCGACAGCGACACCTTCTCCTCGACCGCTTCGCCGGGATTGATCGCAGTCGAGCGTTCGTTCTCGATCATCTCGCGCGCCAGGAGATGCCGACGGTTCGAGGTCGCGTACAGGATCACATTGTCCGGGCGTCCCTCGATGCCGCCCTCCAGCACCGCCTTCAGCGATTTGTAGGAGGCGTCGTTGCCGTCGAAGGAAAGGTCGTCGCAGAACACGATGAAGCGGAAATCGGATGCGCGAAGCAGGTCCATCAGGCCGGGCAGGCTCTCGATGTCCTCGCGGTGGATCTCGATCAGCTTGAGCCGGTCGGCCGGCTTGCGGTTGACGTTGATATTGGCATGCGTGGCCTTGACCAGCGACGACTTGCCCATGCCGCGCGCGCCCCACAGCAGCGCATTATTGGCGGGTAGGCCATCGGCGAAACGTTCGGTGTTTTCGATCAGGATATCGCGCATCCGGTCGATGCCCTTGAGCAGCCCGAGGTCGACGCGGCTGACGCGCGGGACCGGTGCCAGCCGCCCATCCGGGTGCCAGACGAAGGCGTCGGCGGTGGCAAACGACTCTGGGCCCTCGGCTGCCGAGGAGGCGGCGGAAAGGTGGCCGGCGATGGCCTCCAGCGCCTGTGCGATTCGCTCCGCGGTCGCGTCTCTGGGCGGGCTGGACGGGCGTTTTGTCGCGGCTTTTGCCGTGCTTTGCTTGGCCGCCTTGGGCGTGGCGCGAGACGTTGTTTTCTTGGCTTTTTTCGACATTTTCGCAGTTCCTGACCGCGCAGCCTTATCGGGCCTTGGAAGGTCCCGCAAGCGCCCTAAATGAGGGGGCTGGCGGCGTTGCAATTGGGACCGCGGCCGCTATAGTCCGCGCGAATTTGCCCGGACCGGCCAGACGCCCATGCGCTGCCGGTTTTCTCCCGTCTCACGAGGATTGTTCGAATGCTGATTACCCCTGCGTACGCCCAGGCTGCAGCCGGTGGCGATGCCAACAGCATGTTGATGTCGTTGCTGCCGTTCGCGCTGATCTTCGTCATCATGTATTTCCTGATTCTGCGCCCGCAGCAGAAGAAGGTGAAGGATCACGCCGAACTGGTCAAAAACATCCGCCGCGGCGATACCGTGGTCACGACCGGCGGGCTGGTCGGCAAGGTGACCAAGGTCGTGGACGACGACCAGATCGAGTTCGAGATTTCGGACGGCGTCCGGGTGCGGCAGATGCGGCAGATGATTTCGGGCGTTCGCGCCAAGGGCGAGCCGGCCAAGGAAAAGAGTGAGCCCGCCAAGGACGAGACGTCCGCGAGCTGATTTTCCGTGGCCCGCACGCGAGGGCCCATTTTCCTGAATCTGACGGGTCAACTCGATGTTGTATTTCACGCGGTGGAAGGCGCTGGCGATCATCCTGACGGCGCTGGTGGTGTGCCTTTGCGCCGTTCCGAATTTCTTCCCCGAGGCGAAGGTAAAGACCTGGCCGGTCTGGGCACAGCGCCATATCGTGCTCGGCCTCGATCTGCAGGGCGGTTCATCGCTGCTGCTGGAAGTCGACTCCAATTACGTCAGGAAAGAAAAGCTCGACCAGATCCGCGACGACGCCCGCCGCGTGCTTCGTGACGCAAGGATCGGCTTTACCGGGGGGATCACTATCCGCGGCGACGGCGTAGAGGCCCGGATCACAAAGGATACGGACGTGTCGGCCGCGCTCGCCAAATTGCGCGAGCTGTCGCAGCCGCTCGGCGGCCTTCTTGGGTCCAGCGGCCAGCGCAGTCTTGACGTTGCAGACGGCGGTGGTGGGTTGATCCGGCTGACAGTCCCTCCGGCAGCGATCACCGACCGCATCCGGCAATCGGTTGAACAGTCGATCCAGATCGTCGAGCGTCGCGTCAACGAACTCGGAACGGTGGAGCCCCTG
This sequence comes from Bradyrhizobium sp. AZCC 2289, assembly GCF_036924615.1. Lineage (NCBI taxonomy): Bacteria > Pseudomonadati > Pseudomonadota > Alphaproteobacteria > Hyphomicrobiales > Nitrobacteraceae > Bradyrhizobium > Bradyrhizobium sp. AZCC 2289. Next base: position 9,876,883 of record NZ_JAZHRY010000001.1, on the reverse strand, counting down.
ATCCAGCGTCAGGGTGACGATCGCATCCTGGTGCAGGTGCCGGGCCTGCAAGATCCAACCCGGCTGAAGGAATTGCTTGGCAAGACCGCCAAGATGGAATTCCGGATGGTCGATCTCACGGTGCCGCCGGATCAGGCGCAACGGGGCGGCGTGCCGCCGGATTCGGAGTTGCTGCCCAGCGCTGACCCGTCGAACCCCCAGCCCTATGTGATCAAGAAACAGGTGCTGGTCTCGGGCGGCGACTTGATCGATGCCCAGCCGGGCTTCGACCAGCGCACCAACCAGCCGATCGTTTCATTCAAGTTCAATAGCTCGGGATCACGGAAGTTCGCGGCGGCGACAACCGAACACGTCAAGGAACCGTTCGCCATCGTGCTGGATGGCAAGGTGATCTCGGCGCCGGTGATCCAGGAACCGATCACCGCCGGCTCCGGACAGATATCCGGCAGCTTTACCGTGCAGCAAGCCAACGATCTGGCGATTCTGTTGCGCGCCGGTGCGCTGCCGGCCCCGCTGACCATCATCGAGGAGCGCACGGTCGGTCCGGGCCTCGGCCAGGATTCGATCGAAAAGGGTGAACTGGCGGCCTATGTCGGCTCGATCATGGTCATCGTGTTCATGCTGGTGACCTACCGGCTGTTCGGCGTGTTCGCCAACGTCGCGGTCGCCATCAACGTCGCCATGATCTTCGGTATGTTGTCGCTGCTGAACGCGACGCTGACGCTGCCGGGCATCGCCGGCATCGTGCTGACGGTCGGTATCGCGGTCGATTCCAACGTGCTGATCTACGAGCGCATCCGCGAGGAACTGCGCGGCGGACGCAACGCGATTTCGGCGATCGACGCCGGCTTCAAGCGCGCGCTGTCGACGATTCTGGACTCCAACATCACCACCTTCATCGCCGCCGCGGTGCTGTTCTATATCGGCACCGGTCCGGTGCGCGGTTTTGCCGTCACGCTCGGCATCGGCATCATCACCACGGTTTTCACCGCCTTTACACTCACCCGGTTGATCGTCGCGTGGTGGGTGCGGTGGAAGCGGCCGCAAAGCGTGCCGATCTAAGGGAATGCGGCTTTGACTCATTTCGTTCTTATCTCGCTGGGCATCCTGATTGCCGTGCTGACCGTGGTCAGCGCGCTCGGCCTGCTGCCGTCGCTGCGGATCGTCCCCGACAACACCCATTTCGATTTCACGCGCTTTCGCCGCATCAGCTTTCCGATCTCGGCGCTGTTGTCGATCTTCGCGATCACGCTGTTCTTCACCCACGGGCTGAATTTCGGCATCGACTTCAAGGGCGGCACGCTCCTGGAAGTGCAGGCCAAGTCCGGCACCGCCGACATTGCCTCGATGCGGGCGACGCTGAGCACGCTTGGGCTGGGCGACGTCCAGTTGCAGCAGTTCGGCGGGCCAGCCGACGTGCTGATCCGGGTTGCCGAACAGCCCGGCGGCGACGCCGCGCAGCAGGAAGCCGTGCAGAAGGTCCGTGGCGCGCTTGGCGAGGCCGTGGATTATCGCCGCGTCGAAGTGGTGGGGCCGCGCGTCTCCGGTGAATTGCTGGCCTACGGCATGCTCGGGCTGATGCTCGCGATCTTCGCGATCCTGATCTATCTCTGGTTCCGGTTCGAATGGCAGTTCGCGCTGGGCGCCATGATCGCCAACGTCCACGATATCGTGCTGACGATCGGCTTCATGTCGATCTCACAGGTCGATTTCGACCTCACCAGCATCGCGGCGCTGCTGACCATCCTCGGCTACTCCCTCAACGATACGGTCGTGATCTATGACCGAATCCGCGAAATGCTGCGGCGCTACAAGAAAATGCCGATGCCCCAATTGCTCAACGAATCCATCAATTCGACGTTGTCGCGCTCCATCATCACCCACGTCACGGTGACGCTGGCCTTGCTGGCGCTATTGCTGTTCGGCGGCCATGCGATCCACAGCTTCACCGCGGTGATGATGTTCGGCGTGGTGCTGGTCGGTACCTACACCTCGATCTTCATCGCGGCGCCGATTCTGATCTATCTCGGCGTCGGCACGCATCGCGAAGCGCCGGAACCACCGCCGAAGAAGAAGTAACGCGGGCACGATCCCGACCCGACGGGCCGCGTTAGCGCAAAGTGGGAACCGGTTTTCGGACAAGATCATGCCCAAGCAAACAACAAATCCCTCGGACGCTCCGCATCTTCCGAGATCGGCGCCGATCGAGGCCTACGGCAAGGGCGGCTTTGTCTTCGCCGACATGTCGCATCGGGGCTCGCTGCTGTGCCTGCCGGATGCAATCTGGGCATGGCCGGTGACGAAGCCGGAGGAGATCGACGAGGTTTCGTTGGCGCGCGTATTCAAGGCGGCCAACAGCATCGACACCCTGATCGTCGGCACTGGAACGGAAGTCTGGATCCCGCCCCGAGGCCTTCGCGAGGCGTTGCGCGCGGTAAAAGTGGTGCTGGACCCGATGCAGACCGGACCCGCGATCCGCACCTACAACATCATGATGGGCGAGCGCCGGCGTGTCGCGGCGGCGCTGATTGCGGTGCCATGAGCGGCACCGAGGCGCATGCGGATTCCGCCGGTTTCTGCGCCGATCTGGTACGTACCTACGATTTCGTCCGCTACGCATCGACGCTGTTCGCCCCGGCGGCCCAACGCCGCGCGCTGCTTGCGATCTACGCCTTCAATGCAGAGATTTCCCGGGTGCGGGACCATGTCAGCCAGCCGCTGCCGGGTGAAATGCGGCTGCAATGGTGGACCGACATGCTGGCGGGCGCCGGCCATGGCGGTGTCGAGGGTAATCCGGTCGCGGCCGAACTGCTGCTGGCGATCCGCGATTTCGGACTGCCGGTCGAGCCGCTGTCCCGGCTGATCGACGAACATCAGTTCGATCTCTACAACGATCCGATGCCGTCAATGGCGGCGCTGGAGGGGTACGTCAACGACACCTCGTCGGCGCTGCTTGCGCTGGCCGCGTGCGTCGCCGCCCGGCCGTCGGAGGAGATCGAGCATCTCGCGCGTCATGCGGGTCTCGCGCAGGGCATCGCGCAGGTGATCGCGGCGCTGCCGCTGGATGCCGCGCGGCGCCAGTTGTTCGTGCCGCTGCAATTGCTGGAAAGCCACGGCAGCGGTATGGAGCAAGTGTTTTCCGGCAGGCAGACGCCGCCCGTACGCGCGGCGATCGATCAATTGATCGGCGAGGCGCGGGGCCATGTCGATACGGCGTTTGAATTGCTCGCCGGCGTGCCACCGGAGGTGAGGCCGATTTTCCTGCCGCTGGCGCTGGTCAGGCGCGACCTGAAACGGATGTCGCGCGCCGACAACGATCCGTTCGTGCCATACGGTACCTCGCGGTTCCGCACGCTGTGGACCTTGTGGCGCGCGTCGCGCTCACCGGAGTTTTCGTAAGGCCAGCGAACGCCTCAAGTCTGTTTTTGGATATGCTTGGTGAATATCCTGATCACGGAGCCTTTGACGGTCGGGCCGGCGTCGAACAAATCGGATGCGATGCGCTCGACGGAATCCCGCAGGGCCAGGAATTGCGCCTGCCGCGCGATGCTCGGCGTTCCCCTTTCGCCCGCAAGCTCGTCCATCGCCGCGTCGCTGATCTGACATTGGACGGTGTCGTCGCCGTTTTGCATCGTAAATCCGAACGCCAGGCGTTCGGTGTCATATCCGACAATTTTGCCACGCGTCAGCGGCATCGAAAGCTCCCGTTGGCGCCGCCTCGAATCGTCCTTCGTCATGGCAGCATTGTCGAGACGGAACGGTGGCGTTGAGCCTCAGTGAAGGCCGTCGTGCTCCGAAAGCGAGTGTCCGGTATGCCGCGCCCTCTCGATCCAGCCCCAACGGCTCCGCAATGATGGATCACCCGCCTTCGCGGGTAATGACATCCGGAACGTGCGAAGACGGCGTATCCATGTCCGCCGTCTCGAAATTGAACCGGTCCCGCAGATTTTTTCGCTGTTCCAGAATATCCTTCAGGAATTCACGGTCGGCATCGCTGCGCATCATCGGCTCGATCAGGTCGATCTGGTTCATCGCCACCAGTTGCAGGATCTCGGTGCGGGGTTTGCCGGCGCTGTCGCGCGGCAAGGCGTGCACCACCTGGATATGTTCCGGCGGCTTGACGCCCTTGGCCGACGACAACTCGCTGCGCAACTGCTTTTCGAGAGAGGCCTGGTCGGCTTCCACGAACGCATACAACCCGACGCCGACGCGCCGGTCGGCGAAAGCGACAATGGCGGTATCGCGTACATCCGGGTTTTTCCGGATCAGGTCGATCAGGACCGGCGCGTCGTTGACCAGCCGCCGGCCGCCGCCTTCGCGGTCGGTGAAGTTGAACAGGCCGCGAGTGACCGCCTGGTAGATTTTCTTGCCGGTCTTGAGCCAGACGCTGGCGACCGCCGACTTTTTCGCAAGAACCTTGCGCTCGCTCGGCGTCAGTGCTTCCGGCGCGTAGCTGCGCTTGTGTTTCAGGAGATGCCGAAGATCCTCGTAGGCCGCGATCCGAAACAGCCGGCTGCGGCTCTTGAAGCAGGCGGCGAGTTGGAAATCGGTGACATAGGCGCGGCCATCGGTGCCGCGCAGCCAGTTCTGTTCCTTGGCCAGATCGTTATGGCAGATGCCGGCGCGGTGCAGCCGGCGCAGCGCCGCTTTGGCGGAGCGGAAATAGGCGACGTCGCCGTGCGGTTTGGCCAAATGAAGAGCGACGCCGTCGATGAAGCCGCGCACCAGCGCGCGCTTTCCCGCCCATAGCAGCCTTGGACCGACATCGAGGTCGCGCGCCAGCGCCAGCGCGCGGCGTTCGCGCGCAAACAGGTGAAGCGCCAGCGCAAAGGACCATGGCGGCACCTGATCGAGCCGGCGCAGAACCGCATCGACTTCGCCGTCACCATCGCGAAAACGGCCGCGCTCGACGGTCGAAAACACGTCGCGCTTCAGCAATACGCCTTCGGTCCATCGCGCCGACAATACCGCGGCGTCATCCCGGGGTAAGCTCATGATGTTACGCCGCCGCCGCCACGCGTAAGTGATCGGCGATCCAGCGATCGAGATCGGCAAGCGCGCGGGCGCTCATCGCCTGCTTCTTGGCGACCGTCTTCTCGTTGCCCCGCAGCCGCGTGCCGTCGGGCTTTTTGGTCGGAGGCGTGGCGAGCGGCGGAAACAGGCCGAAATTGATGTTCATCGGCTGGAACGAGCGCGGCCCGGCGTCGACGGTCTCGATGTGGCCGCCGGTGATGTGGCCGAGCAGCGAGCCCAATGCCGTGGTCGATGGCGGCGGTGCAAGTTGCTGCGCACGGGCGTTGGCGGCGGCGTAGAGGCCGGCGATCAATCCAATGCTGGCGGATTCCACATAGCCTTCGCAGCCGGTCATCTGTCCGGCAAAGCGCAGCCGCGGCTGGGCGCGAAGGCGCAATTGCTGATCTAAAAGCTTCGGCGAATTAAGAAAAGTGTTGCGATGCAGGCCGCCGAGCCGGGCGAATTCGGCGTGCTCGAGGCCTGGAATGGTACGGAATACGCGCTGCTGCGCGCCGTGCTTCAGCTTGGTCTGGAAGCCGACGATATTGTAGAGCGTGCCGAGCTTGTTATCCTGGCGCAGCTGCACGATGGCGTAGGGCTTTACGGTCGGATCCCTGGGGTTGGTCAGCCCGACCGGCTTCATCGGTCCATGCCGTAGCGTCTCGCGCCCGCGTTCGGCCATCACCTCGACCGGCAGGCAGCCGTCGAAATAGGGCGTACTGGTCTCCCAGTCCTTGAAATCGACCTTCTCGCCGGCCAGCAGCGCGTCGACGAAAGCGTCGTACTGCTCTTTCGTCATCGGACAGTTGATGTAATCGGCGCCGGAACCGCCGGGCCCAACCTTGTCGTAGCGCGACTGAAACCACGCCACCGACATGTCGATGGATTCCTTGTGCACGATCGGCGCGATCGCATCGAAGAACGCCAGCGCGTTCTCGTCGGTGAGTTGGCGGACCGCGTCCGCCAGTGGCGCTGAGGTGAGGGGGCCGGTGGCTACGATGACATTGTCCCATTCGGCGGGCGGCAGGCCGGCGATTTCGGCGCGGTCGATCTCGATCAGGGGATGATCCCCGAGCGCCTTGGTGACGGCGGCGGAAAAACCGTCGCGGTCGACCGCCAGCGCCCCGCCGGCCGGCACCTGGTTGGCGTCGGCGGCGCGCATGATCAGCGAGCCCAGCCGGCGCATTTCGGCGTGCAGCAGGCCGACCGCATTGTTGGCGGCGTCATCGGAGCGGAACGAATTGGAGCAGACGAGTTCGGCAAGGCCCTCGGTGCGATGCGCCTCGGTCATCCGGTGCGGACGCATCTCATGCAGGACCACGGCAATGCCGGCATTGGCGATCTGCCAGGCGGCTTCCGAGCCGGCGAGGCCGGCGCCGATCACGTGCAGGGTTTGGGTTGGGGATTTTTGAGCGGTCATGGGCGGAGGGTTAGCGCGTTTTCTCGCCAAGTGCACCTGCGCCAACCGCAGCGAAGCTTATTCTGACGCGTTTTCTTTACGCGAACCGGTGCTCACCCGGATCAAGCCGGGGCAGGCTTTCGCTCGAAAACGCCGCCCTGGATACGACAACGCCCGCAGCGAGGCGGGCGTTATCCGTCAACAGGCAGCTGACGAGCGATCAGCCGTTATAGTTCCCGGCTGCAACGCGCGGAATGTCCGAGCGATCAAGGCCGATATCGGCCAGTTCGCGATCGCTGAGCTGGGACAATTCGCTGACATTGCGCTGATAGTCCCGGAACGCCTGGATCATGCGGATGAGCGAGAGCAACATGGTAGTCTCCTTGTAGTTTCGATTCAGCCTTTGGAGGAAAGCCTCATCGTTGAAATGAATATAGGGCGGCATACCGCATTGCAGAAGTTCCAATGTTGCGGTGCAGCTAAGTCCAAAACGCATAGCGTCGGTAAGGATCGATTAACCTTTCGGCATAGCTGCCCGATTGATCGGCCGAGGGCCCGATCTCAATCCCAATAAGACGGAAAAGGCCCGTATAATCGCGGTATCGTTGCAATCGCGACTACAACGATTACCGAACGAATAAGTGATTATTCGATAGCCGAAAATCAAGTTCGCGCCAGCCGGATGCCCATGCACCGTCTCGCTGGTCAGGGGATTTGATGAAAACTGCATGCGTGATTCGCATGCAGTTTTTGCTATAATAATGAATATAAAATCATTTCTTTCCAGCCGACTGCGCCCTAGGTTCCGCGAGTATTCCTCCAGGTGTTTTTCATCCCATCGAGTCAATCCGGAACCGGACCATCGTAACTGCAGAAATATTTCCACGGTGCATCGTCCTCGCTGATGATTGGGTTGGAGCGCCGGCGGCGATGGCGTTCGCAGCAAATCGATCTCCGCGGGTCGGCGCCGCGCCGCGCGTGACGTGCTGATAATTTTTTGTGTGCGCTTACGAAGCGCATGAACAGCGCGCGCTCTGCAAGGGGGGCCGATCTATCAGTGCGTGCGATCGACTCGCGACGCCCGCGATTCCTTACCAACGCGTAATGAAAAAGCGCCGTTGCGCATGCGGCTTTGCGCGCGGCGCCGATCACATTTCTATCGCATGAAATTCATTCCGGAACGGTGCCGGGATCAGCGAAAAATGATTTCGCAGATTCCGGCAATGACGCCGTTGTCTGTGCAAGAAAAACAGAAAATGGAAAGTAACATGCTCAATAAATTACTCGGAGCGGCCGCAATGGTCGCCGTTGCTTACGCAGTCGTTCCCGCCAACGCTGCCAAGATGGGTGGCGGCTGCAGCGGCCCGAACCTCGCCAAAACCGAATCCATGATCGACACGATGGCTGATGGTGAAGGCAAGATCATGGCCCAAAAGGAAATCGCGATGGCGCAGGACGCGATGCTCAACGGCAAGATGGGTGCATGCGGCATGCACCTGAGCAAGGCGATGCACGCCGGCATGGCGAAGTAATCCGTCGCACGCGAAGGGGCCGGTTGCTTTGCGATCGGCCCTCTCATTGGTCTGATTGTTTAGGGCGCGTGCGCGAGTTGGGTCGCGAAATAGCCGATGGTCCTGGCATAGACCTCGCTCTTGTTCCATTGCTGGATCACCGCGAAATTGGCACTTCCGGGCTCCCAGTTCTTGCCGCGCTGCCAGCCGTAGCTGGCGAGAAAATTCGCGGTCGATGCCAGCACATCGGGCGCACTCCGCAGCAAATCGCGGCGGCCATTGCCGTCGAAATCGACTGCATATTTTATGTAGGACGAGGGCATGAACTGGGTCTGGCCGATTTCACCGGCCCATGCGCCGCGCATTTCCTGCGGCGCGAGATCGCCGCGTTCGACAATACGCAAGGCGTCCATCAATTCGGCCTTGAACATGTCGGAGCGCCGGCAGTCATAAGCCAACGTCGCCAGCGAACGCATGGTCGGGAATTTCCCGGTGTTGACGCCGAAATCGGTTTCCAGGCCCCAGATTGCCACCAGCACTTCGGCCGGCACGCCATAGCTCTGTTCGATGCGCGCAAGCACCGAGCCATACTGCTTGAGCATGTTGGACCCGCGGGCAAGCCGGGGCGGGACCATGCGGCCGGAAAACTGTTCGAAGGTCTGATTGAACACCGCCTGTGAATGGTCGCGCGCCAGGATGGCCTTGTCGAGGGTCACGCCGGTCAGGCCGGCTTGAATCGCGGGCTGCGATATTCCCTTGGATGCGGCTTCCTTCTTGAAGTCCTCGAGCCAGGCTTCGAATGTACCGGTGCCGCAGGGCGCCGCAAGCGCCGGCGCCGCCGAGGCCGCGAACAACGCACCCAGCGCAAAAGCGCCGAGGGAAAAGCGAGAGGTCATTTGGTCGTTCACTCCGAAGTCGATTCGCTATCGACGTTAGTATCGGAACCAGACCAAATGTTCGCGGCAACCGCGGCCAAAACAAGGCTTCCAGCTCCACGTCACCGCAGCGAATGCGCCGCCGGCCTCGACGCCCAATTCGTAGGCAGCCTGATTGGATCAGGATCGGCGCATGCCAAACCGCCGGTTTACAATCAACCGGCAGTCTGCCTGAGAGCGCGCCTAAGGCTCATGCGCCACCCTTGCGCCGCCACGGAAACAGGTTAGCCGGGAAATCTGCGGCTGGCTTACGTTCGCGCGGCGGGCGCGGCGGCAGCGGCTGTGGATTGAGCTCGGGCTCAATCACTTCCCGGTAGAGATGCCAGGTGGCGTGGCCAAGCAGCGGAATCACGATCGCGAGGCCAAGGAAGAACGGCAGCGATCCCGCAACCAGCAGCACCGCGACGATCAGCCCCCAGACGGCCATCGGCCATGGATTTTTGGCGACCGCACGAAGCGACGTCACCATGGCATCGCCCGCGCCGGCATGCCGATCGAGCATCAGCGGGAACGAAACGACGCTGATACAAAGCGCGACCAGCGCGAACAGAAAGCCGACGCCGCAGCCCGCCACGATCAGCCACCAGCCCTGCGGCGTGGTGAGCACGCGCTCTGCAAAATCCGGAATTCCCGCCGCGGTCTCGTAACCGAATGCGGCGATGTAAATGGCTTGGGCGGTGGCGATCCAGGTCACGAACAGGGCAAACAAGAGCACGCCGAGCCCGAGCATCGCGCCGAATGAGGGTGACCGGAGCACGTCGATCGCGTTCCACGCGGACGCTTCTTCTCCGTTCTCGCGACGGCGGCTCAATTCATAAAGGCCGAGTGCTGCAAACGGGCCGAGCAGGGCGAATCCGGCGGCCAGCGGAAACAGCAGCGGCAGCACGGCATAACCCAGCACCGTGCGCGCGATCACCAATCCGAGCACGGGGTAGATCACGCACAGGATGACGGCGTGGCTTGGCACCGCCTTGAAATCCTCCCAGCCGAGCTGCAAGGCGCGGTGCAGATCGGAGAGGCCGATGGTTCGGATGACTGGCGCAGCCGCGGCATCTTGTCCGGTCTGCGTCAGTGATGTGACATTGCCTTGAATTTGAGTGGCCATGGTCGTCGTCTCCCTTCGGCGGTCGCATTTTGCGCGCGCGAGAGGCGCACAAACGTGCCGTTTCTCGAATTGATCACGATCAGGCCAGACGCGAAGACAGGAAAGTGGAACGGGCCATGTCGCGAACTGAGTGAACAGCGTACTCCCAAACCGGGACAGAAGCACTCACGCTTCGGTGAATGTCGCATTGGCAAGTCTCGCCCGGCTGGGTAAACTCGAAACGCGATACCGGTCAGGCTGCCGGTCAAAAAGTGCCGCAAGAGAATCACTCCATCTTCAAGTCCACTGGGAGCGAATGATGAGCATTTTCGGAAAAATCATGAGCGCGATCTTCGGCAGCGCGCCTACCGCAGCGCCCGCTGGCGGCGGTGCGGCGGCAGCACCTGCTGGCGGATCCACCGGAGGATCGCCGTCCGCGGCACCGGCGGCAGCACCTGCGCAAACCGTCGACGTTGCTCCCATCCTGGACAAGGCGGTGGCCGCCAAGGGCGAGAAGCTGGAATGGCGCACCTCGATCGTCGACCTGATGAAGGCGCTTGACATCGATTCGAGCTTTGCCGCGCGCAAGGAGCTGGCCAAGGAGCTCGGCTACACCGGCGACAGCAACGATTCCGCGAGCATGAACATCTGGCTGCACAAGCAGGTGATGACGAAGCTCGCCGCAAACGGCGGCAAGCTGCCGCCGGAAATCAAGCATTGAGATCATCGCCTTGAGTGCGTTAAAGGCCCGCGACGCCGCGGGCTTTTTCGTGCAAGCCGTCCTTGTGTCGAACCGGAACAATGAAATGAAAAGGGAGAATACCCATGAACAGGATTGACCGCAGAACCATCCTCGCGTCGGGCGCGCTGGCGCTGGCAGGCGCCACGGCACAAAGCCGGCCTGCCGGAGCACAAGCCGGCCCGAAGGCGATGTTTCCGGTTCCGGCGACGACCGTCCCGATCGTCGGCGAGACCGATGTGTTTCAGGTCCGCCGCATCTATTGCATCGGGCGCAATTATGCCGCGCACGCGATAGAGCGCGGCTCCGATCCGACCCGCGAGCCGCCGTTCTTCTTCCAGAAGCCAACCGACGCGATCCAGAACGTGGCGGTCGGCACCGTCGCCGATCATCCCTATCCATCGCTGACCAAGAACTATCACCATGAGGTCGAGCTGGTGGCCGCGCTGAAATCGGGCGGCGCCAATATTCCAGCCGAGAAAGCGCTCGAGCATGTCTACGGCTACGCGCTCGGTCTCGATATGACCCGGCGCGACCTGCAAAACGGCATGGCCGCGGAAAAGAAGCCCTGGGAAATCGGCAAGAGTTTTGACCATGCCGCCGTGATCGGCCCGATCCACCCCGCGACCAGGACCGGCCATTCACCAAGGGCGCGATCTCGCTTGCGATCAACGGCACCGTCAAGCAGAGCTCGGACCTGCAGAACATGATCTGGAGCGTGTCCGAGCAGATCGCCAAATTGTCCGAAGCGTTCGAGCTGAAGGCCGGCGACATCATCTATTCCGGCACGCCGGAAAATGTCGGTCCGGTCGTGAAGGGCGATGTGCTGTTGTGCAAGCTCGAAGGCCTGCCGGATATGTCGATCAGGATTACGTAAATACCTCAGCGTCATTCCGGGTCCGTGCTGGTGCGCGCCCCGGAATGACGGCGGTCGTGCTGGATTACGCGGTCAGATCCGCAAACTCCGGATGCTTTCGCAGATAATCCACCACGAAGCCGCAGCCGGCGATCACCTTGCGTCCGTCGGCGCGGATCAGTTCCAGTGCGCCCTTGACCAGTTCGGAAGCGATGCCGCGGCCGCGCAGCGCGCGCGGGGTTTCGGTGTGGGTGATGATGACTGCAGCCGGCGTCAGGCGGTAATTCGCAAATGCCACGGTACCTTCGACGTCGAGTTCGAAGCGGTTTTGGGTCTTGTTGTCGCGGACGGATTCGGTCGCCATGGCCTTGCTTTCGGTGAGAGGTCTTCTTCATTCATCTAGGAGCCCGTCCAGATAGGCGTTGCGATGGGCATTGTTGCAGGTTAGCCGGCTGAGGCTGCGTTTGCGAGGGTGAACAGCTTCAGGAGGTTGTGGGTGGTGCAGATGATGGCCCATTCGGCCCGCACTTTCTCTACGCCCCGCAACAGGAACTGGCGGAAGCCGCGCGCCTGTTTGATCTGTCCGAACACCGGTTCCACTACTTGCTTTCTCAATCGGTAGGGTGTTTCGAAGCCGCCGTCGTCGATCTTCTTTCGCATCCGTTGGGTCAGCGGTCCGCCGATTTTTCCGTTCGCTGCTGTCGGGTGCTTGGCGCGTCCGGGCGCGACATAGCCGTCAACGCCGTGTGCTTCGAGCGCTTCGAGATTGGATTCGCTGCAGTAGCCGGAGTCCGCCGAGGCCTGCTCCGGCTTGCGGCCGAGATTGTTCTCGATGGCAACGATCAGGGGCACCAGCTGGCCCTTATCGTTGCCGCACTGCGTCAGTTCGTGCGCGACAATGATCTGGGCGCCTGCGTCGACGGCGGCCTGGGCATTGTAGGCCTGAACGAAGCCATCCTTCGACTTCATGATGCGGCTTTCCGGATCGGTGAAGTTGCGTTGCGACTTGGGATCAGGTTGGTCCGATGGCGGCGCCGCCGGTTTGCCCGGCTTCTTGCGGCCTTCGACTTGGCGCTGCTGTTCCTTTTCGACCTCGATGCGACGCTCTTCCTCCGCCGCCAGCTTGGCATCCGCCTCCAGCGCCGCCATCGCCTGCTGGATCTTCGCCAGCCGTTTCTGCTTGTCGCCGGCCCAATCCGGCATCTCGTCGCCGCGCTTGTCCTTACCGAAAGTCTCGTCTTCCTCGGCATCCGCCGCCTCGGCGGCCGCCAGCATGCGAGCGACCTCGGCTTTCAATTCCGCCTCGCGTTTCTTCATGCGCTCATAACTCATCGCTTTATGTTTCGACGCGTTCGCTTTGATCTTCGTGCCATCAAGCGCGACATGGCCGAGTTTGACCAACCCTGCCGTCTCGCACAACTTCAGAACCTGCAGAAACAGCGCGCCGAGCGCCTTCAAATGCCGCTTGCGGAAGTCGCTGATCGTGCGAAAATCCGGCGGATCGAGCGCCACAATCATCACAAAATCATTCCGTTCGCGGCAGGCCTTCGCGATCCGCCGCGACGAATACAGCCCACTCGCATAGCCGTGCAGCAGAAGCGCCGCCATCATGCGCGGGTCAAACGGCGGCTGCCCGAGCCCGCTCACATAGCTGCCCGTGATCTCCTTGAGATCGAGGCTCTCCCGCACCAGTTCAACGATAAACCGCGAGACATGGCCTTTCGGCACGAAGTCCTGCACATTCGGCGGCAGAAGCAGCGTCTGATCGATATTCCAGGGGCGAAAATACTTGCTCATAGCCCAAGGTTGAATCAGACTCGCTCAGAATTGAACAGCCGCTATTCGGACAGGCTCCTAGGCTTTCGAACCCGCCAGGGCAAACCCGCGACCAAAGGGAAATCGGCCGCATGGATTGCCTGAATGCGTTTTTTTACCTGCCTGACCGCATCGCTCGTGGGCGCAGCCCTGACATTCGCGCACCCGTCTGCCGCATCCGCAGAAGGCGACCAGACCAGGAACGAGCAGCTCTGGCAGAGCTGCATCGGTGCCACCACCACGGCCGAAGACAGGGTGACGGCCTGCAGTGCCGTGATCGACGGCAAGACGGAGACCGGCAGCAAGCTCGCCGGCGCCTATTGCAACCTTGGCTACGGCCTCACCGAACAGCGCCAGCTCGATGCCGCGCTGGCCGACCTCAATGAGGCGATCCGGATCGATTCGGCCTATCCCTGCGCTTACACCAATCGCGGCCGCGTCTACGCCTTCAAGCGCGATTTCGACCACGCCATGGCCGATTATGACGAGGCGATCCGCATCGATCCGACGTTTGCGCTGGCCTACAACAACCGCGGCGACGCCTGGTTGGGCAAGGGCGACCTCGACCGCGCGCTGGCCGACTTCAACGCCGCCATCAAATACAACCCATCGCTCGCCATCGCCTATGGCAATCGCGGCTACGCCTATCAGCGCAAGCGCGACACCGTCCATGCGCTCGCCGATTACACCATGCAGATCAAGCTCAGGCCCGACGCGCTTGCCTACATCAACCGCGGCAATGTCTACCGCGATACCGAGCAGCTCGATCGCGCCGCCGCCGACTATGGCGAGGCGGCCAGGATCGCGCCGACCGATGCCCGCGGCTGGCGCAATCGCGGAATGATCCGGCTGTACCAAGGCGACAACAAGGGCGGTCTTGCCGACTACGACAAGGCGCTGCAATACGATCCGGCCGACGCCTATTCGTGGAACAACCGCGCCCAGGCCAAGCTGCGGCTTGGTGACAAGGCCGGCGCGATTGCGGATTTTCGCAAAGCGCTGGAGATCAGCCCCGGCCTGCGCACCGCGCGCGACGGGCTGCAGCAGCTCGGCGCCGCGCAATAGACGGCAAAATCGCGGCCGGCGGGCCTTGCAAGCGGTCACACTTTACCTACGTCTTCTGAAGACATACGCCCCCGAAGCGGCCGGATGGTCGTTTGATATCGGAGTGTCATGATCGCCGGCTGCTGACGTATGCCTCTTTTCAAAGGGAGGTCTACCATGTCGGATTTTCGCTTCTTCAGTACGCATCGACCGTGGGAGGACTGGTTCGGCATGCTGCTTGGCGTGCTGATCCTGATCTCGCCATGGTTTCCGGTGCAGGCCAGCCAAGAGATCGTCGATGCCGAACGTAGCCACATGATCCTCAATGCGTTTGTGGTCGGCATGCTGGTCTTTGGTGTCGCCCAACTCGAATATGTCGCACTGCAGCGGTGGGAGGAGGGGGCGGCTATCGTGCTCGGCCTGTGGCTGATCGCTTCACCCTTCATCTTCGGCTATTCCGCCGACACCATGCTCCGGTTTTGGCACGCGACGCTGGGCGGATTGGTGGTTTTGCTGGGTGCGCTGCAGCTATGGCAGGACTGGCGCCTGAGCGATCAGGAACTCGCCAGGCATTCGCAGTAGCACCTTGCGACGGGCCTGCCGGTTGGCTGTTGACCGGCAGGTCGTCCGTTGACTGAACATCCGCTAGTTCTTGAGCGACCCCGTGAGCATGTCGCGGATCGACCATGGTTCGCCGTCGCTGCTACCCTTGATATCGTCGATCTTCCAGTCGCCGGCGTCGCGCACGAAGTCGTATCGCACGGTCTGATCGGCGGGCTTGCGCGTCGGGGTGTTGCGGCCGGCGATGGTGACGGCGATCACGGCCTTTTCCGCCTCCAGGCTTGTAGCCACCACCTTGAACGATTTGACGTCCGGCTCCTGCGAGTTTGTGACGGGATCAAAGTCCACAGGGCCGACGTCGCCCTTCGGGGTGTGGGCATCGGCCTTCGCCCATAATTCGACCAGCGATTTCGACAAATATTTTGCCTTTGCCGCCTTGTTCTCGATCACGAACGCGCCGCCGCCATCGCCTTTGCCCTTGGCCGCGCGGGTGTAGATGGCGGTGACGATGGCAACGGGATCGCTCGCTGCGGGCGGTGCCGCCAATGCCCGGCGTGCCGAAACGTTGGCGAATAGCCCGGCGGTTGCGGTGAAAATCAGTTGTCGACGGCTAACCATGGAGTCCTCAAATCGGGTGCGTGCTTATGGACGGGGATGCGTGCCTGCATCATGGTGATAGCAGCGAATCCGTCGCCGGGAGGCTGCCATGGCCAATGAAAAGGGCCCCAACATCAAGAAGAAGCAGAAATGCAAGAATTGCGAGGGCAAGGGCCTCCTGAAGAAGGGCGACAAGGTGGTGAAGTGCCAGCGCTGCAAAGGGACCGGGCTGCGCTAGACGCTGTCCGGCGAGGTCATGCGGGCGCTACTTCTTCGCCCGGCGCTTCGTTGTTTTTCTGGCCTTCGCGGTTTTCCTCGCTTTCCTGGCTGGCGCCTTTTTCTTCTTCGGCAATGGCTTCGGTTTGGTCGGATGCTTCGCCCGGTCGATCATGAACGAGCGGAACTGCTCCACCGCAAGCTGCGCTTCATCCCTCGGCGTGCGCGCCGCTGACCGCGTCATCATTGCCGTGCGGACGCTCGGCTCGCTGATTTGCGCTGCAAGATGATGCCCGAGTTCGATCATCGATCTCTGATTGTCCGATAGCTCGGTGCTTTCCGGCGTCGCGTGCAGCGTCGGGATGTTCGATTTCGGCAACAGATTGTAGGTCTGCCGCGGCGTGTTGCGGAGATATTTGGCGAACGTATTTGTGCTGGCCGAACCAACGCGATCGCCGAGCAGATTTGTCAGGTTCCACTTGTCGAGCAGGAATTTCAGCAGGCTGGTGTGATCGAAGGTATCGTTGATGACGCCCTGATCCAGCCACGGCGACAGCAGGATGGTGGGCACGCGCAGGCCGAGCCTGTCGAACTTGAAGCCGGTGGCGTCGGTGCGATTGTCGGGGCGTACCGCGGCCGGCGGATCGACGTGGTCGTAGAAGCCGCCGTGCTCATCGTAGGTGATGACCAGCAGCGAGCGTTGCCAGAGCGCATCGTTGCCGCGCAGCGCATTGTAGACATCCCAGATCAGCTGTTCGCCGCGAAACACATCTGACAGCGGGTGCTGATCGTTTTGCGAGACCTTGTCCCACGGAAACGTCCCGTAATTCGGCTCGATGAAACAGTACTGCGGGAATTCCGTCTCAGCACCCTGAGCGGCGAGATAAAAGTACCGCATCGGGTCGACCCAGGGCACGTGCTTCAGAACAAGCGTCTGCGACACATCGCCGTCGCCGTAATAGATTTTCCAGGAGATGCCGTTGTCGCCGAGCAGATCATACAGCGTCCACTGGTCCCAATTATTGCCGATGCTGTTGGTGGTGTAGCCGAGCGAGGTCCCGGTGTGCACGAAGACGCGGTTGGGCCATGTCGGCCCCGGCATCGACGAAAACCAGCGGTCGCAAACCGTGTACTGCTTGGCCAGCGTATGCAGATTGGGAAGTACGCCGTCGTCATAGTAGCCCATGATCTCCTGGCGCTGCATCCAGTCGGTCGCGGGGTAGGTGGTGGCGAAATCGGTTACGAAGCCGAGGTTCGGACCCTTCTGCTGGTTGGCCACATTCGGGTACTCGTGCATCGGATCGGGCGTAACGGCGCGCGCGATCGTCGGCTGCATGACGTGCCGGATCGGCGGCTTCGGTGTCGGACTGGTATCGTCATTCCAGTGATTGGCCGCGGTGCCCTTGATGCCGCCGCCGCCAATCCGTTCCGGAAATAAAGCGCCGAGCATCCGGTCGAAGGAGTTGTTCTCCAGCATCAAGACGATGATGTGGTCGAGCGATGCCATGGATGCCTCCCTGTCGCCGGTTATCGACAAGGCTAATGCGCCGATCCCGGAAGCACAACTGAAAATGGTTGTGGTGGTGCGGGCACTACTTCGACAATGACCGCGTATGCGCGCATCACGGCGACGTCATTCGCGTTCGAAATGCCGCCGCGAACCGGGGTTCCGGCGGCCCTTGCCGAACCCGGCGCGATGACGATAAACCAGAGCCGGGAAACCCGGTTTGGGCGCGCTCAACAAGCCCCGTTTGAGAAGAGGAAACATCCATGAAACTCGTGCTGACGTCGCTCGGCATCGTCCTGCTTGTTGTGGCCGCGGTCTATTTCGTGCTGCCGGCCGACCAGTTGCCGAGCTTCTTTCCCGGCCATGAGGCGGGCGTGACGCGGATGCACACCAAGCACGGGATTGTCGCGGGCGTGGCCGGTCTGGTGCTGCTGGCGGCCGGCGTCTGGATGGGACGCAAATGAGCGGCGGGCCCGCCGTCACCGCGGCGGCGCCGCGCGGCGGCCTGGCGCGGATGTCGTGCCGGGTGATGAATCTCGCATATCTCGTCACCCAGAACGCGCGCCGGCACGGCGACCGCATTGGCTTCGTCTGGGGCGAGCGTTCCTGGAGTTGGCGTGAGATCGACAGCCTGGTTTCGGCTTTGGCGGCGGCGCTGGCTGCACGCGGCATCGTCAAGGGTGACCGCATCCTGGTTCATTCCAGGAATTGCGACGAGATGTTCTGGTCGATGTTCGCGGCGTTCCGGCTCGGCGCGGTCTGGGTCCCGACCAATTTCCGCCTGATGCCGGACGAGGTCGCCTATCTCGCTACCGCCTCCGGTGCGAAGGCGTTTTTGTGCCATGGCGATTTTCCCGATCACGCTGCAGGGGTCGCCAACCCCGCGCTCGAATTCATCTGGCGGATCGGCGAGGGCGCGTTCGGCGAGCAATCCGTCAGCGAAGCGATTGCGGCGCAGGCGGGCGCCAAGGCCGCAAACACCGCGGTCGACTACGACGATCCCTGCTGGTTCTTCTTCACCTCGGGCACCACCGGGCGCTCCAAGGCGGCGGTGCTGACCCATGGCCAGATGGCCTTCGTGGTCACCAACCATCTTGCCGACCTGATGCCCGGCACCACCGAGCAGGACGCGTCGCTGGTGGTGGCGCCGCTGTCGCATGGCGCCGGCGTGCATCAGCTGGTGCAGGCCGCGCGCGGCGTGCCGACCATTCTGCTGCCATCGGAAAAATTCGATATCGCCGAGGCGTTCCGGCTGATCGAGAAACACCGCGTCAGCAACATTTTTACGGTGCCGACGATTTTGAAGATGATGGTCGAGCATCCCGCGGTTGACAAATACGATCACTCCTCGCTGCGCTTCATCATCTATGCCGGCGCGCCGATGTACCGCGAGGACCAGAAGGCCGCGCTGAACAAGCTCGGCGCGGTGCTGGTGCAATATTTCGGCCTTGGCGAAGTCACCGGCAATATCACGGTGCTGCCTCCCGGCTTGCACGATCCCGAGGACGGCCCGCATGCGCGGATCGGCACCTGCGGCTTCGAGCGCACGGGCATGCAGGTCTCGATCCAGGGCGACGACGGCCGCGAACTGAAGCCGTTCGAGACCGGCGAGATCTGCGTGATCGGCCCCGCCGTGTTCGCCGGCTACTACGACAACCCCGAGGCCAACGCAAAAGCGTTTCGCGACGGCTGGTTCCGCACCGGCGATCTCGGCCACATGGACGACGAGGGTTTTGTCTACATCACCGGACGTGCCTCCGATATGTACATCTCCGGCGGCTCCAACATCTATCCGCGGGAGGTCGAGGAGAAGATCTTGACCCATCCCGCGGTCGGCGAGGTCGCGGTGCTCGGCGTGCCCGATCCGTTCTGGGGCGAGGTCGGCGTCGCCGTTTGCGTCGCGCGCGAGGGCACCACTCCCGTGAGCGAAGCCGAACTGGCG
Organism: Bradyrhizobium sp. AZCC 2289; assembly: GCF_036924615.1. NCBI lineage: Bacteria > Pseudomonadati > Pseudomonadota > Alphaproteobacteria > Hyphomicrobiales > Nitrobacteraceae > Bradyrhizobium > Bradyrhizobium sp. AZCC 2289. The sequence goes on along the minus strand of NZ_JAZHRY010000001.1, from coordinate 9,857,664 downwards.
GCGTTCCTGTCGCCAAAGGTGCCGCGCTACAAGATGCCAAAGCGGTTTTTCTTCTGGGACGCATTGCCGAAATCCGGTTACGGCAAGGTGCCGAAGCGGTTGATCCGCGACGAGCTGGAAGCGCGCGGGCTTTTGGATGTCGTCGCCAAATCGACGGGCACGTGAGCGATGCGCAGCATCGCCCAGCCCGGGCCGCCCGCCACCGAGCGCATCCAGTGGGTCGAGGCGCGCGGTCGCGCCTTCTCGTTCACGCTTGAAGCCGGCATCCCGCTGCTGGAAGCCGCGCGCCGCGGCTTTGCGGCAGCCGGATTTGGCGGCGGCGTGCTGAGCGCCAAAGGTGGGGCGCTCGGCCCGTTTGCCTATGTGATGCCGGCGCTGTCCAAGGACGGCGCCAACGCGGCGTTCTACAGCGACACCTTCCGGCCCGACGGCGTCACCCGGCTGAAGCTCGCAGCAATGACGCTTGGCCAACGCGACGGCGCGCCGTTCTTCCATTGCCACGGTCTGTGGACGGAGCAAGACGGACGCGTCAATGGCGGGCATATGCTGCCGGAGGGGACGTTTGTCGCCGAGCCGTTCGAGGTGAACGCCTTCGGTCTCGACGGCGCGGTCTTCACCGCCGAGCCCGATAGCGAGACGAACTTCAAATTGTTTGGACCGGTGGCGAGCGCGATGACGGATGCGAAAACGACCAGCCGCGCCTTCGCGCTGCGGCTGCGCCCGAACCAGGACTTTGCCTGCAGCCTGGAAACGTTTTGCCGCCGGCACGGCGTCATCCACGCGCGGCTGCATGGCGGGGTCGGCTCGACCATCGGCGCCTGCTTCACCGATGGCCACACCGTCGTGCCGTTCGCGACCGAACTTGCGGTTCGTTCCGGCAGCGTCGCGCCGGGCCCCGATGGCACGCTGCACGCAGATCTCGATATCGCGCTGGTCGATTACCTCGGCGGCATCGCCGAGGGAAAACTGATACGCGGCGACAATCCGGTGCTGATGACGATGGAATTGGTGCTGGAAGTGCTGGGCGAGGAGGGACGGTAGTACCCACATAGGATCGTCATTGCGAGCGAAGCGAAGCAATCCATCTTACCGCTTGCGGAGACATGGATTGCTTCGTCGCTGACGCTCCTCGCAATGACGGCAAGATACACCTTCGCGTTCTCGCGGCGCGATACGCCCGAGCTTTGCATCTTCGATGTCCCTCCGAGAGAACAGAGGGCGCAGGGAAGACCGGGTGCGCGCTGCACCCGCGGTCTCGTGTGCAAGGTTGCACAAAGAAATGCGCACACGAGCATACAGGTTCAGCGGAAACACTCCGGCCTTCCCCGCGCAATGGTTTTACGGCTTATAGCGCGCTCTCCCCGGTGACCGGCTTTCTTGCCACCGTCACTTGCGGATCGCTCCACAAGCTTGACGCCAGCATCGGGGCGCCAGGACCACACGACTTCGCCGTCCGCATCAGCCGCGCTCGTCAGTCGCAGCATCTACGTCCACCGCATCCCACCGCGCGTTTCGTGACGATCGCGAGCCGCCCCTCTTGTCGGGTGAGACGCGCGGAGAAAGGCCACTGATTTGCCCGACGCGACAAGCGGAATATTTTCATAGTGGAGGCTTGACAGGCCAAGGACTGATTTGCCCGTCGGGCAAAAAAACACCCTTTTTTGGCCTTTTGAGTTCACTAGTTCTCGATTTGTTCTTGAATTGCGCCCCGTTTCAGCTATTGGTTGAGTGGCCTTTTCGGTGACTGACGAGCGCATGGCGAGACGAAGCCGAACGATCAATCTGCCGGCGCCGTACCTGAAGCGCATCTGGCTCGAGCCATCGCGCGTCACCGACCGCGAGGCCTATCCATTCTGCCTGCCGCTGTTGCGCGACGATTTCGAACTGAGTTTCGACAGGGCGATCACGATCATCGTCGGCGAGAACGGCACCGGGAAATCCACGCTTCTGGAAGGGATCGCGGTGCTCGCCGGCTATGATGAAGCCGGCGGCGGCAAGGGTTATATGCCGGTCGACCATTCCCAGGCGACCGAGGTGATGGGTGGCCGGCTTTCGAATGCACTCCGTGCAAGCTGGTTGCCGAAGATTACCAACGGCTGGTTCTTCCGCGCCGAGAGCTTCTTTTCCGTCGCAAGATATCTGGACCTGGCGGCGCGCGAAGTCGGTCAGCGAGGACCCGACTTCCTCTCGCATTCCCACGGCGAAGGCTTTCTGCGCTTCTTCGAAGAGCGCTGCCAGCGGCAGGGCATCTTCATCTTCGACGAACCGGAATCCGCGCTGTCGCCGTCGCGCCAGATGGAGTTTTTGAAGCTGATGCGGCGGATGGACAGCATCGGCCACTGCCAGATCATCATGGCCACGCATTCGCCAATGCTGATGGCCTATCCCAACGCGCGGCTGCTGCGGCTGACGAAATACGGGCTGGAGCCGGTGACGGTGAAGGAGACCGATCACTACAAGGTCATGCGGGAGTTTTGCGATGACCCGGCGGGGTTTGTGGAGGCGGCGATAGCGGAGTGAGGCGTCGGGCGTAACCGCTGACAAGCTGCGTTTCATCTGATATCTTGGGATCGAAGGTGCCGAATGTCCGACCTCCTGACACGAATTACGATAGACCCTGACCGCATGCATGGCCGCCCATGCATTCGCGGCCTACGTATTACCGTTGCGGATATTCTGGGCTTGCTGTCGGTTGGCCAGTCGCGAGAGGCGATCCTGCGAGAGTACCCATATCTCGAGAGCGAGGATATCGACGCGGCGCTGGCCTTTGCCGCCCGCCAGGCAGACCACCCCATCATCGCGGCGGAATAGGTCTTGCTCTTTCTCGTCGACGCTCAGCTTCCGCCCTCGCTGGTAGAGGCTCTGAGCGGCGCCGGCTGTGCGGCCGTGCACGTTGCCGACATCGACCTCGTGACCGCGACTGACCAGCAGATTTGGGATGAAGCCGTTTCGCGCTCAGCCGTCCTGGTGACCAAAGATCGGGACTTCTCGCTTCTCCGCGCGGCGAAGAGCGACGGTCCTGTGATCTTGTGGATTAGGGTCGGCAACACGGACAACCGAAGCTTGATCGCGAAGATATTGCGCTCCTTGCCGGAAATAACCGCTGCCGTCGAACGAGGTGAAACGGTTATTGAGCTTGTTGGACTCCAGGCCGTAGGGCGGCAACAGCGAAGCGTGTGACGACCGTGCGGCCGAGCGAAAGAGGCGGAACACGCACCGCTATTCCGCCCTTGCAATAGCAAAACCGGTTATCGTTGGCGCGTTCCTAATCCAGACAGCGAGGCTGGCCATGGTGAAACCATTTCCGTCGAAGACCCACATCGGCAACCACATGCTGCATCCTGAAACGCTGATGCTGAACTACGGCTACGATCCGCAACTGTCGGAAGGGGCTGTCAAATCGCCGGTCTTTCTGACCTCGACCTTCGTGTTCAGGACCGCCGAAGACGGACAGGATTTTTTCGATTTCGTCTCGGGTCGGCGCGAGCCTCCCGAAGGGATGGGCGCGGGCCTCGTGTATTCGCGGTTCAATCACCCCAACAGCGAGATCGTCGAGGACAGGCTCGCCGTCTACGAGCGCGCCGAAAAATGCGCGCTGTTCTCGTCCGGCATGGCGGCGATTGCGACCACGATCCTCGCGTTCGTCCGCCCTGGCGACGTCATTCTGCACTCCCAACCGCTCTATGGCGGGACGGAAACCCTGCTCGCGAAGACGCTGGCGGGCCTCTCGATCGGCGCCGTGGGCTTTGCCGACGGCATCGACGAAGCCGCCGTCGAGCTGGCGGGGGACGAGGCCATGCAAAAGGGGCGGGTTGCGATGATTCTCATCGAAACCCCGGCAAATCCGACCAACGGACTCGTTGATATCGCGCTTGTCCGCCGCATCGCCGACAATATCGGCGAGGCGCAGGACCACGTGCCGATCGTCGCGTGTGACAATACGTTGCTCGGGCCGGTGTTTCAGCGGCCGATCGAACACGGCGCGGATCTTTCGTTGTACTCCCTGACCAAATATATCGGCGGTCATTCCGACCTGATCGCGGGCGCAGCGCTCGGCTCAAAGGCCATCATGAAGGATATCAAGGCGCTGCGAGGCGCCATCGGTACCCAACTGGATCCCCATTCCTGCTGGATGATCAGTCGGTCGCTCGAAACCCTGAGCATCCGCATGGAAAAGGCCGACACAAACGCACGGCTCGTGGCGGATTTTTTGCGCGATCATGCCAAAGTGGCAAAAGTCCATTACCTTCCTCACCACGACGCGGCGTCGCCCGCCGGCCGTCTGTTCGCGCGGCAGTGCACCGGTGCGGGCTCCACATTCTCGTTCGACATTGTCGGCGGTCAGGCCGCCGCCTTCAAATTCCTGAATGCGCTGCAAATCTTCAAGCTGGCGGTGAGCCTGGGCGGCACCGAATCGCTTGCCAGCCTGCCCGCCAGCATGACCCATTCCGGCGTTCCCGCTGACGTCCGCCGGAAAATAGGTATCCTCGACTCCACGGTCCGGCTGTCGATCGGCATCGAACACCCGTCCGATCTGATCGCGGATATTGCGCAGGCGCTCAACGCGGCGTAGCGGCAATCGCTGCGCTATTCCGCCCTACGAGCCGAACGCGTGTTTTTGCACCGCAGCGAACCGGACGTTCCGCGCATGCCCGCGCTCGTTCGTGCTATAATGCCGGGGGAACAGGAGAACCACAGGGAGGACGCCATGCATCATACCCTGGTGCCCAGCGATCGCGTCGAGCACGCGTGCGTTTTTGGGCTGGACGGCACAAAGCTCGGTACGATCGAGCGCCTGATGCTCGACAAGGTGAGCGGAACGGTTGCCTACGCGGTGATAAAAACCGGCGGGCTGCTCGCCACCCACCACCATTATCCGGTGCGGTGGGACGCACTCAGGTTTGATCCCAGGAGTCAGGGCTACCAAACCGACGTGACGTTGGAGGACCTGCGCGAAGGCCCATGCGAGATCGATGATGACACCTTCGACTGGGGCGACCGCTCGCGCCCGCACCCGCACTACTGGACGGTTTAGGGGCCGTAGGGCGCAATAGCGCAGCGAATTGAGCTGCACGTGCAGACGACGAAAGAGGCGGAATTCGCTGCGCGGTTTCGCCCTACGAGTTGCATGGACACGGGGCATCCCGCGGAGCCGCTGACAAACTTCGTTCGATCTGATATCCTGGACAAAAGATCGGATCGAAGGACCGCCATGTCACACGAACGAATTGAAGTCAGCCCGCGCATCATGGACGGCAAGCCGGTCGTTCGCGGTACGCGCATTCCGGTGGAGCTTGTTTTGCGCAAGCTAGGTGCCGGTATGTCGCCCGAGGCGATCCTCGCGGATCACCCGCGGCTGACGCGTGATGATATCCAGGCCGCGCAGGCGTTTGCCGCCGACTATCTCGCCGACGAAGACATCGTTTACGGCTAACAGGTGCGTTGGCTCGCGGACGAATGCGTCGCGGCGTCGTTGGTCGCATTTCTGCGCACGCAAGCCCACGATGTGCTCTACGTCGCGGAAGCTGCGGCTGGTTTGAGCGACGCGGACGTCATCGCGCTCGCGCTGCACGAGAAACGGCTCCTGCTAACCGAGGACAAGGATTTTGGTGATCTTGTCTTTCGCAGGGAGCGCACGGTCCCCGGTGTGGTCTTGATGCGTATCGGCTCCGAAAATCCCGTACTGAAGTCAACGCGTTTGGCGGCGGCGATCGAGCGATATGGCGAAGGGCTTTTTGGCCGCTACACGGTGATTGAGGAAGGACGCTTCCGGTCGCGTCATCTGTGGAGTGAGAGGTAGGACCGCAGTCGTAGGGCGCAATAGCGCAGCGTATTGCGCCCTCAGAGTTATTTCTCGAGAAAACTTCGTAGATGGCTCTCCACAAAGTAGTGCGGACGCCAGCCTTTTCCCAATCGTTCGACCAAGAATGTATCGATGGCGCCAGTCATCGCACTCGATCCAGGTGCAAAATAGTCAGCAAGCATGCCTGCGCTGGTGAACAATCCGAAGCGCATCATTTTTGCCGGCAAAGACTCCAACCAATCAACTCTCGCCTTTTCACGAAGCATTTCAGTGACCAAATTAGCATCTGGATTTTGCTCTCGTAACCACTTTTGAAAGGCACTGGCCTTTTGCATCAACTTGATAAAATCCTCGGGGCTACGCTCACCTGTGTTAATGACTTCGCGAATGCTCGGCACCGCCACGGAGATAAAGTCGTAAATCTGTCTCTTGCTCTCATCGGGAGCAAATCGAACGCCGAAGCTTCGTTGCAACATCATGCTGGTAATTGCTTCGTTCTTTTCGCTGCCGACGAACGCTGCGTTGTAACGGGCGGCAAGACCAATATCGAACCTGGCGTCGCTAATAGCCGGGAATAGATTGTTGGGACCGAATGAAGCCCTCTCGCTCTCCGGCAAAAAGCGGCGCAAATGATTGAAATCAATGTCAGTCGCGATTCCAAACTTGAATGAATCCAGCGGAAGTACGTCGAGCCGAGAAAACTTGATCTCTTCCTCAGGAATTCCATAATTCACTAGAGATATCCGCGCAACTTCCCTTGCTATGTATGGATCGCAGATGTCTTTGCGGCCAAGTGTAGGCACATCATGGTCATCAAGATCGTGAAAAGAGATAAGATCGGCTAGTCGACGAAAATACGCTCTTGCCTTGCCCTTATCTCCAAACGTTCTTTGAAGTTGCTGTTCAAGCAGTTCAGGATTACGCATGTTCGGGCGCTTCTGATCGCCACCTATTCTAACTATAGTAAAGAAGTGCTCGCTTATCCCATTAGTGTTGTTTGAGTGTAGGACGGGAGCCTGCGGCGAGTAATTCGCAGTCAAATAGCCTTCCCTAAGAGTCTGTCCGGGATCATGCTGTTTTTTGACAGAGCTTTCTGAGCATGAGGCGGATTGAGGCAAGGCGCAAGAACGCCAAGGCCTTTCGGTTGAGGCACTCCCAATCCTTGGCCAAGCGGCGACAGCGATTGAGCCAGGCGATGGTGCGCTCGACGATCCATCGCTTGGGCAAGACCGCAAAGCCCTTTGCTGTATCGGAACGCTTGACGATTTCCACGTCGATTTGCCGGAGGATTTTGCGAACGGCGGACTGAAAGATCGGCCCCTGATAGCCGCCGTCGGCATAGAGCTTCAGCAGGAATGGATGCAGGCCAAACAGTGTGGCCATCACCAGCACCCCGCCGTCACGATCCTGGATGTCCGCCGAATGTACAAGGGCGTGGAGCAATAAGCCCTGGGTATCGACTAGGATGTGGCGCTTCTTGCCCTTGATCTTCTTTCCCGCATCGTAGCCATGCGGGTCAATCCACGCCCCCCTTTTTCCGCGCTCTTGACGCTTTGACTGTCGATGATGGCGGCGCTCGGGCTGGGTTCTCGGTTGGCCAACTCCCGACATTGTACATAGAGCGCGTGATGGATGCGATCGAGCGTGCCGTCCCAAGTCCACAAGTCAAAATAACCGTGCACCGTGCTGCGCGGCGGCAGATCCTTCGGGATCGCTCGCCATTGGCAACCGCTGCTCAGCACATACATCAGACCATTGACCACCTCACGCACATCCACCGTGCGCTTGTTTCCGCCTCGCTTGGCTGACGCAATCAGCGGCTCCACCAACGCCCATTCCTCATCGGTCAAATCGCTGGGATAGCGTAGCCGGCTGCGGTCGTAACGACCGCGGTTCTCTTTCGTCCACATCGGCGCTCCTTCAGATTCGGACCGCCTCCCTTGAATCACAAATGATTCCGATGATTCAACATGTTTTCGGACAGACACTAACATTACAGTTGTCGTTTTTTGAAGTGGGCCCGTTGGGCGGCGGCCTGGTGAGTTCTGCGCCAGAGTGACCATGCGATGATGTGTGCGGGTTGGATCCGCTTTCGGGCGAGCCTGATGGCGATGCGGCGGACTTCCTGGATTGACCAACGGATCAATGACGGATTGGTGATATTTTGAGTTTTGCCGTGGTTCGGCGTTTCGTTTTTTTGGGCGGCGGCGAATTGGCGCGATGGCGGATCACCGCCATCATGGCGAAGGCGAGCATCACCAGGGAAACGTGGCGATGCCACCCATGCCAGGATCTGCTCTCGTTGTGATCGAGCCCGAACTCGTTTTTCGCGGTCTCAAAGCTGTCCTCGATCGCCCACCGATGGCCTTCGACCGCCACCAGCGTTTCGATGGATGTTCCCGCTGGACACCAGGTGGTGAAGAAGGCGAGATCGCCATCGGCGATACGACGACGGATCAGCAGACCTCGTGTCCAAAGACCATGATTTGCGCTGTAAAATTCTTCGACCTCGAGATCGGCCAATTCGAGATAGCACCAATCGTGCAGCCGCGGTCCTTTGGTTCCGGCCCCTGCCGACAGGCGTTTCCAATCGGACGCGCGCCGCGTCCGAGCGATGTCCGCGGCCTTGCCGGCGACCGATCGCCGCTTGCCCCAGGATTGAAATACATGAGCGCTGCTGACCCCGAGCACGTAGCCTTTGCCTGCCCGGCGTAATTGCTGTTCGATATCGCCAACACCGTAGACAGTATCACCGGCAACCCACTTGAATGGTACAGACGCGGCTATGGCGCGTGCGATCATGCTCGTTGCAAGCTTTGGCTTGGTCGCAAAGCCGGCACCGGGAGGCACATATGCGGCTTCCAGACGATCTGGATCGTCGGTCCATTCCTTCGGAAGATACAGCGCGCGATCGATGAACGCATGACCGTGGCGCGACACGTAGGCGGCGAAGACGCCGATCTGGCAGTTCGTGATCTTGCCGGCGGAACCAGTGTATTGCCGCGCCACCCCGCACGACGCCTTGCCTTGCTTGAGAAAGCCGGTCTCGTCGATCACGAGCACCGCATCGTCATCCGCCAAATGCTCGATGACATAATCGCGGACGATATCGCGCAGACCATCAGCATCCCAATCCCTGCGACCCAGGATCGCCTGTTGCCGCCAAGGACCGGGATCGCCAGCTGCCTCCGCGCGCATCCAACCGGTCTTGCGTTGCTCATCTCCGAGCAGGCTTTCCAGAAACAAGCCTGCATTCCTCGCAACACGATCTTGATTGAACAACGGACGTATCCGTTGCTTGATCTCACGAAGCGACGCCGCCCACAGCGCAAGCGTCTCTTCAATCGACGCTGGCCGCGTCCACGATCTTCGAATCATGGTTGCCCATGGATTCAGAAAACTGCATAAAAGGCAACTGTAGTGCTAAGCATGGTGACGAGAACGTCAAGGAAGTCTGCTTGGACCATTAAGGCCAATGTTCCCATGTCGATTAGCAGATGAGCCTTGCTGAAAAATAATAAAGACTCGCAAAGCGAGCCTTTATCAAATTTTCCATCTCTCGTACTGGGATTACGAAATATGCAATTCCCAAGCATAACTTAGATCTTTCGCGGGTTTGAGAGACAAGGAAAAGTCCTACTTCTCACTCCGCCGCCTCGCTCGCTCCCGCACTCTTCCGCGGCTTCCCTGCCGCCTTCTTCAACACCGGCGCCAAAAACTTCCCCGTATAGCTCCGCGGCGCTTTCACGATATCCTCCGGCGGGCCCCAGGCGACGATTTCGCCGCCGCCGTCGCCGCCTTCGGGGCCTAAGTCGATCACCCAGTCGGCGGTCTTGATGACCTCGAGATTGTGCTCGATCACGACCACCGTGTTGCCCTGCGACACCAGCTCGTGCAGCACCTCCAGCAGCTTTGCAACGTCGTGAAAATGCAGGCCCGTGGTCGGCTCGTCGAGGATGTAGAGCGTGCGGCCGGTGGCGCGCTTTGACAATTCCTTGGCCAGCTTGACGCGCTGGGCTTCGCCGCCGGAGAGCGTCGTGGCCTGCTGGCCGACATGGATGTAATCGAGGCCGACGCGGTGCAGCGTCTTGAACGTCTCGCGGACGCGCGGCACGGCCTTGAAGAAGTCGGCGGCTTCTTCCACGGTCATGTCGAGCACGTCGGCGATGCTCTTGCCCTTGAACAGGACTTCGAGCGTCTCGCGGTTGTAGCGCATGCCCTTGCAGGTGTCGCAGGTGACGTAGACGTCGGGCAGAAAGTGCATCTCGATCTTGATGACGCCGTCGCCCTGGCAGGCCTCGCAGCGGCCGCCCTTGACGTTGAAGGAGAAGCGGCCCGGCTCGTAACCGCGTGCCTTGGCTTCGGGTAGGCCCGCGAACCATTCGCGGATCGGGGTGAACGCGCCGGTATAGGTCGCGGGATTGGAGCGGGGGGTGCGGCCGATCGGCGACTGGTCGATGTCGATGATCTTGTCGATATGCTCCAGCCCCTCGATGCGGTCGTGGGGGGCGGCGCCCTCGCTGGCGTTGTTGAGCTTGCGCGCGATCGCCTTGTAGAGCGTGTCGATCAGGAGCGTCGACTTGCCGCCGCCGGAGACGCCGGTGACGCAGGTGAACAGCCCGAGCGGAATTTCCGCCGAGACGTTTTTCAGATTGTTGCCGCGCGCATTGATGACCTTGATGGTGCGCCGGTGGTTCGGCGGCTTGCGCTCGGGGATCGCGACCGACAATTCGCCGGTGAGATATTTGCCGGTCAGCGACTTCGGATGGCTCATGATCTCGGCGGGCGTGCCCTGCGCGATGATATGGCCGCCATGCATGCCGGCGCCGGGGCCGATGTCGAGCACATGATCCGCCAGGCGAATCGCGTCCTCGTCATGCTCGACCACGATCACGGTATTGCCGAGGTCGCGCAGCCGCTTCAGCGTTTCCAGGAGTCGCGCATTGTCGCGCTGGTGCAGGCCGATCGAGGGCTCGTCCAGCACATAGAGCACGCCGGTCAGCCCTGAGCCGATCTGGGAGGCCAGCCGAATGCGCTGGCTTTCGCCGCCCGACAGTGTGCCGGAGGCGCGCGACAGCGTCAGGTAATTCAGGCCGACGTCGAGCAGGAACGACAGCCGCTCGCGGATCTCCTTCAGGACGCGGGCGGCGATCTCGTTCTGTTGCGCGTTGAGCGATGCCGGCACGCTCTCGAACCATTCGCCGGCGCGGCGCACCGACAATTCAGAGATTTCGCCGATATGTTTTGCCCCGATCTTGACGCACAGGGCCTCCGGCTTCAGCCGGTAGCCGTGGCAGGCCTCGCAGGGAACGTCGGAGAAATACTTTGCCAGCTCCTCGCGCGCCCATTCGCTTTCGGTCTCGCGGTAGCGGCGGTTGAGATTGGTGATGACGCCTTCGAACGGTTTCTTGGTGTCGTAAGAGCGCACCCCGTCTTCATAGGAGAACTTGATCTCGTCGTCGCCGGAGCCGTGCAAGAGGGCGGCCTGCGTCTTCTTCGGCAGGTCCTTCCACTTGGTGTCGAGCGTGAACTTGTAGAATTTGCCGAGCGCGGTCAGCGTCTGGATGTAATAGGGCGAGGACGATTTGGCCCAGGGCGCGATGGCGCCCTTGCGCAAGGTCATCTCCTTGTCGGGGATGACCAGGTCCTCGTCGATATGCTGCTCGACGCCGAGGCCGCCGCAGGCGGGGCAGGCGCCATAGGGGTTGTTGAAGGAAAAGAGTCTGGGCTCGATCTCGGGAATGGTGAAGCCGGAAACCGGGCAGGCGAATTTTTCCGAAAACAAAATCCGCTCCGGCCCACTCTTGTCGTGGATTTTGGCGGTCTTCTTGTCGGATTTCTTCTCGTCGGCCGCGGGCGCATCCGCATATTCGATCACCGCCAGTCCTTCGGCGAGTTTTAGCGCGGTCTCAAAACTTTCCGCCAGGCGCTGGCCGATGTCCGGCCGCACCACGATGCGGTCGACCACGACGTCGATGTCATGCGGAAATTTCTTGTCGAGAACAGGCGCTTCGGCGAGTTCGTAAAACGTGCCGTCGATCTTGACCCGCTGAAACCCCTTCTTGAGATACTCGGCGAGCTCCTTCTTGTACTCGCCCTTGCGGCCGCGCACGACCGGCGCCAGCAGATAGAGCCGGGTGCCTTCGGGCAACGCCAGCACGCGGTCGACCATCTGCGAGACGATCTGGCTTTCGATCGGCAGACCCGTGGCGGGCGAGTAGGGCACGCCGACGCGGGCCCAGAGCAGGCGCATGTAGTCGTAGATCTCGGTGACGGTGCCGACGGTGGAGCGCGGGTTTTTTGATGTGGTTTTCTGCTCGATCGAAATCGCTGGAGACAAGCCGTCGATCTGGTCGACGTCGGGCTTCTGCATCATCTCCAGGAACTGGCGCGCATAGGCTGAGAGCGACTCGACGTAGCGCCGCTGGCCCTCGGCATAGATGGTGTCGAAAGCGAGCGAGGATTTGCCGGAGCCGGACAGGCCGGTGAACACCACGAGCTTGTCGCGGGGGATCTCGACATCGATGTTCTTGAGATTGTGTTCGCGCGCGCCGCGGATCGTGATCGCGCGCGTCGAGGAGGCGTTTTGTTGGCGCTTCGCCCTGAGCACTTCATCCATATCGGCAATTCCAGGCGCGCGTCGGGCGCCGCTTTAGGGCGCGCATCGCGGGAAATCCGCCAACAAGCGCCGATGGGGTGATGCTGGGAACGTAGGAAGAACGCCGGGTGATTTCCAGTGCTCTCGGCGAATCATCAACGGTTTGTTGCGAAGCGGGTTGCGGTGGCGGCACGTGGCAGCAGTTCGGCGGCATCATAACAAAAAGGCCGGCGCGAGGCCGGCCTTTTCCAGTCGCAAAGCCCGCTGTTGCGACGATCAGTATTTGGCGATGACCGGACCGCCAAAGCGGTAGCTGACCCGGACCGTGCCCATGTCGATGTCCTGGCGGATGTTGTCGCTGCGGGTGACGGCAATGGCCGTGACCGGGAACGTAACGTCGCGGTTGCCCATGAACAGATGGTTGTATTCAAAGCCAACGGACCAGTCCGGTGCGAAGCTGAATTCAATCCCGGTTCCGATCGCGCCACCCCAACGGGTTTCGGTGGTCTGATTGAACACGACACCGGTTGCGGTGAAGGCGCTGGTGTATTTGTTGTCGGTGACCGCAGCGCCGCCCTTCAGATACCAGAGCACGTTGTTCCAGGCGTAGCCGACCTGGCCGGTGAACAGGCCGATGGCGTCGACCTTGGTCTGGTTGGTATAGGGGATCACTGCCGTCAGGCTTGCATTCGATCCCTTCAGGTCGGCCCAATCGCCCTGGGCTTCGACGCCGAACACCCAGCCGGCCGATTGCCAGCGATAACCGATCTGGCCGCCGGCGAGGCCGCCCGTCGCGCTGTGACAGCCCTCGGAATTCGGGGTCACCGCAGCGCCTGCAACGCTGGTGATGGTCAGGCACTCGCGGCTCGATGCGCCGCCGCCGTTGAGGCCAATGTAAAAGCCGCTCCAGTCATACGCCGCGGCGATCATCGCGGGCGCTTTGGCATAGGGCCGCGCAGCAAGATCTGCCGCCGAGCGCGGGCGCCGCCGCCAATGTCGCCAAGGCGAACCCTGCTACCAGAACGTTTCGTATCATTTTCATTCCCCTGCGATCCCCGTTCGCGTCTTTTGGTCGCCGAGCGAACGAGTGAGATCGAAAAATTCTAGCTCAGCGGGTGCGAAAAGGCCGTCACCGAAAAACCACATCCGTGGCAAAACGCCTCATTCGGGACAGGCGTGCGCAACATCCGCGCACCGTCGAAATTCGATCGAAGCGCGAGTCGTGCAAACAACGAGTCATGCAAACAACGAGGCGTGCAAACAACGAGTCGTGCAAACAAAAAGGCCGGCGCTAGGCCGGCCTTCTCGTCTCGAATTTTGGCGCGTTGCGAAGATCAGTACTTCGCGACGACCGGGCCACCCCAGCGGTAGTTGACGCGGACGGTGACGAGATCGACGTCCTGACGGATGCGGTCGGTACCGAACAGAGTGCCAGCCGGGCCGGCGACGCCGTTGTTGAGGAAGGTGTTGGTCCTGTCCTGCATGAACAAATGATCGTATTCGATCGCAGCCGACCAGTTCGGAGCGAAGCCGTATTCAACACCGACGCCGACCGTGCCACCCCAGCGGGTGTCGTTGACGTCGTTGGAGACCACTACGTTGGTGCCGGTTGCGAACGAACGGAAACGATCCGAAGTCACGGCAGCGCCGCCCTTCAGGTAGAACAGCGCGTTGTTGGCGGCGTAGCCGATCTGACCGGTGAACAGGCCGAATGCGTCGATCCTCGACTGATTGTCGAAGAAGCCGCCGGGAAGCAAGCTCCGGTTCCGGCCGCTCAGGTCAGCCCAGTCGCCCTGCGCTTCAAGGCCGAACACCCAGGTGCCAGCCTGCCAGCGGTAACCGATCTGACCACCGGCGACGCCACCGGTTGCATCATGGCAACCCTCGGCCGCGACGAACGTGGCACCCAATGCAACCGGCGTCGTGAAGTCCCAGCACTTGTGGCTCGAACCCCAACCACCGTTGGCACCGATGTAGAAACCGCTCCAGTCATACACCAGAGCGATCGGCGCCGGCGGCGCCTTGGTGTAAGGACGCGCGGCAAGGTCAGCAGCGGCTGCGGGAGCAGCCAGCGCCATCAGAGCAACCGTACCAAGCAAAAACTTTTTCATCGCATAATCTCCAGCTCTTGGATCGCTTATCGTTGGTCCCGAAGCGTTTCAATTTATGACGCGAGCGCCGCGTCCGTGCTCAGGTCATACCCCGATTCAGCCGGAAATGCCGTCTCCGAAATGCAACACTCGCCGACGAAGTGAAGGCTCCGCAAGTTAGTGATTTGTTTAGAGTATTCGGGCCGGCCCCGACGCAATCGGGTTCCATTTTGGGTTCCCGGGTGCCGAAATACCGCCAGGTCCCGGCCTTCTGCAGGTTGCACAGAACAAAACTGGAACATTGTGCCGGGCGATGCTATATGTGGATAACCGGGGGATTGCCGCGGGATCGCCAAGCGGGCCATGGCTGCGAGCGTATAGGGTCGCTTTCAAATATCCCAAGGCAGATAGCGAAATCCGAAGCGACGGCCGGTGTTCGGCCAGTCCGGTAATTTTGAGTGGAGAGCAGCGATGGCGGGAAGCGTAAACAAGGTGATTCTGGTCGGTAACCTCGGCAAGGATCCGGAAATCCGGCGGACGCAGGATGGCCGGCCGATCGCCAATCTGAGCATCGCGACGTCGGAAACCTGGCGTGACAAGGCGACCGGCGAACGCAAGGAAAAGACCGAGTGGCATCGCGTCGTGATTTTTTCCGAGCCGCTTTGCAAGATTGTCGAGCAGTATCTGAAAAAGGGCGCCAAGGTTTACATCGAGGGCGCACTGCAGACCCGCAAATGGACCGACCAGAGCGGCGTCGAGAAATACTCGACCGAGGTGGTGCTGCAGGGCTTCAACTCGACGCTGACCATGCTCGATGGCCGCAGTGGCGGCGGGGGCGGCAGTTTCGGGCCCGACGAGTCGGGCGGCGATTTTGGTGCGGGCGGGCCATCGAGTTCCGCACCGCGCCGGGCTGTGGCGGCGGGTGCCGGCGCACGCAACAGCGATATGGACGACGATATTCCGTTCTGATCGCAGCACAGGTTCAGAATCGGATTGCGTGACGCCGGAATAGGCGGTGTCGCGCGAACCGGTTCGGTCTGTTTTCAACATTAAGAAATTTCCACAATATATTGATTTAAAAGGAAAATCGCGGTTGCGCTGCTGCGTATCGACTAGCTTTGACTTCGATCGATGTTAATGATATTAACATGATGTTAATGGTATTAACACGAGGAAATCGATCTAGCGTTTTCGATCATTTCCATTCCCGATTGAATTTCTGGATCGCCCGCCATGAGCCTCGCGCCGCTGCTCGATGCCGCCCCCGCGATCCCCGTTCATGCCTTTGCGGCGATGGCCGCGTTTGCGCTCGGCCTCGTCCAGTTCGCCGCACCGAAGGGAACGCTGCCGCATCGGACGATCGGCTGGATCTGGGTCGGCCTGATGGCCATAGTGGCGATCAGCTCGTTCTGGATCCATCAGATCCGACTGCTCGGCCCCTGGAGCCCGATCCATCTGCTGTCGATCTTCACCTTGATCGTGCTCCCGATCGCGGTATGGCGGGCGCATCATCACGACGTCACCGCTCACCGCCGCATCATGATCTTCATTTTCGCCGGCGCGCTGGTGGTCGCGGGGCTGTTCACTTTGGTGCCCGGACGGATCATGCACGCGGTGGTTTTTGGCCGTTAGCGGGCGCCTCGGACAAGCGGTTTTTCCCGTGCATTTCCACGCCGAAATGGCCGGTTCCGCGGGGCTTGGCGGCGGACCTCGCCAACCCGGTAAGTCTATGAAAAAACGAAGGGAAAAACAGCGCTGCGGAACCGTCTTGGGGTGGTTATCGGAGCTCCGATACGCTATATGATTCTTTGAAATCGAATTGACCGGATTCCCCCTTTGTCTGACCCTGAAGATACTCCGCCCGGCGAGCCGCCGGCGTCCTCCGATATTCGTCCCGTTTCCATTCTCGACGAGATGAAGCGCTCCTACCTCGATTACGCCATGAGCGTGATCGTGGCGCGGGCGCTGCCGGATGCGCGCGACGGGCTCAAGCCCGTGCATCGCCGCATCCTCTATTCGATGTACGAGCAGGGGCACACGCCGGACAAGAAATACGTCAAGTCGGCGCGCGTCGTCGGTGACGTGATCGGTAAATATCATCCGCACGGCGACCAGTCGATCTACGACGCGATGGTCCGGATGGCGCAGGATTTCTCCATGCGCGTGCCGCTGGTCGACGGGCAGGGCAATTTCGGCTCGGTCGATGGCGATCCGCCAGCCGCCTATCGATATACCGAAGCGCGTCTGACCAAATCGGCGCTCGCGGTGCTCGGCGACATCGACAAGGACACGGTCGATTTTCAGCCGAACTATGACGGTTCGGAAAATGAGCCGTCGGTTCTGCCGGCGAAGTTCCCAAATCTTCTGGTCAACGGTGCCGGCGGCATCGCGGTCGGCATGGCGACCAACATTCCGCCGCACAATTTGGGCGAAGTGATCGACGCCTGCGTGGCGCTGATCGACGATCCCGCGCTCGGCATCGACGACCTCATCAATATCATTCCCGGCCCGGACTTTCCGACCGGCGGCATCATCCTGGGGCGCCAGGGCATCCGTTCGGCCTATCACCTTGGCCGCGGCTCGATCGTGATGCGCGGCAAGGTCACGATCGACACCATCCGCAAGGATCGCGAAGCGATCATCATCACCGAGATCCCGTATCAGGTGAATAAGGCCACCATGGTCGAGCGCATCGCCGAACTGGTGAAAGAGAAGAGGATCGAGGGCATCGCGGATCTGCGCGACGAGTCCGACCGCGACGGGTTTCGCGTCGTGGTCGAGCTGAAGCGCGAGGCGATGGCCGATGTGGTGCTGAACCAGCTCTATCGCTTCACGCCGCTGCAGAGCAATTTTCCGGCCAACATCCTGGCGCTGGATCAGGGCCGGCCGCAGACGATGAACCTGAAGGACCTGCTGACGCTGTTCATCGCGTTCCGTGAGCAGGTGGTGACGCGCCGCACCAAATTCCTGCTCAACAAGGCCCGCGACCGCGCCCATATCCTGGTCGGCCTCGCCATTGCGGTCGCCAATATCGACGAGATCATTCGCGTGATCCGCACCTCGCCCGATCCGTCCACCGCGCGCGATACCCTGATGTCGCGCGACTGGCCGGCCCGCGATGTCGAGGCGATGATCACGCTGATCGACGACCCCAGGCACCGGATGGCCGCGGACGGCACCGCGCGGCTGTCGATGGAGCAGGCCAAGGCCATCCTCGATCTTCGCCTGCAGCGGCTGACCGCGCTCGGCCGCGAGGAAATCTCCGAAGAGCTCGACAAGCTCGCGATCGAAATCGCCGATTATCTCGACATCCTGCGCTCACGCGCGCGCGTTCAGGCGATCATCAAGACCGAACTCGCCGAAGTGAAGAACGAGTTCGCCACACCCGCGCAAAACCGTCATCATCGAGCAGGAGGGCGAGGTCGAGGACGAGGACCTGATCCAGCGCGAGGACATGGTAGTCACGGTCTCGCATGCCGGCTACGTCAAGCGCGTGCCGCTCTCGGCCTACCGGGCGCAGCGGCGCGGCGGCAAGGGCCGCTCGGGCATGCAGACCCGCGACGAGGATTTTGTCAGCCGCCTGTTCGTGGCCTCGACCCATACGCCGGTGCTGTTCTTCTCCTCGCGCGGCCAAGTCTACAAGGAGAAGGTCTGGCGGCTGCCGGTGGCGGCGCCGAACGGGCGCGGCAAGGCGCTGATCAACATCCTGCCGCTGGAGCAGGGCGAGCGCATCACTACCATCATGCCTCTGCCCGAGGATGAATCCTCCTGGGCCAATCTCGACGTGATGTTTGCCACCACCGGCGGCACCGTCCGCCGCAACAAGCTGTCCGACTTCGTCGATGTCCGCCGCTCCGGCATCATCGCCATGAAACTCGGGGACGGCGAGGCGATCGTCGACGTGCAGATCTGCACCGAGCGCGACGACGTGCTTCTGACCGCCGCCGGCGGCCAGTGCATCCGTTTCCCCGTCACCGATGTGCGCGTCTTCACCGGCCGCACCTCGATGGGCGTGCGCGGCATCGCGCTGGCAGACGGCGACACGCTGATCTCGCTGTCGATCCTGCGCCACGTCGAGGCGACCTCGGATGAGCGGTCGGCTTACCTGAAAATGCGCCGCGCCGTGGCCGGCGAGGTCGGTGCCGAAGAGCCGGCGGACGCCGAAGCCGAGGAGACGTCAGGTTCGCTCCAACTCTCCCAGGAACGCTATGCGGACATGTCGGCGCAGGAGCAGGTCGTGCTGACCGTCTCCGTCAACGGCTACGGCAAGCGCACCTCGTCGTTCGAATACCGCACCACCGGCCGCGGCGGCAAAGGCATCGTCGCGATGTCCGTCAACAACCGCAACGGCAAGCTGGTGGCGTCATTCCCGGTCGAAGATTCCGACCAGATCATGCTGGTGACCGACAAGGGTCAATTGATCCGATGCCCAGTCGAGGGCATCCGGATCGCCGGCCGTTCGACCCAGGGCGTCATCGTGTTCGATACCGCCGAGGACGAGCATGTGGTCTCCGTCGAGCATATCGGCGATGACGGGGAGAGCGGCGAGAACGGCAACGGGCATTGATGCCCGGCGTCATTCGGGGCGATGCGAAGCATCGAACCCGGAATGACGCGGAAACTGCTAAATCTCGATCTCGGTCCCGAACTCCACCACCTGCTTGGTCGGCACGCCGAAGAACGCCGCCGAGCGTTCGGCGTTGCGCTGCAGGAACGCGAACACCGACTCCCGCCATACCCACATGCCCGGAACATCCTCGCGCGGGATGATGGTTTCGCGGCCGATGTAGTAGGTGATGTCGGTGAGATCGATGCCGGGCAGCTTGCCCTGTTTGCAGGCCAGGATCAGCCCATCATAGATGGTCGGGTACTGCATGAAGCCGTAATGCAGGATGACCCGCGTGATGCCCGGGATCACCTCGATCACCTCGGCGCGCTCCTCGTCGGAGATGCGCGGGGATTCCTCGATCAGCACGGTGACCAGCACCACGCGCTGGTGCAGCACGTGGTTGTGCTTGACGAATTGCGTCAGCGCCAGCGGCACGCCCTTGGGCGACGACGCCAGGAACACCGCGGTCCCCGACAGTCTCGCACGGCACTTGTTGATGGCGGTCTCGATCAAATCCTCTTCCGGCTGACGCAGGGCGCCGCGGGCCCGCTCGACCAGTCTGACGCCGCTGCGCCAGGTCAGCATCAGGAACGCGACGAAGGCTGCGAGCAGCAGCGGAAACCAGCCGCCCTCGAACAATTTGACCGAGTTGGCGGCAAAGAAGATCACGTCGATGACGAAGAAGAAGCCGTTGACCGCGATCACGATGAACGGCGAATAGCCCCACTGGATCGCAACCAAAGCCGCGAGCAACGTAGTAATCGCCATCAATAGCGACACCGCGATGCCATAGGCGCCGGCGAGCGCGTCCGAGCTGCCGAAGCTCAGCACGGCGCCCAAGGTCGCGGCGGCCAGGAGCCAGTTCACCAGCGGCACATAGATCTGGCCGATCGCATCCCCCGTGGTGTGCCGGATCAACATCCGCGGCAGGAATCCGAGCTGGATCGATTGCTGGGTCAGCGAGAACACGCCGGAAATGATCGCCTGCGAGGCGATCACGGTGGCGAGCGCCGAGAACGCGACCAGCGGGTAGTGCAGCCAATCGGGTGCGAGCTGGAAGAACGGATTATCGATCGCGGTCGGATCGGAGACGAGCAGGCCGGCCTGGCCAAAGTAATTCAGCAGCAGCGCGGGCAGGCAGACCGCGAACCAGGCGAGCCGGATCGGGAAGCGGCCGAAATGCCCCATGTCGGCATACATCGCTTCGCCGCCGGTTACGGCGAGGAACGCGGCGCCGAGGATGGCGAAGCTGATGTGGAAATCCTGGTGGATCAGGAATTCGAACGCATAGAGCGGGCTTAGCGCTTCCAGCACCGCCGGCGCCTTCACGATGCCATGGATGCCGAGCGCCGCCAGAACGATGAACCATGCGAGCATCACGGGGCCGAAGATCCGGCCGATGAAACCGGTGCCTTGCTTCTGCATGATGAACAGACCGATCAGAATGACGATCGTGATCGGCACCACGGCCGGCGCCAGCGACGGCTCGTCCACCTTCAGTCCTTCGATCGCGCTCAGCACCGAAATCGCCGGCGTGATGGCGCCGTCGCCGTAAAGCAGCGCGGCGCCGACAAGGCCGACGACCAGAAGCTGCGCGCGCCACGTCCCCGGCCGGGCATTGCGCGCGTGGAGCAGTGCGAGCAGCGCGACGATGCCGCCTTCGCCGCGGTTGTCGGCGCGCAGGATCAAGAGCGCGTATTTCAGTGAAATGATCAGGATCAGCGCCCACAGGATCAGGGACACCACGCCGAGGATGTCCTCCTGGGTAACCGCTCCGCCATGGGCGGCGGCCTTGGCGGCTTCCTTCAGCGCATAGAGAGGGCTGGTGCCGATATCGCCATAGACGACGCCGAGGGCGCCGAGCGTTGCTGCGAGGGGGAGTGGGCTTGGATGGCCGGCGGCGATGGCGGGCGTACTGGTCACTGGCAAGACCCCAAGGACGTTGCATCGCGCCCGCCGGATCATCCGAAGCGCGCGATCAAGCGTCAGTTTGCGACGACACGCCGCAAATTACCATGGGGTGTTTTGTGACTGTGGGGAGGACGGCCCTTATGGGGTGCGGTCAGCGGTAACCAGGCGCGCTTCGCGGATCGGCGCCGCCTTGGTGCCGGCAACGCGAAGGCAGGAAGCCTCGAAATTCGGCCAGGCCTGCTGCGAGCAGTCCCTGCCGACCGCGCGGACGTCCAGACGGTCAGCCTTGGCGAGGGCCTGGGGTACGCTGGCTTCCACCTGCGGGGCGAAGCCGGGGAGAATGGTGAGTGCGGTAGCGACGAGCGCAGCAACAGCAATGGCAGAAAGTGCCTTGATCATGACGGTCCCCTGTCATTGGGCCTTCGCGGCCCGTCGTTTCGTTGTGAACTTACTAACCAGCCCAGGTTTCCGGCTGTCTTCGCCAAGCCCGAAAATGGTTTCGTCCCGCCTGAGTTTTGTTTCGTCGTCCATTGGCGGACGAAACATTGTCGGTTCGCTAAGGAGACGCCGGGACTCCGGAACTGGTTCATTGACCGACGCCAAATAAAAACCCTGCCGGTTGGGGAACCAGGCTGGCTTGCCGGGCCGCCCGGGGCGGGTTAGAGGGGGCTATGCCCCGTATCGCGCTTTATCCCGGCTCTTTTGACCCCGTCACCAACGGCCATCTGGACGTCGTCAAACACGCCGTCCTGCTGTGTGACCGGCTGATCGTCGCCATCGGGGTCCATCCCGCCAAAAAGCCGCTGTTTTCGACCGAAGAGCGTCTGGACATGGTCCGGGCGGTATTCGGTCCGATCGCGAAGGCGGCCGGCTGTGCCTTCGACTGCACCACATATGACAATCTCACGGTTACGGCCGCCCAGAAGGCGAGCGCGACCATCATGATTCGGGGCCTGCGCGACGGCACCGACCTCGACTACGAAATGCAGATCGCGGGCATGAACGAAACCATGGCGCCCGAGGTGCACACCGTGTTTGTTCCGGCCTCGGTCGCCGTCCGCCCGATCACCGCCACACTGGTGCGCCAAATCGCGCAGATGGGCGGCAACGTGTCCGCCTTCGTGCCGTCATCGGTCGCTGCTCAGCTCAAGACCAAATTCGCCAGCTAGCGGGCGTTCCGCGCCCCGATATCCGACCACTCGACCCCGGAGTTTTCATGATCCGAATTTTCGCCATTCTCGCTGTGCTGGTTTGCGCGGCGCCTGCGATCGCCCAGCCGTTGCCGGCCAATCTCGACAAGGCGAATGCGATCGTGATCGACACCACCAAAGGCCGCATCGTCATCAAGCTCAGAACCGACATCGCGCCGGGGCATGCCGAGCGGCTCAAGCAGCTTGCGCGCGAGGGCTACTACAACAACGTGCCGTTCCACCGGGTGATGGACGGCTTCATGGCGCAGACTGGCGATGGCCAGAATTTCAACGGCACCGGCGGTTCGAAATATCCGAACCTGAAGGCCGAGTTCTCCAACGTGCCGTTCAAGCGTGGTATCGTCGGGATGGCGCGCCGCGGCGACAGTAACGACTCCGCCAACTCGCAGTTCTTCATCATGTTCGCGGACGGCTCCAGCCTGAACGGCCAGTACACGGTAATAGGGGAGGTCGTCTCGGGAATGGATGTGGTCGACAAGCTGAAGAAGTCGCCGCCGGGATCGTCGAGCGGCCAGGTCACCGATCCCGACAAGATGGTGAAGGTGCAAGTCGCATCCGACATCAAGTGAGCCCAGACTGAACCATGGCAGCGCCGCGCAGCAAGCCATTTCCCTGGTTTGCCGTACCGCTGTTGCTGCTCGCATTGTCGGCGCCGGCGCGGGCGGAACCCGAGCGGCTCGACACCATCAGGGACGTCGTCGTCAGGCTGCATCGCTGCTGGAAGCCACCGCCGCTGTCGCGCGCCAACCCGATTGACATCACGGTCGTCGTCAGTTTCAACCGCGAGGGCGGCATTCTCGGCCATCCCCGGATCACCTATGAATCCGAGCAGGCCAGCGACAATGACCGGGTGCAGTACCGGATCGCGGTGATGGAGACATTGCAACGCTGCACTCCGTTGCCATTTACCGAAGGACTGGGCGGTGCCGTTGCCGGCCGTCCGTTCGCGATCCCTTTCAAAACCCGTAAATCCCCACCCAGAACCGAAGAGAAAAGAGCATGGCTGTCACCGAAAATACTTTGATCCTTGAAACCACCCAGGGTCCCGTCACCATCGAAATGCGGCCCGATCTTGCGCCGGGCCATGTCGCGCGGATCAAGGAACTGGTGCGCGAGGGATTTTACGACGGCATCGTGTTCCATCGCGTGATCGAGGGCTTTATGGCGCAGACCGGCTGCCCGCACGGCACCGGTACCGGCGGCTCCGGCAAAAAGCTCAAGGCGGAATTCAACAAGGAACCGCATGTGCGCGGCACCACCTCGATGGCGCGCGCGGCGAGCCCGGATTCCGGCGACAGCCAGTTCTTCATCTGCTTTGACGACGCCTCCTTCCTCAACGGCCAGTACACGGTCTGGGGCAAGGTGACCGAAGGCATGGAGAACGTCGACAAGATCAAGCGCGGCGAGCCGGTGAAGAATCCCGACAAGATCGTCAAGGCGCACATGGCCGCCGACGCGGCTTAACCTCGCGCTGTCATTCCGGGGCACGCGTCAGCGTGAACCCGGAATCTCGAGATTCCGGGTTCGCATCTTCGATGCGCCCCGGAATGACGCCAACGGCCACGCTGGAGCGCATTGCGCCATGCGCACCGATCTCTTCGACTTCGAACTTCCGCCCGAAAACATCGCGCTGCGGCCGGCGAGCCCGCGCGATTCCGCGCGGATGCTGGTGGTGCAGCCGGACGGTGTGTTGCGCGACCGCACCATCGCCGAGTTGCCGCAATGGCTGGAGCCCGGCGACCAGCTGGTCGTCAACGACACCAAGGTGATTTCGGCCCAACTCAAGGGTCGCCGCATCGGCAGGGAAACCGAACCCAAGATCGAGGCGACATTGATAAAGCGGCTCGACGGCTCGCGCTGGCAGGCGCTGGTCAAGCCCGCCAAGAAACTGGCGCCGGGTGATGTGGTGCGCTTCGGCAATGAAGGAAAAGTCTGCCTGCTCGGTCACCTCGACGCCGAGGTCGAGGCCAAGGGCGAAGACGGCGAGATCACGCTGTCGTTTTCGTTTCACGGGCCGACGCTCGACCAGGCCATCGCCGATCTCGGCGCGCCGCCGCTGCCGCCTTACATCGCCTCCAAACGCACGCCCGACGATCAGGACGCCGCCGACTACCAGACCATGTTTGCGGCCAATGAGGGCGCGGTTGCCGCCCCCACGGCCGGATTGCACTTCACGCCGGCGCTGGAAGCGGCCTTGCGCGGCCGCGGCGTCGAGCTGCATCGGCTGACGCTGCATGTCGGGGCAGGGACCTTTCTGCCGGTCAAGGTCGAGGAGACATCCGAGCACAAGATGCACGCCGAATGGGGCTGCATCTCGCCCGAGACCGCAGCGGCATTGAACGCGGCGCGCGCCAAAGGCGGCCGCATCGTCGCGGTCGGAACCACGTCGTTGCGGCTGTTGGAGAGCGCTACCGCCGAGGACGGCACCATCCAGCCGTTCGACGGGGAGACCTCGATCTTCATCACCCCGGGCTATCGTTTTCGCGCGGTCGATATCCTGCTTACCAACTTTCATTTGCCGCGCTCGACGCTGTTCATGCTGGTGTCGGCCTTCTCCGGTCTCGAGGCCATGAAACACGCCTATGCGCACGCGATTGCCGGCGGCTATCGCTTCTATTCCTATGGTGACGCGACTTTGCTGTTTCGCAAGTAGGGCTGGGTGACTTTCCGCTTGAGTACGCGATTTAACATGCGCGAGGATCGCGTATCTCACGGCTGAGACGACAAAGCAGAATTCGGCAATACTGAATAAGAGCCGTCGCTGAATGTCGCTGCGGCGGCTTTATTCGTGCTGTTAAGCCGCAGTTGCTGCTCGTTCGTGCTGTGCTTGCTCACGCTCTTCAAGGGCGGCGATGGTGTCGTCTTGATATTGTCCCGCCGCTCGATCATTCGATCGCGATCAGCGCAGACCGATGGCCGGATGACGTCCAGCTATCCGATCTCGAAGCACGGTTCGCATGCAAGCCGTGCGGCAAGAGGCGCGCCGACGTAGGGCCGAATTGGAACGCCAGGGGACCAGCCGCCGGCATGCAACTGAGCGCGGCTGGCCTGTCATGATGGCTCGCATCAGTGTTTTGCTCGCAGCGAACCGCGAGTTCAATGCATCACGGAAGGAACCCCGTTGGGGGCGCCGGAAGTTGAAACGGGATAAGCAATGACGGTCTGGATTTACGTCGATACCGGCAAGCTGGTTGGCGACCGCGATCACCTGAAGGTCTTTGCAAACGAGGACGCGGTCGAAACGTGGTTTCAGGAAAACGATCCGGAGCACGTCGCGTTCGAATATGAGGTTCTGGAATGAACCGCATCGGTCCTTTCCGATCTGCGAATGTCCCGCGTTACCCCCTATATACGAGCGGCTCGAGCAGCAGGCGGAACACCACGGGGCCAGCAATCAGCAACACAAACAGGATGGCACGAACGGACTGCGATCTGGCTTCATCGAGCAACGGCAGCCCCGCGAGCGGAAAGAGAGCCGCCAGCGGCAAATAGTAGCGCGGGTAAGCGGAACTCAGCCAGCCGTAGTCCACATGGAGCCTATAGCTGAAGATAACATGGATCACCAACGTCCCGGCAAATGCCAGCGCGCCGGCGACAATCAGGACATCGAGCGAAGCTGCTTTCCCGGAGACGACCCGCCGGATCGCCACCAGGGTCCCGGCATAGGCGCACAGCGCCGACATGATCGGGATCACGAGTGCGTAAAAATATGTGTCGCGCGGCTTCCACGGCGGCATCCATTCAACCGCAAATTCCAGGATGAAATGGCTGACATAGGCAAACGGTCCCAGGTGCTCGGCGCGATCCCAGCCGAACTGCGCTGCTTCCTTTGTGACCTTGGCGAGTTCCCCCACCGTCATCGGAGTCGGGCTGCCGTACTGCGCAATCAATGCAAAATAGGGAGCGCAGGCCAACAGCGCAGCGACCGCGATCGGCGCGATCCACCGGGATGGCAAGCGGCCGCGCCACAGCAACCACAGCAATACGCCACCGACAAGTCCCCCGGCCAACAGCAACCCGGTGAACTTCGCCCACGACGCGACAACGACGCCGCCGAGGGCAGCCAAAAGCCAGGCACGGCTGCCGCTGAACAGGAGTTGATAGGCGCCCAGCGTGGCGATCGCTCCGCCGGCGAAGGCGGGGTTGTCATTGCTAACGGAGCCGGCAAGGAGAGTCAGCAGCGGGATGCAGGCGATCGGAACAATATAGGCGCAGAACGTGGATCGCGGCAGCCCCGCCGCGAGCCCTATCGCCATCAGCGCTGCGAGCCCGATCGTGTCGAGCGCTACATTGAGCAGGCGATGGAAGATGAGCGCCTCGGGATGGCCTTCGAGGACGGGACCCAGCCGGGCCAACAGCAAATAATATGGCGACGGGTGATTGAGATAGTTGACTTCGCTGGTGAAGCGGAAGCTTGATGGGTCGAGCATCGGCATCTTCGCAAACTCGGGCCACGTATCGCCGGAGTGCTGGAGGTACGCGACATAAGATACATGCGCCACCTCATCGAAGCCCTGATTACTTATGTCCCTGCGAATAGTGCCAAGCGCGGAGATGACAAACAGCAAGAGCACGAAAGCGCCAAGGCGCCAATTGGCCGCCCGAACCGCATTTTCCTGGTCGTGTGAGAGCGTGTAAAAATGATCGGGCATAGTCATCGCACACTAATGTGCACATCACACATTAAGCAATTCCTATTCAATCACCGCCGTGACTGGCCTTCTAACGCGAAAATTAACAAATACATTATACAGCCGAGCCGAACGGTCGGAACGCTTCCAAATGCGCCTACGGTGTGAGGCAGAACGTTGAGGGTAAGTCCAATATGACGCGGATCGGCACTCGCGCAGAAGTCTGGATTTCCAACGTTGTTGCTTCGTTCGCGCGTTACGTCGCCGAACGCACGCTGCCCGAGTCAGTTCCGATGCTGATGCGCCGTGATGCCGTGATGGATTCTTTTAACTACGCAAAAGAAAACATGAAGGGCGCGTATGCGTTCTTGGATCGATTTGACGGCCTGGCGCTCTCCATCAAGGAAGCCAGGAGACGATTTCCTTCCCGCAATCGCGTCCTGGAGTTTGGAGTCTACAAAGCAGGAATGATTAACTATCAGGCCCGAAGATTTCCGGAACTGCAATTCGTCGGCTTCGATAGCTTCGAAGGCTTGCAGGAACAATGGAGCGGCATGGCTCCTGCGAAAACTTTCGATCTCGGCGGCAAATTGCCGAAGGTCCGGCCTAACGTTTTCTTGGTGAAGGGATGGTTTGCGGAGTCGGCGTCACGCTGGAAAGCGGAAAACCCCAGCTCCGATATCCCTCTATTGGTGCACGTGGATTGCGACACTTACGCCGCAACAGTCGATGTGCTGCAATCATGTGCCGACTACGTCGAACATGGCCTCGTCCTGCACTTTGACGACTATTTTGGCTTTCCCGATTGGAGAACCGGCGGATTCAAGGCGTTGCAGGAGATCTCGGAAGAGCGGCGTTGGCGCCTGACCTATCTGTCCTATGGCACCAAAGAGGTGTCGGTTCTGGCGGAGACCCCCTCCAACTGACGTCACACACAGCGGATATGTTGATGTTGCATTAACGCTTTTTTGCACGCAGAGATAAGCCGGGCGTTAACAAAGCTCTGCGTAAATGCGATCCGAAAAACCCAGGGATCGCGCCGCTCATGACCGTTGATGCAGAGATTTTCGTGATCGGCGCCGGCCCCGCAGGTCTCACGGCGGCTTATTGCCTGACAAAGGAAACGCCGACGGTCATCGTGATCGAGAAAGACCCGCATTATGTCGGCGGCATCAGCCGCACCGTGCGGCACGGCAACTTCTTGTTCGATATCGGGGGCCATCGCTTCTTCTCTAAAGCAAAGGAAGTCGTCGATCTCTGGCATGAGATCCTGCCGAATGATTTCATCACGCGACGGCGGCTATCGCGCATCTATTATGGAGGAAAGTTCTATTCTTATCCGCTGAGCGCATTCCAGGCGCTGCGCAATCTCGGGATTTTCACCAGCGCCGCCTGCATGCTTTCCTATGCGTTTGCTAAGGCTTTCCCGGTCGCGGCACCGCACAACTTCCATGACTGGGTTCGCAACCGGTTCGGCGAGCGGCTGTTCCAGATCTTTTTCAAGACCTACACCGAAAAGGTGTGGGGCATGTCGTGTGACGAAATTTCCGCCGACTGGGCGGCGCAGCGGATCAAAGGTCTGGACCTCCGTGTCGCGGTCATGAACGCGCTGACGCGTTCGTTCCGGCGCAAACCGAAAGCCGAGGCGACCGGTGACGATGTCGTCAAGACCCTGATTGAGACATTCCAGTACCCCCGCAAGGGTCCCGGCATGATGTGGGAGGCCGCGGCGGCCAGGGTCACGGAGCGTGGCGGCCGAATCTTGATGGGCCGCGAACTGGCCGAGCTGGCCTATGACGCAGTTCAGAAGCTCTGGCGCATCGAGGTTGCGACCGTGGACGGCGCGCGCGAAAGCTATACGGCGCGCCACGTCGTAAGTTCGGCGCCAATACGCGAGCTGGTGCAGAAATTGTTGCCGAAACCGATGTCGCTGCTGCATGCGCGCGAGTTGCGCTACCGCGATTTCCTCACCGTCGCGTTGATGATCAACAAGTCGGAAGTGTTCGACGACAACTGGATCTATATTCATGACCCCAGCGTGAAAGTCGGTCGCGTGCAGAATTTCGGTTCTTGGTCGCCTGAGATGGCGCCGGCCGGGATGAGCTGCCTGGGACTGGAATATTTCTGCTTCGAGGACGACGGCCTGTGGACGATGTCCGACCAGGAGCTCATCGCGCTCGCTACCCAAGAGGTCGCCAAGGTTGGTCTGGTCTCGGCCGCCGACGTGGTCGACGGCTGCGTGGTGCGCCAACCCAAGGCCTATCCGGTCTATGATGATGTCTATCGCGAGCACATCGCGACGATTCGGCGCGACCTTGAGCAAAGCTGTCCAACCCTGCATCTGATCGGCCGCAACGGAATGCACAAATACAACAATCAGGATCACGCCATGATGACCGCAATGCTGACGGCGCGGAACATCCTGGCAGGAGAACGCCTCTTCGACATTTGGCAAGTCAACGAGGACGCCGAATATCACGAAGCTGGCGCATCGAGTGCGCATGCCGCGCTCGCGAGCGGGCGCCTAGTGCCCCTCAAGGTGAACACCCGGGCGGCGTGAAACTTCTTACCCCATGGTCCTTGCTCGGCATGACTTCGTGAGGGTTACCCCAATAACAGTTACTTCGGTGGGGAATGGTGTAACGGTAGCAAAACCCGGTGCACCGGGGCCCGAGACGGTGGGATACGCACCTTCATTGAACAGCCGTCCCGGCTGTGTGTACCGAAAACTTAAACACGGGCGTAGCGGTGATGAAGTCGTGTGCCGTGGAAAGGCACGGTTCTTGAGAGGGTGCAAGTCCCTCCCGGCAAAAGTCGCTCCAGCCGGTAGCAATCGGAGCAGGCGGGAAGGCGACGACCTGTCTGAAGCCTCCGGTGGAAAGGGTCATTTAGTGACTCCGCGAGTGTGCGGGCTGTAACTTGAGTAAACGCTGAGCAGGCCTCGAAAATAACAATGTGGAGGCTGACCTGACGACTTCACAGGGAAAGCTGCCACTGCTGGGGAAGGGAGCGATAAGCACCCAGCAGCTCCACCGGGGTAGTGGCGACGGCACGTACACAACGAGAACTGGGGCAACACGGGAGACCCCATCGCGTGGTCTTGAGCGAGAGACCAACCGGAGGCCTGTGAAGGCCAGACCGGGCGCGGCGGGGAGTCGGTTGGGCTCGTAGTACTGAGGAAGCCGGGTAATGCCGGTGGAGGAAAGGAGCCCTCGTTCAAGTCGATGTGGGAAGTGGTGAAGGAGGGGAGATTGGGCAACCTGGAAACTCCGCCAAGTGTCCGGAAGCTGCAGACTGCATTACATGCGAAAGCGAAGGCAGAACCCGAGTATCGGTTCTATCTTCTGTACGATAAGGTGTACCGCGCGGATATTCTGAGCTTCGCCTATGCCAGATGCAAAGCCAATGGCGGCGCAGCTGGGGTCGACGGCCAGACGTTCGAGGACATTGAGGCGTACGGAAGCCAAGATCGGGACTCCGAGGATCGCAAGAACCCGGATATCGAAACCGACTGGAACCCATGGCTCGGGGAACTGGCGCAAGAGCTCAGGGAGAAGACTTATCGACCGCAAGCGGTCAGACGGGTCTACATTCCGAAGCCGAACAGCAAGAAAATGCGACCTCTGGGGATCGCGACGATACGCGACCGGGTTGTACAGACGGCGGCGATGTTGGTGCTTGAGCCCATCTTCGAGGCCGACCTGCAGCCTGAGCAATATGCGTACCGCGCCGGCATGAATGCGCTGGACGCGGTCAAGACCGTGCACCGCCTAATCAACACCGGGTACACGGCCGTGGTCGACGCTGATCTGCGTGGCTACTTCGATGAGATTCCGCACGGACCACTGATGAAATCGGTGGCGCGCCGGATCACCGACCGGCAGGTCCTGCACCTGATCAAGATGTGGATCGAGGCGCCGGTGGAAGAGACGGACGATCGCGGACGAAAACATCGAACCACGCGAAATCGGGATGAGCATCGCGGCATTCCGCAGGGCTCCCCGATCTCTCCGCTACTGTCGAACCTGTACATGCGACGGCTGGTGTTGTGGTGGAAGCAATCAGGCACGCCGCAACGGTTGGGAGCCGTCATCGTCAACTACGCCGACGATCTGGTGATCTGCTGCAAGGGTACGGCCGATCTTGCCGTGCAGACGATGCGAGAGGTGATCAAGAAACTGCAACTGGAGGTCAACGAAGACAAGACGCGCACCTGCCGTGTACCGGGGGAAAGCTTCGACTTCCTGGGCTACACGTTCGGGCGGTGTTACTCCCGCAAGACCGGGAAGGCCTATCTGGGCACGACGCCATCGAAGAGGAGCATCAAGCGAATCTGCGATGCGATCAGTGCCGAGACCGGCCAACACACGAAGACGATATCAGCCGAGAAGCTGGTGAAGCGACTCAACTTCAAACTGAGCGGATGGGCGAACTACTTCCATCTTGGGCCGGTCTCCAAGGCCTACCAAGTGGTCGAGGCCCATACCAACTATCGGCTGCGCCAATGGTTATGCAGAAAGCACCGGGTCAATGGCAAAGGGATCAGTCGCTACCCCGACCAGTACCTCCACGAAACCCTGAGGCTGGTCCGGTTGCCGGGGCTGACGCGTAACCTGCCGTGGGCGAAGGCATGAGTGCTTGTCCGAGAGCCGGATGCGCTAGTCGCGCATGTCCGGTTCGATGAGGGGAGTGTGGAAACGGGGACCATGGCTCGGCCGTTCAGGCACCGCCAGACGAAAGGGGCGGAAACAGATACGCCGGACCTAACGTCTACCGCGCCACACTCCTACTCTACCGCCCAGAATGGTGCGTGAAGTGATCACACCGGTTCGGTGAACTGGGCGAGAAACCGGCGCATCCTTGTTCAAGGATCGATGCGTTCTGACGCTATTGAAATAGTCGGCGCAGGATTTCAAGACCCGACGCAAATGCATCTCGCCCAAGACTATGATGTGGTCCACACACTCGCGCCGGATCGATCCGATCAGCCGTTCGGCAAAGCCATTCTGCCAAGGCGAGGCTGTTGGCAAACTTGCTGTTCGCGGCTTTCGGCAAGCGGCTGAGCACAAAATCCTTGATCTGGTTTGTCGGCGCGGCGGCCCTTGCGCTTGCTGCATGCGCCACGGCAGGGTGGCTCGGGTTTGGCATCGAAGTCGACAAACGCGGCGTGCTGGGCGGCGGACCGAGCTGGGAAACGTTCGGCGCAGGAGTGCTGCGGGTTGGCTTCTCGTTCTTCGCCGGCGTCTTGATCTACCGGTTCTACGAATCGATGCGGCTGCCGCCGGCGAGCCTCGGCTCGTCGGTCGCCGCATTTGCCGTCGTCACCGGGGTCCTTGCGCTGGGTTTTTCCGCGAATTTCGAACTCCCCGCGACCCTGTTTTCCGTGATCGTCATCTTTCCGCTTGCGATCATGATCTGCGCGCGTTTCGACCCGCCGAAAGGCGTTTTGACAAACACCATGCGCACCCTCGGGCTGCTTTCCTACGGGATGTATGTTTTGCAGGGCGTGACGTTCTATGCGGTGGAGGTCTGCGCCCGGCATTTCGGGATCCAATCGGTCTTGATCGGGCTGTTCGCGATGCCGGTCGTCGCTGCGATCGCATACGCAGCCACCGTTTTCGTCGACCTTCCGGTCAGGCGTTGGATGAAGCAAGCGCTCTAGAAACCGACGTAGGGGGATGCGGGACAGGCGGACGCTAGGCGCGCCTGTCCCTGCGATCACCTCACGCCATCACGCGCTCCGGCAACAGCTCCGCGATCTGCACCGCGTTCAGCGCGGCGCCCTTCAACAGCTGGTCCGCCGCCACAAACATCGAGATCGAATGGCCGGAGAGGTCGCTCAGATCCTTGCGGATGCGGCCGACCAGCACGTCGTCCTGGCCAGATGCATCGATCGGCATCGGGAAATAGTTCTTGGCCCGATCGTCCACGATCCTGACGCCCGACGCGCTCGCCAGGATCGCGCGGACCTCGTCTTCGCTGATCGGCCGTTCGCATTCGAACGTGATCGCCTCGCAATGGGCGCGCAGCACCGGCACGCGCACGCAGGTAACGCCGACGGCGATCCGCTCGTCCTCAAAGATCATTCTCGTTTCCTTGATGACCTTGGTCTCTTCGTCGTTGTAGCCGGTCGCGGGATCGATCGCCGTATTGTGGTTGAACAGGTTGAACGCGTAGGGATGCGGCATGACCTTTGGCTGAAATGCCTCGCCATTGAGATAGGCGCGGGTCGATTCCACCAGTTCCTCCATCGCCGCTGCTCCAGCGCCGCTGGCCGCCTGATAGGTCGACAGGATCAGACGCTTGATGCGGTTGTTGCGGTGGATCGGCCACAGCGGCACCAGCGCCGTGATCGCGGCGCAGTTCGGAACGGCGATGATGCCCTTGTGCTCCCGGATACGGCCCGCGTTGATCTCGGGGATCACCAGCGGCACGTTCGGATCCATCCGGAAGGCGGAGGAATTGTCGATCACGACGGCACCGGCCTTGACCGCGATCGGCGCGAACTTTCGGGAGATGCCGCCGCCGGCCGAGAACAGCGCGATATCGACGCCGTCGAACGAGCGCTCGGTTAGTTCTTCGATCACGATCTTCTGGCCGCGAAAATCGATGGTCTTGCCGGCCGAGCGCGCGCTCGCCAGCGCCTTGAGCTTGCGGAGCGGAAAGGCACGCCTGTCCATGGTGGCGATGAATTCGGCACCGACGGCGCCGGTCACGCCGGCGATGGCAACAACGGGATCGTTCTTCACTTTGGTCTCCATCAGGCAATAAAAAAGCCCCGGACCTTTTCAGGCGGGGCTTCGGTTCAGATGGTGCGATCGTCCAGACTACGCGCGCACGGCTCCCGAGCCCCCGGAGGGTGCTTTGGTTTTCGCAGTACGTTTGGTGGTCGTGATCATGGGGCGGACTTATGCTGAAAAGTTTGATCGGCGTCAACGGCTTTTCGGCCGAAAATCGGCATCAGCGAGGTTGAACAGGGGAGCGTTGTCACGCCATAAGCTGACGCATGAGCCTTCCCGATCATCCTGCCAATCATTTCGATCTCCTTGCCACCGACGGCGCCGCGCGCACCGGCCGCCTGACCACCCCGCATGGCCTGGTGCGGACGCCGGGCTTCATGCCGGTCGGCACCGCCGGCGCCATGAAGGGCATGCACTGGCGCGAGGTGCGCGAAGCCGGCGCCGACATCGTGCTCGGCAATACCTATCATCTGATGCTGCGGCCGGGGGCCGAGCGGATCGCCGGCCTCGGCGGCTTGCAGCGATTCACCGGATGGGGTGGGCCGATGTTGACCGACTCCGGCGGCTTCCAGGTGATGTCGCTGTCGGAGTTGCGCAAGGTGACCGAAAACGCCGTGACGTTTCGCTCGCATATCGACGGCGCCAAGGTCGAACTGTCGCCGGAGCGTTCGATCGAGGTGCAGCGGCTGCTCGGCTCCGACATCGCCATGCAGATGGATGAATGCGTGCGGTTGCCGGCCGAGCGCGGCGATATCGAGCGCGCGATGCAACTCTCGCTGCGCTGGGCGGAGCGCAGCAAGCGCGCGTTCGAGACCGCGCCCGAAGGCTACATGCTGTTCGGCATCGTCCAGGGCGGCGACGTGCCCGAACTGCGTCACGCCAGCGCGCGCGGGCTGGTCGAGATCGGCTTTCATGGTTACGCGATCGGCGGGCTTGCGGTTGGCGAGCCGCAGGCGGTGATGCTCGCCATGATCGAGGAGACCGCGCCCCGGCTGCCGGCGGATCGGCCGCGCTATCTGATGGGCGTCGGCACGCCCGAGGACATTCTGGAGGCGGTGTCGCGCGGCATCGACATGTTTGACTGCGTGATGCCGACGCGGAACGGACGTCACGGCATGGCGTTCACGAGGTTCGGCCAGATCAACCTGCGCAACGCCCGCCATATCGACGATCCCCGGCCGCTCGATGAAGCGAGCCCGTGGCCGTCAACGCGGAATTATTCGCGCGCCTATCTGCATCATCTCGTCAGGGCAGGCGAGACGCTGGGCGCCATGCTGCTGTCGGAAATCAACGTCGCCTATTACCAAGAGCTGATGCAGGGCATTCGCGATGCGATCGCGGGCGGGACGTTTGAGGATTTCCGAAAACAAACGCGCGCCGATTGGGCGCGCGGCGACATTGCTCCGAGGTGAGTCAGTTACAGGCGAACCTCTTGACCGAATGTTTGGTTACGAAACCGTAACCACAGGTGTCGCAGGTCCAGAGATAGCTGATCAATTCGTCGTGCAGATAGGCAGACGCTTCCGCGGCGACCATGGAGTCGGCGCATACCGGGCAGGTCGGTAAATCACATCCGCGCGGGTTGGGCCTGGACGCCGCGGTCGACAGGATTTCAGCAAGTGCCGGCATCGTGACCTCCTTGCGCTCTGAACCTGAACTCATCTGATACCCAAACTATACACCCACTTGTTTGACGTTGTCGCAACACAAATGCGTAGGTTTGACGTTATTTGACGCCGCTAACATTTTGCAATGCAGCGAAATTTTGTCTCCGGTGTTTCTGGCTTGCACACCGGCGTGCACTGCACCTAACCTAGGAACAGCGCAAATTCCGCGCACATTCTCGCCAGGGGAGTCTTTGATGAACGCGCCAACGGCAACGAGTGCAGTGCAGCGTCCCGGGCGGGGCCGCGTTTTCGACTCCATCGTCGACGCGGTCGGCGACACGCCGATCGTCCGGTTGCGCAGACTGCCGCAAGCCCACGGCGTGCACGCCACCATCCTCGCCAAGCTCGAATATTTCAGCCCGGCCGCGAGCGTGAAGGACCGCATCGGTGCTGCGATGGTGATCGCGATGGAGAAGGCCGGCGTGATCAATGCCGACACCGTGCTGATCGAACCGACGTCGGGAAATACCGGAATTGCGCTGGCGTTCGTCGCGGCCTCGCGCGGCTACCGGTTGAAGCTGGTGATGCCGGAATCGATGTCGATCGAGCGGCGCAAGATGCTGGCGTTCCTGGGCGCCGAGATCGTGCTGACGCCGGCAGCGCAGGGCATGAAGGGCGCGATCGCGACCGCCGAGGAATTGATCCGCACCACGCCCAACTCGGCGATGCCGCAGCAGTTCAAGAACCTCGCCAATCCGGAAATTCACCGCCGCACCACGGCGGAAGAAATCTGGAACGACACCGGCGGCAATATCGATTTCTTTGTTGCCGGCGTCGGCACTGGCGGCACCATCACCGGCGTCGGACAGGTGCTGAAGCCGCGCAAGCCTTCGCTGCGCGTGGTCGCCGTCGAGCCCGAGGAAAGCCCGGTGCTGTCGGGCGGCCAGCATTCTCCGCACAAGATCCAGGGCATCGGCGCCGGATTCATTCCGGACATTCTGGATCGCTCCGTGATCGACGAGATCATCAAGATCAACTCATCGACCTCGATCGAAATCTCGCGCGCACTCGCCCGCAATGAGGGGATTCCCGGCGGCATCTCCTCCGGTGCCGCGATCGCGGCGGCGCTGCAGATCGGCAAGCGGCCGGAGAGCGCCGGCAAGACCATTCTCGCCATCGTACCGTCGTTCTCCGAGCGCTATCTGTCGACGGCACTGTTTGAAGGAATTTGATAATGGCCGATCAACCGAGGCGACCGAGAACCCTGAACGATGCGCGCTCCGAGGCCGAAGCGGCGTTCAAGCGCACCACCACCAAGGTGGCCGAGGCGCCGACCAAGACGGTAGCCATTCCCGGCGTCAAGGAACTGGTCTCGCTGCGTATCGACCAGGACGTGCTGCAATACTTCCAGGAGGGGGGTGCGGGCTGGCAGGACCGCATCAACGAGGCGCTGCGAAAGGCCGCGGGCAAGTAGGCGATCGCCGGCGGACAAGGAAGTTGAAATATGCAGGCTTACGTCGGCCGTCGACAAGTTCGTGAAACTGACGGCAGGGCATGCGGAGTGCACGCGATCCGCCCCCGAATGAAAAAGCCCGGGCGCTCCCGGGCTTTTCCCTTTGATGTGGCCTAGATCTAGCGGAACATTCCGCCGACCACGCCGCCGATAAAGGCGCCGGGGTTCGGGCCGCCGCCACCGCCACCGCGATAGTGACGGCCGCCACCGCCTCCGCCTCCACCGCCGCTATGGCGTCGGGCAGGGCGATCGTCGTCATCGCCGGAACTGGCGGATGTCGTGGCCGATACGATCTCGGTCAGCAAAGCCTTATGCTGCAGCTTGTTGAGGTAACCGCTCTTGGGATAGCCGCGGGCGGCCTGCCAGCGGGTGATCACGGCGCGGGTCGCTTCATCGAACTTGCCGGTCACCTTGGTGTCGAAGCCGAGCCCGGTCAGCCGGCGCTGCACGTCGCGGCGCTGGCCCTTGTCGAGGCCGATCCGGTCCTCGGTGGTCTGGTTCGCTTCCTCATTGAAGGTCGCGGGATCGACGCCGGTGGTCAGGTTGCGGGTCGTGGTGCTCGGGCCGTTCTCGAGGGCTGCGATCCGCGACAGCGCCAGCGACTTGAACTGGCCGTTGGGATAGTTGCTTAAGTAGGCGTTGAGCTCTTCCGGCTTGTTGGAATCCTTGATCGAGCGCCAGAACTCGAGTTCGACGTCCGAACTCGGAGCGGTGGCTACGGCAACCGGGGCGGACGTCGCCGCCGCCGTATTGGCCGCAGGTGCTGCGACCGGGTTCAGATAGACAGAACCGATCAGGTTGGTGTGGCCCCAGGGCAGTTGGCCCTTGTTGGTCTCTTCGTTGACCTGGGCGCGGACCTTGGTCATCGCCTGCTGGATCTCGACGCCGGGGGTTGCGATGTTGGCGATCAGGGCGCGCGTGAACGGGCTGTTGGTGCCTTCCTGACCGTCGAGCGCGGTCTGCCCCGGGCCGGTCGCGAATGCGATCAGGGTACCTTCGCCGGATTTCATTTCGGCAAGGCCGGTCTGCACCGAAACGCTGCGGGTGGCCGAGTTCGACTTGATCTTGGCAGCGAACGGATTGTCGCGGCAGGCGTCGAGGAACACCAGCTTGACCTTGGCGTCGCTCATGGTCTGGTCGAGCGTGAGATCGATATTGATGGCGGCCCCTAACTTGACGTCCATTTCCGATTTGATGTCGGCATCGACCGGCAACAAATAGTTGGTGCCGCTGATGGCGATGCCGTGACCGGCATAGAAAAACACGGCCACATCGGCGCCCTGGGCTTTCTTGCCGAAGTCGAGCAGCTTTTCCGTCATCTTGTCGCGGGTGAGGTTGGTGCCTTCGACGACTTCGAAGCCGACATTGCGCAGCACGCCGGCCATCGCCTTGGCGTCGACCGGCGGGTTCGGAAGCTGGGCGACGTTCTTGTAGGCGCCGTTGCCGACGACGAAGGCGACACGTTTCTCGGCGTTGGCAGCACTGGCGGTGAACGTGATGCAGATCAGTGAAGCAATGAGGGTGAGGGTGCGCATCTGAAATCCCCAGGCAGAATCGAAAAAACTTTAGCTACAACGCTGATCGCATATTACACGAAAAAGACACACTTCGCGCCCCCAAAAAGGGGGACTTGCCCAGAATTTTAAGACGCGCACCCGGCGCTTCCGACGGTAACCGCCGGCACG
This sequence comes from Bradyrhizobium sp. AZCC 2289, assembly GCF_036924615.1. Taxonomy (NCBI): domain Bacteria; kingdom Pseudomonadati; phylum Pseudomonadota; class Alphaproteobacteria; order Hyphomicrobiales; family Nitrobacteraceae; genus Bradyrhizobium; species Bradyrhizobium sp. AZCC 2289. The sequence goes on along the minus strand of NZ_JAZHRY010000001.1, from coordinate 9,819,266 downwards.
CGCGTGCGCGCGCGATCCGCATCACAATATTCGGCGACAGTCGCAGGGAAGAATCAGGCGCCGGCCCGCGCCGGAACCGGACTATTCGGTTTCAGGTTCAAGAGATTGCCCGTCAGGATGAGCGCGGCGCCAAGCACCGTGAACAGGTCGAGCCGTTCCGAATAGATCAGCCAGCCCACGGTTGCGGTCAGGGGGACCCGCAGGAAATCCATCGGGATCACCACCGTCGCGTCGGCATGCAGCATCGCGCGCGCCATGCAGTAGTGGGAGAAAGTGCCGCAAAACGCGATCACGACGACCCAGCCCCAGATGTAGGCCGGCGGCCAGGTCCAGACATAGAGCGCGGGGAAAAATCCCGCCGCCGTCTGCACCACCAGCATCCAGAAGATGATCGCCAGCGTCTGTTCGGTTCGGGTCAGCGACTTGACCACGGCGATCGAGATACCGAAGCCGACGGCCGCGGCGAGCGCGATCAACTGGCCCGGGTTGATCTCGCCGGTGGCGGGACGGACGATCACGATCACGCCGACCAGGCCGAGCGCGATCGCCACGATCTTCCAGCCCGTCATGCGTTCACCGAGAAAGAATGCGGCCAGGATAGCGGTCCAGATCGGCATGGTGAATTCGATCGCCACCACCTGGCCGATCGGGATCAGCGTCAGCGCGAAGAACCAGCCGAGCTGCGAGGCGTAATGGAGCAGATTGCGCGCGATATGCACATGCACCCGCGCAGTCTTCACCACCGAAAATCCGCCGTTGATCCGGATCAGTGGGTACAGCATCAAGAGGCCGAGGATCGAGCGCATCTCCATCAGCTGAAACACGTTGAGTTCACGCATGCCCTCGCGGCCCGCGACCGCCACGATCAGCATTAGAGCGAGCCAGCCCGCCATCCACAGCGCGGCCATCGATTTGGATTGTGTGCGGTCCATCGGCGGAGGAAATACCGGCTGGTCAACGAGGGGAGGCCGGTATCGGCGAGTTGAGGCTGATTTGCAACGCGCAAATGTGCTGACGCAGTGATGCGCGTTTCAATTTCGCGGTGGGATTGGCCGTTCGATTGATGCTAAGCAACGGCGGATTTTACTCGTCATTCCGGGGCGATGCGAAGCATCGAACCCGGAATCTCGAGATTCCGGGTCTGGTCCATCCAAGTCGGCTGTTGCCGACTTGGACACCAATATTGCTGAACTCGGGTAAACCCGAGTTCAGTGGACCATCCCGGAATGACAATGAAAATTGGGAGGACTTTGCTGATGCGTATCTTGCAACCGGCCGAGTGGTCGAAACCCCGCGGCTTTTCGCACGGCGTCGAGGTCGACGGTCCCGGCAAATGGATCGTGCTCGCGGGCCAGACCGGCGGCGACGAGAAGGGCGACTATCCGCCTGACATGGCCGCCCAGGTCGGCACCGCGCTGAGGCGGATCATCAAGCTGCTCGGCGAGGCCGGCGCAGGGCCCGAGCACATCGTCCGCCTGACCTGGTATTTGACCAGCCGCAGCGAATACGAAGCGGCCGGCGCCGGCATCGGCGCAGCCTGGAAGGAGACGCTCGGGCGCAACTTCCCGCCATCGACGCTGCTCTACATCGACGGGCTTGTCGATGTCAGGGCCAAGGTCGAAATCGAAGTCACCGCTTACGTGCCCAAAGTATAGAAGGCATAGGAAAAGCCAGAGAGAGTTTCATCAATGACCAATCGATCCACTGCTGCGGACTATGTCACGGCCTTCGCCACCGGCTGGCCCGAGAACCAACCCGACATCATGGTGCTTTCGCTGACCACGCACAAAGGCGTGCAGGACTTTGCGTTCAACAAGGAACAGGCCCTGTTAATCGCGAGAACCATCAAGGAAACCGCGGCGAAGCTGGCGAAACCCAAAACGAGCTAGTGACCGATCGACCGAATTGCGCCCCGGGCTTTGCCCGTGGGCGCAATTGGAGCGCTTATTTCGAAAGCGCCATATGGACGGATCTGAACACGCTGTCGGCACTCATGTCGACCGTCTGCTTGTTGCCTGCGGTTCGCAGCGAAATCCTGGCATTGAACGCGGCCGCGCTGGCCACAACCTGGAAGTTGCCGCCGCCGCCGCGGCCCTGCAGGCTGCCGCCGATGTTGCGGCTGCTCTCGGTCCAGTTTCCGGAGACCGCGCCGCCCTCGGCGACCACGTTAGCCGCGAGGTTGAACTTGTAGGCGTCGCTGGCGCAGGTGAGGCTCATCTCCATGTTTGGCCCGATCACCCGATAGATCGCGCGGCAACGGATGCGCTCGCTCGAACCATCGTCCAGCGTGACAGTGCCGCCGCCAGACCAGCTGCCGGCCATGCCCGCGAACGGGTTGGACTGGGCGTGGCTGGTTGAGGCGGTGAAGGCCATCATGCAAAACGCGACGGCTGCCAATATCAGCCGCCGCGCATGGGCGAAGAGTTCCGATGTTCGGCTCGTCTTACTGGCGGGACGCTTCCCACCGACCGCTACAAGGTACACCAGCTGATGCCCCATTCCATTTCCCCGATCCGGAGTTGCCACTGAGTTGACCGTTCGCATATGCACCATTGATCGAGACTCGCACAAGCCCCCCGCTTCCGACGCTGCCGGAGACCGGGGCGCCGGCGGCCGAAACCTTGCCGTCGGTGACCATCAGGGTTGAACTCGTCTGCGCATCGCAGCTGCCGGTCTTGGTGACGACGGTGACCTGCCAAAGCCCGTCATAGGGCGTCTGGGCGGACGCGGGAGCCGCTGCAAGGGCGGCCGCTGAGGCAAGAAACGAAGCGAAAAACAGGCCGCTAATGCGATTGTGGCGCATGGATCAAATCCCCGAGAGATGTGTGTGAAGAAGCGCCTTATCCGGGCACAATGTGTTCAAACTTTGGTGCGGCGCAGCAACACAGAAAGTTCCTGTGGAGTCAAACACATCAAGGTGAATTCGGTTCCGGGTCAGGAACAGAGAAATCGTTCCTGGCGACGGATTCGCGCACGTTCGGGGGCACTGGCGTCGAAAAGCCTAGTGTTTACCATCGCCCAGGCTTGGGGCGTTGGTCGCAAACTGCTCGTCCTGCGGCTTGGCCGGCAGGGCTTTGTGGGTTTTGGCGTAGTCGATGACGTCGCCAAGCAGTTTTTGGCCGAGCGGCGCCAGCGCGCGCTCCCATAATTCGCGGGCGGTCTCGCCCTTCTTGACGAAGACCCACTCCTGGGCCGCGATCGCGCCGGCATCCATCCGGTCGGCGAGGTGATAGACGCTGCCGCCGGCGATCGGATCGCCTTCCTTGATGGTCCATTCGATCGCGGCGATGCCGCGATGGCGGGGCAGCAGCGAGGGGTGATAGCCGATGCCGCCGAGTTTGGCGGCGGCCAGCGCCTCCCTGGTGACCCGGGCATGGCTGTGCGCGGTCACGATCAGGTCGGTGGCGGGAGCGATCTCCGAGGCTGCGACGAATTTGGGGTTGGCCTGGACGACAACCTCGATCCCGGCGGCTTTGGCGGACGCGGCCAGCCTGTCTTCGCCGTCGTGAACGACAACCCTGACGATGTCGACGCCGTGTTGCCGCAGCGTGTTCAGTGTCGTCACGCCGAAATGGCGGGAGCCGACCAGGGTAATCCGCATGTTGTGCTGTCCGTTATGATCGAAACTTCGTGCCCGTCGATAACACGTCGCCTGCATCTGTCACGCCGCCGGCCCTCCGCGCAGTGGGTTATCAACAGCGCGCACCGGGCGGGGCTGAACGCGCCGGCCGGCGAGGCGTAGCCGGCACGTTGGGGCGATCCAGGCCGGCGCCCCGGTTGGCCATGAAAATAGGCGGTGGCCGTAGGCTTTTTGACCATGGCAAAACTGTGTTGCTACCCTTGATTGCTTCGGGACCAGCACACCGTCAAGGCGGGCTTCAACTAACGCTTCGGCTGGCTGCAGCAGCCGCGACCGCTCCAGCCATTCAGGCGAGAATACGAAGCTCGGGTTTGCTGAAGGTACGGGCGGAACGGTTGACCGGCTGGGACCGGCGCTCCGCGGCCTTTTGCAGATAGGATCGCAGGTCGGCGCTGCACTGCTTCATCTGGTTGCGCAATTCGCGGCGGGTAAAGGCGGTGAGGGTTGGATCGCCCAATTGCTGCCAGGCCGCCCGTAACCGCTGCTGCAGCGCGCGTATCTCCTGATCGACGATGTCGGGCTCTGTCATTCCGGTGGAATCTCAAAGCGTGATCGCGTCGGGATTAATGCTGATTCTCGATCCGATGCCCATCCCCGGAACATTGCGGGCTTCAAAACGGGAACAAGCGGCTTACATGATCGTTGGGCTTGCGGTTTGGAGCGTTTCAATGTCCAGCAGTTCGGCGATCGTTCTCACCTTGTTGTTTGGCAGTTTGATCGCATCCCCCGAAACCTTGGCGCAAGGCGTGACGCTGGCGCAGCTGACGCCGCCGGCGGGTTCGGCCGGCGCAGGCAATTCACCCATCAGCGGCGTGCCGTTCGGGCCGGCCAATCCCAGCGTGCTCAGCGACCCCAGCGGGATCGGCAATGCGTCGAGGCTGCCGCCGCTGGGCACCAATACCCCGGCGCCCATCCCTCCCGGACCCGCGATCGGATCGCCCCGGCCCACCACAACGCCGGTCGTGGGCGCGTCGCAGCGGATAATCATCCCCGTTCAGATAATCATCCCCGTTCAGAAGGACTCACGCAGGAGGCCGTTCCGCGGCCGCGGCCGCGGCCGTGACCAAGCGCAAGTCAGCAAGTTCACGGGCATCTGCCGGGGGTGTTAGAGCTCTGCGGCGCTGAGAGTCTGACTCAAAATGCGATGCCCGATGTTCCGCTGGGTGAATTTTCGCCAAAAAGTTCGCTCAGTTTGATCGGGCCATTCCAGGGGCATCCCATGGTCTGGCCGAGCCTGATGGTATGTCGTGCGGCAACGTCGAGCACCGGGCGAGCGTGGGAACGGCGACTTGAACGTGCGGAGGGCAGTGCATTGTCAAAAAAGGGCATCACAGGCCACGACGAATGGGTGGTCACGGAGGCTTTGGCGACGGCACTGGTCGCGCTCGAGCAGCTTCCACCGAAGCATCAGCCGCGTCCCCATATGGAGGACATCAAGAAGCTGTTGGTGGCGGGTTGCCAGCCGGGCGCGATGCCGCTGCATCTGGCGCAGGCAAAGTGCAGGCTGTTTCCGGACAAGGATCCGCTGACCATCTATCGCGAATACGGCCTCGAGGACGGCCAAGGCTGAGCCAAGGCTGAATGGAGCCCCGCGGTCAGCGCCACATGCCGCGCATGCGGGCGCCGATATCGATGCGCGGTCCCTGGTTGGCCGCGCGCGCCGCGGCCGCGGAGGCCGGCGGCCAATGGGTCCGCTCGAACATCGGCAGCAGGGATTCTGAAATGAAGCGGGACCGTGAGGCGTAGACGTGGCGGTCGCCGCGTGAATTCTGGCCGTGAGTGAAGAAGCGTTGCGGCACAATGAGGTGCAGATCGTCCTTGGCGCGGGTCATGGCGACATATAGCAATCGCCGCTCCTCCTCCAGTTCCGCCGAAGTGCCCGCGCCCAGATCGGACGGCATGCAGCCGTCGACCACGTTCATCACGAACACCGACTTCCACTCCTGACCTTTGGCCGAGTGAATCGTCGACAGGATCAGATAATCCTCGTCGAGCAGGGGCACGCCGGCCTGGTCGCTGGTGGCGTCCGGCGGATCGAGCGTGAGCTCGGTCAGGAACCGTTCGCGCGAGGGATAGCCGGCCGCGATCTGCTCGAGCTGGATCAGATCGGCGCGGCGAACCTCGGCGTCTTCGTGAATGCGATCCAGATGCGGCTCGTACCAGAGTCTCGCGCGCTCGAGATCGGCGGGCCATTCGCCATAGCGCAGATTGCCGACCGCCTCGGTGAAGTCGCGCCAGTCCGCGCCGGCGCGGGGCGGCGACGGCAGGCCGCACAGCGCTGCAAGCGGATCGGCGGCCTCACTCATGTGGTCGAGCACGCGCTTCGCCGACGCCGGTCCCACGCCCGGCAACAGATGCAGGATCCGGAAGCCTGCGACGCGGTCGCGGGGATTTTCCACGAACCGAAGCAGGGCCAGCATGTCCTTGACGTGGGCGGCGTCGAGAAATTTCAGCCCGCCGAATTTCACGAAGGGAATGTTGCGGCGGGTCAACTCGATCTCCAGCGGACCGCTGTGGGAAGAGGTGCGGAACAGCACGGCCTGCTGCTTCAGCAGCGATCCCTCCTCGCGATTTTCAAGTACGCGTTCGACGATGTAGCGCGCCTGGTCGGCCTCATCGCGCACCGCGACCAGCTGTGGCTTGCGCGTCGAGGCGCGATCGGTCCAGAGGTTTTTGGTGAAGCGCTCCCTGGCCAGCCCAATGACGCCGTTGGCGGCGGACAGGATCGGCTGCGTCGAACGGTAGTTGCGATCGAGCGTGACGATTTCTGCGTTTGGGCTGAACTGGCCAGGAAAATCCAGAATGTTGCGCACAGTCGCGGCGCGAAACGAATAGATCGATTGCGCGTCGTCGCCGACAACCGTCAGTCCGCGTCCGCCGGGCTTGAGCGCCAGCAGGATCGACGATTGCAGACGGTTGGTGTCCTGATATTCGTCGACCATCACGTGATCGAAGCGCGAGCCGATCTCTTCCGCCAGCGCAGGCTCCGCCATCGTCTGCGCCCAGTAGAGCAGGAGATCGTCGTAATCGAGCACGTTCTGCTTCTGCTTCGCCTCGACATAGGCCGCGAATAATTGCTTAAGCTCACCTGACCAGCCGGCGCACCACGGAAAGAACTGCCCCAGCACCTGGTCGATCGGGATTTCCGCATTGACGCAACGCGAATAGATCGCAAGGCAGGTACCCTTGGTGGGAAAACGCTTCTCGGTTTTCGATCGTCCCTGCTCATGCCGGACCAGGTTCATCAGGTCGGCAGAGTCCTCGCGGTCGTGGACCGTAAAGGCGGGATCGAGACCGATCCGCTCGGCATATTCTCGCAGCAGCCGCGCGCCGATGCCGTGAAATGTGCCGGCCCAGTTCAGCGCGTCGGTCATGACCCCGGCATTGTCGCCGAGCACTTTGCGGGCGATGCGTTCGACGCGCGTGGTCATTTCGGCGGCCGCCCGGCGCGAGAATGTCATCAGGAGGATCCGCCGCGGATCCGCGCGATGGATGATCAGATGCGCGACACGGTGGGCGAGGGTGTTGGTCTTGCCCGATCCGGCGCCGGCGATGACAAGAAGCGGCGGTCCTGCCGAGGCATCCGTTCCTACGCCATGCTCGACCGCGCGCCGTTGTTCGGGATTGAGGCTTGAAAGGTAGGCTGCGGGCACCGTCGAATCATTCCTGGCATGGGCGCCGGAGACTCGCCGTTTCTCGTTTTGTTCGCAAGTGGCGGAAGCGCTGCCTGTATTTGACTCAGTGTCCCAAGCGGAATTTGCCAGCGTCCAGGACGGGTATCAGGACGGCCTTCTCGAAAACAATACGGCCCCACCGATGGGGATCACCCGTGAGGCCGCCGATGGCCGGGCCCAAGCGGGGTGCCTGTCCAGTCATCAATTCCGGATGATTGCATACAATGCGGCAGCCGCAATGGGGTGTTTTACGTATCCGATGTCGTCATCATCGCTTCAAAGCAATTCACCCCGCGGTGCTTAATAGTAGCGGCGCCTCGGACGACGTTCGTAATAATCGTCTTCGTCATATTGGGGACTGCGATAGATCCGGCCCTGTTGAAATTGCGGTGGCACCGTGCCGTTGGGATAACAGAGGCCATCCCGAATATCGACGTCGGCACCGTTGCCGCACGGTACCGGGTATCTGCCACCGCGATACACGGGCCCCGGATATCGCCGGGCTGCCTGATCTTGTGGAGCGAGATAACCGTTGAGGTAGCAGAGCCCGTCACGGGCACTGAGATCGAAACCGTCCCCACACGGTGGCGGATGCGCATAGACCCGGTACTGCGTTTGAAGCACGAAGGCTTCGCCCTGGCTCGGCGTGTGGACAGGGCCGCCCAGTTGAGCAATGAGCCGCGACGGCGGCAAGGCTCACGAACATATTTTACGTTCCCCCCAATGATGACCGGAGCTTCATCCGACGGCAAGTTGCGGCCAAGCGCCACTGCCGGCTCGTGTGCACGCCTTTCGGACCGCGCCGGCCGAAGGCCCCGAGATAGGGTGCAGCCATGGCCGGGGACGCTATTCCTAGCGGCTTGCGATTTGTTCTCTTTTCGTTCACATTGGGCAAAACCGCGAGTGAACGTCATGGACGCCGAAAAAGAGCGTGAAATCATTCGTCTGTGGAACCGGCTGCGCCTTCTCGAGCGGGAAGGCCGCGCGACCGCAGCCATTCGCCGGCAGATTGAAAGAGCCCTGATTGAAAGAGCTCTGGCCGAACGGGAACCTCATGCAGCTTGATGATGTCAGGTCCGAAATCGAACGGATGCGCGCGCAGGTGAACCGGCAGCGCGGGGAAATCCGCCAGCTTCAGCGGGCAGGAATTTCGACGGCCGCGGCCGAGGCGCTGCTGGAGCGAATGCTCAACAGGGTCGACGAGCTGTGCACCGAACGCGACCGGCTCAAGAAGGAACTGGAACCGGTGAAGCGCAGGGCCCTCGGCGGCCGGAGCTGGTGACGCTTCATGAGGCAGTCATCGTTTCGATCTACCGATGCGGGGAACCGAGTCGCCGCAGTCGTTTTTTTTGAGCACGCTGTATCGGATCGGCGTGCCGTTAGAGAATGATACAACCAAGTGCTGATTTAAGGCTGTTTACAAACGATCGTGAATCGAAGATTTTGCCTTGATGGATCGTGGCATGGGCAAATTGAAAATTGGCAGGATTTACCGGCTCGAATTCCCTGGAATTGCCGCACGAGTCATCGAACCGCCTGCCGGGCATAGCTCCGCAAAGTTCCCGTTCCTCGTGGAAAGTCTTGTTCTTCGCAGCCGCTGGTACGTCAACGAACTCGGTGAGCCCGATAACGTTCACAGCCCCAGGCTGGTCGTTCCGGACGGGGATTCGGAACCTCCGCGCCCGGTTTCAAATTACCCGGTGTCGAATTAAACAACGGATAATGAAACAACGGATCACGCGTCGTTGGTCCGCCCCGGATGCTTGGTTGCCCCCGAAAGCGCACCGTCGATCAGAAGCACGACCTGCGTGATAGCCTCACCCCGGCTCTTTGTTTCACCAGTCTTGGTGGTGAGGTCGTCGAGGGTCACGGCCCATCGCCATGAATTCGGCTCGTCGCCTTCAAATATCAAATATTGCTTGCCCCGATATTCCATCGAAAAACACTTCAATTAATTGCGCATGACGGCTAATTGCGCATGACGGCGGCGGTTCAATTCACCGATAATGCATCCGGCAATATCCGATTTCATCGCTCGAAGCGACTCGGTTTCTCGTCTGAGCAATCTATGCAACGCCCGAACGGGCCCCAATTCCGCGCGGTACCGGTTTCGCCCGCCGCAGCGTGTTGGTATGCATGCGTGATGGCGGGCATAGCGCGTCCGCATGTCAAACGGATGTGAGCCGCCGTCGGGCCGCTTGGGCAACGAAAAAGGACCAAACGCAATGATCGAACAGGTTGGCATCATCGGGGCAGGCACCATGGGCAACGGCATCGCCCAGGTCTGCGCGGCCGCAGGGCTCGGCGTGACCATGGTCGATATCTCGGACGCCGCCGTCGCGCGCGGTCTGGCCACGGTGGGCACGAGCCTCGACCGCCTGGTCAAGAAAGAGAAAATCTCCGCCGCCGAGAAGGAGGCCACGCTGGCGCGCATCGTCGCGACGACGGACAAGGCGAAGCTCGCGCCTTGCGACCTCGTGATCGAGGCCGCGACCGAGAACGAGGACCTGAAGGTCAAGATCCTGAAGGATATTTGCGCGACGTTGAACCCGCGGGGACTGATCGCCACCAACACCTCTTCGATCTCGATCACCAAACTCGCCGCCGCGACCGACCGGGCCGACCGCTTCATCGGCATGCACTTCTTCAACCCGGTGCCCGTGATGGCGCTGTTGGAACTGATCCGGGGCCTGCAAACCTCCGACGACACCGTCGCCAAGGCCGAAGCGTTTGCAAAACGGATCGGCAAGGTTTCGATAACCGCCAGGAACAGCCCAGGCTTCGCGGTCAATCGCATCCTGTGCCCGATGATCAACGAAGCCATCTTCGCGCTGCAGGAGGGGATCGCGACGGCGGAGGAGATCGACGCCGGCATGAAGCTCGGCTGCAATCACCCGATCGGCCCGCTGGCGCTGGCCGACCTGATCGGCCTCGACACGATGCTGTCGGTGATGGAGGTGTTCTACAAGGGATTCAACGATCCCAAATATCGTCCGGCCCCGCTCTTGAAGGAGATGGTCGATGCCGGCCACCTCGGCCGCAAGACCGGCAGGGGGTTCTACAGCTACGGCACGTCGTGATGACACGCAGGGCGGGTTCCGACGGTAACCAATGTTTCGCACCCTCCTGCTAGGAGGGAGCATGCAGGCCCTGATCGACACCATCAAAGCCGAGCCGTGGCCCTTTATCGCCGGCGGTATCGTGCTCGTGGTGATGATTCTGTCCGAGTTCTTCGGCAACGATGACGGCACCGAATTCCCCGACATTAGCGGCTGGGACTGAGAGGGGCGCGCAGCCCACGGGCCGAGCCTATTTGCCTGCCGCAGTTTCCAGGCAGTGGTTGATGTGCACGGCCCGGTCCCTCGGCAGCACCTTGGCCTCATCGGCCTTATGCTGGCATTCCACCATTTTGACCTGTTCGGCGCGCCGTTTTTCCGCGGCTTCGCGAAATTCGGGGGCGACGGAATTGGGGTCTACCAGCTTTTGGGCAACGCCGGGCTCGGCAAACAGGATCGCCGCAGAAAAAATCAAATATCGAAACGAAGGCATGGCAAGCCGCTCCAGGGGCCGACCGGAAGGGGTCACCGGTTGGTAGCTCCGCCGGCGGGCGGCGCGTATGAAGGAGGTCACATTCCGGGGAGACAGTGCTATGACCCGCCCATCCCAACGGAGGCTCCGATGCGCATCCCGGCTTTGGGGATTTTGACGATTGTGTTGCTTTTGACGGCGGCGCCGGCCCGGGCCCAAAGGTATGATCCGGACTATCCCGTCTGCCTGCAGACCTACGGCATCGGGGGAGACAGCATCGGATGCGGCTATACCTCGCTGGCGCAATGCGCGCAGTCGGCATCGGGGCGTTCCGCCCAGTGCATCGTCAATCCCTATTTTGCAGGCGCCCGCGTCCCGGCGGGAGCCAATTACCGGCGGCATCGCGGCGCTTATTGAAGGTCTTGCGGCCGGTGGTCCGGCCTCATCTCCAGGTATCGATTAGTCCGCGCCGAAGCAGGTTCGGCAAACCCGGCAGGAATTGACATGCGGATCGAGGCGGTGGTCACCGAGGGCGGTGGCTGGGCGAGCGGCAGAACCAACCCGAACGGCGGTCCCGGGACCATCGAACTTCAGAAGCCGCTGATGCGGAGTTATTTTCCCGAGATCATCCATTGTCACAACGGCACCATCAATTTGCAGCTGGATCGTCCGCTGCAGGTCAGGCTGCCTGATATCGTGACCCCGCCGCTCGATTGGAATCCAGCGGCCTTTCCCGATGGCGAGAGGTTCGGCATAACGGCGATCGAATTCGAGCTGGCGGGAAAATCCCACAGGGCATGGCTCTATACGGCCGAACACTCGCCGCATCGCTTCAACAACAACGTCGCGGAGGTGCTGACCGGGAAGCTGGACGGAATTGCACTGGGGGTCAGGTGCGCCATCCATGTCAGGCGCGTGAGCCAGCTCCTCGTGATCTGACGGTTCGGCGCAGGCCACCCAAAGCATCGCGCGGCGGCTCCAATCCCGACCGCTCGTCGGCGGGATTGGATCGCGTGCGGACTACGGTGAGGCGTGAGGCTTGCCGTTACTTTCGGGATCGCTTTTTGCGCGGGCCAGGTTTCGCATAATATGGATTGACCACGCACTGGGCGGATCGGCCCGACGCCGACGCCGCACACTGCGCCATCGAGGTGTAGCGGCACTCGAAGTAGAAGTGCACCATGTCGTCGTAGATCTGCAGGCAAACCGGGTAGTTTGGATCGTAGGTCTGAGCCCGTGCAGGTGCGGCAAACAAGATCGTGCCGACCGCGAGTACTGTGCAAAGCAAACTTGCTGCGTTCTTCATCTCAGGCCTCGATTTGGTAGTAGGAAATTCTAGATTGCGTTGCGACCATGACACAGATCAGCAAATGCCTTTGTGCTGAAATTTGATCGACCCAAGGCGGCGACTGGAGAGCCAAGGGATTTTAGCGCGCTTCAGGTGGCGGGCGCCATGGCCAAGGGGGAAGGGTGGCGACGTTCGACTCTCGCTTGTCTCGTTCCCCATTTGCCTTCATTTGCGTCGGCTCATCATTGGGCTCAACGTCCCTCTCTCGGTGGAATGCGAGCCCGATAAATCCAATCGCCAACAGGACGGCGCCGGCTATGATCAGCCAATGTGGATATTCCATTTGAAATGGATATTCCATTTGAAGCATTCCCAGCTCTCTCGCAGGTTCTGGCTCCTTGAGTATCTCCGCACTACATTTCCGCGCGGCGCCTGCCGCGCGAGGGCGCGGTGATTAACGCCAACCCTACGGCGGTGCGCAGGCGAGCACGACGGCTCAAATGGGGCACCTCGAAAGAGCGAGCCACCAGGAGCCTATCTGCGTGCTACCAAGCGGATGTGCCGAACCTGTTTCTCGGCACCGACGCATCTCTGCGGCCCCAGCCTTCAGCCCCCCTGCTGGGGCCGGCTCTTTGAAGCCGCACTCTCCCGACCAAGACACCTACCGGCCGCCCGACAGAGCCGAAATCGCCACCACCGCGACAATCAGAAGCTTCGCAAAGATTGCGCGCCGGCCGAGCGGTTCATTCCAGAACCTCATATTCGAACCCTACGCCTTCCGGATCGTTTTCCTGCAGCGAGGTTTCCGCGAGGTAAATCCAGACCGTCATTGCTGATCTCGTTTCAGCTTCCGGCGCCCCCAACGGGGATCCCTCAAACTCGCGCTGCCAGCCTTTGCCGGCCATCAGTGACGCCAGCCACGCTTGTCGAAGGCTGTCAGCGCCCCACTCGTCCCGCTCAATTTAAACGGCCCCAACCGAGGGCCGCCAACCCGAACGATGCGGGTTTTCCTCCAGCAGTCGGGGGGGCACCTTTCGGCTGGAAGCGTCGAATAAGACGTTCTGCCGAGCCGATTGTTCCCTGAGATCTTGAGGCGACCGCTCATCGCGAACTCCAGCCCTTGCTGAACGGCACCGCGTGGACGGGATACCCGGAACGGGGGCCTTTACATCGCAAACAGCGGCCTGACATCGGCGCCGCGGTGGTATGGGTGCAGGACGCGCAGGGCACCGTCACCACCACCAACACGCTGACGATCTCGCGCGCAGGCGCCGACACCATCGACCGGCGGCACGTGGCGAAAGGCCCTGACCAATCATGGCGAGCTGGTCGGAGCCGGCACCAACCCGATCACGCAGCTCGGCGTCGGTACCACCGGACAATTGCTGACTGGCGTCACCGGCGGCGATCCGCAGTTCCAGACCCCATCGCAAACGATCTTTCCGCAGGGTCGCTTGACGCTAACCACGGGAACGCCAGTTTTGACGTCGACCGTCAGCGTTGCGGCGTCGGTGATCTATGCACTTTACGTCGCCAATCTTGTCCCGATCTATGACGGTGCCAACATGGTGCCGACGGCGATCACCGAACTATCGAACGTCAACGCCAATTCATCGGTCGGCAGCGCCGGTCCGGCGGCGGTCGCCAACAATTCCTGTTACGACTATTTCGTCTGGAGCAATTCCGGCACCACGACGCTGACCCGCGGGCCGCTCTGGACCAACACCACGACGCGCTCGGCTGGCACAGCGCTGACCCGCGTCAATGGCATCTGGCTCAACAGCGCCACGATCACCAACGGCCCTGCGGCCTCGCGCGGAACCTATGTAGGAACCGCCTGCTCAAATGGTACGGCAACATTCGACTGGATCATCGGCGGATCAGCATCAGGAGGTACGGCCGGATTCCTTGGCGTCTGGAATTGCTATAACCGAATTAATGCCTCTGGCGTCGTGGTGGATAGCGGCGCCAACTATCCCTATTCAGGCGCAACAATTCGGCAGACCAGGGCGAGCGCGGGCAACCAGGTCAGCTTCGTGCTCGGCCTTCAGGAGGATGCCGTCTCGATCTTCTATGCGGCGCGTTCGCAAACTGCGGCAGCCTCCCTTGCGGCTGGCGGAACAGGCGTCGGGTTGGATTCGACGACCGCGTATGGATTTTCGTCAGGCATATTTCAGGCCCCGGCCGCTGTTGCGGTCCCGGTCGGCAACACAAATAGCGGTCTCTGGCAGGTTGGCATCGGGCAGCATTTTGTGGCCGCGCTTGAGAACTCGGACGGCACGAATGCGAACACTTATGACGGCGCCAGCAATAACACGCTCTCGGTCGGCGTGAGGATGTAGTGCGTTGCGGCGGTTCTGCGCTCGCCCATCCTCGCGGGAGAAAGTAGCATTCAATCCCTAACGACCGCCCATCACGTTCCAGACGATCGCCAGCGCGACGCCGCGATCGTGCTGGATATGATCTTCAATCCCTAGCGACCGCCCAGCTGCTCAATAGTCGCGATAGTAGCGGCGCCGTGGACGTCGATCGTAGTCGTCCTCGTCATAATATCTGCCGCCGCGATACCCGCGATAGTATTGGTATTGGCGCGCAGCCTGATCCTGAGGGGCTAGGTAGCCGTTCGGATAGCAGAGACCATCACGGGCGCTGAGATCAAAACCATGCCCGCAGGGCGGCGGATGAGCATACGCGCGGTATTGAACTTGCTCGAGCAATGGTTGGCTATCGTTTGGCGAGGGGGCGGCCATGCCCACCTGGAGAGCGAGGGCCATACTGGCAATACTTGCAAACATTTCGATGTCCTCCCGTCGGGAAGTGCCACGGCAGGTTTTAGGCTTCTAACGTGTAACGGCCGCTGAACGGGGCATTCATCGCTCATTCACGCCCGGACCGCCCAGCACGTTCCAGATTGTCACCAGCGCGACGATTGCGCTACCAGGACACTACCGATACCCCATGCCGCCGACAGGCCCCCTGGCGTTGAAGTTCGGCCGGACGTCGGCGCCACGTTTGCCGCACGCCCTGCATGCGAACCGTGCTTCCAGATCGGATAGCCGGACGTCATCCGGCCATCGGTCTGCGCTGATCGCGATCGAATGACTTGCAGCGGTAGTCCGCGCAATAGATCGGCAGGCCGCGCACGCCCGACGAGCGCATTTCCCCGAGGGTAATTTTCTGCGGGCGGGTGGCCATGCACCATTGAAGCGCGGCCCAGGACTGTAAGCAATTGCAACGGTCAAGGCGCGACGAAGGCTCTAGGTGTGTCGCTTTCGCAACGTCACAATTGTTCCGTTGGCCTTCGAACCGCTTCTGACTTCACAGGGTGGCAAATCCGGCGTTTGATAATGGCGAGCCCGGGGCAAGGGATTTCATCTCGTACCGGGTTCAAGAGACCGCTGTCCAGCGCCAGTGGTCTCTTCGTTTGCTTTCATTTGCGGGAGGGGACGTCCGATGCCGACGCAGGTATGGGCTCTCGCCACGTCAATCGGCTGGACGGTCATCGTGGGCGTGATTCTGCTCTATGTGATCTTCGGCTATACCTAAACTTGCGGCCCTCGTGAGTGCAAATGCCGCCGGCTGAAAGCTCTCGCCCCGAAAGGGGATGGATTTTTAACGCAACTCAGGCTTTGAGCGCTGGAACTATTACGTGCCCATCCCTCAAAACTGCCTTCAGCACCGAAGCAAACTCCGGATCTGCAAGAAGAACGTCAGCCACGCTAAATGAAGCGTCCTGATTCCAATTCGCGCCATTGCTGGCTTTGGACAGTGAGGCTTCAGTCATCGCGTAGCCTATCCGACCGCCACCAACCTCAACGAACTTCCTGACCCTGTGCACGCTCTATGCCCCCGGTTTTGCCTTCAGGACCGCGATCATCGCGCCGCCGCCGCTTTTCCGCGCTCCGTTACCTTATACAGGACGTCGCTAATGTTGATGGAGAAAGCGTCAAGCCAGCCCAGGTCCACCAGACGCTGATATCTCGTGCGGTCGACGTTGCCGAGCGTCTGTCTATGACCGCCATGTGCCACGATATCTCGAATCAATCTGAAGTCATCTGCGTCGGCCATGGATTTCTCCGGTGCGCCTAGCATTACAGTTGCTTTGTTGATTTGAAGTGGGCGCGTTGAGCGGCGGCCTGGTGAGCTCTGCGCCAGAAAGACCATGCGATGATGTGTGCGGGTTGAATCCGTTTTCGAGCGAGTCTGATGGCAATGCGGCGGATTTCCTGGATTGACCAACGGATCAGTGGCGGCGTGGATATGTTTTGGCTTTTGCCGGGGGGCGCCGTTTCGTTTTTTTGGGCGGTGGCGGGTTAGCGCGATGTCGGATCGCGGCCATCATGGCGAAGGCGAGCATCACCAGGGACACGTGACGGTGCCAGCCATGCCAGGATCTGCTCTCGTTGTGATCGAGCCCGAACTCGTTTTTCGCGGTTTCAAAGCTGTCCTCGATCGCCCATCGATGGCCTTCGACCGCCACCAGCGTTTCGATGGATGTTCCCGCTGGACACCAGGTGGTGAAGAAGGCGAGGTCATCATCGGCGATGCGACGACGGATCAGCAGACCTCGTGTCCAAAGACCATGATTTGCGCTGTAAAATTCTTCGACCTCGAGATCGGCCAATTCGAGATAGCACCAATCGTGCAGCCGCGGTCCTTTGGTTCCGGCCCCTGCCGACAGGCGTTTCCAATCGGACGCGCGCCGCGTCCGAGCGATGTCCGCGGCCTTGCCGGCGACCGATCGCCGCTTGCCCCAGGATTGAAATACATGAGCGCTGCTGACCCCGAGCACGTAGCCTTTGCCTGCCCGGCGTAATTGCTGTTCGATATCGCCAACACCGTAGACAGTATCACCGGCAACCCACTTGAATGGTACAGACGCGGCTATGGCGCGTGCGATCATGCTCGTTGCAAGCTTTGGCTTGGTCGCAAAGCCGGCACCGGGAGGCACATATGCGGCTTCCAGACGATCTGGATCGTCGGTCCATTCCTTCGGAAGATACAGCGCGCGATCGATGAACGCATGACCGTGGCGCGACACGTAGGCGGCGAAGACGCCGATCTGGCAGTTCGTGATCTTGCCGGCGGAACCAGTGTATTGCCGCGCCACTCCGCACGATGCCTTGCCCTGCTTGAGAAAGCCGGTCTCGTCGATCACGAGCACCGCATCGTCATCCGCCAGGTGCTCAATGACATAGTCCCGGACGATGTCGCGCAGGGCATCAGCGTCCCAATCCCTGCGACCCAGGATCGCCTGTTGCCGCCAAGGACCGGGATCGCCAGCTGCCTCCGCGCGCATCCAACCGGTCTTGCGTTGCTCATCTCCGAGCAGGCTTTCCAGAAACAAGCCTGCATTCCTCGCAACACGATCTTGATTGAACAACGGACGTATCCGTTGCTTGATCTCACGAAGCGACGCCGCCCACAGCGCAAGCGTCTCTTCAATCGACGCTGGCCGCGTCCACGATCTTCGAATCATGGTTGCCCATGGATTCAGAAAACTGCATAAAAGGCAACTGTAGTGCTAGTCTAGGTTACCGCCCCGCCAGTTATTTCCCTTTCGTCTTCAGCCCCAGATCAACTAGGCGGCGGATGGCTTCGGAGCGGGTGACGTCATGAGCTACAGCGCGGGTTGCTCCATGTCAGAGCAAATTACATCGAGCAACGGTAAAAGGTAAGCTCCATTCCTGCCATAGCCGGATCGGGGAAAATGCGGGATACGCTGTTGGCATCGAGGATTTTCAGACGCAGATTAGTGCTGGTCGCCATGATTTCCGAGGCACATGCGGCCTGAAAATCGATCGTGTCACCCGTTTCTTTCCTCGACGTGATGGTGCATCGCGCAGTTTTGCTTCTGACGTCATTTCCCTCTGCGACAAAGCCGCCGCCGAACTCTTCGGAAAATTGAGCAAAGCTGATTTTATCGCCTTTTTTGACAAAGACTTGTTTGCACTGGTCGGTGCCCGTCGCCCAGGCTCCGTTCAAATCGAAAGCGTGTGCCTGCGAAGTTAGCAGAAGGCCGCTGCAAAACAGGAGAGCGTATAGTCCGGTTGATCGGCTCACGTTAAACATTGCTCGCCTCCATCAATGGAATGAAAATTTTTCTCATGGGCCCTTTGCCCGGAACAGTGTTTCGCACAGGGGATTTTGGCGCAAGGGGCCGCGCCGAGGCGAGCGCCCCGAAAGGGGATGGATTGTTACTTTGGCCCGAAAGCGCTCAGGAGCCCGATCGCTATGGGGATGAGGGCGGCGCAAGCCCAAAAAACAGGTGCATTGGAGGATAGGCCGGCAACAAGGATCCATGCGCCGAAGCCGAAAATTGCAGCTGAAATCGCGTAGGCGACCGCTTTTCCCATTGGTCGATCCACAAGCAAAAGAGGATCGATATAGCTTTTAGGACTCGCCGCGGGCCAAAACGTTGAACCTCCTCCGAATTGATGGACACCTGTAGTAGGCTCGAGGAGCCAGGAGGTGTCGGATGGAAGCACGTCAACGTCGGTCGTTTACGAACGATTACAAGCGGCAAGCAGTCGATCTGGTGGCTTCGAGCGGTCGCTCGATCGGATCGGTGGCCAAGGAACTTGGCCTGCGCGATTCCGTATTGCGGCGCTGGGTGGAGCAGCGTGGGGCTGGGCGGGAGCCGACGGCACCGGCGCGGCGCCCCACAACGCAGGCGACGGTGCCGTCGGCGGACCACGCGGCGGAGATCGCTCGTTTGCAGCGAGAGAACGAACGGCTGCGCATGGAGCGCGACATTTTAAAAAAGTCGATCGCGATCTTTGCTGGGACGCGGACATGAGATTCCGTTTCATTGAAGATCGCCGCGCTGACTACCCGGTGTCACTGATGTGCGACGTGCTCGGTGTCTCGCCGGCCGGCTACTATGCCTGGCGCGCGCGCCCGGAGAGCCGGCGATCCGCCGCCAATCGTGCGCTCATCGACGACATCGAACGGGTCCACCGCGAGGCCTGCGGACGCTATGGCAGCCCGCGCATCCATGCCGAGCTGAGGGCCCAGGGCCGCGGGGCGAGCCGCGGTCGCATCGAGCGACTGATGCGCCGTCACGGGATCAGGGCCATCATGGCGCGGCCACGGCGAGTGCGCACCACCGACAGCCGTCACGACTTCCCGATCGCCCCGAATCTGCTCGAGCGGAACTTCACCGCCGCCGCGCCGAACCGGATCTGGCTCGCCGACATCACCTACGTCGAGACTGATCAGGGCTGGCTCTATCTGGCCACCGTCATGGACCTGTACAGCCGCAAGATCGTCGGCTGGGCGATGGCGGATCACTTGCGCGCCGACCTGCCATTGGCGGCTTTGCGGATGGCCATTGCAGCACAGCGGCCTGGTGCCGGCCTGATCCACCATTCCGATCGGGGCGTTCAATATGCTTCGGCGGAGTATCGCAAAATGATGCAGTCTGCCGGCTTGCGGGCCTCAATGAGCCGCAAGGCCAACTGCTACGACAATGCCCCGATGGAAAGCTTCTTCCACACTCTCAAGACCGAGCTCGTCCATCACCGGCATTATGCAACACGGCAAGAAGCCACACGTGATATCTTTGCCTATGTCGAGGGCTTCTACAATCGAACGCGTCGTCACTCCGCCATCGGCTATCTCAGCCCGATCGAGATGGAGCTAAAAGCAGCTTAACCCTGTCCATTTTTTCGGGGGAAGATCACGTTCGCTTCTACCGTTGCTCAGGTAAGTCAAATGACTTGGACCAGCTGTCACCTGCAACAACGCGCAACCCATCTGGTTGATATCCACCAGACTTAAACTCATCTTGAAGCTCTTTGGCGGCTTCGCGTGCGTGCAGCCAAAGCGCTTTATCCAGAAGATGGCGGATCTTCGGATGAATCTTGACGGCGACGTCCGCCCTTTCGCGATCCGATCTCAGCGGACCGTCCTCGGACGTCGATGCGAGACTTAGGGCCGGTTCGTAATAGCCCCTCCATTCTACCCCTGGGCGAGGCAGCTCGATCGGTTCCAATCCGTCCGGTTCGGGGTCCCGCCAGTAGAACTCCAGCAGATCGGCGTTGAAGAAAGCGAAAGACCCGACATGCAACGAGCATGGATTGCCACCGATCGAAACAAGACGCTGGGCCTGCAGCTTCGCTTTCGCCTTGTCGGCCGATGATGGTGTTGAAGACCGTCCTTTGCTTTCAAAGGCGTACCAGAGTCCGCCATTGTTCTCGCCGACGAGATCCGGGCGGGATAGGCCTAGGATGACGGCGCTAAGCGAAGAACGAAAAGCATCTAGGTGAAGCAACCACGGCGTGTTCAGCAGCCGTGACGCGAATAGCTTGCAAAGCGTCATTCCAAGGAAATAGCTGACCATTCCCTTCTCCGTTGGATCCAGCGCGACAAAGGCGTCGGTGCGACGGAGACGATTGCCCCAATCTTCCTCGACCGCCAACCGGATGAGCGATAAACGAAATATTGCTTCATGGAGCGAAGCCGTACCATATCTGAATACATGGTAGGTGCTTGGACGGCCGATCGTTATCGCCGCCTAGAGTAGTTCATCCCATGAAGTGTCGAGAGTTCCGGCATAACGCAAACTATAGACGGCGGGGAAAGATCGGCTCCTATAATCGATCCAGAGAGTCATTCCGCCGCTTCCCGTTGGTTATCCGCCGCTGGCGCTAGGGCTTCGGCCAGCAGCGCGTCGAGCAGGCGGCCGCGGGTCGCGGCGGTGGCGGTGAGATTGGTCTCAAGGCGGTCGCAGAGCGCCATCAGCGCATCGACCTTCGCGACGATGCGGTGTTGCTCGGCGAGGGGTGGCAGCCGAATTGGAATCGCCGATATGCTTCTAGCGTTGATGTTTGGTTGTGCCACCCGCGTTGTCCCTAGGCCAAGAGCTTCTTGGCCATCAGGTGATTTTAAGCTCAGGTAAATATACCTCACCAAGATGAAGGGGCTAAATCGGAATCGAATCAGGTATGCGCTGGGGATTGCGACGTAGTCGGCTTCGAAGATCGCCATAGTGCCAATGCTGCCGCTGCGCGTAACGAGGAGGTCGCCGCGCAGACAGCGAAACCCCTGCAATCGATCCTCGGGAACGATAACTCGGGGAGGGTTCCTAAGAACTATGCGTCCATCGGAAGTCATATCCGTGGTGCGGATTGTTGGAATTCCGGCTGCTGAATATTGATAGGCACCAAATCTCGGACCATAGAATGATGATAGAAGCAGATCCCCAAGGCGAATGACTTGCCAGGATGTAGGAAGCTCAAACTGTTCCAGCGGATCCTGCTGAAATTCGGCTCCCTCGATTTTTGCACCTTCAGCTGAACCTTCCTTTTGGGCTGCGATTTGTCTCATTAGTTTAGCCGCCGGCTGATCGTTCGAGTCTTGCGGCACTAGCTTGCCACGTACCGCTAGGCCGAGAATGGTCTGGCGAATTTGCTCGATTTGATCGGGGCGCGTGGTCAAGGCGGGCAGGGCCCCGAGCACAAAGCGGGCGTCGGCCTGGAAGGTCTCGGGATCGGGCGCGTTGAGCCGGGCGAGGCTCGCCGCCGCCAGCCGGTCGCGCGTGGACTCCTGGCTTCCCCGCGCCGCCTCCAGCCGGTCGCACAACCCCATCAACTCATCAACCTTGGCGACGATGCGGTGCTGCTCTGCGAGGGGTGGGAGGGGGATAACCATTTTCTTAAGAGCAGTGCCATTTACGTTCGCTTGCCCGGTCTGCTTCTTGATAAGCGGAATGATCTGCGTTTTGCGAAACTCAGGCGTATTCATCGCCATGTTTACAAAGCGGGGATTGGTGGACTTATGTGATGGACGGAGGCGAATTAGATATGACGCAAATGTTCGAACGCCGTCTTCGCCAAGATAGATTCCAGTCTTTCCAACAAGCTCGGCACTGTTGGTACGATTATAGAGAAGGTCAAACTTCCGCAAATACAGAGCGGGTAAGTCCTCGGACGTTTCCGGGATACGCTTTTCGTTGCTCCAGATCACTAAGCCGTCTTGGACGTTACCCATTGTGAGGACAGGAACACCTTTCTCCGAAGGGTTCGATTTTTGAGAAGTTCCATATTGGGTGAAAAGAACCGCTTCACCGATGCGCGACCAGACCCATCTTGGCGGAACATCAAACGGCATCTCAGTCGATTGGATTGGATCAAGTGGGTCTTCGCGTCTGATCTCTTTCTTCTTGACGAGTTCGTCCCGCTCAACCGCAATCCGCTTCAACAATTCCACCGCTGGTTCGTCCTTGGCGTCCTGCGGCACCAGCTTGCCGCGCACGGCCAGATCGCGAATGAGGCGGCGCAGGCGGTCAATCGCATCGGGCGCGTCCGCGATCTGCTCATACTGCACCAGTAGACGTTCAGCGTTCATCTTGTCAGCGCCTCGGCGAGGATCGCTTTCAACTTGTCACGCAAGCCGGCCGTCTCGACCTCGGCTTAAGCCAAATCCGCCAGCAGTCTCTCCGGGTCGCCGTAATCGTCCGCCATTGCATGAGGGTTCTTGATGTCGAGATTGTAGCCGCGTGCTTTAACTTCCTCGGCCGTGACGCGCCACGCCTGCGGCGTCTCCTCGCGATCTTTGCGTTCCTTGCCGCCCCACCAGTCGATGCAGCCCTGAAAATGCTCCAGCCGGATCGGCTTGGTCATCGAGTAGGCTTTCTGGCCGTCGGGCACGCGGTGCTCGTAGAACCAGATGTCCTCGGTCGGCGTGCCCTTCTCGAAGAACAGAAGATTGGTGCCGATCGAGGCATAGGGCTTGAACACGGAATTGGGCAGGCGAACGATGGTGTGGAGGTTGCACTCCTCCATCAGGTATTCCTTCAGCCGCGTCTTGACGCCCTCGCCGAATAGCGTGCCATCGGGCAGCACCACGGCGGCGCGGCCGTCTGCCTTGAGCAGGCGCACGATCAAGGCGAGGAACAGATCGGCCGTCTCCTTGGTGCGGAAGGTGGGGAAATTGTTCTCGATGCCGTCTTCCTCGCGGCCCCCGAATGGCGGATTGGTTAGCACAATATCGACGCGCTCATCCTTGCCCCATGAGATCAGAGGTCGGGCCAGCGTGTTGCCGTGGCGCACGAAGCTCGGGTCTTCGATGCCGTGCAGCAGCATGTTAGTGACGCAGAGCATGTGCGGAAGCTGCTTCTTCTCTACTGCACGCAGCGCGCTTTGCATCTTTTCACGCTGCTTGGGCGTTTTGACGTAGTTGGTCTCCATGTGGCGGATAGCGCAGGTCAGAAAGCCGCCGGTGCCGCAAGCGGGGTCGAACAGGGTTTCGCCGGGATGCGGATCGATTCGATCAACCATGAAGGCGGTGACGGCGCGCGGCGTATAATATTCGCCCGCATTGCCGGCCGATTGCAGATCGTTCAGTAATTGTTCGTAAAATTCGCCGAAGTGGCGGCGTTCGTCGAGATTGTTGAAATCGACCTGATTGATTTTATTGAGCACCTGCCGGATGAGCTGGCCAGATTTCATGTAATTGTAGGCGTCCTCGAACACATCCCGCACTACGCGTCGGCGGTCGCCCGGCTTGCCGGTCGGCTTCAATTCCTTCAGAGCCGGAAACAATTCGTCGTTGATGAAATCGAGCAATGCTTGCCCCGTGATGCCCTCCGGGTTCGCCGCCCAATTGCGCCACTGGAATTTCTTCGGGAGCGGCGGACGGTAGCCGTCCCGCGTCAGTTCGAGTTCCTGATCCTGATCATCGATGATCTTCAGGAAGAACATCCAGGTCAACTGGCTGATGCGCTGCGCATCTCCATCGACGCCGACGTCCTGGCGCATGATATCCTGGATGGACTTGACGGTGGTACGAACGATCATTCCTAAACTGCTTCCTGATAGAGTGCGTCCTGCATTTCACGGACGGCCTTTTCGAAGCCTTCCTTGCCGCCGAACGCTTGGATGAGCTGAACGACGCTGCCCATGGTGGTAAAGGGTGTTACCCTCAGCACGTTGGTGTCGTCGAGACCAAGAACGCCTTCGTCGCGATATTTTTCGAGCAACGCGTCAAGCACGGCGCGCGCTTGCGGGCCGTATTTGTTGAATACATCTCGCTTCTTGACGTTCTCGGCTCGTTCTCGGCGAGTCAGCGGCTTCCTGTCGAAAGCGACGTGACAGATCAGGTCGAAAGGGTCGAGGTTCTTGCCAAGCTCGTCGGCGATGGCATCGAGAGGCAGGCCCTCGGCTTCAAGTTCCTCGACGATCGCTTGCTTCCGTTCGGCGGATTTCCAGCGCTTGAGAAAATCATCGAGGCTGGCGAAGCGATTCTTCAGCGCCGTCTTGGTAAAATCGCGCAATGTTTCCGTAACGAGCTTGCCGTTCGCGTCGAGATACTCGACACGCTCGGCGATGATTCGGGCACCCACGCCATCGACGTAAATCTTGCGAGGGCCACCGCCATCCGGTAGCGGCACGCCGGGCTGGTAGATGATGGTTTCATCATTGCCCGCTTCATATGATGCCTGGCCGATATCGTCCATGCCGTCCGGAGTCTCATCCGGTGGCATCATTGGCTCATCTTCTCCGGGCTCATAAATCTGCACCGGATCACCATCAAAGTCCGGGTCGGCGAAATGGCTGGTCGCGCCGCGAAAATCGATCAGCGTGAAATAGAACTTCTTGGTGTCTTCGTGTACGCGGGTTCCTCGGCCGACAATTTGTTTGAACTCGGTCATCGATCCCACCGCGCGATCGAGTACGATCAACCGACAGGTCTGGGCATCGACGCCGGTCGATAGCAGCCGGGAGGTCGTCACCAATACGGGATACTTCGATTCCGGATCGATGAAGTTGCCGAGCTGATCCTGGCCTTCCTTGTCGCTGCCGGTGATGCGCATGACATAGCGCATGTTTTCGGCCACCAGATCGGCATTCTCGTTGATGAGCGCCTGCCGCATTCGCGCGGCGTGCTCCTCATCGACACAGAAAACGATTGTCTTTTGGAAACGATCGCCGCTTTCCTTGAGGAACTCGGTGATCTTCCGGGCCGTGAGTTTTGTGCGATCATCCAGCACCAGCGTGCGGTCGAAATCCCTGGCATTGTAAATGCGATCCTCGACCTCCGCGCCGTCACGATCGACCTGGCCGAGTTCCGGGCGATAGCCCTCCACGTCGCGATCGATATGAACCTTTATGACCTTGTATGGCGCAAGGAACCCGTCGCTGATCCCGTCCTTGAGTGAATAGGTGAAGACCGGTTCGCCGAAATAGTCGGTGTTCGATACGTATTCCGTTTCTTTCGGCGTGGCGGTGAGGCCGATCTGCGTCGCGCCGGAAAAGTGGGTGAGGATTTCCCGCCATGCCGAATCAGCCGCCGCGCTACCGCGGTGACACTCATCGATAACAATCAGGTCGAAGAACTCCTTCGAGAACTCCTTATAGAGCTTCTGGTGCTCCTCAGGTCCGGTGATGGCCTGATAAAGTCCGAGATAGACCTCGAACGCGGTATCGATTCGGCGCTTCTTGTCGAGCGCCAGGGTCAAATCGACTTTGGCCCCGTCCTGCCGTTCGATTGTCTTTGCGTTGGTAGAGAGCTTAGCCATTACGGGACCGAACGGGCGAAAGTCGTTCATCATCGTTTGGTCGATGAGCACATTGCGGTCGGCGAGAAAAAGGATGCGCTTTTTACGGCCTGCCTTCCACAGACGCCAGATGATCTGAAACGCCGTCCGCGTCTTGCCGCTTCCCGT
This sequence comes from Bradyrhizobium sp. AZCC 2289, assembly GCF_036924615.1. NCBI lineage: Bacteria > Pseudomonadati > Pseudomonadota > Alphaproteobacteria > Hyphomicrobiales > Nitrobacteraceae > Bradyrhizobium > Bradyrhizobium sp. AZCC 2289. The sequence continues at coordinate 9,793,467 of NZ_JAZHRY010000001.1, read as the reverse complement.
CGCCATCACGATCAGGACACGATCCTGACCTTTGGCGATGGCTTCAATTGCCGCGTTTATCGCGTTCACCTGATAATACCGCTTTTGCTCTCCGCTGCCGTCGTCGTAATAGTCCTGAAGCACGATCTGTTCGGCCGCGGTGTCGATACCCTTCCAGGCGCAATAACGCGCCCAGAGATCGGCGGGCGACGGGAAGTCGTCGAGGCCAAGATTTGCTTCTTTGATGCCGCCTGTGCTCGTGCGGTCATGGAACAGGAAGCCGTCACCGTTCGACGAGAAAACGAAGGGAATCTTCAGTGTCTCCGCATAGTCGAGACCCTGCTGGATGCCATCACCGACGCTGTGGTTGTTATCTTTAGCCTCGATCAATGCGATCGGGATGTTCGGCTTGTAGTAAAGGACGACGTCAGCCTTCTTCGCTTTTCCGCGCGTCACCAGCTTGCCGCGAACGATGATTCGGCCCTTGGTGAAGTAGACCTCCTCCCGAACCTGCAACATTTCGTCCCAGCCCGCGCGTTTGACGGCAGGCAGGATGAACTTCGTACAGATATCGCGCTCGGTGAGGCCCCGCTTGTCCATTTCCCCTTGCCATTCAATGGTTTCTTATGGGTGGGTCAACTATAGCGACCTAAACCGTCCATGCAACGCGGGCGAAACGCCGTGGCTCATCAATTGGTAGTTGCCTATGTTGATTTCCCAGAAGCGACGATGCGCTTTTGCGCTCGGCGCGAATCGATGTCGATCAAAATTCGGATTTTCCGAAATTTCTGTTGACGGCCATCCCAAATCAGGTACATAGACCGACCCGTCCTGTCCCTCCAGTGGGGCGTTCGCGATCGTCACAAACGCGGGATGGGATGCGGTGGACGCGGATGCGCCTTTGACGAATGGTGCGTGACGCGTACGGTGAAGTCGTGTGGTTCCGACACCCCGACGCTGGTGTCAAGTTGCGCTGGATTTATCCGCGCAGCGACGGTGGCAACAAAGCCCGGTCGCCGAGGAGAGCACGTTATAAGCCGTAAAGCCACTGCGCAGGGAATGTCGGATCGCCTCCGCTGAACCTGTATGCTCGTGTGCGCACCTTTTTGTGCACATTGCGCACGAGACCGCGGGTGCAGCGTGCATCCGGCATTCCCCGCGCCCTCTGATTACTCAAGGCGCGAAGATACAGGAACAACCCGGGCGAATCGCGCCGCGGGATCGCGAAGGTGCGTCGACACACTACTCGTCATGCCCGGGCAAAAGCGCGAAGCGCGTCTTCGCGCTAGATGACCCGGGCATCCATCGATCGTCGAACGAGCACTTTTCGAAGAAGATGGATTGCCGGGTCAAGCCCGGCAATGACGGAGTCGAATATGCGGCGGCTGTTTGAAATTTGAATCCGAAATAATTCGCGAAATCAGCGGATGAACGACCAGTTCTTGTAAAACACCGTCTTGAACGAGGACGCGACCAGCGCAGCACCTGCGACGGCGGCATCGAATACCGGCTGCAGATGGTTGGGCCGCACGATGTCCATGAACAGGCAGTAGCGCGCCTGGTCGACGTCGTTCACGGAGCGATGGAACAGCGTGTCGTCGAATACGAACAGCGGCTGCTTGTTCCAGAAATGGGTCTTGTCGTCGACATTGATGAAGACCTGATCGCTGTCGACCGGATCGAGATTGTAGAGCACCCGGAAGGTCAGGCGCAGCGGACCGAAATGCCATGAGGTTTTTTCGCGGGTGTTGAACACCGACACCGCGATGGTCTTGATGTAGCGATATTCCTGCTCGAAGGCGGGAATCCGCACCGTGATGTCCTGCTGTTTGGCGTACCATTTGAACGTCAGCATGCCGCGCTTCTTGTCGCCGAGCACTTCGGAGACGCGGGCCTTGATCAGGTCGCCATTGTCGACAAAAGCCTTCACGCAGGCCTCGATCTCGGCGCGGTGCTCCGCCGGCAGATCCTCCAGCCGGTACATGCCGAGGTTGCGCGCCGACAGCATGTCGGCGAACAGGTTGATCGGGGACAGCAGCCAGGTCGGGATACCGTTGCCGAGGAAATACTTCTCGGCCATGTCTGATGTGACCTTGAAATGGCGGCTGATGTCGAGCGCGCCGCAGGCAATGAAGAACAGCGTGACATAGGGCGCAAAATACAGCGCCGGAACCAGCACGATCAGGGCGATTGCGAAACGCCGTGCGCGCTTGCGGTTGATATAATCGGCGATTGCCATATTCTTGAGCGCCACGTTGGATTGCGGGTTCGGGCGGGTGTCACCCTTAACGCTCTCTTAAAACTTCCCCGGCGGCCGGACAAGGTCGGGGAGACCGCAGATTAGATGGAACTGTGGTGTTGTTTGCAGTGCGGTTTCATCGTATGCGAACAAGATGGTTGAACCGGTCCAGGTCAGGCGTTTTGGAGCAGGCCAACAGTCTGTGAAACCTGCGAATTCCAGCCGCAGGCTGCTCGCCGCGTTCGACTTCGCCACGGCCAGTCATCTGCGCGCGATGGTGTTTTTGACGCTGGTCGGGCTGATATTTTTCCTGCCGGGCTTTTTCACCATTCCACCGATCGATCGGGACGAGGCGCGGTTCGCCCAGGCGACCAAGCAAATGGTCGAAACCGGCGATTTCGTCGACATCCGGTTTCAGGACGATGTCCGCTACAAGAAGCCGGTCGGCATCTACTGGCTGCAATCGGCCGCAGTCGAAACCGCATCACAGCTGGGCCTGCCGCGGGCGCAGCTGCGCATCTGGCTTTATCGAGTACCGTCCCTGATCGGCGCGATCGGCGCGGTGTTGCTGACCTACTGGACCGCGCTCGCCTTCGTGACACGGCGCGGGGCGGCATTGGCCGCGCTGATGATCTGCAGCTGCGTTCTGCTCGGCGGCGAAGCGCGGTTGGCGAAGACCGATGCGATGCTGCTGCTCACTGTCGTCGCCGCGATGGGCGCGATGGCGCGGGTGTATCTGTCCTGGCAACGCGGCGAGGATCCGGCGCATCCGCCATGGAGCTCGCCGGCGATTTTCTGGACCGCGCTGGCCGGCGGCATCCTGCTCAAGGGGCCGCTGATCCTGATGTTTGTCGGGCTGACCATCGCGGTGCTTGCGATCCTCGACCGCTCGGCGGTCTGGTTGTGGCGCATGCGCCCGGTATGGGGCCTGACGTGGCTGCTGGTTCTGGTGCTGCCGTGGTTCGTCGCGATCTTCTGGCGCGCGGGTGACACATTTTTCGCCGATTCGATCGGCGGCGACATGTTGAGCAAGCTCGCCGCGCAGGAATCCCATGGCGCGCCGCCGGGACTGTATCTGCTGCTGTTCTGGGTGACGTTCTGGCCGGGCGCGCCGCTCGCCGGGATGGCGGCGCCGGCGGTCTGGCGGGCGCGGCGGGAGCCCGGCGCGCAATTTCTGCTCGCATGGCTGATCCCGTCCTGGATCGTCTTCGAAGCCGTGCTGACCAAGCTGCCGCATTACGTGCTGCCGCTCTATCCGGCGATTGCGATTCTGACCGTCGGCGCGCTGGAACGGCGCGTGCTGTCGCGATCCTGGCTGATCCGCGGCGCGGCCTGGTGGTTCGCGATCCCGGCGATCGCTTCGGTGATTGCCATCGTCGGCGCCATCAAGCTGACGCATCAGCCGGTGTTTCCGGCATGGCCGCTTCTGGCCGTGGCGATGATCTTCGGCCTGGTCGCCTGGTGGCTGTTCGAAGAGAGCCGCGCCGAGCGGTCGCTGTTGAATGCCGTTATTGCCGCGGCGCTGCTGGCAGCGGGAGTCTATGGCGTGGTGATACCGTCGCTGACGACACTGTTTCCGAGCGCCGAAGTGGCGCGCGCGCTGCGCAATGTGGTCTGCGTCGGACCCAAAGCCGCGGCGGCGGGCTTTCAGGAGCCGAGTCTGGTCTTCATGACCGGCACCGACACCCTGCTGACCGATGGATCCGGTGCGGCGGATTTTCTGGCGCAGGGCAGTTGCCGCTTCGCACTGGTGGAAGCGCGCACTGAACGCAGTTTCATCCAGCGCGCCGAAGCCATCGGGCTGCGTTACAACGCGCCGACCCGCATCGACGGCTATAACATTTCGCAGGGCCGGACGGTTTCGATCGCCATCTTCCGCTCCGAGGGCACGGAATAAAATGTCCGCGCTTCCAGCCCTCGCCGAATCCACGAATTATTTTTCGCGCTTTGCGACGCTGGCATGGCTGTCGCTTGCCCAGATCGTGCGCGCGCCGTCGCATTCGCGCCGGGCGGAAGCCGCGCGCCAGTCCGCGCGTCATGTCGTGCTGCTGATGGCCGTCGTCGGCGTCGCCATCGTCACGCTGATGTATGCGCTTGACGTGCGCGAGATCGGTTTGATGCCGCCGCGCGGCAGCCCCGGTCTTTGGTCGGTTCGGATCCTGACCGATTTCGGCAAGGATATTTACGTGCTGGGGGCGCTGGGCGGGCTGTTGATCGCGGTCGCGGTCGTTGCACCGGGGCTGGGGGGAATCCAGCGATCGCTGTTGCTGGGTTTGGGGACCCGTCTGCAATTCGTGTTTCTTGCCGTGCTGGTGTCGGTTCTCACGAGCGAATTGATCAAATGGATCGTCGGCCGCGGTCGGCCGTTCGTCGGCGGCCACGCCAACGCCTTTAACTTTTCGCACTTCGCCGGCACCGAGGCCTATTCGAGCTTTCCCTCCGGGCATGCGACCACGGCCTTTGCGCTGGCCTTCGCCGTTGCCGCCATCTGGCCGCGGGCGCGGATCGCGATGATCGTCTACGCGCTCGTGATCGCGGCAACCCGCCTTGTGCTGCTGGCGCATCACCCCAGTGACGTCGTTGCCGGGGCACTGGTCGGTATTACCGGCGCGATGGCCGTGCGGTACTGGTTTGCGGCCCGCCGGCTGGGCTTTGCGATCCATCGGGACGGCAGCATTGTGGCGCTGACCGGACCCTCGCCAGGGCGCCTCAAAAGGGTTGCCCGGGGGGCTTTCGCCCCATAATAAGCGGACGCCGCGACCGGCCGGACCAGGCGGTTCCAGCCGGATTCAAACCCAACTCAAGCAAAAACCAAGCCGAGAGTGCCGATTTGCCTGCTTCCGACACCGCTGCGGTGACCGTTTCCATCGTTGTGCCCGTGCGCAACGAAGCGGATAACGTCGCGCCGCTGATTGCCGAAATCACAGGCGCGCTCGACGGCCGCTGGGCCTACGAGATCATCTACGTCAATGACGGTTCGACCGATGCGACCGCCGAGCGGCTTGCCGCGATCATGAAGCAGCGCCCAAATCTCAGGCAGCTTCGGCATGCCAATTCGACCGGACAATCGGCGGCGGTGCGCAGCGGCGTTCGCGCCGCGGGCGGAGCCATCGTGGCAACGCTCGACGGCGACGGGCAAAACAATCCTGCATTCCTGCCTGATTTGATCCTGGCGATCGAGAATGGCGGCGGCCGCGTCGGTCTTGCCGCCGGCCAGCGCGTAGGACGCAAGGACACCGGCTTCAAGAAAATGCAGTCGCACATCGCCAATGCCGTGCGCACCTCGATCCTGAGCGACGGCACCCGGGATACCGGCTGCGGGCTGAAGGCCTTTCCGCGCGATGTCTATCTGGCGATGCCTTATTTCGATGGGCTGCACCGCTTCATGCCGGCGCTGGTACGCCGCGAAGGCTTTGACATCGCCTATGTCGACGTGATCGACCGCCCGCGCCATTCCGGCGTGTCAAATTACGGCTTCTTCGACCGGCTATGGATCGGGATCATGGATCTTGCCGGCGTATGGTGGCTGATCCGCCGCAAGAAGCCGACGCCCGATGCGACCGAGGTGACGCCTCATGACTGATCTGCTCAACTATCTGCACGATGTTTTCGTCATCAAGTTCGACGCCTGGGTGGTGCTCGGATTCGTCGCGCAGGGCTTTTTCACCATGCGCTTCGTGGTGCAATGGATTGCGTCCGAACGCGCGCGCAGGAGCGTGATCCCGGTAGCGTTCTGGTTTTTCTCGATCGGCGGCGGCGCGTTGTTGCTGATCTATGCGCTGTATCGCCGGGACCCTGTCTTCATCGCGGGTCAGGCGCTCGGATTGGTGGTCTACGTTCGCAACCTCTATTTCATCATCGCCAACCGACGGCAGGCTGCCGCCGAACCCTAGGCGTTGCGGGCCGCAAGTGCTATCGTCGCGGCATGAGCCACCGTCCTGACGCGCTTGTGCTTGATTTCGTGGAATGGATCGCAGCCAGCCCGCGCCGCTATTCCGAGGTCATGGAGGCGTGGAAGACAAGCTGTCGGCGCCTGACCATCTGGGAAGACGTCATCGATCAGGGGCTGGTGCAGCGCTGCCGCCTCGACGGCCAGCTATCGATTGAAGCCACCGACGCCGGTCGCGATCTGCTGGCGAAGACGCGGCAGGGATTGCAGCGCACGCACGCCGCAATGGCAGCCTCCGCCGGCGATTGATTATCGCGCCGCGTTGAACGCCGCAAAGCCGCGATCGAGATCGGCCTTCAGATCCTCGACATTCTCAAGTCCGATGTGGAGCCGCAGTGTCGGGCCGCCCGGCGCCCATTTGGTGGCCGTGCGATAGAGGTTGCAGTCGAAGGGAATGACGAGGCTTTCAAAACCGCCCCAGGAAAAGCCCATGCCGAACAATTTGACTGTGTCGAGCATGGCGTCGACCGCCTTTTGCGGCGCCGGTTTCAGAACGATGCTGAACAATCCCGATGCACCCGTAAAATCGCGTTTCCAGATGGTGTGGCCGGGATCGGTTTCGAGGGCAGGGTGCAGCACCCGCATCACCTCTGGCCGCGTCGCGAGCCAGCGCGCCATCTCCAGCCCGGACTTGTGATGCTGCGCCAGCCGCACCGCAAGCGTGCGGATGCCGCGCAGCGCCAGGAATACGTCATCCGGCCCGGCACAGACGCCGAGCAGCCGGATGCCTTCGGCCAGCTGCGGCCAGGCTTTCGCATTGGCCGAAATCGTGCCGAACATGATGTCGGAGTGGCCGCCGATATATTTGGTCGCGGCCTGCATGCTGATGTCGACGCCCTGATCGAGCGAGCGATGATAGAGCGGCGTCGCCCAGGTATTGTCGTCGATGACGAGCGCGCCGCGTGCATGCGCCACAGCGACGATGGCGGGGATGTCGGGCATCTCCAGGGATTGCGAGCCGGGCGCTTCGACCAGCACCGCTTTGGTATTCGGCTTGAATAATCGTTCGATGCCGCCGCCGATCAAGGGATCGAAATAGGTCGTCTCGACGCCAAAGCGGGCGAGCATGCCGTTGCAGAAATTCCGCGTGGGCCGATAGACGTTGTCACACACCAGCAGATGGTCGCCGGCGCTGAGCACCGAGAGCAGCGTCGTGGTGATCGCAGCGAGGCCCGACGGCGCCAGGCCGACGCCGGCGCATTGCGGGCCCTCCAGCGCTATCAGCACGTCCTGCAGCGCCCGGGTGGTCGGGGTGCCGTGGCGCCCGTACTGGAACTCGCCGCGATGGGCGTGCAGGTCCTCCGCGGTCGGATACAGCACGGTGGAACCATGGAAGACCGCGGGATTGACAAACCCCTTCTGGGCCTTGGTGTCACGGCCCGCCGTCAGCAGACGGGTTTCGGCCTTTTGCGGGTTGGACGGTCCGTCGTTCGAAAAACTCATGCGTTGCGTTACCCAAAGACGTTTTGCCGCAGCCGCTACGTGTCTCTCATAGGCCGCCTGGCGGCGGGGCCCGGCCGGTTTTGTTAATAACAAGACACAGAAGTCAGCCGTCAACCCCTTGACCCGGATCGCCAGTCGTTCTGTGATGCGTCGCAACTATCCAGTCGCGCACGTTGAGGGGCCTGCCGCGACCTTTGATCCATTGCTTGACCGAATCGCTTGACCGAATCGCACGTCAAACTGCCGGTCAAATCTGCGTTTTCAGCAAGAGATCATGGGGTTGGCCCAATAGCGTCAGGCGAAAATTAACAGACGTTCCCGGACGACCCTTGAAAGGCCTTGCCCATGAAACGCGTATCTCTGGTTGTTACCCTTGCCATCGCCGCCGGCCTTTCGGCCCAGGCTGCCTCGGCGCAAACCCTCAAGACGGTCAAGGACCGGGGCATGCTCTCCTGCGGCGTGAGCCAGGGATTGCCGGGTTTCTCGTCCCCGGACGACAAGGGCAACTGGACCGGGCTCGACGTTGATGTCTGCCGGGCGATTGCGGCGGCGGTCTTCAATGACGCGACCAAGGTCAAATTCGTGCCGTTGTCGGCCAAGGACCGCTTCACGGCGCTGCAGTCGGGTGAAATCGACGTGCTCTCGCGCAACACCACCTGGACGCTGTCGCGCGATACCTCGCTCGGCGCCAACTTCACCGGCGTGACCTATTATGACGGCCAGGGCTTTCTGGTGAAGAAGTCGCTGAAGGTGAATTCCGCGCTGGAATTGAACAGCGCATCGGTCTGTGTGCAGACCGGGACCACCACGGAACAGAATCTCGCCGACTACTTCAAGGGCAACAACATGAAGTATGAGGTGATCGCCTTCGGCACCGCCGACGAAACCGTCAAGGCCTATGAATCCGGACGTTGCGACGTCTTCACCTCCGATGTCTCGCAGCTTTATGCCGAACGCCTGAAGCTCGCCAATCCGGCCGACCACGCCGTGTTGCCCGAGGTGATCTCGAAGGAGCCGCTCGGGCCGATGGTCCGCCATGGCGACGATCAGTGGTTCGACATCGTGAAGTGGACGCTGTTTGCGATGGTCAACGCCGAAGAGCTCGGCGTAACCCAGAAGAACGTCGATGAAATGGCCAAATCCGACAAGCCGGATCTGAAGCGCGCCTTCGGCACCGACGGCAATCTCGGCGAACAGCTCGGGCTGACCAAGGACTGGGTGTCGCGCATCATCAAGGCGGTCGGCAATTACGGCGAGTCCTTCGATCGCAACGTCGGCGCCGGCTCCAAGCTCGGGATCGCCCGCGGTCTAAATCAGCTCTGGAACAAGGGCGGCATTCAGTACGCGCCGCCGATCCGCTGATCGCACCGCGCGAGCCGCGCGATGGCCATCGAACCCCGAAAACCGCCGCCGCAGTTTGTAGCCAAACTGCAGCGCGCGCTTGGGGGACGGGCGGGGTGGGGAGGCTTCGTCGTCCAGATCCTGTTCGTGGCGGTGCTGGCCTGGATCGCCTACGAAATCGTCGCCAATGCCCGCGCCAATCTGCAGGCGCAGCGGATCACCGCGGGCTTCGGCTTCCTGGCCAATACGGCCGGATTTGACGTCAGCCAGAACCTGATCCCGTATTCCGGATCGGATACCTACACGCGGGTTTTTCTGGTCGGTCTGCTCAACACGCTGCTGGTCTCGGTGATCGGCATTTTCTTCGCCACCTTGATCGGATTTATCGTCGCGCTCGGCCGGTTGTCGCCGAACTGGCTGTTCGCGCGCATCGCCGGCGGCTATGTCGAACTGGTGCGTAATCTGCCGCCCTTGTTCCAGATCCTGTTCTGGTATCTGGCGGTGCTCGCAGCCCTGCCCAATCCGCGGCAGAGCATCTCGATATTCGACAGTTTCTTTCTCTCCAATCGTGGATTGGTGATTCCGAAACCGATCGGCAATCCCGGCTTCGAACCTTTCGTCATTGCCGTCGTGATTGCGATCGTAGCGGCGATTGGGTTGTGGCGTTATTCCCGCCGGGCGCTGTTCGAAAGCGGCAGGGTCATCAAGGTTTGGCCCTATGCGCTGGGCTTGTTGATCGGCCTGCCGCTGGTGACCGCGCTGATCTTTGGCGCACCGGTATCGTTTGAGGTGCCTGTCCTCAAGGGGTTCAATTTTGCCGGCGGCTCGCGCGTCATTCCGGAATTCGTGGCGCTGACGCTGGCGCTGTCGACCTATACCGCGGCCTTCATCGCCGAGATCGTGCGCGCCGGCATCCAGTCCGTCCACAAGGGCCAGATGGAAGCCGGCTCTTCGCTGGGGCTGCAGCGCGGCTCGGTGCTGCGGCTGATCGTGATCCCGCAGGCCATGCGCGTGATCCTGCCGCCGCTCACCAACCAGTATCTCAACCTCACCAAGAACTCGTCGCTGGCGGTCGCGATCGGCTATCCCGACCTGGTCTCGGTATTTGCGGGAACGACGTTGAGCCAGACCGGGCAGGCGATTGAAATCATCGGCATCACCATGGGCGTCTATCTCCTGATCTCGCTCATCACCAGCGCGATCATGAGCTTCTATGGCTGGCGGCTCGGCCGGAGCCTTGCGCCATGAGCGATATCACCTCGTCCCCCTTCGTCCGCCAGGACCTCGTTCCCGAACGCCCGGCGCCGGTGAAGACCACCGGCTTTGTCGGTTTCCTGCGCACGCGCCTGTTCAATTCGCCGACCAACATCCTGATCACGGTCGTGAGCGTGCTTCTGCTCTGGTTCGTCGTCGTCCCCGCGCTGAGATTCCTGCTGATCGACGCGGTCTGGAGCGGGACGGACCGCAACGCCTGCCTCGCCGAAAATGTGGGGCACGCGGTCGGCGCGTGCTGGCCGTTCGTGCAGGCAAAAATCGGCCAGTTCATCTACGGATTCTATCCGGAGCCGGAACGCTGGCGGGTTAATTTGACGTTCATTATGGCCGCGATCTTGCTGCTGCCACTGTTGATTCCGCGGCTGCCGGCCAAGGGCCTCAACGCCTGCCTGTTTTTCCTCGCCTTTCCGGTCGTCGGCTTCTTCCTGCTGCATGGCGGCGGGCTCGACGGTCTTGGCGTGAGCTGGACCGCCGGCCTTCTGTCCGGGTTCAACGACAGTATCGGTGAAGGTGGCAAGAAGCTCGCGGCTGCCGGCGAGGCGACGGCCGTGATCGGACCGTTGCTGTGGCTGCTCGGCAAACTGATCGTCCTGATCAGCACCATGATTTCCTGGCTGATTTGGCCACTGACCTGGCTGCGCGACCAGATTCAGATGGCCGGCCGGCCGGTCTGGGCTGACTTTGCCGCCACCGCCATCATCATTTCGACCGTGCTGTTTCTCCTCAGCGGCGGCGTTCGCAGCGGCTGGCGCGCGCTCATCGTCAGCCTTGCGATCTTTGCCGGCCTTGGAATCGTGATCGCGGTGATGGGCCTCGACCATGGCGGGCTGGCTGTCGTCGACACAAGGTTGTGGGGTGGCCTGCTGGTGACGCTGGTGGTGTCGGTGACCGGCATCGTCACGTCGATGCCGGTCGGCATCGCGTTGGCGCTCGGCCGGCGTTCGACCATCCCGCTGATCCGGATCTTTTCGATCGCCTTCATCGAATTCTGGCGCGGCGTGCCGCTAATCACGGTGCTGTTCTTTGCGACCTATATGCTGCCGCTGTTCGTGCCGACCGGTTTCACCATCGACGGATTGATGCGCGCCCTGATCGGGATCGCGCTGTTCGCCGGCGCCTATCAGGCCGAGGTGATCCGCGGCGGGCTGCAGGCGATCCCGCGCGGGCAGGGCGAGGCGGCAAGCGCGCTCGGCCTGTCCTGGTGGAAGACCACGGCGCTGATCGTGATGCCGCAGGCGCTGCGCCACGTCATCCCCGGCCTCGTCAACAGCTTCATCGCGCTGTTCAAGGACACCTCGCTGGTTTCGATTGTGGCGCTGTTCGACCTGCTCGGATCGCTCCGGGCTTCCTTCAGTGATCCCGTCTGGTCGACGCCGACGACGCTGTTCACCGGTTTCGCCTTCACGGGACTGATCTATTTCACCTTCTGTTTTGGCATGTCGCGTTACTCGCTGTTCGTCGAGAACCGGCTGAACGCACACCGTCGCAACTGAGTAAAACATCATGAGCGAGACCCCGATCGTCAGCATCAATGGCCTCAACAAGTGGTACGGCGATTTTCACGTGCTGCGCGACATCAACCTCGACGTCGGCAAGGGCGAGCGCATCGTGATCTGCGGCCCCTCAGGTTCGGGCAAATCGACCCTGATCCGCTGCATCAATGCGCTAGAGGAATTCCAGGAAGGCAAGATCGTTGTCGACGGCATCGATCTCGGGCCGAATCTGCGGCGGGTCGACGAAGTCCGGCGCGAGGTCGGCATGGTGTTCCAGAGCTTCAACCTGTTTCCGCATTTGACCGTGCTCGACAACTGCACGCTGGCGCCAATCTGGGTGCGCAACATCCCGAAGAAGGATGCGGAAGCCGCCGCGATGAAATACCTGGAGCGGGTCAAGATTCCGCATCAGGCCAACAAGTTTCCCGGCCAGATGTCGGGCGGCCAGCAGCAGCGCGTGGCGATTGCGCGCGCGCTGACCATGAACCCGAAGGTGATGCTGTTCGACGAACCGACTTCGGCGCTCGACCCTGAAATGGTCAAGGAAGTGCTCGACACCATGGTCGACCTAGCGAAAGAAGGCATGACCATGCTGGTCGTGACCCACGAAATGGGATTTGCGCGGGAAGTCGCTAACCGCATCGTGTTCATGGATGCCGGGCAGATCATCGAATCGAACACGCCCGGAAATTTCTTCGCCAATCCGGAGCACGAGCGGACCAAACTGTTCCTCAGCCAGATTTTGCGGTGACGATCACCAATTTTTTGGACACCGCCCGGGCTTGTCCTGGCTTGTCCCGGGCATCCACGTTCTTGCATCACATGCAAAATAAAGACGTGGATGGCCGGGACAAGCCCGGCCATGACGTTGAAAGACGCAATTCTGCGCTCACACCTTCTCGAACGGCACCTCGATCTTGCTGCGCTTCTCCAGCCATTCCGGCACCGGCAGGTTCTTGGAGCGCATGAATTCCGGATTGAACAGCTTTGACTGATAGCGGTTGCCGGAATCGCAGAGGATGGTGACGATGGTCTTGCCGGGACCGAGCTGTTTGGCGAGCCGGATCGCGCCGGCGACATTGATGCCGGTAGAGCCGCCGAGGCAAAGGCCTTCGTGTTCGAGCAGTTCGAAAATGACCGGCACGGCTTCCTCGTCCGGGATCAGGAAGGCATCATCGACCTCAGCGGTCTCGATCACGGGCGTGACGCGGTTGAGTCCGATGCCTTCGGTGATCGATCCGCCCGGTGTCACTTTGACCTGGCCGTGCTTGAACAGTTCATACATCCCGGCGCCGTGCGGATCGGCGCAGGCGACGACGATGCCCTTGTTCTTTTCCTTCAGGTAACGGCTGGTGCCGGCGAGCGTACCGCCGGTGCCGACCGAGCAGATGAATCCGTCGATCTTGCCGCCGGTCTGCTGCCAGATTTCGGGACCGGTCGACTCGTAATGCGCCTTGGCATTGTCGAGGTTGTTCCATTGATCGGCGAACAGCACGCCGTTCGGCTCGCTCTTGCGCAAGCGGTCGGCCAGCCTTTTGCCGACATGCTGGTAAGAGTTGGGATTGGCGTAAGGCAGCGCCGGCACTTCGACCAGTTCGGCGCCGCACAGCCGCAGCATGTCCTTCTTTTCCTGGCTTTGGGTTTCCGGAATGACGATCAAGGTCCGGTAACCCCGCGCGCTGGCGACGACCGCCAGACCAATGCCGGTGTTGCCCGCGGTCGCCTCGACCACGAGACCGCCGGGCTTGAGTTCGCCGCGCTTCTCGGCCTCCAGGATCATCCATTTGCCGGCGCGGTCCTTGACCGACTGGCCGGGATTCATGAATTCCGCCTTGCCGAGGATGGTGCAACCGGTCGCCTCGGAGGCGTGCTTCAACTTGATGAGCGGTGTATTGCCGATCGCCTCGACGACGTCTTTATTGAAGGTCATGTCAGGGGAATCTTTGCCAGTCTGTGAAATCCGGCGCGACCCTAGAGCGCGAACAGCAAAAGTGGAAGCCTTTTGCGGTGCGGCGAAACTAGCTGGATTTCGCGAACACAACCTGGCGCACGTCGATATTTCCGGACAGGAAGCCGGCCTCGCAATACGCGAGGTAATATTCCCACAGCCGGCGAAACCGGTCGTCAAAACCTGATGGCATCAGATGCGGCCAGGCTGCGCGGAAATTGCTTCGCCAGATCGCGAGCGTCTTGGCATAATCTTGCCCGAAAATGCGCTCGCGGATGACGGGAACGCCGAACCGCTCGCCAAGCGACTTCAGGACCTGCGGCGAGGGCAGCATGCCGCCGGGGAAGACGTAGCGCTGGATGAAGTCGACTTCGCGCCGATAGGTCTGAAACAAATTGTCCTGAATGGTGATGGCCTGAATACCGGCGAGACCGCCGGGCAGCAGCCGGTCGCGCAACTGTGAAAAATATTTCGGCCAGAACTGCTCGCCGACCGCCTCAATCATCTCGATCGAAGCGATCCGGTCGTAGCGGTCGCGCTCGTCGCGATAGTCCTGCAGGCGGATCTCGACCTGGTCGTTGAGACCAGCTTTCTGAATGCGCGCTTGCGCAAAATCGCGCTGCTCCCGGCTGATCGTCAATCCCACCACCTTCGCGCCAAACGTCTTGGCGGCGAACTCAGCGAAGCCGCCCCATCCGCACCCGATCTCCAAAAGCTTCTGGCCGGGCTGCAGGTCGATCGCTTCGGCAAGCCGGCGATATTTGTTGTTTTGCGCCGCCGTCAAATCCGCAGTGCCGTCCTCGAACAGGGCCGAGGAATAGGTCATGCTCGGATCGAGCCATGCTGAATAGAAGGCGTTGCCGATGTCGTAATGGGCATAGATGTTGCGCCGCGCCTGCCGCCTGGTGTTGCGGTTGAACCAGTGCCTGATGGTCTGCAGGGTACGCACCAGCGGCTTGCCGACCAGCATCGTCTGCATCCAGTCCTGGTTGACGCAGAAGAGATAGAGAAACTGCGTCAGGTCGGGCGTGTCCCATTCGCCGCGCAGATAGGCCTCCGCAATGCCGATGTCGCCGCTGCGGAGCAGCCGCGACGCAAAGCCGAAATCGTAGACCTTCATGGCGGCCGCCGGTCCCGGCCCGTTGCCGCCCAGTCTGACGGTGCGCCCGTCGGGCAGGGTCACCTCGAGCGTGCCGTGCCGCAGCTTCGCGCCGAAGCCAAGCGCCAGCCGGACCACGCGGGGCAACTCGGGGAGCACCGCGTCTACAGTTTCCGATGTGACCGAAATCAACTCGGGCATGGGCAATCCATCGAACGGCGGTTGACCCGGGCGTGGCACGGTCGATTGACCTGACGTCACTTCTTGCCGCGGGCAGACAGCGCTGCTGAAGTATAATGGTTGCTCTTGCCGATCGCCAAGCGGGTATTGGAGGCGGCGGCGTGACGCGGCACCAGCCGCGCGCCCTTGAGCCAGAGCCGCAGCGCTTCCCAATGGCGCGGCCACGATCTTCAGCGTCACCAGCGGCAGCGCGAACACCGATCGCAGCAACTCCCCCGTGTTCAGGGCGCGGCGGCGGCCATTGAAAGTTGCAGCGAGCAGGGGACCGTCGCGGTCGGTTTCCAGGATCCGCAACCGGATGCTGTCCCGGGCGGCAAGAACCGGAAATGGTAGCGCATCGCCATCTCGATGAAGGGCGAGACGTAGAACAGTTTTTCCTGGCCTTGACGCACGCCGGCGTCACTGAGTTCGCCTTCGTTCACGGGAAGCACGTATGCGTGGCGTTCGCCAAAGGTGTTGCGCACCTCGTAGATCAGCAGCTCCAGTTCGCCGTCGGCGCGGTAGCAGAAAAACACCGACAACGGATTGAAGGTGTAACCGAGCAGCCGGGGATAGCAGAGCAACCGCACCCTTCCGCCCGAAAGGCTCGATGCCATGCTCGGCGGCGCAAGCTTGCGCATATTCGCGCAGCGGCGATCCATCGCGGTCGCCATGGTCGGCCTCGTTGAAGCTGTACAACGCCGCCCGATTGACGCCGAACAGGGGCGATTGCCGGTCCGCCGCCTCTAACCGGTCCAGATCCATCAACAGGCTCATCACGCGACAGCTGAAGCGATGGCCGATCGGCTTCAGCCGCGCGTGCATGACCTCGCCAACATAGAGCGCAGCCGCAGCGTCGGCGGGATCGCCGCGGTTGTCGGCGCTGGCGGCTGGATCGGGCATGGCTACTCCGCGGCCTCTGCCAGTTCGGACGGCGGTTGGTGCCATGGCACCACCGCGCCCAGCGCTTCCGCGACCGCAAGGCCGGATCGCAATCCATCCTCATGGAATCCGTATCCGGTCCATGGTCTCGACGCCGAGATGGGCGAACAGCGCGGTCAGGTCGGGATAGTTGATCTCGTTGTAGGCGATGAAGCCGATATCGACGGCAATCCTGCTCCCGTCGTAATCGATGGTGACGGTATGGCTGTGGCCGCCGGGCCGAAGTTCGCGGTCATAGGCGGTGACCGGATAGCATTTCGACAAGGTCCAGTCCGCGGCATTGCCGGCAATTCCCGTCCCAATAACCGCGACTCGCATTCCGCCCACTCCGATGTGCCCCAAGATACGATCCGGGGTCCCCGGAGTTTCAAATCGGCCGCTGGCACGATTTCGCCAGGGAGGGACGGATTTCGACCACCGGAATAGGGGAAAACCCCCATGAAATCTTCGTAAGATTCCGCTACGTGCGGACGTCCCAACCTCGCTCCAAGGCCTGTGAAATAAGGGAAACTGAGTTTTTTCCGTCGAGATGTCGGTTTTGTCTGAACATTGCTGAAGGCTGGACGGGGCTGTCCGCGCCCTGATGCCACGGGTACTATGACAGTTCGGTTCCAACGGAAGCATCACCCCCGTGAACGGGTCGCAGGCCATCGAAACAAGCGTTCATCGCATGCCGCGTCGGGATTTGCCCGGTGGAGAACGGGTGTGAGCAGGGCTCTTCCGGGTGCTGCGGTCGACGGCTGGCTTGCCCGCATTCCCTGCGGGAGCCGCCTGGTGCGATCGCTTGCGGTCCTTGGCCTTGTCGCCAGTTCCGCGGGCTGCATCCTGACCCAGGATATTCCCGATCCGGCGCTCGACGTTCCCGACGGCTACAAGACGGCCCGGCTGACGGCTGCGACCGATGCACCGCCGACGCTGGACTGGTGGCGCGGCTTTCGTTCGCCTGAACTGACCCAGTTGATGGAGGAGGCCCAGACGGTCAATCTGGATATCGCGGCCGCCACCGCGCGATTCGTCCAGGCCGACGCGCAAGCACGGATCGCGGGTGCCGCCCTGTTGCCGAGCCTGTCCGGCAGCGGTTCGGAATCCTACAGCCGCATCTCAGGCTCCAGCGCCAGCGGCTTGACCAATGGCGGCCGCGAGACCGTCAACTATTCGGCCTCGCTCAGCGCCAGTTATCAGCTGGATTTCTGGGGTCAGAACCGCGACGCCGCCCAGGCCGCCGAAGAGACCTCGGTCGGCACTCGGTTCGATCGCGACGTGGTGGCGCTGACCACGTTGACGACGGTTGCCAACGCCTATTTCCAGGTGCTGGCCTCCCAGGACCGGATTCGAACCGCCGAACGCAATATCGCCAGTGCCACGCGCATTCTCAATGCCATCAAGGATCGCTTCAAAGCCGGTACCGGAACCGACCTCGACGTCGCGCAGCAGGAGGCCGTGCTCGCCAACCAGCGCGCGGCCGTTCCTCCGTTACGGCAAACGCTCGACCTGAACATCAACGCGCTGGCGACGCTGGTGTCGCGGCCGCCTGAAGCCGTGCGGATCACCGGCGGCTCCATGAATCAGATCGCAATCCCCCGGGTTACGCCGGGCTTGCCGTCGGAATTGCTGACGCAGCGGCCCGACATCAGGCGGCAGGAAGCGCAACTCGCCTCCGCTACCGCCAATGTCGGCAGCGCGCGCGCGCAATTCTTTCCGAGCATCCAGTTGACCGGGCAGGGCGGCTATCAAAGCTCGGCGTTGTCGGCGCTGTTTCAGCCGCACGCGGCGTTCTTCAGCCTGGTCGGCAGCGCGACCCAGCCGATCTTCGACGGCGGAAGGATCCTCGGCAATTTCGAATTCAACAAGGCAAAGCAGGATGAGCTGCTGCAGACCTATCGCAAGACCGTGGTCCAGTCTTTCGCCGACGTCGACACTGCGCTGATGTCGATCCGCCAGACCACCATCAAGCTGCGGCTGCAGCGCGACGTACTGGCGGCCTCGAAGCGGGCCTTTGAATTGTCCGAGCAGCAGTTACGGGCCGGAACCGCCGACATCGTAACTGTGCTAAATACGCAACTGACGTTATTCCAGGCGGAGGATGTGCTGTGGCAGGCCCAATTGGCCCGGCTGCTCGCGATCGTCAGCCTGTATCAGGCGCTGGGAGGCGGCTGGGAGCCGAGAATGGAGAAGCCGGTCAATGCTCTTTAAGCCGGAAGAAAAGGACGACACGAAAATCGGCGGTACGCGCAAGCCGAGTTTGGTGTCGCGCATTCTCAAGCGCATGGTGTCGCTGACCATTACCCTCGTGATCGTGGGCGGTCTTGGCTATATCGGCTGGCTCGCCTGGCAGCAGAAACAGGCCAGCAATCGCGGGGCCGGCGCTCGCCCGGATCTCCCCG
Source organism: Bradyrhizobium sp. AZCC 2289 (assembly GCF_036924615.1). NCBI lineage: Bacteria > Pseudomonadati > Pseudomonadota > Alphaproteobacteria > Hyphomicrobiales > Nitrobacteraceae > Bradyrhizobium > Bradyrhizobium sp. AZCC 2289. The sequence continues at coordinate 9,775,156 of NZ_JAZHRY010000001.1, read as the reverse complement.
TGCCGGTGCTGGCCGCGACGCCGCGCATCCAGGACGTCCCGGTCTATATCGACGGCGTCGGGTCGGTTCGCGCTCTCAACAACGTGATCGTGCGCGCCCAGGTCGACGGCAAACTGATCGCGGTGAATTTCGTCGAGGGACAGGACGTCAAGAAGGGCGACGTGCTCGGCGAGATCGATCCTGTGTTGTACAAGGCGGCTTACGATCAGGCCGTCGCCAAGAAGGCGCAGGATGAAGCGCTGCTCGCCAACCAGCGGATCGATCTGGCGCGCTATCAGCAGCTCGCCACGTCAAATGCCGGGTCGAAGCAGCAGGCCGATACGCAGAAGGCGGTCGTCGCCCAGCAGGAAGCGCTGGTGAGATCCGACCAGGCTGCGATCGACAATGCGACAGCTACGTTGGGCTATACCAAGATCGTCGCGCCGCTGTCGGGCCGCGCCGGTCTGCGTCAGGTCGACCAGGGCAATATCATCCACGCAGCGGATGCGACCGGTCTCGTCATCATCACCCAGTTGCAGCCGATCGCGGTGTGGTTCAGCCTGCCGCAGCAACAGATCGTGCGCGTCAACGCCGCCTCCGCCAAAGGCGTGCTCGCGGTCGATGTGTTCGGCAATGACGGCGTGACCGTGGTCGATACCGGCAAACTGACCGGCATCGACAACCAGGTCGATCCCACCACGGGAACGCTCAGGCTCAAGGCCGAATTCCCCAACGGCAATTTCCAGCTCTGGCCTGGGCAATTCGTCAATGTCCGCCTCAGGGTCGAGACGCTGCCGAAGGCGGTCGTGGTGCCGACGTCGGCGGTGCAGCGCGGCCCGGCGGGAACCTTCAGCTACGTGATCGGCGGCGACAATATCGTCACGGCGAAACCGGTCGTGGTGACGCAGCAGAACGAAACCGACGCCGTGATCGCGAGCGGGCTTTCGACCACCGACCGCGTGGTGACGACCGGCTTTGCCAATCTGTCCGACGGCGCCAAAATCATCATCGGCAAGGACGAACAGACGCCGGCCGCCGATCTCGCACCGAAAAAGAAACGCAGCAGCCGGGACGTCCAGGCCAAGGATGGCCAGACCAAAGACGGCCAAGCCAAAGACGGCCAAGCCAAAGACGGCCAAGCCAAGGATGGTCAAGGCGAGCGCCGCGGCAAGAAGGGCGAGGGCGATCAAAAAGCACAAACCGGGGCGGGACCGTCGGGGAGCGAGCCGCCGGGCGGCGCAGCGAAGTCGCAGTGACCGAAGCGTTCGTCGCCTGACAATCTGACCCTGCAGCCATGAGTACGCAAACATGAGCGTCTCTGAACCGTTCATCCGCCGGCCGATCGCGACCTCGCTGCTGGGGATCGCGCTGTTGATCGGTGGCGCGCTCGGCTACTGGGCGTTGCCGGTGTCGGCGCTGCCGCAGGTCGATTTTCCGACCGTGCAGGTGACGACGCAATTGCCGGGCGCCAGCCCCGACGTAATTGCGTCGCTGATCACAGCACCGCTGGAGCGCCAGCTCGGACAGATACCGTCGCTGTCGACGATGCAGTCGACGAGTTCGTTCGGCGTCAGCCAGATTTCGCTGCAATTCGATCTCAACCGCGACATCGATGGCGCCACCCAGGACGTGCAGGCCGCGATCAATGCCGCTGCCGGAATCCTGCCGAGAACCCTGCCGTACCCGCCGACCTACGCCAAGGTGAATCCGGCGGATGCGCCGGTGCTGACACTGGCGCTGACGTCGGAGACGATTTCGCTGCGCACCATGAGCGATATCGCCGACACGATCCTGGGCCAGCGCCTCAGCCAGATTTCCGGCGTCGGCCGCGTCGCGATATTGGGCGGTCTGAAGCCCGCGGTGCGGGTGCAGGCCGACCTGGCGCGGCTCGCGGCCTACGGCATCGCGATGGAGGACCTTCGCAACGCCATCGCCGGCGCCAATGTGTCGGGACCGAAGGGCTCGCTCGACGGCGCGCAACAGGCCTACACCATTGCCGCCAACGACCAGATCGCGGCCGCCGAGGCCTACAAGCCGGTCATCATCGCCTATCGCAACGGCGCCCCCGTCACCATCGGCGATGTCGCCGTCATCGTCGACGGGCTGGAGAACGACCGCACCGGCGGCTGGTACCAGGGCACGCCGGCCGTGATCATCGATATCCAGCGGCAGCCGGGCGCCAATGTGATCGAGGTGGTCCGCCAGATCCTCGCCGAGATTCCCAAGGTGCAGCGCGCGATCCCGGCCGGCGTCAATCTGACCGTGGTCTCCGACCGCACCGTCACCATTCGCGCCTCCGTGCATGACGTGCAGTTCACGCTGATTCTCAGCGTGGTGCTGGTGACGCTGGTGGTGCTGTTGTTCCTGCGCTCGCTGCGCGCCACCCTGATCGCCGGCGTGGCGCTGCCGCTGTCGCTGATCACGAGCTTCGGCATCATGTATTTCTCGGGCTTCAGCCTCGACAATCTGTCGTTGATGGCGCTGACGATCGGCACCGGTTTCGTGGTCGACGACGCGATCGTGATGATCGAGAACATCGTGCGCCATATGGAAGGCGGCGAATCCGTCATGGAGGCCTCGCTCAAGGGCGCCAGTGAAATCGGCTTTACCGTGATCTCGCTGACGGTGTCGCTGATCGCGGTGTTCATCCCGCTGTTGTTCATGTCCGGGCTGGTCGGACGCATGTTCCGCGAATTCGCGCTGACCCTGACCATCGCGGTGGTGACCTCGGCGATCGTCTCGCTGACGCTGACACCGATGATGTGCTCGCGGCTGCTGAAGCATGTCGGCGAGGAGATGACGGTTCCCGGACTGGCGGCCGTCAGCCGCGGCATCGATCGCATGATCGCGTTCTACCATCGCACGCTGCTCGTGGTGCTCCGGCACCAGCGCATGACCTTGCTGGTGACGTTCGCCACCATTGCCGCGACCCTGCTGATGTATGTGATTGCGCCGAAGGGTTTCCTGCCGCTGCAGGATACCGCGTCCATCACCGCGGTGACCGAGGCCGGTCCCGACGTTTCCTTCGCGGAGATGCAAAGCCGGCAGATCACCGCCGCGGCCGCCATCCAGTCCGATCCCGACGTCATCGGCGTCGTTTCCGTGATCGGCGCGGGGTCGGTCAACCCGACCACCAATGTCGGCCGCCTGGTCATGACGCTGCGACCGAGGGGCGAGCGGCGCGACGATGTTTCGGCCGTGATCGCGCGGCTGAAGCAAAAGACGGCATCGATACCCGGCATGACCATCTATTTCCAGCCGGTGCAGGACGTGCAGATCTCGACCCAGTCCAGCCGCTCGCAATATCAGTATACGCTGACCGCGACCGACGCCGCCGAAGTGACGCTGTGGTCCAACAGACTGGTTGCCGAAATGCGCCGGGATCCGCTGTTCCGAGACGTCTCGTCGGAGGGCCAGGAGGGCGGCTTGCGCGCAGCGCTCGACATCAATCGCCAGCGCGCCGGGCAGCTTGGCGTCAACCTCCAGGGCGTCACCGACACCTTGAACGATGCGTTCGCGCAGCGGCAGATTTCGACCATCTACGGCCAAGCCAACCAGTATCGCGTGGTGCTGGAGGCGTTGCCGATGTACCAGCGCGACCCCAGCGTCCTGTCAAAGCTGTATCTGCCCGGTGCGGCCGGTGCCCAGGTGCCGCTGTCGGCGGTAGCGACCTTGACGCGGACCACCGCGCCGCTGGCAATTTCGCATCAGGCGCAGTTTCCGGCCGTCTCGCTCAGTTTCAATCTTGCGCCCGGCGAGTCATTGGGCGACGCGGTCGAAACCGTGAAGTCGATCGAGTCGCGGATCGGCATGCCCAGCAGCATCGTCGGCGTCTATGCCGGCGACGCGGCCGAGTTCTCGAAGTCGCTGGCCGGACAGCCGTGGCTGATTCTGGCGGCGATCGTCACCATCTATATCGTGCTCGGTGTGCTCTATGAGAGCTACATTCACCCGATCACCATTCTCTCGACGCTGCCATCGGCCGGCGTCGGCGCCATTCTCGCGTTGATGCTGTTCGGCCAGGATCTCTCGGTGATCGGCCTGATCGGCATTATTCTTCTGATGGGCATCGTCAAGAAGAACGCGATCATGATGATCGACTTCGCGCTCGAAGCCGAACGGCACAAGGGCATGTCCGCGACGGACGCAATCGTGCAGGCCTGCCTGCTGCGCTTCCGCCCGATCATGATGACGACGCTGGCCGCCTTGTTCGGCGCGCTGCCGCTGGCGGTCCAGAGCGGCACCGGCGCCGAGCTGCGCTTCCCGCTGGGAATTTCCATCATCGGCGGGTTGCTGCTGAGCCAGTTGCTGACGCTCTACACAACGCCTGTGATCTATCTGGCGCTCGATCGCATCAACCGCCGCATCGAGAAGGCGGTGCCCGAGCCGGGACCCCAGGGGCCGCCCGTGGCGGGAGCCACCGAGGGGATGCAGTAATGGCATCGATCTCGGAGCCCTTCATTCGCCGGCCGGTAGGCACCACGCTGCTGGCGATCGGGCTCTTTCTGGTCGGCATCGTCGCCTACATCTTCCTGCCGGTCTCGGCGGTTCCCAATGTCGATTTTCCGATGATCCGGGTGTCCGCGACGCGTCCGGGCGCGGACCCTTCGGTGATGGCGTCGACGGTCGCAGCCCCGCTGGAGCGGCGGCTTGGCCAGATCGCCGGCATCGACCAGATCACCTCGACAAGTTCGCTCGGTAACACCAGCATCCAGTTGCAATTCGGGATCGGCCGCAACATCGACCGCGCCGCGCGCGACGTGCAGGCCGCAATCAACGCCTCGCTGGCCGATCTGCCGAGCGATCTGCCGTCATTGCCGAAATTCCGCAAAGCCAACCCGGCGGCGGCGCCGGTTTTCGTGCTGGCGCTGACCTCGAAGACGCTGACGACAAGCGCGATGTATGACGCGGCCGACACCGTGATCGCGCAGCGCATCTCGCAGGTTCCGGGCGTCGGCGAAGTCACCGTCAGCGGCGCGGACCAGCCGGCGGTACGCATCGCGCTCAATCCGGTCGCGCTGTCGAATGCGGGGATCGCGACCGACGACGTCCGGCTCGCGATCATCAATGCCAATCCGCTGGGGCCGGTGGGCATCTTCAATGGCGGGCGCCAGAGCGAGACGCTGTCGATCAACAAGCAGATGCGCACGGCGGCCGAATTCCGCGACATCATCGTCAAGAGTTCGGGCGGCAATTTCGTGCGGCTTTCCGAAGTGGCGGAAGTGGAAGACGCGGTGCGCAACAGCCGCTCGATCGCCTGGTTCAACAGGCAGCCGGCGGTGCTGATCCAGATCACCAAGCAGGGCGACGCCAACGTCATCGAAACCGTCGACCGCGTCCGCGCCTTGATCCCCGAGCTGAAGGAATGGCTTCCCGGGGGCGTGGAGATCTCGACGCTGGTCGATCGCACCGGAACCATCCGCGCCAGCGTCCAGGACATGCAGCTGACGCTGCTGGCGACCGCGTTCCTGGTGATGGTCGTGGTGTTCGCCTTCCTGCGCCGGCTGACGCCGACGATTGCGGCCGGCGTCTCGGTGCCGCTGGCGCTGGCCGGCACCTGCGCCGGCATGTGGCTGGCCGGATTCTCGATCGACAATCTGTCGCTGATGGCGCTGGCGATCTCCGTCGGCTTCGTGGTCGACGACGCCATCGTGATGATCGAGAACATGTACCGCAACCTCGAGCACGGCATGGCGCCGTTTGCGGCGGCGCTGGAAGGCGCCAAGCAGATCGGCTTCACCGTGCTGTCGATCAGCCTGTCGCTGATCGCCGCCTTCACGCCGCTGATCTTCATGGACGGAATCGTCGGCCGGCTGTTGCGCGAATTCTCGCTGACCCTGACCTTTGCCATCGTGGTCTCGACCGTGGTGTCGCTCACGATCACGCCGATGATCTGCGCCCATTACATCAAGGAGGCGACCTCCGACCACGCGACCTGGTTCGACCGGGTTGTCGAGGGCACGTTGTCGCGCATCGTTGCGTTCTACGCGCGGACGCTGCGGGTGGTGCTGGGCTTTCCGTTGCTGACCCTGGTCGTGTTCTTTGCGACCATCGCGCTGACGGTGACGCTCTATATCAAGACCCCCAAGGGCTATTTCCCGGTCGACGACAGCGGTTTCGTGATCGGGGCGACACGCGCCTCCGCCGACATCTCGTTCCAGTCGATGCTGGGGCTGCAGCAGCAATTGGCCGACATCGTGATGGCCGATCCTGCGGTCGCCGGCGTCGGCTCCTCGCTCGGCAATGGCGGCGGCCCGGGCGGCAGCGGCTCCAACCGCGGCGTGATGTTCATCAGCCTGAAGCCGCCGGAGGAGCGGGCCGGGCTGTCGACCCAGCTCGTGATCGACCGCCTGCGCAAGAACCTGTTCATGGTTCCGGGGATCCGGCTTTTCATGTTCGCGGCGCAGGATATCCGGGCCGGCGGACGGCAAAGCGATTCCGACTATCAATATACGCTGTCGAGCACCGACCTCGATCTGTTGCAGAAATGGGCGCCGATCGTCAGCAAGCGGATGGAGACGGTCGACGGCATCACAGACGTTTCCTCTGACCGCGATCCCGGCGGGCTGCAGCTCAATCTGGTGATCGACCGCAACACCGCTTCAAGTCTCGGCGTACGCGTGCAGGATATCGACAACGCCTTGAACAACGCGTTCTCGCAGCGGCAGATTTCGATCGTCTATACCCAGCGCAACCAGTACATGGTGATCCTGGAGATCGACCCGAAATTCCAGAACGATCCATCCAACCTGGACCGTATCTACGTCGCCGGCGCCAACGACGTCCAGGTGCCGCTATCGGCCGTGGTTCACACCCTGCGCGGCCTGTCGGCGCTGGCGGTGTTTCATTCGCAATCGTTTCCATCGACCACGGTGTCGTTCAACCTGTTGCCCGACGTGCCGCTGGAGGTCGCGACGTCGAATATCCAGCGCGCGGTCGAAGAGCTGCATATGCCCGAAGGTATTCGCGGCAGCTTTGACGGCAACGCCGGCGATTTCAACAAATCCAGCGGCAACATGCCGCTGCTGATCCTCGGCGCACTGGTGGCAATGTATATCGTGCTCGGGGTGCTCTATGAGAGCCTGGCCCATCCCCTGACCATCATCTCGACACTGCCGTCGGCCGGCCTTGGCGCGCTGCTGGCGCTGCAGGTGACCAACACACCGCTGACCATCATCGCCTTCGTCGGCATCATCCTCTTGATCGGCATCGTCAAGAAAAACGGCATCATGATCGTGGATTTTGCGCTCGACGCCGAGCGCCACCGCAATCTGTCGTCGGCGGACGCCATTTTCGAGGCCTGCAGCGCCCGGTTCCGGCCGATCCTGATGACGACCATGGCCGCCCTGTTCGCGGGCATTCCGCTGGCGATCGCCACCGGCCCAGGCACCGAACTGCGCCGGCCGCTCGGCATCACCATCATCGGCGGCTTGTTCGTCTCGCAGATCCTGACGCTGTACACGACGCCCGTGATTTACCTGCTGATCGACCGGCTGCGGCAAATGCCATGGCGGGAAAGGCTGAGCTGGATAATGTGGCTACTGCGCTGGCTGAACTTCTTCACAGGTGCGGTCACCCGCTAGTTATGGCCTAGCTAGACCTAGTTTTCAGCGTGTGATGTTGCTGCCTATCCTCGTGGGGCGTATAGCGGGCGGATGTCAAAACAACCCGAATCCAAGGCTGGGACCGCCGAAGAGGTGGTGCCGGAGTGCCCAGATTGCGGCAAGCCGCTGCCGCTGTGCATCTGCGACAGCATTGAGCCGATCGAGAGCCGCATTTCGCTGCTGATCCTGCAGCATCCGCAGGAGCAGGACAGGGCGCTCGGCACCGCCCGGCTGACCGCGCTCCATTTCAAGGATGCGGTCGTCAAGATCGGCTTGTCCTGGCCCAGCCTGTCCAAGGCGCTGGGACGGCCGGTGCACGACCCCTCGCGTTGGGCCGTGCTCTATCTCGGCTCGGCCAAGGTCAGCGAACTCGAGACCGACCGCGATATCGTCGCCATCAACCGCAAGGGCGAAGTCGAGCCCAACCAGCGCGCCATTCTCGGCGATATCGAGGGCATCGTGCTGCTGGATGGCACCTGGAGCCAGGCCAAGGCGCTGTGGTGGCGCAATGCGTGGATGCTGAAGTGCCAGCGGGTGATTCTCGGCCCCGAGCGCCCGTCGCGCTACGGCAAGCTCCGCAAGGAGCCGCGCCGCGACGGCCTGTCGACCATCGAGGCGGCGGGCATGCTGCTGGCCGGGCTGGAGAAGCGGCCGGATATCGCGGACACGCTGAACGTCAGTTTTGAGCGGCTACTGGCGAGGTACCTGGACGTGCAGGCCGAAATGCCGGAACTGGCGCCGAAACCGAAGAAGAAGGATTACCGGCGCCGCAAGCGGGCCTGATCAAAGCGTTTTCGAGCGAAAGCCTCCCCCGGACTTTATCCGGGGTGGACACCGGTTCGTGTCAAGAAAACGCGTCAAATTCAAATACGGAACGAGCCTTAGGTCCTGACCCAAGGCTCGGTCAATTGGTTGCCTATCTGGGAGAGGCCGTATATGAGTGCGCCCCGATGGGGCCACGTGGCGGAGTGGTTACGCAACGGTCTGCAAAACCGTGTACACCAGTTCAATTCTGGTCGTGGCCTCCAACAATTTCAAATACTTAGGCCCTGGCCTTAAATCGATTGCCACCGGACTGCCACCGGCGGGGTAGCAAATCCATTCTTATTCCGTGCCGCGTACCTTGGCGAACGTCGCTTCCATGATATCGGCCGCTCGGCTGTCGGTGTTCGAGAACATATGCCTGTAAACCTTCAGGGTGATCGCTGGTGAGGCGTGCCCGATTCGGCGCAAGCACAGGAGCCATAAAGCCGCAGGACATGATGGCCACGCGGCATTGAGTCCAGAAGCCCGCCGGATCACGCCCGGCGGGCTTTAACGTCCACCCATCACATTCCAGATGATCACCAGCGCGACGATCAGCAGCATGGCGAAGATTGTGCGCCGGTCGATGTGGTTCACTCCAGAACCTCGTATTCGAACGCCACGCCCTCGGGGTCATTCTCCTGCAGCCACGTTTCCGCGGCGTCATCGCTTGCAAAGACTTTCAGGTGATCTTTGTCGCCAACCTGCTTTCTGGTGTCGACGTAAATCCAGACCGTCATTGCTGATCTCGTTTCAGCTTCCGGCGCCCCCAATGGGGATCCTTCCGTGATGCATTGAACTCCCGAACGTAATGCCGGTTCAATGCCTTCATGAAGCCAATGCGAGCCAGCATCGTCGGTCTATTACGGTCAACTGTCAGCATGAGTTCGGAGATTGCAGTCTGCCATTCCGGCTCGGCGGCTTCCTTCTTCGGCAGCTCGGTGATGCAGGTCGCGGCATCCTCGAGTGTGACGAGATGCCCGCCGCCGGGCAGGGGTGATCGGATCGTCAAACCGGCGTTGCCAGCCCAACTCACTCACGCCGTAGCCTTGTCTTCTTTGTCCGCGCCACGCACAACGATCTTGAGCATTTCGTCGAGTAACGGCCGCCGCAGCGGAATGCCGAAGCGACTCTACTTCTGGACGACGCTTCGGCTTTGTTCTCGAATGAGCGCGTTGTATCGGTCGATCTGGCCGGCAAGTCTCGACCAGCTAGATGCGAGATTTCTCAGAACCTGGGCTTGCGCTTCACTGTGCGCCAGGCCCATTAAGCGAACACATTCGGCCGACTGCTCTCGACAATGCTGCGGGCTATCCATGAATTAAATCCCTCATCCGCGATGCCAATATTCAAAAAGTCAATATTTCAACCAACGACGCCCAGGGGATAAGCCCCGCGGACGGTATATCATTAGGGGTACCCCTAAGCCCTTGCCGGGTAGGCTATACGGGGAACGCGCTGCGGCAAATTCACGGCGAGGTGAAGAACAAGATTTGGGCACCGCGAAATTCAGCTTGGGGGACTGGGGCTTAAAATGCGGACACCATCTGTTCGCCACAGGAGAACAAACAGCGGCACGGTCAAACATCTTTTACCTTAGACTTGGTCCCGCGGCTTTTAGACCAATTGGCGCAGGACAAAACGACACAGAGCCCTAGACACGGCGGGCAGCATCGGATCGTCGAAAGGCCTCGACCACGGCACTAGCGATAGCCCATCGCCGCGACGGGCGACTTGTTCCTGTGAAAGTCCGGCCGGACGTCGGCGCCTCTCTTGCCACAGGCCTTACATGCGAAGATCGGTCTGCGCTGATCGCGATCGAATGGCTGCAACGATAGTCCGCGCAACAGACCAGCAGCCGGTGAGGGCCCGATGACCGCATTTCCCCAAGGGTGATTTTCTGTTGGCGCTGTACTTTCACCGCGGCCACCGTGATTGCCACCGGACCGCTTAGTGTAATGCGTAATCAGGTGGTACGAAGGACCGGGGTGGGGGCTCAAGAGCCCGACAAAATCATACTCTATTGGATTGTATGGGACGGTATGGGCTGGGACCGACCAAGTAGAACTGCAAAACCGTGTACACCAGTTCAATTCTGGTCGTGGCCTCCATCCACATAATCAAAGGCTTGCGCCTGACATATGAGAGGTAGCCTCCGGCCTCAGCAGGCGGCGTACCAACCGGTGGGAAACGGAACCAGCGGCCAGGGCGACCGATTGTCGTTGGCGGCGCGCGGCGGTTTGTTGAGCGGCAGGCCGAGGGGCGAGGTCTGAGGCAAAAAATCCTCCTCCGGTACGGGCGCAATGGCCGTTTTCACGGCATCCAGCAAAAGGTCGAATTCAACTTCACTCATCGCGCTCTCCGGGTTCGAGAGCGCATCGTCTCAAAACTGTTTTGTTTCCGGATTGAACCGATCGATCGAATTTTATCGATGAGGCCATCACGGCGAATATGGTTACCGAAGGCTTGATTTCCCGGGGCGGAACCTAGACCGGGGCCGCCAAAACCAAATGTGAGAGAAATCACATTTGGAAAAATCTATTTCACGTAATTGCCCCGATGACACCGGCGCGACCTTGGCGCCGACCGAAACGGGAGAGACAGTTATGAACGCCAGTTTCACACGATTTGCGGTCCGCGCCAATCCAGCCTTCGCGCTCGCGCTCTTGCTGACGCTCTTCGCGGCCGGCTCGGCGCATGCGATCGGCACGCCCGAACAGCGCAAGGCCTGCACGCCGGATGTCTATCGCCTCTGCCCTGGCGAAATCCCGAACGTGCGTGCCATCACCGCCTGCCTGCGCCGGCAGAAGGCCAGTCTCAGCGAGGCATGCCGGGCGTATTTTGAGCAGTGAGGCCATGCTGCGCGGCTAATTGGATCCAGGAAAACCCGTCCACATCTTGTGCAGCGCTGCCCAAATCTCAGGCTCGCCTGATCCAATTTTTTGTACGCCCCCGGACAAGCTTTCCCCCGTCCGCTCCCCGTAGCCTTTCTTCGAGCTTTGGAACATGGCAGGCGCCATGACAACGTCGAAGGAGCTGGCAACATGCGTAAATGGCTGTTTGGGGATGCACGGCGCGCGTCACTTCCGTGGCGCAGGGCTGTTCTTGCTAAGGTTGTCTTTGGGGCGATCGTCGCCGCGGGATTTCTGGCACCTGTTGGCGCACAGGCGGCGCCCGCCGCCTGCGCGGCGCTAGCGGAGAAATATCCGGACTGGAAAGGCAGGACGCTGGTCAATGCGATCAACCCGCATACGCCCGGCTATGAAGCGATCGATCCCAAGGATCCCAACAAATATATCGGCTTCGACATCGATCTCGGCGAGGAGATCGGCGAATGCCTCGGCTTCAAGGTGACCTACAAGGCCGTGACGTTTGCGGCGTTGCTGACGACGCTGGCGAGCGGCCAGGCCGACATCGTGATCTCAGACATCTACGCCACCGAGGAACGCGCCAAGGCGGGCGACTTCATCACCTACTCAAAGGTGTTCGACGGCGTGCTGGTCGCGAAGGGGAATCCGAAGAAGATCACCGGCATCAACACCACGATGTGCGGCGCGGCGGCAGCCGAAAACACTGGCTTCGTCGAAGTGCCGCTGGTGCAGGCGCTGATCCCGACCTGTAAGGCCGAAGGCAAGCCGGAGCCGACGCTGCAGCTCTATGACAACAACGCCAACTGCATCCAGGCGATCCTGGCCGGTCGCGCCGACACCTACGTCAACGACGTCAACACCGTCGATAACGCGGTCAAGGCCAACCCGGACAAGCTCGAGAAGGCGATTGCGGTGACGATCCCGTACTCGGTCGGCATCGCCGTGCCCAAGGATAAGCCAAAATTCCGCGAAGCCGTCATGGCCGTGATGATGGAGATCTACAAGTCGGGCGATCAGGCCGCGCTGCTCAAGAAGTGGGAGCTCGATCCCAATAACCTCAAGGAACCGGGCCTCCTGACGGTCAATTGATGTCGTTGTTCCTGCACTATCTCAGTCTGCCGTATCTGCTCGAGGGCATCGCCGTCACGCTTCAGGTGACCGCCCTGGGGCTCGGCGGCGGACTGATCTTGGGCCTGATCCTGGCCTGGATGCAGCTCAGCCGGTTCTGGTGGCTATCGGCAATCGCGCGAGGCTACACCGTGATCTTCCGCGGCACGCCGTTGATCCTGCAGATGGTGTTCGCCTATGACGCTCTGCCGCATATTGGCATCAAGCTGCCGGCGATCGCCGCCGCAGGTCTCGCGCTGGCCTGCAACGAGGCGCCGTTCATCGCCGAAATGCTGCGGGCCGGCGTGCTCGGCGTCGATCGCGGGCAGGTGCTGGCGGGGCAGGCGCTCGGCATGACGCCGGCGGTGCTGATGCGGCGGGTGATCGCGCCGCAAGCGATCCGCACCATGATTCCCGCATTTGGCAATGAATCGGTCAGCGCGCTGAAGAACTCTTCGCTGGCCTCCGTGATCGCGGTGCAGGAATTGACGTTGCGCAGCACGCAGCTGGCGTCCTCCACCTTCGATTTCTTCTCGATCTTTTTCGCCTCCGGCCTGCTTTATCTGGTGCTGACCGGGGCCGTCAGCGTCATCCAGCTGTTCCTGGAATGGCTGCTCGATCTCGATCGCAGCAAGCCGGAGCGGCGGTTGGCCGACTATCTGCCATGGCGGCGCGTCGACCTGAAAATCGATCTGGTCGAAAAGACCGCGCCGCCGCTCGACGCCGATCCGGTGGTGCCGCCGCCGAGGGCGCTGACCCGCGAAGAGCGCACCAAACGCGCCGTCACCATCGCGCGCAACAATATCGCCGTCGACGTCAAGGATTTGCGCAAGGACTACGGCGCGCAGACCGTGCTGGATGGCCTCGACCTGACGGTCCGCATCGGCGAGGTGGTGGCGCTGCTGGGTCCGAGCGGCTCGGGCAAGAGCACGTTGCTCCGCTGCATCAATCATCTGGAGAGCTGGGATTCCGGAACCGTACGCGTCGGCGGCCGCCGTCTCGGCTTTCGCGACGACGGCAGGCCGCTGTCGCCGCGCGACATCGCCAATGAGCGTGCCAGCGTCGGCGTCGGGATGGTGTTCCAGCAGTTCAATCTGTTTGGTCATCTGACCGCCCGGGAGAACGTTGCCGGGCCGCTGCGCTGGGTGCACGGTATGACCAGGGTCGACGCCGACCGCCGCGCCAACGAACTGCTCGACCGGGTCGGCCTCAGCCACCGCGCCGACGCGCTGCCGCGGCATCTCTCCGGCGGGCAGCAGCAGCGCGTCGCCATCGCGCGCGCTCTGGCGCCGAACCCGAGCGTGCTGCTGCTGGACGAGCCGACTTCGGCGCTCGATCCCGAACTCGTCAACGAGGTGCTGGAGGTGATCCGGCGGCTCGCGGTCGACGACGGCCTGACCATGATCATCTCAACACATCAGGTCCGCTTTGCCGACGAAGTCGCTGACCGCGTTGCATTTCTCAGTGGCGGCGCGATCCTGGAGGAGGGCCCGGCGCACGAGGTTCTCTCCAATCCGCGTAACCCACTGACCGCGCGCTTTCTCAGCGTGATGGAATCCGACAAGGCGCCGGAGGCGGTGCGATGACACGCCCTGCGCCGTTTCGATCTCAAGACCCCGCGATATCAGGGTTTCCCCAGGAGGCACTTGCATGAGGCACTTTACGCTGCCGGTTTCACCGGCGACCGTTCACTGGGGCTATTTCAGCAAGAAGGTCTCACCGGCGCTGACGCTGCGCTCGGGCGACCGCGCCACCATCGAAACGCTGACCCATCACGCCAATGACGATTATGAGCGGATGATCGCCAATGATCCCGGCGCAGAGAGCGTGTTTCACTGGACCCGCGAGCACAAGGCGGTGGCGCGCCGCGGCGCGGGGCCAACCGAAGGCCCGTTCATTCGCGGCGCGGGCGAGGGTGTCGGCGTTCATCTGTTGACCGGACCGGTCGCGATCGAAAATGCCGAGCCCGGCGATGTCGTGGAAGTGCGCATCCTCGACGTGCGCCCGCGGCCTGCCTGCCACGCCTGCCATGCCGGCCGCTGCTTCGGCTCCAACGCGGCGGCGAATTGGGGCTTTCACTATCACGACCTGATCGAGGAGCCGAAACCGCGCGAGGTCATCACGATCTTCGAACTCGACACCTCAGGCGAGCCATTTGCGAAGGCCGTCTACAACTATGTCTGGACCCCGCAAACCGATCCGGACGGTATCGTTCATTCCACCATCGACTATCCCGGCGTACGGGTCGACCACACCACGATACGCAAGCGGGAAAACATCCTGACCAACGTCAAGGTACCGGCGCGGCTGCATTTCGGCACCATGGGGTTGGCGCCGTCGGAAGCGGATTTCGTCAGCTCGATTCCGCCGAGCTACACCGGCGGCAATATCGACGACTGGCGGGTGGGGAAGGGCGCGCGGATGTATTATCCGGTCGCCGTACCCGGTGCGTTCTTCTCGGTCGGCGATCCCCATGCCGCCCAGGGCGACAGCGAACTCGGCGGCACCGCGATCGAGACCTCGCTGACCGGGGATTTCGAATTCATCCTGCACAAGAAGGGCGATCTCGCCGGGACAACCCTCGAGGGTCTCACCCACCCGATGCTCGAAACCGACCACGCCTGGTCGGTCTACGGCTTCACCTATCCGAACTATCTCGCCGAACTCGGCGCCAACGCCCAAACCGAGATCGCCAACCACTCCAGCCTCGACCGCGCCATGCGCGACGCGTTCCGAAAGCTGCGCCGGTTCCTGATGACGGTGCACCGGCTGAGCGAAGATGAGGCGATTTCGCTGATGTCGGTGGGGGCCGATTTTGGCGTCACGCAGGTGGTGGACGCCAATTGGGGCGTTCACGGCACGATCCGCAAGAACGTCTTCAGGTGCGATTAATGCGTTGAACGAAAGCGGCTTTTGGCCGCCGGGGGGGGGGGGAGGAAATGAGCGTCGTTTTGACGCCGCCATCGCGGCGAGCAATCGCGGTCGTCTGGCATGGGGGTTGCTTCGCTCCACCAAGGTGGGTCGATGCGATGAGCTTCCGTCCGTTCACAAGTGAATCCTACGCCAGAGATGACCGCCCCGAGGCATGGCGGGACGTCTTGAGTGCGGTCGGCCTGCAGCCGGCTTCTTCGAACGTCTTTTATGACGGGCACGCAACGGCGTCGCATCGCAACGCCGTTGGCGTGGCGCTGACCAGGATTTCGGCGGGATCGCAGGGCATAGCCCCGCTGCCGCAGTCCGGCGACGGCCTGCCAATCGCGCTACTGCCGACGGAAGATGGCGT
Source organism: Bradyrhizobium sp. AZCC 2289 (assembly GCF_036924615.1). Taxonomy (NCBI): domain Bacteria; kingdom Pseudomonadati; phylum Pseudomonadota; class Alphaproteobacteria; order Hyphomicrobiales; family Nitrobacteraceae; genus Bradyrhizobium; species Bradyrhizobium sp. AZCC 2289. The sequence goes on along the minus strand of NZ_JAZHRY010000001.1, from coordinate 9,759,509 downwards.
GGTGCTGCGCCAAGGCGCCAGCCATCGGATCATTCCCGCCGGCCATCTGCTGCTGCTGCCGCGCAGCGGCGACTGGAGCGTGATCTTCCAGCGCGACATGCGCGCCATCGTTCTCTCCGTGACATCGGAAGCGCTGCATGGCCGCATCATCGGCAAGTCGAGATTCGACGAAGCCCGCGTCGTGTCCCCCGGAGGGCTCGCGGAAGTGTTCTCCCGCATGCTCGATGCCACGGCACGAACGCTGGAAACGCTCGCGGATGTGGAATGGGCCGCGATCGCGCAAAGTCTCGCCGATCTGCTGCTGACCTTTACGCACCAGTTCGCAGGTCCGGCATCGGAGGCCAGCCACACCGCGACGCAGGCCGCGATCCTGCACCGGATCTGTCAGACCATCGAGCGCAGGCTCGACGATCCCGAGCTCGCGCCGGCGCGCGTCGCTCAGTCGGAAGGAATCTCCGAGCGCTATTTGCAAAAACTGTTCGAAGGCGTCGGCGATAATTTTACCCATTATGTTCGGGAGCGGAGGCTGCAGCGGGCCTGGGCCGATCTGTCCAATCCTGCCGAGTCGCATCGGTCGATCTCGGAAATCGCCTATCGTTATGGCTTTGGCGATTCCGCGCATTTCAGCCGGACGTTTCGCCATCGTTTCGGATTGCCGCCGCGCGAATTTCGCCAGCAGGAGGCCGAACGCGCCGCGCCGCCGTCCCATGCGTCGGGCCAGCGCGGCTGGCCGCAGGATGCGCTGGCCCAGTTGCGCGCGCATCCGGCCACCGGCACCACGCCAAAGCTTTCGGCGCTCGCGGCGCCGGGATCCGAAGAATGCCGGAACGAAGCCGACCAATCCCACCATCAAATGGCCGTGGAGGCGAAGCGGGTGCACTGGGGCTATTTCAGCCGCAGCTTGCCGCCGCAGATCGAGATCAATTCAGGCGATACCATCACCATCGAAACCCTGTCGCAGCATGCTTCCGACGATCCGGAGCGGATGATCGCGGGAGATGCCGGCGCCGAAAGCGTGTTCGGCTGGACCAAGCAGCAGAAGAATGTAGATCGGCGCGGCGCCGGTCCGATGGACGCATCCGTGTTTGGCCGCGGCGCGGGCGAGGGGTTCGGCGTGCACATCTGCACCGGGCCGATCGCGGTGAAGGAAGCGCAGCCCGGCGACGTGCTCGAGGTGCGTATCCTCGACATCGTGCCGCGGCCGAGCCGCAATCCGCACTATCAGGGCCGCGTGTTCGGCTCCAGCGTCGCCGCCTGGTGGGGCTATCACTATGACGAGTTTCTTGCAGGTCCCAAGCCGCGTGAGGTGGTGACGATCTATGAGATCTTCGATTCCGGCGAGACACCGCATGCCCGCGCGCTGTATTCCTACCGCTGGGAGCCGCAGACTGATCCGTTCGGCGTGGTCCACACCACCTATGATTATCCTGGCGTTCCCGTCGCAAGCGGCAGCGTGAAGCGCCGGCACGCCGTGCTCGATGGCATCAGCATTCCCTTGCGCCCGCATTTCGGCGTGATCGCGGTGGCGCCGCGCGAGCACGATTTCGTTGATTCAGTGCCGCCGTCCTATTTCGGCGGCAATCTCGACAATTGGCGGCTCGGCAAGGGCGCTGCCGTCTATCTGCCGGTCTCGGTGCCCGGTGCATTATTGTCGGTCGGCGATCCCCATGCCGCCCAGGGCGACGGTGAATTGAGCGGGACGGCGATCGAATGTTCGATGACCGGAACGTTCCAGGTCATCCTGCACAAGAAGGGAAATCTCGCCGGCCGTCCGTTCACCGATCTCAGCTATCCCCTGATCGAGACCGAAACCGACTGGGTGCTGACCGGCTTCAGCCACCCGAACTATCTCGCCGAATTCGGCGCGCAGGGGCAAAGCGAAGTCTACGCGACATCCTCGCTCGATCTCGCGATGAAGGACGCGTTCCGGAAAATGCGCCGCTTCCTGATGAACGTGAAGGGGTTGAGCGAAGACGAGGCGATCGCGCTGATGTCGGCGGCGGTCGACTTCGGCGTCACCCAGGTCGTCGACGGCAACTGGGGCGTGCACGCGATCCTGAGCAAGCGGCTGTTTCAGGATGTGCCGAGCTCGCGCTAGTTGGAGGATCGACGAAATTGAAATTCCACATGATCGCAGGCGGGCCGAAGCCCGTCGCACCGTTCAGCCACGCCGTCGAGACCGACGGCTTTGTCTTCGTCACCGGCCAGATGCCGGACACCCCCGCAACGCCCGGTGTCCTGCCCGACGGCGTCGTCGCGCAAACAAGGGCGGTGATGGAGAATTTGCGCGTCGTACTCGCAGGCCTCGGCCTCGGCTTCGAGCACATCGTGATGACGCGGATCTATCTCACCCGCTTCAGCCAGGACTACGCCGCGATGAACGACACCTACCGCAGCTATTTCCCGCCGGACCGGCTGCCGGCGCGGACCTGTGTGGGCGTGACCGGGCTGGCCTATGATGCGCTGATCGAGATCGATCTGGTGTGCCGGCGACCTTAGCGGTCACGAACAAGCCGCATGTCGCTTCGCCCATGCGACCGCGCGACCAAACGATATTCCCACGTTCCACTGCGATGCGTCAGTTGAACCTCGGATCCGTGCATTTGTACGTGTAGGTGGGAGGATCGTTGTTCAAATCGGCGTAGGTTTGAATTGCAAGCACCACGTAAACGATCCTCCAGCAGCCTGAGCCCGGATCGAGGTTGTTCGGCAGGTAATTTGCGGGATTGTGTTTCGCGGAGTTGGTGTCGCCGTATTTGATCAGTTCCTGGACCCAGTAGCCCGGACAAAGGGGGGCCGGTGCGTCGCTTGATGGATCGGGCAGGAACAACAATGCGAACGTGTACTGAGCGACTACGTCGTTTTCCCAGTTCGGATCGATGGTTTTGGCCTGCTCGGCGGGGACGACGCCCCAATTGGGCGGTCCCCAGGGCGGGCTTGTGCCAAACGGCGCGATCGTGACACCCCACTCGTCACTCGCGGTGGTTGTCGTGCTGCTGGCATAGCCGGCGCTGCCGCCGATCATCAGGTTACCTTTGTTCTCGAGGCCACCGAAGAACGGCACGCCGGCCTTCACATCCCAGTAAAGTCCGGCCGCCATCGAGCCCTGGATGTTCCAGGAAAGCACATCCATGGTGCCCTGAACCGCCGTGAACGCCTCGCCGCTCACAGCGCCGAGACCCCAGCTGAACTCCAGGAACTTCTGCGGGGTGTCGGACCCGACCGCGAAGTCGAACGCCGCCGGCCAGATCACCGTACCGAAATAGTCGGTGATGTCGCCGTTGGTCAGCGCCGCCATCGTGACGTTGATTCCGCACGGCGTGCCGTCCGGACGCGGGCCATCGATCGTGTATGTCATGAGATCACCGGGCGTCACCATGAACGGGATGTAGGGGTTCGGCGCCGATGTGCCGATCTCTGGCGTGCTCGAGGCGAAGATCGGCGCTTGCGGTGCATAGGATCCGACACTCTGCGAACCGTCCGAGATGGTCTTGCCTTGCGCATCGAGGAACTTGATATTCGTGATCGAGACCGACGATCCCGCACTCCAGAATGTTCCGGACGGGACGACAGCCTGCCCGATCTGTGGCGTCACGGGCTGCACGCCGGTGTCCTTCACCACGCTCACCGGCACGCCGGCGTCCTTCACGACGCTCACCATCGAGGTCTGCTGGCCCTCGACGGCAGCGGTCGAGGTGCTCGATGAGCCCCAGGTCGCTGCTGCGCTCCAGTTGAGTGCGAAGTCCCACGCGACGCCCGCAGATCCGCCATCGCCGAGGGATTCGCCCCCGGCCCAGATGCCCACCTGGCCCTCGCTCGTCAGGCTCAAGCCGATATTGACGGTTTGCTGCGCAGCGCTTTGCTGGGTCGATTTGGTCCCGTACACCATCGATCCGAGGTCGTTGCTGGTGCCCTCGAATTGCCAGCCGATCACGTTCGCGGCCGGCATCGGCAGCGGCCCATCGATGATCCCGGTCACCACCACGGTCGAGCCGCCATCCTGCGTAGTCAGAGCAATGTTACTGTAGTTCGCCATCGACACGGCGCTTCCATACGTGATTGCCTGCGCAACGGTGGTGCCGCCATAAAATACCAGCTGCCAAAGCGGGTACGACGTGCTGGTCATCGTGCCGTTCGCCGTTACGTTCTGGCTCGTCGTCGTTTTCGGATTCGAGGTGTCGACGATGAACAGCGACGTTGCCGGCGTAGAGGTGTTGGATGACTGTGCTGATTGCGTGGTCTGCGCGAGGTATTGAAGCTGCGCATAGGTGTTGAAGAGATGGAAGACCAGAGAATCCTCCTCCTGCTTGGTCCCGCCCTCAAGCGACGAACCGCTGGCCACGAGGCGGCCCGCGGGGTCGGATAAAAGCGTCAGAGGGGATTTGGTGGTCGGCGTGCTCGACCAGGCGAGCGCGGATGGCGCCGTGAGGGGCGAGCCGGTGTCATCAAGCGGGCAGGTGACGGCCACCTGGAACGGGGTTTTTCCGGAATGGTCCTCCATGGTGAGCGTGAGAAGCATCACGAGATTGAGGAGCAGCGGATTGTTGCCGTCGGCGCTGGTGCCGTTCACCTGCGGCGTGACCGCGATGCTGCACATGTTGCCGAAGCTGTTGCCGGAGCGGCCCGCGACGGTCGGAAGCAGTTCGCCGATCTCGAGGGCGGAGAACGCCCGCATGGCGCGCGCGGGCCAGATTCCGAAAGTGCCTGCGAGCGTCGTGGTCATGGTGCTCGGCAACTGATCGGCCACGTAATAAAGCCCGATGGCTCCCAGATTGAAGGGATTGCCTCCGGACGGGAACGCCACCAGAAACGCCTGCGATCCAAGCGAGACGGCGCTCACGCACGCCGCGTCCGGCGCCGGCATGATCGCCTGGTTGTCGTCGCACAGGACCAGGCCGGCCGACCAATTCACCGTCGGCGAAGTTGAGGTACCGCCCGACGATGGCTGGGTGACTTCCGTCGCCGACGTGGCCATGACACCGGCGTTCGGCTGAGCCCAGAACAGATAGAGCGCGGGGAGGGACTGGAGGGACTGAATCGCCAGCGCGCACGTGCCCTTGGTCTGCGGCGAAAAACTATCCGGCAGCGCAAGCCTGCTGTTCGACCATGATACCTTGTTTCCGAGGCTCGAAGCGGTGAAGCCGGTCGCGGCCGCGTAGATCGATTGCTGAATATCGGACTTGTCGTCGCCGCCGATGACGAAGATGTTCGGCCCGAACAGCGTGGCCGCATTCCCCTGCGGCCTCTCGCCAAACCCGAGCTGGATTTCCTGATTTTGTGCAGGCGTGGCCATTCCCGTATGTCCCTTCATGACAGATACTTCCGCCCGAGAGGTTACAGTCGATTCTTGTGATCAGTAAGACGGGCGGTACACTCGTCCCACACCTTGTGCGCGCGTGAGCAACGCGACTGAACCGAAGCGCAGGTGACGCCGATGACGGGTGCGCAGAGTCGTAAACCGGGGAACGGGCGATGATTAGCCAGGCCATATTCGCGCGCCAGCTCAGCTTGGCTACGGGGTACAGCTCGCGGCCCACCGGACCGGCGCTCGCGTTCCTGAATGTCATCGAGCGCAAGGGCATCAATGTCATTCTTTAGGCAACTCACCGCATCGGAAAGTTCGAATCCGCTGCGGGGGCAAATGTTACATTATTGATTTGATTCAGAGAATTGGTGGCTCCCCGGGCTGGATTCGAACCAGCGACCATTCGATTAACAGTCGAATGCTCTACCGCTGAGCTACCGAGGAACGGGCGAAACAATTGTTCGCGAGCCGGCAGCGTATAACAAAGCCTTCCGAGCTTGCAAAGGACCAAATGGCTGACTCGGGCATCGGCTCGCTCGGGCCGGAAAATCGCTGCAACACAAGGGTTTGCCGGCAGTTTTGCCCTGGCGGCAGACACAATTGGCAACCTGCCGGCGCAATCCGACCATCCGTCCGCGTCATAAGACCGGCCGCCAAATCGACTCATTCGGCCAAGAGGCTGGCCTTGCCGGGTTCACGGAGGCGATTCCATGCCAGTCATTGCGACCGATCTGATGAAGACGGTGCCCTCGATCGTGCCGAGCGACATCCCGACCCTGAGCGACGACGAATGTTTGCGCCGGCTCGCGCAGGCCGTTGAAGCCCGTGATTCCGAGCATCTGGACGAGGTGGCGCTGCTGATCGGCCGGCTCGCCGTCACGATCGAGTAACCCGGATTCCCGAGTGGCTGGCTTGCTTTCCGCAGCGCCATCGGCGTGTTGCGTTTTGGCGGAGCTTGTACCAAAGATGACCCGGTTCTAGCTCTTGCGGCGGCAATGCCGCTCGCCATCAGCGTCTCGTTATCAGGGTCTTGCCAATGTCCGGTTTTGTGACCGCGCGCCAGAAGATGGTCGATGGTCAGGTGCGTCCGAGCGACGTCACCGATATCCGAATCATCGATGCCATGCTGGCGGTGCCGCGCGAGGCCTTTGTGCCCGAAAACAAGCGCGCCTTGGCCTATCTCGATCTCGACCTCGATGTCAGCGAGGGCGGCGGCGCGAAGCGGTTCCTGATCAAGCCCGCGGTGCTGGCGAAAATGCTGCAGGCGGCCGAGATCAAGCAGACCGACCGGGTTTTGGTGGTGGGCTGCGCCAGCGGCTATGCGGCCGCCGTGATCGCGCAATTTGCCGGGCAGGTGACCGCGACCGAGAGCGAACCGGGGCTGGCCGCGAAGGCCCGGGACATCCTTTCCCGCAACGGTTGTGGAAATGTCGCGGTCGGCACCGGGGCGGCAGCCGGGGGCGATTCGGCGAATGCTCCGTTTGACGTCATCGTCGTCAACGGCGCGACCGAGATCGTGCCGGAGCAGCTCTACGCGCAGCTCCGGAATGGCGGCCGGCTGGTCGGAGTGTTCGCGATATCGTCGCCCGCACGGGCTACCATTGTGACGCGCTCCCACGGCGATTTCGGGAACCGGGCGCTGTTCGACGCCGCGGCGCCGGTCCTGCCCGGCCTGGAACGGCTTCCCGCCTTCGTTTTCTAGCCATTGTCGGCCCGCAACGGCCGTTAAAATCCCGTTCTGAATCAGAAGTGTGGCCGGATTGCCCCACGTGAAGAGTTTCCACCGGGTTCCGTTGCTGGGTGGTTCCGTCCGGCCCATGTGCGGACTAAGGTGAGCCGGGACTCACTTGGGCGAAGCGACGCCCGGTTCATTTGTGCGGACCGGCGAACGAATATGAATGGATTACCTGGGATGCGTGGGGTGAAGGTCGTTACCGGAGCTGCGGCTGCGGTGCTCCTGCTAGCTTACATGGGCCCGATGCCCGCTTTGGCCGACACGATCGAGGCCGCGTTGGTGCGCGCCTACCAGAATAATCCTCAGCTCAATGCACAGCGCGCCCAGGTGCGCTTCACCGACGAAAACGTGCCGCAGGCGTTGTCGGGCTATCGCCCGAAGGTCGCGCTCACCGGCAGTGCCGGTTACCAATATACCGATACCAATACCACCTCAGGCGGCAGCCCCACCGCCATCGTGCGGACCGAAATCCACGGCACCAACCCGCCGCGCAGCGTCGGTGCCACCGTGACGCAGACGCTTTTCAATGGTCAGCAGACCGCCAACAAGACCAGAGCAGCCGAGAGTCAGGTCTCCGGCTCGCGCGAGGCGCTGCGGGTTCTCGATCAAAGCGTGCTGCTTTCGGCCGCCACGATCTACATGGACTTTCTGCGGGACTCGGCAATCGTCGAGGTTCAGCAAAGCAACGTGCGCGTTCTCGAACAGACGTTGAAGCAGACCAAGGATCGATTCAATGTCGGCGAAGTCACGCGCACCGACGTCGCGCAGTCGGAAGCACAACTTGCCGCCGGCAAGACGCAGCTGTTGACGGCCGAAGCCAATCTGGTCACGACGCGTTCGAACTTCCGCCGCATCATCGGTAACGAACCCCAGGGGCTTGCCCCGGGCTCGCCGGTGGATCGCTTCTTGCCAGGAACGCTGCCGAGCGCGGTCGAACTCGGCTTGATCGAAAATCCGAACGTGACGGCTGCGATGTACGGCATCGACGTCAGTTATCTCCAGGTCAAAGTCAACGAAGGCGCGCTTTTGCCCACCGTGACGTTGCAAGCTTCGGTGCAACAGTCCTACGAATCGTCGCTAATCCTCTATCGGTCGTTTGGCGCATCGGCGACCGCGCAGGTCACGGTCCCGATCTATCAGGGCGGCGCCGAGTACTCGCTGATCCGCCAATCGAAGGAGACGCTGGCACAGCAGCGTCTCGTTCTTGAACAGACCCGCGATGCGACCCGCGCCAACGTCGTCACCGCATGGGGGCAGTTGGTCGCCGGCAAGGCCCAGGTGTCGTCGGCGCAGGCGCAGGTGACGGCATCCGAAATCGCGCTCAACGGCGTGCGTGAAGAAGCCAAGGCCGGACAGCGCACCACGCTCGACGTGTTGAACGCCCAGCAGGCTCTGGTCAACGCGCGCGTGGCGCTGGTTACCGCCCAGCATGACCGCGTGGTCGCGTCCTATGCCGTGCTGAACGCGGTCGGCCGGCTGTCGCCGCAGGTACTGAAATTGCCCACGGAGACCTACGATCCCAGCGTGCATTACCATCAGGTACGTGACAGCTGGATCGGCGTTCGCACGCCCGACGGCCGCTGATCCCGGCACCATCGCTGCCCCGCGCGGGATGACATCCGGCGGCGGCTGCGCCCCGGTCTCTTTTTGACGCGATTTCCATCGCCGATTAAGTCCACGCAATCTGCGTGGACTTAATTGCGATGCGAGCCGGATCGGTCCCGCATCACGTGCGGGACAGGCCTCGCTCGAAAACGCCATAAGTGCATTGCTTGCAATCAAATCTTGCCGTGACATACCTTTGCCGTAGGCAACAGAGCGATTCGCGCCGCGTATTTGCGTTCTTGGCGGCGATGCTCGGGTGCCAAAGGGGGAGCGGGACCTCGCGCGATGCATCGGGCGGGCTTGATCTGGGGACAAGTCAGGCCTGTGCGATGAAAATCCCGGCCTGCATATCCGGAACCGGCAAATCCTTTGCGGCTTGGTGTAAAATGCTTTCGATGTGGAGTCGGAAATGACGCAACCTGCAAAGGTCCAAGAGCCCTCGATGGAGGAGATTCTGGCGTCGATCCGTCGCATCATTGCCGACGACGAAGCAAAGCCGGCGGCTGCGGAGAAGCCCGCCAGTCCGCCGCCCACACCCGCCAAGCCGGACGCCCCGGCTGCGGCGCTGGCCGCCAAGGCGCCGGGGATGAAGGATATTCCGGCGTCGGCGATCGCACCTTCTGCCAAGCCGGCCGCGCCCAAGCCCGCACCGCCTCCGCCGCCCGCAGCGCCTGAGCCGGCTGTGTCCAACAGCCAGGACGACATCGACGCGATGCTGGCGAGCCTCGACGCGGCGACGCCCGAGGCCGAGATCAGGCCGCCGCAGCCTGACGGCGAGGTGTTCGAACTCACCGACGAGATGGCGCTGCCGGATCCGGCACCGCCGCCCGCCGCAGCGCCGGCATCCTCGTTCCACAAGATCGACCCGCAGGACGATATCGAATTCACCGAGGGCGCGTCCGCTAGGGCGCTTCGGCCGCCGGCCTACGAGCCGCCACCGTTCGAGAGCGCCGCAGCTCCGGCGCCGCAGCAGATCCTGTCGCGCACGACCGTGTCGGCGGTAGAATCCGCCTTCAATTCGCTCGCCAACACCGTGCTCAGCAACAACGCGCGGACGCTGGAAGATCTGGTCAAGGAAATGCTGCGCCCGATGCTGAAATCCTGGCTCGACGATAATCTGCCGGGATTGGTGGAGCGCATCGTCAAGGCCGAAATCGAGCGGGTTTCGCGCGGGCGGTAGGCCCCACATAGCGTTTTCAAGCGAAAGCCTGCCCCGGACTTGATCCGGGGTGGACCCCGGTTCGCAAAGCAATCAAGCTTGCGCAAATTGCGTAGACTTATCTGCGGTAGAAAACGCGTCAAAACAAGCGCCTTCCAGCCCTCATTCAGCCACCACAACCGGCTTTTATCGCGTTTTCAACGCACCAGCGCGGTTGACTTGGTGCTGTCAGGCGGCTTTCTAGCCGTTCCCATACCTCCGACTGCATTGTCATGATCGAGAAAACCTACCAGCCTGCCGATATCGAAAGCCGCATGTCCCGCCTCTGGGAGGAGAGCGGCGCGTTCAGGGCCGGACGCCCCGAGCGCAAGGACGCAGCACCGTTCACCATCGTGATCCCGCCGCCGAACGTGACGGGCTCGCTGCATATGGGCCACGCCCTGAACAATACGCTGCAGGATATTCTCTGCCGCTTCGAGCGGATGCGCGGGCGCGACGTGTTGTGGCAACCCGGCACCGACCACGCCGGCATTGCGACCCAGATGGTAGTCGAGCGGCAATTGATGGAACGGCAGGAGCCGGGCCGCCGCGAGATGGGCCGCGCCAAATTCCTCGAACGGGTCTGGCAGTGGAAGGCCGAGAGCGGCGGCGTCATCGTCAATCAGTTGAAGCGCCTCGGCGCGTCCTGCGACTGGTCGCGCGAACGCTTTACGATGGATGAGGGCCTGTCGCGCGCCGTCGTCAGGGTGTTCGTCGAACTGCACCGCGAAGGCCTGATCTACAAAGACAAGCGGCTGGTGAACTGGGACACGAAACTGCTCACCGCGATCTCCGATCTCGAGGTGCAGCAGGTCGAGGTCAAGGGCAGCCTGTGGTATCTGCGCTATCCGATCGAGGGCAAGAGCTTCAATCCCGAGGATCCCACGACCTTCATCGTGGTCGCGACCACGCGTCCCGAAACCATGCTCGGCGATACCGCGGTCGCGGTGCATCCGGAGAACGAGCGGCTGGGGCATCTCGTCGGCCAGCACGTCATTCTGCCGCTGGTCGGCCGCCGCATCCCGATCATTGGCGACGACTATGCCGATCCGGAAAAAGGCTCCGGCGCGGTCAAGATCACGCCAGCGCATGACTTCAACGACTTCGAAGTCGCCAAGCGGCACGGCCTGCCGCGGATCAGCGTGCTCGATCAGGAGGGCTGCCTCGCCCTCGTCGGCAACGAGGATTATTTGCGCGGCTTGCCGGAAGGGGCGATGCAATTCGCGGAAGAGTTCAACAATGTCGAACGCTTCGTCGCACGCAAGCGGATCGTCGCGCGCCTGGAGGATTTCGGTTTCCTCGAGAAGATCGAGCCGAACACCCATACGGTGCCGCATGGCGACCGCTCCGGCACGGTGCTGGAGCCCTATCTGACCGACCAGTGGTATGTCGACGCCAAGACCATGGCGCAGCCAGCGATCGCGGCGGTGCGCTCGGGTGCCACGACATTCGTGCCGAAGAACTGGGAAAAGACCTATTTCGAGTGGATGGAGAACATTCAGCCCTGGTGCATCTCGCGCCAGCTCTGGTGGGGCCATCAGATTCCGGCCTGGTACGGGCCGGACGGCAAGGTGTTCGTCGCCGAAACCGAGGAGGAAGCCGTCGGCAACGCGCTCGGCTATTACGTCGAGCAGGAAGTCATCACGCCCGAGCAGGGGCAGGCGATGGCGGAGGACCCGGCCAAGCGCGAAAACTTCATCACCCGCGATGAAGACGTGCTCGACACCTGGTTCTCCTCGGGGCTGTGGCCGTTCTCGACGCTCGGCTGGCCCGATGCGACGCCGGAAGTGCAGCGCTATTACCCGACCGACGCGCTGGTGACGGGCTGGGACATCATCTTCTTCTGGGTCGCGCGGATGATGATGATGGGCCTGCACTTCATGAAGGAAGTGCCGTTCTCGACCGTCTACATCCACCGCCTGGTCCGCGACGAGAAGGGCGCGAAGATGTCGAAGTCGAAAGGCAACGTCATCGATCCCCTCGGCGTCATCGACGATTTCGGCGCCGACGCGCTGCGCTTTGCGCTGGCGCGTGGCGCGGCGCACAGCCACGACATCAAGCTGTCGCCGCAACTCGTCGAAACCAACCGCAATTTTGCGACCAAACTCTGGAACGCCTGCCGCTTCGCCGAGATGAACGGCTGCGCGATGCCGGCAGGATTCGATCCGGCGAACGCCAGGGAGACGCTGAACCGCTGGATCGCGCATGAGACGTCGCGCGCGACGCGCGAGGTCACCGAGGCGATCGAAGCCTATCGCTTCAATGATGCCGCCAACGCGATCTACCGCTTCGTCTGGAACGTCTATTGCGACTGGTATGTCGAACTCGCCAAGCCGGTGTTGCTGGGCGAGGAGGGCGCTGCAAAGGCCGAGACCCGCGCCATGACCGCATGGGCGCGCGACGAAATCCTCAAATTGCTGCACCCGTTCATGCCCTTCATCACCGAGGAACTCTGGGCGGTGACGGCCAAGCGCGACAGCCTTTTGGTGCTGGCCGCGTGGCCCCGCAAGGCCGAGGCGACGGCGGAACAGATGGCGTCGATGGCGATGGCGGGGCCGAACGATCCGCTGATCCCGCCGATCATTCTTGCGCTCGATGCCGGTGACTTCAGCGATCCCGCCGCCGAAGCCGAGATCGGCTGGGTGGTCGACCTCGTCACCGCGATCCGTTCGGTGCGCGCGGAAATGAACATCGCGCCGGCGACGCTGACGCCGCTAGTGCTCGCGGGCGCATCCGCCGAGACGAAAGACCGCGCACAGCGCTGGAGCGATGTCGTAAAACGCATGGCCCGGCTTGCCGAGATTTCCGTCGCCGATCGCGCGCCGGAAGGCGCGGTGCAATTGCTGGTGCGCGGCGAGACCGTCGCGCTGCCGCTCAAGGGCGTGGTCGATCTGGCGGCGGAACGAACCCGGCTCGACAAGGAAATCGCCAAGGCCGACGCCGATATCAAGCGCGTCGACGCCAAACTCGGCAACGAGAAATTCGTCGCCAATGCACCCGAAGAGATCGTCGAGGAAGAAAAGGAAAAGCGCGAAGCCGCCGTGGCGCGCAAGGCCAAGATCATGGAAGCGCTGGAGCGACTGCAGAACGTCAATGCTTGACCACGTCTCCATCACGGTGTCCGACATTCCCGCCGCCGAGCGGTTCTATGACGCCATCATGAAGGCGCTCGATGTCGTCAAGGTCGGCCGCCGCGATGACTGGCTCGGCTATGGCGAGCGGGCGCGGGCGGCGTATCCGGATCGCGTCTATCTCACCATCCGCAAGGGCCCCAAGCCCGAGGAGGCCTTTGGGCCTCATTGGTGCTTCAAGGCGAAGTGGCGCACGCAGGTCGACGCGTTCTGGGACGCCGGCATCGCCGCCGGCGGCACCGACGACGGCGCGCCGGGCCTGCGCGACTATCACGCGTCCTATTACGGCGCGTTCCTGCGGGATTCCCGATGGCAACCGCATCGAGGCCGCGTGCCATCACGCGGTGTGAGCGGCGATCCAGAAAGTGCCCGACGGGCAAATCAGCGAATTTGCTGTCAAGCCTGCTCTAAGAAAAGATTCCTTTTGCACCGTCAGGCAAATCAGTGATTTGACTCTGCCCGTCTCACCCGAACGAGGGGCGGCTCGCGATCGTCACGAAACGCGCGGTGGGATGCGGTGGACGCGGCAGCGTCGGGCGCGATCGTCGTCGCTGGGCGGGCTCGTTGGGCCTCGTGAGCGGCAAGGCGGCGCGCAGACGACCGGCGCTGTTTCCCCGGGTTCGCCAAAACTTCGACGGACGTGCACAGCCCGCCGAAGTCCCTTGGTGAAGACGGCTCGCGTACGGCGAAGTCGTGTGGTCCTGGCATCCGTTGCTGATGTCAAGCCGGCGGAGATTAAGTCGGCCCAACCGGGCTTAGACAAATCTTAATCCGCTGGCGACGGTGACAAAAAGGAATTCGTCGCCGGGAGAGCACGAAGGAAACCGTTAAAACCATTGCGCCGGGAAAGCCGGGTGACTTCCGGTGTACTCGTGGTGACTACCCTGTGCTTACTACCAATGCACAGGGGCTACGGGTGCAGCGGGCACCCGGCTTTCCCTGCGCCCTCTGATTTCCGGGGCGAAAGTTTTTTGCAAAACTCGGGCGCATCGCGCCGCGATATCGCGAAGGTGCGTCCCATCAGCCGTCATTGCGAGCCACCGGGTCGCGCGAATGCGCGCCCGATGACAGGCTCCGCGAAGCAATCCATCGCGCCGCGCAAAGAAAGAATGGATTGCTTCGTCGCGGAGCTCCTCGCAAATGACGGTCTTATGCACTCGTCAAAACCGTTTGCTCAAAAACTTCGAATCCTTCAGCCCATACCGCCACGGCAAATCGACCGCCTTGGTGAGCCCGATCCGAATGCCTTTGACGATTTCCGGTTGGCCGGTCCGCGCATGCAGCGCGATCGGCGACTGATCGAGCGGCAGCTCGCTTTGCTTGATGGTGATGCCGAGGGCTTCGCACAGCTTGCCGGGCCCCGAGCACAACGCGCGTTCGTCGTGCAAGCCTCGGCGCCGGCGCATCGCTGGGATGCCGTGGGTCGGCTGCAGCGCGCGGATCAGCACCGCGCTGGCGGAGCCTGCTTCCTCACAGACGAAATTCACGCACCAATGGATGCCGTAGGAGCGATAGACGTAGGAAAACCCGGGGGGACCGAACATCACCATGTTCCGCGCCGTCGGCCCGCGGAACGAATGCGCGGCCGGATCGGTGTGATGATAGGCCTCGACCTCGACGATGATACCGCCGACGCCGTCGACCAGCAGTGTCGCCCCGATCAGGTCGGGGGCGACCTCATGCACGCTGCGGTCGAAAAATCGGCGTTTGATGGGCTTGCCGAGGCGCGGAGGGTGATCCGCGGCGGATTTGGAGCCTTGAGCCATTCTGATGAGAATCGGTGCAGAACTGACGGGAATGCTGCCAATATCTTGCATGTTTCTGCTAGCTTCGGCGAGCCCGCAGCGTCGCTTCGCTGGACGCAGCGGGTTGCAGGCTAGAGCGACACGGACTAGCTAGGGTGTCTCGCAACTTCCGGACTTAACATGGTCGTCCTCGTCGATACCGTCTCAACCAACCCGGTGCGCCCGCGTCATCCTGAAAAGGTGAACCGGCCGGATGCGCTGTCGCCGCCGAAACCGGACTGGATCCGGGTCCGCGCGCCGAATACCCGCGGCTATGCCGACACCCGCAAAATCGTCAAAGAGAACGGCCTCGTCACGGTGTGCGAGGAGGCGGGTTGCCCGAATATCGGCGAGTGCTGGGACAAGAAGCACGCCACCTTCATGATCATGGGTGACACCTGCACCCGGGCCTGTGCGTTCTGCAACGTCAAGACCGGCATGCCCGGCGCGCTCGATGCTTCCGAGCCGGAGCACGTTGCGGAAGCCACGTTCAAGCTCGGGCTCGCCCATATCGTGGTGACCTCGGTTGACCGAGACGATCTCGGCGACGGCGGCGCCGAGCATTTTGCACAGACCATCCGCGCAATCCGGGCGCGCTGCCCGACCACCACGATCGAGATTCTGACGCCGGACTTTTTGCGCAAGGAAGGCGCGCTGGAGGTCGTGGCCGCCGCCAAGCCCGACGTGTTCAACCACAATCTGGAAACGGTGCCGTCGCGTTACCTCACCGTGCGTCCCGGCGCGCGCTATTTCCATTCGATCCGGCTGTTGCAGCGGGTCAAGGAAATCGACCCGACCATATTCACCAAATCCGGCATCATGGTGGGCCTCGGCGAGGAGCGCCACGAGGTGCTGCAGGTGATGGACGATCTGCGCTCGGCCGACGTCGATTTCCTCACCATCGGGCAATATCTGCAGCCGACCCGCAAGCACCACGCCGTGATGCGCTATGTGACGCCGGACGAGTTCGCGGGCTATGAGAAGGTCGCCTATACCAAGGGCTTTCTGATGGTGTCGGCAAGCCCGCTGACGCGATCGTCCCATCACGCCGGCGAGGATTTCGGAAAACTCCAGGCGGCGCGGGCTGCGCTATCCCGCTGAGCATAGTCGATGCCGAAATTTTCAAGCAAGCGCCGTGTCCACCACACCGCGCAGCAAATGTTCGATCTGGTCGCCGACGTCGAGCGCTATCCGGAATTCGTGCCGTTGTGCCATTCGCTGAAGATACGCCAGCGCACGCCGAAGGAGGATGGCACCGAAATCGTCGTCGCCGACATGACGGTGTCGTTCAAGCTGGTGCGGGAAACCTTCACCAGCCGGGTGACGCTGGACCGGCCCAATTTGAAGATCCTGGTCGAATATTTGCGGGGGCCGTTCAGCAATATGGAAAACCGCTGGAGCTTTGAGCCGAGAGGCGAAACCGACTGCGACGTCGGCTTTTTCCTCTCTTACGAATTCAAGAGCCGGATGCTGGCAATGCTGATGGGCACAATGTTCGACACCGCGTTCCAGCGCTTTGCGGCCGCGTTCGAGAAGCGCGCGGACGTGGTTTATGGCAAGGCGGGAGTCAGTCGATCCTCATGAGCGCCTTACCCGTCATTGCGAGGAGCGAAGCGACGAAGCAATCCATACTTTTTTCCGCTGAGCGATGGATTGCTTCGCTTCGCTCGCAATGACGTGGAGAGGTCGCACTAAGTTCGCGGCGGCCGGCGCCGCTTGACGGCACCGCCGCGCGGTGTTCGGGCGACGCGCGGGCGCAACCGGCTCGCGGCCTCGCGTCGCGGTTTTGCCGGCGCCTGCGGCCCGCGGGCGAGCTCCATCAACATGCGCAGCGCTTCCACCACGGAGCGTTGGCGCACCGTGGTGCGGCCGATCGCGCCGAAGCGGCATTCGCGGTGCAGGATTCTGCCGTCGCGCGCGGCCACCGCGAAATGCACGAGCCCGACCGGCTTGCCGGGCGTCGCACCCCCGGGGCCGGCAATGCCGGTGATCGAGACGGCGAGATCGACGCCGGCCTTCTCCAGCGCGCCGATCGCCATCGCGGTCGCGGTTTCCTTGCTGACCGCGCCGAAGGTCGCAAGCGTGGTCGCCTTGACGCCGAGCATCGCGCGCTTGGCGTCGTTGGAATAGGTGACGAAGCCGCGGTCGATGACGTCGGAGGACCCGGGAATGTCGGTCAGTGCGCCTGCGACCAGGCCGCCGGTGCAGGATTCGGCGGTCGCGATCGTCAGCTTGCGCATCCGGCACAAATCGAGCAGCGAGCGGGAGAGGGCGCGGGCGTCGCTGCCGCTCATCTTATTCGCTCCAACCTTTATCATTCCAGGGAAGACGAATGGTGGCGCTCGCGGTCGCGGCGATGCCTTCCTCGCGCCCGGTGAAGCCAAGCCGCTCGCTCGTCGTGGCCTTCACGGCGATCCGGGAGATGTTGATGCCGGTGATCTCGGCGATGCGCGCGCGCATGGTGTCGCGCAGCGGTCCGATCTTCGGACGCTCGCAGATCATCGTGACCTCGAGATTCGCGATGCGGCCGCCGCGCGCGGTGACGCGGTCGACGGCGTATTTGAGAAACTGGTCGGAGGAGGCGCCCTTCCATTTGAGGTCGCTGGGCGGAAAATGCGAGCCGATATCGCCGTCGGCCAGTGCCCCGAGGATGGCGTCGACCAGCGCATGCAGGCCGACGTCACCGTCGGAATGGGCGAGGAAGCCGCGGGTATGCGGCACGCGCACGCCGCAGATCATCAGATGATCGCCATCGCCGAAGGCGTGCACGTCATAGCCGGTGCCGGTCCTGATATCGCCGAGCATGGCGCCGAGTCGGGCTTCTTCGCGGACGAAATCTTCGGGGGTCGTCAGTTTCATGTTTGCAGGATCGCCTTCAAAGGTCGCCACCGTCAATCCCGCCCATTCCGCGAGCGCGGCATCGTCGGTGAAATCGCTGCGGCCGTCGCGCGCGGCGCGGCGATGGGCCTCGAGGATGATTTCGAATCGAAACGCCTGTGGCGTTTGCGCGATCCGCAGCCGCGCGCGATCCGGCGTGGCCTCGACGTCTCCGGTCTCGCCGGTCAGCTTGATCGTATCGGTGACGGCGATGGCCGGAATAGCGGCGCCGGTGCGGCCCACCGCGTCGATCGCCCGCGAAATCACCGCGGCCGTGACGAAAGGCCGCGCCGCATCGTGGATCAGCACGACGTCGGGCTTCTCGCTCGCCAGCGCTTCGAGTCCCGCATGCACCGAAGCCTGCCGCGTCGCGCCGCCGCTGGTTGGCGGCGCATGGCGCAAGCCGCTGACGGCTTCGTTGAACATCGCGGCGTCGTCGGGATTCACGACCGGCTGCACGGCGAAGACATCCGGATGGCGGCAGAACGCCTCCATCGCCCGGAAGATCACGGTTTGCCCGCCGATCGTACGATATTGCTTTGGCCCGCCGGCGCCGGCGCGAAGCCCGCGCCCGGCTGCGACGAGGATAGCTGCTGTGCGCTCAGATTTGGACATTTGACTTAATGAGGGACGAATCCAGGTTCAGGAAAGGTGGGAAGGGCGCGTTGGCGACAGCCCTTACCATGCTGCATGCGCAAAAACAGAGCGATTGCCAATAGCTGTGGGAAAAGCAGTTTTTGTTGCAGTGCACTTGCACAAATGATAGAACTGTCTAAAGTGTAGGCATGAAGCTTGACTGCACAAGATTTGTGCTCACAATATGCGCCAGCGGTTGCAATGACGCGGCCGCCAGAACGACGAGAAACCCGTGACCGGCCTGGAATGCAAACGCACTAAGCCGTTGAAAATAGGTGATATTGCGGTCGCCAACCGGGTTCTCCTCGCGCCCATGTCCGGCGTTACCGACGCCCCCTTTCGACGCCTTACCGCCGCCCTCGGTGCTGGGCTGGTCGTGTCAGAGATGACCGCCAGCGACGACCTCGTCAACGGCAGGCCAATGTCGGTTCTGCGCTGCGAGGCGACCGGCATCGGGCCGCACGTCGTTCAGCTCGCCGGCTGCGAGACCCGTTGGATGGCGGAGGGCGCCCGGATTGCCGAAGCTGCCGGTGCCGACATCATCGATATCAACATGGGCTGTCCGGCACGCCATGTGACCGGCGGTCAGTCAGGTTCGGCATTGATGCGCGATCTCGACCACGCGCTGCGGCTGATTGAAGCAACGATCGCAGCCGTGAAAGTGCCGGTGACGCTCAAGATGCGGCTCGGCTGGGACGATCGCACGCTCAACGCGCCGGAGCTTGCGCAGCGCGCAGAGGCTGCCGGCGTCCAGATGATCACGGTGCACGGGCGCACACGTTGTCAGTTCTACAAGGGCGAAGCGGATTGGAGCGCGGTGCGCGCGGTCCGCGACGCGATCTCCGTACCCCTCATCGTCAACGGCGATATCACGTCGTACGAGAAGGCCGTGGACGCGCTGGAAATGTCGGGCGCCGACGCTGTGATGATCGGGCGCGGCGCGCAGGGCCAGCCCTGGTTGCCGGGTCAGATCGGGCGCCGGCTTGAAACGGGAACGGCCGAATCGGCGCCGCCGCTTGCCGAACAGCTCAAACATATCCGCGGGCTCTATGACGAAATCTGCAGCCATTACGGATTGCGCATCGGACTCAAGCACGCGCGCAAGCATCTCGGCTGGGCGCTGGAGATCGCGGCGCAATGCAGCCGGGCGCCGGCGGCGACGCTCAGGAATTGGCGGCACAAGATTCTGACCGCGGACGAGCCTTCCAGCGTGCATTGTTCACTCGAAGACGCATTCGACGATTTTGCATGGAGCGCTGCTGCATGACTTCAGCCGCAGAACATCGCCGGCGAGTGCCCGCCGACGGCGAGGCGATCCTCAACGCGCTGCCCAACCCGGTGCTGCTGATCGCGCCCGACGGCCGTATCGTCGATGCCAATATCGCCGCGGAATCCTTCTTCGAGATATCGACGCAATTCCTGCAGCGGCAGTCGCTCAAGGAACTGGTGCCGTTCGGCAGTCCGCTACTGGCGCTGATCGACCAGGTGCGGTCGAGCGGTTCGCCGGTCAACGAATACAAGGTCGATCTCGGCACGCCGCGGATCGGCGGCGATCGCCAGGTGGATCTTCACGTCGCTCCGCTCACGGAGCGGCCGGGCCATATCGTCGTGATGCTGCAGGAGCGCACCATCGCCGACAAGATGGACCGGCAGCTGACGCATCGAAGTGCGGCGCGCTCGGTGATCGCGCTGGCGGCGATGCTGGCGCATGAAATCAAGAACCCGCTGTCCGGCATCCGCGGCGCGGCGCAATTGCTGGAGCAGGCGGCTTCATCCGAAGACCGCATGCTGACGCGGCTGATCTGCGACGAGGCCGACCGCATCGTCACGCTGGTCGACCGCATGGAAGTGTTCGGCGACGACCGGCCGGTGGCGCGCGGCCCGGTCAACATCCATTCGGTGCTCGACCACGTCAAACGGCTGGCGCAGTCCGGCTTTGCCCGCAACATCCGCTTCATCGAGGAATACGACCCGTCGCTGCCGCCGGTGCTGGCCAATCAGGACCAGTTGATCCAGGTGTTCCTCAATCTGGTGAAGAACGCCGCCGAGGCGGTGGCCGACCTTGGCTCTGACGCGGAAATCCAGCTCACCACCGCATTCCGTCCGGGTGTGCGGCTCTCGGTGCCGGGCAAGAAATCGCGGGTGTCGCTGCCGCTCGAATTCTGCGTCAAGGACAACGGTTCCGGCGTGCCGGAAGACCTACTTCCAAACCTGTTCGATCCGTTCGTGACGACCAAGCAAACCGGCAGCGGGCTCGGCCTCGCGCTGGTGGCAAAAATCGTCGGCGATCACGGCGGCATCATCGAATGTGAATCCCAGCCGCGGAAGACCACCTTCCGCGTGCTGCTGCCGATGTTCAACGCCGCCAAGCATTTTGACCAAAGCAATCGCGATGACGTTTCGGGTACTCCGTCGCATGCCTCACAGGATGCAAGATGAGGAAAATCAATGCCCGCAGGTAGCATATTAGTCGCCGATGACGACACCGCCATCCGCACGGTTCTCAACCAAGCTCTCTCCCGCGCCGGCTACGAGGTGCGGCTGACAGGAAACGCGGCGACGCTGTGGCGCTGGGTGAGCCAGGGCGAGGGCGATCTCGTCATCACCGACGTGGTGATGCCCGACGAGAACGCGTTCGATCTGCTGCCGCGGATCAAGAAGATGCGGCCGAATCTTCCGGTCATCGTCATGAGCGCCCAAAACACTTTCATGACGGCGATCCGGGCCTCTGAACGCGGCGCTTATGAATATCTGCCAAAACCCTTCGACCTGAAGGAGCTGATCACCATCGTCGGCCGCGCCCTGGCGGAGCCGAAGGAGCGAGTGGCCAATGCGCCGGACGAGGGCGAATTCGATTCGATCCCGCTGGTCGGCCGCTCGCCGGCGATGCAGGAAATCTACCGGGTGCTGGCACGGCTGATGCAGACCGACCTCACGGTTATGATTTCCGGCGAATCCGGCACTGGTAAGGAGTTGGTCGCCCGCGCGCTGCACGACTACGGCAAGCGCCGTAACGGCCCCTTCGTCGCGGTCAATATGGCGGCGATCCCGCGCGACCTCATCGAATCCGAATTGTTCGGCCATGAACGCGGTGCGTTCACCGGCGCCAATACCCGCGCCTCGGGGCGGTTCGAACAGGCCGAAGGCGGCACGCTGTTCCTCGACGAAATCGGCGATATGCCGATGGAGGCGCAGACGCGGTTGCTGCGGGTGCTGCAGCAGGGCGAATATACCACCGTGGGTGGCCGCACGCCGATCAAGACCGACGTGCGTATCGTCGCCGCCAGCAACAAGGACCTGCGCATCCTGATCCAGCAGGGTCTGTTCCGCGAAGACCTGTTCTTCCGCCTCAACGTGGTGCCGCTGCGCTTGCCGCCGTTGCGCGAACGGATCGAGGATTTGCCCGATTTGATCCGGCACTTCTTCTCGCTGGCGGAGAAGGACGGCTTGCCGCCGAAGAAGCTGGATACGCTGGCGCTGGAACGCCTCAAGCAGCACCGCTGGCCCGGCAACGTGCGCGAACTCGAAAACCTCGCGCGCCGGCTGGCGGCGCTTTATCCGCAGGACGTCATCACGGGCTCCGTCATCGACGGCGAACTGGCGCCGCCGGCGGTCGCATCCGGCGGCAGCGCCCCGCTCGGCGTCGACAATCTCGGCGGCGCGGTCGAGGCCTATTTGTCCTCGCACTTCTCGGGCTTCCCGAACGGCGTGCCGCCGCCCGGCCTCTATCACCGCATCCTCAAGGAGATCGAGGTGCCGCTGCTCACCGCGGCGCTGGCGGCGACCCGCGGCAATCAAATCCGCGCCGCCGACCTGCTCGGCCTCAACCGCAATACACTGCGGAAGAAAATCCGCGATCTGGACATCCAAGTCTACCGCAGCGGGGGCTAGGCGGCTTAGCCGCCGGCTCCATCGCGCCATGAGGCGGAAAGCCGCTGGGGACCGATCACTTTCGTGGTCGGGTACGCCGCGGAATTGTCGCAATTCGGCAACATTGTGATATGAATGCATCAGTCCGCGGCAGGCGGACATAAGTCTTTCAGCTCACCCATTGCTCACCCATTGCCGGTATGACCAGCGCAGAGACCTCGGCTCCATCGTTTGACGCGTCGCTTGCCGAACCGAAGGGATCGCCCCTGCGGAAGTGGCTGGCGCCGGTTTCCGTCGCGATCGCGCTGCTCTCGGCGTTCCTGACCTTTGTCGTACTTTCCGGCCTGACCCCGATCGAGCCGACCAAACAGGTCGTATACTCATTTCTGCTGATCAACGCGTGCAGCATCCTGCTCCTGGTCGGCATTATCGTCCGCGAAGTCTGGCAGGTGGTTCAGGCCCGGCGCCGCGGCAGGGCGGCGGCCAGGCTGCACATCCAGATCGTCAGTCTGTTTTCGGTCATCGCGGTGTTGCCGGCGGTTTTGGTCGCCATCGTCGCCAACGTCACCATCGATCGCGGCCTCGACCGGCTGTTCTCGGGTCCGACGCGCGAAGTGATCCAGAACTCGCTGATCATTGCCCGCGCCTACACCTACGAACACGCGCAGCTCATTCGCGGCGATATTCTGGGAATGGCGAACGATATCTCCCATGCACGGCCATTGTTCGACCAGGACCGCAGGTCGTTTCGAGAACTGCTGACGGCAAGTGCAGCCTCGCGCAATTTGCCGGGCGCCATGCTGATCGACAAGGATCGCAACGTCCTGGAGTCGGCGCAAACCGGCATTCAGCAGAGTTTTACGACGCCGCCGCAGGACTTTCTCGGCAACGTCGATGAGACCGAGCCGCAGATCGCGGTATTTCCCGAAGCAAACTACGTCGCGGCCGTCATTCGCCTGCGCGCATTCAACGATACCTTCCTTTACGTCGCGCGCCTGCTCGATCCGCGCGTGATCAGCCAGTTGAAGCAGACCGAGGCCAGCGTCGCCGAATATGCCCAGATCGAATCCCGCAGGCTCGGCATTCAGGTGGCCTTTGCGCTGATGTTCGCGGTGATCGCACTGACGATCCTGATGGCTTCCGTGCTGATCGGGCTGAATTTTGCCAACTGGCTGGTGGCGCCGATCCGCAATCTGATGAGCGCCGCCAATATCGTTTCAACGGGCGATTTGCACGTCCAGGTGCCGGTCCACAAGTCGGAAGGCGATCTGGCCCAGCTCGGCGAGACCTTCAACAAGATGACGCAGGAACTGCGCACCCAGCGCGACGAACTGGTCAGCGCCAGCGACCTGATCGACAGCCGCCGTCGCTTCATCGAGGCGGTGCTGTCGTCGGCCAGCGCCGGCATCATCGGCGTCGATGCCTCCAGCAGCGTTGGCATCCTCAACCGTTCCGCCGAAAAACTGATCGGCCATGCCGAATCCGAGACGCTGGGCCACCCGCTGTCGGATGTGCTGCCCGAGCTCGACGATATGATGAAAACCGCGCGCGAAGGCACGCAGCGGCTGGTGCAGGGCCAGATCACCATTACCCGCGACGGCCACGAGCGCAATCTGTCGGTTCGCATCAGCGCCGAGCAAACCAGCCAGTCCCGCGACAGCTACATCATCACGCTGGACGACATCACCGAGCTGGTTTCCGCGCAGCGCACCTCGGCCTGGGGCGATGTCGCGCGCCGCATCGCCCACGAAATCAAGAACCCGCTGACCCCGATCCAGCTTTCCGCCGAACGTATCAGGCGCAAGTTCGGCAAGGTCATCGTCGAGGACAAGGGCATCTTCGAGCAGTGCACGGACACCATCGTGCGCCAGGTCGACGACATCAGGCGGATGGTCGACGAATTCTCGCGCTTTGCGCGGATGCCCAAGCCCGTGATGGAGGGGGAGGACGTCGCCGATACCGTGCGCCAGGCGGTGTTCCTGATGAAGGTCGGGCATGCCGACCTCGATATCGAAACCGTCATCAAGCAGGACCCGATGCGGGCCCAGTTCGACCGCCGGCTGATTTCGCAGGCGCTGACCAACATCATCAAGAACGCGACCGAGGCGATCGAGCAGGTTCCGCCGGAAGAACTTGGCAGAGGCCGTATCGACGTCATCGCGGCGTGCGAGAACGACGACATCGTGATCGATGTGATCGACAATGGCATTGGCCTGCCGAAGGTCGCCCGCGCCCGCTTGCTGGAGCCCTATGTGACAACGCGCCAGAAGGGCACCGGGCTTGGGCTGGCGATCGTCGGGCGCGTGCTCGAAGACCATGGCGGCCGTATCGAACTCAAGGATGCTTCCGACTTCCGGTCAGGCCAGCGTGGGGCGTGGATGCGGCTGCGGTTCGCCGTATCCGGCCAACCACCAAAAGCCGACGCAAAGGAGCAGCCTCCGGAGACAAATCAACAGGGCGCCGAAACAAATACGCCGGTTTCTGAAACCATTGAGCCGGCATCTACGACCAATAATGACACAAAAATCAAAGCCGCGACCGGCAACTGACAAGACAGGTGTAACCCATGGCCAGTGACATTCTGATTGTCGACGACGAAGCAGATATTCGGGACCTCGTTGCAGGCATCCTGGAGGACGAAGGCTTCATTACCCGCACCGCGCGCGACAGCGATTCGGCGCTGGCGGAGATCGCCAACCGCCGTCCGCATCTGGTGTTCCTCGACATCTGGCTGCAGGGCTCCAAGCTCGACGGTTTGCAGCTGCTCGAGCAGATCAAGAAGGATCATGCCGACGTGCCTGTCGTCATGATTTCCGGCCATGGCAACATCGAAACCGCGGTCGCAGCGATCAAGCGCGGCGCCTATGACTTCATCGAAAAGCCCTTCAAATCGGACCGGCTGATTCTGGTGGCTACCCGGGCGCTGGAGACATCGCGCCTCAAGCGTGAAGTGAAAGAACTCAAGCAACTGGCTCCTGCGGCTAGCGTTCTGACCGGCCGATCCGCCTGCATGAACCAGCTGCGCCAAACCATCGACCGGGCTGCCAAGGCCAACAGCCGCATCCTGATCGTCGGTCCCTCCGGTTCGGGCAAGGAACTGGCGGCGCGCACGCTGCATCACGCCTCGAGCCGTGCCGAGGGGCCGTTCGTGGTCATCAACGCCGCGGCGATCACGCCGGAGCGGATGGAAGTCGAACTGTTCGGGATCGAGCAGTCCAATGGCGAGCATCAACGCAAAGCCGGCGCGCTGGAAGAAGCCCATGGCGGCACGCTGTTCATCGACGAAATCGCCGACATGCCGCGCGAAACCCAGAACAAGATCCTGCGTGTGCTGGTCGATCAGACCTTTCTGCGCTCCGGCGGCACCGCCAAGGTCCACGTCGACGTCCGCATCATCTCCTCGACCGCGCGCAATCTGGAAGAAGAAATCGCGGAAGGGCGATTCCGCGAGGATCTCTATCACCGGCTCTCGGTGGTGCCGATCCGGGTGCCGCCATTGTCCGAGCGCCGCGAGGACATTCCCGAACTGATCGACTACTTCATGGATCAGATTTCGGTTGCGACGGGCTTGCCGAAGCGCCAGATCGGCCAGGATGCGATGGCGGTGCTGCAGTCCCATGTCTGGCCCGGCAACGTCCGGCAACTCCGCAACAATGTCGAGCGCGTCATGATTCTGGCCGGCGGCGGTCCGGAGGCGATCATCACCGCCGATATGCTGCCGCAGGACGTCGGTTCGATGGTGCCGGCAATGCCGACCAGCAACAATGGCGAGCACATCATGGGGCTGCCGCTGCGTGAGGCGCGGGAAGTATTCGAGCGAGACTATTTGATTGCCCAGATCAGCCGCTTCTCGGGCAACATCTCGCGCACGGCCGAATTCGTCGGCATGGAGCGCTCGGCCCTGCATCGCAAGCTCAAGGCGCTCGGGGTCGGTTGACCCGATCGGTTCTGATTGATCAGAACCGCGACTGTGTTTTGTTGTTTTGACGCGCACACGGTATCCGCAATACTCGAAAAGGCTTTTCTCGCGCCGGTCCATGCACTTGCTTTGGAATATTCATCTCTTTCCCCACGCTTTTGGAGATTTGACACCGGGTTCTTACGGGGTGGCGCGCGAACTGGCTTGCCTAAAAACCGCGCGTGCCTTCTAATCGTACGGCCGCGCCTACCGGAGGGGGATCTCAGGGTAGGCTGGCGACCGGGGAGGCTCCGTTAGAGAGCAGCAACCGGTTTAAGAAAAAGAAGCACAAGACGGCGGGATAAAAACAATGGCGGCAGACCGCGCACAAAACCTACAAGACACCTTCCTAAATCACGTTCGTAAAACCAAAACGCCACTGACGATCTTTCTGGTCAATGGAGTGAAGCTGCAGGGGATTGTCACCTGGTTCGACAATTTCTGCCTGTTGCTGCGTCGCGACGGTCATTCGCAGCTTGTATACAAGCATGCGATTTCGACCATCATGCCGGGCGCTCCGATCCAGTTGTTCGAAGGCGGCGAGGATGCTCCGGCTTGAAAGTGATCTGATTGGAACCCCTAAATCTTAAAGGGGGCGCCGACCGCCCGCGGTCGGCGGAGGGCAGAGAAACCGGGCGGGTGATCGTCATCGGCCCTTACTTGCGTATGCGCCGCGGCGACCCCGACGCGCAAACGAACGATGCTGTCCGCGATTCCGAGGCACGGTTGGAGGAGGCGGCCGGTCTGGCGCGCGCCATCGATCTCACGATCGCGGATACACTGATCGCGTCGATCAGCCAGATCCGTCCTGCCACCTATCTCGGCAAGGGCAAGGTCGAGGAGATCACAGGTCTCATCACCGGGCATGACATCGAACTTGCGGTGATGGATTGCGCACTGTCGCCGATCCAGCAGCGCAATCTGGAGAAGGCCTGGAACACCAAGGTTCTCGACCGTACCGGACTGATCCTGGAAATCTTCGGCCGCCGCGCCAAGACCAAGGAAGGCGCGCTGCAGGTGGAGCTCGCGCATCTCAATTATCAGCGCTCGCGCCTGGTTCGCTCATGGACCCATCTGGAACGCCAGCGCGGCGGTTTTGGCTTCATGGGCGGCCCCGGCGAAACCCAGATCGAAGCCGACCGCCGCCTGATCGGCGACCGCATCATCCGGCTCGAGAATGAGCTGAAGAAGGTTCAGGCGACGCGGAGGCTGCATCGCGCCGGCCGGCAGCGGGTGCCCTACCGCGTGGTGGCGCTGGTCGGTTACACCAACGCCGGAAAGTCGACGCTGTTCAATCGCCTGACCCGCGCCGACGTGCAGGCCGCCGACATGCTGTTTGCGACACTGGACCCCACACTGCGCGCGCTGACGCTGCCGCACGGCGGCAAGGCGATGCTGTCGGACACGGTCGGTTTCATTTCCAACCTGCCGACGCAGCTGGTCGCCGCGTTTCGCGCGACGCTGGAAGAGGTGCTGGAGGCGGACATCATCCTTCATGTCCGCGACATGTCCCATGAAGATGCGGAAGCGCAGGAGCGCGACGTCGATGCCGTGCTGCGCAAGCTGGGTATCGATCCCGATGCCGGGCAGCGCGTTCTCGAAGTCTGGAACAAGATTGATCGCTTCGACGCCGAAGAGCGCGAAAACCTGCGCAACATCGCCGCGCGCCGGCCGCCGGAGCGGCCGTGTTTCCTGGTCTCCGCCGCGACCGGCGAGGGGGTCGAGGCGCTACTGGCCGCAATCGAGGATCGATTGGCGGCTTTTCGGATGACGCTGGACCTCTCCGTCGACGCCGCCGATGGCGCCGGCATCAGCTGGCTGCATCGCAATTCCGAAGTGCTGAACAAGCAGCTTCACGACGGGCGATTCGATATGACCGTGCGCGTCGATGCGACCAAGCGCGACATCGTGGTGTCGCGTTTCGATGCCGTGCCGCACGTGGCGTAGTGGTCGTTCCCGCGCACGCGGGAACCCATAACCACAGGCGTTCGCGGTTACGACAGGTCGTCGAACGGCATTTTCAAATCGATAGATCGCGCGATTTGGGTCCCGGCGTTCGCCGGGAC
The DNA here is from genome assembly GCF_036924615.1 of Bradyrhizobium sp. AZCC 2289. Classification (NCBI taxonomy): domain Bacteria; kingdom Pseudomonadati; phylum Pseudomonadota; class Alphaproteobacteria; order Hyphomicrobiales; family Nitrobacteraceae; genus Bradyrhizobium; species Bradyrhizobium sp. AZCC 2289. The sequence goes on along the minus strand of NZ_JAZHRY010000001.1, from coordinate 9,731,344 downwards.
GACAACAAACATTCAGCCGCGACCCAGCGCCTTCACCGCCGCAGGCGGCGCGGGCTGCTCCTCGCCCTTGGCTTCATTCCACAACGCGTCCATCTCGGCGAGCGTGGCGCTTTCGAGTGAACGGCCCTTGGCCGCCAGAACGCGCTCGATATAGCCAAAGCGGCGTTCGAATTTGGCGTTGGTGCCGCGCAGTGCGGTTTCGGGATCGGCGCCGACATGTCGCGCCAGATTGACCAGTGCGAACAGCAGATCGCCGGTCTCCGCGGCGAGTTCGCCGGCGTCGCCGCGGTCGAGCGCGGCCTCGATCTCGTCGGCTTCCTCGCGGATCTTGTGCAGCACCGCGCGCGGGTCGTTCCAGTCAAAACCAACCGTCGACGCCTTGCGCTGCAAATCCATCGCGCGCGTCAGCGCCGGCTGCCCCGCCTTGACGCTCGACAGCAGTGATTTGTGCTCGACCTCCGGCGGCCGGCCCGCGGCGCGCTCGGCTTTCTCTTCCGCCTTGATGCGATCCCAGTTGCCTTTCACATGGGTAGCAGTCAGCCGCCCGTTCTGGTCGGCGAACACGTGCGGATGCCGTCGGATCATTTTTCGCGTGACCGCCTCGACCACGTCGCCGAACGCGAAGGCGTTTTGCTCCTCCGCCATGCGCGAGTGGAACACGACCTGCAGCAGGAGATCGCCGAGTTCGTCGCGGAGGTCGTCGAGATCGCCGCGTGTGATGGCGTCGACGACCTCATAGGCCTCCTCGATGGTATATTGCGCGATCGACGCAAAGTCCTGTTCGAGATCCCAGGGGCAGCCGGTCACGGGCGTGCGCAACGCCGCCATGATCTCGAGCAAACGTGAAATGTCGCGGGAAGGGGTCATCGGGCACCGGATTTTTTGGGTTTTGGCTTTATGCCGCAAGCGGCCGCTCGATCCCAGCGGAACGGGCCGAAACAGCCGATATTTCCACCGATTGGCCCAAACAAAGGTGGGCAATTGGCCAACGCATGGGTGGGTGCTAAAGGCCAATTAATGAACAATCAATCCCCATCCGAAACCGCGCTGGTGCTGTTTTCCGGCGGACAGGATTCCACCACCTGCCTCGCCTGGGCCCTGCAGCGCTTCGCCCATGTCGAAATGATCGGCTTTAGCTACGGACAGCGTCACGCCATCGAGCTTGCGTGCCGCGACCGTTTGCTTACGGGCATGAAGGCCGTGCGGCCGGACTGGGCGGCAAAACTCGGCGAGAGCCACACGCTGGAGATTCCGACGCTGGCGGAGATTTCCGACACCGCGCTGACACGCGATGTCGCGATTGAAATGGGCGCCGACGGCCTGCCCAATACCTTCGTGCCGGGCCGCAATCTGGTGTTTCTCACCTTTGCCGCCGCGCTGGCCTATCGGCGTGGCATCCGGCACATCATCGGCGGCATGTGCGAGACCGATTATTCCGGCTATCCGGATTGCCGCGACGAAACCATCAAGGCGTTGAACGCCGCGCTCAATCTCGGCATGGCCAAATCCTTTGAACTGCACACGCCATTGATGTGGCTCGACAAGGCCGCGACCTGGAAACTCGCGCACGATCTTGGCGGGGCAGGGCTGGTCGATCTGATCCGCGAGCACTCGCACACCTGTTATCTCGGCGAGCGCGGCGCGCAGCATGATTGGGGTTTTGGCTGCGGCGAGTGCCCGGCCTGCGCGCTGCGGGCGAGAGGATGGCGCGAATATTCGGCAGGCGCCGCCTAGCCGTTCGGTTGTCGGCGGGGCAAGACCTAAACGTTTGCCGGCTGATCCGCTCCGTCGGTCTGGCGCAAGCGGCCCTTGGCGCTCCTGAGCGATCCCTCGGCCGGCACATGCGCGCCGGCGGCGGCCAATCCCCAAATCGGCATGTTGTTGTAGACGCTCTCGTGCGCGCCGTCCTTCACAAGGTAGGTCTCATGCCAAATCCCGACGTCGCCATTCGAAGCTATCTTGCGGTTGAAGTCGCGCCATGCCGGTAAATGAGCCAACGATCGGTCGGATGCATAAGCGTGCAATTGCTCGAAGCTGCGCCAATACTGAATGACAAGCAGGTTGGGAAATCCAAACACCGTGCGGGCATGCAAGAGCCCGAGTTCCGGCCGTTCGGCAAGCTCGGTCAGCATACGCGGCATCGCCGTCGCCACCGGTCCCCATTTCCAAAACTTCCACCATTTGTTGACGCGCATCCCGATCAGGAACACGACGAAATCGCCATCAAGCCGGGCGGTCATGCGCGCCGGGAATAATTTGGTCATGAGCTTGGTCTCGCGCTGGAGTGAACGGTGCCTTTCCGACAAGCGACCACGGGTCGAGGCAGGCTAAAATGTCACTTCCGGCAATGCTAGCCGAAATCCGCCGGCGTTAGCTCGATTGGCTGGCCATGCGGCGTGCGGTCGGCGGCGTGGTCCCAGGCATCGCGGTAGCGGTGCAGGGTATCGGAGGTCGCGACGCCTTTCTCGGCAACCAGATTTTCCAGCGTCGCCAGCCAATGCCGGTAATAGGTTTCGCCGGTGTCGGGATCGCCGGCCGCCTGCGCCCGCTTGATCTCGCGAGCAAGGGCGGCAGCCCATTCGTTCCAGGTGAACAGTCCACGCTCATGCAGCGCGAGCGCCATCGCGAAGGCCTGCGCTTCCCAGGGCTCGCGGAACACCGGGCCGTCCTCATCGCGGGGAATCCCGGGCACGGCCGCCGTCGCGCGCACGCTCGCTGCGTCCATCACACCGGCTCCAGATAGGGCTCGAACGCGTCGACGGAAACCTTGACCGTCGGGTCGGCATCCGGACCCCAGAGTTCGGCGCCGTCGAACACGACGGTGTAGAGCCATTGGGGGTTCTCGCCGGATTCCGTCGCCGCCGAGTCCGGAAACACCTGACAGCCGTGATCGCGCTCGACCACGCCGACATGACCGCGCACGTAGCGCGGCAGCCGTGTGTGGGTCAGGGGGTGAATGTTTTTCGCGCGCACCCGATCGCCAGCCTTGAATTTCGCGGGTGCGGGCGCCGCGCGGGCGAATTTACCGCGCACCATGATGCGTTCGACATCATTGAGGCCAAACTTGCCGCGCTTGAGCGGTTTCGGCGGCTGCACGGCGTGTCCGGCGGCGACGTCTTCGGCTGCGATGAATCCCTTGTCGATCAAGAGGTCTTCGAGCCCCAGAAACCATTTCTTGTAATAGGAACTCGAGAGATAGACGTGCGGCGGCAAGGCCTCCCGGTAGAACCGCGACGTATCGATGTTGAAGGCGCCGGCAGCCCCCATCGCGCGCACCATCGCCAGCACGCGGGCTTCCCATTCGGTGTGGAACATCGGCTCGTTCGGCTCGGGCTCGACCTTGCCGAAACCGTCCATGCCGCCCATGTCGTGCACGCCGTTCATGATGGCGCGCCCGGCGTCTTCGGAAATCCGGTGCCGATCATGGAGTCGCGCGTCACGAGTTCGGCGAGCTGCTGCTCGCTCCAACCCTCGGTACCCTCTGGGCGTATCGGCAGCACCAGAAAGCGCGTTTCGGCGGTCGAATCCCAGACGCGGATATCGGTTTCCTTTGGCAGGCTGACGCCGAAGTCGGCGAGCACGCCGCGCGGGTCCTTGACGGCGCGCGACCGATAGGGCGCCGCCTTGTACCAGACCGGCGGCAACCCCAGCATTTCCCAGGGGTAACAAGAGCACAGCGTGCACACGACCATGTTATGGCGCTGCGGGGTGTTCTCGACGGCGACGAGATGGTCGCCGACCCGGCTGACATGACCGAGCGTGCTTACCGCCTTGGTGGCATCATCGAGCAGGGCCTGCTTGAAAGCTGGATCGGTCCAGGCTTTTGCGACAACCTGGGCGCCATTGTGCGGCCCGATCCTGGTCTCATAGGCCTGGATGATGGCATCGAGCGCGGCCGGTTCAACATAGCCTTTTTCGGTCAAAATCGTCTCGAGCGCGCGGACGCGCAGCTCGGTCTCCGACAATTCCGAATGGTCGTGATCGTGGTGGTGATGATGGTTGTGATCATGATCGGTCATGGGTCCAAGATAGGCGCAAAATCCGGGCTATGTCGAGGCGCAGACTCTGCTAGCATTTGTCATGGGGGCTGGGCAGGGTGGGGTGTTGGGCAGGGCGCATTGCAATAGCCGGGGGCGCGGCCATATTGGCGGGGTTTCCGGCGGGCGTGGCGCGGGCGGCCAACGGCGCCTATGCGGTCGACGCCGCCGACATTTCCGAGGTCGGATCGTGCAAGGTCGAAAGCTGGCTACAGGCGGCGACCAACACCGATTTCTCGGCCGTGGCCAATCCATCCTGCGCCGTGAATATTTTCACGCCGGTGGAATTGAGCCTGCAGACCGTGAGGTCACGCAGCGATGGCGACTGGAGCAACACGATCGCGCCGAGGGCCAAATGGAACATTGCGCCGACCGGAATCGGGCGGCTCGGTTATTCGTTTTATGCCGGCGGTTTGTTCGATGCGCTGACCGGAGAAAATCTGACCGCTTTCGCGGTGGTACCGGCGACGTACAGGCTATCCGAGAATATGCGGATCAACGTCAATGCCGGCTGGCTGTGGGATCGCACCGTCGATCGGCATTACCTGACCTATGGGCTCGGCTTCGACTGGAAATTCACCGAGGTCCTGCAATGGACGATCGAGGCGTTCGGCCAGGCTGGCGCGACCGATACGCCAAGCGTGGTCCGGCCCCGGTTCCAGACCGGCGTGCGCTACCGGCCCAATGAAATCTTTTCCGTCGATCTGATCTATGGGCACAATATCACCGGCGAAAACGCCAACTGGATCACGATCGGCACCACGGTCCGCTTTCCTGCGCCGGATCAAAGACCCGCGCGCGAGCGCACCGGCCATTTGTGAGCTATTGGTCTCTCAAATGCCGGGTAGGGTTTGGTCTGCTGTCGAGGAAATAGGATGCCCACAATTTCGAAAGGTCGAACGCCGCTAACGTTCATCAACGTTTTTACGGTCGCGCCGGAAAACCAGGATGTGTTGATCAAACTATTGACCGAAGTGACCGAGCAGAATGTCAGGCATCACAAGGGATTTATCTCCGCGAGCCTGCATCGCAGCGTCGATGGCAAGAAGGTGACGATGTACGCGCAATGGGCCAGCGTCGAGGATTATGAGTCCATGCGTCGAAACCCGGGGCCCGCACCGGCGCTGGAGAAAGCGCTCCAAATAGCGACGTTCGATCCCGGCATGTATGAGGTCACGCAGATTTTTCTTCCCGACAAGAATTAGATCGCGCCCTATCGTGCCAGGAAAAATACGGGCAGGGAGGTGTTGAGTTGACCGATTTCGTGACGATCGAAAAGGGCCTCGGCCCCGAGGGCCGCATTGCCGTGGTGCGCTTCGACCGCGGCGACGGCATCAATGCGCTGTCGCCGGAGGCGCTGCGTCAGCTCACCGATACCGCCCGCAGCTTTGAGGATGATGCCGAAACCTCGGTGGTCGTGCTCACCGGCGGCACAAAAGCGTTCAGCGCCGGCTTCGACCTCAGGGATCCCGAGGGCCGGTCGCGCAAGACCATGGATATGGACACGCTGCGCCGGCATTTAAAACTCGGACCGCGGCTGACGCGGGCCTGGCAGGAGATGGAGCAGATTACGATCGGCGCCATCGAGGGCTTTTGCGTCGGTGGCGGTGTCGCGCTGGCGGTGGCGCTGGATTTCCGCATCATGGCCAGCGACGCCCATCTGCGCGTGCCAGAGATCTGGCTCGGCATGAACATGAGCTGGCAGAGCGTGCCGCGGATGCTGCATCTGATGGGACCGGCGCGCACCAAGCAGGCCGTGATCCTGGCCGATCAACGCGTCTCGGCGGCCGAGGCCTATGAATGGCGGCTGGTGGAGCAGGTGGCCGATCCCGGCAAGGCGTTCGACGCCGCAATGGCGCTCGCCGCCAAGGTCGCCGCGCAACCGCCGCTGTCGGTCGCCATGACCAAGCTGACCGTCAACCGCCTCGCACACGCGCTGGACGATCTCGCCAGCCATATGGACGTCGACCAGTTCGCGCTGACGAGCCTGACCGAGGACCACAAGGAAGGCGTCGAGGCGTTCCTGGGCCGACGAAAACCACGGTTCAGGGGACGCTGAAAGCACCGAAACTGGTGTCACACGACTCCGTCAAGATGGTTTTGGCGGCGGCTTTCACATTGCCTCCGAGATTGCACTGTGTCTAAATCGCAACCGCGACGAATGTGCCCTTTTGAGCGAGACCGTGAGATTGCTCATGTCCAAAATAGTCTTCGCACTCAGTTGCCTTTTGTGCGCGCTCTATCCTGGATCTGCGTCGGCCTGGGCATATCAGGGACACAGGGTCATCGGCTCGATCGCGGACAATCTGCTGAAACCGAACGCAAGCCTGCAGGTCAAGCAGATCCTCAATCCGCCAGGGTCGCACGACGCATCGCCGGGTTCACAGGGGTTCGATCTGCGCAAGGCAGGGCCGTGGGCCGACTGCGTCAAGAGCGTCGCCAAGCTTTCCGACGGCACATTCAAATACACCCTGAGTGACCTGCATCCCGAATACGAATTGCCCTGCATCCCCTTCAAGAACGAGCGGGGCCTGATGGAGGACTACGCCTCACGAAACTGGACGACGTGTTTCTATCCATCGGATCCCAACAAGCCCCAGCTTGGCTGTCACAATACATTTCATTTCGACGACGTCGCGATCGAGCGCAACGGCTTTGACCGGAGTTTTCAGGGCACCAACGCGCACGATCTGGTGGCCGCTATCTCGGCGGCGATCGCGGTGTTGTCGGACAAGCCCGTGCCGCAATCGTTCGCCTTTTCGATCAAGGACAAGCGGGAAGCGCTGTTGCTGCTCACCCACTTCATCGGCGACTTGCATCAGCCGCTGCATGTCGGCTCGGTCTATCTGGACAATAACGGCCAGCTCGTCGATCCCGATGTGGCGCACGCAATCGATCCGGCCAACGATACCATCGGCGGCAATGCGATCCAGGACCAGAATATCAACCTGCACGCCGAGTGGGACGACATCCCGACCGACATCGGCGATGCCGCGACCCGGGAACTGCTTGCGGCGGCGAGGACGGTACCGGCGAGTCCAGGGCGCCCCGATGACTGGCCGGCGGCCTGGGCCACCGACACGGTCATGGTTGCCCATGAGGCTTTCGCGGGGCTGACATTCACGTTCGACCCGCCGCAGCCGCCGAGCACCCGAATCCAGTGGACGGTCGCGTTTGAGGACCACACCGCCTATCTCTGGCTGGCGGACCAGATCAAACGAAAGCAACTGGCCAAGGGCGGAGCGAGGCTGGCCGAAATCCTCAATGCCATCTGGCCGTAGCCCGCGTTGTCCGCAGGCCGCGTTCTCTGAGAGCAAGACCTCCGCTTGGGGCACGGCATTCCCGTGTGTGAGCGCCATCTTCAAATGCAGGGATCACCGTTGTGCGATCGGGATTTTGAGATTGAACAGCGCGATCAATGTTTGGGTGCGGGATGCCGATTACGAGCCGTTTCACTGCTTGCCAGGAGCTGATCGTACAATCGATCGATCTCGCTCGCCTGATCGGGTGTGACATCCTCCAAATGCAAGGCTCTCAGCTCATGCGCGGTTGGCTGGTAATTGCGACCATTGCGAATCGGCCATGGTCCCTTGTGAAGTGGAGGGGCGTTCTCTGCAGATCCGATGTTTGCCAGCAATAGCGACGCCAGAGCTAATGTGACCCCAAAGATAACCTTGCGTCGTGATTTGTCAGCCATTATTGCGAATCCCCGTGCAGAGGGTTACGGCGAACGACGGAGCGGACTCCGAGTGGATTCTCAAGGCAGTCGGGCTGGCGAGGTCTGCCAGCCCGAACTCTTCGTCGCTATTGGAACGTATCAATAGCGGTGTTGGGCATGCACGGGGGCACAGTATAGGGATCCGAGGCAAACGCGCCGACGCTTGGAGCCCGCACACAGTCCGTAGCGCTCGTATGGGCCTTGGTCGTGGCGTGCCGAGCCGCGACATCGTTGCGAGCAGCCATAGCCTGACTTGTGAATACGGCTGCGGCGATCAGCGCGGCCGACACGAAGGTCACTTTGGTCATTTGTTTCTCCATATGGTGGCAGAAGCCAAGAAAGCGTTCGGCTCCTTATTGTGGAGAGCGGCCAGCCTTGGGAAACATTCCATCACGCGCTTTCAACGAAGCGTGAGCTTCTGCGGTCACATTCGGTGATGACGACGGCCATGATGGCGGGACAATGCGGCTGGCGCGAAATCGTAAGAGCCGTAGCGGTCGCCGCAATAAGCAACGCCTGCGCCGATCGCCGCACACGCTCCCCTCAACGCGGGCCAGTCGCGAGACAACCTGGCAGCAGGAGTTGGCGCCCCTCCATTCAGAACGTCCAGATTGGGATAATAGAACGCGAAAAGGCCCGGCTCCTGGATGGCAGCTTGCGCAAATGCTGGCGCCGCCGCTGTCCCTGACAGGAGCACAGCCGCTGCGAGAGTTTTGAATGAAACCATTGTCCTTTCTCCTGTAGCGATCGGGTGCGTGCCCGCGTGGGGACACAAGACGATGTGATCACGCTCGTGAGGCGAGCGTGCTGTTCGAACGCGAGCTATCGGATTGCAACATCCAATGCGGATGCCTTCGCTTTCTGTAGGGAGAGATCGCGCCCGTTTCATTAAATTCCGCTTGGGAAACTCAACTCTACTTGAAACGCGCGTTACAGATTCAATTGCCAGGCGACCAGCCGGCTGGGGGAGCAACGGGACGTTGACGACCGGACGTAGTCGAGGTTCTGCTCGTCGCTCTTGGCTTGACCATATGCTGCCCGTTCGTCGCCGACAGGAGCAGTACCGACCGACGCCATGGGGTCGGTGGTCAAGCTGAATCACCACATGGAGCCGCTGCCAGACGCCCCACAAAGCGGCTACCGCGAACTCATCATCGCGAGAGAGGGCGTGGAAAGGCCCCGACGGTTGTTCGATCCCGACGGCAACCGTGTGCGCCTGGTGCCGCCGGGCATGAGAGGGCGTCACCCAGATCGGCGTAGGAATGGGGGTCCGAAGCCTCAGCGAACACCGACAAGCACTATGCCCATATCCATTGTTGCAACCAAGTTGAGATGTCCCTTGCTCTGCAAAGTTAAGATGTCACTCGGCAGCTTCTGACGTCGCCGGGGCCGTCGCTGCGTAGACGCCGGTATCGCAGCGGCGGCGGCCCCGGCGGGCGGGGCGTCTGCCTGGTTTTTTCCCCTGAACGAGACGATCAGCGCGGTCCTTCATCAGGCCGGCTTTCTGATTTGACCGCCTGGGACCGGCTAAGTTGTCACGATAATGGGGGTGCTTGTCCTGCTGCTGCTTGATCCAGGCCAGCACTTCGCCGAGACGCTTGTTCTCGATGATGGCGGCCGCTCGGCCCGGGGCAGCCAGATTCCGGCTTGCCGCATCCAGCCGCGCAACGTCTCCCGCGACACCCGCAGATCATGGCGCTCGGCCAGCTTCTCGGCCGCCAACGTCGGACCAAAGTCTGCGTAGTGCTCTCGAACCAGCGCAACCGCATGATCACGCACAACGTCGGGCAGGCGGTTGTTCGACGGCCGGCCACGCCGCCGGTTGGCAATCGCAGGTGAACGCCATCCCGGTGGCGCTTTAACAGCCGGTGGGTCTGCCGCCTCGTGAGGCGCATCAGATCGGCCGCCGCCGAAGTCGTCAGCCGGCCACCATCAAGCCGCGCCAGAACATCATCAGCACCACACCCATCGGATCCCCAGCCTCCAAACCCCGTGACATTTTAACTTTGCGCCTACATCCGTAATTCGCATAAGGTATATTATGGAATATTTATATCTACAATTAGATCAGATGTTTAGGCGGAATTCCTTCCAAATTAAATCAGTTCGGCCACCAACCTGACCATCGCGCCGGGATACCATCGGCCAGCTGGTTCGTATCCAAACGCGCGGCCGGCGCTCGGGCTTCGCCGTCCGTCCGCTCGCCCGAAAGCCGATATTGCCGCGGCCTGCGGACGCTGCAATAAGCCCCCCAAGAACCAGATCGCTAACGAGATCGCGGATGACCGCACGGCATCAGGTCCGTATAGGATTGCATCAAGAACAATAAGTCTCGAGGGAGAAACAGATGAGCTTTTCACGACGCACGCTTCTGAAGGCATCCGCTGCGTCAGCGGTTTTGGGCGGCATCGGCGCGCCATTGGTAGCGCGGGCCCAGACGGCCGAATTTACCTATAAATATGCCAACAACGCGCCGGACTCGCATCCGATGAACGTGCGCGCCAAGGAAATGTCGGCAGCGATCAAGGCCGAGACCAATGGCCGGTTCGACCTGCAGATTTTCCCGAATAACCAGCTCGGTTCGGACACCGACATGCTGAGCCAGATCCGCTCCGGCGGCATCGAATTCTTCACGCTGTCCGGCTTGATCCTGGCGACCCTGGTTCCCGCGGCCTCGATCAACGGCATCGGCTTTGCTTTCCCGGACTACGACACGGTCTGGAAGGCGATGGACGGCGATCTCGGCGCCTATGTGCGCGGCGAAATCGGCAAGGCCGGTCTCGTGCCCATGGACAAGATCTGGGACAATGGGTTCCGTCAGACCACGTCATCGACCAAGCCGATCACGAGCCCCGACGATTACAAGGGCTTCAAGATCCGCGTGCCGGTCTCGCCGCTCTGGACCTCGATGTTCAAGGCGTTCGACGCCTCGCCCGCCTCGATCAATTTCAGCGAGGTCTATTCGGCGCTGCAGACCAAGATCGTCGAAGGCCAGGAAAATCCGCTGGCGCTGATCTCGACGGCGAAGCTGTACGAAGTGCAGAAATTCTGCTCGCTCACCAACCACATGTGGGACGGCTTTTGGTTCCTCGCCAATCGCCGCGCCTGGGAGAAGATTCCCGAAGACGTCCGCGCTATTGTCGCCAAGAATATCAGCGCGGCGGCGGTCAACGAGCGCGGCGATACGGCCAGGTTGAATGCCAATTTGCGTGGCGAACTCGAGTCCAAGGGTCTGGTGTTCAACCAGCCGGATGTCGCGCCGTTCCGTGAAAAGCTTCGTTCCGCCGGGTTCTATGCGGAATGGAAGGGCAAATACGGCGACCAGGCCTGGGCGTTGCTCGAAAAATCCGTCGGCAAGCTGTCGTAACGCGTAGCCTGGGGGCCGTCATGGCTCATGCCGAACTGAGTGAAATCATGGGCGGCGAGGTGGATCAGCCCCCTCGCCGCCGTTCGGCATTGGCCTCGGTCGAACATGCCCTGGGAATGCTGGTCGAGATTCCGGCGGCGCTGCTGGTCATCGCCGAAATCGTGATCCTGTTCGCCGGCGTGGTGTCGCGCTACGGACTGCACAGTCCGCTGATCTGGTCGGACGAACTGGCCTCGATCCTGTTCCTGTGGCTGGCGATGCTGGGCGCCGCGGTCGCGTTCCGCCGCGCCGAGCATATGCGGATGACCGCGATCGTCGCCAACGCCAGACCTGCCATGCGGGCCTATCTCGATCTGATCGCGACCTGCGCCGCGCTCGCGTTCCTGTTGATGATCGCCTGGCCGTCTTACGACTACGCCTACGAGGAAAGCTTCATCACCACGCCGGCGCTGCAGATCCTCAACAGCTGGCGCGCGGCCGCATTGCCGGTCGGTATCTGCCTGATGGCGCTGTTTGCGTTGTTGCGGCTGGTGCGCGCGAGCAATTTTCGCACCGTGGTCGCCGCGATCCTGTCGGTCGCCCTGGTGATTGCGGTGTTCTGGCTCTTGAAGGGCTGGCTGAAACCGCTCGGCAATATCAATTTGATCATCTTCTTTGTCGGCGTGGCCGGCTTTTGCGTCTTCGCCGGCGTGCCGATCGCGTTCGGATTTGGGCTCGCCACCTATGGCTACCTGGCGCTGACCACGAATACGCCGCTGATGGTGCTGGTCGGCCGCATGGATGAGGGCATGAGCCATCTGATCCTGCTGTCGGTGCCGCTGTTCGTGTTTCTGGGGCTCCTGATCGAAATGACCGGCATGGCGCGGGCGATGGTGGCGTTCCTGGCCAGCCTCTTGGGCCATGTCCGCGGCGGGCTGCATTATGTGCTGGTCGGCGCAATGTATCTGGTCTCGGGCATATCGGGCTCGAAGGCCGCCGACATGGCCGCCGTGGCGCCGGTGCTGTTTCCGGAAATGAAGGCGCGCGGCGCCAAGCCAGGCGATCTCGTCGCCCTGCTCGCCGCGACCGGCGCGCAGACCGAGACCATCCCGCCGAGCCTCGTGCTGATCACGATCGGCTCGGTGACGGGGGTGTCGATCGCGGCGCTGTTCACCGGCGGATTGCTGCCGGGCGTGGTGCTGGCGATCACGCTGTCGGCGCTGGTCTGGTGGCGCTACCGCGGCGAGGATCTGCAGCACGTCACTAAAGCCAGCGGCAGCGAGATCGTCCGTGCGCTCGTCATCGCCCTGCCCGCATTGGCGTTGCCGTTCGTGATCCGCTACGCCGTGGTCGAGGGCATCGCGACCGCGACCGAGGTTTCCACCATCGGCATCGTCTACGCGTTCCTGGTCGGCTTTTTGATCTACGGCCTTTTGATCTACCGCAATTTCGACTGGCGGCGGATTGTGCCAATGCTGGTCGAAACGGCGTGCCTGTCGGGCGCGATCCTGTTGATCATCGGCTGCGCAACCGGCATGGCCTGGGGCCTGACGCAATCAGGGTTTTCGCGCGCGCTGGCCGCCGCCATGACTGGCCTGCCCGGCGGTTCGGCGTCGTTCATCGCGGTGTCGATCCTGGCGTTCACGATCCTCGGCAGCGTGCTCGAGGGCATTCCGGCGATCGTGCTGTTCGGGCCGCTGCTGTTTCCGATCGCCCGCGCCGTCGGTGTCCACGAGGTGCATTATGCGATGATCATCATCCTCGCGATGGGCATCGGATTGTTCGCGCCGCCGTTTGGAGTGGGCTATTATGCCGCCTGCGCCATTGGAAAGGTCGATCCGGCCGATGGCATCAGGCCGATCTGGGGTTATCTGCTGGCGCTGATGATTGGCCTCGTCATCGTGGCGATCTTCCCGTGGATTTCGATCGGGTTCTTGTAAAATTCACTTCGTGAGATGGGACAAAGCCGATGAGCGCAGCCCAAAACCAATACAGCATCGGACTGGACAAGACGCCGGCAAACTATGTGCCGCTGACGCCGCTAAGCTTCCTGGCGCGCTCGGCCGCGGTCTATCCCGATCACGTCAGCACGGTCTATGAAGGCCGCAGTTTTACCTGGTCGGAAACCTACGCGCGCTGCCGGCGCTTTGCATCGTATCTCGCCGGCCGCGGCATCGGTCATGGCGACACCGTGGCGGCGATGCTGCCGAACATCCCTGCGATGAACGAGTTGCACTTTGCGGTGCCGATGGCCGGCGCCGTGCTGAACGCGCTCAACATCCGGCTCGACGCGCCCTCGATTGCGTTCCAGCTCGATCATGGCGGCGCCAGGATCATTCTGGTCGATCCGGAATTCGCGAGCGTGATTGCGGAAGCGCTGACGCTGGTGAAGGGTCCAAAGCCCTTTGTGATCGACGTCGACGATGCCTCCTATGTCGGCGGCAAACGGATCGGCGAACTCGAATACGAGGCGGCGGTATCGCAAGGCGATCCGGGTTTCGTCGCAAAACTTCCGGACGACGAATGGGACGCGATTGCACTGAGCTACACCTCGGGCACCACGGGCAACCCCAAGGGCGTGGTGACCCATCACCGCGGTGCCTATCTCAACGCTGTCAGCAACATCCTGGCAGGCAATCTCGGCCAGCATCCGGTCTATCTCTGGACGCTGCCGATGTTCCACTGCAACGGCTGGTGCTTTCCCTGGACCATCGCTGCCGCCGCCGGTGTTAACGTCTGCCTGCGCAAGGTCGATCCCGCCAAGATCTTCGAACTGATCCCGAAGCACGGCGTCACCCACATGTGCGGCGCGCCTATCGTCTACAACACGCTGATCAACGCGCCCGGCGCACCGGAGGGCGGCGTCGCGCGGCCGGTGGTCGGGCTGATCGCCGGCGCCGCACCACCTGTCGCCGTGCTCGAAGGGGCCGAGCGCATCGGCGTCAAGCTGACGCATGTCTACGGTCTCACCGAAGTCTATGGCCCCGCCTCCGTCTGCGCCGAACAGCCGGGCTGGGACGACCTGGCGGCGGACCAGCGCGCTCAGCTCAAGCGGCGGCAGGGTGTGTCCTACCCGCTGCAGGAAGGCGTCACCGTGCTCGATCCCGAAACCATGCGCGAGGTGCCGCGTGACGGCGAGACCATTGGCGAAGTGATGTTCCGCGGCAATATCGTGATGAAGGGCTATTTGAAGAACGAGAAGGCCACGCGCGAAGCTTTTGCCGGTGGCTGGTTCCACACCGGCGATCTCGGCGTGCTCGACGAGCACGGCTATGTCATCATCAAGGATCGCTCCAAGGACATCATCATCTCCGGCGGCGAGAACATCTCCTCCGTCGAGGTCGAGGATATCCTCTACAAGCACCCCGCGGTCCTGTTCGCGGCCGTGGTCGCAAAACCCGACCCGAAATGGGGCGAAGTGCCCTGCGCCTTCGTCGAGCTGAAGGACGGCGCTCGCGCGACCGAAGCCGAGATCATCGCCTTCTGCCGCAGCCACATGTCCGGCTTCAAGACGCCGAAGGCGGTCGTATTCGGATCGATCCCGAAGACGTCGACGGGAAAAATTCAAAAATTCATGCTGCGCAGTCAGGTGGATTCGGCGAAGGCGATTTCGGCTTAGTCCGCGCGTCGTCCCGGCGAAAGCCGGAACCCATAACCACAAGTGTTTGTGGTTTTGGAAGCGCATCGAACAGCTCTTTCGAAAACGAGAGATCAGGCGGTATGGGTCCCGGCTCCTGATGCGCAATTGCGCATATGGGCCGGGACGACGCGTTGAGAGAGTCTCAGCCCGCCCCGTCCAGCGTCAGCCGCATGCCGTCATAGGCCGGCACTACCCCGGCCGGCAGGCTTTGGCGCAGCACCTCGTAATCGAGGTCGGAGTGCATGTTGGTGATGACGGCACGCTTCGGCTTGAAGCGGTCGATCCATGACAGCGCGTCGCTGACGCTGAAATGGCTGGGATGCCCGGCATAGCGCAGCCCGTCGACGATCCAGAGATCGAGGTTTTCGAGGTGCGGCCAGCTCGCTTCGGGAATGTCGTGGAGATCGGGCGTATAGGCGGCATCGCCGATCCGATAGCCGAGCGCCGGGATGTTGCCGTGCTGAACCAGAAACGCCGACAAGGTGAGCGGACCGCCCTTGCCTTCGATGGCGCGGTTCTCGCCGGCCTCGATCGCGTGACGGTTCAGGATCGGCGGATAGTCGCTGCCCTCGGGCGCGATGAAGCAGTAGGAAAACCGCGCCATGATGTCTTTGGCGGTCGACTGATTGAAATAGACCGGAATGCGGCGGCGCTGATGCAGCACGACCGAACGGAGATCATCGATGCCGTGGGTCTGGTCGGCATGCTCGTGGGTCAGAAATACCGCGTCGATGTGATCGACATGGGTATCGATCAACTGCTCGCGCAGGTCCGGCGAAGTATCGATCACGACCCGCGTGGTGCCATGCTCCGACGTCCGCTCGGCGAGCAGCGAACAACGGCGGCGCCGGTTTTTCGGATTGTTGGGATCGCAGGCGCCCCAGCCGAGCGCCGGACGCGGTACACCGGCCGAAGAACCACAGCCGAGGATCGTCAGCGTCAGCGTCATGCCACAGCCTTCGGCGCGGGCACTTTTGAGAACAGCCGGAAGAAGTTTTCGCTGGTCTGCCGTGAAATCTCCTCCAGCGAGACGCCGCGCGTTTCCGCCAGCACTTTTGCGACTTCCACCACGTAAGACGGCTCGTTGCGCTTGCCGCGGAACTTTCCGGGCGCCAGATACGGCGAGTCGGTCTCGACCATGATGCGGTCAGCCGGAAGCTCGGCCGCGAGCGCCCGCAGGCTCTCGGATTTCTTGAACGTCAGAATGCCCGTGAATGAAATCGAGAGCCCCAGCGAGATCGCTTTCATCGCCAGGTCTCGCCCGCCGGTGTAGCAATGCAGCACGGCCTTGAACGGCCCCTTGCCGATCTCGTCTTCGAGGATGCGGCCGCAATCCGCATCGGCGTCGCGGGTGTGGATCACCAGCGGCAGGCCGGTCGCGCGGGCGGCGGCGATATGGGCGCGAAAGCCGCGCTCCTGTGCGTCGCGCGAGCCGTGCTGATAGAAGTAATCCAGCCCCGCCTCGCCCAGCGCCACGACTTTTGGATGCCTTGTCAGCTCGATCAGCTCATCGGCGGGAATGCCGTCTTCCTCATCGGCCTGATGCGGATGGGTGCCGACCGAGCAATAGACGTTGGGAAACCGTTCGGCGATATCAAGCAGCGCGGCGAGCCGTTTCACCCGGGTCGAGATCGTGACGATGCGCCCGATGCCGGCGGTCTCGGCGCGCGCGACGATGGCGTCGAGATCCTCGGCAAAATCGGGAAAGTCGAGATGGCAGTGACTGTCGACCAGCATGGCGTCCGAACCGCTCAATCCGCTTTGGGTTCGACATAGCGCGGGAATACGCCGACCGGCGCCGGCAAGGCCGTCCCCGCTGCAATGCGCGTTGCGCCGCCGAGGGCGGCGAAGTTGCGCGCGTCGTGGGGAACCCCGAGACTGTCCAGCAACTTCGCGGATGCTTCCGGCATCGCCGCCTGCGCCAGGATCGCGATCTGGCGCACGACTTCGGCGGTGACGTACAGCACCGTTTTCTGCCGCGCCGGATCGGTCTTCGCCAGCGCCCACGGCGCTTCGCCCGCGAAATAGCGGTTGGCTTCCGCCACCACGGCCCAGACCGCGTTCAGCCATTGATGGATCTGCTGCGTCGCCATTGCGGTCCGCGATAACTCCAGCATGCCATCGGCCTGCGCCAGGATCGCCTTGTCGTTGTCGCTGAATTCGCCCGGCTCCGGCAGGATGCCGCCGAGCTGCTTCGCGATCATCGACAGCGAGCGCTGCGCCAGATTGCCGAGATCGTTGGCGAGATCGGCATTGATGCGCGCGACGATGGCTTCGTGGTTGTAATTGCCGTCCTGCCCGAACGGCACCTCGCGCAGGAAGAAATAGCGCATCTGGTCGACGCCGTATTGATCGGCGAGATTGAAGGGATCGACGACATTGCCGACCGACTTCGACATCTTCTCGCCCCTGTTGAACAGGAATCCGTGCGCATAGACCCGCTTCTGCACCGGAATCCCGGCCGACATCAGGAACGCCGGCCAGTACACCGCGTGGAAGCGGATGATGTCCTTGCCGATGATGTGCACGTCGGCCGGCCAGTAGCGCCAGGTCTCGCTGGTCTCGTCGGGAAAGCCGACGCCGGTGATGTAGTTGGTCAGCGCGTCGACCCAGACATACATCACGTGTTCGGGGTCGGTCGGCACCTTGACGCCCCAATCGAACGTGGTGCGCGAGATCGACAGGTCCCTCAAGCCCCCCTTCACGAAGCT
Organism: Bradyrhizobium sp. AZCC 2289; assembly: GCF_036924615.1. Classification (NCBI taxonomy): domain Bacteria; kingdom Pseudomonadati; phylum Pseudomonadota; class Alphaproteobacteria; order Hyphomicrobiales; family Nitrobacteraceae; genus Bradyrhizobium; species Bradyrhizobium sp. AZCC 2289. The sequence continues at coordinate 9,713,892 of NZ_JAZHRY010000001.1, read as the reverse complement.
GATCACTTCGTTGCGGCGTGAATCCGGTCCGATGAAATCGGGCTGGTTCTCGTACAGCGCCAGCAATCGGTCCTGATAGGCCGACAGCTTGAAGAAGTAGCTCTTCTCCTCGACCCACTCCACCGGCGAGCCCTGCGGGCCGCGGCGCACATTGTCTTCGCCGACAACGGTCTCCTCTTCGGCGTAGTAGGCTTCATCGCGCACCGAATACCAGCCGGAATAGGTGTCGATATAGATGTCGCCGTTCTGCTGCATGCGATTCCAGACCACCTGGACCGAGCGATGATGCTCGGGCTCGGTGGTGCGGATGAAGCGGTCGAACGAAACGTTCAGACGCTCGTCCATCTGCTTGAATCGCAGCGCATTGCGGGTCGCAACTTCCATCGTCGGCAGCTTTTCAGCTTCCGCGGTCTGGACCATTTTCAGGCCGTGCTCGTCGGTCCCGGTCAGGAAAAACACGTCCTTGCCATTGAGCCTTTGGAAGCGCGCCAGCGCATCGGTCGCGATCGCTTCATAGGCGTGGCCGATATGCGGCACGCCGTTCGGATAGGCGATCGCGGTGGTGATGTAGAAGATGTTGCTACGCTCGACCGCAGGCCGCGCGTCATGTTCGCGTTCTTTCTCAGCCGCTTCCTTTTCAGTAGCTTTCTTCTTGCGTTCGCGTTCTTTCTCAGCCGCTACCTTCTCAGCAGCCTTCTTCTTGCGTTCGCGCTCTTTCTCTGCAGCTGCCTTCTCAGCAGCTTTCTTCTTGCGTTCGCGTTCTTTCTCAGCCGCTACCTTCTCAGCAGCCTTCTTCTTGCGTTTGCGTTCTTTCTCTGCAGCTGCCTTCTCGACAGCTTTCTTCTTGCGTTCGCGTTCTTTCTCTGCGGCGGCCTTCTTCTTACGTTTGCGTTCTTTCTCTGCAGCTGCCTTCTCAGCAGCTTTCTTCTTGCGTTCGCGTTCCTTCTCTGCCGCGGCCTTCGCGGCGGCCGCGCTTTTCTTCGCGCGCTTTTTCGGCGCGGCCTTGGCGGCGCGCTGCGATACCTTCTTCGCTTTCTTCTTGGAAGGTTTTTTCTTAGCAGCCACCACGAATTCCTTTAGTGTTCAAAACGAGATTGTCGGGATTGATGTCAGGCGGAGCGCCTACCGCGTTGCTTCCGCGAGCATCGAGAATACCGAGAAAACCAGCGGTTTCCGTTCCAGATTGTACGATTCGGTATCGCGGGCGGCGCGGATGATCTTTTCCCATACCTCCGCCAGCCGTGCAAGGCGCGGCAGATTCGCGTTGGCGTCGTCGACGCGCAGCTTTTCGCCGATCCAGCGGTCGATCCCGTCGATGAAAGCCGCCAGCGCGACCCGGTCGCTGGTGCCGAGCGCATCGCCCAGCGCATGCAGTTCGCGCGGATCGACCCGCGGCAGCGTCGCCAGCATCGCCGCGGTCCGCTGCTGCAGTTTCAGCGCATCGCCGCCGAGCAGGTTGAGCGCGCGCCCGACGCTTCCGTCCGCTGCCGCAGCCGCCTCGGCAAGGGCGGGATCATCGGCTGCGATTTCCGTGGCGCCCGCGGCCGCACGCATGACGTCGCTGGTAGCGAGCGGCCGCAGCGGCAGCTTGCGGCAGCGCGACAGGATAGTGGGCAGCGCCCGTGCGGGGGCATGACTGACCAACAGGAACAGCGATCGCTGCGGCGGTTCTTCGAGAACCTTCAGCAACGCATTTGCCGCGTTCGGATTGAGTTCATCGACGGTGTCGACGATGCAGACCCGCCAGCCGTCCTCGGCCGCGGTCGAGCCGAAGAACGAAATCGTCTCCCGCGTCTCGTCGACGGTGATGACGGTGCGCAACACGCCGCGGTCGTTGAGACCGCGTTCGAGCACCAGCAGCCCGCCATGGGCGCCGGCCGTGACCTGGCGCGCCACCGGGTCGGATGGATCGACCGCGAGCGATTCGGCCCGTTGAACCGACGGCGCCAGCGGATCGCGATGGCTGAGCACGAACCGCGCCATACGGTAGGCCAGCGTCGCCTTGCCGATCCCCTGCGCGCCCCCGATCAGCCAGGCATGCGGAATCCGGCCGCTGCGATAGGCACTGAGCAACGCCGTCTCCGCCTTGCGATGCCCGAACAGGTCGGGCGTTTCGCGGGGGTGACGGACCGCGGTCTCCTGTTCGGTCTTGCGGGCGCTCATGCGGAACTGGCCGCGTTGGGGATGGCGAACAGATGATCGCGCAAGGCGCTCCAGACCTGGGCAGCGACCGCGTCAGCACCGGCATTGGCATCGATCAGCACGCAGCGCTGCGGGTCTTCGGCGGCAATCTGCCGGTAGGCGTCGCGCAGATCCTGATGGAACTTGATGTCTTCCGCCTCGAACCGGTCCGGCGCTCCGCTGCCGCGCCGGGCGGCGGCCCGCTGCAGCCCGATTTCGACGGGGACGTCGAGGATGATGGTGAGATCCGGCTTGAGGTCGCCGATGGTGACCCGCTGCATGGCGTTGAGCACGCCGGGCGCGACCTGCCCCAGGCTGCCCTGATAGGCCCGCGTCGAGTCGAAGAACCGGTCGCACAGCACCCAGATTCCCTGCGTGAGTGCGGGTTCAATCACCGTGCGCACATGGTCGTCGCGCGCGGCGGCAAACAGCAGCGTCTCCGCGTCGGGTCCCAGCAGCTTGCCCATCCCGGACAATACGAGATAGCGCATGATTTCGGCGCCGGGCGATCCGCCGGGTTCGCGGGTCACGATGGTTCGGAGCTTAGCGACGTGGAGCCGTTCGGCAAGCTTCTTGATCTGAGTCGACTTGCCAGTTCCAGTTCCTCCCTCGAACGTCAAGAACTTGCCCTTCATGCTGGTGCGCTGGGTTCTTGCATTGGTCTCACCCATCGAACAATCCAGTCTCTACCCATCTAGAAATTGACAAATTCGGCAAAGACGTCTCAATGCGTGTATTAGCCAATCCGATTTTCGCGAGGTACCTATATGCTGCGTAGTGGCCAACAAGTATCAGAGCTTCAACAATATATGGGGCAGATATACGGTGCCGCCAACAGCGAGTTCAGTGTTGAAGCTATTTTGGCACGTTTGCTCGAAGCGGTTTCAGAGGCAACCTCGCCTTTTGATTTGGCCGATAGCCACGCAACCTTTGTGAAGGCATTATCCTGGTATTTCGCGTTTTGTAACCGGATTCCGATCGACGTTCAAACTTGCACAATTAAGCGCTATCCTAAGTTGTGTCCTTTATGCTTGTCCGAAACCTGCGTTTGTGAACGAACGTCCCGCCTGCCTGCCCGAGCCAGTTATTTGGCAGGAAATCGTGAAGACACGCTAGAGGAAAGAGCCAGTCGAATCTTGCAGGGCAACAAACTCTCGCGAAAGAAGGCCGTTTCATTCGATCTGAATTGGTTTTCAGGAACTCTTTCGGAAATCTATCCCGTCAATCGAGCGCGCTGGCGTGTCAATCGGTTTTACTTTCCAGCCAAAGTTCTGAGAGAGACCGGAAAATTAGCTAACGGCTTTAGGAAATGGCGAAATGCGGGTAGTTCAGAAATCGCCGAACAAGCCACGCGACTGCTGGAGAAAGATGCCGCAGACTTTTTTGCTTGGCTGATAGGTTACTGGAGCTTAGTGGCGTCCGAAATCCGAGACGACGATCTTCAAAGCAAATTTGTTGAACGGTATGAATCGGGGTGCCCATACTGCCACGAAGTGCCATGTGGGTGCGACCGCAAGAAGCGCCTAGGAAATCGTGCAGAATTCGTTTCATTCAACTTGATAAACCAATCCCCTGATCTCGCTGAGGAACTCGAACGAAGGTTAGAGGAGATCAGAAAATCACTTGAACCCAACGCAGAACTTCTAAAAGAGTTCGAACCGGAGCTAAAGAGCAAGCTCTCCGTTGTTGAGGCCAAGCGAACTTTGTGGAAAATCGCCGAGAGAGTAGAGCAGTTGGACAAAATGTCGGGAAACGGCGAGAATATCGCAAGGAGGATTAGTACGGCGATAGAGTGGATCGACCGGACGTTTTCCTTCTTTCAAGGTTGAAGTGAGAAACAAGCTTGTTAGAAATATTGCTGGCGACGGTGCCAATTTCCTCTGTTCCATCGATAACCACGCATCGATCTGGTTGGGCGCTTGCGATTTTAAGGAATCCCTGTCGTGCGCGTTCGTGAAATTCGTCCATCAGTCGCTCGTAACGGTCCTCGGTTCCTCCACGCTTAAGTGCGCGCGCGATACCAACCTTGGTTGGCGCATCTAGTATAAACGTTATTTCAGGCTCAAGATTTCCGTTTACGCGCTTGTTCAATGCATTCAAAAACTTTCGATCTATCCCGTGCCCGTAACCTTGATAAGCGAGCGTCGAGTCATAAAAGCGGTCGCAAACAACCCAAATGCCGGTCTCTAAGGCTGGGATTACCGTCCGAACTACGTGATCTCGTCGGGCAGCGAACAACAGAAGCGCTTCCGCCAGAGGATCCCATCTGTCCTCGGCGCCTGTGACTAGTAGCTGCCGTATTTGGTCGGCACCATCAGAGCCCCCAGGCTCTCTGGTTAGGATTGCCTCAACTTCAAATGACCGAAGCAATTCAATAATACGGCGACACTGGGTGGATTTCCCCACGCCTTCTCCACCTTCCACAGTAATGAAGTGACCGCGTAACACTGAATCTATTTCTCCTATAGGGGCGATGCTACATGATAATTTCTGCGACGGCGCAGACCTAAACTCTTACCCACTGAAAGAATTAGGTGACGCTCGTTTGTGCAGGATCCCGCCTCCGGAAGTCCGCTTGACCGCTGCCTCGGCCATGGTCAGAGCTTCTCTGCGCTCGCGCGAAACATGCCGATGACGAGTTCGCTGGCTCCATCGATCGCGCGGCGCATCGTCGAACCTGTAGCGACCGCTTCCGCCGCGTAAACCGGCGCTTCCATGGCAACATTGGCGCCGCGCCATACCCGCACCAAGCCGACCTGCTGGCCGGACTGGACCGGTGCACGCACCGGCCCGCTGTAGACGATGCGGGCGATCAATTTCTCATTGCCGTTCTTTGGAACCATCACCTTGATCGGCTCGGGGCTGGCGAGCTTCACCGAGCGGCTATCGCCGCCGAACACCTTGGCGTAGCCGATCTGCTGGTTTGCCGCGAACAATGTCCGCGTCTCGAAACTGTGAAAACCCCATTCCAGCATCTTCTTGGCTTCGGTGGCGCGGTCTTCGGGATCCTCGAGGCCGTTGACCACGACGATCAGCCGGGTGTCGTTCTGGACCGCCGAGCCAACCATGCCGTAGCCGCCTTCCTTGGTGTAGCCGGTCTTCAGCCCGTCGGCGCCGGTGAGCGAGTTCAACAGCGGATTGCGGTTCTGCTGTCGGATCTTGTTCCAGGTGAACTCCTTCTCGCCGAACAGTTTGTAGAACTCGGGGTAGGTCTGGATGACATAACGCGCGAGTTTTGAGAGTTCCCGGACCGTCATCTTGTTGGCGGGATCGGGCAGTCCGTTGGAATTGCCGAAAGTCGACTTGGTCATGCCAAGTTCGCGGGCGCGCTTGGTCATGAAGTCGGTCGCAAAGGTGCGCTCGTTGCCGGCGATGCCCTCGGCGAGCGCGATGCAGGCGTCGTTGCCGCTCGGGATAATCGCGCCGTGCAGGAGATCGTCGACCGAAACCTTGCTGTTGATGGCCGCGAACATCGTCGAAGTGCCGGAGGGCGCGCCGCCCCGTCGCCATGCGTTTTCGCTGACCCGGTACTCGTCGGTGAGTTTGACGTCGCCTTTCTTGATGGCGTTGAACACCACCTCGGCCGTCATCAGCTTCATCATGCTGGAGGGCGCCCGCAGTTCATCGGCGTTCTTCTCGAACAGCACGCTGCCGCTGGACGCCTCGATCAGGATCGCGGTCGGCGCATCGCCGTCAAACCCGTTCTCATCCTTCTTGGCGCCCTGCACGCTGTTGTTGGCGGCGAAGACGATCCCGCCCCATCCGACGCCCAGCGCAACCACAGCCGCGATCAGGCTGCGCCAAGGTCGTCCGGCCGCGGCGCCAGATTTGCGGGAAGTTGCTGTCTCGGTTGCCATCGGCGATGTCCTGAATGGCAGGCGTTCTAACAGTTGGAAGTATCGCAAACAACTGAGGTTTTGGGACTTCCCCCGACCTGATCGGATTGCGGCGCGGGACAAAGGAACCTATCCTGCGCACCAAGCCGTTGCTCAACAAAATCCGGCAAACAAGGCGGAAACGCGATGCCCACCTCACGCACCCTCTCCGCCAACGGGATTGAGCTGTTCATCCTCGAACAAGGTGAGGGTCCGCTGGTGGTGCTTTGCCACGGCTGGCCCGAACTGTCCTATTCCTGGCGGCACCAGATCCCCGCCCTGGCCGAGGCCGGCTTCCATGTCGTGGCGCCCGACATGCGAGGGTTCGGCCGGACCAGCGCACCGGCCGATACCGGCGCCTACAGCATCTTTGACACGGTCGGCGACATGGTCGCGCTGGTCGCCGCCCTCGGCGAGAAACAGGCCGTCATCATCGGCCATGACTGGGGCGCGCCGGTTGCCTGGCACGCGGCGATGTTCAGGCCCGAGATATTCACCAAGGTGGCGGGCCTCAGCGTCCCGCCCCCTCTTCGTGGCCGCGGCCGGCCGCTCGATAGCCTGCGTGAAGGCGGCATTACCAATTTCTACTGGCAGTATTTCCAGGCGCCGGGTGTTGCCGAAGCCGAGTTCGAGCGCGATATCGCGCAGACCATGCGGATGGTTCTGGGGCGCGGCGTGTCCGATCCCAATTCGCTGTTCATCGACGAAGGCAAGGGATTCCTGGGCAATTTACGCGCCGACCTGCCCCTGCCGCATTGGCTTGATGAAACCGACATCGCCTATTTTGCCGAGGCCTACACAAAGTCCGGCTTTCGCGGCGGGCTCAACTGGTATCGCAACCTCGACCGCAACTGGGAGCTGACCGCGCCCTGGCAGGGCGCGCAGATCCATCAGCCCTCATTGTTCATTGCGGGATCGAAGGACTCCGTCGTCACTGGCCTGATCGGCGCCAAGCGTATCGGCGATATGGAACGGGTGCTGCCCAACCTGCGGCAAAAGCTGATCATTGAGGGCGCCGGTCACTGGGTCCAGCAGGAGCGCGCGGACGAGGTCAATGCCGCCCTGATCGCGTTTCTGAAAACTCAGTAGAGCCCGCGCCCGCTCAGCACTTCGGCGGGGCCGCGCGGATCGATCGGCATATAGCTCGGCCCGGCCGCATAGCGATCGTCGCTCTCGTAGGACACCGCGCGGCGATTCTCCGGCACCCGGCCGCGGGAGCGGCTGGAGGCCGACATTTCCGAGGTGGCATTGATCGAGGCGTAATCGGCCGAGGTATTGCCAAGGCTGTAGGGCCGCCCTTCCGGCATTGGAACCTCGCCCCGGATCCGGCCGGGGGATGACGAAAGTTCCGGCACGAACGGGCGGGCGGACGCGATTCGGACCGTGGACGGCGATGGCGCGGGAACGCCGGTGCGCAAGGTCGCAATCAACTGGCGATCGTCGGAGCCTTCGAGCGGAGCGCGACCGACATATTCGACGCGAACGCGGGCGACACCATTGCCTTTGAATTCAAGAAGTTCCGCGGCTTTGTTCGAGACATCTATGAGGCGATTGCCGTGGTAGGGTCCGCGGTCATTGACGCGGACGATCAGCGATTTGCCATTCCGGAGATTGGTGACGCGCGCGTAGCTCGGCATCGGCAGGGTTGGATGGGCGGCGGTCAGCGAGCCCATGTCGAACACTTCGCCATTGGCGGTCAGCCGGCCGTGGAAATCATCGCCGTACCAGGAGGCCATGCCCTCCTCGCGATACTCGGCATCTTCTTCGGGCACATAGACCCGTCCGCCGACAGTATAAGGCTTGCCGACCCGGTAGGTGCCGCCGCCCTTCGGCACGGGTTCCCCGAAGGCAACGACCCGGGGGCTACTGGAAACGCCGTATCTGGGATCAACGCGGCTGGCGAACTTGTTCGACGAGGCGCAGTTGGCGAGCACGAGGCAGGTTGCCACCGCGGCAGCGCCACGCGCTACCAGGACGATCGAATTTGGCCGTCGAATCCCCATCGCCCCAATTACCATTCCACTGGCCGCATGCCTACTCGGAGGCTTGAACAGCCATAAACCACGATGCGGCCCACCTCCGCACCAAGGCATGAAGATATCGCAACTGGAACACGGCGGAAATGGGGTCAGCCCCCGCGTGGTGAATCAATGGTTTCCGCGGCGGCCCGTGAAATTGCGACGCTGGAGCGCCGATCACGGGCAAATCGCGGCCGGATCACGCCTGCCCTGTCCCGCATTCAGACAACCTGTTGCAACAAATCATCACTCGGCCGGATCTTCGATCCGGACAAATGAATCTTTTTGACTGTGCAACGCGGCAGTCGTTTGGTGGGTGCCGGGGCGCAAAGGAAGTTTGCGATGATTGAGACGGTTACAGCGGTGATGGGCCTGGTGAGCGCCGGGATTTTTCTCGCTCATGCATTCGAAGGTTTTCGCTCAAGGGCTTGAGCCCTAGGCGGAGAGACGCGTCACCGCTGCCAATCGGCGATTCCGAAAGCTTTAATAAATTCGGACCAGAATCGACAGTGGCAGGTGTAACATGCGCAACCACGACATTGTCTCCGACGGTTTCCTCGCACTGACCACCGCGAGCCTCGTGCTTTTGTGCTCGAGCTTGATCGCTTTCGCGTTCAACTAGGCCGAAAGAGCGGGTGCCGGAACGCTGCCTCCACGCGCGTGCGTAAATTAACGATCTTGGATCGGTTGCTATTGATCTCACCCTCCGGTTGCGGTTGGATGCCGCCGGGCTTGGGGGAGATCAATCAATGCGTGTTTTGGGAGTCGTGGCGCTCGCCGGGCGTTGGGCGGCTGCGCGTCCGTGACACGCGGGACGACTGAAAATATCAGCATTTCATCGACGCCGCCAGGAGCCGAGGCCACCATCTCCGGCCTCGAGGTTCCGACCGCATGCATCACGCCCTGCGCCATTGTGGCCAAGCGCAGCGCCGACATCACCGTCAGTTTCGCCAAGGAAGGTTACGAGCCGGAAGTCGTCCCGTTGATAAAAGAGGTTCCGGCGACCGGCGCCGTCGGCTTCGCCGATAATGTCGGCTTCGCCGATAATATTGTCGCTGGCGGGCTCGTTGGGATGGGGGTCGACGCCGTCACCGGCGCGGCGCAGGACCACAAGCCGAATCCCGTTATCGTGACGCTCAAGCCGATCAGGCGGATGGTACCGCCCGACGCTGTCAAGCCGCACGGCAAATCCGCAAAACCCGCGCCCGAGACGGGTACCTGATTTCGAGCGATCGGCCTGCGAACTGGTTCGGCGTTTAGCTCCTGCCGAACCAGAGCAGATCGCATTCAGCGCCGGAATTTGCCGGACGCTGCGGCGGCTGGATCTCAGTAGCCGCAGTGCCTTATCGGCGACAGTTGCCCCTTTCGCGGCCCCGCCCGCTTTGCTAAGCCGCTGACTTCCAAAGACGGAAGGGTGGCCGAGTGGTTTAAGGCACCGGTCTTGAAATGCGTAAGGAAGTTTCCCGCTTTTTCCGGAAACTTCCTTTTGGCTCTAGTTTTTAAGGGCTTATGGCGCTGGCGGTCTCTCGCCATTATCAGACGTTCCCGCCGTTTCCATTATTTCCCATCGCGAGATGTGTCCAAAGATGTGTCCAAGATCGGACCGCTATCGCGAACGAAATACCGCAGCGCCCGCACGATCCCAGCATCCGCCCGCACCTCGCGCAATCAGGATCAAGGTCTTCGCCAGTCTGTCGTAAGCCACCCCGGCCCTAGCGGCTTCACTTCGGCCTGATCGGCGCAATGATCGGGGGGCATGCCACCCTCACCCGACGCGAGGCAAACCATGAAGGTTCTTGTTTGCGGCGGTCGCAAATACGATGACGCCGCCACGCTTGGCTCGCGGCTTGAGGAAATCCATCGAGATCGCCGCATTACAGTGATCATCGAAGGCGGCGCGACCGGTGCCGATGCCCTCGCCCGCAAGTTCGGAGAACGCAGGGGCATTCCGGTTCGGACGGTTCCGGCAGATTGGGGCACGCATGGCCCGCGCTGCTGGCCCTATCCGAAACCGCCAGATGCTTGACGAAGGAAAGCCCGATCTTGTTGTTGCCTTCCCCGGCGGCACAGCCACGGCCAACATGGTGAAGCAAGTCCGCGCGGCCGGGGTCGGGGCGTTGGAAGTCAGCTCGCCCTGATGCCCCATCCGACCAAGATCACCTTCGCCGAGACGCGCGCCGCTGGCGTCTCCGGCGTCCTGGTCTATTGCTCCGACCACCGCTGCAGTCATTGGACCCGGCTCAATGCCGACCAGTGGCCGGACGACCTCCGCCTTTCCGATGTGGAGCCCAAGTTCGTCTGCCAAGCCTGCGGCCATCGCGGCGCGGACGTTCGGCCGGATTGGCGATCACAGGCGCAGGCTTCGACCGGCCGAGCACTTCGGACCTGAACCGAAGCGGAAGCTGCCATCCTACCGGCATCAGCCCCCCCCAGTTGAATACCTTAACGGCAACTAGTAGCTTTAGGACGACGAGGTTGCACCGATTGGGGCCACCATGTTGAACCGCATGCCGACGCGCTGAAGAGCGTTGCCGTTACGCGAGGAGGATCACATGAAACCAGAACTGATCTCTGCATGTCAGATGTTCTTGGTCCCGTCGGCTATTATGTTTGCAGCGCTTGGCGTAGCGGGCAGTGAAGCACTTAAGTCACTCATTTGTGGTGCAGGCAGCTTCACGAGCCTCGTGTGGTTCTGGACGGTTAATCGTTGGAGCAGCCCTGATGTCCTTTTAGCTTGGCCGCAAGTCGACACAGCTCCTGTGTGGGTGCTTTCGCTTTTCTTTGCTCTGGCTTGGATCGGCTGTCTGATCGTTCATATACGGAACGGAAATAAGTACGGCTGGGAGAGGCAAAAGGATGTGCAGTGGACGTGGGCTGCACCGGCCCACGATTGGAAAGAGCCTAAAAAGCAATAGTCAGTCGTCCTTTCCTGCAGCAGGCGTGTCCGGCTCTTTCCCGTCAGTAGCTTCGGCACAGGAAGCAACGTCCTCATCGAGCTGAGATTGCAGCATGAAGTTCGTCGCCGACCGCCCCCTCGCCGATCCCGGCTTCGCCGCCCGCAAGCTCATGGAGCTGGCCAACGTTTTTGAGCCGGTGCAGGACGGCCGTATCCACATCGAGAAGATCAACCTGCCCTTCCTCCGGGAAGGCGGCAGCCCCGCCGAGTACAAAGCCGGCCTCGATCTCGCCATCGCCAAGGGCTGGCTGTGGCTGCATGAGTCCGGGACCTTCGTGCGGTTCACCCAGGCTGGCGCGGAGCTGTTCGCGTAGGATAGAGGCCGCCAACTGAGGCGGCCTCACAGATAATTTCTCTCCCCAATATAATGCGCTTCCATCGCTTCTCTAAAGTTGTCACTGGCTGAAATTATTTCAACGTTGCCAACCTCGTATGGCCCAGAGTCACCAAACCGATGCATCACGAACCCGCGTCGGCCACGGCCACGGCGTTCATACATGCCACTTTCTTTCCATATCGCCCACCATTGATCGAAAGTCAGGCGAAAGAGAATGCCCCTGCTCTTGGCGTTAGATTTCTGCTTCCGATATTGTTCTCGGGGTGATGACCACATGGCAATTGACCTCAGTTGAGCCGTCGTCATCCCACTGGAACTTTTTGGCTTTATCCGGGCTCGGTTCCAAAATAAGCCACTGCGGTTTTCAAATTAGGCCACTGAGGATCGAAACAGGCCAGTACCCGCGAGCAGGAACGTCGCCGGACTGGGCAGCCCGAGTACCACTGCCAGAGCGCACTCCCGAGGGAATAGCTCGCCGGAGATACGCAGTTTCCCAGAGTTGGCCGGACTGTCGCGAATCGGGCAGCCTCGGTTGAAATGCGTCGGGGCAGCGAAGTCTTCAAGGAACTGGGAAGGCTCGATTGGGCAGTCATAGCGACATGTCTGGCGGCCTCGATCTTTTTCGGAATTTACAGCGTCAAGCTCGCAATCGATTACCGGTCAAAGATTGACGCGCCGGAGGCGGCACAAAAGCCTCCCAAGGGTAGTTGACCCGCCGGCTCTCCCCTAGGCAATAACAGGCCTTTCCTGGTCCGTTTTTGTTGCGTGGGTGAATTATGAACGACGAATTTTTACGGGAACGCGCGCAAGCCGTGCGATCGATTGCCGAAAGGGCTGATCCCTTTACCAAGAAGCGATTGCTGGACCTAGCTGAACGGTACGAGGGCAACACCGGGCGGGCATCCCGTGCACCGGTCCGTTTGGCCGGGCTGCCGACCGTAGAACCGGCTGGCCGGGGCCAGTGAGACCGGACACCGGCTGGCAACGCTGGTTTGACGACCCGATCCCCCTGCCCGGCGGTGGCCAGCTCGTCACGCTCAAGGATGCCGCCAATTACATCTTGGCTTTGCCGGCGAAGACGTCCGCGCAAGAACACTGGCAACTCGCGATGCAGATGCTGATCGACGCCGCCGATCGCGGCGGCATCGTCATGCTGGCGCAGATCGCGATGATGCGGGCGTTGAACCACGGCAAGCCGGACCCTGCGAACACGCCGCGCAGCAAGCGGGCCAAGGCCTATCGGATCGTTCGATGATCGAGATCAACGCTTGGGAAAACGGGCGGCGTGAGGCCGCCCGCTCCTTTCGACTTTTACGCTGACTTGCTGAACCTTGCCTCGGCGACTTGCCTGCTGCCGACGTGGGTCTTTTCCTTCAACACATGATTGACGGCGCGAACGTTGATCACATACGCCGCCGCGATCTCGTGCTGATACTGGCCGCTGAAATGTCGCATCCAGACATCGATGGCCTGCTCGAAGGTAAATTGCGTAATACTCAAGTGTGGTCTCCGTTAGCAGGAGCCCATAGTGGATGACGTGCGAATCACCCATTGATCAGGGTGATTCTCGGTCGTACAATATTACTGTCCTCTTAGGCTCTCACAGGGTTAAAGGGACACGAAGGAGCCGAGCACCTGTGGAGGGAACGCTCGGCTTTTTCATGTTTGGTCCCCGGCGCAACTTGATCAAATTCCCCGGGGGGACCGCAAGGTGGCGCGGATGGGCCCCAAGCGCAAGGGATTGCGACGCCGTTCCCCACGTTATGCAAGGAGGAAAACCTTCTCCCGCCCCGCTCAACGGGCGGAAGAACAACGCCGCACAAGTCTGTTTGCGCTCAGTCGTCCATGCCTCCATGCCAGGAGCATGTGCCACGTCCTCTGCTGCGACTACTCCAGCCGTCGCGACAACGAGTGCAGCTTGCTGTCACTCCCCCAAATACCAAGACGAAGGCTGCAGCGATCCCAATGCCAATTGTCAACATGGTACACGGTGCTTTCCAGCCAGCCCCGGATGTAGCTTCGCTGATTCGGCTCCGATTGGTGTTCCGGTAATACTACGGTGTGCGCAAGCTCAGAGCATGTCGTTCAGGGAAAGATAAAAACATACCGTGCGGTTTTGCAGATGCCCGCATGCGTCACGATCTGTGCGACCGGCTTGGTCGACCCTTCGATCAGCGGCTCAAGCTCGCCATTCTTGAACCTCTCGACAACAGCGCCGGCCAGGATGCGCTCGGTCTCGCCGATCTCGGTCAGGTCATAACCCAGCTCGCGCAACGCTGCCGGCAACGCCGGGTTCGCGCTCGACGGCAGCAAATGGGATGGCATCTATGTCGGCCGCCGCAAGGGTAAGGACCTGGTCTACGCCGGCAAGGTCGACCACGGCTTCGACAAGATATCCGTCGCCGATCTGCGCAAGCGTCTGACGCCGCTGATCCGTAAGACCCAGCCCTTTGCGAAGAAGATCGCGCACAAGGCAATCTGGGTCGAGCCGGAGCTGCTGGCGGAGATCGAGTACCGTGCAAAGTCGGCCGAGGGGAAAGTCCGGCACCCGTTTTTCAAGGGACTGCGCGAGGACTTGTGACCGAGGCAGATCACCTCGCTCCGAAGGCCACAACGGGCTCGTATGGGCGGGCCAGTGCTGCGGGCATCGAACCGGCATGTCGTGTGTGTCACCCCGGTCGCATCATCAACAGGAACGGCGCATTGACTTTAACGTCGTCGACGCTCCGACCGACGAGGTTGTCCAGCTCCTCGCGTCTCAAAGTTTTTTGTTCGAGCAGCGCCGCCGCATGTCGTTCGATCAGCAACCGATGACGGCGCACGAGCATCCGCGTCATGGCGCGAGCTCCCGCCTTCGAGTTTCTCTGCCATTGGTTCGATCTGGTATCGGTCGTCACCGTCGCCCCCCTCCGTCGATTGGAGCAAGACGACCTCGGCCTCGGCACCGGCCATGAGGGCAATGATCCGTGCGTGCCAGACGGCGTCATCGATGAAGCGGACCTTGCCGCGCTTCTCCCATTCTCTGACGCATTGAAATGGATCTTCGGTGATGCTGTGGCCGGCGTGTCCCTCGTCAATGTCCCGTACAACGGATGCGCTGCCACAGGCGAGCGTAAGCACCCGCGCGATCACGGCATGACCGGCTTCGTGGGTTGCTGTGTGATCTGGATTGTTCAGTATCTCGCTGGCGTCGCTCACGACAGCACCCTCACCCCTTTCCCAAGCCGGTGTGCGACGTCGAACGCAACCACCTCGTGGGTCTCCGGATTGACCTCGATGTCGAAGTCGAAGTCCCACATGTCGAGATAGTCACCGTATGCACCGGAAAGAGCAGGGTCTGTTGATGGCGGCTTCAGCAATCCCCAACTCACGACCATCATCTCCACTTCCTTGGATCGTGTCGACCAACGGTGACCGTTTTTGCTGATCTGACCCAGCACTGAATGCCACAGATCAAGCGGGGTCACACCAAGGTCCTTCGCCATGGCGTTCGTTTCCACGTCGATGCGAGCGAGATCGTTGACGACAAGGTCCGCGTGGAACAGTTTCTTGCCGTTGAGCAGGACATTGATCATCGGGACGCTTCTCCCATTTGTTGACAGGAAGATGATCAGGTCGCGCAGGCTCAAAAGGAAGTCCGAAAATGAGACGTGATGCGAAATATATTTTCGATCTGGATGCTGGACTCAGCCGTCTACAACGACGGCGCGATGATCACCGTGCGTTGAAAATAATTCTCCGTTGCCGTAACAGTTTTAAGTGAGGATTTCCTCACACCTTCACGGTATCTCGAAGCCATACCGCTGCACCCAGACGATCCCGGCGTGCGTCACGCTGTGCGTTACCGGCCGGCTGCTGCCTTCCGTCACCCTCTCAAGCTCGCCATCGGCGCGGCGCGCAAACCGCTCGATGACTGCACCGGCCAGGATGCGTTCGCCCTCGCCGTCCGTGGTGACGTTGTAGCCGAACCGTTCCCGCAACTCCGCCGGCAAGGTCGAGCCAGGCAAGCATTCGATCGCCACTTCTCGCGCACCGGGTAGCGACTGTTACGAAGCCATTACGGGCCGTGACAAAGTCATTGATCGCGGCGAGGTCTTCCTTCCGCGCGGCGACACCGTCATTGCGCGGGGCAAGACGAAACTGGCGCATCCTGGTCTGGAAGTCCGTCATTGGCCTGCGGCCTCGTCGGCCGCCGACATTACCAGGTTGGCATACCCCCGCAGCCGTTCACGGAGCACGGCGCGCATCCGTGCGACGTCGGCCGGGTGGGCGTGCGTCCTGCAGGGCATTGGCAATGAGTGACAACGCCGTCACCGCCGGACGTGAAGCCTGGACGCGCCTTCTAGATCGCGAGCGTTCGACGTGGCAGGACTGGCTCGCGGTCGGCCGCGCTCTCCTCATCGGCCGCGCCGCCTGCTTGCAGATCGCGAAGACAAACAAGCCGGTCGGCACCCGCTACGACCGCGCCATAGGCGCATGGCTGGCGGAGAGCAAACTCGACGGGATCACCAACCAGGAGCGCTACCGCGCCCTACTCTGCTTGGAAAACCTGGGAACCGTCGAAGCCTGGCGAGCTGACCTCAACGATGCTCAGCGCCGCCAGCCGAATCATCCCAATGCTGTATGGTTCGCCTGGCGACGTTCCATGAAGGCGCGCGAGCCGAAGCCAGCGCGGGAGCCGGCCAAGGTCCAGGGCTCCAACCAAGCCCGAGCCGACTTTGAACAGGCGTGGCAAGTGTTTCTCGCCAACCGGACAGAGACCGATTTCCAGGCTTGGCGCGATCAGCGGGATTGGACGGCTCGAAAATATGCGATGTGGAAAGCCGGCGAGAAGCTGCCGTCGCAAAACCGAGTTCGCTGATGATGTGCCAGTGCGGCGAGACGTTCGACAGTCACGATCCTGATGGTAGCTTTATCCAACGTGGACACATCTATGCGGCCCAGGCCACTGATGGAATTCGGCGATGAGTTTTGGAGGGTGATCGATGATCAGCTTCGGCTTTACCGGCACTCGACAGGGTATGACTCCCGAACAGAAATCGGCGCTGCGAAATCTTCTCGACGGCGGTGCCGGCGAATTTCATCATCGCGATTGCATCGGAGCGGATTCAGAAGCTCATGACATCGCCGTCGAGTGCGGTTACGGGATCATCCTGCATCCGCCGACGAACTACTCTGAGCGAGCTTGGCGGGAAGTACGCCGGCACATGATGCGGCCCGAGAGGCCATATCTCGATCGTAACAAGGATATTGTGCGCGAGACCGCGTCGCTGATCGCCGCGCCGGCAGAGCCAGAAGAACAATTACGTTCTGGAACGTGGTCGACTGTTCGATTTGCGCGTAAGCAGGGAAAGCCGGTGTTTCTGATCTTGCCGGACGGAACTGTTAGAAGATGAGCATGGAATGCTCACTCTGCGATCATCGGGATTGGACTGCCGAGAAGCATCGCCGCTTTGGCAGATTGGGTACGCTTTGCACTCACCTGCTGATCTTCGGGACGGCGCTTCTCAATTATCTATCGCAATGATTATCGAGGCCACCTCAGTTGGCGGCCTCTTTCAACCGCGACCGTGCCGGGCCGCCCTCCTTAACTTGTTGGACACCATTGCTAGCGACGCTGCGATATTTGGGGGCCTCGTAAACTACGCGTCAGTTTCCTGTAAGGTGCAAGGCACATACTCCCCTGCGCACCTATTCTCAGTGGGGCGCACTAAGAGAGAAACCTCGCCGGGGACTGTCCTCTCTGGGCGGGGTTTTTTCTAATTGGTCGCCAATCGCCACCGCGCGGGCCTTGCTTCCCCAACTATCTGGACGCCCTTGCCTTCATGGTTCTCGAACGTAGCGGCCATGGGCGGGGCGCTCAGGGCGACAGCGGTTGGCTTCGCTTCGGCTCTCAGCCGGTCGCCAGCGCATCCGGTCAACACGAAGGCAAATAACAGGGCGATGATCCTCATTCGTGCAATCCCATTCTGTCAGGTTTCCAAACAGGGGATACGCCGCGAAGGGAATGCTATCACCGGAATTGGCGGCTGGAAATATGATCCGGGAAAACGGCCTACCCCTGTGTAAATTTGATGGTCGAGACGGGCCACTTGCCATCATGGCCCGTGATCGAAATTCGCAGACCGTGCACCTCGTCGAGCCAAACGTTCTCTACCGTACCGGCCTTGCCATCGGTGAGGATCACGGCCTTGCCGACAAGCTCAGACTGAGCCTCATCGAATGCACGGATGATCGTTAACGCATGGCGCTTCGCGGTTGGCATTGGTTGTATCCGAAACAGGCGCAGGCGTTTGGGGAGGGTGTCTAGGCGGAAAGCTGCGCCGGCTATGAGGCGAACGCTAGGGCCGTTTGCGACCTCATGCGGCCGGCGACTCGCTGTACCCGCGATCACCGAGCCCAGCGGGTAGGCAACCGGAGAAATAGCGCCCAGTTGCCCCTGTACTTGGCTGCTGGTCGCATGCTTTCAAACCCCGCCCATACGGTCCCGTAGCGGTCACAGACCCGCCATTCCCACTTGGTCGGCCTTAGCTCGGTAATCAACCCTTCCAACACGCCCCGACCGCATCCCCAGTTGCGCACCATCCAGATACGTGCCCTGCGCCGTCTGTTTCAAGCGGAAATGCGCGTGGTGGGGTCCGGAGGCGTCCCCGGATTCCAGACACAACCGGAACGCTCCGCCGCGAAGGTTCGCCGCTCGGATAATGCCATACCAACGGTATAACTCGGATTGTTCGGCGCATTGATTTCCATCAACGTCTCGGGCTGAGACCGGAAAGCACGACGCCGCCCAAGCGGAGTATTGTAGCCCGCGTGCCGCATACGTTACGCCGCGCTACTCCCGTCCTCCCTCGATTGGCCCGGTGGAACTCTCCGTGTCGGTGCCCGTTGCACCTCTAAATCAAGCCCAAGGAGGGTCTCCATATGATGAAGATCACTCTTGCCGTGGCGGCAGCCGCAGTGGTGCTGACGACTGCCCCGCTCGTCACTCCGGCCAAGGCCGAAGGCGTCAAGATGGCCCAAGTCGATATGCAGACCGGGCGGCACCTCGACGACCGCGACCCCGGCTACTATGGGGAACGTCGGGGGTATGATTCCAACGCCACTGTTGGCGTCGGTCGAGGCGGTGTCACCGTCGACCCACGACAGCGCTGCCGCATGGAGACTACCACGATTGAACGGGACGACGGCCGCAGGATCACGCGCCGTGAGCGCCGCTGCGACTAGACGGCGAGCAACAACGAAATATCGCCGATCCGCTGCCGCGCGGGGAGCCCCAACCCGGTGGAACCTGGTTTGCGTGTCGAACTGGGCCAGATGGTAGGCAGCCCTTTGGTGACGAGCAGTCACGGAGTTTTAGAGTCCCGGTTTAATAGGTCGGTGGTCGGTGCCAGTACAGGGTCCGTTTAGAAATCGGCCGCTCGATGTCGGCGGCGCAAGCCCGTCAGAGCCGGCTGATCGTGGTGTGCGACACAGCGAAGGTCCGCGCGATGGCCGTCAATGCCTCGCCTCGCGCCGTGCAATTGCCTCGCGCTGCTGATCGCTGGTAGCGCGTCGGCGGCCTGGCCTAAGCCTGCAACGACACGCTGTCGGAGGCGGCGATCACGGACATCATGGGTCCGAGGCTATCGGCTGCCCTTGCATCTTCGGCCGAAACATCTCGATCGTCCGGGCTACTTACTTCGTAGCTTGGTAGCTGCACCGTCGTCGCCGGCTGCTCCGTGATCGTGGCCTGGTTGCAGACCCGCTCCAGCATTAGAGAGTTTACTGCGGCGGAGAAAACGGAGTTATGGGATCGCTGGAAGCGCGGAGAGTCGCTGAAAGCGATCGGACGAGCTTTTGGTAAGCAGTCATCGTCGATCTATTTTTTCGTAGCTCCGCATGGTGGGATTCATCCTGCCGGACGGAGCCATCCGGCCGACAATGATGGCGATACCGTCCGATCGGACCGACCGGCGGGCCGCGCCGGTTCAGATCGGCTGCGGCATTTTCCAGCCGCCAAAGGTTTGTTCGAGATGCTGCACCAGCGCCAGCGCCACGTCCTCCCGCCACGGCCGGGCAGCAACCTGGACGCCGATCGGCAGCCCTTCCGGCGAGGTGCCGATGCGTACGGTTGCGGTAGGCCAGCCGGTCAGGTTGTGCATCTGCGTGTAACCGAACCCGATCCGCCGATCGTCGTCGAAGCTGGTGCCATGCGGCAATGCCGGATATGGCATGACCGGCGACAGCAATGCGTCGTAGTTTTCGATGAAGCGCAGCATCGAATTGCGAAACAGATCCCATCTGGCGAACGCGCCCAGCGCCTCCGTGGTGTTGGGCATCGCCGGCGCCACGGCAACCGTCAGCGCCCGCTCGAACAGCGGCGAGATCTGGTCGGTCCCGATGCTCTTCAGGAACGCCCGGGTGCCGGCGCCGCCGTCGCCGCGGCTGATGTCGAGATAGACGGCGCCAGGCTTTGCCACGTCGGGAGGCCGGTTTTCTTCGACCTTAACCCCTGCATCCGCGAACGCCTTGGCGGCGTCGCGGACCGCGGCTGCGATTTCCCTGGTCGGGGTGGCGACGCCATCGTCGTCGAAATAGGCCACTTTCAAATCGCGCAACGCCACTTTGGCCGGATCTCCGAGCGGCATGCCGACGATCGAGTGATCGCGGAAATCGGGACCGGCGATGATCGGCAACGCCAGGGCCAGATCTTGAACCTTTCGCGCGATCAGACTGACGTGAAACACCGGATTGCGCGCGCCCAACGGCAGCGGAAATTGCCCGGTCCGCGGAACCCGGCCCGCGGTCGGCTTGATCGCCGCGAGCCCGCAATAATGCGCAGGGATGCGGATGCTGCCTCCGGCGTCGGTGCCGAGCCCGAGCGGCGAACCGCCGGCGGCAATGATCGCCGCCTCGCCGCCGCTGCTGCCGCCCGGCGTGCGGGTGAGATCGTAGGGATTATTGGTCCGCCCATAGACCAGATTGTCGGTCTCGGCCGCGCCGGCGAGTTCGGGCACATTGGTCTTGCCGAGGATAATGCCGCCCGCGGCGCGCAGCCGCGCCACCGCGGTGGCGTCGGCCTTGGGGACGAAATTGGCTCGGCCCTTGGTGCCGCCGGTGCAGATGACACCGGCGGTTTCCAGCGTATCCTTGATGGTGATGGGAACGCCATGCAGCGGGCCTTTGATGTCGCCGCGGGCGAGCGCCGCGTCGGCTTCATCGGCCGCTTTCCGCGCCGCCTCGGCGGTCAGCTGAACGACGGCATTGAGTTTTGGATTGACCGTGGCGATCCGCTCCAGATGCGCCTCAACGACATCCCTGGATCTCAATTTCTTCGATCGAATGGCCGCAGCGAGGTCACTGGCCGACGCCGAGGTGATGCCGTCGCTCGGGTTCGCGGCGGCTTCGGCGGAATCGATCAAATTGGTTCGCTGCGCCGCCGCGGCTGCTCCCGCCAGCGCCAGTGTGCCGAGAAAGTCGCGGCGCCCAATCTTGCTATTCATCTGCGATCCATCCGTTTTTGCTGCGAGGTGGCGGTCGGCTGCGCCAGCTATCGACCATGTTCGGGCGATCCTTGAAAATTCCGCTCGAATCGTCAGACCGCCTTGGTGAGCGCGCCATCGATCACGAGGTTGGTGCCGGAGATCCGGCTCGCCACCGGGCTTGCCAGAAACACGACACCGGCGGCGACTTCCAGCGGCGTGCCCATGCGCCCGGTCGGGTTCAGCGACATCGCCGTCTTGTAGAGATTGGGCATGCCGCGCTCGATATCCTGCCAGATGCCGCCCTCGAAATAGGTATTGCCCGGCGATACCGTGTTGACGCGGATGCCCTTGCCGATCAGCTGGCTGCTGAGCCCTTTGGCGTAATGGATCAGTGCCGCCTTGAAGGCGCCATAGGATCCCGCAGCGAAATCAATCTCGAAGCCCGAGACGCTGGAGAGGATCACGATCGAGGCGGATTTGGATTTCTCCAGATAGGGAACCGCCGCCGCCACGGAGTTGACCGTATGCATCATATCGGTGCGAAACGACTTCTCCCAGGTTTCGGCCGTATCGCCGACCGCGAGCGCGCTGACGTTACAAACGATCGCGTCGATGCCGCCGAGTTCGCCGGCCGCGCCCTCGACCCATTGCTTGAGCGCAGCCGGGTCGGCGACATCGATCGCCTCACCCCATGACTTGCCTCCCTTCGTCGCCAGATCCTTCACCACCTTGCCGACCTCCGCGGCATTACGCGCGCAAATGGCGACATTGGCGCCTTCGGCGGCAAACAGTTCGGCGACCGCCAGGCCGATGCCCTTGCTTCCCCCGGTCACCAGCACGTTCTTACCCTTCAATCCGAGATCCATCTTGGCCTCCGTTGTGACGATGGGGCGGCCTGCCCTTGCGCGAACCGGCCGCTTCGCTGTCTTACATCTCGGTCCAGTCGCCTGCGTCCTCGAACGCCGCCGCAGCCCGATAGATCACCGACTCGTCGTAATACTTGCCGATCAGCATCAGCCCGATCGGCAGCCCGTCGCTCATGCCGCAGGGAATGGTCATCGCCGGATGTCCAGTCGCGTTGAACGGCGCCGTATTGGGAACCATCTCAAAGGCGCGCCGGATATAGAGATCGCGCGGCGCATCGGGCGGCGGCAGCGGCGTTGCCTTCATCGGCAAGGTCGGCATCAGCAGCAGATCGTAGCTGTCGAGCGCCGTATCGTAGGCGGCCCGCAGTTTGCGGTTGAGGTTCTGCGCCTTGGCGTAAAAATGCCCCCGATAGTGCTTGGTGAAATATTGACCAAGCAGCATGGTGATCTTGAGGCTGTCGGACAGTTCGTCGGCGCGACGGTGCCAGGCGGAATGGGCATCAAGCAGCGTCGTATTGTAGAGACCGCGCCAGTTGGTCCCCATGGCGTTGCCCTTCATCATGAACTCGGTGCCGCCTTCCGCGGCGATCGGCAGCCAGATCGCGGGGCCCAAAAGATGCATCGGCACCGATATCTCGTCGACGGTGGCACCGAGTTTCCTGAAAAACGCGGCGCCCGCCATGACCTTGGCATCGACATCGCGCTCGGAAACCGGAAGTCCGAAACCTTCCTTGACGATGCCGATCCGCAGCCCCTTGACGCCGCCGTCGAGCGCTTGCGTGTAGTTGGCGACCTTGGGAGCGATCTGCCTGGGATCGAGGCCGTCGGCGCCCGCCAGCACCTCGAGCAGAAGCGCGTTGTCGCCGACATTGCGGGTCATCGGCCCGGTGTGATCGAGCGTGATTTCGATCGGCATCACCCCGGTATAGGGAACGAGACCGTGCGTTCCCTTCATGCCGTAGATGCCGCAGAACGACGAGGGGATACGGATCGATCCGCCCTGGTCGCCGCCAATCGCCATATCGGCCTCGCCGAGCGCGACCACGACACCGCTGCCCGAAGAAGAGCCGCCGGCCGAATAACCCATCTTGTGGGGATTATGGACCGGACCGGTCGAATTGGTGTGGCTGCCGCCGGAGAAACAGAAATACTCGCAATGCGTCTTGCCGAGGATCGTGCCGCCGGCGTCGAGGATGCGCGTGACGATGGTGGCGTCCACATCGGGCACGTAGCCTTCGAGCGTCGAGGCGCCGTTCATCATGGGCACGCCGGCCAGGCTGACATTGTCCTTCAGCGCGACCATCTTGCCGGCGAGCTTGCCGCTTGCCGCGCCCTTGACCGTGCTCTTGACGTACCAGGCGTTGTACTTGTTCTCCTCGCCTTCCGGACGATAGCCGGGCGTTCGCGGATAGGTCACGGCCGGGACGTAATCCGGCATAGCATCAATAATGTCATAGGCAGCGTAATTTCCCTGCATCAGGGCGTCGTAGGATTTAAGCTCTTCCTCCCCCATATGCATGCTGAGGTCCTCGGCGACACTGCGCAATTGATCGAGAGTGGGTCGTCTGACTGCCATGGTCGGTCTCCCTGTTATCCGTGCCCGCTGAATCGGGCCTTACGTTGTGATTCCGATAAATTCGCCGACCAGACTTGCATCGGCGAGATCGCCTGGCTGCAATTCCCGGGTGATGGCACCTTTTTGAATGATGAGAATCCGCCTTGAGAGCGCGGCGATGAACTCGAGGTTCTGCTCGACCAGAATCATGGTGAGGCCGCTTTTGTCGCGCAGGCGCTGCAGCACCTCGACAATCTCGTCGATGATCGAGGGCTGGATACCTTCGGTCGGCTCGTCGAGCAGAATGAGACGCGGCTTGCCGCAAAGGCAGCGCGCGAGCGCCAAGAGCTGCTGCTCGCCGCCCGACAGCGCGCCACCGGACCGATCGAGAAGAGGTTTGAGGCGAGGAAACTCCTCGAGCACTTCCTCAATGGTTTCCTGCTCGCTGCCTGTCTCCTTGGTACAGCCCATGCGCAGATTGTCGTAGACGGTAAGCCCGGGAAAAATCTCTCGCCCCTGGGGCACATAGCCGAGCCCGAGCCGCGCGCGCTGATAGGGCTCGGCCGTTGTCAGGTCGTGACCATCGAAACGGACGGACCCGCCGGTGGCCGGCAAAAAGCCCATCAACGCCTTGAGCAGCGTCGTCTTGCCCATGCCGTTATGACCGAGAATTCCGATGAACTCCCCGACCTTGACGGCAAAACTCACCCCGTTGAGCATCGGAATGCGGCCGTAGCCCGCACGCAGTCCCTGGACATTGAGCATCATGCGGCTGCCTGCTTGCCGAGATAGACGTCGCGCACCAGCGGGTTGCGCAGGATATTTTCCACGGAATCCTCCACCAGCACGCTGCCCTGATTGAATACCGTCACCTGCTTGGCGATCATGCGGATGAATTGCATGTCGTGCTCGACGACGATGAGGGCCTTGCTGCGATTGATCTCGCGCACGATCTCGGCGGTCTTGTTCACCTCCTCATGCGTCATGCCGGCCGCGGGTTCATCGAGCAGGATGAGATCGGGATCGGTCGATAATACGATGCCCAGTTCAACCCATTGCCGCTGACCGTGGGCGAGTTGGCCTACCAGGCGGTTTGCCGCGCCGGTGAGCCCGATGCGCTCCAGCATCTCGTCAGCCACGGCATTAACGCGATCACGGGCATGGATGCGGCTCGCCGCCAGCCAGATGTTTTCGCGCACGCTCAAGCCATCGAACACGCTTGGCACCTGGGTCTTGATGCCGATGCCGAGACGCGCGATCTCGTGGGCGTGGGCCTGAGAAATATCGTGGCCGCGGAACAGCACCTGTCCCAGGCTCGGCTGAAGCTGTCCGGTGAGCATCTTGAAGAACGTACTTTTTCCGGCGCCGTTCGGACCGATCAGGCAGCGCAGTTCACCCTCGGCCAACGTGAAGTTGACGTTGCGGACCGCCTTGACGCCGCCGAAGTGCATGCTGAGATCGCGGGTTTGCAGTAGCGGTTCGGCCATCACCCCTCCTCCGCCTGCTTGGGCTCGAGGCTGGCTGCGACCCGCCGCGTGCCCGCCCGCAGCAGCCATTGTCCGACGTCGCCGAGCGTAGGCACCAACCCCTTCGGCACCAGCAGCACGAACGCCACAAGGATGACGCCAAAAATGAACGGCGCATTGGCCAGGAGCTTCGTCCACCAATCCGAGCCACTGGGCTGGTTCGCTCCGAGTGCCGTCGTAAGCCACTGGATGCCGATGCAACCGATGATCGGACCGATCAGCGTGCCGCGCCCGCCGACGATGACCCAAATGATGATCTGGGCGGACTGGGCCAACCCGAAAATGGTCGGACTTACAAAATTTCCCCAATTGGCGAACAGGCATCCGGCGAAACCGGCGAGCGCTCCGCCGATGGTGAAGGTCACCAGCTTGTAGGCCCGCGGATCGTATCCGAGGAGTTCGGCGCGCCGTTCGTTCTCACGGATACCGACGATGATGCGGCCGAACCGGCTGGCCAACAACAGCCGCAATCCGAAATAGGTCACGAGCAAAGCCGCCGTCGAAAGATAGAACATGCCTTCCAGATCGACCGTCGCGCCCTTGTTGCCGGGGTAATTAAGCGGCGGTATCCCCGGAATGCCGTTGAAGCCGCCAAGTCGCGCCGCGCCAATATGGAATTCCGGGCCAGCGGTGGAATTGATCGAATTGAACAGGATCAGCGTCACCGTCAGCGTGATGACGCCGAGATAGACGTCGCTGATGCGCCCGTAGAACATGAAATAGCCGAGCAACGCGGCGAAGGCTGCCGGCAGCGCGATGGCCAGCAGAAACGGAACCGTGCTTTCGCCGATGTTGAACATGGCGATCGCGTAGGTATAGGCGCCCAATCCGAAGAACGCGGATTGGCCGAAGCACAGAATGCCGCCATAACCCCAGATCAGCGCCAGACTGAGCGCTAGCACCGCCATGATCATGTAGACCGTGAGTTCAAGCACGGTATCGAGCTCGGCGAAGCGCGGGATCAGGATCAGGAAGGCGACGCCGACGATGCCGACCAGTCCGAGGCCGAGAAAATTCAGGGTGCGGGCGTTCACAGGCCTCTCCGGAAGAAGCGGCCGGTGATGCCCTGCGGCAGCAGGCGGATCAGGACGATCGCGGCGGCAAGCAGCGCGACCTCGCCAAACACCGGCGTCGTCAAGAAGGTCGCGATCTGATTGATGGTGCCGAACAGCACGGATGCCGACACCGTTCCCGAGAGGATCGCAGCACCGCCTCCGATCACCGTGATAAAGGATTTCGCCACATAGGCGACGCCGATGGTAGGAAAGACGCCGGAGACCGGCGCCAGCACGGCGCCGGCAAGGCCCGACAGAGCGGCACCGATGCCGAAGGTGACGGCATAGACCCGCGGCGGGTTCACCCCGAGTGCGGCGGCCATATTGGCGTTCTGCATGGTGCCGCGGGCAATCAGGCCGAGCCGCGTAAAGCGCAGCACCGCGAAGATGCCGGCCATCACGACCACAGAAACGGCAATGACGAACAGCGTGTATCCGCTGGTGCGATACGCGCCGATCTGGAAACTGCCAAGCGGCGCCGAGATGCCGACGGTGGTGTTGCCGAAGATCGCGGTCGTGAGCCCCACCAGGAAAAGACTGAGGCCCCAGGTCGCGAGCATGGTGTCGACCATGCGGCCATACAGGAAACGAATGATCGTCATTTCGACGACAATCCCGATGAGGCCGACGACAACAGGCGCCACCACCAGCATCGCAATCCAGATGCTGACACCGTGGCTTGTCGCGACAATCGCGGCATATCCGCCCAGCATCAGAAACTCGCCATGGGCGAGATTGATGACCCGCATCATGCCGAAGATGATGGCCAGCCCGACGCTGATCAGCGCCAGGCTGGCAACCGCATAGAGGACCTGGATCGCCAGAAGAACAACGAAATCCACGTTTACCTTTCCCAACGCATGCGAGATCCAACCGGCCTTTTAGATCTTGATCACGTATTGCTGGTTGTCGGTGGGGTTCTTGATGAGGTCGCACACCGCAGCGGTATCCGAAGGCTTCTGCTGCGCGAAGTCTTCCAGCACCTTGAGCTTCTTGTCGCTGACCTCGGCGATGTGAACGTCGAGCACGCAATGATGCGTCGGCGGGTCGATCGTCACCTTGCCGGACGGTGCATCGATGCTGATGCCGGTTTCCAGCGCCTCGATCACTTTCATGCGGTCGATACTGCCGGCTTTCTTGACCGCTTCGGCCCACAGAAGGAATCCCTGATAGGTTCCCATCGCGAGTTCGGTGACATTCGGATAATCGGCGCCGAAGCGCTTGTGGAAGGCGGCGACGAAGGCTTCGTTGGTCTTGTTCTTCAGATCCTGGAAGTAGTTGTAGCAGACCAGCATGCCGTTGCATTCGTCCGGCGACAGCACGATGTGCTCGTTGCCGACCGCGAAGGTGGTCGACGCCATCGGAATGCTCTTGCGCATGCCCGCCGCCGCCCACTGCCGATAGAAGGAGATATGCGCGCCGCCGACCAGCGCGGACCACACGAAGTCCGGCTTCGCCGCCTGGATCTTGGAGATAGTCGGACCGAAATTGGTGACGTCGAGCGGGAAGAAGTCGATCGAAGAAACTTCGCCGCCGTTTTCGGTGACGTATTTCTTCACCCATTGTGAAGTGATCTGGCCGTAGTTGTAGTCGGCCGCGACGATATAGACCTTCGTGCCCCACTTCTTCATGGCGTAGGGCACCAGCTTTTCCACAGTCTGCGCCGGCGTCACGCCGGTGTCGAACTGGTTGCGGTCGCAGACGCCACCTTCATATTGCGTGTTGTAGAAATACAGCGTCTTGAACTTGTCGAGTACCGGCCGGATCACCTCGCGCGAGGCGGAGGTGATGCCGCCATGCACGACGGCGACCTTGTCCTTCAACGCTGCCTGCTGCGCAAACTGCGTATAGAGCTGCATATTCGACTGGGTATCGTAATTGATCAGCTTGATCTGCTTCCCAAGCAGACCGCCGGCCGCATTGGCTTCCTCGACCGCGAGCGTCAGCGCATCGACCATCGGCTTGCCGTAGATGTCGAGCCCGCCCGAGAGATCGTGGATGCTGGCGACGTTGATTTCGTCCGCCGCCCAGGCGCTGGAGCCGAACGTGCCGGCAGCAAGGGTTGCGGCCGTGCCCCGTACGAATTTTCTGCGATTGAGCTTCATTGCAGTACTCCTCCTCGATGTTGCCGAAAAATCATGAGACCAGATATTTTTTCAGGATCGACGCACCCATTGTGTACTTTGGATCGACCATGTTCCCGAGCCGGATGCGTCCGGCCTGGCTGAGAAGCATGTAGGCGTCGATTTCATCGAAGCCGTAGTCGGCGCTCATCCAGCGCACGAGTTCGCGATAGGCGATCCGCGCCGCATCCTCCAGCGGCCGGGCACTGCCGATCGTCATGAGAAAGGCTTCCGTCTCGAGCCGCGGCCAGGCGAAGCTCCAGTTCTTGATGACGTCGATCTGCAGCGTGACCGTGGCGCGTTGTTCGACCGCGACACCCGACAATTCGCCGTCACCCTGCGCCGCGTGGCAATCGCCGACGTAAAGCAGACCGCCTTTGCTATGCACCGGAAAGTAAAGGATCGCGCCAGGAGCTACGTCCGGCAAATCCATGTTGCCGCCGTGGTAATCCGGCTGCAGCGAGGAGATCGCCTCGATCTGGGGCGAAACCCCGATCGTGCCGATGAACGGCTCGTAAGGGAGGACGATCTTGTCGCTCCAGCGCACCCCGCTTTTGTCGACGTGCATTTTCCTCACCCGCTCCGGCAAGGGCTGATTAAGCATGGCTGTAGACGCCGTTCCAACGAGGCCGCCGAATTCCGGAATGATGCAGGTTGTACCGGCGGGCTGCGCGCCCCGTGTTTCCACGGCGTGAATGTGGACCGCCAGGCAATCGCCCTTCTCCACGCCGTTGACGGCCACGGGGCCACACTGCGGATTGAGAAAAGGAAACTCCAATTTGGCGGTCGGACTGTCCTGCTCGCTGGTGATGACACCGCCGAAAGCGTCTTCCGTCTCCACCACGACGACGTCGCCAGGATTGATCGTGAGCACCGGCTTGGCGTAGGGCCCGTAGACGTAGTGGAAGTCGCCTTGCGCCGCGATCGGTAGTTCGTGGCGTTGCCCGGCCTGGCCTTTGGCAAGTCCGCGTTTCGCCATGATCGAGGTCTTGAGCCAAGGGTCGTTGATCATCGTGACATCCCTAAATCCTCACAGTGAAGGGTGGCGGCGGTGCCAGTTGGTCGCGCGCTGAAACGCATCTCCGGCGGCCACCAGACGAGCCTCATCGAAATGACGGCCAACGAACTGGAACGCTACCGGACCGCCGCTTTCCGTAAAGCCGCCCGGAAGAGTGATGGAAGGACTTCCCGTCATGTCGAAGGGGCAGCTGAAGCGCAGCAGACCGGTGATGAGATCCGGATTTTCACCCAGGGTCGCCATTTTGCCGATGGTCGGCGCGGCGAATGTCTGGGCCGGGACGGCAAGAAGGTCGACCTTTTCGAACAACGCCCTCACCTTTCCCCGGAATGCTTCGCGGCGCAAAACGATCTTCTGATAGTCGGTGCCGGATTGCTGCAGGCCAAGTTCGATCAATCCGGCAAGTCCCGGCCCGTATTCCGACTTCCGCGAGGGATAGGTTGTTTCGTGCGCAACTGCCGTCTCGACGCCGCATAGCGGAAACCAGTCGGCGATCATCGCTGTCGGATAGGGAAAGACAATCTCGTGAATTTCTGCGCCAAGATCGACGGCAATACGCAGCGCATCCTGAAGAACCTTGGTCGAAGCGGCATCGACGTCCTCGCTGGTCCAGCGCGGGTCGACACCGATCCGTGTCCCACGCAGCCTGCCATTCAAGTTCGCCAGATAATCCGGCACCGGTTCCAGTACGGCGGTCGGATCTTTCGGATCGGCGCCTGCGATAGCGCCCAGGATGGCGCCGCAATCCACGGCACTTCGTGCCATCGGCCCGATGTGATCCAGTGTGGCGGCAAGTTCGAAGACGCCGTAGCGGCTTACCCGTCCCCAAGTTGGCTTCAGGCCGGTCACACTGTTGGCGGCTGACGGAAAGCGGATCGAGCCGCCGGTGTCCGACCCCAATGAACCGTAACAAAGTCCCGCGGCAGTCGCTACGCCGGAGCCGCTCGAGGATGCGCCCGACCAGAGCGTTGCATCCCACGGGTTCCGCGGTGGATCGATGTCCGGATGATGGTCGGCGTAAGCACCTTCCGTCAATTGCAACTTGCCGAGGATGACCGCTCCTGCCTCCTTGAGCCTGGAGACGACAGTCGCATCCTCACTGGGGCGGTTGTTGCGATAAATCTTCATGCCCGCTGCGGTTGGTGCATCCTTGGTCCAGCACAGGTCCTTGACAGCGATCGGCACGCCATGAAGCAGGCCCCTCACCTTGCCATTTGCGATTTCCTTCTCGGCTGCGTACGCCTGCTCCAGTGCCGACGAGGCCATGACATGTGCGTAGCTTTTCAATTGGCCATCAAGACGGGCGATACGATCCAGTTGGGCTTGCGTTGCCTCCACTGAAGACAGGTCGCGCTTCTGAATACGTCGTCCAACCTCGACCAGTTCGGAATAGTGCAGATCGCGCGCCGGCATCAGATAGTTGCCTTGTTATGTTCTAATTCAGCTTCCAGTCGCCGCCAGCTTCGATCGCCGAAGCAAGCTGTATCAATGTCGTTTCCTCGAAATGGCGCCCGACCAGCATCAAGCCGACCGGCAGGCCGTCGATCCGGCCGCATGGCAGCGTGAAGGCGGGATGTCCGGACACGTCGAACGGGCAAGTGTTCGCCTGCATGTTGAGCGCTGCATCGATCGTCGTGCCGAGCGGCGCATCGGCCGGCGGAATCGGCGTTGCCGTAAATGGAATCGTCGGCATCGCCAGCACGTCGAATTTTGCGAGCGCCTCGTCGTAGGCGCGCCGCAGCAACACCCGCAGATTCTGCGCCTTCGAATGATAGCGCCCGTGGTAGCTGCGATGCATGTATTCGCCGAGCAGCAGCACCAATTTCACCGTCGGTGAGACGTCGTTGATCCGAGTTCCCATGCCACGGGCAAAGGCTTCCTGCATTGAAAGCGGATAGTAACCTTGGATGTTGTTGCCGACGCCGTATCCCTTGAGCATCATCTCGGCCGCGCCTTCCAGGATGATCCCGCTCCAGACATGCGGCCCGTCGAGATGCCAAGGTACCGAAACTTCCTCGGTTTCGACGCCGGCCTTGCGCAATGCGCTGACGGCTGCGAGCACCTTGGCATCGACAGCTGGATCGCTTTCGGGATGCCTGAAGCCTTCCCGCAGAACTCCGACACGCAATCCTTTCACCGACTTGCCGAGGGCGGCCATGTAGTCGCCGGTGTGAGCAGCAATCGTGCGGGTATCCCAACCGTCATGGCCGGCAATGACGGTCAGCAGCCGCGCGACATCTTCGACCGTCGCGCCCATCGGGCCGCAGTGATCGAGGGAATAACTGATCGGCATCGACCCCGTGGTCGGCACAAGTCCCCAGGTCGGCTTCAGACCATAAATTCCACACCAGCTTGACGGTGTCCGGATCGAACCGCCCTGGTCCCCGCCAAGCGCCATCGGCACCTCGCCAGCCGCCACGAGAGCGGCACTCCCCCCCGATGAACCGCCGGCACTGTGGGCGACGTTGTGCGGATTGCGTATCACACCGCTCGCGCAAGTGTGACTGGCGCCGGAAAAGCAAAGATCTTCACAGGCCGCCTTGCCTGCGATGGTACCTCCCGCCTCAAGAATCCGCGTCACCACAGTGGCATCGAGTTCCGGGACATAACCTTCAAGCAGCGCCGAGCCATTCATCATCGGAACGCCTGCGACACAGATGTTGTCTTTGATCGCGACGCTCTTGCCGCTCAGCAGGCCGTCTGCGTCGGCCCGGATATTCGTCTTCCAATACCAGGCGCCGTACGGATTTTCAGTCGCCGGAGGCCGGTATCCGGGCGATCGGGGCGCAATCGGCGCCAGGGCGGGCGGGACCAGTTCGTCAAGCCGGCCATATGAGGCCAGCGATCCCTTGAAGGCCTGCTGAAAGCCGACAACTTCGTCAGCCGTAAGAACGAGACCAAAACCGGACGCCAGGTTATCAATTTGCTCCAGCGTCGGAAGACGAACTACCATGCTTCACCGCAATCCTGTCTTTTGGCAGACAAACGAAAAACGCCACCCGCGGCCCGAAAAGGCCCCGAATGGCATCAATGCCGCTTCTATCGATGGTCGAGTATGCTTACGTTGCAGAACGAAACTTGAGGGTTGTCACTCAGACGTCATCGGCTGGGCGAGAACTCTATCGTCATGCACGCATTCACGTAGCGATTTATTGTGTCTTAGCGTTGCCAGCCTTGTCAATGCGACACCAGCACCTTTTTTGAGCATGTGGTCGCACAAATGACGCGCAGCCTAGATCGATGATACAAGGTGACAAATCGACGTTGTTGCGATGAGATGATCTGCCGTACAGCTCCGAGCTTCTTCATGAAAAAGCCATCCGTCCCTCTCGGTCTCGTATTTTCCCAATCGGGACCTTACGCAATGATGGCGGGCGAGATGTTGAAGAGCGCGTTGATGGCGATCGACGAAGTCAATCAGGGCGACGAGTTCGATTTCGCGTTCGCACCCCATTTGCGCGATCCCGGCGGCGTTGTCGCCGCCTACCATACGGCATGCGACGACTTGATCCGCGAAGAACACGTCGATCACATTGTCGGTTGCTACACGTCCGCCTCGCGCAAGCAGGTTATTCCCGTTGTCGAACGCACCGAACGGCTGCTATGGCATCCGGCACGATATGAAGGATTCGAAAGCAGCGACAACGTTATCTATGTCGGGGCCGCGCCGAACCAGCACGTCGTGCCGCTGGTGCGGCACATGCTCGATCACATCTCCGACGACGTGCTCTGCATCGGTTCCAACTATGTCTGGACCTGGGAAACCAACCGCGTCATTCGTGAAATCGTGACCAGCGCCGGCGGCCGCATTCTTGCCGAACGCCTGCTGGAGCTCGGCGAGACCGCGGTAGACCACATTGTCAACGAGGTCATCGACCGGAAGCCGCCTGTTGTGTTCAACACGCTTGTCGGGGAATCCAGCTACGCCTTCATGCGCGCATTGCACGAAGCGGCAACGCGCGCGGGACTGACGATTCCCATGCTGAGCTGCAGTCTTTGCGAACCCGAGCTGAAGCTGATCGGATCGGCGGCTTCGGTCGGATGCATCACATCATCTGCCTATTTCGAGAGCATCGAGCAGCCCGAGAACCGGGCTTTTGTTGCGCGGTGGAAGGCCCGCCACGGCACCGACAGCGATCCGTCCGTCGATGGACAGTCAACTTACGTCTGCGTCATGCTGCTTGCGCGCGCCATCCGTCGCGCGGGTTCGGCGGATGTCGGAGCCGTCCGTCGCGCCGCCGCTAATCACCGCTATGATTCTCCTCAGGGTCCGGTCTGGGTCGATCCTGACAATAATCACTGCTTCCTGACACCCCGGTTGGCACGCTCTGTGCCTGGATGCCAGTTCGAGATCTTCTGGGAAGCGGACGCTCCTGAGCGACCCGATCCCTATCTTTCGAACCTCGATCTTGCAGCCATTGGCGCGAGGCCGGAAAAGAGCAATGAGGCGATGACGAAGCGGTCAAGCCATCTGCGTGTCGCGAAATGACGAGGCCATCGCCATTTTCCGTTCGCGGCCGGCGCGCTCTCGTGGTGATAAGAGATGAGCGGGAAATTTCAATCGTGCGCCGCCAGCTCAACCGCCTCGGCATGTCGGTCACTGAATGTGACCCAGCGGAGTCGCCGCCAGCGGACGAGGCCTTCGACGTCGTCGTGGTTGACGCGGACACCATTCCGATCAAGTCCGATCTGGCCACAGCGTGGAAGGTCAGCGCACCGATCGTCGCGCTGATCGGAACCGAGACACCCAGCCGGTTGAAGTGGCTGCTCGACCTGCAGCCAGCATCCTTTCTCGTCAAGCCGCTGCGTTCCGCCGGACTCTACACCGCGCTGGTGGTTGCCTTCGATTCCGCGCAACGAAGAACGGATGAAGCCGCCTATATCGAAAGACTGGAAGATCGCATTCGTTCCCGGCGCGTTGTCTTCGCCGCCGTTCTTCAGATTATGCGCAGTCACGCTCTCTCCGAATCGGACGCGTTTACCCTGGTTCGGCAGACGGCAATGCGGCACCGCTCCACCATCGAGCAATTGTCCGCAGAAATCATCGCAGTCGGTGGAATGCCGAACCGGACAACACGGACCGCGTAACATCAGATCATCGTAAGACCGTTGACGCGCAGCACGCCCGCCTCGGCCATCGCGGCCCAGGCAGCGTCGAGCGAGCCCGCCAGATCGATGGCCCTGCAGCCCGCTTCGATGAGCACGATGTCGAAGCCGAGCCGACGGGCGTCCAGGGCGGAGTAATAAACGCAGAAGTCTGTCGCGAGCCTAGCCGGGATGTCAATCGGCCCTTTAATTGCGAATTTTTGTCAAGCACCGATAAGACCATTCCCAGCAAAACGGTAGCGCTCGCCCCGTCGGAACTGTTCGGGGTGGAGACGGGGCGAGCGCGGCTGGCATATGATTGCCAGCTCGGTATTGGATCGGTCGGCCTTCGCCGAAAAATCTCAACGCGGTGATGCCATCGCTGAGATCATGGTCCTTTCCGAGGTCGCCAGGCGCCTCATGATGATGTCCGGGTCGGGTGCCTCAACGTGTACAGCGGGGTACGGACGAGCCGCCACCAGCCGATTGACCGAGGTCACCACGACCACCGTCCCAGCGGGACATCGCCAGCCCGGCGGACCGGGCAAGGAAACTTCAGGATGCGTTCAGGCCGGCTTTGCGTGGCCCCAGTCGAACGAGGTGCCGTCGACCCAAATGCAGTGAAGGATGACGGCGATCTCGCGGGCAATGGCGACCTTCGCCTTCTTCATACCTATCCATTTTGCAAGCTTCATTCCCCAGACCTTGAGGGAGGACCATTTCTTGGTCCGATAAAGCAGAACGGTCGTCGCCTCGAACAGACAAGTTCGGAGAAGCCGGTCGCCCCATCGCGATATCTTGCCAGTTATGTCAGTTTCTCCAGATTGGTTGCGCCGAGGTGTAAGGCCGAGGTAGGCGCCGACTGTCGAGGCCGATCGGAAGCGGGACGGGTCATCGATCGTATGGCGGAACGTTAGGGCCGTCACCACTCCGACACCAGGAACCGTCATCAGGCGACGCGTCGTCTCGTCTGACTTCGCCAATCGGCGGACCTCGTCGTCGAACTTGTTCTGCTGCTGACAGATATGCTCATGGATCGACAGGGGCGGCGCGATCACGCTGAGGAGCTGATGATCTTTGCCTATTAGCTCGCTAACCTGATTGCGGAACTGTTGGCCAATGGCGCGAGGGAATAGCAACCCACATTCCTTGATGAGACTGCGGACCTGGTTCTCGATGTCCCGGCGCATAGACACGAGCCGAGATCGCGCGACGAGTATCGCGCGGATCTTCTGACTTTCCTCGCTC
The DNA here is from genome assembly GCF_036924615.1 of Bradyrhizobium sp. AZCC 2289. Lineage (NCBI taxonomy): Bacteria > Pseudomonadati > Pseudomonadota > Alphaproteobacteria > Hyphomicrobiales > Nitrobacteraceae > Bradyrhizobium > Bradyrhizobium sp. AZCC 2289. The sequence goes on along the minus strand of NZ_JAZHRY010000001.1, from coordinate 9,678,582 downwards.
TTAACTTTGACTTCTCTATATCAAGTGAAAGCAACCACTCTCTTAAGTAGCGGGCCATGGGATGAAATTGGGAAAGGCGATGTCAGAGGCTACGAACGTCAGCCGTAAGCTCGTCGCAGTCTTCGCAGCGGATGTCGAAGGCTACATGGGCATAATTATACTGCTACATGCAGGGGTGTGCCGCCCCGATTTTTGGCGCCCGGATAGTATCTCGGGAGTCCGCGGCTTTTGGAAGCGGATCGGCCGACGCACTCTGATCAAGCGCGAAATCGTCGACTGATCGACGTTAAACAACCGCGCCACGGCGCTCTGCGGCTCGCCAGCATCGAGCAGCTTGATTGCCTGCTGCTGTTGGTGCTTGGTCAGCTTCGACGGCCGACCGAACTTGACACCCGCTTCTCTCGCGCGCCGGATGCCAACGGCGGTGCGCGCCTTGATCAAGCTGCGCTCGAACTCAGCGGCGCGCGTTCCGACCGGCCGCAGTTGCGCAAGGCGATCGCTGCCTTCGGCGAAGGTGACGCACACCTACGTCAGCAAACTTCGTGATGAACTCAGGTTCGTCACTGTAAACGTTGACAGTGAGGATCGAACCTACCGCACGAAGCACGGCACCGTCTCGACCATGCGGACCGGCAACATTGGCGTACTAAGGCCGACGAAATGTCCGAACTGCCGCTAGCGCCAGGTATGGTCCAGGATCAAACCGACCAGGGGAACGGGGACATCTGGTCCGGTCTTCGCATGATACAATTTTATCCTTGCCAAAATGCCCCCGCCCGACAGGGCAGCGGAGCGTTTCCCTCATTATCTCCGCAACACTTTCACGAGCGCGAACCTTTACGAAAATGGCGGAGTGGTTGCGCGAGTTTGCAGACCACTTTACCGAGAAAGGGAAAGACGACGTCGCTGCCTAGTGATTGCCCCCGACCTCATGACAGCACTTGGCAGCAACCTTTGCAGGACGATGAGGTTTATCGCCCGTGGCAACGGGCGGCTCTTCCTCGCCGAGCTCGGTCACCGTCGATGACCCGACCAGCACCTACTCCAACCCGACGCGCAGCCCGTCCGGCGTCACCGTCTTCTCGACGACCAGCGGCTTGTCGACGCCAACCTATGCCGCGTTCACTACGCCTGTCGCCGCGATCCGGCTCACGATGAACGCGCTGTCGAGCGCAGGCGGCAAGCCGAGCGACACATCGCTAGCGTTCGCCGCTATATTGAGAGCCAAGAGCAGATCATTGCTGACCTAGAGCGTGACGAGTGCGACATCACCATTGCATTGGACCTGCTTACGACCTTTCGCCACATGCAAGATCAAAACGTTGCGCACCGCGACCACATTCTTAAAGAGCTAGAGCAGTAAGGCCGCCTCTTTCATGACAGCCTTGACCCACGCGGCGCATGGCCTTCCCCGCCCGTCAAATGATCTTCGATGTTATCGGCGATCTCCTCGCAGACCGACGCCAACGCGAGCAGTTCGGTTTTAACGAGAGGATCGTCGGCCTGCTCGACAAGTTTCCGACACGTGGCCGCTTGATCCCATAGATAGTTAAGCCAATCATCTATGCCGAACACAGTACCGTTGGGCTTGGAGCGGTCACAATCCATGGTGGAGCTCTCACTAGAACGCCGAATGCGTGAAGCTGATGCAGGTTCGCAAACTGCCGACACCGTTAATTGTGGTTTTGGTTCGTGCTCCAATCTTTGGAAGCAGTCATTGCGAACGAGGAAAGCAAGTAAGGTCACTCAGTTGGACGAAACTGAGGCGGGCTCTCTAAACAGAATTTGATGGCGCGGCAGTGCGAACACGATGGATCACTCGTCCAAATGACGGATGAACGTCAAGACCGTTACTGACCAGTGCGGCGATCCAGCCTGAAGTCAACGTAGGACACGCTCGCGCTGCTGCCGTCGCCGATCGCCGCCTGTATCGCGGCGAACACCCGGCGCGCGCTCCGTGGCAGCGCCGCATAGGCCGGTGAGTTCTCCCGATCTGCCATGTCGGCTCCTCCCTGAGGGTGCGACCCAAAACGCCGATGTGGGCCGCACCTCGAACGTGGTTCCGCTCGCTTGCTCCACAACCGCGATTACGCCAGCAATGCGACACCGACGACGACCAGCATCATGAAGATCGCAACCTCGACCGGCGTCATGGTCCACACCGCGCACCGCCTTTGTGTACCAGACGGTACGTAATTTAGGGCGGTGTGATGAATTGCAAATATATTCGCCCATCGGCGTCGCGCGTTCCCCGCAGGCCCCCCACCCCCTCCATAGGACCCTGTCGCTGTCGCTGCTGCATGTTTGCGCTGTTCTGCCGACAATTCGGTCGCCCCGCCATCACGACAGGCAGGCAGGCACGGCAATAGAGCTTGTTCGGGGTCACCGTGATACCGCAGTTGCGGCAGCGTTTGTACCTCATCATCGCCCCGTCAGCATCGCTTGCGCTGCCTCTGGCATCTCATCATGATCCGGGTTGCTCTGCACTTATGCAACTGCCCATCAGGTCATGTACGCCACTCGCGTTCAGCGCTAGCAGCTGATCGCACGGATGCTTCGGCCGCATCAACATGCGAAGCGCCGCTCAGAGTCCTCGGCAAGCGCCTTAAGCTGACCCGCAACGTGTTGGTCGGTCATTGTTTGGGCAGCGCGGAGCAAAGTCTGCGCTGTTTCTAAGTATTCCTTGCCTCGTTGTGAGATCCGGAACGTCATAAGGCCCTCGTGCGGTACTCTGGCAGCTGGTCGAAGGCGATTTGGAGCCAGCCTACCCAATTACGGTCACTTGCCCGGCGAGCTCTGAAGCGATCAACGCACTTCTTGGAACAAAGCGGGGTTCGCCACGAGTAATGCCGGACGAGACCAAACTTGCCATCACAAACTGTGCATCGCGCGGCTCTGCCAGATCTAAGACTTTCGGAGCAATTGGGCATTGTAGTCTCCTCTCGGTATTATCGTCGCTGTTCGTCGATCATCCTTTTTTCACCGTCGCACTTCATGAGCCTGTGCGCTTTTCCAACGCATGCAGGCTAGGACGATCGCGATCAGCGGCTCAATTGAACGTAGGTAAACGTCGGGCATCTAAAGGGGTCACGGACCTATACGCAGGTTTATAGCGCTCGCCCTTAAAGCCGGTGGCCAAGACGAAGATGCGCGAGCAGATCGAAGCGCTCGCCGCTGCCGCCGCACCGAATTGCGACAGCGCGATTGAGCACGGCTTGCCGATCGGCTTCGTGACCAAGACCGTCTCCTCCATCGTGCGCAACGTCGAGGGGCCGGCAATCACATTCGTTGAGAGCCCGGACGCATTAGGGCTGATGTGTTTTATTCCGTGATCAGATCATCGTCCGCATTGAGCAGGAGTGGGACGCGCTCGCCGATGATGGCGCGGCCATGAGCGAGCGCGAACGGCAGGAAGCTGAAGCGCAGATCATGGCCGACACGCTAATGATCGAGCGCAGTGAGTGTGCGCTGACCTGGGCCGCCGAAGCCAAGGGCGAGGTGATCGACTTCCGCAGCGACACGACAGCGCAGGCGGTGCTTGGCCTCCAGCTCGTCAACCAACCGCGCGCCAACCCGTCACCGGGAACGTCGCCGCACGCCGAATTGATCGGACGTGAAGGCACCGGCGAATAGGTGGGGGAACAGGCACGCAGGCGCGGTCTACCTAAGAACCCAACCTTTCGAGGCCGTTCATGACAAAATTTGCAATCCTTGGCGCAGGGGTACTTGGCGCAGCGTTGCTAGCAACGACGCTCGCAGGTCCAGCGAGAGCGCAGGCCGTCGTCGAGGAGCCCGGGTACTGCGCGCAATATTATCCGACCGCGAACTGCCAGAACTACGGACCCGGCAACCCGCTCTATCCCAACGGTCTCTTCCGGAATGATTGGCAGGGCAGTTCTGCCCGGGTGTATCATCGCTACGACCGCCATCAGCGTCACCGTCACCACGGGTAAGGAAGGCGGGATCGATCCCGAGCCTTGGCCCGCGAACTGGCTAATCCCCTTCGATTTGACTAGTCTCACGGCGAACAAGCGCCGCCCTTTCGAAGCGGCCGGGATCGCGACTGTCATTTTGAGCATGGCTCTAGTCGCCTGGCGCACCATCAGCCGATAGCCGTCATGCTTGATTTCATGAACCCAGAGCGGGCCGGACGGCGGGCTTTGATGACGGCCATGGACTGCCGCGCACCCGGTGAAGATCAGCGGCAAGCTCACGCAGCCGGTGACGCTAACGAGCCACTCCGCCGCTTAAGGTTTCGCCCCTCTTCAGCAACTCCGACAACGGCGGGTCGTCAACCGGCGCGATGGTGCCATCGCCGGGGATGCCGCCGCGCAAGAGCCAGTCGCTTACCGCGCCTCGCAACTGCGCGTAGGTATTCCGGCGCGCGCCCCGGCCCTCATACAACGCCTGCTGCCGATCGCGTTCAGCCGTCGCGCGCTACAGGGTCAATCGCGTCGTTTTGACTGCTCGCTGATCACTTCCGGTCCACCCCGCAGAACGGACATCGTCAGAGCCGGTCGGCATGTCTCAAAAGTGCCAACAGCGGACTAAGCAGACGATCTTAGATCGCCGAGGAGACGCTGAGCTTTCGACAAATTTGCCGTTTCGATCCCTTCAGTGAACTGGCCGCAAATGCCGGGCAGCAGAGTCAGCGCCTCTTTCCCCCGACCTCGGCTTGCCCAAAGTTCACTCAAAGCCAGCGTTGTCCTCAGCTCCCAGGCAAGAGCTCCCTGCTTCTGCGCGAGTGCAATCGATTGCAGAAACAGGCTTTCCGCCTTTGCGACATCTTTGTCCACACCCAGCGCAAGTGCACCCCTCGCGCGAAGGATTTCAGGTGTCCACCAGTGGTGCTCGGGACCCGGGTCTTCCGCATCGATCTTCGCCATCCAGGTTGAAGCGTCGTCGTACCGCTCCGCATTGATTGCGGCCAGGACGAGTTCGGTACGGAACGCCGAATCGAAGATTCCATACTGGCCGTCCGCAAGCAGTTTGAGACCTTCGCTGACGAGCATCGGCGCGTCGTCATATTGCCCGCGTTGGGCCTGGCACAACCCCAATATGCAAAGACCAATACCTTGATAGCTGTCGGCAGGATGGGCTCTCCCATGCTCCGCAAGTTCGATCGCGTCATTTTCGATGGCATCGATATCGATTCCCGATAGATATCTGTTAAGGCTGGTCCACGCCTTCGCCACGCTGATGGGAACGGGGAAACCAAGCGTCGTTGAGGTCTCCATCGCACGCGCACCCATTTTCTCCGCCTGCCTGGGCAATCCCTGAAGCCAAAACACATTGGAAAGCGTAGCAAAGGTGTCGGTACGGCGATCATAGCCGACTTGCCTGAGCTGCGCGTGCCGGGACGTTTCGGTATCGGTATAGAGTGAACGCTGAAGATGCAGGCGGGCCTCCCTATGACGTCCCAGGCGATGCTCGGTTGTGCCGAGCATCCACTCCGCCATCGACCTCTGTCCAGGATCGTCAATCTTCCTGGCCGTGTCGACACATCTTTCTGCAACCTCGAATGCCTCTTGATAGTAAGGCGTCCGCACCGCTTGTCCCCAAAGAACCAAATATGCGTATACTTCCCCCCTGACATCGTTGAGACTGATAGCCAGCTCCAGGGCCTTGGCCCCGAACACTTTGACCTGATCCGATGCACCATTCGTAAACAGCACGGTACTTGCGAGCGCCATCTGTATTGAGAGCTGTTTTTGCGGTGAAGGAGTGCCCGTATCCGCTGCTGCCGCGGCCGCTGCCACATTTGCCCAATGGCGATACTCGGTCAAAAGCGCTTTGCCATACCATAGCGATGCCGAATAGGCCGCCAGGTCGACGCCGACCGACGGATCGCCGTTTGGGCCAAAGGCCCAATTCAGTGCGGCCCGGATGTTGTCGATGTCCGCGGCGGCTATGCCGGCCTGGTCTTGATAGACAGTGTCCTGATCCGCGGCGTTCTCGAGAATGTCGCGATAGCAAAGGGCATGTCGCCGCCTCAACAGCTCGCTTTCGCCACTATCGCCCAGTTTTGTGGAAGTATAGGTACGCGTGGTATCGAGCAGTCGATAGCGCGGGACCCGCCCGGACATATCGGTCGAGGCAAGCGATTTTGCGATCAACTCCGCGATCGCGTTATGGACCTTGGCCTCCTCGAGATCTGGCGTTCCGACAACCTTCTGCGCGACGTCGAGGGTGAAGCCGCCCACGAATACTGACAATCGCCGCAGCAGCAGCCGTTCGAGATCGGATGGGCGGCGCAGTCCGGCGTCCCGGCCAAAGCAGAGAAAATTGGCTGTCGAGCAGCTCCGCAGTGCGCCGTATGCCATATGCTTCAACCCGACCGGCCGCGAGCTCGATGGCCAGCGCCACGCCGCCGAGTTTGCGGCAAATGCTTCCGACAATCGGAGCATCTTCGTCGGTCAACTGTATCGGCATTCCGCCGGCGGCTACGCGTTCAAGAAATACTTGCACGGCCGGAAACGCGAGCGCTTCGTCCGCCGTAATGTCCTGGCGGTCAGGCGGGCTTTCGAGTGGCGACAGCCGATAAACGTGTTCCCCATGCGCGCGCAGCGTTTCACGGCTCGTTGCCAAAATGTGCAGGCTCGGAGCTTCCTCAAAAAGCCTCTGCGCCATTGCGGCCACTTGGGCGATCAGATGTTCGGAACTATCGAGTACGAGAAGTGTCCGCTTTCCGCTGATGTGAGCAACGAGAGCGGGGATTGGATCTTCCGATTGTATGGGAAGGCCAAACGCTGACGCCACGGTGCCCGCAAGCAGGCGCGGGTCACTGATCGTCCCAAGGTCCGCAAAACACACAGCACCGCTAAATTCGGTCAACAACGCATGCGCAACGGACAACGCGACGGTTGTCTTGCCCATGCCGCCGTGCCCGACGATGGTAACGAAACGCTCGGTGACGAGCTTTTCGCTGATGAGGCGGACGGTATCGTCGCGCCCTCGCATGTGTGCCAAACGTTGGGGAAGATCATAGATCGGTGTGTCGAGCGGCGGTTTGATGTCCGACGTGGAGCGTTCGTACGAAACAGGGGCGCTAAAACAATAACCGCGGCCCTTCACGTTGGTGATGTAATGCTCGCCGGATTGTCCTCCATCAATCGCTTTGCGCAGAGAAGCGACGTGCACGCGGAGACTGATTTCTTCCACAATGACGTTCGGCCAAACCTTGGCAATGAGATCCTTGTGAGCGACCACTTCTCCGGCGCGTTCGACCAACGCCAACAGAATATCGAAAGCCCTGGCACCCAGCTTGACGGGGTCGTCCCCTTTCTTGAGAAGACGTTGCGCTGAATACAGCCGGAATGGCCCAAAGGATACGGCGTCCATAGATGATAGCGTCCCTCAAGCAACGATCGAATCGAAGGCCAGGTCTCGGTCAAGGCGCAGCGCCGGCGTCCGCCGTCTTGATTAATTTTGATAGTGCGATGCGAACCACCGCGGAGACATCCTCGGCAAGGAAAAGAACTTGGCGCACCGTAAGAGAAAGCGACATCGTGTTTCAACCCCCCACAATGTATTTAGGACGCTTAGCACGATTGTCGGAAAGAATAGCACGGTCCGACCGTGCGGTCCTCACTTTGAGGCCGCATTGCGGCTCGGTCTAATGTCCGGTTGGGGTCAAAAGCTGAAATGCTCAATGGGAGCATATGTTTTCCGCTCTGCCCCCAACAACGGACATAGAGCGACCACGGCGGCATGTCCGAAAGGTGCCAACAACGGAAGTGGGCAAACTGAGTTTCTACTTCCGTGGCCTGCCACGCTTCGCGAATGAAATCCCGCCCGCATCAGCCGCATTGCGCAGCAGTCGGGCCTTTTTCAAGGCTTCCATTTTCTCCCGCCCGCTCGGCATTGATCGCGCCGCCTCCAAAAGCTTCATCGGCTTCTATCCATAGCCAAGTCGCGGATCAGAGCGGCCTCTGCGGCATCCTTACGAAGCTTTTCGACGGACTTTTGATAATCCTTCATGGACGCTACTTCGGCTGCTGAAGGCCGGGCGAGCTGGCCCATTCGTTGAGGTGTGCCGCAGTATCGGCCTGCCGTGCCTTGCGAAGCAGTTCGTCCTTCTCTGCCCCAGGTCGCAGAAGCGAAGCCTTCTCTCGTGCAGCCTTGGCGAACAGCGCCAGCCGTTCTTGAAGTGACAACTTTTGTTTGAAACGACGCCGCGTTGTCATGGTGTGCTCCTTTCCAGAGGAAGGCGGGAGCGCAACCAGGCGTTCTCATCACCGATGTAGGCCAAGGGCGGGGCGGTGATGGGTAAAGGTTATCAAGCCATGCAGGCTCAGTCGACTCAATCAAGCAAAATCTTAGTGCGCCCAATAGGTTACCGGCAATTTAGACGGATTTGGCTACGGAACACCGTAAGACCCCTAATTAATCAGGAACGTTATTGCCGCTTTGTACTTCTAATGAGTAAGTTTTCACATCACGCGGTGGACCATGGGTGTACTCAACCGAGCAGAACGCCTTCAGATCATGTTGAAGCCGGCCGAATTGAAACTGGTCGACAATTGGCGGTTCTTGAAGCGCATGCCGAGCCGCGCATCAGCGGTGCGAGAATTACTCAAGCGTGGATTGGTGGCCGAGGGTTTCGAAGTGGCGGAAGATGGCTCTCACTCAAAAGATTTCGGCTTAAGCACGGCTGAGTAGCCAGGGTGCAAAAACACATTAGCCAATTCCAATTAACGATTGGGGGGATGTCCTTTGGGGCAGTGCCCGCGTCCGATTACTTGCGGCTCGCAACTGGTTTACGCGCTTTGCCATGAGCCGCGTCCGTCGAGCTCCCTCGCCGACCCGGTATCGTTCGGGCGGGCGCGGAGCGCCTTCCGGTTGATCGTGATGGATACGCATTAAGCCGAAGCCGCCCCCGGCACCCTGGTTGGCCTCATGCGGCAGGATCACCCAGGCGTTTTCACACAGAAAAGCGCGCTTCCGCTTTGCGTCAAAAACGGAAGTGGGCCCGCTAGATCGGCACGTCCGTTCTGCCCTCAACAGCAGACATCGTCAGGCCGCCCCGCCACTTCCGTTTCGTGCCAAAAGGCGACGCAGTATGAATTCTCAAGCGTGCGATCGGCGTTATAGGTCGCACGCTAGGAACGGCGCAACGACCTGCGCGACTTGATCGGCGAACTCCTCGTGCAGAGAGAGCTTGCCCCGCGGAATACAGACGCTTCGCATACCGTCAATCGTGGCGAGCGCCTCCATCTCGGCACGCGATCGTGGCGGCGTCTGATCCCCATACACCATCAGCATTGGGATCGCCGCCTTTCGCGCCAGTGCCAGAAACTGTTCGCGCGTTTCGATCGGATCGAGCTCCCCCGTCACAAAGCGGATTGATGCAAATCGAGATCCAGGCGCCCGAGTGACCGCCAGTTTTTCGCGCTGCCGCTCATCGCTCAGCCACGTCGGGTCCGCGTAGACGTGCCCCGCGGCCATGTAGCGAACGACGATGCGATTGACGTTCAGCTTGTAGAGCATGGGTCCGAGCACCGGCAGATCGACGAATTTGCAAAGCCGGCCAAAGAATGGCCGCCGCCCGTTCATCATGGTCGGCAAGGGCCCGCGCCAGGTTGGCGCCAGCAGGACAAGCCGTCCGAACGAGCTGGGCCGAGCGGAGGCATGAGCGAGTGCATAGGTTGCCGCATGCCCCGCCGCAATAATGGCGCGCGGGGATGGGGCCACCGCGTCAAGGATGTATTCCAGGAATGCCGCGTACGCCGCAGGGTTCCAGTCAACCGCGGGGCGCGCCTGATCGCCAAAGCCCGGCCAGTCGAGAGAAACCGTGCGATAATGTGAGCTCAAGCGCTCCTGTAGCGGCCACATTTCGCGCCGCGTCGAGATCGAGCTCAATGCGGGCAGCAGAAGTAGCGTCGGTCCTTGCCCACTCGTGTCGAAGCCGAGATGGATGCTCTTGCCACGCCAGGTCCACGTAAGCTGTGCTGACTGCATGTAAGAAACACGGCTCCCACATGGAAAGCGTCCACGATCTGGACCCGTAAAGTGCTACTCCGTTCATAACCTACGTCAACTCAGCTGCTTCGCCAGTATTCGCCGGAGCCGAAAGCCCGTAGCCTTTTATAGCTCCGGGTCACCCAAAAGGGCGCAGTAAGGACAGTAACGGTCAGCCGCTTTGCCGAGTTGGCGTCCAAATTCTTTCCGAAGAGCTTCTCCCTCCCACGTCGTGCCATCGCTTTTGACGAGCTTTCTGGCACGCGCAAAGGCGTGGCTTTCAGCCGCGTCGTCACCGATGCGGATGGTTAGATCCAAGTGAAAAGGGCAAATTGTTATGGCATGGGTCGTTTCTAGCGCGTAGTGCACGGCTGAACCCAGATCATCCGCGTAACTGGTTACGGACATGCGAGCCTCCTGCTCGGGCGAAGCGGGGCTCGGAATGCCTAGGAGCCCGGGCCTCATATCAACGACGGGGTAAGGTCGTTCGGCTACTATCTAAGATAGTTTTAGGGTTCCATTTTGAGTTAGCTCAAGAGTTGGGCACCCGCTGGGACGAAGTAAGCGCCGGAATCACCGAGGCCGACATTGCGACCACGCGGGGCTACGCCAAGCGCAGCGCGGAGGCGCTGGCCCAGTATGGGCGGAAGGGCGACGGGCGAGGCCCGGATGAGGGTATCCGGGCCTCTGACAAAAGCCGGAACTGAGACCTCGGACCGCTCGGCTATCGCTAGAACGAAGGCTAAGGCGAAACTTTGCGCACCCATCTTGATCTAGTACCCGGAATCAGAGCTTCGTGATACGGCGGCCTTTGAAACGGCGTTGACGGACCTTTTTCTTGGTCCAGACGAAGGGCTCGGCTTTGTCGTTGTACGCGTTGACATAGGCATCGATGTGTTCCTGAAGCTGCTTGAGGCTTGTGAAGGAGGTGCCGCTAAGCGACTGCCCCTGCAGGATCGAAAACCATACCTCGACCTGATTGAGCCAGGACGCACTTGTCGGCGTGAAATGAAATTGCACGTTGGGGTGGGCCTTGAGCCAATGTTCGTTTTTCTTGTGGGTGTTGAGGTTGTCGAGAATGACGTGAAGCTTTCGGTCCGGAAAGGCCGCGGTGACGCTGTTCATGAAGTCGAGAAACTCGACGCGGCGACGTCGTTTTGAATGAGCCGCGATGATCTTTCCGGTGGCGACTTCGAGCGCCGCAAACAATGTTGTGGTGCCATGCCGCTTGTAATCGTGGCTCTGGCCGGTCAAGGCGCGGCCATTGGGCAACTTCAGATAACCCTGCGCTCGCTCCAAAGCCTGGATCGAGGGCTTCTCGTCCACGCATAGCACAATGGCCTTCGCGGGCGGGGCGACGTAGAGGCCAACAACATCGGCGGCTTTGGCCGTAAAGTTCGGGTCGGTGCTCTCGCACCAGGACTTGCGAGCCGCGAGGTCAATCTTGTGGCTGCGCAGGAACCGCCAGACATATTGGACGTCAACATCGCCCAGCGCCTCGGCCAGCAGAGGGCCGGTCCAGCGCGCAAACCCATCCGGGGGCGGCTTATCCAGCAGCTTCAGAATCCGCTTGTCGGTCGTCTTCGTATAAATCGGCTGCTTACCAGGCCGCGGCTTGTCTCGCAGCCCTTCAAGGCCATGGTCGGCATAGCGATGCCGCCAAAGGCTGACAATCCGCGGCTGGACCCCAACTTCCTTGGCGATCGACCGGGTGCTGCGCCCGTCCGCCGCCAACAGAACTATCCGCGCCCGCTTCAAATCGCGCTGCAACGTCACCGGTGAGCGACAACACGCCTCAAGCACCTTGCGATCTTTCCTCGAAAGGTGGACTTCTCTTGCTTCGGGTATCATCCATATCTTGAATCACGACTCACGATCCAAGAAAAGTGGGTACTAGAGCAAGATACGCGGAGCTTTTCCTTGTGTACATGCCGCCGCCAATACCCCGGTGTAGCAACTGCTGTTTCAGCCTTCCCCGATATGGCAGTCGGATCGGCCTACACATCTTCCTTTTCGAGGCTTACTCGACGTTCACTCGCGTTGCGGCCTGCACACTCGCGCTGTCACCAATTCGTGACACGCTAATCAAAGGCTTCAGCCACTTCGTTACCTCCATGACTGCTCCGATTGCTTCCGGCTGGAGCGGTTGCCGGGTGGGGCTTGCACCCACTGGAAAGCGCCGCCTTTGCACGGCGCACGCCAGTAACGGAAGTCGCGTAACCAAAGGCGTATGGAAGTAACCTCACCAATGCCTTTAGTCAGGTCGATCAGCCATGACGGCGAGACATCGACCAGGAACGCTTCGAGCGACTTGTCCGCGCCCGATATGACGAGTACGCCGATCGTCACGAACAGAAGCCCGAGCGCAGCCTTCATGGCGCTGCCTGCCGATAGCAGCCCGCTTCGCCAGCGCGCCATGGTTTGCCTCGAGAGCCACCCCAATCCCAGCAGCGGAAGTGCTGCGCCGATGCCGAAAGCAAGCATTGTGAGCGCAACCTGGCCAAGGTCCTTGCCCTGAGCCGCAACGAGGGACGCCGCTCCGAGCGTGGGCCCGACGCACGGACTCCACACCGAGCCCAGGAGCACGCCGATCCAGAACTGTCCGGTAACGCCGCTGGCGCGCCCCGCCGCGAGCCTGCTGTCGGCCCAGTTTCCGAGCGGGCCGGCTGCGACCGCGAGGCGGACCTGGAGCGGTGGCAAGAGCAGCACGGTGCCGACGACCACGATCAGCGCCGCCGCCACATAGCGAAGCCTGTCCGCATCCAGTCCGATCGAATGGCCCGCCGTTGCGAGGAACAGTCCGATCGCCGCGAACGAAACGGACAGCCCGGCGGCGAGCGCCAGCGGCCCGTGGCGGTGACTTGATGCCGCCGTACCGAGCACGATCGGCAGGATCGGCAGCACGCACGGCGAGAGGATCGAGAGAATCCCGGCGAGGAACGCCAGAAGAGGGTTGCCGATCGTCATTGCTGATATCCCTTTGAAAGAAAGCCCATGGTCGGACGCTACGCGGTTTGCAGATATGCAATGAGCGCCTCTGCGGCAGGCTCAGTCCAATCCGCTGCGCCAGGCATGTAACCGACGATCCCTCCCGAACGCGCGATCAGGTAGGTGATCGGCATTCCGTAAAGGGCGAATGGCGCGCCTGTCCTGTCCGGATCCGTGTGCGCGACATAGCCATTCGGATCCAGGCAGACGGCAAGGTTTGGGATCGCCAGCGATTGGATGAAACGGCTGACCTGATCGCGGCTGCCGCGATCCTCCCATACGGCGATCACGCGCAGATCCCGGTTGGTCGTTTTCTGGCTCAGCCTGTCGAGGACAGGCAATTCGACCCGACAGGCGGCACACCACGACGCCCAGAAATTCAAAAGGATCGGCCGGCCGCGAAGCGCGGCCAGGTCGAACGAGCCTCCGGCCAGCCTGAAGAGACGGATTGACGGCAACATGCGTTGCGGAGCAAGCAACGTGAATTGGTATCGTCCAGAACTGAAAGCCGGAGGCGATGTCGCCGCGGCGGCCGGATCGAACCAAACCGCAGCAGCGGCGAGCCCTCCGATGAGGGCGCCCCGCCGTGACGGCAATCCAGGTCTCATCCTCCCCGCCCCTGTGCTGTCTCCATTCACGGTGGTGGGTTTCCGGTCTCGAGAAGCGGTGCTCTAGATGGTCTTCGAGACCAGGGCATAGATGGAATCCCGATTGGTATCGCCGACCGAGCGCCCCTCCTCCTTGTCGCCCTTGAATACGATCAGGGTCGACTGCATGCGAGCGCCGAAGTGGTTGACCAGGTCCTTCTGGCTGTCGAAATCGATCTCGAAATAAGCGAGATTCTTGAATCTCGGATCGGCCCTCAGTTCGCTCACGATGGGCGCCTGCGCCTTGCAGGTCGGACAACAGGAGGCGTGAATCGCGATCAGGATCGGCCTGCCGGCTTTCTGTGCGTCGGCAAATGCGTTGGCGTCGAAGGCCGGACCGGTCGCGGCCAATGCCGGCGAGACGGCCAGAGAGGCGGCGGCGAGCGAGGCAATCAGGATGGAACGGCGATTCACCACGGTATTCTCCTTTTCCAGTGTCTGAGAGTTTCGTTGCAAGGACTGCAAATGTTACGGGCCGCGCGCGGGCAATCGCAGCCGGCCCTGTTCTCCGGTTCGTCCGGTCAGCTTCGTTCGAGCTTCGGAAAAGGTTAGCGGCCTTGCGAAAAATTCCTTCCTATCGCGGCTTCCGCAGCCGGTGTATGCAGCCCATGAAACCGGGCCGGGACACAGGCAGCGCGAATGCCGAGTTGCAGCAAGGAAAATCCTCCCTACCCGGAAGCGCCGAAACTGACGCTGGTCAGTTCCACGCCCAGCGTCCAGCGGGCCTCCCGCGGCCAGTCGGACTGGTCGGCGCTGATGGCGCGCGCCCAAGATGGCGACCGCGAGGCCTATCGAGCCTTGCTCACCGAAGCCGAACCCTACATCCGATCGATCGCTATCAAATATCTCGGTCGATCCGCGGAGGTGGACGACGCGGTCCAGGATGTCCTGATGACCGTTCATTCGATCCGGCAAACCTATGATCCGACGCGGCCGTTCGGCCCCTGGCTGGTCGCCATCGCCCATCGCCGCATCATCGACCAGCTGCGCCGTCATACCCGGCACAAGACCCGGGAGGTTGAATTGTCGAACGAGCATGAAACCTTTGCCGAGGCTCCGGCGAACCTCTTCACTGAGAAGTCGGCTGAGCATGCCTTGGTGGGCGCGATCGACAAGCTGCCGCCGGATCAACGCGACGCGATCAGAATGCTGAAGCTCAAGGAAATGTCGCTACAGGAGGCCTCCCGGGCCAGCGGCCGATCGATCACGGCGCTGAAGGTCGCAACCCACCGCGCCGTCAAGAACCTGCGCAAACTGCTGAAAGGCGAACCCTCGTGAAGACGTCCGACGTCATCGATGCGCTCGTCGACGCCGCGGTCCCCGTCCGACGCCTGCACCCTCCGCTGGTGCGCGCGGGCATCTGGCTTGCGCTGGCCGCCACCGTACTGGGGGTGCTCTGTGTCGCTCACGGCCTGCGGCCGGACATTGCCGCGCGACTGCGGCAGCCAGTGTTCGTCGTCAGCATGCTCGGCGCACTCGCGACCGCAGTCCTGGCGGCACTGGCATCGTTCAAGTTAAGCCTGCCGGACGCTCCGCGTTGGTGGCTGTTGTTGCCGCTCCCGGCGCTCGCGGTATGGGTGTCGACGATCGGCTACGGATGTCTGACTGATTGGGTCAGCATGAGCCCCGATGGCATGCGGATGGGCGAGGCCGCGCGATGCTTCGCCACCCTGCTGCTGACCAGTGTGCCGCTTTCGATCGCGATGCTGATCATGCTCCGCCACGCCGCGCCACTGCGGCCGACGGCCGTGAGCGCGGCCGGCGGGCTGGCCGTCGCCGCCATGACGTCGTTCGCGCTGGCGCTCATCCATGACCTCGACGCGACAATCATGATCCTGATCTGGAATCTCGGCATGGCGGCCTTGATCGCGGCTCTCGCCAGCGCGTTCGGACGAACCAGCCTGAAATGGGTTGCCGCGCGCGTCATGCCGTCGCTCCCGCCGCAACTTTCAGGTCGACGATAAGTTTTTCCAGCCAGCCTCGGCGCAGCAATCGGAAGGTCGACCAATGTATTGCAGCCGCTCGATATTCGGACACCTGCTGCGGGGCCTCGGTGCCGTTGTCCTGGTGGCGATGGCCGTGATCTACGGCGAGATGCGTCCCTGGCTGTTGCCGCCTCTATTGATCGGCGCCATCGTGCTGATGCGAGGCTGCCCGATGTGCTGGCTAATGGGACTGGTCGAAACCATCGCAGAAAGGCGCAATGCTCCGCACGCGGACGAAGCCCGCTGACAGCCAAGGCCTGCGTTCTGACAGTGCCGTATAGCCTCCGGTCATCTCGATAAGAGAAAATTATCGGAGCCGATCGTCGCATCGCCGTTCCTGCTTGTCGCGAACGGCTGGAGATTACGCCATAGGTGTAACATTTGCGTTCGGGTCAGCGAACCTTAACTCTCGTCCATCGGAAAGGACGCCAACCTCCTTCGAGCAAATGGTATACCAGATGACCCCTCCCAAGAGACTATTCCTGTTAATCCTCGCGGCTGCTGGCCTGCAGTTCGCATTCGCAGACGGCAGCTTTGCTGCGTCGCCGCTGACGATGAACTTCGTCACGCACGCCTCGTTCTTTTCCGCGGAATCGAAGCAGCCCAAAACGCTCGATCCTCAGGTCTTTGTCCAAGACCCGGCAGCGGAAGCCGCAACCGGTCCACAAGGTATCAAGCACGCCGCCGGTGTTCGGCCCCCTCTTATCGAGCAAGATGCCAAATCGTCCCCCCTCTACAATGCCGACGGAAAGCCGCTAGGGTTCGACTTGCAGACATGGCTCTCGCCATCCGGAACTGTCACGGTTTGCGTGTTCCAGCCGATCGTGATCACCGATTCCAGGCCATCGTGATCACCCATTCCAGAGCATCGTGATCATCGTTTCCAGCCGATCGTGTGATCTTCCCCCGAAAAAATGGACAGGGTTAAGCTGCTTTTAGCTCCATCTCGATCGGGCTGAGATAGCCGATGGCGGAGTGACGACGCGTTCGATTGTAGAAGCCCTCGACATAGGCAAAGATATCACGTGTGGCTTCTTGCCGTGTTGCATAATGCCGGTGATGGACGAGCTCGGTCTTGAGAGTGTGGAAGAAGCTTTCCATCGGGGCATTGTCGTAGCAGTTGGCCTTGCGGCTCATTGAGGCCCGCAAGCCGGCAGACTGCATCATTTTGCGATACTCCGCCGAAGCATATTGAACGCCCCGATCGGAATGGTGGATCAGGCCGGCACCAGGCCGCTGTGCTGCAATGGCCATCCGCAAAGCCGCCAATGGCAGGTCGGCGCGCAAGTGATCCGCCATCGCCCAGCCGACGATCTTGCGGCTGTACAGGTCCATGACGGTGGCCAGATAGAGCCAGCCCTGATCAGTCTCGACGTAGGTGATGTCGGCGAGCCAGATCCGGTTCGGCGCGGCGGCGGTGAAGTTCTGCTCGAGCAGATTCGGGGCAATCGGGAAGTCGTGACGGCTGTCGGTGGTGCGCACCCGCCGTGGCCGCGCCATGATGGCCCTGATCCCGTGACGGCGCATCAGTCGCTCGATGCGACCGCGGCTCGCCCCGCGGCCCTGGGCCTTCAGCTCGGCATGGATGCGCGGGCTGCCATAGCGTCCGCAGGCCTCGCGGTGGACCCGTTCGATGTCGTCGACGAGCGCACGATTGGCGGCGGATCGCCGGCTCTCCGGGCGCGCGCGCCAGGCATAGTAGCCGGCCGGCGAGACACCGAGCATGTCGCACATCAGTGACACCGGATAGTCAGCGCGGCGATCTTCAATGAAACGGAATCTCATGTCCGCGTCCCAGCAAAGATCGCGATCGACTTTTTTAAAATGTCGCGCTCCATGCGCAGCCGCTCGTTCTCTCGCTGCAAACGAGCGATCTCCGCCGCGTGGTCCGCCGACGGCACCGTCGCCTGCGTTGTGGGGCGCCGCGCCGTTGCCGTCGGCTCCCGCCCAGCCCCACGCTGCTCCACCCAGCGCCGCAATACGGAATCGCGCAGGCCAAGTTCCTTGGCCACCGATCCGATCGAGCGACCGCTCGAAGCCACCAGATCGACTGCTTGCCGCTTGCAATCGTTCGTAAACGACCGACGTTGACGTGCTTCCATCCGACACCTCCTGGCTCATCGAGCCTACTACAGGTGTCCATCAATTCGGAGGAGGTTCACCTTGCAATTTGAAACACCAGCAGAGAGATTTAACGCCTGTGTTGCGTCGACCGGTTGAGCCGGCAGCCAATAACGGACATCGGAACATCCTTGCCGTTTTGGGGCAGCTCTTGGCCATTCCGTCTGTTGGAACGCTGACGCTAATTATGTGCCACCGCGCAATATCTCAATTCGACATTCCTAGGTCAGCGTTTCCTTGGTTCGAATCATATTAGGCAGCCTCGGCGAGTTTGTAAGACCATGTGTGGACGACCGGGTGGCGATTGACGTCCTTGATGCCGAGCATGATGCGTTCCTTGAGCTCCTGCTTGGACGCCACCCGGATGTGGCGCAGGACCGAGCGGGCGAACTTGGAGAAGAAGCCCTCGATGAGGTTGAGCCAGGATCCGTGCTTGGGCGTGAAGGTGAACGCGAAGCGGCCCGCCGGTTGAGTGGCGAGCCAGGCTTGGGTTTCTCTGGAGATATGCGCCGAGTGGTTGTCCAGGATCAGCTTGATCGCCGTACCGGCCGGGTAAGCGGCATTAAGAAGCTTGAGGAATTCGACAAACTCGCGGCTGCGATGGCGGTCTTTGACCAGGGCGTGGACCTTGCCGGTGAGCAGATCGATCCCGGCCAACAGGCTGAGCGTGCCATGGCGCTTGTACTCATGATCGCGCGAGAATGTCGCGTAGGTGCCAGGCACCGGCGGCAAATCCGGCGATGTGGTCGCGATCGCCTGGATTCCCGGCTTCTCGTCGTAGGAGACAATCGCTACCGGCTTGCGCGATGTTTTAGATTTTTTCTTCTTGGCCGCGGCCTTTTTCAGGACCTGGACCTCGCGATAGACGCACAGAACTTCCGCCATCTTCTGTTCGAACTCGGCGTCGCGGCGTTCAAGATGGTAACGCACCTTATGCGGTTTGATTTCCTCTTGACCGAGAATCTTGCACACCGTGCCTTGGACAAGATTGGCGAGACATCCGTGTCCCGCCGCCGCCCCGTGCTCACGCGCATGGCGCGCCAAAAGACGCGTCGTCCACAACTCGTGCGGATAGCCGTGATCCTTGGCCTTGTCGCACGCCAACGCCACCAGCCAGGCTTTGGCCTCCGGCGTAATCACTGGCTCCTTGCCCGGTCTGGGTCGGTCATCAAGCGCCATTAACGGCCCATAGGCCAGCGCCCGCTCGATGCAGCGTTGGACCGTCTGATGATGCACCCCCACCCGCTGTCCAACGGCAAAAAAAGACGGGTTCTCGCGATAAGCCAGAAGCATCTGCGCACGCTGCACCCGGCTCGCTGGCTCGGTGCGAGACCGTGAAACGGTTATCAGACGCGCAACGTCCTCATCTGTCATCACCACTTCAAGCGCTTGCCGCCATGTTGCCATGATGTCGCTCCTCGTTCAGCTCTTCTCAAACGAGGAATCTACCAACAACCTTCCAGTTCCATAGATGTTGGCTTCTCAATGCCGGTTTCATGAAATCGGTCGTCTAGTATTACCCCCGACGAGTGCGCCCCCCCGGAATAGCCGGATGGGGAATGACGGAATATCACTGGCAATGTGATTACACTGGCAATGATAGCAAGGTGACTGAAACGACGAGCCGTCACGTCTTGCAACCAGGGAGGAATATCATGAAGCGATCCATCACAGTCATGACCACGAGTTTGGCGCTGCTAATTCTGGGACTCGCGTTCTCCGTCGGCACCGCTGTCGCACAATCCGCGAAGGACCTGGTCGGAACGTGGACACCTGTTTCGGCGGAGGTATTTGACCCCAATCCAAAGGGCAACCTGACCTTCGATGCGAATGGCCGTTTCTCGCTCCAACTCTTGCGCGCTGACCTCAAAAAAATCGCGGCAAACAAACGTGATCTGGGAACCCCCGAGGAAAACACTGCAATCGTGCACGGAAGTATCTCTTACTATGGCACATATACAATGAACGGGACGGAGCTAGTGCTCCACGTCGAGGCGTCCTCGTTCCCGAATTGGACTGGAACCGACCAGAAGCGAACGAATGTCTCTCTCACAGCCGATCAACTCACGTACACAAACCCGTCGCCATCGGGTTGGTCCAGGAACGCCCACTATACTGGTGTGGAAACGAGCGCCAGCAGTGCGCGCAAACTAAATCGCGTCACTTCTAGGTTGGCCCCGCTCGGCTTCGGCCGAGGGGCCCTTTTTGGACACAAATGATCCACGAATAGTGAAGAGACGGAGGGTCCGCTCAGGGTCTTGGCTGTGTGAAAACGCGACGGAGCGCAAATTGCGGAGAAAAGCATTCCTTCTGACGCCGCTTTTGAAACTACGAAGAGCATACTGAGCTCCAGTGCCGCGTGATCTGAGAAGTAGATTCTCCAGCGTTCGCAAGATTTCACGTTTTCACACAGCCAGGGTCAAAAGCTGAGAAGCTCAATGCGAGCATATGTTTTCCGCTCTGCCCCCAACAACAGACATAGAGCGACCACGGCGGCATGTGCGAGTTGTGCCAATAGGCGACATTGGCTCGCCCATTTCCTCCCGCGACCGGGCCCTGATGAATCCGATCACCGACATTGCCAGCTGCCGCGCGCGCGCCGAGAGCAGCCACGCTGCCGCCCCACCGCCGAGTAGGGTGATGAACTGGCGTCGATGTGGTTGATCGAACATCCGACCCTCAACGCAACCAATCATCGAGCCGCACCGAGATCAAGGCTGGCGAGCTGTTGCACGAGCCTTCGCCTATTCGTCTTCGTCGGGTTCTCTGACGATCGGCGGCTGGCGCTCGTCGTCGGTGTCGTTGTCTTCGTCCTCGTCATCGTTGGGTTCTCGCGGCGGCGGCATCGTGTTGCCCTTGATGGAGACGAGTCTCCACTCGGCCGCGGAAAAGTTCTCAGGGGTGCGCTGGGTCAGGGTCGGCTCCTTGCTGGATGTCGCGACATTCATGCGCGGATGTTATGGCGCCGGGCCAGAGCCCCAGCCCCTAGTTACGGAGCTTCGGGCCCCTCGTGAGCATTGTGTGTGGAAAAAGCAATCCGGTCTCGCCCGATTCGGATGGCCACCAAGCACAACGTCTGACAATTCCTCGCGGCGGACACCAACGATGTCCTGAACGTGGGTGTCGAAATCGATCGCGCGGTTCATCAGATGAGCGCGCTCGTCGAGGCCGGTCAAGGTCGGCGTATCCTCGTGCCCGGCTTAACAGCCGACTTAGCATTACAGTTGCTTTGTTGATTTGAAGTGGGCGCGTTGAGCGGCGGCCTGGTGAGCTCTGCGCCAGAAAGACCATGCGATGATGTGTGCGGGTTGAATCCGTTTTCGAGCGAGTCTGATGGCAATGCGGCGGATTTCCTGGATTGACCAACGGATCAGTGGCGGCGTGGATATGTTTTGGCTTTTGCCGGGGGGCGCCGTTTCGTTTTTTTGGGCGGTGGCGGGTTAGCGCGATGTCGGATCGCGGCCATCATGGCGAAGGCGAGCATCACCAGGGACACGTGACGGTGCCAGCCATGCCAGGATCTGCTCTCGTTGTGATCGAGCCCGAACTCGTTTTTCGCGGTTTCAAAGCTGTCCTCGATCGCCCATCGATGGCCTTCGACCGCCACCAGCGTTTCGATGGATGTTCCCGCTGGACACCAGGTGGTGAAGAAGGCGAGGTCATCATCGGCGATGCGACGACGGATCAGCAGACCTCGTGTCCAAAGACCATGATTTGCGCTGTAAAATTCTTCGACCTCGAGATCGGCCAATTCGAGATAGCACCAATCGTGCAGCCGCGGTCCTTTGGTTCCGGCCCCTGCCGACAGGCGTTTCCAATCGGACGCGCGCCGCGTCCGAGCGATGTCCGCGGCCTTGCCGGCGACCGATCGCCGCTTGCCCCAGGATTGAAATACATGAGCGCTGCTGACCCCGAGCACGTAGCCTTTGCCTGCCCGGCGTAATTGCTGTTCGATATCGCCAACACCGTAGACAGTATCACCGGCAACCCACTTGAATGGTACAGACGCGGCTATGGCGCGTGCGATCATGCTCGTTGCAAGCTTTGGCTTGGTCGCAAAGCCGGCACCGGGAGGCACATATGCGGCTTCCAGACGATCTGGATCGTCGGTCCATTCCTTCGGAAGATACAGCGCGCGATCGATGAACGCATGACCGTGGCGCGACACGTAGGCGGCGAAGACGCCGATCTGGCAGTTCGTGATCTTGCCGGCGGAACCAGTGTATTGCCGCGCCACTCCGCACGATGCCTTGCCCTGCTTGAGAAAGCCGGTCTCGTCGATCACGAGCACCGCATCGTCATCCGCCAGGTGCTCAATGACATAGTCCCGGACGATGTCGCGCAGGGCATCAGCGTCCCAATCCCTGCGACCCAGGATCGCCTGTTGCCGCCAAGGACCGGGATCGCCAGCTGCCTCCGCGCGCATCCAACCGGTCTTGCGTTGCTCATCTCCGAGCAGGCTTTCCAGAAACAAGCCTGCATTCCTCGCAACACGATCTTGATTGAACAACGGACGTATCCGTTGCTTGATCTCACGAAGCGACGCCGCCCACAGCGCAAGCGTCTCTTCAATCGACGCTGGCCGCGTCCACGATCTTCGAATCATGGTTGCCCATGGATTCAGAAAACTGCATAAAAGGCAACTGTAGTGTTAGGAGAGACCTCGTCAAGCGCCGAAGACGGGCGGCCGTAATCGCGTGGCTGAACTGATCACGTGCGAAGCCGGCAACGCTCAACGCTGGCGCGCAGATTGGTCTCAAATGACAGCGCAAAAATAAGTCTTTGAAGGTGAACCAGTTCACACCAGGAGCTCAAACGGCAGGTCCATTTTGCTGGCATGGGGTAACCAAGATGCACGATCGAATCGCCACCCCAAAGCTATTCGTCGGCGAGCTACCGGAGCTGAAAGGCCAGGGCCGCGACCTGCGAATAGATGCCTGCCGAGGCATCGCGCTGTGGTGCATCTTCCTTGACCATGTCCCCAACAGCATCGGAAGTTGGCTGACGCTGCGGAACTACGGCTTCAGCGATGCCGCGGAAGTATTCCTGTTCGTCTCGGGCGTAACCTGCGCGCTGGCCTACGGCAAGGCACGATGCTGCGAGGGATGGACCGGAGTGATCAGCCGGACGCTGCGGCGAAGCTGGGACATTTATGTCGCATTTCTGCTGCTCACGCTCGCCTGCGCCATCTTGGTTCACCTCGCAGGAGGCGGCCGTCTTGCCGACGACAGCAATACGCGCATTCTGTTGGACCATCCGGGCGCGACGCTCGCGCACGCGGCGATCTTGCAATACCGTCCGGTCAATACCGACGTGTTGCCGATCTTCGTGCTGCTTCACCTCTCGTTCGCGCCGTTGCTGTGGCTGCTGCTGCGCGTGCCGAACGTGACGCTTGGCGCCTCGTTGGCGCTTTATGCGCTGGTGCATGTCTTCGGCTGGACCCTCCCGGCGTGGCCGAACGGCCACTGGGCCTTCAATCCGCTGGCCTGGCAGCTGCTCGTTGTGCTTGGCGCGTGGTGGATGATCGAGGACGGGAGCGTCCGACCGTGGGTGACGTCACGTACGGCGCTTGCACTTGCCGTCCTGTATCTGCTCCTCAGCTTGGTCATCGTATTGAGTTCGCGCATCAAGCCGCTGGAATCACTGGTCCCGCAGACGCTATCGCAGCTGCTATATCCATTGGACAAATCGAATCTCGATCCATTGCGACTGCTGCATTTTTTGGCCATAGCGGTTTTGGCGGCATGGTTCGTGCCTCGCGATTGGCGATGGCTAAAGACGCCGGTGATGCGCGGCGCGATCCGCTGTGGCCAGAACTCGCTGCCAATCTATTGCGTCGGCGTTCTGCTGGCGTTCGCCAGCCACATGGCGCTGCTCAACATCTCGGACGGGCTTGCGATGCAGATAGCGCTGAGTCTCGGTGGCATCGGGGCGATGATCGCGACCGCAACGCTGCTGGGCTTGATCGGCACCAAACCCAAGCAGCAATCATAATATTTCTTGGCACTGCGATCAGCGAGAATGTCTATGAAAGACGAAGAATGCCGTCATCGCCGAGATCGCCGCCTGCCATCGCCATGCCGCTGACGGCACTCAGTCTCTGCGCTCGCGGCTCGGTCTTCAAATCGGCATGCTTGCCGAGAAAGTCCGCGACTTCGGCCTTGACCGCCTTGGCCAGCAGGGCACGGGCCCCATTGCGCAAGATTTCGGTGAGTTGATCGTCGAAGATTCCTGGCTGAATCAGATGGATGACGTTATCGTTGGACACGGCATATCGCTCCTTCGGTGGAGAAGTGGAGGCGTCAAGCACCCCCACGATATGCCGCCTTCTCGATTCCTGCCGTCACCAACTTTCAGCGATAGCTCAGCGCACGCCAGTGGAAACGGTCTCGTGTGCACGCACCGGGGTGCAACTCGTGAATACGAGCGCAAACCGGCTGCACTGCCAGTCAGCGCCGAGCGCGGCCCTAGTGGGTGGTGTCAGGTTGACCGACAGTAATGCCGCTACGCAGGCAAACATCACGTACGCCGCGATCAGCACCGCTCCCTTGTGGGTCCTTGGGTGGGAAATCATGGCTTTGGCTCCTGTTCGATGGCCGGAACAATAAGGAGCAGGCTCCACAGTCCTTGTGATCTAAATCACATCCTGACCCACATTTTTTCGCTGGTGCCCGAAAGCGTACGGGATTGCCGGCACTGGATCAGCGCCGCAGCGTTCAATGCTGCAACGCAGTAGCATTCTCTGACGTGCATTCTGCATATATTTAGCCGGAAGTTGCTCACGAGCTGGACTTGGGGTAACCTGATCGCTGCAATTTTAACTTGCGTTTGATGGGTTAGGAAACCGACAGAATTGTTGTCGGCACTCTGCGATCATCCTGAAGTCGATGGCCGAGCCCCCTATGAAACGTGGAATTACCGTTCTGCTTTCACTCTCCGTGCTTGTCACGGGCGCGTACTTCACCATCAGCAAGTGGGCGATTCGCCACGAGACGATTACGTTCTACGATCCGTCGCGCGACAACCGTCCGGTCGCGATCGATATCGCCATCCGCCGCGACAAGGAGATGCAGGCCAATGCCGGCATGATCAAGTTGCCGGTCGCGGTCCTCAACCACGGCAACGCGGTCAAGAACACCGAGTATTCGTTCCTCGCCAACGCCTTCGCTGCGCGCGGCTATCTCGTGCTCAGCCCTCAACATGACCTGCCCACCGATCCGCCGATGGTGACCAAGGTCGGCGAGCTCTATGTCGGCCGCCTGCCGCAAATCCTGCGCGGCGTTGCCAACATCCATTTCGCCGTCGGCGAGATGAAGAAGATCCAGCCCAGCGCCGACTACGACAAGCTCACTATGGTCGGACATTCGATGGGCGGCGACATCTCGATGTATTTCGCCAAACAGTATCCGGACGAGATCAAGAAGGTCGTGACGCTGGATAATCTGCGCGTGCCGTTTCTGACCGAGGGCAAGTTCAAGATTCTCTCGTTCCGCTCCAAAGATCCGCAGTTCAAAACTGATCCAGACGTCATTCCGAACGAAGAGCAGCGCGAGAACGCCGGGATTACGGTTGTGCAAACCACCTTCCAGCACAATGACATGCGCGATACTGGCCCGGACGAAGCCAAGATCTCGATCATGAGCATGTTGGATAAATTCCTGGTCAATACCGACGGCGAGGTTGCGCCGGTCGATACAAGGATCGCGCCGCCGCCCCAGATTCTCGACCCCGGTCCGGTCACGCCGTACGTACCGGTCGCACCAATCCAGAACTGACACCGGCTTCACACGCCTCGATCGAAGCAACTAGGCAATCGCACCGTCGGCTCAGATTTTGATCCGGGCAAATGTCCATTGGGGTCAAACTCGGAAGTTCCTGCGCGCAACTGGGAAGTCCCCTTGGCACTCAGGAACGGACATTGTCTGCCGGGCCTATCAGGTCCGAAAAGTGCCAACAGGCAACATCTGAGGTTGGCCTAATGCTACAGAGACCGCCAACTCTGCTTCAAAGGTCCTGCTCATTTGAAGGCTTGCAGCGGGAACTAATCCACTGGATTTTGCTTGCGTGCTTCTCGGTTGCTGAGGACGACCACGGTGCATGCCTGTGGAACTTTAGCGGATCGGGGAACGAAAGTCTCCGTCGCGACTTTAGAGGGTGAGGCCGCTGCTCGCCGTCAAGAGACAACGGCGCATGTCGCGGATAGCCAAAGGTCCTCTGGACCCGCTGTTCAAAACGAGCGCGCGCGCAGATAGCCAAAGGCGGCGGTCTCCATTTACTGCAAACTGCACGGCGCGTGCTCGGTTGTATGGCGATTCATGAAATCGATGGTTGGTGGGCGGGGTTCACCGGAACGAAGGTTCCGTTATGCGAAACCGTATCGACATTGACCACACCCACAGCCGGGCAATCGCGCAAGAGATCGGCGAACGGCTACGGGCGCACCTGAGAGACGAATCCGAGCCATCGGCAAGCCTCCAAAAGCAGATCGACCGGCTACGCGAGTTGGATGGCCAATCGCCATCCACTATGAATCGCCGGTTACGCGGCACGTCGCACAAGGACGCAGGCCGAGGAGATCGGTTGCGGCTTATTCGGTTGTGGCGACGTAAAAGCTGATCGCTCAGTCGCAGTAGCAGCGTTCTAGTGTCGTCTCCGACACCTAAACTCCGCGATACTGCGGTCGCGCTGCCATAGCTCAAGGTTGTGGCCGTCCACTTTGGACACGATGAGACCAGGCTCAGAAACGGCTCGGTTAAGTCCTCATAATAATATATTCGGGAAGCGCTCTGGAACCGTTTCCGAGAGTGCGCGGTTAGTTTGTGGGACCGATGGAGGATGATTGCCATGAGATATCAGGCTACGATTGCGATAGCTGTCATTGTCGCTGGTGCTGGGCTGGCGGTCTATTCTGTCGGCTCGCTGCCCCCCGAAAAGCAGTCGACGCCGACCGTCACCCAATTGGCGACACGATTGGCTCAGTCCGTGGATCCGTTTGTGCCTCAGTCCGGTGGCTAACAGCCGGCGCAACTCAAAACGGATTGCCGGCGCTGCTGCCTTAAACCATTCCGGATAGCCGGCTAGGAGGCGGCAATGTCGCCCGCGAGGCCGTCCTGAAGCTGAAGCCCACCGCCGTGAAGCGACTCAAAAGCACTTTGGTGGGCGCAAGATTTTCGACCAACGAGCTACGGCAAGGCGGCTAGCAGCATTCTGTGGAACGCGTGGATGTTCTCAGCTTAACGCTAAATGGCCGTAGAATTACGGTATGTCGCGCTTCTTAATTCCGCGCGGCTTGTCTAGAAACAGAATCCCGATGATCCGAAGGACGACGTTGTGGGGTCCGCTTTACCCCCGGAAGCGGACATCGCGCGTACTGGTCGACATGTCCGTTTCGTGCCAACAACAGAAGTACAGGTCGGTTTGCTGGCAACCTGTTTCCTCGCGTCAGGCTAGGAACTTCGAATTTGAACTCGTTTTGTCAGCTTTTGTAGCGACCGCCTTGCAAAGCAACCTCATCCGTCTCCCGCCGCGATGATTTCGCGCGGCTGCCCTTGGTCGCGCACCAGCCAATAGACGGCCCCCAGCGCGAGGATGGCTGCGGCGAGCGCCAGCAGATGGAAGGCATCCGTGCTCGACAGATCGAGAATGATCAATTTGCGTACCACCGCCAGCAACGCAATCAGGATGACAGAGCGTACTTGCACTACACTGTCGCGCCGCTCCGCCACCACCAGCAGGGAGCGCTTGAACTCGAGTGCAATAATGACGGTAAAGATCATGCCGAACACCGTCTGGAATACACCATAATCGGTCGGATCGAAATTGGTTGCCCAGATGCTGAGCAGGATTTTCAGCGTCAGATTCCACAGCGCGAGGGCAATGATGATGGCGATCAGCGTGGTCAGCATCAGGACGCAGACTTGCTCGAATTTCTGGTAGAGCGTCAGCGGCTCGAACGACAGGCGCAGATCAGAAAATTCCTTTTTCAAAGGCATCGTCGGCTCCATCAGCCAGCGGGCTTTAGGCATAGCATGATTTTCACAATGATAGTGCCGTACGGTCGTGACGCCCGCTGATCGACTTGACAATACTTTCGACCCGAGATTCATCCCGAACGGGCGCGGCTGTCGCCGTGATGGCAAAGGATTTAGCGGCGGCATCAATCGAGCGCAGGAACAGTTTGGTTTGGGGTGCGGTATCGGGATTAAAAAGAATCGTGACCCGCTCGACGCTGGGTGCAATCTCCTTCAATAATCCTAACCACTTGCCGCCCATTTCGGGCTCGAAGAAGGTAAATCCAGTTATGTTTTCGCCGGGGTGGGCCAAATTCGAAACGAAACCTTGCCCAACCGGATCAGATACCCCGACAAAGATGATTGGAATTGTCTTGGTTGCAGCCGCAACCGCTGCCAAAACTGGAGTGCTGACCAAAAAGATCAGATCAGGACTTTGTCGGACGAGGTCGGCCGCGACAGCTTGGAAGGTGGCGTTATCGGCGCTCGGACGCCAGCGCTCGACGATTTCGATCTCGCGCCCTTCCGTCCAGCCCAATTTGCGAAGCCGGTCTTTAAATACGGTGAAGGATTCATTCTGAGTTCTATCGGTCTGAGCGAAAGGAATAAAGACACCGATGCGGCGAGCCTTGCGGGGTTGCTGCGCAAATCCAACGCCGCGACCGACGATCGTCGCACCTCCCATTACTGCAAAAAATTCCCGCCGCTTCATCCTTGCTCCTCCCAATGGGCATCATAGCGGCTAAAATTGCGATATTGGAAGTCTGGCGATGTCCGAGTTGGGTCAAAAGCTGAAAAGCTCAACGCGAGCATATGTTTTCCGCTCTGCCCCCAACAACGGACATAGAGCGACCAAGGCCGCATGTCCGAGTTGTGCCAAAAGCGGAAGAGGACTCCCAAGGCGACATCAGACTTGGTATCGTTCATTCAATGAGAAGTAGAGCGATGGTGAGGTCTTTCCGAGGGTTGTGCCTGATTTGCTTCTGCATTTTGGGACTTGCTCTTGTCGTGGCTATCTTGGAGGTTGCAGCTCTCCCCGTGATGCTCAACGCAACCGGATGCCAGTCGAATTTCGAAATATTGCCTAATTTCACATGCGGACCCGGATTGATTCGCCGTTCGATCGAAGTAGTCCTCAACTTGCCGCTTATATTCGTCTACGCCCCGGCATTTACGCTTTTCGTGGCTCATACGCCGGCCCGAAATTTCATGCTTCTGCTCTACCTTTTCGACGTAATTCTTATTTTCGCTTTGACGTATCCTCTTCTGTTATACTTTAGGCGGAAGCACACTAAGCATAGCGGCTAACTTCCGTTCCGGGTCAATTTCAGACCTCACCGCAGTCCTGAGCGATGTCCGCTTTACCCCTGCCGAACAGACATGCCTGAGCGCGACCATCAGGTCCGAAAAGTGCCATGAACAGAGATGCCGTCACATGGTCGGTTGAGGGAGTTTTGGCCTAGTTTTCACCTCCTGATAGCAACGTTGGCAGGCCACCGTGTCGGATTTGTAAGATTTGCGATCCCAGCGCGCGGCGTTCTCAGGCTGACCACAGCTTAACAGCGGTACCTCAGCCGACAACGATGCGTTCGACCAACCAGTAGGTGGCGATCGTGGCCACCGTCAGCGAGGCGATGCGCGGGGTCAGCCGCGCGCCGCGCCCGCGTGCCAGCCACATCAGCGCCGGCAGGAAGACGGCGACGAAAAGTAGCTGCCCGATCTCGACACCCAAATTAAAACCCACCAGTCCGCGTACCAGCGCCGCCCCCTTCAGGCCGAGTTCGCCAAGTGCGGAGGCAAACCCCAGGCCATGTACAAGGCCGAAACCGAAACTCCAGATCCACCGCCTCCGGTCCGGCTCGGCTGCGAAAAGATTTTCCAGCGCGACCCAGACGATCGTCGCCGCAATCAGCGGTTCGATGATGCGGTCAGGTATCGTCACAATACCCAACGCGCCGACCGTCAACGTCACGCTGTGAGCCAAGGTGAAAGCCGTGACGATGCGCACCACCGACCACAGGCCTCGCGCAGTGGCGAGGAGCGCCACCAGGAACAGTAGATGGTCATAGCCGGTGAGGATGTGCTCGACACCGAGCCTGACGAAGTCGAACCAGCCCGTCGCGGCTGTGCGGTCGATGTCCACGCTGGCGGTCCTCGATGCCTCCCCGAAGGTCACCTGGCGCTCGCCGCCCGTCGTGCGGACATTGCCGAGTGTCTGGTAGTGCTCGCCCAGAAAGGTGCTCCAGTCTTCGGTAATGTCGAGGCGACCGTTTGAGGTGCCGCAGGTGAAGTCGATCTCGATCGTTGCACGCGTCTCGTTTGCGCCGGCGCCGCCAATGCGCACCCGCCCCGTCCGACAGCGGACGCCGGCGAGGCCGACTGTGACGCTCCTGCGCGCCGCTTCGGCAATCGCCTCCGCCGTTGCGCGGTCGCCGTTGGCTGCAGCGATGAGGACGCTCGCCGACGCGGCCGGCAACTCGGGCAAGGCAACGGAAAGCGCATAGAGCACCCGACCGCCTGCTACTTCGATGCGGAGCAATCCCGTCGTGGTCACATGTGCAAGAGCGTCGCTGCAGCCGATGAGCGCCAGCCAGAGTGCCGCCCATCGCATGAGCCTCGTCGTCACGGCGTTCCTCCTGTCCGCTCCCATTCTTCGGCCACGAACGCCGGCAGCAGCGCGATCTCCGAACTCCCGTCAAGCCTCGCATAGTGCGACAGGCCCATCGGATTGGTAACGCCAAACGAAATGGCGAAAACCGAAGCGTCAGGCCCGCTGACAATAATGCGCAGCCGCGGCGGCGCGAGGCCGAACTGCGCCGCGCCGGCCCGAGCGACTTCCGCCTCGGTCAGGACGCGGTCCGGACCCGAATTGCGCAGGAGCTTGAGCGCGCTGTCGAGGCGCACCTCGAAACCTGCGGTGGCTGTCCCCTGCGTCGCGCGCCAGCCGTCCTGCGTGCGCACGAAGTGCCAATGGCCGCGCAGGGCGGCGACATCGATCTCCCGCACGTCCTCGATCGGGATCGTCATCAGTCCCTTCGGTACGAACGGCTCAAGCCCCGGGCCGCTGCGACCGCCGGTAAACGCGAGTGTCACGAGGAAGGCCGTGGCGCCGAGCGCGGCAGCTGCCCAGGCCAGCCTATTCATCGTCGCCACCACCACATCGCGCTGCCGGCGAGCGCTATCAGCCCGGGCATCAGCAGGACCGTGATGAAGAAGATGCTGCGCATCTGTTCGCCGGTGAGCGAGACCGTGGGAAGCACTTCGACGGACGGTTTCATCGCCGGTGCCCTTTCCTCACGCGTGAGCCACGCGAGTTCGGCCAGCACGGCGTCAGAGTTGGCCAGATAGGGAAAAAAGGAATTGGAGGCGAAATCGGCGTCGCCCGCGACAATCATGCGGAACGTCGTTGCCGCCGATTCACTCAACCGTCCCTCGGCGGCGAGAGCGATGATCTGCGATGCGCGCGGCCCGGACTTCGCCTTCGATTGGTCCTCCAGGCGATTTGCGATGACGTAGCTGTCGGCGCTGCTGCTGGCGAGCGGCGTCACCTGTACGCCCGCCGCGGGCAAGACCTCCAGCGGACGCGCTCCGGGATAGAACGAGAGTGCCAGTCCCCGCGTGGCAGGATGGGGCCCGTAGCGCGCTACGGCGATCATCTGCTCGTCAGTGAAGTAGTGCTCCGTCGGATCGACGATCACGCCGTCGCGCACCACGATGCCGGCGCTGGCAAGCAGGGCCACGATGCTCTCGTCGAGCGTGTAGTCCGGCTCGATCAAGAACATCGCAGAGCCGCCGCGCTCCAGATAGCGGCGCAGCACGTCGGTTTCGCCGGGGCTGTAGCGGGTCCGCGGATTTGCTTCGACAATCACGGCGCAATCATCCCCGATCGGCTGCCCGGTGGCGAAGGAGACCTTGCGGGCGACCAGGCCCAGCTTCTCGATGGCGCGTCTCAGGCGGCCGAGACCGTGCTGCTCCATCTGCACGACACCCGTGCCGGAGACGTCGTGGCTGTGGTTGTGAGCGCCTTCGAAATGCGTGTGAAACTCGAAATTGTCGATGTCGTATTCGCCGTGACCCGCCACAAAACAGATCACGACCTGGCGTCTCCGCAGCAGTCGCAACACGCCGAGCGCGATCTCGCGATCGTCAGTGGTGATCATTTCGACGCGGCGCTCACCGAGGCGCAGCACGGCGGAATTGTAGGTCCGGACGCCCAGGCTGCTGGCCAGCGCCGGGTTCTGGTCGGCGTCGATCAGCTGCACGCGGAAATTGGCGTTCTGTCGCTCGAGTTGCCGCAGCATGGCGCCAAGTGCCTGTGCAGCTAGGTTCTGCTTCTGGTAGAAATAGGCTATGTCGACCTGTTCGCTGAGCCCGCGCACGACCTCGCGCGCCTCTGCCGACGGCGTGAAGGCTTTTTCATGAGTGAGGTCGAGGTGCGCGTCGTGGCGGAAGAGCGCCACATTGGCGAGGATCGCGACCGTCAGGGCTACGGCGACAACCAGCGTGGCAGAGGCGACGCGGCTGGCGAACGCCAGTCTCACCGGCACTTTGAGCCCGGCCGCAAAGACCACCGCCAGCGCGAAGACGACTCCGGCAGACCAGCCGAGATTAATCCAATCAAGCGATTGCAGCGGCTGCAGGAGGAGGCGAAGAAAGCTGCTGTCCTCGGCCGGCAGGTCGTTGAATCCCTGCTGGTCGATCATCGCTGCGCAAGCCCCCAAGCGGTGAGGAAAAGCGCCAGCATGCTCGCGGTGACAAAATAGCCGATGTCCGACAGGAACACGGAGCCGCTGACCATTGGTTTGAAGTGGCCGATCAGGGAGAGGTTTATCGCAAAGGTGTCGAAGGGTGGCGGCAAAAGATAGGACACCGAATCGGCGAACCAAAGCATCAGGAATGCGCCGATCGACAACGCCGCGGCGACGACCTGGCTCTCGGTGAGGCTCGACATGAGGAGGCCGACCGCGACCAGGAGCGAGGCATGCAGCGCCAGCGCCAGATATCCTGCGTAGATCGGTCCCCAGTCCGGCTCGCCGTAGCGGTCAAGGATGACAGCGTAGACGAGCGTCAGCGCGAAAATTCCGATCACGAGCGTCAGCGTAGCAGCATATTTCGCCAGCACGACCGAGAGTTCCCGAACCGGCGTGGTGAGCAGCAGTTCGAGCGTCTCCGATCGCCGCTCCTCGGCGAAGGTGCGCATAGTCAGCACGGGCACCAGCAGGATCGACAACACATACATTTGGTGAAAGATGTATTGGAGGTTCGCGACCTTGGTGACGAATAGCGTCAGGCTGAACGTATAGCCAAGCACAAGCAGGAACACGGCCGCAACCGTGTAGCCTATCGGCGACGTCAGTGTCGCGTTGAGCTCCTTGGCAAAGAGGATGCGCAGCGTTCTCATGTCAGTGACAAAAACCAGCCTTCGAGATCCGGGGTGTCGGCCATCGCCCGAACGCCGAGCAACCGGCCGTTGAGCAGAACCGCCACCCGGTCGGAGGTCTTCTCCACCTCGCTGAGGATATGTGAACTCATGAGTACTGTATGGCGCCCGGCAAACGAGCGGATCAGCTCCCTCATTTCGATGATCTGGCGTGGATCGAGCCCGTTGGTCGGCTCGTCAAGGATGAGGATGTCGGGATCGTGGATCAGCGCCTGGGCGAGGGCAGCTCGCTGGCGATAGCCGCGCGACAGGGCCCGCGTCGGCTTATCCACGACAGCGCCCAACGCGAGCTGGTCGACGACCCGCTCCACGGCGGCAGCGACCGCCCGTTCGGGCAGCCCGCGAAGCCGCGCCATGAATGCGAGGAATTCGCCGACGCGCATCTGCCGGTAGAGCGGCGCCGATTCGGGCACATAGCCGATACGCCGTCGCACCGCGAGCGAATCGCGCACGGTGTCGAGGCCTGCTACCGTGAGCCGCCCTGCAGAAGGCAGCAGATAGCCCGCGAGCAACCGCATGAAAGTAGTCTTGCCGGAGCCGTTCGGCCCCAAGAGGCCGAACACCTCGCCGCAGCGGATGTCGAGCGTGAGTCGGTCGAGCGCCGTGACCGAGCCGTAGCGTTTGCTTACGCTGACAGCCGAGATCGCCGGAGCGTCCGTCGCCCGGGCCGGCGCATCGTCCGGCGGCGCCGCGTCGATTGACGAGATCATCATGCAGCGTCTCGAAAAAGCAGCACCTGCCCCGCAGACAAACTTGCGGCTACGTCGCCTCGGCGGGCTCGCCTGGAGGTCCGTTGCGGACGCTCCGAAGGAGCGCCCGCTGCGTTTAGTCTCAATCGTAGAAGTCGGGCGCGTGCTTCGTCGCCTTGAATACCTCTGGATCGTGTCCATAGAAAATCTGCGCGTTGTTGGCGTCGCGCACCAACCGAATGCGCTGATAGCTGCGATAGGCATCGCCCGGATTCACCGTGCCCGGAATCGGTGGGATGAGGTTCTTGTCGAGATTTTCCTTGAGATAAACAACGTCGCTCGTGAGGATTACGGAGCCGGTCTTAGGCAGCTTCACGGTCACAAACTGGCTGCCAGGGGTATGACCGGGAGCACGCATGATGCGCACCGAGCCGTCGTCGAACAGGTCCAGGTCGCCGTTGAGACGGATGATGTTCATTTTCTTCGTGTCGGCGAAATCGCCCGGAATGTAATACAAGGAAAAGCCTACATCCGGCCACCAAGCAGCCTTCAGCTCGTCCTCCTGGACGACGAGGGTCGAATTCGGGAACTGGCTGATATTGCCGCCGTGATCGAGGTGCAAGTGACCGGCCACCACGTACTTAATGTCGTCGGTCTTGAGGTCAATCTTTGCCAGCTGCGCAGGGATCGCGTCATCCTTGGTCATCTTGAGCCCGAAGCCCTTGGCGAGCGGTCCCCACCATCCCTCGGCGTCGGTTATCGTCTTGTCGTTGTTTCCGGTGTCGATAATGACATTGCCCTTGGGATGTTTGAGCACATAGAAACTCACTGGTGCCCAGTCGATGTTACCTTGCCCGCCCATCTGCAGGGCGGCCTTCGGGAACCCCCCCAACGAGCCGGATGTGAAGACATAAAGTTTCGGGCCTTCCTGTGCCGCGGCCGGAGCAGCGGCGCCCGCCGCAAGGCTGAGCGCGATAGCTAGACTCACGGCAACTTGCTTCGTCGTCATAGCGTTTCCTCCTTCGCGTTCTTTTTTATCGGCTCTTTGTGTAGCCACAAAGCCCCGCCCGACGCGGTCGAGGCCAAGCGCCCAAGAATAGGTTGAGCGCCCCGGCAAAAGCAAGTTGGGAATGGTCTTCTACGTTGACCGGCCTCCCGTTTTTTGGGCCACGCTAGGTCGGAAACTCCAGTTTTGGATTTTGCACCTGGCCAGGGCGTCCAGTCCCACGAACGCGACATCAGATTCCGATCGCGCAAGGAATTGCAGCTGTGTCGAATTACTAAACTGCTGCGCTAAACCGATCGCGACATGTCCGGGTTGGGTCAAAAGCGTCGTCTTGGCCCTCTGCCAGCCACTTCCGGTCAACTGCTATGAACGGACATCGTCAGTCCGGCCTGTCAGGTCCGAAAAGTGCCAACACCGGACTCATGCACCACAGCAAATTGCATCCCGGTGGTGCGGGCGCTCATTCGGGCAACCCCGCTTTCCGAAGACCTTCAATCTCCAGCTTCGCGTGTGCTTGTCTGCGCCGACCCATCCTCGCTGATATTGTGAAGGCGGGATCGAGTTCCAGCACACGCGCCGCCGCCTCACGCGCCTCGGCGTCGCGTCCGAGATGGGCGAAAGCCGACGCGAGAACGAGGTTAACTGCCGGGAAGGAGGAGTTCTGACGTAGCGCCTTCTTCCCTGCGACGATGGCCTCCTCAAAGCGACGAAGCTCAATAAGGGCCATCCCCATTCCACTCAACGATCGGTGTAGCGCCGGGTCTACCGGGCTCATGCGAATGGCGTGTTCAAGGCTTCGAACCGCTTCCTCCGGCTGACCCGCAACTTTATAGACCCAGCCTCTGCAGGCCCATGCGTGAAATGAATTGGGGTTGAGCGCGACCGCCCGGTCCGCCATTTCGATCTCACGTTCACTATCGCCGACGATGAACGCCGAGATTAAAGCAGCCCATGCTAACGTTCCCGGATTATCGTCGTTGACGCTCAATGCCAAGCGGGAAAGCCGAACTGCTTCCTTGCGGTCGAATTGGGGATCGTCAGCATAGCCCCAAATGACCTTTTCCATGTGACAGACGCCTGCCATAGCAGCGGCCAAGCCGAAGCGCGGGTCAAGCTCCAAGGCGCGATGAGCCAGCTTTATCGTTTCCTCCAACCCTTCGCGGGTCGACAGGTAATACTGTTGCATGGCTCTTAGAACGAAATCATAGGCGGAGAGGTTCTCGGGTCGCCGCCGCGTCGCCATTGCAATTTCTGTTTGAAACAATTTTGGCTCGATGGCCGAGACGACAGCGGCGGTGACGTCGTCCTGGAGAGCGAAAACGTCCGTCAGGTCACGCTCGAACCTGTCCGCCCAGATGTGCGCGCCCGTCACCGCATCAATCAACTGCCCCGTGATGCGGACTTTCCCCGACGATTTGCGCACAGCCCCCTCAAGGACATAGCGGACGCCAAGCCTGCGCCCGACTTCCTTGATATCGACGGCTCGGCCTTTGAAGGTGAAGCTCGAGTTGCGAGCGATTACGAACAGCGATTTGAACCGAGAAAGCGCCGTGATGATCTCTTCAACCATTCCGTCCGCGAAGTATTCCTGTTCGGGGTCACCGCTCATGTTCTCGAACGGTAGTACCGCGATCGACGATTTGTCTGGAAGTAGCGGGGCCGCACTTTGTCTCTCGGTCAGCGCGCTAGACGCTCCAGTACGGACGGCGTAAGCGTGGACCGGCCTGGAGATGTTCTTGAGCTGCTGCTCGCCGCGATCCTCGAAGCCAACATCCAGCTTGCCTTCGACTTCGCTGTACACCTTTTCGGAAATCAGGATGCCGCCCGGATCGGCGAGCCCCTCCAGCCGGACAGCAATGTTAATCCCGTCGCCATAAAGATCGCCGTCCTGCCCCACGATAACGTCACCAAGGTTGAGCCCTATGCGTACCCTTAGGGGACTACCTCCCGAGGCGAGATGATCCTGTATCTCAACCGCGCATCTCATGGCGGCTAAGGGACTGGCGAACTCGGCGTGCGCGCCGTCACCCGTTGTCTTGATAAGTCGCCCTTCGTGGCGGGCGAGGCTGGGCTCGATCAATTCTTGCTTGAGACGCTCGAACTCGGCGTAGGTGGCTTCCTCGTCGCGTTCCATGAGCGCGGAATAACCGACCACATCGGCGGCCAAGATCGCCGCTAATCGCCTTTGAACCCGCGGCTTGTCCAGAGCAGGCCAGAAGCCCGGCCCGGATGAGCTGTCGATTGGCAAAACACGCCAAAGGGAGCCGGTTGGGATATGCCGAAACCATCGGTCGCCGGGCTCGCGCGGTTGATCGGGAGGAGGCTCTATCTCTTCGGATATTCCGCTTGCGATCTGGCCCTGCATCCACGACAAAAAGCAGTCTCGCTCCCGTAGCGAACCAAAATTTCCGATCTTCTTCCACTCCCATGGGTCGGCCACGATTGCCTCACGCAATCCCCTGATCTCCACAACAACGGAAACCCGCACGTGCTCAGGTTAGTGATCGAGCCCGCTGCTCGGTCACAGCGCCCTCCGAACATCCAAGCTAACCACGCCGGGAGAGACGGTAGGGAGTTTAGCATTTTATTGCGCACCCGCGGGTGGTAATCGCGGTAGCGCCGATCTGTCGCAAGCTTGCATTCGGCGGCCCGCGCCGGGCAAAGGCATCGAGCTTGGGTCGAGGATCGCAGTGGGACGGCGTCCGCGGCTAGGATTCTTTGGGTTACCGAATGTCGGCTAATGGGATGGTCCGGCCGTGCTCCTGCCCCGCCAGCAAGCGAAGCTGGCAAGGGGCGCCAAGGACAAGGAGCACGCCATGTCTCAGATACCCAATACCGCGATCGCCGTGATCGGCATCGATATCGGCAAGAACTCATTCCACGCCGTGGGCCACGATGCGCGCGGCGCCATCGTGCTGCGGCAAAAGTGGTCGCGTGGCCAAGTGGAAGCGCGGCTCGCCAATATACCGCCCTGCCTGGTCGGCATGGAAGCCTGCGTCGGCGCCCATCACCTGAGCCGCAAACTCGCATCGCTTGGTCACGATGCCAGGTTGATGCCGGCCAAATATGTCCGCCCCTATAGCAAGGGACAGAAGAACGACTTCAATGATGCCGAAGCGATTGCCGAAGCCGTGCAGCGCCCGACGATGAAGTTCGTGGCGACCAAGACCGCGGAGCAACTGGATCTGCAGGCGCTGCATCGGGTGCGCGAGCGGCTGGTGTCGCAACGCACCGGCATCATCAACCAGATTCGCGCCTTCATGCTGGAACGCGGGATCGCCGTGCGCCAGGGGATCGGCTTCCTGCGCACGGAACTGCCCACCATCCTTGCGACGCGCACCGATGCCCTGTCGCCCCGCATGTTGCGTGCCATCGAGGAGTTGGCAGGCGACTGGCGCCGGCTGGACCAGCGCATCGATGGCTTATCCGGCGAGATCGAAGCCCTGGCCCGTCAGGATCAGGCATGTTCGCGCCTGATGACGGTGCCCGGCATCGGGCCGATCATTTCGAGCGCCATGGTGGCCGCGATCGGCACTGGAGACGTATTCTCCAAAGGCCGCGACTTCGGCGCCTGGCTCGGACTGGTGCCCAAGCAGATCTCGACGGGAGACCGCACGATCCTCGGCAAAATCTCCAGGCGCGGCAATCGCTACCTGCGCGTTCTGTTCGTGCAGGCGGCATGGGTTGTGCTGGTCAGGATAAAGGACTGGGAACGTTACGGGCTCAAATCCTGGATCGAAGCCGCCAAGAGGCGGTTACACCACAACGTGCTGGCGATCGCGCTCGCCAACAAGCTTGCCCGGATCGCCTGGGCGGTGCTGGCCAAAGGACGCGCCTTCGAGCTGACGAGGACCGACGATGCAGGCGTCCGACCCGCTTGATCCTCGCGCCGTGCTCGGCGCGGTCAAGGCGCAGCCTGGCGACGCCGGCGCCCGCCGCAAGCCAGGCGCGACGGCCGGCCTTGACCGCCCCTGCGCGCGACGCGATCGACGTTCTGCGGGCCGGGACGAAGGAACGGCCCTTGGCTCGAACAAAGGAACTGCGCGACATGAGGAGCAAGCGATGACGTAACCCTATCAACAGTTTCCAGCCGAGGTCTGCGAGAGGATGAGACGAGATGGAGGTTCGGTCTTCCGAGCGCGTGCGAACACTGGTGACCCAAATGGCCCAATCGAGGCCTGTCCGCTAATTAGAACGCACGCGCGCTGATATCCATGATGGCCCGGAGCACCACATGGGCTCCAATCAGAGGCCGGATACATTGATGCAAGACCGCCGCCGCCAATTCGACGAAATCTTCTTGCAACGCGCGGCCGGACCATACATCGCTACCGAATTGGGCTGTCTGCGCCATGTCCGGTCTTCCCCCGATAGCGACCGAATAGCGGACATCGATGGAGGTCCGGTTCGTGCCATTTTCGGACTCATGCACTGCAACAACAAGAAGCTTTATTCGATCACCTCGTCGGCCGTGGCAAGCAGGGTCGGCGGTACCGCAAGCCCGAGCGCCCGTGCCGTCCTGAGATTGAGCACGAGTTCGAATTTGGTGGACCGCATCACCGGCAAATCGCCCGGCTTCTCGCCTTTGAGAATACGGCCGGCGTAGATACCGGTTTGGCGATAGGCATCGGCAATGCTGGCGCCATAGCTCATCAAGCCGCCAATGCTGGCGAACTCTTTGAGGTGATAGGTCGCGGGCAGCGCATCGCGAGCCGCCAGCGCGACCAGCCGTTCCCGATGGGAAAACGTGAAAGCACCTGAACCGATGAGCAGGGCGCCGGCCCCGCGCTGGACGAATGTTGCAAAGGAAGTATCGATTTCGCGGTCGTTGCTGGCATCCAGAACGATGAGTTTTTGCCCGGACACCTGCGCTGCGGCCTGTACGTCGCTTCGTTCCGCCTCGGTATTCGGAGTGTTCGGGTGAACCAGCATGGCAATCGTCCCGGCCTTCGGGACGAGCTGGCGCAGCAGTTCCAGTCGCTTCGCCCCCAACACGCCTCCGAAAAAGTGCACGCCCGTGACGTTGCCGCCCGGCCGGTTCAGGCTGGCGACAAGACCCTCCCCGACCGGATCGCCTCCAGCCGCGAACACGATCGGCACACTCGTGGTTGCGGACTTGGCCGCAAGCATCGCCACGGCATCCCCGACAATCAAGGCCACAGGCCAGTGGATCAGCTCATCCACCAGAGCCGGCAATCGATCGGTCCTGCCCTCTGCCCAGCGAAATTCGATCGCAACATTTTGGCCCTCGACGTAGCCCGTGTCCTTCAGGCCCTGGCGGAACGCTGTTACGAACTCCGTTGCGTCCGCGGCCGTCGTGCTGCGCAGAAATCCGATCACCGGCATCGCCTGCTGCGCGCGGGTGGCAAACGGCACACTCGCCGCCGCGCCACCGACCAGCGTGATGAACTCGCGCCGCTGCATGTAACCCCCTGAGAAAGCGCCTTCTGCAAGACTTAAAGCCCAGCACTTTGCGACTGTCCAGCGCGGAACAAATGGCACTCACCTGGCTTTCGACACGACAACTCCTGATGTCTCAATTGGGTCAAACTCAGAAGTCCGGATGCTCAACCCCGAGGTCGGCTTCACCCTCAATAACGGACATCATCGGCCAAGCCTATGAGGTCCGAAAGCCACCGCGCGCGGCTAAGGAAACCCACCGATGCGATGGACCGCCTCGCCGCTATCGATCCGCCACGGGATCGCGCCCGCTCACCAGCGGCGCGCTGGCCGCATCTGCTGGAGTATTTGATCCGCTCTTTCGGGTCGCAGTTGTTCTAGGCTGGGTCGGCTTCTTCTTGCTCGACGTCGACCGCTTGAGCTTGCCCGTGATGTCGTCCGCGATCTTCAAGGCCTTCTCGTCATCCTGGTGGATCGCGATCCATTCGACCCAGCCGA
Source organism: Bradyrhizobium sp. AZCC 2289 (assembly GCF_036924615.1). Classification (NCBI taxonomy): domain Bacteria; kingdom Pseudomonadati; phylum Pseudomonadota; class Alphaproteobacteria; order Hyphomicrobiales; family Nitrobacteraceae; genus Bradyrhizobium; species Bradyrhizobium sp. AZCC 2289. The sequence continues at coordinate 9,637,838 of NZ_JAZHRY010000001.1, read as the reverse complement.
CAAGGTAGTGGGTTTCGCGCACGACGATGACGGTCTCGCTCTCGCCGCCGAGCGCCTTGAGCATGCAGGCGAAGTTGGATCGCTCCAGGGCATCGCTATCGCGCGACTGGCCGACGCCGGAGGAGAAGTAAGCCGGCCAGACCGCGCCGACGTATTCGCAGGCATGGTCCAGCGCTGCAGGTGTTCCGGATCATAGATCATTGCGAAACCTCCCAGGACGCAGGCGATGGGTCCCTCAGCGGAAAACTTGCCGGCAAATGTGGGGTCCCTCCATATCTTGGCACGCAAATAATTACCGCGCGAGGAGATGGGTCCCTTTGCGGGGAGATCGGCATCGATTTCACGTGGCGGCCCGAGCAGTCTGGCCTACGCGGGGAGTACAGGGTCCGTTACAGGGTCCGGCCAGCGCATTGTCGCCCGTGGCAAGGTCAAGGAGTGACGCGGCATCAGCCCCGCATAGGAACAAGGCGCAGGCCATCATCTGGGTTACCTCGACGCTGCGCCGGTCACTCGGCTTGCGACCACCTCAATGGCATCGCGCCATTCGCGGTCGGACTGTTGCTCGAATAGCCCCTTGATGTCACGCGCGAGTTTCGTACCATCTGGCTTCCTGATCGCGCCGATGACGGCGGCGACTTGGTCATCGATCCTGGCCTCGCGCAGGATGCGTTCGGTGATCGTCGCGCGGACCTTGTTCTCGATCCGGTCGGCCAAATCCTGTTCAAGCACCTGCGGCGGCGGAATCAATTTGCCGCTCCCAAACCTGGCCATTTTCTCATCAAGCCACTGGATCAGTTGCGGAGTCGTCATCGCATTCAATTCGACGCGATGGGTCTGCAACCAGTTTTCCCAATAGTGGCCGTCTTCTCGCTCGCGGATGTAGTTGGCAACAGGTTTGGGATATTTCCCCTGCTCCACGGTCTCGACCTCAAGCCCCATCGCGACCGCTTCCCAGGGGTCCAAACCGAGATTGATGATCTTGATCTTGCGCGCGCCGCGCGCCCTCGTTTCCTCCTGCAAGGTCTGATAGATCATGGTGCCTGATGCGTCGGCATCATGGACGCAGAACACCTCGACCGATTCGTCGTGCTCGGCCAGCTTGTCGATCAGATCGCGTGCGGCCCGCGTCGAGAAGCCCTTGGACGACATCACGGCGCAATCATGCCGCTCGCACCAGCGGTTCTGCTTGAGCGCCTCCTGCGCGCCTTCCTTTTCGATGTAGACGAGCTTGTTGAAATTCCATGACGGGCGCTCGTACTCCTCTACCATCAGGGTGCCGAGGGTGAAGGTCTCGTTGCGGTGCGGATGCGTGATGCTGCCGCGCGGCTCCCGGTACATCAGCGGGATTTCGCCGTTTTCGCTTTCGTAGTCGGTGATGATTTCCTTGAAATTCCCGATATTCAGTTCCTTGCCGATCTCGTTCATGACGATGGGCCGCAGGGCATAGAACAGTTGCCGCTCGTTGAACCGGTAGCCTTCTTCGCCGCTGACGGCGGCGATGACATCGTCGAGATTATCGAGAACGATGTCCTTCTGCGACGTGACTCTGGCTCTGGCACCGGGGCGTCGAGCCTTGCGCACCGCCTTCGCTACGGCACTCATGATCTCGCCGAGAAAAGGTTCGAGGTCCGGTTCCTTGCCATCCGACGTGATCGGCATGTAGGGCGTCATGATGTTCAGCACGACGAGGAAGTTCGAATCCTTCGGGGCTTCCGCGACCGTGTGCCTGAGTCCGCATCCAAAGATGTTGATCTTCCGCTTGTTGCGGGCCACATCGATGTTGCCAGTGACCGGTGTGCGATTGACGCAGACGAGGAGCCGCATGTCCGCGCTCTCGGCCGCCCAAGCCTCGACCACGAAGGGAATCTCGGCCTGCGGTCTGGCTGCGCCGAAAGGGACGACACCGCTCGACACGCCATAGGCCCGGTCGGGAAATAGTGCGGGACCGACCGGGCCGAGCCGCCCCGGCTTGACCCGTCGCGCACTATGCCGCGCGACTTCCAGGAGTCGGACGGCCTGCTCGCGGCTAAGCGCACTGCAAGCCATGCGGACCAGCTCGGCCTCGGCAACGATCTCGCCAGCTCGCCCGCCAGTACAGCCATCGAGGCGTGCTACAAGTTCGCGCACGGGTGCAGCGCCGCTCGCCGATAACAACTCGTGAAACTGCGGAGCGTCGTACCACCACGGCGATGACTTGCCTTGGTAGGACTGTCCGCGCGCCATCTCGGTCGCGACGACCGCCCAGCCGAGCGCGTTCGCGTCCTCCGGAATAGCCGGGCCGAAACCGATGTCGACGCGGGTGCCGACCGGGAAGTCGACCGGCGTCACGGTGACGACCGTTGTCGAGCCGTCGCGCTCGGGGTGAAGTTCGATCCGGCGATTGCGGGTTGTGACGACGAGAAAGCCTTCTGATGCGAGGACTGCACCAGCGACAACACGCAGGCCGTTGCCAAGCGCGCCGCGCGTCGGCAGCCGTAGCAGCTTGGTCGAGACCATTGGCCGGGCGACGCTGAACAACCGAGCGATCTCTTCCGGCTGACCTTCGATCCCGCTGCCACTGTCCTCGACGAAGTAGCCGCCGCTCGCCAGTTCCCCCGCATGGACTCGGGCTCCGGTGTCGAGCGCGTTGTCGGCCAGTTCTTTCAGAACCAGGCGGCGCATCTTGCTCTGCGGCACGCCAGCCTTTTGCTGCAGCCCCTCGACGGTGCGGAAGCTGGTCCAGTCGGCGCGCTCAAATTTCAAGTTCGCGGTTGCCGGTTGGCATGCTGAACGGTCATTAGAAACTTGAAAGTTCGGGCCGTCGCTCATGAACGGTATCAAAGCCGGTTGTCGGCTAAAGGCAATGGGGGCGAGGCGTCATGGGTGTTGACTTAGCAAAAACGAAACAAGACGGGACGGTTTGGGACGAATTTTTCCCAAAATAAAAATCGGGAAATGTTTTTGGGAAGGCGGGAGGTGATCGTGATCAGAGTTTATCGACGGCGGCCTGAGTAGTCCGGGACGGCTCCCCTGCAGCGAGGCGCGGGTTCGGGTCAGGTGCCGCGCCTGGCGCATAGTGCGCGGCGCGCTGCACCCTCTCGGCGGCATCCGGCTGAATGCCGCAGCGATATCGAGCGCGGCGCTGACGCTGCGCATCCTGCAGGGCATTGGCCAATGACGCCGTCACCGCGACGTCGTCATTGCCGGCGCGATGTCGGCTTTGCCCCGGTAATCCGACATCATCAACACGGCCGGCGATGTCCGAGATGTGCCAAATTCGGAAGTCGCGCGCGCTGCTTCTGATCGAGCGCGCACCGTAATCGAAATGCCTTAAAAGTCTCTAGAGCGGTTTTCGGTTGATGTGAATCGGAACAGTAAGGGGGTTCCCAGAGGCGCGCAAATCAGATTCGAGTTGCTTTGACAGCAACGGCGAGGTCGCGCGATGGCGAAGGGATACTCGAAAGACCTCAGGGCGCGGGCGGTCGCGCTTGTCGAAGACGGCGAGAGCAGACGGGAAGCGGCGCGGGTGCTCGGTCTCGGCGCCTCGACCGCAATCCGCTGGATCGAGCGCTGGGCGACAACGGGCAGTGTAGCGGCATTGCCCGGCACGGGCCACAGCCGCTCGCCGCTCGAGGCGCATCGCCAATGGCTGCTTGATCTGGTCGCAGCGGAGCCGGACTTGACGCTCGAAGAGATTCGCGCGCGGCTCAAGTCCGAGAAGCGGCTGAAAACCGGTACGACCTCGGTCTGGCGCTTCTACGAACGCCACGACATCACGTTCAAAAAAAACTCTGCACGCCGCCGAACAGGATCGTCCTGATGTCGCTGCAGCGCGTGCCGCGCTGAGGGTCGAGCAATCCAAGCTTGATGCGCCGCGCCTCGTCTTCATCGACGAGACGGCGGTTACGACCAAGATGGTCCGGCATCGCGGCCGCTCACCGCGTGGCGAGCGTCTCGTTGCGAGCGTGCCGCACGGCCACTGGAAGACGCTGACGCTCGTTGCCGCGCTGCGCATCAATGGCCTGACGGCGCCTTATGTCATTGACGGCGCGATGGATGGGCCATCGTTCCTCGCTTATGTTGAGCAGATCCTCGCGCCGACGCTGCGCAAAGGCGATATCGTATTCATGGATAACCTGCGCACCCACAAGATCGACGGCGTTCGCCAGGCGGTCGAAGCGGTCGGCGCCAAGGTGCGCTATTTGCCGGCCTACTCGCCCGACCTCAATCCGATCGAAATGGCATTCTCGAAGCTAAAGACAGCGCTGCGCAAGGGGGCCGCTCGCACCGTGACAACGCTGATGAAGCTGATCGGCAGGCTCATCAAGACATTTGCACCCGAGCAGTGCGCGAACTACTTTCGACATGCCGGATACGCGTAGTGACCCATATCAAGTGGAAAGCGCTCTAGTCTCGTTATCAGCGCATAAACGCGTTTGAAGTATCCATCACAGACGCCACGCAAGGTGAATACTGAAACGGGTGATCAATGCGCCATGTTAAATTTCTCTTATTGATGTCTTTGGCCTGTCCTATGCCGGCAGACGCCGAACCGATGTCAGTCCGCTGTGATGGCCGGTACTTCCGCGAGCCCCAACCTTATTTCATGACCTTTGATATCGAAAAAAGTCACTTCGTGTTTGAGCGCGCGGGAGGAAATATCATAACGGGTGAAATCATTTCGACGACTGACGAACAATTGGATCTCAGCTTGAGGGGCGCCGGTGGACGCATCCTTCTTTCCTACAATCGCAAGCGCAATGTGGTGACTTGGCCGGGATTGCTGGCCGGAGAGTTGGGAAGATTTGCAATGCACCACACCTGTACTGGAGTTACTGGCAGAACAATGCTTTCCACATTCTATCAGCCGGAGCCATTTGATCCGAAACGTCGCGACCCCATCGATGCCTTTTCGCTCAGTTGTCCGGGCAACACCGGCCCGTTTTTTATCACTATGGATCGCGTCACAAAAACTGTCGTGGTAGAAAATGAACATTCGTCCGGGGGCTCGTCAGGCAACATTACAAGGCATAAAGGATGGCGTCATCAAGTTCACTTTTGGACCTGGTCCCACGAGTCAAACCGAAGCGGTGTGGGACGAGGGTATTCGATCGCTGACCTTGATATTCGCTACGGGCGATCCGGTGAGGCCGAACAGGGTTTTTGAATGTACCGTAGCAAGGCCGCGATCGATTATGGAAGGCTACAAGGACTGGGCGCGCTGGGGGAAGTGAGACCGCCATTCACGTCAGCTCCTGAAGTCCGCTTTGGGTAAGACTCGGACCTCCCGGCCCCGAAACGCAACTTCCGCTGTGCCTGGAAGCGGACATCGTGGAAGAACCCGGATCGCGGTCGCTCCTGCCAACGCGCCCTGGTCGGCTCCCTCGACGACATCGACGCCGGCATGGCGCATGTCGCGCCATTCGGCGATGCCCTGGCGGGTGACGCCGAAATCGACGAGTGGTCGGAACAGCGGGGAAGCCGGGTCAACGCATGTAGAGCCACGCGCTTCAATCTGCGGGCACGTTTGCGATGGGACCATGGGTGCAGGCGATGGGTCCCAAATCCGGAAGCGTCTGCAAGTGTTTGGCGCGGCGAAGTTGAAAAAATTTCTGGAAAAAATTTGCGGGTTTTCGGATTTGGAGATGGGGAGACGTTTGAGACTGGGGCTAACTGATATTTCGACGGCGGGCCGATGGAAGGTCCCCACCCGAGGGGTTAGGGGTCCGTTACAGCGCGCGGCGAGGTCCCTTGATCATCGCATCGGATCGGGGATCGGATCGAAATTGTCGCAGCGCGCCAGATCATCAGGAGCGCGCCCTCCTCTGATGGCGTCGAGGCTTGTGGCGATGGCGTTTCGGAGGCGGATGTGTCCAGCAGATGTGTCCAGCATCGCGCGCCAGCGAGAAAGCGCCAAGCAAATCAAGCACTCGGCTCAGTCCGGCACCGGTTTGATCATCCGGTCAGTGCATTGTCGCACGGCGCGCGGCGTACTCCTGCCGCCTTCGCCGCCATCCTCTCGTGCCATGTGATCCGTCGTGGGGCGGTGCGGGCCACACGCTTCAGCATCTCCGCGACCCCGGCGTAACCGAGTCGGGTGAGCACGTGGCGGGCTTCGAGCAGCGTCTCGCGGTCAAAGCTGACGGCCTTGAGCGTGATCTCGCTCGCGAGCACCTCATCGACCCCGGCATCGCGCGCCTGGGCGACGAGTACCCCGCGCGCGACGTGCATGGCGAGATCGAATGCCCAAAACGACTTGCCGCATTTCGGTGGCCCGTAGATGAGCACGAGCCCGACGAGCGGCAGGACGTCCTTGACGATGTATTCGCCGCGAGTTGTCCATTTGATCTCGCCGAACGCCGTGAGTGGAAAGCGTGGCATCGCCTTGGAGGTCTCCTCCGGCGAGACGTCCGGCGCAATCGGCGGGGCCTCGTTCAAGAGCCGCGCCAGCTCGTCGGCGGTGCCGCCCGCCGAAATCCAATCGGAGACGTCCTTGTACTTCACCGACAGGCGGACAATCCGGACCGACTTGGCGACGGGCGTGAGCGCGGCACAAACCTTTTGGGCATGGGCTTCGCCCGGCCGGTCATTGTCGGGGATGAAGAACACGTCGCGGCCCTTGAAGTATGGCGTGAGATCGGGCGACCACTTCCCGGCACCGCCCGCGTTCGTCGTGGCGGTGAAGCCGAGCTTGGCTACGTTGTCCGCGTCCTTCTCGCCTTCGACAATGATGACGGTGTCATGTTCGGCCGCGAGCAGCTCGGGCAAACGATAGGGCACCTGCCGGACACCCTTTGTCGACCACACCCATCCACCCTTGCCGTCTGGCTGACGCTGCAGAAACGTCTTCGGTTCCTTGCGCAGCACCTGGAACAGCAGATCGCCGTTCTCGTCGTTGTAGTTATAGGTCGCGACGATGGCAGGACTGCGCTTGCTCTTGCTGGCATTGGCGTGATCCTTGCCGTTGCCCTTGTTGTAGCTGCCGGTGCCGTTGAGGCCGAGCTTTGCGCGAACGTAGTCCTTGCAGGCGATGTCATCGTCACCCGCGAAGCTGTGAACGAGGAACCCATCCGGCGCGTCCGCCTTCGGCGTGACGCTCAGGCTGCGGTCTTCCGCCGAGTGGCGGGGGCCGGGGCAGAGAACCGAGTTGCCGGACACCTCGCCTCCGAGGGCCTTCGCAATGGTGCTCAAGCTGCTGTTCATCGCGCCCCCCGCACCCGATCAAAGATGGCGAGAAGCCACACCTCCTGCTTAGGCGTCAGCTCAAGCCTATTGCCAAGACGACGAGCGAGGCGATCCATGTCGGCGACGAACATCCGTTCACGGTCGGTCAGTTCATCGGCGCATCCGAGGCAGAACCGGATGACTGCCGCGAGATCGGTGTCGTCGAGAGCATCGTCGTCGAGTTCATGCGGCGGCGGCACTGCGATCAGCGCCCTTTCCGTGACTTCGGCGAGAGAATGCAGATCGAGCCCGGCACCGCGCAGCGCGCGCTTGAGCGCGGTCGCGGCGGCGACGATCTCGCCGCTCTTGTCGGAGCCGAGCAGGCGCACGAGTTGGCCGATCCGGCCAGCCGTGCTGCTAGCGACGGTGATGTTCATGAACGCACCTCCGCTGCGGAAGGTGCTGCTTGCGAGGGGCGCGGCCGATCAGGTAAAGTGAAACTGCAATTGCTGCTGCTGTTGCTACCTGAAAAAGTCTCGAAGCCCCTCGCCGTTTGGTCCGGCGTAGGGGCTTTCGTCATTTCGCGACCACCACCTTCTGCGCGGCCTGCTCCAGCATCGCCTCAAGCGCGCGGACGGGGACTCGGAGACGCCCGCCGATGCGAATCGTCGGGATGTCGCCGCGCTGCGCGGCCAAGTAGCTGCCGTTCATCGACAAGCCGAAATACAGCTTCCCCGCCTCGGGCACCGTGAGAGTTTTGCAAGGCTCTTCAGACTTTTGCATCCAACTGCCCCTTACTCTAAGCGTAAGCTTTACTTACTATAAGTCATTGAATTGACTTACATTTCTACCCTGTTCGCATCTGGTACCGGAGGAGCAGTGTACTGTCAAGAACCATTGTGGTCCTTATCTGGTCCTGCTACAATTTCCAAAATTATCCCGAAATGGAGGAGGTATGGCGCGCAAACCCAGCGATCTCGTGCAGGTGAAGTTCAGGATCACAGAGCGGCTTCGACGCCTGATCGAGGCCGAAGCAAAGAAGAACAAGCGGACGCAGGCGCAGGAGATGGTGCAGCGCTTGGAGAAGAGCTTCGCCGACGACGTGCTCAGTCGTGACTGGTCCTTGCACAGGGAGGCGACGCAGTTCCAAGCGGAGGCGCTCAAAAAGATAGCTGAACACATTGGCAGGCCCGACATCGCGGCGGAAATCACAGCGAGGCCGAAGAAAGGGGAAACGAGCAATGGCTAAATATGGCAACGGCAGCATCGACTCTCGCGGTGAAGGCCGGTTCCGACTGCGCTATTCGATCAACGGCAAGCGGTTCGTCCAGACGATCACCGCAAACAGCAAGAGCGAGGCGCGGACAGCATTGCGCAAGCTCCTCAAGGCCGGTGATGACGGCGAACACGTCGAGCCGGACAAGATCACCGTGGGAGCTTGGATCGAACAGTGGCTCGACGCTGGCGCTCCGGGTCGGCGGCGGAAGAAGGTCAGCCAGCGAACGCTGGAGCGGTACGGGCAATTGCTCCGCACCCACATAAAGCCAGTGCTCGGCGAGAAGCAGCTGCAGCAACTTCGCGCGCCGGACATCGACGCGCTCTATGCCAGTCTCGAAGCCGCATGCGAGATCGCGCCGAGAACGCAACATCATGTTCACGTCGTCTTCGGCGCATGTCTGGCGACCGCTCATCGCAAGGGCATGGTCTCGACCAACCCCATGCTGCGCGTTGAGCAGATTCCCAATCCTGAGGGCCAGATCGATGTAGACGATGATGATGCCGCCGACGACATTGGTGAGGGCCTGACCGAGACCGAACTGGCGACGCTGGTCGCGGGGTTCGCCACGTCGAGCCTCTATCCGGTCGTCGCGCTCGCGGCGGCCACTAGCGCGCGGCGGGGTGAGCTGCTTGCCCTTCGCTGGACCGATCTCAACATCGAGAAGAAAACCCTCCGGATCGAGAGGGCACTGGAGCAAACCAAGAAGTTCAAGGTCCGCGTCAAGCCGCCAAAGACCAAGCGCGGCCTGCGCACCATCGATCTGGATGATGCCAGCATCGCAATGCTGCTCAAGGAAAGGGAGCGGCACCAGCGCATCATGGCGGGCGTGCCGGACGGGGCCGAGGTCGACCTGTCGCTGATCAAGCTGCCACCGAATGCCCTGCTGTTTCCCACCGTGCCGGAATCGGGCGAGGACTTCGACTTCGCCAAATGGCGCAACCCGCGCAACTTCTCAAAGGAGTTCGCCCGCAAGGCCGATCTGCTCGGGTTCGGCCGGACGCGGTTTCACGATCTGCGCGGCATCCATTCGACCGCCCTCCTCGACGCGGGCATCCCGGTCCACACCGTGGCGCAGCGGATCGGCGATGATCCCGCCGTCCTCCTGCGCAGCTACGCGAAGCGCAAACGGTCGAAGCAGGCAGACCAGAACGTCGCCAACGCCATCGCGGCCTTCTCGGCAGGGTTTCTCAGAACATGAAGCGAACGACTGCTACCGGAAATGTGTCCAGAGATGTGTCCAGCCACACTCTGTTCTCGTCCGTTCTGCTCCGGCGAGGTCAGATCGGTGACCTCGCAAGGCGTGCAAGTTCTTGAAATTGCTTCGGCAAAATGCTTGATGTGCGACCAACGGAAGGGTGGCCGAGTGGTTTAAGGCACCGGTCTTGAAAACCGGCGTGCCTGCAAGGGTACCGTGGGTTCGAATCCCACCCCTTCCGCCAGTACATTGTTCTTCCTTGTTCTCCACTGTTCGGAATCCCCAGCAAAATCAGTGCTTTCTTCGGCAAGCTGTATTCCATAGTTCGCCGATGTTCCTCACAATCAAAGCGCCGACCGTGGCTTGGGACCGTGAGTTCGGGGGACGTTTTTTCGGAGGAACACATGGCTGGAAGGCTCAAACCGCTCGAAGTCGAACGCGAGACGAAGCCCGGCAAGTATGCCGATGGGGGCGGGCTCTATCTCATCGTCAACGGTCCAACGGCGAAGAACTGGTCGTATCGCTATTGGAAGGACGGCAAAGAGCGTTGGCACGGGCTTGGCTCATTCAAGGACGTGTCGCTCAAGGACGCGCGGCTCGCACGGGACGCGGCGCGCCTCCGCGTGAAAGGCGATCGCAACAGGCCCGGCGTGGACATCGTCCAGGAGCGGCGGCAAGCACGCGAGGAGGTCAAGACCGCAGAAGTTGAAGCGAAGGCACCCACATTCGAGGAATGCGCCGAGGAGTATATCCGCGAGCATTGGTCGTCCTGGAGCAACAAACATCGCGAACAGTGGCCCTCCTCACTCAAGCGCTACGCCTATCCAACGATCGGCAAGCTGACCATGGCCGAGATCTGGCCCAGCCATATTCACGATCTGCTCGAACCTATCTGGGTGAGCAAACGCGAGACGGCCAACCGCGTGCGCGGCCGGATCGAAACCATTATCGCGAAGAACGCCGACATCGACGACAAAGACTTCCGCAACCCGGCGCAACTTACTAAGCAACTGCGCGAAAAGCTTCCTAAGCGGCCCAAGCGTGTCATTCGCCACCATCCCGCCCTGCCCTATGCGGACGCTGCGAAATTCATGGGCGAGCTCGGTACGGCCGAGGGTAGCGCGGCGCTCGCGCTGCGCTTCCTGATCTTTACGGTCTGCCGCACGAACGAGGTTGTCGGCGCCCGGTGGACCGAAATCGACCGCGCCTATTCAACGGGACCTGTGTGGAGAATTCCCGGCGAGCGCATGAAGATGGACCAAGATCACTGTGTCCCACTCTCGCAGCCGGCGCTCGACATTCTGGACGAGATGAGCAAGGGCGACCAAAGCGAACTGATTTTCACCAACCCTGAGGGGCAGGAATTTTCCGAGAACGCGATGCTCGCGGTGCTCGATCGCTTGGGATATCCATCGAGCCCCAGTGTTCGGTATATGCGTTTCGCGGTTCGCTGAATGCGGGCGCATACCTCCGGCGCGAGGTCTTTGGCCGGCCCGTCCACGATTCCGACGCGTTCCTGATAATCGGGATCGTGTTTGGCCTTTTCGGTGGCGATCTGCCGTGCCCCCTGACCGCCCAAGCTGCCGAATTTCAATTCCCACACTGGCAGAACGCGCAGCCGGTTGTTGCCGAGCACGCCGACATAAAGTTCACGTCCCTCAATGTACTGTTCGGCGATGGCGGCGGTCCCGAGCCGATCGTGAACGAAGGCGACGCGCTCTGCGAGCTTCTCGTCCGTATCGACGATGGATGCTTGCGAGATACCGAAGGATCCATCCTCGCTCAGGCTCTTGACGATCAGCGGCAGGGCAAGGCGCGAGGGCCGGTTGACCTTGCGGCGCATCGGAAACACGGCAAAGGCCGGTACCGCGATCCGGCGATGGTGCACCAACGTTTTGGACAGATCCTTGCCGCGCGCCAGGATCAGGCCGCGCGGGTTACACCCGGTATACGGGATTTTCATCAGCTCGAGATAGCTCGCGATGTGCTGGTCATATGCGGACGCATAGTGGAACTCCTCCAGCAACGTGTAGACCACATGCGGCTTGAAACTTTCGATCTCGTCGCGCACCGGCTTGATTTCCTCCTGCACGCCGAGCGGGCGAACGTCATGGCCAACCGCACGTAAGGTGCTCACGACGTCGAATTCCGTTTTCCATCCGTTGATCTCCCGCGCGGTGTATCCGTCGGTCGAGTCGGGGGGCACGCAGTCCGGATGCATCAGCACTAGAATGCGCAGGCGTCTCATAGAGCGATCCATTTGCGCCGCGACGGGCCGAACAGCGCGTGCATGGTCTTTGCGGTCAACAGGATGGTGAAGTTGATGACAAGCTTCCGTTCGGAGCCAGGGGCACGGAGATCGAGTTCGCGGCAGCGGGAGATCATGTTATCAAGAACGGCATCGAGCGTAAGCTGGTTCTCGCCCGTCCATCGCGAGACCATCTGCCTGACTTGCGCGCGGTGCCGCCTGATGAAGACCGCCGCTGGCTGCGCCCGTCGATGTCGTGGATCAGCGGAGAAGAGATGGGAGAGGTCGCGGTCGTACGTCTTCGGTGGCTTGAAAGCGTAGAACGCCTGCTTTTTCTGGTAGTGCTCGCCAAGCGTTTGGCTGAGCTTAGGCAGTGGATCGACACGCTCCCGTGTCGTGACCGGCGGCCGCTCCCCTGCAATCTCGCCCATTAGCTCGTCGACATATTCGAGCTTCTTTAGCGCCGGCCAGCCGGCATAGCGTGTCCGCCAGTTCGACCGCGGCCGCAACCACACCGCAAAGGTTTCGGCGAAATCCTCGTCCGGATGGCTCTGCGCGTACCAGCGCCGAAGATGCTGGACATAACGCCGGCTGGCCGGATTGGGCCGGTAATAGAGCGGGTAGTGTTTCGAAGACGGGCCGAACAACTGTTGCCAGCGCCGGCGGCGTTGCAACTGGTAGGCGTGCTGCACGGCATGGCCTGCCTCGTGACGGAGAATGGCCATGCACTCGGACCAGGTGCCGCCCTCGACCTCGAGCATCATTTTCTTCTCGAGTTTCATCAGGCGGGGATGGGCAAGATAGAACGGGATGGCAATGCCGGGCACATCTGCCGGACTGAACCATTCGCTCGATATCCATGCGTGCGGCCGCAGCCGGATGCCCCGCGCTTGAAGCTCTTCATTCAGAGTGCCGAGACAATCCTCGAGCCAGGTGCCTTCGACCTTAACCCTCAGACTGCTGAGGCGTTGCTTGAGCAACTGCTCATCCGACAGCTTCTCCCAAGCATATTTCCGACGTGGCATAGGCATCCATAAATCATAAAACCCAGTACTTGGATGGTGTCATAGGAAGCTGCTGGCAACAACCGCCGAGTCTTCGCGGCGTGCGGTCGTTCAGTGAGCCGCGCCGGCTATGGGTCAATCGCTACAGGTCGTTTGCCGCTGGGCCGGCCGCGAAGTCCGCTTTGGCCCGAAAACCGACCTGATTCCAATGCCTAACTAACCCGTTGGCTCATGCTTCTCGCCTCTGTAACCGAGCCGAGGAGTATGGCCATGCAGGATCAAGTGAATGCGACCCCCGCGCCCAAGCGAATGCCGTGGAACAAAGGCAAGCTAACCGGGGCAAAGCCGCCGCTGCGGCCCAAACACGTCTGGTCGATCCGGACGAAACTCCAAATCGAAGGGCGCGCTCGGGATCTCGCCATGTTCAATCTGGCAATCGACAGCAAACTTTGCGGCTGTGATGTCGTCGCCATCCGAGTCGAGGATGTCGCCGCCGGCGGATATACGGCGGATCGCGCAACGGTTCGGCAGAAGAAGACGGGACGGCCAGTCAGATTTGAATTGGGCGAACAGACCCGCCAAGCGGTCGACGACTATTTGAAAGTCGCCAACAAAAGGCCAGGCGAGTTTTTGTTCACCGGCCATCGCGGACCTGACCGCAGCATGACAACCCGCCAATATGCCCGCCTCGTCTCCGAGTGGATCGGCAGCGTGGGACTGGACCCAAGACTGTTCGGGACGCATTCGCTTCGCCGCACAAAAGCTACCCTGACCTATCGACGAACGGGCAATCTCAGGGCTACACCAAGATCGAAAGCACGGTCCGGTATCTCGGCATCGAGGTCGATGACGCCCTGGCAATAGCGGAACAAGTTGATGTCTGAAATACACGGGCAGCGGACATGCTCTGCCCGCCCTCTAACCGCCGGTTTGTGCCAGGAACCGACAACTGCGTCACAAAGAACCGCCTCCGGCAGATACAAATTAAAAGCCGTCACGGGCCAGTGGTAAAAGTGTGCCCACAAGGACCCAGCGCACCAACCTTACGGCTCCACGGTATTTCCGCAAAATCGTCAGATTTCAACTTCAGCCTGGGGCTGGCGACAGAAAAGGATCCAGTGGTAAAGGAAGCAAAATCCGACGCCGAGCTCGAAGACATGATTCTTCAGAGGTTGTTGATCGGCGGTGTGTTCGTATCGGTACGCCGAGATCCGCTCCTCGGCTGGCGACCGACGGTGATAACTGCGCCGAAGCACACGAAGAACGCGCAGGAACTCGCCGACAAGATAGCTGCGGAGCTGCGTAAGAAGTTCACACTGAAGGAATGAGATCACGCCGTGTCCTCTGCTGCTGCGCGCCGGCATACCCCATCCCCTCTTCGCACCCATAGTAGATATTTGCTGTTCCGTTCGAAATTCACCCGGCAACCATTTACGCTGCGGCAGTGAACCGACGCGGGTTCAAAACGTATTCCTTGAGGACCGTGCCTGCAGCGTCGACTTCGACGAGCGACACGTCATAGCTCCAAAGATCGGCGAGGTACTGAAGCACGCGCTTCGCATCCGCCTCATTCAGTTGGGCTCCTTTCACTACGACATGGCGCAACATCAAGCGACGATCGCCCGCAAGGTCAACATCGACTACTTCGATGTTGGGATCGATGAACCCGACGTCGTACTGCCGTGCCAATTCACGACGAACACGACGGTAGCCGCGTTCATTATGGATAGCATCTACTCTGATACCAGCGCCTTCCGCCGGATCGTCATGCAGATGGAACATTCGGAAGCGTCGCATGAGCCGGGCGCTGAGGAACTGACCAATGAAACTTTCGTCTCGGTAGTTGGCCCAGACATTGCGCAATACCGCCATCACGTCACCGGTTCCGGCAATGTCCGGAAACCATTCACGATCCTCATCGTCAGGATTGGAGACGATGCGCTCGATGTCCTGCATCATCGCGAAACCGAGCACATAGGGATTTAGGCCCGAAAAGCGCGGATCGTCGAAGTCAGGCTGAAACACGACATTAGTGTGCGACTGTAGGAATTCGAGAAAATTGCCGTCGGAAATCCGACCCTGTGCGTGCAACCGGGTCATGATACGGTAATGCACGTAAGTCGCTGTGCCCTCGTTCATGACTTTGGTCTGGCTCTGGGGATAGAAATACTGCGCGATGTGCCGTACGATCCGTAGCAATTCGCGCTGCCAAGGCTGCAGGCGCGGGGCCGCCTTTTCGAGGAAATACAGCAGATTCTCCTGCGGCAGCCCAAGCAACTTGTGTCTCCGCTCCGCACTCAGCGTCGCTACACTCTTGATCGGTCCGGTCGGAACGGTTCGCCACAAATCATTGAACACACTCTCCTCGTGCAGGCGGCGCTCTCCAGCGCGCTTTTCTTCGGCGCGTAGATCCAGCTTCTTCTTGCCGGGATAGCGATCAATCCCGTGCGACATCAGGGCATGCGCGGCATCCAGCGTCTGCTCGACTTCCAGCCGACCATGACGCTCCTCGCATTGCGCCACATAGCTCTTGGCGAAATCGAGATAATCGAGAATTCCATCAGCGTCCGTCCATTGCTTGAACAGATAGTTGTTCTTGAAGAAATGGTTGTGGCCGAACGCCGCGTGAGCAATTACCAGCGTTTGCATGGTCGCGGTGTTTTCCTCCATCAAATAGGAAATACACGGCGAACTGTTGATCACGATCTCATAGCCAAGCCCCATAAGTCCCTTACGGTAAGACGCCTCTTGATGCGCAAAACGCTTGCCGAACGCCCAATGCTTGTAAAACAGCGGCATGCCGACCGAGGAAAATGCATCCAGCATCTGCTCCGCGGTGATGACCTCAATCTGGTTAGGGTAGGTGTCGAGCCCCAGTTCAGAGCGCGCGATTTCCTCGCAGGCGTCGTGAATACGCTGCAGCGTCGGAAAGTCCCAGTCTGCTCCCCCAAACAAGCGTTCGGCTGTCGCGGTCATGGCGCGGCTTTCTCCTGCTTTCCGCGGCGGTGAAACAGATCGTGAAACACCGGAAAGATTTCGGTGCGGTCGCTGACCTTGCGCATCGACAGCGGCACGCCATCGGATCGCAAGCGCTGATACAGGCTCCAAAGCTGCGAATCGGACATATCGAAAGCGCTGCCGCCGGGCTCGCCGACTTCCAGATAGGCAAAGAACTGGCTAGCGGGCAGTATCATCTCGGTCAGGAGCCGGCTCACAACATCTCCGTCCGAGCCGGAGTTATCGCCGTCGGAGGCCTGGGCGGCGTAGATGTTCCAGTCCGCCGGACGAAACCGCGACCGGACGATGTCGTGCATCGCCTGCAGCGCGCTCGATACCAACGTACCGCCCGAGGCCGGTCCGTGAAAGAAGGTGTCTTCGTCCACCTCTTCCGCCCGGTCCGTATGACGAATGAAGACGATCTCGACGTGGCGATAGCGCCGCTTCAGAAACACGTAGAGCAGCATGTAGAAGCGCTTGGCCAGATCCTTCATATGCTCGGTCATTGAGCCAGACACGTCCATCAGGCAAAACATGACGGCCTGGGCCACCGGCTTTGGCACGGTTTCGAAACGTCGATATCGGATGTCGATCGGATCGATAAAAGGAATCCGGCGGACTTTTGCCTTTAATGCGTCGATCTCCACCATCAACTCGATGCGGCGCGCCTCGTCGCAATCAGCGATCTCCGCTTCAAGCTGTGCAATCGTCTCCGGCCTTGGCCGCCGCAACGCGACCCGCCGCGCCGTTGCGAGCCGCACCGTCCGGCCTACCGAAATGTTCGCGGGCGAGCCGGACGTCGCATAGCCGGCCCGATGGAGTCCGTCGCGTTCGGCTTCAGCAAGCTTCCGTTTGGTAAGATCCGGTAATTCGAGATCGTCGAGGAAAAGGTCGACAAACTCGTCACGGCTCAGAACGAACCGAAACGTATCTTCGCCGTCGCCTTCGCCTGGCTCGGACGCCTTTCCACTGCCTTCGCCCGATCGCGGGAGAATGTCGCCCTCGACGAACTTCTTGTTTCCGGGAAGCACCATGTCGCGCGTGCCGCCTTCGCGGCGAAAGCGCGGCTCATTCAAGCCATCAACGGCAATACTGACTTCGCCACCCTCCAGCACATCCTTGATATCCCGGTCCTGTGAGGATTTCTTGACCGCGTCCTGAACCAGCGCCTTGGCACGGCGCAAAAAACGCTGGCGGTTCTCAAGGCTTTTATTGCCCGGATTCAGACGCCGATCGACGATGTGCATGGCCACCTTGCTCCGCCTCAGCTAGCCTGCTTTACGCGCATGTACCATTCGACGAGCCTCCGAACCTGACGCTCGGTATAGCCGCGCGCCACCATCCGCTCGACAAATTCGCCGTGCTTCTTTTCGGTATCGCCGTCCTTTTTTGAACCAAACGAGATAACCGGAAGGAGGTCTTCGACCTGCGAAAATATCCGCTTCTCTATGACCTCGCGAATCTTTTCGTAGCTGGTCCAGGACGGGTTCTTGCCGCCCTGCTGTGCCCGCGAACGCAGAGAAAACTTGACGACCTCGTTGCGGAAGTCCTTTGGGTTGGCGATGCCCGCGGGCTTCTCGATCTTGGTCAATTCCTGGTTTAGAAGCTCGCGATTGAGCAACTGGCCAGTATCAGGGTCCTTGAAGTCCTGATCTTCGATCCAGGCGTCGGCATAGTCCACGTAACGATCAAACAGGTTTTGACCGTAATCCGAATAAGATTCGAGATAGGCCTTCTGAATCTCGTGGCCAATGAACTCCGCGTAGCGCGGCACAAGCTCGGCCTTGATGAATTCGAGGTAGCGCTTTTCGATTTCCTCAGGGAGCTGCTCCCGGCGGATCGACTGCTCAAGCGCATACATCAAATGGACGGCATCTGCACCAAGCTCCGCTGTGTCGTGATTGTACGTTGCTGCTAAAATTTTGAATGCAAAGCGCGTCGAGACGCCGTCCATGCCTTCGTCGACGCCGGCAGCATCCTTGTATTCCTGAACGCTGCGGGCTTTCGGATCGGATTCCTTGAGGCTTTCACCGTCATAGACCCGCATTTTCGCGAACAGCGTCGAGTTTTCGTGCTTGCGCAAGCGCGACATTACCGAGAAGCGCGCCAGCGTCTCCAGAGTTGCCGGCGCACACGGCGCGGAAGCGAGCTCGGATCCCTGGATCAGCTTCTCATAGATCTTCTGTTCCTCAGTCACCCGCAGGCAGTAAGGTACCTTGATGACGCAGATGCGATCGATGAAGGCTTCATTATTTTTATTTGTCTTGAAGCTTTGCCATTCGGATTCGTTCGAATGCGCGAGAATGATACCGGTAAATGGAATCGCCCCGATATTCTCGGTGCCGATATAATTACCCTCCTGGGTTGCGGTCAGCAGCGGGTGCAGCATCTTGATCGGCGCCTTGAACATCTCGACGAATTCGAGAATCCCCTGATTGGCGCGGTTCAATCCGCCGGAATAGCTGTAGGCGTCGGGATCATTCTGGGCAAAGGTCTCCAGCTTGCGGATGTCGACCTTGCCAACCAGCGAAGAGATATCTTGATTGTTCTCGTCACCAGGTTCCGTTTTCGAAACCGCGATCTGCCGCAAGCGCGAGGGTTGGATTTTGGCGACGCGGAATCGTGAAATATCGCCCCCGAAAGCTTCCAGCCGCTTATAGCACCAGGGACTCATCAGTCCATTCAGGCGGCGACGCGGAATGCCGTACTTTTCCTCAATCATCGGTCCGAGCGATTCCGGATCGAACAGACTGAGAGGACTCTCGAAGACGGGACTGAGTTCGTCGCCGGCCTTCAGCACATAGATTGGATGTAATTCCATCAACGACTTCAGCCGTTCTGCCAGCGACGATTTTCCACCGCCCACCGGTCCGAGCAAATAAAGAATCTGCTTGCGCTCCTCCAAACCTTGAGCTGCGTGCCGGAAGAACCCTACGATGCGCTCAATCGTTTCTTCCATGCCATGGAATCCGGCGAAGGCCGGATAGGCGCGCATTGTCCTGTTCAAAAAAATTCGGCCAAGGCGGGGGTCCTTGGCCGTGTCAATCATTTGAGGCTCACCAATAGCAGCTAAAAGCCGCTCAGGCGCATTGGCATATCGCATCGGATCGCCTCGACATGATTCCAGATATTCCGCCATCGACATGTCGGTTTCGCTTCGAGCCTCGAAGGACCGGGCAAAAGCATTGAACAGAGAATCGTTGTACATGATCCTTCTCCTCTATGGTTTGCAGCATTACTGTAACGCGCGGCAAGATTCCCTATCGACAGAGCACCATGTGCATCCCGTTACGAATCGGAGGTCGATTGAACCCGCCGCAGGCTCCACCACGCAATACGCAGTGCAGGCAGCGAGTGATTCATAAGGAGGCAAGTTGCCGAATTATTGTGCGAAACGAGTCGCGACGCCTGTTCGTCCCCAGCTAGCGGAGATTGATCCGACCGCGTGTGACGTCCGAAAAGTGCCACATCCGCCCCAGTGCTCGCGACAATCGCCGAAAACGCACGATTACCGTAAAGCTCCAAACAGGGACTCACTCTGTTGCCGAGACAAGCGTGCGAGATTTTAGGTTAATAAATTTCTTAACGACACCGCTGTGCTGATGCCAGGCGGCCCGATGTGCTGGCCGATCGGCCTCGTCAAAGCTGCCGCAACAATGCGAAAAACTCCCCGCGGGATGACGTCCGCCTCGGGTAAAAAGGCGAAATACTCACTCCGAGTAGATGTTTTCCGCTTTTCCCTCGAAACCGGACATCGCCCAATGGGGTCGGCATGTCCGGTTCGTGCCAGAAGCGGTCATTCGATTACTTCGTCGGCTGTGGCAAGCAGCGCCGGTGGTATTGCAAGCCCAAGCGCCCCCGCCGTCTTGAGATTGAGCACGAGTTCGAACACCGTCGGCTGCAACACCGGGAGGTCACCAGGCTTGTCGCCTCTAAGAATGCGACCGACGTAGAGTCCGGCATCACGATAAATCCGCGGAACGTTGGGGCCATAGCTGGCGAGCGCGCCGGACGCGACGGATGCCCGATAAGCGAAGATGGTCGCGGTCCCATGACTGAGGGCCAGAGCCACGATGCGGTCGGTCGAGATGGTGAACAGAGTGTCAGGGCTGACGAGCAGCGCGCCGACCTGCCGCTGGACGAGCGTCGCAAATGCAGCGTCGATTTCACTATCGTTGCTGGCGGTCAGAACCTCCAGCCGGAACCCGGCTGTCCTTGCCGCGGCTTGCGCATCCGCTACCACACGTTCCTCGGCCGCGTTGGTCGGATTGGTCAGCAGGCCAACGACCTTGGCTTGTGGAACCAATTCCGCCACAAGCTCTAGCCGTTTCGGCGTCAGATCAACCGCGAGGAAGGTAACGCCGGTGAGATTGCGGTCGGGTCGCGACATGCTTCCGACCAGACCGTCTCGTACGGGATCACTTCCGACCACGAATACAATCGGAATGGTCGAGGTCGCCGCACTCGTTGCACGCAATGAAGGCGGACCGGAAGCAAGGATCACATCGACCTCGCGACCGACCAGATCCGCGGCGAACGCCTGCATTTGATCGTAGTCGCCGCCGGCCCAGCGATATTCGATTGCAAGGTTTTGACCTTCTTGAAATCCGAGTTCACCGAGGGCTTGCCGGAACCCGTTGAGGCGCGAAGCAAAAGCACTCGCCGAGCCGGTCGCAAGGAAGCCGACCACGGGCATCTTCTGCTGCGCGCGCGCGCCGAACGGCATCGCCGCCAGGCCGCCAAGTGCTGCAATAAAGTCGCGTCGCCTCATGCTCTGCTTGCCAATCACTCGATCACTTCGTCGGCGCGCGCGAGCACGGAGGGCGGCACAACGAGGCCGAGTACTTTCGCGGTCTTGCTGTTGAGCACCAACTCTACCTTCGTCGCCTGCTGCACAGGCAGATCAGCCGGTTGCTCGCCGCGAAGTATCCGACCGGCATAGACGCCGGCGAGGCGCCACGCGTCGGCGGTGCTACCGCCATAGCTGACGAGGCCGCCTGCTTCGGCGAAACTCCGGTTTTGGTATACGGCAGGGATGCGATGCTGGATCGCAAGCGCGGCCAACTGACGACTGTGGCTGGTGAAGAAGCCGTCGGCACTAATGATCAGCGCCTGCGCGTTGGTCGTTTTCAGCTGTGCGAAGGCCGTGTCGAGTTCGGCCTCCGTTCCGGCATCGAGAAGATACAGCTCTCGCTTCAACCGACCGGCTGCCGTCTGCAGCTCCGCTGTCTGGCTGTTGGCGAGGTTTGGGTTTCTGCGGTTCACGAGCAACGCAAACGACGCTGCCTGTGGCACGATTTCGCTTATCAGCTCCAGCCGTTTCGGCCCGAGCTCGGATGTCAAGGCAGTTATGCCGGTGACATTGCCGCCGGGCCGGTTCAAGCTCGGCACAATGCCATCCTTAACCGGATCAGACCCGATCGCAAACACAACAGGAATGGTCGGGGTGGCAGCCTTGGCGGCAAGCGCGCCCGGCGTAGTAACTGTGACGATCACGTCGACCTTGCGCCTTACGAGATCGGTGGCGAGATCGGGCAAGCGATCGTTGCGCCCCTCCGCCCATCGCTCTTCGATCGTCAGGTTGCGGCTTTCCGCAGCGCCGGATTCTGCAAGTCCCCCACGGAAGGCGCGCAGCGGTCCGGCGAACAAGGCGGGCGACGCGCCGCCAAGCAGGCCGACCACCGCAATCGGCTGTTGCGCGCGCGTGGCGAGCGGACACGCCGCTGCCGAACTGGCGATCCCTTTAATGAAATCGCGGCGTCTCATACTTTCTTTCTCCTAAAGACTCCGAGAGACGCCAGCGTACCAGCTCATCGTGGCATTCTGGAAGAGCTACGTAGCCCCTCAGGCACGACGCAGGAGATGTCGCAGATGGTTCCACAAGCGGAAGCTGAACGACCCAATCCTACGACCGCTAATGGGATGGTCCGGCCGTGCTCCTGCCCCGCCAGCAAGCGAAGCTGGCAAGGGGCGCCAAGGACAAGGAGCACGCCATGTCTCAGATACCCAATACCGCGATCGCCGTGATCGGCATCGATATCGGCAAGAACTCATTCCACGCCGTGGGCCACGATGCGCGCGGCGCCATCGTGCTGCGGCAAAAGTGGTCGCGTGGCCAAGTGGAAGCGCGGCTCGCCAATATACCGCCCTGCCTGGTCGGCATGGAAGCCTGCGTCGGCGCCCATCACCTGAGCCGCAAACTCGCATCGCTTGGTCACGATGCCAGGTTGATGCCGGCCAAATATGTCCGCCCCTATAGCAAGGGACAGAAGAACGACTTCAATGATGCCGAAGCGATTGCCGAAGCCGTGCAGCGCCCGACGATGAAGTTCGTGGCGACCAAGACCGCGGAGCAACTGGATCTGCAGGCGCTGCATCGGGTGCGCGAGCGGCTGGTGTCGCAACGCACCGGCATCATCAACCAGATTCGCGCCTTCATGCTGGAACGCGGGATCGCCGTGCGCCAGGGGATCGGCTTCCTGCGCACGGAACTGCCCACCATCCTTGCGACGCGCACCGATGCCCTGTCGCCCCGCATGTTGCGTATCATCGAGGAGTTGGCAGGCGACTGGCGCCGGCTGGATCAGCGCATCGATGGCTTATCCGGCGAGATCGAAGCCCTGGCCCGTCAGGATCAGGCATGTTCGCGCCTGATGACGGTGCCCGGCATCGGGCCGATCATTTCGAGCGCCATGGTGGCCGCGATCGGCACTGGAGACGTATTCTCCAAAGGCCGCGACTTCGGCGCCTGGCTCGGACTGGTGCCCAAGCAGATCTCGACGGGAGACCGCACGATCCTCGGCAAAATCTCCAGGCGCGGCAATCGCTACCTGCGCGTTCTGTTCGTGCAGGCGGCATGGGTTGTGCTGGTCAGGATAAAGGACTGGGAACGTTACGGGCTCAAATCCTGGATCGAAGCCGCCAAGAGGCGGTTACACCACAACGTGCTGGCGATCGCGCTCGCCAACAAGCTTGCCCGGATCGCCTGGGCGGTGCTGGCCAAAGGACGCGCCTTCGAGCTGACGAGGACCGACGATGCAGGCGTCCGACCCGCTTGATCCTCGCGCCGTGCTCGGCGCGGTCAAGGCGCAGCCTGGCGACGCCGGCGCCCGCCGCAAGCCAGGCGCGACGGCCGGCCTTGACCGCCCCTGCGCGCGACGCGATCGACGTTCTGCGGGCCGGGACGAAGGAACGGCCCTTGGCTCGAACAAAGGAACTGCGCGACATGAGGAGCAAGCGATGACGTAACCCTATCAACAGTTTCCAGCCGAGGTCTGCGAGAGGATGAGACGAGATGGAGGTTCGGTCTTCCGAGCGCGTGCGAACACTGGTGACCCAAATGGCCCAATCGAGGCCTGTCCGCTAATTAGAACGCACGCGCGCTGATATCCATGATGGCCCGGAGCACCACATGGGCTCCAATCAGAGGCCGGATACATTGATGCAAGACCGCCGCCGCCAATTCGACGAAATCTTCTTGCAACGCGCGGCCGGACCATACATTTGGGTCAAAACCGGAAAAGCTCAGTGCGAGTATATGTTTTCCGCTGTTCTCCCAACAACGGACATTCGGCAGGGCATTTGCCGATCTCCTAGGAGGCTACTAGTGGGGAATGGGTTCGGCACTGGTGGGGAATTGGTGGGGATCCGGTTCGACACCGCCTTCGAACCGACACCGGCAGGGCGTGGTCGTCCTATGGCAACGTGGTCGCGACCGGCAAGCTTGGTGTTTCAGTGTCTCACCGTACCGAATCAAAACGACCCTTTGAGTTGAGACAGGAGAGCCATTGCCCGTCCTTGAGGTTGATCGCATCTTTGACTCAGTCATGAGCGAGGTATTTGGCACCGAACTCGATCCAGACGACATGGATGGAAGGTCTTGGACTAACAGCGGACATCGTCAGACCGCGATTGCATGGCCGAAAAGTGCCTTAAGCGGAAATCAGCTCGCTCCGCACTAGGTCCCCTCGTCGACATCGTAACTCCTCACCCGACGGACATCCCCTCCTCCGAACCGTGGCGCCAATGCTCGCAATAAGCGTGGTTTTCTGCCTGCAGCGCCGAAAGCTACGGTCAAAAGCCACGATCGACGCCGCGCCGGAGGGAATTACGTGCGCGTTGCTGCCGCAGCTTTAACACCGGTTGATCCGATCGGTCGAACGATCCGGATTTTTGCGGGCGATCCGCGATTTCCCGTCAGATCGAAGGCTGGGGGTAAATTGATCGCTTCGGCCCGGCTCCAGGAACGCGACCATCTACAGCTGCAAAAATTAAGCGCAACGAATGACAGGACGTTGCGGCCGGACTATCGGCCCCAACATTGATGTGCCGAACCTGACGTACAGCCATGGCTCTTTCACGGCCTGGCACTCGAATACCCGACTGCCCTGGGGCGCGTCAGGTCCGCCCGCGTTCCATTCAGAGTTCCAGTCACCACATCAACGCCGCGTAACGAACAAGGCAGAACCGCGATTCCATCGCAAACATGACGGAGTATCTTTGGCGTCGGGTTTGATTCGGAAGAGCGGAGTTAAACAATGTCGACTACACACAAGGACAAACCGCGCAGTAAGCCCCGCCAGCGCAGCCGGAAGGCGGATCAGCGAGGCCAGAAACCTGATCAACAGCAGAGTCCGAAGCTCGTCCAGCGGGATGAAGATCGAATCGACGCAATGGTCGCGTCAACTGACACCCTCACGAACGGCACAGCTGCGCCGGTGGAGCCCCCCTCAAGCGGGGCACCCGCCCCGGCGGATGTGCCCTTGATCGGCGAAGTCGCACCGGCGGATGCTCCCCCAATCGTCGCAGCTGCGCCGGTGGATCTCCCCTCAAGCGAGCGCGTCCCGGCGGATGCCCCCTCAATCGGCGCAGTCACGCCGGCGGACAACTGTCCAGTCAGTATTCAAGCTATCGCGAATGCCTACAGGGACTACACCAAGAAGTCGCTCCAGGAGACCGGGTCTTTTGTCGAAAAGCTCGTGGCTGTGCGGTCGTTCGATAAGGCGATTGAGGTTCAGACCGAATTCGCAAGGCAGGCGTATGCAAACTTTGTCGCTGAGTCGCAGAAGATTTGTGAACTCTACAGCGAACTTGCCAAGCAGATCATCGTCAGGCCTTGGGAAGGCTTCGCGGCGAAGGTGACCCAAACTGGGCGCTAGGATCTCGCAGTGGCACGCGGTTGGATTTACTGAAACGCGACCTGCAACCCCGGTGCCGGCGAGCGCGGCGGCGCTCGAGCGTGCCATTCCTGCCGGTTGGCACCCTTCCCCAACGGGCCTCAGCTGCCTTTCGCGGGCCGTCCCCGCTAAGCGACGGCGGACGGTCGCATGCGGTGAGCCGCCAGACGGCGCGGCCGGCGTCGGGTTACGGCAACTGGCCTTATCGGCGACGGCGCCGGGATCGGCGTGACCGTTACGATGGCTTCCGGCGCTTGTTCGGCAACGATCGTTGTGGGGATCGGTATTTCGACGGACGCGAGGAACGCATCCTCCCTACCCGCCTGCAAAACGGGTTGGAATCACTCACACTTCTGAAACAATCGGCAAAATGCAGCACCAAAGCTACGGTCGAAAGCCGCGGCGGAAGGGCTTACATGCTGAGCTGCTTGTTCTCAGCCGGGCGCGCGAGACAGGCCCAGGCGAAACCCAGAAATGCCGACGAAATAAGCATTAGTCACGGTCGCCGCCTCGCTGGATATCCTCTAACAACCTGGAGGGAGCAACCCGAAGACCCTTCGCAATTCTCGCGATATTGTCGATCGAAACATTCCGCTCAGAACGCTCCACGCCGGAAAGGTAGGTACGGTTGATCCCGCACTCGTGCGCCAACGCCTCCTGGGTGAGACCACGGACAGCCTTTAACGATTCCCTCTCTGTAACCCGACCAGAGAGTCTGCTTCTTATGAGCCTGCCGGATGTCCGGTTGTGAGGGAAGAACGGTCATGCTCGAAAAGCGCGACTAAGTCGCAGTTTGGCCCATCGCGTCATTTGGCTGCGCTGCAAACTTTGGTCGCTATCGGTGAATAGCGGACTCTAGCAAGCCGTTCGCCCGGCAGATTTATGGGTTCGCGGCCTAGGCTGGTCGACGCACGCCTGAATCGATAAGCAGTCCCGTGGAGTTCTTTCATGTTAGTTCCGTTCCAATCCGCAAACGACGTCGGTTGGCGGGACGTTGGTCCGGACTTTGGTCATGATACGGGCGCCACGTACTTCTGCCTTCGATAGTCCCTTAGTTTCTCCATAAATGATGGCGGACGCTCGCTCGAGATAAAGTACAAAGCGGAGGCCTGTCTCATTTTTTGCCGTCGATCGATGAATTGAAGGGCAAGCGGCCGTCCAGCCACCGCGCCTCCCAGCTTACTGCTCAGTGGAAGTGGCAAACAATGATCAATCGAAGAGATAGCAGCCTCGCGATATGCGTCAGCTGTAGCTCGTGGCGCACTTGGCGTAACGAAAGTAATACGCGGCTCCCCAACAAGTTCTCCATTTGATTTAAGAGAAAATCGGACGGTCACCCTCATGTCCGCAAAGGCACGATCTATGGGAGGCGGTCTCCAACATCGTCGCAAAATCGTGAAGAGCTCTTGAAGTGTTTCGATGTCGCGTGCTTGAGCCGATCCCGCGGCTAGCCCGCAGGCGGCTATTAGCACAGCTATCCGTGCTATGCGGCACCGCAAATCGAAACTCCCTGATTGGCGCAGAGAGACAATTGCGTGGGCAGCCGATCGTTCACTCGTAGAAAATTTGTCCCTTTCCTTGATCGTAACCTGAGCGCCTGCGGGATCTAGATGCTGGCAGCAATGTTGCGCAATAAACGCAAGGGGTAGTCCCTTCATCCCGATCCCCGGAGCGCGCAGGAAGCACGGCCCCGGCGCTCGAGCATGCCATTCCTGCCGGTTGGCACACCCTCCCCCAACGGGCCTCAGCCGCCTTTCGCGGGCCGTCCCCGCTAAGCGACGGCGGACGGTCGCATGCGGTGAGCCGCCAGACGGCGCGGCCGGCGTCGGGTTACGGCAACTGGCCTTATCGGCGACGGCGCCGGGAGCGGCGTGACCGTTACGATGGCTTCCGGCGCTTGTTCGGCAACGGCCGTTGTGGGGATCGGTGTTTCGACGGACGCGAGGAACGCTCGACCGGCTTCGGTGATTTGCCAGCCCGCATTGTACCGTAGAACGAATGCTTGACTGAAGATATCAAGGCCAGGGGCGCGCGCGGCTAAGCGCTTCGTTCGATTGGTCCAATCGGTGCCGCTGGAAATCAAAATTGCGACCGCGCGCCTGAGGTCGGCCAGCGACGCGCGGCCTTCAGGATGCCCAGCCAAGACCTTCAAAACTGTAATTTGAAAACTCACCGCACGCCCCGCAAAGGAGACCTTGCAAAAAATGCAATGTGAGGAGCCTATGCGCTCTTTCCGAGAGCGTATGTCGACAAGCGGACATACGTTCCGGTGGGGAACGATTTTTCGCGGAGAATGTGCTAAATGCGCAACAGCCAGCGGAGAGAGTCCACGAAGTTATCCGCGGCCATATCCACAGGCGCAAAAGCGCGAATCTGGCTTCTTCGACAGCGACTTGCTGCGCACGAATTCACAGGCCTCCTACCCGCAGAAAAAGAAAAAACCCACCGGACATGAACCGGTGGGCGCAATAGCGGAACCAATCGGCCCTTAGCCGACTCTCAGATTCTCCGCGGACGTCTTGCCGCGGTTTTCCTTCTCTTCGTAGCTCACCTTTGCACCTTCGTTCAGGCTGCTCAGCCCGGCTTTCTCCACCGCCGAGATGTGAACGAATACGTCTTTGCCGCCGCTATCGGGTTGAATAAACCCAAACCCCTTAACTGGATTGAACCACTTCACTGTACCCGTCGCCACGTCGCTCTCCCTTTTGAAGCAATGGCGGCAGCCTAGGGCGCTAGCGCAGTACACCGCAAGGAAATCCCGCCGGGCGTGAATCGTTCAGGCCATGCTGTTGAGGGCGGCAACCGCGCTCCTAAGCGCGGTCATGTGCCAGTAACTTTCATCAACCTCTAAGTCGTCATCCAGAACGTACAGGATAAGCGCGGCGGCACCGGCCGGCGTTGTGGTTTCGTCCTCGAAAGGCGTTCCGCACATCGTTGGTCGTCCGCTACCGCCAGGTCCACCTCCTTGCGCTTCACCGCCAACCCGGCGCGCACATCCCAAGCCTTCTCTGCGTCCCTTCTCGCTTGCAAGCGCGCCTTGGCGTCGAGATATTCCTGTTCCACCATTGCCGGATCGATGTCTGCTTCACGCATCAGTTGTTCGCGCCGATCGTCAATTTCAGATCCACCAATGTGATAATGGCGCCAAGTGATAAGGGCGATAGGGCGCCGCCCGTGCTCTTTCCCAGCTTCATACTCAGCGGCGGCCAGTTCCCAGTACATGTGTTGCCAAGCCGCCCGAAGCTTTCTGGGATCCTCGATCAGCGCGAAGATTGGATCGGCTTCAGATGCCGCTGCGACGTCCGGACCGGTCAAAGCAATCGGCAACACGCTAGCGATGGAAGTACGACGAGTGTATCGCCGTTCGACATAGCGGTATTCGCCACACCCATCTCCTTCAGCATCGCCATTTTGCGCGGACCGTCTGGCATGGCGCGGCGAACGCTCTAGGTGTGTCGCTCTCGCAACGTCACAATTGTTCCATTGATCTTCGAGCCCCTTTTGACTTCACAGGGTGGCGAATGCGGAGTTTGATAATGGCGGACCTGGGGCAAGGGATTTCATCTCGAAGCCATTTTTGAGGCCGGGTTCAAGAGGCCGCTGTCCAGCGCCAGCGGTCTCTTCGTTTTGTTTTATTTGCGGGAGGGGCCGTCCGATGCCGACGCAAGTACGGACTCTCGCGACGTCAATCGGCTGGACAGCCGTCGTGGCCGTGATCCTGCTCTATATAATCTTCAGCCCTAGCTAATCGGGTATTGGCGCTGCGATGGCCGCATGCACCGACGGCTCCGCGCAGGCTAGCATGGCGTCCGAACTCACCCCCATAGGAGCTTCATCGTTCCAGCACGTTCCCAGATGATCGCGACAGAATACCGCTCCACCGCTGGGCTGGGGGCTAATCGCGATGGAGCGGCAGCCAGAGGCATTTGTCAGCAGCAGCACGGCCTCCGACCCGTCGCAAGTGCGACAATGATTCGGGCACGTTGAGGGCGATTGCAGGGAGCGATTGTTTTTATCCGCCGAACAAATTCCACATTATCACCAGCGCGACGATCAGCAGCATGGCAAGGACCGTGCGCCGGCCGATGCGATTCACTCCAGAACCTCATATTCGAAAGCGACACCCTCCGGGTCGTTTTCCTGAAACCACGTTTCCGCCGCGTCCTCGTTCGCAAAAACCTTTCAGGTGGTCGCGGTCGCCGACCTGCTTGCCGGTGTCGACGTAAATCCAAACTGTCATAGCTGATCCCTTTTCAGCTTCCTTTTTCCCCAGTGATGCTCTTTCCGGTCAGGATTGAACTCTCGAACATGGCCGCGGTTCAATCGGGCGGTTGCTTACCACTAAAGACGGCAGCGCTGGACAAGGTCTAAGTTTGCTAAAGGCGCACCGGCAACGTCGAAGGTCAACTTAATCCCTTGGACGTTCACAAAAAGCACCTGCTTGTTTGCAGAACCTACCGGGCTAACTAGCCGAAAAAACAAATCTGTGACGATAAATCCGCTTTCTTGAACTTCTACCGATATCTGATCAGGTGGTCCTCCGTCAGTCGCGAAGGTGACGAAAGATTGAGATTTCCGAAGAGGGGGCTTCACAGGATAACTGACCCACCCGTAGTAGTTTTTTGAGGCAGGCCGACAACTCACTTCGAATCTGATCGCAGGGTTCGATCGCTCTGGAAGGGAGGCCTTATAGACGAGCGCGCCGCTGAATTTTGTTTCCCCCGTTATAGTCCAGCCTCCGAACTGGGCAACGCTCACCGGCGGCGCCTGATTTTCTTTTGGGTCGGATTCGAGCTGGTTTTCAGCCTCCATCCGCAACATTATTTCGAATGCCCCGCAATCGTTGCGAGCTTTTGCGATGTCGTTTTCTAGACTGGGCTCCATATAGCGATGGCTATTGGCGCGAAAAAATGCAGTTTCTTTGGCAACTAGAGTCCGGTCGCATGCTTTGCAGGCGTGTTTTACGATTTCACTGTTATCAGTTTTGCCGCTCTTAATTGCGTTCTTTGCCGCTTGGAGCATGCAAGTCTTGTGACGTCCGAATGCCGCGTCAACATCAGATTTTAGGGTCGGATCGGGCGGTAGGTCGAGGCGACGAAGCATTTCCTTCGTCCGCTCCATCGGGCTCGTCTGTCCCAGCGCTACAGAGTTTGTGCAGGCAAGGAGCGCTACTGCGTATAGTATTTGCCAAGCACGCGATGACATATGTTCACCAGACCCACTGTCATCCAAGCGCAACCGTTGGTCGAAGGCAATGGGAAACGCACGAAAGCGCTCCGAAAGGGGACGGGATTTTAACGCGACTCAGGCTTTGAGCGCTGGAACTATTACCTGCCCATCCCTCAAAACTGCCTTCAGCACCGAAGCAAACTCCGGATCTGCAAGAAGAACGTCGGCCACGCTAAATGAAGCGTCCTGATTCCACTTCGCGCCATTGCTGGCTTCGGACAGTGAGGCTTCAGTCATCGCGTAGCCTATCCGGCCGCCACCAACCTCAACGAACTTCCTGACCCTGTGCACGCTCTATCCCCCGGTTTTGCCTTCAGCCCCAGATCGACCCAGCCGCCGGCCGACTTCATTTCCCATTTGCCTTCACTTCCCTCGGCTCACGATCGGCCTCAGCAATCCCGTTTCGGCGAAACGCCAAACCGACAAATCCGAGCACCACCAGGACGGCTCCAGCTACCATCAACCAGTGCGGATATTGCATTCCGGAGAGGATGCTCAACTAGACTCCTCCGATCGATCAGAATAGCTCCGATCAATAAGTCAGTACGAGCAGACGTTGCACAATCGCACCTAAGCAAACGAGCACCACCAGCAACTTGAGAAGGTTCGCCAATCGGCCATCGGTCGCAAACTTGTCGATTGCCCAAAAGCAAATGGCCCCCACGACAACGATGATCAGAACTCCGATCAGAACCGAAATGATCGCCATGGCTTTATTTCCCTTTCGTCTTCAGCCCCAACTCGACCAGCCGGCGGATGGCTTCTGGACGGCCGGGCAAGTCGTCCTGCTTCCGGCGCCAGTCGTCTAGTTGCTTAGCCATGTCGGGTTGAACACGGACAAGCACCGGCTCACCAGTTGCGGCTGCGCGCTTCTTTGGCAATTTCGTGATTTCACGAATTGATTTGCTCATGAGCCCATGATATCATGAAATCGAGCCGAGGGGAAGTTACGAGCTTCCGCCCCGGCTCTAACCCGAGCCACGAAGGAACCCTCCATAATGACCCAGGCTGACAGCGTGCATAGCACGCCACCCACAAACACGTCTGCAGATAGCCCCGTAGAACGCCCAGCGGACTCCGCTGGCGCGCTGTACCGACGAACCGACATTTCCCCCGAGCATTTCTTCCAAGCGCTTGGGCGAGTCCGCAGGGCCGCCCAGGATGAGATCGAGCGGCTGATCGACTGGCTCGATTCCACGATCGGAGCAGAAAGAAGAACGGGCGCGGTTCAGACAGGGATTGCGGGCGCGGATCACGCTGATCGCAACCGAGCGGGATTTGCCGAAGTCGGAAACCGCAAAGGTGATCAGCTATCTACGCACCGGCGACGTCATAGCCTTCATTGTTCGCCACGATATCAGCGCGGATTGGCTGCTTTGCGGCGACCTGAAAGGACTGCTGAAAATGGCCCACAATCGGCAAAGCTTCGCACCATGAAGCGCCGGCGCCGATCGATGAGAAAGCGCAACCGGCAGCGGCTGGGGGCTCATGCCCGACGGCTGCGGCGGCAACTTATCCACAATCCCGGCGGTGCTGGCGTCTTGTTTCGGCGCCGCCGAGGATCAGGATCAGAATCATCAGAACGATAGGAGCCAACATGGGAAACAAGAAGCCCGCGAGTTTGAGCCCCAAAGTCGAGAGGCGGATCGCAGAGATTGAAGGGATGAACCTCGATGAGGTTCAAGCGCTCACGGCACGCATGATGTCCGAAATCGTCAAGGGAGATGTAACCACGAGAGAGGCGCGCGCGATCGACCGCGCTGTCGGCCGAAGATTGAAGGCGATCGAGCAAGAGCTTAGGGCCGACGCATGAGCACGCGGTATGAAACGACTGTCTCTTTGTGCGCCGCGATATGCAGAAGTAATAATGCTGTGTTGTGCGGAGCGGGGAGCTTGGCAGGCAACCGACAGTGGTCCAAAGCGCTTAATCCTGAGCAAAGCAACGTCGAGGGAGTGAAAAGCCCATGACGACTTTACAAGCAATACTCTTGGGAATGATGTTATCCTGGACACCAGGCATGGCGTTGCTGGCGTTTCTGCTTTGGCAAGACGGAATTGGTGTAGATGAGGACTGTGGCTGATCACTGCATGCGGACTTAGCTACGCGCCGATCGACTCCAGAGTGGCGCCAGCGGCTTTCCTAAAGGGGGGCTTCGGTCCCGCGCCTGTTGCGGATGCGGCGCCTGCATGTGGACAGAGCGGAAGCGGATTAGGACACTCCCGGTTCCGGTAAACACCGTGTTAGTACGGAATCCTCAATGTCTGTGGAAAACACTAAGCTGGCTCTTGCTGGGGCTGGCTTTTCATTCCGTACAAATTTGTACCAGCAAGGGGTCGCGGTAATGCGGCCCCTTTCGATTCGGAACGCGCGGCTGGACAGCAACACAGACTCGCCCATGCGCTGGCTCCGATCGACCGGCACACGACAGCCCGCAAGCCGGACCCGCACCAGCGGCCCTCTTAAGCCGGTGGTGGGGCCGGGTGATCCGTTATCGGGCCGTCGCGCGCTTCTGCCTTGGGGGCTCTGTTGGCTGAACTGCAGGAGCCTGCTGAGTACTCGCGAACGATTGTTGTAGGACCTCGATTTTGGCGCTCAGCGCTGTGACGTCGTCGGACAACCGCTTCATCTCGGCCCGATCGGATGAGACCGTTTGTTGAAGGGCCCCCAGTTGACCGACGGCCTGCTGTAGGGACGCCTGCAGGTCATGGATCGCCTGAGCAGTCGGATCTGGTGGTGGTGCGGTCGCTTTGTGCTGCTTCACAGGAATAGTTTCGTAAACGCCCAAAGGTACGATTAAGGCGACGGCTAGCAACGTGAGGACGAAGATACGCCCGCTCCGAGAGTGGCGATTAGGTCCTGGTGGACGCTCGAATCTCGATTGATCGCCCATGAAACAAAAATCCTGGTTTGCAGGGTTCTGACATTTGCGCGGCCCGGCTCAGCTTAAACGATTCCCCGGCCGCGCCAGCGTGGCGCGCCGAACGATTGCCGGGGAAAGCCCGGCAAATTCCAGCCCGCAAAAGCCGGACTCACCAGCGACTCTCTCAAGCCCGGCGAACGGCCTTCGCAAGTTCTGGTAGTTGTGGCAGACTTACTGACTGGAAAACGTGCGAGCCGGGCGCATATTGGGGGCATGGATCAAATTCTGCCCCCAGAGCTAAATGATTTGGAATTTGAGGCCCTGCGGCAGCTCGCCGCGCATCCGATCACCCATCACATTCCGTCCCGCATTCAATCCCGGCTCAAGGATATCGGCTACGCGAAGGAAGTCTTGGGCGGCATCGTCCTGACTGAGGACGGCCTACAGCGGATTTCGGAAGGCAAATGACACAAGCATCCCCCAAATCCCGGACTCACCAGCGGGCTTCCTAGAGTCGCGGAGAGGCATGGGCGCGGGCTTTCCACGTCATACCTTCGGGGCCTTCTCACCCTTCCAAAAGCGAAACAGGTAAGCTGATGCGAAGTCGGCCGCCGGAATTTCCCAAGCCGGCCAATTTCGATCTGGTCGCGGCTTCGCAGGAAGAAAGATCAGCTCTGCCAAATCCTGGTCGGTCCAGTCCGCGGGAATTGCGGCCGCGACCTGTTTGTGTCCATGGGAGCCAGCCTTTTTGTAATTGACGACGAGGTGTGGCACGCCCGAGGAGTGATTTTCATCGATGGTGATGGTCGCGTCGGTGTTGTAGTGTGGAACATACAAATCGATCCGCTTCAAATTGTACTTGGACATTTTTCCTGCCGCCTCAGTACCGCGGATTCCGATGCCCGACGGCGCCAGTGTACGGGTTCACGTTGCCGGTGGCGCCGTAATTGTCGCGCTGGGTGCTGTTCGGGTTGGTCGCGACGTAGGGTGCCACATAGGCGCCGCTGCTCGTGACGTGGCCCTGGACGGGGTGGCTGTTCGGGTTCGATCCCGTGCCGTAAGTGCCTGTGTACTGCGCCTGTGCGGCGGTCGCGGCCAGCGTCAAAGCCGCGGCCAAAATGATCTGCTTCATTCCCAGTCCCTTCCCCATGGTTTTATTCGCGGCCGGAGACAACCATGCCGAGAGGGAGAAGTCCAACAGACGAAAGTCGCGAGCGCCCTGCTCTATCCCGTAGTCAGAACCGTGGCTTTCCAAAAACTGATCACCAAAAGCATAGCAACTTCAATAAGGTTGACAGGACACCCCTTCCGCCACAATAGCCAACATCTCATTGATTATGCTAATGAAGTTCAGACGTTGGTATCTGCGCACATATCAACGCACACTCAACGGCGTGGGCGGTGCGTTGCCGATTTTTTCGACGTGCCACGAATGGGAAGCCTCGAAGAATCGGAGGCCACCATGCTCACCGGACCAAATACTATAGCCATCAAGCTTGGAGATTATCTGCAAGGCACCGCTGAAGGGCCGCTCGGCATTAGAACACTTGATAATTTTTGTCGTCATCGTTGTGGCCGCTGAGATACGCCGAACGCGGTAAAGAAACGCAGCGCTCTTTGGGTAGGCTCTGACGCCGCGCAGCAATCTGTCGCGGCTTGCGCGCGTCGGCCTACCCGCGCTTTGATAAGCCACGCTCCAATGGCGCGGGCTTGCATGCGTGAACAGAAAATCACTTTCGGGGAAATGCGGGAGTCTGGCCCTGCCCGCCTTCTCGTCTACTGCGGCGATTACAAATGCGCGCATTCGGTCGTCGTGGATGCCGATCGCTGGGCCGGTGACGTTCGGTTGTCCGATCTCGAGCCGCTGTTCATCTGCAAGGCTCGGTGCTGATGTCAGACCGTTATTCGCGGTAGACAAGCCCTCATCGGGGTATCCAGCCAACGGCTGAAACCGGTGGCGGGAAGTCGTCGTTAGAGCCCGTGCAGGCGTTTGCCGATTCGCGGCGAGGCACATACTCGCTCGCAGGGAACAGCGCGCCAGCCGTAGCCGGTAACGGGGCGATCAGGAGACGGTTAGCGAGTCGCGCTCGGCGTTGAAGGCGAAGCCAAAGTCCTTGGAACGTTTTGGCCCGTAGCAAGTAGTAGCTGTGGCAATCGATCCCAGTTTCGCTTTTGGATCGAGCATGGATCAAGTGGCCGGCTATGCGATCTCAGCCTTAATCGTCGGCTTCGGTGTTTGGATCTTTATTGCCGGCATAAGCTCCAGCGCGCCCGCTTTATGGATTTGCGTCGCTCTCATCCCCATAGCGATCGGCCTCTGGAGCGCTTTCTGCGACACTTAGAATCCATCCCCTTTCGGTACTGGCCTGTTTCGACCCCTGTGGCCTAATTTGAAATACGCAGTGGCCTAATTTGATTTTGGGAAGAGTTTATCCTTGATGTAGCGCGACGTTGGCGTCAGACGAATGCCGCGCGGCCTGCGCCAGATTGCCCTATCGATTTCTTTTTTGTCGCCGATTGTCAGGCGACCGGACGCTTTTGCTGCGACGAAAATCGCGTCACTCATTTTCCGGCCCGAACGGCGGTTCCTGGTTCTAACATCCTTCCAAAGCCTGAGATGTCCAAGCTTGAGTTTCGGAAGCTCTTCTTTGATCTCCTGCGCAGGCAATCCTTATCGCTTTCTCGCGCGCGCTTTCGCCCTCCGGGAAACATCCAAAGTCCATCGCGCTTTCGTCTTACGAGCAGCACCCGTCCGCGTTTCGCAGCCACCAGTTTCGAGGATTTCGCCATTCTCTATAAACACCATTCAAACCAACATCTCCTCCTTACTAGTCCCAAATCCTGTCGAAAATTATAGCTAGGGCCACCTCAGTTGGTGGCCTCTTTCTGTGATTTTCTCGAAGAGATAGCTCCATTCGCGGCGGACCTTAAAAGGACCAACCGCGTTGAGGCCTTTGAGACCGGGGCGGCCACGAACGCGGAGCTTTGGCTATGAGCGGTATTCCTCTTCACATTCAAAGAAGGCTTGAGCGGCGATGGGCTGCGCGGTTCGGGCCACTGAAACGCACAACGCCACCAAGCGAAGTATCTTCGCTTGGTGGCGTTACGTATTTCAAGCTGCCCTCAAATCCCCAGCAGGGTTTTGTCGGCGCAGATCGTGGCCAAGGTTCAAGAGAGAATCATCGGGATTGTTGGAACCATTCGTGACTTAGCAATTTGACTTAATTCACCCGAGTGCAAGAACCTCGGCTGGCAGACCACCCCGGTCGCCCCCTCCCCAGTCGGGAGTTCCGACACAAGCGGCCTCAGTGCCGTCCGCGCTGGGGCCATTTCAGTTTGAATGTGGCGGGGATGATGTCCGATGATCGGTACCCATCGAACTTGTAAGTGCGGCGCGGTTTATGACCGCAGCGAACACATTGCAGAGGCACGCGAGATCAGCAGCTTTGAATGCGCCGTGTGCGGTGAAACTATCGAGAATTGGAACTCCGCTTGGGTTCCTCGATATCGATTCATCGCCTGCCCAGCTAGGGATGCCGAATGACTGACCACCCCGCCGCCGATCCGGCGGGGTCTCAGTCGGCGTCGAAAGGCCCATCACACGTCGGCGGTCTCATACCGAGCTGCCGGTTGGGGCACCTGAGGCTTTTCCTCGATCGGGCTTGCAGGCAATTGTAGTACCGTAGCCCTTTGCCCGACAGTGAGGTGCGTGACTAGAACGATTGCACCGTTTGAGAATTCTAGCGCGTCATGATGTCGGTATGGCTTGTCGAGGGCTATTTGGCGAAACCGCGCCAATCGATCGCCGACGCTCTTGCGAAACATCATGCCGCCAGTTTCAACCTCATTCTCGAATGCGATCTCGGTCCCGGGACGAAGGCAGACCGCGACTTTCGGATCGTCCGGGCTCGCAAAGCCGTGAGTCCCTGTAGAAAAGTTGGTCGAAACCAACGTTTCCGCGACCTCAGCGGGACGTGTCGCAACCGCATGTAAGCTGTAATCGCACATGGATGCGCCTCCTATAAATCGTCACCCCCGAATCACGAACCTTCACAAACCTATTTGGTTGCGATACCGCCGAAAAAAACCCGCCGGCGTGAACCGGCGGGCTTTGATTATTCGGCTAATCAGGATTGAGCAGGTGAAACTCATTGCGGTTTCGGCTTCACCGTCTTTGCGCCCTTCACTTTCTTTTCTTTGGCGGCTTGGTTGTAGCCTCTAGTACCTCGTCACAGTGATTATGACTCTTTGGACGTTGCGGGATAAGCGCGGCCCATTTTGGCGCGGGCTTTTTCGGTTGTGAACATCCATTTGATGCGGGCAGCGGCGGCGTTTCGTTGCTGCTCCCATGCGGCGATTTCGCTGATCAGACGCTTGGGATCGTCGATTCTGCGGTCCAGGCACTGGCCGCGGAGTACGCCGATCTCGATCTCGACCATGTTGAGCCAACTGGCATGCTTGGGGGTGTAGTGGAACTCCAGCCGGCGCAAGATGCGCCGGGCTTCGGCGGGGGCGAATGCCGCATAGAGGGAGCCTACGGAGTGGGTCGACAGATTGTCCTGCACGACCCGGATGCACGCGGCATCGGGATAATGGACATCGACCAGTTCGCGCATGCATTGGGCGTAATCTTCTGCCGCCCGTCGCTCTGTGACTTTGACCTTGCGCCAGGGCCGATGCACGTCGACGCAGATAAAGAGATTGACGGTGCCGTTGCGGCGATATTCGCAATCGTAGCGTTCGAGTTGGCCCGGCTCGGCGGGGATCGGCTCGCGAACCTCGCCGATGAGCTGGACCGGGCTCTCGTCGAAGCAGACCACCGGCCGGTCGGGATCAGGCGCTTCGGCATAGAGGTCGAGCACGTCTTCCATGCGGGCGACATATTCGCCATCGACCTTTGGAATGCACCACATATCCTTGCGCCATGGCTTGAGGCCGTTTTCGGCCAGCCGCCGGCGTACCGTCTCGCCCGACAGGCTCTCGTGCCCGGTGAGCTTGACCATGGCGTCGGCCAAAAGCTCCAACGTCCAGCGGGCGCGACCCTCCGGAGGGGTTGCGCAAGCCGTTGCCACCAGCAGGGCTTCCTCCTTGCCAGTGAGCTTGCGCTCCGCGCCTGGACGCGGATCCTCGCTCAGCGCCCGTTCCAGATTGCCTTCCACGAAGCGACGCTTGGTCCGGTACACGGTGGAACCGCCCACCGACACCGCGCGCGCAATCTCTTCATCGCTGCGGCCGGCATCGGCCGCCAGCAATATCTGGGCGCGCTTGAGCTTGCGGGCGGCCCGCTTGCCCTTGCTCAACATCGCGGTTCGGCTTGGCTCAATGCGACCCGATAACGTACATTCATCCCGACCTCCTTGTCGGAGGACCGGACGAATCGACAAATGAATCGAAAATCAGGCGCCGCTCGCAGCCTCACGGCTCAAGGCTTCACCGAAAAGCAAGGCCAGTACCTGGCTTTCATCTACACCTACGCGCACATGTTCCGGCGCCCGCCCGCTGAAGCCGACATGCAGCGCCACTTTCAAGTCAGCCCGCCATCGGTCCACCAGATGATCGTGACGCTCGAACGAAATGGTCTCATCAGGCGTCAACCCGGCCTCGCCCGAAGCATCCAAATCCTCGTTGCTCCGAAAGACCTGCCCATCCTGAACTGGCTCGGAATCAACCAGTCATAATCAATGTAACGAGGTACTAGTGGCAAAGTCACCCTTGCCGCTCATTGCACCCGTGCAGCCGCATAGGCGGGCGTGAACGACGCGGCGATGGTCAAGCTGAGGAAGGCCGTTAAAGCGAGTATGGTAATAGCTCTCATGAAAATCCTCCTTGGTTGATGTCCGCCGATTTGACAATTACCCGTTGGGAAAAGCTTTCGCACGTGGCCGCGCTTGGTTACGCTGACCCATGCAAGCATCCATCTGGATAGGGATTTTTATTGGCTCTACGATCGGCGGGCTTATTCCCGAACTCTGGGGTGGCGACATGATCTCCTATTCGGGAGTGCTGCTCAGTGGGGTCGGCGCCTTCGTGGGACTGTGGCTCGGGTCGCGAGCGTCAGGATGACAGAGACGAACGCGCAGGCCGCTCAGGAGATTCCTAACTGACTGGGGCTATCGATCCTGATCGGCTTCGGCGCTGGCATGCCGGACCAGGATTGGTTGCGCTGCGGCCATCCGAAAGCCGCCTTGTCCGATCCGACATCGGGCGGCGACACCCGGCATTCGGCGGACCTGTTGAGCCGGCTTGTTCGCTGTGCTTCGCAAGCTCGGCCCGTTCCTGCGCCGCGTCGTATTCGTCTGCTAGGCGGCGCTTGGCACCGTCGTTGAACCGGTCGTTCGCGGCTGACGCTCCCCCTCGGCGCGCGTGATCGAGAACACTACGGAGGCGATTTTCGCACGCATCAAGACCGCCGGCAGCGACATTGCCGCGGTCAAGCGGATGGGATGAAACGACGACAACTATTCGTGGAATTTGGCTCGCTCACGAGGTGCGACGCCAATCGGAGCCACCAAACCACGCCGCAGCAAGCAGAACCGGAGGCACCTGTCCTAGTTTGCCCCTTTTTCGCCATCCGGTCGATTGACGGCTGCTGCATTCCGGGCACAGTCGCGTGTTGAGTTCCACTGCCCGCCCTTTGATAGAAGCCAAGATAACAGGCATGTCCAACGAATTATCCGCTTCGACGGACCTGGCACCGACAGCCACCACCGCGCTGTCGAAACGCGTTGTCACGGACCTTATACCAATTTCTGCAGCTGTTCTTGTCGCAATTTTATGCGTCGGCTGGATGACAGGTCTGTCAACGGGCCTTGATGTTCGCATTTACCAGGTTTTCAACGACTTCTGCGGCTGGAGTTCCAAGTTGGACAAGCTGCTGCTTCAAGGCTCCGCGCTGAAGAGCGCGCTCTTGATGTGCGCTTTTGGCTTCTTATGGTTCCGACCCGACGGTGATGTATCGCTTCGCCGCGAACTGCTGATCACCACGATCCTTGCGGTTCTGATTTCGCTGATCCTCAACCGCACGCTGTCAACGCTGCTGCCATTTCGAGACCGCCCGATCTACAGCATCGGCGGGCACGCGCCGAGCATGGATTGGCGCGCGGATCTGGAAAATTGGAGCAGCTTTCCCAGCGATCACGCAACCTACCTGTTTGCGATCGCGGCCGGCTTCTGGTTGATATCAAGGCCGTGGGGTGCGGTCTTTGGCATGGCCGCCGCCGTGGTTTCGTTGACGCGCATTTTCGTCGGCGTCCACTTTCCAAGCGACATCCTGACCGGCGCATTGATCGGCATCGCCACCAGTCTTGCGGTCAGTCGTGAATCGGTCAGGGTTCGCATCGCAGCCCCGATCATTGCGCTGGAGCCGCGCTTTCCTTCGTTCTTTTATGCCGCTCTCTTCGTCACGCTTGCCGAACTATCGGAAGCTTTCCAACACACGCGCCATGTTGGCATGGCCATCCTCCATCTTTTCGGTGGCCATCACTGAACAGGACCACGGGGGACCCGACTACCGCTGCGGGCCGTTGTCCCCAGATGCGATTATGGCCCTTTGATCGGATTGACCCCGAAGAAACGATTTCACTCGCTGGATGCGTTGCGGGCTTTGGCCGC
Source organism: Bradyrhizobium sp. AZCC 2289 (assembly GCF_036924615.1). Lineage (NCBI taxonomy): Bacteria > Pseudomonadati > Pseudomonadota > Alphaproteobacteria > Hyphomicrobiales > Nitrobacteraceae > Bradyrhizobium > Bradyrhizobium sp. AZCC 2289. The sequence continues at coordinate 9,597,095 of NZ_JAZHRY010000001.1, read as the reverse complement.
CAAAGCGAAATCCAGGACCTCATTTGCCGATTACCCGTTGGGAAAAGCTTTCGCGCGCGACCGCGCTTGGTTACGCTGACCCATGCAAGCATCCATCTGGATAGGGATTTTTATTGGCTCTACGATCGGCGGGCTTATTCCCGAACTCTGGGGTGGCGACATGATCTCCTATTCGGGAGTGCTGCTCAGTGGGGTCGGCGCCTTCGTGGGACTGTGGTTCGGGTCGCGAGCGTCAAGATGACAGAGAACGGCGCAGGCCGCTCAGGAGATTCCCGCGGATCGGGGCTATCGAATCCCGATCGGCTTGGGCGCAAGGCTTGCGGGCATCGCGGCGCCGATGTTCGGCCGGATTTCAGCGCGGCTAAGAAGCGGCCCGGCGCGCGGTGTGAGTTCTCGACGACACGCGTCGGGCCCTGACCATCCCCTTGGCCCGCTGGGCATGGCCAAAATCGAACGTGGGGGCGATTCGTGGCAAAAACCCGCCCGCGAACGGTTTGTACACAGCGCGATCAATAAGCTTGGCGGCTGACGCAGCCCGCTGCGCGCTACAGCGCCCAGAAAGCGCCCATGATGGCTGCTCCGAGCATCAGGATGATCAGGTCGGTCGCTAAGCGCTGCTTCGCGGATGGTTGGGTCATGGCTTAATCCCTCCACAATTCCCACTCTCGGACCGATCACGGCCGGCCGTTGTGATCCAGTTCACTGGAACTCAGGGGAAAGGTGGCAACTAAGGATTACAACGATTGATATATTGGGCGATCGTCGGCCGGCATTGCGTCAGGCGAGTTTTGGATAGGTCGCCTTGTCGAAGAAGCTGGAGCCGGCGACGTACTTTCGTCCCACCGACATATCCGGCTTCTCGTCGCCCTCGCCGCCGGATTCAAACGTCAGTTCCAGCTGAACGCCGCTCGGGTCATAGACGAACAGTTGCCACAGCGACGTGCCGGGCACGATGAATTCGCGCCAGTCGAGTCCGGCCGCCTTGAACCGCGCAACGTAGGAGCGATAGCCCGAGCACGACAGCGAGACGTGATCGATGGCCGCGGTGCCCGCGGGCGCCTTGCCTTCGGGACCCAGTGCCGGTCCGCCGGCATAGACATGGAGGATTGCAAGCCCGCCCGGTTGCGTGCAGCCGAGCCAGGCCCCCGGATATCCGAAATCCGGCCGCTGGAAGTCGCGCAATCCGATGATGTCGGTATAGAATTTTCGCGTCGCCGCCAGATCCTCGGTCTTGATCGCGATGTGATAGAGCCCGTGGACCGTTGCGAGCGGCAGTTCGGTGGCTGCGGTCATTGCGCGTGTCTCCTCAATTCGACGTTTCCATCCAGGGGCAGTCCGACGTCCCGATAGAGCGCCTTCAACCGGTTCTGGAACGATACTTCATTCTTGTGCGCGGTTCCCTTCACGGGATCGGCGCCTTCCAGCATCGTATCGGTGGCATCGAGCGAAAACTCCATGACGAAACGCATGCGGTCCTTCCTCAGCGTTTCGACATCGGCGAGCCAGCTTTCGACGTTACGGCTTCCGCTGCGATAGCGCTGCGTGATCAGCATCGCCGCATTCGCGGCATCTTCGAGCGCCTGGGTTGCGCCCTGCCCCAGCGTCGGCACCATGCCGTGCGCGGCATCGCCGAGATAGAGCACGTTGCAGCCGGCGGCGCGATAGAGCAGTTCGTGTTCCTGCATTCGCGCCCAATGCGTCTCGGTCGCGTTTGCGCCGATGGTGTCGATCAGCCAGCGTGCCTGCGCACTCGGCGGCGCACTGCGCGGCGTGTAGGCCGCGCGCAGTGCATCGGGTGTTTTCGAACACTCCGCGATCAGCTCATCCGGTGCGATTGGAAACGTGCCGGCAATATAAATGTGCCCGGGCGGTACCCGGAACGACAGCAGGCGGTTGGGTCCGTTGAACCATTGCTCGTAGTCGTCGATCAAACCGTTCGACGTGTCCGGCACCAGCAGGCGAAAAATCGCAACGCCGGTCTGCCGCACCGCCGGTTCGCCCGATATCGCACGCCGTATCCGCGAGTATCGTCCATCGGCCGCGATCAGCAGATCGATCCCGTCCAGCCGATGAGCATTGCCATCCCGGCCCCACGAAATCGATGTCTTGGTGGGATCACCCGCGTCGCGGCTGATCTCGGTGATCTCGCAGCCATACGACACGCAGTCGCCGGCGGCCTCGCGCAGCACCCGGTAAAGCTCCGACCAGCGAATCCGCCAGCCCGGTCCGTCCGCAACATTTGCCAGCGGAAGATCGAACAGCACGGTGCCGTCGGTGAGCGATATTCGCCAGTTGCGCCAGATATAGCTGGCCTCGGTGATGCGCGCGGCCAGTTCGGGATCGATCGCATTAAGCGCCTTCACGGCGTTCGGACCGACATTGAGCCCGGTGCCGGCTTCGGAATGATCGTCGCGCGAAACCCGCTCGAGGCAAACTACTTCGACATCCCCGAGCCGCGCGAGCCTGCGCGCCATCACGCATCCCGCCACGCCTGCACCCACGATGACGATCCGCATCAGGCACCGCCCTGTTTCTGGTAGGCGATGATGGCAATCAGACCGCCGCCGTCCGGTCCCTGATGCTCAGCGCCGCCGGACACGAAAATCCGTCCGTCGCCGATCACGCCGGCGACCAGGCCCGCGACCGCGCCGCGGATATGACGTTGCGCGTTGATGTCGGTGTCATCAAGCATAGTATGGCGGTTGCCGCGGATCCGGCCGCGCCGGTCCGGCTCGCATTTGACCAGCACGGTCGCGATCCGCGCGGCATCGTCAGCGGAAACCTGTGGGTTCGCGGCGATGCCGAGATCGGCCAGCACATCGACGATCGCGCCGATGTCGAGCGCGTCGGCCATCGGCCGGTGCGCGATGCGCAGCGAGCCTGACCAGTGCGGGCTGTTGCCGAGCACGATGACCTCGTTGCTCTCGACTTCGACGCCCGAGGAAATGCTGGCGCGCGGCGACTGGATCGAAAAATCGCTGAGCAGCGACGCGTCCTCGAAGCCGGAAAGCTTTAGCTCGTCGAGCGCGACGGCAACCCCGAAGGCGCCGGCCGCGCGCGCATAAGCCATCGATTTGTTGGGATCATTGGTGAGCGGCGTCTTGCCCGCGGCAATCGCCGCCGCTGCACGGGCGACTGTCACGCAAGGACATTTGACCTGCACGAAATGCACGTCGTCGAGCCGCTCAATCCCGGCATTGGCGATCGCCGCACGAACCGCATTGGCGACGCTGTCGACATGCGCGCGCCGGCCGACATTTTCGGCCGGGACCGGCTCGCTGACCGCGGTACCGATCGCGAGCGACGATCCTGCGCCCGGCGTCGCATCGGCTTCGCCGGCACAAAGCACGCTGTAATGCGGGCTCATGACGCCTTCCGTGCCGCCGGACAGCACGCAGGGAATTTCGTGGATCAATTGCTCCGCGGGCTTTTTCAGATGCTTTGACAGCAGCGCCATCAGGGTCTGTGTGAAGTAGCCGCGGGTGAAATCGTTGACGCCGCCATTGCCCTCGGTCTTGCCGATGATGGCCACTAATTCGGCCGCGCGAACCGTTCCGCCCGCGATCAGCCGATCGAGTTCGGAGAGATCTCCGGGATGCGCCATCGACAGTCTGAAAACCTGCGCCGACCTCACGGGACCCTCGCGCTTCGCGTCAGTTCAAACAGCCGGCTCGGGCTGAGCGGAATCTCCAGCAGTTCGACCTTCTGGTGCTTGAGATCCAGCGCATCCTCGATCGCTTGCGCAAACAAGGGACCGACCGGGATCGCACCGGCTTCGCCCGCTCCCTTGATCCCCAGCGGGTTGAGCGGGGACGGCGTCGTCGTATGATCAAGCTCCATGCGCGGGACCTCCAGCGCGGTCGGCAGCAGATAGTCGGCAAGCGACGCGTTGAGAAGCTGGCCCTGGTCGTCGAACGACAGTTTTTCGTAGAACGCGTTGCCAATGCCCTGGGCTACGCCGCCATGGATCTGGCCCGCCAGGATCATCGGATTGATCACGGTCCCGCAATCGTGGACCACGACGTATTTGAGGATCTTCAGGTCGAACGTCTGCGGGTCGAGTTCAACGATCATGGCGTGGACGCCATTGGCGGTCGCGCCGCTGGGCGGCCCAAAGTACTGCGTCGACTCCAGCCCCGGCTCGGTGCCGGGCTTGATCGCGCCGCGCATCGGATTGGCGCGTTGGGCCAGTTCGCCAAGCCTGATGAATTTTTCGGGGATACCGACGATCGAAAGCTTGCCGCCTTCGAGAACGAGATCATCCTCCGAGCATTCGAACAGGTCGCTGGCGAGCTTCAGGGCCTTCTGTCGCACCACGCGCGAAGCTTCATTGACCGCGTTGCCGGCGACGACCGCGCCACGGCTGGCGAATGTCCCCGCTCCCCAATAGAACCGGTCGGTGTCGCCGGTGACGATATCGACTTCGGTGACATCGACCCCGAGCTGGTCGGCCACGATTTGCGCAAAGCTGGTGAAATGCCCCTGCCCCTGGGTGCCAATTCCAGTCGCGACATTGACCTTGCCATTGGCCTGCACCTGAACCTTGGCGCCCTCGTAGGGACCGATGCCGGTGCCCTCGACGTAACATGCGACACCGATGCCGACATGACGGCCTTGCGCGCGAAGTTTTGGCTGTTCGTGCTGGAGAAAATCGGCATATCCGATCGCTTCGAGCGCCTTGTCGAGCACCGGCTCGTAATTGCCGCTGTCGTATTCGAGCGGCTGAAAATCCTGGAAGATGATCTCGTTGTTGTACGGAAACGCGTCGGATGGAATGAGATTGCGTCGCCTGATTTCCGCCGGATCGATCTTGAGCTCGTGCGCAGCCAGATCGAGCAGCCGCTCCATCACGAACACGCCGTGCTGACGCCCGGCGCCGCGATACGGCGTCACGATCGGCAGATTGGTGAAGACCGCCGTGAATGTGCTGTCATAGGCCGGCACCACATAGGGACCGAGCAACGTGCACTGGCTGTTGATCGGCACGGTCAGGCCATAGGGATCATACGCGCCGGTGTCATGCAGGAAGACATCCTTAATGCCAAGAATGCGGCCGTCACGCGAGACCGCGATTTCCGCATCATGAATCTGGCCGCGCTCGTGGGTGGTCGCAAAAAAGTGCTCCAGCCGGTCTTCGATCCATTTCACTGGACGGTTTAGCCGCATCGAGATCCACGGCAGCGTGACCTCTTCCGGGTAGAACATCATGATCTTCGGCCCAAAACCGCCGCCGACGAAGGGCGCGATGACGCGCACCTGCTGTTCGCCGAGACCGAGCATCGCAGCAAGGCCATTACGAACGAAAACCGGCGCCTGGGTGGTGTCCCAGATCGTCATCTGGCTGCTGCGGGCGTTCCATTGCGCCACCACGCCGCGGGTCTCGATCGGCGAGGAAATGCCGTGCTCATAGCGAAACCGGCGTTTGAGGATCAAATCGGCCTTCGCGGCTGCGTTGCGGTAATCGCCCTTGGTCTGCCGGACATGTGCGGCAATGTTGGACCCGAGATCGTCGTGAACGTGGGGCGCGGCGGCATCGAGCCCCTTTTCGATATCGACGACCGTCGGCAGGATTTCGAGATCCACGTCGATATCATCGAGCGCGTCCTCGGCGATGTAGCGGCTTTCCGCGACGATGACGGCCAGCGGCTCGCCGACGTGGCGGACTTTTTGCTTGGCCAGCGGCACCTGGGTTCGCGCGTTGAAGACTATTCCCGCGATCGGCGGTGGCGGGACCAGCAACGGTCCGGGCTGCCAGTAGGCGCCGAGATCGTCGGCGGTATAGACCGCCACCACGCCGGGGCGTTTCAGCGCGCGAGATACATCGATACCTTTGATACGAGCATGCGCCACCTGGCTGCGCAGGAAGGCCGCGTGCAACAGCCCGGGCAGTTCGACGTCGTCGATGAACAGCGCCTGTCCGGTAAGAAGCTTTCGATCCTCATTGCGTTTGACCGGTGCGCCGAAAAAACGGGTTGTCATGGCCGGGACACCCGCATCGCCTGCGCGGCCGCCAGCATGGCGTCGACGATATTCTGGTAACCGGTGCAGCGGCACAGATTGCCGGACAATGCTTCGCGCACCGCGTCTTCCGACGGCTGAGGATTTTCATTCAGGAACGCGGTCATCGTCATCAAAATGCCCGGCGTGCAGTAACCGCATTGCAGGCCATGATGATCGTGCATCGCCCGTTGCACCGGATGCAATTCGCCGGCCGGCGTCGCAAGACCCTCGACGGTCGAGAGTTCGTGCCCATTGGCTTGCACCGCAAACATCAGGCAGGAGCGGACCGGCGCGCCGTCCAGCAGGACCGTGCAGGCGCCACACACCCCGTGTTCGCAGCCGACATGGGTGCCGGCGAGCAAGAGGTCATGGCGGAGGAAATCGCTCAGCAGCATGCGGGACTCGACGCCGCGCCGGTACGACACCCCGTTGACCGATAGCTCAATATCGTGCCGGTCAGGCGCCATGACAGGCCCGTTGATGCGCGATGGTGAGGGCGCGCTGCGTCAAGACTCCAGCGATGTGCCGTTGGTAGTCGGCGGTGCCGTGGACGTTGCCGGAGGGCGCGATCATCTTCTGGACCTCCGCGGCAGCGGTTTCGATTACGCCGTCCGTGCAGGGCTGCCCGATAAGGGAAGACAGGGCCTTGCTGGCATCCACCGGGGTTTCGCCGACGCCGCAAAGCGCCAGCCGCGCCTTTGCGCATCGCCCTTCTCCGTCGAGAGTCAGGATGGCCGCGACGCCGGCCAGGGCGAAATCGCCGCGCCGGCGGGCCACTTCCATGAAGCATGTGCCGGTGCGGTGCTTTGGCGCCGGAAACGCGATCTCCACCAACATCTCATCGACCCGGAGATCGGTGGTGAGCAACCCCTGGAAAAACTCCGATGCGACAACTTCCCGCCCCCCGGTGGACGATTTGAGCCGCATTCGCCCCTCCATCGCGACCGCGAGCGCTGGAAGCTCGGACGCTGGGTCCGCATGCGACAGGTTCCCGCCGATGGTCCCTCGGTTTCGGATTTGGGGATGGGCAATGTGGGGAAGCGCGTCGGCGAATAACGGACATGATGTCAGGAAGCGGCTGTCCCGTTCGAGGTCGCGGTAGCGCGTCAGCGCGCCGACCCGGATGCCCTCACCACTGGTCTGATCGACGCCGGCCAGGTCCTTCAGGCCGTTGATGTCGATCAGCACGGACGGCCGCGCCAGGCGGAAATTCATGGCCGGAATCAGGCTTTGGCCACCGGCGAGAAACCGGGCTTCGTCACCATATTCGGCCTTGAGCGACAGCGCGTGATCCAGCGAAGAAGCCGCAATGTATTTAAATGGAGCAGGCTTCATAACGCTCGCTCGGAGACGGCATCCGCTTTGGCTTGAAAAGACACCATAAAAGTATCTGCCGACCGACGTTGCCTGTCAAAAGCCGCCAAGCCAAAACGCCACAAGAACTGCATGGATATGCAGCGAATTCCTGCTTATTATTCTCTCGGCGTGCATAAACAATGGGCGCGCCTCTTTTAGCAGCTTTTGCCACTATTCCTGACATGGCATCGCGTCAGCCGAGCATGTCAATTGTCAGTGAACCGACGATCAGGCATCGCCCGGACGAGAACGTGTCATCCTTTTCTCCTGTGACTTCAGCTCCTTCGCCCGCGCACTCGCCGGGACGGCTGGTCGTCGATGCGCAAAACATCTCGCTGACATTCGAGACCTCCGACGGCCGGGTCGACGCGCTTTCCAACGTCAGCCTGCAGATCGCCGAGGGCGAGTTCGTTTCCTTTATCGGCCCGTCCGGGTGCGGCAAGACCACGATGCTGCGCGTGATCGCCGATCTCCAGCAGCCGTCTTCCGGCACGCTCCTGGTCAACGGCATGAGCGCGGAGAATGCGCGGCTGGCGCGCAGTTACGGCTATGTGTTCCAGGCGCCGGCGCTGTTCCCGTGGCGCACCATCGAAAAGAACCTGAAGCTGCCGCTGGAAATCATGGGATTTTCGGAGGCCGACCAGCAGCAGCGGGTGGAACGCTACCTCGCACTGGTCAATTTGACCGGTTTCGAGCGCAAATTTCCCTGGCAACTGTCGGGCGGCATGCAGCAGCGGGTCTCGATCGCACGTGCGCTGTCGTTCGACCCCGCGATGTTGCTGATGGATGAACCATTCGGCGCGCTCGACGAGATCGTGCGCGACCATCTCAACGAGCAGCTGCTGCAGTTGTGGAAATCGACCGAAAAGACGGTGCTGTTCGTCACCCATTCGATTCCGGAAGCAGTCTTCCTGTCGACCAAGATCGTGGTGATGTCGCCGCGTCCCGGGCGCATCATCGATATCATCGATTGCGATTTTCCGCGGGACCGCTCGGTCGAGATCCGCGAGACGCCTGAGTTTCTCAAGATTGCCCAGCGCGTCCGTTCCGGCTTGCGCGCAGGACATTCCTATGACGAGTAGTTCGCTCGCATTGCCTGTGCGGACGACGGCCACGCTTGCCCGCCATCCGCTGGCCGAGCGCTATGCGCCGCTGGCGACGACGATTCTGGCGCTGATTGCGATCTGGTACGTCGCGGCGCTGGCCATGAACTGGACGCTGGTCCGCGACGGCTTCGAGCGGGAGGAGACGCCGTACACGGTCACGGACATTCTGTCCGGCACGATGAGCGCCGAGCGTCCGCTGTTGCCGGCACCGCATCAGGTCGTAGCCGCGTTCCTCGACGGCGTCTTTGGCTATCCGCCGATGGCGCCGCGCAGCCTGGTCTATCATTCGCTGGTCACCCTGTCGGCTACATTACTGGGTTTCGTGCTCGGCGCGCTGTTCGGCATCCTGCTTGCGCTCATGATCGTGCACAGCCGGGTGCTGGAGCGCAGTCTGTTGCCCTGGATCATCTGCTCGCAAATGGTGCCGGTGTTGGCGCTGGCGCCGATTTTCATCGTGGTGCTCGGCGCGCTCGGGCTGCACGGGCTGCTGCCGAAATCGATCATTTCGGCCTATCTCAGCTTTTTCCCGGTCGCGATCGGAATGGTGAAGGGATTTACGTCGCCCGATCCGCTGCAAATCGAACTGATGCGGACGTGGTCGGCAAGTCAGCGCCAGATGCTCCGGAAGTTACGCTGGCCCGCGGCAATCCCCTATCTCTTCACGAGTCTCAAAGTGGCCATCACGATTTCGCTGGTCGGCGCCATCGTCGCCGAGTTGCCGACGGGTGCGGAAGCAGGTATTGGCGCACGGCTCTTGGCCGGCTCCTATTACGGGCAGACCGTCCAGCTTTGGGCGGCGCTGGTCGCATCCGCGGTGCTCTCGTCCGGTCTGATTGGCCTCGTCGGTCTGGTCGAGCGCGGCGTTGCCCGGCGCATGGGAGCCCATTGATGGACCCGCGCAAGCTCCGGCTCGGCCTTCTCGTGTCCGCGGGCGCCATTCTGGTGGCCTTTCTGTTTCCGCTGGCGCCGCTGGCAAAGCCGCTGCTGTCGCATCCGATATGGCAGGCCGCCGCCGGCGCCGGGGTGCTGTTCGTGCTGGCGGCCTGGATGGCCGACGACCGCGCCGCGGCGGTCGGCATCGGCGGGGTCGTTCTGACCGGCACGACCTCGCTGGTCTTGCTGCACGATCCTGAGGTCGCGGGCTCCGCGCGAATCGGCTTCTGGCTGATCGTGATTGCGGCCTGGCTCGCGGCCGCCACTTGCGTGATCAACCTCGCCGCCCAGCGTCCGATCCGGACCGAGCGGAGGAAACTACTCAATCTGCTGGTCCCGTTGCTGTTCGGGGCAACCGTTTTCTATCTCTGGGAGGTCGGCGTGCGCGGCTTTGGCGTGCCGCCGGTGCTGCTGCCGTCGCCGAGTGCAGCAGCGGTCAGATTTGCGGCATCACTGCCGACGCTGAGGGAGGATTTTGTCCAGACCTTCATTCGCGGCGTTCTGGTCGGTTACGCGATCGGCTGCGGCGCCGGGCTGTTGGTCGCCATCCTGGCGCACCGTTTCGCGTTTCTCGGCCGCGGGCTATTGCCGCTTGGCAATTTCTTCTCGGCGCTGCCGCTGGTCGGAATCGCCCCGATCATGGTGATGTGGTTCGGCTTCGACTGGCCGTCCAAGGCCGCCGTGGTGGCGCTGGTGACCTTCTTCCCGATGCTGGTGAACGCCCTGGCGGGCCTGTCGGCGTCCGGACATATCGAACGCGACCTGATGCGCTCCTATGCCGCGACCTACCCGCAGAGCCTGAGCAGACTGTATCTGCCGGCGGCGCTGCCGTTCATTTTCAACGCACTAAAGATCAACGCCACGCTGGCCCTGATTGGCGCGATCGTTGCAGAGTTCTTCGGGACACCGACGCAGGGTATCGGGTTTCGCATCTCTACCGAGGCGGGACGCATGGCCATCGACATGGTCTGGGCGGAAATCGCCCTCGCTGCCCTCGCCGGAATGGCTTTCTACGGACTTGTCACGCTGGCCGAACGCGCGACAACTTTTTGGCACCCGTCGTATCGGACCTAGGTCGGCAAGGTCGAGGATTTGGAGTTTTTTATGAAGCACAGTTTGGCATTGGCCGCAGGCCTCGCGTTTGGTCTGGCGCTTTCGAGCGCACAGGCCGCCGATCCCGTCACCATCCAGCTGAAATGGGTTTCCCAAGCCCAGTTCGCCGGCTACTTCGTCGCCAAGGACAAGGGCTTCTACAAGGAAGCCGGACTTGACGTCACGATCAAGCCGGGCGGCCCGGATGTCGCCCCGCCGCAGGTGATCGCCGGCGGTGGCGCCGATGTCGTCGTCGACTGGATGCCGTCGGCGCTGGCCTCGCGCGAAAAGGGCGTGCCGCTGGTCAACATATCCCAAACCTTCAAGAAGTCCGGACTCGAACTGACCTGCCGCGCCGACACCGGCATCAAGAAGCCCGTCGACCTCAAGGACAAGACCGTCGGCATCTGGTACGGCGGCAACGAATATCCGTTCCTGTCCTGGATGTCGAAGCTCGGCTACAAGCCCGACGGCTCCAAGGGCGGCGTCAAGGTGATCAAGCAGGGTTTTAACGTCGATCCGATCCTGCAGAAGCAGGCGGATTGCGTCTCCACCATGACCTATAACGAGTACTGGCAGGTCATCGATGGCGGCTACAAGCCGAGCCAGCTCGTGGTCTTCAAATATGAGGACGAAGGCGTCGCCACGCTGGAAGACGGCCTCTGGGTACTGGAGAAGAACCTGAAGGATCCCGCTTTTGTCACCAAGATGGCAAAGTTCGTCAAGGCGTCGATGAAGGGCTGGGATTACGCCAAGACCCATCCCGACGAAGCCGTGAAGATCATCCTTGCCGGCGATTCCACCGGCGCCAAGACCGAGAAGGATCAGAAACGCATGATGGGCGAGGTCGGCAAGCTGCTCGGCGACGCCGACGGCAAGCTCGACGTCAAGGACTACGAGCGCACGGTTGCGACCCTGATGGCGGGCGGCTCCGATCCCGTGATCACCAAGAAGCCGGAAGGCGCTTATTCCTTCGCAGTTTATGACGCGATGAAGAAGTAATCCCGGGTTGACCAAAGGGCGGGGTTTCGGCAGTGCCCTCTTTTTCAAAAGCGCAGACCGGCGCCTGGCTTTTTTACCCATTCGTTTAGAGAGATCGTGAACATGAAATGGATGACGAGGACCGCCGCGCTGATTGGCTTGCTTGCAGGCCTTGCAGCCCTGCCCGGACAATCCCAAGCGCAGGACAAGGTCTCCGTCGGCGTGTTCCCGGTGAGTTCTTCCCTGCCCTACTTCGTGGCGCTGGACCTTGGATTCTTCAAGGAGCAGAACATCGAGCCTGAGATGACCAAACTCATGGGCGGACCCTCGAACGTCGCCGCCATGATGACCAACCAGATCGAAGTATCCGTGGTCCTCGTGATGCTCGAAGGACTTAACGCCAACGTCAAGAAGCCCGGCGTCGCCATGTATATCGGCCTCAACAGCCAGACCAAGGTCTGGAAGATGGAGCAGTTCGTGGTCCGCAACGGCTTCCCGGCAAATTCGATCGCCGATCTCAAGGGCGCCAAACTGATGTCGGCGCCGGGGCCGGCCAATCTAAATACCGCCAAGGCCATCCTCGCCAAAAATGGCCTCAAGGAAGGCGACTACACCATCGATCAGCTCGACATGGGCCAGCACGTCAATGCGATGACGGCGGGCACTTTCGACGGTGGCTATACGCTGGAGCCCAACGCGTCGATGATGATCAAGGCCGGTGTCGCGCGGTCGCTCGAGGCCGGCGTGATATCGAAATATATTCTGGGCAGCGAAACCGCTGACGCCTATGCCGCGGGCTGCGCCATGACCTCTGACTTCATCCAGAAGCGGCCGGAGGTCGCAAAACGTTTCGCGGCCGCCTGGGCAAAGGCCATCGCGTTCATCAATGCGAACCCCGACGAGGCCCGCAAACATCTCGCCAAAAATACCTTCACGCCGGACAACGTGGTCGACATGGTGTCGATGCTTGGCTACGTCATGGCGGGCGACATGAGCCCGCAGCAGCTTGCGGATTTTCAGGCGTTCGCCGATTTCGGCACGTCGATCGGCGTGGTGCCCGAAAAGGTCGACGTGACAAAATTCCTCCAGAAGTTTTGAGGGCGCGCGTGGCAAACCCAGCCCTGAGCGTCGCGACCGGGTCGGCCAGCGTCCCTGACGAGTCCCATCGGACCGCGCCGCACGTCACCATCCGGGGACTATCCAAGCACTACGCCGACGCCACGATCTACGATCGTTTCGACTTCGACATTCCCCGCGGCAAGCTGATTTCGGTGTTCGGCCCGAACGGCTGCGGCAAGAGCACCCTCATCAACATGATCGCGGGCCTTGTCCCGGCTGACGCGGGCGAAGTGCTGTTCGACGGCCGCCCCTTGAGCGGCATTCGGTTCGGCTACGTGTTCCAGAACTATCGCGAGGCCTTGTTTCCCTGGCTGCGCGCGTTCGACAATATCGCCTATCCCTTGAAGCTGATGGGAATCCCGACGCCCGAGCGCAACCAACGCGTCGAACGGCTGATTTCCCATCTCGGCGTCAAGATTGACCTCGCGCTTTATCCCTATCAGCTGTCCGGAGGCCAGCAGCAGCTGGTCTCGATCATGCGGGCGCTGATCATCGAGCCGGAGATCCTGTTCCTCGACGAACCGTTTTCCGCGCTCGACTACGAGATGACCCTGTTCATGCGCGACCAGCTGCAGCGCGTTTTCATCGAGACCAAAACGACCACGGTGCTGGTGTCGCATGATCTTGAGGAAGCGGTGTATCTTTCGGACTATGTCCTGCTGCTGTCGCGGCATCCGGCCCGCGTGGTCGAGTTCGTGCCTTACGATGCGCCGCGGCCGCGAACCGACAGGACCATGTCGGAGGCGGGCTTCATCGCCACCAAGGCGCATTGCCTAAAACTGTTCCAGCGCGAGGTGCACCGCGGATGAGCAAAGCCAAGGCCCTGCTGCCGCTGGTCGGCGTCGCCATCCTTCTGGCGATCTGGACAATCGTGACCTGGCTGAAGCTGGTCGATCCGGTGTTGCTGCCGTCGCCGCTGGCGACGTTCCGGACGTTGTGGGAGGGCATGGTCAACGGCAAGCTCGGTGTCGACTTCCTCAAGACGGTGATGCGAACGATCTACTCGACCGCGATAGCCGCCGTGATTGCGATCCCGCTCGGGATCCTGCTCGGTTCATCGGAAAAACTCTATCGCTCGGTGGAGTTTCTAATCGATTTCTTCCGTTCGACGCCGGCGTCCGCGATGTTTCCGCTGTTCCTGGTGCTGTTCGGCGTCGGCGATCGGACCAAGATTTCAGTGGCCGCGTTCGGCGCCGCCCTGGTGATCCTGTTCAACGTCGCCTATGGCGTCATGAATGCGCGCAAGACGCGGCTGCTCGCCGCCAAAGTGATGGGCGCTTCCCGGCTGCGCGTGCTGTTTGACGTGATGCTGAAGGAATCGCTGCCACAGACCTTCGTCGGCCTGCGCAACGGCGTCTCGCTGGCGCTGGTCATCATCGTCGTGGCGGAGATGTTCATTGGTTCGACCGACGGGCTCGGCCAGCGGGTGTTCGAAGCCCAGCAGCTGTTCGATATGCCCGGCATGTATGCCGCGATCTTCGCGGCTGGGGCTCTCGGCTATACGCTCAATTTATTGTTTCTGGTGATCGAACGCCGTTTTGTGCACTGGGCCGGGCGATAACCGCCTTACGCAACCTCGTGATCGCGCTGCCATTCTTCGGTGTCGGCGAGCCGCGTCCAGTATTGCGCGAAGCTCTGCAGGCGCCGCGCTTCGTTGGCATCCTTCTCGGTCCGGGCCTGTTGAGCGGCCTCGGCTGCCCATTTTCGGAGCTCTGATTGATTTGACATATCCGCCTCGTACATCCCGCCACGTCGGTTCGTATTGAGGCAACCAGCCAAGTTCATCGTTTTTGAGGCCGAACACGTCCTTGTGTTCGAACAATCCTGTGTTCGGACGACCCTGCGCCCAGTCGCCAGGCCGATCAGTGGCTGACCCGCCAGATCGTTCCGTTGCCGTCTTCCGAAACAAGCAATGCGCCGTCATGCGCCACCGCAATGCCGACGGGGCGACCCCATACCTCGGAATCGTTGATGACGAAGCCGGTAACGAAGTCTTCGTACTCGCCGGTCGGGACGCCCTCCTTCAGCCTGATACGAACGACCTTGTAGCCGGTTCGTTTGGCCCGGTTCCACGATCCGTGCCCGGCTGCGAAGGCATCGCCACGATACTCCGGCGGAAAGCTGCTCCCGCTATAGAAGCTCAGGCCGAGCGACGCGGAGTGGGCCTGCAGCAGGACGTCGGGGACCGTGACCTTGTCTTTCAGGTCGGGGCGCTCCCCGGCGTGTCTTGGGTCTTCGTTGCCGCCGATGTAGAACCACGGCCATCCATAGAAGGCATTCTCGCGAACCCGGGTCACATAGTCCGGCACAAGGTTGTCGCCGAACCCGTCGCGCTCGTTGGTCGAGCACCACGGCGTGCCGGTCTGCGGCTGGATCGCCAGGCCCACGCAGTTACGGATGCCGGTGGCAAATATTTTCTGGTTCTTGCCGTCGGGATCGAAAGCCAGCACCGCCGCGCGATTGGTCTCGGCGCCCCAGGCTGCGCCGAGCGCGTGCGCGCGGCTCCAGGATTGAAGGCCGCCGCGGGGCCGGCCCATGCCTTCGCCGTCATTTCCTTCCGAGCCGACCGAGACCAGCATGCGCGTGCCGTCCGGCGTGAAGGCGATATCACGTGTCGAATGACCGCCAGTCGGCAGCTTGGCCACCACCGTTTCGGGTTTGCCGGATGCCGTCAAATCGCCGGACCGGTAGGGAAACCGAACGACGCTGTCGGTATTGGCGACATACACCCAGTGCGGATCGTCGCCATCAGGGAAAAACGCGATTCCGAAGGGGTGGCTGAGGCCGCTGGCATAGACTTCGCTAATCTGAGGTTTCGGAGCGCCATCCGCCGCGCGCAAAATTCGGATGCGGCCTGCGCGCGTTTCGGCGACAAACAGGTCGCCGTTCGGCGCGGTCCGGATGATGCGTGGACCGCTCAGCCCATCGGCGAACAGTTCCACTTTGAATCCCGGCGGAACTTGCGGCTTGGTCGAGTCTGGCCTGGCCACGACGCGGGATACGTTGGCGGCCGAAGGCGTTGCGCCCGGCTTCGGCAGGTCTTCCGGTTTTATGAGACGAACGGTGCCGGGTTTGTCGCGCTGCCAGTCGCCGAAGGCGTCCTGCCCCCGCAGTGTAACCGGCTGGGCATTCGACGGACCAATCGTGGAAAGTATTGATGCCAACGCCGCGGCGGCTGCACAAGTTTGTCGTGTTGTGGTCATTCCATTCCTCGGGTGGTGAACACGGTCAAAACAGTGAAAACAACGCCTGCCATCCCAGATCGTCCATTCGCCGGCCCCTGATCACGTTGTCTTCACGAGATTGCCCGAGGCGGTTCTCTGGACGATCACCATTTTACCTTTTCGGCCCGTGGATTCGGCACGCCGGAAGTTGTAATCAATTTCGATGATGCCGATTGGATATTCCTTCGCAGACATCGTTTCGGAGCAGGCCCTTTGAATATTCTCTGCCGCGTCCTCGCCGTCACATTCCTCGCCCTCGCCCCGCCGCTCACCAGCGCAGCGATGGCGCAAAGCGCAATCGCCGCCGCTGTGGCAAAGCCGGTGTCGCTGCCGGATATCGCGATCGGCTCGCCGAAGGCGCCGATCACCATCACCGAATACGCCTCGATGAGCTGCCCGCATTGCGCGGCGTTCGGCGAGAACGTGTTCCCGATGCTGCGGTCGAAATATATCGACACCGGCAAGGTGCGGTTCATGTTCCGTGAATTTCCACTCGACATCAAGGCCGCGGCGGCCTCGATGCTGGCGCGCTGCATCGCCAAGGACGATTCCGAAAAATACCTCGGCGCCGTCGATATCCTGTTCAAGCAGCAGGACCGCTTGATGGATCAGACCAAGGACACGCTGAATTTCATCGGCAAGCTGAACGGGATGAGCGAACAGGAGGTCGAGACCTGCGAGAAGGATCAGGCGCTGCTCGACAAGCTCGCCGCCGACCAGAGATATGCGGTGGATGCCTTGAAGGTGGATTCGACGCCGACCTTCTTCGTCAATGGCGAGCGGCTCAAGGGCAGCATGTCGTTCGAGGAACTGGAAGAGCGGATCAAACCGCTATTGAAGAAATAACGACGGCACGCCGTCGCCCTCTCTCCCCTTGTTCTGCGCGCCGCCGTCGCCGATGATGGCGCCAACAAGCATATTTGGGGGAAAGCGCCATGGCGGCCATTTTGCGAATATCGTGCGCAGCGGTGTTGTTGTTGTGCGGTGTCCCGCCAGCCTCGGCGCAAAGCTATCCAAACCGGCCGGTGCGCGTGGTGGTCGGGTTTCCGGCCGGCGGGCCGACCGACGCCATCGCGCGCATGGTGTCACAGAAACTCTCCGATGCGTTCGGCCAGCAGTTCTTTGTGGAGAATGTCGGCGGCGCGGGCGGAAACACCGCGGCCGGCCAGGTCGCGCGCGCGACCCCGGACGGTTACACCATCATGGCGATCAGCACCGGGTTCATGGTCAATCCCAGCCTCTACGCCAGGGTGCCGTACGATGCGGTGAAGGATTTTGCCCCGGTGACGCTGGTCGCAGCGTCTCCGAATGTGGTCGTGGTCAACCCGTTGGTGCCGGCCAAATCGCTACCGGAACTGGTGCAGCTCATTCGAGACAATCCCGGCAAATACAGCTTTGCGGGTCCTGGCGTCGGCTCGACGCCGCATCTCGGCGGCGAATTGTTTCGGCTGGCGTTCAACCTCGACCTGGTGCATGTGCCGTTTACAGGTGCTGCTCCGGCGGTCCAGGCCACGGTCGGCGGGCATACGCCGATCGCCTTCACCGCATTGCCGTCCTCGCTCTCGGCGATCCAGTCCGGGCAACTCCGCGCGCTCGGTGTTGCGGCAAACGAACGCGCGGGCGGAATACCCGACGTGCCGACCTTCGCCGAACAAGGCATCAGTGACCAGGAGGCCGACACCCTCACCGGCATCGTCGCGCCGGCGGGGACCCCGAAGGAGATCGTTGACCTGCTTTATCGCGAGAACGCCAAGGCTGTCGGGCAGCCGGACCTGACCGAGCGCCTTGCCGTGCTCGGCTTCAAGGCGGTGGCGGACACACCGGATGAATTCGCCGCACGGATCAAGCAGGAAATGGAGAAGTGGGGCAAGGTCGTGCACGATGCGAAGCTGAGGATCGAGTAAGCTGCTTCCCCGCGCTCAGCGCCATCAGGTCGATTGCGGTGCTTTCGGGACGTCGATGAAGGTCAGGCCAATCCGGTTTTTCTGGATCCAGGCGATGCGGCATTCACGCACGATCGAGGAATCCTTCGCCATCACGAGGCGAAAGCACTGCGGAACAAAGGCCGGATTTGCGACGTCAATCGCCGCCCCCTCGACCGAAATGTTGCGCACCACGCAACGCATCACGGAACCGCCCGACGAGACATAGGCGGGTTCGTCGATTTCGGTTCGCGGATGCTTTCGTTTCTCTTCCATCCCCTTCGGCCCTGGATATCGCTATACCGGCAGGCTAGCGGCAAAACATTAAACAAATGGCGAGCGTCCGTCGCCACGCCGGCCGAATTTGTGCAAAGCGGTATGACGTCCCGCCGCCGTTGCCGCGCAGATGTGATCCGCGTCTTCGCGGGGTTGCTGTTCGCGGCATCGGCGGGATAGCCTTTGCCGATAGCGGTGCGCAGGCGCGACGCCCGTTCAAAAAATGAACATGCGCCAAGGGGAAACGCCATGTTCGAGATACTCGATCGCCGGACGAGTCTGACCGGCAACCAGATCAAGATCCTCACCGCCGCCATCATCGGCGACGCGCTCGAATTCTTCGACTATTTCCTGATCGGCTTCGTGCTCGCCTTCCTGATCGGGCCGTGGAAGCTCACCTTCGGTCAGTCGGCGACGGTGCTGATGAGTTCCGGCATCGGCGCAATCATCGGCGCCTATCTCTGGGGTTGGCTTGCCGATCGCGTCGGCCGCCGCGTGGTGTTCATCGGCACCGTCTTGAACTTCTCCATTGCGACCGGCCTGCTCTATTTCACGCCCGATAATGGCTGGATCTATCTGACGATCATGCGTTTCTTCGTCGGCACCGGGGTCGGCGGGCTGTATTGCGTGGACCTGCCGCTGGTGCAGGAATTCATGCCCTCTTCCAAGCGCGGCTGGGTCGGAGGGCTGGTGACGTGCGTCATCCCGCTGGGTGTCGGTCTTGGCGCCGTGATGGGCGGTTTCATGGGAAGCGACCAGTGGCGGCTGCTGTTTGCCATCGGCGTGCTCCCGGCGCTGCTGGTCCTGCTGGTCCGCCTCTGGGTTCCGGAATCGCCGCGCTGGCTGTGCCGCCAGGGCCGCTACGAAGAAGCCCGCAAGTCGCTCGCCTGGGCGCTCCAGATGGAACCATCTACCCTGCCGCTGCCGACCGCCGCTGACGCCGGCCCGATTGTTAAGTCGAACTGGCTCGACCTGTTCAAATATCCGCGGAGCCTGCTGGTCTCCTGGCTCGGCAATGCCGGCGCCCAGACCGGCGTCTACGGCATCACGCTCTGGGCACCGTCGCTGTTCGTGCTGCTGTTGAAGGTGACGCCCCAGGAAGCCGCCAAGATGATGATCCTGCTCAGCGTGAGCGGCTTCATCGGCCGTCTCTCCTTCTCCTATTTCTCGGAGGCGTTGGGACGGCGCACCGCCGGCGGGCTGCTCGGCCTCGGCGCCGGGGTGCTGACCATCGTCGCCGGCTACCATTACGATACGACGCTGTTTGGCCTGTCGGCGTTCTGG
Organism: Bradyrhizobium sp. AZCC 2289; assembly: GCF_036924615.1. Lineage (NCBI taxonomy): Bacteria > Pseudomonadati > Pseudomonadota > Alphaproteobacteria > Hyphomicrobiales > Nitrobacteraceae > Bradyrhizobium > Bradyrhizobium sp. AZCC 2289. The sequence goes on along the minus strand of NZ_JAZHRY010000001.1, from coordinate 9,577,802 downwards.
CTGATCCTGGCCGTGGCCTTCTTCTTTGCCGATGGCGGCTTTGCCATCGTCGGGCCCTATGCGGCCGAGGTCTGGCCGTCGCATCTGAGAACCAGCGGCATGGGCTCGGCCTATGGCTTCGGCGGTATCGGCAAGATCATCGGACCGGTCGGCCTCGCGTTGATCGTGGGTTCAAACAATTATCTCAAGCCCGACGTGCCGCTGACCCAAATCCCGACCGCCTTCGTCTATCTCGGCTGCTGGTTCCTGATGGCCGGCGCCGTGTATTATTTCCTCGGCATCGAGACCAGGGGCAAGTCGATCGAACAGATCGACAAGGATCTGGCTGACGGGCTTGATTTGTCGACGGCCACCGTGCGGCAGGCATAGCCTTGGACAGGCCGATCTCCACTTCTGCCGATCTGGCGGGCGACCAGCGTGTGATCGCCCGCGCCGAGGCCGTCCGTCCCGCGGTCGCCGCGGCCTCCAACGAGGTCGAGGCGACGCGGCGGCTGCCGCCGGCGCTGCTCGACAAGCTTCACGACGCGGGGCTGTTTCGTCTACTGCTGCCGCGTTCGTCCAACGGCATCGAAACCGATCCGGTCACCTTCTTCCACGTCATCGAGACCATCGCCCGCGCCGACGCCTCGACGGCATGGTGCCTGAGCCAGGCCGGCGGCTGCGCGATGTCGGCCGCCTATCTCGACCTGCCGGTGGCGCAGGCGATCTTTGGCGATCCGAAGGCCGTACTGGCCTGGGGCCCCGGCCCCAGGGTCAAGGCGGTGGAATGTGACGGCGGCTACCGGGTCACTGGCGTGTGGTCGTTCGCCTCCGGCGGCCGGCATGCAACCTGGCTCGGCGCGCACTGTCCGATCTATGCGGCCGACGGCACGCCGAAGCACGAAGCCAATGGCGAGCCGCAGGAGCGCACCATGCTGGTGCGCACCCAGGATGTGGAATGGACCGACATCTGGAACACGGTCGGGCTGCGCGGCACCGCCAGCGACCAGTTCGCGCTGAACGACTTCTTCGTTCGATCCGATCATTCGATCACCCGCGAATTCGACCGGGAATGCCGCGAAGGCGGACCGCTCTACCGCATGAGCGCCGGCACCTGCTACCAGGTCGGCTTTGCCGGCGTGGCCTGCGGAATTGCCCGCGGCGCGCTCGACAATTTTGTCGATGTGGCGCGCAACAAGGTGCCGCGCGGCATGAAGTCACCGTTGCGCGACAACGCCGTGGTGCAGTCCGGTCTCGCCCAGGCCGAGGTCAATTTGCGCGCCGCGCGCGCCTTCCTGCTGCAGTCGATAGCCGACATCTGGAAGGATCTGGTGGCCGGAACCAGCATCACGGTCGAACAGCGTGTCGTCATCCGCATGGCCGCCACACACGCCATCCACAAGGGGCGCGAGGCGGTCGATTTCGCCTATAACGCCGCCGGAGCCACCGCGATCTTCGAGGGGCATCCGCTGGAGCGTCGCTTCCGCGACATCCACACCGTGACTCAGCAGTTGCAGGGCCGGCTCAGCCATTTTGAAACCGTCGGCGCCTGGATGCTGGGCGTCGAGGCCGACCTCACCTTCGTCTAACCCACTTTCGTCTAGGGAGAACAACCATGCCACTTGGCGGACTGCAGCATTACACCATCGAACCCCAGGACCTCGAGCGCACCAAGAACTTCTACTGTGAAGTGCTGGGCCTGGAGAACGGCGATCGGCCGCCGCTCGATTTTCCCGGCTATTGGCTCTATTCAGGCGGCGTCGCCACGGTGCATCTGATGGGCACGCGCAAGCCGCGCGAAGGCATTGTGGTACGCGGCACCGAGAAGAAATACGAGGACACCGGCCGTCTCGATCACATCGCCTTTTCCGCCACCGATGTCGACGGCGTGCGCAAGCGCCTGCAGCAGCACAACGTCAAATTCCGCGAAAGCATCGTGCCGCGTACCGGCGATACGCAGTTCTTCATGTACGACCCCGATGGCGTCGGCGTGGAATTGAATTTCCCGAAGGCGTAGAGCATTTTTCGCGCCCCCCGGTCTTGCCGCGAGTTTGACATCAATTCGGCCAGCCCCGCGCTGGCCGGATTCGCCTTGCGATATTCTTGGGCCAAAGGATTCCTGGGCCAAAGCGCGCATGATGTTCCGGCGCAATACTCAACGGTGAAAGATCGACGTTCCCGACAAGGCCGCGAGTCGGCCATCACTCGGGCGCGAGTCGGACAGGGTTTCTTCACCATTGCGTGACGAATAGACGAGCCGCGCCGCTGCGGCAGGATAGCCGGGTGCCGTGCCTTCAACCTACCCCAGGGCTACGTGCCCGGCTATTCGTCGCGGCTCCACCGCGTTCAAGCCACAAAAAAGCCCCGGGCGATGCCAGGGCTGTTGTTTGGCGCACTGGGTCGATTTCAGCATTTCGCAACAACCGGTCCGGCCCGGTCGAAGCGATAATTGAGCTTCACCATGACCTCATTGGTCTCGACAGTCTTGTGGCCCGTCACATTTTGATTGAGGCAAGCCGTCGTCGTCTGACAAATCCCGGCGACCTGGCCGAGTCCGAAATCTCCGCCCTGATAGCGGGTGTACCGATACTCGCCGCCGATTTCCCGGTTCTTGTTGGGCGCGTAGGCCAAGCCTGCGCTAGCCCTGGCACGGAGCGGTCTGCTCAGTTTGCCCTTGGCTGTTGCCAAAACGCAGTCGTTCGGGTCCTCCGCGTATCTGACGCCCAACTTGGTCCGGGCGGTGAGGACTTATCCACGCTGAACCAAGGTTCGGCGGGGGACAGCCAAGCCAGGAATCGAGGCGTTCGGGCACCGCCAGCGCCAGTGGGTGGAGCGGCGGGACCGGTTACAATTGCCTAATCGAGCCCGCGTTCGTGGCTCAGATTGACCATTTCCTGAATGAAAATCTGCTTCTGCTTGTCGTCCAGGCTCGCAAACAGCGGCTCGGCCGCATCGGCCACATTGCGCTGATCGACCGCGCGATCGTTGAGGAACTGGGCTTCGTTGCGCATCTGCTCGATGATGTCGTCGGGCGGATCGCGCTTGGCGCGCGCGATGCGCAGATTAAGGCGGTCGGCGCCGTTATGGCCAAGATAATGCATCGCACTGTTGAAGCCGGCCCAGTTCTTCTCCTGCTCCGGCGTCAGGTTCAATTCCTTCTTGATCCGCTCGATATTGGAGTCACTGTTGGCGACAATTTGTTCGGCCGTGATCTGCGGCGCACCTTCCTGGGTCAGGACTGTCGGCTGCTTGGCGCCCTTGGCGCCCTTGGCTGCCTTCGCCGTTTTCGCAGCATCGCCCTGCTTGCCATCTTTCGCGGCCGGCGCCTGTCCATTCGGCGCCTGGCCATTCTTGCCGCCGGTCAGGACACCGGTGACTCCGGTCACGACGCCGACCACGCCGCCGATCGCGCCGCCGAGGACGCCGCCAACCGGTCCGGCGGCCTTGTTGCCCTCGCGGGCGCCCTTTTCAACGCCTTGAACCACCTGCGCATCGGCCATCCACGGCGCGCCAAGAAGCATGATGGCGGCCACCCCACGCGCGACGCATAGCTTCCACCGCGAACGCAGCGTCGTTACCGGGTTGGTCATTCGTTCGTCTCCTTTTGGTCGATCTAAAACTGTCGGCTTTGCGTTCTCTACGGCGGAGGGCCCGCCGCCGAATCCGGATTTTATCGTTTTCGCGTTGCGCAAGTCTACCTGCCGCGCTCCGTCATCCAAATGACGAAACGTTTGCCGCAAAACGGGATTAGGCCGGCGAGGAGAAACCTGCTGCGCTATCGCACACCCGCTCGCCCATCCGCGAGGTCGGTGTGTGCGATGCAATATCCTCGCGCCGATGCCCGGAATGCCTTGCATTCGTGGACGGAGATTCCCGCTGCCTGCAATTTGCACACAACGTTAGTTCTAGAACAGCAAGCGCCTGATTTCTCGACAGACGCCGGCAATTCTGCTCTGATTGCGTCAATGAAATCTCCGCGACGCCTGAATCGCCGCGAGCAGAACAACAAAAACGAGATTTCTCTTCAAATCCGATTGGCTCACCAGGGAGGTAACGCCATGTCACGGAAGAAGCTCACTCGTCGAGAATTTGTTGCTGCTACTGCGCTGTCATCGGCAGCGTTGATCACCGCACCCTATGTGCGCGGCGCGTACGCCGCCGGCAAGCTGACAATGGGCTTCTGGGATCACTGGGTGCCCGGCGCCAACAAGGCCTCGACCGACCTGGTCAACGAGTGGGCCGAAAAAGAGAAGGTCGAGGTATCGATCGACTACATCACCAGCAACGGCAGGAAGAACGAGATCACGATCGCCGCCGAAGCCCAGGCGAAGTCCGGGCACGATATCCTCGCGATGGCGACGTGGTGGCCGCATTCGCAGGCCGATCTGCTCGAGCCGATGAATGACGTCGTCGAGCCGCTCATCGCGCAAAACGGCGCCGTCAATGGCACGGTGCAATATCTCGGCAAGGCCGGCGACAAATGGCTCGGCGTTCCCACCTGCATCGGCAGCCAGATCAAGGGGCCCTGCTCGCGCATCGACCTCATGAAGAAGTACGCCGGCATCGACGTGCAGGAGATGTATCCGGCAGGCAGCCCGCCCAAGGCGGAGAACTGGACCACGGACACCTTCCTCAAGGCGGCCGAAGCCTGCCACAAGGGCGGCTTCCCGTTCGGCATCGGTCTTGGCGAGACCAGCGACTCCGTCGATACCGTCGGCGCGATCTTCCTGTCCTTTGGCGCCGAGGTCGTCGATGCCAAGGGCAATGTTGTCGTGAAGAACGACAATGTCCGCCAGGCGCTAGAATACTACAAAAAGTTGATCGCGTTCCTGCCGCCCGACGCGCCGGCGTGGGACGATGCCTCCAACAACCGATGGCTGGTCTCCGGCAAGGGCGCGCTGATCATGAACCCGCCGAGCGCCTGGGCCGTCGCCAGGCGCGACGCCCCGGATATTGCCGCGCAATGCTGGACTCACGGCTTCCCAGCCGGCCCGAAGGGCCGCTTCGCGCCGTTCCTGCCCTATTTCTGGAGCGTCTGGAATTTCGGCAAGAACAAGGCGGCGGCCAAAAGCCTGCTGACCCATATGTCGCAACCGGCTGCAGTCGAGAAACTGGTCGCGGCAAGCGGTGGCTATGATCTGCCGGCGTTCGAGAAACTCACCACGCTGAAGACATGGGCCGAGGAAGGGCCGCCGAAGGGCACGCTTTACCACTACCCCAATCCGTACAACCATCAGAAGCTCTCGATCGCGGCATCGCCGGCGCCACCGAAGGTCGCCCAGCAGATTTACACCCAGGCAACCCTGACCAAAATGTGCGTGCGCTTCTACCAGGGCGAGCCGATGGAGAAGACGCTGGCCTGGGCGGAAGGCGAACTCGAAGGCTTCATGCGGAGTTGAACTGGTCCGGGCGGTCGCGCCAGTCGCGTGGCCGCTGCGGCGAGCATGCTCCACGACGCGGTTGCGTCAATACGACTGGTGGCCGGCAGCGATGCCGGCCCCGATTGAAAGCCTGACCGGCTCCTCTGAAACCGCGAGGAAGATGAATCATGGCTGATGTAGCAATTCAATCGAGCAGAATTGCCGGCGCGGGAACGCGAAAGCGCTCCAGTTTGCGGACAACGCTCAAGCGCAAGTCCACGGCCGCCTTCCTCATGACGCTGCCGCTGATCCTCCTGATCGGAATTCTGGTGATCTATCCGGCCTTCTATTCCCTGCATCTGGCAACCCTGAACAAGTCGATGCAGCGGTTCATCGGCTTCGGCAATTTTGAGTTCCTGTTCAGACGCGAAACGTTCTGGCTGGTCGTGAAGCAATCGTGCATCTTCGCGATCACAGCTGTGGTGTTCAAGGCGCTGATCGGCTTCATCGTCGCGCATTTCGTTCACAACATCCCGGCAAAAGGGCAGCGCAAGTGGCGCGGCATGCTGCTGGTGCCTTGGGTTATCCCCCCCGCGATGAGCACGCTGGCATGGCTGTGGCTGTTCGATCCTTCCTACAGCGCGTTCAATTATACGCTTTCCTATTTTGGCATCGGGCCGATCTCGTGGACCGGCGACGCCTATTGGGCGCGGTTCTCGGTCATTCTTGTCAACATCTGGTTTGGCGCGCCCTTCTTCATGATCATGTATCTGGCGGCGCTGAAATCGGTGCCGGAGCAGCTCTATGAGGCGGCCGCCATCGACGGTGCCAATTGGTGGCAGCGGATCTGGTACGTGACGCTGCCGATGATGCGCAACATCATTGCGATCACGACGCTGTTCTCGCTGATCGTGACGTTTGCCAATTTCGACATTGTCCGGATCCTGACCGCCGGCGGTCCGCTGGATCACACGCATATTTTCGCGACCTGGGCGTTCCGCGTTGGTATCGAAGGCGGCGACATCCCGCTCGGCGCCAGCGTGTCGCTGTTCATGTTCCCAATACTCGCGATCGCGGCGATCTTCATCCTGCGCGACATCAACAAACGTGGGAATGAAGCCTGATGAGCACGCTCGCAATCGACAAGGCCGGCCCGACCCGCAAGACCAAATATGGCAGCATGAGCCGCGACCGCGCCTGGGCGCTGAAATGGTCGTACTTCTTCCTCATCCTGTTCGCGATCTTTTCGCTGGTGCCGCCGCTCTACATGCTCATCACCTCGCTGAAGAGCAGTGCCGAGATTTCGGCGGCGACCAATCCCTGGTGGGTATTTCATCCGACGCTGTCGAACTACGTTGGGCTGCTGACGTCGAACCAGTTCCTGGTATTCTTCCGGAACTCTGCCTTTGTCTCGATCTTCGTGGTCACCATCACCATGCTGATCAGCGTGCCCGCGGCCTTCGCGCTGTCGCGCATGCGGTTCTGGGGCTCGGCGACCCTCGCGACCGGGGTGTTTTTGACCTACCTCATCCCGGACACCCTGCTGTTTCTGCCGCTGTTCAAGATGTTCGCGGTATTCGGCGACTGGACCGGCATCCAGCTCATCAACAGATGGTACGTGCTGCTGCTGCTCTATCCGACGCTGACGGTTCCGTTCTGCACCTGGATCATGATCGGTTATTTCGCCTCGATCCCCAAAGAGCTCGATGAGGCCGCGATCATCGATGGCGCCTCCTGGTTCCAGACCCTGACGCGGATATTCATTCCGGTGGCGATGCCGGGGATTATCGCCGCGACCATCTTCGCCTTCACCGTGTCCTGGGCGCAATTCCTGTATCCGCTGGTGTTCACGACCTCGACCGATCAACTGGTGCTGCCGGTCGGCATCATCACCTCACTGATCAAGGGCGACGTGTTCAACTGGGGCCAGATCATGACCGGTGCCCTGCTCGGCGCCGCGCCGCCGCTGATCATCTACGCGTTCCTGATGGATTATTACATTGCCGGCCTGACCGCCGGCGCGACAAAGGGTTGAAATCATGGCTGACGTGACGTTGCGCAAGGTGATCAAGCGTTACGACGACGTCGAGGCGGTGCGCGGCATCGATCTCGACATCGCCGACCACGAGTTCGTGGTGCTGGTGGGACCGTCGGGCTGCGGCAAGTCGACCACGCTGCGGATGATCGCGGGGCTTGAGGACATCACCGACGGCGACATCATGATCGGCGGCGACGTCGTCAACGACGTGCCGCCAAAGGACCGCGACATCGCGATGGTGTTCCAGAACTACGCGCTGTACCCGCACATGACGGTCGCCGAAAACATGTCGTTCGGGCTGCGCCTGAAACGTTATCCGAAGGCCGAGATCAAGACCCGGATCGACGAGGCCGCGCGCATGCTCGACATCGTCGAACTGGTCGATCGCAAGCCCAAGCAATTGTCCGGCGGCCAGCGCCAGCGCGTCGCCATGGGCCGCGCCATCGTGCGTAACCCAAAAGTGTTCCTGTTCGACGAACCGCTGTCCAACCTCGACGCCAAGCTTCGGGTCCAGATGCGGATCGAAATCAAGAAGGTGCACCAGAAAGTCCGCACCACCACGGTTTACGTCACCCACGATCAGGTCGAGGCGATGACGCTGGCCGACCGGGTCGTGGTGATGAACCACGGCCGCATCGAACAGATCGGCACGCCGAACGAACTCTACCACAAGCCGGCGACGCGCTTTGTCGCCAGCTTCATAGGCTCGCCGGCGATGAATTTCATCCCCTGCCGGCTCGAGGATGTCGGCGGCAAGCTCAACATCCGGATCACCGACCGGATCGCCTTCCCGCTGCCGCCCGCCCGCGCCGCCCGATATCAGGGTGTCTCGCGGACCGACAAATTGCTGTTGGGGGTCCGGCCCGAACACATCACCGAAGCAAAGCCGCATTCGGAGCCGGGCATCGAGCCCTTCGATGCGGTGCTCGATGTTACCGAGCCGATGGGAATGGAAACCCTGATCTATTTCACGCTCGAGGGCGCGCAGATCTGCGGCCGGGTCAATCCCAACGCCGGGGCGCGCGATGGCAGCCCGCTCCGATTGGCAGTGGACCTCAACAATATGCACCTGCTAAACGAGGTGACCGGCGTCGTCCTTTGACGGCGCACAAACAAAAATGAGGCCAAGGGGCTGGAAATGGCGACCAACAAGAAGAAAATTTTCGTAACCGAATCGATGTCGCAGCAGGGACGAGCACTTCTCGATGCGCGGGACGATATCGAACTCATCGAATTTCCCAACATGATCTCGGCCCGGGATTTCGAGGCCATGCTGAAGGCGCAGGCGCCGGTCCATGGCGTGGCGCTCGGCGCCACCCGGTTCGGCGAACCCGAACTCGAGGCCTCCGGCGACATGAAGGTGGTGACGCGGATCGGGGTCGGTTTCGACGCCGTCGATGTCCCGGCGCTGAGCCGCCGCAAGGTGCCGCTGATGGTCGCGGGCACCGCCAACTCGCCGTCGGTCGCCGAACAGGCGCTGTTCATGATGCTGACATTGGCGAAGCGCGCGGTGGAAATGCATTCGATCGTCAAGGACGGCAGATGGGCGTCGCGCCTCGGCGTGCTGCCCTACGATCTCTTCGGCAAGACCGTCCTGATCGTCGGTTTCGGCCGCATCGGCACCCGCACCGCCAAGCGTTGCCTGGCAATGGAAATGAACGTTCTGATCTACGATCCCTACAAACCCGCGGCCGACATCAAGACAGCCGGCTCTGAACCGGTTGCCGATCTCGATGCGGCATTGCCGCGCGCTGACTTCGTCAGCATTCACTGCCCGAAAAATCCGGAAACCGTCGGCATGTTCAATGCCGCGCGGCTGCAGCGGATGAAGCCGACGGCGTACCTCATCAACACCGCGCGCGGCGGCATCGTCGACGAACCGGCGCTGCATGCGGCCCTGGTTTCAGGCAGACTTGCGGGCGCGGGCCTCGACGTTTTCGAACAGGAGCCACCGCCGGCCGGCCACTCGCTGTTCGCACTTCCCAACGTCATCATGGCGCCGCATGTCGCCGGCGTGACGCGGGAGGCCGTGGACCGCATGAGCGAGCAAACCGCACGCAATATCCTGAGCGTGCTCGACGGCGATCCTTTGCGCCAAAACGTGATCAATCAGGACGTCTTCGGCTGATCGCCCAGGGATCACCGTTCTGGCGCCGGCCGATCCATCGATTGGCCCGGTCAACGAGGTATGCACATGGCATTCAGGGAATACGGCAATTTTGACGCGGTCGGCCTTGCCGGGCTGGTCCGCAACAAACAGGTCACGGCGCGCGAGCTGCTCGACGAGGCCGTGGCCCGCACCGCGAAAGTCGATCCGCAAATCAACGCGGTCGTCGTCAAACATTACGATTATGCCGAACGCCAGATCGAGCGAGGACTTCCCGACGGTCCGTTCGCCGGCGTGCCGTTTCTCCTGAAGGACCTCGATCTGTTGGAGGGCACGCGCACGACGTCGGGCGCGACTTTGCTGAAGGATTTTGTCGCCGATCACAGCGGTACCCTCGCCCAGCGCTTTCTCGCGACTGGCGTCTCGATTTTCGGAAAAAGCGCCAGTCCCGAATTCGGCCTGATGCCGACCACCGAGTCCCGTCTGCACGGACCAACCCGAAATCCCTGGATTCTGGCGCACTCCTCCGGCGGCTCGTCCGGCGGTGCCGCGGCGGCGGTCGCCGCGCGCATCCTGCCCGTGGCACATGCCAGCGACGGCGGCGGCTCGATCCGTATCCCCGCCTCCGCCTGCGGCGTGTTCGGGATGAAGCCGACCCGCGCGCGCAATCCGCTCGGTCCGGATCGCGGCGAAGGCTGGGGCGGATTTTCCTGCGGCCATGTAGTGAGCATCAGCGTGCGCGACAGCGCCGCGATGATGGACGCCATCCACGGGCCGGAAGCGTCGAGCCCCTATGTCGCGCCCGCTCCGGAGCGGCCGTTTGCGCAGGAGGTCGGCCGCGATCCCGGCAAGCTCCGCATCAGCTTCACCGACAAATCGCCTTATGGCGATGCCATCGATCCCGAGATCGCGGCTGCGGTTCGTGACGTCGCCGGCCTGCTCGCAGGATTGGGACACCACGTCGAGGAGCGCGCGCCGCCGCTGGCTGCCGATCCGGCGGCCGTGATGACCACGATTGTCGGTGGCAACACCGCGCTGACCGTGCGGTTGATCGAGCAGCGGCTCGGCCGTTCGGTGACCGAAAACGATTTCGAGATCCTGACGCTGGCGTTCGCCCACAACGCGCAAAACACCTCGGCGACCGACTATGTCGCCGCCCAACTTGGCGCCTTCCAGATTTCGCGCGGGCTCGCGACCTTCTTCGGGAATCGCGACGTTTTCCTGTGCCCGACGTTGTGTTCGCCGCCGCTGCGCCTCGGCGAACTCGACTCGATGTCTGGGGATCTGTCGCACATCCCGCCGGTCCTGCGGCGCTATATGCCGTGGACCTCGATGTTCAACATGTCCGGCCAGCCCGCGATGTCGGTGCCGCTGGCATGGAATAAGGCCGGATTGCCGCTCGGCATGATGTTTTCGGCCAAATTCGGCGATGAGGCCACCTTGTTCCGCCTGGCAGGCCAGTTGGAGCAGGCCCGGCCCTGGAACGGCCGATTGCCGCCGGTATGCGCGTAAGCTGACAAAACTCAGCCTTAATCCGGAGCGAGGAAGGGGTATTAGCGCTGGTGGCGGAGCCCGGCTTCCGTTAATCACGCCCTATTTCCGGGGACTAATATTTTGAGCCAGAGCGACCCAACCGATAATGCACTTGCGGCCATTGCCAGCATCCTTGACCAGCCCGAATCCCACCGCGAGCCGGAAAAGGTCGCGGTTGAAGAACAGCCTGCGCCGCCCCCCGCGATCGAGGCGGCCGGTTACTCCAAACTCGGTCCCGGACCGATGGCCGCGATCCGCTTCAAATGGACGGTGCGCGAGGATGATGGCGCATATTATGTCGACGAAACGATCGGCGAGAATTCGACCCCGCTCGTGACGGGGCCGATGACGAAGGAGGCCGCGATCAAGTTCGTGGACGATCGCGAAAGCGACGCGCGGCTGCGCTTCGAGCAGCTGAAAAGCGAAATGACTGGACGCAGCGCCGCCGCCAATCTGGTGCACAAGGACAGCGGCGAGATATAACGCTTCAGTCTCGTTCTCAAGCCTGTCGTCAAACTTGTCTTGGCGGACCCAGAAAATCCTTCTTGGCGAGATCGACGCCCGCGTGGCGCAGAATGTCATAGGCCGTCGTGACATGGAAAAAGAACTGCGGCACGCTGAACGTCAGCAGCAGCGATCGCCCGGTGAAATTTCGTTCCGCGCCGTTCCTGAACCTGAACGCGACCTCCTTGTCCGCGGCGCCATCGATCGCGCTGCGCGGCATCGCCTGGACGAAATCGATCGCGGTGTCGATCCGCGATTTCAGCTCGGTGATATCGGGCTCGGCATCCCCGTAGGTGTGAGGTTCGCGGCCGGCCAACAGCGCGCAGGCAATGACCGCGTGACGGTTGGCTTCCCCGACCTGCTGACGGAGGCTGTACATGTTGGGATAGAGCCGCATGTTGAGCAGGATCGCGGGATCGATGTTGCGCGCGCTCGCATAGGCCGATCCACGGTCCAGAAGCGCGGACAGATTGCCAAGATACGGCACGAAAACACCGACGGACGCTTCGTATAATGAGATGGTCACGATTCTGGCTTCTCCGGCTGGCTCCAGGCTGCCATCTGGTCTAGATCCTTGCGCCAGCACAAGTGCATGTCATCAGATTTGGCGGCGGAGAAGACACCATGTTTCGAATTCTGGCGGGCTTGGCAATCGCTGTCCTGGTGACGGTTTCCGCCCACGCCCAGCAGCCCGCGGCATCTTCCCGCCTCGACGACATCATCAAACGCGGCACGCTGCGCGTCGGCATGACCGGTGACTATCTGCCGTTCACCTATCTCGACAAAACCAATTCGAAATTCCGCGGCTTCGACGTCGACATGGCGGAAGCGCTGGGCAAGGCGCTCGGCGTCAAGGTCGAATATGTCCCGACCGCATGGCCGCAGCTGATGAAGGACTTTGAGGCCGACAATTTCGACATTGCGATGGGCGGCATCTCGATCACGCTCGACCGGCAAAAGAAGGGAATGTTCTCCACGCCGATCATGCGCGAGGGCAAGACCCCGATCGCGCGCTGCGTCGATGCGGGCAAATACCAGACCATTGCCGATATCGACAAGTCAGGCACGCGCGTGATCGTCAATCCCGGCGGCACCAACGAACGGTTCGCCCGGGCCAACGTGAAGAATGCCGAGATCAGGGTTTTCGGCGACAATGTCACGATCTTCGACGAGATCGCCAAGGGCAATGCCGACCTGATGATGACCGACTCATCGGAGACGCGGTACCAGCAGAAGCTGCATGCCGGCGTGCTCTGCGCGGTGCATCCGGAGAAACCGTTCGACTTCGCCGAGAAGGCCTACTGGCTGCAACGCGATGTCGCGTTGAAGGCGTTCGTCGATCAGTGGCTGCATATCGCCATGGAAGATGGCAGTTTCAAGCGGATCTATGCCGCATGGTTTGAATAATCCGCATGGAAAATACGGCGCAAAACGCCGCGGAAATTGACCACCCATCCAGCCCTAACTAGACTGGCCGCCGGCACCTTTGAACCAAAGCCGCTACACTACGACTCATGATTTGAAAGTGATCCAGGTCACGTTTCGTGACCCTGCTGAAGCATAGCTTCGCTCGCTGGGATTCCCTGCTCAGGAGGTCATCATGAAGAAGCTTCTCGCTATCGCCGCACTGTTGTTGGCGAGCACCGCCGCGCAGGCCCAGTACACCTTCGAATATGGCGGTCGCACCATTCGCGTCGATCCCGATCGCGGCACCGTTTCGATTCCCGGCGTCTACGATAATTCCGGCCGGCGCTCGAAGCGTTCGCGCAACGAGGATAGCGACCGTCCGCGTAAACAGGCGCCGCAGCAGGCGAAGACCGACCCGCAGGCGCCGCCGGCCGAAGCCGCAGTCCCGCCACCCGCACCGGCCGAGCAGACGCCCCCCGCTCCAGCCGTCGCCGCTCCCGCGCCCGTTCCCCCGGCGAGCGAACCCGCGACCACGACCGCCACCGTTGCGCCGGCCGATACCGCGGTGGTTCCGCCACCGTCTCCACCTGCGGCCAGCGCACCCGAGCCGCAAGTTCAACAGGAACCCGCTCCTGCTCCAAAGCCCGTACCGGCGCCGGCCGTTGCCGCGGTGACGCCACCGCCCGCACCGCCGCCGGCTGCTCCGCAAGCCGCGAATTCGCCGCTCGGCGTCTGGTTGACGGAAGAGAAGGAGGGCAAGGTCCGGATCGAACAATGCGGTGCCAATCTCTGCGGATATTCCGTCGACAAGAGGTCGAACCAGAATGGCGAACAGGTTCTGATCAACATGAAGCCCGGCAAGGACAAATGGAGCGGCCGGATTCTCGATCCGAATACCGGCAGCACCTATGATTCCACCATCGCGCTGAAGGGCACCGACACCCTGCGCGTCCAGGGCTGCGCCTTTGGCGGCGTGTTCTGTGGCGGCCAGACCTGGACAAGGGTCAACTAAAGCGTTTTCGAGCGAAAGCCTGCCCCGGACTTGATCCGGGGTGGATACCGGTTCGCATAGCAATCAAGTTTACGCAGATTGCGTAGACTTATCTGCGATAGAAAACGCGTCAAAACAAAAACCATAGGGCCTCGGTTCTGATTGAATCAGAGCGGGCCCCGCGCGGATTTTTGCCCGATCAAAAGCCTATGCAGCTTTGCTGTCTGCCGCGGGTTTGCGCCGGAACGTTTCGGTATCGCGCTTCAGCGCAATAGTGTCCTGTCCGGCCTCGAAGATGGCAAATCCGCCTGCCTCCAGTCTTTGCGTGAGGTCGGCGGCGTCCTTTTCCGCCATGCTTTCGTTTTCGTAGATCACGAGCTTGGTCGAAAGTTTTGCAAAGTCGAATTGGGAAAGGATGACGTGGTCAAATCCCTCCGCGTCGACCACGATGATGTCGGGGTCGCGATGCGCGGCGCAATCGAGCAGATCGGCAACCGTGACGCAGTGAACTTCGCTGGCGCGGATATAGGCGTCGATATTGGCGATCTGGTCGCCGAATTTCTCGATCTGCTCGCGTGACAGCGTGCCCACGCCGTGCGCCCAGCCGGGCAGCCGGCCGCTGCTGCAGTCGAGCGTGTACATGGTCATGGCGCCGTTATTCTCGGCCACGGCGTATTGCAGGAACACCATGCCCGGGAAGTCGCGATAGGTGCGTTGCAGCTCGCGATAATAGTTCGCCTGCGGCTCGACGAACGTGCCCGTCAGCTTGTGGCGGAAGATCGCCAGATTCAGCGGATCCGAGAGATAGCCGTCATTGGCGCCGATTTGCAGAAAGGTCCGCGCGTTGTCTTGCAGGACGACGTCTTCGACCAGAACCTCGACCGGCCGCCGGACATAGCCGCCCAGCCGGTAAGCGATCTTGCGAATGTTCGATTTCTGGCGTGCCGATAAATTGCGTGCCGCGAGCGCTCTGATCATCGGTCGTATCCTTTTGGGCAAGGGCTGTGTCATCGCGAGACAGCCGGCGTCCTCAAGGACAGAGGATTGCGAAGAGCGTGCCATCGATCGACCGGTGACGGTCCTGGTGGACGGTTCTCCTGTCCCGGACGCGATGCAGCGCTTTTTGCGCTGCTCCGCAGAGCCGGGACCCACTTCGCTCGAAACGCACTAACCAAGCTTTGCGGAAAACTCCGCGTCGGTCACGTGCTCCATCCAGGTCACGTGATTGCCGTCCAGCGACTCCTGCATCGCGATATGGGTCATGCCATTGGTCGGCGACGCGCCGTGCCAATGTTTCTCACCCGGCGGAATCCAGACCACGTCACCGGGCCGGATCTCGTGGATCGGTCCACCCTTGGTCTGAACCCGTCCAACGCCTGAGATCACGTACAGCGTCTGGCCGAGCGGATGCGTGTGCCAGGCCGTCCTCGCGCCGGGCTCGAAGGCGACCAGGTTCGAGACCAGCCGTGCCGGCGCCGCGGTTGCGACGATCGGATCCTGCAGCACCGTGCCGGTAAAGTATTCGGGCGGCGCGCGGCGGGTCGGCCGCGAGCCCGAGACGTGAATATCCATGGGGTTACCTCGCTTTGTTGATGTTATTTCTTGGATGCCGCGTAGCGCGCCTTGGTCTCGGCATTCATGGGATAGAGGCCGGGCAAGACCGCGCCATTGTTCACTTCATTGACGATCCAGGCTTCCATCCGCTCCTGCTCGGCACCTTCGGCCAGAATGAGGTCGAGGAATGCTTGCGGGATCAGCACCGCGCCGTCCTGGTCGGCGACAACGATATCGTTCGGAAACACCGCGACGCCGCCGCAGCCGATCGGCTCGCCCCAGCCGACGAAGGTTAGCCCGGCGACCGAAGGCGGCGCAGCATAACCGTCGCACCAGACCGGCAGGCCGGTACCCAATACGCCTTCGACATCGCGCACGACGCCGTCGGTGATCAACGCGGCGACGCCGCGTTTCATCATGCGCGCGCACAGAATATCGCCGAAGATGCCGGCGTCCTTGACGCCCATGGCATCGACCACGGCAATGCAGCCCGCAGGCATTGCCTCAATCGCGGTGCGCGTCGAAATCGGCGACGACCATGATTCCGGCGTTGCCAGATCCTCGCGCGCAGGCACGAAGCGCAGCGTGAAAGCAGGTCCCACCAGCCGCGGCAGCCCAGGCCGCAGCGGTTTGGTGCCGCGCATCCAGACGTTTCGCAGGCCCTTCTTGAGCAGGACCGTGGTGATGGTGGCGGTGGACACGCGCGACAGCGTCGCGATCGCTTCGGGGGTCAGGGACATCTGGAAGGCTGGCTCCGGTGGGGATGAATTGCGCGCGCATCTTGCGGGGTGCGGCCATCGCGTCAAGGCCTGCTTGATGAGGTGCGATCACAACATCTTATCGCTGGCATGCAGATTAATTTATTGAAGTTGCTGGATCTTTTTGCACGAAGCGAATTCCACTGCGCCCCAAAACAGGCTAGAGCGTGATATCCGGACGAGTCACGAGGCCATGGCCGCACCCTTAAGCCCACCCCGCCTTTTGCCGAGTGGCGACAGCGCCATCACGGTGGAATTCAGCCGCAACATCGACGACGACGCCAACCGGCGGGTGCTGGCGCTCGACCGCGCGATAGCGGGCTCGCCCGTTACCGGCGTCACCGAGACCGTGCCGACCTATCGGTCGCTGCTGGTGCATTACGATCCCGTGCAGATCGGTTTCGCCGAGCTCGGCGAGCAGCTTCTCGCTCTGGCGCAACGGCCAATTCCCTCCGCGGCAAAAACCCGGCGCTGGCGCATCCCCGTGGTCTATGGCGGCGAGCACGGCATCGACCTCGAGGACGTCGCAAAAGCGCTCGACACGACGCCGGACGACATCGTGGCGCGGCACGTCGCCGGCGACTACCGCGTCGCCATGATCGGCTTCACGCCGGGCTGGTCCTACCTCAGCGGGCTCGCGCCCTCGTTGCAGATGCCGCGGCGGCAAAATCCGCGCCTGCTGACGCCGGCTGGAACGATCTCGATCGGCGGCGTACAAACCGGCGTGCAGTGCCTGGCCGGCCCGAGCGGCTGGCACCTGTTGGGACAAACAGCCGTGAGAACCTACCATCTCCACCGCGAACCGACTTTTCTGCTGGAGCCCGGTGATCACATCACCTTCACGCCGGTCGATGCCAAGACCTTCAAGGAACAGGATCGCGCCGCGGAAGCCGGCGAATTCGTCGCCGAGTTGATGGCGTCATGAGTAAGCTTGTCATCGCATCCATCGGTCCGGCAAGTTCGGTGCAGGACGGCGGACGGCCCGGCGCCCAGCGCTACGGCCTGACCCCGGGCGGCGCAATCGACCGCCTGGCGCTGGCGGCCGCGAATACGCTGGTTGGAAATGACCTGTTCGCCGCAGCCGTCGAAATCGGCCCGTTCGGCGCTAAATTCACGGCGCGCGGCGGCGCCGTCCGCGTCGCGCTGTCAGGCGCGCCGCGCAATGCCGACATTGCCGGACGCGCCGTGGCCTTGGATACATCGATGACGCTGGCCGACGGCGAGACATTGACGCTCGGCTTTGCCCGTGGCGGGTCGTTCAGCTATCTCGCGATCGAAGGCGGCGTGCAGGGCGAGCCGATGTTCGGCAGTCTCGCCGTGAACGCGCGCGCCGGGCTAGGCAGCCCCTACCCGCGCCCGCTGCAGGCCGGTGACGAGTTGCAGACCGCGCCCGCCAGCGGCATGGCGGAGCGACGGATCGACCTTCCGGCGACGTCGGAGGCGCCGATCCGGATCGTGTTCGGTCCGCAGGACGATGAATTCACCGCCGAAACAAAAAAGCTGTTTCTCGACAGCGAATGGAAGATCTCGGCGACCAGCGACCGCATGGGCTACCGGCTCGAGGGGCCCGTCATCCAGCATATCGACGGCCACAACATCGTGTCCGACGGCACCGTCAACGG
Source organism: Bradyrhizobium sp. AZCC 2289 (assembly GCF_036924615.1). Lineage (NCBI taxonomy): Bacteria > Pseudomonadati > Pseudomonadota > Alphaproteobacteria > Hyphomicrobiales > Nitrobacteraceae > Bradyrhizobium > Bradyrhizobium sp. AZCC 2289. The sequence goes on along the minus strand of NZ_JAZHRY010000001.1, from coordinate 9,559,949 downwards.
CAGCATCCAGATCCCCGGCAACGGCCAGCCCATCGTGCTGATGCCGGACCGTGGCACCAGCGGCGGCTATCCAAAGATTGCGGCCGTGATTTCGGCCGACCTCGGTCGGTTCGCGCAGATCCCCGCCGGCCGCGCGTTTCGCTTCAAAGCGATCAGCATGACCGAGGCGCATGCCGAGTTGCGCAAATTCCGGGAATTGCTGCGCACCCTGCCCGACCGGCTACGCGATATCGAAAGCTTTGATCTCAACATCGAGGCGCTGCATGATGCCAATGTCGCCGGCCACGCCGTCAGTGCCGTCGATGCCGGGACGTGGCACGTCGCATCGCCAGCGGACATATTGGGGCCGGACTGACCAATCCCCAGGACTCAACGACACGATTCACTCACAAGCGGACAGATCATCATGACAACCATCGATCTCAACTGCGATCTCGGCGAAAGCTTTGGCCCCTGGGAAATGGGCAATGACGCGGCCATGATCGAGCTTGCGACCTCGGTGAACGTCGCCTGCGGTTTCCATGCCGGCGACGCCGACATCATGCGCCACACCGTGGAACTGGCGAAAGCGCGCGGCGTCAGCATCGGCGCGCACCCCGGCTACCGCGACCTGCACGGTTTCGGCCGGCGGCCGGTGCCCGGCATGAAATCGTCGGAGATCGAGAACCTGGTCGCCTACCAGATCGGCGCGCTGCAGGCGATCGCGACCGCGGCCGGTCACAAGGTCACCCACGTCAAGGCGCATGGCGCGCTATCGAACGTCGCCTGCGAGGACGACATGACGGCGAAAGCGATCGCCAGCGCCATCAGGGCAGTCGACCCAAACTTGATCTTTGTGGTGCTCGCCAATTCAAAACTGGTGCAGGCCGGCGAAGCTGCCAATTTGCCGATGGTGCACGAGGTGTTCGCGGATCGCGCCTACGAGGACACGGGCTCGCTGGTGTCGCGCAAGAAGCCTGGCGCGGTGTTGCATGATGCGAAACAGATCGCGGACCGCGTGGTGCGGATGGTGCAGGACGGCGCGGTGGTCTCGGTGACGGGCAAGGTCATCAAGATGCGCACCGATACCGTCTGCATTCACGGCGACACCCCCGGCGCAGTCGATATCGCGCGCGGCGTGCGGCAGGCGTTGAAGGATGCGGGGATCGCGGTGGCGCCGTTCAAGACGGCGCATTAGCCGCACCCACCGCCCTCATCCTGAGGAGCGCGCTTTGCGCGCCTCTCGAAGGATGACGTATCATGCTGCGGCCCATCCTTCGAGACGCCGCGCCATTGCGCGGCTCCTCATCAGGATGAAGGGTTTCTTCAGAACGGGTGAACCGACAGCGTGCCGAACACGACGGCTGCGATGACCGCCAGCGCGCTGTAGAGCGCGGCGGTGTGGATTCCGGTTCCGGTCCGGCGGGACAGGGAGCGCGCGTAAAGGTGCAGGCGGGCTTCCGCCGATAGTTCGCGCATGGTCGATCTCCAACGCCCCATTTCGCGATAATGGAATATCGTTCGTGGCGCGACGCAAGATGACTGCAAAAATAGCGATGCGATGCTTCGGCAGACTCCGTTTTAGGTGAAAAATTCTCTCACACGGATTCCCGCGAGAATTTTATTCGCCCCGATTTGAGCGAATGGGAACCCGGACCTCTTGTCTTACGCGTTTTCTTCACGCGAACCGGTTCCCACCCCCGATCAAGTCCGGGGCAGGCTTTCGCTTGAAAACGCTAGTAGACGTCCTGCTGGAACCGGCCCTTCTTCTTGAGTTCCGCGACGAAGGCGATGGCCTCGTCGGTCGAGCGGGCGCCGAACTGGGCGACGATATCGACCAGCGCGCGCTCGACGTCCTTGGCCATCCGCTTGGCGTCGCCGCAGATGTAGATGTTGGCGCCTTCGGCCATCCACGTCCACACTTCGCGGCCGAGTTCACGCATGCGGTCCTGCACGTAAAATTTCTTGTCGCCGTCGCGCGACCACGCCAGCGACAGCCGCGTCAGTAGGCCCGAGGTCTTCATGGCGTTGAGCTCGTCGGCATAGAAGAAATCGCAGTCGCTGCGCTGATGGCCGAAGAACAACCAGTTCTTGCCGGGCGCGCCGGTGGCGCGGCGGTCGTGCAGGAAGGCGCGGAACGGTGCGATGCCGGTGCCGGGCCCGATCATGATGATCGGGACCTTGGGATCGTCCGGCAACGCGAAGCCGTGGGCCTTCTGCACATAGACCTTGACCTCGTCGCCGGGCTGGATGCGCTCGGCGAGGAAGGTCGAAGCCAGCCCCAGCCGCTTGCGCTTGTTGATGACATAGCGCACGCAATCGACCGTCAGCGACAATTTTCCGGGCGTCGCGTTGTGCGACGACGAGATCGAATAGAGCCGTGGCTGCAAAGCCTCGAGCGCCTCGATGAAGGCTTCCGGGTGCGGCCGCACGTTGGAGAATTTTTGCAGCACCGCCATCACGTCCAGCGTCACGGCATCGCCGTCGGGATCCTTCCCTGCGCCAGCGCCCGCGCCTTCTCGCGCTGCGCGCCGCCGGTCAGGTAGGAGATCAGTTCGAACAGCGAATCCGGCGCCGGCGCCAGCGAGACATCGTCGAGCAGGACTTCGCGCAGCGTCTTGCCCCGGACATCAGTGGTATGCGACGCGCCGAGCAGCGCGATGATCTGGTCGACATGGCCGAGATCGTTGCGGGCAAAGACGCCGAAGGAATCGCCGACGACATAATCGAGGCCGCAGCCCGAGAGGTCGAAATCGATGTGCCAGGTCTCCTTTTCCGACTTGCCCTTGTTGAGCAGACGACGCGCGATGAATTGTGCCGGCGCCGGATTGTCGCGCGAACGCCCCGGCTCCGCCACCGCGGGCGCAGCAGCGGCAGGTGCGCCAGCCGATGACGATGCGGCCGGCGCTTTTTCCAGTTCCTCGTTCAGCGCCCTGAGCATCCGCGCGGTTTCCTTGCCGCCGGGGACGCAGAGATTGAGCCGCGCCTCGCTCTTGGCTGCGATCGCGTCGGAATAGTCGTTGCAATTGTAGCCGCACTGGCCGCAGTCCTGCTGCGCCATCGCCGCCATCATGCGCCGGCGCAACGGCCGGCCTTCGGCAAGCTTCATGCGCTCGGCGATCGGCATGGTCTGGTCGTGCCACGGCGCTTCGCCGTCGTCGCTGTCACCGGCGGGACCTTGCATCACCGCGGCGCCCTGCTCGGCCGACAACGGCGTCGTGCCGTCGGACAACAGGCCGGCAAAGAAGCCGTTCAGCCAGGAGCGCTGTGCCTCGGAGAACGGCGCGCTCGAAGGGATGATCTCGATTTTGGGTGGAGGCGAGATCTGGTTCATGAGGACACCTCGGCGTCGGCGAGCTTGCGCAGCGTCTCGCCGTCATGGCGGCGCGCAAAGGACAGAAAGGTTTCGTCCGGCGAGGCGCGATGCGCGAGATACGCCTTCAACAGCCGCTCGACGGTCTGCGGCGCATCCTCGGCCTTGAGGTCGTGATAGACCTCCTGCCCGACATCGGCATTCGGTCCAAAACCGCCGCCTGCAAACAGCTGATAGCCCTCGACGGGATCAACATCCTCGCCGACATCAACCTTGGCCGCGATCAGGCCGATATCGCTGATGTAGTGCTGCGCACAGGAGTGATGGCAGCCGGTCACATGGATGTTGAGCGGGGTCTCGATATTGACGCGCGGTTCGCACCAGTCGCCGATTTCGGCCGCGTGCTTCTTGGTATTCGACGCCGCGAACCTGCAGCCGGCATTGCCGGTGCAGGCAATCAGCCCGGCGCGGATTTGCGAGGCCTCGACCGCAAGTCCTATTGCCTTGATCGCAGCGATTGCGAACTCGACATTCTCGTCACGCACGCCCGGGATCAGCAGGTTCTGCCAGACCGTCAGACGGATATCGCCGTCGCCGAGATCCCGGGCGATCCTGGCGAGCCCGCGCATCTGCTCGCACGTCACCTTGCTGAGCGGCAACGCGACGCCGATCCAGCTCAACCCTTCCTGCTTTTGCTTTTGCACGCCGATATGCGCCATGCGATCGAACGCCGGACGCGGCGCCAGCGCCTCTGACGGTACCCGCGTAAAGGCATGACCGAGCTTTTCCTCGACCAGGACGAGGAATTTCTCGATCCCCATGCCGTCGATCACATATTTCAGCCGCGCCTTGAGCCGGTTGGTGCGGTCGCCGAGCTCGATGAACACGCGGACGATGGCGTCCGACACCTTGGTGGCATCGGCCGGCTTGACGATGATGTCAGTGTATCTGGCAAAATCCCTGTGACCGGTGATGCCGCCGATCCCCAACCGGAACCAGATTCCGGGCTCGACGCCAAAGCCGTCTTTCACCTCGACCGCGGAGAACGCGATATCGTTGGTGTCTTCGAGCACCGCAATCTTGCCGGCGCCGTCGAAGGCAACGTTGAACTTGCGCGGCAAGCCATACAGCGAGCGGTCGTTGAGGATGTGGTAGTGCCACTCGCGGGCATATTCGCGGGTGTCCAGAATTTCCTGCGGATCGATCCCGGCGGTCGGCGTGCCCGTGACATTGCGGATGTTGTCGGCGCCGGAGCCGCGCGAGCACAGGCCGAGATCCTGAATGCCTTCGATCAGCGCCACTGCGTGCTTCGGCGGAATTTCGCGAACCTGCAGATTGGCGCGCGTCGTGACGTGGCAAAACGGCCCGCACAGCCGCTCGGCGAGATCAGCCATGCCGGCAAACTGCCAATGCGTGAGAATGCCGTTCGGAATCCGTAAGCGGCACATGTAGGAATCCTGCGCCGGCGCCACGTAAAACAGCCCGTAATAGCGCCAGCGGAAATTATCCGCCGGCGGCGGCGGCGCGTTGTCGAGCGCCTGCTGCCTCAGCCGCGGATAGGCATCGAACGGATGCTCATCGCGTTTGAATTTTTCTTCGTTGACGAGCTTTTTGCCTGACGCCGTGACCTTGTCCTGGGCCTTGATATGCGCGGCTTCAGGTCCAGTCGGCTCTGCGTTTGCCCTGCCAGCGCTGCCGCCAAGGCCACGTCCGACCCTGCTGATCTGCAAGCCGGTGGTAAAGCCTTCGAGATAGCGCTTCTGCTCGTCGGTAAAGTCGACTGAGAGCGTTTCGATTTTCATAGCGTCGACGAAGCTCCTGCGGCCACCTTCAGTGGCTGCAACGGGAATGGGACGACCGCCTTGAAATCAGCTCAGCTTCAAGCGCCGGGCTCGACTCCAGCAAACGGTCCGACCAGCCTCGTTGCTGCGGAAATCCATCTTGGACATAGGCCAGCTGACATCTGCGACGACTGACCGCAGTGCAACATACAAGTTGCGTGCCAGCGCGAGACCTATAAAATATATTGATATTTCAATATGTTGCGAAACGAACTTGGAATCCTGAACCGGGCTTCACAACTATTTTCGGGCAGATTGCCGAAAAATTAGCCAGATGGGAAAGATGCCCAATACTGCATCAACTGGTAGCGTTCAGGGCTTCCAATGGCCGATCCTGAATGCCGCCAAATGCCCGGCGATGTCGTCCGGATTGAAGGCCGGACCGGCGAAGGCGCCGATGGCGGCGGAGGCACCGGCCGCCTTCCCCTGATGCCCGACAGCCGCGTCATACAGGTCGGGCCTGAACACCCCCATGGCGATCCTGAGCGCGTCCGGTTTCATCGCGGTCTGTCCCCATCGCACCATCTGCGCGTACAGCCAGGCGGCCTGCGCGGGATCGGGCCGGGCCGCGCCCTCGCGTCCGACCAGCAAATAGCGCCCGCTTTCGCGCAAGCCACCATCGGGCGAGATCTTCAAACGGCCATCCAGGGTGCGCTGGATCACCTCGGCGTCGACGCCGATCCGCTCCGGGGCGCTGAGGATGCGCGCCACCTCCGCGCGGTTCTGCGGCTCCTCGATGAATTCGGCGGCGCGGACATGCGCCCGCACCAGCGCGGCCACCACATCCGGATATTTCTGCGACCAGTCCTGCCTGACGGCCAGCACCTTTTCGGCCGCGCGCACCAGGATGTCCGTGACGAAATGCAGGATGTGTCCTACGCCGAGATCGACCGCGACCGAATTCCAGGGCGCGCCGACGCAGAACGCGTCGACGTGCCCGCTGGCCAGACTGTCCACCATGTAAGGCGGCGGCAGCACCACCAGCCGGACGTCCTCGTCGGGATCGACTCCGCCGGCCGCCATCCAGAACCGCAATTGATAATTGTGGGTCGAGAACGGAAACGTCATGCCGAAGGTCAACGGTTCGGCGCCGCTGCTGCGGCGTTTGGCGACGACACGCGCCAGCGCCAGCGCGGTGGCCATCGGGTCGAAGCGGTCGCCCTCGATTTCGCCCATGATCGCGGCATGCAGCGCCGGCGACACCGTGATGGCATTGCCATTGAGCCCGAGATTGAACGGCGCCACGATCGGCACCTTGACGTGACCGAGCCCGAGGCTGGAGGCGATCGCGACCGGGGCCAGCAGATGCGCGGCGTCGAACAGGCCGATGTTGAGCTTGTCGCGGACATTCGACCACGAGACTTCCCGCACCAGCGAAACGTCGAGCCCTTCGCCCGCGGTAAAGCCCTTGTCGACGGCGACGATCAGGGCCGCGGCATCGACCAGCGGAATGAAACCAATGCGAAGCGGTCCGGTCATTTCAGCAACTCCGCCGCGGTCAGGATCGACTGGGCGATCTCGCCGATCTTCTTTTTCTCGCGCATCGCAGTCGAGCGCATCAGCACATAGGCCTCGTCTTCGGTGAGGCCTTTCAACTTCATCAAAATGCCCTTGGCGCGGTCGATGACCTTGCGTTCCTCGAGCGCGGATTTGGTCCGGTCGAGTTCGTCCTGCAGTTTTGCGAACGCATTGAAGCGCGAGACGCAGAGGTCGAGGATCGGCTTGATGCGTTCTTTCTTCAGCCCGTCGACGATATAGGCGGATACGCCGGCATCGACGGAAGCCTGGATCGACGCCGCGTCGCTCTGGTCGACGAACATGGCGATCGGCCGGCGCACGGCCCGGCTGACCTGGAACATTTGTTCCAGCACGTCACGGCTGGGGTTTTCCAGGTCGATCAGGATGATATCGGGGTCGAGCGCATAGATCCGCGCCAGCAGGCTCTGCATTTCGCTGATATGGACGACGCCGGTAAAGCCCGCCTCCCGCAGCCCCTCTTCCAGGATCGCGGCACGGATCGGGCTTTCGTCGACTATGACGATTTTAGGAGACGACTCAGCGCTCATCGACCACTCACAACCCGGCAAACGCATCCATAGCACGCCGATAGCCGGCGCAAAGGGTTGTAATTATGAGTAATTCGGACTAGCTCCTGCGGATCAATCAGGCAGATCCAGATATGCAACAGGCCGGAGCGCCGAAAGTCAGCTTTGTCTCCTTGGGATGCCCCAAGGCGCTGGTGGATTCCGAGCGCATCATCACGCGGCTGCGCGCGGAAGGCTATGAGCTGGCGCGCAAGCATGACGGCGCCGACATCGTCATCGTCAACACCTGCGGCTTCCTCGACAGCGCCAAGCAGGAATCGCTTGGCGCGATCGGCGAGGCAATGGCCGAGAACGGCAGGGTCATCGTCACCGGCTGCATGGGCGCGGAGCCCGAGCAGATCGAGGCGGCCTATCCCGGCGTGCTCTCCATCACCGGCCCGCAGCAATATGAGAGCGTGCTGGACGCGGTGCACCGCGCGCTGCCGCCGGTCCACAATCCGCACCTCGACCTGGTGCCGCCGCAGGGCATCAAGCTGACGCCGCGGCACTACGCCTACTTGAAGATTTCCGAAGGCTGCAACAACCGCTGCAGCTTCTGCATCATTCCGAAATTGCGCGGCGATCTGGTGTCGCGCCCGGCCGGTGACGTGTTGCGCGAGGCGGAAAAGCTGGTCAGCGCCGGTGTCAAGGAATTGCTCGTCATCTCGCAGGACACTTCGGCCTATGGCGTCGACCTGAAATATGCCGAAAGCCCGTGGAAGGACCGCGAGGTCCGCGCGAAATTTTTCGATCTGGCAAAAGAGCTCGGCGAACTCGGCGCCTGGGTCCGACTGCAATATGTCTACCCCTACCCGCATGTCGATGAAGTCATCGGGCTGATGACCGACGGCAAGGTGCTGCCCTATCTCGATATCCCCTTCCAGCATGCGAGCCCGGAAATCCTCAAGGCCATGAAGCGCCCCGCCGTGCAGGAGAAGACCCTGGCGCGGATCCAGAAGTGGCGCGAGCAATGCCCTGATTTGACGCTGCGCTCGACCTTCATCGTCGGCTTCCCCGGCGAGACCGATTCCGACTTTGCGTATTTGCTCGACTGGCTCGAGGAGGCCGAGATCGATCGCCTCGGCTGTTTCAAGTACGAGCCCGTCGCCGGTGCTGCGTCGAACGCGATCGGCCATGCCGTTCCCGCCGAGATCAAGCAAGAGCGCTGGGATGCGCTGATGGCGCGCCAGCAGAAGATTTCGGCGCGGCGCCTGAAGCGCAAGGTCGGCACGCGGCAGCAGATCATCATCGACGAAGTCGGCCCCACCGTCTCGAAGGGCCGCTCCAAGGCCGACGCGCCCGAGATCGACGGCGCGGTCTATCTGTCGAGCCGGCGTCCCTTGCGTGTCGGCGAAATCGTCACCGCCAAGATCGAGCGCGCAGATCAATACGACCTCCACGGCAGCGTCGCGGGCTTCTAACGTGCTTGACACCGCCTGCCATCAGGCTGTATGGCCCTGCGCCATGATCCAGAACCGGACCAACCGCCGCGCTGCTTTCCGTCGTCGCTCCTGCGACGATGATGGGTTGCGCCGTGTCCGACGACAACGCTGATCAACTAGTTCAGCAATGTTTTCGAGAAGGCCGCACCCAAAAAGTGCGGCCTTCTTGCGTTTCGGCCCGCCTTCCCACCCAAACCGCAGGAGTTTCGACATGCCCAACGCCACCCATCCGTATCATGCGCAGATGAACATCACCGCCCGCCCGCAGACCGTCTTCGTCAAGGGCGAAGGCGCCTATCTGTGGGACGACAAAGGCAAGCGCTATCTCGATTTCATGCAGGGCTGGGCGGTCAATTGCCTCGGCCATTCGCCCGCCGTCGTCGCCGACGCGCTCGCGGCGCAGGCAAAGCTGCTGCTGACGCCGAGTCCCGCGTTCTACAACGGCCCGAGCTTGAAACTGGCAAAAGCGTTGGTCGCGAACAGTTGCTTCGACCAGGTGTTCTTTGCGAATTCCGGCGCCGAAGCCAATGAGGGTGCGATCAAGCTCGCGCGCAAATACGGCGCGCTGCACAGAGGCGGCGCGCACGAGATCATCACCTTTGCAGGCGGCTTTCACGGCCGCACGCTCGCGACCATGTCGGCGTCGGGCAAGAAAGCTTTTGAGCCATTGTTCGAGCCCAAGGTGACGGGCTTTCCCAAGGCGCAACTCAACGATCTCGATTCCGTCAAGCGGCTGATCTCCGACAAGACGGTTGCCGTGATGCTGGAGCCGATCCAGGGCGAAGCCGGCGTCTGGCCCGCGACCGATCAATTCCTGAAGGCGTTGCGGGCGCTGACCAGGGAGCACGGCCTGCTGCTGATCGTCGACGAGATCCAGACCGGCATGGGCCGCACCGGAAAGCTTTTCCATTACGAGCATGCCGGCATCGAGCCCGACATCATGACGCTCGGCAAAGGCATCGGCGGCGGCGTGCCGCTCGCAGCATTGCTGGCGACCGAACATGCCTCGTGTTTCGAACACGGCGACCAGGGCGGCACGTTCAACGGCAATCCGTTGATGTGTGCCGCGGGGCTTGCGGTTCTCGATCACGTCAGCAAACCGGAATTCCTGAAATCGACGGTCGACGCCGGCCTGTTTCTGGAAAGCGAGTTGCAGCGGTTGTCGGCGCGGCACGGTCTCGGCGAAGTTCGCGGCCGGGGCCTGCTGCTGGCGCTCGATCTCAAACTGCCGATCGGCGCGTCGATCGTGGCGCAGGCTTTCGCCGACGGCGTGCTGCTGAATTCGCCGCAGCCGGACGCGCTGCGATTCATGCCGGCGCTCAATGTTGAGCGGGACGAGATCGCAGAGATGGTCGAATGCCTTGATGCCATACTCACCAAAGCAGGTGCGGCCAGGCGCGTGGCGTAGGTTCTTGGTCGGCGTCATTCCGGGATGGTGCGTAAGCACCAGACCCGGAATCTCGAGATTCCGGGTTCGATGCTGCGCATCGCCCCGGAATGACGCTGGGGAATTACGGCCGCAGAATCGCCGCGCCCGTCGTCGCCCTGCTCTCGAGCTCGATATGCGCCTTCGCAGCATCCTTCAGTGCGTAGGCGTGGTTGATCGGCACGTGCAGCTTGCCGTTGATGACGGCGGCAAACAGCGTGTCGGCGCCTTCGAGCAGTTCGTGGCGGGTGCCGACGTAATCGTTGAGCTTTGGCCGGGTCGCAAACAGCGAACCGTGATTGTTGAGCTCGGCGAGCGCGAACGGCGGCACCGGGCCGGAGGCGTTGCCAAAACTCACGAACAGGCCGCGCGGCCGCAGGCACGACAGCGAGCCCGGAAACGTGGTCTTGCCGACGCCGTCATAGACGACGTCGCAGAGTTCGTTGCGGCTGATCTGCTTCACCCGCGCGACAAAGTCTTCCTCATTGTAGAGGATCACGTGGTCGCAGCCATTGGCGAGCGCGAGATCGGCTTTTGCCTTGGTGCCGACGGTGCCGATGACATGCGCGCCGAGTGCTTTGGCCCATTGACTGGCGAGCAACCCGATGCCGCCGGCGGCGGCGTGGATCAGCACGCGATGTCCGGGCTCGACCTTGAAGGTCTTGTGCAGGAGATACCAGACCGTCAGCCCCTTGAGCATCAGCACTGCGCCCTGCTCGTAGGTGATGTGGTCCGGCAGCTTGACCAGCTTGTCCGCGGGGATGACGCGTTCGCTCGCATAGCCGCCAAGATTGAAATAATAGGCGACGCGATCGCCGGGATGAAAATTGGTGACGCCGGGCCCAACCGCGACAACCTCGCCCGCGGCCTCGTTGCCGGCGATGAACGGCAAGCCCGGCGCCTTGTAGAGGCCGGTGCGGAAATACACATCGATGAAGTTGAGACCGACGGCGTGCTGGCGGATGCGAACCTCGCCGGGTCCAGGTGCGGCCACGTCAACGTCCTCATAAACCAGGGCTTCCGGGCCCCCCACCTTGTGCACGCGCACGGCCTTGGTCATGACAGGTTTCTCCCTTGGTATTCCCGCGAATCCGAACCGAAAGCCATCGCCGCCGCGTTGTCAACTGAGTGGCTGAAACCGGCTAAAGCATGATCCGGAAAAGTGGGAACCGGTTTTTCCGAACAGATCATGCTCGAACAAGGAGAAAGATCGCGATCCGATTCAATCGGATCATGATCTGACGGCCCTTTTGCGGTTGCGCCTGGCGAGCACATTGAACAGCTCCACCGCGGCCGAAAACGCAATGGCAAAATAGATGTAGCCGCGCGGGATGTGGAATTTGAATCCGTCCGCCACCAGCGCGACGCCGATCAGCACCAGGAATGCCAGCGCCAGCATTTTGGTGGTCGGATGATCCGCCACAAATCGCGCGACCGGTCCCGATGAGACGTACATGATGACGCAGGCAATCACGACGGCCGCGATCATGATTTCGAGCTGCTGCGACATGCCGATCGCGGTGATGATCGAATCCAGCGAGAACACCATGTCGATGACGATGATCTGGACGATCACCCAAAAGAATGCGCTGGCTCTCGGCGCTGCATCGGACTCCAGCTCTTGCGCTTCGACCTCGGCATGAATTTCGTGGGTCGCCTTCGCGATCAGGAACAGGCCGCCGCCGATCAGGATGATGTCGCGCCATGACAGCACAATGCTTTTCACAGTGATGACCGGCTCGGTCAGCCCGATCAGCCATACCAGCAGGGTGAGCAGGATGATGCGGAATACCAGCGCCAGAAAGAGACCGATCTGGCGCGCCCGCTTGGCCTGCGCCGGCGGAATGCGCGAGACGATCACCGACAGGAAGATGACGTTGTCGATCCCGAGCACGATTTCGAGCGCCGTCAGGGTCAGCAGCGCCGCCCAGGCTTCCGCGCTGGTGAATAATTCCATCATGCCCGCAACGATTTTATTTGCCGGATGACCGCATCGCTGCCGACCATATAGGCGGCGATGGCGCAGAGCCCGGCGACGATGGGGGCGCCGACATCGAAATCGCGGGCCAGCGTGTAGATCGCAAGCACGGCCCAGGCGGCCAGCAACAACAAGGTCAGCCAGCGCAGGCGCACCACGCGGATCGGATGCAGCACGTGAACCGGCACGAATGTCAGCACGATCAGAATGGCGATGGCGAGGCTGGAAATCGACGGCCGGAACTGCAGCAAAAACAGATAAAATGCCACCGCGTTCCACAGCGCCGGAAATCCGCGAAAATGATTGTCGGCGGCCTTCATGCGGCGATCGGCGAAATAGAGCGCGCTCGATACCACAATGCCGATGCCCAATAGCGGCGCCGCCAGCGGCAGCAGCAGCCCGCTCGCGGTGATCGCGTAGGCGGGGACGAAAACGTAGGTGACGAAGTCGACGACGAGGTCGAGCACATCCCCTGACCAGTCCGGCTGCAGCCGCTTGACATCCAGCTTCCGCGCGATCGGGCCGTCGATCGCGTCGATCACCAGCGCCACGCCGAGCCAGCCGAACATGCTGGCCCAGTGTTCGCGCACGGCTTCCAGCATCGCGAGCAGCGCAACGCCAGCTCCCATCGCCGTGAAGATGTGCACGGAGAAAGCCGCCGCGCGCATTCCGTGCGACGCTGGGGATGAAACTGGCTGGCTGGTCTGGTCCATGCCCGGGCAGTGCTATCAGGAATCGGTCCGATTAGCATATCCGCGCTTGCGACTTTCCGCCGCGTAAACCGGTGAAAATAATCCGCCGGTTAATGGCTTGAAAATGGCGCCGGGAACGTCAATTGTCCCGATATGACCGATGCACCGCAAGTTTATGACACAGCCGTGATTGGCGGCGGGCCGGCCGGACTGACCGCCGCCATTGCGCTGGCGGAGACCGGGGCGAAAACCGCCCTGCTCGCCCGCCGCGCGCCCTATGCCGACAATCGCACCACCGCACTACTCGGCGCCTCCACCGACCTGCTCGAACGCCTGGACGTCTGGCGGCGCTGCAAGGATCAAGCCGCGGCGTTGCAGACCATGCGCCTCGTCGACGACACCGGCCGGCTGATCCGTGCACCGGAGGTGCGGTTTTCCTCCGATGAAATCGGCCTCGATCAGTTCGGCTTCAACATCGACAACCGCTCGCTGATGGCAGCACTGGAACAGCGCGCGGCCGAGCTTTCCGGCCTGACGCGGTTTGACGATGAGGCGGAAACCATCCATCCGGAACACGCCGATGTTTCGATCCGGACCGGCCGGGGAGAATCGCTCGCCGCGCGGCTTGTGATCGGTGCGGACGGGCGGCAGTCGCTGTCCCGCGAGGCCGCCGGTATCGCGGTCAAGCGCCGCGACCTCCATCAGTCGGCGCTGACCTTCAATATCGGTCATACCCACCCGCACAAGAACATATCGACCGAGTTTCACACGCCGCACGGACCGTGCGTGTTCGTGCCGCTGCCCGGCAATCGCAGCAGCGTGGTTTGGGTTTCGGCGCCGAAGCAAGCCGAACGGCTGATGGCGCTCGGCGACGACGAATTATCTGACGCCGCCGAGAAGCAATCGCATTCGATTCTCGGCCGGGTTCAGGTCGAGCCCGGTCGAAATGTCTTTCCGCTTGCGATCGAGAGCCCCCGGCAATTCGCAAAAGATCGGGTCGCGCTGGTCGGCGAATCCGCCCATGTGCTGCCGCCGATCGGCGCGCAGGGCCTGAACATGGGACTGCGCGACGCCGCCGACATCGCCGATATCGTGGGCCAGGCGATGTCTATCGGGGAGGATCCCGGTTCGCCGCAGGTGCTGGCGCGCTACCAGTCCGCGCGTCGGACCGATGTGTTGAGCCGGACGTTTACGATCGATATTGCCAACCGCTCCTTGCTCAGCGATTTCCTTCCCATACAATCGCTGCGCGCCGCAGGCCTGCACCTGATCGGCTCGATCGGCCCGCTGCGGCGGCTTGCCATGCGCGAGGGGCTTGCGCCCTCATGGCGGCGCGTCAGCTAGATCTTCGGCGGTTCTCAAGGAAACATCAGCCGTCCGCTCTGAATGAACCACATCACGCTGGTCAGTGTGACGACGGACGCAAACGTCCCGATCAGCACGGCCACCGACGCCGGCTCGACCCAGGTCTCGTTCTGCCGGGCGATCACGAACACGTTCAGCGCCGGCGGCAATGAGGCCATCAGGACAGCGGTCGCCGCCCAAGGTTGCGGGAACGGACCGAGCAGCAGCATCAGTCCGAACACAACGAGCGGATGGAGCAGCAGCTTGATCGCGATCACGCCGGGCACTTCCCAGGGCACGCGATTGAACGGGCGCAACGCCACCGTGACGCCGAGCACGAACAGCGCCGTCGGCGCCGCGGCGTTTTGCAGAAACAACAGCGTTTTGTCGATCGCAACCGGAAATTGAAGGTGCAGCGCCGCAGCCAGCGCGCCGGCGCAGGCCGACATGATCAGCGGATTGAGCGCAATCTGCCGCGCGACGACGCCGAATGCGTGCAACAGCGAAGGATGCTCGCGGTTGGTCAACTCGATCAGCAGCGGCACGATCGAAAACAGGAAGATGCTGTCGCAGCAGAAAATCAGCGCGGTCGGCGCCGCCGCCTTGGCACCGAGCACGGCCAGCGCCAGGCCCGGGCCCATATAGCCGATATTGCCGTAGGCGCCCGAAAGCCCCGCGATGGTGGCCTTGCGCAGTGATAGTTCTCCAACGACCCGGCCGAGGACCATGGCCAGCACAAAGGCGCTCATGGTTCCGAGCGTGGTCGCGATCAGGAATGGCGGGTTGTTGAGTTCCGCGAACGGGGTCTTCGACATGATGCCGAACAGGAGCGCCGGCAGCGAAACATAGAGCAGGAAGAAGTTCATCCAGGCGAGGCCCGATTCAGGCAGCCCTTTGGCCTTCCCGCAGGCAAAACCGATGAAGATCAAGCCGAAATAGGGCAGCGCCAGATTGAGAATGTCAGCCATGCGGAAATCGTCTTTTCTTCAGCGTTTTCTTGGCTGTGGCGCCAGATGCGATGGCCAGAGCGGAGGGTTAAATCGACCTTTTGCCCCTAGCATCGGCCACAATCATGGTCTATTTGACGAGGCATGATTAGAGCGCGCACCGCCAAATTTCAGATCGGTCAGATCGTTCGCCACCGGGTGTTTTCGTTCCGGGGCGTGATTTTCGACATCGATCCGGAATTCAACAATACCGAGGAATGGTGGTTGTCGATCCCCGAGGATGTCCGGCCGCACAAGGATCAGCCGTTCTATCATCTGCTCGCAGAGAATTCGGAATCGGAATACGTCGCCTACGTCTCCGAACAGAATCTGCTGCCCGACGATTCCGGCGAGCCGATCCGGCATTCCCAGGTCGCCGAGATTTTTGTGAAGGATAAATCGGGCGGCTACCGGCCACGCAATCCGTCATTGAACTGATTTGGCTCCATCCGGGCGACACTTTCCCTGAACGAAAAGAAAAAGGCGCCCGGTCCAGGCGCCTTTTGTTTGTCGACAAGCCTTACGCTTACTTCGCGCGTTTACTTCGCGGCCGGATTGGCCGGAGCGCCGGCCGCAGGCTGGGCAGCCTCGAGCTTCTTGCGCTGTTCTTCCGCCCGCTTCTGCAACTCTTCCTGCAGCTTCTTCTGGGTTTCCTCGAACACCTTCGGGTCGGTCGGCGGGCCATCATAGGCCTTGGCGAACTCGGCCAGCGGCAGCGGCAGCGTCAGCGGCGCGCCGTTGGAGTTGATGGCCTGAACCACGAGATTCTGGCCCTTCTTCATGTTGGCCAGCAATTCCGGGGTCACTTCGTAGTCCGACATGCAGCCGTTGGCGAAGCAGATCACATAGGGGCTCTGCGCCGGCGGATTGTTGTCGACGATCACGCGGGTACCATGAACGAGTTGCATGCCGAGCGGCAGCGTCACGCGCAGGATCTTCTTCGGCTCGCCTTCCGGCTCGATGATGACGGCGGCGATGACCGGCTGGCCGGACTCGATCCGGCCATCCTTGCCCGTGAAGCAGACCTGCTTGGCGCCGGCGTCCTGGCCCTTGAGGCAGAACTTGGTCCAAGGCGCGTAGATCAACTGAACCTGCTGATCCTGGGGCTGCTGGCCGGCTGCGGGGGGCGCGCCAGCAGCTGCCGGCGGCGGAGCAGCCTGGGCAGCCGGTGCGGGCGCCTGGGCCGGAGCGGCTTTGGGTGCAGCTTTGGGAGCTGCCTTGGCCTTCGGCGCCGCCGCGGGGGCAGGAGCCGGGGCTTGGGCCTGCGCCGCTTCGCTGAGCAAAGTTGCGGACATTGCAGTCGCCGCCAACAAGGCGAAAACTCGCCCATGCGGCCGAATCGGCGCGGCCAAGATACGGAAATTCATTGCGGAAAACCCTTTCTGAACGGGAGCGCCCGAAACCGCTGCAGGCGCCGACACCTAGCCGTTTGGGCGGCTGTCTCCAAGTCAATTGAGGCGGATACGTGACAGGCGCTGCCGCCTTGGTCAATTGCACGCCTTCAATACAGCGGCGCGCGAAAAGATCAATGCCGACAAGCATCTTTGAGCCAGCGTTACGGCGGATGCCGAGGCCCATGGTAAAGCTTGGTTGTGTGCAATTTCGAATCAAATCCGCGCGTGCCGATGTCCGCCTTTGGACGAATCCGCCTTCGAGCCATCGCCTGCGTCGCGGTCGCGCTCGGCCTGTCGCCGGTGCCGGGCGCCCGCGAGGCCCAGGCCACCGAAAGCTATGCGATCGCCATGCATGGCGCCCCGGCGGTTCCGGCCGATTTCACCCATATGCCCTATGCCAATCCGGACGCGCCGAAGGGCGGCCGGCTGGTCTGGGGCGCCCTCGGCACCTTTGACAGCCTCAACCCGCTTATTGTCCGGGGCCTCGCGGTGCAGCAGATCCGGGGGTTCGTCGTCGAAAGCCTGATGACGCGCGGCAATGACGAGGCTTTCACCCTCTACGGATTGTTGGCGAAAAGCGTCGAGACCGACGACGCTAGAAGCTACGTCACGTTTCATCTCGACCCCCGCGCTCGCTTCTCGGATGGCAAGCCGGTCGCCGCCGAGGACGTGCTGTTCTCCTGGGCCTTGCTGCGCGACAAGGGCCGCCCCAACCATCGCCAGTATTATTCCAAGGTCGCAAAGGCCGAGACGCCTGATCCGCTCACGGTGCGCTTTGATCTCACGGGTGCCAATGACCGCGAACTGCCGCTGATCCTCGCTTTGATGCCTGTGCTGCCAAAACATGCGGTAAATCCCGCCACCTTTGAGGAAACCACGATGACCGGACCGGTCGGCTCCGGTCCCTATCGCGTCACAGCGGTGAAACCGGGCGCGAGCGTCACGCTGACGCGCAATTCCGACTATTGGGCGCGCGACCTGCCGGTGAACCGGGGCCTGTATAATTTCGACGAGATCAGGCTCGACTTCTACCGCGAGGCCAACGGCGAGTTCGAGGCGTTCAAGCGCGGCCTCTACGACTTCCGCGTCGAGGGCGAGCCGCTGCGCTGGCACGACGGCTATGATTTTCCCGCCGCGCGCAGCGGCGAGGTGATCCGCGATGTCATCAAGACCGGGATGCCGCAGCCGTCGGAATTCCTGGTATTCAACACCCGCCGGCCGGTGTTTGCCGACATCCGCGTGCGCCAAGCGCTAACGCTGCTGTTCGATTTCGAATGGATCAACCGCAACTACTTCTTCGGCCTCTATGCCCGCAGCGCCGGCTTCTTCGCAGGCTCTGAACTGTCGGCCTATGGTCGCCCCGCTGACGAGCGTGAGCGCGAGTTCCTCAAACAGGCTAGCGCGCATATCCCGCCCGATATTCTCGACGGCAGCTATCACCTGCCGGTAAGTGACGGCTCGGGCCGTGATCGCACGACGCTCCGCAAAGCGCTCGCCCTGCTGTCGGAGGCCGGCTACGACCTCAACGGCACGGTGCTGCGCCAGCGCGCGACCAAGGCGCCCCTCACCTTTGAAATCCTCGTGACGACGCGCGATCAGGAACGGATTGCGCTGGCCTATCAGCGCGACCTCAAGCGCGCCGGCATCGAGGTCAGCGTGCGCGCGGTCGACCCCGTCCAGTTCGATCAGCGCCGGCTCGGCTACGAGTTCGACATGCTCCAGAACCGCTGGGACCAGTCGCTGTCGCCCGGCAACGAGCAGTCGTTCTATTGGGGCAGCCAGGCCGCTGATATCCCGGGCACCCGGAATTACATGGGCGCCAAGGACCCCGCGATCGACGCCCTGATCGCGGCCCTGTTGGAAGCGCACGAGCGGCCGGCCTTCGTTGCGACGGTACGGGCGCTGGACCGGGCCCTGATGTCGGGCTTCTACGCTATCCCGCTGTTTAACGTGCAAGAGCAATGGCTCGCGCGCTGGAATCGGATAGAACGGCCTGCAACCACGGCGTTGACGGGCTACCTGCCGGAAACGTGGTGGCAGAAGCCGGACCCGCAGCCGCAATGATGCAACCGAGTTGACGCCGTGACCCAGCCCACCGCTTCGCCAACGCTCGACGGATTGTTCAAACGCGTTTTGGCGCGGCAGCCGGACGCGATCGCACTGATCGACCCGCCGAACAAGCCCCGCATCACCGGCCAGAGCCCGAAGCGCCTCACCTTTGCGCAGGCCGATCGCGCGATCTCGGCGCTGGCGGCGCATTTCATCGAATCCGGATTGCCGGCCAATTCCGTGATCGCGGTTCAACTGCCGAACACGATCGAATTCGCGCTCACGGTGCTGGCCGCGTACCGCGCCGGGTTGGTGGTCGCCGTGCTACCGCTGCTCTGGCGGCAGGCGGAATTGACCATGGCGCTCAACCGCACCGCGGCGCGGGCGATCGTGACCACCAGCAAGGTCGACGGCATCGTGTATGCCGACCTCGCGATGAACGCCGCCGCCGAAGCGTTTTCGATCCGCCATGTCTGCGGCTTCGGCACCGATTTGCCCGACGGCATGGCTTCGCTCGACAATGCCATCCTGAGAGAATCCCCTGCGACGCGCGCGGTGATCCAGGACGGCCGCAAGGCGGCGCTGATCTCCTTCGACGTCATCGCCGACGGTTTCCGCCCCGTGCCGCGCGCCCATCTCAGCCTGATCGCCGGCGGACTGGCGCTCTCGCTTGAAAGCGACGTGCCGCAGGGTGCAACCGTGCTGTCGGCGTTTTCGCCGATGTCGTTTGCCGGCCTCGCCTGCTCGCTCGTGGTCTGGCTGTTGTCGGGCGGCACGCTGGTGCTGCACCATCCGTTCGACGAGGAGGTGCTGGAGCGGCAGATCAACGAACATCGCTGCGATACGCTGATTGCGCCGGCGCAGCTGGCGCTGCGGCTGGATGAACTCGACCTCACCCAACGCCTGCCGCGCTTGCGCAATGTCATCGGCCTGTGGCGCACGCCGGAACAGGTCGCCTCCAGCGCATGCTGGGCTGCGCAACAGGTGACGCTGACCGACGTCTATCTGTTCGGCGAAGCCGGATTGTTCAGCGCGCGCCGGATCGCCGAAGATGGCGCGCCGGCCCTGATCAAGCCGGGACCGCACGGCGCGCCGCGCGAATTGCCGGGGTCGTCGATCGCCGGAGAAATCCTGCTGACGCCGCGCGGCACATTGGGATTGCGCGGGCCGATGGTTCCCGTCGCCGCCTATGCGCCGCCGCCACCAAGCGACTCCCTGATTGCGCCGCCGCCGCGCGATTTCGTCGATACCGACTATGCCGCAAGGCTCGATCGCGCGACCGGCGCGATCAACATCACCGCGCCGCCTTCCGGCATCATGGCGGTCGGCGGCTACCGGTTTCTGGCGCAGGACCTGCAGGAATGGGCGAGACGGCTGGGCCAGGGCGCGCTGCTGACGGCATTGCCAGATCGACTGAGCGGCCACCGGCTGGCCGGGCGCGCACAGGACAATGCCCGCGCCCGCGAAGCCCTGTCAGGACTTGGACTTAACCCATTGATGGTGGAAGCGTTTCGCGATCGGACGCCCTCGACCTGAAAGCCTGACCCGATAGTGGCGTTGACGCCGCATTAAGCCCGGCAAACTAGGATCGCAGGCTCCGTCCTGCGTTAATCCGAGTTGTCAGATGTCCCAACAAGGCCCGATCCTCGTCGTCTCGGCTGCAGCAAGGCCCTCGTTTGCGTCCGCGCTCGATGACGCAAAACTGTTTCCGATCGTGGAGGCCGAATGGGCGGATGCAGCCCGGGCGGTCGAACAGGTGCAGCCGGCGGCAATCCTCACCGCGACATCCGCAATCGATGAACCGAGGTTCGCCGCGCTGGCGAAGCAGATCGCGGCGCGGCAACCCTATCTGCCGTTGATCGCGGTCGATCCGCTGATCGGGTTGCCCGAGAACGCCATTCCGTTTTTCCAGGTGCAAGGCAATTTCGATCGCCTGGTCGCGCGCCTGAATGCTGCGCTGCGAATCCGTTCGCTGCATGCCACCGTGATGCGCCGGCAAGCCGTGCGGATCGCCCTGTCGGATATCGATACGGTTAGCGAGGCCACGGTGCTGCTGGTCGGCCGCGGCGCCGCCTACCCCGCGCTTTCGGTATCGCTCGGCGAGCGAACCGGCGTGGTCGGGGCGCTCAGCATCGAGGCCGCGGCAAGACATCTGAACACCCGCGACATCGACGGCATCGTCGTCGGCGAAGGCTTTAGCGCGCGCGTGATCGATGCGTTCCTCACGGTGCTGACCGAGGACTCCCGCTTCCGCAACCTGCCGGTCGTGGTGGCGTCGAACGATCTCGCGCCGGCCTACGATCTGCCCAACCTCGAGATGATCTCCGGCGAGCCTGAGCGGATCGCCGATATCGCATTGCCGATGATCCGCCAGCACGCTTTCGAAGCCCATCTGAGCCGGACGCTGCGGGCGATCGACGCCGAGGGCTTGATCGACGCGCGGACCGGCCTGCTGACTCCAGCGGCATTCGATCGCGACTTCGCAACGGCGGTCTATCAAACCCAGGAACGCGGCGGCTGCTTGTCGGTGGCGCGCTTCGCGTTCGATCCGGCGCACCCGCGTGCCCAGTTCGACGGCGCGCGGATCATCGGCCGCCTGATGCGGCAGATGGATTTCGGCGCGGTTTTCGAAGATGGATCTGTCATCGTCGCCTTCGCCGAGACCGAGGTAAGGAACGCCCATGCGATTGCGCGACGCCTCTCCAGCGTGATGCGCCACACCAGCCACGGCAAACGCGACGCGCGTGCGGAGCCCGTCGTCAGCGTCGCGACGCTGCTACCGAACGATTCGGCGAAGTCGCTGCTGGCACGGCTCGACGAGGAAGCGCGTCGCGTGGCGTCGTAATTGTTCCAAAATTAAATTGAGGAACGTTCGTTCCGTCCTCGCATTGTAGATCGGCAATTCTGCACTGGAGGACATTATGAAAAAAATCGCACTTATCACCGCTTCCCTCGCCATGCTCGCTGCGCCGGCTTTCGCCGAGGACGCCAAGACCACCGGCACCGCGCCCGCTGAAGCGAAATTCTCGACGGTACAGAAGGACGAGATGTTTTCTTCGAAACTGAAGGGCCTCAACGTCTATAACCAGAAAGATGAATCGGTCGGGGAGATCACCGATCTCGCGATCAAGAACCACCAGGTCGACGCGCTGATCCTGTCGGTCGGCGGCTTCCTCGGCATGGGTGAGCGCTATGTCGCGGTGTCGCCGTCGTCGGTCAACGTCCGCTACGACGCCAAGAACGACAAATGGCTGGCGTCGATGAACACGACGAAGGAGGCGCTGAAGGCCGCGCCGGAGTTCAAATATCCGAAGTAAAGCGCGACGCTTTGGTTGAGTAACAGCAGCCGTCGGCAGCCATGCCGGCGGCTGTTTGCGTTAGTTTCCGTCATTGCGAGCGAAGCGAAGCAATCCATCCTACCGCGAAAAGAAAGAATGGATTGCTTCGCTTCGCTCGCAATGACGCTGATAGGTCCGAACTACGCCGCCTTCTTGCTTTCCGCGAGATTGGCCAACTGCCGCAAAATCTCCGTCGTGCCCAGCAGCCGCTCTTCCGGCGTCTTCCATTCCTGGAAGAACACCACCTTCATGTCCGGCCGCACCTTTGCGGCCTGGCCGTGCTGGCGGATGAAGAACACCAGGCGATCCGGCTGCGCGAATTTGTTGTCGCGGAAGGTGACGACCGCGCCCTTCGGCCCGGCATCGACCTTCTCGACATTGGCCCTGCGGCAATAGGCCTTGATCGCGGCGACCTTGAACAGATAACGGACCTCGTCCGGCAATACGCCAAAGCGGTCGCGCATTTCGGCGGCGAAATTCTCGATCTCCTCGTCGGTGTCGAGATCGGCAAGGCGCCGATACAGCGACAGCCGCACCGCGAGATCGTTGACGTATTCCTCGGGGATCAGCACCGGCATGCCAATGGTGATCTGCGGCGACCAGCGGTCGGCGGCCGGCTCCACCACGCCGGCCTTGAGGTTGAGGATCGCCTCCTCCAGCATCGATTGATAGAGCTCGAAGCCGACTTCCTTGATGTGGCCCGACTGCTCCTCGCCGAGCAGATTGCCGGCGCCGCGGATATCGAGGTCGTGGGAGGCCAGCTGGAAGCCGGCGCCCAGCGTCTCCAGCGACTGCAGCACTTTTAGCCGCCGCTCGGCCTGGGCGGTGATCTTCAGCTGCGCCGGCAGCGTAAACAGCGCATAGGCGCGCAGCTTCGAGCGACCCACCCGCCCGCGCAGCTGGTAAAGCTGCGCCAGCCCGAACATGTCGGCGCGGTGCACGATCAGCGTATTCGCAGTCGGGATATCGAGGCCGGACTCGATGATCGTGGTCGAGAGCAGGATGTCGTATTTGCCGTCATAGAACGCCGACATGATGTCTTCGATCACGGTCGGCGGCATCTGGCCATGCGCGACCGCGACCTTCATCTCCGGCACGTTCTTGTCGAGGAAATCCTTTACGCCGGCGAGATCCTCGATCCGTGGCACCACGTAAAACGCCTGTCCGCCGCGATAGCGCTCGCGCAGCAACGCCTCGCGTATCATCAAAGGATCGTGCGGCGCCACGAAGGTACGGACCGCAAGGCGGTCGACTGGTGGGGAAGCGATGATCGAGAGATCGCGCACGCCGGTGAGCGCCAGCTGCAATGTGCGCGGGATCGGCGTGGCGCTCAGCGTCAGCACGTGGACCTGCGCGCGCAACTGCTTCAGCCGTTCCTTGTGGCTGACGCCAAAATGCTGCTCCTCGTCGACGATCAACAGACCGAGATCCCTGAACTTGATCGCCTTGCCGAGCAGCGCATGGGTGCCGACCACGATATCGACATTGCCCTCGGTGAGGCCTTTCTTGACCTGCGTCAACTCCTTCGCCGCGACCAGGCGCGAGGCCTGCGCGACATTGACCGGGAAACCACGAAAACGTTCCGTGAAGGTCTTGCTGTGCTGGCGCGCCAGCAGCGTGGTCGGCACCACCACGGCGACCTGCTTGCCGTCGAGCGCGACCGCAAATGCCGCGCGCAGCGCCACTTCGGTCTTGCCGAACCCGACGTCGCCGCAGATCAGCCGGTCCATCGGCCGGCCGCTTTCGAGGTCCTTTAAGGCGGAGGTGATGGCGCCAAGTTGGTCCTCGGTCTCCTCATAGGGGAAACGCGCGCAGAACTCGTCATAGACATGCGGCTGCACCGGCATTTTCGGCGCTTCATGCAGATGACGCTCGGCGGCGATCTTGATCAGTTCGCCGGCGATCTCGCGGATCCGGTTCTTCAGCTTGGCCTTGCGCGCCTGCCAGCCGCTGCCGCCTAGCCTGTCCAGTTCGACATTGGCGTGGTCGGAGCCGTAGCGCGACAGCAGTTCGATGTTCTCGACCGGCAGGAACAATTTTGTCTCGGCGGCATAATGCAGCTCGAGGCAGTCGTGCGGCGCGCCGGAGACTTCCAGCGTCTGCAGGCCGATGAAGCGGCCGATACCGTGCTCGACGTGAACCACGAGATCGCCGGCGGCAAGGCTCGTGACTTCCGAGATGAAGTTATCGAGCTTGCGGCTCGCCTTGCGCGGCCGCACCAGGCGGTCGCCAAGAATGTCCTGCTCGCTGATAACGGCAACGTCGTCGGTCTCGAAGCCGGATTCCATGCCGACTACCGCCAGCATCGCCTCGTTGCGCGGCGTCGCCTGCACCGTGCGCCAGGTGTTGACGCTGGTGAGGTTGTTGAGCTTGTGATCCCGCAGCATGCTGCCCATGCGGTCGCGTGAGCCCTCGCTCCACAGCGCGATCACGACCTTCTTGCGCTGCGCCTGCAACGCCCCGACATGGGCGACGACGGATTCGAACACGTTGATTGTGCTGTCGGCCCGCTCCGGCGTGAAATTACGTCCCTGCCGCGCGCCGGCGTCGAACACGTCGGCGGTGCCGTCCGGCACCGCGAACGGCGTCAGCCGCGCCAGTGCGGATTCGCCGAGCCGTTCCGTCCATTCGTCTTCGGTCAGATAGAGCCGGTCGGGCGGCAACGGCTTGTAGATCGCGCCGCCGCCGGGGTGCTCCAGCGCCTCGCGCCGGGCCTCGTAGTAATCCGTGATCTGCTTGAAGCGCTCGCGCGCGGCGTCCTCGCTCTGCGGCTCGATCGCGACGACCGCGCCGTCGAGATAATCGAACAGCGTGTCCATGCGCTCCTGGAACAGTGGCAGCCAATGTTCCATGCCGGGATGGCGGCGGCCTTCGCTAACGGCTTCGTACAGCAAATCGTCGCGCACCGGCGCGCCGAAGGCTGCGACATAGCCCATGCGGAAGCGGCGGATGGTCTCGGTGACCAATTGGAATTCCGAGATCGGCACCAGGTCGAGCGCGCGCATGTCGAGCAATGTGCGCTGGGTCTCGGCGTCAAAGGTGCGGATCGATTCCAGCGAGTCGCCGAAGAAGTCGAACCGCACGGGCTGATCGAGCCCGGCAGGAAACAAATCGAGGATGCCGCCGCGCACCGCATATTCGCCGGGCTCGCGCACCGTGGAAGAGCGGTTGTAGCCATTGTGCTCCAGCCAGGCGACGATGGAATCCATCGGCACGACATGGCCGGGCGCGACCGACAGCGCCTGTGCCGCCACGGTTTCGCGCGCGGGTACGCGCTGCACGATGGCGTTGACCGTGGTCAGCACGATCAGCGGCTTGTCGCTGCCGGCAAGGCGCGACAGCCGCGCCAGCGTGGTCAGGCGCTGCGCCAGGATGCCACCATGCGGCGACACCCGGTCGTAGGGCTGGCAGTCCCAGGCGGGGAACTGCATCACCGGCAAATCGGGGGCGAAGAATTCCAGCGCCCGCGCCAATTGCTGCATGCGCGGGCCGTCGCGGCAGACCACGGCCAGACTGACCGCCGGTGGCTTCGGCCTGGCGGCGACCGCGCGCGCGAGGTCCGAGACGACGAGGCCTTCGGCGCCCTCGGCGACATTGGCGAAGGTCAGCGCGCGGCCGGGGGCCAGCAACGCGGCGGGCGATTTAACCGGAGACTTCATGCGTCGTGGTCCACGGCGCGGAACGCCTTGATGCGGTCGAACAATGCGTTGGCATGTTGGGGATCGAGCGGCTTGTCGCCCGTCAGCGCGGCATAGAGATCGGGATCGGGAACCTCGATCAGGTCCTCGAGCTCGGCCAATTCGCGGTCGGACAGGCCTGCGATCTCCGCATCGGCAAACCGCCCGAGGATCAGGTCCATCTCGCGGGTGCCGCGATGCCAGCAGCGAAACAACAGCCGCTTGCGGCGGTCGTCAAGGCCGCCGCTCGATCGTGTCGATCCCGTCATTTTCTCTAATCCATCCGAACGCCAAAAGCCCGGACGTGCCGGGCGGGGTTGATATAGCGATGGAGATGGCCGATGTCAGCCCTTCATATTCGCTGATTAGCCAACCGGTTCGTCATGGCCGGGCGTAGCCGTCCGAAGGACGGCGTCGCTTCCGCTCGCCTATGCCCGGCCATCCACGTCCTGGCCACAAAAAAAGACGTGGATGCCCGGCACAAGGCCGGGCATGACGGTGAGGAACGCGCTTAGGTACCCTTGATGCGCCCTGCTCTGCTCAATCCGCTGTTTGCACCGGTCACGACCCTTCCCGGCGTCGGGCCGAAGCAGGACAAGCTGCTACGTTATCTGCTCGGCCGCGATGAGACGCCGCGGCTGGTCGATTTGCTGCTGCATCTGCCCGCCAGCGTGATCGACCGCCGGGCGCGGCCAAAAATCCGCGACGCGGCTGTGGGAACGATGGTGACGCTGGAGGTCACGGTCGATCGCCATCGGCCGCCCCCGCCGCGCAATGCCCGCGCGCCGCACCTGGTCTATGCCAGCGACGAGACCGGCGATGTGGTGCTGACCTATTTTCGCGCCAAACCCGGTTATGTCGACAAACTGCTGCCGGTCGGCGCCAGGCGCTACGTCTCCGGCACGCTGCAAATGTATGACGGCATCCCGCAGATCGTGCATCCCGACCGGGTCATCGACGAGGAAGGCTTTGCAAAGCTCACGGGCATCGATCCCGTCTATCCCCTGACCGAAGGCTTGGCGCTCGGCTCGCTGCGCCGCGCGATCGCGCAGGCGCTGCAAAAACTGCCGGAGCTGCCGGAGTGGATCAGCCCGGACGTGATCCGCCGCTGCAAGTTTCCGCCGATCAAGGAAGCGCTGAACCGCGTCCATGTGCCGGTTGAACTGACGGACATCCTGCCTGACGGCCCGTTCTGGTCGCGCCTTGCGTTCGATGAATTGCTGGCCGGCCAACTGGCGCTGGCGCTGATCCGCGCGCAGCTGCGGCGTCCGGCCGGCGACCGCCATACCGGCGACGGCCATCTGCGCCGAAAAATCATCGATGCGTTGCCGTATGCGTTGACCGGTTCGCAGCGCGAGGCGGTGGCCGCCATCACCGAGGATCTGCGCCAGCCGGTGCGGATGTTGCGCCTGCTGCAGGGCGATGTCGGATCGGGCAAGACCGTGGTGGCGCTGCTGGCCGCGGCCGCCGTGACCGAGGCCGGCAAACAGGCCGCCCTGATGGCGCCGACGGAAATTTTGGCGCGCCAGCACATCAAGACCATCACGCCGCTGGCCGCGCGCGCGGGATTGCGGGTTGCGATCCTCACCGGGCGTGAGAAAGGCAAGGAGCGGAAGGAGATTTTGGCGCGTCTGGAAGCCGGCGAGATCGATTTACTGGTCGGCACGCACGCTCTGATCCAGGACGACGTGATTTTCAAAGCGCTCGCACTCGCGGTCGTCGACGAGCAGCATCGTTTCGGCGTCCGCGAGCGGCTGGCGCTGACCTCGAAGGGCGAAGCCGTCGATGTGCTGGTGCTGAGCGCAACCCCGATCCCGCGCACCCTGGTGCTGACCTATTTCGGCGACATGGACGTCTCCGAATTGCGCGAGAAGCCGGCGGGCCGGCAAGCGATCGATACCCGCGCGATCCCTGCGAGCCGCATTGACGAGGTGATCGAGGGCGTCGGCCGCGCGCTGAAGGCCGGCAAGCTGGTCTACTGGATCTGTCCGCTGGTGGAAGAATCCGAAGCCGAAGGCACCGAACATCTCACCAACGCCACCGAGCGGTTCGAGTCGCTGCAGAAGCGGTTCGGCGAGCAGGTCGGCCTCGTCCATGGCCAGATGAAGGGCGCCGAGAAGGACCGCGTGATGGCACAGTTCGCCGCGCATGAGATCGGCTTGCTGGTCGCCACCACCGTGGTCGAGGTCGGCGTCGACGTGCCCGCCGCGACCATCATGGTGATCGAGAACGCCGAGCGCTTCGGGCTCGCACAATTGCATCAATTGCGCGGCCGGATCGGCCGCGGCTCGGAGGCCTCGACCTGCCTGCTGCTCTACAAGGAGCCGCTCGGCGAAATGTCCACCGCGCGGCTCAAGGTGATCCGGGAAACCACCGATGGATTTCGGATCGCCGAGGAGGACCTGAAACTGCGCGGCGAAGGCGACGTGCTCGGTATCCGGCAAAGCGGCCTGCCCGGCTACCGCATCGCGCGCTCCGAGGTGCATGGCCAGTACATCACCCAGGCGCGCGACGAGGCGCTGCGTATCCTGAAGGACAATCCGAAGCTGAAGGGCGAGCAAGGCGAAGCGCTACGGTGTCTGCTCTATCTGTACGAGCGCGACGAGGCGATACCGCTGATTGGGGCGGGGTGACTGGTGCCCCTCATGGTGAGGAGCCGCGAAGCGGCGTCTCGAACCATGAGTCCCCCACGCTGCTCATCCTTCGAGACGCGGCGCAAGCGCCGCTCCTCCCGAGTGAGCGCAAGCGCGCTCATCCGGGGATGAGGACCGCGGAAGTCTCACTCCGCCTCCACCTTCGCCGGCTGCAGCGTGGCTGCGTTCGCCACCCGCGCGGCGTTTGCGGTCGCGGCCAGGGCTGCGATCTTCTTCTGCGGATCGGAGCCGGGCTGCACCACGCCCGCCGACATGATCAGGGTCGCGGCGTCTTCGGCGCTCATGTCGATCTCGACGATCTTGCTCTTCGGCACATAGAAGAAGAAGCCCGTGGTCGGGTTCGGCGCACAGGGCAGGAACACCGAGATGTGCTCCTCCTGCCCGGGGAGACTGTTGGCGATCTCGACGCTCGGCGCTTGCGAAATCAAGACGATCGACCACATCCCCGGCGAGGGAAATTCGACCAGCCCGACGCGGCGGAAGCTGGATCCGTTGCCGGAGAACAGCGTTTCGAACACCTGCTTTAGCCCGCGATAGATCGCGCGCACCGCCGGAATGCGGCCGAGCAGCCGTTCGCCGAGATCGACCAGCGTCCGCCCGATCAAATTGGCGGTGAGGAAACCCAATAGCGTCAGCGCGATCACGGCGACGATCAGCCCCGAACCGGGCAACCCGAACGGCAGATAGGTTTCCGGCCGGTAGGCGATCGGCACGAACGGCCGCACCAGGCCGTCGACCCAGGTCACGAACCACCAGGTCAGGTAAAAGGTGATGGCGATCGGCCCGGCGACCACCAGCCCGGTCAGGAAATAGTTGCGGAAACGGGCCATCAGCCCGCGCGGGGCGTCCGGATGTGACTCGCTCGGGGGCACGGTCGGCGGCAATTCTTGGCGATTCATTATGGTTCCAGGTCGGTCGAGACGGCCGGCTAACTCCCAGCTAAGCCATCCTAGCAGGTTTTTGAAGACCTGAGGTGACGGCCGGCGCGCGCTTTGCGACTATTCGACCGTGACCGATTTCGCCAGATTTCGCGGCTGGTCGACGTCGGTGCCCATCACCACGGCGGTATGATAGGCCAGCAATTGTACCGGGATGGCATAGACCATCGGCGTAAAGGTCGCGGCCATGTCGGGCAGCACGATCGTCACCAGGGATTCGATCGAGGCCTCGGCCGCCCCTTTGGCGTCTGTCATCAGGATGATACCGCCGCCACGGGCCGCGACTTCCTGCATGTTGGAGACCGTCTTTTCGAACACCCGGTCGTAGGGCGCGATCACCACCACCGGCATGTTCTCGTCGATCAGCGCGATCGGCCCGTGCTTGAGTTCGCCCGCGGCGTAGCCCTCGGCGTGGATGTAGGAGATTTCCTTCAACTTCAGCGCGCCTTCCAGCGCCAGCGGATAGCTGGTGCCGCGGCCGAGATAGAGCACGTCCTTGCATTTCGCGATCTCGCGCGCCAGTTTTTCGATCTGCGGCTCGGTCGTCAGGGCTTCCGCCATCAGCCGCGGAATTTCAACCAGGCCATGGACGAGCTTGGTTTCGTCCTCGTCCGACAATTCGCCCCTCGCCTTGCCGGCTGCGACCGCAAGCGCGGCCAGCACCATCAACTGGCAGGTGAACGCCTTGGTCGAGGCGACGCCGATTTCGGGGCCCGCCAGTGTCTGCAGCACGGTCTCGCTCTCGCGCGCAATCGTCGAGGTCGCCACGTTCACGACCGAGAGCGTATGGACGCCCTGCGATTTGGCGTAGCGCAACGCCGCCAGCGTGTCGGCGGTTTCGCCGGATTGCGAAATGCAGATCGCGAGATCGCCCTTGCGCAACGGCGCCTCGCGGTAGCGGAATTCCGAGGCGACATCGAGTTCGACCGGCACCCGCGCCAGCCGTTCAAGCCAGTACTTGCCGATGTATCCAGCATAGCTTGCGGTACCGCAGGCGGTGATCGAAATTCGCTGGATATCCTTGAAGTCGAACGGCAGCTTCACCGGCAGCAACACGCGGTCGGTCGCCATATCGACGTACCGGGCAAGGGTATGGCCGACCACTTCCGGTTGCTCGTGGATTTCCTTGGCCATGAAGTGGCGATAGTTTGCCTTGTCGACCAGCGAGGTCGACGCGCTGTGCTTGATCGCGTCGCGGTGAACGATTGCGTTGTCCTTGTCGTAGATCGTGGCGCCCTTGCGCGTCAGCACGACCCAATCGCCGTCCTCGAGATAGCTGATGGTGTCGGTGAACGGCCCGAGCGCAATCGCGTCGGATCCCAGATACATTTCGCCGTCGCCGTAACCAATCGCGAGCGGCGGGCCATTGCGGGCGCCGATCATCAGGTCGTCTTGGCCGGCGAAAATGAAGCCGAGCGCGAACGCGCCGCGAAGTTCCGACAGCGCCGCCTTCACCGCTTCGACCGGATTGATACCCTGGCTGAGATAACTGTCGACGAGATGCAGGACGATCTCGGTATCGGTCTCGGTCTCGAACACCGCACCTTTCTTCTGAAGCGCTTCGCGCAATTCGCGAAAGTTCTCGATGATGCCGTTATGGACCACGGCGACCCGATCGGTGGCGTGCGGATGCGCGTTGTTCTCGGTCGGCCGGCCGTGGGTGGCCCAGCGGGTATGTCCGATGCCGGTGTGGCCCGCGAGCGGTTCGGCCTGCAGCCGCTTTTCCAGGTTCTTGAGCTTGCCCTCGGCGCGGCGGCGTGCGAGGTGATCGCCTTCCAGCGTGGCGACGCCTGCGGAATCGTAGCCGCGATATTCAAGGCGTTTAAGCGAATCCACCAACTGCTCCGCGACCGGACCGCGTCCGAGAATGCCGACAATGCCGCACATGCGGTTTGATATCCCCAAATCGTCGAAAATTTGCCGAACCAGCGCCACGTTCTCTTAACGAGAAACGCGGATGTCGAGATACTCAATAATTATTGCGGATTGAGACAGTGTTAAGTGGAAAGCTTAACAAAGTCCGGCGCTGCTGCCATTTGGCGGTTTGTTGCGCGTTTCGCAAGGCGCAGCCGGCCACGGCGCTCGACGGGCCCCCATCATTGAAGTAGCCTCGCGTAATAAGGCCTTAAGATTTCATGGACTTCTTCGTGACGAGCCGTTTTTAGCAACTTGTTCTTCGTGTCAGTTTCAACAACATGTCCATTATATTTAACGCCATGAAGGCTGACAGTACCTAGGATCAGCTGCGAGTCTGGCGGAGTTTCACTGAGACAAAAGCTTATCATACGCGCAGCGTTTGTCTTATCCTGATCTTGCTGCACGGGTGTGTCGATTACGATCGGGCAGAACGCGGATGTCGAGTGCCGCTTCATGGTGTGAATGAAGGCATAATAGTACGCCAGAAGAGCGCGTGGCAGATCACTGCCTGTTTCGCGGATGATGCTGTCGATTGCCTTATAACTGTCTTCCGAAAGATTTGGGACTCCCAGTTGTTGAACGAACGAGTTCATCTTCTGTAAGTAGAAGCCTTTGATGTTGTCCTGCCGCTTTTTGTCCTCATACGACTTCATGGCCTGAGCCGCTTCGTCGGATTTCATTTCTTGCGCGCCAATCTGAGAGTCGATCTCTTTCTCTTCAGCCGAGAAAGTAGCATCCATCAATTTTTCGCTCTCTCCCTCGATCAAGTCGCGAAGCTTTAGTTCACCCCTCTGTTCATCGAGAATGTTGTTAATTTTATCAATGGAACTAGCGAACGACCCCATCTTCTCCTTCTCGACAGATATTTGCGCTTCTACTGCGTCGATCTCGCGACGAACCTCGATCAGAAATCCGCGGCAGGTATCGACGTCGGAAATTAAACTAAACTTATTGGCAAAGTCATTCGAATGGACCGTTCCGCACGTCGGACAAACAATCTCGTCATCAGTCTCGCGTCGGAGGAACTCGTAGTCTGCGTCAAGATCGGCGAGCGCGTTTTCCGCGATCACAGACTGCTCCGCAAGGATCGCCCTTTTTGAATTTAGTTCTGACAGGATGCGCTGCAGCTTATCCTGCTCACCTTGCAAGGCTTGGCACTCGGCAACGAGGGCGTCGATTTGGTCGACAAACTGATCGGGAGAAAGATTGACGTGTAGTTGCACTCGGTTTGCGCGCAAGCGTTTGCTCGCCCGTTCAAGTGCACGGCGCTCAACTTTTAGGTCGTCTTTCGCCCTGTCGGATGACGATTTCAGTGCCTTTGCCTGGTAATATTCATTTGGGCGTAGTCCAGCGTGAAAATTCGCTACGTCCTTCCGATAATTTTTAAACATTTGGAGGTTAGCGAAGGAAATCCAATTTCCACCCCAACTGACATCCTGATCGACATAGAACGGCAGAAACAGAAACGCTGGCGGAGGTATTAGCAATTCGCCCTGACGATCTGGAAGTGTAAGCTCAAAACTCAACAGCCGAGCAAGCTCCGGACCGATGCCGCGTGTGACGCCTGAACCAGACCAAATGGCATCGCCCTTGCCATTGAAGAGACCGTAATTCGTGCTAGATCGCAATATTCGATACGGTACTCCATCGACTGTGAATTCTACAAAGATATCAACTTTCGCATTGACCCAAGTCGGATTGATTTTAGCTGGGTCTGCACCAAAGGCAGAATATATCGATTTGATAAGACACGACTTGCCAGTATCATTTTCGCCCAGGACCACTGTCGTTTGGGGATCGAATTTGATCAGTTGAGCTGCCTTCTCGCGTGCGGACAGGAGAAGTAGCCTTTGCAAGCGAAAGCTTTTCATGGCTTTTGGTCCGAAGGCTTCTGATCAACTTTTTGTACATTTCCTGGCGCTTCATAGGTCATCACCTCATAGATGATCATCACCTTAACTCGGCTCACACTAATTCCCGAGATTGTTGTCTTTGCAAAATTCCAGACTTTAGTGAACACGTCATCTGTCAGCGGACCTAACGCCAGCGGGGATCCTGCAAGCTGTCCTAATTCGGAGCGGATTCTGGTCCGAACGCGGTTTATGGCTTCATTGCCGGCGCCTAATGCGAGCGTCCTATACAGCTGCCACTGCTTCGCAAGATCGCTTTTTTCCATTGCGCCGAATGTCAATTCACCGCTGAAGGTCGACCATTCCGGGGCGGAGTGACTAAGCTGAATTTGTGAAAGCCAGCCATTGACCTGACTCTTTGTAACGGCTTTGTGCTTGATCAAGTCTGCAAAGGTATCGATGGTACCAGTGTATTTTGATTTTGTACGGCACTCTTCTATGATCGCTTTATAGAGAGTGTCCGGACTATAGCTGATCGTCCCGACTTGGCTCGTTACGAATTCCTGCATCAGTCCCTTTAAGTGCGCTGACGCATCATGTAGGCTTAGGTTAGCTCTGACAAAGTGCATCAGTTTTGCCGTGCTCTTGGTAGCGGCAGGATATTCGACCTTTAACTTTTTTAGGAATTTCGCGAAATCTTGGGGAGCGCAATTTGCGAAACAATGGACCGTCGCGGACGCGTCGATAAATTGGCAGGGAAGGTTTGAGACGAAACTTAGTCTTTCAGTTTCATCGGGAAACAGCGAATAGTTGTCGTACATTTTGCCGATAAACGACGGCAGGAATGCAGTTCCATCCTTGGACTTCTTTCTCTTACCAAGGTCGGTGAGCGTCCAATGGCCGCTTAGTTTCGTTTTGACCTGATAGAATCGCGCATGAGTTGGCACCGAACTACTGTTCAGCCGAACGATGTCATCATGAAATTCGAACGCGATTGCGTAGTCGTCGAGTTCGGCGTGACTCTCAAAAATTAGAGCAAGGCCCCAACTTGCTTGATAATCGTATCGCTCATACCCGGTCTCGCCAGACTTCTCACGCCGCGGCGTTTGGACCAGCTTGTCCGCAAATAACATCAAAACCCCCAACGTGAGCGGTACCTTAGCTTGTCGTTCGAGGAAGACAACCATGACGAGAGTTGCGGGAAGTCCGCGCGGTGAATGCCCATCACCAATGCGCAGAGGCAGTGACGCTATATGCACCTCTTAAGGCCAAGAGTTAGACCTTTCTGTTGAATTATCAAATAGTTATGAGAGATTACCTTACGGATTGAGACGGTCCCAAGCGGAATGCTTAACAAAGTCAGAGCCGGCTCCGGAAATCTGAACAGGGCGATAAGTGGAGTTTCTGCCTGACGGCGGGCAAGATTGGCCCGCGAATCAGGAGAGACGATGAGCAGACGAGCACGCCGGAACCACACCCCGGCTTTCAAGGCGAAGGTGGCACTTGCTGCCGTCAAGGGCGACCGAACACTGGCTCAACTGGCGGAGCAGTTCGACGTCCACCCCAATCAGATCACATCGTGGAAAGCGCAGCTTGAAGGCGGCGCCGCCGATGTGTTTGGGCCAGGTCACGGTAACGCTACGCGGTTACCCGCGATTGATGTGAAGTCGCTGCATGCCAAGATCGGGGAACTGACGCTGGAGAACGATTTTTTAGAAGGAGCGCTCACCAAGGCGGGATTGCTGAGCGCAAAGCGATGATCGACCGTGAGCACGATCTGCCGATCACCAAGCAGGCGAAAGTTTTGAAGATCAGCCGCGGCAGCGTTTATTATCTGCCGCGCCCGGTGTCGTCTGCCGACCTCGCGATCATGCCGCGGCTCGACCGGCTGCACCTGGAGTTTCCTTTCGCCGGTTCGCGCATGTTGCGAGGCCTGCTGGCTTTGCAGGGGTGCAAGATCGGCCGCCGGCATGTCAAAACGCTGATGCAGCGGATGGGGATAGAGGCGCTCTATCGCCGTCCGCGCACCACCAAGCCCGAGCCCGGCCACAAGATCTATCCATATCTGTTGCGCGGCATGGAGATCACGCGCCCGAACCAGGTCTGGGCAATGGACATCACCTACATCCCGATGGCACGCGGCTTCGTGTATCTCGCTGTCGTCCTCGACTGGGCGACCCGCCGGGTTCTGTCGTGGCGGCTGTCGATCACGATGGAGGCAGCCTTCTGCATCGAGACCCTGGAGGACGCCCTTGCTCGTCACGGCAAGCCCGAAATCTTCAATACCGATCAGGGCTCGCAGTTCACCGGCGCGGCCTTCACCGGCGCGCTCGCCAGCAACGGCATCGCGATCAGCATGGATGGCAAAGGAGCATGGCGGGACAACGTGTTCGTCGAGCGGCTGTGGCGCAGCGTCAAATACGAGGAGGTCTATCTGCGGGCCTACGAAAGCGTCGGCGAGGCACGACATTCGATCGGCCGGTATCTCGATTTTTACAACGGCCGACGTCCTCATTCGAGTCTTGACGACATGACCCCGGATCAAGCCTACTTCAACCTTCCGTCGCCCCGCGCGGCGGCCTAACCCCGGCAGAGGCTCCACTTATCGACGCGGAATTTTTGTTCAGACAACCGGGGCCAGCTCTGTCCGCCGCCATACGGCGGTTTGTTGCGCGTTTCGAAACAAGCGACGTGGCCACGGCGCCCGACGGGCAAATCAGCCAAAACCTGTCCAGCCCTGCGCGAAAAAATATTCCGCTTGCCCCGTCGGGGCAAATCAGTGGCATTTCTTCGCCGTCTCACCCGACAAGAGGGGCGGCTCGCGATCGTCACGAAACGCGCGGTGGGATGCGGTGGACGCGGATGTGCCTTTGACGAACGGCGCTGACGCGGACGGCGAAGTCGTGTGGTCCTGGCGCCCGATGCTGGCGCCAAGTTCGTGAGAGCCAAGCTTCTCGCGGGCGATGGTGGCAAAAGAGCCCGGCTCACCAAGGAGAGCGCGAAGTAAGCCGTAAAACCACTGCGCAGGGAAGGCCGGATGCTCTCCGCTGAACCTGTATGCTCGTGTGCGTTTTGCTATGTGCATTTGCACGCGAGACCGCGGGTGCAGCGCGCACCCGGCTTTCCCTGCGCCCTCTGTTCTCGAAGAGGGTGGAAGATATGCAAACCTCGGGCACTTCACGCCGCGAGAACGCGAAAGCCTGTCCAGAATGCCGTCATTGCGAGGAGCGTCAGCGACGAAGCAATCCATACCTTCCTCGCGGCCCGATGGATTGCTTCGCTTCGCTCGCAATGACGATCTCCATCGTACGTTTACGCCGTCAACTCTCTTTCGGCTTCTTGCCCCGCATCTTCATCTCGCGGTAGCGCTTGGCGCCGCCCTCGCGGTTGTTCTGCGGGCTGCGCTCGACGGCCATCGCATCGTCGGGCACGTCCTTGGTGATCACCGAGCCCGAACCGATATAGGCGCCATTGCCGATCTTCACCGGCGCCACCAGCGAGGAGTTGGTGCCGACGAAGGCGCCCTCGCCGATGATGGTCCGGTGCTTGCTGAAACCGTCATAGTTGCAGGTGATGGTGCCGGCGCCGAGATTGGAGTTGGCGCCGACATGGGCGTCGCCGACATAGGAGAGATGATTGACCTTGACCCCGGCTTCGAGCGTCGCGGCTTTGGTCTCGACGAAATTGCCGACCCGCGAACCTTCGCCCAGCGACGTCCCGGGCCGCAACCGCGCATAGGGCCCGACGGAAGCCTTCTTGCCGATCGAGGCCTGCACGATGTGCGAGAAGGAATGGATCACCGCGCCGTCGGCGATGCTGACGCCGGGGCCGATCACCACGAAAGGCTCGATCGTGACGTCGCTGCCGAATGTGGTATCGGCGGCGAGATAGACGGTTTCCGGCGCGATCAGCGTCACGCCGGCATCGAGTGCGGCCTTGCGCAACCGCGCCTGCATCACCGCTTCGGCTTCGGCGAGTTGGGCTTTTGTGTTGATGCCGCGCACTTCATCCTCGCTGGTTTCAATCACCACGGCCTCCCATCCAAAATCCCTGACGATGCCGACCGCATCAGGCAGATAATATTCGCCCTTGCTGTTGGCGCTACCGATCTTGTCGATGATCTGAAGCGCCTTGCGGCCGTCGAATGCCATGACGCCGGCGTTGCACAGCGTCACCTTGCGTTCTTCAGGCGTCGCGTCGGCATGTTCGCGGATCGCCACCAGATGGTCGCCTTCGGCCAGCAGCCGGCCGTAGCCGGTCGGATCGGCGGCGCGAAAGCCGAGCACGGCAAGTGCGGCGCCATTTTTCAGCGGCGCGCGCAGCCGCGCAAAGGTCGCGGCCGAAATCAGCGGCGTATCGCCGAACACGACCAGCAGATCGTCGGCGCCGCGGGCGATGGCCTCGCGGGCCGCCAGCACCGCATGCGCGGTGCCGAGGCGCTCGCGCTGGATGAAGGTCTTGGCATCCGGGCGCACCCGCGCGACCTCGTCGGCGACCGCCTTGTGGTCCGGCCCGACCACGACCGCGAGTGCTGCGCCGGCACCTTGAGGCGCCGCATCCAGCACATGCGAAAGCAACGACTGGCCGGCCACGGGATGCAGGACCTTCGGCAGCGCGGAGCGCATCCGTGTGCCCTCACCGGCCGCGAGCACCACCGTCAGGCTGGATCGATCGGTCATTCACATCCCTTGTTCAAAGCGCTTGTTCAGAGCCCTTGCTCAAAGCCTGTCCTTGCTCAAGCCCTTGGGCGTCAGGCCAATGGCGCCCGGCGCCGTCTTTAATTGTTTTCCCCGGGAGATGAAACCGATTCGCGTCCCCCTGCACGCCCGGATTCAAGTGCGGGGCGCAATTCCTGTTAATGTTTGTTCCGTGATTCGGCAGGCCTCGAGGAGGGCCACAGACGTTTTGGCCAAAGACCCCGACAATCTGGCGCGCAGCTTCGACACCGAAAACACCGGCGGCCTGCTGAGCGGTTTTCTGGCCGAGGAAGACGAACTCGATCGCCACGCGCTGTGGCGGATCGGCTCGTGGGGCGTTGGCGCGGTGGGCGCCGTGATCATTGCCGTGCTGGCCAACCAGTCCTCGCTCGGGTGGCGCCGCGAGCAGATCGCGGCCGTCGACCTGACGCGGCAGGCGCAGCAAATCCAGATGGTCGCCAGGGAAAGCCAGAACGAGACGCGGCGGCTGGCCTCCGCAATCGATACGCTCAGCGGCGACCGCGACCGGCTGTATTCGCGCGTCACCTCGCTGGAACAGGGCCTGGACTCCGTGACCGGCGCGATCGCGCGGCAAGGTCCGGCTCCGACCTCGCAGGCGGCCCCCGCAACCTCCTCCACCGCGGCCGAGCCGCCATCGGTGGCGCCAAGCCCGGTGCCTGCTCCAGCGGTGGCGCCGGTCGCATCAACCCAGCCCGCCGCCGCACCAGCCGACAAGCCCGCCACGGTCGAAAAGCCGCTGGCCTCCGCCGACACGGGCGGGGCGATGGTTTCATCGGTTGCCAAGGACCCGCCGAAGAAGACTGAAACCGCCAAGTCCGATCTTGCCAAGTCCGATCCTGCCAAGTCCGATCCGGCCAAGGTCGCGCCTGTGAAGATCGACGCAGCCAAGACCGACTCGCCGAAGGCCGACAGCGCCAATACGGAAGCCGCCAAGACCGATGATACCGCAAAGACCGATCCCGCAAAGCCTCCGGCGGCGACGCCGTCGACGCCGCTGGTGGCGTCGAAATCGATCATGGCGCCGCCCGACCCCTCGGCCACAAAACTGATCGAACCCATGCAACCGCCGAGCGTGGTGACGGCCGCGCCGATTTCGGAGGTGGTCGCTTCAGCGCCGCCGGCCGATGACGCCGAGCCGGACGAGGCCACGGCTCCGAAGGTCGCGCTCCATCGCACCGAGTTCGGCGTCGATCTCGGCAGCGCCAATTCGCTCCCCGGCCTGCGCGCGCTGTGGCGCGGGCTTTTGAAATCGAGATCCAATGCGCCGCTGGCTGCCTTGCGCCCGATCATCGTGATCAAGGAAGGCACCAACGGCCTCGGGATGCAGCTCCGGCTGGTGGCCGGGCCGCTGAACGACGCCGGCGCGGCGGCCAGGATCTGCGCGGTTCTGACCGAAAACAAGCGCAGCTGCGAGACCGCGATCTTCGACGGACAGCGGCTCTCCGTGAACGGCGACGATCCAGCGCCGGTTTCGACCACCAAGCCTGCGCCACGCCGCCGTGGCGGCGGCAAGCATACCGCCGCGGCCATGGTCGAGGAACCACCGAAGAAGCCGGAGCCGTCCGGCACATCGACGATCTCGTCGTGGTTCGGTAAAAAGGGACAATAATATTTGGCTGCAAGGCATTACGGCCGAATTCTCACCTGTTTTCGCGCACCTGATGTGAGCTTCGGCTTGTCCTGCCAACTATTCCCGACCATATTCGCCGATCATTGGTTGGACGCATTTTCGTGCGGCTAACCGGAACCCACTCCGGGAAAATGCGCACGTGAAGAAAACTCCGTTCCGGCTGACGCCCTACCAGGTCCAGTTTCTGTTGATCGTCGGCTTCGTCACCGTCGGCTATGCGCTCTATCTGCGCTATCTCGCGGTCGAGTATTCGCCCGTCGCGCTGGCCTGCGACGCCGGTCTGCAATCCCTGCTGTGCAAGGCGCGGGTGCTGGCGACCTATCTGTTCAAGAATTCGGTGTTCGGCATTGTCGCGCTGGTCATTGCGACGCTGCACGTGATGCGGCCCTCGATCGTGCTTTTGACCGGCGGCTTGATCGCCGCAGGGCTCGGGATCGTGCTCTACAATATCGCGCTGTCGGGAATTGCGATCGGCCTGCTTATTTTGGGCTTTGCGCGACCCGCGCCCGCCACAGCGTAAGCGCCAGCAGCAGGTAGATCGCGCAGGTCCACATCGACTGCCAGTTGGCGGCGCCCTCGTTGAGGCCGGTGTACAGCGCGGTCACGACCAGCAACCCGGCAAAGCTGGACTCCGCGATCGGCCGCACCCCCGCCTGCGGGCGGTTGAGCAGCATCAGGCCCGCGAACGGCATCACCGCCATCGTCAGCGCGGCGAACGGGAAATCGCGGTAGCGCGGATCGAAGGTGAAGCCGAGCGCGGTTTCGGTTGCGATCAGCGTGGTGACGGCGAGCGCGATCGCCAGCAACGCCGTCGGGAAAGATCCGCCCCTGAACTCGCGCGGGCCGAGCAGTTCCAAAAATGTCGGCAGCGATCGGCCCGACATCGCGGCATGGGTACAGAGCAAGGGCGAGGCGATCGCCGCCGCCAGCAGCGCCCCCCATTGCAGCCAGCCGCCGACGCCGTAGCTCTCGTAGAACATCTTGTCGGCGGCGATCCCGAACAGGATCCCACCCGTCGTCGCCCATAGGCCGACCGCGATCCAGGACGTCGGCCGCGGCGTCCATGGCCGCCGCCGCAGCGTCAGCCACGCCGCCAGGAACACGGCCACGCTGAGCGCCATGCCGCCGCCCATCTGCCATTTCCATAATGGATAATTGCTGATGACCTGGCCTGGCGGATATTTCACCACCCGCTTGGCGGCATCGAACAGGCCCCAATAGCCGCCGACGGTGCCCTCGAGCTGGCGCTTCCAGGGCTGGTCATAGGCTTCGATCAGGTTGACGCGAAAGCCTTCGCGCTTGGCCAGATCGAGGATATCGGAGACGATACGCGCCTGATTGGTCCGCGACGGCAGCGCGCCCTCGCGCATCCGCCCGGCACTCGGCCAGCCGGTCTCGCCGATCAGGATTTCCTTGCCCGGAAACGCCACCGCCATCCGCTTGCGGATCTCATCGACATGGGACGCCGCGAATTTCGCCTTGACCGGAATGTCCTCCCAGTAGGGCAGGATGTGAATGGTGACGAAATCGACCGCGTCATAGATCTCGCGGTTCTTCAGCCAGAATTCCCAGACATCGGCATAGGTGACGGGAACGGTCACCTGCGCCTTGACCGAGCGGATATTGGCCGCGAGGTCGGCGGTGGTCATCTCGCCGCGCAGCAGCACCTCGTTGCCGACCACCAACGCCGTAATGACCTGGGGATATTGCTTGGTCAGGCCCACCGCGATCGAAATCTGCACCAGATTCTTCAGCCGGTCGCTGCCGAGCCAGATGCCCTGGATTACCTTCAGCCCGACCTTTGCGGCGAGACCGGGAACCTGGTCGAGGCCGTTCTCGATCGAATAGGTGCGCACGCAATCGGTGATCTTGGCGAGGTCCACCAGATCCCGTTCGATCTGCTCGGGCCCGATATGTGTGGTCGGCTGCAGCGGCGTCTGCGCGCCACGAAACGGCGCATAGGACACGCATTGCAACTTGGCATCGGGATCGATCGGCGCGCGCACGAGCGTGATCGGCGTGGCCAGCCACCACCACACGGCTGCGATCGCAGATAAGGATGTCAGGAGAAGCGCCAGCGGCGTACGAAAAGAAATCGGTTCCATCCTCCGGGCGGGGCCCGTCGATTAGCCGGTCGGCGCGCATCTGCCAAGAGCGGGATAGGTGCAATACCGGCTTTGTCCTGCGGCCATTTTACCACGTCGCGATAAAGTTGTGACTTTGCTGGACAAAATCCGAAATAACCGTCATGGGAATTGCTTAAGTCTCCGCCGCATTGGGGACCCATTTGGACGGCATCAAGCCAGGCCACGGACCGTCCAAAATTGTCTCTCGGGCAGGAAACATATCGGGGAACGTATGCGTCGACGGGTGCTTGATCCAAGAGTTGCGGTTTTGCGCCATGTTGCCCTTGCAGGCCTCGCGCTCCTGATCGGATCCGGCAGCGTTTTCGCCCAGAGCGGCACCCCCGCCCCCGATCAATCCGGCAAGCCACCGGCCGCCAATGCCGCCGACGCCACCAAGGACAACCAGCGCAAGACCGACGAATTCGTCGAGGCCGCCCAGGTCATCAATGGCCCGGCCGGCAACCCGGAATGCGTCTGGCTCGGCCGTCGGGTGGTAAGCCTGATGTGGCGGGACGATCTCGACACCGCTTTCCGGCACCTCGATCTCTACGACCGGTTCGGCTGCCCCGGCGGGCACGTCCAGGCGGCGTTCCGTTGCCTGACCCGTTTCGGCGGGCAGATCGATCCCAAGGTTGCGGAGACCCTGAGCAGCCGCGTCCATGCCTGCTGGGTCAATCCGGGTGCGCAACCCCAGGCGGCCGCAGCTGCAACGCCGGCCGCGGCATCCGCGACCGCCGGCAATGCCGCGCCGGCGCCGGCCGCGACCCCCGCGCCGGCCGCCTCACCGACCCCGCCGGCGAAGTAATCGCCGGGCTGTCGGAACGATCCGAATTTTTCGCCGTTTGAATCGCTCAGCGCCCTTAAAACGCCATGGCGGGATATCAGTTGTGAAATTGCGCGGCAGGATTATCCTGAAGTTGCCGCCGTGTCGGTCGAACCTAGGGGACGGGTTCGCTTTCCCCTCAAGTAGGCCCCGTATGGTTTAGTCGCCGATGCGCGCCGTCGTCGCCGTTCTGCTGTTTGTGACCGCGGCCCACGCTGCGCTGTGGGGTCTGTTTCAGGAAAAGCAGGCGGCGCCGGATTTCCGTGGCATCCTGCCGAGCGCTTCCTACGCGCCGTTTGAACCTGGCCACACCGTCGCCGACAGCATCGCCGATTCCGAGAAGGTTCGCGCCGACCTGAAGAAGCTCTCCACCCTGACCCGAGCGGTTCGCCTCTACTCTTCGACCGAAGGCAACGAATTGGTGCCGCCGATTGCCGCGGAATTCGGCATGAAGGTCACGGTCGGCGCCTGGATCGACAAGGACGGCGATCGCAACAAGCGAGAGATCGAGGCCGCGATCAACCTTGCCAAGCGTAACAGCAATGTCATCGGCGTCGTCGTCGGCAACGAGACCATCTTCCGCGGCGAGCAGAAGGTCGAAGACCTGATCACGTTGATCAAGCGGGTCAAGCAATCGGTCAACGTTCCCGTCACGACGGGTGAAATCTGGAACATCTGGCGCGACAATCCGGAACTTGCCTCATCGGTCGAATTCATCGCCGCCCACGTGCTGCCCTATTGGGAAAATTTCACCGACAAGCAGGCGGTCGATCAGGCGGTCGAGCGCTACCAGCTGCTGCATGACACGTTTCCCGGCAAGCGCATCGTGATCGCCGAATTCGGCTGGCCGAGCGCCGGCTATAATTTGCGCAATGCCGAACCCGGTTCGTTCGAGCAGGCCTCGGTGCTGCGCAACTTCGTCACCCGCGCCGAAGCCATCGGCATGGACTACAACATCGTCGAGGCGATCGATCAGCCCTGGAAGTTCTTCGAAGGCGGCGTCGGCCCCTATTGGGGCATTCTCGACGCCTCGCGCGAACCAAAGTTCGCCTGGACCGGGCCGATCGTGAACGAGAATTACTGGAAGCTCGCCGCCATTGCGCTGCTGGTCGGCTTGTTTATGTCGCTGCCGATCCTGCGGCTCGCCGAGCCGACAATGATGCAGGCGCTGGTTCTGTCGGCCGCGGCGAACGGCGTCGGCGCCTGGGTCGCCACCGTGTTCGCGTACTGGGCCGGGCATTATTTCGTGTTCGGCTCGGCGTTTGCGATGGTACTCGGCCTGATCCTTCTGGTGCCATTGGTGCTGATCGCGATGGCGCGGATCGAGGAAATAGCTGCGATCGCATTCGGGGGGGCGCCGCGCCGGCTGATCGTCAAGGGCGCAACGGTGGCGCCCGCGACCATGGGCGAGACCATCAGCTTCCCCAAGGTGTCGATCCACATCCCCGCTTATTTCGAGCCGGTGGAGATGCTGAAGCAGACCCTCGATGCCGTGTCGCGGCTGGATTATCCGAATTTCGAATGCGTTGTGATCATCAACAACACGCCCGACCCGGAATTCTGGCAGCCGATCCAGGACCACTGCCGCACGCTCGGTGAGCGCTTCAAGTTCATCAACGCCGAGAAGGTCAAGGGCTTCAAGGCCGGTGCCCTGAAGATCGCCATGGACCGTACCGCGGTCGATGCCGAGATCATCGGCATCATCGATGCCGACTACGTGGTGCGGCCGGACTGGCTGAAGGATCTGGTGCCGGTGTTCGCCGACCCCCGCGTCGGCCTGGTGCAGGCACCGCAGGAGCACCGCGACGGCGACCGTTCGCTGATGCACTACATCATGAACGGCGAATATGCCGGGTTCTTCGACATCGGCATGGTCCAGCGCAACGAGGCCAACGCCATCATCGTACACGGCACCATGTGCCTGATCCGCCGCGCGGCGATGGACATGGCCGGCGGCTGGGCCGG
Organism: Bradyrhizobium sp. AZCC 2289; assembly: GCF_036924615.1. Taxonomy (NCBI): domain Bacteria; kingdom Pseudomonadati; phylum Pseudomonadota; class Alphaproteobacteria; order Hyphomicrobiales; family Nitrobacteraceae; genus Bradyrhizobium; species Bradyrhizobium sp. AZCC 2289. The sequence goes on along the minus strand of NZ_JAZHRY010000001.1, from coordinate 9,515,785 downwards.
CGACACCATCTGCGAGGATACCGATCTTGGCCTCGCCATCATCGAGCACGGCTGGCTGACGCATTACACCAATGAACGCTACGGCCACGGGCTATTGCCGGACACCTATGAGGCCTTCAAGAAGCAGCGCCACCGCTGGGCCTATGGCGGCTTCCAGATCGTCAAAAAGCACTGGCGAAAATTCCTGCCCGGCGCGAGCCGGCTGACGCCGGATCAGCGCCGCGAATTCTCGCTGGGATGGCTGAACTGGCTCGGCGCCGAGAGCCTCGGCGTGGTGGTCGCGATCCTCAATCTGATCTGGGTGCCGATCGTCGTCTTTGCCGACATCGCCATCCCCGACAAGATTCTGACCCTGCCGATCATCGCCTCCTTCATCGTCTCGCTGGTGCATTTCCTGGCGCTGTACCGGCTGCGCGTGCATATCAAAGTCGGCCAGATGCTGGGCGCCATGATCGCGGCGATGTCGGTGCAATGGACGGTATCGCGCGCGGTCGCCCAGGGCCTGATCACCGAGCATCTGCCGTTCGCCCGCACCTCGAAGGGCGGGTTGTCGGTGATGTCGATCGAATTCCAGGCGTTCTGGGAAGCGGTCATCGGCGTGCTGCTTTTGGTCGGCGCCGCGGTGCTGATCGTGAACAACGACTCCACGCTGATCAAGATCACCGGTAATAAACAGGTGCGCGAAATCTATATTTTCGCGGCGGTCCTGGTGCTGGAAAGCCTGCCCTTCCTCTCGGCGGTGGCGATCGCGATCCTGGAGAACTCCCGGATCAACTCTTTCGCCTTCTGGCGCAACAGCGCGGTGCGGACCGCCGAACTGATCGGGCTCCGCCCGGTGACGATGCCGACGGTCGCCAGCCCCTCGCAGCCGGTGGCATCCGAGATTCACCGGGACAGCTGACCAAAACCGGCGGCAGCACGGTGGATGGATTGGGCCGGCCCAACTTGAAGAGGTTGGGCTAACCGTAAGCTGTGCAAGGGGAATTTGGGACTGGCGATTGGCCCATTTGCGGCGGTTTGCGCTATTGACCGCCAAGGCCCCGCCCCCTACACAGCGCGGGCCGAGCACGATCCGGAAAAACCCTGCCCCGCACGTGGATAGCGAGGTGGACCAGTCTTCCGAAAAGTTCATGCTCAAGCAATAGAGTGAGCGCGTAGCTCAGGCGGTAGAGCACGTGACTTTTAATCATGGGGTCGAGGGTTCGAGTCCCTCCGCGCTCACCAATAAAATCAGAGCTTTCTTGCATTTTTGGCGATGGGGACACGCCCGCTTTGGGGCCGGGGGACGCGGCAGGGACACAAAATCAAAAGCCGCCACCGGCTTGGGACGGTGACGGCTTCTGACTTCCCCGGCGTGAACCGGCGGGCTTCCTTGGAGGGCCCTCGTCGAGATCAGGCGCAATCGTCTCCGCGGACCAAGGTAAGCACCTTGCCCGGCATCTGAGCCGGCTCATCTTCAGCGAGAAATTCGAGAATGAGCCGCCTCGTCAGGTCGAGGACTATCAGCGCGTCCTCGGGGTCATTGGGTAGCGCGGAGGCGATCTGAATCGCGTGCCGGCGGTGTTCTGCTGTTGCTGCCATCATGACGCCACCGCCGTCGTCAGGCTGATCAGGTCGAACGCCACAGAGAAACCGATCGGCGAGGCCCGGCCGCAGTATAGGTGCACAGTGTCATAGACGCCGGACATGCAGGCCTTGAGCGCGAGCTCGTCCATATCTCGGGCGGCGACCATCGCCACGGCCATCTGAGCCTCACGAAAATCATCTTCCGCGCCTATTACCGCCCGCCACAGTCCCATCGTGAGGGAATGCCGATTCTCGCGTTCACGACGATTCCACCTTTTGATTGCGCGGCTGCCGGTCGGTTTGGGGTTTAGCCTTCGCCACTCTTCCGGCAGCCTGTCGGCTGCATCGAAGGCGGCGCGAGCTTCCTTCAGACGGCTGTGGGCGTCATCCAGCGCTATCGCCGCGGCTCGGAGCGCCGGACTGGCGTTCGCGGGGTCCAGCGGGCTTGCCGGCGCGGGCTGGATCGTCGCTAGCGCCATGACGGCGCCACCAGCGGCCACGGCAGCAGCGTTCGTGAGGAAGCGGCGCCGCGACGGGGCGTCCACAGGATGGTTTTGGGATATGGGCGTGTTTGTGGGTGGCGTGATATACACGCGATCAGATTTGGGCATTGAGAGGAGCTCCTTGCTCGGGGTTAGAGCCGGGAACGGTGTTGCAAGCGCCGTCCCGGCTTGCTATAAATGTAATGACACTTAGGATAAAGGTCAATACATTTATGGGACGTCCTCCAGGCAGAATTCAAAGCACGCCATTTCAAATGCGGGCCTCACCGGAATTCCTCAAAGCCGTCGACAAATGGCGCGCCAAACAGGAAGACAAGCCCTCGCGGGCTGAAGCCATACGTCGCCTGGTTGAGCTCGGGCTGAAGACCAAAGGGAAATGATTGCTCCGGATCCGTTCTACAGTCCCAAGCGAACGGTTGCTCGCGGTCGCTATCACATTGCAGACCTGCGGGCCCGAGCTGACGATTTTATGAACGGCAGAGCGCGCGGTACGTATCGCATTGAGAAACGGCCAGACGGCAATCAGCATAAGATTCACTTTGATCGGGACTTCTTTGAGGATCTTTCCTGCATCGCATTTGACGCTGCCAACAATCTACGTTCTGCATTGGATCAAATAGCTTATGCGACTGCCGTTCTGGCGGCTAAGCCCAAAACCAGAAATGCTTACTTTCCGATCGCATCTACGGCATCTGATTTTGACGGCATGATCAAGCGCAGGCGTCCAGACCTCCTTCCTGAAATAATCGCCATCTTCAAGACATTCTGCGGCAATAGATGGCTGAGCATCCTCAGCATACTTTGCAATACTCAGAAGCACGCCGCGCTCATCCCATTCAAAACAGGTGATCTCCAGGTCATGGTACATCATGAACGGGATCACTATCGGCCTTGGCCATCGATGGCATCCAGAGGCCTTCGATCTGGAAATTTTAGGCTCTGGAGGTGCTGACTTTACGGAGGGCGGAGGTTATTTCGCATTCGGGCTTACGTTTACGCATGATGATTTCGTGATAGCTGGCAGCGAGCCTGCAGGCTTGCTGGATGGAGCGGCGATTCAGGTCGATAGGGTGATCAAGGCAACTGAACTAGAATGCCAGCGCCTCGGCCTAATTCCCGGTGAAGGCACTGGATAAGTGGATAGACCAGCAGAAAGAGCCTTACACCCAGGGGTCTTTCGAGAGGATGTGCCTTGTGCTCGCCCCCCAGTTGCGGGATGCTACAACCTCGTCTTGAGGGCAGGCAAGATGGAGATCGTACTCTTCTGGATCGGACTTTCGATCGTGGTTGGCGTCGCCGCCAATGCCCGCGGTCGCGAGGGCATCCTGTGGTTCTTTTTAGCGCTCGTGATTTCACCACTGATCGCATTGCTGGCGGTGCTCGTTATGGAGCGCAAAAATGCGCCAGCTGCGGCTGGTGGCACGGCGCCGACAGCCTTCGAGCCCGATGCCGTGCACGCTGGCATTCCCTACCGCATGCAATCAGACGGCTCGATTGAGGCCATCATGCAGGGCGCGCGCGTGCGGTTTTCGGATTATGCAAAATTCGCCGCTGCTACCGGCGCTGCGCTTCCGCCGCCTGCTCCACCGTCACCGCATAGACCGCTTGAGACGCTTAGAAGTCCAGGCCTTACTGGCTGTTTCAAACGGAGCAAGAAGTGATGCGCGATGCGAACGCCCCGGTGTTGCGGCTGATCGCGTAGGCCATTTTCGATCTCAAGGGACAGAAGATCTATGACCTCAGAGGCGTGAACATTTACAAGCTTTCCGGAGAGCTGGTTGGGCACCTGACAGATCCTCAAAGCAGCAAGAGGCATTTGGACAAATCCACCGACAAGCTGTTCCCGGTAGGTTAGGCGCGGTCTGCAGATTTGCGACGATTGCCAAGCCCTCACGGGCGGCTTTCGCGCGTCTAGTCCCGTGGGTGGTTTGTCGCCCGCGCTTTCCCGCCCCAAAAGGCCCCCCCCGGTTGAAGCCGCGCTAAACCTAACTATTGCAGATTACTCGCTGCGGGGTTGTAGCCTGCCTCCCTTTCGGGAGGGAATTCCAATGAAACGATTAGCTTGGGCGGCTTGTTTATTGATGCTGGCTGGCAGTGCATGGGCGCAGCCGCAGGAGATACCGAGCGAGGGACTGGTTTCCATCGATTTAGGTCAGGCAAAGGCATTTGAGTTTGCCGAACCGTTCGGCGAGATTTTCGCGCCAAAGGGGCGTCGTTGAAGGGCGTTCCGCAGAGCGACCGACAATTTACAATCGCACCACTGACGTCCGGCACGACGCGAATGTTCGTTCGGTCCAAGACCGGCCAGTTAATGTATAACGTGGATGTCGTCGTCGCCCCCGAGCCAGGGCGCTGTGGCTGTGTATTGTACCGAAACAACCTGCGAGCGCCCCCGACAAAGACCTGCCGAAGCCAGACAGCGATTGCAGTCGAGCGGATTTCAAGGTTCAGCAAGGGGGCGGAAGCGCCGAGGTAGCCGCCCCGCTTGAGACGCGGTTCGTTCACTCTTTTCGCGGTGGGGTTGTGGTGTTAGGCTGGCTCCCTTTCAGGGAGGTCCATACGCCGGGCAGACATACATCATCATGAACCGCTAGACCGTCCAGCCGGATGTGAACCCGGAAGGCACAGCACCTGTGAATGCCGATGCACCGAAGTTCGCGGTCCACGATCCGCCCGCGTCGAAACCGGCATATGGGGACAACGTGGTCGCGTTCCAGACGGAAAGCGAAGCACCACCTGTATTAGTAGCTGGGTTTTGCGAGCCTATGGCTTGCCCGTTCCAGTTGCCCGAAGGTGCTTTCCGAAACCAGATTTTGTGGTTATCAAGATCGACTGCAACCCCGATGATATTCCCATCTGCAATATCAACGCCAAGCGAGAGGCCGGAACTGGCATTGTTTGAAAATATAGCCGCGTTGCCGCCTTTCAGGACCATCCCGGCGTCACTACCATTCAGGACATTAATATCCGTCGCTCCTAATTTCATAACCCCTACGGAGCTATTTGTGCCGCCCGCTGCGATGCCCGTCCCCGCCGTAATTTCAAAATACCATTTTCCAGAATTCTTCTGCGCTGTGCTCCTGGCCGTGCCATTACCGCTAGTATGCGTGTATGTAAGATTTCCGTTTGACAGCGTGCCGGCGGTAACAGCACCGTCAAGGGTTGCGTAGGTCACGCCTCCGTCACCGCCGCCTGGTGCCAAACCATAAGAGAACAAAAGCGCTTGCACTGCCGAGGCCATTGTCGATACCCTTCCAAAGAGTTGCGGCGCCTCATCACGACGCCGCAAAGATATTTCAAACTATCGTGTCTCTACCTGCTTCACGATCAGCGATTTGGCGGAGGACAAGATCCTCGAGCGTCGCAGTTAGCTTTCCCCGGTCGATACCGAATTCCTCAGCCAACGTATCGGCAGCGCGAGGCGCCCAGGCCGTCCACGCCTCGGCCTCAACCTTCGCGGCAGCACCGCTTTCGGCTTCGAATTGCATTTTCGCGAGGCGAGCGCGGTAGGTTTCCGCCAGCGCCCTGGCGTTGCCGACCGTCATGAATTTGCCGTCGACCAGAATGCGCTCGACGTCATAGCCGGCAACCGGATCTCGCTCGTCAACTGGTAGACCAGGTGTTGACTGTTGACCGGCAACGCGCCGCCGAGCCGGCCGCGCCATCGCCAAATCAACATTTTTCTTCAGCGCGCGCCTGACCGCTTCAAGGTCGAACTTTCCATTGGAACGCTTTGGGATAGTTCCGTTTTTTGCATGGCGGCTCAGACCGGATTTGTCTCTGCCGAGAGCTTTCGCCAAGCCGCCAAGAGAAAGATATTCTACCATGGTGTTGACCACCCCTCTGCGTGTTGCCTCAATTTCAAACTCTGGCTCATGCGATGTCGCACACTAAGCTGTCCCGTAATTGTCGACCGTGGCGGAGGACCCGGTATAGTTGTACCTATCGGGTTGTTCAATCATGACGGCACCAGATCGCCCGAGAGTCTCCAAGTGTTGTCGCCCGTCTTCCTGAGGGTGACGAAATTGAATGGGGTCAGCAGTGCCAACGTCTTCCCCGCTTCCGGCGTGACGGTCACGCCAGGCGCAGCGGCGACGAGCACCGGGTTGGATCGGCTGCCGAGGAACAGATCAATTTCGCCGACATAGGTTGTGAAGGATGGATCGCCGCCCGATTCGCTAACCAGCGCGGCCGGGTCGGGCGCGAACGTGAAGCCCACGCCCGTTTCAAATGGCGCGTTGGCGTCGCTCTCGACGATCCACCTGACCACCGGATCATAGCCGTCCTGAACGCGCGATGGCACCGACGGCCAGAACATCTTCGGCCGGGGTGATCCGGGCGGACAGGCAATGCCGCAGGTAAAATCAAGATTGTCGCCGTGATAAGATGTCAAGCTCGGATTCCCATCTGTGCTTTGACGATCGCCTGAAGCCGGCGCCATTCGCCTTTGTGGTCCGCCATAGACGCGCTCAGCGCGAGAGCCTTATTGAACGCCTTCGCCGTCCTGGGCGGCAGTTTCGAAGGCTCGAACATGGCGGCCATCCGGACATTGTCGGTAACCTCATCGCAATAGCCCGACTTCTTGGCCTCGGCAGCCGTCATCAGCCTGTCCTCGCGCATCAAGGCTTTGACGCTGCTGAGGCTGTTCCGGCTGCGGGTCGCATAGACGGAGGCGAATTGGTCGGTCATCCTCTGAAGGTTGGCGGCCATGGTGGCGTGATCATCAGACGTTCCGATGGTCATCCCGCTCGGTTGGTGGATCAGCATGAAGGAATTTTCCGGCATCACGATCTTGTCGGCGGCCATCGCGATCAGCGAGGCTGCAGACGCCGCGATGCCATCCACCGTCGCAGTTACCTCGGCGCTGTGCTGTTTGATCGCGTTGAAGATCGCCATCGCGTCGAACACGTTGCCGCCGGGCGAATTGATGCGAAGATTGATGTTCTTCACCGCGCCAAGCGCCTTCAGTTCGGCGTCAAACGCCGGCCAGCTATCGTCGGCGATCTCGTCAAAGAGCAATATCTCGCCGATGTCGTCGGCTGCGCTCATTCTGAAATATGACTTCATCGCCTTCGGTCCTTTTGCCGTTGCGCTCACTGGAAACGTTTCCAGTGAGGCTCTCGAACTCAGTTGATTTGAACCGCGGGCGCTGGTCAGACGGAGAATCCCCAACGTCCGCGGTTCTGCTTTGCCATCCCGACATGGACAACCGGGATGGTTATCGAGGCGCCGGCATCGTGCTCGCAAGTCCGAGCACGGCGCGGATGTCAGCATCAGGGCGCCGGCTTACGGCGAACCCCTTGCTCTCGGCCATTCGGTACAGTTCTTCTTCATCGCGCTCTAGCTCGAGCCGCTTGGCCAGGAGCACCTTCAATTTCGTGGCGCACTGCGCATCGCTCAGCGCGCGCTCGTCGTCGGCGAGTAAGTCGATCTCGCTTTCGAGTTTCGCTATGATCTGATCGGAACAGATGAACGCCAACACTGGTTGAATATCAATTTCACGATGGCCATAAACTGTCGGCCACTGCACGCCGCCCCCGCTTCGACGAAGCAAGCCGGAAACGTCAATCCGGCCAGCCTCGATAAGCCCACTGACGTGATCGCGCGCCTTCTGCTTGGCTTCGGCAGAAGGAAGCGGCGCCGCTTTGACGTCGGAAATGTCGGCGTTGATGTCGTTGATCTCGTTGCGCACGCGGGCGAGCGCGGTCGCCTCGTTTTCACCCTTCAGGAACGACGGCGCTTTGATCGTGTGAAGCGATACGGCGCAGGTCAGCAAATGATCGAGCCCGTAATCTTCGCAGCCCTTCACCAATTGGGTGACACAATTTGCCGCTTGATCGCGATCGGCCTTAATCTGTTGCAGCTCGGCGATATTGGATTCGATCAGAGCGAGTTCTGCGTCAATTTCGGCAAGCGCATCCACTTGAATGGGCCGTCTGCCGGCGACTTCGGTTCTCCGGTTCTTTACGGCGGTTCGGCGGCGCATCAGTGCGTTTAGTTCTTCGCCCGGCAGCATGGCAAGCGCGCGCAAGTCGGTCGATTTTCTCCGGAGCTCAATCAGTCGCTTTACCGCGTGACCGTGATAAAGTTCGACCACATCGTCCGGCCGCTGGCGCGGGCGTTGCGGAGACGGCGCCGGCGAGAAAACCTGCTTTGCGGTGTCGATCAGCGACATTGAATCTTCCTTGCGAATTGATCCTGAGAGAATCCTACGGCGGCTGTCATTGACATCGCCAGAGGCGCGGATGTCAGTCGGAGCGATTATTTTTGAGGATCCGGTAAATCTGCCGCTCGCCGATTGGCTCGTCGACCAACTTCAAGATCTCCCAGAAAAAGCCTGCAATCTTTAACGGATCGGGATTTTGGTGCAGATCCGATTCCACCCGTAGCCACGCGCGCGAGCGATAGCTCGAAAGCCCCTTGGCGATCCCGCACGCTGCCGCCCAGGTCGTTTGCCCCTCGTAAAATTTTCCCGAAACTGTGCGAATCAGGGCGTCGCGAGCCTCGAGACGTTCCTTATGTGACCGCGGCGCCCTGGCGAGCTCGTCGAGAGCGTCGGCCGCGGCTATCGCGTCATCTGGCGATGGGCGGATTTGCGCGCGCAACATGGCGGCGACGCGCTGTAGGGCTGCAGGTCCGCTCAATTCAGCCTCGCTCGATCGAGGACCGGCAAGCCGCCGAGCGTGTCAGCCCAGCTTTCTGCGGCGCGCCGGGCCTCGGCGTAGGTCGAGCCGGTCCACAGCAGGTGTCGGCGGTTGCACGCGCAGGGAGTGACCCAGGCGACCCCGAAACCGAAGCCCGGGTCCATAATCTCTACCCATGTGTCGCGAAGCGCGGCCTGCACGGTCATGCGAACACCGCATTTGCGACAGTACGTTTTTCGCGCCGGCAACCCTTTCGCAACAGCGCAACAGTAGGTGCCCTATCCCTAAAGGGATAAGGGCAACTGTCGCACTGTCGCAAAGTCGTGTCGGGTTGCGACAGTTGCGACACTGTGTTTGCGACAGTTCGAAACACTGTCGCAGGCATCAGCAATTTGCCCACTGATCCACCTCTATGAATGGTCGGTCGTGCCGGGATTCATCGGGGCGCTGAACGACCTTCAGCGCCTTGTTCTCGATCCAGGTCCGCAACAGTGATTTGACCTTGGCCTTCGCTGCCTGGTCGGTCAGGTCGAGCCCAAGCACGTCGGCAACAGCGGAACCAGCCCAGCCGTTAGCGGTCGGGCTTTGCCGCCACGCGCCTGCCGCGATTGCCTTCTGAACGCGGAATAGATCGTCCGTGGTGACGCCGCCGAACGCGGACGGCCATTCCCATGGCGTGACCACGCCGACGCTATCGCCGTGCCCCTGCGGGCCGTTGCCAAGCTGTACGCTTTCGATCTTGAACCAATCGGAACGATCTGCCGGCGGCGCGAGGTTGCTTTTGTCGTTGAATGCCCGGAAATACAGCCGCGGATTGTCTGCGCCACTGTCCTGAGCTTCCTTTTCGGACATGCGATTGATAGCCCGCACCGATCGGCAAGCGTCCGTGAGGGCCTTGGCGCCGCGCGACGATTCCACCGTGACCTCAGTCTCGTTGCTGCCCAGCTTGCGGGTATGGTGGATCAGGTGCACCGCGCAGTTTCCAGCATCGGCCACGCGCGCCCATTCCTTCGCGATCATATCCATGGCGCCGTTGTCGTTTTCTGAGGCCTCGTGGCAGCTCACAAAAGGGTCGATCACGATGACGTCGATCCTGCGGGCGATGATTTCGGCAATCAGGCCATCGACCACCGGCCGAACGATAACCGCGCCGTTGCGCGTCGCCGTCGCCACAACGAGCCGCTGATCTCGTCCGCTGTCGACGAAAAGCCGATCGCCAATATCGTCCGCTGATAGCCGGTAATGCAGCGCGCCAGCCTGGATTCGCCGCGCCGTCTCTTCCTGGGGATCTTCAAGGTTCCAGAGCCAGGCGCGCATAGGCCGCGTGACGACCACACCAAGTAACGGTTTGCCGGACACCATCGCCAACGTTTCAGCGGTGACGAGCGCTGATTTGCCGACGCCGCCGGGTGCGACCGTCGCCGAAAGGAATTTCCTGACCAACAGATGACCGTACAGCCAATCGCGGCGCGGAATGGTTTCGGGCTGACGCCACGCGTAAGGCGTCGCGCTGATGCTTCCAGAAGCGCTTTCCGCTACGGAAGACGTTTTCTCCCCTGGGTCGGCCGTAGCGGCCTCGATCGCCGACGCCATGATGTTCTGCACGGTATCTGGACCGTGATGGTCGACGATGCCGCTCAATTCGGCGGCCGTCCAAAGGTGTTCGGGAATGTCTTTGTCGACCAAGAAGCCATTAAGCTGGACGCGCGTTAATCGTTGCGTAAGCGTTACTAGCGCCCGCAAACCGTCGTCAGGATCGCGGCCGGCAAGGCAATGCCTGGCCTTGGCATATTCGCTGTTGGCCGCAGCCGGCGTCAGCGCGGCCAAAGGCGGAAATGTTAGCGGTTCGGTTGGTGCCGGCATCATTGCACGGCTCCATAGGCGAGCATTGCAATCGTCGCTGCCGTATCGGGCAGCAGACAGAACCGGCGTGCTACACGCCTCGCCTGAATCTCTTGAAGATCCTGCGGTTCTGTGGCAGTGTTGGCGAGCGTTGCTAGCGCATTTTGTTTTCGGATTGGGCCGCCTGCCAGGGCGGCTCTTTCCGTTTCAAGGGGTGGCAATTAGCGCCTCCCGAGCGTGCTCTAAACCGTTCCCGTTCGAAACGGTTTGCGCTGTTTTGCCGCCGACGAATTCCGCCAGCACCCTCGCCGCGGCTGCGGCGTGATCATCGAGCATGATCGGCAGGCGGACCGTCATCGATCGTCCTTCCATGCGTCGGAGAAATCGGCGAGCCACGCGGCTGCCGGGTGAAGACGTTCTGAAATTATGATTGCGGCGTCCGATCCGGCGAACCATCCGGCAACCTCATGAGCTGGGGGCAGGCCGGATAGAGTAATGATTGCCTCGCGCACACGGTCGCAGATCACTGCAGGACCGCGCGCTGGTTCCGACCGGACATTTTTAAGAAATGAGGCCCGAGCATTGTCGCTGGCCGTTTCCCAAAACGCCTGGATGACCTGAAGATCAAATTCGTCGCGCTGTTCTGGAGTCGACTTCGGCGCCGCAAAACGCGCCTTCCGGCTTTTCTTTTTCTTCTTGCGCGTGTCCTGCTTTGACGCAGCAATCCGCTTGATGATGTTCACCTGGGCCGCGGGTGACTTTTCCGTTGCCGCCTCCAACAACGCGGTCCGATTATCATCGAGGCCAGCGTTCCGCGCAGCAGTTTTAGCTTCGTCCGATATGGATGCGACCTTGACAGCCCGCTGAACGTCTCGCTCATTAACGCCGATCTCGCGGGCCGTCGCGGATGCCTTTCCGGGGCGACCTCCCTTGTTGGGTGGAGTTTCCGACATCTTGTCGGAAACCTTAGCGGCCACCAATTCGACCCATCGTGCAATCTGCGTATCGCGCTCCAGCGCGGTCAACTCATTGCGATGAAGGTTCTCGGCGATCTCCTGCATCTGTCGGTTGATCTCATCGCCGGTAACGAAGACGACTTCGATATCGTCCCACTCCAGTCGACGGGCCGCCTCGAGCCGATGCCGTCCGGCGACAAGGTGCGCCGCCGTATTATCCGGAGCGTAAACCGATATCGGCTGAAGCTGGCCGAGAGTTTTCATGCTCTCGACCAGGCGCAGCACCGCGCCCTCGTTAAGCGGCCGAAGCCGCTCGCCTACATGAATACTGTCAACGAAGACGCGCTCGATCTTCATTATTCGGTCCCTCGGGAACGGTTCGTTGGTCGTCTGCTCCGTCACCGGCGCACCGCCGAACCAGTGAAATCCGCAAGGCAACGCGCCGCGGCGTCAGCCTGATCTTCAGATGCGAGCCGGGGTGATAGCCAAGCGAGGTCGCCGCTCGGTGAGTGGTAGCTCACGGAATAGGCTTCGCCGCCCTCGCCCGATCGATCGCGAACGGGCGTGACGGACACGAGTCCGCCAGGACGGCGAATGTCAGCGGCGAAGACGGGATGACGTCGCGCGTTCCCAGCCATCGTCACGATGCCTTCGCCTGAACGATGGGAAGGGACCGGACCCAACGCATCAGCTCGTCATGTTCGATAATCGTAGCCTTGCCGTCTTTTCTGGCAATCAGTTCGCCGCTCTTGATAGCGCCGAAGATTCGGGTTCTCGTTCGACCTGACGCGACCGCGGCGGTAGCTGGCGGATACGCAATCGGCGCCGCCGTCACGTCCGTGACGACAAGGAAAGGCTTTGAGCTATTAGCTGCGGTTGTGTCTGACATCCATGCGCACCCTGTTTTCAGGAAGTCCCACCGAGTACGGCCGGACATGCGCTAAGAGATACGAATATTCAGACTGAAAGATATCGTGATGATCGAGCGCGATCGGCACTGAAAGTTCAGTGTCATTTGGAGCTAATCAGACCCTAAAAATTCCAGGGTCAATTTCAATCAATCGCCCTTTCGCCCTTTACTTGATTGTGTCTGGATCCAAAATGTTTTTTGTAATGTTCTCCGAAAGTGCGGAGAGTGCCGGACTGCAACTGGTTCATTTTATACAAGACATGACTGTCCATTGTTGGCGATCGTGTCGCAGCAATGGATAAGGCGCCGGCTTCCTTGGCGACCCGCCACGTTTCATCGAACCCATTGGTCTGTTTTTCTTTTTTTTCCCAATCCTCAAGCGTGCCTTTGGAAGCGCCTATAGCGGCTCCCACGCGAGCCTGCGCAATTCCTTTCTTAACGCCCTGACCAACAAGAAAGGCGACGTGCTCCAAGGCAAGCGTTCGGGCTGTTGACCATGCGTGCGGGGCTCCATGTTCGCCTGTTACGCGGTGCTCGAAGATCGGACGCACCTCTCCACGATCAAGCGCCAATAAGGCATCCGTAATTTCGAGAAGAAATTGGCGGGGTATAATGACGGTTGCGGGGTCAAGAGCATCGCGATGGGTTGGCGGTCCACTTGCAGCCTCTTGCATCTTCAGAAGCGAACCCAATCTTACTCGGTCGTATAGGTCGCCGTCGGGAACGCCGCCAGTAACATCGTGAATGCACGATAAAATCCATTCGCCGATCTCTGCGGAGATCAGGGACCAGAGCGGGAAGGCGTTTGCTAGTATCCGCTTTGTTTTGTCAACATCGTCGCTCCCGACTTCGCTTAAATGAAGGGCTTTCAAAAGGTGCAGTTTTTCTAGCGCTGTTTTGTGCCGCTCCAGCGGATCAGAAGGAACGTCAACTGGCCGTAGATATGCCTCCCATAGCTCATTCCTTCGTTCCGCTTTGATCGGACTATCTGCCATGCGTCACCCCCTTGAGGATGTCGCCTAGGGTCGTGGCCCATAATTCCATCGCCGCGCGTTTCTCCTTTGCGCGCTCATACAGATCGTAGTGCTTTGAGCCGACGTCGGTCGGCGTGTGATTTAGGCAAGCGTCCCGGTCTTCTTTCGCTACGCCTAGTTCGGATAGCCGCGTTGCGAATGTCCGGCGCAGATCATGCGGCGTCGGCGGGTCGCGCTTCCAAGTTTTACTTCCGGGTCCAGTGAGCTTGTCGCTTTCACTCATGCGACGCATCGCGACCGCGAGCGCGTGGCCGTCAATTGGCGCGGTGCGTTTGATCGGGGATGGAAAAAGGAATGCATCGTCTTCGTCGATAATCTCGCGCGCGCTCTGCACCACTGAGAGGGCCATAGGCGACAACGGAACTAGATGCGCGCGCTTGTTCTTAGTCCGCTCGCCCGGGATGATCCATGAGGCGCTGTCGGCAGATTCCAGCGCCTTCAATTCTCGCAGGTCGATTTCAGCCGCTTCGCTCGGCCGCGTCCCGGTCAGCAACTCCAAGCGCATCGCCAACCCAGTGCCGCGGCTGACAGGGGACAGAAGCGACCGGCGCCAAAAGAGCCGGATCTCGGCGTCCGATAGGATTCGGGTTCCGGCGGTTTCCTCGCCACGCTTGCGAAGTCGGGCACAAGGATTGGCTGACAGTACATCGGCATCAAGGGCGAAGCTGAAAATTGACGATATGAGCGACTGAACCCGGTTCGCCAGAACGGGCTTGCCGGCGGTCACGATGCTTTCGACCAGCTCAATCACGTCGGCGCGGCGGATGTCGTCAATCTGGCGATTTTTCCACTTCGGCAGGACGTGCAAACTCAAGTTGCGGTCGTCCCCGTCCGCCGATCGCTTCTTGCGGCGGGAGTGCTCGACCATGAAGCGCTCGGCAATAGCGCTGAAGGCCCGCTGTGAGGCGGTGGCGCGGCCCTTGCGCTTTTCTACCACCGGGTTGGCGCCGTCGGCCACGGTCGCGCGCATGGCGTCCGCGCGCGCTCTGGCGTCGCCGAGCCCGACATCCGGATAGGTCCCAATCGTCGCCCTGGTCGACGCCCGGGTGACCGGGTCACGAAACCGGAAACAGAAGGTCCGCGAGCCTTTCGACGTGATCCGAAATGAGAGGCCAGCGCATCTCAGATCGGCGAATTCGAGACGGCCGCTTGCGGGGGCGGGTTGAGCCCGGCAAAATGCGTCCGTCAAAGCCTTCCGATTCTCTACGCGCTGATCCATCTGCGTCCCCAAGTCAGTCGCGCCGCTCTGCCCGATTTGCTCCCGGGGACACGCCGGGGACACAAAATAGCTGGATGCAACGGAACAGAACGGGACCTAATGGAACGGATACCGCCTCAAAAGTCAACGAAATAGGGCTTTTTACAGTGCCGTTCGGTCCCGTTGAGTGTGGATACTCTGACTTTTAATCATGGGGTCGAGGGTTCGAGTCCCTCCGCGCTCACCAAATAAATCAAGTACTTAGCTTAATTTCGACAATCTTGGGAAAAGCTCCGTGTGCGCACTGTGTTGGCAAATCAGTTGCCACCCTCGCCGCTCGCGCTGAAAACGGGAATTGGCTCCCCATGACTCTGGGAAGCCCGCTGGTGAGTCCGGCCGCTGCGGGCTATGTGCCGGTCGATCAGCGCCAGCGCACGGGCGAGTCTGTGCTGCTGCCCAGTCGCGCGTTCCGAATCGAAAGGGGCCGCATTACCGCGACCCCTTGCTGATACAAATTTGTACGGAATGAAAAGCCAGCCCCAGCAAGAGCCAGCTTAGTGCTTTCCACAGACATTGAGGATTCCGTACTAACACGGTGTTTACCGGAACCGGGAGTGTCCTAATCCACTTTCGCTCTGTCCACATGCAGGCCGCATCCGCAACAGGCGCGGGACCGAAGCCCCCCTTAGAGTCTGTCCGGGATCATGCTGTTTTTTGACAGAGCTTTCTGAGCATGAGGCGGATTGAGGCAAGGCGCAAGAACGCCAAGGCCTTTCGGTTGAGGCACTCCCAATCCTTGGCCAAGCGGCGACAGCGATTGAGCCAGGCGATGGTGCGCTCGACGATCCATCGCTTGGGCAAGACCGCAAAGCCCTTTGCTGTATCGGAACGCTTGACGATTTCCACGTCGATTTGCCGGAGGATTTTGCGAACGGCGGACTGAAAGATCGGCCCCTGATAGCCGCCGTCGGCATAGAGCTTCAGCAGGAATGGATGCAGGCCAAACAGTGTGGCCATCACCAGCACCCCGCCGTCACGATCCTGGATGTCCGCCGAATGTACAAGGGCGTGGAGCAATAAGCCCTGGGTATCGACTAGGATGTGGCGCTTCTTGCCCTTGATCTTCTTTCCCGCATCGTAGCCATGCGGGTCAATCCACGCCCCCCTTTTTCCGCGCTCTTGACGCTTTGACTGTCGATGATGGCGGCGCTCGGGCTGGGTTCTCGGTTGGCCAACTCCCGACATTGTACATAGAGCGCGTGATGGATGCGATCGAGCGTGCCGTCCCAAGTCCACAAGTCAAAATAACCGTGCACCGTGCTGCGCGGCGGCAGATCCTTCGGGATCGCTCGCCATTGGCAACCGCTGCTCAGCACATACATCAGACCATTGACCACCTCACGCACATCCACCGTGCGCTTGTTTCCGCCTCGCTTGGCTGACGCAATCAGCGGCTCCACCAACGCCCATTCCTCATCGGTCAAATCGCTGGGATAGCGTAGCCGGCTGCGGTCGTAACGACCGCGGTTCTCTTTCGTCCACATCGGCGCTCCTTCAGATTCGGACCGCCTCCCTTGAATCACAAATGATTCCGATGATTCAACATGTTTTCGGACAGACACTAAGTTTAGGAAAGCCGCTGGCGCCACTCTGGAGTCGATCGGCGCGTAGCTAAGTCCGCATGCAGTGATCAGCCACAGTCCTCATCTACACCAATTCCGTCTTGCCAAAGCAGAAACGCCAGCAACGCCATGCCTGGTGTCCAGGATAACATCATTCCCAAGAGTATTGCTTGTAAAGTCGTCATGGGCTTTTCACTCCCTCGACGTTGCTTTGCTCAGGATTAAGCGCTTTGGACCACTGTCGGTTGCCTGCCAAGCTCCCCGCTCCGCACAACACAGCATTATTACTTCTGCATATCGCGGCGCACAAAGAGACAGTCGTTTCATACCGCGTGCTCATGCGTCGGCCCTAAGCTCTTGCTCGATCGCCTTCAATCTTCGGCCGACAGCGCGGTCGATCGCGCGCGCCTCTCTCGTGGTTACATCTCCCTTGACGATTTCGGACATCATGCGTGCCGTGAGCGCTTGAACCTCATCGAGGTTCATCCCTTCAATCTCTGCGATCCGCCTCTCGACTTTGGGGCTCAAACTCGCGGGCTTCTTGTTTCCCATGTTGGCTCCTATCGTTCTGATGATTCTGATCCTGATCCCCGGCGGCGCCGAAACAAGACGCCAGCACCGCCGAGATTGTGGATAAGTTACCGCCGCCGCCTAGCGTGACCCGCCAACCGTTGCCGGTTGCGCTTCCTCATCGATCGGCGCCGGCGCTTCATGTTCGCCTCGCGACGATCGTTCGGACAAGCCCCTTCAGGTCGCCGCAGATCAGCCAGTCGAGGCTGATGCGGTACTTTTCCGCGAAGCACAGCAAATCATAGTGCTTGAGCCGCCCTCTCACCTTTGCGACTCCGATTCGGGTACGCCGCAGTCGGCCGCGATCATGTCGATCCGCCGTCTCATTTTGTCTTTGAAATTTGCCCGCTTTTTCCGTTGGTCGGCGTTCATCATCGCAGCCCCCTTTGGTCGAGCAGGGCCTGCATATAGCCGCTGATGAATTGACGGCCGCTCTCGTCGAGCTCGACGAGCTTGGCCCTAAACTCCCGATCCAGCATTGTGCCGCGCGGGAGCGGCAGCCGGGTGACGGTCGCGGATGGCTGTGCCGCTGCTGCGGCCTTGGCCTCTTTTGTCGACCGTTCCTCCGGTGTGCCGTTCTTCGATCTCCGCGGCTTTTTGGAATGGACTCGGCGGCTGGCGCTGTAGGGAAATTTGACAACGTTGCTCATGCCAGCCCCCCAATATTCTTGAGGGACGCCGCGAAGCTTTCAACCAGGACCGCGGCGTCTGCTCGGTCGTTGATCATCCACTCCGTCTCGAACTCGCTCGACAGCTCCTGAAAGTAGTCCAGCCATGCCAGTAGGCCGGACAGCGTGGTCGGAGGCGTCGCAACGAGCGCTTCAAAAGCCTCGCTCTCGTCATGGCAGGGTTTTGTCGAAACCCAATCCACGCGGCTGCTGATGCCGTATCTTCGTTCAAGGCGATCTTGCAGCTTGAGCGAGGCCATGTGAGCGGCATGGGTCCGTCGGTGCATTTCGATCAGATCGAATACGGGATCAGGCGCCGGCGCAGTAGCGGATTCAGCCGGTGCTATCGTTGCTGCGACGGCGCCGGCCGCAAGCGTCAGGACGTGCCGCCGCGTCTGGTCGACGGGCGGAAACATAGGTCTTTGCAGTGTCATGGTTTGTCGCTCACTGGTTCGGCTGATCAAAGCCGTCGCTCGGTGTCAGACCGAGCAGCCGGGGGTTGATCACCAGCCAGTGAGACTGGTCGAGACGCTTTTAAGGGCCGAAACCCTCTGGACAGCACGCTCGCCCCCGGCCATCATCTGGCCGTTCGGAGCCGCGCCGCCAAGCGCGTCCGTCGAAACCCTGAAGAAGGGTCTCATGCCCGCCGCTCTCGACGCCAATCGAGGGCACTGATCCTTAGATGGATTGCGGGTATTCACTGGTCCGGGTGATCAAACCCAGCGCGCATGCTCCGCTGATTTGGTTAAAAAAGCAATTCCCCTCAACGGGGCCCCTTTGCGCGCGCCCTCGCGCGTGGATAGCGGGCTTTGCGGGGGTACCACGCTATAGTGCTGGAAACCGTCTTTGGGAGAGCGCTTGATCGTCGGAAGCTCCAACCGATGGCGTAGGTCGGCGGTGGAAATGGCCATGGAGTTCACCCGCGTCATTAATCCCGTCGAGGACATAGAAATATGGACCGCGAGCAGCGACGGCTTTTCGTTCGTGATCAGTTATGAGAGCCGCAGCGGTCCCGGCTTTCACGGACCGCCCGGCTATGTGGCATCGTGGCGTCCTATCTATCAGAACAGGGGCGCCATCAGGGTCGGCGGCTCGCCCTTTAAACCGAAGTTTTCACCCATGAATCGCATAAGTATCTGATGCGGTTTGATCATTCGTCCGCGAGGCTACTCGGTTACTGGACACGAACGGGATTGAGCCCGAGCAGATCGAAGGCCGCCTCCTGGAGGGCGGTTGGTTTGGAGTGAAGGGTAAAGCGGTGCTTGGGGCGCGCGGGCACGTGCATGGTGTTGCGAGCGAGTGTTCCGAGATGCGCAATGAGGTCACCGAAGCTCATGACGCGCTGACCGTCTGCCGATCGCCTGGTTGTCTTCTTGACCTTGACGACGTCTGACGGTGCGGTGGCCGCAACTGGAGAAGTTCGCTCCGCTTTGGCTGCTGCCAGATCGGTGTCGTGGAACAACAGCGGCGCTAGGGCCTCCCGTAGGAGCCACTCGACATGGTAGGCGAGCATGCACAGGAAGACATGAGCCCGCACCCTGTCCGCGGTCCAATGACGGATCGGCCGGATTTCCAGATCGACGCTCTTCAGGGATCGGAATGCCCGTTCGACGTGCGAGAGATCCTTGTAGGCCTGAACTGCTTCTGCGGCATTCAGATGCTCGGCAGGCATGCTGGTTCGGATCACATAGATGCCGTCGAGGCGCGCCTCTGCCTCGATCTGATCGAGCCGTCTATGCCAGGAGAGATGACCATCGCGGATCGTAACGACGAAGTGCTTGGCCATCTTTCTTTTGTTAAGAACCGCGCCGACCGCCAGACCTATTTCGGCAGCGTCACGCAAGGGAGCGTTCCTGCGCCGGACCTTGGCTTCGATCCGGGCCAGTTCGCGTTCAGTCACTGCTAACAAGTCCTCACGCTTGCGCGCCCGTTCGGCGGCGAGGTCGTGATTGCGGCACGCGATCAGCCGTTCGCCTGGGAACATGTCCGGCGCGCTGATTTCGGCGAGATCGCGATCATCGAACAACGACAGCTGTAACGGCCCATTTTCCGCGGCCAGCGCCTGCACCGCCGGTGCACGCAGGCAGGTGATCCAATCGAGATTCGCGGGCCTAAGTTCGTCGCGAATGCGGGCCGAGGTGATCATGCCGCGATCTCCGACCAGCACCAGACGACTGATCCTGAAGCGATCCTTCACCTTCTCGATCTGCGCGCTCAAGGTTGAGGGATCCGCGGTGTTGCCGTCGAACACCTCCACGGCGATCGGCAGTCCCTCGCGTGTGCAGAGCAGCCCATAGACAATTTGCGGCCGGTCCTTGCGGTGATCCCGGCTGTGGCCATAGCGCGCCAGCGGGCAGCAGCGGCCCTCGAAGTAAGATGAGCTGACGTCATAGAGGACCAGCACGCCGTCTTCGAGATGCCGCCGCGCCAAGCCATTTTCGACGCGGCCCTGACGTTCGAGCAGCCAATCCAGCGCCTCATAGGCCTCCCGCTCCTTGACCCGGCCAAGGTGCAAGACCGCGCCCAGACTCGATACCGCCGTCTCCTCATCGATCGCGCGGACAAAGCCCAGCTTCGATCGTGGCGCAATCAACCGATCAACCACCATGGCGACAACGAGATCGCAGCAGCGTCGCGAGGCCGGATCCTTCGCCGCACCCAGAATCAACCGGTCGAGGCCAATCTTGCGGATCATTCCAAGCGCCGCCGCAACATGGCCGTGCGGCAATGAGCGCTCGACTTCCAGTTCCTGCGGACCAGTGCCGATGACCGTTCCGCCCTTCAGCACCGCCTTCAACGTATCGATCATATCACGCGGCAGCTTGCTGAGATTGGCCAACGTCCGCTTCTGCGAACGGCCTTGCTCGTCGCGATAACTCTCCCGCAGCAACACCGCAGGCGGAGAGTCTCGATTGGGCACCATCTCGATGAACATGCCCGAATCGAATCATATCCTCGCCGATTTGGGAATCCCCTTACATGGACACAATCACAGGATCATTCCCACCCTAACCCACTGCACTGACTCAAGTCTCTCCTGACGACACGAGCAAACTTCGGTTTAAAACGCTCACTGAGGCCGAAGAAGCTTGCAGGGCCATGCGGGGGTACCTGACGAGCTCGTTGAGCGAGGGGTGATTGCCAAGCCCTCACGGGCGGCTTTCGCGCAGGAACGTGATCTTCCCCCGAAAAAATGGACAGGGTTAAGCTGCTTTTAGCTCCATCTCGA
Organism: Bradyrhizobium sp. AZCC 2289; assembly: GCF_036924615.1. Lineage (NCBI taxonomy): Bacteria > Pseudomonadati > Pseudomonadota > Alphaproteobacteria > Hyphomicrobiales > Nitrobacteraceae > Bradyrhizobium > Bradyrhizobium sp. AZCC 2289. Next base: position 9,495,043 of record NZ_JAZHRY010000001.1, on the reverse strand, counting down.
TCGGGCTGAGATAGCCGATGGCGGAGTGACGACGCGTTCGATTGTAGAAGCCCTCGACATAGGCAAAGATATCACGTGTGGCTTCTTGCCGTGTTGCATAATGCCGGTGATGGACGAGCTCGGTCTTGAGAGTGTGGAAGAAGCTTTCCATCGGGGCATTGTCGTAGCAGTTGGCCTTGCGGCTCATTGAGGCCCGCAAGCCGGCAGACTGCATCATTTTGCGATACTCCGCCGAAGCATATTGAACGCCCCGATCGGAATGGTGGATCAGGCCGGCACCAGGCCGCTGTGCTGCAATGGCCATCCGCAAAGCCGCCAATGGCAGGTCGGCGCGCAAATGATCCGCCATCGCCCAGCCGACGATCTTGCGGCTGTACAGGTCCATGACGGTGGCCAGATAGAGCCAGCCCTGATCAGTCTCGACGTAGGTGATGTCGGCGAGCCAGATCCGGTTCGGCGCGGCGGCGGTGAAGTTCTGCTCGAGCAGATTCGGGGCAATCGGGAAGTCGTGACGGCTGTCGGTGGTGCGCACCCGGCGTGGCCGCGCCATGATGGCCCTGATCCCGTGACGGCGCATCAGTCGCTCGATGCGACCGCGGCTCGCCCCGCGGCCCTGGGCCTTCAGCTCGGCATGGATGCGCGGGCTGCCATAGCGTCCGCAGGCCTCGCGGTGGACCCGTTCGATGTCGTCGACGAGCGCACGATTGGCGGCGGATCGCCGGCTCTCCGGGCGCGCTCGCCAGGCATAGTAGCCGGCCGGCGAGACACCGAGCACGTCGCACATCAGTGACACCGGGTAGTCAGCGCGGCGATCTTCAATGAAACGGAATCTCATGTCCGCGTCCCAGCAAAGATCGCGATCGACTTTTTTAAAATGTCGCGCTCCATGCGCAGCCGTTCGTTCTCTCGCTGCAAACGAGCGATCTCCGCCGCGTGGTCCGCCGACGGCACCATCGCCTGCGTTGTGGGGCGCCGCGCCGGTGCCGTCGGCTCCCGCCCAGCCCCACGCTGCTCCACCCAGCGCCGCAATACGGAATCGCGCAGGCCAAGTTCCTTGGCCACCGATCCGATCGAGCGACCGCTCGAAGCCACCAGATCGACTGCTTGCCGCTTGTAATCGTTCGTAAACGACCGACGTTGACGTGCTTCCATCCGACACCTCCTGGCTCCTCGAGCCTACTACAGGTGTCCATCAATTCGAAGGAGGTTCAAAAGAGCTGCAACAGTTCGCCTTTTTCGGCGACCGCCCCGCGGTGGCTCCCTCTCACCCGGATTGCTTCGCAATCCGACCTCTCCCCGCAAGCGGGGCGAGGTAAGAGGAACTCACTGCACCCGGATAACAACCGTATCCGCGGCACCGGTCGCATCGATCACCGTCAATCGCGCAAAACCCGGTCCGGGCGGATCGATCAGGCGCTGGCGGCGGCTGTCGATATCGCCGACGGAAACGCCGTTCACCATCATGGTCAGCGGCAGCACGCCGCCGGCGATTTTGACCGGCATCGCCGCGAACCGACCGTCATTGGAACGATCGACGTCGATCCGCGAGCCGTTCAGCGGAAACTGGATGTGCGGCGCCTGCTCGCTGCCGGTCCGCACCAATTCGCCGACGGCGCGGAACCGCCGCAGCGGCAGCGGCAGTTTGGCGTTGCTCGCGACCAGCGCCCCCTTCGGAGGCTTCGGCAGAGCTGAGGGGATTTTGCCGGTACGCGCAAACGCGTCGAACAGGATCGGCGCCGCGGCGGTGCGGCCGACCAGCCCTGGCACCGGCGCGCCGTCGGGGCGTCCGACCCATACGCCGATGGTGATGCGGCCGTCGAAGCCGACCGACCAGGCGTCGCGATAGCCGTAGCTGGTGCCGGTCTTGAACGCGATCCGGTTGTGCACGCCGTTTTCCGGCGGCGGCGTGCCGATCAGGACATTGCCGACCTGCCAGGCCGCAGCCTGATCCATCAGCCGCAGGGGATCGCGCTCGTCTTTCGCCAGCATGATCTCGCGCAGCGGCCGCGTGGAGCCGAGCCGCGCCAGCCCGGAATAGAGCTGCGCCAGATCCTGCAAGGTGACGCCGACGCCACCGAGTCCCATCGCGAGCCCCGGCGCTTCGTCTTTCGGCAGCACCAGATTGCCGCCGGCCTGTTTCAGCCGGGACGACAGCCGGCTGGCGCCGACGCGGTCGAGCAGCTTGATCGCGGGCACGTTCAGCGAGAGTTGCAGCGCCTTGCGCACCGGCACCGTGCCCTGAAAGGTCATGTCGAAATTCTCCGGCGCGTAGGAGCCGAAGCGGATCGGCCGGTCGTCGATCAGGCTTTCCGGATGGACAAAGCCGTCTTCGAACGCGAGGCCATAGATGAACGGCTTCAGCGTCGATCCGGGCGAGCGCAGCGCGCGGGTCATGTCGACCTGCCCGGCCCGCCGTTCGTCGAAATAATCCGGCGAGCCGACCCGCGCCAGCACGTCACCGCTTTCATTGTCGACGGCGATGATCGCAACCGAAATGTTCGGCCCCTGCGCAATGGCACGGTCGCGCGCCAGCGCCTCCAACACTCTCTGCAGGCTCGAATCCAGCGTCAGCCGGATGACCGGCGTATCCTTCATGATCGCGATCGCCGCATCCGAAGAATGCGGCGCCAGGATCGGCATCTGTTTGCGCAGCCGCGGCACCGGGATCGCCCTGGCTTGAACCGCATCGTCCGCCGAGATGACCTGGTCTTCCACCATGCGATCGAGCACCCGATCCCGCGCGGCGCGCGCGTGATCGGGATAACGGTCCAGCCGCCGCGTTTCCGGCGATTGCGGCAGCGCTACCAATAGCGCGGACTCGGCCAGCGACAGCCGTTTCGGCTCCTTGCCGAAATAGGCGATCGAGGCAGCGCGCACGCCTTCGAGATTGCCGCCGAACGGCGCCAGCGCCAGATAGAGATCGAGAATCTCATCCTTGTTCAATTGCCGCTCGATCTGAAACGCGCGCACGACCTGGCGCAGCTTGGCGTAGACCGAGCGTTCGCGCCGAGGCTCCATCAGCCGCGCCAATTGCATCGTGATCGTCGAGCCGCCGGAGACGATGTGGCCGCTGGTCACGAGTTGAAATGCCGCGCGGCCGAGCGCCAGCGGATCGACGCCGCCATGCGAATAGAAGCGCCGGTCCTCGTAAGCGAACAGCAGTTTCAGATATCCGGGGTCGATCGCGGTTTTGGCGTCGACCGGCAGCCGCCAGCGGCCATCCGCCATGGCGTAGGCGCGCAGCAGTTTGCCGTTGCGGTCGACGATGGTGGTGGAGACTTGCCTGGCCTGATCGAGCGGCAGCGGGCCGAGTGAGTAAACCCAGGCGGCGAAGGCGCCGGCAATGATCAGCCCGGCGACGGCTGATACAGCCGCCGCATTCTTGATCCGTCGCCAGCGATGCGCGCTATTCGCCGCCGGCGCTATGGTCGCCTCCTCGCTCATTTCGCCGAACGCACCTCGACTGTGCCGGTGCCGGAACGGCCGTAGCGCGAGGGATTGTACATGTCCTCGACATAGGCCTGCGGCAGCACGTATTTGCCGGGAGATACCGCGCGCACGACATAGGCGACGGTGAACACCGCCTTGTCGTCGCTGGCGCGGTCGATTGCCGCGGTGAAGCGGTCATCGCGGAACTCGGTATTTTCCGGCTCCTCGCCATCCTCGATCCAATCCAGCGTGCCGGAGTCACCCGAGGAAACCAGATGCGGATTGTCGATCTCGAGACCGGCCGGCAGATAATCGGACACCATGATGTGCCCGAATTCCGGCTTGGCCTCGGTGACCTTCAAAACGACCGCGAAGCGATCGTTCTGCCTGGCCTTGGTGACATCGGCCGGCTTGCCGTCGAGCGTGAAATAATTGCGCTCGATCTTGAAGCCGTTCGATGCCGCGGGCTCCGGCGTGATCGGCGAACCGGAGACCGAGACCACCGCCTGTACCGGCGCATCGCCGGTGTTGGTGATCTTGACCGGCTTGCCCGCCATTTGTTCCGCCTTGTAGCTGCGATAGACCGCCGTCTTGCTCGGCTGCCCGTCGATATCGAGCGTCAGCGTCTCCTTCGCCAGCGCGCGCGCTGCCAGCACCATCCACGCATTTTCCTGCGTCGAGGTGTAGGGCGTGAGCCCCCGCGCCGCTTCGACGCGCAAAACCGCCTGCGTCAGCGTCGCCCGCGGGGCGTTGCCTTCGCTGGCAAGCGACACCAGTGCGGCGGCGTCGCGTAGCGCCGAGCCGTAGTCGACCCGCCCGAACTCGATCACGGGCTTTGGCGCCAGCGCCTCAAGCGCGGCACCATAGACACGTTCCGCCCTCGCCTTGTCGCCGACCAATGCCAGCGCCGCCGCCAGTTGCGATTTTGCTATCGGCGTCGCCAGATTGTTCAGCTTGGTGTCGGCGAGATAGCGGAGGTCGCCGATCGGGGCGGCGCCGTTGCGGGCCAGCACATAGAGGCCGTAGGCCAGATTGCGGCCGCCGTCCTTTTCCGGCTCATTGGCGTTGACCACGGAGTTGCGGATGCGGTCGAGCGCGTTCTTGAACAGCACATCCGGCACCGCAAAGCCCTTTTCACGGGCGCGGGTCAGGAAATCAGTCACATAGGCGTCGAGCCAGGCGTCATCGCCGCCCGCCGACCACAGCCCGAACGAGCCGTTCGAGCCCTGCCGCGCCAGCAGCCGGTCGATGGCGTCCTTGATGCGCTCGTCGACCGCCGTATCCATCGCCAGATGGGCGCCGGCCGCGAGATCATTGACGTACAGCAGCGGCATGGCGCGGCTGGTAATCTGCTCGGAACAGCCGTACGGATAACGGTCCAGCGCCTTCAGGATAGTCGCGGCATCGAGCGCGGTGGAGAGGCTCGCCGACAGCGAGACGCTGCCGGTGCCCGGGACCAGATCGGAGAACATGTCCGACGTCAGCGTCAGGCTTTCGCCTTTTGCAAGAGTCCGGATCGAGCGGCGTGCCAGGATCTGCGTCGCCGCCTTGACGTCCAGCGCATAGTGCCGCGACAGCGCCAGCCCGTTCGGCCCTGAGATGTCGACGTCGAGGTTGGCGGTTCCGGAACCGCCGGCGTCGAGCCCCAGCGCCATCGACGTGCGCTGCTTGGCCGCAAGCGTGGCGGCGGTGGTCGGATTGCCGGTCACCTTCACCGGGCCCGAAGTCTTGACGTTGATCGCGTAATCGCCGGGCGCGCCTTCGACATTGTCGAGGTCGATGCTCATCGTGCCGTGGTCGCCAGTGAGCAGGAAGCGCGGCAACGTCGCCGTCAGCACCAATGGATCGCGCACGATGACATCGGTGGTGGCCCGGCCGACCTTGGTCGAACTCCACGCCACCGCCATTACCCGCGCGGTGCCGGCGAATTCGGGAATGTCGAAACTGACCTCGGCTGACCCGTCAGGCCCGACCGTGACAATGCCGGAATACAGCGCCAGCGGCTTTTGCGTGGGCGGTGAGCCCTGCAGCTCGGCGCCGGCGGAATCGCCGCCGGTCTTGAGCTGGCCGCGGGTGCCCTGCATGCCGTCGATCAACTGTCCATAGAGGTCGCGGATCTCCGAGGTCAGGCGGCGCTGGCCGAGATAATAGTCATCCGGCGCCGGCGGCTTGTAATTGGTCAGATTGAGAATGCCGACATCGACCGCGGCGACCACGATCTTGGCGTCCTCGCCGGGGTTGAGCCCGCCGAGCTTGACGGGAATCTTCAGCGAGGTGCCGGGGCGTACGAGGGCCGGCGGCGACAGATTGACCTGCAGCGTGCGGGTCTTCTTGTCGATCCCGAACCATTTTAGCCCGATCGCCCGTCCGGGCATCCGCAGCGCCGCGGCATCGAGCGGACGGCGCAGGGTCGCCAGCACATACGCGCCGGCCCCCCAATCCTTTCCGACGGCAATCTTGACCTGCTGGGTGCCTTCCCTGACGTCGGTGGTCTGCGTCGTCAGCAGGCGGTCGCCGAGCACGTTGATGGTGAGCTTGCCGGCCGAGCGGGCGTTGACCGACACCACCATGGTGTCGCCGGACGCGTATTCCGGCTTGTCGATCGAGGTTTCCAGGAGATCCGGCGTATCGGCGCTGCCGTCGGAATACCAGCCGACATCGAACTGCACCGAGGTGACCGGCCCGTCCGCTTCTGATGATTTGACGTCGAGGCGGTAGCGGCCGGGCTGCGGCGCCAGCGTGACGCGCGACGGCTTGTCGGCCGCCAGATTCAGATCGCCGTCGGCAACCCGGCTGGTCGATTTGACCGGTTCATATTCCCAGGACGAGTTCTGGCGGTACCATTGATAGCGGGATTCCATCTTGAGCAGTTCGTAGCGCAGGCCGTCGCGCGGCAGTTGCTTGCCGTCGGGGGCGACGAACACCACGTCGAATTCGGCCTTGTCGCCTTCGGCGACGCTCTTGTCGCCGAACAGTGGTTTGATGCCGATCAGGTTCGTCGCGGGCGCCACCGGCAGCACCAGCTTGCGCTCGACCGCGCGGCCGCCGGTCTCCGCCATGCGGATGAATATCTGGGCCTCCTGCGGACGGGTCGATGACGGCGGTTTTGCCAATGAGACCGGGAAGGTCGCGACCCCGTTGGCGTCGGCTTCGGGCAGGTTTTCGATCGGCGTGCGCTCGTTGCTGGCGGTCTCCTCGTCGGCGACGCCGAACTGGTAGCCGGGGTAACCCGGCCGTGCCGACGCCGGTGCGACCAGCATGTCACCCTCGAGCTGCAGCCCGGAAGCCGGTGCGCCATACAGGAAATGCCCGTCGACCTTAAGTTCTACTGGAACTTCAGCTTTGATCAGCTTCTCCTTGGCGGTGAGATCGAATTCGATCCGCTCCGGGATGTAATCCTCGACCATGAAGGTGGTTTCGCCAACCGACGCCCCCTTGGGGTCGGTGAAGGCGCGTACCCGCCAGGTCCCGGTCGGGACCGCCGAGTTGAGCGGCACCGCAAAAGTGCGGCCGCCCGCGCCCTGATCCGCCAGCACGGCGCGGCGGAACTCGACGCCGTCGGGCCGCTCGATGACCAGCGTCAGCGGTCCGCCGGTCATGGCGTTGCCCTGCCCGTCGCGTAAGAGCGCTGTGAGATAGACGGTCTCGTTGGAGCGGTAGACGCCGCGCTCGGCATAGACGAAAGCGTCGGCGCCGGCCGGCACGGCCCGTCCGGTGACGCCGCGGTCGGTGAGATCGAACGCGCTGGTCTTCAGGCTGAGGAAGGCGTAGTCGGCCTTCTCGCTCATGACGGTCAGCATGGCGGGCGACAGGCCGCCCTCGCCGCGCGCGAGCCCCGCCTCGAACAGCACGTGGCCGGATTCATCGGTCTTGCGGGCCGCCAAAATCTCGTTGTTGCGCGCAACCAGCTTCACCTCGGCCCTGGCGACCGCTTCCGTCGACGCCAGCGAATTGACGAAGACGTGGATGCCGTCATTGCCCGAGAACGCGGTGAGGCCCATGTCCGAGACGATGAACCATTGCGTCGCCAGCGTGCCGTCATCGTCGCTGCCGGGGCTCTTGGGGGCGGCCGTCATGACATAGACGCCCGGCTGCAGGTCGCCGAGCGCCTGGTCGACCGGGAACGCGGTAATGACGTCCTGGTTGAGCGTGGTGGCGGTCGCGAGTTCGCCGGACCAGACCTTGACGCCCCGCTCGTCGCCGAGATCGTTGAGCTGGTAGCGGCTCAGCGTCTTCTGGAAGTCGCTGTCGATCACGGTGTTGATCAGGTTGCGGTCGCCGATCCGGAATACGTTCACGTTCACCGCGGGCGTATTGACGCTGACCAGCGGGATACCGCGCTGACCGGTACGCGGCAGCACATAGGCGCGGCCGGTGAAGCGCACGAACGGCTTGCGGTCGCGGACATAGATGTTGAATTCAGCCGATTTCGGCAGGCTCTCCTTGACCGTGGACGGCAGGCCGGCGCGCAGATTGATGTTGTAGCGCTCGCCATGCTTCAGGCCGTCGACACAGAGCTGCTTGGCCTCGGCCGTCAGCGCCGGCTTGTCGGTGCCGGCCAGCGCCAGGAACGGCGCGAAATCGACCCGCTTTGCCAAATCCTCGGAGAACTGGAAGCAGGCCCGCGGCGACGCCCCATCGGAATCGACGGTGTAATCCAGCAGCCGGAATCCGTGCTCGTCGCGCATCTTCTCGTACTGGCCGCGGACATCGGCGACCTCGCGCATGTCCAGCGACAGCCGCAGCGCATCCAGCGCCCGCCGCCACAATTTCCGGTCGGACATCGCGCGGCCGAGCACCGCCAGCGCGTCGGCCTCCTCCGCCGGGTTGCCGGCACGCTGGTAGGCGATGTAGGCGGCCGTCGAGGCGCGCTCCAGCAGAAAGGTCTGCTCGCTGGAGCTGGCGGAGCGGATCTGGAAGATCGTCTTGGCCAGACGCAGCCAGTTGGCGCTGTCCTCCGGCGTGGTGGCGGCGATCTGCCCGAGTATCTGCAGCCCGGTCCGGAAGTCGAACCGCTTGAAGGCCGCGTCAGCGTCGGTCCGCAGCGTCGCGTTGGATTTGGCGACCGGGCCCGCCTCGCTCTTGATCTGGGCTTCCAGCTTGATCGCGGAATCGGCGAGATCGTCGCGTTTGAAGGCCTTGTCCGCCGCCTGTGCCGCGACCAGGCCAAGCGCCAGCGTGGCGCAAAATGCTGCGGCGCGAACCAAACCGATCATGATGGAGCTCCCTGCGCGGACGACCGCCGCGTTGAGTTGAGAAAAATGCGCGAAAAGGTGACGGACTGATGGCGGGGGAACCGGCGCGCGAAAAAGTCGCATGCGACATTGCTGAACAATCCTTGGTCGTAGCGGTCCCTGGCTCGCGCCGGCGGGCTACCGGCAGAGCTTTGGGTCAAGGGCGGATCGGACCCAATGGTCCGCCGTCTGGCTTTGTCGCTGACTTGAAGAAATCGGTTCAGAACGGACTTGGCGCGGAAGCGGATTTTTCATATTGGCAGTGCTAGAAGACCCCCGACGGTCCCATAGCTCAACTGGATAGAGTAACGGATTTCTACTCCGTGGGTTGCAGGTTCGAATCCTGCTGGGATCGCCATTCTCACAACCGGAAAAGCCCAATAAAATAAGGCCTTCGGCAAAATTCCGACCGTCGCATTCGAACTCCAACCGGGGAACGCAAGGGGATCAAAGGGGACATATGGGGTCGCTGAGGGACGTAGAGTCCCGGAAAAAGTCCCGGAATAATTTCGACCTGGAGGCCGGCGTACTCTCTGGGTGGCTCGTGGTCGAACACGGCGGCCCAACGATGTTCGCTAGGATCGGCGTCATGCGGGCCTTGAATCGTCACCACGTCCGGGAGCTCAATCCGTCGCGGAAAGAGCCGGCATTGGGGCCGGCGCAAGCTGAAGAGAGATCAGCCATGACCGTCTGGATTTACGTCAACACCAGCAAGCAGGTTGGCGACCGGGGATCACCTGAAGGTCTTCGCGAACGAGGACGCCGCCGAAACGTGGTTCCAGGAAAACGATCCCGAAGGCGTCGCGTTTGAATATGAGGTGCTGGAGTAAGGACAGGCGGGGGCTGACGCCCCCTTTCGTATCCATCGGGACCACCTGTCAGGCTGCGGTTCCGACGCGGAGCACTCGCATCTCACGGGAAGCCCGGCGCAATTTTGCGGCAAATTAGGGCGGTATGTCAACTCAGCCATGAATGACAATGACGCGTTGAAGATCGTCGCGCGCGGCGCGGACAAGGAAGATAAGGTGGTTGCCGCTTAGCTTTGTCGAACGAAGCGGAATTGCTGGGTGCCATGCTCGCGTGGATCGGGGCCACGCTCAGCAATGGCGTAGCTCTGATGGGCAGCAATGAACGCCGCTTCGGGAATCCAGTTTCGCACGTACTTGACGAGCTTGTCTTCTGCGCTCGACAGCGATCCAGGCCCATTGTCGCTCAGGAACGATGTCTGCAACTCAGGCTCTACCGGGACGTCACTGATTGGCACGCGATGCCACAGCATCGTCGCCGGCTGCGTTGCACAGAGCAATCTGACAGTCTCGATTGCGTTCGGAACGTATTGGATAGCGCCGTTGGAATGCATCAACTCGACGTTTCCCAGCCAGTTGGCGGCCTTCCCGATGTCGCTGAAGAACATTAGCCGGTCGGTTGCCAGTTCGCGGGCGCGGGCGGCCATGGCAGGCGTTTCCACCACGGCCCAGCGAATGTCAGGCGACTGTCGGCAAGCGACCTTGTAGTGCAGGCCGGCACCGCCTCCGAAGTCGAGCACCGTTTTCACACCGACCACAAACGGCAAGTCACCGGTCGGCTCATAAACTGCGGTTTTGCGGAAGATCGTCTCAACCAGTTCTTCGTTCTCGTAGCCTTCGATCACTTTACGGGGCGGGAATAGCTTGCGTCGGAGTTTCCGCATCAAGTTCATTTGGTACTCGGACTGTGGTGCTTATTGATGGTGTGCAGCGATAACTACAACCATAAATATTTAGAAACAATACGACCAATAAACAATTGCCAGGCAAATGCCAGATTTGGTGCTGCGCCCGTCCTGGGATGAGGCGAAAGCGTTGCAACGAGCCTTGACCGCGCGAAAGCATTGATGTCCTGGAAACGCGCCTTCGACGATCCGATCCCGCTGGCGCGCGGTCACCAACTCGCCACGCTGAGGGATGCCGCCGACTACATCTTGGCTTTGCCGGCGATGACATCCGCGCAAGAACACTGGCAACTGGCGATGCACATGCTGATCGAGGCCGCTAAATCTGAGACCATGGCGCCAGAGAACCGCCTACTCCGGAACCAACGGCGGCGATGGCTGGTGCTGCCGCTCCCGCCGCGAGATCGCGTCTGCGACCACTTCGTGATTGCGCGCGATCCGTTGCGCCCAGGCCGGATCGAACGCCCCCCGGCTGGGCTGCCAGGATCCGGAGCCGATGCGAAGCCTGCCGGTGCTGTTCAGGCGTCATTAGGAATGCGCTCATGGGTCGACCATGATGACGTCAACGCCGGCGTTGCGGGCGAGAGTGACCATGCCAGCCGTGCCCTTACCGCCGGGGAATGCCACGACCAGGTCGGGCTTTCCCTCGACGAGCATCCGCTGGTTCCGAATCGGGCCGGCTTTGGGGCCGAGACCTTCCCAATCGGCCATATAGACGTCGAAAGGGACACCGCGATTCTTTGCCCACTCAACAGCCAGCGTGTCTGCTCCGCGGGCACCGCCAGCGATCATAGTGCCGAACGGCCGATCGGCATGGAGACGATCGAGCTTCGCATAAACCGTAGCGCGGTCGTCGAAATCCCTGCCGCCGCATACGAGAACTTTCGGCTTGTCTGGCATGGTGCCCTGTGATCCCGCTCTCTGCCTTGACGTTGGCCATTAACCGGTGATTGCGGATCGGATGATGTCAACCATCGCAAGATGCGGCGCGGTCCGCAAGCACCCTACTGGCTTTCGATAATTAGGCATTACCGTTGGTCTGTGACGGAGTTCGCCCGAGGATCGTCTACCTGGTGTCGGCCTCCTACCTTCGGCCACAAAGGCTTAGTGGCTTCACTCCAAGCCAGATAGTCACCGGCCTGAGGAAAGCCTTCCCCATCGCCGCCACATCTACGCCGAGAACCAGACCCGTGAAATTCGCCGCCGATCGACTGCTCGCTAATCCGGAAGCCGCCGCGCGCAAGCTGCTGGAGATCGCCAACTCCGTCGAGCCCGTCCAGGACGGCCGCACAAGAAAGATAGGACGGCTGCGGCCTCGGCATGGCTTGAATTAGATATTATTAACCCGCCTGGCAATACATCGGGAAAAACAAGCAAAAAAGCCGTCTCGCGGCTCTGCAGGTGAGTCATCCGTTATGTCGAAGGAAAGCAGTCCTGATGCCCGCGTCAGGTTTGAGCACGGTTTGCCGGCGCACATGATGGCCATTGACGGCACCTGGCGCCGGGATTGCATCGTCAACGATGTATCTGACATGGAAGCCACGCTGACGGTCAGCACCTCGATGGAAGGCCTGAATTTGAAGGAGTTCTTTCTTCTGCTTTCCTCCACTGGCCTTGCCTATCGGCGCTGCTCTCTGGCCTGGGTCAATGGCGAGCAAGTCGGCGTCACCTTTCTTCGCCAGAGGGGCAAGAAAAAAGCCGCGAAGCCGCCCAGGGATCGGGAGGAGCTCGCCGAAGCCGAGAAGGGCCTGTGAGGCGCACCTGACCACCTAGCTCGGCTTTAGCGCACCCCTCGCGCCGAAAGCCCACATCCGACCGAGATGATGACGGTAGCTTTCGATAATTGGACGTTACCGTTGCTCAGACGAACCTTTCGACGGCCATCCGCTCCACGCTGAGCACCTACCCGCTGTCGTACTGATTTGCCGGGCCTGCGGGACTCGCTGGTGAGGGTCTGGCTTGTGGGCTGTCTTGGGGCCGGGCAATCCCGTTTACCTCACGGCTGTTCAACTGCGCGTCAGTGACCCGGAACATTTGCTGCGAGGCGGACTTCCTATGTCATGACCGATCATTCTCAGTTAGACCGCACCCCGCCGGCCGACCGGCCTGGAAATGGCCGTTTCGTGGTCGCGCTCATCTTGGGCCTCATTCTGGGCGCTGGTTTAATGGCGCTATGGGGAATTTCCGGGTCGGCCCCACCTAAGCAGCCACAGACAGATGTTGCAGCAAACGCTTCAAACGAAACCGCCCAGGCGGTCAAGGATCTGCAGACCACCGAGCAAAAGATTGCCGGCCAGATGCAGTCCCTCCAACAAGCAATCGCTTCAAACCAGGCAGAGACCAAGCAAACCCTGGCAGCGGAGCAGGCGGAGACCAAACGATTATCCGACCAGGTTACAGCCTTGAGCGGTAAACTTGACGCGCTTCAACAATCCTTTGCGAGTGTTCAGCAACAGGCATCCCCTGTTCCCTCTGAACCCGCCCCAGCGTCCGCAAAAAGAAGGCGCTGAGCGCGTACGGCCGAAAAGGCGCGGGACCGAAGCCCCGCGCTTTTGTTTTTGTTCTTACGCAGCGCCATGCGCCGTGCGGGCCTGCGATGGCCTCTGGATGACTCTCTGATGGCCGCCGGTGAGTCCGGGATCGGCGGGCTAGGGCTTCGCAGGTTCAGCGATTGCCGCGCCTTTGGCTTTACCGGCTGCTGCCTGGCGGTCACGCGCAGCGATCAGTTCATTCTTTAGCTTCAACCGTTCATCGGGTGTCATGGCGGCCTTTTCGCGCGGCGATGGCAGATCTTCGACCGGAAGATAGGCGCTTGTTTTCGGAGGCATTGGTGCCTCAGCCCGCGCGTCCATCAGTGATGAACCAGCGGAAGTTGCACAGCCGGCGAGCGAGAGGCTAAACAGCAACGCCGTCCCCGCGACGAACGGTGCTCGCCGCTTACAAACATACCCAATACCCATGCACGATCGTTCCACGACCATTGCGGGCCAATTATGTTCGTTCGCGGTTCCTCATGACGCACACGGGGGGCGAGGTTAATCGAGGGTTACGAAGGGCGCGGGACCAAAGCCCCGCGCCCCGTCTCATCACCGCCGCAGTCGCTTGGCATGACCTGCCAGTCGCTGCCGATTGCGCTTTCTGATCGATCGGCGCCGGCGCTTCATGACGGCCCCGCCTTGCCGTAAAGGCCGGGAAACGTGACGACGTTGTCGGACATCGGTGCCTCCCTCAAACCAACGCGGAAACGAGATGCCGTTCGACCAGGTCGCCGACCTCATGCCGCAAGCTGTAGCGGCTTGTCGAGACCGGGAGGACGGGCGCATTCTTGGGCCATGGGCGGACCCTCGAAAGAACGGGTGTGGGGCGAGACTATCCGGCACGCGGAACAGCGCGCCCGGAGACGCGATCGGCCCCCCCTATAGGGGCCGTAACCACGTAACCGACCGCGGGGTCACATGATGCTACGCTTGTTCGCGTTCCTGCCGTTTTTGATTTCCGCGCACGCTGCCGGCGCGCAAGATCAGCGGCCAGCACAGGATCCACAGCCACCTTTTGTCGGCGGAGCCGCAATACCGCCGACAGACCTACCGTCCGGGATTGGCAACTACTGCATCTATGAAAGCCTCATCTACTCCATTGGCTCGCCTATCTGCATTGGCAAAACAAGTTACGTGTGCGCTCCGACAACAAACGGTACAGGCTTCAATCAGCGGGGATATTGGACGCCTAGACCAGCTGAATCCAACCTTCTCGTTGCGCCCTCCTGCCAATAGTTCGCCTCTCATGAATGTTGCACCGTCCATTTGTCGCCGTATTGGCGGACGAGGCCCTCCGGGAGCAACGCGGCGCGGAGGGAGCGGAAGCTACAACTTCCCCTCGGCTTGCTTTTGTGGCACCCCATTTTTATGAGTAAGTCAATTAAGGGTACCCCGAAAAAGAAGCGCGGCCGCCCTCCTACGACCGGTAGGGGCACGCAAATCGGCATGCGTTGGCAAGATGCCGAACTTTCGGCGATCGACGAATGGCGCGAACAACTGGATGTCGGATCTCGCCCGGAAGCCATCCGCCGGCTGGTCGAGATCGGGCTGAAGGCGAAGAAATGAGCCTCCCGCCCGACATATTCGCAGGGTTAAAGCCTGTAGTCAGGGATTGGCCTGATCTGGGTGCCAACACGCTTCCGTTGAGTGAACGGCGCGTCGGAAACGAGATCCAGCAATCGCTCCACGCCCTGTCCTCTTACGCAAGCGATTTTGGTGCGGCTCTACGGCTCTTCGACGAGAGCTTCAACGAGTATGCACGCGCTACCATAACCAACACGACGAACGATGGTCTTGCGCGAATGTATATAGCGGCGCGCGACGGTGCCGTGACAATCTGGAACTTTGCGAAGACCCTAGAAGGGATCAGTCGGCGCGTTTTCAAAGACTGCCCAACGTTGGCCCGGCACGTCGATCGCACGCAACTTCGATCGGCCAACAAGCTGCTGCGTCAATTATTTCCAGATTACGCTCCGATCCGGCATTCCGTGGCGCATGCCGAGGAGTTAAGAGAGAACGCAGCAGAGCACAAGGTTGATGGAATTGTCGGAGAGGTATTTCCCACGCTGGAGTCGCACCCGCTGGGTGCACTTCACACTGAGATCTTGGTCCGCAACTCCCTCCAGGGGCGGACATTCCGAAATACGTTTGAAGGGCAGCTTCGCGCCTACGAGATCAGCTCGGACTCTCTTGGCGGTCTGAACAAGATCAAGGAAGCTACCTACGCTGCATTCGCGCACTGTCCTACTGTTACATCAGAGAAGCAGTAAGTAGGTTGGATACAGTCAAGACCGCGATGGGATGGTTGGAATTACCGCACTGGCTGATGCTCGCAGGAGCCGTGCTGGTAGTGGTCGGCCTAATTGGCCTTGTGATCAGCCGCCGGCAACGGGCGAAGGTCCAGGACGAACCGGCCACCGAGCCAAGTCCCGAGCCGCGTCCCCAGTTGCCACCGCTGCCGGATCTTCTTGACTCCCGGCCACGAAAGAGTCGGCGTTGACGTTAATCGGAGAGACGCCACCGGGTCCGCCGCCGGTCGAGCTGGGGCTGAAGGTGAGGAAGTAGCGGACAATGCCTCGTAAGGGTATTCCTTGGACACTAGAAGCAGACGATGCATTGCGAAACGCAGTATTCGCGGGCGCCTCGCTTTCTGCAATGTCGAAGGCATTTAGCCGCTCCGAGTCTTCAATAAGGTCGCGTGCCTACATCCTCCGGTTAAGCCTCAGACCAACTTCGCAGAATAAACGATCGCTCGCGTTGCCACATTCGGTATTAGCTAGAGAGACAGGGCTGAAGGAGAAGAAATGACAAGACTTCAGAAGTTCATCGAGCAAGGCGCGTACGGCGAAAAGTCGGGGCGGATCGCTTATGCTTTCGGTTTTGATTCATTGCCTGAAGCGGTCGACGGCATGATCTGGCAAAAGATCGAATCGTTCAATGCTGCCGATGACTTGTTGAAAGACGTCGGTCTCAAGGATGTGTTTAAGCTCGCAATCGAAAAGGGTTGCGCGCTCGTTGCAAGAGCGGGCTAAAGTCGACATGTGAATTGCGGGGATCGGCGCCGATCGACCGGTGCGGTCGTATCGCCGCGCGTGCGACCTACCCCTGTGAATATCCGGGACAAGCGCGCGTTTGCCGGCGGGCACGCGCTGGGCGTGTCATTCTTATCTGGAACGCGATTCGTTTCGCGGGGGAGAGTGAGATGGATTTCGTTTCGTCGGCACTGACCGGCGCTGAAGGACATCCTCAAAGACCAGGACGACACCCGCGCCAGCCAGATCAAGAAGGACGTGCTCGACGCCTTCAAGCCGTTTGCCTCTTCGCTGGCCGGCAATGCCGGCAATCTGGCGCTGTTCAACGATTTCCGCGGCCAGGCCGAGAAGCTGGCGGCGATGTATATCATCGGCGGCAAGACCTCGAGCGATGCCGCGACCCAGGCCTTCGACGATCTGGTTGGCGCCAAATACACGTTTCAATTGTGTAATTTCCGCTTCCCACCGAACCGACAGCTTGACCGCTGAACGTCGCAGAGGAGCTTGCGAAGGCAATGCTCTGCCAGGCGGGAGCGGCAAGCTGGGTGAATGTCGGCGTGCCCCCACCGCCGCCCGCCGCAACCTTCCCCACCCCCAACAGCGACATCGATCCCGAATCTGCGGGAGACGCCGCAAGCAGGATCGCGAATAGCGCCGCGTGAAGGGCCATCAAAATCGAAAGCTTGAGAGTACGCATCACAAATTCCTTTCAATGTGTGTTTCAGATTTGCAGCGGCGAGCTTCCTGCCGCGCTTGTCCCTCGACGCCGTGACGAGCGAACGCTCGCTCTCCTGGCTTTCGATAATCAGACCTTACCGCCAACCAGCGGTGGCTGGCATCCCGTTTCTGGAAGGGGGCATCCACCTCAACAGGGGGTGATGCCGCGCGCTTGTACCTTCAGCATCACGTGTGGACGGAAGCTTACTTCACGGCGCGCTGCTCAACATAATCGTGTAAATGTCCCGTCAAAACCCATAGGTTGAACGTGTTGGTTCGGCGAGATCGCCGAGCCAAGATGGCGGGGATCGATATGAGCGGAGCTGAAGACGCACCTGAACGGGCCTTGTTCCAGATAACAATCGTTGTATGGCGCGATGAGGTCTAGAACGGAAGGTGAGGCCGTGCCTGAACGGTCCGCCCCGCGATCGACCGCTGAGATTTTCGCTGACCTGCGTGCGCTCGCGCAGAGCGACGGTGCCCTGCACGAGATCTCCGCAATCATCTATCGTGACTGGGTCGTCACGGTCGACTTGCAGGAAGGCCGTGTAACTGACGATCCGGAGCACAGATGGTCAACTTCTAAGCTCAACAAGAACGAGCTAATGCTTCTGCTGGGTTTGACAGTTCAGTCACAGAGCGATCGCACCTTCTCGGTTCGAGTGGCTGACGACAAATTTGCTGTGCTTGCCGATCGGCTTTTGCGAGAATTTCATGATCGCATTCTCGAGGATTGTACACCGGCATTCGATAAGCAGTCCGAGAAGTTTGTTGAACTTCCGGATTCGATCGGGCTCAAAGCGCGCGAGGCGATCTATTTCGGCGCCGATAGTCTCTACCTTCACCAGTTCTCGGGCTTCAGCCGGCTCCGCTACCGCGATGATGCGACCTGGCTCCTACAGAATGCCGGCCTTTCCATCCGTCCAATGATCGATATCGCCAGATTCATCGTCGATCGCATCAATGGCCAGATGACGGCCGTAGGTCACATGCGCAAGGAAGGCCACGACTTCACTCACAGCGACCTTACAGACAGCCTTTTGATCTCGAAGGCAGATGTGCGAAAGAAATTTGGACAAAAGGCAAACGCGTTCTTCTCTAAATTTGCAACGCCTGTAATGGCAGCGAACATCGGCTTCGTCGATCCCTTCGCGATCAATGCTGTAGCGATCGCGCCGATCATCGACCTGGGCGAGCACCTCTATGTGCCGAACCAATACCGGCTTTACGAAGGGATTTACGAGAGCCCCTTCTACTGGATGATGGGCGACAAATCCTACCGCGACACCGCGGCGGAGCATCGCGGAAATTTCCTGGAGAAAACCGCTGCGCACATCTTCCGCTCCGTTTTTGGCGCAAACAATGTCTACGAAAACGTGACGATCCGCGATGGCTCGAAGGACATTGCGGGCGAAGTCGACGTGCTCACCGCCTACGGAGAGTTCGTGCTCGTCGTGCAGGCAAAATCAAAGCGCGTGACACTCAAGGCGCGTGCCGGCGATAGAGAGGCGCTAAAGACAGATTTCGAGGGCGCAATTCAGTCTCCCTACCGGCAGGCGCTGGAATGCGCGGAGCTGATCCGAAAGGGGGCGGAATGTGTCACCAGGGATGGCAAGGCGCTCGCCCTCCCCTCGCTGCCTCGACTGTTTCCGGTTGTGGTCCTTAGTGATCCGTTCCCGGCATCAACCTTTCTCTCTGGTACGATGCTGGAGCGTGGCAACAACATCGCACCCGTCATCTGGGACCTAGGCGTGTTGGACTGCGTCGCACGCCTTCTGCCGACGCCAATCGAGATGATCTTCTACCTGAAGTGCCGGTCGGATGTCTTCGACAAGGTGCTCTCGGACAGCGAATACAATTTCCTCGGCTATCATATCAGGGCCAAGCTCGCGCTGCCTGACGACGCTGATTGGATGATGCTGGATCGCGATTTCGCAACTGTCGTCGACGACTACATGATCGCCGCGGATGTGGGCATCGAAGCCCAGCGCCCGCCGGGGATTCTGGAGCGCCTTCAGATACCGATCGTCTCTGATCTGCTGGCGGAACTCAAGAACGCCGACCCGAGAATTGCCTCTGTGGTCATCGACCTCTATGATTTTTCGAGCGCAGCTTTGGAAGATCTGTCGGATCGAATTGTCGAACTCCGCGAAGATGTTGCGGCGACGGGCAAAGTCATCAAAGCGTTCTCAATCCCGACCGCGCAGGGCGGTCTCACCTATGCCGTCACGCGAAAGCGCGATGCGAATGCTGCGCGCGCGGCCGAGGCGATTGGCGCCAAACACAAGTACGACACCAGGAAGGATCGATGGTACGTTGTTCTCGATAGCATCGAGACCGAAAACCCCGTCGACGGTCTCTTGCCTCTTGTATGGACTTGGAAAGAAGACCAGCAGGAGGCTGAGAGTTCCAAGGAAGTAGCCAAGCTCTTCAACTCGCGGCAGGAAACAAAGACGATCGGTGAGTGACGGCCGGAGCCGCTGAAAACGGGCCGCTGGAATAATGGAGGTCGCGAACCGTGCGTCCGATTTTTAGCACGAGGCTGATTTTCCAGATTGCTCGACAGATGGCAGCCGTTGAGTGGTGGAGCGGACCTCGGACTATCTCCGACCTTCCCACGCGGTCGACGTTTGATGACTTCCCTGTTGTTAGGCCACAACTCTGCCTTGCTGCAATTAAGGCGACATGGCTCCCGACTGGCGACAATTACGTGTTATCGATGATCAGCTACGGCTCTCTTTTTCCTTTTGCTTTACCCAACCTCGCAGGCGCTGCATCGCCCGATCGTACTGACCATCATTCGTTTTGGAAAATGGAGAATTGCGCCGCTTAGCCGTGATCGCCGAACGCGTCACCTGCTGATCCCCCAACCCTCGAGAATCGCGGAAGCGGGCCGCCCCTGCCTCTCGTTCTTTGGCTGCGATCCACTTCCGAAGCTTAACCTCATCGAAGGTCCAAGCCTTGAAGAGCTTCGCGGCCCCAGGAATCTCCCCACGTGCCGCGGCCGCCTGAATAGTTCGCTCAGTTTCGCCACTTATCCGCGCCACGTCTTTGACTTTGATACGCTCAGGTGAACTTTTCATTTTTTCTTTGTGGAAAGCCCTGCGTCGAGAAGCTGCCTAACCGCTTCTGGGCGGGTCAATTTGGGCTCTTTCTGCCGCGCGATCCACGCGTCGAGCGCGGCGAGCTGCGCCGGCTGAAGTCGAACGCCGACGAGGGTCCCAATGCCCGTTGGAGGCGGTCCCCTCCGTTTTTTCTCTGATAACACAGTTTGACGTTTCATAGAAACCCTGATAACACAGTTGCGAGCCGGCAGGAAGTTCGAGCTTCCTCCCGGCTCTAACCACCGCGCACGAGGTAAGTCATGGCGAAGGCTGATTCCGACAATACCACGACTCCGTCCGGAGATAGTGCCCCTGCTGACAAAGCAGTTGCGCCATCCCAGACCCCTCCTGTGAATCAAGCCGCCGGCGAGGACCGACCGGCCATTAACAGGAGTAAGAGAATGACCCGACGAAATGCTTTAGCTTCCGCGGCAGTTGGAGTTGCCAGTCTCAGCCTGACGCTTCAGCCGAGCGGCGGCCCATCGACGCGCCGTGTTCCCTCAAATGTGCGAAAGGTCAACGATCGCTCCGACCCGTTCATTCTGGCGCTCAACGACTATCGGCAGGCGGCGGGGCGCCTGGCGCGGGCAGCCAAGGCCGATGAAACCTTCCAGGCCGCACATCGCGACACCCCTGACGTATTCCGTGAACCCTCGATTCAGTTAGGCGAAACGGGATTTCTGGACTCGCACGAAGCGATCGACGCCCACTTCGATCGTATGCTGCAGCAATTCGCTGAGAGAAAGTCGCCTCCTCAATTTGTGGCACTCGCTGCCCGAGACCGAGACCGGTGCCACGCCGAGTTGGATGCGAAGATTGCACACATTTTGGCAACCCGCGATGAACTCGGTTACGCACCCGTTCTAACGGAACGCAAAGCGGCCGAGGCCGCAGAGCACAAGGTGCTTGATCAAGTGATGCAGACGACGCCAACCACCATGCGCGGAGTGCAGCATCTGGGGGCATTCATCCAGAGCATCTTGAATGGCGATCTCGATATCGGCGAATACCAGGTCGAGCTTCAGACTAGCTTAATGCGCGCCCTGGAGCGCATCACCGGTCAACCGACGCCCAAGGTTACGCCCTACTTCTACAACTGGGATGACGTGATCAGTTGACCGTTGAGCCGCCGGCCGAGCTGATCGGCCGGCGGTTTCTTTAATTCGAAGCTTTCGATAACCCTCAATTATCATCACGGAAAATGCCATGGAAACCGAGCTGATCGTCCACGCTACGAATCTGCCTTCGATCATGGAGGAACTCCGGGACCGAGCGGGCGATTACGTCAAGAATGCCCGGTCTAAAAATACTCAGCGAGCCTACCAAACGGACTGGCACCACTTTAAGGAGTGGTGCGCGGCCCACTCTCGCTCCGCCCTTCCCGCAGATCTTCTGGAGACCGTGGTTCCGTATCTGACGGCCTACGCGCCTGCGCTCAAGGTCTCAACACTCCTGCGACGTCTCACCGCCATCCGCGTTTTCCATCGGTCACGCGGGTTCAAGCTCGACACGACCGACGAGCGCTTTCGGGTGTTCTGGCAGGGCCTTCGCAACGCTCGCGGTGTCAGGGTGAACAAGAAGGCACCCCTGATGTCGGCGGATTTGCGTCGGACCATCCAGGCATTGCCGAATAACCTTCAGGGTCATCGTGATCGCGCGCTGCTGCTGATCGGTTTTGCGGCAGGGCTGCGCCGTGCCGAACTAGCGGGCCTTACTGTGTCCCAGGATCTGAACGCTTCGGGATGGATCGAGGCAGCGCCCGATGGTCTGATCATTCAACTGTCACGATCCAAGACCAACCAGGCCGGCGAGGAGGAGTCGATCGGCGTGCCCTTCGGTATCGACGAGAACGTCTGCCCGGTTCGTGCTTACCGCACTTGGCTCGCCGTCTCCGGCATTAAGGAGGGGGCAGCGTTCCGCGCCGTCACCCGCCATGGCAGGATGAGCGACGCCGCCATGACGGGCGCCGCCGTGGCACTCATTGTGAAGCGGTTGGTCAAACGGACTGCTTTGGCGGAAGGCTTAAATAGCGAGGCAGCTCAAGCCCGTGCCGACACTTTCTCAGGTCATTCGCTAAGGGCGGGTCTCGCTACGTCGGCCGCCGAAAATGACGCCCCTGGGCACGCCATCCAGCGACAATTGCGCCACAAATCGTTCACCACCACCATCGGTTATATTCGCAGCGGATCGCTCTTCAAAGGGAACGCCGCAAGCTTCGCGCTCAAATAGTGAGCCTGTGCAATGAGATGTCCTCTCGTTGTCCCATTTTTGTCCCGTGCGATTAGGGATGGCTTCCGGCCACATCGCGATACGAAAGCGGGTTCTATGAGGAACCGCTTGGCATCGAGAGAGATGTGACAATGGAAGGGTTACCCATCAAACGGCCTCAAGATGTTCCCGCAGGTGCGGTGCCCCCGACGATCGAGGCCGCTTTCTCTGTGCATGCGATGCTGGGGACGCAGCAGGTGGCTCGGCTTTTGGAGATGGACGTCAAAACCCTCCGCAAGCATATTGGCGCCGGTGAATTGGTTGGCCGCCTCAAGGGCCTCGGTCGCCGGCGCCGGCACCGGGTCTTTACGCTTGCGGATGTGACGCGTTTTCTGAACCGCCCTGATGAGGATGCTTCATGTCGGTCTATCGTCACAAGAACAGCCCGTACTGGCAATTCGACTTCCAGATCGACGGTTATCGCTTTTCCGGATCGACCGAACTCACCGGTAGTAAACGTGACGCGCAGGCCTTCGAGGACGGGCAAAAAGCGAACGCCCGCGAGCTCCTCGCCAACATCGCCGCCGCCGGTAGTGCCCCCCTCACCCTAAAACGCGCCTGCGACCGCTGGTGGAGCGAACACGGCCAGCATCTCAATGATCCCGATCTCAAGGCCCGGCTGGACTGGATCGCCAGCCAGATCGGCCCGCAGACCCTCTTGCACGCCATTACCGACGACATGGTCTCGAAGATGGTCGAGGCCCGCCGGCTCGACGTACGCCGCTCCGGATGCGACGAGGACGGCAAGCAGTTCTATCGGCCGATCACCGCCCGTACCGTCAACAAGACGACGCTGTCGCTCTTGCGGCGCGTGATGCGCCGCGCCCAGGATAACTGGAACGCCACCATTCTGCGCGAGCCAAAGTGGAAGAACCACTGGCTTAAGGAGACCAAGCGTCCAATTCGTGAGATCTCATTGGCCGAGGACGCCGCGCTCGACGCTGTTGAGGACGCCGATTTCACGGCGCTGCGGCGCTTCGCCATCATCACAGGGCTGCGCCGGCGCAATCTGCTGCTCACATGGCCCCAAGTCGACTTTGAGGCGGCCGTGGTGCGCGTCGTCGCCAAGGGCGGCGTCCCCCGCGTCGTGCCGTTGTCGCAGGAAGCCTACGCCATCCTGTGGGCCCGCCGCGGTCAGCACCCCAGCCAGGTCTTCACTTTCATTGCCCAGCGGACCAGGCCCTGCCCCAAGACCCGCGATCCCAAAACCGGCGAGCGGTTCAAATTCATCAAAGGCCAACGCTACCCGATCACCTATTACGGAATGGGATCGAACAAGCGGAAGTGGGCGAAGGCTGGCATTGACGCCAGGATCCATGACATGCGCCACACCACAGGTTCGCGAATGGTGCGCAAGACCGGCAATCTGAAGGCCGCCCAGCTGTTGCTCGGCCACAGCGATATCGCCGTCACTGCCAAATTCTATGCCAACGTTATGATCGAGGATGTTCGCGCCGCCATGGAGACGACCGCGGCGGCCGAACAGACGGCGAATCCGGCCATCAAGAGGGTGACAAAAATCCCGGAATAATCACCGGAGTGCGTTCGGATTGGAGCGTAAATCATTGGCAAACCAACGACTTTTAGCGGGCGAACAAAGCTTTTCTACTCCGTGGGTTGCAGGTTCGAATCCTGCTGGGATCGCCAATGATTTCAATGCGATGTTGCTATTATTGAGCGCTGAATTTCGGTGTACCGTTCGGCAACGAAGAAAACCCTTTAATTTCAGCCTTTACCGATTGGTCCTGATTAGTCCGTGGTTGGGTTGTCCGAAATGGCATGGTGAAATTTGTCGACTATTGCCGCGACGTTTTGATCCACGATCAATGGAACCTCCCCCAAAAGAGTACCCAGAAGGATGCTACGGCTTCACGCCGAGCCTTACTTTCGGGGGAACTGTTTCCGATCGCAGCGGTGACTTGAATTAGTTTTGAATAGACGCTGCCTCGCAGATCCGCGAACGGCTTCAGTTGCGCGGCCTGTTTGTCGTCAAGATATTTGGCGATGGTCAGGAGGGCACCGGCGATAGCGATGAACCCTCCGACTGCCTTGTGCAGATATCCCAAAAAGCGGCCTGCTGCGGTTCGAACCGAAACTGCGTTACGATTCCCGCAATCGATATTCCGGCAATAAGGCCGAAGAACAGGATTGCGACTGCAAAATTTCGTTTCTTTGTTAAAGTCATCCTGCGCCGATACCTGCTCAACCGGTACAATGCACAACTGCGCGGCTCTCCGCAATGCTTCGAGGCCCGCCGGGCGTGAACCCGGCGGGGCTCGGAGGCTGGTGCCCTCGAGGTGGCGGCCTCAAGCCAACGTGAGGTCCCTTCTTAGGGGCGGCTTCCGCCATTACATGATACTTGGACCTTTACCCTTGGCCTGACGGGAGCCGGATCATGACGAAGAAATTCGCTTGCTTGATTGTTGCCGCCATGGGCTTGGCCGCACCGGCCTACGCGCAGTCCGTCAGAGTAATCACCGGCGACATTGAGCACATCTATGGGCCCGGCGGGCAGATTCTCGACGATGATGCGCTCAGAGCGCTGAATGAACGCGCCGAGAGGGCGAAGATCCTGAGGCTACGGGAAAGAGAAGATGCTATGCGCCAGCAGGAGCTAGACGCCGCAGCCGCCGCCACATCTTATGATGAGCCATATGGCGCGCAAGACGGATCATACTACGTTGGAGCGTTTCGCAGCCGGCACAATCGACACGTTAACTTGCGGCGGATGAACACCGTCGGCGCCGTTTCGGGCAACTCGTTGCAATTCAGACATGCGAATGCACGAGTACGCCGCTGATCCAGAAAAACCCGCCGGCGTGAACCGGCGGGCTGTTCGATCGATGCCCCCCACCGGGGCCACCTCAGTTTAGGCGGGTAACTTGGATGAGTCGTTTCGCTTCCCAGCAGTCGTGGATGCAGCAAAGTGACCGCCGCCTATCGAGTTGGAGGAAGTATGAAAAATCAACAACCTCGCTCGCGTGTCGATTGTGAATGGAGCGATGGCATTGACGACGGGGAAGGCTAGTAGCATCTCACCTGTAGATGAAACCCCGGCCCACACGTTGCGGACAGTATGCCGACCAATCTGCACCTCCCTGATGAGAAGGGTTGGCAGGGTGCGGATCGTGCCATCCGCCATCTTGAAGCGAACAGCTTCCTGCCGAACCCCATAACCATCGCGTACTATTCTGGCAGCGATAGCCTCTGATACCAGGCACGTTGTCGCGCCAGTATCCAACAGCATCCTGCGCGGCTGGACGCCCAATACCACATCTATCATTGCCGACGTGCCATTGTTAGTTGGATAGATCGGCACGCTGTCCGCTACCGGAGCCGATTCAGTAGTTGCGGCGATAGTAGGTGCGGCGACAGGGGTTAAGGCAGCCTCGAGCCGCGAATGCCACTGGGCTTTGTCGGCGACGTAAAGCATCGCGCCTAAAACGGCTGCGATCATGGAGAGGCGATAGAAGAAGGCGTCGGTCACAGGCGACCGTTCGCTCCCAGTGCCGAGTCTGAGGACACTGCGCACTAGGAAGAAAAAGACTGCCATCGCCAGGAAGACGATGCTGTAAGGATCGACCTTGACCATTGTCCGCCTAATCTATGCCCTACCCTTAGCGGCCCACCGGGCGGCCCCAGCGGGGCTTGGGGCTAATCTGGGGCCGCCCATTGCAGCCGGCGGCAACGCGGAAACGAGGGGCCAACGGCCAGCCAAACTACCGCAACCCAGTTGATCGCTCCGAACTAGTTTGGAGTACCTCGGTTTCTTGTTGGCCTCGCTTCCCCGACTATCTGGACGCCCTTCCCCTCGTGGTTCTTGAGGCTGTGCTGGATGCCGAGCGCGACGCTTTCCGGCATCGCCGGCCAAGGCAAATTTAAGTTTTCTAATTCCAGGGAGGGGAGTAGCGTCGGGGGGGAGGGACGAAAATGAAGGACATGCGGGCGTATCTGGAGAAGCTCCGCTGCGACGCCGCAGAATGCGCCATTGTCCGTGATCTAGCGACGGATATTCCGAAACGAGAGTTATTCTCTAGATTAGCCGAGCATTTCAGTTTGCTGGCGTCGGTAGTCGAACGCGAGATCGAGTCGCGTGAACCGCCAGTCAGCGGCACGTAACTTAGGTACGGGCCTGTTTCCGACTTCAGTTGCCGCCTGAAGCAAGGGGGAATGCCATGATAGATTACCCGGCCGCAATCCCACTATTCGCAATTCCGCAACTCCGCTGCCCGAAATGCCGAGCGCGCATGAAGCTTGCGCGCACCTCGCCGGGGCCTACAGGATATGAACTTCGCAGGCTCAACTGCTCCGAATGCGATCACGTCGAACAACTCGCCATACCGTTGGATCCGATGAAATCAGATGCAACTTGCTGGTTCACGGGCGAACTACATCCGCCGAAGTAAGGCCGCCTCAGTTGTCCTTTGGTGCACGTGACCCCGCTTTGTTTTGGGTGTCCTAATTCCCCGCCGTGAGGCCCAAAGAGACGACCCCAGCCGGGCCTTGGCTGGGGCCGTATTCCCATCGCGCCCCTTTCCGAGAAAGGACACGACGCCCAGGAATTCACCAATCAATATGGCCGGTCCAATGTCCTAATTCGGAAGAGTGAGTGTCCTAATTAGGACAGCACCGGACGCCGTGCAGCGCGTCGCACTTAGATTAGGGCAAAGAAAACCCACCGGCGTGAACCGGCGGCCTCACCTCTCATCGTCCGGTTGCCGAGCCCTGGTAGTGGGTTCAGTTTGATTATGGCAGGCTTACTCACTGGAAAACGGACAGTCCGGAGCGCATGTTCGCGGGATGGCACAAGGCTTGTCTGCACCACCATTAACCCGCGAAGAATGTCAAATCGCATGGAATTGCGACCCCGCTTTCGCGTCCAATTCCGACCCCCTCTGAACGATTAGACTTATCCACGTAGTGCATAGGAGGGGCCCGCGGCCGACGGCGCGCGGTCCAGTGCGCTGGCGGTGGCGGCCGCGGGAGGTTCCTGTGCACCCACGTGGGTAAGTCGGGTGGGCTCGGGGGAGCTCAGCTGCGGTTTTTGAATCGCCAGCTGGTATTTCCGGTCTCGATGATGTCGCAGTGGTGCGTCAGGCGATCGAGCATGGCGGTTGTCATCTTGGCATCGCCGAATACCTGCGGCCAATCCGCGAAGGCGAGATTGGTTGTGATCAGCAGCGACGTGTTCTCATAGAGCTTGCTGATCAGGTGGAAAAGTAGCTGCCCGCCGGACTGGCTGAACGGCAGGTAGCCGAGCTCGTCGATCACGATCACATCGTAGCGCAACAGCTTCTCGGACAGCCGGCCGCTACGACCGGCAGCCTTTTCCTGTTCCAACTGATTCACAAGATCGACCAAGTTGAAGTATCGCCCCCTGGCACGGGTGCGGATGACGGCCGAGGCCACCGCTATGCACAGATGGGTTTTTCCGGTGCCGGTCCCGCCAATGAAGATCGCGTTGCGTTTGGCGTCGAGGAAGGTGCCGGTGGCGAGTTCGCGAACTTGCCCTTCATCGACCGGCGTGTCGGCGAAGACAAACTTGTCGAGATCCTTGAGGACCGGGAATTTGGCTCCGCCGATACTAGCGGCGCGCGGCCCCTGCACATTGGCGTCGCTGCCTGCCAGCAAATGACGGGTTGCGGTGCCGCTACGGCGCGCGTGGCGGCCCGATGAGTGGCGTCTTCACAGGTTTGGCCATGCCGTAGAAGACCACGACACCCTGACCAGCGCCTCGTGTGCTGAGGGCTTCGGACGCCTGTCCGAACGCAGCAGCGTCGATGTCCCAGTTGTTCGTCACCCAGACATCACCCGCCGGCCCGATGTCGATGTCGACAAGCTGCTGCATCCCGCCGCCGACATAGCCGCCCTGCGGTGAGATCGCGTCGCCGGTTTTCATGCCCGGCGGGCAATTCTCCGCGCGCACACCGCACAGCTGCACGATGCCGGTTGAGTCGGAGTCCAGGTTGGAGACCCAGACGTTGTCATTGCCGTCGACCGCCACGGCCCACGGGCCTGCCAGCCCCTTGCCGGTAACGGGTGAGAACGGTGCCTTGGAGCCGTCCGGACGCAACACCGTAACGCTGCCACCGTCCCAGTAGCCCGGCTTCTGCGCGGACAGCCTGTGGACAAGCACTTCCGTCGCCTCCTTCTCACCCTTCGCAACCATCGCGGCCAACATTTCGGCTTGCTTCAGGCGCCCGCGCTCCGAACTGCCGAAACGGTCGGCGCGCCAGACGTTGCCCTGGCTGTCTATCGCCATCCCGCTGCCGCCGTAGCCGGCTTCGAATTTCTCGACCTTGGTCGGGTCGGAGACGTTGAAGCGGATCACGGCCGAGCCGATGTTGTTGCTGACCCAGATGCGGTCTTGATCGTCGATGGCCAAATGGAAGGGGGAGACCAGTCCGCACGGATTCTTCAAGGGATCGCTTGTGGCGTTCTGGCAATAGATGTGCGCCTGGGCCGGATCGCCCTTGGGCAGGTGGACGATTTGGCCCTTGCCCTCGTCCACCGCCCAGATGTCGCCCGTGCGGGTGACGATGATACCCTGCATCTCGCCCAGTTGGCCGTTGACGGTCCAGCCCTCTGGCGGAGACAGCGGCTTGCCGGCGTTATCGAAGCGGGCGATGTTCTGGCTGGCGTAACCGCCCACCCAGACGTTGTCCTGCGCGTCGATGGCCAGTCCAAAGCCCACGCCCGAGAGGCCGCCGCCGGTAAAGCCGGTGGTCATCGGGGAAAGCGGCTTGCCGTTCGGGGCGAACTTCGAGAGATTACCGTCCCACAGAATAGACTGGTTCTGCGCGCCGACGAGGAAGTTGTTGCCTACCCAAGCATTCCCCTGGCTGTCAATCATGAGCTTGCCACCCCCGCTGTTACCGCCACCGGCGAACTTCAACGGGAACACCCACGCATTGGGCGCAAAGGTGAGATAGGGCATGTATGGCGTCAACCGCATCTTCTTGCCACTCGGCACCGGATAGAAGGCATCCAGCAGGGCGAAAATCTTGTCCGCGTGGTACCACGGGTACCGGGCGATGGCTTCAACGGCCGTCAACGTGTCGGTAGGCACGACCCCGGTCGGCGGCGTCGCGGCGGCGAACAGTTTCGCGCACGCCTCGGCAGTGACCTGCGTGGTGCAGCCGGCGAGAATGGTGCCGAGTGTCGCGAGATTCGCCATGGTCGGCGTCTGCGAGCTGTTCAGCGCATCCTGGATTGTCACGCCATAGCCGCCGGTCTCGAGGTCGACGAAGTTCGGCACGTTGCCTGCGGCGATGCGCAGGGCGAGCGGCGAACCCTTGATCGCCGTGCCGTCGATGAATTGGTTGTGGGTCCACACCGAGGCGATCGTGGTGAATTCGTTAATCGTTACTCGCGCCGGTGGTTTGGCGCCAACGACCGTCATCAGTGCGATGGCGGGATTGTCGCTGTTCGTCTTGTCTGCCGCCGAGCGACCCCCTCTGGCGACGAGATAAAGGCTCGTTTCCTTGTCCGCTGCATCGAGCGCGTTCAGCGTGAAGCTGCCGTTCGTCCCCGTCGTCGTCTGCGCGAGCTGCTTTGGCGCGCCGGCACTCGCTGCCCAAAGCGTAACCGTCGCGTTCGCGACCGGCGCGCCGCCGCCAAGAACCTCGCCATCGAGGGCGGCCGCGAGAGTCGAGCCGGTCGCCAAGACGCCGAGGGCGAGCGCCGCGCCGAGCACAGGCGCGCGAGAGAAACGGAACACTGCAGAACGTTTCATGAGAAAGCCTCCGAACTCACGACAGTCGAGCGGCAATCGCCTACAACTCTCCCCGCTTGCGGGGAACGCTGCTCACGGCGGAACATCTATTCAAAGTGTCTTCAGGTACTCGAGCAGCGCTTTTTGATCTCCTTCGGAGAGTGGCCGCGGCGGATAGTGGTGACCGGCATTGCTGAGGCCGGGGAGGCTCGTATCGTAATAGTTGCGAACTACCCCTGGACCTGTCGAATTCGGTACTTGCGCGAGATTTTGCACCTCAATACCGACCTTTTGCCTATCGTAGCCATCCGGGCTTCGCGCCCAGGCCTTTGGTCGCTGGTCGGGATTGAGCAGGTCCGAGATGGTCGGGACTGACCCATTGTGGAGATATGGTGCGGTAGCCCATACGCCATCAAGAGGAGGCGCGACGTACCCCTTGGGCTCAATGATTGTTTGCAGCTTACCGTATTCGCCAAACCAGCTTTTGCCGAGGTGAGTCCGAAAATCTCGCGAAAACCCCTGGAGCCGCAGAGGGTCGGTTCCAATTTCGGAAAGCTCAACGGTCTTTTCCGGATAGGTGCCGCCGGGTCCGTAGGTGCCGTGGCACTGAGCGCAGTTGTTGATGAAAATTGGAAAGCCGCGCTGGGCAAGTGCGTTGTCGATCGGCCCAGGATATTTGGGCGCGTTCAGCGAGTCGACCCAAGCATAAATATCCACGAAGTCCGGTTCGAAACTCTTGATCTTCTCCGCCGAATTGGTTGGCACGTTGGTAAATTGCATCATGCCTTCGCGGTACGAACGTTCCACAAATCCATCCCAGTAGAAGAATTTCTTTCGCTTCGATGTCCACCACGCTGGAGTCTTGATCGGTATGACCATAGTGGTCAACGTGTACTGCGGGACAGCCTCCAGATTGAGGTCCTTGTCCCGCATTGACATGAGAATCGCAGAGTCCACGAATGCGTTGTTCACCCCGACTGCATTGACGTTTTGCGGGGGCGGGAAGCCGGCCGGCCAATGAAACGCCGGCGGAGCCAGCTTTTCTCGCTTGATCAATTCAACGATGTCGGAGGCGAGTGCATCGCCCGTGAAGTTCGAGTTTCCCAGGCCGTGATAGTATTGCCCGGCAGCTTTCCCTGCGTGGCACATCAGGCAGGTTGGAGCCAAGCCTCTGCGAGGCATCTTGACCAAGCTGACGGGCAGGTCTCGCCCCTTCTCCTCGACCAATCCGTAACGAGTGAAAATCATCAGTCGACGCTCCGCCGGAGATGCTTTCTCGGCCTGCGTGCGCGCCGGTTCCGGCCAAGCCTTCCACACGTCCCAAAACATGGCCTCCGTCATGATCGGGGGGAGAAAGTCTTTTGTCAGCAGGTTCCGGTAACCCTGGTCGGGATCGGCTCCTGTCGCCGCGGTGCTCAGCATCGATGTGTTGAAGGCAAATAGCGCGCACCCGACGAGGCGCCAAGACCAGACCCGCATCCTTTGCTCGTGCATTTGACACTCCTTTGACTTCTCAGGTTTGACTTCTCAGGCGAAACTCAGCCAAACGGGATCGGCAATTTGCGAACAGGGCGACCGCTAGCTGCGAAAACTGCATTGGCCAATGCGGGAGCGATTGGTGGCACGCCCACCTCGCCGACCCCGCCGATTTTCGCGTCACTCTCGATCAAGTGCACCTCGATCTTTGGCATCTCGGCGAGGCCAAGTACCCGATAGGTGTCAAAGTTCTGCTGCTGAACTATCCCGCCCTCGATCCGGACATCCCCGTGCAAGGCTTCAGAGAGGCCGAGCACGATTCCACCTTCCATTTGCGCCGCCACTGTGTCCGGATCGACAACGACGCCACAATCAATGGCGCATGTCACCCGCTCGACCCGCACAGGCTTGCCGTCGGCGGTCGCGATCTCGACCACTTGCGCTGCGACGCTTCCAAAGCACTCATGCAGCGCAAGGCCTCGGTATCGGCCAGCAGCGAGGGGGTCATTCCAACCAGCGGCAGATGCTGCTTTTTCCAACACCGCGAGATGGCGCGGGCGCGAGACGAGCAACTCCTGGCGAAGGCGCAACGGGTCCTTGCCGGTAGCTCGTGCAATCTCGTCGACAAAGCACTCGACGAAATAGGCATTATGGCTATGTCCAACTGATCGCCAATAGCCAATTGGTACTGGCACATTTTTCATGACGTAGTCGATGTGCTGCGCCTTAATCGCATACGGCAAGTCGACGGCCCCTTCGACCGCGATCGGATCGATGCCGTTCCGCACCGCATCCGGCTCAAAGCGCGACGAAACGGAGGGCGCGACGATGCGGTGTTCCCACGAGATCGGCATGCCGTCAGCATCGAGCGCGGCACGAAGCCGAGACACTGCCGCCGGCCGGTAATAGTCGTGGCGGAAGTCTTCCTCTCGCGACCAGATTAATTTGACTGGACGGCCCGCGTCCCTCGCCGCGGCGACTGCCTGCAGCACAAAGTCAGTTTCAAGCCGACGGCCAAACGCTCCCCCTAGAAACGTTGTGTGTACACGGATTTGCTCGGGAGTCAGTCCCAGCATCGACGCGACCTCGCGCTGGACCCTGCCCTGCACCTGAGTGGGAGCCCATATCTCCACGCCATCCGGTCTGATATGCGCAGTGGTGTTCATCGGCTCCATCGGGGCGTGCGCAAGAAACGGCACTTCGTAGATCGCCTCGACGTTCCTGGTCGCGCCGGCAGAGGCCGCTTCAACACTTCCAATTGTCCGTGCAGTTGCGCCTTTATCGCCGAGCCCGTCATGCAGGGTTCGCCTGAGGGCCTCGTTGGTCAAATTCGCGTTAGCGCCGTAACTCCATTCCGGCGACAGGGCTTTCGCGCCCTTCAGCGCGCTCCAATAGCTGTCCGCCAATACGATCATCGCATTGTGGAGACTGACGACAGAATGCACGCCGCTCACGGCAAGCGCCGGCGAATTGTCGACCCGCACAAGCGTGCCGCCAAACACCGGGCACGCGATCACGGTGCCGACCAGCATGTCTTCGAGTTGAACATCGATGCCAAAGACAGCACTCCCTTCGACCTTTGGCAGCGTATCCAGACGAGGCGGCGAGGTGCCAATCAGCCGCCATTCGGACCGTCTCTTCAATTCAATGGAACGTGGTGGCTGTTGCCGCGAGGCGGCGTCGGCCAAATCACCGTAATCTGCCTCTCGTCCCGAATCCTTGTGGACCATCCGCCCTTTGATCGCGTTGCACTCACTCGGCGCGACGTTCCAACGTTCCGCCGCGGCTTTCCGGAGCATCTCGCGCGCGGCGGCGCCGGCATGACGAAGCGGATCGAAAAACGCCGTAACGCTCGTGCTGTTGCCAGTGTACTGAACGCCCGATTCGGGATGGGCGTAGACCGGCGACGCCGGGGCCATTTCGGCGCGTACGTTCTTCCAATCACATTCCAGTTCCTCGGCGACGATCATGGGCAGCGCGGTGTAAACGCCTTGTCCCATCTCCGAGACGGGGACCATGATCGTCACTATTCCGTCGGGAGCGATGTGCAGCCACGCATTGATTGGGGCGGAGCCAGAATTCTCAGCGGTCGCGGAGAAAGCCTTGGGCGGCAGGCAGAAGCCGAGCCTAAGGCCGACGGCGGTTGCCGCCGCAGTGACGAGGAAGTGACGCCGATCCGCAGTGATCGCCATCGTCCGCACCTCTCACTATTTTGCCGCCAGGACTATCGCTTGCCGGATGCGATTGTAGGTTCCGCAACGGCAGATATTTGTTATTGCTGATTCGATGTCGGCTTCGTTAGGCTGTGAAGTTCCGGCAAGAAGTGCCGCCGCCGCCATGATCATTCCGGATTGGCAGTAGCCGCATTGCGGAACTTGCATCTCGACCCACGCCTTTTGGACGGGATGGAGACCATTAGTGCCGAGCCCTTCGATGGTCGTAATCGATGCTCCGCTCGCGGCTGCGACTGGCAGCATGCAGGATCGCAATGCCGCGCCGTTGAAATGAATGGTGCAGGCACCGCAGACACCGATGCCGCAGCCGAACTTGGTCCCGGTCAGGCCGAGCTTTTCACGCAATACCCAGAGCATCGGGGTATCGGGCTCGACATCGACCTGGTGCGGTTTCCCGTTCACATGCAAAACGAATGGGCTCATTCGAAAAGGCCTCTCTGTGGTACAAACGCCTCACAGCAGTTGGGCGACCGTCTAGCCTTCGTTTACTTGGGGGGATACTGGACTTTGATTCAGTGTCCTTCCGCTTGGGGTCAGGGGATGCCCTCGTACATCATCGGTAACTGCGGCTTGATGTAGCCACTTGATACGGACCAATACGGTTTTGCCGACACTGCACGGCTTCGACGACCGAGACTGCTGCCCACCTGCACGGTGGCTTGCACGGCCCGAGCCAACTCGAAATGTGGCGGCGATCTGCGGCAAACCCGCTCCATGCGCCAACGCGTTAAGTGTCCGAATGTAATGCCGCGTCACGTGACTCGCAAGATGGGCGCGCGGTCGGTGGCCGAACTGGCCAAAATGGCGCAGACCCTCGGCATTTCGTCCGAATAGTGTGAAATATACGCATGTATGATTCCGAGGGCGACCCGCCTGCCCAAATAATGGACGGAGAGAACCACGCGCGAGGTGCACGGTGCTGCCCTCATGAGGAGCACGGTTTTGCCGACACCTCACATCTCTGTCATCGATGACGACGATTCCGTCCGGGAGGCGATGAAAAATCTCGTCAACGTCTTGGGCTATTCTGTTGATGCGTTCGCTTCGGCGGAAGCGTTCCTGACGTCAAGCCGGATCAACTCTACCGCCTGCGTGATTGCCGATGTTCAGATGCCGGGCATGAGCGGCGTCGAGCTGCAACGGCGCCTATTGACCGGTGGCCACCCAGTGCCAATCATTTTCGTAACAGGTTACCCCAATGAATCGATCCGAAGAATTCGCCTCGTTGCAGCACTGCGCCAAGGGTCCGATGCACCGCACAATCCCGCCCGAACACAAAGACCGACTGATCCAACTAGGATACATACTGGAATTGCCGGGCGAACTTCGACTAACGAACGCTGGCAGGCAAAGGATTGCGGAAGGCGAATGACAGACAAGCATCCCAAACGCCCCAGGGACCGCATTCTAGCCTTGGTGATTTTGGCGATCGGGACGGTATCAATAGAGCCGGTGGCGGCCCAGACGTATGATCCGGCTTACCCGGTTTGCCTGCGGGTCCACGCCCACTATTACGAATGCAGATACACGTCGCTGCCTCAGTGCAACGCGTCGGCATCGGGCCGCGCCGCCCAGTGCTTCATCAATCCATATTTCGCGGGCGCAGAAGAGCCCGCGGGCTATCGGTGGCATCGCCGCCGCGTTTACTAAGGCGGGTCGCTAGAGACGCCGGCCCGCCGGCGTGAACCGGCGGGCGGGCTGGCTTCGAAGTGGCCTCAATGCCGCGTGGCCATCATGTCCTGAAACGCGTCCCAAGCGGCATCGTGGTTCCTGTGCTTGCCGGGGACGCGTACCCATGCTTCGCGCGCTGTGCGGCTTCCATCGGGCTTGTATTCAAAAACCTCAAACTCAAGGCGAAGGCCTTCAAGGTCGTCGATGGCGGCGGCCTTTACATCTTGGTCTCGCCCACCGGCACCAAGGCGTGGCGCC
The DNA here is from genome assembly GCF_036924615.1 of Bradyrhizobium sp. AZCC 2289. Taxonomy (NCBI): domain Bacteria; kingdom Pseudomonadati; phylum Pseudomonadota; class Alphaproteobacteria; order Hyphomicrobiales; family Nitrobacteraceae; genus Bradyrhizobium; species Bradyrhizobium sp. AZCC 2289. The sequence goes on along the minus strand of NZ_JAZHRY010000001.1, from coordinate 9,459,658 downwards.
GTTGCGGTATGCGTGATTTCGTTTGGGTTCGCCGACGGGCTAAGCGAAGCCATCAATTCCAGCCGAACGAGCCGGACAACTCGAAACAGGCTTGCGCCCGCCCTCGTTTCTCGCGATTCCGGCGTGGCCCGTCTTTGGACGGCTATGTTTTTGCTATGAAATGCACTGCGAATCCATATCGATTTCCAATGTCACACTCGGCAAATGATCCACGTCAATCCGTCAGAAGGGTCCGATCCACGGGCCTGGAAACAGGAGCGGAGTTTGTCGCGCGGAAATTTGCTTTGCGGCATCGTTGTCGCGGTCGGACTGCTGCTAACAAGCGGTCCGCTCGCTCTCGCCGAATCCACGGCCCAGCCCGCGCAGGATGGCATGCTCAGGAACGGGCCGCCAATCTGGGACGCCAACCGCGACGGCGTTTACACCTGCGACGAATGGAAGAGTTTTGCGGAGCGGCTTTTTGCATCCGCCGATCGCAACCATGACGGCAAGCTAGAGCGCTTTCCACTTGATATGGGTCACTACGCGTATCCGGCATGTCGAAAGTAGTTCGCGCACTGCTCGGGTGCAAATGTCTTGATGAGCCTGCCGATCAGCTTCATCAGCGTTGTCACGGTGCGAGCGGCCCCCTTGCGCAGCGCTGTCTTTAGCTTCGAGAATGCCATTTCGATCGGATTGAGGTCGGGCGAGTAGGCCGGCAAATAGCGCACCTTGGCGCCGACCGCTTCGACCGCCTGGCGAACGCCGTCGATCTTGTGGGTGCGCAGGTTATCCATGAATACGATATCGCCTTTGCGCAGCGTCGGCGCGAGGATCTGCTCAACATAAGCGAGGAACGATGGCCCATCCATCGCGCCGTCAATGACATAAGGCGCCGTCAGGCCATTGATGCGCAGCGCGGCAACGAGCGTCAGCGTCTTCCAGTGGCCGTGCGGCACGCTCGCAACGAGACGCTCGCCACGCGGTGAGCGGCCGCGATGCCGGACCATCTTGGTCGTAACCGCCGTCTCGTCGATGAAGACGAGGCGCGGCGCATCAAGCTTGGATTGCTCGACCCTCAGCGCGGCACGCGCTGCAGCGACATCAGGACGATCCTGTTCGGCGGCGTGCAGAGTTTTTTTGAACGTGATGTCGTGGCGTTCGTAGAAGCGCCAGACCGAGGTCGTACCGGTTTTCAGCCGCTTCTCGGACTTGAGCCGCGCGCGAATCTCTTCGAGCGTCAAGTCCGGCTCCGCTGCGACCAGATCAAGCAGCCATTGGCGATGCGCCTCGAGCGGCGAGCGGCTGTGGCCCGTGCCGGGCAATGCCGCTACACTGCCCGTTGTCGCCCAGCGCTCGATCCAGCGGATTGCGGTCGAGGCGCCGAGACCGAGCACCCGCGCCGCTTCCCGTCTGCTCTCGCCGTCTTCGACAAGCGCGACCGCCCGCGCCCTGAGGTCTTTCGAGTATCCCTTCGCCATCGCGCGACCTCGCCGTTGCTGTCAAAGCAACTCGAATCTGATTTGCGCGCCTCTGGGAACCCCCTTACTGTTCCGATTCACATCAACCGAAAACCGCTCTAGATCCTTTCAAGATAGCGTTGAACGCCGAATTGCAGTTCGGCGCGCCGGCCGAGCGCGTGCGGAAATTCGACGAACCGGTCCGGATATTCGTGGCGAGCCAGGGCCAGCCTGACCGCGCACCGGAGATTGCCTCGATCGTTGCCGACATTCGCGCGCATGTGAACCACCTCGACGTCGCGATCACGAGCGACAAGAAGGCCGCCAACTTCTTCGTCACGCTGGTCGCCGAACGGGATATCAAGAAGGTCATTCGCACGCGCTATGGCAGCGGCAAGGCGGCGCGGATTCAGCAATCGCTCAATCCGCAATGCCTGTCAGGAATCGGCAAGGACAGCAACTACCGCATACGACGCGCCGAGGTGATTCTGCCCGTCGATGCCGGCGAATTCACCTTCTACGACTGCGCCTATGAAGAACTGCTGCAGGCGCTTGGCGCGATCAACGACGACCGGTCGGTGCCCTGGACCATGTTCAACGATGACGTCCAAATGGGTTTCTTCGACGTCTACGACCAATATCTACTCAACATCCTCTATGACCCGCGCGTTCGCGCCGGCATGACCAAGGCTGAGGTCAATGGCCTGCTGCCCAAGGTGCTCCCGACCGTGCGGGTATGGATCAATAGCGCCAATCCCGCGCGCCACGCGGATGGCCGCGAAGCACCCAACACGCAGGGGGAAAACGGCCCGTTGCCTCGATCAACGGACGCGCAGACGGCTGACCCCGGACCGACTAGCGATAGCCGTGCCCTCGCGGCGGATTCCTCGCAGACGAGGAAGAGTATTCCGTGATCGCGACGTCGGGATTTCGCGCCAGCCGATTGGTGCGCACCAGATGCGTGGTCGCGACCTGGCTGGAGTGACCGTACTTCGAAGGTGCGCTGGCCGACGCGCCGGCCTGGGCGGGTTGCGACGCCAATAGTGCGACGGCCGCAGCGGCGAGCGTGACGGTGGCAAGGCATTTAGACATGACAGCCTCCATTTGGTTCGAGACAACCCAAACCGAACAGGCCTTCAGCGGAATAGGCCTCGGTGTTTTCAGCGTTTCCTGTCGACGACTCTGTTCGGCGTCGTGTTGGTCCCTGTGAATCATGATGATCCCGGGTTTTGCGAAGCGCAAGGATCAGTCCGCGCCTTGCTCGAAAGATCAGCAAGTCGATTGATCGGTGAAAGAATTGGCAGCGGATCGAGTGGGAAGAAATCGCAGCGGCGAAAACTTATCCCGCAGTGCGACAAAAGGCCAAAGGCGGCATCGAGCCAAGCGTCATCGCTTCTTTCGCAGGAAGAAATTCTGAAACGCCGCGATGGCCTCCGGCGAACGCATCCGCTCGCCGAAGAAATGATCTTCCTGACCGATCCGGCGGACCAGATCCTCGGTCGGCAGCTTCAACAGCTTCCGAGCGATTGCGACAGCATCCGCCGGCAGCGCGCAGATCTCGCGCGCCACCTTTCGGGCCTCGACGACGGCATGGCCGGGCGGAACAACCATGTTGACGAAACCGGCCGTGCGGGCGTCTTCGGCGGTCATTGGCCGTCCCATCACCAGCATCGAAAACGCACGCTGATGACCCACCATTTGCGGCACCAACAGGCTGGTCGCGCCATCTGGAACGAGGCCGTACTGGATAAACGGAGAGGAGAACGACGCTGTCGTGCTCGCGACAACGTAATCGCAATGAAACACCATGGTGGTGCCGATACCGATGGCGATGCCGTCGACAGCCGCGATGATCGGTTTCTTGTTGTTCACCAGCGATTGCAGGAAGATCACGGCATTTCTCGGCCGTGCCGCTTCGTGTTTTTCGGTTGCTGCCTGCAGAAAATCCCCTATGTCGTTGCCGGCCGTAAATACCCCCGAACGGCCGGTCAGGATCAGGCAGCGGATCGCAGGATTGGATTGCGCCGAGTCGATCGCATCGCTCATGGTGAGGTACATCTCTTGCGTCAGCGTGTTCTTCTTCTCCGGACGCCGCATCGTGATCGTGCGCGTAGAGTCTTCATCCTCGACAATGATGTGCTCGGTCATGCTATCCCCCGGAAATGTGATGCAGGTGGTCCTCGCAGGCCGCGGCGTGCCAAGGCAACGTCTTCACACCTGACGCGGTTCATCCTCAGTTTGATTTTTTCGTGCCCTTCCCCGGTTCGGGCGGGCGAGCGATGCCCCAAGGATCATATTTCTGGTCGGGGACCGGTATTCGATCGAGCGCGGCCTTGTAGGCTTTTTCGTCCACCGGCGGATGCGTTTCGGCCGGGGGCGGATTTGAAGGGCCGCCGCTCTTTCTGTTTTGGATGCTCTGGGGATACGCCGGGACCACAAGCCATGAAATGACGGCCGCGGCCACCGCGAGGGTCGTCATTGCTCTGGTTCGGCCGGTCATGTGTCTAGCCTCGTGATGATCATTGACCTGCGGGCGTACGGACTCCGTGCCACGCATCCCGGACCTGGTGGTAGTGGACCTCGGGCAGGTAGTCCGGCGTGTTCAGATTGAGGGTATGTACGTCGAGCCGGCCGACCGCGCTCAGCAGCGTGTAGGATGCGATCACCCGGTCGCGCTGAGCCTGGATCAAGCGGGACCGGGCGGTGGTCAGGTCCTGCTGCGCATTGAGGACATCGATAGTTGTGCGCTGGCCGCCCGCCGCCTCGCGCCGGACTCCCTGGAGCGCGGTATCAGCCGCGCGTACTTCGGACTCCGCCGCCGTGAGGGCGACCTTGGTTCCTTCATTGGATACCCAGGCACTGACGACCGCTGTTTTCGCCTGGTTTCTGACCTGCTCCAGCACCATGCGGCTCTGCGACGCCACCTCCTTGGCTTGCCGGGTCTGCGAGGCCGCGGTGCCGCCGTCGTAGATCGGCACGTTGATCTGGCCCAGGATCGAGGCCTGATCGGTGCCGAAGGTGCCGAGCGTCTGGTCCGACTGCTTGGACCGGCTGGCGCTCGCCTGCACCGCGACCGTCGGCAGCAGGCTGCTTTCCGCGACCTTGATCGTAGTTGTGGCAACGTCGACATCGAAGCCGGCGCCGAGAACTGCGGGATGCTCGTGGTTAGCGGTTTCGGTCGCGGCCGCCAGCGCAATCGGCGACAGCCGGTCAACCGGCGCGGCCGCAACCAGCTGCAGCGGCGCCTCACCGATGATCTGGGTATAGGTCGCCTTGCTGACGGCCAATACGACCTCCGCCGCATTGAGATCGGCCAGTCCCCGGCTCAATCGGGCTTCGGCCTGGGCGGTGTCGGTTGGCGTGACGTCACCGGCGTCCAGACGCTTTTTGGTCGTCGCCTGGATCTCGCGCAGGACCGCGACATTGGTGCGCTGCGCCTCGACCAGCGCCTGGTTGGCGAGCACGTTCATATAGGCCGTCACGGCGTCCAGCAGCACGCCCTGGCCGGTGTTGCGCAACGCCTCGCGCCCGGACTGCACCTGAAACTCCGCAACCCGAACGCTGTTGGCGGTCTTGAAGCCGTTGAACAGGACTTGCGAAACCGTGACGCCAATCGTCCACGGACGCAGCGTGTCGCTCTGCACCGTGTTGTCGGGCAACAGGTTGCGAACCGCCTGCAGCCCGGCGCTTAGACTCGCCACGATCTGCGGCCGGTAGCCCGCCAACGCCTGCGGCACATTTTCGTCGGTCCCGCGCTGGCGGGCGCGATCCGCGTTGAGTTGCGGGTTCGACTGGTAAGCCTTCACCAGCACTTCCGGCAAGCTCTCGGCCGCGCAGGAAGCGACATCAGCGAGAGTTACGAACGCAACGAGGCAGAGCAGCGGCGCCGTGAATCGAAGCCCCGTCCTTCGCAACATCGGTGCGCATTCGGACGCGACGCTACTCACCGCTCACCTCGTCCACCCACTTGGCCCATCATTCCGCCGGCGCCAGATTGCCTTCGGGAGCCAGTCCAGGCCGGCTTCGCCGCGAGAACATCGAGATCAGCGCCGGCAATGTGACGAGAATGACGACAGGCGCGAGCATCATGCCGGCGACCACCACGACCGCCAGCGGCTTCTGCACCTGCGATCCAATTCCGGACGATAACGCCGCCGGCAGCAGACCAATGCCCGCAACAACGCACGTCATCAAGACCGGGCGCAACTGCAGCTCTCCGGTGCGCAGGATCGCCCTGCCCCGCTCCATGCCTTCATCGATGAGCTGGTTGTACTGCGAAATGATCAAGACGGCGATCGGCGGCGACAGCGCCGGCGATCTGTACGAGCCGGGCAGCGATCGCCATTTCCCGATCATCGTCCGGCTGGCGCCGCAATATCGGCGGAGCGCGGAGGCCATCCAGAATTTGCGGATCGGCGTGCAGGGTCCGAACGGCATCACGCAGGTTCCGCTCAGCGAGGTGGCGTCGATCAAGCTGGTGTCGGGTGCAGCCTACATCTACCGCGAACAGCAGGAGCGCTACCTCCCGATCAAATTCTCGGTGCGCGAATGGGCTGGCCGAGCGAAGTAAAGACCGCAAGGTCGGTAATACCCTGCACCGTGGCGAGCACGGCCTTGATCTTGTTGGCTGTGTCAGTAAGCGCCTCCAGGTCGTTGCCGTACAGCTTGATGGAGTTCTCTCCCTTCACGCCGGAAACCGCCTCCGAGACGTTGTCCTGAAGATATTGCGAGAAATTGAACTCGACGCCTGGAAACCTGTCCTGCAACTGCGCCAGTAGCTTGGCCGTCAATTGGTCCTTGTCTTCCCCGTCGGGCCACTGCTTTGCGGGCTTGAGCGGCGCGAAAAACTCCGCGTTGAAAAAGCCCGCCGCATCGGTGCCGTCGTCCGGTCGGCCATGCTGCGAAACCACCGCATCGACCTCCGGCAAGTCGGCAATCACCTTGCGCATCTCGTTGACATAGGAATTGCCTTCCTGCAGCGAGATCGTCGGTGGCAACGTCGCCCGGATCCATAGATTGCCTTCCTCGAGCTTCGGCAGGAATTCGAGCCCCAGCAGGCGAACGGCGATCACGGTCATCACGATCAGTGCCGCCCCACCCATCAGCACGACTCGGCGGCTGGCGAGCGAGCGCGCCAGCACCGGCATGTAGATGCGGTGCAGGATCCGCATGATGAAGGTCTCGGTCTCCTCGACATGCGCGGGCAGAATGATGGCGCTCAGCGCCGGCGTGACCGTGAACGTCGCGAGCAGGCCGCCGGCCAGGGCATACGCGTAGGTACGGGCCATTGGGCTGAAAATATTGCCTTCGACGCCGCTCAGTGTGAACAACGGCAGGAACGCCGCGATAATGATGGCGGCGGCAAAGAAGATCGACCGCGACACGTCGACCGCAGCACTCAGGATCGCGTGCTTCTTCATGTCCAGGACGGTGTTGGCCGAGATCGCGGCCTGCTCGCTCGCCGAGAGCTTGTTGGTGTGTGATAGCCGCCGAAATATCGCCTCGACCATGATGACGGTGGCATCGACGATCAATCCGAAATCGATCGCACCGACCGAGAGCAGATTGGCGGACTCGCCGCGCAGCACGAGGATGCTGACGGCGAAAAACAGCGCAAACGGAATGGTCGCCCCGACGATCAACGCGCTGCGCAGATCGCCCAGAAACAGCCACTGCAGGAAAACGATCAGCGCGATCCCGACCACCATGTTCTCCAGCACGGTATGCGTGGTGGTCTCGATCAAATCCTTCCGGTCGTAGATCCGCTCGATCCGGACTCCAGGCGGGAGGATGGTGGAGTTGTTGATGCTTGCAACGAGTTCCTCGACGCGGGCGATGGTTGGCGAACTCTGCTCGCCGCGCCGCATCAACACGATGCCCTGGACGATATCGTCGTCCTGATTCTCACCCGCAATACCAAGTCGCGGCTGCTCGCCCACAGTGACCGTCGCGACATCCCGGACAAGAACCGGGGTGCCATTGCTCGACGCGACCATGGTGTTGCCGAGGCTGTCGATCGACCGGATTAGCCCCACTCCGCGCACGACTGCCGACTGCGGACCGATATTGACGGTGTTGCCGCCAACGTTGATGTTGGCGTTGCTCACGGCCTGTAGCAATTGAGGCAGCGTCAGCCCGTTTGCGACCAGTTTGTTGAAGTCGACCTGAAGCTCATAGGTTTTCGTCTTTCCGCCCCAGCCGGTGACATCGATAACCCCGGGAACGACGCGAAAGCGGCGTTGCAGAATCCAGTCCTGCACGGTTTTGAGATCGAGCACGGAGTAATTTGGCGGCCCGACAAGCCGGTATCGATAGATCTCGCCGATTGGACTTAAAGGGGAAATCTGCGGCTGGGCGTTGTTCAATAGCGGCGACAGTTGCGACAGCCGGTTCAACACCTGCTGCAGCGCCTGGTCGTAGGTGTAATCGAACGAAAACTGGAGTTTGACGTCGGACAAGCCGTACAGCGATATCGTACGGATCACCTTCATGTTCTTGATGCCGGCGACCTGCGTCTCCAGCGGAATTGTGATGTAGCGTTCGATCTCCTCAGCCGACAGCCCCGGGCTCTGGGTCACGATGTCGACCATCGGCGGCGTCGGGGTCGTTTCGAAGCCAACGTCATCAAGCGACCATTCCAGGTTCCGGCCTCGGCTTCTGGATCGCGGCCACCTTCGTCCGGGCAAATGGCGGAACGATCAGCATATCAAGCCGAGGCCAGGGACAGGGAACCACGGCTTCCATTGTCCTGCCCGCCCCAGACCAAGCGACGGTTTTGGCCGATGAATAAACCATCCAATGTCGTTCTCCTGATCGAGGACGAACCCAAGATAAGACGGTTCCTTCGCGCGGGTTTTGAGATTCACGGCTTTTCCGTCCTGGAAGCCGAGAACGCCGCTGACGGACTGAAAGCGGCAACGTTCAACGCCCCTGATCTCATTATCCTCGATCTGGCGCTGCCGGACGTTCATGGAAAGGACGTTCTCGAACGGATCCGGTCATGGTCGAACGTGCCCGTCATTATGCGTTGCGGCGATACTTCAAGAGCGCGACCGAAAATCCGGTCGTCGCAGCCGGCCCTCTATCGATTGACCTCGTCGCTCGAACAGTGGCGCTCAACACGAACCCGATCCGATTGACCCGAAAGGAGTACCGCCTGCTGCATATCCTGGCGACGCATGTCGGCCTCGTGGTGACGCACGACCAGTTGCTCAAGGACATATGGAGCGGCAACCAGCGGGACAATATTCAGTACCTGAGAATCCTCGTTCGCAAGCTCCGGCAGAAAATCGAAACTGACCCCAATAACCCTCGCCTTCTGGTGACCGAATCGGGTGTCGGCTATCGCCTTCAAGCCCGTCTCGAAACCAGTTCGGTGGAGTGAAACTCAAACCGCGCCCGGCGATCGCAGCGATGGACTCCTTGCCCAAATCCGTCTCCGGAATGGCTCGGCCGGATGTTTCGCGAATCGAGACCGACGATCGACCGGGTTTGGCTTGATCATGCTCCGTCCTTCACCACGCCGATCGTTCTACGTGATCGTTTTCCGGACGGAGAACGATCCGGGCTGGTGCTGGGAAATACACCGCAAAAGAAGGCCTATGGGCGTCAGGCTGCGTGAATGCGGCTTTCCGTCGCAACGCAGTGCGCAACTGGCGGGAAAGCTTGCGTTGGAGGATTTCCTGAACGGATTGTCGCTGGACCCCGGATTGCGATCCGGCGCTGAGGCCGGCGCTGGAACGGAAATTGCTAGATCGCGGCATCGGGCATTGCGCAAATGAGGTGTTGCCGTGACCTTCATAGTGCAGGCGTCACGCGGCGAAGACGTCACGACGACGATCCGCTTGAGTGTTGTGGTGGCGATTGCCAAGGCGCTGGCTCTTGCCGAGGACGGGTGGCAGGTTTTCATCATCGGGCCCGACGGCGTCCGTCACTATCCGTCCGAATTCGAGAAGCTGCTGTCGTTTAGTCCCGCACTTCAGTCCCGCGAGTGATTTAAAGCAGCCTTGATAGCGTGGGTCGGCCTGGTCTTTCCGGACCGCGCCGCTCGATCCGCTCAATATAAGAATAATATATTTCTTCGGCCAAAGCCCCTATCTTGCACAAAAATCGGGGGCCGAGGTGGCTAAGTTTCTGGTTGAGCCTTTCACCGTTCTGGGTTTCGAAGGCCAGAATTGGATGCTCATCGTGGTCGGGGTGATCGTCGCCTATGTTTCGTTCGTCTGGCTCACTCGTGATCGGCGCTGACGCAACATTTTCGAAATCTAATTTGTAGTGCGCCGCCAAAATCGGGTGTTAGCATTTAACTGCGGTGCCCTTGAACAAGGCTTCGTGTTTTACTCCCAAGTGAGCCCGCCCGAATTCCAGCTTCGGGCGGGCTTTTCATTTGCCGGCAACGTCAGATGATGGACGCCTGACGACGCGCGCGCGGCTCCCAACCTCTTCTACAATTTCGGTATTGCGTTTGACGCCGTGAACGCGATGCCGTCGTTCCGATCGGCCGCCGCCCACACCGGGAAACGATCATCGTTTCGTTGTTTTGAGACGAGCGGGCGTTGCCGAGAGAATGAAAATTGCCGATATCGGCACGCGATCTCACGCGCAGCTCTGAAGTTTATTATTTCTATATTTTTTTGAATGAATTTTGATGTCACGAGTGCGCAACGCGCGCCCGAAAAGTGCACTGCAATGGCCGGTACAGCGCAGTTCGCAGTCGCACACATCGCATATTCGATCTAACTATATTTCAGGATCGTGAATCGTTGATGGCCGCGGCCACACGGGGGATTACATGCGTCGACATATGAAATTGGCTTTCGCTGCAGGTGTTTTGTTGGCTCTCGGTGCAACCGGTACTGCTTCTGCCGCAGACCTCGCCGTCAAGGCCCGGCCGGTTGTCGCACCGATCATGGCGACGCCCTGGACCGGATGTTACATCGGCGGCAATGTCGGCGGCGGCTGGAGCCGAATCGACACCACGCGGGTACAGACCGACCTGGTTACACCGGACTTTGCGAACTACGGCCGTGAAAACGACAGCGGCTTTGTCGGCGGTGGCCAGATCGGCTGCGACTTCCAGACCGGCAATCTGGTGCTTGGCGTCCAGGGTATGTTCGACTACGCCAACATCAACGGCCGGCACGCATTGACGGACTTCCCGGCTTTCTCGGAGACGAACAATCTTCGCTCCATCATTACCGGGACCGGCAGGTTCGGCTGGCTGTTCACGCCGACAGTTCTCACCTACGGCAAGGTCGGTGCTGCATGGTTGAACAACCGCAATCAGGTATTCACGCCGGGCGGCGCGCTGATTGAATCCTCCAGCTTCACGGTGCCTGGAATGACCGTCGGCGCCGGCATCGAATGGATGTTTGCGCCGAACTGGTCGGTATTCGCCGAATACAATTATATGTGGTTCCTGGACGACACCGCGACCCACATGAACCCAAATCCCGGCTTTGTGGGCGAGGTGCTCAACGTCAGCCAGCGGGCGCAAACCGCGTTGGTCGGCGTCAATTACAAATTCCACTGGGAAGGGCCGGTCGTCGCAAAATACTGATCTTTCCTTCTCCTATCTCCAGGAAGTCTCAGAGCCCCGGCATCGCCCGGGGCTTTCTTTGTGCAAAGGTGATTTCTCGCCCCGCGGGGCGCCGACCCCGCGCCCTTATGCGGCGGCTATGAGATCGCGATCTTGTCGCCATCGAATTCATATCCAGCCGGGAAGATATTGGGACCATGAGTCAAGCGGTCTCCCGATCGACGAAAACCAATCTGACATTCACAGACGGTAGAAAATAGGTAGCGCGATGTCAGTACCGGTACGTTGTCCTGGCGGACCGCGGCCGCTTCGGCGCGACGCCGACGGTCTCACCGCTCGGCCACGGGCCTGAGCTCTGGCCCCCGTTGCGCCGGTAATTAGGATCGGTATAGGGGTTGCCCGGACCCTTGTTCTGGCAATTGGCATTTGGATAAAAGAACGCGCAATAAGCGGGCTCTGACATCACCTGTTGTGCCGGAGCCGGCGTGAAGCTCATCGCGGTCAGCACTGCTGCCGCGCCGAGTTGCTTGAGGATGAACATTGTGCTTCCTCCCATCGCGCGAAAAACGCGCACCAGATGCTCGGAGAATACACCCAAGAGAAGGGCGCCATCCGCTCGGCGCGATCACTCCGCTGTGAGCGTTGGGCGGTCAGGCCAATCGAAAAAAAGCTGTGGGCGTGACCGTGCACAGGCGCGGCATTACGAAAACAAAAAGGTCCCAATCAGCAGACCCGCCGCAAAGGCCCACAGCCCCAACGTACAGGCTGAAACGAGGCGGGCGAGGTTGCGGAGGTCCGCATCCTGCGGGATTTCACGTGATTGATCCGTCATTTGCAGCCCCCCTGCAGTGGCCGCCAGCCTATGGGGAAATTGGCATCCTTCCTGAGACCATTCCAAAACCGTCCCCCTCATAGGTGCCCAAAAGAAGGCAAGGACGGTCACGGGGTATCACGATTTTGGCAAGCCCGGCCCAATTCGCAAGTTAGACGCCGTCCCGGTTTCCCCACCTGGGACATGCCTGAATGTCCCAAATCGTCCCGCAGTACTGACGCCATAGAGTTGCGACACGCTGTTGTGCCGATAAATGGCTGCTTTCTTGGATTTGCGACACGGGAAACCCGCATAAAATCAGCACTTTTGCGTGTCGTGGCTTCTGGCACTAATCGCCAACCAATCAAACAGAAATGCCAAATATATAAGGGTTTCTTAGACATCGGGGACTTCGTCCAGGCGCTCGTTTTTCGTGACTTCGTCCCTGGATTGAGGTAGCTTTTTTCTTTCCCTCGCGGCTCCCGAAGCCTCGCGGGGACAAGAGACGGAGCCGCCTCTCAGGCGACCGCGCTTTCGATCCTCACTATTTTTTCGGACCCCTCCTTTTTCGGAGTCCTTTTGCCACTCAGGCACGCGCCTGCCGCAAGAGGAGCCGAGGCAGCGCGCTCAGGCACCCTTGCTCCGGGAGGCCCATCCGTGAAAAAGCGAACATTTTTGAGCTCAATTACGCAGACCCTGGTTGCTGCCGGAGCGAGCTTGCTGATAGCGGTGGGAACGGCTGCAGCACAGAAGCAGGGCGGCAGCATTACGGTGGGCCAGGAATTGGATATTCCCGGCTTCGATCCCTTGAAGGTCGGCGTGTATGATACATCCGCGCAATCCGCGGCGGCGCTGATCTACGATACGCTAACCTACCTCGACGATAAGGGCGAGCCGCAACCGAAGCTTGCGCTGTCGTGGACCCATTCAGAGGATTTCAAGACCTGGACTTTCAGGCTCCGGCCGGGCGTGAAATTCCATGACGGCACGCGGTTCAATGCGCAAGCGGTGAAGGAAAATTACGACCGCTGGAGGGATCCCGCCAACAAGTGCCGCTGCGCGTTCTACATTTCCGGCATCCACGACGTGCTGGCGCCCGATGAACTGACGGTCGTCTTTAATCTGAATAATCCGGCGGTGAACCTGCCAGCCAATTTCAGCTTTCCAGGCCCCACCAACGTCACCCATTCGCCGACTGCCTTTAAGACCAAGGGCGACGACTACAACCGCAATCCCGTCGGCACCGGTCCCTACATCCTGAAATCGTGGACTGCGGGCGACCGCATCGTGCTCGAAAAGAACCCGGACTACTGGAACAAGGGCCATCCCTATTTTGACCGCATCGCCCTGAAACCGCTACCCGATGCGCAGTCGCGCTTTGCCAGCCTGCAGTCGGGCGAGGCCGATATCATCTGGGATGACGAGTACGATGCCGACAATATCCTGAAGGCGCAGAAAGATCCCAAGCTGACCGTGCACACCTATACCGGGTCCGGTGCGCAGGTGTGGGCCTTCAACACCAAGGTCGCGCCGTTCGACGACGCGCGCGTGCGACAGGCACTCGTCATGGCGCTCGACCGCAAGAAGTGGTCGCAGGCGGCGACCAATGGTCTTAGCCGACCGGCGACCAATCCCTACGGCGACGGCTCCTGGGTCAAGTGCAAGGATGACGGTGCATTGCCTTACGACGTCGAGAAGGCGAAGGCGTTGATCAAGGACTATGGCAAGCCGGTCGACTTCAAAATGATAGTCACCGCAACTCCGCGCGGCCGCACCAATGGGCAGGTGCTGCAGCAGTTCTGGAAGCAGGTTGGAGCCAATGTCGAGATTGAGCAGGTCGACCAGGCCACCATCCCGCCGCGCGCTTTCATGCGCCAGTTCCAGTTGACGCCGTGGCGCATCATCGATTTCCCCGATCCAAGTCCGCAAATGTATGCGAATTTCCACACCGGCAGCCCGGTCGCGCTCGCGAATTATTCCGATCCCGAACTTGACCGATTGCTCGAACACGCCCGGTCCACGGCCGAGTTGGAAACGAGTACCGAGGACTATTGTGCGATCAGCCGGCTGGTCAACAAGGAGGCGATCTGGTTCTGGGCTTTCCAGAACACCTACTACGCTATTTCAACGAGCAGGCTGAAGGGCCTTCCAAAGCTCCATGCCGGAGTGATCGACGTTTCCAACGCCTGGCTGGAATAAACCCCAGGCCGGGATTTTTCGCGAGCAGGCTGCTTTGTATCGAGCCGGTGCTACTTCAATGACGGTGACAGTGCACTCAATAGAAACGTTGCGGCCGATCGCGAGCGACGTTAAGTGCACCGTCACCGCAATTCCGGTGGCGCGTTTGACCCTTCCGGCATGACCGGTATTTCAGCGATGCTTCCGGCCGGCGGATGGCGTCGAGTGAAATCGGCAAATTCATCTGGCCGAATCGTCCCACCTCTGTGAGCCAAGTCACAGGGGACTTCCTTCCCCCGCTGCAAACTGCCGGTTTACGGAGGGCTCAAGCCATGACGCAACTATCTGCGAAAATTCTCATCCGGCGCATCATGATCGTGTGCCTGATGATCCTCATACCTGCAACGGGCATCGCGATCGCAACCGTACCTCAGGCGGAACCCATCAAAAACAACGTTAAAGCCTATGCTGAACCCGTACTCAAATACACATCCATGGTGGGCGGATCGATACCCCTCATCCAAATTGTGAAAGCACTGGTTCACAAGGGTTGGAAGCACGCGTAATGCGGTTTGCCGATGTCGAGCGGCCCGCGCTTTGATGCGGCATGCTCCAACGGCGTCGCCCCGTCCAACTCAGTCGCATGCCGATTGCGGTCCTGACGCCGCGAGGCACGGTTCGGACGCGCAAGAAGCCCGTCCCCAATTGGCATGAGCGGATTGGGCATGGGCTGCCGTTCAGCAAAGATTGGAACGCTCGTCCCTGATGTGCCGTCGGCGATTAAGGTTGAGCGGTTAGCTTAACGAGCGACGATTGTTGCGAAGCCGCTCTGCCTGAGTATTGATTTCGTTACCGAACAATTTCCCCAAGATGCGTTCGGGCCCACACCGGCAAAGCCGTCAGGCGATCATACTCCGCCTGGCGGCTTTGTTTTTCCGCGAAGGACTGAGCAATTCTTAAGGACCTGAAAAAGCGAGACTGGATATTCGTGGCGATATGCGTTGCCGCCTCAATTTCTCTCGGAATCTACAGCGTCAAGCTTGCCCTCGCCTACAAGGCGCAAAATGACCCGCTCCGTGCGATACAAAGGCCAACCTGATCAGTTGCAACCTGATCAGTTGATTGAGCTTGCCGTCATGCGAGCCTTGAACCGCTGGAATTACGGTGTCAGGAATTTCGGTGACAGTGCACTCAATAGAAACATTGCGGTGCACCGTTCGCGAACGACATTAATTGCACTGTCACCGTAAGCAGCGCCTGGGGCAAGCGGGACGCCGATGGCCGCCCGAACTTCAACCGGAATGCCAGAGTGCCTATCGGCGGCATGGGGTATCGGATAATCGCAGATGCCTGATCGCCCGTTGCCGCCGGACGCCGCCACTCTCCGGTTACATTCCGTGGCTCTGGAACACCTTCTGGCAACCCTTGCTCAGCTTCGTGCGATTTTGCTGCAAACATTGCTGAACCGCGTTGTCGTCGCCCAACTGCTTCCGGCAAAATCGCTGTGCGTCTCGTGTGCACGCCTGTTGTTCCTGCGGGGTGCCCATATGGCCCTGAGCCAATGACGATGACGCTCCGATCAATAACGCGATGGCGGCGAGCATTAGTTGGCGCATCGATCATCTCCATGAATTTGTGTTTAGACCCAATCGCGGGATAAGGCGGCAACCCGTTATGCGGTTCCTCCGGGTCCGGTTTGATGTCCTTGGGGCCAGGGAGATGTCAAAGCATACAGGCTGGGGCCGTGATTTTGACGACCCGATCCCCTGCCCGACGGCGGCCAGTTCGTCATGCTCAAGGATGGTGCCGACTACATTGTAGCGTAACGCTGCCGGCGAATACGTCGGCGCAAGATGACCGGCAATTCGCAATGAAAATTCTGATCGACGCGGCTAATCGTGCCGGCATCGTCATACTGCGCGGATTGCAGTGCTGCGGGCGCTGAACCACGACGAGCCTGATCCATCTGTCGCGCCACGGCGCAAGCGCGTCAAACTCTACAGACTTGTAAAATGAGAACCCGCCGCCTCAGCCCGGCGGTTTTCCTCCGCACGCAGAAGGTTACTTGGATTTTGCACCTGCCGTGGATCCGGTTGTTTGACCAGGTGCATAGCCGGACGCACCAGGGCTTCCCTTCTTGGCGCCCTTCGCCTGCATCTCCTGCCCTGGTGCGTAACCGGAAGCTCCGAGGCTACCTTTCTTGGAGCCCTTGTCCTGCATCTCGTGGCCTGGCGTCTTGCTCGATACGCCTTGTGCCAATGCAACCGGCCCGGACACCAGAATGGCCACGGCAGAAAGTGTGATGATTGGGAGTCTCATTTAGTTCTCCTCCTTGGATGAACCCCGCCAACCAACCTCTCGAACCAACAGCCGTTCCATGAACCAACAATCTCGCCGGGCCTGTTCCCTTTATGTGCCCAGCCCAGCGCGCCCCAATCGTCAAAGTTCCAATAACGCCCCCCTAATTGAGGGGCGCGTTCCGTTAACGTACGTCCCGCAACAATTAGCGATTGCATACGGAACCGCTCGCGATCCCGTGAGCCTGTTTCTTGGGACAGGTAGGACGAAACAGGCCGAGCCCTCCGACGAAGCCCGTTTCCATTCTCGCGAAGATTTCCTGAAACAGACCGGCCCTAGGCTCTGGAGTCTGGCTTAAACAAGAGGGTCAGGTCATGTGGGATATCATCAACATACTGTACCGCGAATATTGCCTGTCACGCATGATTGAGATGCGGCAGTTCGAACTCAAGCACTAACGCTGACCTCGATGGGGAGCGAGAAGCCAGTTAGGGCTGCGATTGTTGCGGCGCTACCGATCGCCGTTGTCGTTTGGGCAACGGTTGGCCCGCCGCATCAAACGACAACAACAATCCGTCTCGCCGGCAAATCGTAGGCCCATCACCTATTCCGGCTCATAACATTGGCATTGCTTGCCGAGGATCAATTGCCTCATGTCGCAGCGCCTTACTCCGCCGGGAAACATGCTCGCTTACTCCGGCGCCAGACGTACCCATAACCACCACACGGGGGGCGAGGCTGGGCCCCGGCGGGGCACTCGTTCCATATGCGGGCGCCGGTACCCCAGCCGTCGACGACGCATGCGCCACCGGGCGTGCTATGGCAACCGGGCCCGCATCCGTCTGCGGCGTTAGCGGGGCCGATGCCGGCAACGATGGCGAAAAGAGCCGCGATCAAAAAGGTTCTCATACCGCTCTCCTTCTTTTGGTCGATAGCAACACCCGGCAGAGGCTCGAAGTTCCCTAAGCGCAGGTGAGCGAATTACGGTGACCGTGCACTCAATAGAACCATTGCGGTGAACCGTTCGCGAGGGACCTTAAATGCACTGTCACCGTAATTCCGAAAGCTGAAGAGAGACGAATGACCGTTGTTTAGGCTCGGTGACGAGCGGCAGCCCGGGTTTTTTGTTCCGCCTCAACCACAATCCTGATTTCCTGTGCGCTACAGAGTGCCCGCCTGATGTTTGGATCTTCCGAACCAAATTCGGGTGCCGTCGGAGAAGTGGTTGGAATTGGGCGTGGCGCATTCTCCGGGAACATGAGGGTATCGTT
Source organism: Bradyrhizobium sp. AZCC 2289 (assembly GCF_036924615.1). Taxonomy (NCBI): domain Bacteria; kingdom Pseudomonadati; phylum Pseudomonadota; class Alphaproteobacteria; order Hyphomicrobiales; family Nitrobacteraceae; genus Bradyrhizobium; species Bradyrhizobium sp. AZCC 2289. The sequence continues at coordinate 9,442,123 of NZ_JAZHRY010000001.1, read as the reverse complement.
TCAGGCTGCGAGGTCAATCGGCTGATTGCCAGGCTTTACGGCGAGCGTCTGCCATCCATCGACCTTGCGCATGTTGATCTGTCCAGAGGCGAGCAGCGCCCAGAACAACATGGCTGCGGTGTCTGCTGACGGCAGCACGGTTTGCGTCTTGATTCTTCGCTTGAACTCTTCGTGCAGCCGCTCGATTGCATTGGTGGTGCGCACGCTGCGCCATTGGCTCGGCGGCAGGCGCGTGAAGGTGAACAAGCGTTCTCCTGCCTCCTCCAGGCTGTCGGCGACGGCGCGATGCTTGAGCCTCCATTTGCGGATGAAGGCTTTGCGGCGCGCTTCGATCTCCTCAGGCGTCGTCGCGTAGATCATGTCGTTGTAATCAGCGGTGATCTCGTCATGCAGCCGCTCTGGGGCATGTGCGAACAGGTTCCTGTGCTTGTGGACCGTGCAGCGCTGGACCGGCACGCCGTCCCAGACGGAGGCGATGGCCTTGTCGAGCCCCGGCGCGCCATCGACGATGAGGAATTCCGGACGCCGCAGCCCGCGATTGATGAGGTCAGCAAGGACAGTGCGCCAGGCCTCGGCGCTCTCGCCGCCCATGCTCTTGATCGCGAGCAGCACCTTCTGGCCGTCCTCGCGCACGCCGAGAACGACCAGCAGCGAGATGGAGGTCGCCTTGCGGTCGAGCCGCACGCGCACCACGGTGCCGTCGAGGATCAGGCGCACGATCGGCTCTCCAGTCAGCGAGCGGGTGTGCCAGGCGTCCCAGTCGCTCTTCACCTTGCGCCAGGTCCGGCTCACCGTGTCCTTGCCGACCGTCCCGCCGAACAAGGCCGCGAGCGCGCGACGCACCCGCCGCGTGTTGGTGCCAGCGAGATACGTGCTCGCGATCAGCGCGTCGGCGGCCAGTGTGCGCCGCTGATAGGCCCGCAGCGTCTGGCTCTTCCATTCGGTCGTCTTGCCATCGGCAGTGGTCAGACGGGCGCGCGGCACCGCGATCTCGATCGGTCCGAACGTGCCGGTCAGCGATCGCGTCCGGCTGCCGTGGCGGTGGCCCGCAACGCTCGCTCTTCCTTCGTTGCCGGACATCGGGATGCGCCCGTAACGTGGCCGCGAAAGTGCCGCCTCGAGCTCGCCGCGGAGCAGTTCTTCGATGAACTCACGCGATCGAGCCCGCACTTCGGCCTCAAGCGGATCAAACCAATTGTCGAAAAGATCGCCGGCCATATCGGCCGCAGGCTGCAAAGAATCAGGCTTCGTGGTAGTGCTCGTCATGGCGTGGTCTCCAGTCCGACGCTTCAACGCCGGATGATTCGAGGTTGATCACCCCGGAGACTACGCCACACTCAATTCCTACCAACCCCGCGACGGCACCCAAATTCGAACGTAATGAGCCTGTTGCAGTGCGCGCAGTTAATCTGGAAATTAGGTCTGACCTTCTGAGTGTCTGTCCGAAAACATGTTGAATCATCGGAATCATTTGTGATTCAAGGGAGGCGGTCCGAATCTGAAGGAGCGCCGATGTGGACGAAAGAGAACCGCGGTCGTTACGACCGCAGCCGGCTACGCTATCCCAGCGATTTGACCGATGAGGAATGGGCGTTGGTGAAGCCGCTGATTGCGTCAGCCAAGCGAGGCGGAAACAAGCGCACGGTGGATGTGCGTGAGGTGGTCAATGGTCTGATGTATGTGCTGAGCAGCGGTTGCCAATGGCGAGCGATCCCGAAGGATCTGCCGCCGCGCAGCACGGTGCACGGTTATTTTGACTTGTGGACTTGGGACGGCACGCTCGATCGCATCCATCACGCGCTCTATGTACAATGTCGGGAGTTGGCCAACCGAGAACCCAGCCCGAGCGCCGCCATCATCGACAGTCAAAGCGTCAAGAGCGCGGAAAAAGGGGGGCGTGGATTGACCCGCATGGCTACGATGCGGGAAAGAAGATCAAGGGCAAGAAGCGCCACATCCTAGTCGATACCCAGGGCTTATTGCTCCACGCCCTTGTACATTCGGCGGACATCCAGGATCGTGACGGCGGGGTGCTGGTGATGGCCACACTGTTTGGCCTGCATCCATTCCTGCTGAAGCTCTATGCCGACGGCGGCTATCAGGGGCCGATCTTTCAGTCCGCCGTTCGCAAAATCCTCCGGCAAATCGACGTGGAAATCGTCAAGCGTTCCGATACAGCAAAGGGCTTTGCGGTCTTGCCCAAGCGATGGATCGTCGAGCGCACCATCGCCTGGCTCAATCGCTGTCGCCGCTTGGCCAAGGATTGGGAGTGCCTCAACCGAAAGGCCTTGGCGTTCTTGCGCCTTGCCTCAATCCGCCTCATGCTCAGAAAGCTCTGTCAAAAAACAGCATGATCCCGGACAGACTCTGAGCCCGCTCCCTAAATACCTGGGAACACTTCGTGCATTTGATTCTGACCTTATCGTCGATCATGAAAGGCCCCGAAAGAGGCAAATCATCTCCCGCAGATCTTAAGGGACTGATAATTTGATTACGTCATGGCGGCCCGCTGTCGATACCCGCAATTGGCGGGGGCTCGGGTCTGTTCCGGACCCAACGTGTAGAGCCATTTGCCTGCCCGCTCGCGGCGAGATCCAATGGCGCATGCCCGCCGTTGCAAACAAGCCCAACCAAGCAGAACATCCGCCGGGCCAATACCGGGGAAATGCAATGAAGGTCTTTGCCGCGACACTTACCTTGCTTGTTTCAAGTGCTGCCGCCGCTGAAGAGTGCCAGACGTGCTCAATGGCCGACGCCTGCATAAAGGCGTACCTTAAGGCTACGTCGGAGGCCCAAAGCGCCACCAAGCAGGCAATCCGGGATTGGAAGCAGAATCTGGACAGAAAAGCCTCCGCAGAATTGTCCAGCAGGGGCACGCTCGCATTACAAGACGCCATGGAGTCGCAAATTCGTTTGGAGCTTGAGCGCCTGAAGGAGTGCTTGGCTAAGATTAGGTAGCTGAGACCCGCGCGGTCGCCAACGCTTACGCCGTGCGAGGGAATTACGGTGACAGTACTGTCACCGCAACTCCGTTGTGCGTTTCCAGCTCGTTTCAAATTGAAGCGGCCCCAGGAGCCGCGTGGCCTGGGGCCGCCCAATCCAAGCGCTTGCCTACGGGGGCCAGGATAAGCCGGCGCTTAATGATTGCGCTCCAAAGAAGACATCGACGCAAGGCTAGCGGTGGGGTTTTGCTCGGTCCATTCGCGGTACCCCTAATCTAAATTGGGGCGAACCCGCCCCCCGGGCACGGCGCAGTCCATTGAACAGGGCGACGGCAGCGGAAGCCGTCATCGCTATGCGTCCGACTTTTCGAACAACCTTGCTGCCAGATCAAACCACTAATGACTGAGTTTTAGGTGATGGATGGCGGTGCCGTCGGAGAAGTGGTTGGAATTGGGCGTGGCGCATTCTCCGGGAACATGAGGGTATCGTTTCAGGCTGCGAGGTCAATCGGCTGATTGCCAGGCTTTACGGCGAGCGTCTGCCATCCATCGACCTTGCGCATGTTGATCTGTCCAGAGGCGAGCAGCGCCCAGAACAACATGGCTGCGGTGTCTGCTGACGGCAGCACGGTTTGCGTCTTGATTCTTCGCTTGAACTCTTCGTGCAGCCGCTCGATTGCATTGGTGGTGCGCACGCTGCGCCATTGGCTCGGCGGCAGGCGCGTGAAGGTGAACAAGCGTTCTCCTGCCTCCTCCAGGCTGTCGGCGACGGCGCGATGCTTGAGCCTCCATTTGCGGATGAAGGCTTTGCGGCGCGCTTCGATCTCCTCAGGCGTCGTCGCGTAGATCATGTCGTTGTAATCAGCGGTGATCTCGTCATGCAGCCGCTCTGGGGCATGTGCGAACAGGTTCCTGTGCTTGTGGACCGTGCAGCGCTGGACCGGCACGCCGTCCCAGACGGAGGCGATGGCCTTGTCGAGCCCCGGCGCGCCATCGACGATGAGGAATTCCGGACGCCGCAGCCCGCGATTGATGAGGTCAGCAAGGACAGTGCGCCAGGCCTCGGCGCTCTCGCCGCCCATGCTCTTGATCGCGAGCAGCACCTTCTGGCCGTCCTCGCGCACGCCGAGAACGACCAGCAGCGAGATGGAGGTCGCCTTGCGGTCGAGCCGCACGCGCACCACGGTGCCGTCGAGGATCAGGCGCACGATCGGCTCTCCAGTCAGCGAGCGGGTGTGCCAGGCGTCCCAGTCGCTCTTCACCTTGCGCCAGGTCCGGCTCACCGTGTCCTTGCCGACCGTCCCGCCGAACAAGGCCGCGAGCGCGCGACGCACCCGCCGCGTGTTGGTGCCAGCGAGATACGTGCTCGCGATCAGCGCGTCGGCGGCCAGTGTGCGCCGCTGATAGGCCCGCAGCGTCTGGCTCTTCCATTCGGTCGTCTTGCCATCGGCAGTGGTCAGACGGGCGCGCGGCACCGCGATCTCGATCGGTCCGAACGTGCCGGTCAGCGATCGCGTCCGGCTGCCGTGGCGGTGGCCCGCAACGCTCGCTCTTCCTTCGTTGCCGGACATCGGGATGCGCCCGTAACGTGGCCGCGAAAGTGCCGCCTCGAGCTCGCCGCGGAGCAGTTCTTCGATGAACTCACGCGATCGAGCCCGCACTTCGGCCTCAAGCGGATCAAACCAATTGTCGAAAAGATCGCCGGCCATATCGGCCGCAGGCTGCAAAGAATCAGGCTTCGTGGTAGTGCTCGTCATGGCGTGGTCTCCAGTCCGACGCTTCAACGCCGGATGATTCGAGGTTGATCACCCCGGAGACTACGCCACACTCAATTCCTACCAACCCCGCGACGGCACCTGGATGGCTGCTCCTAAGCTGCAATCCACCGGCGATACCTACACCCAGGACGTAAAGCCATCCCTCGTGAAAGTCGAACAGGTGAGAATTGACGAGGCTGCTGATTACATTCTGCACAACGACGATAAGTCCAATCCAGCTGATCAGGGTAGTTCCTGGAAATAATGAGAAGTGAAAATACCACATCGCGAGGAGAATCATTGTGCCGAACAATCCCCACTGGATCGCAACGTAAAGCGTCTGGTTATGGGGATTGCGGATCAAGTTGCCCCACTCTCCCGTTTTTCCCTCGGCCTGCCGTTGAAAAATTTCTTTCGTCGAGCCCGTGCCGTGGCCAAGCAAGGGGGCCTCCATGATCGATCTGACCGACGCGCGCCAGTACGCAAGACGTTCGCCGTCTGAGGTGGCCACCTCGGGAGTGTCACGATTGAGCTTGTAGTCCCGGACAACAAAATTGACGCGAGTGTTAAGATAGGGAGATGCGAATCCAACGACCGCTGTCGCCATGAAGCCGATCAGGCAAACCAGAATTGCCTTGTTCCGTGTAAAATATTTGGCTGCGAACAAGATTTCCAGAACAGGCGCGTAAAGCACTGCCGTTCGCGCCAAGGCGACAAAGGTCATATTGAGATAAAACCCGAGCGCCATGCCACCGCAAAAAATGGCCAAGGCCATCTGCCGCTTTTCGATGAGCGTGAGCACGATCACCAATAGCGCGAAGATGCAGATCGCAAATTCCTGGCTCTGATCGATGTAATTTCGAACCGGCACGCCGGGGAATTTGGTTGCTTCGATCTTCAGATCAGGTGCGAAGAATGCGATGAATGACACCGCCAGCAATATCGAGCAGGAGGCGAGAAAGGCGACCAACGCCCAATGCCCACGCTGAGAGCGCTGGAAATGATAGAACAGGAACGGCATCGCCAGGAGCTTGGCGACAGGCCTTAGTCCATCAAGTCCTACCGTCCACGAATCGTCCGCCCAGGACATTCCGAGGATGGCTAGTCCAAAAAAAGCGATTGGAAGAAAACTGGCAGGACTTTTCAGAGAGCTGAAAAACGACCGGTAGTTGATCGTCGGCAACAAGACGATGAACCAGATTGACATGAAGGCAGCGACTGCAGTCGTCGACCACGGAAGCGCCGCAGCAGAAAGAGCCGGATACAAATCCGCGCACAACAGCCAAAACCACGACTGTGGCCAGGATGCGATAGTCCGCAGAACAGACGGTCGCGGAAGAACTGATGCTATTTCTGACATTGAGGCCCCCAAAGCAGGGAACCATGTCCAGTACTGCTAAAATAAGAGCCACCTTAGTATTAGTCGTATGGATAAACGCGCTCTTCCGCCACTGGTTGTAGCCTGCTACTCTTCGCCCCCGGGTTGGCTCAATCGCTCCCAGTGTGGGCCGATCGATGGCAAGGCCCCCGAATTCCGAAAAACCTGGCGGCGATCCCTCAGGGGCCCCAAACCGCATGTCAGGTCAGCGAAACTTCCCAGGAAGTTCAACGTGATTTGCCCTGTCCAGTCCTGCGCGAAAAAACATTCCGCTTAACCCGTCGTGTAAATCAGCGCTACCAGCTCGCCCCGTCTCACCCGATGAGGGGGCGGATGCGGTCGTCACGAACGCGCGGTGGGATGCGGTGGACGCGTAAGCTGCGACTGACGAGCGTGGCCGAAGCGGACGGCGAAGTCGTGTGGTCCTGGCGCGGTGCCCTGAAGGTTAACTCCGCGGTCGCGCGCACGGCTCCTTAACCTTGCGGACTGACGCGGACGCCGTGTGCTGCACCCTGGTGCAGGTCGTCCAGACGAACGCGATCCGGCTGCATTCCCAATTCGGGCCAAGCGCCGCACCGGAAACCGGTTCCGGAGAGGCCAGGCCAATCGCAAGCACCGCCGCGACGCAGCCAAGCGACACGATGGCAGCGACGAGAGCGATATTCTTGCGGGTCCACAGATTGCGCAACATGGCGGCTGTCCTGTTCACGGGCGCTGTCCTGTTCACGGCGGGAGAATAGGATTGCGCCAGCCTCCCCTGTGTGAGCGAAATCACAGGTTTTCGGCCTTTTGGCAGCGCGATTTGCCGCAGGGCAGCACAACCCGAAATAGCGGGTCGTTTTCACTGCGCGGGCTGAATGACGTTGCAGTTGGTACGGCCCGACATCAGGCAATCCTGCATCTTGCTGGCCGCCGTCAGGTCGTGCGCCAGCCACAGGCCGACCGCCAGCATCGCGACCGCGATCAACAATCCGGCGATCGCGCCGCGCCGGTTCGGGCTTTCTTCGGGATCGGTCATGATCGCGTTGGTTCCAAAACGCTCGCTACCTTTATTGGCCGCGAGCTTGTGCCACCCATCAGCGTCACGCCAGAGTTCGGCGGATCAATTCTGCAACACTGGCAGGATTAAACATACGAGACGGGTATAAGTGTCGCAAATCCGTTGCGCTCGCGCGGACGTTGAGAAACACTGTTCACTCGGGGAAAGCGCGTGTGCGGGGCGTGCCATGAGTAAGCAGGAAGCGGGCTACGACTATCATCGTTACCGGAAATTGCTGGCGGAAGCGGTCGACGACAGCAAGCGGCTTGAGCTGATCGACCTCTTGATCCAGGAGAAGGCCCGCGACAGGCTGGAAGCCCAGCGGACATCCGACCGGGTCGCGATGACGACGATAACGGTCGCCAAAATCCTGGGTCCGTCCGGGCGCCGCGACAATTTCAAGCTCGGCTAGCGCGCGCCGAGACCCAAGGAAACGCGATTTGCGGGACCAACCCGCCGCTGGCGGCGGCTAGCCTCATTTCTGCGACGCGAACATCACCAGCGAGCCGACCAGCCCGAATACGGCGCAGGTCAGCAGCCCATATTGCAATACCGCAACCGCCTGCCGCGGGGCTTCGGTCGCGGTCGTCATGTCGTAAATCAGCCAGGCCGAGGTCGCCCCACTCATCAGCATCAGTTTCGGCCACTTGCTGTTCACGGAAATCTCCCTGTCTGTGCCCGTTGGACGCTGGTATTTTGCCCCGGGTTCACTTAAGCCGAGCGCCAAGCCAATCTCATCCCGCGTCCCACAACCGATACTGAAAGCGACAAGGCCTCTTTTATGAGTGGATTCAAGGAACCAAGTTTTGCCGACCGCCAAAAGGCGGCGCAGCAGGCGCGGCAGGACATTTTGAATAAATTCCGCGCCAAGCCGGGACCTGACGATCCCGAGGTCAAGCAGCGTCAGGCCGAGCGTGAGGCACAGGCCGCCGCGCGCGCCAAGGTCAGGGAAGCCCGCGAGGCCGCCAAGGCCGAGCAGAAGGCGCGTGAGGTCGAGGCCGCAGCACTTGCCGCCGCCCAGCTCGCCCGTGAAAAGGAAGAAGAAGCCGCTCGCCTGGCCGCGCTCGAGGCCGAGCAGAAGGCCAAGCGCGACGCCCGCTATGCGGCCCGCAAGGGCGGCGGCAAAGGCAAGAAGAAGTAACTGATACGTTCGGGCGGTACCGCCGCAGACGACACAGGCCCGCCCTGGGGGCAAGGCGAGCCTGTGAGACGGCGAAGCGCGATCAGTTCTTCTTCATGCCGTCCTTCGCCATCCCGTCGTCTTTCTTCATGCCGTCCTTCATCATCCCGTCGTCTTTCTTCATCGCGTCCTTTTTCATGCCATCGTCATTCTTCATGGCATCCTTGGACATCGAGTCCTTCTTCATGCCGTCATCCTTGCCCATCTTGTCCTGGGCGAAGGCGGCGGGCGCAAGCGCGAGGCTGAGCGAGAGAACGGCAGCGGAGAAGCCGAGGCCGAAACGGGTGCTGATCGTCATGGGTTGGTGATCCTTGTTGGGGTCGATGTTTGAAAGCGACTTCTTGCCGCTCTCCCCACGACGATCCCGGGATATCTTTTGTTACGCGCCGGCCCCAACGTTCCGGCGTTGTAACGGATAGTTGAACCAGGCATTCGCGATGGCTGCGAGAACGATCCCGCGCTAACAGGGATTGGACGTATTGTTGGCGGAGTCGGCGTGAGAAATCCTCCCGTCCAAACACCCGCCCAGGAAGTCGATCGAGGGTGCACCGCAGCAATTTCGGGACTTGCCGCCGCGCTCGACCTCGAACTATCAGACTAGAGAAACTCCGGCCCGATACCGGCTAACATGCGCGCAACGCCGGCACAGAACGCGCCCAACAAGAACAGCATCAGGGGAAAACACATGCTCACACGCCGCCACGTCATCGTCACCGCGCTTGCCGCGCCCGCCATCCTGCGCTTCGGAACCGGGACTGCGCACGCCGCAACCACGCTGAAAATCTCGCACCAGTTTCCCGGCGGCACCGTCGACAAGGGCGATTTCCGCGACCGCCTGTGCCGGATGTTCGCCGCCGAAGTGGCCAAGCGCAGCAATGGCGATATCGCCGCCGAAGTCTATCCGAACTCCTCGCTGATCAAGACCAACGCGCAGTTCTCGGCGATGCGCAAAGGCGCGCTGGATATCAGCCTCTATCCGATGCCCTATGCCGGCGGCGAATTGCCGGAGACCAATATCGGCCTGATGCCGGGCCTGGTTGCGACCTACGATCAGGGCATGCGCTGGAAGAAAGAGCCGGTCGGCAAGGCGCTGACCGATTTCCTGGCCGACAAGGGCATCATCCTGCTCAGCTGGGTCTGGCAGGCCGGCGGCGTCGCCAGCCGCTCCCGTCCGCTCGTGGCGCCGGAAGACGCCAAGGGGCTCAAGGTTCGCGGCGGTTCGCGCGAAATGGACATGGTGCTGCAGACCGCCGGCGCCGCCGTGCTGTCGGTGCCGTCGAACGAGATCTATGCGGCGATGCAGACCGGCGCTTGCGACGCCGGCATCACCTCCTCCACCAGCCTGATCTCGTTCCGGCTGGAGGAGGTCGCGAAGTCGCTGACTTCGGGCGCCGGCGCCTCCTACTGGTTCATGCTGGAGCCGCTGATGATGTCGAAGGCTATCTTCGATGGCCTACCGAAGAACCAGCAGGACATCATCCTCGCGGTCGGCGGCGAACTGGAAGCGTTCGGCCGCAAGGGCGCGCAGGACGACGATCTCGAGGTCGCCAAGGTCTATGAAAAGGCCGGGGCCAAGGTCAGCGCGCTTGATGTGGCAACCGTCGGCAAGTGGCGCGACATTGCGCGCGATACCGCGTGGAAGGACTATAGTGCCAAGACGACGACCGCAGCCAATCTCTTGAAGCTTGCCAGCGACGTCTCCGCATGATGCACGGTCCGATTGCGGATCAAGCCGAGGTTTCCAGCACTGCCACGGGTTCTTCGCCTGTGGCAGCGCTCGAACGTGCGCTTTCCTTCTGCAACAATGTCATCGTCGTCTTCGCAGCACTCGCGCTGATCGCGGCCTGCGTCATCCTGAGCTACAGCGTGCTCGGCCGCGCCTTGTTCCACAGCGCCAATTACTGGCAGGACGAGGCGGCGGTGTTCCTGCTCGTCGGCGCCACCTTCATGACGTCGGCCTATGTGCAGCAGCAGCGCGGCCATATCGGCATCGAGGCGTTCGTCGGATTGCTGTCGCCGATGGCGAACCGCATCCGGCTCTGGCTGGTCGATGTCGCAAGCTTGCTGTTCTGCGCGTTCTTTGCCTGGAAATCCTGGACGCTGGCGCATGAGGCCTGGGTCGACGGTCAGGTGTCGAATTCGATGTGGTCGCCGCCGCTGGCGATCCCCTATGGGCTGATGGCGGCGGGCATGACGCTGTTGTGCGTGCAGATCCTGCTGCAGATCGTGATCCCGCTCAGCGGTGCGGCGCGCCGATGACCGTGCTCGGAATTGGGATCAGCTACGGTCTTGCGACCCTGCTTGCGATGTTTTCGGGCATGCCGATCGCGTTCGCACTCGGCGCGGTCGCCGTCGTGTTCATGGGCATCTATATGCCACACGCGTCGCTCGATACCGTGACGCAGAACGTCTACGAGGAAATGGCCTCAATCACGCTGCTGTCGATCCCGCTGTTCATCCTCAAGGGTGCCGCGATCGGCAAATCCCGCGCCGGCCAGGACCTTTATTCGGCGCTGCATGCCTGGCTGCATCGCGTGCCCGGCGGGCTTGGGGTCGCCAACGTGTTCGCCTGCGCGCTGTTCGCGGCGATGGCGGGCTCCTCGCCCGCGACCTGCTCGGCGATCGGCTCGGCCGGCATCCCCGAGATGCGCAAGCGCGGCTATTCCGGCGGTTTCGCCGCCGGCATCATCGCTGCCGGCGGCACGCTCGGCATTCTGCTGCCGCCGTCCATCACCATGATCCTGTTCGCGGTGGCCGCGGAAAAATCGCTCGGCCGGCTGTTCCTCGCCGGCATCGGGCCCGGGTTGTTGCTGGTAACGTTGTTCGGCATCTATGCGGTGATGCGTTTCCGCAAGGAGTACGCCACCGCGCACGCGCTCTACACCGCGACCGGCACGGACTCGGCCATTCTCAAGCGCGACGATTTTACCATGGCCGAGCGGTTCAACGTGCTGCCGCGCGTGCTGCCGTTCGTGCTGCTTTTGACCGGCGTCATGATCGCACTCTATGGCGGCTACGCGACGCCGTCAGAAACCGCAGGGCTCGGCGGCTTGCTGGCGCTGGTGCTGATCGGGCTGATCTACAGTGTGTGGCGGCCTTCCGACCTGGCGCCGATCCTCAAATCCACCATCCGCGAATCCACCATGCTGATGATGATCATCGGCATGTCGCTGCTCTATTCCTATGTGATGAGCTATCTGCACATCTCTCAATCGGTCGCCGAATCGATCGTCGCGATGCATCTGCCGCGCTGGGAATTGCTGTTCGCGATCCTGGTCATGGTCGTCGTGCTCGGCTTCTTCCTGCCGCCGGTCTCGATTATCCTGATGACCGCGCCGATCATCCTGCCCCCGTTGCGCGCCGCCAATTTCGACATCATCTGGTTCGGCGTGGTCATGACCATCGTGATGGAGATGGGCCTGATCCACCCGCCGGTCGGCCTGAACATCTTCGTCATCCGCAATGTCGCGCCGGATATTCCCTTAAGCGAAGTGATCTGGGGCACGCTGCCGTTCGTGCTCCTGATGATGCTGGCGGTGCTGTTGCTGTGCTTCTTCCCGGGGATTTCGACGTCCCTGCCCGATCTGGTGATGGGGCCGGATGGGGGAAGGTAGCGAACTCGTCATTGCGAGGAGCCAACGGGTCGCGCGAATGCGCGCCCGATGACAGGCTCCGCGACGAAGCAATCCATTCTTTTTTGCGCGGCGAAATGGATTGCTTCGCTTCGCTCGCAATGACGGTGGTTAGTTTTGCGCTCGCCTCTTCGCATTCAACGCCGCGGCCACCCGGCTCACCGGCGGACGCCCGATCAGCTTGCTGACCTCATTGGTCGCAGCCACCAGCTTCGCCATATCGACGCCCGTCGCAATCCCCATGCCCTCCAGCATGTAGACCACATCCTCGGTCGCAACATTGCCGGTCGCACCGGGCGCATAGGGGCAGCCGCCGAGGCCGCCGGCGGCGGAGTCGATCACCCGCGCGCCCTCCTCCATGCCGGCATAGAGATTGGCCAGCGCCTGGCCGTAGGTGTCGTGGAAATGCATCGCGAGGTTAGCCATCGGCACGCTGCCGGCAACCGCCCGCATCAGCTGCCGCGCCTTGAGCGGGGTGCCGACGCCGATGGTGTCGCCGAGTGAGACTTCGTAGCAACCGAGGTCCCACAAGGTTTTGGCGACGTCGACGACCCCCTGCGGCCTGACCTCGCCGTCAAAGGGACAGCCGAGCACGCAGGAGATATAGCCGCGCACCTTGATGCCATCGGCCTTGGCGCGGGCCAGCACCGGCTTGAAACGCTCGATCGATTCCTTGACCGAGCAATTGATGTTGGCGCGCGAAAACCCTTCCGAGGCGGAAGCGAACACCGCAATCACCTTGGCTCCGGCCGCTTGCGAGGCGTCATAGCCCTTTTCGTTCGGCACCAGCACGTGGAATTCGGCGCCCGCGATATGGCTGACGCCGCGCAGCACCTGGTCGGAATTGACCATCTGCGGGATCGCCTTCGGCGATACGAAAGCGCCAACTTCGACAGTATGCAGCCCGGCGCCGATCAGCGCCCCGATGAAGGCGATGCGATCGGCAACGCTGATCGGAGTCTTCTCGTTCTGCAGGCCGTCGCGCGGGCCGACTTCAACGATGCGGACGGTGTCGCTCATCAGGCCGCCGCCGGCTCGATTTCGGCGAGTTCGACGCCCTCACCGACGATATCGCCGACCTTGCATTTGATCTTCTTCAACACGCCGGCAAACGGCGCGCGCAGGGTCTGCTCCATCTTCATGACCTCCAGCGTCAGGATCGCCGCACCCTTCTCGAGTATCGCCCCCTCCTCGGCCAGCAATGCCACCACCGTACCCGGCAACGGCGCCACGATCTTGTCTTCGCCGACCTGTTCCTCGGTCTCGCCGCCAAACGGGTCGACCCAGTGCAGGTCGAAACGGCCGTTGCGGGTGCGCAGATAGAGTTCATGGCCCTCGATCACGGCTACGACACGCGATTTCATCCCGTCGAGCGTCAGATCGAAACCGCCGTCCTCAACCGACGACGCGGAAAAACCGAATTCGCGCTCGCCGATCGAGAGCGTCGACGGCCCGCAGCCGTAGTGCAGGGTGACCTTCTGCTCGGCGCCCTGCCCCTGGCGGAACGCGAACACGCGCTGCCGCCGGCCGACCGGCATCCAGCCAGAAGTCTGCCACGGCGAGTGCGCTTCCTTGCGCGCCGCCCTCTGCTCCTCGCCGGTGATGGCCGCTACCGCGGCGCAGAGTTCGAGATCGCCCATCGTGCTCGACGACGCCGTCAGGCCTTTCAACTCGCGCTCGATGAAGCCGGTATCGATCGTATTCGCCCGCACGTCGCGGTGTGTCACCAGCGCCGACAGGAACGGGATGTTGGTGACGATGCCGCGGACGTCGGTCTCCTCCAGCCCGCGATTGAGCCGCTCGATCGCGGCCGCCCGTGTTGGCGCCCACGCGATCACCTTGGCCAGCATGGCGTCGTAATGGGGCGACACCGCATCGCCGGCGCGATAGCCGGCATCGACGCGCAGGCCGTCGGTGGCGTCGGGCGTCCGCCAGGTCTTGATGCGGCCGACCGAAGGCATGAAATTCTTCTGCGGATTTTCCGCATAGACCCGCGCCTCGATGGCGTGACCGTTCAGTTTGATTTCGTCCTGCTTGAGCGGCAGCTTTTCGCCGAACGCCACCCGCAATTGCCATTCGACCAGATCGACGCCGGTGATCAGTTCGGTCACGGGATGCTCGACCTGCAACCGCGTGTTCATCTCGATGAAGAACACATCCTTGCCGTCGGAGACGAATTCGATGGTGCCGGCGCCGACATAATTGACCGCGCCCGCCGCCTTGCGCGCCGCGGCGCAGACCGCATCGCGCTGCGTGGCATTGAGTGTCGGCGACGGCGCTTCCTCGATCACCTTCTGGTGCCGCCGCTGCAGCGTGCATTCGCGTTCGAACAGCGACAGCAGATTGCCGTGGCTGTCGCCGATGATCTGCACCTCGATGTGGCGCGGATTCTGGACGTATTTTTCGATCAGCATGCGGTCGTCGCCGAATGCCGCCTTGGCCTCGCGCTTGGCGCTGACGATGGCGGCGGAAAGCTCGCCGGCCGAGGTGACGACGCGCATGCCGCGGCCGCCGCCGCCGGCGGACGCTTTCACCAGTACCGGGAAGCCGATCTCGTCGGCGGCCTTGGCCAGAACCGTCTCGTCCTGGGCCTCGCCGTGATAGCCGGGCACCAGCGGCACGCCGGCCTGCTCCATCAGGAATTTTGAGCCTGATTTCGAGCCCATCGCCGTCATCATGGCGGCGGTAGGACCGACGAACACCAGGCCGGCATCGAGGCAGGCTTGTGCGAATTCGGCGTTCTCCGACAGGAATCCGTAGCCGGGATGCACCGCCTCGGCCCCGCTCTGGTGCGCCGCTTCGATCACGCGCGCAATGTTGAGATAGCTGTCGCGGGCCCGCGCCGGCCCAAGCAGCACGGCCTCATCGGCCTCAGCGACATGAAGGGCGTCGCGGTCGGCCTCGGAATAGACCGCAACCGTGCGCAGGCCCATGGCCCTGGCGGTGCGGATCACGCGGCAGGCGATCTCGCCGCGGTTGGCGATAAGGAGCGTGCGGAAACGCCGGTATAATTTTGAGCGATCCATCGTCACATCCTGAACAGGCCGAATTTCGTCGGCTCGATCGGCGCATTCGATGCCGCCGACAACCCAAGGCCCAACACCAGCCGCGTATCGGCGGGATCGATCACGCCGTCATCCCAGAGCCTTGCTGTGGCGTAATAGGGATTGCCCTGGCTCTCATATTGGGCGCGGATCGGGCTGCGGAATTTGTCTTCCTCTTCCGCCGACCAGGTGTCGCCCTTGGCCTCGATATTGTCGCGGCGGACCTGGCTCAGCACCATCGATGCCTGCTCGCCGCCCATCACGGAGATGCGGGCATTCGGCCACATCCAGAGGAAACGCGGGCTGTAGGCCCGCCCGGACATGCCGTAATTGCCGGCGCCGTAGGAACCGCCGATCACGACCGTGAATTTCGGCACACCGGCGGTTGCCACCGCCGTCACCAGTTTGGCGCCGTCGCGCGCGATACCGCCGGCCTCGTATTTCTTGCCGACCATGAAGCCGGTGATGTTCTGCAGGAACACCAGCGGGATATTGCGCTGGCAGCACAACTCGATGAAATGCGCGCCCTTCAGCGAACTCTCGCTGAACAGGATGCCGTTATTGGCGATGATGCCGACCGGATAGCCCCAGATATGGGCGAAACCGCAGATCAGCGTCTGGCCGTACAGCTTCTTGAATTCGTCGAATTCGGAGCCATCGACCAGCCGCGCGATGATGTCATGGACATCGAACGGTTTTCGGCCGTCGGCGGAGACCACGCCGTAGATCTCTTCGGCGGGAAACAGCGGCTCCTTCGGCTCGCGCATATTCAGCACGGCGCGCGTCGGCTGTTTCAGCGTCGCGACGATGCGCCGCGCGATCCCGATCGCGTGCGCGTCGTTCTGGGCGTAGTGATCGGTGACGCCGGATTGCCGCGAATGCACGTCGGCGCCGCCGAGTTCTTCCGCGGTGACCACCTCGCCGGTCGCGGCCTTCACCAGCGGCGGACCGCCGAGAAAGATCGTGCCCTGATTGCGCACGATGATGCTCTCGTCGGACATCGCCGGCACATAGGCGCCGCCGGCGGTGCACGAACCCATCACGATGGCAATCTGCGGAATGCCCTGGGCGGACATTTGCGCCTGGTTGTAGAAGATGCGGCCGAAATGCCGTTCGTCGGGAAAGATCTCGTCCTGCATCGGCAGGAAGGCGCCGCCGGAATCGACCATGTAGACGCAGGGCAGATTGTTCTGGCGGGCGATATCCTGCGCGCGCAGATGTTTCTTCACGGTCATCGGATAGTAGGTGCCGCCCTTGATGGTGGCATCGTTGGCAACGATGACGCATTCGCGGCCCGAGATACGGCCGACACCGGTGATGACGCTGGCGGAATGGACGTCGCCGCCATAGAGGCCATGGGCGGCCAGCGGCGACAATTCAAGGAACGCGGTGCCGGGATCGACCAGGAGATCGACGCGCTGGCGCGCCAGCATTTTGCCGCGCGAAACATGCCTCGTGCGCGAAACTTTGCCGCCGCCGCCGGCCACCTGATTGAGCTTTTCGCGAAGCTCCGCGACCAGGCCGCGCATCACGTCGGCGTTGCGGGCGAACTCGGAGGATTTGGGATCGATCGTGGAGTGAAGCGGCATGGTCATTGGCTGGCCGTTGAAATGTTGCCTTCAAGTCAGTTGTAATAGGCCATCTCGCGAGGTTGCGCGACCGGCCATCAGGTTAAAAACGATCATACGTTTTTTTAATCGACTAGCAAGGGGACGCTGCGTTTTTGGCACTATTCGCTGAATGCAGCCGTTATGCCGTTGAAATTCCTAGCATCTCGTGCAATAATCATACGATCGCTTGTATGTTTAGATGAGTTCCGTAGAGCGCCTCGATCGACAAGCACCCTTGAGGACAAGATGGCACGCACGATCGGCTCATACGGCCCAAAGACGCTGGAAGCGATCCGGAAGGCCGGGCTGCGCCTGATCTTCGAACATGGCTACGGGGCGATGAGCCTGCGCCACCTCGCCGCCGAGGTCGGAATCCAGGTTGGGTCGCTGTACAATCATATCAGTACCAAGCAGGAGCTACTGTTCGGCCTGGTGCAGGACCACATCAACGAGTTGCTTCGTCAGCTCGATCTCGCGCTGGAAGGGAAGCAAGGGCCGGTGGAAAAGCTCCGCGCCTTCGTCGCATTCCACGTCACCTACCACATGAGCCGGAAACGCGAGGTCTTCATCGCCAATTCCGAACTGCGCTGCCTCGAGCCGAAGAACTACGATGCGATCGTCGCGCTGCGCACCGCCTATGAGCAACGGCTGGCGGGAATTCTCGCGGAGGGAGTTTCCGAAGGCGTCTTCGAAGTCGTCGATGTTCAGGTGGCGACGTTTGCGATCCTGGCCCTTCTGACCGGCCTCTGCGCCTGGTACCGGCCGGGAGGACGACTGACCAAGGAAGCAATCGTCGCCGCCCACGAAAAGCTGGTGCTGTCCGGCGTTTCGCCCCAGGCCGCGATTTCCTCCCGAAGTGCCCGCAAGCATCCGCGGCGCATTGCGTCCGTCTAGCGGCGGCGACTTTTGGAGCGCAGACGAGGCACCCATGACAGACCAGCAAGAGCTCGACGAAATCGACTTGAGAATACTGTCCGAGCTTCAGAAGGATGGGCGCATCCGAAATAACGAACTGGCGAACCGTGTCGGCGTCTCCGAGCCTCCCTGCTGCGGCGCGTCCGGTCGCTGCGCGGCCGAGGCGTGATCAGGGCGATCCGCGCCACCCTCGACGAGCGGCACCTCGGCTACGAGGTGGCGTCATTCGTCTCGATTCAACTTACGAGCCAGACCCAGGCGACGCTGCAGGCGTTCGAAACTTCGATCAGGGCGCTACCCCTCGTCCTGCAGTGCTGGCGCATTTCGGGAGAAGCGGACTTTCTGCTCAAATGCGTCGCGACAAGCGTCGAGGGGATGCACCAGCAGCTTCTGCAGTTTGCGGCCATGCCGGAGGTCCGAAACATCAGAAGTTCCCCGGTGCTTGGCGTATCGAAGGATGCGCCACTGCCGATACCGGGATATCCGGCAGCATAAATAGCCCGAGCCGACCCTTAGTGGGTCCAAATCCTCAGTGGGTCCAAGGTTCGCCGCGCCGGAATGCGAAATTGTCGGCATAGGCGATTTGGCGGGGCGTGGACGCCTTGGGTTCGATCACCTGATACGGGATGCCCTTGCGCTCGCAATAGGCCACCGCGTCTTCCCTGGTGTCGAAGTGAAGCGTGAGCTGCTGTTTCATGTCGCCGGACGAGGTCCAACCCATCAAGGGTTCGATTGCCCGGGGTTGCTCGGGTTCGTAGTCCAGTTGCCATTCCCTGGTTTTGGCCCTGCCCGATTGCATCGCGTTTTTGGCGGGCTTAAAAATGCGTGCGGTCATGGATGGTCGGACCTCGTGAGATATGCGACATGGTAGCGTTTGGCGGAAACGGCCGGGATAGTATAGAGAAACCTTTCAGGGATTTGATCGGTGATTCCATCGCCCCGGATGATACAGTTCCGGACCGGTATAGTCATTATGCTGCACTGTGACAATCTTGGGTCGCCTGGCGGCCGGGGCGCTGTTCTGCGGCACGATCTTGTCGAAAGCATTACTTCGAAACGGCACCCATGAAAATCAACGCCACCCTGCCCGAAAAAGGACGCGACCTCCGGCTCGACCTGTTTCGCGGGGTCGCGAACTGGGCGATTTTTCTGGATCATATTCCAGACAATGTCGTGAACTGGATCACCACCCGAAACTACGGCTTCAGCGACGCCGCCGACCTGTTCGTCTTCATTTCCGGATATACCGCCTCCTTCGTCTATGCCCGGATGATGCTGGACCGCGGCTTCATCGTCGGCGCCACGCGGCTCACCAAGCGCGTCTGGCAGCTCTATGTCGCCCACATCATCCTGTTCGTGATCTACATCGCCGCGATCAGCTACCTGGCGCTGCGTTTCGGCGATTCCGAGATCATCAACGAGTTCAACGTGGCGGGCCTGGTCGATAATGCGACCGAAACGCTGCGGCAGGGATTGTTCCTGAAATTCAAGCCGGTCAATCTCGACGTGCTCCCGCTCTACATCGTGCTGATGGGGCTGTTTCCGCCCGTGCTGTGGATGATGTTGCGCCAGCCCAACTGGACGATGCTGGCCTCGATCGCGCTGTGGCTGGTGGCGCGGCAGGCCGGCTGGAACCTGTCTGCCTATCCCGGCGGAACCTGGTACTTCAATCCGTTCTGCTGGCAGGTGCTGTTCGTGTTCGGCTCGTGGTGCGCGCTCGGCGGCGCCCGGAAGAACATGGGTGTCATCAATTCGCCAATCACGCTGTATTTCTGCATCTTCTATTTGCTCCTAGGCCTGGTCATGACCATGGCCGGCAAGTTTCCGGATTTCGGCGCGCTGTTTCCGCACTGGCTCTATTCAACCTTCAATCCCAACGACAAGACCAATCTGGCGCCCTATCGCTTCCTGCATTTCGTGGTGATCGTGATTTTGGTGATCCGCTTCGTGCCGAAGGACTGGAAGGGGCTGGAATGGAAAGTGTTCGATCCGCTCGTCGTCTGCGGTCAGCAATCGCTGGCGGTGTTCTGCGTCGGCGTGTTCCTATCCTTTGTCGGGCATTTTGAGCTGATGATGAGCTCGGGCTCGCTGTTCGCGCAGATCTTCGTCAGCGTGACCGGCATCGCGATCATGACCATCGTGGCCTATTACATCTCCTGGTCGAAACGGCAGGACAAGCCGTTGCCCAAAACGCCGGCGGCCGCCAAGGCGGGTTGATCGGGTCAGGTTGGGATCGGTTGCATTCGCGGTCTAACGCTTGGACTTGCTGACGACCTTGCCTCTCGATGAAATCCCGCCCCATTCGGCGGTCCAGGTGAGTTCGGGCGCCGCATCCTGCCCGATCGCGTCCTGGCGACGCGTTCCCTGCAACGCGAACATGGCGCCCTGGGGGTCGATGCATCGGACGATCCAGCCGCCTTCCGGCAATTCGACCGGGCCCTGGGCGATCCGGCCACCACCGGCCTTCACGCGCTCGACTGCCACGTCGACGTCGCCGATATTAAAATAATATAGCCAGAACGGCACGGGTGCCCGCGGAAGTTTGGTGAAGATGCCGCCGAGCGTTTGCCCGCCGGACGCGAACAGCCGATACGAATCCATCAGACCGGTTTCGGCCGCGGCCTGCTGCCAATCAAACAGTTCGCGGTAAAAGGCGAATGCCGTCCTGCAATCAGCGGCAAGCAGCTCATGCCAGCCGACATGTCCCGGCTCGCCCAGCCCGGCCTGCTCCGGCCGACCGGGCTTCAACCCTTTGACCAGCGCAAGCGTTGCCGTTTGCGGGTCAGCCACGACCGAAATGCGACCGATGTTGGTATTCGTGGGCGGGACGTACACGGCGCCACCGAGGCGCTCGACCAGGCCGGCGGCTTTATCCACATCGTCGACGGCGACATACCCCACCCACCGCGGCGTCGCGCCCATTTTCCGCGCCTCTGGCGGCAGGTCCATGAATGCCCCGACTGGAGCCTGTCCGGCGGTGAACAACGTGTAGGTGAACTCGGGCGTCGAAGCATCCTGTTCGCCCCAGCCCACGACACTGCCATAAAAAGCCCTCGCGGCGGCTATGTCCGTCGTCAAAAGCTCGTACCAGACGAAACGTCCGTGATGATCGGTCAACGCGAATTCTCCCGTTCCAGCCGCAAGCCACCGCGCTGCAACATTGCGGTTCCGGATAATAGTCTATGAGTTATTTCATGAGCGCGCGAAGGGCGACTCGCGCCAGCGGCCCGTGATCACTTTCACGTTGTAGCGGCCTTCACGAACGGATCATGGATACCGTTCACACCCGGTTCATGGATGTCGTGGTTTGATGGATCGTGGCCGATTTTGTTCATCAAGATGAACCGACTAAGATGCAAAATCGAAAAACACTGTGAGGCGCAGCCAGTCTTGCAGGCCGCTTTCGCCAAGCGTACAATCGCATGGCTGGACTCGAAACATATATTACCAGGTAATGGAGGATGCGACGATGCCACGGGTGAAGCAAGCTTCGAAGTCGAAGCGTGTGACCAAAGCCGCCGTACCCGCATTGGGTGCCGCCGGTTTGACTTTCTCGCTAGTGGGGGGCGCATCCGCAGCGGCCGTGCCAACCGCGGACGTGCAGCAGACGCCGAACTACGTGCCGACACAAGCGCTCACGCTCGGCGAAGAAGAAATTGCGGACGTCAGTCTCGCCACGTTCCATTTGTTCGACAAGGAGAACACCGGAGCCGCCAGCGGCGCTGTGCAGATGGCCTGGGGTTGCCGGTGCGGCGGCTGCCGAGGCTGCCGCGGCTGCAGAGGCTGCCGTTGCGGCGGCTGCGGGGGCTGCGGTTCTTGCTGTGCATCGTGGGGGATCTGCCGCCTCTGCTGATCCAGCGCAGCTTTCGAACACGTTGACAAACGCAAGGCGTCATGGCCGGGTTCGACAGGGTCGACCCGGCCATTTTATGTCTGACGTTGCCGGAGAACACGCCTCACAATGGCGATCCGCAGTGACAAGCAAGGTACGCGTACGAAACTCATGACAGGCCATCGCAAGACCCGCGCCACGCGTCAAACCGGCAAAGACGTTGTGCAGTTCGCGCCGAATTTCACCGTCTACGTGCTTCCCCCCGATGTCGTGAGCCTCTATTCGGAGGACCGGAAATTCTTTCTGCACGGCGAGCTCTATGTCGCGCTCGCCGAGGCGATCGGAAAGACCGGAAAAAGCCTTGGCCGGCTCGTCCGCGAGCTGGAGCGCAAGTTTCCGTCCGATCAGATCAATGAAGCCCTCAAGCGGCTAGGTGACCGTCGCTATATCGTGCCTGCCTCGCCTGCCGCCGACGGCACGGTCGCCGGCTATTGGGCTAGCCTCGGCCTGCCGTCGGAGGTTGCGGAAAGCAATCTCAAAAATTGCCGCGTGCGCATTGAGGCGATCGACGTCATGGGCGCAACCGAACTCGGCGCCGCGTTGGGCGAACTCGGCGTTCGCCTCGTCAAGAGTTCTCCCGACCTGACGATCACGCTGGTGAGCGATTATCTGGAACGACATCTCGCCCAGCTGAACCGACAGCGGGTGTCGGACAAGACGCCCTGGCTGCTGGTGCAGCCCTCGGGGGTTTTTCCGCTGGTGGGCCCGGTGTTCAAACCCGGCGAGAGCGCCTGCTGGACCTGCCTGTTCGACCGCATGATCCGCAACCGCGAGATCAAGGGATTCCTCGATCGCGGAGGGGCGCAGCCCGTCGCGGTTTCGCCACTGGTCCGCAACACTTTCGGGCAAAGCGCGATCCAGTTCGCAGCCGTCGAGATTGCCAAGGCGATCGCCTCCGGCTTTCGCACCGACTTGCGCGATCATATTGCGAGCTTCGACCTGATGGGCGCGACGATCGCCAAGCACTATGTCGCGCATCGCCCGCAATGTCCGACCTGCGGCGCCAGGAAATTGCAGAACCCGCGCCGTGCGCCGCAGCCGATCGTGAATGGCCCCGGCGCCAAGCTGATCATGACCAGCGGCGGATATCGCACGGTGTCGTCGCGTGTCACGGTTGCACGCTACCGAAAGCATGTCAGTCCCCTCACCGGCGTCGTGAAACGGCTGGAGCGGATCGAAGCCGATCTGCCGATGAACACCAACTTTTTCGCGCAACATAATTTTTCCGCGCCGGCCATGAGCGTCGATCAACTGAGATCGGGACTGACTGGCGGCAGCTTCGGCAAGGGCTCAACCGCCGAGCAGGCCGAAGCCAGCGCGCTGATGGAAGCGATCGAGCGCTATTCCGGAATTTTCCAGGGCGACGAAATCCGGATGAAGCGGCGCTTCACCGATTTCGCACCGGGCGATGCCATTCTGGCCAACGACGTCCAGCTGTTCAGCGAGGCGCAGTTTGCCGCGCGGCACGAACCTGCAGGCGACGATTCACATCCGATCCCGGAGCCGATCGATCCCACCGCCAAGATCGAGTGGTCGCCGGCCTGGTCGTTGCGCGACCAGCGATTCCGGTATTTTCCGACCGGCCTGATGTATTTCTTCTACCGGGACGCCCATACCGATTCCAACGGCTGTGCCGCCGGCAACACGCTGCAGGAGGCCATCGTCCAGGGCTTTCTCGAACTCGTGGAGCGCGATGCCTACGCGATCTGGTGGTACAACCGGTCACAGCGGTCGGAGGTCGATCTCAGCGAGTTCGACGATTCCTACATCCGCGATATCAAGACTCAATTTACCGACGCCGGACGCAAACTGTGGGTGCTCGATGTCACCAACGATCTCGGCGTTCCCACCTATGTCGCGGTCATGCACTGGATCAAGGACGGCCAGGAGAATATCGAGTTTGGCTCCGGCGCGCATTTCGACCGCCGCATTGCGCTGCTGCGTTCGCTGACCGAACTGAGCCAGTTCCTGTCGATCGGCCTGATGGGCGGCGGCAGCGGCGACAAGTCGAGCCTCGACGGCATCACGCCGTTGCGCCTGGAGAATTATCCGTTCCTGATTCCGGCGAGCCGTCCGGTGGTGGTGCCGGAACTCGGCATCAATGTCCCGCTCGACAGCGCGCGCGAGCAGGTGGAAGCGTGCGTTGAGATCGCCCGGCGCGCCGGGTATGATTTCCTCGTCCTCGATCAGACCCGCCCCGACGTCGAAGTCTCGGTGGCCCGGGTCATCGTTCCCGGACTGCGGCATTTCTATCGCCGCTTCGCACCCGGCCGGCTGTACGACGTTCCAGTCAAGCTTGGTTTTCTCGACCGCCCGTTATCGGAAAGCGAACTGACGCCGTTCCTTCCGCACACCTGAAGGAGGTACGGCCTTGCGCGCGCCTGCGAAAAAGCGAGGGCGAAAAGTGACACCCGCCATCGCGGCCCGGCTGAACGCGCGCGTCTCGCTCGAAGCACAGGCGGATGGCAACGTCGCCGCCCGCTTCGACGGGTACGCGGCCGGCCTTGGAAAGTTCAGCGCCGAAGCGATCGATCGCGCGCACGGCTTGCGCACCGGTCTGCCGCTCGCTTCGTTTTCGCCCCCGCGCAAGGCGATCGACCGCGAAATCGATCTCCTGGTCCGGCGCCTGGCCGAACACGGGCTGTTGGAATACCGGCTCGGGCGCGAGCGCGGCAAGGACGACCTCGTCGTCATCGAACCGCAAATGCCCGGTTATTGGCCGCAAACGCCGAAGCTTGCCGACTCCGCGACGATCGTATTGTCGCGGTTCGCCTACATGCGACGGCGCGGCAATGACATGGTGCTGGAATCGCCGCGCGCCGGCGCGTTGTTCAATATCAGCGAGCCGAAGGTCGCAGCTACCATTGCCACGCTGTCCGCGCCGCAGAAGATCGGCCAGATGCGGCGGCAAGCAGGATTTCCCGGCCTGGAGCTGCTCGGATTGCTGCTGGATTGCAAAATCCTCTTCAAGATCGACGCCAAGGGCGGCGACGGCCGCCGCGCAAATGAGGGCGACGAAAACCTCGTGCTCTGGGATTTTCACGATCTGCTGTTTCACACCCACAGCACCGAAGGCCGGCAGGCCAATCCACTGGGGGGACTCTACCCCTACGCCGATGTCATCGCGCCGCCACCGGCGGTGCGATCGCCCTGGCCCGGCACGACCATCGATCTGCAACCGCTTTCGGCCGCGGCCCATGAAACGCCCTCGCCATACGCAAAGCTGCTGGGCGAGCGCCATTCGACACGCGACTTCGACGACCGGCAACCGATCACACTCACCGAGCTCGCGCAATTTCTCGAAAGCACCGCGCGGGTGCAGTCGAAGTGGACCAGCAAGCTCGATTTTGACGGCGACGGTCCCGATATCGCCTACACCACGCGGCCGTATCCCGCCGCCGGTAGCGCGTACGAACTCGAACTTTATCTGAACGTCGCCAATTGCGACGGGCTGGAGCGCGGCTTCTATCACTATGATGCCGACAGGCACGCGCTGGTGAAGATCGATGCCCACGAGCAAGAGCTCGATGCGCAATTGGGGTCGGCTGAATTCGCGATGGACGCGCCCTCCTCGACCCAGATCCTGATCACGATCGCCGCGCGCTTTAACCGCGTTTCATGGAAGTACAGCTCGATCGCCTATTCGCTGATCCTGAAGGATGTCGGCGTGTTGCTGCAGACACTGTATCTGACGGCGACCGACATGGGCCTTGGTGGCTGCGCCATCGGCACCACCAATATCGATCTGTTCGCCAGGATGACGGGCATCGATTTCCACGTCGAAGGCCCGGTCGGCCAATTCGCGCTTGGACGCGGCATCAAATCCGATGCCGCGGACTAGCTTGCCAGCCGGGGCAACAATTTCTGCGCGTTGCCATGCTCGATGGCACCGAGCTGCTCGTCGGTGAACACCCCCGCCTCGCGCAAACCCTTCACGTGGTCGATGCTGGTTCGATAGGGATAGTCCGTTCCGAACAGGATCTGCGACACCGGAATAATGGCCGAGAGCGCCGCCATCGAGCCCTTGTTCGACGTCTGCGCCGTGTCGTAGTAAAAGCGCCTGAGTTCGGCCAAAGTGCCGTCCGGCACGGTTGCCTTGGCCTTCGGATCCAGAAATGCATTGCGGACGAAGCGCTCGATCAGGAACGGCATCGTTCCGCCCGCGTGCGAAAATATCCAGCTGATGTCACGAAACTTCTGCGCGTTACCGCTGAAGATGATGTCGGCGATGGTTCGGGTCGTGTCGGTGCCGAATTCGATCATGACGGGTTGCTGGGTGCGGACGAGATTGACGCAACAATTGGCCGCCGTTGGGTGGGTATAGACGACAGCCTTGCGCCGGTTGAGTTCTTCCATCACAGGCAAGAACGCGGGATCGCCGAGCCATTTGTCGCCGTAGCTCGTCATCAGGCCGATGCCGTCGGCCTTGAGCGTGTCGAGCGCGTAGGCAATCTCCTGCAGGCTGCCTTCGACATCCGTCAGCGGAACCACGGCAAAACTTCCAAAGCGTGCCGGATGGTCGGCAATCAGCTTCGCTGCATAGTCGTTGCACTCGCGCGCCAGCTTGCGCGCGGTCTCCCCCGACGTGAAATTGAGGGCCGGCGTCGTCACCGAAAGCATGGCGACGGCGACGCCGGCCCTGTCCATATCCTCGAGCGATTTCGCCGGCGTCCAGTTCTTCATCAGGGGATCGCCGAAATTGCTGGCGCTGGAAGCGGCGATATAGGTTGGCGGCGACAGATGATGGTGAACATCGATGCGAAACGGCCTGGCGCTATCCGCGGTCTGCGCCACCGCGTCCGGCGACTGACCAAGACCGACCGCAGCCAGCGCCGCAGCACCCGTCATTCCCTGCAGGAAATGGCGCCGGCTGAGTTTTGCGCCCGACAGCGAGAGCGTACTTCCATCGCAGCAAGCGCATCCCCGATACGACCAGCGGTGTTGGCCTTTCATCACATCCTCCCTGTCGGTCTCTTCGGACCTTATGCTCTGGCCTGCCGTGAACGCGCAGTAGAACTTTAACCGTCGAGAATGGCAACCGCCCGAGTCCAGCCGGCGGAAGCGCGCTCGATCTTGACCGGAAAGCACGACACCATGAATCCCGTCGATGGCAATTGCTCGAGATTATGCAGCTTCTCGATATGGCAATAGCCGATGTGGCGGCCCGCCTTGTGGCCTTCCCAGATCAGGCTGGCGTCTTTGGTCTCGGCATATTTCTTCGCGGTGTAGACGAACGGCGCGTCCCAGCTCCAGCCGTCGATGCCGGTCAGCCGCACGCCGCGCTCCAACAGATACATCGTCGCCTCATAACCCATGCCGCAGCCCGAGGTGACGTAGTCCTGCCGGCCGTATTTGGCTCCCGCGCTGGTATTGACCACCACGATCTCCAGCGGCGACAGCGTATGGCCGATGCGCTTGAGTTCGGCTTCGACATCCCTGGCGGTCGCGACATAGCCATCCGCGAAATTCCGGAAGTCGAGTTTGACGCCGGGCTGCAGGCACCATTCCAGCGGCACTTCGTCGATGGTCCATGAGCGCTCACCGCGGTTCATGGTCGGATGGAAGTGCCAGGGCGCATCGAGATGCGTGCCGTTGTGGGTCGAGAGTTGCACCTGCTCGACCGCCCAGCCCCGGCCATCCGGCAGGTCTTCGGCCTTCAACCCCTCGAAGAACTGCAGCATGCGCGGCAGGCCCTGCTGGTGATCGATGTACTGGATGGTCGGGTGACCGCCGGGCGGATCGGCCGGCACGTCGTTTTGCAGGGGAACGGAGATATCGATCAATTTACGCGCCATGGCGTTTCCTCACTCTGTGATTTCTTGTTTGGGCCTTAAGCGGCCTTCGCGTCCTGGCGTTCGACCCGATTTTTCAGGACGCCGATCTTCTCGACTTCAAGTTCGATCTCATCGCCATGTTCCAGATACCAGCCGATTTCCAGTCCACAGCCATTGCCGACCGTGCCTGAGCCAATGAATTCGCCGGGCATCAACGTCTCATCCCTGGTCACGTGCTCGATGATCTCCTCGAACGAAAATAGCATGCCGTCGGAAACCCCTTGCGAACGCATCTTGCCGTTGACGCGGACTTCCATCTTCAAATGATAGGGATCGCCGATCTCATCTGGAGTCACGATCCACGGGCCCATGACATTGCCGCCGTCAAAACTCTTGCCCTTGGCGGGGCCAAGCCGGCCCTCCATTTCGATGCGTTGGGCGTCGCGCGCCGAGAAATCGTTGAAGATCGTATAGCCGAAGATGTGACCCCTGGCTTTTGCAGCCGAAATATTGGCGCCCTTGTTCCTGGTGATGATGCCGAACTCGAGCTCGTAATCCATTACCTGGCTGTAGCGCGGCCATTTCACGGTCGTGTTGGGACCGCGCACGCTGAAGCGGTTGGTGATGTAGTAGATCGGCTGTTTGCGATAGACCTCCGGCAATTCGCCGAGCGGTTCGGCATTGAGCCGCGCCAGTTCCGCCATGTCGTTTTTGGCGCGCGCTGCGAGCTTGAGCTGGCCGCGCGGCGCCTGAAGGATATGCAGCGGGAACGACATGCCGTCGCGCATCTGCCGCGGTTCCGGCACCGGCGCAAGAATCTCGGCACCCGCTACGGCAACCGACAGCGCGTCGTCCTTGCCGTGCTTGTCGAACGCCGCCGCCGCCTGTTCGAGCGCGCGCGGGCCGGCATCGATCAAGGCCAGCATCGACGCAAACGCCGGATTCGCATTTCCGTCCCGGCTTGAGGCCGCCGCCAGGTCGAACAAACGGGCATCTCCGGAATGCACGATCGCGATCTTCTCCTGACCGCCGGATTTGAATGTTGCGAGTTTCATGTGTTGAGCCCTTGCTTTTGATTGGAATATATGATCCGATAAAATATCGATAATCAAGTCCTAAAAATGTAAAATGGGGAAACCGCGGTGAAAAATATCCTTGCGAGCATTGCGTTCAGCTTGGCGCTGGCTGGATCTGCTGCCGCGCAGACGAAGATCCAGATCGGCTGCACCGCGACGTCGGATTGCGCCTCCGCCATGGTCGCGGTCGACGAGGGTATCTTCAAAAAGCACGGGCTTGACGTCGAGATGACGCCAATCGGCATCAACTCGAACATTCCCGCGGCGATCCTGTCGAACTCGATCCAGATCGGCGGACCGACCTCGACCGTGTTCCTGCAGGCCGTCGACGGCGGGCTGGACCTCGTCGCCATCGCCGGCGCGTCGATCATGAATCCCGTGTCGAACGGCAACATCACCGCCTTCGTGCGCAACGGCATCACCATCAAGGAGCCGAAGGATTTCGTCGGCAAGAAAGTCGGCGCCCCCGGCCTGAACGCCTTCCTGCACGTGCTGTTCGTCAAATGGCTGGTGGAGAAAGGCGTCGACCCCAAAAGCGTCAATTTCGTTGAGGTCACCTTCCCGACCATGTCTGATATCATCAAGTCCGGCGGTGTCGATGCCGTGCTCACGGCCGAGCCGTTAGTGACGCGCATGCTCAATGCGGGGCTGGGCTCGGTCGGGGCGCGCTATGCAGTCGAACTCGCGCGCACCGATCCGATCATTTTCTACGCCGCGTCGCGCGAATGGGTCGACAAGAATGCCGCCACCATCAAGGAATTCCGCGAAGCGCTCGATGAATCTGCGCAAATCGTCAACAGCGACCGCGAGAAGGCGTCCGCGTCAATTTCAAAGTTCACCAGGCAGCCGCTCGAATTGGTCAAGGCGACGCCGCCGAACCAGTCCGAACCGGTATTGAAGCCCGAGCAACTGGCGTGGTGGATCGACGTCATGTCGTCGCAGAAAATGCTGCATCGAAGCTCGACACCGCCAAACTGGTCCTGAATTGAGGCCTTTGTCATGCCGGCTCCCGAGCGCAATCCAAACCAACCCGCCAGCGAAGCCGGCACCTTGAGCGAGCGCGCCGCGACGCTGGTCGAGCAGGATATTTTGGCCGGCCATCTCGCGCCGGGGGCGCGACTTGGGATCGTCGATCTGGTCGAGCGCTACGAGATTGGCGCGACGCCGTTGCGCGAAGGATTATCGCGGCTGATTTCGCGCGGCTTGATCGTCGGGATCGGACAACGCGGTTTTCGCGTGGCCGACGTCAGCCGTGAGGATCTGGACGACATCACCTGCATGCGCACCGCGGTTGAGATCGAGGCGATCCGGCTCGCGATCGCCCAGGGCGACGATGCCTGGGAGGCCGGCATTCTGAGCGCGCTGCACCAGATGCGCCGGCATATCGAGCGCACCGGCAACGAATTCCGCGAAGGTGCTGAGGATTTCGACCGGCTGCACAAGGGCTTTCATACCGCCTTGCTTGGGGCCTGTGGCTCGAAACGCATGCTCGCCGCCCATTCCGACCTTTACGACCAGGCGTACCGCTATCGCCGCGTGATGATGCGCCAGTTCGACAGCGGCAAGAAATTCGTGCGCGCGCATCAGCTGCTCGCCGACTGCGTGCTCTCGCGCGACGTTCCCGGCGCCCAGGCCATGCTGGCGGAGCACCTTCGCTCGACCATCAACTTCGTCTATCCCCCAGGCAGCGGAAACTGACGTTATGGCCATCGCCGCGAAACGCCAGGAGGCGCCCGTGTCCTCCCTCGCCACGCCGCAGCTCGCGTTTGCGGACGCCACGCTGATACTTGGCGGCAAAACCATCATCGAGAATTTGACCCTCGGCGTGCGTCCCGGCGAATTCCTTTGCATCGTCGGCGCGTCCGGCTGTGGCAAGACCACCGCACTCCGCCTCGCGGCCGGTCTCTATCAGCCGACCAGCGGCGCGGTGACGTTCGACGGCCAGCCGATGCTGCAGCCGCGCCGCGAGATCGCGATCGTGTTCCAGGACTACGGCAAGGCGCTGCTGCCGTGGCGTACCGCGGCGGGCAACGTCTCGCTCGCGCTCGAGGCGGGCGGGATTTCCGTGACCGAGCGCCCTGCCCGCATCGACGCTTTGCTGCGCAAGGTCGGCCTGCCCGGCCACGCCGAAAAATATCCGGCGGAGATGTCCGGCGGCATGCAGCAGCGCCTGCAGATCGCCCGCTGCCTGGCGCAGGAGCCGAAGGCGCTGCTGATGGACGAGCCGTTCGGCGCGCTGGATGCGATGACGCGGCAGGGATTACAGGACGAGGTGCTGTCGCTGGTCGCGGCCAGCAACGCCACCGTGATCTTCGTGACCCACGATCTCGACGAGGCGATCTATCTCGGCGACCGCGTCGTCGGCTTGCTGCCGCATCCCGGACGGATCGGCATTGAACTTGCGGTCAATCTGCCGCGCCCGCGCGATCAGCTGGCGACCCGCGAGCACCCGGAGTTCCTGCGGCTCCGGCGTCAATTGTTCGACTTCATCAAGGCGACCGAACAGTGACGCTCGACCGCGCCAAGCCGCTGATGCTGCCGATTGGCGCGCTATTGGCTTTCGAGGGCTGGGCGCGCGCGACCCATCTGCAGAGCGACAGCCTGGCGCCGCCGAGCGAGATCGTCGCGGCGCTGGCGGGCGCCCTGGCCGACCACTCGATCCTGGCGGCGACCCGCGACACGCTGTTCGCGACGTTTGCGGGCCTTGCGATCGGCAGCCTCATCGGGCTTGCGCTCGGCATCGCTTTCGGCATTTCCGATACACTCGATCGCCTGATGGAAGTGACGGTCGAGGCCGTCAGGCCGATTCCATCGATCGCCTTGTTGCCGATTGCGCTGATCGCGCTCGGGTTCGGCTACCGCATGGAAATCGTCATCGTGGCCTTTGCCTGCATCTGGCCGATCCTGATCCTGAGCCGTGCGGCGGTTCGTAGCGTCGAACCGCGGCTGATGGAAGTATCGCGCGTGCTTCGGCTGCCCGCGGCGCAGCGAGTCCTCAAAATCATCATCCCCGCGGCCTTGCCGCGGATATTCGTGGCGTTTCGCCTCTCCGCCGGTATCGCGCTGATCGTCGCTGTCACCGTCGAGATCGCGATCAATCCGCTTGGCCTCGGCGCCGGTATCATGCTGGCGCAGCAGGCGCTTCGTCCCGACCTGATGCTGGCCTATCTGGTCTGGATCGGCGCCATCGGTTACGCGCTGAACATGCTGCTGACCGTGGCGCAGCGCCGCCTGTTCGGCCGCGCCGCGTTGAGCGGAGACAGCCTGTGAAAGGCGGCGCGATCATCTGGCGCGTGGCGAGCTTTGCGGTTGCCGCCGGATTCATTGCGCTCTGGCAACTGGTCGCCAATTGGAAGCTGGTATCGCCGGTGTTCCTGCCCGGGCCCGACCGGGCCTGGGCTTCGCTGCTGCGCGGATTTTCCTCCGGTGACCTCTGGAGCAAGCTTTTCGGCACGCTCGAGCACATGGCCTATGGCTGGCTCGCCGCATCGATCGCCGGCATCGCCATCGGCGCGATGATCGGATCGTCACGCCTGATGCGGACCTATGTAGCGCCGTCGCTGGAGTTCTTGCGGCCGCTGCCGGTCTCCGCGATCATTCCGGTCGCCATCGCGGCGTTCGGGCTGACCCAGGGCATGGCGCTGTTCGTGATCGCGTTCGGCGCGATCTGGCCGATCATGCTGGCGACCGTTCATGGTTTTGCCGCGGTCGAGCCCCGCCTCTATGAGGTGGCGCGGTCGCTGCAGATGTCGCGGCTGGCGGTGATTTTCAAAATCGCACTGCCGTCGGCCAGTCCCGATATTCTCGCGGGCATGCGCCTCAGCCTGACGGTGGCGCTGATCCTCTCGGTGGTCTGCGAAATCCTCGCCGGCCTCGATGGCCTCGGCCACTGGGTGCTGCTGTCGGCGCGCGCCTTCCGATCCGCCGATCTGTTCGCCGGCGTAATCCTGCTCGGCGTGACCGGCTATGTCACCTCGGTCGCGATGTCGCTGGCCGAGCGGCGGCTGCTGGCGTGGCAGGCTTCGCAGCGGTAAGTGCGCCCCCTGAATAGTAACCCAATGATTCGGCGCATTAACCCAACCTCTTTACAAAACGTAAACGTGCGCTTGCCATTTTTAGGCAGGAGGGTTCCATGGATATATATCCCGTACCTGCCACCGTGACGCACGCCAGAGTCCAGCTCGTCGCCGACCAGACCACCAAGGCGCCGCCCCGCACGATCAACCAGGACGTGCTGGACGTGTTGGCCACGGAGAAACAGGCCGAACGAGAAGCTGTCCTCGACGTCAAGGCCTGACCGAACCAGTAACCGGTTCGGCGGAGATGCCGGCAAGCGCCCTCAGCGCAGATTTTCCGCTGAGCGAATTTCTCAAGCGACGCGCCGGACTCCTTCTGTTCACGGAGAACGAACGGAGCCCGGATTTTCTCGCTCATCCCGAGATTAACGAAATCTCTATTTCGTGGTGGCGATCCCAAAAATCGTTGTGCAATCTGATCCGGTCGATTGCCGTGGGGATGTCATGAACGACGATTATTTCAAGCAGCAGGCTGACCGCATCCGGGCGATGGCCGACAAAGCCGACCCCTTCACCAAAAAGCGTCTGCTCGACCTGGCGGAGCGTTATGACGCCAAGCTCGGACGGCCATCACGAGCGACCCGGCAACTCAGGCCGCCGCTGGTGCCGGAACACAGCAGCCAGGCGAACGCCCCGACCGGTGCCGCCGAGCAGCTGCCGGACACACCCTCGCCGAGATGATGCCAACCGGTGCCGGCCGCGCCGTCGCGGGCGAGCCGTCAAGCTGGTGGAATTTGCGAGCTATTTGGTCGGGGCAGCTGGATTCGAACCAACGACCTGCAGTACCCAAAACTGCCGCGCTACCAGGCTGCGCTATACCCCGATCATGTTGGGAAGCTGCGTCGATACACGCTTAACCCGGCGCCATCAAGGCTGCTCGATAGTGTTTTCGAGCGAAAGCCTGCCCCGGACTTGATCCGGGGTGGATACCGGTTCGCGTCAAGAAAACGCGTTAAAATCAAGACTAATGGCCGTTGAACAGCGGGTGCGCCACCCGGTCGCCGGGCTGGATCCCGTATTTTTGCGCCGTGCCGGCAATCACCTCCAGCACCCCCTTGGCCAGTCCGCGCGAGGAGATGATCCGGGTGGACAGCGGTTCGGTATTTTCGGCGATCCGCAGGATCCGGCCGTCGGCCCGGATGAAGATCATGTCGAGCGAGATATAGGTGTTTTTCATCCACATCGACACCTCCTGTTCTGGCGTGAAATCGAACAGCATGCCTTTGCCGTCCGCCAGCTCCTTGCGGTACATCAGGCCCGTCTCCTTCTCCTGTTCGGTCGTCGCCATCTCGACCGAGAACACCTGCACGCCGGACTTGGTGACGATCTCGAGCGGCTGCACGCTCGCCGCCCGCGCGTCAGAATTCGCCAACGCGCCAAGCGCTGCGATCAGCATCAGCCAAACGTACAGGCGAGCCCGGACGACAACCGAAACGAAATTCATGGAAAACACTCACACCTGATCTTTTTGCCGGCCGACCCTAACCCGATGATTGCGGCAAATGCCAGAGGCCGCGACCGGGACGCATTCGGCCCGGCTCACGATTCCGTCAGGTCGTATATGGGATGATTAGTGCGACGACAGCGCCGACGGGCCACCCTCAGGGTGAATCTCGGCGGCCATCATGCCTTTGGAGCCGGGCCCGAACCGCACCAGCACATACTGGCCGGGGCGCAGTTCAGTCATGCCGAAGCGGCGCAGCGTTTCCATATGGACGAAGATATCCGGTGTCCCCTCCCCACAGGTCAGGAAGCCGAAGCCGCGCAGCCGGTTGAACCATTTGACCTGCGCCCGCTCCAGACCGCTGGTCGGGGTGACGCTGACATGGGTCCGCGGCGGCAGCATCTGTGCCGGGTGGATCGCGGTGGACTCATCCATCGAGACGATCCGGAACGCCTGATAGCCCTTTTGACGCTGCACGCATTCGACCACCAGCCGCGCGCCTTCGTAAGCCGTCTGATAGCCGTCACGCCGGAGCACGGTGACATGCAGCAGCACATCCGGCCAACCATTGTCCGGGACAATGAAGCCGTAGCCTTTCGAGGCATCGAACCATTTGATGACCCCGGAGATTTCAACGAGGTTGGCGGCGGCATCGCCGAGGCCCGACAGCGCATCCATCGCCGGATCGCGCTCCGCACCGGCGGAGAATTCACCTGGCCCAAGCGTGTTCTGTCCAAGCGTATTCTGTCCAAGCCGGTTCTGCCCTGCCCCGCCTGACGGCGGACCACCGAGCTTCTTGGACTCAAAACCGTCCGACCCCATGACCCCGGACCCCACACTTATTGGCCGCACGTCGTTTTGCGACTGAGCCGGAACACGCGCCCATCCATGACCACTCATGATAACGCCGCGCGAATCTCTCGAATCAAAAGATAACACTCCCGCCTGCGGCGCATAGCTAAAAAACTAACCCGCCGGGAACTATGAACAGTCTTGCACAGCCGCGAATCAAACGGGCAATCAGTTGCCTACGAACGGCCCGAGGGTTTCCCCGATGTCGTGCCGGATCACCAGATCGGCAATGTCATCCTGTTCGGTCGGTTCGTTGTTGATGATGACCAGTTTGGCGCCGCAGTTCTTGGCCATCAGCGGAAACCCTGCGGCCGGCCACACCACCAGCGACGATCCGATGGCCAGGAACAGGTCGCACTGCTGCGCCAGTTCCGAGGCGCGACGCATCGCGTCCTCCGGCATCGCCTGTCCGAACGAGATCGTTGCGGTCTTGACCAGGTCGTCGCACCGCGTGCAGTCGGGCGCGCTGCCGGTGTCATCGAAACGCGCTTTGACCCACGGCAGATCGTAAGCCTGTCCGCAGCCGATGCAGCGGGCGTAGGTGGTGTTGCCGTGGAGTTCGACCACGTCGTCGCCCTTGAAACCCGATACCTGATGCAGATTGTCGATGTTCTGGGTGATGATCGCGGGAACCTTGCCGGCCCTGTAGAGCGAAGCCAGGGCACGGTGGCCGCGCCCGGGTTTCGCGGCGGCAAAGGTCGGCTCCATCGCGAAGCGCCGCCGCCATGCCTCGTCCCGTGCCTCGGGACTGGCGACGAACTCGTCGAACGGGATTGGGCGATTGCGGGTCCACAACCCGCCGGGGGAGCGAAAATCGGGGATCCCGCATTCGGTCGAGATGCCGGCACCGGTAAAGGGAACGATGCTGGAGGCCTCGGCGATCATATTGCCGAGTTGTTCGACGCCGTTATGCAGATCCTTGGCAATCACTGGCGACCATCCGACTGTTGGCTCCACCAACTATAGCACGGTCAACCCAATTGCGGGATCGGCGCTGCTAGGCCGCTTTGGCGACCGGCTCCTTCGGCTCCCTCGCCTCTTCGCCCTTCTTGACCTTGGCAACCGGGGCGCCTTCGATTTTTTTCACCGGCTTGCCGTACTGGGCGAGCCGTTCCAGTTCCGCTTCGAGCTCGGCGCGCCGCGCGGCGACCTTTTCAAACAGCTTGTCGGTGGCATGATCGCGCAAGGCTGCGAGTTCTTCGATACTCAGCGAATCCAGATCGATCTTTGCCATGACAGCCTCCCGTTTCCTTTCCGCTAGCGGGAAGGTGCGCAAGCCACAAGGCGAGTTCCGTCCTTATCCACCGCCTTCGCTTTGAACGCAGGCGATCACAATCCTGCGACGCTGTTTCCCAATTCGTGCCCCAATCGCGAACGCCAATAGGGTCGGGACAAGACTCAAAGCAAGCAGGATGGGCAATGACCGAACAGGAAGACCGGATCGCGCGCGAGCGCGAAGAAATCGCCGCGCGCGTCGCCAGCTTCAAAGCCACCCAGCAGAAATTCGCACGCGAGCGTGAGGAATATTACGCCACGACACTGGGCAATGCGTGGAGCGGGTTTACCCGGCCGCCGTTCTGGGATTAGCGGAGTTTTACGCGACAGCCGGCAAAAAGCCCGGAGCGATGCTCCGGGCCTTTTTATGATCTGCGACGTTCGTTACCAGTAGTAACGACGCCAGTAGTGGCGACGGTAATACGGTCCACCGTAATAAGCGTAAGGTCCCGGACCGTAATAAGCCGGTCCGTAATAGCCGTAATAGCCCGGGTAGTAGCCCGGTCCATAATAGTACGGCCCATAGGCGCCCGCGACGCCCGCTGCGATCGCGCCTGCCGCGAGGCCGAATGCCAGCCCGGGACCGAAACCGAACCGGTGCGCCTCGGCCGGCGAGCTTAGGGTGGTTGCGCCGATTGTGGCCACCGTTGCCAGAATTGCGATTGTCTTTTTCATTCGCACCTCCTCGCATTGTCCGATGAACAAACGCGGGTGTTTCGCGATGGTTGCAACCGGTGCAGCGAATGTCGGGCCGAAGGGAACCGGCCCGGGCCCTGAACGCCGAGGTCGCGCGTGACGCGAGCTATGCGCCTGGACCAGGGTTGATCTGCGGCCGGCCCAGGAACCAATCGCGCGTTTCGTGGTTTGATTAGCGCGGGGGTCTTATCCCGAAGGGCGTAGCCATGCCGCCGTGGATGGAAGTCCTGCTCAACATCATCGCCTATGGCGGCTTTATCGCCATCGCGATCTACCACCGCTCGCCGAGCAAGGACCCGCCGGAGTGACAGGGCTTGAGCGCGCCATCCGTTAATTGGCTTTGTGCAGTTCGCCGGCCGTGCGCACCAGCCTGTCGGCCTTCACCAGCACTTGGCCGCTTTCCGGGAACGGCCGGAGCGAAAAGCTGATCGCAACGAAGGTCAGGCAAAACAGCAGGCCAACCACCATTACCCGTCGGTGGGTCGGCTTATCCGCGTTGTGAAATGAAGGGACCATGACTGTTCTCTCGGCAGCCATCCCTATCGCACCCCCAGATCAGCACAACGCGATTTGGGTTTTAACCTAACTCAATAGGGTTATCGGTTGCCTGGAGTTATCGGCTGTCTGGAAAGGGTTCGTTAGCAGACCGCCGCAAGCCGCCCCCTTCGCGACGGCGTGGTGGTCTGGATAAGGGCCACCCAGACCACAATCATCCGCAGCATATCCAACAATTATCCGCAGCAAATCCACAGGGCGGAAATGCCGTTTTCCTCCGCACCTTCATCGTCTTGCTGCGCACTCGTCCACAGCCGGCACCTCAGCGCATCAGCCGGCAGCGAGCTTCTTCAACGTCGCGTGAAAACTCAGGCTGCGGGTCCCGACCAGAACCGTGCCGAACACCTCGGCCCGATCATCGGCAAAGGTACCGGAAAACCCGCTGGTGACTTCCTCCCCGCCGCACAACGGCTGGGCAAACGGATCCGAAAACGGCGATGCTGATATGCGCGAGCACATCGCCACGGCTTCCGTCGGACGGGAAATAGCGGGACTCCTTTTGTTCTCGGGGAACGAACAGGGGGCGCATTTTCCCGTCCGCTGCCGGCTTAAAAGACCGTTACTTTTCTCGGCTTCGTGGTGACGGCAACGGCGATCTCGCGCCACGCTCTGTGCGACGACCTGACGCCCCCAAACCTTGCCGGAATTTCATTTTGCGCGATCGAACCTTTTCAGCCCGGTCTGGACTTACCTAAAAAGGTGCTCTCATGACCCAAGCCGACCACTACCGAGACCAGTCCAACCGGGCCAAGCGATTGGCTCAGTCCGTCAACGATCCGGAAACCTCGAAGAAGCTGATCGAGATGGCCGAAGAATTCCGGCTCTACGCCGAACGCCTCGAACAGACCCACTGACGCCTTCCCCACTGACGCCTTCGGTTCCGATTGAATCAGAGCGGAGCGCCGGGCTTGCCCCTGCCGCATGTTGTTCCCGCGGACGATATCCAGTCCACATTCTGTGGAGCTAACTTTCACTCGCAAGCGGCGACACACTGCCGGCGACGGCAAGCATCACCTGCCGATTCATTATCGCTGGATCGATTCGGCCCGGTATATTCTCGTCCCCGAGCTTTCGACGATACGGCCCTTGAGAGATTTTACGAAGGCCTTCGACCCGTCGACCGCGAAGTGAGTGCGCAATGCTGCCTCATCCGCCCATTGCTCGAAGAAAAACAGCCGCATCGGGTTCTGGCAATCGACGTGGACGTCATGGGAGATGCAGCCGGGCTCCTTCCGGGCGCGCTCGAAATGCTCGAGGCATGCGCGAACACGTCGTCAAACGCCTCCTCGCGCGCAACAATACTGCCGGTCACCAGAATCATCTCGCCACCCCGATGTTCGCGCGCACCGCCCGCTCCCGGCAGACGCCCGTGGCTGTGCGTTGACTGGCCCGGCCGCGTCGTCAGTGCGGCAAATGAGGAACGACAACCAGCATGGCCAATAGCATAGCGAGGCTGCTCAAGACCGATAATTTCATCCGCACCGTCTTTGCATCGGTGACCGGCAGCACGAAAAGAAAACGATCGTCAGAACGATCGGGCCGTCGACCAGATACATCTGATATCCCTCCGTTTGATCCAAGATTGAGGGAGAGCGCGGATCGAATATGTGCGGAAGGTCATGCGATCGAGGCCGGCCGCTTTTGCCGGAATTAGTGCACGTTCGATGGAAACGACGCGGGCCCGCTGCAAGGCGGTTCTCTTTCGGGGAAATTGCGTGCATAATGGCGCATGGCAAAAGCAAAAGTGACCTTCAAAATCGTCCGAAACGCAGAGGACGACTGGAATATCCTGGCGGAATATCCGGGCGTCGAGCCCCGGGAAATCACCGGGCTGAAAAGCAAATCCGACGCGGACGACTGGATGAACGGAGACCGCCGCATCGCGTGGCTCCGCTCCCAGGGTTACGCCAAGTAAGCCGCGAAGTGATCCCTTAGCTTTCCGGCGAAAACCCGGGGGTTTTGACCCGCCCGCAAGGGCCTGCCCTCGCGGGCATTTTGCTGCTATTCAGTGCCCCGAACTGTCGAACCTTCTTAAAAGAAACCAGAGGGAGCCAAGAAATATGCGTTATCTCCACACCATGCTGCGTGTCCGCAATCTCGATGCCGCGCTGAAATTCTATCAGGACGCGCTGGGGCTGAAGGAAGTGCGCCGCGTCGACAACGACAAGGGCCGGTTCACGCTATTGTTCCTGTGCGCGCCCGAAGACGAAGGCCTGTTCAAGCAGGCGCCCCAGAATCGCGGCGCGCCGCTGGTCGAGCTCACCTATAATTGGGACGAGGAGAAGTACGGTGAGGACCGCTATTTCGGTCACCTCGCCTATGAGGTCGACGACATCTACGCGACCTGCGACCGGCTGATGAAGCTCGGCGTCACCATCAACCGGCCGCCGCGCGACGGCAACATGGCGTTCGTGCGTTCGCCGGATCTGCATTCGATCGAGCTGCTGCAAAAAGGCAATCCGAAGCCGCCGGCGGAGCCGTGGGCTTCGATGCCGAACACCGGCCACTGGTAAACCCTGTACAGATTTTATGTGCACGTCCGCCATCCCAGCTACCGGCTGGTGACAGAGGCGGACGCGCCGTTTCCATCCGGCACCTCCGAAGACAAATGGCGGCTGACGCGCGGCCGCCATGCCGACGACGTCAATGCGGAGGTGCGGGACGCCGTCGATCAGAACGGCTACTCGCTGTTCCGAATCGGACTATCGCTGTCTGGAGATTCCAAAGTCATGGAGGAACCCCACCCTCCCTCATACGTTGTTCTCGCGATCAAAAGATTTCGAGGAGGAAACGATGGGAAAAGGAATTTTGCTTTGGTTATTGGGCGTGCCGATTCCAGTGATCATTCTGCTTTGGTTGTTCTTCGGCCATTGATCTCTATTTGACGCGCGGGCGCCGCGCGAACCGGGCGCCGTACTTTACGCGAAATCAGGCCCTGCCGTTACGCGGCGGGGTCTGATTTTTTATTGGCCTCGGTGCAATCGTATCAGCGCTTTTCGGCGGGAATTCCGATATGAACTGTGACCAGCAGATCATCGGGAGCGAAAGCGCGTGGCCAACGACAAGCAAAACCAACTCACGATCTGGGGCCGGGCCAACTCGGTCAATGTGCAAAAAGTGCTGTGGTGCCTGCACGAACTCGATATCAGCTATCAGCGCATCGATGCCGGCATGCAGTTCGGCAAGAACAACGAGGCCGCCTATCTCGCGATGAATCCCAACGGCCGCGTGCCGACCCTGGTCGACGGCGATTATGTGCTTTGGGAATCCAATTCGGTAATGCGTTATCTCTGCCTCGCATACGGCCAGGGCTCGCCGATCTATCCGCAAGCGCCACAGCAGCGCGCCGCCGTCGATCGGTGGCTGGACTGGACGCTGTCGACCCTGCAACCGGTCGACCGTCCCGTGTTCTGGGCGCTGGTGCGGACGCCGCCCGAAAAACGCGACATGGTCGCGATCCAGAAGGATGTCGACGCCGAAGCCGTGGTGTGGCGTATCATGGAGAAGCAGCTGGCGAACCGGCGCTTCATCGAAGGCGATCAGTTCACGATTGCCGATATCGCGGTCGGCGCCTTTGCGCGGCGGTGGTTCGGCGTCGATGGCGTCACCAAGCCGAAGCTGCCCTGTCTCGAACGCTGGTTCGCGCAGATCTCGCAACGGCCGGGGTTTGTCAAATTCATCGCGCCGCCGATGACGTGAAGGACGCGTCAAACAAAACCGCAGCGTTGCTCAGCGCGCGCCCATATAGCCACTGGCCCCGCTGCTGACGTATCCGCCGATCTTCACGCAGGTGTCGGAGCCCTCGGCCTTGACGAAGCCCGCACCATATTCGGCGCACGTATTGCTGCGGGCGGCTCCCTTGTTGAGCGGAATCGGCTTGCCCGAGGTCGGAGCTTGGCCGGACTTCTCATGGCCATGTTGCTGCGCCAACGCGAAGGCCGGCCATCCGGCGACGATGATGATCAGGAGGATTTTTCGCATCGCGCCTTTTACCGCGCGGCGCCGACCGGCGCTAGCGGACGAACTTGACACCCACCGACTTGCCGCGGCGCCAGACCACTTCGCAATTTCGCCCGGTCCGGGCGTCGCGCGAAAATGCCAGCCGCAATTTGGCGGGCAACGTGTTGGGATCGTCGATCGTGACCTTCGCGCCCGTCGTCGACATGTCCTGCACCACGCATGGGCGTGCCGCGAAGCCGCCTTCGAGCGTGATCCAGCCGGATTGACGCAGTGATTTGCGCGCCTCGCGCTTTTTGGTTCCGATCGCCATGGCGGCATTCCTTACGCCTTGCGGATTTAAAAAGCGTTGTGAACTGGCCGACCTTTCGGCGGGCGCCCGGCCTCCGACACGGTCCCGAATGGCCCGCAAAAGGCCTTTTCGGGCGGCTTGCCCGCCCGGCCAAACGCCACTATACGTTCGCCCGTCCCGCCTTGATCCTTCGTCGCGGCCGGGACCAACACGGCAAGTCAAGCGCGTAAGGCACTGATTTGCCAGTTGTTTTTGCTCCCTTCGTCTATCGGTTAGGACGCCACCCTTTCACGGTGGAGAGAGCGGTTCGATTCCGCTAGGGAGCGCCATATGTTTCAATGGCTTAGCTCCGCGAAGCTCCTTCATGTCCAGCATATGTCCAATATAGGCAGTGTGGACTGCGATCATGAATCGCCGACAGAAATCACACTCGGCGAGGTGCGGTCCTCGGGCCCTCGCCGGCTGCTGGTCTACTGCGGCAACTACCGCTTGGCCCGTTCAGTCGTCATCAACTCTGATCAATGGTCCGACGATATCCGGCGGTCGGATCTGGAGCCGCGGTTTTCCTACAAAGCCTGGCGCCGCCGCGGCGCCGACGTCCGGCCGCTTTTTGAGCCAGCCGCCATGGGAACGGGCGGATAGAAATTCCAGCCCGTACCTCGCAATCCCGTGAAGCCGTTTCGTGGCCGCCGACCGACGAAACACAGGGATCGGGCTGCGAAACCATTTTCATGCTTCGGCGAAGAAATCCTGCAACCGTAACGGCCCAAGATGCCTCCGTGACTTAACAACGGGGTCAGGTCATGTGGGAAATCATCAACCTTCTATACCGCGAATATTGCCGCATCCGTTTGGATGAGATGCGCAAGGTCCGGCTTCACCGCGAGGTGATGTCATGAAGCCCGAGCAAGAAAAGCTTCATTTCGAGGATGTCGCCCAGACTTTGCGATCCGCTGAGTTCAGGCGTTCAGACGATCTCAGCAGATGGCTAAGGCAATTCTTCAGCAGTCGCTGGTTGCGATACGTTGCCGCACGCGGTGAGTTGGATAGATCATCCGCGCTTTTGTCGACTCACCACCGTGCCTGATGGTCCTGATACAATATGCGCATTTGATTTTTAGACATGCGAACCGTCGCGCTTGTATTCGTATTTCTAGCTGCGCTCTCCGCGATGGTTCGCGGGCATCAGTATCAGTTCAAACCGCTGCCTACCCGGCCGCTGCCGGCGGTGAACGTGCCCTGAGCGGTCGCAATGCTGCGGGCGCTGAACTAGACCTCGGCCCTGCCACGCCGCGCCGAGAGGTCATCAAGGCCTACCAGATCGTGACGTAGTCGTCATCGAACCTTGGCACGGATTGTGCTGACATATCCTTGCCTGGAAATTTCACTGTCCGGGGCTAAATCCAACGCCGCCAAGCGATCATACTCCGCTTGAGCGTTGCAGCGGTTGGTGCGCTGGGGCCATTTCCTTGGCCTCCTTCTTAGTCGTCCGGGTGCTCACTCGGCTGGATTTCGTCGCAATACACCGCCAGCAACGTTGCCGCATCTTGATTTGTCGGCTCTGCGATCGTCCGCTGCTCCTCTATTTCTTTGCGGATCGCCCAAATGAGTTCTTCCCGATCTAAAATTCCTTTCCGCAACAACTCGCCAACCAGAATCTTCGTCAGCGAGAATGCAGAAAAGCTAACGGCCTCTTCGTTGATACGCATCTTGATGGTCTCTCCAAGTCTGTTGTGCTTCGAGCGCTTGCCACCTTCTGATCCCGCCGCCGCCCTTGCCCTTAACAGGCACGGGTTCATCTCCGGAATGGCGTATTCAGACTGAGCGCGATTCCTGGCAAAATTGCTTCCATGCAGCGCCAGAAAAAGACGGCTGCTGCTATATTGTGCCGACTATCACCGCGGCCATTCTGTCGCGGTCTCGGCCGATCGCTGGCCCGACCATGTGCGGCTGTCCGATCTGGAGCCAAAGTTTACCTGTCAGGCTTGCGGGCCGCCGCTGCGCCGACGTCCGGCCGTTATCGTGCGGTATGGTCTGGACGGAATTATCAAGCTTGATGATCCGGGTGAGAGCACTACCTAGACGTTGTTGGGGCTTTCGATATGGAGAGCGCAATGACTGAACTGGCACGCTGTGAGGATAAGTCTAACTCGGTACGACGC
The DNA here is from genome assembly GCF_036924615.1 of Bradyrhizobium sp. AZCC 2289. Taxonomy (NCBI): domain Bacteria; kingdom Pseudomonadati; phylum Pseudomonadota; class Alphaproteobacteria; order Hyphomicrobiales; family Nitrobacteraceae; genus Bradyrhizobium; species Bradyrhizobium sp. AZCC 2289. The sequence continues at coordinate 9,398,575 of NZ_JAZHRY010000001.1, read as the reverse complement.
GCAGGAATGCTAGCAGCCACGGCTGCAATCGCGCTGTTTGCGGCAATGCCGGGGTGTCTCGCGTATGACGGTCCAACTTTTCGGAGTGGGCTGTGGAAGTTTGAAAGGACGTTGGAGGCTGACGGCAAGCCGACCAATCGGCTGCCCACCAGCGGATTATCAATCGACCGAGAAATGACTCGCTGTGTCGATCCAACCTCCGCGCTGAAAGCGGAATTCACACCGTCCCACTTTGGAGCCTGCAAAACCAAAAACGTTCGGAAGACAGATGGTGGTTATGTTTTCCAGAGAGCCTGTGAAAGTGGTGTACCGATCGAGACCCAGATCGATGTGAAGAATGACGGCGCTTATACAGAGATTAATCAGGGTAGCATTGGAAAGATATCGACGAAAGAGACCGTCGTAGCGCAAAGGGTCGGCGATTGTGAACGCAGCGACCGTGAGCGATAAAGCGGCCTCTCGCTCCTCGCTTGTGGTGCACCATTTGTGGGGCAACCGCTCTCAGTGTCCCGGGTGTGAACCGGCGGGCCGTTTCGCGGCTCCAGTTACGAACCTCCTGCGGCGGGATTTTCGTATTTGTTGATCCCGACCCCGAAAGCCACGGGCTTGGCATCGGCTGGCGCGGCGGCCAGCAATAGGCCGGCCAGCACGACGCCCACACATCATCAACCGAGCCTGACCACGTCCTGCACCCCCGCGCCGCAGCGGCGCCCGGCCCGGTCCACCATGATATCCTAGTATCTTGATTCCATGAGCCTCTTTGACGCGCTGTCGTCAAAACATGTTAATCCAATGTTAGAGACTTCGTCCGATCGACGTTAAGAGTTGTTCAAACGGCGTGTTTGGACTTTTGCGAGGTTGCGCTTCATGCCTGACGATTGTTCCGCGGTCGACGGTGCCCGGGTGCTTGCGGATCTCAATACGCTCCGCAGCATCGGCGCCTACAAGACCGGCGTTCACAAGCCGACCTTCTCTGAACCGCATATGCGCTCGCTCAAATGGCTTGCCGGGAGGCTTCCCGAAGCCGGGCTCACCGCCGATATCGACGGCATCGGCAATGTGCTCGGCACCACTACGAAATCCGGACCGAAACTGTTGGCGGGCTCGCATCTCGAAAGCCAGAATTTTGCGGGCTGGCTCGATGGGCCGCTCGGCGTCGTCTATGCCCTCGAGGCCGCCCGCGTCATCAATCCCGATCCGACGTTACGCGGCGCGGTCGAAGTCGCGGCCTGGTGCGATGAGGAAGGACATTTCGGAAGCTTCCTCGGCAGCAGGTCCTACGTTGGCGGCGTCACCGAGGCCGATATCGACGCCGCGCGCGACCGCAGCAGCGGCCGGACCATGCGGGACGCCCTGCGCGATGTCGGTCTTGCCGGCCGGGCGCGCGTGACGGCCGAGCGCGGGCGGCACATCGGCTATCTGGAGGCGCATATCGAGCAAGGCGAGACGCTCGAAAGCGGCGGCCTTACGATCGGCGTGGTCACCTCCATCGTCGGGATCTGGCAATACCGGATCAGCTTTACCGGCGAGCAAAATCACGCCGGCACCACCCGCATGGCGGTTCGCAGGGATGCCGGCGTGGCGCTGGCGAGGTTTTGCGTTGCCATCGACGATCGCTTTCCCGCGCATTGCGGACCGCGCACGGTATGGACCACCGGCCGCATCACGCTCGATCCGGGCGCGCCGAGCATTATCCCGGGCAGCGCCGAGATGCTGTTCCAGATTCGCGACGACGACCCAACCGTCATCGAGCGCCTAGAGGGTTTATTGCAAAGCATGGCCGCCGAGGTCACCGCGCAAGGCCGCTGCGGCGTGAACGTGGAGCGTCTTCGTACCGGCGCCCCAGCCTTGATGGATGGCGTTATCCAGCAGACCATCGAGGCTGCGAGTGCCGGCTTTGCCGGCGGCAGGTCCATCCGCATGCCCAGCGGCGCCGGCCATGATGCCCAGGTGCTCGCCACGATCATGCCGGCGGGCATGCTGTTCGTGCCCTCGATCGGCGGCATCAGTCATCACTGGACCGAAAACACGGCCGACGCCGACATCGTCACCGGCGCGCGGGTTTTTACCGACGCCTGCCGCCGCCTGCTGGCGGGATGAGCGCCTCCGCTTCGGCGATGCCGAAGCCGTGGCAATTTGTTATTGTTGCGGCGCACGCGGGCGCGATTCGCGCGAATCCGCTGGGAATTTTGCCGATGACCTTCAAGTCAGGCGACCTCGTTGTGCTGAAATCCGGCGGCCCGACCATGACCGTCGATACCGTCAACACGGATATTTTTGACGACAACAAGATCACCGGCGTGCTCTGCGCCTGGTTCGTAGGGGACAAGTTCGAACGCGCGAGATTCGACCACAGGGCGATCGAGCCGGCCGGATTGCAACAGAGCCCGGCAGGGAAAACGGAAGCGATTCAGGACGAAACTGCGGGCGATTACAAACTGGTGCTTGATGAGATGGTTTCCGCGATGAATGTCCCGGCGGAAGAAGGCGAGAGCGCCACCAAGTCCGGCGCCCCTGGCGTGAAGATCGCCGTCGCCAAGCGGAAGCGGAGCCCGCCAACAGCCCACAAGACGATAGGACCGCATTAGCCGGAGCTTGATTAGCCGAGATCGGGCGCTGCTTGAGAGGCCGGCGTTGTTTTTGCTCGCGCCAGCTCCAAGAACCAGTTCACCTGCGCCGCCCCCATTGAATGTCGGCCCAGACGCGCTCGTGCAGGTAATACCAGGCGATCTTGGTGACGACCTCGATGCCGGCGATTGAGCCGGCGATCTCGACCCTGCCGGTCATCAACCAGCTGATGGCGAAAGTGTCGAACGTTCCCAGCGTTCGCCAACTGACGGCTTTGAGAACCGATCTTGTATGCGTCTCTGCTCCACGAAAAAGCACCCGGTCATGCCTCCTGTCTGGCTCTGATCGAAATCTATCACGCCCGCGTGCCGGACTGTCCCACGATCGTCGCGCTCCCGTGACTTTCCCGCTCCGGTCGGTCCGACGAGTGCGCAACCTTCTTGACCACCGGGCAGATCAATCGCGGATTCCGCCACGGGGCTTGCTTGCTATGACAAGACTGCTGCACCCGCGGCGCGACTGCCTGTACGGCCGCAGGCCTCAACCGTCGACAGCAAAAAAATATCGACGGGATCGGCGACGAGGACGCCATGGTCAATGCCAAGCCGCACGGCATCTGCCGCGGTTGCTGAGCCGCCCGCTGACGTCTCCATTTCAATGGGCGCGTATTCTGTGTCGTCTCTTGGGCACAAAAAAGCCCGGGAGGTTGCCGGGGCTTTTGATTTGGCTCGGAACGAAACTCAGTACAAATTGATCATTACAGATTGATCCTTGGCGACCACCGGGCCACCGAAGTTGAACTTGCAGTTCACGCCCACCAAAGCAGTTTGCCGACGGGTTGCGTTGATGCTCCACAGGCAGCATGTGTAGATGAATTGGGCAATGAATGTCGTTGCGCGAGGGTTACATTGGCGCTGATAGAGCAACCGCGGACGGTGCGACGATGATCCGCACCGTTTCGGTTGCCACCGCGAATTGCTATGCCGGCCGCTTCCGAGGCCTCGGAATTTTGGAAGTTCCGGCCAGCACCGGTGCGGCCATGGATGTTCTTGCTAAGCGCCGAATTTGCGGCCATTTTCGACCCGACAGGTAAAGTTCCGCTAGATGCTGCTGCTCGAATCCCTTCCCACCGTCATCGGCGCCGCCGCAATCGCACCCGCATTGTTGGTGCTGTGGCTTGTGATCGCCGCCGATGAGCGGCCGGGCCCGCCTGCCCGGGTCTGGGTCGCCTTCCTGCTCGGTGCCGCCAGCATCTCGTTGCTGGGTATCGCCCGCGCGCCGTTCAACGCGCTGCTGGCAATCCCCGGCAATCCCTGGATGACGCAGGCGCTGCGCTCGCTCTTCGGCGTCGCCGCCCCCGAAGAGATCGTCAAGGTTTTGGTGATTGTCGCCGTGTCGGCCCGGCGCCGGACTTTTGCGGACCCGATGGACACCGTCGTCTACGGCGCCGCCGCCGGACTCGGATTCGCGGCGTATGAGAACCTCGCTTATCTCGTGCAGCACGCCGACATGTGGCGATCGCTGGCCGCCTTGCGCAGCGTCCTGACCGTGCCGTTCCACGGTGCGCTCGGTATCATCGCCGGCGCGTACCTCGCCATCGCGCGCGCCGGCACCGCGCTCGGCGCACACCGGCACCACCGCGACTGGGCACGCATCTCGAGCCTGATTCTGGTGTTGTTCGCGCCGATCGCGCTGCATGCCGGATTCGATTTTCCGCTGTTGACGCTGCAGAAAAATTCCGACCTCAGTGATACCACCCGGTTGATCCTGGGATCGGCCAGCGTTTTGATCGGCTTCAGTTCGATCGGATTTGCGGTGCGGCTGGTGCGCCGGGTCGGCCGGCACCACGCGCCGCGCACTGAACTGGCGCGCGAGCGGCTGAGCCAGTTGCGGCGGATGTGGGCGCTGTTGGTCGCCGGCGGCGGCGCGGGCTTCGCAGGTGTCGCCTTCCTGCTGACTTCGCTGCACCACTGGTTCATCAATCCGGAGCGCAACGCGTCGCTGGTTCTGGTCCCGATCGGGCTGACATCGATCCTGATCGGCTTCGCGCTGCTGGTGGCTACCACGGCGGTCTATGTTTTCGGCCGCAATCGGATGCGGACGACGTCGGAAGGCTTTTCGTCGGCACCCGGACAGGGATAAGCCTCCTTCCGGCTGACGCGTTTTCTTTTCCCCAACCGGTTTCCACTGCGCTCGAAAACGCTTTAGTATGCCATCAGGCTCGCGCGTACCGGGAGAGCTTGCGATGACCCTTCCCAACGACATCAACAAATTACAGTCCGACATGAGCGCTGCCGTCAAAGCGCATTGGAAGGCCTTCTTGTTCGAAGGCATCCTGCTCGCGGCGCTCGGACTGGCGGCGATCGTCGTACCGCCGCTCGCCAGCCTCGCGGTCACCATCTTCCTCGGCTGGATGTTCCTTATCAGCGGCATCGGCGGACTGATCGTGACGTTCTGGGCCCGCCACATGCCTGGCTTCTGGTGGTCGCTGATTTCGGCAGCGCTCGCCGTGCTCGCCGGCATGATCCTGCTGGCGCGGCCCGTACAGGGCATCCTCACGCTCACCATCGTCGTCGGCGCCTATTTTCTCGCCGAAGGCGTCGCCACCATCATGTACGCGCTGGAACACCGCCGCGAATTGTCCGAACGCTGGTCCTGGCTCCTGTTCGGCGGACTGATGGACATCGTAATCGCGTTTTTGATCATTGCCGGCCTGCCCGGCTCGGCGGACTGGGCGATCGGCCTTTTGGTCGGCATCAATCTGTTGTTCGGCGGCGCTACGCTGATCGGCGTGGCGCTCGCCGCGCGCAATTCCTGAACCGGCGGCGACGGTGCTCGCCGCCCCGATTTGGGGATGACAAGACACCAGGCGTGCGCTATAGAGCGGCCATGACCACCATCGCCGCCAGCTATTTTTGGTATTTTAGCTTCGACAGCTCGCTGGCGCTGGGAGGATCACGCTCAATCTGAAGTATTGCAGCAAGAAGTCCGAACAGCCGCCAGACCTGGCGGCTTTTTTGTTGCGCCGGCAGGTCCTTAAAACACACACAGGAGCCCGCCGTGTTGAGCACCACAGACGATCTTCGAATAAAGGAACTGAAAGAGCTGAGTACGCCCGAAGAGGTGATGCGCGAAATACCGCGCACCTTGACCGCGACGCGTATTGTGATGGCGGCGCGCAACGCCATCCACGCCATCCTGAGCGGTACCGACGACCGCCTTCTGGTCGTCGTCGGGCCCTGCTCGGTCCACGATCCCGTTGCAGCCGTGGAATACGCCGAGCGCCTCGCCGCCTTGCGCGAACGGCTTGCCGATCGCCTCGAGATCGTGATGCGCGTCTACTTCGAAAAGCCGCGCACCACGGTGGGGTGGAAGGGCCTGATCAACGATCCGGATCTCGATGGCAGCTTCAACATCAACAAGGGGCTGCGTCTCGCGCGCAACGTGCTTTCGGCCGTGAACAATCTCGGCGTGCCGGCGGGGACCGAGTTCCTCGACATGACGACGCCGCAATACATCGCCGATCTCGTTGCGTGGGCGGCCATCGGCGCGCGTACCACGGAGAGCCAAATTCATCGTGAGCTTGCGTCCGGACTGTCCTGCCCAGTGGGCTTCAAGAACGGCACTGATGGCAATGTGCGCATCGCCGCTGACGCCGTGAAGTCGGCATCGCATCCGCACCATTTCATGGCGGTCACCAAGGGCGGACGGTCCGCAATCGCGGCGACGTCAGGCAACGAGGACTGCCACGTCATTCTGCGCGGCGGCAGCAAGCCGAATTATGACGCAGCCAGCATCGATTCCGCCGCGGCCGAACTCGCCCGTTCAGGCGTGACGCCGCGGATGATGGTCGATGCCAGCCACGCCAATTCGAGCAAGAAGCCGGAGAACCAGCCGCTGGTCGTCGCCGATGTCGCCCGCCAGATATCCGACGGCGAGCAGCGCATCGTCGGCGTCATGATCGAGAGCAATCTGGTCGCCGGCCGCCAAGATGTGCTGCCGGGCGTAGCGTTAACCTACGGGCAGAGCATTACCGATGGCTGCATCGACTGGGAAACGACTGCGTCGGCACTGAACCTGCTGGCCGATGCCGTCGCGGCTCGGCGGGAAGTGCGGTCGGGCAACTTCCGGGAATGCTCGGCCTAGCCGATCAGCGTGCGGGGCGCGACGTTTCGCGCCCCTGCCGCCGGGGCGCCATCGCCGCCTAGCAGCCGCGGCAGATGCTCTTGATCTTCTTGTCGAGAGCGGCGTTTTCCTTGCTGAGCGGGTCGTTCGGATCGCTCAGGTTTTTCTCGTCTGGCACATCGCCCACGCGCGGCTGGCGATGACCGACCGGTGCCTGTATTGCAGGCTTGTCGGCTACCGCCGAGTTTTTCGGAACCGTCGATGTTCCGCCCTGCGCGAACGCGGCGGGACCGCCGATCAGAACCAGCAGCGCTATCGACAGGATTGTTTTTCGCATCTTGGTTCTCCCTTTCGAAACTCTCTTTACCGCGTTCACTGGGGAACGTCGATAACGGCGCAATTCCGGCGTCCCTGGGCAGCACAGTCCTGCACCTTCCGCAGATCGGCCATGGTGCCAAGTAACCAGATTCCCGCCGCCACCAGCACAGCAAAGAAACCGAGCATCACGGCGTTTTCGACGTTGCGATGGCGCTCATCTTCCGGCGGCTCCGGGCTCACCCCGCCCTCGTCTGTCATCGGGCCGATCACGGCTTCGGAGGATAGAGATGAACGTCACCACAATAATCCACGACACGATAACGCGTTTCCGAGGATAGTTCACCTTCCCGGGAATTCGCATGCGACAAATAATTCGGGCCCACCGGGGCCTTGCCATGGCCGCCGGGAATGTCGAGCACATAGTCCGGCTGGCACAGGCCGGATACCCGTCCCCGCAAGGCCCGCATCAGTTCCTGTCCGTGCTCGATCGTGGTGCGGAGATGCGCCGTGCCGGGCGCCAGATCGCCGTGGTGCAGGTAATAGGGCTTGATCCGGCATTCGACCAAAGCCCGCATCAGGGCCTCCAGCGTTGCCGCATCGTCATTGACGCCACGCAGCAAGACCGACTGGCTCACCAGGGGAATGCCGGCATCGGCCAGGCGGGCGACCGTGGCGCGCGCCATGTCGCTCAGCTCGCGCGGATGGTTGGCGTGAATCGCAAGCCAGGTGGTCGCGCCCTCCACCTTGAGCGCAGCGACCATCTCCGGGCTGATCCGCGCGGGATCGGCAATGGGTACGCGGGTGTGGATACGGATGATCCTGACGTGATCGATGGCGGCGAGATCCGCCATGATTTCAGCGATCCGGCGCGGCGACAACATCAGGGGATCGCCGCCGGTCAGGATGACTTCCCATACTTCTGAATGGTTACGGATGTAATCTAGCGCAGCGCGGTAGGCACCCTCCGAGAGTGCGGTCGCCTTGCCCGGCCCGACCATTTCGCGACGGAAACAAAACCGGCAATACACCGCGCAGACATGAACCAGCTTGAACAGCACCCGGTCGGGATAGCGATGGACGATGCCGGCGACCGGCGAATGGGCATCGTCGCCGATTGGATCGGCGCTCTCGCCGGCATGCTCGATTAGTTCCCGGACATCGGGGAGGAATTGGCGCGCGATCGGGTCGTCGGGGTTTTCGCTGTCGATCAGCGCGGCAATATCGGGCGTCACCGCGATAGCATAGCGCGCGGCGACGCGTTCGAGACCGGCAAGATCCGCCGCCGGCGCAAGCCCCCGTTCGACCAGTTCGCTGGGCTGACGCAATGTCGCGATCAGCTTTGGATCGATCCTGTTCATGCCTCACCTGCCGGCGGCGTCCACACCACCTGGTCGATCCGCAGCGCGCCGCTCGCCAGCATCACCAGCCGGTCGAAGCCGAGTGCTATGCCGCTTGATTCCGGCATCGCCGCGACCGCATCGAGAAAATCGTCGTCGAGCGGATAACGCTCGCCATAACGCCGCGCCTTTTCGTCCATCGCCAAATCAAAACGATGGCGCTGCTCGGCCGCATCCGTCAACTCGCCAAAACCGTTGGCGAGCTCGACGCCGCAGGCATAGACCTCAAAACGTTCGGCGACGCGCGGATCGGCCGCCTTGGCCCGCGCCAGCGCCGCTTCCGGGGTCGGATATTCGAACAGCACCGTCAGCCGCCCCTGCCCGAGCCTGGGTTCGACATGCTCGACCAGCACCTTGCTGAAAATGTCCGACCAGGTGTCATCATCCGCAATCCGTACCCGCGTCTTGGCCGCCGCCGCAAGCTGTGCGCGATCACCTTCGCCCTCCGCGATCGTCGCCAGCAGATCGATACCAGCAAAACGCTCGAACGCCGCCGCCACCGTCAGCAATTCCGGCTCGGCAAACGGGTCGGCCGTTCTGCCGCGAAACGAAAATCGCCCGATGCCGGTCGCCTGCGCCGCGTGCGCGATCACGACAATGCTGTCGGCCATGATCGCGTCATAGGGCGCGTTGGCGCGGTACCATTCCAGCATGGTGAATTCCGGCAAATGAAGATCGCCGCGCTCGCGGTCGCGAAACACCCGGGCGAACTCGAAGATCTTTGCCTCGCCCGCCGCCAGCAGCTTCTTGGCCGCGAATTCCGGCGAGGTCCGCAAATAGCGGGTCGCACGGGTGCCGTCGGCGCAGGTCAACTCGGTGCGGGGGGCGTGCAGATGCGTCTCGTTGCCCGGCGAAACCTGCAGGATTGCGGTCTCGACCTCGGCAAAGCCCTGCTCGTCGAACCAGGCCCTGACGGCCTTGGTGATGGCGCTCCTGGCCATCAGGAACGGTTTTCGATCGGCGTGCCGCGCCGCCGACCACCAGGGCGACGGCTGGTTGATCCCAGCCATCAGCAACCCGCCCCGGCGTGCCGCGGCCGACCGTCGTCCAGCAAAGCCATCAACAGGTTCAGGAGATCGGCGGATACCATTGACACTATTTGACTTTCTCCTTGCCGGCGCGATCGGCTAGAGACTGCGGACGGCCCGCGCCTTTCGAATCGTCTGTTCATGTCGAAAGACACGCGCCTTGTCCATTCGCGCAACCGGTGCTGGAAGCCTGGGACGCGCTGAACCTCGCCGGCTATTGGGTCGTCCGACGCGCAGGATCTGGAGCGAGATGCGGACATGTTTGGCGACTGGTTACGAAGCACGGGTTTTCTGCTGTCGTTTGCGCTGGTGTTGTTCAGCTTTTCCGCCGCGGCGCCGGCCAGCGCGGACGAGCCTGGGGCCGAATTCAAATTGCGGGCAGTAGACACGCTGGTTTCACCCGATCATCAGCTGCGGATAGAGCAGTATTCCAAAGATATGGGAGACGAAGGTTTCCGGCATCAGTTCTGGGCCTTCGACGACAAGATCGAGGCCTGGCGCTGCATCTATGACCTCAAAACAGGGGCATTCTCGGTCCCGCCGGCGTTTGCCGAACACAACGCCAAGGCCGTCAAAACCCCTCGCGCGGACCGGAAATAGCCGCGACAGGCTCTTGATCCCGCCCGTCAGCAACCTGCCAAAACGGGCCGCAAAAGGCTGGTATCTGCAGGGCAAATCAGTATGTTGCAGCCCGAAACCGCCTCATTGGCCCCAGGACACCCATGTCCGGATTGGTCGGAGGCCAGAAATTCAGGAAAACAGCTTTGAAAGTCATCGCCAGTTCTATTCGCAAGGGCAACGTCATCGAGCAAGACGGCAAGCTTTATGTGGTTCTGACCGCCGAGAACATCCATCCCGGCAAGGGAACCCCGGTCAGCCAGATCGAAATGCGCCGAATCGGCGACGGCGTGAAGATTTCGGGACGCTACAAGACCACCGACCAGGTCGAGAAGGCGACGATCGAGGACCACAACTTCAACTATCTCTACGAGGACGCCGACGGCTTTCATTTCATGAACGCCGAGAACTTCGACCAGGTCCAGGTGCCCAAGGACATCGTCGGCTCCGCGGCCCCCTATTTGCAGGAGAACATGTCGGTGAAGCTTTCGCTGCACGACATGATTCCGGTCGCCATCACGATGCCGCAGCGCGCGACGCTCGAAGTCGTGGATACCGAGCCGGTGACCAAGGGCCAGACCGCATCGTCGTCCTACAAACCTGCTATCCTCTCCAACGGCGTCCGCACCGCTGTGCCGCCGCACGTCGGAGCGGGAACAAGGATCGTGGTCATGACCGAAGACGGCTCCTACGTCGAGCGCGCCAAGGATTAAGCCAGCTGTGCCGCCGGGGGGCGACGCATTGAACATGAAAGCCGTCCGCTTGCTGACCCGTTGGCTGGCAGCCTTCTGTTTGCTTGCCGCCGGCGCGGCTGCCGCTTCGGCCGACGAGTTCAGGACCCCTTCGATCTCGGCCGTGCGCGTCGAATGGCGCGCGGTTCTCGATCAGCTTCGCTCCGAGATCAGCTCCCAGCCGGCGATCGCCGCAACCTTCACCTTCGCCGGCCAACGCCGGGTGCCGGCCTGGGATCCCCGTTCGACGCCGGCGCTGGTGCAACTGAACGCGGTGACCTCGCCGATCTTCGCCGGCATCGGGCGCAGTCCGGTGCCGGTGCTGTTGCCGTTCGATACTGCAGCCTATCTCGAAGCGCGCGCGAACGGCGCACCGGACAGCCTCTCGGTGTCGCGCTACCAGGCCGACTTCCGGTCCGCCGACCTGTTCCACGCCGGTTCCTCCGGTTACGACGCAATGTTCTCGCTCGAGCCCGGCGCCGGCGACGGCATGCCGCAGCGGACCTTTGACAGGCCGGTCGAGGTGCAGATCACCGGGTCGATGCTGACCTACGATCTTGCCGATCCCCTCAGCGGCAAGGGCGAGCCGGTCAAGGCGCTGGCGGCGCAATTTCCCGACATGCGCCGCTTCATCCGCGAAGGCTATGTGCGCTATGCCTTCACGCGCTTTGGCGTGCCCTATGTGGTGTCGATCCAGTGTCTGGACTCGGCGCCGCGGGCGCGGCGGCTGGCGTGCCGCGAGGCCTATCCGGTCGCGGAGCGATTCCTGAAAGCATTGCGCATCGCCGGCGGCCAGCCGTCGCGGCCGCGCACCGACATCTCGTCCGATATCGCCGAACGGCCGGCCGCGGCGTCGGCCGATTTCAGCTATCGCCCGAGCGGCGACATCATCGCCAACAGCGGCGCTCACAAACTGGGCGGCCATGCCGACCTCACCGCCTATTCGCAAATCCGGTTTCCGCTGGAAAAGGCCCCGGCCTTCGCCCACTCGCAATCCCTCGGCAAAGGCAAAGCCGGCGAGTCGGCCGCGGAATATCCGTGGCGCGACAATTTTTGCGAGGCCCGCAGTTTCGAAGTCGGACAATGCGCCGGCGGTTTCGGCCACCAGGGCCAGGATATCCGTCCCGGCGCCTGCCCGGCCAACGGCGAAGGCCCTCAAAGCTGCGATCCCAAACGGCAGGCGGTCGTTGCCGTCCGCGATGGCGTCGTGATCCGCTCGACGAAGCAGCAGGCGGCGACGCTGCAGATCAACACCGGCAACGAGCACATCCGCTTCCGCTACATGCACATGAACCCGTCCAGCATGGACGCGGACGGCCTTCTCAGCGGACGCCGCGTCGCCGAGGGCGAAAAGATCGGCGTGGTCTCGAACTACCTCGACCATCCCAACGGCACGTCGCGTCATCTCCACTTCGACGTCCAGGTGTTCACGCGCGACGGCTGGCTCTGGGTCAACCCCTACACCACCCTGGTCTCGGCCTATGAACGCCTGATCCGCGGCCGTGGTCGCGAGATCGGGCCCGAACCGCAGGCGTCCGCCGCGGTGGCGCATGCGTTGCCCGAGGATGTCATCCGTCCCGACGCACGGGAAGGCAGCGAGAACTAATTCCATCGACATCCCACACTACGACGACGCCGCGCGGACGGCTTTTGCTCGCGCCGGCGGGATCCAGCGATAGGCGGCGCCGAACCTGTTCCAGACATTGATCGAAGCGATCGCCGAGGTGAGATAGGTCAGCTCCTTCTCGGAGAATTCCGCGCTCGCCTGCGCGTAGACTTCGTCGCTGACGCCGCCGGGCAACAAGGTCAGCGCTTCGGTCCAGGCGAGCGCTGCACGTTCGCGTGGCGAGAACTGCGGCGCCTCGCGCCAGACAACGACGAGGTTGAGCTTGTCGGCTGACATGCCGAGGCTCTCGCCCTGCAGGATGTGGTACTGCACGCAGAAGGCGCAGCCGTTGATCTGCGAAGCGCGCAACTTGATCAGCTCGAGCAGTTGCTTGTCGATGCCGGCCTTGGCGGCCGCCTTGCCGAGCGCCAGCACGATTTCGTAGGCGTCGGGCGCCAGCGTCCTGAAGTCTTCGTATTCCTTCCGAGCATGTGACATTTTCATCGCCTCATGTTATCAGTGTTCTGATTTATTATAAGAGCCCTTATATGGCGCTCAAGGTTGGAACCTCGGCGAAAGCAATATCTCGCGCGGCGCGAAAAACGCCGGCCGGAAAATCGAAAAAATCCCGAAAATTCGCGGCGGCGAAAAAATCTGCCCGGCGCCGGAAAAAATCCGCCAATCATCCTCCGGTCGCCTTCGGCCATCCGCCGCCGCCCGGCGAAGGCAAGCGCGGCGAACGGGGCTACCTCACCTATTTGCTGCGGCAGGCCCAGGCCGCGACGCGGCTCAGGATGGAACGGGCGCTCGCCGAACTCGGCGTGACGCCGCCGCAATTCATCGTGCTCACGATGCTCAAGGCCTATCCCGGGCTGTCCGGCGCAGATCTCGCGCGGGTGGCGCTGCTGACTCCGCAGACCGTCGGCGTCATCATTCGCAACCTGGAACGCGACGGCGCCATCAGGAAAACCCCGCACCCGGTCCACGGCCGGGTGCTGCAATGGACGATGACACGGCGCGGCAACAGCCTGCTCGAAAAATGCCGGCGTCACGCCAAGGCGCTGGAGCGGCGGCTGGCTGCCGGGCTTGGCGCCAAGACGCAGATCATCGTCCGGCGCTGGCTGTCCAAAATCGCCACAGATTTGCAGCAGGAAGGCTAGTTCCGCGGCGCCCTGGCTTTTGGTGCACGCCTGCTCCGCCGCTACACTGGCCCGATGAAACAGCCTGATTCTCTGCGCTCCCCTACCCGCCGCGGCCTGCTCAAAGCTGGCCTCGCGGGCGGCGCGTTGCTTGCGCATCCGCTCGCGGCGTTCGCCACGGCGCCCCCGGGCTTCAACCAATGGCGCGACGGCTTTCGCGCGCGGGCCTTGGCCAAGGGCATTTCGGAGGCGACCTGGACCCGCGTGATGGGCGACATCGAACCCGACATGTCGGTGTTCAAGCAGATGCAGAAGCAGCCGGAATTCAACGAGCAGATCTGGCAGTACATCAATCGCCGCGTCTCGGACTGGCGCATCATCAACGGCCGCGAGGCGATGAAGAAGAACGAGGCGCTGTTCGCGCGGATCGAACAGGATTTCGGCGTCGAGCGCGGCACGCTGCTGGCGCTGTGGGGCGTCGAATCCGCCTATGGCGATCCCCTGGTGCAGCAGAACCACATGACGCCGGTGTTTCCCTCGCTCGCCGCCCTTGCCTGGAACGAGCCGCGCCGAAAAGCCTATTGGGAAACCGAGCTGATCAACGCCTTGAAGATCGTCGACCGTGGCTGGGGCACGCCGGAGGAAATGCGGGGATCCTGGGCCGGCGCGATGGGGCACACCCAATGGATGCCGGAAGTCTGGCTCAATGTCGGCATGGACTACGATCACGACGGCAAGGTGTCGCCGTTCGGCAAGCCCGACGATGCGCTGGGCTCCAGCGCGCGCTTCCTGGTCAACCGCGGCAAATATCACCGCGGCGAACATTGGGGCTATGAAGTCCGCGCGTCCGGCGCCGCGAGCGGCAGCCGCACCTATGCGGCGTGGACAAGCGCCGGCGTTGTCAGAGCCGACGGCCAGCCGTTCCCGCAACAAAACGCCTCGGCGCAGATGTGGGTGCCGGTCGCCGGCGGACCTGCGTTCCTGCTCGGACCGAATTTCTACGCGGTGCGCAGCTACAACCCGTCGATGAACTATGCGCTGGCGATCTGCCATCTCGGCGACCGCATTCTCGGCGCGCCGCCGTTCATTCAACCATTTCCCGGTTCCGAGCGCGCGCTGACGCTGGCCGAAGTGCAGGAAATGCAGACCCGCCTGACCAAGGCCGGCTTCGACACCGGCGGCAATGACGGCCGCGTTGGCAACGACACCATGAAGGCCGTGAAGGACTATCAGACCAAAATGGGCCTGTTGCCGGCGGACGGCTATGGCGGGCTGAAGGTGTTGGCGCGGTTGCGACAGGGCAGTTAGGTCAGCGTCATTGCGAGCGAAGCGAAGCAATCCATCCCTCCGCGGAAAGGAAGAATGGATTGCTTCGGCGCTTCGCTCCTCGCAATGACGAGCCAAACCCCTCACCTCCGCGGAACGCCGCCTGCATTCATGCCGCCGTCGATCACGAGTTCGCTGCCAGTGACATAGCTCGACGCATCGGACGCCAGATACAGCACGCCCTGCGCAATCTCCGAGGCATGGCCAGCGCGCGCCAGCGGCGTCGCGATCTTGGCGCGCTCCTCCGGATCGATCGGCGCGTTCTGTCCGCGCCCCGCGGCTTCCGTTGGAATCTTGCCCCAGATCGGGGTGTCGATGATGCCGGGATGCACCGAGTTGACCCGGATGCCGTCGCCCACCGCGGCGCACTCCATCGCGATCGACTTGGCGAACAGCCGCACACCGCCCTTGGTCGCGCTGTAGGCGGAGAGGCCGGGCGCGCCGCGCAGGCCCGCCAGCGACGACATCATGATAACAGAGCCGCCGCCGGTCTTGCGCATCGCCGGCAGGCAATGCTTCACCGAGAGGAATACGCCGTCGAGATTGATCGCGTTCTGCCGCCGCCAGTCTTCCAGCGTCATGTCGGTGATCGACGGCACGGATATGCCGATGCCCGCGTTCGAAACCAGGATATCCAGCCGGCCATAGCGCTTCATGACCTCGGCCACGACTTCGATCCAGCGTGGTTCGCTGGTCACATCCTGATGGATGAAGATCGCCTCGCCGCCGGCTTTCTTGATGCCGGCGACCACCGCCGGGCCCCTGAGGTCGTCGACATCGGTGACCGCGACAGAAGCGCCTTCGCGCGCCAATAACTCGGATACCGCTTCACCGATGCCGGATGCTCCGCCCGTGACCAGCGCGACCTTGCCTTGAACCTGACCCGTCATTTCCACTCCCGTTTGTTATTATTGGCTTCGTTGGTGTTGATCTATCGGATGATCGCCGGTCCCTGATCCGGCACGGCGACATCGACCACGCGAAACTGCACGCGTTCCGAACCCTGCCAGCGATCCACCGCGAGCGAGCCCGCGACATGCAAGGGCTGGCCG
The DNA here is from genome assembly GCF_036924615.1 of Bradyrhizobium sp. AZCC 2289. Classification (NCBI taxonomy): domain Bacteria; kingdom Pseudomonadati; phylum Pseudomonadota; class Alphaproteobacteria; order Hyphomicrobiales; family Nitrobacteraceae; genus Bradyrhizobium; species Bradyrhizobium sp. AZCC 2289. Next base: position 9,382,667 of record NZ_JAZHRY010000001.1, on the reverse strand, counting down.
CGATTTTGCATCAGCGCGTTGCCGAGCTTTTGGCCGACCGAACGGAACGCGATGCCGTTGACGATGGTGCCGTCGCCGGATTTGAACCGCAGGCGCAGATGCGCCTGCCCCACTTCGTCGGCATAGACCAGCTGATGCGACGGCAGCGCGATGACCGGTTCGGGATTGCCGGCGCCGAACGGCCCGGCGAGGTTCAAGGTCGCCGCGAATTCCGGCGTCACCGCGCGCGCGCTGACGGCGCCGTCGATGAACAACTCGTTCTCGTGGCGGGAGTTGGCGACATCGGCGGCCAGCGCGCTTTCCATGAAGGCGCGAAACTCCGCGAGCTTCTCTTTCCGCAGCGTCACGCCGGCGGCCATGGCGTGGCCGCCGCCTTTCATCAGCAATTTTTCCTTCACCGCCTGCCGCACCGCCTTGCCGAGATCGACGCCGGAAATCGAGCGGCCCGATCCGGTGCCGATGCCGCCCGGCTCCAGCGCGATGGCAAAGGCCGGCCGCGCGAATTTTTCCTTCAGCCGCGAGGCGACGAGCCCGACCACGCCGGGATGCCAGCCTTCGGATGCGGTGACGATCACCGCACCCTTGTCCTCGAGCCCGAGCGAGGCCAGCGCCTCGGCTTCGGCCTGCGCTTCCGCCGCCTGTTCGATGATGCGGCGTTCGCTGTTGAGACGGTCGAGTTCGGCGGCGATCCGCGCGGCCTCGGAGACATCGCCTTCGAGCAGCAGCCGCACGCCGAGATCGGCGCGCCCGATCCGGCCGCCGGCATTGATGCGCGGTCCCAGCATGAAGCCGAGATGCCAGGCTTCGGGCGGGCCGTTCAGCCTTGAGACGTCCATCAACGCGGTATGGCCGACATGGTCGCGGCGGCGCATCGCGATCAGGCCTTTGGCGACGAAGGCACGGTTGAGCCCGGTCAACGACGCGACGTCGGCAACGGTGCCGAGCGCGACGTGATGCAGCATGCCCAGCAGATCCGGCTCCGGCCGTTCGCCGGTCCAGAACCCGCGCTGGCGCAATTCACGGTTCACCGCGACCAGCGTGATCAGCACGAGGCCGACGGCGGCGAGATAGCCGAGGCCCGAGAGATCATCGGCCCGGTTCGGATTCACCAGCGCATCGACCTCGGGCAAGTCATCGCCACTTTGATGGTGATCGATGACGACGATGGACATGCCGAGCCGCCGCGCTTCGGCAAACGGCTCGAAGCTGGTGGTGCCGCAATCGACGGTGACCAGCAGCGTCGCGCCTTTTCCGGCGAGCGAACGCACGGCTTCCACATTGGGCCCGTAGCCTTCAAAAATGCGGTCGGGGATATGGATCAGCGGATCGAGCCCGCAATGGCGGAGATGCCAGGCGAGCAGCGCCGCCGAGGTCGCGCCGTCGACATCGTAATCGCCGAAGATCGCGACCTTTTCGCCGCCTGTTGCCGCGTCGGCAATCCGCTTCGCGGCGGTTTCCATCTGCGTCACGGTATAGGGGTCGGGCATCATTTTGCGGATGGTCGGGTCGAGAAAATCCTCGACCGCATCGAGCTCGACATCGCGCCCCGCGATCACCCGCGCCAGCATTTCCGGCAGTTGATAACGCTGCACGATCGCGAGCGCCTTTGCCGCGCCGCGGGCATCGAGCCGGTCGCGCCACAATTTTCCCGTCGCCGATTTTGCGACGCCGAGAAATGCCGGCGGTAATTCGACGGGCAAGGCGGTTACGGGAGGCGTCATGATGCTTTCAGTCTGTGGGGCCAACGTGCCCTGCCATCTCTGCGCACTTCCGGATTCAATGTCAAAAGCAAAGCAGACACGAATTAGTGGCTCGCGGCGCGATGCGCCCGAGGTTTTGCATGAGCGTTGCCCTCGAAACACAGAGGGCGCAGGGAAAGCCGGGTGCGCGCTGCACCCGCGGTCTCGTGTGCAAAATTGTGCAAAAAGATGCGCACACGAGCATACAGGTTCAGCGGAGAGCATCCGGCCTTCCCTGCGCAATGGTTTTACGGCTTACTTCGCGCTCTCCCCGGTGACCGGGCTTTCTTGCCACCGTTATCCCTGAGAAGCTTGCTTCTCAAAAACTTGACGCCAGCATCGGGGCGCCAGGACCACACGACTTCGCCGTCCGCATCAGCCGCGCTCGTCCGTCGCAGCATCTACGTCCACCGCATCCCACCGCGCGTTTCGTGACGATCGCGAGCCGCCCCTCTTGTCGGGTGAGACGCGCGGAGAAACACCACTGATTTGCCCGATGCGACAAGCGGATTATTTTCTTAAATAGGGCTTGACAGGAAATCTTGATTTGCCCGTCGGGCAAAATTGCAGGGCGTAAAATGGCTGGAGCGACTTGTCCGCCGTCGCATTTGAAGTACGATCTGAAATTCGATCTCCTCCGGCGAGAATGGAGACTTGAATGTCGGGTCGTGCTTTGACAGCCGTGGCGGTTCTGGTGGCGCTGGCCGTTTCCAGCGCCATCACCGCGGCGCAAACCGTGCCGAAACTTGACTACGAATTTTTCAAGAGCCGCGTCGAGCCGGTCTTTCTGACCAAACGCCCTGAACATGCCCGCTGCTACGTCTGTCATGTCGAGAGCAACAACGCATTCCGTCTCGAGAGGCTTTCAAAGGGGGAGCCTGCCTGGACCGAGGAACAATCGCGCCGGAATTTCGAGATGGTCGCAAAGCTCGTCAACCCGGGCGATCCCGATACAAGCCGGTTGCTGCTTCATCCCCTTGGCCCCGAAGGCGGCGGCGATGTGGTCTCCGGTGAAGAATGGCCTTTTCACGCAGGCAACGGATTTAGCTGAGGGAAGAGGCTGGCGAAGAAGAGGCACAACAAAATCCTGAGCCACTTGACGAGGCGGCGGAAGTTGTAGCCGGCGGCGGCGAGGATGGCGTTGTTGAGGTCGCCATTGCGGTGGGCGAGATAGTTGCGGCCCATTCGGTGCTCGTCCTTGAGATGGCCGATGACTGGCTCGACGGCAGAGCGGCGACGCATCTCTCGTTTGATCGCCGGGGTCACGCGGCGCTTCTGTTTTGAGGTGTAGATTTTGAACTTGTAGTCGGGTGGCGCGTTGTGGCCGCGATAGCCGGCATCGGCGTGGAGCCGATCGATCGTAGCGCCGACGAGTTTCTCGATCCCCGGGATCACCTCAGCCAGCGTATGGCCGTCATAGGGATTGCCCGGCAGCGCCTGTACATGGGCGACGAACTGGCCGCCCTTGCTATGCTTGAGGGGGATGGCAACGCTGACCTTGACGCCGAACTCGTAAGGCTTGTGGGCCTTGCCCTTGCCGATGCATTCCACTTCGGGGGCATGCAGGCTGTAGACCTTGGCGCCGCGCTGCCCGCGTTCCTGCTCGCGCACCCGCCGGCTAAGGCTGAGCAGGTGAGCGAAGCTGCCCTCGAGCCCATGGTCGCCGTCGATCTTGCGGGCAATGTCGCGGATGACGCGGCCCAGATAGGTCTTGAGCGTGCGCAGAGCCCGGTTGGCGCGCTTGAACTGCTTGGCATGGGCGTAACGCTGATGCTGGATCAGCGCGGACTTGCCGACCCGCGTGTACGACTGCCGGAGCTCCACGCCCAGCTTTTTGGCCAGCGTCGCCAGCTTCTCACGGGCCCGGTTCAACAGCTTGGCGTCGGTCGGGAAGGCAACGTTCTTCGGCTGCACCGTGGTGTCGACAATGACGCGCGAGAGTTCCGAAGGCTTCATCGCGCCGGTTCGCGTCGCTACCGCCAGGCTCTCCTGCAACAGCGCTTGCAGCCGCTCCTCTCCCATGCGGTTGCGCCAGTGGGTCATCGAGGAGCGATCGAGCGGCAGCCGGTGCTTGAAAAACTCCTCGCCGCAAAAGTACTGGTAATATGGGTTCTCGATCCACTGCTCGCACACCACTTCGTCGCTGAGGTTGTAGGTGTGCTTGAGAATCGCCAGCCCCGCCATCAGCCGGGTCGGCAGCGGCGGCCGGCCGGAGCCGTCGGCGTAAACCGCCCCGAACTTCTCTTCCAGAAATCCCCAGTCGATCGTCCGCGCCAGCTTCGCCAGCGCGTGATCCATGTTGATGACCTGGTCCAGCCGCGAACGAAACAGATCCTGCTCGCCGCTTTCCCGCCGCTCCCGTGGCCGCATCGAATCCCCTCCGATCACATGATCGGTAGAGAATCACAGCTTCAGATTCGAGGGAATCCTCAACACGAATTTGCAAGAAAATCGACGCAGCAGCTACGATTGCTGGCAAATCCAATCACAGCAATCCCCGCAATTTCCATTGCCAATCAATCGCTTCGGGATATTTCACGGAGGACTGCTTCATCCCCTTGGCCCCGAAGGCGGCGGCGATGTGTTTCACTCTGGCGGACGCCAGTTCCCGTCGAAGCGCGATCCGGCCTGGCGCACGCTTGCCGCGTGGGTCAATGGAGCGACGCTCGCTTCCCAGAAGAAATAGCGGCGGAGCCCGGATGGTCCGGGATAACAAGCGTGTTGATGCGCTTGGGCACCTCGCCGACCGGGACCACAGCGATCAGCTTCATTGATGTGGTATCGATCGCCGAGACCGAGCGCAGACCCGCGTTGGAAATGTAGACCGTCTTGCTGTCGGGCGTGAAGGTGACCCAATTTGCAACCGCCGAAATCGATCCATGCCCCCGCAGCTTGAGGGACGGAAGTGCTACTTCGCCTGACAGCGTGAGGTCGGCAAGCGAATAAACATACACCGCGTTATTGGGGATGCTGGTCACCCACAGGCTCTTGCCGTCGGGTGCAACGCCTATGCCGTGTGAAGGCGCCGTGGCGCGGTCCCCATCGGTTTCAAACTCGGCCTTGGCTGCAGGTAGCTGGACCCGTGCCACTTCCTTGCGCGCGGCAAAATCCACCACCGCAAACCCGTTGAGGTCGGACAATTGCACGAAGATACGTTTGGTCGAGCCATCCGGGCCCGCCTCGATCGCCATCGGGCGAATGCCCTTGTCGAGCTTGATCTCCCACGCGGGTTGCTCGGTCGTGAGGTCGATGACCGTTACGATCCCGGTTCGGATCGAACCGGTGACGGCGTATTTGCTGTCGGGCGTTACATAGACGTTATGCAGCCTGCCGTTGACCGGCACGCTTTTGGTCCGCGTCAGGGTTGCCGGATCGATGATATCGAGCGCGCCGGGATCGCGGGCGATGCCGACCACGATGCGGCCGCCTTTGGCCACCGCGATATTGTTGGGGTGGGCGCTCAGTTCGACTTTCTTGATCAGCTTGCCGGATTTGCGGTCGAAAACATCCAGCGTCGAATCGACTTCATCGCTCACATAGACCCTGGAACCGTCGGGAGAGAATGCAATCCCGTGCGCGCCCTCGACGCCCCTGATCTGCTGGACCACCTTGTTGGTGGCGGGATCAATGACGTGGATACTGTCCCCGGCGCTGTTGGTGACGTAGACGCGGGCCATGCTGGCCCAGGCCGGAATGGGTGCAACCATCAACAGGATCCACGCATGGCGTAAGACGCGATAGGCGTTCATGGGCGTCGGGCTCCCGTTGCTCTGATGGTGTCTCAGGGTACGTAGCAATTGGCCAAACTGCAAGGCAGAGGCCGGCCCGAAACGAACCCGTCGGATGGGTTGAGCGACCGCGAAACCCATCAATCAATTGCGCCCGCGGAGCTGATGGGTATCTCGGAATTTATCATCGGGCCGGCCGCAGGGCCGGACCCGTTGGCTCAACCCATCCTGCGCGCTTGAGTCCGCTTTCGGCGGTAAAACGGAAGTTGGACTTTTGGGCCGTCAGGGCAGCTTTTGACCCGACCCGGAAGTCGAGGCCTTTCGGACAATTTTCTGACGATGTCCGTTGATCGGGGTAGAGCAGAAGTCTCGTTTCGGGGCCGTCAGGACCGTTGTTGACCCAAAGTGGTCATGGTCCGCGGCGGGCGGCCGACACAAGGGGCCGCCCGGTCGGCGGCCTCTTTCATTTTCGACCAGGCGGACCATGTTGCCTATTGGCAGATACTGTTCCAGACTGTTTCCGATGCTGCAGGTTCCGGTGGCAACCGGCTGCGCTCACTCGGCCGGGGCGGTGGAGGTCTTGCTGGCGGTCATCGTCTGAAGTTTGGCGAAAGGGCGCGCCTCAAGGAAGGCGCGGGCGCTGTCGGCCATGATCAGCAGACCGCCGACCAGCATGATTACATCCTTCAGCACGAGCCGACCGCCGCCTGACAGATAAGGGAAACCGTGCTGCGCATCGCCAAGCGCCGAGACCCACGCGTCTGGCGTCGTGATCAGGAAAGACAACGTCACGAATGGCGTCAGGAACGAGAGCGTTGCGCCCAAGATGCCCCATCGGCGCGAGAACACGCCCAGCAGCGTCAGCAGGCCGATCGTTATCTCCATGGTTCCGAGCCGGTCGGAAAAGCCATAGGTATTATTCGCGGTCTGCCAAGCCCGCTCGGCCGGCTTCAACTCACCCTCGTGCGTGAGGTGCGCCTTGTACTCGGCCGGATGCTCGTAGAAGAACGACATAAACGGGCTGTTGGCGACGAAGGGCGTGATGCTGTCGGCTTCATAGGGCGCGAATTTGAGCGCGCCAATCCACAGGAAGACGATCGCGATGGCGACGCGCATCAGCGGGATGCCGACCCGATCGGAATGAGCGATCCAGGAAAGCGGCAGACGAAGATAGCCGATCATGAGTTCTCCTCAGGCGTTGGGATTGATTTCGGCGGCGGCGTCGAATGCGTCGAGCGCGCGGGTGGAATAGACGACGGCCGCGCCGGCATTGACGGAGACCGCAACACCCAGCACTTCGGCTATCTCTTCCCTGGTCGCACCCCGTTCCCGGGCCGCCGCGGTATGTACCGTGATGCAGCCGTCGCAGCGCAGGGTTATGGCGACCGCAAGCGCGACGAGTTCGCGGGTCTTTTCATCGAGGTGACCGACCTTCGGGCCGGCCCCGCTCAGGGTGGTGTAGCCCTTGATGATATCGGGGTTGAGCTTGCCGAAGCCGCCGACCCCGGCGAGAAGCTGCTGCCGATATGTATTCCAATCCAGCATGTGCATGACGCTCTCCTCTTCGATGCGATGTGAAAACGCGGAATGAACGGTGGGATTGACTGTGTTCAGCGCTCCGCGTTGCGCGACGAGGCGCGAGCGGGATAAGCCAGGACCGGCAATGCAAGAGTGCCGCCGATGAATGTTTTCTTCATCGCGTATTCGTGATCGTTGCGCGTCTGAAATCCGCGCTTGGGTTGACGCATCCGCATTACATTCTCCTCATTCATTCGATGCTTCGAGAAATCGGGGCGAACGGGGAATTGGCGATGCTCTCGCGGCGCAAAACCTATGCCGGCCGGATCAAACATCCAGACGACGCGACTGAGCCGGCTACTCTCGACCCGCTCAGTTCGATTGCTCCCCTGTTCCGGGCGCGCCCGGAAATTCAGGATGTGTGCCGATTTGCCTTGCAATGGGAGGTCGTGCACGAAGCGGAACCGGCGGGCTTTGCTCAATTTCACATCGTGACCAATGGAAATTGCCTGCTGGAGCGGTATTCCGGCGAAACGTTCAAGCTGGAAGCCGGCAGCATCCTCCTGCTCCCGCAGGGCGACTCCCACGTCGTGCGATCGGCGAGCCGTGGCGGAAGCTCCGGAGCGCCGATCAGAACCGAATACAACAACGCGATCAGGATCAAGACCAACACCCGCGGCGCCACCGAGACCGAGATGATCTGCGGCCGGCTGCGGTTGGATGGGGCCATGTACAGTCTCGTCACTGCCGCATTGCCAAAGGCGATCGTGCTCAGCATCGGCAGAGGGGATCTGTTCGACCGGATGCGGATGCTGGTGCAGGCGATCGATGAGGAACTGCAGGCCGCGCGTCCGGGCGCGGCGACGATTGCCACCGAGCTTGCTACCGCTCTCTTCGTGATGATGCTTCGCCTGCATTTCGAACAGTCCGCGGCATCGAGCGGCATATTACGGCTGCTCGCATCGTCGTCTTCGGCCAGAGCCGTCACCGCCATGTTGAGAGCTCCCGCGCATCCATGGACGCTGGATGAGCTTGCGGCGGAAGCGCATGTTTCGCGCGCGACTCTGGTTCGGATCTTCCGCAGGGAGGGGGATATTGCGCCGCTTGGTTTCCTGAGCGAGTTGCGGCTTGGTCTGGCACGCCATCGCCTCGGCTCGACAACTGGAACCCTGGCGCAGGTGGCGGCAGTGGTCGGCTACGACTCCGAGAGCGCATTCGTGCGCGCGTTTCGGAAACGTTACGGGATTTCGCCCGGTAGACTCCGCGCCGTCATAACGGGCGATCTCGCGGAGAAAGCTCACCCAATTCCATGATGGCCGAACGCAGCGTGAGACTGACAGCACGGCCGTAATAAAAGCAGGAAAGGCCGCCCCGGTTGGCGGCGTCTCTTTCATTTTCAAGCAGGCGGACCATGTCGCCTATTGGCACGAAACGGACATGCCGGGTTGGCCGGACGATGTCTGCTCTTGAGGGTAGAACGGACATGCCGTTCAGGCGGGGCCACTTCCGTTTTTGACCCCGAGCAGACGTTGGATGTTTGGCCGCATCTTCGTTTTGGACGGCGATGAGAGCTATCGCGAACTGCGGCTGGAGCCGTTATACTGCCCTCACCGTCCAAGCCGAGGAACATGCTCTGCATGAACGAGAATGTCCAAGGAGAAAGCACCGCTTCTGAGCTGCAAGATCGGGTGACCGAACTCATCGAGCAACAGACGGCCATCTCGGAAGTGCTGCGCGCCATTGCGAACTCGCCGCACGACTTGCAGCCCATCTTCGACGCCATCCTCGACAGCGCCACACGCCTCTGTCGAGCAGACTCAGGCGCCTTACGTCTCTCCGAAGAAGGCGGCCTTCGTCTCGTGGCGGTGCGAGGGGACCCCCTTTTGGTTAGTCAGGTGTGGTCATTAATCCCGGCTCTCGCAGAAAAGGGGAGCCTTCCGGATCGATTAGCCGCAAGCAGGTTACCCACCCACATCCCCGACTTCACAGCAGTTGAAGGCGATCTTCGGGATGATTTTTGTATCACGGTGGTGAACGCAGGTCTTCGAACGGGCCTGTTTGTGCCGTTGCTCAAAGACAATGAGATAGTCGGGATAATTAGTCTGGGCCGCAAACAGGTGCAGCCATTCACTGACAAACAGATTTCCCTATTCAGGGACTTCGCTGCGCAAGCTACCATTGCCCTGGAGAGCACCCGCCTCGAGCGGCAATATCGCGGGGCGCAGATGGCGCTGGCGCGCGCCAACCGCGTCGCGACGATGGGCCAGTTGACGGCCTCGATTGCTCATGAAGTGAACCAGCCAATCACAGCGGCAGTCACATACGCGTTAGCCGCTCGGCGTTTCCTAAGCGCGGATCCACCGAATTTTCGCGAGGTGGATGACGCGCTCTCTCTGATTGTCAAGGAAGGGACTCGCGCGGGCGAGGTCGTCGAGCGAGTTCGTGCGCTCATTAAGAAGGTGCCCGCACGAAAGGACGCCGTAGCGATCGACGATGCCATCCTTGAGGTTATTGCTCTCACCCGTACGGAGGCCGCAAACAATAGTGTGTCGGTGCGGACGCAATTTGCGGAGGGCTTGCCGCGTGTCCAAGGCGATCGGGTCCAACTGCAACAAGTGATGCTGAACTTGATCGTCAATGCCATCCAGTCGATGAGTGGCGTTGAGGACGGCAACCGCGAATTACAGATCAGCATCGATGCGGTTCCGTCCGAAGGTGGCGTGCGCGTCGGGGTTCGGGACACCGGCCCGGGGCTGAGCCCGGAAAGCCTCTCGCGTCTGTTCGAGCCATTCTACACGACCAAGCCCGAGGGCATGGGCATTGGCTTATCTATCTGCCGCTCGATCATCGAAGCGCACGGCGGACGGCTGTGGGCGATCCCGTGCGAACCGCAGGGTGCTCTCTTTCAGTTTACGATCCCCGCTGACTGAGCGGACGGATCGTGATCGAGTCGATGTCGCTCTTTGGGCACTTTTGAGATATGGCGTTCTCGCCAAGCGATGTGTGCCTCTCGGGGAAGAGCGGACCTCATCGGCCGACGTGCAACCGGCGCTAATGACCGAGCGCAGAGATTCGGTCGAAGCGATCCGCTGCATTGAACCTTTTCAGGGACGGCGGACGCGGTCGGCTCCAATCCCGCCCTACGCGCCTGTGTTCAGTTGATGCGCTTGTGGCCGAGCTGCCGCACTTCCCAGGGCAGAATGACCTCGCGAAAAATCACCGGATCCGGCCAGGTCGAGGCGGTGCGGCCCATGTGGCCGCCAATCGGGTTGATCCATGCTTCGCGCGGCTCGCTGCCGCTATTGATGAGAAGTTCGAGATCATCGATTGGCACCTGCGTATCCCTGGTTCCGCCGACCACCAGGATCGGAGCCGCCGGCTTGCCGAGCACTTCCTGCGCCTGCAGCGACATCTTGGGCAAGAAAGCCAGCAACTCGTCCGCCGATTTCATGCCGTAGACGAACAGGCTGGCCGGCAGCAGGTCAAACAGATATTCGCGGGTGTACATCCGGCCACGGAAGAAGTCCGGCTGGAATGTGCGATGGATCGGCGGCGACTGGGTGACGGCGCCGGCGAGGCGCTTGGCCTCCGTGTGCGCAAGTTTCGCGGCCCAATAGGCGCCAAAGCTCTGGCCATGCACGACGATGCGGCTCTTGTCGATCTGCGGCCGCGACGCGAGATAATCGAGCACGCGCGAATAGATCCGCTCCGCGGTCTCGCTTGCCTTGCTTGGTGCCTGTCCGGTGCCCGGGCTATCGACCGCGAAGAAGCCAATGCCTTCCGGCAGCGCCGCAGCGTAGGTTTCGGCAACCGTTTCCTTTCGGCTGTCCAGACCCGAAATCGCCAGCACCAACGGGACGGGACCAGGGACATTGGCAGGCAGCCGCAGGTAGCCGACAATTTCGCTGCCTTCGAAGGGAATGCGCACGACTTCGAGCGGTGGGTCGAAATACCGGGCATGCTGGAGATAGGCTTCGACGGCGCGCTGGTATGCCGCCTGTTTCCCGGCGGAAGTCGGCGCCGGCCACTGCCCGAAATAATACAGGCGCCAGGCGCGCAGGAAGTTTGCATCGGCTTCCTTCGGCTCGCTCGCGGCCCTCGCCTTTGCCATGTAGACGTCGGCGACGGCACTCCAGGCAGCGGCCCATTCGTCTGGATCGCGTGTGCCGATGCGGCCGAGCGCATCGGCGGCGTCGCCAGGCAGAATCCCTAACGCTGGATAGGCGCCGGTCTGCGCCCTTGCGAACGTTTCGGCCTTGATCTCATCGATGGTGCGGTCTGCCGTCTGCGCCGACGCCGCCGCGCTGAGGGCGTGCATCAGCACGATGAATAAAATCAACGAGAATGGGCGCATGGCTCTGCTTGAGCTTCCTTGTGGCAGCCTTCCCGGCATGGACGTCATTCCCCGTCGTTTCCTCAAACCGCCGTTTTGTGATCGGCGTCGGGCTGAACAATAGAAGCCAGTTTACGGCGATGGCAATCTCGCATCAGCTTGATATCTTAATGATACCCGAGCACCGAAGACTTCAGCCGATCGGCCGCTCGACGCTCGTGCCACAATTGTAGTGGCGCCGTTTACTCAACCTTAGGCTATGCTCTGTATTTCTACTGGAGATAGTGGAACTGGGAATAAGACTATGTCCGGGTATAGCGAATGGCTTCAATTATGAGGCTCGTCGGGTCAATCAGGTTCTCGCAGATGTCCCGGAGGGTTATTTCGCCTTTGTAAAATACGTCCGGTAGCGCCCCAGCTTGGGCGGGCGCGAAATTCATCCACCCTTATCAACGGATACGTCCTCCTGCGTGCGGATGCGGCAGGAGCACGCCACCTCGCGAACTCTCACGTACGGATTGTTGTCTGCCGTGTCTGTCGCGACCACCGAACAAGCATCGATAAGGCCCAGGTGGAGAATGTTCTCGTGCACGGCACCATTGACATGAAGCGGACGATCTTGCGCTGGCCGGATACCCAGGGGCGGTTGAACCTGGCCGATGACGAAGTTGAGGCCGCCTGGAATATTTTCTCGTTTAACTGGCGACTGCTGGCGAGCGCGGCGGGGGTCGTCGTTGCCGTTCTCGTCGCAACAGAATTTTACGTCGAGACCATGGGCTATCTCGTGGCTTTTGCTCTGGCGAGCCTTTACTGGTGGTTTGGACTACGGAACGCTCGTTCGACGACGCACGCCAACCCCAGGATTTTTCTCTGCCTTGTCGCACTTGCGCAACTGGTAATGGCCATACCGGTCATACTGACGCTGACGTATGTCGCCGTTTCCGTTAATCTTCCTCTGCAGGATGCCAGGTTGCTGGCTTGGGACCGCGCGCTGGGATTTGACTTCCGGAGTTTCCTGGACTTTACAAACCATCATCGCGAACTGATCCCGCTCCTGGCCCGGTCGTACAGTTCGATCAATCTGCAGCTGCTCGTGATTGTACTCCTGCTTCCTCTGACTGGATGCTATCGGCGAGTCGCGGAGACGGTATGCGCTGTCACGCTCGCTATTTTGGCCACGACCCTTATCGCGGCCCTCGTGCCGGCCATCGGTGTCTATGGTGCGTTAGGATTGCAGGCATCCGATTTCCCCCAACTCGTGCCCCAGGCCTATTACGACACATTGCGCGACGTGCCGCTCGTGCGAGGAGGGCACCTGCACAAACTGAGCTTGACTCAATTGTCGGGCGTCCTGACGTTTCCCAGCTTTCATGCGGCATCTGCTATTCTCCTCATGTGGGCTTGCTGGCCCCTGCGCTGGGTGAGACTGGTCGTCATTCCATGGAACATCGTGATGATGGTGGCGACGCCGCTGGGCGGAGGCCATTATTTGGTTGATGTCCTGGCGGGGGTCTTGGTGGCGATCGTGGCGATCGGCGTGACGAGCAAGATAAGTGGCATTTGTTCGCCGAAACGAATCGACGCGCTACATTCCGATGTCCAACCGCTACAGCCTTCGCGATAGACTGATGTCAGGAATTCAACTTCAAAAGTGTTGATATCCGGCTGCACAGTTGCGTTGCGCGACGCCCATTGGCTCACACAGGGCCGAGCTACTGCGGTTACCCGCGTGCTTCTTGTCCTGTTGGTCGGCTTCGTCGCAATCCGCCCAAAGAGCGCTAATCTCCCGGCTATTGTTTTCCGCTATTGCCCGCCGGTTCCACAACCTGCTGTTCGACGACGCTCAGGCGCCCGGGCAGCGTTCCCGAGCGCAACATCATGGCCATGGTGTTGGCGTCTTCGAGCGTGAAGTTACCCGATGATATCACCCCCGAGCCGCCCAGGATCGGCTCCCGAATGACGGACACCGAGAGCACCTGGTCGTCGAGGACGATGGCGAATGGCTTGCTCACATTGTCCTGGGTAACTTGCGCGAAGCGCCTCGTGCCATGCGCGTTGAACCGGAACGACGCGATCGGCTGGTGGGTCGCGGGATCGAACCCTGGCGCGGCATCGGTGATATCGTTGCCCTCGACGGCGGTCTCCTTCAGGACCAGATAGGGAGCCTTGGTCTTGAAGTCGGTGAGTACTTCGGATCCCTCGGGCGGGGAGCCTTCCATCGCCTTGGTGGCGGTCATCGACTCATCCACCAGGCGCAATGCGAGCCGCGCTTGCTTGGCGAACATCGCGCTCACGCGTCCGGGATCGCTGATGCCCGGCAGCAGGACGCGTATACGGTCGGACCCGTCGGGCTGCACACTCGCCTGCCCGATGTCAGTGCTGCGCAGGCGCTGTTCGATCATCTCGATCGACTGCCTGACCAGTCGGTGCAGGCGCTCGGAGAACCCGGAATCCGTCGGCGTGAGCCGGGTCAGCCCGTCACCGCCGTCGGCAACGGCGATAGCCGCTTCGCCTGATTGCGCCGCTTCCGTCGACGGCACGAGCTTGCTCAAGACCCGTTGCCGGTCCTTGGGCTCTGTAATCCGGACTTCGACGCCGCCGTCGCGCATCGCCAGACCGGCAAACGGGATGCGTCCCTCCCGCAATATTTTATACAAATCATCGCGCAGCTCGGTCACGACGGCTTCATGCAAGGCCGCGCCGTCGACCTTGAACACGACGCGGGACCCGCCTTGCGTTTCGAGAAGCTTCCCGGCATTGACCGCAATCGCCGCGCGCATCCTGTCGACCGCCTGCGCATCGTCGGACGCCGGCGCGCGCGGCGCCGACATCGCCGGCAATGCTGCGGACGCGAGGATGAAAGCGACGACAAGCCCTGTCGTCACGGTCCGCTGGTTCATGGTCATGGCGTCCTCTTTTCGGCGGCACAGTGCCGTTAGCGCGCCATTGCGGGCGTAGCACAGCAGGCAGTGCCAGTCCCTTGGTGCTCCGAGCGCGCGCCGAGGTTCAATCACTCGCTTTTCGGGGGGCCGGCCGCGCCGCCAGTCGGGACGCTATCGCAATCCGCCGCCTAACCTAGCAGCCCATCTTGTCGGCGATCCCGCCAAAATCCTTGGCGACGATGTCCCAGTCGCCCTTGGCTTCGAAATCGTACTTCTGCAATGGGCCGTATTCGGTCGGCCGTGCGACGAAGGCCGTCTTCAAACCGAGCTTTTGCGCGGCCTTCAAATCGTGATTATGGGCGGCCACCATCATCACCTGCTCCGGCGGCAGGCACAGCAGCTTTGCGGCGCCGAGATAGGTTTCGGGATCGGGCTTGTAGTGCTCGAACAGTTCGGCCGACATCACCAGGTCCCAGGGAAGGCCGGCGAATTTCGCCATGTTGGTGAGCAGCGCGACGTTGCCGTTGGACAGCGGCGAGATGATGTATTTTGTCTTCAGCCGCGTCAGGCCGGCGACGCTGTCGGGCCATGCATGCAGGCGGTGCCAGCCCATGGTCAGGTGATGCAGGTCGGCGTCGGTGAGGCCGGAAATCCCGAGCTGCGCGACCAGCTTTTCCAGCGACTGCCGGTGCAGCGTGTCCAGTATCATGTAGCCGCGCTCGGGATGCTTGCGCACCTCGTCCATCGAGGCGGCATAGACCGCGCGCCAGCCGTCGACCAGCGCGGTCCAGTCCGCCTTGATGCCACGCGTCTCCGACCACTTGGTGAAATCCGCGATCAGGCTGGTGCGCCAGTCGACCACGGTGCCGAAGACGTCGAACCCCAGCGCTTTTACGGCGGAAATATCGGACATGGTCGCCTCCCCTTTTTATTGTTTTTTCTTGGTCATTCTCCGATGCGCAATTGCGCATCGTAGATGGTCCGAAGGACCAGACCCGGAATCTCGCGCGGCAACTTGCAGATTCCGGGTTCGCGCTTCGCGCGCCCCGGAATGACGGGATCAATCGAGGTGAAATTTCTCCAGCTGCCGGTGTTCCGCCTTGATGTAGCGCACGGTGCCGGTGACCGAGCGCATCACCACGGTTTCGGTCTCGATGACGTCCTTGCGGAATTTGACGCCCGACAGCAGCGAGCCGGTGGTGACGCCGGTGGCCGCGAACAGGCAGTCGCCGCGCGCCATGTCCTCGATGCCGTAGATCATGCGCGGATCGGCGACGCCCATCTTGTGGGCGCGCTCGCGCTTTTCCTCGCTGTCGAGGATCAAGCGGCACTGCATCTGGCCGCCGATGCAGCGCAGCGCCGCCGCCGCCAGCACACCCTCGGGCGCACCGCCGGTGCCGATATACATGTCGACGCCGGTATTGTCGGGATCGGCGCAATGGATCACGCCCGCGACGTCGCCGTCGGTGATGAGGCGTACCGCAGCACCGGTGCTGCGAACGCCCGAAATGATATCGGCGTGGCGCGGGCGATCGAGCACCAGCACGGTGATCGCGGCAGCATCGACGCCCTTCGCCTTGGCGAGCCGGCGAACGTTGTCGGCGGGCGATGCATCGAGCTCGACGACGCCCTTCTTGTAGCCGGGGCCGACCGCGATCTTCTGCATGTAGACGTCGGGCGCGTGCAGCAGCGTGCCGCCGTCGGCCATCGCCATGGTCGCGATCGCGCCGGGCATGTTCTTGGCGCACAGCGTGGTGCCTTCGAGCGGATCGACGGCGATATCGACCTGCGGTCCGGCGTTGAGCCCGACCTTCTCGCCGATGAACAGCATCGGCGCCTCGTCGCGCTCGCCCTCGCCGATCACGATGGTGCCCTCGATCGGCAGCTTGTTGAGTTCGCGGCGCATTGCGTCGACCGCGGCCTGGTCGGCGGCCTTTTCCTGGCCGTGGCCGCGCAACCGCGCCGCCGAAACCGCGGCGCGCTCCGTCACGCGCACGATTTCGAGCGTCAGAATGCGCTCGAGCAACAGCTGCGGCGGCACGGAAATATGGGTCGACATCACAAGCACTCCTTTGAACCTTCACAACGGACCTGGCGGCCCGTATCTTCGTTTCTTGCGCTTAGCACGTGAGCCGTGCGGTTCACGCGTTAGTTTTTCTCGATTCGTATCACCTGCGGCCGGCCGCTGATCACCTTGTCGCGCTGCACCGCCTCCAGCGCGCGATAGACCGCGTCCTCGCTGGTGGCGTAGGTGATCAGGATAACCGGAACCGGTGACGGTTTCTTCGCCGACCCGTTGGCGTCGACGCCGTCGGGATGACGCTGCACGATCGATTCCAGCGAAATCCTCTGTTCCGCAAGCCGGGTGGCGATGGTCGCGGCAGTACCTGCGAGATCGCGCGCCATCAGGCGGATGTAGTAGCCACCTTCGTGGCGTTCCATCGGCGCCTTGGTGGTCGCGCGCAATTTCTCCACCGGACGTCCGAACGGCATTGCGCGAATGCCGCGCGCGACATCGGCGATGTCGGCAACGACGGCGGACGCGGTCGCCGCACCGCCCGCGCCGGGACCGACCAGCGTGATCGCTGGAATCCCCTCGCCGTCGATCGTGACCGCATTGGTGACGCCCATCACCTGCGCAATCGATGACGATTTCGGCACCATGGTCGGATGCACGCGCTGTTCGATACCCTTCGCCGTCCGCACCGCGACCCCAAGCAACTTGACCCGATAACCGAGTTCCTCCGCGGCGCGCAGATCTTCCGGCGCGATCGAGGAGATACCTTCGACATAGACTGCGCTTTGTGCAACCTTCGTGCCGAACGCGAGGCTGGCCAGGATCGCCAGCTTCTGCGCGGTGTCGTGGCCGTCGACGTCGAACGACGGATTGGCCTCGGCATAGCCCAGACGCTGCGCATCCTTGAGGCATTCGGCGAATGACAGGCCTTCCTGTTCCATCCGGGTCAGGATGTAATTGCAGGTGCCGTTGAGGATGCCGTAGACGCGATTGATCGATGTTCCGGCAAGGCCCTCGCGCAGGGTCTTGATGACGGGGATTGCTGCGCCCACCGCTGCCTCGAAATTCAACGCGCCGCCGTGCTTCTCGGCAGCCTTCGCCAGCCGCAATCCGTGCTTGGCGATCAGCGCCTTGTTGGCTGTCACCACCGACTTGCCGGATTTCAGTGCGGCCTCGATCGCCGACAGCGCCGGTTCGCCGGAACCGCCCATCAATTCGACGAAGCAATCGATGTTGGGATCGTTGGCCAGCGCCAGCGGGCTTTTGGCCCAATCGATGTCGCGCAGATCGAGACTGCGCTTTTTCACTTTCGAACGCGCGGTTACGGCGGTGACGCGTATGCCGCGGCCGCTGCGCGCCGATAGCGTGCGTCCCTGCTGCTCGATCAGGCGGACGACTTCGGCGCCGACAGTGCCGAGCCCCGCGATGCCCACTTTCAGGGGTGCGACCATGACTTGAAAAACCTGCCGGAGGAACTTTGACCAGGCACGATCCGAAAACGGGAAACCATTTTCGGAATCACGCCTAGCGCCGATTGGCGAGAGGAACCACGTTGTGCAACGTTTCGATGCCGCTTTCAAGGAAGCGGCGCACACCGCGCGCAGCCTGCCGGATCCGCTGCTCGTTCTCCACCATGGCGATGCGGACATAGCCTTCGCCATGCTCACCGAAGGCGACGCCGGGCGACACCACCACGCCGGATTTCTCCACCATCAGGGTCGCGAACTGCATGCTGCCGACCTGCTCGAAGGCCTTCGGCAGCGGTGCCCAGGCAAACATCGAGGCTTGCGGCGGTGGGATCTCCCAGCCCGCGCGGCCAAACGATTCCACCAGCGCGTCGCGGCGCTTGCGGTAGGTATCGCGCATTTCGCGGATGCAGTCGTCCGGTCCGTTCAGCGCCGCGGTCGCGGCAACCTGAATCGGCGTGAACGCGCCGTAGTCGAGATAGGATTTCACCCGCGCCAGGGCGGCAATGATGCGCTCGTTGCCGACGGCAAATCCCATGCGCCAGCCGGCCATCGAGAACGTTTTCGACATCGAGGTGAATTCGACGGTGACGTCGATCGCACCGGGAACCTGCAGCACCGAGGGCGGCGGATTCTTGTCGTCGAAATAGACCTCGGCATAGGCCAGATCCGACAGGATGAAGATCTCGTGCTTCTTCGCGAACGCGACCAGATCCTTGTAGAAATCGAGGTCGGCGACATAGGCGGTCGGATTGGAGGGATAGCAGACGACCAGCGCCAGCGGCTTCGGAATCGAATGGATGATCGCACGTTCCACCGCTTCGAAAAATTGCGGCGTCGGCTCCGACGGCACCGAGCGGATCACCCCGCCCGCCATCAGGAACCCGAAGGCGTGGATCGGATAGCTCGGATTGGGGCACAGCACGACATCACCGGGCGCGGTGATCGCCTGCGCCACATTGGCAAAGCCCTCCTTGGAGCCCAGCGTCGCCACAACCTGGGTTTCCGGATTGAGTTTGACGCCGAACCGCCGGTTATAATAGGCAGCCTGGGCCCGGCGCAGACCGGTGATGCCGCGCGACGCCGAATAGCGATCGGTCCGGGGCTTGCCGAGGGTTTCCTTCAGCTTCTCGATCACATGGGGCGGCGTCGGCAGGTCCGGATTGCCCATGCCGAGGTCGATGATGTCGGCGCCGGCGTTCCGCGCGGCCGCCTTGGCCCGGTTGACCTGTTCGAACACGTAAGGCGGCAGACGGCGGATACGGTAGAATTCTTCCATGGGACCTTTGCTCCGACTACCGGCAGGACAGAATCGCCAGACCCTTGGGCGTTGCGAAACCAAATCGGGTTTCGTCCAGAAATCGCGCTCAATCAACGATTTAGAGCGAATTCAGGCGCAAAAATCCGGGGTCGATGACCCGATATGCGGTTGAATTGGGGTTCTTTTTAGCACGGTCACATGGCGGCGCCAGCTTCTATCGGCCTGACCAGGCCACTTCAGATTGGACCCGGTCACTTGAAATTGGAACAAGTCACTTGGCGGCGGGGTTTGGGGCCGCCGAGGTGGCCTGGCGGTCCCGCGCAGCGATCAGCTCTTTCTCGATCTTGTCCTGCTCGGCCGGCTTCATTGCCGCCTCCTCGCGGTCGGGGGGCAGATCGTGAACCGGGAGATAGGAACCGGCTTCCTTCGGACGCTGGGGCGCATCATTGGGCAGGCCGACCCCCGGCAGATCCGCGATCGACGTCGAGCAGCCGCCCACGGCCAGCGCTGACGCGAACAGCGCACCGATTGCCAACAGCCTGATCGTTCGATCCATCCGCATCCGTCCGGAAGTCCCCACTTGCCGGTAGCCACGCTCTTACGCGCCCTGTCGCTGGTACGAGCCGTTTTGCTGGTACGAGCCTTGCAACGACAAATCGCGTAACTGCGTCAAATTCGCCGCAACCGTTCAAACCATTGTCGCCCGAAACGATTAAAGCCAGACCACCAAATCGGACCGCTGAGGCCTCAATATGTCAGAACGAAGATTCTTTATCGCAGTGCAGCAGGATTAACCCCAAAAGTGTCACCGCAGATCGGCGCGGTGACGAACCCCAAATGAAGTTATAGTGTCCCGTCATGAGCGATGTTAGCACCGAAACCCAGTCCGCGAAAACCTTCAACGCCGAAGCATTCGCGATGAACATTGCGCGGGCGATGGAAAGCAGCGGGCAGGCCCTGGCGGCCTATCTCAAGCCGCGCGAGACCGGGGAGATCAAGGACAAGCCGCCGAACGAACTTGGCGAGGTGATCAAGACGCTCAGCGTGGTCGCCGAATATTGGCTCTCGGACAAGGAGCGCGCGGAGGATCTGCAAACCAAGATGGGCAAGGCCTATCTCGATCTGTTCGGCTGTGCGATGCGCCGCATGGCCGGCGAGCAGCAGCCAAAACCCGCGATTGAGCCGTCACCGCGCGACAAGCGCTTCATGGACCCGGAGTGGAAATCGAACCAGTTCTTCGATTTCGTCATGCAGCTCTACCTGCTGACCACGCAATGGGCGC
Organism: Bradyrhizobium sp. AZCC 2289; assembly: GCF_036924615.1. Lineage (NCBI taxonomy): Bacteria > Pseudomonadati > Pseudomonadota > Alphaproteobacteria > Hyphomicrobiales > Nitrobacteraceae > Bradyrhizobium > Bradyrhizobium sp. AZCC 2289. Next base: position 9,362,441 of record NZ_JAZHRY010000001.1, on the reverse strand, counting down.
ACGAACTGGTGCGCAACGCCGAGGGAATCGATCCGCACACCCGCAAGAAGGCCGAGTTCTACGTCCAGCAGATCACCAACGCGATCGCGCCGTCGAATTTCATCCTCACCAATCCGGAAGTGCTGCGCGAGACGCTGGCGTCGAACGGCGACAATCTGGTTCGCGGCATGAAGATGCTGGCGGAAGACATCGAGGCCGGCCGCGGCACGCTGCGCATCCGCCAGTCCGATCCTTCCAACCTCGTGGTCGGCGTCAACATGGCGACGACGCCCGGCAAGGTGATCTTCCAGAACGAGCTGATGCAGCTGATCCAGTACACGCCGACCACGGAGACCGTGCTGCGCACGCCGCTCCTGATCGTGCCGCCCTGGATCAACAAATTCTACATCCTCGATCTCAAGCCGGAGAAATCCTACATCAAGTGGTGCGTCGATCAGGGCATCACCGTGTTCGTAATCTCCTGGGTCAATCCGGACAAGGAACTCGGCAAGAAGACGTTTGACGACTACATGAAGGAAGGCCCGCTCACGGCGATGGACGTGATCGAAAAGGTGACGGGCGAAATGAAGGTCCACACCGCCGGCTATTGCGTCGGCGGCACCCTGCTCGCCTCGACGCTGGCGTGGCTTGCCGAAAAGCGCCGCGTGCGGGTGACCTCGGCGACGTTCTTTGCGGCGCAGGTCGATTTCACCCATGCCGGCGATTTGCTGGTGTTCGTCGACGAAGACCAGATCTCGGCGCTGGAGCGCGACATGGAAGCCGCCGGCGTGCTGGAAGGCAGCAAGATGGCGATGGCCTTCAACATGCTGCGCTCGAACGATCTGATCTGGTCCTATGTCGTGAGCAACTACCTGAAGGGCCAGCCGCCCACCTCGTTCGACCTGCTGCACTGGAATTCCGACGCGACGCGGATGCCGGCGGCGAACCATTCCTATTATCTGCGCAACTGCTATCTGGAGAACCGGCTCTCCGCCGGCAGCATGGTGCTGGACAACACGCTGCTCGATCTGTCGAAGGTCAGGGTGCCCGTCTACAATCTGGCGACCCGCGAGGATCACATCGCGCCGGCGGATTCGGTGCTCTACGGCTCGCAATTCTTCGGCGGCCCGGTGAAATATGTATTGTCCGGGTCGGGCCATATCGCCGGCGTCGTCAACCCGCCGGCGTCGGGCAAGTACCAATACTGGACCAACGACAATATCAGGGATGTGACGCTCGCCGACTGGCTCAAGAACGCGCAGGAGCACAAGGGATCGTGGTGGCCCGACTGGCGCCAATGGCTGGAAAGCATTGACCCCGAGATGGTCCCGGCGCGCGTGGTCGGCGAGGTGCTGCCGCCGATCGAGGACGCGCCCGGCAGCTATGTGCGGGTCCGCGCGTAGCGCAGGCCGCCGCGCTTGGGTATAACCAGCCATCCCGCCGGGACGGGATTCGAAATCAATCGAGGGGGAAACCAATGACGCGCGAATTGTTCTGGCTGACGCTGACGGTGATTTTGACCGGAATCCTGTGGGTCCCCTACATCCTGAACCGCTGCCAGGTTCGCGGCCTCATCGGCACCATGGCCAACCCGTCGCGTAACGACAAGCCGCATGCCGAATGGGCCACGCGGCTGATGTTCGCGCATGACAACGCGGTCGAGAACCTCGTCATCTTCGCGCCACTGGTCCTGATCCTCGCCGAGATCGACTATTCGACGAAATGGACCGTGCTCGCCTGCGCGGTTTATTTCTGGGCCCGCGTCGCGCACCTGATCGTCTATACGCTCGGCCTGCCGGTGTTCCGCACGCTGGCCTTCACCGTCGGCTTCCTCGCCCAGGCGGTGCTGGCGCTGGCGATTTTCAAGATCGTTTGAGCCGATCCCGGCCTCTCCTGCACGGGTAGAGGCTGGCGGTTACGGCCGCCGGTGATCCCGGATCAATTGCTGCGGAGCGCCGCAGCGATCTGCGCAGCAACGTCGACGTCATCGAGATATCCGCCAATGCCGTGCCGGTTATCGGTGTGGTTATTCACATACGGATAGTTCTTGATCGGCGGCGTGATGGCGAAATTGGCGGCGTCAAGCGGATAGAGCGCCACCACGTCGTGGGGATCGAATGCGTTGTACCAGTCCGCGGCGCCAGCGGGCATCACAAGCGGCGTTGCCAGCCGGCGGCTGATGGCGCGGATTCCCAGCGGCGATCCGACCGTCACGTAACGCGGCACCATATTGCCGGCATGCGCGCGCAGCACCTCATAGGCGACCACCGAGCCGAGGGAATGACCGACCACCACGGTCGGCTCGCCGGTCAGCTTTGCAGCGACGATCGCATTGATGGCGCGACGCACCGGCCGGTCGTTGACATAGATGAACACGTCCCTGAGCAGCTTGCCGATGCCGTAATTGGAAACGCCGGTGGCGCGGCGTTCGACGACCCTGATGATGGCCTGCACCCAGGCCCAGTTCTCCGGGCCCCGCTCCTGCGGACCCCGCTCCATTTCACCATCCAGTTCCTGATCGGTGACGATACCGTCCTCGCTGGCCTGGACGGCCACCTCCTGCAGAAACTCGGCATATCCGTCGTCGGCGGCGCCGCCGCGCGTGGCAACGCTGTCCGCCTCCGGAAGATCGCGACGGCGCAGCAATTCGTCGAGCATGTCCCCGTAGAACGGAACGTCGATCTTGATGTCGGCCGGCTCCGTCACCCCCGCGACGGTGAATCCGCGGCGCAGTGCGGTCATCCATTCGTCCTGGATGATCTCCGGCGACTTGCCTTCCTGTGCGCGGCCATGAACGAGGAGCAGTCTCATCGGAAATCGCCTTTCGCGATGGCGTCCCGTAATAGCTTTACGCCCTCGGGCGCGAACGTCGTCCACAACGCAGGCAGCAGCCAATCGCGCGCCGCAAGCACCACCTCAGACAGCCGCGCATCGCGCACCGCGACGAATGACCAGCCCTGGCGCAGCATCGGGCAAAACGGCAGGATGGTCTGCGGTCCCGTCTCATGCGGGCTTACCCCGCGTTCCGCCAGCATAGCCACGTCGAACAATTCGGTTTTCAAATCGTCGCGCATGTATTGCCGCACCGATTTCACCTCCTGATCGAGGCCGGTGCTGGCGTAGGCGTAGGCCGCATACAGGCCGAGCGTGGGATCGAAGGCCTTGAGATCACGAATCTTGTCGGCGAACGATTCCGCTTGGTCTCGCGAAATCCGGAATACGCCGAGTCCGGCGGCTGCGGCCACCGCCGCGCGAAATCCTTCTATTTGTTCACGTACATACTTATACCCCTCCCAGCGCTTGCTGTTCGTTGCCGGGACGTAATTCACGTTGGTCACGACACCCTTGTCGACGAAGATATGACCGATGTAGCCGCGCAGCCCCGGCAATACGGTCCCGTTGCCATTGTCGAATTCAATCAGAACGCTGGCGGAAGCTGCGGAGACGTCCATCGGCCAAAGCCGTACGAATTCTTGATCGAGCGTTTCGGCTCGAAAATTCGGGCAGTTGGCACCTCGAACCCTGGCGCCCGTCACCGAAAATCCGGTCTGCGTCTCGAATTTTTCCACCGGCACGTCGGCGGAGAACAAGTTGATTGCCTCCGCAAGACCCAGGTTCGGAGCAATTCCCTGTGCCGCGGCAGCTGCGGCTTGCGCAGTACCTTGTACCTCGCTCGCCAGATTGATCGCCCGCTGCGCCACGGCCGCGACCGACGGTCCGGACCGCCTGCGGCGAGGACCTGATGGCCCCCGCCGGGTGCTGCGGAGAGTGTCGGTACCCCCGAGATCGCCCGGCCAGGCGAATTTAATATCGGGGCCTTCTGGCGCGCGCTCCACGCGCCCGACATAGGCCTGCACGGATTCGAGGATGAACTCCGGAAGCTGTCCGGCCTTCGGCATTTCGGTGAACGCCGCATCCTCGACGAGTTCGCGAAGCAGGTCCTTCAGCTTGCGGTTGGTTACCACCTCGATCTGCTGACCGTTTTCCGACACCTGCTCGATGAGAGCGGCCGGCGGGTCGCGAAAACTTCGCATGAACTCCCGGGTGAATATGCCTTCACGGCGCGCCTTGTCGTCCGCCAGCGCCGCCTCGACCGCGACCAGCGAAGGCAGCGTTGCGAAGACGCGATCGATCTCCGGCCGCGTATTCCGGTCGAGCTGCTTGTTCGGAAAAATCGACCCGCCGTCGACGCGACTGCTCTGCATTCCCGCAGGGATCGATCGGCAGGCATCCGAGATGAAGACCACGCTCTGGAGTCCACTTTCGCGCGCGGCCATCACCGAGACCTCCACCGAGATGGCCTCGTTCGGATTGTTGGGCGCGCCTGAAAGCAGCCAGATCTCGGAGCCACCGTTTTGCAGGCCGTGGCCGGCGAAATAGATCACGATTTGCGAATAGGTCCGCGCGTCGACGGCGCGCTCAACCTCGGCAAAAATACTTGCGAATGTTACCGGCGCAACGTCGTCTGTGAAGGGTTTGACTTCAAAGCCCTGCTTGCCGATCCAGGCCGCAAATTTGTTCGCGTCCTCCACCGCGCCCAGCAGCGGCGCGGGTGCTTTCGGCTTGTTCACGCCGATCACGATCGCCAGGCGAGACATGTTCTTCCCCCGTTCGACGCCCGAGAGTGCCACGGCGAAATCGATCATTCAACTAAAGGTTGGGAAGCCGGTTCAGCCACGACGCCGTCCGGTTTCACCGAAACAGCGCGATCCGTGCCAGTCCGGAGCCCCCGGCAGCCGGCCTCGCGCTGGTCGGGCTGGCGATCTTCAGGCTTCCCCGGATCAAGCCGCGGTCTTGCGGACGACGAGATGCAGCATGTTGGCGGGCGTCGCGTCGAAACTCTGGATCACGCTGGTATCCGATGTCAGCGGATCCCAAGCCCCCGCAGCAGCGTAGGTCGCCTGCAGCCACCCCAGTGAGGGATAATTGTAGTAACGGCCGAGATTGTCGCGGCCGTCGCCCTCACCGATCTTGAAACTCGCATAGAACACGCCGGACGGTTTTAGCGCACGGTGGATTCGGGTCAGAATACCGCCGAGTTCGTCTCGCGGCACATGCAAAAGACACGCACTGGCCCAGATGCCGTCATAGGCTTCGCGCCCGTCGAGTTCATCGAACAGCAACGCCTCAACGGGATGGCCGAGACGGCGCGCGGCGATCTCGGCCATTTCAGGTGAGCCGTCAGTGGCGCGGACCTTGAAGCCCGCCTCCAGCATGACCGCCGAATGATTGCCGGCGCCACAACCGAGTTCGAGGACCGAACCGCCCAGCGGCAACAAGGCCAGAAAACCCCGCAGCCGCGTCGATGGCGCCTTCGCCCAGTCCGCATAGGACTGGGCGTTGCTGCGGTAGAATTGCAGGGTTTTCTCGTCCACGCCGCTAGCTCTCGGCAAGGCCCAGCATCAGCCGCATGTTTTGCACCGCAGCCCCCGAGGCGCCCTTGCCGAGATTGTCGAGCCGCGCCACCAGAACCGCTTGGCGGTGTTTGTCGCTGGCAAAGACGTACAACTCGAGCTTGTTGGTCTCGTTGAGCCCCTCGGGCTCGAGCTTGCCGCTCTTGGTCGCCGCGTTTTCGAACGGCATCACCGAGACGTAGGTGCTCCCGGCGTAGCGCTTGGCCAGCACGGCGTGCAGGTCAGATCCGCCGGGTTTGCCCGGAAGCATGTCGAGCTGCAACGGCACGGAGACCAGCATGCCCTGCCGGTAATTCCCGACCGAGGGCACGAAGATCGGCCGCCGCGTCAGCTTCGAGTAAAGCTGCATCTCCGGCAGATGCTTGTGCTCGAAACCGAGGCCATACAATTCGAACGCCGGCGCGGAGCCGTCTTCGAAACTGGCGATCATCGACTTGCCGCCGCCGGAATAGCCGCTGACCGCATTGACGGTGACGGGATAATCCGCGGGCAAGACAGCGGCATCGACCAGCGGCCGCAGCAACGCGATCGCGCCGGTCGGATAGCAGCCGGGATTGGAGACCTTTCGTGCGGCCCTGATCTTGTCGGCCTGGTCGGGCGTCAATTCCGGAAAGCCGTAGGTCCAGTCGGGGGCGACGCGAAACGCCGTCGACGCGTCGAGCACCTTGGGAGCCGCAGCGCCCATGCTGTCGATCAACGCAACGGTCTCCCGCGCAGCATCGTCCGGCAGGCAGAGGATGACGAGATCCACCTCCCCCATCAGCGCCCGCTTGGCGGCTGCGTCCTTGCGCTTCTCCTCGGCAATGCTTTTCACCACGACGTCGTTCTGCTGGTGAAGGCGCTCCTGAATGCCGAGGCCCGTCGTACCCGATGCGCCATCGACAAAGACGGATGGTTTGGTGGTGTCGCCGACGGACCGCGGCTGATGGGTATCGGTCAGGGTCATGGCACGCTCCTTTCGAGCTTGTTCGTTTCGTCCGCAAAGGCTCCTTCGTCCGCAAAGGCTTGCGGCCGCGCTTCTCGCATCAGCTGCGCAATCCGGTGCGCGCCCGCGTCGGTTTGCAAGGCAAGGGCCCCCGCAATCGCCGCATAGTCGGTCTCGGATTTGTGCTGGTTCAGCTTGAAGCTGCCTTCAACCTCTTCAACCGTCATCACCAGTCCCACGATCGCCTTTTTCAGCCCATCCAGCCGCCCCGCCGTCATCTTCGACGAGGTCCAGGGCTGCTTCGGCACCAGCCAGTTCTCGAATTTGGCGCTGAGCGTATCGACCTGCACAGCGAGTTCGTCGTCGGACAATCTTCGCACCGTCCCGGTCAGATGCACGGCCTGATACAGCCAGGTCGGGACCTGATCCGGCGAGACGTACCAGTCGGGCGATACATAGGCATCCGCGCCGTTGACGGCCAGCAACCAGGACGAGGCCCCGTCCGCCAGACTTGCCAGCGGATTGTGACGGGCAAGATGAAACAACGCCTGCGGCGTACCGTCGTTGGCGGCCGTCAGATAAAACGGCAGCGAGGATGCGATCGGCTTCTTGCCGTCCCACGCGCAGACGTTGCCGAAACCGCGCGCTTGCGCAAACGCCAGGCTTGCGGCGCGATCGCATTTGAACGGAGGTGGCGTATACATTTCAAACTCCTGCTAGACGTAGGAGCCGCCAGATCAAACCGCGTTTCTTGAAAGGGAAAAGCCGCGGAGAGGATCCGGCGGCAGGGGCAACAATCTTAAACGCAGACGACCGCCCATACCGCAGAGGTGCGGCGGCGGCGGGCAAACAGAATGGTCGCGGCGTTGGTCATGGCGCGGCTATAAGGCCGCGCCCCGCCGGCGTCAAGAGATGCCGCCGTCATTCCGGGGCGCGAAGCGAACCCGGGATTCCGGGTTCGATGCTCCGCATCGCCCCGGAATGACGAGCGATGGTCAGATCGTCGGATTCCACGGCGCCGGGACCACCCGGTAACCGCCGCCGTCCTTTTCGACATTGCCAAGGCCCGGGAATGGATAATGGAAGCCCTGCACCTGCAGCTTCTCCGCCACTACCATGTCGTAGACCCGGCGGCGGGTTTTCTCGGCTACATCGCCGTCCTGGTCGAAAAAGGCGTGCCAGCCCGGATTGGTCGCGAACGGGTTCGGGTTGTTGGTGACGTCAGACTGGATGAAGACCTTGCCGGAGCCCGACGACAGCACATAGGAGGTGTGGCCGGGCGTGTGACCGACGGTCTCGACCGCCAGCAGTCCGGGCGCGACTTCCTTGCCCCACTCGTAAGGCGTAACCTTCTTCTTCAGACCCGCCTCGAAGATATTGCGATTGTTCTTGAACAGGCCCTGCATGCGTCCGGCGGGCGCGCGGCTCATCTCGCCATCGTCCATCCAGAACTTCCACTCGGTCGCGGGCACCAGCACTTCGGCATTCGGGAATGCGGGCGTGCCGTCCGCGGTCAGCAAACCGTTCACGTGGTCGCCGTGGAAGTGCGAGATCACCACCAGATCGACCGCCTTGGGATCGAAACCCGCGGCAACGAAATTATCGGCGAACAGGCCGTTGGCGCCCTTGCTGTTGGCTTTGGATACCGCGCCGTTGCCGGTATCGATCACGACCAGCTTGCCGCCGGTATTGATGACCAGGGGCGCGAAATGGATCGTCATCATGTCGGGCGGCATGAACGCCTTCACCAGCGCGGCGTTGACTTCGTCCTTCTTCGCGTTGGTGATGAAGGAATCTTCCAGCTTGAAGACGTTCTTGCCGTCGGAGACCACCGTGACCAGGATGTCGCCGACCTTGTAGCGGTAGTAGCTCGGCGCCTGCTTGTCGGCGACCGGCGCTGCGGCCTTCGCGGGAGCGGCTGATAACAGGGGCGCAGTGGCGATTGCGGCGGCGCCGGCGAGTGCGTGACGTCGAGTCAGTTCCATAGGTATCCTCCCAGTGAGACGATAACGGCGATGCGGGATTCCCCGCCCTTTGTTGCGCGGCGGGATTTTACCAGCGTTTCGACGGTAACGCGATGACGCTGTCTTTGGGGGCTAACCCCCGCATCACAGGGTTATTCCAGCCGCGCCCGGCGCGCTTCACGCCACGCGCCAAACCCATTCGGCGATCTGCGCGATCACGTCGCCAAACAGCAATAGCGCGGCCGACCAGACCAGCGCCGAGACGAAATTGGCGACCTGAAACGGCCAGTACGACATCTCGAAAATGCCGGCAGCGAGCGGCACCGAGGCCCGCAACGGTCCGAAAAACCGCCCGATGAAAATGCTCGGCACGCCCCAGTTTTTCACAAACGCCTCGCCGCGCGGCAGGATCTCCGGGTAGCGCGACAGCGGCCACATCTGCGCGACGTGTTCCTTGTACCTGTAACCGAACCAGTAGGAGACCCAGTCGCCGAGGGCTGCGCCGATGCCGCCGGCGATCCAGACCGGCCAGAAGCTGATGCCGCTGGCGCCGATCAGGGCGCCGATCGCGACCAGCGCGCCCCAGGCCGGAATCAGCAGCGATATGAATGCGAGCGACTCGCCAAATGCCAGCACCAGCACGATTGGCGCGGCCCAAACCTGGTGGTTGCGCACGAAATCAGCCAGAGCGTGCGCGAAATCTTCCATCGTATCAAAGCCTTCCCGCCCCGTTGATGGCTTGAACCTTTCTGCGGGTTCCGAGCCTAACCACAGGTAAGCCAGCCCGTTGCGTGACTTCAAGTCACAAAGGCGGGCACGGGGCGTGATGTCAGTCGGCTTTCCTACCCGCCCGGCGTGCAACTCTCCAACAGGACAAGGAATTATCGGATGATCGGATCGTTGATGATGTGCGTGAGCGTCGTGGTTCTACTGGTCGGAATGCTCGCCGGCATCGCCATGGGCATCCAGCAAAACTTCACCCTGGCGCCGGCGCACGCGCATCTGAACCTCATCGGCGGCGTGCTCTTGTTCCTTTTTGGGCTGTATTACCGCCTGATTCCGGCGGCCGGGACGACCATGCTGGCCAAGGTGCAGGGTTGGCTGCATATCGCAGGCGCGATTCTGTTCCCTGCAGGCGTCGCCCTGGTGTTGCTCAAGGGGCCTTCGGCTGAGGCCGCGCCAATCCTGGGATCGCTGATTGTGGTCGCGGCGATGACATTGTTCTTGGTCATTGTGTTCCGGACCTCGCGGGCCTAAGGCCGGCTCCCTATTTGAATCGCCGGGCCCGGCGCTGGTCGCCGGAGCCCGGCCGTCACCTTTTCAACCCATCCGTGGCATAGTTAGAGCAACCGATTCGCTGCGCCAGCCGCGCGCAATACATGAAGAACTATGTCCAAACCATTGAAATCTCCTGCAAAGGCTAAATCCGGCAACGATCTGTTCGGGGCCCCGGAACCCAAGGGGCGCGCCCCGCTCAAGGTCGCGGCCCGCTCGGGCAGCGCCGAGGCCGGCTACACCGCGGCCGACATCGAGGTGCTCGAAGGGCTTGAGCCGGTGCGCCGCCGGCCCGGCATGTATATCGGCGGCACCGACGAAAAGGCGCTGCATCACCTGTTCGCCGAAGTCATCGACAATTCCATGGACGAGGCCCTGGCGGGCCACGCCACCTTCATCGAGGTGGAACTCGGCGCCGACGGGTTCCTGACCGTCAGCGACAACGGCCGCGGCATCCCGGTCGATCCGCACCCGAAATTCCCGAAGAAGTCCGCGCTCGAAGTCATCATGTGCACGCTGCATTCCGGTGGCAAATTCGACTCCAAGGTCTACGAGACCTCGGGCGGTTTGCACGGCGTCGGCGTCTCCGTCGTCAACGCCCTCTCCTCACGGCTCGAAGTTGAGGTGGCGCGCAGCCAAAAACTCTACCGGATGAGTTTCGAGCGCGGCCAGCCCAAGGGCAAGATCGAAGACCTCGGCAAGATCAACAACCGCCGCGGCACCCGTATCCGCTTCAAGCCCGATACTGAGATTTTCGGCGCCAAGGCGGCATTCAAGCCGCAGCGCCTGTTCAAGATGGCGCGCTCGAAAGCGTATCTGTTCGGCGGCGTCGAAATCCGCTGGCGCTGCGACCCCGAGCTCTTGAAGGGCATCGAGGACGTTCCGGCCGAAGATACCTTTCACTTCGCGGGCGGCCTGAAAGATTATCTCGCCGCCGCGGTTCACGCCGACACGCTGGTGCATCCGGATATCTTCTCCGGCAAATCCGGCCGCAACGGCGCCCACGGCGCCTGCGAATGGGCTGTCGCGTGGACGGCGGACGCCGACGGCTTCCTCTCCTCCTATTGCAACACCGTGCCGACGCCGGACGGCGGCACCCATGAATCCGGCATGCGCAGCGCGATGCTGCGCGGCCTGAAGGATCACGCCGAGCGCATCGGCCAGGGCAAGCGCGCCGCCTCCGTCACCTCCGAAGACGTGATGGTCGGGGCTGCCGTGATGCTCAGCGTGTTTGTGCGCGAGCCTGAATTCCAGGGCCAGACCAAGGATCGGCTCGCCACCGCCGAAGCCCAGCGCATCGTCGAGCAGGCGATCAAGGATCCGTTCGACCACTGGCTGTCGGGCAATCCGCTGCAGGCCAACAAGCTCCTGGATTTCGTCATCGAGCGCGCCGACGAACGGCTGCGCCGCCGCGCCGAAAAGGAGATTTCGCGCAAGACCGCGGTGAAGAAACTGCGGCTGCCCGGCAAGCTTACCGATTGCACCAACAGCGCGCAGGAGGGCTCCGAGCTCTTCATCGTCGAGGGCGACTCGGCCGGAGGCACCGCCAAGCACGCGCGCAACCGCCAGACCCAGGCGATCCTCCCCTTGCGCGGAAAAATCCTCAATGTCGCTTCCGCCGGCAAGGACAAGCTGACAGCGAACGTCCAGCTCGCTGACCTGATGCAGGCGATCGGCTGCGGTACTGGCGCGCATTACCGCGAAGAGGATCTTCGCTACTCGCGCATCATCATCATGACCGACGCGGACGTCGACGGCGCCCACATTGCGTCGCTTCTTATCACCTTCTTTTACCGCCAGACGCCGCGGCTTATCGATGAAGGGCATCTCTATCTCGCGGTGCCGCCGCTCTACAAGCTGACCCATGGCAGCAAGACGGTGTACGCGCGCGACGAGGCTCACAGGGATCAGCTTCTCAAGAGCGAATTCAACGCCAACGCCAAGGTCGACGTCAGCCGTTTCAAGGGCCTCGGCGAAATGATGTCGGCGCAGCTCAAGGAAACCACGATGGATCCCGCCAGGCGCACGCTGTTGCGCGTCGTGCTGCTGGCCGACGACCGCGAAGGCACCGCCGATTCGGTCGAGCGGCTGATGGGCACCAAGGCCGAAGCGCGGTTCGCCTTCATCTCCGACAAGGCCGAGTTCGCCAGCGACGATTTGCTGGACGTTTAGGCTGCAAAATCCGGGCTTCGCGGGTGTTTTGGACGAATTTCAACCCAAAAGCCCGCTTTTGGCTCGATTCAGCGCGATTTACGGCCCTTGCTGCCGGTTCGCTTCCAACCACCCGCGCTTCGTTTTCGGACGGGTGTGTTCCTCCCGCAACAGCTTTTTGAGCGGAAGCACGTATAGTCGCCATACTGGATTTGGGAATCGGTGCAGGCGCACTTCTCGAGCGGTCGTAGTCGACAGGTCAATATTGAGGATTTGAACATGAAGAAATTGGTGCTGGCTCTGACCGCTCTCGCGGCATTCACCGGATCGGCCTCGGCGGCCGACCTCGCGGCCCGTCCTTACACGAAGGCTCCTCCGCCGGTTGCGCCTGTCTATAACTGGACCGGCTTCTACATCTTCGGCGGTGGCGGCGGTGGATTGTGGGCGGCCGATCAGAATGTTCAAACCAACGTAGGTAGCATTCCGCTCAGCATCGATCACCGTCAGGGTGGCTCTGGCTGGTTCGGAACGGTCGGTCTCGGCTACGACTGGCAGTTCAACGGTCCTTGGGTGTTCGGCTTGTTTGCAGATGGCCAGTTCGGCAGCATCAAGGGCACTCTTGACGACCCGTTCAACCAGGTGATCGCCCCGATAAAGTTGGAGGACTCGTGGGCGGTTGGTGCGCGGGTCGGCTATTTGGTAGCCCCGAATGTTCTGTCCTACGTGAACGGTGGTTACTCCGGTTCTCAATGGTCGCGCACGACGCTGCTCGATGAGTTTAGCGGCGCTCCTGTGGGTGGTCACACCAACAGCTTCACCCGCAACGGTTGGTTCATCGGCGGCGGCGTGGAGAACAGCCTGAACATCTTCGGCATCAGCTCGCCGGGCTGGTTCATGAAGACCGAGTATCGCTCGGCTTTCTATGACAAGAAATCCGTCCCTCTGCTGTTCGACGGCACCAATTTACCTGTCGGTACCAATCTCAGGTTCAACAGCTGGAACCAAACCATCTCGACTTCACTGGTCTATCGCTTCAACTGGGGTGGCGCACCGATCTCGGCGAAGTACTGATCTCTGCCAAATCTCTTAAGCTCAAAAGCCCCGGCATCGTCCGGGGCTTTTTTGTTGCCTTGGCGCGATCCTTTACGTGTTCTTTGGCGAATGACGATATGGCTTGGCTCGGAGGTATCATCCGATCCCTGCTCTTGCGCTGGGCGAGCCGGCGCGCCACTCTGGCTGCCGTTGCGCAATGGCCGCGAGGAACCCCCATGGACAGAGTGTTCTTGATCCTTGGCTTTCTCGCGCTTGCCATCGGCCTGCTCTGGATCGGCCAGGGCACCGGCGCGATTGCCTGGCCGAAATCGAGCTTCATGATCAATCAGCTCCAGTGGGCGGGATATGGCGCGTTGCTCGGCGCAATCGGCCTGATGCTGATCTGGCAAGGCAAGCGCTGATCGGAACCGATGTAGCTAACTCGTCATGGCCGGGCATAGCCGTCCGAAGGACGGCGTCGCTTCCGCTCGCCTATGCCCGGCCATACACGTCTTATTTTACGCGATAAGAAAGACGTGGATGCCCGGGAAAAGCCCGGGCATGACGAAGAAAAAGGACAACAACGATGAAGGCGGGACATTTCGATCTCTCAGGCAAGGTGGCGATTGTCACCGGCGGCAATGGCGGCATCGGGCTCGGCATGGCGCGCGGATTGGCGGAAGCTGGTGCGGCGATCGCGATCGTCGGCCGCAATGAAGCGAAGTCGCAAGCGGCGGTCGCCGAGATCGAACGAAGCGGCGCCAGGGCCATTTCCGTGGTCACCGACGTCACCGACAAGGCCGCCGTCGCGGCCATGGCCGAACGCGTGGCCCGCGAGCTCGGCCGGATCGACATCCTCGTCAACAATGCCGGCATCAACATTCGCAAGCCGCCGCACGCGCTCGACATCGACGAGTGGAACAGCGTGATCGCGACCAACCTCACCAGCGCTTTCCTGTGCTCGCAGGCGGTCTATCCCGCGATGAAAGCGGCGGGCGGCGGCAAGATCATCAATATCGGTTCGATGATGTCGATCTTCGGCGCCAGCTTCGCGCCGGCTTATGCCGCCAGCAAAGGCGGCATCGTGCAGTTCACGCGCTCCTGCGCCTGCGCCTGGGCCGCCGACAATATCCAGGCCAATGCGGTGCTGCCCGGTTGGATCGATACCGATCTGACCAAGCGTGCGCGCGAGCAGATCGACGGCCTGCACGACCGGGTGCTGGCGCGCACGCCGGCGGCGCGCTGGGGCGGGATCGAAGACTTCGCAGGCATCGCGGTGTTTCTCGCCTCACCCGCGTCCGATTTCGTCACCGGCACCGCCATCCCCGTCGATGGCGGGTATTCGATCATGGGGTAGCGCAAGGCGCGCGAACCGCGGCGGCATCTTCGCCGGAGCGCCGCAACGAAAAAGCCCCGGAGATACCGGGGCTTTGGTTCGTTGGCGAGAAGCGAAAGCTCAGTACCGTGCGACGACCGGGGCGTTGAACTTGTAGCTCAGACGGACGACCGCGGACTGAATATCGCGGGGTTTTGTATCGAAGGTGTAGGTGCCGGGCGAGGCGCCGGCGAGCTGATAGCTCTTCCTCTCGAACGCGGCATAGTCGTATTCGAGACCGACGATCCAGTTCTGGGTGATGCCGTATTCCCAACCGGCGCCAATGGTCCAGCCATTGTGCCACTGGGTCTGGGATCCGGAACCCGTGACCGGCGGAAGCACGGTCACCGACAAGCGGTTGTTGACGCCGGCATAGCCGCCCTTCACGTAGAACAGATTGTTCGCCACGGCATAGCCGGCGCGGCCCGTAATCGTCGCCATCCAGTCGGTACGCCAGCTGAACCGATCGTCGAGGCCGACGCCGAACACGTTGTTCAGCACGGTACCCTTGTTGTCGAGACCGGAAATCGTGCCCTCGAGACCGAACACGTAGTTGCTGGCCTGCCAGTTGTAGCCCATCTGGCCGCCACCGAACACGCCCGTGCCGCGCTGGCGAAAACCCTGACCGGGCGAGAGATCACCGAACACCGTGGTGTTGGCGGTGTTGATCCATTCCTCGTTCGTGGTGGCGCCGCCGATGTGGCCGCCGATATAGAAGCCGCCCCAGTTGTAGATGGAGTCGACGAAGGCCGGAGCCTTGGTGTATGGCCGCATCGCCAGATCCGCCGCCGACGCGGCACCCGTTCCAAGCGCGGCAGTGAAGGCCGCAGCAGCAATCAGTTTTGAGTGAATCATTTTCTTGCATCCCTTGTTGTCCCTGGGCGCAAGCTTTGAACGAGAGAACTTACCAATCCGGAATCGATTTCGCAGGCAACGTCGAATTGTCGGCTGACGAGGTTGAATCTCGCGCCGCTGTTGCCGTCGCGCAACTTTCTCGAACCGTTTTAACGGGCTGTTATCCCTAATGAATTCCGAGCACCGCAACGCTGCGCGCGCTCAGGATTGCGCCGGCGAATGCACATGCTCCGGCCGGACGCCGAGGCCGACCAGCCGTGCCGTGATGCCCTGCAGCCAGGGCACCGCCGTAATCAGCCGCACGGCCAGCGGCACTTTCAGCGGCGCGTCGCCGGGCTTCAGCGCCGCACTGACGATGTTGTTCTGCGCGATGACCTGCATCCGCTGCGTCATCTTCACCGGAAATTCCCGCCGCCTTCGCACCGCGTCGAGTTCGTCCTCGGTCGGGCAACCGCTTGTCAGTTTGGCCGCCAGAAGATTGGCGGTCGCCACCGCGTCCTGTACGGCGAGGTTGACGCCGACGCCGCCGACCGGCGACATCGCATGCGCGGCGTCGCCGATGCAAAGCAGTCCCGGCAGCGTCCAGCGCTTCAGGCGATTGATCGCGACCGTCAAAAGCTTCACATCGTCCCAGCCCTTCACATCGGCAAGGCCGGGTTTCAGGATCGGCGCCATGCGCGCGACGTCGTCGAGCAGCGCCGGTAATCCCCTTGCCTTCACCGCGTCGAACTGCCCCTTGGCGATGACATAGGCGCACTGCCAGTAGTCGCCGCGGTCGAACGTGACCATCATCTTGCCGGGCTCGACGCGGGCGAACAGATTCTCGCTCTCATTCGGCCGCCGGCCGGCGCGAAACCACAGCACGTCCATCGGTGCGCCGATCTCGTCGGTCGCAAGCCCGGCGCGCTCGCGCACGATCGAATGACGGCCGTCGCAGGCGATGGTCAGATCGGCGACGATATCGATCGGGCCCTCCGGCGTGTTCGCCCGCACACCCGCGATCTGATCGCCGCGATGGATGAGATCGATCGCCTCCGCATTCATCATCACCTTGAGCGAGGCGAACTGCTTGCCGGCCTCGCGGAGGAAATTGAGGAAATCCCACTGCGGCATGAAGGCGATGAACGGGTATTTGGTGCCGACGCGGCTGAGATCGGCAATCCGCACCGGCGTGCCGCCGAACATTCCGTCGAGCTTCTGCAATTGCTGATGCGGAAGTTTCAGAAACCCGTTGATCAATCCGAGTTCGTCCATCACCTGCAAGGTCGAGGGATGCACGGTGTCGCCGCGGAAATCGCGGAAGAAGTCGGCATGCTTCTCCAGCACCACGACATCGATGCCGGCGCGCCCGAACAGGTATCCCAGCATCATGCCGGCGGGCCCGCCGCCGACGATGCAGCAGCGGACCTGCATCGTGCGCCCCGATGGTTGTTCGGAAAAACTGCCTGCGTCCATGATCCGGCTCTCGTCGCAGCAAGCGTATGCTTCGAGACTAGCGCGCCTATCGGCCCGCGCAGAGAGATAACATCGCGCGACCATAACAAAAGGCCCCGGACGATGCCGGGGCCTGAAGTTCGTTGGATCAGGGAGGAATCAGTATTTCGCGACGACGGGACCGGCGAACTGATAGTTGAAGCCGACGCGCGCCAGGCTGCCGCGAACATTGTAGTCAAATCGCGACTGGAAGGGTGGAATCGGCGGAATGCCGAAGTTGCTGGTGTCCGAGATGTGGCCGAGATCGTAGTACAGATATTCGCCCTTGATCGACCAGTTGCTGGCGAGCTTGAATTCGGCGCCCGCGCCCACGGTCCAACCGGCCTGAATACGCGTACCCGCAGCAAAGTAGTCAACCGGCGTTGCGTAGTGGAACTGTCCACTGGTCTTGACGTCGGCCCAGGCCAGACCGCCGGTGCCGTAGAGCAGCAAGGCCGGTGTCGCGAGGAAGCCGGCACGCAGACGCGCGGTTCCGAAATAGTCGATCTTCTCGGAGGCGGTTACGAAGTTGGTTGCGAAGGCGGCGCCGCCATCGCGCTGCGCGACGATCGGGCCGGTGAGCGTGCCGCGCCCCCTGATATCCGAACCCTGGATATCGGCCTCAACGCCCCAGACCCAGTTCTGCACCTGCCAGTTGTAACCGGCCTGCGCGCCGCCGAATCCTCCGGTCAGATCGTGGTTGAGGCCGTAATTGGCGCTCGCAACGATCGCCAGAGCACCGGTGTCAGGAAGACCGGTCTCGCTGGCGCTGGTGCGGCCAAAGCCGCCGCCCCCATTCAGGCCGATGTAAAAGCCGGTCCATGAATAGACCGGCGCGATCGGTACCGGCGGCCTGGCCTTCACCGGCATGTCGGCGGCCACTGCCCCATTGAGCCCAACTACTCCGAAAGAAATAAACGACGCGAGTGCCCACCCCAAATTCCTGCGCATTTAATTCCCCCAAATCAAAAAACCGGGCCAATTATAATCGACGACGGCGGTCTTTCGACGAAGAACTCAGGCTTGGTAGCAGGACGCAACGTCTTTTCGCGCGGGCGTTGCAGACAAGTAACACTTATGCGGTACTAGGGACCCATCAACGCCGAAAACTCTTGATCTCCGAGACGCTACCGTCCCGGTAGGTCAGCTCCACCGAGACCGATTGGGTCTGCGGCGCGAGCTTGAGGTAAGGCTGCGCGTCGTGCGGAATGACGAGCGGGTCCCTGGAATCGCAGGGCGGCATCTTCACTACCCTGTCCGGGACCGCGCTGTCGATCCCGACGCGGACTTCCCGGATCGCGCAACGATACGACATCAGGTGCGTGTAATAGACCAGAAGCCCGTTGAATTCGCGAAACGACAGCCAGCTCGTCGCCGTCATGTCGAGGATTTTTCGCTGGTCGCGGATCAGGGCCGCCTCGGGATCGAACCGGATCGGAAACGGCCCCTGCATATCGCCTGAGGTGTCGACATAGCGGACCTGGATGGTGCCGGCGGGTGCGTCGGCGGCAAGTTCGATCGACGGATTTGGCATCCGCTTGCGGGTGCGCGGATCGAGCGTGTCGATGAAGCCGGTTTCGCGGAAATCGCCGGCCTCCCCCATCCGCCATGAAATCCCGAGCGTCGGATCGGCGATCGAGAACGTCACCGTCCAGCCGCCATTGTGGCGCGAGAACGCGGCGATCGGGGCGTTGACGGAATCTTCCTTCGGCACGCGCGGCACCGACACCGGCGGCAGCGCCGCTACCTTCTGCGGCAGCTCGGCAGGTTTTGCGACGGCGTCCGGCTGCGCCTTGCCCGCCGTGCCGTTCAGGAACACGTCGTCGACCATCTGATCGAAGTAAACCGGGATCTGCTTGTGCTTGACGGTGTCAGCCATTTCGCTCACGAGCCGGCGCGTGTGCTGCGCGACCTGCACGAGGTTTTCACCGGGCTGCAGCAGCTCCTTCGCAAACGTCCGCGTGAATACCGAATTCGGGCTGGCGTCGTCGTTCGACAGGCGGTCGAGCGCGGTCTGCCGCGGTCCCGCCGAAAACACCGAGAACACGCCCTCCGGCAATTGCGTCATCGGCGCCAGCCCGCCGCCGCCGGCGACCGCGCGGGTGCCGGCGCGCTCGAACGGATTGTTGCGGCAGGCGTCGAACACCAGGATCGCGGTTCGCACCTTTTTGTTCTGCAACCGCTCTACGATGCGGTCGGCGAGCACGGAGGCGTCGCGCACCAGCTCTTCCTGGCCCTCGGTCGCGGCCGGCACGTCGGTCGGCAGCAGAAAATTCTGGCCGGCGATTTCAAAGCCGTGGCCGGCATAGAAGAAGAACGCGGTATCGCCGGCGTCGACCGCCCTGTCGAAGGCCAGCAGCGTTTCGGAAAAGGCCTGCCGGTTCTGGTTCTCCGCCACCATCACGTTGAAGCCGAGCTGCTTTAGCGTATCGCCCATGGTGCGGGCGTCGTTGACCGCCTTCTGCAATTTGGGGACGTTTTTATAATCGTTGTTGCCGATCACGAGTGCTACGCGCTTTTCGGCGTGGGCGGGCGCGGAGAACACCACGAGGCACGCCGCGAGGCTCCCCGCCAATGCGACCTTGAACGATAGCCAGTTCATCCGAATTTCCTGCCCTGCCCGCCATAGAAAGGCGCCACCAGTAGCCTGCCGATGCGTCGCAGCGGTTCAAGCTGACAATCGGGACCTCGCTATGTGCGGCAAGGCCCGTCCTTACATCGACTCGTTTGACCGGGAAATGACAGTCTGGCCGTTATTTGTGCGAAAACGTTAAGCTTTTTCGGCCATTTGGCGCGTTCCAAGATTGACTTTGGCCGTTTCGCGCCTATGTTTCGGGTCAACGCGGCCCTGGATCGAAACGCGATTCCCTTGGGTTAGCCGCTCGTCTGCGTAAGTCAGAGCCCCCAGCTTTTCAAAGCGCGCCGTTTCGGGGTTGAACGCGACAGCTTTTTACCCTCGATTCCGAACGGCGGTGTCGAGCAGAGGCTCAATGTCTTTTTCCCATCTCGGTCTTTCCGACAAGGTGCTCGCCGCAGTTGCGGCCACCGGTTACACCACCCCGACCCCCATTCAGGAACAGGCGATCCCCCACGTTCTCGCCCGCCGCGACGTTCTCGGCATCGCCCAGACCGGCACCGGCAAGACCGCTGCCTTCGTCCTTCCGATGCTCACGCTGCTGGAAAAGGGCCGCGCCCGGGCCCGGATGCCCCGCACCCTCATCCTGGAGCCGACCCGCGAACTCGCCGCCCAGGTCAAGGAACAGTTCGACAAATACGGCGCCGGACAAAAACTCAACGTGGCGCTGTTGATCGGCGGCGTCTCGTTCGGCGATCAGGATAGCAAATTGACGCGCGGCGTCGACGTGCTGATCGCCACCCCGGGCCGACTGCTCGACCATACCGAGCGCGGCGGATTGCTGCTCACCGGCGTCGAACTTTTGGTCATCGACGAAGCCGACCGCATGCTGGACATGGGCTTCATTCCCGACATCGAACGGGTTTGCAAACTGGTCCCCTTCACCCGGCAGACCCTGTTCTTCACCGCGACGATGCCGCCCGAAATTGCGCGCATCACCGAAACCTTCCTGCACAATCCGCAAAAGATCGAAGTTTCCAGGCCCGCGACGACCGCGGTCGGGGTGTCGCAGTTCCAGGTCAGCGTCGGCCGCGAGCCGCATGAGAAGCGTGATGTATTGCGCCGCCTCTTGCGCGACGCCAAGGATCTCAACAACGCGATTATCTTCTGCAATCGCAAGCGGGAAGTCGCCGTTGTTTACAAATCGCTGCAGAAGCATGGCTTCAGCGTCGGCGCGTTGCATGGCGACATGGATCAGTCCGCCCGCACCGCGGCACTCGACCAGTTCCGCAAGGGCGAGATTCCGCTGCTGGTCGCCTCCGACGTCGCGGCCCGCGGCCTGGATATCCCGGCCGTCAGTCACATCTTCAACTTCGACGTTCCCCACCATGCCGACGACTACGTCCACCGCATCGGCCGTACCGGCCGCGCCGGACGCACCGGCACCGCGATCTCGATGGTGACCTCGCTCGATCATAAATCGATCGTGGCGATCGAGAAGCTGATCGGCCAGGCCATTCCGAAGGCCGAAGGCGACTTCAGCGTTCGCTCCGAATCGTCCGACGAGCAGCCCCGCCAATCGCGCGGGCGCGAAGGCGCAAGAGAAGGATCAAGGGAAGGATCACGCGAAGGATCCAGAGAACAAACGCGAGAGGGTTCGCGGGACGGTTCGCGCGGCGGCCGTAACAAGCCGCGCCGCGAACGCGAACCGCGACGCGCTGGCGGCAGCGGCCGTGGTCCCAAGCCGCAGCCGGAAGCGCCGGTCGAGGCGTTCACGCCTCCCACCCCCGCTCCGGCCTCGCGCGTGCCTTCGATCGGCCGCGCCGAACCGCGGCGAACCCAGCGCGAACCGGATGCGGAGCCCGCGGATCATTCGCATCTTCCCGCATTCCTGCTGAGACCCGTTCGCGCCCGCGTGTGAGCAACTGCGAAAGCCGGGGAACCCGTTTACCCGGCATTCATTCTCCTCAATTAACCTGCCGCCGATAATTTTAGTAATTGCTGCTGCCAGCAAGGCGGCGCTGCACGTATTGGGGACGGATCAGTGGTGAAGCTGCTGGACGAACACGAACGCACGCTGGCCTTCGCCGAAGTCGCGTTGGGCCAGATCAAATCGCTCCGGCAGACCGCTGTCCCCCGCAATTATGAAATCTGGTACGTCTACGCCACCGGCTACAATGCCCCCCTCAACAAGATCATCAACGAGACGCTGGCGCGCAACGGCAGGCTGAGCGAAGCCGACCTCGAACAGATCTACGAGACCTACCTCTCCCACATCAAGACCTCCGACCGCATCGACAAGGTCGGCGCGCGCGTGATCGGCGAAATCGACGACGTGATGAACCTCATCACCGAGGCGCTGGGGATGTCGGCGAGCTACGACGCCAGCCTGAGCGGCGCCAGCCAGAAACTCGCCGATGCCAAGCAGCCTGACCAGATCAAGGCGGTGATCGAACAACTGGTGAAGTCGACCTGCGAAATGCGCGACACCAACAAGGCGCTGGAAAACCGGCTGTCGCTGTCGAAGACCGAAATCAGCAACCTCCAGCACAGTCTCGAGGCCATCCGCGCCGAGAGCCTGACCGATCCGCTCACCGGGCTCGGCAACCGCAAATATTTCGACCGCTCGATCGAGATGGCGGTGCAGACGGCGCTGGCCACCAGCGAGCCGTTGTCGCTTCTGATGTTCGATATCGACCACTTCAAATCGTTCAACGATTCCTATGGCCACCTCACCGGCGATCAAGTGCTGCGGCTGGTCGGCATGTCGCTGAAGCAAACCATCAAGGGCCAGGATATCACCGCGCGCTATGGCGGCGAGGAGTTCGCGGTCGTGCTGCCCAACACCGCGCTGCGCCAGGCGCTGACGGTCGCCGATCACATTCGCCGCGCGGTGATGGCGAAGGAATTGAAGAAGAAGTCCACCGGCGAAATCCTGGGCCGGGTCACGATCTCGGTCGGCGTCTCCATGCTGAAGCCGGGAGACGATACGGATTCACTGATCGAACGCGCCGACGCCTGCCTCTACGCCGCCAAGCGCAACGGCCGCAACCGCGTGATCTGCGAAGCCGACCCCGAATACGCCGCCGAGACCCGCAGCCAGGTGGCTTGACCGTAGTCCCTCATGGTGAGGAGGCGCCAACGGGTCGCGCGAATGCGCGCCCGAGACAGGCTCCGCGCCGTCTCGAACCATGAGGCCCCGACCTCGCTTGCGGCCATCCTTCGAGACGCGCGCGTTGCGCGCTCCTCAGGATGAGGATTTTTTTCGCGACGCCATCTTTTTCTTCTTCGCCGCCGCTTTGACTTTAGCCACAGGCTTCTTCGCCGCAGCCGTCCTAGCCGCCGCCTTGCGCGCCTTCGGGCGCTTGCGCAACGCCGCGCGCTGCGCGGCTGCCAGCGCCACCCTCGCCCAACCCGCCAGTTCTTCGGAATCGTCGAACAGACGCGCCGGCAATTGCCAGTACGAGTTCACCGTGACGGTTTTGGCCCGCGTCTGGTATTGAAACGGCTTTGAACCTTCGGCCTCGAACTGCGGAATGCTCTGTTCGTCGGCACGGAAGTAAAGTCCGGCGCGCAGCGCCAGCGCGAAATTGGTGCCGTCGGCGGAGATGCCGAAGCCGGAGAACATCTTCCTGATGGTCACCGGGCCGAAATCCGCAAACAGGTCGATCAGGAAATCGCGGTCCATCTATCCACCGTCGTCCCGGCCTTGCGCCGGGACCCATACGCGTGTCATCGCGCAGGGGCACTATGGTCGACGTCTTTGCCCGAAATCAACCGCCGGTGATTATGGGTCCCGGCTCCTGATGCGCAATTGCGCATAAGGGCCAGGACGACGACGCGGTCAGACCTTCGCCGGCGTCAGCTGCACCGACTCGCCGCAACCGCAGGCGCCGGTCTGGTTCGGGTTGTTGAAGATGAACTGCGACTGCATCTTGTCGGCCTTGTAGTCCATCTCGGTGCCGAGCAGGAACAGCACCGCCTTGGGATCAACCAGAATCTTGACGCCCTTGTCCTCGACGACCTCGTCGGTGGGGCGTACCTCGTGGGCGTATTCCACGGTGTAGGACTGCCCGGCGCAGCCGCCATTCTTGATCCCCACCCGGAGGCCTACGATTTCGGAATCGGCGCGCCTGGTCAGTTCCGTGATCCGCTGGGCGGCGGCTTCGGTCAGTTTCATGACCTGCGGGCGCGGCCGCGGCTTCGGCTTGGCGGCGGGTGTAGGTGAAGCGGGTGTCATGTCAGTCATGTGATCATTCCCAGCGGCAAATCAATGCCGGTCTTCGCGAACAGATTAAGCGAAATCCTCTAACGCTTCACATCTCACCACATATTGAGGACGAGTCGGGCCTCGTCGGACATCCGGTCCGGCGTCCACGCCGGGTCCCACACCAGATTGACATTGACGACGCCGACGCCGGGAACGCTGGCAATCGCGTTCTCCACCATGGTCGGCAATTCGCCGGCCGCCGGACAGTTCGGCGTGGTCAGCGTCATCATGACGTCGACGCCACGGTCGTCCTTGAGGTCGACCTTGTAGATCAGGCCGAGCTCATAGATATCGGCCGGAATCTCCGGATCGAACACCGTCTTCAACGCGGCCACGATCTCGCCGCCGAGCCGCTCGGTCTCCTCCGGCGGCAGCGCCGAGATGGTCTCCATATTGGCGGTTTTGATTTCGGCTATGTCGGTCATGAAAACAATTCCCGCGCCTTGATCAGCGCCCGTGCCAGATGGTCGACTTCTTCTCTTGTATTATACATTCCAAACGACGCGCGGCAGGTGGCTGTGACATTGAACCGCTCTAAAAGCGGCATCACGCAATGGGTGCCGGCGCGCACCGCAATGCCCTGCCGGTCGATCACGGTCGCGACATCGTGGGGATGGGCGCCCTTCATCTCGAACGAAATCACCGGTCCCTTGCCCTTTGCGGTGCCGATCAGGCGCAGCGAATTGATTTCGCGCAGGCGCTCTTGCGCGTAGGCCAGGAGATCGTTCTCGTGGGCGGCGATGCGCTCCTTGCCGATCGAATTGACGTAGTCGATCGCAGCCCCCAGCCCGATCGATTCCACGATCGCGGGCGTGCCGGCCTCGAATTTGTGCGGCGGGTCGCCATAGGTGACCCAGTCCCTTTTGACCTCGCGGATCATCTCGCCGCCGCCGTTGTACGGGCGCATCGCGACGAGCAGATCGTGCTTGGCATAGAGCACGCCGATGCCGGTCGGGCCGTACAGCTTGTGGCCAGTGAAGACGTAGAAATCCGCGTCGATATCCTGCACGTCGATCGCAAGGTGCACGGCGGCCTGGCTGCCGTCGACCAGCACCGGAATGCCGCGGGCATGCGCGAGCTTCACCACGTCCTTGACCGGCACGATGGTGCCGAGCGCGTTCGACATTTGCGTGATCGCGACCAGTTTGGTTCGCGGGCCGAGCAGCTTTTCGAATTCCTCGATCAGGAAATTGCCTTCGTCATCGACCGGCGCCCATTTGATGACGGCGCCGTGACGCTCCCGGAGGAAATGCCAGGGCACGATGTTGGAATGGTGCTCCATGATCGAGAGGACGATCTCGTCGCCCTCGCCGATATTCGGCTCGCCCCAGGACGACGCCACGAGGTTGATGGCCTCGGTGGCGTTGCGGGTGAAGACGATCTCTTCGGTGCGGCGAGCGTTGAGGAATTTTGCCACCTTGGCGCGGCCGCCTTCGTAGGCTTCGGTGGCGGCATTGGCGAGGTAATGCAGCCCGCGATGCACGTTGGCGTATTCGCTTCTGTAGGCCTCGGTCATGCGATCGAGCACGGCATTCGGCTTCTGCGCGGAGGCGGCGTTGTCGAGATAGACCAGCGGCTTGCCATAGACCTTCAGGGCCAGCGCCGGGAAATCCTCCCGCACGCGGGCGACGTCATAAGAGCCGTTCAGGACCGCCGGATGCATGGTCACCCCCTCGCCTCCAGCCAGCGCTGCGCCGCCGAGATCGCGACTTCACGCAAGGTGTCGTTGGCGATGGACTCGATGGCCTCGCCGACAAAAGCCTGGATCAGCAGCGCCTGGGCTTCCTTCTCGGACAGGCCGCGTGCGCGCAGGTAAAACAGCAGGCTCTCGTCCAGCGCGCCGGTGGTGGCGCCATGACCGCAGGTGACGTCGTCGGCAAAGATTTCCAGCTCCGGCTTGTTGTCGGCCTCGGCCTCGTCGGACAGCAGCAGCGCGCGGGTCATCATCTTGGCGTCGGTCTTCTGCGCCTTGGGGCGCACAACGATGCGGCCCTGGAACACCGAATGGCCGCGATCGTCGACGACCGCACGGAAAACTTCGCGGCTGTCGCAATGCGGCACCGCATGATCGAGGAACAGCGTGGTGTCGGCGTGCTGGCGGCCGTTGAGCAAATTGACGCCGTTGGTCTCGACCCGCGAGCCCTCGCCCGCGAACGCGATGGTCGCCTGATAGCGGCTGACATTCGCGCCCGAGGTCATGCCGAACGTATTGAAATGCGCGTGCGCGCCCAGCGTGACGATAGCGGAAGCAATGTTGAAGGCGTCGCGGCCGTCCTCGACCAGGCGAACGTGGTCGAGCCGCGCATGGTTGCCGATCGAGACGATCAGGGAATCATACGCCTGATAGGCTTTGGCCCCATCGGCAGCGATATAGCTCTCCACCAGCGTGGCGCCGGAATCCTTGCCGAGGCGAAGCATCGAGCGGGTAAACATCGCCGCCGGCGTGCCGCCGCTGGCGATATGGACGATATGCAGCGGCTCCGTCAGCACGGCGCCATCGGCGACATCGATCACCATTCCGTCCGTCATCATCGCGCTGTTGAGCGCGACCATCGGATTGGAATTGTCAGGCGCGAACAGCTGTGTGTGGAGCATGGCATCGCCTGCTTCCAGCACCTCGCGCAGGGTGCGGATTCCAAGTCCCTTTTCGGGATCGCCGAGTTCGGACAGTTTTGGTGCAAACACGCCATCCACCAGCACCAGCCGCCGCGCGCCCGCGACCGCATGTAGCTTCAATGCGGAACCGGCGCGGGTGAGCGCCGGGCCGTCGGGTGCCGGCGCGAGCGGCAGCACCTCGCGCATCAGCGCGCGCAGATCGGTATATTTCCAGTCTTCGATCCGCCGGTGCGGCAGGCCCTCGCGGCCGTAGGCGTCGAACGCCTGCCGCCTGTGATCGGAGACCTTGCCGGTACCGGCAAGCCGGTCGCGCGCGATCGCGAAAGCATCGCTCATCGCACGTCCGGTTTCGGTCTTTGCCACAACAACGTTCATGATCAAATCCGTCTGGCGTCAGGCAGCATCTTCGAACTGGGCGTAGCCGGAAGCCTCGAGTTCCAGCGCCAGTTCCTTGCCGCCGCTTTTGACGACGCGGCCCTTCGACATCACGTGCACGAAATCAGGCACGATGTAGTTGAGCAGCCGCTGGTAGTGCGTGATCACGACCATCGCCCGCTCCGGCGAGCGCAGCGCGTTGACGCCGTCGGCGGCGACCCGCAGCGCGTCGATGTCGAGGCCGGAATCCATCTCATCGAGGATGCAGACGGCGGGCTCGAACAGCGCCATCTGCAAAATCTCGTTGCGCTTCTTCTCGCCGCCGGAAAAGCCGACATTGACGCCGCGGCGAAGCATTTCCTGCGGGATGTTCAGCCGGGCCGCGACCTCACGCACTTTCCTCAGAAAGTCCGGCGTGGAGAATTCGCTCTCGCCGCGCGCCTTGCGCTGCGCGTTCAGCGCGGTGCGCAGGAAATTCATGGTGGCGACGCCGGGAATCTCGACCGGATACTGGAACGCCAGGAACACGCCCTTGGCGGCGCGCTGGTCCGGCGACATCTCCAGCAGGTCCTCGCCCCTGAACAGGATCTCGCCGCCGGTGACTTCATAGCCCGGCTTGCCCGCGATGACGTGGCTCAGCGTCGATTTGCCGGAGCCGTTCGGCCCCATGATCGCGTGCACCTCGCCCGGATTCACCGCGAGCGACAGCCCGTGGAGAATTTCGCGATCCTCGACACGGACCTGCAGATTTTTGACTTCGAGTAGTGACATCATTTTCTTCCGTTTTGATCCTCGTCCTGAGGAGCGCCGAAGGCGCGTCTCGAAGGACGTAGCCGACAAACTTTCCTCTCATCCTTCGAGACGGCCGCTATGCGGCCTCCTCAGGATGAGGCCCTATCCAACCGAACCTTCAAGGCTGATCGAGATCAGCTTCTGCGCTTCCACCGCAAATTCCATCGGCAGTTGCTGCAGCACGTCCTTCACAAAGCCGTTGACCACGAGGCCGACGGCTTCTTCCTGGCTGAGCCCGCGCTGCACGCAGTAGAACAGCACGTCTTCCGAGATCTTCGACGTGGTCGCCTCGTGCTCGAACAGCGCCGACGAATTCTTAGCTTCCACGTACGGCACGGTGTGCGCGCCGCATTTGTCGCCGATCAGCAGCGAATCGCAGGCGGTAAAATTGCGCGCGCCGGTCGCCTTGCGGTGGGCGGTGACGAGGCCGCGATAGGTGTTTTGCGAGACACCGGCGGCGATGCCCTTGGAGATGATCCGGCTCGTCGTGTTCTTGCCGAGATGGATCATCTTGGTGCCGCTATCGACCTGCTGGTGGCCATTCGAAATCGCGATCGAGTAGAACTCGCCGCGGGAATTATCACCGCGGAGAATGCAGCTCGGATATTTCCAGGTGATTGCTGATCCCGTCTCGACCTGGGTCCAGGAGATCTTCGAATTGTTGCCGCGGCAGTCGCCGCGCTTGGTGACGAAATTGTAGATGCCGCCGACACCTTCGGAGTTGCCGGGGTACCAGTTCTGCACCGTCGAATATTTGATCTCGGCGTCGTCAAGCGTGACCAGCTCGACCACGGCGGCGTGCAGCTGGTTCTCGTCGCGCTGCGGCGCGGTGCAGCCTTCGAGATAGCTGACGTAAGCGCCCTTGTCGGCGATGATCAGCGTGCGCTCGAACTGGCCGGTGTTGCGCTCATTGATGCGGAAGTAGGTCGACAGCTCCATCGGGCAGCGCACGCCCGGCGGCACGTAGACGAACGAGCCGTCAGAAAACACCGCCGAATTCAGCGTCGCGAAATAATTGTCCGAGGTCGGCACGACCGTGCCGAGATACTTCTTCACCAGCTCCGGGTGCTCGCGGATCGCCTCCGAGATCGGCATGAAGATCACGCCGGCCTGCTTCAGCTCCTTCTGGAAGGTGGTCGCCACCGAAACCGAATCGAACACCGCGTCGACCGCGATCCTGCGCTCGCCTTCGGGGCGCACGACGCCTTCCAGCACCTCGACCTCGCGCAGGGGAATGCCGAGCTTTTCATAGGTTTTCAGGATTTCCGGATCGATCTCGTCGAGCGAGGCGACCTGCTTCTTCGGCTTCGGCGCCGAGTAGTAATACAGATCCTGGTAATCGATCTTGGGGTAGTTGACCCGCGCCCAGGTCGGCTCGGTCATGGTCAGCCAGCGCCGATAGGCCTCCAGACGCCATTCCAGCATCCACGCCGGCTCGTTCTTCTTTGCGGAGATGAAACGGACGGTGTCTTCTGACAGCCCCTTGGGGGCCTTGTCGGACTCGATAAGTGTCTCGAATCCATATCGATATTGATCGACGTCGATCCGCCTGACGCGGTCGACCGTCTCTTGTACGGCAGCCATTCCATCCTCCGCTCGCGGTTTCAAGGACCGCGGTGGACCAATTCCGTAAGTCTACTACGATGCTTTTGGGACGAGATCACCTGCTTAGAACCGTTCAAGCTGTGTTTCGTCGTCTCTCTCTAAGTAAGGTATTGGCGAGCTTTCGCCAAGTCTTAAGCGTCAGATCAATGTCTGTCTCTGATGTGGACCAGCCCAGACTGAGCCGCACGGCTCCCTGCGCCAGCTCGTGGCTGAGGCCCATGGCCGCCAGAACGTGCGACGGTTGAACTTTCCCCGACGAACAGGCGGACCCCGAAGATACCGCGATACCGTCGAGATCGAACCCGATCACGGCGGTTTCGGCCTTCAGGCCGGGAACAGTGAACAGAGTGGTATTCGGCAACCGCCGAACGTGGCCGGAGAACACGATCATCTCGGGGGTTTGGACCAGACCATTTTCGAGGCGTTCCCGCAGACCCCGCAATCGAACAGCGTCCTCTTCGAGCGCCGCCATCGCGGCCCTCGCGGCGGCCCCGAACGCCGAAATGCCCGCGACATTCTCGGTACCGGCACGGCGACCCAGTTCCTGCCCGCCGCCGCGCAACAGCGGCTCAAGCCCCTGCACGCCATCGGCCAGAACGACCGCGCCGACACCCTTGGGGCCACCGATCTTGTGCGCCGACAGCGTCACCAGATCGGCCTTCATCGAATCGATATCGAACGGGATTTTGCCGAGCGCCTGGATCGCATCGACATGCAGCAAACCGCCCGCCGCATGGACGATCTCGGCCGCTTCGGCGACCGGCTGCACCGCGCCGGTCTCGTTGTTGGCCAGCATCACGGACACCAGCGCCGCAGGCCCGCCGTCCAGCTTGGTGCGAAGATCGTCCAGGTCCAGCAGACCGGAACGCGTAACCGCGATGGTCCCGATTGCGTCGGCCGCAAACCGGCCGCCCGCGAGCACCGAGGCGTGCTCGATGGCCGAGACCAGCAATCTCTGAACCGGAAGACCGGCGCCTCGTCGCAAGCCCGGCGTCAGCGCCAGCGCGTTGGCCTCGGTCCCGCCTGAGGAAAACACCACGCCCTCGGGCCGGGCCGCGACGCTCGCTGCGACCGCAGCCCTTGCTTCCTCGACCAGCCGCCGCGCCCTGCGGCCCTCGGCATGAACAGAGGACGGGTTGCCGCTGATATCCCAAGCGGCCGCCATCGCTGCCCTGGCCTCCGGGCGGAGCGGCGTGGTCGCATTCCAGTCGAGATAGACGCGGTTAGGCATAGAGTATGATATTACCTAAATTCTTGAGATTCGGACGCCGGAACGGGGCACCGCCCCCGCCGCGAGCTTTATCGCAATTGGGGGATCGAGACCTCGCTTGCAATCGCAAGCTAACGCTTTGAACACGCTTTGAGATGTTCAAGAAGCTTGCTTTTTGCCCCTCGCCTCATGCTAGAACGCGGCCTCCAGTTCACCGAGCGCCGCTCGCGCATCGCCCGACGACGCCTGATCACCCTTTCCATGAGCCACTTTGTCTGCGCAGTCGCCGATGAAGTCAGCACAAATCGGTTGATTGCCGAAGGGATCAATCAAGGGATCACTGATGCCTGAAGTCATTTTCACCGGCCCCGCAGGCCGCCTCGAAGGCCGTTATCATCCGGCCAAGCAGAAGAATGCGCCGATTGCGATGGTGCTGCATCCGCACCCGCAGTTTCGCGGCAGCATGAATCATCCGATCGTCTATCAGGTCTACTACGCCTTCGCCGCGCGCGGATTTTCCGTGCTGCGTTTCAACTTCCGCGGCGTCGGCCGTAGCCAGGGATCGTTCGACCACGGCACCGGCGAATTGTCTGATGCCGCTTCCGCACTCGATTGGGCGCAGACCATCAACCCGGAGGCGCGCGCCTGCTGGGTCGCCGGCTTTTCCTTCGGCGCCTGGATCGGCATGCAGCTTTTGATGCGCCGTCCCGAGGTCGAAGGTTTTATCTCGATTGCACCCGAACCCAACCGCTACGACTTCTCGTTTCTGGCGCCCTGCCCCTCGTCGGGCCTGATCGTCCATGGCGAAAAGGACATTGTGGCGCCGGCGAAAGACGTCACCACCCTGGTCGAGAAGCTGAAGACCCAAAAGGGCATCGTGATCGACCAGCAAACCATTCCCGGCGCCAACCATTTCTTCGAAGACAAGATGGAGCCGCTGATGGAGACCGTGACCGGCTATCTCGACATGCGGCTGGCCAACGTCCGCTAGCCGCTGGGTTCGCCGTGACCGCCTTCGTCGCCCTGCTGCGTGCGGTGAATGTCGTCGGCACCGGCAAATTGCCGATGAGCGATCTGAAGGAGATGTGCGAGGCGCTGGGATTTGGCGGCGTCCGCACCTACATCGCCAGCGGTAATGTCGTGTTCACCAGCCGCAAATCCGAAGCGGCGGTGAAATCGGCGCTGCAGGCGCGGCTTGAAGCCTATGCCGGCAAGCCGGTCGGCGTGTTGGTGCGATCCGCCGCCGAACTGCAGGCCGTGCTCAGGGATAACGTGTTTCCAAAGGCGCCGGCGAACCGGACCGTCGCCGTGTTCCTCGACCATGCGCCGCCGGCCGACACGCTCGCCGCGATCCGCGGGCGCAAGGACGAGCAGATCGGATTGGGCACGCGCGAGATCTACATCCACTACGGCGACGGCATGGCGAAATCGAAACTGGTGGTGCCCGCGGCCAAGACCGGAACGGCGCGCAACATCAATACGGTCGCCGCCCTCGCCAAAATGGCCGCCGATTTGTAAGCGTCAGGCCGCCAGTTTCAGCATGTGCGCGTCATAACGAACCAGGAACGCGTGCAGCAATTGCGGATAGTCGGCGCCGACCGCCGACCGGACACTCGGCCGCTTGGCGAGTTCGGTTCGCCACGCGCGCACCTTCGGCGTGTCAGCGAAGATTGAAAGATCGATCAGCGTGTCGAACACGTCGAAATAACGAAAGATCGGCGCGAACACGGCGTCCACCAGGCTGAAAGCTTCACCGGCGAAGAACGGGCCTGCTCCCAAGGCGTCTTCGACCCGCGCAAATTTCGCGGCGACCGCGACCCGTTTGCTTTCGAAGATGGCAGGATCCCCGGTGGTTTCTAGGCCCCATAACTCGCTCAGAATAGTTGAGCCGAACTCCATCCACGCCCGGTGCTGCGCACGCTGCAGCGGATCCTGCGGATGCAGCTTTGCGCCACCCTGGGTGTCCTCGATGTATTCGCAGATCACGTTGCTTTCGAACAGCACCGCCTCGCCGTCGTTAGTGCCGACACGCAGCACCGGCACCTTGCCGAGCGGCGAAATCTTCAGAAACCAGTCCGGCTTGTTGGCGAGGTCGATGTCGATCCGCTCGAACGGAACGCCCTTCTCGGTGAGCGCAATGACGGCGCGTTGCACATAGGGGCAAAGCTTGTGGCTGATCAAAGTGAGCTTCGGCGTCATGACGATCTCCGGCACGCAAGCCCACATGCATGCTTCATGCGTTCGCATGCAAATTAGATGCGTTTGCATGGAATCGTCAAGGTCGATGCAATTGCATCAACAATTCTTGATCCCGATCAGGGTCTGGCGATAATCCCGCCGGTCATCGGAATCGGCACGCCCGTGGTGGCGGGGTAGCTCAGCGGCAGCCCCTTCAGGCCCCGCGCGGCCAAGAAGCCAAACGCCTGCGCCTCGATGGCGTCGGCCGACCAGCCGAGCGCGTCCGCAGCCTCGACGGTCGCGGGCTGAAGCCGCTCGCGCAGCATCCGCAACATGGTCATGTTGCGGGCGCCGCCGCCGGCCACGATCCAGCTTTTCGGCGGCTTCGGCAGCAAGGGCACGATCCGGGCGATCGCCGCAGCCGTGAGGGCCGTCAACGTCGCGGCGCCATCGTCGGCACGCATCTCGGGCAGTTTCAGCGCGGCGAAATCGTTGCGATCGAGCGATTTGGGCGGCGGCAACGCGAAGAACGGCAGTTCCAGCGCGCGCGCGATCCAAGCCTCGTCGGGCCTGCCCTGGGCGGCCAGGCGGCCCTCCGTGTCAAAACCCTGGTTCATCACGCGGTACATGAAATCGTCGAGCAAGGCGTTGCCCGGCCCGGTGTCGCAGGCGATCAGCGTATCCTGCCCGTCGATATAGGTGATATTGGAAACGCCGCCGATATTGACCACCACGATCGGCCCTTCGCGCTGCAGCGATTGCGCCAGCGCGCGGTGATAGACCGGCACGAACGGCGCGCCCTGCCCGCCGGCGGCGACGTCGGCGGCGCGGAAATCATGCATCACCGGGATATGGATCGATTTGGCGAGTGCTGCAGCGTCGCCGATCTGAACGGTCAGCTTCCGCTCCGGGCGGTGCAGCACGGTCTGGCCGTGAAAGCCGACGATATCGATGTCCGAGCAGGAGATGCGGTTTTGCGCGGTAAAGGCGGCCACCGCCTCGGCATGTGCCAGCGTGACGGCCCGTTCGGCCTCGCGCAGGATGCCCGGCCGCGCATCGCGCTGCGGCAGGTCCTTGGCCTCGAACAGCGCATGGCGCAGCAGGCTGCGCTCGGTTTCGGTATAGGGCCGGTATCCGGACGGGCCGAACGCCCGTACCTGCCTGCCGTCGGTTTCAATCAAAGCGACATCGACCCCATCGAGCGAGGTGCCGCTCATCAGACCGATTGCCGTCAACATCATCCCAATAGTGCCTTCGTGACGCCTGCCCCCGACGCCCAGCTTGTGTCAAACAAGCACATCTTATAATGCCACAGCGCGTCCGGCTGCGGCAGCCTGTTTCGCAGGAGTTCCGCCACCTGTTGCAATTACCGTAAAATAAGAATGATCAGAGTCACCGACACATGACTGCATTTAAATCAGACTTTCTGAAGACCCTGCAGGAACGCGGTTTCATCCATCAATGCTCCGATTTCGAGGGGCTGGACGCGCTGGCCGCGAAAGGCCAGGCCACCGCCTATGTCGGCTACGACTGCACGGCGCCCTCGCTGCACATCGGCAACTATTTGACCATGATGATGCTGCACTGGCTGCAGGAGAGCGGCAACAAGCCGATCACCCTGATGGGCGGCGGCACCACCATGGTCGGCGACCCCTCCGGCAAGGACGAATCGCGCGCGCTGCGCAGCGTCGCCGAGATCGAAGCCAACAAGGCCTCGATCCGCGGCGTGTTCGCCAAGGTGCTGCGCTACGGTTCCGGCCCCAGCGATGCGGTCATGCTCGACAATGCCGAATGGCTGACCAGGCTGAACTGGATCGAAATGCTGCGCGACATCGGCCGGCATTTCTCGATCAACCGCATGCTGACGATGGACTCGGTGCGCCTGCGTCTCGAACGCGAGCAGGAGATGAGTTTCATCGAATTCAACTACATGGTGTGCCAGGCCTATGACTTCGTCGAATTGTCGCGGCGCGTCGATTGCCGCCTGCAGATGGGCGGCTCCGACCAATGGGGCAACATCGTCAATGGCGTCGACCTCGGCCGCCGCATGGGCACGCCGCAATTGTTCGCGCTGACGACGCCGCTGTTGACGACGGCCTCCGGCGACAAGATGGGCAAGACCGCCAAGGGCGCGGTCTGGCTCAACGCCGATCAGTTCAGCCCGTACGATTTCTGGCAATACTGGCGCAACGTCGAAGACGCCGACGTCGTGAAATTCCTGAAACTGTTCACGATCCTGCCGATCAGCGAGATCGCAAAGCTTGCGACGCTGCAGGGCGGCGAGATTAACGAGGCCAAGAAGGTGCTGGCGACCGAGGCGACCGCGCTGCTGCATGGCCGCGATGCCGCCAACGCCGCAGCCGAAACGGCGCGGCAGACTTTTGAGGAAGGCGCGATCGCCGAGAACCTGCCGACGGTCGAGATTTCGACGGGCGAACTTGAGGCCGGCATCGGCGTGCTTGCCGTCTTCGTCAAGGCGGGCCTGGTCGCATCGAACGGCGAGGCACGCCGCCAGATCAAGGGCGGCGGCGTTCGCGTCAACGACGCCGCGGTCACCGACGAGAAGATGGCGCTGACATCAGCCAATCTCACCCCGGAAGGCGTGATCAAACTGTCGCTCGGCAAGAAGCGTCACGTCCTGCTCAAGCCTGCATAGGCGTATTCGCGTTAGGCACTTGCTCGGGGCCACGGAAACGCGCTCCCTGCCCTACATGGATAAAAGTACGCCTCCGGGGGATACGCTCACAAAACCGCTGAAGCCGGCGCGGGTGGCGCTCAACGTGCTGGCGCTGTGCTTCACCCTGTCCGTGCTCGGCCGCGGCCTCGGCGAGAGTTTTACGGTTTTCTTAAAACCGATCTCGGAGAATTTCGGCTGGGACCGCGCCCAGGTGGTCTCGGTCTATTCGCTGACCTGGCTCGCGGGTGGACTGATGGCGCCACTGGTCGGCCGGTTGTTCGACCGCTCTGGTCCGCGCACCGTCTATTCGCTCGGGCTGGCGCTGCTCGGCGGCGCGTTCCTGGTCGCGGCGCACGCGCAGGCGCTCTGGCAGTTCCAGCTCAGCGTCGGCCTGTGCGTCGGGGTCGGCATTGCCCTGATCGGCACCGTGCCGAACTCGATCCTGCTCGGCCGCTGGTTCGGCCCGCGGCTGCCGACCGCAATGGCAGTCGTATATTCTGCGACCGGCGCAGGGATCCTGATCCTGCTGCCGGCCTCGCAACTGCTGATCGAACGGATCGGCTGGCGCGACGCCTATCAACTGTTCGGAACCGTGGCTCTGTTCCTGCTGTTGCCGTTGCTGATGCTACCGTGGCGGCTGTTCGCCACCGGCTCACCGCACATCCCCGGCAAGAGCGATGCCGGCTTCATCGACTCAGGCTGGACGCTCAAGAGCGCGATGCGCCACCACGTCTTCTGGGCATTATTCTCCACGTTCTTTTTCACCGCGGTCGCGATGTATGCGATCACGGCGCAAATCGTCGCCTATCTGATCGACGCCGGATTCCCTCCGTTGCAGGCCGCGACCGCCTGGGGCTTTTCCGGCGTCGTGCTGGTGTTCGGCATGCTCGGCGTCTCGACGCTCGACGGCATCATCGGCCGCAGGCCATCGGTGTTGTTCAGCTACGGGGTCTCGATCGCCGGAATCATCATGCTCTGGCTGTTACAATATTATCCGAACTTCTGGCTGCTGACGGGCTTCGTCGTCTGCTTCGGCAGCATGATCGGTTCGCGCGGCCCGCTGATCACGGCAACCGCACTTAACATCTTTCGCGGCCAGCGGGTCGGGACGATCTTCGGAACGATTTCGATCGGCAGCGGGCTTGGATCGGGGCTTGGCTCCTGGAGCGGCGGCCTGATCCACGACTGGACCCACAGCTATAATCCGCTGTTTGCCTTCGCACTCGTCAACGTGGTGCTCGGATTGATCCCGTTCCTGGTGGTGCCGGCGCTGCGGCGCTGACGACAGCGTCCTGACCCTCGCGGAGCGCGCTCAGTTATTCGGCGGGAGATCGATCGGATTGTTTTGCTTGCCGGTGTTGAATTCAAAAATCTTCCGGAGCACGCCAGGCGCCATCGCCGAAATCGGATTGACGCGCAGCAACGGCTGGCCGGGGGTGCCGACCACTTCATAGGTCACGCCGATCAGGCCCTCATTGCTGCCGCCGCCGAGGAACAGGCCAATGACCGGAAGCTGGCCGAACATGTTGTTCAGCCCGTACATCGGAACGAAGGTGCCGCTCATGCGCACCGAATTGCCGGCATAGTCGATGCTGCCTTCGATGGTGGCGCCGATGGTCGGCCCCTTGACGACGCCGTCGCGGATCGTGAGCTGCCCGCTTTGCCGGGTGAACCCCGCGCGCAGCGCCGAGAACGCCACGCCGTTCTGCACGCCCACCGGTCCGCCGGCGGCGACGCGATCGAGTTCGGGCACGCCCTTGACCGTGAAGTTGCTGATATTGATCACGCCTTCCTTGGCGGTGGGTTCAACCGTGGGCGGCTCCATCGCAAGCGCGAGCTGCCCACCGATCACCTTGGAGTAGGTGTCGGTAAAGCGGAGGAACGCGCCGGCATCGTCGGTCTCCAGGACGATCACATCGCGTCCCTGTCTTTGCGCGCGGCGCAAGTCTGCCGCGACCGGCGTATCGCGCCCGACCTTGCCGTTCAACGTAAAGCTCTTGATGGCGCCGCTGCGCCGCGACATCTTGGCATCGACGCTGCGCAGCGCCTCGCCGTTGAAGCCGGCGACCGCACCAAGCTTGAGGTCGATGTCAAAATCGATGTTCTTGGTCTTGCTCTTGGGGTCGGCTTCCTTGCCCGAGATCGCCGATTTGAGGAAGCCGCGGCCATCGAACACGTCGCCGCGCATGATGACCTTGACGACGCCGTCGGGGCCGCGTTCGGCTTTAAGCGAGGTCTTGTCGCCTTCCGAGGGCGCATAGGTCGGGAAGTTCGAATTCAGGAGATCGCCGTTCTGGTCGACTTCCAGCGATCCCTTGATCGAGGCGCCGCTGCCATCGATGACGATATCCTGGAACAGGGTCGATTGCGGTTTCTGCACCACATTGAAGGTCGCTTTCCCCGACTTGCCTGGCACCTTGACCCAGCCCGGCAATATGTTGTCGAGCTTCAGCGAGGTGAGGTCGGCCTCGATGCCGAGTTTGCTGTCGTGATCGCTGCTGCCGCTGATCTTGCCGATCACCTTGACCGGGATGGCGCCGCTGATGGCCGGCCCAAGGTCGAGCCCAAGCCGCGCGCGGCTCGCATCGTCGAGCGTCGCCTGCAGTTTGACATCCGCGTCGCCCTCGCTCGGCTTGCGATAATCCAGCGCGGCCGGTTGCCCGTTGATCTTGACGTCGCCCTTGACCTGATAGCCGGCGTTGTTGGCCAGAACCTTCAACGTGCTGGCCTCGAGCTTCTGGTTCATCACGAGCTTGTCGGCGGCAAACCCGCCGAGATCGGCGCTGACGGTGTAGGTGGTGTCGGCCTTGGTCAGCTCGCGCTTGACCGGCAGGCCGAGCGTGACGATCGCGGAAACCGTTCCCTTGCTCGAATTGGGGTCGATCAGGGTGCCGGAGAATTCGCTGAGGCGGTCGGAGGCGAGAATTTCAGCCGCGGCCGGAACGGTGCCTTCGATCTTGAACTTCACTTTTGCCGGTGCGGGCTTCGGCGCCATGTCGGGCACTTCGAAGGCGAAATCGGAAATCATCAGCTTGCGCCCCGCCGGCGTATCGGCCGTGCCCTGCCCGATCGTCACCGTCGCGGTGCGCCCGGTCACCCGCGCCTTCAAATCGGCATCGCGGACCGACGGCATTTCGTCGACCGGCCGCACCGTGACGCCTGACGCCACGATGTTGACGGCGAGACCATCGTCCGGGATCGGGGGACCTTTGCGCGAAAGGTTTCGCACCGGCGAGTTGACGCCGACGTCGATGCGCTGGAGCGTGCCGCGGTCGATCCGATCGATCACCCATTCGCGCACCTCAGGCACGATCAGGATCGGCCACATCCGCTTCAGGGCGGAGGCCGACATCGGCGTTCCCGCAAACCCAAGCTGCAGGCGAGGCTCGCCCGAATAATCGATACTGCCGGTCCCGGCGACGCCGATCTCGCCATTGCTGATATCGGCCTGGGTCAGCAACACGCGCTTCTTGTCGGTGTCGAAGCGCAGCCCGATCGCAATGCGGTTGAAGATCAGCGGCTGTTCGTTGTCGTTCCCAGCCAGCACGATGGTGCCGCCGGAGAAGCCGGCCTGCCAATCGGTGACGCTGTCGTTCGGCGGCTCGAGATGGGCGAGCAGCGTGATCCGGTTCGAACCGGAAATGATCTTGAAGGGAGCCACCAGCACCCGCCGTCCGGAATCCCATTCGACGTTCATTTCCGCCGAGTCGATCACCATCGGATAATCGGGCGTATCGCTGTCGATGATGTGGCCCGCGCCCGCAATGATCTTGCCACGGAAATAGGTCGGCAAACCGTCGCGGCCCAGCTCGCCCTTCATCTCGCCGGAGAGCGGCAAATCCGTGCTGTAGGTGACGTCCTTCAGCCGCATCGCCAGCAGGATATTGGCGCTCGGCAGCTTGTCGGCACGCAAATCGACCGATCGCACGCCGTTGGCCTGTGGCCCCACCAGCACCCGCAGTGACCAAGGACGGGCGCCTTCTTCGCCAAGGCTCAGCGCCACCCCGCCGCCGCTCGGCCGGCGCAGGCTGAGGCTGATATTGTCAAAGGTCCATTTGTTGCCGCGCTGCTGATCGTCGACGACGAGATTGCCGTTCTTCAAGCCGATTTCGTTGAGGTTCTGTCCGTCGAGGCCGGTCAGGCTCAGGCTGTCGAGCCAATCGAGCCCAGCCAGCAGCCCGTTTTGCGTGGTGTCGGGAGCGGCGGCCGCCGCACTGGACGGCGCATTGGGCGACGCGGCACCGGGCGCAAGCGAGCCTGGGGTCTGGCGCGGGAATGTCGGCGCGATACCCGCCTCCCGCTTTGAGGCGACACCGGTGGCCAGTGGTTTTGCGGTGTCGCCGGCGGACACCGTCACCTGGCCGTCCGGCGTGATCCGCACGGCGAGTTCGGCATCCACCAGATTGAGGCTCTCGGCACGCAGCCGTCCCATCAGCAGCGCTGTGCCCGACAGTCGCACTTCGGCTTTTGGCGCACTCGCGACGATGGCGTGGTCACGGTCCCGGACGACGATGTCGCGGATACGCACCGCGATCCGGATTTTGCCCGCACGCTCGATCTGCGTACCGCCGACCTCGACCGTATTGCCGTGACCGATATTCTCCTCGATCGCCGCCGCCAGCCAGGGCGTCGCCACGTCGAGATTGATGGGTCCTGCTCCGAGCCGCCACCACAGCCCGCCGAAACAACCGCCGAAGATCACGGCCAACACCGCAATCACGACTGCCAGGCGTTTGACCCAGCGCTCGCCGCGGATCCATCGCCGCACCGCCGAGATGCTGTCGCCGAACCGGTGCAAGCCTGAATTGGAACGGGATAATAGCCGTCGCGCGCGGTGACACGCCGCCTCGTCGTGGTCCTGATCCCAGCCGGCCTCGTCTTCCCATTGGGAGACATTGCCCTCAGCACGCGGATTCGACCCTTGGGGCGAAGTATTCCTAGCCATTGCCTCTCGGTGCCGGCGCAGAGGTTGATCGCCGCCAAGGGCGCGCCCGTCGATCTCTCTCGAGCGCTCCTGTGCCGGCATCGCTGCCAATCCTCGATTAATACTGTTACTCGTCCCCAAGCCCAAGAACTCAATCAACGACGCGATCAAGGGCCTCTTCAACGAGCGGACGGGTGGTGCGTCGAATTTCTTGTAACCATACTCCGAGGTCATCAAACTTGCCCAGCGATCGGAGCGAATCCGGGCGTCCGGGACGAGACCCGCATTACCCTATTGGTTGATCCGCGGAAAGCGACGAAAGGAAGGCGTATGTCCAAGAAAACGCGCAAGAAATCCTCCACGAAACCGTCCAAGACGATCGCCAGGAAGGCCGCCCAAAAAGCGACCACGGCCAAGGCCGGCCGCGGCGGCTCAAAGGCGCCGGCCAAGCCGGCCAAGAAGCCCGCGGCAAAAGCCGGCAAGGCGGTGGCAAAGAAATCGGGCAAACCCGCTAACAGCGCTTCGGCAAAAGCCTCGCACACGCCCGCGTCGAAACCGTTAAAATCCGAGCAATCCGCTTCACCAAATTTGGCCGTGGAGGGCGCGAAGGCCCCCGCCTTCCACTTGCCCCGCGACGGCGGCGATCATGTCTCGCTCGCGGACTATGCCGGCAAGAAGCTGGTGTTGTTTTTCTATCCCCGCGCGGATACGCCGGGCTGTACCCGGGAGGCGATCGACTTCACTCGATTGAAGGGCGCCTTTGCCGAAAGCGGGACCGAGGTCCTGGGCATCTCAGCCGACACCGTGAAGGCACAAGAGTCCTTCAAAAACAAACATGAGCTCTCCATTCCTCTCATTTCAGATGAGCAACATGAGATGCTGGAGGCGTATGGTGCCTGGGGCGAAAAATCCATGTATGGCAGGACCTTTCTTGGAATACTTCGGACCACTGTTCTGATCGGCGCGGATGGCCGGGTTACCCGGATCTGGCGCAACGTTCGGGTCGACGGCCATGCCGACGAGGTTCTGGCGGCCGCCCAAGCCCTTTAAGCGTCTTGCTGGACGGGTTCCCTGACGCGAACCGTTATCCACGTCACTTGAAAACGCTCCAATTTACCGGGTTCCATTTCCGGAAAATTAACCATGAGGGGGTCAAATCGGCCGCGCAGAATTAAGCCGTACGGAGCTCCTGTCCGACCGGCGCGGGAGTGCCGATGTCGTATCGTTCCGGTCATCATTCCGAATATCACCAGCACCATCACCACCCCCAGGACCATGGCCGGGTGTCCCCTCGCCGCGCGGTGGCGCACGCCGCGTCCGCCGCCTCGGTCCAGGAGCGCAACGGTTACGCCATCGTCCACGCCGGCAAGCAGGTCCGGTTCGGCCCGGTCGTGTTCTGGATCGTGGTCGGCACGGTGACCGTACTCGGCATGTGGTCGGCGGCAACCGCGACCTATTTTGCGTTTCGCGACGACGTCTTGACGCGGCTGATCGCCCGTCAGGCCGAGATGCAATACGCCTACGAAGACCGCATCGCCGAATTACGCGCCAAGGTCGACCGCACCACCAGCCGGCAATTGCTCGATCAGGAACAGTTCGACCAGAAGCTCGACCAGATCATGCGCCGCCAGACCGCGCTGGAATCCCGCGCCACTGCCCTGGGCGCCATGCCGGATGCCACGGTGACCGGATCGATCCGGCCGTCGGCGCGCGGCACCGCCAGCGATACCTCATCGACGGCGACGCCAAAGCCCTCCCCGATCAGCGACACCGTGATCTTCGTCGCGCCGCCGGATCGCGAGGCGCGACTGGAATCCCGCGCGCCGCTGATTGCCAACCCGCAGCCGAACCAGTTTGCGAAGGTTCAGGGCGGCGTCGACAACGTCCTCGTCCGCCTGCAGACCTCGCTTGATCAGGTCGAGCGGCGCCAGATCGCAGCGCTGAGCTCGGTCGAAGACGGCATGGAATCGAAAGTGCGCCGGATGCGCGGGGTCATCACCGATCTCGGCCTCGACATGGCGCAGCTGGAGGCCGCAACGCCGCGCGCCGGCGTCGGTGGCCCCTTCGTTCCGGTCAAACTTACGGCCAACGCCGGGCCCTTCGAGCGCCAGCTTTACCAAATCAACGTCACCCGCGCCCAGGTCGATCGACTCAACCGGACGCTGGCGCTGGTGCCCTATCGCAAGCCCGTCGTCGGCGAGGTCGAATTCACCTCGGGCTTCGGCGTCCGCAGCGATCCCTTCCTCGGCCGGCCCGCCATGCACACCGGCCTCGATTTCCGCGCCGCCATGGGCGATCCCGTGCGCGCGACCGCGAACGGCAAGGTGGTCTCGTCGGGATGGGCGGGCGGCTATGGCCGCATGGTCGAAATCGACCACGGCAACGGGCTGTCGACCCGCTACGGCCATCTGTCGCAGATCAACGTCAAGGTCGGCGACCTCATCAAGATCGGACAGGTGATCGGCGAAGTCGGCTCGACCGGCCGCTCCACCGGTCCGCATCTGCACTATGAAACACGGATCGACGGCGACGCGGTCGATCCGCAAAAGTTCCTGCGCGCCGGCGTGCGGCTCAGCGCAGGCTAAATCCGAAAACGCCGGGCTGGCTTACCGCGTGGCGTCGTGGCCGACCTCACCGGTGATCACGTCGCCGAACAACTCCCAGGCCTCGCCGTTGAATTTCATCAACTGCATCTGCTCGATCGGAAAGTAGTCGTCCGGCGAGGTGTTGACCATGATGCCCGGCAGCATCAGCTCGGAATGGAAATTCTTCAGGTTCGCCGCCTGCTTCATGACGTTCTCGCGCGTGAGGTCGTCGCCGCACTGCTTGAGAACCTGTACCATGGCTTCCGACTCCACATAGCCATAGAGGTTGTTGGCGTTGGTCTTGTCGCCGTCGGGATAATATTTGTCCATGAACGCGCGCCACTTCAGGACAGCCGGGTCCTTGTCCCAGGTCGGGTCGGTCGGATCTTTCAGATACGCCGTCGAGATGATCCCCTTCGAGTATTCGAGACCCGCCGGCTTCAACACCGAGGCAACCGA
The DNA here is from genome assembly GCF_036924615.1 of Bradyrhizobium sp. AZCC 2289. Lineage (NCBI taxonomy): Bacteria > Pseudomonadati > Pseudomonadota > Alphaproteobacteria > Hyphomicrobiales > Nitrobacteraceae > Bradyrhizobium > Bradyrhizobium sp. AZCC 2289. The sequence goes on along the minus strand of NZ_JAZHRY010000001.1, from coordinate 9,319,732 downwards.
GGTCGCGGTATTGGCCAGGAAGAATTTCGGCTTCCAGCCGAGTTCGCCGACTTTGCGGATCGCCTGCGCCGACCCCTTTGGCGCCGCCCAGGAGAAGAAGATATCGGCCCCGGAATCATGCAGCGCGACGATCTGCGAATCGATCGAGGGATCGCTGACCTCATAGGACTTGTCGGCGATGATCATGTTGATCTTGTCGCCGAGCCCGTCCTTCAGCCCCTTGAACTGGTCCTTGCCGGCGTCGTCGTTCTGCCAGAACACCGCGATCTTGCTGTTTGGGAAATGATCGATGATGTATTTCGCGTAGATCCGCCCCTCGCTCTGGTAGTTGGGCTGAAAACCCATGGTCCACGGGAAATTTTTGGGATCGCCGAATTTGGTGCCGCCGGAGGCGACAAAGAGTTGCGGCACCTTCTTGGCGTTCATGTATTTCATGATCGCCGAATTGGACGGCGTGCCCAGCGGCTGGAAGATCAGCAGGACCTCGTCGCTTTCCACCAGTTTGCGCGCCTGCTCGATCGCTTTCGGCGGGCTGTAGGCATCGTCATAGGTGATGAAATTGATCTTGCGGCCGCCTATTCCCCCCTCCGCGTTGATCATCTTGAAGAAGGCTTCCTCGGTCTTGCCGATCACGCCATAGGACGAGGCGGGCCCGCTATAGGGCATGATGTTACCGATCCTGATCTCGGTGTCGCTGGCGCCGGGATCATACTTCTTCTGCGCGCTGGCCGCGGTCGCGATCAGCGCGGCGGCCGCGAATGCCGCAACGGCGGCTAAATGTCTCGAACGTCCCAGCATCGTTCTCTCCCGATTTTTCGTGCTTATTTTGCGCCAAGTTTCGCAAGTCGCGCGGATGCTGGCAAGCATCGACTTATTTCGCCCGGCGAAACAGCATTGTTGCCCGCCGCCAAGTGTGATTGATGATCTGGGGAATCTTACCATTCCATGGCGGTTGGAATTGAAAAGTCGAATTGTTCCCCGACATCCCCGGCTCGGAGCTGCTGGCTTTCGCTTCGCGCGCTGGCTAGCGCAACGAACAATGGGCGCCGCTGGTTTTCATCAGCTCGGCTCGGAGTTCGCCGACCACCGGTTGGCGCGCGTGCGCGAAAAACTTCGCCGCGGCGAGACCGTGTTCCTCGCCGGCCTTGGGCTTGCAGGCACGCACAATTCCGGTGTGGCGCTGGTTGCGGTGACGCAAGCGAACGGCCCGCGCCTGATCGTCAACAACGAAGAAGAGCGCTTCTCCGGTAACAAACACACCACGGAATATCCGCGTCAATCGATCGATGCGATGGTCGCGACGCTCCGCGCCGCCGACCGCGACATCGATGATATCGACGCGTGGCTCACGAGCTGGGATTATCCCTCGCTTGCCGGCACCCTGACGCGCTCGATGGTGGAGGAAATACCGCAAAGCCTCAACCTGGCGCGCGTCAGCGACGCATCGGCTTTCGACCGCCGCCGCCTCGAGCAGATGACACGTTCGCCCAAAATCCTGGCGCGGCAGCTCAGGCTGGCCAAGCCGCTGCCGCTGATCTGCATGCCGCATCACGGCAATCATGCCTGGTTTTCATTTGCGGCCTCGCCGTGTGCCGATGACGGGGAACCGGTTGCCGTCGCCGTGCTGGACGGCACCGGGGACGTCGGCTCAATCTCGCTTTACGTCGTCGAGAAGGGCGAGATGCGGCAGCTCTATTGCAACAACAGCATGTTCGATTCACTCGGCATGTTCTACAGCGTGATCTCGTCGACACAGGGCGGCTGGACATGGCTTTCCAGCGAAGGCCGGTATATGGGTGCCGCTGCCTGGGGCGACATGAACCGCGCCAGCAATCCCTATTACGCACGGCTGAAAGACGTCCTGCATCTCGGCAGCAACGGCGAGGTGCGGCTCAATCGCGCCATGGCGAACTGGCACTGCGAACCCGACATCAATCCCTACAAGTCGCCGCTGATCGATATTCTCGGCGAACCGCTCAAACCCGAACAGCTCTGGAATCCCGACGCGATGCTTCGCGTCGAAGACATCGAGCATCGTCCCGACACCAGGGATCGCCTCGACAAGGCGGCGGCGACCCAACTGGTCTTTGAAGACGCGATCATCCATGTCGTGGATCACCTGTTGCGCACGACAGGCGCGAACCGGCTGGTGCTGACCGGGGGCGTCGCGCTCAACGCCATCGGCAATATGCGGTTGCTCGAGCATTTCGATCAGGCATGGTTTGCCGAGGCGCAGCAGCGCGACGCCCGCCTGCATCTGTGGGTGCCGCCGGTGCCCGGCGATCCCGGCGTGACCATCGGCGCCGCCTGGCTGTTTGCGCATCTCGCCGGCGCGCCGCGTGGTGCGCCGATGACGCACGCCTTCTATTGCGGTCTGCCGCCGTCGCAGGCGGACATCACGGCGGCGCTGAAAGCCGACGACGTCGCCTCCCAACGCGTTGGCGATGTCTCGACGCAAGATGGCCGCGATGCCATCGCCGATCTGATGGCATTCATCGTCGCGCAGAGCGGCGTGATCGCGCTGTATCAGGGCGCGGCAGAGACCGGCCCGCGCGCGCTCGGCCATCGCTCGATCCTCGCCAACCCCTGCGACCCCAACGCGCGCGAACGGCTCAACGAGCGCGTCAAATACCGCGAAGCGATCCGGCCGCTCGCGCCGATGGCGACGCTGGAAGCCGCCCAACACTATTTCGACCTGCTGCCGGGCGCCGCGGACGCCGATTACAACGCCTACAATTACATGGTGCTGACCGCGCAATCGAAACCGCATGCGCGCGACAAAATCCCGGCGGTCATTCATGCCGACGGCACCGGTCGGATCCAGATCGTGCGCGCCGATGACGATCCCCTCACCTACGCTTACCTGAAGGCGCTCGGCCGTCACATCGGCGTCGAGATGTCGGTCAACACCTCCTTCAATGTCGCCGGTCCGATCGCGCAGACGCCGAACCAGGCGATCGACACCCTGCGCCGGTCGAAAGGCCTCGATGTCGTGCTACTGGTAGCGGGCGACGGCGCGGTCCACGCGGCCTGGCACGGCGGCGAGCGCGACAGCGGCCGGTTTACCGGCTGGCTCGCGGAATGGAAAAGCCGCCCAAAGTGAGGGGACGATCGCCGGTAAGGTTGACGAGTTAGCTTAACCGGCGACTTCGATTGCACCGCGACGTCGGCGCGCTATCGTAGGCTGCCGGGTATTCTCATGATCCGGACTCGCATTAGCCAAGTGAACGCGCGATGCACGCCGAAAGCCAGGAACGGTTCCGAATATTGAACCTCAGTCCGAAGCCTGCCTGGGCCGAGGTCTGGCATCTCTGGAAGATCGTCATTCCGCGGCGATCCATCACCGGACGATTGCTGACCGGCCGGGTCTGGCGGCGCTTCGACGGCCGCCGCTGGATCTACAAGAAGTTCACCGAATATTCGGACTGAGCTTGAGGAACGCTACCACACGCCCATCGATCAGCAGCATCACCAGCATGACATTGGTCGCGCCGGAACGCCGCAGGATCTGAAAAAACACGATGTAGGCGAGCGCGGTCGCCCCCCGATTCCCGGGCACGCGTTCTCGATGCGCCTATTTCGGCCGCGACACGATCTCGATCATCTTGCCTTCGTCGTCGTCGGGCATCTGCCCCTTCGCGCGGGCATAGGCTTCGACGGCAGCACGCCCGAGCAGGGGCGCCTCCGCCAGCAGGGCCTCGGCCAGTTTCACCGCATAGGCCGCGTCCTTGTGGCGAAGCGCAGCCGTGAACGACGCGCCCGAGAAATCGCGCGCCACCATGCGCCTGGAGTGACGGATCACCTGCGGGCTGGCCACCGCGCCGGTTGCCATCGCTTCCGCCACCAGCTTCATGTCGAGCCCGGCCTGCTCGGCCATCGCAATGCCTTCGGCGAGACTCGCGATCTGCACCGCGCCCATCAGGTTGTTGATCAGCTTGTAGACCGTGCCGCTGCCCACGGCGCCGAAGTGCCGGATCACGTTGCCGATCGGCGCGAGGTAAGGCTTTGCGGAATCGAGATCCGCGGTATCAGCGCCGACGAGCAACGTCAGCTTTCCGGTAGCCGCCGCTTCCGGCAGGCCCGTGACGGGACAATCGATATAAACCAGACCGCGGCCGCGCAGTTCGCGCGCCATATCGAGCGCATGCTGGTACGACACGGTCGAACATTCGATCGCGAGCGTGCCTGCCTTCATCGTCGCGGCCGCGCCGTCCCTGGTCAGCCAGACCGCTCGCGACGCCTCGTCGTCGGCGACCATGGTTACGACGGCATCGGCATCGATTGCGGCGTCCTCCGGCGAGGTCGCCCATTGCGCGCCGCGGGCGATCAGATCTTCCGCCTTGGCCTTGCTGCGATTCCACACCGCGACGGTGAAGCCGGCGTCGAGATAACGGCCGGCCATGCCGTGGCCCATGCGTCCAAGACCGATGAAAGCAACCCGCGTCATGCGCTAATCCACATCCTCGACCGCGCCGGGCGCGGTGCCGAACGCGCGTTGCGCCAGGGTCGCGGCCATGAATTCATCGAGGTCGCCGTCGAGCACGCCCGACGTATCCGACGTCTGCACGCCGGTGCGCAGGTCCTTCACCATCTGATAGGGCTGCAGCACGTAGGAGCGGATCTGGTGACCCCAGCCGATATCGGTTTTGGCCGCCTGATCGGCGGCGGCCTGTTCCTCGCGCTTCTTCAACTCGATCTCGTAGAGCCGCGCACGCAACATATCCCAGGCTTGCGCCTTGTTCTTGTGCTGCGAGCGGCCGGCCTGGCAGACCACCGCGACGCCGGTCGGGATATGGGTCAGCCGCACCGCGGACTCGGTCTTGTTGACGTGCTGGCCGCCGGCGCCGCCCGAACGCATGGTGTCGGTGCGCACGTCGGACTCGGCGATGTCGATCTTGATGCTGTTGTCGACCACCGGAAAGATCGCCACTGACGAGAACGAGGTGTGCCGGCGCGCGTTGGAATCGAACGGCGATATCCGCACCAGCCGGTGCACGCCGGCCTCGGTCTTCAGCCAGCCATAGGCATTGTGGCCCGAGATCTGGATGGTGGCGGATTTGATGCCGGCTTCTTCGCCCTGGGTTTCTTCCAGATATTCGATCTTGAAACCGTGCTTCTCGGCCCAGCGCGTGTACATGCGCAGCAGCATCGAGGCCCAGTCCTGGCTTTCGGTGCCGCCGGCGCCGGCATGCACTTCCAGATAGGAATCGAACCGGTCGGCTTCGCCCGACAGCAACGCTTCGAGCTCGCGGCGGGCGACTTCCTTCTTGAGCGCCTTCAGGGCGGCCTCGGCTTCTGCCACCACGCCCTCGTCGTTCTCGGCTTCGCCGAGCTCGATCATGCCGATATTGTCCTCGAGCTCGCGCTCGACCTTGCCGATGCCGGAAAGCGCGTCCTCCAGCGAGGTGCGCTCCTGCATCAGCTTCTGGGCCTTCTGGGGATCGTTCCAGAGATTGGGATCTTCGGCGAGCTTGTTCAGCTCGGCCAGACGCGCCGTGGATGCATCGACGTCAAAGATGCCTCCTCAGCAGCCCGACCGACTGCTTGATCTCTTCAACAAGGCGTTCGACTTCGGCGCGCATGGTGGTCTCTGATCTGCGGCACAAGCCGCCGGTTCAATTGTGCGAGGGATGTAGCGGCGGTGACCGCAAAGCGCAATCGGCTAATACAATCCACCGGTTCCGGGACGCATGATATTGCCGGCATCCGGGGTCTGCGCCGCCGGGACGCGGCCATCGGCATCGGCTACTCCAATGACGGAGTAATTATCCGGCGGCGCCGTACCCGGCTTGAAGGCTTCCAGAATGGTCCGGCCGCCGTCGCCGGGACCGGCGCGCATGCCGGTCTTGGCATCGACGCGGACCAGCTTGATTCCGGCGGGGACCTTGAACGGGATCGCCGGCTTGTCGGCGAGCGCGAGCTTGAGGAAGTCGCGGGCGATCGGCGCGGCCAGATGGCCGCCGGTGGCGGCGTTGCCGTGGCCGAGCGGACGCGGCTTGTCGAAGCCGAGATAGATGCCGACGACGATGTCGGGCGAGAAGCCGATGAACCAGGCGTCCTTCGCCTCGTTTGTGGTGCCGGTTTTGCCGGCGATCGGCTTGCCGACTTCCTTCACCGCGATCGCTGTGCCGCCCTGCACCACGCCTTCCATCATCGAGGTGATCTGGTAGGCGGTCATGGGATCGAGCACCTGCTCACGGCGGTCGACGAGCTGCGGCTCAGGCTGATTCTTCCAGCCGCCGGGCGCGTCGCAGCCACGGCATTCACGGGCGTCGTGCTTGAATATCGTGTGTCCGTAACGGTCCTGGATGCGATCGATCAAGGTCGGCTTCACGCGACGGCCGCCATTGGCAAACATCGAATAGGCGGTGACCATCCGCATCACGGTGGTTTCGCCGGCGCCGAGCGCATAGGACAGATAGTTCGGCAGTTCGTCGTAGACCCCGAAGCGCCTGGCGTATTCGCCGATCAGGGGCATGCCGATGTCCTGCGCCAGCCGCACGGTGACGGTGTTGAGCGACAATCGCAACGCATTGCGCAGCGTGGTCGGGCCCTGGTATTTGCCGGATGAAAAATTCTCCGGGCGCCAGACGCCGGCGCCCTGCCCTTGGTCGATTTCGATCGGCGCGTCGACCACGACGGTCGAGGGCGTGTAGCCATTATCGAGCGCCGACGAATACACGATCGGCTTGAACGACGAACCCGGCTGCCGATAGGCCTGGGTCGCGCGGTTGAACTGGCTCTGGTCGAACGAGAACCCGCCAACCATCGCCAGCACGCGGCCGGTCCAGGGGTCCATCACCACCATCGCGCCGGACACTTCCGGCAATTGCCGCAACCGGTATTGTCCTTCGACCGGATTGCCATCCTTTCCGAACAACGGATCGGCATAGATCACGTCGCCCGGCGCAAGCACTTGCGACACCGCCGTCGGCGTCCTGCCCTTCGCAGGCCCTGACGCGGCCTTGGCCCATCGCACGCCATCGAGGGTGATGATGCCGGTCTGCCGCTCCTTGGCAACGGCGCCACCCAGTTCACGGCCGGGCTGAAAGCCGATCCGTGCCGACTGATCGCTGGTTTCCAGAACCACCGCCATCCGCCAGGGCGAGATGTCCGCGAGCGATTTGACGTCGGCAAGCTTGACACCCCAATCGCCTGAAACGTCGAGTTTGCTGACCGCACCGCGCCAACCCTGCGCCTCGTCATAGGTGACGATGCCGGCGGCCATGGTCTTCCGCGCCATCACTTGAATCTTCGGATCGAGCGTGGCCCTGACCGACAGCCCGCCCTCATAGAGTTTCTTCTCGCCGTAGCGCTCGAAGATGTCGCGGCGGACTTCCTCGGCAAAATACTCGCCGGCGAAAATATGCGCGCCGTTGGCCCGGTTGGTCACCGTCAGCGGATCCTTGCGGGCCTTGTCGGCGTCGGCCTGCTTGATCCAGCCGTTTTCCAGCAGACGATCAACGACGTAGTTGCGGCGCTCGATCGCGCGATCGCGGTTCCGCACCGGATGCAGCGCCGCGGGGGCTTTCGGCAGCGCCGCCAGATAGGACGCCTCCGCGACCGTGAGTTCGTTGACCGATTTGTCGAAATAAACCAGCGACGCGGCGGCGATGCCGTAGGCGCCGAGGCCGAGATAGATTTCGTTGAGATAGAGTTCGAGAATGCGGTCCTTTGAATACGCACGCTCGATGCGCATCGCCAGCAGGGCTTCCTTGATCTTGCGGGCGAACGACACCTCGTTGGTCAACAGGAAGTTCTTGGCGACCTGCTGGGTGATCGTGGAGGCACCCTGCGGCCGGCGGTTGGAACCGTAATTCTGCGCGTACAGCACCGCCGCGCGGGCCATGCCGGAAAAGTCGATGCCGCCATGCTCGTAGAAGTTCTTATCCTCGGCCGCCAGGAACGCGTTGATGACGAGTTTTGGGACCGCCTGGATCGGCAGATAAAGCCGACGCTCCTTGGAATACTCGCCGAGCAGCGCACCGTCCGACGCATGCACGCGCGTCATCACCGGCGGCTCATAATCCTGAAGCTGCGAATAGTCCGGCAAATCCTTGGAAAAATGCCAGATTGCGCCCGCCACGCCGGCGACGCCGACCAGGAACACTACGGTTCCGGCGGCGAACAGGAAACCCAAGAACCGCACGAGCAAGCGCATTATCGAAGTTCCGTTCCAACCCTTGCGCCGCAATTCCGCGGCGTCTACCCTAGCGCGAAAGCCCTGCCCGGCGACCCGCCGCAGCACTGGCCGATAATACACGAGCCGACGGACAATAATATTGGCCGATTCCGAAGGCCCAGCGGTAGTTTTCTATACCGTTGCCGCTGTGGCCAAACTAGGGCTTCCGGCATTGGGCCGCTCTCTTTTCATTTCATTTGGCCGGCCCAGCGATTGCCAGAGGTTTGGCGAAAAATGTGTCAATCGCCTGGGCCATCGATCCGACCGTCCTGGTCCGCCAGTTCTCCGATACCAGATGTTCGAGATCGCCCTTGTTCGAGACATAACCGAGTTCGACCAGGACCGACGGCACGTCGGGGGCCTTCAGGACCCGGAAGCCTGCGGATTTCAGCGGGTGCTTGTGCATCCGCACCGTGCTCTTCATCTCGCCCATTAACGTGCGTGCGAACCGGTTCGAGAAGGTCTTGGTTTCGCGCTGCGCCAGATCGATCAGGATGTCGGCGACTTCGGTCGGCTCGTCCGACAGGTTCACCCCGCCGATCGCGTCGGATTTGTTCTCCGCCTCCGCCAGCCGCTCGGCTTCGGCGTCCGAGGCTTTGTCGGACAAAGTATAGATCGTGGCGCCCTGGGCATCGCCCTCGCGACGCGGAAGTGCGTCGGCGTGAATCGACACAAACAGCGCCGCCGACTGGTTGCGCGCGACCTTGACGCGGTCGTTCAGCGGAATGAACGTGTCGTCGGTGCGCGTCATAACGACGCGATACTTGCCTGATTTCTCGATCCGATCGCGCAGCGCCAGGCCAAATCCCAGCACCAGGTTCTTTTCGCTTTCGCCACTCGACTGGGTGCCGTTGTCGATGCCGCCATGGCCGGGATCGATCACGATCAGCGGGCGCGAATCGGGCGCGGCAGCGGGCTTCGTCGCCTCCGGTGGGACCACGGCGGCGTTGGCATCCGCGATCGCCGGTCGCAGTTCGGGCCGGTTCTCGGGCGCAAGGGTCTGGACGAAGGCGGTCCGGTCCACCTCTTCCAGCTCCAGCACCAGCCGCGGCGGCTGGTCGTTGGCCGCCTCCAGCATGGTGGAATCGGTGATTTTCGCAGGGCCCGTGAGATCGAACACGATTCGCGAGTCGCCCGGCATCACCAAGCCGTAGCGGAACGCCTTGACCAGCCCCCGGCCCCCAGTTCCGGTCCCGGTCGGAAGCTGGAAGGTGACCTGCGGGATATCGACGACCACGCGATACGGATCGGCCAGGGTAAAGGCCCGAAACTGGATGGTCTTGTCGAGATCAAGGACGAAGCGCGTCCGTTTGCTGTCGCCGGCCAGGCGGGCCTCCGAGGCGACGGGAAAACTCGATGCCACGGCAGGCCCGGCCGGAGCCGGGTTCAGCGCGGGAGCCTCAGCCGCGCTTGGGGCGATCGCCGGCGCGCACAACAATGCTGCGACGCACAACACGCCGCATCCCAGCAAAATACGTTGATTTGCGCGGCTCGCCAACGATTCCGTGCCTCCGAGCAGACCTATTACCGGATTAGAACCGCAGGGTTAATTGACCCTTAACGCGCCGGCGGCGAAAAGGTGCGAGTGTTGCCGCGCAGCGACGCTTCCCTTGCACGTGCGGCCCAATCCACGTATGTACGGGGGGCTGACGGCTAATACTCCCGGTTGTGTCGCGTTCAGCCTCCCGGTGCAGCGCCGGAACCTTCGAAGCCGAAGATTCCTGCGTCTTTCCCGATCCCCCCACAGCCAGCGCTGCGCGCGGCTGCCAAGGAGTGACGGTTTCGAGCCCGAGTGGCGTCCGGTCCCAGGCACACTCTCGCCCCAGGGACGGTTTAAGACACGGCAGAACTGATTATCCGGACCCCGAAAAGGTCCGATATGCGATGGCCGGCGGGCGCTTTGGCGCCGCGCCGGGGCCGTTAGCGATTAACAAGGCGGTACTCTTTTTGCCGCCAACATGTTCAGACGGGCCGACGCTTGATGCGCCAGACTGTGTTGCCGACCAAGATCCACGGAACGATCGCACTTCCGCGAGGCGAAAGCCTCGCACGTCGTGTCGCTCCGGGACCCCGTTCGGCGTGGCGCGCAGGTTTGCGTTTTGGCCTTCCCCTCACCCCCGAATCAGGTGGACCGTCGCGTCACCGGGCCGCGCATCATGCGCGCGCCTTGCACCGCGCCCGCCGCCGTCAAGAGCCCCAAAATGCCCAACAAGATGTTGATCGATGCCACCCACCCGGAAGAGACCCGGGTCGTCGTGGTCCGCGGCAATCGCGTCGAAGAATTTGATTTCGAGACCGCCCAGCGCAAACAACTGCGCGGCAATATCTACCTCGCCAAGGTCACGCGGGTAGAGCCGTCGCTCCAGGCAGCCTTCATCGAATATGGCGGCAACCGCCACGGCTTCCTCGCCTTCAGCGAAATCCATCCCGACTATTACCAGATTCCGGTCGCCGACCGTCAGGCGCTGATCGAAGCCGACGAGCGCGCCCATCGCGAGGCCGAGGAAGAGAGCGAGAACCGCTCCTCCAACCGCCATCGCGGCCGTTCGCGCCATCGCAATGCCCGCCGCCGCGGCAATGGCGACCGCGTCCAGAGCGAGGTTGTGGAAAACGCCGCCGTCGATCCCTCGCAGATCCCTCAACCCTATGAGGGCCAGGAAGGCCACGGACACGAAGGCCTGCACGCTGAACATTCGCACGCTGAACATTCGCACGTCGAAGAGCCGCATGGCGAACATCATGACCACGAAGGTCATGAGCATTCGCACGAGCATGATCACGACCACACGCACGATCATGAGCATGCCCATGATGAGCATGATCACGCGCAGGACCAGGGCACCGAGACCCACGCCAGCGAGACGCTGGCGGCGGTAACCCTGCCCGATACGGCCGCTGTCGAGGCGGCCGTGGCGGAAGCTCACGAGGAAGAGGAAGAAGAGCACGCGCATCATGACGAGCATGCGCGCGAAAACGCGGCTCACGCCGACGACGCGCCGCATGCCGAAGATGGCGGCGCCGAACCCCACGAGCATGCCGGTGAAGCGCACGCCGCCGCGCCGCACGATGAGCATGCCGCCGCGAATGGCGAGGAACATCACGACGACGAGGACGAGGAAGGCGAGGACGCCGAAGAGGAACTCGTCGAATCCGTCGGCGGCGACGACGTGCTGGAAGAAGTTCCGGAACGCGCTTTCCGTCCACGCCGCCAGTACAAGATCCAGGAAGTCATCAAGCGCCGCCAGGTGATGCTGGTTCAGGTCGTCAAGGAAGAGCGCGGCAACAAGGGCGCGGCGCTCACGACCTATCTGTCGCTGGCCGGCCGTTACGCGGTGCTGATGCCCAACACCGCGCGCGGCGGCGGCATCAGCCGCAAGATCACCTCGGCGCAGGATCGCTCACGCCTGAAGGAAGTGGTGCAGGATCTCGACGTGCCCGAAGGCATGGGGATCATCCTGCGCACCGCCGGCGCCTCGCGCACCAAGCCCGAAATCAAGCGCGACTTCGAATACCTGATCCGGATGTGGGAAACCGTCCGCGACATGACGCTGAAGTCGCAGGCCCCTACCCTCGTCTATGAGGAAGGCTCGCTGATCAAGCGCTCGCTGCGCGACCTCTACAACAAGGAAATCGACGAGATCCAGGTGGCCGGCGAAGCCGGTTATCAGGAAGCGCGCGACTTCATGAAGATGCTGATGCCCTCGAACGTGCGGGCGGTGCGGCAATATCGCGACGGCCAGCCGCTGTTCTCGCGGATGGGCGTCGAGAGCCAATTGGATGCGATGTTCTCGCCGACCGTGCAGTTGCGCTCCGGCGGCTACATCGTCATCAACCAGACCGAGGCGCTGGTCTCGATCGACGTCAACTCGGGCCGCTCGACCCGCGAACATCACATCGAGGACACCGCACTCAAGACCAATCTCGAGGCGTCGGAAGAAGTCGCTCGCCAGTTGCGCCTGCGCGATCTCGCGGGCCTGATCGTCATCGACTTCATCGACATGGACGAGAAGCGCAACAACCGCGCAGTCGAGCGCAAGCTCTCAGACTGCCTGCGGCAGGACCGCGCGCGCATCCAGGTCGGGCGCATCTCGCATTTCGGCCTGCTGGAAATGTCGCGCCAGCGCATCCGCGCCAGCGTGCTGGAGAGTTCGACCGAGCCCTGCGCGCAATGCGGCGGCAGCGGTCATGTCCGCTCGGTATCGTCGGTGGCGCTGCAATTGCTGCGCGGCATCGAGGAAATCCTGATGAAGGGCGCGACTCACAATCTCGTGGTGCGCACCCGGACCGACGTCGCGCTCTACGTCCTCAACCACAAGCGCGGCCATCTGCGCGATCTCGAAAACGCCTTCAAGGTTTCGCTTGCGGTGGTTGCCGACGCGACCGTGAGCGGCCAGCAGTCGTTCATCATCGATCGCGGCGAACAGGTGCACACGCTGGAAGCGGCCAAGGCATTGCTCGCGGCGCAAGCCGCAGCCTCGCCGCCGCAGGTCGAGGAAGCCTATGACGACGAGGAATCGTTCGATATCGAAACCGAATCGGAAATCGAGACCGAAGAAACCGAAGGGCTGACGGAGGATGCCGCGGCCGGCGAAGAAACCGGCGGCGAAGCCGAGGGCGACGGCCACCGGCGCAAGCGGCGCCGGCGTCGGCGCGGCCGCTCCGGCGAGGCGCGCGAAGGCGGCGCGCCGCGTGACGAGAACGAGGCCCCGCGCGTGGTGCCCGAAATGGCCGCCGATGGCGCGGTTGCCGACGACGGCGAGTCCGACGAGGAAGAAGCCAACGAACAGCCCGGCTTCGCGCGCAGCGAACAAGGGCCCAATGGCGAGCGGCGCCCGCGCCGCCGCGGACGCCGCGGTGGACGCCGCCGGCGTGGCAACGGACCGGAAGACGGCCTGGTCGGATCGATCGCGGACGAACTCGGGCCGACATCGGCGCCGGAGGCGACCACGGCGGTTGCCGATTTCGACGGCGTTTCGCCTGAGCCGGCGCCCTCGCTGGTGCACCCCGAGCCTGTGTCGCAGCCGCCGCAATGGCAACCTGCCGAGCAGCCGCACGCCCAGCCCGAAACCGTCAGCGCGCCCGCGGCGGAAGAGACCGCCCAGGAAGCCGACCGCGCCGCCGCGCGACGGCGCTCGACCGTGCGCGAGAAGGTCAGCTTCCTGACCAGCGCCCCGAGCGATGCGCCCGCACCACTGGTTCAGAGTCAGCCAGAGCCGCCCCCTGCGGCAGCTCCCGCCGACCCCGTTCCGGCGGCAACCAGCGACACCCAGCCGCGCAAGGCGGGATGGTGGTCGCGCCGTTTCGGCGGCGGCGAGTAAGATCGACCTCAAAAGAAAAACCGCCCGGCAAAACCGGGCGGTTTTTTATTGGCTCAACACGATCGTCAATCGGTCGTGAGCGCGGTCTCCATATCCGATGGATCGACCTGCTTGTTGAGATTGGCATGCAGCTTGTCGCGATCGAGTTCGCCCTCCCACCACGACACCACCACGCAGGCAACACCATTGCCGCACAGATTGGTCAGCGCCCGGCATTCGCTCATGAACTTGTCGATGCCGAGCACGATGGCCATGCCGGGTACCAGACGCGGATCGACGACGGCCAGCGTCGCCGCCAACGTGATGAAGCCCGCCCCGGTGATGCCGGACGCGCCCTTCGAGGTCAGCATCGCGACCAGCAGGATCGTGATCTGCTGGCCGAGGGTGAGATCGAAACCGAGCGCCTGCGCAATGAACAGCGTTGCCAGCGTCATGTAGATGTTGGTGCCGTCGAGGTTGAAGGAATAGCCGGTCGGCACCACCAGACCGACGACCGACTTGGAACAGCCGAGCCGCTCGAGCTTTTCCATCAGCGAGGGCAGCGCGCTCTCCGACGATGAAGTGCCGAGCACGATCAGGAGTTCGTCCTTGATGTAGGCCAGGAACTTGACAATCGAGAAGCCGACGATCCGGGCGATGACGCCGAGCACGACGAACACGAACAGCGCCGCCGTGAGGTAGAACGTCGCGATCAGCCCCATCAGATTCAAAATCGCGCCGGTTCCGAACTTGCCGATGGTGAAGGCCATCGCACCGAACGCACCGATCGGCGCCGCCTTCATGACGATGGCGATGACACCGAACACCGCGTGAGCAGCATCATCGACAAAGGCACGTATGGTATGGCCGCGCTCGCCAAGGGCCATGATCGAGAAACCGAACAGGATCGAGAACAGCAGCACCTGGAGGATTTCGCCGGTCGCAAAGGCGCCGACCACGGTATCTGGAATGATGTGCAGGAAGAAATCGACGGTCTTCTGGGCTTCGGCCTGCTTGGCGAATCCGGCTACCTTGCCGGCGTCCGCCAGGGCTCCGCCAAAACCCGAGCCGGGCCGCACCACGTTGCCGACGATGAGCCCGATCAACAGCGCGAAGGTCGAGACGATTTCGAAATAGACCAGCGCCTTGACGCCGATGCGGCCGACCTTCTTGGCATCCTGAATATGCGCGATGCCAGATACCACGGTGCAGAAGATGATCGGCGCGATCACCATCTTGATCAGCTTGATGAAGCCGTCGCCGAGCGCCTTGATCCAGTCGTTGGTCGCAAGATCGGGCCACAGCCAACCGACGAGGGCGCCGAGCGCGATGGCGATCAGCACCTGAATATAGAGAACCTTGTACCAGGGCTTTGCCGGTTTCGCAGCACTCACCGGTGCGCCGCTCGCAATCGTTGCCGCCATGATGTTACTCCCCCCTCAGAGATCGCTGATTTGTTCCGCCGCGTTTGCGCGGCGTCGTCCTACCCCGCCTAGCCAAGAGCCATTGGCCCAACGGTGTCAATGGCGTTGGTCGCGCGCCCGGCGGTTCTAGCCGCGACGATCGAGCACACGCCTGATCGACGGTACGAGCGCAGCACCAAGCGCGTTCTTGATCAGCGACGCCGCCAAGAACGGCGCAATCCCGACCAGCCACGCCTTCTCGACGCCGAGTTTCATGCCGAACGCCAGCCAGGTAAAGCCGGCGGCGAGAATAAGCACGTGTCCGAGCCCCATTGCGAGGAACAGCCAGGCGACCGATCGATCCCAGCCGCGTTCGCTCAGCCACCCCGTGGCGAAAGCCGCCGCCACAAAGCCGAACAGATATCCCGCCGGACCGAGCAACGGCGCGAGACCGCCGGCGGGACCCGCGAATACCGGCAATCCGAGCGCGCCTTCCGCCAGATAGGCCATGACCGTCACGCTGCCGAGACGCCAGCCATAGGCCGCGCCGATGACCAGCACGACCAGCGTCTGCAGCGTCATCGGCACGTACGGCAATGGCAGATTGACCTTGGCCGACATGGTCAGCAGCGCGGTTCCCAGCGCAACCAGAATGACGCTGCGCAGCACCCCGGAGATTCCGCCGGCACGCTGCGGCCACAGCAAGGCGGCGAGCGGAAAATGCGCGGGTACAACGGGCGCGGGCATCGTTCTGACGGACAAAGCAGATCTCCGGATAAGGGTTTCTCGTGTGCGGGTGGCGCTAGCCGAGCCAGCGCGCGATGCGCGCGACGGCTTCGCGCATCTCGTCGGCCGAACGCGCGTAGGAAAAGCGAATGAAGCTGCGGCCGTGGACCGGATCGAAATCGACGCCAGGGGTGGCCGCGACGTGGGCCTTTTCCAGCATCCGGCTGGCGAACTCGAAACTGTCGGACGTGAAGTCCGAGACGTCGGCATAGAGGTAGAACGCGCCGTCGGCCGGCAGGAATTTGGTGAGGCCGGCTTTCGGCAGGCCGTCGATCAAAATCCGGCGGTTCTCCTGATAGCCGCGCTTGATCGCTTCCATCGCTTCGCGGCCTTCGAACGCGGCTTCGGCCGCGATCTGCGACAGCGTCGGCACCGAGATCGACAGGTTCTGCTGCAGCCGTTCGATCGGCCGCACCAGCGGGTCCGGCACCACCATCCAGCCGACCCGCCAGCCGGTCATGCAGAAATATTTCGAGAACGAGTTGATCACCAGCGCCTGCGGCGAAAGCTCGGCCGCGGTCACGGCGGCAAACGCATAGTCGAGACCGTGATAGATCTCGTCGGAAATGAACCGGATGCCGGCGCCTTCGGCGGCCGCCATCAGGCTCGTGAGCGCCTCGCGCGACATCATGGTTCCGGTCGGATTGGCGGGGCTGCCGACCAGCACACCTTTCAGCGGCGCCTTGCGATGCGCGGCCAGCAGGGCCTCGCCGGTCAGCGCATGGCGAGTTTCGCTCGAGGTCTCGATCAGCACCGGCTCGCAGCCGAGCGCGGTCAGGATGTGCCGATACGGCGGATAGCCTGGCACGGTGACCGCGACCCGGTCGCCCGGCTCGAACATCGAAAGAAACGCCAGGATGAAACCGCCGGACGAACCGGTGGTGACGACAATGCGCTCGGCATCGACCTGACAGCCATAAGTATCGCGGTAGTGCCGGGCGATACGCGCGCGCAGCGAGGGAACGCCGAGCGCGGACGTATAGTCGATCCGCCCGTCCGCAAGCGCGGCTTGGGCGGCCGCGATCGCGACGCCCGGGGCCGGCGCCGCCGGCTGCCCGACTTCCATGTGAATCACGTGGCCGCCCGCCGCCTCGATGCGGGCCGCCGCCGCCATCACATCCATCACCATGAAAGGCGGAACATCGCTCCGTGCCGAGGGGGTCAGCAGGTATTTTGCGCGGTCTCTGAGTGTCGCTTCGAGCATCGATATCTGCTATTTGAACGGCCGCCGCCGATTTCACGGGTCCTGCACCGGTTACCGCCCCAGACTGGCCGCATTCGGTGGCTCCTTATAGCGTTTTCAAGCGAAGTGGATACCGGTTCGCGTGAAGAAAACACGCCAAAACAACAGACTGGGGTCGAATTCCGATCTAACAAGCTCGCTCCATCAGGACCGATCCGGCCCACCGCATATCCGCGCCGCCAATCTTTAAAAGACCGCACATGTTGCTTCGCATCGGCTTACGCAAAAAGACCTCGAAATGGACCGCGCTGATGACCGCGGCCGCGCTGGCCGTGGCCCCGATGGCCGCGCTGGCGCAGGAGAACAAGGGCCCGCCGATCCTGCGTGACACCGAGTCCGAGCAATTGCTGCGCGAATACACCAGGCCGATCCTGCGCGCCGCCGGTCTGGAAAAGCAGAACATCCAGATGGTGATCATCAACGAGAGCGCCTTCAACGCTTTCGTCGCCGACGGCCGCCGCATCTTCGTCAATTACGGCGCGATCATGCAATCGGAGACCCCGAACCAGATCATCGGCGTGCTCGCGCACGAAACCGGTCACCTTGCCGGCGGCCATCTCGCCAAAATGCGCGAGCAGCTGGCGCAGGCGCAGACCCAGATGATCATCGCCATGCTGCTCGGCGCCGGCGCGATGGTCGCGGGCGTGCGAAGCGGCAATTCCAATAACGGCCTGGTCAATGCCGGCGCCGCCGCTGTCGCCGGGCCGCAGGAAATGATCCGCCGCACGCTGATCTCCTATGTGCGCCAGCAGGAGGAGAACGCCGACAAGGCCGGCGTGAAGTTTTTGACGGCCACCGGCCAATCCGCCAGGGGCATGTACGAAACCTTCAAGCGTTTCACCAACGACAGCCTGTTCGCAGCGCACGGCGCGGACCCCTATGTTCAATCGCATCCGATGCCCGCGGAGCGGGTCGCAGCCCTCGAGGAATTGGCGCGTTCCAGCCCCTATTGGGACAAGAAAGACGACCCGGCCCTGCAAATGCGCCACGACATGGTGCGCGCCAAGATCTCCGCCTTCATGGAACGGCAGGACACGGTCTACCGGCGCTATCCGATGTCGAACACCAGCCTGCCCGCGCGCTACGCGCACGCCATCACGACCTATCTGCACGGCGATCTGCGCAGCGCGATCGCCCAGATCGACGGCTTGATTCAGCTGCAGCCCGGCAATCCCTATTTCTACGAATTGCGCGGCCAGGCGCTGCTGGAAGGCGGCAAGCCCGCCGAGGCGATTGCGCCGCTGCGCAAGGCGGTGCAGCTCTCGAACAACGCGCCGCTGATCGAGATGATGCTCGGGCAGGCGCTGGTGGCCACCGACAACAAGGCCTATGCCGAGGAAGCGATCTCGATCCTGCGTGCGGCGGTGGCGCGCGAGACCGAGGCGCCGCTTGGCTACACCCAGCTCGCCATGGCCTATGGCCGCAAGGGAGACTACGCCGAGGCCGATCTGGCCTCCGCCCAGGCCGCCTACCTGCGCGGCGACAACAAGACCGCGCGCGATCTGGCCTCGCGGGCCAAAACCCGCTTCGCCATCGGCACGCCTGGCTGGGTCAAAGCTGACGACATTGTGAGCGCCAAGCCGCTGCCGGGCCAGAAAAACAACTAGAAATAAACCGAGTTGAACTACAACCTGTTCGAAACATTGACGTACCTGTTCCAAGAGCCGGCCTTCGCAAGAATTGCCGGGCGAAACCCGCCGCACAAGGATTTGCCAATGCCCTCTTTCCGTTTTCTCGCACCCGCCCTGTTCGCGCTCGCGCTCGGCGCGGCGCCGCTGTCCGCCTCCGCGCAGAGCTTTTCCGATACCCAGCGCGGCGACATCGAAACCATCGTCAAGAACTACCTGATCTCGCACCCCGAAGTGCTCGAAGAGGCGATGAATGAACTGAGCAAGCGTCAGGCCGCCGCTGAAGCCGAAAAGCACGAAGCGAGTGTCAGCAAGAATGCGGACGCGATCTTCAACTCACCGCGCGGTGTGACCCTTGGCAACAAGGATGGCGACGTCACCTTCGTCGAGTTCTTCGATTACAATTGCGGTTACTGCAAACGCGCCATGGCCGACATGCTCGATCTGATGAAGGCCGATCCCAAGCTGAAGGTCGTGCTCAAGGAATTCCCGGTGCTGAGCCAGGGCTCGGTCGAAGCGGCCCAGGTCGCGGTCGCCGTGCGCATGCAGGATCCGACCGGCAAGAAATATCTCGACTTCCATCAGAAGCTGCTCGGCGGTCGCGGCGCCGCCGACAAGGCGCGCGCCATGGCGGTTGCCAAGGAAGTCGGCCTCGACATGGCGAAGCTGGAAAAGGACATGGCGAGCCCGGAAGCGAAGGCGACGATCGAAGAGAACTTCAAGCTCGCCGAAGCCATGGGCATGAACGGAACGCCGAGCTACGTGATCGGCAAGCAGGTCGTGATCGGCGCGGTCGGCATCGAAAGCCTCAAGGAGAAGATCGGCGTCGCCCGCTGCGGCAAGGCGACCTGCTGACGCGCCGGCCTCGCACGGGCCACTTCGTTCGACGATAAAAATCCGGCTGCGGCGCAGCCGGATTTTTTGTTGGACAAAACGCCGCGGAAGCCGAACCGCCGGAACCTTTCAGCGGTTTCAATTTCAGCTGAAATATCTGTTCACCGCGCATTCACAAAACAAGCGCGATGGAACCGTAAATAGTCAGGAACATCGTCGATCTCCTGTCGTTGTCGACGCGGGCAATGCATCCACGTGAGGAGATATTCGATGACTAATCGCTTTTTGATTTCGGCCGCAGTGGCGGCCCTGATCGCCGGAACCGGTTTTGCGAATGCACAAGGTACCGGAACGAGTCGTGAAGGCGCGTCGGGCGCCGCCCCCACCCAACAGAGTGCTCCTTCAACGGAACACGCTGCGCCTTCCGTAGCACCGAAGAAAGAATCGGGCGCATCGACGGGCATGAAGGGCGCCGAATCCCAGGGAATGAAGGGCTCTGAGAACTCCGGCATGAAGGCCTCGGAATCCAACGAAAAGGCGCAGCCGGGAACGAGCACCAGCAAGAGCGCGCAAGACAACAATGCCATGCCGGGCCAGAAGTCGAAGAGCATGAGCTCCGAGAATGAGAATGCCAAAGGCGGCAAGGACATGAAGGCCGAGGGTCGTGACAGCAAGAGCGGTACCACGAACGCCGCCGAAAGCCGCGACAGCAAGACGGGCAACATGAACGCCCAGACCAAGGGCACGACCGACTCGAGGTCGCAGACGACGACGGGCAACGCCGCCACTTCGGCGACCGCAGCCCCGCCGGCTGAAAAGCGCACCCAGATCGTTTCCGCCATCAAGTCGGAGAAGATCGAGGAGACGACCAACGTCAACTTCAACATCGCAGTCGGCACGGTGGTGCCCTCGACGGTTCGTTTCCATCCGCTTCCTGCCCGGATTGTGGAAATCTATCCGGAGTGGCGCGGCTACGATGTGATCTTCGTGCACGGCCAGTACATCATCGTGCGTCCGCAGACCCACGAGATCGTCTACATCATCGAAGGCTAAGAGCTTTTGAGCTCACGGCGCGTTCGGGGCGGGCAGAAATGCCCGCCCCTTTTGCGTGGCGGCCAGGCATCCTCAAACTTTGGTTAACGAATGATTTCCGTAGGTTCCATGCGGCTTTTTACGAACCGGATGAAGCTCTTGGGGCCTATTCCACGGGGCCAGAAGGCTTCCCCTAGCCGCCGTTGTTACCTATAACCCCGCGACCTACCCGCCCCCAATTACTGGAATCTGGATGGCCGAGGCCTCTACAGCGACGATTTATGTGCTCAACGGTCCGAACCTCAACATGCTGGGGACCCGCGAGCCCGAGACCTACGGCCATGCAAGGCTCGCCGATGTCGAGAAACTGTGCGCGGAGACCGCTGCGCAGTTTGGCCTCAAGGCCGATTGCCGGCAGTCCAATCGCGAAGGCGAGCTGATCGATTTCATCCACGAGGCGCATGCCAGCAAGGCTGTGGGCATCATCATCAATGCCGGCGGCTACTCCCACACCTCGATCGCGCTGCATGACGCGCTGGTCGCGGTGAAACTTCCAACCGTCGAAGTGCACATCAGCAACATTCACGCCCGCGAGAGTTTCCGGCATCATTCCTTCACCGCCAAAGCCGCCTTCGCTTCGCTTTGCGGCTTCGGCATCGACGGCTACCGGCTCGCGATCAACGGCCTTGCCGCCAAAATCGGCGCCAAAGCAAAAAAAGCCTGACGCGTCAGCCGTCACCACCCAGAGAATTCCGGATCAACAGCATGGCGAGCAAGCCTGACACCAAATCAGCCGCAAATTTCAAAAGCGACGACAGCGCGCTCATTCGCGAACTCGCTTTGCTGCTGGACGAGACCAGTCTCACCGAAATCGAGATCGAGCGCGCCGGTCTTCGGGTGCGGGTCGCACGCAACATCTCAATCGCGGCCTCGATGCCGGCGAACTTCCAGCCGGGCGTTTCGGCGTCTGCGGCTTCGGCCGCATCCGCTGCGCCCGCCGCTGCCACCGACCTGGCAAAACACCCGGGCGTTGTGCCCTCCCCGATGGTCGGCACCGCCTATTGGTCGCCCGAGCCCGGCGCCAAGCCATTCATCGAGGTCGGTAGCAAGGTGTCGGCCGGACAAACGCTTTTGATCATCGAAGCGATGAAAACGATGAACCAGATTCCATCGCCGCGCGCGGGCACCGTAACGCAAATTCTCGTCGAGGACGGCCAGCCGGTCGAATTCGGCGAACCGCTGGTCATCATTGAATAGAATTCGTCAACGTCAGGCGCTGCGATGTTCGACAAGATACTCATAGCCAATCGCGGCGAAATTGCCCTGCGCGTGCTGCGCGCGTGCAAGGAACTCGGCATCTCCACCGTTGCCGTGCATTCCACCGCCGACGCCGATGCGATGCATGTGCGGCTTGCCGACGAAAGCGTCTGCATCGGGCCGCCGCCGTCAAAGGACAGCTATCTCAACATCCCCGCGCTGCTCGCGGCGTGCGAGATCACCGGCGCCGATGCGGTGCATCCCGGCTACGGCTTCCTGTCCGAGAATGCCCGCTTCGCCGAAATCCTCGCCGAGCATAACCTGCATTTCATCGGCCCGAAGGCCGAGCACATCCGCCTGATGGGCGACAAGATCGAAGCCAAGAAAACTGCGAAGAGGCTCGGCATTCCCGTGGTGCCGGGTTCGGACGGCGGTGTCGGATCCGACGACGACGCGATGGCGATTGCGGAGGCGATCGGCTTTCCCGTGCTGGTAAAGGCTGCCGCCGGGGGCGGCGGGCGCGGCATGAAGGTCGCGCAGACGGCCGACGATCTGATGATGGCGCTGTCGACCGCATCCAACGAGGCCAAGTCCGCGTTCGGCGATGCCTCGGTCTATCTGGAGAAATACCTGCAAAAGCCGCGCCACATCGAAATCCAGGTGCTCGGCGACGGCCGTGGCGGCGCGATCCATCTCGGTGAGCGCGACTGTTCGCTGCAGCGGCGTCACCAGAAAGTCTGGGAGGAAGGCCCCTCGCCGGTCCTCGCCGCCGCCGCCCGCGCCAAAATCGGGGCGACCTGCGCCAAGGCGATGCAGGACATGAAATATCTCGGCGTCGGCACCATCGAATTTCTGTTCGAGGACGGCGAGTTCTATTTCATCGAAATGAATACCCGCATCCAGGTCGAGCATCCCGTCACCGAGATGATCACCGATATTGACCTCGTGCTCGAGCAGATCCGCATCGCCGCCGGCGGCGACCTGCCGGCGACGCAAGACGAGATCCAGATCATCGGTCATGCCATCGAATGCCGGGTCAACGCCGAAAATCCGCAGACCTTCCGGCCGTCGCCTGGAAAGATCACGCAATTCCATCCGCCCGGCGGGCTCGGCGTACGGATCGACTCGGCCGTGTATCAGGGCTACGTCATCCCGCCCTATTACGACTCGCTGGTCGGCAAGCTGATCGTCCATGGCAAGACCCGCGGCGAATGCCTGATG
This sequence comes from Bradyrhizobium sp. AZCC 2289, assembly GCF_036924615.1. Lineage (NCBI taxonomy): Bacteria > Pseudomonadati > Pseudomonadota > Alphaproteobacteria > Hyphomicrobiales > Nitrobacteraceae > Bradyrhizobium > Bradyrhizobium sp. AZCC 2289. The sequence goes on along the minus strand of NZ_JAZHRY010000001.1, from coordinate 9,296,849 downwards.
CGGCTGCGCCGGGCGCTGGATGAGATGGTGGTCGAGGGCATCGAAACCACCCTGCCGCTGTTTCGGGCCCTGGTGCGCGAGCCCAGCATTATCGATGGCGACTACCACATCCACTGGCTGGAGCAGTACCTGGCCGGCCAGCCGGTCGGTTGAACCGGCCTCGAAAACAATCACCGCCCTATGGAACCAATTGCCTGAGCAGGCGTTTTGCTCGGCCCGGGAAATCCTTCCCGTCCGGGGGATCGCTTGAATTCCACTGCTTCATGACGCGGGACTGTTGTGACGCCTGACGCCATGCGCCGGCGGGCAATTGGCCAGATCCTGCTGCTTGCGGCGGGGCTCGCGGTGCTGACGGTTATCAGCGCTGGCTCGGTCTATCTGGTAAACAGGGCGCGGGAGGACGCGCGCTGGGTGGTTCGCACCGTTGAAAATGAAAATCAGATATCCTTCACGCAACTGCAATTGCGCCGGGCCGAAAGCGCTCAGCGCGGCTTTGTTCTGACATTGCAGCCCAATTTTCAAACCGATTTCGAGGAGGCCGCATCCCAGATTCCGCCGGCACTAACGCGGCTGAGTGAACTCACCAGCGACAATCCGACTCAAAAGCGGGTTCTGGACCAGATGATTCCACTCAGCCATCAGCGCATCGAGGAATTCCGAAAGACCATCGAACTTGCGCGGACCCAGCGCCTGAACGACGCCGCCCAGATCGTCCGCGAGGACGTTGGCCGCGCCGCCATGAACCACATCTATGATCTGGCGGGCGAGATGCGTGCGGAAGAAGATCGTCTGTTTGTCCTGCGTACGACCAACGCCGACCGCAGTCAGACCCTGGCGGCATCGATGACCGGCATCGGTTCGGGTTTCGTTGCCGTCCTGGCCGGCATCTCCATTTTTCTGGTGCGGCGCTCGTCGCGCGCACGCGACGAAGCCGAAGCATTGCTGCGCGACAACAATATCAATCTCGAGGCCACCGTCGATGAGCGCACCGCGGATCTGCGCGAGGCCAATGACGAGATCCAGCGTTTCGCTTACATCGTCAGCCACGATCTGCGCTCGCCGCTGGTCAACATCATGGGCTTCACCAGCGAGCTCGAGGAATTGCGCGGCGATATCTTCAAGCGGATCGCAGCCCTTGCCCGCGCCGGGACCTCGACGCCGCCGGTGCCGGACAATGCGACCGATAGCGCCGAACCCGTGCTCGAAGGCACCGACAAGCAACTGTCGGAAGATTTCACCGAGGCGCTGGGATTCATCAAATCCTCGATCGGCAAGATGGACCGGCTGATATCGGCAATCCTCAACCTCACCCGCGAGGGACGGCGCGAATTCCAGCCGGTGCGCATCGATACCCGCGAACTGATCGAAGGCATCGTTGCAACCGTGGCGCATCAGGCCGCGGAAGCCGATGCTCAAATCCGCATCGAGCCGCTGCCGAACATCGTCAGCGACCGTCTTGCGCTGGAGCAGATCTTCTCCAATTTGATCGATAATGCGCTCAAATATCTCAAGAGCGGGGTTCCCGGCGACATCCTGATCCGGGGCCGCACCAAACTTGGCTTTGCGATTTTCGATGTCTCCGACAATGGGCGCGGCATCGATCCCAAGGACCACCAGCGGATCTTCGACCTGTTCCGTCGCGCGGGAACCCAGGACAAACCCGGACAAGGCATCGGCCTTGCGCACGTCCGTGCGCTGGTGCGGCGGTTAGGCGGAACCATGTCGGTGGCATCGGAACTTCACACCGGCAGCACATTCACGATAACACTGCCGATCAACTGGACATTCAGCAACCGGAACAAGGCGTCATGAGCAAGCCAGTCACCATCATCATGATCGAGGACGATGAGGGCCACGCCCGCCTGATCGAACGCAATATCCGGCGCTCCGGTGTCAATAACGAGATCATGCCGTTCACCAACGGTACAGACGCGGTGAACTATTTGTTCGGCAGCGACGGCACGGGACTCAATCACAAGGGCGAGGCCCTGCTGATCCTGCTTGACCTCAACCTGCCGGACATGACCGGCATCGATATCTTGCGGCGGGTCAAGGACAACAAATACCTGAAGGCGACGCCGGTCGTAGTTCTGACCACGACCGACGATTCCCAGGAAATCAAGCGCTGCTACGAACTCGGCTGCAACGTCTACATCACCAAGCCGGTGAATTACGAAAGCTTTGCCAACGCCATTCGCCAGCTCGGCCTGTTCTTTTCCGTCATTCAGGTACCACCCGCCGCCACATGAACACCGCAACGCCGACATTGCTGTATATCGATGACGACGCTGCGCTTGCCCGGCTGGTCGACCGCGGCCTGACGCGACAAGGTTTTAGGGTCGTCCATGCCGCCAGCGGACATGAGGGGCTCGCGCGCCTGGCGCAAGGCGGCATCGACGTCGTCGCCCTCGACCAGTACATGCCCGGTCTCGACGGTCTGGAAACGCTCGAGCAGATACTGAAGATTCCGGACGCGCCGCCGGTGGTGTTTGTCACCGCCTCGCAGGATTCGGCGATCGCGGTCACCGCGTTGAAGGCTGGTGCGGCGGACTATCTGGTCAAGGATGCCCAGGGCGATTTCATTCCGCTGCTCCACGTCGCCGTCAACGGCGCGATGCGGCAGGCTCAAATTCAAAGAGCCCGCGATGAGGCCGAGGCCGAGGTCCACGCCTCACGCGACCGCTACGCAGCACTGGCAGCCGAACGCGAAGTGCTGTTGCGCGAAGTCAACCACCGCGTCGGCAATTCTTTGCAGATCATCGCTTCGCTTTTGCACCTGCAGGCGAATTCGAGCACGCAGGACGGCGTCAAGGAGGCGCTGACCAACGCGATGGGACGCGTCGCCGCGGTCGCCCAGGTCCACCGCCGGCTCTACACCTCGCACGACCTGAAGAGCGTGCTGCTGAACCAGTATCTGGACGCCCTGCTGGAAGATCTCAGGCGGTCGGCCGAAGGCAACCGGATGTCGCGGCTGACGCTGAAGGCCGAGCCGATCGATATCGACCCGGATCGCGCGGTGGCGATCGGCATCATCGTCAACGAGCTGGTGATGAACGCGGTGAAATACGCCTACCCCGACGGCGCCGGCCCCATCCATATCGAACTCAAGGCCCAGGGCGACGATCTCGTGCTGTCGATCGCCGACGACGGCGTCGGCCTCGACGCAAAGGCCGATCCGCGCGGCACCGGCATGGGCCAGCGCATCGTCTCGGCGATGGCCGCCAAGCTGGAGGCAACCGTCGAACGCGATCCCGCCCATCAGGGGACCCGGATCGTGCTGCAATTCCGCCGCGCCAATGCGGCGAAATCCGCAAACGTGGCCGCCGGTTAAAAGCCGATGAACCGCAGCCACGGCAGCACGATCAACAGCAGGCCCGCAAAGTAGATCACCCCAAAAATCAGGCCGAATTTCCAGAAATCGCGCTTGCCGATGTAACCGCTGCCGAAATACATCGGCGCCGGTCCGGTGGCATAGGGCGAGATCACGCCCATCAGCCCCAGCGAATACACGCACAGCAGCATCAAGGTTTGCACCGACAGGCCGGGAATGCTGGTGCCGACGGCAAGCACGACCGGCAACACAGCGGCCGTGTGCGAGGTGATGCTGGAAAAGAAATAGTGGATCCAGAAGAAGAACGACACCAGCAGGATCATCCCCATCAGCGGCGACACGCTGGCCAGCGGCTTGGCGTAGCCCTCCGCCACCCATTTGATGAATCCGATCTCGTTCAGGCCGGACGACAGCGTCAGCAGCGAAGTGAAATAGAAGAACACTTCCCAGGCGCTCTTTTCAGCGACGATGTCGTCGAAATCGATCACACCCGTGACCAGCATCAGCGAGATCACCACGAACACCACCATCGTCGGGTTGATGAAGTTGGCACCTAACAGCGGCAGGCTGATGGTGGGATTGGAGCCGCAGATCCACAGAAACATCGCCAGCAGCACCAGGGCTGCCATGATCCATTCGCTGCGCGACGGCGGCCCCATCGCGGCGATTTCGCCGGCGCTCCAGGTGACGATTTCCGGGCTTTCCTTCACCTCCGGCCGGCACACGATGTAGCTCAGCAATGGCACCAGCAGCAGCAACAGGATTCCGAGCGGCGCAAACCCGAAGAACCATTGCGACCAGCCGATGTCGACATTGACGATCTTTTTGGCGATCGAGAGCGCCGCCGCATTCGGCGCCAGCGCGGTCAGGAACAGCGAGCTCGTGACCGCCGTGGTCGCAAACGCCGTCCACATCACGTAGGTGCCGATCAGGCCGGCGGTCGGCCCGGGTTCGGAACCGTAGATCCTGGGAATGTTACTGACGATCGGATAGATCGTGCCGCCCGAGCGCGCGGTGTTGGACGGCGTCGCCGGCGCGAGCACGAGGTCGGAGAAGGCGACCGCATAGCCGAGGCCGATGGTGCGGCGGCCGAGCGCGCGCACCAGCATCAGAGCGAGCCGCCGGCCGAGCCCGCTCTTGCGGTAACCGATCGAGAACACGAAGGCGCCGACGATCAGCCACACCGTGCTTTCGGAAAACCCGCCCAGCATCCAGCGCAGCGATTTGTTGGGATCGGGTTCGACATACCCCATCACGCCCGCGACCGTCAGGCCGATCAGGCCGACCGCGCCGACCGGCATCGATTCCAGGATCAGGCCGGCGATCACGGCCGCAAATATCGCAAAATAGTGCCACTGATTGAGATTGAGGCCGGCCGGTACCGGCACCAGATAGATCGCAAGCCAGATCGCCAGCGGCGCGATGGTCTTCCAGGTAATTTTCACGAATTCCCCTCTTGCTCCCGACCGGCGTTCCCCGCTTATCCCGGTGTTCCGGCCCGCCGCCTTTTTTTCGACCGTAGCATAGGCCCTCGGCGTCCTGCTATTCTGGGGCCCATGACGTCGCGCGACTCCGCCTCTTCCGAAATCACGCCCGAAGTGCTGCTGCGCGCCTATGCCTGCGGCATCTTCCCGATGGCCGAAAGCGCCGACGACCCCACCCTGTTCTGGGTCGAGCCGGAAACGCGCGGGGTGATCCCGCTCGATGGTTTTCGCGTCGCCTCGCGCCTCGCCCGCACGGTGCGTTCCGACGCCTTCACCGTCACCGTCGATACCGCCTTCAAGGCGGTCATCGCCGGCTGCGCGGCGCCGCAAGCCGGCCGTGACGACACCTGGATCAACACGCGGATCCGCGACCTCTATCTCGGACTGTACCAGCTCGGACACTGCCACAGCGTGGAGGTCTGGCAGAACGGCGATCTGGCCGGCGGCCTATACGGCGTCAGCCTGGGGCGCGCCTTCTTCGGCGAGAGCATGTTTCACCGTGCCCGCGACGCCTCGAAAGTGGCATTGGTCCACCTGGTGGCGCGCCTGATAGAGGGCGGTTTCGAACTGCTCGACACCCAATACGTCACCGAGCATCTGCGCAGTTTTGGCGCCGCGGAGATTTCGCGCCGTCGCTATCGCACACTGCTCGACAAGGCGATCACGGGCGTATCAGCGGATTTCCTGCGATTGCCGGCGACCCATCCGGTCAAGGGCGCCGACGCGCTCGCGATTATTGCGAACCGCAGCTAGTTCCCGAACAATCCACCGAACAGCCCACCGGGCCGCTGCGCCGGCGGAGGTGGCGGCGGCGGTTGCTGCTGGAATTGCGGCTGCGGCGGCGGACGCGGCGCTGCCTGCTTCGGCGCCGGCGGGCGCTTCTGCGCCGGCGGCGGCGCCACGGCCTTCGGCGGATCGGGTGCTGCGGTGACGATGGTCTGGTCGGGAACTTTGCAGTCGGTGAGCCAGATGTCGTAGATCGGATGCTCGACGCCGTGCAGGCCGGGGCTCGCGGCATACATCCAGCCGGAGAAAATCCGCTTCACCTCGCCCTGCAGCGTGATCTCGTCGACCTCGACGAAGGCGTCGGTATTGGCGGCCTCGGTCGCCGGACGCGTGTAGCAGGCGTCGGTCTTCACCCGCAGCGCGCCGAACTGGACGGTCTCGCCGATATCCTCGTCGAAATTGATGATGCGTCCGGTGATCTTGTCGAGGCCGGAAAAGCTCGCCTTCTTGTTGGTGACCTTCGATGCGGGGGGCTCGGATACCACCTCATCGCCCGGCTGCAGGGTCGCCGGCGCCCCAGGCACGCTCTTGGGCTGGCGCTGCCCGGGCGGCAGACCCGGCAGCGGATTGGCCGATGGCGGTGCGTTGGCCACGCCCGGACCGGCCGGCCCGCCGGGCTGCGGCGGCGCCACCGCGATGCCGGGCGGGGTGTTCTGCGGAATCACGGTGGTACCGGGCGGTGGTGCCAGCGGCTGCGACTGGACGCTTCCCGGCGGCGGCACGCCCTGCCCCGGCAGCGGGCGGTTCGGCGTCGGCAACAGCCGGCCGCGCGGCAATTCGGGCACTTCCTCGTCGTCGTCGGGGGGCGGCTGCGGCTGACCGGCGCGGGGGATCGAACCGGGCGGGCGCGGCGCGGGATCGGAAAAGATATTACCGATCTGCGCGCGCGCCGGAGGCGCAAGCGAGAGTGTTGTGGCGGCAATCAGGGCCGCGAAACCAGTCAGGGCAATGGTTCGAAACATCTCGCGCGGCTTTAACAGGCGAATCGGGCTCGCGACATACAATCATATCCGCCGCTCGCGTGCCCTCCGGTTAACACGCCGAATACGGCGGGGAAAGGGCGGCTTCCGGCCCTGCCCGCCGCCCAAAAGCGTTTTCGAGCGAAGTGGGTACCGGTTCGTGTGAAGAAAACGCGTCAACACAGCAATCTAGCGTTCGGTTCTGCTTCAAGAACCGGGCTCTGGTCAGCCCGCGCCACAAATGAAATAGTCCCCCTGTCGAGCGTTCGCGCTGCCCAGCGCCGAAATCACAAGAATCCGGGACAACCGGAGGAGCCAAAGGACCCCTGACATGACCGATCGAATTCGTCTGGACGGCAAGGTCGCCGTCGTCACCGGGGCTGCCGGCGTCATCGGAACCGCGACCATTCACCTGTTGGCCGAACGCGGTGCGCGTATTGTCGCAGTCGACCGCAGGGAGCCGGATCTTGCGGCCGCGATTGCCGACCTGCCGGCTTCGGCGCAGGCGCTGGCGGTCGCCGCCGACGTCACACGTGAAGAGGAGGTCGCCGACTATGTCCGGGCTGCGGTCGACAGGTTCGGCACCATCGACGTGTTCTACAACAACGCCGGCATCGAAGGCGACATCAAGCCGATCCCGGAATATTCACTGGAGAGCTTTCGCCGGGTGCTCGACGTCAACGTGGTCGGCGTCTTCCTCGGCATGAAGCATGTGCTGCCGGTGATGCTGAAGCAGAACAAGGGCAGCATCATCAACACCGCCTCGATCGCGGGCCTGATGGGCTCGCCGCACATCGCGGTCTACAGCGCCAGCAAGCACGCGGTGATCGGGCTGACCAAGAGCGCGTCGTGGGAATGCACGGGCACCGGCGTGCGCGTCAATTGCGTCTGCCCCGGATTGATCGACAGCCGGATGCTGAGTGCGATCATGCAGGGGCGCAATGGCGGCAACTCGCCGCCGCCCAATGACAAGATCGTGGAGCGGATTCCGGCGCGACGGCTGGGACAGGCTTCCGAGGTCGCCTCAATCGTGGCGTTCCTCGCCTCCGATGAAGCCAGTTACGTCTCGGGCTCGGCCTACACCGTGGACGGCGGCCGCACCGCAGCCTGATTTCTCAAGTCACAACACCAGAGGTCTTCGCACTATGCCCGTTACGCTCGATCCCGATGCCGCCGCCGTCTACAAGGCATTCCAGGAAGCCGGCCGTCCGCCCTATGAGAACGGGACGCCGGCGGAAGCGCGCGAGCTCTACCTGAAGGGTCGCGTCGTCTCCAATCCCGAGCCGCCCGAACTGGCCGAGGTCAAGCCGCTCTCGATCCCGGCGCCGCACGGCGCGATCCCGGCGCGCATCTACACGCCGAAGAATTTGCGCAGGGCCGATGGCGCAGCGCCCTGCCTGGTGTTCTACCACGGTGGCGGCTGGGTGATCGGCGATCTGGACTCGCACGACGTGGTCTGTCGCAAACTCGCGCATGAAGGCAAGCTGATCGTCATCTCCGTCGATTACCGGCTCGCCCCCGAGCACAAATTCCCCGCCGCCGTCGACGACGCCATATCGGCAGCCAAATGGGTCGCGGCCAATGCGAAAACGCTCGGCATCGACAACAAGCGATTGATGGTCGGCGGCGACAGCGCCGGCGGCAATCTCGCCGCGGTGGTAGCACTTGCCGCGCGCGACGGCGATGGACCAGCGATCGCCGGCCAGGTCCTGATCTATCCCGCCACCGACTTTGCGATGGCGCATCCCTCGCATCGCGAGCCCGAGACCAGCATCCTCTTGACCCACTCCGTGATCAAATGGTTCTGCAACCATTATCTCAGCGGCGCCGCCGACATTCACGACTGGCGCGCCTCGCCCGCGCGCGCGAATACGCTGGTCGGATTGCCGCCGGCCTATGTGCTGACCGTCGGCGCCGATCCCTTGCGCGACGAAGGCGACGAATATGCCGCCCGGCTCAGGCAAGCCGGCGTGCCCGTGACCTACAAGCACTTTCCCGGCCAGTTCCACGGCTTCTTCACCATGGGCAAGCTGCTCAATCAGGCCAATGTCGCGGCCAGCGAAATCGGCGTATGGCTTAAGGCGCTGAACTGATCGCCAGCTTTTTGTGACGGACGCAACGCATTGGAAGCATCGGCCTCCATCGAAATAGCCAAACATACGCTGCTGTCCTGCGGGCTCATTCTGGCGATCGGTACGCTCGCCAGCCTGCTGGCGCAGAAGATCAGGATTCCCGACGTCGCGGTGTTCCTGATTACGGGGATCGCGATTGGCCCGCAGGCGCTTGGCCTCGTGCATATCGGCGCGGAATCGGCGCTGAACCAGATCATCCTGCTGTTCGGCGCCAGCTACATTTTGTTCGATGGCGGCGCGACGCTGCGCTTTGCGGTGCTGAAGCAGGTCTGGATCACCATTGTCGTGATCGCGACCATCGGCGTCGTCATCACCGCCGGGATCACCGGCCTCGCCGCGCATTTCATCCTCGGCATTCCCCCGATCGTGGCGTTGCTGCTCGGCGCGACGCTGGCCTCGACCGATCCGGCGACGCTGGTGCCGATCTTCCGCCAGGTCCGGATTCGCGACCGGGTGGCACAGACTGTGATGAGCGAGTCCGCGTTCAACGACGCGATGGGCGCGATCCTGACCTTCAGCATCCTCGCGGTGGCAACGGGAAGCGGCTCGTTCTCGTTGACGGCATCATTGCTCGGCCTGCTCGAGCAATCCGTCATCGGCATCGTCGCCGGCATCGTGCTTGGCTATCTCGCCGCGCTGCTGATCGCGCATGAGAAGATGGCCTTTCTCGCCGAATACGCGCCAGTCGTGACGCTGGTTGCCGTGATCGCCGCCTATTTCGCCGCCGACGGCCTGCACGCTTCAGGTTTCATGGCGGTGTTCGTATTCGGCATCATGCTCGGCAACAAGGAAGCTTTCGGCTTCAAGATGGAGCCCGGCGAAGCGCAAAAGCTCGACGAGTTCGTGCTGACCACGGCGTTCATCCTGCGCCTGTTCATTTTCATCCTGCTGGGCGCTCAGGTCGACTTCACGCTGATGGAAAAATACTGGCTCGGCGGTACCGCCGTCGTCACGGTGCTGATGCTGGTTGCCCGCCCCGCGACGGTGTTCCTGTGCACGTGGCCCGATCGCCGCGCGCGCTGGAGTTTTGCCGAAATGCTGTTCATGTGCTGGACGCGCGAGACCGGCGTCATTCCGGCGGCACTCGCCGGGCTGCTGCTCGGCATGAAAGCACCCGGCGCGCAGATGATCGCGTCGGTGACCTTCATCGCGATCCTGATGACGATCCTGATCCAAGCCTCGACCACGGAATGGCTGGGACGCAGGCTCGGGCTATTGGAGAAGAACTAGCGGTGGCGGCGCCACGTCCGCCGCGGCCTGCCGCCGCAGCGGATGTTCACTTTGTTCAAATCGACAATCCGCCAAAGACCACGATCGTATGCGTGGCTTGCCAGAACCAGTGCCCTCCATCACGCGCCGCCTGCAGGCTGAAAAACCGTTTGTTCCAGCCGGGATCATGAGCGAAACGAATATTCTCCAGCTTGAAATCCGCCTGTCGTCGTTTCCACTCCGTTGCCCAGGCCAAATGCGCTTCGTCGAGTTGCTGCCGAAGTTTGGAGACCTCGATCGAATAGCTGGACGGAAACAGAATACTGAAGATCATGGAATTGCCGACCATCATGCAGTCTCTTCACGAGACCACCTTCAGGATAACGCCAAAGCCTGATTCAACCAGTCAAATTTTCGAGTGATTGAAATCATCCCGCCCTCGCCGCGCGGCGCAGCGATTGCGGGGGCTGACCGAAAGCGCGGATGAAGGCGCGGCGCATCCGTTCCGGATCGCGAAAGCCGGTGGTTTCGGCGACGCGTTCGATCGCCTCGGAGGAGGATTGCACGCGCTGCCGCGCCACCTCGATCCGTAACCGCTCCACCGCCTTCGACGGCGTGGTGCCGGTCTCCGCGATGAAGGCGCGGGTAAAGTGCCGCGAACTCATGCCGGCCTGCTCGGCCATGTCCTCGACGGACAACGGCGCATCGAGATGTTCGCGCGCCCACGCCAGCAGCGGGCCGAACCGGCCGGTTGGCGCCTTCAACTCCAGCAACGACGAGAACTGCGACTGGCCACCGCTGCGGCGGTGGTAGAGCACGAGCTGGCGCGCAGTCTTCTGCGCGATGTCGTCGCCATAGTCTTCCGCGATCATGGCCAGCGACAGGTCGATGCCCGCAGTGATGCCGGCCGAACTCCAGATATTGCCGTCGCGGACGAAGATCTGGTCGGGCTCGAGCTTGACCTTCGGATAGGCTTTGAGAAAATGCCGGGTGCGCTGCCAGTGGGTGGTAGCACGACGGCCGTCGAGCAGACCGGCTTCGGCGAGGATATAGGCGCCGGAGCAGACGCTGGCGACGCGAACGCCACGTCTGGCGATCGAACGCACGAAGGCCAGCGTCTTCGGGCAAATCGCCGGCCCGCGGCTGCCTTCTCCGCCGGCCACCATCAGCGTGGTGATCGCACCCGATGGTTTGAAACCGCGCGCCATCATCTCGACGCCGGACGAGCTGCGTACCGGCCCCGGCGTGACCGCGACAACCCTGATGTCGGGCGCATTGTTGGCAAAGCGCGCGGCAATCTCGAACACCGAAATCGGACCCGCCGCATCGAGCAATTGGAAATCGGGAAACACGAGAACGCCGATCATGATCTTCAGCCCAATCCCTGAGATGTCCTGAAATGAGGGAAATATGTCATTTCGGACAAGAGGCGATCATGACAGGATGACGACGTCAAGCAATATTTGGAGGCTCGTGATGTCGGCACCGCTTCAGATCGGTCTCGTGCTATTCCCGAAGGTGACGCAACTCGACTTCACCGGACCGCTGCAGGTGTTCTCCAGCATACCCGGCGCCAAGGTGCATTTGATCTGGAAGCGGATCGAGCCCGTCGCCAGCGACTCCGTCATGATGCTGACGCCGACCGTCAGCTTTGCCGACTGCCCGCAACTCGATGTGATCTGCGTGCCCGGCGGGCTCGGCATCGATGACATGATCAACGACGAGGAGATGCTGGCCTTCCTGCGCCAGCAGGCGGAGGGAGCGCAGTACGTCACCTCGGTCTGCACGGGATCGCTGGTGCTGGGCGCAGCCGGCCTGCTCCGGGGTTATCGCGCGGCGACGCACTGGACCGCGATGGATTTTCTCTCGGCGTTTGGCGCGATCCCGACCAAGACCCGCGTTTGCATCGATCGCAACCGCATCACCGGCGGCGGCGTCACCGCAGGCATCGACTTCGCGCTGACGCTGGTGTCGCAGCTCGTCGACCGCAAGACCGCGGAGGCGATCCAGCTCCGGATCGAATACAACCCGGCGCCGCCGTTCAACGCCGGCTCGCCGGACACGGCACCGGCGGAAGTTCTCGCGTTCATGAAAGAACGGATCGCGCCGGGCCAGGCCCGCCGCGGCGAAATGATCGCCCGCGCCGCCGCACGCTCGGCGTAACGCAACGCGGTTTGAATTCCACACAAGAAAAAGGCCGCCTGGTTTCCCAGACGGCCTTTCCTGTCTCACGGCGGCGCCACATTGACGGGCGATTTCAGAACCTCGAGACCGGGGGCCTATCTCCCGGCCGTATCCTGATCGGGTGCCGCTGCATATCGGGGCAGTCGCGAACTGGAGCCCGAACCGTACGCGATGGTCTCCCATCTCCGTAAGATGTCCCCATTCAGCCGCGTGCCGGCCGCGAACGCAAGAACGCGGCGGCCGATGTCCCCGCTGTTCGCGTTATTCACAGGGGTGTCTCGCGCCTTTCGGGTCCTGGCAGTGTCCTATTTCTTTTCGAGCGCGCGCTTGGGCGGAAGCAAATCCCGTATCAGCCACCCCCTGCCGGAGCGACGATACAAACGGCCCGCGCGCCGATGGCTCAGGCGACGAACTGCCGAGGAAGCCAACCACTGACGTCAATGCTTGCCGAGGAATATAAGAACAGCCTGATCGCAAGCGTCAGGGTTGTCCTCCCGGCATGATTGTACGTCGTTCTCAATAAAAGCTTAACTGGTAAAGAGATACTGTGCCGATCGCTTCCGTCACGAAGGCACTTATCATGCGGCATCTTACTGTCTACAATCGTTTTGCGATGATCATCGCGGTATTGACCGTTGTCTTCGTCGTCGCGCTAGGCGTTCAAGTGACGGTGCTTCGCAATACCGTCATCGAGGAACGTCGGACCAAGGTGTTCGATCTGGTCGAGGCCGCGAAGAAGATCCTGTCGAATTACGAGGAAAAAGCCAAAGCCGGCAAGATCTCGGCGGAGGAAGCGCGGCAACTTGCTTTCGATGCGATCGGCGCAATGCGCTGGGGCAAATCCGCTGACTATCTCGGAATCTACGGCGCCGGCAGCACCAATGCCGGCGTCACCTATGTGCACGCCAACCCGAAATACATCAATGTCAATCGCTGGGATTACAAAGACAATCAGGGCCAGCTGCTGATTCAAAACATCGTTGGCAAAGCCCGCACCGGCGGCGGTTACCTCGAATACCGGGTGCCGAAAGCGACGGGTGGTCCCGAGCTGCCGAAGCTCACCTATGCCGGCGGGTATGGTGAGGGCGAAAAGCTGCTCGCAATCCAGGCAGGCGTCTATAACGACGATATCGACGCGGCGGTGTTCGACCGCGCCATCTGGATTGCCGCGGGCGGACTGGCGGGATTGCTCGTCGCGGGATTGGCCGCATTCGCTCTCGGTCGCGGCCTGGTTCGTCCGCTCGATGCGATATGCGGCGTTATGGACGGTCTGGCGAAGGGTGACTTGAGCGTTGAGGTCCCGTTCGTGGAGCGTCGTAACGAGATCGGCCATATCTCGCGCAGCCTGGCCGTTTTCAAGGATCGGTTGATTGACGCCGAACGTCTCCGCGCCGAGCGGGAAGAGACGACGGCTCGCGCTGTAGCGGAACGGAAATCGGCCATGAATCGGATCGCGGGCGAGTTCGAGAAAAGTGTCGGCGGCATCGTCGCCGGGGCGGCTTCGGCAGCCGCCGAAATGCAGCGCTCGGCGCAATCGCTGTCCGCAATCGCGAAGGAGACGGCGCGGCAGAGCACCACCGTCGCCGCAGCCGCGCAACAGACCACGTCGAATGTGCAGACCGTGGCTGCCGCGGCAGAGGAACTTTCGACATCGGGCCAGGAAATCTCCCGTCAGATTGTTCACTCGGCATCGATAGCGCAAAGCGCCGTTGCGCAGGCCGACCGCACCAATGCCATGGTGGAAGGGTTGGTGGAGGCGACCCAGAAGATCGGCGAGGTGATGGGGCTCATTCAAAACATCGCCGGACAGACCAACCTCCTGGCCTTGAACGCGACGATCGAGGCCGCACGGGCCGGCGAGGCCGGCAGGGGCTTTGCCGTGGTGGCAAGCGAAGTGAAGGCGCTGTCGACACAGACCGCGAAGGCAACCGAGGAGATCGCCGATCAGATCCAGGCGATCCGCGATGCTACCGGGGCAACGGCCGGGGCGATTCGCGAGATCGGCGCCACCATCGGGCAGATCGACGAGATCGCCACAACGATCGCTGCCGCGGTGGAGGAGCAGGGTGGATCGACCAAGGAAATTGCCCGCAGCGTGCAGCAGGCCGCGCAGGGCACGCAGGGGGTCATGCAAAATATTGCCGGCGTGACGCAGGCATCGGGCCAGGTGGGAACTGCCGCTGAAATGGTTCTCGGTTCGGCCGGCGAACTCGCAATGCAGTCCGAGCGCCTGAAGCAGGAGGTCGAGAGTTTTCTCGCGACAGTCCGGGCGGCGTAGCCTTACTACTGAGGGAGAACAGATGTTCGGCATTTTGAAAGATCAGTGGCGGCGGGTTCTGCCTCAAAAATGCCAATCGGGCCGCCAGTCACGACGCGGCCGTGCAGATGATCGATACCTCGGTCGTGCGGGTGCACCGGCACGGAGCCTGCATCGCGGACAACAGTCACCAAGATATGGGTCGCTCGCGAGGGGGCCTAACGAGCAAGATTCACGCGGTGGTGGATGCCAATGGCCTGCCCGTCGATCTCGCCCTCACGCCCGGTGAGGCGCACGATAATCGGCTGTGCTCGGTTCTTCTCAGCGCCTTGCTTCCGCAAACGGTCTCGAAATGGCGGATTGGCGCGCTCGTTGAGCCCGAAGTACCATGCCGAAGCAGAAGCATCATATGTCCAACAGGCAGCGGATCCGAGTTCGCGGCCGCGCAATCGTCGATGACGATGGTTTAGTTTCCCGGCGTCCAGGCCTGGTAGTCGCCGGTGGCCGCTGGCCGACGGCCGCTGGCCAGCGTCGAGCCGGAGGGGCGATAGGCTGAAGGCGTCCCCGTCATGTTCGGGACATGCGGTTTTTCCCACTCGCGCGCCGCATAGTTTTCTTCGGTCGGTGCGACATCGACGGTGTGGTGCAGCCAGCCATGCCATGACGGCGGCACCTTGGTGGCCTCGGCATATCCGTTATAGACCACCCAGCGCCGCTCAAAACCCAGCGTCGGATCGACCTTGCGGCCCTTGGTGCGGTAGTAGGTATTGCCCTGCTCGTCCTGGCCGACCTTCTCGCCGAACCGCCAGGTCCACAATTGCGTGCCAAAGGTCTGGCCGCTCCACCATGTGAAGAATTTGAGCAGAAACTGTTTCATGAACTCAGGCCGGTTTGAGATGCTTCGGCTCTGATGCCATCGGCGCGCTGAATTGTCCAGATAAGTCCTGATATCCCTGCCCCGCTACCGCTACGGTATGAACCTGCCGCATTCGGCGGCCAATGTCGCGGAATCGGCGCAATCTGTTCATTTCTCATACAGTTCCTATCTGACAGGCTGAGCGTTGCGCACAATCGATGCGCGGGCTCGGGAACGTCCACCCGCCCCATGGGTTGAGAAGTGTCCCGCAGATGGAGCCAATGATGATCAATCTTAAGGTTTTAAGTACCGTCGCAGCCATGGCGCTGGTGTTGCCCATGGTGGTGCCGAGCGAGAGCTTTGCCCAGAATCTGGGTAGCAAGGCTGCGGGCGGCGGCGGCGGTGTCCGTGGCGGTGGTGGCGGTGGTGGCGGAGTGCCACGCATGGGCGGCGGTGGCGGCGGCTTCACTGGCGGCGCGCCCGGTCCGAGATTTAGTGGTGGCGGTGGCGGTGGCCGCGTCTATGGCGGCGGTGGCGGTGGCTATTATCGTCACGGCGGCGGTGGCGGCGGATTCATTCCGGGCGCGGTGGCCGGCGCCGTGATCGGCGGCGCGATCGCCTCGCAGGGTTATTACGGCGGATCGGGCTATTACGCGCCGGGCTACTACGACAACGGATATTATGACGACGGCGGCGCCGTCGCGGTAGCGCCGGCGCCCGGTGGCGATGATGCGGTCGCCTACTGCATGCAGACCTACCGTTCCTACGATCCGCAATCGGGAACGTATCTCGGCAATGACGGTTACCGGCACCCCTGCCCGTAACGGCATCTCTGCCTCGTGAGTTAAGGGCGGCGCGGTCGATGCGCCGCCCTTTTTGCGTCAGGAAGAACGCGATGACGTCCCTTCGAGTCGTCATCGCGCTCGATCTTTTCGTTTGAGCGTGATCTCGGCGCAAACGCTTTGCGTTTGTTGCGTGGGAAAACCGGCACCCACCGAGCGGCGATATCCGGGCGCAATCCGCTGGAACGGCAATCGACATGGCGGGGCTGGATCCGAACGCGAAAGCCGCAGTTGCATTCAATCCGACACACAAGTGCCAATTTGCTCCTAAGCAAACCTTATATGCACTCTACGATACAGACGACATGTCGCCGTTCCGCCTTAATCACGCCACGGGCCGCGGTGCGAATCGCCTGACCGCAGCCAAAAAAGAGGATTGATCGTGCCGCGCGTTCTCGTGGTCGATGACGACCCGATGGTATGCGTCGCCATCGAGGTCTGTCTTCAGCGTCAGGGTTTCGAGGTCACCGTCGCCGACGGCGGTGAAGCGGGAATGCGCGCGCTCGAATCATCCGAATACGACGTGATGCTGATCGATGTCTTCATGCCGCACATGCGCGGATTCGAATCGATTCGGATGTTTCACGAGCGCAGGCCGGATGTCCCGATCGTTGCGATGCCCGGCTACGCCTTCGCCAATACCGAACGGGCGCCGGATTTCCTGCGCATGACCATCGAACTCGGTGCGGCATGCTGCCTGCGCAAGCCGTCACGCCGAACGCGCTGTTGACCACCATCAATCAATGCCTCACCAGGCCGACCTCCTCCGCTCGCCTCAAAAAATAAAAAGCCTCAATGCCTTCGCAGCGTATTATCCTTGGAATCGGCCTCGTAAGCCTCCTCCTCATCGGCGCCGCCTCGATCGGTCTCGACGTCAAGTCGCGGCACGACACCGCTGCAGTCAATCATACGCTCGGGGTGCTGACGAAAATCCTGGATTTGCGGTTGCGCGTTCGTGGCGCGGAGAGCGCCGCACGCGGCTTTACGCTCAACGGCGACCCCAATCTCTTGAACGAATACAATGAGTCCCGCGACCGGATCCCATCGGCGTTCGCCGAGCTGGCCGAAGCAACCAGGGATCATCCCGCTCAGACGCAACTGCTCAAGGCCACCGAAACGCTGGTTGCCCAACGGCTTGCCGTCAGCAACGAAGTGCTGCGACTGCTGGCGGCGGGCGACACCGCGGCATTGGCGGCGCTGCGGGCCAAGGGAGAAGGCCGTGCGGCGACGGCGGCGATCGGCACCAATTTCGACAGGTTGGCTGCCGAGGAGGATAGGCTGCTTGCGGTGCGGTCCGCGGAATCCCAGCTCACCGGGCGCGTGCTGCTGGCGATCGATCTCGCCGGCGTGGCGCTGATCCTGATCCTTGCGACCGCCCTCACCCTGGAAAGCCGCCGCTCGCGCCGCGAGTTGCAGGACTCGCTCAGTGTGACCAAGGCCGCCAACGAAACCCTCGAGGCGGCCGTTGCCGAGCGGACTGAACATCTGGTCGCCGCCCATGAGGAACTGCGCCATTCGGCGGATGTGCTGCAAAACACCTTCAACAGCGTCGCGGAAGCCGTGCTGGTGATCAACGCCAAAGGCGAGGTCCTGCTCGTCAATGCCGCCGCCCGGCAAATGCTTGGCTACCGGGACGGCATGACGGTCCATCAGCTGCGGCAGCTGAGCGTCGCCTACCGCGCCGATGGCGTGACCAAGCTGACGGCGGACGAAATGCCTTCGGCGCAGGTGCTGCGCGGGGAACCGTTCGCGCAACAGGAGATCGTCATCCGTCCGACCGACGGCCGCGCGGCGCTTCATCTCGTGGTCAGCGGCCGGCCGTTACGCAGTGCTTCCGGCGCCATCAGCGGCGCGGCGCTGGTCTACCACGACATTTCCGCATCGCGCGAAACCGAGCGCAAGCTGCAGCAGTCGCAAAAACTCGACGCCATCGGCAAGCTGACCGGCGGCGTCGCGCACGACTTCAACAACATGCTGACCGTCATCACCGGCACCACCGAGACGCTGGTCGCCGGTCTTCAGAACTTGCCGACGCTGCAGAAGACCGCCGAGCTGATCGACCAGGCCGCCGAACGCTGCTCCGAGCTGATCCAGCATCTGCTGGCCTTCGCCCGCCGCCAGCCGCTGCAACCGCGCAATGTCGATATCAACGGCACCGTTCTCGATATGGCAAAACTGCTGCGTCCGACGCTGGGCGAGCAGATCGAAATCAACTCGATCCTCGAGCAGGAAGAGACGACGTCGCATATCGATCCGTCGCAACTGGCCAATTCAGTGCTCAATCTGGCGATCAACGCCCGCGATGCGATGCCCGATGGCGGCAAGCTTATGCTGGAGACCCGAAACGTCGTGCTGGACGAGGCCTATGCGGCGGCCAATCCGGATGTGCTGCCCGGACCCTATGTGATGCTGGCGGTCAGCGACACCGGCAGCGGGATGTCGAAGGCGGTGCAGGAGCGGGTGTTCGAGCCATTCTTCACCACCAAGGAAGTCGGCAAGGGCTCGGGGCTCGGCATGAGCATGGTCTACGGCTTCGTCAAACAGTCGGGCGGCCACATCCGGATCTATAGCGAGGGAAGGCCACGGCACCACGGTCAAGCTGTATCTGCCGCCGGCCCGCAGGGCGGCTGCGGCCGCTTCTCCCGCCGCCGCGCCGTCGTCGGGCGGCTCCGAGACCATCCTGGTGGTGGAAGACGACACGCTGGTGCGCGAGTTCGTCGCGGCGCAGTTGCGCAGCCTCGGCTACAAGACCGTTTCCGCCGCGGACGCCCGCGCGGCCATGGTCATGGTCGAGAACGGCCAGCCGTTCGACCTGCTGTTTACCGACGTCATCATGCCCGGCGGCATGACCGGCCGCCAGTTGGCCGACGAGACGACGAAGCGCCGGCCCGGCATTAAGGTGCTTTATACCTCGGGCTATACCGACAACGCGATCGTGCATCACGGCCGCCTCGACCCCGGCGTGCTGCTGCTGACAAAACCTTATCGCAAATCGCGCTTGGCGAAGATGGTGCGGCTCGCGCTCGAGGGCGAAGGTGCCTAGCGCATTCCAGTTCGGTGGCTTCATCCTTCGAGACGCGGCGAAGACGCCGCTCCTCAGGATGAGGTCAGCTTCACAGCCTCTCAGGATGAGGTCTGGTATTAGACCCTCATGGTGAGGATGCCCCCGGCGGCGCATTTGCGCCGTCCGGTGCCGCGCGTCTCGAACCATGTGGCCCCCTAATCACGACCTTGTCGCCAGCACGACGCCGGCGAGCGTGCACATCAGCGCGATGATCTGGGTCAACCCGAGCGGCTCGTGCAGCGCCAATGCCGAGGCGACCACGCCGATCACGGGCACGGCCATGGTGCCGATCGCCGCCACCGATGCCGGCAGGCGTGCCAGCGCGGCAAACCAGCTGACATAGGCGATGCAGAACTGGATCACGATCGAATAGACCAGCAGCCACCAGCCAAGTTGCGAGACCTTGTCGAGATGCGTGGTCTCGATCAGGAGCCCTGCAACCGCCACCGGAAAACAGCCGAGCCCGATCTGCCAGGCGGCGGCCGGGATCGGCGCCAGCTGCAGCGGCAGTTTCTTGGCCAGCACCGTGCCGAGTGCAAAACCGATGGCGCCGGTGAGCGCCATGATGATCCCCGGCAGTTTTGCGGCACTGGCGGTGAGGCCGTTGCCGCCCATGATGGCGGCGAGGCCCGCAAACGCCATCAGCAGCGCGAATGTCCGCAACAAGGTCGGGCGCTCGCCAAGCACCGGCCAGGCCAGCATCGAGGCCCATACCGGCATGGTGTAGGCGATCAGCGCGGCCTCGCTGGCCGGCAGCCAAAGCAGCGCCAGCCCCATCAGCACCATCCAGCCGGTAACGTTGAGCAGCGCCGCCAGCATCAGGCGCGGCCACAGCCTGCGCGGAACTTGCAGGCTCTGGCCGCGCGCCAGCGCCAGCCCCGCCAATAGGCTGGCGCCGATCACGCCGGTCAGGCCACGCAAGGTCAGCGGCGGCAGCTCGCTCAAAAGGTACTTTGTTACTGGCCAGTTGAAACCCCAGCCCACCGAAGTGATGGCGAGGAACATCAGGCCAGCGGGTGCGATGCGCGCCCGCGCGGTCGGTTTTGATTCTGTCATGGAGCCCGGCGATGGGGTGGAATCACCCTCACCTTCGCCCTTATCGCGGCCTCCGACCACGGGCTCGCGGACATGCCAGCCCGGACGTCCCCGTAGCCTTACGTGAGTCTTGGAAGTGCAATCCCAAAGCGCGAATAAATAGTTCGCCTGTGAACAGCGGGCGCAGCCGCGCTCCACAGCCTGTGCGTAATTTTTTTCCCTTGGGAATCCGTGAGGACTCACTGATACTTGGAGCCATCACAAGGGCGCGATGCCCCCTGTTTTCCCAACCTTTCCACCATATTTAGTATTTGATTCAGGAACTCGTACTAGTTCTTGACGGGCGCAACGGAGTTGGCCTAGTTTTCCTCCTGTTCGGCGCGAGTGTGTTTGGGTCCCCGCCGGTCGCTCCCAAAAGGGGTTCCGAAATGACCACTCCGTCGGCCAGCGAAGGCAGCGGGTGAGGCTTTTCTGCCCCCAAAATTTGGGGGCTTTGGGGCGCTAATAATGAGCCGGAATCGGTTCAGCTGGAGTGTCGGAGTGACGTGCCAAAGCGGCGCGTTGGGGCGTTGAATACGGCAACCTCACGCCGGTGCGTAACGGCACCTGCATGAGGCGCCAGAGAAACAGAGGCCGGGTTCACCGGTTGAGCTGCGGATAGAGAGACCAGGGTTGCACGCCAGCCGTGGTCTGGGAGTCCGCTCAAGGAATAACATCCGGCGCCGCGGTAGAGCGGTCCGGTCAAAGAAGACGGGGCACGACCATGCGAATCGAACGACGCAACACCACTCAGGGACAGTCACCCTACGCAGGGATTGATTTCAGATTGACGACATCGGAGATCCGCAATCCCGATGGCTCGATCGTGTTCCGTCTCGAAAATGTCGAGGTTCCCCAGTTCTGGTCGCAGGTCGCCTCCGACGTTCTGGCCCAGAAGTATTTTCGTAAAGCCGGCGTCGCCGCGCGGCTGAAGAAGGTCGAGGAAGAGACCATCCCCTCCTGGCTGTGGCGCTCGGTGCCCGACACCGAGGCGCTGGCGTCCCTGCCCGAGAACGAGCGCTATGTCAGCGAACTCTCGGCAAAACAGGTGTTCGATCGCCTCGCCGGCTGCTGGACCTATTGGGGCTGGAAGGGCAGCTACTTCTCGTCGGAAGAGGACGCGCAGGCGTTCTACGACGAGCTGCGCTTCATGCTCGCCAAGCAGATGGTCGCGCCGAACTCGCCGCAGTGGTTCAACACCGGCCTGCACTGGGCCTACGGCATCGACGGCCCCGGCCAGGGCCACTATTACGTCGACTGGAAGACCGGCAAGCTGACCAAGTCAAAATCCTCCTACGAACATCCGCAGCCGCACGCCTGCTTCATTCAGGGCGTCGATGACGACCTCGTCAACGAGGGCGGCATCATGGACCTCTGGGTGCGTGAAGCGCGCCTGTTCAAATACGGCTCCGGCACCGGCTCCAATTTTTCCCGCCTGCGCGGCGAAGGCGAAAAGCTCTCGGGCGGCGGCCGCTCGTCCGGCCTGATGAGCTTCCTCAAGATCGGCGACCGAGCCGCCGGCGCGATCAAGTCGGGCGGCACTACGCGCCGCGCTGCCAAGATGGTCGTGGTCGACGCCGACCACCCTGATATCGAGACCTATATCGACTGGAAGGTGAAGGAGGAGCAGAAGGTCGCAGCCCTCGTCACCGGCTCCAAGCTCAACCAGAAGCACCTCAAGGCCGTGCTGAAAGCCTGCGTCAATTGCGAAGGAAGCGGCGACGATTGCTTCGATCCCGAAAAGAACCCTGCCCTGCGCCGCGAAATCAAGCTGGCGCGCCGCGCGCTGGTTACCGACGCCATGATCAAGCGCGTGATCCAGTTCGCGCGCCAGGGCTACAAGGAGATCGATTTCCCGATCTACGACACCGACTGGGATTCGGAAGCCTACCTCACCGTCTCCGGCCAGAACTCCAACAACTCGGTCTCGCTGAAGGACGATTTCCTCCGCGCCGTCGAGACCGACGGCACCTGGGACCTGATCGGCCGCACCAACAAGAAGGTGACGAAGACGCTGAGGGCGCGCGACCTCTGGGAAAAGATCGGCCACGCCGCCTGGGCCTCGGCCGATCCCGGCCTGCACTTCAACACCACCATGAACGACTGGCACACCTGCAAGGCGTCCGGCGACATCCGCGCCTCCAATCCGTGCTCGGAATACATGTTCCTGGACGACACCGCCTGCAATCTGGCGTCCGCGAACCTGATCACCTTCTACTCGACCTCGACCAAGCGCTTCGACGTCGAGTCCTACGAGCATCTCTGCCGGCTCTGGACCGTCGTGCTCGAAATCTCTGTCATGATGGCGCAATTCCCGTCGAAGGCGATTGCCGAACTCTCCTACGAGTTCCGCACGCTCGGCCTCGGCTTTGCCAATATCGGCGGCCTGTTGATGACCATGGGCCTGCCTTACGACAGCAAGGAAGGCCGCGCGCTGTGCGGCGCCCTGACCGCGATCATGACCGGCGTCGCCTACGCGACCTCGGCCGAGATGGCCAAGGAGCTCGGCCCCTTCCCCGGCTACAAGAAGAACGCCCAGCACATGCTGCGCGTGATCCGCAACCATCGCCGCGCAGCGCACGGCGAATCCCGTGGCTATGAGGCGCTCGCCGTCTCGCCGGTGCCGCTGGATTATGCCAGCGTGCCGCAGACCGACATCGTCGAGCACGCCAAGGCCGCCTGGGACAAGGCGCTCGAACTCGGCGAGCTCAACGGCTACCGCAATGCGCAGACCACCGTGGTGGCGCCGACCGGCACCATCGGCCTCGTGATGGATTGCGACACGACAGGCATCGAGCCCGATTTCGCGCTGGTAAAATTCAAGAAGCTAGCCGGCGGCGGCTACTGGAAGATCATCAACCAGGCCGTCCCGGTGGCCTTGCGCACGCTCGGCTATCGCGAAAGCGACATCGCCGAGATCGAGGCCTATGCCGTCGGCCACGGCTCGCTCTCGAATGCGCCGGGCATCAACGTCTCCACCCTGAAGGCCAAGGGTTTTACCGACGAAGCGCTGGCCAAGGTCGAAGCGGCGCTGCCGACCGCGTTCGACATCAAGTTCGCCTTCAACAAATGGACCTTTGGCGAGGATTTTCTGCGCGACACCCTCAACCTTGCGCCGGAGACCATCGCAGCCCCCGGCTTCGATCTGCTCGCTGCGGTCGGCTTCACCAAGCGCGAGATCGAAGCCGCCAACGTGCACATCTGCGGCGCGATGACGGTGGAAGGCGCGCCGCATCTGAAGGCCGAGCACTATCCGGTGTTCGACTGCGCCAACCCCTGCGGCAAGATCGGCAAGCGTTACCTCTCGGTCGAGAGCCACATCCGGATGATGGCGGCCTCCCAGCCGTTCATCTCGGGCGCGATCTCCAAGACCATCAACATGCCGAACGACGCCACGGTGGAGGATTGCAAATCCGCCTACCTGCTCTCCTGGAAGCTCGCGCTGAAGGCCAACGCGCTCTACCGCGACGGCTCAAAGCTGTCGCAGCCGCTCAACTCGCAACTGATCAGCGACGACGACGAGGAAGACGACGCGATCGACACCTTCTACGACAAGCCGATGGCCGCGCGCACCGCGCAGGTCTCGGAAAAGATCGTCGAGAAGCTGGTCGAGCGCATCGTCGTGATGCGCGAGCGCGAAAAGATGCCGGATCGCCGCAAGGGCTACACCCAGAAGGCAGTCGTCGGCGGCCACAAGGTGTACCTGCGCACCGGCGAATATGACGACGGCCGGATCGGCGAGATCTTCATCGACATGCACAAGGAAGGTGCTGCGCTGCGCTCCTTCATCAACAACTTTGCGATCGCGGTTTCCCTCGGCCTGCAATATGGCGTGCCGCTGGAAGAATATGTCGACGCCTTCACCTTCACCCGCTTCGAGCCCGCAGGGCCCGTGCAGGGCAACGACTCAATCAAGTATGCGACCTCGATCCTCGACTATGTGTTCCGCGAGCTTGCGGTCAGCTACATGTCGCGCTTCGACCTCGCCCATGTCGATCCCAGCGAGAGCAATTTCGATGCGATGGGCAAGGGCGTCGAAGAAGGGCGCGCGCCGGAGCAGCCCTCCAACAAATATCTGTCGAAGGGCCTGACCCGTTCGCGCACCGACAATCTCGTCGTCATGCGCGGCGTCTCACCCCCGGAGACCGAAGCCCGCAGCTCCAGCAACGTCACGACGATGGCCTCCCACGGACCAAGCGCCCGCAACAGCGACACCGTCGAAGGCGCGGTCGCGCTGAAGCAGGAAGCCCAGCACGATCTGTCGCCGACGGAAAAGCTGGAAGCGATGCAGTGGAGCAAGGCCGGCGCCGCCGCCCAGGCCGCACCGAGCAAGGCCGAGCGCAGGGCGGAAGCGAAAGCCAAAGGCTACGAAGGCGAGATGTGCGGCGAGTGCGGCAACTTCACGCTGGTGCGGAACGGCACGTGCATGAAGTGCGATACGTGCGGAAGCACGACGGGGTGTTCGTGAGGGATAGATTGATGATCGATTAATCTGGGAAGGCCGCTCAAAAGAGCGGCCTTTTCCTCACGAGACCAGATTGCTGCGCGAACGCCGGTTCGAATAAGGGCATCTGTGATGAAAATTGATCCAGCAAACGCGGAGAAGCTTCCACGCTACAATCACTATGTTCCAAAGTTCATTTTGGATAATTTCGCCAAAAATGGAAAATTGTCGATACTAGATAAGCATACACGCAGACGATTCAAACTTCCGCCGTATCGGGCGATGGGCGAGAAGGATTTCAATAACGTTCGCTTTGGTGACCACGTTTTATCGTTTGAGAACAAATTCACCTACATGGAAGACCGAGCCGCCCCTATCATCGCGGCGATCGTTCAACGGAGATCGCTAGATTCGCTGAGCCCTACGGATCTAGCAACTCTGCATACATTCGTGGTCGTTCAACTTCTCAGGTCCAAGAGACGACGGCTGGATCACACTGTCTTCAGCACTGAAATTAGGAAACGCTGGCCCGACGCAGACCTGAACCCACTTAAAGAGGAAATGGTCGACGAAGAGTTTGAAAAGCTCTTCGCATTGAACTTCTCACTATCGAAACTGGCTGAATTAACTTCTCCCCTTGTTTCCAAACATTCGTTCTTGATGATTAAGGATTGTAGGGAGGAGCTTTACATTTCCGACAATCCCGTCGTGATGCACAACGCGAAGCAGTACGGCCCCTATGGAAATATAGGGCTCGCCGTGCCTCATATTGAGATTTACTATCCGCTGTCACATCAGATTGTGCTCGGTTACATGTGTCCACTGACCATGAAGGAGACAGAAGAGAAACATCGCGACGCTGAAAGCGAAATAAGCTCTCTTTTCAGCCGGATGTTTATGTCCCCGAAAGGTCTATCAATCGCCGCTAAGTTGGAGATAGAGAAATCGCGGTCAGAAGTTCAAAGGGCAAAAAGCTATTATGCGATGATAAAGAACGAGCGGCTCGCGCCTTTAACTTCTGAAGTTTTGCTGTTTCTGAATTCTCTTCAAGTGCGCGGCTCATTTAGATACCTAGCGTGCCGCACTGATAGTTTTGACTTTGCAATGAAGGCTCTATCCGAGAGGCCCCATTGGAAGGAAGGCGTTGGGATCAAGGTTGCGTAGCCCGTAGGGCGGATTAGCGGAGCGTAATCCGCCGTTACCCATTCCGCCAAGGCGGCGGATTACGCCTTCGGCTAATCTAATCCGCCCTACGGACTAGCGAATCACCCCTTTGACGACCTCGGCGATTTCGGCCTCAAAACACAGGAAAGCCACAATCTGACGAAAACTGGCCTGTGGATGGAAATTTGTAAGTCTTTGACTTGTCTTTGGTTTTAAAATCGTCCTGTGTGTATCGGGGGCTATCAACACTCGAATTGGCCATGAGCCCTTGCCAACCGATTCCGGCGACCCCACACATCTAACTCCCCCGAAAGGCATGTTTTTTCTTCAATGGGGAACCATGCCTATGTCTGACCACCAGCTCAAATTCAAAGGCCCTGGCTTCGACTTCGACGCTAAGGGTTGGATCGCGATTGCAGCGGCAATAGTGATCGTACTGTTGATGCTGCTCATTCCGCTGTTGCTCCATTGAGTACTGCGCCTCGGAAGGAATGCTCCGGCAGAGTTCGTACGGCAGATTGGTGACAGCGTAATCCGCCATTTTGCTCGCGGTTGGGTTACGCTAGTTCTTCACCTGATCGACCCCGATACTCGCTTCGTGCCGCTTCATTCGCTGCCCGCAGGTCCATGACATGACTCCCCTCAAACCCCAGGCCGCCTACGACGACTTCGCCCGTCTCGACATCCGGA
Source organism: Bradyrhizobium sp. AZCC 2289 (assembly GCF_036924615.1). Lineage (NCBI taxonomy): Bacteria > Pseudomonadati > Pseudomonadota > Alphaproteobacteria > Hyphomicrobiales > Nitrobacteraceae > Bradyrhizobium > Bradyrhizobium sp. AZCC 2289. The sequence goes on along the minus strand of NZ_JAZHRY010000001.1, from coordinate 9,270,373 downwards.
TCGGCAAGGTCGTCGACGTCCAGCCGTTTCCCCGCGCGCGCAATCCGTCTTACCGGGTTGGCGTCGACGTTGGGTCCGATCGGATCATGTGGTCGAGCGCGCAGATCACGAACTATGAGCCCGCGGCACTGGTCGGGTCGCTGGTCGTGTGCGTCTGCAACCTTGGGCCCAAGAACATTGCAGGCTTCACGTCCGAACTGCTGATCCTCGGGGCCAAGGACGCGGCAGGAAACGTGATCGTTCTTGGTCCCCGCAGTGACGTCGCGATCGGCGAGCCGATCTTTTGACGACAGGCGCCTTCGGCTAATCCGCCCTCCGCTTCGTGCTTCAGGACCATAGCTTCCGGATCTGGTATCGAACGTTTTCCGCCGTCCGCACCGGGGAGCGAGCGGTCCGGCTTCCGGGAATAGCGGGCAAGTCTACCTTCCGGACGAGCGAAGGTCTTCGGCGACGTGGTCGAATGGGTTCTGGATGATGGCAGCCCCAGGGCCGCCGTGCTGCGTATCTGGCGGTCCGGACCCTTGACGCGCGCCGGCCGCGAAAATGTCGTGAACGAGCCCGAGTTTCCCAAGCCCCCGAATAATCAGGCCATTGATGTCGATCTCGTACCAGGCGTGCGAAAGGTAGGCGTCCCGCGGAAACCGATGATGGTTGTTGTGCAGTCCTTCACCGAAGGTGAGGATCGTGGTCACCAACTCGTTGGTCGTGCCGTCATTGAGCTCGAAGCGACGGTAACCGTAGCGACCGTCGCTATGGCAGACCGAGTTGACCAGCGAGGTGGCCATGGTCATGACGTAGCTGCGGAACAGGCCGGAGAACAATACGCAGCCGATCATCGCGTGCACGCCGCCAAGCGCGTAGCCGAGGGCGCCCGGAATGAACACCGCCGAGATCGCGTACCAGTACCAGCGCGTCCTGGTGAAGAACATGGCGATCGGGTCGGCCAGAATATCCCTGGCGTAGTATTCGGCATCGGTGGTCGCCTGGTCCCACACCCAGCCGCCTTGCGCATGCAACATCCCCTTGACGAAGCTGACATGGCGGTTGCCGACGCCGTCATAGTGGGGGCTGTGGACATCGCCGGGCTTGTCGGAGTGAAGATGGTGCCGGCGATGATTGGAGACCCATTTGAGCACCGAGCCCTGCACCGCCATCGTGGCGATCGCGGCGAGTAGCGTCCGCATGACCGGACCGCAGCGGAAGCTGCGGTGGACGAAGTAGCGATGCATGAAGCCGATGCCGACCGTGCTTAGCGCGAACATGCCGACGAAGACCGAAATCTCCACCCGGCCGATGCCCTGCGTGAATGCCCAGACCAGCGCCGCGATCGAACCTCCGATCATGATGCCGAACGCGATGTAGGAATCGCGAAACTTGGCGTCTACCACCGGGCCTTCAAAAAGCACTCCTGGTGGCATTTTCTGGTCCGCACCTTCCTCCGACACCACGCCCTGAATTGCGGTCATTTCAGCTGATCCATTGATGGAAAATTAACCCTTCTGCGACGCACCGTACAGACGCGGGTTATTTCTAGCAAGGACTCGATCGGCCGCGGGAGCGCGGAGCCGGGATCTAAAAAGGCGCCAGACAGCGACCCTGTTCAAAATGACGCTCTTGAGGCAAGCGGGCGGGAAAAATCGTCGTAAAGCCAGATTTCACGGGCTTGCGTGCATGTGGTGGCGAGTTCGATTTTTGGGGACGTGCTTTGCCGGCAAGGAGCGTCTCGCCTGTCGGCGCGCGGGATTCGCGTTGCGCTATTTCAATGGTTTGTAGAGCTCGTAGGGCGGATTAGCGGGCATAATCCGCCGCCTGTGCTCGCGATTGATCGGCGGGTTGAACTGCGCTAGCCAGCCCTTGCTCGCGCTGCCCCCACCGCAGGTGCACCCCATGACTCCCCTGAAACCCCAGGCCGCCTACGACGATTTCGCCCGTCTCGACATCCGGATCGGCAAGGTCTTCGACGTCCAGCCGTTTCCCCGGGCGCGCAAACCGTCTTACAAGGTTGGCGTCGACGTTGGCGCCGATCGGATCATGTGGTCGAGCGCGCAGATCACGAACTATGAGCCCGCGGCACTGGTCGGGTCGCTGGTCGTGTGCGTCTGCAATCTTGGTCCTAAGAACATCGCAGGCTTCACCTCCGAGCTGCTGATCCTCGGGGCAAAGGACGCCAGCGGAAACGTGATCGTTCTTGGTCCCCGCAGTGACGTCGCGATCGGCGAGCCGATCTTTTGACAAGACGCGCCGCACACATTGCTTCACCGTCATTGCGAGGAGCGACAGCGACGAAGCAATCCATATCTCCACTTGCGGCGCTATGGATTGCTTCGCTTCGCTCGCAATGACGATGTGGAAACATCCGCAAGCGTAGCCCGGATGAGCGCAGCGATATCCAGGGTTGATCTATCATCTGACTCTCAATCGCTCGCTTCGCTCATGCGGACTGTTAACGTCCCGGCACCGGCATGGGTGGCCGCATGGAGGAGCGCGACGTGCCAGCGGCAGGATGCGCTAACTTGCCCGCAGCGGCGTGCGGCTGGCCGCGCTGATGACTATCGACAGACTCCAAATAGGAGGTGAGCGTCTAGGTCCCTTTTTTTTGTAACATCTACTCAACTTTCAGTTTTTCGGCTACCGACCTTCCGTAGTTTCACGGCCCGGTTCGTGAGTTGCTGTGCACCTGCCAAGCGCGCAAGCTACCTTGGGGCTGATCCACTCGAATCACGTGAGGTGGCCATGTTTAGCAAGCTGATCGACGATTATCGCAAGCAAGCAGCTCAGCAGATATCGGATGCATTGGACCTAGCGTCCGGTCGGTGGCGCATCGGCAATCGAGAGGGTGACCAATCGAGTAGCACAGCCTCAAGCAAGCGAGGGTTGGCCGCAAGACTGTTGGCCTTAGGCAGGGCTTACGAAAAGTTAGACCAATAGCTCCACAACTTGCACTCCTTCGAGGCCGCCACAGCTGGCGGCCTCTTGTTTACTTTTCGGAGAGCTCTCCAGATTCACATAGACGGCTTGCTGTCGCGCGATACGCGCGAGGCCGGCGGATTACGCCTTCGGGTAATCCGCCCTACGAGCTCTAACGTCACCCCGGATATCGCGGAGCCTGTCATCGGGCGCGCATTCGCGCGACCCGTTGGCCCATCCGGGCGACCCTCGCTTCTTCGATCGGCTCAGGCCGCCTTCGCTGCCTTTTCCGGCGGCGCCGTTTCCATGGCCCGCATGTAGAGATCGAGCAGGCTTTCGCGCTCGTCGCGCTCTTCCTTGTCTTCCTTCCTCAGCTTGATGATCTCCTTGAGGATCTTCACATCAAACCCCTCGCCCTTGGCCTCCGAAAAGACCTCCTTCTTCTGCTCGCTCAGTTCATGCATTTCGGTGTCCAGATTCTCGATCCGCTCAACGAAAGAACGAATCCGCCCGCCGGGAATGGTGATGTCAGACATGGTACCTCTTTGTTGAATGAGGTCGTGAAAATGACCCCAAACAAATAACCAATGTCTTAACCCGGGAAGGCGCTCGCCTCGGGAACCCGATATTCCCTGGACATACCGCATGAGCGTGATTTCGATTTCAGCGCGTAGGGCGGATTAGCGGAGCGTAATCCGCCGTTACGGCTTTATACCAGGCGGCGGATTACGCTTTCGGCCAATCCGCCCTACGGACTGCGTTCATGATCCGGTTGACCCGGCCAAGGATCATGACGAGGGGAGATATGCGCACGCTTGGGGGATTACGGTCTGCCGGATTGGCCGCACGCATTGGTTCACCGTCATTGCGAGGAGCGACAGCGACGAAGCAATCCACGTTTCCGCAAGCGGCGCTATGGACTGCTTCGCTTCGCTCGCAATGACGATGTGGAAACATCAGCAAGCGTAGCCCGGATGAGCCAACGGGTCGCGCGAATGCGCGCCCGATGACAGGCTCCGCGATATCCGGGAAAATTTATTGGCTGACCATCAATCACTCGCACCCGCGTATCGCTTCCGCCTTCGCTCTTCGAGCTTCGGCGGAAAAGTCGCTCATGGGCTGCTTCCTAACGCCCCGGCACCGGCGTGGGCGGACGCAAGGAGGGGCGTGATGTGCCGGTCGCAGAACGCGACGGCTTCGCGGCGGCGCGCGACGGGCCGCGCTGATTGCTGTCGACGGACCCGAGGTAGGAGGCGAGCGCCGAGGCCGTATCCGCACTGCTCGCGTAGTGGTCCTTCAGGAAAAGGTAGAGCGTGAGCTTGAAGCGGCCCTTGGCGAGACCGCGGGGGCTGCGATGACACGTCGTACAACCATCAGCAAACAGCTTGGCGGCCGATTTGCCCTGATCGAGATTCTGTGCATTTGCCGCTGTGCCGGTCAGCACGGCGATGATGCCAAGAGCGGCCAGAGCGCGCCCCAATTCCCTTAGCGATGTCAATTTGGGAAGGTTCCTCAATAAGCCAAGCGATCGTCACGGTCAGCGGATTGCAACAGCTACTTGACGACGTCAAGCCGGACGTCTGCAGCAAGTAGAGCTCGCAGGGCGGATTGAGCCGACTTGTCCGCCGAAGCTCTTTGAGCGAAGGCGGAAGGCGTAATCCGCCGCTCACTCGCGACAGATCGGTGGGTTACGCTGCGCTAATCCACCCTGCTTCCTGCCGCCGTGCTCAGGATATCTCATACACCGATACCTTGTCCGCGATGCCGCTCTGACGCAGGGCCACAATCAAATTCTCAGTTTCGCTCATGCGGCAATGTTACATGAAAGACGGTACAGCGGGAACCCTGCACGCCGCGGCTTGCAGGCAAAGGCGCAACGCCGAATCCACCGTTCTCTGACGACGCATCACCGGAAATTTACGGAGCCCGCATCGTGCGACGCGTCGCGTCGATCCGTTCCTTCACACGTTGCACACTGTTTTTGCGCGAACAGCTCACGCATTATGCTTTGGTTGCCTTAGGGAACCGGAGACTCAGTGGTACGATGCAATGCATACCGAGACTTGGAAGTTGAGACTTGGAAGTTGAGACTTGGAATCTGGACTTGTGAACTGAGACTTAGAAACTGAGACTTTGGAGCTAAGACTTGGGAGCTTCGGATGCCGTACTACTACTTCGATCTCGTGGTTGGCGAAGAGTTCAAAAATCAGGGCAGCATCATCCTCGAGGATCTGCATGGTGCCTCGGACAAAGCCGATCAACTGGCGAACGAACTGTCACAGGTACAGCCTGAACTGAAGGCGAGAGGTTGTGCCGTCCGCGTCACCGACGGCGATAACAGGGAACTCTATCGCACGCCGCTCGATCCCGTTCCGAAATGGCTGTCGGCGCGGAAAACAGGTTAGCCGTAGCTCGCAGGGCGGATTAGCCCAAGGCGGATTAACGAACGGGTCGCGCGAATACGCGCCCGATGATAAACTCCGCGTAATCCGCAGCCCGGCCTTCGTCTGCGAGCTGCGGCGAGCAGGTCGCCATTGCGCCTATGCGCTCTGGCCCGGCGGCAGCACCACGACGGTCGCTCCGGGCCTCACCCGCTCAAACAGATCGATGACGTCGGCATTGTTCATACGGATGCAGCCGGACGAGATCGCCTGGCCGATATATTCGGGCTGGTTGGTGCCGTGGATGCGGTAGAGCGTGTCCTTGTTGCCCTGGTAGAGATAGAGCGCCCGCGCGCCCAATGGATTCGCCGGACCGCCGGGAATGCGCGAGGGATAGGGGCCGAGCCGCGCCTGAATCTCCGGCGTCGGAATCCAGTCCGGCCATTCAGCCGTACGGCCGACCGTGGCGACGCCTGAAAAGGCCAGCGCTTCCTCTCCGACCGCCACACCGTAGCGGATCGCCTTGCCCCCCGGCATCACGTAATAGAGATAGCGCGCATCGGTATCGACCAGGATCGTGCCCGGCTGCTCCCTGCGCGGATAGTCGACGACGTGCCGGAGAAAACGCTCGGGAATGCTGGCCTGCGCATAAGGCGGATGGGCCAGCAACTGCCGGTCCCTTGCCGTCATGCTCGCATCCGACGATGGCGCGAGCGTCGCCTGCATGCAGCCGCCGAGCGCGAGCGACCCCATCAGCACCAACGCAAATCCGGATCTCGGCACCACCCTGCCCTCCAGCGCGTTACCTGGCGCCAGTTATTGCCGAAATAATGCTGAAATCATGGCAACCGGATCGCGCCGGATATAAAAGCGTTGAGGCGCATTAGGCGACGGCGGTGGATCAAGTGCACTGTCACGGTCATACCCTGGAACCGAAGCGGAGAGCCGCCGCGCCGTTCGGCTGCGCGCGCCGGATTCCCTGACGCTATCGCCATGTGATCCCCTATTCTTCCATTATACGGCCATTCTTTGGGCAAGACTGGAGTATTTGGCCGCTGGTCGACCCGACGGATAGTCGACCGCCACCTTCGGATGACATTGGATGGAAAGGGAGACGCCAGTGAACTCCACACCCACTCCAACAGCAATTGAACCCCACGATGCCCTGATCGCGCGCGCCGATGAACGACTCGCGCACGCCCAGGAACAGATCGCGCGCGCGGATGAAGAGCTCGCGCGATTGACTGAACAGCTTGATAAAATGGAGCGCGATGACGCGCGTCCGCCTCCGGCCGGACCTCGCCCAAAATCACCGCCTAAAAGGCCGGCGCTCCGGGCCCTTGTCGGCCTGACGCTGGCGGCGTGCATCGTTGTCCCTGCCCTGGTTTTGCAGTCGTCCTATGGCGGCGAGGCCAAGCTGGTTGTCGCCCGTTGGGCGCCGCAGCTCGTTTCAACGCCATCATTGCCATTGCCGCCGGATAATCCGCCGGTTCCCGCGCAGCCCGCTCCATCTGTCGTTCAAGTGGCCGCGGCGGAGGCCGCACCACCGCAAGCAACCTCCGTGGCTCAGACCGCACCGCAAGACGCCGCGCCGACAGCTACCGCAGCGTTGCCCGATTACACACAGTTGCTGCAAACGATGGCGCGCGATCTCGCGAATGTGGAGCGAAACATCGAGCAGCTCAAGGCGAACCAGCAACAAATAGCCAGCGACAATTCGAAAGCCATTGAGGAGCTCAAGGCGAGCCAGGAAGAGATAAAACGCGCAGTCGTGAAAGTTTCCGAGCAGAACCTGCCCAAGACATCACTGCCTCCAACGCAGCCGACTCCGACCTCGCGCAAGCCCGAGCGACCGCTTCCGTCGCCGCACGCGAGAGCGCGGCCTCGAGCCCCAGGGGAGTGGATCTACGAGGACTGGTAGCCATCGCATCGATGCAGTGATCACGAAGTCTTATCCTGCAACAGCGCCTCGATACAGAACGGGCACGCTGTGCGGGGGGCACTTGCGACAAGAGAGTCGCCGTCACGCCTTGTCGCGAGCGCCAATCCCATCAATAGGGATCATAGGCGTAGGCATCATACGGAGCGAGCGGTACGGTCGCGATTCCGACGCCGCCGCCGACGACCACCCCGCCAGCCCAGCCCAGCGGGCCGGGCTCATAGTACACGCGCCGGTAATAGGGCATGCGAGCAAAACGGCCGGTATTGTATGGCGTGTGCACGCCGTACCCGCCGGTCAAATAATGGGAATTCGGATAGGTGAACCCGATCATGCCCGGTTCCTGCGTGGCCTCCTGGGCCATCAGCGGGGTCGCCAGCACGGTCGACAGGACCGCAGCAGCACCCAATAGCGCGAGTTTCTTCATCGTCGTCCTCCGGTTTCCGGTTTGGAGGAGCAACCGGCGAACACAGCCGGCGTTCCGAGCTTCCGTTCAACCCGCTGTGAGCAGGTCCCGCCGGTCGCTTCAAAGTCGGAGCCGCACCGAACGCCGCTTGTGGTTTCCGTTGGTTGCGTTGCGCAAATAGCGGACCAAATTCCGCAGCGCAGCGAAATGACGCGATGTGCCAGGAGCGAATCTGACGACCGGAAACGCACCTCGTCGCTCACGATCCGTCGGCGACGTCTGTGCTTTGTATAGCAGGGTCCGCTTCAGGCGGTAGCAGCCTCTGCAGGTAGCTTAACCGCCAATCCAAAAGCTGCACAACTCGATTGCTTCATCGATTTCGGCCGGCACTCCGACACTCGGGGCGCGGCATCGCGTTCGGTGGCGATGACGGCGTATTCCGAGTCAGGAGCGCGAACTAACCAGGAGGTCCTCGGGTCGCTCTCGTCGTGAAGCACCGGCAGACGTCGCACCGTCGGCGAGCAGCATAAACTGAAAGACGGCGCCCTCGGGTTTGTTCGGGGCAACCCACAACCGGCCATCATGGGCCTCAATGATCGAACGGCAGATCGACAGACCCATCCCCATACCGCCCGATTTTGTAGTGAACATTGGGTTGAATACCCGCTCGAGCTCTTGCGAGCCGATTCCTGTTCCGGTGTCCGCCACCGATACGATGACGCTCGCGCCGTCGTGGACCTCGGACCTCACGCACAGGACCCGCGGCCCATCCTTGGCCGCCATCGAATCGATCGCATTTGTTATCAAATTCAGAAGCACTTGCTGCAGCTGGATTCGATCTCCTCTTACCTGCGGCAGCTGTGCATTCGGCTCGGCCTGGACCTGTATCCGGTGCCTCTGCAGATCGCCGCGCGTCAAGGTTAGGGCCTCCCCGATAAGTTCGTTGATATCGAGCGAAGTTCTGTTCCGGCTGTCCTTCTTGAAGATCGCCCGAATGCTTCCGATCACCGCTGCCGCGCGATGGCCATCAGCGACGATCTGCTCGAATGCCGCCTTCGCTTCATCGGGCATCGAGCGTTCAAGCCAGCGCAACCCCGCATCGGCATTCGTTATCATCCCAGTCAATGGCTGCTTGATCTCGTGAGCAATCGAAGCCGACACCGCGTCCCCGGTCATCAGCCGCGCCTCGCGCTCGCGACGTTGCGCCAAGACCGCGCGGAGCACCCCCGCGTAAAGCGTCGTTATCTCGTACAGCAGGACAAATAGGAGGAGACTGCCGGACAGGAACCCGAAGATCCGGCCGGCATACCAGCCGAAGCTGAAGCGGGCCGGAACGGGAAACGCAATCAGAGTGATCTCTATCACGTAGGCGCACATCACCACCATCAGCCACAGATCGAGCACCGAACGCCGCCGGATCCAGAGCACAATGAGTGCAAGAACGCTCAACAGGTCAAGACACCCAGCATAATAAAGCCAGAGGGTAGAAAAGCGGACCGCATCGAGCGAAATGCGCGGCAATAGCGCATCCCCCGCTGTGACAAGAAAAGTGGCCGCACACACGACGGCCGCGGTCGTGGCAACGCTCGCAAGGATGGCCGCGCCCACGGAGCCCTGCCGCAACCGCCTGGCCGGATCGGCATCCTTCAACAGGGCATAGGCGATGACAAACACGGGAAATCCGGCGTGCCACAGAATATAGATCCAGGTCGTGCTCTGCAGTCCCGCGCCAAGCAGGCCACCTGGCGCGAAGACGCCCGGAAAGGTCAGCATCCACGAGATTAACATGAGCGCTGTGAAGAGATATCCACTTGAGATCGCGAGGAGGGCAGGCGAACGCAAGATCGAGAACTGGGCAAACAGCAGGACAGCGGTAATCGAATCGTTCACGAACATCGCCGTGGCATAAGCCGGGACGAAGGCGTCGATCCGCCCCAGCTGGATGGTCGAGAGCGGCCCAACTTCCGTGATGAGAAAGGCGACCAGCAAAGCGAGCACGACGGCAAGGGCAAGCCGTCTCTGCGCCCGGCCGGGCGGCAAGCTCGAGAGGATGAAAGGTTGTTCCTCCGGGGCAACGGCTGTCCTCTTCACCATCGGAGCGACTCCTCGCAGCGGCTGGAACGCGCGGCACGAAGCTCATACGGCTTCGCCACTGCCGTCACAGGCTGCCTCAGTTCGCCGCCATTTCTGCCCATTGGGTCCGCTGACGACGAACAAGGAAGCGTCGCTGCCTCTGAAAAGGCTGGACTGGCGAGGTTTCCTGCGGCGGCGCATGCGATCGCGCCAGTGACCGACCTCAGAACACTTTTTCGCTGTATCGTTCCGGCTCTTCCCGGTCCGATTGGACACCCAGCGTGACATCAGTCTATCTCATTTGCGCGTGAAAATCGATTTCTGGTTTGGTCATTCGCGACCGGGTCGAGTCAGCAGCAAGCCCGGCCATGTCCGCAGTTCCGCCGAAAGCGGAAGTAATTCAGAGCATTAGCGGCCCCACCGCGGCCATGCCGGGTTGATGCCAAGCTGCGAAACCGGAGCCTCGAATCATGCGCTACGAACTCAGCGATTATGAATGGACCGCATAGGTACCGCGCGCTGTCCGTTGAAGTGGACGGCGACTATCTCTGGTTCTGGAGCGGCTCACATTCCGACTACGACAGATTGATTCAATGAGTTGGCGCCCTGCTTGTTGCGTCGCTTCGCGTGCAAGTCAAATCTGGCGGCGCCGCATGCGGCAAAACTACGCGACGGGCAAATCAGAAAAACCTGTCCAGTGCCCGCGCGAAAAATATTCCGCTTTCGCCGTCGGGCAAATCACTGATCTAAATCCGCGCGTCTCACCCGATGAGAGGGGCGTTGCGCACGTCACGAACGCGCGGTGGGATGCGGTGGACGCGACGCTTGCGCCAGGACGAACGCAAGATGCTCGCGGACGGCGAAGTCGTGTGGTCCTGGCGCCGCGATGCTGGCGTCAAGTTCGTGAGAAGCAAGCTTCTCAGGGATGACGGTGGCAAGAAAGCCCGTTCACCGGGGAGCACGAAGCAAGCCGTAAACCATCGCGCGGGGAAAGCCGGGATGTCCCGGCCCACCTGTGGTCAATCCCCTGTGCATTCTTGTGCAACATCTGCCGCACAGGGGGCCGCGGGTGCCAGCCGGCACCCGGCTTTCCCTGCGCCCTCTTCTCTTCGGGAGGGCATCAGATAGCAACAATTCGGGCGCATCACGCCGCGAGATCGCGGGGGTGTGGGCCATCAATGTCAGGGCAAACGACGCCACGAAGTTCTAAAAACCTGGCGGCGATGGCAGTGTCGGTCAGTGCGTTGAGAGACCGGTGGTCGCGGTCGATGCGGCCGTCGCGGTCTTCAGTTTCGTCCGCGGTGTCAGGACGCTGAGCTGATGCGGCGAGGCCGCAGACGTTGGGACCTGCGACTGTTGGCGGACATTCGCGCCGCCCAGCACTTGAACCTGCACCGCCGATATCGGCAAACCTGCCGCTTCATAGGTCGGCAACTCGGCGGCGAAGCCGGCAGTGACAGCAGCCATCGAGATCATGGCGGCGGTGGCGATAGAGAGGAAAGTCTTCTTCATTATTGTTCTCCTGGTAGGATTCGAAACCTCAACCTATACCTCTTTTGTTGCACTGCAATGGCATTTTGTTGCACTGCAAATCACAGATGCGGCATATAATTAATTCTGATATTACAATATGTTATGGCGCCCCGAAGGGGGCCAACCGCGATGCCGGGCACGCGAGTGACCACCTTGTGATCGACCTGCATTTTGGCTTCATCGACCAGGACCCGCGCCGACAAGAGAGCCGCCCGCTGCTCGGAACACCCCCACGATTTGGAACGAGGAGCTTGATAGTCTCCAGAAGGCGCAGGCCCGCCGCTCGGGCCCATGACAGCGCGTCGATGGAAAGGATCACCATGAACGGAAATCGATATTACGGCATTCGGGTCGAGGGCGCGAAATACGGCGTCGGCTTCGGCTCGGCGCTCGCCATCGCGATCTCCTATACCAACAACCATTCGATCCTGTGGGCGATCATCCACGGCATCCTGGGCTGGCTCTACGTGATCTATGTCGCGCTGTTCGGGTGATCCGGCCCGCAGCATGAGCGTGATTTCGATTCAGTCGCAGGTCGCTTTCGGCCACGTCGGCAACAGCGCTGCGGTGTTTCCGCTGCAGATGCACGGCATCGACGTGATCGCTGTGCCGACCACCCTCTTGAGCAACCGGCCGGGTTACCCGACCCTCCGCGGCCGGGTGCTCGACGCGCCCCTGGTCGCCGATCTCCTGCGCGGGATCGAGGAGCGCGGCGTGGTCGACGCGTACAAAATGATCCTGTCCGGCTATCTCGGCTCGGCCGAGATCACCGCCGAGGTCGCCGACTTCGTCGCGCGCGCCAGGGCCCGCAACCCGGCTTTGCTCTATTGCTGCGATCCCGTGCTCGGCGATCGCGACCGCGGCCTGTTCGTGCAGCAAGACATCCCGCCGCTGGTGCGCGACCGGCTGTGCCGGCTGGCCGATATCATCACCCCCAATCATTTCGAGTTCGAATGGTTGTGCGGGGCGAAGGCCACGACGATCGATCAAATGATCGAAGCGGCGCACGCCCTGATGGCGCGTGGTCCATCGACCATCGTCGTCACCAGCGCCGAACTTGCGGACACCCCGGACGACGAGATCGAGATCGTTGCGATCGAACAATCCAAACAAGGGTTAAACGCCTGGCGCGTGCGCACACCAAAACTCCCGATCAGCCCGAACGGAACCGGCGACCTGTTTGCCGCGCTGCTGGTGGCCGCGCGCGTTCAGGGAAAAGATACGCCGGATGCGCTGGGCCACGCCGCGTCCGCGATCTTCGCCGTGCTGGAGCGCACCGCGGCGCGCGGTACCGAGGAAATGCGCATCGTCGAGAGCGCCGAGCAGCTCGTTCACCCGAAGCGCCGGTTCGACGCCGTCGCCGTCATTTCGTAGGGCTAACTACGTTCCTCGGTGGAAGTGAAAAATTTGGTTCCATCGAAAAAGCGGTTCGGGCGATTGAATACGGAGATGAACGTCGCGCCGTTGGGCGCATGCGCGACATGGATGTTGCCGCCCGGCCGCCACACGAAGTCACCCGCGCCACAGATCCCTTCCGATCTTCCAGCGATCCTTCGAGCATAAAGGTCTGTTCGAGCGCGGTGTGCTCGTGCAATGGCACGACCGCGCCGGGCGCCATTTTGAACAGGATGGTCGAGCGCCCTTCGTCGTCCCGGTACAGGATTTTCATCTCGATGCCGTCGAACTCGGTTCGCTGCCAGGGCATCGACGACGCCGCGACGAAGGTCGAGCGAAGTTCGGGCGGGTTGACCGGCACAGGCTTGTTCATGGCTTTCTCCTCCGAAAAATCCACTGCGGTATTCAGGATATCTCGTAGACCGACACCTTGCCCGCGATGCCGCTCAACGCCACGCGTCTGGGTGTTGCCTTTAGCCCCTGGGTCTCGAGCAAGGTCCGGGCCTGCGCGTTTTCCACCACCTGTTCCGTCACCACGATCGAGCGTGAGGCGGCAAGGCCCTGGACGCGCGAGGCGATGTTCACCGTCTGGCCAAAATAGTCCTGCTGGGCATTGAGTATGACCGCAAGGCACGATCCTTCATGAATGCCCATCTTCAGGCTCAGGCTCTGATGTTGACGTTCGGCACCAAGATCGCTCATCGCCTCGCGCATGCGGATCGCAGCGGCAATGGCGCGGTCAGGCGTCTCGAAGGTCGCCATCACGGCATCGCCAATGGTTTTCACGATGGCCCCCCGTTCGGACGCGATAATCTCCTGCAGCAGCCTGAAATGCTCATTGACGAGATCGAAGGCGGTGAGGTCGCCGACCCGCTCATAGAGCTCGGTGGAGCCTTTGAGATCACTGAACAGGAATGTCAGGCTCAAGATCTTGAGGCGCTGGCCGATGGCGAGCGTGTCGGTCCGGTAGATGTCGCGAAAAGTCTGATTGGTGAGGAGACGCTTGGCCGTGAGAATGGGCTTGCGTTGCTTCAGCAAGTCGTCCAGCGCCTGGTTCGCCACCCATACCGCCGGCAGCACGCGGCCCTCGGTGCGATTTTCCAGGGCCAGCCGCAGCGGCCCGGGGCGCAAGGCAATGGTGTCGACGGGAACCTGGAGCTTGTTGAAGATCACGGACAGGTTCTGGCGCTCGGCCGCCTCCTCGCCGCCGACATCAAGGAACTGGGCCGTGTGCGTCACGGGATCGAATACGATCAACGTGCCCGCCGGCGCCTGCAAGGAAAGGATGGCCCGTTCTCCGGGCGGCAAGTCGACAATTTCGAGCGTGACCTCGTCCAGCAGCTTCTCCATATCGATATCGTCCGGCAGATCGATGGCCGAACTCCAGAACACCTGGCGATAATATTCGGCCGGGGGCAATTCGTCGGGACTATGGGCCGCGATCCTGCGCACGCGCGGGCTTACCGTAAAAGTCACCTCGACCAGATTGTCGAGCGTCGTCTCATAGCCCGCGGCGCAAAAAGCGCAATTATACTGCGCCCTATCCAGGGTCTTCAGGCTTTTATTGGCGGAGAGAACACCGGCGCAACTCGGGCACATGACGCTCCACGTCATCTCCAGTATGCCGAGCCCCACCGCATGCAGGAGGGCCGCGATCACCCGCTCTTCGCCGACATCAGCCGTGGCCGCGAGATCAAGCGCGTTCATTCTGTTCAAAGCATGATCCGGGGCATCCCGCACCATACGCTCGAGCATGTCGACAACGACTCCGTCGGCCGACTGACGCAGGGCAACAAACAGATTCTCGGTTTCGTTCATGCGACAAGGTTACATGAAAGAAGGCAGAGCGGATACGACAGTGTCATCAGCTATTCCGGATTCAGCAAAGCCGGCGGGATGCGCGGCTACGCCGGATCGCCATTGCCTGAGAGCACCTGCGCCGCGCCGCCGATGCCGCGCCGAAAAGCTTCGTCAAAATTGGTGCCGCGAACCTGCCAGCGGTGCGTCCGGCCATGCCAGTCGATCCGCCATTGCGTGGCCCATCCGAGTTCCCGGTCGTCCCAGACCAGCCGCCCGACCAGCGCCGCTTCCCCGCCCTGCCCGGCCACCACCGGACCCCATGGCCGGGACGTCGTCGTCCCCGGCTCGGTGCGCGTGATGCCCGCTTTCGCCAAGGCGGCCGCGCTGGGCAGCACGACACTCATCCCCCGCCGGGCCGCGGCCGCGAGCAGCGATTCACGCTGCAGGGCCGACTGGTCTGCGTCCGACGTGATCATGTAATCCTTGGCCCCCAGTTGCATTTCGACAAAGGCGGCAAGGACCGGGCGGTGCGAACGCCACGGCTTGAGGCCGATCACATGAAGAAGCTCGTCGATCTTCGTCTCCTCAAAGTCGACGGTCAGGTCGTATGGCCGATCGCGGGTACCCTGTTCGTCGCGGGTCGGCGTGCCCGACATCTGATCGTGATAGCTGAACGCCCTGACCAAATCTTTCGCGTTCGATTTGTACGCGGCCAATCGACCGCTGCCCGCAAGTTTTTGAGCGCCGGAAACCTTGATCAGAACATCCTCCAGAGCGGCGGCGAAGCCGATGATGCGATTGGCCTCGCCCTGGCCGGTCACGATGGTCTGCGCACGATAGAGATCATCCGCAGCCGTCGCGCTCGCGCCGCCGCAACACGTCAACGCAAGCGCAAACGACACCCTGATGATGGCGCGAACCACATCAGGGCCTATCGAGTGCGGCTGTTGCCTTGTCGTGAGCCGGGTAACCACGCCTCTCTCCTGCCCGTTCCAACGCCTTTACGTCTTCAGTTTCAACCGGCCCATGAAATCGCGTTTCCCAAGCGGCGCGCCCTTGTGGCGAAGGATATCGTAGGCGGTGGTGGCATGGAAAAAGAAGTTCGGCAGCGAGAACGACATCAAAAAACCTTCCGCCGTGAACGGCAGCGTGCGTTCGCCGATCTTGAAGGTGACATCGCGGCCGACCAGCGCGCTGACCGCGTCGGGCGTCAGGCCCGAGAGTTCGTCGCGCGCCTCCGTCACCAGCGACTGCAGCGCTGCAAAATCGAGATCCGGCCTGCCCGACGGCGGGACGAACACGCCGTTCTTCGCCGCCGCCATGGCGCCGCGCGAATGATGCGCGACCGAGACGATCTGGAAACGGAACGGCATCATGTCGGGCGCAAGCCGCGTCTCGACGACCTCGGCCGGGTCGATGCCCTTGTCGCGGAAATGCGTCAGGCTCTTCTCGAGCAGACCGCCGACCGCGCCGAGGATCTGCAGATAGTTGGCGACGGTGGCGTCGTAGAGTGAAAAGGCCATGGCGTCAGTCTCCCAGCGTTTGCTCGTTGCCTCCGACACAGACCGGTTGGTGAATGTGCTTGCTTGCTACCTTAAGGAGGTCAAGGTGCGGCATCCTAATAGCGGAGCCTGAGCCATGGAAGACCCGGACGACGACAGGATGTACATGGTGGTGGTCAATCATGAAGAGCAGTATTCGATCTGGCCTGCCGGAAAGGCGCTTCCTGCGGGCTGGAAGTCGGCAGGAAAGACCGGCACGAAGCCGGAGTGCCTTCAGTACATCGAGGAGGCGTGGACCGATATGCGCCCGTTGAGCCTGAGACAGAAGATGGAAGCGGGCAAAGCGTGATCCGCCGCTGCCCGATAGCGGCTTTGGTTCGTCACGGCCGGGAAACGATTCCGGCCTTCGGACGGCCAAGCCCGGCGCTGACGGCTGATGAATCTATTTCAGGCTATCAGCGGAGACTCTGCCCCAACAGCGATCAGGCCGGCAACAACTGATCGAACTCCGGAGGCGCATAGGATTTTCCGTCCGCGTCGGTGATGACGACGTGCCAGCCTTCGCTGGCGAAAATCCGCGCCTTGGCAACAATGATCAGGGAGCTCTGTCTTTCGATATTGAGCGATTCGTTCTCGCGTTCTGCGATCATCCTGTAGGCCAACGCTGTTCCCCTGTTCGTCCCTTGCACCTGTCGCGTGTTGCCAGCGCGCTTTGGCCGCAATTCGCCGAGAGCGTGACAATTTGGTGCCGAAGCAGCACAGCGCCGTCGTCGCGCGCCGGGCGGCGGCGGATGGGTGCTGCCACTCGCCGCCGGTTCCGGTTCCCTTGGATGGCCGCAACCTCTCCATCCCTTCGCCTTGCTTTGGTCAAACCCGGCTGGAGTTGTGGGCGGGCCAGAGGTTCGTCGACGTAACAGTTAGTCCGCGGTCCGGTTGATGCGGACGACTTTGGACCGAGTACGGAGCGCCTATGCATCCCTTGCTGAAAGAACTCGAACGAGACAACGATCCGCACGACGCGCTCGAGATCGCACCCGGCGTCGTTCTGGCCGCGCGAGCGGAGCCGGAATTTTCGACGCTCGCGCCGGGCGCGATGAGCCATGCCGCGGAGCCGCGGTTTCACCCAGGGCCGAGCGCCGCTGTCGCCGCGCCGTCGCTCGACGCGACGTTTCGTGCGGATGACCATATCCGCGCCCCGGGCGGCCGGTCGTCGAAGGGCAAAAAGCTGTCGCGCGTATTGTTCGTCTTCCTGTTCGCGCTTGGCAGCGCCGCCGCCGCGGAAGCGTGGCGGCACTACGGCGATACGGCCAGGGCGATGATCGCAAACTTGACGCCAGGTTTCGTTGCGACAAGTTTCGTTGCGACGTCGCCGCCGCCGGCCAGCGCAGCGCCTGCTGAGCAAACGGATGCGACCGACGTGCAGGCGGTTCAGGCCACCGCACCAGCAGCGACGCCCGCGCCAGCGGCGGCACCCACGCCACCAGCCGCTCCGGCCCAGTCCGCGGAAGCCGTCGCGCCGAACGCCCCCGCGCCCGATCAGGCGCCGTCGCTGGCGTCGATGGCGCAACAAATCGAGCAGCTCACGGCCAGCGTCGAGCAACTCAGGGCCGGCCAGGAGCAGATGTCGCGCGACATCGCCAAGGCATCTGAAATGAAAGCGTCGGAGGTCAGGGCTCCCGAGCCGAGCGTGCGCCCCCGGATAGCCGCGCCGAAGATGGCAGCGCCGCCGCGGCCGGCCGCAGCGTTAGCCCGCAAGCCGAGCCCGACAGCTTCAGCCGCGCCCTATCTGCCGCCTCCGCCCTTACCGCCGGCTGCCGCGGCGCCGATCGCGCCGCAGCCGGAAGCGCAGGCAACGGTTGAGAGCGATGGCAACCCGGTGGTACGTCCGCCGCTGCCGGTGCGATAGAACTTGATCGTTTGAAGCAGCCTGTTCGGAAATCATCCTGAGGCGCGCGCCTTGCGGCGTATTTGCGCCGCCAGCCGAGCGACAATGCCAAAGCCGATGCGCAGGAATGTCGGGAGGCGGCGCCAGCGCTCCGCCCCCGATCCAATCTCATTGCACCCGACGGGCCGTCGTAGCTCGCTTATTGTCGCTGTGCGCTGACGTCATGCCTTGATGCGTGCGCGTGGTGCCTCGCCGGCGCGACGGATAGTTTGACGCCGCCGACAGATGCCATGGCGTTCGCGCTCCCGCTGTTTCTGGAGCCAACACCCAGGCTCTGGTAGAATGCCTGTTCGCCGGGCTCCTGGACCGCCTGTTGCGCCATCACCGGCGCCGCCATCGCGACCGAAAGAACGGCAGCTACGCCGAAAAGCTTGAACCTGGTCATCGTCGATTCCCCTTCTGAGTTGATCAATTCGTGAGCGTTGCGAACCGCACCAACCCGCTTGCGCGGATTGTCGTGTGCGTTCGTTCTGCACACATAGAATTGCCCAACCGACATTCAATGGAATGATGAATATCATATAAACGTGACCCCAACCGGCGTCACGCCGCGCGCTTGGAAGAATTTGCCGGGATCGCGGACCACCACAGTGCAATTCGCCTCGCCATCGATCGGCAAAGAGACGCCGCGATTTTCCCGACGGGAAAATCACCAAAATCCTGTCCAGCTATCTTGCGGAAAATATTTCGCTACGCCCGTCGGAGCCTTCCCCTTCGCCCCGCTCTTCGCGGAGAGAGGCAATATCTGTCCGACGGGTAGATCAAAATTCGTAAGGCGCACCAGCGAAACGTAATAACACCTCCGGACAGGGTGCCCGGCAGAAATAGCGATACAAGTGTAAAGGACAGGATTGCCGTCAACCCGGCCGGGACCATCGCGGCAATCGCGACCGCAGCCACCGAGAAACCGGTGTGTGCGTCAGCCAGGCGTGGCGCGCGGAAGATGAAAGTTCCCTGCTCCCCCGAACGTCCTGGTCGTCGCCACCGGAACACTACGGAGAGCCTGACGGGCCCGAATCGTGGCACGAAGTCTGCATAGATTTAACCGACCGGGGAATTCTTTATCAGCGAAGGACACCATGCTCGTTACTCTTGTCGCCGTTCTCTGCAACGGCCAGCTCTGCCTCGAGAAAGTCGTCACAAACAGCGATCAGTCGGGAATCACCATGGCGGCCTGTACGGTCAACGCGCAGATCGGCATCGCCGATTGGCTCGCCAAGGGCCCGTACCATGAGTGGACGCTGCAACGGTACAAGTGCGTGGTGGGCCAGTACACGCCCAAGAAGGAAGCTTGATCGGCGCGCCATCCCCCACGCGGGGATGGCCGCTATAGCTTCGGTTCTGATTCAATCAGAACCGAAGCTATAGATTTTTGCTTGGACGCGTTTTCTTCACGCGAACCGGTATCCACTTCGCTCGAAAACGCTCTATTGCACGACGTCGAGTTTGACGTTGGCAACGCCCTTTCCAACCATTCCGAGCGACTCCGCCGCGGAATAGGAGACGTCGACGATCCGTCCGGGAACATACGGGCCGCGGTCGTTGACCCGCACCGTCACCGAGCGGCCGGTGGATACGTTGGTCACGCGCAATTTCGTGCCGAACGGCAACGTCGGATGCGCCGCGGTCAAATCATGCGTATCGAATTTTTCGCCGCTCGCGGTCTGCGTCCCCTCGGTGTAGAAGCTGGCAACGCCCTGCGATGCCACTTTGGTGTCGCCGGCATTCCGGTGCGATGCGAACGGGGTATGCTTTCTCACCGAGGCCACACGCCGGTGCGTTACGGACGACGCCGTTCGAACGCGTTCCAGCGACGCCTGCTTGGTCGGGTGAAGTTCGGACCTTTGGCTCACCACAGAGGACTGCGCGCACGCCGCCAGTGAAGCCGCTGCCAGCGCGAGCGCAAGCAGCCGAATGATTTTACGGCCTGTCGTGATGTCGACGGACGCAGTACCGGAACAACCGATGGGCCACATGTTGTATCCCCAACTCGCGCCCCAGCCCAAGCCGAAAACCAACATGCCGTCATGGTCCGAATCCAATCGGGGCGGCAACGTGGCCGGATCCCGGCGGCCACAATTTCGCCAACGCTATTCCTTTCGGGTGTGGTGATTGGGTCACAGTTCATGGAGCGTCGGCGGATCAAACCAGTTGGTCAGCGACAGGCCGCCATCGACGACGATCGCAGCTCCCGTGACATAGGCCGACACCCGGTTCGACAACACCGCCAGCGCCATCGGCGCGAGATCCGTGGCCTGGCCGAGACGGCCGAGCGGGATGTGTTTTGCCAGCGACGGATCGGCGACGAAGCCGCCGGCCGCGATCGCGCCGGGCACCAGCGCATTGACGCGGATGCCATAGCGGCCAAACGTCTTGGCCAGCTCCTTCACCAGCATCGCCATCGCCGCTTTCGCCGTCGAGTAATGCGGCAGGTTGCGCGGCGTGCCTGCGTGCAGCGAGGTCAGCAGCAGGAACGAGCCGGGCGCTTTGGCCGCGATGAGTGTTCGCGCCAGTTCGCGCGCGAGGTGAAAGCCGGCGTCGAGGTTGACCGCGTGCATCTGTTGCCATGTCTCGCGGTCCACCGCCATGGGGTGATCGGCCTCGCGCCGCGGCGGCGAGGCGCTGTGAACGAAGTGCGTTACCTGCCCGACCGCGGACTGTGCGTGCGCAAGCAGCGCATCGCAGGTGGCGCGGCTGGCGAGATCGCCGACAAAGGGAAACGCAAGTTCCGGCCGGGCTGAGGTTTTGATCGCGGCCATGACCGTGTCTTCGCGGATATCGGCGAACACGGTCCGCACGCCCTCGCCGACCAGCGCTTGCGCAATCGCGCGGCCGATGCCGTTTCCCGCACCGGTCACCAGCGCCGCCTCGCGCGCGGGATCGAAGGGCGTGCTGAAGAGGCTCATGTCGGACGGTCTCCGAGATCAAAACGACGCGCATGCTAGCACGCGTTGTCGATCCGGACACAGGCCGTCCGCTGTCAGCTCTGATGCGGTCCCCGCATCATCTTCATGGCGTCTTCGATGTGACGCCAGTCTCGCGCGTCCTCGGCGTCGCCCTTGCGCTCGCAATCCTGGGCCATCTGGGCAGCCTGGGCGATCGCCTCGAAACCGTGCCGCTCGACCATCTGCCGCGCGATCACGTGAATCTGCGTCTCGGACATCATGTCGCTCTCCCGATGTCGACTCGCCCCCGAAAGCCGCAGGGGCCAGCAATAGCCGGTTCCGCTGCAGCCTGTTCCAAACCCTCCAGCTGGGGGCTCGTTCCCCTGTGTCCGCATTTAATCTCGCGCGCTGCGGACCAGGGAACTTGTTCGTTCGATGCAAAAGGCCGTCGCTGCAGGTCCGCATGCCACCAATTCCACCTCTTCCCGCCGCATTTTTTCGCTTTGCTGCGGCTCTGGATGGAGCGAACTCGAATGAAAGGGACAATCGCGATTGCGGCGTTGGCGCTGTTGCTGGTTCCGTCGGCAACGATGGCGCAGGAACGCGGCGGGGATGCCGCGCTCGGAGCATTGTCTGGCGCCGTGGTACTCGGGCCGGTCGGCGCGCTCGCTGGTGCGATCGTCGGTTACACGGCCGGGCCGTCGATTGCGCGATCATGGGGCTTCAGACGATCGGGCACCGCCCGCCAGGCGCGGAAGCCCGCAGCGCAGGAGACGCGGGTGTCGCGTGCCGACGCTCAATCTGCGCCGCGAAGTCAGGCCAGTGCGCCAACGGCGGCGCAAATGCCACCGCCTCCGAAAACGGCCTCCACCACCGCGCCGCCGGTCCAAGGCCTGGAGTGAGGCGCAGCGGTCGGTCGCGGCGCGGTCGGCGACCGCGTTCTCCGTAAAACCCCGTACGCAATCCATCGGAATTTCCCGCGGACGTTGCCGCTGCTATTTTTCGAGCCTGCTCCTCGCTTTGATTCGGAGGCGGAACATGGCTCAGGTCTATTTCCATTGCTCCAACACTGAACGGGTAATGATCGATCAATACGGCGCTGCCATTGGCGATCTGGCCGAGGCGCGTGACCACGCCGCCCTGGTGGTGCGGTCGCTGATCATGACGCCCAGCACGGAAGACTGGCGCAGCTGGGTCCTGCACGTGAGCGATGCTTCCGGCGACGAGATCTTCGCCGTGCCTTTCGTTTCCATGCTCGGCAAGCCGCATTGAGAGCACGCCATGACAATCGCGCAATCATCGACACGGCTTCGCCTGCGCCTGAACGACTTCGTGACGAGGTGGCACAGACTGATCAGGAATGCCCGCAATCCCTATCGGCCTGAACTTCACTACATGCGAGGGCCCGGCCCGAAATGGCACGCGAAACACCTCGGCCGCGCCGAAAGCGGGGCGTTCTGAGGCATGGCACCTGAGGGCACGCCGTCAATAAGGCGGCGCCTTCCTCCCCCGCTGCGCTTTGGCGGCTTCCATCCACCACGTCAAATCATCGGCAAACCTCGGAAACGCATGCTCCAGCGCCTTGCCGCCCTCGCCGTTCGGCTTACCCTCCGCCGAGAGGGTCTGCGCGATCGGCCCCACCGCGATCGTGGAAGAGATCACCACCATGCCCATTTCCGAGAGCGTGCCATGCCACGCCGTCGCAGCCCGCGCGCCTGAGAAACGTCCGGCCGAATAGCTGGCGATGGCGGCGGGGCGCCAGAACCATTCTTCCAGAAAATGATCGGTGAGGTTTTTCAGCCCCGGCTGGACACCCCAATTATATTCGCCGGTGATGAAGACAAAACCGTCGGCGCCGCGGATCTCGCCCGCGAGTTTTTCCAACGCCGCCGGCGCCTCGCCTTTCGGATATTCCTTGTACATCCGGTCCAGCATCGGCAGGCCGACCGCTTTGGCGTCGATCAGTTCGACGTCGTCGCCCCGGGCACGAAAGCCCTCGACGACGAAATGGGCGAGACGGATGCCCATCCGGTCGGAGCGATAGGAGCCGTAGAGCACGAGAATGCGATGGGTCATGATATCCACACACTGCATGAGGCCGCGTGGTGATGATAGGCTCGGCGTCATCAGCCGCCAATCTTGATCTGGCGCAATACGCCGCGCGGCCATCCCCACAACCTGACCTAGTGTCATGTTCCCAGGGGGTACCGCCTTTGGCCGACTTTCGTTCAGCGAACAATCGTCCTAGACTTCCCCGGGCTCGTAGCGGAGCATCGCGATGCGTTTTCGCGTAAGGAAGTTCGCCCATGTTCTGGAGCGCCTTGGGCTGGCCATGGCTGGTGCCGCCAGCGGCTTGTTTGTTGCAGCCCTGGTCGGGACCAGCGTCGCCGCGCTGACGACACAGGCGTTCCTGCTGCTCATGATGATTGGCGGTGCCGTCGGATTCTACCTGGGAATCGATACGCCACCCCTGCCCTTTCATCCGCACGATGAACAGGCGGCAAACCGCGGCGATGGCGGCAAGATCGACACCGCGGAATTCCTGAGCGCCGTCGGCACGTTTCTAGCGGCGGCGTCGGCTTTTTCGTCGGTGGGCGTGATCGTGCTTCGTCACGATCCACACATCGCCTGGACCTGGATGATCATGGCGGGATGGGTTATCGGCGTGGTCATGCAGATCATTGCCGGATCAATCGCGCGTTTTCGCCGTTAGGGCCGGCCGCTCGCAGGGCGCCGGGCTACGATCGATCTACCGAAAATTGATCAAATCGTTGCACGCTGATCCCAACAGCAAAAAATCGCCAAAATCCTTTTTACGAAATGCGCTCGTTTCGAGAAGGAAAACCTCCCATGCGGATCAAACGCGCGATCTTCGTTGGTTCGGTGGCCGCCATGGCTGTGATGACGGCGCCAGTGCTGGCGAAGAATTCCACGCCCCAGAAGACCGACGACAAATCGACCTCATCGTCCTGCCACGCCTACCAGCAGGCGGCCGACGGATCGTGGATGGAGCTGCCATGCCAGGAGCTGGGTTCCGGTTCCGGCGCACCCGCCCAGCATAAATCCGCGACGCGCAGTACGGTCGAAGAAACCCGCACACGCTGAAATCGGCTGGTGGACCGGCCAGCTCGTCTATTCGATTGCGCTACCCTGACGGCCTTCGGGACCCGCGCAGGTGCTCGCGCGCCGCAAGCGTAAACCCGAGATTAACACCGGCTATTTACGATAGTGGGGAACTCGCCCCACACCCATCGTGAACGGCCAACCCCCATGAAAATCGGTACCCTCCTGACCGCCGCCATCGCCTCGCTTGCCGCCGTTGGCGGAGGGCTGGCGGTCTATGTCGCCGCCACGAAATACCAGACGATGGACCACGTTTCCGTCGCCCAGCGCCGGCTGGAGATCGTCCGCGCCGTTGGCGAAATTCCGCGCTATCTCAATCCCGAACGCGGCTTCGCCACCAATATCCTGATGGGACCACCCGCCGTGGATCCGAAGTTGCGGGCCGAGCTCGACAAATACCGCAAGCAGACCGATGGCGCGCGCGACAAGATGAACGAGGTCAAGGGCACCCTGCCCGGCGCGTTCGACGATGCGCCAGCCGTGATGGCCGGCATCGACGCCCTGAATGTTAAATTTGCCGCGCTGCGCGAGGCGATCGACAAGGCGATCGACGGTCCGGCCGATACCCGCAAGGATGCCGCCAAGAAGATCGTCTCCGATAACGCTGTCTTCAACAATGCCGTGACCACGCTGCTCGACGGGCAGGTCCGCAAGATCGCCCTGCTCGATGGCGACGCCTACCGGCAGGCAAGCTACGCCAACATCGCCTGGACCTTGCGCGACGTCGGCGGCTTCAACGCCAGCCTGCACAAGAACCTCGTCGGCGCCCAGCGCGCGGCGACCGAGGCCGAGAGGATGGATATCAGCCGCTCGCAGGGCCGCAACGACCAGATCCTGATGTCGCTGCAGGAGTTGCGCGGCAATGCCTCAACGCCGGCCAATGTGGCGACTGCACTGGGCAAGATGAACGAGGACTATGTCGAGCGTTTCGGCAAAGAGTTGAAACTGGTGAAGGACGGCGCCGTCAGCGGCAAATATGAGCACGATCTCGACACCTATTTTGTGGAGTCGCAACGCGGCCTCGGGGCGATCATCGAGGTGCGCGACGCGTTCTATGACAACGCCGAGCAGATCCTCGGCACCGGCTATTCCGCCGCGCGCTTCAGTTTCCTGATCGCGCTCGCAGGGCTGATCGCGGTCGCGGCAGCCAGCGCCGCCCTCGTAATGATGGTGCGTCGCCGCGTCTGCAAGCCGATCGTCGACCTCACGGCCAGGATGTCGAGCCTCGCCAGCGGCGATCTCGCCAGCGAAATCGAGGGCGCCGGCCGCGGCGACGAGATCGGCGCGATGGCGTCCGCCGTCCAGGTGTTCAAGGATAACATGATCAAGGCGGATCGCCTCGCCGCGGAAAAGGAAGCCGAGAACGAAATCAAGATGCGGCGCGCCCGCGTGCTCGACGATCTCACCCGCGCGTTCGAGACCAAGGTCAGCGAACTCGTCGGCGGATTGTCGTCGGCTTCGGCCGTGATGGAAGACACCGCGCAGTCGATGTCGTCGACGGCATCCGACACCAACCGCCAGGCCGCCGTCGTCGCCGCGGCATCCGAACAGACCTCGACCAACGTGCAGACGGTCGCCAGCGCCACCGAGGAATTGACGTCCTCGATTTCGGAGATCGGCCGCCAGGTCGCGCAATCCACCGAGATCGCCGCGCGCGCGGTCGAGAACGCACGGCGCACCGGCGATACCGCGCGTTCGCTGGCCGAAGGCGCACAGAAGATCGGCGATGTCGTGACCCTGATCCAGAACATTGCGGCGCAGACCAATCTGCTGGCGCTGAACGCGACCATCGAGGCCGCGCGCGCCGGCGACGCCGGACGGGGCTTTGCCGTCGTCGCTTCCGAGGTGAAATCGCTGGCCGGCCAGACCGCCAAAGCCACCACCGAAATCTCCGAACAGATCGCGGCGATTCAGGCCGCGAGCGACCAGACCGTGACCGCGATCGGCAACGTGGCCGAGGTGATCGCCGAGATCGATCAGATCGGGATTGCGATCGCGTCCGCGATCGAGGAGCAGGGCTCGGCGACCAAGGAGATTTCCCGCAGCGTCCAGGAAGCCGCGCGCGGGACCCAGGAGGTCAACGCCAACATCTCCGGCGTCCAGCGCGCCGCCGACGACACCGGCGCCGCGGCCAGTCAGGTGCTGGGAGCGGCGGAACAGCTATCGTCGCAATCGAAGGATCTCGCCGGCCAGGTCAACCGCTTCCTCGCCGAGGTCAGGGCGGCGTAATCCGCCCGCGATGCAGCTTGCGCTGTCGGCAAATCAACATCACGACTATCCGCGAAGCCCCAGCACCCGGCGGGCGATGGACTGGCGATGGACTTCGCTCGGCCCCTCATACATCCGCATCAGCCGCGCCTTCTGCCACAGCGCGTTGAGCGGCAATTCCAGCGTCATGCCGAGTGCGCCGAGCGTCTGCATGGCGTGGTCGCAGGCGTCATAGGCCATCTCGGTCGCGAACACCTTGATCATCGAGGCCTCATGCCTGACGTCTTCGCCGCGATCGGTCTTTTCCGCGGCGTTGCGCACCATCAGCCGGCACGCATGCATGCGCGTCGCGATATCGGCGATCCACCACTGGATCGCCTGGCGTTCGGCCAGCTTGACGCCGAACGTCTCGCGCTGCCTCGCGTGCTCGCACATCATGTCGCTGGCGCGCCGCGCGATGCCGATGCAGGTCGATCCCATTTCAAGCCTGCGGGTACGCAGCCGCAACTGCATCGGCGCGTAGCCCTTGCCGACTTCGCCGAGCACGGAATCGACCGGGATGCGGCAATCTTCAAACACGATCTCGTAGGTCGAGCCGCCGCCGAGCATCGGGATTTCGCGCTCGATGATGAATCCGGGCGTGCCCTTCTCGACGATGAAAGACGTGATGCCGCCCTGCCGCGCGTCGCTGCCGACGCGGGCCATCACGATGATGAAATCGGCCGCGCGGGCGTTGCTGATCCAGATCTTCCGGCCGTTCAAAACCCATTGCGCGCCGTCGAGCACCGCCCGCGTCTTCATCGCGGCGGGATCGCCGCCGGCGCCCGGCTCGGAGATCGCGATCGCCGACGTCATCCGTCCTGCGATATAGGGTTGCAGATATTTCTTCTTTTGCACCTCGGTGCCGACGGCCTGCAGCATGCGCAGGTTCGGCGAGTCGGGCGGCAACACAAAGGGCACGCAGGTGCGGCCGAGTTCTTCGTGCACGGCCGCCATCGTGCGCGTCGGCAGGTCGTGGCCGCCCAGATCTTCGGGCGCGTCGAGGCCCCACAATCCAAGATCCTTCGAGACCGTGCGCAGCCGCTGCTTTTGCTCCGCGGTCAATTCGGGATGGTCGCTGCCGGGCAGCTTGGACTTCAGGTAATGAGGCTCCAGAGGAATCAGTTCCCGATCCACAAACCGAGCGACCGTCTCGCGGATCATTTCCGTTTCTTCATCGGTGCTCATCAAGTCGATCCTCACGCGCCACGGATGGTTCAAAGCAGTAGCGCATTTCCAATTTGCATGAACAGCGGAAAGCGCACCGGTCAGCTCGAACCGCGCCGAAGTTTCGTCTGGCGAAACCGGAGGCGCAGCAGGTGCGTCGCGTCGAACGGTCCGGTTTTCAGAGCAGTTTCGAGCGAACGAACAGCGCGCGCAGCGCGTTGGTTGCTTGCACCGTCAGCATCGCGTCGCCGGCCGCCC
The DNA here is from genome assembly GCF_036924615.1 of Bradyrhizobium sp. AZCC 2289. Classification (NCBI taxonomy): domain Bacteria; kingdom Pseudomonadati; phylum Pseudomonadota; class Alphaproteobacteria; order Hyphomicrobiales; family Nitrobacteraceae; genus Bradyrhizobium; species Bradyrhizobium sp. AZCC 2289. Next base: position 9,242,812 of record NZ_JAZHRY010000001.1, on the reverse strand, counting down.
CTTGAAGCGCGCTGATGGCGTCGTCGTGCAACGACTTGAACTCGATCCACTCGATCGAACTGAGATTGGTGATGAATTGATAGGCCTGGCCGACGGTCGCAATCGAAACCGTCTCTCCGTTCAGCTTGATCTTGAAGGTGGCTCGCAGCAGCGTTTCGGACTTCGATACATCTGTCATGACTTGGTTCTAAACGAGGAAATCGAAATTTTTCGTCATCGCTCGCTTTTGCAACAAAGCCATCATGACTGCGAGGTCGAACGTCGCGAAGCCGCATCGCCAAGACTTGGCACGACGACGAGACGCGTAACCTCGCCATTGTTATACGCCTGCAGGAAGCGATCGTAGTCCTTGAACGACACGCAGCCGTTGGAATCGCCGTTGGGGCCGAGCATGTAGCTGTGCGCCAGCAGCCCGGACCGGCCGAGCGTCGCGTTGCTGTCGACGGGAATCATGCGCAGCGCCCGGACGCCGTGGAACAGCCGCTCGCGCGGCTTCAGGTCATAGACCGCCGGCGGTGTCGCGCCGATGTTGACCTCATGAACGTGTTGCGGGTCGTCCATCAGGCTGCCCATTCCCGAATGGGCCTCCAGTTTCGAACCGTTCGGCATGTAAACGGCATGCGCCGAGATATCGTAAACCGCAGTCTGCCCGTCGTAGCCGAGCGCCCCGAGATCCGGTCCGTCGTGGAACAATCCGCCGTCCGGGGCGAGCGAGGCCAGCCTGATGCGTCCCGGGATCAGGTCGGACAGCTTTTGCAGCAGGGTGCGCCGGTCAGGCTGGGCCGTGGTGTCGGCCTGGGCGAACGCCGCCGCCCCTGCCCGCGTGTCGAGGTTTGCCTCGGCCGGGCGGGATTTTGGCAGCGGAATCCCGGACGAGGCAGCGGGCCTGGATTCCTCGACCTTGGGTCCCGGTGCATCCTCGAGCAAGGCGGACCGCCAGTCCTGGGACTGCAACTGCTGGCCGAGCAGCCCCCTGGCTTCACGAAGCTTGATCTCGGCGGCCGAAAGCGCCGACTGGTCGAGGGTTCGCGAGGCAAAGTTGCCAGCGGACGATTCGGGCGTGGACGCCGGCTGGAAACGATCGTCAAACGACGGCAGGCCGGCGTTTGCCGGCAGCGCCGCAGTGGGGAGAATGGCCGTGTTGGCGGAATCGGCGATCCAGGCAGCCGCGCCCAGCGCCAGAGCGACCGCAGCCAACGCCAGCGCGGTCGTTTCCGACCACGAGAAGCGGCGATGCAACGATAGCCGATCAGCTGTCGTCCTGACTGACGTCATCGATTCCCCGGTTCCACCCGTTGGAGCGCCCACCCCGCAGGGATTCATCGAAAGGCCGGATACAATATCAGGGCCATAACTGAGGCATAATCGAGACAAACGGCTAAGGCGGCCGTCCGTCCCCATGGTTAACGCGCCGCCCGCGCCTAGTCATGGAACCCGACATAGCGCACGAAATCACCGTTCGATTCGCGATCGGACCGGACCGCATTAGCCGGAAAACTGTCATCCGGATATCCCATCGCGACACAGGTCATGATGGCCTGGTCCTCGGGAATACCGGCCACCTCGCGCACGATATCCGATCGCATGATGCCCTGGCCGTTGATAACGCTGCCAAGGCCCCGGTCCCACGCCGCCAGCACGATGCCGTAACAGAGCGCGCCGAGGTCGAAGTGGCACACCGCACCCGGATCGAGGATCCGGTCATAGCTCAAGACCACCGAAACCGGCGCATCGAATTGCCGAAAACCCCGCAACACCCAATCCTGCCGCATCGGCTTGTCGTCGCGCGCGATGCCCATGGCGCCGAACAGCTTTTTGGCGACATCGACCTGCCGCCCGCGGTGAACGCCCTGATACTCGCCGTGGCTGATGATATCGCGCTTGGGCTTGGCGCCGGCGACCATCTCTTCCATGTTGCGCTGGCGGACCCGCTCGAGCGGCTCGCCCGTCAGGACGTGGACATGCCAGGGCTGGGTGTTCATCGAGGACGGCGCGCGCTTGGCGACTTCAATAATCTCCTCGATGACGGCGCGCGGCACGGGCTTCTTCTTGAAGCCACGTACGCTTCGGCGCGTCTGTACCAGCGTCTCGAAATCCATTCGTTGCATCCCCACGTTTCTTCCGCGCCAGGCGCGTGTTTTTGGTCCGCCAAGACCGGGAGCGGACAGTCCATGCCGATCACTTTATCAAGGAAATCAAGCTTGGGAACTTGATCACTTGAAGAATCCGCGATCCAATCCGACCGTGTCCTGATTGGGAGAGCCTCATGTTCAAACGTCTATTTTTAGTTGCAATGCTTGGAACATTCGCTATCGGCTCGGCGTTCGCACAGGAAAGCTGCGAGAGCAAGGCCGTCGGCAAGGACGGGAAAGCGCTGGCCGGCGCTGCGAAGGCATCCTTCATGAAGAAATGCATGGCCGATAGCTGCGAGACCAAGGCCGTCGGTTCGGACGGCAAACCGCTTTCGGGCGCTGCCAAAACCAGCTTCTTGAAGAAGTGTGAAAAGGGCGCATAGGCGCCTAAGCGCGCTCCTGCCTCGGGAGCGCAAGCGGCGGCCAGTCCCGTTCGAACGGGTCGTCGCATCGATGGCCGTCGCAAGTTCGCGTGATCCGTCACGCCCCACGCGATCTTGCGAGGGTCTCCGATGGGGACTCGCCGAACTGGGAACGATAGCTCCTGGAGAAGTCGCTCAGATGCCAAAAGCCAAACGCAAGTGCGCAGGCCTTGACGCTATGAGCGCCGGCGAGAAGCCTTTGCCGAACCAGCCATAGCCGCCTCAGCCGCAGGTACCGATGCAGGCTCATTCCCCGGTAGCGCTGGACCGCGTCGTGCATCGTGCGCACTGAAACGCCAATCTGTCCGGCAAGATCGCCGCTGTAGACGGGGTGTCCGATATCGCCGGACAGGATCGCCTCGACATCCCTGAAAATCTTGAACTGCCGGGCGGAATTCGCACGCGTAGCCCAATTCGTAGCCACGACATCAGCAAACGCATGATCGACTGCAGCAAATAGCGATTCCTTGATCGCCGCGGAAGCTTCCGCCACCTCGGATGCTTCCGAAAATTGCGGCGAGATGGACAGCACCTGCAGCACCAGCCTGCGCAGCCGGCTTTGCGCGGCCTCACTGGTTTCGAACGCCTTGAAATTGAGCTCCGTCTGGGGCCAGCCCCGGTTGTCTACCTGAGGCGTAAAGACGATCGAGGCGTACTCTCGAGGCGTCCGCTCAACCGCGCTATATGCCGCTCCGCTATTGCCGACGACGATCACAGAGCGGTCTCGTTCCACACCGTTGAAGCGGATCGGAACGCCGTCATCCATCGAAAATCCGACCGCCGTAGAGTTCGGTCCGAGCAGTGCATCGACGATCCGCGGAAACGACCGGGTGTAATTCACGTCACACCCGGCCAGGTTCAGGATGATTTGCTCGGCCGAAATTTTTCGCACAAGCGGCGTGAAGTCCACACTGAGATGTCGCACCGAACTTCGAAATGCATCGATGTCGGCAAATCGAAATATCTTCGGCGCCATCGTCGGCGCGAGAGGAATACTGTTCATTCAAAATCTTCTTGGCAGAAAGCCTGCGTCGGCGCGCAATGTTACGCCCGCAATGGCACCAAATTCGACACCTCCCGAGTATGTCCGCCAACCGACATAAGAACGATATGCGTGTCGGGAGAACGATACGCGAGTCGGCGCCGAAAAATAGCTGAAGCAACTCTCATTTTGCCTAAATTCGATAGTGTTTGCAGCATTACACGCGGTATCAGGAAACCCCACGCGCCGTATTCTTATGGGCGCATTAATGATTGTCTCGCCTAATTCGATGGTCGGAACACTTTGCGTTCCGCAGCGGAACAAGAATTGGCGCCGCAGATGCCCATTAACGCCTCGAACGATTTTATCTCCGAACTTGATCGCGCCATCGAAGGCGGATCGCCGGCGCGCCGCTGTCAAATGCTGCGGCAGATAACCAACCTGTTTCTCGCCGGCGCCGACCGGCTGAACGAGTCTCAGGTCGCCGGTTTTCGACGAGGTCCTGATCCGGCTGATGGCATGCATTGAGGTGCAGACGCTCGTGCATCTCAGCAGAACCCTCGCCGATCTGCAGTCGGCGCCAAAGGAATCGATCCGCCGTCTTGCCCGACACGAGGAGGCGCTGGTTGCCGCGCCCGTGCTGCGCGGATCCGACTCGCTTCCAGAGCGTGATCTCATCGAGATCGCCGATAGCCGGAGCCAGCAACATCTCCTCGCAATTTCGGGACGAAAACGACTCAGTGAATCGCTCACTGATGTACTGCTGAAGCGCTGCGACACGACTGCCCGCCGTCTGCTTGCGACGAATGCCGGTGCTCGGTTTTCAAGCACGGGTTATTTGGCGCTGGTCGCCGCCGCAAAACGCGATGACGACATTGCGGACTCATTGGTACTTCGGCCTGACATGCCGGTTGAAATGCTTCGAGAACTCCTCGCAGGAACAACCAAGGCGGGCCGAGCCCGGCTCCTTAGAGTCGCCCCGCCCGGGGCGCACCGAGCGATTGAGGCCACCATTGAGAGCATAGAAACTGAAATCGGCACGAATACGCCCAAGCCAATTGATTACTCAGGCCCGAAATCCACGGTGCTTGCGCTCAACAAAGCTGGAAAGTTAAACGACTCCTCCATCAACCGCTTTGCTGTGCGAGGGGAGCGTGCAAACCTCATTGCGGCACTATCGCTACTCAGCGATGCCGCAATCGAAACCATCGAAGCCATCGTGGAAAAAACCGACCCCTGTAGGCTCATCGTTGCCTGCCGGGCCTCGCGGCTAAACTGGACGACGACATTTGCGGTCATCCGCTATCGATGCGGCGCCCAGGCGATCTCGCCCGAGGACATTGAGCGCCGCAGAGAGGCCTTCGAGGCGCTCCCCCTGTCCGTTGCGCAACGAACGATCCGCTTCGGGTCCGTCCATGACCTCGAAATGGAAATCAATTCGACGGACAAAGCACTCGCAACGGCCGGAGCAAAATAGTGCCGTTTGGCGATCGAAAATCCGAGCGCGTCCGCCTCGAGCACAAACGCTCCGTCAACCTCATGGGTGTCGACGGCACCTGGCGAAGGAGTTGCTTGCTCCTCGATGTTTCTTCAACCGGCGCCCGACTTGATGTCGATGGAACGCTTGAGGTGCTTCAAGCCAAGGAATTTTTTCTGCTGCTATCCTGGACGGGATTGGCATTCCGGCGATGCGAACTCATCCGGGTCGACGGGTCCGAGGTCGGCGTTCGATTCATCGAGGTCAAGAAAAAGGCCCCGGGACGGCCCGTCGCTGCAACCTAACGAAACACGGCCCTCATGTTCCATTGATAAGGCGGTGAACCCAAATGCAAATGATTGCTTCGCGAATTATTCCATTTCTCGAGGTCCAATCTCTCGCACCCGGCAACGCGCTGGAAGCGTTGTTTCGGGATGAAAAGGGTTTCATTCTCTATCTTTCGGACGGCGGCCCGTCCTCGATTAGACAGGAGAGGCTTATCCGTCTTGGAGTGCGCGAGGCATTGGTTTGGCTACACGAGGCTCCGCAGGACGGGGCATCGTTTTGGGATTGATGAAGAGAAAGGACTTACTTGATGCGCGGTCTACGCAAGATCACCAACTTTTCCATATTGACCGTTTCGACAGAACCGCTGCGCGGAATTGTCGAGATTGATACCTTCGATTCGGTGGTGAAATTCGAACTCAGCGAAGACACGGCGCTCAACATTTGCGCCGATCTCGAACATTTTCTTACGCAAGGAAGCCCAGGCGACCACGCAAGCCACAGCGCGGACAGACCGCGACCAGACATCGGGACCAATTGTTATGTCCGTTCACGTCATAGCTGATACGCGTGACAGGCTTTCCGCGCTGTCCAGGATGCTCGATCAGCAGCATGCCGTAACGTCGGAATTGCTCGGTGGAGCGAGCCTGCGTCACAATGGCATCGACGCCGTCGTTGTTGCTGCCGATCTGGGCAAGGTTGAGAATATTTCAGCGTTGAAAGCGGTATCCGGAAAACTAAAACACGTAACCAAGCGAATTTTTCTGACCGATCGAAAGGGACGTCTGTCGGTCGTCCAGGCCTATGCACTGGGGGCGACGCACGTCCTCAGAAACCCCGTCAGCCAAGCGCAATTGCTGGCGAAGCTCGCCGATGGCGACGCCATTGCGACAACCCGGGACGAGATCGGGTTGATCGGACAGGAGGCGGCATCGGCCGGCGCCGCCAGCATCGCCTCGATGTTCTCGGCCGTATTAAGCGGCGCCCCGGTCGATGTCAGGGGCGCGAAAAACGCCGGCAGCAAGATCGCCGACAGTATTGCCGAAGATGGCCTGTCCAATTGGCTCACAACGGTCCGCCGTCATCATGAGGGGACTTATCAGCACTGCCTTCTGGTGACGGGAGTAGCCGTCGACTTTGGATTGAGCCTCGGCATGGCAAAGGCTGACGTGGAACGATTGTATTCAGCTGCGATGTTTCATGACATCGGCAAGGCAAGAATTCCGCTCGACGTTCTGGACAAGCCCGGGCGTCTCGACGATCGGGAACGCGCGCTGATCGAAACTCACCCTGCGGCGGGATATGAGGCGCTGATGGGGACTGCAGGTGTTTCCCCGGAAATTCTCGATGCAGTCCGCCATCACCACGAATACCTCGACGGCAGCGGCTATCCCGACGCGCTTTGCGCCGAAAGCATCGCGGATATCGTGCGAATATTGACCATTTCCGACATCTTCGCGGCATTGATCGAGCTGCGAACCTACAGGCCGGCTATGCCGAGGGAAAAGGCTTACGAAATCCTTCAGAACATGAAAGGCAAGCTCGAGCGACCACTTGTCGAGGCGTTCAGGGACGTCGCGCTAAACAGATGACGTTTCCCTCGCCACGCGATCGAGCGTCAGCTACTCCCGCTTGAACCGATAGTTGAAGCGATCGCCGTCCGCGGTGATCAGGCCCACGGTCGGTGTCGGGAAATGGATCGGCAGGATCAGCGTATCGGTGCCCACCACGGAAGCAAAAAATTTGCGGCGCGACACTGCTGACTGCTTTGCATCCCAGTCCGGCTTCGCCGACCAGTCAGGTTCGCGGCACTGGATCACGTGATGCATGAGGTCGCCGGCCACCACCGCGCGCTTGCCGCGCGAGAAAATGTTGACGCAGCAATGGCAGGGCGAGTGCCCCGGCGTCGGCGTCAGCGTGACGGTGTCGTCGAGCGCGTAATCGTCATCGACCAGCAGCGCCTGCCCCGCTTCCACGATCGGCAGACAATTGTCGCGGAAAACCTTGCCGGGCGGATTGGCGCCCTTGGCATATTCCGCTTCCCACACCGCATATTCCCTTTTGTGAAACACATATTTCGCATTCGGGAATGTCGGCACCCAGCGGCCGTCGCGCAGCGTCGTGTTCCAGCCGGTATGGTCGATATGAAGATGGGTGCAGAACACATAGTCGACCTGCTCGTAGCCGATGCCGAGCGCGAACAGCTCGTTGCGCCAGCGCTCCTTGCCTGGAAAATCGAACGGCGGCGGATGGCCCTTGTCCTCGCCGGTACAGGTGTCGACAAGGATGGTGTAGCGCGGCGTGCGGACCACGAAGGTCTGGTAGGTGATGACCATCATGCCGAGCGCGGTGTCGAACACCTCCGGCTCCATGCCCGGCAAATGATGCTTGAAAACGGCCTCGTCATAGGCCGGGAAGAAATCCTGCGGCCGCCGCCACGGCCCCTCGCGCTCGATCACCGCGTCGATGGTGATGTCGCCGATCCTGATCTGTTTCATTTTTTTCGTTTCGCTCTCGCTTTTTGCGGCAGCGTAGCGGGCGACATCGGGGCGTCAAGCCAGGGACAGCAATGCGAAATGTTCGTAGCCGGGATCGCGCTTCGCTCCATCCCGGCTACGGGCTCACAGCGCTTCAGCTCCGCAAGCCCGGCGCCTCCTGCCCGGTGCGCGCGACATATTCCGAATAGCCGCCGCCGTATTGATGCGGGCCCTCCGGCGTCAGCTCCAGCACGCGGTTGGAGAGTGCGGCCAGAAAATGCCGGTCGTGGGAGACGAACAGCATGGTGCCCTCGTATTCCGACAGCGCCGTGATCAGCATTTCCTTGGTCGCGAGATCGAGATGGTTGGTGGGCTCGTCGAGCACCAGAAAGTTCGGCGGATCGAACAGCATCTGCGCCATGACCAGCCGCGCCTTCTCGCCGCCCGACAGCACCCGGCATTTCTTCTCGACGTCGTCGCCGGAAAAGCCGAAGCAGCCGGCCAGCGCGCGCAGCGAGCCTTGGCCGGCCTGCGGAAACGAATCCTCCAGCCACTGGAACACGGTGCGCTCGCCGTCCAAAAGATCCATCGCGTGCTGCGCAAAGTAACCCATCTTCACGCTGCCGCCGACCGCCACCGTTCCGTCGTCCGGCTCGGTCGAGCCCGCCACCAGCTTCAGCAGCGTCGACTTGCCGGCGCCGTTGATGCCCATCACGCACCAGCGCTCCCTGCGGCGGATCATGAAGTCCAGCCCCTCATAGATGCTTCTGGAGCCGTAGCCCTTGTGGACGTTTTTGAGGCTGACGACGTCCTCGCCGGAGCGCGGCGCCGGCAGAAAATCGAACGCCACGGTCTGGCGGCGCTTCGGCGGTTCGACGCGCTCGATCTTGTCGAGCTTCTTGACCCGGCTCTGCACCTGGGCGGCATGCGAGGCCCGCGCCTTGAAGCGCTCGATGAACTTGATTTCCTTGGCGAGCATCGCCTGCTGGCGCTCGAACTGGGCCTGCTGCTGCTTTTCGTTCAGCGCGCGCTGCGCCTCGTAGAATTCGTAATTGCCGGAATAGGTCGTCAGCGTGCCGCCGTCGATCTCGACGACCTTGTTGATGATGCGATTGATGAATTCGCGGTCGTGCGAGGTCATCAGCAGCGCGCCCTCATAGCCCCGCAAGAACTGCTCCAGCCAGATCAGGCTCTCGAGATCGAGATGGTTGCTCGGCTCGTCCAGCAGCATGACGTCGGGACGCATCAGGAGGATGCGCGCCAGCGCCACGCGCATCTTCCAGCCGCCCGACAGCGCGCCGACGTCGCCCTCCATCATCTCCTCGCTGAAACCCAGACCCGACAGCGCCTCGCGCGCCCTTCCGTCCAGGGCGTAGCCGTCGAGTTCCTCGAAACGCCCCTGCACTTCGCCGTAGCGCGCGATGATATCTTCCATGTCGTCGGCGCGGTCCGGATCGGCCATCGCCGCCTCGAGCTCTTTCAGCTCGGCTGCGACGAGGCTGACGGGGCCGGCGCCGTCCATCACCTCGGCCACCGCGCTGCGGCCGGACATCTCGCCGACATCCTGGCTGAAATAGCCGATCGTGATGCCCCGATCGAGCGCGACCTGGCCCTCGTCGGGTTGTTCCTGGCCCGAGATCATCCGAAAAAGCGTGGTTTTGCCGGCCCCGTTGGGACCGACGAGGCCGATCTTTTCGCCCTTCTGGAGTGCCGCGGAGGCTTCGATGAAGAGAATCTGGTGGCCGACTTGCTTGCTGACGTTATCGAGACGGATCATGGGGGCCTGAATGGATTAAGAGCTTGCGGCCGCTCTTAATCCATGTTGCGTCGCAGCGAAAGCCCGAACCATCACGGGGGAACCATTCCGCAACCCCATCGCACCCGCCACACCCCCTCAGCGCCGGGTGCCCCCAAGCCGGATTTACACGCTTGACCGGCGCCTCCGGCGCCGGCTCCTTTCGGCAAATAAGCCGTCGAACCGAGCTAATGCTTCATCGGCATCTGCATCGGCATCGTCATCGACGGCGTCGCTGACGCATTGTGTTTCATCACCATGCCCAGTCCACCGCCCGCTGCACTCAGATCGGGAACGATGGCGATGTTGAGCATCATGCCGCTGTCCTCGTGGTCGAGGATGTGGCAATGCAGGACATACTCGCCGATGTATCGGTCGTATCGGGTCCTGATGTGGACCTGATAATTGTTCTCGACAAAGATCGTATCGCGGAAGGTGTGATACATCCCGCAATATTGGCTGGCCAATTGGCCCTGGTCGCCGCCAGCCACCGCGTTGCAATTGCCGTCCTTGTCGAAAATGGACACTTGCTGGCCGCTCGCATTCGGCGTGGTCACGTCGATGACCTGGAACGGGTTGACGTGGATGTGGAAAATGTGCGGCTCGCCCTGCGCCGTCAGCAGCCAGTCATCCGACGTGTTGACCTGCCGCGTGATATTGACGACATCCGGATCGTAGGATTTGCCGTTGACCTGGAAGTGCAGGCCCTGATCCTGCGTAAAGCTGATGGAAAACGCGGCTTGTTGAACGTCGGGATTTGTCGCCGGTGGCAGATCTTCGAAAGGTGCCCAAGGCCGCAGATCGCCTGCACGCAATCCGTCGCGAATGGCGGGGGGAAGCTGCGGATTGGCGTCAAACAGCGCCTGCTCGACATAATCCTTCAGGTTGACCGTCACCGCCTGCCCTCCCCTGACGTGGACGTAAGCCAGGAGCTGCGGGTTTGAAGGTCCCTGCCCGCCATGGCCGCTGCCGTTGATGACCCTCTGCGCCGGCGGGGCTGCCTGATCGAGCAGGCAATAATCGCCTTCGGACGGGAACGCGACCAGGATGTCGCTGCGGTATCCCGGCTGAAGGTAATTCGACTCGAGCAGACCTCCTCCCGCCGGCTGCGCACGAATCTCGCGCAGCTTCGCCCGCGTCAATCCGTCGGTGGCAATCTCGAACTGCGGTATCAGCGTCCCCGCCGTCGCGTTGCACGCGGTCAGCAGGTCGGCCTTTTGCTGCAGACGATTGCCGCTGAGCGCGGACGCGGCAATGAGATTGGTTGCTCCAACCGGACTCGCGCGCACCACCTGCAGATTGATGGTCTCATGGATGCCGGCATGGACGAACCGCCAGCGTTGAATCTGCCCTGCGGGCAATGTGATCGTCGGCTGGACGACGCCGTTGATGCTGGTGAAGCGTCCGTTGGTGTCCCAGATGGTCGCCGAGTCCAGCTGCAACGCGAAATTTTCAACGGCGCCGGGACTGACCTGATTTTGCGGTGTCGACAAGGGACAGACCCAGGGCGCAGACGTCGACGCACCGGAGCTGTTGACGTTATAGAGACCCGCCGTGGTGTAAAGCTGCTGCCAAGGGCCGCCCTGATCGTTTTTCTGAACCGCGAAACAGGCATAGGCGATTTGCTGGAACAGAAATACCTGCTCGGTCAGCGGGACGCCGGCGGCGGTGTGAAGCACGGTATCGATATCCGCGATCGGATGCGGGTCAGCCGGGGTTGGCGGCGCATACGGCCGATTGCCGCGTATCAGGATAACGCCGGAGGCTCCGCTCGCAACGTTGACGGCGGTCGAACCATGGCGGTGCGCATGGTACCAGAACGTGCCGGCGGGATGATCCGCGGGAATGTTGATTTCATAGGGGAACCGCGATTGCGGAGCGATATTCAGCAGCACATTGTCACTATTGCCTGCCGGGGAGACGTGCAGGCCATGGGTATGCAGATTGGTGGTGTTGAAGCAGCCGACTCCGAACGGCAGGCTTAATCCTGTCGGCGGACTGTCCCAGCAGCTTGGGTCGCTCTTGTCGGTCCCGTTCTTCAAATCGACCCGCAAGGTGTCACCAGGCCTGACATCGATCACCGGACCGGACTTGCATCCGCCATAGGAGCGCAACTGGACGGGATCTTCTCCATTCGGCTGCGGATCGGTCGGATCGGGGTTGTTGATCTTGAACTGCGCGAGCACGAAATCGAGCTCCACCGACACGATCGAGCCGTTCCGTGACATCGACCCCTGCGGATTGCAGGGAGCGGGCGCGCCCAGCGCCTGCGGCGCCAGCCGCGGGCCAGGTTCGCTCAACGTTGGAGGCGCCTCGAACGGATGCACCGTGGCCGCCCGGAGTGGCGCACTCGCACCCAGCATTGCGATGAACGTGAATACCGCCAGCACAGCATTTTTCATATCGGTGCCCTCCTGCGGTTAGGAGAATACCGTAACGTCGCAATCGTCAAGCGTGTATTTTATAAATTTATCAATCTTAGAGGATAATGCTCACTCGGATGTGTTCGGATGCGGGCAACGAACGGTTTGCCACCGGCGCTAGTGCCGTTTGAAATATTGCACAGCGCGTTCGTGCTTTTCGGCGGCCGCGCGTGACTTGAAAGTGCCGAGATTACGCCGTTTGCCGGTCTTCGGATTTACTTTCCGGGAATAGAGCCGGTATTCACCGGACTGCAGTTTGCGGATCATGAGACCTGCCTCGCCTGACCTTCCTGTCGGGTCAACCTGAACGACACGACCTCGTTCCCTGGACTCAACTAATTTTCGCGCAACCGGGTTCGAACCCGCGAGCCCGCACGATCGACCAAGGTCCATGTTCGCATCGATATCCAACAGCGCGATGACGGAAGTGGAGAAGATTTTAGCCGAAGCCGCTCGGCTGCCGCTGAAAGACGCGGCTTACGCGCTGTGGCGGCAGAGTCCGCGGCTGGATACGCTCGAGGGTCAGCCGATGACAGCCGAAGAGCACGCCGCTGCCGCCGCGCGGCCGATGGCGGAGATCATGGCAAAGATGAAACACGACCACGATCATGCCGAGGATGGACGGACCTTCGGCCGGCTGAAACGCGCGCATCCCACGGCCAGCGACGCTGATGTCAAGACCGCGATCATTGCCGCGGTGAAGTTCGACGACGACTGCTTCAGATATTATGAGGAAGCGCACGGCGATTTTGGCGAACGGATCGAGCGCGCGGTCGAACTCGCCGCAAGGAAAAATCCCGGCTACTTGCAACGGACCTACCAGAAAGCGAAATACTACATCGGCTATTACATGAAGTAGGACGGCCGCGTGCGCGGCCTAGAAGCACAAATTCGTCACCACATTGCCGCGCTTGTCCTTGATCGCGTACGGACATCGCATCCGCTCCAGCGCCTTCTTGGCGTCTTCGTCGCCGAGCGCGGCGGCGCGCTGGTAATAGGCCTTGGCGGCATCGGAATCCTTCGGTCCGCCACGGCCTTCCTGTGAAAACGCCCCCATCCGCTCCAGCGCGCCGGGGTGATTTTGCGCCGCCGCCTTTTCAAACAGCGCCCGCGCGGCGGCATCGTCCCTGGATCCGCCATTGCCCTCCGCCAGCATCATGCCGAGCTGATACTGCGCCTCGGCATTGGTCTCGGCGGCCTTCGACAGCAATTCACGGGCGCGCGCGGGATCGGCGGTCGCGCCGGCGCCGCCGCCAAGGGCGGCGAGATTGCTGACGCCGCGGGGATTGCCGGCTTCGGCCGCGCGTTCGAACAGTTTTCTCGCCTGCGCTTCGTCGCGCGCAACGCCGGCACCGGTGCCATAGAGCACGCCGAGTTCGACCATCGCCGAAGTGGATCCCTTGTCCGAGGCCTTGCGCCAGGCGGCGATCGCTTCCGGCATTTGCCGGTTCACGGCGTAGGCGCGGCCAAGCTGGTACATCGCCCGGCGCGGTCCATTGGCGGCGTTTTTGCAATATTTGATCGCGGTCGCGATGTCGGAGGCGGCGATATCGGGCACGCCCTTCACGTCGGCCGGCTTGTCGGGATCGGATGGATCGGCCGCAACGCGGTCGCACAGAACGAGGTCCGCCGATTGCGCGTAGGCCGGCGCCGGCGTCGTCATGGCGACGATCGCAACGACCGTAAAGGAGCAAATCCGTCTGGACATGCCCGGCAGGTTGCGTCGAAGAGCCGGCAAATTCAAGGCTTGAGCCCGCAACCGCGCAGCACCGGGGCGACCTCCGGCGAAGCCAGATAATGCAGCAGCCGGTCGGCCTGATCGGCCTTCTGCGAAGCCGCCATGCGGCCGGCCGAAAACACCGCCGGTGTTTGCAGCTCGTGCGGGATCGGTCCGATGACTTCGACACCGCTGACCTGCTTCAATTCGCTGATCTGCTGGACGGCAAGGTCCGCCTCGCCGCCAACGAGCCTTTCCGCAGTAAAGCCCGACGGAATAATCACGGCGCGGGCGTTGATCTCGGCGGCAATGCCCAATTGTTCGATCAATTGCGCGAACAGGATGCCGCTGGCGCCGATCCGCGAATACGCCACTGAACGGGCGCCGAGCAGCGCCGCGCGCAGCGCAGCTTCGGTTGCGATATCGGGATGGGCTGCGCCTGCCCTCACGGCAACGCCGACATAGGAACGCGCCAGGTCAACGCAACTATCCGTCACGACGCAGCCCGCGCCCGCGAGTTCCGAGAGCCCCTCGCGGGTCAGAATGACCACGTCGGCCCCCTCGCCGCCGCGCAGCCGATCGAGCAACGCCAGGGTCGGCGCGAAATCGGCATCGATGCGCCCGCCGCCGGCCACTTCATGGCGTCCGGCCAGGCCGTGCACTGCGCCCCTCAGGGCGAGCGTCGAGAGCACGCGTATGGCATTATCCATTTGCGATCAGACCCGGCGCATCAGTTTCAGGACGGCGGTCAGCCGAAGGCTGCGCTTGCCGGCCAGCGCGGTGGCATCCAGCAGCGCTCCCTCGTCGTCGCAAGTGCCGGCAAAGCCGATGCCGACCTCATGGCCGCCGAACACGGGGTTCTCGCCCCTGGCCGGGGTATGCTCCTGGTTGAGGATCTGTCCCTTCCAGCGTCCGTTCGCCGAGGTGTAGGTGCCGAGATAATAGAACGACGCGTCGCCGCCGAGGATGCGGCCGTCATTGAGCAGCATCACGCCGGTCAGGCCGCCATCGACGCCGTCCAGCATCCGGATGTGAATGGAATAGAGGCCGTTGACGATGCCACCCTCGCCGACGCCGCCGGCAATCGGTATCGCCTCTTCCTCGATCGGCGTCATGACCGAGCTGAACACCGCGCCCGGCAATTCCTTGAGGCGGCCATCGAAGCGATAGAGGTCGCCGTCCGGCCTGCCCCGCGCCAGCAGCGTCGCATCGTCGGTGCCGGCCATCGCCCGATAATTCGGGTCCGGATTATGGCGAACGGTCTTGATCTCGATGGCGATCTCGTCGCCGATTTTTTCGTAGGTGCCGATGTGGGCAAAGGCCGAATTGCCGCCGAGCATCTTGCCGTCGCGCGCATACATCACGCTACGGCCGACCGTATCGTTGAGCTGAAACCTGACCTTGTAGAAACCCTCAAACAATAGCCGTGTCCCCGGCAAGCGCGTGACCCGCTATCTAGCGCGGTTCATAACGCAGGGGAACGGCCTTGACGCCGCATCTTCGAAGCGCCGTCATCAAAACGCAATGATCCGTCAAGGCGGTTTTGCCTTGACGGATCAGGTTGCAGCCCGGGCGCCCCCACCGAGGCCCTATGCCGAAATGTTTAGGCTGCGGCAGCCTTCGCGCCGGTCGGAACCGAAGCGATCGTCTTCAGGATCTGCGAAGCGATCTGGTAGGGGTCGCCTTGCGAGTTCGGGCGGCGGTCTTCCAGATAGCCCTTGTAGCCGTTGTTGGCGAAGGAATGCGGAACGCGGATCGAGGCGCCGCGGTCGGCAATGCCGTAGCTGAAGGTGTCGATCGACGCCGTCTCGTGCTTGCCGGTGAGGCGCATGTGGTTGTCCGGACCATAGACCGCGATGTGATCGGCGCGGTTGGTCTTGAAGGCTTCCATCAGCTTCTCGAAATATTCCTTGCCGCCGACTTCCCGCATATAGGTGGTGGAGAAGTTGGCGTGCATGCCGGAGCCGTTCCAGTCAGTATCGCCGAGCGGCTTGCAGTGGAATTCGATGTCGACGCCGTACTTCTCGGTCAGACGCAACATCAGGTAGCGGGCCATCCACATTTCGTCAGCGGCTTTCTTGGAGCCCTTGCCGAAGATCTGGAATTCCCACTGGCCCTTCGCCACTTCGGCATTGATGCCTTCATGGTTGATACCGGCGGCGAGACAGAGATCGAGATGCTCTTCCACCATCTTGCGGGCAATATCGCCGACGTTCTTGTAGCCGACGCCGGTGTAGTACGGACCCTGCGGCGCGGGATAGCCAGAGGCTGGGAAGCCGAGCGGGCGGCCGTCCTTGTAGAAGAAATATTCCTGCTCATAGCCGAACCAGGCGCCTTCGTCGTCGAGGATGGTGGCGCGCTTGTTCGAGGGGTGCGGGGTCTTGCCGTCGGGCATCATGACTTCGCACATTACCAGCGCGCCGTTCGTGCGCGCGCCGTCCGGATAAACAGCGACCGGCTTCAGCACGCAGTCGGAGCTATGTCCTTCGGCCTGCATGGTTGAACTTCCATCGAAGCCCCACAGCGGCAGCTGCTCCAACGTCGGGAACGCATCGAATTCCTTGATCTGCGTCTTGCCGCGCAGGTTCGGTGTCGGCGTATATCCATCGAGCCAGATATACTCGAGCTTGTATTTCGTCATTGAGCCTCTCTGTTGATGATGCAAAAACGTGAGGTGCCGAAAGCCAATCGGTCGCCGCACGCGTACCCGGCCACCATCGGCCGATTCTTACCAAGCAATTAAAGTGCCAATCGCTGCACTGCGGCAGCCGCCGTTTCCTCGATGTCCAGCGCGCCCGAGCACTTTTTTGCTGCGACATAGAAGCGCGGTTGGCACGCGTGTCCAGCGGCCAAAATTCGCTCCGACAGCCCCTCCCGAGCCCGATTCTCCGGCAGTTTCGCTCCCGACACCGCCACGCGATTAAAGCCGCGGCAGGTCACCGCAACAACCGTCAAGCAGGTCGCCCTTTGCCGGCAACCTTGTTGTCGGCTCAAGCGTTAGTCATCTGCCCATTGCCTCACACGAAGCAAAACCAGAATTGCCTACCTTTTAGCCATTATATGGTTCTCTTTTGGTCATCTTGCATCCGCGGAGGGTACGGACGATATCGCGTTTAGTAACCACAAGAGAACGAGTCGGGCGCACCATCAGGGTTCGCGTTCCGTCAGAAGGAGAAATGGGATGATGAATTCGAGTTTGAATCAAGGAACTGCCAAGATCTATCAATTCCCCGCCGGGGGCCGCGCGGCTCTCGGGGGACGTCGCTACGGCGAGACCACGGATGTTGCTTCGGCACAGGCCGGCGACTCCGCGTGCAGCGGCAGCTGGTACCACCAGGCAGCCATCGACGAATCCAAGCCCGGGCGAGACCACTGATGCCGGCCATAAGTTCGGTAGCGACGCGCTCGAAGCTTCAGGCGCGGTTCGGAGAGTAAGAAAGGGTCGGAACGAAAACGTTTCGGCCCTTTTTCATGTCAGCTCGCACGCCGTTACCGGCCGTTTGGCGTGCTTGAGCGTGGTAATGCCGGCCTTGGTCATCTTCAAGGTCACGCCGCTTCCCGAATAGCGCGAGCCGGAAAAAGCAAGACGTTTGCCAAGCGTCACCGCCCTGCCGTCGAGCTGCAGATGGGCGCGTGAATCATATTCGAAAAATCCGACGATGAATTGCGTCCCGTCCGCGCAGCGATAATTCTGAAAGGTCTGGGCGAACGCGGCCGATGCGCCAATCGTGCCAAGAAAAAAAGCCGCCCCGAAAACGGCGATCTTGCGATTATTCATGTCCTTCCCCCAACGGGCTCAGTATAGACCAGATTGCGGAAAGCCAATACGCCGTCCCCATCATTTGTCCGCCGAACAGGATTGCCCAGGTCAGCCAGATGTCAGACAGCCCTGCCCGTCATCTCAATCTCGCCGGCGCCAGCAATTTCCGCGATGTCGGCGGCTATCCCGCAAGAAACGACCGCCGGGTCCGCTGGCGGCAGATCTTCCGCTCCAACCATCTTGGCCATCTCACCGACGGTGACATCGAGGTGGTGCGCGGCCTCGGGGTACGAAGCGCATTCGATTTTCGCGGCCGCATCGAGCGCGCGGAGGCCCTGTGCGGCATGGCCGAGATTACCGTGCATTCGCTGCCGGTCGAGCCCACGGTGGTCGCGGCCCTGCGCGCCATCGCCGCCACCGGCACGCCGCTGTCGACCGTTCACGCGACCGAGGTGATGCGCGATTCCTATCGCAGCTATGTGCAGCAAAACACGCCGCGCTTTCGGACGCTGTTCGCGCATCTGCTGGAGGATCGCGCGCCGCTGGTGATTCACTGCACCGCCGGCAAGGACCGCACCGGATTCGCCTGCGCGCTGATCCTGCATACGCTCGGCGTTTCGGACCAGGCGATTTCGGAGGATTACCTTCTGACCAATCGCTTCTACCGGCGGGATCCCTCCGCCAGCAGCGACCTGCCCGACGACGTCAAGCAGGTGCTCGGCTCGGTACAGACATCGTTTCTGGCCGCCGCGTTCGAAGCCATCGACGCCGACTATGGCGATCTCGAAAACTATCTCCGCGATGGCCTCGGGCTTGGCGCGGCCGAGCGCGCCGAACTCGAGGCGCGCTACCTCGTAGCCTGATTTGGGAGAGCTTCTCTTTAAGCCGCCGCTTCGGCTTCCATCTCGGCGTCGAGGTCGGCGATAACGTCCTCGAATGCCGAAATCGCCTGCTGGACCGCGGCGATCTGGATCAATTCCCAGCCGTTCACCGGCCCGTTGCGATTTTGCAATGCGACGACCAAGTCCCGCCGCTGCTCCTTAAGCTGAACAAGCGGTAAACCGTGGTCGGGTAGATATCTCATGGCGCAGCCCCCCTGCCTGGGATGAACTCCGCTTATAGGGCAAGGACCGCTGCGATCGACTTACAGAACTCCGCCAAATTTTAGCGATCGGGCCCAATCCGTAGTCTTACGTAACACCCTCCGCCTTCACGGCCAGTTCGATCGAACTGGTCAGGGCCTGCGTAATGCAATTGGTCGCCCAATCGCTGGTATGAAGTTGCGTGTCAGCGCCATCGTCCAGTTCCTCGATCGGGATTTTATCGTCGACCCATCGCTGCATCAGGGCGAATCGACGAAAAAGATTGACGCCCTTGTCCCTGGCGACGTCCGATATCATCGACGTAATCTTGTTCGACAGATCAAGCTTGCCCGGTGGCTGCACGACCGCGCGGGTGTATTGCGAATCCATCAGCACCACATCGATCGGCCGGCCCGCGAGCAAATCCAGCCCGACGGTGATCGCCGCCTTCACCTCGTCTGGGTTATAATCCTGGCTTCGGTAGACCGCGTTGGTGCCTACCTGCCAGATGACAAGTGCCGGATCTTCGGCGATGACGTCAGACTCAAAGCGCGACAGTTCCTCCGGCGCCTCCTGCCCTCCGATCCCGCGGTTGAGAACGTCGATCATCCGGCCGTAGAAACCCTGCCGCAGAAACGTTTCCAGCCGGGGAGGATAAGGCAAGACGCCATCGGCGCCGGCCGTCGATGACGATCCGACCGCCACGACCTTGACTTTCCGTTTGTGTTTGAGTGCCTCCGCAAAATTCGGAAGCGGCTTGAAATTGAAGAGATCGAGATGCTGGTCGCACGGTCGCGCATCGGGCATGTGAACATCCTCAGCGGGAATGAAGTCTTGTACACCCGTATTTGGAGGCAAAGTCCCGCGGCATTGCAAATGAAATTCCCCTGACGGTAGTGTGCGCTCCCTGTATTCGGCCGGGAGACCCATCATGGACGGAAAAGTCGTTGTCATTACCGGCGCTTCGGGCGCGCTCGGCAAGGTGGTCGCCGAACAGGCGCTGGCTCGCGGCGCCCGGGTGGCCGGTATCGACTATGCGCCGGCGCAATTGCCGGCAACACCGACCCGGCTCGAACTCGGCAGCGTCGATTTGACCGACGCGGCTGCGGCCAAAACGGCAATCGACGCCGTCGCGGCGCATTTCGGCAAGATCGATGCGCTGATCAATATCGCCGGCGGGTTTGCGTACGAGACGGTCGCCGATGGCGATCCGAAGACGTGGGCGCGGATGTATGCGCTCAACGTCACGACGGCGTTGAACGCCTCGCGCGCGGCGATTGCGTCTCTCACCGCCTCCAACGCCGGCCGGATCATCAATGTCGGCGCGATGGGCGCGCTGCAGGCGGGCGCCGGCATGGGCGCCTACGCCGCCTCCAAGGCCGGCGTGCACCGCATGACCGAGGCGCTTGCCGCCGAGCACAAGGGCAGGATCACCGTCAACGCCGTGCTCCCGTCGATCATCGACACCGCCGCCAACCGCGCCAGCATGCCGACAGCCGATTTCGGAAAATGGGTGGCGCCGAAAGAACTCGCCGATGTGATCCTGTTCCTTGCCAGCGACGGCGCATCCGCCGTCACCGGCGCGCTGCTGCCGGTGAGCGGGCGGGTTTAGACGGGCAAGGCCCCCATCAGTCCGGGATCAACAGCCGCAGCTTCGAATGCTCTGTTTGCTGATAGCGGTTCTGGCGCGGCAGGATCAAATCCCGCTGCATGCACCAAGGCCGATCCGGGTTAGACTCGGAGATATTGAGTCGCCCTACGCCACCGGAGCTATCTTGGAAACCGCGCTTTATCTGCCTGTCAAACGCTTCCTCGAAAAGCTCGGCTACACGGTCAAGGGCGAAGTCGGCGGCTGCGATCTGGTGGCGCTGAGCGACGACGATCCGCCGGTCGTGGTGATCGGGGAATTGAAACTCACCTTCAATCTCGAACTGATTCTGCAGGCGGTCGATCGTGCCGGCGCCTGCGACGAGGTTTGGCTGGCCGCCAAACTGTCCCTGCGCGGCAAGGGCCGCGAAAGCGACGCGCGTTATCGCAATCTCTGCCGCCGGCTCGGCTTCGGCATGCTCGCCGTCACCAACACCGGCGACGTCGAGGTGATCGTCACGCCGCCCACTACCGCCCCGCGCCGCGACAACAAAAAGCGCTCGCGGCTGGTGTCGGAGCACCGGCGGCGGAAGGGCGATCCAGCGATGGGCGGCAGCACGCGCGCGCCGATCATGACGGCCTATCGCCAGCAGGCGCTGGCCTGCGCCTCGGCGCTGTCGGCGGGACCACGGCGCGTGAAAGACCTGCGGGTCGAGATTCCCGATGCCGGAAAAATTCTATTGCACAATGTCTATGGCTGGTTCGATCGCGCCGAGCGCGGCATCTACGTCCTGACCGATGCCGGATACGCCGCACTGAAACGCTGGCCGCAGCAACCGATCGACTTTGCGGTGGCCGGCGACGCCGCGCCATAGCGACGAGGACGACGGAGAAACGGGGGATCAAATGATCGTGGTGACCGGGAGCGTAACGGCGCGACAGGATTCCTTCGATGAAGTTCGCCGATTAAGCCTCGAGCACGTCCATCGTTCGCGCGGCGAGCCCGGCTGCATCTCGCATGCCGTGCATGTCGACTGCGAAAATCCGCTGCGGCTGGTGTTTTTCGAGCAATGGACCGATCGCGCGGCCCTGTTGGCGCATTTCGCGGTGCCCGCCTCGCGCGAGTTCGTCCGTTCGCTGCAGTCGCTGGCCGCGGCCGCTACCACCATCGAGCTGTACGACGCGACCAGGCTCGAAAAACTCTAACGCATGGCTGTATTGCCACGCCAATTTCATATTGCAATGCAACATAAGGGCACCTAGGTATCTCACGATCAGATGCGAGGCCCCGATGAGCGAAGACTGGAACACCAAATACGGCACCCGGCGCGTGCGGCGCGATCCGCCGACGCTGGAGGAAGCAATCTTCGCCGCCGTCGGCATTACCGAGGATGCGCAGCAGCAGGCGGAAATCGCCGCAGCGCTTATGGGACTGCCGTATGAGGAAGTGCTGGCCGAAGTGAAGAAGACCGGACGCGCCGTGGCGCGAACCGTCACGCGCGTGATCACGGGCGAGCAAGGTGCGCAGCGCTCTGTGGTGGTTGAGCGCCGCGTGGTCAGGCGGTTCGGCAACGACAAGCGCACCGGCACCTGAAGGTACGCGGGCAGTTCGCTCGATCCATGACATTTTCCAGCAAAGCGTACCCCGGACCTGATCCGGGGTAGACGCCGGTTCGCGTCAAGAAACGCGACAAAACAAAATACGAAAGCCCGGCTCTGATTTAATCAGAACCGGGCTCGAGGATTAGCGAATGGCCGCCTGGACTCGCTTAACCGTCAGGCCGCCTTATCCCACCCGTACATCTGCAACAGCATCTTCCAGTACGCGCGATTGAAATTCGCGATCGCGCGGCTGGCGTCGAGCGAGGTTGCAAAGGCGGCCGGCGCAGGCACCGGCTGCTTCTGCTGGGTCAGGTCGATATTCCCGGTGGATTCACCGTAGCGGAAGCTGAGATGCGCGCCGAACTTGTTGGCAAGCGCCCGCATCGCCTCGTTCTGCGCACCGGTGGTGATGCGCAGGCTGCGATAGCCCTTGGCGCGGGCCTCGGCGATCAGCTTCCTGAACAGGATGCTGCCGACGCCCTTGCGCCGCACCGATGCTTCCACGCTGAAGGCGATCTCCGGCAATGAATCCTGGGATTGCTCGGGCGGATGCAGTTCTGCTGCGCCGCGCACCACGCCATCCTCGATATAGGCCATGATGACGGTGCCATCATTGGCGCATTTCTCGGCGTAGCGTTCGATGAAGCTGTCATCCATGAAGCCATGGAAGCGATCGTGGCGGCTGGTGCGGTCGAGCCGCAACAGATGTTCGCGCAACAGAGGTAGCTCTTCCTGCTGGCTTAGTGTCCGAACCGTGCCCTTGGCGAGCGCCGGACGGGTAATTTCATAGCTCATATCAAATCTCCTCATGGAAGCCCTCGAGGAGGCGTCGAATCCCTAGACCACCTATATTGTGCATCGCAACATGATACGCAAGTCCCTAGAATGCCTCATAAAACGTCAAATTTTGTTAACCGATTGTTAACCTGCCGCGCCGCTCGGCAGGCTATTTGCAGGCACTGGATTTGAGCCGGACTTTGGCCCAAACTCGCCCGGTTCCTGGAGGTCCATCGTGGCTGTCGTGCTCAACACGAGTTCTTCAGTTCCGGATCGGCGGCTTGCGGTTTGGCAGGACATCGTCTGCGACACCTTTGTCGGGCTCGATTGCCGTTCCGACATGCACGAGGCGTTTTGGGGCGCGGTTTCGCAATCGGCGGTCGGCCCTGCGGCGCTTACGCGCGTCGATTCCTGCGCCCAGCGGGTGTTCCGCACGCCATCACGGATCGCACGCGCCAGCGAGGATTACGTGCTGGTCGCCTTGGGCAACAGCGGCGTCAACGGCGTGTATCAGGACGGACGCGAAGCGGTCGTGTCCGCGGGGCAGTTCGTCATTTACGACACCACCCGCCCCTACGAGCTGCGCTTTGACGACAGCTTTTCGCAGACCATCCTTCAGATGCCGCGAAAACTGCTGCAACAGCGCATCGGCGCGTTCGACGCGCTGACCGCAACCACGTTCTGCGGCGATCGTCCCCTCGAAGGCCTGGCCTATGAGTTCCTGGTCAGCATGAGCAAGGTCATCGATCATGTCGATCCCGCCACCGCTACCCGTCTCCTGGATCAGGGGTTGGATCTGATCGCGATGGCCTTCGCCGAACGGATGCATCAGCGTTCGCCGGACCAGTCGTTTCACCGCTCCGCGCTGCTCTATCGCCTCAAGAACTATATCCTGACGCATCTCAGCGACCCCGAACTGTCGATGTCGCAGGTAGCCGCGGCCATTGGCATCTCGCCGCGCTATGCCAGCCATTTGATGGCCGACGAGCAGACCTCGTTCCGCAGCTACGTCCAGACGCAACGCCTGGAACGATGCAAACGCGATCTGTCAGATCCCGCCCACGCCGCACGGCACGTCGGTGACATCGCGTTCGCGTGGGGCTTTAACGACCTCGCCCATTTCAGCCGGATCTTCAAGCAGAGGTTCGGCGCCTCGCCGCGCGAATGGCGCGAGCAGCTTCCGCATTAGGGCGTGGACCCATAAACCTGGAGCGGCGGCGGACGTCCGCTTCGGTGCCGATAACGGGCTCAAGTCGGACATGGCCCCATGTCCGAAAAGTGCCAGAAGGCGACCTTGTGCTGATGGTGGGTTCAGCGCAAACGCACGCTCCGAAGCTTTGGCGACCGTCGATGGGTGTTCGGCGAAACAGGCGCATAGCGCAGTCTAGCTTTCATGTGCCAGTCGCTGACGTGTTCCGTGCTGTCTTCGAGACGAACGACCGATCCTACGAACGAGTAGCCTCGTCCTTTAACGTTGGCGATATATCTGTTGCCGCACTGGCCATCCCTGAGCGCCTTGCGGATGGCGGCCACGTGGACCCGGAGGCTGCCCTCCTCCACGGTGACGTTCGACCAGACATGATCAATGAGCTGGTTCTTTCCGATGACCTCGCCTGGACGTTCGGCGAGATAGACCAAAATATCAAGCGCCCGACTACCAAGGGGAAGCGTGACACCGTTGCACCATAGCACCCTCTTGCTACCCGAAAGCTCAAACGGACCAAATCTCAGCGTTCTATGCACCATGGCTAGAGCAACCCGGCATCGCAACTTCCATCCTCTACAGCGCACTATAATGTCAAGTAATTGCGCCGTATGCACCGTGTCTGCCGTTGTTTAGACCGTTTTTGCTCAACCCTCTTGGCTGGGCTGACAGCTACGAACCGAACTCGCGGCGATACATCGCGGGGGTCAAACCCGTGGCCCGCCGGAACGCACGGGTAAAGCTCGACTGCGAGGAAAATCCGCACACGAAGGCCATTTCTGCAATCGATGTGCCCCCCGCCGCGATCATTGTCTTTGCCCACTCCAGCCGCCTTTGGCTGACGTAGCGATGCGGAGGCATGCCTACTGCAGCAGAAAACGCGCGCGTGAAGTAAAAGATGCTGAGAGACGCGACGTTGGCGAGATCGGCAACCGCGATATCGTCAGCAAGATGCTCCTCGACATAATCAAGAACACGCCTCAGGCGTCGCTCATCGAGCCGGTGACGTCGTTCAATCGGCAAGCGGACGGAACCAGCATCCCAATGCGCGTGTAGCAATCTTGCAGCAAGCAGCAGAGAGGCCGTTTCCGCGAACATGCGTCCGGCAGCGGTAGGGGTCATCATCTCTGATAGCACCGACAAGCCAATCTGATTAACGACTTCGTCCTGCACGCCGCACACGTGGCGAGCAGACCGATCGAGCGCTGCAGGAAGACCGTAGTAATCGCCCAGTTGCGTAAAGACGCTGGCGGTCAAGTGTAAGTTCAAGACTCGAATCTTTTTGGCAGTAATGATGTAGGCCTCATCATACTTGCTGCCTATTGGTTTGACCCAGACGAGGCCCGGTATGTGCTCCGAAGACCGCCAGCTTCCACCCATTCTCCAGCCGCAGGTGCCTTCCGATCCATCAAGCATGATTGTAATTTTGGTCTCCGGCTCAGCGGGGTGCACCCCTTCTCCGCGACCATAGGAACGGACCTCGGCGAAAAGATTCGACCAACCCAACTCAGACGACGACTGCAGCACGTCGTATCGCTGATCTTGCGCTTTTTGCACGCTGTTCCTCCGCGACCATCGCAGACGACTATCGTAATTTCCGCAGTGTAAAGGAGATCCCAACATCAATTAAACTGGCTTCGTCTTCAGCCTGCTTTTCAGATAAATCCGGGTCATCTCGCGCAACTCCTCGATGGCGCCCGGACGAACGCTTTGGTCAGCGGCGTCCGAGAAGGCGGCCATCGTCTTCATGTTGCCGAGGATCACGACGGCCATGTCTTGCGCCTTGTTGGCGGTCAGGCTCGGGCTGCGCAGCGTCAATGTCCGGACGATATGCTTGTGAATGGATCTGCTGAATTCACCTCGCTTCACCGACAAAACTTCAGGAATTTCCAACAATCGTTTCAACGTCGGCCCGGCGCCTTGGTGGAGATCGACCATTAGATCCAGCAAGAAATCAGCGAGCGAGGAGATGGATAGCGATTGGATTCTGGAATCAAGTTCGTCGAAGGCGTTGTGAACGCCTTCGTGGTAATGCGCGATCAACGCATTTGCCAGGACTTCCTTGTTGGGAAAGAAACGATAGAGCGAACCTATTTTGGTGTTCGATCTTGCCGCAATCTCGGCCATCGTTGCCATCTCATAACCCTTCTCGGAGATGACCGCGGCGCCAGCTTTCAATATGGCGGCGACCCGCAGCTTTCCGTTGCGCCTTTGCGGCGCCTTCGCGTGCGGAACTTCGTTGGGTCTTGACATAGTTGAGGGCATGCTCAATTATCGCGTTATGTGAGTGCAGGCTCAATTAACGCAGCTGAAACACCGAACGTCAACCCAACAGGCGAAAAACCATGCTTGAACTCGATCCCAAGACGACCGCACTGGTCCTCATCGATCTGCAAAAAGGCATCATGGGGCACGAACTGAAGCCTTACCCGGCAGACCGGGTCACGAAGGCCGGCAGCACGCTCGCGGACACCTTCCGCAAAGCAGGGGCGCCGGTCGTTCTCGTGAATGTAGGCTTCGCCAAGGATTTCAAAGACGCCTTGAGGCAGTCTGTCGATCAGCCCTTCGCCGCACCGCCGGGCGGCTTTCCTGAAAATTTCAGCGAGCTGATCGATGGATTGGCGAAGCCTGGCGACATTCTCGTCACCAAGCGCCAATGGGGCGCCTTCCATGGCACGGAGCTGGATCTGCAACTGCGCCGCCGCGGTATCCAGACAATCGTTCTGGGGGGCGTCGCAACGAACATGGGCGTCGAGTCGACGGCACGACAGGCATGGGAACACGGCTATGCCGTCGTTCTTGTCGAAGATGCGACGAGCGGCATGTCCGCTGAGATGCACAACTTTGCCATCGGCAATATCTTTCCAAGGATCAGCAGAGTCGTCAAAGGTGCTGATCTGACTCTTTCCCAAGCCTGACGGTGCAGCAGTCCGTGTCTTTATCCACACTGCCCGTCTTCGCTCGCTGGGGAGTTCTGATTGCTCTTTCGATTCTATTTTCTGCCTTGCTGACATGGGCTCGGTTGCCTGCGGCCCTTCTGCTTGGTTCGATGACAGCCGGCATCCTCGTCGAAAATGGGGGCTCGGGCATCCTTGTGCCGCAACTGCCTTTCGGCTTCGCCCAGGCGATCATCGGCTGCATGATAGCGCGCGTTCTTACGTCCACCATTATTCATTCCTTTCTGCATGAGTGGCCGCTGTTTCTAGGCATCAGCTTCTTGGTCATCGTTGCCAGTTGTTTGTTGGGCTGGCTCATCAGCAGGTTCCGCATTTTGCCGGAAACAACGGCTATTTGGGGATTATTGCCTGGCGCGGCGTCAGCCATGATGGTGATGGCCGATGCCTACGGCGCTGACGCTCGGCTGGTTGCCTTCATGCAATATGTGCGTGTTCTCATGGTCGCTCTCGTAGCTTCCATTATTGCCCGTTTCTGGGTTCACGCACCGGCGGTTGCGGCCGCAGCGCCTGCGGTCTGGTTTGCGCCGATCCACGCACTGCCTTTTCTTGAAACGCTGGTCCTCGTTCTTGGAGGAGTCATTCTAGGGCCTGTTTCCCGCATTCCGGCAGGAATATTGCTGATACCCATGTTCCTCGGTGCGGTTCTACAATCCAACGGTCTTGTCGAAATCGAATTGCCAGGCTGGCTGCTGGCGGTCAGCTATTTGCTTCTTGGCTGGACGATTGGCTTGCGGTTTACCCGGGAAATTCTTGTGTATGCCATCCGGGCTTTGCCGAAAATGATAGTATCAATTCTGATGTTAATCGCATTTTGTGGCGGCTTGGCCTTCGCTCTCGTCGAAGTTTTCGATATCGATCCTTTGACGGCCTATCTTGCCACCAGCCCGGGCGGGGCAGACTCGGTCGCCATTATTGCGGCATCCACCAATGTCGATGTCGGGTTTGTTATGGCGCAGCAGGTCGCTCGTTTTATGCTCGTCCTTATCATTGGCCCGGCTTTGTCTCGATTCGTTGCGAATCGGATAGCTAGGAATGTTCCAAATATTTCCGACAAAACTCCCACCTGAGTGAGTTGGTCGCAGAAGATTAGTTCAGTCGGGCGCCGGTATGGATAATCCCGATCAGGGATGGTTGGCTCGCTTACGCGAGACCGATGTGTGCCTTGTCTCTGCGAGCCGATATTGACGGACGGGATAGCTTGGACGGCGATAGGAACAGAAGCCGATATTATCAGGGGATAGCACATGAAGTCCCTATCCGTGCGGTAGCCGCGACGGTGATGTCCGTTCAGGGTCATTCGCGTCGATTTTGGCATGTCAGGGTATGTCCGCTTACGGGATAATCTCGGAAGTACCGGTCCTCCGGTTTTGCCGGTTGAAGGCATCGGCTTAGACGTGATTCAAGCGTCCAACCGGAGCCTCAAATCATGCGGTGTGAACTCACGGACTTTGAATGGGCTTCCATTAGGTCATTTCTGCCGAACAAGCCGCGCGGCATTCCCCGTGTTGACGACCGGCGCGTCCTGAACGGCATCTTTTGGGTTCTGCGCTCAGGCGCTCCGTGGCGCGACCTGCTGGTGTCCTATGGCCCCCGCACCACCTGCTATAATCGCTTTGTCCGCTGGCGGCAGGCCGGCGTCTGGGACCGGATCATGGATGCACTGGCCGCTGGTCACGACGCGGCGGTGCAGATGATCGATACCTCGGTCGTGCGGGTGCACCAGCACGGAGCCTGCATCGCAGATAACAATCACCAAGATATAGGGCGCTCGCGAGGGGGCCTAACGAGCAAGATCCACGCGGTGGTGGACACCAATGGCCTGCCGGTCCATCTCGCCCTCACGCCCGGTGAAGCGCATGACAATCGGCTGTGTTCGGTCCTGCTCAGCAAGTTGCTTCCACAAACAATATTGCTCGCGGATCGTGGATACGACGCGAACTGGATCAGGGAGCTTGCCCGACAGCAAGGAGCTTGGGCGAACATTCCGCCGAAACGAAATCGGAAAGACCCCGTCTGCTTCAGTCCCTATCTGTATCGTGCCCGCAACTTGATCGAACGGTTCTTCAACAAGATCAAGCAATGTCGGCGTGTTGCGACTCGATACGAGAAGCTCGCAGCTAACTATCTGGCGTTCGTCAAACTCGCCTCAATCCGAATTTGGCTGCGTGCTAATGAGTCCACGCCCTAGTCTCCAGCCATTTCCCGTCGGCTTCCCCCGTCACTGCACCTTGCGCTCAGCGGTCGCCTTGGGCTGCCGATCCGCCAGTTAAGACAAGTTTTCGTGCCGCCGCGGACAAGCGCCGCGGCCGGGTGCGGCAGTAGGCTCTTGCGCAACGATTGTCTGTCTCACGAACCGGAAGGACGATGTTCATGGGTCTCGTTCATCAGAAATACAAGGTAGCGGTGGTTCAGGCGGCGCCGGTTTGGCTCGATCTCGATGCAACCGTGGACAAGACGATCGCGTTGATCGAACAGGCGGCCGCACACGGCGCGAAGCTGATCGCATTTCCCGAAACCTTCATTCCCGGATATCCGTGGCAGATCTGGCTTGGCGCTCCGGCTTGGGCGATCGGCCGCGGTTTTGTGCAGCGCTATTTCGACAACTCGCTGTCCTATGACAGCCCGCAGGCCGACAAGATCCGCAAGGCCACCAAACGCGCCAAGCTGACCGCGGTGATCGGCCTGTCCGAACGCGACGGCGGCAGCCTCTACATCGCGCAGTGGCTGATCGGGCCGGACGGCGAGCCGATCGCGAAACGTCGCAAGCTCCGGCCGACCCATGCCGAACGCACCGTGTTCGGCGAAGGCGACGGCAGCGATCTTGCCGTCCATGACCGCGCCGACGTCGGACGGCTCGGCGCCCTGTGCTGCTGGGAGCATCTGCAACCGCTGTCGAAATATGCGATGTACGCCCAGAACGAGCAGGTTCACGTCGGCGCCTGGCCGAGCTTCTCGCTGTACGAT
Organism: Bradyrhizobium sp. AZCC 2289; assembly: GCF_036924615.1. NCBI lineage: Bacteria > Pseudomonadati > Pseudomonadota > Alphaproteobacteria > Hyphomicrobiales > Nitrobacteraceae > Bradyrhizobium > Bradyrhizobium sp. AZCC 2289. The sequence goes on along the minus strand of NZ_JAZHRY010000001.1, from coordinate 9,213,169 downwards.
CCGTTCGCGCACGCGCTTGGCTATGAGGTCAACAACGCCGCGAGCAAGGTCTATGCCGTCGAAGGCTCCTGTTTCTTCCTCGGGCCGTGCGCGGTGGTCTCGCAGGCCATGATCGACGAACTCTGCGATAGCCCCGAGAAACATGCATTCCTGCACGCCGGCGGCGGCCACGCCGTGATCTACGGGCCGGACGGCAGTTCGCTTGCCGAGAAACTTCCACCCGATCAGGAAGGCATTTTGTATGCCGACATCGATCTCGGCATGATCGGCGTGGCGAAAAACGCCGCCGATCCCGCCGGACACTATTCCAGGCCCGACGTCACGCGGCTGTTGCTCAACACCTCCCGCGCCAACCGCGTCGAGCATTTCACGTTGCCCGTCGACGCCGAGGTCATGAGCGAAATCAGACTGCAGGCCTGACGATCCGAACCCACGAGGAGCCCGCCATGGAATCCGCGATCCCGGAGCATCTCCGCAGCGCCCGCACCCGTCACCGTCGCGTTCCCGACGATTATGCGCCGCCTTACCCGTCCTTCGTGGCGCGCCACAAACCGAGCGTGGCGCAGGTGGTGATGGCCTATTTCGGCGTCCAGACCCACGGCGCGCCGTCAAAAGCCGCCGAGCAGGCGCTGGCATGGATCGTTTCCCGCATCGCGCAAATTGGCGGCCCGACCCATTTTGACCGGGCGCGGTACGTCGACGAAGCCGGTTTCACCAACGTTGTGACGGTGGCCTATTGGGACGATCGCGCCAAATTCGACGGCTGGTTTCCGGCAGCACGCGACGGCTGGACCGGCGAGGCGCGAACCGCCGACGGCGTAGGCACGTTCATCGAGGTGCTCTATCCATCCGTGGAAGGCAACGAAACCCTGTTCTCGTCGTTGGGTAGACCCGAAGGCGTCGCGGTGCTCGCCGACGGCATGAGCGGCGAGGTTCAGGAACATGCCTATTGGGGCGGCATGCGCGATCGCATTCCCAAGTCGCAAACCAGCGAGATGGCGCCGTCAGGCGCGGCGCATGCCGTCCGCGACGGCTCGCGTATTCGGGTGATCCCCCACGACAACCTCTGCCTGATCCGCTCCGGTCAGGATTGGGGCGACACCGAAGCCTCCGAACGCAAGATGTATCTCGACGACGTCGAGCCGGTGTTGCGGGAAGGCATGGATTTTCTGCGCGACGATGGCCGCTCAATCGGCTGTTATGCCAACCGCTACATGACGGTCGTTGCGCCCGACGGCGGGCCTCTTGAAAAGTCCTATGGCATGAGCTGGTGGAAGAGCCTCGCGGCACTGGAGCGATGGGCCGAATCGCATCCGACCCATGTCCGGATCTTTGGCGCCGCCATGAAATATCTGTCGACGCTGGGTCCATCGGCGAAGCTGCGGCTTTATCACGAGGTGACCGTCGCCCGGGCCGATGAGGCGTTCTTCGAATACGCCGGCTGTCACCCGCAAACCGGAATGTTGAACGCCGTGCAGACGGTGGATACCGCATAGGCCGCGCACCGTCCGCACTCCTACAACACCATCTGCGTCTGCGTCACGATCGCGACCAGCTTGCCGTCTTCGGTCTCCAGCCGCGTCTGCCAGACCTGCGTCCGCCGTCCCCGATGCACCGGCGTAGCGGTTGCGACCACGGTGGTCCCCTCCTTGGCGCCACCGATGAAATTGGTCTTGCTTTCGATCGTGGTGGTGCCCTTGGCGTCCTCGGGCAGATTGATGACGGTCGCGGCAGCCCCGACCGAATCCGCGAACGCCATGAGCGCGCCGCCGTGAATGGTGTGGTTGAGGGTGCAGAGATCGGGGCGCACCGGCATCCTGGCGACCACGCGATCCCTGTCCGCCTCGGTGAAGGTGACGCCCTTCAACTCCGCAAACGGCATCTTCATCGACTGGATTTTCTCAAGCGGCGTCATGCATCCTCCCGTTCTTCTTTCGAGCCATTTCTTAGGAGAATGGCTGGCCCAGGTAAATCGGGCAATGACCCCTGAGGTAATGGCCACGGTGACAAGGCGCCGCTAATTCTGCATACCGTTGGCGATGCGCCACTTCCCTCCCCGCCGGATTGTCTGCCTCACCGAGGAAACGGTGGAGACGCTGTATCTGCTCGGCGAGCAGGACCGCATCGTCGGCGTCTCCGGCTATGCGGTGCGGCCGCCAAGAGTTCGGCGCGAGAAGCCGCGGATATCGGCCTTCATCTCGGCCGACATTCCAAAGATCCTGGCACTCGAGCCGGATCTCGTGCTCGCCTTTTCCGACCTTCAGGCTGGCATCGTTGCCGACCTCGTCCGTGCCGGCGTCGCCATCCATGTCTTCAACCAGCGCGACGTCGCAGGGATCCTGGCGATGATCCGCACGCTCGGCGCGCTGGTCGGCGCGGCCGGGCGCGCCGACCAGCTTGCCGGCAGCTTTGAGGCGCGCCTCGCCGACATCGCATCGACGGCCCGGCCTTCGCCAAAACCAAAAGTCTATTTCGAGGAATGGGACGATCCCCTGATCAGCGGCATCGGCTGGGTTTCCGAGCTGATCGAGATCGCCGGCGGCGAGGACGTGTTGCCGAAATTGCGGTTTCAGCAGGCCGCCAAGGACCGGATCATTTCGCCCGATGTGGTACGCAACACCGCACCCGACGTGATCCTGGCGTCGTGGTGCGGCAAGAAGGTCGTGCCCGACCGGATCCGGCAGCGGCCGGGCTGGAGCGAAATTCCGGCGGTACGCAACAACCGCATCGTCGAGATCAAGTCGCCGCTGATCCTGCAGCCGGGACCTGCGGCGCTCACGGACGGGCTGGATGCGATCGTCGCGGCGTTGTGGCCACAGTGACGTCGCCGCGACCGATGATCTTCCTCTATCACCCGAACCAGGGTTCGCTGCGATTTCCTGCTACTCCGCCGCAAACGAGATGGTGGATTGATCGTATTCTCCCGATCCCATTCGCCCTTCCGCAAAAATCTTGTGCTCTGCGATCCAGTCGAACGATTGCTCGAATACTTCCTTCGAATAGGTCTCGAATACGATCCGCTCACCCGGACCCCAGCGACGCGTATCCATGACGGCATGGAAACGATCCGGGAATTCGTTCTTGTAGTAGCGCGTGTAGGATTCCGGCCGCAGATCGATATCGCGCTGCGCGCTGCGCAAGGCGCGGAAGTATCGCCTGACGTCTTCCGGATCCACCGTGCCCTTGATCATGGCGGCGATCATGAAGGTGGTATCGATCACCTTGCGGAAGCCCAATTGCTCGGCCAGATAATACGGCCCGTTGAAAAGCGCCGCCGCCGGGCTCTTGCCCTCGATCAGCAGCTCCATGCGGTGAAACAGCATGCCGTCTTCGAATGTCAGGTTGATCTCGCCCGGAGTCATGTACTGCTCCAGCGCCTGTATCGTCGAATAATGGCTTCCGGACTGAAATCCGACCGAGATAGGTATGCCCGCAAGATCGCCTGGGGTGCGCACCGGTGAATCCGCAGGCACGAAGATTCCGGAGGGCGCGACTGAATAGACGTCGGCATAGAGCTTGGCGTGACCATTGGAGGCGGCCACGTTCACCGTCCAATGGCAGGCACAGCTCACATTGGCTTCGCGCCCCTTTTCGATGCTCTGGAAGGCGCCCTGATTGGCCTTGTTGTGATGCTGCCCCTCGGTGGAGCGGATCAATTCGCGAAATTCATAGTCGAGGCCTTCGGCGCGGAAATAGCCTTTCTCCTCGGCGACCCATTCCTGCAGGCGAAAATGCGGCTCGATGATGAATTTGCTCACGGCGGATCTCCCTTAAAGCGCACCCTTGAAGGTTTCCATTTGACAGCAGCGTACCCGATGCGCGTCAATGGCGCCATGTCCGCATGGGAATAGATGATATGGCCGAAAATGCATCATCGGAGCTGAACCTGAGAGAACTGCGGATCCTGAACGCCTTGCTGCACGAGCGCAGCATCACCCGGACCGCACAGCTTCTGGCGACCACGCAACCCGGCATCAGCAAGGTGCTCCGGAATCTCCGAGCGCAATTTGCCGATCCCCTGTTCGTCCGAAACGGCCACGCGATGCAGCCGACCGCCAAGGCCCTCGACATCGCCGATCAGTTGCGCACGCTTCTCGGGGCTGCCGACGGTTTGCGCGCCTCCGTGTCGGCCTTCGATCCCGACCAGTCGGACCGCACGTTCAGCCTGTTGCTGACCGATGTCGGAATGATCCGTTTCCTGCCGCCGCTGATCGCCCACGTTGCTGCGATCGCGCCGAGAGTCAAAATCCGGGCAACGCCGCTGGACTCACGCCAGTTCGAGCTCAAGCTGGAAGCGGGCGAGGCAGATCTGGCGCTTGGCGCGTTTCCGAAGGCGGCGCGCCACCTGCGGCGTCAGCGATTGTATTTCGACGGTTATGTGACCGTTATGCGCGATGGCCATCCCAGAATGTCGACCTTGCGGTCCCGCACCGGCTTCCTCGCCGAGCGGCATATCCTTGTCACGGCATCAGAGACCGGTCATGCCGCGCACGGGACCGCGCAGCGCGTGCTGGCGTCGCAAATATCGCCATCGAACATCATGCTGCAGGTCCCAAGCTTCATCGCCGGTGCCATTGTCGCGGCCGAAACCGACGGTCTCACGACCTTGCCGGCGAATCTGGCGAAGCGCCTCGCCGGCCCGCTCGGGCTGACCGCCTTCGACACACCGATTGCCTTGCCGCGCATCGAAATCGCGCAGTATTGGCATGAACGGTATCATCGCGATGCCGCGCACCGCTGGTTCAGATCAGAAACGTTCGATCTGTTCAGTTCGACGGCGCATAAGCGCCGCCGGTGAACTGAACCTGCGAAACGATCGACTTAGATCGCTTCCACCCCGCACCATTCCGCGATGAACAGCGCGGTTGCCTTGGTCGATTTGCGCAGCGAGTCCAGATCGACATATTCGTTGAATCCATGCATCGCCGCCCCGCTGGCGCCGAAGCACAGGCTCGGGATGTTGTGGTTCAGGCCATAGAACCTTGTGTCAGTCAGTGCAGTGAAAACATGGTCCTGCACCTCGCCGCCATAGACCGCAGCATACGCCTTGCCGAAGCCGGCTTCGGGGGCTGCGGAATCCTTCAGCTCATAGCCCTCGGACAGAAATCCGGACCACGCCACCTCGGGCGGATTGTTGGAGAGGAAACGATGGTCGCGCGCGGCGGCCGAGACGCAGGCCAGAATCTCGTTCTGGCAATCGGCGACCGACCAGCCCGGCAGAACCGCGATCCGGCAATCGACGTCGCACCAGGCCGGCACGCTGGAAGCCCAGTCGCCGCCCTTGATGATGCCGGGATTGAAATTGATCGGATGTGTCAGCGTTTTGAAATAGCGATCGCTTTTCGCGCGCTCGTTCCATTCGGCCTCGAGCTTTTGCAGCCCATGTATCAGATGATACGCCGCCATGATCGCGTTGGAGCCGGAGCCGGCCTCGAACACGTGCACGGGAAAACCGCGCACTTTCAGGCGAAACCAGATCACGCCGACCTGCGAGCGAACCATCTTGCCGTTGGTCGGCTCGGGAATGAAGCAGGCGTCGGCGCGGTAGCCGCGCTGCAAGGTCGAGAGCGCGCCGACGCCGGTGCTCTCCTCCTCGATCACGGACTGAAAGTGGATCCGCGCGGTCGGCTTCAAGCCGGCCGCCTTGATCGCATCGAGCGCATAGAGCGCGCCGATGGTGCCGGACTTCATGTCGCAGGCGCCGCGGCCATACATCTTGCCGTCCTTGACGACCGGCGAGAACGGCGGCGTCTCCCACATATCCAGCGGCCCGGCAGGTACGACGTCGCAGTGGCCCTGCAGGATCAGCGACTTTCCTGCATTACGCGACGGCCGGTAGGTACCGACCACGGTGCGGGCCTTGGAAAAATCATGCTCGATCGGGCCGAAGCCGCGCAGATCCTTCAAATCCTCGACGTCGATATGCCAGTCGTCGACCTCATAGCCGCGTGCACGCAGGAGATCCGCGATCATGTCCTGGCAGGGCCCCTCGGCGCCGCGGGTCGACGGTATCGCAACAAAATCCCGTGTGGTCGCCAGCTGCGCATCAAAGCCGGCGTCGACGGCATCCAGGATTTTTTGTTGCGTATCGGCAGTCATGCGGCAGCTCCAATTGCGAGTTTCTTCTTTGGTCGTGAGAGCCGGCACCCTAGCCCGGCCTCAGCCGCCGGGATATTGCACAAGATAGGCATCGCGCAAGGCGTCTTCGAGCAGACGGCCTTCCGAATAACCACGCAGCGATTGCGGCCGCCCGACACCGTCGCGCAGCCGCGGACAAGGTTCCGGCGCGCCAAGCACCGTGCGCACGGGAATCCGCTCGGCATAGACAGGCAATTCGTAATCCTCCGCATCGTCGGCCACGCCCCTTGAGCGAATCTTGGCGGACGCCTGTTCGATCTCCATCGCGATGACCGCGGTCGCCTTGATTTCCTGTGCCGTGCTTTGCCGCAGGCTCGCGGTACGATCGGGAAAGAACCGGTCGACCATGGCGACCAGCGCGCGCTTCTTCTCCTCGGGATCGGTGACGAGGCAAGCGGTGCCGAACGCCAGGGCCGCCGCCGGTGTCGAGGGTTGGCTGTTGGCGGAAACTTACTTTCGCGCGCGACCGTTGCCTGGGTTCGTGCTTGGATTTGCCGGTCACCCCATTCCGCAGCTGATCGCGTCAGCTGAAAAATTGGCGAAGGCATCTCTCCTCGCACTGCGCGCGAACCGCAAGCCGGGCAGCGGTGGAACCGGCATCGTCAAGATGTCGAAACCCGCATCCTCGCCGTCCCGATCGGTCGGCTGAAACAGGCGCCTATGAGAATCGCCACCGCATGAATAAACTCCATCGTTGGAATAAGCGTCACGATGGAGCTACCGGATGCCCGGCAACCGCAACGTCCTGTATCTCATCATCGCGGCGCTGGTCGCGGCCGTCGGCGTGCTCAGCTACAATCTCTATCAGGCCAAGAAGGAACCCGAGGGCCTGCAGATCAATGTCGGCCCCAACGGGCTGAAGATACAGAACAAGTGAAGGAGGCCCATTTGGCGATCATGGAGGCCTCACGCACGGCGTTGATTGCCCTGGCCGGCAGCCTCGGCCTGTGGATGCTGGCAACGCCCGCGGTCGCCGAACAGGTCTCGCGCGAGCAGGACATTGTCAATCTGCGACTGGGTCAGCGCATTCTTGTCGACGACGGATCCTGCCCGGTCGGGCAGATCAAGGAAATTTCGGGGTCGCAGATGACCGCAAACGGCGTCGTCCGCGTCCGCAAATGCATTGCGCGGCTCGGCACGAAACGATAGCCGATCGCCGCTTCGGCGCGCGGTCGCGTTACCGGCAACATTCCTGGATGTCTGAATTGCGAAATACGGCCGGGCTGGCGCCAGCTAGTTCGAAGGCTCGAACATGCACTGCAGCGTCGGCTTGGCGATCTTGGTGAAGGTCGCGCCGATTTCGGACTGCTTCGACGGCGGCACCCAATCGGTCTCGATCGTCGGCACGCCGGTTTCGCTGATGCCGCGCAGCAGGGCCTCCCGCAGGTCGGGGTCATCCACGGTGGCGGCGGCGTAGTCGTGCAGGCAGCCGCAAACAGACTCAGGATGCGCCCAGCGTCCCACCATGTGCGGAGCGCACAGGCGCACGAACTCGCCGCGCGGATCCGGCACCTTGAACAGCGACCGGAATTGAATCGTCTGGGGTTGGGGAATTTGCGGCACTTGGGCCTGCGCCGGACCGCCCACAATGAACGAAGCCAGGATGGCGGCGGAACTGATACGAACCAACATACAGAACCCTTACCGGCAGTTTTTTGGACGTTCCTGGAGCGTTCAGTTGGCAGCAACAACGATCGACTGCGGAACCTGGATCGTAACCGGCGAACCGTTGTAGGAGAAGGTGCCGATGCCGGGCAGCGAATTGTCCGAAGAACCCGCCATCGAGGGACCGGCCAGGACGAAGGCGAAGATGAAGCTGATGGTCCGCATCTGACTGTCTCCGGTTTCGGTGCCGGCGGTCCCCGCCGTTTCGTTGGCAGTCTGATAACCACCCGCTGTTTCCGGATATCTGCGCCAAAACAGAAAATGGTTTCGTCGCACTGCAGAATTGTTTCGTCGACCTGCTGCGACGAAACAATGGCACGAAAAATTCAATGATTTCAGTCGAATAACGCGCGGAAAGCGGGACCTTGAGGGGCGAAAGATGCCGCTCGGCGCCGCTAAGGCTTGTCGATTGAATTTTGCGACATCACGGGCCGATAGCAGCCATCACGTCAGGCGCCGGTGTCACAATGGGTGACCCGCAATAGGTGAACGTCCCGATCCCCGGCATGTCGCGATCGGCGCTGCCGGCCAGCGACGGGCCGGTCAGAACGAAAACCAGGGCAATCACATAGCTGAGTGCGCGCATCTGAATTTCTCCAATAGCCATTTGAAAATCAGACGCGCGCGGCGGCCCGCGGGTTCGACGCAGGCCTGCAAGTTTTTAACCTTTGTCTGCTGAATAAGCCGCACTGCAGCAGGGCCGGTGATGAACCAAAGCATCCCTCCGGCCGACTCAGTCGAACACCCTGCAACCTTTCTCAGAGGTTGTGCGTTGTCGTAATCCCAGTCCAATGAAGGATAATAGTCGTGGGCAATGACAACATCGGCGTTGGCAATGGAACCGCGTCCCGCAAACCCGCCCAGCAGATGGCGGGTGCGATGTCGCAGCAGGGCGGCAGCGTCCTCGGGGACAATCAATGCACCCAGCAGAAGCTGGTGCGGCTGGTGGGGTGCCGCGATCCCAAAGCCCAGTCCGACAAGGCCCGCCCCTACAAGGCCGGCGTCGAACCGAAGCAGCGGCAATTCGATTAGGCCGCCGTTCTGGTTCCCCGCCCCACTACTGGATGAACTCGCCGCATTTCTGCACTGCGCTATCGGCTGTCCCCCAAGGCATGATCGGTACCGAGGAGGTAGAGTTTTTGGGTGAGCCTTCGATCAGCTTGTCCGAATAGACCATGTAGACCAGCACGTTCCGTTTGGCGTCGCAGCCACGGACGATCTGCATCTTCTTGAAGAACAGCGAGCGGCGCTTGCGGAACATGTCGTCGCCCTGCTCCAACTTGTCCTTGAATCGGATCGGGCCGATCTGGCGGCATGCCAGCGAAATATCCGAGACCTCCTCGGCAAGCCCGATCCAGCCCTTGAAACCGCCCTTCTCCGGTACCGTGAAATGACACGCCACCCCCTCGACCTGGGGGTCGTCGACGCCATAGGTCGCGAGCTTGTCGTTGGGGCTCATCCATTTGAACACCGTCGAGCGGCGGAAAATCAGGTCCGGCTCGTCAGCGGCGGCGGCCGGGCAAGCCTGCCAGAACGTCAGGGCCAACACCGCCAAAGCCAGATTTCTCCACCTTTTGTCACGCTTACCAATGGCTTGGGATGTCATGAATGTCTCCGCTGAGGGCTTGCGGCCTATGTAGTGCGGAAAAGCCGCGCAGGAAGGCTGCCGGCAGCGGACGACCAGCGCCGTTTAACCTATTGTGAGGCTTTTTTGCTACGCTTGCGACGAAAACGCCGGGATCACGGAAGGGTTAGAGGCCTCCCGCTGGTGAACGCGTTTCGCGTCTGCGACAACAAATGACTATCTGGACTGGGAATCGAGGATTATGCGCGTGAGCGGGCGTCGGATTTCTATAGCGAATATTGCGAACGAGCGGTTTTGGCAGATTGCGATTTTGACTGCGGCTGGCACGATCGGCGCCGCGTCGCAGGCAGACGCCGCGCTCTATTACTGGCAGGATTCTGATCCCGGCTACTATCGGCCGGATCCGATGGCTCAGCCGCGGCGGCAAAAAGTACGGCGGCACCAGGCCAGGAAGGGCGAGGTGACGGAAAAGGAAACCGGCGCCAAGCCGCAGGGACCGCTGATCATCGCGGTCTCGATCGAAAAGCAGAAGGTGCGGATCTACGACTCCAACGGGTTCTTTGCGGAAAGCCCGGTCTCCACCGGCATGGCCGGCCATTCGACCCCGATGGGCGTCTTCAGCATCATCCAAAAGCACAAATTCCACCATTCCAACATCTATAGCGGCGCACCGATGCCGTACATGCAGCGGATCACCTGGTCAGGTGTCGCGATGCATGCCGGCGTGCTGCCGGGATATCCGGCGTCGCATGGTTGCATCCGCATGCCGATGGCGTTTGCCGTGAAGATGTGGAACTGGACCAAGATGGGCGCGCGGGTCATCGTCACACCCGGCGAGATGACGCCTGCGAATTTTTCGCATCCATTGCTGATGGCGCAGAAAATCGCGCCGCAGCCGGCGATCGCCGACGAGCCGAAGACGGATGTGCCCGCGGTAAAGACCGACAAGGGAGCGGACGCCGGCACGGCGATCAAGCCGGAGAACTCTGAAGCGAACCTGGAGCTGAGATCGACCGTCGGTCACGCGCCTGCGTTGCCGTTGCGCGAACAAACCCACACCGCAGATGCCAGCGCCGCCATGCCGTCGACCAACGCCGCGGTCACGATGTCCGATGCCGGTAGCGCGCGGCCCGCGTCCAGCGAACCTGTTTCCGTCAAGACCGCCCCGGCGCCAACCGCCGGCGACGCCGCGAAGACCGAGGTCACCGCAAGCGAAAGCGCAAAAGCCGAGGACAAGCCCGCCGAGGCGAAGGTCGAGGCCAAGTCAGACGATGCCAAGTCGGACGACGTCAAGACCGAGGACACCAAAGCTGAGACCTCCACGGTCGACACATCGAAGGCCGACGAGCCCAAGGCTACGGACAAGGCTACGGACAAGGCTACGGACAAGGCTACCGACGAGGCGACCGAGAAGGTTGTTGAAATGCCTGCAGAGCCCGCCAAGGCGGTCGCAGATGCCCCCGCCGCGGCTCCCGCCGATGTGAAAAAAGACGCGGCGCGACTGCCCGGCGCCGAGAAGGCCGTCGCCGCGAAACCGGAACCGCCGAAACGTACAGGCCCGATTGCGGTGTTCATCAGCCGCAAGGATTCGAAACTTTACGTTCGGCAGGAATTCAAGCCGCTGTTCGACGCCCCGGTGACGATCGCGCCCAGCGACCGGCCGTTGGGCACGCACGTGTTCACGGCGCAAGCCGACAAGAACGACGCCAATTTGTTGCGCTGGTCGGTGGTCACGCTGCCAGCGGCACGCAATGCGGCCCGAAACGACGATGGCGACCGCCCTGCCCGACGACGCAAGGGCATGGCCCCCGCCGAGACGAAACCGATCCCAGTGCCGGACAGCCCGGCCGAGGCGCTGGACCGCATCGTCATCCCGCCGGATGCGATGGCGCGCATCGCGGAAGCGCTGACGGCCGCCAGCTCGATCGTGGTGTCCGATCAGGGCATCAACCAGGGCGAAACCGGCGAAGGCACGGATTTCATCGTCTCGCTGCGCTAGCGCGATCGATCCAGCCATAACGGCTTGTTGAGCAGCGGCCAAACGGCCGTTGCGCTATATCCATTTGGCACGAATTCGCTGTGGTGGAGGCCGGCCATGATGAACCGCAGGACCATGATGACGGTGGCGCTGGCTGCGCTCGCCGGCGCGGCCTCGACCCGGGTCGCAATCGCGCAGGCCGGCATGAGCAGGATCACCGCTTACGCGTTTTCATTTCCAGCACTGACCGGCGGCGACATCAGGCTCGCCGAATTTGCCGGCCATCCGCTGCTGATCGTCAATACCGCATCGCTGTGCGGCTTCACGCCGCAATATGCGGGCCTGCAGGAATTGTGGACCGAGTTTCACGGCCGTGGCCTGACGATCATCGGCGTTCCCTCCGACGATTTCGGCGGGCAGGAACCGGGCGGCGCGACCGAAATCGCCGAGACCGCGCAACACCAGTATGGCGTCACCTTTCCGATCGCGGCGAAGGCCGTCGTTAAAGGCCCGGACGCGCATCCGTTCTACAAATGGGCGGCGGAGGCGCGGCCGAAGGATGTTCCGCGCTGGAACTTCCATAAATATCTGATTGGCCGCGACGGCTATATCGCGGACGTCTTCCCCGAAACCGTAGAACCACGGGATACGCGGGTGAAAACCGCCATTGCGCGGGCGCTGGCCGACTCCTGAATTAACCGGTTCGGCGACAAATCGACCACCGATAACGACAGCCGTTGCCTTGGCTACGCCGCTCCAACTAGGGTATTATGCGTTGGGGCAGGAATCGGACCGGCGGCAAAGAGCCGGTACCGGGAACGGGATCAGGATCTAAGGAAAACGCCATGCGTATTGCAGCAGGTCTGGTTTTTGCGGGCGCGGTTTCATTGCTCTCGTCTGGCGCAGCATGGTCGCAAACGCCGCCGGCCGCCAAGGCCGCCGTTGCTCCTCTGACTGCGACGGCCGCGCCGGCTCCGGCCGCAGCGCCTGCTGCTGCCGCCGCCGCTCAACCCGCGAGAGCCGCTTGCACCAACCCCAACGCACTCGGCGTCGGCCGCACCGTCGAAATCGACACCACGGGCGGACCGGGCTTCGGCTTCGAGCATTTCAAGCAACTCGACTTCCTGCGTGACAAGGAAGTCGTGCTGACCTTCGACGACGGTCCGTGGCCGGTCAACACGCCGTCGGTCCTGAAGACGCTGGCGGACGAATGCACCACCGGCATCTTCTTCTCGATCGGCAAGCACGCCACCTACTATCCGGAAATCCTCAAACAGGTCTATGCAGCCGGCCATACCGTCGGCAGCCACACTTGGTCGCACGCGACGCTCACGAACAAAAAGCTCACCGACGACCAGAAGAAGGAAGAAATCGAAAAAGGCTTTAGCGCGGTGAAATGGGCGCTGGGCGGTGTTTCGCCGTCGCCGTTCTTCCGCTTCCCGGCGCTGCAGCACCCGCCGGAAATGGTCACCTATCTCGGCGAGCGCAACATCGCGATGTTCTCCTGCGATCTCGACTCCTTCGATTTCAAGGCGAGCAAGGCGCAGCAGGTGATCGACGTCACGATGAGGAAGCTCGACAAGCTCGGCAAGGGCATCATCCTGATGCACGACTTCCACAAGCACACCGCAGAGGCCCTGCCCGAACTTTTGAAGAGGCTGAAGGCCGGCGGCTACAAGGTCGTTGCAATGAAGGCGAAAGTGCCGGTGCAGACCCTGCCGCAATACGACGAAGAACTTCTCAAGGACGCCAAGCTGCCGACGGTAAGCTCCCGCCCGGTCTCCAGCGTCGTGCAGACGATTTCGGAATAGTCGGTTCACAGTTCGACAAGCCTGTGCCCGCGCTGCGCATCGAGGGTTACGTCATCGTGTCGGGCGACGGCATGCTGGCCAATGCCGATCGCGTGATGCCGGAAGGATTGAAGTTTGACGGCGACAAGCGGTTCTTCACCGCCGCCCTCGATCGTGCCGACCTGATCGTGCACGGCCGCAATTCCTACGAAGACCAGCCGAACTCGCCAAAGCGGAAGCGGGTCGTCCTGACCCGGAATGTGCGCGCGATCGCGCCCGACCTGGCCAATCCCAAGGCGACCCTGTGGAATCCGGCGGGCGCATCGTTCGAAGCCGCCTGCGAGCGCGCCGGCGTTCAATCGGGCACCATCGCGATCATAGGCGGTCCCTACGTGTTCGGGATGTTCATGGACCGCTATGACACGTTCTGGCTCTCGCTGGCGCCGCACGTGCGGCTGCCGGACGGAGAGCCCTGCTTCCCCGGCGTGCCCGCGCGCACGCCGCAGCAGATACTGGCCGCGCATGGCCTCAAGGCCGGCGAGCCGCAAATGCTCGACCCGGCCGATGACGTCAGCGTCACGCCGTGGCGGCGCAGCGCCTGAAACCCTTTATTTTTACGCGTTTTCTTTACGCGAACCGGTATCCACCCCGGATCGAGTCCGAGGCAGGCTTTCGCTCGAAAGCGCTACTACACGTCCCCGTAAATCGGCTCCGACGATCGCGGTCCGCGGCCATAGCCCGCGATGATGAACAGCGCGCCGATGATCGACAGGTTTTTCAGCGCATCGATAATCGCCTTGTCCCGGTCCGGGCTCGCGGGATTCCAGAAATCGTGGAAATAGAAGGTGACTACGAGCACGAACAGGATCAGCAGAATGGCGAAGAATCTTGCGCCGAAATTGAGCGCGATCATCAGGCCCGCAATGACCTCGAACGAGCCGACGGACAGTGCCAGCAGTTGCGGCATCTTCATGTTTGTCATGGTTTCGAGCTGCAATATGTAGGGATCGAGCAGCCCGGGAATAATGACTTTGCTCGCAATTGCCTGCGCCGTTGACTGAACGTCGAAAAGTTTGGCTGCTCCCGAATAGATAAAGAGCACGGCGAACAAAATTCGCCCGAAAGTAATCAAGGCTGGCATGGGTCGGCCTCACTCAATGGCAATGCGCAAAATCGCAAGCGGCGGAGCGAAACGATTATGGGCGTTTCGCCTGCGCTTTTCAAACGAACAAATCGAAACCGCCGGCGACCCGAGCCATTTGATTTGAACTAACCAAACAGGGTCGGTTGCTGGCGGCCGGCACGCTCCTGGGCTTCGACCGCGGCCACCGCGGTCATGTTGAGAACGCCGCGCGCGGTCACCCCGGGCGTGAGAATGTGCGCGGGGCGCGCCGGCCCGATCAGGATCGGGCCAACGGGAAGCGCGTCCGCCAACACCTTGATCGTCTGGTAGGCGATGTTGGCGGCATCGAGATTTGGCATGATCAGGATATTGGCCTCGCCTTCCAGCCTCGATTGCGGCAGCACGAGCTTCCGCGCCACCGCCGACAATGCGGTATCGGCCTGCATTTCTCCGTCCGCCTCGATCTCCGGATGCTTCTCCTTCAGAAGCTGGGTGGCCCGGCGCATCTTGCGCGAGGAGTCCGTGTCATAGCTTCCGAAGTCGGAGTGTGACACGAGCGCTATTCTGGGCTTGAAATTGAAGCGCTGGACATGGATCGCCGCCAGCGACGCCATCTCCGCCAATTCCTCCGCGCTCGGGTTCGGCCGCACCTGGGTGTCGGCGATGAAATAGGCGCCCTTGCTTGTGATCATCAGCGCCAGCGCCGCATAATCGCTGACCCCCGGCAGGAAGCCGATGATCTCGCGCACATGGCGCAGATGGCTCATGTAGCCGCCCTCGACGCCGCACAGCATGGCGTCGGCTTCGCCGCGCACCACGGCGAGCGCCGCGATCACGGTGTTGTTGGTGCGCACCACCGTGCGCGCCGCATCCGGCGTGACGCCACACCGGCCGGCGACCTCGATATAGGACGTCACATAGGAGCGATAGCGCGGATCGTCCTCGGGATTGATGAGGTCGAAATCCCTGCCAGCCTTGATCGCAAGGCCGAACCGCTTGATGCGCGCCTCGACCACCGAGGGACGGCCCACCAAAATCGGCCGCGCCAAGTTCTCCTCCAGCACCACCTGCGTCGCGCGCAGCACGCGCTCGTCCTCACCCTCGGCGTAGATCACACGGACCGGTTGGGTCTTGGCCTTCGCGAATACCGGCTTCATGGTCAGGCCGGATCGGAACGCATAGCGCTGAAGCTGGGCGCAATATTCATCGAAATTATTGATCGGCCGCGTCGCCACGCCGGAATCCATCGCCGCCTTCGCCACCGCCGGCGCAATGCGCAGGATCAGGCGCGGATCGAACGGACTCGGGATCAGCGAACCCGGCCCGAAGCCCTGCGTCTCGCCGGCCTCGAAACCATGCGCGACCGCATCCGACGGCGGATCGCGCGCGAGCTGGGCGATGGCATCGACCGCCGCATGCTTCATCTCCTCGTTGATCGCGGTGGCGCCGACATCGAGCGCGCCGCGGAAGATGAACGGGAAGCACAGGACGTTGTTGACCTGGTTCGGGAAGTCCGATCGTCCGGTGCAGATCATCGCGTCGGGGCGTGCTTTGCGCGCCTCGTCCGGCATGATTTCGGGATCCGGGTTTGCGAGCGCCATCACCAGCGGCTGGTCCGCCATCGCCTTGACCATCTCCGGCTTCAGCACGTTTGGCGCTGATAAGCCCAGGAAGATGTCGGCGCCGCCGATCACATCGCCCAGCGTGCGCTTGTCGGTCTTCTGCACATAGACCGCCTTCCAGCGATCCATCAGCGTGTTGCGGCCCTCATAGACGAGGCCGTCGATATCGCAGACCCAGATGTTCTTGCGCTGCGCGCCCAGCGAGACCAACAGATTGAGGCAGGCGATCGCTGCGGCACCCGCGCCGGAACAGACGATCTTGATGTCTTCCAGCTTCTTGCCGTTCAGCCGCAGCGCATTGGTGATCGCGGCGCCGACGATGATGGCGGTGCCATGCTGGTCGTCATGGAATACCGGGATCTTCATGCGCGCCTTGAGCTGCGCCTCGATCTCGAAACACTCCGGCCCCCTGATGTCCTCGAGATTGATGCCGCCGAAGGTCGGCTCGAGCGCTGCGACCGTCTCGACCACGCGCTCGATGGTGTCGGCGGCGATTTCGATGTCGAACACGTCGATGCCGGCGAACTTCTTGAACAGGACCGCCTTGCCCTCCATGACCGGTTTGGAGGCCAACGGGCCGATATTGCCGAGGCCCAAAACCGCGGTGCCGTTGGAGACCACGGCGACCAGATTGGCGCGGGCGGTCAGGGAAGCGGCTTCGGCGGGGTTTTTGGCGATCTCCATGCAGGCGGCCGCGACGCCCGGCGAATAGGCCAGCGCGAGATCGCGCTGGTTCGCGAGCGGCTTGGTCGCCTGGATCTCCAGCTTGCCCGGTCGCGGCAGCCGATGGTACGCCAGTGCCGCGGAATCAAGATCTTCAGAATAGGACGACATACGTACTCCCGCGTTTCCGACCCCGAACTTTGTTTCTTGGCTACGTCCAGAAGAGGTCAGCTTTCCGGCAGATTGAGCCGGATGTGAAGCACGAGCAACCGCTTGGATGCAACATCCGACGGTTTACCCATCAACAGGCCAGCTACTGGCCGATCGACGCAAATTGTCGATGCCGTCAGCACATGCCCCTCCCTCATCCGGTCATTCGACCGACAATATGACAAATTGCCCCCTGCACAATCGCCAACCGGAGTTGACCGAATGGTAAAGATACTGATGGGTCTGGCTGCCGCGATCGTGATCGCAGTGGGCGCTTTCTTCGGCCTCTAGTTCTACATGCAGCATCGGGTCGCCGGCGAGGTCGAGGCCGCGTTCGAGCAGATCCGCGCAACCGGCGGCAAGGCAAGCCATGGCAAGGTGTCGTTCGACCTGTTGAACCGTACCGTCACGGTCGCAGACATCGCCGGTGAAACCGCCGCGCAACCTCCGGTTAGCGTCAAGATTGCCAGCGTTACGGCTGCGGGCGTCAGCCAGCCGAACCCGACGCGATTCTCCGCCAACAGCATCGAAGCCACCGACATCGAGGCCGGCCTGGCGATGGCCAGCCCCGGCTTGAATCTCACTTACAAGGTGCCACGGATCACCTTGAAGGACTATTCCGGTCCCGCCAGCCTGCAACGGCCACCGGCTTTCTCGTCCTTTGTCGACGTCTACCGCTTCGCTCTCGAGCAATTTGCAACCATCACCGCGTCGTCGATCACGGCCCCCAGCCTTGCCGGAACCATGAACTTCGGCGCCGCGACGCCGGGCGGAGGCGAGTTCACCTATTCGGGCTTTGCGATGCAGGGCATTAAGGACGGCAAGATCGACGTCACGAAGGTCGATGGGGTGGTTTTCAACGTCGCGATGGCGCAGGCGGGCAAGACGGAGAAGATGACCGGCCGCCTTGCAAATATCGCGTCCTATGACGTCGCTATCGGCGCAGCTGCGGCCATGTTCGATCCGCAGAAGGCCAACGACGACCGCTATTACCGCGCTTACCGGCAGGTCTCGGCCGGTCCCTATACCGTCACGTCCGGGCAAGGCCTGACGATGCGGATCGACGGCATGACCATCGATGACGTCGGGCTCAGGCCATCGCGGCTGCAACTGCCGGCGCTGCTGGCGATGATACCGCCGGCCGGCGCCGCGCCGCCGACGCCTGCGCAAGCGCGCGAGATGATGGAGAA
This sequence comes from Bradyrhizobium sp. AZCC 2289, assembly GCF_036924615.1. Classification (NCBI taxonomy): domain Bacteria; kingdom Pseudomonadati; phylum Pseudomonadota; class Alphaproteobacteria; order Hyphomicrobiales; family Nitrobacteraceae; genus Bradyrhizobium; species Bradyrhizobium sp. AZCC 2289. The sequence continues at coordinate 9,195,205 of NZ_JAZHRY010000001.1, read as the reverse complement.
GGTGGCCAAGCTCTATGAGGGCGTCCAAATCGGAAATGCCGAGATGCGCGGGCTCTCGGTCGAGACGCCGCAGGGTCCGCTGAAGCTTGCGACGATGCGATTCAATCTGGAGAGCGGCAAGATCGGCGAACTTGCTTTCGAAGGCCTCGATACGCGCGCGCCAAAGGGGCCGGTCAAGGTCGGGCGCTTCGCGCTGAAATCCCTCGACATCTCCAACCTGATGCGAATAACGGCGCAGTTCGCCGCGCAAAGGCCCGCACCGGACCAGGCGCTGGCGCTGTTGCCGCTGATCCAGGGCGCCGAGGTAAAGGGCCTCGTCGCGCCCTTCAAAAACACCGACAAGCTGGTCAACGTCGACACACTCGGCCTGGACTGGGGCCAGTTTGTCGGTCCGATCCCTAGCCAGGCGCACCTGGTCGCGAACCTGACCACCCCGATCGAAGCGGCCGACGCCCCGATGCTGGTCGCGGCCGGGATGAACATTGCGGCGATCGACTTCGATCTCGGCGCGGCCTGGACCGAAGCGCCGCACACCTTCGTACTGGAACCCGTGTCGCTCGGTGTCGGCAACCTGTTGAAGGCCACCGCGCGTGTCGCATTCGCCAACGTGCCGCGGGGCGCATTCTCGATCAATCCGGCGCAGGCGGCCAACATGGCTGCGCAAATCGAGGCCGGGACCATCGAACTCACGCTGCGCGACCTCGGCGGCGTCGACCTTGCGATCGCGCAATATGCCCGCACGCAGAACCTCAGCCCCGACGAAGCGCGCCGCGCCGTCATTGACGACATCAAGGCCAGCACCGCGGAGGCGGCAACGACCAATCCGGACGTGGCGGCGCTCGCCGACGCGCTCGCCGGCTTCGTCGAGAGCCCGAAGGGAACGCTGACGCTCAAGCTCACGCCGCACGGCAAGGTCCCGGCGATGCAGCTGATCCAGGTGCTGAAAATCGACCCACTGACGGCGCTGGCGCAATTTCAGGTGGAGGCCTCGACCACGCGGTGAACTTAGCCCTTGTCCGGCAGATTGAGCCGGATGTGAAGCTCGCGCAGCTGCTTCGGCGCGACGTCTGACGGCGCTCCCATCAAGAGGTCCATGGCCTGTTGGTTCATCGGGAATAGCGAGATTTCGCGCAAGTTCGTGGTGCCGCAGAGCAGCATGACGATGCGGTCGACGCCCGCCGCCATGCCGCCATGCGGCGGGGCACCGTACTGGAACGCGCGGTACATGCCGCCGAAGCGTTCGACCACGTCTTTCTCGCCATAGCCCGCGATCTCGAACGCCTTCACCATCGCCTCGGGGCGGTGGTTGCGGATACCGCCGGACGCGATCTCGTAGCCGTTGCAGGTGATGTCGTACTGGAACGCCTTGATGGTCAGCGGATCCTGCCCGTTGAGCGCATCGAGCCCGCCCTGCGGCATCGAGAACGGGTTGTGCGAGAAGTCGACCTTCTTCTCGGTCTCGTCATATTCGTACATCGGGAAGTCGACGACCCAGGCGAGCTCGAACCGGTCCTTGTCGATCAGGTTCAGCTCTTCGCCGAGCTTGGTTCGCGCCAGGCCTGAAAACTTCCAGAATTTGTCGGGATCGCCGGCGACGAAGAACGCCGCGTCGCCCTCCTTCAGCCCGAGCTGGGTACGGATCGCCGCGGTCCGCTCAGCGCCGATGTTGTTGGCGAGCGGACCGGCGCCCTCGCCGCCCTCGCGCCACATGATGTAGCCAAGGCCGGGCTGGCCCTCGCCCTGCGCCCAGGAGTTCATGCGGTCGCAGAACGCGCGCGACCCGCCGCCGGTACCGGGGATCGCCCAGACCTGGTTCCTGGGGTCCTCCAGCATCCGCGCGAACACTTTGAAGCCGGAGCCGCGAAAGTGCTCGGAGACGTCCTGCATAACGATCGGGTTGCGCAAATCGGGCTTGTCGCTGCCATATTTGCGCAGGGCTTCCGCAAAAGGAATCCGCGGCCAGCCCTTGGTGACCGGCTTGCCCTTGGCAAAATCCTCGAACACGCCGGTGATAACGGGTTCCATTGCCGCGAACACATCGTCCTGGGTGACAAAGCTCATCTCGACGTCGAGCTGGTAAAACTCGCCCGGCAGGCGGTCGGCGCGGGGGTCTTCGTCGCGGAAACAGGGCGCGATCTGGAAGTAGCGGTCGAAGCCCGACATCATCAGGAGCTGCTTGTACTGCTGCGGCGCCTGCGGCAGCGCGTAGAACTTGCCGGGATGAATCCGCGACGGCACCAGAAAATCGCGCGCGCCTTCCGGCGAGGAGGCCGTCAGGATCGGGGTCTGGAATTCGAAGAATCCCTGCTCTTTCATTCGCTTGCGCATCGAGTCGACGATCTCGCCACGGGTCATGATGTTCTGGTGCAGCTTCTCGCGACGCAGGTCGAGGAAACGGTACTTAAGCCTTATATCTTCAGGATATTCCTGGTCGCCGAACACCGGCAGCGGCAGTTCGGCGGCCGGTCCGAGCACCTCGATCTCGCTGATGTAAAGCTCGACCGCGCCGGTCGGCAGTTCCGGATTGTCGGTGCCATCAGGACGGCGGCGCACCTTGCCGTCGATCCGCACCACCCATTCCGAGCGCAGTTTTTCGGCGTCCTTGAACGCCGGCGAATCCGGGTCGGCGACGCATTGCGTCAGGCCGTAATGGTCGCGCAAATCGATGAACAGCACGCCGCCATGGTCGCGAATCCGATGGCACCAGCCCGACAGCCGGGCGGTCTGGTCGATGTCGCTGTCGCGGAGCGCGCCGCATGTGTGTGACCGGTAGCGATGCATGGAGTTTCCAAAAACAGATATTTGATGGGTAGAATCGAGCGGCCCAAAGGGCCTGCCCGAAGTGCGGCAGGGTTTACCCGACGAGGTCAGGCGCGGCAACCAGCGCCGGGGCCGTTTTGGCCCCAAAAGCGGCGTTTCTAACCCCCGGGACTTCAACCCTTTGCCTATTCCCCGGGCGCGCCTATCTTGATGGTCATGACCGTCCATTTCCCGTTCCAGAACACCTACGCGGCCCTGCCGGCGAACTTTTTCGCCCGCGTGGCGCCGACCCCGGTCGCCTCCCCCCGGCTGATCAAATTGAACCGGCCGCTGGCCGTCCATCTCGGCCTCGATCCGGACCTGCTGTCGACCCCGGAAGGCGCCGAAATCCTCGCGGGAAAACGGCTGCCTGACGGCGCCGACCCGATCGCGATGGCCTATGCCGGGCACCAGTTCGGGCACTTCGTGCCGCAGCTCGGCGACGGCCGCGCCATCCTGCTCGGCGAAGTCATCGACGCCGACGGCGTCCGCCGCGACATCCAGCTCAAGGGAAGCGGCCCCACCCCGTTCTCGCGCCGGGGCGATGGCCGCGCCGCGCTGGGTCCCGTGCTGCGCGAATACATCGTCAGCGAGGCGATGTTTGCTTTGGGCATTCCGACCACGCGCTCGCTCGCCGCCGTGATCACCGGCGAGAACGTGATGCGCGAGACCATGCTGCCCGGCGCCGTGCTCACGCGGGTGGCCGCGAGCCACATCCGCGTCGGCACCTTCCAGTTCTTCGCCGCGCGTGGCGACACCGACGGCGTGCGCCAACTCGCCGACCACGCCATCGCCAGGCACTATCCGGAAGCCGCGAAGGCCGACCGCCCCTATCACGCGCTGCTGGAAGGCGTCGTCGCCCGCCAGGCCGATCTGGTCGCGCGCTGGCTCCTGGTCGGCTTCATCCACGGCGTCATGAATACCGACAACTGCTCGATCTCCGGCGAGACCATCGATTACGGCCCGTGCGCCTTCATGGACGACTACAACCCGGCCACCGTGTTCTCCTCGATCGACGAACAGGGCCGCTACGCCTATGCCAACCAGCCCCGGATCGCGCTGTGGAACCTGACGCGGCTCGCCGAATGCCTGCTGCCGCTGTTTTCCGACGACAAGGACAAGACGATCGAACAGGCGCAATTCATCCTCGGCGAATTCGCGGAGAAATTTACCGCGGCCTTCGGTGCGGGCTGGCACCGGAAGCTCGGCCTGTTCACCACGCAGGACGGCGATGATGCGCTCGTGCAGGATCTGCTCGATGCGATGGCGAAAAACGACGCCGACTTCACGCTGACCTTCCGCCGCCTGAGCGATGCCGCGGACAATGCCGACGACGACAGTGTCAGGGCACAGTTCACCGATCCCGCAGCGTTCGACGAATGGGCGGTGCGCTGGCGCCAGCGCACAGCCTGCGAGCCGCAATCCGCCGCTGAACGGCAGGCCGCGATGCGCACGGTCAATCCGGCCTTCATCCCGCGTAACCATCGCGTCGAAGCCGTGATCCAGGCCGCTGTCAATAACGACGACTACGCGCCGTTCGAGGAGTTGCTGACGGTGCTGTCGAAGCCGTTCGAGGATCAGCCGGCATTTTCCGCCTATGCCGATCCGCCGATGCCGGAACAGCGCGTGCTGCAGACGTTCTGCGGGACGTAGAACCGTCATTGCGAGCGCAGCGAAGCAATCCATCTCGCCACGCAATGAACGAATGGATTGCTTCGTCGCTTCGCTCCTCGCAATGACGTTGACAAAGCTATCCCAAACACTGCTGTCATGCCCCGCGAAGGCGGGGCATCCAGTACGCCGCAGCGTCTCGGTTCTATCACTGATGTCTCTGGAATACTGGATCACCCGCATACGCGGGTGATGACGGGAGGGGTGGCACCGACTTGTCCACGTCATTGCGAGCGCAGCGAAGCAATCCATTCTTTCTTTGCGCGGCGAGATGGATTGCTTCGCTTCGCTCGCAATGACGGATTGCTACATCCTGCACAACATGAATCCGCATCCTCGCGACGCCACGCGCCCGAGCTTTGAAAATCTTCCGCCCTCGAAAAACAGAGGGCGCAGGGAAAGCCGGGTGCGCGCTGCACCCGCGGTCTCGCGTGCAATTTGCACAAAGAAAGCGCACACGAGCATACAGGTTCAGCGGAGAACATCCGGCCTTCCCTGCGCAATGGTTTTACGGCTTATAGCGCGCTCTCCCCGGTGACCGGCTTTGTTGTCACCGTCACTTCGCAGATACTTCCGCGAAGCTTGACGCCAGCATCGGGGCGTCAGGACCACACGATTTCGCCGTCCGCATCGGCCGCGCTCGTCAGTCGCAGCTTCCGCGTCCACCGCATCCCACCGCGCGTTTCGTGACGATCGCGAGCCGCCCCTCTTGTCGGGTGAGACGGGCGGAGAAAGGCCACTGATTTGCCAGACCAGACAAGCGGGAAATTTTCTTAGTGATGACTTGACAGGAAAATCTGATTTGCCCGTCGGGCGCGCATTCGCGCGACCGCTTTGCCTCATGTGGGCTATTCGCGGCGACAATGAATCCTCTTGGAATCCTCTTGGAATCCTCTTGGAATCCTCTTGGGCCTCACCGAATTACCGGTGATATAACCGGTGAGTATCGAGACTTGAAATGCCCGGAGCAACGCCCATGGCCACGAAATCACAGCGCAAGGCGACCCGCACGCACCGACGTCGCGCGGCGGTACGTGGTCTCGTGCGCGTCGAGGTTCAGGCGCCCAGGAAGGATGCTGGCCTGATCCGGACGCTCGCCGAAGCCCTGCGCGGCAGGACCGAGGAGGCCGAGGCGCTCCGATCGGCGCTGGCGAAAGCCGTGATGGCGCCTGAACTGAAGACTGCTTTCGACGTCTTTGGCTCGGAGCTTCCCGATGATGTCTTTGCAGGCGTTTTTGACCAGCGTTCCGCGGACGTATTGAACTATTGTCAAACGAAGAAACCGGCGTGACCGCTACGCGATCGCCGTGCTACCGCCGGTCATGATGCATCTCCAACAAACATGTACCGGGAAAGCGCCAGGTTGTTTTGCAAATACATAGGCCCGCGATCCCGATAATGATCGGACCACGACTGAAACCATGGCAGCTTCCGATTGATATCGATCACAATCGGATCGCTCGTGATCTCTACGGACGCGCCTGCGAAACGGGCTGACGGGCCAAAGATGGCCGGAATGTCCTCAGGCGCTATCTTTTCTGCCGTCTTCGGATCCTGCGGATCGGACAGCCAGAGCAACAATGGCATGTTGTCGGATTCGAGTTGCCGCCTGCCACTTGCAGGCGACCAGTCCTTCAGATCGCCAACAGACGTTCCAAGACCGTAGGCTCGGGGCGCGATCCACAGGGCGCCCCAAGGATCACCGAATCTGGCGGGACGACCCCAATCGTTGCTAAGCAGGGAAGCCACCACGACGCCCTTTTGTCCAAGATCGACGAGCGCCGCTTGCCCTCGCAAGGTTGGCGAGTAGGCACCGACATCACCCAACTCGGGCCCTCCGAGCCACTTGACTTCAATGACGCTCGATCCCGAGTGAATCTTGCCGTCAACTTCGATATTGACGGTCAGCCGGTAGCGGTAGCTGTAATCAGGGTATTTGTATTTGTAGCCAGCCACCAACGCACCCACGCAGAGAGCGAGCACAACCAGGGTCGTAAGGCAGCCGCGCCTCATGAGGAATGTCCGGCGCGTTCGGCAATCTCGCTGCCCCGCGGCTTCGCAGCGAAGAAGGTGATGCCCAGCCGCTTCATTCTGACAACCCCATGTGACGCGAGCGCGGGCGACCGCCCTACCATCGCCATACATGGACCAGCTTTATTGACAATTCGCTTCGCCCAAAGGTTGCACGCGGCGCGCCGCCGTTAACCCCACTTCTTAAGCGGCCGTCCACCATCGCGGCCGCCACGCCGCTCTTAACCACATCGCTTAACAACGCCTCAATCCACTCGCGACAAATCTAACGGTTTGCTGGGGAGAATTGCCGTGGACGCCTTTGCTTTTGAATTCTTGGGACTGGCGATAATCGCGCTCTGTCTCGTCGTGCTTGCGCTGCCCGGAAAGCGGCCGACGCGGAACATCCGCTACGAGTGATCCGGGCGCGGAACGATCCGCCTTTTGGCCGGCCGCTCCCCCCAAGGCCGCGGCTGGCGGCGAAGCCTGCGCAGAAAAGCGGTTCCTTGCCTGAAACGCAGGGCCAAAATTCGTCCAAAGACCCTTGACATACCAGCGCTTTCGGCAGAACGCCTGTCGTAAGCGTCATGGACTGTTCATGGATCTGATTACCACCACTTCCGACCTCGCGGCTGCCTGCGACCGCCTCTCCAAGCACCCGGTCATCACCGTCGACACCGAGTTCCTGCGGGAGACGACCTATTACCCCCTGCTCTGCGTCGTGCAGATGGCGAGCGCGGAGGAAGCCGTCGTGGTCGACACGCTGGCGCCCGGCATCGACCTCAAGCCGTTCTTCGAGCTGATGGGCAACGAGGCCGTTCTCAAGGTGTTCCATGCCGCCCGGCAGGACATCGAGATCGTCTGGCACCAGTCCGGCACCATTCCGCACCCGATCTTCGATACGCAGGTTGCCGCCATGGTGCTCGGCTATGGCGACAGCATCGCCTATGACCAGCTGGTCGAGCGCATTGCCGGCCACCGGCCGGACAAGACCCACCGCTTCACCGACTGGTCGCGCCGGCCCTTGAGCGAAGAGCAGGTGCATTACGCCGTCTCCGACGTCACCCATCTGCGCGACGTGTTCGCAGCCCTCGACGCCGACCTGAAGAAGCGCGGCCGCAGCGACTGGGTCAGCGAGGAGATGGAAGTCCTGACCTCGCCGAAGACCTATGATTTCCACCCCGAGCGCGCCTGGGAGCGGCTGAAGACGCGGGTGCGCAAGCCGAAGGAACTGGCGGTGCTGATGGAAGTCGCGGCCTGGCGCGAGCAGGAAGCGCAGAGCCGCGACGTGCCGCGCTCGCGCGTACTGAAGGACGACGCGCTCGGCGATATCGCGACCCACGCCCCGACCAGCCTCGAGCGGCTGGCGAATTTGCGCTCGCTGCCGAAGGGCTTTGACCGCTCGAAATGGGGCAGCGATATCGTGGCGGCCGTGCAGCGCGGCATCGCCCGCGATCCCTCGACATTGCCGAAGATCGAAAAGCCGCGCGGCAATTCCAATGGTGCGGCGATCGTCGAGCTGTTGAAGGTGCTGCTGCGGATGACGTCGGAACGTCACGCGGTCGCAAGCAAGGTGATCGCCACCGTCGACGATCTCGAACAGATCGCCAACGACGATCAGGCCGACGTCGCCGCCCTGCATGGCTGGCGGCGCGAATTGTTCGGCGAAGCCGCCCTGTCGCTGAAGCACGGCAGGCTGGCGCTGGCGATCGAAAAAGGCCGCGTGGTCCGGGTCGACCGGGATTAGCAAAATTCTGTGGCTTCATCCCTCGAGACGCATCGCGGAGCCTGTCATCGGGCGCGCGTTCGCGCGACCCGGTGGCGATGCTCCTCAGGATGAGGTCTTAGACCCTCATGGTGAGGAGCACGGCAATGCCGTGCGTCTCGAACCATGAGGCCACAGGTGCGCGACCATTTCGCCCCCTACCACTTGAACTCGACGCCCACCACGCCCTGATGCGACTGCAAGGCGGCGCGGAATTTGGCGTCGTAGTTGATGTAGAGCCGCGCGGTGTTGGTCAGGCTGAGCGAGGCCGACGCGCCGGCGTCGGCGCCATACTGGCTTTCGCCGATGCCCTGCAGCGTAACGTGCTGGGCGCCGAGGCTGACGGTGATATCGCCAAAATTCTGCACGAGGTTGTCGACGAACTTGCCGTAGGCCGACAGATCGAGAATCTTCTGATCGAAGATCCAGTAGTGCCCGACTTCGGCACCGATCAGCACGCGCATGCGGTCGACAGTCGCGCCGGTCGCCATGACAGGATCGAGGCCGCCCATCTCCTGGAGCGATCCGGTCCTGGCGTGGACATATTCGAGGCCCGCTTTGGGCACGATGCGGCTCTGGTCCTTGTCGAGATAGTAGCTGAGTTCGGTCAGCGCGCCGTCCAGTCGCGCATTGTAGCCTGATGTCGCCAGACCAAAGCCGGTGTCGCGGCTGGAATGGATGTTGCCAAAGCCGTGCACCAGCGCCACGGCCCAGGTCCACGGCCCCTTGTCGACGGACGCGTTGAACCCGAGCTGCGTGAGATTGATCGACGCCGTCTGCAGCGCCAGCGGCACGTCGATGGCGGTGCGGCTCTGGTCGACCGAGAAGCCGACATTGATGCCGGGCGCGACCCGCGCCCCGATCCCGGCGACGCCGCCCCAGGTCGTCCGGTTGTCCCCGACAAAGTCGAGGATCGGACCATTGGTCGCCGAAATGCCGTAGCCCTCGAACCAGGTCCGGTAGCGCGGCCCGTCGGCCGCTTCCGAGGCGCCGCCGCCGCCGGGGTTGTTGCGCAACATGCGGTTGAATCCGTTGGTCGACTGATTGCCGAGCCGCTCCAGAAAATTGCTGCCGAGATTGGTCACGGTCGCGCCTGCCGACAGATCGGAATTGATGACATTCGGCGTCGGACTGGGAGACGGCGATGGGGTCGGCGTGGGAGTTGGCGTCGGGGTTGGCGTGGGTGCGAGCTGCGCATGCGCCGCGGAGGCGACGCCGATCGCGAGCACGAACGCCACCGCGGCCAGCCGCGCCAGCGCGCGACCGGCCCCGATCGTTCCTTTTCGCGAAGGTCGCGATGAGCAGCGCATGCATTCCATTCCCAGGAGGAAGCGCCAGCTCGAAAATGCGCAAATCCCGATCAACTCTAGCCGATTTGCCCTGAGTTCCCCGAGAGCGTCAATCGGTCGGACCCCTCCGCGGCCGTCGAATACGGGCCGTTGTGCCTCCGCTGCCACAGGTGATTGCGGGGCCGGATTTCGCCCGGATGCGCCCGCTGGAAATCGCCTTAGTCGATCGCCGGCGAGATCATCGTGCTGCCTGTCCCGGCAATCCCCGATATCCTGCAGAGATCGCCGTCCAGGCGGACCTTGCCGCTGGCCAGCAGGCGCAGCGCCTCCGGATAGATGCGGTGCTCGATTTCGAGAATGCGCGCCGCCAGCGTCTGCGGCGTGTCGTCATCGGCCACCGCGACCGCCCCCTGCATCAGGATCGGGCCGGCGTCGGTTTCCGGGATCACGAAATGCACGGTGGCGCCCGAAATCTTCACGCCCGCCTTGAGCGCCTGGCCGTGCGGGTCGAGGCCCGGAAACGACGGCAGCAGCGAGGGATGGATGTTGAGCATTTTGCCGTACCAGGCCTTGACGAATCCGGCGGTGAACAGCCGCATGAACCCGCCGAGGCAAATCAGCTCGACGTCGTTCTCGTCAAGCGTCCGCTGCAGGACGGCCTCGAATCCGGCGCGATCCTTGCCGAACGGCTTGCTTTCGATGACGGCGGTCGCAATGCCGCTGGCGGCGGCGGTCGCCAGACCGGGCGCATCGGCGTGGTTGGAAATGACGGCAACGATCTCGGCCGGGAAATCGGCTGATTTGGCGGCCCCGATCAGGGCGGCCATGTTCGATCCGCGTCCGGAAATCAGGATGGCGACGCGGCGTTTCATCTGGAGAGATCGAGGTGACCGTTATAGACCACGCGATGCTCGCCGTCGGCCGCGATCACTTCGCCGAGCACGGCGACGGTTTCGCCGCTTGCGGTGAAGATTTCGGTGACCTGCTCGATGGCGTCCGGCTTCACGATCGCGATCATGCCGATGCCGCAGTTGAACGTGCGCAGCAGTTCGAGTTCGGCGATGCCGCCCTGTTCCGCCAGCCATTTGAACACCGGCAGCACCGGCAGCCGCGCGAGGTCGATGCCGACGCCGAGATGCTTCGGCAGCACGCGCGGAATGTTGTCGGTAAAGCCGCCGCCGGTGATATGGGCGAGGCCCTTGACCGCGCCGGTCTCGCGGATCGCGCGCAGGCATGATTTCACATAGAGTTTGGTAGGCGCCAGCAGCGCACCGCCCAGCGTCATCACCGGCGAGAACGGCGCCGGCGCGTCAAAACCAAGGCCGGATTGCTCGACGATCTTGCGGACCAGCGAAAAGCCGTTGGAATGCACCCCCGACGAGGCGAGGCCGATCACGGCATCGCCGACGGCGATGTCGGAACTCGGCAACAGCGTGCCGCGCTCGGCAGCACCCACCGCAAAGCCCGCGAGGTCGTAGTCGCCATCCCTGTAGAGCCCCGGCATTTCCGCGGTCTCGCCGCCGATCAGGGCGCAGCCGGACTCCCGGCAGCCCTCGGCAACGCCCGCCACGATCGCGGCGGCCGCTTCCGGATCGAGCTTGCCGCAGGCAAAATAGTCTAGGAAGAACAGCGGTTCCGCGCCCTGCACCACGAGGTCGTTGACCGACATCGCCACCAGATCGATGCCGATGCCGCCATGCAGCCCGGTCTCGATCGCGATCTTGACCTTGGTGCCGACGCCGTCGGTCGCCGCCACCAGCACCGGGTCCTTGAAGCCGGCGGCCTTGAGGTCGAACAGCCCGCCGAAGCCGCCGATCTCGGCGTCGGCGCCGGCGCGGGCGGTGGCGCGGACCATCGGCTTGATCAGATCGACCAGCCGGTTGCCGGCATCGATATCGACGCCCGAATCCGCGTAAGTGAGCCCGTTTTTGCGGTCGTTCATGCCCAATTCCAGATGATGACGGCTGGTTACGAAGAATTCCGCGATCCTGCAATGGCTCGCAAGCGAAGCGCGCATATACTATGTAGATAACAACCGGCTCACCGCGCAAAGGGCCGGATCCTTTGCGAAATCAGGCCGGTAGCCGGGAAGCGACCGAGTTGAGTATTCCGACCTCTATTCCGAACATGATTACGCTTGGCCGCATCATTCTGGTGCCGGTCATCGTCTGGGCGATCGCCTCCAGCCAGATGGAAATCGCGTTTGCGATCTTCGTCATCGCTGGCGTCAGCGACGCCGTCGACGGCTTTCTGGCCAAACGCTTCAACATGGCGAGCGAACTCGGCGCCCTGCTCGATCCCCTGGCCGACAAGGCGCTGCTGGTATCGATCTATATGGCGCTTGGCATCTGGGGCGCGGTGCCGCGCTGGATCGTCATCCTCGTGGTCTCGCGCGACATCATGATCGTGACCGCCGTGATTGTGTCATGGTTGTTCGACAAGCCGATCCCGATGAAACCCTTGATGGTGTCGAAGCTCAATACGGTGTTCCAGGTGGCGTTCGCGGCCCTGGTGCTGGCGTCGCTCGGATTTGGTTTTCAGCCAAGGCCTTACGACCTGATCCTGATGGGTTTTGTTACGGTCTTTACTTTGGTTTCGGTCTCCCTCTATCTCGTCGAGTGGGTGCGGCACATGAGCACGATCGAGGCAAGGTAGTGGCAGCCAGCGTTCATCCCCGTCAGCTTGCCTTCGCGCTGCCCCATGCAGAGAGCCTGACCCGCGACAATTTTCTGGAAGGGCCGGCCAATGAAGCCGGCCTCGCGCTGGTCGAGAACTGGCCCGACTGGCCCAACCGCATCATGCTGCTGGTCGGTCCGGAAGGCTCGGGAAAGAGCCATCTCGCCTCGATCTGGGCCGAACGGTCCGGCGCACGCTCGATCTCCGCGCATGCGCTGACGGCGGCCGCGGTGCCCGGCGCGCTGGCGACCGGCGCGCTGGCGGTCGAGGATCTGAAGCCCGGCGATTTCGACGAACGCGCGATGTTTCACCTGATGAATCTGGCGCGCGAGGACGAAGCCTATGTGCTGATGACGGCGCGCATCGCGCCGTCCGCCTTCGAGGTCGAATTGCGCGACCTGCGCTCGCGGCTGCGCGCGGTGCCGGCGGTGTCGCTGCTGCCGCCCGATGATTTGCTGTTCCGCTCCCTGATCGTCAAATTCTGCGCCGACCGCCAGTTGAGCGTCGACGAGGCGGTCGTAAGCTATCTCAGCACCCGGATCGAGCGCTCCTACGCGGCGGTCCGCCAGGCGGTCGAACTGCTCGACAGCGAGGCGCTGCGGCTGGGCCGGCCGGTGACCCGGGCGCTGGCTGCTGAATTACTGCGCAACGCCTGATCCGGCGCGCTTCCCGCCTTGACGCCGGCTGCGGCCGGAACATCAATGTCATTGAAACGTCATTGCCGTAACACATGGTTTGCGCGGGTTCCGTCTAGCTAGACGCACGCGCGGGCCCGGAATGGATCAAAAACTTCATGGATTCGGTACAAGCTATTGAAATCAAAGAAAAAGATATAATCGCCGAGGGCCCGCCCGCAATCGCGACCAGCCCCGAGCGCTTCATTAATCGCGAGCTGTCCTGGCTGCATTTCAATCGCCGGGTGCTGGAGGAAGCGGTCAACCCGGGGCATCCCGCGCTGGAGCGGGTGCGGTTCCTGTCGATTTCCGCCAATAACCTTGATGAGTTCTTCATGGTCCGCGTCGCCGGCATCAAGGCGCAGGTCCGCGAAGGCATCGCCGAACGCAGCCCCGACGGGGCGACGCCGGCGGAGCAGCTTGTCCAGATCAACGAGGCGGTCTCACAGCTCGCAAGCGACCAGCAGGCGATCTGGAGCAACCTGCGGACCATTCTTTCCGAAGTCGGCATCACCCTGGTCGATGGCCGCGACGTCACCAAGGCCGAGCGGAGCTGGATCGAAGATCATTTCCTCCACAACATCTTCCCACTGCTGACGCCGCTCGCGATCGACCCGGCGCACCCCTTCCCGTTCATTCCGAGTCTCGGCTTCACCATCGCGCTGCATCTGGCGCGGGTCTCCGACGGCAAGCCGATGAACGCGCTGATCCGCATGCCCGGCAAGATCGACCGCTTCATCCGCATGCCCGCGGGCAAGGACGGCGCGGTGCGGCTGATCACGCTGGAACAGGCCACCGGCCTGTTCATCGGAAAACTGTTCCCAGGCTATACCGTCAAGGGCCAGGGCGCGTTCCGCATTATCAGGGATTCCGAACTCGAAATCGAGGAAGAGGCGGAAGATCTGGTCCGCGTGTTCGAGACCGCGCTGAAGCGGCGGCGGCGCGGATCGGTGATCCGGCTCGAACTCGAAGCCAAGATGCCGGAAGAGCTGCGCGCGTTCGTACAGCAGGCGCTTTCCACCGCCGACGACGAGATCTTTCTGGTCGACGGCGTGCTGGCGATGAACGAATTGTCGCAGCTGACGAGGCTCGACCGGCCCGATCTGGAATTCACCCCCTACGTTCCGCGCCACCCCGAGCGCGTCCGCGACCACGGCGGCGACATCTTCGCCGCGATCCGGCAGAAGGATCTGATTGTCCACCATCCATACGAATCCTTCGACGTCGTCGTCCAGTTCCTGCAACAGGCTGCGCGCGACCCCGACGTCGTCGCCATCAAGCAGACGCTCTACCGCACCTCGAACAATTCGCCGATCGTGCGCACGCTGGCGGAAGCGGCCGAGGCCGGCAAATCGGTCACCGCGCTGATCGAACTGAAGGCGCGGTTCGACGAGGAAGCCAACATCCGCTGGGCGCGCGACCTCGAACGCGCCGGCGTGCAGGTCGTGTACGGCTTCATCGAACTGAAAACCCACGCCAAGCTGTCGATGGTGGTGCGCCGCGAGGGCGGCAATCTGACCACCTATGTGCACACCGGCACCGGGAATTATCATCCCGTCACCGCGCGCATCTACACTGATTTGTCCTACTTCACTTCGGACCCGGTCATCGGCCGCGATGCGGCGCGGGTGTTCAACTACATCACCGGCTATGCCGAGCCCAGCGACATCGAGAAGATGGCGGTGTCGCCGCTGACCTTGCGCAAGCGCATGCTCGAGCACATTCACGGCGAGACCAATTATGCGCGCCACGGCAAGCCGGGCGCGATCTGGCTGAAGATGAACTCGCTGGTCGACCCCGACATCATCGACGCACTGTATGAAGCGTCCCAGGCCGGCGTGGCGATCGAACTGGTGGTGCGCGGCATCTGCTGCCTGCGGCCGGGTCTGCCCGGACTTTCCGAGAACATCCGCGTCAAATCCATCATCGGGCGTTTCCTGGAGCATGGCCGAATCTACTGCTTCGGGATGGGCCAGGGCCTGCCCTCAACCAAAGCGGCTGTGTATATCTCCTCCGCCGACATGATGCCGAGGAACCTCGACCGCCGCGTCGAGATCCTCTGCCCGCTGCAAAATCCCACGGTACATCAGCAGGTTCTCGAGCAGATCATGGTCGCCAATCTGAAGGATACCGAGCAGAGCTGGCAGTTATTGCCCGACGGGTCGTCAACGCGTATGAAGGCCGCGAAAGGCGAAGAGCCGTTCAATCTGCACAACTACTTCATGACGAATCCGAGTCTGTCAGGCCGTGGAAAGTCTCTCAAGGAATCTTCGCCGCGCCGCCTCACACGCCGGAACGAGCGCCAGCCCTCGTCATAAGGGATCGCCGAAATGAAGCGGCCGCGCAAACGCGCCTCAAGCGTCGCGGTCATCGACATCGGTTCGAACTCGGTTCGTCTCGTGGTCTATGAGGCCATGGCGCGCAGCCTCGTCACCATCTTCAACGAGAAGGCGTTGTGTGGCCTCGGCCGCGAGGTTCAGAGCACCGGCCTGCTGGCGCCCGATGCGGTCGCCAAGGCGCTGACCTCGCTGCGGCGGTTTCGCGCCCTGTGCCGGATCCAGAAGGTCGGCCGCGTCTACGCGATCGCCACCGCCGCCTGCCGCGACGCCTCCAACGGCGCCGATTTCATCGCCAAGGCCGAACGCATCTGCGGCGTTCCGATTGAAATCCTGTCGGGCCCGCGCGAGGCCAAGCTATCCGCGCTCGGCGTCGTGTCCGGCATCCACAATCCCGACGGCATCGTCGGCGATCTCGGCGGCGGTTCGCTCGAACTGATCGACGTGCACGGCAACCGCGTTCGCAGCGGCGTGACGCTGCCGCTCGGCAGCCTGGCGCTGCAGGATCTGTCGCACAAATCGCTGAAGCGCGCCGAGCGCATCGTCCGCAACGATCTCGTCGACGTCGCCCAGCTCAAGGCCGGCCGCGGCCGCACCTTCTATGCCGTCGGCGGCACCTGGCGCGCGCTGGCGCGCATCCACATCGTGCAGAGCGGCTATCCGCTGCGCGTGATGCACGGCTACTCGATCCCGGCCGCGGACGCACTGGATTTTGCGCGCCGCCTGCGCCGCCTCGTCGCCGCCAACATGCTGGCCAATATCGAAATCGTCGCCGACGCGCGGCGGCCGCTATTGACCTATGCGGCGCTGGTGCTCGAACACATCATCCAGGTCGCCAAGCCCAAAACCATCGTGTTTTCGACCTTCGGCGTGCGCGAGGGCCTGCTCTACGAGATGTTGCCGCAGCCCGAGCGCGCCAGGGATGGATTGATCTGCGCGGCGCAAACGCTGAACGGCCTGTTGTCGCGATCCGCCCGCCATGCCGAAGAGCTGATCGGCTGGACCGATCGCCTGGTCAGGGTCGTCAAACTGCGCGAAACCGACGAAGACCGCCGGCTGCGCCATGCGGCCTGCCTGTTGTCCGACATCGGATGGCGGGTGCACCCGGACCATCGCGGCGAAGAGACGCTGAGCCTCATCACCAACGGCAATTTCGGCTCGATCAGCCACCAGGGCCGCGCCTTTGTCGCGCTGTCGGTGTTCTATCGCTATGCGGGCCTGAGCGAGGAAAACGAACCGCCGGCGCTGGTTCGCGAACTGGTGCCGCCGGCGATGGACGAGCGCGCCCGCGTGCTCGGCGCCGCCTTCCGCGTCGCGCACCTGATCTCGGCGGCGCGAACCGGCGTGCTGCCTGCGACCCACTTCCGCAGCCGCGGCCGCAAGCTGATGCTGGTGTTCGAGCACCAGATGGTCGATCTGGTCGCCGACCGCGTCGGCAGCCGCTTCAAGCAATTGGCGCGGCTGATCGGCCGCTCAGGCTCGATCTTGCGGCGCTGAGGCCGACGCCTCACATTGGCGCCGGCTATTTATGCCGGTACGAGATGTTGAAGCTTCCGCCTTCGCCAGATCGATCCCACGATCAGCACGACGAACGCACCCAGCAGCGCGCAGGCGATTTCGCCGCCGTTTACGCCGACGAACAGCGGCGCTGCGCCCAGCAGGGTCAGCAGCGCGTCGAACTCGGCGCCGGCCAGACTTTCCCACAGGCTTTGCAGTTTGGGATGGACCGCGGCATCGTTCGCAATGACGTCACCGGCGATCCAGCCGAGCAATGCAGCACCAGCCCATATCAGAACCGGGAGATAGGTGATGAGGGCCATGATCAGCGCCGCCCCCGCGATAATCAACGGGATGCTGCTCGCCAGTCCGATGATCAGGAGCGGGACACTGCCATTGGCGGCGGCGGCAACCGCGATCACGTTGTCGAGACTCATGATGATGTCCGCAGCCACCACGATCTGCACCGCCGCCCACAGATGCGACGCCGACGCGACACCCTCCTCGTCCCTGTCCTCCGGCACCAGCAATTTTGCGGCGATGACGATCAGCGCCAGCCCGCCGGCCAGTTTGAGATATGGCAGTTCCATGACGGTGGCGACGATCGCGGTGAAGACGATCCGCAACACGACGGCTGCCCCGGCGCCGAGGATCATGCCCCAAAGCCGCTGGCGCGGCTGCAGTCCGCGACAGGCAAGTGCAACCACCAGCGCGTTGTCGCCGGACAGCAACACGTTGATCCAGATGATCTTGGAAAGCGCTACCCAGAACTGCGGATGATGGAGTTCAGCGCCGAATTGCGTGAAAAATGCACCGATCGCGGAAGCGCCAGGAAATTGCGGGAACCAGTTCAATCCGACCTCCATAAGCGGCAGCGAAGTCACTCGCTAGCGCAAAACGGCAGGAGCGTCTGGCGGCTATTTGTCGCAAATCGGGAAGGCGGTCGCTGACAGCAACGGGCCATCAGAGGCCCGAAACCGAGGTGGTGTCAAACCCTCACGGGCGCCACGATCTCCTGCAGCTTGCGGCGGCGCCAGATCGATCCGACGACGAGCACGATGGTTGCACCGAGCAGGGCGAGCACGAGTTCATCGATCTCGCCGTCGAGCTTGAGATGCTTCACAAACCCGAACATCGACGAGGTGGTGTCGATATTGAGACTGACGTCACCGTCGAGCAATTTGCGAAGTTGCGGCGCAATGGCAGGATCGGTTGCGATCACATCGCCGCCGATCCAGCCCAGCAGCGCCGCTCCCAGCCACACCAGGATCGGCATCCGGTCGAGGATCAACATGATCAACGCGGCGCCCGCGATAATCATGGGAATGCTGACCGCAAGGCCGAGCACCAGCAGCGGAAGCTGGCCATTCGCGGCGGCGGCGACCGCGATGACGTTGTCGAGGCTCATGACGATGTCGGCAATCACGACGATGCGGACGGCGTGCCAGAGGCTGGTGCCTTCGGCGATGTCGTCGCCGGCATCTTCCGGCACCAGCAGCTTGGCCGCGATGGCCAGCAGCGCGAGGCCGCCGATCAGCTTCAGATAGGGCAGAACCATTAATGTAGCGACGATCCCGGTGAACAGGATCAGCAAGACCACCGCGATCCCGGCACCGATCACCATGCCCCACACCCGCTGCCGCGGATGCAGGCCCCGGCACGCCAGCGCAATCACCAGCGCGTTGTCGCCCGACAGCAGGACATTGATCCAGATGATCTTGCCGACCGCCAGCCAGAACGACGGCGTCTGCATATCGGCTTTGAATTGCGTGAAAAACGCACCGATATTGGCGGGATCAAGTATCTGCGATAACAAATTCAAAGCCCAACCTCCCCTGGCACAATCGGCCGCCCCCGCGGCTATGACCGGCTAAAATGTCGCGCCATCGTTTGCGTCAATCAACCGACGATTTCATTGCCGGAGAAGAATTGCGCTATTTCGATCGCGGCGGTCTCCGGCGCGTCCGAACCATGCACCGAGTTTTCGCCGATCGACTTCGCATGCGCCTTGCGGATGGTTCCTTCGGCCGCCTTCGACGGATCGGTGGCGCCCATGACGTCGCGATGCTTCAACACCGCACCCTCGCCTTCCAGTACCTGGACCACGACCGGGCCCGAGATCATGAAGTCGACCAGTTCGTCGAAGAACGGCCGCGCCTTGTGGACCGCGTAGAAGGTTTCAGCCTGCTCGCGGGTCATGCGAATGCGCTTCTGGGCCACGATCCGCAAGCCCGCCTTCTCGATCAGCGCGTTGATCGCGCCGGTCAGATTGCGCGCCGTCGCGTCGGGTTTGATGATCGAGAAAGTGCGTTCAATCGCCATGATTTCGTCCTTGAAAGGCTGGTGGGAGTTGCGGCGCTTATATCGGCGCCAACGGCGCACGGCAAGCGATCGAACGGCGTCGTAACGCCCTGAATTACAACAATTTCACGAAGGTGAACCTTTTCTGTAGCGGCCGTCCCGCTTTCGTTCACCTGGGCCGGCGTAGGCTCTTCGGCGATCGGACACCGCGCAGGCTCGCTCGATAGCTGAAAGGGGTGTCACGGGAGATCTCACCGATGGTGCAAAGCCGCGCCGAAACCTTGAGGAGACAATCATGTTACGCAAACTCTCGCTTGTCGCAGTTGCCGCGGTTTCACTGGGTGCGGCCGCATTGGCGCCGACCTCCGCCTCTGCCTGGGGTGGTTGGCACGGCGGTTGGCATCACGGCTGGGGTTGGGGTGGACCGCGCGTCTTTGTCGGCGGACCCGTCTATTACGGCGGCGGCTATGGCTACGGCGGCTGCTATGTGCGGCGCCTGGTCCCGACCCCCTGGGGCCCGCGCTGGCGCCTGATCAACCGCTGCTACTGATCTGACCTGACCTCCCCTGACTTAGCCCCGGCCACCCGCCGGGGCTTTTTTTCGATTCCGGGGGAACCGATCGGAAGGCATTGGTCCTTTTTTTCGGTAATGCGGAAGATTGGCCGGCGGCCGGAAACAAATGGCGGCTTTGCGACTTGAATCTGCAGGATTCAGCACACGAATTGGAACTCGCATGAACAGCCGAATCAACAACCAGCACGACGAAATCGATCACAAGACGTGCCGATCGATCTGCGACGCCGTCGGCGAACGGCTGCAGCAGAGAATGCGCCCCGATAATTCTCCCTCCTCCCATCTGCAGCTACTGATAGACGAGTTGCGCCGGCGCGACAGCGAGGACGGACGGAGGTTGTCGAATTAGGGCCTGTTCGGTTCCTGACTGCATCAGAACCGGGATCGAGGGCAGCGTGCCCATAAATCGAGGTGAGAACTTGCTCGATGCGGTCACGCTTGAGAACTCACCATCGAAAGTCGCTGCCGCCGACCAGCCGTTTCATCCACTTCAGCTCGGCGGAGAGCCCCGACCTCCGTTGCTCTATTCAAATGCAGGGGGCCGTCACTGCAACGCTGCCCGCACCTTGCGCTTCTGGTCGACCATGGCCTTTTGGCTGATTGAGCGGAATTCGGGGTTTTTTGCCTGAAATCCGCAGCCGGATTTACCGAATAAACGGTTGCGTTTGGCGGCGGCTCCGGTGACAAGGCCGCATGCTTTCAATCACTGACATATCGATCCGGATCGCCGGACGGCTACTGATCGACGACAGCTCGGTCCAGATCGTGCCGGGCGCGCGCGTCGGCTTCGTCGGCCGCAACGGCGTCGGCAAATCGACGCTGTTTCACGCGATCCGCGGCGACCTGCCGACCGAGTCCGGCAGCATCACGATCCCGCCGCGCTGGCGCATCGGCAGCCTCGCGCAGGAAGCGCCCGATGGCCCGGAAAGCCTCGTCAATGTCGTGCTGAAGGCCGACCTCGAGCGCGATGCGCTGCTGCACGAGGCCGAGACCGCTGTTGATCCGCACCGGATCGCCGAAATCCAGACAAGGCTGGTCGACATCGACGCCCACTCCGCACCCGCCCGGGCGGCTGCGATCCTGAGCGGCCTCGGATTTTCGACCGCGGATCAGGCGCGGCCCTGCTCGGAATTCTCCGGCGGCTGGCGCATGCGCGTCGCGCTCGCCGCGACATTGTTTTCGGCGCCCGACCTCTTGCTGCTGGACGAGCCCACCAACTATCTCGATCTCGAAGGCACGCTGTGGCTGGAAGACCATCTGGCGAACTATCCGCGCACCGTCATCGTCATCAGCCATGACCGCGATCTGCTCGACACCTCGGTCGACCAGATCCTGCATCTCGATCGCGGCAAGCTGACGCTCTACAAGGGCACCTACTCGTCGTTCGAGGAACAGCGCGCGACGCGTGAAATGCTCGACGCCAAGCACGCCAAGCGCCAGGCCGACGAGCGCAAGCGGCTGCAGGCCTTTGTCGATCGTTTCAAGGCCAAGGCCTCAAAAGCCCGCCAGGCGCAATCCCGCGTCAAAATGCTGGAGCGGATGAAGCCGGTCACAGCACTTGTGACCCAGGACGTGCGCGAGATTTCGTTTCCGGTGCCCGAAAAGATGCTGTCGCCGCCGATCATCGCGGTCGACGACGTCTCGGTCGGCTACGATCCGAAAAGCCCGGTGCTCAACCGCGTCACACTGCGCATCGACACCGACGACCGCATCGCGCTGCTCGGCTCCAACGGCAACGGCAAGTCGACGCTGGTCAAGCTGCTCGCGGGCAAGCTGCCGCCATTCTCCGGTCACGTCACGCGCGCGGAAAAACTCTCGGTCGGCTATTTCGCCCAGCATCAGGTCGACGAGCTCAACCTCGACGGCTCGCCCTACGATCACGTCCGCAAGCTGATGCCGGATACGCCCGAGAGCAAGGTTCGCGCCCGCGTCGGCGCGATCGGTTTCTCCGGCAAGGCCGGCGACACCGTGGTCAAGAGCCTGTCGGGTGGCGAAAAGGCGCGGCTGCTGCTCGGACTGGCCACCTTCTTCGGCCCCAACATGATCATTTTGGACGAGCCGACCAACCATCTGGATATCGACAGCCGCGCGGCGCTGGCGGAAGCGATCAATGATTATCCGGGCGCCGTCATCATGGTCTCGCATGACCGCTATCTGATCGAAGCCTGCGCCGATCAATTGTGGGTAGTCGCCGACCGCGCGGTCACGAATTTCGACGGCGACCTCGACGACTACCGGCGCATGGTGTTGTCGGCGCGCGGCATGCGCACCGCGTCGCGCGATCGCGGCAACAATGAGCGCGGCAACGGCCGCGACAAGCCGGAACGCGCCAGACCCGAAAAGCGGACGCCGCTGAAGCAGCGGATCGCCGAGGCCGAAGCCGAGATCGAACGCATCAACGGCATCATCGCCAAGATCGACACCGCGTTGGCACTGCCGGATCTGTTCACGCGCGACCCGAAACAGGCCGCCCAGCTCAGCAAGGCCCGCGCCGGTGCCGCGAGCGCTTTGCAGCGGGCCGAGGAAGCGTGGCTGGAGGCGAGTTCGCAATATGACGAGGCCACGGGATAAGGCGTCTTCGCGTTCGGTGGCTTCATCCTTCGAGACGGCGCTTCGCGCCTCCTCAGGATGACGGAGAGTACGAACCTCATCCTGAGGAGCTTGCGAAGCAAGCGTCTCGAAGGATGGACGCAACACACGGACTCGCGGCCATCCTTCGAGACGCGGCGAAGACGCCGCTCCTCAGGATGAGGTCTTAGACCCTCATGGTGAGGAGCGCGTCTTTCGCGCGTCTCGAACCATGAGGCCAGCGGACGCGCGGCCATCATTCTACCCAAGCGGAATGCGGCTTACGCCGCTCCTCCTCAGGGTGACGGAGAGTACGAACCTCATCCTGAGGAGCTTGCGAAGCAAGCGTCTCGAAGGATGGACGCAACACACGGACTCGCGGCCATCCTTCGAGACGCGGCGAAGACGCCGCTCCTCAGGATGAGGTCCGAGATAGCTTCACAGCCTCTCAGGATGAGGTCTTAGACCCTCATGGTGAGGAGCGCGTCTTCGCGCGTCCGAACCATGAGGCCAGCGGACGCGCGGCCATCATTCTACCCAAGCGGAATGCGGCTTACGTCGCCGCCGGCTTCTTCTTCGCCTTCGGCTTTGCCACTTTCGGCTGCACCACCGGCTCGGGGCCGCGCTCGATCGAGGTCAACCGTCCCGCCGTGAAGGTATAGATTCCGGCGCGCTGGCCGTGCGAATAGTTGATCACCGCCACCCGGTCGCCGCGGCCATTGTTCGACAGATTGACGCTGTCGGGCGCGCCGATGCCGCGCACCACGTCGCATTCGGTATGGCCGAGCGCCACGGTCCCCGACGTCGATGGCGCCGGTCCGCCGGCAGCCTGCGCATTGGCATCCGCCGCGCCCGGCGGAGGCGCCATGCCCGGACAGCCGCCGTCGGCGCTGACCAGATCCTCGGCCAGCACCGGCTTGTCGGGCGTGAGCGGCGGCGTTTCAATCGAGACGTTGCGCACGAACACCCGGCCGGTGCGCGAAAACCAGTCCGCATCCCGCGACAGAAGCTCGGATGCGCCGCCCGAGCAGCCCGCCATCACGGGGGCAAGCACAAGCAACGCCAGCAGTGGTTTTCGCTTGGGTGTTCCGTCTCGCACGCTGAACCAGGCTCCTGCCGCTGGAGCCAGTTCGGTTCAGGACCGAGGCTCCCGTCTTCTGTTTTACCCGTATCCACCCCGCATCAGGTTCGGGGCAGGCTTTCGCTCGAAAATGCTTTAACTACTTGTCCGAACATCACTTTGCGGCATGACCGTGGCTGCCCGCAAGGCCGGCGTCAGAAACCACGAATTATCATTAATTGCCAGATATCGCTATTGCCGCCGCTGCCAGCGGCCCCGCTCGTCGACCTGCCAATACGTCACCTCGAACCCGCGCGCCTTGCAATCGGTCCAAACGCCGCGCGCCGCGGCCAGCGCCTCGGCGTCGTCGCCGTTGAACACCAGAACCACCCGCTCGTAACTGTCGGAGTCATCCGGCAACGCGGCATTGTCGATCAGGAACCTGACATTGGCCCGGTTCGGATTGCCCTCCTCGATCGAGAGGATGATGGGCTGATCCTGCGCGTCGCCGGCGCGCCAGGTGGCGTGCGGCAAAAACGAATCGTCGCTGTAGGTCCACAGATGCGCGTCGAGCGCGTCGGTGCGCTCCTGCGACGTCGATTGCACGACAACGCGCCAGCCGCGCTCGATCGACTTTTCGAGCAAGGGCGGCAGCACGCTTTCGAGCGACATGTTCTGCAGATGATAGAACAGGACTTCCGTCATGCGATGGCGGCTACTTCGTGGTTTCGTAATACTCCGTGACCAGCCGCTCCAGCAGGCGAACGCCATAGCCCGAACCCCAGGAGTGGTTGATGTCGGTCTTCGGCGCCCCCATCGCGGTTCCCGCGATGTCGAGATGCGCCCATGGCGTGTCGTCGACGAAACGCTGCAGGAACTGGGCGGCGGTGATCGACCCGCCGTTGCGCGCGCCGGCGTTCTTCACGTCGGCAAACTGCGAGTCGATCATCTTGTCGTATTCCGGGCCGAGCGGCATGCGCCAGACGCGCTCGCCGGTCTCGATCCCGACTTTGGTCAATCGCTCGGCGAGTTCATCGTTGTTGGAAAACAATCCAGCATGCTCGGTGCCGAGCGCCACCATGATCGCGCCGGTGAGGGTTGCGAGATCGACCATGAATTTCGGCTTGAACTTCTTCGCCACGTACCAGAGCACGTCGGCCAGCACCAGGCGGCCTTCGGCGTCGGTGTTGATGATCTCGATGGTCTGCCCCGACATCGAGGTGACGATGTCGCCGGGACGCTGGGCGTTGCCGTCGGGCATGTTCTCGACCAGGCCGATGGCGCCGACCGCGTTGACTTTCGCCTTGCGCGCCGCGAGCGCATGCATCAGCCCGACCACACAGGCCGCACCTCCCATGTCGCCCTTCATGTCCTCCATGTTGGCGGCGCCCTTGATGGAAATGCCGCCGGTATCGAAGCAAACGCCCTTGCCGACGAAAGCCACCGGCTGTTCGCCTTTCTTGCCGCCGTTCCAGCGCATGATCACGGTCCGGCCCGGCCGCGTCGAGCCCTGGGCGACCCCGAGCAGCGCGCCCATGCCGAGCTTGGTCATCGCCTTGACGTCGAGAATCTCGACGTCGACGCCGACCTTCTTGAGCTGGCTCGCCCGGCGCGCGAACTCTTCCGGATACAGCACGTTCGGCGGCTCGTTGACGAGCTCGCGCGCAATGATCACGCCGTCGACGATGTGCTGTTCCGGCGCGAACGCTTTTTTCGCGGCCGCGACGTCGCCAACCGCAATCGAAACGTCGGCGCGGACCGCGCCGTTCTCGCCGTCCTTCTTCTTGGTCTTGTAGCGATCGAATTTATAGGCGCGCAGCCGGATACCGGACGCGATTGCGGCCGCAGTATCCGGCTGCATCGCGCCGTCGGCGAGTTCCGCGATCACGGTAACGGCATCGCTGCCGGCGTTCAGCTTGCCGGCGATGACGCCGCCGAATTTGAGAAAATCCTTCTCCTTGATATCCGACGGCTTGCCGATGCCGACCACGATCAGTCGCGGTGCCTTGATCCCCTCGGGCGCCAGAATATCGAGCGTGGATCCGCTCTTGGCCTTGAACGCGTTGGTGGCCGCCGCCCGCTTGATGGTGTCGGCCGCTTTTCCCAGCGCTTTGCGGGTTGCCGCGCCCGATTTCAACGTGTCGTCGCAAAACACCACCAGAATGCCGCGGGACGCGGCGGAAAACGGGACAAAGCCGACCTTGACGGCGTCGGACATAGGTAAATCCTCCAGGAATTCAGGGCTGTTTGCCGGGGCCGGATAGCGGCCCCGGGATCGCGACTAGATAGGTGATAAGGTATTCGGAATGTTCTCTTTGGTGGTGGCCCAAATCGATCCGGGCCTCGGGTTTCGCTCACTATGACCTGTCTGCCGCCACGCTGCCAAGGCTGCCGTGGCCGAGAGGCCACATCCGCCGAATTATTAACCATATGGCAAGGGTGCCATGGCCCGGCCATTTTGTTGACGGATCAAAGGGATGCTAGTGAGAGAGTAGACGACTGGATGGTTAGGCGGCGCGACCAAAGGGGACCTCCTAACAGGGATTGGTCGCATCGCATGTCCGGGGCGCAAGGTGGGATCGTGCGGTAGACGATGGGGTCGATCGACAAGTATATCTTCCGCACGACGCTGGCGTCGTTTGCGCTGGTCTTGGTCAGCCTGACGGGCGTGATCTGGATTACGCAGGCGTTGCGCGGCATCGACCTGATGACCAGCCAGGGCCAGACCATCATCACCTTTCTCGGCATCACCAGCCTGGTGATTCCGGCGCTGGTTCTGATCATCGCGCCGATCGCGCTGATGATTTCGATTTCGCACACGCTGAACAAGCTCGCCACCGATTCCGAAATCATCGTGATGAATGCCGCCGGCCTGTCGCCGTTCCGGCTGTTCCGCCCGTTCCTGTACGCCACCTGCGTGGTGGCGCTGATGGTCGCCTTCATCGCCTCCTATCTCGCCCCCGACGGCATGCGCCGGATCAAGCAATGGGATGCCGAAATCACCGCCGACGTGCTGACCAACATCCTGCAGCCCGGACGATTCGCCCAGCTCGACCAGAACCTGACGATCAGGATCCGCGAACGTCTGCCCGGCGGCGTGCTCGGCGGCATCTTCGTCGACGACCGCCGCGATCCAAAGGAGCGCGTCACCATCATCGCCGACCATGGCACGGTCATGAAGAACGGCAACGGCTCGTACCTGATCCTCGAGGACGGCAATCTCGAACGTTTCGAGGCCGGCAAGCGCGACCCTGCGCTGGTGGCGTTCGGCCGCTATGCGTTCGACATGTCGAAATTCTCCAATCAGGGCCGCGACGTCGCGCTCGGGATTCGCGAACGCTACCTCTGGGAATTGATGTCGCCCGAGCCCGACGATCCGATCTATCAGCAATTGTCCGGCCAGTTCCGCGCCGAATTGCATGACCGCTTCATGTCGCCGGTTTATCCCTTCGCCTTCGCCGCGCTGACTTTCGCGTTTCTCGGCACCCCGCGCACCACCCGCCAGAGCCGCAATTTTTCGATCGGCGGCTCGATTCTCGCGGTGTTCGGCCTGCGCATGGCGGGATTCGCCTGCTCGGTCGTGACGGTGAAAACGCCGGCCGCAGCACTGCTGCAATATTCGATGCTGGTCGCCGCGATCGCGATCGGGCTGTGGATGATTCTCGGCGGCGTCGTGGTCGAGCCGCCGGCCGCGCTGATCGAGGCCATCAACAAGTCGAACGCGCGCATCGCGCGATTGTTCGGACGGCCGGCCACAGCATGAGCATGATGACCAACACGCTCGGGCGATATTTCGCCGGCCGCTTCGTGATCGCGGCGGTGGGCGTGTTCGCCAGCATCTTCGTGCTGCTGGTGCTGGTCGATTACATCGAGATGGTGCGCAAGACCTCGGGCCTGGTTTCGGCCTCCGCCATCACGGTGGCCGAGACGTCGCTGTTCCGGGTGCCGCAATTACTGGAAAAGCTGATGCCGTTCTGCGTCCTGATCGGCGCGATGACCTGCTATCTCGCGCTGTCGCGGCGGCTCGAACTGGTGGTCGCGCGCGCCGCCGGCGTTTCCGCCTGGCAGTTCATTGCGCCGGCGCTGGCCAGCTCGATCATCCTCGGCGTCGCGGCGACTACCGCCTATAACCCGATGTCGGCGAACCTGCGTGAGCTCTCCAAGCGGATGGAGGCCGAACTGTTCGGCTCGGCACCGGGCGGCGGCATCCAGGACGCGTCCGGATTCTGGCTCAATCAGGTCAACAGCGAGGGCCATTCGATCATCAACGCCGCCCGAAGCGAGCAGCAGGGCGTCCGGCTGACCGGCCTGACCGTGTTCCGATTCGATCCAGATTTCCAGTTCAAGGAACGAATCGAAGCGCGTGAAGCGTCGCTCGAAGACGGGCGCTGGGTCTTCAAATCGGTACGCCGATACTCCCTCGACAAGCCGCCGGTCGACCAGGACAATTACTATCTCGCGACTACCCTGACCCCCGCCCAGGTCCGCAACAGCTTCTCCACCCCGGAGACTGTGTCTTTTTGGCAACTCCCGAGCTATATCCGGTCTTCCGAAAGCTCAGGCTTTGCGACCGCAGGGTACCGGCTGCAGTACCATAAGCTCATCGCACAGCCATTTTTGCTGGCTGCAATGGTGATGCTGGCCGCTTCCGTCAGCCTTCGCTTCTTCCGGTTCGGCGGCGTGCAAAAGATGGTTTTGAGTGGCGTGGGTGCAGGCTTTCTGCTCTACGTTCTGTCGAAAGTTACTGAGGATTTGAGCAAGGCTGAGTTGATGCATCCCATCGCTGCCGCGTGGTTGCCCGTGTGCGTGGGCGGCCTCACCGGCTTTTTGGCCTTGCTGTACCAGGAGGACGGGTAGTGGCCGTTGTCGCCGCCCTCCAGAGTCTGACGCCTGCGTTCAGGCGGCGCACCCGCGTGCGCCGCTATCGGAACCGCTTGGGCGCGGTCAGCGGGCCGATGATCGCCCTGCTCCTCGGGTTCGCTCTCGCGGGCGCGATCGGCCTTGCGGCGACGACGCCCGCCAGCGCGCAAAGCTTCACCTACAACCCGCGACCGCCCAAGCCGACGCCACCGCCGGCCAAGAACGACGGGCAGATGCTCGTGCAGGCCGTCGAGGTGGACTACGACTACAACAATTCGCGCGTGTCGGCGGTCGGCAACGTGCAGATGTTCTACAACGGCACCAGCGTCGAGGCCGACAAGGTCATCTACGACCAGAAGACCAAGCGCCTGCATGCCGAGGGCAACATCCGCATGACCGATGCGGAAGGCAAGGTCACCTACGCCAACATCATGGATCTGAGCGACGACTACCGTGACGGTTTCGTCGATTCGCTCAGGGTCGATACCGCGGACGCGACCCGGATGGCGGCGACGCGCGCCGACCGCACCAGCGGCAATTACACCGTGTTCGAAAACGGCGTCTATACTGCTTGCGCGCCCTGCAAGGACGATCCGAAAAAGCCGCCTTTGTGGCAGGTCAAGGGTGCGCGCATCATCCACGACCAGACCGACAAGATGCTGTACTTCGAGAACGCACAGCTCGAGTTCTTCGGCGTGCCGATGGCGTATCTGCCCTATTTCTCGACCCCCGATCCGACCGTGAAGCGCAAGACCGGGTTCCTGATGCCGGCGATCAGCACGTACACGGCGTTCGGCTACGGTGTCGAAACCCCGTTCTACTGGGCGATCGCGCCGGACTACGACGCCACCTTCAGTCCGCGCTTCACGACCCGGCAGGGTGTGCTGTTCCAGGGCGAGTTCCGCCAGCGTCTTTTGGACGGCGCGTATCAGATCCGCGCCTATGGCATCGATCAGCTCGATAAGAACGCGTTCGTCGGCCAGCCCGGCGACCGCCAGTTCCGCGGCGGCGTCGAAAGCAAGGGCCAGTTTGCGCTGAACGACAAATGGACCTGGGGCTGGGACGGCGTGCTGCTGTCCGACTACTACTTCATGTCCGACTATCGCCTCGCCCAGTACAAGGATCCGCTCGGATCGTTCCTGAACCTGCCGACTGAAGCGATCTCGCAGCTTTATCTGACCGGCGTCGGCAATCGCAGCTTCTTCGACGCGCGCACGATCTATTACCTCAGCTTCTCCGGCAACCAGCAATTCGTTCCGGTGATCCATCCGGTCATCGATTACTCCAACGTGATCAACAGCCCGATCTTCGGCGGCGAGTTCAGCTACAAGACGAATTTCACCAGCCTGACGCGCGAAACCGCAGTGTTCGATCCGATCACGACATTGGCCAACACCGCCAGCCTGTGCACGACGACGTCCGCCGATCCACTGGCACGGACGCCATCGCAATGTCTGTTGCGCGGCTTCCCCGGTACCTACACGCGCCTCTCTGCCGAGGCGCAATGGCGGAAGTCGTTCACCGATCCCTTCGGCGAGATATGGACGCCGTTTGCGATCGTGCGCGCCGACGCCATCGATTCCTCGGTTTCGAACCAGCCGGGTGTTTCGAATTTCCTCCCCGTCGGCGACACCCAGGCGCTGCGCGTGATGCCGACGGTGGGCCTCGAATACCGCTATCCCTTCATCAATGTTCAGCCCTGGGGCACCACCACGATCGAGCCGATCGCACAGGTCATCATTCGTCCCAACGAAACCTATGCCGGCAAGCTTCCGAACGAGGACGCGCAGAGCCTGGTGTTCGACGCCAGCAACCTGTTCTCGGTCGACAAATTCTCCGGCTATGACCGCGTCGAAGGCGGCGGCCGCGCCAATGTCGGCGTGCAGGCGACCACGCAGTTCGATCGCGGCGGCAGCGTCAACGTGCTGTTCGGACAATCCTACCAGCTGTTCGGCCTGAATTCATTCGCGGTCGCCGACGTCACCAATACCGGCGTCGATTCCGGCCTGCAGAACTCGCAGTCCGACTATGTCGCCCGCGTCAATTATTCGCCCAACCGCACCTATACGTTCAGCGTGCGCGCCCGCATGGATGAGGCGACCTGGCAGGTCAACCGCTTCGAAGCCGAGGGCCGCGCTTCATTCGACCGCTGGTCGGTCAGCATGATCTACGGCGATTATGCCGCGCAGCCGCAACTCGGCTACCTGACCCGCCGCGAAGGCATCCTTAGCAGCGCCTCGGTCAAGGTGGCGTCGAACTGGGTGGTGTCGGGCTCGGCGCGCTGGGATCTTGAAGCCAACAAGATCAACCAATACGTCGTCGGAGCGGGCTATGTGGACGACTGTTTCGTGCTGGCCGCCAACTATGTCACGTCCTACAGCTATTCCGCCGGCTCCACGCCGCCGGTGCTCAGTCACGCGTTCATGCTGCAGATCGGCCTGCGGACCATTGCCACTTCGTCCTCAACGGCCGGCAGCACCGGCATTCAGTAACGCGCGTTGACCTTGCCGGAAAATACCCGCGGCATCGCGGATGGAATGGGTTGATCGGCTGACATGACCATGACGACCTCCAAGCTCCGACCTCATCGCCTTCGGTCCCTGATCGCCGGCTGCGCGACCGCGCTTGCCGTTCTGACCTGCGGCGGCTCGCCCCTGCAGGCGCAGTCGGTCGCCGTCATGGTCAACGGCGACCCCATCACCAATTACGATATCGAGCAGCGCACCAAGCTGAACTTCCTGACCACCCACAAGCAGATGCCCCGGGAGGAAGTGGTCAACGAACTGATCGACGAGAAGGTGAAGATCAAGGAAGGCAAGAAATTCGGCGTCGATCCCACCGCCACCGACATCGACCAATCCTACGGCCAGATGGCTTCGCGGATGCGGATCGCGCCCGACCAGCTCACAAAATCGCTCGAGAGCCAGGGCATCCGGCCGGACACCCTCAAGGCCCGTATCAAGGCCGAGATGGTCTGGACCAGCCTGGTGCGCGGCCGCTTCAAGGAAAGTCTCCAGGTCGGCGAGAAGGACGTCGCCGCCGCGGCCCAGGAGGGCGGCGACAGCTCCCAGGTCGAGGCTTTCGAATACAAGATGCAGCCGATCGTCCTGATTGTGCCGCACGGGTCCGCGCCCGCCGTCATCGAATCGCGCCGCAAGGAAGCCGATGCGCTGCGCGAACGCGTCCAGACCTGCGACGAGGCCAATTCCTACTTCAAGTCGATGCAGAACGCCGCGATCAGGGAAACCGTGACGCGGACCTCGGCGGATATTCCGGGCCCGCTTCGCGAGGTGCTCGACAAGACGCCGATCGGTCATCTGACCGCGCCCGAGATCACCAAGCAGGGCGTCGAGATGGTCGCGCTGTGCGGACGCAAGCCGACCACGATCGATTCGCCGAAGAAGAAGGAAATCCGGGAGAAGATGTACGCCCAGAAATATGAGGCGAAGTCGAAAGCCTATCTGCAGGAAGTCCGCAAAGCCGCGATGATCGAATATCGTTGATGCATGGCAAAGCCCCTCGCGCTGACATCCGGCGAGCCCGCGGGCATCGGCCCCGACATCGCCATCGCAGCGTGGCTGCGGCGCAATGAACTGGGGCTTCCGCCGTTCTACCTGCGGGGCGATCGCGATTTTCTCGCCGAACGGGCAAAAATTCTCGGATTGAAAGTCGAACTCGCCGACAGCAGCCCCGAGGATTCGCTCGCGGCGTTTTCGAGCGCATTGCCGGTGGTCGCGACCGGTGAGCCCGCGACCGCCCGCCCGGGCCAGCCCGACGCCACCAGCGCGAACGCCGCCCTCGCCTCCATTCGCCAGGCCGTCGGCGACGTCATGGCCGGCCGAGCCGGCGCGGTCGTCACCAATCCGATTGCCAAAAGCGTGCTCTACCGCGCCGGATTCCTTCATCCCGGCCACACCGAATTTCTGGCCGAGCTTGCGGCCAATGGCGGCCGGGCGCCGCAGCCGGTGATGATGTTGTGGTCGCCGGCGCTTGCCGTCGTACCGGTGACGATCCATGTTTCGCTGCATGAGGCGCTCGCACAGCTCTCGAGCGATCTGATCGTCCGAACGGCGCGCATCGCGGTCGCCGATCTGAAGGCCCGCTTCGGCCTTTCCAGTCCGCGTCTGGCCATCTCGGGACTGAACCCGCATGCCGGCGAAGACGGCTCGCTCGGCACCGAAGACATCGAGATCGTCGCGCCGGCCGTCGAAATCCTGCGCGGCGAAGGCATCGACGCCAGGGGGCCGCTGCCGGCCGACACCATGTTCCACGCCGCGGCGCGCCAAAGCTACGACTGCGCGATCTGCATGTACCACGATCAGGCGCTGATCCCGATCAAGACGATCGCCTTCGAGGATGCCGTCAACGTCACGCTGGGATTGCCGTTCATCCGCACCTCGCCGGATCACGGCACGGCCTTCGACATTGCCGGCACCGGCAAGGCCAATCCGTCGAGCCTCGCCGCGGCGCTGCGGCTTGCTGCGCGCATGGCGGCGGCGCGACCGGCATGACCGCGATCGACGATCTGCCGCCGCTTCGCGATGTCATTCGCGAGCACGGATTGTCGGCGCGCAAATCGCTGGGTCAGAATTTTCTGCTTGATCTCAATCTCACGGCGCGGATCGCCCGCAGCGCGGGCCCGCTCGAGGACGCCACCATCATCGAGGTCGGACCAGGCCCCGGCGGGCTGACGCGCGCGTTGCTGGCGCTCGGTGCGCGGCGCGTCATCGCGGTCGAGCGCGACGAGCGCGCGCTGGGGCCGCTGCAGGCGATCGCGAAGCGATATCCGGGCCGGCTGGAAATCGTCCTCGCCGATGCGCAGCGGTTCGATCCCCGTCCGATGCTCGGCGGCGAACGGGCCAAGATCGTCGCCAACCTGCCCTACAACATCGCCACCGCATTGCTGGTCGACTGGCTGTCGATCGAACCGTGGCCGCCCTGGTACGACATGATGGTGCTGATGTTTCAGCGCGAGGTGGCCGAGCGGATCGTCGCCCGGGAGAACGACGAGGCCTATGGACGCCTCGCGGTGCTCGCCAATTGGCGCGCCGAGACCAAAATCCTGTTCGACATTTCGCCCGCCGCTTTCGTGCCGCAGCCAAAAGTCTCCTCTTCGGTGGTGCGATTGACCCCGCGTAGCGCGCCCGAACCGTGCGAGCGCCGGACGCTGGAACAGGTGGCCGCCGCCGCATTCGGTCAGCGCCGGAAGATGCTGCGGCAAAGCCTCAAATCGCTGTCGGTCGACCCGGCGCGGCTCGCCGCTGCTGCGGCCGTCGATGCCACCCGGCGCGCCGAGACCATTCCGGTCTCCGGCTTTGTTGCCATGGCCCGTGAATTGACCGATATACGAAGCACAAAATTGAACGGGTCCCGGGGAGAAATGTGAGCCGACGTCAAAATGGTGACAATCCAGCGGCAAACTCGCGTCGTAATGATCGCAGCGGCTGCTGTCTGCGCGGTCTATTTTCCAACCGCATCCATCGTCGGAAGATCCTACGCGCCCCGCCCAGTCCCACCAGGCGCGGTGAAGGGAATTTTCGGATTCGAAAGATTGTCGGCCAACGGTTTTGCATATCTGTGCCGACAGCCGAATTTCAGCGTGCGCCCCGAGGTCGTCATTTATGAGAACGACAAGCCGCTGCCGGGACCGGGTAACGCCACAATGAGCGACATCGACGGCATCGGCCTCGGAAGATATTCGCAGGAGAACGGCAAGGGTTTCGTGATCTCGGCCAGCGACAACAGCAATCCCCGCGGCAATGGCAACGACTATTGGATTGTGATCCCGCCACAGCGCCGCTAGACCGCGATGCTGCGACCGCCCGAAGTGAGGTTCGAATTGGGAAAGCGCCCGCTACGCGCGGCAGGAGCAGAACTATCGAAGCTGCAACGAACGTACCCGATCTCCGCGCCAGCAACAGAGCTTGAAGTACCCATTGAACGAGTGATGAACTGCCCTAATCAAGTGCCCATAAAGTCAAAGGAAGCCGTTTCCATGCCGCTGATGCGCCGCCAGTCTCTGGTCAAATTCGATGCGCCGTTGTGCGAAACCATCGTCGACATGCCGAAGCCGCAAGGCAGCGAAGTGCTCGTCCGCATCGAGCGTTGCGGGCTGTGCCATTCCGACCTGCATATCCAGGACGGCTATGCCGATCTTGGCGGCGGCAAGCGGCTCGACACCACGCGCGGCATGACGCTGCCGTTCACGCTCGGCCATGAGATCGCAGGCATCGTCGAGGAAGTCGGCGCGGACGCTGCGAAAGAGCTGATCGGAAAAAAGCAGGCGGTGTTCCCCTGGATCGGCTGCGGCCAGTGCCGCGATTGCCAGAACGGCGACGAGAACCTTTGCGTCAAGCAGCGCTTTCTCGGTGTCTCGATCGACGGCGGCTTTGCCAGCCACGTGCTGGTGCCCGACGCGAAATATCTCCTGGATTACGATCCGCTGCCGGTCAATCAGGCCGCAACCCTGATGTGCTCGGGCGTCACGGCCTATGGTGCACTGAAGCGGCTGGTCGACCGTCCGCGGCAGCGCAACCTGCTGCTGATCGGGCTCGGCGGCGTCGGCATGATGGGGCTTTCGTTCGCGCAGGCGATGTTCAAGCAGAACATCGCGGTCGCGGATCTGAGCCCCGCCGCGCGCGAAAGCGCCCTGAAAAACGGCGCGGCGGTGGCCTACGATCCCAGCGAACCCGACGTGGTCAAGCGCATGATCAAGGAGACCGAAGGCGGCTTCGATGGTGTCGTCGATTTTGCCGGCAACGAAAAATCCATGGCCTTCGCGGTTTCTGCGGTAGCGCGCGGCGGCAAGATCGTGGTCTCCGGCCTGATGGGCGGCAATTTCAGCCTGCCCATGGTACAGTGGGTCTACAAGCGGATGACCATCGAAGGTTTTATGGTGGGAACGCTGGCGGAGGCCAAGGAATTGATGGCGCTGGCACGCGCCGGCAAGATCAAGCCGACACCGATGAAGGAAGAGCCGATGGCCGACGTCCAGAAATGGATCGAGGAATTGCGGGCGGGAAAAGTCGTGGGACGTATCGTACTGAAAAACTGAGGCTGAGCATCTTATAAGCCTCGCCAACAGGGGCAGAGTGCCATCCTCGATTAACAGGAAGGACATTTATGGCCTGGAGGAAGAGCTCAACATTGGTCGCCTTGGCGACGGTGGCATTTGCCGTCGCCACCTCGCCTGCGATCGCGCAGAAAAAATATGGTCCGGGCGTTACCGACACCGAAATAAGAATCGGCACCACGACACCCTATAGCGGCCCGGCGTCGGCCTACTCGGCCGGCGCCGTGTCCGCGACCGCCTATTTTGCGATGATCAACGAACAGGGCGGCGTGAACGGCCGCAAGATCAATTTCATCAGTCTGGACGACGCCTACAGTCCGCCGAAGACCGTCGAGCAGATCCGCCGCCTGATCGAGAGCGACGAAGTATCGTTTCTGGTGAACCCGGTCGGCACTGCCACCAACATGGCGGTGTTCAAATACATCAACCAGAAAGGGGTGCCGCATCTTTTCATCGGCACCGGCGCCACGGTTTTCAACGACCCCGAGCACTATCCGTGGACGATGAGCTGGACGCCGCATTACGCCTCCGAAGGCGAAATCTACGCCCGCTACATCGTGTCGACAAAACCCGACGCCAGAATCGGCATCCTGGCGCAGAACGACGACCTCGGCCGCGACTATCTGATGGGCTTCAAGCGCGGACTTGGCGACAGGGCCTCGACGATGATCGTGTCGACGCAGGCCTACAACACCACCGATCCGACCGTCGACTCCCAAGTGGTTTCGCTGAAGTCTTCGGGCGCCGACGTCTTCGTCATCATCACGATCCCCAAATTCTCCGCCCAGGCGATCCGCAAAGCCTACGACATCGACTGGCACCCGCAGGAATTCGTCGTCAGCGTCGGTTCGTCGATTGCGGGTGCGATCAGGCCGGCCGGTTTTGAAGCGGCAAAGGGCATCATCTCGGCGGCCTATCAAAAGGACCCTGCCGATCCGCAGTGGCAGGACGATCCGGCCATGAAGGCCTGGACTGTGTGGATGAACAAGTACAACCCGCGCATCAACAGGAGCGACTACTACGCGCCCTATGGCTACAATATCGGCTACGCGGTCGTGCAGTTGCTCAAGCAGTGCGGCGACGATTTGACGCGCGAGAACATCATGAAGCAGGCCTCCCATCTCGACATGGAGTTGCCGCTGCTGCTGCCGGGCATTCGCCTGAAGACCAGCCCGACCGATCTGCGCCCGATCAAGCAGATGCGGCTGGTCCGCTTCAATGGCGAGCGCTACGTGCTGTTTAGCGACGTGATCGAGAGCAACTAGGCGGGGCGACGCGGCGCACTTTGCCAGACGTCGTGCATATGCCTGTTTTCTAGGCTGCCGGCCGCCTCATGTAAGGCGGCCGCCGAGCCCGAATTAAGCCCCATCCTCTCCGGAATTGCGGCCCATTGCGACCCAAGTCTTTAACGAGATTTAGGGTTTGAAGCGTCGCGTATCAGCACTGGGGATAGCCATGTCAAACCGTACAGCGAAATTCGTCTCGGCAATATTCGCCAGTGTTTTGGCAGGCGCCAACTTCGCCGCCGTTGCGGAGAATGCGGCAAAGCCGGCGGACAGCTGCTTGTCCGCACCGAAAGGTGCCTTGCCCGCAGGCAGCCACTGGTATTACCGCGTCGATCGCGCCACCAAGCGTCACTGCTGGTACCTCGGCGAAGAGAAAGACAAGACGGCGGCGGCTGCCCCGCAGGATGCCGCGGCATCCACTGCGGCGGCGGCTCCGGCTCCGCCAACAGATCTCGTTCCGCCGCAGGCGAAGGCAGGCGTGCGCAAATCTGTCGCCGACGCTCACGCCGAACTGCCCTCCCCGCAAGAGCGTGTCGACCAGGATGCCGGTGTCAACGTTCAACCTGGGAACAGCGCCGCTGCGGCGGTGCCGGCCATCCAGAATAGCCAGGACGCCGTCGCGCCGGATGCGGGCGCTCCGCCATCGATCGTGACGTCGCGCTGGCCCGATTCTTCGGGTGTAAGTTCGTTGAACAATCCTCAGGTTGCCGCGGCGGATGCGCCGGCGAATGCCAGGCCGGCGCCGCAGCCCGCAGCTTCCCCGATCGCCCTGGCGGCTGCGGATTCCACTTTGCAAAGACAATCCGGCTCGACGCAGATGCTGTTGATGGTCATGGCCGGCGCGCTCGCGCTGGCGGGCATCACGGCCAGCCTGGTTTTCAGGTTCGCGCGCAGACGGGTCGTTCAGCCCGAAGTCTGGAGCGACCGGCGCGCGATCTGGGATTCGGTCGATACCGGCCGCTCGTCGCCATCGCTGTTCCCGAACGAGACCGTGCCGAGATGGCGCGACAACGTTACACGCGATCCGCGCGCGCCCGACGATCCGGAGCGGCGCGTCCAGGAAATGCTGGCGCGGCTCGCAAAGAGTGCGGCTAACTGACGTTGAGTGCGGCGAGCTGACGTTATTTTTCCAGCTGGCGCTGCAAGCCGCGAACGAACTCGGTCAGCCCCGTGCGGCGTTCGCGCTTGAGCCGTTCAGCTTTCAGGACCGACTGCACTTCGGCAAACGCGTCATCGACGTTCTGGTTGACGACGATGTAGTCGTATTCCGCCCAATGGCTGAGCTCATGGGTCGCGCGGCTCATTCGCCCGCGAATGACCTCGTCCGAATCCTGGGCGCGGGTGTGCAGCCGTTTTTCGAGGTCGGCGGCCGACGGCGGCAGGATGAACACGCTGACCACATCGGCGCGGGCCTTTTCCCGCAATTGCTGGGTGCCCTGCCAGTCGATGTCGAACAGCACATCCTGCCCGGCCGACAGCGCGGTTTCGACCGGCGCCCGCGGCGTGCCATAGCGGTTGTCGAACACGGTGGCCCATTCGAGCAGTTCGCCCTGCGTGGCCATGGCTTCGAAGCGGTTTTTGTCGACGAAGAAATAGTCGCGGCCGTCGACCTCGCCGGGCCGCATCGGCCGCGTGGTGGCGGACACCGACATCTTCAGACCCGGCGTCCGTTCAATCAGCATGCGCGACAGCGTGGTCTTGCCCGCGCCCGACGGCGACGACAGCACGAACATCAGCCCGCGCCGCACGACTCCGTCGAAACCGCCAATCGTCATTCGATCACTCCAGATTCTGGACCTGCTCGCGGAACTGCTCGACCACGTTCTTCATCTCGAGCCCGGTATTGGTCAATTCGAGATCGTTCGATTTCGAACAGCAGGTGTTGACCTCGCGGTTGAATTCCTGCGCCAGGAAATCGAGCCGCCGCCCCACCGGTCCGCCCTTGCCGATCATCTCGCGGGCCTGCGCCACGTGCGAGGCGATCCGGTCGAGCTCCTCGCGGATATCGGCCTTGGCCGCAATCAGCAGCGCTTCCTGGTTGAGACGATCGGGGTCGAAACGGTCGGAGGTGTCAAGTAACGCGGCGACCTGTTCGGCCAAGCGCGCCTTGATCGCCTCGGGTTTGCGGCCGGGCGCGGCCTCGGCCTTCTTCGCCAGTTTTTCGATTTCATCCATCCGCTGGGAGAGGATTTGTCCGAGCGTGACGCCCTCGCGGCGGCGCATCTCGACCAGGTGGCCAAGCGCCTGCTCGAACGCCGCAGCCGCAGCGTCTCTCGCAGCCTTGTCTTCCTCTTCATTGCTTTCGGGCTCGACGACTTCAATCACGCCCTTGATGCTCAGCAGCCCGTCGATGCTCGGCGCCACCGCATCGATCTTGCCGGCGAGGACGCCTGCGACCTTCACGATCGACGACAGCACGTCCTCATTGATGCGGATGGTCGATACCGCGTTGGCGCGCTTGACGTTGAGATTGGCGTACACGGTTCCCCGCGACAGCACTTCGCCGGCGCGCTTCTTGGCAAAGGCCTCGAGCTCATCCCATCCGGGCGGCAGCCGCAGCCGCAGGTCAAAGCCCTTGGCATTGACCGATTTCAATTCCCATTCGAACGTATACGGGCCGCTGGCGCCGTGGCTCCGGGCAAAACCGGTCATGCTCGATAGCGCCATCGCGTAAAACTCTCTGACAGGGGGATGTGAGACTCGCAAGCGAACTGCGCGACCTTAAAACGAATTCCGTGAAAGTGGAATCACGTTCCGGGCTTCAGCGCTGAACCACCGGCGGCGTGGTGGTGGATTGCGCCGCGCCCTGGCGGGCACCGGCGGGGGCTGCAGGACGCGCAGGCTTTTTCGGCGCCGCAGGCTTTGTCGTCGCGGTCGGATTGGTGTCGGCCGGTGCGGCGGCGGCCGGCGGCGGCGCGTCGTCGGCCGGCTCAACCGTGTCGTTCTGGATCTGCTTTTCCATCGAGCGCAGCTTGGCGACGTTCTTCTGATGCTGGTCGTAGGTTTCGGTAAAGGCGTGGCCGCCGGTACCGTCGGCGACGAAGAACAGGTCGCGGGTGCGCGCCGGATTGGCGGCGGCCTCCAGCGAGGCGCGCCCGGGATTGGCGATCGGCCCCGGCGGCAGGCCATCGATCACATAGGTGTTGTAGGGCGACGGCTGCTGAATCTCGGAGCGCTTGATCGGCCGGCCGAGCGTCCCCTTACCGCCGACCAGCCCGTAGATGATGGTCGGGTCGGACTGCAGCTTGATCTTCTGCCGCAGCCGATTGACGAACACCGCGGCGACCCGGCTGCGCTCGTCGGCCTTGCTGGTTTCCTTCTCGACG
This sequence comes from Bradyrhizobium sp. AZCC 2289, assembly GCF_036924615.1. NCBI lineage: Bacteria > Pseudomonadati > Pseudomonadota > Alphaproteobacteria > Hyphomicrobiales > Nitrobacteraceae > Bradyrhizobium > Bradyrhizobium sp. AZCC 2289. The sequence continues at coordinate 9,155,441 of NZ_JAZHRY010000001.1, read as the reverse complement.
ATCGAGGCCAGCACGACGAGCTGCTCGGGCGACTTGATCGGAACGTCCGGATTGCGGCGTTCCCAGATTTCCGCAAGCACGCGCTTCTGGGTCTGCTGCATGCGCTGGATCACCTGGTCGCGCGTGGTGCCGCGCGGGAATTTGTAGGTCTCCGGCAGCAGCGTGCCTTCGCGCGGCATCTCCCGCACCGAGCCCGCGAAAATGTCGTTGTCGGTGAGCCGCGCCACGATCTGCTCGGAGGTCAGGCCTTCGGGAATGGTGACGGCGTGCTGCACCACCTTGCCTTCGACGATGGTGCCGATGACGTCGCGCAGGCTGGCATTCTTCTGAAAAGCGTATTCGCCGGGCTTGAGCTCCGAGCGCGCCTTCAGAGCGAACACCGCGCCGATGAACGCCCAGCGATTATTGTCGATCACGCCTTCACGCTGCAGGATATCGGAAATGTCGGTCATTCCCGCCCGCGCCGGAATATTGACGATCTTGTCTTCCGTCAGCGGACCGGGCGCCTCCAGCTTCTGCCTGCCGTAGTAATATCCGCCCCCCGCGCCGATCATCAACACGATGAGAATGGTGATGATCGCATTGCCGACCACGACGAACGGATTGCGGGCGCGCTCCGACCGCTTCGGCGGCGGCGGGACCTGCTCCGGCTCCAGCGCGGCGCGCGGACTGCGTGGTGAAATGGGCGGCCTCTCACTCATCGATGCAACCTGAATCCTGCCGGTTCAATCGTGGCCTGACAAACCCCTGCCCGGCCAATAGCATACGCCCACGCTTCGCGCATGATCCGCCAAAGTGTTGGCGGTTTGGCGACAAGATCATGCGCCTCTTATAGTTCGGAGCGCGATCGGACGCAAAACCGGTTCCCACTTTTGCTGATCGCGCTCCGGAGTCATCGCCGAATACGGCAAAACGGTGGAGACGCTCTTAACACCCGCTAACCAGTCACGCGCTGAACGATCACGGAAGCGTTGGTGCCCCCGAAACCGAAGGAATTCGACAGCGCGATATTGATCTCGCGTTTACGCGCCGATTGCGGCACCAGATCGATCGTCGTTTCCACCGACGGATTTTCGAGATTGATGGTCGGTGGCGCAATGTTATCGCGAATCGCAAGAATGCTGAAAATCGCCTCGATCGCGCCGGCCGCGCCCAGCAGATGCCCGGTCGACGATTTGGTCGACGACATCGACACCTTCGAGGTTGCGTTGCCGAGCAGCCGCTCTACCGCACCGAGCTCGATCTCGTCGCCGATCTGCGTCGAGGTGCCGTGCGCATTGATGTAGTCGATATCGGAAGCCGTGATTCCGGCGCGCTTCAGCGCCGCACTCATGCTGCGGAAACCGCCGTCGCCGTCCGGCGCCGGCGAGGTGATGTGATAGGCGTCGCCGGACAGTCCGTAGCCGGTCACCTCGGCGTAGATTTTCGCACCGCGCTTCTTGGCGTGCTCGTATTCCTCGAGCACCACGATGCCGGCGCCCTCGCCCATGACAAAGCCGTCGCGATCCTTGTCGTAGGGACGCGAGGCCCTTTGCGGCGTTTCGTTGAAACCGGTCGACAGTGCCCGCGCCGCGCAAAAACCCGCCATCGCCAGCCGGCAAATCGGCGATTCCGTTCCGCCCGCCACCATCACCTCGGCATCGCCGAGCGAAATCAGCCGGCTCGCGTCGCCGATCGCGTGCGCCCCGGTCGAACACGCGGTCACCACCGAATGATTGGGGCCCTTGAGGCCGTGCTCGATCGAAACATAGCCGGAAGCCAGATTGATCAGACGCCCCGGAATGAAGAACGGCGAGACCTTGCGCGGTCCACGCTCCTTGAGCAGCAGCGCGGTATCGGCAATGCCGGACAGGCCGCCGATCCCCGAGCCGATCAGGGTGCCGGTTGCGCACTTGTCCTCTTCGGTGGAGGGATGCCAATCGGCATCATCGAGCGCCTGGCGCGCAGCGCACATCGCGAAGATGATGAAATCGTCGACCTTGCGCTGGTCCTTCGGCTCCATCCACTGGTCGGGATTGAAGCTGCCGTCAGAGCCGTCGCCACGCGGAATGACGCAGGCAATCCGGCTGGAGAGATCGGCGACCTCGAAGGTCTCGATCTTCCTGGCGCCGCTCTGGCCGTTCAGGATACGCTTCCAGGTTGCGTCGACGCCGCAGCCGAGAGGCGTAACCATGCCCAGCCCAGTGACGACGACCCGCCTCATATCAAAAACTCCAGCCCGCAAAAGGCCGCCCATAACAAGAAACCGGGGGACCGTTCGACCACGGCCCGTCCGGCTTCAATGCGCACCGCGCGGGGCGTCAGCTTTTTGCGTTCTTTTCGAGAAACTTCGTCGCGTCGCCGACGGTCAAAATCGTCTCTGCGGCGTCGTCGGGAATTTCGCAACCGAACTCTTCTTCAAATGCCATTACAAGCTCGACGGTGTCGAGACTGTCGGCGCCGAGGTCGTCGATGAAACTTGCAGCGTCAACCACCTTGTCTGGTTCGACACCGAGGTGCTCGACCACAATCTTCTTAACCCGCTCGCCAATCTCACTCATCGTTCAACCTCGTGCTTGTTCCATTGGACCCGACCCCAAGACGCCACTAGAGACGATACGAGCCATCGTGGTCGTTAAACTTCCTTCGCAATCGCGCATAGACTTGATTCGGCCCGGTGGTAGCCGACAAAGGCCCGGCGAACGGCAGGCGTCGCCACGCCAATATACAGGGATTCAAATTCCTGCAATGGCCTTGTTTGCCCATCCGCTGATGGTTCGGTTATCATACTTCCCTGACCTTGACTACACGCCTCGCCCGGTTGCCCGAAACGGCCGTTCGACGGATCGAAGCGGCCGGTAACCGGCTCAAAACATGGCCATTCCGCCATTGACGTGGATCGTCTGCCCGGTCACGTAGGCCGCCTCATTGGAGGCGAGATAGACCGCCGCCGCGGCGATATCCTCCGGCGTCCCCAGCCGCGCTGCAGGAACCTTCGAGAGGATGGTTTCGCGCTGCTTGTCGTTGAGCGCGTCCGTCATCGGCGTCTTGATGAATCCCGGCGCAATGCAATTGGCGGTGACGTTGCGCTTGGCGTATTCGGCGCCCAGCGTCTTGATCAGGCCGATGATGCCGGCCTTGGAGGCGGTGTAATTGGCCTGCCCCGGATTGCCGGTCACGCCAACGATCGAGGTGATCGCGATGATGCGGCCGAACCGCTTGCGCATCATCAATTTGGTCGCCGCGCGAGCGAGGCGAAAGGTCGCGGTCAGATTGACCCTGATGACGTCGTCCCAATCCTCATCGCGCAACTGCACGAACAGATTGTCTTTGGTGATTCCGGCATTGGCGACGAGAATATCGACCTGCCCCATCGCTGCTTCGGCTGCGGGCACCAGGGCCTCGACCTCGGCACTGTCGGAGAGATTGCACGGCAGCACGTGGACGCGCAGGCCAAGCTTGCCGGCGAACGTATCCAGCACCTCGCGGCGCGTGCCCGAGATCGCCACCGTCGCGCCCTGCGCGTGCAACGATTGCGCGATGGCGCCACCGATGCCGCCGGTCGCGCCCGTCACCAGCGCCGTCCTGCCCGTCAAATCGAACATCAATGTCTCCCTATGCGGAATGCGCCGCCGCCAGCGCATCCTTTGCCGCGGCAATATCGTTCGGGCCGCCGACCGACACGCCCACCGCGCCGTCGGCGATGCGCTTGACCAGCCCGCTCAGCACCTTGCCGGCGCCGATCTCCAGGAATCGCGTGACCCCGTGGGCAGCCATATAGGCAACCGACTCGCGCCAGCGCACCGTGCCCGTGACCTGCTCGACCAGGCGGCGGCGAATCTCGTCGGGATCGGTGATCGCTGAAGCCAGCACGTTCGACACCAGCGGGGCTGCCGGCGGCTTGATCGTCACATCGGCCAGCGCCTTCGCCATCGCGTCGGCGGCGGGCTGCATCAGCCTGCAATGGAATGGCGCCGACACCGGCAGCAGCATGGCGCGCTTGGCACCCTTGGTTTTGGCAATCTCGAGCGCGCGTTCGACCGCTGCCTTGTCGCCGGACACCACGACCTGCCCGCCGCCATTGTCGTTGGCGGCCTGGCAGACCTGCCCCTGGGCCGCCTCATCCGCGACCGCCACCGCCGCCTCGTAATCGAGGCCGAGAAGGGCGGCCATGGCTCCGGCGCCGACCGGCACCGCCTTCTGCATGGCCAGCCCGCGGATACGCAGCAGCCGCGCGGTATCGCTGACGCTGAGGCTGCCGGCCGCGGCCAATGCGGAATATTCGCCGAGCGAGTGCCCGGCGACGTAAGCGGCATCGCGCCCGACCGAAAAACCGGCTTCGGTCTCCAGCGCGCGCAGGGTCGCGATCGAGACCGCCATCAGGGCCGGCTGGGCGTTTTCGGTGAGCTGCAGGGTCTCGGCCGGGCCATCCCAGATGATCGCCGTCAGCTTCTCGCCCAGTGCCGCATCGACCTCGTCGAACACGGCCCGCGCAGCCGGATAGGCCTCCGCCAGGGCCTTGCCCATGCCGACGGCCTGCGACCCCTGGCCCGGAAAAGTAAATGCTGCCGTCATTTTTGCTGAAAACTCCCTCAAGTGCAGCCGTAAGACACCGGCTTTCGCCGCGCTGTCAAGCCGGACGGACGGTGCAATCGCACAAGCAATCGCCTTGCAGGCAAAATGTTTACGCTGTCCGGAACTTCGCCGTTGCGCTTAAGCGGTCTTAAATACCGGACGCCGAAACTGGGACAATGGCATCTGTAGTCCCACCGACATCGACAGCTTCCGTTCCTGCCGCGCAACCGCAGCGGCTTTGGTTTCAATTGCAAGGCTGCGTCGACTGGTTGCTCGCCGGCCCGCTTCCGCTGCCCGACGATATCCGCAACGAGTTGCTCCAACAAAGGACGAACAAGACCAGGACGTTCGTGGTGGCCGTGCTGGCATCCTTGCTGATCGCATCGATTGCCGCCGCATTGACCGGCGCCGCATGGGCCTATGCCTGGATGCTGGCGGAGCTGGTTCTGGGCAGCACCCGAATCTACCTGATGATGAAAGCCCTCGCGCAGGCGAAAGCCGACCGACGTATCGCGCCGAACATCACGCCGATCTGGGCCGGGCTGACATCGGTCATCCTGATTTCCGCCGGCTGTTATCAATGTGTCGGATCGGGGATCTTGCCGCTGGCCTTGATGGCAGGCATCGGACTTGCGAATTTGGTCGGCGGAATTGCCTCGCGCAACGCCGGAACCCCGCGCTACGGAATTCTTCTGATTTGCATCCTCACGCTGCCCTTCGCACTGGCCACGATGCTGTCGCCGGTCCCGTTCCTGTTTCTCATCGGCTTGCAAACTCCGGTCTACACCGCCGGGATGATTTTCCTACTGCTGGAAAATCACAAGATCCTGCTCGACCTCCACCACTCCGAGCGCAACAATCGCCAGATGGCGCATCACGACCTGCTCACCGGTCTTCCGAATCGCGCTCTCAACCTCAAGCTATTCTCTGAATTGCTCGCCGGTCCGTGGCCGGAGGCGGGGTCGGCTGGCTCAAAGCTCACCGTGTTTTGCCTCGATCTCGACGGCTTCAAAGGCGTCAATGACCGGTTTGGACATGCGGCGGGCGACTCCGTTCTCGTCGCCGTGGCGGACCGTCTGCGCGCCAGCGTGCGCGACGCCGATTTCGTGTGCCGCATCGGCGGCGACGAATTTGTTATCCTGCTGCCCGACATTACCGACGGCGAAGCCGCTACCGTCGCCCGGCGCATCATCTCGCGGGTCTCGGAGCCGTTCGAGTTTGCCCCGACGGCCCGCGTCGGAGCCAGCATCGGCCTCGCGTCTGCGCCACGTGACGGGATTACCGCCGACGAATTGCTGAGCGCCGCCGACCGCGCGATGTACGAGGCCAAACGCCGCGGCAAGGGCGGTTTCGTGATCCACACTTCCGGCGTCGAATTGGTGACTCTTGCCCCCATGGCGAAGGCTCCGGCGCTGGCCTGCTAGAATCCGCCCGCCTTTTGATCCCCGCCGACCTCGGCGCCGGCGCGTGCGCGGCGCACGCTGCTAGCCAATTCTCCCGGCCGATCCTCGTGGTCGGGCTTGGCGGTCGCCAGCCGCAGCACGGCAGCGTAGTTGGGCTGCACCTCCATCCGGTCCGCGTATCGGCTTTCGCTGAGAATCCGGTGGACGCGCGGCAGGTTGTAGCAGGGCACGTAGAACAGCAGATGATGCTCAAGGTGATAATTGACGTAGTACGGCGCGATGAACAGCCGCTCCAGGAAATTCGCGTGCGTGGTGCGCGTATTGCGCAAGGGATCGGCCGAGTCTGGAACGACGGCGTGTTCGGCGATGTTGCGGATACGGGTGATGACCATCTGCCAGGTAAGCAGCGGCAAAAGCCATAACAGCGGATAGGCCCACCACACGCCGGCGGCCGCGAGGCCTGCGAAGAGCACGGCGTTGACGGCAAACTGCGGACCAAGCTTCTCGCGGAAATGCGCGGCGCGCTGCGTGATCGGCCATTCCTTCGGCCCGAGCGCATTCAACAGCTGCGCCTTGCGCTGCTGGTAGCCGGTCTGCCCGGTGATATCGCGGACGAACTTGCGGCGATAGCTCATGCCGGTGATCGGAAACGGCGCCGACAGTACGAGATCCGGATCGTCTTCCTGCTGCGTGCGCGCATGGTGCTGCAGGTGATAGCGGCGATAGGCGCGGGTCTCAGCAAAGATCGGATAGGCGCAGAACCATTGGCTTAGCGTCAGATTGACCTTCTCGTCGGCCGACAGACAGCCATGCGCGCCGTCATGCATCAGGATCGCGAGCCCGAGCTGGCGCGAGCCGATGATGCCCACCGCCAGCAGAAAGGTCAGCGGATTGGGCCACCACGCCACCAGCGCGATCGAGCCCAATATCAGCGCCCACGCATGCGCGATCAGGGCTGCGCCCTTCCACGTCACGCGCTGGCGGACGGCGATCAATTGATCCTCGTTCAGAAAGTCGCGGGCTCGCATGCGAAGCGCGGTCATGATGATCTCTCCCCGTCGGGTGAATCTGAATCGGAGGCGTCGCGGTCGCCAACGAGGCGCAGCCTGGCCGCCTCGCTTGCGGGTTTTGCCGTCGCCTGATCGCCCAGCACGCGCAGCATCTCGCCGCACATTTCCTCGGCCGAACGGCCCATCGCATGGCCCTCGACCATCACGCCGATCGCGACCGCCCAGAACCGCCGCGAACTCGCGTCGGGGTCGCGCAAGCTTTTCCAGCCGTGCCGCTCGATCTGGCCGGCATAGGCGCGCATCCCCTCGCCGTGCAGCCGCTCGATGGTGCGCTCCACCAGCGGCGCGAGATCCTGGCGGCGCCGGGTCAGCGTCAGCGCCTCGGTAAAGAAGGCAACCGAATCCGTCGCCGTTACGGTCTCGACCAGCGCACGGGTGTATTCCCGCGGCGTGTGGGCTTGCGATGCTGCCTGTTCGGCCGCGCGCGCCACGTACAGCATCTCGCGGCAGGCAGCCTCGACGAACAGCGCTTCCTTGGTCCGGAAGTAATAGGTGATCTGGCTCGGAAACGCGTCGGCCGCCGCCGCGATATCCGAGATCGAGGTTCCGGCCAGGCCACGCTCCCTGAACAGGCGGCTGGCTCCGTCGAGCAGGCGCGAGCGCATCTGGCGCCCGGCGGTACGGGTCGCGCGGGTGGCGTGCCTGGGATCGTCGGCCGGCATTTCCGCAGCGGATTGGACAGACTTGGGAGCCATTTTTCCCTCTCGTCCGTTATTTGTATGACATACAAACAAATAAATCAAGACCGGAGATTCGAAACCCTCTCTGTCCTTGCCACGGCGCTCAAAATCCTTATAAACCGCGCATCCGTGGATCCCGGCCGGGAGCTGAACGGACGGTCTCAGCAATTTCTTTGGCGATATTGATGTGGCAGGGCCAGTCGGCCCGTCGTCCCGTGCTTCCGCCTTCTGAGCATTATCGAGTCCTTTCCGAAGGTCTCGAAGGGCTTGCCGCCGGGAACCGCGCCAACACAGGAAAGGACACCCATGCCTCTTTATGAGCATGTTTTTCTCGCGCGCCAGGATGCGAGCACCCAGCAGGTTGAAGAACTGACCACCCAGATGACCGGCATCGTCGAAGGACTCGGCGGCAAGGTCGTGAAGATGGAAAACTGGGGCGTACGCTCGCTCACCTATCGCATGAACAAGAATCGCAAGGCGCATTTCGTGCTGCTGAACATCGACGCGCCGTCGGCTGCGGTCTCGGAGATCGAGCGCCAGGAGCGGATCAGCGAAGACGTTATTCGCTATCTCACCGTTCGCGTCGAAGAGCACGAGGAAGGTCCCTCGGCCATGATGCGCAAGGCCGATCGTGACCGCGAGCGCGACGATCGTGGCGGTGGTTTCCGCGGTGACCGCGATGGCGGCTTCCGTGGCGACCGCGAAGGTGGTGGTTTCCGTGGCGGCGACGGCGGCGGCTTCCGCGGCGACCGTGGCCCGCGCCGGCCACGTGACGACGAAGCAACCGCAGCGGTTGAGGAGTAAGAATCATGGCTGAAGCTGGTGCACGCCGTCCGTTTTTCCGCCGCCGCAAGACCTGCCCGTTCACGGGTCCGAATGCGCCGAAGATCGACTACAAGGATTCCAAGCTGTTGATGCGTTACGTGTCCGAGCGCGGCAAGATCGTGCCGAGCCGGATCACCGCCGTGTCCGCCAAGAAGCAGCGCGAACTCGCGCGCGCCATCAAGCGCTCGCGTTTCCTCGGTTTGCTGCCTTACGTCATTCGCTAAGCAAATACCCTGGTCCGCGGCGTACGCGCCGCGGACCAAATTCTTCATAAGGCTTCCGGGTCGTCCGGTCGCCGATGGTTGGGGTTTTGAAAAACCTCTAACCGCTCGAAAGGAGCGGGACAGCTGATGATCGCGATTCTTGTCATTGCGCTTGCGGCCGGCTCTGCGTCGGCGCTGATGTTCGCCTCGATCATCTCGGGCGCGCTGATCTCAGTCCTGCTGTTCTATCTGGCGCCGCTGCCCTTGATGGTGGCGGCGATCGGCTGGGGACCGCTGTGCGCGACCATCGGCGGCATTGCCGCGGCATCCGGCCTCGGTGCGATCTTCGGCCTGCCCTATTGCATCGCCTTCGTCGTCATGGTGGCGCTGCCGGCCTGGTGGCTCGGGCACCTCGCTTTGCTGGGACGACCTGCGCCCAGTGACGGATCGGGCAACGACGCCGCGCCGGCCACACCCGTTCTGGAATGGTACCCGATCGGCCGCATCCTGCTGTGGATCGCTGGGTTTGCTACGGTAACCACGATGGCGGCCCTGTTCACGCTCGGCAGCGACGCGGATGCGATCAGCGGCGCGCTGCAACGGGGCCTGCTGCGGATTCTAGCTCCGCGCGATGAGGCATCGTCAGGCGATATCCAACGATGGGTTGACGCTGTGGTGATCATCGCGCCGGCGGCGGCGGCCGTCGTCGCCATGATGACGCTGACGCTCAATCTCTGGCTCGCCGCCAAGATCACGGCGACCTCCGGACGGCTGCACCGGCCCTGGCCGGACCTGAAGAGCACCGCGCTGCCGCCGATGACGCTGGTTGCACTGTTGGTCGCCATCGCATTCAGTTTTGCCGGTGGATTGCCGGCGATGCTGGCGCAAATCGTCACCACGGCCCTGATGATGGCCTATGCGCTCACCGGCTTCGCGGTCCTGCACACGCTGACGCTGGCGCTGAAGGGCCGCACATTCTTGCTGAGCTGCACCTACGTCTTTGTCGTGATGTTCACCTGGCCCGTTCTGGCGATGGTCGCGCTTGGCCTCGCGGATGCGGCTTTCGGATTACGCCAACGCTACTTGCGCAGGAGGCCGCCGCCGATTCCTGCGTCGTGAATTCTACCCATCCACTCAAACTTGCACTCAAACCGAATACCATCACCTCAAAAGGAGAACGAATATGGAAGTCATTTTGCTGGAACGCGTTGCCAAGCTGGGCCAGATGGGCGAAGTCGTCCGCGTCAAGGACGGATTTGCCCGCAACTTTCTCTTGAAGCGCGGCAAGGCGCTGCGCGCCACCGCCGACAATCGCTCCAAGTTCGACGGCATGAAGGCCGAGCTCGAGGCCAACAACATCAAGGCCAAGGGCGAGGCAACCAAGGTCGCCGAGAAGATCGACGGCCGCAATGTCGTCCTGCTGCGTCAGGCCTCGGAATCCGGCCAGTTGTTCGGGTCGGTGAATGTGCGCGACATCATCGCCTCGTTCGAGGCCGACAAGGTCACCATCAGCCGCAGCCAGGTCATGCTGGACGCGCCAATCAAGACCATCGGCAAGCACAAGATCGCCATTGCCGTGCATCCGGAAGTCGAAGTCAGCGTCAGCGTCACCGTGGCGCGCAGCGCCGACGAGGCCGAGCGCATCAACCGCGGCGAGGACATCTCGACCCGTCAGGAAGACCAGGATGCCGCCGCCGAGGCGCTCAAGGCCGCCGGCGAATTCTTCGATCCGGAAGCCCAGCGCGACGACGTGCAGCCGGCGGCCGCGGCCGACGAAAAGTAAGCCTTCTCGTTACGTCTGATAGCTCAAAGCCCGGCCTTTAATCAGGCCGGGCTTTGGATTCGTGCTGCGGCTTTGTCGTCGAGCATTGCGATCGAAGCCAATGCCGTTGCGGTGTGTTTCTCGACCCCGTCGATCACGCAAAACACGTCGGCGGCGACGACCGCGACCTGACGCCCTGGCTTGATCACGCGCGCCCGGCAGATCAGGCGTTCGCCAGCCGCCGGCGACAGCAGGTTCAATTTGTATTCCGCCGTCAATGCCGGCTGGCCGCGCGACGTCGCCGCCGCGATCGTGGTCGCATTGTCGACCAGAAACGCCGTCACGCCGCCGTGGAACAGGCCGTGCTGTTGCAACAGCTCCGGCCGCCGGTCGACCGCGAGCGTACAGGTGCCACGCGCCAGTTCGGAGAGCTCGGCGCCGACATGGGTCATAAATCCCTGGCGGCCGACATTGTCGCGGATGCGGGTTGCGATCGGTGCGAAGTCGGGGTCGGTATCCACCATCATGTCGTTTCTCCAGTTATGCCGGGCGCATCGGTTGCCACCACCGCGCGGATCGCGCATGCGATCAAAATCTCGGTCTGCTCTCTCGGATCGGCGCGGTCGCGGCCCGCGAGATAGGCGCGACAGAAAATCTGCGCCGGTCCGATGATCTGGCTGAAGAACAGCACAGGCGACATCGGCAGCAATTCGCCGCGCGCGATCAGCGGCGCGCGCCATCGTTCGACGCCATCTGCAAGGCGCGAATTCTGCGCGCGTTGCGCGACGCGGATCTCTTCGCTCCATTCGCTGCGGGAAATCTCGAACAGATAGCGCGCCTCGCGCCGGTTGTTCACCACCCAGTCCAGATGCGCCTGGATCAGCCGCGCAACCCCTTCCCTTGCGCCGAGGTTTTCCCCGATCGCCGCGAGGACCGCGCCGTGGTAGCGCTGCAGAATTTCCAGAAACAAGGTGCCGGCCAGCTCCTTCTTCGATCCGAAGAAATGGAAAAAGCTGCCGTTGGACGCCCGCGCCCGGGTTCGAATCGCGGCAACGGTCGCGCCCTCAAAGCCGTCGCGGTCGAACACCGCCAATCCCGCCGCCAGCAAATCCTCGCGCGCCGTGGTCGCCATCCATGCCCTCGCCGACTAGATCAATACTCTAGAGTATTACTCTAGAGGTGGTCAAGCCCGGGCGGGCGCCGCCATGGCTATCGCGAAATCTACTGGGAGATCGGAGGTACGGGCGGTCCCGCCGGGGCGACCGGCGGCAGCGGCGGCGCCGAGGCCGTTACTGCCGGGGGCGTGGGTGGGGCTGCCGCCGGCATCGGCGAAGCAGCAGCAGCCGGCGATGGGCTCGCGGCCGGCTCGGGCGTACTGGTGCCGGTGGCCGTCGCCGCCGGGGGCGCCGGTGTGACCGGCGGAACCGGATCGGGGCGTAGGGCGGGAGGCTCGCCGCCAACGCTCTCTTTGGGCGCCTCGACCTTGGCGGTCTCGGACTTGGCGGTCTCGGACGCTTCGTCGGCCGGCTTGGCGGCCTCGGGCTTGTCGCCCTCACCCTTGGCGGTATCGCTCTTGGCGGTATCGCCCTTCGCGGATGCGTCGTCCTTCGCGGCCTCGCCCTTGGCCGGCTCTTCCATCTTCGGCGGCTCTTCGGCGCCCGGCTTGCTACGCTTGCTCAGCCTCTGCCTGGCGCCCATTTTGGGCTCGGTCGCAGCGGGGGTCTGGCCTTCCGCGGGCTCGCTCGGCCGGGCCAGCCGTTTGCGGCCGGGACGGCCGGGTTCGGCTGGCGGCGAAATTCCATCGGTGTCCGGCTTGGCAACCTCCTGCGCCGGTGCGGCCGGATGTTGCCGGCGGCCAAACCGATCGAGCTGGTCCGGCGGACCGGCGGGCCTGGCCTCCTGCGTAGGCTTGGCCTCCTGCTTGCCGTCCTTGCCCTGTTTCGGCTGATCCTTCGCCTGGTACCGGGTGTCGGTCGCGCCATTCGACACCAGGAACGAGGCCAGCACCGAGGCCATGTCGCCGCTGGTGGTGTAGTGCTGACGCAAAAAGCCCGGTAGCGACGAGGCCGGTACGGTCTTCAAGAGGCCACGGGGGCTCTTGTGGCAGGCGGTACAGGTGCCCGAGAAAATCTGGGAAGGGCTTTTGCCGGCTTCGAGATTTGTCACCTGGGCATGCGCCTCGCCCGCCACCAGACAGCCGATCAGAAGCATCACCGTCGCTAAACTGAGCGCTCGGCTCAACATCTAAAATTCTCCAGATTCGGAAATCGCTGCCCGGCGTCGCAGGGTTGCGGCGGTCACCTTTTAGCCGATTATCGCGCGAATGGAAGCACGGTTGTGACGCAACTGCGTGATTGTCACATTTTGGAATATCCGCTTTGAGTACAACGCCGTAGCGCGCAGACATCGCCACTCCTATGATCTTTTGGACGCATTGGAACCATCGGTTCCGCCGTGCGTCAGATGTAACGGCTGGTCCGCTCCATTGGTGCTTCGATGGATGGTTTGTTGCGTTATTTCCTTGGACAATTCGTTCGTCGCGGTTCGATGACCTTCACGACCGCGAACGGGACGACATTTACCTGCGGAGACGGGACCGGCCGGCCGGTGTCGGTGCGGTTCATGACCGCCCGTACGGAACGGCGGATCCTCCTCAATCCCGAACTGGCGCTCGGCGAAGCCTTCATGGACGGCACGTTCGTGGTCGAGGACGGCTCGATCGCGGACACGCTGGCGATCCTGTTCGATCAGCCCGAGATGGTGCCGCGCTGGGCGCGGCTGCAATGGTGGCTGCGCTATTTCGCGCGGCACATCAGGCAGTTCAATTGGCGCGGCCGCGCGAGGGACAATGTCGCCCATCATTATGATCTGGACGGGCGGCTCTATTCCCTGTTTCTCGACGCCGACAAGCAATATAGCTGCGCCTATTTCGAAACCCCGGATATGAGCCTTGACGATGCCCAGCTCGCCAAGAAGCGCCACCTCGCCGCCAAGCTTCTGATCGGTCGTGGTGCCCGCGTGCTCGACATCGGCTCGGGCTGGGGCGGGCTTGGTCTCTATCTGGCTGAAATGGCCGGCGCCGATGTTACCGGCATCACGCTGTCAACCGAGCAGCTGGGGGTCGCGAACGCGCGCGCGGCCGAGAAAAACCTGACGCGATCGGCCAAGTTCCTGCTTGAGGATTACCGCGACATTCCAGGCTCCTTCGACCGCATCGTGTCGGTCGGTATGTTCGAGCATGTCGGCGTCGGCTTCTACGAGACCTATTTCAGGCGATGCGCCGAGCTTCTTAGCGATGACGGTGTCATAGTGCTGCACTCGATCGGCCGTTCGACCGGCCCCGATGTGACGAGCCCCTGGGTCACCAAATACATTTTCCCCGGCGGCTACATCCCGGCCGTCTCCGAAGTCATTCCGGCGATCGAAAAAGCCGGGCTTCTGGTCTGCGACATCGAGATTCTGAGACTGCATTATGCGGAGACGCTGCAGGCCTGGCGCGAGCGCTTCATGGCGCGGCGGGAAGAAGCCGTGCGGCTCTATGACGAGCGCTTTGCGCGCATGTGGGAATTCTACTTGGCGGCGTCGGAAATGTCGTTCCGCAAGCAGAACCTGATGAATTTCCAGATCCAGCTCACCAAGCGCCAGGGCGTGGTTCCGAATACCCGCGATTACATCGCGCAGGAGGAAGCAAGGCTGCGCGGGGTCGAGCAGCGACAACAGCCGCGGCTGCAGTTAGCGGGCGAATAGCGAAGATCTCAGTTTCGCAGGCTGTAAGCGGAGCCGTAATAGCCAAAGCCGGAGGCCGGACGGGCAAGCTGCTCGCGCAGGGCGGCGAGCACGATGGGATCGCAGGGCACCGCGCGCAGTTCCGGGCGGGAAACCTCCTCCATGGCGTCGATCAACGCCGACAGCCAAAGGGTCTGCTCGGCTCCCGTTCGCCACGTCCTGAGTTGCTGCTGACCCATCGTCGTTTCCTTGCCAGACCAACTCCAACCCGGAAGTGGCCCGCCTGTTCCCATCCACCCTGCCGCGAAGAAAATTCGGCGGATGTGATCTGCTTCACATTGGCCACCGGCGGCTTGTCGTAGACCTCCGCCATGGCCGAGAAAACTTACCCAGCTTCGTTCGATCCGCAGCGCGACATCGGGACCGATTACGCCTTGATCGCCACCGGTGTGGCCGCCGCACTGATAGCGTTGATCTATCTGATCCTGATTTGATCAATCGCTAACATCGGGCCCGAAACGCCGACAGCGCTTGGATTAGGTACGTCCAAGTAGCGACAAGGTTCAGGCCGTCCTAAAATATTGCCCGACATTTTTATGATGCTCCGCGGTACTACGGCCCGCCGGTCGCCCGGTTTTGGCCAAAACCCGTCAAGGAGAATGCGCGGCCCGATCCGGGATTCACACTTCACGTTGTGTGAATCGTGCATAAGGCATGTCAGCACTTCCGCCGGGCTCGGGGGTGGCGCTTTATCGCCGCCCCGCTTGTCGGGATTCCCAACAACCGACCCGAAGCATAAAATTGTCCATGGCCCTGACTGATTCGAACGTCCTCAAGCTCGCGCCCGATCCGGGAACGCCAGCCTATCGGAGCGCACCGCACAATATCGAGGCGGAACAAAGCCTGCTGGGCGCGATCCTGGTCAATAACGACGCGTTCTATCGGGTTTCGGACTTTCTGGAGCCGAAGCACTTCTTCGAACCGATCCACCAGACCATCTACGAGACCGCCGGCAGCCTGATCCGGATGGGCAAGGTCGCGACCCCGGTCACGTTGAAGACCTTCCTGCCGGCCGATACCGATATCGGCGGCATGACGGTCGGCCAGTACCTCGCCCGCGTCGCGGCCGAAGCGACCACGATCATCAACGCACAGGATTACGGCCGCACGATCTACGACATGGCGCTGCGCCGCGACCTGATCCGGATCGGCGAGGACATGGTCAATGTCGCCTTCGACGCGCCGGTGGATTTTGCGCCGCGCGCGCAGATCGAGGATGCCGAGCGCCAGCTCTACGAACTGGCGGAATCGGGCCGTTACGACGGCGGTTTCCAGCGCTTTTCGCAGGCGCTCACGGTGGCCGTCGACATGGCGGCAAAGGCCTTTCAGCGCGACGGAAGATTGTCGGGCGTCGCTACCGGCCTGCGCGATCTCGATACCAAGATGGGCGGCCTGCAGGCGTCGGACTTGATCATCGTCGCCGGCCGTCCCGGCATGGGCAAGACCGCGCTTGCGACCAACATCGCCTACAACATCGCCAAAGCGCATCGCGCCGAGGTTCAGCCCGACGGCACCATGAAATCCGTCAACGGCGGCATCGTCGGCTTCTTCTCCTGCGAAATGTCGGCCGAACAGCTCGCCACGCGTATTCTCGCCGAGCAGACCAGCATCGCCTCCAGCATGATCCGCCGCGGCGGCATCACCGAAACCGACTTCGAGAAAATCCGCGACTATTCGATCGAGCTGCAGTCGCTGCCGCTCTATGTCGACGAAACCGGCGGCCTGTCGATTTCGCAGCTCACCGCGCGGGCACGCCGGCTGAAGCGGCAGAAGGGCCTCGATCTCATTGTGATCGACTACATCCAGCTGTTGCAGGGCTCGGGAAAGAAGGGCAACGACAACCGCGTGCAGGAAGTGACGGAGATCACCACCAACCTGAAGGCGCTGGCGAAGGAGCTCAACGTTCCGATCATTGCGCTGTCGCAGCTCTCGCGTCAGGTCGAGAACCGCGACGACAAGCGCCCGCAACTGTCCGACTTGCGTGAATCCGGTTCGATCGAACAGGACGCCGATGTCGTGATCTTCGTGTATCGCGAGGAATATTACCTTGCCAACAAGGAGCCGCGCATCGGCACGCCCGAATATGAAAAATGGCAGCTCGACATGTCGCTGGTGCACGGCAAGGCCGAAATCATCATCGGCAAGCAGCGCCACGGCCCGACCGGAACGGTGGAAGTGCAGTTCGAGGGCCAGTTCACGCGATTCAGCGATCTGGCGCCGGACGGCCATTTGCCCGACCGGATCTGAACGCGCCCGGGTTGAACCGCCCCGGCGCGGGGCGTAAAAAGCGGCATGAACATCGCCCCAGACCCGAAATCGATCCCCGAAAGCACCCTGCTCTCGCCCGAGGCTAACCGGGCCGCCGCGCTTGCCAGCGCCGTCGGCGTGCTGACCGTCGATCTCGACGCCATCGTCGCCAACTGGCGCAAGCTCGAGAAAACCGCCGTGCCGGCCGAATGCGCCGGCGTGGTGAAGGCGAACGCCTATGGTTGCGGCGCCGAACAGGTCGCGCGCGCACTG
Organism: Bradyrhizobium sp. AZCC 2289; assembly: GCF_036924615.1. Taxonomy (NCBI): domain Bacteria; kingdom Pseudomonadati; phylum Pseudomonadota; class Alphaproteobacteria; order Hyphomicrobiales; family Nitrobacteraceae; genus Bradyrhizobium; species Bradyrhizobium sp. AZCC 2289. The sequence continues at coordinate 9,138,638 of NZ_JAZHRY010000001.1, read as the reverse complement.
GCCGGGGCAGGCTGCAAGACGTTTTTCGTCGCCACGATCGAGGAAGCCCGCGTGGTCCGCGCCGCCGTGCCGAATGCTGCGATCTATGCGCTCAGCGGCTTCTTCCAGAATACCGGCGAGGAATACGCCAAGATCGATTGCAAGCCCGTGATCGGCGACCTCAACGAACTCGCCGAATGGGACGTGTTCTGCCGCCGCTCCGGCTGGTCGGGCGGCGCGGCCATTCATATCGACACCGGCATGAACCGGCTGGGGCTGACGATATCTGAAGCGCAAGGCATCATTCCGCGCATCAATGCCGGCGATCACGGCATCACGCTGGTCATGAGCCATTTGGCCTCCGCCGAACAGCTCAACAATCCGTTCAACGCCAGGCAGATCACGAGCTTCCGCGAGATCGCCAGCCTGTTTTCGGGCGTGCCGGCCTCGCTCTCGAATTCTTCAGGCATTTTCCTCGGCGCCCAGTTCCAGTTCGACCTGGTGCGACCGGGCGCGGCCCTCTACGGCATCAATCCGACGCCCGAGGCCGATAATCCGATGCAGCCGGTGGTCGAACTGAAGGCGCGCATCGTGCAAATCCGCAATGTCGAGAAGGGCGAGACCGTGGGTTACGGCGGCACCTGGACCGCGCGGCGGCCGACCAGGATCGCGATCGTTTCCGCCGGCTACGCCGACGGCTATTTCCGCGCCGCCAGCGCCAATGACGGTACCCGCGGCGCCGAGGTGGTGGTCGCGGGCAAGCGGTGCCCGATCGCGGGCCGCGTCTCGATGGACCTGATCGCGGTCGACGTCACCGATCTCGAGAAGAATGCCGCGCGGCGCGGTCACCTGGTGACGTTGATCGGCGACGGCATCACCGTCGACGAGCTCGCCCATCATTTCGGCACCATCGGCTATGAAGTGATGACCAGCCTCGGCCGGCGCTTTGCGCGGATGTACAAGGGCGGCAATCCGACGGCGGCGGAGCCGGTCACGGCTGCGAGTGAGCCAACACCAGCGACACCGGCCTGACGCTTTAGTCAGGTCATGAAGATCGCCACCTTCAACATCAACAATATCAATCGTCGGCTGCCGAACCTGTTGCGCTGGCTGCGCGCGGCAAAGCCCGACGTCGTGGCCTTGCAGGAACTGAAATCGACCGACGCCGAATTTCCGATTGCTGCGATCGACAAGGCCGGCTACGGCGCGGTGTGGCGCGGCCAGAAGACCTGGAACGGCGTCGCCATTCTGGCGCGCAACGCCGAGCCGGTGTTGACGCGAACCGCCCTGCCCGGCGACGCTGACGACCGTGAGGCGCGCTATATAGAAGCCGCGGTCCGCGGAATCATCGTCACCAGCCTTTATCTGCCGAACGGCAATCCGCAGCCGGGGCCGAAATTCGACCACAAGCTCGACTGGTTCAAGCGGCTGCGCGCGCACGCGACAAAATTCATCAAGCAGGACATTCCCGTCGTGCTGGCCGGCGACTACAACGTCGCTCCAACTGAACTGGATATCTATCCGACAAAATCGTGGGACAAGGACGCGCTGATCCAGCCGAAGAGCCGCGCCGCGTTCAAGGCGCTGATGGCGCAGGGCTGGACCGATTCCATCCGCACGCTGCATCCGTCACAGCCGATCTACACGTTCTGGGACTACAAGCGAAACCGCTGGCCGCGCGACGCAGGCCTTCGGCTCGATCATCTGCTGCTCAGCCCCGCGCTCGCACCACGCCTGACCAAGGCCGGCGTCGACCGCAAACTCCGCGGCGAGGAAGGCGCCAGCGATCATGCGCCAGCGTGGATCGTGTTGCGGTAGATTCTTGTCTTGACGCGTTTTCTTCACGCGAACCGGTATCCACTTCGCTGGAAAACGCTTTTGTGTCACCACAGGCTCTTGCCGTCGATCACGGCGACCTGCACCGCATCGAGATCGAAATCGTCGAACAGCCGCGCATTGACGCCGACCTTGGGATTTTCGAAGTCCGGCTTGCCGGTCGACCAGTCCGGCGATTCCGAATAGGTGCCGCAACCGCAATTGGCGCAGAAATGATGCTTGACGGTGCGGCTGCCCCAGCGATAGGTCGCGACATTATCGGGCGGCGAGGTCAGGCGGAATTGCGCCGGCGTGTAATAGGCCCACAGCGCGCCGCGTTTTGCGCACAGCGAACAGGTGCAGCGGGTCACGCCGCCCGGCGCCTCGCTGACCTCGAATTGCGTGTTGCCGCAATGGCAGCCTCCCTTGATGCTCACGATCCGCATCCTTTCCGAATGATCCGCTATCGCCGGACGTCGTAAACTGAGCCTGCTGCCAGCCTGGTGTCAGCAGCCGCTCGGCACGCGGCTGCAATCCAATCAATGGCCATTGGGTCCGGGACTCGGATAACCTCCGCCTGAAAAAAGAAGCGGAGGAGTGCGCGCCGGTCGGTGCCGGATCGCTGAGCCAATCCTTGACGCTGAAAGGGCCGTTGTGGGTTTCCTGTTCGTCCTCATCGTCGGCCTGATCGCCGGCACTATCTCAGGCATCGTCGGCACCGGATCGTCGATCATGCTGATGCCGGTGCTGGTGTATGAATATGGGCCGAAGCAGGCGGTGCCGATCATGGCGGTTGCCGCGGTGATGGCGAATTTTTCACGCATTCTCGCCTGGTGGCGCGAGGTCGACTGGCGCGCCTGCGCGGCCTATTCGGTCACCGGCATTCCGGCCGCCGCGCTTGGCGCACGCACGCTGCTGGCGCTGCCCTCGCATGCCGTCGACATCGCGATCGGCCTGTTTCTGATCGCGATGGTGCCGGTGCGGCACTGGCTCGCCCGGCATCAACTCAAAGCAAAACTCTGGCATCTGGCGATCGGGGGTGCCGCGATCGGCTATCTCACCGGCATCGTGGTGTCGACCGGCCCGCTCAGCGTGCCGCTGTTCCTGTTCTACGGGCTGACCAAGGGGGCGTTTCTTGCCACCGAAGCTGCGAGTTCGCTCGGGCTTTACCTCAGCAAATCGGTGACGTTCGAACGCTTCGGCGCGCTGACGCCGGACGTGTTCCTGAAAGGCCTGATCGCCGGCTCCTCGCTGATGGCCGGCGCCTTCATCGCCAAGCGTTTTGTGCTGCATCTCGAGCCCAATGTGTTCCGGCTGTTGATGGACGCCATCATGCTCGCGGCCGGCGTTTTGCTGCTGTGGTCGGCCGCATTTTCATAAAACTTTTCCATTACCGGCTTGCCGGCCTGGACCAACCGCCGCGATTGGCCGACCAAGGGACGCGAGTCACATCGAATTCGTAACGGGCCATGAATGATTGTCCGGCCTTTAGGCCGCATTCAAAACCGCCCAGGAGGAACACATGCCAAGGGGAATTATCGCCGCGGCCATCATTGGCCTGGTCGCGCTCGCCGCCATTTTGGGAAGCTGGTACACGGTCGATCAGACCGAGCGCGGCGTGTTGCTGCGCAACGGCGCCGTCGTCGGCACCGCGCAGCCGGGTCTTGGCTTCAAGATCCCCTTGATCGACAGCGTCGAGAAGATCAGCGTCAGGACCACGACCTATACGTGGGACAAGATGAACTCCTATTCCTACGATCAGCAGCCCGCCGACCTGAAGATCAGCGTCACCCTGCGCGCGTCGCCCGACAAGGTAGCTGACCTCTACGCCAAATTCGGCCGGCTCGACACCGCCGTCAATCAGGTCGTCAACCCCGTGGTGAACCAGCAGGTCAAGGTCGTGTTCGGCCGCTACACCGCGGTGAAAGCCATTCAGGAGCGCGGCGCGCTCAATAGCGCGATCAAGGACGCCATCACCGAGACGCTGAAATACGATTCGATGATCATCATCGAAAGCGTCCAGCTCGAAAACATCGATTTCAGCGCCAACTATCTGCACTCGATCGAGCAGCGCATGCTGGCCGAGGTCGAGGTGCAGAAGCTGCAGCAGAATGCCGAACGCGAAAAGGTGCAGGCGCAGATCACGGTGACCCAGGCCAACGCAAAGGCCAACGCCGTCCGCGCCGAGGCCCAGGCCAACGCCGACGCCACCCGGCTGAACGGCGAGGCCAAGGCTTCCAACATCAAGATCACCGGCGAAGCCGAAGCCGCCGCGATCGAAGCCCGCGCCAAGGCGCTCGGCACCAATCCGAATCTGGTCACGCTGGTGCAGGCCGAACGCTGGAACGGCGTACTGCCGACAACGATGGTGCCCGGCTCATCGGTGCCGTTCGTGTCGGTGAAGTAGCGTTCAAAGACACGGGACGATGCTGCCGGAGGTCATGATCTCCGGCGTTGTCGGTCGGCGCGCCCCCGTCTCGATACAATAGGGAGCGTTGACTCGCACGGCATCGGCGGCATACGGCATCGGACAATTGATTGTCTCGCAGCCGGATGATGGACCCGTTGATGCCCCAATCCAGACGAAAGCCGGAAGCATCCTTCTACGTCGAGCCCCGAAGCGGCGACCGCTATCCGCTGGATATTCCGCGCTGGTGCGCCGGCGGGTTAAAACCGCTGCTGATCAGCCCGCAGCCCGGCATGGCGGGCGATGAAATCGACCGCCGCTTGCGATCGCTCTGGCGATATCAGGCATCGCTGCCGCTAGAGATTTCCAAACCGATTTCGCTGGGTGAAGGCTGCACCCCGCTGGTGCAGAAGGAATGGGACGATTTCCGGCCGTTCTTCAAGTTGGAATGGTTCAACCCGACTTGCAGCTTCAAGGATCGCGGCACCACCGTGATGCTGTCGTATCTCCGGCAGCTTGGCGTCGATGCGGTGCTGGAGGATAGTTCCGGAAATGGCGGCGCATCCGTTGCGGCGTATGGTGCGGCCGGCGGAATGCGCGTCAAAATACTGGCGCCGGCCTATACCTCTCCTGCAAAGATCGCTCAGGTTCGTGCTTACGGTGCCGAGGTGCAACTCGTCGAGGGACCGCGCGAGGAGTCCGAGAAAGAGGCGATACGCCAGTCCGGTCAGATCTTCTACTCCAGCCACAACTGGCAGCCCTTCTTCCTGCAGGGGACAAAGTCGATGGCATATGAGCTTTGGGAAGATTTCAATCTCGAGGTGCCCGACAACATCATCATTCCGGTTGGCGCAGGCAGCAATCTTCTCGGTTGCCACATCGGTTTCTCAGAATTGCTCGCCGCCGGTCAGATACGGAAGCTTCCACGGCTGTTCGCAGCCCAGCCGTTCAACTGTTCTCCGCTCGACGCGAGCTTCAAGGCCGGCGTCGACACGCCGGTACAACGCGCCGTCCACAAGACCATCGCCGAGGGTACCGCAATCGCGCATCCCCTGCGGCTTCGGGAAATGATCCACGCCCTGAAAGAGACCGGTGGAGAAACGGTGGCGGTCTCCGAGGACGAGATCGTGACAGCCTTGAAGCGCCTCGCCCGGCTCGGACTGTTCGTGGAGCCCACCTCGGCTGGCACCGCGGCTGCGCTGGCAAAGCTCATCGAGCGGAAGGTCATCACCGCCCGCGAGCGCACCGTTGTGTTGATTTCGGGCACGGGCATCAAAACGGCATCCGCTATCGCCGAGCTTCTGGATCAAGGCCATCAATGACCTCCTGATCGCGGAAAGCGCCGCGTACGGAGCCGGGCTTTCCATGCTAGGAAATGCGGCGCAATCTCCGTAAACGGCGACTCACCCCTCCATGGCCAAAAGCACCCTCTCCTTTGTCTGCCAGAACTGCGGCGCGGCGTATAATCGCTGGCAGGGCAAGTGCGAGTCCTGCGGCGAGTGGAATACGCTGGCCGAGGAGGATACGACCGGCGCCACCTCGATGCCGGTCTCGATCCGCTCCAAACGCAGGGGGCGAACGTTCAAGCTGGAATCGCTGACCGGCAAGAGCCAGGACGCCCCTCGCCTGTCCTCCGGCATGGTCGAACTCGACCGCGTCACCGGCGGCGGCTTTGTGCGCGGCTCGGTGCTTTTGGTCGGCGGCGATCCCGGCATCGGCAAATCGACATTGTTGACGCAAGCCACCAGCCTGATGGCCCGCGCCGGCCATCGCGTGGTCTACATATCGGGCGAAGAGGCGGTGGCACAGGTGCGGCTGCGCGCCGAGCGGCTCGGACTTGCCGATGCGCCGGTGCAGCTCGCCGCCGAAACGTCGGTCGAGGATATCGTCTCGACGCTGTCCGAAGGCACCGTGCCGCGGCTGATCGTGATCGATTCGATCCAGACCATGTGGACCGACACGGTGGAATCAGCCCCCGGCACCGTGACGCAGGTCCGCGCCTCGGCGCAGGCGCTGATCAGGTTTGCCAAGAAATCCGGCGCTGCGATCATCCTGGTCGGCCACGTGACCAAGGACGGCCAGATCGCGGGTCCCCGCGTGGTCGAGCACATGGTCGATGCGGTGCTGTCGTTCGAGGGCGAAGGCTCGCAGCAATTCCGGATCCTGCGCGCGGTGAAGAACCGATTCGGCCCGACCGACGAGATCGGCGTTTTCGAGATGACGGGGCTGGGGCTGCGTGAAGTCTCCAACCCCTCCGAACTGTTCCTGTCGGAACGCGATCTCGGCAGTCCGGGCACGGCTGTATTTGCGGGTATCGAGGGCACCCGCCCGGTGCTGGTGGAATTGCAGGCCTTGGTCGCGCCGACCACCCTGGGCACGCCGCGCCGCGCGGTGGTGGGCTGGGATCCGAGCCGGCTGTCGATGGTGCTGGCGGTGCTGGAGGCCCATTGCGGCGTAAAACTGTCCGGCTACGACGTCTATCTGAACGTGGCGGGCGGCCTGCGGATTCAGGAGCCCGCGGCCGACCTCGCCGCGGCCGCAGCTTTGGTGTCGTCGCTGGTCAATGCGCCGCTGCCGACGGATGCGGTCTATTTTGGTGAAATCTCCCTGTCCGGCGCGGTGCGGCCGGTGGCGCAGACCTCGGCGCGGCTGAAGGAAGCCGCAAAACTCGGATTCGGCCGTGCCGTGCTCCCCGAATCGGCCCGTGGCGAGGTCGGCGGCGACGCCGGTCTCGCCCTCAATACCGTGGGCGGATTGACCAGCCTGGTCGCCGATATCGCCGCGCGCGGCAGCCCGAGAGGCGCCAAAGAGGGCTCGCGGGAGGGCGCGGCTGAGAAAAATGCCACACCGGCCCGATTCCGTCGCGAGAACGGTTAAAGCGGCGTGACGGGACCTGCCCCCGCCGCTATACATCCGGCGCGCGGGACAGCGTAATTCCGGTCTTGCCGGATGCGCCATATGACCGTCACCTAGGACGGCACCGACACGCCGATTCGCAAGGTTTTGAGAACGTACGAGCGGACCTGACCAGCCGATGCCGATAACAATACTCGACCTTGTCCTGCTCGCAGTGATGCTGATTTCGGGGCTGCTCGCGATGGTGCGCGGCTTCATGCGCGAGATTCTGTCGATCGCGGCCTGGGGCGCGGCGGCGCTGGTCACGTTGTATGCATTCTCAAAGCTGCTGCCGACCGCCAAAACTTATTTCAATAACGACACGGTCGCCTCCGTGGTCGTCGTGGCCGGCGTGTTCATCGGTACCCTGATCGTGGTGTCCATCATCACGGTGCGGATTTCCGACATGATCCTGGATTCCCGAATTGGCGCGCTCGACCGCACGCTCGGGTTCCTGTTCGGCCTCGCGCGCGGGCTTTTGATCGTCGTCGTCGCTTACCAGTTCTTCGTCTGGTTGGTTCCGGACAAATCTCGGCCCGATTGGGTCACCGGGGCGAAGTCCCGGATGGTGCTGCAGGGAACCGGGGAATGGTTAATGGCGCTCTTGCCTGACGACCCCGAGAACACCATCTTAAAGAAATTCAAGAAGAATAAACCCGAAGACGATCAAACTGACACCGAGCAGGCAGCCCCTGCATCCGGTGATGGCTACAGCAAGCCTGCGCGCGACAGCCTCAAAAAGCTGATCGAGAAACCCGCAGGCAAGTAACTCAAGGCCAAACGAGAGGCGATGGACGAGATGCAAAACCCTTCCGATCCCGCCGAGCAACTTGACCGAAACTCCGGTCCGATCGAATTGCAGGACGATCTCGAAGGCGACACGTTACGCGAGGAATGCGGCGTGTTCGGCATTTTCGGCCACCCCGAGGCCGCCGCCATCACCGCACTCGGATTGCACGCGCTCCAGCATCGCGGCCAGGAAGCCGCAGGCATCGTCTCCTTCGACGGCAGCCGTTTCCACTCGGAGCGCCGGCTCGGCCTCGTCGGCGACACCTTCTCCCGCCGCGAAGTGATCGAGCGCCTGCCGGGCAACGCCGCGGTCGGCCATGTCCGCTATTCCACCACCGGCGCCACCATCCTGCGCAACGTGCAGCCGCTGTTCGCCGAACTCAATGCCGGCGGCTTCGCGGTCGGCCACAACGGCAACCTCACCAATGGCCTGACGCTGCGCCGCGAGCTCGTCCTCCACGGCGCCATGATGCAGTCGACCACCGACACCGAAGTCATCCTGCATCTGGTCGCGCAGTCCAAGCGCAGCCGCTTCATCGACCGCTTCATCGAGGCGCTGCGCACCATCGAGGGCGCCTATTCGCTGGTGTCGCTGACCAACAAGAAACTGATCGGCGCGCGCGATCCGCTCGGCATCCGTCCTTTGGTGCTCGGCGATCTCGATGGCCATCCGATCCTGGCGTCGGAAACCTGCGCGCTCGACATGATCGGCGCAAAATATGTCCGCGACGTCGAGCCTGGCGAGATATTGGTGTTCGACGAACAGGGCGCGCACAGCCACAAGCCGTTCCCGCCCAAGCCGCCGCGGCCCTGCATCTTCGAATACATCTATTTCTCGCGGCCGGATTCCATCGTCGGCGGCCGCTCGGTCTATGAAGTCCGCAAGGCCTTCGGCGCCCAGCTCGCACGCGAAAGCCATGTCGAGGTCGACGTGGTGGTACCGGTGCCGGATTCCGGCGTCCCTGCCGCGCTCGGTTACAGCCAGCATTCCGGCGTGCCGTTCGAACTCGGTATCATCCGCAATCACTATGTCGGCCGCACCTTCATCCAGCCGACCCAGAGCGTGCGCGAACTCGGCGTCCGCATGAAGCATTCGGCCAACCGCGCCGCGATCGAGGGCAAGCGCATCATCCTGATCGACGATTCGCTGGTGCGCGGCACCACCTCGAAGAAGATCGTGCGCATGATGCGCGACGCCGGCGCCCGCGAAGTCCATTTCCGCCTCGCCTCGCCGCCGATCCTGTACCCGGATTATTACGGCATCGACCTGCCCGACCGCGGCGGCCTGTTGGCCGCGACCCACAGCCTCGAAGAAATGCGCGAGATCATCGGCGCGGATTCGCTGGCATTCCTGTCGATCGACGGCATGTACCGCGCCATGGGCGAACCCGGCCGCGATCCCGCCAATCCGAAATTCGCCGACCACTGCTTTACCGGCGCCTATCCGACCCACCTCACCGACCAGACCCAGGTCGAACCGTCACCCCGGCAGCTCTCGCTGCTGGCGGAGGCGAGCTAACTGTCGTCCCCGCGAACGCGGGGACCCATAACCCCGGGGGTCAGTTGTTCGCGCGAAATTAGACATAGACACCTTCCCCGATTACAGCCGTCACGGCGTATGGGTCCTCGCGTTCGCGGGGACGACGATTTGATAGAGTCCCTCAATGCCCCTTCCCCTCGCCTCCCGTATCGCCCTCGTCACCGGCGCATCGCGCGGCATTGGCTATGCCACGGCGCGTGTGCTCGCCAAGGCCGGCGCGCATGTCGTTGCGGTCGCGCGGACGCAGGGCGGCCTCGAAGAACTCGACGATGAAATCCGCAAGGACGGCGGCAGCGCCACGCTTGTGCCGCTCAACCTCACCGATTTCGACGGCATCGCCCGCCTCGGCGCCGCGCTGCATGAACGCCACGGCAAGCTCGACATCCTCGTCGGTAATGCCGGTGTCGCCGGCCCGTCCTCGCCGCTCGGGCATATCGAATTAAAACCCTGGAACGACGTGATGGCGATCAACGTCACCGCGAACTTCCAGCTGATCCGCTGCATGGAGCCGCTGCTCAAGCAGTCTGACGCCGGACGCGCCGTGTTCGTGACTTCGGGCGCCGCCAACAAGGCCGCCGCCTATCTCGGTCCCTATGGCGCGTCGAAAGCAGCACTCGAGACGCTGGTGCGGACCTGGGCCAATGAGACCGCGTCGACGCCGATCCGCGTCAACCTGTTCAACCCCGGCCCGATCCGCACGCGCATGCGCGCCACCGTATTTCCCGGCGAAGACCCGATGACGCTGGATACGCCGGAACAGGCGGCGAAATTCATCGTGCCGATGTGTTCGCCGGCATGGGGTGAGACCGGCAGATTTTACGATTACAAGACGCGCACGCTGATGAGCTTTCGGGCGCCGGCGTAGCGTATCACGGCGCCCCCACGTTCCAAACGCCTTCAGTTGTCATCCCCGCGAAAGCGGGGACCCAGTATTCCGGAGACGACTGCGATTGAATCGAGAAGCCGCGGCGTACTGGATCGCTCGCTTTCGCGGGCGACGACTACTTTATTTGATGCGCCCGCTTTGCCTTCCCCTCGTTGACTCCCCGGCCTCCCCACGATTGACTGCGCCCCCAAGCGGGAAAACCCGCCAATAAAATCGAGGAAGCCAAGATGCGGATGTTCAATCGCGCGCGCCCGATACCTGCCGTCACACGTCTCACCAAAACGCTTTACGCCTGCATCGCTGCCGCCGGGCTGGTCGGCGCGCCCCAGCTTTCGCACACCGCGCAGGCCGGCGAGATCCCGACCTTTGCGGTCGACGCGGCCTGGCCAAAGCCGCTGCCCAACAACTGGATCCTCGGCCAGGTCGGCGGCATCACCGTCGACTGGCAGGGCCACATCTGGGTGATCCATCGCCCGCGCTCGCTGACCGACGACGAGAAGGGTGCGACGCTCAATCCGCCGCGTTCGAAATGCTGCGTGTCGGCGCCCCCGGTGCTGGAGTTCGATGTCGACGGCAATCTGCTGCGTTCGTGGGGCGGGCCCGGCGAAGGCTATGAATGGGTCGGCCGCGAGCACGGCATCGAAGTCGACGAACGCGGCTTCGTCTGGATCGGCGGCAATGCCGACAACGACAACGCGATCCTGAAATTCACCATCGACGGCAAGTTCGTGTCGCAGATCGGCAAGATCGCGCCGAGCAAGGGAAGCAACGACACCACCCAGCTCGGCAAACCCGCCGAGACCGCGATCGACAAGGACGCCAACGAAATCTACGTCGCCGATGGTTACGGCAACCGCCGCGTGATCGTTTTTGACGCCACGACCGGCGCCTACAAGCGGAACTGGGGCGCTTACGGCCATGTGCCTGATGACACCAAGCAGCCGCCTTACGATCCCAAGGCGCCGGCGCCGCAGCAATTCGCCAACCCCGTGCACTGCGTGAAGATCGCCAATGACGGGCTGGTCTATGTCTGCGACCGCATCAACGACCGTATCCAGGTGTTCAAGAAGGATGGCACCTTCGTGAGGGAGTGGTTCTACGAGAAGAACACGCTCGGCAACGGCGCGGTCTGGGACATCGCGATCTGGCCCGATCCGAAGCAGACTTATCTCCTGAGCGCCGACGGCGAAAACAACGAAATCCGGGTGCTGAAACGCGACGACGGTACCGTGGTCGGCAGTTTTGGGCGCAACGGCCGCAACGCCGGGCAATTCCACTGGATCCACGCCATGGCGGTGGATGCCAAGGGCAACGTCTACACCGCCGAGGTCGACACCGGTAAGCGGATCCAGAAGTTCAAGCTGACCTCGGACGCGCTACGATAGGCGGATTGCCGGGAAGGTCCGGACCAACTAACACGATGCCGGTCCAGCCGGGTCAAGCTTCACCAAGAAGGCCGCCCGGCGACCACAGATGGAGGGAATACATGACCACACTTAACGCGCGGCGCCTCGCCGCGCTGATTACTGTTGCCGGCATCGGCCTTGCCGCGCCCGCATTCGCTCAGGACAAGACCGTCAAGATCGGCGTGTTGAACGACATGTCGAGCCTTTACGCCGACATCGGCGGTCCCAATTCGGTGGTCGCCATCAAGATGGCGGTCGAGGACTCCGGCCTCGCCGCCAAGGGCTGGAAGATCGACGTCCTGAGCGGCGATCACCAGAACAAGCCCGATGTCGGCGTCAACCTCGCGCGGCAATGGATCGACAATGAGAAGGTCGATGCGATCGCCGATACGCCGAACTCCGGCGTCGCCCTCGCCGTCAACAATCTCGTCAGGGACAAGAATATCGTCCTGCTCAACTCGGGTGCTGCGACCGCCGATCTCACCGGCAAGGCCTGCACGCCGAACACGATCTCCTTCACCTACGACACCTACATGTTGGCCAACGGCACCGGCAAGGCGCTGACCAAGGCCGGCGGCGACACCTGGTTCTTCCTGACCGCCGATTATGCCTTCGGCGCGGCGCTCGAACGTGACACCACGGCGGTCGTGTCAGCCAATGGCGGCAAGGTGCTCGGCGGGGTGAAGCATCCGATCAATTCGTCGGATTTTTCATCCTTCCTACTGCAGGCGCAGTCCTCGAAGGCAAAAGTGGTCGGGCTCGCCAATGCCGGCGGCGACACCACCAACGCGATCAAGCAGGCGTCCGAATTCGGCATTGTCGCCGGGGGCCAGAAGCTCGCCGCGCTCCTGCTCTTCATCAACGACGTGCATTCGCTCGGGCTGAAGACCGCGCAAGGCCTGACCTTCACGGAATCCTTCTACTGGGACATGAACGACAAGACCCGCGAATGGTCGAAGCGTTTCCAGAAACTGTCGCCCAAGGGCACGATGCCCTCGATGACGGTGGCCGGTAATTATGCCTCTGTCCTGCACTACCTGAAAGCAATGGAAGCGCTCGGCGGCAATCCGCATGACGGCGCCAAAGTCGTCGCCAAGATGAAGGAAATCCCGACCGACGATCCGTTGTTCGGCAAGGGCCCGCTCCGCATCGATGGCCGCCGCATCATTCCGGCCTATCTGTTCGAAGTGAAGAAGCCGGAAGAGTCGAAATATCCGTGGGATTATTACAAGCTGATCGCCACCATCTCGCCGGAAGACGCGGCCAAGCCGCTGGAAGCCAGCGAGTGCCCGCTGGTGAAGAAATAGCTGCGTAGCTGCGTAGGGTGGGCAAAGGCGCACTTGCGCCGTGCCCACCATCCATCCAAATGGTGGTTTCGTGGTGGGCAGGCTTCGCTTTGCCCACCCTCATATGAGGCCTTTTGAGTCAAGCGTCGCGCCGGAGGCTCGGGTTTAATTTTTGGTGTTCGGCGTAGAGGCGGCGCGCGGAGCCATGCGTAGCGCAGCGTGCCGCCGCGGTCGAGGCGCTCAGGGACTGGCTTCCGGCGATTTATGCAGCAGCTCACTGCATCACCTCATATCCGGTCGGACCGCTTTGGCCCGTACCCACATTCCGCATACTTGCGGCGAGGAAGCCATGAGGATGAGACCCATCTACGAAACAGCCTGTTTTTGGCCCAAGGGTGGCACGGTCACCATCCATCCCGCGCTGACCGCGGCAGATGCCGCGACGCCGACGCGTTGGTTGAAAGTTTAGACCTCTGCCGTCTTGAGCATCGCTCCCTCGGGTACAAGGCCGGTTGTGAGATAGTGCCAGAGCGCCACGATCAGCTTGCGCGCCAAGGCCACGATGGCGACGCGCTTGATGCGCTTGCTGGCATTGAGTGTGCGTCGCCGATACTCCTGGGTGAGTTTGCTGTCCGGCTGATGTCGCAGCCACAGCCAGGCCATCTCGATCGCGGCGCAACGGGCGCGCGGGTTGCCCGCCTTGCTGATCCCTTGGTCGCGATCGATCCCGCCGCTCTGCCATGGACTGGGCGTTAGTCCGAAATAGCTCGCGACCTCACGCCGATTGCGAAAGTCCTTGTAGAACACCTCGTTGGTCAGCGTCGTTGTGAACGCCGGGCCGAGGCTTTTGAGCCGGAGCAAGAGTTCGCTGCGCTGTGCCATCTGAGCCGCCGCTGAGGTCAGATCCGCCGGAGCCTGCGCCAGCGCATCAAGCTGCTCGCGCACCAGCATCAGCCGCGCGTGTTCGCGCTTGATCTCGGCCATGATCTGCGGCGGTACCGCCTGGCCTTGCCAGTCCCGCTGCTTCACCAGCCAGGTCAGCCAGTCGTGTCGGCGCGGGTTCCCCACCGCCATGCCCAACAGCCGCAGCAGCGCCTTGATCCGGGTGGTGTGAGCCGTCTGTTCCTTGGTCAGCCGGCCGCGTTCGCGGCTGGCGCGGCGGGCGTCCTCCTGCTCGGGGGTCGGCACCCGCACGATCCGCACCACCCGCGGCTCGCCGCGCAGGTACGCCATCAGCGTGCGCAGCATCTTCTCGCCATCGATCCGGTCGGTCTTCACCCGCCGCGCCCGCTGATCCACTGCAATACTCGCAGGGTCGAACACGTGGTTCGTGATCCCCGCCGCCATCAGAAGCCGATGCAGCCAAAACCCGTCGTAGCCCGCCTCATAGCAACTCACCACCGCCGGGACCGCTCCCAGCGTTCGCGCTGCCCGCTCACGCATCCGCTCGATCAGCGTCAGCAAGCCGACATGATCGCCGCCCTCCAGCTTATGGTGGGATATCTTATCCTTGTCCGGGCAGTGCATCGTCACTAGCCAACTCCTCTGGCTCAGTTCGATCGCTACAAAAATCGTGCTAACATTGCTCTTGATGGGCGTGCTTACGTGGGATGCTTGCATCTGACGTCTCCGCGGGTTCGAGTGTGGAAACCCAAACCTAGCGGATGCACGCCCATCGCCACATGGAATCTACGCGGAAATAATGAACCCACGCCCGATGGTTTCCGACCAGGGGCGTGGGTATTTTTGCGCCTGCAAGACCGCGTGACGAGCGTTGACGCGCGCGGCTTGTAACCCTCGCCGGTCAGCCTTCGCTGCGCGCCGCCTTGGTCGCGCGCAGCGCGATCACCAGCGCCAGCAGCAGCAGCGCCGATGCGAGATAGAACGGCGCGCCCGGTAGTTTGAACGGCGCGTTCGCGCCGATGAACCAGGCAAATATCAGCGTGAACAGGAACGGCCCGATCAGCTGGGAGACGCTCTGCACGCTGTTGGTGGCACCCTGCAACTGGCCCTGCTGATCGGGGGCCACCAATTGCGTCGTCAGCGCCTGGGTCGCAGCGCCCGCGATGCCCCACAACGCCATTACGGGAATACCGACCCAGAACAGCGGCCCGCTCGGCGCCGCACCGAAGATGAAAAAGCCGACGGCGCCGCAGGCCAGACCGAACATCAGGGCGCACCGTTCGCCGAACCGCCTGACGATCGGGCCGATGGTCGTGCCCTGCACCACCATCGCGCAAATGCCGACCAAGGCAAGCGTGGCGCCGACCGTGGTCGTATTCCAGCCGTAGCGATAGGTCGCGTACAGCACGAAGGTCGAGGGCAGCACCACATGCGCGAGCTGGGCAAAGAAATTCGCCAGCGACAGGCCGGCGAGCACGCGGCTCGAACGCAGCAAGTGCAGCGCGCCGATCGGGTTCGCGCTCTTCCAGCGGAACGGCGAGCGGCGCTCGGCCGGCAGCGATTCCGGCAGGATCAGCAGGCCGTACATCGCATTGGCAAAGCTCAATCCCGCCGCGACCCAGAAGGGCAGCCGCGGATCGAAGCCCCCGAGCAGCCCGCCCAGCGCAGGCCCCAGAATGAATCCGGCGCCGAAGGCGACGCCGATCTTGCCGAATACGGTCGCGCGTTTTTCCGGCGGCGTGACGTCGGTGATGTAGGCAAACGCCGTCGAGATGCTGGCCGAGGTGATGCCCGAAATCACCCGGCCGACAAACAGCCAGATCAGCGACGGCGCCAGCGCCATCAGCACGTAATCCGCCCCGAGGCCGAAATTCGACAATAGCACCACCGGCCGCCGGCCGAACCGGTCCGACAGCCCGCCCAGGATCGGCGAGAACAGGAACTGCATCAGCGCCCAGGCGGTGCCGAACAGGCCGAAGATGCGTGCGGCGTTGGCGGTATCGTTGTTGACGAAGCTTTCGATCAGTTTGGGCAGGATCGGAATGATGACGCCGAGCGCCAGCGTATCGAGCAAAATGGTGACGAAGATAAAGATCACCGCCGCGCCGCGCGCCGGAGGGGTTTCAACCACACCGTTCGCGGCCTGCCCGCTCATGACGGCCGCTTGCGCTTGTGGGCGAACGGATTTTCCTTCTCGCGCAGCGAGATTCGCACCGGCGTGCCCGGCAGCTCGAAGAATTCGCGCATGGTATTGACGAGATAGCGCAAATAGGATTTCGGCACGGCGTCGGCGCGCGAGCAGAACAGGATGAAGCTCGGCGGCCGCGCCTTGGCCTGCGTGATGTAGTTCAGCTTCAATCGCCGCCCCGAGACCGCAGGCGGCGGGTTGGCGTCGACCGCTTGCTCGAACCAGCGATTGAGTGCCGCCGTCGGCACGCGCCTGTTCCATACCGCATAGGCTTCCTGGATCGCCGTCATCAGGCGGTCGATCCCCTCGCCCATCAGGCCGGACACCGCGACGACAGGCGCGCCTTTGACCTGCGGCAGCAGATGATCGACATCGACGCGCAACGCCGAGATCAGATTGCCCTTGCGCTCCATCAGATCCCACTTGTTGACCGCGATCACGAGCGCCCGGCCCTCGCGCTCGATCAGGTCGGCGATGCGCAAATCCTGCTCCTCGAACCTGTTCTGCGAGTCCATCATCAGCACGACGACTTCGGCAAAGCGTATCGCGCGCAGCGCGTCCGCCACCGAGAGTTTTTCCAGCTTTTCCTCGATCCGCGAGCGACGCCGCAATCCGGCGGTATCGAACACCCGGAAATCGCGCCCCTGCCAATTGATCTCGACGGAAATGGAATCGCGCGTGGTGCCGGCTTCGGGGCTGGTCAGGAGCCGCTCCTCGCCGAGCAGATGGTTGATCAGCGTGGATTTGCCGGCATTGGGACGGCCGACGATAGCGACGCGAATCGGACGCGTGGCTAGATCTTCGTCGGATTCGATCACCTCGTCGTCGTCGAATTCTTCGCTCTCTTCGACCGGCTCCGGCATCAGCACGCGCAACGCGTCGTAGAGATCGCTCAAGCCCTCGCCATGCTCGGCCGATATCTGCACGGGATCGCCGAGCCCCAGCGCATAGGATTCCATCGCGCCGACTTCGCCGTGCCGGCCCTCGCTCTTGTTGGCGACCAGCACCACCGGCTTGTTGGCGCGGCGCGCGAAATCGGCAAAGGCGCGATCGTTCGGCGTCAGACCCGCGCGGGCGTCGATCACGAACATCAGCGCGTCGGCGAGCGCAATCGCGGTTTCGGTCTGCTCCTGCATCCGCGCCGTCAGCGACCCCTTGGCGCCCTCGTCGAGGCCGGCGGTATCGATGATCGTGAATTCGAGGTCGCCGAGACGCCCCGCGCCCTCACGGCGGTCGCGGGTCACGCCGGGCTCGTCATCGACCAGCGCGAGCTTCTGCCCGACCAGCCGATTGAACAGCGTCGATTTTCCGACATTGGGCCGGCCGATGATCGCGAAGGTGAAAGACATAAGAAATCCGTTCGCCCGTCAGGACGCGGGTGTCAATGAGCTGAAAACAAAACCTAGCGCGTGAAGGTGCCGCTCGGCATCGGTGCCGGGAACGGCGCGGCGGATTGTTGCGACGGGTTGGCCGGATTGGCCGGTTGTGCGGCCGGCTGGGCGGTCTGATCGGGCGGCGGCGCGGTGGTGCGCTTGCGCGCGATCTTTTTGGGCTTGGGTGCCGGCGGTGCGGCGGCGGTGCCGGCCTCTTCCTCCGGCACGGCGTCGGGAGCGGCCGCGGTGGCGGCGGGCGCAGCCGCAGGCTCGGTGCCGGCCGTCGCGGGCGGCTTGCCCTTGCCCTTCGCCGATCGCTTGCCCTTCGGCGCCGGCGCCGGCTCGGGCGGCGGGGCCTCGGTAGCCGCCGCCGCGGCGGCGTTCTGCTGGTCGATCTGCTCCTGCCGGGAGCCCTTGTACAATTCCTTCGGCACGCCCTGCTCGAGGCCCGGCACGCCATCCGGGAATACCGGCTTGCGCTCACCGGGCAGCTTTTTCTTGGTGTCGAGGAAGTCGAGCAGATCGGAGGGATCGAAATTGCTCAGGCTGCTCGAACAGCCCGCCAGCACGCCGGACAGCGCGATGACGACGGCGGCTGCGATCAAACGTTGTGAGCGGCGCATGGTCGATCTCTCACTCAACTCGTTTGCGGTCAGCTCTTGGCGACCGGCGGAAGCAGGGCCTGCAGCGCCTCGGCACGCGAGCGCAGGCTCGGCGGCGTCTCGCCGTCATTGGCAATCTGATCCAGCCATTGCCGCGCCGCAGTCATGTCATTGGCGCGCCAGGCCGACAGCGCCAGCAATTCGCGCGCGGTATGGCGAAAGGTCGCGCCCGGGGCAGCCGCGGCCTCGAGTCGCTGCAACAGGTTGGGATAGGTTGAGGTTTCCAGCAGCAATTGGGCGGCGCGGACCCGCGCCAGATCCTGTTCCGGCGCGCCGACACTGCGATCGGCGGCGATATCGTCGAACATCTTCGCCGCGGCCTGCGGATCGCGGTTGGCGACTTCCGCCGCCACGCGCAGCCGCGCCAGCACGCGGTATCCCGACGGCGCCTTGGCAGCCAGATCGGCAAATGCCGCCTCAGCCTCGGTATGCTTGTTCTGCTCGGAGAGCTCGACGGCCTTGTCGAAGGCCGCACCGGCCTCGGCCGCCTTCTTGGCCTCCAGATACTCATAGCCGCGCCAGCCGCCGACCGAGGCGATGATCAGCAGCGCGCCGGCGACGATATAGATCGAATACTGGTCCCACAGCTTCTTGAGCTGGTCGCGACGGACATCCTCGTCAACTTCGTCAAATAATTCAGACACTTAAAGCTATCCCATCCCCTGGGGGCCGCACCTTTCGGCGGCAGCGCCATGCGCCTGATCCCCCCGCACAGCGGCGGCGTTACCCTAACGATATGGCGCTGGCAAGGCAAAGCCACCCGGATCAAAGCGTTAACGGGGTCGCGGCGGGCGGCCGGGGGGCCACAGCGGAATCAGGCCTGCTCCCGGGCCTGAGCCGCGGCAAAAGCCTCCCGAAGCTGCCGCTTGATCACCTTGCCATTGGCGTTGCGCGGCAACGGCTCTGACGTCAGCGCCATCGTCTCCGGCACCTTGTAATCCGACAGCCGCTCGGCGCACCAGGCGCGCAGCGCCTCGCCGCTGACCGCGTTGCGGGTCACGATCACGGCATGGACCCGTTCGCCCAGCACCGGGCACGGCTTGGCGATGATCGCGCTTTCGATCACGGCGGGATGGCTGGCCAGCACCGACTCGACTTCGGCGGAATAGATCTTCAGCCCGCCGCGGTTGATCATGTCTTTCTGGCGGTCGAACACGCGGACGAAATTCTGCGCGTCGATCGAGCCGAGATCGCCGGAATGCCAGAAGCCCGCGGTAAAGCTCTCGGCCGTCGCCTTTGGATTGCTCCAATAGCCTTTGATGACCGAGGCGCCATGGATCCAGATTTCGCCGATCTCGCCGCGCGGCAGTTCACGACCGTCGGCATCCACGACGATGATCTGCGCGCCCGGGCACGGCAATCCGACGCTGTCGATATGGCTGGCGGTCAATTCGCCGGGCATGATGGTCGACGGCGACGTGGTTTCGGTCGAGCCGTAGCAGTTGATCAGCTTGAGGCCTGGAATCTTGGCATCCAGCTTCTCGATCGTGGCGACCGGCATCGGCGCGCCGCCAAAGCCGCCGATGCGCCAGCTCGACAAATCGTGGCTGTCGAAATCGGGCTGTAACAGGCAGAGATTGTACATCGCCGGCACCATCACCGTGTAGGTGACGCGCTCGCGGGAAGCGACCTTCAGATATTCCGCCGCCTTGAACTCGGCCATGATGATCAACGTGCCGGCGCAGCGGACCATGGTCATGATGTTGGCGATGACGCCGGTGACATGGGCGAGCGGCACGGCGGCGATCGAGCGGTCCGCCGCCGTCAGCTGCAGGCAGGACGCGAACACCATCGCCGAATGGATGACGTTGCAATGCGCGAGCATCGCGCCCTTCGGCCGGCCCGTCGTGCCCGACGTGTACAGGATCATCGCGGTATCTTCTTCGCCGACTTCGGCCGGCACCTGCGACGGGGCGCCGTCGCGTAATTTGGCGAATGGCGACGCGCCCTCGTCGCTGACGGAGATCCGGTGCTTCAGGTCGGGGACGTCGGCCGCATCCGGCAGGCGATCGGCGAGCGTCGCCTCGTGGATCAGCAGCTTTGCGCCGCAGTCGGTCAGGACGTAGGCGATCTCGGGCTTTTGCTGGCGGGTCGAGAGCAGCACGGTCACCAGGCCGGCATGGGCCGCGGCAAACAGCGTCAGCACGAATTCGACGCGGTTGCCGAGCAGCACCGCGACGCGGTCGCCGCGCTGCAATCCCAGTTTTTGCAATCCCGCCGCGATTTGTGCGGATTGCTCGGCAACCTCGCGCCATTTCATGCGCCGCTCGCCGCACACCAGCGCTTCGGCGTCGGGATTTCTGGCCACAGCATCCGCGACCGTCGCCCAGATGCTTTTGGGCCGCGCGCAAAATGCTGGCACGATCCGGTCGCCGAAGCGTGACTCGAGCCGCATCGCGGGAATGGGATGTTTCGACCAATCCATCGTTCGCCCCGTCAGCTCTTGGCTTTCGGATCTTTGGTTTTCATATCGTAGACATGCTCGGGCCCGGGGAATGCGCGCGAGCGGACATCGGTGGCGTAGCCCTCGATGGCGGCCTCGATCGCAGGCCCGAGATTGCCGTAGCGGCGAACGAATTTCGGCGTCCGCGGCGACAGGCCGAGCATGTCCTCCAATACCAGTACCTGGCCGTCACAAGCCGCACTGGCGCCGATGCCGATGGTGGGAATCGCAATCGCCGCGGTGATCTTCCTCGCCAGCGGCTCGGCGACCGCCTCGATCACGACCGAAAAGGCGCCGGCCTCCGAAATCGCCACGGCGTCGTTCTCGATCGGCTCCCAGCTGCCCTGCTCGCGGCCCTGCGCGCGAAACGAGCCGAGCGTGTTGATCGATTGCGGCGTCAATCCGATATGGCCCATCACGGGAATGCCGCGGTCGACCAGAAACGCGACCGTCTCCGCCATCCGCACGCCGCCTTCGAGCTTCACCGCGCCGCACTGCGTCTCCTTCAATATCCGCACGGCGGAATGAAACGCCTGCTCTTTGGAAGCCTCATAGGAGCCGAAGGGCATGTCGACCACGACCAGCGCCTGGCTCGAGCCGCGCATCACCGCCCGCCCCTGCAGGATCATCATGTCGAGCGTCACCGGCACGGTGGTCTCGAATCCATGCATGACATTGCCGAGGGAATCGCCGACCAGGATGGCGTCGCAATAGCGATCGACCAGGGCCGCCGTATGCGCATGATACGACGTCAGCATTACGATCGGCTCACCGTTCTTGCGGGCGCGAATGTCCGGCGCCGTCTTGCGCCGGATGGCAGATTGAACCGACATGACTTAAGCTCCAACCACGGGAACGCCGATCACGACCGGGTGGAACGCGAAGGCCAGCGCGAGATAGGCGACGATCCCGACCGCGATCGCGATCAGATCGTTGCCGGGACCGCCGACGGGGATCGGCGGTGCGCCGGCGTCGGGACGATGTTTCAGCGAAATACGGTCGAACACCGCCCATCCCAGAAACGAGCCGAACAGGATGATCGAGCCGATATCGCCATTGGCGAGCAGATGCGCCGCCGCCCACAGCTTGACGCCGGCCAGCATCGGATGTTTCAGCGTCGCGTAGATCCGGCCGCGGATATAGGACGCCACCACCAGGATGACGGCGGGAAGCATCAACGCCACGGTGATATGCTTGAACGCGGTCGGCGGCGACCAGACATCCCACATGCCGGCCGCGCGATAATCGGCAAAACCCCAGACGATCAGGGCCAGGCCGGCGATCGAGGCCAGCGCATAGCCGATCTTGTAACCGCCCTCGCCCATCGAGACGACAAACCGCGCGCGCAACTCGCGCTGGGTAGTGAGCGTGTGGACACCGAGGAACAGGATGAGGCCTAGGATCATCACCAGCAGTCCCATGATGTCCTCTCCCTGTGTGGCCCGCTTTTCCTGACATCGCCTATCACTTTAGAGGCCAGGGCTGCAATGCGCCAAATGCAAGAGCCGTCATTCCGGGATGGTCCGCAGGACCAGACCTCACCTCAGATGCGCAATTGGGCATCGGGGAATCTCGAGATTCCGGGTTCGCGCTTTCGCGCGCCCCGGAATGACGTGGTAGCTCACGGCTTGCCCGCCTGCGTCCCCAGATCACGGTTGTCGACATAGCGGATCGCGATCGGCCGCCCGGCCAGCGAGCCACCGAGGCCAGCGGTGAATTTCAGCGGCAGGCAGGCATCGAGCGACGCGTTGATGGCTTTCAGGTAGGTGGCGCGGGTGTCCGCCGCGGCGCCTGACGTGGAAAAGGTCATGCGCGGCGGGGCGATCATCTCGCCGCTGCGCTTGAAGCTGAAGCGCACCGACATCTGCATGCCCGCGCGCGCGGTCTCTTCCGGCGGCGGTGACCAGCAGGATCGCAGCGCCGCGAACAAGTCGCCGATGGTATCGAGGTCGTGATCGGGCTTTTGATATTTGGCGGCCTGATCCTGCGGCGGCACGGTTTCGATCGTGAGTTGCAAGTCCTCGCCGTAGGGGTAATCGATTTCGGGGATGCAGGGACCGTGATTGAACACGCTGCAGAAATACGGCGTACAGGGCCGGCCGTCGAGCACGCTGCACGGCGCATGCGCAAACGGCGTGGCGTCGATGTGACGCCGCTGCCCGGCGTCGGCGCTCCCCGAGACGCTGATGGCCACGAATGTAACGAACAGGCAAATGACGATGCGCCGGAACATCAGGCAAAACCTCCAGTCCGGCCAACATGATACGCGCATCAGCCGGGTTCAAGCCTGACCGCAATCACATCCCCGCGTTCATGGCCGACAGCTCCGCGATCAGCGCCTTCTCGCTGGGCTGTCGAGCACGCCAGCAGTATAGAGGGAAGGTGAAAACAGGTTTTGATTGCCGCGCGATGGCGCCCAGGTGCTTTGCACGCGGCGGCGATGCGCCCACGGCTGTCATCGCCCGGCTTGACCGGGCGACCCAGTATCCCAGAGCTGTTGGCGATCAATCGATAAGCCGCGGCGTACTGGGTCCCCGGTCAAGCCGGGGGACGACAAGAAGTGCAGGCGCACCGGCGCCCGCTTACGCCTTCTTCTTCACGTCCTTGACGCTGGAAAAGTTGATGCCCTCGGCACGCTCTTTGGTGTAGCCGAGGTAAAATTCATTCTTGGCCAAAAACACCGGATCGCCATCGACGTCGTCGGCAACGCCGGAACCATTGGCAGCGATGAAGGCTTCCAGCTTCTTGCGGTCGTCGGACGAAATCCAGCGCGCCAGCTGGAATTCCGAGACTTCGAATTCCACTGGCAGCGAATATTCCGCGTCGAGCCGCGCCTTCAGCACGTCGAGCTGCAGCGGGCCGACCACGCCGACCAGCGCCGGCGCGCCGTCGCGCGGCCGGAACACCTGCACCACGCCCTCCTCCGACATCTGCTGCAGGGCTTCCTTCAGCTTCTTGGCCTTCATCGCATCCGTCAGCCGCACGCGGCGAACGATTTCCGGCGCAAAACTCGGCACACCGACGAAGGTGATATCCTCGCCCTCGGTCAGGGTGTCGCCGATCCGCAACGTGCCGTGATTGGGAATACCGACGACGTCGCCGGCAAAGGCCTCGTCCGCCACCGAACGATCCTGGGCGAAGAAGAACTGCGGGCTCGACAGCGACATGTTCTTGCCGGTACGCACCAGTTTTGCCTTCATGCCACGGCTGAGTTTTCCCGAGCACAGCCGCGCGAACGCGATGCGGTCGCGGTGGTTCGGGTCCATATTGGCCTGGATCTTGAACACGAAGGCGCTCATGCGCGGCTCGGCGGCCTCGACCTTGCGCAGATTGGAATCCTGAGCGCGCGGCGGCGGCGCGAACTTTCCAAGGCCCTCCAGCAAATCGCCGACGCCGAAATTGCGCAGTGCGCTGCCGAAATAGACCGGCGTCAGATGGCCCTCGCGAAATGCGTCCAGCTCGAACGGCTTGCAGGCTTCCGACACCAGCGCCAGTTCGTCCTTGATCTCGCCGACGTCGAGATTGGCGTTGCGGCCGGCGAGCTCGGCGATATCGATCTGTTGCGTCGCGCCGGTCTTGGCGCCGCCGCCTTCGAGCAGGCGGACGCCGCCATTGATGACGTCGTAGGTGCCGAGAAAATCGCGGCCGCGGCCGACCGGCCAGGTCATCGGCGTGGTATCGAGCGCCAGCGTCTTTTCGATCTCGTCCAAGAGATCAAAGGTATCGCGGCTCTCGCGATCCATCTTGTTGATGAAGGTGATGATCGGGATGTCGCGCAGCCGGCACACCTCGAACAGCTTTCGGGTGCGCGCCTCGATGCCTTTGGCGGCGTCGATCACCATCACCGCGGAGTCGACGGCGGTCAACGTCCGGTAGGTGTCCTCGGAAAAGTCCTCGTGGCCCGGGGTGTCCAACAGGTTGAACACCAGGCCTTCGAACTCGAAGGTCATCACCGATGTCACGACCGAAATGCCGCGCTCGCGCTCGATCTTCATCCAGTCGGAACGGGTATTCCGGCGTTCGCCCTTGGCCTTGACCTGCCCCGCGAGGTTGATGGCGCCGCCAAACAGCAGCAGCTTTTCGGTCAGCGTGGTCTTGCCGGCGTCGGGGTGGGAAATGATGGCAAAGGTCCGCCGCCGCGCCACTTCATCTGATAGCGGCGACCGGGCTGGCGATTCGGCTGTAACGGCAATGTCGGACATGGGGTTGAGCGTTTGGCAGGGAAAGCGGGCCGGATCAAGGAGCAAAAAAGCACCCTGGATATAGGGACTTACCGGCCCGGCTCCAACCGGCCGACCGGATTATCGCAGCAGCACCACCGCCCAATAGGCCAGCGCCGCCACGATGGCGGAGGCCGGAATGGTGATCACCCAGGCATAGACGATCGAGCTCGCCACGTTCCAGCGCACCGCCGAGGCCCGCCGCGCCGCGCCGACACCGACGATGGCGCCGGTAATGGTGTGCGTGGTGGAGACGGGAACCCCGAGAAAGGTCGCCAGGAACAGAGTGATCGCACCCCCGGTTTCGGCACAAAACCCCTGCATCGGCGTCAGCCGCGTGATCCGCAGTCCCATGGTGCGGACGATCCGCCAGCCACCCATCAGCGTACCCAGCGCCATCGCGGCCTGGCACGCCAGGACCACCCAGAACGGGATCTCAAAGTGGTTGCCGAGGTGGCCTTGCGAGTAGAGCAGCACCGCAATGATGCCCATAGTCTTCTGCGCGTCGTTGCCGCCATGGCCGAGCGAATACAATGAGGCCGAGACGAATTGCAGGATGCGGAAGGCGCGGTCGACCGCGAACGGCGTCGAGCGTACCGACAGCCACGACACGATCGCGACCAGCACCAGCGCCAGCAAAAACCCGACCAGCGGCGACAGCACGATCGCGAGCAGCGTCTTGCTGAGGCCGCTCCATACCGCGGCGGACAATCCCGCCTTGGCCATACCGCCACCCACCAGCCCGCCGATCAGCGCATGCGAACTGGACGACGGTATCCCCAGCGCCCAGGTGATCAGGTTCCAGACGATGGCGCCGACCAGGGCCGCGAAGATCACGGTGGCGTCGACCACGCTCGGTTCGATGATGCCGGTGCCGATGGTATTGGCGACGTTAAGCCCGAACACCGCGAACGCCACGAAGTTGAAGAAGGCCGCCCAGATCACGGCGTATTGCGGACGCAGCACCCGGGTCGACACGATCGTGGCGATCGAATTGGCGGCGTCGTGCAGCCCGTTGAGGAAATCGAACAGCAGCGCGACCGCGATCAATGCGACCAGAATGGGGAGACCAAGCGCGGCGTCCACTCGTCCCTGCCCTATACCTGTTCGATCACGATCGAATTGATCTCGTTGGCAACGTCGTCGAAGCGGTCGGCGACTTTCTCCAGATGGTCGTAGATCTCGGCACCGACGATGAAATCCATCGTGTTGGCGTTGCGATGCTTGAGGAACAGCTCCTTCAGTCCGATGTCGTGGAGGTCATCGACCCGGCCTTCGAGCTTGGTCAGTTCCTCCGTGATGGCGGTCAGCATCGCGACGTTGTCGCCGATCGCCGACAACAGCGGCAGCGCGCGCCCGACCAGATTGGCGCACTCGACCAGCAGAGTCCCCATTTCGCGCATCGGCGGCTCGAACGTGCGCACCTCGAACAGCACCACCGCTTTCGCGGTCTGCTGCATCTGGTCGATGGCGTCATCCATCGCCGTGATCAGGTTCTTGATGTCGCCGCGATCGAACGGCGTGATGAAGGTGCGGCGGACCGCGGTCAGCACTTCGCGGGTGATGTTGTCGGCGTCGTTTTCGAACTGGTTGACGCGCTGGCAGAACACCGGCGTTTCGTCGCCGCCGCGCAGCATCTCCTGCAACGCCTGCGCGCCCTGCACGCATGTCTGGGCATGCCGGGCAAACAGGTCGAAAAAGCGCTCCTCTTTGGGCAAAAAGGCACGAAACCAGCGCAGCATGGGCTTGTCCATCGTTCCGGAATGGCCGCGTTCGACGGCCCGTCACAAAACTGTCATAGACCATTCGCGGCAAAAGCGCGCCACGGCAGGCCCCCGGAAACCGGTCATCCACCGCTTTGTGGCTGTTCCTCCGGACGCCGTGCAGGCCCTGCGGTGCACAGCTCGGCCGGGGTCCATCTGTCTCAGGCAGCGCAGGTCACGGCTCTGCGGAGCGGCGCTGCGCGCTACGCCGCGTCCGGGACGCGCGACCTAGAGCGACCGCCGGAAATAATGCGCGATTTCGCCGATCACGCCGCGGCGGAACGTCAGCACGCAGGCGACGAAGATACAGCCCTGGATCACCGTCACCCACTGGCCGAAACCGGCCAGATATTGCTGCATGGCGATGATCACGAAGGCGCCGACCACCGGACCGAATACCGTTCCAAGACCGCCCACCAGCGTCATCAGCACGATTTGCCCGGACATCCCCACTTCAACGTCGGTCAACGAAGCATTTTGCGCCACAAGCACCTTCAGCGAGCCGGCCAATCCTGCCAGCGTTCCCGACAGGATGTAGGCGAGCAGCTTGTACTGTTCGGTCTTATAGCCCAGCGATATCGCGCGCGGCTCGTTCTCACGAACCGCCTTCAGCACCTCGCCGAACGGCGAGTTGATGGTGCGAAAAATCAGCAGAAACCCAAACAGGAATCCGGCGAGGACGACGTAATAAAGGATGGTCGAGTTGGCGAGGTTGAAAACGCCGAACAGGTGGCCCAGCGGAACGCCCTGGATGCCGTCCTCGCCATGGGTGAACGGCGTCTGCACATACACGAAAAACAACAGCTGCGACAATGCCAGCGTGATCATCGCAAAATAGATCCCCTGCCGGCGAATAGCGACAAGGCCGGTGATCACCGCGAGCGCGGCCGCGGCGCCGGTACCGGCGAGAATGCCGATCTCGGGCGGCACCGCCCAGACTTTCAGGGCATGGGCCGTGACGTAGCCCGCCGTACCCAAGAACATCGCGTGGCCGAACGACAACAGTCCGCCATAGCCGATCAGGAGATTGAAGGCGCAGGCCAATAGCGCAAAGCACAGCGCCTGCATCACAAAGAACGGATAGATTCCGGTCAAAGGCACGATCGCCAGCAGCCCCGCCATCGCGCAGAACGCGATAATCTCGTCGCGCATCGCACGCGGAGGAACCCGAATCGTATCGTCGGTCATCGCTGTCATGTCAGGCCGCCCGTCCGGTCAGTCCCGTTGGCTTTACCAGCAACACCAGCACCATGAACACGAAGACCACGGTGTTGGAAGCCTCGGGATAGAAATATTTCGTCAGTCCCTCGATCACGCCGAGCGCAAAGCCGGTCACGATCGATCCCATGATCGAGCCCATCCCGCCGATCACCACCACCGCGAACACCACGATGATCAAATTTTCGCCCATCAGCGGCCGGACCTG
Organism: Bradyrhizobium sp. AZCC 2289; assembly: GCF_036924615.1. Classification (NCBI taxonomy): domain Bacteria; kingdom Pseudomonadati; phylum Pseudomonadota; class Alphaproteobacteria; order Hyphomicrobiales; family Nitrobacteraceae; genus Bradyrhizobium; species Bradyrhizobium sp. AZCC 2289. The sequence continues at coordinate 9,110,657 of NZ_JAZHRY010000001.1, read as the reverse complement.
GTTGATCGGCGCCGACAACACGCCGGCGAGCGCGGCGAGCCCGACGCCGAGCCCGTAGGTCAGCGTGATCATCCGGGGCACGTTGATGCCGAAGGCGCGCACCAGCGTCGGGTTTTCGGTGGCGGCGCGCAGATAGGCGCCGAGCCGGGTGCGCTCGATCAGGTACCAGGTCCCGATGCAGACCACGAGCGAGAAGATCACCACCCAGCCGCGATAGATCGGCAGGAACATGAAGCCGAGATTCATGCCGCCCTGCAATCCGTGAAATCCTCCGATCGTTGGATAGTCGGGGATCGCATAGGGCAGACCGGATGAGCCGAAATAATTCTGGAACACGCCCTGAATGATCAGCGCCAGCCCGAATGTCAGCAGCAAGCCGTAGAGATGATCGAGGCCGGCCAGCCATTGCAGCATGGTTCGCTCGAGGATCATCCCGAAGATACCCACGACGATCGGCGCGATAATCAGCGCCGGCCAGTAGCCGATGCTGAGGTACGCATTGTTGAGCAGGAAATACGCGACGAAAGCGCCCATCATGTAGACCGCACCATGGGCGAAATTGATGATGTTGAGCATGCCGAAGATCACGGCAAGCCCAAGACTGAGCAGCGCGTAAAACGAGCCGTTGATCAGTCCCACCAGAAGCTGTGCGTACAGAGCCTGCATCGGTTTCGCTTTCGCACTCAATCTTGGATGACGTGGGTTCGACACCCGCCGGCGCAAGGCCGGCGGGTTACCGGTGTTACTTCTTCACCAGCGGGCAAGCGCTTTCCGAAAGCGGCCTGAAAGCCTGGTCTCCCGGAGTCGTCCCAACCAGCTTGTAATAATCCCAGGGTCCCTTGGATTCCTCAGGCTTCTTGACCTCGAACAGATAGGCCGGGTGAATCTTGCGGCCATCGACGCGGATCGACCCCTTGCCGAACAGCGGATCGTCCGTCGGCAGTTCCTTCATTTTCGCCACCACCTTGGCGCCGTCATGTGGATTGCCACCCATTGCTTCGAGTGCCTTAAAGTAGTGGATCAGGCCGGAATAGACGCCCGCCTGCACCATTGACGGCTCCGCCTTGTTCTTCATGCGCTCGGAAAAGCGCTTGGAAAAGGCGCGGGTCCCGTCGTTCAGGTCCCAGTAGAAGGTTTCGGTGAAATTCAGCCCCTGTGCCACCTTCAGGCCGAGCGAGTGAACGTCGGTAATGAACAGCAGGAGCCCGGCGAGTTTCTGCCCTCCGGCAACGATACCAAATTCCGATGCCTGCTTGATCGTGTTCGTGGTGTCGCCACCGGCGTTAGCCATGCCGATAATCTTGGCTTTGGACGCCTGCGCCTGCAGCAGGAACGACGAGAAGTCCGACGAGTTCAAGGGATGCTTGACTCCACCAATGACCTTGCCACCCGACTTCACCACCACTGCGGTGGTGTCGCGCTCCAGCGCCGCGCCGAACGCGTAGTCGGCGGTAAGGAAGAACCAGGTGTCGCCACCGGCCTTCACCAGCGCCTGACCGGTGCTGTTGGCGAGCATGTAGGTGTCATAGACCCAATGAATCGTGTTCGGTGAACACTGGGCGTTGGTGAGATCCGACGAAGCCGCGCCGGTATTGATCATGATGGAGTTCTTCTCCTTCACCAGATTGTTGACCGCGAGGGCCACGCCGGAGTTCAGCACGTCCATGAAGATGTCGACCTTCTCGACGTCGATCCATTGGCGCGCAATGGTGGCGCCGATGTCCGGCTTGTTCTGGTGGTCGGCGGAGATCAGATCGATCTTCCAGCCCTTGCCGGCCATGCCGGAATCCTCAATGGCCATCTGGGCAGCCAAGGTGGAGCCCGCGCCGCCGAGGTCGGAGTAGAGCCCCGAATTATCAGTCAGCACGCCGATTTTTATCGTTTTGTCCTGCGCAAGGGCGACGCCGTTCGCGGCCATTGCAAGTGCGGCACCAATCAAGAAAACCGAAATTCTATTTTTCATATCTACTCCGTGAAGGCTGCCTTGGAACGTGTTTCAGACGCCGAGATAGGTGTGGAGCTTGTCCATATTGGCCGACAGCTCCGAATTGGCGAAGCCGTCGATCACCTTGCCGTGCTCGACGATGTAGTAGCGATCGGCGACCGTCGAGGCGAAGCGGAAATTCTGCTCGACCAGAAGGATGGTGAATCCCTCCTTCTTGAGCCGCGCGATGGTGTGGCCGATCTGCTGGATGATGACCGGCGCCAGACCTTCGGTCGGCTCGTCCAGCATCAGGAAGCGGGCGCCGGTGCGCAGGATTCGCGCGATCGCCAGCATCTGCTGCTCGCCGCCCGAAAGTTTGGTGCCCTGGCTGTTGAGGCGCTCTTTCAAATTCGGGAACAGATCGAAAATCTGATCCAGCGACAGCCCGCCTGCGCGCACGATCGGCGGCAGCAGCAGGTTCTCGCGCACGTCGAGGCTGGAGAAAATCCCGCGCTCCTCGGGACAGAACGCGATCCCCATCCGCGCGATCTTGTCGGACGAGGCGCGCGTGATTTCCTTGCCGTCGAAGCGGATCGAGCCGGTGCGCTTGCCGATGATCCCCATCACGGATTTCAGCGTGGTGGTCTTGCCGGCGCCATTGCGGCCGAGCAGCGTCACCACCTCGCCGGCGTTCACATTGAAGTTGATGCCGTGAAGGATGTGGGATTCGCCGTACCAGGCCTGCAGATCGTTGACCGACAGCACTTGCGTGTCCGCCGGTTTCGCGGCGGCTTCGGCCATTTTCAGTTCAGGCATGACCGGCCCCCAGATAGGCTTCCTTGACGCGCTCGTCCTTGGACAGGTCGGCATAGTTGCCTTCCGCCAGGACCTGACCGCGCGTCAGCACTGTGATGATGTCGGACAAATTGGCCACCACGGACAGATTATGTTCGACCATCAGGATGGTGTACTTCGCCGAAATGCGCTTGATCAGCGCCGCGATCTTGTCGATGTCCTCATGGCCCATGCCGGCCATCGGCTCGTCGAGCAGCATCATCTCTGGGTCGAGCGCCAGCGTCGTTGCTATTTCAAGTGCGCGTTTGCGCCCGTAGGGCATCTCGACCGCCGGCGTGTTGGCAAATTCGCTCAGGCCGACATCGTTCAGCAGTTCATGAGCGCGGTCGTTGAAGCGGTCGAGCACGCTCTTGGAGCGCCAGAAGTCGAAGGAACTGCCGTGCTGGCGCTGCAGCGCGACACGGACATTTTCGAGCGCGGTCAGATGCGGAAATACCGCTGAAATCTGGAACGAGCGCACCAAGCCGAGGCGGGCCACATCGGCCGGCGCCATCGCGGTGATGTCCTGCCCCTTATAGAGAATCTGTCCCGCCGAAGGCTTCAGGAATTTGGTCAGCAGGTTGAAGCACGTGGTCTTGCCGGCGCCATTCGGCCCGATCAACGCATGAATGCTGCCGCGGCGCACCTTGAGGGCGACGTCGCGAACGGCAAAGAAACCCGCGAATTCCTTGGTCAATCCATGGGTTTCGAGAATGAACTCATCGGCCAAACAAATTTCCCCCATCAGCCATCGCCGCGAAGTCCCCTCGCGTGTGGCCAATTTTTTCCTAACCAGCCAGGTTCTCCCGGACGCCTTGGAACGCCCCGGACCTGCCGCCTCCGGGCCGGAATATGCCGTCAACGGCGGGGATTAGGCAAGGTGGAAAGCTGGGCGTGTGCAAAGCATTAGGACCGGTTCCGAATCCGCCCTTAGTCGAATTGCCGGTGGACAGGATCATCCGGGTTTGCCAGCCGTTTTCCGCCGCCTCCCGCAAACCGGAAAGCGAGCGTTAACGGTGTTTTGCTGCATTCACGCGTTTTCATAGAATATTTCCGCCTCGGGCCCATCATGACGTGATTTACATATTTAGAGATCGCGGCTTTGCATTTCGAAAGCGCCAACCCATCGGTCGTCAAATCGATCAAGCAGCGCGACCTGCTCAACAATTGGCTGCGGCTTTACGCCCGCGACCATTCGCTGCCGCGCATTGACGAATATCAGCCGGCGCGGATCGAGGATGAACTCCCGGACCTGGTGTTTTGCGCCGTCGATACGACGTCTGAGCCGCCGCGGCTGACGATCCAGAGCGACGGCACGCGGACGTCGAGCGCCTATGGCAGCACCGGCAAGGGCCGCTATCTCGACGAATATCTGGGCACGAGGCTCGCGCCGATCGTGATGCCGGTCTATTACGAATGCATCGTCCGCCGCCTTCCCGCCTATACCATCGCCAATATCGATGACATCTACGGGCGAATCGTTGCCTATGAGCGGCTGCTGCTGCCGTTCTCGGGCGGCGGCAACGTCACCCACATCATCGCGTCGCTGAAGACCATCAGCGAGGACGGTGGCTTCGAGATCAAGAATCTGATGCGTGGAAACGACAAGCTGCCGGTGCCGAAACTTCGCAGCATTATCGATCGCGATCTTTTTCATCGCGCACCCGGCCGCATTCCGCCCGGCGACGTGCTCGAATTCGGCTAGCTCCATGGAATTCGAAAGTTCCGATCCCTCGGTGATCAGGTCGATCAAGCAGCGTGAGCTCCTGAACACCTGGCTGCGCGCCGCCGCCAGGCACCGGCCCCTCCCCCTCATCGGCAACTTCCAGCCGAACCGCTTCGGCGAAGAACTGGCCGACATGATGGGATTTGAAGTCAGGGGCATTGGCGACAGCGCGCGCTTCCTGATTACCCAGGAGGGCGTCCGTCTGACCGCCACCTATGGCAACGAGCATATCGATCCGGACAAGCGAACCAACCGCTACCTCGACGATGCGATCGGGCCAGAACGTTACGCCAACGTGATTGAGCTATATCGCGCTTGCGTGACGCACAGGCGGCCGGCCTATTCGATTTCAACGGTGCAGGACGCCGACGGCAAGGACGTTTCCTATGAGCGGCTGCTGCTGCCGTTCGGCAGCAGCTCTAAAGTCGAGCAGATCGTCGGTTCCTACAAGAGCATCAGCATCGAGGGCGGCTTCAAGATCAATAATCTGATGGGTCTGAAGCCGAAAGCCCTGCCCGTGATCCTGATCAGGGCCATCATCGATCGCGAATTCGTTCCGAGCCGGGCAGACCGGCGTCTGTCCGACGACGATGTGATCGAGCCGGATTAGCCCTTCCGCCCGCGCGGCTTCGACGCTACTTCGCTGGCGTAGATGTCGGGCTTGAAGCCAACAAGCAATTTGCCGCCGAGGTCGAGCACGGGCCGCTTGATCATCGAGGGCTGGGCCAGCATCAGCGCCAGCGCCTTGCGCTCGTTCAGGCCCTCCTTGTCGGCATCGGGCAATTTCTTGAACGTGGTGCCGGCGCGGTTGAGCAGCGTCTCCCATCCGACTTCGTCGGACCATTGCTTGAGCTTTTCCATCGCAATACCCGCGGTCTTGTAGTCGTGGAAATCGTAGGCCACGCCATGGCCGTCGAGCCAGGTCCGCGCCTTCTTCATGGTGTCGCAGTTCTTGATGCCGTAGATGGTGATGCTCATCGCATGTGTCTTTTCTAAGTTGCGCCGGGCTCGAGCGCCTCGCCGAGTTCGATCGGATGCGCCATCGCCTCGTGCAGCTTGTCCTTGTCGAGTTCGCCTTCCGAGCGGCTGATGACGATGCAGGCAACGCCATTGCCGATCAGGTTGGTCAGCGCGCGGCACTCGCTCATGAATTTGTCGATGCCGACAAGGATGGCGATCGACTGGATCGGTATGTCCGGCACGATGGAAAGGGTCGCGGCCAGCGTGATGAAGCCCGCCCCCGTCACGCCGGAGGCGCCCTTCGAGGTGATGATGGCGATGCCGAGAATAGCGAGCTCGTGCCAGATCGTCAGGTGGGTGTTGGTCGCCTGGGCCAGGAACAACGTCGCCAGCGTCATATAGATATTGGTGCCGTCGAGATTGAAGCTGTAGCCGGTCGGGATGACGAGCCCAACCACCGGCCGCGACGCGCCGAGGTGCTCCATCTTCTGGATCATCTGCGGCAGCACCGTCTCCGACGACGACGTCCCAAGCACGATCAACAGTTCGTCCTTGATGTAGGCAATGAAGCGGATGATCGAGAAACCCGAGATGCGCGCAATCGCGCCGAGCACGACCAATACGAACAGCACGCTGGTCAGATAGAAGGTGGCGATCAGCGCGATCAGGTTCCACAGCGAATTGAGCCCGTAGGCGCCGACCGTGAACGCCATCGCCCCGAAGGCGCCGATCGGCGCGACGCGGACGATGATGGCGATCACCCTGAAGAACATTTTGGCGGCCTGATCGATCGCATACGCGATCGGCTCGCCGGCCTTGCCGAGAAAGGCGACGGCAAAGCCGGAAAGGATCGAGATCAGCAAGACCTGCAGCAGGTCGCCGCGGGCGAGCGCCCCGAAATAGCTGTCGGGAATGATCCCGAGCAGATGCGCGACGATGCCTTCCTCTTTCGCCTTGCTGACATAGGAGGCGACGGATTTGGGGTCGATCGTAGCCGGATCGATGTTGAAGCCGTGCCCGGGCTGAAGCACTTCGCCGACAATCAGGCCGACGGCCAGCGCCACCGTGGACACGGCCTCGAAATAGATCAGCGCCTTCAGGCCGACCCGTCCGACGCGCTTCAGATCACCCATCGAGGAAATGCCGTGCACGACGGTGCAGAAGATCACCGGCGCAATCATCATCTTGATCAGTGCAATGAAGCCGTCGCCGAGCGGCTTCAGCTCCTTGCCGAGATCCGGATAGAAATATCCGATCAGGACGCCGAGCGCGATCGCAATCAGAACCTGAAGATACAGGATCTTGTACCAGGGCTGATGATGGATGGCAGGGCGGATTGCTGCTGTGGTCATGGCGCGCTCGGAACGGGAATGAGAAAGCTCTTGGGCCATCATGGGATAGAGCCGCGCGGCGGACAATGAAAAATCATCTCGCGGCGCATCAAGGTAATTTCATGACCCCACGGCAAGGACCGCCTGCGTTCGTCGTCCACCGCGTGGCTGATGGGCCTGTTTTTATTCAAACCGGGTCGGCGAATCAGCCATAAAGTGCCGTCGCATTTGCTGCCGGGGGCCGATGATGGAATTTACCGCACTGTTTCTGGCCACCGCCATCGTCATGCTGGTCGCCTGGCGCGGCCCGCGTCCGCTCGCGCTCGGTCTGTTCGCCACCGTCATGATCGCCTGCGTCGCGACCTATCTGCATCACGCCACCGACACGCTGAAACTGTCGTTCTGAGATATGCGATGACCCAAACCCGCGCCATCACCCTGAATGCGCTTGGCCTTTATGCCGTGGCGCTGGTGCTGGCGGCCGCGTTTGCCGCGCAATTCGTGCTGCACGAATTGCCCTGCCCGCTGTGCCTGCTGCAGCGCATCCTGTTCGCGACGCTGGCCATCGGCCCAATTCTGAACATCCGGTTCGGACCCCGTCCCAGCCATTACGCGATGTCGCTGTTCGCAGCCGTTGCCGGCGCGGTCGTTTCGACGCGACAGGTGCTGCTGCACATCATGCCGGGAGACGCCGGCTACGGCTCGGCGCTGCTCGGCTTTCATTATTATACCTGGGCGCTGATCGGCTTCATCGCAGCCATCGTGCTGCTCGCTTCCATCCTGCTGTTCGACCGCCAGTTCGACGACACCGCACCGCAACCGATCTCCGGCGGCGCTTTCGCGCAAGCCGCGGTGTGGCTCATGATCGGGCTGACGGCGCTGAATGTGGTCTCGACGCTGCTGGAATGCGGTTTTGGCGCCTGCGCCGACAACCCCACGGTCTACGAACTGCTCAAGCACGCCGCTTAAGGCCGTTTCGGAATGTTCAGGCCACGCTCCACGGCAGGCCGCGCCAGGCCGCGCTCCAGCCAGGCGGGCACGTGTGTGAGCGTATCGAACGCAACGATCTCACGCGCACCGTAAAAGCCGACCAGGTTGCGCACCCAGCCGAGCATGGAGATGTCAGCGATGGTAAAATCGTCGTCCATGATCCATTGCCGTCCCGCGAGGTGCGTCTCGATCACGCCCAGCAGGCGTTTTGATTCCGCGACGTAGCGCTCTAGCGGCCGCTTATCCGGAAAATCTTTGCCGGCGAATTTGTGGAAGAAGCCAACCTGGCCGAACATCGGCCCGATCCCGCCCATCTGGAAGTGCAGCCACTGGATGGTCTGGTAGCGGCGCGCAGCGTCCGAGGGCAGCAGTTTTCCGGTTTTCTCGGCAAGATATTGCAGGATCGCGCCGGACTCGAACAGGGGAAGCGGCTTGCTGCCGGGGCCATCCGGATCGAGGATCGCCGGGATCTTGCCGTTCGGGTTCAGCGACAGGAATTCGGGCGTCTTCTGGTCGTCCTTGCTGAAGTCGACGAGATGCACTTCGTAGGGCAAGCCGATCTCTTCCAGCATGATCGAGACCTTGACGCCGTTTGGCGTCGGTAGCGAATACAGCTGAAGGCGGTCGGGGTGTTTGGCTGGCCAGCGTGCGGTAATCGGAAAGGCGGAAAGACCGGACATCAAAACTCGTTCTTTGCTTGGTTCTTGTTGGGTGGCTAATGTACGGGCCTATCCGCACGTGGCAAGGGCCGGCGTTACTCATGAACGATCACCAGACGACGGAAAAACTTGGCCTGACCGACACGGAGCTTGCGGTTCATCCGACCGTGTTCGCGACCGACCTGCTCAGGGATCAGGTCGTCCTCGTCTCCGGCGGTACCGGCGGCATCGGCCGCGCGATCGTCTGGCTGTTTGCACGGCTCGGCGCGCATGTCGCCGTCATCGGCCGCAATCAGGACAAGCTCGACGCCCTCGTCGCCGAATTGGCCGGCCGAAACCTCGGGGCATCCGCCTGCGTTGCCGACATCCGGGAGCCGGATGCGATCAACGCCCTGTTCGAAACGGTCTGGGCGGCGCATGGCCGCGTCGACCATCTCATCAACAGCGCCGGCGGCCAGTTTCCGCAACCCGCAATCGACTTTTCGGTGAAAGGCTGGAACGCGGTCATCAATACCAATCTGAACGGCACCTGGTACATGATGCAGGCGGCCGCCCAGCGCTGGCGCGACCACAAGCATCCCGGCAGCATCGTCAACATCGTGGTGGTGACAACGCACGGGCTTTACGGCATCGCGCACACGATCGCGGCGCGGTCCGGCGTCATCGGATTGTCGCGCGCCGTCGCCGTCGAATGGGCGCCGCTGAACATCCGGGTGAACTGCGTGGCGCCCGGCGCGATCGAGACCGAGGGCTGGAAGGTCTACACGCCGCAAGCCCGCGCCGCCTACCCGCGCTCCAACCCGATGATGCGCGCGGGCTCGCCCTGGGACATCGCGGAGGCCAGCGTGTATCTCGCGGCGCCTTCGGGAAGATTCGTCACCGGCGAGACGCTGACGGTCGATGGCGGCGGCCAATTGTGGGGCGAGACGTGGACCACGGGCAAGCCGGCGTATTTTGGCGACTAAGGCCATCGTTCAACTGCGGCCGCCCGTCACGCCGTCCTGCCCCGCAAGCTGTCCGCGAACGCGGAAAGCATATCGGCAATTTTTCTCGCGGTTTCCGGTGCCGGCAGCGGCATTTTGAGGTTTTGCGCGCCGGTGTTTGGATCGCGCTCAATCCAGGGATGCGCGGCGGCGTCGGGATTGCTGGCAGCAGCCAGCGCGGCAATAAACTGAGCGCCAACCTGCGCCAGGGCTTGCCACGGGTCGGAATTCGTATCGCGCGGTGGCACTGCGGACCCATCGGCCCGAGCCACCGCCGTCGCTCGAGCGTCAACGCTCGGATCCGCACCGGCCGCTTCCACTGATCCCGCGCCATCGGCGGTGACTGTATTCGTCACTTCCTCTGCCGGCGTCACGGCCTCGCCCTCACCCATATTTCCGGTGACGCTCTCCACCTCCTTCATGAAGCGGCTGAGACGCGAGCCGCCGAGCGAAATCTCGCCGCTGCCGCCGTCGAGAATTCCGGCCGACAAGGAGCGTTTGAACGCCAGCGTCGAAAGCATCCCCTCCTCAATGGTGCCCTTTGCCACGAAATTGATGACCCGCACCGGTCGCACCTGACCCATGCGATGGATGCGAGCGATACGTTGTTCGAGGACCGCCGGATTCCACGGCAAATCCATGTTCACCAGGGTCGAAGCATGCTGCAGATTGAGACCGGTGCTCCCGGCATCGGTCGACAGAAACACGCGGCAGGCGGGGTCATCGCGAAAACGCTCGATCAGTGCCGGGCGCTTGTCCGACGGCACACCGCCGTGGAAACTGACGTAGCCGACCCCCCGCGCTTCGAGGCGGCGGATGACGATGTCATGGGTCCGCGTCCATTGCGAAAACACCACCGCCTTGGCGTCGGGCTCAGCGAATAATTCGTCGAACAGTGCCGCCAATTCGTCCGCCTTGACACCATGGTCGGATTCCTGATCCAGCAGGTAGGTGCTGTTGCACGACATGCGCATGTTCTGCAGGGCACACATCAGCCGCCGCTGATCCTTGTCCGACAGAAACCTGGTCTTGCGCCAGCGCCTGACGATTTTCCCCACCTCGTCGGCGTTTTCCTCATGATAATCCATCTGCGACTCCGTCATCGGCACCAGCAGGTTCTGGTCGGTCCGGCTCGGCAGTTGCCGCAGTACCTCGGATTTGCGGCGGCGAATCATGATCGGCGCCAGCGTTTGGCCGATCTTCTCCAGCCCGGTATAGCCGGTGACTCGACCGGCTTCGTCCTTGACCTGATGCTCGTGCAGCAGCTTCCAGGTTGGCCCCAGCCGATGCTGATCGACGAACTGAACGATGGAAATCAATTCCTCCAGCTTGTTTTCCAACGGCGTGCCGGTCAGCACGATAGCATAGGAGCTATCAATCCGCTTCAAGGCGCGCGCCGCAATGGTGTTCCAGTTCTTCACCCGTTGGGCTTCATCGACGATGACCAATTCGGGCGCCCATGCCGCAATCAGGTCGAGATCGGGTTGGAGTTTCTCGTAGTTCGTGATCTTGCAGAAGTCGTCGTAGGCGTAGTCCTTCTGCCGCTGCGCTCGGCCGCCGTTGATGACGCGTGCAGCATCCTCACCTTCCCGCCCCGAGAAACGCGCAATCTCGCTTTGCCATTGATATTTGAGGGACGTTGGGCAGACCACCAGAACCTTCGAGACGCCAAAATCCCGCGCCAATATTTCTGTCGCGGCGATTGCCTGTATCGTCTTGCCGAGCCCCATGTCGTCGCCGATGAGGGCCCGGCCGATCCGCACTGCGAACAGCGCGCCCTCAGCCTGGTAGGGATACAGTGGCACCTTCAAAAGAGACCGCAGCTTGGGATCAGTGGCGCCGCGCGGGAACAACTGCTCGAGCTTTGAAGCCCGACGGTCCGCGTCCCGTCTCCCGGCGACGAAATCGAGCGCATCGTCGTACGCGCGCAACTCATGACCGCTCTTCGACACCATGGTCATGAAGCGGTCCAGTTCGTCAAGGCGATCGTCCGGCAATATTCCATTGTGCCCGGCGTCGAACAAATCGGCGGCGGCCTCACTCACCTCCGGCGGGCAATCCGTTCCGGCGCGAAAATGCACGCGGCGTTTGCCATCATTACGCAGATATAACTCGGAAAACGCCGGCTGGTAACCGCGCGCGAACGCCGTCCTGGCGCCGCGTATTTTTTCCAGTCGCGCAAGCGTGAATTCCAGATGCTTGCAGGTTCCCAACTCGCTGGTGGCATAATCCGGGCATGAACAGAAATTGCCGCCCGGTCCCAAGCCTCGAATCGCCACGCGATAGCTGGACTTCGAAACGGGATTGCTGACCCGAAATTCGGAGAAAAACGGTTCGCTGCCGAGGTTTTCAAGCCCGAACGCTTGCTCGCGGCCGAATTGGCGGCGCAAGCCGCGTTGCCAGGCCAGCGGCGATAGATCGGCGGGCGCATGGGTGCGGGAGAGCTTCGGTTCCTTCTTCGGCTTGGCAGTGAAATTCAGGTTTCGGCGCTTGGATTTCATGGCAGGACGGTCCGTTCGGAAGAGGTTTCGCGGCCAACGAAGATTTCGAACAAGCCGAGTTCGCGGCCCAACGGCTTCATCCTAGAACAATCCGCGCAAGGGTTCGACTGGCCTCATGCTCATATTTGGGGACGTTTAATAGCCATCGGTCGAGATAGCCTAGATCGCTCCCGCTCAATCATTGCTGGCGAAATATCAGATCTGCTTCTGCAACACCGTCACATGCAGACGACGGCGGATTTCCATTCCCTGCCGCTGGTAGAGCGCGATCGCGGATGTGTTGTTCGAAAACACATGCAGGAACGGAATCTCTCCGCGCGACACGATCTGGCGGGCAACCGCGCCAAGCAGCATTTGCGCGTAGCCGCGGCCGCGGTGATCGGGATGCACGCAGACGGCCGTCATCTCGGTGTAATGGCCGGGCTTCATTCGCTCGCCCGTCATCGCGACGAGCTGACCGTCGATGCGGATGCCGAGAAAAGTACCCAGCTCATGGGTGCGCGCGCTGAAGGGGCCGGGTTTTGTGAGCTCGGTCAACGCGATCATCTCTGGAACATCGTTGACACCGAGTGTGACGGTCTCAACCCCAGGAAGCGAGCTTTCCGCGGGCGTTCCAATCATCTGCTCTCCAGTTTCGGCAAGCAGAATCTTGAACTCATCGGGCGCGGTCACGGCGTCTGGCGTGAACAACACGGCGATTTCGGATCCGGACAGGATCGCGCCGAGCGCGGCGAAACTCTTTGGCGACATATCCACCATGTCCGCGAACGGCGCGATCGCAGGCGGATAACGCCGTGCCATGGCACCGCCTTCCGCCAAGGACTGTTGCCGGGTCGTCAGCGCGCTCCAGATCGGACGATCAAGCGGATGCACCGGAACCGGACGGCTTTCACTTGCCACGCGCATGCTGATCGAACGCGCTGAGCACGGCGAGCGTCATGGCCGTAACGCCGGTTTCAATGGTCGGCTTCGGCACCGGGGCGAACAGCGGCGAATGATTCGACGGCAGTTCAGGTCCGGTGCCGTTGTTTGCCGCGACGAAGCGTTCAAGTTCGTAGACGCCGATGTTGAAAAACATCGACGGCACCCCAGCATTGACAAACTCGGAATAATCCTCGCTCGGCGTGCCCGGAGGAGAGGTCCTGAACTTGTCGCCGAACGCGGCCTTCAGCACCTTTTCGGCGGTCGCCACCACCTGGGGATCGTTCATCACAGCCTTGGCGCCCTCGGTGATCTTGATATCGGGCGCGGGCGCATCCGACATCGCGGCGGCGGCCTTCGCGGTCCGCTCGATCCCCGCCAGCATTTTGGCGCGGACCTCGGGCTTGAAGGTACGGATGGTTCCGCGCAGCAGCACGTCGTCGGGAATGATGTTTTCGGCCGTCCCGCCCTGAATAGCACCGATGCTGACCACGCCGAATTCGGTCGGGTCCTTTTCGCGGCTGATCACGCTTTGCACGTCGACGACGAAGCGTGCGGCCATCATCACGGGATCGATGGTTCGCTGCGGCGCCGCGCCGTGACCACCGCGGCCGTGGAACGTAATTTCGAGGCTGTCGGAATTCGACGAGCCGATGCCGACGCGATAGCTGATGTAGCCGTAGGGGAACGGCCCGTCGTGCAGGGCAAAGCCGAAATCGGGCTTCTTGAAGCGCGTGAACAGGCCATCGGCCAGCATGGCCTTGGCGCCCGATACGGTTTCTTCGGCCGGCTGGGCGATGAACATCAGGGTGCCCTGCCACTGGTCCTTCAGGCCGACCAGCGTCTTTGCCGTCCCTACCCAACTCGCCATGTGGATATCGTGGCCGCAGCTATGCGCCACAAAGGTCTCGCGCCCGTTCCAAACGGTCTTGTCGTGGCTTGCGTAGGAAAGGCCGGTCTTCTCTTCCATCGGCAGCGCGTCGAGCTCGGTGCGCACCATGATGGTGGGACCGTCGCCGTTTTTGTAGATCGCGACCAGGCCGGTCTTGCCGACCTTCTCGGTAACCTCGAAACCGAGCGCGCGCATTTCAGCGGCGAGCTTTGCGGCGGTCTTCACTTCCTGGAAGGCGATCTCCGGATGGGCGTGGATATCCTTGTAGAGGGCATCCAGCTTTGGATAGTCGGCTTCGACCGATTGCTCGATCGTAGCCTTGAGCCGCGCAACGTCCATCTCCGCGTGCGCGGGCAAGAACGTCGCCACACACAGCGCGGCAGACATCAGGAAAGGCTTGGCAAAATGTTTCATGGCACTGACGCTCCCTGTGTGCCCAAATCCGGATTTCACGATCGAACACGAATTGCACGAGACGGACAACTTGAACCCCCGATAGATGGGTGTCTAGAGCATCGGTTCTGATCGAATCAGAACCAATGCGCTAGATTCTTGTTTTGACGCGTTTTCTTCACGCGAACCGGCATCCACTTCGCTCGAAAACGCTCTAGCCTGCCGCGCTGTCATCGAGACTAACGATCACGGCGGCATTGGCGATGAGGATGGAATCACTGCCCTGCTCGGCAGGAATCTCCAGTCCGCCCTTCACCGCGGTCACGGTCACCGTGCCGTAAGGCAGCTCTTTCGCGACCGCAGCGGTGTCGACCGAGCTCGGGTCCGGCACGCCGATCGTGACGTCGACGAACATGTCCTTTGCGGTCTTGCCCAGCATCCTGAAGAACCCGAGACTGGAATGGCGGATCGCGTCCGAGACCGCCCGCTTGGCCGCCTTCGTCGCATCGCCGCCGTGAACATCAACGCCCATGCCCATTTCAGTGATACAGCGCACGCGTGCCATCGGTTTTTTGCTTTCGTTAGGGTGCGAGGGATATCGATCTTGAGCGAGAGTTTCGCGCCAAGGCGTTCGGAACGCAAGCGGCTCGCAAGTTCGAGTCAATCTCAGAGAGCTGAGGGAAAAACGAAAACGATCCCGCGGCGCGATGCGCCCGAGCGGTGCCAGAGCCTTTCCCCCCGTGATAACAGAGGGCGCAGGAAATGCCGGGTGCCCGATGCGCCCGCAGCCTCGTGTGCAACATTCCGAATGCTGCGATCTCAGGAGGTCGTGTCCTCCGGCGACGGCGTCGAGGCGCGGCCCCTTCGTCGTCTGGAGATCAGCTTCAGCCAGGGCCCCAAATGGAAGGCACTCATCAGCAGGTACATCGGCGCCATTCCGCTCAGCGGCGACGCGGCCGAGCAGAGCATCTCCGGCGGGCCGCTGGCGGGAACACCCGTAAGCAACGCCATGATGGCGAAGGTCGGCGCGGCCGCGAGGCATAGCCAGTCGGCTGCGCGGAGCGTGGCGGCGCGGCCGCTTTCGTGACGGATCACGCCGCTCGCGCGTTCGCCGGTGTAAGCCTCACCCATGATTTCTCTCCGGCAACGTCCCGCGGTGGCGCCGACGACATCCATGACCGCGCTCATCGCTTGTCGTACTGATCATGGTGGCGCCACCAGAGGCCCGTCTCGTTGCGCCCTCTCGGGGCACGGTCGAGCCACTGGTACATGCCCCACAGGCCATCCAGTCCGCGCGCATAGGTGGAATAGGTGTGGTAGACGACGCCGTCCTCATGCGTGAACGCGCTCATGCCCGGCCGCTGGCGCATGAACCCGGCGGTGTCGGTTCCGGCCATGGCAGCGAAGGCGACAGGCCCCTCGGCGGCGGCTTCCGGCTTGGCGTCCAGCACATGGCCGCTGCGCTTGTAGTTGTAGTCGATGCCCCCAGCGCGCTGTTGCTGCTCGGTGATCGACACGTTGAAGTCGAAGTTGAACTCGCCGCCCTGCGAGGACGCCCAGGGGAACGTCCACCCCATCCGCCGCTTGAACGCCTGCAGTTTTGCCAGCGGAGCCAGCGACACCGCGGAAAGCATGACGTCATGGTTCGCCAAATGGACGGCGAAGCCGTTGAAGCCATCCGCGATCGCCGAGCAGGACGGACACCCCGCCGCATAATCGGGCCCGAACATGAAATGGTAGACGAGGAGCTGCGAGCGCCCTCTGAACAGGTCCACCAGCGAGGCGGCCCCTTCCTCGGTCTCGAATCGGTACGCCTTGTCGACGCGCACCCACGGCAGCGCCTGGCGCCGCCGCGCCAGTTCGTCGCTGCGCCGCGTCAGGTCCTTCTCCGCCTCGAGCAGTTCGAGCCGCGCCGTCAGCCATTGTTCACGCGTTCCGGTCGTGTGTATCGTCATTGTTTTCTCCTGTCGTTTGTCGCCCGCAGCGTTCGCGATACGGCTTGCTGGTTGGTGGTCGTGAGATAGATTAGGGCCCGATATCGGAGGGGTGGGAGTGACAAGTGTGTCGGGATTTAGATGGACTCGCTGATTACGGCCGCGGCGCGCGCGCTTGCGGCGGGTGATCCCCTCGGCGCACTGAACCGGGTCGCCCTGCGCGACGACGCGCCGGCGCTGGCACTCCGGGGCATCGCAATGGCGCAGCTCGGCGATTTCAGTCGAGCGAAAACGCTGCTGCACAGTGCGGCGCGCGCCTTCGGTCCGAAGGAGGCGGTGGCCCGCGCGCGGTGTGTCGTTGCGGAAGCCGAGATCGCGCTGGTCTCGCGCGACCTGGGCTGGCCTGCAAAAACGCTCGACGCCGCGCGGATCACGCTCGAAGCGCATGGCGACCGGCTGAATGCCGCGCATGCGCGCTATCTCGAGGTCCGGCGCCTGCTCCTGATCGGGCGCGTCGACGCCACCGAGCAGGCGCTTGCCGGGCTCGATCCCGCCCCCTTCCCGCCCGCATCGCGGGCCGCCCACGAGCTTGTGGTTGCGGGGATCGCGATGCGACGCCTCCACGCCAGGGCCGCGCGCGCAGCCCTCGCCCGGGCCGAGCGCGCGGCGCGCCATGCCGGCATCCCTGCGCTGACCGCGGAGATCGAAAGCGCCTCTTTCATGCTGAACACACCGGCGGCACGCCTGATCGCGCGTGGCGAGGAGCGCCCTCTTCTGCTTGATGAGGTCGAAACGTTGCAGGCGTCGAAAGCGCTGGTCGTGGACGCCCTCCGTCATGTCGTGCGTGACCCGCGCGCGGCGGTCTCGCTCGCCAGGCGTCCGGTGTTGTTCGCGCTCGCCCGCGCGCTGGCCGAGGCGTGGCCGAAAGACGTGCCGCGGGACGTGCTCGTGGCCCGGGCCTTCGGCGGCAAGCACGCCGATGAATCGCATCGCGCCCGGTTGCGGGTCGAGATCGGGCGGCTGCGCACATTGCTGCGGACGCTGGCCGGCGTGAACGCGACCAGCCAGGGCTTTGCGCTGACGCCGCGCCGCGCCCGCGAGGTCGTCGTGCTGGCGCGGCCGGTCGACGAGCGGCATGCGGCGGTGCTCGCCTTCCTCGCCGATGGCGAATCGTGGTCGAGTTCGGCGCTGGCGCTGGCGCTCGGCGCCAACCAGCGCACCGTGCAGCGGGCGCTCGACGCGCTTGCGGCAGCCAGCAAGGTGCAGTCGTTTGGCCGCGGCCGCGCGCGTCGCTGGATGACCCCGTCGGTGCCGGGATTCGCGACGACCTTGTTACTCCCCGCGCCGCTGCCGAGCGACTAGGATGCAGACGCAACCAGAGCGTTTTCAAGCGAAGTGGGTACCGGTTCGCGTGAAGAAAACGCGTCAAAACCAGGAGTCCGGAGCTTCGGTTCTGATTCAATCAGAACCGAAGCTCTGGGAAGGAACCATGAAAAAATCAGCCGCCGAGATCATTCGTGAGTATGGACCCCTGCCGGGCATCGACCGCATCGGCGGGGTTACGTTTGACGGCCAACACGTCTGGCTTGCGTGCGGAGACAAGTTGAACGCGCTCGATCCCGCGAGCGGCAAGACGGTGCGCGCGATCGATGTCCCAGCCCATGCGGGAACGGCCTTCGACGGCCGGCATCTGTTCCAGATCGCCGAGGATCGCATCCAGAAGATCGACCCGGACACCGGCCGTGTGCTCTCGACGATCCCAGCGCCCGGCGGCGGCGGCGACTCCGGGCTCGCCTGGGCCGAAGGCACGCTCTGGGTCGGGCAGCATCGGGAGCGCAAGATCCATCAAATCGATCCGCAAACCGGCGCGATCCTTCGCACCATCGAATCCAACCGCTTCGTCACCGGGGTCACCTGGGTCGACGGCGAACTCTGGCATGGCACCTGGGAAGGCGACGAGAGCGATGTGAGGCGGATCGATCCCGAAACCGGAGAGGTTTTGGAGCGGCTCGAGATGCCGCCCGGCGTCGCCGTGTCCGGCCTCGAGTCCGATGGCGGCGATCAATTCTTCTGCGGCGGCGGGGGAAGCGGAAAGCTGCGAGCCGTCCGCCGGCCGAAGCGAGGCTGAGCGGCCTGCCGGCTCAACTATCCACCGGCTTGTCCGAATCCCCCGAGAGCAGGCAGGGATACAGCGGCTTGAAGGCAAACTTGTCGTCGCCCTTGCCCCGGTCGAAGCGGAGCACGACGTCATAGCGATCGCCATCCCACTTGGTCGGCAGCTTGCCTTTGCTGACCGGAATCCGCGGCAGGATGTCGGAGATGATCGCCTTGTGCTCCCAGCACACCAGCGCGACGCCTTTCAGCGGCAGCAGCGCGTTCACCAGGTGTTTTTCGTCGCCCTTGCCGAAGCCTTCATTGGGCGTCAGCTTGAGTCGGGCCGCCAACGCCGAAATGGTTTCGGCGGGACGACGGCTCGGCCCCTTGTTCGGGTCGTTGTCCGCGCCGGGCGTGGCGGCGTAGATCGCCTGCGGGGCGGGATAGTCCTTGTCGGAAAGCCCGGCGCCAAACAAGGCTGCCCAGGCGCCGGCGCGTTGCCATCCCCGGATCACCAGCGACTCCGTGTCCGAAACGCCATCATCCATAAAGCCCGGCCCCGGCCAGGTCTCACCGGGCTTTTCACCGTGACGAATGATAAAAATCGTGAGTGCGTCCATCTCTGGCCTCATGGAAGTTGTCGTTCTGAAACTTTACCGAAGGATATTCGGTATCGCAACTATAGCGGCGCATATCACGTTATCTCTACTAAAGAATGTTTGTGCGGTTCTGCCCATTCTCAAGGCTAACGATCACGACGGTGTGACGGCTTTGGTGGGAACATTCAGACAGCGATGGATGCAAGTCCGCATGCGCGCGGCGCGATGCGCCCTCACCCATCCTCAGTTTTTAATCCTCCCGCAGCGTGAAGACCGCACAAGGCGTGGCGATGCCGCGCAAATCCTGCTCACCGAGCGAGATCAGCTTCATGTTCGTCTCGGCTGCGACCGCGCCCGAGATCAGCACGCTGCGGCCAAGCGGCCGGCATAGTCCTTCGAGTCGGCTGACAAGATTGACGGCGGGACCGATCGCGGTGAAATCCAGCCGGTCGGCGGTGCCGATGTTGCCCCACAGCATCTCGCCGAGGTGCAACGCTGCGCCGAAGGGCAGCGGCGGCAGGCCTTGCTGTTGGCGTGTCCTGTCGAGATGTGTCATTCCGGCCCGGGCCGCGCCGACGGCGCTGAGCGCAGCGTCGCAGGCGGCGGAAGGCGATCGCTCGCCGATCGGAAAAATCGCAAGCACCCCGTCGCCGATGAATTTCAGCACCTCGCCTCCGAACGCGTGAACGGCGCCGGCGATGCGGTCGAACCAGGCGTCGAGTGCTGTGACCACCGCCTCCGGCGCCATCGTCTCGGACAGCGCCGTGAAATCGCGCAGATCACCAAACAGAAGCACCGCGCGGATGGTCTCGCCGGTTTGGCGCCGCAGCCGTCCCGCCAGCACCTGCGCCGCGCTGCGCCGGCCGAGATAAGCCTCGAGCAGCGCTGCGAGCGTCGATCGCGTTGCTAGCACGGCGAGCGGTGCCGCGGCGAAACGCGCCGCCTGGTGCAGCAACGCAGATTCCTGCCCGGTGAGCGGCCGCAAGATCGACCAGCCAAGTTCGGGACCATCCGGCGCGGGACCGGCGACATCCTGTTGCACCACCGCGCCGCCAAGCCGCGTCAGCCAATCGCGGCCGACATTGTCCTGCCCGGACCCGGCCGAGCCCAAAGCCTCGAAGCCCAGCGCCTCGATCACCACGCCGGTCTCCGCCCGCCATAGCCAGGTGCGGCGCGCGATCATTGGATGCGGCGCCGCCAGCGTCAATGCACCGCCGGCGAGCGGCAAATCATCGGCGATCAGCCGTGCGCCGAGCGCGGCCAGGAAATGGTCAGCGCTATCAGCGGTGCTGGCCTCGTCGAGCAGCCACGCAAGGGTGATGGGCAACTTCATGCGGGAACAATGCGGCCGCGGCGGAGACCTGTCACCATGGCATCGTTACCAAACTGGGCTCGCAGGCAGGAATGTGCTTTTATCCAGCACGGAGCAACGGAGGCTTCCGATGATCGAACCGCTCATCGTCCGGCGCGAGGTCCACATAGCGGCACCGCCAGCGACCGTGTTCGCTTTCCTCACCGATCCCCAGAAAATCCTGCGATGGATGGGCACGGAGGCGACGATGGAACCGCATCCCGGCGGCCTTTACCTCGTCAACGTTACCGGCAAGGACGTCGCCCGCGGCAGGTTCACCGAGGTTATTCCGGTCCACCGCCTCGCCTATAGCTTCGGCTGGGACGAGCGTGACAAAAATGTACCGCCGGGCTCGAGCCTGATCGAGATCGACCTGATCGATCATGAGGCGAACGGGACGCTGTTGCGCATGACCCATAGCGGCCTGCCGGACGCTGCGAGCTGCGCCAACCATGACAAGGGCTGGACCCACTATTTCGCAAGGCTGGCTCAAGCCGCCTCCGGCGGCGATCCCGGTCCCGACCCCAACCGCAAGGTAGCCTGACGCATTTTAGTGTTCCGGCTCGCTCGCGAGGCCGACGATGGCCTCCTTGTCGACTTTGTCCATCGCTCATTCCTCCTCCGCCGTCGCCTTGATCAGAGTGTCGCGGAGCGTCACGATGCTTTTCTGCAGGCGCGCGAATTCGTCCGGCTTGAGCCCGCTCGACTTCACCAGCTTCATGTGCATGCCCTTCTCGCGCAGCCTTCGGCCGGCGTCGGTGAGGCTTACGCGCACCTGCCGCTCGTCTGCGGGATCGCGCTGCCGGCGCAAATAACCCATCGCTTCAAGCTTTTTCAGGACCGGCGTGAGGGTGTTGGATTCGAGGAACATCTTGTCGCCGAGATCGCTCACGGTCTGGCCGTCCTCTTCCCACAGCGCCACGATCGCGATCCATTGCGGGTAGGTAAGCCCGAGTTCATCGAGGCCCTGCTTGTAGGCCCGCCCGTAGGCGAGGTTAGCCGAATAGATCGCAAAGCACAGGAAGTCGGCAAGGCGCCGGTCGCTCGCGGCCGGTTTCTGCTTCGCTTTTGAATGGTCTCTGGAATTGGCCTTGGGATTGTCCATGGGATTATCCTTGGGATTGGCCTTGGAACCGTCTTTCAGCGTCATGGGGCACCCTTCCGACACGAACATGTGAAGCCTCGCACCCATATATATCGTATCCGATTAAATCGGAAGGGTTGACATCGGAAGTGCGGTGGCTTTTATACATCGTATCCGATTCGATCGTACACGATATAACTCAATCAACCGCCGCACACCCTTCCAAACACCAAGGAGAGAACCATGACAGACATCAAGGAACGAACCGGGACGACTGCAATTGAGACCCCGAAAGCACCGGCGGTCGAGCTGAAGCTCGAGATCGCCGTCATCCCGGTTTCCGACGTCGATCGCGCCAAGGCGTTCTACACCGGCCTGGGCTGGCGACTCGACGCCGACTTCGCCTCCGGTGACGATTGGCGCGTGATCCAGTTCACGCCGCCCAGCTCGCCGGCCTCCGTCATCTTCGGCAAGAACGTCACCGCGGCAGCCCCCGGCTCCGCCCAGGGACTCTATCTGATCGTCTCCGACATCGAGGCCGCCCGCAACGAACTGCGCAGCCGCGGTGCTGACGTCGGTGAAATCTTCCACCCCGTCGGCGACAAACACACCGGCACCGACGAGCCCTATCTGTCGGGGCGACACCGGGTCAGCGGCCTGGATCCTCACCGTGGCAGCTACCGCTCCTACGCCTCGTTCAGGGATCCCGACGGCAATGGCTGGCTGCTGCAGGAAATCACCACGCGATTGCCTGGACGCGTGGATGCGCACGGCGCGAGTTTCGCCTCGTCGACTGATCTTGCCGCCGCGCTCCGGCGTGCGGCGGCCGCGCATGGCGAGCACGAGAAACGGAACGGCGGCCAGCACGATGCCAACTGGCCGGACTGGTACGCCGACTACATCGCCCGCGAGCAGGCCGGCGAGCCGCTGCCGTCGTAAGCCGCGGCCCCCGATCGTTACACACGGGTTCACTGACGCATAACAGGAGGTTCACATGACGACGGTTCGAAGCTTGGCTTTGGCGGCGCTGATTTTCGCAAGCGGTCTGACGCTGCCCCCGGCGCTGGCGCAGCAGCCGGGCGTCAAGCGTACCGACCTGCAGCGGCACGATCTCAGCGCCCCCGGGCGCGAGGCGGTCCAGGTGCGGGTCGATCTCGCGTCCGGCGTGGCGTTCGGCAAGCATACGCATCCGGGCGAAGAGATCATCTATGTCCTCGAAGGCACGCTTGAGTATCAGATCGAGGACAAGCCGCCGGTGACGCTCAAGCCCGGCGACGTCCTCTTCATTCCCGCCGGAACGGTCCATTCGGCGAAGAACGTCGGCAGCGGCACCGGCAGTGAACTGGCGACCTACATCGTCGAGAAAGGCAAGCCGCTGCTCACACTGGTGAAGTGACGGCGGCTTCAGGAAGTAACAGGGGTCCAGGATGATGACAACGCGAAAGCTCCTCATATTGGGTGTGCTGTTGATCGTCGTGCTCCTTGCCATAGCGCAATTCGGCCCATCGCTGCTGTTTCGGTGAAGCAACAACGCCGCGGCCAATTCGGCTCTCGACAAGTTGAAGATATGATTATTGTCATTCCATTGATCGGCGCGGCGTAGCGACTAGCTCAGTAGTAGTTCCTGTTAAGGAGAAGTCCAATGACCAAGCCAACCGAAAAGTCCGGATACCATCGCTATGAACTCGTGCACGGCGACGATGCCGACTTCGTCGCCTACCAGCGCCATCTCGGCGATGGCGTCTGGCAGACGTTTTCGACGTGGATGATCCCGCACGCGGCCTGTGACTGACCCATCCGGTCAACCCGAAGCCGTCCGGCGTGAACTTCACGCAGGCACCGGCTCGGGCTCGGCTTTCGCCGCCGGGAACGGCCTGAAGGTCAATGCGATCACGAAGGCGCCAAGGCCGAACGCCCAGGAACCGATATAGAGCCAAGCGTAGCTGGCAAAGGTGTCGTAGATCAAACCTCCGGCCAGCGGTCCCGTCGCCATGCCGAGGCTGCCAGCCATGGCGGTGCCGCCGATCACCGTGCCCATCATCCGCAGCGGAAAATTTTCGCGCGCCAGCACGGAATAGAGCGGCATGGTGCCGGCGTAGATGAAGCCAAAGATCGCGGCGACGGCGTAGAACGCGGCAAGCTCGCGCACGAAGACGTAGCCGAGTGCGCCGAACGCCTGGGCGAGCAGCCCTGTGACCAGCACGCGCTTGGCGCCGAAGCGGTCGCCGAGCAGGCCGAACGCGATGCGGCCGCCCATCCCCGCCAATCCCTCCACGCTGTAGATCGTAACGGCTGATATCAGCGGTATGCCGCAGCTGACGGCATAACTCACGGTATGGATGATCGGGCCCGAATGCGTGGCGCAACAGAAGAAGTTCGTCAGCAGCAACACGATGAACTGCGGCGAGCGCAACGCTTGCCCAAGCGACATCTCGGATTGCGACGCGCCAGCGCCGGCCGGGGCGGAATGCGCAGCTTCCAGCGCCGGCGCGCGGCGAACCAGCAGCGAGACCGGGATCATGATGCACGCAACGACCGCGGCCACGATCTGCATCGAGGTACGCCAGTCGTGGTTCGAAACCAGCCAGGCCGCCAGCGGCGACATCGTCATCGGCGCCATGCCCATGCCGGCCGACACCAGCGAGACCGCGAGGCTGCGATGGGTGTCGAACCAGCCGGTGACGGTCGCCATCATCGGGGCGAAGATCGCGGAGATCGAGCCGCCGACCATCAGTCCGAACATGATTTGGAACGACAGGAGCGAGGTCGCCCGGCTGGCCAGCGCCAGGCTTGCTGCCAGCACGATCGACCCGGTGAGCACCACCGGCAGCGGCCCCACCCGATCGGACAAGGTGCCCCAGGCCATGCTGGTGCAGGCCATCGCGAGGAAGCCGATCGTCATCGCGCTGGACACGCCGGTGACCGACCAGCCGGTATCCCGCGCAATAGGTTGCAGGAAAACCGGCAGCGAAAACATGCCGCCGATCGCGACGCAGCCGAGCAGACCACCGGCCGCGACAATCACCCAGCGATAGCGAGAATTGGTCATTCGTGGTCTCCAGTGCAGCTCCCTCTGGATGGTAGACGAACGAGACCGGCCGGAACCGACAGGCTGACGGGGGTGCCCGCTGATTTTTTTTGTGAGGCGACGGGTCCGGCAATTAGCGACCAGCCCGTTTGCATCCCGGCTGCGGCGCGATCTCTTCCAGCGCGCGGACGGTGACAAGATCGCGGCCTTTGGTCCTGGCGATGAACATTATCGTCGCGCGGTAGTCCACGAGCAAGTGACCGGGCCCAGGTGGTGATCGCGAGGGTCATTTCTTGCCTTGTGGGTAGATCGTCTCGCCGCGCTTGAGCATCGCGACAAAGGCCTCGATTTTCTTCTTCCGGCCGGCTTCGGTTTTCATGTTATGAGTGCGAAAGGCCAGCGAGAAGCGGTTCTGCGCACTGAGTTTCGCCAGCATTGCCTTTGCCTTGGGCTCGGCATCGATCGCGGCTTGCAGATCATCCGGGATTTTCATGTCCTTGCCGCTCTTATAGGCGCGCGCCCAGCGCCCGTCGGACTTGGCCTGATCGACCTCCTTTAACCCGTGTTCAGTCATCCGGCCTTCCTTGATCAGCCGGGCGACGTTATCGACGTTGATCTGGCTCCAGATGCTTTTGCTGGTACGCGGCGTGTAGCGCTGGAGAAAGCTCTTGTCGTCGAAGCCCTTGCGGAGGCCATCGATCCATCCCCAGCAAAGTATGACGTCGATGGCTTGTTTCGGAGTGATCGATTTGATCCCCGAATCCACCTTGTAGATCTTGATCCAGATCTCACCTTCCCTGTCGTGGTGCTTGCCGAGCCACTTATGAAAGCTCTCTGCGTCACTGAACGTGCGGATATTGTCGGGATTGATTTTGACGGGTGCCATCAACAGTCCTGTCCAGTGCCTGTAGCGCTCTGCGGTTAGCGATCAGCCAGTTTGCATCCCGGCTGCGGCGCAATCTCTCCCAGCGCGCGGACGGTGACAAGGTCGCTGCCTTTCGTTTTGGCGATGAACATGTTCATGGTCGCGTGGTGGTCGTGGCCGATGGTCACGGGCCCTGTCGGCGATGGAATGATCAGACCCGCCATGGCGTCGACGATGGCCTCCTTGTCGACCTTGCCGGCCTTCTCGATCGCCGCCTTGAGCGCGATCAGCGTGTTGTAGTGCGTCATGACATAGTTCGACACCGCGACGTCGGCGCCCGCCTCGGCGCGGGCCTTGGCGACGAACGCCTTGACGGAAGGCTCGTCGCTGGTCGCCACCGACGGCACCACCGTGACCATGTTCTGGCCCTTGCCGCGGAAAATGCCGAGATCGACCTCCGACAATCCCAGGAATGCGATCGTCGTGTCCTTCAGCAATCCCCGGTCATCCGCCTGCCGGATGAAATCCATGCCGTCGCCCTTCAGCGCGAACAGCAGCACTTTTGCCTTGGACGCCGCCACCTGCGCGATCAGCGGCATGAAATCGGTCTCGGTCCCCAGCGTATATTTGATACCGACGACCTTGCCGCCGAGCTTCTCGATCAGAGGCTGCGCCAGATCGAACATCTGGTGCGGCCAGAACCGGTCGGCGCCCAGCAGGAAATAGCTGTTGCCGATGGTCTCGTTGACATAGGGCAGCAATTGGCCCAGTTCCTGGTTCGGAACCGTGCTGAACGCGAAAACATATCGGCTGCATTTGCCGCCTTCGTAGTTCGTGGCGTAGAGCAGCGGCGTTTTCAGGTTTTCCGCGACCGGCACGATCGCATTCAGGTTTGCCGAGGTGATGGGGCGACGACCGCCACGACGCCGTCGCGTTCGATCAACTCGTGCGTGGCCGCCACCGCGGATTCCGGACGGGTCCTGTCGTCGGCATAGATCACCTCGACAGGCCTGCCGAGGATCCCGCCCGCCGCGTTGATGTCCTTGACCGCGAGGTCAAGCCCAAGCTTGGCCTGCTGGCCGTACAGCTCGACGCCACCGGAAAACGGCAGCACCGCGCCGACGCGGATCGGCTCGGCGGCACCGACACCGGTTGAAGGGCCGCACGCTCCGCCGCCAACCAGCAACGCGAAGGTGATGCATTTGATCGACCGCAACTTCATGCGCGTTTTCCCCTCCCCGACTCAGATCGGCCGTGGCTGAGCCTACCGCAGCATCATGGAAATTATGCCAGGACGCCGTCATTTTCTGGCCGAAACCTGCGAGGTATGCTCCGCGCGCCGAGCGAGTGTGCCGCTCTTTGACTCATTCCCGCGCTTCTATCGACGCCTCCGCGTCAGCGATGCCGCGCCTCACCGGATTAGCCGTCGCGTTTGCGAAAGGCAGCCTCGCCGGCGTCCGACACCTTGACCCATTTCGGGTCGGGCGCGGCGTTGGGGACGTAACTGTCATTCCAGTTCCACCATTTGTACGGCCGGGTCTGGGGGTAGCCCTCGGGCGAGTCCTCCCACTCCTCCTGACGCCCGAGCGCCGTCATGTCGAGGTAGCTCCAGACGGTACCCATCGCCTCGTCGCCGCGGCTGTTGATGAGGTAGGTGCGGAACACGCGATCGCCGTCGCGGATGAACGCGTTGTGGCCGTGCCATTCATCCACCCCGAAGTCGGCGTCGAAACTATCGGTGATGGTAACCCACGGGATTTCCCAGCCCATCCGCGCTTTCAGGCGCGCGATGTCGGCCTGCGGTGCGCGCGAGGCAAATACAAGCGTCGTGTCGCGCGCGTTGAGATGCGCGAGATGAGAGACCTGGTCGGCCCCGAGCGAACAGCCGATGCAGGCATGCTCCGGCCAGCCGTGCACGCCGGGCTCGAAGAAGGCGCGGTAGACGATCAGTTGTCGGCGCCCCTGGAACAGGTCAAGCAGGCTCGCCTTGCCCCCGGGCCCGTCGAACGCATAGGCCTTTTCCACGGCAACCCACGGCATCCGCCGCCGCTCCGCGGCCAGCGCGTCCCGGGCGCGGATCATGGCCTTCTCCTTGACGAGAAGCTGCTCGCGCGCCGCCTCCCACGCCTCCGGCGACACAATCGGCGGCGTATTCATGGCGGGCTGTCCTTGTTTCCGGTTTTTCTCGGGTGAAGTAATCGTGGTCATCGCAACCTCCTTATTAGAGCGGCCTCTCGTGTCTGCGGACTGGAACGCGCCACTGTTCACGGCCGATCGCTCGCTGTTGGTCGAGTTAGTATCGCCGCCAGACCTCGAACGCCGGGAGTGACAAATGTGACGCGATTCATGTTTGGCCGCGCTGCCGGGGGAACTAAGCGTGACCGACCCCAGTTCCTCGCCCTGGTTCTTTTATGCGCACGATCAGACGGTCGAGCAATCTAAGCTGGGGCCACATCGTCGGCGATGGTCCGAGCCGCCTTGAGCTGATGACGCACCAGAAAATAGAATGCGACGATGTGCGTGATCATCAGCACGGGTACGTAGATGATCGGGATCGCGTAGGTGGCGCCCAATTCCCCGGCCTTCGCAGGGAGGTCGACCTGCACCGCGTGGTAATAGTCGAGGATCAGATCGACAAACCCCACCAGATTGAAGGCGACGACGAACAGCCAAAACAGCGGACGGATTCTGACCGTGAGCAGCGCCAGCAAGGCCAGCACGCCGGTTGCAAAATCCCAGTAGGCGGCGAACACGGCGAAGCTGGCCGGCAGATCGGGGCTGACCACGCCCGGAAGGATGAAGACGAGCCCGAAGAAGCGGAAGCTGTGCAGCGTAGCGATCGCACGTTGCGCTTCGAAATGGTCCATCGCTTTGAGCCGGGGCCAGATGTACACGCCAAAGCAAAGCAGCCACGCGACATACCCGAGGACGAGATGGGTCTGGAACAGGATTTCCGTAGGCATTTTGGCCTCCTATCAGCAGTCGATTTACGCGGCCTCGAACACCGCGGTTAGAATGCCGAGCCGGCCTTCCATGAGATTTCTCCCGAGGTTGGCGGAAAGCTGTGCGAAGTCCGGCCCCATCACCACGCCGAGATTTGGCGAAGGCGGCGGCCCCGATGCGCGCAGCTGGGTGACCCACGCCTTGGCCGCCTCGGTGTCGTCTTGCCAGACAACCGCGCGGAAACCGGCCGGTTCGATCGTCTCGCGTGTCACGGCGGCTGTCAGAAGAAAGCTGGTTGCGGGCGTCCGCGCCCACGGCACGGGATAATGCGGCTCACCGCCGTTCGAGACGACGTCGAAAGTCGCGAACCTGCCACCTGTCTTCAGCACGCGACGGATCTCGCGGTAGAGCCGCGCCCGGTCGGAGATGTTCATCGCCACATGCTGCAGCAACACGGCGTCAAAGCGGCCGTCGTCAAACGGAAGCTCCAGTGCGCTGGCGGTCTGGAACGACACCTGCCCGCTCTGTCCGGTGCGCTCGGTCAGATAGCGCGCGGCATCCACGAATGGCTCAGAGAGGTCGACGCCCGTCACCCGGCAGCCATAGGTCGCAGCCAGAAAGCGCGCCGGTCCGCCGACGCCCGAGCCGACATCGAGAACCGACATGTCGGCGGTGATCCCCGCCAACCTGGCAAGCTCGGTGGTCGCTGCGAGCCCACGGGTGTGAAACTGGTCGAGGGCGCCCAGTTGCTCGGGCGTGAGCCGCTGATCCTCCGGCCCGAGGGCCATGAGCGCCGTCTTCAGCCGTTCGGTCAGGCCGGGGCTGCGATAGTGGTCGCGCACGTCATCAAGGACATCGGTCATTGCAAGGTTCCTCCTAGCGTCGCATCAACTGGCGCAGCGACAGCGCGTGCAGCAGGATCAGCCGAACGGCAAGGGCCGGAAGGCCGCTCTCCGGAAGCACTGGTAGCGAGTAGTTCAACCACGTCCACAGTACCGTGAATGGGACGGTCCAAAGCAGGCTGCGCCAAGCGGGACGCGATGGAATCATGGCTGCGGAAACAGAATCGGTGGTCATCGGCAGTCCTCTGCGCGAGTCTCGACCTTATGGCCGGTGCTCGGGATTGGTTGCGAGCAAGCCGAGCGGCAGCAGTGGACCGACGGCGATGTACTCGTGGTCCATCAGATCCTGCTTGCCCAATGGAAGGCCGTCCATGATCGTGTGCGCCTCGCCGACATCCCGGGTATCCAGCAGAAAGACGACTCCGCGACCATCACCGCGCGAATACCACTCGCGAATCTTCCCACCGAGATAGAGCTGCACCGTCTGCCGGATTTCAGCCGGCATCACGGCCATGACTTGTTCGCGCGTGACGCCCGCCTTCACGGTGAGGATGACCATCACCCCGGTGGTTGTGGGCGAGGTGGCTTGGGCTTGGGCAACGGATGGATGGGCCATGGAAATAACACCTGTCAGAGTTAGGGTAAGGACCAGGACGACGTTCAAGGCGGCGTTATGAATTGCTTTCATCGGTCTCGTTTCTCGGATCACGGCGGTCACCTCCGGTTCTCTGAGATAGCCATGATGTCGCGAATGTTCGGGCTCGACATCGGCGGCGCTCCTGATTTGCAACCCGGATGTACGACCGCTTCCCGTGAGCGACTATCCGCGATAATGTCGTTGGGCCATGAAGCAGAACTTCACAGTCAGACAGGGCGCGCTCGATGGCGTGGAAGCGTTCCTCAGCGTTGCCCAGCACCGCAATTTTCGCAAAGCGGCCGCAGAGCTTGCGGTGACGCCTTCTGCGATCAGCCAGGCAGTGCGTACGCTCGAGGCGCGCGTCGGCGCGGCGCTGTTCATACGCACGACTCGCAGTGTCGGGTTGACCGAAGCCGGCGAACGATTTCTCCTGCGCGCAAAGCCCGCCTTCGAGGAACTGGTCGCCGCAAGCGAGGTTGCGCGTGACCTTGGGCAGCGGCCTGCCGGACTGTTGCGCCTCACGGCGCCGCGGGCGGTGGTGCCGATCCTGCTGGAGCGGCTGATCGCGTCGTTCTGCCGAGCCTATCCCGAGGTCGAGGTGGAGGTCGCCGCAAGCGCGGAGTTGCTCGATATCGCTGCCGGAGGATTTGACGCCGGCATCCGGCAAGGCCAGTTCATCGAGGCCGATATGATCGCGGTGCGTCTGACGCCGTCGCACCCGCTGACGGTGGTCGGTAGCCCCGACTATCTGCGTCGGCGGCAGCGGCCGGAAGTCATCGACGATCTGCGCCAGCACGCCTGCCTGCGCATGCGCCGCTCAAACGGGTCGATCGCGCCCTGGTCCTTTGTCAACGGCAACGAGGCCGTCGAAGTCGTCGTTTCAGGACCTCTTATCGCCAACGACATGCCCACAATGCTTGGCGCAGCCGTCGAAGGATTGGGCCTTGCGCAGGTGCCCGAGCCGATCGCTGCCGGCGCGGTCAAGGCAGGAAAACTCGTGCAGGTGCTGCAGCCGTTCGCGCCGATGGCGCCGGGTGTGTTTCTCTACTATCCCAGCCGCCATCAAATGACTCCGAAACTGCGGGCCTTCATCGATCACGTGAAGAGCCGCGCGGGCGCTACCAACAAAGCCCGAAGTCACATCGATGACAAGCGAACACGCGGAACGAAAATGCGCTGACGTGGGAGGCGCGGACCGGAATGGATTGAAGACACTTCCAGTCGACGCGATGCATCGATCGCGCAACCGTTTCCGATTCGAATTTCAAACAGCCTCTCCGTTGTCATCGTCCGCCAACGGGTCGGCCGAATGGCCGCCCGATGACAGGCTCCGGCGGACGATCCAGTATTCCAGAGACGCCGGTGCTTGACCCGAGAAGCCGCGGCGTACTGGATCGCCCGGTCAAGCCGGGCGATGACGGCTGGAGGATGTGCGTCCGCATTCTCGCGGCATGAGATGCCCGAGGCTTGCGTAACTTTTCACCCTCAGAGCATGTCGAGGGCGCAGGGAAAGCCGGGTGCGCGCTGCACCCGCGGTCTCGCGTGCATATGTGCATCAAGAATGCGCACACGAGCATACAGGTTCAGCGGAGAGCATCCGGCCTTCCCTGCGCAGTGGCTTTACAGCTTACTTCGTGCTCTTGTGTCCGCAAAATCTGTCAGAATGTGCAAACGGGCGGTTTTGACCAACCGCCCGTTCGCTGGATCTGAGCCCGTTCGTGCTCGAAGGCCATAGAGCCTGCCGGGGAGCGTGGGACAGGTCCGGTGTCTTCCTCAACCCGAACAGTTGCATGGGCTTGGAGCCCGAACCGAGCAAGGAAGGGAGCTGGATGATGGCACAAAATGATCTCGTTGTCGCGGGAATCGATGTCGCCAAGGACAAGGTGGATGTTTGCATTCGTTCGCTGGCTTTGAGGCGCACGTTTGCAGCCACAGCCGAAGGTCGCCGCGAACTGGCATCGTGGCTCCGCCGGCGGAAGGTCAGCAAGGCGGTGATGGAGGCGAGCGGCGGCTACGAGCGCGAGTGGGCCAAGGCGCTGCGTGATGCCAGGATCGAGGTTCGGATCGTCGATCCGAAGCGCGTTCGCAGCTTCGCTCAATCGGCCGGACGGCTCGCCAAGAATGACACGATCGATGCCGAGATGATTGCCTGGTTCGCCGAGACCTTCGACGAAGCTCCGGGCCAAGCCTATGACGCGAAGCGCGAAGAGCTTCATCAGATGGTGAATGCGCGCCAGGCACTGAAGGAGATGCAGACCAAGCTGGAAAGCCAGGGCGAGCATGCGCTGCCGGCCGCGGTGCAGCGGATTCACGCCCGGATCCTGAAGACGATCGGTGTCGAGCTGGTCAAGATCGAGGCCGCGATCTCGGCCAAGATCCAGGCGACGCCGCATTTTACCGAACTCGCCGAGATCATCGAAAGCGTTCCGGGCCTCGCCCGCACCACCTCTGCTGCGCTCATCGCCGCCATGCCGGAACTGGGGCAAGCCAACAACAGGATCGTTGCGGCCTTGTTGGGTGTCGCCCCTTACGATGACGACAGTGGCCGACGTCGAGGCGAGCGGCACATCAAGGGCGGGCGCCGTCGGATCCGCAACGTGTTCTATATGGCCTGCCTTGGGGCGGCGACACAGCACAATCCGGTCCTCAAGGCCTTTTACGATCGCCTGGTTGCCAAGGGAAAAGAAAAGAAGGTGGCGCTGACCGCCTGCATGCGCAAGCTGATCAGCATTCTCAACATCATGATCGAGCGGCGCCAAAAGTGGGATGCCAATCGGTACGCATTGAGCTGATCGAGCGCCTCCTCTGCGCTCGGTCTGCGACCGAGCGCCTGCCAAGCCAAAGGACCGGTGAGCGGACGGGCTCAAGGCCGAAGCCGCCGGAGGCGGTGGCGCTTGCCAGCCTTGAACCCGGCCGATCACTGGTCCAATTCATCACAGTTGCTCCCCGGTGAACGGCTTTCTTGCCACCGTCATCCGCAGAAGCTTGCTTCCGCGAACTTGACGCCAGCACCGCGGCGTCAGGACCACACGACTTCGCCGTACGCGATAGGCCACGCTCGTCAGTCGTAGCTCCCGCGTCCACCGCATCCCACCGCACGTTCGTGACGATCGCGACCCGCCCCTCTCTTGGGTGAGACGCGCGGAGTTATGCCCTTGATTTGCCCGTCGGGGTGAAGCGAAATATTTTTGCACGGGGGGCTGGACAAGGAATTTTGACAATCGACAAGTGATTTGCCCGTCGGGCAATCGCCGGGTTTTCAAGCGCTCAATCACGCACGCTGTAGGAATGCCCGCGTTGTCGGGCACCGTCCGCTGGCATAAGACACGAGATCATATGACCATCCGACCGATTGTCAGATATCCCGACCCTCGGCTTGCGCTCCCGGCGCAGCCCGTGACCGTGTTCGACGGCGCGCTGCGCGATCTGGCGAGAGACTTGCTCGAGACCATGCACGCCGCGCCAGGGATCGGAATCACCGCGCCGCACATCGGCATCTCCCTGCGGGTGGTGGTGCTCGATCTCGACCCCATCGTTGGTGCGCGGACCTATGTCAATCCCGAGATCATCTGGGCATCGCCCGAAACAATCATGCATCAGGAAGGCAGTGTTTCGATGCCCGGGGTCAACGACGACATCCAGCGTCATGCGCGCGTCCGGATCAGCTATCACGACGTCCACGGCAACCTACAAACCGAGGAGTCTGCGGGCCTGCGCGCTGTTTGCCACCAGCATGAGATCGATCAGCTGAACGGCCTGTTCTGGATTCAGCGACTGTCCCGCCTGAAGCGCGAGCGGCTGATCAAGCGATTTGAGAAGGTCTCGCGGGGGTGAGACGGATTTGACGGGATACGCTCCGCTATTCCGCCCGGCCCTTCTTCACTGGTTGAGGCCGCGACCGCTTGCAAAAAACCCGCTCATCGATTATGTATATCCCAATTGGATATACGCGAGATGACACCATGACCAGCTCCACCGTCTTCACCAGCAATCGCAGCCAGGCGGTCCGGCTGCCCAAGGCCGTCGCCTTTCCGGAAGACGTGCATCAGGTCGATATTTTGAAGATCGGCCGCAGCCGCGTGATCGTGCCGCAAGGCAAGCGGTGGGACGATCTGTTCCAGAACGGTCCGCGCGCAAGCGAGGACTTCATGGTCGAACGTGCGCAGCCGCCGGCCGAGGAGCGTGAGCCGCTCTGATGCTCACCTACATGCTCGACACCAATATCTGCATCTATGTCATAAAGAACTATCCGCAGGCTTTGCGCGCGAAGTTCAACTCGCTGGCCGAACAACTCTGCATTTCCAGCATCACGCTCGGCGAGTTGCACTACGGCGCAGAGAAGTCGGCGCGCCGCGCCGACAACCTACTGGCGATCGAAAATTTCGTGGCGCGTCTCGACGTGCTGCCGTTCGGGCCCAAGGCGGCGGCGCATTACGGTCAGGTCCGCTCCGAGCTGGAGCGGGCGGGAACGCCCTGCGGTCCGCATGACATGCAGATCGGCGGTCATGCCCGCAGCGAAGGATTGATCATAGTCACCAACAACATGCGCGAGTTCAGCCGCATGCAGGGGATCAGGGTCGAGAACTGGGTTTGAAACAATCTGAGGATCGTTGATGGGAGCCGAAATGCGGTTGAGCAGACTAAGATACGCGTCAAACCGCTTTGCGCAGGAAGCCCAAGAATCCGTAGCCATGGTTCAATTGCAACAATAATGCGCAGCAGTTCGCAAAGGAAATCCGTCGAAAGCTCCGACGGCTTTGTCATCTTTATGCCTTGGGTCACGCTTCCTAGGAGTGTACGGGTCGGTCGCTATCGTTTTTGTCCGTTGCGTTTGGACGATGTAAAGACACTCGTCGACCGCGACATGGTAGCGACAGTAGAGAGCGCCTTGAAATGTTATGTTCAAAAAAACGGAAAACCCATTGAGAGCTGCACGATTGTTCTTCGAGCTCGCCATCCCCAGGCTTGGAATATCCCTCGCGAGCATTGGAATCATGCGAGTAGTGCGGCCAAAACGCTCGCGTTAGCGTGCTTGTCCGAACAGCGTTTCTTAGAGGGACATTTTAGCCCGCATCTAAATGCAACAATGTTTCATCTGGTTGGGCAAGGCGTCATTGCCGGATCGGACCAGATCGCCCCCTATTTCCCAAGGCGCGGAGGCGGACTCCAAATTGGAGGGTTGCGCTTTAAGGACGTCATGTTTCAAAGGCCGCCTCAAATCGAAGGCACCGACTGTAATATAATCAACGACCAACTCATAGGAGCTCTGGAAAAAGCCAGGCGATCAAAAACCTTCACCGCTAGTGCGATCGATTCTTCGCTTGAAGCCTTTCTGCTTGCCAACGCCGAAACACCGGAGCTGGATTGGAGCAGTTGCATCATGCTCTCGGCGATTGCTTTCGAGCGGCTTCTCGAGCCTTCCAACGGTAGCGCACAAGCATTGGCGACAGCTTTCGCGAACTATTGGGCACCATTTTCAAGACTAACGATCGCCGACGCAAAGCGAATTAAGCCAGATCAAAGATTTGCAGCCGAACAGAAAGGATGGCCGGCACACCGAAAATGGATGAAAGAATTATATGAAGCCCGCAGCGCGGTGGCACATCGAGGTCGCCGCTCCGAGTTCAGTCAGAATTGGCTGGAGTGGCAGCACCTGGTCATAGCTGCTTTCGCATTCCCTCTGATTGTCAAGTTGCGGCTTGCGGAGGATGGACTTTACTCACCGAGTGATCGGGAACTTGGCGCCTACGAGGCATTCGATCAGCTCCTCGATAGCAATTGGGGAAAGGGTTGGAGCAAACCCGCGGAGTGGTCGAGCATCTTGTCGATGGCTGAATCGACCCGCGCGCTACGTAAGATAATAGTCCGAGCTATCGAAAAAACAGGAAAAACAAAGCCGGATGGAGCATAAGGCTTAACGTGCCTGTTTTGGAATCTGGCTATTGTCGCGCGTGATCTAAGACCTTTGCCCTCACTCCCACTCAATCGTCCCCGGCGGTTTTGACGTCACGTCATACACCACCCGGTTGACACCCTTGACCTCGTTGATGATCCGCGTCGCGGTCTCGCCCAAAAACTTCATGTCGAAGGGATAGAAATCCGCGGTCATGCCGTCGGTGGAGGTCACCGCGCGCAGGCCGACGACGAAATCATAGGTGCGGCCGTCGCCCATGACGCCGACGGTCTTCACCGGCAGCAGCACGGCAAAGGCCTGCCAGATGGTGTCGTAGAGGCCGGCCTTGCGGATCTGGTCGATATAGACAGCGTCGGCCTTGCGCAGGATGTCGAGTTTTTCCTTCGTGATCTCGCCGGGGCAGCGGATCGCGAGGCCGGGGCCGGGGAATGGATGGCGGCCGACGAAAATTTCGGGCAGGCCGAGTTCGCGGCCCAGCACGCGGACCTCGTCCTTGAACAATTCGCGCAAGGGTTCGACCAGCTTCATGTTCATGCGCGCCGGAAGGCCGCCGACATTGTGGTGCGACTTGATGGTCACCGAGGGGCCGCCGGTGAAGGAGACGCTTTCGATCACGTCGGGATAGAGCGTGCCCTGCGCCAAAAAGTCCGCGCCGCCGATCTTTTTTGCCTCGACATCGAACACGTCGATGAACAGGCGGCCGATGGTCTTGCGCTTCACTTCGGGGTCGGTGACGCCTTCCAGTTCGCCCAAAAATTGCTTCGACGCATCAACGTGGACCAGCGGGATGTTGTAGTGGTGCCGGAACAGGTCGACGACGGTCTTGGCCTCGTCGAGCCGCAGCATGCCGTGGTCGACGAACACGCAGGTGAGCTGGTCGCCGATCGCCTCGTGGATCAGCACCGCGGCCACGGCCGAATCGACGCCGCCGGAGAGGCCGCAGATCACCCTTCCCTTGCCGACTTGCGCGCGGATCTTTTCGATCGCTTCCTCGCGGAAGGCGCGCATGGTCCAGTCGCCCGTGAGGCCTGCGACCTTGCGGACGAAATTGCGCAGCAGCTTTGCGCCGTCGGGCGTGTGCACCACTTCGGGGTGGAACATCAGGCCGTAATATCGGCGCTTCTCGTCCTGGATCACCGCGAACGGAGCGTTCGGCGACACGCCGGCCACCGTAAAGCCCGGCGGCATCTTGGTGATGCGGTCGCCATGGCTCATCCAGACCTGATGGCGTTCGCCCATCGACCACGCGGATTCGAACAGCTTGCTTTGGGCTTTGACCTCGACATCGGCGCGGCCGAACTCGCGATGATGCCCGCCCTCGACCTCGCCGCCGAGCTGGGCGGCCATGGTCATCTGGCCGTAGCAGATGCCGAGCACGGGAACGCCGGAATCGAAGATGGCTTGCGGCGCGCGCGGCGAGCCTGCCTCGTGCACGGACTCAGGACCGCCGGAGAGGATCACCGCCTTCGGCTTCATCTCCTTGAAGGCCGCTTCGGCCTTCTGGAATGGCACGATTTCGGAATAGACGCCCTCCTCGCGCACCCGGCGCGCGATCAGTTGCGTCACCTGACTGCCGAAATCGACGATCAGAATCTTGTCATGCGCCGAGGCCACTGTTGGCGTCGACTCGCGGGCGGGCGTAGCTGCTGTCATAGCAAGCAGATACGCGACGGGGGGCTGGCTCGCAACCGCGGCAAAGCACTGGCCCACATGCTTCTGCGGGCATGGACATGGCGTATTTAGGTCAGTATCATTGACCTAATTTGTCCAACGGGAAACTCACCCGGAATTTTGGGAGGAAACCATGCCGACGGCTCACAACGCCACGCAGTTCGCCGCCCTCGGGCGCGAATGGATCGCCGCCTGGAATTCCCGCGACCTGGAGCGGGTGCTGGCACTCTATTCCGAGGGCGCCGAAATGACCTCGGACAAGATCCAGGCCCTCGGCTTCGATCCCACCGGAACATTAGCGGGCAAGGCCAAGATCCGGATCTATTGGGGAAAAGCGCTGACGCTGCTGCCCGATCTGCACTTCAGCTTGATCGATCTGTTCATCAGCCCCGACAGCATCGTCGTGTTCTACGCGAACGAGCGCGGCGCCAGGATTTGCGAATATCTGCGGCTGGATGCTGCGGGCAAGATCGTGCAGGGCTCGGCCAACCATCTGGCGCATTGAGGCCGTCATTGCGAGCGATAGCGAAGCAATCCATCTCGCGGCGCAAAGGAAGAATGGATTGCTTCGTCGCGTTGCTCCTCGCAATGACGTTGATGGAGTCGGATTCTCAAGAGGACGCCACACCGACACAAAACAGGACGCTCCCGCATGAAAATTCCCCCACTGCCGTTCACCGTCACGGACTGGAGCAAGGTTGCAGCCACGACGCACCCCGGCGAGACCGGTCAGGCGCACTGGCGCGAACTGAATATCGGCGATCTCCGAGTCCGGATGGTCGAGTACACGCCGGGCTATCTGGCCGATCACTGGTGCAACCGCGGCCACGTGCTGTACGTCGTCGAGGGCGAACTCGATACCGAATTGCGCGACGGCCGGACGTTCAGGCTGTTGCCGGGCATGAGCTACCAGGTGTCCGACCTCGGCGACGCCGCGCATCGCTCGTCGACCAAAACCGGCGCGAAGATTTTTATCGTGGATTAACTCGTCATTGCGAGCGATAGCGAAGCAATCCATCTCGCAGCGTAAAGGAAGAATGGATTGCTTCGTCGCTTCGCTCCTCGCAATGACGGGGATGGAATCGACGCCCGCGCTTTGTCGTCCGTCACCCTGAGGAGCACGCGTAAGCGTGCGTCTCGAAGGGCGACGGCCCGGCTGCTTCTATCCTTCGAGGCTCGCCGAAGACGGCGAGCACCTCGCGGGTGAACGCAATTGCGTTCATCCCGGGGATGACGAACGTTTCAGCACCGACACAAAAAACCCGTCCGTGCCAGTCCGCCGCGGGGTCATCAGCCAGCCTTCCGGCGATTGCAGCGCCGCGTTGGCAAAATCCTCGGCCTTGTCCCACAGCACTGCCGCGGTCTGCTCCGGCGGCACCACCGAAAACTCTGGATGGCGCGCGAGAAAGTTTTTGATCTGGTCGCCGTTCTCCGGCGGCAGCACCGAGCAGGTGATGTAGGCGATCCGCCCGCCCGGCTTGACCAGGGCGCTCGCGCGATCGAGCACCGCGACCTGGTCCTTCAGCCGCACTTCGAGCGCGCCCGGGCGCATCCGCCATTTGGCGTCGGGGTTGCGCCGCCAGGTGCCGGTCCCGGTGCAGGGCGCGTCGATCAGCACCAGGTCGGCCGAGGCGTGGATGTCAAGAAGCGTATCGTTCGGTCCCTTCGGCGTGCGGACATCGGCGTTGTGGACGCCGGCGCGCGACAGCCGTTCGTAGATCGGCGCCAGCTGCCGCTTGTCGTGGTCGGTCGCGATCAGCCGGCCCTTGCCCTGCATCATCGCCGCCAGCGCCAACGTCTTGCCGCCGGCGCCGGCGCAGAGATCGATCACCTGCTCGCCGGGCTTTGCCGCCGACAACAGTGCTGCGAGCTGCGAGCCCTCGTCCTGCACTTCGATGGCGCCCTTGATGAAATCCTCCTCGGCATGGACGCCGGGATTGCGCGCGTCGGCGCCGAGTTCGATGCGGAGCCCAATCGGCGACCACGGCGTCTCCCGGGCGCCGAGATGGGCCAGCGACGGCAGAATTTTTTCGCGTTTTGCCTTCAGCGTGTTGACGCGCAGATCGAGCGGCGCCCGGCTCGCCATCGCGGTCGCCTCGGCGACGCGGTCGTCGCCGAACACCTGCGCCAGATAAGGATCGAGCCATTCCGGGTAATCGCCGGCGATGTGGGCCGGTGCGCCCTCAAGCGATCGCAAGCTCAGCGCCGCGCGCTCGGCCTCGCTCAGCGGCTCCGGCGCAAAGCGTCCGCCGTCGCACAGCGCCGAGATGGCATCGACGTCCATGCCGCGCTCGAGCTTGAGCATGCCGAGCGCCCGGGCGCGCGGCGTGTCGGCGTCCATCAGCCACGCGCTCGAGGCGCGCCGGCGCAGCACGTCCCAGAGCAGGCCGGAGATCGCGGCGCGGTCGCCGGAGCCGGCATAGCGGTGCGCAGTGCCCCACTCCTTCAGCGCTTTCGCCGCGGGAACGCGCTGGGCGTCGATGGTTTCGATCAGTTCAATGGCTGCGGACAGCCGGGCAGCGGGAGTCATCTAGGGCTTTCGGTTGGAGAAAGGCGCGCTTTAGATCAGCAGCAAAATCTTCAGCGCGAAATAGATCCACATCGCCAGCAGCACCAGCACGCCGGCGAACCAGGCCAGCGAACGCGTGCGGACGTCGTTCGAGGTCACAAAGATACCGGCGTGGGCAAAGCGCGTCACCACGAACACCCACGACATCAGCACGATGAAGAGATCGGCGTGGCGCAGCGGCAGCGCCAGCGCGATCAGGGCATAGAACAGCAGCGGAACCTCGAACTGGTTCCTGAAGCTGATCAGGGCATAGAACAGCAGCGGAACCTCGAACTGGTTCCTGAAGCAATTGGCGATCTGGGTGGCGCGTTCCGGCCAGTTCGGCTGGCCGAGCGCAATGTCCTTGAGGCTGATTTCCCGGCCCGTGATCGCGCGGGAGCGCGCCGACGCCATCCAAAGCAGCAGGGCGAAGGTGAGCCCGACCAGCACGAAGACCGGCAGCAAAACCATTTGAACCGACATGAGAATCTCCCCCAGGGCAAGCGAGGTTTAAGCAATAGCGGCCGCGCACCCCCCTGACAATGAACCCGGTCCGGCCGGCTTGAACCACAACCGGCGCTCCGGTGACCAACTATCCAGAGTTCCAGTGATTTCAGCTTTGACGCGACCCCGCGAGATTGCGCGATGAACATCACCTCCCCGATCCTGGCCGGCGCGGCCCATATCGCCGAATTGCCCGGCGATTCCGTGACCGCGCAGGCCGAGGCCAACGACGCCTTTGCGATCCGCTATCGCGTGCTCTGAGCATCAACGCGCAGGCTGCGGCTTCTCGATTCTAACAATTTTTCAAACAACCCTTCAAACAACCTTCACTGCAATTCCGATCGCGCCAACAATGACGGCTGGAATTTCATCAATCCGTCGCCGACAAATATATAATCGGCGCCGGAAGGAATAACGCATGCCCGAATTCCGCCTGACACAGATTTCCGACACCCATCTCGCCCGCCGCCTGACAACCCTGACCGAGAATTTCCATCGCGTCAGCGAACATATCGACGCGACGCGCCCCGATCTCGTCGTCAATTCAGGCGATCTCGCGTTCGACGCCCCGACCCATCCCGACGATCTCGAATTCGCCAGGACGCTGCACGCAGCACTGCCCGTGCCCTGCCGCCATTTGCCGGGCAATCACGACATCGGCGACAACCCGACGGCGGTGGGGCCTGTTCCCACCCATCCGACGACGGAACAACGCCTGCAGACGTTTCGCTCGGTCATCGGCGAGGACCGCTGGCGCTTCGAGGAAGCCGGCTGGTGCTTTATCGGCCTCAATTCGCTGGTCATGAACACCGGGCTCGATAGCGAGGCCGAGCAGTTCGACTGGCTGGCCTCGCGGCTGGCGCACGTCAACGGCAAGCCGGTGGCGCTGTTCGTGCACAAGCCGCTTTTTCTCAACACGCCCGGCGATCCCGAACTTGCCGAGTCGGCGATACGCTACGTTCCCGAGCCCGCACGCCGCCGGCTGATCGACATGCTGGGCAAGGTCGATCTGCGGCTCGTCGCCTCGGGCCACGTCCATCAGCGCCGCGATTTCACTTTTCGCCATGTCCGCCATGTCTGGGCGCCGTCCGCCGGCTTTGTCATCTCCGATGCGCAGCAGGAACTGATCGGCATCAAGCAAACCGGGATGGTCGAATACCGCTTTGCGCCCGACAGCTTTGAGGTGCGTTACGTCAGAGCGCCGGGCCAGGTAGATATCGATCTCGACTCCTTGTTGAAGCGATAGCCCAGCGCCTCGCGTCATGCCTTGTCCGGCCCGGCGCACAGGTGCCGCCGGTTCGGCACTGGCACGGCCGGAGGGGCCGGCCTCATTTCTGGCCTTCGGTGACGTGATTGATTCATTCCGGCGGATGAGGTCGAATACGGTTGGCAATGCCGTATTGGCACGAAAATGCCTGGGCGCCGTTGCCGGTGATAAGGGGATAAAGATGGCAAAGTCGAACGCGGTTCGCTGGATCGTCGGACTGGTGGTCCTGGGAGCGTTCGGCGTCGCCGTCTGGCTGGCGACGCGCCCGCCGCCACTGACCATTCAGGGCGAAGTTTCGGCCGATCGCGTCGACATCAGCCCGCGCGTCGGGGGCCGCATCGGCAAGCTCGGGGCGAATGTCGGCGACATGGTCGAGCGCGGAACGACGATCGCGGAACTCGACAGCCCTCAACTTGTGGCCGCTCTGGTTGCCGCCCGCGCCGCGCTCAGCGTCGCCAATGCCGACCTCGCCCGCATCAACAGCACGCGGCCCGAAACGATCGCCGCCCGCCGTGCCGATTCCGCCGCCGCGCAAGCCGACGTAACGCTCGCCAAGGAAACCTTCGACCGGCAGAATCAGCTGGCAAGTACCGGCAATGCGCCGCAGGCGCGGGTCGACGAAGCCACCCGCAATCTCGAAATGGCGGCGCGGAAGAAAGACGCGGCCGACGCGGCGCTGCAGCTCGCGGTCGCCGGTGCCAGCCCCGAGGAGCGCGCGCTTGCCGCGGCTCAGGTCAAGCAGGCCGAGGCAGCCCTGAGCCAGCGCGAAGTCGACGTCGCAGAACTCGTCATTCGCTCCCCGATCGCGGGCCAGGTCACGACCCGGATTGCCGAACTCGGCGAAAATTTCAGCGCCGGCGCGCCGCTGTTTTCGATGGTCGACATCCGCAACGTCTGGTTCACGTTCAATCTGCGCGAGGATCTGCTTGGCGGCCTCAAGGTCGGCGACACCTTCGAGGTGACGGTTCCGGCGCTGCAGTCGGAGCGCATTCCGGTACGCGTCACCGTGATCAACGTGCAGGGACAGTATGCGACCTGGCGGGCGACGCGCGCCACCGGCGAATTCGACCTGCGCACCTTCGAGGTCCGCGCCGCGCCGGTCCAGCCAAGAGAGGGATTGCGGCCGGGCATGAGCGCGATTGCGTCCTGGGCCGAACGAGGACGCTGAAATGCGATCGCGCGCTGGCCTTCGGTTTGGCTTCCGCCTGGTGTTCTGGCGGGAGCTGCGCTGGCTTCGCCGGCGTTATTTCCTGCTCGCCCTGACGACGCTGGTGCCGCTCGGTCTGATGGCGTTGCTGATCGCGATTTTCAGCGCGGGACTGGCGACGCGGCTGCCAATCGGCGTCCTTGATCTGGATCATTCCGACCTGTCGCGCACCGTCGTCCGGATGGTCGACGCGACGCCGGATGCTGCCGTCGACGTCCATGTCGGCGAACTCGCAGCGGGGCGGCAGCTGATTCAGTCGGGCCAGATATACGGCCTGCTGATGCTGCCGAAAGACCTGCAGCGCGACGTCTTCGCCGGCCGCCGGCCGGAGGTGGTGTTCTTCTACAACACCCAGAAGATGACCTCCGGAAACATCGTTCTGCGCGGCGTCAGCAATGCGGTGCCGACGGCAGCCGCCGGCATTCGCCTGTCGCTGCGGACCGAACAGGGCCAGCCCGCCGATGTTGCGCAGGCCGACCTCACGCCGATTCCAGTGCAAACCAACGCGCTGTTCAATCCGACGCTGAACTACGTGCATTTTCTGCTCGCCGCGCTGCTGCCCAGCCTGCTGCAGATCGTGATCGTGACGACATCGTCGTATTCGGCCGGAATGGATATCGAGACCAATCACCGGCTGCGGATATTGCGGCGCCTGGGCGGCGGGCTGTGGCCCGCGGTCGCCGGTAAGCTGCTGCCCTACACCATCCTCTATCTGGTGATCCTGCTGGTTTCGGACAGCATTCTTTTTCACTTCTTCGATTTGCCGCTACGCGGCAGCGGAACGCTGCTGCTGTTCGCGGGCATTCTCTTCATCCTCGCCTGCCAGCTGATCGGCACCGTGCTGGCCCTCGTCCTCAAGCCGATGGCCAGCGCCGTCAGCATCGGATCGCTGCTGACGGCGCCCGCTTTCGGCTACATGGGCGTGAGTTTTCCGCGGCATGGCATGAACGCCTTCGCCTATGAGTGGGGCGAGATCCTGCCCGGCACCTGGTACCTGATGGCGCGGATCGACCAAACCATCCGGGGAACACCACTCGACCTGTCCTGGAAACCGGTGTTCGTTCTCTGCGCCATCGTGACCGGCCTTGCAGCT
Source organism: Bradyrhizobium sp. AZCC 2289 (assembly GCF_036924615.1). Classification (NCBI taxonomy): domain Bacteria; kingdom Pseudomonadati; phylum Pseudomonadota; class Alphaproteobacteria; order Hyphomicrobiales; family Nitrobacteraceae; genus Bradyrhizobium; species Bradyrhizobium sp. AZCC 2289. The sequence continues at coordinate 9,066,962 of NZ_JAZHRY010000001.1, read as the reverse complement.
CTCCTCGGCCTGTTGCTCGAGACGCGGCGCAAGCAGACCGACTCCGGCAAGCGCCCTGCATTGGATACCGCCCGGGAGACCGTGCCATGAAAGCGACGCTGGCCGTGCTGCGAAACGAACTGCATCGGATCCTCGCGCTGCGGCCGGCCTTTTCCGTGCTCGTCGTTGCCACCATCCTCTATGCCGCGTTTTACCCTCAACCCTATGTCAACGAGGCGCTGCGCGACCTCCCGATCGCCATCGTCGACCGCGACAACACGCTCGGCAGCCGCGAACTGGCGCGCCGCGTCGATGCCACGCCCGATGTCGCGATCACCATGGCGCTGCCGGACCTCGCGACCGCCGAGCGCGAAGTCTATGCGCGGCGAATCTCCGGCATCCTGCTGATTCCCCAGTACTTCGAGCGCGACCTCTTGCACGGCCGGCCCTCGCCGGTCGCACTCTACGCCGACGCCAGTTACTTCCTCACCTATCAGCGCATATCGGGCGGCGTCAGCGCGGCTGCGCGAACGCTGGGGACCGAGGTCGAAACCGCGCGGCTGATCGCGGCCGGCGTCGAACCCGCGCTCGCGGGCGCCGCAGCCGATCCGATGCCGTTGACCGCTGTCGCGCTGTTCAACCCGCAAGCCGGCTATGCGACATATCTGCTGCCGGCCGCGTTCGTGTTGCTGCTGCAGCAGACGCTGCTGATCGGCGTGGGGCTGCTCGGCACGCTGCCCGGCGGCCGGTTCGGCTCGCGCGACGGCGCCGCAGCCAATGCCGGGCCGCTCGCGAGCGTCGCCGGAAAGCTTCTGGCCTACCTCGTGCTCGAAGCAGTGGTGCTGCCATTTTATCTGATCGTCCTGCCGTATCTCTACGGCCTGCCGCGGCTCGGGTCGGCGGTCGAGATTCTGATCCTCGCGCTTCCCTTTGTGCTCGCCGTCAGCGGGCTCGGCATGGTGATCGCCGCGATCTTCCGCTCGCCGCTGGCGGTCCAGCTTGCTTTTGCGGCGATCGGCTTGCCGTTCTTCTTCCTGGCCGGCTTCGCCTGGCCCCCGGAAGCCATTCCTCACGCTATCAGGATCGCATCAATTCTGGTGCCGAGCAGTGCCGCGATCGACGGCTTCGTCAAACTCAGCCAGCTCGGCGCGCCGCTGTTCGACGCGCGAAGCGAATTCCTGACGCTGTGGGCGCTTGCGATCCTCTACGGCGGCACAGCGCTGGCGCTTGAGATCAGGGATCGCCGCGCATCGCCCATCGCGCCTGCCTGACCAAGCAGGCAAGATCGGTGTCATTTCAGGGTCCGCCGCCCGGCGCGGCGGACCGGTGCCGATGATCCGGACGCCCGCTTGAACAGCGAAGCGCCACAAGGGCCCGTCAGTATCCCTGTACGGAATAGGCCGGGGAAGCTAGCAAGGCGGTGCCGTATCCCACGGGGCCGTCGCGAACGCGCCCACGCGCGGCCCCGGATTGCAGGACTGCCCCCTGAGATAGACCGGGGGAGGCGCGGTGCCGACGTCGGAGTCCACCGCATAATGCCGCGTCACGTGATGCTCACGAGCCGCGACAGGCGTTGCCAGCATGGCGACCGCGATCAAGCCGGCCGATAGAACGGTAAGGTTGGTCATTGATCTTCTCCAGGAATGAGAGAGGCCAACGATGAACGGCCTCCCAATGCGACACATGGGAAGTCAACGGCCCGCTTGAATGCAAAATCCTCTCACCTTGTTTCAAGGTGGCGTGAGGCGGCCGCGCGCCAACATCACGAATTGCGGCGTCGCGGTTGATCCACGATGCGGCGGTTACGTTCGGTCAGGCCCGACGCGCACGAGCTGCTTGCCGAAATTGGCGCCCTTCAAGAGGCCCATAAAGGCGGCGGGCGCGCTGTCGAGCCCTTCGGTGACGAACTCCTTGTGCTTGACCTTGCCCTCGCGCACCCAGGTCGACATGTCGCGCAGGAAATCGCCGTGACGCGCGGCAAAATCGCTGACGATGAAGCCGCGGATGGTGAGGCGCTTGGTCAGCACGTTGCGCATCATCGCCGACGCCCATTTCGGCGCTGATGCCTCGGTGTCGTTGTAATGCGCGATCAGGCCGCAGACGGGCACGCGCGCGAACGCGTTGAGCAACGGGAACACCGCCTCGAACACCGCGCCGCCGACGTTCTCGAAATAGACGTCGATACCTTTCGGGCAGGCCTCTTTCAGCTTCGCCGCAAGCTGCGGGTCGCGGTGATCGAGGCAATCGTCAAAGCCGAGTTCCTTTTTGACGTAGTCGCATTTGTCCTTGCCGCCGGCGATACCGACCGCGCGTGCGCCCTTGATCCGCGCGATCTGTCCGACCGCCGAGCCGACCGCGCCGGAGGCGGCCGCGACCACCACGGTCTCGCCGGCCTGCGGCTTGCCGATATCGAGCAGGCCGGTATAGGCGGTCATGCCGGGCATGCCGAGCACGCCGACCGCGGTCGAGATCGGCGCGATCTTCGGATCGATCTTTGCCAGTCCCTTGCCGTCGGAGATGGCATGGGTCTGCCAGCCGGCGCGCGACAGCACGATGTCGCCCTTGGCAAAACCGGGATTGTTGGATGCCGCGACCTCGCTGACCGTGCCGCCCTCCATCACGCCGCCGACCGGCACCGGCGCCGCATAGGACGGCCCCTCGCTCATGCGTCCGCGCATATAGGGATCGAGCGACAGCCAGATGGTGCGCAACAGCACCTCGCCCGCGCCCGGCGCGGGAGCGGTGTATTCCTCAAGGCGGAAATCGGAAGCCTTGGGCTCGCCGACGGGGCGAGCGGCGAGAACGACGCGTTTTGCTTGTTGCGACATGATTGTTTCCTCCGGTTTTATTGTTTTTCGTCATTGCGAGGAGCGAAGCGACGAAGCAATCCAGCCTTTGATATGGAACTCGTCGCTATGGATTGCTTCGCTGCGCTCGCAATGACGGTTTTCGAATTCCTCAATACCACCTGTATTCTAAAATATCAGGCCGCGATTTTGGCGAGTGCCGCTTCGAACGCGGCAGCGGCGCTCGGCAGATCCGTGAAGGCAAGCCCGCTATCCGCGGTCTGCTTCTGCGCTTCGGTCGCGGTGGGACAAATTTCCGCGATCGGCTTTCCGCCGTCGAGCAGGGCTAGCGGCGCGATCACGTGAAACTCGTGGGCTTCGACCGGCTGGTCCTTCAAGAGAAAGACGCCGAGCGAGACGATGTCCTTGCCGCGCCGGTATGAAATATAGCGGTCGACCGCAACCGAGCCGTCGCGCTGCATGCCGCCCAGTTTCGCGTAGCCTTTGGAATCCAGCAGTTTGTGGGCCTTGAAGCCCTTGACGCCCGCAGACCTTGCTTTCGCGGTCTCCTCCGACAGGTCGTATTTGGCGGCCATCGCCTTGCCGATTTCGGCGAGTTGCTCCGACATGGCGTGCTCGAGTTCTTTCACCTCGGTACGCGGCTTCGACGGGTTGCGCGGCCTGGACGTATCGCGCTTCTCCATCTCGGCCTTGCATCGCGCGACGATCTCGGCGGCGGATTTCCGCTCGGCATTGGCGAGCAGGTTCTTCAAATCCTGTTTTGAAAGCGCGGCAATTCGTTCGTCCGACCAATCGACCATATTCAACTAAACCCCGCCCGGGTAATTCGGGCTCTCGCGCGTGATGGTGACGTCGTGGACGTGGCTCTCGCGCAAGCCGGCGCCGGTGATGCGCACGAACTGCGCCTTGTCGTGGAATTCGGCGAGGTTTCGCGCCCCGATATACCCCATCGCGGCGCGCAGGCCGCCGGCGAGCTGATGCATGACATTGCCGACCGGGCCCTTGTATGGCACCTGGCCCTCGATGCCCTCCGGCACCAGTTTCAGCGTGTCCTTGATGTCCTGCTGGAAATAGCGGTCGGCCGAGCCGCGCGCCATCGCGCCGACCGAGCCCATGCCGCGATAGGCCTTGTAGGAGCGGCCCTGCCACAGGAACACATCGCCCGGCGTCTCGTCGGTACCGGCCAGCAGCGAGCCGACCATCGCGATGTCGGCGCCGGCGGCGAGCGCCTTGGCCAGATCGCCGGAATATTTTATGCCGCCGTCGGCGATCACGGGGATATCAGCCCTCTTCGCGGCTTCCACCGCGTCCATGATCGCGGTGAGCTGCGGCACGCCGACGCCGGCGACGATGCGCGTGGTGCAGATCGAGCCCGGCCCAATGCCGACCTTGATCGAATCCGCGCCGGCATCGATCAGCGCCTGCGCGCCCTCTTTGGTCGCGATATTGCCGGCGATGACCTGCACCGCGTTGGAGAGCCGCTTGATGCGGTTGACGGCCTCCAGAACCCGCGAGGAATGGCCATGCGCGGTGTCGACCACGATCAGGTCGACGCCGGCATCGATCAGCCGCTCGGTACGCTCGTAGCCGCCCTCACCGACGGTGGTCGCCGCGGCCACACGCAAGCGGCCTTGCGCGTCCTTGCAGGCCAGCGGATGCGCGACCGCCTTTTCCATGTCCTTGACGGTAATCAGGCCGACGCAGCGATATTGATCGTCGACCACGAGCAGTTTTTCGATGCGGTGCTTGTGCAGCATCCGCTTGGCCTCGTCCTGGCTGACGCCTTCGCGCACCGTGACCAGGTTTTCGTGCGTCATCAGTTCGGAAATCTTCTGGCGCGGATCGGTCGCAAAGCGCACATCGCGGTTGGTGAGAATGCCGACCAGTTTTCCGGGCACACCCTTGGTCGCGCCAGTCACCACGGGAATGCCGGAGAATCCGTGGTCGTTCATCAGCGCCAACGCGTCCGACAGCATCGCGTCGGGACCGATCGTCAGCGGATTGACCACCATGCCGGATTCGTACTTCTTGACCTGCCGCACCTGGGCGGCCTGGCCCTCGACATCGAAATTGCGATGGATGACGCCGACGCCGCCGGCCTGCGCCATCGCGATCGCCATGCGTGCTTCGGTCACCGTGTCCATCGCGGAGGCGATGATCGGAATATTGAGCGGGATCGCGCGGGTGACGTGGGAGCGGATATCGGCCTCGGAGGGCAGGATGTCCGAGAGACCGGGTTTTAGAAGCACATCGTCGAACGTATAGGCTTCGCGGATTGCCTGAAGTCCCTGCGCCATTGCCAACTCCTTTTGGCGGCCATCCGCCGCGATATGATTTACGGATGAACGTCGCCTTCGGCGATGCTACCGGCATCGCCGTCGAATCGAAGCCCATCGGTGGGGTTGACGGCGGTCGATAGCATGGCGGGACGCCGAATCAAAGCGTTTGCCAGCCATGCACAGGCTTTTTGCGAAGCCGGCCGCGTTGGAGGCTAGCGAGGATAACCCCGCGGCTGGCCGTGCCGGCGGATCGCCTCCACCACCTCCCGGTGCCGGCGGTCTTCCCGCTTCATGTGGATCGCGATCACCGCGTGCGCCGAGGGCACCAGCAGCAGGACGTGGAAAACCAGCCCGAAAAGCGCGCAAAACACCATCAGGACCAGGTTGAAGATCGCCGAAAACGGCTGCCCGTTCAGGAGCAGGCCGAGCGGCGGCAGCAAAGCGGCCAGCACGTAGATCATCGCAAGCCTCTCATTATCGGAAGATTCGGGCACCTGGCTCGGTGCATACCAGCGTCACGCAGGATTTAGGTGGTTTGGCCGGTTCCGCAATAGCGTGGGTGACGGGGGGATGATACAGCCCCTCGCCTGCCTCATTTCGGCCTTCCGATTTCGATGAACAAACAACGCCTGATCCCGCTCATCGTAGCCACCGCCCTGTTCATGGAGAACATGGACTCGACGGTGATCGCGACCTCGCTGCCGGCGATCGCGGCCGATATCGGCACCAGCCCGCTGACGCTGAAGCTTGCGATCACGTCCTATCTGCTGTCGCTGGCGGTGTTCATTCCAGCGAGCGGCTGGACCGCCGACCGGTTCGGCGCGCGGATGGTGTTTTCCATCGCCATCGGCGTCTTCATGCTGGGATCGATAGGCTGCGCGCTGTCGACCTCGGTCACGCACTTCGTGATCGCGCGCATCCTGCAGGGTCTCGGCGGCGCCATGATGACACCGGTCGGGCGGCTGGTGCTGCTGCGCTCGATCGACAAGAGCGCGCTGGTCAATGCGATGGCGTGGGTGACGGTGCCGGCGCTGATCGGCCCGGTGATCGGTCCGCCGCTCGGCGGCTTCATCACCACCTATTTCTCCTGGCACTGGATCTTCCTGATCAACATCCCGATCGGGCTGCTCGGCGTCTACATGGCAATGAAATACATCGACCCGATCCGCAGCGAGGATCCCGAGCGCTTCGACCTCAAGGGGCTGCTGCTGGCAGGCATCGGGCTGGCCGGCATTGCCTTCGGCCTCTCGGTCGCCGGCCTCAACCTCTTGCCATGGACGATCGTCGCCGGCCTCGTTGCCATCGGCTCGATCTCGATGACGCTTTACGTCGTGCATGCGCGGAAGACGAGATCGCCGGTGCTGGACTTTGCGATGCTGCGGCTGCCGACGCTGCGCGCCGCGATCATCGGCGGCTTCCTGTTCCGGCTCGGCATCGGCGCGTTGCCGTTTTTGCTGCCGCTGTTGATGCAGGTCGGCTTCGGCCTTTCCCCGTTCCAGTCCGGCCTCGTGACCTTCTCCTCCGCGGTCGGCGCCATGGGCATGAAGACGCTGGCGGCGCGCATCATCCGCACCTTCGGCTTTCGCAACATGATGACGATCAATGCCGTCGTCAGTTCGGTCTTGCTGGGGGCCTGCGCGCTGTTCACGGTAACGACGCCGCTGCTGCTGATCTTCCTTATCCTCGTGGTCGGCGGCTTCTTCCGCTCGCTGCAATTCACTGCGATCAACACCGTCGCCTATGCCGAGGTCGAACCGGCGCAGATGAGCCGCGCCACCACGCTGGTCAGCGTCAACCAGCAATTGGCGGTTTCCGCCGGCGTCGCGGTCGGCGCGTTCTCGGTGGAAACCAACCTCGCCCTGCATCACGCCACCGAACTGACGGCCGGCGTATTCGGGCCGGCCTTCATCGTTGTCGCGATCATTTCGGCGGTGTCGTCGTATTTCTTCTGGCAGATGCCCGACGATGCCGGCCACGAGATTTCGGGGCGCCAGGCGGTCGAGATTTCCAGCCGCAAGGGCGCGGCAAGCGCCGCGGTGAAGGCTGCCACCGAAGATAGCCAGGACGCACGGGACCAGCGATTGGGGTAGAATGATCCCCAGCGTCGTACCCGGAGGACGTTCGCGCAAAATGCCGAAAGAGACGATGACACCCCCTTTCATTCCCCAAATCTCGCTTTACCGCCGTTGGCTCGCCGATCAACGCGGCCTCATCTTCCAGGATTACGAGGCGATGCGGCGATGGTCGGTTACCGACCTCGACGCCTTCTGGCAAAGCATCTGGGACTATTTTGACCTGCAATCGCCGACGCCGCACCGCGCGGTGCTGGCGCAGCGCAAGATGCCGGGCGCGGTCTGGTTTCCGGGGGCGCAGGTCAATTACGCACGCCAGGTCATGCGGCATGTCGCGGCGGCGGATGCCGCAGGCCAGCCTGCGATCGTCAGTAGCGGCGAAGACGGCGTGCTGACGGAGACAAGCTGGCCCGAATTGCGCCGCACGGTCGCAGCGCTCGCCCTTCATCTGAAGGCCCAAGGCGTCGGCGCCGGCGATCGGGTCGCCGCCTACCTTCCGAACATCCCCGAGACCATCATCGCCTTCCTCGCCACCGCGAGCATCGGCGCGATCTGGAGCGTCTGTGCGCCCGACATGGGCGCGCCCGCGGTGATCGATCGCTTCAAGCAGATCGAGCCGAAGGTGCTGATTGCCACCGACAGCGTCATTTATGCCGGACGCCGGCATGACCGGCGTCCGGTCGTCGAGGAATTGCGCCGGTCGCTTCCGACCGTTAAGCATTTCATTTTGCATGGCGACGCCGCCGACGGCGCGCCGGCTTCCGGGCCTCTGCTGTCAAATATCCTCGCAGGCAAAGGCCGCGAGATCGACGCCTTCGAACCGGTGTGGCTGCCGTTCGATCATCCGCTCTGGATCGTTTACTCCAGCGGCACCACCGGGCTTCCGAAACCGATCGTTCACGGCCACGGCGGCGTCATGGTCGTGGTGCTGCCGCTCAACGTGCTGCACAACGATATCGGTTGCAGCTACCAGCCGAATTCGCTCGGTGAACGCTTCCACTGGTACAGCTCGACCGGCTGGATCATGTGGAACTGCCAGGTCAATGCCCTGCTCGCCGGCACGACGTGCTGCATCTTCGACGGCAGCCCCGGCGGATCGAAGGAAAAGCCGGACTGGACCACGCTGTGGCGTTTCGTATCCGACACCAAGACGACGTTCTTCGGCGCCGGCGCGGCCTTCTTCGCCAGTTGCGCCAAAGCCGAAATCGACCTCGCCGCCGTCGGCGATCTCTCACGATTGCGCGCGCTCGGATCGACCGGCTCGCCGCTCGCCAGGGATACCCAGGATTGGTTCAGTGAGCGCTTCGCCGCGCTGTCGTCGGTCAACGGCAACCCGGCGCAGGCCGAAATGCGCTGGGCGAACATGTCGGGCGGCACCGACTTCGCCGGCGCCTTCATCGGCGCCAATCCCGAATTGCCGCAGGCCGCCGGCACCATGCAGTGCCGGCTGCTCGGGTGCGCCGTCGAAGCCTTCGACGAACAGGGCCGCGCCGTCATCGACGAGGTCGGCGAACTCGTCTGCACCGAACCGTTGCCCTCGATGCCGCTGCGCTTCTGGAACGACGACGGCGACGTCCGCTACCGCGGCAGCTATTTCGAGACCTATCCCGACAATTTCGACGGCACCGGCCGGGGCGCGGTCTGGCGTCATGGCGACTGGCTCAAGATCGGCGCCGACGGCACCTGCACGATCTACGGCCGCAGCGACGCGACCATCAACCGGCACGGCCTGCGGATGGGAACGAGCGAACTCTATTCCGCGATCGAAGCCCTGCCGGAAGTACTGGATTCGATGGTCGTCGACCTCGAATATCTCGGCCGCGAAAGCTACATGCCGCTGTTCGTGATGTTGCGCGACGGCGTGACGCTGGACCGCGCGATGCAGGCGCGGATCAATGCTGCGATCGAGGCGAGCCTGTCGCGCCGGTTCCTTCCCAACGAAATCATCGCCGTTCCCGAGATTCCACGAACGCTGTCGGGAAAGAAGCAGGAATTGCCGATCAAGAAATTGCTGCTCGGCCAGCCGCTTGAGAAGGTCATCAACAAGGACGCGATGGCCAATCCAGGATGCCTGGATTGGTATCTGGCGTTTGCCAACGATCGCTTCAAGGAGACGCGAGCGCGATCGGACACAGGCTGAATCCAGTCGTGCCCCTTACCTCGCTCACCCGAACTGGGATAGCTTCGGCGCCCACGAGGGAACGCATCATGAAACTTCACCGCCGTAAATTCCTTGAACTCGCAGGCGCCGTTGCCGCTGCGCCGGCCTTTGCGCAGTTCGCCTCGGCGGATGATTATCCGGCGCGGCCGGTGCGCATCGTCGCCGGTTTTGCCGCCGGCGGCGGGGTCGACATCACCGCACGCCTGATCGGCCAGTGGTTGACCGAGCATCTCGGCCAATCCTTTGTCACGGAGAACAGGGCTGGCGCCGGCGGCAATATCGGCACCGAGGCCGTCGTGACCGCGGCGCCCGACGGCTATACGCTGCTGCTGGCCACCGTCCCGAACGCGGTCAACGCCTCGCTGTACGAAAAACTCAACTTCAATTTCATCCGCGACATCGTGCCGGTCGCCGGCATCATCCGCGTGCCGATGGTCATCCTGCTAAATCCATCGGTGCCGGCCACCAATGTTCCCGAGTTCATCAGCTATGCAAAAGCCAATCCGGGCAAGGTGAACATGGCCTCGGCCGGCAATGGCAGCGCACCGCACATGGCCGGCGAGTTGTTCAAGATGATGGCAGGCGTCAATTTGGTGCACGTCCCCTATCGCGGCCAGGGGCCGGCGCTGACCGATCTGCTAGGCGGCGAGGTGCAGGTGCTGTTCGCGACCGCGCCCGGCACCACGGATTACATCAGGACCGGCAAGCTGCGGGCACTCGCGGTGACGTCGGCCGCGCGCGCGGAAGTGTTGCCGGAATTGCCGCCGGTCGGGGATTTCGTGCCGGGCTACGAAACCAGCCAATGGTACGGCATGTGCGCGCCGAAAAAGACGCCGCAGGACATCGTCGACAGGCTCAACAAGGAAATCAATACCGCGATCGCCGAGCCCGCGATGAAGGCCCGGCTGGCCGCGCTTGGCGGCGAGCCGCTGCCGGGCTCGCCCGCCGAGTTCGGCAAACTGATCGCGGAGGAAACCGAAAAATGGGCCAGGGTGGTCCGCGCCGCCGGCATCAAGCCGGAGTAAAACGGAAGGCCTACACCCACCGGGCGGCCCGGCGCCGCGATCACCGCACGATCCGGCCGGGGATACGCGCGGCGCGGTCGATCTCCTTTTCTTTCCACGCGGTGAAACCGAGAAAGCCGTCGCTGTTTGCGGCCATGGCGCTGATCATCGGCGGCATCACGCTCGGCATCGTGGCCGACGGCCGCCTGATCCAAGCAGCCGCGCCCGTCAGACCGTAATCGCTGGGGCTGCGCCTACGCTCCGGGCCCAGGCACCGGATGCGACGGCCCGCCGCCAAACATCCGGCGATAAAAAATCCACCTGAGAGTCAGAAAGCGAACGGAAGCGCCAACGCTGGTAGGCCATACCTTTTGGCAGGCCGGGCGCGCGAGGGAACGCACCGGCCCATTGTCGAAATAGGGGATCGTTCCCGGCTCCGTCCCAGGCCACCAAGTGCCTCGGAACGGTTCGGAATGCAAATCGGACTGCCGTGCTTTGATTCAGTTTCGTTTGAAAGGATGAAAACCCGTGAATGACGCCAATACGAATGCCGAAGTGAAAGCCGACCCGTCGAACCCGAAACCCGGCTTTCAGCTGCCGCTTTTCCCGATGCCCGGGATATTCGGTGGGATCGCCCAGCAGAACGCGGCGCGGGCGAAGGAACACTACGAGAAGATGAAGGCTGCCTCGGGAGAGATCGCCGACATTCTCCGGGAAGCCTATTCGACCAACACCAAGGGAGCTGCGGACTACGGGGCCAAGGTCATCGAGATCTCGTCCGTCAACACCAGCTCCGCTTTCGATTTCCTGACCCTCCTCATGGGCACCAAGTCGCTGTCGGAAATCGTCCAGCTATCAGCCACGCACAGCCGCAAGAACTACGAAACCACGTCCGCGCAGAGTAAGGAGCTTTGGGAACTCGCCCGAAAAGTCGCGACCGAGACCGCCGAGCCGGTCAAGAAGAGCCTTACCAGGGTCTTGCAGAAGGCCTCGTAATCGTACTTTTGCAGGCTGCCGGGATCGGCTGGACCAAGCACCTCCCGCGAGAAGAGGTGCAATCCAGTCGATTGCGACCGGACATGGGATGGAAACAAGCCGGGAGGAGTCCAAGGTGGGTATCGTCATGATCAAATGTCCGCAAACGGGACGCGCAATTCCGACGGGCATGAAAGCGGACCGCGAGAAGTTTCGATGCAGCACGGTGTTCTTTGCGCGCACCTATTGTTCGATCTGCCAGGCCAATCACGAATGGTTCGCCAGGGAGGCCTGGGTTTACGAGCCGGTCAAGGTCGCGCAAAGGCGCATGCTGCTGACAGGTTAAATGAGCGTCCGGCGATCCACCGGGGGCGTTGAGCCCGTGCGGCATTTAATCAGTGGCCCCTTGGCCGTTCGCTGGTCGCCCCGTGCGGCCGCGTGCCCCGCGGCGCTTCACCCGCCTTGGCCAACAGGGGATCGCGGATAAGGGGAGTTTTGGGCACCGGCGCGCCGTGAACGGGAGGCTTCATTTCTTCCGGTGAAACAATACGCTCGATTCTGCGCCGCATGACCTCGTAGCACTCGCATGCCACGGCCTCGAGCCGCGGCCGGTCGATCTCGATCAAGCCCCGCCGATTGGATCGGATAGCACGCAAGGTCCGGAGCTTGTGCACGGCATGCGTCACCGTTGTTCGTCGCACGCCAAGCAATTCGGAAAGCGCCTCCTGGGTCAACGGCAGGAAGTTGCCGTCGGTTTGATCGTGGATGTGGAGCAACCACCGGGCCATGCGGGCCTCGACCGAGTGCAGCGCATTGCAGGCGGCGACGTGCTGGAATTGTGCCAACAGCGCCCAGGCGTGGGTCTGAACCGCGTTTTTGAGGGCGCTGCTGCGGCTGAGCGCCGCCTGAAATCGCGTCGGAGAAATATGCAATGCGGTCCCGGCTATGCGTACGACCGCCGTCATCGGAGAGAGAGAGGAATCCAGCGCTGACAGCATGCCGACGGCTCCCTCATTCCCGACGACCGCGGTTGCGACCGTTTGTCCGTTCGGCATGTCCATGATGAACGCGATCGTCCCGCTGCGGGGGAAATAAATCTGTTCGATCGGATCTCCCGATCGCACCAGCACGGCGTCGCGTTCAAGCGATACTTTCCGCAAATGAGGCGCAAGCAAATCGAAATCTGCCGGCGGCAACGCAGCTAACAGTCGATTACCAACCCTGGACCTCTGCTCCATCACGGGAATCTCCTTCCCTCGACGGACGCGCGGCTCCACTATCCCTGCCTGGCGCCAGGTCATGCGGATATGACGGACCGCGCCTGAGATTTGAAATGCGCCGCGCGGCATAAAGTTCCAATGGAAAGATTGCGGCTCGCCAGCCGACCGTTTTCACCCGCCGGACGACCCCGACTGCCAGACGCCGCCCATGACGCCGGCGAAACTGGCGCTCAGGCTCGATTGGCCTGCCCGCGAAATCCCATCGCCAGCACGTAGCGTTCCGAAGAGTCCTGCCGGCTCGATGCCGGTTTGACATGCTTGACGGTGGCAAAATCGCGCTTGAGCTCGGTCATCAGCGTCGCATCGGCGCCGCTTTGAAACACCTTGGCCAGGAACGTGCCGCCGGGATTGAGCACATCGGCGGCAAAGGCGGCCGCGCCTTCGACGAGGCCAATAATGCGAAGCTGATCGGTCTTGCGATGCCCGGTGGTGTTGCCGGCCATGTCGGACATCACGACGTCGGCGCGGCCGCCCATCATCGCCAGCAATTTCCCGGGCGCGTCCTCGGCCAGGAAATCGAGCTGCGCAAAGCTGACGCCTGGGATCTCCGGCATTTCCAAGAGATCGATCGCGACCACCTTGCCCTTGCCATTGGCCGCGCCGACGCGCTTGGCCGCGATCTGGCTCCAGCCGCCGGGCGCGGCGCCGAGGTCGACCACAGCGATGCCCTGCTTGAGAAAGTGGTATTTGTCGTCGATCTCGATCAGCTTGTAGGCCGCGCGCGAGCGCAGGCCGTCACGCTTGGCCTGCGCCACATAGGGATCGTTGAGTTGCCGCTCCAGCCAGAGTTTTGACGACAGCTTGCGCTTGCCACCGCTCTTGACCGTGACGTGCAACCGGCCGGTGGTATCTTTCGCCATATCGGTTCTTGCTTGACTGGATGATGTTGTCACGAACGGGGCCTCATGGTTCGAGACGCACGGCTTCGCCGCGCTCCTCACCATGAGGGTGTGGGAGACCTCATCCTGAGGAGCGGCGTAAGCCGCGTCTCGAAGGATGAAGCCACCGAACTTGAAGACGCTCTAGCACGCCCTGAGCGCGCCGTCCTCGCGCATCATCTCGACCAGCATGCCCTCGCGCAGGCCGCGGTCGGCGACGCGCAGGCGCGGCATCGGGAACGCGTCGCGGACGGCGTCGAGAATGGCGCAGCCGGCCAGCACCAGATCGGCGCGCTCGACGCTGATGCAATTGTTGTTGGCGCGTTCCCGGTAGCTCATGGCGAGCAGCCGCGCGATGACCGCGGTCACGTCGGCATCGTTCATCCAGATGCCGTCGATGCGGCGGCGGTCGTAGCGCATCAGGTTCAGATGGACGCCGGCCAGCGTCGTGACCGTGCCGGACGTGCCCAGCATGTGCATGTCGCGCAAATCGGCGCCGTGTTCGGCCGCGAACGGCACCACGTATTGCGCGACCTCCTCGACCATGCGCGCATAGGATTCCGGCGTCACGTCCTTGCCGCCGAAATGCTCGGCCAGCGTGACGACGCCGTGCGGGATCGACATCCACGCCTTGATGCGCGGCGCCGCGTCGTGCGCGTCCGGATCGCGCTCGATCCGGACCAGTTCGGTCGATCCGCCGCCGATATCGAACAAAATCGCGCCGCGGCCCTTTTGGTCGAGCAGCGGCGAGCAGCCGATCACGGCCAGCGTTGCTTCGGTCTCGCGATCGATCACTTCCAGCTTGATGCCGGTTTCGCTCTCCACCCGCTCCCGAAAATGGTCGGCATTGTCGGCCGCACGGCAGGCTTCGGTGGCGATCAGCCGCAGCCGGCGCGCCCTGCGGTAGCGGATCTTGTCGCTGCAGATACTCAAAGCCGCGATCGCGCGTTCGATCGCGGCTTCGCTGATGGAACCGGTCGCGGAAATGCCCTCGCCCAAGCGGATGATCCGCGAAAACGAATCGACCACGCGGAACCCGTCCCCGGAGGGACTGGCGATCAGCAGCCGGCAGTTATTGGTGCCAAGGTCGAGCGCGGCGTAAACGCCGTTCTCAACCCCCGCCGCAGTCAGCCCTGACGGGCTTTCGCGGGCCGAAAGGCCGTCGCGAAGCCGCGTGTCATCCTTCATCAAAACTGTCTTTCCGCTGGCCTCAAGGCGGCCCGCCGAAGAATTAGTGTTCACGGAAACTTTAGCAGCGCCAAGGGCCTAAGCAACAACCCATCACATAGGACTATGCCCAATCAGGCGTTGTCGTGGGGGTATCGGTGCGTTATCTGGTCGGAAGCCCACGGAACCCCGCGCAAATCAGGGCATTTCAGGTAATTTTCCATGCAAGATCATACGTCTCCCGCCTCCCTCGAAAACGCTATCGCACTGCAAAAATACGGTGTGGGACAGCCGGTCCGCCGCAAGGAGGACGACACGCTGGTGCGCGGCAAGGGCAAATATACCGACGATTTCGTGGCTCCCGGACAGGCCTATTGCTGGATGGTGCGCTCCAGCCATGCCCACGGCCTCATCAAGGGTATCGACACCACGGCGGCCAAGGCGATGCCTGGCGTGCTCGGCGTCTACACCGGCAAGGACCTTGCGGCCGCCAATTACAACCCCTTCACCTGCGGTCTGCCGCTGAAGAGCCGCGACGGCTCGCCGCTGTTGCAGACCAATCGCTTCGCGCTATCGACCGACAAGGTGCGCTTCGTCGGCGATCCCGTTGCTTTTGTCGTGGCGGAAACGCTGGCGCAGGCGCGCGACGCCGCCGAAGCGGTCGAACTCGACATCGAGCCGCTTCCCGCCGTGACCAACGCGGCGGAGGCCGCCAAACCCGGCGCGCCGCTGCTTTACGATCACATCCCCGGCAACGTCGCGCTCGATTACCACTATGGCGACACCGCCAAGATCGACGCCGCCTTTGCCGCCGCCGCGCATGTCACAAAACTCGATATCGTCAACACTCGCGTCGCCGTGGTGTCGATGGAACCGCGCGTGGCACTGGCGGCCTATGACAAGGCCGGCGAACGCTACACGCTGCAGGTCCCGACCCAAGGCGTCTCCGGCAACAAGGTGACGCTGGCGAAGATTTTGAACGTGCCGAACGACAAGGTCCGCATCCTCACCGCCAATGTCGGCGGCTCCTTCGGCATGAAGAACGTCAACTACCCCGAATATACCTGCATCCTGCACGCGGCGAAGGTGCTGGGCCGTCCGGTGAAGTGGACCGACGAGCGCTCTACCAGTTTTCTCTCCGACAGTCAGGGCCGTGCCCAGATCATCCACGCCGAACTGGCGCTGGATGCGGAAGGAAAATTCCTCGCCGTCCGTCTCAAGGGTTACGGCAATCTCGGCGCCTACATCACCGGCGTGGCGCCGGGACCGCTGTCGCTCAACACCGCAAAAAATCTCGCCAGCGTCTACCGCACGCCGCTGCTCGGCGTCGACATCAAGACGGTGTTGACCAACACCACGCTGATGGGCGCCTATCGCGGCGCCGGACGGCCCGAGGCCAATTACTACATGGAGCGGCTGATCGATCGCGCCGCCGACGAGATGGGCATCAACCGCCTGACCTTGCGCAAGCGCAACTTCATCAAGCCGACGCAGTTTCCGTTCCCGGCGTCGTCGGGCGTCACCTATGACAGCGGCGATTTCGCCGGCGTGTTCAACAAAGCGCTGGAGATTTCCGATCACGCCAACTTTGCCAAACGCAAAAAGGAAAGCCGCAAGAACGGCAAGCTGCGCGGCATTGCGGTCGGTTCCTATCTCGAAGTCACCGCACCGCCGAGTGGCGAACTCGGCAAGATCAATTTCGAGCCGGATGGTTCGGTCAAGCTGACCACCGGCACGCTGGATTACGGCCAGGGTCACGCCACGCCGTTCGCGCAGGTGCTATCCGCGCAACTCGGCGTTCCCTTCGAAAAGATCACGATCGAGCAGAACGACAGCGATCTCGTTCGTTTCGGCAACGGCACCGGCGGCTCGCGCTCGATCACGGCGACGGGTCAGGCGATCGTCGAGGCTTCGGCGCTGGTGGTCGCCAAGGGCAAGCAGGCGGCCTCGCATCTTTTGGAGGCCTCCGAAGGCGATATCGAATTCTCGGGCGGCCGGTTCACCATTGCCGGCACCGACCGGTCGATCGGCATCATGGAACTGGCGCAGCGGCTGCGCGACGGCAAGGTACCCGAGGGCGTGCCGCCGTCGCTCGACGTCGATCACGCGACCAAGGACACGCCGTCGACGTTCCCCAATGGCTGCCATGTAGCGGAAGTCGAGATCGATCCCGATACCGGCGTGACGCGGATCGTGCGCTACACCGGCGTCAACGACTTCGGCACCATCGTCAATCCGTTGATCGTCGCCGGCCAGTTGCATGGCGGCGTCGCCCAGGGCATCGGCCAGGCGCTGATGGAAGAAGTCAGCTACGACGACAGCGGCCAGCCCATCACCGGCTCGTTCATGGATTACGCGATGCCGCGCGCGGAAGACATTCCGCTGATGGAAGTCGACGACCACCCCTCGCCGGCGAAATCCAATCCCTTGGGCACCAAGGGCTGCGGCGAAGCCGGCTGCGCCGGTAGCCTCGTATGCATCGTCAACGCGGTGATCGACGCGCTGTCCGAATACGGCATCACGCACATCAACATGCCGCTGACGCCGGAACGGGTCTGGCGCGCGATCGAGGATGCGAAGAAGGCGAAGGCGGCCTGACGTTTGCCCGTCACCGGCTTCGAGTAGCGCGAACCCTCTCCACGTCATGGCCAGGCTTGTCCCTGGCATGACGAACAACAAGCAGTCGTCGCGTTTCTACCCCTACGCCGCCGCCTGCTCTCTTGGCTGGTAGATCGCAATGTGCTGGCAATGCGCCAGCGGGGTGTTGCCGTTGCCGACCACCAGCGCATCGAGTTCGACGAAGCGGTGGCCCTTCTTGTCGTAATTGCCGGTAACCCGCGCACGCGCCGTGAGTTCGTCGCCGATCCCGGCTGCGGAGAGCAGTCGCATCCGCGTTCCCACGTGAATCCAGGGCCCGAGAACGGCGTTATCGACCAGCACCATGTTCATCACCCGCGGCAACAGACCGGGATGGCCGAGCCCTTCCCGCGCATAGATGGTTTCGGTCTCGCGAATGTCGGTGCGATATTCCGTTGCAGCGTCACCCGCCCAGGTGCGCGGCACCGCCCCCAGCCACTTGCCCACCTCGTAGGAGTTGGCGTCGACCGGTTTGCGCTCCGCGACGGCCGCGACGGCCTCGAAATCCGTCAGCGAAAACGAAGGCTGCGATGCCGGCAGCGACGCACTGCCGGTGGCGCAGAGCTCGCCACAGCTGTGCACCTCGATCGACAGCACGCCGTTACTCTCCTCACCGGCGAGCTCGGCGATCTCGCCGTCATAGACCGGCTTGACGAAGCGGGCCTCGATCAGGCCGCGCTCGAGGAAGGCGCGGCCCCATTTTTCGACCGGCAGGTGCATCATATAGGCCATGACGTCGACGCCGGGGACCAGCCCGCCGCTGAAACCGAAGCGCCGTGCGACGGTATCGTCGTGGATCTTGTTTTCGGACTGTTTTGAGGTGTTGTAGGCCAAGACGCGGTAGGTTTGCCGGCTGCCCATATGCCTGTTTCCCCTTATTTCGGTGGCTTTTCTGACCACAATGGTACGCGAACAATGAACCGTGGCAAGGCCCTGCGTTTTCCTCGCAATTTTCCGTCCGATGGAGTACACGCGGGCCTCTGAACGAGCCTCCGGAACTGATGACATCAAGCCCACCGATCACCCGCATCTATATCGACGCCGACGCCTGCCCGGTGAAGGAAGAGATCTACCGCGTCGCTGAACGGCATGGCCTGCCGGTCAGCGTGGTGGCGGGGAATTTCATTCGCGTGCCGCAGGATCCGTCGATCGAGCGCATCGCGGCCGGTTCCGGCATGGACGCCGCCGATGACTGGATCGCCGAGCGCGCCGGCAAGGGCGATATCGTCATTACCTCGGATATCCCGCTCGCGAGCCGCTGCGTCAAAGCCGGCGCCGAAGTGATCGCGCCGAATGGCAAACCGTTCTCGGAGGAATCGATCGGCATGACACTGGCGGTGCGCAACCTGATGACGGACTTGCGTTCATCCGGTGAGGTGACGGGCGGCCCGAAGGCGTTCGCACCGCGCGACCGCTCGACCTTCCTGTCGGCGCTCGACCAGACCATCCGCCGCATCCAGCGCCAGCGGGCGCAACAGCCCGCGCCGAACCAGAATTGAGTTAAGACCATGGCGCCGCCCCTGATCCAGTTGAAAGATATCAAGCTGACCTTTGGCGGCACGCCGCTGTTGTCCGGCGTCGAATTGTCGGTCTCGTCCGGCGAGCGCGTCTGCCTGATCGGCCGCAACGGCTCCGGCAAGTCGACGCTGCTCAAGATCGCGGCCGGTCTGGTCGAACCCGACAGCGGCAGCCGCTTCGTGCAGCCCGGCGCCACCGTCCGTTATCTGCCGCAGGAGCCGGATTTTTCCGGTTTCGCCACCACGCTGGCCTATGTCGAGGCCGGGCTCAATCCGGGCGACGATCATTATCAGGCGCGATATCTGGTGGAACAGCTTGGGCTCACCGGCAACGAAGATCCCGCGCACATCTCCGGCGGCGAGGCCCGCCGCACGGCGCTGGCGCGGGTGCTGGCGCCCTCGCCCGACATCCTGCTGCTGGACGAGCCGACCAACCATCTCGATCTCACGACCATCGAGTGGCTGGAAGGCGAACTGGAAAGCCGCCGCTGTGCGCTTGTCATCATCAGCCATGACCGCCGCTTCCTCTCGAACCTGTCGCGCTCCACCGCCTGGCTCGATCGCGGCCAGATCAAGCAGATCGACCGCGGCTTCAGCGCCTTCGAATCCTGGCGCGACGAGGTGCTGGCCGAGGAAGAACGCGACCAGCACAAGCTCGACCGCAAGATCGTCAACGAGGAGCACTGGCTGCGCTACGGCGTCTCCGGCCGCCGCAAGCGCAACGTCAAGCGGCTCGGCAATCTCTATGCGCTGCGCGACCAGCGCCGGGATTATCGCAGCGCGACCGGCAACGCCAATCTTGCGGCGGCCGAGGCCGACAAGTCCGGCAAACTGGTGATCGAGGCCAAGAACATCAGCAGGTCCTATGGCGATCGCAAGATCGTCGACGGCTTCTCGATCCGCGTCCAGCGCGGCGACCGCATCGGCATCGTCGGTCCCAACGGCGCCGGCAAGACCACGCTGATCGACATGCTGACCGGCGGCAGCCCGCCCGACAGCGGCATGATTCGGCTTGGCGCCAATATCGAGATGGCGACGCTGGACCAGCACCGCGAAAGCCTCGATCCCAAATCGACGCTGGCGGATGCCCTGACCGGTGGCGGCAGCGATCACGTCATGATCGGCGGCAAGCCGAAGCACGTGGTCAGCTACATGAAGGACTTTCTGTTCGCGCAGGAACAGATGCGCACGCCGCTGGAGGTGCTGTCCGGCGGCGAGCGCGGCCGGCTGATGCTGGCGCGGTCGCTGGCAAAGGCTTCCAACCTGCTGGTACTGGACGAGCCGACCAACGATCTCGATCTCGAAACCCTCGACGTGCTCGAGGAAATGCTCGGCGACTACGACGGCACCGTGATCCTGATCAGCCACGACCGCGATTTCCTCGATCGCGTCGTGACCTCGGTGATCGCCCCCGAAGGCGACGGCCGCTGGGTCGAATATGCCGGGGGCTACACCGACATGCTGGCGCAGCGCGGCGCGGACTTGAAACGCGAGGCGGTGAAAGTCGCCGAGGAAAAACGAGAATTGAAGACCGGAGCGCCCTCGACTGCATCGAAACGACGGCTGAATTTTAACGAAAAGCACGCGCTGGAAACGCTGCCGAAGGCGATCGCGAAATTGCAGGCCGAAATTGCAAAACAGCACCGCCTTCTCGACGATCCCGACCTCTACAAGAAGAATCGCAAGAAATTCGACCAGGCTTCCGATGCGCTGACGAAGGCGCAGAAGGAACTGGCCGAGGCCGAAGACAAATGGCTGGAGCTCGAAGTGCTCCGCGAAGAAATAGAGCAGGCTTAACCCATGACCACACCCCTCGCCGCCAAAATCGCCCGGGAATACGGCACCCCCTGCGCCGTCATCGACATGGACCGCGTCGAGGCCAATATCGCGCGCATCCAGGCCGCCTGCGATGCCGCTGGTGTCGCCAATCGCCCGCATATCAAGACCCACAAGAGTCCGCTGCTCGCGACCATGCAGATTGCGGCCGGCGCCAAGGGCATCACCTGCCAGAAACTC
The DNA here is from genome assembly GCF_036924615.1 of Bradyrhizobium sp. AZCC 2289. Classification (NCBI taxonomy): domain Bacteria; kingdom Pseudomonadati; phylum Pseudomonadota; class Alphaproteobacteria; order Hyphomicrobiales; family Nitrobacteraceae; genus Bradyrhizobium; species Bradyrhizobium sp. AZCC 2289. Next base: position 9,046,190 of record NZ_JAZHRY010000001.1, on the reverse strand, counting down.
GGCGAGGCCGAGGTGATGGCCGACGCCGGGATCAACGACATCCTGATCAGCTACAATCTGCTGGGCGACGAGAAGATGGCCCGGCTCGGCGCGCTGCAGGCCAAGGCCAACATGACGGTGGCCGCCGACAATTCGGTCGTGGTCGGATATCTGCCGAAAGCCGCCGCCGCATCGGGCCGTCCGCTATCGGTCGTGGTCGAATGCGACACCGGCCGCAAACGCGCCGGCGTCGAGACGCCGGCGGAAGCCATCGCGCTCGCGCGCGAAATCGCGGCCTCAAAAGGACTGACTTTCGCGGGCTTCATGCTGTACCCGACCGAAACCGGCTGGGCGGACGCGCAGAAATTCTTCGATGAGGCGCTGGCTGGCGTCCGCGCGCATGGGCTCGATGCCGCGATGGTTTCGACCGGCGGCACGCCGAACCTGAAAAACGTCGGCAAGCTCAAGGGCGCCACCGAGCACCGGCCCGGCACCTACATCTACAACGACCGCATGCAGGTCGCCGCCGGCGTCGCGTCGTGGGACGATTGCGCGCTGAACATCTATTCCACCGTCGTCAGCCGCGCCGGTCCCGATCGCGGCATCCTGGACGCCGGCTCCAAGACGCTGACCTCGGATACCGGCGGCGGGCTCGAGGGCCACGGCCTGATCCTCGAGCATCCCGAAGCGAAGATCGCGCGCTTTGCCGAGGAGCATGGTTTTCTCGATCTCGCGCGCAGCAATACCCGCCCGAATATCGGCGACGTCGTCCGCATCGTGCCCAACCATGTCTGCGTCGTCGTCAACATGATGGACGAAGTGGTGATGGTGCGCGGCGACGAGATCGTTGGCACGCTGCCGGTGGCGGCAAGAGGGAAGTTGCGGTAGGTGCGGTAGCTTTCTGCCGTCATTGCGAGGAGCCAACGGGTCGCGCGAATGCGCGCCCGACGACAGGCTCCGCGACGAAGAAATCCATAATTGCTTCCTTTACCGCGCGATGGATTGCTTCGCTTCGCTCGCAATGACGGGGTTAGATTTTTCGCGGAAGCCACTTCAGCGCGCCCCTGCCCGCCGCAGCCCCCGTGGCAAAGGATGCTTGCAGCAGATAGCCGCCGGTCGGGGCTTCCCAGTCGAGCATTTCGCCGGCCGCAAAGATGCCGGGCAAGCGGCGGATCATGAAATCGGTGTCGAGTTCGTCGAAGGATATACCGCCAGCGGTGGAGATCGCACGCGCAATGGGTGCGACGCCGTTGAGTTCGATCGGTACGGCGTTGATCAGGCGCGCGAGATCGGCCGGTGACAGCGAGGCGAGCGACAGGCCGGACGATATCGCCGTTTCCTGCAACAGGCCTATGGCGACAGGTGACAGATGCGCGGCCTTGCGCAGGAAATTGGAGAGCGATTGCTTGCCTTTCGGCGCGGAGAGCCGTGCGATCAGGTCGCTTGGCTCGAGATCGGGACGTAGCGCGATATGCAGCGTGGCCCGCCCCGCCTTCAAGATCGCCTCGCGCAACTCGGCCGACAACGCATAGACCGCGCCGCCTTCAATGCCGGTGCGGGTGACAATCGCCTCGCCGCGCACGGTGTGCATTCCGAACGTCAGCGCGCCCCCCTTAAGTGGCTGGCCTTCAAAACGATCGCGAAAAATGTCGGACCAGGCGACGGTGACGCCGGAATTGGCCGGCCGTAGCGGCGATACACGCACACCCTTCGCGGTCAGTATCTCGACCCAGGATCCGTCCGATCCGAGCCGCGGCCAGCTGGCGCCGCCGAGCGCCAGTACGGTCGCGGTGGCATCGATGACGCGCGGTCCATCCGGCGTTTGAAACAGCAGCCGGCCGCTCTCGTCCCAGCCGGTCCAGCGGTGACGCAGCGCGAACTGCACGCCTGCCGAATCCAGCCGCCGCAGCCACGCCCGCAGCAAGGGCGAAGCCTTGAACGCCTTTGGAAACACCCGGCCGCTGGAGCCGACGAAAGTCGGCTGCCCCAGCGCCTCGCTCCAGTCGCGCAAAGCTTGCGGCGGAAACGCCTCGACCGCGGCCTTGAGATGGGGCGTCGCTTCGGGGTACCGCGCGAGAAATTGCGGCAGGGGCTCGCTATGCGTGAGATTGAGCCCGCCGCGCCCGGCCATCAGGAATTTGCGACCGGCCGACGGCATCGAATCATAGACGGTGACGCGCGCGCCGCCTTGCGCCAAGACTTCGGCGGCCATCAGCCCCGCGGGGCCAGCGCCGATGACGGTGACCTGTGAACTTGTCACGCTCCCGGTCAAGAAGAACTCCCTCGCAGCATACGAGACCTCATCCTGAGGAGCGGCCACTTGGCCGCGTCTCGAAGGATGGACCGTCCACCCTCATGGTTCGAGACGCGCGAAGACGCGCTCCTCACCATGAGGTCACCACTGATCCGCCTGCGCCTACAGCTTGATCCCCGCCCGCGCCGCCGCCTGCCCGACATATTTCTGGGTCTGCTCGAACGCGCCCTGCAGCGCCTTGGCGGTCGACATGTCGCCGATGGCGGCAAAATTCGCCGCGATCGCGTCGGGGGTCCAGTCGGACTGGGCCAGATTGATGCCCTCGGTCTCGACCACCTTGATCACCGCGAACGAGCCGGCGCCCGCGCCCATGATGGTGCGGGTCGGCGCGTCCTCGCTGAGCAGAAATTCCACCGCCGGCGTGATCGCCTCGGGGCGCATCAGCGCCAGCGCCTGCGGCGGCAGCAGTTCCTCGGTCATGCGGGTCGCGGCGGTCGGCGAGATGGTGTTGACGCGGATGTTGTTCTTGCGGCCTTCCTCGGCCAGCACGTTCATCAGGCCGATCATGCCGGCTTTGGCGGCTCCGTAATTGGCCTGGCCGAAATTGCCGAACAGCCCCGACGACGAGGTGGTCAGCACGATGCGCCCATAGTTGCGCTCGCGCATGCCATCCCACACCGCCTTGCAACAGTAAAACGTGCCGACGAGATGGACATCGAGCACCTTGGCAAAGTCGGCGATGTCCATTTTCGCAAACGACTTGTCGCGGAGAATGCCGGCATTGGCACATAGGAGATCGACGCTGCCCCACTCCTTCGTAGCCCGCTCGACCATCGCCGTGACTTGTCCGAACTTCGAGACGTCGGCGCCGTCGGCCATCGCCGTGCCGCCGGCTTTGCGGATTTCCTCGACCACGGTTTCGGCCGGCGTCAGCGAGCCGCCGGTGCCGTCACGCGCACCGCCGAAATCGTTGACCACGACCTTGGCGCCGCGGCTGGCGAGCCCCAGCGCATGCGCCCGTCCAAGACCATTGCCCGCGCCGGTGACGATGGCGACGCGTCCGTCAAACCTGATTGTCATCTGTCAAATTCCTGGATTTGGGTTCTTTCGTCATGCCCGGCCTTGTGCCGGGCATCCACGTCTTTTTGATTGCGGCATCAAACAAGACGTCGATGGCCGGGACAAGCCCGGCCATGACGGGTGTGTGTGTTAAGCAAAATAAATCAGCCCGATCCAGTCGGCGACCAAAGCGGGCTTGTCCTCGCCCTCGATCTCGACGGTGACATGGGTGCGCGACTGCAATTCCCTAGGCTTGCGCAACGTAGCTTCCGTCAGCCTAAAGCGGCCGCGGACGCGCGAGCCGGCCCTGACCGGGGAGATGAAGCGCAGCTTGTCGAAACCGTAGTTGACGCCCATCGCCGTGCCCTCGATCACCGGCATCACCTCATAGGACATGATGGACATCAGCGACATCGTCAGAAAGCCGTGGGCGATCGTGGTGCCGAACGCGGTTTCCTTGCTCGCCCGCTCGGGATCGACGTGGATGAACTGATGGTCCTCGATCACGTCGGCATAGACGTTGATCCGGTTCTGATCGACCAGATGCCACGACGAGACGCCGATCTCCTTGCCGACCATGTTCTGATAGGCCTCAAACGAGACCGGCGGTTTCTTCCAGACTTCATTCATTATTCAAGTCTCCGACCCGGCGGTGCGCACTTTCTGCAGCTCCGGGAATTGTTCCTCGCGGAACTCCTGTCCGCGCAACGCATCGCTTCTGACATCGTCATGTTCGAGCCGGCGCAACTGCACGCGGCGGATTTTTCCGGAAATCGTCTTCGGCAGCTCGGTGACGAGTTCGATTTTTCGGATCCGCTTGAACGGCGCCAGCCGGGTGTGCAAATGCCTGAAGATCGACAGCGCCGTTTCCGGCGTCCGCTCGACACCGGCAACCAAAAGCACATAGGCCTTGGGGATAGCAAGCCGGATCGGATCGGGGCTCGGCACAACCGCGGCTTCCGCGACCGATTCATGCTCGAGCAGCACGCTTTCCAGCTCGAACGGGCTGATGCGGTAGTCGGAGGATTTGAAGACGTCGTCGGAGCGGCCGACGAAAGTCAGGTAGCCCTCGTCGTCAGCGAACACGACGTCGCCGCTGCGATAGAGGTCGCCGTCGGCGCCGGATAACTTGCCGTCCTCGCCCTGGTAACCCTGCATCAGGCCGGCGGGCCTGTCCGCGCCGAGCACCAGCGTGACCTCGCCCTCTTTGGTCACATGGCCATCATGGTCGGTGATCTGGACGCAATAGCCCGGCAACGGCCGGCCCATCGATCCGACCTTGACCTTCTGTCCCGGCGAATTGCCGGCCAGCGCGGTGGTTTCGGTCTGGCCGTAACCGTCGCGGATGGTCAGGCCCCAGGCGCTGCGCACCTGATCGATCACTTCGGGGTTGAGCGGCTCGCCGGCGCCGCAGACTTCACGCAGAGCGACCTTGAAAGTCGCGAGCTTCTCCTGAATGAACAGCCGCCACACCGTCGGCGGCGCGCACAGCGTGGTGACGCCGCAGCGGCCGATGGTCGCAAGCAACGCCTTGGCGTCGAAGCGCAACTGGTTGACCACGAACACGGTGGCACCGGCATTCCACGGCGCGAAGAAGCAGCTCCAGGCATGCTTGGCCCAGCCCGGCGAGGAAATGTTGAGATGCACGTCGCCGGGCTGCAGCCCGAGCCAGAACATCGTCGACAGCCCGCCGACGGGATAACTGCGTTGGCTGTGCCGCACCAGTTTTGGTTTTGCCGTGGTGCCCGAGGTGAAATACAGCAGCATCGGATCTTCGGCCTGGGTCGGGCCATCCGGCGTAAAGGTCGCGGAAGCGCTTGCCGCCGCTTCGAACGGCAACCAGCCTTCATGCTTCGACGTTGCGCCGACCACGATACGAACCAGATGGTCGCCGCCGAGGCCGGCGAATTTCGCGACCTGGTCCTGGCTCGCCACCACCACCTTCGCCCGGCCGCGATCGAGCCGGTCGCGTAGTTCGTCCGGCGTCAGCAGCGTGGTGGCGGGGATCACGACGACGCCGAGCTTAATCGCCGCCAGCATGGTCTCCCACAGCGGCACGACATTGCCCAGCAACAGCAGCAGATGATCGCCGCGCTTCAACCCCTGCGCGCGCAGGAAATTCGCCACCTGATTGGAACGGCGCGACAACGCCGAAAACGAGAGTTTTGTTTCCTTGTCGTTGCCGGCATCGACGATCCACAGCGCCGGGCGATCCCGGCTGTCCGCGTTGTGCGCCAGCTCGGCATCGAACCAGTCCAGCGCCCAGTTGAACGGCACCGGATCGGGCCAGCGGAATCCCTTTACCGCGGCATCGTAGTCGGCGCGGTGTTTGAGCAGAAAGGCACGCGCTTCCTGGAAAGTCGTCATGTTAAGCCCTGAACGGTCGCTCCGCGTTTACAGCCGTCATCCTGAGGAGCCGCGTCTACGCGGCGTCTCGAAGGATGGACCACATACACCCAACCCTGTCATCCTTCGAGGCTCGCAAGCGCTCGCACCTCAGAATGACGCCGGAAAATCACTTTCCGGCGAGGCTCCGAACGTGCTGGATAATTCCGGAAAAGTCGACCCCGCCGTTTCCGGCGGCATCGAACGCCTTGTAGATCTCCTGCGCGTGCTTGCCGAGCGGCGTTGCCGCCCCGACCGCCTTGGCCGCATCCTGCGCCAGCGTCAAGTCCTTCACCATCAGCGCCGAGGCGAAACCGGGCTTGTAGCCGTTATTGGCGGGCGACGTCGGCACCGGACCGGGAACCGGACAGTAAGACGTCAGCGCCCAGCACTGCCCTGACGAGGTCGAGGCGACGTCGAACAGCGCCTGGTGCGACAGGCCGAGCTTCTCCGCGAGCGAAAATGCTTCGCCGACCCCGATCATGGAAATGGCAAGGATCATGTTGTTGCAGATTTTCGCCGCCTGACCTGCGCCGGCGGCGCCGCAATGCACGAGTTTCTTGCCAATGTTTTCCAGCACGGGTTTTGCCGCCGCGAAAGCCTTGTCCTCGCCGCCGCACATAAAGGTCAGCGTCGCGCCCTTGGCGCCGCCAGTGCCGCCGGACACCGGGGCGTCGACCGACGCCATGCCGTGCTTGGCGGCGAGCGCATGCGCCGCTTTGGCGCTTTCAACGTCGATGGTCGAGCAATCGATGATCAGCGCCCCCTTCGCCATGGACGGAACGACATCGGTCCAGACCGAAATCACGTGCTTGCCTGCGGGCAGCATCGTGATCACGGTGTCGGCGCCCTTCACGGCCGCCGCCGCGCTGTCGGCGATCGCAGCGCCATCGCTGCTGGCCTGATTTTTGGAGGCTTCGACCAGATCGAACGCGGTCACCTTGTGGCCGGCCTTGACCAGATTGGCCGCCATCGGGCCGCCCATATTGCCGAGGCCAATGAATGCGATATTTGCCATCTCGATTTCCTCCGGGACGTTTCTGGTTTGATTTAGCCGAATTTCAGTTCGTCGGCGCCGATCTCGGCGAAATAGGGTGCGACCATTTCCGGCGTCACATCCTCAATCCGCGGCGGCGACCATTTTGGACTGCGGTCCTTGTCGATCACGGCGGCGCGCACCCCTTCGCGAAAGTCGTCGCTGGCAAAAACTTCCAGCGCCGCGCGATATTCCCGCACCAGGCACTCTTCCAGCGACGACGACGCCCGCGCCAGCCGCAGCAGTTTGAGCGTTACCACCATGCCGCGCGGCGATTTCTCGTTCAGCGTCTTCAATGTGGATTGTGCCAGCTCGGAGCCGTCGCGCTGGAGTGCTGCGACGATATCTTCCATCCGGTCATGCCCGAACCAGGCATCGATCTTCGCCTGGTTGGCAGCGACAGGACCCGAGGCCGCACCGGTCGCAAAAACGTCGATGAGGGTTTTGACGTCGCTGGAGGTTGTCCCCGGCCGCACTTTGGTGAGCGCCTCGCGCAACGCCGCCAACGTGCCCGACGGCACCACAGCATCGGCGAACCGCGCATAGATCGCGTCGGGGCCATTCATGGTCTGCCCGGTCAACCCAAAATAAGTGCCGATCTCGCCCGGCGAATGCGACAGCAGCCAGGTGCCGCCGACATCGGGAAAGAAGCCGAGGCCGACTTCCGGCATCGCCAGTTTTGTCTTCTCGGTCACGACGCGATGGGCACTATGGGCTGACAGGCCAACGCCGCCGCCCATTACGATGCCGTCCATGAAGGCCACATAGGGCTTTGGAAACCTGGCGATGCGGTCGTTGAGGATGTATTCCTCGCGCCAAAGGATCTTGCCGAGATCGCCCTTGACCTTCGAGCTTTCCCAGAGCGCGCGGATATCGCCGCCGGCGCAGAGGCCGCGTTCGCCGGCGCCTTCGAGCACGATCACGGCCACCTCGGGATCGGCCTCGAAACGATCGAGCGCCTTGTCGATGTCACGGAACATCTCCAGCGTCACCGCATTGATCGTCTTCGGTCGATTCAGCCGGATGATACCGGCAGAACCTTCGCGCCGCGCGATCAGGTCGCCTTCGGATTCGGTGATGGCAGCAGCGGCGATCATCGCGTTCCCTCGATCAGTTTTCGCGAGACGATCAGCCGCATGATTTCGTTGGTCCCTTCCAGGATCTGGTGCACGCGCAAATCGCGGACGATCTTTTCGATGCCGTATTCGCTGAGATAGCCATAGCCGCCGTGCAATTGCAGCGCCTGATTGGCGACTTCAAAGCCGACATCTGTACCGAAACGCTTGGCCATCGCGCACAGCATGGTCGCATCCGCGTCCTTGCGGTCGAGCGCGGCAGCCGCGCGCCACACAAAGGTGCGCGCCGCCTCCAGCTCGGTCGCCATGTCGGCCAGGCGAAACTGCAGCGCCTGGAATTCGTCGAGGCGTTTTCCGAACGCCTTGCGCTCTTTCATGTAGGCGAGCGATTTGTCGAGCGCGTTTTGCGCGCCGCCGAGCGAGCACGCCGCGATATTGATGCGGCCGCCGTCGAGGCCGGCCATCGCGATCTTGAAGCCAATGCCCTCCTCGCCGAGTCTGTTTTCAACGGGGACGCGGGCATTCTCAAAAATCACCGCGCGGGTCGGCTGCGCATTCCAGCCCATCTTGCGTTCGTTGGCGCCAAACGAGAGGCCGGGCGTGTCGCCGTCGATTACCAGCGTCGAGATGCCGCCGGGGCCGTCGGCGCCGGTCCGCACCATCACGACATAGACGTCGCCCTTGCCGGCGCCGGAGATGAACTGTTTTTGGCCGTTGAGCACGTAATGATCGCCGTCGCGCACCGCGCGGGTGCGCAGCGCCGCGGCGTCCGAGCCGGAGCCCGGCTCGGTCAGGCAGTAGCTGGCCAACAGCTCCATGGTGCAGAGCTTCGGCAACCACTTTTGGCGCTGGGTGTCATTGCCATAGGCGTCGATCATCCACGACGCCATGTTGTGGATCGAGATGAACGCCGACACCGTCGGACAACCCTGCGCCAGCGCCTCGAAGATCAACGCCGCGTCGAACCGCGTCAGCGCCGAACCGCCGACGTCATCCCTGATATAGACGCCGCCCATGCCGAGCTTGGCGGCCTCTCGCATCACGTCGACCGGAAAATGCTTCTCCTCGTCCCAGCGGACCGCATGCGGCGCGATTTTTTCCGCGGCGAATTCCCGCGCCATATCGCGAACCGCAATCTGGTCCTCGTTGAGAGCGAATTGCATTTGTTATCCGCGCCTACCTGATACAGCGTTTCCCTGGTTTCGCATCATATCGATACCATTTCTCAACCTCATCCTGAGGAGCATCGCGTAGCGATGCGTCTCGAAGGATGGCCACAGGCAACGACCGTGCAAGCCGCCATCCTTCGAGACGCGCGCAAAAGCGCGCTCCTCAGGATGAGGTCTGTGAGTGGAATCGATCCACCAGAGACCACGCGCGGGTCAATTCATCGTCGGAATCGAGAACTCCGCGCCCTCCTTGACGCCGGACGGCCAGCGCGAGGTGATGGTCTTGGTCTTGGTGTAGAAGCGGATCGAATCCGGACCGTGCTGGTTGAGATCGCCGAAACCGGACTTCTTCCAGCCGCCAAAAGTGTAATAGGCGATCGGCACCGGGATCGGCACGTTGATGCCGACCATGCCGACGTTGACCTTGGCGGCGAAATCGCGCGCGGCGTCGCCGTCGCGGGTGAAGATCGCAACCCCGTTGCCGTAATCATGGTCCGACGGCAGCGCCAGCGCCTCGTTGTAGTCGTGGGCGCGCACCACCGACAGCACCGGTCCAAAGATCTCTTCCTTGTAGATCCGCATGTCCTTGGTGACGTTGTCGAACAGGCAGCCGCCCATGTAGAAGCCGTTTTCATAGCCTTGCATCTTGAAGCCGCGGCCGTCGACCGCCAGTGTGGCGCCTTCCTTGATGCCGATGTCGACGTAATTCCGGACGCGGTTGAGCGCTTCCTTGGTCACCAGCGGGCCGTAATCCGCCGACGGATCGATCGAGGTACCGATCTTCAGGGATTCCACGCGCGGAACCAATTTCTCCATCAGGCGGTCAGCGGTGGTCTTGCCGACGGGCACCGCAACCGAGATCGCCATGCAGCGTTCGCCGGCCGAGCCGTAGCCCGCGCCGATCAGGGCGTCGACGGTCTGCTCCATGTCGGCATCCGGCATCACGATGGCGTGATTCTTGGCGCCGCCAAAACACTGCGCGCGTTTGCCGGTGGCGGCGGCGCGCTCATAGATATATTGCGCGATCGGCGAGGAGCCGACGAAGCCGACCGCCCTGATATCGGGATCGTCCAAAATGGCATCGACCGCTTCCTTGTCGCCGTTGACGACGTTGAGGATGCCGGGCGGCAGGCCGGCCTCGATCATCAAGGCCGCCAGCATCATCGGCACGCCGGGATCGCGCTCCGAGGGTTTGAGGATGAACGCGTTGCCGCAGGCGATCGCGGGCGCGAATTTCCACATCGGAATCATGGCCGGGAAATTGAACGGCGTGATGCCAGCGACGACGCCAAGCGGCTGCCGCATCGAATAGATGTCGATGCCGGGGCCGGCGCCTTCGGTGTATTCGCCCTTCATCAGATGCGGAATGCCGCAGGCGAATTCGACCACTTCGAGCCCACGCTGGATATCGCCCTTGGCATCGGGAACGGTCTTGCCGTGCTCGCGCGCCAGCAAATCGGCGAGCTTGTCGTAATCGCGTTGCGCGAGTTCGAGGAACTTCATCATGATGCGGGCGCGGCGCTGCGGATTGGTATTAGCCCAGTCCACCTGCGCGGCCTTGGCGTTCTCCACCGCCGCACGAACCTCGGCCTTGGACGCCAGCGCCACCTTGGCCTGGACGTCGCCGGTCATTGGCTCAAACACGTCGGCCGTCCGTCCGGACGTGCCCTTGACCTCTTTGCCACCGATGAAATGTCCGATTGAACGCATGAATTTTCTCCCTGAGGCCCTGGCTGGTTCGCTTTAAAGCCTTTTTGACCCGCATTTCTTGGGATACAAGTCCGATATATTGCACCATAGATGTGCGGAAATGCTGGATCAAGGCGGCGGAACGATCGATTGGGACGACTTCCGCTTCGTGCTGGCGATTGTCCGCGGCGGATCGGTTTCGGCTGCCTCAAAACAGCTCGGCGTCGATCATGCCACAGTGATCCGGCGTGTCGACCGGCTGGAACGGCATCTCTCGGCAAAACTGTTTGATCGCCGCAAGACCGGATATTTGCTGACCGAGGCTGGCCAGCGCGTCGCCGACAGCGCGGAAGCGCTGGAATCGACCATCGTCGCCAACCAGGAGGCCGTCGGCGGCTCGCGGGCGCATCTGACCGGCACGGTGCGGATCGGCGCGCCCGACGGCTTTGGCAGCCACTTCCTGGCCTCGCGGCTGGTGCAATTCACCGAGCGTTATCCCGATCTCGATCTGCAGCTCGTCGCCACCGCCCGGCTGTTCAGCCTGTCGAAGCGGGAGGCCGATATCGCGATCAGCCTGTCGATGCCGAAGGAAGGCCGCATCGTCGGGCGCAAGCTGCTGGATTACAGCCTCGGGCTTTATGCCGCGCCCGCCTATCTCGACCGCGCGCCTGACATCACCGCCCGCAGCGACCTGCCCGGGCATCGCTTCGTCGGCTACATCGAGGAACTATTGTTCACGCCGGAACTGGATTATCTCCCGCAGGTCTCGCCGAAGATTTCCGCAAAGTTCCGCAGCGCCAATCTGATCGCGCAGCTCAACGCCACCATTGCCGGCTTCGGGATCGCGGTGCTGCCGCATTTCATGGCGACGTCGCACCCCGAGCTGCGCGCGGTGCTGCCGAACGAGGTCAGGATCACGCGCACCTTCTGGCTATTGATGCACGCCGACAGCAAGGATCTGGCGCGGATCCGTGCGGTGGCCGATTACATCTACGAGACCGTGGAAGCCGAGCGCGCGCTGTTCAGCGGGCCGTAAACCCACCACGCCGTCCCGGCGAACGTCGGGACAACGCGCATAGGGCTGCCGTCCTTAATTCGCCCGTGGCTTCTTCGCCACCGACTTTGCCGCTGCGGCACGGCCGAGCACCGCCTCACGACCGGCGCCGAGGACCTCTTCGGAAAACTCGCCGCTGCCGGCGATGCGGGCCAGCACCAGCGTCCCCATCATGGTCGCAAGCGCCGCTATCGCGCGCCTGCGCGCGGTCTTGCGCGGAACATCTGATATCTGATCGGCCATCATGTCGATCATCTGTTCCAGCTTGGCGGCAAACGCCCGGCGGGTCTTCGGGCTTTCGCGGGCGATTTCCGCGCCCAGCGACGGCACTGCGCAGCCGTTACCGGGATCGTCGCGATGCACCGGGTTTAGATAGGTTTCGACGATGGTGGCCAGACGTTTGTTCGGCGGCGTCGTTTCGGCGATCTTGCGCCAGCGCTCGGTCGAGCGGTCCATCGCATAGGCAAAGGCCTCGATCACCAGCGCTTCGCGCGAGTCGAAATGCGCGTAGAAGCCGCCATGGGTCAGGCCGGCCTCCTTCATCAGGTCGGCGACGCCGATGCCGTGCGCGCCCTTCTCGCGAAGCCGGACCGAGGCCTTCTTCACGATCCGCGCGTGGGTTTCCTGCTTGTGTTCCCTGGAATATCGCATGGGGGTCTCATTGGATGTTTGCAGTCATATAATAGCAGTTGTGTCCAGAAAAAGCTGCATCTATTTCGCGTTTTCCCCCGCGCCGATCATGGAAAACTTCGCGGTTGAGTGCACCGCAAGATGACCCGCGCCGTCGCGGACGAAACCCTCGGCGTAGCTGGTCTGGCGACCGAGTTTTACGACTTTTCCTTCGGCCTGAATTGTCCCAGAACGAACCGACAGCGGCCGCAAATATGTCAGTTTCAGGTCGAGGGTGACCGAGGTCTGTCCCGCCGGCAGCATGGTCGAGATCGCGCAGCCCATGGCGGTGTCCAGCAACGCCGCGGCGGTAGCACCATGCAGCAGGCCAATCGTGTTCTCCAGGCTCTCATGGGGCGCCAATTCCATCACGATCCGCCCCGGTTCGGCCACGGTCATGCGAAAGCCGATCAGCCGCGCCATCGGCGGCGGTGGCAGGATGCCGTCCCGGATCGCACCCATCACCTCCAGCCCGGACATGGCAGCCGCGGCCTTCGCCACCGGCCCCGGCGCCTGCCACTCCACCACGCGCTCCCGGCGTGGCGGGCGAAAACAGGTCGGCGGTATCGGTGATCGTCATGACGGCTCCATTGAATGATGCATGCCATATTAAAGCAGCCGCCGCGCCTTCGCAACGCCGCCGCCTCCCGGTCCCTTGACAAGGCCATGCTTTGTCCGGGAAGTAGCGCGATCCCCCCCAGTTGCCGAGATTTTCCATGGACATGCTCAATCCCCATTGCGGCGTCGACCGCGATCCGCGCGGCGTCGTTCGCCTGACCATCTGCAACGCCGGTTCCCTCAATATCCTCGGTTCCGCCGTCACCGACGGCGTGCGCGAGGGATTTGAGAAGCTCGCCGGTGACAAGGACATCCGCGCGGTGATTCTGGCCGGCCAGAGCGAAAAAAGCATGATCGGCGGCGCCGACATCAAGGAAATGGCCAAACTCGAGCAGAAGTCCGCGGAAGCCTTCATCACGCGGCTGCGCGACCTATGCGAAGCCGTGCGAAACTTTCCGGCGCCGGTGATCGCGCGGCTGCCCGGCTGGTGCCTCGGCGGCGGGCTAGAGGTGGCCGCCGCCTGCGATTTCCGGATTGCCGCCCATGACGCCATGTTCGGCATGCCCGAGGTGCGCGTCGGCATCCCCTCGGTGATCCACGCGGCGCTGCTGCCGCGGCTGATCGGCTGGGGCCGCGCCCGCTGGCTGGTGATGACGGCCGAAAACATCGACGCGCCGACCGCGCTCGGCTGGGGCCTCGTCGACGTGGTTGCGCCGCAAGGCGGCCTTGACGCCGCGGTGGAGCACACGGTGAAGGCCTTGCTCGAATGCGGCCCCGAGGCGCTGCGCACGCAAAAGGCCCTGCTGCGGCAATGGGAAGAGTTGCCGCTGACGGAATCCGTCAACTTGAGCGTCGGTGTGTTCGGACAATCGTTCCTGACCGGCGAACCGCAGCGGCTGATGCAGGGCTTTCTGGATCGCAAGCGCTAGCGACGTATAAACGCGTCATCGCCCTTTCACCGCACATTCGCCGGCGCGTGCACCGGCCAGAGATCGGCGCGCCAATGCAGCGCGATCGCCGTCATCGCGATAAACCCCGCGGACGCATAGAGCGTGCCGGTCGCGGAATAGCCGATCAGATCAATCAAGCTGCCCGCCGCAAGCAACCCGAGCGGCAGGCCGTAGATCACCATCATGCGCACCCCCATTACGCGGCCACGGAGATGTGCGCTGGCGTGGCGCATCAGCATTACGGCGGCCGAAATCATCGACATGCTCTGCGCCATGCCGGCAAGGACAAGGCAGGCCATCGCCACCGGCATTGTCCTGATCTCGACGAACACCAACAGCATCGCGTACCAGGCAAGCGTCGCGCCGATCAAAAGCCGGGCGATGCGCACGCCGCCGGCCAAACTGAGCGTGATCGAACCGATCAGCGAGCCCACCGCGAAGCTCGCCGATAGATAGCCCAGACCGGTCTGGTCGGTATGAAAGATGTCGCGCGCCACGTAAGGCAGCAATCCGTTTGTCAGGGGAAATGCGGTGAGATTGGCCAGGAACGCGACGCAAAGCGCCGCGCGCATTCCCGGACCACTCCAGGCATAAACGATGCCCTCCTTCAGGTCCCGCAGCAGGGTCGAGCTCGGCGTATCATTCGCCGGGTGATCGACTGCGCCGAGAGATTTTGCCGGACGGGTCAGGCAAAGCATCAAGACGGCGGCCGCGAGATAGAAACAGGCGATCGCCACATACACAAAACCGATGCCGAGAGCGGCGAACAATGCGGCACCGGTCAGTGCGCCGGCGATGCGCGCGCTATCCTGCGTCGTGCGCGCCAGACTGATGGCACCAACCAGCAGCCCTGATGGCATGATGTCCGCGAGCAGTGCGCCGCGCACACCGAGGTCCGAAGGGCGGATCAGGCCCATGATCGAGACGATGATCATGACATTCAGCGGAGCCAAATGTCCGGTCAGCGCCAGCGTCATGATGGTCGCAGAGAGCACGGTATAGGCAAGGCGCATCGCGGCCAGAAGATCCCGATGCCCCATGCGGTCCCCGACCATACCGAGTACCGGCGCGATCAATGTCCCGACATATTGCAACGATGCGAGCACGGTCAGCAGCAGCACCGAACCGGTCTCGACCATGATGTACCAGCCGAGCACCAGCGTCTCGACCTCGAACGCCCAGGAGGTGAGCAGATCGGACGGCCATTGGAAGCGATAGTTGCGGATACGGAATGGCGCGAGCGCGGAAGTTCGCCCGGCTCCGCTCAAGACGCGATGACGCGTTTCACGGCGTTCCCCTGCCCTTTTCTTGATTCTTTGGGAAAACTTCCCTGTTTGGGCAGCGTAGCGCCGACGATGCCCGTGTCAATCGGCAGTACCGCATGCGGCCATGCTCGAATTCATCCGAACACGACAATTTGTCATGACGGGCTCGGTTGCAATTTTTGCGGCGCATCATATGATGATCGTAATCTTAACGATCTGACATCCCAGGAGACCCGCCATGGCCGCCACCTCCGATCCCGTCGTCATCCTTTCCGCCGCCCGCACCCCGCTCGGCCGCTTTATGGGCGATCTGTCGCCGTTTTCGGCGCACAAACTCGGCTCGCATGTGATCGGCGCGGCGCTGGAGCGGGCCAAACTGGCCCCCGAGCGGATCGACGAGGTGTTCATGGGAAATGTGCTGCCGGCCGGACAGGGCCAGGCACCAGCCCGGCAGGCCGCGCGCGGCGCCAAACTGCCGGACGCCACCGGTGCCACCACCATCAACAAGGTCTGCGGCTCCGGCATGAAGGCAACCATGCTGGCGCACGACATCATCAATGCCGGTTCCGCCGGGATCGTGCTGTCGGGCGGCATGGAGAGCATGAGCAATGCGCCGTATCTCCTGGCAAAGGCCCGCTCCGGCTATCGCGCCGGACATGACCGGCTGATCGACCACATGATGATGGACGGGCTGGAAGACGCCTACGAGACCGGCCGCTCGATGGGCGATTTCGGCGAAGCCACCGCGGAAGCCTATCAGTTTACCCGCAAGGACCAGGACGCCTACGCCATGGAAACGCTGACCCGCGCCCGCAAGGCGGTCGAAGGCGGCGCGTTCAGGGCCGAGATCGCGCCGATCACCCTGACGGAAAAGGCTGGCCCGCGCATCATCGCCAATGACGAGCATCCGCTTAAAGTGGATCCCGCCAAAATTCCGGGGCTGAAGCCGGCGTTCCGCGCCAACGGCACCATCACGCCGGCCGCCTCCTCCGCCAATGCCGACGGCGCCGCAGCGCTCATCCTCACCAAACGCTCGCTCGCCGATCGCGAAGGCCTCCCCATGCTGGCCGAGATCAAGGGCCACGCCACCCACAGCCAGGAGCCGCAGTGGTTTACCACCGCGCCGATCCCGGCGATCCGCAAGCTGCTCGACAAGGTCGGCTGGAGCGTCGGCGATGTCGATCTGTTCGAGATCAACGAAGCCTTTGCCGTCGTGGCAATGGCCGCCCAGCGCGATCTCGGCATTCCCAGAGACAAGCTCAACATCAATGGCGGCGCCTGCGCGCTCGGTCATCCCATCGGCGCCACCGGCGCGCGGCTGATCGTGACGCTGTTGCATGCGCTCGAAGCGCAGAATTTAAAGCGCGGTGTCGCCGCCCTCTGCATCGGCGGCGGCGAAGCCACCGCGATTGCGGTGGAGCGCATCATCCACTAGGGCCTGTGGTGCATGTCCTGAAATGAGGGAAGTACGCCATTTCAGTCAAATGGCTTTTACGTCAGGATGCGCAGGTCAAGCAAATCAGACGGAATTTCCAGGAAAACCCCAAGTGAACCTGGAGTGAACCTCCAAGCAACTTCCCGGAAAACCCTGCATAAGACGTCCTGGTAGCTCTCCCAATCAAACCCTCTGAGGCTCAATGATCTCGAACTGGCTGTCGGCCGCCCTCGCTCGCCGCAATATCCATTACGGCTGGGCGATGGTCGGCGTGACCTTCCTCACCGCGCTGATCACCGCCGGCACCGTCGGCGCGCCCGGCGTGTTCATCGTGCCGCTGCAAAAGGAGTTCGGCTGGTCCCCCGCCGAGATTTCCTCGGCGTTGTCGATCCGGTTCATCCTGTTCGGGTTGATGGCGCCGTTCGCCGCCGCACTGTTGAACCGCTACGGCCTGCGCAACGTGACGCTGTCGGCCTTGCTGGTGGTGGCCTCCGGTCTTATGGCCTCGCTGGCCATGACAAAGGTCTGGCACCTGGTGCTGCTGTGGGGCGTGGTGATCGGCGTCGGCACCGGCATGACCGCGCTGGTGCTGGGCGCAACCGTTGCCGCGCGCTGGTTTGCGGCGCGGCGCGGGCTGGTGGTCGGCATTCTCACCGCCAGCGTGGCCACGGGCCAGCTCGTCTTCCTGCCGCTGCTGGCAACACTGACCGATCGCTACGGCTGGCGCGTCGCGCTGGGGCTGGTCTGCGTGATGCTGGGCGTCGCGGCGTTTGCCGTGCTGATGATCATGCGCGATCGGCCAAGCGATTTGGGTCTGAGGCCATTTGGCGATGAGGGCACCGAGCCATTGCCGGCGCCGCCTCCCAACAATGCGCCGATCATGGCGGCGGCGCTCGGCACGCTGCGCGACGCCTCGAAATCGCGGGCCTTCTGGATCCTGTTCGCGACCTTCTTCATCTGCGGCGCCTCCACCAACGGCCTGATCCAGGTGCATCTGATTCCGATGTGCCTCGATTTCGGGATTCCGCAGGTTCAGGCCGCGAGCCTGCTCGCCGCCATGGGCATCTTCGACTTCTTCGGCACCATCGTCTCGGGCTGGCTGTCGGACCGCTACGACAACAGGTATCTGCTGTTCTGGTATTACGGGCTGCGGGGCCTGTCGCTGCTGTTCCTGCCCTTCACCAACTTCTCGTTCTACGGGCTGTCGCTGTTTGCGATGTTCTACGGCCTCGACTGGATCGCCACCGTGCCGCCGACGGTACGTCTCACCGCACAACGGTTCGGGCCGGAACGCGCCAATCTGGTGTTCGGCTGGATCTTTGCCGGCCACCAGCTCGGCGCTGCCTCAGCAGCGTTCGGCGCCGGCCTGTCGCGGACGGTCTATGCGACCTACCTGCCGGCGTTCTTCGTCGCCGGCGCGCTCTGCGTCGTCGCGTCGGTGATCGTGCTGGCGATCTCGCGGCCGGCGCCGAAGGTGGTGGCGGCAGCGGCGGTGGCGGCCGCTGCGTGATCGTCGAACAAGCGGCGCGGGTAATCGTCAGGTTGAAGTGACCTCTCTCCGCGTCATGCCGGCCTTGTGCCGGGCATCCACGTCTTACTTTCGAGGAGGCGAAGACGTGGATGGCCGGGCGTAGGCGAGCGGAAGCGACGCCGTCCTTCGGACGGCTATGCCCGGCCATGACGATGAACACTACGGCCTGATCGTCATACTGGTCGCCGGGCCCGGCGTGCGGATCGGTTCGGCGAGGCGCGCGAACTCGCACAGCAGCGAGCGCGTCTTGCGGGGATCGATGACTTCCTCGACCCAGAATTTTTCGGCCGAGCGGAACGGCGAGCGCAGCTTGTTGAGACGGTCCTCGATCTCTTTCAGTTTCGCCGCCGGATCCTCCGCCGCGTCGATGTCGGCGCGATAGGCGGCTTCGATGCCGCCTTCCAGCGGCAGCGAGCCCCAATAGGCTGACGGCCAGGCGTAGCGCATGGAATAGCGGTTGGCCGGCTGATGCACGACGCCGGCCACGCCGAAGGCGTTGCGCACGATGATGGTGCACCAGGGCACGGTCGACTGGTTGACGGCGGCCATCGCCCGCACGCCGTGGCGGATGGTGGCCGACTTCTCCGCCTCGAGCCCGATCATGAAACCCGGACAATCCATCAGATAGACCACCGGCAGATGGAAGGTCTCGGCGAAATCGACCCAGCGCACCACCTTCTGGCACGCGTCCGCCGTCCACGACCCGCCATAGTGAAAGGGATCGCTGGCCAGCACAAACACCGCGCGGCCTTCGAGCCGCGCAAGCCCGGTGATGACCGGGCGGCCGAAATTCGCAGCCACTTCGAAGAACGAACCCTTGTCGACGACGGCATCGATGATCGGGCGCATCTTGTAGACCTGACGGCGATTGCGCGGCACCGCCTTCATCAGGGATTCCTCGGCGCGCTCCGGATCGTCGGTGCAAGGCGTCGTCGGCGGCAGGCTATAAACCGACGACGGCAGATAGGACAGGAAGCGCCGGGCGCATTCAAAGGCTTCTTCCTCGGTATCGACGGCATGATCGATACCGCCGGCCCGGGTCTGGATCTCGGCCCCGCCGAGCTCCTGTTTGGTCAAATCCTGACCGAGGCGCTTCACCACCGGCGGCCCGGCGACGAACATCGCGGAATTCTTCGTCATCACGGAGTAATGGGTGGCCGCCAGTCGCGCCGCCCCCAGACCTGCGACCGAGCCGAGCCCCAGGCCGACCACCGGCACCTGCGCCATGTTCGCGGTCGTGAACCAGTAGGCGCGCGTGCCGCCGACGCCGCCGGGCAGATTGGCCGCGCCCCTGGTTTCGATGGTCTTTACCGAACCGCCGCCGCCCGAGCCTTCGATCACGCGGATGATCGGCAGCCGGAAATCATGCGCCATCTCTTCCGCCATCAGCGGCTTGGTCGAGATCGACGCATCCGCCGAGCCGCCGCGCACGGTAAAATCGTCGCCGACCACGACCACCGGACGGCCGTCGATCTTGCCGCGGCCGAACACGCAGTTCGCCGGCGTCAGATGCTTGAGCTCGCTTTTCTCGTCGTATTCGGCCACGCCGGAAATCGCGCCGACCTCGTGGAAGCTGTTCTGGTCGACCAGCTTGTCGATGCGCTCGCGAACGGTGAGCCGGCCCTGGTCATGCTGTCGCTTGACCTTGTCAACGCCTCCCATCTCCCGCGCGAACGCTTCGCGCCGGGCGAGGTCGTCGAGTTCCGGCTTCCAGTTCATTCGTATCCTCCGTCCTGATTATTTTATTGTTGTTATGGGTTGGCACCGGGATAGCTTTCCTCTCCAGCCTTGAGGCGAAGATGTCGCCATCGGCGCCTTCGAGCAGGCTGCCGACCGCCGCACCAAGATCAAGCATCCTGGGCGCCACATCCTTGTGCAGCCGTTTTTCATCAAACATCACGGAGAGAAGGCCGATCGTCACCACGACATAGGTTTGATATTGCGGCGACCACAGCGGCACCGCGAGCCCGTTGATATGCGGGCTCCAGAGGCCGCAGGCGACGACGTAACCATGCTCGCGCAGATGGCGGCGATTACTCTCGATGCGCGGCTTCAATATCCTCGAACTTTCCGGAACCTCGCGCTCCATCTCCGCAATCAGCGCGTCGCCGACATCGACATCGAGGGCTGCGGTATAGGCATGGCCCGCCGCCGTGCTCGCCATCGCGATGCGGCTTCCAGTGGTCTCATGCAGGCCAAGCGCATTCGCCGCGCGCGCGAATTCGAGATAGACGAGATGAAAGCGATCGGGGATGACGAAGCCGACGGTGCCCGGCAATTGCTCGGCGACGTCCTGCAATCGCAGCCGGATCAGATTGCGAAGCTGCAAGCCCTTCATCATCGAAGTGCTCATCGCCACCGCGCTCGGGCCGATGCGGTATTTCTGGTCGCGCGGCAGATAAACGAGCTGGCCCATTCGCGTCAGCGTGTGCGTGAGCCGCGATACCGTCGATCGCGGCAATCCGCAGCGGTTGGATATTTCGAGATTGCCGAGCCGGGCTTCGTGACCCTCGAAGCAGCGCAGCACATCGAAGGCCCGCGACACCACCTGAATCACATCGCCCTCGCCCGCCAGATCGCTGGCGAGCATTCCCTGTTTGCTAAGCCGCTCCGAGCGTCGTCCCATGATCTGGCTCCATTCCGTTGCACGGAATAAAATTCCACTTGCAGATCAAGCTACCTCAGGCAATCTGCGGCCACAACTAAAAGCCGTTCACGGGACGAAATTGTCACGTCACGCGGTCCCGGAGATTGGCATGCCAGATATCAAGATCGTCACCGAAGTTGCCGGCCGCGTGTGCGCGCTTCCCGTTGATGCCGGAAGCAACGTCGGCGATGGCGATGAGATCGCGTTCGTCGAAGCCATGAAGATGGAAATACCGGTGACAACGACCGCAGCCGGGAAAATCAAGGCGATACTGGTCAGAATCGACGAAATGATTGCCGAAGGCCAGGCCGTCGCCATCGTCGAAACCTAACCTGCTCGGCGCATAACTCATCTGCGATAATCTGTCCGGTGACGCAGGCGTCACGACGGCTGGCCACAGATGTGCGCCGGCACGACCGGCGACATTCCGCAACGAGGGGATCCGCCAAGGAAAAAGTTTCGCATGGCGAAACAAACGAGAATCCGCCAGCTGGCGCCTTCACGGCCGCCGCATTCCCGCGCAATTGGCGCGCACCCATGGGATCGAGTTGCGCGCGCGGTGATTGCGCGGCAGAACGGGAACGATGAAAGTATCGCGCACCGGCGCTCCGGCCTGGACCAGCTCGAAACCGCCCTTGCTGCGGTTCCTGAACGCCTGTCATGAGGAATACGCTGCGGATACCAGCGGCGCCGTCGCCGATTACATCCCTGAGCTCGGCAAGGCCGACCCTGACCATTTTGGCGTCAGCCTCGCGACCCTCGACGGCCACGTCTATGAGGTCGGCGACACAAAGGTGCCATTCACCATCCAGTCGATGTCAAAACCTTTCATGTTCGCTCTGGCCCTGGATACGCTTGGCGCGGGGCGCGTCGAAAGCGCGATCGGTGTCGAGCCGTCGGGCGATCCCTTCAATTCGATCCGTCTCAACGCCGACAATCACCCGTTCAACGCGATGGTGAATGCCGGTGCGATCGCCTGTTCTGGCCTGATCCACGAAGCCAAGGGCGCGGACGCGTTCGAATGTATCCGACAGGCGCTGGGCCGGTTCGCCGGGCGCGATCTCGATGTCGATGAATCCGTCTACGCCTCCGAAAGCGCGACCGGCGACCGCAACCGCGCGATCGGCTATCTCCTGCGCACCAACGCAGTCATCACCGAGAACGTCGCCTCCGTGCTGGATGTCTATTTCCGGCAATGCGCGATCCTGGTAACGGCGCGCGACATCGCGGTGATGGCCGCAACGCTGGCCAATCGCGGCGTCAATCCGGTGACCGGCGAACAGGTGATGAGCGCTTACGCGATTTCGCGCACGCTGTCGGTGATGACCTCGTCCGGCATGTACGATTATGCCGGCGAATGGATCTACCGCATCGGCATCCCGGCCAAGAGCGGCGTCGGCGGCGGCATTCTGGCGGCGCTGCCGGCGCGGCTCGGGCTCGGCAGCTATTCGCCGAAGCTCGACAAGCACGGCAACAGCGTGCGCGGCATCAAGGTCTGCGAGGCGCTGTCGTCGCACTACGATCTGCACATGCTCAACCGCAGCGACAACGCGCGCAGCGCCATCATTGCCGATTATAATATCGGCGAAAATCCGTCACGGCGCAGCCGCCGACCGCATGAGCAGAACATCCTCGCCGCGCACCGTCAGGATGTCCGCGTCATCGAGCTGATGGGGACGCTGTCGTTATCGAATGTCGACTATGTCGCGCGCCGGATCGCGGCCGACCCGCGCCCGCAATTCGTCATTTTCGATCTTCGCCGGGTCACCTCGATGACGCGCGCGGGCGCCCGCCTGCTCGCCGAGGAATTCCGCGAACTGGCGGCCTTTCATGTCACGGTGATCGTCTCCGGCATCAAGCGGGCGTCGGAGGAATGGAGCACAATCGCGGAGTGGACCGACAGCCTCGCGAACATGCGCTACTATTTCCTGCTCGATGCCGCGATCGAATGGGCGGAAGACCAGGTGGTCTATCGTCACGGCGGGTCGATCGATTTTTTCGAAGCGACCGAACTGTCCGAGCAGCGGCTGCTGGCGGGATTGAGCGAGGAGGAACTGACCGACCTCGCCTCGCTGGCCGCGATCAGGACCTATCAGCCCGGCGAAAAGATCATCACCACCGGCGATCCCGCGGCATCGCTGTTCTTTCTCCGAAGCGGCGTGGTGCATGTCACCCTGCCCAACGGCATCCGGCTGGCAACGCTGACAGCCGGCATGCCGTTCGGCGAGATGGCGCTGCTGGAGCCGAGCCGCTCGGCGGACGTGCTCGCCGATATGGCGGCGACCGCCTACGAGATATCGCTGCGCGATTTCGAACGGTTTCGCAGGCAGCATCCGCGCGCCGGCGAACGGATCATGCGTAACCTTGCGCAACTGCTCGCCGACCGCCTGATCCTCGCCAATGCCAGGGTAAATCTGCTGACGTCGAATTAGGAGACGCGCAGCGAAGAATTGCTGCGAGTTTCAATCAGACATAGAGCATCATATCCGTTGCTGCCTGAACGTGCTGAAATTCGCCAAATCCGACGGCACAGCGGCTCTGTCGCCGGCCGGTATTAGTTTGCCCTTCTTAATTTATGACGAACTGTTTTGTGGTTTCCTCTGGCTCCACTCGCCCGGAAAGAGGCGCGATTTCACCTAACATCCCCCACCGAACACGCTGCGGACTTCCATGATGCAGGTCGAACGGATCTGGGAATTCCTGCGGCGGTTGAACCCGTCGACGCAGAGCTGCCTCCTCGCCGAGCTGGAGCGGCTGGAATTGTGCGGCATCGATATGCCGGGTTCGGCGGACATCCGGGCCAGGCTGCGCGCCGAGTTACGCAAGGATGGATCGACAGAAGGTAGCGCCAGTCCGTCCAGTTACTTTTTCGCGCCATTGGGGCCCCTGCTCGTCGACGGCGCGCCCGAGCATGACAATTCGGGGAGAATTGCGCGCGGCTCGCTGGCCTCGATCTGGGAATGGATCGGCCGCGACCTGCTGCCGATCATGGCGCGCGACTACAATGATAAAATGAAAGGCTTGATCGCTTCCGATAAACATAAGGAAGCGCAGCTGGCCGCCGTGACTTTCCAGACCAAGGTGACAAAAGCGGTTGAGGGATTCCTGAAGACGCCCGAGGGCTGCGAGCGGGCGCGCGCCAAACTCGCGGCTTACACGGCATCGCGTTCGGCCTTTGGCGACCTGATCAAGATCATGGCCGTGCTGCGCGCGCGCGAGGCGATTGCAAAGTTCAACGAAACATTGCCGGCAAGGATTTCGAAATTCGACGACGCGCAGGTCAACAAGATAATCGCGCAGCTCGCGGCGTTCCGGAAGACCGATGCCGACGCGCTGCCCTTTGCGCTGGCGCTGGTCGCAACACGCCTCAAGACGCCCTGGCAGTTGATCCGCCTCGCCACCAAAGCTTCGCGCAGCAAGAGCGTCGCCGATGTCGCTGCCACGCCCAACGCGATCGCTGTGTCGATGGTGCTGGACCAGATGGACGACAAACGTCAGGCGTTGCGTATGGCGCTGAAAAACAACCGCGTCATCGTCGCGCGCGATATTCTGGTCGATGTCTACAACACCGAATATGCACTGCGGGTTCGTATCCGCGAACTCGAGGAATCGGAATGGGGCAAGCGGCTACGCCAGATCATGGACGAGATCGCCGCCCTGGTGGATGCCGAGGCAAGCCGGTTTCCCGACGAGGTCGGCCATGTCCTGACGTCGCGCAGCTTGCGAAGGCATGATCTGTTCGCCGGCCGCCTGACCCATCTGGCCTGGAAAGCTCGCGATGCGGTTGGCGACAGCGCGGCCTTTTGCAAAAAGCTGATCGGCCAGACCTGAAAATGGCCCGTAAACCCGCGCGGCTGACGCTGGGCTAGGCGCCGTTCTTGCCGCGCCCTGACTTCTCGCTGGCGCGGCGCAGAGCTTCGGCGAGCGCGCCGCCACCCGAGGCTTCCTGCGGCTTGCGCGGCGCCTGCGACGTCATCTGCGCCCGGGAAATATCGCGCGGCTTGCCTTCCGTCAGCTTGGGGCCCTTGGCGCCCACCTCGTCATCGAGACGCAAGGTCAGCGCGATGCGCTTGCGGGCGACCTCGACCTCCAGCACCTTCACCTTGACGATGTCGCCGGACTTCACCACCTCGCGCGGATCCTTGATGAAGGTCTTCGACATCGCCGAGATGTGCACCAGTCCGTCCTGGTGCACGCCGATATCGACGAAGGCGCCGAACGCGGCGACATTGGTAACCGTGCCTTCGAGAATCATGCCGCGCTTGAGGTGCTTGATCTCCTCGACGCCCTCCTTGAACACCGCGGCCTTGAAGGCCGGACGCGGATCGCGCCCGGGCTTTTCCAGTTCGCGCAAAATGTCGGTCACCGTGGGCAGACCAAAAGTGTCGTCGACGAAAGCCTGCGGCTTCAACTGGCGCACGATCTCGGCATTGCCGATCAGCGCCTTGATGTCGCTCTTGGTGGCGCCGAGAATCCGCCTGATCACCGGATAGGCTTCCGGATGCACGCCGGAAGCATCGAGCGGATCCTCGCCGTCATTGATGCGCAGGAACCCGGCGCATTGCTCGAACGCTTTCGGCCCGAGCCGCGGCACTTCCTTCAGCGCCTTGCGCGATTTGAACGGACCGTTGGCGTCGCGGTGCTGCACGATGCTTTGCGCCAGCCCGGAGCCGATGCCCGAGACCCGCGCCAGCAGCGGCGCGGAAGCGGTGTTGGCATCGACGCCGACCGCGTTGACGCAGTCTTCGACCACGGCATCGAGCGAACGCGCGAGCTTGGTCTCGCCAAGGTCATGCTGATACTGGCCGACACCGATCGCCTTCGGATCGATCTTGACCAGTTCGGCCAAGGGATCCTGCAGCCGCCGCGCAATCGACACCGCGCCGCGCAAGGTGACGTCGAGTTCGGGCAACTCCTCGGAGGCAAAGGCCGAGGCCGAATAGACCGACGCGCCGGCCTCGGAGACCACGATCTTCGACATTTTCAGGTCCGGCAGCAGCTTGACGAGATCCATCGCCAGTCTGTCGGTCTCGCGCGACGCCGTGCCATTGCCGATCGCGATCAGGTCGACGCGGTGCGCCACCGCCAGCTTTCCGAGCGTCGCCAGCGCCGCATCCCATTGCCGCTGCGGCTCATGCGGATAGACCGCCGTGGTCGCCACCACCTTGCCGGTGGCGTCGACGATGGCGACCTTGACGCCGGAGCGGAAACCGGGATCGAGGCCCATGGTAACGCGCGCGCCGGCCGGTGCTGCCAGCAGCAGGTCGCGCAAATTGGATGCGAACACGCGCACGGCTTCGGTTTCGGCCAGCGTCCACAGCCGCATCCGCAGGTCGATGTTGAGATGCACCTGGATCTTGGTGCGCCACGCCCACCGCACCGTCTCCACCAGCCAGCGGTCGCCCGGGCGGCCCTGGTCGGAAATCGCAAAACGCCGCATGATCTTCAGCTCATACGAACTGGGCATCGTCGTGGCCGGCGGCTGCGCATCCGGAAGGATCTGCAATTCGAGAATCTCTTCCTTCTCGCCGCGGAACATCGCCAGGATGCGGTGCGACGGCAGCTTGTTCAGCGATTGACTGAAGTCGAAATAGTCCTTGAATTTTTCGCCCTCGGTTTTCTTGCCTTTGCGCACCGTGGAGGCCATCAGGCCGCTTGACCACATTTGCTCGCGCAAGCTTCCGATCAAATCGGCGTCCTCGGCGAACCGCTCCACCAGGATCGCGCGCGCGCCGTCGAGCGCCGCAGCCACATCGGCCACCTGCTTGTCGGCATCGACGAAACCTGCGGCGACCACCTGTGGATCGTTTTGCGGCTGCGTCAGCAACAATTCCGAGAGCGGCTCGAGACCCGCCTCCTTGGCGATCTCGGCCTTGGTCCGGCGCTTCGGCTTGAACGGCAGATAGATGTCCTCCAGCCGTCCCTTGCTGTCGGCGGCGAGGATCGCCGCTTCCAGCGCGGCATCGAGCTTGCCCTGTTCGCGGACCGAATTGAGGATGGCGGTGCGGCGCTCTTCAAGTTCGCGCAGATAATTCAGGCGCTCCTCCAGCGTACGCAATTGCGTATCGTCGAGCCCGCCGGTGATTTCCTTGCGGTACCTTGCGACAAAGGGGACGGTGGCACCGCCGTCGAGCAGGGTCACGGTCGCCTCGACCTGCTGCTCGCGGACACCGAGTTCCTGCGCAATCTGCCGATGAATGTTTGCCACGAAGGTTCTTTCCAAACAGGTCGCGGCGGCCGGGTCGCTTGCCGCGGGGACGCCGCTTATGGACCATGACAGATCGATTTATCAACCCGGCGCAAGAAAGAAATTGATCTGTGGATCAAGGCCATTCGGTGGCCGGGGTCGTCCAGCCTGTCCAAAGCTGCGCGTTGTTGTTGCACAGCAAGATAAGGGTGGATCGATCGCACCGTAGTGTGTAGACGGACGCTTCCTCTGGAGCGCCCATGTCAATCTGCGGACTCGATTTCGGAACGTCGAATACGACGCTCGGCACCATCGAAGGCCATGCGCCGGTTTTGGCGGCAATGGAGGCCGAATACACCACGATTCCCAGCGCGATCTTCTACGAGGTGGACGGCGCCGTGCTGATCGGCCGCAGGGCGGTCGAGGCCTATGTCGACGGCGCCCCCGGCCGGCTGATGCGCAGCCTCAAATCGGTGCTCGGCACCTCGCTTATCGACGAGACCACAAGGCTCGGACGCGAGCGGACCAGCTTTCGCGACGTGATCGCCTATTATCTCGGCGCGGTGAAACGGCGCGCCGAACAGGCCATCGATCGCGAGTTGCGCGACGTCGTGCACGGCCGCCCCGTGCATTTCGTCGACAACGCGCCGGACGCCGATCGCAAGGCGGAGCAGACGCTGCGGCAGATCGCGCGCGAGATCGGATTCGACGACATCACCTTCCAGTTCGAGCCGATCGCCGCGGCGCTCGAATATGAACGCCAGATCACGTCCGAGGAAGTCGCCTTGATCGCCGATATCGGCGGCGGCACCTCGGATTTCTCGATCGTGCGGCTTGGGCCCGAGCGTCACGGCAAGGCCGACCGCTCGGCCGATATCCTCGCCAATGACGGCGTGCGCATCGGCGGCACCGATTTCGACCGCCAGCTCAGCCTCGGCGTCGTGATGCCGCTGTTCGGCTTCGGCAGCGCGATGAAGCGCGCCGGGCTCGATGTGCCCTCGAGCTATTTCCACGACCTCGCCACCTGGTCGAGCATCAACCGCATGTATGAGCCGCGGGTGATCGCGGATATCCGTCAGGTGCGGCAGGAAGCCAGCGAGCCGGCCCTGATCGACCGGCTGGTGCGCGTGGTCGACGAACAGCGCGGCCATACGCTGGCGATGGAGGTCGAGGACGCCAAGATCGCGCTGTCCGACCAGCGCCGCGCCGACATCCCGCTGGAATGGGTCGCGCCCGGCCTCAGCGCCGCGATCGGCCGCCCCGATCTCGTCAGCCACACCCGGCAATTGGCCGAGCGCATCGCGGCCCGCATCAAGAACTGCCTCACCCAGGCGCGACTGACCGCCGATGATATCGACGCCGTGTTCCTGACCGGAGGCTCGGTGCGGCTCGCCCATGTCCGCAACGCAATCAAAAAGGCGGTGCCGTTGGCCCGCATCGTCGATGGCGATAGCTTTGGCGCCGTCGGCAAGGGACTGACGCTGGAGGCGCTGCGGCGATACGGTCCGCGGGACTGATCGACACAGCGGCGCGGCTCTAGCACTGCCGCCAGGTCAGCTCACCACATCCGTCACCGGCTGCATGTCGATCGCAAAGGTTTCCAGAAACTTCGACGTCATGATGTAGAAGCCGACCGAGAGCTGCAGTTCGACCAGTGCGGCCGGCGTCAGCTTGGACGCGATGGCGTTGAAGGTCGCATCCGTCGGCTTGTGCAGCTTGACGATTTCATCGGCGAAGGCGAGCGCGGCGCGCTGCACCTCGTTGAAGCATTTGGCCGACTGCCAGTTCTCCAGCGCCTCGTTCTGCTCATCGGTGACGCCGACGTTCTTGCCGATGCGCTTGTGAGCGACGATCTCATACGGCGCCTCGCACAGGATTCCGGTGCGGGTGATGGCGAGTTCGCGCACCACCGGATCGAGTTCACCCTTGTGCCGGATCGCGCCACCCAGCCGGCAATATTGTTCGAAATAGCTCGGCGAATGCGCCATCATCCGGAAAATATTTGCATTGCGGTTCTTGCCGAGGATTTCGCGGGTGCGGTCGCTGGCTTTCGCGGGATCGCTGTAGTCGATACGGGCCATTTCTCACCTGGGTTTCGATTATCGTTGTCGGACGGTTTCCAAAACCCTATCCGGCGTTTGACGCGAGAGCAACACGGCTGAGTCAAAATGCCGCCGCATTGCTGTTCGACCTTGGCACGGTCGATATTCGCTGAGTGGGGACTCATCAAAGCGAATACTCGTCGCGGGGTGTTCCGAGTAAAAATGATGACCGTCGAAAGCGCTTCGCGCAACGATGAGTCACGCCCAAGTCTAGGGAGACAGGTATGAAGGAAGCCACCAAGAGGGCGGCCTCGGAGGCGCTTGCGCAAATGCTGGCGGTGACGGCGATGCTCGTCATCGCCGGTATTATCTTCTACTGGCGGTGAAAGCCGCCACTGTGTTTGTACGCGTAGTATCGGCGTCAGTGGGAAGAGCGTAAGCGACGAAGCAATCCGGATTGACAGTATCGCGTAGGTCTGGATTGCTTCGTGAGGCTTCGTTGCAACGACGCCGCAAGTTCACTTCGCTTTCGCAAGGTATGGAACCAGCCGCCCAGCGAACTGCTGATAGCGCGCGATGACCTTGTCGCCGATCGCGAGATCGTTGTCGCCATGGGCCATCATCCGAAAACCTTCCGCGGTATCGACCAGAACGATGTTGTAGGGAACATGCGCGCGGGTCTCCGGCGTCGCGGCGCGGCACACCAGCGACGTGGCGTAGACCGTCCCTGCCCCGCCGGCGCATTTCTCCACCGGGTCCGGCGCCCCACAGGCCGTGCAAAACCCGCGGCGGAAATATTGCACTTTTCCGCAAGCGCCGCAGGATTGATAGACGATCGCCGCCTCGCCCTTGGTCCAATCCCTGAGTCTTTCACTCATCGCACCCGCTCCAGGAACATGCTGACATGCGACGACAGCACGCCGCCGTCACCATGCAGCAGCGCGATCGAGGCGTCGCGGACCTGCCGGTTGCCGGCACGTCCCGTCATCTGCAAATGAGCCTCGACCAGATGCGCCATCGCGCCACCGACGCCGCAATGCCCGTAGCTGAGCAGCCCGCCATGGGTATTGAGCGGCATGTCGCCGTCGCGGCCGAAATGACCGGCTCGCACCCGCGCCGCCGCCTCGCCGCGCTTGGCCAGGCCCAGATCTTCCAGCAGCATCGCCAGCGTGATCGTAAAGCTGTCGTAGACCGCGGCGTATCGCACGTCCGATATCGCAACGCCCGACGCGGCCTTGGCCTTGGCGATCGCAATCTCGGCGCCGAGTTCGCTCAGAGCCGGTGCTGCCGTCACGTGCTGGTGGGTATGCGCCTGCGCGCAGCCGCGGATGCGCACGCCGGCCTCGGAGGTAGCCTCGCGGCTGACCACGAACGCCGCGCCGCCGTCGGACACCGGACAGCAATCCAGCAGCTTTAGCGGCATCGCCACCGGTTTTGAGGCCATCACATCAGCGACCGTGATCGGATCGTGGAACTGGGCGCCGGGATGAGTCAGCGCATGCTTGCGCATCAGCACCGCGAACTCCGCAAGGTCCTCCTCCGTCACGCCATATTCGTGCATGTAGCGCGACGCGACCAGGCCGTAGTAAGCGGGAATGGTCGGCCCGAGCGGCACTTCGTAATCGGGGTGACCGACCTGGGCCAGCGCCTGGATCGAGGCGTCGCGGCTCTGCCCGGTGAGACGGTTTTCGCCGCCGACCACCAGCACATGCTTGGCGACGGCGGCATCGACCAGATGATGCGCCAGCATGGTCATCGCGAGCCCGGTGGCGCCGCCGACCTGCACCGCGTGGGCATAGGAAGGTCGGATGCCGAAATGCTCGGCGAACACGGTCGCGAGCATGATGTGCGGCGAGACCGTCGAGTAGCCGCAGACAATGCCGTCGATGTCGGCTCGTTTCAGCCCGGCGTCGGCAAGCGCAAGCCCGGCCGCCTTGCTCATGAGGTCGAGCGAGGACGAGCCTTCGTGCTTGCCGTAGGACGTGAGGCCGACGCCGGTGATGAAGCTCATGGCGATGAATACTCCGTCGTTCCGGGGCGATGCGAAGCATCGAACCCGCAACCTCGAGATTCCGGGTTCGCGCCTTCGACGCGCCCCGGAATGATGGTCTGAGAGTGTACCCTCATCTTAATACGACTTCGGCAGCCCCAGCACCTTCTCGGCAATAAAACTGAGAATGAGCTGCGGGCTGATCGGGGCGATGCGCGGGATCAGCGATTCCCGCAAATAGCGCTCGACGTGATATTCCTTGGCATAGCCAAAGCCGCCGTGGGTCATCACCGCCTGCTCGCAGGCGTGGAAGCCGGCTTCGGCCGCGAGATATTTCGCGGCGTTGGCCGCCGGTCCGCACGGCATGCCCTGGTCGTATTGCCAGCCGGCGGAGAGCACCATCAGCCAAGCGGCTTCCAGCTCCATCCAGTTCTTCGCCAGCGGATGCTGGATGCCCTGGTTCATGCCGATCGGACGATTGAACACGATGCGGCCTTTGGCATAGGCCGAAGCGCGCGACAGCGCGATCTGGCCGAGCCCGACCGCTTCGGCTGCGATCAGGATACGCTCGGGATTCATGCCGTGCAGGATGTATTCGAAGCCGCGGCCCTCCTCGCCGAGGCGATCCTCGACCGGGATTTCGAAATTCTCGAAGAACAATTCGTTGGAATCGACGGGCTTGCGGCCCATCTTCTCGATCTCGTGCACGGCCACGCGCTTCTTGTCGAAATCGGTGTAGAACAGGCTCAAGCCCTGCGTCGGCGTCTTCACTTCCTCCAGCGGCGTGGTGCGCGCCAGCAGCAGGACCTTGTTGGCGACCTGGGCCGTCGAAATCCAGACTTTCTGGCCGTTGACGATATATCTGTCGCCCTTGCGCACGGCGCGGGTCTTCAACTGGGTGGTGTTGAGCCCGGTATTGGGTTCGGTCACCGCAAAGCAGGATTTGTCGCGGCCATCGATGATCGGCGGCAGCATGCGCGTGCACTGCTCCTTGGTGCCGAACACGACGACCGGATTGAGCCCGAAAACGTTCATGTGCACGGCGGAGGCACCGGACATGCCGGCGCCGGATTCCGAGATCGTCCGCATCATGATCGCGGCGTCGGTGATGCCCAGGCCCGAACCGCCATACTCCTCGGGGATGCAGATACCGAGCCAGCCGGCATCCGCCAGCGCGCGGTGGAAGTCGGCGGGATAGCCGCCCTCCTTGTCCTTTTTCAGCCAATAGTGCTCGTCGAAATGCGAACAGATTTTTGCCACGGCATCGCGGATCGACTCCTGGTTGGCTGACAGCGCGAAATCCATGATCTAATCCTGTAAGTTCCCGGTCCTATGTGTTGGGCGCGGCCTTGGTGACGCTGTCGCGTAGCATGGCGGCGATCTCGTCCGCGGAGAAGCCTGCTTCGTGCAAAATATCCGCAGAGTGCTCGCCAAGGCGCGGCGCCAGCCGCGTCGTCTCGACCGGCGTCTCCGACCATCGCGCCGAGACCTTCATGTTGCGAATGCGTCCCTCGGTCGGGTGATCAATGACGGGGAAGAAATCGGTCGCGACGATGTGCGGGTCCGTCAGCAGGCTCTCGAGGTCGTGCATCGGCATCACCGGCACGTCGGCCTTCTCCAGGATATCGCTCCACTCGGCGGTGCTTTTGGTTCCGAGAATGCGCGCCAGTTCCGCGTAGACCGTATCGATGTTGACGGCGCGGCCGGCGAAGGTTGCGAATTTCGGATTGCTGCGGAGATCGTCGCGGCCGGTCGCTTTGAAGAAATTCTCCCACTGCTTGTCGTTGTATACGATCACGCAGATATAGCCGTCGGAGGTCTTGTAGGGCCGCCGGTCCGGCGACAGATGCCGGGCATAGCCGCCCTTGTCGAGCGGCGGCTCGTAAGTCAGACCACCCATGTGGTCGCCCATGACAAAACCGGCCATGGTCTCGAACATCGGGATATCGACGCGCTGGCCGCGCCCGGTGCGGTCGCGATCGACCAGGCTGGCGCAGATCGCACCGACCGCGGTGAGGCCCACGATGCGGTCGACCAGCGCATTGGGCACGTAACGGGGAACACCGTCAGAGGTCTGCGCCATCAGCGCCGGCAGCGCGGTCGCGCCCTGGATCAGATCGTCATAGGCAGGCTTTGCGGCGTAAGGTCCGTCCTGGCCGAAACCGAATACGCCGGCATAGATCAGACGCGGATTGACGGCCGAGACGACGTCGTAACCGAGCAGCAGCCGCGCCATCGCCTGCGGGCGTACATTGTAGACCAGCACGTCGGCGGATTTGATCAGCCGCAGCACCGCGTCGCGCCCGGCCGGCTTTTTCAAATCGAGACAGATCGAACGCTTGCTGCGATTGGTGTTGAGAAAGACCGGCCCCATCCCGGGATGGCGCGTCGGCCCGATCTGCCGCGTCACGTCGCCATCGAGCGATTCCACCTTGATGATATCGGCGCCGTAATCGCCGAGCATCTGGGTGGCATAGGGCCCCATCAGCACGGTCGTCATGTCCACGACCTTGATGCCTTGCAATGGTCCCATGGTTGCTCCCAGACAAGCGGACAATTTCGGCCGCGTTATTGCTTCTGGGCCTAGTAACGGCAGCGCTTCGCCAAGAGCAAGGGCGCCAGGCGTATGGGCGTATGCGCCAAGCCACCCGCGGGGCGGCGACTACGCGGCTGGCGTCGACAAATGCGGCGCCGGCGTGCGGCGGCTACTTCTTCGAGCGGGCGTCCCGTTCCCTGGTCAGTTTTTCGAGCTCTTCATTCTGCTGATGGATGCGGTTCGCGATGCGCTCTTCGTTCTGTTCACCCGAAGCGCCGGCCGCCTGTTCGACCAACTGCCGGATGTTAGCCTGAAGGATCGCGATCCGATCGTTGAGTTCGGATAGTGATAACGAGCTCTCGTTGCTCATGACGCCCCCTTTGGCGGTAACGGATCGTGGACTTTACAACTTCTACTTCACGGGCTCCAGCAGCGAGACGTAATTCGCCACCGCCGCTCCACCCATGTTGAAGATGCCGGCGAGTTTTGCGTTCTTGAGCTGCATGCCCTCGGGCGCCTGGCCCACGAGCTGCATCGCGCTCATCACATGCATGGAGACGCCGGTGGCGCCGATCGGATGGCCCTTGGCCTTCAGGCCGCCGGACGGATTGATCGGCAGCTTGCCGTCCTTCTGCGTCCAGCCCTCCTTGATGGCGCGGGCGCCCTGCCCGCGCGGCGTCAGGCCCATCGCTTCATATTCGATCAGTTCGGCGACGGTGAAACAGTCATGGGTTTCGACAAAGGAGAGATCGGACAAGGTCACGCCGCCCTTCTCCAGTGCGCGCTGCCAGGCAACGGTGCAACCTTCGAACTGCAAAATGTCGCGCTTGGACATCGGCAGGAAATCCTGCGCGTGCGCGGTGGCACGGAAATTCACCGCCTTGCCCATGGTCTTGGCGGTCTCCGAATCCGTCAGCACCAACGCGGCCGCACCGTCCGACACCAGCGAGCAGTCGGTGCGCTTCAGGGGGCCTGCGACATACGGATTCTTCTCGCTCTCGGAGCGGCAGAATTCGAAGCCAAAATCCTTGCGCATCTGCGCGTAGGGATTGGCGACCCCGTTCTTGTGGTTCTTGGCGGCGATCATCGCCAGCGCATCGGACTGGTCGCCATATTTCTGGAAATAGCCCTGCGCGATCTTGCCGAACACGCCGGCGAAACCGCCGACCGTGTCGCCGTCTTCCGGCAGATAGGATGCCTTCAACAAATTGCGGCCGATTTCCGGGCCCGGCGTCCGCGTCATCTGTTCGACGCCGACCACCAGCACGATCTTCGCAGCACCGGCCTCGATCGCCCGGATGCCCTGATGCACCGCCGCTGACCCGGTCGCGCAGGCGTTCTCGACCCGTGTCGCCGGCTTGAAGCGCAATTCCGGATCGGCCTGCAGCACCAGCGAGGCGGTAAAATCCTGCGCCGAGAAGCCGCCGTTGAAATGCCCGAGCACGATTTCGTCGACATCGGCGGCCGAGATACCGGCGTCCGCCATCGCGTCGGTTGCGACCTTGACCACGAGGCTTTCAACCGTCTCGGCGTCGAACTTGCCGAAAGGCGTATGCGCCCATCCGACGATGCTGGCTGTCATGGTCGTTCTCCCTGTTCCTGTTCGGCCCGTTATGTAACCTATCTTGACGCCGGTTTCAGCGATTTCATCGCCCGCTCGCACATGGCGGTTATGCCGGCCCAGTTGCCGTTCCTGATGTCGGCGGCCGGGCAAAGCCAGGAACCGCCCACCGCCAGCACATTCGGCTCCGCCAGCCAGGACGCCGCATTGGCCTCGCCGATGCCGCCGGTCGGGCATATCAGTATGTTCGGAAACGGCCCTGCCAACGCGCGCAGTGCCTTGATACCACCGGACTGCTCGGCCGGGAAGAATTTGACGAGATCGAAGCCGTGCGCCAGCGCCTGCATCAGTTCGGATGCGGTGGCGATGCCGGGCGCGAACGGCAAGCGGCTTGCGGCGGCGGCCTTCAGGAGTTCCGGCGTCGCGCCCGGGCTGATGCCGAATTTGGCGCCGAGCGCCTCCGTGCGGGCCAGATCGTTCGCGTTGAGGATGGTGCCGATGCCGACGATGGCGTCCGGCACCTCTGATATCATCGCCTTAGCGGCCTCGATCGCAACCGGCGTGCGCAGCGTGACTTCCAAAGTGCGCACACCGCCGGCGACGAGGGCTTTTGCGAGCGGGACTGCGTCTTCCAGCCGTTCGATGGTGAGAACGGGAATCACGGTCGCCTGCCTGAACAGATCAGCGAGTTGTTCCTGTTTCGATGTCGCGTTCATTGAGATGCCTTGCGGGAGGGAGCGGGTCTGGGTGATTTCCTGGGCGGCATCGCGTAGCGCGGGATGATCGCGCCGGGATAACCAACCACGACGCCAGCAAGGCGATGGCCGGCGCGCGCGGCTTTGATCGGGTCGGCGCCGCCAAGCCGTGCAGCGATATAGGCCGCCGCGAAACTGTCGCCGGCCGCCGTGGTATCGACCACGGGTTTTGTCAGCGGCTCGGCCTTCACCTCGTGCGAGCCTCCCGCGAAACGCAAGACACAATTGGGCTCCGCGAGCTTCAACACCAATTCCGGACTGGAAATGCGCGCCATCAGCGCCGTATTGCTTTCTCCGGGATAGAGCGGCAACAGATCCTCCGTCGAGGCCAGCACGATATCGGCGGCCTCAAAGGCCTCGCCGAAAACCCGGCGCGCGATGTCGAGATCGGGCCAGCCGCGGGCCCGAAAATTGGTGTCGAAGGCAAAGCGGGTTCCGAGCAGCCGCGACCGCTTCAGCGCCGCCATCAGGCGCCCGCGTCCGTCCTCGCCCAGAATCGACAGCGTGATCGCGGACAGATAAACGACATCGTAGCTCGCGAACGAATTCAGGATGTCGTCCGTCTCCGGCAAATCCATCAGGCTGCGTGCGGCTGCGCTTTCGCGCCAGTGAAAGAACCGCCTTTCGCCCCTGTCGTCGGTCTGGATAACATAGAGGCCCGGCAATTTACCCGCCAACCGGGCGACACGCTTGGTGCCGATGCCCTCGGCCGTCCAGGCTGTAACCATCTCATCGCTGAGGGGATCGTCCCCCAGCGCCGTGACGTAATCGACGTCGACACCCAGACGGGCGAGATAGACGGCGGTGTTCAGCGTATCGCCGCCATAGCCACGCGAATACAGGCCGCCCTGAGCCTGTTTCAACTCGATCATGCATTCGCCGATTGACGCTACTCGAGTCATGACCGCACCCCGCGCGGGTTGGCCTGAAGTCATCTCAGGCTGCGAACTTGCCGCCGAGTTCATCCTCGATGTGAATCCGGATGATATCGTCAAACGTCTTTTCCGCCGTGGTAAAACCGAGCTTGAGCGCGCGGTCGGTGACGAAATCGCGCGGCCAGCCGCTGACGATGCCGATGATGGTGGGATCGGCCGCCCGCTTGATGCGCGCGGTGACGTTCTTGCCGGCCACGCGGTCCAATGCTGCGATCTGCTCACCGACGGTCGCCGACAGTCCGGGCATGCTGAGATTGCGCCGCGCGCCCATCGCCGAGAGGTCCATGGTGCCGGCGTGGACCAGAAAACCCACGGCCGATTTCGGCGAGGCGTGCCAGTGCCGCACGTCTTCGGAAACCGGCAATACGGCCTCCTCGCCCGCCAGCGGCTCGCGGATGATATTGGAGAAGAAGCCGGAGGCGGCCTTGTTCGGCTTGCCCGGCCGCACGCAGATCGTCGGCAGGCGGATGCTGATGCCGTCGAGCAGGCCTTTGCGGGTATAGTCGTTGATCAGGAGTTCGCAGATCGACTTCTGCGTACCGTAGCTGGTCAGCGGCGTGTGGAAGAATTCGTCGCCGATCTTGTCCGGGAACGGCGCGCCGAACACCGCGATCGAGGACGTGAACACCAGCCGCGGTCTGTAGCCACCGCCGATGGCGCGGATGGCATCGATCAAATGCCGCGTGCCGTCGAGATTGATGCGATAACCCTTGTCAAATTCGGCCTCCGCCTCGCCCGATACGATCGCGGCGAGATGGAAGATGACCTCGGGCTGGTGCGCCACCAGCGGCGCGGCGGTATTGGGATCGGCAAAATCGCTGGTGACGATGCTGATCGGAATAGTCGCGTTGGCGGGCTTTGTCGGCGCGACCACGTCCTGCAGCGTCATGCGCGTGATCTCGCGCTGGCCCAGATGTCCGTCGCGCTGCAGCCGCTCGGTCAGTTTGCGGCCGACCATGCCGGCGGCGCCCAGAATCAGAATGTGCAAGACCCGTCTCCTTGTTGTTCTTGAATATCAGGCCCGGGCCTGCGCGCTCACTCTTTCACAGCTCCCGTCATGGCCGACACATAATGCTCGACGAAGAAGGCGTAAAGGATAACCAGCGGCAACGAACCCGCCAGCGCGCCCGCCATCAGCGATCCCCAGCGATAGACGTCGCCATCGACGAACTCGTTGACGATCGCGACCGGCACCGTCTTGTTCTGGGTCGATTGCAGGAAGGTCAGCGCGTAGATGAACTCGTTCCAGCACAGCGTAAAGCAGAAGATGAAGGCCGAGATCAGGCCGGGGATCGCCAGCGGCAGCACGATCTTGATCAGTATCTGCCACCGGCTCGCGCCGTCGATCAGCGCACATTCCTCCAGCTCGAACGGGATGGTCTTGAAGTAGCCCATCAACAGCCAGGTCGAGAACGGGATCAGGATGGTCGGATAGGTCAGGATCAGCGCCAGCGGCGAGTCGAACAGGCCGTACTGGAACACGACGGTGGCGAGCGGAATGAACAGGATCGAGGGCGGCACCAGATAGGACAGGAAGATCAGGCCGCCGACCCAATGCGCGCCCTTGTAGCGCAGCCGCACGATGGCGTAGGCGGCCAGCACGCTGGCGAAAATCGACAGGATGGTGGCGCAGACCGCGACATACATCGTGTTCCACAGCCAGTGCGGATAGTAGCTCTCGAACAGCAGCTTGTGAATGTGCTTGAAGGTCGGATTCCAGGTCCAGAACGGATTGAACTTGTCGAGGTCGATCAGTTGCTCGTCCGGTTTGATCGCCGTCAAGCCCATCCAGTAGAACGGAAACAACAGGATGAAGACGATGATCGACAGCGGCAGATAAAGCGTCACCAGCCGGCGCGGCAGCGACTGCAGATAGCTCATGCCTTCGCTGTGGTCGTCCTTCGCGACCGTCGGCGAAGAGCCCGACAGCACCGCTTTGAGATCAATGGACCTGGTGGGTAGATCAGTCATTGCTCTCTCCCTGCTGCCACTTGCGCCGCTGCAGTCCGAACCACGACACCATGATCGCGGCGAGCAGGAACGGGATCATTGCGCTCGATATTGCAGCGCCCTCACCGAGCTGACCCGCAATGATCGCCCGCTGGTACGACAAGGTCGCCATCAGATGTGTGGCATTGACGGGACCACCCCGCGTCATCGCCCAGATCAACTGGAAATCGGTAAAGGTGAACAGCACCGAGAACGTCATCACGACCGCAATGATCGGGGTGAGCAAGGGATAGGTGATAAAACGGAACATCTCCCACTTGCTTGCGCCATCGAGCGTCGCTGCTTCGTAGAGCGACGGTTGAACGGTCTGCAAACCGGCGAGCAGCGTGATCGCGACAAAGGGAACACCGCGCCAGATATTGGCGAAGATCACGCATATCCGCGCCCAGGTCGAATCACCGAGGAAGTTGATATTCTGGGTGATCAGCCCAAGGTGCTTGAGCGACCATGAGATGATCGAGAATTGCGCATCGAAGATCCACCAGAACGCCAGCGCCGACAACACGGTCGGCACGATGAAGGGAATTAGCACCAGCGCCCGCAGCATTGCTTTGAACGGCATATTCTCGTTCAACAGCAGCGCCAGATAGAGGCCGACTGCAAACTTGATCGCACTCGCGATGAAAGTGTAGAGCAGCGTATTGAAGACCGAGAGCCAGAAGATCGAATCATCCCGTAGCCATTCGTAATTCTCGATTCCGATAAATGCGCCGGGACGGCCGATCTTGGCGTCCGTGAACGAAATCCAGATGCCCAGGCCGAGCGGATAGGCCAGGAAGAAGATCAGGAACCCCATCGCAGGCATCATAAACCAGAAACCGAGCCAGTTCTTGTTCGTCCTGATCAGATCCCACGTCGTGGCCTCGCGTATCTGCGGCTTGGCCACCCGAGGTTGCAGCGCGATGTCAGCCATTGGCGATGTTCCGATGTCGATTTCGTTTGAGCATGATCTTTTCAAAAACCGGTAGCCGCTTTTCCGGATCCCGCTCGGGGGTGTTGGAGCGGGCGGCGGTCGCCGCCGCCCGCTCCAGTTCGATCAGCGATAGATTCGCTTCAACTGCCGTTCGGCTTCTGCCATGGCGGTCTTGGTATCCTTCGCGCCGGTGCAATAGTTGGCGAACATGTCGACCACGATGAAGTCGGCGATCGCACTCGCCGCCTTTTCACCGGGCGTGCCAATGCCCGATGCCGGGAGCGCGCGCTTGCTGGCCTGGCTGAACACCTGGTTCTTCGGATCGGCGGTCCACACCGGAGCCGAGTCGTAGGCGTTGAGCGTGTGGGTGAGATATCCGCGCGCACCCGAAAGCCACTTCTCGAAATTCTCCTTCTCCAGCATGAAGGCGATGAACGCCTTCGCCGCATTCGGATACTTGGTGAAGTTGAACGCCAGGATCGGAACCGCGAGTTGCAGTTCGGTCGGCTTGCCGATCGGACCGACCGGCCAAAGCGCGTGATAGGTGTCTTCAGCAAGATCCTTCATCTTTGGATCGTCTTTTTCGGCAACGTAGATCGAGATGCCGTTGGCGGTGCAGTATAGTTCGCCCGACAGGAAGGCCTTGTTGTTCGATCCATCGTTCCAGGACGCAACGCCGGGAATGAATGTGTCGGAAAGCGCCTTGCAATATTCCAGCGCTTTCGCGGTCTCCGGCGAATTGATGATGACCTTGTCATCCTTATCGACGGTCCAGGCGTTGTGGCCCCACAGCAACCAGTGCAGCCAACCGTTGGCGTCGCCGGTGGCATGGCCAAGCGCGAAACCCGCCGGCGTATTGTTCGCCTTCATCGCCTTGCACATTTCAAGGAAGCCCGGAAAATCCTTGGGGAAGTCCTTGAAGCCGGCCTTGTCGGTCGCCGACTTGCGGTAGGTCATGTAGCCGCCGATGGTGGCGACGGGGATGCCGAGCCAGTCGTTGCCCTGCTTGCAGGTCTTCGCGGCGGCATCGGTCCAGCCGCCGTACTTCTTGCCGAGATAGTCGGCGACGTCGTTCATCTTCAGGACTTTGGTCGGGAACAACTGCGGCAACGTATGCAGGCCCCAGGCGAGATCGAGGCCCGAGCCGGTGTTGGCGGCAACCGACGCCTTCGGCTGCACGTCCTCGAAGGATTCAGAGAACACATTCATGTCGGTGCCGGTCGCGGTCTTGAAGGCCGCAACCATGGCGTTGAACGCATCGTCTTCCGCCGGCACAAAGCGCTTCCAGCGCATCACGGTCAGCTTGGCGCCAGGCTCCGCCTTCCACGGCGCCGTTTGCGCCCAGGCCTTGGCGAAATCGAACAAAGCAGGCCCTGTCAGCGCGCCGGCCGCGGCCAGTGCGGTACCGCCCTGAAGAAGAGAGCGGCGAGTAAAGTCGTACATAGTCCATCCTCCCTTGATTATTTTCTGGTTATTGCTCAGCCATTCAGTCGCTTGCCAGTCGTCTCGTCGAATAGATGCACGAGCGACGGATCCGGCTTGAGCCGGATCTTGTCGCCCGGACTGAATTCATGGCGCTCGCGGAACACGGCGACGACCTGCTCGCCGCCGATCTTGGCAAACACCTGGGTTTCCGAACCGGTCGGCTCGACCACGATGATCTCGGCCTCGGCGCCGTCGTCGGCGATGGTGAAATGCTCGGGCCGCACGCCATAGACGGCCGGCTGGCCTTCGGAATTGGCGGGCGCCGATTGCAGCGGCAGTTTGACGCCGTTCGGTCCTTCGAAGCTGGCGCTGCCGTTCGACTTCACCTTGCCTTTGAGGAAATTCATCGCCGGCGAACCGATGAAGCCCGCGACGAACTGGTTGGCCGGACGGTCGTAGAGTTCGAGCGGCGTACCCATCTGCTCGACGATGCCGTCATGCATGACGACGATCTTGTCGGCCATGGTCATGGCTTCGATCTGGTCGTGGGTGACGTAGACCGTCGTGGTCCGCAACCGCTGATGCAGTTCCTTGATCTCGGTGCGCATCGCAACCCGCAGCTTGGCGTCGAGGTTGGAGAGCGGTTCGTCGAACAGGAACACCTGGGGATCGCGCACGATGGCACGGCCCATCGCCACGCGCTGGCGCTGTCCGCCGGACAATTGCCGGGGATAACGGTCGAGCAGCGGGGTCAACGCGAGAATTTCCGCGGCGCGGTTGACGCCGCTCGAGATTTCCTCCGCCTTCGCGCCGCGCAGCTTGAGCGAGAAGCCCATATTGTCGGCGACCGTCATGTGCGGATAGAGCGCATAGTTCTGGAACACCATCGCAATGTCGCGCTCTTTCGGCTGGACATTGTTGACGACTTTGTCGCCGATCGAAATCGTGCCGGAGGTGATGTTTTCCAACCCCGCGAGCATCCGCAGCAACGTCGACTTGCCGCAGCCGGAGGGGCCGACCAGAACGACGAACTCGCCATCCTCGATCGGGATCGACACGCCGTGCAGAACTTCGAAATTACCGAACGACTTTCGCACGTCGCGAATCTGTACGGACGACATCCACTTCCCTCCCGTGTATTTCCGGCGGCGTACGACCGAACGCCGCCACCGCACTGTTATTTTTGTTCCGACTTCATGTTGGTACGAAGTCTGGTCGGACCGATATTGTCCGCAGTTTATACGGTTTTGGCAATTGTTCGATTAGCAATCAGTTGGTAGCGCTGTCAATATGAGTTTGTTTGACGCAGTGCCTGTGATATGAGCGCCGGATGGGACGAAAGCGCACGAAGCCCGACAAGATCCGGCTGACCGAAGTCGCCAAGCTTGCCGGCGTGAGCCCAATTACCGCATCGCGCTTCTTCAGGAATCCGGCCGCACTATCCGTCGGCAAACGCGTGCGGGTCGAGAGCGCGGCGAAAGAACTCGGATATGTGCCGAACCTTGCCGCGCGTGCGCTCGCCTCGCAGCGGACCGAAGTTGTCGGTGTTCTGATCCCGTCATTGACCAACAACGTATTCTCGGACGTTTTGCGCGGCATCTACGATACCCTCGACGGCAGCCGCTACAGCATCCAGCTGGCCAATACGCGTTACAGTATCTTCCAGGAGGAAAAACTGCTGCGCCTGTTCCTGGCGCAAAAGCCGGCCGGCCTGATCGTGACCGGAATTAATCAGACCGCCGAATCCCGCGCGATCCTGGAATCGGTGGATTGCCCGATCGTCCAGATCATGGAAATCGGCCCTGCTCCGGTCGACATGATGATCGGCTTCTCGCATTTTGACGCCGCCCGCGCGGGCATTTCCCATCTTCTCGAGCAGGGATACCGGCGGATCGGTTTCCTCGGCGCGCGCATGGATCCGCGGGTGCAGCGGCGGTTCGAAGGTTATCAGGCCGCCATGAATGACGCCGCGCTGTTCGACCCGCGACGTGTTGTCACAACGTCGACACCAACCTCGGTCACGCTGGGCGGTACGCTGTTTGCCGATCTCGTTGCCAAGGCGCCGGATATCGAGGCGGTGTTCTGCGTCAATGACGACCTCGCATTGGGCGCGCTGTTCGAATGCCAGCGCCGGCACATTTCGGTTCCCGAGCAGATGGCGATCATGGGATTCAATGATCTCGAATTCATGGCATCCGCGGTCCCTACGCTAACCAGCGTGCGCACCAACCGGTACGAAATGGGCAGGGACGCTGCCACGATGGTGATCGAGGCCATCGAGGGCCGGCGGCCGGCGCAACCGGTTGTTGATCTCGGATTCAGTGTCATGAAACGGCAAAGCTCGGCGCCGCGGAACTGACGCGGTGCCCGCGCGCGCAACGGGTCAGTCCGGAGAAAGACAAAATGATAGCGCAACCAAAGTTCTTGAACTAAGGTCGCATTCCCAAGGTGACGATGCGCAGCGGCCACCGGGTTTGTAATGCGTGCAATTTTGCGCATGGTAGAAGTCAAAGCCCCGAACGGGCCCCAAAAATTTGCACTGCGGGAGAAAACCAATGAAAAAAAACCTCACCAACGGGCACGATGCCGCCGGCAATGGCAAAGGTCGCAAACTCCGATCGCTGGAGTGGTTCAACAACCCGCATAATCCGGGGATGACCGCGCTCTATCTCGAGCGCTACCTGAATTACGGCCTGACCCGGCATGAGCTGCAGTCCGGCAAGCCGATCATCGGCATCGCCCAGACCGGCAACGACCTGTCGCCGTGCAACCGGCATCATCTCGAATTGGCACACCGGGTCCGCGAGGGCATCCGCGCCGCCGGCGGCATCGCGATGGAATTTCCGATGCATCCGATCCAGGAGACCGGAAAGCGCCCGACCGCGGCGCTGGACCGCAACCTCGCCTATCTCGGCCTGGTCGAAATCCTGTTCGGCTATCCCCTTGACGGCGTGGTCCTCACCA
Source organism: Bradyrhizobium sp. AZCC 2289 (assembly GCF_036924615.1). NCBI lineage: Bacteria > Pseudomonadati > Pseudomonadota > Alphaproteobacteria > Hyphomicrobiales > Nitrobacteraceae > Bradyrhizobium > Bradyrhizobium sp. AZCC 2289. Next base: position 9,002,116 of record NZ_JAZHRY010000001.1, on the reverse strand, counting down.
CCGGCTGCGACAAGACCACGCCGGCCTGCCTGATGGCGGCGGCGACCGTCAATCTGCCGGCCATCGTGCTGTCGGGCGGCCCGATGCTGAACGGCTGGCACCAGGGCCAGCGCACGGGCTCGGGAACGGTGGTCTGGAAAGCGCGCGAGCAACTGGCCGCGGGCGACATCGACTACGAGGAATTTATGAACATCGTGGCCTCCTCGGCCCCCTCGGTCGGCCACTGCAACACCATGGGCACCGCCTCCACCATGAATTCGCTCGCGGAAGCGCTCGGCATGTCGCTGCCGGGGTGTGCGGCGATCCCCGCGCCCTATCGCGAGCGCGGCCAGATCGCCTATGAGACCGGGCTGCGCATCGTCGATATGGTCTGGGAGGACTTAAAACCCTCCGACATCCTCACCCGCAAGGCGTTCGAGAATTGCATCGTGGTGAATTCGGCGATCGGCGGCTCGACCAATGCGCCGATCCATATCAACGCGCTGGCCCGCCATATCGGCGTGGATCTGTCGATCGACGATTGGCAGAAGCTCGGCCACGACGTCCCACTGCTGGTCAACATGCAGCCGGCCGGCTTCTATCTCGGCGAGGAATTTCACCGCGCCGGCGGCGTGCCCGCAGTGGTGCGCGAACTGATGGCGCACAAGCGCATCCATGAAGACGCCATCACCGTCAACGGCCGCACCATGGGCGACAATTGCCGCGAGGCGCCAAAACCCGACGCCGACGTGATCTGGAGCTACGACAAGCCGCTGGTGAAGGACGCGGGCTTCCTGGTGCTGCGCGGCAATCTCTTCGATTCCGCGATCATGAAGACCAGCGTGATTTCGAAGGAATTCCGCGACCGCTATCTGAGCAATCCGAAAGACCTCAATGCATTCGAAGGCCGCGCCATCGTGTTCGAAGGCCCGGAGGACTATCACCACCGGATCGACGATCCGTCGTTGAACATCGACGAGCACTGCGTGCTGTTCGTGCGCGGCACCGGGCCGATTGGTTATCCCGGCGGCGCCGAGGTCGTGAACATGCAGCCGCCGACCGCGCTGATCAAACGCGGCATCCTGTCGCTGCCCTGCATCGGCGATGGCCGGCAATCCGGCACCTCGGGCTCGCCGTCGATCCTCAACGCCACGCCGGAAGCCGCCGCCAACGGCGGGCTGGCGATCCTTCAGACCGGTGACAAGGTTCGCATCGACCTCAACAAGGGCAGCGCGAACATTCTGATCCCGGACGAGGAGCTCAAGAAGCGGCACGCCAAACTCAAAGCCGATGGCGGCTTCAAATATCCGGCCAACCAGACACCGTGGCAGGAATTGTATCGCTCGACCGTCGGCCAGCAGGCCACCGGCGCCTGTATGGAGCTCGCCACGCGCTATCACGACATCGCCGGCACGGTCGGCGTCGCGCGGGATAATCATTAGCACCCCCCCGTCATTGCGAGCCACCGGGTCGCGCGTATGCGCGCCCGATGATAAACTCCGCGAAGCAATCCATCTATCCCTCTGCGGAAACATGGATTGCTTCGTCGCTCCGCTCCTCGCAATGACGAAAGAAAAATGAACAGGAGACAATCATGTCAGACCGCCTGAAAGGCAAACGTGCATTCGTGACCGCGGCTGCGGTGGGTATCGGCCGCGCCTGTGCGGTGGCCTTTGCGCGCGAGGGCGCCACCGTGTTCGCGACCGATATCGACGAGAGCAAGCTTGCGGACCTCAAGAAAGAGGGCATCGCGGAAATCGCAAAACTCGACGCACGCGATAGTGCGGCCGTCGCCGCCATGGCCAAGCGCGCCGGCAAGACCGACATCCTGCTCAACGCCGCGGGCTTCGTGCATCACGGCACGGTGCTCGATTGCTCCGATGAGGACTGGGATTTCTCGTTCGACCTCAACGTCAAGTCGATGCACCGCACGATCCGCTCGTTCCTGCCGGGCATGCTGGAAGCCGGCGGCGGCTCGATCGTGAACATCTCGTCGGCGGCCGGCGTGTTCAAGGCCGCACCCAATCGCTACGTCTATGGCGCGACCAAGGCTGCGGTCGCAGCACTGACCCGCGCCGTCGCCGCCGACTTCATCACCAAAGGCGTACGCTGCAATTGCATTTGCCCCGGCACCATCGAGACGCCCTCGATGCTGGAGCGCGCTGCCGCCGCAGGCCCCAACGGGCGCGAGATGTTCGTGTCTCGGCAACCGATGGGCCGGCTCGGCACGGCGGAAGAAATCGCACTGCTTGCGGTCTACCTCGCGAGCAACGAAAGCGCATTCACAACCGGCGTCGCCCACATCATCGACGGCGGCTGGACGCTGTAGACGAAACCCTCATCCTGAGGAGCCGCGCTTTGCGCGGCGTCTCGAAGGATGGGCCACGGGCCCTATGGTTCGAGACGCGCAAGGGCGCTCCTCACCATGAGGAACATCAAGTGAAAGGAATTCCCCTATGAACAAGATCGATCTGAACGGCCGCTGCGCCGTCGTCACCGGCGGCGCGCAGGGCTTTGGGCGCGCGATTACCGAGCGCTTCGTTGCGTCCGGCGCAAAAGTCGCGATCTGGGATCACGACCTGCCCTTTGCCGAAAAGACCGCCAAGGAAATCGGCCCAGCCGTCAGCGCCTTCAAGGTCGACGTTTCCGATCTCGCCGCAGTCGAAAAGACGCGCGACGATACGCTGAAAGCGTTCGGCAAGATCGACATCCTCGTCAACAATGCCGGGATTGCCGGGGTCAACAAGACGGTGTGGGAAACCGACCTCGACGAATGGCGCAAGGTGTTGCGCATCAATCTCGATGGTCCCTTCATCTGCTGCAAGGCGATCGCGCCGGCGATGATCAGCCAAGGCTACGGCCGCATCGTCAACATCGCCTCGATCGCCGGCAAGGAAGGCAATCCGAACGCCGCACATTACTCGGCCTCCAAGGCCGGCCTGATCGCGCTGACGAAGTCGCTCGGCAAGGAACTGGCGCAGCACGACATCCTCGTCAACGCCGTCACTCCGGCGGCTGCGAAAACCGCGATCTTCGACCAGCTGACGCAGCAGCACATCGACTTCATGCTGTCGAAAATTCCGAAGGGGCGGTTCGTGCTGGTCGAAGAACTCGCCGCGATGGTGGCGTGGCTGGCCTCGGAGGACTGCGCCTTCTCCACTGGCGCCGTGTTCGATATTTCCGGCGGCCGGGCAACTTACTGAGAACGATCTGGTTGGGTCCGCATGGTGAGGAGGCGCTCTTGCGCCGTCTCGAACCATTAGGCGACGATGGGGCTTCATCCTTCGAGACGCGGCGAAGACGCCGCTCCTCCAGCGATAACGGCGAAGCCGTTACGCGGGGATGAGGACAACGAGGATGCCATGATACGCGAAGGCGGATGCCTGTGCGGCGCGGTCAGGTTCAAGGCCGAGGGCGAGCCGCTGAACGTCCGGATCTGCCATTGCCGCACCTGCCAGAAGGCGATGGGATCGCCGTTCTTCGCCCGCGCGCTGTTCGACCACCGTGCTTTGACGGTGGAAGGCGAAACCGCGCGCTATCCCTCGTCGGACGCGCTCGACCGGGTGTTCTGCAAGACCTGCGGTACCCGGCTGTTTTCCCGCCGCACGAATGGCACGGTGGTCGGCATCGCGCTGGCCGCCTTCGACGATCGCAACGCCTTTGCCCCGACCGAGCACATCTGGGTCTCCGAGAAGATGGACTGGGTGCGGCTCGACGACGGCCTGCCGCAATATCAGGGGACGGTTCCCCGGTGACGCGGGCGTGCTAGGCTGTCGCATCAGCACGCCAACCGGGGCACATCGATTGAACATCTCACTGTACGACATCTCCGTCTGGGTGCTGCCGCTCATCATCGCCATCACCTTCCATGAGGCCGCGCACGGCTTTGTCGCGCACCGGCTTGGCGACAACACCGCTTGGCAGCTCGGCCGGGTCAGTTTCAACCCCCTGAAGCATATCGACCCGCTCGGTACCCTGATCCTGCCGGGGATATTGCTGCTGTCGCATTCGCCGTTCCTGTTCGGCTACGCCAAGCCGGTGCCGGTGAACTTTCGCAATTTGAACCACCCCCGGCTCGACATGGTCTGGGTGGCGCTGGCAGGCCCCGCCACCAACATCATCCTGGCGCTGGCGGCCGCATTCGCCTTCCATGCCCTGCCCTGGGCACCCGCAAACGCTGCACAATGGATCGCGGACAACCTTAAAAACGCATTCCTGATCAATATCGTACTGGCGGTCTTCAACATGCTGCCGATCCCGCCGCTGGACGGCGGCCGGGTCGCAGTGGGATTGCTGCCGAAGGGGCTGGCCATGCCGCTCGCCCGGCTGGAACCTTATGGCATGCTGATCCTGATCAGCCTTTTGATCCTGCTGCCGGTGCTGGGCGCGCAGCTCGGCCTAAATCTTGATGTTATTTCGGTGATACTGCGGACACTGACCGGCTATGTGATCCGCGCGCTTCTCTTCGTCACCGGCAACGCTTAAGCCTAGACTGAGGAAGGACGAACGGGACAGGGAAGAAATCGGCTAGGGGCCATGGCAATCAAAGCTGCCGACATGTTGATCGCTCGACGCGCCGACACCCGCGCGCGGGCCGACTTTGCGACCTGGAAAATGCTGGCCAAGCTCAACGGCGCCTCCGCACTGCCCGCCGAGGCCCAGAACTTCCTCGTCGCCTACCGGAAGCTGCTCGAGAAGATGACGGAGGCTGACGCCTCCGAGGCCACCATCCAGCTGATGTACAAAAGCTATTATGCCGAGATGGGCGGCGCCGGGACGCCGCCTGAGGTGCCTGCGCGCGCCAGCGAGCCCGTGACCGACACCGGCAACGTCACCGCCTTCCGCCGGCCTCCTCCCGCCAAGGCGAAGAAGCCCGCGGTGTCCGGGCCGAACGCAAAACCGCGGCTTCCGGTGGCGCTGATCTTTGCCTGTCTTGTCGTTGTCTATGTCGGCATCCGTTATTACTGGCGGTAGCTGACTTTACCGATTCCGCTTCATCGAGTTGCACATCGTAACGGCCCTCGATCCAAGGCGCCGGCTTAAGGCATGCGCGCGCCCGGTAAATTCCCCGCAAGATGGAATATTCGACCTTCGGACCAACCGTCGCCACGGCTAGGCGGCCGGTCGAATGCCGGGCATAATAACTGCTTAATTTATCCAAAAATTCAAAATCCTTGGAGGGGAAATGAAACGAATTATTGCAGCGTTGGCGATCACCACGAGCCTGGTATTTGCCGGCAGCGCGTTGGCGCAAACGCTCGACAAGGTCGTCAAGGTCGGAAGCCTCGGCGACCAGTCGGGGCTCTATGCCGATATCGGCGGTCCCGGCTCCAGCGTCGCCGCGCAGATGGCGATCGAGGATTCCGGGCTCTTGGCCAAGGGCTGGAAGATCGACCTGATCTCGGCCGATCACCAGAACAAGCCCGACGTCGGCGTCAACATCGGCAAGCAGTGGATCGACGTCGAAAAGGTCGACGTGTTCGTCGACCTCGCCAGTTCCGGCGTCGGGCTCGCGATCGCCAACCTCGCCAAGGAAAAGAACGTCGTCAACCTGAACTCCGGCTCGGCGTCGTCCGATCTCACCGGCGCGCAATGCTCGCCCAACACCGTGCATTGGGTCTACGACACCTGGATGCTCGCCAACGGCACCGGCAAGGCGCTGGTCAAATCCGGCGGCGACACCTGGTTCTTCCTGACCGCGGACTACGCGTTCGGTCAGGCGCTGGAGCGCGACACCGCAGCGGTGGTCACCGTCAACGGCGGCAAGGTGCTCGGCGGCGTCAAGCACCCGCTGAACAATGCCGACTTCTCCTCCTTCCTGCTGCAGGCGCAAAGCTCGAAGGCGAAGATCATCGGATTGGCCAATGCCGGCGGCGACACCACCAACGCGATCAAGCAGGCGGCCGAATTCGGCATCGTGTCCGGCGGGCAGAAGCTCGCGGGCATGCTGCTGTTCATCACCGACGTGCATTCGCTCGGGCTCAAGGTCGCGCAAGGCCTGAACTTCACCGAGACGTTCTACTGGGACATGAACGACCAGACCCGCGCCTTCACCAAGCGCTTCAACGAGAGGTTCAAGAAGCAGCCTCCGACCATGGTCCAGGCTGGCGTTTATTCGTCGCTGATCCATTACTTCAAGGCGCTGGAAGCGCTGGGCGGCAATCCGCATGACGGCCGCGCGGTGGTCGCCAAGATGAAGGAAATGCCGACCGACGATCCCTTGTTCGGCAAGGGCTCGATCCGCGCCGACGGCCGCAAGATCCACCCGGCCTATCTGTTCGAGGTGAAGAACCCGTCGGAATCGAAATATCCGTGGGATTATTACAAGGTGATCGCCACCATTCCGGCGGATGAAGCCTTCATCCCGCTGGAAAAGAGCGTTTGCTCGCTGGTGAAGAAGAGCTGAGGCAGGCACATCGTCTAGCAGGAAATGCCGGCGAGCGAATCGCCGGCATTTTTGTTGGTGCGGAGATATTCTGATTCAATTTTCAAAGAGCTAAGACGTCATTGCGAGCCAATGGGTCGCGCGAAGGCGCGCCCGATGACAGGCTCCGCGAAGCAATCCATCTGCGTGGTGAACCTCCTCACACCTTTTGAAGCAAGAATTAAAAACTGACAGCAACCCCACCAAAGTGATCTGCCAGCCGGAAGCATACATCAGCGTTCTCGTCCCGGACTTTGCGTCCGCCATCGAGAGGACGTACCTGTTCCATGTGCGGTCGCATGGTCGGGAGCTCTTTACTCATGCACTGGAAAGACCTTATGGCAAAATCTCCCAAACTTACGACGAATAGCGGCGCGCCGGTCGCCGACAACCAGAACTCGCTGACCGCGGGACCGTTCGGCCCGGTGCTGATCCAGGACTTCCATTTGTTGGAAACGCTAGCGCATCAGAACCGCGAACGGATTCCGGAGCGCACCGTGCACGCCAAGGGTTCGGGCGCCTACGGGACGCTGACCGTCACCAACGACATCACGAAGTATACGCGTGCCGCTGCGCTCTCGAAGGTAGGCAAGAAGACGGAAGCTTTCCTGCGCTTCTCCACCGTCGCCGGCGAGCGTGGAGCGGCGGATGCCGAGCGCGATGTGCGCGGTTTTGCGCTGCGCTTCTACACCGAGGAAGGCAACTGGGACGTCGTCGGCAACAACACCCCGGTGTTCTTCGTGCGCGATCCCCTGAAATTCCCGGACTTCATCCATACCCAGAAGCGTCATCCGAAGACCAACCTGCGCTCGCCGACCGCGATGTGGGATTTCTGGTCGCTGTCGCCGGAAAGCCTGCACCAGGTCACCATCCTGATGTCCGATCGCGGGCTGCCGCAGAGCTATCGCAACGTCGACGGTTTTGGCTCGCACACCTATTCCTTCATCAACGCGAGCGGCGAACGGCACTGGGTGAAGTTTCACTTCAAGACCATGCAGGGCATCAAGAACTGGACCAATGCAGAGGCCGGCGGGAAGATCGCAGGTGACCGCGAGACGCATCAGCGCGACCTCTATGACGCGATCGCCCGCGGCGAGTTTCCGAAATGGAAATTCTGCGTGCAGGTGATGCCGGAAAGCGACGTCGGCAAGCACTGGTACAACCCGTTCGACCTGACAAAAATCTGGCCGCACAAGGACTATCCGCTGATCGAGGTCGGCATCAACTCAACCGCAACCCGGACAATTACTTTGCCGAGGTCGAGCAGGCCGCCCTGACGCCGGCCAATGTCGTGCCGGGTGTCGGTCACTCGCCGGACAAAATGCTGCAGGCGCGCATCTTCTCCTATGCGGATGCGCAACGCTATCGCGTCGGCGTCAATGCCGAACAGCTGTCGGTCAACAAGCCGCGCTGCCCGGTGCGCACCTATCACGCCGACGGCACAATGCGGCTCGCCGGCAACCCCAACCCGGACGCCTATTACGAGCCGAATTCCTTTGGCGGGCCGGCGCAGGACAACAGCGTGAAGGAGCCGCCGCTGAAGATTTCCGGCAATGCCGATCGCTACAATCACCGCGACGGCAATGACGATTACCGCCAGGCCGGCGACCTGTTTCGCCTGATGGGCGCGAGCCAGAAGGAACAGCTGTTCGACAACATCAAGGCCGCGATGGACGGCGTACCGATGGAGATCGTCAAGCGCCAGGTCGCGCATTTCTATCGCGCCGACCGGGACTATGGCATCGGCGTCGCGACCCGCATGGGTATCTCAGCGAAGGATCTGGCCGCGGCGCAGGCCGCGGAATAGGCGCGCTCGCTTCCATGGCCGGCGATGCTCTGGCGTGCCACCGGCTGTCTCTCAACCAACGTGGTTTCACTTGGCGCAACCCTGAGCGCGCCGAGCGATCAATCCCATACCTGGAGTCAACAATGTCCAACCAGACTGCGACGAAGCTCATGGCTGAATTCATAGGCACGTTCTCATTCGTGTTCATCGGCGCCGGCACCGCGGCCGTGATTGGCGATGGTGTCGGCCTGCCCGGCATAGCTGCGATTGCTCTGGCCCATGGCCTGGCCATCATGGCCTTCGCGTTTGCATACGGTTCTGTGTCGGGCGGGCACATGAACCCGGCGGTCACAGTCGGCGTGCTCACCGCTGGCGCCATGGATCCGATCGACGCCATTGGCTATATTGCAAGCCAGCTCGCTGGAGGCATCGCTGCTGCGCTCTTGCTGCGAACCTTGCTCGGCGGCGTCGCCACCGGCCTCGGCACACCAACGCTCGCACACGACCTCGCTCTTGGCGGCGTGTCGCTCACAATCACGCCGGTTGCCGGCTTCATCATTGAGGCCGTGCTCGCGTTCTTCCTGGTCACGGTCGTACTCAGCACAGCCGTTGCCGGGCGAGCGGGCAATCTCGCGCCGCTCGCGATCGGAATGACGCTGACCTTCAACATTCTGATGGGAGGTGCGCTCACGGGCGCAGCTTTTAACCCGGCGCGTGCACTTGGCCCGATGGTTGCGACTGGCAAATTCGACGATGCCTGGCTGTACATGGCAGCTCCAATCGTCGGCGCCATCATCGCGGCTCTCCTGCACACGGGCCTTCGTTGGCTCTCCCAGGAGGGAATGGCGCCGGGAAGGATGGCCGAGACGCCCGCCGAATGACCGTACCGGAACCCCACGCGATGTGAGTCACAGGCCTGGCTGCGATAAGCCAGGCCTGTGTTTCAAGACATCGTGACCTTCGCGCTTCAACTCAGCGTGAGAGCAGCAAGTGCACCGTCTTGACCGCGGTCGTGACAGGTCTACTTCATCTCTCGGTGGGCCAAAGATCGTGCCTTGATAGCTGAGCGCACGATCATCGTGGCCAATTCCGTTGAACGAAGGGTACAGATGCTTTCATCGCGAGCTGACGCGCAAGCTGAGACGGGCTCGGTCATTGCTTATTCGCCAACCGAGATCGTCAGACGCCATTTCGAGACGTGGCCTGGCCTCAAAGTCGAGACGGTCCAGGTGAAGCGGCGCACGTCTTTCGAATATCGCTTCAGAGCTCCCTGCCATCTCCTCATTGCGGCAGAGCTTTCGGAGCGAGAGCACGGAGAAACTCTGCTCGAGGGGCTGCCCCGGTCGAACCAACGCATCCTTACACATAAACTCACCTTCGTCCCCGCAGGACATGACTTTTACGGATCGCAGAAACCGCGTACGTTGGCCCGTACAATAAACATTTACATCGATCCGCAGGGCCCTCTTACCGATCCAGAGCTGCGGTTCGGCGAGATTGAATTCAAGCCACGGCTGTTCTTCTATGACCGGAATCTGTGGGAGACGGCTCTCAACCTCAAGGTCCAGGTGGAAAATCGCAACTTGATGCATCGGCAGTATGGGGAGGCATTGGGAGTTTTGTTGGCGCACGATCTCGTTCGCATCAATGGCAATGCCGATCCACTGAGCACATCGGCGGATCGAGGCGGTTTGGCAGGCTGGCAGCAAAGGCGACTAGCCGAATACATTGAGGAACACGTTTCTGATGACATTCCGCTCGCGGCCCTTGCGCAGTTGGTGCAGCTGAGCCCGTACCATCTCTGCAGATCTTTCAAGCGGTCCTTCGGCATGCCGCCGCGCAAATATCATGCAACGCGCCGCATCGAACGAGCGAAGCAACTGTTGGCAGAGCGCGAACTGCCGATCACCACGATAGCGCTCGCGGTCGGATTCGGAGAAACCAGTTCATTTACGGCAGCCTTTCATCGGCTGACGGGACAAGCGCCGAGCCGATACCGCCGTGACCTCGATTGAAGCCAGGTTGCCATGATCAAATTTGCCAGGAACATTGCACTGTTGGCCGCTGTGTTCTCATTCTCAGCGAGCGCACAGACTGTCCAGGTCAGGACCCTCGACCAGGCCGGAGCCGAGAGCGTCCTGCAAGCCGCGAAGGAGAACGCGCGAAAGCGCAATGCGCCTTCGGCGATTGCAGTCGTCGATTTCGCCGGAGACTTGCTGGCTTTCGAGCGTATGGACGGTGTGCGGTCCGCGAGCGCGGAGCTCGCAATCGAGAAGGGACGAACGGCTGCGCGGCTGCAGCGCCCGACGCAGGAGGTCGAGGACAGCATCAATCACGGCCGGACGGCCTTCGTCACCGCAGGCATCATGTCGCTACGCGGCGGCGTGCCGATCTTTGTCAACGGAAAGGTGGTGGGCGCCGTCGGTGTCGCAGGCAGGAACAAGGAGACCGACGCCGGCATCGCGAAAGAAGCGGCGGACGTCGTTAGCTCTGCAGCGGTAGCCAACGAACCGTAATTTTTCGCAGGCCGGCGTACCAGAGATGAGCGAATTGCGGGTCCTGATCGAACAATATGGACTGCTCGTCGTATTTGCGGCGGCCTTTCTGAGCCGCATGGGATTGCCGGTCCCGGCGTTTCCCGTCCTGCTCACCGCCGCGGCGATGACCGCGGGCAGTGCCCGTGCGGTGGGTGGTCTGGCGCTGGCCGGAGTCGCGGGCGGGCTTATCGCGGATATCGGATGGTTTGCCGCAAGCCGGCGATACGGCCGCTCCTTGTTGAGATTTCTGTGCAAGATTTCCGTTTCGCCGGATTCCTGCGTCCGCCAGACCGAGAGCGTATATGCGAGACTTGGCGGCCTATCGCTCGTCGTGGGCAAGATCATGCCGGGCATCGGACTCATATCGACCGCGCTCGCCGGCATTGCAGACATGTCGATCGTCAGATTCGTCGCGCTGAACTGCATCGGCGAGTCTCTCTTCATCGGCCTGACCGTTCTCCTGGGCGTTCTGTTCAACTCGGCGATCCTCACGTTCATTGAGACGCTTGCCCATCTCGGCGCCATGGGCATCGCCTTGATCCTCGGCGCGCTTGCGATATACGTGGTCGGACGTTGGTGGAAGCGCCGGCTCTTCATCCGTGAGCTCCGGATGGCCAGGATCACGGCCACTGAGCTTGCGGAGATGATCGACCGGGGTGAAACGCCTGTTATCATCGACGTCAGGCCGGTCGATCTCCGCCGAGAAGATGGCGTGATCCCCGGGGCCGTGTTCGCTCATCCCGCGGACGGGACGACATCGCTTGCGGGCTTTTCGGGCGACCTGGAAGTGATCGTCTACTGCGATTGTCCGAAGGAAGCCTCGGCAGTCGCTGCGGTTCGGCATCTGCGTCAGGCGGGTTTCCACAGGATCAGGCCGCTTCTCGGCGGTATGGATGCCTGGATCGCGGCGGGGCGAGCGATCGCCCGGCCGGAGATACTGCCCAAATCCGCAGGAGAGGCAGTGCTGCGCGAACGCCGTGCGTCGTGACGGATTGTTGAAGCGGTCAATCGCCCCTTGAATCCCGTACTTTTTGCATAAGGGACAAAGCCGAAGAGACCCATGAGCGACCGGATCGATTTGTCAGAGAAATCGAACGGGACGCTGGGGCCGGGGCAAAATGTACATCGTGCCGAAGGGCGTCGAGCATCGCCCCGTCGCGAAAGATGAGGTGCACTTGTTGCTGATCGAGCCAACCGGGACACCCAACACCGGCAATGTCGAAACCGCTGCGCCGCGCAAGACGGCGTGAGCGACGATGCCCGGAAATCTGCTAAACGAACAGGCGGGTTTGCTTCGCCGATCGGGCGGCGGCGACGGACTTCAACGCGGCCTCAATCCTTCCAGCCGGCCTTGCGCAAACCCTCGACGAGATGAGCGTGGTCCTCCGGACGAAACCACGGAGCTCTCTTGCGGACATACATGTCGAATGCCCCCGGTGCGCGCGAGACGGCCTTCTCCAACGCATCCATCGCTTCCGTTGTGCGCCCAAGTTGGCCCAGCGCCGCCGCGGGCCAGCGGTAGATCATCGGAAAATCGGGAAACGACCGGATCAGGCGTTTTGCGGCTTCGACAGAAGCCTCGTATTCGCTGCAGAAATATAGTCCGCACGCAACGTGCAACAAACGTACGGCCAGATACGGATCGCGGGGATCGAGCCTGATACATGTTTCGAGAGCCATGAGCCCTTCCCTTGGCCGTCCCGCGAAGATCAGCGTCGCGCCTCTGTGGCCATGCGCGATGGCCAGATTTGGACTCATCGAGAGAGCTCGCTCGATCTCCGCCAACGCACCGTCGGCGTCGCCGCGCGCTTGCAAGGCCCAGCCGAGGCACGACCGGGATTCTGCATCGGCGCCATCGAGTGCGACCGCCCGGCGGGCCAAGGCTTCCGCCGAGCGTTGCGCGCTTGGCAGATCCAGCTTCTGATAGAGCGCGGCCGCTTGCAGCTGAAACAAGGCGAGCCCGCTGTAGCCGCCGGCAAAGGTCGGGTCGAGATCGATTGCCTGCTTGAAAAACTGCTCTGCCGTCGCGTCGTCGTCTGGGGTAGCTTTGCTCAGATGCCACAGACCGCGCTGATAGGCCGCCCAGGCATCAAGGCTCTCCGGCGGCTTGCGCATAGCGCGTCGAAGCTCGGCGTCGGCAATGGCGGGGGCCAGGGCGGTCGTCAGCGCTTCGGTAAGCTCGTCCTGCACAGCGAAAATATCGGCGAGATCGCGGTCGTAGCGCTCGGCCCACACATGGTTGCTGGTTACCGCCTCTATCAACTGTGCAGTGACGCGAATGCGATTGCCGGCCTTGCGCACGCTACCTTCAAGCACATAGCGCACGCCGAGCTCCCGCCCGACCTGCTTCACGTCGACCGCCCGGCCCTTGTAAGTGAAGCTCGAATTACGTGCGATGACGAACAGCGAGGGATAGTGCGATAGCGCCGTGATCACATCCTCGGCGATCCCGTCGGAGACGAACTCTTGCTCGGGGTCGCCGCTCATATTGGTGAATGGCAGCACGGCGACGGACGGTTTGTCGGGCAACGCGAGCGCCGGAACCTCAGGTTTGGGTGTCGCAGACCGCTGGATGGGATCGATGATGATACGGTAGACGTGGACAGGCCGGGCGATATTCTTCAGAGTTTGCTCGCCCGCGTCCTCGACGTCGAAAGGCACCTTATCGCGCGCGTGATTGAAGACCGTACGAGAGATACATATGCCGCTGGGTTCGGCGAACGCCTCCAGTCGCGCCGCGATGTTCACGCCGTCGCCATAGAGGTCGCGGCCCTCGATCATCACGTCCCCAAGGTTGACCCCGACGCGAAACTCAATTCGCTTCTCCTGCGGCACGTCGGCATTGCGTTCGACCATGCTCCGTTGAACCTCGATCGCGCAGCGGACTGCATCCACGACGCTTGGAAACTCGATTAGAATTCCGTCACCGGTCGTTTTCACGATGCGACCGTGATGTTGCTTGTTCTTTGGATCGATCAGTTCGCTGCGAAGCAGCTTGAGGCGTGCGAGCGTGCCCTCCTCGTCCGCGCCCATCAACCGGCTATAGCCGGCGATATCGGCGGCAAGAATAGCGGCGAGCTTGCGTTTGGTCTGATCTGAGGCCATTGGGGTCCGCTCCCCCGGTTCCCTGTCTCCATACTATCACCGGAATGCCCTTGAGGTAATTCACACGGATGGCGCGCTGACGTTCGACCGAGCTGCTCCAACGCCGGAGCCTTGGCACGCCGAAGCATTAAGGGATGGGGGCCGGGCTCAGCGATCGGGCGCTTCCAGGCATGCACCGCAAGACGGCGTGAGCGACGATGCCCGGAAATCTCGCCAAACGAACAGGCTCGATTGCTTCGTCGCGGAGTTTATCATCTGTCCCGCGGCTTGAAATATCCGTGGGACTACTACTATCCCGTCGCCACGATTCCGACGGACGAAGCCTTCCTTCCGCTGCAATCCGCGCTCCTCTCTGGTCGAACGGGACGAGGTACCTCTTATTTGCCCTCGCCTGGGCCAGCCCTTCGGCGGGAACACCTTTCGCGCCGTGGAAGACTGGCCTAGCGTGATGTCAGCAATCCGTGGGGCGACCACGATGCGGTCCAGCGTCAGAAAATTTGCCCACGTTCTGGAACGCTTCGGGCTTGCAATGGCGGGAGCTGCAAGCGGCTTGTTTGTCGCCGCGCATGTGGGGTCGATCATCTCGGCGCTGACGTCTCAGGCTTTCATTCTGATCATGATGATTAGTGGCGCGGTCGGCTTTTACCAGGGAATCGATACGCCTCCGCTGGCTTTTCATGGACCCGACCATCAGCCTTCAGGAGACGGCTCGATCGCGAAGATCGACTCCGCGGAATTTCTCAGTGCCGTGGGCACGTTTCTCGCCGCGTTGGCAGCTTTCGTGTCGGTTGGCGTGATTGTGCTTCGGGAAGACCTGCATATCTTTTGGACGACAGCGATCTTGCTGGCATGGCTGGTTGGCGTGACCATGCAAATCATCGCGGGTGCGATTGCACGCGCCCGGAGTTGAGGCGTGATCGGTCCGGCTTCGAAGCCTGCGTCTGCGGAATTACGGTGACGGTGCTCATTCGATCACCTCGTCCGCGCGGCCGAGCAGAGACAGCGGGAACGTGAGGCCGAGCGCCTTGGCGGTCTTCAGGTTGACGACCAGTTCGACCTTCACCGACTGCTGGACTGGGAGATCGGCCGGCTTTTCGCCCTTGAGAATCCGGCTCGCGTAGACGCCCACTTCGCGATAGGCATCCGACAAACTGGTTCCGTAGCTCATAAGGCCGCCCGCGGCAGCGTAATCGCGGAATGCATAGGCCGTAGGGATCGAATGGTGCGCAGCTAACGCAACGAGTTGCTCGCGTCGGCCATTGAAGAACGTATCGCCCTGTACGCAAAGTCCGTCAGCCCGAATTTGGACCAGGGTTGCGAAAGCCGGCTCGAAGTCGTGTTCGCTGCTGGCGTGCAGGATATGGACTCGGTGCCCAATCGTGCGCTCCGCCACCCGAACTTGTCGGGAAAGTGAGTCCGAAGTCGCATTTTTCGGATTTACGAGGTAGCCGATGATGGCGGCTTTCGGAGCGACCTCATGGAGCAACTCCAGTAGCTTCGGCCCCAGGTCGTCGTTTAATGGGGTTACGCCCGTGACGCTGCCGCCCGGCCGGCTCAGACTGGCGACGAGGCCCAGGGCGATTGGGTCGCCACCTACGAGGAAGACGATGGGGATGGTCGTAGTCGTCGCCTTGGCAACGAGTGCGGCAGCGGTGCCGAACGCAGCAATGACACTCACCCGACGGTCGACCAGGTCGGCTGCGAGTGCTGGTAACCGATCGTATCTGCCCTCAGCCCAGCGGTATTCGACCGCTACGTCCCGGCCCTCAACGTAGCTGCTCTCGCTCAGGCCGCGATGAAATGCGGCAACTTCAGCGCGCCGTGCTTCAGGCGATGTGCCATGGAGGAACCCGATCACCGGCATCGCTTCCTGCTGGGAGCGCGCGGCGAGTGGCCAGGTAACCGTCGCACCGACAAGAAGACTGATGAAATTGCGACGTCTCATGCGGCCCTCCAGGGAGGCCCCGGGTCTGGGCTAAATCTCCAGTCTAAATCCAGGCCGAAGCAGCAGCGGATAGACGTTGGCATGCAGCGCACTGAAACGCTCCTCATTGACCCGGCTATTCCGCTCCGCGGGCGAATGCGTCTCCAGTGCAGACTGCGTCCTGCGCGTTCGGCTCAATATTGACCGAATATACGTTACCGTCTCGACATCTGATGCTCCAGTTATCGACCCCGGATTCAGTGCCGCCTTGATACGTGGTCCGAACAACGGCATCACAAGCCAGCTTTTTATTTTTCAGAACCAGGTTCCAGAAAGCGAGATGCTTCGCCCGATCCATTGCAAGTATCCTCGTCGTCTCTTGATTGGGGGCGCGGACCGTTTTGAAAGGTTCGGAAGCTGCGGCCGTGGATGGCACGGTGGTTGACGAAGCCGTGGCATACGCCTTGTTCAAATGCAGATCAGCATCCAGAACAAGCCAGACAGCTGATGCGACGACGAAGCTAGCGATAATCGCCAAAAAAACCATAAGTGACCGCTTCTTCAACATGTCTCCCTCCCCGGGATAGAGACACAGGCGGCTCTTGCGGCGTCGCGAGGCCGCAGAGACCTGAAAAATCAATGTCCTTCGCAAACAGCACCGACAGCTGCAGTCGCTGCGGGCTGGGCCGGAACTTCGATCAGTAGCCGATCGAGATGTCGCACCGGCGGTAAGCGGATTCGGGCAGCGGCGCTGACGTGTCGCGAAAAAAATATCAAGATGGGGCTGACAATACCCTTTGGAACCGTGCCAGCTCGGCTCAGACCGTTGCGTGCCGTCGCGGCGAGTAGCCGTAGCGCGGAGTTGTTAAACCTGACATCCGCCAACAGAATCTCACGTTCGGTCACACGCAACCTGATCGAAGTGCGGCACGATGATACGACCAGCGGCAAATTCAACTCACAAATTATGAACGCGTGGAGGTTTAACACAACCGCCGCGGCTCAACTAGTCAACGCGCCGCTATTTCCCTTCGGCGTTGAATGCGACGGGCACGAAGCGCTTCAATCCGAGGTCGGCGACCAACGGCGGCGGTGCGGGTACGGGATCGGATCGTCGGACCATCTTGAGAGCGGCTTCGTCGAAAGCCGGTTGGCCGGACCCCTCGGCAATGCTTGCTGAAACAACGTGGCCGATGCGGTCAAACTCGACATCCAGTATGACCCGGACCTTTGCGTCCTTGGCCTTCACCCCCTGCGGATAAATCAGGTGCTTCTTGAAGTGGGCCATCAGCTTCTTTTCCCACGACACTTTTGCGAGCTGAGTACTGTTTCCGATTCCCTGTTTTGGAGCGGTCGATTTGTCGTCGAGACGGCCGTCAAGCCTCGGCGTTGCCGTTGCTTCCTGCGCCGCGGACTCCGTTGAAGCCTGTGTCTGCACCGCCGCGACCTTTGGATCGTCTTCCCTGGGCTTTTTTGACTCGTTCTGCGTCACCGCCCGGTCCGGATCCTCGGCGTCGGTTGGCGTGTCCTTTGGCAGGTCGGCTTCCTTGACCTCCGCCTTCTGATCGGCAAGCTGTGGCGAAGCAACGGACGCGTCGACATCCGGCCCCGGCGGCAGATCGATCGGCTCGGCACGCGTCGATGTCAATTCAAGTCCGACTTCGATCGCAGGCGCGCCAAGCGAATCCTCGTCGTCTCCGGTCTGCAGATGCGCGATCGCCAGCGCGCCGAATCCCAGATGAAGCGCAAGCGCGCCCGCCGCTGCCAGAATCCACAGCCGCCGCGATGGCTTTTGTTCGGTCTCGAAGTCGGGCATCTCGACGCCGTCCCGGCTCAGGGTTTTGCACGATCGGCGGCGGCAGGTGGCACCGCGCCGCTATCCGGCACTCCCTCCAGCGCCACCAGCTTGATCTTGGAATAACCGCCGGCGTGCAGGATTTCCAGCACGTCCATCAATTCGCCATAGGGAACCGCGCGGTCGGCCCGCAGGAAGATCGGGTGATCCTTGCTGACGTCCGCCATAGCGTCGAGCGAGCGGACCAGATCGATCCGCCTTACCGGATTTTCGCCGATCGCGACCGCAAGGTCCGGCTTGATGCTGACATAGGTCGGCTTGTCCGGCTTCTTCTGCGGGGTCGCGGATGACGTCGGCAGATCGACCGGCAGGTCGACGGTCGACAGCGGCGCCGCCACCATGAAGATGATCAGGAGAACGAGAATGACGTCGATGAACGGCGTGACGTTGATCTCATGCGATTCCGCGAAATCGCTGTCGTCGTCGACGTCACTCTCTGCGAGAGAAATAGCCATCGCCTACTCCGCCGCCGCGCGCGAATGTGTACCAACATGGGTACGATCGAGATCGCGTGACAATAGCCGTCCCGCGGCACCCGAGGCCCGGCTGACCAGTTCGAGGTAGCCTTTGGTCACGCGCGTGAAGTGATTGTAGATGATGACGGCCGGGATCGCAGCGACGAGGCCGATCGCGGTCGCGAGCAGCGCTTCGGCGATGCCGGGCGCGACCACGGCGAGATTGGTGGTCTGCGATTTCGAAATGCCGATGAAGCTGTTCATGATGCCCCAGACCGTGCCGAACAATCCGACGAAGGGCGACGTCGCGCCGATGGTCGCGAGCAGCCCCATGCCTAATCTGATCCGGCGCGCCTCGGCGCGCACGATCTCGGCAAAGCTCGAGGCCGCGCGCTCCTTGATGCCGCTGTCGCTGGAAATGCCCGCCGACAACCGCGCCTCGCGCATTGCCGCCGCGAGCAAGGACGACAACACGCTGGCTTTTGCGCCCAGCGCGAATTGCGCATCTGCCAGCGACCTGGCGTCGCCGATCCTGGCGAGCGCCGCGCGCAGTTTGCGCTGAATGACCGAGAGTTCGATCATCTTGGCGATGAAGACCGTCCATGTCACCAACGACGCGAAGGCGAGACCGACCATCACTGCTTTCACGATGATGTCCGCCGACATGAACATCGACCACGGCGACAGCTCACGCAACGCGACCGTGGTCGATTTCAACGACCTGCTGCCGTTATCGGCGGGAGTTGCAGTCGCATCGGACGCCAGGGCTGCTGGAGCGGATGGAACGACCGCTGACGGCACTGGAGCCTGCACCGTCGGCGCGGCTTGTGCCGGGATCGCCGGTGGTTGCGGTTGCGCCAGCGCGGGGGCCTGCTGCGGCGCAGGAGCCGCTTGCTGTTGCGCCGATGAGGGCGCCGCCAGCGACAACATCGCCAGTGCGAATATCAAGGTCGCTCGAAAAGGTGACATATTCATGCTTCGGCCCGGTCGTTGATCGTTCGAATTGTGAGGCCTGCATCCGGTCAGTTGCAGCTATTGCAAACTACCGAGATAAAAGCCGCGAGGCGGCCGATCGGGCGCGAACGCGTCGATGGCCGATCTCAGGAGACGGGCGGTGCGCGAGGCTGAAAGGCGGTGCCAGCAGAATTCAGATCGACCCGCGCGGCGTTGGCGATTAAATGCGAGAACAAAACAGCTTGGGGTGCCGGCAGGCACGGCGGCGTCACGACCATCATGGCGCCGGCCAGCGCCAGCACGGCGCAGATGGCGCAGTCATCGGTCAGCCGGCCATCGGGGGTATCATCGGAGGAGGTCTTCAAGGGAGCTGCGCGAGATGCGTCGGCGCGCAAAGTCCAGTTCGCTGCATGCGTCGCCGCACCGCTAGCGGCGGCGTGCAGCACCAATTGGCTCGCGAGTGCCGACGCCGCCTGCGCGCTGCTGGCGTGGAAATGTCCGAACGACAGCAGAAACTGGACCGCGAGCGCAAAAAGCGCGAGCCGCGAGCCTCGTCTGATGTTTGATCGGAACCATTTCATGTCGGCATGCGCCTCGGCCGGAGACCACTCGATGTAATAGTATAACATCTCGGAGACCGCGCCTAGTGAAGTATTCATACTTCGGCCCAGGTGCGGATCAGGTTGTGATAGATACCGGTCAATTTGACCGTTTCGGGGTCATCTCGCCCAAGCCGCTCGACCAAGGCCTGGATCGCGGTATCGAGATCGAAGATCAGGCTGCGGGCGTGGGCATCCCGCACCATGCTCTGCAGCCAGAAAAATGACGCAACCCGCGTACCGCGGGTGACCGGCGTCACCAGATGCAGACTGGACGCAGGATAAAGCACGAGGTCACCGGCCGACAGCTTGATTTCATGGGAGCCATAGAGGTCCTCGACCACCAGTTCGCCGCCATCATATTCCTCCGGCTCCGACAGGAACAGCGTGACCGACAAATCGGTGCGGATCCGCAGGCCGGTGAGAGGGTCTCCCCTCACCGCATTGTCGACATGGATGCCGAAATGGTGATCGTCGGCGGCGGCATAGCGGTTGAACAGTGGCGGAAATATCTGCAGCGGGATCGCGGCCGAGATGAACCGGGGACTGGCTGATAGCGCGGACAGCACGCGATGGCCGAGCTTGCGCGCGACCTCGCTATCCGCAGACAATTGCTCGTTGCGCTTCCCCAGCGCCGACTGCGCGCCGGCAGTGGAACGGCCGTCTTCCCACGCGCAGCCGTCCATGACGCGGCGGAAATCCGCCACGTCGGCCTTGCTTAGGACTTCGGGAACACAGATCAGCATGACGTCGACATCACTCCCTCGGTCAGAATCTGGCCGAGAGGACCATCGACACGGTGCGGCCGGGCGCCTCCAGCACGAACGGCGCAGCACTCTGATACAGCGCGTCGTAATAGAGCTTGCTGAAGATGTTGTTGACGAACAGCTTTGCGGTCCAGTTGGCGTTGACCTTGGCTTCCGCGAAGGCATCGAAGCGCCAGTAGCTCGGCAGCTGCGTGCCCTGGTTGGCGGCGAGGAAGGTGCCGCCAAAGATCTTCGAGCGGTAGACCGCCTGCCCGCCGAGTTCCCAGACATCCGTGAGCTGGTATTTGGTCAATAGGCTGAACGACCGGTGCGCGACGTTGGACAGCGGCAGGCCGACATTGGTCGTGTACAGCGTCGTATTGGCGGGCGGCACCAGCGACTTCGTCACCTCCGACTGCATCAGCACGAGGCCGCCGATGACGCTCCATTTATCGGTGATCTTGCCGCCGGCGCTGAGATCGATGCCGCGGATGCGGTAGGCCGCGCCGGCCGAGATGCAGGAAACCGTGCCTGATGTCGCCGCATAGGGGCAACTCGGCGTCGCGGTCGCCGCGGTGATGTTGCGCGATTCCCGCGCGTTGTCCTTTTCGGTCTGGAACAAGGCCGCGGTCAGCAATAGATGCCGGTCGAACAACTCCCATTTGGTGCCAACTTCGATCGCCCTGTTCTTTTCGGGCCCCAGGATCTGGTTGGGATTGCCGTTGAGCGAGGGAGCCAATCCGCCATATTGGGCGCTGGTGCCGTCGAATTCGGCGCCGACGGGATTCGACGACGTCGCATAGGCTGCATACACACTCGCGATCGGCAACGGCTTGATCACAGCGCCGACGTTGAAGTTCGGCATGTCGTATTGCTGCGCCTGTGAGCCGAAAACGTTCGCGACACTGTTCACGGTGCCGTAGCCGCTCGCCTTGATATTGTAGTCGTCGAGGCGGACGCCGCCGTTCAGGATGACGAAGTCGTTATAATTGGCGCTGTCGAGCAGGTAGACGCTCTTGGTGTCGATGCCGACCTTGGTGGCGAGACCGCTGAGCGTCGGCGTGCCCGGGAACACCGCATAGGTCTGGCTCGGATTGAATACGCTGATCCCGCTCACCGAACCGGAGCCCGCGCTCCCGCCGGGCAAGGCTTCCGAACTCAAGCCGACATATTTGTCGTTGCTGGCGCGCTCCTGCGAGATTTCGACGCCGGCTAAGGCGGTGTGTTTCCAGCCGGCGAGATTGAATTTGTAGGTCGCTTCGGTCTGGTTGGCGAGCACGTCGGTGACCTGGTAGCGGCTCTGCGGGTTGGCGGTGAGCGTCGACGCCGAAAGCGGATTGGCGAGCGACGGCGATTCCGGAAGCGTCCCGATGTAGTCGAGTAGCGAGCGCTGGACCCTGAACTTGTTGCTGACGGTTAAGTCCGGCGTGATCGCGACCTCGCCATTGAGCGTGCCGATGTCCTGCTTGACGTGATAGAAATCGCGATTGACGAAGCCGTAGAAATTGTTGCGGTTGGCGCCGAAATCCGGGAACGGGCCGCCCGCGGTGCTGGCCGTGCTCGGCCGGTAATACGGCACGCCGAAATCCGGCAGGCCGTGCAAATTGGTGTGGATGTAGCTCGCGCTCAGTTTCACGGTGTCGAGCGGCATCCATTTCGCCGTGACGAAACCGCCGTCGCGATCGTCCTTGACATAGTCGCGCCCGGCGACACCGGCGTCCTGGAACAGGCCACCAGCGCGAATGGCCAGCGTCGGGCTGATCACCTGGTTGACGTCGAGCACGACGCGCTTGCTGTGGTCGGTGCCGAACGTGGTGTCCATGTTGTAGAAGCTCTTCTCGGTGGACGCCTGCCTGGTCACGATGTTGATCGCGCCGCCGGTGGTGCCGCGGCCGGCAAAGGACGAGCCCGGCCCGCGCAGGATCTCGACCTGCTCGGTGAAGAAATTCTCGCGAACGCTGACCCCGGCATCGCGTACGCCGTCGAGGAAGACGTCGTTGCGGGCGTCGAAACCGCGGATGAAGAAACGGTCGCCGAAGGCGTTGCCGCCCTCGCCGGTCCCGAGCGTCACGCCGGCGGTGCTCAGCACCGCTTGCCGCAGCGTGGTCGCGTTCTTGTCTTCCAGCACCTCCTTGCTGAGAACCGTGACCGTCTTCGGCGTGTTCAACAGCGGCTCGGGGAATTTGCCCGACGCCTGCAGGTGGTCGACCTTGTAGGGCGCCGCCGCATCCGCATAGGGATTGCGGTCGGCGCGCAGGCCGCCGGCATTGGGAAACGGCACGGCGGCCGCCTGGGCTGGTTGCGCGCCGCGCGCGGCACGGCGCAACGCGGTGCGGGCGCGGAGCTGATCCGGTGAAGGTTTTGATGCAACAGGACGCAGGCGCGCGACCGGGGCATCGACCGTCACCGGCGGCAGGCTCGTCTGCTGCGCTTCGGCGCCGGAGAACGACGCGACCGCAATCAGACCTGCGACCGCCGAAACCTTCTTGCCGGAATGATTATCGAACTTGTCGTCGACCAAGTTGATTGCGGTGAACGAACGCAACGATCTCGGTGCTATTGCTTGGCCCATAGTCCCACGCGCCCCTTACTTGATTTCAGATTCAGTCGCGCAGCGTCGTTGCGATGCGCGATGGGCCGTTGGTATCGAGTGGAAAATTTGGGGTCAACGCGACCCGGGCGCAGATGAGCTTGAATAGGTCCAGATCAAAGCGATTCTAATCGCAAGATTGAAATCGTTCTAAAACCGCGTTTGTAAGCGCTCTAAGGAGTCGCGAGAAACGCCGTAAAATCCGGCATTACTTGCATCGATCGATTTTCGGGAACGATCACTCGCTGCTCGGCGGCTTCATCAGCGAAAACAATTCATCGACCGTCATTTGCGCGATCTGTCGCACGCGATCGGTATTGTCCATGCCGGCGATATTGACGCCCTTCACCACCGCCTTGATCTCGTCGCGGAAGTCGGTAAGGAAGCGCAAGGGATCGGGCGAGCTGTTGGCGACGCGCGCGATCAATCCCGTGACCAGGATCTGGCAGGCCATCATGCGTCCGTTCAGCTCATCCATCATGCACTTCCGGTTTCTCGACTTGGGTTGCGCGCGATATGGACGCCATCGCCTCGCGTTTCAACCAATTCGAAATGTGCAGGTGCGATGCACTGACGCAGCGGGCATCGTTCGCGTCAAGCGAGCCGGTTACTTGATGGCGATATCCGGAGACTCGCCCAGGCTCTTGAGGCGTTCCTTGACCTCGACCAGCGTATCGAGGCTGGTCTGCAGCGCACCGGCTGGAATGTCGCGCAACACGTCGGTTGCAATCGCGTCGCGCAAGCTGTCGAGATCGTCGACGAGCTGGCGGCCGCTTTGGGTCAGGAACAGCCGGTTGGCCCGGCGGTCCCTGGGATCGGGCCGGCGCTCGAGCAATCCGTGTTCGACCAGGCGGTCGAGCAGCCGCACCAGCGAGATCGGTTGCAGCTCGAGCACGTCGGCGAGATCGACCTGCGACAGCCCCTCCTGCTGCCGGAGCCGAAACAGCACGATCCATTGCGCGCGGGTTGTGCCGCGTTCTTTGGCGCGGTGGTCGATGTAGTTGCGCAGCAGCCGCGAACTCTCGACAAGTTGCGCAATCACCCGTCGTTTCAGGTCGAGCGACATGGATCCAATGGCTTTTCTGTCCGTTTCCTGCGTTTTTTTCTTTGTTAGCTTCCGGGTAGTTTTTCGGGTAGTTTCCTGGATAGCTTCTTAGGTAGTCTTCTTGGGTAGTTTTCCCGAGCCGTGACGTCCCAAAGCTTTCCAAATGTTTAGGATTATTCAAGCTATAGTGTGTGTACACATTAAGTGCACGCATATTATATCTATGAACCTTGGGAACGGTTTTGGCCACCCATTACTTGTTTTCTGAACCCATGAGTCCGCATGTCGAAGTCACGAACATTTGGTTGGGTTTTGCTGGTCGCCGCGGTCGGCGCGGCGGGCTATTTGGGCTGGCAACGCCTGCACGGCGAGGATCGCGCCGCGCAGGCTGATGCCCAAAAGCGCGGCCCTGCCCGCCCCGCCGTTCAGGTCAAGATCGCTCCGGTCGAAAAGGCCGACTTCCCGGTCTACCTGACCGGCCTCGGCACCGTTCAAGGCTTCAATACGGTCCTGGTCCGCAGCCGGGTCGATGGCCAGATCAACCGGATCGCGTTCCAGGAAGGCCAATTCGTCAAGGAAGGCGACACCCTGGTCGAGATCGATCCGCGGCCGTTCCAGGCCGTGCTCGACCAGGCCAAGGCCAAGAAAGCCCAGGACGAAGCCAATCTGGCCAACGCCAATCTCGACCTGCAGCGCTTTACCAAGCTCGGCGAATTTGCGACCAGGCAGCAAACCGATACCCAGCGTTCCACCGTTGCGCAGCTGACGGCACAGATCGCGGCCGATACGGCGGCGATCGAAAATGCCCAGACCCAGGTCGATTACGCCACCGTCAAGGCCCCGATCTCCGGCGTTGCTGGCCTGCGCCAGGTCGACGTCGGCAATATCGTCAATGCCGCAACCCAGAGCGGCATCGTGACCATCGCCCAGATCGAGCCGATTGCGGTGATCTTCACAGCGCCCGAGGAGCAGCTGCCCGATATCAAGGCGGCGCTCGCGGTGGCGCCGCCAAAGACCATTGCGCTGTCCACCGACGGCAAGCGTGTGCTATCCACGGGAACGCTGGCGCTGATCAACAACCAGGTCGACACCACGAGCGGGACTATTCGGCTCAAGGCGGTGTTCGACAACAAGGACCATGCGCTGTGGCCGGGCCAGTCGGTTTCTACCCGGCTCCTGGTGGCGACGCTGAAGGATGCCACCGTGGCTCCCGACGACGCCGTCCAGCACGGAACCGATGGTCTCTACGCCTTCACGGTCAATCAGGAGAACAAGGCCGAACTCCGCAAGATCACGGTAACAAAGTCGATCGACGGTCGTTCGGTGGTCGACGAGGGGTTATCGCCGGGTGAGCAGGTGATCACGGCCGGACAATACAAGGTTTCGCCGGGCACGCTGGTCACGACGGCGGTCGCAAGCTCGGATCCGGCCCAAGCCAAGGTCAAGCAGGAATGAGCGACGGAATTTCCGCGCCCTTTATTCGCTACCCCATCGGCACCTCGCTGATGATGGCCGGCATTCTCTTTGTCGGCCTCGTCGCCTACCCGCTGTTGCCGGTCGCGCCCTTGCCGCAGGTCGACTTCCCGACCATTCAGGTCGCCGCCAGCCTGCCCGGCGGCAGCCCGGAAACCATGGCCTCGTCGGTGGCGCAGCCGCTGGAGCGCCAATTGGCGCAGATCCCGGGCGTCGCGCAGATGACCTCGACCAGCTATCTCGGCACGGCGGCGGTCACGATCCAGTTCGACCTCAATCGCTCGATCGACGGCGCCGCCAACGACGTGCAGGCCGCGATCAACGCCGCCGGCGGCCAGTTGCCGAAAAACCTCCCCTCGCCGCCGACCTACCGCAAGGTCAATCCGGCGGATTCGCCGATCCTGCTGTTGTCGGCGACCTCGGACACGCTGCCCCTGACCACCGTCAGCGACGCCGTCGACGCCCAGCTCGCGCAACAGATCAGCCAGATTTCCGGCGTCGCCCAGGTCATCATCGGCGGCCAGCAGAAACCGGCGATCCGCATCCAGATCGACCCGGCCAAGCTCGTCGCCAAGGGCCTGTCGCTGGAGGACGTGCGCAGCCAGATCGCGATCACGACCGTCGACAGCCCGAAGGGCAATATCGACGGCGACACCCGCGCCTACACCATTTACGCCAACGACCAGTTGCTGGATTCCAAGGACTGGAACGACGTCATCATCGCCTACCGCAACGGCGGTCCGTTGCGGGTCCGCGATATCGGTCAGGCCGTCACCGGTCCGGAGGACGCCAAGCAGGCGGCCTGGGCCAACGGCAAGCGCGGCGTGTTCCTGGTCGTGTTCAAGCAGCCGGGCGCCAACGTCATCGATACCGTGGACAAGATCAAGGCGACGCTGCCGCGGCTGGTCGCCGCGATCCCGCCGGCGATCAAGATCGAGCTCATCAGCGACCGTACCCAGACCATCCGCGCCGCGGTCGAAGACGTGCAGTTCACCCTGCTCTTGACCATCGCACTGGTCGTGATGGTGATCTTCGTCTTCCTGCGCAGTTTCTGGGCGACCGTGATCCCGACCGTGACGGTGCCGCTGGCCTTGCTCGGCGCCTGCGCGCTGATGTGGGTATTCGGCTACACGCTCGACAACCTGTCCCTGATGGCGCTGACCATTGCCGTCGGCTTCGTGGTCGACGACGCCATCGTGATGCTGGAAAACATCACGCGCTATATCGAGGAAGGCGAAAAGCCGATGGCCGCCGCCTTCAAGGGCGCCAGCGAAATCGGCTTCACCATCGTGTCGATCAGCGTTTCGCTGGTCGCCGTGCTGATCCCGCTGCTGTTGATGGGCGGCATCATCGGGCGGCTGTTCCGCGAATTCGCGGTGACGCTGGCGATGACGATCTTCGTGTCGATGATCGTGTCGCTGACGCTGACGCCGATGATGGCTTCGCGCTTCCTGCGCGCCCATCATGAAACCAGGCACGGCCGCTTCTACCAATGGAGCGAACGCGCCTTCGACGCGATGCTGCGCGGCTACGAGCGCGGTCTCGACCTGGCGCTGCGCTGGAAATTCACCACGCTGATGATCTTCTTCGCCACATTGGGATTGTCGGTCTATCTGTTCGTCATCATTCCCAAGGGCTTCTTCCCGCAGCAGGACAACGGCCTGATCACCGCGACGTCGGAAGCCAATCAGGATATTTCCTTTGTCGACATGAAGCGGCACCAGGAGGAACTCGGCAAAATCGTGATGGCCGACCCCGACGTCGCCTCCGTCGCGATGGCGATCGGCGGCAGCGGCCGGGCCGGCAATAACGGCAATCTGTTCATCACGCTGAAACCGCGCAATGAGCGCAAGGCGAACGCCCAGCAGATCATCGCGCGGCTGCGCCCCAAGCTCGACAAGGTCGAGGGCGCGCGGCTGTACATGCAGGCGGCGCAGGACGTGCGGCTCGGCGGCCGGCCGACCCGAACCCAGTTCGAGTTCACGCTGCAGGACGCCGACCTCGGCGAACTGAACCAATGGGCGCCAAAGATCCTGGCGAAGATGCAGACCCTGCCCGGGTTGCGCGACGTCGCGACCGACCAGCAGACCAATGGCACCACGCTCGAATTGAAGATCAACCGCGACACCGCCTCGCGCTACGGCATCCAGCCGCAACTGATCGACGACACGCTGTACGACGCGTTTGGCCAGCGCCAGGTGACGCAATATTTCACGCAGCTCAACAGCTATCACGTCATTCTTGAGGTGCTGCCGGAATTGCAGGGCAGTCTCGACACCCTGAACAAGATCTACATCAAGTCGCCGACGACCGGCGACCAGGTGCCGCTCTCGACCTTTGCGACCTGGACCAGCGTGCCGGTGCGGCCGCTTTCGATCAGCCACCAGGGCCAGTTCCCGGCGATCACCATCAGCTTCAACCTCGCCCAGGGCGTCGCACTCGGCCAGGCGACCAACGCGATTCAGCAGGCGATGGCCGATCTCGGCGCGCCGACGACGCTCAATTCCAGCTTCCAGGGCACGGCGCAGGCGTTCCAGCAGTCGCTCGGCACCGTGCCGCTGTTGATCCTCGCCGCCCTCGTGGTCGTGTATTTGATTCTCGGCATTCTCTACGAAAGTTACATCCACCCGATCACGATCCTGTCCACGCTGCCTTCCGCCGGCGTCGGCGCGCTGGCGATCCTGATGCTGTTCGGGTTCGACTTCAGCCTGATCGCGTTGATCGGCATCGTTCTTCTGATCGGCATCGTGAAGAAGAACGGCATCATGATGGTCGACTTCGCCATCTCGGCCGAGCGCGACGAACATCTGGAGCCCGAGGCCGCGATTCGCAAGGCGGCGTTGCTGCGGTTCCGCCCGATCATGATGACGACGATGGCGGCGCTGCTCGGCGGCGTGCCGCTGATGCTCGGCACCGGCACCGGCTCGGAAATCCGCCAGCCGCTCGGTTATGCGATGGTCGGCGGCCTGATCGTCAGCCAGGCGCTGACATTGTTCACGACGCCGGTGGTGTATCTCTATCTCGACCGGCTCTCCAACGCCTTTGCGGGCTGGGGACGATCGGACAAGAGCGATGACGAAGCGCACCCGGACGAGCGGAGCTCGGTCAAACAAGCCGCCGAGTGACTTGACTTTGAACGCATACCGGCACATCCGAAGGATGTACGCTTCGGAGTGAAATCGGTGAAATTCCCGGTACAATTTGTAGTCGTCGCAGCCGTGGCGTTCGGATCGCTTGGCCTGAGCCTGGCCCAGCAGGCCCCCAAGGAAACCGCCAAGGCCAAGACCCCGCCGCGCGCGGCGCAGGCAGCGCAGCCGGCGCCCCAGGCCGAGGCCGCCCCCGCAAACGCTCCCGCCGCTCCCGGCTGGGTCGCGCGGTGCACCAGCGCCAGCCGCGACGCGCCGCTGGAATGCGCGATCGAGCAAAGCGCCGTTCTGAGCAAGACCGGGCAATTGATCGTGCTGATCAACATTCGCGTGCCCAGCGACACCCACACGCCGATTGCCGGCATTCAATTGCCGCTCGGACTTAACCTGCCGGTGGGCGCCAAGCTCCAGGTCGATGACGGCAAGACATCCGATCTGCAGATCCAGACCTGCGAGGCGCGCGGCTGCTATACCAACGTCCCGATTTCGCCGGAACTGCTGGCTGCGATGAAATCCGGCAAGCTGCTGAAAGTGTCGTTCCAGAACATGGGCAAGGAAACGATTACGATCCCGATGCCGCTGGCCGACTTTCCGGCGGCCTACGACAAGATCAAGTAGCAGGCCCATCGTCATTGCGAGCGAAGCGAAGCAATCCATCTCGCCGCGCAAAGAAAGAATGGATTGCTTCGTCGCTCCGCTCCTCGCAATGACGGTAGTAATCACTGCCGCGCCATCTCCGTATTGCCGACCGCCTCGCCGTCGAGCTTCTGGTCGTCATGCATGTCCACCGTCACCCGCAGCAACCGCCCGGTGAACTCGAACGGCGCCTCGTAATGCGATACCGGGCTGGAGCGGTCGCGCCCGATGTCGAGACCGGACCATGAAATCAGGGTGTGGAATCCAAGCTGGGTCTGCAGCGCGCCGGCGGGCTCGCCGTCGATCAGGAGCGTATATTCGCTGACCCCGGTGCGCGCGCCTTTGGCCGGCGGTTCCTTCCGCACCAGACGCTCGACATGAACGCCGAGCCGGCGCGCGCCGGCCGGAATCCTGCGGTTCGATTTCACGATCTCATGGCCGCCGCCGATATTGAGATCGTGAACCAGTAGGCCGTCCTTGACGTAGAGGCTGTAGCCCGAGGTCGCGTCGCCATGCGCGATCAGCACACCCTCCGCACCGCCCTCGCCGATCTCGACATGGGCTTCGATGGTGTAACTGCGGCTGCGCACGTCGGGCGCGATGTCGGTCGACACATGCCCCATGCCGGCGTGAAAGGTGAATTTGTTGCGCGCGCCGTGGAATCGCGTGGCGTTTTCGCCAAAGCGGGGACCGAAGCGGTCGTCGAGCGGCAGCACATTGTGCTTTTCGGCCTCGCGCCACCACAGTTTTATCATTTCAGCCAGGCGCTCGGGCTCCTTTTCGGCGAGATCGTCGACCTCGGAAAAATCCTTGTCGAGATGAAACAGCTCCCATTTGTCGTTCTCGAACGGCGTTCCCGAGGGATGGAAGGCGACGGCCTTCCAGCCGTTCTGCCAGACCCCGCGATGGCCGAACATTTCGAAATATTGCGGCGAGGTTTTCGACGGCGCCGCAGGATCCGCGATCGAGCGGGCAAAGCTCTCGCCCTCGATCGGCATCTGGGCAACGCCCGCAATCTCGCCGGGCGCGCTGACACCGACCAATTCGAGCAAGGTCGGCGCCAGGTCGCTGGCATGGACGAACTGGTGGCGCAGCTCGCCCTTGGCTGCGATCCGCTTCGGCCATGACATCACGAAGGGATCGCGGATGCCGCCGCCATGAGTGTTCTGCTTGTAGCGGCGCAGCGGCGTGTTCGACGCCATCGCCCAGCCGTGCGGAAAATTGGTGTGCGAATCCGGACCGCCGATATCGTCGATCCGCCGCAGCTTTTCCGCCATCGGTTCGGGACGGAAATTGTACGGCCCCATCGCGTTGACGAAGCCGAGCGGGCCGCCTTCCTGGCTGGCGCCATTGTCCGACAGCACGAGGATCAGCGTGTTGTCGCGGATGCCGGCCTTGTCGAGGAACGATACCAGCCGCGCCAGATGCCGGTCGGCGTGGTCGAGCATGCCGGCAAACGCAGCCTGCAGCCGCGTGAATACGCGCTTCTCGTCGGCAGAGTGCTCGTCCCACGCCTTCACGCCGTCGTTGCGGGGCGGCATCCTGGTGTCCGGCGGCACGATGCCCATCGCCTTCTGCCGCGCCATGCGCGCCTCGCGCTCGGCGTCCCAGCCATGCGCGAACATCCCGTCATAGTGCCTGATAATGTCGGCCGGCGCCTGATGCGGCGCATGACAGGCGCCGAGCGCGACCCAGGTCAGCCAGGGGATGTCGGGCCGGTCGGCGGTGTGATCGGCGATGAAGCGGATCGATTGATCGATCAGGTCGGCCGTGAGGTGATAGCCGCTCGCGTAATTGCCGGGCGGATCGATATGGGTGTTGTCGGAAACCAGTTCCGGCGCGTACTGGTCGGTTTCGGCGTCGAGGAAGCCGTAGAAGCGGTCAAAACCGCGGCCGAGCGGCCAGCCATCGAACGGGCCGGTGGCGCCGCTTTCGGTCAGCGGGGTGACGTGCCATTTGCCGACCATGTAGTTGCGGTAGCCGTGCGGCCGCAGCATTTCTGCCAGCGTCCCCGCCTCGCGCGCGATCTTGCCGCGATAGCCGGGGTAACCGCTATCGAAATTGGCGAGGCAGCCGACGCCGACCGAATGATGGTTGCGCCCGGTCAATAGCGCCGCGCGCGTGGTCGAGCACATCGCGGTGGTGTGGAATCCCGAGTAGCGCAGGCCCTCGGCGGCCAGTCTGTCGATGGTCGGCGTCCTGATCGCCGAGCCATAGCAGCCGAAATCGGAAAAGCCGACGTCGTCGAACAACACGACGAGGATATTGGGCGCGCCCTGCGGCGGCCGGGCGGTCTGCGGCCACCAGGGTTTGGAGCCGGCAATGGTCTTGTCGATGGTGCCGCCGAATGGCGTGCTGCCGCCTGCGCGCATGCTTGCCTCCCTGTTTCGCCGCGACCGCGGTTGTCCGCGCGGTTCGCGTTTCGATTTCCGGCATTGCCAAAGATGATAATCCGAATTATGATTAGGATTATTGGGAGACGCAAGCCCGGATGCCGCCGCCACGCCAACAATTCGACCTGCCCGGCGTGACGCCGTCGCGGCAGAAGCGCAGCCGCGAAACCACGCTTGCGCTGCTGCAGGCGGGCGCCGAGCTGCTCAGGACGCGCAGCCTTGGCGAGTTGTCGATCGAAGCACTGTGCAGCAATGTCGGCGCAACCGTCGGCGCGTTCTACAGCCGGTTCGACAGCAAGGAGGCTTACTTCAACGCGCTGATGGAGCTGGCGGCGCGCGACGGCGCGCGCCGGCTGTCGGAACTGCCCGCCGAGGCGCGCCTGAAGGAGGCCGATCTCGCCAACCGCTGCCGGGTGCTGGTGAGCGGGGTCATCGGCTGGATCCGCGCCCATGAAGGCGTGCTGCGCGCCGCCCTCCAGCACGACGATACCAGGCCGGACCAATGGACCAGCTTCAAGGCGCTTGCACGCGCCACCACTGCGCGTGCAACCCCTCTCCTGCTCCCGGCCATGGGCAAGGGCCGCCCCGCCGCCAAAACCCGCGGTATCGCCTTCGGCTTTCAGGTGGTGCTGGGGACGCTCGTCAACGCCATCCTCAACGACCCCGGACCGCTGTCGCTGCACGACAAGGAAATGGAGGTGCGGCTTTCCAATTGCCTGTTGCTGCTGCTGGAAGCCGAGATGCCGGCCGGGCCGATCCGCTGATCGGGCACACAGCCGGCGGCATAGCGGCCAGACGGGCTCCGACGGGGCCGGATTGGGTATTACGAAATCAAGCCAAAAAATTCAGAATCCATTGTCGGACTCCCGTGCCCCCGTTCGTCCTCCGGACGAGCCCACCCAAACGGAGTTCATGATGGCCAACGATCTTCGTTAATCTGCCCTCCGCCCAATCCCGCCCGCCACAGCCTTCGCGACAAGGCACGAAAACCCAACCAACAAGGACATCCGTCATGACTTCCATCACGCCATTCCTCTGGTTCGACAACAACGTCCCCGAGGCCGTCGCCTTCTACAAATCGGTGTTTCCCAATGCCAAGGTCGAAGCCGTCAATGACTTCATGGCGAGCTTCGAACTCGAGGGGCAGAAGTTCAACGCCCTCAATGGCGGCCCCAAATACAGGTTCAACGAGGCGATCTCCTTCTTCATCAGCGTCGAGACCCAGGAACAGGTGGACTACTTCTGGAACAAACTGACCGCCGACGGCGGCGAGGAATCGAAATGCGGATGGCTCAAGGACAAGTTCGGCCTGTCCTGGCAGGTTGTGCCCACCGCGCTTGGCCGTTACCTCAGCGATCCCGATCGCAACAAGGCCAACCGCGCCATGCAGGCCATGATGAAAATGCAAAAAATCATCATCGCCGACCTCGACAAGGCCTATGCCGGCTGATCCCGGAAGCTTTCGGAGCGATGGGCGTCGCGCACCAGATCGATCGCGAGCTTCACTTCCGTCGCCGCGCACGATCAATCGGTCGTTGGCGCCGCGTCGACGGTTGCCCTCGCGCCGGGCAAATCGGCTTTCACGGCCACATAGACCGTGTTGCTTGCATCGGGATCTCCTCGCAAATTGTTGAAGGTCACGACATGGGCCCTCGCGGTTGCAAAGGCGCCGGCGAGGTCGCGCTCGAACGCATCATCCGGCGGATCGTTCGACCACAGCGCGAACACGCCGCCCGGATGCAGATGAGCGGCGAGCCGCGCCAGTCCCTCCGGCTGGTACAGCGCGGCATGGCGCGGATGCAGGAGGTTGCGCGGCGAATGATCGATGTCGACCAGCACCGCATCGAAGCGGCGAGCAGGTGCTGCCGAATCAAAACCTGCGGCGGAATCCGACATCGCAAAGAAGTCGCCATGAACGAGACGGCAGCGCGGATCGCCGGTCAGCTCCTTGCCGAGCGGCAGCAATCCCTGCGCGTGCCACTCGATGACTTCCGCCAGTGCATCGACCACGATCAACGATCGCACACGAGCGTTTTCGAGCACCGCGCGCGCGGTGTAGCCGAGCCCGAGACCGCCAACCACGACGTCGAGATCGCCGCGACCCCGCGCCGCCAGTCCGAGCCGCGCCAGCTCGATCTCGGCTGCGGTGAACTGGCTCGACATCAAAAACTCGTCGCCGAGTTTGATTTCGTAGATGTCGATATCGGACGATGGCGGCCGCCGCCGCCTTAGGGTGAGCAGGCCCATCGGCGTCGGGCGAAAATCCAGCTCTTCGAAAGAAAAGCTCATGCGCCAACCGCCCTGACCGCGGCGCGAACCGCGCCGCCAAAGGCCGCGGATTTGCCGGGGCCCCCGTGCACCAAGCCCATCGCCACGCGCTTGCCAAGGGCAGCGGCTAGCGAGTAGAAGGGCGCCAGATCGCGGGATTCCATGAATCCGATCGCGAGCAATTGCCCAATCGACCGCCTAACCTGTTGATGTCGTTGAGCAATTCTTGGGGAATGGTGTAACGGTAGCACAACAGACTCTGACTCTGTTTGTCTAGGTTCGAATCCTAGTTCCCCAGCCACGATTTTCCCCTTGCAATACAACGACTTAACTCCACCCGAATGGCCGACCAGCTGGTTTCGATCAAGGTGGACCTCTCCGGAGAGCGCATAAACGCGTGTGCTTCATTGAGGACATAACCTCGCGGTCTCGCGGCGCGACGCGCCCGAGTCTTGACAGGGTTCACCCTCGAAAACGGGAGGGCGCAGGGAATGCCGGGTGCGCGCTGCACCCGCGGTCTCGTGTGCAAGATGCACAAGGAAATGCGCACACGAGCATACAGGTTCAGCGGAGGCATCCGGCATCCCCTGCGTGATGGCTTTACGGCTTATGCCGTGCTCTCCTCGGCGACGAATTCGTCTTGTCACCGTCGTCGGCGGATTCAAGCGGCTCCTCAAACCCGGTCGGGATCGAGTTTGCCACCGCCGACTTGGCACCAGCAACGGGTGTCAGGACCACACGGTTTTGCCGTACGCTCAAACGTCGTTCGTCCTGCGCGCCTGCAACTCGCTCACGAGGTTCAACCCGCCCTGCGACCGCATTTGCGCGCCGACGCTCTCGCGTCCACCACATCCCATCCCGCGTTCGTGACGACGCGCGACCGCCCCTCTTGTCGGAACGGGATGGCCGGAGATAGGCCACTGATTTGGGGTTTCGGCGAAGCGGAATTTTGCCCGTCGTGCCAATTTGTCGCAAGGCGACGGGCAATCGGGTGTGACAACGATCTTCGCGCGCTCGGGCCTCGCTGTTCTTGCCGACGCTCGCGGTTTCCGCGTCGGCGACGTTTT
The DNA here is from genome assembly GCF_036924615.1 of Bradyrhizobium sp. AZCC 2289. Lineage (NCBI taxonomy): Bacteria > Pseudomonadati > Pseudomonadota > Alphaproteobacteria > Hyphomicrobiales > Nitrobacteraceae > Bradyrhizobium > Bradyrhizobium sp. AZCC 2289. Next base: position 8,967,134 of record NZ_JAZHRY010000001.1, on the reverse strand, counting down.
GGCGGACGAAAAGGCTCTGGCGAAGGCGCTTTCAGAAGGCGTTATTGAGGACGTAGACCATGGCGAAGAAGAAAAAAGTTAGCCCGCTGGCGAAGGCTTTGCTGGAAACGGCGGGCGACATGCGGAAGGCCGGGCTGATGGACAAGGCCACCGACGAGAAGATCACCCTGCGGCATTTGGGAGCGACAGGCGCGCCCAAGGCCACCCCGAATACGGGGCCGCAAATCCGGGCCATCCGCGAACGGGCTCAATTGAGCCAGGCGGTGTTCGCCCGCTATCTCAATCTGACCGTGGGTTACGTCTCGCAGCTGGAGCGCGGCGCGAAACAGCCGACCGGCGCGGCACTGGCCTCGCTCAACGTGATCAAGCGAAAAGGGATCGAAGCTATTCTTTAGTGGCTGCGATCCATCCGAGACGTCGAATAGCTCTGCCTCGAAATACTGAATTGCGGTGACGGCGCTCAATCGACCAGCCGCGCCTTCGCGGGATCATATCGCAAGCTACGCAAGCGCGGGTTGACGCCGTTCGAACCGGAAAGCCGTTGGTCGAATTTAAAATTGAGTGCACCGTAATTCCGGTGACGATGCGATCGTTCGTTGCCGTCCTTTGATCTTCGCTCGAGAGACAGCAGCATAACCCCAGCCGAAGCTGATGTCAGGGTGATGGCCGTCCATCTCGGCAAGTTCGCCAACTTCCCGATCAAAGTCGAGCGCTTTGCCGCTTCGATCCGCTATTGGACGGAAGCCGGAAGCAAAGGCCGAGCGAAACTGAGTTCGTGGCCGTCGGGGTCAACCAGGTGGAAGAAGCGCTCACCCCATTCGGCATCGCGGGGCACGGTCGCCGGCTGGTATCCCGCTGCGAACGCGCGTTCGTAAAGTACGTCAACATCGGTGACGTAGAAGATAACCCGACCCCACCAGGACCAGCGGCGTTCGGCAGGTTGGACGATGAGGTTGAGGTAACTTGTCCCTGCTCGAAAGCTGGTGAATGATGACCCTTCGCCGCCATGCAGGACCTCAAACCCGAGCGCTCGGTAGAATCGGACAGCTCGTGGCATTTCATGGGTGCCCAGTGTGACCGCGCTGATCCCCTCGATCATGACCAAAATTCCCCCGATCTATTTCCCTGCGCGTCTTGAAGTCGCAGCGCACAGATTAACCTCCGCCTCACGTGTGTCGAAAGTGAGCAAGTCAACGGCAAGCGCCCCTTTCCTTGCGTCGCCGCTCCCGGCGAGCGTTAGATGCCCCAAACTGCTCGAACCGAAAGCGCTGACGCTCTAAACTCTCCATCGTGTTGGCCAAGCATCAAGTTCCAGGCGCCCACTCGACAAAACGATTCGAATACCCGCGAAAAGGAGCAGAGCATGAAGGGCGATAAAGACGTTATCGAATACCTCAATAAAGCGCTGCGACACGAACTCACCGCGGTGAACCAGTACTGGCTGCATTACCGCCTGCTCGACAATTGGGGCTACAAAGTACTGGCCAAGACGTGGCGCAAGCAATCGATTGAAGAGATGCAACACGCAGACAAGCTCATCGAACGCATCATCTTCCTCGATGGATCTCCCAATATGCAGACGCTGGAATCCCTTCATATCGGGAAGACCGTGAAGGCCGTACTCGATAACGACTTGCAAGCCGAAGTATCGGCGCACTCCCTCTACGCTGAAGCTGCGACCCATTGCCATTCGGTCAGGGACTACGTGACACGAGATTTGTTTGAGCAACTGATGCACGATGAGGAAGAGCACATTGATTTTCTGGAAACCCAGATCGATCTCGTCGCGAGGATCGGCCTCGAGCTATACGCCCAGCGTCATATCGGAGAGCTCGACGAGGACTGAAGTGTTCACGACTTCGTCTGGCACAGAGCTGAACAGCGCAGTCATCGTCAGACAGTCGGCTATCAGGGGTCTACCGGACTAACCGTGCACCGATCTCGACTGCCGCTTCTGGACCCTCGGCGAAGCCGCCGCTTTGCGCTGCTACACCGCGAGATGTGCCTGCAGACAGCGTTTAGGAGAGCTTCACCTGTTCCAGCGATCATCCAATTGGGGCCGTCCGATCCACGCCCTGTTAAGACATCGGGTTGCCCAGCCGAGCTGCCGCCTTCCTTGTAGTCGCGCTTGAGCTTCCTGGTAAGGACCGACGTACCGAAGGCGGGTCGGTATTTTGGGATACACGCGTCGTATCCATGCAAGCGCACGTTCTGCGGCTTTCCGGTCACGTTCGTCAAAGGCAAATCCGAAGCCCATGCGCAATCGCTCTGGCATCAACTGGGCACTCAGGGCCTGGTACCATCGCGGCGGCCGCAACCATGGTCGTCCGCCGGCGAAGATCTGTCCGGCCACCTCGCGTGCCGCGGCGCTGACGGACAACGTATCCGATTGCATCATGGCCGCGTTGTAGGCGGCGAATGATTCCCAATCCGCCGGCAAGTCGGCCGGCGTCAGCCCGAACAATGCCCCGAACAGCCGGCTTTCGGCCCAATACCGCTCGCGCTCTTCGACCGAGAGCGGAGGCAAAATCAGGTCGTGCACGATGAGAGCGGTCTCGACGAGGGTAGCGTGAACCCAGCGCAATGCTGCGACCTCGTTGGCGCGGTAGGATGAGCCACTCGCGAAGGGACCGACTGCTTCGGGCAAGCGGCCGACGATCATGGTATGGCGGTGGTGCAGGCGCCGGGCAGCCGCGAGGGCCCTGTCGCGCGAGCCGAACACCATCGTGAACACAACGTCAAAGGTTCGTTGGAAGCGACCGATCGGATCCGCAAAGGTCCGAGAGTGCTCGGCGACGGCGGCCGCGACCCAGGGATGCGCCAACTGAAGGAGCAAGGCACGACCGGCACCCAAGAAGATGATGGCTTCCCTGTCGATCCTCCAGGTTATCGAGGCTGGACCAAAAATGCCCTCGACCGATCCGGCGGCCCGAGCCCGGACGAAATCAAGGGCAGCCTCCAGGTCGCTTTCGGAAACCAAATGCGCACCTTTCGAAACGGACGGGGATAGATTTATTCCACCCCTCTGTGCAGTCTATCGCAATTCAGCAAGCCAAAGCCCTCTAAACGTTTCACACTTGGCGCACGTTCTATCCCCGCCAAGGCCGCTGCGCCGATGAATTTCATCCGAGAGCGTCCCACTCTGGCGCGAAGGGCGGCCGGACGAAGCGCTGGTCTTTCGGCAGAGCGGCGATAGCGGCGCGATCCTCGTCATCGAGCTGGGTGCCGAGTGCATCAAGATTGGCCTTCTGGCTTTCGGGACGGGCGGCTTTCGGAATCACGATGACGCCCTCCTGATCGAGGAGCCAGGCGACCGCCATCTGAGCGGCACTGCAACCGTGCTTGTGGCCGAGGAAGGCGAGCGTGGGATCACTTGCCGCCCGCCCTTGCGCGAGGGGCGCATAGGCTGTCAGCGGAATCCCCTTGCCGCGCAGATAGGCGAGCATCGCCGCCTGCGACAGGAACGGGTGGTATTCGACCTGGAGGCTGGCAATCGGCGCGCCGATCTCCTCCACCGCGCGACGGATCATCGGCAGGTTGAAGTTGCACACGCCGATCGCGCGCGTCAGGCCGCGCTCCCGCAGCGACATCAACGCTTCCAGCGTCGCTGCCATGTCCATGTCTCGTGACGGCCAATGGATCATATAGAGGTCGACATGGTCGAGCCCCAGTTTCCGCAGACTGGTGTCGAAGGCGCGGTAGAGCGCATCCGGCGCAAGCTGATCATGCCAGACCTTCGTGGTGACGAAGAGCTCGTTCCGGTTCACGCCGGACGCCGCGATGGCCGCGCCGACGGCGGTTTCGTTGTCGTACATCGCGGCGGTGTCGATATGTCGGTAGCCGAGCGCGATCGCACTCTCGACGACCGGCTGGGCGTCGGCTCCCGGCATCCGGAAGGTGCCGAAGCCGAGGCGAGGCATCGCAACACCCTGTGTCATGATCGTCTCCATGATGTTTTCCTTTCTCGGATTTCCTGCCGGCGGGTCGGTGCGGTCACCCTTTTGCGCTGCCGGCAGGCGGCAAGCCATCACAAGGGCGGCGGCGTCAGACGGATGCTTTGGTCTGGCTCGCCCTGACGAGTTCGGCGATGACGCTTTCGAGTGCCGTAGTGCCCTTCATCGCCGACCGGCCGTGCTCGCTGAAGTCGATCCAGCCCTCATTGAAGCCGTCGAGCATCCGGATCCGAGGCAATGGATTTCGCGTTCCCTGAGAGCGGAAAATCTGCTCCCAGCTCTCGCGCGGCACCGTCTCGACCCGGACGGGGCTCTTCAGCACCGTGGCGAAGGCCCGGGCGAGATCGTTCGGCGATATGCGTGCGGGCCCCTCCAGTTCGACGACCCGCGTCCCGCTCCAGTCCTCGCGGAGAAGCGCGGCGGCCAGGCGCCCGACATCCTGCGTCGCGACCGTCGGGAACAGCTTGTCGGCCGGCTGCAGGAAGCTGCGCAGCACGCCTTCGTCGCGCGCCGAGGGAATGTCCCAGAGCGCATTCTCCATGAACCAGCCGGGCCTCAGGAAGGTGACCGGAAGGCCGATCTCCTGCAGCGACTGTTCCATCAGCGTGCGCTGGGTCAGCAGGTTCTCGTGCGGCGCATCCGCGCCGATGGTCGACAAGCAGACCACCTTGCCGGGACGAGCCTCAACCAAAGCCGACGTTACGGCGGCGATGACGTGCCTGGCCTCGGGAAAGCCGGGCTCCGGATCGAACTCGGAGGGCGGCAGGATGAATACGCCCGCGGCACCCCTGAAGGCTGAAGTCAGGCTTGCCGCGTCGTCCATCTCGGCCAGGGCGACGTCGCAGCCCCGAGTTCTCCACTCCGCCGCCTTGACCTCGTCGCGCAGAACGGCGCGGACGGGCAGTCTTTCGGCGAGAAGGGCGCGCGCAAGCGCGCCGCCGACATTGCCAGTGATTCCGGTGATTGCGTACATGATGGTTCTCCAGAAGGTTGATGTCGATCGCGCAGGGCTCAGGCGAGCCCGGCATAGAGGCCGCGCTCGAACTCGCCGTAGAGCGCGACGACCCGCTCGTCGAAGAAGGGCAGGATCTGGGTGAAGAGCGCGCCGGTGACGTGCTTCACCGGGTCGAGCCAGAAGTAGCAGTTGAGCAGGCCCGCCCAGGAGATGCTGCCGGCGGAGCGCCCGTTTGGTCCCGGCTGCATGTTGATGTCGAAGGACAGGCCCCATTTATGCGGCTGTCCCGGGAACTGGTCGAAGCTGCGGGAATAGGGCGGCTGCGCCGAGCGCATCTCCTGGACGTTTAGCTCGCCGATCTGGTTCTGCATCATCATGGCAACCGTCTCCGGACGCAGGATTCGGACGCCATGCAGCGCGCCGCCGTTCAGCAGCGCCTGCAGGAACGCCATGTAGTCCCGCGGCGTGCTGAAGGCGCCGCCGCCGCCCATGAAGAACTCCGGCCGTTGCGGCATCTCGAAGGGCGCCGGATCCAGCCCGCCATCGGCGCGGCGGTTGTGGAAAGTGGCTACGCGCCGCTTCTGCTCGGTCCCGATCAGAAACCCCGAATCCTTCATGCCGAGCGGCGCGAAGATGTTCTCGCGGAAGTAGATCTCGAGCGACTGGTCGGACACCGCCTCGACCAGCTTGCCGACCCAGTCCATGCTGATGCCGTATTCCCACCGCTCGCCAGGCTCGAACTCGAGCGGAGCCGTGAAGGCGGCGTTCTTGCAGGTCGCGATGTCGGGCATGCCCGTCACCTTCTCGTAGCGGGTCAGAGCCTCGCTCCAGATCGAGTAGGTGTAGCCGGAGGTATGCGTCAGCAGATGGCGCACCTTGATCGCGCCCTTGGCCGGCCGCAGTCGCGGCGTTCCATCCTCGCCGAATCCTTCGAGGACCTGCGGCGAGGCCAGCTCAGGCAGGTACTTCGCCGCGTCGTCGTCCAGATGCAGGCGGCCCTGCTCGATCAGTTGCATGCAGGCTGTTGCCGTGAAGGCTTTGGTCATCGACAGGAGCCAGAACACCGTGTCCACTGTCATCGGCGCGCCGGTCGCAACATTCGCCTTGCCGAAGGCGCCCTCGTAGACAACGCCCTTCGGCGTGGCCGCCATGGCGACGACACCGGCAACGTCGTTCTTTGAGACGCCTCCCCGCAAGGCGGCGTCGATCGCCTTGAATCTTACTGACGAGGCGGCCGGCGTTGTCCCGGCCAGGGTGGGGCTGACCGCATCGAGAGCCAGAATGGCCCCCAGCATTCCCCCGCGCTGAAGCATCGTTCTGCGTGTGAGGTGGTTCATGGCTAACTCCTTTCCGGATCGGAGGAAATCCGATTTGCTCGGCCGCTCACCCCCGATGTTGCTAAGACGTCACCCTTGTAAGCCGTGCCATGACGTGATTCACGCTCATTAGAATCAATGCTACAGTGACTCAGATTCACTGCTTATCCGCCTCGGAGTGAGGCTCCGGCGGAGACCTGCAGAGGCGAAGGGAGATCGAATGGTTTTCGACACGCGGCTTCTGACCGGCGTCGGTGTCCTGACAGCGGTTACGGAGGCTGGGAATTTCGCCCGCGCCGCGGAGATGCTCGGCCTGACGCCGTCAGCGGTGAGCCGCGCCGTCGCGCGTCTGGAGGCGCGGGTCGGCGTGCGGCTTTTCGATCGCAATCCACGCGAAGTCAGCCTCACCGAGGAAGGCCGGCGCTTCCATGCGCAGGTGATGCCGCTTCTCGCTGGCCTGGATGAGGCGGCCGCCGAGGTCGCGGGGGCGGCGGCGGTCGTGCGCGGCCGGCTGCGCGTATCGGTGGACCCGTGGTTCGCGCGTACGGTGCTTGCGTCGAAGCTCCAGCAGTTTCTGGTCCGCTATCCTCTGCTGTCGGTCGATTTCTCCACCAGCAACTATCGCCAGGAGATGATGACCGGCGTCGACGTGGCGGTGCGCTTCGGTCCCCCCGATGAGTCATCCCTCATCGTGCGCAAGCTGCTGGAGACCCGCATCCTGACGGTCGCCGCTCCGGCCTATCTCGAAAAACACGGCGAGCCGCGATCACCGCACGACCTCGTCCATCACGAGGCGCTTCTCTTCCGTGATCCTCAGACTGGCCTTCCTTTTCCATGGGAGTTTCACCGAGGCGGGGAGATCGTCGAGGTCAAGGTCTCCAGTCGCCTGGTGCTGGATGATCCTTCCGTCGCGGTAACAGCCTGCGTGGCGGGTCAAGGCATTTTCCAGAGCCTCGCGATCGGTTTGGCGCCTTTACTATCGCGAGGCGAGCTTGTTCAGATCCTGCCGGAATGGTCGGAAGAACTCTATCCGCTCTATGCCTATCATCCCTCGCGCCACCTCCCGCCGGCAAAGGTCCGAGCGCTTCTGGATTTCATCCAGGAGATTGCTGTCTGCGCGTAATTGATACTCGAATTGTGCGGTATCCGCACCATTTCGCAGAACTTTTTGGCGCTCAAGCCAACATTTACCATCGATTACGGCGACAGTGCTGCACTGCACCCCATAAGTGAGACACGACAATTTCTGTGACCGGACGTTGATCATGGTTGTGTCAGGTGTTGCGTCGGTGGTCATGCTGATCTCCGGGGCAGGAACGACCGTTCTCAACGATAAGGCGGGTGAGGCAAGATTGATGTGAGAACGAGCTGATGGTCCGCGTACAGGGTCGGCAATCAGGCGGCGAACTCGGTGTGGCCTGCGTCGTCTACGGGGCACACGTGGGCGAGGTAGCCGTCGGGACGGACAAGCATTGAAGCGAATTTGCCGAGCAAACCGTCGTTGGCGCCGGGTGCCAGGCTGACGATGTTGATTGCGTCCCTGACCGGCGTTGCGTTGCTCTCCGCAGCGACTTGCAACAGGACCCAGCGGCCTTCTTGGAGATAGGGGTAGAGGGTCGTGCGCGAGCCGTCCCTCAACACGAGATCCCCGTCTGAAAGACGATGCCCGCTCACACCTTTCCGATGTTCCCAATTGTGCTCCGCCTGAAACAGCGGCTCCGGATAGGCGACCCCGAAGCCGGAGAGCTGGTCCGAGAGCTGGCGGTTGACCTCCGGCACGCGAAGAAAGCCGCTGAGCATGCGCCGCAGAGCCAATGCCGGAGGATCAAATGCGGAGAACAGCGCGAACTGCGCAAGCGTGTCATGTTGGAGCGCCTCGCCGACCGGTCTACGCTCTGACTGATAGCTATCGAGTATCTCGTCAGACGCGGTACCGTGTATAACACTCGCCAGTTTCCAGCCGAGATTCATGGCGTCCTGGATGCCGACGTTCATGCCCTGACCGCCCATCGGCGGGTTAATGTGAGCGGCATCGCCAGCCAGGAAAATCCGCTCTTTCCGGTAGCACTCGGCGAGGCGCGATTCATCTGTGAAGCGCGATATCCAAACAGGATCGCGCGGACGGAGATCCCTGCCGAAAATGCGGGCCGCGGAAGCCGCAACCTCGGCGAGCGATACCGGCTCGGAGGGGGCTAAATAGGGTGACGATGCATCAATGACGCCAATTCTGTGATGAACACCATCGCCACGTGGCGCGAGAACCAAACCACCAGCCTCGTTGACGAGGGTGAGGACCGGTCTCTCTGGTGGCGCATCAAGCACAACGTCTGCCAATGTCATTGTATGCCGTGCCGGATGACCGACAAAATCGATGGCTAAGGCATGCCTTACGATGCTGCGAGCGCCATCGGCCCCAGCGGCGTAGCGAGCAGCAAAGCCGAATGGCGTCTCGCCGTTCCGGCCCCGTATGATGACGCTGTCGGCATTCTGCTCAACCTCTTCCACAAGGTGGCCACGCCTGATGTCCACGCCCAATTCCAGTGCACGCTCCTCGATGAGCCTTTCGGTCGTCGCCTGTGGCAGGAACAGCGTGAAAGGAAAGCGCGAGCCCAATGTCGAGAAGTCAAGCAGTGTGTCCAGCCCCCCGAAGAAGAACCCAGGGATCGGACGACCTTGTGAGAGGAAGCGCTCCGCGATCCCGCGCAGGGCGAACACCTCCAGGGTTCGACCGTGGATCGTCAATGCGCGGGATTGGGTGACGCGTTCGGCGCGCCGTTCCAGCACGAGGACTTTGACTTTTGCCAGCGCCAACTCACAGGCAAGCCATAGTCCCACCGGTCCGCCGCCAACGACGATGACGTCGAATTCATTGCTCATGATCATCTCTCCACGTATCTTACGGTGTAAGACTTAGTCTAACGGTGTTAGTGAGATCAAGCGGTGGCAGCCAGTGTGGGCATTCAACAAGAGTTGATCGTACGGGCGGCGCTGACCTTGCTCGATGAGGTTGGGCTGGAGGGCCTCACGATGCGGCGGGTCGCCACCGCCTTGAAGATTCAGGCGCCATCGCTTTATTGGCATTTTCCCAACAAGCAGGCATTGCTGGACGGCATGGCGGATGCCATTTTTGGCGCCGTGTCACTGCCGCGGAATCGCAAGGGCAAAGCCTGGGACGAGCGGCTGAAGGCTGTTATCCGTGCCATCCGGCGGGCTTTTCTCGCCCACCGGGACGGCGCTCGCGTCTTCGCCGGCACGTATGTCCCTACCGACAACGTGCTTCGAGTCGTCGAAGCCATGATGGCGCTAATGCAGGAAGCGGGCGCTTCGCCAGAGCTGTCATCCGACGGAGCCTTCAGTCTCGTCTATTACGTGCTGGGTTTCACGATGGAGGAACAGGGACTGGATCCGCGAACAGGCGGCCCGCTCGATCTCGCGAACCGACAAGCGAAGTTCGCGAACCTTGCGGCAATAAAGTACCCAAGCATCCACGCGGCTTTGCACCGTATGTTCGACAACGATCTCGACGATCGCTTCGAAGCAGGACTCGACCTGCTGATCAGCGGGCTAAAGACCCGGATCGATACCCGATCGTAGTTCGCTTCTCGCGGACCAGCCGACGTCGCTAACGCGGCAACGGCAGATTGTCCAAAGCGATCGGGGCCGAGTTGATCGACTAGACAAAGTGGAAATCACACCATTAGCCAAGTAAAGTCATCGTTGATGCCGAGTTGGTCGTTCTCCGCTGTCACGGCGCGTCATCGCTGAAAGCCCACCCGCGTTGCTACACGTTGGTAATGAAGAAGTCCTTCGCCGGTCTCATTCAGACGATGGTTGGCAAAAGCGCGGTTTTGAAATCCGCCGCAATCGGCATGGCGACAATCTGCGCAAATGTCGCGGTGGGAAACTCCCGGCCGGCTCGTCCTCGTTCACGAACGCTCTGCTCATGCAGAAAATATAGGCCCCGGGTGAAGCAGAGCCCCGCCTTGCCCGGCACCTGGCCCCCCTCTTGCTCAAGGGAGTGCAACGCAACCACCATATAAGAGAGATGTACCATGCCGGCACAGACATCTTCGGTTGCGGTTCGATTTGAGGCACTTGATGCGCTGCGCGGCGTCTGCGCGCTGCTGGTCGTGCTGTTCCATATCCCGATTTACCATGCGCTGAAGGACGTCGGCGCGTTCGCCAATCTGCAATTCTGCGTCGACATGTTCTTCGCCCTGTCCGGCTTCGTGCTCTGTCACGCCTATGGCCAGCGCCTCAACGACGGCGTTGACGGCGTCCGCTTCATGGCGATGCGGTTTGCCCGGCTCTGGCCGCTGCACATCGTGATGCTGGCGCTGTTCGTGATGCTCGAATTGACCAAGTTCGTGTTTACCCGCGCCGATGGCTCGATGGCGCTGGATTCGCAGCCCTTCGCGCCGGGACATTCGCTCTGGGAGATCGTCACCAATGTCCTGTTTCTGCAGTCCTTCGGCTTGCATCCGGCGCTGAGCTGGAACGGACCGGCCTGGAGTGCGGCGCTCGAATTCTACGTCTCGATCCTGTTCGCCGCCGTTGTCCTGCTGTTCCCCCGCCGGCGCTACGACATGTTCTTTGGCCTCTGCCTGCTGGCCGGGCTGCTGCTCTACATGGTTTCGCCGCACACGCTGTTCGTCTCCGCCGATTCGGGCGTCCTGCGGACCATCTTCAGCTTCTTCGCAGGCTGCCTGGTGTATGACTGGCGCGTGCGTTCCAGCGGTCACCTCGTGGCGCCGAACGTGCTGGAGGCCTGCTGCGTGGTATTGGCCGTTGCCTTCGCGGCGACCACGCCGCCGGGCGGAACGCAATATGCCTTTCCGATCCTCGCCGCGATCGTGATCTACGTGTTTTCGTTCGACCAGGGCGCGGTCTCGGCCGTGCTGCGGTCGTCGGCGCTGCAGAAACTCGGGCTGTGGTCCTACTCGATCTACATGATCCACACCTTCGTGTTTCAGCTGATCAAGATGATCGCCTCCTTTGTCGGCCACAAAACCCACATCGAGCTGGTGGGCTGGCACAACAATGAGAAGCCGATGCTGCTGGGAACGCCGGGACAGGCGCTGTTGCCGTCACTGACCCTTTTTGTCGTCCTCGTCGTACCGGTCGCCGCCCTGACCTATCGCTGGATCGAGAAGCCCGCGATGGATGCGGCCCGGCTGCGCATCGCCAGCCCGGTAACCTGGCTGGGTGCAGTCTCGGCGACGTCTGGCGCCGTCGCGATCCTGCGCTCGCACGTGAAATCGCTGGTGCTTTCAACCGGCCGCTCGCTCGCGCATGGCCTCGACGCCGCCGCTGCCATTTCCAGGCGCGGCGGTGACGGCATTCGGACTTGATGAAATCTTGCTGTCGCCAGACTACGGAAGCAATTTTCACATCTGCGAACGGCGGTTCGCCTTCATGCTGTGCCTTGCGCCATACGCGAAATAAATGACCAGCCCGACGGCGAGCCAGACCGCCAATCTGATCCAGGTATCCAGCGGCAGGCTGACCATCAAAAAAATGGAGATGGCGGCGCCGGCCGGCGCCACCAACCAGATCGCGGGAGATCGAAACGGACGGATGAGCTCCGGCTCGATCAACCGCAGCACCAGCGTGCCGATCGAAACCACGGCGAATGCAAACAGCGTTCCGATGCTGACGAGCTCGCCGACGAGGCCGATCGGCAGCAAGCCTGCGAGAACCGCGACGACAATTCCGCAGCCGATGGTGGATACATAAGGCGTCCGGAACCGGGGGTGAATTTTCGCGGCAATCGGCGGCAGCAATCCGTCATGCGCCATGGCGCGAAAAATCCGCGGCTGCGGCAACAGGCTGACCAGAATAACCGACGTCAGCCCGAACAGGATGCCGAGCTTGATGAGCGGCGATAGCCATCCGACCCCTGCGGCATCGACGCCAACCGCAATCGGATCGGGAACGTTCAAGCGGTCGAACGGTACGATCCCGGTCAGCACAAAACCAACGGCGACGTAGAGGACGGTACAGATGACAAGCGAGCCCAGAATTCCGATCGGCATATCGCGCTGCGGTGTCCGCGCTTCCTGCGCCGTGGCCGAAACCGCGTCGAAACCGATATAGGCAAAGAACACCACGGCCGCGCCGCGGATCACGCCGGACCAGCCATAGGTGCCCGGGCCGGCGTTCGGCGGGATGAATGCCCCGTCGGGATTGCTTGACGTAACCCAGTTCGCTGACGTGACCGAGGAAGCCGTACAAATAATGAAGAGCGCGATGACCGTCAGCTTGACCGCGACGACAAAGCCGTTGAAGCGCGCCGACTCGCGGATGCCCACGACCAGCAGCGCCGTCACGAGAACGATGATGAGCATCGCCGGGACGTTGAAAATCGCACCGGTCGACGACCAGGCGTGCGTCTTGTCGTCAAAGCTCAGGGGGGACGAAACCAGCCGCGACGGCAAATCGAGACCAAAATCCTTGGCGAAGCTGACGACATAGCCCGACCATCCGATCGCGACCGTCACGGCGCCGACCGCGTATTCGAGGATGAGGTCCCAGCCGATGATCCACGCCATCAGTTCGCCAAGCGTCGCATAGGCATAGGTATAGGCACTGCCGCTGATCGGAACGGTCGACGCCATCTCGGCGTAGCACAGCCCGGCGAATGCACAGGCGACCGCACCGAGGAGAAACGACAGCGTGACCGCTGGCCCGGCGTTCGCCGCGGCGGCATGCCCGGTCAGGACGAAGATGCCCGCACCGATAATTCCGCCGATGCCGATCGCGACGAGGTTGAGCGCGGACAATGATCGCTTCAGCGGATGCACCTCCGCGTCGCTGTCCCCAAGCGCGGCCTCCTGCAGCAGTTCCGCCGCGGACTTCCGGGCCCAAAGGTTTGCCAACAGCCGTTCCCTCCCCCAACCGCGCCCGCGATAACCAACATGGCTACCACGTTTTTGGCGCGGTTTGGGACCCGGCAACAGCTGCCGCTCGGTGTCCGGCGCTACTGCCGGGACGACAGATAGACCTGCCGGTAGCGCAGGACTTCCGGTGGCTTGTTGTCGCCGGTGACCGGCACGAGCGTCACGGAAAGACTTTCCTTGCCCGACAGGCCGGCGGCCTGCTCCGCCGACAATGGGAAGCCGAAATTGCGCGTGATCGTCGGGTGCAAACCCAGCATGCGTTTTCCGGTCGACGGCACGATGATGATACTGCCGAGATAGCCGGGTTCAGGCCCCCTGGCCGGGGCCGTGACGTCGGGCCGGTTGAGGAAGACCTGAACCACCGCGCCGCGATCGGCGGGAATTTCCACGCCATCGATGCGCAGCACCAAGGTCGCCGCGCTCGCCCCGGTCGCCAGCGCGGTAATGCGCGGCCTGACCTCCTGCGGCAGCGCAATCTGCAGCGTCGTCGGCTGCGAGGCGAGCGCGCGCGGTTCTGCGCCGGTATTGATTGCAGCCAGGGGCGTACTGAGCGGAGCCACCTGCGCGACCCGGATCGGCTCGGGCGCACCGGGTGCGGCCGCGGCAACCGCGGCACCGGGCGGCCATTGTGGCGGCTGGTAGCGGTATCCGAGCGATTTCTCGGAATCGATCACCTGACTGATCACGATTCCGGTCCATATCTGGGCCTGATCGTAAAAGTAAAACGGCTGCTGATTGAGCCAACGATCGTTGGACGGGTTGGCGTGTCCGGCCATCGCGACCCATTTGCTCCAGAGACGGTCGATATTGGCGTGGTGCGCGAAGAACACCGGATCGAACGCTGCCGCGGCGAGCATCCCCATATCGGCAAGGCCGGAGAAGTTTTTTGGATCGGTGGTCCACAGATGAACCATGCCGTGCGGGCCTGCCTCGAGCGTGCCCGCTTGTTGGGGCGCATTGGCGGTCTGGGCGAACACCGGCAGTTCCTCGTTGCCGCTGCCGCCGAAATCCGAAAACGACTTTGCGCCAAGGATCGCGTTCATCGCGGTCGGGCCGACGACGGAGGTCGGAATCCTGTCGTCCTTTCCCACGGCGCGCGTGGTGTCGAACAGCGGATTTGGATTGAGGTCGGTCGGAAAGCCGTAGACCTCGCCGGGGAAACGGTTGCGCCCGGTCATATCGTTCGGATCGTCCTTGCAGGAATCCCAATCCCAATAGGGAAGCGCGAACGAGGGATCGCCGATCAGCTTGCCGAGGATGGTTTCGTGGAAATAAAGGTAGGCGCGGTGCCAGGCGAAGAACCACCAGCCGCCGTGGATCTCCATGCCGTTCAGGCTGTCGCCCGCGCCGCTGCAGTACCAGCAATGCACCGCACCCTGCCGGTACCATCCGCGCGGGTCGTCGTTTTTCGTGATCTTGAACAGCTCGGTATAGGCGGCCTTGAGACGGTCGACTTCGCTGGCGTTGAGTTCGAACACGCTCTTGCGAATTCGTACCGGGCCCGCCCCCGGCGAACCATAGGCGACCGCCTGCCCAAACGGCACCGGCGGCACGCACTCGATCGGAATCGTCGGCACCGGCGTGGGCGCCTGTGCCGCTTGCGACCAGGCCTTCCAGGCCGTGGTGGCGCCGGCGGCGAGCCCGGCGCCCACCGTCAGCGACCCCGTGACAAAATCGCGGCGACGCAGCTTTTTCGATGGGTTACGGACAGGTTTCTGCGAATTTTGATGGTCGGTCATTTCTGATCTCCTCCCACGATGCGAGGGGAACGCGCCGACTGTTAAGCCGGCCGTGCTGCCGAAAGACGCCTGCGCCCGCGCCCAATTTATCACTCTTCCTGAGATTGCTCCATGTGAAATAGACTACATTTGGTTGCTATTTTCCAGCGCGCCGTCATTCGGCGCTGCAGCTTAGTCAGTGGCCGGGACAGCCTTCGGAGCGTCGGCCCCTGCCCCATGTCGCCATCGATCCAGCCGATGTCGAAGCCGGAACCCTTGAGCGCGGCGACGCAGCGCTCGAGCGCCTGCCGGCGGTCCGCTCCCCCACACACGCGGTGCTTCATAAAGGACATACCTCCACAGTCTCGCGGCGCGATGCGCCCGAGTCTTGAAAGAGTTCACCCTCGAAAACGAGAGGGCGCAGGGAATGCCGGGTGCGCGCTGCACCCGCGGTCTCGTGTGCAAGATGCACAAGGAAATGCGCACACGAGCATACAGGTTCAGCGGAGGCATCCGGCATCCCCTGCGTGATGGCTTTACGGCTTATGCCGTGCTCTCCTCGGCGACGAATTCGTCTTGTCACCGTCGTCGGCGGATTCAAGCGGCTCCTCAAACCCGGTCGGGATCGAGTTTGCCACCGCCGACTTGGCACCAGCAACGGGTGTCAGGACCACACGGTTTTGCCGTACGCTAAAACGTCGTTCGTCCTGCGCGCCTGCCAATCGCTCACGAGGTTCAACCCGCCCTGCGACCCGCATGTGCGCGCCGACGCTCTCGCGTCCACCACATCCCATCCCGCGTTCGTGACGACGCGCGACCGCCCCTCTTCTTGGAACGGGATGGCCGGAGATAGGCCGCTGATTTGGGGTTTCAGTGAAGGGGAATTTTGCCCGTCGTGCCAATTTGTCGCAAGGCGACGGGCAGTCGCTTGCCGCTCGGACACAGCGGTATGCGCGGCCTCGATGAGCGCATAGGATCATCGGCAATCATCGCAAGAACGTATCGCGCGCCGTGCAAATTGTTTATCTCGATCAGAACAAATGGATCGACCTTTGATCACTTTGCTGGCGCAGCTTCGGGAATGGGAGCGGTTTCGGGAGGTTTCATCTTAAGTTGCTCAACCTTCCAAACTGCTTCCGAGCGTTCCTTGACCATCTCATTGATGTAGTCGACGGGAAACACCACCGCCAATCCCGAATTTTCTTCAAACGCAATTCTCTGATGCTTTGTCTGCAAACTGATAGCGACATCAGTATATGGCTGGTATCCTTGCACGACGCCAATGAGGGCTGCTTTTCCGTTAGATTTAGTTCCGGTGATGGATGTTATTTCTGGCTTCAAAACCACTGGACCACCGCTATTACCGGGAAATACGAAAGAATCGACCAGAAACCACTTGGACGCGCCGTCGAGATATTCAGATATCCGAGCAATCGCGCCCTGTCGCACGATCGCATAGTTTCGTGATTGCCCGGACAACCCCATCGGGAATCCAAGTATGAAGATGCCGTCACCCGCAGATACGCCAGCTTCGACCATTTGATTTTTAGTGAAAGCGTGTTGATCGTTGGCAAAAAATCCCGTCTCTAACTTCAAAGTCTTCAGCAATTCAATGGGCATCGGAACGGCAGCCAGATCGACATCGGGGCTCGGATGAAAAAACCAGTCAGCAATTGGTATTTCAAAATCTTGCGCTTTTGCTGTCGTTTCGGTCGCATCAACTCTAATGCCTATAGTGCCGCTTGCGTTCGCTGGGTGACTCTTCACAACATGACCAGCGGTTATCAAGAATACCGCGTATTTTTTCTTCGTAGAGTCCGGATCATCTTGAACCAAGTATCCGTAAAAGAAGCCGGTCCCCTCTGTGACCCATTTGGTAGTGGCCGGCTTGCCCAACTCCAAAACGGGCTGCATACCTCCTAGCGTGACTACTGAACTAAAGAAGTAAGGCGGGACTAATGCCGCCTCCGATCGGCCAAAGCCTAACGTGCACAACGCAATCAATGTCGTTGCAAAACCGAAGCGTTGCAGCATTAACATTCGAAACCCTCTGTTCAATTTACAATCCGCTCAAATCATCGTGCACGACACCAAATTTTCTTGTCACCTGGACGTCAAAAAATCGCCCTTCGGAATTACGGTGACAGTCCACTTAACTTCTAGGAGATTTAGTGCACTGTCACCGTAATTCCGTAATTCCCCTGCCAAAAAACTTTGCTCTGCATCTTGACGACCGGCCGGCTAATGGGTGTCACCGTAACTCCGGCGTTGGCGACCTCGTGATTTGATTTCATCTAACAAACAGGACTTAATACCTATGACTACCTAGAATTCATCGTTTTGAGAAAGCGCTCAACAATCCCACGAACTTGAGATTCCAGTTCAGGCGTCGTGAACTTCGAGACTTCAGAGACACCCGGCAGCCCTCTTAGTAGTCGAACGGCTCCCGATGACCCATCCACTATGCACTGGGGCTTGCGGACACTCGATGCGATGGTTGCTTCAACCGGCCCCGATTGGTCTGCATCCACCAAGACGGTGATGACGCCGTCGCAGGACTTTATCATTTCGAATACCGCCTTAAAGAAGTCAGGCGGAGATAGCTTATCTATATCGCGCGAGGTGCCGTCGGAGAAGTGGTTGGAATTGGGCGTGGCGCATTCTCCGGGAACATGAGGGTATCGTTTCAGGCTGCGAGGTCAATCGGCTGATTGCCAGGCTTTACGGCGAGCGTCTGCCATCCATCGACCTTGCGCATGTTGATCTGTCCAGAGGCGAGCAGCGCCCAGAACAACATGGCTGCGGTGTCTGCTGACGGCAGCACGGTTTGCGTCTTGATTCTTCGCTTGAACTCTTCGTGCAGCCGCTCGATTGCATTGGTGGTGCGCACGCTGCGCCATTGGCTCGGCGGCAGGCGCGTGAAGGTGAACAAGCGTTCTCCTGCCTCCTCCAGGCTGTCGGCGACGGCGCGATGCTTGAGCCTCCATTTGCGGATGAAGGCTTTGCGGCGCGCTTCGATCTCCTCAGGCGTCGTCGCGTAGATCATGTCGTTGTAATCAGCGGTGATCTCGTCATGCAGCCGCTCTGGGGCATGTGCGAACAGGTTCCTGTGCTTGTGGACCGTGCAGCGCTGGACCGGCACGCCGTCCCAGACGGAGGCGATGGCCTTGTCGAGCCCCGGCGCGCCATCGACGATGAGGAATTCCGGACGCCGCAGCCCGCGATTGATGAGGTCAGCAAGGACAGTGCGCCAGGCCTCGGCGCTCTCGCCGCCCATGCTCTTGATCGCGAGCAGCACCTTCTGGCCGTCCTCGCGCACGCCGAGAACGACCAGCAGCGAGATGGAGGTCGCCTTGCGGTCGAGCCGCACGCGCACCACGGTGCCGTCGAGGATCAGGCGCACGATCGGCTCTCCAGTCAGCGAGCGGGTGTGCCAGGCGTCCCAGTCGCTCTTCACCTTGCGCCAGGTCCGGCTCACCGTGTCCTTGCCGACCGTCCCGCCGAACAAGGCCGCGAGCGCGCGACGCACCCGCCGCGTGTTGGTGCCAGCGAGATACGTGCTCGCGATCAGCGCGTCGGCGGCCAGTGTGCGCCGCTGATAGGCCCGCAGCGTCTGGCTCTTCCATTCGGTCGTCTTGCCATCGGCAGTGGTCAGACGGGCGCGCGGCACCGCGATCTCGATCGGTCCGAACGTGCCGGTCAGCGATCGCGTCCGGCTGCCGTGGCGGTGGCCCGCAACGCTCGCTCTTCCTTCGTTGCCGGACATCGGGATGCGCCCGTAACGTGGCCGCGAAAGTGCCGCCTCGAGCTCGCCGCGGAGCAGTTCTTCGATGAACTCACGCGATCGAGCCCGCACTTCGGCCTCAAGCGGATCAAACCAATTGTCGAAAAGATCGCCGGCCATATCGGCCGCAGGCTGCAAAGAATCAGGCTTCGTGGTAGTGCTCGTCATGGCGTGGTCTCCAGTCCGACGCTTCAACGCCGGATGATTCGAGGTTGATCACCCCGGAGACTACGCCACACTCAATTCCTACCAACCCCGCGACGGCACCTCGCGCGACCGAAGCGGCAATTCTACAGTGTGCCCTTTTAGTGCACTCTCGATCACAAGATAAATCCTACCAAGTGTTTCCTTCTCACTTAGCTGCTCCACAACTGGCCCAGATACGTAGAATTTCATAATCTTTCCTCATCCCAGATCAATAGGAGGATGATCCGGTCTGCGATAAACGGTCGGCATCCGGACATAGACGTAACCATAAGCAACGTCCCCATCTGAAAAACTGAGCTTGGCCTGAACGAGCATCGGGCCATAGTAGTGAAAGGTGGCACAGAAACGGTGGTCTTTGTCACCTTGGACGGTGATCACTGCATTACTTTCTCCAGCACTCCAAGTGACCGCTAATGGTCGATCTTTTTTCTTGTCTCGTGTTGACTCATGAAACTCGATCCACACTCTCGCTTCATTATGCTGCCCGGATATAAGCGAGGGCATAACTTCGCAGACGGGGAGATTGTATCTCAGTTGATTGTAGAGCTTTCTCCGGCGATGTTCATCTTGCTTGTCTGTGGCGGTTTCAAATTCGCGCAGTTCCGTTGCAATAGATTGCGGGAATGACGGGCCACCAAGATACGGACGATCGTCGATTAAACGAGTCATCCATCTCCAATCGCTAGACAGCAGACGCTCACCTTTTTTACTTACGATGAGCCGGCTGGTCCAAAGCATTATCCGTCCCTGCTTAGCTTCCGGATTCCACTTAACCCGAATGCTATTATAACAATTGAATCCATCTTCTGGCAGTTCTGTACTACTGGCCGATCCACCTGCAACGATCAAAATAGGAGGCCGCTGCATTTCATGAAACGCTGTGTAACTGTTTTCAGAAAAATGATATGGATTGTGCTTGTGACCATGCAGCACCAGATGAAATCCAAAATTCCTCAGCATATTTAGTAGTAGACCCGAATTTTCTACCGCATCATATCCTCGACCCGGCTCCGCCGAGGCCTGGAATAAGCACCGGGTGATGATGAATGAGGGCGATGCGGATTGCAGACTCAAGTCGCTTCGATTCTATGCCCTCCAGAAACGACTTGAGCTGATTCAGCTGATCCTCATCCACCAACCCACGTTTTTCCTCCGGTGTATCTTTTTGAACGTATTCCGATGAGTTTAGGCAAACAATGATCGCCCCGAGATCATCTACGCGATCATGAAAGGAGATTCGGCTTTTATGATCACGGGTCGAATATGGGGTCCCGAATGTGTCCGCACAAAACTTTGCCCAAGGTGCCCACCGATCCTCGGATTCTTTGGCGCCGAACGCTAAATCGTGATTGCCCGGGACAACAAAAATATTTTTCAAGCCTCGGGAGCTGCCGTATATCTTTCCAACACCTAGCTGCTTTATGAATGCTTCAGCTTCCCGAAATTCGTCGGCAGTGGCTTTTTCCGCGAAATCTCCCGTCAGACATACAATGACCGGACAAGCTGGATCTGGTCTTTCGGCTAAATCGCGCAACAAGGATTTAATCAAACTGGCCCGTCCGGCTTCGGGAATTTTGCCGTCGCCGGTTGCCAGTGCCGGTCCAAATCGGTGGTTTTTACCGAAATGAATATCTGACAGGTGAACAATCGCAATTTGCCGCGTAGGAGGAACACGGCGCGCGTCGGGAAAACTCTTTTTTCGCGGATGCGATTCTTTCGCCACGAAAATATCCCCCCATAGATCACTATGCTCGCGGAACTTTTCTTCTATCTTAGGGCGAGTTTCAGGGATAATGTCGCCTACCAAGGCCTTATGCAATAGTTAAGGTATTGATTTCTGCATGATTGGTCGGTGCTGGAAAGCCCGCGCAACAAGTCTGGACATGAGGCCACGACGCTGGTCGACGATTGTGCGAGACACGTCAGGCAGTCCTACTCCTCACACCGGCGGCGTGCCGTGGGTGTGGAACGACTCGATCGTCTTCAGGCCCCAGGCCTGGCCCTTCTTGCGCTCTTCCTCGGTCCACACGATCGGCTTCCAGTCTGGTGCGAGGATCAGGCGGGCGCCGGCATTGGCGACTTCGACGCGGTTGCCGCCGGGCTCGTAGACGTAGAGGAAGAAGGTCTGCTGGATCGCGTGCTTGTGCGGGCCGGTCTCGATATAGACGCCGTTCTCCAGAAAGATATCGGCGGCGCGCAAAATTTCCTCGCGGCTGTCGAGCGCGTAGGTGACGTGGTGGAAACGTCCCGGCACATTCGAACGGTCGTGCGAATAGGCAAAATCGTAGCTCTTGTTCGACATCGTCATCCACATCGCCGCTTCGGTGCCGTCGTTGAGCACGATCTGCTCGGTCAGCCGGCAGCCCAGATATTTTTCGAAGAAGATCCGGTTGGCCTTGATGTCGACCGCGAGGCAATTGAGGTGATCGAGCCGCCGGACATTGACGCCGCGCGCCGGAAAGCGCTGCGCCTGGTTCTTCAGCGCGGGTTTTAGCTCGGGCGGCGCCTGATACCATTCGGTCTCGTAATAGAGTTCGACGATATGGCCGTCCGGATCCCGGCAGCGGAATGCCGGTCCCTGCCCCATGTCGCCATCGATCCAGCCGATATCGAAGCCGGAACCCTTGAGCGCGGCAACCCGACGCTCCAGCGCCTGCGGGCTGCGGGCCCGCAGCGCCATGTGCTCCATGCCCGAGGTCTTCGATGCCGTGAGCTTGAGCGAATAGCGCTCGTAATCGTCCCAGCCGCGCAGATAGGCCGACTCGCCCTGCCGGCCACTGATGGTCATGCCCATGACGTCGACGAAGAATTTCAGGTTCTCGTCCGGCTTCGGCGTCAGCATTTCCATGTGGCCGAGATGGGCGAGATCGAAGATCGGCTCCGGGTTCATTGGAGGCTCTCCTTAATGTAACGCCCGTGTCACGTCGTCGAACAACTCATCGACGGTGAACGCGCGCGGGATCAGTCCCTGCTGCGCGGTGTAGCCGATGATCATTTCAAGCGAGCTCCGCATCTCATCCGCGCTGAATTGCGGCGCGGCGGCCGCGCCCTCGGTGGACTCTGACAGCAGCCGATGCACTTCCCGCACGGCGTCAGGGTGTCTCTCGGACAGATCCTGCTTCACCACCACCATATGGTTGATCGGCACGACGCCGTGTTTGGCGAACCAGGCTTTCTCTTCCGCAACGACATCGGAAAACAGCGGCTTCAGGTCCGGATGATCGGATTTCTCGCCGAGCACCGCATCGAGTTCGCCGTCGACCAGCATCTGGATGATTGGCTTGCCCGCCGGCGCCCGCTTGGTCGTATCCCTGAATTCGGCGACGTGGGCATCCTCGAAGGTGACCCAGTCGATCGAACCAAGATCGACGCCGTAATCATTGGCCAAAATGCCGCGCAGCCAGGCGCCCGTGGTGGTGGTGAAGGAGCGGATGCCGACGCGCTTGCCGTTCAGGTCGGCCGGCTTCAGCGTTCCCCGCTTGGCGTTATACAGCGCGTGGCCATGCTGAAACCGCGCCACCACCACATCAGGCAGCAGCACCATCGGCTTGCCAACACTTTTCGCCATCAGGTAGGTCACGATCGCCATCTCCGAGACGTCGAACGCCGCTTCGCGGACCATCGGCTTGAAGCCCTTGTTGGTCGGCGAATAGTCGACAAAGTCGAATTCGACCAAATCGGATTTGATCGAACCGCTCTTCAGCGCCGAGGTGCCGGGATGGTCGCCGAGCAGCGTGCGCAGGCGCATCGCCACCTCAGTCCTCCTCCGGCTCGTCGATATAGACGAGGCCCGCCTTCGCAAGCGGCTCGCGCATATTGTACATGTCGAGCCCGAGCACGCCGGCCGCGAGTTGCTTGCGTTTGCCCTCCTCGTCGGCATGGCGCTTTTCGCCCTTCGCCACCACGTCGGCCGCATCCCTTCGCCTGACCACCACGACGCCGTCGTCATCGGCGACCACGGCATCGCCCGGCATGACGTTGATCCCGGCGCAGACCACGGGCACGTTGACGGCGCCCAGCGTCGCTTTCACGGTGCCCTTGGCGGAAATCGCCTTCGACCAGACCGGAAAGCCCATTTCGCGCAGCGACTTTGCATCGCGCGCGCCGGCATCGATGACGAGGCCGGTGACGCCGCGCGCCATCAGCGAGGTCGCCAGCAGATCGCCGAACATGCCGTCGGTATTATCGGCGCTGCATCCGACCACCAGGATGTCGCCGGGCTTGCACTGTTCGACCGCAACATGGATCATCCAGTTGTCGCCGGGATGCGCCAGCACGGTGACCGCGGTACCCGCGGCCTCGCCGCCGGTCCATACCGGGCGCAGATAGGGCTTCATCAGGCCAAAGCGGCCATAGGCCTCGTGCACCGTGGCGGTGCCGAGCGCGCCGAGCCGTTTGACCAGGTCGGCATCGGTTCGCTTGATGTTGCGGACAACGACGGTCTTCATGCCAGTTCCTCCAAGGCCATCGGGAACAGCCGCTGATAGGCCTCGCCATAGGTCATGGCCTTGCCCCGAGTTGCGGCCGCCCTGCATGCCGCGCTGCAGCGCGACGCGCTCATAGTAAGCCCACAGGTGCTTTTGTGCCGCGAGAATTTCAAACGTCTTGCGCTTGATGTCCCAGACCTCGTCGATGTTGAGGATCACCTGCGGCTTGAAATTGCACATCTCCGGCTGATGCGGTTCGAACAGGAACACCGGCGGGGCGTTGTAACTGTACTCGGCCTGCGGCTTGTGCCCCATCGCCTGTGCCACGATCCGCGCCTCCTGCGCATAGGCCGTGGCTGCCGGGTGATCGACGTTGTAGGGATCTTCCAGCGAATGCGTGAGAACAAAACTCGGGTTGGTTTCGCGGTAGATGTCGATCAGCCGCTCCATATGGGCGTCCGTCAGCCGCAGCGGATAATCGCCGGCATCGAAGAACTCGATCTCGGCGCCGAGCGCGGCTGCTGCGCGCTCCGCCTCGTCCTTGCGGCCGGCCTTGACCTTGTCGAGCGTCATGCCCGGCTGCTTCCAGGCGAACTGGGATTCGCCGCGCTCGCCGAATGCCAGGCACACGATCTTGACGCGATAGCCCTTCTTGACGTGAAGCGCGATGGCGCCGCCGGCGCGCCAAACGAAATCTCCGGGATGGGCTGACACAACAAGTCCGGTCTTCATGGGATGCAAACTCCCCCTTTGGTTGGAATTTTCGGGAACTGGTTTCTTGCGATGCGGCGAGCCGCTTGAATTTTGCCCTAGCTGTCGAATTCGAAAAGCCGGGCGGGATTGGTGACCAGCAGCTTGTGCTGAAACTCCGGCTCCGGCGCAAACAAGGGAATGAGGTCTATCAGATCGCCGTCATTCGGCATCACCTTGACGTTGGGGTGCGGCCAATCGGTGCCCCAGATGACGCGGTCCGGCGCCGTCTCGACGATGCGCCGCGCGAACGGCACCGCGTCGACGAAGGGCGGACCGGCGGAGGATACACGCTCGCTGCCGCAAACCTTGACCCAGCATTTTTCATCGCGCTGCATCAGGTCGATCAATGTCTTGAACGGAAGCTGATCGAGGCCGTCCGATGCCTTCACCCGTCCCATATGATCGATGGTGTACCGCACCGGAAGCCGCGCCAGCATTTCGGCATATTCAGGGAGATCGATGGCGTCGAAGTGCAGATCGACGTGCCAGCCAAAAGGCGCGATCATTTGCACCACCCGGTCAAATACCCGCATGTCGGGAACACCGCCGAGGTGGCGAACGAAGTTGAACCGGCAGCCGCTGAAGCCTCCGTCATGAAGCGCACGCAATTCGCGTTCGGTGATTTTGTCGTCAATATTGGCGACGGCGCGATAGGCCCCATTGCTGGCGGCGATCGCATCGAGCGCAACCCGATTGTCGGTCCCATGCACGCTGGCATTGACGATGACGGCGCGGCCGACGCCGAGCTTGGCGTGCAACGCCCGAAAGTCCTCCAAGCCCGCATCGGGAGGCGTATAGGGCCTGTCCGGCGCGTACGGGTATTTCGAGCCGGGCCCGAAGATATGGCAATGCGCGTCGCATGCCAGGGCAGGCAGCCTGAACTTCGGGCTTTTCGTGTCCGGATCGGGCCCGGGAATCGTCGGCGTGAACATCGCTGGCCTGGCTGCACCTGAACAATCGGACGGATTTTAGATTTTGTCTTGTGCCGGAGTTCGTCGCCGCGCGGGCGCCGGCTGATCGAGCGCGGGCGCCTGGAATGAGGCGACTGTCGCCCGCACCAGCTGCTCGATCGCATTTCCCGCATCGCCGCCGTCGGCGCTGCCGCGCGACAGGCGCGAGACGCGTTCGGGCGTCACCAGCGTGTAATAGAGCGCGCCGAGCAGGAAATGGCTGCGCCACACGATCTCGGTACGCGGGACATGCGGCAGGCTTTCGTGGATCGCGTCGATGAAGGCGTGGCTGGTGTCGTCAAAGGTCTGCGCGATAATCTTGCGCGCAACTTCGTTGCCCTCGGCCGACATGACCGCGCGCAGCCGTGTGAACCGCGCTCCCCCACCCGCGAGATCGCTGCCTGAAGAGAAGGCGGGTAGCACAAAGGCGCGGACGATCGCCTCCAGCCTGTCCTGCAGATCGCGAACCCGTCTGGCGGCCGCCAGCAATTCGGAGCGTCTGCGGTTCATCGGCCCGCAATGACGCCGGTAGATCTCCAGCAGCAGACCGTCCTTGGTCTTGAAGTGATAGGTCACGCTGCCGGGATTGGCGCCGGCGGCCTGCGCAATGTCGCGAACCGACACCGCGTTAAAGCCGTTGGTCGAGAACAACTCCTCCGCGGCCACGAGGATCGCCTCCCGCAAATTCGGTTTGCGGGTTGCGGCGGCCTTATCGGTGGCCTTGCTGGTCGGCTTGCGGATCATGGTATTTGTACGTATGTACAAAGGATAAGGTCCGGTCAACAGGAATAATGGGCACTAGTACTGGACCAGGCTACGGCGGCCGCCACGGCTCTGCAGCCGATCCTGTCCGGTCGGGCGGCGAGCCGCAAAAAAGCAAATCAAGAGGAGCGCATTTGTATGTCGGGCTTGATCAAGAAATTCGGCTGTCTTGCCGCAGGGGCTGCGCTGCTGGTCAGCGCCGGCGCGAACGCCGAGAATTTTCCGAGCAAGCCGGTCCACATTCTGGTGCCCTATGCGGCGGGTGGCGCGGTCGATGTGCTCGCGCGCACGCTCGGCCAGTCGCTGGCAAAAACCTGGGGCCAGCAGCCCGTGATCGACAACCGTCCCGGCGCCGGCGGGATCATCGCATCGCAAGCCCTCGCGCAGTCGCCACCGGATGGTTACACGTTGATCCTGGTCGCGAGCGGCCATCCGCTCAATCAGTTCATCTATCAGAGCCTGCCCTACGACACTTCTAGGGACTTTACGGCGATCAGCGAAATCGCGTCTTCGCCGCTCGCGGTCCTCGTCGCCAAGACAAGTCCCTATGCGAATCTCGGAGACCTCCTCGCCGCGGCACGAAAGGACCCGGACGCGCTGTCCTACGGCATGTCCGGCAATGGCACCTCCGCACATCTCGCGGGCGAGTTGCTGAAGTACATGGCCGGGGTGAAGATCGTCGCCGTTCCCTACAAGGGCGGCGCGCCGGCGCTGACGGCCGTGATGGCCGGCGATATTCCGATCAGCTTCAATCCGCTTGCGGAAGTGGTGGGCCAGCTTGACGGGGGACAATTGCGCGCGGTTGCCGTGACTTCCGCGCAGCGTTCGAAAACCCTGCCCGAGGTTGCGACCGTCGCGGAGTCCGGAGTTCCCGGTTACGATGTTTCGGTCTGGTGGGGATTTCTAGGGCCCGCCCACATGGCGCCCGAGATCGTGGCGAAGCTCGAGACCGACCTGAAAGCAGCGTTGCAGGATCCGAACGTCCTGACGACGCTGGAGAAGATCGGCGCGACGCCGGTCGGCAGCGGAGCAAAGGAATTTGAGGCGTTCATGCATGCGGAGGCCACCAAATGGGAGCCGGTGCTGAAAGCGGCGAACATCCGGGCGCAGTGAGAGCAACCCACGACAAGGACACATCAAGATGATTCGATCCAAACTGTTACGCTCGCTACCGCGCGCGATTACGAGAGCTTCCCGCCTCGCTCGAAGCGCCCTGCTCGCCTGCATCGCGCTTGCCGCGATGAGCGCGGTTTCGGCCAATGCCGGCGACGAGAAGGAATTGCTCGCCCCAAAAGGCAGTTTGCGCGTCGGCGTCTATCCGGGCAGTCCGACCTCGATGGTGACAGACCCCGCCACCAAGCAAACCCACGGCCTGGCCTACGATCTCGGAGCGGAGTTCGCCAGGCGGCTGCAAGTGCCGGTCGACTACGTCACGTTCCAGCGTGTCGCTGACGTCGTCAGCGCCATCAAGAACGGCGAGGTCGATTTCACGGTCACCAATGCCACGCCGGCGCGGGCGAACGACGTCAGCTTCAGCCCGCCCGTGATATCGGTCGAGCTCGGCTATCTCGTCCCCGCCAATTCCCCGATCAGCCGCGCCGACGACCTGGACCGGCCGGGCGTTCGAATAGGGGTCACCAAGGGCAGTACATCGGAACGCACCCTCCCCGCCAGGTTCAGGAACGCAAAGATCGTTCCGGCTGAAAGCGTCAAGCTGGCGGTCGGGATGCTCGACCGCGGCGAGCTCGACACCTATGCGACCAACAAGCCCACGCTGTTCGAAATGTCGGATTCGATACCCGGTGCACGGGTGCTCAATGGCAATTGGGGACTGGAGCATATGGCCATAGCTATCCCCAAAGGCCGCGAGCAAGGCCTGGCTTTCGTTGCGGCTTTTGTGAAGGAAGTTCAATCCAACGGACTGCTGGAGCGGATCCAGCAGCAGGCCGGATTAAGGGGCGCGGTCAACGCTGAGCCCAAATAGGATTCGACCTGCGCCCCCTCTCCTGTCAGTCGTGCTCGTAACCGTAGACCTCCGGCAGGATGAAGATCGCGGCTAACAGCCCGATCAACGGGAAGATCGCGACGAACAGCGTCGCGTTGGCCTGCCCGATCGCCGCGAACAGCGACGGGAACAGGAAGATCGCCAGGAACGACGGCAGCTTGACGAACATGTAGGCAAAGCCGCTCGCGGTTCCCCGGTATTCCGGCTTCGCCACCATGGTCGGGATCGTCATGCAGTTTGAGGCGTCCCAATAGTGTCCCCACAGCATGCCTGCCGCGGCGAAGGGCAGGACGTATTTGTGGTCGGTATAGAGTGCCGCCGCGGCAATGAGCAGCGAAACCAGCACGATCGAAAATCCGGCGATGCCGATGCCGCGATGGCCGATCTTCGGCGTCAGCAGCGGTCCGACCCAGCCGGACACCGCTGCGAACGCGAACAGCGCCATGGTGACGAGATTGTTGCCGAGGATGGTGGAGACGCCGACCATCGCGAACATGACAGGCAGATAGAACGCGAAGGTCGAGAACTCGCTCGCCTGCGCAAAGCAGGCGATCCAGCCATACAACGTCGCGCGCCAGCGGATCGGATCCTTGCGCAGATCGGCCAGGAAGGCCGCCGGGCGCGCCTTCGGCACCACGATGTCCTCATTGGGCAGCATGTCCAGCGGATCATTATACATCTCGCGCGCGACCTGCTTGGCCTCGCGGAAACGGCCTTTCTGCACCAGCCACACCGCCGTTTCCGGTATGTCGTGACGCATGACGAGAATGACGAACGCAGGCAGTGCGCCTAATCCCAGCGTCACCCGCCAGACCGTCTCGTGGTCGAGGTTGAGGATGAGGAAGATCGCGATCACGCCCAAGGTCAGGACTTCACCGATAGCGAACATGAACTGCCAGCGGTTGCCCATCACCTCGCGCTCGCCCTTGGCCATGGATTCCATGATGTAGGTGTAGCCGGTCGAGATATCGCTGCCGAGCGGAACGCCGAGCAGAAAGCGAATGACGATGAGTTCCCCGATGTTGGTGACGAATGCCTGCGCCAGCGCCAGAATGATGAACAGGATCATCGTCACGAGGAACATGATGCGCCGGCCGATTTTGTCGGACAGCCATCCGCCGATCAGGGCGCCAATCAGCGCGCCGCCTTGCGTGCCGGCGGCCGCGAGACCCAGCAGCAACGGATCCGGCTGATATTGTTCGCGGATGAAGATCAGAACGAACGCGATGGAATAGAGATCCCAGGCTTCGACCAGGATCGAGGCCATCATCAGCCATCCGACCTTGTTGCCCTTGGGGCTGTATTTGGTGATGAGGTAGCGGACGGCGCTATCCATCGCCGCGCGCTGTGGAAGAACTGCCGTCGTCATGTTCGTTACTCCCTGTGTTTTTGTAAAATCGCGATTGCTAGAGGTCGGGCAGCGGCTCGATGCTGCAATCGAGCAGGGCCGGATCGATGCCGGATTCCATTCCGTCGAACATGCCGTCCATGAAATCGATCAGCACATCGACCGCCGCTTCGGCGCGATCGACCCGCCGGTTGGCGACAGCACTCAGGATCGCAAGATGGCTGTCGATGGTACCTGAAAGGTCGGCGTGGCCCGGCATATACCGGTGATGGATGAAGCCGATGCGGCGATAGATCGTGTGCAGCGGTTTTAGCGTATGGGCGAGGAACGGCTCGCCGGCCGCGGCGAGGATCAGCGTATCGATGCGGCGATCGAGGCTGTTGAATTCGGCCAGCGTCAGCGTGTCGTGCTTTTCCTTCAGCACGCGCTCGATCCGAAGCGCCTGATTGCGGTGCGAGAGGCTGGCGCGCTCGGCCGCGAGCTTGACGACGAAACGCTCGATGTCGCGCCTGAGCTTCAGCAGCAGCCGCTCGCGCGCCAGATCAATCGGCGCGATCTGCAGGCCGTGACGGGGCCGGATGATGATCAGCGTATCGGCCGCGAATTGGTTCACCGCGTTGTGCACCGGCGTCCGTCCGAATCCGGTGACGGTCTGCAGTTCCTGCACTGTCAGGAAACGTCCGGGCTTCAGCTCACAATTGACCAGCAGGTCTTCGATGCGCTGGTAGGCGAGCTCGAAGAAGTTGATGCGGTTGCGCCGGCTCGGGGCGCCGCTCGCGTCCGGACGCACCAGTTCCAACGCGCTCTTGCGCCGTGCCATCCCTGTTTCCTCCGCCCGCATTCTCGCCGGGTCGCTATTCCCTGGCGTCAACCATAAAACATATTGTGATATATTACAAGCAGCGCTAATCTCCCGCGCAATCGCGGCCCGAAATGCGGCCGCCGCAACCAACAAGAGCCCTCCTGCCCCGGACCGTCGGTCGCGCGAGGGCCATGCCCCATGGGAGGACGCCCGCCGTGAAGATCATTTCGATCGAAACCCTGCGCACCGAAGAATTCGCCAACGTGCTGTGGGTCCGCGTGCACACCGACGCCGGAATCATCGGCCTCGGCGAAACCTTTTACGGCGCGGGTGCCGTCGAGGCCCAGATCCACGATACCTTTGCCGGACGGCTGCTCGGCCGCGATCCGCTGCACATCGAGGCAATCCATCGCGACATGCTCAACCTGCCGATGGCGCAGTCCTCGACCGGGGTCGAGTATCGCGCCGCTTCCGCCATCGACATCTCGCTGTGGGACCTGTTCGGCAAGGTCTGCCATCAGCCGGTCCATCAGATGCTGGGCGGTCTCTGCCGCGACAAGCAGCGCATCTACAATACCTGCGCGGGCTACCAATATGTCCGCTCCACCAACATCAAGCCGGTATCCAACTGGAACCTCGGTGCATCCGACGGCCCCTATGAAGACCTCGACGGCTTTATGCACCGTGCCGACGCGGTGGCCGAAAGTCTGCTTGAGAGCGGAATTAGCGCGATGAAGATCTGGCCGTTCGATCCGGCGGCGCAAGAGAACCAGGGTCTGTTCATCAGCGCGGAACAGATGAAGAAGGCCGTCGAGCCCTTTGAAAAAATCCGTAAAGCCGTCGGCGACAGAATGGAGATCATGGTCGAATTCCACTCGCTGTGGAATCTGCCGACCGCCAAGAAGATCGCCAAGGTGCTCGAAGCGTACAGTCCGACCTGGTACGAAGACCCGATCCGCATGAATTCGCCGCAGGCGCTGGCGGAATATGCCCGATCGACCGACGTCTGGGTCTGCGCCAGCGAGACGCTCGGTTCACGCTATCCCTACAAGGACATGCTCGACCGCGACGCGATGCACGTTGTGATGGCCGATCTGTGCTGGACCGGCGGGCTCACCGAGGGCCGCAAGATCGCCGCCATGGCCGAGACCTATCACCGTCCCTTCGCGCCGCACGATTGTATCGGCCCGGTCGGCTTCGCCGCCGCCGTGCATATGTCGTTCAGCCAGCCGAATACGCTGATCCAGGAATCCGTACGCGCCTTCTACAGGGGCTGGTACAATGAACTCGTCACCAACATGCCTGACATCAGGGATGGCTACGTTTATCCGATGGAAGGCGAAGGTCTCTGCATCGACCTTCTGCCCGCGGTCTATGATCGTTCCGATCTGACCGTGCGCCGCAGCAACATCTAAGGATTTGAAATGTCGCACGCCTTGTTCGATCTCTCCGGCCACACCGCCCTGGTGACCGGTTCCTCGCGCGGGCTTGGCCGCGCCATTGCCGAGGGGTTGGCGAAAGCCGGCGCGCGGTTGATCATCAACGGCGTCGACCCGGGGCGCGTCGAGGCTGCGGTGGCCGACATGCGCGGCGCCGGACACGCCGCGGAAGGTTCAGCCTTCGATGTCACCGATGAGGAGGCAATCGTTGCAGCCTTTAATCGCTTCGACGCTGCCGGTATCGAGATCGACATCCTCGTCAACAATGCCGGCATTCAAGTTCGAAAACCGCTGGTCGAATTCTCTTCCGCCGAATGGCGCAAGGTGATCGAGACCAACCTCACCAGCGCCTTCGTGATCGGTCGCGAAGCGGCCAAACGGATGATCCCGCGCAAGCGCGGCAAGATCGTCAACATCGGATCGCTGGCGAGCGAACTGGCGCGGCCGACGGTCGGGCCCTACACCGCGGCCAAAGGCGGCATCAAGAACCTGACGCGTTCGATGGCGGTCGAATGGGCGGCGAGCGGTATTCAGGCCAACGCCATCGGCCCCGGCTACATGCTGACCGACATGAACGAGGCCTTGGTGAACAACCCTGATTTCAACGGCTGGCTGATGTCCCGCATCCCCTCGAAGCGCTGGGGACGTCCCGACGAACTCGTTGGTGCTGCGGTATTCCTCGCCTCAGCCGCATCCGACTACGTCAACGGCCAGATCATCTACGTCGATGGCGGCATGCTGGCGGCGATGTAAGCCCGCCCGCCACGACCAAACGCCAGGAGAACATCATGCAAGCCGTCGTCATCCACGCTCCGAAAGATCTGCGGATCGACAGCTTTCCAGATCCGGCGCCGGGTGCCGGCGAAGTCCGCGTCAGGATCGCGGCCGGCGGCATCTGCGGTTCGGACTTGCACTATTATCATCACGGTGGCTTCGGCACGGTCCGGATCCAGCAGCCGATGGCGCTCGGGCACGAAATATCGGGCGTGATCGCCGCTGTCGGCGGCGACATGCCGCATCTCAAATCCGGGATGCGGGTGGCCGTCAATCCGAGCAGGCCCTGCAACGTCTGCGTCCATTGCCGCGAGGGAATGCGCAATCAATGCCTCGACATGCGCTTCATGGGCAGCGCGATGCGCATGCCGCATGTGCAGGGAGGCTTTCGCGAGAACGTGACGGTCGAGGCATCGCAGGCTATTCCGATCGCCGATTCCCTCTCGCTCGGCGAAGCCGCCATGGCCGAGCCGCTCGCGGTCTGCCTCCACGCCGGAAAGCAGGCAGGCCCCCTGCTGGGAAAACGCGTTCTGGTGACCGGCTGCGGCCCGATCGGCGCGCTGATGGTTGTCGTGGCGCGCTACGGCGGTGCTGCGGAAGTGGTCGTGACCGATATCGCCGACGCGCCGCTGGCCGTTGCACGAACACTCGGCGCGAGCCTTACCGTCAACAGCGCGACGGAAGCATCCAGGCTCGATCCCTATCGCGCCGGCAAGGGTGTGTTCGACGTCCTGTTCGAAGCCTCAGGCAATCAGGCGGCGTTGCGCGCCGCGCTCGACCTGATGCGCCCTGGCGGAATCATTGTGCAACTCGGGCTCGGCGGCAAAATGACGCTTCCGATCAACAGCATCGTCACCAAGGAATTGCAGTTGCGCGGCACGTTCCGGTTCGATTCCGAATTCGAACTCGCACTGCGTCTGATGGGCGAAGGCCTGATCGACGTGAAACCGCTGATCACCGCGTCGCTGCCGTTCAACAGGGCGGTCGATGCTTTCGAGTTGGCCAGCGACCGGTCGAAATCGATGAAGGTGCAGCTTACGTTTTGAGCGCGGCATCCAGACGGACGTCCGAAGTCTCACCTCGCATTGGCCGCCGCATGCACGTGCCATAGATCGGCGCGCCAGTGCAGAACGACCGCCGTCATCAGCGCCAGTCGGCCCGCCGCGTACAGCGTTCCGGTCGCGGCAAAGCCGATCTCCTCGATCAGGCTGCCGGCCGTCAGAAGACCGAGCGGCAGGCCGTCGATCACCATTATCCGCACGCCCATCACCCGGCCGCGAAAATGCTCGCTCGAGGTCCGCATCAGGATCACCGCGATCGAGATCATGGCAAGGCTCTGCGAGCCCGACGCAAATCAATGCCACACCCCCCGCGAGCGACCGCCAGAGATGCCTCCGGCCAGGCGCGCGACGATTGCGAGTCATCCGCGGTTCCGGTAAAGGAAGAGCGTGTCACGCAGGTCTTGATGTGGCGTCGCCGCTCGGTTCGCCCGCCCTTCAGGTCGTTGACCACAGTGGAACGGCTCACGCGGACCGATAGGGACGCTACTCCGTCGTCACATGCGGAGGGTGTGCTGATGGAAGAACACAGAGCGGAACAGCGCCGGCGTGTCCTCAAGGCAGGTACGATTTCCTTCGGCGGCGGAGGTGCGATCAGCTGCACGATCCGCAATCTATCCGAGACCGGTGCGGCACCCGAAGTGGAATCCCCGGTCGGCATTCCCGATCAGTTGACCCTGTTGGTCGAAGCGGAGCACAGCAGCCGGCATTGCCAGGTTGTTTGGCGGAAAGAGAAGCGGATCGGCGTCCGCTTCGCACCGGGTTAGCCGCCGTGGCCGACTGCGCCCGGCGCTTCAGGCCGCCGATACCGCGCGGCTCCGGTGCGAGCGCAACAACTGGCGTATCTCGACCGCGGGGATCGCGGGGCTGAACAGATATCCCTGCATCTCGGTACAGCCGAGCACGCGCAGCAATTCTCGTTGCTGCTCGGTCTCCACGCCTTCCGCCGTCGTCGTCATGTTGCTCGCGGCCGCGATGTTCACGACGGCCTCGACGATGGAGGATGAGGCAACCGCGCTGGCGATATCCCTGACGAAGGAGCGATCGATCTTGATCTTGTCGAACGGAAACCGCTGCAGATAGCTGAGCGAGGAATAGCCGGTGCCGAAATCGTCCAGCGCGATGCGCACGCCGAGCGCCCGCAACTGATGCAGCACCTCCAGCGCCATTTCGTCGTCGCGAATCAGCACCGCCTCGGTGATCTCGAGCTCGAGCCTGGAGGCGGCAAGGCCGGAAGCAGCAAGTGCTGCGGCCACGTTGAGCGCCAGCGTCTGGCTCTTGAACTGAACCGGCGAGACATTGACCGCGACGCGGATGTCATCCGGCCAGTTCACAGCCTCGGCGCACGCGGTGTGGAGCACCCAATGACCGAGCTGGTTGATCAGGCCGGTCTCCTCCGCGATCGGAATGAATTCCGCCGGCGAAATCATCCCGCGTTCGGGGTGGCGCCATCGCAGCAGCGCCTCGCAACAGCTGACCTTGCCGTGATCGAGCGTGACCACCGGCTGGTAATAGGCCTCCAGGCTGCCATCATTGATCGCCTGACGCAGTTCGAACTCGAGGCTTCGCCGCGCCTTGGCCCGTGCATCCATGCCCGCCTCGAAGAACCGGTAGGTCCGGCGTCCGTCGCCCTTGGCCCCATGCAGGGCCAGGTCGGCATTTTTCAGCAATTGGTCCAGATCCAGCCCGTCGCCGGGCGCGAGCGCGATACCGATGCTGGCATCGGTGGTGATCAGGTGACCGGTGCACTCGAACGGCTCTCTGATCGCGGCATAGATGCATTCGACGACGTGGGAGGTCTCCGACTGGCTTTTGATGGCGGTCTGAATCACCGCGAATTCGTCACCCCCCAGACGCGCCGCCACATCGGTGTCCTTGAGGCAGCCGCGCAGGCGGTCGGCGACGCCTTTCAACAGCTCATCGCCGATCGCGTGGCCGAGCGCATCGTTGATGCTCTTGAATTCGTCGATGTCGATATACATCACGGCCAGCCGTTCGCGCGGCCTGATCGCCTGCAGGGCCTGTTCGAGACGCTCGCGAAACAACACCCGGTTGGGCAGGTCGGTGAGCGCGTCGTAATGCGCCATATGCGCGATCTTCTCGTCGGCGCGGGTGCGTTGGGTGATGTCTTCGATGGTGGCAACCCACCCGCCCCCTTTCAGCGGCTGGTTGACGATCTCGATCGCCCGGCCGCCCGGAGCCTCCGTGAGCTGGCGCGTGCTTTTTCCGAGCGATACGTTTCGTATGATCGCATTGCAGAATTCGTCGACATCGCCGTCAAAGGATCCGGTTTCCTTCCGATGCGCGATCAGCCGCTGCATCGTGCAGCCCTGTTTGGCCACTTCCGGCGACAGGCCGAACATCTCGATGTAACGCTGGTTGCAGATGATGATCCGCGCCGACGCGTCGTAGAGAACGAGGCCTTGCGGAATATTGTTCACGGCGATGCTGAGGTGCCGCCGCTCCAACGTGAGCCGCCGGCCCGACAACCGGTGACGCTTCAGCAACAGGCAGACGACGACGGCGAGGACGGCGGCAACGGCAAGCAATACGCGTTCGCGCAAGCTCCAGGCGGTCATTCCCGCGCCAAACAGGATCGCCGCCGACAGTCCGGCGCAAAACGCCAGCCATCCGACCCTCCCGGCCATTTCGGCGGGACTCGCAGAACCGCCGGGCGACTGATGGCCGCTATCGATACTCACCTGGTGCCCTCCCAGCGCATCAAAGTTACGCATGACAGATGGAAGGCGCGTTACAACTTGCAGTTAGCAATCGGTTATCGCGACCCAATGGCTGACCCAATCTTTGGTCCGGGGATCGCAGGGTAGCGTCACGCGACCGCCGCGCCGGGCTCTCTCCGTCGAAATGGTAAACGAAGGATTAAGCGCCAGCGCGCGCGGTGCGCGCGAACCGAAGCGAAGAAACGCTGATTTTCCAGCATAACGAGCGCTGAAGCGACAGCCGGGGTGCCGTGGCAAAACAAATCCTGACCAAGATGCGGCAGATTTAGCCAATCCTGAACCCGGCGAATTTAACCGTTTCGGTAACCCGCATCGGCATAATGCAGCCGACCCAATTTCATGACATGCCAGGTTTAACACTGTGACATCCTTCGGACGCGTGATTTCGGTGCGGGGCTCCCTCGCCCGGGTCGGACTTCTGGCGGTGAACAAGATGGGCCTCTCCGAGGTGCGGGCTACCGTCGGCCGCTTCGTCAGCATCCGCTGCGCAAATTCCACCATCGTCGCCATGATCACGGAAGTATCCTGCGAGGACCTGCCGACATCCGATAATTACATCGCCAGCGCCTCGGTCGACCTGCTCGGTGAAATCCTCGGCGGGCCCGAACGTCCCAAATTCCAGCGCGGCGTCACCAACTATCCGACCATCGGCGATGCCGTCGAGCTGATCAGCAATGCGGAGCTGCGCACGGTCTATGCGCCGAGCGGATCGGATCAGATCAATATCGGCACCCTGCAGCAGGATCCCTCGGTCATCGCCTATGTCGATATCGAGGAAATGCTCTCCAAGCATTTCGCGGTGCTCGGCTCCACGGGCGTCGGTAAATCGACCGGCGTGTCGCTGCTGCTGAACGAAATTCTCAAGTCGCGGCCGAATTTGCGGATCTTCCTGCTCGACGTCCATAACGAATACGGCCGCTGCTTCGGCGATCGCTCGCTGGTGCTCAACCCGCGCAACCTGAAACTGCCGTTCTGGCTGTTCAATTTCGAAGAGATCGTCGACGTGCTGTTCGCCGGCCGCCCCGGCGTGCCGGAGGAACTCGACATCCTCGCCGAAGTCATTCCGATGGCGAAGGGTATCTATACGCAATACCAGAACACCGATCGGCTCGGGCTGAAGCGCGCCGATCCCAAGGCGATCGGCTACACCGTCGATACCCCGGTGCCCTACCGTCTGGTAGACCTGATTTCGCTGATCGACGAGCGCATGGGCAAGCTGGAAAACCGCTCGTCGCGCATCATCTACCACAAGCTGATTTCGCGCATCGAGACCGTGCGCAACGATCCGCGCTACGCCTTCATGTTCGACAACGCCAATGTCGGCGGCGACACCATGGCGGAGGTCATCAGCCATCTGTTCCGGCTGCCGGCCAACGGCCGTCCGATGACCGTGATGCAGTTGGCCGGCTTCCCTGCCGAAGTCATCGATTCCGTGGTGTCGGTGCTGTGCCGCATGGCGTTCGACTTCGGGCTGTGGAGCGACGGCGTCTCGCCGCTGCTGTTCGTCTGCGAAGAGGCGCATCGCTACGCTTCCGCCGACCGCAACATCGGGTTTGGGCCGACCCGCAAGGCCGTCTCGCGGATCGCCAAGGAAGGCCGCAAATACGGCGTCTATCTCGGGCTGGTGACGCAGCGTCCGGCCGAACTCGACGCCACCATCATCTCCCAGTGCAACACGCTATTCACGATGCGCCTTGCCAACGACCGCGACCAGGCGCTGCTGCGTTCCGCGGTCTCCGACGCCGCCGCCAATTTGCTGTCGTTCGTGCCCTCGCTCGGCACCCGCGAAGTGCTCGCGTTCGGTGAAGGCGTCGCGCTTCCGACCCGGCTGCGCTTCAAGGAAGTGCCGTTGCATCAACTGCCGCGCAGCGAAGCAACCATCTCGACCGTGCCGTCGGTCGCCGCCGGCCACGACATGCATTTCGTCTCGGCCGTGCTGGAGCGCTGGCGTGGCGCCACCTCGCATCGCGATGTACCGAACGATCCCACCATCAACGACCGGCCCGCCGCGCGCACGGTGTCGTTGGAAGCGCCGATGCTGCAGCCCTCGATGGGGCTCGATCCCGATCGCTTCTCGCTCTTGAAGAAGCCGCTGCGCTAAAGCGCATTCCAGCAAACCACTCCTGCGCTTTGCGCCGAAGCCGCCATCGACTATGGTTTCGCCATAACCGCACCACGCGGCATGCCGGAACCTTTTCATGACACAGCCGATCGCAAGACGATTCCCGACGCCGTCCCTCGACAAACTGCCCGACGATATCCGCACCCGCATCCTGGCGGTGCAGGAGAAGTCCGGTTTCGTTCCCAACGTCTTCCTGACGCTGGCCTATCGTCCCGACGAGTTTCGCGCCTTCTTTGCCTATCACGACGCGCTGATGGACAAGGAGGGCGGCCTGACCAAGGCCGAGCGCGAGATGATCGTGGTGGCGACCAGCAGCGCCAACCAGTGCCATTACTGCGTGATCGCGCACGGCGCCATCCTGCGCATCCGGGCCAAGAATCCGCAGATCGCCGACCAGATCGCGGTCAACTACCGCAAGGCCGACATCACGCCGCGGCAGCGCGCCATGCTCGACTTTGCGATGAAGGTGAGCGCGGAGGCGAACCGGATTTCGGAGGAGGACTTCACAGCCGTCGCCAGCCACGGCTTCAGCGACGACGACATCTGGGACATCGCCGCGATCTCGGCATTCTTTGCGCTGTCGAACCGGATCGCCAATGTCACCGCGATGCGCCCGAACGACGAGTTCTACATGATGGGGCGGCTGCCGAAATAGATACGGGCGCGCCGGACGCTAGCCGTCCGACGCGGGCCCACACCAGCCGGGCAGATAGACCGCGTCCTTGCTTTTGGCGAAAGCCAGCGCTTTCTCCATCGACCTGGAGAAATTTGCTTCCACGCTCTTGCGCGACATTTTCCGGCGCAGAAAATCCGCCCACAGGAATTCGCTGAACGGCGTGGTGTCCTTGGCAAAGCCGCCGGCGCGGCGCAATTCGCCGGCGAGGCTGCGGAACGGGTCGTCCTTGAGGGCGGCTACCGATTTCGGGATATCCTTGAATTGCCGGCGTTCGCCCCTGGCGTCGTACGGATAGACCCATCGCTTGTTGTCCATCACGCCCCAGAACGCTTCGCGCTGGACCATGGTGAGATCGCCGATCACGGTCACCAGGATATCGTTGACGCCTTCGTCGTGCAGCGCACGCGCCAGATGATGATGATCGACCACGTAGTAGTTCTGGTCCGGCCCGAAAACCACGGGAATCATGTGCTTGCCCAGCAATTCGGCGCGCTTCTTCGCCGACTTGTGCTCCCGCCAGCGCTTGCGCTTTTCCTTCACTTCCCGCATCCCAACCGTCATCTGGGTTGGACGCAGCGAGAGGATCGGGACCGGCTTGACGTATGGTTCACGCGTGTTGGCCATAACTAACCCCGTATTTGACTGGCGAAACCTGCTCGAAGCCGGTTCCACTATGCCATGATGGCACGGGCGATCAAATGCCCCTGCCACCTCACAGAGATTTGCGAGATTTGAAAACCATGGCGAAGAGCCCGAACGATCGAACGTCGAAGGCCCGGATCGTGCGCTTTGGCGGCCGCGAAGTGATCACCGAAGGCCTGCACCTCAGTTTCTGGGCCGATATCAGCCATCGCTGCATGACGGCGTCATGGCCGGCCTTTATCGGCGGCGCGGTGCTGGTGTTCATTGCCTTCAACGCGGTTTTCGCGGTGTTCTACTGGATCGGGGACCAGCCGATCTCCAGCGTGCCAAGCGGCGGCTATACCGACTATCTCTATTTCAGCATCGAGACGCTTTCCACGGCCGGCTATGGCGACATGCACCCGCAGACCCATTACGGGCATTTCATCGCCGCCGTCGAACTGTTCACGGGCATCTTTTCGATGTCGTTGATGACCGGGCTGATCTTTGCTCGCTTCTCGCGTCCGAGCGCGCGGCTACTGTTCGCCGACAATCCCGTCATTTCAGACCATGAGGGCGAACAGACGCTGATGATCCGGCTCGCCAACGAACGCCACAACATCATCAGCAATGCCACCGCCAGATTATGGCTGTTCAAGAATATCGTCAGCAAGGAAGGCCAGCCGTTCCGGCGGTTCTACGAGCTGCCGCTGCTGCGAAACGAGAGTCCGGCGCTGGCGCTGAGCTGGACGCTGTTTCACGTCATCGACGCCGGCAGTCCGCTTTACGGACTGACCGCCGATGACCTCGAAGCCATCGAGGTTTCCCTCGTGGTGGTGGTGTCCGGATACGACGTCGTCGCAGCGCAAACGGTGCATGCGCGAAAGTCCTACGAATATCCCGAGATCCGCTTTGGGGAGCGCTACGCTGAAATCCTCGGCACCGCGGAAGACGGCCGGCTCAGGATCGATTACGGCCGGTTCCATGACACCGTGCAGGGGTAGACCTGCATTCACGCGCACCAAGATTTTATGTGAGCCGCCGGGCGAGCGTGTTAAACTGGACTGCAACGCCTCCGGACCGACAGCAGTGAAAACCCAGCGGCCTATTACCAGGGATGACGAGCACGTCGTGCTCAAATTCCGGCCGCGCACGTCTGCCCATCCGCCGGGCCGGCAGGACGCGCCGGCGGAGCCGGCAAATATCCGGCACGTTGCAAACGATCTGTCCCGCTACGAACGGCCCCGTGACGAGCCGGACGACTTCCGTCATCGCATGCTGGCGAACATTGCGGCCTTCGCGTTCACCGTGGCGTTGACGGCGATCGGGATTTGGCTTGCCATGAGCATTGCCGACCTCCGCAAAACCCAGGATTGCGTGCTGATGGGCCGCCATGACTGCGCCCGGATTTCAATGGTGCCGCACGGCTAGATTGTGGAACCGGCCAGCCGTTTGCCCATAAATCCGTCCCCGCAGGGGGAGCCAACCTCCATTGAACTCAGGGCCCCGCTCCGATATACGGGCACTCAACTCCGGCCGGAGGGCATCGGGCATTCCGGGGCCGCCGCACCCGCCCCGTCCAAGCCGCTCCAGAAATATCTCCAATATATCAAAGGCTTAATGATGTCCTCTACATTCGATCAGATCGCCAACATTATCGCTGAGACCTGCGACATTCCACGCGACACGATCAAGCAGGAGAGCCACGCCATCGACGATCTCGGGATCGACAGTCTGGACTTCCTGGACATCGCCTTTGCCATCGACAAAGCGTTCGGAATCAAGATGCCGCTCGAAAAATGGACCCAGGAGGTCAACGACGGCAAGGCCACGACCGAGCAGTACTTCGTGCTGAAAAACCTCGCCGATCGTATCGACGAACTGGTCGCAGCCAAGAACACAGGCACGGGTGCGTAATCGCCCGTCATGAACCTCGATTACTTCCAGCTGATCGACCGCATCGTCGACCTCGACATCGCCAAGCAGACGATTGTCGTCGAGGCGCAGGTTCCGCAGCAGCACACCATCTTCGAGGGGCATTTCCCGGGCTTTCCAATCATGCCCGGCGTCCTCCTGACCGAAGCGATGGCACAGAGTTCCGGCTGGCTGCTGCTCGGCGTGTTGAAGTTCGAGCGCATGCCGTTCCTGGCAATCGTGAAGGAAGCCAAGATGCGAGGTTTCGTCAGTCCCGGTCAGTTGCTGACGATCGATGCGAAGGTCGAGCACGAAGGTTCCGGCTTTGCGGTCACGAAGGCCAAGGGCTACGTGGGCAAGGACTTGAAGTGCAGCGCTGAAATAACCTTCGGGCTTGCCCCCTTCCCCGACCCTGCTTTTCGCGTCCACATGGACGCGATGGCCCACAAGATCGGCTTCCCGCTGCAGGCGATGCCCCATGACTGAGCCGAAATCACCGGGTGCGAAGGAAGTCTGGATCACCGGCATCGGCATCGTGTCCTCGCTCGGTGAAGGGCTGGACGCGCATTGGGACGCCCTCAACGCCAGGCGGATCAATTTCGACGACAAGCGTTTCGCGCCCTACATCGTTCATCCGCTGGCCCCGGTCGTCTTCGACGCCCAGATCCCGAAAAAGGGCGATCAGCGCCAGATGGAGGCGTGGCAACGCATCGGCACCTATGCCGCCGGGCTGGCGCTCGATTCCGCTGGCGTCAAAGGCAATCAGGAAATCCTTTCCCGGATGGATATGGTGATCGCGGCCGGCGGTGGCGAACGCGACATCGCGGTTGACATGGCGATCCTGAACGCCGACGCGCAGGGCAATTCGAGCCCCGGCTTTCTCAACGAACGGCTGATGAATGACCTGCGGCCGACCCTGTTTCTGGCCCAGCTCTCCAACCTGCTCGCCGGCAACATCGCCATCGTTCATGGCGTCTGCGGCACGTCGCGCACCTTCATGGGCGAGGAAGCCGCAAGCATCGATGCCGCGCGGATTGCGCTCGCGCGCATCGAGGCCGGTCAAAGCGACATCGCCCTGATCGGCGGCGCCCATAATGGCGAACGTCCCGACCTCATGATCCTCTATGAATTCGGCGATTTCAACCTGACCGAAAAATTCTCGGGCGTCTGGGCCCGCGAG
Organism: Bradyrhizobium sp. AZCC 2289; assembly: GCF_036924615.1. Classification (NCBI taxonomy): domain Bacteria; kingdom Pseudomonadati; phylum Pseudomonadota; class Alphaproteobacteria; order Hyphomicrobiales; family Nitrobacteraceae; genus Bradyrhizobium; species Bradyrhizobium sp. AZCC 2289. The sequence goes on along the minus strand of NZ_JAZHRY010000001.1, from coordinate 8,924,730 downwards.
AACAACAGCGGCTTCGCCATGGGCTCCGCCGGCGCTTTCCTGGTGATGGAATCGCGGGAACACGCAGAGGCGCGCGGCGCAAAGCCCTACGCAAAGCTGACCCGGGTGGTGGCCGACCTTGCGCAGCGCAAACAGCCGGGCGCGGTGACGAAATCGCTGGAAGCGCTGTGGACGAAGCTCGGCGTTCCCGGCGACAGCGGCAACCTCATCACCGGCGCGACCGGCGTCGAGCCCGTGACGGCGGAAGAGAAAGCCTTCCTGCGCCAGCACCCCGGCTTCGCGGTGCGCGCAACCGGCACTACATTCGGCCACACGCTGGAGACCCAGTTTCCGCTCGGGCTGGCGCTCGCCGCACTTTCGATCTCGCGCGGCGCGCTGTTTCCGCCCAACGATCCGACCGGGTTCGAGGTTGAAAAGTCCGAACCGCCGACCCAGATTGTCGTGGTGGGCGCCGGTCACTGGCAGGGCGAAGGCATGGCCCTGGTCGAGGCGGTCAAGTAGAGCATGATCCGGAAGGGCGGGCCGCTTTTCCGGCAAGATCATGCTTGAGCAGCAGAAGTAGAGCGCGATAGCGCTGCACGGGTACGGCGCAGCATCGACGGGGGAATCATGGCAGCACCACGCGATAAATTCGGCAGGCCGATTGTCGTCGTTACCGGCATGGGCATTGTCACCTCGCTCGGCACCGGCAAGAAAGACAACTGGGCGAAGCTGACCGCGGGCGAATCCGGCATCAAGACGGTCACGCGCTTCCCCGTCGAGGGACTGAAGTCGACGATGGCCGGGACGATCGATTTCGTCACTGTCGAGCCGTTCTCGTCGACCAGCCTCTCCGAGCGTCTCGCCGAGATGGCTACCGAAGAAGCGCTGCAGCAGTCCGGAATCGGCAGCAAGGGCAATTTTCCGGGGCCGCTGTTCCTGGCGGTCGCGCCGGTCGAGACCGAATGGCCGCAGCGGCTGGAAGTCGGCCGCACCGTCGGAAAAAAAGAATTCGACTATTTCGATGTTCTGCGTGCCAGCGGTGGCGGAAAGTTCGCCGAATATCACCATCGTTTCATGTTCGGCTCGGTCGCCGGTCACCTCGCCGAAACCTTCGGAACCAAGGGATCGCCGATCTCATTGTCGACCGCTTGCGCCTCCGGCGCGACCTCGATCCAGCTCGGCGTGGAAGCGATCCGCCGCGGCGAAGCCGATGCGGCGCTGTGTGTCGCGACCGAAGGCACGGTCAATCCGGAAGCGATGGTCCGCTTCTCCCTGCTCTCGGCACTTTCGACGCAGAACGATCCGCCGCAGGCCGCGTCAAAGCCGTTCTCGAAGAACCGCGACGGTTTCGTCATGGCCGAAGGCGCCGGCGCCCTGGTGCTGGAAAGCTATGAAGCGGCGATGGCGCGCGGCGCCCCGATCATTGGCGTCGTGGCCGGCTGCGGTGAACTGACCGACTCGTTCCACCGCACCCGGTCGAGCCCCGACGGCAAGCCGATCATCGGCTGCATGCGCAAGACGCTGGCCGATGCCGGCATGACGCCCGAACAGATCGATCACATCAACGCGCACGGCACCGCGACGCCGGAAAACGACAAGATGGAGTATCTCACCACCGCGGCCGTGTTCGGCGAACGCGCCAATCACATTCCGGTATCGTCCAACAAATCGATGGTCGGCCACACCATCTCCGCGGCCGGCGCGGTCGAGGCCATCTTCTCGCTGCTGACGCTCGAACATCAGCGGATTCCGCCGACCATCAACTACGACATGCCCGATCCGGCGATCCCGTTCGACGTGGTGGCGAACAAGGCGCGCGACGCCCGCGTCACGGCCGTGATGTCCAACTCGTTCGGTTTCGGCGGGCAGAATGCCTCGCTGATCCTGACGCGTGAACCGGTCTAGCGGGCCGCGCGTTCGCAGCGATGAACCGCCTGCTCCTTCGCACCAAGGCGCGCCTTCGCGACGCCGCCAAGCCGACGACCGAGGCCGCCGTCGGCGCGCTGACGGTCGGCATGTTGCGCACCACGCGCTATTTCGATCCGGTCAAGACCGCCAATCTGTTCGGCCGCGTCACCCGCTTCATCGGCCGAAGGTTGCGCGAGAACCGGATCGGCCGCGAGAACCTCACGGCTGCGTTTCCGGAAAAATCACCGGAAGAGATCGAGGCCATTCTCGCCGGCGTGTGGGATAATCTCGGGCGCGTCGGCGCCGAGTTCGCGCATCTCGACCATATCTGGGACTACGATCCCGATCATCCCGAAAAGCCAAGTCGCGTCGAATTCTCGCCGCGGACCAAGGAATTGTTCGATCTGCTCAGGGATGACGGAAAGCCGGCTTTGTTCTTCGCCTGCCATCTTGGCAACTGGGAGCTGCCGGCGCTCGCCGCGGTCGCGCACGGGCTCGATGCCGCGATCCTGTTCCGGCGACCGAACATCGAATCCGCCGACCGCGCCATTGAACGGATCCGCGCCGTCAAGATGGGGACGCTGATTCCGGCCGGCCGCGAGGCGCCGCTGAAGCTCGCGGATGCCCTGCAGAACGGCCAGCACGTCGCGATGCTGGTCGATCAATATCTCACCAACGGCGTCGAGGTCACGTTCTTCGGCCGCAAGACCAAGGCCAATCCGATGCTTGCCCGCCTGCTGCGGCAGGTCGATTGCCCGATCCACGGCACGCGTATTATTCGCCTGCCCGGCAATCGTTTCCGCGCCGAGCTGTCCGAAGAGGTCAAGCCGGTGCGCGACGCGTCCGGCCAGATCGACGTTCAGGGCACGATGCAGGCGATCACCGACGTCGTCGAAGGCTGGGTCCGGGAATATCCGGAACAGTGGCTGTGGCTGCATCGAAGGTGGCGGTGAGCGGCTCTCTCGAAATGCGTCATTGCGAGCCAACGGGTCGCGCGAATGCGCGCCCGATGACAGGCTCCGCGAAGCAATCCATCGCTCCACAACAAGAAAGAATGGATTGCTTCGTCGCTCCGCTCCTCGCAATGACGGAGGAGAGAGCTAGCGCCCCGTCTTCACCTTGGTCCAGAGACGGTTGATGACGCGCTGGGTGGCCGGATCGCGCGCGGTGATCACGAACAGCTTCTTCTGTGTCGCCTCGTCAGGGTAGATGTTCTTGTCGTTGAGGATTTTCGGATCGACCAGTTTCTGACTGGCGAGATTGCCGTTGGCGTAGGACAGGAAATTCGAATTCCTGGCCGCGACATCGGGCCGGTACAGGTAGTTGATCAGCTCATAGGCCTCCGCGACATTCCTGGCGTCGGCGGGTATCGCGAGATTGTCGAAGAACATCTGCGCGCCCTCCTTCGGGATGGTGTAGCCGATCTCGATATCGGATTTGGCCTCGGCCGCGCGGCTGCGCGCCTGCATCACGTCGCCGGACCAGCCCACCACGAAGCAGATTTCGCCGGAGGCCAGCGCGCTCAGATATTCGGAGGAGTGAAACTTGCGGATATAGGCCCTGATCTTGATGACGAGATCGGCGGCCTTCTCCAGATCGGCCTGCCTGGTGGAATTCGGATCGATGCCGAGATACCCCAGCGCGGCGGGAAGGATATCGTCGGCGGAATCCAGCATGTGGATGCCGCAATCCTTGAATTTCGCGAGATTCTCGGGCTTGAACACCATGTCCCAGCTGTCGATCCTGGCATCGGGCCCGAGTATTTTCTGCGCCATCTTGACGTTGTAGCCGATCCCGGTGGTGCCCCACATGTAGTTGGCGCCGTAATTGTTGCCGGGATCGTAGGTGGCGAGTTGATTGGTCACCACCGGCCAGGCATTGGCGAGGTTCGGCAATTTTGACTTGTCGAGCTTCAGGAAGACTTTCGCCGTGATCTGGCGCTGCAGGAAATAGCCGGTGGGCACGACGACGTCGTAACCCGATTTGCCCGCGAGCAGCCGCGTCTCCAGCGTCTCGTTGGCGTCGAAGGTGTCGTAGACCACCTTGATGCCGGTTTCCCTGGTGAAATCCTCCAGCACCCCCGGCGCCATGTAGTTCGACCAATTGTAGAAGTTGACGGTGCGCTCCTCGGCCACGGCGGGAAGCGAAAGCAACAGAACCGCTGCAACCGCACCAAAGAAACGGATTGGATGACGGTTCTGGTCGCACATCTTTCTCTACCTCTTTCGGCCGTGAACCGCGTCCGACAAGCGCTCCAGCGCCGTGTCGAGCGTTGAATCCTTCTTGGCAAAGCAGAAACGCACGACCGAGGTCACGGCGTCCTGCTCGTAAAAGGCCGACACCGGAATGGCCGCCACCTTGTAGTCGGTCACGATGCGCTTGCAGAACGCCTCATCGGTCTCGTTCAGCCCCAGCGGCGACAGATCGACGGTGAGGAAGTAGGTGCCCTGCGATTTGAGCACGGGAAAGCCGATGCTCTCCAGCCCCCTGGTGAGACGGTCCCGGCTCCGCGCCAGATCTTTGCGCATGTCGTGGAAATATTCGGCTGGCTTGCCGAGGCCATAGGCGACCGCGGCCTGCAGATTGGGTGCCGTCGTGAAGGTCAGAAACTGGTGCACCTTGGCGGCGACACGCAATAGCGGCGGCGCGGCGCAGACAAAGCCGATCTTCCATCCCGTCAGCGAAAAGATCTTGCCGGCGGAGCCGACCTTGATGGTGCGGTCGCGCATGCCCGGGATCGTGATCAGCGGGATATGCTCGCGGCCGTCGAAGATCACATGCTCCCAGACCTCGTCGCAGATCGCGATGGTGTCGAACTGCTGGCAGAACCGCGCCAGCAGCTCGAGATCCTCGCGCGGATAGACCACGGCGGCGGGATTGAGCGGATTGTTGAACAAGACCGCCTTGGTCTTGTGGTTGAAGACGCTGGCCAGCATCTCCTCGGTCAGCCGCCAGTCCGGCGGCTCGAGGCGCAACAGGCGCGGAATGCCGCCGGCCTGGCGGATGATCGGAAGATAGCTGTCATAGACCGGCTGGAACACGACGACTTCGTCACCGGGCTCGACCACGGCGAGAATGGCCGATGTCAGCGCTTCGGTGCCGCCCGAGGTCACCATCACTTCGGTCATCGGATCGAGGCTGAGCTTGTGCCAGCGTCCGTAATGATCCGCGATCGCCTGCCGCAGTTCCGGGATGCCCATCATCGACGGATACTGGTTGTAGCCGTTGATCGACGCGTCCGCCGCGGCGCGCCTGATGTCCTCGGGGCCGGGATCGTCGGGAAAGCCCTGACCGAGATTGATGGCGTCGTTGTCGCGCGCGAGCTGCGACATCGCCTCGAAGATGGTGACGGGAAGGTCGGCGAAGACCTTGTTCATGGAAGTCATGGCAAGGGTCAGCCGCCGGCCCTGGTCGGCATTCCCGCAGCCTTCCAGCCCAATATGCCTCCGGCGAGGTGCTTGTCGTAGGGCAGGCCCGCAGCCTGCGCGGCCAGCGAGGCCGTCACCGACCGCTTGCCGGAACGGCAGGCGAAGACGACCTGCTTGCCCTTGGGGTCGGGAATGGCCGTCGGGTCGAATGTCGAAAGCGGAACCACGACGCCGCCGGGATAGGCCTCGACGGCAACCTCATTGGGCTCGCGGACGTCGACGAGCAGATAGCGTCCGTCCGCCATCCCCTTCGACACCTCTTCCGGCGTCAAGTCGTGCACCTGATGATCCGCCACGCATATCCTCCCGACAATCGATTAGCTAACCCGCCCCGTCATTGCGGGCGCAAAGTCGCCTCTCGCGCGGGGAAAATCAAGCGCTGTAAACGGCTTAAAGCGGTCGCTAAAGCTAGATTGTGACTTGCGTGCCGACCTCGACCACCCGCCCGGTCGGAATCTGGAAATAGTCGGTGGCGTCGTTGGCGGAGCGGCTCAGCCGGATGAAAAGCAGGTCCTGCCAGCGCGGCATTCCCGAATGCGCGGCCGGCTTGAGCGACCGCCGGGACAGGAAGAACGACGTCGACATGATGTCGAACTGCCAGCCGAGCTTGCGGGCGATCGCCAGCGTCTTCGGCACGTTGGGCGATTCCATGAAGCCGAACCGCAGCGTCACCCGGGAGAAGGTCGCGCTGAGCTGTTCCATCCGCACCCGCTCGGCCGGATCGATCCGCGGCGTCGGCGCGGTCTCGATGGTGAGAATGACGTTCTTCTCATGCAGCACCTTGTAGTGCTTCAGGCTGTGCATCAGCGCGGTCGGCGCGCTCTGGGGGTCGCTGGTCAGGAACACGGCGGTGCCGGAGACCCGCTGCGGCGGCCGTTTTTCCAGCATCGCCACCAGGTCGGCCAGCGGGAATTCCAGCTTGCGCGATTTCTCGAACAACAGCCGGCTGCCGCGCCGCCAGGTGTACATCAGGAGCATCACCATGCCGCCCAGCGCCAGCGGCACCCAGCCGCCCTCGAGCACCTTCAACAGGTTGGCCGCGAGGAAGGTGAGATCGAGAAACAAAAACGGCGCGATCAGCGCGGCGGCCGCGAACGGCGACCATCTCCAGACCCGCCAGATCACGACAAAGCCCATCATCGCCGTCACCACCATGGTGCCGGTGACGGAGATGCCATAGGCCGACGCCAGCGCGCTCGAGGAGCGGAACAGCAGCACCAGCAGCATCACCGCGATCAGCAGCAGCAAATTGATGCGCGGGATGTAGATCTGGCCGGAATGCGCTTCCGAGGTATGGCGGATTTCGAAGCGCGGCAACAATCCGAGCTGGATGGCCTGGCGCGTCAGCGAATAGGCGCCGGTGATCACGGCCTGGCTTGCAATCACGGTCGCCGCCGTTGCCAGCGCCACCATCGGGATCAGCGCCCAATCCGGGAACATCAGGAAGAACGGATTCTCTATCCCCTTGGGATCGCCGATGATCAGCGCGCCCTGCCCCATATAGTTCAGCGCCAGCGACGGCAGCACGATGAACAGCCAGGCGGTCTGGATCGGCTTTTTGCCGAAATGGCCGAGGTCGGCGTAGAGCGCCTCGGCGCCGGTCACGGCGAGGAATACCGCGCCCAGCGTCACGAAACCGATGACGCCGTGATGGATCATGAATGAAACCGCGTAGAGCGGATTGAGCGCAAGCAAGACTTCCGGATGCTGGATGATCGGGTGCAAGGCCGCGACCGCAATGACCGCGAACCAGATGCACATCACCGGCCCGAAAAAGGCCGCGACCCGCGCGGTGCCGCGCGATTGAACCGCAAACAGCACCAGCAGAATGAGCACGGTCAGCGGCACGACATAGGGATCGAAGGCGGCGGTGACGAGCTTGATGCCTTCGATCGCCGACAGCACCGACAGCGCCGGCGTAATCACGGCGTCGCCGTAAAACAGCGCGCCGCTGATGATCCCGAGCAGAACGATGGCGCCGGCGCCCTTGCTGACCGCCCGCTGCGCCAGCGCCATCAAAGCCAGCGTGCCGCCCTCGCCATGGTTATCGGCGCGCAGCAGGATCACCACATATTTCAGCGTGACGACGACGATCAGCGCCCACAGGATCAGCGAGAGAACGCCGAGCACCGCCAGCGTGGTGACGCCGCCTTCGGTCGCGCTTGCGGCGACAATGGCTTCGCGCAGCGCGTAGAGCGGGCTGGTGCCGATGTCGCCATAGACGACACCGATGCTGCCGAGCATCAGGGCCTTAAAGCCCGCCGTCGAATGCGCTTCCCCATGTCCGTTGGCCGCGGGCGTTTCCGCCGCGGTGATCGTACTCTCGGACAACATGGGAAGGGCCTCTATTGTTCACTGCACAATGCAGGATGGACGCCTATACCCCCGGCGCGAATGCATAGGTTAGGCTGAATTTAGGCCTCCGATATGCGTAAGACGCATAGGTCAGTGGGTCAAGAGGGCCGAATCCGTATTAAATATCAAATAGTTACCTGCGTTCCGACCTCGACGACCCGGCCCGTGGGGATTTGGAAGTAGTCGGTGGCGTCGTTGGCGGAGCGGCTCATCGCAATAAACAGGTGATCCTGCCATTGCGGCATTCCCGACTGCGCGGACGGCTTCAGCGAGCGCCGCGAGACGAAGAACGACGTCGCCATGATATCGAATTGCCAGCCGAGCTTGCGCGCGATCACCAGCGCCTTGGGCACGTTCGGCGATTCCATGAAACCGAACCGCAGCCGCACGGTGGAAAACTTGTCGCTGACCTTATCCATGCGCACGCGCTCGGACGGATCGACGCGCGGCGTCTGCGCGGTTTCGATGGTCAGGATCACATTGTGCTCGTGAAGCACCTTGTTGTGCTTGAGGTTATGCAGCAGCGCCGTCGGCACGAAATTCGGATCGCTGGTCAGGAACACCGCGGTGCCCTTGACGATATGCGGCGGGCGCTTTTCGAGGCTCTTGATCAGGTCGGCCAGCGGCACCTCGATGCGGCGGGTTTTTGCGATCAGGATCGCCGCACCTCGGCGCCAGGTCCAGATCATCACCGCCATCGTCACGCCGAACAGCAGCGGCACCCACGCGCCTTCGAGCAGCTTCAGCAGGTTTGCGCTGAAGAAGGTCATGTCGACAACGACGAACGGCAGGATGACCGCAGCCGCGGTCGCGACCCGCCAATTCCACAATTTCCAGATCACGACAAATCCCATGATCCCGTCGGCGACCATGGTCGTGGAAACGGCGATGCCGTAGGCCGAAGCCAGTCCGCTCGACGTGCGGAACAACAGCACCAGCAGCAGCACGCCGATCAGAAGCAGCCGGTTGACCCGCGGCAGATAAATCTGTCCGGCATGGGTCTCCGAGGTGTAGCGAACCTCGAAGCGCGGCAATAGCCCGAGCTGCACCGCCTGCCGGGTCAGCGAATAGGCGCCCGTGATCACCGCCTGGCTGGCGATGACGGTCGCTGCGGTCGCCAGCGCCACCAGCGGCAACAGCAGGATTTCCGGCACCATGCGGTAGAACGAATTTTCAATCGCCGCCGGATCGGACAGCACCAGCGCGCCCTGCCCGAAATAATTGATCAGCAGCGCCGGCAGCACGAAATACAGCCAGCCGGCCTGAATCGGCTTGCGTCCGAAGTGGCCGAGATCCGCATAGAGCGCTTCGCCGCCGGTCACGGCGAGAAATACCGCACCCAGCGTCACCAATCCGATAGTGCCGTGGGAAAGCAGGAACTGGACCCCATACCAGGGATTGATCGCCGCCAGCACCGACGGATCGTCGCTGATGTGCACGAAACCCATCGCCGCCAGCGCAGCAAACCACACCACCATCACCGGACCGAACGCCGAGGCGACGCGGGCGGTGCCGCTGCGCTGCACCGAGAACAGCACGACCAGGATGAAGATCGTCAGCGGCACCACATAATGTTCGAGCGCAGGTGCCGCGAGCTTGAGGCCTTCGACCGCCGACAACACCGAAATCGCCGGCGTGATCATGGAGTCGCCGATGAACATCGAGGCGCCGATGACGCCGAGCGCCAGCAGCGGCCAGCTTCTTCGGCCAAGCGCCCGCTGACCCAACGCCATCAGCGAGAGCGTGCCGCCCTCGCCGTTATTGTCGGCGCGCAGCAGCAGCAGCACATATTTTGCGGTGACGACGATGAAGAGCGACCACAGGATCAGGCTGAGCACGCCGAGCACGATGACGCGCGTGACCGGCTGGCCCTGGGCCGCGCCGGCCACGGCCTCACGGAATGCATACAGCGGCGAGGTTCCGATATCGCCGAAAACCACGCCGATGCTCCCCAGCGTCAGCGCCCAAAAGCCTGAGGTGGCCGGCGCCTCATGGGCCTCGGTGGATGTGACGCTGACAGCCATGACGGAGGAAAAACGCTCTCACGGTTGATTTGATCCGGGCGGCTATCGACGCTTCCGCGTTGCCTGTCAATCGGGCAACCATAGCACCGCTGGCGGTGCGGGACCGCCTGCAAAGCAGGCCCCCACCAGAATTCCGAGATGGTAATATAGTAGTCGCGCTAGGGCTTCAGGCCCGGCGGAAGCGGTGGATTTTCACGCATCAACATGATGGTCACGCGACGGTTTGCCGGCAGCGTCGGATCGTCGGGAAACAGCGGCTGGCTGTCGGCCTTGCCGGAGACCGCGAAGATGTGGGACGGCGGCAGCCCTTCGCGCTCGAGGATCTGGCGCACCGCGTTGGCGCGGTCTGCCGAAAGATCGAACGCGCCGTAGTCGCTTCGCGCCGGCACGAAGCCGGCCGCGGTGTGGCCGACGATGGAAACCCTGAGCGGTGTCGCCTTGAGCGGGGCCGCAAGTTTCTGGATCAGCCGGCGCGTACGCTCGTACGGCTCCTTTGAGCCATCGGCGAACATCGACCGGCCGTCCTGGTCGACGATTTCGAGGTTGAGACCTTGGCTGGTCTCCTCGAACATGATGTGCTTGGACACCTCCGTCAGTTCCGGCATGTCTTGCAATGCCTGCCGCAACGAGGCCGAGGCGAGCGCGAATTCACGGTCGACTATGTTACGGGTGCCGTCGGTCTGGCTCTTTTCATCGGGGGTCGGCGTCGCCGACGATTCCTCCGGCGTGACATGATCGGTGTTTTTCAGCTTCGGTCGCGTCGGCAAGCCGTCGGATTCGACGATGCCGGAATAGCGCACCTGGGTCTGCACGCCGAACGCGTCGCGCATCGAACCCGCGACGATCTTGAGCTTGTTGTTGTCCATGGTGGAAAAGGCGACGAGCATCACGAAGAAGCTCATCATCAGACCCATGAGGTCGGCGAAGGTCACGAACCAGCCGTGCCCTCCGCCATGTGCATCGCCGCGCTTCTTCTTGGCCATTGCTTAGCTCCGAACCGCCGTCGCCCGCGAGGTCAGGCGGGAACCGGTTCGCCCTCTTCGTGGCGATGCTTCTCCGGCAAGTAGGCCAGCAGCATTTCCCGAACCAGCGCCGGGCTCTTGGAGTCGCGGATCATCAGAATGCCGTCGATGATGAGCGTGCGATTGGTTTCCTCATCCAGAAGCTTGCCGTGCAGCTTGTCGGCGATCGGAAGGCAGAACAGGTTCGCGACCAGCGCGCCATACAGCGTCGCCAGCAGCGCGGTCGCCATGAACGGGCCGAGCTTGGAGGGGTCGGTCATGTTGGCGAACATCTGCACCATGCCGATCAGGGTTCCGATCATGCCGAACGCCGGAGCGCAGTCGCCGATGGCGCGGTAGATCTTGCTGCCTTCATCGAGGTGCATCAGGAAGTTGTCGCGGTCGCGCTCCATATTGTCGCGAATGAATTCGAGATCGTAGCCGTCGGCGACGTAGCGGATGCCCTTGGCCAGGAACGGTTCATCGGTTTCGACTTTTTCCAGCCCGACCGGTCCCTGCTTGCGGGCGATTTCGGCGATACGGGCGAGCTCGTCGACCAGATCGCGCGCGGACAGCCGGCTCATCGTGAAGGCGAACTTCGCGCCGAGCGGCAGCCCGTGCAGCATCACGCCCAGCGGAAAACGGATCATGGTGGCGGCGATCGATCCGCCGAAAATGATGATGATCGCATGTTCGGAGATGAACATGTGGATGTCGCCACCCAGGAGCATCATCGTGGAAATGACAATAATGCCAGCCACGAGCCCAACGCCCGTCATGATATCCATGGGAGACTCCAACGCGTACGCAACACCCGGCCGTTCTGAACGGGGCGCGGCCCGAACCGGACCACGTGCACGAACCCTACGTCGGCGCCATTAAAGACGCGTAAAGGTTAAGCTGCGGCTCTTCGGTACAATTCCGAATAAGGGCGGATTGGACGGGATTGGCGGCAAGGCTGGGAAAGCCGGGTCCATGCCGCGGCACGATTTCAATGCTTTGCTAACCATGATTCGCGGGGCTGCTGCCGTTTGCGAAAACCCTGGAGGCGAGGACATCCGAGGCCTCCAGCGACATGATGTCCTCGGCGCTCAGGACGCGGTCGAGATCGGCGACGAGCCGGCTGGCCTGGCGCAGCCGCATGCGGTCGAGCGCGTTGCGGATCGATCGCGCATTGGAAAACAAGGGTTGGGCCTTGCGCAGCGTGATGTAACGCACGAACGCTTCCCTCGCCGCAGGACTGAACCTGTAATTCATATCTCCTAGCATCAGCTCGGCGATCGCGAGCAATTCGTCGTCGGCATAATCGGGAAAGTCGATGTGGTGGGCGATGCGCGAGCGAAAACCGGGATTGCTGCCGAAGAACTTGTCCATGCGGTCGCCATAGCCGGCCAGGATCACCACCAGATCCTCGCGCTGCGATTCCATCACCTGCAGCAGGATCTCGATCGCTTCCTGGCCGTAGTCGCGCTCGTTGTCCGGCCGGTGCAGGTAATAGGCCTCATCGATGAACAGCACGCCGCCCATCGCCTTCTTCAATATCTCCTTGGTCTTGGGTGCGGTGTGGCCGATATATTGTCCGACCAGTTCGTCGCGCGTGACCGATACCACCTGGCCGCGGCGCACGAAACCGAGCCTGTGCAGGATGCTGGCGATCCGCAGCGCCACGGTGGTCTTGCCGGTGCCGGGATTTCCGGTGAACGACATATGCAGCGTCGGGACTTCCGACGTCAGTCCCATGCGCTTGCGGATGCGCTCGATCAGCAGCAGCGACGCGATTTCGCGAATCCGGGTCTTGACCGGTTTCAACCCGATCAGCTCGCGGTCGAGCTGCGTGAGGATCTCCTCGATGCCGACGGCCTCGAGTTCCTCACGGAGGTTGACCTTGCCTGTCATCGCTGCGACATCCAGATCCATCTGCGAAACCTTTGGCGCGCCGGCGCGCCCCTTTTCCCGGAAATAAAAACTCCGCCGCCGCTTTCACAGCGACGGAGCAGTGCATCCGGCAGGGAACGATGAGGGGGCAATCGTCACCGCTGGCCGGATGGAGGAACCTAGCGGTAGCGTTGACCCTCGGGACGATCGACGGCGTAGGATGTCGTGGTGTAGCGGATGTTGCGGCCATCGACCTCGTGCCGCTCCAGCCGGAAGCCGGGCTCGTCCTTCGGCCGGTTGACGATGAACGACAGCCGCAGCGACTCCCAGCCATGGCTGGAATCGAACGCCGACATCCGGATGTAGCGGTCGCCGTAAACCTTGCGGCATTCATTGAGCCCCATCATCACGCCGGCGGCGTCGCGGAGATCGAACATCGGCAGTCCCCACATCTCCCAGAAATTATTGCGGGGGTGCGGATCGTCGGTGAACTCGATGTTCACCGCCCAGCCCTTGCCGAGGCAATACTGCACCTGTCGGGAAATCTGCTCGTCGGTGAGATCGGGCAGGAACGAGAAAGCGCCTTGCGTTATTCGCATGATACTGCTCCTTACATCGAGACGCTGGCGGTGGGGGCATAGTCGGGCATGTCGGTCGACTCGTAATTGAAGGTGACGTCCTTCCAGACCTCGAGGGCTGCCTTGAGCGGCGTACAGGTTGCCGCCGCCTTGGCAAGAATTTCCGGCCCTTCGTGCAGATAATCGCGGCCTTCGTTGCGCGCGAGGATCATCGCTTCCAGCGCGACGCGGTTGGCGGTGGCGCCGGCCTGGATGCCCATCGGGTGGCCGATGGTGCCGCCGCCGAATTGCAGCACCACGTCTTCTCCCAAATGATCGAGCAGCTGATGCATCTGGCCGGCGTGAATGCCGCCGGACGCCACCGGCATCATCTTGTTGAGGCTCGCCCAGTTTTGGTCGAAGAACACACCGTGTTCGAGTTTTGCCGGATTGAAGTCCTCGCGGCAGATGTCGTAATAGCCGCGCGTGGTGGCTGGATCGCCTTCGAGCTTGCCGACCACCGTGCCGGCATGGATGTGATCGACGCCGGCGAGCCGCATCCATTTTGCGATCACGCGAAACGAGACGCCGTGGTTGCGCTGCCGCGTATAGGTGGAGTGCCCTGCCCGGTGCAGATGCAGGATCATGTCGTTGCGCCGCGCCCATTTCGCCATCGACTGGATCGCGGTGTAGCCGATCACGAGATCGATCATGATGATGACCGAGCCGAGTTGCTTGGCGAATTCGGCGCGCTCGTACATGTCCTCCATCGTGCCGGCGGTGACGTTGAGATAGGTGCCCTTGATCTCGCCGGACGCGGCCTGCGCCTTGTTGACCGCCTCCATGCAGTAGAGGAACCGCTCGCGCCAGTGCATGAACGGTTGCGAGTTGATGTTCTCGTCGTCCTTGGTGAAATCGAGCCCGCCTTTCAGCGCCTCATGGACCACGCGGCCGTAGTTGCGCCCGGACAGGCCGAGCTTCGGCTTCACGGTGGCGCCAAGCAGCGGACGGCCGAACTTGTCCATGCGTTCGCGTTCGACCACGATGCCGGTAGCCGGGCCCTGGAACGTCTTCACATAAGCGACCGGCAGCCGCATGTCTTCGAGCCGCAATGCCTTCAAAGGCTTGAAGCCGAACACATTGCCGATGATGGAGGCCGAGAGGTTGGCGATCGATCCGTTCTCGAACAGATCGAGATCGTAGGCGATGTAGGCAAAATACTGTCCCGGCGAATTCGGCACGGGATCGACGCGGTAGCATTTCGCACGGTATTTCTCCGCCGCCGTCAGCCGGTCGGTCCAGACCACCGTCCACGTCGCGGTCGAGGATTCACCGGCCACCGCCGCCGACGCCTCGATCGGATCGACGCCGTCCTGCGGCGTCACCCGGAACAGGGCGATGATGTCGGTGTCCTTGGGCTCGTAGTCGGGCTCCCAGTAACCCATCTTCTTGTATTCCATCACGCCGGATTTGTAGCGATCCTTGCCGCGGACGGTCATCGATAGGTCATTCATGGCTGTTCTCCTTCAAGTTCTGGCAGCGAAGACGATTCAAAATGCATTGGTCACTCGGCCGCCTCGACCATGCCGCCGATACGTGGGTCGAGCGATCCTGAGCGATAGCGCCTGGCCATCTCCGACAGCGGAATCACCTTGATCCTGGCGGCGTGGCCGGCGGTACCGAATTGTTCGAAACGCTCGCGGCAGAGGTCGCGCATCGCATCCATCGCCGGTTTGAGGAATTTGCGCGGATCGAACTCGCTTTTGCTTTGCGTTGCGACCTTGCGGAACGCCGCGGTCATCGCCAGCCGGCAGTCGGTGTCGATATTGACCTTGCGCACGCCATGCCTGATACCGCGGGCGATCTCCTCGACCGGCACGCCCCAGGTCTGCGGCATCTCGCCGCCGAACTGGTTGAAGATGTCCTGCAGCGGTTGCGGCACCGAGGACGAGCCGTGCATCACCAGATGTGTATTGGGCAGCCGGCGATGGATTTCCTCGGCCACCCGCATGGCAAGGATGTCGCCGTCCGGTTTGCGCGAGAACTTGTAGGCGCCGTGGGAAGTTCCCATCGCAATCGCCAGCGCATCCACCTTGGTGGCGCGAACGAAATCGACCGCCTGGTCCGGGTCCGTCAGCAATTGATCGTGGCTGACCTTGCCTTCGACGCCGTGGCCGTCTTCCTGCTCCCCGCCGCCGTGCTCGAGCGAACCCAATACGCCGAGTTCGCCTTCCACCGAGGCGCCGATCCAGTGCGCCATTTCGACGACGCGCCGGGTGATATCGACATTGTAGTCGTAGTCCGCTGCGGTCTTGGCATCCGCCTTCAGCGAACCGTCCATCATGACGGAGGTGAAGCCGTGCTTGATCGCGGTGGCGCAAGTCGACTCCTCGTTGCCGTGATCCTGATGCAGGCAGAGCGGGATCTGCGGATACATCTCTTCCAGCGCGTCGATCATCCTCGACAGCATGATGTCGTTGGCATAGGAACGCGCGCCGCGCGAGGCTTGGATGATGACGGGTGCATCGACGGCTGCCGCCGCATCCATGATCGCGAGCCCCTGCTCCATATTGTTGATATTGAAGGCCGGCACGCCGTAGCCATGCTCGGCGGCGTGATCCAGTAATTGTCTCAACGTAATTCGCGCCATGGAAACTCCTTTCAATTTCCTGCCGGTGTCATGATCAAGCCGCCGCCATCTTTGATCGCGCGATGCAGCGCAGCGCCGCTTTTGCAACCGCATCCGCGGTAATGCCGAATTCGCGATAGAGCACCTCCGCCGGCGCGGATGCACCGAAACCGGTCATGCCGACAAATTCGCCGCTATCGCCGAGCCAGCGCGCCCAGTCGCCCTCCACCGCGGCTTCGATACCGACCCTCGGCACGTCTCCAAGGACTTCCGCGCGGTATTCGCGCGGTTGCTCGCGAAACAGATCGAAACAGGGCGCAGAAACGACGGCGGCGCGGATGCTGACGCTCTCCAGCAGTTCCGCCGCGTGCAGCGCGATCGACACTTCCGAGCCCGTTGCGATCAGGGTGACATCGCGGCCGCCTTCGGGTTCGACGACCACATAGGCGCCGAGCGCGACCCGATTGGCGTCGCCGCCGGCTTGCCTAAACGTCGGCAGCCCCTGCCGCGACAGGCACAGCACCGACGGGCTCGTCTGTGACCGCAACGCGCAATCCCAGGCCTCCGCGGTTTCGACGGCGTCCGCGGGCCGAAACACCAGCAGGTTGGGAATGGCCCGCAGCGATGCCAGATGCTCGACCGGCTGATGGGTCGGACCGTCTTCGCCCAATCCGATCGAATCGTGCGTCATCACATGGATGACGCGTATTCCCATCAGCGCCGCCAGCCTGATCGCCGGACGGCTGTAGTCGGCGAAGGTGAGAAACGTGCCGCCATAGGGGATGAATCCGCCATGCAGCGCGATGCCGTTCATCGCCGCCGCCATGGCGTGCTCACGAACGCCATAGTGAATGTAGCTCCCTTCAAACTGACCGGGCCGCACCGGCTGCTGGGTCTTGGCCCGCGTCAAATTGGAGTGGGTCAGATCGGCGGAGCCGCCGAGAAAATTCGGCAGGGCTTCGGCGATGGCGTCAATCACAAGCTGCGACGCTTGCCGGCTTGCAATATTTGGCCGCTCTGTCGCGAAGCGATCGCGGATCTGCGCAATCGCCTGGGTATAGCCGCACGGCAGATTTCGATTGAGCGCATCGTGAAACGGCGAGCGTGGGCTAACGTTGAGGCGCCTGGTCCGCTCGATCCAGTTCCGCCGGGCGGCATGGCCGCGCGCGCCGATCCCGCGCCATTGCTCGAGCACGGTTTCCGGAATCTCGAATGGCCCGTGCGGCCAGTCCAGCGCAGCGCGGGTCCTGGCGATCTCCTTGGTGCCGAGCGGCGCGCCATGGGCTTTTTCGGTGCCCTGGCGGTTCGGCGCACCGAAGCCGATCACCGTGCGGCAGGCGATCAGCGACGGGCGATCGCTGTTGCGGGTGCGTTCTAGTGCCGCTGCGATCGCCTCCGGATCGTGGCCGTCGACGCGGCTGGCCAACCAGCCCGAGGCCTTGAACTGTGCAAGCTGGTCGTCCGAACAGGACAGCGCGGTCGCGCCGTCGATCGAGATTTCATTGTCGTCGAACAATACGATCAGCCGGCCGAGCCCGAGATGCCCGGCGAGCGAGATCGCCTCGTGGCTGAGGCCCTCCATCAGACAGCCGTCACCGGCGATCACGTAGGTATAGTGATCGACGAAATCGTCACCGAAGCGTGCATTCATCAAGCGCTCGGCCAGCGCCATCCCGACCGCGGTGGCGATGCCCTGCCCCAACGGCCCCGTGGTGGTTTCGACGCCCGGCGTGTGCCCGTATTCCGGATGGCCCGGGGTCTTCGATCCCCACTGCCGAAAGGCCCGCAATTGGTCCGATGTGACGCCCTCGTAACCTGTCAGGTGCAGCAGCGCATACAACAGCATCGAGCCGTGACCGGCCGACAGCACAAATCGGTCGCGGTCTGGCCACGCCGGATCGGCGGGATCGAATTTGAGGAAGCGCGAAAACAACACGGTGGCGACGTCGGCCATGCCCATCGGCATGCCCGGATGACCCGACTTTGCCTGTTCGACGGCGTCGATCGCCAGAAAGCGGATCGCGTTGGCCATTTCCGCGTGCGTGGCATCGGGACGGCTTTCTATGCAGGCGAGAGCTGGAGCGGTCATACCGTGCGCCTCTTTCGTTCCATCAGTTGCAGGATCAGCGGGGTGAGAATGAGCTGCATCGCCAGATCGAGCTTCGACCCGTGAATCACGATCGAGTTGGCGCGCGACATGAAGCTGTTCGGGATCATCGACAGCAGATAGGGAAAATCGATCCCGCGCGGATTTTTCAGCCGGATCACCACCATCGATTCGTCCGGCGTCGGTATCCAGCGCGCGATGAACGGATTCGAGGTATCGACCGTCGGCACGCGCTGGAAGTTGATGTCGGTCTCGGCGAATTGCGGGCAGATGTAGTTCACGTAATCCGGCATCCGCCGCAGGATGGTGTCGGTCACGGCCTCCGCGGTGTAGCCGCGGTCGCTGCGGTCGCGGTGCAGCTTCTGGATCCACTCCAGATTGATGACGGGCACGACACCGATCTTGAGATCGGCATGCTGCGCGATATTGACCTTGTCGGTCACCACGGCGCCATGCAGCCCTTCATAAAACAACAGATCCGACTTTTCCGGCAGCGTGCCCCATTCGGTGAAGGTGCCGGGCTCCGCGCCATACAGCTTGGCTTCCTCGTCATCGTGGACGTAATGCCGCGTCATGCCGGTGCCGGACTCGCCGTAATCGCGGAAGACTTTCTCCAGCTCCTCGAACAGATTGGTTTCCGGGCTGAAATGGCTGAAGTGCTTGTTGCCGCACTCGGCCTGCTCCGCCATCTTGGTGCGCATCTCGAAGCGGTTGTAGCGATGGAAGGCGTCACCTTCGATGTAGGCGGCCGCGACCTTTTCGCGACGAAAAATGTTCTCAAACGTCTTCTTCACCGACGTCGTACCGGCGCCCGATGAACCCGTGATCGATATGATGGGATAGCTGCGCGACATCTGATTGATCCGGATTCAGCGAAACAGGCCGCGCCGCGCGAACAGCGGCGCGTCGCTATGGTCGAACATCGGTTCAATGCCCTCGTGAATGACGGCGACGTCGCGAACGCCGCGCACCGAGCCCATGATCAGCGGCACCCGCTGGTGCGGCGTTTTCGCCGCAAGCTCGAGAATTCGCCGGCGGCCGGTGGTCGCAGCGCCTCCCGCCCATTCCATCACCAGCGCCATCGGATGCGCTTCGTACAGCAGCCGCAACCGCCCCTCGCGATAGCCGGGACGCGCGTCCGCCGGATAAAGGAACACACCGCCGCGAACCAGGATGCGGAGCGACTCGGCCACCAGCGAGCCGATCCAGCGCATGTTGAAATCCGCGCCGCCCCCGTTGCTGCCGGCAAGGCATTCGTCGATATAGGCGCGGACCGGTCCGTGCCAGTGCCGGTGGTTCGACGCGTTGATTGCGAATTCGGGCGTATTGGGCGCAATCTTCACGCCCTGCGCGATGAGCAGGAACTCGCGGGCCAGCCGGTCGAGAATGAAGATATCGACGCTCTGGTTCATCGCCAGAACCAGGATGGTTTGAGGGCCATACACCACGAACCCCGCGGCGCACTGCGCCGTGCCGGGCTCGAAGAAGGTGGAGAGCACGTCGTTGCCGCGCGGACGGATCGAGAAAATCGTTCCGATCGAGATATTGTTTTCAAGATTGGCCGATCCATCGAGCGGGTCGATCGCGACGCAAAGCGGCGCCTCGGCATCGAGCATTTCAGGCAGTTCCGATTCCTCGGACAGAATGGCGGCGACCGGCGCCATGCGCAGTGCCCGGCGCATCATCTCGTCGGCGGCGACGTCGATATCCTTCTGCAGATCGCCGTCGGGATTGATCCCGCTATGCCGCCCGGTGATGCCCGCCAGCGGCCCGTCGGCGATGAGGACGGCAAGACGGATGGAAGCGGCGGCGACCGCCTCGATCACGGCGGCGACCGCAGGCGCGTTCGGCGCGTCCTGCACCGCTTGGTCGAGATGCGAACGCAAGGTTACGCGCTCGTCCATGGCCGTTCCCCTGTCACCGCCCTCTGCGGGGCCATTTGCGAAGCGCCATGCCGGTCGGCAGTGCGCCCGGTAACAACACCCCAGTTTGCAAAATTAGTGAAATTTTCTTATCTTTGGTTTGGGCAAAGTTTTCCTTATGGAGGTGACGCCGATGGCCAGCCGGTTTCTGCGGGAATTGACCATTCGCCAGCTCCGCGCGCTGGCCGCTGTCCATCGCGATCGCTCGGTGACCGCGGCAGCCAAACAGCTTCATCTCACGCAGCCGGCCGTCACTCTGCAGATTCGCAATCTGCAGGCGCTCGCGGGACTGCCGCTGATCCAGCGCACTCCCGACGGCATGCTGTTGACCGATGCCGGGCGCGAAGTGCTCGCGCTTTCCGAGCGCATAGAGGCCGCGATCGCCGATTGTGAAACCACGCTGGAGATGATGGCGGGAAAAACCGCGGGCCGCATTTCGATCGGCGCCGTCAGCACTGCGAAATATTTTGTGCCGTTCATGATCTCCGGCTTTTCGAAGCTGCATCCGAACATCGACGTCACGCTGTCGATCGGAAACCGGCAGGAGATCGGCACCGCGCTACACGGCTATGATCTCGACTTCGTCATCATGGGCCGCCCCCCGGCCGACATCGACATGGACGTTCACCTGATCGGCGATCACCCCCATGTCATCATCGCGCCGACGGCGCATCGCCTGGCGCGAAAGCCCCGTTTCGCGCCGAGCGAGCTCGCCGGCGAAACCTTCCTGACGCGCGAGCCCGGATCGGGAACACGCGGCCTGATGGAGCAATTGTTCGAAACATCCGGCATCCGTCCAAAGATCGGCCTCGTGATGAGCAGCAACGAGACCATCAAGCAGGCCGTGATCGCAGGTCTTGGAATAGCGTTCATCTCGGCGCATACGGTGGCCACCGAACTCGACGAACGGCGGCTGGTGACGCTCGACGTCGTCGGCCTTCCCATCGTCCGGCAATGGTTCGCGCTTTCGCGCAAGGACAAGGTCCTGCTGCCGCCGGCCCGTGCGATGCTGGAATTTCTGAGCGCGCGCGGTGCGCAGTTTTTGCCGCGAACCCATGGCCGGATCAGGCTCACCCGCACCACCGCACGCGGCAAGCGCCGATGAGGCTCCGTTTGCATTCCGCGGCTGGCTGGTCTTAATCTCCGCACGCGCCGCGATCCCTTGCGCGGTTGCCGAATGGAGCGTCGGTGGTGGCAGTTACAATGCGGATAGGCACGCGCAAGAGCACGATGGCGCTGGCCCAGACTGAGGATATCGCGCGGCGCCTGTCGATCGCCGCACCCGAGCTGAACGTCGAAATCGTCAAGTTCGAGACCACAGGCGATACCGACCAGACCAGCAAGCTGCTGGTCCATGGCGGCAAGGGCGGCGCGTTCGTCGCTGAAATCCGCACCGCCGTTGTATCTGGCCGGCTTCACGCCGCCATGCATTCGCTGAAAGACATGCCCGGCAATGAGGATACGCCGGGGCTCGTGATCGGCGCGACGCTGGCGCGCGATCCGCCGACCGACGCGCTGGTGCTGCGGCCGGGCGTTACGATCCAGGATATCAGGCGCTCGCGCGGCAGGGGTTTCAAGATCGGAACCAACGCGGTGCGGCGCGCGGCCTATGCGCGGCGGCTGTTTCCGGAGATCGAGGTGATCCATTTTCGCGGCGCGGCCGACACACGCGTCCGCAAGCTCGACGGCCGGGAAATGCAGCGCCTGCCCGGTGGCGGCGAGGTCGGACCCGCCGACGCGCTGATCATGGCGCGGGCCGGCCTGGAGCGCGTCGGTTTCGCAGACCGCATCGCCTGCGAACTATCGCCCAGGGAAATGTTGCCCGCGGTGGGACAGGGCATCGTCGCCGTGGAGTGCGCGGTACAGGACTGGCAAACCCGGCGTTATCTCGCGCTGATCGACGATCCGGCCGCGCATCTGAGCTGCGACGCCGAGCGCGAAGTATTGTGGGTGCTCAACGGTCACTGCAATTCGCCGATTGCAGGCTATTCCACCATCGAAGGCGCGCAGATGACGCTCACCGCCTCGGTGCTGGACGAAGCCCGGGACGGGAAATTCATCGAGGTCACGCGCTCAGGTCCCGCCAACCGCCCGCGCGAACTCGGCCGCGCGGTCGGGCTCGAACTGCTGCATAAGGGTGCGGCCGATATCATCGCGCGCACGCGCCCGGAACCGTAAGACGGCGGATCAGCCCCGGTAGGCCCGCACCCGCTTCACCATCTGCTCGACATGCGCGATCGGGGTTTCCGGCTGGATGCCGTGGCCGAGGTTGAAGATCAGCCGGCCGGCGGCGTAGTTCGACAGCACGTCATCGACCGCGCGATCGAGCGCATCGCCGCCGGCGATCAGGACCAGCGGATCGAGATTGCCTTGCACCGCAACGCGGCTCTGCACCTTGTTGCGGATCAATGACGGCTCGGCGGCCCAGTCGATGCTGACCGCATCCACTTTGGTTGCCTCGACATAGGACGGCAGCAGCGCGCCGGCGCCGCGCGGAAAACCGATGATCTTCGCATCGGGCACTATTTTGCGCACGCCCTCGACAATCCGCTTGGTCGGCTCGACCGACCAGCGCTGGAATTCGCGCGGCGGCAGCACCCCGGCCCAGGTGTCGAAGATCTGCAGCACGTCGGCGCCGGCCTTGAGCTGTCCGAGCAGATACAGGATCGAATTCTCGACGATGGCGTCGATGATTTTCGCAAACGCTTCGGGGTGGCGATAGGCCATCATCCGCGCCGGCGCCTGGTCCGGCGTGCCCTGTCCGGCCACCATGTAGGTCGCCACCGTCCACGGCGCGCCGCAAAATCCGATCAGCGCGATCTTCGGGTCGAGCTCGCGCCGCACCCGGCGCAACGCTTCGAACACCGGTTCAAGCCTGCTGAAGTCGCCCGTCGATGACAGCGCGCCGACCTTGTCAGGCGTATCCAGCGGATCGAGCCGCGGACCTTCGCCAACCTCGAACCGGACATCGCGCCCGAGCGCATAGGGAATGACGAGAATATCCGAAAAAATGATCGCAGCGTCGAAGGCAAAGCGGCGGATCGGTTGCAGCGTCACCTCGACGGCGAATTCGGGCGTGAAGCACAGGTCGAGAAAGCCGCCGGCCTTGGCGCGGACTTCGCGGTATTCCGGCAGATAGCGCCCGGCCTGCCGCATCATCCACAGCGGTGGAACCGGCTGGCGGCGGCCGGAAAGCACCTCGACAAAGGGTTTTGTGGTCGGAGACTGGGTCAAGCGGTGCTTCCGGTGTTGATCGACAGGCTGTTTGTCCGTTCCGATACACTGCCGATGCGGTCTTGGCCACGGCGAGATGCGGTCCGGCAGGAAAAAGGCAGGCTGGAGATGGGCGAAACCCGGCGCGTTCGCGTCAGGCCCCAGGCGCGCCGGTCAGCTCGAGGCTGAGCGCCCGCAGACGCCTGCGCGCGGTCGCATCATAGGCCTGCGGGTTGGCCTTCGCCTCGTTCATGCCGTTGAAGAACAGGCCGCTCTTGCTCTCGACGTCATCGCCGGTCACCAGATGCAGGATCGCATCGCCACCTTGCTCGACCGTCGACATCGGCGTGATGCCGCCGGCGCGCACCATCGTGGTGTTCATGTAGGTCGCGGGGTGCAGCGAATTCGCGGTCACGCCCGATCCCTTCAGTTCCTCGGCGAGATCGATGGTGAACATGATCTGCGACAGCTTGCTCTGCGCGTAGGCGCGGCTGCCGCTGTAGTTCTTGGTGATCATCACATCGTCGAAATCGATCGGGTGCTGGCCGAGCGAGGCGACATTGACGATCCGCGATGGCGCGCTCGCCTTCAACAGCGGCAGCAACAGACGCGCCAGCAGGAAGCCGGAGAGATAATTCACCGAAAAGCGCAGTTCGTATCCATCCTTGCTGGTCTGCCGCGCGGGCCCCTCGTTCTGCGATCCGATCCCGGCATTGCTGACGAACACGTCGAGCCGCCTGTGATCGGCCAGCACCGCATCCGCCAGCTTTCGCGCTTCCGCCAGCGACGACAGATCGGCCTGATAGAAGGTCGGCTTAAAGCCCCCTGCCCGGCTGATCTCATCGGACAGGGTTTTGGCCCGCGTCTTGTCGCGGCCGTGGATCAGCACCTTCGCGCCGGCGACGGCAAGTTTCGCCGCGACATAGCGGCCGACGCCGTCGGTCGAGCCCGTGATCAATACGGTCTTGCCGTCCATTTTCATGGTGAGGCGTCAGTGAATCTCGGCCGACTTCTTCAGCGCGGCTTTCAGCTTCTCCAGCGAAAAGTCCTTGCTGCGGGCGATCTCCAGGATCGGCGTCTCGCGGCGGCCGCAGAGTTCGGCGGCTTCGGGAATTTTCGCGGCGATGTCGACCGGGATCACGATCGCGCCATGCTGGTCGGCATGGATCAGATCGTCGGAGCGCACCGTCATCCCGGCGACGCGCACTTCGCCGCCAAAATTCTCGGCATGGACCCAGGCGTGCGACGGACCGATCGATCCGGCGAGCGCCTGGAAGCCTGGCGCCCATTGCGGGATGTCGCGAATCGAGCCGTCGGTGATGACGCCGAGGCAGCCGAGCGCCTTGTGCACGTTGCTCTGCACCTCGCCCCAGAACGCGCCATAGCCGACATCGGCGCCGTCGATATCCTGGATCACCGTGATGCGCGGGCCGAAGCCGGTGCCGACATATTCGTAATATTCGATGCGGCGCTTGGCCTGCTCGTCGGCCGGAAGGCCGGACTTGAGCACCGAACGGATCGTCACGGTGCGGGCATAGCCGACCATCGGCGGTAGATCCGGAAACGGGCATACCAGCGGCTTGGTGGTGTAGCCGATCAGGCGGCGCTCCGGCGCCACGATTTCCATCGCATTGCAGATCGTCGGTGTGTCGTAGCTGGCCAACGCTTCGAGGACGGAAGCAGGCAGTGGAGCGGAAGTGTGCTTGTTCACGGCGTTTCTCCTGATGTTGCACCGGCCATTTTGAAAGCCGTGGTTCATCAAGCCCTATAGCCGAGATTGGGGTCGAACCCAACTCGGCGATAGCTCATGGCAGATATCTCGGCAGATATTTCGGATTGAAACCGTGCAAGCCGTTCAGTTCAGCCGGGCCGGCCGTTCCTGTTCGGCATCGGTCGCGGGCGGCGCGAAGGCGGCCGGCGCCGGGCTTGGCGGCGCGGCGGCACCCGTGGCCGCAACCGCCTGCGCGGCCGCGGCGTTGCGCTCGTGGTCGCGATAATTCTTCCATCCCAGCGGCAGGCTCATCAGATAAAGCACCGAGCCGAACGACAGGATGTGCCAGGGATAGCCGATCAACAGCGCGACGAAGAACACCACCGAGACGAAAACCGGCAGCACCATCTCCGGCGGCACACGCATGCGCACCGTCTTGCCGGAAAACACCGGCAGGCGCGACACCATCAGGAAGCCGATCAAAAGCGTATAGAGCGCGGTCAGCGTGGCCGGCGGCTTCGGTGTGCCCAAAAACGCCAGATAGATCGGCAGCAGCACGGTAATCGCACCTGCCGGCGCCGGTACGCCGGTGAAGAAATTCGCGGCGAACGGCGGCTTGTTCGGATCGTCGATGGAGGCGTTAAAACGGGCGAGCCTCAAGCCCCCGGAGATCGCAAACACCATCGCCGCGATCCAGCCGCCATTGTTCAGTTCATGCAACTGCCAGAAAATACAGGATCAGGCCGGGTGCCACGCCGAAATTGACGAAGTCCGCGAGGCTGTCGAGTTCGGCGCCGAATTTGGACTGGCCCTTGATCATGCGCGCAACACGGCCGTCCAGGCCATCGAGCACGGCGGCGAATACGATGGCGCCCACCGCGAGTTCCATCCGTCCTTCGGTCGACAGCCGGATCGCCGTCAGCCCGGCGCAGATCGCCAGCAACGTGATGAAATTCGGCACCAGCATCCGCACCGGGATCGGACGAAACCGGCGGCGGCGTATCTCCGGAGATTGGGGGTCTGATGGCAACATGGCTGGGTAGTATATAGCAGGCGCCACGCCCCTCCGCCATCGCGGTGGGGAACCATCTGATTCCCCGCGCTCTAATTCTTTGTTTTGACGCGTTTTCTTGACGCGAACCGGTGCCCACTTCGCTCGAAAACGCTACGGATAGTTAATCCGCCCGGTAGGTTCGCGCGGCGTCGGCGGACCTGAAATCGGCCAAAATGGTCTCGCCTGCGACCGCGGTCTGGCCCTCGGAAACCAGCGATTTGGTGCCTTCGGGCAGATAGACGTCAAGGCGCGACCCAAAACGGATCAGGCCGAACCGCTCGCCGGCGCCGATCGACTGCCCCTCGCGCACGAACGAGACGATTCGCCGCGCCACCAGGCCCGCGATCTGGACCACCCCGATGCGCCCGTTCGCCGTCGAGATCACCAGCGAGTTACGCTCATTGTCCTCGCTGGCCTTGTCGAGTTCGGCGTTAATGAAAGTGCCCGGCCGGTACGCGATCCGGTCGATCCGGCCCGCCACCGGACTGCGGTTCACGTGACAATTGAACACGCTCATGAAGACCGAAATCCGCGTCAACGGCTTGTCGCCGAGACCGAGTTCAGCCGGCGGCAACACCTGCGCGATCATCGAGACCCGTCCGTCGGCCGGCGACACCACGATGCCCTCGCGTACCGGCGTCACGCGCACCGGATCGCGGAAGAACAGCGCGCACCAGATCGTCAGGACCGTTCCGATCCAGCCCAGCGGCGTCCAGAGCAGGAACAGGACCAGACTTGCAAGCGCAAAGCCGCCGATGAAGGGATAGCCCTCGGGATGGATCGGCGGGATTTGCGCGCGGATGGAATTGGCGATGGACATGGGGGCTCGCTGTCATCTTCCCACTCCCATGGTGGGAGATGGAGCTTCGTTTCGGTTATTCTGCAGCGGTCGCCAAGGAATCTTTGCCCGGACCGCTGACCGGATCTTTGCCTGGATCCTGAACGGGATCCTCGACCGGCGGCGGTACGCGGTTCGGCGCCTCGTGCTCGTCGTCGATCTGCGCGAGTTTTTCCCGCGCCTCCTCGGCCTCGCGCTGCCTGTTCCACATACTGGCATAAAGTCCGCCGGAAGCCAAAAGCTGCGCATGGGTTCCGCGTTCGGCGATGCGGCCCTGATCCAGCACGATGATTTCATCGGCGCCGACGATGGTCGAGAGCCGATGCGCGATCACCAGCGATGTGCGATTGCGCGAGACCCGCTCGAGCGACTCCTGGATTTCGTGTTCGGTGTGGCTGTCGAGCGCCGAGGTCGCCTCATCGAGCACCAGGATCGGCGGCGCCTTGAGCACGGTGCGCGCGATTGCCACGCGCTGCTTCTCGCCGCCGGACAATTTCAGCCCGCGCTCGCCGACCTGGGTTTCGTACCCCTTTGGCGACATCTTGATGAAGGTGTCGATCTGCGCCAGCTGCGCCGCCTTTTCCACCTCGGCATCGCTGGCGTCCCAGCGGCCGTAGCGGATGTTGTAACGGATGGTGTCGTTGAACAGCACGGTATCCTGCGGCACCATGCCGATCGAGGCGCGCAACGAGGCCTGCGTGACATTCCTGATATCCTGGCCGTCGATCAGGATCTTGCCGCTGGAGACGTCATAGAGCCGGAACAGCAGCCGGGAAATCGTCGATTTGCCGGCGCCGGACGGACCGACGATCGCGACCGTCTTGCCGGCCGGCACCTCGAAGCTGAGGCCTTTCAGGATCGGACGCTCGGGATCGTAGGCAAACCGCACGTCGTCGAAACGCAAATTGCCGGTGCTCACGATCAACGGCGTCGCGCCGGGAATATCCCTGATCTCGGGATTGCGCGACAGCACGTTGAACATCGTCTCGATGTCGATCACCGCCTGCTTGATCTCGCGATAGACCATGCCCATGAAGTTCAGCGGCTGGTAGAGCTGGATCATCATGGCATTCACCAGCACAAAATCGCCGACCGTTTTGCTGCCGTCACGGACGCCGAGCGCGCACATCAGCATGATCGCGGTCAAACCGGCCGTGAAGATGACCGCCTGTCCGGTATTGAGAACCGCCAGCGAGGTATAGGTCTTCACGCTGTTGTGCTCGTAGCGCTCCATCGAGCGATCATAGCGTTCGGCTTCGCGCTGCTCGGCGCTGAAATACTTCACTGTCTCGTAGTTCAACAGCGAGTCGATCGCCTTGGTGTTCGCTTCGGTGTCGGAATCGTTCATCTTGCGGCGGATTTCGATCCGCCATTCGGTCGCGAGATAGGTGTAGTACATGTAGACCACGACCGTGATCGCGGTGACGAGCACATAGCGCCAGTCGAACTGCCAGAGCAGCACGCCCATCAGCAGCGACACCTCGACGATGGTCGGGATCAGCTGCAGGATCACCATCCGCACGATCACTTCGATGCCGGTGCGGCCACGCTCCAGCACGCGGGTCAACCCGCCGGTCTTGCGCTCCAGATGGAAGCGCAGCGACAGCTCGTGCATGTGAACGAAGGTGATGTAGGCGAGCTTTCGCACCGCATGCATGGCGACGCGGGCAAAGATGCCGTCGCGCCATTGCGTCAGCACCGCCATCAATACCCGCACCGCACCGTAGCTTGCGGTCATCAAGAGCGGCGAAGCGATCAGCCACATCGTCCAGTTCGATGACTGCACCGGCGCGCTCGGCGTGCCGTTGAGCGCGTCGATTGCCCATTTGAAGGTGAACGGCACCGACAGCGTCGCGAGCTTCGCGATCAGCAGCAGCACCATCGACCAGACCACGCGCATCTTCAGATCGACGCGGTCGCCTGGCCAAATGTAGGGCCACAGATGCACCAGCGTCCCGATCAGGGTCGCCTTTTCGGGTGACGTGCTGGCGGCGGATGACGCGTCGCCGGCGCGCGGGTGCGAATCGGTGTGGGCCATTAGCAGGGCGCCTCAGGCAGGGCTGCGCACCGGCTCGCTGACACGTGATTTCCAATGATCTGCATTCTGCCCGTCATATAGAGCGTTTAGACGCCGGGTACAGCCTCGGGGAGCAATTCTTTAGCATTTTGCCCGCATTTACGGCCTGATTCGGCCCCGACAGGGGATACACCGGACTTGACGCATTTTACGTTGCAGTGCCACATAACCACATGAGTCAAATCAAAACCGTCTGTGTCTATTGCGGCTCCGGCCCTGGCACCAACCCCCGCTTTGTCGAAGCCGCCATCGCCCTGGGCAAGGTCTTCGCCGAAAACGATATCCGCCTCGTCTATGGCGGCGGCTCGATCGGCCTGATGGGCGCGGTCGCCAAATCCACCCTGGATCATGGCGGCTCCGTCACCGGGATCATTCCGGATTTTCTGAGAGCCCGGGAAAACGCGCTGACGCGTGTCCAGGAGATGATCGTCACGCCCGACATGCACGAACGCAAGCGGCTGATGTTTGAACGCTCCGACGCGTTCATCGCCCTCCCCGGCGGCATCGGCACGCTGGAGGAACTGGTCGAGCAATTGACCTGGCAGCAGCTCGGCCGTCACAACAAACCGATTCTGCTCGCCAACATCGATAATTTCTGGGAGCCCCTGCTCTCGCTGCTCGCCCATATGCGCATGACCGAGTTCATCCGCGCGACGCTGCCGCTCGATGTTCTCACGGCCGACCGGGTCGAGGATATCCTGCCGCGCTTGCGCACCGCCGCCGCTCGCGCACCGAAAGGCAGCGAGGAAATGGTGCCGGAAGTGGCGCGACGGCTTTAGGGATTCAGTCGCATCACTCGCTCGGAAACGTCACCGCCTCGATACGGTTGCCGTCGGGATCGACGACGAAGGCCGCATAGTATTTCACCCGATCGTGCGGGCGCAGCCCCGGCGCACCGTCGGAACGGCCGCCGGCGTTGAGTGCAGCGGCGTGGAATGCATCGACATCACCTGATGATTTCGCGCGAAGACAGATGTGGCTGCCGCTCTCCGGCGCGACCGGCGCCATGCCAGCGCGCAGATTGATCCATAACTCCGGATAGTTCTTGCCGAAGCCGACCGTCGTCGGCCGCGTCACCAGCCGCGAAAGCCCGAGCGTCGCCAGCGTCATTTCGTAGAAGCGCGCGGCGCGTTCGAGGTCAGCGACGCCGACGGAGATGTGGTCGATCATTGAAAGCCCCCCGCTTTTTTCACCGTCATTGCGAGCGAAGCGAAGCAATCCATAGACCTACAAAGAAAGAATGGATTGCTTCGTCGCTACGCTCCTCGCAATGACGGTGTTCCTCAAGCCGGCGCGCCTGATTTCACGAGCTTGTAGATCACCGAATCCATCAACGCCTGGAACGAAGCGTCGATGATGTTGGGCGACACCCCGATCGTGGTCCAGCTTTCGCCCGCCTCGTCCTCGCTCTCGATCAGCACCCGCGTCACCGCTTCGGTGCCGCCATTGAGGATACGCACGCGATAGTCGATCAGCTTCAGGCCCTCGATGTATTTCTGATATTTGCCGAGGTCCTTGCGCAGCGCGACGTCGAGCGCATTGACCGGTCCGTTGCCTTCCGCCGCCGAGATCAGCCGCTCGCCGGCGACGTCGACCTTCACCACCGCCAGCGCCACCGTGACGCGCTGGCCGTTGGCGTTGTAACGCTGCTCGACATTGACGTCGAACTGCTCGACCCGGAAATATTCCGGCACTTTTCCGAGCGTGCGCCGCGCCAGCAAGTCGAATGAGGCGTTGGCGGACTCGTAGGCATAGCCGGCAGCTTCGCGCTCCTTCAATTCGTCGACCAGCCGCGCCAGTTTCGGATCGCTTTTCTCGTACGCAATGCCCGCGCGATCGAGCTCGGCCATGACGTTGGACCGGCCGGCCTGATCCGACACCAGCACCTTGCGGTGATTGCCGACCAATTCAGGCAACACGTGCTCGTAGGTGTGCGGGTCCTTCATGACCGCGGAGGCGTGAATGCCGGTCTTGGTCACGAACGCGCTTTCGCCGACATAGGCCGCGTGGCGGTTCGGCGCGCGGTTGAGCATGTCATCGAGCGCCCGCGACACCTTCATCAGGGTCGCCATCTTCTCAGGCGTGACGGCGATCTCGAAAGCGTCGGAGAATTCGTCCTTCAGCCGCAGGGTCGGGATCAGCGAACACAAATTGGCGTTGCCGCAGCGCTCGCCGAGCCCGTTCAGCGTACCCTGGATCTGCCGCGCGCCCGCGCGCACCGCGGCCAGCGAATTGGCCACGGCCTGCTCGGTGTCGTTATGGGCGTGGATGCCGACGTGACCACCGGGGATGTGCTTGATCACGTTGCCGACGATGGTTTCGACCTCATGCGGCATGGTGCCGCCATTGGTATCGCACAGCACCACCCAGCGCGCACCGGATTCATAGGCCGCTCTCGCGCACGCAAGTGCGAAGTCGGCGTTCTCCTTGTAGCCGTCGAAGAAATGCTCGCAATCGACCATCACCTCGCGGCCCGCGGCTTTCGCCGCGCCGACGCTATCGCGGATCGAGGCGAGATTTTCCTCATTGGTGGTCTCGAGCGCGACGCGCACCTGATAGGCCGAGGCCTTCGCGACGAAACAGATCGCGTCGGCCTTGGCTTCCAGCAACCCCGCGAGCCCGGGATCGTTCGAGGCCGAGCGGCCGGGCCGCCGCGTCATGCCGAACGCCGTGAACTTCGCATGCTCTAACTTTGGCTTTTCGGCAAAGAACTCGGTGTCGGTCGGATTGGCGCCGGGATAACCGCCCTCGACATAATCGATGCCGAGTTCGTCGAGCATCCCTGCTATGATCTGCTTGTCATGCAGGGTGAAATCGACGCCGTTGGTCTGCGCGCCGTCGCGCAGCGTGGTGTCGAACAGATAGAGGCGTTCGCGGCTCATGTTTGGCCTCCCGGCGCAGCACCGTCGGCCAGCGTCTTCTGCATCGTGGTATTGGCAAGCCACTCGCCATTGACGGTGACGGTATTGCGCTGCATGCCGACATAGCCGCGCTTTGAGAAAAATTCCGCCGCGTTGTCGCTGGCGTCGACCGTCAGGCTTTTCGCGCCGCGCGCGCCCGCGAGTTTTTCCAGCGCCTCGCACAGCATTGACGCAACACCCTGCCCGGCCACACCGGGATGAACATAGAGCAAGTCGATATGGTCAGCCCCCTTCAGCGACGCGAACCCGACCGGCGAGTTCTGCAGCGTCGCGATCAGCGTGAGCTGGCCGGCGAGACGCTTGCCGAATTGCTCTTCGTCCTCGGCGGCGCTGGCCCAGGCTTCCTGCTGCGCTTCGCTGTAGTCGTCGCCGGTCAACTCCTCGATGGCGGCAACAAAGATCGCCGCCAGCACGGGCGTATCCGCCGCCAGGAACGGCCGCAGCGCAGGTTGGGGCAATGCCTGTCCCATCGCGTCAAAATACTCCGAACAGTCTTAGCGCAAGCACGATCGCGGCGATGATGACCGCCCACTTGATGAAGATGTAGTAGCGCCAGTGTTTTGGGAAAGGCGTATCGGGCTTGCTCATCGCGCCATCTCCCAGGTGGTGCCGTCCTTGGAATCCTTGATGACGACGCCCATCGCGGCGAGTTCATCGCGGATGCGGTCGGATTCCTTGAAGTCTTTTCGGGCGCGCGCGGCCGTACGGTCGGAGATCAGACCGTCGATCTGCTTGGGGTCGATGCCGCTCGCTTGCTGCTTGCGTGCCTTCCAGTCCGCAGCACTCTCCGACAGGAAACCGAGCAGCCGCAAGGAGGCAGCAAACTGGCTGCGATCCTGATCGTTTCCGGAAGCCGCGTTATTCCGCAAGCCGTGCAGCGACGCGACCATCAGCGGCGTGTTCAGGTCGTCCGACAGCGCCGCGATGACGGCGTCGGAAGGCCGCCCGCCCTTGATGTCGGCGGCGACCCAATACCAGTCGTCGAGCGTCTTGGCGCTTTCTTCCAATCCCTTCAACGTCCAGTCCATTGGAGAGCGATAATGCGCCTTCAACATATTGAGGCGCAGCACTTCGCCCGGCCAATCGGCCAGCAGTTCCCGGATCGTGACGAAGTTGCCGAGCGACTTCGACATCTTGGTGTCTTCGATCTGCACGAATTCATTGTGCATCCAGTAGTTCGCCATCGCAGGCGTGCCGTGCGCGCAGCGCGACTGCGCGATTTCGTTTTCGTGATGCGGGAAGATCAAATCCAGGCCACCGCCGTGGATATCGAACACTTCACCGAGATACGCAGCACTCATGGCCGAGCATTCGATGTGCCACCCCGGGCGGCCCCTGCCCCATGGGCTTTCCCATCCCGGCTCATCGCCGGACGATTGCTTCCACAGCACGAAATCGCCCGGATTTTTCTTGTGTGCATCGACAGCGACGCGCGCGCCCGGTCGCTGCTCGTCCAGCTTGCGGCCTGAAAGCGCGCCATAATCCGGCATCGTCGCCGTATCGAACAGAACTTCGCCGCCCGCCTCATAAGCATGACCGCGCGCGATCAATTGCCTGATGAGCGTCACCATATCCGTCTTGCCGTCAGCGCGCGGCAGCACGAAATCAGTCGCGCGGGGTTCGAACGTCGGCGGAAGTGAACCCAATGCCGCGGCGTCGGCGTAAAACTGGTTAGCCGTCACTTCCGTGACCTTGCGGATCGCCTCATTCAGCGGCAGCCCGGGAAAGTCCCGCACGGCCCGCGCGTTGATCTTGTCATCGACGTCGGTGATGTTGCGGACATAGGTGACGTGATCAGCGCCGTAGAGGTGCCGCAGCAGCCGGAACAGCACGTCGAACACGATGACCGGGCGCGCGTTGCCGATATGGGCGAAGTCGTAGACCGTCGGCCCGCAAACATACATGCGCACATTCGAGGGATCGAGTGGCGTGAACGGCCGCTTCTCCTTGGTCAACGTATCGTAGAGGCGCAATTGCATGGATATCCCGTCCGTTGCGGCCGGGCGTCGAGTGATCTCGGTTGAGAAAAGACGGCCTCAGCCAGCGAATCGCTAGCTAATAATCTCGCGGCAAATGCTGCAGATGGCGAGGAGACCGTTCATGGTTCCCACCATGTCCCAGCCCGGGGGACGCCGTCAAGGGCTTGCTTAGCCCGGATTTGAGCCCGATTTGGGCCGCCCGCCCCGGCTGGCGACGCCATGGTTAATCATTCTTAACGCTTTGGGTCTATCTGATAAAGGGCGGTCCCCTCCTTCCCCGGTGCACCATGCGACCTTTGTCAGCATCCATTGCCTGCGCATTCCTTCTCGCCGCTTCCGCCGCCTCGGCCGACAGCCGCGTCTTCATCATTGCCAACCAGGCCGACGGCTACGGCGTCGACCAGTGCCTCGCCAAGGGCGATAAATGCGGCGCCCATGCCGCTCGCTCCTATTGCCAGTCACGGGATTTTGCGCAGGCCACCGCCTACCGGCGCGTCGATCCCGACGAGATTACCGGCGCGGTTCCCAAGGCCGGGAACGAGAAATGCACGGGTAATGGCTGCGAGGAATACGTCGCCATCACCTGCCAGCGCTGAACCGGGCCGGCACGACGTACTCTGAGGGGGCGCTTTGCCACACCCGTGCCCCGGAAACGACGTGACGCTGCCCCGAGAAGCAGCTATGTCAGGCGGCCTTGGCGATGGAAGCGGCTTTGGCCGCACCTTGCCGCCTTGGCCGCGCCTTTCGGTTTCCATAACCGCGCGGATTCGCTCTCGATGGCCGGATATGCCTGAAACCCTTACCTCCTTCTGGTCCCGCTGGATTTTGACCTGTGCCATGCTGATCGGCATCACGCTGCCGTGCACGGGCGCGTTCGCGCAGATGAACCCCGGCGCCTCGCCGCCGCCGCAACAACAGCCACAACAGCAGGGCGCGCAGGGCAATCCGATCTGCATCCGGCTTGAGGGGCAACTGGCGACGATCGACCACGGCGCCGGTAGCGGCGATCCCGCCAAGGACGACCAGATCCGTCGCTACCAGGATGCCGCCACCAAGCAGCAATCCGAGCTCGATCGCGTCACGCTGCAGGCCAAGCGAATGGGCTGCGACAGTTCCGGCTTCTTCTCGCTGTTCAACGGCCAGTCGGCGCAATGCGGGCCGGTCAACAACCAGATCTCGCAGATGCGCGGCAATCTCGATCAGATCACGACCAGCCTCGAGCGGCTGCGCAGCGGCGGGATCGGCGGCGCCGACCGCGAGAACCAGCGTCGCTCGGTCTTGACCGCGCTGGCGCAGAACAATTGCGGCCCGCAATACGCCAACGCGGCGCGGGGCCCGGGCAGTTTCATCGACAATCTGTTCGGCAACAATAACAACAACAGTCCGGGGGCGCCCGGCGTCGATATGGGTCCGCAATCCGGAACGTTCAAAACGGTCTGCGTGCGCACCTGCGACGGCGCCTATTTCCCGGTCTCCTTTGCCACCGTGCAGGCGCGCTTTGCCGACGACGAGAGGACGTGCAAGGCGCTGTGCCCGGCGACGGAAGCGAGCCTGTTCGCCTACCGCAACCCCGGCGAAGACATCAACCAGGCGGTCTCGATCACCGGCCAGCCCTACACCGCGCTACCCAATGCATTCAAATTCCGCACCGAGTTCAACCCGTCCTGTGCCTGCAAGGCCGCCGGCCAGACATGGTCGGATGCGCTGAAATCGGTCGACGACAAGGCTGCCGTCGAGCAGCAAGGCGACATCATCGTCACCGAAGAGAGCGCAAAGAAAATGCAGCAGCGCGCCCAGCCGCAGCCGGCGAAAGGCGCGCCCGCCAAGAAGGGCGCAGGCACCACGGCGACCGCGCCGCCGGCCGCGGCATCGGCCGCGCCTGCCACCGATGCCACGGCTCCCGCCGGCGACAGGCCGATCCGCACCGTCGGCCCGACCTTCATTCCGCCGAAGCAATAATCTCAGCCCTCAAACGCATCCACCGAGGCACGGCCCGCGCGTGACAGCAGCGTGGCATCGGGTTCGGGCAACGGCTTGCCCGGATCGCGAAAGCGGTTGGTGATGGGATAGCGGCGATCCCGGCCAAAGTTCTTTTGCGTCACCTTGACGCCGGGAGCGGCCTGCCGGCGCTTGTATTCGGCGATGTTGAGCAGGCGATCGATCCGCGTCACCACTTCGGGCGGAAAACCCGCCGATATGATCGAGGCCAAAGGCTCCTCGCGCTCGACCAGGCGCTCCAGGATCGCATCGAGCATGTCGTAGGGCGGCAGCGAATCCTGGTCGGTCTGGTTCTCGCGCAATTCGGCGGTCGGCGGCCGCGTGATGATGTTGACCGGTATCACCTCGCCCGACGGGCCGAGTGCGCCTTCCGGCTTCCATTCATTGCGCAGGCTCGAGAGCCGGAACACTTCGGTCTTGTAGATATCCTTGATCGGATTGAAGCCGCCGTTCATGTCGCCGTACAGCGTGGCGTAGCCGACCGACATTTCCGACTTGTTGCCGGTCGTGACCACCATCGCGCCGGTCTTGTTGGAAATCGCCATCAGCAGCGTGCCGCGGGCGCGCGCCTGCAGATTCTCTTCGGTGATGTCGCGCGGCAGCCCTGCGAACGTCCCCGACAAAATCTTCTCAAAGCCGTTCACGGCGTCCGCGATCGGCAGCACCTCGTAGCGGATACCGAGCGCGGTTGCGAGCTTGGCGGCATCGTCGAGCGACACCTGCGCGGTAAATCGAAATGGCAGCATCACACCGCGGACCTTGTCAGCACCGAGCGCATCGACCGCCATCGCCGCGCACAGCGCCGAATCGATGCCGCCGGAAACGCCGAGCAGCACGCCGGGAAAACCGTTCTTGCGGACATAGTCGCGCAAGCCGAGCACGC
Organism: Bradyrhizobium sp. AZCC 2289; assembly: GCF_036924615.1. Lineage (NCBI taxonomy): Bacteria > Pseudomonadati > Pseudomonadota > Alphaproteobacteria > Hyphomicrobiales > Nitrobacteraceae > Bradyrhizobium > Bradyrhizobium sp. AZCC 2289. The sequence continues at coordinate 8,888,268 of NZ_JAZHRY010000001.1, read as the reverse complement.
AGGCCGCGTAATCGGCCTTGTCGCCCTCGAGCAGCGGCGTGATTGGGCCCGAGCAGCGCCAGCCGTCACTGGTCTTCGACCAGTGCAAGGTCGTGATGTTCTCCTCGAACGCCGGTAACTGCACCGCCACCGAAAGATCCGCGTTCAGCGCAAAGGAGGCGCCGTCGAAGATCAATTCGTCCTGCCCGCCGACCTCGTTCAGGTAAATCAGCGGCAAACCGCTCTCGGTGACACGGGCCACGGCGATCGACAGCCGCAGATCGTTCTTGTCGCGCGCATAAGGCGAGCCGTTCGGCACCACCAGGATCTCGGCGCCGGTCTCGGCCAGACATTCGACGACGTTTTCGTATTCCTCGGACTCTTCGAGCCAGATGTCCTCGCAGATCGGCACGCCGATCCGCACCCCGCTTACGGTCACCGGTCCCGACGCCGGCCCGCGCGCGAACAGCCGCTTCTCGTCGAACACGCCGTAATTCGGCAAATTGGCCTTGAAGCGCAGCGCCGCGATGCGACCCTCGTCAAGCAAGGCCACGGCGTTATAGAGCTTGTCGTCCTCAACCCAGGGCGTGCCGATCAGGACAGCCGGGCCGCCGCCGGCGGTCTCGCGCGCCAGTTCCTCGACGGCGGCGCGGCAGGCCGCCTGGAACGCCGGCTTCAGGATCAAATCTTCCGGCGGGTAGCCGGCGATGAACAGCTCGGAAAAAACCACGAGATCGGCGCCATCGGCCCGCGCCTTCTCGCGCGCCGCGCGCGCTTTCGCGGCGTTGCCGGCGACGTCGCCGACGGTCGGGTTCAACTGGGCCAGTGTGATCCTGAATTCGACTTCGCTCATGGTGCCAATGGTGCCCTGCACAAGCCCAAACTGCAATCGCCTGCTTCAGATCGCGCCCATGCGTTCGGCGATGGCGAACAGCCAGAACAGGCCGCCCATCACCAGCGCGACGCCGACCGCGGCCGATCCCATATCCTTGACCCGCCCGATCTGCGGATCGTGGTCGGTGGTGAGGCGGTCGGCGAGCTTTTCGATCGCGGTGTTGAGCAGTTCCACCACCAGCACCAGGACCACGGCCGCGACCAGTTCGACGCGGCGCATCGCCGTGACGCCGATCAGCCACGCCAGCGGCAGCGAAATCGCCAGCGCCGCAATTTCCTCACGGACGGCCTGCTCCGACCGGATCGCAAAGGCGAGACCGTTTCGGGTATTGATCGTGGCCCGCCAGAATCTCAGCAAATCAAAGACCCGCTGCGGCCGGCATCGGCTGGACCTTGCCGGCGCGTTCCTGCTTCAACAGTTCCGCAATCAGGAAAGCCATGTCGATCGACTGTTCCGCGTTCAAACGGGGATCGCAGACCGTGTGATAGCGGTCGTTGAGATCCTCATCGGTGATGGCGCGCGCGCCGCCGATGCATTCGGTGACATCCTGCCCGGTCATCTCCAGATGCACGCCGCCGGCATGGGTGCCCTCGGCCTGATGGATCGCGAAGAACGATTTCACCTCCGACAACACCCGGTCGAACGGACGGGTCTTGTAACCCGACGTCGAGGTGATGGTGTTGCCGTGCATCGGATCGCACGACCAGACCACGACCCGCCCTTCCCGCTTCACGGCGCGGATCAGCGGCGCCAGGTGATCGCCGACCTTGTCGGCGCCGAACCGGTTGATCAGCGTCAGCCGTCCCGGCTCGTTGTCGGGATTGAGCACGTCGATCAGCTTCAGCAGTTCATCGGCTTTAAGCGATGGCCCACATTTCAGGCCGATCGGGTTCTTGATGCCGCGGAAATATTCGACATGGCCGTGGTCGAGTTGGCGGGTGCGATCGCCGATCCAGATCATGTGGCCCGAGGTCGCGTACCAGTCACCGGTGGTGGAATCGACGCGAGTAAAAGCCTGTTCGTAGCCCAGCAGCAGCGCCTCATGGCTGGTGTAGAAGTCGGTGGCGCGCAGTTCCGGATGGCTCTCGAGATCGAGGCCGCAGGCGCGCATGAAATTCAGCGCATCCGAAATGCGATCCGCCAATTCCTTGTAACGGCGCGACTGCGGCGAGTCCTTGAGGAAGCCGAGCATCCACTGATGCACGCTGCCGAGATTGGCAAAACCGCCGGTCGCGAACGCGCGCAGCAGATTCAGCGTCGCCGCCGACTGCCGGTAGGCCATTAACTGGCGCTGCGGATCGGGGACGCGCGCTTCCCTGGTAAACGCGATATCGTTGATGATGTCGCCGCGATAGCTCGGCAACTCGACGCCGTTGATCGTCTCGGTGTTGGACGAGCGCGGTTTCGCGAACTGGCCGGCGATGCGGCCGACCTTCACCACCGGCAGCGCGCCGGCGTAGGTGAGCACGACAGCCATCTGCAGCAGCACGCGGAAGAAGTCGCGAATGTTGTTGGCGCCGTGTTCGGCAAAGCTCTCGGCGCAGTCGCCGCCCTGCAGCAGGAAGGCTTCGCCGGCGGCGACGCGCGCAAGCGCCTTTTTCAGGTTGCGGGCCTCGCCGGCAAACACCAGCGGCGGAAACGTCGCGAGCTGCGCCTCGACATCGGCCAATGCCTTGGCGTCGGGATAATCGGGCATTTGCAGCACCGGCTTGGCGCGCCAGCTATCGGGTGTCCACCGCTCGGACATGGCGTTAACTCCTGAGCAAAAACCGCTACTTATGGCAGGTAGCGGAGTTCCGGCTTATACACAGGCAAAAGGCCGGCCGCCAGTTGGATTTCCGCTTCTCCGCACAAGCCCTTGCGGCAAAAGCCGAATTCGCATTTGCTGTGGCGCTCGCAAACCTAAGGAGGAGATCGCGGTGGCCGGGCCGGGCTTGGACGACGTATTTGCCGACGACATCACCGTGCCTGCGGCGGATGGCTATCCGCTGGCCGCGACGCTGTTTTTGCCGCGCGGCGCCAAGCGCCATGCCGTGCTGATCAATTCGGCGACCGCCGTGCCGCGCAAGCTCTACCGCGGCTTTGCCGGCTATCTCTCTCGCCAAGCGCGGCTGCGCGGTCTTGACCTACGATTACCGCGGCACCGGCGACTCCAGGCAGAAGGCGATGGCCGGATACAACCAGCCGAAATCGCTGGTCGGCTTCAAGGCCTCGATGGCGGATTGGGCGGCGCAGGACGTTACCTCCGCGGTGTCGTGGATGCGCGAGCGCTACAAGGCGCTGCCGTTCGCCTATGTCGGCCATTCCTTCGGCGGCCAGGCGCTGGGGCTGCTGCCGAACAATGCCGAGATTTCGCGCGCGCTTTTGATCGCCGCCCAGGCCGGCTACTGGAAGCTGATGGCCTCGCCCGAGCGCTTTCGCGTCTACGCGATGCTGAATTTCGTCGGCGCGCCGCTGACCCGCGCGCTCGGCTACATGCCGGGCTGGGCCGGCCTCGGTGAGGATCTGCCGAAGGATGTCTTCCTGCAATGGGTCGGCTGGGTGATGAACCCGCGCTATCTGCTCGGCGATCCCACGCTCGCGGCGTTGCAGAACTTTCCGAAATACAAGGGCGCGCTGCGCGCGCTGTGCCTGTCCGACGACCCCTGGGCGACGCGGCCCGCGGTCGAATTGCTGTGTTCGGGATTTACCGCGACCAAGCCCGAGATCATCACGGTGACGCCGGCGGATACCAGCGCAGCCAAAATCGGCCATCTCGGTTTCTTCCGCCCCGAGCATCGCGACACGCTGTGGCGAGGGGCGGCGGAATGGATTGAGGCGGCGGAGTGATTGAGTTTTCAAACAGCTGGAGACGTTTCGACCGCAGAGCCGTCATTGCGAGGAGCGTAAGCGACGAAGCAATCCATTCTTTCTTTGCGTGGCAACATAGATTGCTTCGCGGAGCCTGTCATCGGGCGCGCATTCGCGCGACCCGTTGGCTCGCAATGACGGGGGGCCAGATACGCTTTCGCGCCCTCGCGGCGCGCTGCGCCCGAGCTGTGAAAAATCCTTCTCCCATCGAGGGAGTGGGGAATGCCGGGTGCCCGATGCACCCGCAGCCCCTGTGCATTGGTAGTAAGCACAGGGTAGTCACCACGGTCGCACCGGAATCACCCGGCATTCCCGCACGCGGCTGGTTTTAACTGCTTATGCCGTGCTCTCCCCGGCGACGAATTCGTCTTGTCACCGTCGTCAGCGGATTAGCGGTTTTGCCGAACCCGGTTGGGCCTGCGAAAACCTCCGCCGACTTGACACCAGCAACGGGTGCCAGGACCACACGGTTTTGTCGTCCGCTGCAACATCGTTCGTCTGCGCGCTTTGATCGCTCACGGCGAACCGCCCTGCGATCTGCTTGCGCGCCCGACGCTGCTGCGTCCACCGCATCTCATCCCAACGTATTTGACGATCCGGATACGCCCCTCGTTGAGGGATGAGACGGCGGGATTTCTAATGCTGATTTGGGGGAAATGGGAAGAGGAATATTTTCTCCGGAAGGTCTGGACAGGGCAAATCACGCTGAAAGCGCTCGGCAATTTTCTTTCTGCGCGCATATCGAATGTGCCCGTCTTTTCGGCTGCCGGCGGAATTGCTCCAAATCACGAACGTCTCAAATCGGGAAACCGTGGGACACCCGGCCACGGGATGCAGAACGGCACCAGCTCAACACCCCGGAAAACAACAACGCCGCTCGAGCGGAATATGATCGCTCGGCGGCGTTGGTCAGTCACCGGGGCCCCTGAAATCCTCCCCGGCAGATTTATGTGTGCACAGGTCGTGCCAAGGTTCATGTAGCGAATTGCGACAGGAATGAACCACTTCCGGGCTCGACCGGAGAAATCGGTGGATGTGGGCCTGTGGCGGTATCAGAGCACGAATTTGATGCCGAACATCCGGCCCCTGCGCCAGACCACTTCGCATGGCTGGCGCTTCGGATGATCCGGCACCAGCGCCAGTTTGAACCGGTCGGCGACGTCGATCTCGGCGTCGGTCACGATCCTGGCGCCGCCCGGCGACACGTCCATGACGACGCATTCGGTCTTCGTCATCTCATCGTCGACCGTAAGCCAGGCCACGTGCTTTTGCAGTTGCCGTCGCGGTTCACGCTGCACCTTTGCCCTGAGCGCATCAACAGTCGTCATGATGACCATCCGTCATAGGATTAGCTGGTCATCCGATTTAGGGGGTATCCCGTGAAGGTCTTGTTAGGACATTGGATTGGAATTTATCGGTTTTCACAGCGGATGCCGTGCGCAGTCGATCAGCGGTTTACACTTTGCTAACGCGCCTGCGGGCCGATTTCTTCCGATATTGATTTTGGCCGCTAACCCTGCGGCATAGGTTCGACATCCGGCGCGTGAGGGCTTGGGTCGGGCGCATGCTCCACCCGCGCCTTGAGATCGGCGGCCTTTTCGACCAGCGCTGCTGCCACTTTCGGATCCGATGTTGTCTGGGCGAATTTGAGAAGGATGGTTGCCTGACGCTTTACGTATTGCCTGCCGACCACTTTTCTTATCCCCGGTTGCCAACCCCGCATGGATATGCGGAAGGCCGGGGAATCGTTCCGGGGCAGCGTTACAAAGTGAACATTATTTTTTGCTCCAGCGCAGATGCCGCTTTTTTCAGCGGTGATCCCGCGCCGGAATTGGAACCCGGCGAGGGCTCGGACGTCGAATCCTTCGCTTCCGGCTGAATGCCCCCCAAAGACCCGGCCGGAAGAAAACCTCCCACAGGTTGGCGGTCCCGGTACGGTCCTATCCCCCGCGCCGGGGCCGTTTGTGCGGCTGACGCCGGGTACAAAAGAAAACGGCTCCAGCGGGGAACTGGGGCCGTAAGTTTGAGTGCACCGGAGCGCCCCGATGCACTTCTCTCAACGGGCCCGCTTGCGGGCCGTTCCTAAATCGCTTCAGCAAATGCGCCGAACGAAAAGCCCCGCTGTCACGCCGGGCGATCGCAAGTATCCGTTTCAAGTGATGCAATGCTTGAGACTATTCGGAAGAAAACGCGGCGTCTGTGCGCAACCTAACATAGCGACTTCCGGCGGAGCGAAATCGAATTTGCACCGGCTTCCAAATACGGCATGCCGCGGCGCAAGGAACAAGCGCGGTCGATCCGACTTGAACGATGGGCCAACCAAAGTGTCAGGCCTGCACGGTCCCACACCGATAGCCCCCCACCCCTGTGGGACCGTGCTTTCCTGCCGTCGAAAAGGTCGGCAATTCCGCCGCCGCAGTCAGGAAAGAACCCGCACTTCCCGGCACCACAGCGTGGAGAGGCCCCAGCCCTTGGGGAAGGAGCTGAGGCCTCTGCCGATTTGGGGGCTTAACGCCGGACCTGTAGTGGGCAAGTCCGGCGATTGAAATGATGCCGCCACGTCAGGGTTCTCGCAACAACGATTGCGAGAACGCCGCTGCCTCTTTGGGGGTAGTCCAAATTTTTTCACCGGTTCGCCCTTGTCAGAGCAGCCAAGTAGGATGCCTCGGATACGCTCCAGTAAGACTACGGATAACCAAACCCGCGTATTTGGTGCAGATTAGTTGTTGCTGGGGATTTAAGGGGCCAGCACCTGAGCCAAAGCCGAGCAAGCGAACATACTCCGCTTGCTCGGCCTGGCGGCTCCGAAGCGGCTTTTTCGATCCAGGGCGAACCGCGCTGGACAACGGGCTTTATCGTCCGCGCACGGTGGCCCTGCGGGCTATAGCCTGTCGATCGAGGCGCTGATCTCGTTGAGAACCTGCTCGAAGGTCGGCCGGTCACCATAGTAAAGAGCGCTGCCGATCGCGTAGGCTTTCGCGTAAGCCGCTCGCGTTTTCGCGTCGCTCAACAGGAACGCTTCATTTGCAGCGATGTCTTGATTGTCAGCCCTTGGGAAATGATTTCGCTTGTGCGCCCTATAGGCCTCCGTTCCGATAATCGCCTGAATTTCCGGCCGCTTGAGCAGGCTATGAACGTCGTAATAGTGACGCATGAAATCCGACGGCAGTTCGCCGGTCTCCTGCTGCTTGCGGAATTTCGTTGAGATCGTTTGCAGTTTCTCTACCAGGGTATAACCCGGATCGTAGCAGGCGACGGCTTTGGCCCGATTGCCGATGATGTCTACTCTATCGACGGCGTAATCATAGGCCCACGAACTGATGTCCTTCGCAGCATTTGGCGTCACCTTGGCAAATCCCACTTCCAACAGGACACCATCTCGAAGATCTTCGATCGGTTCGGCAATGCTTTTATAGTGAAGCCTGATGCCCGCGCTGAAGAGGTCCTTGTTGTCAAATTCCGTGTCACGCTCAACCATGGTTATGCCGTTGATCTTGATCGTCCTGGCGAGCCAATCGTAGAAATCCTTGCGACCTCTGATGTGCACCTCTTTCAAATGATTGCGCCCAGTCTTTATCTCCCGATTTTCCGGAGGTTCTATACGAATGTCGATATCTTCCGAAAACCGATCGATAATCTGGTAGCCCTTGGATAGCGAAGTCCCACCCTTCAGTTCGAACTGAAGGCCCAATCGCTGCAGCCCTGAGAGGCAATGCATGATCCAGTAGTCTTTTTCGACCAGCGCGGGATCGATAATTTTTTCTTCCGCCACGATCCGAATGAGATCGGCGAACTGGGGATGGTTGTGAAGATATTCACGCGGCACGATTCAGCTCATCCGGCTTTAGCGCGTGTTCAAAGAACTTCTTCGTCCGTACGCTTCCATAGTCGCGCACGGCACGTTGCAAGCGCCGGACATCGAACGATGCCGCGCGTTTTCCTACCCTTTCGAGCACCTCGTGCTTTGCTTCGGCCAGCTGATCCAGATTGTTGACCATGTCGACCAGCAGAAATTCCTTTGTCAACGTCTGCGGAAAGTCCGCCTTGACGCGAAACGCGAATTTGCGCCCGCCGAGCTGGAAATCGCCGTGCCGCTTGCGATTGTAGACGACGGTCTTGTCGTAGAGTTGCGTCGTGCCGACCCCGAGGCTGTTGTAGGCATTCGGTGACACCAGAAGAAAGCGGCGGTCCTTCAGGAAAACCTCGACCAACCTGCCATCCTCCGCCGGGGCTTTCCCAAAGACGGTTTGTTTCGGATACGCATAAAGGCCTCCCGCAAGCCTGGTGAGCGTTCCCTCGCTCACAAGCTGCTTGAGATGCCGATCAACGGCCTTCGACCAACGCGCCAGGTCCGCGCGCCGGTAGACCTGCCCCGGCTTCAAATGCGCTTTGAGCTCCTGCAGTTTCGTCATGTTGGAGACGGTAGCTGAAAGGCGCGCGAGTTGCAATATTTTTCATTGAAAAATCATGCATATTAATTTGTAACAACTTGATATTACTTGGTCTTTTTCATCATTAGGCGCACTAGACCGAAGTTTGCTCGTGTCGTCAGGAGAGACTTGAGTCAGTGCAGTGGGTTAGGGTGGGAATGATCCTGTGATTGTGTCCATGTAAGGGGATTCCCAAATCGGCGAGGATATGATTCGATTCGGGCATGTTCATCGAGATGGTGCCCAATCGAGACTCTCCGCCTGCGGTGTTGCTGCGGGAGAGTTATCGCGACGAGCAAGGCCGTTCGCAGAAGCGGACGTTGGCCAATCTCAGCAAGCTGCCGCGTGATATGATCGATACGTTGAAGGCGGTGCTGAAGGGCGGAACGGTCATCGGCACTGGTCCGCAGGAACTGGAAGTCGAGCGCTCATTGCCGCACGGCCATGTTGCGGCGGCGCTTGGAATGATCCGCAAGATTGGCCTCGACCGGTTGATTCTGGGTGCGGCGAAGGATCCGGCCTCGCGACGCTGCTGCGATCTCGTTGTCGCCATGGTGGTTGATCGGTTGATTGCGCCACGATCGAAGCTGGGCTTTGTCCGCGCGATCGATGAGGAGACGGCGGTATCGAGTCTGGGCGCGGTCTTGCACCTTGGCCGGGTCAAGGAGCGGGAGGCCTATGAGGCGCTGGATTGGCTGCTCGAACGTCAGGGCCGCGTCGAAAATGGCTTGGCGCGGCGGCATCTCGAAGACGGCGTGCTGGTCCTCTATGACGTCAGCTCATCTTACTTCGAGGGCCGCTGCTGCCCGCTGGCGCGCTATGGCCACAGCCGGGATCACCGCAAGGACCGGCCGCAAATTGTCTATGGGCTGCTCTGCACACGCGAGGGACTGCCGATCGCCGTGGAGGTGTTCGACGGCAACACCGCGGATCCCTCAACCTTGAGCGCGCAGATCGAGAAGGTGAAGGATCGCTTCAGGATCAGTCGTCTGGTGCTGGTCGGAGATCGCGGCATGATCACCTCGGCCCGCATTCGCGACGAACTTAGGCCCGCGAATCTCGATTGGATCACCTGCCTGCGTGCACCGGCGGTGCAGGCGCTGGCCGCGGAAAATGGGCCGTTACAGCTGTCGTTGTTCGATGATCGCGATCTCGCCGAAATCAGCGCGCCGGACATGTTCCCAGGCGAACGGCTGATCGCGTGCCGCAATCACGACCTCGCCGCCGAACGGGCGCGCAAGCGTGAGGACTTGTTAGCAGTGACTGAACGCGAACTGGCCCGGATCGAAGCCAAGGTCCGGCGCAGGAACGCTCCCTTGCGTGACGCTGCCGAAATAGGTCTGGCGGTCGGCGCGGTTCTTAACAAAAGAAAGATGGCCAAGCACTTCGTCGTTACGATCCGCGATGGTCATCTCTCCTGGCATAGACGGCTCGATCAGATCGAGGCAGAGGCGCGCCTCGACGGCATCTATGTGATCCGAACCAGCATGCCTGCCGAGCATCTGAATGCCGCAGAAGCAGTTCAGGCCTACAAGGATCTCTCGCACGTCGAACGGGCATTCCGATCCCTGAAGAGCGTCGATCTGGAAATCCGGCCGATCCGTCATTGGACCGCGGACAGGGTGCGGGCTCATGTCTTCCTGTGCATGCTCGCCTACCATGTCGAGTGGCTCCTACGGGAGGCCCTAGCGCCGCTGTTGTTCCACGACACCGATCTGGCAGCAGCCAAAGCGGAGCGAACTTCTCCAGTTGCGGCCACCGCACCGTCAGACGTCGTCAAGGTCAAGAAGACAACCAGGCGATCGGCAGACGGTCAGCGCGTCATGAGCTTCGGTGACCTCATTGCGCATCTCGGAACACTCGCTCGCAACACCATGCACGTGCCCGCGCGCCCCAAGCACCGCTTTACCCTTCACTCCAAACCAACCGCCCTCCAGGAGGCGGCCTTCGATCTGCTCGGGCTCAATCCCGTTCGTGTCCAGTAACCGAGTAGCCTCGCGGACGAATGATCAAACCGCATCAGATACTTATGCGATTCATGGGTGAAAACTTCGGACTAGACGAAAGCGTATCGTCGATGAACGGCGGATTATGCCTTCGTCTCAATCCTCCCTACGAGCTTTTGGACCTGTCAAAGCAAGAAACCACTTGGGCGATGGCTAAGCCGCGGCTTGATCTTCCTTGTCCGCCCCGCGCGCGACGATCTTCAGCGCATCATCCGGCAACGGCCGCTGCAGCGCCTTCGCTTCGTCCCACGGTGCGCGCAGCCAGACGTCGCGCTCTTCGTCCGTCGTCAGGATCACCGGCATCGCCTTGGGATGAATCGGCTCGACGATCGCATTCGGCGTTGTCGTCAGAAAACCGTAGACCAGATGCGGACCGGGAATTGGTTTTGATTTCGTTCCGCGATCGCCCTTGAACTCGGTCCACAGCCCAGCGAACGCACACAACGGACGGTCGTCGTCCAGCGCGAACCAGACCACGTCTTTCTTCTTCGTCTCCGGGTTCGGCACCGGCGAATATTCCGCAAAGCTGTTAAGCGGCACGAGGCAACGATGTTCCGGCCTGGTCCATCCGCGCCAGTGCGGCGACGAGGTGTTGCGGATGTTGGTCACGGGCGGACCGCCGGTCCGCGGCGGCGGCGGCATGCCCCAGCGCATCAACACCATCTCGCGCTCGTCGCCGGCGTTGCGCACGACCGGCGCCGGATAATCCGGAAATACGCCGGGCATCGGCGGCAGATTGCCGACGTAGCGGTTGATGATCCGGAACAGCCGCTGGATCGCCTCCTGATTCGTGGTGATCGAATACAAATTGCACATCGGCGAGCCTTGGTGGGGCGGACGCGTCCCGAGCCTCTAATCCTAGTGCATTCCCGGTTCTGATTGCATCAGAACCGGGCTCTTTTGTTTTGACGCTTTTTCTTCACGCGAACCGGTTCCCACTTCGCTTGAAAACGCTATTGCCTCACGCCGCAAGGCTCGCTGTAATTCAGGCCATGAGCACCAAGTCGCGCGAGGTCATCTGGGGCGGCCGCGTCAGGGGCGCGAAGATGCGCGCCGAAGGCGCGCGCGAGGAAGCCAGAAAGGCCGTGCGCGCGGCCGACCGCGCCGAGGCGGAAGCCTGGTCGGTCCGGATGGAAGGTTTTGGCGGGCCGGCGCAGCCCTCGCCCACCATCGGCCAATGCCTCAACGGCGGCCTCGGCTGGCTGGAAGTCGAATGCAACCGCTGCAACACCCGCGCAAGCCTGCCGCTCGACGCCATCCGCCGCCCGCGCGACACGCCGCTGTGGAAACTGGAAGCCTCGCTGAAATGCCGCTCCTGCCGCAAGGGCCGCTATGCGCCGCCGGTGCACATGATCAAGCTGACGGAGAGGCGGGAAATCACGCCGTATAAGTGGGTGCATCCGGAGGAGGAAAGGTGAGTTAGCGTAGAGCCAAGCTACCAAGCCCTTATCGTCGCCGAGTACATCCTGGGTACGCAAACGACGCTTGCTGTTCGTGCGATTCGGAGAACACCTTGACTGAACCGGAAACTAACGATTTTGACTTCGTCGCTGAGTTTGCGTCGTTCGCCTGATCTTCCCCCGAAAAAATGGACAGGGTTAAGCTGCTTTTAGCTCCATCTCGATCGGGCTGAGATAGCCGATGGCGGAGTGACGACGCGTTCGATTGTAGAAGCCCTCGACATAGGCAAAGATATCACGTGTGGCTTCTTGCCGTGTTGCATAATGCCGGTGATGGACGAGCTCGGTCTTGAGAGTGTGGAAGAAGCTTTCCATCGGGGCATTGTCGTAGCAGTTGGCCTTGCGGCTCATTGAGGCCCGCAAGCCGGCAGACTGCATCATTTTGCGATACTCCGCCGAAGCATATTGAACGCCCCGATCGGAATGGTGGATCAGGCCGGCACCAGGCCGCTGTGCTGCAATGGCCATCCGCAAAGCCGCCAATGGCAGGTCGGCGCGCAAGTGATCCGCCATCGCCCAGCCGACGATCTTGCGGCTGTACAGGTCCATGACGGTGGCCAGATAGAGCCAGCCCTGATCAGTCTCGACGTAGGTGATGTCGGCGAGCCAGATCCGGTTCGGCGCGGCGGCGGTGAAGTTCTGCTCGAGCAGATTCGGGGCAATCGGGAAGTCGTGACGGCTGTCGGTGGTGCGCACCCGGCGTGGCCGCGCCATGATGGCCCTGATCCCGTGACGGCGCATCAGTCGCTCGATGCGACCGCGGCTCGCCCCGCGGCCCTGGGCCTTCAGCTCGGCATGGATGCGCGGGCTGCCATAGCGTCCGCAGGCCTCGCGGTGGACCCGTTCGATGTCGTCGACGAGCGCACGATTGGCGGCGGATCGCCGGCTCTCCGGGCGCGCTCGCCAGGCATAGTAGCCGGCCGGCGAGACACCGAGCACGTCGCACATCAGTGACACCGGGTAGTCAGCGCGGCGATCTTCAATGAAACGGAATCTCATGTCCGCGTCCCAGCAAAGATCGCGATCGACTTTTTTAAAATGTCGCGCTCCATGCGCAGCCGTTCGTTCTCTCGCTGCAAACGAGCGATCTCCGCCGCGTGGTCCGCCGACGGCACCGTCGCCTGCGTTGTGGGGCGCCGCGCCGGTGCCGTCGGCTCCCGCCCAGCCCCACGCTGCTCCACCCAGCGCCGCAATACGGAATCGCGCAGGCCAAGTTCCTTGGCCACCGATCCGATCGAGCGACCGCTCGAAGCCACCAGATCGACTGCTTGCCGCTTGTAATCGTTCGTAAACGACCGACGTTGACGTGCTTCCATCCGACACCTCCTGGCTCCTCGAGCCTACTACAGGTGTCCATCAATTCGGAGGAGGTTCGCCCGATATGTGGGGGAGCAAGACCTTCAAAAGGCAACGCGCAAAGTGATGCACAAGCTATCGATGCTTGACCCGGCCCCACGGCGGCTCTTCGGAACTAGATACTTCTTCCATGAGCAGATGGAGCAGTTCACGGACGGGCCACAGCCATTTCACCTCGATACTACCGTGCAAAGAGCGGTTCGCGCCGCCACGTTCATTGCAGGCGTAAATCGTGCCCGGATTGCAATGTCGGATTTGGCTGCAGTTCGGCTTCGTAAGATGATCCTCGATAATCTAAAACCCGACAGAGACATGCGCCAAATCGAACACGAATTTCGGGGCTACATTCATCTTAGGCAGAAGTTCGGTGACGTAAGATTTGCGGACTTAGAGGGCGTTGGGAAATTCGACCTACTATGCGTGTCCGGCGACACTGAGGTGGAGGTCGAGTGCAAAACTTTGTCGGAAGACACAGGTAACCCGATCAAGAATGAACTGGTTGTTAATCTCAGCCAAACGTTCCTGAACCTTGTGCATAAGCGTCTTCCCGTCGATGAATCAGGGATCTTTAGCTTACAATTCAAAGATGATCCGGGGGCCTCGAAAGCGATCTTGCAAGAATTCAAGACGGAACTGAGTTCTCAGTTCGCGGGGCACGCCGATTGCGCGGATGCCACCATTGATTTCTTGCCCCGACCATCTTGGACGCAGGCTGCGGACACGATGACCTCCAGCGCGCTGCAAGACTTGCTCCTCGATGATCCAGACGTAGGCGCATCCCATTGCTTCACTAAAGTTTCAGGGAAGATAGTCGCTCTCGCGCTTAAGACTAGCAAAGAAAATACGCTCGCTCAGCGCGTGGTTCGTGTTTTGAAAGACGCCGCAGACCAATTATCAGGCGCAAGGCACTCACTAGTATGGTTGCATTTTGTAGGATTTGCCGAGCAAGAGCTACGCACCCTCGCTGAATTTTCGATGAATGGGGCGGGGGGAGGCCTCAATGCATTAGTAGCTGGTGCGATAAGCCCAAGTGCGTCTCCAAAGGATAGGTCCCACGTAAATCGTGTGCGGTTCACTGGGGAGCCCGCCGGACTCGAACGGCGCTCGACCACTACTGAGACTTCGCTAATCCAAATAACTTCACTGGGGGGCTTTGCTTACGATGTGCCTAACCCTCTCGCTAAGAGAACGCTTCCCTTAGCTGTAGAATTTTAGATCGATTGGCTCCCCTCGAATGCTCATGTCGAGGAGATTCGTCTGGAGAGAACCCTCCTATACCTAGTACCCACTTTTCTTGGATCGTGAGTCGTGATTCAAGATATGGATGATACCCGAAGCAAGAGAAGTCCACCTTTCGAAGAAAGATCGCAAGGTGCTTGAGGCCTGTTGCCGCTCACCGGTGACATTGCAGCGCGATTTGAAGCGGGCTCGGATCGTTCTGTTGGCGGCGGCCGGGCGCAGCACCCGGTCGATTGCCAAGGAGGTTGGGGTCCAGCCGCGGATTGTCAGCCTTTGGCGGCATCGCTACGCCGACCTTGGCCTTGAAGGGCTGCAGGACAAGCCGCGGCCAGGCAAGCAGCCGATCTATACGAAGGCCACCGACAAGCGGATTCTGCGGCTGTTGGACAAGCCACCACCGGAAGGGTTTGCGCGCTGGACCGGGCCCCTGCTGGCCGAGGCGTTGGGTGATGTTGACGTCCAATATGTCTGGCGGTTCCTGCGCAGCCACAAGATCGACCTCGTGGCTCGCAAGTCCTGGTGTGAGAGCACCGACCCGAACTTCACGGCCAAAGCCGCCGATGTTGTCGGCCTCTACGTCGCCCCGCCGGAGAAGGCCATTGTGCTATGCGTGGACGAAAAGCCTTCGATCCAGGCTTTGGAGCGAGCGCAGGGCTATCTGAAGTTGCCCAATGGTCGCGCCTTGACCGGTCAGAGCCACGACTACAAACGGCATGGCACAACAACGCTGTTTGCGGCGCTCGAGGTTGCGACCGGAAAGATCATCGCGACGCATTCAAAACGGCGGCGCCGTGTCGAGTTCCTCGACTTCATGGACAGCGTCACCTCGGCTTTTCCGGACCGCCAGCTTCACGTCATCCTCGACAATCTCAACACCCATAAGAAGAACGAGCACTGGCTAAAGGCCCATCCCAATGTGAAATTTCATTTCACGCCGACAAGCGCGTCCTGGCTCAATCAGGTCGAGGTTTGGTTCTCCATCCTGCAGGGGCAGTCGCTCAACGGCGCTTCCTTCACAAGCCTTAAGCAGCTCCAGCAGCATATCGATGCCTACATCAACGCATACAACGAAAAGGCTGAGCCCTTCGTCTGGACCAAGAAAAAAGTCCGTCAACGCCGTTTCAAAGGCCGCCGTATCACTCAGCTCTGATTCCGGGTACTAGACATAGGCGACTCCAGCGACTCCCCTACCACCGCGTAATAGGTGGGACCGCCTTGAGCTGCAAAGAGCCGCACCGTTGCGACCACGTAATCTTTGCCGTTCGCTCGGCGGTAACCAAGGCCAATTTCGTGTGAACCTCCTCCGAATTGATGGACACCTGTAGTAGGCTCGAGGAGCCAGGAGGTGTCGGATGGAAGCACGTCAACGTCGGTCGTTTACGAACGATTACAAGCGGCAAGCAGTCGATCTGGTGGCTTCGAGCGGTCGCTCGATCGGATCGGTGGCCAAGGAACTTGGCCTGCGCGATTCCGTATTGCGGCGCTGGGTGGAGCAGCGTGGGGCTGGGCGGGAGCCGACGGCACCGGCGCGGCGCCCCACAACGCAGGCGACGGTGCCGTCGGCGGACCACGCGGCGGAGATCGCTCGTTTGCAGCGAGAGAACGAACGGCTGCGCATGGAGCGCGACATTTTAAAAAAGTCGATCGCGATCTTTGCTGGGACGCGGACATGAGATTCCGTTTCATTGAAGATCGCCGCGCTGACTACCCGGTGTCACTGATGTGCGACGTGCTCGGTGTCTCGCCGGCCGGCTACTATGCCTGGCGAGCGCGCCCGGAGAGCCGGCGATCCGCCGCCAATCGTGCGCTCGTCGACGACATCGAACGGGTCCACCGCGAGGCCTGCGGACGCTATGGCAGCCCGCGCATCCATGCCGAGCTGAAGGCCCAGGGCCGCGGGGCGAGCCGCGGTCGCATCGAGCGACTGATGCGCCGTCACGGGATCAGGGCCATCATGGCGCGGCCACGCCGGGTGCGCACCACCGACAGCCGTCACGACTTCCCGATTGCCCCGAATCTGCTCGAGCAGAACTTCACCGCCGCCGCGCCGAACCGGATCTGGCTCGCCGACATCACCTACGTCGAGACTGATCAGGGCTGGCTCTATCTGGCCACCGTCATGGACCTGTACAGCCGCAAGATCGTCGGCTGGGCGATGGCGGATCACTTGCGCGCCGACCTGCCATTGGCGGCTTTGCGGATGGCCATTGCAGCACAGCGGCCTGGTGCCGGCCTGATCCACCATTCCGATCGGGGCGTTCAATATGCTTCGGCGGAGTATCGCAATATGATGCAGTCTGCCGGCTTGCGGGCCTCAATGAGCCGCAAGGCCAACTGCTACGACAATGCCCCGATGGAAAGCTTCTTCCACACTCTCAAGACCGAGCTCGTCCATCACCGGCATTATGCAACACGGCAAGAAGCCACACGTGATATCTTTGCCTATGTCGAGGGCTTCTACAATCGAACGCGTCGTCACTCCGCCATCGGCTATCTCAGCCCGATCGAGATGGAGCTAAAAGCAGCTTAACCCTGTCCATTTTTTCGGGGGAAGATCAGTGCAGAGCTTTTGAGGCGGGCTTCAAGTTTGGTTCACCCCCAATTAGGCGAATCGAATCTCGATCTTGCTCAAGGATCAAGCCAATCAATAGGGGCTTGAAAGCGGCTTCGCCAATTTCAGCAATCGCAAACGCGTGTCCTATCTTTGCAATCATGCTGGACAACATCACTGTGTCCCAACGCGCCGTAGAAAACGCCGTAACCCCATACTGTTTTCGCAGCTTCTTTTCGTCATAGTTGAGCTGAACCATCGTCATACCTGTGATCGGCGGCAACGTAGCCTCCAGATTCCCAAAAATCGGGGGCGCGTCGCAAATAGGCATGACAAAAATTACCGGATAATCTGCCGTAGGAATATCCTGGACCGTGTCCCTTCCATTAACTTGAACTGTAAGAGGCAAGGTTTTAGGCACAGGCCGGGTTCGTTTTCCTCGGATTTTCAGGTGCGCGCGCAACGCCTTCAAAGTCTGCCCTAGAACGTCGCCTTCCACCGTGGCCCCGGTAACTTCTTCGCAGCTTTGGCAACTCGCCTTCGCGAGTTCTAGTTTGCCACCTAAGCCTTCTGCAATAATGTGCTCGTCACCCAGTGGATATTGGCGAATACCAGGCTTGTTGGAATAGACTTTATCGCCACAGTAGATGCATTTGTTCGCTGCGGCATATGTCGGTAACGTTGCATCAGGGCCAAGTGAAATGAAACGAAACATTCTCAGCGACTTGCCCGAGACCTTGGACCAGAATGACGTTGCAAAACGCCGCAACGATGTATTAAGGCGAGCGTAGAATACGCCGCCCCATCCGCGGAAATCGATAAGAAAATCTTTGAGTAAGGATAGAAGGAGCGACGTAAGGCTCGATGGCGATTGAACCTTCCAAGAGCTAGCGGTCAGTACTCTTCCTAGTCCTCTCATTCGGTAATTTTGGACCGCAAGGCCGACAACGACATCTCCAATTTGTAGAGCAATTGCGTTCTGTCCTTGAACGTTGGTACGTCCAATATTCCATTGTGTTATCGGTACAATGCCAGGAAGATTTATCTTGCCTAGATTTTCATCCGGCGTTTTCTCTGCGAGAACAAATGCGCCGTGCGCAGCATTAAGAACGCCGATAACAAATTCATTTAGCTGTTGTGGCGTACAAGTCAGGACGGCAATTTCTTTGCTACCGTCCGATAACTTGACTTCAATATTTCCGTTCTCCAGCGGCCTAGTTTGAATATTACCAGTGGGTGGAGAAGATGCATCACCTGTCATTGATCCCGTCCGTTCTATGGAATGGATCATATCACCGCATACGGGCGAGAAACCGACTTACTTGGGATCGAGTACCGGGCAGCTAGCCCTCCCCCTCCCGGCAGCGCCAACACCTTCCGCGGTGACACCGGCAGTTCCGAGCGACCGGCCCGCGACAGTCGAGAGGCCGGGGTTATCGACCTTGCCCCGCCCCCTACTCCGCCGCCGCTTCCCTCACATGCCGCGCCGTCGGCGTCCGCATCGTTACCAGTTCTTCCGCGGCCATCGGATGCAGCGCCACCGTCGCGTAGAAATGTCGCCTTCATCTTGACGGCGATGCCGACGGCTTGCGTGATCTCGGCGGTGCTGTCGCCGACGATGTGGCAGCCGAGCACGCGATCGGTGGTGCCGTCGACCACCAGCTTCATCAGCACGCGGGTGTCGCAGCCGGACATCGTCGCCTTGATGGGCTTAAAATCGGCCTTGTAGATGTCGACGCGGGAGAATTGCGCGCGGGCCTCAGCTTCCGTCAATCCGACGGTACCGATCTCGGGCTGCGAAAACACCGCCGTCGCACTCAGTCCGCCGTCGGTGACGTGGTCCACCCCCCAGCGGGTAAAAAGTCGGGGGCGTTAAGAACATTTAAATTTTACCTGTCATATTACCCAACACGCAGGTTTTCGTCTCATTAAGGAGCCTGTCCGATGGTTGAGACCCGTATTGCACCGCGCCACCGCGTCATGAAGCCCGCAAAGATCGAGTACGGCGGCGTTAAAATTGCCTGCACGGTTCGCGATATATCGATTACTGGCGCGGCCCTTGAGGTAACCGATCAATTCGGAATCCCCGCGCAGTTCACACTGAGTATGCCGGAGGACGGGTTGAAACTGCCATGCCATATCGTCTGGCGACGGGAATTTCGGATGGGCGTCGCATTCGATTAGGCCGCCCCCCTACTCCGCCGCCGCTTCCCTCACATGCCGCGCCGTCGGCGTCCGCATCGTCACCAGTTCTTCCGCGGCGGTCGGATGCAGCGCGACTGTCGCATCGAAGTCGGCCTTGGTCGCTTTCATCTTGACGGCGATGCCGACGGCCTGGGTGATCTCGGCGGCACCGTCGCCGACGATGTGGCAGCCGAGGACGCGGTCCGTGGTCGCATCGACCACCAGCTTCATCAGCACGCGGGTGTCGCGGCCGGACATCGTCGCCTTGATGGGCTTAAAATCGGCCTTGTAGATGTCGACGCGGGAGAATTGCGCGCGCGCCTCGGCTTCCGTCAGGCCGACAGTGCCGACTTCGGGCTGCGAGAACACGGCCGTGGGAATGGTGGCGTGATCGACCGCGACCGGGCGCTTGCCGAATACGGTGTCGGCGAAGGCGTGGCCTTCGCGGATCGCGACCGGCGTCAGATTGGTGCGGTGGGTGACGTCGCCGATGGCGTAGATGTTCGGCGCCGACGTCTTCGACCAGCCGTCGACCGCGATGCCGCCGTTCTTCGGGTTGAGCGCGACGCCGGCCTTCTCCAGCCCCAGTCCCCCGACGTTCGGATGCCGGCCGATCGCGAACATCACCTTGTCGGAGGCGATGCTGGAGCCGCTCGACAGATGGGTGGTGAAGTCCTTGCCGTGCTTGTCGATCCTGTTGACGGTGCAGCCGGTCAGGATGGTGATGCCCTGCTTCTCCATCTCGGCGCGCAAATGCTTTCGGACATCCTCGTCGAAACCGCGCAGAATGTTGTCACCACGATAGATCACGGTGACGTCGGCGCCGTAGCCGGCAAAAATGCCGGCGAATTCCAGCGCGATGTAGCCGCCGCCCTGGATCACGATACGCTTCGGCAATTCGGTCAGGTGAAAGGCTTCGTTCGAGGAAATCACGTGTTCGATGCCGGGAATCGCCGGGCCGTGATTGGGCGCGCCGCCGGTGGCGATCAGGATGGTTTTTGCCGTGACGGCTTCGCCGGTGGCGAGCCGCAGCGTATGGGCGTCTTCCAGCACGGCGCGGGTTTTCACGATGCGCGCGCCGGTCTTCTCGACATTGGCGGCGTAGATGCCCTCCAGCCGCGCGATCTCCTTGTCCTTGTTGGCGACCAGCGTCGGCCAGTCGAAGGTCGCTTCCGGAATGGTCCAGCCGAAGCCCGCGGCATCGTCGATCTCGTGACGGACGTGGCTGCCCATCACGAACAGCTTTTTCGGCACGCAGCCGCGGATCACGCAGGTGCCGCCCATGCGGTATTCTTCGGCGACCATGACCTTTGCGCCGTAGCCGGCGGCGATGCGGGCGGCGCGAACCCCGCCAGAACCGCCCCCGATGACGAACAGATCGACGTCGAACTCTGCCATGGCAACCCCGCCCGCGATCAATCGATGAGTAAGCTCAGATTTCCTTGCCGCGCTTTTTCATCTCGCCCCGGAACGCGGCGTTGACGGTTTCGGCAAAGACCTGCGCCCACTGGTTCATATAGGACATCGAGAACTGGATGGCGCGCGGCTCGGTCGAGAGCAGCTTCTGGCCGAGCGGCGATTTGTAGAACGTCACCAGATCCTTCAATTCCTGCTCGGTGAACTCGTTGGCGTAAATCTTCGCCATGCCTTCGCCGATTTCCTTTTCGCGGCCCGCCATGTTCTTGGCGACGATGACGGCCACCTCGTTGAGGTCTTTTTGATAGTTGAGGTTGGCCTGCAGCAGCGCGTTCTTGGTCTGCTCGACGATGTTGGGAACGGCGCTGGCGTACATCGCGCTCGCGTTCTTCATACCAAGGATTTCCTTGGCGGCGGCAATGGCGGCCGGCGTCGCTTCCTTGAGCGGCGCAGCGGCCGGCGCGGCCTGCTTTGGGGCCTGCGCCATGGTGGGGCCGGCCAACAGCGCCAAGCCCAGCATCAGACCAGCGGCCGACAAACTTCCCGAAAAACGCTTCATTCCAATTCTCCTCAAGGTTCGGCGCTAGCGCCGTTCAATTACACGAATTCCCTGCGCGCCCGCCAGAACGGCGATGCTGGCAAGGCCGATAAACAGGCCGTGTTCGACGACGCCCGGGATCAGGCTCAGCAAGCCCGCCAGCCGCGGCGCATCATTGATCCGCACCAGATGGGCATCGATGATCCAGTGGCCGCCATCGGTGACAAAAACGTGGCCGTCCCTGCCCTTTCGGACCCCCATTTGCCCGGAAACACCACTTTCCGCAAATGCCGCGGCCATGGCGCGCCCCGTCGCCGCCAGGCCGAACGGGATCACTTCCACAGGTAGGGGGAAACGGCCGAGAACATCGACCCATTTGGTGTCGTCGGCGATCACGATCATGCGATCCGAGGCCGCCGCCACGATCTTTTCCCTTAAGAGCGCACCGCCGCCGCCCTTGATCAGATTGAGCGCGGGATCCATCTCGTCGGCGCCATCGACGGTGAGATCGAGCCGGTCGATGTCGTCGAGCGTGGTCAGGGGAATCCCGCATGCTTCCGCCTGCGCGCGGGTCGCTTCCGATGTCGGCACGCCCACGATTTTCATGCCGGCGCGGACCTTCTCGCCGAGCAGGTCGACGAAATGCCTGGCGGTCGAGCCGGTGCCGAGCCCGAGTTTCATGCCGTCCTGCACATGCTCGAGCGCGCGCGCTGCGGCCTGCCGTTTCAATGCGTCCATGTCCACGTGACGACGATGCCCCTTAAGTTGCGGGCGCATATCTAGCGTCGTTTTCAGCCAAGGAACAGCGCTATAAGCGGCTGGCGCCGCCTGAAACGCGACCTGGATCAGGGCGCCGGCACCTTGTCCATCGCCGCCAGTATCGCGGCAAACCGCCCCTCCACCTCGGCGCGCATGCCGGGGTGGGTGAAGACGTAGAACTCGTCTTCGCGGATGGCGGCAAGCACGCGGGCTGCGACGAAATCAGGCGCGAGCCCGGTGTCTATCAACCTTTTGATCTCGGCGACCATGGCCGCCGCCGGGCTGGCCGGATCGGGCACGCGCGCCGGGCCGTAGCGCTCGGGCCGGTTGCGTGCGCTCTCGCCGATGCCCGTGCGCACGAAACTCGGGCACAGCACGCTGACGCCGATACCGTGCGGCTTCAGCTGCACGGCGAGGCCCTCGGACATCGCGACCACGGCGAATTTGCTCGCCGCGTAGGGGCTGAAGCCGAGGCCGCCATTCATGCCGGCCATCGACGCGGTGTTGACGATATGGCCGCCTTCGCCGTGCCTGCGCATATGCGGCAGAAAACTGCGGACGCCGTGCAGCACGCCCATCAGGTTGACGTCGAGCACCCAGCGCCAGTTGTCGAGCGAGATCAGGTCGATGCCGCCGCCGGCGGCGACACCGGCATTGTTGCAGACGATATGGACCTTGCCGAACGCGTCGAACGTGGCTTGCGCGGCGCGCTCGACGCTTACGGGATCGGCGACGTCGCACATGGTGCCGCGGACATCAGGCCCGATCTCCTTGAGGCTCCTGACTGCGGCCTGCAGCGATTCGGCCTCGATATCGGCGAGCATCACCTTCATGCCGCTTTGCGCAAACGCGCGGCCGAGCGCAAGGCCAATACCGCTGGCGCCACCGGTCACGAAGGCTGTTTTGCCGGCCAGTTCGCGCATGATTGTTCCCCTCCGGTATTTTTGATGATCACCGATCATCTCTACTTGCATGATCGCGTGGCGATCGATAGCGAATTCAGGATGAACCCTCCCCGCATGCTCGTATTCGATCTCGACGGCACCCTGGTCGACACCGCGCCGGACCTGATCAGCGCGCTCAATTACGTGCTCGATCGCGAAGGCATGGCGCCGGTCCCGCTGGATTCGGCCCGCAACATGATCGGCGCCGGCGCGCGCAAGCTGCTCGAACGAGGCCTCGAGGTCGATGGCCGCGTCATGAGCGTCGGCGACATCGATCGTCTGACCCGCGATTTCATCGATTACTACGCCGACCACATCGCCGACGCCTCGCGTCCGTTCGATGGACTGGAAAGCGCGCTCGACGATCTCGCAGGCCAGGGTTTTCGCTTCGCGGTCTGCACCAACAAGCTGGAGTGGCTGTCGAAACGCCTGCTCGACCAGCTCGGACTGAGCGCACGGTTTGCCGCGATCTGCGGCGCCGACACCTTTGGCGTCGCAAAGCCGGATCCGGCGATCCTGCGCGAGACCGTGGCGCGGGCCGGCGGGCAGATCGCCGCAACCATCATGGTCGGCGATGCCGGCCCCGATGTCGGGGTGGCCCGGCGCGCCGGCGTTCCCGTGATCGGGGTGGAATTCGGCTACACTGATGTTCCCATCGCGGAACTGAAGCCGGACCGGCTGATCGGGCATATGCGCGACCTGCCGGCGGCCGTGGATAGCCTCGTCCGGGCCAATGGAGCTTTCTAAGATATTGATTTAACTAAAATATCCAAAAGTAGTCGATTCCGGCATTAACCATCCTTTTACGATTGCGCCTGCCCCGGTTGACCTCTATTCCCACGCTCATATGGTCGGGCCGGGGATTGTGGCTGTTCGCCGCAGTAGAGTGGATTAATCATGCGTCGTGTCTTCGTGATTGCCGTCGCCGGGCTGAGCCTGGCCGGATGTTCCTCGTTCTCGCTGGATTCCCTCAAACCCACGCCGCCGCCAATCCAGGTCCAGCTCGAATCGACGCCGCCGGGCGCCGATGCGGTGACCTCGCTCGGACCGGGCTGCAAGACGCCCTGCCAGGTCTCGGTGCCCGCGCCCGACGCCGGCTTCTCCGTCACCTTCAACCTGCCGAAATTCGAGCCGGCGACCGTGGCGGTGCGGGTGATCCGCAACCCCGGCGACTTCTCCACCCCCGCCTCCACCACCGTCGATCCCAGTCCGGTGTTCGCGGAACTCAAGCCCGCAGGCCCGCCGCCGAAGGTCCACAAGGCGATGCGGCCGAAAAAGCCGAAAAAGCCCAAGGCAGCGCCCGCCGCCGCCGAGGGCTCGCCGTTCCCGGAGCCGAACGCTGCCCCGCCTGCAGCAGCGCCGCCGCCGGCGACCCGCTGATCGCTTGCGCTGCAAATACGGACTTGCGCATTGTGAGCCGGTGGCAACGTGCCTAGATTGTGCTAGCGGGACAGGCGGATGTCGTGGCTGCCCCGCGGGACAAGGCACTTTCCAGAAATGAGCGGACCCTCGTTGAGCACTCCGGAACTGTTGGCGCCGATGACCGACCCGTTCGGCCGGACCATCCGCTATTTGCGCGTGTCGGTCACCGACCGCTGCGACCTGCGCTGCTTCTACTGCATGTCCGAGGACATGACGTTTCTGCCGAAAGCAGACCTGCTGACGCTGGAAGAGCTCGACCGGCTGTGCTCGGCCTTCATCGCCAAGGGCGTGCGCAAGATCCGCCTCACCGGCGGCGAGCCTTTGGTCCGCCGCAACGTGATGTCGCTGGTGCGTTCGCTGTCGCGGCATCTCGGCACCGGCGCGCTCGATGAACTGACGCTGACCACCAACGGCTCGCAACTTCAGCGCTTCGCCGGCGAATTGCGCGACTGCGGCGTGCGCCGCGTCAACGTCTCGCTGGATACGCTGGATGCCGCAAAATTCCGCGCCATCACCCGCTGGGGCGATATCGACAAGGTATTGGCGGGGATCGAGGCCGCGCGCGAAGCCGGTCTCGCCGTCAAGATCAACGCGGTGGCGCTCAAGAACATGAACGAGGAAGAGATCCCCGCGCTGATGGAATGGGCGCACGGCAAGGGCATGGCGCTGACGCTGATCGAGGTGATGCCGATGGGCGATATCGGCGAAGGCCGTATCGACCAGTATGTGCCGCTGTCGCTGGTGCGTGCCCGGCTCGCGAAGTCATATACCCTCACCGATCTCACCGACGACACCGGCGGCCCTGCCCGCTACGTGCGGATCAGCGAAACCGGCGGCAAGCTCGGCTTCATCACGCCGATGACCCATAATTTCTGCGAGTCCTGCAACCGGGTCCGGATCACCTGCACCGGCACGCTGCACACCTGCCTCGGCCACGAGGATGCCTCCGATTTGCGCAAGCCGCTGCGGGCCTCCGCCGACAACAACCTGCTCGCCGCCGCGATCGATCGCGCCATCGGGCTGAAGCCGAAGGGTCACGACTTCATCATCGACCGCCGGCACAACCGCCCGAGCGTCAGCCGCCACATGAGCGTGACGGGCGGCTAAGACTGCCGCCGCCGCGGCCGAACCCCGGCAGTTGGGGCAAATTCCCGTTCAACATCAACAAACTTCCAATTGACGACGGCGCTGCCCGCTGGTTTGGTGCGGCTGCTTCATGCTAGCCCGGCTAGATAAGCCGACGCGTCCGACGGGTGCAGACAAGACGGCAGAGGCGCAATTGGGGGAGGACTATCGTTGCAATCGCTCCTGCGAATGAGCCATGTCTTCACGCGAATCGGCGCTGCGCCTTTTTCGCGCGATGGCGGCGCGATGTCAGTTGAAACGTTCGGCGCGCTTTGATGGCGAGCGCCCAGGAGACCACGATGCGCCCATTACTGGCACTGAGCACGGCGATCGACCTGCTCAATGAAAAAATCGGCTACGTCTGCAACTGGCTGGTCCTGTTCGCCTGTGTCGTCAGCGCCGCCAACGCCATGATCCGCTACGCCTTCGGCTACTCTTCGAACGGCTGGCTCGAACTGCAGTGGTATAGTTTTGCGATCCTGGTGATGTTCGGCGCCTCCTACACCTTCAAGCGCAACGAGCATGTCCGGGTCGAAATCTTCTATCTGTTCCTGACCGAGCGCGGCCAGCTCTGGCTCGACATGATCGGCACGCTGTTCTTCCTGATCCCGTCTTGCTTGCTGCTCAGCTACCTGTCCTGGCCGTTCTTCCACCAGGCCTACGAGGTCGGTGAAATGTCCGGCAATGCCGGCGGCCTGATCCGCTGGCCGATCAAATTCGTGATTCCTGCTGGCTTCGTGATGCTGGCGTTGCAAGGCGTCTCAGAGGTGATCAAGCGGATCGCCGCGCTGCAGGGCTATGTGACGATCGATGCGAAGTACGAGAGGCCGACCCAATGATTACGCTTCAGATGATGCCGCCGCTGATGTTCGGCGGTCTGGTTCTGGCGATGCTGATCGGCTTCCCGGTGGCGTTCACGCTGGCCGCGGTCGGGCTCTGTTTCGGCTTCCTGTCGATCCATCTCGGCTTCTTCGACATGAACTTCCTGCAGGCGATCCCGGGCCGCGTGTTCGGCAGCGTGCTGTCGAATGAACTGCTGCTGGCGATCCCCTTCTTCACCTTCATGGGCGCGATCCTGGAACGCTGCGGGCTGGCCGAAGACATGCTGGATTCGATGGGCCAGCTGTTCGGCCCGATCCGCGGCGGCCTCGGCTATTCCGTCATCATCGTCGGCTTCATCCTCGGCGCGATCACCGGCACGGTGGCGGCGCAAGTCATCGCCATGGCGCTGATCTCGATGCCGGTGATGATCCGCTACGGCTACAACATGCGCTACATCACCGGCGTGCTGGCGGCCTCGGGCACCATCACGCAGCTGGTGCCGCCGTCGCTGGTGCTGATCGTGCTGGCCGACCAGCTCGGCAAGTCGGTCGGCGACATGTATCTCGGCGCCTGGGGCCCATCGATCTTCCAGATCATGCTGTTCGCGGGCTACACCTTCATCCTCGGCCTCGTCAAACCTGATCACGTGCCGGCGGTGCCCAAGACCGCGTTGACGCTGACCGGATGGCCGCTCTGGAAAAAATGCCTGATGGGCATCATCCCGTCGGCGGTGCTGATCTTCGTCGTGCTCGGCACCATGATGATGGGCCTGGCGACGCCGACCGAAGCCGGTGCCATGGGCGCGATCGGCGCGATCGTGCTCGCTGCGATCCATCACAAGGATTTCAGCACGGCCGGCAGCAAGATCCTGATCATCGGCATCATCGGCGCCGGTGTCGGCACCATCGTCGGGATGTTCTTCACCGAAAACCTGCTGTTCAAGCTCGCCTTCGCCGTCACCTATCTCGCCGTGGTCTGGATCTGCCTCGAGGCCGTCCGCATTCCGGAGCTGCGCGACCTGATCAAGCAGGGCTACGAGACCACCATGCGCATCACCACCATGGTCACCTTCATCCTGATCGGCTCGACCTGCTTCTCGGTGGTGTTCCTCGGCGTCTCCGGCGGCGTCTGGCTCGAAAACATGCTGACGTCGCTGCCCGGCGGCGTCTGGGGCTTCCTGATCTTCATCAATCTCTTCATCTTCTTCCTGGCGTTCTTCCTCGACTTCTTCGAGATCGCCTTCATCATCCTGCCGATGATCGCGCCGATCGCGCAGAAGGTGCTGGCGCCGGTGGTCGGTCCCGATGCCGCGCTGATCTGGTTCGGCGTCATGCTCTGCGTCAACATGCAGACCTCGTTCCTGCATCCCCCCTTCGGCTTTGCGCTGTTCTATCTGCGCGGCGTCGCGCCGAAGGAGGTCAAGAGCTCCGATATCTACTGGGGCGCCATGCCCTGGATCGGGCTGCAGGCGATCATGGTCGTGCTGGTGATCGCGTTCCCGATCACGGTGACCGGCCTGCTCGACAAGCCGCTCAACGTCGACCTGAACAAGGTCAAGATCGAAGTGCCGCAGATCGACCTGCCGCCGCTGGATTTCGGTCCCCCACCGAAGCAATAGCCGGCGGAATCAGCGCGACGGAGGCGATCGCCCTGCCACCTGCGATACCGCCGCGACGACTTGCGCGCGCAGCCATGCGTGCGCGGGATCGACGTGCACGCGCTCGTGCCAGCTCATGGCCATCTCAAAGCCGGGCGGCTGGATCGGCGCGTCGCGCAGCTGCAGGCCATGGCTGCGTCCCTCGAGCACACGTGCCGGCAGCATGGCGACCATGTCCGAGCGGCGCACTATTTCGGGTGCCGAAAGGAAATGTGGCAAGGACAGAACCACGCGGCGCTTATGGCGGCGCGCTTCCAGCAGCACGTCCGTGGCCCCCTTGAAGCCGCCGCCCTCCGGCGACACCAGCACATGGTCGAGCGCACAGAATTGCGCGGATGTGATCGGGCCCTTCCCCAGCAGCGGGTGGCGCTTGCGCGCGACGAACTGGTAGCGCTCGGCGAACAGGATCGTGCTGCGCAGGTTTTCCGGCACGATATCGGCGGTGATAAATGCCACATCGATATCGCCGCGCTCGGCCATGCGCGCGATCTCGGCGGGCACCGGGGCGTATACGGCCACGCGCACCCCCGGCGCATGGCGGCGCAGATGCGCGAGCACGGGCATCAGAATCGCATGTTGCGCATAGTCCGAGGCGGCGACGCGCCAGGTCAGTTCGGTCCTGGCCGGATCGAACGGCGTCTCCGCGCTGAGCATGCGCTCGACGCCGCTCAGGGCTTCGCGCAACGGCGCGAGCAATTCGAGGCCGCGCGTGGTCGGCCGCATGCCGCGCGCGCCGGGCGTCAGCAGCGGATCGGCAAACAGTCGCCGCAGCTTGCCGAGGCGCACGCTCACGGTCGGCTGGCTCAGATGGAGCTGTCGCGCCACATGCGTGACATTGCATGCGGTGAGCAGCGCTTCGAGGGTCACCAGCAGCTCGATATCGATGCCGCGGATATTACGCATGGCTATGCCTGCTATTTATTCTATTCATTTTGACTATGCCATGCGCGGTCGTAATTTGGTAGCGTCAACAAAGGAGCTGTCGTCGTGAATGTCTTGCTGGTATACGCCCACCCCGAACCGCGGTCGCTGAACGGATCGATGCGCGATTTCATGGTCGATCGATTTGTCCGCGCAAGGCATGCGGTCGAAGTCAGCGACCTCTACGCCATGGGCTGGAAGGCCAATCTCGACGCCGATGATTTTCCGCGGCGCGACGCTACGCAGCCCTTCAGCCCGATCGCGGACTCCAAGCGCGCTTTCGCGGAGGGCGGCCAGAGCCCGGACGTCGCGGCCGAGCAGCATAAGTTGCGTTGGGCGGATCTGGTGATCTTCCAGTTTCCACTTTGGTGGTTTTCGATGCCGGCGATCATGAAGGGCTGGTTCGAGCGCGTTTATGCCTACGGCTTCGCCTATGGCGTCGGTGAACATTCGGAGACGCGCTGGGGCGAGCGCTATGGCGAAGGCGTGTTCGAGGGCAAGCGGGCCATGCTGGTGGTGACCACCGGCGGCTGGGCCGAGCATTACAGCGAACGCGGCATCAACGGGCCGATCGACGATCTGTTGTTTCCGATCCAGCACGGTATTTTGTTCTACCCGGGTTTCGACGTGTTGCCGCCATTCGTCGTGTTCAAAAGCAGCGCGATGGACACAACGCGGCACAACGAAACCCTGAGCGCGCTCGGCGCACGGCTGGACAACGCGATGCAGGCCGCGCCCGTTGCTTACCGCAGCCAGAACCGCGGCGATTATCTGGTTCCGGCCCTGACCTTGAAGCCCGAATTGGGCGCAAACCGGATCGGCTTCGCGCTGCATCGTCAGGATGAAAGAGCATCCGATCTTGCCGGCTGAGATCTGTATTGCGTGGGCGCCGGTCGACCAGATGCGCCAGCATCGCCGCCAAAAGCCATACTCGCAAACGAAACCCCGGAGTTTTGCTCCGGGGTTTTTCCGACCTGAACGTCCGCGCGCAATCAGCTCTGCGAGTGGCGCGCCATGAAGCTGTCGTAACCGACTTCGGCGACCTGGAACCAGGAGTAGCCGTTGTTCGCGTAGTTGGTCAGCGACTCATAAACCTTCTTGAAATTCGCATTGGTGGCGGAGACTTCGTTGTGCAGCTCCTTCGCGGCCTTGAAGGAAGCCTCCATGATCGGTGGCGAGAAGGCGTGCAGCTTGGTGCCGGCGGCGAGCAATTTGCGCAGCGCCATCGGATTGACCGTATCGTACTTCGCCATCATCCAGTTGTTGGCGTAATGACCGGCCTGTTCGAGCACGCTTTGGTAGTATTTGGGCAGCGCGTTCCACTTGTCCAGGTTGATCAGGGCGAGCAGCATCGGGCCGCCTTCCCACCATCCAGGATAATAGTAATGCGGCGCGACCTTGTGGAGGCCGAGTTTTTCGTCATCGTAGGGACCGACCCATTCGGCAGCATCGATCGTGCCTTTTTCCAGCGCCGGATAGATGTCGCCGCCGGCCAGCTGCTGCGGCACGCAACCGAGCTTCTGCATCACGCGTCCGGCAAAGCCGCCGATGCGGAATTTGAGGCCCTTGAGATCCTCGACGGTGTTGATCTCCTTGCGGAAGAATCCGCCCATCTGGCAACCGGTGTTGCCCGCGAGCAGCGAGGTGACGTTGTAGCCCTTGAAGAAATCGTTCAGCAGTTCCTTGCCGCCGCCCAGCGTGTACCAGGCCTGGTTGATGCGCGAGTTCGGCCCGAACGGCACCGCGCAGCCAAACGTAAAGGTCGGGTCCTTGCCGAAATAATAATATGTGGCGGTATGGCCCATTTCGACGGTGGCGCTCTGTACGGCGTCGAGCACTTGCAGACCCGGAACGATTTCACCGGCGGCAAACGTCTGGATCTGGAATTTGTTGTCGGTCGCTTCACCAACGGCTTTCGCCATCATCTCGGCGCCGCCATGCAGCGTGTCGAGCGATTTCGGCCAGCTCGTGGTCATGCGCCACTTGATCTCCGGCATCGACTGCGCGATCGCCGGTGCGGCCATCGCGGTTGCGCCAGCCGCGCCTAAACCGGTGACCTTGAGAAAATCTCTTCGCTTCATTGGAGTCCATCCCTTGTGGTTGTGTCAGACAGCCTTCGTGTCGAGGCCTGTAGCCAGCATGGAACATCCCTTTGCCGATTTCCATCCCGAACTGGCCGGTATGACACAAAAAGCCCGGCCTCCTTGCGGAGACCGGGCCTCTTTACTTGCTACTAAAGGTGTAGATCAGCCGCGCGTGCGCGAGCGGATCATGAAGCTGTCAAACGTGTATTCGGCGACCTGCCACCACAGATACTGATCGGAGCGATAGGCCTGCATCGCGTCGATCGATTTCTTGAAATCGGCGTTCTTGGCCGAGATCTCGCCCCACAATTCGTTGGTCGCCTTCAGGCAGGCTTCCAGCACTTCGGTGGTGAAGGGACGCAGCTGCGTGCCGCCGGCGACCAGACGCTTCAGCGCCGACGGGTTCTGCATGTCGTAGCGCGCGGCCATCCAGCTATTGGCGTTCGCCATCGCGTTGGTGAGGATCGCCTGATAGCTCTTCGGCAGCGAATTCCACTTCTCGAGATTGGTGAAGGCGTGGACGGTCGGGCCGCCTTCCCAGAAGCCGGGATAATAGTAGTACTTCGCGACCTTCTGGAAGCCGAGCTTCTCGTCGTCATACGGACCGACCCACTCGGCCGCATCGATGGTGCCCTTTTCCAGCGCCGGATAGATGTCGCCGCCGGCGAGCTGCTGCGGCACCACGCCGACCTTCTGCAGAACCTGTCCGGCGATGCCGCCGATGCGGAATTTGAGGCCGGAGAGATCGGCGACGGTCTTGATCTCCTTGCGGAACCAGCCGCCCATCTGCGTGCCGGTATTGCCGCAGGGAGCGCCGATCACGCCGAACTTCTTGAAGAACTCATTGCCAAGCTCCATGCCGCCGCCCTGATACCACCAGGAGTTCTGCTGGCGCGCGTTGAGGCCGAACGGGACCGAGGCGTAGATCGCAAAGGTCGGATCCTTGCCGACATAATAGTAGGAGACGGTGTGGCACATCTCGACGGTGCCGTTGGAGGTCGCATCCAGCGCCTGCAGACCTGGAACGATTTCGCCCGCCGCGAACACCTGGATCTGAAACTTGTTGTCGGTCATTTCGGCGACGTATTTCGACACCTCGACCGCGCCGCCATAGATGGTGTCGAGCGACTTCGGGAAGCTCGATGTCATGCGCCATTTGATCTCAGGGGACGATTGCGCGATCGCCGGCGAGGCAACGGCTGTCGCGGCAGCACCGGCCGCCGAAACCTTCAAAAAATCACGACGCTTCATTCAGACATCTCCTTAAGACGGGGCGTTTCCCATATTTCCTCGAGCATTCCTCCGGCGGGGCGAATTCCACGTCATCCGGGGCGCTCTGGCCGGGCGGCTTTAACACGGAAGTTGCCGCGCGAAAACGCGACAATGGCATGACTGCACTGATTAAACGAAAGTCGAATGAGGCGAAAAAAGCCCTCAGGCCGCAGCGATGACGCCCTGCAGCTGGTCGCGCACCTTGGTACCGATCGCGCGGTAAATCGCCGCGTGCGGGCCATCCGGTTCGCTGGCCACCACCGGGTTGCCAGAATCCGACGTGGTGCGAATCGACATGTGCAGGGGTATCTCGCCCAAAAACGGCACGCCCAGCCGCTCCGCCTCATGGCGCGCACCACCGTGACCAAAGATGTCCGACCGGGTGCCGCAATGCGGGCACTGGAAATAGCTCATATTCTCGACAATGCCGAGCACGGGCACGTTGACCTTCTTGAACATCGCGAGGCCCCGCCGCGCGTCGATCAGGGACAGATCCTGCGGTGTCGAGACAATGACCGCGCCCTTCAGCGGCACGTTCTGCGCCAGCGTCAATTGCGCGTCGCCGGTGCCGGGCGGCATATCGACCACGAGAACGTCGAGCGTGCCCCACGTGACGTCGCGCAGCATTTGCGTGATCGCCGACATCACCATCGGCCCGCGCCAGATCATCGCCGTGTCTTCCTCGACCAGGAATCCGATCGACATGATGGCGAGGCCGAAACGGGGAATCGGAATCATTTTTCTGTTGTGGTCGAGCTGCGGCTTCTCGTGAATGCCGGTCAGCCGCGGCACCGACGGCCCGTAAATATCGGCGTCGAGCAGGCCGACACGCAGGCCGAGATCGCGCAAGCCCAGCGCCAGATTGAGCGCGGTGGTCGATTTGCCGACGCCGCCCTTGCCCGACGCCACCGCGATGACGGCGGCGACGCCCGGAATCTCCGACTGCTTGGACATTGGCGAACTCGGGCTCTGCGGCGGCTTATGCGCTGACACCGGCTGCACGCCGGGCGCATGGCGATGCGGTTGCGGCGGCGGTGCCGCAGCGCCAGCCTTGCGCTCGGCCGTCAGCGCGATCATGGCCACCGTCACGCCGGGAATGGCGCGCACGGCGGCTTCGGCCTGCGCGCGCACGCTTTCCCACGCGCGGGCCTCGGCGGCATCGACATTGATCGAAAAGAACACCTTGCCGTCGGTGATCGTGATCGCCGACAGCACATTGGCGTTGGTCAGAGCGACGCCGCGCGGCGACGCCACCTTGGCCAAGGCATCCTGAACCTGTTGCTGGGTTACGCTCACGGCGCATCTCCTGGATAAACTAGGATGCGACCCTTAAAGCGTTACAGCGCGAAAGGCTATATCGCTCGCATATCATCCGCCCGTTCGGCGGGCGCCATGTCGCCGCTTTCCTTGGCGGCCTCGTAGTTCAGTTCGATCATGACGCCATTGGGGTCATTGACGAAGATCTGCCAGAGATCGCCGCCGGGAACCTGGCGCGAGTCGTATTTGAACCCGCCGGACTGCAGCCGCTGCATCATGCCGGCAAAACCCCGGCTGATGAAGGCGACATGATGGACCACGCCGGAATCCGGCTTTTGCGGCTCATCGGTCCGGGAAATATCGACCAGATGCACCACCGGCTTGCCCTCCGAGTACATCCAGGCGCCGGGGAAGGCAAAGTTCGGCCGGGGGCCCTTCTCCAGGCCCAGGACGTCCTCATAGAACCGGACGGTGTCGTCGAGTTTCCGGGTCCGGATGTTGAAATGATCGAGCACGCCAACGCTCACGCCCATGCGATACACTCCCTTTTTTGTGAAGCTTGTTTTCGGCGCCCGATCCTAGCACAAAACGCGCCCCGCGCGCCAAACGAAGGCGGTTGCCCTTCGCGGAGCAGGGGTTATGGTGCGGCCTCCCTCCTCCAGGAAGACGCCCGGCCCGCTCCATTCTGCCGGCAAAACCCCTAGGTAATGGCCCGGAAGGGCAAACGATAAGGTAGCACATATGGCTAAAGTCGCTTTTCTCGGTCTCGGCGTGATGGGTTTCCCGATGGCAGGACACCTCGCGAAAAAGGGTGGCCACGAGGTGACCGTGTACAACCGCACCGCGGCGAAGGCGAAGGAATGGGCCGACAAGTTCGGTGGACGCGCAGCACCAACGCCGAAGGCCGCCGCCGACGGCCAGGATTTCGTGATGTGCTGCGTCGGCAACGACAATGATTTGCGCGCGGTGACACTGGGTGCCGACGGCGCCTTTGCCGGCATGAAGAAGGCCGCGACCTTCGTCGATCACACCACCGCTTCCGCCGAGGTCGCGCGCGAGCTCGATGCCGCCGCCACCAAGGCCGGCTTCAAGTTCATCGATGCGCCGGTTTCCGGCGGCCAGGCGGGTGCCGAAAACGGCGTGCTGACGGTCATGTGCGGCGGCAACCAAGATGCCTATGCCGGCGCCGAGCCCGTGATCGCGGCTTACGCCCGGATGTGCAAGCTGCTGGGGCCGGCCGGTTCCGGGCAGCTGACCAAAATGGTCAACCAGATCTGCATCGCCGGCCTGGTTCAGGGGCTTTCGGAGGGCATTCATTTCGCCAAGAAGTCGGGCCTCGACGTCCATGCCGTGGTCGAGACCATCTCGAAGGGCGCCGCCCAATCCTGGCAGATGGAGAACCGCTACAAGACCATGAATGACGGCAAGTTCGATTTCGGCTTCGCAGTCGAGTGGATGCGCAAGGATCTGTCGATCTGCATCGCCGAATCCCGCCGCAACGGGGCGAACCTGCCGGTGACCGCGCTGGTCGATCAGTTCTACTCCGAAGTGGAGAAGATGGGCGGCAAGCGCTGGGATACGTCGAGCCTGCTGGCGCGGCTGGAGCGCTGAGGAACATCGGCGGCGCAATCCGCCACTGTCATTGCGAGCGCAAGCGAAGCAATCCATCGTGCGGAAGGCGGAAAGCATGGATTGCTTCGTCGCTATCGCTCCTCGCAATGACGACAAGGCTTCCGGCCGACCGGAACCAGAGGTTAATTTAACCCCGCGTTAACGGGATTTTTTAGCTATTTAAGGCATCGCTTAAGGATTTAGGCCCAGAGATAGACAATGCAAAAAGCCCGCGCTCTTCGCGGGCAGGACTTGTGTTGTTTAATGAGTAAACCCGCAGAAAAGCCTGAAGTTGTCCAGCTTCCGGCCGAGCCTCAGGTCGCCGCGCCGGTTAACACCCGCCGCGCCGCAGCCCAGCGGGTGCGTGAGGCCCGCGATCGGTTAACGTCGACCAGCGGAACCCGCCCGGCCTTCGATACCGAACTGCTCCGGCAATATGCCCAGACCCGCATATCGGCATCCTATGTCGTCATGCTGCTGGTGATTGCAACCGGCGTGATGTTCGGCGTCTGGATGCAGCCGGTGCCGGCCGCGGCCTGGACCATCGGCGTGCTCTGCGTCCACGCCGCCATCATTCGCAATTGCCGCAGGTTCCTCGCCGAGCCCCCTTCGCTCGCCGCCACGCGCAAATGGCGCACGCAATTCGTGCTGCTCGACCTGCTCTACGGCCTGTGCTGGACCGCGGTCCTGATGCATCCGGCGGGATTGGACATCGTCTCCAACACGCTGATGATGTTCCTGATGCTGCTGGTAATCGCAGTATCGAGCATGCTCGCGGCCTCGCTCCCGATCGCAGCGCTTGCGGCAACCGCGCCAGTGACAGCCGCGATTGCGCTGAATTTCGTGCTCAGCGGCACGTTCGACAATTACGTGCTCGCTTTGCTCGCGATCGCCGCCGAAGGCTATTTTGCGCTGCTCGCCCATCGCCTGCATTCGACGACGCTGGCGACGCTGGAGGCGCGCGCCGAAAAGGACGCGCTGATTGGCGAACTCGAACAGGCCAAGGCGATTTCCGACGAGGCGCGACACCGCGCCGAATCCGCCAACGTCGCCAAGTCGCGTTTTCTGGCGCAGATGAGCCACGAATTGCGCACGCCGCTGAACGCGATCCTCGGCTTCTCCGAGGTGATGAAGAGCGAGATTTTTGGCCCGCACACCGTGCCGGTCTACAAGGAATATTCCGCCGACATCCACAATTCCGGCGTCCACCTGCTCAATCTGATC
The DNA here is from genome assembly GCF_036924615.1 of Bradyrhizobium sp. AZCC 2289. Taxonomy (NCBI): domain Bacteria; kingdom Pseudomonadati; phylum Pseudomonadota; class Alphaproteobacteria; order Hyphomicrobiales; family Nitrobacteraceae; genus Bradyrhizobium; species Bradyrhizobium sp. AZCC 2289. The sequence goes on along the minus strand of NZ_JAZHRY010000001.1, from coordinate 8,852,266 downwards.
AATGAAATCCTCGACCTGTCGCGGATCGAGGCCGGGCGCTACGAGCTCAACGAAGAGGCCGTCTCGCTGGTGCACGTCGTCGCCGACTGCCATCATCTGCTAAAGCTGCGCGCCACCAGCCGCGGCATCACCATCCATGAGGTGTTCGAGCAGGGCATGCCGCGGATCTGGGGCGACGAACGCGCCACGCGCCAGATCGTGCTCAACCTGTTGTCCAACTCGATCAAGTTCACCCCGCAGGGCGGAGAGATCTGGCTGAAGGTCGGCTGGACCGCGTCCGGCGGACAATATCTCAGCGTGAAGGATACCGGCTCCGGCATCGCGGAAGACGAAATCCCGATCGTGCTGGCCTCGTTCGGCCAGGGCTCCAATTCGATCAAGTCGGCGGAGCAAGGCGCCGGTCTCGGCCTGCCGATCGCCAAAAGCCTGATCGACATGCATGGCGGCACGTTCACGCTCAAATCCAAGCTGCGGATCGGCACCGAAGTCATCGTCACCTTCCCGCCGGAGCGCGTGATGTCGGCGTTGGCGCCGATGGCGGAAGAAGCCCCGCCGCTGCAACCGGAAACTGTAACCGTTCCCGCCGACGACAAGCGGCGGGCGCGCAACAAACCGATCATGAGCGCGGGGACCGGGTTGTAACTGGAGCGCTTGCGCAAGCAGGTAAAACCGTTTCACACTTCCAAGATGAGCAAAGAAACGCCGTGTATCGCAGTCTGCATGATGGACCCCAAATCGAAACTCTGCTTCGGGTGCGGACGCACGCTTCCGGAGATCGCGCGCTGGCACCGGATGGAGCGCGCGGAACGGCTCGCGGTGATGGAAATGTTGCCGGCACGGATGGCGGACGCCGGGCTGGAGCCGATGGCGGCCGGTTCAACGCCCAACTGACCGGCAGCCGGAGCAACGGAGGCAGGCCATGAGCCGCATCCTGCTCGTCATCCTCCTGCTCGCCGGCACCGCCGGCGCCGTCGTCGCCTATGGCGACCCGGAACAGATCGCGCGCGCCAGCCAGCAGGTCTCGCAGATGCTGCGCCAGCGCAGCACCGCGTCCGCACCCGCGGTGCAGGTCTCGCGCGGACAGGGCGGCGAATTCGCGCTGCGCGCCAAGATCAACGGCGTCACCGCACCGATGGTGATCGATACCGGCGCGACCTCGGTGGTGCTGACCTGGGAGACCGCGAAGGCCATCGGGCTGCCGCTCGAAATGCTCGAATATGATGTCGATGTCGAAACCGCCGGCGGCCACACCAAGGCGGCACGGCTGACGCTCGACCGGCTCGCCGTCGGTCAACTGGTCGAGAAATCTGTGCCGGCGCTGGTGGTGCCGCGCGGGAAGATGAAGACCAACCTGCTCGGCATGAGTTTTCTGGACCGGCTGGAAAGCTGGGGCGTTCGCGCCGACAAGCTGATGCTGCATGGCTACCCTGACGTTTCAGGCCGCCATCGGCGCGACCGCGCGGCCTTCGACTAGCGCAATCGCATCGCGCAGCACATTGACGCCGGCGCCAGCGCGGACGCCGTTCTCGGCAAAGTGGCGGCGGAATGCGCGGGCGCCGGGCACGCCGTGGAATGCACCGACGAAATGCCGCGTCATCGAATGCAGCCGCGTGCCCCGCGCCAGCTGATCCTCGATGTAGGGCATCATGGCCTCGAAGACGTCCTTCATCGTCGTATGCGGGGCCGCTTCGCCGAACACTTCCGGATCGACGTTGAGCAAACGCCACGGCTCCTGATAGGCCGCCCGCCCCAGCATCACGCCATCGACATAAGCGAGGTGCCGCTTCGCCTCGCCGAGGCTTGCGATGCCGCCATTGATGATGACGGGCACGCCGGGCATGGCGGCCTTCAGCCGATACACCCTGTCGTAATCGAGCGGCGGGATGTCGCGGTTTTCCTTCGGCGACAATCCGTTGAGCCAGGCCTTTCGGGCGTGCACGATCAGCGCATCGGCGCCAGCCGCGACCACGCCGCGCGCCAGCACGTCCAGCGCCAGTTCCGGATCCTGATCGTCGATCCCGATCCGGCATTTGACCGTGACCGGAATTTTCACCGCGCGCTTCATCGCGGCGACGCCCTCGGCAACCAGCGCGGGCTCCGCCATCAGGCAGGCGCCAAAGCGGCCGTCCTTCACCCGGTCCGACGGACAGCCGACATTGAGGTTGATCTCGTCGCAGCCGAAATCTTCGCCGATTTTGGCGGCGGTTGCGAGATCGCGCGCTTCGGAGCCGCCGAGCTGCAACGCGAGGGGATGCTCGCTCGGATCGAAGCCGAGCAGCCGACTGCGATCGCCGTGAATGATGGCGCCGGTCGTCAGCATCTCCGTGTAGAGCCGCGCCCGCCGCGTCATCAGACGGTGGAACACCCGGCAGTGCCGGTCGGTCCAGTCCATCATTGGGGCCACGGAAAATCTGGCTTCTAACATATTGTTTTCATTCAATTTAATTATCTTTGTCGGTCCAATCGATTTTGGTTCGACGGACAATCCGAAGCGTTAGAGCTAAGGCATTTTCCTTTCTTTTCAAAGGTTTGATCCGATCACGCGACGATTTTCACTTATTTTCACCCTGCGCGGTACTGCATGGCAGTACCAAATTGCCTGTGCAGTACCACGCCTCGGCGCAATGTTTGGCTGCGTCCAACTACGCAAGTTCGGCGAATTTGAACTGGTAACGGCACTGGTGCGACGCTGACGCCTGATCGATGAGCAATCGGCGCGTCGCTTATGCGGGTTGGTTCGGTGCGACCGCCCGACCAGAAAACAAATCTTGAGTACCCAATACCTTGTAACCTATCGCTTGATAGCCAATACGACGTTTCGCAGCCATCCGGGCCAGAACCGGCACTCTCATGTCGGCATAATCGTATATGATCACCTCGCGCTTGGCGTCGTTGAGACGATGCAAGCGGCCAGCATACTGAGCAAGCGTACCTTTCCGTGCAATCGGCATGGTAAGAAAAAGGGTATCGAGGCGAGAATCATCGAAACAGTCTACGCGATGGCGGACGGGACCACATTGCATAACGATGATCGGGTGATGCCCGTCTTTTCGCGTAACTGTTGCTGATAGGCCGAGGATGTAGCGGGCCTTGCTACGGCGCGCGACCAGCTCAAAGCTTACCGCCGACAGATGATGGCATTCGTCGACCACGAGATGCCCATAATTGCCGACGATATCATCGACTTCTCCCCTGCGAACCAGGCTCTGGATTAGTGCGACGTCAACCTGACTTTTCGGTTTGCGACGGCCGCCGCCGATTATGCCGATCGCGTCACGCGGCATATTCGAGAACGCTGTGAGCCTCTCGATCCATTGATCCATGAGCTGACGGCGGTGAACGAGGACCAATGTATTCCGTCCGCGTTCGGCCATCATCCGGATGGCCAGGATCGTCTTACCGAACGCCGTCGTTGCCGCGAGCACGCCGGTATCGTGCGGCAACAGGGCTTTGATGGCAGTTTCCTGATCGGGGCGAAGTGCACCGGTGAAGGCGAGTGGGATCGCCGCACCCACAAAACGGCGATCCTCAATCGTTACTGCAATTCCAAGTGGCGTAAGCAGATCGAGGACGGCGTCGAAGCACCCTCGAGGCAGCGCAACGTGATGGCTGGTCAGCTCCGCGCAAGAAATGATCCGGGGCTTGTCATGGGTCGACCTGCGCATCGCTTGTGCCGCGTAAAATTCGGGATTCTGGAACGCCGCCAGGCGAATGAGGCGCGCGACCAACGACGGTGGCAGCCCGTGACGCGGCAGGTAGATTTGGTCCGCCTGTACGACAGTGATCACGCCTGGCAATGGCTCGCGGATTGCTGGCGGCGTCTGTCGCCGCGACGGCAGGGCAAGCCACGGTTCTTCGTCTTCGTCGACGAGAGGAATACGCACGCCGATAATTCTTCCAGATGCACTTGCTTGCTCGACCAGATGTTCCACCTTCGCTCGCGGCATAGGTGCAATCGCGGACAGGAAGGCCCACTGATCCGGATACGGCGAACAAGACTCGTCGATGAACTCGCTGTTGCCAGAACTTCGCGCGAGTCCCTGAAGAGGCAAGGCAATCAGGTTGCCGAAACCACCCGCTAGCATTGAATCCTGACTCGGAAAAAATCGATCGTAAGATCCGAATCCAATATCGGGGACGTGTTCCATCGTGTCGGTAATCAGGAAGGCTCCGAGACGGCGTGCCAATGCCGCAGGAATCGGCTCCTCGAAAAAGATCCAGGCATGAGCACCGTTTCCGGATCGGGACCGCTCAATGGCAACGGGTATTCCATGACGCTCGCAAGAGTCCCTAAAAGCGAAGGCATCTCTTCGCCATTCCCCTTCGTCGAAATCTGCAGCCAGGAACGAACAGGTATTGTCGGCAAGCATCGGATAGACGCCCATCACAAACGGGGTGCCATTCGCGTCAATTCCGCGTAGATGACGTTCGATCGACACGTCATCTACGGTCAGGAATGCCTGATTGGGGCACGCCGAACATTTGACTTTCGGTTTTTCGCAAATCCCGCGCAGCCATTCATTTGCACAGGCAGGCGCGTAGCCGCTGCGCCCCGTCGTGCGATTCTCCCAACGGATGGGAAATACATCTGAGCGGCCGCGGAAAAGTCGACGAAACAGACCAATCTTCTGCGTGATCGAAGAGTTCCGGTCGACAGGATTTCCGGCTTTTGCCGAAGGGGCGACCTTGATAGCCACCGTCCCCTCACTCTCCATCGAGTGTAGGGTGTTGATCTCGGCCACGATCTCCGCGCGCTCGCGCTCCAGCTCCCTGAGCCGCGCCACGAGTTTGGAAATTCTGGCACCCATTTGCATCATCGAGAAGATTGGCATGCATCAGAACGACAATCCTGAATGTAGCGGTTCAACTCACAGATCGCCAATCGCCGTTGGCTAGGCGCGAAGGTGGAAAGGAGTTGCCAAGCCATACAAAATTTTGTATATTAAGCCGTAATGGATGAAATCCAAGCCCGTCGAGTTCCGAGGCAATGCGCTTGAGGATTTGCGCGCGTTTCCGGAGGCGGCCCGGCGTGAGGCGGGATATCAGCTCGACCAAATCCAGCGCGGGCGCGAGCCAGACGACTGGAAGCCATGAATACGGTCGGCCGCGGGGTACGCGAAATTCGGATTCGCGACGCCGCGGGAGCAGTGGTGTATGTGGCGAAGTTCGACGACGCTGTCTACGTGCTGCACTGCTTCCAGAAAAAGACGCAGAAGACGAGCCAAACGGCTATGAACCTGGCCGCTCGGCGTTACCGGGATTTGTTAAAGGAGCTTGGTCGATGAGCAAGAAGCGCTTCGCCAGTGTGTGGGATGCAATTGAGGATACGCCAGCGCAGGCTGAGAACATGAAGCTCCGTTCCGCGCTGATGATGGCTTTGAAGGATCACATCGCCCGGACAGGGCTAAGCCAATCGGAGGCCGCCAAGCTGCTTGGTGTTACCCAGCCGCGTATCTCTGATCTAATGCGTGGCAAAATCGAGTTGTTTGGCCTCGACACCTTGGTCAATCTGATCGGAGCTGCTGGCTTGCATGTTGAAATGCGCATCTCGGACGCGGCCTGATCAAAAGGCTGGAATCGATTGTGCGCCGAGTCGAGGAAGTTTAGGCGCAGCGCACCGCGACGATAATCGGCAGCCGCCGAACAACCACGACACCGAAATTCATTCGCAGAAGATAGCTCGCCGACAGCGTGGTACAGCATTTGGTACTGCGCGGCTGACTGCGACCCCGCTTAAGTGTTGATCGTACTTTGCTTTTCCCGCTCAGTCGCTCCAATCCATCATGGGTGCCACGGAAAAGCGATAGCCGTGGCGACCTTCACACAATTGGCATCCGGAAACTGGCGCGTCCAGGTCCGCCGCGAGACCCGGTATGTGGCCGAAACGTTCCGACGGCGCAAGGACGAAGAACAATGGGCGCTTGAAATGGAGCGCAACATCGACCGCAACGGATCGTCCAAGCCGTGCGCGGCGCGCAACGTTCGCACATTTGGCGATCTAATCGACCTGCACGCCGAAGACATGCACGAAGTTGGAAAGCCCCCTCGACGAGCCGATCGTGTTGCCGGACGGCCGGCAGCTCGTCAGCCTGCGTGACGCCGCGACCTACGTTACCGGGCTGCCGAAAGAGGAATCGGCGCTGCCGGAATGGCAAGCCCGCGATCGAGGCGCTGATACTGGTGGTCGAGCACAACGGGCCGCAGATGTTTGCGCGAGTTGGCGTCATGCGAGCGGTAAACCACGGGCACGTTCGCGAATTCAATCCCGATCGCAAAGACCATCACTGGGGGCGGAGAACGCTCAAGAGCGACGGACTGTGATCTAGTTCACATCTTGGACCCCAAGAAAAATGCTATCTTAAGGCTGATGGTGTAGATCAAACAACGAGGTTGATCATGCCCACCATATTCGACTTCCTCTACCGCGAATATTGCCGTGCCCGCCTCGCCGAAATGCGGAAGCAGCTTTTGATCTCGCCTGAGAGGCACGAGGTGCCAGAAGCTTTTTGCGATGCCAGGGATGTTGTCGGCACCAGTCCGGCAGGCGGTAGTGAGACAGTCAGGCAGCACGAACTGATGTCCGGCTAGGCCGATCTATTCTGCTTTACGCCGGCAACCGATACTTCTCCGGGCTCCACCGCGCTGGCCAGGCCTCGACGATCTGGACGACCTCCCCCTCATGGTTCTTGAGGCTGCCCGGACGACGTGATCGATCGTGACCGAATGGGCGCAGCAGTAATTGCGTCGAGTACGCCTTACTACCTTCTGAGCCCGCTGCTGCCCTTGCCCTTAACAGACACGGGTGAAGGCGGGATCGTAAGACGCCGGGCTTAAAATCTTCGTGTTCGGCCTCTTGTTAGCATTCCCGCTGGTGTTCAAGGCCACTACATCAGAAAGCGGCTTTGCTTTTGAAGAGGCGTTCACAAATGAACATCTTTCGCGCACCGTTAATTGCTGCACTGACGATGGTTTCGTGGGCCGCCTTCGCCCAGCAAGGGACCGTTAGGGTCATTACCGGTGACATTGAGCACATCTACGGTACTGGCGGGCAGATTCTCGACGATGATGCGCTCCGGGCTCGAAACGAGCACGCCGAGCGAATGCGGCAGATCGAACGAGATCGCCAAGACGCCAAAAGACGCCAAGAGGAACTTGACACCGCTGCGGCGCGTGCGGATGCCGCCCCGGCTTATGACGATCCATATTGGGGGGGTGGGTCATCTTACGTTGGAACGTTCGGCGGCCGGCATTTTAGTCGACATGTTAACTAGCGGCGGTCTGGCACCACGGGCGCCGTCGCGGGCATCTCGTCGCACCACAAATAGCAAAAACCCTGGGAGACCCTCTGGCGGCCCTTTGAGCGCGATACGCAGCAGAGATCAGATTATCGTGGGCGCGCTTCGCTTTCCTGGGCGCGCGCACGGTGCCGCGCGACGTGCGCACCGCGAAACGATCCTACAGACGCTTCTCTCGAGATCTCACCTCAACGCTGAACCCCTTGGCCTCGATCGCTCGAATAAGCTGTTCAAGGCTGAGTTCACTGGTAGATGGTAAATTTCCTGTTGCACCGCCTTCGAGGGTGGCGAGACTTACGCCCAAGGCATCCGCAACGGCCTGAAGCCTGTCGCCCTTTGGCGTTCTCCCTCGATGTTCCCAATGCCAAATGGCGGGCGGTGTGACCTTGACCCGTTTGGCGAGATCTACGGCAGTCATTGACCGATCTCGTCTTAATTGTCTCAGCCGCGAACCGAAGTCCGCGCTTAGGTGATGTCGGGTCATGGCTTGAGCCCTCCTCAACCCAAATTTTTGCGACGGCACGGATTTTAAATCTAGTTCACCACCTCGGCTCGGGAAAGCTTGGCAATTAAGGGCTACTACGATTGATACACGACGGCCGCTGGAGTCTGGTCTCCCGACAGCCTTTTGCCCTGATGCCCCAGCCTCAAGAACCAGACCATGCGCGTTTCGCGAGGGAGCGCCTGCGCGGTGGAAACTGAAAGAGGCCGCCAACTGAGGCGGCCTCTTTGCTCACTCCACATCGTCGCGGGAGTTCTCGAAGCGCGCGACATGGCCTCGGTTGCGCCACGAAGAAGGCGGCGAGGCTCGGCAAGCCCGGCCGCTGATGGGCTGGTCCCGCGAGTTCGACGACCCCGTACCGGGTACCAAGACGCTCAGGGACGCCGCAAACTACGAAGGCTGAACAATGAAGCTGAGAGTGCGTCTCATCAAGATTGTTGCGCTACACTGAACAAGCTAAACCACACTGGCAATCCGCGGCCGAGGCCGTGCTGATGGCGGCGGAAGATCGAGGACCGCTATTGCACGCGCGCGTCGGAATGCTGAGTGAGGGCACTGAACCACGGAAAGAAGATCCGGCGATCAAGCAGCCTCAAAAGCGCGCCGAGGCCTACAAGATACTCAAATGAACAGCTGGGTTGCCGTGCTGGCAATGAAGCGCGGCAAGTCGGTGGACTTCACGGGCTATTGGCAGCGGCATATTGCCGACTGAGACCCTGCCTGCCGGATCGGCGCCGGAAGTTTGTAGTAATCGAGGGCGGCAAGACCCAATCAGGCGGGCGAATAGGCCCGCAGCCCAAGGAGATCGCAACGGCGGCGCGCTGCATCCTCGCCGCCAAGGCGACCTAACACCTCAACAGCGCCATGCTTACTATCAATTTCCGACACGTAGAGGTAGTATCCAAGTCCGTTGAGAGCGCTTGCGGCCAAATCGCCTCACTCTGGCCCGGAATCTCCAAATAGCAGTGGCCCTATTTTGAATCTGCGAGTGGCCAAAAGAATCGGCCCCAGTACGCAGGGGCGTGCGCGCTGGGGCCTTTGAACCTGAAATGGACGCATACAGAGCAACAAACCAAACCTAGTGGATCAAATCTGACATTTGAATCCCCTGGGGGATTCCCGAGCAGCCGATTGCATGCGAATCTGGCGCATGCGAACCGGTATTTCGATCATTGTTACTCCGTCCGACCGTTTCCGTTTGGAGGCGCTCGTGCGGGATCGCAACGTGCCGCAGAAGCAGGTGTGGCGGGCTGAGATCGTCTTGTTGAGTGCAGACGGGCTCGGCACCAATGAGATCATGCACCAGACCGGCAAGTCCAAGACCTGCGTCTGGCGCTGGCAGGAACGCTTTATGCAAGAGGGCTTCGAGGGTCTGCTGCGCGACAAGACACGCCCCGCGCGCATTCCGCCACTCGGAGCGGACGTTGCAGCACGCGTGGTGGCACTCACACAGACCGATCCGCCAGGAGAGGCCACGCACTGGACCGCAACCATGATGGCGAAGGAGGCCGGCATCAGCGCCAGCTCGGTTCAGCGTATCTGGCGAGCGCACGGGCTGCAGCCGCATCGCGTCCGGCAATTCAAGCTCTCGAACGACCCCAACTTCGTCGAGAAGCTGCATGACGTGGTGGGGCTTTACGTCAATCCACCCGAGCATGCCATCGTGCTCTCGGTCGACGAGAAGAGCCAAATCCAGGCGCTCGATCGCACCCAACCGGGCCTGCCCCTCAAGAAGGGGCGCGCCGCCACTATGACACACGACTACAAACGCAACGGCACCACTACCCTGTTTGCCGCCTTCGACGTGCTCGAAGGCAAGGTCATCGGACGCTGCATGCAGAAGCATCGGCATCAGGAGTTCATCCGCTTTCTCAACCAGATCGAGGCTCAAGTCCCAGCCAAAAAAGCGGTCCATGTCATCCTCGACAACTATGCGACCCATAAACACCCGAAGGTGCGCAAATGGCTCGATCGCCATCCGCGGTTCACCTTCCATTTCACGCCCACCTCGTCATCGTGGCTCAATGCCGTCGAAGGCTTCTTTGCCAAACTCTCCAAACGGCGCCTCAAACGCGGCGTATTCCGGTCGGTCCGTGAACTCAAGGCCGCCATCAACCGCTTCCTCGACCAAACCAACAATGATCCCAAGCCCTTCACTTGGACCGCAGATCCAGACAAAATCGTCGCCGCCGTCAAACGAGGGCATCAACTGTTGGATTCGATCCACTAGAACTTGGCTATCCACACGGGTGCGGTCTGGATTAACCCGTTCGGATTAGGGCAGTGGCCTGTTTTATCCTCAATGGTCTATGCCAGTGGGCTAGTTCAGTTTAAGTGCGCAACTGGGGGCATGGCGAATGGAGATATTCAGGGCTGAGAAAATTGGAGAGATTGAAGGCAATTCAAGGCGGGAATGCCGCATTTGCGGTGCCACGCTGAAGTTAATCAGGACCGTGCACTTCCCGGACAGACAGGCGGTCATTCGAGCGTTCGAATGCGATTGCGGAGAGCGTGTTTGGGACGAGTAAGGCCGCCTCAATTGGCGGCCTCTTTCAACCGCCGCCGTGCTGGCGCGGGTCGTGTCCCCAGTGGTGGTGTAGCTCGGTAGAGCAAAGTCGCCCGTACGCGCGCCCTCAAATAGCGCCGTAGCGGACGGGCGGCTTTGCGGTGGTCACCGGCGATTCGCCGGTAGGATCGGGTTGCGACACGGCAACGCCGCCTAGCGATCATACTCCGCTTGAGCGGCGTTGTGCGTTGTGCGTCGCAGCGGTTGAATTTGCTGTTCCGTCAGAGGGCGCGCTGTTACGCTTTGGCTTAGCGCTCGCGCCTGCTGCCCGGAGAGAGCGCCATTTGGTTAGAGACCTTTTTAGCTCTACCCATTCCCCGTCCGGACCAGCCCCTCCGGACGGGGATTTTCGTTTGTACCGATCCGGATGAAGGTCGCCCTTACCCGACCTTTCGACGGGGCCTTTTTTGCATCGTTGTCATTAGCCGCGCCAACCGGGTCACGCGGCGAAGACTATCCGCAAAACGAGCGCCGGGAGATTGGTGTCGAATGTTGAAGACAAGTTTCCGAAGGCGTCCGAGCAAAATATCCCTCCGTTATGAAATCAGTATTCAGAAACACGGCATATTCTAATCGGCGCGGGACACCGGTCAATGTACGAATCAATCGCTGGGGGCGCCGACAATCTGGACGCCCTTCCCTCATGGTTCTTGAGGCTGTGCTGGATGCCCCCGTGCAGATGCCTGCACGGCACCAGGCAAAAGAAAAACCCGCCGGCGTGAACCAGCGGGCTTCTATTCGTCATGCCGGTTCGCGAACCAGGGTCAGCAACGCGCGGCTGGGACGCGGTTCGCGGCTCGCGATAGCTGCTTCAACGCGCTTCTGAAGATTAATAGAGACTGAAGCTCAACAAGTTTGCGTCAATCGCGCGCATCTGAAAAATCTCTTTATCTTCATCAGCCCCCCACGTTTCGGCTGACCGGATCGCTAGCTCGATCATCATCTGGATGTCGAAAAGTACCGAGTGCATCTGATTTTCGCCCATCAACCCATGCTCCCCTGTTGCCAATCCTGCGTTCCGACTTGCTCATGCAAGCCGTCTGCATCGCCGATGCCGGATTCGGCGGGGTCTTGCTCCAAGTCGCGTCGATCGCCTGCCGCGCGGTTGGTCGCCCTTCCCGTCAAGGCTGCCCGTCGACGGCTCGGCGTCGCCGCCGTCTTCGCCATCGGCACCGTCCTCGTCATGCTCCGGCTCGGCTTCAAGGTCGTCGATGCCCTGATCGTTGCCATATGATCGCGCCACAGCAATCGTCCAGCCGAGCGACGGTTCTAGATCCGGGTCGATATCGGTGGCGTCTAGGAATTCAAGTAAGCGGTCGATCTCGTTGCGTGCCCTCTCCCTCAGTCTGCGGAGCCGCTTGAGCGCTCTCTCGCGGGCCCGCTGTTGGGCCGCCAGTCCCGGGGAAATCGATTCCTCAGTTTTGGACGTGTCTGTGGGTGCCCATAAAGCGACGAAACAGTTTGGTGCGGCGGGCGAAGCCATTTTCCCCGACCCACGAAAACACCCAGAAACAGATTAGTCGCACGCTTCAACTTATGACTTAACAACGGAGTTCGGTCATGTGGGCACTTCTGAATATTCTCTACCGCGAATATTGCCGGGCGCGTTTAGCCGAGATCCGCAAATTTGGTCCTGCTGTCTGACGCATCGGAGGCAACCGCCATGCAAAACGAAAACGAACACCTTCATTTTGATGAATTAGCAGAGGTCTTAGAAGGTGCCCAACTTCGGCGGTCCGCTGATTTTGGCGAGGTGGTTAAGGGAGTTCTTTCACGAGCGACGCGAGGAAGGAATGGCCCGCACTGCACGGCACACAAAATGGCCTCCGGAATCAAAGCGAAGCCTGGCGACACAACTTATCCAGAGCATATCCACAGGCTAGAAACAGAAAGTCCTGCTGGGACGCCAACGACTTGCTGCGCACGAACTCACTGGCAAGAAAACCTGCCGTCGTGAACCGGCGGGCTATTGCCTGTGCTAACTGGGCGCTCAACCTGCCACGATTTTTGTCGACAACACCTTGTGAGCCGTTCAAAGCCCTGGCCCTAGACAAGCCAAAGCAGTGAGGCCGCCTCAGTTGGCGGCCTTCTTCCTTTCGAGGGTGCGCGGATCACCAGTACGGATTCACACGATATGGGCGCGGCAACTCGCCCCGATAGTAGACAACTCCCGGTCCAACGACCCGCCGGTGTCGAAAGCGATAGTTGGACACATCGACAGAGATCGCCGTGACGTCGCCGCCAGTGTAGGCGGGATACTCGTAAGCAAAAGCGTAGCTGTCGTATGCCGGCGGACCATATTCACCGTAATAAACCGGACCATTATCGTAAAAGCCGTACCCGAGTGGGTATGCCGGGGTAGCAAGCCCTCCAGTTCCAGTCCGTGCTTCGCCGGCCAGCGCCGGTCCCGATACTGCGACAGCACTGAGCCCGAGTGCGGCGGCCGTTGCCACAGCAAGCGCAGTCTTTTTCATCATGCTTACTCCTCCTAAGGTGTGACTGCCCGGGCGATCAAACCTTGATCGCCCCCAATATGTTATCCACTCTTTGGTCACGCGGTAACTAGAATCCCTGTAAGAGAAGACGCGCCGGGGCGAACCGGCGGGCTTCTTCATAGGCTCAGCCGTTACGCCTGCGAGGTGGCGCGCTGCAGCGTTTCCAACAGGGCGCGATGGAGGAAGTAGAACCAAACCCACGATCTGTCTGCCCCTCCTCGGCTTCCATGCGATCCGGCCAGAGATAGCCGGCATCGACGTGTTCGATCGCATAGGCGAGCAGCGCCGCCGCCCCAGGCAAAGAAAGGTTGTCGGTAGACACCAACTCGCCGACAATTTCGTCCGTCTTCTGGATCATATCGACCCACCGCTTGGTGAAGTCGATCCACCGCGGTCATCGGTCTCAACGATCTTCAGATCAAATCCCCAAGAGGTGCTCTTCCTCTTTTCGTCCGGGATGATGTCCACCAAGCGTTCCTCTGGGCCTCAATGGGCGTCCAGGTCCTTGGCGGCCTGCTTATGCGCCTCGATCAGCGCGAAGACTGGATCAGTGCCAGCGCCTGCCAAAGGCCAGGCAAGCCCGGCCACTGCCGCCCGCTTGAGATTGTCCTGGATCGTGCTACGCGCCACCCCGAGCGTGCGTCCGATCTCCCGGGCGCTCACCCCGTCACGGGCAAGCCGGAACATTTGTCGTATCTGTCGGATGGTCAGTTCTCTCTTGGCCGGCATCCGATTTCCCCCGTTGATCAACGAGGGACTTGATGCCTGAGGGACTGACCCAAACGAAAACGCCGACCTTCTCAGAAACCTGGCCGGAAATTGATCGGAATGCCGGCCGGCTTCATTTCGGAATGGTGGCCGGCTTCAAATCGGAACGGTGGCCGGCTTCACGTCGGAATACTCGGCCGGAATAAATCGGAATCCGCATCTATGGCGATCGGCCGGAGCTGGTGGCGAAGCTATCCCGGGATGCCCTATTCACGCTGTCCGCGCTGTCGCTGCCGGCAAGCACCCGGCCGGAGGTCGAGCGCAGGCTGGAAGCCGGCGAGCGGGTTACGGCTGGCGCAATATTGAAGCTGCGGGCCGCGGCAGTTTGAGCATTCCCACCAGCCAACTCACATACACAGCCTCGGTGCGCATTCCAGGGAGGCCGAGTGCGCGCAAGCGATCGACGGTGGGGTGAATGAGCATGCTGATCTCTCCTGATCAATTGATCAATTGTAATAGTTGCGGCCACGGATGTTGGTGTGGAAGAGGATGGGCGCCTCCTCGGCGGGAGGAGTAGCTTTGTCAGTGCCGTTCCTGAGGATGGCGGCGACCGATTTGTACGAACGGGCGTTGAGCAGGAGGGCCCGGGCACAAGCGGCATCGACGCGTTCCTGGCCGTACGCTTGACCAGCCCGAGAATGCCGATGGCTGAGCGGAAGCCCTGTTCCGGATGTGGCCGCGATCGCTGGATGACGTCGATTAGCGTCTGGGCATCGGGATCGACCTTGGCGGCTTCCGAACGAATGCGCTCAAGGGTCCAGTCGCGATAGCGGCGATGTGAGCTCGGCATATGCTCGGGAATCGTGGTCGGGCGATGCGGCAAGGTGCTGCGCAGATGCGACGCCACCCGCTTGCCGCGGAGAAATATCTCGACGGTCTTTTGGGTGATGCGGGCCTCAGCCCCGCGCAGGGCTTCGCCATTGCCGCGGCCGACACGATTGCCGGGGATATCGGACCGACGGGACTTTTCTTGACCGCAGCCTTTGGCTGGCCAGCGGACTTCAAAGCGGCGATCTCATCATCATCGAGCGTGTCCTGTCGGAGGCTGGTGGAAAGCCGTCGGCCGAGCTCACCGCTTTGATCTTACCGGCGATCGATCGAGCTCTGAGCTCGGAGCGCTACAAGGATCCGAAGAGCCAGGCCCGTCTGCGGGGGACGTGCTTCGATGCGGTGGGCGACCTTGGAAAAGCCGCACCGGCATATGAGGAAGCGCTCGCCCGCGATGCCAAGGTCGGCGTGAAGAGGCGCCTGGATCAGATTCGAAAAGCCGGCGTCCGATAGGGCGCGATCCCCGGGGCAAGGGTGTTTGCCACTCGGGGCAGCTTAGGAACGTAGCACCCCGCTATGACGAATTCCGATCTTATTGCATTCCGACGTTGCCCGCGCGGGCAGACGGAGATTGTATACACTGGTGAAGTGATCGTCTCCGGCAGCCATCGCCAAGACAAATACGAATTTCTCCAAGAGCAATGGGACCAGTTTATGCAGCGGTCCGACTGGCGTGGCGAGGCCAGTTTTCGGACCACTGGATCCTGCGTGTCAGAAAAACAATGATCCCTGCTGCTTGGCGAATATGTGATGCGTTGTAATCCGCTCAAGAAACTGCTCGGGCAGAATGCGTTCGACCACTGCCAGAAACGCTTCGATCATGACTCGCATATGACCGACCATGCGCCGGGGCAATGCTTGTACCACTTGTCATTGCCGCAGAAAAATGGCGCGTTGCGCGTTATTGTGGGGACTTTAAACGTCTGAGCCGGTCTCCCTGAGACGTCCCGTACAGGATAGCGTTCGGCTGAAGCGTATCGACAATTCGCCGCCGCCACCAAATCCACGTAGGTAGACAACGTTTGTTAGAAATCTATCCTGTCGCAGACTGATAAGCATTTGCTCGAAACCTATTCAGTTCGCAAAGTCGGGTGCCGCCGGTCCATTCTGGCGTTTCTTGGGAGTCCAGCCATACGCACGAATAGCTGGCTGGGGCGGGAGATTTTGAATGGCGGAATTACCGCCATTCAGACAGTTCGTCGCTCAAACTTCAGGCTGTCGCACCGCCATCAGCTAATTTGAAAGCATTGCTGGTTACTATCGATCTCTGCTTCGAAAGCATTTTCAGGGGTAGTCTCAATTTCAGGCTTTTTCGACAGCGCCGAGCTCCTATCAAATTTGCGAGCCTTGGTACGCACGAGCGGCAGCCGTGCTTGGTCAAAACGCAGCATCTTCTTTGCCCGCCGGAATCCGTGGCGACGCCTGCCGTAGTGTTCGCCCGCCGTGCGATCACTGGCGTGATTAACGATCACGGCAATCTCCGCGCAGGAAAATCCGCTGGCCTTCAGGCACGAAATCGCAAAATGTCTGAAAGTATACGTGCAAACTCTTTTTATTTTGCAGTCCTTGCAGGCCCTCGCAAGGCGGGCGTTGATATTATTGTGGAGCTTTGGCAATCCACCGTAGTACGCTTCCCACCTTTGGATATCACCAATCCATTTATCGAGTTTGGAAATCAGGGACACGCTCTTGATAAGCCCCGACTTCTCGAAGTAGGCACTAAGATCAATTTCGCAGTTATCCTTCAGGCCGCGGCCGTTGGTATGCTTTTCAGCGCCGGCGCGGATAAAATAATCCTCGCGCTGCACCATAAGCATTTCGCCCGGACGCCATCCAATACGCGTGGCAAGAATTATATATCCAACGATCCAGAGCGAGAATTCATCGCCCCTGGAGCGGAAATAGCGGATGAGCTTGCGGAGTTCGGACACGGGGATCGATTTACGAGGTTTGTTCCTCTTTTTCTTCTTGACCGCCAATTTCTGTTGGTGGGCGATCAGTTTAGCTTTTTCAGACTTCTTGGGATTGACGAAGGGGCTCGGCCTGTCTTTTTTCAGCCGTCTGACGAGCAACGCTTCCTCGCTGTCGGGATCGAAGCAGTCATACTCCAACATCTGTCCCATCTCCTGCTCGAGCGCGTTGGCATAGAGCCGGATGGTGTTGCGAGCCCACCGAGCGTGCCCATTCAGAAACCAGTGCACGGTCTGGACGAGTGGCACCTGCGGCCCGTCGCTAGGGTTCTCGCACTGGCACTGGGCGACAAGCCTTCCAGTCTCGCGTTCGTAGGCAGCAATCGTTTCGGGGCTTCTTTGAGCGCTTGCTGGCATGCTCTGTATCCTCCCGTTAGTCGATGCGCCAACTAACGACGGCCAACGGTAAGAGGGAAGCAGCTTGTGTGAGAGCGGTTGACGCTTTCCGGATTGCGGCGATCATGAGGAGGCGGGCACCTCAGCCCGTGTCAGATGCGAAAGGAGACCAAGATGTCCCAGATCCAGGGCTATGATGCGACGGTAGAGGCTGCAAAACGGGCACTCGAAGCAGCGCAGAATGCGCTGTCGCGGGACGTCGGGCAGGCAATTGGGACTGCCGGCTGGAGCTTCCTGCGGGACAAATGCGATGTGATCGCGCTTGTCGACGTGGTGCGCGAGCTCGCCAACCAGCCGGACTTTGTCTGCAAGTTACACGCTGCTGCCGACAAGGTCCGCGTCCAACAGCCGCAGCGTGGCCGTCCGCCGAAGTCGAACGGCGCCACGACCGACTCGGAAAAAGTCGCACAGCCGAACGGTGGCGCCCGCGCCACCGAGACCTAGCGTTTCCGATCTGCGTAAGCGATCCGATCGACCTTAACGGCCATTGCTGAGGGTTTTACTCACATTTAACATTGATACATCCCTCGATGCGTAACAGTGATCGGTCAAGACTAGGAATCACAAGGATTTACCGGGAATGTGGTAGCGAGAGACTCGAACCCCCGACTCCAGGATTATGATTCCCGCGCTTTGGGGATTCTGGCTACGGCCTCTTGAAAAGATCGAAACGTTCGAACGAATTCTGCTTAAATATCTAGAACGGTTTAAGGATTGCTAGAGATATCAATGGGTTTCAGCAAAACATCCTAACTGCCATAATACCTATCTCCAGACGCCAACGCTCCACATTCACAACTTGAAAAGGACGCTAAAGGTTTAGCGGACGGGTGTGACTAAAATGTCATAGGTGAATCCCCTGCTGTTTGTTAGGTTCCCGTACAACCTGGGGTCTATTTCAAATTTTTTGATGGTGGGGCGCGCTTATGAAGTTTGCTTATTTGGCAACGGCAAGCCTGCTCTTGCTGGCAAGCCCAGCCAGAGCCGAGCTGTTTTCGATTAACGATGCCCTGCGACAGACTATGCTGACTAATCCGGGCGTCGGCGAGGCCTCGGCGAATCGCCGGGCGACCGAAAGCGAACTTCGACAGACCCAGAGCACGTTGCTGCCCCAGGTGCGTATTGATGCCAGCTACGGACCGGAAAAGTTCGACCAATCGCCGGGGGTGATTAGCCCGTCGTTGCAGGTACCGACTTTGGGATCCGGACCGTGGCGGAATGGCAGTCAAGAATCGGTAGTTGTTCGACAATTGCTTTTTGACGGTTTCGCTTCGATCCACGATGTTTGGCGTCAAACGGCGCGGGTTGATGCTGCCGCTTCTCGCGTCAAAGAACGGACCGAACTGCTGGCGCTGGACGCCGCCGAAGCGTATGTCGATGTCGTCCGCTACATTCGACTCGTTGCTCTCGCACAGCAAAACGTTGCCAACCACGAGAAGATTTTCTCTAACGTGAATTCCCGCTTCTCGGGTGGTCGAGCGGGCGAGGGTGACTTGGAGCAATCGAGAGAGCGCGTGGAAAACGCTTACGCATCCCTCGCGGAATTCCAGCGAAGCCTCGATGACGCCCGGGCGAAGTACCGAAAGGTGGTTGGCCTGGAGCCGGTCAATCTTCGTTTCCCGGGTCCTCTCGGAGGGATGCCTGGCAGCCGCGACGAAGCTTTGGCGGTTACCTTGAGGTTCAATTCGACGATTGCGGCGGCTCAATCCGACGTCGATGCCGCCAAACATACGTTTCGGATGACGGATGGTTCGTTCGTCCCCAAGTTCTATCTTGAGGGACGAGCAACGCACTACGATAACGCCTTCCCCTATGTCACTACTCCCAGCAACCCCGCCGTTACCCATGAGGACTACAGCGGCAAAGTGGTGATGTCCTGGGACATCTTTCGTGGCGGCCAGGATGTCTGGAATCGCTCGGAGAAGGCCGAGCGATTTACCGAAGCGACGATGCGCCACGCCAGATTGCAGCGCGACGCGTATGAATCGATCGATAAGGCATGGAATGGCCGCACCATTACGGCGACGCGCATCGCGGCTCTAACCCGCCAGCTTGATGCCGACAAAAAGACCATTGCGGCCTTCCAGAAAGAGTATGAACTGGGCCAGCGTTCCCTGATCGATCTGTTGAACGCCCAAAATCAGTATTTCAACGCGGCAGTCTCGCTTACCTCGGCGCGGGCCGTTGTAGTCTTCGCGGACTACCAGTTGCTAGCCTCAATGGGTACCCTGATGGAATACCTGAAGGCACCTCCTCCGGTTGACGCGGCGCCGGTCGACACGCTTCAGTTCGGCCTTCCTGCATATAAGCTACCCACTGTTCGCGTTAAACTGCCGCAAACCGGTTCTGAGCCGCTTCGCGTGGACACTCCTGCCATCCAGGCGTCAGCCCGGCCGGCTGCGGCCTACGCTGCGCTCGAACCCACCGGGGCTGGTTTCAAGGATCGTTGGCCCAGTTCTTCGTCAACGGCCAGCGTGCCCGGAGCGTCTGAATGGATTGCACAGCAAAAAGGTGGCAACGCCGACCAGCCGACGGTGATCTATGGCAACACCACCGGCGCCGAAGCCAGCTCGTATGCCGCCACGGCACCGCAAGAGCCGCATTGGCTGTCATCGGTGTTCTCCGCCATCCAGAAATAGGGCTGGCGGACCGGAATATCGAGACTTTAGCGCGTACTCAAGACAAAGGGCCACTAAAACGGGGGCCCTTTTCGTTTTTAAATTAACTGTCCAACGAAAATTCGGGATTAAGCGAATGATTTCGTTCGCTTTTCATTGTATTCTGAGGCACTTGGCCTGCTAATTTTTTGTCACTTCCCTTTAATGATCAAGGACTTCCAAATTGTTATTTCGAACTCCCAGATCAGCTCCGGCAACCGGCCAACCGCCGATGGATGAGCTGGATTCCGAACCTGCCAAGCCCAACCGGATTAGGACTCTTGGCGATGACCCCCTGTCCGCTTCCCTGACATATCTGGCTGCCTATCATGGACGCGCCGTAAGTCGCGAAGCCTTGCTGGGAGGGCTCCCTATCCTCGACGGAAAGCTGTCGGTCGCGCTTTATGACCGGGCAGCCAGACGCGCCGGTCTCGAAACCGAGGCTGTCAAACGGAATATTGCCGATATCCCTGCGCTGGTCCTGCCTGCCGTCCTGATTATGAGAAATGGGACGGCCTTGATCCTTCTGGGGATCGACGACGCGGACAAGAGCGCCAAGGTCCTGGATCCGACCGTGACGCCAAGCGTTGCGCGGGTGGCTCCAATCGGGGCTATCACTGCCGACTATACGGGCTATGCATTTTTGGTTAGGGCCGCCGCCGAGGCCGATGCACGCGCGGTCGCCGCGGGGGATATTCCCCGAAACCATTGGTTCTGGTCGGTAGTTAAGGTGCACTGGCGCAGCTATGGGCATATTGCTCTTGCCGCCTTCCTGACCAACATGCTCGCTTTGGCTACCCCACTATTCACGATGAGTGTCTATGACCGGGTCGTTCCGAATGGCGCGATCCCATCACTGATTGCCCTCTCGATCGGAATGGGTCTCGCCATCGCGTTCGACTTTTTGTTCCGCATGGTGCGAAGCCGGATGATTGACGTCACCGGAAAGACGGTAGACGTGGTTCTTGCGGCCAATATCTTCGAGCATGTGATGGCCGTGAAAATGGCGCAGCGGCCGCCTTCGGTCGGCATCATCGCCAATCAACTGCGCGATTTCGATTCGGTGCGCGAGTTCTTCACCTCCGGCAGTGTGGTTTCGGCAACCGATTTGATCTTCGCGGTCCTGTTCATCGGGGTTCTCTTCACTATCGCAGGACCGTTGGCGTGGATTCCGCTCGTCATGTTGCCAATCATGATGCTGATCGGTTTTGTCCTGCAACGCCCGCTCGATCGCGCGATGAAGCGCCTGCAAGCCGAATCGGCAGCTCGTCACGGCGTTCTCGTCGAATCCCTGTCCGGCATCGAAACCGTTCGCGCAACCGGCGCTGAAGCCCGCATGCAGACGGCTTGGGAGCGTTCGGTCGCTGCTACCGCACGATCCGGTGAGGATGTGCATTTCTGGTCCTCGCTATCATTGACGAGCGCCAACGTCGCCCAACAGATTACCAGCCTCTCTCTGCTGGTAATCGGTGTCTTTCTCATCCTCGACGGCAAGCTCACGGTCGGGGCGCTGGTCGCGGCCAACATGCTGGCGGGCCGCGTCCTTGCGCCGATCGCGGGGATTGCCTCGGTGATCACCCGCGGAACTCAGACCTTAGCGTCGCTCAAATCGATTAATCGCATCATGTCGTTGGAGCGCGAGCGATCGCCGCAGCGGGCCTACGTTGCCAGAAAGATCGACGAAGGCCGGATCGCCTTCGAGAATGTCAGCTTTGCCTATCCGGGGGCCCCCGGCAACGCGCTGGAAAAGGTCTCATTCAAGATCGAGGGCGGTGAACGGGTCGGCATCATCGGACGGGTCGGATCGGGCAAGACCACCGTCGGGCGTCTGCTTCTTGGCTTCTACGAAGCTAAAGAGGGCCGCATTCTGGTCGATGGCGTTGATTCCAGGCAATACGATCCCGCTGATTTGCGCACCGGAATTGGCTTCGCAATGCAGGACACCGATCTCTTCTTCGGAAAACTGCGCGACAACATCGCACTCGGCAAACCCGAAGCGACCGACGAAGAGATTCTTAATGCGGCGCGCCTGTCAGGC
Source organism: Bradyrhizobium sp. AZCC 2289 (assembly GCF_036924615.1). Taxonomy (NCBI): domain Bacteria; kingdom Pseudomonadati; phylum Pseudomonadota; class Alphaproteobacteria; order Hyphomicrobiales; family Nitrobacteraceae; genus Bradyrhizobium; species Bradyrhizobium sp. AZCC 2289. The sequence continues at coordinate 8,830,751 of NZ_JAZHRY010000001.1, read as the reverse complement.
GTCGAAAGCTTCATCGCCGGCCATCCGATGGGATACGACATGCCTATCTCCGAGGGCGGTCGCAGCCTGTCGGGCGGCCAGAAGCAGGCCATAGGTCTTGCCCGCGTGCTGATCAGGAAGCCCAAGGTGCTGTTCCTCGATGAACCGACTGCCCATTTTGATATCCGAAGCGAAGCCGAATTCCTCGAGCGATTGAAAGCCATTCGCGGCGAACAAATGACCATTATCATTTCGACGCATCGTCTCTCGCTCCTCAACATGGTCGACCGGCTGCTGCTGTTTGATAATGGCCGTCTGGTCGCTGACGGACCTCGCGACAAAGTATTGGCGATCTTGCAAGGCAAGCCCCTGGCAGCTGCCCCCGCTCCCTTGCAGGAGAATACGATACAACCGAAATCGGCATAGACGGCAACCAGGACGCGGAATCTCAATGGCCTCCTCTGACTTTGCCTTTGCGAACGACATCCGGGCGGCAGCGGCCCTGCGCACACCGCGCACCTCGCGCATGCTGCTGTTCTCGTTCCTCGCTCTTCTTACGGCGTTTCTTCTATGGGCGCATTTTGCGGTACTGGACGAAGTCAAGCGCGGCAATGGCCGTGTCGTGCCTTCACAACAGACCCAAGTAGTCCAGAGCCTTGAAGGCGGTATCGTCGGCACGATCCTGGTGCAGGAAGGCGCCATCGTTCAGCAGGGACAGTCCCTGATGCGGATCGACGACACGAAATTTGCCTCGGAATTCGGCGAAATCCGTGAACGACGCGCGGCGATGGCGGCGCGGGTAGCTCGGCTTGAAGCTGAAGCTCGGGGACGCAGCGACGTGGTGTTTCCGGATCAACTGGATCAGGTGGTGCCGGCCGCGGTCGCAACGGAAACCAGCGTCTTTAAGATGCGGTCGCAAAAAGTGGCCCAGGATATCGATGTGCTGAACCAGCAAGTCACGCGGCTCACCGGAACGCTCAAGCTGCTCGACCGCGAGTTGGCTCTAACCCGCAAGCTCTACGAACAGAAGGTGGTACCCGAAATAGAAATGTTGCGACTAGATCGGCAAGCCACGGAAATGAGGGGGCAACTCGCCGAGTCTCAATCCAAGATCGCTAATATCACCGCCTCTTTCCGTTCTCAGGCCGATGAAGACCTCGCAAAGTCGCGCGGGGACCTCGCTGTTCTCGACGAAAACATCAAGTCTGCGCAAGATCGGGTGCGACGGACTGATCTGAAATCGCCGGTACACGGCATTGTTAACAAATTAAACGTTACCACGGTCGGCGCGGTGGTGCAGCCGGGCGCCAATCTGATGGATATCATTCCGCTCGATGATTCATTGCTGGTGGAGGGAAAGATCCGTCCGCAGGACATCGCCTTTATCCGTCCCAGCCAGGACGCCGTCGTGAAGATCTCCGCCTACGATTCTTCGGTTTACGGTTCCCTAAAGGGCAAGGTCGAACGCATCAGCGCCGATACGATCGTCGACGACAAGGAAAAAACCGAGCGTCCGGAAACGTTTTACCGGGTCATGGTGCGGACCGAAAAAAACCATCTCGGCACTGAGGAAAAGCCATTGCCGATCATTCCGGGAATGGTTGCTACCGTCGAAGTCCTGACCGGCCACAAATCGGTTCTCGACTATCTCGTCAGGCCTGCGCGCACCCTGCGCGACGACGCCCTGCGCGAGCATTGAGCTCGCGGTTCGGTTTGCTTAACCGATCCTCAGACCCAGTCGTTCAATTTTGAACGATCAAGCAAACGGTCGATTGACCGACTTCTCGACATTCCCCTGAACCGCGGCGCGGTTTAACTCCGCCTAAGTGGTGGAGACCGCACTTTGCGTCCCGACAACAGCTGGGACGCAGATCGACGCATAGACGTTGACGGACGTTCCTGACATTGGGGACGTCTTCGATGACATCGCGTCGGGAATCGCTGAAGCTTGCCTCGTCGATACTTTTGACGGCATGCGCGCTTTCGATCAGCCTCTGCACTGCGCCTCACGCATTTGCAGCGGATCAAGCGGTCATCGCCGATGCCGGCGACGGGTTGATACCGGGTTCAGACCGAACATCGACGCGCCCGCCGGCGACGTTCTTCAGCATCAACGATGTTCTGGCGAAGCTCGATCGCCAGCGCGGGCGCGGCCCCAACGCGCTCCGCATGGCCGCGCTCTCGCCATCGAACTCGGCAACCGACGCGCAGCCCCAACAAAAGGAAGCGCCCCCCGTCGGCAAGGAGCCATTCGGACTGTTCACGTTCCGCGCACCAGAGGGCATATTGTGGCGTAAATGGCGCGGCATCGAAGGCGATATCGCGAAGGAACAGGTGATCCTAAATAATTGCCGGGCGAAAGCCGAGAGCTGTCCATCCTATGCCGCGCAGTTCCTGCGATTAATCAACGCCGTCAAGGCCCAGTCCGGCCGCGGCCAGTTGGATGAGGCCAATCGCGCCATCAACATGGCGATCCGTTACGTGAGTGACTTCGCGCAACATGGCGAAGCCGATCGGTGGAGCGCGCCGCTGGCCACCTTTGCGACGGGGAAAGGCGATTGCGAGGATTATGCGATCGCCAAATACGTCGCCCTCAGCGAAGCCGGCTTCCCGCGCGACGATCTGCAGCTCGTGCTGGTTCGCGACCGTGCCGTCCGGCAGGATCATGCCGTGCTGGCCGCGCGACTGGATGGCCACTGGCTTATTCTCGACAGCCGACGCGCGGAGCTGATGGACGATTCCGATGCAACGAGCTTCACACCTTTGTTCGCTATCGATCATCGCGGCGTTCAGCTGTTTGCGGCGCCTTATGCGAAGCGCCCGCTGTTGGTTGATGAGGTCGAGGCAGCGCCTGCTGCGACGAGCGATTCTGGTTTGGCAGAATGGACTGGACAGGACGCCCCCGGCGACAGCTTCGCTCAGTTGAACTCGCTGCCGCTATTGATGTGACTTCTCTCGGAGTCGCAGAGAGGCGAGAGCCTGCAGTTACTGCGGTGTCATCGGCGTCGGCGAGATTCACCCCAAGCCGAGAAAATGAATGCGAGGATTGACAGTCGCATGCGCAAAAAAATATTCCGCCAGCCTGAGGCTGGCGGGATAGGGTGAAACTTCTTCACAAGACGTGTATTTGCGCGGCCGCTGGAACGCCGGTGGCCATATGCGCCAAGTCAATCTTGTCGGCACCGGTACCGTTTGCCGAATACCACAGGTCATGCGTACCGCTGTCCAACATAAAGCTGTCCGCTTGCATATTCCAGCTGCTGTTGGTCGCCACGTTACTTTGGGTTTGGAACTGGCTCGCAGAGATACTGCTGGCAGTATTAATCGTCAGATTCCGGTCGCCGACATCTACGAATATTGCATCGGCCAGGTCAGTGAAGTCTTCTGTGATCAAATTCTTCCCATCAGCGCTTGCGCCGCTTGGCGTAAGAACAAACGAATCCGATCCGCCGCCGCCATTCATGGTCTCATTACCGTGATTGGCTATCAGCGTATCATTTCCTGTGCCGCCATTGAGGGTATCGTTTGGCCCGAATGCGACCAGCGTGCTCCCACTGTTGGCGGCAGTCAACGTATCCCCGCCGTGCGCCGAGCCGATCAGTCCCGTGATTCCGGAAAGCGTGTCCGTCCCGACCCAGGATCCCGTGGCGCTTCCGCTCGCCAGGCTCGCGACAACCGCAGTGGTCGTATCATTGCTAAAGTCAGCAGTATCGACTCCACCGCCACCAGTGATGATCATGGCGGTAGTGGCACTGGCGGCAATCACTTCCGATGCACTCGTTCCAGTTATGCTGGAGAACGTTCCGAGTAGCGATATGTCGAGATTACTCGCGCTAACAGCGGAGTCGCCATCGCCATCGGTTATACCGAGCGCGAAATTCAACTGAGTGCTGCCGATCACGGTCTGCTCATTGAAGGTCAGGCCTGTCAAGACAACGCTCTGGTCTTCATTCGCTCCAATGCCGACGTTGGTAATATCCACTTCGCCAAAATTCATGAATGCGCCGGTTGTCGTTCCGGTACCTCCGACGCCTCCTGTTCCCCAATGGGCGGCATCGACCTGAATAATCGTACCGTCCGGCAGAGTAACGTCCTCACTGACGCTGGTCGTATGGGTGGGATCCCAGATCGTAATATGGAAATGCTCGCTCGTTGTGGTCGCCTTCCCTACGCTCACGGTGATGGCACTTTGGGTGGTGCCATATTTGAACATGATCGTCTCGTTGGTCTCGAGATTTGAATTGTCGATACCGAGACCATTGTTGTCCTTGAACACCTTGTGATCGTTGGGATTGGTGTCGAGGTTGTTCCAACCATCGATGAGCAAATCGAATCCGCTCGATGGGTCGTTGCCGCTACCATATGCCGCCGTCGTCCCGTTGATCGTGACGAAGGATCCGTTACCGTTGTGAACCGCCGTCAGGAGATTAACGCTGGTGTTCGACAGCAGCGTATTTGTGTCCAAATGGAAGTCGTAGGTTCCATTTGCAGCAACGCCAAGCTCGAAGAATGGCGTTGAGAGGGCCGCATTCGTGAAGGCAAACATGTCTCCGGTGTGCGTAGCGGCATTATAGTCGCTGTATTCGTAGAACGTGTAGGACGATGTGCCATTCGAAACGAGGACGCTGAACACCTCGTCTCCATTATGGGCAGTCCCCGTGTCTGTGACAGTATAGGTCAACCCCGAGGGAGCCGTTCCCATCGCAATACTAATAGCAGCGGTGGCGCTCAGGCCATCCGCGCCAAATACTGGCTGCCAGGTGCCGTGGACGTCAGTGTTTGAGACGTTTGGCATGATGGCATCTTGGACTGCGCCGACGCTCGGGCCGTCGTCGTGGAAGATGATCTGGGCCGAGACATCGGTGTGGGCGCTCGCCTGATCGCTGTCGCCGTCGGTCACCGTCACATTGATGCCAAGCGAATTGGCATTGAGATGCACGGAGTCGTCCGGCGTGTTGCTCGCGCTGTCCTGGTGCAGCGACAGATACTGCTCGACCGTCGTCACGCCGGTGGCGCTGTCGATCGAGATCGCGAACGCCGCCTGGCCGCTGAAGGCGCCGCTGGCAACCACGCCAACCACCACGCCGTTCACCAGCTGCAGGTTGATCGCAGAGCCGTCGGTCAAAAACAGCCCCGACGTCGCATTGTCCACCGTCAGCGCATAGACCGTGTTGCCCGAGGCCGCCGGTCCGTCCGCGCCAAACGCAATCGTCGGCGTCACCAGCGAGCCCGTGCTCACCGCATGCGAGATATAGCCCGACCCCGCAACGTCCGGGTCGTTGCCCTGGACGATGCCGCCGAGGTTGATCGTCGCCGTCCCGCTCGGACCGCTCTCGTCCAGCACGTCCTGCACCGCGCTCGCCACCGCCGTGACGCTCGGGCCGTCGTCGTGGAAGATGATCTGGGCCGAGACATCGGTGTGGGCGCTCGCCTGATCGCTGTCGCCGTCGGTCACCGTCACATTGATGCCAAGCGAATTGGCATTGAGATGCACGGAGTCGTCCGGCGTGTTGCTCGCGCTGTCCTGGTGCAGCGACAGATACTGCTCGACCGTCGTCACGCCGGTGGCGCTGTCGATCGAGATCGCGAACGCCGCCTGGCCGCTGAAGGCGCCGCTGGCAACCACGCCAACCACCACGCCGTTCACCAGCTGCAGGTTGATCGCAGAGCCGTCGGTCAAAAACAGCCCCGACGTCGCATTGTCCACCGTCAGCGCATAGACCGTGTTGCCCGAGGCCGCCGGTCCGTCCGCGCCAAACGCAATCGTCGGCGTCACCAGCGAGCCCGTGCTCACCGCATGCGAGATATAGCCCGACCCCGCAACGTCCGGGTCGTTGCCCTGGACGATGCCGCCGAGGTTGATCGTCGCCGTCCCGCTCGGACCGCTCTCGTCCAGCACGTCCTGCACCGCGCTCGCCACCGCCGTGACGCTCGGGCCGTCGTCGTGGAAGATGATCTGGGCCGAGACATCGGTGTGGGCGCTCGCCTGATCGCTGTCGCCGTCGGTCACCGTCACATTGATGCCAAGCGAATTGGCATTGAGATGCACGGAGTCGTCCGGCGTGTTGCTCGCGCTGTCCTGGTGCAGCGACAGATACTGCTCGACCGTCGTCACGCCGGTGGCGCTGTCGATCGAGATCGCGAACGCCGCCTGGCCGCTGAAGGCGCCGCTGGCAACCACGCCAACCACCACGCCGTTCACCAGCTGCAGGTTGATCGCAGAGCCGTCGGTCAAAAACAGCCCCGACGTCGCATTGTCCACCGTCAGCGCATAGACCGTGTTGCCCGAGGCCGCCGGTCCGTCCGCGCCAAACGCAATCGTCGGCGTCACCAGCGAGCCCGTGCTCACCGCATGCGAGATATAGCCCGACCCCGCAACGTCCGGGTCGTTGCCCTGGACGATGCCGCCGAGGTTGATCGTCGCCGTCCCGCTCGGACCGCTCTCGTCCAGCACGTCCTGCACCGCGCTCGCCACCGCCGTGACGCTCGGGCCGTCGTCGTGGAAGATGATCTGGGCCGAGACATCGGTGTGGGCGCTCGCCTGATCGCTGTCGCCGTCGGTCACCGTCACATTGATGCCAAGCGAGCTGGCATTGAGATGCACGGAGTCGTCCGGCGTGTTGCTCGCGCTGTCCTGGTGCAGCGACAGATACTGCTCGACCGTCGTCACGCCGGTGGCGCTGTCGATCGAGATCGCGAACGCCGCCTGGCCGCTGAAGGCGCCGCTGGCAACCACGCCAACCACCACGCCGTTCACCAGCTGCAGGTTGATCGCAGAGCCGTCGGTCAAAAACAGCCCCGACGTCGCATTGTCCACCGTCAGCGCATAGACCGTGTTGCCCGAGGCCGCCGGTCCGTCCGCGCCAAACGCAATCGTCGGCGTCACCAGCGAGCCCGTGCTCACCGCATGCGAGATATAGCCCGACCCCGCAACGTCCGGGTCGTTGCCCTGGACGATGCCGCCGAGGTTGATCGTCGCCGTCCCGCTCGGACCGCTCTCGTCCAGCACGTCCTGCACCGCGCTCGCCACCGCCGTGACGCTCGGGCCGTCGTCGTGGAAGATGATCTGGGCCGAGACATCGGTGTGGGCGCTCGCCTGATCGCTGTCGCCGTCGGTCACCGTCACATTGATGCCAAGCGAATTGGCATTGAGATGCACGGAGTCGTCCGGCGTGTTGCTCGCGCTGTCCTGGTGCAGCGACAGATACTGCTCGACCGTCGTCACGCCGGTGGCGCTGTCGATCGAGATCGCGAACGCCGCCTGGCCGCTGAAGGCGCCGCTGGCAACCACGCCAACCACCACGCCGTTCACCAGCTGCAGGTTGATCGCAGAGCCGTCGGTCAAAAACAGCCCCGACGTCGCATTGTCCACCGTCAGCGCATAGACCGTGTTGCCCGAGGCCGCCGGTCCGTCCGCGCCAAACGCAATCGTCGGCGTCACCAGCGAGCCCGTGCTCACCGCATGCGAGATATAGCCCGACCCCGCAACGTCCGGGTCGTTGCCCTGGACGATGCCGCCGAGGTTGATCGTCGCCGTCCCGCTCGGACCGCTCTCGTCCAGCACGTCCTGCACCGCGCTCGCCACCGCCGTGACGCTCGGGCCGTCGTCGTGGAAGATGATCTGGGCCGAGACATCGGTGTGGGCGCTCGCCTGATCGCTGTCGCCGTCGGTCACCGTCACATTGATGCCAAGCGAGCTGGCATTGAGATGCACGGAGTCGTCCGGCGTGTTGCTCGCGCTGTCCTGGTGCAGCGACAGATACTGCTCGACCGTCGTCACGCCGGTGGCGCTGTCGATCGAGATCGCGAACGCCGCCTGGCCGCTGAAGGCGCCGCTGGCAACCACGCCAACCACCACGCCGTTCACCAGCTGCAGGTTGATCGCAGAGCCGTCGGTCAAAAACAGCCCCGACGTCGCATTGTCCACCGTCAGCGCATAGACCGTGTTGCCCGAGGCCGCCGGTCCGTCCGCGCCAAACGCAATCGTCGGCGTCACCAGCGAGCCCGTGCTCACCGCATGCGAGATATAGCCCGACCCCGCAACGTCCGGGTCGTTGCCCTGGACGATGCCGCCGAGGTTGATCGTCGCCGTCCCGCTCGGACCGCTCTCGTCCAGCACGTCCTGCACCGCGCTCGCCACCGCCGTGACGCTCGGGCCGTCGTCGTGGAAGATGATCTGGGCCGAGACATCGGTGTGGGCGCTCGCCTGATCGCTGTCGCCGTCGGTCACCGTCACATTGATGCCAAGCGAATTGGCATTGAGATGCACGGAGTCGTCCGGCGTGTTGCTCGCGCTGTCCTGGTGCAGCGACAGATACTGCTCGACCGTCGTCACGCCGGTGGCGCTGTCGATCGAGATCGCGAACGCCGCCTGGCCGCTGAAGGCGCCGCTGGCAACCACGCCAACCACCACGCCGTTCACCAGCTGCAGGTTGATCGCAGAGCCGTCGGTCAAAAACAGCCCCGACGTCGCATTGTCCACCGTCAGCGCATAGACCGTGTTGCCCGAGGCCGCCGGTCCGTCCGCGCCAAACGCAATCGTCGGCGTCACCAGCGAGCCCGTGCTCACCGCATGCGAGATATAGCCCGACCCCGCAACGTCCGGGTCGTTGCCCTGGACGATGCCGCCGAGGTTGATCGTCGCCGTCCCGCTCGGACCGCTCTCGTCCAGCACGTCCTGCACCGCGCTCGCCACCGCCGTGACGCTCGGGCCGTCGTCGTGGAAGATGATCTGGGCCGAGACATCGGTGTGGGCGCTCGCCTGATCGCTGTCGCCGTCGGTCACCGTCACATTGATGCCAAGCGAATTGGCATTGAGATGCACGGAGTCGTCCGGCGTGTTGCTCGCGCTGTCCTGGTGCAGCGACAGATACTGCTCGACCGTCGTCACGCCGGTGGCGCTGTCGATCGAGATCGCGAACGCCGCCTGGCCGCTGAAGGCGCCGCTGGCAACCACGCCAACCACCACGCCGTTCACCAGCTGCAGGTTGATCGCAGAGCCGTCGGTCAAAAACAGCCCCGACGTCGCATTGTCCACCGTCAGCGCATAGACCGTGTTGCCCGAGGCCGCCGGTCCGTCCGCGCCAAACGCAATCGTCGGCGTCACCAGCGAGCCCGTGCTCACCGCATGCGAGATATAGCCCGACCCCGCAACGTCCGGGTCGTTGCCCTGGACGATGCCGCCGAGGTTGATCGTCGCCGTCCCGCTCGGACCGCTCTCGTCCAGCACGTCCTGCACCGCGCTCGCCACCGCCGTGACGCTCGGGCCGTCGTCGTGGAAGATGATCTGGGCCGAGACATCGGTGTGGGCGCTCGCCTGATCGCTGTCGCCGTCGGTCACCGTCACATTGATGCCAAGCGAATTGGCATTGAGATGCACGGAGTCGTCCGGCGTGTTGCTCGCGCTGTCCTGGTGCAGCGACAGATACTGCTCGACCGTCGTCACGCCGGTGGCGCTGTCGATCGAGATCGCGAACGCCGCCTGGCCGCTGAAGGCGCCGCTGGCAACCACGCCAACCACCACGCCGTTCACCAGCTGCAGGTTGATCGCAGAGCCGTCGGTCAAAAACAGCCCCGACGTCGCATTGTCCACCGTCAGCGCATAGACCGTGTTGCCCGAGGCCGCCGGTCCGTCCGCGCCAAACGCAATCGTCGGCGTCACCAGCGAGCCCGTGCTCACCGCATGCGAGATATAGCCCGACCCCGCAACGTCCGGGTCGTTGCCCTGGACGATGCCGCCGAGGTTGATCGTCGCCGTCCCGCTCGGACCGCTCTCGTCCAGCACGTCCTGCACCGCGCTCGCCACCGCCGTGACGCTCGGGCCGTCGTCGTGGAAGATGATCTGGGCCGAGACATCGGTGTGGGCGCTCGCCTGATCGCTGTCGCCGTCGGTCACCGTCACATTGATGCCAAGCGAATTGGCATTGAGATGCACGGAGTCGTCCGGCGTGTTGCTCGCGCTGTCCTGGTGCAGCGACAGATACTGCTCGACCGTCGTCACGCCGGTGGCGCTGTCGATCGAGATCGCGAACGCCGCCTGGCCGCTGAAGGCGCCGCTGGCAACCACGCCAACCACCACGCCGTTCACCAGCTGCAGGTTGATCGCAGAGCCGTCGGTCAAAAACAGCCCCGACGTCGCATTGTCCACCGTCAGCGCATAGACCGTGTTGCCCGAGGCCGCCGGTCCGTCCGCGCCAAACGCAATCGTCGGCGTCACCAGCGAGCCCGTGCTCACCGCATGCGAGATATAGCCCGACCCCGCAACGTCCGGGTCGTTGCCCTGGACGATGCCGCCGAGGTTGATCGTCGCCGTCCCGCTCGGACCGCTCTCGTCCAGCACGTCCTGCACCGCGCTCGCCACCGCCGTGACGCTCGGGCCGTCGTCGTGGAAGATGATCTGGGCCGAGACATCGGTGTGGGCGCTCGCCTGATCGCTGTCGCCGTCGGTCACCGTCACATTGATGCCAAGCGAATTGGCATTGAGATGCACGGAGTCGTCCGGCGTGTTGCTCGCGCTGTCCTGGTGCAGCGACAGATACTGCTCGACCGTCGTCACGCCGGTGGCGCTGTCGATCGAGATCGCGAACGCCGCCTGGCCGCTGAAGGCGCCGCTGGCAACCACGCCAACCACCACGCCGTTCACCAGCTGCAGGTTGATCGCAGAGCCGTCGGTCAAAAACAGCCCCGACGTCGCATTGTCCACCGTCAGCGCATAGACCGTGTTGCCCGAGGCCGCCGGTCCGTCCGCGCCAAACGCAATCGTCGGCGTCACCAGCGAGCCCGTGCTCACCGCATGCGAGATATAGCCCGACCCCGCAACGTCCGGGTCGTTGCCCTGGACGATGCCGCCGAGGTTGATCGTCGCCGTCCCGCTCGGACCGCTCTCGTCCAGCACGTCCTGCACCGCGCTCGCCACCGCCGTGACGCTCGGGCCGTCGTCGTGGAAGATGATCTGGGCCGAGACATCGGTGTGGGCGCTCGCCTGATCGCTGTCGCCGTCGGTCACCGTCACATTGATGCCAAGCGAGCTGGCATTGAGATGCACGGAGTCGTCCGGCGTGTTGCTCGCGCTGTCCTGGTGCAGCGACAGATACTGCTCGACCGTCGTCACGCCGGTGGCGCTGTCGATCGAGATCGCGAACGCCGCCTGGCCGCTGAAGGCGCCGCTGGCAACCACGCCAACCACCACGCCGTTCACCAGCTGCAGGTTGATCGCAGAGCCGTCGGTCAAAAACAGCCCCGACGTCGCATTGTCCACCGTCAGCGCATAGACCGTGTTGCCCGAGGCCGCCGGTCCGTCCGCGCCAAACGCAATCGTCGGCGTCACCAGCGAGCCCGTGCTCACCGCATGCGAGATATAGCCCGACCCCGCAACGTCCGGGTCGTTGCCCTGGACGATGCCGCCGAGGTTGATCGTCGCCGTCCCGCTCGGACCGCTCTCGTCCAGCACGTCCTGCACCGCGCTCGCCACCGCCGTGACGCTCGGGCCGTCGTCGTGGAAGATGATCTGGGCCGAGACATCGGTGTGGGCGCTCGCCTGATCGCTGTCGCCGTCGGTCACCGTCACATTGATGCCAAGCGAATTGGCATTGAGATGCACGGAGTCGTCCGGCGTGTTGCTCGCGCTGTCCTGGTGCAGCGACAGATACTGCTCGACCGTCGTCACGCCGGTGGCGCTGTCGATCGAGATCGCGAACGCCGCCTGGCCGCTGAAGGCGCCGCTGGCAACCACGCCAACCACCACGCCGTTCACCAGCTGCAGGTTGATCGCAGAGCCGTCGGTCAAAAACAGCCCCGACGTCGCATTGTCCACCGTCAGCGCATAGACCGTGTTGCCCGAGGCCGCCGGTCCGTCCGCGCCAAACGCAATCGTCGGCGTCACCAGCGAGCCCGTGCTCACCGCATGCGAGATATAGCCCGACCCCGCAACGTCCGGGTCGTTGCCCTGGACGATGCCGCCGAGGTTGATCGTCGCCGTCCCGCTCGGACCGCTCTCGTCCAGCACGTCCTGCACCGCGCTCGCCACCGCCGTGACGCTCGGGCCGTCGTCGTGGAATGACAGCTGCTTGCCCAGGTCGATAGTGGCCGATTGGTGGTCGCCGTCCGCATCGGTAATCGTCGCCGTCAGCGTCACAAGATTGCCAACGCTGTTCAGGCTGATGCCTTCGCTGGTGTCGGGGCTTGAGGCGAAGGCCTCCATCACCGAACGGTCTTCCGTCAGCGTCACGATCCCCGTCGCCGGATCGACCGCGATGGTGAATGCGAGCGCGCCGCCGGTGGTGCCTACATGACCCTCGATCGTGTTGCCGTTCAGCACCAGCACGTCCGTCTGGCCGGTCTGAGAGTCCACCAGCCCGGACGAGGTGCCGTCGCCGCCGGTGATGCCAAGCGCATAGGCGAACGTGGCGCCGTCGGCGCCCGGCACAGAGGTGAACGCCGTCGAGAAGTCGCCGGTCGTATGGGTATTGGCAAGGTTCGGCGTCGAGCCATCGATGCCGTTGGTCGCCGCTGTCAGGAAACTCTCGTCGACGGCCAAGAACGGCAAATGCTGCTCTTCGCCCAAAACACGAACCTCAATGGTCGGGCCGTCGTCGTTGAACGTCACCTGCTTGCCGAGGTCGATGCTGGCAGTCGCCGTGTCGCCGTCCTTGTCCGTGATCGTCGCTGTCAGCGTCACCAGGTTGGCGATGCTGTTCAGGCTGACGCCCTCGCTGATGTCGCCGTTCTCGCCGACGCCCTCATGCACTGCGCGCAGGTCGGTCAGCGTCACCACACCCGTCGCAGGGTCAAGCGCGAGCGTGAAGGCAAGTGTCGCCGTCGCACCGACATGACCTTCCACCGTGTTGCCGTTCAGCACCAGGAAGATGTGATCACCGGTTGCCGAGTCGATCAGGCCGGAGTCCACGTTCGGAGAGCTCACGCCCAGCGAGTACGCAATGCTGGCGCCGTCGGCGCCCTGCACCGAGGTGAACGCACCACTGAAGTCGCCGGTCGTGTGGGTATTGGCCAGGTTCGGCGTGGTGCCGTCGATGCCGTTGGTTGCCGCCGTCAGGAAGCTCTCGTCAACGGCCAGCGCCGGCTCGCCCTGAACCACAATCGAGACGCTCGGACCGTCGTCCAGGATCGTCAGATGCGGACCAATATCAACACTCGCGCTCGCGCTCTGGTTGCTGTTGTCCGTCACCGTCGCCGTCAACGTCACCAGACCGGCAGGCAGGGACACGCCCTCGTTGACATCGCCGGTCTCACCGACGCCTTCATGCACCGAACGCAGATCCGCCAGCGTGATATGACCCGTCGCATCAACCGCGAGCGTGAAATCAGCCGGCCCTCCTGCCGCCGCGCCAGAGTTTGCTCCCTCGCGGCCGACCACCTGGCCGTTTTCCAGGAACAGGAACACGTGATTCCCGGTCTGCGAGTCAATCAACCCGGAATCGACGCCTGACCCGCTAATCGACAGCGCGAAGGTCAGCGATTGCTGACCGGCTGGCGCGTCGATTGTGAACGGTACCAATCCCGTCGCCACGGTAGATCCCACCGGGCCCTGGCCCGAGCCGGCAATACCGTTCGTCGCAACTGTCAGGAAGCTCTCATCGACCACCAGCCCTGGAACAAGTCCGGCAACGATCGTGGGAGCAACTGGAATCGGGGGCGTGGGCACGAAACCCGTCTGCGGCTCGGTCGTAAAAGTGGGCAAGTCCTCTTGTGGCGCCAGAGTATTGCTGGGCACGGGGGGCAGCGGATCAACCGCAGATGGGCTGAAGTTCGCACCGCTCGCCTGGGCGTTGGCATTGGAGGCGCCGCCGTTGTCGGCTGCGGGCAATACCGACGAATCCGTGGTGATCGGAAACAGGCTCGCAAATTCGCTTACGGAAACGTCGCGGCCAGGCGCCATTTCAATCGTTATGTTTTGCAGCGCGTCGTGCCGCGAATCGAAGAACGGCTCGACCGTCACGGTCGACTGGTTGTCGAACAGGATGATGAGTTTCTCGCCGACGTGGACGAGTGTGATTTTCTCGTTGGCGATCGCCGAGAAATCGACCTGGACTTTCTGATCGTATCCGAGATTGACGACGACCGCCTGATCGGTCAGCGGCTTCGTCAGTTTGTATATTCGTGGAGGGGCCGAACTGCTGGAATTCGCGGTGCCGGTAGCCTGAGCAACCTGAAATGGACCGTTCATATTCAAACTCCGATGAATTAAATCAATTTCCAGAAAAGTCAGCCGTACCGGCCTGCGTTGAATCAATTTCCAGAAATTTTATCGAAAAATCTTCGTTTAAGTTATTGTTAACTCCACTTGGGGTCAAGAAATGTGTTTGGTTAATCAATACTTTCAGTGGAGATGTGGTAAAGAGGGGACAGACTGGCCTGTCAGAACAAGAGGTTAGGAAGTATTAATCATTTGGCGGGCTGTTGCCCGCCTGCCCCTGTTCAGTTTTCCCTGCGATTTGGAGCCGTCGATGCGGGCAATCTACCAGGCGTGCGCTTTGGCAGTCCTTCTGGGGGCCATTGGCACGGCAACCGCGCAAGCTCCGACGGGGGTGGTCGAGCGTTCCGTGACGACGCTGCCAAACAGGGACACCCAAATCGGCATTTACCTGAACGTGCTGCCGGACTGCACGTCAGGCCCCCTGCCGACAATTCGATTGGTCAGTCCGCCGGCCGCCGGAAAGGTGGTCGTAAAGACCGCAAAGGCGAAGGCCACCAACTACAAGGCCTGCCTGGCGCTCGAGGTGCCTGCCTACGTCGCGTTTTACAAATCACCCCCCGAATTCCTGGGCGATGACGTTCTGACGATCGAGGTCAAGTACGCGGGGGGACGGACGGAAATTCAGAAAATCACCGTCAAGGTGAGCGGACCGGGGGCCCAGCAAAAGATTTAGGGCGTCGCCCGGATATTTGAAGTTCCAACGCCTGAGCCGTGGCGTCCGCCAGCCATCGCCCCGGATCGGTCCCAGATTTCAGTGTTCGATGGGAAGGTCCGACGGCTGACCAAGCGCAGCACTGTCCTCCCGGCAATCGCCAATTCTTCGCGCGATCACCAGATCCGTCCTCGGCAGCTGCCCGACAGTGAGTTGATTGACCTCGCTGTAAGCTTCATCGCTTTGCACGGTTATGACGGTGCTGACTGGCCCCATGTAATCGCAGCGGTTGGAGAAAATGTACCGGTTGTTGACCCTTTCCGGCTTGGCGGAATAACAATTTCCGACCGGGGCGGACGAAAATGTCGCCTTCATCGCCTGGGTTGGATCAACGCAGCGTGTCATCTCGCGCTCGAACAATTTATGCCGAACGTTTGAATGCGTGACGATCTCGAGGGTTCGCACAAATCGCCACATCCCTTTTCGGAAAGTGGGACCGCCAAATCCCTCGTCCGCATGAGCTTCGGGCAAGAGGATGAGTGCCGCAACGAACGATGCGATGATCACGAGGAGGCAGCGGGAGAAGATTTTTGACCCAGCCAAGTCACTACTCGCGGTCATTTTCGATTTCCCCGTTGTCTGATTGAACAGCCAGTCGCGCCCGCCGTAGACAATCATTCGAGGGACCTCGCCTTAAATCCAAGTTAACGAATCGCGCTTGGCGGGTGATCAGGCCCGGCCTGGTAAACAAGGCCGTAACCGGCATCGATGCCTGCCCCCCTCGCTCCATCGGAGCCGACGTGAGCACAGCTGTTCGGCGCAAACGTAATGAGGGCCGCGCTACGCCCGCGCGCAAATTCGCGGCGGTCAAGTGACTGCCTTGCGCCAAAGCCCATGTTCAAATTTTGACGGAGCTGCGATCAGGATCTCAGTGCTGTAAGGACGAAACAGAAGTCTTTGCCACGTCTTCCGCCTTGTCGTCGGTACAATCCCCAATTCTCTTTGCGGTGACCAGATCCGACTTCGGATGCTCACCGACGGTGACTTCGTTGAGTTCAGTGTAAGCTTCGTCACTGTGCACCGTTATGACGGTGCTGACCGCTCCCAGATAATCGCACCTGTGGCCGAACGTATATTTATTGCCGACTTTTTCCGGCTTGTCGGAAACGCAGCTTCCAACGGGCGATGATGAAAAGGTCGCCTTCATCGCTTGGGTTGGATCAACGCAGCGCGTCATCTCCCGGTCAACCAATCTGTACTTGACGTTCTTGTTCGCATTCCTGACGACATCAAGCGTTCGAACAAAACGCCAAAGGCCCTTGCGAAAGCTCGGGCCACTAAACACGCCATCCACTTTTGCCTCGGCGGCCGCTTGGGGTTGAGTGGATTGGGGTTGACGATCCTGAGCCTGAGACTGGATCGGGATGAATGACATGGTCGCCATCAAGGCAGCCGACCCATAGACGCGTAGAAATCTCGAGCCAGCAACGTGATTTCGGAAGCTCATCATCCCCCCAGTACCCCGGTCCGATCAATCATCCGGATCCGGCCGCATTAAAGAATCATTGCACTCACCAGTTGCAGGTAAATTGTGGCGAGTAAAGGTTAACTCCTGCGAGCAGGATGGCGTCTTGTTTCTCTTTCAATCGAGTGAGGTAAAATAGCAACACTGAGAGCAAATCTCGCTGCACCCTCCTTTGCAAGAAGAATCTCGCGAGACATGCGAAGGTGGTAAATTTAAGGGTGTCGAGAATGGCGGGGGTTCAAGTCCGTAGAATGATCCACCGGGGTCCGTTACACGATCAGATCGTGCGGCACATAGGTGATCGAGGTACCCTTTACATGGTCGGGAGCAATTCGGAAATTGTCAGCCGAGTAATCCCCAAGCAGAGAAAGCGCTACAACCTGCGTCCCCTCCGAAATGGTGAGCGTGCCGCCCGTCCCTGCGGCATTTTCGTGATAACTGATCGAAGCCGCGCCAAAATCAACGTTTGCCAGATCGATGACATCCGCGCCGTTGAATCCGGAGATCCTGCCATCGAAGTGGAATGCGTCGCCAAGCTTTAGAGTGCCGCCCCCCGAACCAAACATTACATTGACTGTTGCGGAGGCCTCGAGATCAAGCGTCGCAGTGCCATCGATCGCGGCGGTGCCGTTTCCGCTCACCTGGCCTTGAACCGTGAGGGTGGATCCGTTTGCCCACAGCACACCTGAATTCGCGATTGAACTTGCAACCGTTAACCCGCCGCTGCCCGACGCTTCCAGAACTCCTGAATTGAACACCCAATTCGAGCCGGTATCGATCGTTAGAGCATGAGTGCCGGTAGCATCGATGGTGCCGGCGTTTGTCAATGTCAGTTCACCGTTGCCAAGCTGGCCGGCTCCGGAAATCGTATTGTCTTCGTTGTTTAGCGTGACACCGGAGCTCGTTCCGGAAATGATGTTTGCGTCGCTGTCAGACAGCACGATCTGGCCGCCGCCCTGGAGCGTCAGGCCGTGCTCGATCAGCTGCAGGTCGGTTTCATCGCCGGTCGAGTTCAGCGCGATGGTGCCGGTATTGTGGATCGTGCCGCTCAGGGGCATCACGGCCCCATCGCCGATCGTCATTGTTCCAGCATTGTCGAGCGTCGGCATCTGATCGAAAACGAAGTTACTCTGCGTCAAAGCTGCCGCATGCACTCCCTGCAACTCGATCGACTGTCCGTCTTCCAGCGTGATCAACGCATTGCCGTTAGCGTCCTCGGTCAGATGCGCCTGGATATCGGCGAAGCTTGTGAAACCCGCGTAGCCGATCAAGTCAATCTGATCGTGACCAACATCGAAGCTGTAAACCGTGTCGTGACCGATCGCCTGCGCAAAGACGAAGAGATCATTCCCGCCAGCGCCGGTGAGCGTGTCGTTGCCTGATAGGGCAAAGATTGGCGAACCCGGCGCATAGGCTTCGACGTTGTCCGATACGACCGCAATTCCCGTGCTACCGTCCGCATTTGTCCAAGTCTCGGTCACGCTGAGCACCATGGCTCCGGTATAGGCGGCGGCCGTCGTGACCGTCAGCGCGCTGAGGTGGCTCGTCTCTACCGTCCAGGTGCCGTTGCCGAGATTGGTGCCTTCGTTGATGCTCCAATCCGACGGAACCCCTGTGAACGTCAGCTGGATTGGACCCGTTAGCTGGCCTCCTGATGGATCCGTCAGCGCCAAATTGATTGGGTCTCGGGCGATACCGGCGGGCGCAACGTTGAAGGAGGAGTTAGTTGTCAGCGTCACAAACTTTGACGCAGATAAGTTCGCGGCGTCATATGCAGTAATTTCGAGAATATCTCCGTTTTTGATTTCGGTCGTAATAGTTGTTGTAACCGTATAGATGCCGCCCGCATAGCTGACAGAAGATAATAAGCCAGAGACCGTCCATGTGCCCCCGTCAAACGTCGCAGAGCCAAGCAACGTCGTCCCGTTATCACTGGTATCGTAAAGGTCGAATTTTGTGATGCCCCCCTGGCCGATAACGTTCGCGTCGTCATCCGTCACCGCAGCCTGGAACGTCCACATGTTTCCTGGGGTCGTCTTGTGTCCCGTGAACGCATATTGGTTGTTGTCGATAATGTCTGAGAACACCGGGGGGGGTGCCAACTGTACCAAGCTGCCGCCGTAACTATCATTCGTGAATCGCCAGCCTTGGTTCGTATAGTCGCCGGAGAGCTGGATCTGGACAGAGATGTCGCCTGTTTGGTTGTGTTCGATGAAAGTTACCGTGCTGACGTTCGAACTGTAGGAAACCGTTGTGGACATATTGTTCAAATTGAACGGCAGATCCCTGAGGTCAATCTGATCATCCAGTGTCAGGAGCGTCCCGACCGAAGACCCGGTGATCAATCCCGAGAATTGCATTGAATGATCGAGGATCAGCTCGCTCTGGCTGCCCGAGAAGAAGACGGTATTCGTGGACGCGAACGAGCCACCGATCTCGAGTTCGGCCAGATTGGCGATATTGATTGCGCCGGTCCCGATGATATTCCCGAAAATATCAACCGTGGTGATGGCGTAGATTGTACCGTAGTTGGCGACGGTGCCACCGGTGATGGTTGCTGAGTTCAGCGTGAGCGACCCGCCCACGTCGACCATCACCGTGCCGCCACCATTGGCGATGGTAGAGCCCTGATCAACCAGCAGCGCGCCGCCGGACAAGATCTCCAGCATATGATTGGCTGTGACGGTTTCATGATGCAGTGCATTGCCGGTGCCGTTGACACTGATCTGACCGGAATTGCTCAGCGAGCCATTCGTAAATACCGCCAGGCCGTTCAGATTGATCGCGCCATTGGTATTGCCGATAACAAGGCCGTCGGTGATGGTCGAGGTGGCCAGCGTCAGCGTCGAGCCGGCGTCGACCATCACAGTGCCGCCGGCGTTGGTGACTGTCGTTCCCGTCAGCTTCAGCGTGCTGCTGGCTGTCACCTTCAGCGTATTGGTGTTGGTCAGCGTGTCGTTGGTAAGGTCGAGCTCGCCGCCATTGGCCTGCACCGTGCCGGAGTTATTGATGGTGCTGCCGCCGTCGATCGTCAGCAGCCCACCGGTCGATTCCAGTTTGCCCGTATTGCTGATGCCGACGTGATGCAGGCCGGTGCTGCCTTCGGCGTTGACTTCGCCGGCATTGTCCAGCGTGCCATCGCTGATGCTGGCGCCGTTGTCCAGGTCCAGCGTCGAACCGACGTCGATCGTTACCGTGCCGCCAACGTTGGCGACCGTGGTGTTGGTCAGCTCCAGGATACTGTTCAACCTCGCCTTCAGCGTTCCGGTATTGGTCAGCGTGTCGTTGGTGAGGTCGAGCTCGCCGCCATTGGCCTGCAGCGTCCCGGAATTGCCGATGGTGCTGCCGGCGTCGATCGTCAGCAGCCCACCGGTCGATTCCATTGTGCCCGAATTGGTGATGCCGATGTGATGCAGGCCGGTGCTGCCTTCGGCGTTGACCTCACCGGCATTGCCCAGCGTGCCATCGCTGATGCTGGCGCCGTTGTCCAGGTCCAGCGTCGAACCGACGTCGATCGTTACCGTGCCGCCAACGTTGGCGACCGTGGTGTTGGTCAGCTCCAGGATACTGTTCAACCTCGCCTTCAGCGTTCCGGTATTGGTCAGCGTGTCGTTGGTGAGGTCGAGCTCGCCGCCATTGGCCTGCAGCGTCCCGAAATTGCCGATGGTGCTGCCGGCGTCGATCGTCAGCAGCCCGCTAGTTGATTCCAGGGTGCCCGAATTGGTGATGCCGACGTGATGCAGGCCGGTGCTGCCTTCGGCATTGACCTCGCCGGCATTGCCCAGCGTGCCATCGCTGATGCTGGCGCCGTTGTCCAGGTCCAGCGTCGAGCCGCCCAACACCGTGATGGCGCCGCCAAGGTTGGCCACAATGGTGTTGGTCAGCTCCAGCGTGCTGTTGTTGATCGCCTTCAGCGTGTTGGTATTGGTCAGCGTGTCGTCGGTGAGGTCGAGTTCGCCGCCATTGGCCTGCAGCATGCCGGCATTGTTGATGGTGCTGCCGGCGTCGATCGTCAGCAGCCCACCGGTCGATTCCATTGTGCCCGAATTGGTGATGCCGATGTGATGCAGGCCGGTGCTGCCTTCGGCGTTGACCTCGCCGGCATTGCCGAGCGTGCCGCCAGTGATGCTGTCGCCGCCGTCCAGATCCAGCGTCGAGCCGGCATCGATCGTCACCACCCCACCGGTGTTGGCCACCGTGGTGTTGGTTAACTCCAGGATGCTGTTGTTGATCGCCCTTAGCTTATTGGTATTGGTCAGCGTGTCGTTGGTAAGGTCGAGCTCGCCGCCATTGGCCTGCAGCGTGCCGGTATTGTTGATGGTGCTGCCGGCGTCGATCGTCAGCAGCCCACCGGTCGATTCCATTGTGCCCGAATTGGTGATGCCGACGTGATGCAGGCCGGTGCTGCCTTCGGCATTGACCTCGCCGGCATTGCCCAGCGTGCCATCGGTGATGCTGGCGCCGTTGTCGAGGTCCAGCGTCGAGCCGGCATCGACCGTCACCGCCCCGCCGGTGTTGGTCACCGTGGTGTTGGTCAGCTCAACCGTGCTGTTCAGCGTGGCCTTCAGCGTGTTGGTATTGGTCAGTGTGTCGTTGGTGAGGACGAGATCGCCGCCATTGGCTTCCAGCAGCCCGGCATTGCTGATGATGCTGCCGGCGTCGATGGTCAGCACCCCGCCAGTCGATTCCAGCGTCGCTCCCGCGGCATTGGTGATCGCCATGCTGTGCAGCGCATTGGTCCCGGTCGCATCCACCGTCCCGGCATTGCCGAGCGTGCCGCCAGTGATGCTGTCGCCGCCGTCCAGATCCAGCGTCGAGCCGGCATCGACCGTCACCGCCCCGCCGGTGTTGGTCACCGTGGTGTTGGTCAGCTCAACCGTGCTGTTCAGCGTGGCCTTCAGCGTGTTGGTATTGGTCAGCGTGTCGCTGGTGAGGACGAGATCGCCACCATTGGCTTCCAGCAACCCGGCATTGCTGATGATGCTGCCGGCGTCGATGGTCAGCACCCCGCCAGTCGATTCCAGCGTCGCTCCCGCGGCATTGGTGATCGCCATGCTGTGCAGCGCATTGGTCCCGGTCGCATCCACCGTCCCGGCATTGCCGAGCGTGCCGCCAGTGATGCTGGCGCCGCCGTCCAGATCCAGCGTCGAGCCGGCATCGACCGTCACCACCCCACCGGTGTTGGTCACCGTGGTGCTGGTCAGCTCAACCGTGCTGTTCAGCGTGGCCTTCAGCGTGTTGGTATTGGTCAGCGTGTCGTTGGTGAGGACGAGATCGCCACCATTGGTTTCCAGCAGCCCGGCATTGCTGATGATGCTGCCGGCGTCGATGGTCAGCACCCCGCCAGCCGATTCCAGCGTCGCTCCCGCGGCATTGGTGATCGCCATGCTGTGCAGCGCATTGGTCCCGGTCGCATCCACCGTCCCGGCATTGCCGAGCGTGCCGCCAGTGATGCTGTCGCCGCCGTCCAGATCCAGCGTCGAGCCGGCATCGATCGTCACCACCCCACCGGTGTTGGCCACCGTGGTGTTGGTTAACTCCAGGATGCTGTTGTTGATCGCCCTTAGCTTATTGGTATTGGTCAGCGTGTCGTTGGTAAGGTCGAGCTCGCCGCCATTGGCCTGCAGCGTGCCGGCATTGTTGATGGTGCTGCCGGCGTCGATCGTCAGCAGCCCACCGGTCGATTCCATTGTGCCCGAATTGGTGATGCCGACGTGATGCAGGCCGGTGCTGCCTTCGGCATTGACCTCGCCGGCATTGCCCAGCGTGCCATCGGTGATGCTGGCGCCGTTGTCGAGGTCCAGCGTCGAGCCGGCATCGACCGTCACCACCCCACCGGTGTTGGTCACCGTGGTGTTGGTCAGCTCAACCGTGCTGTTCAGCGTGGCCTTCAGCGTGTTGGTATTGGTCAGCGTGTCGTTGGTGAGGACGAGATCGCCACCATTGGCTTCCAGCAGCCCGGCATTGCTGATGATGCTGCCGGCGTCGATGGTCAGCACCCCGCCAGTCGATTCCAGCGTCGCTCCCGCGGCATTGGTGATCGCCATGCTGTGCAGCGCATTGGTCCCGGTCGCATCCACCGTCCCGGCATTGCCGAGCGTGCCGCCAGTGATGCTGTCGCCGCCGTCCAGATCCAGCGTCGAGCCGGCATCGACCGTCACCGCCCCGCCGGTGTTGGTCACCGTGGTGTTGGTCAGCTCAACCGTGCTGTTCAGCGTGGCCTTCAGCGTGTTGGTATTGGTCAGCGTGTCGCTGGTGAGGACGAGATCGCCACCATTGGCTTCCAGCAACCCGGCATTGCTGATGATGCTGCCGGCGTCGATGGTCAGCACCCCGCCAGTCGATTCCAGCGTCGCTCCCGCGGCATTGGTGATCGCCATGCTGTGCAGCGCATTGGTCCCGGTCGCATCCACCGTCCCGGCATTGCCGAGCGTGCCGCCAGTGATGCTGTCGCCGCCGTCCAGATCCAGCGTCGAGCCGGCATCGACCGTCACCGCCCCGCCGGTGTTGGCCACCGTGGTGTCGGCCAGTTCAAGCGTACTGTTCAGCGTGGCCCTCAGCGTCCCGCTATTGGTCAGCGTGTCGTTAGTGATCGAACTGTCGCCGATAACGTCGATCAAGCCGAGATTGGCAATCGCCCCGCCGCTGACCGCCACCCCGCTCAGGTCCAGTGTTGAGAAAGCATCCACCTTCAGCGTGCCATTATCGGCAATCGCGGTCCCCGTCACCGTCACATCGTCCAGCGTCAGCTGCGCGAACGCATCGATCGTAACCTGACCGCCGTTCAGGTTGGCTTGGCCGTTAATCGTGCTGTCACCGGCGATTTCTATAGTGCCGTCGTCAGTGATGGTGCCGCCGATCACCGTGGTTTCGCTCAATGTCAGCGTTTTTCCGGCGTCGATCGTCAGCTGGTTGTTGTTCAGCACATCATTGCTGATTGAGCTGTCGCCGATGATTTCGAGGGTTCCAAGATTGTTGATCGTTCCGCCGCCTAGAGCCACGCCATCCAGGAACCGCATCTGGTTGACATCGATCTGGATTGCCCCATCGTCAACAATCACAGTGTTTGTCACCGTGGTGCCGTTCAGCGTCAGCGTGAAACCATCATCGACAATGATCTGGCCGCCAACGATCGCCGCATCGTTGATCGCACTGTCGCCGGTGACATGAATGATGCCGTTGTCGGTGACGGTGCCGCCGGTAATGATGGTCCCGTTCAACGTCAGCGTCCTGGTGCTGTCGATCGTCAGCAGGTTATTGCTCAGCGCGTCGCTGCTGATCGAACTGTCGCCGGTGATGTCAATATAGCCGAGATTGCTGATCGCTCCGCCGCTTAACAGTACTCCGCTCAGGTTCAGCGTGTTGCCGGCATCGACCTTCACTGTGCCATTGTCAGCGATGACAGCGCCGGTCACCGTGGTTCCGTCCAGCGTCAGGGTCTTGGTGGCGTCCACCGTGACGTGCCCGCCATTGACCGCCGCATCGTCGATCGCGCTGTTGCCGGTGACATGAATAGTCCCGTGGTCGTTGACGATGCCGCCGGTAATGACCGTGCCGAAAAGATTGAGCGCGGACCCAGCGTCCACCTGGACGACCCCGGAATTTCCGAGACTGACGCCATCGAGCGTCGCACCCAAGACGGTCGCAACTTCAAAGGTGCCGACGGGTCCAATCGTCAGCGTCCCGCCAGTGATAATGGTGCCATTATCGACAACCAGCGTGCTCGCAGTTGGCGAGAAGATGCTGTCGACTTGAATAATGCCAGTACCATTTTCAACGTCGACGCCATCGAGTGTCGCGCCTGACGCGGTTTCGATCTTAACGAGGCCGGAATTGGTGAGGTTGCCTCCGGTGATGACGGTGCCGAGGTCGAGTGTCAGCTCACCCGTGACGTCGATCATGCCAATGTTACTGACGGTCTCGCCATCCAGTGAATTGCCACTAGCGCTGACATTGAACTGCCCGAAATTGCCCAGCGAGCCATTCTTCAGTGCGGCCGCACCGACAAGATCAATGACGCCGTCGTTGGTTACGGTGCCGCCATCGATGGCAGCACCGCTCAGCGTCAGTATCGCATTCGGGTTGATCTGCAGCAGGCCGGCGTTGGCGACATCGACCAGCACATTGAGCGTCCCGCCCAACAGCTCCAGTGTCCCGGTTTCGTTATTCGAAACCGTGCTTTGACCCGCAAGATCGCCGCCTTCCAGAAGCTGGATCAGGCCGGAGTTCTTCATCGAGCTCTGGTTCAAGAGCTCAATCAGGTCGATACTCGCCGTACCCGAATTGTTCAGGACGCTGTCGTTTAGAAGGGTCAGCACATCCCCAATCGTCAAAGTGCTTTTATTGATCAGTTGCGCGCCGGTCGTGTTGTCGGCGTCAAGTATTACTGCGTTTGCTTCCGCCGGCGCCACAATTGTCACGGCGTAGTGGCCCGTGCCACCAACGATATCGGCGGCGGGAATGATCACATCATCAAGCGCCGTCGGAACCAAACCGGTTTTCCAGTTTGATCCAACGCTCCATAGACCGTCAGTTGGGTGGATCCATTCAACGACGTTCGGAGACGAGATCGTTATCGTAAACGGCTTGAGGACCACCGTATTATATGGGGGATAGTTCGTGTCGACTTCCGCGAGGTAGGTCAACTGCAACGTCTCGCCGAAGGAGAGGAAGTTGAAAGCCTTGTCCGCGACACTGTAAGTCCACGTCGCCGAACCAACATTGTTGTTGCCGGGACTGGGGACCAGGACGAGTCCGGCTTCTACCGCCGCTATTTCCGCCAACTGCTGAGCCGTCAGTGATGACGTGATGTCGTTGTGTTGAGCGTCCAGGACCTTGAACGAATCGAACTTCACTTTCACCGTTGGAGAATCGCCGCGGTTGACGTCAGAAAAGAAAATACCCCCCGAAACGGTATCGAATCCGGAGCGGTGCGCCGCGCTGGAACGCACGGTAAAGGCCGCCCCTGAAGCGGCAACCTCCGGCGGAACATCAAGGTGAACCAAGGGGTTGAATGGAATGCTTGGAGTTGAGGAAGACGATGTTCCTGTCGCGTTGGCGATCAGCATTGTCGGAATGATGATCTCCCCACTCGCCAGCTGGAGGTGCGGTATGCCATCAGAGATGATCGAATCCGTGAAATGGTTCAACGATTTTGGATTCGCATCCGTGAACTTCAGCGTGAACACGTCATCGATGAGCCTTTGCACCTCGGCCGGAAACGGGGACGCCGTCGAATAGCTCACGACGCCATGACTGAGGCTGACTTGCTGCCCGGGCCGGTCGACCGTTGCAAACGGATTGAGGGTAGTCCTGTCCAGGAGAAGGTACGAACCTGAGGTCCCATCTCGTTCGACCAGCACCTGGAAGTTCGCATCGGGCGTACCGCCTTGGCCCGGGACGAGAAAATCAATCTGGACCAGCACCGCGGTGCCTCGGATACCCATGGTCGCGACCGGGGTATCGACTTTCATGTCGCCGTGTTTCGCGGTTGCGCCTGCTACGAAGGTGATAGTCCCCGCCACCAGGCTCAGCAGCGATGAATTGTTTGACCCGTTCGGGTCGTAGATCATTTCGTTGAGGACCATTCGCGCATTCGACGCGAGGCCGAAAACGGTGCCGTCGATGAAGGTAAGGGCGAGCGTCGAATCCGAACCGGATTGAACGACGTCGCCCTTTTCGACATTATCGCCCAGGTTCAGGATGATCGAAACGCCGTTACGAATGGCGGTCGCGCTTCCCGCGACTTTGGTGACATGGCCGATAATCTTGCCGATGCTGGCGCCACCGTCAGCCTGCGCGAATTGGGTGTAGCCGGCCAGTGCGCTGACGACATCGCCCGTGAGGTAGGCGCCGTCCGGCGAATACAGCGGTTGGTGCTTTTCGCCCCTGAAATAATCCCGGATCGTGATCTGCTTCTGTGCATCTGACAGGATCAGATCGACGCCGGCGCGCTTGAAGTCGCCGGAAAACAATAGATGCGCGTCCGGGATCAGCACCCCGCCGGCGCGCATACCCTCCTCTGAAGCAGAGCCCGGTCGGAAGAATCCACCGGCACTCGATGACTGAGTCTCGGTATGAACGTCATCGTTGGAGCCGGCCAGCATGAAAACCCTAACACCAAATTTAATCAAAATTAAATATTCAATCAGGAACCTATACAGACATGGACGTGGCCGCGAAAGCGAAAACACCGAGAAATGAACCGTCGCCGCGTTTAAGATTAATCATGGGCGCGATCATGCGGATGGCGCAAGCACATGAATCTATTGAAGAAATCCGACATACCGTCTCAAGCTGGGCGGGTCCTTGCCTGCGCGTTTGCTAAACTCGACAGAGCTATCTCGATGAACGACCTAACACAGTCGAATCAAGGTTGATCCTCCAAAGGAGCCACCCACTCTCGATCACGGATGCAGAGAGCGCTCTGAAAATGCGAGTAAGGCGAGGATTTTCAAACGTAGTTTTGCGGTGAACTTCCCCGGTCGTTCATTTGCTATCGCCGGCGATCGCTCAGCGGGCTGGTATCAAAGAGGGGTTGGCAACCGATCGCTTCTACGATCTTGTCGCCGCGACTTAAACCGGTGACGCGACCCTTCAAGCCATGCGGCGGTTCCCAACCGGATGTGGTCCTGATGATGCAAATATTTCCGAGCCTGGAGCGACGCACATTTCGCGTGAGGCGATGGCCAATCTCTGGCGACTCGGCGGCTCAATCCTTCGTAGCCGAGCAAGGTCTTTGCCCAAAGGCTCGGAAAGGCATGGGGGAATAGGAACTAATTGACGTTTTAGGTGATTTTTGCTCTGTTGGCGCGAGTTTTCAGCTTCTTGGGGGCGACAATGCGCAATGGGACTGGCAAGTTTATTTCAGCCGCTGTTTTTCTTGGACTTTCGGTGTGTGCGGGACCGGCAGCAGCAGCGGACCTTGGTTTGATGACATCGGGCCCCAGTTCAGTCGGAAGCTGTTCCGAAATCGTCTTCACCTGCGAGAATGGTCGGCAGTATCCGCTTTGTCCGATTGCAGTGTCGGTTGTCGGAGAGGTCGTTACCGGTTCGCTTCATCTCGGCCATCATGGCGCCACGCACGTGCGAATGATTCCGATGGGCGTCGGCTATCGCTATGCCGGGCGCGGGATCTGGCTGGACGGCTTCCGGGAGAACGCGCTGCTGAACTTCGGAAAACATAGCCAGGTCGCCTGCACCATTCAGCGTTCTTGATCCGCCGAAACATTATCGACATTGCAGCGGCGGCGGGCCCTTGCGCGAACAAGGCCGTTCCTGAAGGACCTTTAGCCCTTGGTGCGCAGGACCGCGCGCGCAGAACGCGGATACATGTAAGCCTTGGGATGGACGTAAACCGCGCAGTAGTCGTTCCACTGATCTTGCTGCCAGTTCCACTTCCAGCAACCGGATTCAATTTGTGGGTAAGATCCCCAATTGAGCGTGTAGGGCGCGTCACCGAACGGATACGGCCCGCTAATGGCCCCACCGCTGGTCGCAATCAAAAAGGAAAACGCGGCGGCGATCGCAAGCAATGATTTTTGCATGGTAACCTCGATTGACGGAGGTGGTTCCGGTCGAGAGTGCCAAAGGGTAGATTACTTATCAAGGGTTTTGGCGCCACAGGCCGCTTTCAATTGACCGGATTTTGGGGCCGCGGCCAGTATAATTGCGCCGCGATCGCGGTATCCTGTGTCAGCCTGGCGCCCGAATCAGACAGTCTTGCTCCATCGCCGAGGGACAGTGTGCAATTCAAGCTGGCGATTCTAACTGTGCTAGCCACGCGACCCGACGGCCGCGCGACGCTCGACGAACTCAAAGGCGAAGTCGAGGCCCTTACTGCCGATGCGGATCAACATGAAGATAGCTCCGCACTCGACGACATCGACATCTTTCAATCCGGGCTGGTGATACCGGAGGGAAGCCGCTTCCGAATCACCGAGGCCGGCCGATCTGCGTTGAAGGCGATCAAAGTCCAAGGCGCACCCTCACTCGATCTTCCGCCCACATCCACCTCGCAATCGCTGGAAATGATCGACGACCTCATCGGCACCGAAGAGCGTCTGAAGATTTTCGATCTGGAATTGCGCGAAGAAGTCGACCCTAATCCCGAGGGAGCAGAAGCTCGGGATCCCGCCTCAACAGAAGCATTGCCAGTCGCCGATCAGGACACAGACCCGGAATTGCTCCCCGAAAGGATCGCGCAGCCCACTGCTCCGGAAACCAGCGATTTCGATCCGAGGAGCGGCGCGACAATCGCAACCTTGCCCGCAGAACCACTGGCCGCGGACGCGCCGGCCTTTCTAGCGCGAGATGGCTTTAGTTCAGGCATCAAGGCGCCCAAAGGTGCCCCGCCTTGGCGGGGCCGTCTCTTCAAGTTGATTGCTGCCAGACTTCAGGCGGCGCGCGTGGTCTGGCGACGTCATCTGGAGCGGGATCCGCCCAACATAAGAGGCGGAAAACGGACCGAAAACGTGAGCGGCGGAGCCATTGCGCTGCTCACCCTGCTCGTGCTCGTGATCTGCGCCGGAGCGGTGATCGCGCTCACCCAGATTAGATCGCTGAGTTCAGAAGTCGCCACGCTGCAGCGCGAACTCTCGCCCCTCAAGGAGCGCCTCGCCAAGGCGGAGGCGGACGAGCGGGCTAAGAGAGACAACGACCAACAGAAGGAAGCGCAGGCCAGGGCCGGCGCCGGCAAGGGCGGGGTCTCCGCGGACAACCGCGTCGAGCAAGCCCCGCTAGGTCTTTCGCGCGAAGAGGTGCAGCTCATAAGGGACTACATCAAACCCGCGCCGTTCTCGGCCCCTGCTGCCCCGCCAATCAACGTCGGCGATCCCGTCAGCGGCGGGACAATTCCGCTCCCCTCGCCACTCACCGACAAGATCCCCAAATTACTCGGCGCACGATTTGCCATTCGCAATGGCGCGATCATTATTGTCAGAAGAGACAGTCGCCAGGCCGATGCGGTTTTGGGCCCGAATTAGCGTTGTCGGACTGCATGTCGCCGGCCACATAATCATGGGATCGAGGGTTCGAATCCCTCCGCATGCCCGGGCGAAGCGCAGCGGCACCGGACCGGAACAGCCAGCGCACCCGGTCTTCGACGCCCACTGGCTGCAGGATTTCGAACACGGCGTCCAGAGGGACGAGGTCCACCTCGGCCATTGCCCATTGGGCGTCCTTGAAGCCCCGATGGTACTGGAGAAGCTTGCGCAGCTTGTCCCGCATGCTCTCGATTTCAGCGGGTTTGGTCAGCGTCTGGGCGAACGCCTCCAACTGCTTGACTGCCGCCACTCGCCATTGCGGTTCGAAATTAGCCCAAAGGTCAAGCAAGGCGCACCAGCGGTCGACGTCGTCGCCAACCTGCTCGAGCAACCGCGCTCCGATAGCAGTGGAGGCTTTCGCCACGCTGGCCCAAGTCACTGCCTCGGGTTCGTCCGACGTAAAGTATCGCGCCAGTTCGGCTTAGAAGGCTGAAACACGTCGTGGGACCGCGGCGCTAAGGCCAGAAGCAGCTTCCAGCCGACGGCAGAATGCTGGCGGACGAAGCGGTCGATGACCTTCAGACGCTGGGCTGGCGTCGCAGGTTTGCGGTGACCAGCTGACGAAGATCCGCCTCAGGGAGGCGGCAGGACGGTTGCCCCACCGTCCGCCGGGATCGACTTCGTCGAGGTGGGCCAACGGCAGCGCCGCGCGCATCAGGTACACTTGAGGAAGCCTGAAGCATGAACCGGCGCACCGGGCCCCAAGTTCGATGTACCGCCGTTCCGGCGCGTAGCCGGAGGCTCCAGGTTCCGTCAACAGACCCCGGGGCGCCCGTTTTGATTTCTTGTCCCGGAGCGACTGAGGAAGCTCCCCCCGAGGGAGCACTCCCGCCTACGTTCCTGCTGGCGTATCTTTCTCGAACAGCGCCGCCTCGACACGTGGCCTTCGTCTCGTCGATTAGGCCGGGAAACATGCCTGCGCTGTGAGCATCAGCGGGCTCAGGTTCAGTATATTTGGAAATACGACCGTGTAAGTTGCTCTGACCTGATTCCCGCAAGGCGGACGCGGAGTTGGGTATGTGAAGGTCGAGGCTGGCAAGCTCAAGCCGAACGCTTGCTGCCTCGCATAGTTGGTGATGGCAGTCGAATTGTCGTTGGGACAAAGTGTGGTGTTGATGCTGGCGCATCGAGCTGCCATTTCGGCACCATGCTGCAGACCTACCTGGGTCCAGCACAACAGGCCAAATGCGATAATCCCGAAGATGAGTAGGAAGAAAACCGGGGCGAGTATCGCAAATTCCAGCGCTGTCGCACCGCGCTCGTCCCGCCATATCTTATTAGCTACTTTCACTGCAGCCTCACAGTTGATTGCGAGCTGAGGTTATAGGTGCTTGGAAAAAAACCATAAGGCAGGATCGTGTTGTAGGTCATCTGCGCCGAAACAGTTGTATACGTTCCGGATAGAATTCCTCCCGAACATGTCGTGCCACAGGTCACCGTACTGATGCCTGAAACGCTCGCACAACCACAAAACTGCACGGGCGCGGGGGACACGCTGATCGCTGGCTCACTCACCGCGCTAGTCACGGCATTGGAGATCGCGTTGGCATCAAAGCCATTTTTGATGGCCCATGTGGCGCCAGCCTGGGCGGCATCTTCGACCTGCATCTTGAAGTAAAAGCCCTTACCAAGGTCGACAGTAGCGACCACCATCAGCACCAGTATAGGGACGATGATGCCGAATTCGACCGCAGCAACGCCGCTGGTGTCGCCTGCCGCGCGTGCTAAAACACGGCGGAACATGTTGCGGGCGCGTGAAGGACGATGCGCGGGGGCGTCGGTCGTTGTCATCTCGAAGCGCTCCATCTATTCGACAAGCTGGGCGGTTTGGACGCCGATCGACTTCGTGCCTACCCCTTGGCAATTGACTTGAACACTCGAGGCGCCGGTGAACTGGATCGTGTCCGCGATGATCTGCGTGCATGGCGTGCTGGTGCCGCTGCTGCCCGCGAACTTCAGGCTCGCGTTCGGCAAATCGATGGCGCCGGTGATGACCTGAGAGCCGCCGCCCTCCAGCGAAAAAGCCGTGCCGACCGCCATGTTGCGGTCGCCATAAAACACGATGCCTTTGGTCGGCCCGGAGTTCGGAGCCGTCAAATTAACATTGGCGCTGCTGGCGATCGTGGCGCTGGCCCAGCCGTCTTTGCTCGAGCCGGTAAAAACGAAGGTCACGCCTTGGCCACCAGTGCAGGTGCTACATATGACGGTTGCGCCGCCTTGAACCGACAGCCCGCCCTTGTTGCCGTACAGGTAGTAGATACCGGGAGTCAGGTCGAGCGTCGCTCCGCCATTGACCGTGATGGAACCGGCATAGCAGTCCCCCGGGCTGAGCGCGGGGTTTTTCCCGCTGGGGTTGAAGGTGTAATTCTTGCTGTCGCATGGGCTCGGCGTCGCAGGAGGAGGCCCATACGGATCTAGCACCGGCTGTATGCCGGTCCGAATGCCATTCGTTGCTGTGATGGTGCCGGAGATGGTGCCGACCGCCAGAGCCTGATTGACGGTAACCGTTGCGCTGCCACCAACGCTCAGCGAGGGAGAGGCGTTGGAGTCGCTAACGACATTGCAGCCGGCCAGATTGAGCGTATTGCTGCCGCTCATATTCACGGCCGAACTGGCCGTGCGGTTCAGGGCGAGCACGCAATCCGTTCCGGGATTGCTGAGCGCCACCGCCCGCGCCGTGATGGGAACATCACCAGTGCCGAACAGGGCCGACAGCAGGCGCGGTTGCGGCTGGCTGACGATGACCTCGACGGCCCCACTGTTCTTGGTAAAGTTGCCGATAGTCGGCGGCTGGTTGACAGTGACGGTGACGTTTTTCACCCCGTTCGCGTAGCCGTAGGACGCGGTCACCGAGTTGGCTTGGTTGGTCAGGTTGGTTCCGGCGGTTGCCGCGCTCACCGCCCCCGAATCCGCCGCGCTCTGCATGTTCTTGTGTTTGTAGAGCCACCAAACGGCCTCAGTGCCAAGACCGGCGCTCCCGAGGAGTACGGGCATCATCAAAGCGACGACGAGGACGTAGCTGCCTGACTGATCGTGTAGAAAGTGCTGGAGCAACCGGCGCACTCGACCGTCCACGGCAATGCGACCAGAGAATTGAGAGACGTTTCCCATCCGGGTGCGACAGTACTTCCAACCGCTCAACGTCATAGCTGCACCTAACTGCATTAGTTGAAGAGCGATAGTATCAGGCCAGCGCTTAAACCTTCCTTTAAACAGCGGGAGAAAATCGCACTAGCTAAGTAAACCCTCGTTATCCAAGACCTATCCGAGCATTTAAACCTTTTTGTGTTTCAGGCTGCTTCGAAAAAAGCTCGGGGTGTCATAAGCTCGCGATTTCTGCGAAGAGCAGAACAGACGTCACGATTGTGAGGACAGCAATCACCCAAGCCCCGGCTCTGATCAGCTGTTTTTCGTTGGAAACCGCCCGGCCCCGCAATTTTTCAAATGCAATAAGTACCAAATAACCACCATCCAAGGGTGGAATGGGTAGCAAATTGAAGAACGCTATAGCGCAGGAAAGCTGAAGAAGGAATGCCGGGAGGCCGAACACGGCCTCCTCCTCGGGCATAAACGGAAGGATGCTCGTGTGAAAGAAAATAATGAGCCAAATCAGGCCTGCAAAACACAAGTTAGATGCAGGTCCACAGACAAGCACTATCGCGCGATCCGCGAGCGATGCTTCGCGTAAGGTCCGCAATTTATTCTCTCTATCCCCTTTTCCGCGCGGTCGTTCTCGAAAGCTGCACGCGCCACCAACGGGCAGCGGCGCCAATTTCCAGCGAACTCCGTAACGATCAGTGAAACCAACTATTTCCGGTCCAAAGCCTACGCTGACACCCGACACTTCAATGCCCAAAAACCGGGCGGCTAAAAAATGTCCCAATTCGTGAACGGCAATCCCCGCGAACAGGCTGATAAGCCCATATAGGGTTGCGATAATTACGATGTAAGTATTAGGATCCATGTCCGTACAATTCGAACTTTAGCAGTATGATATCCAAAGAGCGTATCGTTCCGTGGTGAATAATTCGTCAATCGGAGACTCCACGGGCCTGCAGTTGCATTGGCTGAGCGCTGTTGGTAACTCTTGTGATAGCGATGCTTGCCAATTCCGTTCGTTAGGCAAGCTTGAACTGCTGCCTTCTTGGTGCACACCATTCTAAGCTAACTGCGCCAGTTTTCCGAACTCCATCGGGCTGAGATAGCCGATGGTGGAATGACGCCGCCGCGGATCGTACAACAACGTTTGAGAACGCCCACAGGACCGTTCTTCGCGAGGTTCTTTATCGGCATCATCCTTGGTTTGGTCGCCGAGTTTGCGTTCATGAGACCATCGAGAAGGCTGACGATGTCGTCTTTCGCTGCACGTTGGGTGGGTCCCAAGCAGAACGTTGGCTGGAAGTTCCGGCATGGATGTTCGACCGGACGGCATGCCCTGACGCCGATGCTCGCGCAGTTTGTAGATTTCCGGTAAAGCGTCCCGGATCGCTTTCGTCGTTCCTGTGGTTTCACGGTTTGACCGTGTCTTAGAGCGCTCGTCTGCAGTTTCGAAGCGTCGGCACGAAGGCGTTTGAGATCCAAGGTCATTCAGGAAACCTGGGCATGAAGGATCAAACTAGCAAGTGCTAGGTAGTGTGGACACTTGCCGCAGCCATAGGACGATAGCTGCGAGAGTGACGACGGCGCGATAATTTCGTGCCGTTTTTTCGAAGCGGGTTGCGATGCGTCGGAACTGCTTGAGCCTTGAGAAGCAGCATTCCACGAGATGGCGCTCGGCATATAGATGCTTGTCGAGCGGATATTTGAGTGCGCGTGACGGGTTGTTGGGAATGACGGCGAATGCCCCCTTGGCGGCGATGGCCTGGCGCAAGTGATCGGCGTCATAAGCCGTATCGGCCATGACGACCTCGGCGGGTAGCCCCTCGATCAAAGTGGCGGGTTGCAGTGCATCGCCCTTCTGGCCTGCCGTGATGGTAAACCGCACAGGGCATCCCAAGCCGCGGACAGCCATCTGTATCTCAGGCCGCCGCGCGAGCGGCCGAGCGCCTGATCTTCAGACCCCCTTTTTTCGCCCCGGCGGCGTGCTGATGCGCCCGGACGATGGTGGAATCGACGATCAGATATTCGAAGTCCGGATCATCGGACATCGCCTCGAAGATCCACCACCAGACACCCTTGATGCTCCATCGGCTGAAGCGCCGGAAAATGCCCGATGAGGCAAGCTGTCACCGTCTGGTGGGCTCTGGCTGGCGGGCCGGTTCCTCTGGCCGAGTAGGTAGTGGTGCGGGCCGCGATGGTGGCGCTTGTCGAGACGATTGGGTCATTTCACTTTGCCTTCTTTTTGGCTTCTAACAAGAAGCCGCCATCGACTGGAGGGACGGTGACGGCTTTCGACCTCGGGCCGTTCTTCAGCGACGCATTCGGCCGGTTTGGCGCCGGCCCTCATCATAAAAAAAGACCGGGCGACGCGCTGTCCGGTCCTGAGAAGGCCGCGGGTTGTTCGATTATTTCAGCGAGGTGCTGATCGTGGTGAAATTCGCGCTGAGTTGGGTGCCAACACCCTGCACGGCGGTGATGATGGCAATCGCAATACCGGCCGCAATCAGCCCGTATTCGATAGCGGTGGCGCCGGATTCTTCCTTAATAAATCTTAAGATAAGCGTCTTCATGTTCGGTCCTGCCCTCATTTTGATCCCTCGGAACAAAGGGTACTCAAAGTTCCGTCAATAAAATACGGAACAACATCTAAGGTTGTTTAAACGGACGACGCGTAACTTTTCCGGATATTCAAACGACAATACTCCTCAAGTTTGAACGAAACGGCGCCGGGAATAACCCAAATCACGGATTTCAAAGCCGAATTCCTCGTGGCGCGTCGAACTCCCAGCGGAAGCAGGGTTGTTGCGCGACCCCATTTCCCGGGTAATTACGTAAGTAAAGTGTGAAAATCAAACGGACGATTGCAGCTTCCTCGTCGTCGACGGGTTGTTTCTTTTCCTTTTCCGCAGGACGGCGACAACTTGAGTTTTGAATCCGAAGAGCGGCGACGACCCGTTGTGATATTGATCTTCCGCATTGGCGATCAACCAAACTGGGCTGCGGCCCCGTTGGTCACGCAATTCAGAAGGTACTTTCTGACACTGGGGGTAGCGTCGTTTGTAAGGACGCCGATTCCTGCGTCCATGCTTAGGGTTTCTTTGGCCGTATACGGAGAGTGGGCGATCACAGCCAGTCCCTTTGATCGGCGCTGTTCTCGACGAAGTACGGGAGTGGCAAACTCGTCCGCTCGACCCGGTCTATCCGGTGGTGTTTTTCGACGCCCTGCGGGTCAAGATTCGCGATGAGGGCATGGTCAAGAACAAGGCCGTCTATGTCGCGCTGGCGCTCAATCCGGACGGCGAGAAAGAGGTTCTGGGCCTGTGGATCGAGCAGACCGAAGGCGCCAAATTCTGGCTCAAGGTCATCACCGAACTGAAGACGCGCGGCGTCAACGACATCCTGATCGCGGTGGTCGATGGGCTGAAGGCTTTTCCCGAGGCGATCGCCTCGGTGTATCCGCAGACCTGCATCGTACACCTGATCCGCAACAGCCTGGCGTTCGTGTCCTGGAAGGATCGCAAGGCGATCCTGCCTGCCATCAAGGCGATCTACCGGGCCGAGAATGCCGACATGGCGCTGCTCCGGCTCGATGAGTTCGAAGACGAATGGGGCAATCGCTACCCGGCGATCGGCCAGGCCTGGCGCCGCGCCTGGGAGCACGTCGTTCCGTTCTTCGCATTCGCCCCCGGCGTCCGCAAGATGATCTACACCACCAACGCGGTCGAAGCTTTGCACCGCAGCTTGCGCAAGATCATCAAGACCCGTGGCAGCTTTCCAAACGACGATGCGGCGTTGAAGCTGCTTTACCTCGCCGTCAGGAATACCGGCTTGCGTTGGCGACGGGGTGTCGAGTGGACCGCCGCCATGGGCCAGTTCGCCATTCAGTTCGGCCCACGTTTTCCGGGATCGACGCGATGAACCGGCCGATGCAAACCCAGGCGAAAATCACCGAGCCAATGGTACCGATCCGCCGTCAAACCCGGCGGCGCCGAGTATGGCAATCGGATTGGAGGAGCTGCGCCACATCTACGCGTGCGCGGAGGAGTTGCACCTGTGTCGGCCGCGTCTCTTCAGGTCCCGGCCAGGACAATATCGCTAGCGCTTCAGCGTCTGTCATCCCTTCCTCCTCTGCTGCCTAATCGACGTAGTCGCCGACCGGCTCCGGTCGGCCGTCTGCGATCCAGGCCTGCACGTGCGGGATCAGGTCCGCTTTCGTGGCGCGGTGGAAGCACACAGATTCCTCATGGAGCACGGACGCAAATACCCTCTGCGGACGCGTGAGCGAACTTCCTGCCGGCGACGGTGAACGCGGCGATCTCATCGAAGACGTCGGCACGAACCTTCAATTCCGCCCAGCATCCGCGCGGCGCTGGAAGGCGGTGCGGTGCTGGCGAGCCTTCATACCGACCTCGGTCGGGATGTTGCCGGACGGCTCCGCCTGCTCCTTCGGCAAGCGGTCCTCATTGTTGGCGTAGAATGCCTGAACCTCCTGCATCAGCTCCCACTCCGCAGCCGCGCCAGCGAGCCCTTTCTCGCGAAGTAGCGCTGGGACTTCGTTGATCGATCTCGTGCTGACGCCGCCATCTCCTCTTCCTGCGTCGCCTCAGCGACCTCCAGGAGGCCCCACGCCTCCAACTGCTGGACCGCCTGATCGAAGCCGCGGGCGGTTTCCAGCGGCCCGGGATCTTGCGAATGCGACGGAGAGATCACGCCGTGAGCCCGATCGATCAGACCACCCAGCGCGTGCTCGAGCGCCTGCAGACCGGCTGGCGGCCTAGCCGGGAGGAGATCGAGCAGGTCGTCGGTTCACCAGTGGCGGTGGAGGAAGGCTCCGGCGCGTCGATCACCGACCCCGGCGTTCTGCGAAGGTCACATCCGAGCGGGCCGACATGACGTTCGGCGAGGAGATCCTGTGGGTCGCCGAGGACCAGAGCTTCGTGCTTACGGCCGACGGCTTTTGCCCGCTATCGGGTGAGCAATAAAGTCGTGACGCCATTTTGGAGGCGTGCAAATCAACGCCCAAGTGATCGTCCGCGAATCTGTAACTCCGAAACCTGGCGCGCTTGAGCGCCGATCTGCCGCAAGCTGCCCACATAAAGCCAGCCAGCTAACCCGCGAACATTAATCACTCAGGCGCTTGCCTAGTCGATGTCGGCATATTGCGACGACGAGGACAGGGCAGAACTGGAAACCGACGCGCAAATCAGGGAACGTCCCCACGCCGCTTTCGTAAGCGATTTGAAAACCGGACCCCCACTTTATA
This sequence comes from Bradyrhizobium sp. AZCC 2289, assembly GCF_036924615.1. NCBI lineage: Bacteria > Pseudomonadati > Pseudomonadota > Alphaproteobacteria > Hyphomicrobiales > Nitrobacteraceae > Bradyrhizobium > Bradyrhizobium sp. AZCC 2289. The sequence continues at coordinate 8,792,978 of NZ_JAZHRY010000001.1, read as the reverse complement.
AGCGTTTTGAGACGGCCGTAAGTATTATGAGACGCAGGCGAATTCGTGATCGCACAGTAACATACCTGCATCCTACCTGCATCCAGCCGGCAAGATCAGATCGACCAGCCCTTCAGCTTCGCCGGGGCAGCCACCGGACGCACCGCCGCCCACTCGACCGGGTCCATCCGGCGCGGCGGCTTGAGCGCACGCCTAGTTAGCTAAGCCGCGAACTCACAGGCTTGTTGTCGTAACGGGGTGAGGCGTGTGAAGGAATCGCCCTAGCGCGCGGGCGGCGGCGGCCGCGACGCCGATGACAATTTTGGTTTTTCGGCCTTCGGCTGGGCTGCGGCCGGCGCCGACGAGACTGTCGACACCGGCTTACGCGCCGCTGGAACTGCTGGCCGTGGCGGAGGGGGTGGCAGCCGTGGCGGAGTCGCGGCTATTTTGGGCGACGCATTCTGCTCAGAAGCCTGGGAAATGACGCGGGCCAATTGATCCTGGATCCCCTTTATCTGCTCGGCCACGTTCGCATTGTCGCGCGCCACTTGTTCCTGGCTGGTCTTGAGTTGTTCGGAAAGCCGGGAAACGCCGCGGTTCAGTTGTTCCTGGCTCGCCTTGAGCTGCTCGCTGAGGTTCGCATTGTCGCGGCCCATTAGTTCACGACTGGCCTTGAGCTGTTCGATTTCCTTTCCCACGCTGGTGAGATCGCGCGAAATCGACTGGAGCAACGGCGTTAACTCGGGCGGCACGGCGGCGGTCGGCGCGATCTGGGCCAGAGGTGCGGGGTGCGAAGGAGCTGTCTTTGCGGCATCGCCGGACAACCCAAACCAAATGACGGCGGCTACCCCGATGCCCGCTGCCAGCAGGATGACGGCGAAGCCCCGTAACGTCCATCCGCCAAGTGGAATCCGGTTGCCCGAGTCCGCCGTGCGAAACATGTTTGTGCTCGTTGTATGCGGATCCGACTGGGGGCTTACGGTTTCGTGCGACAGCTTGGAAAGCCGTTGATTTCCCGCTTCCCTCTGAGGCGCAACAGGGATTTGATCCGCAAGTGCTTGACGAGCGATGTCAACGCTTTCGTTCCCGGTGTCGCGGACGATGTGCGCTTCGTGAATCTCGTTGGGTGAAATTCCAAATTTGCGAGAAGTTAGCTTTCCGAAATTCTCTTTTGGAATTTCGATGGCCTGCCGAAGATTGTCAGAAGCCTTCGCAACCTGTTCGCTGACCTGCGCTGCGTCGCAGGGCTCCTCGTCAAAGAACGTAGCGGGCGACGGAGGCTCGCTTAGTATCTCCGCAACAGTATTGCTTAGTGCCTGAAGTTTATCCGTACTCATTGCTAACCTTCAGCCCCGACTCCAAGCGGTTTCGCCTCGGGGCGACCGGGCAGATCGTCCTGTTTGCGGCGCCAGTTGTCAAGATTGTGCAGCGCATCAGATGGCGGGGTTCTTTGAAGCCATCGCGGAATTTAACGAACGAATTTCAGGGCCGATATTCTTGTGCCGGCGAACATTTGGATCGGACTTGCGATATTGCCTTTTGCGATAAATCAGAAGGATGTGGTTCCCGATATGATTCCGGAATGCGAGCGACGATACGGAAAATTTCGAACATCCGTTTTAGAATCTGACGGGCCCGCCCCTGTACCCGGCGCGCCACGATCGCGACTGGCTATTATCCGGCTCGCCAGGCCCTGAACCTGTTTGGGCCGCCCGAAGCCCGGCAGAATCCTTTCCCGATTTACGCCAGATTTACCAACGGCCCGCCAAGCAGGAGGGCGCGGCGGGTTGGTAACGTCACATTAAAAATTTTGGCGCGCGCCGCGGAAGTGAGTCGGGCGCGAACAGACCAAGGTTCGATTTGCGAAGTAGAGCGTAGGAGTGGGGTAAAATGGCGAGAAAATGCAGCACATGCCAGCACATCAAGCGGGCCGAGATTGACCGACGGTTGGCGGCGGGCGAGACGGGCAATCAAATCGCGCATGACTATGATTTGAATCCATCGAGCCTGCACCGGCACCGGTCAAATTGCCTTCGGCTCGGCTCTTCGAATGCCATCATGAAGGAAGTGTCGCGCGGCACCGCGGCCGCCGCCTGCCTTCCAACCAAGGCCGATCTTAGCACCGGCTATTTCGACCTGCGGGCGCGGATCGATCAGATCGTCACGCAGGCCGAGCAGCAAGGCTCGCTTCAGGTCGCGTTGTCTGGCCTCAACTCGATCCGGCAAACGCTCGACAGCCTGTCGCGACTTTCGGGTTTTGACCGGCAGGGTTCGCAGGTCAATGTCGCCGTGCAAACCAATGTCAATTTCGACCTGTCGAAAATTGCCGAGCGCATAATCCTTAAATTTGATCATGAGCCCGAACTGAAAGCGCGTATCGCGCAGGCATTGTTGGAGGTAGACGATGAGCACACTGCGTGAATTAGCCTATCAAATTGACCCTGTTCAATGGGTCCGCGGCGCACTCGGGGTCGAACCCTCGCCATGGCAGGCGGAATTCCTGCGCGCGCCGCGTGGCGCCTCGATCATCGCATTGACGGCACGGCAGGTCGGCAAAACCACGACAGCGGCCTGGGCAATTGCGCACCACATGCTGTTCACCGCCGGGGGCTTGAACGTGATTGCCTGCCCCGCCCAACGCCAGAGTGCCGAAGCCGTGCGGCGGGTGCGCGATAGCCTTATCAAGGTCGGCGCCGAACTGAAGGTCGACAACACCTACGGGCTCGAACTAAAAAACGGATCGCGCGTGCTGGCGCTGCCGAGCAGCGATGATTCGATCCGTGGCCTGACGGTGGACGGCTGGATCATAGCCGACGAGGCCGCCCGCCTTGACAACGACCTGATCAGCGCCCTACGCCCGATGCGGGCTCGCCGCCCACAAGCGCGCTTTGCGATGCTGTCGACCGCCTGGAGTCGCACCGACCCGTTCTGGACGGCATGGTCGGACGACGAGCCATCGTGGCTTCGGCTGAAAGCCACCGCCGATGTCCCGGGGATGTACGCGCCCGCATTTCTCGAACAAGAACGGCGGCAGTTGGGAGAACACAGCTTCAATCGGGAATATCTCGGGATTCCCGGTGGCGCGCAGGCCAGCCCGTTTGGCTGGGATCTGTACGAACGCGCGACCCGGATTCACGTACCGCTGGTGCCGCAAGGGCCGGCTTTTGGCCCACCGCCTGAGGCGCAAGCCGTGCCGATTGCAAACCCGTTCCAGCGCCTTCAGCACTCCGGAGTAATTCGATGAGCTATAACCTAGATGACGTCAGCACCTGGCCCTGTTTCAGACCGGTGATCATCGCCCATGATGTCGGGCGCAGCCGCGATCGATCGACCGCCGTGGTCGGCGGCAACTCACCGTATGGACGATGCCTGCTTGGGATCGCCGAAGCCGAGGAACTGCCGCAGAACTTTTTTGGACATGCGCGGGCGAGCGCGCTGGCGGCGGTTGATCGACGTCACAATAACAATGCACTGATCGTCGCGGACCTCAGCTATGACCCGACCTACGGCGAAGTACTGCGCGAGACATTCGGTCCTCGGGTGATTGGAACGCAAATCAGTCGCCATGGCGATGGCATGAACGCCGAATTGCGACCGACCAAACATGGCTGTTTGCCGGTTTACACCATCGGCAGGAGCTATCTGCTCGAACTGTTCCATACCCAACTTCAATCTGATCTTGTCCGATTTGCCGACAAACCGGCAATTCGCCGCGCCTTTGCGCAACTGGCCAATCTGGCGGTCGAGTTTCGCCAAGGCGGAACGGTCTATGGCTGTCCGTCGGGAGCGCACGATGACCTCGGCATCTCCTGCGCGATGCTGGCGTGGGCGGCGCAGCATCGGCATTTGGAGGCGTGGCTTAGAAATCTCGAGGCCCCACGCCGGCCGCCCAAGCCGCGGCAAAGTGTGGGCTGGGGACCGTTTACTTGAGGATCGAACTTCGATGTGCCGGAATAAATTTCTCACGCGGCAATTCCGCAACACAATCATTTTTTTAAATGCTCCCCGCCCCGCTCGCCCGTCAAGTTGATTCGGAACAGGCTCTGCCTGGTGCCGCCTTAGGCATCCTCGTCGTCCAATGCGGCCACTCCATTTCGTATTCATTCGACGCGCGTTTGATTGGCTTCGGTCCCGGTTGTTCGACGCGGCGCGGGTGTGGGGAGATCGTCGATCGGCGATCTGCCGCCAGCAAATGGACAACCCAATGGAGACAGCAAGATGTTGCACTCTGTCAGATCGACCGCGGGCCGCCGGGCCTTTATCGGCGGGTCCGACGCCCGGATTATTATGGGTGACGATGAAGGAGCCCTGCTCCGGCTATGGCGGGAGAAGCGCGGTGAGATCGAACCGGAAGACCTCTCGAACAACCTGATCGTCCAGCTCGGCATCGTGACCGAGCCCCTCAACCGGCACTGGTACGAGCGAAATACCGGCCAGGTCGTCACCGCGGTACAGCGCCAGGTGTTTCATCCCGTGAAGCGCTGGATGGCGGCAACCTTGGACGGCATGGTCGAGGGGACTGGCGCCGTCTTCGAGGCGAAGTTCATGCTGCCGTGGTCGTTCTCGGAAGAAGGCGCGGCCGAGAAACACATGGCCCAGCTTCAGCACAACATGTGGGTGATCCAATCCCGCTCCGCGGTGCTTTCCATCATCACCGGTGGCGGCAAATGGGTCGAGATAACCATCCCGGCTGACCCTCTCTATCAACACCTCCTTCTCACCGCGGAGAAAAAGTTCTGGCGCTGCGTCGAGAGTGGTGAGGCCCCTCACCTGTTTGGCGTCGAGCCGCCACGGGCAAAGATCGAGGCGGTCCGGACCGTCGACATGAGTGGCTCCAACGCCTGGGCCGAGTTCGCTAGCCTCATGCGGCAGACACGAACTGCAGCGTTAGACCATGAGCGGGCGAAGACAGAGCTGAAGGCGCTGGTGCCGGAGGACGCCAAAGAAGCCAGGGGCCATGGCATCCGTGCCAAACGCTCCAAGTCCGGGGCCATCAGCTTTGAGATCCTGAGTGAGGAGCCCGGCCATGCAGCGATCCAGCAATAAAGTCGGCACGCTGGCCGCGGCACTCGCCAAGGCGCAATCCGAAATCGCCAACCCGGAAAAGTCGCTGACCGCGACCATCGAATCCCCCTTTCCGCGGGAGGGGCAGCGAACGTTTCGCTACGCCCCGTTGTCGACCGGTCTGGACATCGTCCGCAAATGTCTGGGCCAGCATGAAATCGCGACGGTCCAGAGCACGGCGATCGACCGGGACAGCGGCCTAATCAGACTGACGACCACCTTGGTCCACGCGTCCGGTGAGTGGGTGTCTTCGGACTGGCCGGTATGCCCGGCCAGCGAGACGGCAGCACCTCACCGCATGGGCGCCGCCCTCACCTATGCCCGGCGCTATGCCCTGTTCACACTGGTCGGGATCGCCGGCGAGGACGATCTCGACGCGCCCGACCTCGCCCTCCAACCGATGGACCCAGGCCCGAAAAACAGTCCGTCGCCAAAGAATTCCGGTTCGAATGGTCAGATCCCGCCAACCCGCGCAGCATTCCAGCGGCCAGGCAAGGGTGCGAACGGTGCCCGGGTCGCTGTCCTATCGAATGAAGCCTCGGAAATTCTGCGGGATCAGCTGCTGCTCGAGCTGGAAGGGTTGGCGCTCAAAGACGATCTGGATACTTGGACACTCCGGGCCTGGCCCAAGGCAAACACCCTGACGCCAGAAGATGGCGACAGGCTCAGGCAGGCCTTCCAGGCCCGGCTCGCCCGCCTGCAGACGATACCGGATAACGACCTCCCGCCAGCCGAACCTGATCCGCCAGGCGCGAACGAGGACACCCGCTCCCGCATCGACAAAAGCGTCCTTGCCCTGCCTGAGCCCAAGCGGCTAAGGGACAAGCAGCACCTGCGCTTTGTCGCCGGGCAGCCCTGCCTCGTCTGCGGCCGCGAACCCTGCGACCCGCACCATTTGCGTTTTGCGCAGCCGCGCGGACTAGCGCAAAAAGTCAGCGATGAATTCACCGTGCCGCTGTGCCGCGCGCATCATCGCGAACTGCACCGTGCCGCCAAAGAAAAGGATTGGTGGTCGCGAAACGGGCTCGAGCCACTCAATTCCGCGCGCAGCCTGTGGACGATGACGCACCCGACTGTTGCAGGCGGATAGCGCAGTCTCAAACCGTCGCCTTTTGGTGATAAGAACCGGCCGGAGCAGAAAGTCTGCTCCGGCCGTGTCTTCGGTAGTTCGGTACTGGACCAGTGAAGCTGGGCCGAATGCCAGGGGTTTACAGAAAGCTTTTGCGTATGTCAGCCCGCGAGACCAACAAGCGTCATTGGCTCGCGAGACAATTCGCCGTTACAGTCAGGCTCGTGCTTGGATGATATCGGTATGGACGAAGTCATCACCCTTGAATAGCAGGGGCTCACCGGTCGTCTTTGCGAGCGCGTAAGCAAAGCAGTCGCCGAAATTGAGTTTGGCGGGATGCCCGCTGCCTTTACCAAAATCGCGATAGGCCTCGCGCGCAATTCGCGCCTGATCCTCGGTGACGGGTTCGATCGCAATGTGCGCTTCTTTGACAAGATCGTCGAAGCGCCGGCTGGCGATAGGATCGCGGCTTCCGTCGATCACCAGCGCGGTCTCAACGAAATTGGCAGCGGACACGCGCCGGATCTGATTTCTCTCGATCGCGACGGCGCAATCCTGTGCTTCGGGTTCGTTGCGAAGGATCGCGACCAGCGCAGACGTGTCGATGATCATCGGGGTAGCCCTCGATCATCGTAAAGCAGTTTGTCGTGATCGGCCGATCGATACGGTTCCTTCAATCGCTTGGCGCAGTCCTTCCCAATCTCCACAAGACGATCCGCCAGGCTGGCCCCCTGTTCGCGGCGGACCCTATCAAGCCGTTCACGAACGGCGGTCGTTACCGCCGCGGTCATGGATTCGCCGGTCCGCTTGGCAAGCTCTTCGGCCAGACGATGCGTCTCCGGGTTTTTGATGTTCAAGCTCATTCCTGGTACCCTTCTAGCCCACATCATATACCGTTCTACCATGCCTTGTAAAGTTTAGGGATCCCAGGAACTCGATGCTGGCGGCTGCCGAGGGCGGACAGCGCCGCTCAGCCCCGCTCAGAACTTCCACCCGCGTCAACCGACCTTAAGGCTAGCCTTAAAGCCACATGCTTCCTCGCAGCCTGTATCGAACAAGGCGGCCCTCCGCGGAGCAAATAGGCCGATCACCCCAAGTTAAAGGGCATCAACTGCTATACGTTGCTATCCACGCCGCGCAGCACCTGCGATTTGGTAGCCAAGCAACCCTGCCCTGCCTCGTCTGCGGCCGCCAACCGTGCGACCGGCACCATTGGCGTTTTGCTCAGATCGCGAATTGAGGCACAAGGTTAGCGATGAATTTACGGTGCCGCTCTGCCGAGCACATCACCGCGAACTCCACCGCGCCGGCAAAGAACGAGATTGGTGGGTGAGAGTCGGTCTCGAACCAATCATCGTGGCACGCAAGCTTTGGCTGGAAACTCACCCGCTCTCGGTTGCCCCACTCGTCCTGGAGGAAGGTAATGCGATTGCGGCGCCGCTGTGACCACTTTGCCTCAGCAGTCGCGGCAGACGCAGACGCGCGAAACGAACTTAGTTACCGGGACTTCCGACACTCGCTTTCCCAGATCAAATCCAACCGCGGGACGCCGAGCGCGGCGTGATCTTCCCAAGATTCCTGCGCGCGACCACCGGGTCCTTCCTCGGAAGGCCGACCGTGATTTCGGTGATCTCGGAATACGCTTCGAAATTGCTCGTGCGAAGACGCCCGCAATGGATCAATCGTCATTGTGAGACGCGACAGCCGGCAAGCCGACGCCGTTTTGCCGCCGAATTAATTGAACCCGCGAACGATTCGGGGCCCTGCCCGCAGCCGACGTACAAAAGCTCGGATTTCCTCCCGCACGGCGCGGATATAGAGCAGGTGCGTGATCGCAAAGGACAGGAGGCAAGTCCCCAAAATGGTCGCCATCACGTACAGGCCAACGCCCGGCGGGACCGCAACCGGTACAAGTGATGCCTGCGTAACGGTGGGTGCACCAACCTGCCAGGAGAGGACCAAAAACCCCGCATACGCCGCGCTCAGGTGAGTTGCGATCGTGAAAAGGGGCCGGGACTTGGCTGCGAGCCCAAAGCAGGCAAGCACGAAGATCGGAAGCGCAACCCCGAAGAACTGAAACCCATCCATCGGAATGAAATAGCTCAAAACTGCATCGCTTCGCTGAAAGATGCCGAACATCCTGAGATTGATGAACCAGAGAAGTTCGGAGCTGGGGGCATATTGAAGAGCACGTGCAGCCAATTCGGCGCAAAGCGTGGCGGCGAACAGCGCGAGTGGCCCCAAGAATTGTAGCTTAAAAAGACGGTTCATAAGACAAGCCATACGTCAAAAACGTTAAGCTTGCCTTAAAGGTTCCCCGGCATAAGGCGCCCCGCCTCGCCGATTCTAAAAAGATCAATACAAACAGAGTATTACGAGTAGTTGCTCTGATTATGGTTGATTTTCCGCCGGTCTTTCAATGAACCGTCGGCTGCCATTGAGCAGCTGAAGATTATTGGCAATAACCGGGTTAGTCGGATCAAGCGAATAGGCCTTCTCAAACTTCCGGCGCGCTGCACTCAGATTGCCGCGCAGCATATACGAATATCCCTGATCATTCAGGATTTGGACCGTTTCTCCCCCCAACCGGATCGCTTGGACATAAGCCTGATCGGCAAGATCGAAGCGACGCAACCGGTCATAGCTCGCTGCGAGTCCAATCCAGGCCGTCACATCCTTCGGGGCCTTTTCGACCGCATCCTTGAAATACCGCTGGGAGATCCCGTAATTGCCGCGGTTGAAGTGTTCCAATCCCATCCGCACAGGTTCATCGGAAGGATAATATTTGACGTCGGTCGGCTCCTGCACAGGGTCTGGACCGGCTGGAGCAACGGGCGCAACTACGGCAGCGTCACGCACAGTTGGTTCTTGCACCGTTTCGCAACCTGCCAAGGCTGTGGCCAGTAAGGCGCTAGCCAGCCAAAAAAGAAGGCGCCGCATAATCCGTTATCCCCGCCCCATTTACTTGCACCGTTCGAAATATCATTCCCACACTAACATGAGCGGGGTTAGAGACGTGTTACCGGTAAGCCACATGCCCCCATTGAAAAAGACGCCGGATAAACTCCCCTGCCCGGCCGACCCCGGCGTTCAACGTATATGACTAAACGCCGCGCTTAACTTTACTACTACCGGTAGCAAAACAACCAAAAGCCCGGGTAAATACAGATTCGGATTTCTACCCGTAATGGTCACGCTGCCGACCGTCCACCCGGGAACGCGCGGTGTCCTTGCGGTGGCGACGCCGATTCGTTAAATCTAAAGCTCATGTGGCTGACTTTGGCTTCTTTGTCTCTCAACTCATTAACGTGCGGCAGCACCTCCAACGCCCACGCTCACGCCGCTACCACCCAAGAGGACGCCACCACCTGCGTCGACTGTTGCTGCCGTTGCGCCCGCAGCTCCCATTGGGAGGCCCTCTCCCGAGATAGCAGGTAACGGATCGCGTGGTTGGGTACCGCTACGATAACGCACAATTGCACCTTGGGTCTTCGCCGCCCCAGCAACGATCCTGCGATCGCCGACGTAGCTCGGCCAGGGATTGATCGTGTGGGTCACGGCATTGGCCTGCTTCGCGTCGCCGGCACTTAATGTCATGGTATCAGAACGCTGGAAATAACGATCCATTTCGTCATTGCCGGCCAAGCCGTTGCAAGACCCGAGTGTAAAGACCGCGAGTAACACCGTGCATGTCATATCGGTCGTCCTTCAGTTGAGGGTCTTGACAACGGGCTGCTCGGTTACAACCGCCGGCGGCTCGGACAGGCGCACATCGGGCGCGATGATGTGCCCGTAAGGCCCTTTGACGTCACCGCCGGAATTGACGTAGTCATTGTAGCGCTTTTTCACTTCCATCTGACCGTTGAGGAAGAAGTCGACGTCATTCGCCGGCAATCGCGAATCGAGGGGCGACGCCAAGGTCTGCCCCGGGGCCGCCGGCGCGACCAGACGCGGCGTCACGATGATCACCAGATCCGTCTCTTTCTGTTGATAAGATGCGCTTCGGAACAACGCACCGAGGACTGGCACCGAGCCGATCCAGGGCAATTGCGAGACATCCTGCGAGTTGCGGGTCTGGAGCAATCCGGCGATCGCGAAGCTCTGGCCGTCGCGCAATTCAACCGTGGTCCGCGCGTTACGGCTGGTCAACGCCGGAACTATCGTCCCCTGAATCGTCACCGCATTGGCGAAATCAAGCTCGCTGACCGACGGCTCAACCCGAAGGTTGATCACGCCGCGCGACAGAACGGTGGGCACGAAAGCCAACTCGACGCCGAACTTCTTGAATTCGATGGAGATGGTGGGAAAGCCGTTCGCACTACCCGTGGTAGAGGGTACCGGCACCGGAAATTCACCGCCGGCCAGGAAGCGCGCCGACTCGCCCGACAACGCCATCAGGTTCGGCTCGGCCAAGCGGCGCACCAGCCCCTTCGTCTCCAGGGCCTGCACTAGCAGATCGACCGACGTGCCGTTATTCAGCTTCAGGACATTCGTTAAGAGGTTGCCGAACGGAGCCGCGCCACTCAACAGCCCTCCCGCGGTGGCGAGAACAGGAACTCCTTGGGGGGTCCTAAATGGTAGTGGTGCTGAGCCGGCGGCGCCGGCAGCTCCACTATTTCCAACCTGCGTGAGGTTGCCATTGCCGGCATAGAGGTTCACGCCCAGTTCGCGGCCAGCGGACCTCGCGACCTCGAGGAAGCGCACTTCCAGCATGACTTGCTGCGGCCCCGCCACGTTCATGGCGTTGACGACGACGCCGCCCTTGGGGACGATGCCGGTGGCAATCGCCATGGCTCGCTCGGCGGCGACCGCATCCGCGGCCATTCCACTCAGCACCACCTGGCCCTCCGCGGCCGTGACACGGATGCCGCGCGTGCCGGTCGATGACTGGATATTCTGCTGCAGGTTGCCCGTATCGATCGCGACCTCGACATCGAGGATGCCGATCTGCTTCATCGTATTGTCGAACAGGATGACGTTGGTGGTGCCGGTCTGCTTGCCCTGAATGTAGATCACGTGATCGCTCAGCGACCTCACCTCGGCGATGTCGGGCGAGCCCGAGACAATGGTCGAAAAAGCTGTATCGACCCTGAAGGTGCGTGACTTGTTGATGGTCACCTTGACGCGCTGGACGTCACTCATTTCGCTGACGAACACGCCGCTGGACGAGCCTCGCCGCTCTGCCGCACCCACGCCGTCAGCGGAACCAAACAAGACAAGCGCCGCGCCAAGAAGTACGACTCTCAAGGCGAGAAGCCTCCCACCGTCCTTGCTCGCAACGCGTCTCATTCCATTCCCCTTCGCCACGATACGCGGCTGCTTCGCAACACCCCCAAAAAACAACGGCTTCGGCGCCCTAACAGCTTCCCTTCGCGCACCACGTCGTAGAGCTTACAATCGGTTCCGTGATAAATCGTTACCTTTGTATTCTCCTGGCGCGCACTGGTTTTGGGCACCGACTCCGCGCCCCGCAGAGAGCACTTTCGTGTCCTCCCGCCGGACGAATACATCATCATCCGTTATGTGCCTCGTTTTGCAAGGAAAGACCTTCACCGGGCTGTCGCAACACCAGAGAAAATTCTCCAATGTTGCCAACAAGCACCACTTTCCGTGCCAGCCTAGGGTGACCTGCAGCGTGAGCACCTTCGTGACGATCACTCATGGGTGACGGCCCGAGCAACCACCGCGTAAAACTCGCATTAAAGGGCTGGTTTTGGTTAATGTTTTCGTTATTTTTGCTTTAATTATCTCCCAGCCGCTCCTCCGCTTGGCAGCCTGAGCCCGGGCAAAAGCTCCACTAATCGACGCGGAAAATCTGTTCAGAAGCCGGGGTCGAATCTCTGTCGCTTACCGCCAGAATGATTCCTGGGAATGTGCTAAAACGGAACTGAGGTGGACGCGCTCGGCGCGTTAAATGCTGTGCCCCATACCGGCATTATCATGGTGAAATTTGGTTGAGATGCCGTAACAGTAAGCGCAGTGGCTCCCACAGCTGGCGCCGGTATGCTAAGCGTCGGCGGACCGCCGGTGATATACAGCAACGGGGCAACGGCTTGTTTGGCTGCATCGGATGGCAGGGGGTCACCGGTACAGCTCGAGGGTGATGTGTTAGTCGCCGACCATGGTGACGAAGGGGTTATTCCTATTTCGGTAGGTGTGTAGCAATAGATCATCATTGCCCGAGCACCAGCATTCGCGAGCGACCGCAATGACTGGGCAGTGATTGCATAACGTCCCAGATCGAAAATGGCAAACATCAACATGAACAAAGGCACGGCGACGAGGCAAAACTCCAGCGCCGCGACGCCTCGTTGATCGAGCTTTCTCATCACTGCACCAAAGCAACGACCTGGCTGTGAGAAACAGTGCCCGGAGCACAATTATTCGAGCTCATGAAGGCATTACCGTTGATGGTGATCGTGTTGGCGATCACTTCTGTACAGGTCGTATTAGCATTTTGAGTACTTCCGCCCCACGTAACATCGACGTGGGGGAAGTACATCGCGCCGCCCAAAGTAACCGTGCCGCCGTTGATCGTGACAGCATTGTTGCTCCTGTTCGATGTCTGATCGTCAATCAGAACGCCATTCAAATCAGAAGAGAAAGCGTTGGTCGCAGGGGCGGAGAGGTTAACATTAGCGGTACCACTAATGGAAAGGCCCGCATTATTAGTCCCGAGCAAGACGAGGGTTACGCCTAGACCTGTGCCTGTAGGTGGCCAGGGTGTGCAGGCGGTGCAGGTGACGGTCCCACCATTGATGCTTATCGCTGCGTTATAGAAAATGTAGGTTCCTGGGGCAAAATCTACATAGTCTCCCGTTGTCACCGTGAGCCTTGTGTACGCCGCCGTACTACCAAGACCACTGTTCGGGGCCATCCTATAGCAATTATTCGTGCCGGCAGGTACCCCAGACGGGCAGGGATTTACTACTATTCTTGGATCTGTATTGCCCGTCCCTGTCCAGTTGTTGAACGTGGCAGTATCCAGTCTTTGCAGCTGGAGGGGGGCCTGCGCTGGCAGCGCATTGTAGTTATAAGGCACGCTAATATTGCAATGGCCCGTGGAGGCGACACAGCCAGTTACGCCATTAACGGCCCAACCGGAACCACTAAAAGTCGGAGTGCTATTGTATTTGACGGAGTTGTCGGACATCAGCCCGCAACCATTCCCGGTTATGTTGCTGCTGCCGCCGATTGTAAGTGCGTTATTATTCGGTCCAAGTCCCAACCCACACAGGTCTTTCGGATTCTTGACTTCGGCGATGGCTTGAGCGCGGACGGTGATAGTGGACAAACCAAGCACTTTTGCCAGGTATGTTGGCTGTTGCTGCGCAACAATGGCACGAACGCGACTGGAGGTCGGCTGATCGATCCCCACAGTCTGCGTCGTTCCTGTCGGGGGCGAGCTCGCACAAGGATACGAGATGTCGCGAGGGTCGCAGAACTTGTTCTGATCGGCAAATTGTTTGCCACGATAGACATAGTCTTGTGCTGTATCACAACTGCTACCAACAGCGGCGTTCGAGCATGCCACCCGCAAGGCGCCCGAATAGGCTGCCGCGTCAGCGGCGTTTTGCGCGTGTTGCTTGGTGACGTACCACGATCCCGCCTCGGCCCCGAGTGCGACCACTCCGATCAGCGGCACCAGGGCAATGACGGTCGCGAAGGCGACAGAACCACGATGGCAACGGAGCAAGTTACGCATCGACATTCTCCTACTGGAATCGTTGCGAGTAAGTTACCGTGCAGTTGCTGCACAACACTGATCCAAGCACCATTGGTGACAAGGTAAAGCTTGTAGAAAAGAGGAAGTACTTCGGCCAGGTTGTGCCGGCACAGGGGGCCGCTGCCCCGGCATCACCGCATTTAACCGCCGCACTGACTGTGTAGCCATCGACCGTCGTGGGTAGCGAGCTTTGCCAGGTGCTGATACTGGTCGCATCGGTAGCGTCGGGGTTGGAATACTGGGTACGCTGTCCCATATCACGCAACGCCTGATATGCAGAGTTGAACTTGAAGCCGGCGACGGCCATGTCGGCAAGCGGCACAAGCAGGGCCAGCATCATGAAAAGGGAAACGATGGTCATCTCCAACGAGGCGGCGCCGCGTTGATCCGAGAGCAGGACCGCGGCGGTCACTTTGTCGTTTCCGGCCAAAACCGTTCTTTCAGCCATAGTGTTACCCTCGGCCTTGCCCTGACCCTTAAAACATTTAGCTCTGAACACCTTGCTGCTGCAGCATAACATCCTTATTGCGTTCTGCTTTATCGGCTCCGTAATGGAGGCTTCGAACCCCGACATCGTCATCCGCTATGAAAGAATTTATGGATCATAAGCCTTCCTCGACAGGGGCGGACCAAAAATCCGATCGTTAAGACCAGTGTCAACAGTGTGTGCTCATAGCTTACTTACCTGCGCTGCTGAACGTAGCGATGAGGCGCAGATACGGACTTCCACCCAAAATGACGAACATGGCTGGAAGCATGAACAACACCATCGGAATAGTCAGCTTGGCGCCTAACTTGTGTGCTCTTTCTTCCAGCCTGGTGATACGTTCTCGCCGGAGGTCGACAGCGACACTGCGCAGGGCCTGGCTCAACGGCGTTCCGTATGTCAGGCTTTGGCTGACAATGGTACCGACTCGGCGCAGTCCCTCTGACGTAGATCCGAATTTCTCGAACGCATCGCTGCGATTTGGCAATATCCGGAGATTATCAAGAAGATCGTATAACACCCGGGCGGTCGCAGGACTAGTCTCGTTCATTTCTTCCGCTACTCGTTGCACCCCGCTCTCCAGACCCATTCCCGCTTCGGTGCATACAACCAGCAAATCGATAGCATCCGGCGTGCCTAGCCGAATGGCAGCATCAAAGCGCCGTTTCAGCACCAACAGGATCAATCGCGGCCCCATAATTCCGATCAACAGGCCAATGAGCGTGAAGATCAACACATCGGTCAGTGGCTTCCCAGAAAGCTGCGCAACAAAAAAGGCACTGATCGGGAATAAGAAACTGCTGACAGTTTTGACACCGATCCAGATCGGCAAGGCTCGATAATGGTTGAAACCGGATGATTGAAGGATCGTCCGTAGTTGATCCAGATTTTCCTCGGCATAGAAGCGCTGATACCGCACGCCGAGCGATGAAAACCAACCGGTCATGTTCTGGATGGGGGCTGACTTGCTGGGAATGCCCATCACAGCGTTTGACACCCGTGTGTTCAATGCACGAAAGTGTATTTCGCGAATGATCAACACGCAGGCCGCAGCCGCAACTGCTATGGCGAAGGCCAAGCTGAGACCAACACTCATAGTGCCGTATCCTTTCTGATCATCCAACGTATCACAAAGTGCCCGACAAGCACTGAGGATGCTGCGTACGCCAGCAGTTTGTTTCCGGTCGGATCAGAGAACAGTAGATCAACTGAGTGCGGACTGATCCAGTAGAATATCCCACCTACAATGAAGGGCATTAATGAAAGTGCTCGCGAAGAAAAGATCACCTCTGCTGCCAGAGCCTTCGCGCGAGCAGCTAGCGCAACACGCTGGCTCACAGTGTCTCCCAGTGTCTGCAAGGTTTCGCTCAAACTGCCACCTGACTTCAGCTGGACTGCAAGCGTCACCGCAAACATCGCATACTCTGCCACCTGCGTTCGCCGATAGATAGCCTCTACAGCTTCCGCCGGAGGTCTCCCCAGACTCAATTCGCTGCATGCAATAGCAAACTGCCCAGCTGTTGGTTGCGGCATCTCGCGGGAGATGGAGCGAAATGCTTCGTTCACAGGCAGCCCGGATCGGACAGTACTTGCCACAATCTGGATCGTATCAGGTAGCTGTCGAAAAAGTTGATTGGCGAGGCGACGTTGCTGCCATCCAAACAGACCTCGCACCACCATGATGGCCACAATTGCAGCCGCAAGATTCACGTAGAGGGTGGGAAAATCCAGCAGGCTATTAACATAAAAGATTGCCGCGGCTGCGATGACACCGGCAAGTAGCGCATATGCGGGGTGCCAAAGGTAAGTTGTCTCTGCGTTGTAATTGGCCAAGCCGTGGATAAACCGCCATCGGGACCCGGCCTGTAACCGACGAATGGAGGGCAGGCTCGCCGAATGTGAGGTTGGTAAAGCTATTGCTACCTGACGATTGATGCGTCTTTCTCGAGCGTCGAGCCACAACGACACGACCGTTGCGCAGATCAGGAGCGCCAGGACAATGATGATCAAATACGGCAGCATTATAGTTGCCTCATAGCGTCAGCCCAAGCTCGATCAAGCCCATAATAGGCAAGACGGCTCTTGAATTTTGGGACTGCGTGGGTGGACCGATAGGCGCCCAATATCCGCCCGTGAACATCCTCCTCTTGGTATTCGAACGCCGCGATGTCATTGGTGGTGATCACATCGGTTTCCAGGCCAGTCACCTCGGTAATTTGGATAATGCGACGTTGTCCATCCCGCATGCGTTCTACTTGCACGATGATATCCAACGCAGCGACGATCTGGGATCGAATCGCCCGCAGCGGCAGGTTTGGCTGTCCCATCTGCACCATGTTTTCAATACGGGTAAGTGCGTCGCGGGCTGAGTTAGCATGCACCGTGGAGATCGAACCATCATGGCCGGTGTTCATCGCTTGCAGCATGTCAAACGCTTCAGCGCCGCGCACTTCGCCTACGACGATCCGGTCAGGACGCATGCGCAGGGCATTCCACACCAGATCGCGTTGTGTCACCTGCCCGGTGCCCTCGAGGCTCGGAGGCCGCGTCTCCAGGCTGATCACGTGCGGCTGTTGCAGCTGCAACTCTGCGGCATCCTCGATGGTGACAATGCGCTCACTGTGATCAATGAATTGGCTGATGGCGTTCAACAGTGTCGTCTTGCCAGAACCGGTACCGCCAGAGACCAGAACATTGAGCCGAGATCGGCCGGCAACCTCCAGCAATTGTCCCATGGCAGAGGTCATTGTGCCGTTTTCGATCATTCCGGCCAAATTTAAACGGCGACTTGGAAATTTTCGGATGGAAATGCAGGGACTATGGATCGCTAGCGGTGGGAAGATGATGTTGACTCGGCTGCCGTCCGGCAAGCGGCAATCCACCATCGGACTCGATTCGTCAACGCGCCGTCCAACCTGGGCCGCGATCTTCTGCGCCACCGATGCGATGTGATCATTGTCGCGGAATCGCATCGCGACCCGTTCCAGCTTGCCGTTTCGCTCGACATAAACGTTACTTGGTCCGTTGACCATGATATCGTTAATCGATTGATCCATCAGGAGCGGACGCAGCGGCCCGTAGCCGGTCATGTCGTCCGCAATCTCGTCCGCTAGCTGAAACTGCTCGCGGCCTGACAGTTCGAGCCGTTCCTGGTTGGCGATTCCATGGATGATTTCCTCGATCTGCCGCCGAAGAACATCGCGGGAAACAGTTGCGGCCACCGATGGCTCAATCTGCTCAATGACCCGTTCGCGCAGCGAAGCCGGCATCACAGCTCGTTCGCGCAGCGAAGCCGGCATCTCGCCTCGTTCGTGCAGTGAAACTGGCATCACGGGCTGGTCGGTCGAAGGTTCGTCGCGGTCTGGCGTCAACGCCGGCAAACCGGTTGGCGTGCCGTCCCTTTCCGCTGATGCAGGAAAACGGGTTGGCGTGCCGTCGCGTTCGCGCGTACCGAATTTTTTCGTCACCGGAACAGCCTCCTCAACCATCCTTTCCGCTGGGCGCCGACGCCAGCGATCTCCCGTACAATGGGGGCGAGGTGACGGCGCAGTTTTGATACGTGCTTTAAAGCTGGAATTCCGAGATTGACCGCCTGGGTCATCCCCTTTCCGAGATCGGGAATCACCATGTCTGGTTCTGCGCCCAAGGCCTTGACAATCGTGGCCCTGGGAAGGCCCCCGGGACGATCGGCGCGATTGAGCAAAGTAAAGACTCGATCTTTACCGGCGATGTTGGTGACGGCGGCGCGGAGGGCATGGGCATTGCGAAGTCCGGTCACTTCAGCCTCCAGCAGCACCAGCACGTGGCGAGAAAGCGTGATCACCGGATGGATGGATGGCGGAAACGGGACTGGTATATCGACAACGATGTAATTGAACCGTTGACGGAGCAGACCCAGCACATGTCTCACTCCCGCTTCAGTGATGTCGAGCTGCGCATCCAGGTCCTCATCGGCGGAAATCAAGCAAACTCGTTCGTTGATTTCGATTGCCGCGCGTTCGAGGAACAAGGTGTCCGCCCGCATCGGGTTTTCCAGAGCGATGCGCAGCCCTGGCCCAGGCCGAACACCCAACATCACCGCCGTTTCGCCGTTTTGCAGATGAAGGTCGAGCAGCGCGACCTTGCCCTTTGTGGTCTCGGCCAGTTGCAGTGCGAGATTGATAGCGATACTCGTGGCTCCGGCGCCTCCCTGCGCGCCGCAGATCGAGATCACATGCCCACCACGATCGGCCGCACCGGGTGCCACGTCGCCAAGCAGCAGCTTTGGACGCAGCTGATGCAGCACCATATCGCGCGTGAGCGGCCTCGGAAGGTACTCGGTCAAGCCGATTTCAATCAGCTCGCGGTAGAAGGTGATCTCTCTGCTCTCGCCGATCAGAGCTACCAGGACATCGGGTGGGCAGACGCTGGACAACCTTTCCAGTTCGGTAAATGGATCATCGATTCCACTAATGTCTGCTACCAATGCGAATAGCTCGGTGTCGGTCTCGAGCATCCGTATGGCATTGCGGATCGTGCCACGCCTGATCGACACGTTGCTACCTTCGAGCCCTTTGCGCAAAGCCGCTGCACTGAGCTCGTCGTTTACGAAACAGATGATTCGGTTGCGCGTTGCAACAGACGGAGTTTCATCAGGCGGGCTGACCATTGCCATGTCGACGCTCATCGCACTTTCTCCGGCGGCTTTACGGCCCCAACCTTATCGGCTGCATTAACCACCACCGTTTCACTCTGGCCGGCAATTTTCGGCAGCTCACCGCAACCGGCGGCTGAATCCTGTTTCCTGACTGAGTATTCCTGGACCTTACCGCCACCATAAACCACCACCGCTGCACTCTGGCCGGCAACAGCATTCTGGCGGGCTATTTCCGGCGACACGTCGCAGCTGGAAATAGTGCGACTGTCCGCTGCGTCCCGTAGCTCGACCGCTGATCGCATGGCCAAGGAGAGCGATCCGAGATTTTTTGCGACCGCGATCTTCTTGACCTGCTCGGGCGCAAGCTGCAGTGACACAGTTTGCGCTACCTTCGCGGCCGTGGCGTTATTGGCTCCGCCGCCTTGCACAATCTCCTGGTCAATCGCGATGATTCGAACATTCTGGAGAAGGGTTTCGCTCAGAGCGCGACGCGCGACATCAGCGTTCGCGGCTACTTGGGTCAAGACAACATCCACATAGTCACCCGGCTTGATCAGGCCCGAGACACCAGATTCTGCGTCAACCTTGATGCTGATGGCACGGGTACCCGGTTCCAAGACGCTCGCGAGAAAACCCCGATCTCCCCGGAGCAATACGTTTTCTGATGTGATAGGACTGCCGGTGTCGAGGTTCTTGCGAACCAGAGAGCCCTGAAGTCTGTTCCTATCGTCGGTCGTATCGCGGATCGCCCCTGTTGGAACGCTATCCAACGGATCGGCGCGGAAATCTTCGTCGCGTGTCAATGTACCAGCCTTCAGCGGACGTGCCGCGACAAGATACCGAGTGAGAGGCGCCGGCGCCTTTTCCGTGACCTGTACCGGGACCTGTGCGTTCGGCAGGTTCATGCCGTAGGCAATAAGTCCGAGCGCAGCGGTCGCGAGCAAAAGAACCATTATGATCGAGAGACGCAAAGTAGATGACATGTCAAAGTCCTTGGCTGAAAATGGTCCAAATACCGCCGCACGCAATCGCAACCCCGTAAGGTAGCGGCGCGTGTCGCAAATGGCGCCAACGTTCTATCGCGTAGACGCGGCGTGCGAACGACGATCCCGCGGGCGCTAGCCTGGGATATGGCAGGCGGCGCATCATCAGATGCACCACGGCAAGAACGCCGCCGGCCAGCGCGGTGATAGTCAACAACTGAATCACGCCCATCAATGGGAGCCCAATCGCCAGTGCGACCAGCAGTTTGACATCGCCGCCGCCCATCCATCCCCGCTGATATATGACTAAAAGCAGCAGAAACAGGATTGTC
The DNA here is from genome assembly GCF_036924615.1 of Bradyrhizobium sp. AZCC 2289. Lineage (NCBI taxonomy): Bacteria > Pseudomonadati > Pseudomonadota > Alphaproteobacteria > Hyphomicrobiales > Nitrobacteraceae > Bradyrhizobium > Bradyrhizobium sp. AZCC 2289. The sequence goes on along the minus strand of NZ_JAZHRY010000001.1, from coordinate 8,772,702 downwards.
GCGGCGATCAAGGATTCTACAATCTGCATAGGGCTGGCAAAATGCCCGGCGATCCCGAGCAGCGCCAGCACCAGACAAATTTCATTTCGGATCAATCGTGTTGCGATATCGATCATTGCAACATATACCAACAATAGGATCTCAAGACACAAAGCTGTGGGAACAATCCAATTCATCAAATGCATGCCTGAAAGGAGGCGTGGCATTGGGACATCCATTGCCACGCTCCGGACTCAAAGACCTGTCATGGGACCCAGAGCCGAGTCATGGCAGTCCAGTCATAGTGGAGGCGATCACGCCGAACCCGGTATTTAGCGCTCCGCTGAGGGTGTTAGTCCCGGTACCAGTAAACAGAAGAAGTACGACGGCGCAGACACAAGCCCCGACGATCACGTACTCGAGCGACACCACGCCGTCCTGGTCCGTGCGCAGACGCTTCAACGCTTCCGCGATCTTGGCATAATACATCAACATAGGAGAAATCCTTCTTTCAAAAAGGCGCGCGGCATTGGGACATCCATTGCCGCGCTCTGGATTCCGCTTACGGCAGACCAGTCATAGTGCTGGCGATCTTGCCGAACCCGGTATTCAGCGCTCCGCTGAGGGTATTCGTGCCGGTACCATTAAACAGAAGAAGTACGACGGCGCAGACACAAGCCCCGACGATCACGTACTCGAGCGACACCACGCCGTCCTGGTCCGAGCGCAGACGCTTCAACGCTTCGGTAGTCCTAATATAATACTTCAACATGGGAGAAAATCCTTCTGTACAAGATGAAACCACAACTACTAACGCTGGCAGACACGCCTTCCTGCCAAGTGGGTAAATTTTGTGTTAAAGTGGCCGCTACGTCAATGTTTATACTGGTTTAACCTTAACCGTGAAAATGCGGTGTACCCGGCGGGCAACAACGCCAAATCGTTGAGCAATTTTCTGTTTTTTCTGGCGTCAGACTGTGCACCCGGCCGAAGGAACTCCCGTGCTCAGGCGGAGTACCCCGAAAGAATACTGGCGAGATGTACCGGAATGATACGCGGCGAGGAGAGCATCTCGGGGCTTTGCCGCCGGCCCGAAAACGCAAAACGGCAAACAGCTCTTCCCAAAATGCGGTTCGCAATGGATTGACAGCAGAGACCGTGATCGGGCCGCTTGACGATCCCAACGATACCGAGCCTTCGACCAAGCAGTGATAGCCGATCAGACGCGGGGACCGCAGTAGAGCGCGAACTGGCGCTCCGTCTGGAAGCCTGTTGTGGCGATTAAGGCGTGCGACCTCGGTCGAGACCGGTCCGGCCTGCTCCAGATGCAGTGAGAAGCAAGCACCGCACCTGAGCTTTCTGCTGATCGTGGCCTACGGCAGCCTGCTTCCCCAGACCATTCTTTCGATCATCTACTTTCCCGCAACGGACGGATCCGCACGCACTCGTGAGTTGCTGCTACTGGCGGACGCGACAGCGACAGCGACAATGCTAATATCGGCGATTTGGCCAACGCTGGGCCTGGTCGCCGCGCACGGTAGTGGCGACGTCGCCTATCTGCGAGATATGCTGGCACTACGTGCGGGCGGGCCTTGGCATTTCGAGTGCGATGGAAGGCATCGTAACGATGCCATCGAATCACACGGTTATGGCGCGGCACCGGCCTAGTCGGATATGGGATCGCAACGCTGAACTTTCTGATGCTCTTTCGATCCCGCCGATCGGCGGGCATTACCTGGTCGACTGGCGCTGGCGATCGGAGCAATCGGCGTCCCGCGAGCGCAGCTGCATGGAGTGAGCACGAATTCTGTTCGGCCTTCGGCGCGAGACATTGGTCAAGCCTGAGCGAATTTCGACGCTGATTACTCGCAGTAAAAACGGATCATGTACATGATGTGCTCGAGATGAAGGAAGCCACAGGGCGGCGAGCTCTTGGCCGCGGCGTCTCCGGCCCTCACGGCCTGCTCGACGGCCCGCCTCTCGCGGTCCACGCTCGCCTCCTGCGTGTGCGTTGCCAGTTGCGCTCGGCCTCGCCGGTGATGCGGATTGCGTTCACGGAGAGCCGCATCTCCAAGGGCCGCGCCGGTGCGAGTGGCGCATCAGCGCAAGCGTTTGGAGCCAACCAACGAGTCCCACGCGGGTAGAAGCGGGACCGGACCGCCCGCGTGGCTGCCGCCGCGTCGCGTCAGTGAATAGAAATCGATAGGGGTCATTGGCTCGGCAATTTGATCTGTTCCGCCCCCTTTGGGCCAGGGTTTCCCAGAGTGGTTTTGATGGGATTCAGACTTCGGCGAAGGCTCAAGCTGCTACTGGGCGTCACCTCAAATTTGGCAGGACGGGCGTTAGTCTCTCCGTGATGGTCCCGGAGCATCGCTTACCTTTAAATTTCTCCGGTTAACCGGAACCTGCAGATGACAAAAGGCGAAATGTAACCATCCGGTGAAGCCCGCGGATAAGCGCGTTGCATCACCGATGCCACACAAGCTTGATTGATTAACGGTTTCTCTCCATCGCTGCGTGAAAGATGGGTTAGGTCAACTGGACCCGCTTCGTCGAACGCCGGGCTAACCATCTACGGCGGGTTCGATCCTGCAAAAAACTGGCTAAGCTTTGTGGGGATCAGAAAAGATGTATTCGCAGCATAGACGCGATATTCAGGAAAAGCCGCCTTCAGAATCGCTTCTTCGTTGATCATACGCCGACATTGAAGCATCACAGCCGTAATGGCGATGAGTACGGCAAGCGGCGAAAGCACCTGTAGTGTGACACCGACCAAAGCAACTCCTTCACAGAGGTAGAGCGGATGCCGGACGATTCGATAAGGTCCTTCTGTCACCAAGCGCCTTGCCTCCGCAAAAATGCTGAAAGATTTACCCAACCAGCGGAGCACCACGAAAGAAAGCGTAGTGCCCACTAGGATCAATGTCGTGGACACGACCGACCAAACAGGACCCAGCTCTGCCTTCGGAAGCAAAGCAATTGTTGTGAACAAAAACGTGCCCAACAAGGCCGAGATCCGCGGCTCGATGCCTTTGGACTTCTGTATCGGGACCAGCCGGGTAATAGTTGTCGCTGCAACCAAGCTCAGGAAAGAGACGTTGGCAGTGCTGGCCGCGAGCATGAGCAGCTTATGGATGCTGTCCAACGGAAGCAGGCGAGGAATTCCCGCAACGCCAATCACGACAAGCGCGGTAAAAACAACAACGACCGCCGCTCTCGCGGTCCAATCGAGCCAACGATTGACAGTCAACTCAACGGCCATACTTTTCCCGTGGGATCCATCGGTTCCCTCGAGTTTGATATTCGTCATCATCTCAATCTCGTGCTTTCATCGTCGGCCAAGATGTTCCGGCAAGCTCTGAAATTTGACTCCGTTCCCGCCCAAGCAGGATAGGTCACTGGTGAACAGCTTCAGGGTGCAGATTAACCGGACGGGAGTTCCGTTACTGACCGAGGCTGGGCGAACAATTGGGCGGCCTCCTCTGGGGCCCGCATCGTCTCTGCCAGCGCCGCTGTGTCCGATTTGGACTGGAAGATCCGCTCGCCGATGAAGGGATAAAGCAACTGAGGCACGTAGCGTTGCGGCATCGGCCGATCCAGACCGTAGGTCGTCGGTATTTGCCCCCTCGGCAAATGAAGACTCCCAAACAACGCATCCAGGAAGGACAGCTGCCCGGCGAAATTCCGGTCCCTGGCTTCCCGGTGGTTACTATGATGCCAGTGATGAAATTCCGGCGAAGCAAACAGGAAGCGCAACGGACCAAATCCCACGCGAACATTGGAGTGAATGAGAACCGCCTGCCACTGATAGAGCAAGGCATAGACTCCAATCGCCCATTCGGAGAAACCCAGCGCGAAGACCGGGATCAGCGAGACCCCCTTGGTCAAAATCTGATCGACCGGATGGACCCTGGCCGCAGCCAGCCAGTCAAGCTCCTCGATACTGTGGTGAATGGAGTGGAACCTCCATAGCCAGGGAACGGCATGGAACATGCGGTGGGTCCAATAGAATCCCAAATCAGAAAGTACGATAACGGCCGGGATTTGCACCCAATAGGGCAAGCCCCCGACCATGTCCTGAAAGGATGCCGGGACAATCCATGCGGCGGCAAAGATGACCGCAACGATAACGGCTAGCAGACCAAGCTTTATCAAAATACCATTCAAGAACAAGAAGATCAGATCGTTGCCCCAATTGCGACGAAAGACCTTCTGCGGATGTATGGCGAACAGCCGCTCGAGCGGTATGAACACAAGAACGGTGATAAAAATTACCTTGAAGCCAAAGGGATCCATTACGCTCCTCACTGGCTGTTACCCTATCGCTATTTTCCTATGGCATAAAGGGTAAACCGGCGGCTGCACATTATGATGGTTAAGTGGTTCGGGATGCTGCCATCTGTGATCTCCGAAAAAATAGAGGTAATCCCAACTGGCGCGCCAGCCGGCCGACTGCGCTCGGTGCAAGGTATCCTCGAGACCCGCCAACTCGCGCCGTATCGCATCCGCACGTTCAATCTGTCGAGCGATTCGAAGTTTTGCCGATGAAGCCCGGCCGTGCCGGGATGAGGACGCGCGACTACAACGCACTACCACGTTGTCCGCAGTCCTCAACAGCGCCATCGCCATCAAGAGTTCATCCGCTTTCTCAACGCGATCGAGGAGCAGGTCCCGGTGGGGAAAGTGATCCACGCCATCGTCGACAAATATGCGACCCACAAGCATCCGAAGTACGCCAATGACTGGCCCGGCATCCCCGCTGGACGTTCACCCCGACCTCCGCATCAGGCTCAATGCGGTCGAAGGCGTTTTCGCCAAGCTTACCCGCCGTCGCCTCAAACGCGGCACCTTCCGATCCGTCGTTGACTTGCAAGTCGCTAATGAACCCTTCGTCTGGATTGCCGATCCGAAGCGCGTCCTCGCCGCCGTCAAACGCGGGAACCAAGTTATTCATTGGATGGTCTTACAGGCTAAGCAACTAATCGAGGCGGCTCAGGCGAGCGCCTAGTAGGGCGCGGACTCATTAACGCGCAGCCATAGCCTGATTGATGCAAGGACGAAGGCAAGGTAGTTGGCGGCAAGCTTGTCGTAGCGCGTTGCAATCCGACGACATTGTTTGATCCTGTTGAAGAACCGCTCGACCTGGTTGCGATCGTCCTCTGTCCGTTTCAGTGCAAATTTCGCTGTGTGACGTCTATCACGGCGACAATCCACCACCGCGCGTATCCCTCTATCACGGCTGGCGGGAATAGTCCCTCATCCGACAAAGCGGGAGAGAGACATCGCGCGAATTGAATTTGGCCGAGCTGGACGCAGTGAGCGGCGGCGAGATCGTCGACCTCTTATACGAAGTTGGAAAGACCGTTATCGTCGACACACTCACCAAATATCACGGTATTTCGGATTCCATCAACTACATCAAGCAGCAGGCCGGCAAGTAACGCGACCCAACAGGCGGCCTCAGCTGGCGGCCTCTTTCTCCCGGCCTTGTCGAATCAGCTATTGCTTCGCTGATGGACCGCGACACAATCGAACATCGAGATCGAGCGCCTACTTCAAGACGAGAAACTAAAGGACGAGGACCGGCACGCATCACATGGCGCGCGGCAGACCCTGCGGAACGTGCTCGACTGGGAGCCGGCATTCGCAGACGTTCTACCAGAAAACAGCACGGTCGTCGCTGGTCCGCGATTCTCCTGTCCTACTCGCGAGGACAAATTATTCTGGCCTGGCTGAGAAGAGCGGCCTCCCAGATCGAATAGCTAGCGCTATCTAGGTGCACACCATCTGTTGTATGAGGCTCCGGCATTCGTGCCAAGGGAACGAAGTCGATTCCTTGTTCTTTGGCCAGCATGAAGATAGCGGTATTGTATTCATTTATACGCTCGTTAGCGTCGGATGGACCATCCAATGCCGGAATCGACATAACGGCAATGTGCTCTGCAAGGGGTGTTATTTCCGCTAGCAAGGCTTTGTAGGAGCCTGCAAAATTGTCGGTTCGTCGCGACATTAGGGCGTCATTTGTCCCAAGAGACAAAATCACCAGCGCCGCGCGCTTTCCGCGAAGTGACTGCTTGAGTATGGCGCCCAGACCGCTTGTCGTTTGTGCGCCGGAAATTCCAGCGTTAATGACAGCATGATTGCACAAGACGGGAGGTAAGATCGATGACTCCACAATACTGTCGCCGAGCACGATAATCGGACTAGAGACTCTATCCAGCATTGTTTGAAGTTTGAATTGCCTATACTGAATGAAAGCCTGCTCATTTTGCGGGCCCCGAAACTTCAAAAAGGTCCCGACCGATAGTGCTACCGCCATGATCAGCAGCATGCGGACCGTCGTTCGTCGGCTGATCCCGTGGAAGAGGATCACTTGTGATCCCACATCTGCATAAACATCTCCTTCACGCACAAAAGCGTAGCTCGATATGATATTCAATCGCAAACCAAAAAGCCCGTTGGGATGAGCCGGCGGGCTGGTCGCTTGCTAGTAAGATTTATGCTCGGCGACGCGTTTGATTCAGGTCACCGGCCAGTAGCCATTTAAAGTCAAGCCGGTCTGAGCGAAGGCCATCAGGAGCTGATGCATTAGCACCAACGCTGCCTTGACCCTTTTGTTTCGGTACGAGTTTATACTTGCCGCCGCCCGCTCAAGGTTGCGGAATGATGGCCATTTTAGTCCGGCTTTTTAATCCGCGCGCCGACACCTCGCTCACCGCTCTGCGTGTAATGGCACTACATCGCACCCGGCAAGCCGATGCAGAATGGATTTGTCGAAAGCTTCAATGGCCGACTGCGCGATGAGTGTCTCAACGAGCACTTGTTCGCCAACCTCAGCGAGGCCCGCCAGATTATCGAAGAATGGAGGATCGACTACAACACCAACCGGCCGCACACGAGCCTCAACGGGCTCACACCAACCGAGTTCGCAACCCGCCCCAATCGGGGCCAAAACCAGAACAGACTCTACCTATAAACAAGGGAAAGGGCAAACGGGGGAGCAGGTCAGACAGTTTCCGCGCCCTGGTTGTTCGGTGGTGCTCGTGATGATACGTATTCCGACCAGGCACGGGAGGCAGATTGGAAACTCACCAGATTGGGCAGGATAGTCCGACCAAAGATCGGCTGCCAGAACTGAGGGCGCTAACAGGGCTTCGCGGGGTAGCGGCGACGACCGTAGCATTGGCACACTTCATGCAGTTTTTCCCTAACGGTGTGGAAGCCAACAGCTTTTTCATGTGGCACAATGCCGTTGATCTGTTCTTTTGCCTCAGCGGCTTCACGCTTTCCTACGTTTACAGCCGGGAGGGATTTCAGTTTTCAAGCTACCTGACGGCTCGCATTGCCCGGATTTACCCATTGTATTTCTTAACACTAATCATCGCCGGAGCGGCATGGGTCTTGCCGCTATATGTTAATCCAACAACCTATCCCGCCGGATCAGCCCTTTCCGATTTCCTGCTGCAAGTGGTCATGATCAACTCTTGGCCGGTTATTGGCTCCGGGGTGCATTGGAACATTACGGCGTGGTCGATCTCTGTCGAATGGTTCTGCTACGTCCTGCTGTTTCCCTTTCTCCTGGTTCAAAAACGGCTGCTTCGCTCGTCTCCAATCGTGCTGCTCTGCATCGTCGTCGTTTTGTCAGCATTTTCCTATTTAGTGTTTCTAAGATATTTCGACGGTAACCTATCCAACCCTGAGGTCTACGTACCAAAAAGTCAGTGGAGCTACTGGGTAAGCCTGTTCCGAGGCGTTTGCGGGTTCACGGCCGGATGGATCGTCTTTGCAAGCTTCGAGAGGCGCGATGACCTCTACGCGCTCTGCACTAGATTCTCTACCCTGATTTGGTCATGCGTCGTTTGCATTGTTTTCTTGGGGTATAGGCTTATCAATGCGCAGGCGCTGGTATTCCTCTTTCCGTTCGTGGTGCTCGCCGCGACAGACCCAGCTTCCGCCACGTCGCGCCTACTAGGGTCGAGGGCGCTACACTTTCTCGGCGTGATTTCGTACTCGATCTATATGGTGCACTCTTTCGTTCTTGTGTTGTTCATCGCTGTGTTTCGCACACCTTGGACAGGGTCCCTTCTAGCTCTTTTGGTTGGGACGACATTTGTCGTCTCAGCGGGCACATATTTTGCGATCGAGGTGCCAGCCCGGAACGCGATACGAGGCATTCAGGGAATGCGACCTGCGCAATTGATCTCATAGCATTTCATCTGACGGCTGGCTTGCCGCTCCTTCAGCCTAATTGAACGCGTCGTGAGTACCGGAAAGAAAGCGAAGAGGCCACCCAGCTATTATAGCGCGCCTACAAAGATCAGTCCGATCAAGCTTGATTGAAAACTCAAGCTCGCGCAGTGCGTCCGTGCGTCCGGCAGGAAGCCCAGAATCTCCGGCGATATCGCGCCGGGTGACGCTGACTTACTGAAAGGGGCGCGTCAAAGCGGCAAAGCGGCGAATGACTCGGGCAAACAAGCGACCTCGCTGCGGTTGAACTCTGCTGGCGGTAACTTGCTAGAAGCTGTCCGGCTGGCAGCCCCGGTCAGGTTTGCAAGAATGTCCACGAATGCAGGTCAGGGCGCAACTTGCGCATCAGCTTGCTTTCCCATTTTCGCAGCAGGGGAATCCACATGATGACAGTGCTGGCTACGGTAGGGAAATCAAAAGAAACAATCTATGAAAAGGGCATTCGCTACTTGAAGTATCCGAATGACGCCGCTGGACGTTACAATGTGATTGATTGAGACCGGCGTACAAATCTTCGATAGATGAACGGGCGCCGTATTATTTTCGGAACTAAGTCTAGCTCAATTTCGCCTCACGAATAATTCAGAAATATCGTCAGAATAAACACCAATCCAATTCGATGAAGCTCGAAATTCTTGAGACTCGAAAGAGTTTGGCGCAACGAGACCAATAGAGATCCGGTACTTATCCAAGTATCCAATAAATTCACGTGGGCGTTGGAAGACAATTCTCCGATTTTCAGTAATAAAGCCGTCGCCGAAAAGCATTTCCGTTCTGCCGTCTATAAAGGTGGGAACTCCTCTAAAAATCAAATAGCCGCCGAAATCGTACTCGTTGTAGATGTTACCATGCAAATTGTGCGCAAAAATGTAATCGACCGCATTCTCTGGAGAAATCTGCCTCGATGGCTTAACGGAGTTTCCGAGAACGCCAGTTGCAAGAATTATGATCGCGATTACTCCATAAGTCCCATGGAGACCGCGCCGCCCTAGTTGAGAAATTGTCGTGAAGAATTGTGGTTGAGTCGTAATTTGCTCAGAGAGTCGCAGAAATCGAAATTGCCTTGTTAACGGGGTGGCGAGGAGCAGGGGCGCAAGTATATTGAATAGGAAGATGAATCTCACTGCGGTGAGCATATACGCTGTGATTAACAACAATATTGCTAGTCTACAAAAACGAATTTTAACCCCATTCAGAAGAGCTAAAAATACGAGCGCAAGAACACTGAGGACTGTAATCTGCCCATTGTCGAAACTTACGGCTTGCCACTCATTGATATATGCTTTGCCTTCATTTGCAACGACAACCTGAAAGGCGCTCAGGAACGAACGCGCGCCGTAGGGTGTTATGCACGCAGCGCCGAGCGTGGCGACAAGAAAGATAGCCCATCTTCGGGTTACTAGAAGACGATCACCACTTGGGGATTCGATTACCGCTTCTGCGGCCAGCGCGACCGTCAGGGCAAGCCCCGCCACAAAGCTGCCATGGACGTTCGCCCACAGGGTCATGACTGGGAGCAGCATCAAGCTCGGCGAAGTCTTGGCGTCGACAGCTCTCACCAGCGCCGCGGCCCAGACCACCATCAGCCCATCGCTAAAGATCTGCGTGCGAGCGTGCAAGTGCCTAACCGACAGCGCAAGTGCCACTGCAGCCACGCCGATCGCAACCGTGAGCCGCATGGTGCGCGAGAGCATGAGGAAAAGCAGCGCGTAGGCGAGCGCTATCGCGCCGCCGGTAATCATGGCAACTCCACGCCAACCTAAAAGACTATATGCGCCGAAGAAGCTCAGATCGCCCAGCCAGTCTCTCTCTATCCAGGGATGCCCACGAAACGTATGCGAAAATTCATCGACCTGGGGAAACGATCCGCTTTCCCAAATCTTACGCCCAGTTGCTATGCGCCAATACAGGTCCGGATCTAAGAGAAGCCGGCCAGCAGGAATGAACACAATAAGCAACAGTAAAAAAAACGCGACCAGAAGCACAAATATGAACCATCTGGCTCGCTGAACGTCTTGATCGCTGGGGCGCATTCTTTCGGGCTTCTCGCTGACCGTGCCGATGGTATGCCGGGCGTCGGATCTAGCCGAATCTTCGAGATGACCCATTGCTCCTCCATTCCCGCGAATCTGCGACCATATTGTAGCAATGCGTCAGATGACTTAGAAGGCTAAGGCTGAAGTGGCTCGCGCCGTGAACCGGCAGAGTTCGACGGTGTTACGGTGCGGCGCGCAACGACTGGGAACTCCTCGGCTCGTTATCGCTGTTTCCCGATCGCATAAAGAGTAAACCGACGGCCGCGCATCATAATGGTTAAGCGGTCCGGGATGATGGCGGGCTAATCTCCGACAATATAGAGGTAATCGTAATTGGTGCACCAGGCGCGAACATGCGACGGGACTGTTTCGCCCGCTGAAGCGCTATTCAACTGCGAAATCGTCGTTGGTAGGTAATCAAGCGCGTCTTCGATTTCAAAAGCCGATTTCGAAGCCGATTTCCTGACGGGTTGTTGAGCAGACAGCGTGTATAGCGATGGCACGAACGCAGTTGCATAGTGTACCGCCAAGGTTGGGGGCATAGAACATCGGTGCATTTATACGGCCGGTTTCCCATCGCTGCGTGCGACCAGAGTTGTTGAATTAGCTCGGAGTATCGAAAAGGCTTGCCGCGAAGAAGGTCAAACTCAATGTAACCAGGCACGAGTTGCACCCCACCAGATTACGGCGTGGAAGCGCGAGGTGGCCGCCGGCGATAGTGGCTAGCGACTCCTGATCAAATTCTCCAGTGGGGCAATACGCGCGACTTGAGACGGGCGAGCGTCTGCTGAGCAGAATAAGGCAAACGCTGCAAAAGGAATTTGCGTAGCTTGAAGGGCAAGGGGGAAATATCCGGAATGGACTCGCCATCGCCAAGCCTAGTCGCGGCGATCGCCTGCGGCAACGTGGCCATGCGATCCTCGCGCACGTAAAGAAGAACATTGTAGCGATACCAGAATGAGATGTCGGCTCTATCTGCGATCCGCGGCCTAATGCAGTCGAACGGCATAAATCCGCGCTGACGAAATAGCGTTCGCCAGTATTCAAAAGGCCTTTCATTAATGTGGAATTCGCCTCCCTGTCCGGGGGGCGCCGCTGAAAAAAGCACTAACCCGCTCGAATGTCCCGTCAGAGACTCTATGAACCCGGCTGCCGACTCGGCCGCGAGATGCTCGGCTACTTCCAAGGATTGAACGAGATCGAATGTTCGGTCGAGGTGAAAATTCAAGGACAGGTCATGCGACACAAATTCAGTGGGAGAAATCTGCAACTGGTCGCGTTTGACATACTCACCGTCTACCCCGCGGATATCCGCGACTCCGCTTGCCTTCCATTCCTTCAGCCACGTTCCAGTTGCGCACCCAACGTCGAGAACGCTCGCAATCGGAAGGTTATGCCGTAAGATCTGAATTATGGCACGCGCGGAAAGTGTGTTCGAGAGCACCGCATATTCCATGAATGCGGTGTCGTAGCAATGACCCCTCGCTGACACGTCCTTCTGATCGATTGTAACCGGCAATTCCATTTTCCCTGTGGGCTTTCGGTATCACAGCGTATCAGTTGGAATGGGTTTCCGATGCCTGTGGCGCGTGTTGTCCCAGATTGTTTCCGCCGCCTTGTAGCCAACCGCTGCCCAAGACATTTCGTTGACCCAAACCAGCCGAATATCATTGAGCCCGGCCTGCTGCATGAGTAACTCGACCTCATCCTTTCGCCAATAATTTGCAATGCGCGGTATCATTTGGTCGAATACAATATGATGCAGATGGCGAAATGTGAATCGTCTGAGCAATTTAAAATACTCAACACGCGACAGGCCGAGGCGAAGGAATATCCAGAGAAAGGCAGCAGGGACGTAAGCCAAATACCGAACGGCAGATACGGGGATCCTGCTGAAGACAAGGTTTCGCAATGGGTTCAGTACCCGGACGTAATGCTCCATGTTTTCATAGCCGTATACCCAGATCAGAACGGCACCTCCCGGCTTGACGGCTTGGCGCATGCGCTGGAGAGCTCGGCCGGGATCTTCGAGATGGTGGATGACCCCGATGCTGAAGGCAATGTCGAAGACGTTCCGTTCCTCGAAATCGTACGCGCTTCGATGGAGAACCTCGACGCTCGGAAATCTCGCGAGATTGCGACGGGCGGCCGCTAACGAGCGCTCATCGACGTCGATGGCGACGCCACCGGCAGCACCATGCATCATGGGCCAGTAGCTATTACGGCCCATCCCGCATCCGACATCCAGGAAGCGCTTGCCATGCCAATCTTTCCCAAGGTCCAGCGGGGCCGTCCAGCGCCGAAACTGCTCCTCCTGATCGGGCGTCAAGTCGTTGAATTTTTCCCAGGAATATCCGAAACGATCAGGTGAGCCGCCCTTCACATCAGTCGGATCGTCAAGCACGCTATCTTTGGTCATTAGCCGTCTCTGATCTGCCAACGGGTTGCCAAAAAACTTAAATTGTAAACGAAACGATTCCAATGCCAATGACGATAATAACCATGCCCATCCACCGCATGGAGGAAATCGGTTCATTGAGGAAAACGCCGGCAGCCACAATCACGCAGACGTACTGCAGCGTTAGGATGGCCTGCGCCAAATTAAGCGCAAGACGTTGCAGCACAAGCGAGTATAGCAGGAACGCGAACCCGAAGCAGGCGAGGCCCGCAAAGGTCTTGAGATTGACGACACCACCAAGCATGCTTGCCGCGGCGTCGCTTGGGAGCGCGCCGAGCTTGACGAGTATATTCGCGGCGACGGTAAGTGCGATTTGTGCCAACAACAGAGCGCTGACGAATAGGAGATCTAGGATGCGCACTCTTTCACCCTCGTTTCTTTGACTAATCCATATTGGAGGGCGAGCCATGCCCAGAGGATCAAACGATGGTCCGCTGTGCCTTGGCGATGTTCCCGCCAAAGCCGTTCTATCTGTTCCGGGCGAAAGCCAGGCAGTTCCCTGATAGGAGGCATATTCGGGATGTCCTTCAACCATGAGGCGAGAGGAATGCCGAAACCCTTCTTGGGACGGTCGATGATCTGTCGTGGCAGAAGGTCTCGCATGGCTCGTTTCATGATGTATTTGCTGACGCCATTGCGTAGCTTGAAATGAGATGGCAGCCGGCGAGAAAAATCCACAAGGTCGTTATCGAGGAAAACGGCCCGCGTTTCCAGAGAGTTCATCATTCCGGCTCGATCGACTTTCACCAAAATATCTTCCTGCAAATAAAGACGCGTATAAAACTCCATTGCTTTGTCGAGCGGATTTGCCAAATTGCTGCTCTCCCACAGCTCAATCGCCTCCGAATATAGTTCCTCAGCGCTGGGCGCTTCGTCCATGATCTCGGCCAAACGTCGTGGGTCTGCGGGCGACAACCAAATCGGGTTCCAAAGCGCGGCCTTGTGGTTGAGGCCGAGCAGCGTACGTCGCAGCTTGAAATCGAGACTCATATTGGTATCGGATTTCGGCAGGCGATTGGCGAGCTTCTCCACCATCTGATGCAAGGGCCGGGGCATGCACGCAGAATACCATCGTGCCGGCTTCATCGCACGGAAGGGATCGTAGCCAGCAAGAAGTTCGTCTCCGCCATCGCCGGACAACGCTACTGTCACTTCTTGACGGCAAAAGCGCGAGAGGAGAAATGTAGGGATCAGGGAGCTATCGCTGATCGGGTCATCCATCCGACGCAAGATTTCAACGAACAGCTCTTTTGCGACATTCAAGTCCAGCAGTTCGACCCGATGCACGCAACCGAAATGGTTGGCGACAATCCGGGCGTATTCTGTTTCATCAAATGAAGGTTCATTGAAGCCAACGGTAAAGCATTTGACGTCCGTCTCAGACCGAAACTGCCTGAGCGCCCAGAGAATTGAGCTGGAATCAAGCCCGCCACTGAGAAATACCCCAAGTGGAACATCTGCAACGAGACGGCGTCTAACCGAGTTCAGCAGGAGCTGCCGAAACGTATCGGCGAGCCGCTCGTCGTCACGTTCGCGGAGATTGTCGTCTGGCTCGAGGCGGAACTCCCAGTATCTTTGCACTTCGCAGCGATGATCGTCGAGATTGACGCTCATCTGGCCGCCGGCGGGCAGCTTCAAGATTTCTCGATATGGAGTATGCGGGGCCGGTAGAAAGCCGTAAGCGAAATACTTCGCTATCAGCCGCGGCTCAAGGTTGAACTCGAGTTCGGGGTGTTCCTGAAAGCCTTTGATTTCGCTGCTGAACGCAAAAAGACCGTGCTGCTGGGTATAATAGAGCGGCTTTTCGCCAAGCCGATCGCGCGCCAAAAATAGCTTGCGTCGTCTTTTGTCGAGTACCGCAAACGCAAACATTCCGTTGAGCCGAAGCGGAAGTTGATGGCCCCACTCCTCGTAACCGTGGACCAAGACCTCGGTGTCGGAATGGTTGGTCGTGAATATATGCCCGGCCGCCTCAAGATGCTCGCGGAGTTCGGGCGCATTGTAGATCTCACCATTGAAGACGATCCCGACCGATCCGTCCTCGTTCCACATCGGTTGTGCGCCGCCTTCGATATCGACCACCGAGAGCCGGCGATGTCCCAGAAACACCTGCAGACTTGCATCGATGTGATAACCGGCGCCATCGGGACCGCGATGCCAGAGACGCTCCGTCATCGAGATAATATCGGATTTATTTCCGCGACCGATAAAGCCTACGATGCCACACATCAGTGCGTTTTCTGAATATTCGCGAAATTGGTCTCCTCGCGGACTTCATAACCGAAGCGGCCCTGCGATTCGAAATAGGTGCGGGTCACGATCTCAGCCAGAAGTCCCAGCAGCATGCTGACTGCTCCCATGAGGAGCGCCGTTGCAGAGAAGACTGGCAAAGGTGTCTGGATAAGTGAAATACCTTCAGCGAACTTCAGATAAAATGCATAACACAACGCCAGCAAAGAGATGATCAGGCAAAATGCACTAAACGTACCAAACACATAAATCGGCTTTGAAAGGTAACGATCAAGGAACGTAATAAGCAACAGGTCGAGAACAACTTTAAGAATGCGTTCCAATCCGTATTTTGACGATCCAAACTTTCTCGGATAATGGCGAACCTCGACTTCCTCAATGGTAGCGCCCATCCATTTCGCATAAATCGGAATGAAACGGTGCATTTCACCGTAAAGACGCACGCCCTGGATCATCTCAACGCGAAAAGCTTTCAAAGTACAGCCATAGTCGTGTAGGGAAACGCCCGATATTTTAGAGATCACTCGATTGGCGACACGGCTGACAAAATTTCGTCGGATTTTTGCATCTTTTCGATTTTTTCGCCATCCACACACGACGTCTGCGCCGCTTTCAATGCGCTCCAGAAGCATTGGAATATCCTGCGGATCGTTCTGCAGATCTGCATCGATCGTGACGACTATCTCTCCCAAAGAGTGATTGATGCCGGCTTGCAGCGCGGCGGTCTGACCGTAGTTGCGGCGGAATCGGATTACCCTAAGCCACGAATGCTGCGCTACGCAGGCTTTTAATTTTGCGAAACTGCCGTCGGTACTGCCGTCGTCGATACAGATCACTTCGAAGGAGCCGCTTCCACTAAGTGCGGTATTAAGGGATTCGACCAGCAAGTCTATGTTTTCGGCCTCATTATAGATTGGCGTAACTATCGATATCCGGGGACGTATTCTAGAGATCTCGGAAGAGGGACGGATCGAACCCGCGTTCTGTTCAGCGGTCTGCATGTTCACTGATCCTCAATCCATCGCGTCCGGCCAACACCGGCGCGTTTTGGTTAGGGATAGCCCCGTCGCCTCGGGCTCAGAGTTCAACGTCACTATCCTCTTTCGTAGAGGCTCTCGCGCCGTGGCCATCAGGCTTGGCGCCAAAGGCAGTATACCCTCGGTTTATGCCCACACATACCCATATGCGCTCCGTCTCGCCAACAAAAGCGAACCCGGATTTAAGACGCTGGATCCAACAACCCGCTCGATTCTTGACAAGCCAATATGCTCCTCTCTATGTCGAGGGCCACGGCGCTGAGCTGGCGACGACAGCGGCGTGATGTGATCAGTCAGTGGAGCGGCTCAATGGCCCGATCAGCTAAGATCGCTCTTGTCCGTTGGGCGATAAGCCAACAGACCGCCAAGGCAAACCCTAGGCTCGCCAACATGACGCCGAATTTGAACCATGATTCCGCTCGCACGGCTGCATTGCCTGTAGTGCCCAGATAGACGAACAGGAAGGTCTGGGGCATCAATCCAGCGATCGTTGCAGCGGTGTACTGCCACAAGCTGATCCGGGTAAGGCCGAAAAGATAGTTTGTCGCGGTGCCTGGCACCGGCGAAGCAAGTCGCAACAATCCCACAATTCGCCACCCCTCGATATCGACCGCATCTTTAATGGCCCTCCATTTCGGCCGCCTGTTTATAGCTTTCAAAAAAGAGGACCGAAACAGATATCGCGAGATCAAAAATGCCAAAATGGCACCGACAGTTGAGGAAACAAGAGCGACCGGAAATGCCGAGAGGCCGAAGAGAATTCCTCCGGCCACACATAGCGGTGGACGCGGAATAAAGAAAAGCGCGCCGGCAACGAAGGCCGCCGCGAGGAAAGCGAGGCCCGGGATAGTGGCTTGTTGGATAGGAAGGAAGCTTGTTAGGCCTTCTGTCACGAAAACCTCGGCTAAGGAGGGAGGCCCACCTACGAATGAGAAACAATTACCCTGCCCGTTCTGCGTCGCCAACCACGAGGTGAAATTGTTTAAGCAATATTTGGAACTCTAATGTCATATCGGCATCGGTAAGTCCAGCCGGTCCAACGATCTCTGGCCTACACTTCTTAGCGATACTTATCCGTTAAGGCTAAAAGGTGACCGTGTAGTTCTATTCCTGCCTCTTCGTTCAATGGCTGTCCACGAGCCTCGACGTCGTCCGCAATTGTCTCTACCAGCAGGCTACGGGATCGGTCGGGACACCGGGCTGATCAAAACCTCAGCCCTGACCCATCCCCGGCGCTAAACCCGGTTCACCCTAGCCGGGATCATCGGCGCAAGCCGGTGCCCCGTAGCATTAACATGCACCTAAGTGACTATTATCTTGAAGGAGGGACTAAAGTAGCATTTGTGCATTCGCAAAGTTTTTCTAAGAATTTAAATAACCGGTTCAAACAGGCGTCCTTTACGTACGCCAAGAGCCGGCTCCGGAAATCTGAACAGGGCGATAAGTGGAGTTTCTGCCTGACGGCGGGCAAGATTGGCCCGCGAATCAGGAGAGACGATGAGCAGACGAGCACGCCGGAACCACACCCCGGCTTTCAAGGCGAAGGTGGCACTTGCTGCCGTCAAGGGCGACCGAACACTGGCTCAACTGGCGGAGCAGTTCGACGTCCACCCCAATCAGATCACATCGTGGAAAGCGCAGCTTGAAGGCGGCGCCGCCGATGTGTTTGGGCCAGGTCACGGTAACGCTACGCGGTTACCCGCGATTGATGTGAAGTCGCTGCATGCCAAGATCGGGGAACTGACGCTGGAGAACGATTTTTTAGAAGGAGCGCTCACCAAGGCGGGATTGCTGAGCGCAAAGCGATGATCGACCGTGAGCACGATCTGCCGATCACCAAGCAGGCGAAAGTTTTGAAGATCAGCCGCGGCAGCGTTTATTATCTGCCGCGCCCGGTGTCGTCTGCCGACCTCGCGATCATGCCGCGGCTCGACCGGCTGCACCTGGAGTTTCCTTTCGCCGGTTCGCGCATGTTGCGAGGCCTGCTGGCTTTGCAGGGGTGCAAGATCGGCCGCCGGCATGTCAAAACGCTGATGCAGCGGATGGGGATAGAGGCGCTCTATCGCCGTCCGCGCACCACCAAGCCCGAGCCCGGCCACAAGATCTATCCATATCTGTTGCGCGGCATGGAGATCACGCGCCCGAACCAGGTCTGGGCAATGGACATCACCTACATCCCGATGGCACGCGGCTTCGTGTATCTCGCTGTCGTCCTCGACTGGGCGACCCGCCGGGTTCTGTCGTGGCGGCTGTCGATCACGATGGAGGCAGCCTTCTGCATCGAGACCCTGGAGGACGCCCTTGCTCGTCACGGCAAGCCCGAAATCTTCAATACCGATCAGGGCTCGCAGTTCACCGGCGCGGCCTTCACCGGCGCGCTCGCCAGCAACGGCATCGCGATCAGCATGGATGGCAAAGGAGCATGGCGGGACAACGTGTTCGTCGAGCGGCTGTGGCGCAGCGTCAAATACGAGGAGGTCTATCTGCGGGCCTACGAAAGCGTCGGCGAGGCACGACATTCGATCGGCCGGTATCTCGATTTTTACAACGGCCGACGTCCTCATTCGAGTCTTGACGACATGACCCCGGATCAAGCCTACTTCAACCTTCCGTCGCCCCGCGCGGCGGCCTAACCCCGGCAGAGGCTCCACTTATCGACGCGGAATTTTTGTTCAGACAACCGGGGCCAGCTCTCCACCCTCACCGCTCCAAGGGATGGGAAATTCGTCATTCTTGAGGATGACGTCATCGGAAGCCTTGAGTTTGCGCAGTGGTCAGCTGAAGTTGAGTTGACGTAGAGCCGTGCCGCCGCATAGAGGCGCTCCATCACGCGCGCCGTTTCCGGTTCGTTGTGGAATGCGCCGGCACGGCACGCTGCAAATTGTTGTTGCTGCGATCTGTCCAGTGCGGTCGGTTGCTCTTCCAGTGCGATGCCGAAATCTAGATTCGTTCAGCGCTACTACATTCCGGGTGAGCCATTGTTTCACGCCAATACCAATAATGAATATCATCGGGGACGTTCACTGCCACGACGCGAGCATTACCGTCACGGTCCGCGGCATGTATTGTTAGTCCGCCAATCAGGCCACCGGTTAGTGCGGCCAAGTCCTTAACCGCGTTTCCAACAGCTTCATGCACGCTTTTTCCCAGCTCCAACTGGGTCACAACGTAGCGCGCTATTCCCGTCCGCATCGCCATTTCGCCGGTGTGTGTGCATCCGCACCAGCCAAAGCGGCTGTCGGGAACAGGAGCATCACCAAGCCGACCGGGATGCTTCCACGGCCAGCCGGAAGTGCTACTCGCAGACGAGAGTCCCTGCCCGTCGGATGCAACCATGATAATCGTGTCGAATGCTTCCTTCCGAGGAGCCGTGAGGTGGGCGACTAGATCGAGGAGCCCAGAGTTATGACTGCCCAGCAACGGTTTGACGTCCTGTTCCCACTTTTTGTATTGGGCTGGGGCCAGCGTCAGTTCGGATTTCAGGCCGCAGTCAAATGCGAAACGTTCGGCGCCAGGCCCGACCAGTAACGTGTGCAGTCGCGCATCCATAAGACGGCGGGCTTTTTAATGGGAAGAAATTTCTGGACGGCCGCGACCGCGCCAACCGAGCGGTTGTTACCGTCCATGAAGGAAGCATCGAGCTCCATTTCACCCAAAATGTTAGGGGCTCCACCATATCCTACAGCGTCAATGCTTTCGTCCTCTTCCAGCTCCCGAAGGCAATTTTCGAGCACGTCGTGTCTGTGTCTCTGCGCCAACAGGTCCCGCACGGCTTGTTCTATTCCGTTCGAAGCTTCGCAGTTACGCAACAAGAATTTCAATTGTGCCTCCGCTTGAGGTTCCGGTACAATGCTCATCCGCGTCGAGATCCGCAGCCCGCAGCAAGCCTGCTTCTCAAATTCATCGTACCATTTTGGCAATCATCATCCGCACCAATTAGGCTTGGCAACCAGGCGGCTCACCCTTGGGATCGGTTTCGAACCCCTGCCCATCCCTGGGACCGATTAAGTGGAGAGGAGCCGACGGTTCAAGCCGTCCGCGTCCCCAGCCGTTGGTCTCTAACCGACCCGGAAGTGCGGTGAGGCGATCGGAACCCTTGACACCGCCATCCGCCTCCGCTCGTGATCTCAGAGAGAGGGTGCCGCGCTATGACTGGATGTTTCCAGCAGACGTGAGCAATGTCGTGGTCCGTTGGCGATAAATGCAAGTCCGAGGCCGCATGATCCAGTTTCGCTGGCAACCGAAAAAGGTCCGCCTCCGGTTGCGATATCATATGTTCCGTTATCGGGGAATGGATCGAATGCCCGGTCGGCATCACGGCGATAATCGCGTCGAGGCGCACATTTTTGTCGCCGCCTCAGCACAATCAAGGCGTTACAGGCGCAGAAGGGAAACGTGGGCTAGTTAATGCGCCAGCGGCGTGGCCAACCGAGCTGGGCGGCAGCTGTGAACGCGATAACCGCCAGCGACGCAAATAGCGCCACCAACGTAATCCTTTCCGCAATCACGAACTGTATCGGTTTGCGCCATGGCAAAGGGCGCCAGTTGATGAATTGCTCAACGTCGCTTCGGTCGAATCTCTGAAATTGATCGCCTGGCCTGCACTGATGCGCTTCGCCATCGAGGTAGCAGCGCGGATCGGCGAGGTTGAAGAAAGATTCGCTTGCGGTCGGTTCAATACGGCCGGCACTGAGCCCCTTTGCGGGGAACCATTCGCGGAAGTACCCGAACAAAGGTTCGTAGCAGGGCAACGTCGAGACTCCGTCGAGCAGGCCCTTGCTCTCGTCGTCGATTAGCGAAACGGCCGGTAGTCCCTCGTTGTCGATGCGCCCAGTGTTTGAGAGCAAGGGGGTTGAATCATACATTTGCCACGGCCCCGCGCCTCGGTAGTAATCCAGTTTCCGAGCGAGCAGCTGCGTTGCTGCAATGCTGATCAATACGAACATGGCAGCTGTTCGCGCCGCGTCCGAATGGAACAAGCGATCGAATGCGAGACTACTGCACGCGATCAGAGCTAGGATGTATATCATCCACCATCGCTCGAATAACATCGTATTGTTTATGATTGGCACTTTCACCAGGATTTGACCCCAGCCTTCGCTTCCCAAAGTTCCGGCCAGCGGCAGCGCGATGATCAAAATGGCGATGCAGCCCGGAAAAAGCATTGCGCGCACCCCATGCAGCGCCGACCGTCGCGGGGTGCTGCGATCGCGTCGAAGCCAGACGACGGCCAACGCTGCGAATAGAAGCAGCGGCACGACCGACAGCCCGAATTCCAACTCGTGCATGCCGATCTCGATCGCGCCTGGCCGCGCATTTGTCATGTTGAGGTGAGTTATGAGTTCCGGCGCGAAGAACGCCTTCAATAGAGTTGCAACGAACCTGGCCGGATCGTCCCACAGGGCGGCCGGCAGGTAGGGTCGCGGATAATCCAGCGCCAGTTTGGCGGCCGGAACCAATTTGGCGAGGGAGAGCAGTCCGCCCCAGATGGATGCCGTGCCGATGAGGAGCCAAGGCTTGACAGAAACGCCAGAAGCGATCTGCCGCATGGCCACGATCAACGTCGCAGCCAACAAAAACGGAACGACGACGTTTGGCGCTCCGGAATAAACTAGCACGGCAAGTACGAGTCCCCCAAGGACACTGCGCGCCACGAAGTTCAAGATTGGATCGAGGCGCCGGCGACCAGGGACTTCCGGCGTCGGAAGCACAAGCAGACAGAAAAACGGCAGGTAGCCGATGACATGATAGGGGACATGGCCTATGGCCAGTCTAAAGATCAAAAAGCTGTTCATTTCGAACAGCGCTGCGCCGAGCACGGCGCTCTGAATGGACAATAAGAATACACGCCGGAGAAGGAGAAAGCTCGTCAAAGCGCCGCCCATGGCGGAGATCAAGAGCGTCCACTTGAAGGCTGCAACCGGATTGACGACGAACGTGAGGGCTTGGGGCATGGAGTACAGCATGGACAACGGGTTTGCGAACCACGGTATGCCGCCGCAAAACGCCGGCGTGAAATAGGCGGGTTCAAGCCAGCCGTTGACCCGGAACCAGTTTCTTCCCGAGACGATGTAGGGCAGCGCGTACTGATAGTCGAAGCCGATGAGGCCGCTGTTTCGGGGAAAGAGCTGCAAGACGACGTGAAAGAGGGCGTAGGTTGATAAGGTCAGGGCCGCAGTCGATACGACCACCACGCCGCGTTTACTCATCTTCCGATCGATCATGCCCGGCCTAATCATCTCGAATTGCTTACTTGCAAGGAACCCTCAATTGGCCGGTAGGCGCGACTTTTGCGCATCCCTGAACGTCCACAGCTATTCAAAGCGTAGCTGGCGACAGGTTAGGACAAAAGGACGAGCGCCGCCAGAAGGAGGGCCGCCATGCCGAATAGCAGCGCACCGAAGCGCAGTGGCGCGATCTTCTCTCCAGAGAGCGTACTGCCAAGTGTAACGAAGTGCTGCTCTGGGTCCTCTTCTTCGGCTCGCTAGCCGTGGGAATCGTTGGTGAGCACATTGCGAACGTACACGCCTTTTCGATCCGCTGCATGTATTTTTACCCCGCCAATCAAACCGTCGGTTAGTGCGGCCAAGTCCTTAACAACGTTTCCAACAGCCTCGTGCACGCCTTTTCCAAATTCCAACTGGGTCACGACGTAGCGCGCTATTCCAGCCCGCATCGCCATTTCGCCAGTATGCGTGCATCCGCACCAGCCAAAACGGCTGTCGACATAAAAGCCCGCTCCGGGAACAGGAGCATCACCGAGCCTACCGGGATGCTTCCATGGCCAGCCGGAAGTGCTACTCGCAGACGAGAGTCCCTGCCCGTCGGATGCAACCATGATAATCGTGTCGAATGCTTCCTTCCGAGGAGCCGTGAGGTGGGCGACTAGATCGAGGAGCCCAGAGTTATGACTGCCCAGCAACGGTTTGACGTCCTGTTCCCACTTTTTGTATTGGGCTGGGGCCAGCGTCAGTTCGGATTTCAGGCCGCAGTCAAATGCGAAACGTTCGGCGCCAGGCCCGACCAGTAACGTGTGCAGTCGCGCATCCATAAGACGGCGGGCTTTTTAATGGGAAGAAATTTCTGGACGGCCGCGACCGCGCCAACCGAGCGGTTGTTACCGTCCATGAAGGAAGCATCGAGCTCCATTTCACCCAAAATGTTAGGGGCTCCACCATATCCTACAGCGTCAATGCTTTCGTCCTCTTCCAGCTCCCGAAGGCAATTTTCGAGCACGTCGTGTCTGTGTCTCTGCGCCAACAGGTCCCGCACGGCTTGTTCTATTCCGTTCGAAGCTTCGCAGTTACGCAACAAGAATTTCAATTGTGCCTCCGCTTCTCCTCGCTGACCGTTACGTATCGCTATTTACCGATCGCATAAAGAGTAAACCGACGACCGCGCATCATACTGGTTAAGCGGTCCGGGATGCTTTCGGGCTGATCTCCGACAATATAAAGATAATCGTAATCAGTGCGCCAGGCGCGAACATGCGAGGGGGCTGTTCCGCCTGCTGAAGCGCTATTCAACTGCGAAATCGTCGTCGGTAGGTAATCAAGCGCGTCTTGCATTTCGAAAGCCGATTTCGAAGCCGATTTCCTGACGGGTTGTTGACCTGACAGCGTGTATAGTGACGGCACGAACGAAGTTGCATAGTGTACCGCCAAGGTTGGAGCATAGAACATTGGCGCATTTATACGACCGGCTTCAACATCGCTGCGCGCGACCAGAATTGTTGAATTGGCACGGAGTAGCCCAAACGACATGATGATCTCGGCGTAGTCAGAACGGTAAGCGGACCAAACCGAGGCTACGTTCGCCACATTAATAAGTATGATACTTACAGCCACAAGTGCGGCCACCGATCGAACAGCGGCTGATGGCCAGTGCACTGTAAAAAACGCCGGCAGGATTAACATTATTGCAGGAATGAGACGAACGTCAGCGTATGCGCTGCCGAACAGACGCGCCGGCATCAACAGGTACACAACGAGAAACCCGGATCCGATAAAAACGGCTGGTCGGGTCAGGCCCAATATGCGGTGGTACCCCAGAAATACCAACAGCCCCGCAACCGAAACCCCAAGTGCGATCGAAAGAGATATGTTGTAGCAGTTCATGACCATCAATGGCCAAACAAGCTTCAGTCCGAACCACCACGTAAAGTCTTGCTGCTCAGGCGCGCCGCCCGACCAAACAAGAAAAAGGTATGCCGCGACCGCCGGAAATGCCATCGCAACAAAGATTCGCACGGCCTGAGGATATCCGCGAATCTGGCTCGCTTCGTAGCAACCAATCGTCAATCCATAGATCCCGAGCGCGAACAAGTGAGCGAAGAACAACGTAATGAAAAAGCAGGTATGTAACCCGACCAAAAAAACCCAAGGCCCTCCGCGAAAGTGAATCCAAAATACGATGGCCCATAGTGCGACGCCGCAACCGAATTCCCAGTTCAGCAGCCCCCAAAGAAACGGCAAACTGTAAAGCGCGATCAGTGCGGCGAAGCCAGATAGTTGATGTCGCCCACGAACCTTCAGTTCCAGCGCTATCGCGCCACTAACCACCAACGTTTGGCTTACAAGCAGGAAAAGACGAGTGGCCGTCTCGACACTTACGAACCGCGCCGCCAGTGGGACAATGAGGTCGATGGCGAGATTCGGATAGAGTTGCCAATCTATTTCATAGGCCGGGTTCGGGTGGCCGGCAGCAGCATCAACAAGTAAATGCATCCGGGCGAGGTGGTTAACATAATCGATCATCGCGGGAGTTTCGACCGATAGCACAGGAACCAGCGATGCTGCAAACAGCAGACCGACCAGCATCAGACTTCGCTGATGTATAAGCTCCCCTGACATAAAAGGTCCGCCTCTCACACTTACGGTGTTTTGGTTGTCGCGGCCGCTGACGCGGCGGGGCGTAGCAGGACAAACAGCAGGCAAACCATTACTACCGGCACACCAAATCCAAAAACGGACAAGCGAGGCACTTCGACGAGTGGTGCGGACCAGGGAAGCAGCAACAACGACGAACCCGGCATGATCGCAATTCCATCGAGCATGTCTCGGTAGAGCAGCAGCACAACAGCGGCTAGCAAAACCAAGTCATAGGGCGAAACGTGCGGCGCCGCCACCAACGTCGCAGTCAAAAGCACTGCGACGCGCCGGTCGCGTCCGAACGCACCAGAAAAAGCGATCCACGTGCAGACGATAGCCAGAAGGATTGCCGTGCCTTGCGCCGCATTGGCGAGCCAGTCCGACGCACCCAGCACTGTCGCGCACGCCCAAACGCTGAGGCCCCATAGCCGCCCCGCGTTCGACCATGCTAGATCGCCTGCCCCACCCAATAGGGCGCCGGGCAGAGTATGGCCTAGCCAGAGCCGCCATGGTGCGAAGCCGAATGTGGCGGCACTGAGCACGATTGCAAACGACGCGGACACAATCGCACCTGCGAGCGCACGCCAGTGACGCGCCGCTAGCAAAGCCACGGCGACCATGATGGCGAATTGCGGTTTATAGCTCAGCAACCCAAGGATGAGCCCTGCCGCAAAATCCCTACGGCCGAGCAAGCCCATACCGCCTAACAGCAGCGCGAGTGTCAGAAACGCGTTTTGGCCGGCGATCACGTTCATGGACGCGGCTGGCGACAGGGCGAGACCCAGCGCCCACAGCGCCCAGCGCCTAGAGGGGCCTGCCCAGAAACAACAACCGGCGGCGACAGCCGAGGCAAAGCTCGCCACCTGAAATAGCGCGTATGAGATCGCGAACGGCAAGACCGCGAATGGCATTAGAATGAGCAGAAAATGCGGTGGATACATCCAAGGAAACAGTGGGAGGGGACGGCTCAGCCAGGCGTGGAATTGCTCGCTAATCTGAGCCGTGAACGCGACCGGATCGGCCAGCAGTGCGAAGTTCCCCGCCATCGCCGCCCGAGCGGCACGCCAATATACCATGTAGTCAATACCGGGTGTGATGTAGCGCTGCCCAAAGGGCCCGTTATGGTCAAACGCCATAACGAAAATTAGCCAGCCGTATAAGCCGATTGCTCCACCTATAATTGCAACTAGCGCAAGAAGGCCGTGGCGTCCGGCAAGCTGATCGTGGCCGTCGGCACCGAAATGGGTAGCGGCGACGAGCGGTTTGACGGCTTGGTCATAATCTTCTTCGCGATCAGTTTTCATATCGATCGTCCTAGCTGTATTGCTCCGCGCAATGCGGTACTCACGCGTCCCGGCAGGCAAAGTTATCGGGCAGCCCCATTGCTACAAGGAGACGACATCGTCCAATATAAACCTGATCATAATCTGGCGGATTGATTCTGTGCTCGATCTCTAAGCTCGTCATCTTGTCGGCCTCCGTGCTTGTGCCTTTCGAAATCGCGCGCCCGGAGCCAGCGTCCCCGTATAGCGAAGCTATAAGAAAACTTCTTTAACCTCGAAGACCGACGGAATCATCCCACGTTTTGTTGGACATGGGTCCCGCTTGTAGGAGATAGACCCGCTATGATTGTTCAGAGGTCCTTATTCACAGCGGCAAAGGCCGGCTTCGTCCTTCCGGCGTGGTTTTGGTTGGGGGCCGGTCTGTACGCGCTCCTGTTGGTCAACGGCAACGCTCGTCTGAACGATCCCGACACCTATTGGCATATCGCGGTGGGGAAATGGATCCTTGATCACCATGCCATTCCCCACATCGATACTTATTCCTTTACGAAAGCAGGCGATCCGTGGATTTCGACTTCCTGGCTGGCGCAAGTTCTTTATGCCGGTAGTTACGAGATTGGCGGCTGGGCCGGGCCGGTAATTCTCGCTGCGACCTGTATCGCTGGAACGTTCGCCTTTCTCACCTTCATTCTTAACCGACGCATTCGCTCGATCCATGCAATCATGATTGCGCTGGCGGCTGTGGCAGTTTCGGCGTCTCACTTTCTGGCTCGCCCACATGTGGTTGCGTTGCCAGTCATGCTTGCATGGGTAGACGGACTTGTGGCTGCAAGCGAGAGACGCGAGCCACCCTCGTTCTGGCTTTTGCCGCTAATGGTTCTCTGGGCAAACCTTCATGGAGGATTTGTTTTCGGGCTTGCATTGATTGTGCCACTGGCATTTGACGCCTTGTGGAATGCCGAGGTTTCGCAACGACGGCCATTGGCACTGCGTTGGATCGTTTTCGGTGCCTGCGCATGCGCCGCCTGTTGCGCAACGCCTTACGGGTGGGGATCGATCCTCGCGTCGCGCAAAATTCTAGCAATGGGGGAGTTGCTGAATTTAATTTCCGAATGGAGCCCGGCGGATTTCAGCCATTTCAGCATATTCGAGGCGTCTGTATTGGCTTTGATAGGAGGGTCACTTTATTTCGGCGTAAAGCTTTCGCCGCCACGAATTATTTTGGTGCTGGGGTTATTCCACATGGCCCTTTCCCATGTCCGAAATGCTGATATCTTCGCTTTACTGACGCCACTTGTGCTGCTGACGCCTGTGTCATCGCAATTCGGCTTGCAAGAGGATCGATTGGGCAAGATGATTTTCCCAACCGTGCCGGCCGCGCTACTGGTCGCCGCTTTCGGTGTCTCGACTTGGGCATTCGCGGCCAATCACAGGTTTTCGCCGCCGCTCATCCATTCGCCGGCGGCAGCCATCGACGTGCTCAAATTCAGAGGTGCCAAGCGCGTCCTCAACGACTATCCGTTCGGTGGATACCTGATCTCGCAACAGATGCCGGTCTTCATCGATAGTCGCGCCGAGTTATATGGCGAGCAATTCGTCATGACCTATTTCCGAGCGCTGCAGCTTAAAGACGTTAATCAATTTCTAGGGATGCTCAAAGAGTACGAGATTGATGCAGTGCTCTTGATGCCAGCAACACCGGCAGCAGGTCTGCTTGATCATCTCAATGGCTGGCAGCGCGTCTACTCGGATGAGACCGCTGTGGTTCATATCCGCAACGCGGACAATGCTGAAAATGGCAAACACGACGGGGCTTTTAGATGATTAATTCGATCTGGGATCGTCAGTGGGTTGACGTTTGTTGTTCTAAGACGCCGCAATTATTATTGTCGCGATCGGCCCGAACGGTCGTTGAAGCTGCCGGCGCGGTGGCAACCCAGGGGCGAATTTTGGATGTCTTAGTGAGCACGCCGCACGATTGCGCGGAACGAATCACTCAAACGATCCCCGCCGGATTTTGGAAAACTCGACTGAGTCGCGCGGTCAGGATCGCGGCAATCACCGTGGCACCAAGCGGTAGGCGATGTAGTCGCCGAAGCGCAACTCCTCTGCCACCTCGTATCCGCTGCGGTATGCATCGAGCCAGGCGCCTGCTTGAACATCAGGAACTGGGGACGATCGGAGAGCGCGAATTTGCGTGTCGAGCAACAGCCACCCTTCTCGCCGCGCCGTCGTGGCGCCGGCGCGGATGAATTGCTCGATGGCTTGGGGCGGCAGGGTCGCGAAACTGCCGAGGTTCTGCATGCCGGTCCACGTCTGCCCCGGCGCGCCACGCGGCATGACCATAGCGCCGTTGGCGAAGACGGGCGCCTCCGCCCCCTGGGCGCGGAGCCAGGCCAACGCCTCCCGCGCATCGTTGAGTGAACCGTGCGGGGCGCCGTTCGCCGCCATAAACCGGGCAAGAAGATCCCAGCCTTCCAGGTCATTGAGGCTCATGGCACGGAGCATCGCGGCGGGGCCCGTGCGCCAAGCCACGCTATCTCGCTGCGCCTCCTCCCAGGCGCCGAGGCCGAAGCAGGCCAGCCAACCAAGGAGGCCCGCCAGCGCGGTACGCGCGAAGCCCGTCACCACCGCAGGCAGCCCGGGACGCAGCAGGCCGGAGACCGTTATCGCTAGGAAGGGGAACAGGTTCAGCAGGTTGTTGTCGTGACTGCGGCCCAGGTAGTAGCTGCCGACCGCGACGAAGGCCGCCATAGAAGCGAAGTCCGACCGCTGACGCGACGGGTCCAGCCGGGGCAGCACCAAGCAACCGGCCAGGATGGCGAAGATCGCTAAGGAGAGTGGGCCGAACAAGTTCGGCGGGAGCATCCCCGGCGGGTTGCTGACGAACACGAGGACCCCGGGGAAGAGCGGCCATGCCCCAAAGCCTAGCCTGAAGACCAGCACTAGCAGGCCGAGGACGAGCAGCAAGGCGCCAACCGCCAGCAGGACGCCGCGCAACAGCGCGAGCAGCACCCCTCGCCCGTCCGCCGCGGCCTGAGCGCGCCGCAGCGCCAAATAGGGCCACCAGACGATAGAGGCGTGGGCGGCCGCCTCGGGCGACCAGGCAACCGCGAGAGCCCAGAGCCCATGGCCGACCCATCCCGGCGCTCGCCCGTGCCGCTCGGCGATCAGGATCGCGAGCAGCAAGCAGGCGACCGGCAGGAAGCGGAGTCCGGCGACCGAAGGAAACGCAAGTGGGCCCAAAAAATCAGGCGGATGGCCGGTCCAGAGCAGGGCTGCTGCGCCGGCCGCAGCCGCGGCCATGATCCCAGCGCCGCGCTCCGCATTGTGGGCCTGTAGCAGCGCACAGCTGACGACCGCCAGAGCATAGAGCAGGTTCGCGGTGCCGGCGACGACATAGAGAGCGCCCCAGCAATCCCCGCCGCAAACAGCCGCGACCATGAGCGCCGGGCCCATGCCGTACTGCACGGGGAAATCCCGGAAGGGGACGAAGCCCGCGAGGATCGCCTCGGACGACGACACGAAAACGCCCCAGTGATGCCAGAGCAACCAGAAGGCGCCGGGTGTGCCGAAGGGCCCCGTCATGAGCATGGAAAGTAGGCCAAGAGCGCCGACGGGCAGCAGGACGGCGGCGGCCGGGA
The DNA here is from genome assembly GCF_036924615.1 of Bradyrhizobium sp. AZCC 2289. Lineage (NCBI taxonomy): Bacteria > Pseudomonadati > Pseudomonadota > Alphaproteobacteria > Hyphomicrobiales > Nitrobacteraceae > Bradyrhizobium > Bradyrhizobium sp. AZCC 2289. Next base: position 8,742,898 of record NZ_JAZHRY010000001.1, on the reverse strand, counting down.
CCGGCGCCGACTGGGAGAATAGCCTGGGCAGCCAGGCCGCTAGTCCGCCCAGCAGCACGAAGGCGAGGCCCCGGAGCCAACCGAGATCGATGTCCTGCGTCCACCAGGTCACGCCGGCGAGGAGCTGGAGAGTGCCCAGGCCACCCAGCACCGCGGCGGGGCCGAGCCGCATCAGTGGCAGCACGAGCACCAGGCCGAGCACGACGGGATGCGTGGGCCCCGGCCAGCCGCGCGCCTTCAGCAGGAGGACCGCCATGTCGACGAGTAGAGCACCGAAGAGCAGTGGCGCGATGCGTCCTTCCTGCCGGCTGCGGCGGAGCTGTACGGCGAAGGGCCAGGCACAGACAAAAAGGAGCAACGCCAGGTAGAGGATCAGCATTACCGGCTTGGTGCCGAGGAGCGTGTAATCCGTCATCCGTGCGCTCAGGCTCGTGCGGAGGCGAAATTCGACCGGGCGAGCCAACGGGTGGTGGGCACCGCCACCTCAAGCGCCTGTTCCACGGCCAGGATCGGTCGTGACAGGCGATCGGGCAGGCCCGGCAGCAGGCAGTCGCGTGTCGACTCCGCGCCAGCCCGCCTCGGCCAGGGCGCTCTCGCTTTCGTCATATGTGGATCCAAATTGGAAACATTCTCCATCCAGCTTTAGGGCCTGTCGTCAACTAAGCCAATGTCCAAGGCGTCACACAGAGGCCGGTGGCCCGCGGAGTCGCCGTTGGTTCGGCCCATAACCTAATTCCCCTCACCGCGGCAACCGCCCTTGCCCACTCTAACTCGAGGTGGGAGGGAAAGGGTTGCACGGTCTTCAAGTGCAAACGCGTCAATGGACCGGGGTGCAACGAACAAGACAGAACTCGTCCCGCAGCAACAAGGCATCAACGCCTGAATACTAGCCTGGCATTAATGAAATAGGACGCCACCACCACGAAGGGCAACGCCACCGCTTGGGCGGGAAGCGCGCCTAGGCCTGAGCCGATTAGTAGATCGGCCAGGAGCAAATTCAAAATCAGAACCGCTCCATAGCCGAGCACGAATGGCAGCGCGGCGCCGGCCGACCAATTGCCAAATACCACACTTCCTGTCGTAAAAAAATTAAACGCAATTCCGACAACAGTACCAATCACGATGGCAATGCGATGGCTGTTCGCAATAGCATAGATAACAGCAAAAACCGCAAACCCAAAAGCTGTATTGAATCCGCCAACAATAAGAAAACGTACGAAGCGGCGGCTGGGCCAGCGGAGACCCCTACCCTGCGCCTTACTTTTCATTACGCCTCTCCTATCCGCTCAATTACGCAAGAGACCTTGCGTGCCTCATTGAAGGCAGTTAGCAAGGAAGCCATGTTGCGGGCAAAATTTCGTTTGTAACGCCACGCTACAATGAAGGATCGAAGTTTCGCGACTGCTACAGCGAAGCCTCGTATCGGAATTTCCGGCTAAACTAGGAGAGCTGGGCTAGAGCCGAGCGTATACGCTTGGCAATGGTTGCTGCTGAAAGTCCAGCCGCCTCGAGGAGTGCCTCACGGTCGCCCGCCTTGGTTATCTTGCTGGTTGGCTCTGGAATAGCAAGTCCAAGCACCGGAGGTCTGTCCTGAACGAGCGCGAGTGACGCCAGCACCCCTGCATGCAGACCGCCACGAAGAATATGTTCCTCAACGGTAACAAAAAGCCGGGCCCCGTTTGCCACTTCTTGCGCGAACGCGTCATCGAAGGGTTTGATGCAAGGCACGGTCAGAACGCCAACCGTGAGATCTTCAGTGGCGAGGCGGTCGGCGGCGGCTAAACAAGCAGAAGCGATCGGCCCGCTCGCAAAGATTATGACATCTCGGCCCTGCCGCAGCACGCTTGGTCTGCGTAAATCTTTTGGCGGAGTTAAATGCAGCAGCGGCTCACCGGCGCGCGAAAGCCGAAGGTAAGAAGGGCAACCACTTGCAGCGATGGCCTGCGTGGCGATGCGGGCCTCGATGGGATCACAGGGCACGAATACTTCCATGCCAGGCAAAGCCGACATGATAGCAACATCTTCAATAGCGTGATGCGTGTAGCCTTGGCTGCCGTAAGCAAAGCCGGCACCGACGGCGACGACCTTAACGTCTGCACCGTGATAGCAGATATCGTTCCGAATTTGCTCGAGGCAGCGCAAGGTCGGGAAGTTACCAATCGAATAGATGAAAACCGTGTTTCCGCTGAGTGCGATTCCGGCAGCTACACCTGCCATGTTCTGCTCCGCGACTCCCATATTGAGGTATCTATCGGGGAAACGCGCAGCAAATGGTTCCAGCACCGAGTACCCCAGGTCACCAGAGAGAAGCCAAATTTTCGGATTCTGCGCGGCGACATCCGCCAGGGTAGCGATAAAATTGTTTCTCATGCACCAATCTCAGCCAAGGCAGCTTTGAGCTGTTCATCGGACGGGGATTTGTAGTGCCATTCAAGCTTATCTTCCATGAACGATACACCCCGGCCTTTGATTGTGTGGGCGATCAGGACGCGCGGTTTGCCTGGCACCGGTGGTGCCGCGAAATTTTTCTCCAGCGAAATAATATCGTGGCCATCGACCTCCAAAGTTTCCCAACCAAAAGCACGCCATTTGTCGGCGAACGGTTCGAGGTTCAGAACCTCGGATACTCTTCCGAAGCTTTGGATCTTATTGAAATCGACGATGGCGATGAGGTTATCGAGCTTGTGATGTGGCGAAAACAGGATCGCCTCCCAATTGGAGCCCTCGTCGCACTCCCCGTCGCTGAGTAGACAATATATGCGACTCTTCATTCCGGCAGACTTTGCCGCAACCGCCATACCCACCGCTATTGGCAGGCCATGGCCGAGCGAGCCTGTCGACACTTCGACGCCTGGTACCGCATGGCTGACGTGTCCCGTGAGAGCGGAGCCGTTAGCGCAGTAGTCGTCCAAATCCGAGAGCGGAATATAGCCGCGCTCGGCCAGCGTCGCGTAGATGATCGCCGCGGCATGACCCTTGCTCACGATGAAACGATCGCGCTCCGCCAGCAGCGGTTGCCGAGGATCGATGCGCATGATGCGCGTATAGAGTATCGCGAGAATATCGGCCATCGAAAGGCAGCTGCCGATATGGGAAGATCGCGCTTTGAAGACCATGCGCAATGCATGGGCTCGAATGCGGCGAGCAAAATCATGCGGATCAATTTCGTTGGTGCGCATTGTACCATGTCACGGTTTCGGAAAGACCCTCCTGAAGTCCGATCTGTGGTCGCCAACCGAGGGCTTCGAGGCGACTGATATCAGCTTGTAGTATCATGACCTGATCCGGGCGATAGGGAATATCGCCAAAGCCAAGATCCGCGTTCGGGTTGACAAGATCGCGAAGCGCCGTGACGGTTTCGCGCAAGGGTGGGGCATCGTAACTCCCCAGGTTGAAAACTCCCTCGGCATCTTTGCGGGTTATCGCCAGTCGAAAGGCCGAGGCAGCATCGCGCGCATGCAGAAACCCCCAGCGCTGCTCGCACTGGGTCAGCGACATCCGCTTTCCGTCCCGGAGCGTCCGCATCATGCTCGGAATCAGCCAGTTCGGTGCGTCCTTCGGCCCGTAGGTCGAGAAGATCCGAAGCCATGCGAACCGCGCGCCACCCTCGGCACAGAGCTGGCCGGCCATCGCCCCTGCAGCGAGCTTGGCGCGCCCATAGAGTGTGGTGGGACCGGGAACATCGCTCTCACGGATGCGGCGCGAATAAGGTCCGTATTCTGCCTGCGACCCGGCGCCGACAAATATCGTCGCGCCAGCCTTCATGCTGAGCGCGGCTAGATCCAGCGTGTCCGGAATATTGTGGGCCTGGATTGGGCTGTTGCGATCGGCGTTGCCGACGCCACGCCAGGCCAGATGGGCGACCGCATCTGGCTGAAACGTGGTGAGCGGCCCGCGCAGGGTTTCGATGTCGTCGAAATCACCAGTGATCGTGGTCAGACGCGAAAGTTGCTCCGAAATACGCCATGGATCCCCGCCCGCACGGAGCAGGACCGCGACCTGATGGCCATGCTCGAGCAGGTCGGCTACTAAATAAGACCCAAGAAACCCACTCGCGCCGGTCACAAATATTCGCATCGCCACGCTCCGCTAAATCCCATCGGCTTAGCAGCGCACACTAGCTCTTGCTGCCGCCTGCCGAGAGCACCGCGTGGATCTGATCCAAGCTTATCGCTTTCATGTCAGCGCCGCGCTGCTCAGCCTTATACCACTCAATGGTCAAGGAGAGGGCCCGCTCTAGACAGAGGATCGCGCCCCACCCGAGCTTGTGGATCGCTTTGGAACAGTCAAGCTTCAAGTAAGCAGCCTCGTGCGGATGTTCACCGACATCGCGCGTCCAACTCGCGCCCTCGCCCCAAGCCCGCACCAATTCCTGAACGATATTTTCAACTGGGACTTCGCTCGCCGCAGAGGGCCCGAAATTCCATGACCCCGCAAAGCGGTCACCTTCCTTTACAAGTCGTTCCGCGAGTAGAAGATACGCGAGCACCGGGTCAAGCACATGTTGCCAAGGACGAACTGCAGCGGGGTGACGAATAAGAAGGGGCAATCCCTTGGAAAACGCCCTGATTGCATCGGGGACGAGTCGATCCTGAGCCCAGTCGCCACCTCCGATCACGTTGCCGGCCCGCCCCGTTGCCACAAGCGCCGCCCCATCCACGCGGAAGAAGCAGCGGCGATACGAGTCAACGACTAGCTCCGTACAAGCCTTACTGTTGCTGTACGGATCGTAGCCGCCGAGATGATCCACCTCTCGATAACCCCACGATCTGTTCAAGTTCTCATAGACCTTGTCGCTGGTAACGACGACCACGGCCTTGACTGTTGGTTGCTGGCGCACGGCCTCAAGCAAGTGGACCGTCCCCATCACATTGGTGGAGTAGGTTTCGACAGGCGCGACATAGGATCGTCGCACAAGCGCTTGAGCCGCCATGTGGATGACCACGGACGGCTCCGCCTCACCCAGTGAGGTCCTCAAACTGTCGTAATCTCGGATGTCTCCCAGATGATGATGGACATCATCAGCGACCCTCGCCGCAACGAAGATACCGCGGTCGTCCTCCGGCGGCAAAGAGAAACCAGAGACCTTGGCGCCCATTGATTTCAGCACGAGCGCCATCCATGCGCCCTTGAAACCGGTGTGCCCGGTTAAAAAAACGCGCCGATCTCGCCAAAAGCTGGGCTCAATCACCACGTTCTCCACTTGGCCCGACCGCTTGCCCACTCCTCCTCGAGAAAGTTCTTGTCGCGCATGGTATCCATCGGATGCCAAAATCCGTGATGCGAGAACGCACGCAGTTGATCCTGTGAGGCTAGGGCTTCCATGGGCTCCCGCTCCCAAACGGTCTTGTCGTCAGCAATCAACTCGCCCACCGAAGGGGACAGCAGAAAAAAACCACCGTTAATCCATCCACCATCGTCGTCCGGCTTTTCTCTGAAACTAGAGACCCGATCGCCTTCGATCGCAATCGCGCCGAAACGCTTGGCCGGCCTCACCGCCGTCACAGTCGCCTTGCGACCGTGCCTCTTGTGAAACTCAAGTTCCTCAGCGATATTGATGTCCGCAACGCCGTCCCCATACGTAAGGGCGAAAACGTCGTCATCACCGACATAAGGCAGCGCCCGCTTGAGCCGACCTCCGGTCATGGTTTCTTCGCCCGTGTCGACCAGCGTTACGCGCCATGACTCGGCGGTCTCGCGGTGCACCTCCATCCGGTTTTCGGCCAAATGGAAAGTCACATCTGACATATGAAGGAAATAGTTAGCAAAATATTCCTTGATCACGTAGCCCTTATAACCCAGACAAACGACGAAATCCGTCAGTCCATAATGGCTGTAGATTTTCATGATATGCCACAGGATCGGACGCCCGCCGATCTCAACCATCGGCTTGGGCTTGATCGTAGTCTCTTCCGAAATGCGAGTACCCAATCCGCCCGCAAGAATGACGACCTTCATGATCTTCCTAAAAGAGGTAGGAGAGCGCAATCAGTCTGCAAAAGCTGACATTCCACAGCTCTGAGCTCTAGACGACACAACGCTTTATTGCAACAGCGGCGCTTTCGTTTGGACCGGGGTCTCGCGCTTTGGCAACAGCCACGATTGGCAACGCTGATCGATACGGCGACTTATCGAACAGGAGGCGGTCTATGGGCCGCGCTCGACCAGCTCGTGAGCTTTTTTACCGTCGAGGTTGCAGGGTGTTTGCAGCCATCGTACAATAGATAGCGAGCTCATATTATGATAGATCAGGCACATCAAGATGAGCCCGTTCAAACTGGCGATTCGCCGGAATCGAGCATGGCGGAAAGCGGAACGGTTCGAAATTTCGATGCCGACCTTGTATTGGACGAAAGAGATCAAATCGCCGAATCCGGCGGAACAAGCTTAACGTTCCCGTTCAACTTCAGCTATGGGAAGCAACATGAGCACCGCTCCTGCTGAGGAATTCAAGCCCATCCCGATCCGGCGGAACGCCGGCATGTTGGGCCGGTTGGCCTTCGCTGCGCGCATGGTGGTGGACCTTCAACTACTCACCTGCAAGCGATTCCTCATGCCGCATCTGATGGTGATGAAAGGCAGCGTGCTGGACGTCGGCTGTGGCGAGATGCCCTTTCGCAGCCTGCTACCGGAAGCCGCGCGTTACACCGGACTTGACGTGCCAGCCGCCAACGATTTCGGCATGGGCCGCCATCCCGAGATTGTGGATTTCGACGGCGTCACCATCCCTTTCCCGGATGCCAGTCAGGATCACATTCTCTGCACCGAGGTCCTGGAACATGTTGAGAATCCGGTGGCGTTGATCGCCGAAATGCATCGTGTGCTGCGGCCGGGCGGCACGCTTGTCGCCACAGTGCCCTTTGCAGCCCGCGTGCATCACGCACCCCATGACTATCACCGATTCACCCGCTATCGTCTCGTGCAGATGTTCCCGGGCTTCGAAGGAGTAGCGGTCGAAGAGCGCGGCGACGATTTTGCGGTGATCGCGAACAAGCTTGTCGTCGTCTGCATGCGACTGGCGAAACCCACCCGGCCATGGCTTCTGCCGTTGCTACTGGTGGCAGGCCCGGCAGCGATGCTGTCGGTTGGCTTGGCGCATCTTTCACTTCGCTTCGGGTGGGGATCGAAGAACGATCCGCTCGGCTACGGCATCTTCGCACGGAAGGTTTGATTCTCATGTCCCGAACGGTTCTGCAGGATGAGCGTGGCTTCAACCAGGTTTTTAAGCCGGTGGGCTCCACGCCACTGCGTATGCGCCGACGGGGCGACTGGTTTGTAACGCAGATCGAGCGACTTGGGGCTCGGCGCGTGTTCGAGATCGGCAGCGGCACTGGCGATACTGCGGCTTATCTGGCCGAGCACAGCAAAGCGGAGATCGTTGCGGTCGATATTAGCGAGAGATTCGTGACTGAGGCGCGCGCGCGTCACGCGGCCCCTAATCTTCGCTATGAACTATTCGATTTGTTAGGGGATACGCCGCTCGCCTTCGGCCGTTTCGACATGGTTTGTGGTAACGGCATTTTGCACCACCTGATACTACGGTTGCCCGACGTACTACGAGCGCTACACGGCGTGACCAGGTCCAACGGCGGCCTCGCCTTTATAGAGCCAAACTTTCTTAACCCTTATTGCGCCCTCATCTTCGGGACGAAGTTTGGCCGCCGCTGGGCAAAGCTAGAGCCGGACGAAATGGCCTTCACGCCAGGCAAATTGCGCAGCGTGCTGCCGGCGGCGGGCTGGCGCGCGGTGGAGGTGATCACGCGCGATTTCCTGCTGCCCGGCCTGCCCGAGGTGTTCGTCAAACCAAGCATTGCGATCGAGCCTGTGCTTGAGGCCACGGCCGCCACGCGCTGGCTGGCGCAGTCTCACTTCATCACTGCACAGGCCTGATTCATGGCGCGCATCACGATCGTTTCTCCATGCTACAACGAGGAGGAAAATGTCGAAGCCTGTTACCAGGCTGTTTTGGCCCTTTTTGCGCCGGACGGGCCACTCGCGCATCACGAGCGTGAACACATCTTCTCCGACAACGCGTCGGAGGATGCGACGGTCGAAATCCTTCGTCGCATTTCGAGCACCGACCAATTCGCGAAGGTGATCCTGAATGCGCGAAATTTCGGGCCCTTCCGCTCGAATTTCAACGCGCTGCGCTATGCGACGGGTGATGCGATTCTCGTCTTTCTGCCGGTCGACCTACAGGATCCGCCGGAGGTGATTCCCGAGATGGTGCGCCATTGGGAAAATGGCATCGAAGTCGTAGCCGGCGCGCGCGTCAATCGCGAAGAGACCTGGACGCTGCGCACGTGCCGGCGCATCTTCTACCGCATTGTGAACATGCTCTCTGACTTCGAAATTCCGGAGAACGTGGGTGAGTTCCAGCTCATCGATCGCAAGGTGTGGGAGGTAGTGGTCAGCCATCGCGATCAATACCCCTATATCCGCGGCATTATCGCCTCGGCCGGCTTTCGGCGGCTGATCATCCCCTACACCTGGAAGGCACGGAACCGCGGCATCTCGAAGAACAACGCGCTGCGCCTGATTGATCAGGCGATGAATGGTATCTTCTCCTTTACCAATGCGCCGATGCGCCTTTGCAGTTTTCTAGGATTCGGCGTTGCCACCCTCGCGCTCCTCTATGCGCTCTTCATCTTCCTGCTTGCATTGGTGACGCAGCAGGCAGCACCTGCGGGCACACAGACCATCATCGTTGCTCTTTTCTTCTTCTCGGGTGTCCAACTGATGTTCATTGGTCTGATGGGCGAGTACATTACCGCGATACACTCACAGGTACGCCGCGGGCCGATGGTAGTGGAGCGTGAGCGTATCAATTTCGATCCGCCGGCACCGCCGAGCGACGCGGGGCAGCGAAGTGACACTGATCTGCCGCCGTCATATAAACCCTGAGCCTTCGCCGTTGCCTCCTGAACCACAGCCAGTTGCGCTGGTCGGATTGGAAGTGCGCTAACCTCGATCAGGAAGCTGGATTGGCGCGGCGGTTTAAGGAGAGCCGCCGCTTCAAGCCGGTTGGTGGCAGGCCTGCTGGCGGCTGCGACCTGAGCCGGTCAGAACTGTCGTCGTTTTGCCAGCGGGCACCTCGTCGGCGCGACCGAGCAGTTTCGCCGCTTGTGTGAGCGGCTGTGATCGCCGATGCAAGCGCCAAACTCAGTCTCACGGCCTAACGTAGGTCCAGCCTTGCTCCTGCAGCTCCATTACACGCACAACGCCAGACTTCACGACTGTTGCCTCGGGAATAATTCGAATTCCCTTGTTTTCGACCTTGTGCATATTTTCTTGGGTATTGCCGCAGGCTTTGAAGGAGATGGATGGCGTGCTCTCCTTGATTGCCTTGATCCGCGCCTTGACCGGCGAGGTGTCGTCGCGCAGCATATGCAGGCCGGGACCGAAAGTGACGACCTCGATCGCTACTTTTTCGCCGAGATCCTTGTAATATTGCGCGACATTTGCCGCATTGTTGAGCGCGAGATTCATCGTCGAGAGCCAAGTTCAGCTTTTCAGCCAGCAACCATCGCAGCCCAGGCCGGGTGCGTAAATGCCAAAACGTCATCCTCCCACTAACGCAACGCGACGGATCGATCCTTGGCTTCCTGGATGCCGCCGGCAAGAGCCTTCGCGTATAGTTCGCGCGCCTTCGTCACATCGCCGCGCGTTCCGAATGTCTTCCATGTGGAAAGAACGAGGGGATCATATGTCTCCGCGAGCATGAAGCTCGCCTGCGCGCTGCCCGTCTCGACAGCGCGCTCAAGCACTGTCCGCGCCGCACCGATATTTCCCTGGCCGAGCAGCGCACTGGCGCGCGCCAGCAACCTGGCCACTTCCGGACTGCCTTGCGCCTCAGTGGCCGCTGGCTGCTCTGTCACAGCTGCCTCCGCGGCTTGTGGTACCTGGGAGATCTGGCTGTTCGATGCACGTTCGACCGCACTTCGCGCCCCGATCGTGGACTGCATGGATTCACGACCCGGCGCCAGCGCCTCGGCCCGGTCGCGCTCCTTCTGCAGAGATAGTCGCAGCTCCGCCGTCGCGCTCTCGGCGGCCTTCTTCACCTGCGCCGCCTCCTCGCCCGCCTTGCTTGACAGCGCCAGCTGCGTCTCGATGTCCCGCTTCGCCTTCGCCAGCTCGCTCGTCAGCGCCTCGGCCCTGTCGTGCTCCTTCTGCAGCGACTGTCGCAGCTCCGCCGTCGCGTTCTCGGCGGCCTTCTTCACCTGCGCCGCCTCCTGGCCCGCCTTGCTTGAGGGCGCCAGCTGCGTCTCGAGGTCCCGTCGCGCCCTCGCAAGCTCGCCAGTCAGTGCCTCGGCCCTGTCGTGCTCCTTCTGCAGCGACTGTCGGAGCTCTGCGGTCGCGCTATCAGCGGCCTTCTTCACCTGCGCCGCCTCCTCGCCCGCCTTGCTTGACAGCGCCAGCTGCGTCTCGAGGTCCCGTCGCGCCCTCGCCAGCTCGCTCGTCAGCGCCTCGGCCCTGTCGTGCTCCTTCTGCAGCGACTGTCGCAGCTCCGCCGTCGCGCTCTCGGCGGCCTTCTTTTCCTGCACCGCCGCCTCGCCCGCCTTGCTCGACAGCGCCACCTGGGTCTCGATTTCCCGCTTCGCCTTCGCCAGTTCGCTCGTAAGCGCCTCGGCCCTGTCGCGCTCCTTCTGCAGCGACTGTCGCAGCTCTGCGGTCGCGCTCTCGGCGGCCTTCTTCACCTGCGCCGCCTCCTGGCCCGCCTTGCTTGAGGGCGCCAGCTGCGTCTCGAGGTCCCGCCGCGCCTTTGCAAGCTCGCCAGTTAGTGCCTCGGCCCTGTCGTGCTCCTTCTGCAGAGACTGTCGCAGCTCCGCCGTCGCGCTCTCGGCGGCCTTCTTTTCCTGCACCGCCGCCTCGCCCGCCTTGCTCGACAGCGCCAGCTGGGTCTCGGTGTCCCGCTTCGCCTTCGCCAGTTCGCTCGTAAGCGCCTCGGCCCTGTCGCGCTCCTTCTGCAGAGACTGTCGCAGCTCTGCGGTCGCGCTCTCGGCGGCCTTCTTCACCTGCACCGCCTCGTCGCCCGCCTTGCTTGACAGCGCCAGCTGCGTCTCGAGGTCCCGCCGCGCCTTTGCAAGCTCGCCAGTCAGTGCCTCGGCCCTGTCGTGCTCGGTCTTCAGGGACTGTCGCAGCTCTGCGGTCGCCTTCTCGGCGGCCTGATTGCGCTGCGCCGCCTGGTCACGCGCCTTGCTCGGCAACGCCAGCTGCGTTTCGATGTCACGTCGTGCCTTTGCCAGCTCGCCCGCCAGTGCCTCGGCCCTGTCGCGTTCCTTCTGCAGAGCCTGTCGCAGCTCCGCCGTCGCGGTTTCCGCGGCCTGACTGAGCTGCGCCGTCTGCTCATTTGCTGGAGCGTCTGCGCGGCGCCGCTCCTTATCCAAAGGCTGTTGCGCTTCCGGCCGGGTCACCTCCGCACCTTGCTTGTCCTGCGCAGTATCCCGCGGCGCCTGTGAGCTCACCCGGCCGGCTTGCTGAGGAAGAGCCGGATCCCGCGCCAATGAGTCGGCTTTCTGCGCGTCCTGGATTGGAACCGGGGTCTTTTGCTCGACGACCTCAACGCCGTCTGTGCCAATCCTGACGTTATTCAGCTCACCGCTGTATCGCGTCACATAGGCGGCGAGCTCGGCGTGGAAATACCAGCCGATGAGCGCCGCCCCGACCATGACTGCGGCGATCGAGGAGACGGCAAACCAGCGCCGCGCGCGCGGTTCGCGCTCCGATTTGCCCTGCGCGGCCCGCGCCCCCAGCCGGACGACAGTGTCCGCGTTCGCAACCTGACGAAGTACATCCGTCGCCCCCCGCCGTTGGAGCGCAGCCTGGCCCGAGGGGAAAAGAAAGAAGCGGGACTCTCGCGACGGCGAGGGGTCGCTCGATCCAGTTTCCTTTTGCGGAATAAATTCATCTTGCAGAAAAAATTCATCGCCTTCTTGTGGAAGATGCGTTGTTTGCCAATGCGTCGGCGTGATCTTGCTTAGCTCGCCATTTTCCTTGACCCACCCACGCGCCTCAGCCGACCACTGAGCGAGCTCGAGGCTTCCACTCTCGTCATCCTCAAGAATGACGAATTGCCCATCCTTTGGAGCGGTGTCGATCGTACGGCGCATGTAAAAGACGCCTACTCGAAGCAGTTATCCATTTTTAAAAAAACTTCGCGAGTACGCAGACCCTACTCCACCCCATCAAAGGCCTCAAGATAATAGTCATTTGTTCCGGGGGTCGGAACTCGCTGCAGAGCACGAGGCGCTGGAAACTTCAGCTGGCAATGCAACCGGCGAAGGGGGTTCTCATCCGATCAGTTGAGGAAGCCGGATAGTTACGGCTCACGAGAGCAAATCGTTCAGAGTCGAGTGTGCGTCGCTAGCAAATTGGGAGCACATCCTCTAACGCTGGTCCACACATCCGATCTTCGGACTGGCCGGTTTGTCCGGCCCGCCAGCAAAACCGCTCCAGGGGCCTCGCCAGGGCACAAATGGCAAACCGCCCCCTAACCTGTCGCATGAAGCCTCCGTAGTCCTACGGGACCAACTGCTGGCCGAACTGGAAGCGTTGGCGCTTGAGGACGATCTGGACGCTCCGGGCCCGGCCAAAGGCAAACACCTTGAGGCCGGCGGATGGCGACAGGACCCGGATAGCATTCAGGCCCGGCTCGCCCACACACGGCCACGGGCGAGGCTTTGCGATTTCCTCCATTTCCGAACTATCGCTAATGGCCTTCAGAACCTGCAGAAGCTAGTTTTTCTTCACCGCCTGCGCCGCTTGGATCTTAACGTCACGCATCGCACGACTGCGGATCGCGTCAAAGTTTTGGTCGACCATCGCGCGTCTGCATTTTTTCGGCGTGATCATCCTCCGCGCCAATGCGGAGAAACGCGGAGGTCGACCGAAATTCATCCGCCAGAATTCGACGCCAAGAAATGGGTACGGCCGCTATCAAAGATAAACGACGTGGATTGCGTCTGGATCAGTAGCCTGAACTGGAAATTGCATATCCCGGTCGACATAGCCGTCATAAATGAGGCCTGGTTCATTCAAGCCATCAAATGGTCCGGCACTTTTCACCACGCGCGCAGTCTTATCCGGAAGCGCCAATAACTTCTCGATCAATTCAGCAACGGTCATTGCACCCTCCCCAGGGGTAACGCCTGCCCTACACTTCCGCAAACACGGGCAGCGGCGCAACCATCCCTGCCGCCGCCAGCCCTGGACACCTTTTTAAAACCGCCAACGCGGCCGAGCAAGCCCCAATGGAACCCGGCGGGCTATCGTCACGGCCCGATGGCCTGTTTTCCCGAAATACCATCTTCGGCTGTTAGCTCTTTTAAAAGCGAGCTTGGGTAGCGCTGATTGCTGAAAAATCCGGCCCTGTCGCTATTCGCCCTGCGATTGTATGCTGGTGGGAGCTATTTGGTAGACTTTGGGGTGGTAAATCATGCAGCCTACGGAAGCGCAGCTCGCTGCCGCTGTGAGTGCCGCGAAAGCAAAGCAGGCGTTAACACAAACCGAGCAGGATGGATTTCTAGGGTCGGTTATCAACGCGGAACAGATTGAGCTGGTAGACAAATGGATTGCCACCAACGACCCGGCCATTGATCGCTCCGAGTTGGGGCTGAAGGTAAAAAAATGAGTACGGAAAAACTTCAGTCGCTGCTTGCGGATATATTAAGCGAGCCTCCCCTGATTTCGACCAATACAGAACCCTCGCCTCCTACTTTCTTCGATGAGGAGCCCGCGCCCCCAGTTCTCTCTCGCCAGTCAAACAATGTGGAGCCGGCGATTGAAACCGCTGTAGTTGCCGCTCCGACCGATGCGGAAAGTGCGGTGAGACGAGCACAGCAAGCAAAGTCATTGCTCGCCGGACTAGACCTTGACACCGCGATCCGCCTCCGCTGGGCCATGCGCGACATCAGAGGCAAGCGAACGAAATTGTCGCCCGTCAGCGAAAATGACCTAGCTGCGCTGATAGACCTCGGCTTTGTTGAGATGCGAGAAGGGATACCGAGGCTTACAGGTTTAGGTATCCTCGCGCTGGATTGAGCACCGCCCGCTGATCGGCGCGTTTGGCTAACACCTGTGGATCGAACTGACGACGAAGAGGCCGCTCTCAAAAGAAAAGGCCCCATACTGTCCCGTTGTTGGCACGGTACATGCTAAGAATGTCGGGGTAAGTTCGAAGCTCTCCGCGAGAGGAGACGCGAAAGGCGCGTCATGTGGGGACTTTTCGTCGGAGTTTCATTGGCGTTTGTGCTCTATTCTTTCTATGAAGGATGGCAGCAACGTCGTGTGGATAAAAAGCGCCTCGCCGACATGCGAGAGAATTTCAAGCTTGGTCGCCATTTTGATGTGACGAAAGGTCAATGGGGCGACGATTGAACGTCGGCGCGGAGTTCGTGAACGGAGCCCGGCACACTGTCAAAAGTAGCGGGGTAGCTTGCTATGAGAGTATTCGGAATAATAGTGGTTGTTGCCGCCGCCGCATTTTTGGTCGATCAGCAATATTACTACGGCCGATACTGGGGCGCGGTGTCGTTGATGCTGCGCCAAATCGGTCATTCGTTCGGTTGGCATTGAGGCGCGCCTGTGGTCGGATCACCAAAAGGAAACGGCCCCAGCCCGGGGCTAGTAGCGCCGGGGCCGCCCCTCCTTGAGCGTCCCTATCCAAGACGCTGAATCATTCCTATCGGGAAAAAGTGGCAATTTCGCTGCCACAGGCAGACGGCCCTTGGCGGTCCTGGCGCGACCTCAAACCCCGCGCTGGGGCCGTTTCCATTTCTTATCTTAGGGCGGGGCTTGAATATCGAGTGGCGTCCAGATGGCGTAATCGTAAGCCCCACTCCATGAATGGACCGTTGTTCGACAGACCGTACAGTCGAACCGTCCGGGTTGCCGGGCGTCCCGGTCAAGCAAGTTTTGGCTGGCACGATAGACCCGGCCGCACCTTGGACAGGAGAACAGGACGCTGATTGCCATCCCAAGAATATGCCCCCGAAAGGGGCCAATTTCTAGGCGTTGGCACTAACAGTCTCACAACCTCGCCCTGCAGGCCGCTTCACTCGGGCCGGCCGGCCTTTTGGCCTGACCCCGTTAGCTATTTTTCCAGCCGTTGTTTTGAGCTAGCATCCGGCCTTTCAGTCAGTGGCGTTTGGGGTTTAGTCATGTTGGACGAGCAATTTAAGAAGCAACGAGCCCGCACAGTGCGCGATTTGGCCGAGAAGGCCAATGATCCCTTCATCAAGGGGCACGGCACGGAAGTCAGGTTAACGGGGTTGGCAGGCTGATTTTGTGTTGACGCGCGGGCTGTGATTCCGTGGTGGCTCTGATTCTTCATGGAGCGCGATCATGGGCCAGATTATCGACCAGGACGCGCCGCGGGCACGGCTTGCGGTGCTTTTGCAGCATTTTTCCGACCTCGACGATAGCCGCGAACCCTGGCGGGTGATGTACCCGCTGAAGGAGGTGCTGCTGGTGACCTGCGCGACGATCGCTTCCTGTGACGATTTCGACGAGATTGCCGACTGGGGCGAGCACAATCTCGCCTTCCTGCGCCGGTTCTCGGACTACCATCACGGTATCCCGTGCGAACGTTGGCTGCGCCATCTCTTCAACCGGGTCGATCCGACGCTGTTCGCGCTCTGCTTCGAGAACTGGGTGGCGGCCCAATGGCCGGGCCGCCATGAGTTCATCGCCATCGACGGCAAGACGGCACGGCGGACTCACGACCGGCGCAAGGGGCTCAAGGCCCTGCACACGCTCAGCGCCTACGCGACCGTGGCGCGGCTGACCCTGGCGCAACTGAGCGTGCCGGAGAAGACCAACGAAATCACCGCCATCCCGGATCTGCTCGACCACCTCGCCGAGACAAAGCAGCTGCAAGGCGCGCTGGTCACCATCGATGCCATGGGCTGCCAAGTCGACATCGCCGAAAAGATCATCGCCCACAAGGCCGACTATCTGCTCGCCCTCAAGGGCAATCAGCCCAATCTCGAAACCGAGGTCGCCGACTATTTTCACGGCGCGCCCAACACCGAGGTCGTCACCAAGACCACCGTCGAAAAGGGCCACGGCCGCATCGAGACACGCACCTATACCGCCTCCAACAAGGTCGACTGGATCGCTTCGGAGCGCAGCTATCCGGGCCAGCCGCGCTTCATCGGCATCAAGACCCTCGTCAAGGTCGACAGCCGTGTCGCGCATGCCGACCGCTCCACCTTCGACACACGCTACTTCATCTGTTCGGTCACAAACGACATCGACCGGATCGCCCGGGCCATACGTGGTCATTGGGCTGTCGAAAGCATGCATTGGCTCCTCGACGTCGAATTCGGCGATGACTTGTCGCGATATCGGGCCGGTCACGGCGCAAAGAATATGGCCGTCGTCCGACGCTTCGCCCTCGATCTCGTCCGTGCCAACAATGCCAAGGGAAGTGTCAAGACAAGACGAAAGCGAGCAAGCTGGAATCCCGCCTTCCTGCTCGAAATCCTTCAAATCGCGTGACCGTTAACCTGGATTCCGTGCCGTGCATCAAGGGGCGCCTTCTGGACTTGGCATCGAGATATGAGGACGGCGGCCCCAAAACTCCCACACCGCTGACGCCCATTGACCTGCAGTTCGCAAGCCGTGGCACCGGGTCAGAGCGATAAGGTCCGTGGTGGACAAGGACTGGCAACAACGCTTCCACGATCCGATTGCGCTACAGCAGGAAATCCGACGCGGTGAGATGAACGTGTGACTCTGTCGTGTGCACGAAGATCTCGAAATCAGCAGCATGGTCGCCATTGAGGTCGGTAGCCGCCACCATGAAGGCGGCAACGACTTGACCGGCTGCACCGGTGAAGTGATCGGTAAAGTTCAGCGGCGCGTGACCGGCGGTTTCGTTAGCCAGGCCTCGGAGATCGATGTGGTCCTGGCCGGGCGTGAAATCGGTGATCTGATCCAGGCTGTTAAAGATCCCTGCCCCAAGGGGCCCGGCCGGGCTGTCCGATTGATCGTTGAACCTGAACGTATCATTGCCGGCTCCGCCAGTCAGGATGTCGTGGCCACCGCCACCGGTCAGGACGTAATTTGCCAAGTTGCCGATGAGCACGTCATCGTTGTTGGTCCCAGCTCCTAGACTTGGCGGCAAAGCTTTCTGCGGCTGCACGCAAGCTGCCGTCCGGAAACGATCGTCAAGACGCCTTTCGCGAGATCAGCAAATTTCGGGATAGGATCGAAACCATCAAGGTTGCAGAGCAACAAGTGCGTTTGGCCAAGAATGGCGTAAACTCGCCGGCTGGTAGAACTGGGGCTGAAGGCTAAAGGGAAGTAAACGTTCAAAGTCGAGGGGAAGAACTATGAAGCAGCTAATCGGAATCATTGCCCTACTTTTTGCAACGAGCGCGCTTGCTCAGGGCGCTCCGCCGAAAGCGGCGAAAAAGCCGCCTGCGCTGGCCAAGCCGCAAGCGCCAACGGGATGCAAGCTGGTCGGCACCGTCAAAGGCACCAAGATTTGGGCGGGTGACTGCGTTGCTGTGACACCTGCAGCGGAAACTCCCCCGCCAGCATCTCAGCCCAGCGCCCCCGGTGAGAAACAGTGATGGCGTCTAGCGGCCGCTCGGAAGCCATCCGCCGGCAGGTTGAACTTGGCCTGAAGGCGACGGGAAAATAGGGACGGGATAAATCAAGAGCCGAGCATGCTGACGGAGTTTGATCAGAACACGATTGCCAATATGACCGCGGCCCTGGATTACGTCTGCAAGAAGATCCCTGCGGATAACGGACACAATGACCTGCGAAAGCGCATCGCCGACGAACTCATTCGGTGTGCACGATCCGGCAAACGCACGCTAATCGATCTCCAAGACGTTGGGTTGCAGGTCGTGAAGAAGACGACGAAACCAGCGAGGTTCAATTGGTTCGGGTTGATGCGCTAGTTGCTGTCGGCCAGCGAAGTCTGACGAAAGATTGCCAAGATTCCATCTTGGCTGCTATCCTCCAATCAGAGCGGTACTGGCGGGGGTTGCGTTATGGGTTGGATGCAGGATCGAGACCTTTTGATTGCCGAAACTCTGGCTTTTGTGAAAGGGGTTAAGGGCGCAAACGCCGAGACGACTGTGCCGGTACAGATTGCGCCGATCGAAGAAATCGAACAAATCGTGCAGCCGGAACAACCCGGCAGTTTCGATCCGCCGAAATTCGAACGAATGTCGCCCCTGCCGCCGCGAAATGAGCGTGAGGAAATTACGGCCCGATTGGCTTCCTTCAAAGCCACACAGTTGAGGTTCCAGCGGGAGCGCGAGGACTACAGTTCGATGACCCTCAGGGACGCTCTCCACGCGGCCGGCGCGCCGCAGCCATCCAACGTCCGGTCGGACCAAGTCAAATGACAACCAAACGATTGCAGGATCTGGAAGAATTAGCGGCCGAGCTACTGGAGACGGCTCGCAGACTTCCGCCAGGGCCTGACCGACAGGATATCCTTAAAAAGGTTGGTTCGTTCGTAACCCAAGTTGCTTCTATGCAGCGCTCGCCCGCTTCACGCAAAATCGCGATCAAATAGCGGGCATGGCCGAGGGAGCAAGGTTACACGACTTGATCAAACGAATCGGTTCCGAGCATCTAGAAGATTGAACGCAACGGTCGAGTCTGGTTGTGGGGATACCGTATCGACCAAGTCAGATGAGCCAGAATCGGTTTTAGTCCCTTTCACCGGCAAAGCGCGCCGAAGGTGACATCGCGGCGACGCGGCCGAATATCAGTAGCAATTTGCGGTATTCCCGCCCAGCGACGAGCAGCCATCGGAATTCGACAGTCGCCATTGCGTCGCGGTCAATGAGGCAGCCACCACATCCCCAGGTTTCGCCTGCAATCGGGTTTGCTCCTCGACCAGCATGCTTGCGTGGAATTTGGTCATTTGCCGGTTTCGCTCAAGAAGCGAAATGCTCCCGCTCTGAACCTGTTCGGCCAGGGTTTTTCGGAAGGAGTTTTCTTTATCGAGCAATTCCGGGAATGGCAGCAGCGGGCGCAAGGGCTCTGTCGCCTTGATCACGCAAGCCGCACGCGGAACCGCCTGGGTTATCTGATCGGGATAGCCATTGCGGCATTCGGCCAAGGCATCGTTCAAATTCACGGGCGGCGGGTCGGCCTCCTGCTCGATGGCCTGAGGAACGGCCCCGCAAGCGGTCAGCAGCGTGCAAGCCGCCAGAACCGCCAGAGGCCTCATGCGACCTGTCGTGGAGATCATCGCAGGGCCCTTGATCGAGTTCGCGATCTTGACGCCCGGTTGCGGCAGGTGAGCCTCGTCATGACGAACCGCTCATCGCCTTCGCCCAGCCGGGCGATGCAACTCGAGGCCGTCTTTCGCGCCGTTCGGCAGATGCGAGGTGGCCTGCTCCTCAAGCAGACGCGCCAGTTCGGCTGTAATGTCAGCGGTCACTTCACGCACCTGATCGGTAACGCCGCCCTGGTCAACTGCTGGAGGATGTGGGGCCCGTTCTGCAACGGCGATCGTTTCCACCTTCAGTTCGAGCGGATTGTCAAAATCGGGCAGCATCAGGCCGTCGGCTTCTCCCCTGCCCGGCCGAGCCACCAGCTCTTCCATGGCCCACCGATCGACTGCGGCGACGAAAAGCGCAGCGGGCGTCAAACCGAGCCGTCTGGCCAGGGCCTCGATTCTCGCCAGCGACAGGGCTGGAACATCAAGCTCGACGCGAATCGTCCGGATGTCGTCCGGCACATCGATGGCAGCAAGAAGCAATGCGCCGTTCCGCGCAATCGCGTCAGCCGCCGTTGGCACGACAATTTCCTGACCGGCCGCCGACTGGGCCTCGACATGCGCGAGCAGCGCGTGCCTCGCCCTGGCAATCACCTCGTCGACGGTCCGAGCTGCGACGGCGCAGGTCGGATAGTCCGGAAACGATGCCGAATAGCCAAATTCGCCGTCCCTTGTCACGACAGCGATGAAGATTGCCATTTCCGCCCACCGCGACCAATTCCGGTCAGACGATGCCCCGTATCCAAATTTGAACTTCAACCCAGGATTGACCGCAAGATCAACCTTCCGGATCCCTCGGCCGCAGATTTCCCGACAGCGAATCAGGCGTTACTTCTGCCGAAACGAGTGATTGAACGACATCACGAGCGGTCCGACAATATAGTCGAACGCGGTTCGCTGGATGGTGGGGATCATCACCGTGGCCGGCATGCCCGGATAGAGCCGGATATTGGGCATGGTCGCAAGCTCGCTCTCGTCGATCCGCACGTACGCCGTGTAATAGGGATTATTGGTTTTCGGATCGGTCAGACGATCGGCGGATATCTGGATGACGTCGCCATGAATGATCGGAACGATGCGCTGCTTATAGGCCGTGAGGTGAACTTCGGCGCGCATATCGGGCTTGATCTCGCTGATATCCTCGACCGCGATCTGCGCTTCGATGGTCAGCAAGTCCTGGTCCGGGACGATGTCGAGAATCTTGTCGCCGCGCTGAATGACGCCGCCGACCGAAAACGCGGTCAGCGCGACGACCCTGCCTGTGTAGGGTGCACGGATTTCCATGCGGCCGAGTACGGCCTTCGCATTTACTGCCTTCGGGATCACCTCAAGCATCTTGGCCTGGGTGTCGCGCAGGTCCTTGGTGACGTCAGTCATCCGGTCGTTGTCGAGTTGCGCGATCTGCTGCTGCTGCTCCGCAATGGCCTGCCGGGCCTTGGCGATGTTGGCATTGGCGTCCGCAATCTGCCCCTCGAGGCCATAGGCGGTGCGCTCCAGCTGCAGGATGCGCGGCCGGGCAATCAGTCCCCGCTCGACCAGTGGCGCGATGTCTTTGGCTTCAGCCTTTACAGAGGTGATTTGGTCTGTGAAGGATTTGACCTGCGCTTCGGCGCCGACGATCTGCGAGTCCAACTGATTGATTTTCTCCCGGATGACATTGCGCTGTCCTTCAATCGCGGCGCGACGACTTTCAAACTGGCTGATCTGGCCGTTCCAGACGCTCTTCAGATAGGTCTCTTCAACGCGCGCCTTGAGATCGTCGGGCATCACGAGCGCCGAGCCGTGGTCAAGTTCGGTCAGGAGCCGTACTTCGGTGGCACGGAGCACGACATATTGCTGGGAGAGCACGTCGTATTCGGCGCGCGCCTGGGATTCGTCGAGCACAATCAAGAGGTCGCCGACGTTGACCTTCTCGCCTTCTCTGACATGAAGCTCCTTGACGATCCCGCCGTCGAGGTGCTGGACGCTCTTGCGGTTGCCGTCGACCTTGACGACCGCATTACCCACGACCGCCCCGTTGAGGGGCGCGGTTGCCGCCCATGTCCCGATACCGCCGAAAAAGATCGCGATAATCAGCCAGCCTGCCAAAGCGACGCGCCGGATGGAATCGCTTGGCGGCCGATCACTTTTCGCCGTCGTGCCGCGCAGTTCTGCGGCGGACCCCATACTTCGAGTTGCTGCATCCAAGAGTGCCATTTCAGATTCCTAGCCCGTCGAACCTTGTACGGCATGCATCGGCACCGCACGCGTGAGACGCGACATGATTTCGGCGCGTGGCCCGAACATTTCAGCGACTCCGTCCCTGAGAACCAGGATTTTGTCGACTACCCCTATCGTTGCTGGCCGATGGGACACGATCACCACGGTCGTGCCGCGCTTCTTGAGTTGAAGAATGCAATCGGCCAGCGCGGCATCGCCTTCGGCATCGAGATTGGAGCTCGGCTCATCCAGCACGACGAGGCTCGGATTGGCGAAGATGGCGCGGGCAAGACCAATACGCTGACGATAGCCGCCGGATAGTATGGCGCCGCCTTCTCCCACCTGGGTGTCATAACCATTCGGCAGGCGCACCACCATCTCGTGCACGCCGGCTATCTGCGCCGCCAGAATCGCCTCATTGTCCTCGCCCTCCTGGAAGCGGCTGATATTGGCCGCGACCGTGTCGGCGAACAGCTCAATATCCTGGGGAAGATAACCGATATGCTGACCGAGTGACGTCCTGACCCAGTTCGATACGTCCGCCCCGTCCAGCCGCACCGCGCCGGCAGACGGCACGAGCACGCCAACCAGGTGACGCGAAAGCGTGGATTTGCCGGCGCCCGAAGGGCCGATAACACCCAAGACCTCGCCTGGCTCTATCGCGAACGTTACCCCGCGCAGGATCGGCTTCGAACTAAGCGGGGGCACATAGGTCAACCCCTCGACCGAGAGTCGGCCCTTCGGCCGCGGCAGTGTCAGGCCGGCGTCGCGTTCGGGATTGGCCGCCAGGAGTTCGCGTATACGCAGGAATGCCCCGCGCGCGGAAACCAGATTGCGCCAGGAACCGACGATCTGCTCCACCGGCTGCAAGGCTCTTCCGAGCAGGATGCTGGCGGCAAACATGGCGCCGACGGTTGCAAGCCGCTCGATCACGAGATAGGCGCCGAGACCCAGTATCATCGACTGCATGGCAAGCCGCAGAAAACGGATGAGGCTCTGCATGGTGGCGGCACGGTCGCTTGCAGACACCTGCCTTTCAAGCATGCGGTTGCGATCGCGGGACCATCGCCGCAACAGACCTTCGGTCATGCCCATGGCCCGCACCACTTCGGTGTTGCGGAGGCTCATCTCGGTGAAGCTGTAGCTCCGGGAGGCCGCCTCACCCGCCTCGTTCAACGGCAGCTTGACCAGCCACTCGTTGAGCAGGGCCATGAGGATCAGCACAATGCAGCAGCCTAATGCAAATGCCCCCAGGAATGGGTGCAGCACGAAGATCACCGCAATATAGATCGGCGCCCAGGGCAGATCGAAGATCGCATGGATCCCCATGCCGGTGACGAACTGCCGGAAGGTGTCGAAATCGCGCAGCAACTGGCTGCGGGCGCCGCCGGCGCTTGCGGAGCGATTGATGATCGCAGTCATCACCCGCGCCGCGATCTTCTGGTCGAGACGAATGCTGGCGCGGGTCAGCACGCGCGCCCGAACGGCGTCCAACCCGGCCAACGCCATGAAAGCGATCAAGAGCGCGATCGTGAGCATCAGAAGCGTGATCTCGCTGGCGCTCGAAATCACGCGATCATAGACCTGCAGCATGTAAAGCGGCCCGGCCAGATAGAGCAGGTTAATGGCCAAACTGAAGATCGCAGCGGTGGCGAAATAGCTCTGGCAGCTCTGCAGCAAACGCCGAAGTTCGTCAGGTCTCTTGAACGGAGCACTCACACTGTTCAGCGGAAATCCCCGCCCCTCTTTAAATTAACTATTTGCGACCCGTTTGGGCCAAATGACATTGAGCCAACTGCTGCACCTTAGCAGGGACCCGGTACGATTTTCAATTTATCTAAGGCAATGTTTAACATGGCCATTTTTTCGATGGAAGCACGCCAGACCGTCAACGCACGCAAAACACCGTATTTATGCGGTAATCAGAGGGGCTATCGGCCCCGGCAATCCCGCTGCCCAGGCGGCGGCGCAAGGCAGGCAGCCGCCTCGTTGCATTTTAAGTTAATTTAGGGCGCGCGGAGACACACATTATCAGCAGGTATTGCCAGTGTATTGGCGCGGTTCTCGCAATTGAACCGTCCGCCTAAGCTCTCTGGAACCGCTAATTTAATCTAGATCGCTAATTTTACATCCCGTTAAAGGCCTCTGCTCCTACGTGGCGGACCGGACGCGCCAATGAGCGAGCGCGCCTGTTCGCCGGCGCCTCCGCCGGCAAGGAGGCCAGATGCGAAAGTGGAGCTTTGCTGACAATTTCAACGGCGGGCATTCCGACATTGCGCTGTACGGAGCCGACGACGGCTACTTTTTCGGAAATCCGATCGTACCAACGTCAAATAGTGCCACGCCGGATCACGGGCAAGATTTTGCTTTGGTGCAAGCAGACGCCACCATTGAAGATCATGCCGGGGCGCCGCTCACTGTCGCCGGCGGATTAAGCGGCGATGACTTAGAGGTTGGCCCCGAGGCCACCGCCGCCAAAAAGGGCGGCGGAACCACAACCGGCAGTGGCGGCACGACATCTGGCACTGGCTCAGGCACCACGGGTTCAGGCACCGGCACAGGCCAAGGCACCACCACGACGGTGCTGCATGACATTCCGATCCATTGGCAAACGCTCAACCCGCCGACTGGAGATACAACGCTGCCGACTGACACCTATTTCCGCTCCGAGTGGAATCTAACCAGCACCACCGCTGGCGTCGACGTTGTGAAAGCCTGGCAGAACTATACAGGCGTAGGCGTGAATATTGGAATCATCGATGACGGGATCGATTACAATCATCCTGATCTGAACTCTCACTATCTGTTTAATCTAGACTATGACGCCGTAGTTGCCGACGGCAGCGCCTATGGGACTTCCACCGATAGCCACGGGACCACAGTCGCGGGGGTCCTGGCGGCTGCCCGGGACGGCTCGGGCGTGGTTGGCGTCGCGTACAACGCAGGTGTAGCAGGCTTTCGCATCGGCTTCGGCGCGAGCGGCGGTACCAGCCAGAATACTGATGCGCTGAATCATCTATTGGCCAACGGTATGGACGTTGCCAACGCGAGTTGGGGGTATTCGGGCCTTTACCAGGACAATTTCCTCTCGTCCTTCTCCTCATCACAGACAGCCATTCAAAACGACGTTGCCAACGGCCGGGGCGGACTCGGCATCGATATCGTTTTTGCGGCCGGAAATTACCGGGCGTCCGGCGACAACGTAAACTATCACAACTACCAGAACGATCCCTTCGTCATCACCGTGGGGGCGACCGACAGCACCGGCCATGTCACGTCGTTCAGCACACCGGGTGCGGCGCTCCTTGTCTCGGCACCGGGCTCCTCGGATATGACGGATGATCGTCTCGGGGCTGCTGGCGCGATGAGCGGCGACTACGCGTCGGTTTCGGGTACGTCGTATGCCGCACCAACGGTGTCAGGCATCATTGCGCTGATGTTACAGGCCAACCCAAATCTAGGTTATCGTGACGTCCAGGAGATCCTGGCCTATTCAGCCAAGAACTCTGATCCGGCAAATACTGGCTGGCAGACCAACGGCGCCCACGACTGGAACGGCGGCGGCCTTCATTTCAGCAACGACTATGGCTTTGGTCTTGTCGATGCCACCGCCGCGGTGAGACTGGCCGAGAGCTGGCAGAAGCAGTCGACTTACGCCGACATGTCCACAGAGGCGGTCAGCCACACCGACAACGCCACAATCACCGATGGGACCGGCAGCATACAGAGTACGATCACGCTCGCTTCATCCGAGCGTCTCGACAAGGTGGTGGTCGACCTCAACATCACGCATCCTCACGTCAGCGACCTCACGGTCACATTGACATCGCCGGACGGGACCAGTGCGGTGCTCGTCAACCATCCGGCGAGCGGCACCGGGACCGGGATCGTATTTGAGACCACAGCCAACGATTTCTGGGGAGAGGATGCCAAGGGCAATTGGACATTGACCGTGACAGACAATGTCACGGGCAATGTCGGGACGCTGAACAGCTGGACCCTGACGGCCCTTGGCGATGCTCCCTCAACGCCGACAACCTATGTCTACACGGACGAGTTCGCGGCCGAGGCTGGCACGGCTCGCACGATCTTGAATGACAGCAGTGGCTCTGCGACCATCAATACGGCCGCAGTCACAAGCGGCTCATATCTCGACTTGCACTCCGGTGCGTTCGACACCATTGCCGGCAAGACCCTTCAGATCGGAACAACGACCCTGATCAAGAACGTCTGGGCTGGTGACGGCAACGACACGATCATTGCCAATGACGCAGGAGACACCATTCAAGGCGGCCGGGGTAACGATACAATTGTGGCCGGGATGGGCGCCGACAAGCTCTATGGCGGGCCGGGCAACGATACGTTTGTCTTCAACTTCTTGAAGGCGGCACCCGACACCGTTGCGGACTTTGCCGTTGGCCAGGACGTGATCGATATGCACCAGCTCATGACATCGATCGGATACACCGGAACCGATCCGGTTGCCGACCATTGGCTGATGTTGGTCTCGGACTCTAACGGAGGAACAAACTTTGTGGTGGATCCGCACAACGGGCAGGCAGCGACAACCATCGTGGACGTCCTTGGTGTAGCACCGGCGATACTGCATCAAGGAACCGACTATTGGACAACGGCGCATATCGTGTGAGCGCGCATGTCGCGACACCCAAATGTAAATCCTGCGGCAGGTGACACTGCCGCAGGACTTTATCATGTCGATCATGTAGTCGTCGTCGCGCGTGGTTCGATCGTGCGCTCAGCCAATCCCCGTCAGCCCCGTTTGCTGATGCAGCGTGAGCCAGAACTCGTCGGTTGTGTTTAGATGGATGGTTGCCGGGTTCACGCCGCCGGAACCAGTCCCATCAGGATCATACGCCACTTGTCCGGCCGCCGTCGTCACGAGATGACCGTCGTTCCACCACATCAGTGCGTTTTTCAGTCCTTCGCCGTCGGCTGTCACGGGTGTACCTACGTATCCAGCGGCATCCGTAACATTGACAAAACCATGCCACGCCGACGAACTCGTTGCCACCGCACTGCCCGCCAGGGCAGTGTGGCCGGCATTTTCGGCGACGACGAGGGTTAAATTGCCGTGCCCGTCATCAACAAGGCCACTAGCTGCGATATTGACCCCAACGCCGGACCACGCGCCAGGCGCCGCCTTGGTGAGCCACATCACGGCTTCGTCGATCAGGTTGTTGGGCTCGGCCTTGCCATTGTCGATGTTCAGCTGAGTGGCGATAGCCTGCTGCAACATGATCATTCGGGCGTCGCCGGATGTGCTGGACGACTCGATCGCTGCGGCAAGTTTGTCCGAGATCAGGAGATCGTGCGCATCATTTGCGATTCCGTCGCCGTTGGAATCGCCGAGCAGGAGGTTACCATCGTGGCGCGGATTTATCTCGAGTTTGCTTAATACGCCGCTTTTGAACGCACTCGTGGTCGGATTGCTTTCCTTGCCATTGACGCCATCCCAGGCATCGGTATGGCTACCCCAGAAGCCCTGGGTCAAAGTCCCGCCCTGCTCGGTAAAGGTACCGGTATAGGACGAACCGTCGTCGTCACTGACGGTCGAGCTGCCAAGGTGGCCTGTCGCTGTCCCGGTGTTGTTGTAGCCACCGAGGACTGCTGTGCCAGTAGCCTTGTAAACCCATGTCTCGGTAGTTTCGAGAATATGGTCACCATTCGTGTCGCCGCTAACATAGACCGGCGTCACGCCTTTGCTATCCGTCACCGCAATGTTGGACAAATCGACGTTGCCATCGTTGGTGACGGTGTAGGTCCATGTGACCCCCGAGCCGGCCAGAATACTGATGCCGTCACCCGTGTGATTGGCAGTGCCGTCGAAACCGGTTGTCACTTTTTCGATATGGATCGACGGGTCCTGGTCGACCACCGTTGTCGCTGTGGCGTCCTGCGGAGCGGTCTGGGTCGTATCCACCGTCGCGGTGTTGACCAGGTCGGCTCCAGCGTTCATCTCGGCCTGCGTCACCGTGTGACTGGCCGTAAACGACCACTTCTCGCCCACATCTAGGATGTTGTCGTTGTTGCCGACAATGTCGGCACCGCGTGTTGCACCACTGTCTGCAAACGAAGTATCAGTCAACGTGACACCGGTCAGATCGATGTTGCCGGTGTTGTCGACTTCGATCGTGTAATTGATCACCTGGCCCGCGTGATCCGCCTGGTTCACATCCAGTAGATCAGTCGGGGTTGTGCTCGCGACCTTCGTAATCGTCAGCGACGGGTCCTGGTCGACCACCGTTGTCGCTGTGGCGTCTTGCGGAGCGGTCTGGGCCGTATCCACCGTCGCGGTGTTGACCAGGTCGGCTCCAGCGTTCATCTCGGCCTGCGTCACCGTGTGACTGGCCGTAAACGACCACTTCTCGCCCACATCTAGGATGTTGTCGTTGTTGCCGACAATGTCGGCACCGCGTGTTGCACCACTGTCTGCAAACGACGTATCGGCCAATGTGACACCGGTCAGATCGATGTTGCCGGTGTTGTCGATTTCGATCGTGTAGTTAATCACCTGGCCCGCGTGATCCGCCTGGTTCATATCCAGTAGATCAGTCGGGGTTGTGCTCGCGACTTTCGTAATCGTCAGCGACGGGTCCTGGTCGACCACCGTTGTCGCTGTGGCGTCCTGCGGAGCGGTCTGGGCCGTATCCACCGTCGCGGTGTTGACCAGGTTGGCGCCAGCGTTCATCTCGGCCTGCGTCACCGTGTGACTGGCCGTAAACGACCACTTCTCGCCCACATCTAGGATGTTGTCGTTGTTGCCGACAATGTCGGCACCTCGTGTTGCACCACTGTCTGCAAACGACGTATCAGTCAACGTGACACCGGTCAGATCGATGTTGCCGGTGTTGTCGACTTCGATCGTGTAGTTGATCACCTGGCCCGTGTGATCCGCCTGGTTCACATCCAGTAGATCAGTCGGGGTTGTGCTCGCGACCTTCGTAATCGTCAGCGACGGGTCGAATACGATCGGCACAAACGCTGTTGACGTTGCGTCAGGCACCCCGGTAGCCGAAGCAGTTGCCAGGTTATCGATAAAGCCATCGCCCGGCGCACCACCGATCGGGGTGCCATAGCCGTCGTGGTCGAGATCGGCCTGAATGACGGTATAAGATGCAGTATACTCCCAGTGCTCGCCGGGATCGAGTATGTTGTTATGGTTCGCATCGCCGCTGTTGAAAGCCCCGCTGAGCGTGGGTATCGCGTTTGTCACGCCAAAGCTTTCGACTTGATCGGTGACAGCCGTCACGGTGAGACCGGCGGTGCCCGTATTTCCAAGCTCGATGTTGTAGTTGATCACGTCGCCGGCATGGTCCACGACGAGATTTTGCGTGTCGAGGTTCACGTCGTGTACGATTTTCAGAATCGTTAGCGCGCCTTGCCCACCGGGACCGCCACCTGCGGGTGCAGCGACCGACCATTCCTCAAATCCCGCATCGGCGTTCGAGAATTCCGAGTTGAGATATATGAACGCCGACGGGTCCGTCCCTGAAAAGTAGCTGTCCGGGATCAGTATTTTGTAGTCACTATGGCCGCTACCCGATGACCATGCCGTCAACTGGACAGAGACGTTTACGTTATCCCCTGGAGTAGCGCTGAGGCCGTCCGGCCCTCCGTCCATGTCGTAAATCTGCGTCAAGCCTGCGAGGCTCGTAAGATCTCCTGCGGCGGCCTTATAGATTTGAAGAGTATCGAGCGTGATTGGTTTATCCGTCTCGTTCAAGTCTAGCCGGAATTCGCGGTAATCGACCCCGTTAACAGTGACGATCGGAACAGCGCTCAGCAGAAGGCTGTGATTGTGGACGGAGGAGCTTCCGGTGTCCTCTACTGGAGCAGCGTCTGTGTTAAAGCCCTGTTCGACACCTCCCTCTTGCGGATTCGCCTGGATTTGCACGAACGAGGGGAAGATGCCCGTGCCTGTCGCCGTATGTGTATCACCGGTTAGAAAGACTATCCCGTTAGTTAGTGTAGCCGGAACGACGGCGGGCACCGGTATGTGAGGAGCAGAATCGGTAAACGCCGTTGTCGCCATCAGACCGGCGGTTTGGTCCGTCGCGCTAAGCACAAATGACTCGCCTGCCGCGTCCTGTCCGACGGTCCAGGAGGTCTGGATCACACCGTTGGCAACGCCATCAAGATCGCCCACACCACCATCCGTAATTGTCCAAGGCGCGTTCGTGCCAGACACGGCTGTTCCCGCCACGTCGGTGACATTGAACGTAACGGTATCGCCCACGCCGACGCTCGCCGTGAAAGCAGCCGTCGATCCCGGCGCATAGTCGGGAAGATCGGTTGTTACGGAGATATTGGTGGTCAGGGAAGGATCGGAGCTCAGGAGCATCGAGTCGTCGACGAGAATATACGTGTTGGTGGTGGCGTCGTACTTGTACGTGGCCATAAATAAACCCTCCTCAAAATCCGCAACTACAATCTCTAAAATTCACATTCGTCGTGACGCGCTCTCGGTCTTTTCACCGCGAGCGCTCCCACAAAATTACAGGGCGCAGGCTGCGCCCATGGCAATGCACACGCGGCGAACGTCGCAGTCGCCGTTTTATCCGCTGGTGTCGTTCTGGTCGGATTTAGCCCCCGCCCTGCCCGCAGCCACTCCTCCCAGCTTGGCATGTGGCCAGGAGCCTGTAATTGTCGAAAGTCACAATTTGCTACATTTTCTTCATGATTCATTAACCAGCGGGATTAGCGGCTAACCATCAACAGGAAAGGCAATTCGCGATCCGTTCCGAAGCGTGCTTGCCGGGCCGGCAGCAACCTTAATCAGCAAAATCAGTTGGTTCAGCGCCGATTGCGGCCTACTGATTGCGGCGACGCGCCACCAGCGGGATGCCTCGAATTGGCTGTGAGCGGTTAACAGGATACGGCCGTGGACAGGCTTCGGAAGTCGAGTAACCTATTAAAATCCCTGCCGGAAGGGCTGACTTCCCGCCTGGTCGAGAATGGCGTGCGCGGCCACGCCAAAGCAGACAGCGTGCTGTTTTCTGCCGGCGAGCCCGGCGATGGGCTCTACTTCATCGAAGCGGGTTTGCTCAAAGTGGTGATTGTATCGCCGGGCGGCGAGGAGAGCGTTGTCAGTTTGCTCGGCCCAGGCGAGTTCGCCGGCGAACTGGCCATGATCGACGGGCTGCCCCGGTCGGCTTCGGTAGTCGTGCTGCGGGACTGCAGCTACCGCTTCATCAGCAAAGAGAGTTTTCAGAAATTCACCGCGACGCATCCCGAATTCTACCGCGAGCTGGCGAGGGTCCTGTCCATGCGCTTGCGTGAAGCAGACCAGGCGCTTGCGGCGGCGACGTTTCTTTCCGGCAAGGAACGGCTGGCGCGAGCGCTGCTCGATCTCGCGGGGTATGTCGGCAAGCCTTCCGACTCGGGCAGCGTGATGTTTACCTTTAAGGTCAGCAATGGCGACCTCGCGGCGATGGCGGGAATGGCACGCGAAAACGTGAGCCGCGTGCTTCGCGAATGGCGGGACCGCAAGCTCGTCAGCCAGTCCGCGCACTATCACTGCATCCACGATATCGCTGCGCTGGAGCGTGAGGTGAAGCTGACGACACAAAAATGACCCGAGGGCGCGGAATGCGCCTGTAGTTCGCACTGCTCGTGCGCTGGCTTTGCGAACGCAATAGTAACTTTTAGCGAGGCTGCCGAGTATACCGTTTGATCCAAAGTCCATTTGAAACGAACCAGGCAGTCCGATGCTCATTTGGCGAATACGCAACCCAAGTGCCGAAGCGCGCCGAATTCATCACGAAAAATAGAAAAATCAGAAAGTTAGGGGGCATTAAATTAGTCCCCCAATTTAGTTGTAATACCTCAAACGCACAACGTCAGGGCTGCCAACGGCAGATCTGGACAGCCATGTCAGGGAGTACCCGACGAACTCTCGGGCGGAATTGCCTGACCTCTTGTCAAAAAGCTGACACCAGCTTCCCGAACGGTTGCTCGGCGAGATCAGACCTCGTGTCGAGAAGGTTTTAGGCAGCCTTTGCGGGCGAAGTGTGAGATTGAGCCGCAGGCGGCAGAGGCCAATCCATCATGCCGGCGAGAACGCGCTGGGTGTATCCGACTGCGGCCGACGGGATTGAGCCGCGCGCTCGAACTCCCACGCACGCGCAAGGCGCTCGGGAGGGGTTTCCTTCAAAAACCTGGCCCAGGCCGCGCTAAAACCGTTCATGCAGGCGTCGCGACTTTCGGCTGTCCCGTTCGCCCATTCCGGCATTGCCAAGGGCACGGTGACGAACCATTCCCATGGAGCAGCGGGCGATTTCGGATCGGCCACCAGGCGGATCCTGCCTATGGCATAGTCTTCATGCCAGACCACATAGTCGTCATGCACATCGGCCCATTTACGACGGGCATTAAGCGTGATCGATTTCTTCGCCATCGCAATACTTCAAACCTGGAAAGCGCGCGGAATGATCAAAAAAGCAGGACGCGAATTTCAGGATTTAGCGACCTTTTTCGACGAAAGCAACGCGTCGGCGCTTTTCGTCAATCCGCCGGCCACCTGTTTTGCAGCATCAGGTGAGAGCGCATAGCCAGCCTGACCTTCCAGCCGATGATTAAGGATGAACAGGACCAAACCACGGCCGCTCGTGTCTGCCGTAATGGTAAAGTTCTTTGGCAGTTCGAAGCGGACCTCATCGGGATTGCGGCTGCCTCCCCCATCAGTGGCCAGAGTTGAAGATCTCCCTGGTGCGGTGTCCGCAGAAGGCGCCGGCTGCTGCACGCTCCTGGCTCGGGTCAGAGCGTCAACGAGATCGTCCAGACATTCACACGCAAACCTGAGCTCCAAGTCCCCGGTGTACTTGCCACTGGTAGCGACAATCACCTCTTTCTTGTCGTCCGAAAGACTTGCGGCCTTTACTGCGGCAATCCTGATGGCCATTCGCTGCTCTTCCTTCAAAAAATTTGGACCGTGCGGTCTAACCGGCGCCTTCGGGCAAAAATTCGATTGCGGGCTCGCTCAGTCGTTTGCGGCTTGCCGTATCGTTCTGCCGAAATGGTCATCTTCTGACATCGTCGCCTCGAATTCAGCGTTAAAGATAAAACGCCAATTTTGCAAACCGGGGTTTGGCGCGGCTCGCGCCAGACCTCATTCAGCCGCGGCCGGGACAACAATGGCCCGGCCTCGGAGTTAGCCAGAATGCGAGGATCGGTATTGCCCTCGTTAATTCTAGATCCTACAATTTGCCAATAAGCGCTAGTATTTCGATTTAATGAGACTTGCCCCAGGCGGCGCAACAGCCATGTCGATAACCCCGACCCCGCGGATCGTTACGGAATTCAAGCCAAAATTCGAAATCAAGATTGATCTTGATGACCGGTGCTTCGTTTTTCCGGCAGGCAAATCCGTTAGCCAATTGCTCCTGACGTCTGATGGCAGAACGGTCTTTCTCGATGCGACCTATCCCTTCAATCAATCCCACACTCCGCCGCGCCTGATCTCTCTTGATCTGGAAGACACGAAGGAGTTCAGCCGGCGATTGATCGAAG
The DNA here is from genome assembly GCF_036924615.1 of Bradyrhizobium sp. AZCC 2289. Lineage (NCBI taxonomy): Bacteria > Pseudomonadati > Pseudomonadota > Alphaproteobacteria > Hyphomicrobiales > Nitrobacteraceae > Bradyrhizobium > Bradyrhizobium sp. AZCC 2289. Next base: position 8,709,915 of record NZ_JAZHRY010000001.1, on the reverse strand, counting down.
CCGTTCACTGCGCCCGGGCCCAGCTTGTCGCAACGAGCGGCGTTCGCATCTCCATCAACGTCAATGCGAATGGCTATCACATTCAGTTCGGCGACATGAACAGCGCGATCGACCTGTTTCTCGGAACGAGCTGCATCTGGCGGGTGTGCCAAGGGTTACTGAGGATTGCAGACCTCATTGCACCCATTGAATCCAACTGACCGGCAGCGGCAATCAGACTTCAGTTTGCTCGCCGCTGATTTCTGGTGGGTCTCCAATGGGCATCACCGTTGGCGGCACAGCAAGCAGATAACTGAGATGAAGCGTTTGCGGTGATTTATATCCGTCGAATACGACCCGGACGGCATTCCTCGTCTGGGCGAAACCGACAACCGTCCCCTTCCGGCCTTGCAAGCGTTGGCTCCGTCTCCCGCCCACCTTCATCTGGCAGCGAGAGCCAATCGATAATTTGGCTTCAATCGAATCGTCGCTCATCTTGACCTATTTTGATAAGCGACTCCGTGGGCATGCCAGTCCCTTATGTAGTCGCCAGATTGAGCGCGAGCGAACGTCTTGCGCGATTCGAATTTGGAAGCCGGCCAGGGATCGGATCGATTCATTTCCGAGGCTTTTCTTTCGCGGGCTTTCGAAGGCGGACGCCCGGACCGCCCCCATTCTCATCGATGAAGTCTACTCCGGCGGCTTCCAATGCGCGGCGAACTGCGAGGTCGTTCGCTGCAGTCATGGACGTCTCGCTGTCGGTTAGCTCGGCGCGGCGAATGGTCGTGAGCCCGACAGCGGATGCGCGCGCGAGATCTTCCGCACTCCAACGGATGAGAGCGCGGCCTGCACGAAGCTGCGCGCTAGTTAGCGGATTGCGAAGGGGGGTTGACTTATTCATTCCATATGATACTTTTCATTCCATTCGGACGAAATACATCCGAAATTGTCCGCGTAGCAAACGCTATTTCAGTCTTTGGAGAAAGTCATGAATTCGCAAAAGTTTACAAATTCTCATGGAGGGCGCCGCTCTTTCATCGGTGGCTCAGATGCCCGCGTCATCATGGGAAGCGATGAAGGCGCGCTAATGCGGGTGTGGCGGGAGAAGCGTGGCGAGGCCGATCCAGAGGACCTGTCGGGCAACCTCATCGTCCAGCTTGGGACGGTTACCGAAGACCTCAACCGGCGATGGTACGAACTTAACAGCGGGCATGTCATCAAGGATGTCCAGCGACGCGCCCGGCACCAGGTAATCCCGTGGATGGCGGCAACCCTCGACGGGATTGTCGAGAGCACGGGAGCAGTCTTCGAAGCCAAATTCATGCTGCCGTGGTCGTTCTCGGAGGAAGCAGCCGCCGAGAAACACATGGCCCAGCTTCAGCACAACATGTGGGTGATCCAGTCCCGCTCCGCGGTGCTTTCGATCATCACCGGAGGCGGCAAATGGGTTGAGATGACCATTCCGTCCGATCCGCTCTATCAACATCTCCTGCTCACCGCGGAAAAGAAGTTCTGGCGCTGCGTCGAGACTGGCGAGATCCCTCATCTGTTCGGTGTCGAGACGCCAAGGCCGCGGATCGAGGCGGTCCGGATCGTGGACATGACTTCATCGAATTCCTGGGCGGAATTCGCTGGAGTGTTTTGCCAGACTCGCGGAGCGTTCCTCAATCATGAAGCCGCGAAGGTCGAGCTGAAGAAGCTGATGCCAGAGGATGCCAAGGAGGCGATCGGGCATGGCATCCGGGCCAAGCGCTCCAAATCAGGCGCCATCAGCTTTGATCTTCAGGTGGCGGAGGTCGGTCATGCAGCGCTCTAGCCAGTCGATTGGAGCAATTGCAGGCGCGCTGGCAAAAGCTCAGATCGAACTTGCCAATCCCGAGAAGTCGCTGACCGCGACCATCCGGTCCCCCTTCCCGCGCGAAGGCGACCGCAGCTTCCGCTACGCGTCCCTATCCAGTGGATTAGATCTGGTACGCAAGAGCCTCGGCCGGCACGAGATTGCCACAGTGCAAACCACCTCGATCGATGAAGCGGCCGGGCTGATCCGGCTAACCACAACGCTCGCGCATTCATCCGGCGAATGGGTCTCCTCGGATTGGCCGGTCTGTCCCGTCAGCGAGACAGCCACGCCGCATCGGATGGGAGCCGCCCTCACCTATGCCCGGCGCTACGCGCTGTTCACGCTGGTCGGGATTGCCGGCGAAGATGACCTCGATGCGCCGGATCTTGTTGGCGCCCCGCCCCATCCGATTGGATCGGATCAACCCAGCCACCAAGTCGCCGAAAAGATCGGGCCTGCCTCACCTCCCGATGCTGCAATCCCCGCGCCCTCCCCCACAGCGGCGACGTCCGATTACGGCCGACGCAAACCGGTCAGACCGCCGCGCGTAGTCCTGCCTGCTGATCATTCGCTGGCTCTGCGCGAGAAGCTGATCTCCGAGCTTAAGGCCTTTAAAGAATCCGACGCTTTGACAATCTGGGCACAACGGGTTCTGATCCTCAAAAATCAGCTCACCACATCGGATTCCCAGGAGCTCGAGACCGCTTTTGCCGCGAAGCTCAACGAGCTCTGCGACGACGGTGCTGCAACTCTCGATACGGCCGGGGCGAGCACGAGAGCCGAGACCAACGGCAACAGCAAGGCGGCGATTGCAAACGGCAACACCAGTTTCGACCGCGAACCAATTTCGACAGGCGAGAAACCCAAGCCTGGACGCAAGCTCAACGGAAATCGCGTGCCTAAGCGCGGCGCAACGCAGAAAAATGCATCCGTCGTCGGCGCAACTTCGCAGGCTCCTACGCAGCTTGTCACCCCGATTAGCAAACCTCTTCGGTTGCGCGACCGCAATCATCTGAAGTTCGTGAGCACCCAGCCCTGCCTCGCCTGCGGTCGCAGCCCCTCGGATGCACACCATCTTAAGTTCGCTCAGCAGCGCGCCATGGGACGTAAAGTAAGCGACGAGTTCACTGTGCCGCTTTGCAGGCTTCACCATCACGAGCTCCATCGATATGGCGACGAACGCATATGGTGGCAGCAGCTGAGTCTCGATCCAATGCCGATGGCGCAGCGGCTATGGTTGTGTACACGGTCGGACGGTACGGCCTCGAGGAGCACGTAGCGGAAATTAGGAGCGGCTCAAGTAGCCTAATCGATCAACCCTACTTCCGCCGCGAAACGTAACCACGGCGGCAATCCTGAGAATCAAAAAGGGCAGCTCGCGCTGCCCCAATTGCCCGGATCGGCTCCTCAAACGACAGAATGCGGATCGTGGTAAGTCACCAATGTTCCGCCGCCATTGTCTACCGACGTAGTGAAGCCGTTCCCCGAATATTGCCCCAGGATGACAATGTTAGCGGTGTGCACGCCGTCGCTCACGGTCAGGGTGCCACCGGTTCCTGCTTGGTTGGCCGTGTAGCTCTCTGTCGTGGATGCGCCAAACAGGATGTCGTGCAGATCCAACTGATTGCCCGACGCCAGACCTGAAACGGTGCCCGTGAAGTCAACGGAATGATCAAGCTTCAGGGTTCCGAGGGCGCTGAAGTCGAACTTTGCATCTGCCGACGACGCGCCGGCGAATTCGAGCGTCGCCGAGCCGCTGATCAATGCCGAGCCGCCACTGACATTGCCGTTGGCTACAATATTTCCGTTGTTCGCCCAGAGGACTCCGGAATTCGCGACATCGCTATCGATCACAAGTCCGCCACTGCCGGTTGCTTCCAGCGTTCCCGAATTGACGATGGTATTCGTCCCGGTATCGATATCGAGCGCATTGGTTCCGTTTGCAATGATGGTGCCTTCGTTGACAAGCGCCATGAACCCATCACCGAGGTGGCCGGCGCCGGTAATGGTGTTGTCCACGTTGGTGAGCGTGACGTCGGAAACCGTACCGACAATGAAATTTTCGCTGCTGTCGGAAAGGACGACCTGCCCGTGGCCGTCGAGCGTAATGCCATGCTCGATAAGCTGGAGATCGGTCTCGTCGCCGGTCGAGTTCAGCGAGATCGTGCCGGTGTTGTGGATGATACCGCTGAGCGGCAGGACGGCACCATCGTCAATCGTCATCGTGACCGAAATGTCGGTCTCCGGCGTTTGATCGAACACGAAGTCGCTCGAGTTAAGCGATGCGGCATCGACGCCGTGCAGCGTGATCGTTTGGCCATCTCCCAGAGTGATCACGGCATCGCCGGCACCGTCGTCGGCCGTGTGGGCCTGGATATCGCTAAAGCTCGCGAATCCGGCATAGCCGATGAGATCGATCTGGTCTGCGGCAACGTCGAAGCTATAGACGGTGTCATGCCCGATCGGCTGCGAGAACACCAACAGGTCGTGGCCACTCGACGCGGTCAGGAAGTCGTCACCGGACAGCGCGAAGATCGGCGAGCCTGCCGCATAGGCTTCGACGTTGTCGACGACGGTTGCGTGTCCGGTGCTACCGTCCGCATTGGTCCAGGTTTCCGTGATGTTGAGTACCAGCGCACCGGTGTAAGCGGCGGGTGACGTGATTGACAGTGATGCAACGTCGTTGGTCACTACCGTCCAAGTGCCGTCGCCGTTGTTTGTACCTTCGCTCACGCTCCAGCCGGAAAGAACTCCAGCAATGGTGAGGGAGAAAGAGCCGACATGATTGACCGATGAGTCGGTGAGTCCCAAATTGATTGGCTCGCCGCTGACGCCGGCAGGCGCCACCGTGGTCGTGGTTGCTTGAAGTGTGTTACCGGCAGCATCCGTGGCCGTCGCACTAATGCTATCTCCTGTGTTTGGCTTTTGGTTGGAGGGTATGCCGGCGAGCGTCCATGTATGGTTGGTATTGTCGATAGTCAATGTACCGGTAAGGGTGGTCGTGCCATCCTTGACCGTAATCGAGCTGACATTTGTTACATCCGTAAAGGTCCCGGATATTGTTGTAGCATTTTTTTGGACCGTGTTGATCTGAAGTGTCGGATTTGCATCCAGCACAAAGCTGGTGGTGCCGGCCGAACTGGTGTTGCCGGCCGCATCGGTCGCGATCGCACTCACGCTGATCGTGCCGTCGGTCAGCGTCGTCAGGTCCCCAGATGTCAGCGTCACCACCTGCGCGCTGCCGGTGCCGGTCACCGTCTTGGTCACCGTATGGATGCCGTTGGTGAACGTCACCGCAATGCTGGCGCCAGATTCGTCGCTCACCGTCACTACACCGCCCGCCTGCGTCGCTTCCGCCGCGGTCGCGCCGTTGGCCACGCCCGTCCCCAACGCCAGCGTCGGCGCCGCCGGGGGATGCGTGTCCAGCACAAAGCTGGTGGTGCCGGCCGAACTGGTGTTGCCGGCCGCATCGGTCGCGATCGCACTCACGCTGATCGTGCCGTCGGTCAGCGTCGTCAGGTCCCCAGATGTCAGCGTCACCGCCTGCGCGCTGCCGGTGCCGGTCACCGTCTTGGTCACCGTATGGATGCCGTTGGTGAACGTCACCGCAATGCTGGCGCCAGATTCGTCGCTCACCGTCACTACACCGCCCGCCTGCGTCGCTTCCGCCGCGGTCGCGCCGTTGGCCACGCCCGTCCCCAGCGCCAGCGTCGGCGCCGCCGGGGGATGCGTGTCCAGCACAAAGCTGGTGGTGCCGGCCGAACTGGTGTTGCCGGCCGCATCGGTCGCGATCGCACTCACGCTGATCGTGCCGTCGGTCAGCGTCGTCAGGTCCCCAGATGTCAGCGTCACCACCTGCGCGCTGCCGGTGCCGGTCACCGTCTTGGTCACCGTATGGATGCCGTTGGTGAACGTCACCGCAATGCTGGCGCCAGATTCGTCGCTCACCGTCACTACACCGCCCGCCTGCGTCGCTTCCGCCGCGGTCGCGCCGTTGGCCACGCCCGTCCCCAACGCCAGCGTCGGCGCCGCCGGGGGATGCGTGTCCAGCACAAAGCTGGTGGTGCCGGCCGAACTGGTGTTGCCGGCCGCATCGGTCGCGATCGCACTCACGCTGATCGTGCCGTCGGTCAGCGTCGTCAGGTCCCCAGATGTCAGCGTCACCGCCTGCGCGCTGCCGGTGCCGGTCACCGTCTTGGTCACCGTATGGATGCCGTTGGTGAACGTCACCGCAATGCTGGCGCCGGACTCGTCGCTCACCGTCACTACACCGCTCGCCTGCGTCGCTTCCGCAGCCGTCGCGCCGTTGGCCACGCCCGTGCCCAGCGCCAGCGTCGGAGCCACCGGGAGGTGCGTGTCGAGCGTGAAGCTCAGGACATCGCTGACGCTGACGTTGCCGGCGGTGTCGGTCGCCTGCACCTGAATGGTGTGGGCGCCATCGCCGAGCGCGGCCGGATCGTAGGTGGCGCTAAAGGTGGCGGCGCCGTCGACCTTGTAGGCGATGGTGGCGGCGGAATCCTGGCCGGAAACCGTCACGCTCGCGTTGGAGGTGATGCCGTCGCTGTTCGAGCTGCCGGTGTCGCTGGCCAGCACAACGGTCGGCTTGGCCTCGCTGGTGTCGAGCGTGAAGCTCAGGACATCGCTGACGCTGACGTTGCCGGCGGTGTCGGTCGCCTGCACCTGAATGGTGTGGGCGCCATCGCCGAGCGCGGCCGGATCGTAGGTGGCGCTAAAGGTGGCGGCGCCGTCGACCTTGTAGGCGATGGTGGCGGCGGAATCCTGGCCGGAAACCGTCACGCTCGCGTTGGAGGTGATGCCGTCGCTGTTCGAGCTGCCGGTGTCGCTGGCCAGCACAACGGTCGGCTTGGCCTCGCTGGTGTCGAGCGTGAAGCTCAGGACATCGCTGACGCTGACGTTGCCGGCGGTGTCGGTCGCCTGCACCTGAATGGTGTGGGCGCCATCGCCGAGCGCGGCCGGATCGTAGGTGGCGCTAAAGGTGGCGGCGCCGTCGACCTTGTAGGCGATGGTGGCGGCGGAATCCTGGCCGGAAACCGTCACGCTCGCGTTGGAGGTGATGCCGTCGCTGTTCGAGCTGCCGGTGTCGCTGGCCAGCACAACGGTCGGCTTGGCCTCGCTGGTGTCGAGCGTGAAGCTCAGGACATCGCTGACGCTGACGTTGCCGGCGGTGTCGGTCGCCTGCACCTGAATGGTGTGGGCGCCATCGCCGAGCGCGGCCGGATCGTAGGTGGCGCTAAAGGTGGCGGCGCCGTCGACCTTGTAGGCGATGGTGGCGGCGGAATCCTGGCCGGAAACCGTCACGCTCGCGTTGGAGGTGATGCCGTCGCTGTTCGAGCTGCCGGTGTCGCTGGCCAGCACAACGGTCGGCTTGGCCTCGCTGGTGTCGAGCGTGAAGCTCAGGACATCGCTGACGCTGACGTTGCCGGCGGTGTCGGTCGCCTGCACCTGAATGGTGTGGGCGCCATCGCCGAGCGCGGCCGGATCGTAGGTGGCGCTAAAGGTGGCGGCGCCGTCGACCTTGTAGGCGATGGTGGCGGCGGAATCCTGGCCGGAAACCGTCACGCTCGCGTTGGAGGTGATGCCGTCGCTGTTCGAGCTGCCGGTGTCGCTGGCCAGCACAACGGTCGGCTTGGCCTCGCTGGTGTCGAGCGTGAAGCTCAGGACATCGCTGACGCTGACGTTGCCGGCGGTGTCGGTCGCCTGCACCTGAATGGTGTGGGCGCCATCGCCGAGCGCGGCCGGATCGTAGGTGGCGCTAAAGGTGGCGGCGCCGTCGACCTTGTAGGCGATGGTGGCGGCGGAATCCTGGCCGGAAACCGTCACGCTCGCGTTGGAGGTGATGCCGTCGCTGTTCGAGCTGCCGGTGTCGCTGGCCAGCACAACGGTCGGCTTGGCCTCGCTGGTGTCGAGCGTGAAGCTCAGGACATCGCTGACGCTGACGTTGCCGGCGGTGTCGGTCGCCTGCACCTGAATGGTGTGGGCGCCATCGCCGAGCGCGGCCGGATCGTATGTGGCGCTAAAGGTGGCGGCGCCGTCGACCTTGTAGGCGATGGTGGCGGCGGAATCCTGGCCGGAAACCGTCACGCTCGCGTTGGAGGTGATGCCGTCGCTGTTCGAGCTGCCGGTGTCGCTGGCCAGCACAACGGTCGGCTTGGCCTCGCTGGTGTCGAGCGTGAAGCTCAGGACATCGCTGACGCTGACGTTGCCGGCGGTGTCGGTCGCCTGCACCTGAATGGTGTGGGCGCCATCGCCGAGCGCGGCCGGATCGTAGGTGGCGCTAAAGGTGGCGGCGCCGTCGACCTTGTAGGCGATGGTGGCGGCGGAATCCTGGCCGGAAACCGTCACGCTCGCGTTGGAGGTGATGCCGTCGCTGTTCGAGCTGCCGGTGTCGCTGGCCAGCACAACGGTCGGCTTGGCCTCGCTGGTGTCGAGCGTGAAGCTCAGGACATCGCTGACGCTGACGTTGCCGGCGGTGTCGGTCGCCTGCACCTGAATGGTGTGGGCGCCATCGCCGAGCGCGGCCGGATCGTAGGTGGCGCTAAAGGTGGCGGCGCCGTCGACCTTGTAGGCGATGGTGGCGGCGGAATCCTGGCCGGAAACCGTCACGCTCGCGTTGGAGGTGATGCCGTCGCTGTTCGAGCTGCCGGTGTCGCTGGCCAGCACAACGGTCGGCTTGGCCTCGCTGGTGTCGAGCGTGAAGCTCAGGACATCGCTGACGCTGACGTTGCCGGCGGTGTCGGTCGCCTGCACCTGAATGGTGTGGGCGCCATCGCCGAGCGCGGCCGGATCGTAGGTGGCGCTAAAGGTGGCGGCGCCGTCGACCTTGTAGGCGATGGTGGCGGCGGAATCCTGGCCGGAAACCGTCACGCTCGCGTTGGAGGTGATGCCGTCGCTGTTCGAGCTGCCGGTGTCGCTGGCCAGCACAACGGTCGGCTTGGCCTCGCTGGTGTCGAGCGTGAAGCTCAGGACATCGCTGACGCTGACGTTGCCGGCGGTGTCGGTCGCCTGCACCTGAATGGTGTGGGCGCCATCGCCGAGCGCGGCCGGATCGTATGTGGCGCTAAAGGTGGCGGCGCCGTCGACCTTGTAGGCGATGGTGGCGGCGGAATCCTGGCCGGAAACCGTCACGCTCGCGTTGGAGGTGATGCCGTCGCTGTTCGAGCTGCCGGTGTCGCTGGCCAGCACAACGGTCGGCTTGGCCTCGCTGGTGTCGAGCGTGAAGCTCAGGACATCGCTGACGCTGACGTTGCCGGCGGTGTCGGTCGCCTGCACCTGAATGGTGTGGGCGCCATCGCCGAGCGCGGCCGGATCGTAGGTGGCGCTAAAGGTGGCGGCGCCGTCGACCTTGTAGGCGATGGTGGCGGCGGAATCCTGGCCGGAAACCGTCACGCTCGCGTTGGAGGTGATGCCGTCGCTGTTCGAGCTGCCGGTGTCGCTGGCCAGCACAACGGTCGGCTTGGCCTCGCTGGTGTCGAGCGTGAAGCTCAGGACATCGCTGACGCTGACGTTGCCGGCGGTGTCGGTCGCCTGCACCTGAATGGTGTGGGCGCCATCGCCGAGCGCGGCCGGATCGTAGGTGGCGCTAAAGGTGGCGGCGCCGTCGACCTTGTAGGCGATGGTGGCGGCGGAATCCTGGCCGGAAACCGTCACGCTCGCGTTGGAGGTGATGCCGTCGCTGTTCGAGCTGCCGGTGTCGCTGGCCAGCACAACGGTCGGCTTGGCCTCGCTGGTGTCGAGCGTGAAGCTCAGGACATCGCTGACGCTGACGTTGCCGGCGGTGTCGGTCGCCTGCACCTGAATGGTGTGGGCGCCATCGCCGAGCGCGGCCGGATCGTAGGTGGCGCTAAAGGTGGCGGCGCCGTCGACCTTGTAGGCGATGGTGGCGGCGGAATCCTGGCCGGAAACCGTCACGCTCGCGTTGGAGGTGATGCCGTCGCTGTTCGAGCTGCCGGTGTCGCTGGCCAGCACAACGGTCGGCTTGGCCTCGCTGGTGTCGAGCGTGAAGCTCAGGACATCGCTGACGCTGACGTTGCCGGCGGTGTCGGTCGCCTGCACCTGAATGGTGTGGGCGCCATCGCCGAGCGCGGCCGGATCGTAGGTGGCGCTAAAGGTGGCGGCGCCGTCGACCTTGTAGGCGATGGTGGCGGCGGAATCCTGGCCGGAAACCGTCACGCTCGCGTTGGAGGTGATGCCGTCGCTGTTCGAGCTGCCGGTGTCGCTGGCCAGCACAACGGTCGGCTTGGCCTCGCTGGTGTCGAGCGTGAAGCTCAGGACATCGCTGACGCTGACGTTGCCGGCGGTGTCGGTCGCCTGCACCTGAATGGTGTGGGCGCCATCGCCGAGCGCGGCCGGATCGTAGGTGGCGCTAAAGGTGGCGGCGCCGTCGACCTTGTAGGCGATGGTGGCGGCGGAATCCTGGCCGGAAACCGTCACGCTCGCGTTGGAGGTGATGCCGTCGCTGTTCGAGCTGCCGGTGTCGCTGGCCAGCACAACGGTCGGCTTGGCCTCGCTGGTGTCGAGCGTGAAGCTCAGGACATCGCTGACGCTGACGTTGCCGGCGGTGTCGGTCGCCTGCACCTGAATGGTGTGGGCGCCATCGCCGAGCGCGGCCGGATCGTAGGTGGCGCTAAAGGTGGCGGCGCCGTCGACCTTGTAGGCGATGGTGGCGGCGGAATCCTGGCCGGAAACCGTCACGCTCGCGTTGGAGGTGATGCCGTCGCTGTTCGAGCTGCCGGTGTCGCTGGCCAGCACAACGGTCGGCTTGGCCTCGCTGGTGTCGAGCGTGAAGCTCAGGACATCGCTGACGCTGACGTTGCCGGCGGTGTCGGTCGCCTGCACCTGAATGGTGTGGGCGCCATCGCCGAGCGCGGCCGGATCGTAGGTGGCGCTAAAGGTGGCGGCGCCGTCGACCTTGTAGGCGATGGTGGCGGCGGAATCCTGGCCGGAAACCGTCACGCTCGCGTTGGAGGTGATGCCGTCGCTGTTCGAGCTGCCGGTGTCGCTGGCCAGCACAACGGTCGGCTTGGCCTCGCTGGTGTCGAGCGTGAAGCTCAGGACATCGCTGACGCTGACGTTGCCGGCGGTGTCGGTCGCCTGCACCTGAATGGTGTGGGCGCCATCGCCGAGCGCGGCCGGATCGTAGGTGGCGCTAAAGGTGGCGGCGCCGTCGACCTTGTAGGCGATGGTGGCGGCGGAATCCTGGCCGGAAACCGTCACGCTCGCGTTGGAGGTGATGCCGTCGCTGTTCGAGCTGCCGGTGTCGCTGGCCAGCACAACGGTCGGCTTGGCCTCGCTGGTGTCGAGCGTGAAGCTCAGGACATCGCTGACGCTGACGTTGCCGGCGGTGTCGGTCGCCTGCACCTGAATGGTGTGGGCGCCATCGCCGAGCGCGGCCGGATCGTATGTGGCGCTAAAGGTGGCGGCGCCGTCGACCTTGTAGGCGATGGTGGCGGCGGAATCCTGGCCGGAAACCGTCACGCTCGCGTTGGAGGTGATGCCGTCGCTGTTCGAGCTGCCGGTGTCGCTGGCCAGCACAACGGTCGGCTTGGCCTCGCTGGTGTCGAGCGTGAAGCTCAGGACATCGCTGACGCTGACGTTGCCGGCGGTGTCGGTCGCCTGCACCTGAATGGTGTGGGCGCCATCGCCGAGCGCGGCCGGATCGTAGGTGGCGCTAAAGGTGGCGGCGCCGTCGACCTTGTAGGCGATGGTGGCGGCGGAATCCTGGCCGGAAACCGTCACGCTCGCGTTGGAGGTGATGCCGTCGCTGTTCGAGCTGCCGGTGTCGCTGGCCAGCACAACGGTCGGCTTGGCCTCGCTGGTGTCGAGCGTGAAGCTCAGGACATCGCTGACGCTGACGTTGCCGGCGGTGTCGGTCGCCTGCACCTGAATGGTGTGGGCGCCATCGCCGAGCGCGGCCGGATCGTAGGTGGCGCTAAAGGTGGCGGCGCCGTCGACCTTGTAGGCGATGGTGGCGGCGGAATCCTGGCCGGAAACCGTCACGCTCGCGTTGGAGGTGATGCCGTCGCTGTTCGAGCTGCCGGTGTCGCTGGCCAGCACAACGGTCGGCTTGGCCTCGCTGGTGTCGAGCGTGAAGCTCAGGACATCGCTGACGCTGACGTTGCCGGCGGTGTCGGTCGCCTGCACCTGAATGGTGTGGGCGCCATCGCCGAGCGCGGCCGGATCGTAGGTGGCGCTAAAGGTGGCGGCGCCGTCGACCTTGTAGGCGATGGTGGCGGCGGAATCCTGGCCGGAAACCGTCACGCTCGCGTTGGAGGTGATGCCGTCGCTGTTCGAGCTGCCGGTGTCGCTGGCCAGCACAACGGTCGGCTTGGCCTCGCTGGTGTCGAGCGTGAAGCTCAGGACATCGCTGACGCTGACGTTGCCGGCGGTGTCGGTCGCCTGCACCTGAATGGTGTGGGCGCCATCGCCGAGCGCGGCCGGATCGTAGGTGGCGCTAAAGGTGGCGGCGCCGTCGACCTTGTAGGCGATGGTGGCGGCGGAATCCTGGCCGGAAACCGTCACGCTCGCGTTGGAGGTGATGCCGTCGCTGTTCGAGCTGCCGGTGTCGCTGGCCAGCACAACGGTCGGCTTGGCCTCGCTGGTGTCGAGCGTGAAGCTCAGGACATCGCTGACGCTGACGTTGCCGGCGGTGTCGGTCGCCTGCACCTGAATGGTGTGGGCGCCATCGCCGAGCGCGGCCGGATCGTAGGTGGCGCTAAAGGTGGCGGCGCCGTCGACCTTGTAGGCGATGGTGGCGGCGGAATCCTGGCCGGAAACCGTCACGCTCGCGTTGGAGGTGATGCCGTCGCTGTTCGAGCTGCCGGTGTCGCTGGCCAGCACAACGGTCGGCTTGGCCTCGCTGGTGTCGAGCGTGAAGCTCAGGACATCGCTGACGCTGACGTTGCCGGCGGTGTCGGTCGCCTGCACCTGAATGGTGTGGGCGCCATCGCCGAGCGCGGCCGGATCGTAGGTGGCGCTAAAGGTGGCGGCGCCGTCGACCTTGTAGGCGATGGTGGCGGCGGAATCCTGGCCGGAAACCGTCACGCTCGCGTTGGAGGTGATGCCGTCGCTGTTCGAGCTGCCGGTGTCGCTGGCCAGCACAACGGTCGGCTTGGCCTCGCTGGTGTCGAGCGTGAAGCTCAGGACCCCCGTGGTTGACGTGTTGCTGGCCGTGTCGGTAAACTTGGCCGAGATCGACTTGGCGCCGTCGATCCCAAGATCACCGGCCATCACTGTCAGGCTGACGCTGTGAGCCGCCACTTCCGCCGCTGTGATCGTGTGCACAACCGGACGAGACAGCGAAGAACCGCCGAGCAGCAGCTCAACAGTATCGCCGGCCGCAACCGTGGGATTGAGTGCAACCGTGAAGGTCGGAGCCGTCACATTGGTGATGTTGTCGGTGTGCAACGATCCGGAATCCGAGGCGTCGATAAGATCCGGCGTGCCGCCTGTCGGCGCGACTTCGTCGACCGTGATCGCGTGGCTTCCTTGGACGAGGTGATTATCGACGTCCAATACACTCGCCTGAACCGTGTAGGTGCCATTGGCAAGCCCTGCGAAGGTCCCCGTGCCGCCAGCGGGAACCGTCACCGACCAGCTATTTGCCGCAACCGTGGCCGTGTATGTATCTATGACGTGATTAGAGCCATCCACCACCTGAACGGTAACCGTCTGCCCTGCCGCAACCCCGACCGTGGTGCCAGCAATCGTGAAGCCGTTAGCGGCCTCACTGGCATTCACAGTGTCATCCCCGGCAATTGGAGCATTGATCGAAATCGTGCCAGTCGTATTTGCCACACCGATAAAGTCGGCGAGACTCGGCTTTGAGTATCCAGCAAGATCGATCTTCAGATCGGCATTTCCGTCTCCATTCGTATCCGCAAAAATGTACGAACCACCGGATCCATCGCTCGTCCACCAAACGGAATAAGCAGCACCCTGCATGGGGTTGCCGCTTTTGGCTGCGTCTTGGAGCCAAAAGAGTTTCGTTAAGCCCAACGATTGTGCACTTGTTAATGCAGTTGGGTCCGCAACAAGCTTACCGAAGTCGATTTTATCCTGATTAGCTACCGTCGAACCGGCCGTGTTTACTCCTGTGAAGTTTGTGATCTGGTCCCAGGTCTGCGCCGGCTGACCGCCGGAATTAAGCTGTCCTGCAGCGGGCGAGTCAGTGGCAGACGTGTAAACGAAGTAATCGGAACCCACCCCGCCCGTCAGGACGTCTGCGCCCGCTCCGCCCTGGATGATGTTGTGAATAGCAACATTACTTGCGATGCCTTGAATGTTGTCTTTGCCGGCACCACCGTCGATATCCGCAGTTACCAGCAAGGAGCTGGACACGACTTGAGTCGTTACCCCCGTTTGTTGACCCATCCAGCTCAAAAATTGACTGACGTCGGTTGATGTCGTCGCGGCTGAATTGAGAGTGAGCGAGCTCGTAGAGGTCAAGGCACTGGCGTAGCTTCCGAGACTATCGGTTTGCGCGATATCGATAGTGCCGGTTCCAGCACCCCAGATTGTGTAGGTAGCGCCTCCGATAGAGAAAGTCAGACGTAGATTGCCGGTCCAAAAGGAGGCATCGATCGTTAAAGTCTGCGTTGCGTTGGTAGTCGGAAACAGCGCGTTCGCGACTTCTTGTAAAGTAACGTATTCGGTCCCGCCTGTGTCATTCGTCTTTGACGTATCGAGCACATTCAAGTTGTCTACTGTCGTCCCATCGAGCACGGCGGCATAGCCCACAATGCCTATTTTCGAGAGCGGGGGTCGCGCGACCACATCGAGCGACCAGGAACCACCCTGCTCTGCCGATCCAACCTTATTGCGGGTGCTCGCAACACTCACTCCGCTTAGTTCTGTCAATGCATTCACAAAATCCTGCCCGCGCCGGCCTTCCGCCGCGTGGCAGGACCACAGCAGCAGCCGGCCATCCACGCTCATCGCGGCACCGATCTGCTTTAGATCGGCAGCGTAAAGGTCAAGCGTCTCGGGCGTGAGCGAGCCTGCCGTAAATCTCACCTCCCCCGGCCGGCCATGGGCAATGACGTGGATCGCTTCCAGTCCTTCTCGCCCGTCAACCGCTCGCGCCATCTGGCGCGGAGCTGGTTCATCAATCGAGAGCAAGATCGGCTCCACATCGGGGCGGAGGCCCTTGAGCAGGGTTTCGAGGTCATCGACGCCGCGGTCGATGAAGGCGATCTCGCGCTTGGGGGTGGCGGTCATGGAAGAAATCTCCACTGGAAATGAGGGGGCGGCGGCAGGCGCGTCGGTGTCGGAAATGCGTTTGGTGATTGATGCGAAATCTTGACGCTCGGCCATAACGCTTCCCTGCAATTGGATTGATGCGAAAAATTCAGGATCGGTCGGATGGAATGGCTGTCAGCAAGGACAGCATGTCGAGGGGATCGCCGGGAGCGATCTCGGGTGGGTCGACGGATGCCGACGGATCGTTTGCAAGAGTTGCCGACGGCTCGATCGGAAGATCCGGTGACGGAGCGCCAGTCGAAATTTCCTGGAGGCGGGATTCAATCTCGGACCAGTCGACCGTCGGTTCGGCTTTCGGGGAAAAAATGACGCGCCCCATTACTCACTCCTCAACTCTGCCTACGCAGAGCAGGTGCGATCGCATTCGAAGAGCTACTCACAAAGAGAACGCCGACGATCGGCGTGCAGTCAGCGCAAGCGCGCTGCCGCTAGAAAAAATCTCTGGCCTATTGTGAAAAGTCTCCGACCGCCATAACCCCTGCCCGCTTCGTGCTCGGCCTCCTGAGGACCGCGCACGGTTTATCGATTTTTTCGCAACGTTCTTGAGAGATCGAGCCCGACAGTCCCCTCACTGAAATACCGAGGTCCTGTTAGACACTTTCCCTTAACCTAATTTGGCTCAACTTGCCGTAAATTCGCGTTAACGTCTATAGGCCCGCGATAACTCTGAGTTAATTATGAACGCCCGCAATTATCGATGTTGTTTCCGCGTGATTCTTGGAGAAGCGAGCCGTTGAGCCCCGTTGTTTCACGGGGTTCCTGGCGCGGAACTCGTTGCCGATTGACCGCAGATTGTTTTTTCGACTTCAGCCGCAAAGCTCGGGATTAAACGCCGCCAGCCGGGGTTTGCGCGCGTTCGTCGCTCGAGAAAGGCCGCCTTTAAGAGGATCATCCACGCGAACGAGCGAGTTCGTAAACTCTTCGCCGCGGCTCCGCTCGATCTCACATTGAGCCAGCAACCGAAAGATTCTCGTAAGCGAGAGCCGGCGCGGATTCGATGACTCGATATCGTCGTATGCCCGTCAGATGATAGGGGATAAGTGAAACGCACTCCCTTAATATGACTTGGTGTGCGAAATGCCTGATCGATATGGTTGTCGGTTCTGACGGAGCGCATGATGCCGACCCTTGCCAAAGCGCAATCGATTGAATCTGATTCTCCGTGGGGAGCAGCGTTCGATCAGATGTATCTGGGACTGTGCCGGGATCGGGTGTCCATCTTGATAGCTCTCGGATTCTACGCCGAACACGACCTGCCGCCCCCGGAAGAGAATTCAGACGCGATTCCAACGACAAATGAAGAAGAGGAATTACGTCAAATAGCGAGCGCGCTGACGGTCGCAGCGGCGGCGTCGGCCGCCATGCCAGCCGGTGTACTCGCCGCTACCCGTCTGACAGTTTCGAAAAACCCCGGCCTGTTCTTCACTCGCGAACTTCCGGCGCCTGTCGAGTGGGCAATTGCGTGCGACTATCAGCGCGGCGGCGAGCCCCCAGGAACGCATTGGCGAGACGTATGGGGAGACCAGGTTGCGGCTTTTCCAGGAGAAGTCGAACAACTGACCGACGTGAATATCGCGAAGGCAGCAGGCGCCGCCACCCTCGTTAAGCAAGACCCTCATCGACCTCGTCGAACGGCCGTTCCGTCAGTTCAGTCGTCTTTAGGATTTAGGGCGGCTTTCGGAACGCCTTGCCCATCACGGCCATTATCGTCGTGCGCCTGCTCAATTGGGGCGGTGTCGCCGGGCGTGATGTGCATCCAGAATGATCTCGCTTCTGGTTCGTAAGCGCGATGCGATCAGCGAAACGAGTCCGCCGAATGACGCGCGACACGACATTTGCGAGCGATCCATCTGGAACTAATTCGGCTTGTAATACAAATATAGATTCTTTGTTTTGACGTATTCATCATAATTTTGTCTATTATTTTCTGTATTGTTTATCCTTAACCAAAGGTTAACATCGTTGTTTACACAACCGAGGTTCGGTTTATCTTATCTCATCGAACTCGGAGAAAACAAGATGCGTCGTCGGCTTGGTCAGGTCCTTTCCTCAACTTTACTCTTGCTTACAGCCGGAAACGCCCGCCTCGCCGCGATAGAGAACGAACCGGCTGCCAACTCCACCGCCTTAGGTGCGGGTACCAACGTTAGCTGTTCCCGGCGTGCAACTCCGGTGGAACCAGCAGATCCTTCGGCGGATTCTTCGGTAACGGCTACGATTTCTCACAAATTCATCGCCAGCCAACGATTCAGGGAGAACACGTCACCTGCGGCGGAAGTCAAGATTTCGTGGCTTGGCGCGACTTTCATGCGCCACTTCGCCGTCAAGATCGAAGACGATACAAATGACGTGGCACTTCAAATTCATGCCTTGAACAAAGCATCAAGCGATAACCAAATCATCGCCGAACTCCATGACCGCTATGAGACTCGACTCGCCGACGTTTGGTGCTTCCTAAAACTCCAGGCGAACGGTGGAGACGGTGCGTTGCAGACCAACGCTGTACCAAACATATTTTTTGTTCGCGACGCCGCAGGCGAGCTCGGGGCGGTAGACACGATCTGGGGCGGCGCCGGATGGGAAATCGGCGCGAGCCCGGTGAGAGGTCAACGCCAATGGCCTTCCGGGTCGCGCGTCATCTCGCGCTGACGTCGCGCGCACGCCGTTTTTCGGCCTCGAATGTCTCAGTGGAGCCTGCCCGCAGCGCGAAGTCCGAAATATCGCACGGGCTCCGCGCCAGTCGTAGTAAATCCTCGCCCGGCACGAAATCGGGTCGTCACAGTGCCCGGCAACATCTCGCCTGCGCCCGAAGTGGATCGCTCCAACTCCACCGAACGCGCCAAGACGGATTGTTTGCGTAAGCGGGAATGCGCCATACCCAGACCGTCGCGTAAACGCTGTCCCCCAAGCGCTCGACATCAGGCTGTACTGTCGGCCAGAAAGCTGAACCAGCAAGAGCGAGCGTCAAAATTGACGCCGTTGAGATGATTGCCTTGCGCATCGCGCGCCTGCCCTTCGTATCGATTAGTGGGTTTTGATACCCGCAAAATTAAATGCACCACCCGTCGCCTGCGCTCTGCGCGAAGACGTCAGTGTCTGGCCTTATGAGATTTACTTGGGCGAAGTCTCGTTATCCGTAATGCGCAAGTGAAAGCAATTCAGGCAACCAACGGTCACTGAATAGCAACACTTCCGCCTACCGAAAAATCCGGAGAACTACGGCTTTCGACTTAAAGCTGATGGCGTTCTCAGCGATGCGGATCCATTGTCGACGCCGCTCATGTTCCACCGCGCGAAAAAGGGTGAACGCGCTTCGCCATGGCTTGAAGGCGCGGTGAAGGATCATGAGAACCCTGCTCACCATTATTCTTGCGGTTTTGCTGACGAGCGAGCCGACTTTGGCTCAGCATTTCTTTGCTCCCCCGGCGTCGGGACAGTCCTATACGTCCCAGAACTATTGATACTTTACGCCGCCAGTTCCCGTCATTCGGCGATCAAAATCCGGACCGGCCATCACCGCAAAAATTCCCGAGCCCGAAACTGCAACGATAAACGAGCAATACGCCAAGGGCTCGATCGTCATCGTCAACCACGAGCGCGCTTTATATTTCGTGGAGGAGCCCGGGCGAGCCACCCGCTATCCGGTCGCGATCGGCAGTCCCGTCGACCGGTGGGAGGGGTGTGCAAACGGTCACGGCCAAGCGGGAGAATCCGAAGTGGTATCCGACCGAGGACATTTAATGGGAAATGGGCGTGCCGCCGATGGTCCCGCCCGGGCCACAAAACCCGCTAGGACCCAGGGCACTATATCTGGGTGACACGCTGTACCGAATCCATGGAACGAACGGACCTGGCTCCATCGGCGGCGCCGTCTCGCACGGATGCTTTCGCATGCACAATGCCCACATTATGCAGCTCTACGACAAGGTGCACATCGAGGCTGGTGTTTATGTGGTGCCTTGAGCTTTCGTAAAATGATCGAGGTCGTTGGGTAGGCACCAGCTTCGTTTCACATCCGCGCGCCGCGAACTACAACGGCTTTCGCTCCGCCATCCCGGGCGACCGAAGTCGGTCGCCAACCCAAAAGCCGAAGAGCAGCAGTTTAGCGGCTCCCCTGGGCTGAGGGCTTACGTGTTGTCCGGTGAGAATATTCGATGGTTGCCGCAACCGGACCGGCGTCATGCCCGGAGCCTCGACGCCAGCATCCCTGGACGATTTCTCCACGCCACCGTCTGGCGACCCTGGCCGCTTTCGGACCGGCCGAAAATACATTCCGGCGGCGAACGCGATATTGAACAAAAACCAGCTGGCCACCACATAAACGAACGTTTGCAAATGATACTCCTTCGACGGCCTTCCTATCAATTCACACAAAAATTTGCGGGTAGCCGCGCGTATCTTAAGAATTAAAATAAAACACTAGGCGCCAGTTAGCTGCAGTGCAACCTATCTAAGGCAGCGAAGTTAGTGTGCCACATCAAGAAATTGATATTAGCGGCGGCCATGGTCATATCCACGGGGCTCGGTGCCCGGATTCATCGGGCGAAAGTTGGTCTCCCTGCGGAAGGTCGCTGATGTGCCAGCATTGTATTGCATGCCACGATCTCGGTGGGCGGCTACCGTCGACACTAATCCCACGAATGGAGACGTGATGTAGGGCCTCCGCAACAGCGACTGCGACTGCAACGGTCTGGCACCAAACGAGGCGATCGTCCGTCGCGGGACCGATCCCTGACTTCCTCTCGGACAGAATGAAACCGAGCCGTAAGAGCAATATCTAATATCAAGAGACAAGACGACCAATTGCGCTTGATGAAGATTAACGTTTCTTGCGCTAGCTTAATTTGATGAATCAGGAAAGACGAACACTAAAGATAAAGCGCCGGCCGGTGCGCAGGCGCCGTCATCAATCGGCTTGGGTTACGCTCGACGGCCTAACTGACCACGAGTGCCGGATCACTGATATCTCACAACATGGGGCAAGGATAAATCTTGTGCTGGAAGAGCCGGTCGCGGTTGTCTGAACAAAAATTCCGCGTCGATAAGTGGAGCCTCTGCCGAGGTTAGGCCGCCGCGCGGAGCGGCGGAAGGTTGAAGTAAGCTTGATCCGGGGTCATGTCGTCAAGACTCGAATGAGGACGTCGGCCGTTGTAAAAGTCGAGATACCGGCCGATCGAATGTCGCGCCTCGCCGACGGATTCGTAGGCTCGCAGATAGACCTCCTCGTATTTGACGCTACGCCACAGCCGTTCGACGAACACGTTGTCCCGCCAGGCCCCTTTGCCATCCATGCTGATGGCGATGCCGTGGCTGGCAAGCAGACTGGTGAACGCCGCGCCCGTGAACTGCGAACCCTGGTCGGTGTTGAAGATTTCCGGCCTGCCATGACGAGCGAGAGCACCCTCCAACGCCTCGACGCAGAAGGCCGCCTCCATCGTGATCGACAGCCGCCACGACAGAACACGACGTGTCGCCCAGTCCAGCACCACGGCGAGATAAACGAAGCCGTGCGCCATCGGAATGTACGTGATGTCCATGGCCCAGACCTGGTTCGGCCGCCTGATCTCGATGCCGCGCAGCAGATACGGATAGATCTTGTGGCCGGGCTCGGGCTTGGTGGTGCGCGGACGGCGATACAGCGCCTCGATCCCCATCCGCCGCATGAGCGTCTTCACATGCCGGCGGCCGATCTTGCACCCCTGCAAAGCCAGCAGGCCTCGCAACATACGCGAACCGGCGAAGGGATACTCCAGGTGCAGCCGATCGAGACGCTGCATGATCTCGAGGTCGGCTGAAGAGACTGGACGCGGCAGATAGTACACGCTGCCGCGGCTGACCTTCAAAATCTCTGCCTGCTTGGTGATCGGTAGATCGTGTTCACGATCGATCATCGCTTTGCGCTCAGCCATCCCGCCTTGGTGAGCGCGCCTTCTAAAAAATCGTTCTCCAGCGTCAGCTCTCCGATCTTGGCGTGCAGCGACTTCACATCGACCGCTGGCGTGGCCGGTGTCCCGCCTCCCGGTCCGAAAATCTCGGAAGCGCTTGCCTCAAGCTGCGATTTCCATGTCGTTATCTGGTTGGGATGGACGTCGAAATGCTCCGCCAGTTGGGCGATGGTTCGGTCGCCCTTGACGGCGGCCAGAGCCACCTTCGCCTTGAAGGCCGCTGAGTGGTTCCGCCGGGGTCGTCTGCTCATGGTCTCTCCTGTTCACGGCGATTATCGCCGCTGTCAGGCAGAAATTCCACTTATCGTCCTGTCCAAATTTCCGCGACCGGCTCTGGATGCCCCCATGGGAAGCCGCTTCGAGATCACATTCGTCCCCGGGACTCCGAAGCGCTCCTGCGAAGTGGTTTGGCGTCGCGGGAATGACATTGGCATTAAATTCTTGAATTGAGCGATCCGCTGATGGAAACGGCGCGAAGGTAACGAGGGTCGGAACCCGACTCGAAATCCCGTCCGTCGTCAGGGAAGAATCGGCCCGACAAGTCGACTCGCATCAGGGCCCCCGAGCCGATCATGCTGTTTTGGACGGACGCGTGACTGGCGGGCGTTAGACCGGCGACCTATCCGTTCGGCATGAGTTGCGAAACCCGGTCCTTCAATCGCGACAGCGCAAGGTGGCGATACAACCGCCGTTTGCACTGCTTGCTGCCACAGAGGCGTTCAAATTCTGTCGTCCCCCTGAGTCTGTTAATACGAAACTCTAGGCTGGAAATCGGGGCTGGAACTTTGCCGAAATAAAGCCGGAGGTTGAGCTACTTTTTGGATCGCGTCTCAAACGCTTCGTGCGTTATTTGATGTCCCTGAATGAGACCGGTGGCGTGCCCCGCCTAAAGTTCTTTTGTCATCGCCGAACGATCCTAAGAGGGTGGCGACCGCTCAACGCGGGGGGCTAGGCGTTGACAGGAGCCCCGGCGAGTCTCGTTTGGGGATCCTTTCGCCTATGGCCAGGACAGCCACGACGCGCGGTAGCTTGGCGTCGCGGCGAGCCCCGAGCCCCAAGGGATTCATAAGATGCCCAGAGGCACCACATAAGTTATTGTAAATCAATTTAAATTCCGGATCGCACTGTATTTTACATGCATCCTACCGGTACCTTACACTTACGGTGTTATCGCTGCCGCATTCGTGGAAGCGACCTGCACCGTCCGGAAGCGCTCATACACATTCGACGGTCAGCCGCCATTTGGCCGGCAGGACGAGTGAATCGTCGACCAGATTGCGGACGTTTTTGCCTGTTGCTGGGGATTTGGCCATTGCCCGTGAGCTGATAGATTTTCACTGATAATGACGCGCTGGAGGCTGATCTTCTTTGTCAGCTGGAGTTTTTCTGGCGCAGGAACGACCGGGCCGGCTGCGTGCTTTGGGCGACCTGCTCGGATACGCCGACGTCGAAGTAGCTACGCGGCCGGCCGTCCATTAATCGTCTGCCATCGCCGGCTCAACGTCGCCCTCCCCCCGCGCGCGGCGAGCTCTGGTGCTCGCCACCCTGCCCGAAACGATCGACCAGCGACAAAGTGCTATTGCGCGACGGGACGTTGGCGGGAGGTGAGTAGGCGTCATTTTTTTCTCGGCCCCCCGTTACATGGTACGTTTTGCAACAGTTACTCTCGCCGTTGCAACGTCTACTCGAAGCGCACCCCGACCGTAGCCCGGCATCGTGCAAACGCAAAGTAGCTGTTGCAACTCTCCTAGTAGTTGTTGCACCGAATCCTTGAATTTCGGAATTTCGGACCACCGACGCCGGAGGGTTTGCGCAAGCCGTTGCCCCCAGCCAGGCTTCCTCCTTGCCGGTGAGCTTGCGCTCCGCCCCAGGACGCGGATCCTCGCTCAGCGCCAGTTCCAGATTGCCTTCCACTCAATTCCCATAACGTACATTCATCTCGTGGAGGACCGGACGAATCGAAAAATGAATTAAAATCAGGCGCCGCTCGCAGCCTCAGCGCTCAAGGCTTCACCGAAAAGCAAGGCCAGTACCTGGCTTTCATCTACCCCTACTCGCACATGTTCCGATGCTCGCCCGCCGAGGCCGATATGCAGCGCCACTTTCAAGTCAGCCCGCCCTCGGTCCACCAGATGATCGTGACGCTCGAACGAAATGGCCTCATCAGGCGTCGACCCGACGTCCCCCGAAGCATCCAAATCCTCGTTGTTCTTAGTAAATATCCCCCGGCAAAGCCGGGGCTTTAGGAATGGGGCCGCTCAAAGCGGCCGGTCTAGATCCGAAACTCCATCTATGTGGCCACGTATGAAACATTCTCTCTGAAGATTCCAATTCAACCCGCCCCAACTTTTCCTACGACAGTTGGAGAACAGATACCGCTTCACTTAGCGGGGTTACAGTTTCACAGTTGCCTATCGAAAAACTCCTTTTCGTGTGCGTGGTGGCTCATGTGATGGGAGCCGATCAATAGGCAACTGCCGTAAATGTCAAACTTCTACTGCCACCCCGGCAGAGCCGGGGGGCCTCCCTTATTGGGCTAGGTGTGTGAAAAAGGTGCTGAAGCAGAACTCAAGATTGCGACAGCCATCGCCACTGCTGATCGCCGCGTTTCAGAGGTTAAGCACAAGGCCGCGGGCTATGCTATACGTCTGGGCAAGCGCAGTCGGGAGCTTGAGAACATATTGTTTGTGCACCAAGAGACGATCGCCCAACAGGAAGCTGAAATCTCAGAGCTTAGAGCGCTTACTGAAAACGGTATCTCCTTAAAGCATTCAATCTGAGTGACCGCTGCCGGTCGGCACTTAACATTATGAAGTCTGTGCCTCCACAATGCCCCCACAACAACCGGAGCCCACAGACGGCCAACTCAAGACCCACGTGAGTAACGTGCGCCTCGGACGTCACCGACCGGCACAGGCGCGCCTCACGTCGACTGGACTGGAAATTGCCTCCCCCTTTACGCATGTTCGGTGGCAGGAGCGTCCACAACTCGCCTGGCGCCTACCGGACTCTTTTCTTCAGCCGGATAGCGATAGGGACCGAGAGAGAGTATCGCGCCGCTTGCGAGAAGCGTGAACGCGCTAAACGTCCAAAGGGCGGGTTCGTAGGAATGCAGCCGTTCGAAAGCCAGACCCATCATGTAGGGTCCGACAGCCGAACCGGCGACGAAGCTGGCAAACAGGTATCCGTACAACTGCCCGAAGCGTTTCATTCCGAAATATCGGGACGTAAGGAATCCGATCATGTCAATTTCAGTGCCGGATGCCAGGCCAAGACTGATGATGCCCGCAACCGGCGAGATGGTGCTGTCGAGCAAATAGATTCCGAGGCACGGGAGCAGAAAGAAGAAGGCCGCGACAAAAGGCGCGAAGATCTTGTCAATGAGGTATCCGGATAACAGGCGCCCTGCCATCGTGGAGAGGCCAACGGCAATCATCAGCGTCGCCGCCGCCTCGGGCGAATAACCCTTGTCCGTCAAGAGAGGCACTGTGTGCACGACCATACCTTGGGTCACGGTCGAAACGAGTAACAAGGCGCAAGCGATAAGCCAGAACCGGCGGCCGCCAAGTGCCTCCCGCACCTCGAGGTCGGGCGGCCGGTCTTCGGCGGCAGAAGATTGCGCGAGCACACCGTCGGCCGCGGTCTTTGCCTCGGTCGGCTCGCGAATGAACAGAAACACTGCCGGAAACGCCACAATCAGCGTGAGCAGGCCGAGACCGGCATAGGCGGCGCGCCAACCGAGATTGCCGATGAGAAACTGGGCGTACTGGGGAATTAAGGCCGCTCCCAGACCGATCCCGCTCATCGTTATTCCCAGGGCCAGTCCTCGCCTGTCGTCAAACCAGGCAGAGACGCATTTTGCATAACCGAGAGGCCCCTGGCCCGATCCCAAAACGCCGGTGATCGCAAATAATAACATGAACACGACGACTGATTTTGGGGTCAGGGCAATGAGTGCGACGCTTGAGGCGCAAAGGACAGCAATCGGAAGCAGAACGGCCCGGACGCCCCAGCGATCCATCATTGATCCCACGAAGGGGATGGTGATCGCGGAAGAGATCGCAGCAATGCCGCCGGCGGCAGAAATGCTCGCGCGATCCCAGCCAAATTCCTGGTTCAGCGGTTTGATGAACAGGCCTAACGTGTAGAGAATTACCGGCCCTTGAGCCACCAGCATCGACAACGTTGCGCCGAAGACGATCCACCATCTGCTTCCGAAAGCTGCGCCTTGAGACATGTTCCCCTCTCCCGTCCTTCGATTCCATCGACTTTGCTCAGTGGCCGGAGTTCGACAGAGCATCTCGGGCGGCCTTTTCCGCATCGTGCTCGTATACCCACTTTCCCTGCGCCATCCATTCGCGCAGGCGCGCAGCCTTCTCCGAAGGGTTCTCGTGCTCGGAGCGATAGAGTTTGCCTGCGGCACGCGCGAGCGCCTGGACTTGGCTGGTCCGCGCAAGCCTGAGTGCCTCATAAAGCTTTAGGCGGCCGGCGACATCGACGGCGGTACATCCCTCCAGAAGCACGGCAAGCGTGATTGCGTCTTCGATTGATTGACCAGCGCCCTGGCCAACATGGGGGACCATGGGATGTGCCGCATCGCCCATGAGCGTGATGCGGCTAGTCGACCAGTACGGCAGCGGGGCACGATCGTAGATACCCCAACGAAAGGTCTCGTCGAGCGAATTGATGGTGTCCCGGACCGGCTTGTCCCAACCGGCATATTCGAGCGCCAGCGCCTTGAGGTCGCCCGGCGCAGACCAGGATTCCTCTGACTCGGTGTCGGTGGGAACGAAGGCAACCATGTTGATCAATCGGCCACCGGCGACGGGATAAAGCAGGAAGCTCCGGCCGGATCCGAGCCAAAGCGCTGGGTCCTTGAGATCGTCGGCCCACGCGAGCCGCTCGGCGGGAATCAGTCCCCGGTAGGCCATGATTCCTTCGCTTGTCGGGCGACTGTGCAGCCCGATCCCGCGTTGGACGACGGAACGAATTCCGTCAGCGCCGATCACGACGTCCGCGTCCGCAGAAGCGCCGTTCGCGAACGAAAGATGGACCCGATCGCCGTCTTCCCCAAGCTGGATGCATCGGTGACCAAGAGCGACCGTTCCTTTTGGTAATGCCGCAAACAGCAAGTTCAGGAAGTCGGCGCGATGAACGTTGTACCCCTGATCACCAAACGCGGGCGTCGCCGGCCCCGCAGGGGTGGTGATCGCGTTCCCCTGCGACGTGCGCAGCGTAATGCCGCTGATTGGCGAGCCGATCTTCCGTAGTCGATCATCGAGACCGATGCGTTTCAGCAACCGAGCGGCGTTTGGATGGATCGAGACCCCGGCTCCGATCTCCCGGAGAACCTCGGCCTGCTCGAATACGGTTGCATCGAGACCTCTCGCCCGAAGCGCGAGCGCAGCGGTCAGACCTCCGATACCACCGCCGACAATTACGATGTGAAGCGAACCAGGCATTACTCTCAGACCCTTGCTGTTAACCGCAATCACGGACCAGGCGATGTTGCCGAGCGGTTTGCGGCTTATCCGCGGGAACACTTGGCCGATGCGCCTAGAGGAATTGGTCGGGCCGGCGATGGCATGCCCGCGCACGATTCGATGCCAGCCAAATACGTCGACGGACGGACCCAGCATGACGCGACATGCGGACGGCGACTGCCTCCTCCCGGAGCCTTGGTCAGTGCATTACGACTTTTCGAACGGAAGCATCGAACTCAAAGCCGTGGCATTTCAGCTTGTCTTTAGCACCACGTTATTATACTATACGTCTGTAAAGTTTATTCAAGAGAAAAATGAAGCTGGAATCCGGGGTGATGCAACGCAGGCCCAGGTGGTTGCGCGCCGGGCGGCCGCCGCCACCATCCGTTCAATTGAGGGGAATCCGTCGAAGCGGCCAGGACTTCTGGTCTGGCCGCTTCGTTGGCGGCGGCCTATTTCCAAGTGGACCTAATTCTGCCTGCGCCTAGCGCTTACTTGCTTCGTTGACCCGGGGAGGCTTCCCGCGCGCATATTTTCCAAAGACTGTTTCGTCCACAAGGCGCCAGTACGCCTCGATGACCTTCGCATTTTCAGCGGATAGTCCGCTCGTAGCCTGCATTTCGGGCCCGAATCCGGAGAGCGTCGCCGTAAGACTAACCATCATGTAGTGGAAGAGGATGGGATCAACCGCAGGAAGGAGTCCTATTTTTTGGGCCGCAACAATCTGGGGGATCAATCGTCCAAGGAGCGGCGCCAATACCGTTTCCGCAACCCACTTCAGCCGCGGATTGTTGGTAAAGGCCTCCTGCCGCATGAACCGGTGAAATTCGGGAAATGCGACGGTGTAACGGAAAAGCGTAGCATACTCCTCCCGCAATCGGGCAAGCGGAGCCAAATCGGAGTTTTCTGGCGCCGACGTATCCCACCCTGCCCTGATCTGCTCGAACGCATGTTCAGCCGCCGCTCGCCAGAGAATGTCTTTGCTTCGGTAATGGTATGTGATGAGAGGATGTTGCAGACCAAGCCGATCTGCAATCGCGCGAATGCTCGCGCCTTCGAATCCTCGTTCGGCGAACTCCGTAATGGCCGCGTCCAGGATCGCGCCTCGCGTCTCAAGCGAGCGTTGTTGTTCAGCTCTCTTGCGCGGACGCACCCGCCGCTCCACGGTCGATTTCAGCTTTGCGCTCTTCGCCATGTTCATTGGCTAACACGATTGCAGGAAAAACGCCAAGGGGCGTCATGCACTAACGACTACTGCGACCAACCTCATCTTCCGATACTGCTTCATCGTACTCCGCCCGTGCAATCCTCTCTGTACGACAACAGTGTCGCTCATCCTAGAATTCGGAAGACCTGATCCCTTTGTTGCCCGCGACGAAGCTCGGCGACCCTGACTCTTCTGTGCGCAGCTCTCTGGCAAGTCCGAAGTTATATTCGACGGTGTTGGTAGCCTCTTTCACCTCGGGACGAACAACGAGCGACGGCTTAACCCCAAAAACCGCATCGCTCTCCAGAAATTCATCGCCTTCGAAGAATAGATGAGTGACGAGGGTGCGATAGCCCGGTGCGCTGATCATGAAATGAATGTGCGCGGGTCGGAAGGGATGTCGTCCCATTGCCGCGAGCAACTGACCTGCGGGACCGTCATCTGGAATTGGATAACTGACAGGCATGATCGTTCGGAATCGATAGGTACCTGCCATATCGGTCCGTAAGCTCGCCCTCAGGTGACCCTGTGGTTGATCTGTGTCCTGAACGTCATACAGTTGATTTGGAGCAGTTTGCCAAACCTCTATCAATGCGTTCGCAACGGGCTGCCCCTCGGGGTCAGTGACATTGCCGCTCATCACTAACGGCTCGCTCGCCTCCTCCCGAAGCAGGATACTGTCGCCTAGCGCGAGTTCACGCTGATGCCCGGCATAGAACGGACCGAGGACTGTCGAGTCACTGATGCCTGGACCGACTACATTGTCGACCGCGTCGACGAGCATGGAGATGCCAAGAATGTCCGAGAGCAGAATAAGCTCCTGGCGGCTTTCGGAACACATCTGGCCCGCACGGGTGAGAAAGTCGATGGCTTGCCACCACTCGCCTTGCGTTATCTTCGATTCTCTGACGATCGCATGCAAATGGCGGATGACGACCTCCATGACCTCCTGCAATCTGGCGCTCTTCGCGTTGCTCATGCGGTCAATGACGTCGCGGGTCAGTTCTGGGAAGACTTCCTCTGCTGGAACACCCTTCTGGTTGTCGATCATGACCGTCACTTGCGCTCCTGCTTAAGACGGCCGGCGGCCGTGATAGGCGTCGTCGAGAAGGGCTCGGATCGGATCCCGCTCGATTGGGCGCGGATTCCAAAGCCGCGTTGCGCCGGCGGGTGCGTGATGTGGATCGGAAAGAACGAAGGCCCGTTTGCGACCCAGAGCGATCAGCTCGTCGGTAACGCGCGCGAGTGTTCCGAACCCGAAAATGACACGCGCTGGCAGCGCCGAATATTCAAACGCCTCCATGTCGCTTGCCCGGAATGTCATGTCCCTGTTCTGCGCGGGCGAATTCCTCGATCATCGCCTCGCGCATTGCAAACTTCTGAATCTTGCCGGTTACAGTCGACGGAAAACTCTCGACGAAGCGAATGTAGCGCGGAATCTTGTAGTGAGAGATCCGGTCCTGACAGAACCTGCGGACCCCCTCCTCGTCGACAGCGGCGCCGGCCTTAGAGACGATCCAGGCGCACAGTTCTTCGCCGTATTTCGTGTCGGGCACCCCGAAAACCTGGACGTCTTGAATATCGGGATGACCGTACAGATACTCTTCAACTTCACGCGGATAGATGTTTTCTCCGCCGCGGATAACCATATCCTTGATCCTGCCGACAATACGGCAATATCCATTGTCATCGATGGTCGCCAGGTCTCCCGTATGCATCCAGCCGACTGAATCGATGGCTTCCCTTGTTCGGACCTCGTCATTCCAATAGCCGAGCATGACCGAATATCCCCTTGTGCACAGCTCCCCGGCTTCGCCGCGCGGCACCACCCGACCGTCGCGGTCGACTATCTTGACTTCAAGATGCGGCTGTATCCGTCCGACTGTCGAAACACGGAGCTCCAGCGAATCGTCACGGCGGCTCTGAAAGCTCACCGGGCTGGTTTCCGTCATCCCGTAGGCAATCGTTATCTCGCTCATGTGCATTGTCGAAGCGACTTCCTTCATGACTTCGATCGGGCACGGAGCCCCAGCCATAATGCCGCGCCGAAGCGAACTGAGATTGAAGCGAGAGAACTCAGGATGGTTCAGTTGAGCAATGAACATTGTCGGTACCCCGTAGAGCACGTCGCAACGTTCTGCTTCGACCGTTTCCAGGGTTTTCAGCGAATCGAAGGACTCCGACGGGTAGACCATCGTTGCCGCATGGGTCACACAACCGAGATTGCCCATTACCATGCCAAAGCAGTGGTATAGCGGCACAGGAACGCACACGCGCGAGCCGGGCTCGATTCCCGTCGCTTCTCCTACGAAGAACGCATTGTTGATCAGGTTGTGATGCGAAAGTGTTGCCCCCTTTGGCAATCCCGTGGTGCCGCTGGTGAACTGGATATTCACGGCGTCGTCCATCTGGATAGCAGCCGCCACCGAATTCAGCCGCTGGCGACCGAGTTGCTTCCCTCGGTCCAGGACCCGATCAAAGGCCAGGCAGCCGGCGTAGCTGCCGCTGCCAATCGAGACAACGTGCCGCAGCTCTGGCAAACGCGAACTTTTCAGCTCACTGCTTCCGTTTCCGTTTCCCAGCTCAGGGACAAGCTCGCGAATCATTGCAATATAGTCGCTGGTCTTGAAGCGAGCCGCAGTTATCAACGCTCGACATCCCACCGCGCGCAGCACGTGCTCCAACTCGCTCAGGCGATAGGCGGGATTGATGTTGACCAGAATCAGACCAGCCTTCGCCGTCGCAAACTGCGCGACCGTCCATTCCGCGCAGTTCGGGGCCCAGATGCCGACGCGATCGCCTGGCTCAAGGCCGAGGGACAGAAGCCCCGAGGCGAAAGCGTCGGAGCGTGATTTAAGTTCGGAGTAGGTCAGGCGAATTTTCTGGTGCGCAACGACCAGCGCTTCACGCTCCCCGTCAGTCGCGCTCACCTCATCCAGGAGAGCGCCGATGGTCTTCCCGATCAGTGGTGGGCCGCTGTTACCATGCACATAGCTTTCACGTAGCACGAATACCTCCGATACCTTCGGATCTGGAGCCAGAGTCCTTTCGCGGTCGATCTACTTCCCTTCGAACACAAGGGTCGGCGGCTCGATATCCTTGTTGAACGCATCCGCTGTGTTGGCAAAGCCGCGCTGCGCATCAGGGCCGTCGTAGAGTTCCATCGCCACGTCGAGCATTACGAGGTCCGCAGCGGCCACGCCTCCGCTTGACCACGCCTTGAGTAGCGTGCGCGTCGCGGCGTACGACCTGGTCGGCCCTGTCGCGAGCTGCTTCGCCAATGCGGCGGCGGCTGCCCCAAGCTCCTTCTCGGGAACTACATGCGTGGCAATTCCAAGTGCACCGGCCTCGCGTCCGGAAATGGGCTCGCCCAGCATGGCAAATCGTGATGCCCGGGCACGACCGGCGCGCTCGGCGATTCGCTGGAGAGCGCCGGCGATCGGCAGCATAGCTGTCGTGACTTCCACGCAACGGAAGGTGGCGTTGTCCGCCGCAACAAGAAAATCGCATGCCAGCGCCAGCTCGAAACCGCCACCGAAGGCGATCCCCTGCACTACCGCTACGGTGGGTATTTTCAGCATCTCGATGGCGCGATAGGATACGTTCACGTCGGCAACGAACGTCCGGAACCAATTGACATCCCTTCCCGGCCATTCCCGGACTTCGCCGCCGAAGCTGAAATGCGGCCCTTCGGAGCGAACCACCAGCACACGTATGTCGCTTTCACCGGCCTGGCGTACGGCTACCCGCAAAGCCTCCGCAAAGCGCAGATCCAGTCGGTTAAAAGGCGGGTTGGCCAGCACGATATTGCCAATCGCGCCGTCTCGTTCAAATCGGATCGTCGTCATAGCACTTCTCCTTTGGCCGGC
The DNA here is from genome assembly GCF_036924615.1 of Bradyrhizobium sp. AZCC 2289. Taxonomy (NCBI): domain Bacteria; kingdom Pseudomonadati; phylum Pseudomonadota; class Alphaproteobacteria; order Hyphomicrobiales; family Nitrobacteraceae; genus Bradyrhizobium; species Bradyrhizobium sp. AZCC 2289. Next base: position 8,678,314 of record NZ_JAZHRY010000001.1, on the reverse strand, counting down.
GTCAGGCCGGACGCTGATCGCGGGGTTCAGGGATGATGGGCAGCAGCAGATGCGATGGCCGCTCTGCATCCCGATAGATCCTGTGGGTCACGGTCCTGCTGCTGCAAACGTGGTATGGAATGTACTCGACATTGGTCATCGCGCCGGTGCCGGTCGGAACATCCATGGATGTGATATCGAGGCAAATCCGGTGCCCCGCCTTAAATTGGTTTGCCGTGGCGAGGATCTGTATCCGGTACTCGACCACTTCTCCCGGCTTCACCGGAGCAATCGAATCCTGCGTGAGCTTGTGGAACGGCTCCCAGGGCTTGGAGTGCTTCTCATCGAGAGCCCGATAAGACGCTTTCAGCCAGCCCCGCGTCAGCTCGCGTTCGGGCAGCGTCGACGGAACATCGCGTTCACCTTCGCGCGCGGTACGAACCGAGACGTCGGGTCCTACATCCTTGAGCACGACAATCCAGTTGGTGTCTTCCTGATCGATTGCCGCGAACAGCGTCAGCGTGATCGGGCCGGCGACGGTGACGTCGTGCGGCAAGGGATCGGTCATATAGCGCAGCCGCTCGACCTTCGTCGTTCGGGTCACCGGCATTTGCGTGAAGACGTCAGGCTCGCGCGCGGCCGCTCCGAGCTCGGAGGCGGGTCGTAGGGGCTCGGTCGACAGAGTCTCCCAATGCGACAGATAGTATTTTGTCCATCGTGTCTCGGGCAGTGGCCAATCCATTCCGGTTCGCCACTCGTTGGCACCCATGAGCCAGTAGCGCACCGGCGGTTCGTCCATGATGCCGGTGTTCTGCCCCTTCAGCCAATGGTCATACCACCGGATGATCTCGTCGTGGTATTGATGAAATGGCCGCTCCAGATGAGCCGGGCCCGTAAACAACAGCTTCTTTGGCGCATCGACATTCTGAAAGTAGTGCTGTGCGCCGAGCCAATGGAGCTTGTAAGTGTAGGCGTAAGCTCCTGAACCGGTATAGAATGGTATTTTGATTTTCTTGAAGGTCTCTTCCGCGCGCTCGACAGTGCCGTCGAACTCCCAGGGATGTGTCATCATGAGATACATGATGAACGTCCGCTGCCCCTTTTGAGTGAGAATGTTGTAGAGGTTGATGTACTGCTTATAGTCCGGATTCCGCATCGCCCGGCGCCAAAGGTCTTCCTCCGCGGCGGGAAGTTCCGCGGGCCGGTCACGCGGCTCATGAACCGTGCTGAAGACGTCGAGCAAATAGGGGAAGGAATGAAGGACGCCACCGGGATTGAAATCGCGGAATCCGAACATGCCGCCATACGCGCTGCACGCGTCGTACGGGAAGATAGCTTTCAGGGCCGGATGTCCCTGCGCGGCCGCGCGCCATTGTTCTCCGGCAAATCCGGAGATGCCGACCATCCCGACCTTGCCGTCTGACCAAGGTTGCTGGGTGATCCATTCGATCAGGTCGTAGTGGTCTGTGTCCTCGTTGCCGTAATGCCCCTCCGACTTGGCCGAGCCCCTCGGCTGCGCGATCACATGAACATAGCCGTTGGCGATAAAACGCCGCGTGTCGCCCGCCTCTATGGGACCGAACCAGAGCGGTGCGTGGGCCGGTTGCGGCGGCAATATGTCCGCGATGTCGGGGCCTTGAATGTCCTTGTTATGCAGGGCGGACGCATAAAGTACGGGATACTTGCCCGACTTATCCGGTCGATAGACGTCTACCGCCAACCGCGTGCCATCTCGCATGGCGACACTGATGTCTCGCTCCTCGATCATCGCTTCGTCTCCGCCCATTTCGCGACGCTGACCGCCGGCATTTCGGAATAGCGAGCGTGGCATCGACTGATCGTCGTCCGCGCTGCACGGATTGGAAGATACCATTGTACTTTACGTTCGTAAAGTATAACTTTCGATATATCGCGGTGAGGAAGCGCTCCGACCGCCCTGGAAATTGTTTGCATTGGATGAGGAAGGCGTTCGCGGGAGCGTGACGACTGCACGTCGTCGCCCGAGCATTCTCAATACTTGTCAGCGCACGCTCGGTCGTGACGCACTGAAAGGGCACCCGGCTTGGCCAGAAGCCCCACGATGGTGAGAATTGTCTTGCGCTGGTAGCGGCTTACGTCCGGCGCTCTAGGCGGTCGCACCGGCGATATTTTTGGTATCCCGCGTTCTGCGTGCGTCAAGGCTGTAGCGTTCGGCGCCGAAATGCGCGATTTGCAAAAGACCGCCGATAATCATGATGTTCTTGAGAAAATGGATCATCTGATTTCGGTCAGCAAAGTCGTGGTGAAAGAAGATCGCCGCTGCCAGGGTGAACACCGCAAGGCCTGACGCCACCTCCCGCGCACGAAACCCAAGTATCAACAACACTCCACCGCCAACTTCGAAGGCAACGGCAATCGCCCAGCCCAGCGGCGCCAGGGGCAAGCCCGCGCTGCTGATGTAGGCTGTCGTCGGTCCGAAGGCGGCGAGCTTGCCGAGGCCGCTCACGAGAAACGGCAGACCGATAAGTATGCGACCAAGCAGTGGCAGAAATCTTGTAATTTCCATGTTCGACTCTTTTCGCGACACTCGTGTTGACGTTTAGCGGCGGTCGGAAGGGGGACGGCCTGACGACCAATTCCTGCGTTAACATTATCCTTTACGATTGTAAAGTTCGATCGTAACATCGAGGCCAACACCATATTTCTCAGCATTCTGCTGAATACAATTCAGCACACATGCCCGTTGCTGAGGGGTATTGTCGCCAGGTCTCGTCAGGATCCAAGACAGAGATTGGCTTTTGGCGTCACTCGGACCCGCTCAAAAAGAATTGGATAGCTTCCATGGACGCATGTGACCAGGGAGAAAGGGCGCATACGATGAATTCCAACGCTCATCTGTTCGAACAGATGCGTGGCATGCATCGAGCCTGGCTCGAAAAGCTAAGGGAAATTCGTGATCTCGAGCTGGACTACGGTTCCAGAATCATGGCCGCAAAAACTCCCTCGGAAGCGGTAAGCCTCTGCAGCGAATGGATGGTAAAGCGCATGGCGATCGTAGCTCACGAGCAAAGGATGTTTGCAAGCTCATGGGCTCGGCTACTTTCGGACATGATGGGCAAGCAGTCAGCTGTGTCTGCCGGACTCTCTGAACGCGATTAGTAAGGAGCTTACTCCGTCGACGGCGACGCGTTTTGCAGTGATGAGTGCGTCCCCCCTCCTGCTCCAATATCGGCTCATTCCCCCGTCCCCCCGGTTCCAATGGAATGAGCTGTAGCCCCGGCGTCGACCTCACCCGCGGACGCCGGGGCAATTTGTTTGGGAGCACCGTTCAGTCTCGTGTGTGCCCACACTCTCTCCTTCGATCGCAGACGAATTGTATGCGTTCAACAGGTTGGCCCTTACGACCTGGAGTGTCTTGACCAGTAGCTCGATCTCTGCCGGCGCAAGTCCCGCCAATGCTTCGCTGCGGGTGAGATCGCCCAATTCGCGGACTTCCGCCACCTTGGCCCGCGCAGCCGGCGTCAAGTTAAGTCGCCAGACTCGCCGATCGGATGGGTCGGTATGTCGTTCGATCAATCCCATGCTTTGCATCTTGTCGATCAGCCGCACAAGAGTGATCGCCTTCACATCGAGGAGCTGAGCCAGGCACGTTTGATTGATGCCTTCGTTTCGATGGAGATAGAGCCGTGCCTGACACTGAGTTCTACTGAGGCGCAATCCGCGTGCTTTCGAGTCGAATTGCCTTCGCAGCAGGCGCGCAACGCCGTAAAGCAAGAACTCCAATCTCCGGGAACGCCCTCCATAAACTTGATTGGTATTTGTCGGAAGCGCCGCGACGCCATAATGCCTCTTACCCATGACGCACCGGAGCGTTCGTCACGCCGGGCCGACGACCAAATCGCCCCTTCAGACGCTCACGGAGGCGCTGGAACGTCGTATAAAGCATCGGCACCAGGAAGATGCCGATCGAGCTTGCAGCGATCATTCCACCGAACACGGCCGTTCCTACCGCGCGGCGGCTGATCTGAGCGGCGCCGGTTGCCACAACCAGCGGCACCAGACCGAGAATGAAGGCAACTGAGGTCATCATCACGGCCCGAAAGCGCATCTGCGCGCCCAAAACGGCTGCCTCGTCAATGTCCACTCCGGCCTCGCGCTGCTCCTTGGCAAACTCCACGATCAGAATGCCATTCTTGGCTGCGAGCGCGATCAGAACAACCAACCCGATCTGACCGTAGAGATCGAGGCTAAGCCCAGCCACCTTGATGCCGGCGAACGAGCCGAGTACGCCAACGACGACGGACAGAAGAACAGGAATGGGAATGGTCCAGCTCTCGTAGAGCGCGACCAGGAACAGATATGCGAACAAGACAGCAAGCGAGAGGATCATGCCGGTCTGGCCGGAAGCGGCCTTCTCCTGATAAGCAGTGCCGGTCCATTCGAAGTTGAAACCCGTCGGCAAAGTCTGGTCGGACACCTTCTGCATGGCCTCCAGGGCAGTGCCAGAGGAGACCCCAGGCGCCGGCCCGCCATTGATGGTGACGGCTCGATAGTTGTTATAGCGCGTGATGACCTGCGGGCCCCGCTCGAAACGCATGTTGGCAATCGACTGAAGCGGAACCATCTCGTTGCGGTTATTGCGAACGTAGACCTGCCAGAGGTCCGGGATATCGTTGCGATTAGCCGCCTCGCCCTGGACGTTGACCTGCCAGGTCCGGCCAAGCATGTTGAAATTGTTGACATAGATGCCGCCGAACGTGGCCTGCAGGGCTGTGAACACGTCATTTATGTTGAGGCCGAGCGCCTGCGCCTTGCCGCGGTCGATGTCGAGATAAATCGAGGGAGTGGTGGCGGTGAAAGTCGAAAACACCCGCGCCAGCAAGGGATCCCGATTGGCCGCGGCAATGAGGCCGCCCATGACGCTATTGATTGCTGCGGGCTCCTGCCCCTCCAGAGCCTCGAGCACGTATTCAAAGCCGCCGCCGACGGACAGGCCGATGATGGGCGGAAAATTGAAGGCCACGACGTTAGCCTCGCGAATTTTCGATCCTTCGCTGAACATCTTGCGGATGAGCACCTGGGCAGATGCGGCAGCGGTGGTCCGATCCTCAAACGGCTTCAATCGCACGACTAAAAACGCGGCATTCGGGAGATTGCCGCCGTCGAGGAGCGAATAGCCAATGATCGACATCGTATGATCGACTGCCGGCATCCCTTTCAGGATGTCCTCAACGCGTTTGGTGACCTCGCTCGTGCGTGCGACCGATGCTCCATCCGGCAGCTGGACCATCACAAAGAAGGCGCCCTGGTCCTCCTCCGGCAAGAACCCGGTAGGCACGATGCGCGAGACGCCGTAGATACCGCCAGCGAAAACAGCTACAGCGACCAACGACAGAATGGACATTCGCAAAAGCCAGCGCACCCCCCCGGCATAACGATCTCGGGTCCAATCGATCCCCGCGAGGACCTTGGCCAGGACGCCGCGGCGCGGCCCCGTGTGCCGCAGGAACAGCGCGCAGAGGGCCGGCGACAGCGTCAGCGCATTGATCGCCGAGATCAGCATTGCCGCGCTGATGGTGACTGCAAACTGACGGAACAACGTGCCGGAAATCCCCGGAATGAACGCGATCGGAACGAACACAGAAAGCAGCACGAGCGTGATCGCAATGATAGGCGCCGTGATCTGCGCCATGGCCTTCTTGGTTGCCTCTCCTGGCGACAGGCCGGGCTCTTCTTCGAGAACCCGCTCGACGTTCTCGACGACGACGATCGCATCATCCACGACAATGCCGATCGCGAGCACCATGGCGAGCAGAGACACAGTATTCGCCGAATAGCCGATCACCAGCAGAACGGCGAATGTCCCGATCAAACTGACGGGAACGGCGACCATTGGGATGATGGTCGCGCGCAGGTTTCCAAGAAACAGGAAGACCACGACGACAACCAGGACGAACGCCTCGGCCAGCGTCCGCAGCACCTCCTTGATGGTGTCGGTTACAAATGTGGTGGTGTCGAATTGGACGAGATAGTTGAGGCCGGCCGGAAAGTGGGCAGAAGCCTCCTTCAAAGTACGTTGTACAGCGGCGGCGGTCGCCACCGCGTTGGCGCCCGGAGCGAGATAGATGCCGATGCCGACGCCGGGACGGCCATCGATGCGCGACTCGCTGTCGAGATTTTGCGCGCCGATTTCGACGCGGGCGACGTCGCTGACATGCAACAACGAGCCATCCTGGTTGGCACGCAACACTATTTTGCCGAATTCCTCCGGCGTCGCCAGTCGCCCCTGGGTCTGGAGATTCAGCTGGAACTGCTGGCTGTCGTCGGTCGGGCGCGCTCCAATCCGTCCGACTGGGGCCTGAACGCTCTGGGCCCGAATCGCGTTGACGACGTCCGATGGCGCAAGACTGAGGCTTGTTAGTCGCTGCGTATCGAACCAGATCCTCATCGAATAGTTCATCTTGGCGAACAGGGTCGCTTGCCCGACGCCTGGCGTCCGCGAGATCGCGTCCAGGACGTGGACCACCGCATAGTTGGTGATGAATACCGGATCCTGGGCGCCCGTATCGCTATAGAGAACGATGAATTGCAGAATCGCTGACGACTTCTTCTGAACCGTCACCCCCTGAAGCTGCACCTCGGGCGGCAGTTGCGCCAACGCCGCTTGTACGCGGTTATTGACGTTCACCGTGTTGATGTCTGGATTGGTGCCGAGCGCAAAGCTCGTCGTCAGCGTATACGACCCATCGTCACCGCTCGTCGACTTCATGTAGAGCATCTTGTCGACGCCAATCACCTGCGCCTCGAGCGGCTGGGCGACGCTCGCTTCCACCACCGAGGCCGAGGCGCCTGGGTATGTGGCGGTGACCGTCACCTGTGGCGGCACGATGTCGGGAAATTGCGCGACTGGAATCTGTGTCAGCGCCAGCAAGCCGGCGATGGTCATGACGAATGCGATCACAATCGCCAGCCGAGGGCGGTCGACAAAAACCGACGAGATCATATCAATCACCCGCCATCCCGCGTCATCGCCCGTTGCGCCGCATTTGTGCTGCCAAGCTGCGATGCGCCCGGTCTCGGCCCAACCCGCTCCGGCTGATTCATGGCGGCCTGGACTCCAGCGCTGGCCGGGCCTGGCGCGACCACCTGCCCCGGTCGCACGCGCTGAATTCCTTCGACGATGACCTTGTCGCCAAGCGAAAGGCCGGTCGTGACCGATGCGATCGTCGTCGTGGACTGACCGACCTGGATGCGGCGCTGCTCGACCTTGTTCTCCGTACCGAGGACAAGGACGTAGTTACCCTGCTGGTCCGATAGCACGGCCGCACGAGGGATTGCGGGAACCTCGACGGGCTCCGCGCCCTCAAGCATGACAGTCACCAATTCTCCGTCGGTAAGCTCGCGCACCGGGTTGGGCGCCAAGTAAAGCGGGGGATTGGGAATTGTGCCACGCAACAGCAGTGTGTCGGTGGTCTGGGTAATGGAGTTGCTCTCAAAGTCCAAATGCCCGGTCTGGCCGTAGATGCGACCATCCGGAAGCCTTAGAACGATGACGACCGCGTCGCGAACGCCCTTGGCAGCATATCGCTCGCGCAACACCAATGCCTGCTTCACCGAGACGGGAAAGGTCACATACATCGGATCCTGGCTGACAATTGTGGTCAGCGTCCCCGTGGTGGGACTCACGACGTTGCCCTCGGTGACCGCAGTGCGTCCGATCTTTCCGTCGATCGGCGAACGGATATCTGTGTAGTCGAGGTTGATCTGCGAAAGGTTGACCTGAGCCTCGGCCGCTTGCACCTGCGCTTCCAGGCTCTTCTGATTTGCGATCGCTGTATCATAATTCGCCCGCACTCCGGCAGGGCCGTTCATATCAGTCCATCTGGTATTGAGAGGAATTCATCAATGAATCGCGGCGACCTCAATGACCTCAACACCTTTCTCGCAATCGCCGACCATCTCAGCTTTCGTGCAGCAGCGGCCCAGCTCGGGGTGACCTCATCCGCCCTCAGTCATTCAATCCGGCAGCTGGAAGAACGTCTCGGCGTGAGGCTGCTGCACCGAACAACACGCAGCGTGTCGTTGACCGACTCCGGCCTTCGCCTGTTGGAACGTCTAAGGCCAGGCATGGATCAGATCTCGGATGCGCTGGAGGAACTGAAGGAGGAGCGCCGCCGTCCTTCCGGTCGCCTGCGGATCTACACGCAACAGTGGACCGCAGCGACGGTCATCGCACCGGTCTGGCAGCGATTCCTGTCGAGCTATCCCGAAGTGCATCTAGAGCTCTGTGTCGACTCCGGACCGACGATCGATATCGTTGCGGGCGGGTTCGATGCGGGCCTCGCGGTGCGTGAGCGCGTGCCGGACGAAATGATCGCGGTCCGCGTGACAGGGCCGATGGAGGCGGCCGTTGTTGCGAGTCCCAGCTATCTTGCAAAACATCCGGCGCCCCGCATGCCGGACGATCTCGCGTCTCACCAGTGCGTCCAGTTTCGCATTGGACGAGATGGCGAGATCTTTCGGTGGAGATTCGAGCGGAACGGCAGCAGGAAATTTGTTTCTCCTCGCGGAAACATCACGGTCAACACCGCCGAAACGGCGATCCGCGCCGCGCTCGACGGACTTGGGATCGTCTACATGCTCGACGCCCTGGCAGAGCCGTTCCTGCGCAGCGGGCAACTCGTACGCGTCCTCGAACCCTGGTCGCCATGCATCGAGGGAGCTTATCTCTACTATCACGGCCGAAGGCAACCGCCCGCCGCGCTGCGCGCATTCATCGACATGGTTCGCGCGCCCAAGGGACGCTCGGGCCGACGTTCACTCAAGAACCCATTTTGAAGACCTAGAAGTCTTATTCTGCTGCGCGCGAGACTGGAGCGGCATTTTGCGCCGCGTGGTCAACATTGATGAAAACCGCGCTCTAGTTCGGCGAGCTCGCACGGTGCGCAAGTTGGGGCGAGTAATGGCGCGAGTCGCGCGGAGCGGGGCGCTCCGAGGGATCGCGGCTGACGAAAGGCTTCAGCTCAGTGATGTCGATGAAGTCGTCGGCTTGGCGGCGTAACTCATCCGCGACCATCGGTGGTTGGCTGGCAATCGTCGAGACCACCGTGACCCGGACGCCGCGACGTTGCACCGCTTCCGCCAATGGCCGGAAATCACCGTCGCCAGAAAACAGCACCAGATGGTCGATATGCTGCGCCAGCTCCATGGCATGGACCGCCAGTTCGACATCCATGTTACCCTTTACCTTCCGGCGCCCGGTTGCATCGATGAATTCCTTGGTCGTCTTGGTAACGACCGTGTAGCCGTTGTAGTCCAGCCAATCGATCAGGGGCCGTATCGATGAGTATTCCTGATCCTCGATGATCGCGGTGTAGTAGTACGCCCGGACCATCGTGCCCCAGCCCTGAAACTCCTGAAGCAGGCGCTTGTAATCAATGTCGAAGCCAAGCGCCTTCACTGTCGCGTAGAGATTGGCACCATCTATAAACAGCGCGAGCTTGTCGGACCGGAATGACATGGGCATCAATTCCTGGGGACGAGAACTGCGAGGCCTGGAATAGCCGCGCGTTCAGAGGTTGATTCAAGTCGGTCGGCACGCGCGTCTCGGGGGTGGTGTACCATCTGCCGCACTCCCCGCTTGGCGGAGTTCATTACGGCCTCGATGAGGCGCGCATTGTGAAGTGCGTGTTGAAATCCCGGAGTTCTGTAGGTCCCTTCATGCAAATCGCGGACAAGCTGAGCGTACACCTCCCCGACATTGATCGCCGTCTCGATGGTCCCGTCGGAGACCGCCGCCGCGTCCGGTTCAACGAATGCGAGGTTTGACGTCAGCTTGAGATCCCCGAACTGGAAGCCGTAGGGGTGATTACTGGTCAAGCTGAGCCATCCATCCGAACCCCTGACCTCGAAGCTGAAGCGAATATTCTCTGGGCTCACGCCAGCTTCGATGTCCGCCGTGAACGCGACGCCAGAGCGCGTCTTGCCCAAAACGCCGACGTAATCGGCGGTTGCACGCACGCTCTCCACGTCAGTATCTGTCAGCTTAACGAGGGGCCACCTAATCTCGGTCCGAGCGTCAACCTCGACTATCGGCCCCAGCACCGCTTCCACCAGATCGAGCGCATGCCCCCCCGTGATGGTTAGCAGGTTGGCTCCGGAAGACGGCCTATTGAAAATATCATGCGCAGCGGGGATTTCCGGCCCGAAGCCGAACGTAGGGGATACAATCCTAGCGCTTAGCGGACGCCCGATCCTTCCGAAGGAAACCAACTCGGCCGCGCGCCGCACGGCCGGATTGTGCCGGCCCTGCAACCCGATCGCCGTGTGGTGCGAACGCACCGCGCGCGCCATCTCTTTGGCCTCCGCGACGCTGCGTCCGAGAGGCGCCTCGCAGTAGACCGCTTTGTCCGCGGCCAGCGCCATCAGAACGAGTTCGCGATGTGCCGGCACATTGACCGCAATCGTTACGATATCAATCCGGTCGTCGCGGATCATTGCGAAGGGGTCGGAATACCAGCGATCGGCACCGAAGGCTTCCGCTGCCTCCCGTGCACTCCGCTCGCTGCGTGTTGCCACTGCCGCGAGCCTCACGCCCGGAAGGTCTTTGATCGCCGGAACGTGCGACACCTTCGCCCAACTGGCCTTGGTGTCCGCACCCACGATTCCGACACGAATCTCTTCTTGGGTCATAATTCAACCTCGCCATGCTGCAAGTGATCGGCACGAAAACTCTAAATCCAGTCCTTCAGCCCGATCGCCCGCAAGGATGTTAGTCCTCAGCGGGAGGCATGTGCGATGAAATGTGTTCAACAGAGTGCTGAGATCGATGCAGTAATCCCAAGGCATTTCGCCGGAAGCCAAGGCGCATAAAAGCTTCGCGCCACGATCGGCCGCGGCCGCCGAACGCAGCATAATGATGGTGGCGCCAATATCCATTCCGACGCGAAACAAGATGCATGGCCCGCCTCCGCTGGCCACTCGCGCTGCCTTTCTCCCCTGAACTTCAACAGCGAAGATCACCGCATCGACAGCACTTGCGAATTCGACCAGCATGCCGTCGCCCGTCGTCTTGACGATGCGGCGGTTCCGAGCAGCAATGGGAGGATCGACCACTTCGCGCCGGTTCTTTTTCAAGGCGGCTAGAGTGCCGACCTCGTCAGCGCCCATTAGGCGACTGTAGCCGGCAACATCAACCGCCAGCACCGCCGCCAATCGCCGCTCCACATGGCCGCCGATCACTAGACCCGTCTGCCATCACCTCAACGACTTGACGCTACAGTTCGACGCCACCGCGCTCCAATTCGGCTTCAATCGCGTCAAAGACGATCTCGGCCGGCATCACTGCAAGGCTAGTCCAGAGGATGATCACAGCGCGCACCGCGATTAGGTATTCGGTCATGCAAACGCTCCTCGCACGCGAGATGTTGGTTAGATCCGTGGTGTACGTGCGCGCGTGATAGCCACGTCAGCGGTCGATCTCGCGTCCGCAGCGGAGGAGCGGCGATGGTGTCGCGACAACGTCTGCGGCGGTCGAGCGTGGCCATCGATCCTGGAATCGCGTTCGTTCGCAGACGCATTGTCCGAGTCGGAGAAGATGGGGCGGCCCGCACTCAACAGGTCAGCACCGGCTGATAGACCGCATACGCACCTTGGTTCCGATATTGCCTCCTCAGCAAACACGGGTTGTCCGCCGTCAAACACAGCAAGCAAGGTCGTCGCAACGATTGCAAGTTTGGACATGTAACTTGCTCCTCTTGATGCTATATGGAGTAGCTGACCTGCTTCGGACGATCTTGTTCATTCCTGATCCATTTGGACGGTTACTGCGCAGTTCCGTGCGCAACGCCAGACTGTGTTCCTCTTCCAAGTCCTGCCAGCGAGAAGAACCACAAGCGCGCTTTCGACGAAGATAAAGTAGCGGGCTAAGGGCACCGCCTATCGCTCCTGCAAATTGAGCAATGTCGGCTCGTCCACGACCGCGGTACAGCTCCGCAAGTGCGGCGCGACGCCGATGGGATCGGCGGCGAACTCTCGAGGAAAACCGCTTTCCACCCTAAACAGCCTTGCCATCCTGTTTGCCGATTACGCAGCGCCATGCCGCCAGACGCTCGACCGGATGCTGCTTCATCCACTCGGCGAGCTGCGGCGCGCCCATCAGGCAGGATTGCATTGAGACCTCAGCGAAGTCCGAGGTGGTCACGGTCTGCTCGTGGCAATTTGCCGGAGAGGAGAGACTGCAGAGCACGGCGATGATCTTGATCACGACAGGAGAACCCCGTCGCTACGACGGGCATTGGCGCCGCTAACCGCATGACCTACCGGAGCCTTTTTCTTCTCGCTGACTGGATCAGCCGGCGGGAAGATGCGGTCGTATATCGCGCGGGCCTCTCGAATTAGCCGGGCTCGCTCGCGCTCAGACTTTGGGACAAATCGAATAATTTCGCCCATATTCACTCCAAACATTGGTTAGAGAAGGAGTCCGCAGTTAGAGAACGAGCCAACCATACGATGATGAAAGTCATCTCATGTGGATTTAGGATGTCAGCCCCAACTTTAAAGCTCCGCTGGCGGTAACGAAGGGATAAAACGTTCGTGACTGGGCCGCGCGCCAGTATCCCAACGTTCACCACGCATCTCCTCCGCAGGCTGGACCGTGATGCTGTCCATCAGGTCATGTACACCACTCGCCTTCGGCGTTAGCAGCCGATCGAACGAATGCTTTGGCCGCATCAACATGCGGGCCTTTCTCAGCTCGCCGCTGGTAATCGTCGGCATGGGCCTTAAGATGACCCGCAATCGCTCGGTCGCTCATGGTTTGGGCAGCGCGAAGCAAAGTCTCTGCCGTTTTTAAATATCCGCTGGCTCGTTGTGAGATCTGCTGAAACGTCATAGAGCCCTCGCGCGGTTCTCTGTCGCTTGGTCTAAGGCGATTTGGAGCCAACGCAGCCAGTTCCGGTCACTTGCCCGGCGAACTCCGAAGCGATCGACGCACTTCTTGGAACAAAGGGGAGTTCGGCACGAGTAGTACCGGACGAGACCAAACCTGCCCTCACAAACTGCGCATCGCGCGGCTCTGCCACATCTAAGACTTTCGGAGCAGTTCAGCATTGCAGTCTCCTCTTGGTACTATCGTCGCTTCTGGTCGATCATCCTTCTTTCACCGTCGCACCTCATGATCCTGTGCGCTTTTCCAACTTATCCAGCCTAAGACGATCGCGGTCACCGGCTCAATAGACCAAAGTGGTCACGGAACGATACGAAAGTTTTATGGCGCTCTGTAAAGCCGGCCACTTCCCGATACGAGACTTCGATTAGCTCGCCGGTGTGGGCGATCACTCCTGTAGTGATCTCAGGGTATCGTGAACACCCCTACTAATCTTGGTCATTCGTGATCTGTTTAGAGGGAAACTGCGGTTTTGCTCTCAACCTTCCAGAGCGGCAAATCGCTGCATCCTTGCGTGTCCGTAAGATCGCAGCAAGCCAGGCGGCGACGCATAGGATGAGGCCTACAGAAGTGCCCTGACCTTCAATTTGCCTCCGGGAAATGCCAGCCTATCCATGAGTCCCGACGCGCGACACGCTTACGCGATACAGCTTTTGATAATGCGGGCCCATCCGCCCACTCAGACCGACAACACTCCTCGCCCGTGCTCAATGTTAGTTGCTCGTTGCGCTTACGAGCTCTGGCCACATGAACCGACGGAAATACCCTTGGCTTACGTTTGGCTCGCGCGGGCCGGCGATGAGCATCGATCGGCCGTGCATCTGGATGTAGCTTGGCCAGGGAGTCCACGCGCGTTTGATCCGTTGTCTCATCGGGCAGGCTCGCCACCAACTGCTCGGTCGGCGCCACCTCGATGGATGGTGTTGGGATCGTCAGCTGACTGGTATCCAGGACAACCTTTTCCGGCCATTTGCGCTCGGATCGGATCCGGATAGTCGCCCTGTCAATGACCTCCGGCCGATCAGGAAAACTCTCCGGGTGCTCCGGCAAAGACCAGCCGGCTATCAGCAGAAGAACAACAAGCGCGCTTCCGACAACTACAAAATATTTGGCAATGGGCACAGCCGATGGTTCCCGTGACTTCAGCAATCCCGGTCAGCCCATGGCAGCGTTGCTAGACCACACTCATGTTGCGCGGAAAATCGATAGGGGGTGCCACACCGCCGCATCGCATTCACTGTGGAGGATGACGGCTCGACTAGACGAAATTCTCCTTCACCATTTCCCAGACGTCCCCTCCACGACCGTGCAGAATGGCACGAGTCGAATAAAGCGCCATCCCGATGGCCGGCTCTACCTGCATGAATGGCGGCATGACGAGCTGCATCGGGTTGACGTGCACGTGCAGAAGTGCTGGCCCTGGTTGCGCCAACCAGTCCTTCACAGCAGCTTCGAGCTGGTCCGCGTCCGAAACCGTCTGGCCCCAGAGACCTAACGCGCGCGCGACCCCTGCAAAGTTCGGATTCTTCAACTTCGTAAAGGTATCGAGCATCCCCTCAGCCTTTTGCTCGATCTCCACAAAGCCAAGCTTGCCGTTGTCATACACTGCAATCTTGATCGGCAACTCCTGCTGCACGACAGTCATCAGGTCTCCGAACAGCATCGAAATTCCACCGTCCCCTGCCATGCACACGACTTGGCGACCGGGTTCTGCCTTTTGAAGTCCAATGGCTGACGGCATGCCGTTGGCCATCGTTCCGTGAAGCAGACTAGCGAAAATGCGGCGCTCACCGTTCGCCTCGATATGGCGATAGGCCCAGGCCGCCGGGGTACCGTCATCGGCCGTGAACAGCGCATCTGTTGCTGCGCTGCGGCTGATCACCTGTGTCAGATGGGTTCCGGGAATGCTCCCATCGTGGCCGACAGCGACTTTAGCCCGTTCCGACTCCCGATACTTCGCGTAGCGTTTAACGTATGCGCTTCGGAACGAGGCGTCGGTGCGCTCAACCAGCATCGGTAGCAACGACGTCATCGTCGCCTTTACATCGCCGACAACGCCCTTCGTGATCGGATGACGTCGTCCCAGATGGGTCGGGTCAATATCGACCTGCACGATCTTTGCCTTGTCTGGGTAAAATTGCCGCCAAGCGAAGTCGGCGCCCAGCATCAACAACGCATCGCAGTCCAGCAAGGCGTGGTAGCCGGCCTCGTTGCCGAGCATCCCGGTCATTCCGATGTTGTAAGGATTGTCGAACTCGAGGAAGTCCTTTGCGCGCGACGTATGCGCGATCGGCGCCTTCAGCTTGTTGGCGACCGCGAGAATCTCCTGATGCGCCCCCTGGCAGCCCGATCCGCCGTACAGCACAACATTTTCGCTTTTGTTGAGAATATCTGCGATCTCGGCGAGATCGGCGTCGTTCGGCCGCGTGACGGGCTTGGCGACATGCACCGAGTAAGGGATGCTATCATCCACGACTGAGGCGGAGATATCCGCCGGCACGATCAGAACGGCAACACCGCGTTTCGCCAGGGCGGTTTGGCAAGCGATCACGGTCTTCCGGCGCGCCTGTTCCGGCGTATGGATCATGTCGCAAAAGACGCTGCAGTCCCTGTAGACCTGCTTGAAGTCGACCTCCTGGATGAAATCGAAGCCCAATTCGTCGCGAATGATTTGACTTGCGATCAGGATGACGGGCGCACGATTGCGATTAGCCTCAAATATCCCGTTGATGAAATGCAGACTACCGGGGCCGCAGCTCCCGGCAACTGCCGTCAGGCGATCCGCTACCTGCGCCTCCGCCTGCGCGGCAAACGCTCCTGCTTCCTCATGTCTCACCGATACCCACTCGATGCCGCTTTTTTCGAGTGAGCGGGCGATCAGATTAAGCGTGTCGCCTACCACGCCGTAACAATGCTTGACGCCCGCATTCTGCAAGGTTTCAACAATGATGTCCGCGACCAGCTTGCCCATTGCATTCAATCCCTGCTGTGACCATTCCCGCCACAACATGCATCCAACTGCAGGCTTGGGCTTGTATCGGAATGCGAGGACTTGAACCTGACTGCGCAGACAGCGCACGGTACTCGAAGGTGTCCGCTTTAGCCGACGGCCTCGGCGCCGGATTGGAGCTGGTTGAGGATTTGCAGGGCGCCCTTCCGAGTGGGGGATACAATTCCGGCTGGAGTTCGATCAAGAGCCGCGCTGAGATGTTTGTAGGCTTCTGGCAAGCGATCCTGTCGCAGCAACAGCCCGGCAAGGTCCGTCGCTGCCTTCAATTCAAACAGGGTAGCGGACTGGCTTTTCGCCCAGTCGATCGCCGACAGCAGACTTCCTTCTGCTTCGAAATAATCCTCGTCCGACCGAGACGCCAAGATGAGCCCTTTCATCCTGAACAAGGCAGGCATATGCAGAAATTTGCCAACGCGCTGCTGTTGCTCGATTGCATTCATGGTTAGGGTCAGTGCCTGCTCGTGTTCACCAAGGTCCACAAGAGCCGCGGCCAGGTCGCAGGTAAAATCCATATTCAGCATCTCGTGACGCTGGGCGCGAAGCTCCTCCAGCGCTCTCTTCAGCAATTCGATTCCATCGATGCGATTGTTTTGAAGGAGCAACCATTGGCCCCTCAGGCCAGTCGCTATCGCGCGATACGGTGTCAGGGAGTGCGCGGCGGAGAGATTACTCAGTTCACTGATGTACTCATCCGATTGCCTCAAGTCCGCCGTGGTCAGAAAGACAGGAAGGACCAAGGCCAGGGATCGGCAAAACGTGGTGGGGTGGCCCGACTTTTTGCCTTCCTCTCTGGCGCGCTTTGCATAATCTAGCGATTGATCGAGCAAGCCTCTGTACAGGAGAGAACGTGCCATGCCGACGAGCAAGAAGCTCGTATAATGAAAAAGATACTGTTCGGTTCGAACGCCCCGACCGGACACCAAGTATCGGAGGCCCGATTCGCAGTGTAGTTGTGCGGCGAGGTGATTTCCCAGCAGATGATCGGAGGCGGCCAACATTGCTTCCGCTAGCGCCACGTCGTCGGGATTCCCCGTCTTCAACGCTAATTTCTTGCTCTGGACGGCGATGTCGGTCGCACCCCGAATGTCCATGGTCCAATGCGAATACGTGAAGAGTCCGCTTAAAATCCTCAGCTCGTAGGCGAGGTCTCCCTGATCGATCGCAATCTCTAGCGCGCTCGCAAAAGCCGCTCGGACGCGTTGATCGTTACCTTCAGTATGCATCAAGGCCAACGGTAACGATGCATAGATTTCCATTGCCCGGCGAGAGCTTTGATTTCGAGTTCCAAGGCGTGCTATCGCGCGTTCTGCCCATGCCTGGCATTCGATGAGTAGTGATAGCTCCAGAAACACCTGTGCTGAAGCGGCGGCCAGTCGCGTCGCTATTTCGTCGTCACCGTGTGAACCAAAGCTCCATTCGAGCGCCGCACGGATGTTGCTCAATTGGTCGGAATAGGCTGCGATCCTCCTCGCTCTCGACAACGCCAGCATCATCTCCCTCTGCGATTCGAGAAATTCCGCAACGTATTTCGCGTGTCGGCTGGAGATCACATCGAGCTCGTCATGCTCCTCCAATTTTTCGAGTGCGTATGCCCGCGTCGTGTCAAGCAGTCGGTACTGTTGCTGACCGTCGTCAAGCCGAGTTACGATCAACGACTTTTCGACCAGGCCGGCGATGGCGTCGAAAATCTCTGCGTCGACGGAACTCTGCTCGCCGGCGACATATCTGGCGCCCTCAAGGGTGAAATGGCCAACGAAAGGAGCGATGCGTCGAAAGACAATCCTCTCTCCGTCAGACAGCAGATCGTAGCTCCAATCCAATGTCGCCTTGAGCGTCCGATGCCTGGGAACTGCCGTCCGATGGCTTAGTTTCAGCAATTCCGGCCGAGACACCAGGCGGGAAACCGTGTTCTTGAGGCCGAGGGCGGCCACCTGACCCGCTGCCCACTCAATTGCCAGGGGTATGCCATCCAGCTTTCGGCAGATTTCCGAGACAAACGGCGCCTCCGCGTCGGTGAGAGCGAAGTTTCCTGCTCTCGCCGCCACGCGCCGCACAAACAACTGCACAGCCGGATATCGAAGCACGGCATTTGCCGTCTGCTCTGAGCCGTCTGGTGGAAAATCAAGGGGAAGAACCCGGCAACAATGCTCGCCCTCTACTTTCAGCAATTCGCGGCTCGTCGCCAGAAGATGGACCTGCTCCGTTTCCCGGGAGAGTTGCTCGGCAAGCAACGCGACCGTCTCGATCACGTGCTCACAGCTATCGAGAATGATAAGAAGCTTTCGCGAACGAACGAGGTCGACCAGCTCCAGACCGGGATCTTTCGATTTGAGTGCAAGTCCCAGGGATGTCGCGACAGCCCCCGCAACATGGCGCGGATCGGTCAGGCTTTCCAGGTCCACAAAATGGATTTGTCCGCCAAACTCCTCGGCAGCGGCGCGGGCAACAGCCAAGGCAATGGTCGTCTTGCCAATGCCGCCGGGGCCGAGCAGTGTCACGAACCGTTCATCGCGAAGCTTGTGGCTAACCTCGCCGACCACCGTTTCACGCCCAATCATCATGAGCGGTCGCACGGGGAGGCTGCCTTGGTGCCGAAACTTGGCGTTCCTGCTCTCCGTATTGCCTGTGAGAGGGACAACGGTGCCGACGAACGAGTAGCCCCGTCCCTTGATGTTTGCGATGTATCGGTTGCCGAATTGGCCGTCACCAAGCGCCTTGCGGATTGCGGCCACGTGGACCCGGAGGCTCCCCTCCTCGACCGTTACGTCCGACCAGACGTGATCGATCAGTTCCTGCTTTGCGATCACCTCACCCGAACGCTCAGCAAGGTAGATCAGCAGGTCCAGGGCCCTGCTGCCAAGGGGCAGCGCCTCGCCCTCGCGCCGCAGCACCCTCTCGCCCATCGAAAGCTCGAAAGGACCGAACCTCAGCTTCCTATGAACCGCGGCGTCAGACATGTGTCATCCAAAGCGACGGATTTCGCGCGCCCTGTATGCCGTCAGCCGGCAACTGCCACAATTGTACGAGCGTAAAGTTGGCCGCAACGAAGCTCGTAACAAACTGAACCTTGGTATAGCGCTTAATCACCTCAACGCGGAGGATTGAGCCGAACCCCGCGCCGCTGCGACCACAATGAGGGGCACGAGCAGCATGCGCCGGCACGGCCGTCCTGCGTTGCGCGTCCAGCCGCTGGAGCTGATTGCACTCGGCAGATAACGGACTGGTCATATGTTCGCGCCCTCTGCGATGCCGATGTTATTGAGTCGCATCGCCGATGGCCGACGGAGGCGACCTGTCGCGTGCTTAGTGGTCATTGATGCAACGTAGGCAAACTAAGGCGCGCCTCTATTTCCCTTTGCGCGATCTAGAGCGGTCTGAATACAATTCAGGAGGTCGCTCTCATCGAACGGCTTGGGCAGATAGCAGCTGACCCCAGCTTTAAGTGCGCGGGCACGAATATCATCGCTTGGATAGGCAGTTATCAGTACGGTGGGAATCTCTTTGCCCAATCGAGACAAATTGTTGTGCAGATCAAGGCCACTCATCTTGGGCATGTCGAAGTCGACAACCAAGCAGCCGGTGCGGCTCAGTTCGGGTGAGCGCAAGAACTCCTCCCCCGACGAAAATGCTTGGGCGACCAACCCTATCGAACGCATTAAAACTTCGATTGCGTTTCCAACCGCTTCGTCGTCATCGACTATGGCCACTATTGGTCCGCTATTTGGCACTTGGCTAGACCTGTAACCGCGAGCAGCTTTTACGGAGGAACGGATATAGTCCGCGAGACACTTTCTTATCCAGCCTAGGCGCAACCGCTACGTGCTTCGATTATACAAATGTATAGGAACTCAACGATTGGCTTCGGTGGTCGGAAATCTTGTGGTCGATGGAGCAAGCTGTGTCACAGGCATCGACCTTCATATCACCCTAGCCCCTGTTACCTCACAAGAGCCCCTCCAGCTTGGACTGCGCTGGAGGGGCAAGGGAGGCCGCAGGGAGTGATCGGCCTCGAGGGAGGAGAACTTCACCATAATGGCACGCATTGGCGCTCACTATTGATCTAGCGGAAAGATCGAGTACCAAATAGGAATGTGCGCACTATACGAAGGTTGTGCGCTGCCAGCTTAGTCGGTTCGACTTTGGGCAGCTGGCTGCCTGACGCAGAACCTGGCCGATTTCAACCGGCTAGTTCGCCCATGGCTGCGATCCGTCGGAGCCGAATTGGGCTGGTCATCCCCTCTATCGCCCACGCGATGATCTCGCTATGCTGCATCGCGGACTGGCAAAGCTAATGCGCATGTCAACGAGGAACATGTGGTAGAGCAACCGCCAATAGTGATAGTCGTCGACGATGATCCGGGGGTGCGGGACTCCCTGGGCAAGCTGCTTCGATCGGCGGGCTTTCGGGTCAGCTTACTTGGTTCGGTGAGCGAATTTTTCAAGGCGGACCGGCCAGAAGGACCCGCTTGCCTGGTGCTTGACGTGCGGCTTCCCGGCCAGAGCGGACTCGAACTGCAGCGCGAACTGGCAGGTGCCAAAAGCCAGCTGCCAATTATCTTCATTACCGCACATGGTGACATTCCAATGTCGGTGCAGGCGATGAAGGGTGGCGCGATCGAATTCCTACCAAAGCCATTCCGAGAGCAGGATTTGCTTGAAGCGATTCAGCTCGGTCATGCCCGTGATCGAGCGCGGCTTGAGCAGGAACGAGCTATGGCAGAGCTGAAAGTTCGTTTCGAAACGTTGACGCCGCGGGAGCGCGAGGTCATGGCGCTCGTGGTGACCGGGCGGTTGAACAAGCAGATCGCAGCCGATCTCGGCGTAAGCGAAATCACGGTAAAAGTTCATCGTGGCCAAGTAATGCGCAAGATGCGGGCATCGTCCTTGCCTGACTTGGCGCGCATGGCCGACCAATTGCAACTGACGCCGACAAAGCCGCATAACCCGGGTCGCGTTGCCTAGCGCAGACGCGCATCTCCCGTAATGGTCCCATTGCGCCTCGCCACCGATGGATCAGCGTGCCTGCTAGACTCGACGTCTGTCACGTAAGCGGCATTCCACTACGATGCGGCGGCCGGATGAGCAGGCGCAACAAAGCCAAGGATAGCGCCACGTGGCACGTTAGGTCTCGCCCACAATCGTCCGTTATGCGCTTCGATAATCGACCGGCAGATCGACAGTCCAAGCCCCAAACCGCTCGGTTTCGTGCTGTAGAAAGCCTCGAATACGCGGTCAATTTCCGCCGGCGCGAAGCCTGGACCTGAATCTCGCACCTCGACTGACACGCCATCCGGTTCGTTACGGGTGCTGATGAGCAATTCTCGCTCCTCTTCGCCGACGTCGCGCATCGCTTCGATGGCATTGATGATCAAGTTAAGTACTACCTGTTGCAGCTGGACCCGATCTCCCTGGACACGCGGCAAGCCCTCCGCTAACTGCGTCCGCACCGAGACGCTACTGTTTGCGGCCTCCGTACGGGTGAGAGCAATAACCTCGAGGATGGCATCGTTGATCTCTACGGCGTCTTTTCGTGCGGGCGCCTTCTGAATGAGCGCGCGGATTCGCCCGACGACCTCGCCTGCGCGGTTCCCTTCCTTGACAATAAAAGAGAGCGCGTCATCCACCTCATGAAAATTCGGCGGCTCCGCGCGTAGCCAGCGCCGAGCGGCTAACGCGTATGTGACTGCCGCGGTGATCGGCTGGTTCACTTCATGGGTGATCGAGGCCGTCAACTGGCCCGTCGTCGCGACGCGATTGGCGTGCGCGAGCTGCATCTGCACCTTGCGGAAGGCCTCTTCTGCGCGCTTACGCTCGATGAACTGACCGATCTGGCTGCCGATGGTAGCCAGCATGTTAAGCAGCTCCTGATCGGGCTGCCTGATCTCGCGACTGAAAAACTCGATCACGCCCAAGACTTCGCCCCCGAGCAGGATGGGAAAGCCGAAGGCCGCGTGTAGTCCTTCGCGTTCGGCGATGGGTCCGCGCGGAAAGTTCTCATCAGAAACGACATCGCGAACGTATTCAGGCTCAAGGCTGGACCACACCCGGCCCGGTAATCCCAAGCCCGGAACGAAAGTGAACTCCCGGCTGACTCTTTCAAATTCCGGGACTTCTATCGAGGCTTTATGCCAAAGCTCGACACAGCGCAGCACCTCGGCCTCCCGGTCCACGCGCCAGAGCGCACCCAAGTCCCACCCCAGACACTCGCCCATAGCCCACAATATTCTCGGAGTGGCCTCTTCGATCGTGGCCGCTTCCGCCAAAATTTGCGCGACCGTGTGCTGCACGCGCAGGCGTTCCTCTGCGCGCTTGCGATCCTCGATGTCGTAGGCGGTTCCGTACCACTTAATGATCTTGCCGTTCTCGTCGCGCGCAGCGACACGATCGATGGAGAACCAGCGATACTGTCCGTCGGCACGCCGGACGCGCTCCTCCGTATGCCATGGCTCGCCGGTGGCAAAAGCGTCATGCCACATTTTCTCACCGGTCGCGATGTCGTCGGGATGCGCCACGACGGACCATTCCGTGCCGAGCGCAGCCTCGTCGGAAAGGCCCGTGTATTGTTTCCAGGCAGCGTTGACGAAGTCGCGCCTGGCGTCTGCCGAATAGCTCGCCACCGGAATTGGGATGGTATCGATCATCTGCCGCAGCTCGCGCCGCGCCTCGGCGAGCTGAGCCTCTCTCTCGCGCAGCGTATCCTCCGCGCGCTTGCGCCCGGTCAGATCGAGCACGAATGCGACGCCCTGGTTACCGCCCTCTTCAAATGTCGCCCCACCAATCAGCACGGGTACACGACTACCGTCTTTTCTGGTGTATTCCTTTTCAAACGGCTCGAACCGGCCGCTTCTTTTTTGCCGTTCGATCCTTGCGTTATTCCTGTCGCGCCAGTCGGACGGCGTCAGGTCCGCCCACCTTATGCGGCCCGAAACCAGGTCTTCGCGATCGTAGTTCACCATGCGAAGAAATTCATCGTTTGCCTCAAGAACGCGACCGTCGAAATCCCAGATGAAAATTCCGATGATGTTGGAATCGACCAGGCGCCGGATTTTCGTCTCGCGCTCCGCGACGTCGCGATACAAATGGGCGTTCTCCAATGCGATCGCGGCCTGCGAGGCGAGCAGTTTCAAGACCGATATCCGGGCGGGCGCGAAGACGCGAGGCATCAGGTTGTTTTCGAGGTAGAGCACGCCGATGAGTTTGGCCTGATTGAGCAGCGGCAGGCAGAGAATGGACCGGGCCTGGCGCTGACAGATATAGGAATCCACGCCAAACGGGGACTGGGCCGCGGCATCGTCCAGAACTACACTCTCGCGGGTGCGCAGGACGTAGTGCAGCACCGACTCGGGCAGCACGCGCTCGGTTACGGCCCCCTCGACCAGACGTACGGTCACCGTATCGCCGCTGGTCGTAGCTTCTGCCTCGATGCGAGGCCCTTGCCCGTACGGCATAATCAACAGCGCTCGCTCGGCACCCGCCTGCTCCATTGCGGTACGCATGAGCGTGTCGATCAGATTTTCGAGCACAATCTCACCTGAGACAGCTTGCGACACCTTGATCACCGTCGCGAGGTCGAGGTGTTCAACCGGCGCACCGATGGTGCTCATCGGGCCGGGAAGTGAGTCTTCCTGTCTGAGGTCTGGATACGTCTCGTCGAGTTGTCGCACCTTCCCGACGGCCCCCCAACGGAGATAACCGTAGCGGGCATTCCGCAGATACAGGTCCGCGATCTGCTTGAACCCACGCGCCGCGTAAAAGCGCGCGGCCAGTTCGTAGGCGAGCGCCTCATTGTGAACAAAGCCGTTCTCGCGGGCTGAACGGATAGCCCGTTCGTATAGGTCCTCGGCATCGAGCACACGGCCCTCGATCCGAGCGATCTCCGCGCCTACCAGTGCGGCGCGGTTCTCGAAGTTCTCCGCGCAGTTTTCAGCCCAGACAGCGATCTGCCTGTAATGATCCGCCAGCGCCGCCAAATGCTGGGATCGCTCCTCGGCCGGAGCTTCATCGCACCGTGCCGCCCGGGCAAGGGCACCATAGAACTGGTATTCAGATTGCTCCACTTGCGTGGGCGCTGTCCACAGCAGCGGCGCGAGTTTCGTTGTGGCCGCGATCGCAGCTACGGAGTCGCCGGCGTAGACCCCGGCTTGTAGCTTGCGCACCCAATAGTAACAGGCGCAAATGGCCAGCTGGCGATTGCTCTCAAGACGTTGCACGAAGCGGCTCTCCTCGAACGCCTCGTCATTGAAGGAGCCAAAGTCCGGTGTCAGTCCACGCAGCATCCGGATCAGCCTGAGCTGTCCGGTGAGGCAGTCGCTGGCAAGACCAAACCGCACCTTCTGCGCAAATTGGAGCCCATTTTCGGCCTCTCGTTCGACTTCCTCAAGTGGATCGCCGTAGGCAAAGAGATTCGTGGTCAAGTCAATGCAGCTATAGGCGGCATAAGAAAGGTCACCGGCTTCCTGCGCGGCCTCAAAGGCGCGCCGCAGGAAGGCGCGGCTGGTGGCCAGGGGCTGTGTCCAGTGCGCAACATGGACTGCGAAGACCAGGTAGACGCGGGCTCTGAACCGATCAAGGCCACGCTTCTCGACTAGATCCAGGCCAAGCCTGCCGAAGCGGAACCCTGCCTGATAATCGCCGAAGTGCGTCCCAAGGACGCCGCCCAGCCAAGTATATGCAAGGGACGATCCGTCGGTATTGCCATGCTCCAGGCTGAGGGTCGCCATCCGGCCGACAACGAGGCGGAAAAGATTTAAATCCGTGAACAGGGCGGGTGACGTCAGCACCGTGAGCACGTCCATGGTTGCGCGCCGGTCGGGATCGGTCATCAGCGGCAGCTCGAGCAGCCCCTCGATCGAGCCGGATCCGAGCCGCTGCTGTAGCCGACCATACTCCTGCTGAACGTCCTCGGCCGTCGCGTGCTGCGGCCACCGGGCGTCAACATGGCGGAGATAGTCCAGCCCCACCTCGACAGCCCTGTCGCTCCGGTCGACGGTCGTATAAAGATTGATGCGTACGCAGGCGACCGCGGCAGCGTGAACAATGGTCAGTGCCCGCGCCGACAGCAACGAGAGCCGTTCTTCCGCTGCCGCCAATTCCCCGGTCAGGTATTCGCACTCGCCCCTGTTGAGCTCAAGGTCGAAGGTGAGCTGGTAGCACTGTTCCCAACCCTTTTCTCCCAGCAGCAAGCGTCCGACGACAAAATACCGCAGGGCTGCGGCGTAGGCGGTTGCCGCCTTGGCGCGCCTACCTGCCATTAGATTGAATGTGGCGACCTGCTCGCGCTCCCGCTCTGTGCTGATAAGCGCCGCGCCACGGTCGAACTGGTTCACGACTTCGAAGATGTTCTCTTCGAGGTGCTCCGGTGGAGTGCGCGCTACAAGTAATCGGCCAATGCGAAGATGCGACATGGCCCGCTCGTCCTCGACGATGAGCGTATAGGCCGCCTCCTGGACGCGATCGTGGAGGAATGCGTACGTGCCGCCCGAACGAAGGACGAGGCCGGCCCGAACAGCTTCCCACAGCGCTGCGTTTGTCGCTTCGTCGCTCGCCTCGTGAACCAGCGCGAGCGTCTCCGACTCGGCAGCATTTCCCAGGCAGGCCAACTGGCCTAGAACCTTCTGAGTCGTTGGCGGCAGACGGCTCAGCTTCGCCGCCATGAAATCTGCGACGTTGTCGGTATAACCCTTGGCGCGAATGCGATTGACGTCCCAGGACCATCGCCCTTCACCATAGTCGAATGTGAGCAAACCCTCCTCGACAAGTACAGAGATCAACTGAATGGCGAAGAATGGATTGCCTGCCGTCTTCTCATGGATCAGTTCTGCCAGCGCGGTGACGCGTTCCGGTTCGCAGTGAAGAGCATCCCCAATCAGCCGTCCCAGGTCTTCACGCGCGAGAGGCGTTAAGATAATTTCGTGCACGACCGCGCCCGCCTTGCGGATCGCTTCGAGCTTGCGGATCAGAGGATGGGCGGAATTGACCTCGTTATCCCGGTAAGCCCCGATCAACATCAGATGCTGCACGTCCGGCTGGGTCAACAAATCCTCCAGCAGGTCCAGCGTTGCCGAGTCGAGCCATTGCAAATCGTCGAGGAACAGCGCCAGCGGGTGCTCCCGCCGCGCGAACACGGCGAGAAAGCGCCGGAAGACCAGCTGAAAGCGGCATTGCGCGTCATGGAGCGGCAGCTCGGGGACCGGCGGCTGGTCGCCGACGATGAGCTTCAGTTCCGGAACCAGGTCTATGATAAGCCGCCCGTTCGGGCCTAATGCCTCCCGAAAAGCCTCGCGCCATCCAGCCAACTCCGGATCGCTCTTGCCAAGCAGTGGTCGGATCAAGCTCTGAAAGGCTTGCGCCAGGGTCGAATAGGGGATGTCACGCTTGTACTGGTCGAACTTGCCTGATGCGAAGAGCCCGCGCGGTGGCACCAGCACCTTGTGGAGTTCATTGACCACCGAGGATTTGCCGATGCCGGAATATCCGGAGACCAGCACCAACTCCGCCGCGCCGTTGTTGACTATCCGATCGAAGCAGGCGAGCAAGGTCTCTATCTCGCGCGCCCTTCCGTACAGCTTCTCGGGAAGCAGCAGCCGATCGGGCGCGTCGTGTTCGCCAAGCGCAAAGGGGGCGATGCACCCTTTACGTTCCAGTTCGGCAAGACAGTGCCGAAGATCACTCTCGACCCCAGCCGCAGTCTGATAGCGCTCCTCGGCGGTCTTCGCGAGCAGCTTCATGATGATTTCAGAGACCGGAACGGGAATATTCTTCGCCCGTTCACTGGGCGGCAGCGGCTTTCTGGCGATATGGCAGTGCACCCACTCCATAGGATCGGCCGCGGTGAACGGCAGGGAGCCCGTGAGCATCTGGTAGAACGTGACGCCGAGCGCATAGAGGTCGCTGCGGGAATCGATCGAACGATTCATCCGCCCGGTTTGTTCGGGCGCCATATAAGCGAGTGTACCGGCGACAGTCTCCGGCGGCTCGGGCGCCTGTCGCTCACGCGGTGCACGTGATGCGATCCCGAACCCCGTAAGACGCACCTGCCCGTCCGCGCAGTTCACCATGATATTGGCGGGCTTTATGTCCTTGTGCAGCAGGCCTCGCCGATGAAGCTTGCCGAGAGCCACAGTGATGTCGATCGCCGGGCGCAGGAAGTGGTCTGTCTCCAAGGGCGCGCCGAGCAGATGCTCGAGCGGCTCGCCGCCGGGATCCTCGAGCACCAGCATGGTGCGGCCGCCTTCGCGAATCAACCCGAGTGGACGCACCGCCCACGCCCCGTCCAGCTCCTCCTTCAGTCCATATTCGTGAGCAAGACGATCGAGGGTGGCAGGTGTGGGATGCTCTGCAGCAGGCAACACGGCCAGTACGGAGCCGTCAGCGTTGGCGTGGCTACCGACCCTGCAGAAGACACGTTCGCCATCTTCCAACAAGGCCTGGAAGTTGGCATTCCCATCTGCGCCAAGCAGAGTAGATGGATTCAACTGCCGCACTCCACCGTCGAGCGGCTCACCAACTCGGGCTGAGAAATGCCCTATGACAATAGTCCACCCGGTTGGTTACACCGAGCCTAAACAGCCAGTCTGCCACATATCATGCTGAATCACAATTTCCGGGTCCTCGCGCAAAGCAGCCAATTAACTCACCTTGATGGGACATCGGACCGACAATCCTCTTGGAGAGGCGAGCGCAGGCGGTGTCGCCGGCGCAGACCCTGAGCCTCGTGATGCTCAGCCCCCGTTTTTCTTTGCCAGTACAGGCTGCAGTTACCATGCTTGGTATGGGTCAAGATGTGATTTCATGGAGCTCCCTCTCTGCTTGATGATTGCGCCCCTCATCCAGCTTGTCGCGCCGGAGCGCTCGTCTGTTCGAGCATTTGCTTAGCCCGAATGAGATCAGGCGTCGCGAGGTAGCCGGCGACGTATTCCGCATGGCGGCGGAAGACCACGTCGACTTCGGCATGCTCCTCCAGTTTTTCGAGTGCATACGCTCGAGTCATGTCCAGCAACCGATACTGCGCCTGCGCTTCATCGATCCGGGTTGCTATCAATGACTTCTCGACCAGGCCGGCGATCGCGTCAAATATTTCTCCTGTGCCTGCGCCGAGTTCGCCTGCGACAGACCGCGCGTCCTCCAGGGTGAAATGGCCGACGAAAGGAGCAATGCGTCGAAGAAGAATCCTCTCTCCGGCGGACAGCAGATCGTAGCTCCAATCCAATGTCGCCTTAAGCGTCCGATGTCTGGGAATGGTGGTCCGATGGCTTAGTTTCAGCAATTCCAGCCGAGACACCAGGCGGGAAACCGTGTTCTTGAGGCCGAGAGCGGCCACCTGACCCGCTGCCAACTCAATTGCCAAGGGCATGCCATCCAGCTTTCGGCACATTTCCGCAACAAACGGCGCCTCCTCGTCGGTGAGTACGACGCTTCCCGTCCTCGCCGCCACGCGCCGTACAAACAACTGCACAGCCGGATATCGAAGCACGGCATTTGCCGTTTGCTCTGAGCCGTCTGTTGGAAAATCAAGGGGAAGAACCCGGCAACAATGCTCGCCCTCTACTTTCAGCAATTCGCGACTCGTGGTCAGAAGATAGACCTGCTCCGTTTCCTGGTACAGTTGCTCGGCAATCAGGGCGACCGCCTCGATCACGTGCTCAGAGCTATCGAGAATGATAAGAAGCTTCTGCGAACGAACGAGGTCGACCAGCTCCAAACCGGGATCTCTCGATTTGAGTGCAAGTCCCAGGGATGTCGCGACAGCCCCCACAACATGGCGCGGATCGGTCAGGCTTCCCAGGTCCACAAAATGGACTTTCCCGCCAAACTCCTCGGCAGCGGCGTGGCCAACAGCCAAGGCAATGGTCGTCTTGCCAATGCCGCCGGGACCGACCAGTGTTACGAACCGCTCATTTCGAAGCTTGTCGCTAACCTCACTGACGACCGTTTCGCGCCCAATCATCATGAGCGGTCGCACGGGGAGGCTGCCTTGGTGCCGGAACTTGGCGTTCCTGCTTTCTGTGCCACCAGCGAGGGAGCCAACGGGGCCGACGAACGAGTAGCCCCGTCCCCTGATGTTTGCGATGTATCGGTTGCCAAATTGGCCGTCACCAAGCGCCTTGCGGATTGCAGCCACGTTGACCCGGATGCTTCCCTCCTCGACCGTTACGTCCGACCAGACGTGATCGATCAGTTCCTGCTTTGCGATCACCTCACCCGGACGCTCGGCAAGGTAGATCAGGAGGTCCAGGGCCCTGCTGCCAAGGGGCAGCGCCTCGCCCTCACGCCGAAGCACCCTCTCGCTGCTCGAAAGCTCAAAAGGACCAAACTGCAGACTTCTATGAACACTGTCAGCCATGGCTCGCAACACGAACTTGGTGCGCCTTTCGGGGTTGCTCAATCATCAGCGCAAAACCCAAGCGTCCCTGATCGACGTTTGCTTGCTGCGGCTCTCTGCGCACAGCCTTGCTCAAAGGGATCAGCACGCGGCGACCGGCAATGCGGGATGCTTACTGCCGACGATGCCCAGGGCTTCCCTCTCGCTAACAGAGATCGTACACTTTCACCATTGTTTGCATCCCCCGAATGGGGGGAGGACCGACGTGGATAGGGGGAGCCCTTTGATCCAGCCGCGCTCGAGCTATCTTGCATATGGAACTGGCACCTTGCCCGTCGGAGGACCGGTGCCATTTCTGGCGACCAAGATCGTGTCGACACGATTCCGGGGGTTGGTCGCACGTCCCCGGCTCCTCTCCATCTTGTCCGAACTCCCGGCTAAGCGACTTGGCGTCATCAAGGCGCCCGCGGGATTCGGCAAGAGCTCACTGGCGGCCGCCTGGGCCGAGAAACTCGAGCAAAGCGGCAATTGCGTTGGGTGGCTGACCATCGATTCAGACGACGACGAGGCCACGCGGTTTCTATTTTACGTATCTCAGGCCCTGCACCATGCCTGTCCGGACGTTGGTGCCGGAGCGATTGGGCTGATCCTCGAGAACAACCTGATCGACCCGACAGCGATCCTGTCGAGCCTGATCAACGATCTGGCAGAGATGGAAGATGATGTTTATCTGTTTCTCGAAGACTATCACTGGCTCCGCGCTCCTCGCATCCATCAGACGGTCGCGTATTTTCTGAAGCACGTGCCCTCCCACTGTCATGTGGTGCTTACGACGCGTACCGAACCTCCCCTGCCACTGGCGAACTTGCGAGCCCAGAATCAGCTGATCGAGATTGATTCCGTAGCCCTGCGATTCGATATGCAGGAGACACAAGCCTTTCTGGACAGCGCCAAGCCTGGCGCCTTAGAGCTCGCCGACGTCCAGCTATTGCAACGCAAGACTGAAGGGTGGCCCGCCGCCCTGCGAATTATCTCATCCATGGGGTCGCAGTCCGGGTCCGGCCTGAAAGAGTATGTACACAATCTCTCGGGTTCGCAGCGCCCGGTTGCCGCCTATTTGGCGGAGATGCTGGATGGGCTTCCGGTCGAATTGGTCGACTTCATGCTGCGAACGGCCATCCTTGATCGGCTATCCGGTCCCTTATGCGAAGCCGTAACCGGTTCGAGCGCGAGCCGCACAATCCTGGCATCGCTTGCCCAGCGCCAAATGCTGCTCACGCCGCTTGATAATGATGGTGTCTGGTTTCGCTATCACACGCTGCTCGCCGAATATTTGAGACAGAGGCTGAACGCGGATCGCGGCGTTGAAGTTCCTGAGCTGCACGGACGTGCCGCTCTTTGGTATGCCTCCCGCGAATTGTGGACTGAGGCGGTTCAGCACGCGATCGCAGCCGGTGCTCCTGATCGTGCGATCGGTTGGATCAAGAATTGCGCAATGGCTTTGATAAAGCGAGGTGATCTCTTCACCTTGCTTGAATGGCAACGCCAGTTTCCCGATGAACTCATGCGAGGTCAGTGCGAGGTCCGATTGGCGATCGCCTGGGGGCTATCACTCGCGCTACGTTTTGACGAAGCGCTGAAGCTCGCAACTGACATAGAGGGCGATATCGCTGCAATGGGTCTGCCCGAGAGCGACTTGCTGCACGAATGCCAGGCGATCCGCTCTGTTGCTATCGCGCTGAAGGATGACAGCGAAAGAGCGCTGCCTCTGGCACAGGATTGCGTGAACAGTTCGTCCGATCCCTGGACGGCGAACGTTGCGTCAAACGTCGTTCGCTTCAGCCATATGAAGGCGGGCAACCTCAAGCAATTCCATGCGACGCCGTGGATTCCCTATTCAGTCGAGGAGGATCGCAGGAACGTATTTGCCTCGGTGTATCGACACTGCCTGAACGGACTTGCAGAGGAGCGGCAGATACGTCTCGCGGCGGCAGATGGGCACTACCGCGAGGGCTTGCGGATCGCCGAGCAAGATGTCGGGCCGAATTCGATTGCAGCGGCCTTGCCGGCAAGTCTGATCGCGCGAATTAGATACGAACAAGGTCATCTCGATGAGGCGGAGGCCTGGGTCATCGATCGCGTACCGCTGATCAGCTCCGGGACAATGCTCGACTGCGTGTGGAGCGCTTATTTCGTGATCGCCAGGGTCGCAACTGCTCGAATGAACTTCGAGCGAGCCCGCACGCTCCTGGAGCGAGCTGAAAATCAGGGCGTCACGCGAGACTGGGGAAGGCTCTCGGCTGGCGCGATAGCGGAGCAAGCGCGACTCTACCTGAACGATGGCCGACTGGATGAAGCCGCCGCGTGCGTCGATCGCTTGGAACGCCTTGCCCGGAAGTACCCGGCGCCAAGGCCTTGCGCCTGGTCGGAAATTGAATGGTACCACAAATTGGCGCGCGCTCATTTGTTGGGGCAGCAAGCTCGGCCCGACGAGGCCATTTCAATCCTCCAACAGCTACAACGCGAAGCCGAAGCAATGCAGCATCGTCAATTCCTGATCTGCATTGCGATCCGTCTGTCGGCAATTCAGCTCAGTGCGGGCAAAGTTGCGGAGGCGGTGGGCCATTTTCGCCGCGTGCTTGCCGCGTGTGCTGCAGCCGGTCTTTATCAGACCGTTTTGGACGAGGGCCCAATCATTTCCGAGCTTCTCCGGACGACCCAGGAGGGCGGGAACGTCAAAACGGATCTGATTCCCTACGTCGATCGGCTCGTGGCAGGTCTGCAGCGAGCAGGACAAGATCGTTCGGCGCCGACCTCAGGTGCGCGGATTCTCAGCGCATTGAGTCCTCGCGAGACTGACATTCTCACGCTGATCGCGGAAGGATTGTCCAACAAGGAAATCGCTCGAAATCTTTATATTGGTCCTGAAACCGTGAAGTCGCACCTCAAGAACGTTTTCACCAAGTTGGGTGTGGAGAGGCGCGCGCAGGCGGTATCACGCGCGCAGACCCTGGGCCTTGTCACCACGCGGTGAAGCTGAACCCAGTACTATTCGGTACAGACGACAGAGCCGACGAACGAGCAGGCCCGTCCCTCGATGTTCGAGATATATCTGCTGCCGAATTGACGCTCACCAAGCGCCTTGCGAATGGCCGCCATGTGGACCCGCAGCCTCGCCTCCTCAATAGCGGCGTCCGACCACACACGATCCATGAGTTCCCTCTCTGCTAAAATCTCGCCCGGACGCGCGGCGGGATAGATCAGAATACCGAGCGACCTCCTCCCCAGGGGAAGCACCACACCCTCGTGTCGGAGCACCCTCTCCATGCTCGAAAGCTCAAACGGACCGAACTTCAGCTTCCTTGAAGTGCCACCGATAGAGGCAGAGCTAGACTAGAGCACACCTGGGTCGACAACATCCGTCCTCACGATTCAACATTGCAAGTGCCCAGTCTCAGACCCTTGTCAGGCTGTCCGACCCATTTCCTCCCTGTTACGGCTTGTGTTTCAGTTATTTGTCATTTGGGCAACGGTCCGTTCAAGCTTTCGCTCTGCCAGATGATTTCGCCACCCTTCGCCCGGTTTGCCGCGCCGGAACGCTCGTCTGTTCGAGGATTCGCCTGGCCGAAATGAGATCGGGTGTTGTGAGACCTTCGGAGAACCGACTGTAGACGGGACTGATCAGATCATGGGCTCTCTGCACCTCGCCGCGCCCGATCCAGATACGCGCGAGTTCCAATCCAGCTCGCAATTCGAACGGCAGCGCTGATTCTTGCCGTGCCTGCATCATCGCCCTCGCGAAACACTCCTCTGCCAACAGACTCTCAGGCACATCCCCGGACGCGAACGCCGAGCCTTTCGCCAGGAAGAATGCGGGCAGGTGAAGAGGCTTATTGGCCTTGACAACGGCGGCAATCGATCGATCGATAAGCGCTATCGCTTCCGAACGCGCGTTTTGCTTCGCCAGGCTAACCGTCAATTCAGAGACGAAATCGCTCGTCAGGATTTCGTGCCGGTGAATTGCAAGTTTCTCCAAACTCTCTTGCAGATGTTGTATGCCATCTGCCATTCGGTCGACGCGGATCAAGTAGCGGCCCCTAAGCCCTAAAGCGACCGCGCGAGCTGGTGCCAACGAATGCATCTCGGCGGTATGCTCGAGCTTTGAAAGACTGCGTTCGACCTGCTCCAAATCATCGATCCAAAAATAGAGCCGCATAGGGTTAGCGTGCGCCCGAAACAGTCCAATTGGATGCCCTGACCTCGCGGCCTCCTCAATGTTCATTTTGGCATAGTGGACGGCTTGGTCGAGATTACCTGAGAAAAATAGTGAATGGGTAAGAGCGCTAAGGGAAGAACTCCGCAGATCGAACAAGTATTGGCTGGCATTGAACCGTCGGAGGTGAGGCAAGCCATGTAATGAGCGTTTCAGATGTTCTTGCGCCCGCAATTGGTCAGAACGCAGACAGTATGCCGCCCCCAGCATGGAATCAGCAATGGCCGCATCGTCTGGACTTCCCGTTTTCCTTGCGACGGCCTCGCTACGAAGCGCGAGTTCATACGTTCCTGCCGCGTCGACAATGCAGTGAAGATACATCGACATTCCGCTAAGTAGAGACAAATGCAGACGCGCATCTTCGTGCCGCTGCGCACAGTTCAGCGCTGTATGGAACGCCTCGCGAACCCTCTCACTATTTCCTTCGGTGTACATGAGCGACAAAGCAAGCGCTGCCTGAATCTTCATCTGATGCCGAGGATCACAGTCCGGCGTCATCAGATCGATCGCCTTCTCCATCCATGTTCGGCATTCCAATAGCAGTGACATGGCCAGGAGTCGCTGCGAAGCTGCGGCCGCTAATCTTATGGCTGTGGGGTCGTCTCCATTGGGACCAAAGCTCCATTCAAGCGCGGCACGGATATTTCCAAGATAGTCTCGTACGGCGTTGGCTGCAGCTTCCGTGAACTCCAAATCGAAGAGATCGACCGGGTTTCTTTCCAGCATTTGAATCGAGAAGCTCGCGTGCCGCTGCGCAATAGAATCTTGCTCGCCACTGGTGGCCAACTTCTCCAAAGCGTAGGCGCGCGTCGTATCAAGCAACCGGTAGAACGGTCCCCGCGAGCTGGTCCAAACCCCGATCAGAGATTTATTGACGAGATTTGCTAACGCACCCGATATCTCGGACTCGCCTATCCCCACTTCCTCCGCCACTGCGAGCGCTGCCTCCAGCGTGAAGTGCCCTACGAAAATAGCGACACGTCGCAAGAGGACCCGTTCGATCTCCGAAAGATGGTCGTGGCTCCAGTCCAGCGTTGCGATAAGCGTTTGATGCCGTGGATTTGCGGTTCGTCGGCCGAATTTCAAGAGATCGAGGCGCGAACCCAGTCTTGCCACCGTGTTCCTGAGGCCAAAGATAGCGGCCCTTCCGGCGGCGAGCTCGATGGCGAGTGCAATACCGTCAAGCTTGCGGCAAATCTCGGCAACCATGGGAGCTTCGTCGTCACCGAGCGAAAAGTCGCCGCGGCGAACACTGACACGCTCGGCGAACAACCGTGCGGCGGGATAGGCAAGCACCTCTGACGCAGTCAGCCCCGGCTGCTCTGGCGGGCAATCCAGTGGACAAAGACGAAGTACGCGTTCACCAGGGACGTGCAATGCCTCCCTGCTGGTCGCAAGTATGTAGATGTCGGGGGTATTTCGAAAAATATGGTCGGCGATCTCCGCGGCTTTCTCGATGAGATGCTCACAACTATCGAGAATGATAAGCACCCTGCGAGGGCGCAGAAAATTAAGCAACGCCTCCTTCGGATCGCCTAACGGTGAGTTGAGTCCGACCGCGGAAGCGATGGCGCCGATGACCTGCTCTTTGTCTCTGACGGTCGAAAGATCGACAAAGAACACCGCGCCGGAGAAGTGCGCCAGCGCCGAGTGTCCGACGGACAGAGCAACCGTCGTTTTGCCCATGCCGCCAGCACCCAGAATCGTAGTCAGACGTTCCGTCTGCAGCCGGGCTTGAATCTCAAGAACAACATCGTCGCGGCCGACCATGCGGCCCAGTGCGGGCGGCAGGTTGGACAATCCCGCAGATGCGTTATCCTTGTCGCGGTCCGAGGGAAGTCGAGCGACCGGCGCGATGAAGCTATAGCCGTGGCCCTGTGTACTCGCAATGTACTTGTTACCGAATTGACCGTCGCCCAATGCCTTGCGCAGCGCCGACAGGTGGACGCGAAGACTGCCTTCCTCGACCGTTACGTCAGGCCATGCCCTCGCGATCAGTTCGGCTTTCCCGACAACCTCGCCGGCGTTTTCGAGAAGAGCGATCAGGATGTCGTAAGCCCTGCCACCAAGTGGAATGACCTGGTTCGCCTTCCTGAGCGAGCGCTCGGCGACATTCAGCTCGAATGGGCCAAACCGAAGCCGCATTGCACTCGACGAGCCAATTTGTTGAACCGACATGAGTTATTCCGCCAAGATCCTCGACGATTCGATCGTTGCGCCGTTCGTCGTCGGTCTTGTGCAAATACACCCCCAGCCTCTCAAGTGTTAGCCGAAACCTCTTCCAGCAACAAGCGGTCAGTGTAACGAATTGATGGCGCGATCGGGCCGGTATGATCCGTTCAACACCTGCTTGGCCAACCGTAGATCGACGGTCTCAAGGCCTTCTCGAAATTTCGCGCGAGTGGCTTGCAAGGTCCGCCACGCGGCCTCCTTTCGCCCGGCCGACTCTTCGGCAAGAGCAAGGCTGGTCGCGGCCCTGAGCGCCCACGACAAGCTCCCCTGTCTGTCCGATAGTTTGAGCGCACTGAGAAAATACTGCCTGCCAACCGCAAGCCCCTCGTCGTTGCCCAGGGCCAGTTCACCCCTGATTCGATGCAATTCCGGAGCGTACCATTGGATCTCGTCAAGATCGATCTTCGCTCGTTCGAAGACAGCAAGTCCTTGGCGGGGGCGACCGGCGACGGCCGTACATCTTGCAAATTCTGCTTGCAGGATCCAATTGAAGACCCCATAGCGCGCCGCTGACAGCTTCTCCAGACCGCGATAGAGCATCGCCGAAGCTGCATCGCCCTCGCCCCGCCTGACTCCGCAGAGAGCCTGTATGCTGAGGCCGAAGCCGAGATAGCTCTCCACAGCGTATTTTCCGGCGTGGTCGACTAGCTCGTTGGCGAGCGCTTCAGTCTCGCGATCGTCCGGACTTGTCAGGTACGTGTTGAAGCTTGCCCAGGCGAGCGCCACGCAGAGCGGTACCGCGTGATCGAGTTGGCGTGCCTCGGCGATCGACATCAGGTTGAGGCGCCGTGCCTGATCAGGACAGCCCCGGAGCCAGGCCAGGTTAGCCAATACACCCAGGGCGTCGACTTTCCGATCGTAGCCAAACCGCTTGATGAGAGATTGTCGGCACGCTTCATCATCGCGATGCAGGGACAATTCGAAATGAGCTTCGGCCTGCAATATTCGCCCAATGTGGTGGTATGTTACGCCGCGCATGTAATTGGCCGTTGCGATCGCGCCACGATTGCCGCTCCCGTCAGCGACATCGCCGCATCGATCTGCCAATTCGGTCGCCTCGGCATAACTTGGAAGCCGTATCTGGTGAGCCCAGAGAACAAGCAGAGAATCGAGTTGGCATTCAGTGTCGTTGAGGCACTCGGCAAGAAGGCGCGTTTTAGCCCAGCTCGCGTACGACTCTTCGGTCATACCATCCGTGAACATCATGCAACTGGCGAGTGCGGATTGAATTATCATTTCTTGCCGTGAACCGGCGCTCGCATCGTCGAGTCGACTAATGGCTTTCGTCATCCACTCCCGGCATTCGGTAAGAAGGGCCATTGCCATCCAGGTGCTTGCCGAGGCGGCAGCAAGTTCAACGCCGATTATCGCATCACCCTCGACTGAGAAAGCCCAGTTCAGAGCGGCTCTGAGATTGTCGACCTCGCCCCCAAGCGCCCTGAGCCTTTCAGGCATATCCATTGAAGCGCCTTGTTTGAACAAGTCGCAGAAGTAGAGGGCGTGACGC
Organism: Bradyrhizobium sp. AZCC 2289; assembly: GCF_036924615.1. Taxonomy (NCBI): domain Bacteria; kingdom Pseudomonadati; phylum Pseudomonadota; class Alphaproteobacteria; order Hyphomicrobiales; family Nitrobacteraceae; genus Bradyrhizobium; species Bradyrhizobium sp. AZCC 2289. The sequence continues at coordinate 8,641,067 of NZ_JAZHRY010000001.1, read as the reverse complement.
CGGCGCCAGCTGCCATCCTCAGCGCTATCGGCAAGTCGTTGTGAAGCAAAGGCATGAGTCGTGTCGAGTAAACGCAGCCTCGCCCCGTGTCCCTGAGCCGCAATCATCGATTTCGAACGGAGCTCCCAAACGCAATCCGAGACATTTGCTTCATCTATCGTCTCGTCAGCGACAACGGCGACGGCCGCTTCGAAGGTAAATCCGCCGGCAAAAACGCTGAGCCGGCTCAGTACGCGCTTCTCTGCCTCACCAAGCAGGTCATAGCTCCACTCCAGCGCGGCGTTCAATGTCTGGTGCTTCGGCGGAGCCGTTCTTCGCCCCATCCATGACAGGTTTAGTCGGTCGTCGAGCAAGCTTGCGGTCTTGCTGAGGCCAAATATGTCAACCCTGCCGGCTGCGAGTTCGATTGCCAATGGAATTCCATCAAGCCGCCGACATATCCCCGCGGCAATCGGCGCATCCGTATCGACCAGTTCGAAGTCACCTCGTACGGCCCGCACGCGATTGACCAGCAGTTGGACAGCGGGATATTGCAGGACGTCGTGTGCCGACAAGCTGCTATCTACCGGAGGGCATGCGAGCGCGCAGAGTTCATAGACATGTTCACCTTCAACACGCATCGCCTCCCGGCTGGTCGCGAGCAAATGCAGTGTCGGAACACGGCAAATCAGTTCTTCTGCCACAGCCGACGCCCCGTCGACAAGGTGTTCGCAACAGTCGAGAATGATGAGCGTTGGCCTTTCCTGCAAACGATCAATCAAGGCTGGTACGACATTGTTTGTTTGTACCGACACGCCGAGTGCTGCGGCCACGGCCGGCGCGACGAGCGAAGCGCCGCCGAGAGCACTCAGGTCGACGAAATATACCTGGCCGTTGAAAGTGGCGTTCATCTCATCGGCAACTGCGACCGCTACCGTGGTCTTGCCGATGCCGCCAGGCCCGACGATCGTCACGAACTTCTGCTCGGCCAGCTTCATCTGGATCTCGGCCAGCGCGTTTCTTCGTCCGAGCATCCGCATCAAACGCGCAGGCAGTCGGGACCTCGAGGACGGTTTGAGATCCTCCGAAGTCGGCGAGGAAAGTGACGTTACCGGTACGACGAAGCTGTACCCTCGCCCGGGCACGTTCGCGATATATCGCCTGCCAGGGTCACTCTGATCGAGAGCCTTGCGTAGCGCCGAGATGTGGACGCGGAGGCTGACCTGTTCGACTCCTCTCTTTGGCCAAACGCGCTCGATCAGGGTTTTCCTGCCAACGACCTTGTTTGCTTGCTCCACCAGGACGATGAGGAGATCCATGGCGCGCGCACCGAGCGGTACGATCTTTGCGCCATTTGTCAGAAGTCTGTTTCCGATCGACAGTTCGAAAGGGCCGAAGCTCAGGACTGTCCCGTGCTGACCGCTCATGGGATATTCTCGTCCGCTCCGGTTCTCGAGGTGACCTCGCCAGGGATTCCGCGCTCGCGTCGCCAGTTGGCCGGACTTTGACCAAAGGCCTGTCTGAAGAGCCTACATAGATGTGCTTGATCCGAAAAGCCTACGCTCAGGGCTATTTCGCTCAGTGGTTCCACACTGGTCATCATCAGGTGGCAGGCTCTCTCCAGACGCCTTCTCACCACGTAGGCATGTGGCGGCTCGCCAAGGGCCAGTTTGAACTTACGTGAGAAGTGCGCCGGGCTTCGACGCGCGACTGCACTGAGATCCCGGATATGAATGGTGCGGTGTAAGTTGCTGTCAATGTAAGCTCGTACTCGAAGGATCTGCCAAGCCGCCAGACCGCCCCTTGTGGAGCCGTTAGCGCCCGAACAACGTTCGATCTCCGCTTGCAGGATGTGCGATGCTGTGACCAGCGACGCCTTGGCCGCCTCCTGATCACGCCCCAGTTCTCGCCTTGCAGTCTCAACCAGCTTGGCCACGCTGTTCGCAACCAGGTGGAATTGTTGATCCTCTGCAAAGGAAGACTCGGCCGCGATAGTTTGAAGTCCTTCCATGATCACTCCCTCGACGAGCTATCCGAGGCTTCGGATCGGCGAGAGAGTGCAGCAAGGGGCGCCGTTTGGCTCGTTAATCAGCGTTATGGAAGGTTAATGTTGCGCAGCCCCGCGAAACGACTTTCGCATTAAAGATCAATATGTTAGACCTTTGCGAACCTGAGTTCGCAACAATTCAGAACACCTCGGCAGTCGCTCAGATCCAAAATGCTATGAGAGACGCGAGGATGCAGACGTACAGGGCCGCCTCCGCGAGTGGAGGATTCGCGAACATTGATCGCAATCCGAGGCGACCGACAGCAAATCGAACGGCGATCAGGATCACCAACGCGAGAAACAGATATCGCACAAAGGGAGCCACCAGGATGCCTCCCAAATCAATATCCCTTGGTACGCTCATTGGATCTCCCTAAGGCAGGTTTACCAGCCGATAGAAGAGCCCCCGGTCGCGCCCGACTACCGGCATTCCCTTTCCTCCGACAACCGAGACGCTGCAGGTCATTCCTGCAACGAGCGATACCTCCGGAGGGACTTGTTCGATCCTGATGCGCACCGGAATTCGTTGCGCAAGCCGAACCCAGGTGAAGATCGGGTCGACGTTTGGGAGGCCCTGCGTGCTGCTCGCCGCGTTCGCAGCACTGATTCCGCCCGTGATGCTTTCGACCTTTCCGTTGATCGGAGCCTGGAAGCCCAGCAGCGTCGCCTCCACCGGATCGCCGACATGGATGTTGGCGAGTTTCGTCTCCTCAAAATAGGCATCGATCCAATAGGAATGCTCGTCGATCACAGACAGGTTGGGGGCACCGGCCCGGGCGAAATCTCCCACGCGCATCAGAAGATTTGTGACGTAGCCGTCGACCGGAGACTGTACCTCGGTCCTCTGCAGATTGATCTCGGCTTGCGAAAGGGCTGCCTTGGCGCTAGCAAGCGCCGCTTCCGCCATCTTCGCGTTGCCGTCAAACACCTGCTTCTCCTCAATCGAGGTGGACAGCGTCGTGAGAATCGCCCGCCGGGCGTTCTGCGCTTTCTTGACTGCGAGGTCGGCCTCGCGGTTCAGGATTGTTGCCTTGGCATTGTCGAGCGCCACCTCGAAATCGAACTTTTCGATGACGTAGAGCACATCTCCCTTGTGAACGTGCTGGTTGTCGTGTGTTCGCACCTCAACGATCTGACCAGAGATCTGTGGCGCCACGTTTGCGACCTGCACACGGACCATCCCATCGCGCGTCCATGGAGATGTCATGTAAATCCGCCAGGCGTGACGCGCGGCAACAAGCGCCGCGACGACAAGTACGCCGGTCGCGACATAACGGAGCACCTTGAGCGTAGATCGCCTTCTCGTCTTCAGTGCAACGACCATCGAATATCTCCTTTCCTGACCGCGCCATGGTCGCAGAAGTGCCGGATCCTGCGTTTCTCACGCTCAAGCACCATGCCTGCCGACCAGAGGTCGGTCGCCGCCGCCAGAAGCGGCTCGCGTGCCCCGGCTTGACTGACGCGCATCCGTCGAAGAATCGATCTCGCGCCGGCGCAAAGTCGTCGGCTGTTCCCGGACCAAAGAGCGCGTCGCAATTGGCCAATCCTTGAACGGATTACCGGGTCGTCCGAGCTTTGCTCTAAATAACGATGCGCCGAGGCCGCAGCGAGCGACAAGTCATTGGTCGAAAGCAGGCCCTTGAGCACTTCCCGACGCGGCCGGCGCGTGCCGGCAGCCGACGCGACGTAGTCGGCGATCCGGGAAGCCAAATCAAATTCGAGCGCGGGCAGACTGTATTCGGTGCCGGCAACGGATGCCGTCAATGTTTTCTGCGTCGCCCTGACGGCCGCATGTTGCTTGTCGAGCGCAGACATCGGCCACACCAGGCGGGAGGCCAGAAACACGACCCCGAGGGCGAAAGCGACGAACATGCATTCGGAATAGAAAGTGAGCGGATTGTAGACTTGAGGGTTGGACGGCGCGAGCAGGACCAGGAAAATAATGTTCATGATCAGACCGATGCCGGCGATCGCAGGAAGGACACTGAGCAAACAGCCAAAAATCACGACGGGCGCGATTGCAACGGCAAGTCTCACGAAATCCTGTGACTCGGTCAGGACGTAGAAGCGCACGATTCCAGCGCTCACCGAGGCCAGCGCGAAGCTCACCATAGCTGCTACCGCGAATTTTGAAGGGCTTGGCATTGTGGTGCTGAGCGCGCACAGGATCGCTGTAATCGTCAGGGCAGCAACAGATGCGGGCCATCCGGCAAACACCAGAAATATGGCTCCCGTGACCAGCGCAATTCCAATGCGCGTTGCGTTGCCCAACGCAACGGCAAATTCCCCGCGCTGCGGCAGGTGGACCTCGCGCGCCGGCTCGAGCCCTTCGCGCAAAGATAGCAGTCCGTCGTCGAGCAGGCTTTTCGATTCCACGAAGCGGACAGCCTGTTGAATATGCCAAACCGCTCCAACAACAATATCCGGGCGGGACAACTCGATTTCACGCAGCTTTGTCAGGAACGCAAATGCCTCGGCCTGATGGTCGTCGAGAGCGGCAAGACATTGGTCTTTGACAGTCACGGCCAGGGGATCGCCGTGCGCAAGCAACCTCAACAGCCGAACCCGTTGGACGATCTCGACGAGTGCGAGCATGGCACTCCTTGCGCCCGCAGCCCGGTGCCGCCCGTCCGCCATATCGTGAGCGACGATGTCGACCTGGTCTCTCAACCCCGAGATTTGTGCAAGGAGTTCTCCCGTCCGTTCGGGATTCTCCTGGCTCCCAGCCAACACATCGCGCGCATAGCCGCGGACATCGCGCCAAATATCGCTTATCCGGCGATCCAATCCGCGCCACACCGGCGGTGATCCGAAGACATCATTTATCAGCGTCACGCACAGGATACCGATCGCGATCGCCGCCATTCGGTCAGTCATCGTCGTGAACACATTCTGCGGCGTATCGATGTTGACGAGCGCAATGATTGCGACGGTGTAGCCGGACAATACGGCGGCGTAGGCCTGGTAGCCGCGGAGGTAGCTTGCGACGAAGACACAAATGCATATCCAGCAAACAAAACCGCCGAGCATTCCGATCCGCTCGCCGGGAAAAAGACCGGCGATCACGACCGACATGGTGGCGCCTATGAGTGTCGCTGCGATCCTGTTAACCGCTTTGGCAAGCGCGGCGCCGCGCGTCGGCTGTGCCAGAATTGCCACAGTAACGGCCGCGGATGACGCGCCTCCAAGTTGCAGCCAGAATGCTATGCAGAGCGCGACTACCGCCGCCAGCCAGATTCTGAAGGCATAGGCCCATATGTGAACCGGTATTACCATGCGCGAACGTCACGTGCCTTCAAGGAACAGCTCCCGCCGTCCGCAATGACGTGGAATGCCTTGACACAGAGCCGCGCTAGGCCAAGCAGCAGAAGCTCGATCCCCATCATGTCTCTGCTCACTACCGCATCGCTGTCAGCGGACGAGAGCTATTCTCGCCAGGTCGACAGGCTCGGTCGCCCGGCCGTCGAGCACGGCCCTCGTCATGTCGATGATTTGGACCAAACATTCGTTTTCCCACTATCTTTCCTCACCTATCGCAAAAACATCTCCCCGCCGAGGGTCTCCGCGCGACGGGGTGGCACGGAGACCCTCTCGGCGAAGCGCGGGACTGTACGCTTCGCCGTTACGGCAGGAGTATTTTCAGTCACTTACGAGCCATGGTCTTCGAGGATCTTCAGATCGCTAACTGAGTATGAAAGTGAGTAACGAAACCCTGATTCGATCCTGTTCGGCGCGAGCGCGTGTAGTTCTTCGCCATTCGTTTCCGTAAAATTAAGCTCGCCCTTCCCGATCCAAGCGCCAGCAACGGTCAGATTGTCGATGATCGACATCGCCAGTTCGTTAACCGCCGGCCTGTCCTGGTAGCCGGCCGCCAATCTCGGGAAGTATCGCAACAAGACCGTGGGTCGGCCGAGGAAAGACAATCCGTTTTCGACCGGCTTGTGCAAGGTCACGCAGGCTTCCGCAAGACGTTGGCCATGCGCCGAGAGGCTGGCGCCAAACCGACCGCCGGACGCAACCGGTGCTGCGGCGGGGCCTGAGGCCGCAAAGGAGCGCGTCTGAAAAATGCTACCCATTTTCTTTGGAAACCCCTGCGTCCAACCGCGCGCCAGTGCAGCGTCATTGTCGACATAAATGTACGGACACCACATGACCGGCACGTCGCGATACATTGCGTCGACCAAAATAAACGCCTCGCGATACTGATAACGAGCCGGCTCAAGATATTCGTCGTCCTGGGCGGTGAATTGCCAATCCAGAAACATCATGACGGCGCGACCGTTTGAGTTCGGATCTGGGGAAAGACCAATCGGCAATGTCGCCGCCGTCGCATCGGGGTCCGTCCAGAATTCGACTCCAACAGCATCGCCGGCATAGTGCCAGGGCGGTGGCGGAGTTAGAGCGGCCTGGCCGAATGGCGATTTCGGAACTGTAAAGCCCTTGAGCATTCCCGTGTCCTGATGCATCACTTCGGCAAAGAGGCTACCGAAACCAGCCTCAATTGATTTGATCGAAGTGCGTCGACTTGTTCATTCCTGCCGCAATCGGGACGCGCTTGTTGGCATCAGCCGCGACTGCTAGGCGGTCAGGTCGGCCAGGATCTCGATATCGGTGACGGAATAGGAAAACGAGAATCGATATCCGCGTCCCACCTTCAGCGGTCCCAACACTTCCAACTCTTCGCCATAGGCTTCCGGAAAATTGAGCTCACTCTCGCCGATCCAGATGTCTGTAATCAGGACATGATTCGAGACGCATCGAACGAGTTCATCCACAGCTGGCTTGTCGTGCATGCCGGCGGAGAGCCGCGGAAAATGCCGCCGTCCCACAATCTGGCGATCGAGCAATCCGACAAGACGCTCGACTCTTTCGCGCAAGGTAACACGGGCTTGCACCAGTAAACGGCCATGAGCGGACATGCAGGCCGAGAATCTGCCATCATGCACGAGTGGTGCCGAAGCGGCGCTCGCCGTGCCAAAGGTACGGGTCTGGTGTACGGCACCGAACTTTCTTGGATAACCCTGGATCCAACCCCTCATCAAGGCAGCGTCGTTATCCGCATAACAATATGGACACCACGCTATCCGTGCCCCCTTCCACATCGCGTCGAGGAGGACGGTGAACTGGCGACATTGATACCTGGCGGGGTCAAGATACTCATCGTTCTGCGCGGTGAACTGGTAGTCTGCGAAGAGCGCAACAGAGTGGCCTGGATGTTTCTTATCAAGCTCGACACCCGTCGGAAGGCTGTGGACTGATACATCGGGATCATTCCAAAATTCCACCGCCAGAACGTCACCTGCAAAATGCCAGGGTGGCGACGGGACCAGTGCAGCGACGCCGAGGGGGGATCGAGGGGCAGTGAATCCTTTGAGCATTTCTCGTCCCCACTACCAGTGGCGTTTCAGCCGCGCATTATTTCAACATGAAATGTTAGCGTCGGTGTTGTTCCCGACGCTTGGACAAACGTGTGACGACTTGGTGGTTTGTGCGCCCCGATGCTGAACTCGACCGGACCGGACGGCCTCGCATTCTGCTCGATGCGCCGCACTCCCACTTTCGGGAAGCGGGAGGACTGCTGCGGGGTCGAAAGCTACAAAGGCTGACGTTTCGCTACAAGCACCGGCTCCGGCAAGAGCGTATTCGTATTCGCTCTGATGCGTATCGACTTCGAGTACGGATGGCAGGTCCTCTGATGAACGTAGAAAGCCGGGGTAAATGGATGCTGCTTCGGCTTCCTTTGACGCAGTGGCGCGTGTCGCTGGCCTTGCTGTCCGCGATGGCCTTGCCCGCTCCCTCCTTCGCGCAAGGAACACTAGAACAACGCGTGGCGTGCACGCCCGACGTGCTCAGACTTTGCAGTGCATTCATCCCCAATGCAGATGAGATAACAACTTGTCTCAGAGAGAAGAACGCCGAGCTCAGCGTTGCTTGCAGCACGGCGTTCGAGGCGGGAATGAAACAACCGTCGAGCGCGGGCGACAGCACTCAATCTCGCAAACGCACCGCAAAATACAGGGATAGGTGACATGTCAGTTCACAAAATGAAGTTTGTGCTGGTGAACGACATGGCACCGCGCACGACCTCAATTTGCACGGCATGCTCGCGACCGCTGGAACAGGGCTACTTGCATGATCTTTCCACATTGAGGCGCTATTGCGGGATCGAGTGCTACCCCCGATGGATGGTGGTGGGCGGGTTCGTCGGATCGTTCGCTCCAACGAACCCATTCGAACTCGGTATCGCCTGGCGGAAGCTCACCGTTGACGTCGCGTCGGCGCTGTTCGACAGCGCCTGGCGCGACCATCGCGGTTGACGCTTGAGACGCATTCCACCTCCTCATGTCCTGTTCTGAACGGCCGGCGCGCTACAGAGCGGCGCCGACAATGCTATTTCCGGTTTTGTGACAGGCATATACCAGGTAAAGAACAATCGGAAGCTCGCGAGGCAATTGGTAGCTCACGTTTGCGCCCGCCCCGCCATTGTCGTCGTCCTTTGCGACGCGGCAGCGTTTATCGACATGCACGGCGACCGCACCCGGCCCTAGGTCACCGCGAGACCGCCGTCAAGTGCGCCGGTCGTAACCCCCTCCTGATCGACCACGCCACCAGGACTCTCGAAAACGCACTGCGCAGGGACGGTATGCTTGATTAGCAGCCAGTATCCCTGCGACGCTCTTCAATGTTGCATCCTCATGCTCATCGGGGCGCCCGACGGCATCATCATGTTCGCGTTCATATCTGCCACGATCCACATTGTGCCGGCGACCACGACGAATACGATGAGAACGCCAAAGGCGAGCGCGAGTACGTTGTTGGTGCTTTCCGGCCCGCTGGTGATGTGCAGGAAAAACACCAGGTGAATGCCCATCTGGGCAATGGCGAGGACAGCGAGGCCCAGAGCTACGCCACCTGGCCAAATCAGCGAGGTGTTAGCGGCCCAGAAAGATGTCGCCGTGAGAAGAACCGCGACAAATAGGCCGATCGTGTAGACGAGAAACTCGGATGGAGCCGATGCGTCCATCTCGCGGCTCGGCCTGTCTCCGGGTGCGCGATCGTATCGAGCTTCGGTCATGGACTCACTCCCATCAGATAAACCACCGTGAATACCCCGACCCAAACGATGTCGAGCGCGTGCCAGAACAAAGAGAAGCAGAGCAGGCGATGCTGCACCCTCGCAGCGAATCCGAATACCGCCACCTGCACCATCATCACGATCAGCCAGATCAGTCCGAGCGCGACGTGCAGCCCGTGGCATCCGACAAGCGTGAAGAATGCGGACAGAAAGGCGCTCCGCTGCGGCGTCCCGCCGATGGCGATCATGCTTGAGAATTCGCGGATCTCAAGACTAAGAAACGTGGCTCCGAGTGCGAATGTGATCAGGGCCCCCAGATAAGTCCCGAGACGGCGTCGTGAGTTGACGGCCAGTGACATCAGTCCGCAGGTGTAGCTCGAAACGAGAAGGCAAGCAGTTTCGATCGCGACCGTAGCCTGATTGAACAGCTGGGCGCCGGTCGGACCGCCGGCCGTGGAGCGCACGAGGACCGCGTAGCTCGCGAACAGCGCGGCAAACATAATGATGTCACTCAACAGGAAGATCCAGAAGCCAAAGGCGACCACGATCCTCTTTGGAGCAGGTCCCGCTTCGCTCGCACTTGGCAGTGCGTCTTGCGGGATCTGATCAATTGCGACGGCGATATTCATGCTGCAACTCCTGCCTGGTGGGCCCGTACGAACCGGGCGATCTCCTCGGCCGGCACCTCAATTTCGCCGTGACGGCGGAATGAGAAGGCAAGCACCGTCATGAATTCGCCGAACACTCCGACGCCGGCCAGCCACCAAATGTGCCAGATCAGCGCAAAGCCGATGACGACTGCGAAGAAGGCAGTAACAAAGCCGGTGGCGCTGTTCTTCGGCATTTCGACGGGCTCGTACTGGCGCGTCGGCGTCGGCTCGTCCTTTGTCGCTTGCGCGCGGCTTTTGCTGTTCCAGAACGCGTCCAGTCCGGCGACCTTGGGCTGGAACGCAAAGTTCCATGCCGGCGGCGGCGACGCCGTCGCCCATTCGAGCGTGCGGCCGTTCCACGGATCACCGGTCACGTCGCGCAGCGACTCGCGATTACGGATCGACACAACGAGTTGCACGACTTGGCAAACGACGCCGACCAGGATGATAGCGGTGCCGAATGCCGCCGCTATCAACCACGGCTGCCAGGACAAATTGTCGTAATGTTGCATGCGCCGGGTCATGCCCATCAGGCCCAGCACGTAGAGCGGCATGAAGGCGATATAGAAGCCGACGAACCAGCACCAGAACGAGGCTTTGCCCCAGCGTTCGTCAAGCTTGAACCCGAATGCCTTGGGGAACCAATAATTGTACCCCGCCATCACGCCGAACACGACGCCGCCGATGGCGACGTTGTGGAAGTGTGCGACCAGGAACACGCTGTTGTGCAGCTGGAAGTCGGCCGGGGGCACCGCCATGAGCACGCCGGTCATGCCGCCGATGACGAAAGTCACCATGAAGCCAATCGACCACAGCACCGGCACCGAGAACCGAACCCGGCCGCCGTACATGGTGAACAGCCAGTTGAAGACTTTCGCGCCCGTCGGCAAAGCGATGATCATGCTCATGACGCCGAAGAAGCCGTTGACGTTTGCGCTGGCACCCATGGTGAAAAAGTGGTGCAGCCAGACCAGGAAGGAGAGGATACAGATGGTCATCGTCGCGGCTACCATCGAGCGATAGCCGAACAGCGGCTTGCCGGAGAAGGTCGCCATCACTTCCGAGAATACGCCGAACGCCGGCAGGATCAGGATGTAGACTTCGGGGTGCCCCCATACCCAAAACAGGTTGGAGTACAGCATCTGATTGCCCTGGCCTTCAGGCGTGAAGAAGTGAAAGCCGAGATAGCGATCGAGCGCCAGCATCGCGAGCGTCGCGGTCAGCACCGGAAAAGCCGCGACAATGAGCAGGTTGGCGGCAAGCGCGGTCCAGCAGAAGACCGGCATGCGCATATAGCCCATGCCTGGTGCCCGCAGTTTGAGGATTGTCGTGACGAAATTTATTCCCGCCAGCAAGGTGCCGATACCGGAGATTTGCAGCGACCAAAGATAGTAGTCGACGCCGACGCCGGGCGAGTATTGCAATTCGCTCAGTGGGGGATAACCCCACCAGCCGGCTTTTGAGAACTCGCCGACCGCCAGCGAAATGTTGACCAACAACGCGCCCGAGGCAGTCAGCCAGAAGCTGACGGAGTTGAGCGTAGGGAATGCGACATCGCGAACACCAAGTTGCAACGGTACTGCGAAGTTCATGAGCCCTACCACGAACGGCATTGCCATGAACAAAATCATGATCGTGCCGTGCGCCGAGAAAATCTGATTGAAATGCTCGGGCGGCAGATATCCTTGTGCACCGCCGGCTGCGAGCGCCTGCTGCGCGCGGATCATGATCGCGTCGCTGAAGCCGCGCAGCATCATGACGAGCGCCAGTATGCAATACATGGCGCCTATCCGCTTGTGGTCGACCGAGGTGAGCCATTCGCGCCACAGATAGAGCCAGGCTCCCTTCGCCGTGACGAATCCGAGAACAACCAGCACGATCAGGACCATGAAGGCCGTTGCGCCCATGATGATCGGCTCATGGAGGGGGATCGCGTTCCAATCAAGCTTACCAAGGAGATTCATCGCTCTGCCCTCTGCGACGTTGAACAAATTGATAGAGAGGAGTCTTGCCTCCCCATGCCAGCGTTTACGATGCTGCTGAACAGATCGGGGGCGACGGCCCGATAGGTGAACGGCGCGACCGCCTTGCTCGGCTTGACCAGGCCGGCATAAGCCTCCTTATCGAGTACCAAACCAGTTTCGCGGGTCTGGCGAACCCATTGCGCAAATCCGTCGTCTGTCACTGCGTCGACCGTAAAGCGCATGTCGGGAAAGCCTTCACCGCTGAACATGGCGGAGAACCCTGCATAGGTTCCGAGATGGTCCGCCTGCAGGTGGAGGCGCGTCGCCATTCCGGACATGGTGTAGATCTGGCTCCCGAGCTGAGGCACGAAGAAGCTGTTCATGACGCTCGACGAGGTCAGTTCGAAGCTGATCGGCGTGCCAACCGGTACGACCAGCTTGTTGACGCTCGCGATCCCCTGCTCTGGATAGATGAACAGCCATTTCCAGTCGAGTGAGACGACCTGAACGTTGACAGGCTTGACCGTTGAGCTAATCGGCTTGCCCGGATCAAGGTCGTGTGCGCCGACCCATGCGACGCCGCCGACCAGGAGCACCGTCATCGCGGGGATGGACCAGACCAACATCTCAAGACGTCCGGAATATGTGAAATTTGGCCGATAGCGCGCACGCTCATTCGATGCACGAAACCAGAAAGCAAAGCCAAGTGTCGCAAGGATCACCGGGATCACGATCGCCAGCATGATGCCAAGCGCGTTCAGCAGAATCTGTCGCTCGGCGAGGGCAATAGGCCCTTTCGGATCGAGCACGCCTTCGGTACAGCCACCGAGCGTGGCCGCACCGATCAGGACCACAGCAAGTAAACCGTATCGCATATCAGACCTCGCTGAAGTTGGCGGTGCAGCAGGCGCTGCCGACGGCGCCTGACTTGAATTCGGCATGCACCGGGACGCCGCGGATGGGCGGGAATGAGCCACTTCCATGGTCAACCAGGAGGGCCGCAAACAGCACGAACAAATAGAAGATGGAGAACACGAACAACTTGTGAGCAGCGCGGCGATCGGCCCCAGTGCTCCTGTTCAGCTGAAGTGCGAGAAGAAGGAAAAGCGCCCCGCAGATCGCGACGATCACGCCATAGATTGCACCTGCGAACCCGAGCACCCAGGGTAGCTCCGAGGCGAGAACCAGCAGGCCGCTGTAGATCAGGATCTGGCGCGTTGTTGCAGCGCGTCCCGCGACCACCGGTAGCATGGGAACGCGGGCACGCGCATAGTCATCGGTGCGATTGAGCGCGAGAGCCCAGAAATGGGGCGGCGTCCAAAGGAAAATGATGAGAAACAGCGCAAGCGGCTCGAGCCCGACTTCTCCGGTTGCCGCGGCCCATCCGATCACGGGCGGCAGCGCTCCTGCAGCGCCGCCGATGACGATGTTCTGTGGCGTCGACCGCTTCAGCCACGCCGTATACACGACAATGTAAAAGAGGATCGTGCAGGCCAACAATGCGGCTGCTGTGAGGTTCGTCGCCAAAGCCAGAACCACCACTGCGAACCCGCCCAGGACGAGACCAAAGACAAGCGCCTCGAACCGGGAGACCTTGCCGCGGGGAATTGGCCGCATCGCAGTGCGGCTCATGATTGCATCGATATCTGCGTCGTACCACATGTTGAGCACGCCGGCGGCGCCAGCTCCCGCGGCAATGGCAAGAACCGCGGCAAGAGTGGTTAGCGGACCAAGTCGAACTGGAGCGCTGCTCAATCCGACGAGCGCGGTGAAGACGGCAAGCATCATCACGCGTGGCTTTGTGAGGGCGACGAAGTCGGAAACACCCCAATGGCCCGCCAGCGGGTGAGCAGACTCAGACGATGACACCAAGCGAGTTCGTCTTTCCCCAAGCTGGCCAGCAATGGATTTGACGTTCATCTCGCTGCTCCGAGTTCTTTCAAAAAATGAGAGCTGTCGTGTTCAGTTCGAACAGCGGCAGTGCGTGCATTCAATAAGCATCCCCACCCTCGGCCGCGATTGAACGCGGCTGCTCGATTGGGGCCAATCGTGCTCAAAACTGTCAGCTGACGAGTTCGAATCCAAAGACGCACCGCGCTGCCATCGCACGATTCAGAATAATCCGAGCACGTTTCAACAAGCGCTCTATGTCAGCTTTTCCTAAAGGAGATCATGGTTCGGATGTCTGAAACAAGCCGCTGCCCAATTCGAATACCGACGAGATCTGTGGTGTTTCCCGGGAGCGACCGCCTAACCTAACGGAGATGTATCAATGAAGACGCCTTCGCTCTGGATGATTGCAGCAGTCTGCTTTGTGGCCCCGGCATCTGTCGCACACGCGCGGTCCGCCTATGATGGCTCCTGGGATCTCGTCTTCGTGACGCAAACGGGCTCATGCGATCCCAGTTACAACTTCACCGTCAATGTTTCTGACGGAGTTGTGACCCATCCCAATCTCGTAAAATTCGAGGGATACGTCGCGAACTCTGGTTCCGTTCATGCGTCGGTGACGGTTCACGACAAATTCGCTTCCGGCACCGGCAGGCTTTTCGAAACCTCGGGTCGCGGCAGATGGAAAGGCCGCGCGGGAGGTGCGCGATGCTCTGGCTATTGGACCGCGCAGCGCAATTAACCCATTTGAAAAGGGAAACACCGTGCCCCGAGCCGCTGACGTGCGAGGCGGCATTAAAGACGACCGCGCTGGCAGCCACACTCCTGTTTGCTCATAGGCAGACCACAGAACGGACGGTTACCGCTGCCGAGCAGCTTGGGCGCGCTCTCGGCGTGACGGGTACGGTGCTGCCTTACTGGGGCGAGCTCACTGTCGCACTCAACGGCGCGCCCATCTCACAAATCGTCCCCGCCAAGCCGCTCGGCGTTGACATGGGCAGGGTACTGGCCGTTACGACGGTGATCGATCAGGTCTGCCACGGCACGTTGTCGGCCGAGGCTGCGCAATCCGCGCTTGAGTCGGCTGGCCGGCTGCCGCCAGCTTCTACGCCACACTTCACTTTGTTCGCAGCCATTGGCGCGGCTTCGCTCGGCGTCATTTTCGGTACGCTCGATGCGACGAGCCTGCTGCTGATCGCGACCAGCGCCGCCATCGGTGCGCTCGTCCGCCGCTGGCTTTCCGGCTTCAGCAATAATCCACTGATCCAGCCGCTTTGCGCCGCGTTTATCGGGGGTGTCGTGGCTGCTGCTGCCGGCCGTTTGCTGCTATCGGATGCAGCAACGATGGTCGGTTTCTGTCCCTGCATGGTGCTGGTTCCCGGTCCGCATATCCTCAACGGTGCCATCGACCTCGCTCGCACGCGCATCGCGCTGGGAATCGCGCGCCTTGCTTATGCCGGCGTCATCGTGCTCCTGATCTGCGCCGGTGGCCTCTTCGGCTTCACGGCGGTCGGCGCAAACCTTGCGATAGCCGGACCATCTCCACCCGTGCCCTTGGTCATCGACGTGATTGCGGCAGGATGCGCCGTCGCCTCCTTTGGCACTTTCTTCTCAATGCCGTGGCGCCTGTTGGCGTTCCCGATCGCGGTCGGCATGCTCGCGCATGCCGCACGCTGGGCGCTAATCTCCGTCGTGGGGACAAATGCCGCGACCGGCGCGCTCGTCGCCTGCACGCTCGTCAGCGTCCTCGCGACTCCGGTCGTCGATCGTCTGCATCTGCCCTTCGCGGCTGTCGCCTTCTCCGCCGTCGTCTCATTGATGCCGGGCTTTTTCCTGTTCAACGCCGCGACCGGCCTCGTCGAATTGGTCTCGATCGGGCCGACCGCCCCGGCGGCTCTGCTGACAAGCATCGCCACGAACGGCGCCACGGCATTTCTGATCATCATGGCCATGACCTTCGGGCTGATCCTCCCGCGCATGTTGTTCGAGCGCGTATTGCCCGCGCCAGCATGAAAAGCGGCATGGACGTTCTATGCACCGCAGCGCCGTTCAAGATTAGCCCGAAGCCCCGCTGTATCCGTTGCTAATCGGGCGGCTGGCCCTAGAGAAACCGTTGGTACATCCATGACCACAGTTCTGACCAAATCGTTCCCGCAAGAAAAGCCACCTGTAATCAAGGCGGTCCCGGACAAAAAACGCGTCTTGATCGTCGGCGGTGGCTTTGCCGGTATTGCGGCAGCGCGGGCACTAAAGCGAACCGATGTCGAAATCACGCTGATCGACCAGCGTAATCACCATATCTTTCAGCCGCTCCTGTACCAGGTCGCCACCGCTGTTTTGTCGCCCTCCGAGATAGCGGCGCCGATCCGGCAGCTCGAGGCGAAACAGAAAAACCTCAGCGTGTTGCTGGCGGAGATTAAGGGCATCAATCTCGGAGCTCGCACCGTCGAGGCCGTTTGCCCGGGGATTGGCAGCCGAAAACTCGAGTACGACTTCCTGGTGATCGCGACCGGAATGCGTCCGAGCTATTTCGGTCATGACGAGTTCGCGCGCTTTGCGCCGGGCCTCAAGAGCCTCAGCGACGCTGAAACGATCCGGACCAAGATCCTGGGTGCATTTGAATTGGCTGAATCGACCGATGATGAGAAAGAACGCGCGCGCCAAATGACCTTCGTTTTAGTAGGCGCTGGCCCGACCGGCGTCGAGCTTGCCGCTTCAATCGCTCAACTGGCCACGGTTACCCTGCGCAAAAATTTCCGTAAGATCGACCCTGCCAGGAGCCGAATTGTGCTACTGGACGGCGGCGCGCGTATTCTTCCGACCTTTGCAGAGTCACTGTCGGGAAAGGCAGCCAAGCGACTAACCAAGCTCGGCGTTGAGGTTTCGACCGGCGTAAAGGTCGAGAAGGTTGATGACCAGGGCGTGATCGCGGCCGGCGTCCGGATTCCCAGCGCCACCGTCCTATGGACAGCCGGCGTCAGCGCCTCGCCGGTGGTCAAAATGCTGGGAACACAGACAGACCGCGCCGGGCGCGCTTTCGTTGGTGCCTTCATGGACATTCCCGATGCCCCCAACGTATTCGTGGCGGGCGACGCGGCCACGATGACCCAGGATGGTCACCCCGTCCCCGGCGTGGCGCAGGCCGCCATTCAGCAGGGACGATTCGTCGGACGCGTCATCGCCAACCGTGTCAGGGGACGCAAGGACGGTCGACCGTTTCGATACCGCAACAAGGGCAACATGGCGGTGGTCGGCAAGAATTTCGCCATCCTCGAGGCCGGTCATTTGCGAACCAGCGGCTTTGTGACCTGGCTGGTGTGGGCCGCGCTGCACGTGCTCGCGTTGCCGCAGCTTCAGAACCGGTTCCGCGTTCAAACGCAATGGTTCTGGTCCTATCTGTCCGGACAACGGAGCTCCCGGCTGATTTCCGAAGGGCCGCGGTCGTCCGCGTCATAATAGTGAGGCCCGGTAGTCATCACTGCCTGGCAGTTGATTGGGAACCGCACCCGTGGACGTATCCATCATCTCCGCACTCGCTGCCCTCACCGGAGCAGCCGTCGGCGGCTTGACCAGCGGAATGGCAGCCTGGCTGAACCACCGAAGCCAGGTCCGCGTCGAGTGGGCTCTGCACGAGAAGAGCCGCCGGCAGACCCTTTACAGGGATTTCATCGAAGACGCCGCCAAATGCTACATCGATGCGCTCCAGCACGATAAAGCCGACATTCCCGGTCTGGTCAGCCTCTATGCGAAGCTGAGCTCGATGCGGGCAGTGTCCTCGAAGAAGGTGGTGCAGCACGCCGACGATGTTGTCCGAAAAATTCTGGATGCCTATCTGGAGCCGGACAAGAGCTTCGTCGAACTGCGCGAAATGGTCATCGACGGCACGATCGATCTGTTGCAAGGCTTCAGCGAGGTGTGCCGCGACGAATTCGAGCAAATGCGGCCAATACAATTTTAAGCTTCACCACGCGACCCAATCCGCCGTCACGGTGCTGCCGCCGTCATGAACCTTCGTGAAGCCGATCGCGCCCATTCTAGCTGGATACCGTGGCCACCCGCGCTTGCGGCAAGGCATTAGGTGCGCTGCCCTGAGACCCGATCGTCTCGACCCAGTTCGCGAACGCCTGCATGAAATCCTGCAGGAATTTGCGGGTGCCGTCGTTGACGAGCTTGCCATGCTCATCGAAGAGCTTGTCGGCGTGGCCAATATAGGCTTCCGGCTGCTGCATGGTCGGCACGTTCAGAAATACGAGCGACTGCCTCAAATGATGATTGGCGCCGAACGCCCCTATCGCGCTCGGCGAGCCGCTGACGATCGCACCAGGCTTGCGGTCCCAGATGCTGCTCCCATACGGCCTGGAACCGACATCCAGTGCATTCTTGAGAGCGGCCGGCACCGAACGGTTATATTCCGGCGTGACGAACAGCACCGCGTCGGCAGCCTTGACGCGCTGGCGGAACGCGGTCCATTGCGCGGGCGATCCGTCGGTCTCCAGATCCTGATTGAAGAAGGGCAATTGCCCGATCTCAACGACGTCGAGCTTGATCGAAGGTGGCGCGAGCGAGATCAGTGCATTCGCCAGCATCCTGTTGACCGACCCCTTCCGCAGGCTTCCAACCAACACACACACATTCATCGGCTTATCCATGGTCTTTATCCCTTATGTTCGCGCGTATGCGGCCGCTGGAGACTTAATGCTCCTCGTGAAGTCAGGCTTGCGCTTTTCCAGGAACGCCGAGAACGCCTCCTTTGCGTCTTCAGAGCGGACTTGCACGCTGAACTCTTCGTTCTCGGCCTTCATCGCCGCCTTGATCTGCTCGCGTGATGACTGCTTCATGAGCCTCTTGCTGGCCTGCAGCGCTGCCGCAGGCTTCGCTGCCAGCTTCCCGGCCGTCTCGGTCGCTTTCGCCAGGACGTCCTTGTCGGATACCACCTCCGTAACCAGCCCCAACTCCGCGGCCCGCCTGGCATCAAACGGAGTGCCCAGCAGGATCAGCTCCGCGGCGCGGAGATGACCGATCCGCGCCGGCACCGAGCAACTCGATCCGAATTCCGGCACGATGGCGAGATTGATGAAGGGCATCTGGAATTTCGCGCTCTCGCCCGCGTAGATGAAGTCGCAGTGCGTCAGCATGGTGGTGCCGCCGCCGATCGCCGCGCCCTGGACCGCCACGACCACGGGCTTGTCGAAGTTGACGAATGCGTGCATGAGGCTCGCCTGTGGCGATTCGCCCGGCCCCGGAGGATTCTTCAGAAAGTCCTCGATATCGTTGCCCGCGCAGAACGAATCTCCCGCGCCATGCCAAAGCACGACACGCGTGTTCTCGTCATTCGCCGCCTTGTTGAAAATGCCGGCGAGAGCCACGTACATGGCCGACGTCATCGCATTCCGCTTGGTCGGGCGGTTGAACTGGACGCGCAGGATACTTCCTGCCTGTTCGGTAACGATATCATCCATGGTCGAACTCCCGGGTTCGTTTGGTGAATTGCACGACAAATCGAAGTTCAGGGCGGCTCACGCCGCCCCGACAGTGTCGTGTGCTAGGCCGCATGTTCCTTTGGTTTCGGAATGGCGCCACTCGTACGCAAACCGTCGATTTCGGTCGCGCTAAACCCGAGCTGCCGGAGCACCTCGTCGTTGTGCTCTCCAATCTTCGGGGCGCGCTTCGCCGGCACTTTGGCGACACCGTGCACCTGAAGCGGGCTAGAGATCGTGGACGTCAGCTTGCCGCCGGCACCGCTGAGCGGAACGATGATGTCATTCGCCTGGAGTTGGGGATCGTTGATCACCTCTTGCGGCCCACGCACTGCTCCGAACGTCACGTGAGCGCCGTTGAACACCTCGTACCAATGTGCCATCGGCTCCGCACAGAAGGTTTCGTCGAGGATCGCCGTGAGCTGCGGCATATTCGCCATCAGCTTCGCCGGATCGGAGAATCGCGGATCGGTCAGAAGATCAGGGCGGCCGATGGCCTTGGCGACGGCTGCCAGCTTGTCGGGCGTGACGAGGAGAACGAACCAGGTGTCATCCTTGGCGCGATAGACATTCATTGCCGCATTAGCGGGGTGCATACGATCGTGCGGCCCGAAGAATTTCGCCTCGCACAGCGCGGCCTGGATCGAGACGCTGGCGGACCATACGCCTTCGGCAAGAAGAGAGGTCGTGACATGCGACCCCTCCCCCGTGCGCTCGCGACGATAAAGGGCAGTGACGAT
The DNA here is from genome assembly GCF_036924615.1 of Bradyrhizobium sp. AZCC 2289. Lineage (NCBI taxonomy): Bacteria > Pseudomonadati > Pseudomonadota > Alphaproteobacteria > Hyphomicrobiales > Nitrobacteraceae > Bradyrhizobium > Bradyrhizobium sp. AZCC 2289. Next base: position 8,621,245 of record NZ_JAZHRY010000001.1, on the reverse strand, counting down.
CGCCGAGTAGAGCCCGACGGCGGTGGCATTGTCACCGCTGCCGGCGACCGGCCAGGTCGGCGGCGAACCGGCATCGCGTGTCATTGACAGCAATCCGCTGCGTGCCCAGTACGACGTGATGTCAAAGCCGGGAAGATTCGCATCGGGTCCCTTGTCGCCGAAACCCGTGATGTCGGCGTAGATCAAACGCGGATTCCACCGCACCACATCTTTATATTCAAGCTTCAGTTTCGCACGCGCCGGATGCGGCGTGTTGACGATGAGAACGTCGGCCCATTTGACGAGCTTTTCGAGGACCTGCTGGGCGCTCGGCGACTTCAGATCAAGCGCCATGCCCCGCTTGTTGCGATTGGCGAGGTGCCAGGGGTAGGCATCCTCGGAGACCGGCTGTGGCGGGAGCTTGTTTCCAATTCTCCAGAGATCGCCGCTCGGCGGCTCCACTTTGATGACGTCGGCGCCGAAGTCCGACAGGATCACCGCGGCGCTGGGGCCTGCGATGAAACTCGCAAAATCTACCACTTTCAGTCCAGAGAAAATGTTGTCGCTCGGCATGTTTGTCTCCTTAGTGTTGAAGTTCGGGCGCGATTGAAACGCGGCGGTCATCGTCGTTCAGTTTTTCCAGTGTCTGGGAAATCCAGCCGAGCAGGCGGATTTGGACCTGGCGTCGGTTGATCTCGTTCAGCATCTCGTGTCGACCGCCTGGATAAAAATCGAAGGCGATGTCGCGCAGGCCGGCATCGCGGTAGCGGCCAATCAATGTGTCGAGTCCCCGCAATTGCTGCCCGACCGGGTCTTCGCTTCCGGAGAACAAATAGATCGGCAGATCGCCGCGGATCTTGCGGAGTGCGACCGGATCGTACAATCGCGGCGCGGTGCCGAGGAAGGAGACAAGAGAGTCGGGGTGAGGGTCTTCAAAGCAGAGCGGATCAGCCATGAACCCATCGACGATCGCCTGATCACGGCACAGCCAGTCGAAGGGCGTGCGCGCCGGCTCGAATGCGGCGTTAAGGAGGTTGCTGCCTTTGGTCTCCGGAAGCACGGTCCGGGCCAAACCTTCAAGCGCTCCCGATCCCGACAGGATCAAGCCATCAATCTCGTGGCTGTGGTCGATGACGTATCTCTGCGCGGCAAAGGATCCCATGTCGTGCCCCAGGAGGAGCAGCGGCAGGTCGGGATTTTCCTCTCTGGCGATCTCGCTCAGGCGGACCATGTCCTGGACCAGAAGTTCAAAGCCACCCCTGCCAAATTCTCCCAATTGCGCGTGGGCCGAGAGGCCGTGGCCGCGATGATCGTTGGCGTAAACGGAGAGACCTGCCGCAACGAGCGCATCGACGGTATCGGCGTAGCGCCCCATATGTTCGCCCATCCCGTGGGCGATCTGAACAACGGCGCGGACCGGGCCACGGCTGTCCCAGCGGGCGCAGGCGATGCACAGTCCGTCGGAGCTGGTCAGTCGGAAGCGCTCCGTCGGAACTGGGGTGGGAGAAGGCGTTGTCATGGCAAATGTCCAGTCTCGCTTTCGCTCGAAATTCAGCGTCCGTGAAACTGCGGCGCGCGTTTTTCGAGGAAGGCGGAGGTGCCTTCCTTCTTGTCTTCCGTTGCCGCGCAGATGCCGAAATAGGACGCTTCGAGCGCAAACCCCTCGACCTGGCTGGTGTCCAGCCCCTTGTTCGCCGCCTCCAGCGAGAACTTCACTGCGATCGGTGCGTTGGCCGCGATCTGCTTCAGGATCGTCTCGGCGCGAGCGATCAGATTGGCCGCGGGGACAACTTCGTTGACGAGGCCAATGCGATAGGCTTCCTGCGCGGAAATCGTCTCGCCGGTGAGGATCAGCTGCAATGCACGACCCTTTCCCACAAGACGGGGCAAACGCTGCGTTCCGCCGCCGCCGGGCAGCAGGCCCAGCTTGACTTCGGGTTGCCCGAATTTGGCGTGCTCTGCTGCGATCCTCATCGTGCAAGCCATTGCCGTCTCACAGCCGCCGCCAAGCGCAAAGCCGTTGATCGCCGCGATCACCGGCTTGCCAAGATTTTCGATCAGATCGAGCACGCCTTGCCCGAAGCGGCTGGACTCTTCCGCTTCATAGGCATCGACATGCGCGAGTTCGCTGATGTCGGCGCCGGCGATGAAAGCCTTGTCGCCAGCGCCGGTGAGGATCACGCCATGCACAGACATGTCGGCCTTTGCATCCTCGAATGCGGCCTTCAAATCGGTCCAGGTCGGCGTGTTGAGCGCGTTGAGCACCTTGGGCCGATTGACCGTCACGTAGGCGATCAAACCCTTTTTCTCGTACTGGACGTTCGCAAGCGCCAATGCCGCCCTGGGCACGGAGTTGGGTACTGTTGCAGGCGAAGGGGTCAATGATGCAGTTACCGAAACCATGGTCATATCTCCTGGATGGGGCGCGGCCGGCCTCTGAGCGCCGGCCGCTGCGATGTCACGCGAAGGCGCCGAGGCCGGTGACAGCCTTGCCGACGATCAGATTCTGCATCTGATACGTGCCTTCGTAGGAGTAGAGCGCTTCACAATCCGCAAAGAAGCGTGCCGCCTTGTAGTCGGCAACGATTCCGTTGCCGCCCATCAACTCGCGGGCCCAGGCAACCGTCTCGCGGCATTTGGCCGTAGCGAACGCCTTGGCAAGCGCGGCATGGGCGTCCGTCAGCTTACCTTCGGCATGCAGTTGCGCCTGGCGCACGATCAGGCACTGCGAAGCCGTGATGTTGGCGATCATTTTGGCGAGAAGGTCTTGGACTAGCTGGAACGACGCGATCGGCTTGCCAAACTGCAAGCGCTCCTGGCTATACTTCAGCGCAGCCTCGTAGGCGCCCATCGCGCATCCGGTCGCCATCCACGCCACGGCGTAGCGCGTCATCTTCAGCACCTTCGCGGTGTCTCGGAATGAATTGCCGCTCTGGAGGCGATTCGTTTCCGGCACTCGAACATCCTTCAGCGTGATGTGGCCGTTCTGGACCACCTTAAGCGCGATCTTGTTCTCGATCTTCTCGACGCTGAAGCCGGGCGTGGTCTTGTTCTCGACGATGAAGCCCTTCACTTGGTTGTCGGCGATATCGCGCGCCCAGATGATTGAAACATCGCACCATGGAGCATTGCCGATCCAACGCTTCTCTCCATTGAGGATCCAGGTGTCGTCCTCACGCTTCGCCGTGGTCAGCAGGCCGCCGCTGGCACCTGAGCCCACCAGCGGCTCGGTCAGGCCGAAACAGCCGATCTTCTCGAAGCGCGCCATCTGTGGCAACCATTTCTGCTTCTGCTCTTCCGATCCGTCGATGTAGATGGAGCCCATCGCCAGGCCGACATGCACGCCTATGAAGGTCGCGATCGACGGGTCGACACGTGCGAGCTCCATCTGAACAAAGCCCAACAGCCCCAAGCTTCCACCTGCGCAGCCGTAGCCGTGCATTGCAAGGCCACCGATGCCCAACTCCTTAATCGCCGGCAGCAATTCGAAGGGGAAAGCGTCCCTCACCCAGTAATCTGTGATGACAGGCGCAACCTTGGTTTCCATGAACGCGCGCACCCGTTTCACCGTCGCGAGTTCGTCGGCGCTCAAGGTCTCGTAGAGATCGTAGAAATCGCTATTTGGCGGCGGTAGCGGCTTCCGTGCGACGATCTTGCTTGCTGCGGTTGCAGTGGGCATTTGAGACTCCTTTGGCTGCGGCTTGAAAAGCCGGGAAAAATTGAAGGACGTTTCGGATGTGTGATCGATTTCGCCGATGGCGCCTGGTCTCAGGCGACCCGCTCCGTCGATTTCGTTTGGCTCGACTTGGCTACCTTGTTGCGCAGCTCAATCAGGCCGAGCAGCACTTCGTCGCGTTCCGCCTCCAGCTCCTCGATGGAGCGTGATCCAGCCTCGGCATGGACGCTGTCGATGAGCTTCTTTTGCACTTCCGGAGTTAGCACCGGTGAGCCGAGGGTTTTCCACCAGGCCGTCATCGGGCCGGTGAACTGCTGGAAGAAGTGCTCGATGCCGCCCGGGCCACCGCCAAGATGGTTGAGCATCAGGCCGCCCATAACGCCCCAGCGCAGTCCCGGCCCCCAGGAAAGCGCCGTGTCGACATCGGCGGCGCTCACGACGCCCTCGGCGACGAGGTAATAGATCTCGCGGCTCAGCGCCGCCTGCAGACGGTTGGCGACATGGCCCGGCATTTCCTTGTTGACGCGCACCGTCCGTTGCCCGATCGAGGTGTAAAATTCGTCCGCACGCCGGATCGTCGCTTCCGACGTCTTGGCCCCGCCGACGATCTCGACCAGCGGGATCAGATGGGGCGGATTGAACGGATGACCGATCACGCAGCGCTCGGGATGGGTCGCGGCGCCTTTCTGGATTTCGCTCATGGTGAGTCCCGACGAACTCGACGCGATGATCACGTCGGGCGGCAGCAGCTCGTCGAGCTGGCCATAGAGCTTCTGCTTGAATTCGATACGTTCGGGGCCGTTCTCCTGGACAAGGTCGGCGCCGGCGAGCGCCTTCGCGAGGTCGGCCGTGAACGTCAGGTTCGACTGCGACGCTCCGGGCGAGAGGCCCAATCGCTTGAGCGCAGGCCAGGCGGTCTCGACGAACTTCCTCAGCGCGGCTTCCGCGTTCGGAGCGGGATCCGTCGCGACGACCTGCAATCCCTTGGCGAGAAACAGCGAGCTCCAGCTCGCGCCGATCACGCCGGTGCCGATGATGGCGATGCGGCGAATGGGTTTGGTGTCGGTCATGTTATTTCTCCGATGCGTTTTCAGATTTCGGCGTAGGCGATGCCGGTGAGATTGCCCTGGGCGAAGAGGAAATTCCGTTCACCGGATCCATCGAGCCGTGCGGAGTAGATTGAACCGGCGAAATCGGTCACGAACATGCGATCGTTGGGAATATCGAGCGCGATACCGATCCCCTCCATGAGGTGAGTCACCACGATCTCCGGCTCGGCAGGCTTGTTGTCGATCGAGGCCCGGTTCACGGTGTTGCCGCGCGGCGGGTCGCCGCGGTCGGTCCAGTAGAGAATGCGATTCTTGACGTCGAGTTCGAGGTCAATCGGCTCCGGCAGACCGTCGTAGAAGATCTCGATATCGGACCTGGTCGCTGCAGTTTGGCCGGCGGGAATTTCGACATTGGCGCGGAAGATGCGACCGAGCCCGGCATTGTCTGGGCCTTTTTGCGTCCAGTAGATATGTCCGGATTTCGGGTCGATCGTCAGCCCAACGCACCATCGCGTCTGATCCCGGCGATCGACTTCGCCGCGGCCGGCTTCAATGAGCGTCTCCAGCTGCGAGCCGTCGAGATTGCAGCGCATGACGCGCATACCCTCGCGGTCGCACCAATAGAGCTTGCCGCCCTTCTTATCGAGTATGATCTGTTTCGGAGTGTGGGTTTTTCCCTGTGGGACGATGGTCTTGCGGTTCTTGCCGTCGATATCGGCGCGCTCGATGGTCCCGTCATCCAGGCTTGGGATGCCCATGTTGGTCCAGTAGATATGGCCAGCCTCAGCATCGACGACGATGCCGTCGGGCAAATGGCAATCCGACACGATGGTCTTACGGTCGGAACCGTCCGTATTCATGGAGTGAATGCGGCCGGCGTTCAGCTCAAGAACAAAGAGACGAGGGGCGACGGCGATGGCTCTGGCGCCAGCGCTTAGATTGTTCTTCTTGACGGCTTCAGACATGTGGCACCCGTATGGCGATCTGACGCGAAATTGGTCAACGCTTGACCGCGACTGTGCCGCGAAGACTTGCCACGATATTGAATGGGACGATCGTCGCTGGAACGGTTGTGCTTTTTTAGCGCTGTCGTACGGCGCGGCTCATCCCTTGCCGCGCACTTGCAAATTTCGAACGCGAAGGATATTTTTTGACACCGGTCCATGACCGGTTCACAGAGGGTTTTGCGACTGCGGACATGCGGACCGCGCGAGCCCCGCTCAACCCGCTCCCGCAGCGTCTTCCATAACGCTTATTTGCCGGCGATGGCCATGCGCGCGAAATTCGCCCTGACGCTACCTTCCGCCTCCAAACCAGGGGCGACAGTCAGGTTGCCACTGATCGACGTTCGCGTGCCGTGGCGCACGAGGCATCAGGACAACGCCGCACAACATGCCCCATGCGGCAATTCTAGTTAGGGACCCTGCCCAGCCTGTGAGATGCGCTGATGTCAGCGCAATGGAGGGAGGATGGGATACCGTCAGCGATTCTTGACCACGACCGCTTCCGGCAAGCACCAATGCCAGCGGACCGCTAAGGCGCGCTTCGCGCTTGAGGCGCTTGACCGCTACAATTGAGGGTACGAAACCGCGGAAAATCGTAGTCCTGCGTACAAAATCGCAGGATTGGAAGTCCCGTTCCAATCCATCATCGGGGCGACGCAAAATCTCTGCGCTAACATATTGTTTTCGTTCAGTTTCCTATTTTGAGTCCGTCCAACCGATTTCTGGGCCGACAAATGATCTGAGCGATAGAACTAACGCCCGATCTTCGCCCGATCCAGCACTGCATCGCTGTACCGGTCGCGCGCGCAGCTCCCACTTCGACTTCGACCGCTCCGATCTCGCCAGCGTCGAACACACGATCAGACGGCCGATCAAAGTCAGAAGCAAAGCAGCGCTGCGCTTTGCCGGTGCCAAGCCCGGCAACGCTCCGATCGTAGATTCGGTGACCGTATCGCATGGAAGTTGCGCGCGGCGGGATGCGTGATTGTGCGCGTCGTAGGTTCAAATCGGGAACCTGCAGCCACCGACGCCGACATTCGCTGACGGTCGATATTTAACGTGTGATAATGCATATGCCCGCCCTGGCATCAGCTATTCAAATTCATCCACACCGCCTTGGGCTCGGTGAAATTCTCGATCGCCGCCGAGCCGTGTTCGCGGCCGAAGCCAGAATCGCGCACGCCGCCCCATGGCAACCGCACATCGGTGTAGCCATAGGTATTGATCCAGACGGTGCCGGCGTTCGCTTTCTTCGCGAAACGCTGCACGCGCCCGATGTCGCGGCTCCATACCCCAGCAGCGAGGCTGTAGGCAGTACCATTGGCAATGCGCAGCGCATCGGCCTCGTCGCGGAACTTGATGACACTCACCACGGGACCGAAGATTTCCTCCTGCGAGATGCGCATCTCGTGCTCGACGTCGGCGAACACCGCGGGGCTGATGAAGTAGCCGCGGTCACCGACACGCCTGCCGCCGGTCGTCAACACGGCGCCCTCCTTCTCGCCGATATCCACGTAATCGAGAACGCTTTTCATTTGTTTCTCGGAGATTACCGGGCCAAGCGCCGTGGCACGATCTGCTGGGTCGCCCATCCGGATCGCCTTCGCGCGCTGCGTCAGCCGTTCGACGACCTCGTCGTAAACCTTCTCGTGCGCAAGCACGCGCGAGCCTGCCGAGCATACTTGCCCGGCATTGAAGAAGATTCCTGACGCAGCGGCCTTGGTCGCGGCCTCAATGTCGGCGTCGTCAAAGATGACATTGGCGGACTTGCCGCCAAGCTCGAGCGAAACGCGCTTAAAGTTACCCGCCGCACCGCGCAGAATTCCGCGTCCCACCCCCGGCGATCCCGTGAAGGTAACCTTATCCACATCAGGATGATTGACGAGGGCGTCGCCGACGACCCGGCCGGGTCCAGTGACGATATTGAGCACGCCCGGCGGCAGACCCGCTTCGAGCGCCAACTCACCGATGCGCAGCGCCGACAGCGAGGTCAACTCGGCAGGCTTCATAACAATCGTGCAGCCGCAGGCCAAAGCGGGTGCAAGCTTCCACATCCCGATCATCAGCGGGAAATTCCATGGTACGATCACCGCAACCACGCCGACGGGCTCACGGACCGTGTAGGTGAGCGCGTCGTCCCGCGTTGAGACGACTTCGCCGCTGATCTTGTCCGCCCAGCCCGCGTAGTAGGTCAGCGTGTCGATGGCAGCCGGCAGGTCCTGGCGCAGCACACCCGAGATCGGTTTGCCGGCATCAAGACTTTCCAGCGCGGCGATTTCATCCGCATGCTTTTTCATCAGGTCTACAAGCCTGAGCAGGATATGGCCGCGCTCGGCGGCTCGCATCGTGCGCCAGGGACCTTCGAAGGCACGGCGCGCGGCAGCGACGGCCCGATCGACGTCAACCTCGTTGCCTTCCGCGACGCTCGCGATCACCTGCTCGGTGGCCGGATTCAGGGTCTTGAACGTACGCCCGGAGGCTGACAGGACGTGTTGCCCGTCAATCAGTAACAGTTTGGGTCTGGAGGCCGAAGCTGAGGGTGTCGTCTGACGGGAATAGTCATATGCAATCGACATCATATTTCCTCCGGTGATTGTGCACCAAAATGAGGATAAAACAGGCCGCTGTAAATATGATATGATCTGCCTATGCTCGACGCATATATGAAGCTAATTTCATATCTTGGGATGACCGATGCTACATATCGAGATCGAAACCATCTGGCGATTTCACAAGGACGAGAGCCCGCAGACCGCTGTGGTCATGCTCGGAATCCTTAACGATATCCGGCAAACCGGAAAGCTCGCCAGCGCAGCAAAGCATGCCCAGCTTTCTTATCGGCACGTCTGGAATCTGCTTGAGCAGTGGTCAGAATTCTTCGGGGTGCCGCTGGTCGAGAGCCATCGCGGCAAAGGCACTGCGCTCACACCGTTTGGGGAAAAGCTGGTCTGGGCGGGACAGCGTATGCACGCGCGCCTCGGTCCGCAGCTCGAAAATCTTTCGCAGGAACTCGCGACCGAAATCAAACCGTTTCTGCGCTATGGGCCGTCCGTCATTCGCGTTCACGCCAGTCACGGTTTTGCCGTTGCCAAACTGCGCGAACTCCTCGACCAGACGCCGGGGATCGGCATCGATCTGCGCTATGTGAGCAATCAGAATTCACTGCTGTCGCTTGCGCAGGGGGCCTGCGATCTCTCGGGGGTTCATTTGCCGCGCGGCGAATTGCGCGAGCAGAGCATCGACGCCTGCAAAGAATGGCTCGATCCGCTCGAATATCGCGTCATCAGTTTCGTGACCCGCGAGATGGGATTGATGGTCAAGCGCGGCAATCCGCTCGCGATCACCTCGCTCAAGGACCTTGCCGAGCGAAGGGCGCGTTTCGTCAATCGCGACCATGATTCCGGAACGCGGCTACTATTCGACCAGCTGCTGGCGCTGCACGAGATCGACGAAACCGGAATCAACGGCTCGCAGCAGATCGAATTTACCCACGCCGCCGTCGCCGCCTATGTAGCCAGCGACATGGCCGATGTCAGTTTTGGCGTCGAAGCCGCAGCGCGACAATTTGGGCTCGATTTCATCCGGCTTCTGACGGAAGACTATTCTTTCGTCTGCCGTCGCTCGTTTCTTGAAACGGAGCCGATGCAGCGCTTGCTTGAAGTCATGAAGGGCAGCACGTTCCACGAGGCCATCGCCCGCCTGCCCGGCTATGCGGCAGTCAATACCGGATCGGTCAGCACCGTCCGGCAATTCCTGGACAGCCTATACCCAAAGCCTGTCACATCCCGGAAGCGAAATCTGCCAAGGTGATGCAACGTCCGCACTCGAAATGTTGCCCGCTCCGTCAAGGCAGAATTCATTCTACAAACTTCGCTGGATCTAACCGCCGGTCACTTCCTTGGCTTCTTCCCGCGAACCGGCGCTTCCCCGCCGCTTTATCTCCTGCATCAACGCAGCCAACCAGCGCAACAAGCCAGCTCTCTTCATCGCATCGTGCCGGGCCGGTCCAGGCGGCATGCTACGCGCCATTTCTATGGCCCGATCGGCCTTTGTCTCCCAGTCGGGTTTTGGGTTCGTATCCCCCGTCAAAAGACGCCCCCATGCTGTTACGCGCCGCGCATTTGACCTTCGAAAATTCGCCTGCACGCGGCAGCGATTGACGAACGGGCCCCGGTCATTGCCTGAACTCGTTGGCCAATTCGCCAATACCGTCGATCGCGATCGTGACCTTGTTGACCTGATCTTTCATTGACCCGACGCCCAGCGATGTGCCGCAGCAGATCAGATCTCCCGGCAGCAATGTCATGTCGTGCGAGGTCTTGCTGACAAGTTGCTGTGCGCTGAAGATCATGTCCGAAATCGGATACGACTGACGCTCCTCGCCATTGAGAATCGTCCGAACGACGAGCTTCGCCGGATCGATCCCGGATGCGATGACGGGCCCAAACGGGCAAAAACTGTCGAAGCCTTTGGCGCGCGCCCATTGCGCAAACGTGGCATCTTTGCCGATGATATCGGCGGCGGTGATGTCGTTGACGCAGGTATAGCCAAAAATATAATCATCGGCCTGATCGACCGATACCCCGCTGCATCTGCGCCCGATGACGATCCCGAGTTCGCCCTCGTAAGTGACTTTACCGTCATAGGACGCCGGTCGTTTCACGACCGCATTCGGCGCGGCTGATGTCGTCGGCGCTTTCAGAAGGTAGAGCGGATCGTCGGGCTCAGTGACCTTCAATTTTGCCGCAAGCGCATGAAAATTATTCCAAAGAGCGATGATCTTCGAAGGTTCGGTCGGAGCCAGGAGTTCGACATCGGACAAAGCGAGGCGCTGGCCATTTGCCCGTGAGTTACCGAACATCTCGCCGTCATGTACGCGGATCTCTGATTGCGAGATCGTTCCAAACCCGGTCATGTCGCTGTGTCGAAAGCGAACCCAATAGGTCACGATGAAACTCTCCGAAGTTCAAGAGCAAGGTTACTGCGCGGGCGTCGGGCCGGCCGCAGGGTGATAACCGCGTTCAATAGAGCCCTGCGATTCTGGCGCGCTGCGTTACGAGCGCCAGAACTGCGTCGATCGCCGGTGTCGGAGTCTGCGTGAGACGCCCCATTTCCTGAACCACGGTGACGAGCGGATCGATCTCCATCGGGCGTCCGCGCTCAAGATCCTGCAGCATCGACGTCTTGTGCGCACCGACCTTGCGCGCGCCTTCGATCCGGCGCTCGACGTCGACGCGGAATTTGACGCCAAATGTCTCCGCGATGCACTGGGTTTCCAGCATCATGGCCTTCGACAGGGCGCGGGTTGCCGGATCCGTGCAGATCTTGTCCAGGGTTGCGTGGGTCAGCGCGCTGATCGGATTGAAACAGACATTCCCCCACAGCTTGAGCCAGATTTCGTCGCGGATCCGATCGAGAATGGGCGCCTGCAATCCGGCCTTGACGAACATCGCCGCAAGCCGTTCGACATCTGCAGTTCTCTCGCCGGATGCCTCGCCGAGCGGAAAGCGATCGCCATAGACATGACGGATGACGCCAGGCGCCTCGATCTCCGTCGCGGGATAGACGATGCACCCGATCGCGCGCTCCGGCCCCAATTCCCGCCATTGCCGTCCGCCCGGATCGATGCTTTCAAGCGTCGCCCCCTCGCACTCATTGCCGTGCTTGTAGAAATACCAGTAGGGAATCCCGTTGACTGCAGTGACGATCCGAGTGTGCGCGCCAAGCAGCGGCTGGATTGCTTCGATGACACCGGTGATCGAGTGCGCCTTCAGGCAAATGATCACAAAATCCTGCGGTCCCAACTCGGCGGGGTTGTCGGTACAACGGGGATGCACTACGCGCTCCTCATCGCCGATCAGCAATTTGAGGCCATTGGCGCGCATTGCGGCCAAGTGCGCGCCGCGTGCAACGAGGCTGACATCTGCACCCGCTTGAGCCAGCTGCACACCGAGATAGCCGCCGATCGCGCCGGCGCCGTAGATACAGATTTTCATACCGTCCTCCAAAGCACTGGACTGGTCGTTCATGACCCGCTTATCCCTTCAGCACGTCGATCAGTGTCTTCCCAAGACGCGCCGGCGAAGGAGACACACGAATGCCGGCGCCCTCCATCGCAGCGATCTTGGATTCCGCATCACCCTTTCCGCCGGAGATGATCGCACCGGCATGGCCCATGCGGCGGCCCGGAGGGGCCGTACGCCCTGCGATGAAGCCGACCATCGGCTTCCTTCGGCCACCTTTTGCTTCATCCTTGATGAACTGCGCGGCGTCCTCTTCCGACGAGCCGCCGATCTCGCCGATCATGATGATGGATTTCGTCGCCGGATCGGCGAGGAATAGCTCAAGCATTGCGATGAAGTCGGTGCCCTTGACCGGATCGCCGCCGATGCCGACCGCGGTGGTCTGCCCGAGCCCCTCTGCGGTGGTCTGATAGACCGCCTCGTAGGTCAGCGTTCCCGAGCGAGAAACGATTCCGACGTTTCCCTTCTGGAAGATATTGCCGGGCATGATTCCGATCTTGCATTCACCCGCCGTCATCACGCCGGGGCAATTCGGGCCAATCAGCCGGGACTTTGAACCGTCGAGTGCTCGGCCGACCTTGATCATGTCCGCCACCGGAATGCCCTCGGTGATACAGACGATGAGCGGAATCTCGGCATCGATCGCTTCGCAAATCGCGTCCGCCGCGCCCGGCGGCGGGACATAAATCACGCTGGCATCCGCGCCGGTCTTTTCGCGAGCTTCGGCCACGGTATCGAACACCGGCAAGTCGAGATGCCGGGTGCTTCCTTTGCCGGGCGAGGTGCCGCCGACCATCTTGGTGCCGTAAAGCACGGCCTGCTCGGAGTGGAAGGTACCGTTTTTACCCGTGAAACCCTGGCAAATGACCTTGGTATTGCCGTCAATCAGAATGGCCATTACGCGGCCTCCCTTCGTGTGGCTCTGACGATCTTTTGTGCGGCATCGTCGAGGTTGTCCGCCGGCACGACATTGAGACCGGACTCTTTGATGATTTTTTTGCCAAGCTCCACATTGGTGCCTTCGAGCCGCACCACCAGCGGTACCGTCAAGCCGACTTCCCGCACAGCCGCGACCACGCCCTCGGCAACGACATCGCAGCGCATGATGCCGCCGAAGATATTGACCAGAATTCCCTCAACATGCGGATCGGATGTGATGATCCGGAATGCCGCCGCGACCTTCTCCTTGGTCGCCCCGCCGCCGACGTCGAGGAAGTTTGCCGGCGTTGCGCCGTAAAGCTTGATGATATCCATGGTTGCCATGGCCAGACCGGCGCCGTTCACCATGCAGCCGATCGTGCCCTCCAGCGCGATGTAGTTGAGATCGTGCTTCGACGCTTCGATCTCCTTCTCGTCCTCCTCTGTCAGGTCGCGCAGTTCGACCAGGTCGGAATGCCGGTACAGCGCGTTCGAATCGAAGCTGACCTTGGCATCGAGGCATCGCAATTCGCCCTGCCTGGTGACAACCAGCGGATTGATCTCAAGCATCGCCATGTCGGTGCCGACAAAGGCTTTGTAGAGCTGCGCCGTCAGCTTCTCTGCCTGCTTTGCGAGATTAGCCTTGAGGCCGAGCGCGCGGGCCACTGCGCGCCCGTGATGCGCCATGATGCCGGTTGCGGGATCGACCGAGAAGGTCACGATTTTGTCGGGCGTATCATGCGCAACTTTTTCAATGTCCATCCCGCCTTCGGTCGAGACAACGAAAGAGACGCGCGACGTCTCGCGATCGACCAGCATCGATAGGTAGAACTCCTTCTCGATGTCGCAGCCGGCCTCGATATACAAGCGGTTGACCTGCTTGCCTGCGGGACCAGTCTGCGCGGTGACGAGCGTGCGGCCGAGCATTTCCCTTGCGCAGGCGGCCACTTCATCGATTGATTTGGCGAGCCGCACACCGCCTTTTGCATCGGCCGGTAATTCCTTGAATTTGCCTTTGCCGCGGCCGCCGGCATGGATTTGAGATTTCACCACGTACACAGGGCCCGGGAGCGTCTTGGCCGCAGCGACGGCTTGTTCAACTGTGAGCGCCGCTTGACCTTGAGAGACCGGTGCGCCGAAGCTCTTTAGAATGGCCTTGCTCTGGTATTCATGGATATTCATGCCGTCCTCGACTCTTGTATTTTGTATGCCAGTACTTTGGAGACGAAAAAGAGAGGTGCACGGATGTTCACCTCGCCTGGATTTTCAAACAGTGGCGCTCAAACCACGCCCATCGTCCGCGCATCTGCGTCGACGCGAGCGGCTTCATTGCCCAGAATGAACGCACGCCGCATCGGCTTGATCACGAACAATGCAAGCAGCGCTGCGGTGGCGTTCAGGCCGACAGCGATGACAAAGACCGCCTGCCAGCCGTAGGTTGTCGCAACCAGGCTCGCGAGTGGGACCAGCAGCGAGGCTGTCCCCTTGGCGGTGTAGAGCATGCCGTTATTGGTGGTCGCAAACTTGGCACCAAAGGTATCGCCGCTGGTTGCGGGAAACAGGCTGTAGATTTCGCCGAACACGCCGAAATATACAGCGGTCGCAAGGACGAAGACGATTGGGATATTGCCAAAGACGGAGAGGGTCAGCACCATGAGCGCTGCCGTCCCGAACGCGATGAACATCGTATGCTCGCGGCCAATGGTGTCAGACAGCCAACCGAAGAACGGGCGGCCGAAGCCGTCGAAAATCCGGTCGAGCGATATTGCGAAGGTCAATGCCGCCATCTGAAAGCCCAGAAGACTTACGGGTTCGTTCGCGATCTTGAAGTCATGCGCGATCGGCGCGATCTGGGCTGCCGTCATGAGACCGCCCGCGGCCACCATCACAAACACCAGATACATGACCCAGAATATTGGGCTGCGCAGCACCTGTGGCGGCGTGAAGTCGATCTTGGTTTGGGGCAGGTTGAGCTGCTTCTTTGTCACCGCCATCGCTTGCGACGGCTTGCGGATGAAGATTGCCAGAACAAAGACGATCAGGCCCTGCCCGATGCCGAATGTAAGGAACGCGCTTTGGTATCCGCTGGAAACGATCATCTGAGCGATCGGCACCACCGTGATGGCGGCACCGGCGCCGAAACCGGCCGCGGTCGCGCCGGCCGCAACACCTCGCCGGTCAGGAAACCATTTCAGGGCATTGCCGACGCATGTTCCGTAGACCGAGCCTGCACCAATTCCGCCGAACACGGCGGCGGCGTAAAGCATCGTCAGCGAAGTGGCGTAAGAATTTAAGACCCAGGCGAGGGCGATCATGACTCCGCCGAACATGACGACAATGCGCGGACCATATTTGTCGACAAACCATGCCTCGATCGGCACCAGCCAGGTTTCGGTGAGCACAAAGAGAGTGAAAGCCAACTGAATAGCTGCGCGGCCCCAGTGAAATTTTGCGTCGATCGGATCGACGAACAGGGTCCAGCCGTATTGCAGGTTTGCGATCATCGCCATGCAGGCAATACCCATCGCGAGTTGCAGCCAGCGGAAATTCTTGCCTTCAACCGTCGGTAACGCAGCAGCCTTTGTCGTGATTGTCATGCTTCCTCCGGGCCTGGTTTTGAAATGAGCCTCGTCCTGTCTTGCACGCCAGTCTGGTATGCAATATACCAGATGGCAAGCGAATAGTTTGCGGAACTTCAAAAAAAATCGCGCTTGTTACGCCGATCCCATCAGCGCGTGAAATATTGTGTCAAAAAAAGAAAGCCCCGAAATTCTGGGCTTAGTTTGGGAGAGACGGTCGTGCAGACACGGCAGCGAGATGTGAAATCAAACCAGGGGCTGCGCATCGCGGATTTTGACGAACGGGCTGGAGGTCGAATCTATTGGTCCCGTAACAGGTTAGATATACCAGATGCCAGACCTCAAGGCTCTGATGTCGCCTATTCCGCCGCCTGCTTCCGCGGCGGATCGAGGGCGCCGGAATTGTGGATCTCGGCGACCTGATGGTCGGTGAAGCCGAGCACCTGGCGCAGGATTTCGTCGGTGTGCTCGCCGAGCAGCGGCGAACGGGTCACATCGCTCGGGCTGTCCGACATCTTGATGGGATTGCCGACCGAAAAGTACTTGCCGCGGGTCGGATGATCGACCTCGACCACGGTGCCGGTGGCCCGCAGCGACTGGTCCTCGATGATCTCCTTCATCGACAGGATCGGGCCGCAGGGGATGTCGTCCTTGTTGAGGATATCCATCGCCTCGAATTTGGTCTTGGTCATGGTCCACTGTTCGATGCGTGCGAAGATTTCGTTGAGCCGTGACAGCCGGGCCGGCGGCTTGGCGTAATCCGGATGGGTCTTCCAGGTCGGCTCGCCGATCACGTCGCAGATCTTCTCCCAGACCGGCGCTTGCGTGATGAAATAGATGTAGGCGTTGGGATCGGTCTCCCAGCCCTTGCATTTGAGGATGCGGCCGGGCTGACCGCCGCCGGAATCGTTGCCGGCGCGCGGCACCGCGTCGCCGAACGGAATGCCTTCGCCGAACTGGCTGTATTCCTTCAGCGGACCATGGGCGAGGCGCTGCTGGTCGCGCAACTTGACGCGGGCAAGGTTCAAGACCCCGTCCTGCATCGCGGCGGTGACCTTCTGGCCCTTGCCGGTGACGGTGCGCTGATAGAGCGCGGTGACGATGCCGAGCGCCAGATGCAGGCCGGTGCCGCTGTCGCCGATCTGCGCGCCGGTGACGAGCGGCAGCCCGTCGCGGAAGCCGGTGGTGGAGGCGGCGCCGCCGGTGCACTGGGCGACGTTCTCATACACCTTGCAGTCTTCATACGGTCCGGGGCCAAAGCCCTTGATCGAGGCCACGATCATCTTCGGGTTGATGCTCTGGATCTTCTCCCAGGGGAAACCCATGCGGTCGAGCACGCCGGGGCCGAAATTCTCCACCAGCACGTCGCAGCTCTTGATCAGGGCGGTGAGGACTTCCTTGCCCTTCGGGTTCTTGGTGTCGAGCGTGATCGAGCGCTTGTTGTGGTTGAGCATGGTGAAATACAGGCTGTCGACGTTGGGAATGTCCTGCAGCTGGCCGCGCGTGATGTCGCCGACGCCGGGGCGCTCGACCTTGATCACGTCGGCGCCGAACCAGGCCAGCAATTGCGTGCAGGTCGGTCCCGACTGGACGTGGGTGAAATCGAGAATGCGAACGCCCTCGAGCGCCTTTGTCATCTGTTCTCTCCTTGACTATCTACTGTGTCATGCGCTGGATGGCCCGCTGGCGCGGCGCATGACGTCGATGTTGGCTTACTTCTTCTTCAAGAATGCTTTGCGGATTGAGGTTGCCGATGCGGCCGCTTTCGGAGCCGGCGGCGGGATCGATTACCGCGTTGATCAGGGTCGGCTTGCCGGAATCCATCGCCTCGTTGACGGCGCGCTTCAGCTCATCCGGCGACGTCGCGTTGACGCCGACGCCGCCGAAGGCTTCCATCATCCTGTCGTAGCGCGAGCCCTTGACGAACACGGTGGGCGCGGGATCGGCGCCCACCGAATTGACGTCGGTGCCGCGGTAGATGCCGTCATTGTTGAAGATGACGATGCAGACCGGCAGCTTGTAGCGGCAGATCGTCTCGACCTCCATGCCGGAGAAGCCGAACGCCGAGTCGCCTTCGACCGCGAGCACCGGCTTGCCGGTCTCTATTGCCGCCGCAATGGCATAGCCCATGCCGATGCCCATCACGCCCCAGGTGCCGACGTCGAGCC
This sequence comes from Bradyrhizobium sp. AZCC 2289, assembly GCF_036924615.1. NCBI lineage: Bacteria > Pseudomonadati > Pseudomonadota > Alphaproteobacteria > Hyphomicrobiales > Nitrobacteraceae > Bradyrhizobium > Bradyrhizobium sp. AZCC 2289. Next base: position 8,603,849 of record NZ_JAZHRY010000001.1, on the reverse strand, counting down.
GCTTGCGCGGCCGGTACATGTCGATGACGCCGCGCGCGAGGTCGAGCGTGTTGGCGCCCTCGTTGACGAGGATGGCGTCCGGCCGTTCCTTGATGATGGTTCGGAGCACGCCGAGCGCGCCGTGGTAGTCCATCGGCGAATTGTTGTTCATCAGCCGCGGCGCCATCTTGGCGACGTTCTCTTCGCGCTTCTTGGCGACCGCGCCGGTCCAGTCGGACGGCGCCGCCGCCCAGTTGGCGCCCATGCCCTCGAGCAGCGCGGTGACGCAGGAGCCGATGTCGCCGACCACGGGGGCGACGATCTCGACATTGGAGTCCATCTCCTTGGGCTCGATGTCGATCTGGATGAACTTCTTCGGCTGATCGCCCCAGGTCTTGCCCTTGCCGTGCGACAGCAGCCAGTTGAGGCGCGCCCCGATCAGCATCACGACGTCGGAGTCCTTCAGCACCGTCGAGCGCGCCGCGCCCGCGCATTGCGGATGGGTGTCGGACAACAATCCCTTGGCCATGCTCATCGGCAGGAACGGAATGCCGCTCTTCTCGACCAGGCTCTTGATCGCGTCATCGGCCTGGGCGTAGGCCGCGCCCTTGCCGAGGATGATCAGCGGACGTTTTGCGCTTTTCAGGACATCGAGCGCGCGCTTGACCGCCGAGGGCGCGGGTATCTGCGCCGGCGCGGCGTCGATCACCTTGACCAGCGACTTCTTGCCGGCCTCGGCGTCCATCACCTGGCCGAACAGTTTGGCCGGCAAATCGAGATAGACGCCGCCCGGGCGGCCCGAGACCGCGGCGCGGATCGCGCGCGCCAGCCCGATGCCGATGTCGGCGGCGTGCAGCACGCGGAACGCGGCCTTGCACAGCGGCTTGGCGATCGCGAGCTGGTCCATCTCCTCATAGTCGCCCTGCTGCAGGTCGACGATCTCGCGCTCGGACGAGCCCGAGATCAGGATCATCGGAAAACAGTTGGTGGTGGCGTGGGCCAGCGCGGTGAGGCCGTTGAGAAAGCCCGGCGCCGAAACCGTCAGACAAACGCCGGGCTTTTTGGTCAGGAAGCCCGCGATCGACGCCGCGTTGCCGGCGTTCTGCTCATGGCGGAACGAGATGACCCGGATGCCCGCGGCCTGCGCCATGCGGCCGAAATCCGTGATCGGGATGCCCGGCACCCCGTAGATCGTGGTGAGCCCGTTGAGCTTCAGCGCATCGATCATCAGATTAAAGCCGTCGGTCAGCTCGCGCTCGGCTTCAGTTGTATCAATGCTCTTGGCTGCAGTTACGGACATTCCGCTTTCTCCCTGATCATTCTCGGCGTGGACGAGTGCGTCGTCTTCTGTGTCGTCGCTCAAAGCGAAACCATGGTTAATCTGGCATACCAGATACCAGATGGTCAAGCCTGTTTTCCATGATGAATATGCGCATTTTGTGAAACACTCTTGACAAGACGCTCTATTGGCATACCAAATGCCAATTGTGCCAGCAGATCCTTGCCGGCTCATTGTGCGAACGCTGCCCGGCGAAAGCAGCGGCTTCGCGGGCGCCGGGAACGAAGCGAAACGCGAAAAAGTCTGATCGCGGCGCGCGTGCAAAGCGGAATTTGAAATCGAGCAAACGAACACGTCTTCACACCTACGGATGAATGCAGGTCGCGATGAAGAGAAACGTGATCCGCCGCAAGGCCATCGAGCTGAAATCCCGTTCGGATAGCGATCCCGACCCCGGCGACGGCGGCGTACAATCGGTGGATCGTGCTCTCCTGATTATCGAAACGCTGGCCGAGGATGATGAGGGATATCGGCTGAAAGACCTCGCGGTGCGCACAGGTTTGTCGCCTTCGACGGTTCACCGGTTGCTGACAACGCTGGAGAAGCGGCGATTCGTCCAGTTCGATCGCGACGAATCGATGTGGCACATCGGGGCGCAAAGTTTCGCTGTCGGTTCGACATTCGTTCGACGCCGCAATTTCGTGACACAGGCCTTGCCCTATCTTCGCAAGCTTCGCGACCAGACGCGCGAAACGGCAAACCTCGCCGTCGTCGACGACGGCGCGATGGTTGTTCTGACCCGGGTCGAGAGCCGGGAGATCATGCGATCTGTCACCAAAGTCGGTGGCCGGGTCCCCATGGTCGCCTCGGGGCTCGGCAAGGCTCTGCTCTCGACCTATTCCGAACAGGACGTCTTCGCGATCATTCAGCGTGAGGGCATGCCAAGGCTGACGTCGAAATCGATCGTGCGCGCCGGCGAACTCTGCAAATCGCTTCACGACATCAGACAGCAAGGTTATTCGATCGATGATGAGGAAGCCCTGATCGGCCTGCGGTGTGTCTCCGCCGTCGTCTACGACGATTGCAGCGAACCACTTGCTGCCATCTCGGTGTCGGGCAAGGCCTCTCGCGTTCCGAACGACCGCCTGCCTGTTCTCGGGAAGCTCGTGCAGGAAGTCGCAGCCGAGCTGACCAAAGCGCTCGGTGGCACGATGCCCGACGCAAAGTCCTTCTGAGCCAGAATCTCCGGGATTGCGGTGTTCTCGCCGGCAAGCGGTTATCGCGTGCGTCGGCCACGTTCGTCCACACTCGATATCTTCCATTTTTGAATCCGCCTAATCGTCTGATATCGCGCAAACTTCGCGATCCATTCCGCATGATGGGAAACAAATTCAATCTCATTGAGATACTTCCTCCCTCCCCTGATGATCACGGCCGAACCAAAATAAATCAACGGGGTGTGAAATGGCGAAGATGCGAGCAATCGATGCTGCCGTGCGTATTCTGGAAAAGGAAGGCGTTGTGTGCGCGTTCGGTGTTCCGGGCGCCGCAATCAACCCGCTGTATTCAGCCCTGAAGAAGCGCGGTTCGATCAACCACATTCTGGCGCGTCACGTCGAGGGTGCGTCCCACATGGCTGAGGGCTATACGCGCGCCAAGGCAGGAAACATCGGTGTCTGCATCGGGACATCAGGCCCCGCCGGCACCGATATGATTACCGGTCTATATTCTGCGATCGCCGATTCGATTCCGATCCTTTGCATCACCGGCCAAGCGCCCCGCGCGCGTCTCTACAAGGAAGATTTTCAGGCCGTCGATATCGAATCGATCGCCAAACCCGTGACGAAGTGGGCGGTGACCGTGCGAGAGCCGGCGCTCGTGCCCCGCGTATTCAGTCAGGCGTTCCACATTATGCGTTCGGGACGTCCTGGTCCGGTGCTCATCGATCTGCCGCTCGATGTGCAACTTTCGGAAATCGAATTCGACGACGAAACCTATGAACCACTGCCGGTCTACAAACCGTCCGCAACCCGCAAACAGATCGAGAAGGCCCTCGATATGCTCAATGCCGCCGAGCGTCCGCTGATCGTGGCGGGCGGAGGCGTCATCAATGCCGATGCATCCGACCTCCTGGTCGCGTTCGCGGAGATCGTCAACGTTCCAGTCGTGCCGACGCTGATGGGCTGGGGCGCTATCCCGGATGATCACGTGCTGATGGCGGGGATGGTCGGGCTGCAGACCAGCCATCGCTACGGCAATGCGACGATGCTGGAATCCGATTTCGTACTCGGTATCGGCAACCGCTGGGCCAACAGGCACACCGGGTCGATCGAGACCTATACCAAGGGGCGGACTTTCGTGCATGTCGATATCGAGCCGACCCAGATCGGACGTGTCTTCAATCCTGACCTCGGCATCGCATCCGACGCCAAGGCCGCGCTTGAATTGTTCGTCGCAGTTGCGAAGGAACGGCGGAAATCCGGCAAGCTGAAGGAGCGTCAGGCCTGGCCTGCGGCGTGCCAGGATCGCAAACGCTCGATGCTCCGCAAGAGCCATTTCGACAACGTGCCGATCAAGCCGCAGCGCGTCTATGAGGAGATGAGCAGGGCGTTCGGGCGCGATACCTGCTACGTCAGCGTGATCGGGTTGTCGCAGATCGCGGGCGCGCAATTCCTCGGCGTCTACCGTCCGCGCAACTGGATCAATGCCGGTCAGGCCGGCCCCCTGGGCTGGACATTGCCGGCGGCGCTGGGCGTGCGCGCCGCCGATCCACATCGCGAGATCGTGGCCCTCTCCGGTGACTACGATTTCCAGTTCCTGATCGAAGAGCTCGCGGTCGGCGCACAGTTCAAGCTGCCCTACATCCACGTCGTGGTGAACAATTCCTACCTCGGTTTGATCCGCCAGGCCCAGCGCGGGTTCGACATGGACTATCACGTGCAGTTGTCGTTCGAGAACATCAACGCGCCGGAACTTGGCGTCTATGGCGTCGATCATGTTGCGGTTGCCGAAGGCCTCGGCTGCAAAGCGATCCGCGTGACTGATCCCAAGGACGCGCAGGCAGCCTTCGCGACGGCGCGCGACTTGATGGCGCAATACAGCGTGCCGGTCGTGGTCGAGTTCATCCTCGAACGAGTGACCAATATCGCGATGGGGACCGAGATCAACAACATCGTCGAGTTCGAGGACATTCTCGACTTGCCGATCGACGATACACCCCCAAGTCCGCCTGCGGCATCGCGAGGCAAGCTTCTGCCCGTCTAAAGGCAGATCAGTCCGGATCGATAAACACCGTTAGCGGAACACGCGAGGACATCCGATCGTGCCGAAATTTGCCGCCAATCTGACCATGCTGTTTAACGAAATGCCATTCCTCGACCGGTTTGCTGCGGCCAAGGCCGCCGGCTTTAGCGGCGTGGAGTATCTGTTCCCCTATGATTTCGAAAAGAGCATGTTGCGCGAGCAATTGGAGCAACATGGACTTACGCAAGTACTGCACAATCTGCCGGCGGGCAATTGGGGGGCCGGCGAACGGGGGATCGCTATTTTCCCGGATCGGGTCGATGAGTTTCGCGATGGCGTCCTGCGCGCCATCGATTATGCAAAGGCTCTCGATTGCCGTCAGGTCAATTGCCTGGTCGGCATCGCGCCCGCCGATGCAGACATGCGTGAGATGAACGAAGTACTCCTGAAGAATTTGCGATTCGCTGCCGACGCACTCTCGCCGGAAGGTATTCGCTTGCTGATCGAGCCGATCAACACGCTCGATATTCCCGGCTTCTTCCTGAACAGGACGCAGCAGGCTGTTCAGATCATCTCTGACGTCCGATCGGAGAATCTCTTCATCCAATATGACATCTACCACATGCAGGTGATGGAGGGCGATATCGCGCGAACGCTGCAAAAACATCTGCCGCGCATCGGGCATGTTCAGCTGGCCGACAATCCCGGCCGCAACGAGCCTGGCACCGGCGAGATCAACTACCCTTTCCTGTTCCGTTATCTCGACCAGATCGGATACGGCGGCTGGATTGGTTGCGAATACAAGCCGAGGACTTCGACTATTGAAGGCCTCGGATGGCACGCGATGCAAACAATGGACACATAGTCCAACACACTATAGGGAAGATCAAAATGATTGATGTCGGCTTCATAGGCCTCGGTATCATGGGACGTCCGATGGCCGGACATCTTCAGGCTGCCGGGCATCGGCTATTTCTCCACGACGTCGGGCCGGTTGCGCAGGAACTCGTGGCCGCGGGCGGCATCGTCTGCAAATCCGGCAAGCAGGTTGCCGACGAATCCGACGTGGTCATCGTCATGGTGCCGGATACGCCGCATGTCGAAGCGGTCCTGTTCGGCGCAAGCGGCGTCGCGGAGGGAATTTCAAAAGGCAAGATCGTCGTTGACATGAGCTCGATCTCGCCGCTCGCCACGAAGGAATTTGCGAAAAAGATCAACGCACTCGGCGCCGATTATCTCGATGCCCCGGTCTCGGGCGGCGAGGTCGGCGCGAAGGCCGCATCGCTGACGATCATGGTGGGTGGCCCGGAGAGGGCGTTCAATACCATGAAGCCGCTATTCGAGAAGATGGGCAAGAATGTCACCCTCGTTGGTGGAAACGGCGACGGCCAGACCACGAAGGTCGCCAACCAGATCATCGTCGCGCTCACGATCGAGGCGGTGGGAGAAGCTCTGCTGTTTGCATCAAAAGCCGGTGCCGATCCGGCTCTCGTGCGGCAGGCCCTGATGGGGGGCTTCGCTTCTTCGAGAATTCTCGAGGTGCACGGGGAGCGCATGGTGAAGCGGAACTTCGAACCCGGCTTTCGTATCGAACTGCATCAAAAGGACCTCAACCTTGCGTTGGAAGGTGCACGGGCGTTGGGGCTCTCGTTACCGAATACCGCAACAGCGCAGCAGCTCTTCAATTCCTGCGCGGCGCAAGGCGGCAAGGCCTGGGATCACTCAGCGATGGTGAAGGCGCTGGAGCTGATGGCAAGCCACGAAATCGGCAGCGCGTGAAGCCGATCGGAAGCAAGCCATGAGTATCGATTATCGCCGTCTGTTGCTCAACATGTTTCAGGCGGCGGTGAACGCGGCGGCGCCCGCCCTGTGCGTGCCGGCGCACCTGCCGCCGCGGCCGAAGGGCCGCACAGTCGTTGTCGGCGCCGGCAAGGCGGCGGCTTCGATGGCGGCGGCCGTGGAGGCTCATTGGAACGGCCCGATCGAAGGTCTGGTGGTGACCCGCTACGGCCACGGCGTGCCGTGCAAGCATATCGAGGTGGTGGAGGCATCGCATCCGGTTCCGGATGAGGCGGGATTGAAGGCGGCGCGCCGGATCCTCGACAAGGTCTCCGGGCTGACGGCGGACGATCTCGTGCTGGTTCTGATTTCGGGCGGCGGTTCCGCGCTGCTCGCTTTGCCCGCCGATGGCGTATCACTTGCCGACAAGCAAGCCATCAACCGCGCCCTGCTGAAATGCGGCGCGCATATCGCAGAAATGAACACGGTGCGAAAACATTTGTCTGCGATCAAGGGCGGTCGTCTTGCCGTCGCGGCAGCGCCGGCGCGCGTGGTTGCACTGATGATCTCGGACGTGCCAGGCGACGAGCTCTCCGTTATCGCGTCCGGTCCCACCGTGCCGGACCTCTTCACGCGCTCCGACGCGCTGGCCGTATTGATAAAATATGGCATTGAGATTCCGGCGGCCGTTGCCATGCATCTGAACGACGAGGCGTCGGAGACGCCGAAGCCGGGCGATCCGCGCTTTGCAAACGTCACAAGCCGTCTGGTGGCGACGCCGCAGAAATCTCTGGAGGCCGCGGCCAGGGTCGCGCGCGATGCCGGATTGGCTTCCCTGATCCTTGGCAATGCCATCGAGGGCGAGGCCCGCGACGTCGGCATCGTTCATGCCGGCATTGCGCGGCAATGCAGCGATTGGGGCCAGCCGCTCGAAATTCCCTGCGCTCTCATCTCCGGCGGGGAGACCACCGTGACCGTGCGTGGCAACGGCCGTGGCGGCCGCAATGCGGAATTTCTTCTAGGTCTTGGGATCGCTACCGATTGCAGGAACGGCATTTGGGCGCTCGCCGCAGATACGGATGGCATTGACGGCAGCGAAAACAACGCCGGAGCGATTCTCACGCCTGACACGCTGCATCGCGCCAAGCTCGCCGATATCGACGTCAAGTCGCGGCTTGCGGACAACGATGCTTACACCCTGTTCGCAGCCCTGGACGATCTTGTCATGACTGGCCCGACGCTCACCAACGTCAACGACTTCAGAGCCATATTGGTCACCAAAAGGAATTGATTTTGCGCCGCTCACGGAACGCGAAGATCATTGCTACGCTTGGACCCTCCAGTTCGTCGCCGACAACGATCAGATCCCTGTTCGATGCCGGCGTCGACATGTTCCGGCTGAATTTCAGCCACGGGACCCACGACGATCACAAGAGACGCTTCGAGGCGATCAGGGGTGTCGAACGCGATGTCGGCCGTCCGATCGGAATCATGATCGACCTACAGGGCCCCAAGCTTCGCATCGGTACTTTTTTCGACGGCCCTGTCGAGCTTCAGTCCGGAGACAAGCTCAGGCTCGATCTCGAAAACACACCGGGCGACCGGACGCGCGTGCCGCTGCCCCATCCGGAGATTTTCGCAGCCTTGGTTCCCGGCACCGATCTATTGCTCGATGACGGCAAGCTGCGCCTCGAAGTCCTGGAATGTGGTCCGCGCTACGCCGAAACGCGCGTGAAGATCGGTGGCAGATTGTCGGAACGCAAAGGCGTCAATGTTCCCGGTGTCATTTTGCCGCTGTCGCCCTTCACCGAAAAGGACCGTCGCGACCTGACCTTCGGACTTGAACACGGACCCGACTGGGTCGCACTTTCGTTCGTGCAAAAGGCCGAAGACATCGCCGAAGCACGAACCTTGATCGGATCTCGCGCGTTGATCATGGCCAAGCTCGAGAAGCCGGCGGCCATCGAAAATCTTGATGCCATCGTAGCACTTGCCGATGGCATCATGGTTGCGCGTGGCGACCTCGGTGTTGAATTGCCGCCGGCGCAGGTTCCGATAATCCAGCGCCGGATCGTGCGCGCATGCCGTCGCGAGGGGAAACCCGTCGTGGTGGCAACACAAATGCTTGAATCCATGACTGCGTCCCCGGTTCCGACCCGGGCAGAAGCCTCGGACGTTGCAGCGGCGGTCTATGAAGGCAGCGATGCTGTCATGTTGTCAGCGGAATCCGCCAGCGGGCGTTTCCCCGTCGAATCAGTTGTCATGATGGATTCGATCATTCACGGCGTTGAAAATGATGCTCACACTCAAACCCTGACGGGCCTCAAACCGGAGGATTTTCGGGCCAGCCATGCCGATGCGATATGTTCGGCCTTGCGTCTCGTCGCCAAGCTGGTCTCGGCGACGGCGACGATTGCCTACACAAAATCCGGTTTCACCAGCATGCGCGCGGCGCGCGAGCGGCCGCTCGCGCCGATTCTCAGTCTGACGCCGTCGATTGCAACGGCACGTCAGTTGACGCCGGTGTGGGGCATTCATTCGGTCGTGGTGGAAACAGAAATCACTGATGAGGCGTCAATGACCCAGCTCGCCTGCGATTCGGCCCTTGCGGGAGATTTTGGAAAGCCCGGCGATAACATCGTGATCATTGCCGGCATACCGTTCGGCGTATCCGGCACGACGAATCTTTTGCGCGTGGTAACGCTTTCTTCCGCGCTTGCACCAGCGGTCCTGACGGACTGACGTTGGATCGAAAAGGGCTGATTCCGCAGGGCAGTCCAAAAGTGGATCAGTTCGCCCGCTCGATCCCCGTTGGGCGCATCGGCCGGCCGGACGATGTGGCCCGAGCCGTCATGTTTTTCTCGAGCCGGGATTCCGACTTCATCACCGGCCAGGCGCTCTATGTTTGCGGCGGCGCCAGCGTCGGCTCAATCACGCTTTAGATTTTGCTCGGTCTATCCGGCCATGAGACGAGACAATGCCGGACCGACGTCTGATCGGCGCGGCGGATCAGCCCCCGCACGCCCGCAGGTGAACGCCGCGCAAGCCGACGCGAACGACAACGCTCGGGCAAGCTCGCCGGGATTCATTCGCGCCAGCGCCCGGCGCTCAATCCGCCCGATGGCACGCAAGGCGAACAGCAGTGCAGCTTGAAAGCTGTCGCCTGCGCCGATGGTATCCACCACATCCGTTGCGGGCGCCTCGACTTCAACCAGACCTGCCTCTCCGTGCCACGCCCGAGCTCCCTTGATTCCACGCGTGACAACGACGAGGCTTGCACCGGCAGCAATGAGTGACTTCGCCTTTTCCCGGTAGTCACTGCCGCCATAGAGAAATTCGAAATCGACAGCGGACATCCGCACGATATCGGCGGCGGCGGCGAACGCATCCATCTGATCCACGTAGCGCGCCTTGAGCTTGACCAGATTGGGCCGGCAGTTCGGGTCGAAGGAAATGGTGGTTGCACCGCCGGCGTCTTCGATCATCGCAAGCGCCTGGGCGGCCCCCTGGTCGTGGGCGAGAGTGGTCGATCCGACATGGATTGCCTCGATCTCGTCAAAGGGTATTGAGCCGCGCCGATAGGTCCAGGCTCGGGACGCCGTCGCCTCGTCGTAGAACGCATATTGCGGCTCGCCTCCCAAGTGTCGGACGAACGCAAGTGTCGTCTGATGTTCGCTGCGTGTCGCATGGCGGAGGTCAACCTGCGAGCCGAGCGCGTGGTCGGCGATGATGCGTCCGAACAAATCCGTCGAGATGCCGCCCACAAACCCTGCCGGCGCGCCCAGGCGCGCCATGCCGACGGCGATGTTGAGACAGGATCCACCGGCAACCGGTACGGCCGCGGCGCGCCCGTCGACAGATGTGACGGGCAGGAAATCGACCAGGGCATCTCCACAACTCAGCAGCATGGTTCTAGCTCTTCGCGTCAAGTCCGGCGTTCGATGCGATCCCCTGCATCGCCTCGCGGCTTTCAGAATCAAGTCTGCGCATCAGCCCGTGAACCTTTCGCTTGGTGCGATGGAAGGACGCCACCCCTGGCGCTGTGGATTCGCTGAGCCTGCCGATCGCCGACATCGAAGCCATGGCCTCGCCGATCGACCCGCGAGACTTCGCCGCAACGGCGCCCAGCATCGCGGCGCCGAGCAGGACGGGCTCTTGCGTTCCGGGGACGGCAACGGTCAGGCCGGTCGTATCCGCCATGATCTGGCGGACCAGCGGACTTCGTCCGGCGCCGCCGCTGATCACCATCATGTCGCTTTCGACGCCGTGCGATCGAAAGGCGTCCACGACATCCGCGAGTCCGTAGGCAAGCCCGCAGAGCCCGGCCACGAACAGCCGCTCCATCGAGCCGATGTCGGCATCGAGGTCCATTCCGACGACGACCGCACGCGCGTCAGGATCAGCGAACGGTGACCGGTTTCCGAGAAACTCCGGCAGTACGTGGATGTCACGGGCAAAGAATGCCGCTTCGCCGGGACCTGTCACGCGCGAGACGATGCGCCGCTCGAGAAATTCCGGAACTTCCATCGCAGCCGCGCGCGCCGCTGCGACAGTCTCATCATACGCAGGATGGGACCTGACCAGATGATCGATCGCCGCGCCGGCGGCGGACTGCCCGCCTTCGTTGAGCCAGAACCCGGGAACCATTCCTGAATGATAGGGACCCCAGACACCGGGCACGAAGCACGGCTCACGCGTCGTTGCCATGATGCAGGCCGAGGTCCCCATGATGTAAGCAAGGCGACGACACACATCGACCTCCTCACCCGATTTTCCCTGCCCGCCGATCGTGCCGACGCCGCCGGCGTGAGCGTCGATCAGCGAGGCGCCGACCGGCGTTCCCTCGAGCAGGCCGAAATCGCTCGCGGCGGATTTGGTCAGGCCGACGCCGAGCGGCGTGCCGGCCGCAACGATCTCGCTTCCAATTCTCGCATATTTGTCCGCGGCTAGATCGCCAAGACCGATGAACTCCAAATAGCTGCCGCTCCACCGTCGTTCGTGGGCAAGATAATTCCATTTGCAAGCCAGGGTACACATCGAACGCGCGGTCGATCCGGTCGCGCGAAACGAAAGGTAATCAGCGAGGTCGAAGAAATGCCCGGCTGCCTGATAGGTCGACGGAAGGTACCGATTCAGCCAAAGCAGTTTCGGAATTTCCATTTCCGGCGAGATCGAGCCGCCGACATAGCGGAGCACGTCGTCGCGCGTCTCGTTGACCCGGCGGGCCTCGGCAATCGCGCGATGATCCATCCACACGATGACATTCCGCCTGATGTCGCCGGATCCGCTGACCGTCAGCGGGTTGCCGGCGGCATCCACGACCACAAGCGAGCAGGTCGCGTCGAAACCGATGCCCCTGACGGCGGAAGCAGGAAGTCCTGCCTCCGCCATGGCCGCGCGGACCGAGGCCGCGCAGGCGGCCCAGATCTCGGAAGACGACTGCTCGGCGACGCTGCCCGCCTCGTGCCACACCGTGATCGGATGGCGGGCGCTCGCAAGCAGACTTCCGTTCTCGTCAAATATCCCGGCGCGCGCGCTCGATGTTCCGACATCGATGCCGACGAAGGCCTGCTGCATTGCAACCCCGCTTCAGATCAGCGCCAGCTCACCAGCACGTATAACCTCCGTCAACGAGGACAACGCTCCCGGTCATCAGGCTGGCGGCGTCGGACGCCAGAAACAGAACGACGGACGCAATCTCGTCGACCTCCCCCATCCGGGCCATCGGCGTGCCGCCGATCCAGGCATCGTACATCTGCGGGCTGTTTTTGACGAATGCGTTGAGGGGGGTTGCGACGTAAGTCGGCGCCACGGCGTTGACGCGCACGCCGCGCCCGCCCCACTCGGCCGCGAGCGACTTGGTGAGATGGTGCACCGCAGCCTTGGAGGCGTTGTAGTAGCACTGCTCCTGCGGCTTGTTGACGATGAAGCCGGACATCGACCCGATGTTCACAATGGAACCCGACCCGGCGTCCAGCATGAGTTTGCCGAAGGCGCGGCAGCACCAGAATGTGCCGTTGAGATTGACGTCGATGACGTTCAGCCAATGTTCGTCGGCAACCTTCTCGGCCGGAGTCTCGCTTCGTGCGATGCCGGCGTTGTTGACCAGGATATCGATGCCGCCATAGCGGGACGCCAGCTGGCCGGCGACCTCGGAAACGCTGCGCGAGTCGGTTACGTCCATGATGACGATTTCGGCATCCAGGCCTTTTGCCCTCAGGCTTGCGCGCCCGGCATCGGCAAGCTGGGGGTCACGATCGGCGATCACGACTTTCGCTCCCGCCTCGGCCAGCGCTTCCGCGCAGGCCAGTCCGATTCCCTGGCCGGCGCCCGTCACCACGGCCGTTTTCCGGTCCAGCTTGAATTTTTCCAGATACATCTTGTTGTTTTTCCTGTTTGCTTATCGTGGCGTAGCGCGCCGACCGCTCATGTCCCGATGACGGCGCCATCCTTGTCGAAGCGATGCAGGCGGGCTGGATCGGGCGAAAGCCACACACGGTCGCCGGCTTTCAGGCTGAACTCTCCGATGCATCGCGCCGTCAGCATCCCAAGCTTGCCGGCGTCGACGTAGAGGAAGGTGTCGCTGCCCAGATGCTCGGCGACCGACACGGTCCCGGGCCAGCCTTCCCCCTCCTTGCCGATTTTCAGATGCTCGGGCCTGACGCCGAGCGTGGCGACGGCGAGTTCGCCGACCGCCTCGCCGGGCACAAAATTCATCTTCGGCGAACCAATGAAGCCGGCGACAAACAGGTTTGCCGGCCGCTCGTACAACTCCAGCGGCGAGCCGTATTGTTCGATGTTGCCCGCGTTGAGTACGACAATCTTGTCGGCCATGGTCATGGCCTCGACCTGGTCGTGGGTGACGTAGACGGCGGTGGTACCGAGCTGCTTCTGCAATTTGGTGACTTCCAGACGCATCTGGACCCGCAGCGCCGCATCGAGATTTGACAAGGGCTCGTCGAACAGAAACGCCTTCGGCTCGCGCACGATCGCGCGCCCTATTGCGACGCGCTGACGCTGGCCGCCGGAAAGCTCGCGCGGCTTGCGGTCCAGATAGGGCGTCAGGTTCAAGGTGGCGGCCGCCGCCTCGACCTTGCGGTCGATGTCCGGGCGCGGCAGGCCTGCCATCTTCAGGCCGAACGCGATGTTGCCGCGGACGCTCATGTGCGGATAGAGCGCATAGGACTGGAACACCATCGACAGCCCGCGCTTCGCCGGCGGCACGTCCACCACGTTCTTGCCATCGATCAGGATTTGACCGCCGGTGACATCCTCCAGTCCGGCGATCAGGCGCAAAAGCGTGGTCTTGCCGCAGCCGGATGGCCCGACGAAGACCACAAAGGAGCCGTTGTCGATATCCAGATTGGCATCCTTGATGATGTTGACTGGCCCGAACGATTTGCGGACTCCCTGCAGCGTGATCTGGCCCATGATCCCTGTCCTTTGCTATTTGACGGCGCCGAAGGTGAGCCCGCGGACGAGTTGCCGCTGCGTGAACCATCCGAGGATGATGATCGGCGCAATGGCGAGCGTCGAGGCGGCTGACAATTTGGCCCAGAACAGGCCCTCGGGACTCGAATAGGATGCGATGAATACGGTGAGCGGCGCTGCGTCGAGGGTCGAGAGGTTCAGCGTCCAGAACGCCTCGTTCCACGCCAGGATGAAATTGAGCAGCAGCGTCGAGGCGAGCCCGGGAACGGCCATCGGCGTCAGCACGTAAATCAGCTCGCGTCCGATCGTCGCCCCGTCCATCCGCGCGGCCTCGAGGATATCCTTGGGAATTTCCTTGAAATAGGTGAAGAGCATCCAGATCACGATCGGCAGATTGCCGAGGCACAGGATCATGACGAGACCCGCGCGCGTATCAAGCATGCCGAAATCCCGGAAGATCAGATAGATCGGAACCAGCACGCCGACCGACGGCATCATCTTGGTCGAGAGCATCCAGAGCAGAACGTCCTTGGTGCGCTTGGTCGGCGCGAACGCCATCGACCACGCGGCCGGAATGGCAATGATCATCGCAATCAGTGTCGACCCGCCGGCAACGATGATCGAATTGAGCGCATGATGAATATAATCGCTGCGCTGCTGCACCGTCGCATAGTTCTCCGTGGTCCAGTGGAACAACAGGAATTTCGGCGGCATAGCGAACGCATCGAGCTCGGTCTTGAAACTGGTCAGGACCATCCACAGGATGGGGAGAAAAATCAAAAATCCGAACAGCCACGCGGCAGCCGTGGACACCCATACGCGTCTCGTAGTCACCTTGCGCGCCATGGCTTATGCCTCCAGATTCCGCCCGACGATCCGCACCAGGAAGAACGCGACGATATTGGCGATCACGACCGCAACCAGTCCGCCGGCCGAGGCGTTGCCGATGTCGTACTGGATCAGCGCCTGCGAGTAGATCAGGAACGCGATATTGGTGGTCTGCAGGCCCGGACCGCCGCCGGTGGTCACGAAGATCTCGGCAAAAACCGTCAGCAGGAATATCGTTTCGATCAGGATGACGACGGTGATCGGCCGCGCCAGGTGCGGTAAAGTAAGATAGATGAAGGTCGAAAGCGCGCTTGCGCCATCCATCTCGGCCGCTTCCTTCTGCTCCTCATCCTGGGACTGCAGCGCCGTCAGCAGGATGAGGGTGGCAAACGGCAGCCATTGCCAGGCCACGATCAGGATCACCGCGAGCAGAGGCGCATCGTTGAACCAGTCGATCGGCGTCGCTCCCACCAGTGTCGCGATCCAGGCGAACAGTCCGGACACCGGGTGCATCAAGAGGTTCTTCCAGACCAGCGCGCTGACGGTCGGCATCACGAAGAACGGCGCGATTACCATCAGCCGGACGATGCTGCGGCCGATCACCTGCTGGTCGAGCAGCAGCGCCAGCGGCGTGCCGAGCAGGATGGTGATCGCGAGCACCGAACCGACCAGCACCAGCGTGTTCTGCAGCGCGGTCAGAAAAGCCGGGTCGGTGAGAAAATATCGAAAATTCTCCAGCCCGACGAAGCTCCAGGTTTCCGAGTCGAGCAGGCTGTAGTGCAGCGTCGAAAAATAGATCGTCATCGCGAGCGGGACGATCATCCAGATGAACAGCAATGCGACGGCCGGCGTCAGCAGGGCCCTACCGAGGACCTGGGTTTGCTGCGTTGCCATCGCCGCCTCCTGTTATCGCTTGAAGGGAGATGCGGCTGCCGTCAGTCCTTGCCTGACGGCAGCCAGGACGGGTGCGGCGCGCTACTTGATATAGCCGGCCCGCTTCATTTCACGCTCGGTGGCCGACTGCGCGGCGGCGAGCGCCGCATCGACGGTCGAAGCACCCGACAACGCCGCCGAGAATTGCTGGCCGACGCTGGTGCCGATGCCCTGGAACTCCGGAATGGCCGCGTATTGCACGCCGACGTAAGGCACCGGCTGCACGCTCGGCTTGTTCGGATCGGCGGCGTCGATCGACGCCAGCGTCAGCTTGGCGAACGGCGCGACCTTCAGATACTCCGGATTCTGGTAGAGCGAGGTTCGGGTGCCGGGCGGCACGTTGGCCCACCCCTCCTTCTTGGCGACGAGCTGGGTGTAGTCCTTGCTGGTCGCCCAGGCGATGAATTTTTCCGCAGCCGCGGTCTTCTTCGAGCCCGCGGGAATGGCGAGGTTCCATGCCCACAGCCAGTTGGCGTTCTTGCCCAGTCCCGCATTCGGGGCGAGCGCAAAGCCTACCTTGTCGGCAACCCTCGAATCCTTCGGGTTGGTGACAAAGGACGCCGCCACCGTGGCGTCGATCCACATCCCGCATTTGCCGGAGTTGAACAGCGCCAGGTTTTCATTGAAACCGTTCGAGCTTGCGCCGGGAGGGCCTGCGGCCTTCATCAGATCAACATAGGTCGAGAGCGTCTTCTTCCACTCCGGTTTGTCGAACTGCGGCTGCCATTTCTCATCGAACCAGCGCGCGCCGAACGAATTGGACATCGCGGTCAGGAACGCCATGTTCTCGCCCCAACCCGCCTTGCCCCGCAGGCAGATGCCGTAGACGCCGGCCGATTTGTCGGTGAGCTTCTTCGCCGCATCGATCACGAAGTCCCAGGTCGGCTTTTCCGGCATCGTCAAGCCGGCCTTCTGGAACAGGTCGGTCCGGTACATCACCATCGAACTCTCGCCGTAGAACGGTGCGGCATAGAGCTTGCCCGATACCGACACGGCATCACGGATCTTGGGCAGCAGGTCCGCGGTATCGTAATCGGCTCCGAGATTGTCGAGCGGAATGAGCCAGTTCTTCTTGGCCCAGATCGGGACCTCATAGGTGCCGATGGTCAGCACGTCGAACTGCCCGCCCTTGGTCGCGATATCGGTTGTGACGCGCTGGCGCAGGACGTTCTCTTCGAGGGTCACCCACTTCACGGAAATCTCGGGGTTTTTGGCGGTGAATTCGTTGGTCAGCCCCTGCATCCGGATCATGTCGCCATTGTTCACGGTGGCGATGGTCAGGGTTGTCTGGGCGATGGAAGGGGCTGCACCCAACAAGGTAGCCGCGCCCAGGAGGGCGCTGAGGACGTGCTTCACGGTAACCTCCCTTATTGGCGTTGAGCATATGCTCACGCTTTGCAATTATGTTCACACTGAGTCCCAGGGTTGTCAAGGATCGGAATCGCACTTCGGCACCGGACCTGCGTGCTGGAGGAGATGCTCGAATAGGGGCACGCGCCGGATCGGCCCGCGGGCAACCCCGCGTCGGCGTGACAGCCGGACCGGTTCAGTCCGCTACGGCTTGAGGATGGCGCCTGCCGTCGCCTCGTCGGTGATCAGCCCGTTGAGGAGCCGCCCCTTCAGCGCCGCCCTGATCGCCGAAACCTTGGCACGACCGACCGCCGCTCCGATGGTCAGCGCCTGCGCCGGTACCCGCGGTGGAATGCTGGTGAGACGGAGGTTGGTCCCGCCGTTGATGATGCGGCCCTCCGCGTCGAATGCCCAGCCGGTCAGTTCGCCGACGGCACCGAGCCGCATCATCTCGAGCAGTTCTTCGCGCGAGACGAAACCATCGACATGGACTTGCGCCTGCTGATCCATCTGCCCCACGCCGACCAGGCGCAGGTCGGCCTTGGCAGCGACCGCCCGCACCTTGGCGATCGGATCGATCTTGAGCATCTGGTCGCGCTCGCGCTCGGACGACATCAGAAACGGCAGCGGCATCGGATAGTGGCGCGCCTTGGTCCGGTCCGCGAGACGGCCGACCGTGTCGAAGAAGCTGGCCGAGCCGTCGGCCGAGATATTTCCGACCAGCGACACGATCTGGTGGTTCGGACAGTCGATCGGGGACACGCGCTCAACGGCAGCCCGCACCGCTCTGCCGGTACCAAGCGCCACGATCGTCGGCTTTTCGGTGCGCAGCGTCGTTTCCAGGATGTTGGCGGCGCGTTCGGCAATTCCGGCGGACGAGAGCGGCGCGGCCGGGTCGGTCGGCACCACTTCGCAATACGCAAGATGAAACAAGTCCTTGAGCTGCGCGGCTAACTCCATGCACGCCGCGATCGGATGCTCGAGCCGGAATGTGATCAGGCGCTCGGCGAGGCAGAGTGAAACCAGGCGCTGGGCCGAGGCGCGAGAGACCTGCAGCATCTTGGCAATTTCATCCTGGGTGTGGCCGGCGATGAAGTACAGCCAGCCCGCACGCGCGGCTTCGTCGAGACGCGATTTCTCGTTGTCGGATGCTGCCATCAGTCTGCTTGCCGTTCCGTTCGCCAGAAATCAGCCATTCGTCCAAACACGCGATCGGCCCCCGCATCGCGAAGAATGGCCTTGCCGTCACGCGATTGATAGTGGCTGCCTCCGACAAATCCCCAAACCGTCATGCCGGCCGCCTTGCCGGCCCTGACGCCGCTAACGCTGTCCTCGATCACGAGGGTGCGGTGCGGATCCGCCCGCATCCTTTCGGCTGCGTAAAGGAAGAGATCGGGCGCCGGCTTGCCGCGCCTCACCATCTGCGAGGTATAGAGGTGCGCGTCGAAATGCGGCGCGAGGCCGGTCAGGGAAAGCGAGAACACCACCCGATCGACATCGCTGGACGAAGCAACGCAATGCGGGATTTGCAAGTCCGCCAGCACCGAATTCACCCCCTCAATCGCACAAAGTGAGGAAACAAACGCCGTGCGAACCCCCGTTTTCAATTCGGCTGCAAATTGCTCGGGGATCGTGCATCCCAACGCTTCGTAATGTTCGAATACCGCACTCAGATTCCGTCCGAGGAACAGGTCAAGTGCCTGATCCACACCAAGATCGATGCCATAGCCCGCCAGCGCTTCCGAAAGGCAGCGGCAGCTCAGCATCTCGCTATCGACCAGCACGCCGTCGCAGTCGAAAATGATCAGATCGGGCCGGAACATCGCTAGTTTTCCCAATCTATGAGAGCATATACTCATAGAATGGGCAATAACCCTCATCGTGGGGGATAGATTGAGCCCCTCAAAACCGAACTCCCGCGTCCGATTCCAGCGTGCGCCATGTCGCTTGCGACAAGCTACCGGGCACGGGCAAGATCCGCGACCGCGCCATGGGAGTACACGGTCCGAGCGTATTTGGCGGGAAGCTACATTCCCCAACGCAAAGCCGGCGTATGGACCGGCGCGTCCCAGAGGCGCTTTATCTCGTCATCGAGGATCGATACGGTCGTTGAACAGCCTGCCATGTCGAGGGATGTGACGAAATTGCCCACCAGCGATCGCGCCACAATCAGACCGGCGGGCTCGAGCCGTTGGCGCACGGCGTCGTACATCAAATAGAGTTCCGACAAAGGCGTCGCTCCAAAGCCGTTGATCAACAGGATGGCTTCGCCGCGTGCGCGCTCGCCCAGATCAGCCGTGATGGCATGGACCATCTCGGCCGCTATTTCGGCAGCCGGCTTCAATTTCACCCGGCGGCGCCCCGGCTCGCCATGGATGCCTACCCCGATCTCCATTTCGTCTTCGGCGATGTCGAAGGTCGGCTTGCCGGCGGCCGGAACCGTGCAGCTCGTCAGCGCGATTCCGATCGAGCGGGTGGCCGCGTTGACACGGTCGCCAAGCGCCTTCAGGGAAGCCAGGTCGCGCCCCTCTTCGGCAGCCGCGCCCACGATCTTTTCCACGATCAGCGTGCCGGCAACGCCGCGTCGTCCCGTCGAAAAAGTCGAGGTCTCCACCGCGACATCGTCATCGGTAACAACGGTCGCAATCGATTTCCCGGACATCTCGCGCGCCATGTCGAAGTTCATGACGTCGCCCTCATAATTCTTGACGATGAACAATACGCCGCCACCGGTGTCCGCGGCCTCGGCGGCAGCGAGGATGAGATCGGGTGTCGGCGAGGTAAACACCTGACCGGGACATGCGGCATCCAGCATTCCCTGCCCGACGAAACCGCCGTGAAGCGGCTCGTGTCCGGAGCCGCCACCCGACACCAGGGCAACCTTGCCCTTTGTCAGACGCCGGCGCTGCACGAACGGCGCTTGTTCGCCGATGCGCACGATGTCGGAATGCGCCGCACAGAATCCGGCAAGGCTTTCAGTCACCACGTCGTCGACGGCATTGATCAGCTTCTTCATCCTAACCCTCCCCGTTTTGCGCTTCGATTCGGCGTCAGGTGTCCTCGATCAGCCGTGCGACTTTTTCCGCGAACTCGCTCAACAGCGAGTCAAGCTTGTGGTTCTTCTGCTCTGAACCGAGATCGGGCAGCATCAATGTGAGCCGTCGGCTGCGCTCGCGCTCCTTCAGAAGCAGCAGCCGGCGCGGATGCGCGCGGTGATAGGCTTCGAGAAAGCGGTCCCTCTCCTGCGCCGAGAAGTGGCAGACCTGAATGATGGCATGGACGTGCTGCGCCGGGATCGGCGTTTGATAGGCCGGGTTGGCAATTTGAGTGATGAAGCTGCGGTTCTTGCCGAGTGCTTCGGCCAAACGCTGGCGCATGCCCGACGGCCGCCGGTCGAGCACATCGCGAAGGACGGCCTTGTACGCCGCGATCAGATCCTGCGACGCCGCTGGCGTTACGTCCGCGCTCATGCGGCAGAGCCGGCATAATTGGCAATCGCCGCCTTGACGGCGCCAAGCGCTCCCGGCGTCACCGAAAGGACGCGCAAGCCTTGATCCAGGAGGGCCGCGACTTGCGCGGGATCGCCGGCCAGATCGCCGCACAAGCTCGCTTCGCGGCCGGAGCGGTTGGCATGATCTACGACATGCCGGATCAGGTTGAACACCGCGCGCGAGGGACGCGAGAGATCGGCGAGCTGCGGTTCGTCCCGGCTCGCCGCCGCCACATACTGGATGAGATCGTTGCTGCCGATGGAAAAGAAGTCGGCGTTGAAGTCTTCGATGGTCAGCGCCGCTGCCGGCACCTCGACCATCATGCCGAGCGGCGGCATCTGCGCTTTTTGGCCCTCGCGACGCAATTCGTCGCAGGCCTGCTCGAACAGCGCGCGGCAGCGGTCGAGTTCCTCGGGCACCGTTATCATTGGAATCATCACCTTGAGATTCCCCGCGACGGCGGCACGGGCCAACGCTCGCAACTGCGCGCGAAAGACGTCCGGGTACCGCAACGACAGCCGCACACCGCGCACGCCCAGAAATGGGTTCATATCTCCAGGCTGCGTCAAGCCAGCGATCGGCTTGTCGCCGCCAGCGTCGAGCGTGCGGATCGTCACGGGCTTACCCGCTGCCCATTCAAGCATGCGCCAGTAGATCCGATATTGTTCTTCCTCGGTCGGCAGTTTTTCCCGGCCCTGAAACAGAAACTCGGTCCGCATCAAGCCGATCCCGTCGACCTCCGCAGGATCGAGTACGCTGAGTTCGGCAAGGCCGGTCACATTGATCATGACCCGAACCAATTCGCCGGTTGCGGTTAGCGCCGGACCGCTGAATGACGCCGCGGCCTGTCGAGCCTTCGACTGCTCGGCGCGGCGTAAACTGAAGCCGGCTCGCATATTCGTGTCGGGATTGACGATCAGAAGCCCGGCATCCGCATCGAGCAGCGCGTCGGTGCCCTGTTCGAGACGATCGACGTCTACCCCAACAATCATCGGGACGCCGCGCGACCTGGCGAGAATGGCAACATGGCTGCTGGGGCTTCCGCGGCGCAAGACCAACCCGCCATCGCGCCAATCGGTGGCCAGAAAGGTGGAAGGCGGCATATCGTCGGCGGCGAGGATGACGCCCGATGGCACGCTCTGATCCGCCTCACCTGCAAGATGCCGCAGCACGCGATCACGCAGATCGCGCAAATCAGACGCGCGCGCGCGGAAATAGGGATCTTCGGCCGCATCATACGACGCGATTTCCGGATCGATCGCCGCGCTCCAGGCCTGACCCGCGCCATCGCCGGCGTCGATCCGCGCCAGCGCCGGCGCGACAAGGCTGTCGTCCTCGAGCAGCGCCATCTGGAAGGCGAGAATGGCTTCCGCTTCATCGTCGCCCGCCTGGCGCGAGAGCGCGCAGAGGTCTTCCTGCGACGCCGCGAGCGCATCGACAAGGGCCCGATGCTCCTCTGCCGCAGAGCGGTATTGACGGACTACATGTTGCACCGAAATCAGGCGCACGAGCGGTCCCAACGCCAGTCCAGGGGCGGCGGACCGCCCCTCGATGCGATGAGCAGCCCGGTGCGTTCTATCGTCCATCCTGAAAATCTCCGTCGACAAGCGTCACGAGCGCCTCCAGCGCGGCCTTCGCATCGGCCCCCTCCGCGCGAAAATAAATCGTCGAATCCTTTGGTGCCCTGGTCGCCATCACCTTGACGATGCTCTTGGCATCGACCCAGGGACCGTCCGGCGACAGGCCAAGGTCAATGCGCGATTCAAACGCCTTTGCGAGCTTGGTCAACTTGACCGACGGGCGAGCATGGAGCCCCACCTCATGCCGCATAAGCACTGATGCCTTGTGTTTATTCATCACCCTTGCCCTGCATCAGACCGGCGTCAGTTCTTCGGCGGTTTGACGCACCGCTTCAAGCGAAGCCCCCGAAGCCGCTTCGGTCGCCGCCATGACGGCGCCCTCGACAACCGGCGCGTTGCAAACCACGACACGGGCGCGGCGCTCCTCGGGCAACATCTCGATCGCCATCTCGCTATTGGTTTCTGCGCCGCCGAGGTCGACCAGAATGGCAACGCCTCGCTCCGACCACGCCCGCTCGATCGCCGCCATGATCGCCTCGACGCTGGTGCCGAGCCCGCCGCCGGGATCGCCGCCGCACCAGCCGAGAGGCACTTCATGGCCGACCATTTGCTCGACCATCAGCGCGGTGCCCCGCGCTACGTCCGCCGAGTGCGACACAATGACGATTCCAACATTTTCGCTCATGCCAATCCTTCCATGACGTCTGCGACCGCGTCGACGATCAGCGCCGAGGATCGAGCCCCCGGATCCATGTGACCTACGCTGCGCTCGCCCAGAAACGACGCACGCCCGCGAATCGCCCGCATTGGTATAGTCTCCTCGGATGCAGCCTTGGCTACGGCCTTCAGGCGCACCGGGAGTTCTGTGCCGCCTTCGCGCAGAACTGCGAGCACCGGAAAAAGCACGTCGAGCATGGTCTTTTGCCCGACATCGGACTTGCCCCGCGCCCTGACTGCATCGATGGCCGTGGCAAACGCATCGGCGACCCGCTCACACGTCACCTCGTCATCCAGCGTTTTGCCGAGCGACATGAAAAGCGTGCCGTAAAGCGGACCTGATGCGCCGCCGACTTTCATGACGAGAGTGGTGCCGACGCCCTTCAGGGATTCGCCGAGGTTTTTCGCGGAGAGCTCATCAACCGCCGCCAGCACGGCTTCAAAACCGCGGCGCATGTTGGCCCCGTGATCGCCGTCGCCGATTGCGCGATCGAGATCAGTCAATTCTTCGGCGCTGGCAATGACACGCTGCGCCACCGTTTCAAACAACAATTTGCGAGCCTCGCGGTCGATCATCATGCATGCCCCCGCAATCCATCGGCGCCGATTCGGCGACCTGCCTGATCGAAATAAAGCGGGGACTCGAATTCGAGGGAAACCTGATCCCCCGCCTTGAGTGGCTGGACCGGATCGGCAAGCGTCACCAGCGAATGGGTCGCGAGCTTGAGGTGAACGTGGTTTTGATCGCCGAGATGTTCGACCCAATGCACCTGTGCGCGTGGTCCGGGGCCATCCGCGGTCGAGATGCGGATATGCTCGGTCCTTAATCCCACCGTCTCCACCTGCGGCGGCACCGGTCCGCCCAGAAGCCCGGCTGGAATGAGGTTGATGACCGGTGTACCCAACCGGCCCGCTACATAGGCACTGTTGGGCCGTTCATAGATCTCTCGCGGCGTACCAAGCTGAATGAGTAATCCCTCGTTCATCACGCCGATCCGGTCCGCCATGGTCATCGCTTCGATCTGGTCATGCGTCACGTAGAGAATCGTCGTTCCCAATTCGCGCTGGATGCGCTTGAGCTCGAGGCGTAATTCGGCCCGAAGTTTTGCATCCAGCGAAGAGAGCGGCTCGTCCATCAGATAGACAGCTGGCTCGCGCACCAGCGCCCTGCCGATGGCGACCCGCTGCATTTCACCGCCGGAAAGCGCGGTGGCCCGGTTACCGAGCTTGTGTTCGATGTGAAGCAATTCCGATATCTGCTGAACCCTGCGGCGTATCGTCTTCTCGTCGACGCGCCGGGCCGGAGAACGCAGGGGGAAAGCCAGATTGTCATAGACCGTCAGATGTGGATAAAGCGAATATTGCTGAAAGACGAACGCGACGTCGCGTTCGGCCGGAACTTCCCTGGTCACGTCGCGGCCCTGGATCACCACACGGCCTTGATCGGGCCGCTCCAGGCCGGCGATCAACCGCAGCGTCGTCGTCTTCCCGGCGCCGGTCGGGCCAAGCAGCACGACAAATTCACCATGCGCGACCGAGAGCGAGAGACCACGGACCGCTTCCACGGCACCGTAGCTCTTGCCGACATCGAGCAGTGTGACCTCAGCCATGGTGCCCTCCATAAAGTGCCGACGAGAGCGCCCGGCCGCTGACCGCGTCGAACAGCGATAGTTTGTCCGGACGCAGCGCAAGCCCGACCGTTTCGCCAATTCGGACCGCGTTGCCTGACGGCAGCCGGGCCTTGATTTGACCGTTGGCCGTCGTCACCGTGACGATCTGCGTCGTACCGAGATATTCGGCGCCGATCACGCGACCGCGCAAGCCCGCGCTATCTGCGAACGACACGTTCTCGGGTCTCACGCCGAGTGCGAGAGAGCCCTCGGCACGATCTTCGAACAGTTGGGGCATTTCGAGCGGCACGCCGTCCACCTCGATACTGCGAGCGCCGCGCGGCAGCGATGCCCAGACAGCAAGAAAACTCATCGGCGGAGCACCGATGAAATCGGCAACGAACATCGACGCGGGACGATCGTAAATCTCCTGAGGCGTACCGATTTGTTCGACGCGGCCCTGATTCATGATAGCTATAACATCAGCCATCGCCATCGCCTCGAGCTGGTCGTGGGTGATGTAGACCGTTGTCGCATCGATACGGTCGTGCAATTCCCGCAGCTCACCACACATCAACTTGCGAAACTCGGAATCGAGGGCGCCGAGCGGCTCGTCCATGAGAAATGCCTTCGGCCGACGCACAATGGCGCGGCCGAGCGCAACGCGCTGCCGGTCGCCGCCGGAGAGGCCGCCGACCCGGCGGTCCAGTAGATGATCTATCCTCAGCAATCTTGCCGTTTCCTCGACGCTTCGTCTGACCTCGTCGCGCCGGTAATTCTGGCAGCGCAGCGGAAAGGCAATATTCTGGCGCACGTTCATGTGCGGGTAGAGCGCAAACAGCTGGAACACAAAGGCAATGTCCCGCGCCGACGCGGGCAGCACCGTCACGTCTTCGCCATCGAGCAGGATGCGGCCGGACGTCGGCAGTTCGAGGCCCGCCATCATGCGCAAGGTCGTCGTCTTGCCGCAACCCGAGGGACCCAAAATGACGAAGAACGAGCCGTGATCGACGGTGACGTCCACGCCCTTGACGGCAGCGAATGTTCCGAATGTCTTGGCAACGGATTCGAGTTTGATCTCTGCCATGGCGGTTAATCCGGAAAGTGACTGACGATCACGAAGCCGAGCGTCCCGGCCAGGATCGTCACGAAGGAATGGCTGTACAGGTTCAACGACAGCGGCTGCATCAGCATCACGACGCCAAGGCCGATCAACGCCATCGCCACAGCCTCGCAAGGACCGCGACGGAGCCAGAGCGGCCATCTCGATGTGTGTCGTGCAACCCTTTCCGTCATTTGCGAACCGCCCCAAAGGTAATGCCGCGCAGCAAATGGCGACGCAACAGGATGGTGAAGCAAAGGATCGGGATGAAGAATATTGTTGTCGCAGCCGCCACCGCGGGCCAATCCTGGCCACCTTCGCCGATGATGAAGGGGATAAAGGGCGGCATCGTTTGGGCATCGCCGCTGGTGAGCAGAACCGCGAAGGCGTATTCGTTCCAGGCGAAGATCAGGCAGAAGATCGCGGTTGCCGCGATGCCGGTCGTCGCCTGCGGAAGAACCACCTTGAAGAACGCCTGAAGCCGTGTGTAGCCGTCGACCATCGCAGCCTCTTCGTACTCGCGCGGGATTTCATCCATGAATCCCTTCAACAGCCATACGGCCAGGGAGACATTCACGGCGGTATACAACAGGATCATCCCGAGCTTGGTATCGGTTAGTCCCAAGTGCCGGAACATCAGATAGATCGGGATCGCGACCGCTATCGGCGGCATCATCCGTGTCGACAGGATGAAGAACAGCAAATCGTCGGCAAGCGGCACGCGAAAGCGCGAAAACGCATAGGCGGCGATCGTGCCGAAGCAGACGGCGAGAAAGGTCGAGCCGAAGCCGATCACCATGGAATTCACGAAGCGCGGCACCACTTTCGACGGTCCGCCGATCACCATGTTACGCGAGCGCACGAGACGCTCATACCAGGTCTGCGGCGGCGGCAAGGTGGCCAGGAATTCAGGCGTCTGTCGCGAGCGCGTCGTAAACAAATTGACGTAGCCTTCCACCGAAGGCTCGAACAAGACCTTGGGTGGATAGGCGATCGAATCCGGCGGCGTCTTGAACCCGGTGAGGAAGATCCACAACAGCGGTAGAATGGTTATGACCGCGTAGGTGACGACCAGGAACGAAGCGATCAGCTTCGATCGTGACGATGGCTCGGCCACTGAATGAGCGGTGACGGGCGTGCTCATCGTTGCTTCACCCGGTTGAGCGCCTTTACATAGATATTGGCGGCACCGAAGACGGTGACGAAGAGAATAATGGCCAAGGCCGACGAATAGCCGGTCCGCCATTTTTCGAACGCCTCGCGTTTCAGGGTGATCGACGCGACCTCCGTGGTGGATCCCGGCCCGCCCGAGGTCAGCAGATTGACCATGTCGAACATCTTGAAGTTTTCGATCGCCCGAAAAAGGATGGCGAGCATCACGAACGGCATCACCATCGGCAGCGTGATGGACCAGAACTGCCGCAACGGGGATGCGCGATCGACCTCGGCTGCCTCATAGATGTAATCAGGTATCGAGCGCAAACCGGCGAGGCAGATCAGCATCACATAGGGTGTCCACATCCAGGTATCGACCATGATAATGGACCAGGGTGCCAACCGGACGTCGCCGATCATCTGGAACGAACTCGGATCGACCCCGGTCACCAGCGCGATCCCGCTGTTGAACAGCCCTATCTGCGGCTGCAGCAGAAAGGTCCAGAAGTTGCCGACGACCGCGGGCGAAAGCATCATCGGCAGCAGGATGATGGTGGTCCAGAAACTGTGGCCGCGGAAGCCGCGGTTGATCAGGAGCGCCAGGCCAAAGCCGAGTATTAGTTCGAGCGCTATCGACCACAGCACGAAATGAGCGGTGGCCTGCATGGCCTGCCACACCTCGGGATCCGTCAGTATGTCGCGGTAGTTGTCGAGGCCGACATATCGGAGCACCGCATTCGGGCGATTGGCCCGGTAGTTCGTGAACGATAGCTGGATCGTCCACAGCAGCGGGAAGATGTTGACCGCCAGCAGCAGCAGCACCGACGGCGTTATGAACAACCAGGCAATGGCCCTGTCGGACATCCCGCCGAACCGTAACGCAAGTCGGCGTGGGGTCCGGGCCACGGCCCGCTCTGCAAGAGTGCTCATCTGAGACCTGTCGTTCACGGATCGGAACACGATTAGGGGGTCTCCCGGCCGAGGCCGGGAGACCTGCGACGCGTCAGGCTAGATCTTACCTTCGTCCTTGAACACCTTCTGCCAATCCTTGACCAGCAGGTCGAGCGCCTCCTTTGCGGTGCCCTTGTCGGCCACGACGTAGTCATGGACGCGCTTCTGCATGTCGAGCAGCAGCGACGCATAGGCAGGCTCTGCCCAGAAGTCCTTGACGATGTCCATCGACTTCAGGAAGTCGGCGGCAAACGGCGCACTCTTGGGGAAGGACGGGTCGTTGAGCACGGCCTTGTGGCAGGAATAGCCGCCCAGCGCCCACCACTTCTTCTGAACGTCGGGCTGCGCGAACCATTTGATGTAGGCGAGCGCGTCGTCCTTATGGTCGGAGTAGGAGACGACCGAGATCCCCTGCCCGCCGAGCTGGGTGAAATGGAACTTCTGCTTCGGGTTGACGAAGAAGCCGATCTTGTCGCCGCCGACATTGGGATCCTTGTAGAGGCCGGGAAAGAAGGCGAAGAAGTTCATCTGCATCGCGACCTGACCGGACTTGAAGGCGTCGAGCCCCTCAGACATGTAGGCATTGCTCATGCCCGGCGCGGTGCAGCATTTGTAAAGCGACTTGTAGAATTCCAGTCCCTTGACCGCATCGGGCGAGTTGACGAAGCCTTCCATCTGATAGGGCTTTTTGGGATCGTCGTACTGGAAGCCCCAATCGTAGAGCGCGTTGGTCACGCCCATCGTGATGCCTTCGGAGCCGCGCTCGGTGTAAATGTAAGTTCCGTAGACCTTCTTGCCGTCGATTTCTCGGCCCTGAAAGAACTCGGCGATCTGCTTGAGTTCATCCCAGGTCTGGGGCGGGCTGAGATCGCGCTCGTACTTCTTCCTGAATTCGGCCTGAATCTCCGGCCGGGCGAACCAGTCCTTGCGGTAGGTCCAGCCGATCGCATCGCCCATCGCCGGCAACGCCCAATAGTTCGGAGTATTCTTCGGCCATTGCGAATAGCCGACCACGGTGGCCGGCATGAAATCGTCCATCGAGATCTTTTCTTTGGCGAAGAAGTCGTTGAGCTTGACGTAGTGACCGTTCTCGGCGGCACCGCCAATCCACTGGCTGTCACCGATGATGAGGTCGCAAAGTTTCCCCTTTGAATTGAGTTCGTTGAGGAAACGGTCGGCGTAGCTCGTCCATGGGACGAACTCGTATTTCATCTGAACGCCTGACTTGGCGGTGAAGTCCTTCGAGAGTTCCACCAAAGCGTTGGCCGGATCCCACGCCGCCCAGCACAACGTTAACTGCTTCGTCTGGGCGACGGCCTGACTGCCAAGACAGGAGGCGACAACAACCGCGGTCGCCCCCAAAGCACGCACCATTTGGATCATCACAACCTCCCTGTTGTCGCAGGCGATTGCCTGCTTGCGCTTCCCGTCCTCGCCGTTCGGCAGTCGTGAGCGCGGAGATCAATCCGCCATTCATTACCGCTGCGCGAGTGTTTAGTGTTTTTGTTAAGTTACAGATTTTCACTAAACACAATGACTGTCAATGGGACACCATCGATTTTTCATCGAGCCAAGTTATTGCTGCAACGCAACCACTATTGCATCGGCGTCGGCCAACTCACATCCGGCAGGGAAATTCCCCTTGTTTAGTAAATGAGATAGGACTGCTCTGCGTGTCCACGCGTGATAGCGGCGAGCACCAGCGCATGCCGCCGCAGCGCCTTCACAACCCCGTTTTGCGAATAGAGCCCTCGGGCAAGATCGGCCCCGCTAGTTCCGGGATTTCCGAACGAGATCACTCTCTTGGAGACCCGACGTGCAGTTGACCCGTCGCAAAGCGCCGCCCGCAATTTCGCTGCGGATCAACAGCGCCGCGTTGTCCGTTAGCGCTTGAATATCAGGCGCTGCGCACTCAAACGTTCCTGCCAATTGTAGCGTTCGAGTTCGGGATCGAGGTGCTCCTCCACCGGCCGGCCGATACAGAGGTAGGCAATCAGGGTCCAGGATTCCGGCACCTCGAGGACCCGGCATAACGTCTCCGGTTCGAGGATCGAAATCCAGCCAAGCCCAAGTCCCTCGGCGCGAGCGGCAAGCCATAAGGTCTGAATTGCGGCAACAACGGAATATCGAAGGGTCTGCGGCATGGTTTGACGACCCAGGCCACTGCCCGCCTCCGTCGCCTCGTCGGCGAAGACCGCAAGATGGACCGGAGCATCTTCGAGCCCCTCAAGTTTCAGTCTGGCGTAACGCGCACGCTGTTCGCCGTCATAGGTTTCGAGCGCATTTGCGTTGGCCCGAACAAAGCTCGACCTCACCGCTTCCCGGCATTCGGCGGATTCGACCAGCACGAACCTCCAGGGCTGGCAATGCCCAACGGACGGAGCGTGGCTGGCGAGTTCAAGCAGCGAGTGAATCAAAGCCGGATCGACGGGATCGCGGCGAAACCGGCGAACGTCGCGGCGCCAGAGGACGAGGTCGCGGAGCGACTGCCGAAAGGCGGCATCGAATGGTCGCGGAGATGGATCGGGCGTCTCGGTCATATCGCGATCCGGTCGATGACGTGGAAAAACGTGCCCGTTGTCGAGCCCTGTCGGGCACCTTGTTCAGGAACTTCCGCGCCGGCGGCATCCCAGCAATCGACCAGCGGATCGTCGCTCGTCGAAACCGTGCTCGCGTAGTGGAACTCATGGCCGAGCACTTCCGTGCCCTTCGCGCCCAGGGCGCAGGCTATGCGAAGCCGCGCGCGTCGATAGCCGAGGTGCAGCCTGCGCTTCGCGAAGGAAGTTTCGAGTCCGAGCAGACCGGTCATTTCGTGCCTGTTCCCGTCGGCATCCTCGAGGCCGCGCCCCAGCACCATATGGCCACCACACTCGCCGTGGATGGGAATGGAGCGGCGGGCCAGTTTCTGAAGACCCTCCCGGAAGCTGTGAGCGGATGCCAGCGCGCCGGCATGGAGTTCTGGATAACCGCCCGGCAACCAGACTGCATCCGCCGTGGCATCGGGAGGGTCGTCGGCCAGCGGCGAGAACGGAACGATTTCCGCGCCCGCGTGCCGCCATTGCCGAAGGACATGAGGATACATGAAGGAAAATGCCCTGTCCTGCGCGAGCGCGATGCGCTGCCCGGGCGGCTGCAGCCGCGATCGCGCTCCGTCAGAATGCGCTTCGCGGATCGCGATGGCTGCCTTCGCGGGCCTCGCCGATTGCCCGATCGCATCGAGATCGATTGCAGCGGCAATGATATCCGCAAGCGCGTCCAGACGCTGGTCGATCGCGGGTATCTCGCCGGCCTGGACCAGGCCGAGATGCCTCTCGGGCAGCGCGAGACGGTCCTCGCGCAGTATCGCACCGAAGATCCGCATATTGATCCGGTCGAACGCCGGCGCCACCAGCGAGAAATGACGCTGGCTCGCCACGCGGTTCAGGATCACGCCGGCGATATCGACGTCGTCCCGATATCGGGCACAACCGAGCGCGACGGCCGCCGCCGTCTCGGTTTGGCCGGCGACATCGAGCACGAGCACCACCGGCCACCCAAGGAGAGCCGCCAGATCGGCGGTCGCGCCGGTCCCGGACCGTCCCCGCGCCGCGGCGCCATCGAACAGCCCCATCACACCCTCGGCAATGGAAATAGTCGCACCGGCCGACGCTTCGGTCGCGAGGGTTGCGATCAACTCCTCCCCCATCGCCCAGCTGTCGAGATTGAAACTCGGCCGGCCCGCGGCGATTTCGTGAAAAGCCGGATCGATATAGTCCGGACCGCACTTGAAGGGCTGTACGGCACCGCCTTGGCGCCGAAGCGCCCGCAACAGCCCGAGTGTCACCGTTGTTTTTCCGGCACCCGAGCGTGGCGCTGCGATGATAAGGCCCGGCGGACCGACGGAAAAGTTCATCGCGCGCCAACCATATTCGCCAGAAGCCGTTGCCTCATTTCCGCAATGGCACCGACGATCACGATCGCGGGCGCGTCGACCCCTTGCATCGCAGCGTCCCGGGCGGCCGTCCCGAGCTGCGTTTCGATAATCCGTTCCTCCG
This sequence comes from Bradyrhizobium sp. AZCC 2289, assembly GCF_036924615.1. Taxonomy (NCBI): domain Bacteria; kingdom Pseudomonadati; phylum Pseudomonadota; class Alphaproteobacteria; order Hyphomicrobiales; family Nitrobacteraceae; genus Bradyrhizobium; species Bradyrhizobium sp. AZCC 2289. The sequence continues at coordinate 8,572,387 of NZ_JAZHRY010000001.1, read as the reverse complement.
GTGTCGTCGAGGAGCTGATGATCACGGCAGGCGTATCGGGAGCCATGCCGCCGCGTTCAAACGCGCTCATGATCTCCGGCAGATTCGCCATCGGCATATAGACGATGATCGGCTGCCCGGCGCTCGCCAGCTTCTCCCACTCGGCCGCCGACGTGCCGTCCACCGCCCGGCTTCCCGCCACCAGGATAACGGCGTGGTTGGTCTCCCGCATTGTCGCGGGAATGCCGGCCAGCGCTGCCGCGGCAAGCCCCGACGTGATGCCGGGAATGATCCTGAACCGAAGCCCGGCACGCGTCAGCGCCAAGGCTTCTTCTCCACCGCGCCCGAACACAAAGGGGTCGCCGCCCTTCAGGCGCAGCACGCGTCGCCCCATCCTGGCGCGCGCGATCAGAAGGTCGTTGATATCGGCCTGCTGAGAGGAAGGTCTGCCGCCGCGCTTGCCGGCAAAGATCAGCTTGGCCTGGTTGCCCGCGAGTTGCAGGATGCGTGGATCGACCAGCGCATCGTGAACGATGTCGTCGGCCGCTCTCAGCGCATGCAACGCGTGCAAGGTCAAAAGCCCGGGGTCGCCGGGACCCGCACCTGCAAGCCAGACTTCGCCAGGCGGAAAGTCCGGGAAATCAGGGAGACCGTCGGCGAGCAGCTTCATGGCGAAATCGTGCTAGGTTTTGCTGCGCCCGAACGGAGCAGAATGTGAACGACGCCGCAGACGCGAATCAAAGGAGACCGGGCCAGCCGCTCAGGCGCGGCTGGACCACGGGTACTTGCGCGACGGCCGCAACGCGCGCGGCCTACGAGGCGCTTGTCACCGGTGAGTGTCCGGACCCCGTCGAAGCGGGGCTTCCCGGCGGGGCGCGCGTCAGTTTCGCGGTTGCGGTCTTCGAAACGTTTGACGGGGCTGCGACCGCCGGCATCGTGAAAGATGCCGGCGACGATCCCGATGTCACGCATGGCGCCCTGATCAAGGCGACGGTGAGAGCGGGTACGCCAGGGTCCGGCGTCACCTTTGCTGCGGGCGAAGGCGTGGGGACGGTGACCAAACCCGGCCTCCCCATCCCGCCGGGTGAGCCCGCCATCAATCCGGTGCCGCGCGAGATGATGCGAGCGGCGGTTCGCGAAGTGGTGGAGCGCTTCGGCGCCTCCGGCGACGTTATCGTCGAACTCTCGATTCCCGGAGGAGAAGCGCTCGCCGCCAGAACGCTCAATGCGCGTCTCGGCATTGTCGGTGGACTTTCCATCCTGGGAACGACCGGAATTGTCGTGCCCTATTCCTGTGCGGCCTGGATCCACTCCATCTACCGCGGCATCGACGTGGCACGCGCGAGCGGCATCAAGCACATCGCGGGGTCCACCGGATCGACTTCCGAGATGGCTGTTCAGAAGTTGTACGGTCTTTCCGAAACCGCGCTCATCGACATGGGCGATTTCGTCGGCGGCATGCTGAAATACGCGAAACGACACCCGGTCCCGCGCATCACCATCGCCGGAGGCTTTGCCAAGATGACGAAGCTCGGACAGGGACTGCTCGATCTGCACTCCAAGTCTGGCAGCGTCGACCGTATCTGGCTTGCGGAACTTCTCCGGGAGGCGGACGCGCCGGCCGACCTCATCGAACTCTGCCGTGACGCCAATACGGCATTGCAGGTCTTGCGCGAAGCAGAACAGCGCGGGATCCCGATCGGTCAGTTCGTTGCCAGGGCTGCGTGGAAGACCGCTGCGCAGGTTCTCGACGGATCGCCAAGCGTCCTCGACATCGCCGTATTCGACCGCGAAGGCAAAATCGTCGGACGCTGGGGCTAGCGGTTCGATCATGCGCCGCCTCCCCGGAATCGCCGACGATAGCCGCTGTCGTAGAGTGCACTGTCCCGGAAATAGCGCGCTGCCAGTACGTCACCGACGATGATCAGCGCCGTGCGCTCGATATCGGTCTTCTTGACCTCGGCTACGATCGTGCCGAGCGTCGCCCGGATGATCCGCTCGTCAGGCCAGCTGGCACGAAACACGATGGCAACCGGGCAGTCCTCCCCGTAAGCCGGAAGCAGCTCCGCGACGGTCTTGTCAATCACGTGAATCGAGAGATGAATGGCCAATGTCGCGCGGGTTGCCGCGAAAGCCCCGAGATTTTCGCTCGCCGGCATCGCCGAGGCGCGTCCGGGAGTTCGGGTCAGTACCACCGATTGCGCCACTTCGGGCAATGTCAATTCCCTGGCCAGCGCCGCGGCGGCCGCAGCGAAGGCGGGTACGCCCGGCGTGACCGTGTACGGGATATTGAGGGCATCCAGGCGCCGCAACTGTTCGCCGAGCGCGCTCCAGATCGACAGATCTCCGGAATGCAGGCGCGCGACGTTTTGGCCTCGCTCGGTGGCACGGACGATTTCTGCGACGATCTCGTCGAGCGACATCGACGCCGTATCGATGATACTGGCTCCGGGCGGGCAATAGCCGAGCAAAGCTTTCGGCACCAAAGAGCCGGCATAGAGGCAGACCGGGCAAGCCGCGATAAGATCGCGTCCCCGCACGGTGATCAGGTCGGGTGCACCCGGTCCGGCTCCGATGAAGTGAACGGTCATGAGGCCTCACTGATGGCGATGGCACAGGTCACCTTGTTGGCCGCGACCCGCGCGCCGAGCAGCCGTGCATTGCGACCCGCCGCGACGAGGGCCGACGCTTCAGCGATCGACGGAACTCCCTTGAGCGCCTGAACGCGCGATGAGCGCGTCACGACCCTGTCGGTGGCGCGATCCAGATCCGCAAGCGAGCACCGGACAAGACGAACCGACAACGATTGCGCAGCATTTGCAATCCCGCTGTCATCCGCCTTCGACGCTTCGGTCGCGATCGCATCGAGTTTCTCGCGCGCGATTCCAAAGCTCGCAAGAACCGTGAGAATCAAGCTCACAATGTCTTCGGACAATGTCCCGCGGCCACATCCGATCCCGGCGACGATCATGGCCTCCTCACTCGCCATTGCGTAACCGGCATCGCCGGGCGCCAGCCAGACATGGTACCCACTTTATCCGCTCTCGCGACCTGCAGTCGAATGAGCTCGCCGCCGAAACGGCCGAAATAATCGGCCAGCCGGGCCTCGGTCTCGAGCGACACCGCGTTGGCCACCAGGCGGCCGCGAGGTTTTAGAGCTGCCCAGACCGCTTCGAACACACGATCGTCCATCATGCCGCCGCCGACAAACACGGCATCCGGTCTGGCAAGCCCCGCCAGCGCCTCCGGTGCGCGGCCTTGCACGATCTGAAGTTCCGGCACGCCGAGGGCTGCGGCGTTGCAGGCAGCCCGGGCGGCCCGGTCGTTGCGCGCCTCGATGCCGATCGCGCTCAACGAGGGATGGCGCAACAGCCACTCGATCGCGATCGAGCCCGCACCGAGCCCGACATCCCAGAGCAGTTCGCCATGTCGCGGTTCCAGCGACGAAAGGGTCACGGCGCGAATTTCGCGCTTTGTCAGCTGGCCGTCATGCTCAAAGAACGCGTCGTCAAGGCCGGATGCGAGGGCAATGAACGCGGCCTCCGGTTCCGCGATCACCTCGATGGCGATCGTATTGAGCGGGAGAATTTCCTCGATCTTGAAATGCGATGCCGTCGCGTGACGTATCCGCTCGCGAGGTCCCCCCATCGCCTCCAGCACCGTGATCCGCGATCGCCCCATGCCACGCGCGTCGAGAAGCCCGGCAAGGTGCGCAGGCGTCGCGCCGTCCCAGGACAGCGCCAGGATGCGTGCGCCGGGCTGCAGGTGCCGAATGATGCCCTCGAGCGCGCGGCCATGCAGCGAAACAAGCGAAACGTCCTGCAGCGACCAGCCCATCCGTGCTGCGGCAAGACTGAAGGCGGATGGTTGCGGCAGGCAAACGAACTCCTCGGCTGGGACAAATGCCGCGAGTTGCTTGCCAACGCCGAAATAGAAGGGGTCACCGCTCGCGAGAACCACGACAGAACGTCCGCGATGCCGCCTGACCTCGCCAAACGCATCGCTCATGGGACTGGGCCAGGCAAGACGCCGGCCACAGATAAGATCACCCGCGAGTTCCAGATGGCGCGCGCCGCCGACGACCAGTTCCGCCGACCCGATCAACTGCCGCGCCACGGAGCACAGCCCCTCCACGCCATCCTCGCCAATGCCGATGATAGACAGCCAGCGCTTCTCCGTGCAGGTTGCGATCTCAGCACTCATGGAGATGGCCTCGATGCGCGTTCTCATCCTCGGAGGTACCACGGAAGCCTCGGAGCTGACGCGCCTGCTTGCGGCCGACAAGCGCTTTAATGTCACCCTTTCGCTTGCCGGGCGCACCGCGAGCCCCAAAACACAGCCCGTTCCAACGCGGGTCGGCGGCTTCGGCGGCTCTGACGGTCTGGTGGCGTGGCTGAAGCAGAACGCAACGCAAGCGGTCATCGACGCGACGCATCCCTACGCCGATCAAATCTCGTCCAACGTCGTAGTCGCCTGCGCACGACTCGCGATCCCGCTCGCCTCGATCGTACGCCCTGCCTGGGAGCGCCAGCCGGGCGACAGCTGGCTTCCCGTCGCGAGCGCCGAAGCCGCCGCCGACGTGCTTGGGCCAAACCCCCGCCGGGTTTTCTTGACGCTGGGCCGCCTGGAGCTTGGCACCTTCGCAAGCAGCCCTCATCATCATTACATTGCGCGCACCATCGACCCGCCCGGCGACGTCGCGCTGCCGCCCGATATCAAATTGTTGTCCGGTCGCGGCCCCTTCGACCTGCAGGCGGAAACGACGCTTCTCAAGCAGGAGAAGGTCGATGTGCTTGTCTCCAAAAACTCGGGTGGAACGGCGACCTACGCCAAGATCGAAGCCGCACGCAATCTTGGGATTCCGGTCGTGATGATGGCGCGTCCGCCTAAATTGCACGGACATGCCGTCGAAAATGCCGAGGCGGCCATGATTTGGCTCGAACAGCAGCTTGCTCATCGCACGACGTCCTGCTCCGCCCGCGGCGTATAGACCCACGGGCCGTGGTCCTTTCGCGATATGAGCCGTGTTGCCGCTGATCCAATGATGACCAGCGTGCGCATATCGGCAACGGCCGGATCTGCTTCTGCCAGGATTGTCGTGACGACGCGCGATTCGGGTGTCGCGGCGCTTCTGACGAAGAGCACGATGGTCTGCGGCGACTTTGTCGCTCGCAACAGATCGAAAGCGCGCCCGAGTTGATGTGGCCTCGCGCGGGAAGCGGGGTTGTAAAGTGCAATGACGAAATCACCTTCGGCCGCGGCCCGCAGGCGTCGTTCGATCGTTTCCCATGATTTCAAATTGTCCGACAGCGAGATCGCGCAGAAGTCTGCGCCGAGCGGCGCGCCGACTTCAGCTGCAGCCGCAAGCATCGCCGTGATCCCGGGCTCGACATGAATATCGAGGTCTCGCCACGCGGGATTGCCGGATTCGATTGCTTCGAAAACCGCAGCCGCCATTGCGAATACGCCGGGATCGCCGCCCGAGACAACGGCGACGCTTTTGCCTTCGGCGGCGAGCGTGAGCGCGTGGCGTGCCCGGTCGATCTCGACGCGATTGCCGGAAGCATGACGGCAACCGCCGAAGAGAGTGGTTGGAATTCGATCGAGATAGGTTTCGTATCCAACGAGATCCGTTGCCGCCTGCAGCGCCCGCCCCGCCGCCGGCGTCAGGAGATCGATCGATCCCGGTCCAAGGCCGACGACGGCGAGCGAGCCGCTCACAACCGCCTCCCCTGACCGGGGATCAGCACCATCGAAAAGTAAGGGCCCCTGCCATCGGGACATTCGGACAAGGGCATGATCTGCTCCCCTTGCATGGTTCCGCGCTCGATATAAATCGCGCGCGACAGCAATCCGGCCGCTTCGACAGCCCGGCGGACCTTTGCGAGGTTCTTGCCGACTTTCATGATGACGGCGGCATCGGTCTCGGCGAGCCGGCGGGTCAATTGCTCCTCGCCCAACGTCCCGGGCAATATCGAAAGGATGTCGTTGCCCCAGGTGATGGGCGCATTGGCGCGCGTCCAGCAGCCCGACATGCCGGTGACGCCGGGGACAATTTCGACCGGGAAATCGCCTTCGAGACGGCGCCACATATGCATGAAGGAACCGTAGAAGAACGGATCTCCTTCGGCCAGAAGCCCGACGGACTTGCCTTGCCGCAGCATCTCCGACAGCGCAGCGCCGCTTTCCTCGTAGAACTGGCCGATCTGCCTTTGATAGGAAGGATTCTCCGGCGGGATCTCGTCGGTCACCGGATATTCAAGCCGAAACTCGGTGCGTCCCGGCGCAATCAAAGGATCGACAATGCCGCGCGCATTTCCCTGCAGCCCGCGCTTGGCGAAAAAAGCCACGACGTCGACATTGCGCACCAGCCCTGCTGCCCGCAACGTCAGATAGCGGACATCGCCCGGCCCCACGCCGATGCCGTAGAGCGTCCCGCCACAGGCGGTTCCCGCGATCGCGTCAATGCTTGTCATTCTCGCTCACTTGCCAGCGCATTGATTGCCGCAACGGCCATGGCGCTCCCGCCTCTGCGACCGCGCACAACAAGGAATGGCACCCGCGTCTGCAATCCAAGCGCTTCCTTGGATTCGGCTGCGCCCACGAAGCCGACGGGCACACCGATGATGGCGGCGGGAAGCGGCGCGCCCTCGTCGAGCATATCAAGCAACCGAAACAGCGCCGTCGGCGCATTGCCGATGGCGACGATGGCGCCGTCGAGATTAGGCCGCCAGAGTTCCAGGGCCGCCGCCGAGCGCGTATTCCCGGCTTCTGCGGCGAGGCCAGCAACGGCGGGATCGTCGAGCGTGCACATCACCCTGTTGTCGCGAGGCAGCCTGTTGCGCGTGATGCCGTGTGCGACCATCTTTGCATCACACAAGATCGACGCGCCCCTCAGCAAGGCCGCGCGCGCGCTTGCGGCAAATGTCGGGGACATCACGATATCGCTGGCGATGTCGGTCATGCCGCACGCGTGGATGATCCTGACCACCACCTTTTCCTCGTTCTCCTTGAAACGGGAGAGATCGGCTTCAGCGCGGATGATCGCAAACGAGTTACGGTAAATCTCGGCTCCATCCCGGATATAGCTGCGAAATTCAGTCATGGTGGTGCCCTTTGGAAACGATCGAAGAGCGCGTCAGGATCAGCGACAAGCGCTGCGAACGAGCAACTCCGTGCAGGCCGATCCTGGGCGGTTCCGTTACGAACGATCCCGTAGAGACCATCAGCGCCGACAAGCGTGAGGTCGGCCGCGTCGGACTTGGCGCACCCCTTGGCGCAACCGGAGACGTGAGCGGTCCCTTCAAAGCCGAAGCGGGGTAACAATTCGGCTAGACGGCGAGCATCGCCACGGGTATCGAGGCTCGTCGATCGACAGGCCGGCGCACCTGGACATGCTTCGATTCTAAGCAGTGGATCGCAGGGTTCGGCAACAAAGCCTGCGGCACCGGCGGCAGCCAGGATCGCATTTCCCGCCGATGCCGAGGAAACCTCGGCATACAGGATACGCCAGGGTGACAGCCTGATTTCCTTGACACCGAAAGCCGCCATCTCGCCGGCACATTTGCGAAGCTGATCGGTCTCGACGCGGCCGAAAGGCGCTACGACGCCCACGGCGAACCGGCCCAGGCCCAAATCAAGCAGGCCAACTCGCCGATCCAGCGACACATCGATTTTTGGTGGATCGCGCGTCAGCGGATCGAGCCGTCGCTTCATCGCCGATCGGACGAAGGCAAGGCCTTCAACGGAAAGGTCACGCATGCGTTGCCGCGTCCCGTTCGAGATCACCTTGAGGAAGGCGTACGCGGCTTCCATCGCAGCTGCAGCGGCCGTTGCGGGAGAGACTGAGCCCAGCCATTCGATTCCGGCCTGCGTGTCGAGGCCGACCGCGACCGCGGGGGCTGCGCCGAGGCGAATAGCGGCAAGACGAATATCGGCGCGCTCGGCCGCAAGCGTCAAGCTGCCACAACCGTCGACGACGAAACCGAACTTGGACGGCAACGCCCAGAGAGCCTGCTCGGATGCGAGCAGTCGCGCGAGCTCCCCGGCGATGCCGCTGATATCAAGCACCTCGGCCGGGTCGATCCCCGCGAGCGGGCTGATCATGAGGTTACGGACCGCCTCCGCTTCCGGTGTCGGGTCGAGAAGCCCAAGCGTTCCGATCACGTCTTGCAGCCCCGGCAGATTTTCTTCGCCGACACCGCGGATTTGCAGATTGGCACGCCGCGTCAGGTCGATATGACCGTTGCCGAAACGCCGCGCGGCATCGGCGAGAACGACCAGTTGGTCCAGGCTGAACATTCCGCTTCGTGGGCGTACCCGCACGATCAATCCGTCACCGCTTTGCATCGGCGTCAAAGCGCCCGGGCACCAGCCCTTCACCTCGAATGCCACAGCCCGATTCACTGTGCGGCCTCCATTGACGGACCGCGATCGCCCGGTGATTTCCTGGTGGCGCGGTCCAACTCGCCGGCAACGGCGTTGCGCCGCGCGACCCAAAGCCCGCGCGCCAGCGCGTCGCGCAGCCGCGCAACGATGGCTGCCGCGCCTGCCGGGTTGGTCGCGATCATTCCGGCGAGCACGGCCTCATCCGCAATCAGGGCATCGTGCGTGAGATCGAATAAATGACCGGGCACAGCACGGGTCGTCGCCGCGAAGGCGTAAAGCGCGTCGACGCCTTGGGCGATCTCGGCCACGCCACGGTGACCGTGGCTGAGCATACCCTCGATCCAGCGGGGATTGGTCAGCCGTCCCCGCACCACCCGCGCGATCTCCTCACCAGCCGTGCGAGCCTTGGGCGTCGATGGCGTGCTGGTATCGAGGTGGTAGAGTTCTACATCATTGCCGAGCAATGCCGCCGCCGCCGCAAAGCCGCCGACGAAATCGGCAACCCCGTCACCATCGAGAAGATCGCGCTCGCGGTCGTCTTGCGGGTGGACCAGCGCATCGGCCAAGGACACGCGGGTACGGAAGCCATCCCCCGCCGGCATGGCCGCCTGCGCGCCACCGTAGGAATGGGTTACGGCGGAGAGGTAGGCCTCGCCGAGATCTTCACGCGCTCCCCAGTTGCTGTCGAGCGTGAGCGCCGCGATTCCCGCGCCGTAACTACCGGGCGCACCGCCGAAGATGCGCGCAATATCGTCGCCGCACCGGCCCGCGCCGGCGATCGGATTAGCGGCGTCGTCCTCGTCGAGATCGGCGATCCTGCGAATCGCCGTATCAAGCAGGGCGATCTGTGTTTCGAAAATATCCCTGAAAAGACCGGATATCCGTAGCGTCACATCGATGCGCGGCCGTTCGAGTTTCGCCAGCGGCAGAATTTCGACGCCGGTGACGCGGTTCGACGACATGTCCCAGACCGGTCGAGCGCCCAGGTAACCGAGCGCCTGCGCCAGGTCGTCGCCGCCGGTTCGCAGCGACGTGGAGGCCCAGAGGTCGATCACGAGCGAACGGGGATAGTCGCCGTGATCTTGCAAGTAGCGGCGCACCACTTCATCCGCGGCCCTTAGGCCGATCGTCGTGGCCGTCCGCGTCGGAATCGATCGCGGATCCATCGTCGTCAAATTCCTTCCCGTGGGCAAAACATCAGCCCTGCCCCGGCTCGGCGCCCCGGCCGGGCCCGGGCTCACGCGGCGCCCGTCAAGCGCCGCCAAGAGCGCCTTCTCCTCGTGCGACGCGCTGCTGCGCACCGCCCCTGCAATCCATTGACGCTGCTCACCCGTTACCGACGTGCATGCTGCCGCAACGATCGCTTCGACCAGCGATGACTGTGCATCATCCGCGGGAGCTCGCCCGAAAACGTGCAGCCGGTCGCGGATACTGAGTTCCTTGATATCGCACAGACGGGCATCGAGCTTGACGATCGCATCCCTCGCCGGCTCGTCTCTCGAGAGATTACATTCGGCGGCCAGACCCGATGTCCAGGCGCAGTCGATGATGGCGCCTTCGAGCAAATCGAGCCGGCGGCGATCGAGCCCCCCTGCTTCGGCATATTCCTCGACCAGCGCCTCCAGTTCGGCCGCCACGCCGTGCAGCCCCGCTGCGCTCAGCGGCGGGGTGAGATGGCCGATGGTCACGGCACTTAGTCGGCGCTTGGCCTGCACTGCCTCGCCGGGATTGTTGACGATGAAGGGATAGATGACCGGCAACGGACCCGTCACTGCCTCGGGCCAGCACTCGGCGGAAAGGGCTAGCGCCTTGCCGGGCAGCCACTCTAGCGTACCGTGGGTGCCGAGATGGATGAGTGCGTCGATCTTCGCCTGCTCGCGCAGCCAGGCATACAGCGCGACATAGGCATGGCGCGGGGGAATCGACGTGTCGTGATAGCCGGCCTTGCGGTCATGCGCCGCCCCGCGGTCGGGCTGAAGAAGAACCAGCAGTTTTCCTGCTTTCAGCACCAGAAAGGAGAAGACATCGTTTTCAGCGGTGGGAGCGCCCCAGCTATTTTCGATCTCGTTCTGCAGACTCGGCGGAAAGGCCTTCAGCCATGACGCATACGTGTTCACGGCAATATCGATGCCGGCGCAATCTCCCGAAAGCAGCCGCTCGACATCAGCCGCGCACAATCCTGCTTCGCCGACATCGTAGCCTTCCGCATGCATCAGCTTGACGATTTGAACGACGCTTTCGGCCGTATCCAGTCCCACGGCATAGCCGGCACGTCCCGCGCGAGCCGGATAATCGGATAGAACGAGCGCCAATCGACGCTCCGCGCGCGGGGTTCGGCCCAACTTGACCCAGCGGGCCGCCTGACGCGCGACAAACTCGATCCGGTCGGGACAAGGTCTGTGCCGAACGGACGCAAATTCAATCCGGGAATCGAACTCGTCCTCGGTCTTGAACGAAATGGCACGGCTCAACAACCGACCATCCAGTTCGGGCAGCACGACATTCATGGCGAGATCTGACGGGGACAATCCGCGTGGCGACGAGGCCCAGGCCTCCTGCGAGTTGCTCGCCAGCACAACCTGCAGCACGGGAACGCCGGCAGCGTCGAGAACCGTCGTGCCATCTTCGCGCAGAGCGGAGAATGCCGTCGCATTGAGGATAATCGCCGGCCGCCGAACCGCGATCACCCGTTCGAGAACTTCTGCCGCCGCCGGATCCTTGAGGCTGGAGACTGCAACTGCGACCGGCGCGAGGTTCTCCGCTTCGAGCGCCGCCATCAAGACGCGGATGGGGGCCGTGTCGGCCGCGAGCAGGCTCGCTTTATAGAACAGGACCAGCGCAACGGGGCGTTTGTCGACCGCGCCAAACAAATCCTTCAGGGGTACCGTGCGTCCGTCGGCGGAAAACCCGACGGCCGGTCCGACCGGCATCGGATCGGTCCAGGCGGTGTCTCGACCCAGCAGGCTGCCGACATATCCCAGGGCCTGGCGCAGATTCTCCGGGCCGCCTTCGCGAAAGAAACGGTCCAGACGAGACAGCGTCTCCGTTGTCACCGTGGAGATTTCGGCCAACCGGGAATCGGGGCGATCGTCACCGGGCAAGGCGGCAAACAGAATGCCGCTACCGCGCGCGATCGAAGCGATGATTTCCAGTCCATACCGCCAGTATTCGAAACCGCCGAGACAGCGCACGATGACCATCCGTGCATGCGCGACGACGCGCTCGACATAGAGGTCCACGGACATCGGGTGCTTCAGTCTCTTGAGGCTCGCAAGCCGCAACGCCGGCAGTACCTCGGCATCCGACTGCCAGGCGGCGGCCAGAGCGGACAGGTCGCTGTCCGCGAAGGAGAGCACCACGAGATCGGCTGGCGACTGTTCGAGATCGACCGCGGCTTCCGCCTCGTCCAGTTTCGCAACGTTGGTCGCCAGCAGATGCATGCGGAATCAACCCAGGATCAGGTTTCGAATTGCGGCGGCGTCGAGCCCCTTCTGGCCGATGACGACCAGACGGCTGCTTCGCTCCTCGTCCTTGTGCCATGCGCGATCGAACCGGTGCTGGATGCGGGATCCGACCCCCTGAATCAGCAGACGCATCGGCTTGTCAAGAATCTCCACAAAGCCCTTGACGCGAAGGATGTCATGCGCCGCCGCCGCCTCGGCAATTTTCTGAACCAGGGTTTGCGGGGTTTCGAAACGCCGGAGATCGATGACAAAGGACTCGAAATCGTCGTGGTCGTGTTCGGCTTCGGCATCGTGGTGGGAGTACCGGTTTGCAATATCGTCTTCGGCGGCAACGCCGAGTCCCAGCAGGATAGCGGGCGACACGCGGCCGCTTTCCACCTCGACGATCTTGACCGATCTGGAAATCACCCGTCCGATCTCGCCGACCACTCGGCCCCGCTCTTCCAGCGACATCAGATCGGCCTTGTTCAGAACAATGAGATCGGCGCAGAGAAGTTGATCCTCGTAGACTTCCTCGAGCGGATTGTCGTGATCGAGGGCCGTGTCCTGCGCGCGCTGCCGGCTGACGGCATCCGGATCGTCGACGAACCGTCCTGCGGCAACGGCGGCGCCGTCGACGACGGCGACCACGCCATCGACCGTCACGCGCGAGGCGATCTCCGGCCAGTTGAAGGCCTGCACCAGCGGTTTGGGAAGCGCGAGGCCGGAGGTTTCGATAACGATGTGCTCCGGCGGAACCGGATGATCGAGCAGACGTTTGAGGGCGGGAACGAAATCGTCCGCCACCGTGCAACAGATGCAACCGTTGGATAACTCTATGATCCGGTCTTCCGGGCAGCTCTCGATGCCGCAGCTCTTCAAAATCTCGCCGTCGATGCCGATGTCGCCGAATTCATTGACGATCACCGCAAGGCGGCGCCCGCCGGCATTTTCAAGAACATGGCGAACGAGTGTTGTCTTGCCGGCGCCGAGGAAGCCCGTGATGATCGTGCAGGGAACTTTGGCTAGGGATGTCATCAGCAATCTTCCTTCAAATTTCTGTTCGCTAGACCGGGAGCGGCGGAACTCGCGCAATCGTATTCTTGCGGATGTGGACGGGCCGTTCCCGCCAGACCGGCAGTCCCTCGGCATGGGCATGGTGAAGCCGCGCAAACCGAACGATGTCATCTGCATGCTGCTCGGGGTCGAGTGCGCCAAGCACGTAAGTCCATTTGCCGGGTCCCGAGACCGCCACCGTGCAACCGCGCGTGCAGTTTGACAGGCACTCGACAGGCACAATCTCGATCTCTTGCTGGCCATCCTCGATGAGCTGCGACAGGATCCCTATCAAACGCGCGCCGGGGCGCGGCTGCTGATCCTCGGTCGTCTCGCCATTGAGACGGCACGTGATGCAGACAAACAGCTTTGAGGCGCTCGGGGGCGGCAAGGCCGCGGTATCGATCGACGTGGGCATGTGCTTTCTGCGCTCAGCTCGGGAAGCCGGCAGCAGTGCCGGTCAAAGCGCTAGAGAGGACAATGACGACCCGGTCGAACGAGGGTGCACCCAGCGCCGGAACCGACGCGAGCATGGCAGCACGCGCTGCAAGCACGCCTGGTCGATTGAGCAAAGTTGTCATCGCGGACCTCCGTCGTCGTGGGCTTCGTCTGCCCTGGCTTGGCGCCGCTTCCGACGGGGCCCAGTCGCGACAACATTCGTCGTCGGCTCGTGAGCCTTCTATGACCATCGCGACGCCCCGCGCGATGAGCCGGATAACAGCATTCTCGACGGCAGGTCTCCTGGCTCTCGGGTCTCAGCGTCAGGCCACCTTCCCGGTTTCCCAGTGGTGTGTTGGCCTTCAGCTCACCGACTACAGTTGCGGGGGCAGCCGCGGATTTGGGGCCTGATGACCCCTTACCGCATTCCCATTCAATCCCCTTGCGGGGAACCGTCGCCCGATTGATAAGGGCAAGGATCAACCCCCGTCAATCGAATTCGCGGATCATGAGCGTTCCTCCCCTGCCTCGTCTGACCTTCGTTCTCGGCGGCGCGCGCTCGGGAAAGAGCCGATATGCCGAGGGTCTGGTGACGGGCTGCGCCCCGCCCTGGGTCTACGTCGCCACCGCTGAGGCACATGATGACGAGATGACGGCGCGGATTGCCGAGCACCGGCACCGGCGTGATCGCAGGTGGCGCACGGTCGATGCGCCTTTGGACTTGCCTGCAGCGATCCAAGCGCATGGCAGCACGGGACAGGCCGTCCTGATCGATTGTCTCACGTTCTGGCTCAGCAATGTCATGCTGGCCGGTCAGGATTCGATCGCCGAGCTGCAGCGGCTTGTCGCGGCGTTGAGCAAGGCCAGCGGCCCAATTGTCGTCGTCTCCAATGAAGTCGGCTGTGGAATCGTTCCCGATAACGTGCTGGCGCGGAAATTCCGCGACGCTCAAGGCCGCGCTAATATGGAGGTTGCGGCCATCGCCGACCGCGCTGTCCTGATTGCAGCGGGATTGCCGCTCATCCTGAAATAAGTCGATGTGAGGAACGTTTTATCATGACAGCCGAAACCAACGATGAAGCGCGCCACAAGGCCAAGATGGCCAACCGCAAGGCAGTCCAGGACGCCGAGGTTGCCGGAAAGACCATCGAGAAGGGGCTGCTCATTGTCCACACCGGCAAGGGCAAGGGCAAATCGACCGCGGCCTTCGGCCTCCTGCTGCGCGCGATCGGGCGCGGTTTTCAGTGCGGCGTGGTGCAGTTCGGCAAGGGAGCCTGGCAATCGGGCGAGCGTACCGCAATCGAGCGCTTCGGCGATCAGGTCAAGTGGCACACCCTGGGCGAAGGCTTTACCTGGGAAACACAGGATCGCGCGCGCGATGTTGCTGCCGCTGAGCGCGCATGGGCCAGGGCGACCGACCTGATGGAAGATCCCTCCATCAAATTACTGGTCCTCGACGAGCTCAATATCTCCTTGCGCTACGAGCACATCGACCTCGGCCAGGTGCTTGCAGCGTTCGCGAACCGGCGGCCTGACCTGCACGTCGTCGTCACCGGCCGCAACGCCAAGCCTGAATTGATCGAAGCAGCCGACCTCGTGACCGAGATGGTGGCCGTGAAGCATCATTTTGCGGCCGGCGTCAAAGCACAGCCAGGCATTGAATTTTAATGCCTGCGCGCGCGATCATGCTGCAGGGTACAGGCTCGGATGTCGGCAAGTCGCTGCTGGTTGCGGGATTGGCGCGCGCGTTCGCCAATCGCGGCTTGCGGGTGAGACCGTTCAAGCCACAGAACATGTCCAACAATGCCGCCGTTACCGCTGATGGTGGCGAGATCGGGCGCGCGCAGGCGCTGCAGGCGCGGGCTGCCCGTGTGCAACCGAGCGTGCACATGAACCCGGTGCTGCTAAAGCCCCAGAGTGAAACCGGGTCGCAGGTGGTCGTACAGGGCCGCGTCGTCGGCAACGCCAGGGGGCGCGAATATCAGGCCATGAAGCCCGGACTTCTTGGCGCCGTGCTCGAAAGCCTGCGCCACATTGCAGGCGAGGCCGACCTCGTGCTGGTCGAAGGCGCGGGTTCGGCCTCTGAAGTGAACCTGAGAGCCGCCGACATCGCCAATATGGGCTTTGCACGAGCGGCCGGCGTGCCCGTCGTGCTGGTCGGCGATATCGACAGGGGCGGCGTCATCGCCAGTCTCGTCGGCACCAAGGCCGTCATCGCCGCCGAGGACGCCGCGATGATAGCCGGCTTTATCGTCAACAAATTTCGCGGCGATCCGTCGCTGTTCAGCGATGGGATGGCAACAATCGCGCGACACACGGGCTGGCAGCCACTCGGCCTCGTGCCGTTCTTCGACCTGGCGTACAGGCTGCCGGCGGAAGACGCGCTCGGACTCGGGACTGGCCGGGCTCGCGGCGGTGGCGACCGCAGCTTGATCGTCGTGCTTGCTTATCCCCGCATCTCGAACTTCGACGATTTTGATCCGCTGGGCCTTGAACCCGGCGTCGATCTCGTCTTCATCCGACCTGGAGAGCCCATTCCCGGCGACGCCGCGCTGGTCATCCTGCCAGGCTCGAAGGCCACCATGGCCGACCTCGCCGTGCTGCTCAAAACCGGATGGGACACGGACCTCAAGGCGCATGTGCGGCGTGGCGGTCATGTGCTCGGGATTTGTGGCGGGTATCAGATGCTCGGCACGCATATTTCGGATCCCGACGGAATCGAGGGACCTGCCGGTTCCGTCGCCGGTCTTGGACTGCTAGATGTCGAGACGGTGCTTCAGGGCGACAAGATGCTCGTCGAAATCTTCGGCGAGAGTGCCGACGGGAGCGCGCCCTTCAAGGGCTACGAAATGCACGTCGGACGCACGACCGGGATGGAGTGCGCAAAACCGCTTCTGCGTTTCGCCGACGGACGCAACGAAGGCGCGGTCAACGGCTCGGGCCGCATCGCCGGGTGCTACGTTCACGGGCTCTTTTCCGACGACCGGCAGCGCGGCCACTGGCTGCGTCGTATTGCAAGCCAAGCTTCCGGGTTCGCCTACGAAGCCGATGTCGAGGCGACCCTCGATCGGCTGGCCGACCACATCGAGCGGCACGTCGACTGCAACCGCCTCCTCGACCTTGCACGCCCGCCCGATTTCAAAGCAACGCCATAGCCGCGGCGAGTGCCGCCACACACACAAATTGAATAGCGTATGCGACCCGGTATTGCCTGAGAGCCAAGCGAATATCCCGGACGGAGGCGGCCTCACGGCCATCGCCGATCCAATGGTCGTCGATCATCGCGCCGTCATAGGCGCGCGGCCCGGCCAGCCTCAAACCCAGCGCTCCCGCCATCGCTGCCTCGGGCCATCCAGCATTCGGCGAGCGGTGCCTGGACGCATCGCGCCACACGACCGCGATCGCGCCTCGGGGAGAAAGCCCCGGTAATGCCGCCGCGGCCAGCACCAGCCACAGCGCGGAGAGACGCGATGCGGGCAGATTGACGAGATCGTCCACGCGCGCCGACGCCCAGCCGAAGGCGAGATAGCGATCGGATTTGTGGCCAATCATGCTGTCGGCGGTATTGATCGCTTTATAGCTGAAAATGCCGGGCAATCCCGCAACCAGGAGCCAGAACAGCGGCGCCACGACGCCGTCAGAAAAATTTTCCGCCAGGCTTTCGATGGCGGCGCGGCTGACTCCGGCTTCGTCCAGGGCTGCGGTGTCACGCCCGACGATCATCGACACCGCACGACGGCCTGCCTCGATCCCCTGCTGCTCCAGCGCATCGGCAACGGCCAGGACATGCGCATCGAGGCTGCGCTGCGCGAGCAGCGTGCTGGCCACGGCTCCGCAAACGAACGTCGTTGCGAAGCCTGCAAGAAAGTGATGCGCCAGCAGGAAGATGACCGTCGCGGAGAAACCGCTGACAGCGAGCAGCGAGAGCAGCGTTCCAACGCCAAGCATGCGCCGACGCTCAAACGAGAACTCACGGCGGTTCCAGGCGCGGTCGCACCATGCTATCAGCGCTCCAATCCAGCCTACGGGATGGCCGATCCTGCGATAGAGGACGTCCGGAAATCCGAAAGCGGCTTCGATAGCGAGCGCAATGAGAGCGAGTTCAGCGAACATGCGTGATCCGGAACACCTGGGTAGTGCGAGGGCCCTGCCTATCATGCGGCCTGCGACCGCGGAACCTATCTCGCATGGCGGCGATTTGGACGCTGCGCGAGAACGGTATCCCGGCGCGCCGGAGCCGTGGATCGATCTTTCCACCGGCATCAATCCAACCCCCTTCCCGATTCCCAATCTACCGGCGGAAATCTGGTCGCGCCTGCCGGCGCGCTCTGAAGAGGAAGCGCTGCTGGCCGCGGCAGCGGCGAGGTACCGTGTCCCCGATCCCGAGATGATCGCCGCCGCATCGGGCACGCAGGCCCTGATCCAGCTTCTTCCCCGTCTCGTCCCGACGTCTCGCGTGGAGATTCTCGGGCCTACCTACGAGGAGCACGAGGCCTGTTGGACGAGACAAGGCCATCGCGTTTCGGTCGTGAAGGATCTTGAGCAGAGTGAAGGCGCCGACGTTGTCATCGCCGTCAATCCCAACAACCCGACCGGGCGTGTTATTCCAGTGAACAGGCTTCGCACCGTTGCAACGGCGCTTGCCAGAAAGAACGGTCTGCTCATCGTCGACGAAGCCTTCATCGATGTGCTTCCCGAAACCGCGAGCATCGCCTCCGATCCGCCGCCTGCAACGATCGTTCTGAGGTCCTTCGGTAAAACCTATGGATTGGCGGGATTGCGGCTCGGCTTTGCGATTGCCGAAATCCCGCTCGCAACGCGCATCCGCGCCGAATTCGGCCCTTGGGCGGTTTCAGGCCCCGCGCTGCGGATCGGCAAGACCGCGCTCTCTGATCCGCATTGGCTCGCCGAGACGACCGCGCGTCTTCGGTCTGATCAGCAGCGGCTCGATGCCGTGCTGGAGGCTGCGGGCTTTACTATACTTGGCGGGACGCCGCTCTTCCGCCTTGCCCGTCATGTCGAAGCGACCAAGCTCGCAGAACGGTTGGGCCGCCATGGCATCCACGTTCGCTGCTTTGCACGTGAACCGCAGTGGCTGAGATTTGGACTGCCCGCAGACAAGCTGGCATGGAACCGTCTCGCTGCTGCGCTTTTGAGTGAATAACAGCGGCGCATTTGATCTCCCGATGCACACATCGGTGCACACGGTGCTCACTAGCGCATCGAAATAAGGACCTCATCATCGGGTTGAGGAAATCTAAATAGTCGTCCGTGAAGAATTCCCAAGTCGTTGATTTAGAATCTGGAAACGGGACGCTGTGACAATCGAGTTTGCCGGGAATCGGGTGTGCGGAAGGGGATTCCTTGCAAATTTGATTTGTGATTCACTCGCCTTTGAATGTTTTGGCGGGGGACCAGATGCGGCCATCGGAACGGCGGGAGACGGGAGAGCAGGATCTGTTCCGCTCCCGGCTCGATCAGATCATCGACCTGAAGCATCCACTGGTGGCGCTGGGGCGCACGGTGGATTGGCGGTTCCTGGAACGGGAGTTTGGGGCGGTCTACTCGGATGATCCGGGCCGCCCGCCACTGCCGACGCGATTGATGGCGGGGCTGGCGATCCTCAAGCACACCTACGACCTCTCCGATGAGGTGCTGTGCGAGCGCTGGGTCGAGAACCCCTATTACCAGTTCTTCTGCGGCGAGGAGTTCTTCCAGCACCGGCTGGTGTTCGATCGCTCGTCGCTGACGCGCTGGCGCAATCGCATGGGCGAGGCGCGGCTGCAGGCGCTGCTCCAGGCGAGCCTTTCGGTGGCCGCCAGGACCAAGGCGATCAAGCCGTCCGAGCTGTCACGGGTGATCGTCGATACCACGGTGCAGCCCAAGAACGTGACGTTCCCCACCGATGCCAAGCTTCTGAACCGGGCGCGCGAGAAGCTGGTGCGGCTGGCGCAGCGCCACGGGGTAGATTTGCGCCAGTCCTATGCGCGGGTGGGCAAGTTCGCCCTGATCCAGCACCAGCGCTATGCCCACGCCAAGCAGTTCAAGCGTGCCAACCGGATGCTCAAGAAGCTGCGCACCTATCTCGGCCGCGTCATCCGCGACATCGGCCGCAAGATCGAGGGCAACAGCGGGCTCGAAGGGACGTTCGCACAGCTGCTATTGCTGGCGCGGCGCGTGCGCGAGCAGCAGCAACGTCAACGCGGACCGAAGGTCTATTCCCTGCATGCGCCGGAAGTCGAATGCATCGGCAAGGGCAAGGCCCATCGGCCTTACGAGTTCGGCGTCAAGGTCAGCGTTGCCACCACCCTCAAGCACTGCAAGGGCGGCCAGTTCGTCACCCACGTGAAGGCGCTGCCCGGCAATCCATATGATGGCCACACCTTGGAAACCGTGATCCCGGACATGGAAGCGTTGGTCGGCAACACCATCGCGCGCATCCTCGCCGACAAGGGCTACCGCGGCCACAATGCGCCGCCCGATTACAAGTTCAGGGTCTTCATCTCGGGGCAAAAGCGAGGGGTGACGCCGCAGATCAAGCGCGAACTCCGCCGCAGGTCCGCCGTCGAGCCCGTCATCGGCCATCTCAAGGCCGAGCACCGCATGGGCCGCAACTATCTCTGGTTCCGGCGCGGCGACGCCAACAACGCCGTCCTCGCCGCCGTCGGCTACAACTTCCGCCGCCTGATCCGCTGGCTCAGGATTTTGCTGCGCCAAATCCTGGCCGCTCTCTTCGCCGACCCGTTGATCAATTCAGTCTGAAATCAGCGTTCTTCACGGACGACTAAATAACATATTGTTTTGATTTACTTTTTTATTCGTCGCCACTGCGTCGCGCAACTCAAGCCTAGGCCTCCCACCGATCGCCCTTGATGATCCGGACGAACTGGCGCGCGTGATATTCGGCGCTATCGACATTCACGATGGTGACGTCGGGCGCAGCCGAAATGTCATCGACCGTCCGGCTTAACCGGTGCTCGATTTTGCCATCGCTGCTGCGCCCCCGCATCGCCAGCCTTTCAGCAAGAACGTTTGTCGGCGCCGTGATCGAAACCACCACGACGTCGGCGTAAGCGCGGCGCACCGTTGCAATCACGGTCCGCGATACATTGGCAATCACCGTGCGCCCGGCGCGCAGGTCGTCGTCGATCCTACGTGACAAGGCGTAGCAATGGCCGTGCGCCTCCCAGTGCACGGCATATTCGTTCCGCGCCAGCGCCTGCCGGAACGCGTCCGGGCTGACCTCTTCATTGTCTTCAGACGCCGAGGCTACGCGCGTGATCACGCGGCGCGGAAACACAATATTGGGATCGTCGGCGCAGGCGGCTTTTGCCAGCCCAAGCAGCGTATCCTTGCCGGCGCCGCTTGGGCCAACCACCAGAATGAGACTGCCGGGTCCAATCGCGGCGACACGATGTTCTGCGACAACAGGCGCCTCCGTCATGCCACACGCTGCCCTTCGCGCCAGACACTGCGCACCGCCGGAACGTTATGGGCGACGTGCACCCGGATCACGTCGGCGCGCTTGCCGACCGCGATCTCGCCGCGGTCAGCTAACCCCACCGCTTCCGCCGGTGTCTTGGTAACGGTACGAACCGCCGACGCCAGATCGATTGCCGGCACGCGCTCGGGCAATTGCAGGGCAGCCATCAAAAGGCTCGAGGGAATGTAGTCGGACGACAGGATGTCCAACAGCCCTTCGCGGGCGAGATCGATCGCGGCGATGTTGCCGGAATGCGAGCCGCCCCGCACCACGTTCGGCGCCCCCATCAAGATGCCAATACCCGCCTGATGCAGTCCGCGCGCGGCCTCGATCGTGGTCGGAAACTCCGCCACCGATACGCGATCGCTGATGGCGTCGGCGACGTTTTCCTCGGTCGTATCGTCGTGGCTGGCGAGCGGGATTTCATATTGTTGCGCCAGCGCGACGATCGCGCGCATATTGGTGGCGGCGTAGGTTTTCTGATAGGTAAACCGTCTCGCGAACAGCACATCGAGCTCGGCGTCGGTCATGCCGGCGCCCTTGCCGCGATAATAGTCGCGCAGCTTGACCTCGTCGCGGAATTGGCGTTGGCCAGGCGTATGATCCATCAGCGACATCAGTCGGACGTCCGGCCGTCCGATCAGCTCCCTGGCCTCCTCGACCACGCTCGGCATCGGGATCTCGCAGCGCAGATGCAGGAAATGATCGGCACGCAGCAGGTTCGCCTCCCGCGCCGATGCGATCGCTTCAGCCAGTACCCCGGCCCGGCCGTCGACCTCTTCGGCGCCATCCTCGCGCCAGACCCGCAGCGAATCCAGCACCGTCGTGATGCCCGATGTCGCAAGCTGTCCGTCATAGGAGACGACTGCCGCAATCGGATCCCAGAACACTTTTGGGCGCGGCACATAATGCGCTTCGAGATGATCGGTATGCAGCTCGATCAGGCCGGGCATGATCAGGTCCCCGGCGGCATCCTCGCTGCCGGCAGGCGCATGGCCTTCGCCAAGTTCAGCGATGCGGCCATCGGCAAAAGCCACCCAGCCACGTTCGATCACGCGATCGGCCAGGACTATCCTGGCGTTTGCAATGACGGTCTCGTGCTTGATCGAAGTCATCTCACATCTCTTCCTTCATGCAGCAGCCGCAAACGACGTCACATCAACGATTCGGTCGGCGATCAGATGACGGATCTCGTCGTCATGGACGATTGCCACCATCGCCACGCCCTGACGCTTCTTCTGGTCGATCAATTCCACCACCACGGCGCCATTGGCGGCATCGAGCGAAGCGGTCGGCTCGTCCAGAAGCAGAATCGGCAAATCGGAAATGAAACCGCGCGCGATGTTGACGCGCTGCTGCTCGCCGCCCGAGAAGGTCGATGGCGGCAGCGCCCACAGCCGTTCGGGAATGTTAAGGCGGTGCAGCAGCGCACCGGCCTGTTCGCGCGCTTCGGGACGCGCCACCCCGTTCGCTATCAGGGGTTCGGCCACGACGTCGATGGTCGCCACCCGCGGCACCGCGCGCAGGAACTGGCTGACATAGCCGATGGTAGCGCGACGCACGCTGAGAACCTGCCGCGGCTCGGCCTTGGCGAGATCCATCATGGCGCCCTGGTGCCGGATTCCGATCCGGCCGCCGTCGCAACGGTAGTTGCCGAACATCATCTTGAGGATCGACGATTTGCCCGCGCCGGATGGGCCGGACAGCACCACGCATTCGCCCGGCTCGACATGAAACGAGACGCCGCGGACCACCGGCAGTTCCACTCCACCCTGCAGATGCATGGTAAAAGTCTTTTCGGCGTTTGATATGTCGATCATCGCAGTCATTGGCTTAGCTCACGCCGGCAAAATCGAGGAAACGAGCAATTGGGTGTAGGGCTCGCGGGGATCGTCGAGCACCTGATCGGTCAGTCCGGTCTCGATAACGCGGCCGCCCTTCATCACCATCACGCGATGCGACAACAGCCGCGCCACCGCGAGGTCGTGGGTGACGACGATGGCCGCAAGTCCGAGTTCGCTGACGAGGTTGCGCATCAAATCCAGCAGGCGCGCCTGGACCGACACATCGAGGCCGCCGGTCGGCTCATCCATGAATACCAGGCGCGGCTCGGTGACCAGATTGCGCGCGATTTGCAGCCGCTGCCGCATGCCGCCCGAATAGGTCCGCGGCGCATCGTCGATGCGGCCAACATCGATCTCGACGCGTTCCAGCCATGACGACGCGGTGTCGCGGATGCGGCCATAGTGATTCCAGCCCACCGCCATCAGCCGTTCGCCGACATTGGCGCCGGCGGAGACGGCCATCCGCAAGCCCTGCGCCGGATCCTGATGCACATAGCCCCAGTCGGTCCGGAACAGAAAGCGCCGCTCGGCCTCGCCAAGGCTCGCGAGATCGCGCAACACGCCATCGCGCATTCGGTACGACACCCGTCCAGTGCTCGCCGCAAGCTGCGCCGACAATAGCTGCAGCAGCGTCGTCTTGCCCGAGCCGGACTCGCCGACGATCGCCAGCACCTCGCCGGGGTAGAGCGCAAACGACACATCGCGGCAGGCGGTCAGCCGACCATAATTCTTGCCCAGTCCTTCGGCGATCAGCAGAGGCTGGTCGTTTTCCGGCGCGCTCACCTGTTCAGCCATGCGCCCTCTCCTTGTGCGGGGCCACGCTCTCGCTGCCGCGATGGCCCGCCACCTGGCGCGTCTCGCAATAGTCGGTATCGGAGCAGACGAACATCCGGCCGCCCTTATCGTCGGTGACGATCTCGTCGAGATAGGAATCACCGGCCCCGCACAGTGCACAGGGCGCGTCGAACCGGTAACGCGTGAACGGGTGGTCCTCGAAATCGAGCGAGACCACCGTGGTGTGCGGCGGGATCGCATAAATGCGTTTCTCGCGGCCGGCGCCGAACAATTGCAGCGCCGGACAATTGTCCATCTTGGGATTGTCGAATTTCGGCGTTGGTGACGGGTCCATCACATACCGCGCATTCACCTTCACCGGATAGGCGTAGGAAGTCGCGATGTGGCCGAAGCGGGCGATGTCCTCGTAGAGCTTGACATGCATCAGGCCGTATTCGCCGAGCGCGTGCATGCGCCGCGTCTCGGTCTCGCGCGGCTCGAGGAAGCGCAGGGGTTCAGGGATCGGCACCTGATAGACCAGCACCTGTCCCGCATGCAGCGGCGCCTCGGGAATCCGGTGCCGGGTCTGGATGACGGTGGCGTCCGTGGTGTTGGTCGTGGTCGCAACGCCGGCGGTCTTGCCGAAGAACTTTCGGATCGAGATCGCGTTGGTGGTGTCGTCGGAACCCTGGTCGATCACCTTCAGCACGTCATCGGGACCGAGGATCGCCGCGGTCACCTGCACGCCGCCGGTACCCCAGCCATAGGGCATCGGCATTTCGCGGCTGGCGAACGGCACCTGGTAGCCGGGGATCGCGATCGCTTTCAGGATCGCGCGGCGGATCATCCGTTTGGTCTGCTCATCAAGATAGGCAAAATTGTAAGCTGGAGCGTTCATTCGGCGGCCTCCTGCATCGCTGGAGCTTCCGCAGCCTCGGCAAACTCCTTGCGTAATTTGCGCAACAGGCCGAGCTCGGACTGGAAGTCGACGTAATGCGGCAGCTTGAGATGCTCGACGAATCCGGTCGCCTGCACATTGTCCGAATGCGACATCACGAACTCTTCGTCCTGGGCAGGAGCAACGACCTCTTCCGCGAGCTCGCGCGCGCGTAAGGCACGGTCGACCAGTGCCATCGACATGGTCTTGCGCTCGCTTTGTCCGAACGCCAGACCGTAGCCACGGGTAAAGCACGGCGCTTCGCTCGCCGAGCCCTTGAACTGGTTGACCATCTGGCATTCGGTCAGCGCGATTCCGCCGAGCGGCACCGCGAAGCCGGCGTCTTCGGCGAAAAATTCAACCTCGACCTCGCCGAAGCGAATTTCGCCGGCGAAGGGATGGTTGCGGCCGTAGCCGCGCTGCGAGGAATAGCCGAGCGCCAGCAGAAAGCCCTCATCCGCCCGCGCCAGGTTCTGCAACCGTAAATCGCGATCGGCCGGAAAGCTGAGCGGCTCGCGCGTGAGGTCGCCGACCGCCGCATCAGCCCCCGCTTCGGGTGACGGCTCGATCAGGCCGTCGCGGCCGAGAATGTCGGTGACGCGCGGCATGGCCGCGGCTGACGCTTCACCCGTCGCGGGCAACTCGGGCACCCACCCCTCCGCAAGCTGCGGGTCCAACAGACGATGCGTATAGTCGAAGGTCGGTCCGAGAATCTGGCCGCCCGGAATGTCCTTGAAGGTCGATGAAATCCGGCGGCGCACCTGCATCTCGCCGGTATCGACCGGCTCGGTCGCGCCGAACCGTGGCAGCGTGGCGCGGAAGGCACGGACCAGGAAGATCGCCTCGATCATGTCGCCACGCGCCTGCTTGATGGCGAGCGCCGCAAGCTCGCGGTCATACAACGAGCCTTCGGTCATGACGCGATCGACGCCGAGCGAGAGCTGTTCCGAGATCTGGTCGAGCGAAACCTCGGGAACATCCCGATCGCCACGGCGCTCATGCGCCAGCAGGCGGTGGGCGTTCTCAATGGCGCGTTCGCCTCCCTTGACGGCAACATACATGGTCAGGCTCCCATCGTGACAAGCCGCGTCGTGCGGGGTATCGCGACAATGACATCGTCATGGACCAGCACGACATCGATGCCGCGGGGAAACATTGTCTGATTGATCGAAAGCCGTTCGAACAGGTCCGGCGGCTGGATCGTGGCCTGCAGTACAATCGTGCCGTCGATGCCAGGCCCCCGCAATTCGAAGGCCGGTCCTGTGGTGAGGCTTTCGACCTGCAGGATCAGCGTCGTGGAGCGATCGGGATATTCATTGCTGCCGAACGCGAACCGTTCCAGCGCCGGAAGGCCCGGTGCGTCGCCGATCAACGCAAAGCTGGCGACCGAGGCATCCGTAATCACCGGCGCGCTGGTGTGAAATTTCAGCCATTTGGCGACGGCCGATGTCTGGGACATCCGGGCATCGAGCCAGATCGGCGTGTCATGGTCGAACAAGGTCAGTGCGATCGCTGCGGTGCCGCGCATCATGCCGGGCGGTTCGCCGGCGACCGCCTCGATGCGCTGAACGCTGCCGGGACGCGCCATCGCATCCATCACCGAGCGGAAGGTTGATTGCGCCGACAATACCTTGTCGACAAATCCTGCTGGCAACTCCGCAACCGTCGTCATGCCTCACCCCTCGCCGCGCACCAGCGTATAGAAATCGACTCGCGTCGCCGCGGTCTCCGCAGCCTGACGCTTCCGGTTCGCGGCGATCGCGGCCCGCAACGGGGCGATCACCCCGGATTCGACCACGCCGGCGAATTGATCCGACTGCAGCATGGCGTCGCACAGCGCGATCATCCGGGCCTTCTGCCGGTCGCGCCCGAGCGTGTAGCCGAAACCCACTTCGCCGGTCGAAAGCCGCACCGCCGCACGCGATACCGTTGCCTCGCCAAGATTGAACGGCGCACCGTCGCCACCGATGCGGCCGCGGACCATCACGAGGCCATTCTCGGGCTCGCGCAGATTTTCATGGGCCGGCAACGCGACCGCATCGAGACGGCCCGAGATCTCGGCCGAGTCGGAATGCGCGAGCACCGCCATCGCCAGCTTGCGCTGCGCCTGCCTGGCATTTTCTGTCGTTGTGGTCATAGCGGCCCTTGCCGGAATCAAGTTGTCTATTATACTAGACAACTTGATAACGAAACGCCATGACTGTTTCGTGACAAAAGGATGATTTTCCGGATGCGTTCCATGGGCGGGTCCACACCATGAACATGCAGGATGCTGCTACCGGTGTCGCGCTGTGGCGGCAGGTCGCCGACGGAATCGAACGCGGCATCGCCGATGGCCGCTTTGCGGCCGGTGAAAAGCTGCCGGGCGAGACCGAGATCGCCGAAACCTATCGGGTTAACCGCCATACCGTGCGCCGGGCGTTGGCGACGCTTTCGGAACGCGGGCTGGTGCGCGCCGAGCGCGGCAGCGGCACCTATGTCGAGACGCGACGGCTGGCTTATCCCCTGCGCTCGCGGACGCGGTTTTCCGAAATCGTCGGCGCCGGCGGCCGCGAGCCGCACGGCCAGTTGATCGACGCCTCCGAGGAAGTCGCGACGCGCGAACTGGCGCGGGAACTTGCACTGAAGACCGGCGCGCCGTTGATCCGGATCGAATCCCTGCGATTAGCCGACCGAACGCCGATCTGTATCAGCACCACGTGGCTATCGGCCGAACGCTTTCCCAGCGCCGGGAGCGTATTCGTCGGCGCGCGCTCGATGACAAAGCTGCTCGCGCATTACGGCATCCGCGACTATCGCCGGGGATCAACCCGGATCAGCGCGGCCATCGCCGACGCTTCCGACGCCGCGCGGCTCGATCTTGCGCTTGGACGTCCCGTCCTCGTGGTCGACAGCACCGACCTCGATCCCGACGGCAAGCCGCTCGTGACAAAACGCTCGCGTTTTGCCGCCGAGCGCGTCGAGTTCCTGGTCGAGAACAGCTAAAACTGGGCGACCGCGCGCCGCCCGATGATGGCGAAGCGCAGCTTGCCCGAGATCCAGTCGATCGCGGCAACCGCCACCAGGATCATCAGGATCAGGAACGAGACCTTCTGCCACTCCAGCACGCGGATCTGCTCAGCCAGCTGCAGGCCGATACCGCCGGCACCGACAATGCCGATAATGGTGGCCGAGCGCGTGTTCGATTCGATGAAATAGAGCACCTGGCCTGCGATCACAGGCAGTACCTGCGGCATCAGGCCGAAGCGTATCTCGTGCAGGACACTGCCACCGGAGGCGCGGATGCCCTCGACCTGCTTCTTGTCCGCGGCCTCGATCGCCTCGGAAAACAATTTGCCGAACGCGCCGAAGTCGGACACCGCGATGGCCAGCACGCCGGCGAACGGGCCGAGGCCGACCACGTTGATCCACACCAGCGCCCAGATCAGTGTATCGACGCCGCGGATGGAGTCCAGGAACCGGCGAACGGGAAAGCGGATCAGGTTCGAGGGAATGATATTTCGCGCGGCCAGCAGGCTGACCGGCAGCGCGAACACCGCTGCGATCGTGGTGCCGAGCAACGCGATCGACAGAGTTTCGCCGAGCGCGGAGAGATAGATCGGCAACGAGGAGCCTGGGTCGGGTGGGATCATCATCAGCGTGATCCAGCCAAGCTGGTGCAGGCCTGAGAACAATCTTGCCGGCGAGAAGTCGAGATCGACCAGCCCGAACACGAAAATGGCGAAAGCGCCAAGGATCATCGCCGGCATCGCCAGCCGCGCCGAAGCCGGCCGCTCGAAGACGTCGGGGTATTTCGCGCGCAGCTGCCCTGCATCGGGTTTCGGTAGCTGGCTCATGCGCGGGCGTCCTTGCCGAACAGCCGGCCGCGCAACCACCCGGTGGCGATATCAATCACAAAGACGGTGACGATAATCATAACCAAAATCGCGCTGACGTCCGAATAGTAGAATTTCCGGATCGCGACCACGAGCTCCTGCCCGATGCCGCCGGCGCCGACGAAGCCCATGACGGACGCCTCGCGGACGTTGATCTCAAAACGCAGCAGCGCGTAGCTCGCGTAGCCTGCGGTTACTTGCGGCAACACTGCGAACCGCATGCAGGACAGCCAGCTTGCGCCGGTCGATCGTACGCCTTCAACCGGCTTCATGTCGGCGTTTTCGACGATCTCGGAGAACTGCTTTCCGAGCGCGCCGGTGGAATGGATGGCGATGGCGAGCACGCCCGCCATCGGCCCGAGGCCGAATGCGATGACGAAAATCAGCGCAAACACAATGCCGGGGACCGTCCGGGCGAATTCCAACAGGCGGCGGACGGCGAAACGCAGCAACGGCGCGGGCGAGGTATTTTCGGCCGCAAGGAAATTCAGCGCAAACGCCAGCACCGCACTGGCCAGGGTACCGACATAGCTGATCAGGATGGTCTCGCCGAGCATCTTGAGCCACTTGTGCCAGCCCCAGAACCACTCACCGATGTCAGTCCAGACCCGGGCGCCGTTTTCCAGCGTGAAGATGCGGTCGAAATAGCTGACGAAATGTCCGAAATAGGTGAAGAAGGTGCGCAGGTTCACTTCCGCGCCGATGGCGGAAATGACGAGTGCGGCGAAAAACACCGCCGCCGCCAATGTCATTCTCAGGCGCTTGCGCGCGACTGCCCTGCGATAGGCCTCGTTGAGCGCCGCCAGCTGAGGGCCGGGCAGAATGGATACGGCCGTGGCCATCGATGATTACGATCCGGTTCAACGCCAAACGAGAAAAAGGCCGGGTCACATGGACCCGGCCTGGTCTTGTATCCGCCGTCCGATCAGGACGCCTTCTTGCGCAGATTGTCGACGAACTTAATCAGCTCGATGGTCTTGTCGTAGTCTGCGTTGGTAATCGGCTGCCAGGGCAGATTCTTGCCATCGGACAGTTTCTTGAAGGCTTCCTTGTCCTTTTCAGGAGCGTTGAGGAATGCCTGCTTGATTGCGGCCTTCATGTCCTCGGGCAGGTCGCTGAGATAGGCGTAGGGCGAGTTGATGATGAGGTCCGACTTCACGATGACGCGAAAATCTTCCTTCTTCAGCGGCGTGCCGTCGCTCGACTTGACCATGTTCTTGGCGAGCATGCGGGTGAGGTTCGAATCATCTTCCGCGTTCCACCAATTGGCGGCGACGTCGACCGTGCCCTGGGCCAGCGCCAGCACGGCGTTCTCATGGCTGCCGGTGAAGATCACCTTTGAGAAATAGGCGTCGGGATCGATCCCCATCTGGTTCATCTTGAAACGCGGCATGTTG
Organism: Bradyrhizobium sp. AZCC 2289; assembly: GCF_036924615.1. Taxonomy (NCBI): domain Bacteria; kingdom Pseudomonadati; phylum Pseudomonadota; class Alphaproteobacteria; order Hyphomicrobiales; family Nitrobacteraceae; genus Bradyrhizobium; species Bradyrhizobium sp. AZCC 2289. The sequence continues at coordinate 8,542,773 of NZ_JAZHRY010000001.1, read as the reverse complement.
TTACCCGACGTCGAGTTCGGGTCGACCAAGCCAAGGTTCTTGCCCTTTAGGTCTTCGATCTTCTGGTACGGGCTCTTGGCGAGCACGTAGAACACCGAATAATAACCCTTGGAGCCGTCGGCGTTGACATCGATCACGAAGGCGTCGGTCTTCACCCCGGTGAGGCGGGCGCGCGAGAACGACGCCGGACCGTAATAGCCGATCTGGATGTTGCCGGCGCGCTGTCCTTCGATGACGGCGGCATAGTCGTTGGCGACGCGCAGATTCACCTTGATGCCGAGCTCTTTCGACAGATAGTTCACGAACGGCGTGTAGCGTTCAAGAACGCCGGAGCCGTTCTCGGCCGGAATCACGGCAAAGGTGATTTCCGGATATTTCGCCTTCCAGTCTTCGGCTGACGCGGATGCGGTGAACGCCAGCGCGGCGGCGCTGGCCAGAACGATGCGACGAGTGATCATGATGTACCCTCTTGTTGTAGTTACGCCCATCGGCCGATTGCAGGCTTGCAACGGCCGCCCTGTACTGAAGCGATCAGGCCGCAGCTGCGGTGCCGAGCGCCGGAACGGTTGCGGTTTCAGGCGCATGAATCGGCGCGCTGCCCATGACTTCGTTGGCCTCGAGATCGTAAAGCTCACGCGCGATATGATCGGTCAGCGTCACCGGCGCGCCGTCGAACACCACGCGGCCGGCCGACATCCCGATCAGGCGATCGCAATAGTTTCGCGCCAGATCGAGCGAATGCAAATTGCAGATCACGGTGATGCCGAAGTGCTTGTTGATGCGCAGCAGCGCGTCCATCACGATCCGGGTGTTGCGTGGGTCGAGCGAGGCGATCGGCTCGTCGGCGAGGATGATGTCGGGCTCCTGCACCAGCGCGCGCGCAATCGCAACACGCTGCTGCTGACCGCCGGAAAGCTGGTCGGCGCGCTGGGCCGCGAGCGATGCCATATCGAATTGCTCGAGCGCGGACATCGCCAGCGCCTTGTCGTGTTCGGGCCAAAGCTGTGCCAGCGAACGCCAGGACGGGATTTCCGCCAAACGCCCCATCAATACATTGGTCAGCACATCGAGCCGGCCAACCAGGTTGAATTGCTGAAAGATCATCGCCGAACGCGCACGCCACTGCCGCAAATCCCTGCCGCGCAGCGCAGTGACATCGATGCCTTCGAACACGATCCGGCCTTCGGTGGGGTCAGCGAGGCGGTTGATCATTCGCAGCAGCGTCGATTTGCCGGCGCCAGACCGACCGATCACACCGATAAAGGCACCGGGTGCTACCGAGAAGGAAGCATTGTCAACCGCGGCTTTGGTGCCGAAACGGCACGTCAAACCTTCTACCACCAGCATGCATTGCTCCAACCGCGTCGTCCTCGGTCATCGCTAGCGCCGGTATCTAACAGTTGTGTGACAGCCGCGCCGCGGTGCGGCGATCATCCACACCGGGGACAACTGTCATGTATCCGTCATGACATTGTCATCAGGCCCATTGATGACGTGCGCAGCACCTCTAATCCCGATTGCTCATGGAAACGCAAATGGCCGGCAAGATGCTCTCCGTTGAACCGACCGTCGATCCCACCGCCTCAGTGCGTGAAAGCCAACTCGGCGCCTATACCGAGGTCGGTGCGCGGACCATCCTGCTCGACGTCACCATGGACGACTATTCCTATGTCGTGAACGACGCACAGATCACCTACACCACGATCGGCAAATTCTGCTCGATCGCGGCGATGACCCGGATCAACCCCGGCAATCATCCGATGTACCGGGCGTCGCAGGCGCATTTCACCTATCGTGCCAGCGCCTATTTTCAGGGCGAGAGCGACGACGCCGATTTCTTTGAATGGCGGCGCGAACACCGCGTCCATATCGGCCATGACGTCTGGATCGGGCATGGCGCCATCGTATTGCCGGGGCGCTCGGTCGGCACCGGCGCGGTGGTCGCGGCCGGTGCGATCGTGACCAAGGACGTCCCCGCCTACACCATCGTGGCGGGAAATCCGGCGCGGGCGATCAAGCGGCGATTTCCCGAGGCCATCACCAGCCGACTGGCCGAGCTTGGTTGGTGGGATTGGGACCATGAGACGCTCCGTGCCGCCCTGCCTGATTTCCGAAGGCTTGGTATCGAGAATTTCCTCAGGAAATACGAGGCGGCGGGCGGCTCGGCTCGCTCCCACGCCAGACGGCGGAGTGCAATATCGTGACAGATATCCTTCTTGAAGGCGGCCGGGCGCTGGTCGGTCGCAAAATTGTCGAGACCTCGCTGCGGGTCGCCGGTCGCGAAATCAGCGCCGTGGGTTCGGACCAGGGACGCGCCTCGCTCCACATTGATGCCGATGGCCTCAAGGTGCTGCCTGGCATCGTCGACCTGCATGGCGACGCGTTCGAGCGGCAGATGATGCCGCGCGCCGGGGTCGACTTTCCCGTCGATGTGGCGCTGGCGGACAGCGACCGGCAGGCAATCAGCAACGGCATCACCACCGTCTATCACGCCACGACATGGTCCTGGGAGCCCGGACTGCGCAGCGGCGATAATGCAAGGCTTCTGCTCGAGGCGATCGAATCGATGCGGCCGCAGCTTGCCGCGGATACACGATTCCATTTGCGTCACGAGACCTATAATCTCGATGCCGAGGCCGAAATCGTCAAATGGCTGGCAGAAGGACGCATCGATCTCTTGGCGTTCAACGATCACATGGATTCGACGATTGCCAGTCTGGCAAAACCGCAAAAGCGCAGCCGCATGGTGGAACGAACCGGACTCTCGAACGACGCGTTCGACCGGCTGGTGGAGCGGGTCGTTTCCCGCGCTCACGATGTGCCTCCATCAATCGCACGCCTGGCGCAGGCCGCGCGCGTAGCCGATGTCCGGATGCTGTCGCACGACGATGCAAGCCCGGCGATGCGGGCGGCATTTCGCTCGCAAGGCGTCGGGATAGCCGAATTTCCGGTGAACGAGGAAACCGCGCGCGGGGCGGCCGAGGCCGGCGACTTCATCGTGTTCGGCGCGCCCAACGTCGTGCGCGGTGGCAGCCATACCGGGTGGACCAAGGCATCTGACATGATCGCCAAGGGCCTGTGTTCGGTGCTGGCGTCCGACTATTACTATCCGGCGCAATTGCTGGCGGCGTTCCGGCTTGATGCCGACGGCGTGCTGCCGCTTGCCAAAGCCTGGGAGCTGATTTCGGCGGCGCCGGCGCGCGCTGCGGGTCTTGGAGATCGCGGCGTTCTCGCCGAAGGCCAGCGCGCCGACATCATCCTCGTCGATGACCGGATGCCGCTGCGGCCGCGAATCGTCGCGGTCATTGCCGCGGGACGTCTGGTGCATTTGACGGATGCGAGCCGTCTCATCCATTCATCCGCCATCCCGCGCAAGGCAGTTGCAGCCGCGTGACGCGGCTCTATTGTGCGGCGATGGGGAATTATCCACGCTATGCCATTTATTACGCTCCCGCACCCGGCAGTGTGCTGGACCGTTTTGGCGCAGATTTACTCGGCTACGACGCCTATCGCGGGGACGACCTGCCCTTTCCGCGCGACCTGACCCTGGCCACGCCCGACTGGCGCGACCTGACCCAGGATCCGCGAAAGTACGGCTTTCACGCCACACTGAAGGCGCCGATGGCGCTGGCGCTCGGCAGGACCGAGGCTCAGCTCGCCGCGGCGTGCGAGGCTTTTGCCGGTACGGCACGGTCCATTCCGGCGATTGAGCCCGTCGTCGATTCGATCAGCGGCTTTATCGCCGTGATGCCGGCAAAACCGTCGGCGGAACTGCTGCAGTTTGTCGGGGATGTGACCCGAGAATTCGATTCATTCCGCGCGCCGCTGACGGCCGGGGATCGCGCGCGACGAAATCCCGCGAAACTGACACCGAGGCAGTGTGAATATCTCGATCGCTGGGGCTACCCTTATGTGATGGAAGAGTTTCGGTTTCACATGACGCTGACCGGCCGACTGGATGAAGCGCGGCGCGAGCCCGTGATGGCGATGCTGAGGGATCGGTTTTCCGCAATCGGTCTCAAGACGCTCGCGATCGACCGGGTCGCACTGTTCCGCCAGGATCATGCTGACTCACGCTTCCGGATCATCCAACATTGCGCCGTCAAGCAAATGCAGGACTAGCTGGGATCGGAAATGGCGGACCGCCAACTAGGGATCGAGGCGCCTAAGCGGGTCCGTCCGACGGATGCTCCGTTACCGGCTCATCATCGGCAATGGCCCGCCAGGCCGCGCCGTCGAGATCGTCATACTGCCCGCTCTTGAGCGACCAAAGAAATCCGAGCAACCCTACGAGGCCGAGCGCAAGCGCCAGCGGCACCAGAATGACCAGCACTTCCATCATGACCTCCGTTGCGCGACGCCGCGCGCGCGAAGCGCGTTCAGCATTACCAGCAGTGAGGAGCCGGACATCGCGACCGCCGCGATCAGCGGCGTCACGAACCCGGCAATCGCGATCGGAACCGCAAGGAAATTGTATCCGACCGCAAGCCAGAGATTCTGCCGCATCAAATACAGCGCCTTCCGCGAGAAATCGATCGCGGCAACCACGGGAGCGAGGGGCTTGCCGAGAAACACAAGATCCGCGGTGGCCTGGCTCAGATGGGCGGCACTGATCGGCGACATCGAAACATGCGCGGCGGCGAGCGCCGGCGCGTCATTCAGCCCGTCGCCGACCATCATGACCTTGAAGCCCTGCTGTTTCAGCTCTTCGATGCGCGCGATCTTGTCGGCTGGCGTGACGCCGGCACGCCACTCGCCAATTCCGAGCGATTGCGCGGCCGCCCGCACGGCCGGTTCCCGGTCGCCCGAGACAATCTCCACCGCGATGCCGCGTGCCTGAAGCACGGCCATCATCGCTGGCGCATCCGGGCGCAGAAGCTGCCGGACCGCGAACACATAGCGGGCACCGCCCCGGCTGAACGCGACGGCCGACACTTCCGGGTCCCGGATCAGAATCTCGTTGGCCAGCCGGTCGGCACCGCAAAAGGACGGCCTACCCAGCCTGATCTCCTCGCCCTCGATGAAAGCGCGAACGCCCTGCCCGGGCTCCTCGACCACGCCGGCCAGCGGTGATCGGGCGTTCGACGTACGCGCCACCGCGGCGGCGACCGGGTGATGACTTGCGAGCGCCAGCCGTCCGGCAAGCTCGAACATTTCGGGCGGGATAGCTGCGGAATTGACAACGTCGAGTTCAGGCAAGGTCAGGGTTCCGGTCTTGTCGAAGATAATCCGGTCGACCTCGGCCAGCCGTTCGATGGCATCGCCCGAATTGAGCAGCACACCGGCGCGGAACATTGCGCCCGATGCCACCGTCTGGACGGTCGGAATGGCGAGGCCAAGCGCGCAGGGACAGGTGATGATCAACACCGCGATTGCGGTAACAACCGCATCGTGCCAGTTCGCCCCCATCAAGGCCCAGCCGATCATGGTCAACAGCGCCGCGGCATGTACCACCGGCGCATACAGCCTCGAGGCGCGGTCTGCGAGACGCACATATCGGGAGCGGGCCTGCAAGGCATTGTCGAGTAGCCGGGTGATGTCCGCCAGCAGCGTGCCTTCCGACGCCGCCGAGACGCGGACGCGCAGCGTGCCAGAAATATTGAGCGACCCGGCATAAACGGCCGTGCCTTGCGCTGCGGTGACGTGCACGGTTTCGCCGGTGATCAGGCTTTGGTCGATCTCGGATCGGCCCTCGATCACCGTGCCATCGACCGCGCAGCGCTCGCCGGGCCGCAGCAGGACGATGTCGCCGGTATGGATCGCAGCGACCGGCACCTCGGCGATCTCGCCGGCACCGACGAACGTGGTCGCGGTCTCGGCCTTCAGCGCCGCCAGGTTTCCGGCAACCGCCCGCGTTCGTCGTCGCATGTTCTGGTCGAGATAACGGCCCACCAGCAGAAACGTCAGCAGCATGATCGCCGCATCGAAATAGGCATGTTCGGCGTGGTGGATAGTCTCGATCAGCGACATGCCCAGCGCCAGCATGACGCCGACGCTGATCGGAACGTCCATGTTGACGTTGCGGGTGCGCAACGCCTGATACGCCGAGCGGAAGAACGGTTGGCCGGCATAGGCTGCGGCCGGCAGCGCGATCAGCGCCGACAGCCAGTGAAAGAAATCGCGCTGCTCGGACATCATGTCGCCGATGTTGCCGGACCACACCGGGATCGACAGCATCATCACGTTCATGGTCGCGAACGCCGCGACCCCGAGGCAGCGCAGCAGGAAGCCCGATCGCTCGGCTTCCGCGGCCTCCGCGCTTTCGGTCTCGAACGGGTGGGCCTTGTAGCCAAGCTCGGCGAGCCGGTCGATGAATCGGGCCGGATCGACCGCACCCTGGCGCCATTCCAGCGCCACGCGGCGGTCGGTGAGATTGACGCGTGCGAGCGTGACATCGGGGATCGCCGATAGTCCGCGCTCGATTTTGGACATGCATCCGGCGCAACTGACGCCCTCGACTGCCAGATCGATGTGGGACAGACCGGAGCCTACGTCCCGGACGTAATGCGAAAAGTCGCGCACGGCCTGCATGGTCGATGCCTTCCTAGTTCAACAGCACACGATTCTTCGACAGGAACATCCGTCGGCCCGCCGCATCGCCCTGAAGCACGAGGTCCCATTGCCCCGGCGCGATCAGCGACGCGCTGCCGCGGTAGATACCGATCCCGGTCTCCGCAAGTGTCACCGCCTGATCCGCGCGCCTGTCGGCTGGACGTTCGAAGCGGCCCTGAAACTTCAGACCGGACATCGGCCGGCCGTCGTTGTCCCGTGCCTCCACCTGCAGCGTCGCACCACCATCGGGGCCGCGCTGAACGTGTGCGTCGACTTTCCAGTTGCGCGCGTTCTGATCGTGGGCGGCCGCGATCTCCCCCTCATAGGCCAGGCTGGCGCTATAGGCGCTGTCGACCTCGGTGCCCGGCAAGGTCTGGATCGCGAACTTCATCATGACCAGATTGACCCCGATCACGACACCGAAGAACGCGACCAGCAGAAATAACACCGCGCGTCCGGTCAACGGTTTCGGTGTGTGAGACACTCTGTTCATGCGATACTCCGTCGGGATGCTACGGCGTGACGAAATTGTCGATCGCCGAGGCGACTTCGCCGAGACCAATGTCGGTCACCCGGAATCGCACCGGGATCGACTTCTCGGGGTTGTTCTCGGACGGCGCCGTTACCAGCAGCCGCAATTCGGTGGTCTGATCGCGGCCGAGCACGATCATCGGCCGATCGGGGGTCACGGAATCGATGCCAACGACATGGACCGTCGCGTTCGCTGGCCCGTCGATATCGATGGCGATGACGCGATCGACTTCGCGTTTGTTCAGAAGACGGACTGTGTAGGCATTTCGGATCGAGCCGTCGCTCAATTTCACCGCGACCGGATTGCGGTCATGCAGCACATTGACGTCGAGCAGCGACCGCGTCAGCAGTGCATACAGCATGATCGCGCCGACGACTGCGATCATCGCGCTGTAGACGATCGTGCGCGGCCTGACGATGCGATAGATCGGCGGCTTGCCGGCCTGGCGCCGCTGGATGTTGATGTCGTTGTCGTAGCCTATCAGCCGGGTTTCCCTGCCGATCTTCTTCATCACGGTATCGCAGGCGTCGATGCACAACCCGCACTGGATGCAGTCGAGTTGCGCGCCGTCGCGGATATCGATGCCGGTCGGGCAGACCGCGACGCATTGATAGCAGTCGACGCAATCACCGACCGCCTTGCCGAGCGCGCGCAATTCGTTGGCCTTTTTCAGCGAGGTGCGCGTTTCACCCCGGTCGTATTTGTAGGTGACGTTGAGCGCCCATTCGTCGGTGAGCGCGGCCTGGATTCGCGGCCACGGGCACATATAGACGCAGACCTGCTCGCGCATGAAGCCGGCGAGCAGATAGGTCGTAGTTGTCAATATGCCGATCCAGATATAGGCCAGCATCGGCGCCTGGAACGTGACCAGCTGTTTCACCAGCGTCGGCGCATCGTTGAAATAGAGCACCCAGGCGCCGCCGGTCCACCACGCGATCATCAGCCAGATCGAATGTTTCAGCGTGATTTCGGGAAAGCGCTGCAGCTTCAGCGTACCTTTGGCAGCGTCCTTTTTCATGCGCTCGCGGCGGTCGCCTTCCACCATTCGCTTGACGGCGTAGAACAGGTCGGTCCACACGGTCTGCGGGCAGAGATATCCGCACCAGATCCGGCCGCCGATCGAGTTCATCAGGAACAGCGTGATGGCGGCGACGATCAGCAACCCCGTGAAGTAATAAACCTCCTGCGGCCACAGTTCGATGAAGAAGAAATAGAACCGGCTGTTCGGCAGATCGACCAGCACCGCCTGGTCGGGCGCGCCGAGACCGCGATGCCAGCGTACGAACGGCAGCAAATAGTAGACGCCGAGGCAAAACGCCATCAGGCCCCATTTGATGCGGCGGAATGTTCCGGAGACGCTTTGCGGATAGACCTTCTTACGGGCGGCATAAAGCGGTCCGTAATCGTCAATCTCCACTTCGATCGGGGATGCGGTCGTGTTCATCTGAGGGATCTCGCATTTGCGGCCGAGCCTAACCGGAGGCCTCAGATGCGCAGTTGATCCACCTCAAACAAACCTGGGGAACCGTCGCCCGCCGCGCTCACTTTCCGCCGCCGAGCGAGTGAACATAGACCGCCAGCGCCTTGATCGTGGGGGGATCCAGACGGCCGACCCAAGCCGGCATGACGCCGCCACGGCCGTTGGTAATCGTCTCGATCAGGGTCGCCTCGTCAGAACCGTAGAGCCATATCTTGTCGGTGAGGTTGGGCGCGCCGAGTTCCTGGTTTCCCTTGCCGCCGTCACCGTGACAGGCTACGCAGTTGTCCGCGAAAATCTTCGCGCCCGCCGCCGCGTCATAGCCCTGGCTCGTCGACAGGCCGGACAATGATCGGACATAGTTCGCGACGGTGACAATCTGCTCCTTCTTGAGGACCCCCTCCTTGCCGAAGGCCAGCATCGCGCTCTCATGGGCCTTCGTATGTCCCGAGCGCGCGCCGAACTGGATCGTCTGCACGATCTGGTCGAGCGTGCCGCCCCACAGCCAATCGTCATCGTTCAAATTCGGATAACCCTTGGCACCGGCCGCGCCACTGCCATGGCAAGGCGCGCAATTGTCGCCGAACACCGTCTTGCCGCGGGCGCGGGCGAGCGCCAGCAACGCCGGGTCCTTTTCGATATCCGCGAGCGGCGCGGCGCCGAGCGCAACCATCTTGTCGCCGCGTATCTTTTCCAGATTGGCAAGTTCGACACCGACGTCCGCCCGGGACGAGTAGTGCAACAGGCCGCTGGTATTGCTCCACAGCATCGGCCAGGCGGGATACACGACCCAATAACCCACCGCCCAGACAATGGTGAGGTAGAAGGTGATGACCCACCAGCGCGGCAGCGGCGTATTTAGTTCCTTGATGCCATCCCATTCGTGACCGGTGGTCGTTTTTCCGGTGACGTGGTCCAGATCGTTGTGGTCAGCCATGATTGGTCAATCCTCCCGCAGCGGCATTTTCGACGCATCGTCGAATGCCGCCCGATTGCGAGGCCAAAGCGCGTAAGCCACGATGGCGAGAAAGATGCCGACGAAAATCGGCGTCCAGAATGTCGTGACGAAATCCGATGTGAAATTCTGGACTGTTAGGATTGCTTTCATCGTCCTGCCTGCTCAGCGAAGATTGGCTTTTTCGTTGTAGAGCTTGAAATCCACCAGGGTGCCCAGCATCTGCAGATAGGCAACCAGCGCGTCCATCTCGGTGGGCATTCCCGGCTTGCCGTCAAAATTGCGCACGAACGCCTTCGGATAGCGTTTTGCGAACCCGCCGGCCCCGGCGCTGTCCGGATCGGCCTGCGCCTTCAGGTCGTCGACGGCGTTGGCGATCTGATCGTCCGAATAGGGCACGCCGACGCTGCGGCTGGTCCGCAGATGGTCCGCGATTGTCCGGGGATCAACTTCGGTGTCGGCGAGGAACGGATAACCGGGCATCACCGATTGCGGAACGATGGCGCGCGGGTTGGTCAGATGCGTCACGTGCCATTCGTCGGAATATTTGGCGCCGACGCGTGCGAGATCCGGCCCGGTGCGCTTTGACCCCCACTGGAACGGATGGTCGTACATGCTCTCCGCGGCCAGCGAATAATGGCCATAGCGTTCGACCTCGTCGCGCAACGGCCGGATCATCTGCGAGTGGCAGAGATAGCAGCCTTCACGGACATAGATATTGCGGCCGGTCAGCTCGAGCGGAGTGTACGGCCTGACGCCATCGACCACTTCAATTGTGCTCTTGAGATAGAACAACGGTGTGATCTCGACGAGGCCACCGATCGCGATCACCGCGAGGATGCCCACGATGAGGACGATCGAGTTTTTCTCGAGGATCTGATGTCGGGTCCAGAATGACATTGCCTTGCTCCTCACTCTGCCGGCTGAAGAGCAACGGGTGAGTGCAGCGCCGTCGATTCGGCCTCGCCGACCCGCACGGTCATCCAGAGGTTATATGCCATGATCAGCGCACCAATCAGGAACAGCGCCCCGCCCGCGGCGCGGATGATATAGAAGGGATGCATCGCCTCGACGGTTTCGATGAAGGAATATTCGAGGAAACCCAGCGAGGTGTAGGCACGCCACATCAGGCCCTGAAGAATTCCCGACACCCACATCGCCGAGATGTAGAGCACGATGCCGATGGTCGCGGTCCAGAAATGCCAGTTGACGAGCTTGAGGCTGTAGAGCCCCTTGCGATTCCACAGCCAGGGGATCAGGCAATACAGCGCGCCGAACGAGACGAACCCGACCCAGCCGAGCGCGCCCGAGTGAACGTGGCCGATGGTCCAGTCGGTGTAGTGGCTGAGCGAGTTCACTACCTTGATCGACATCAGTGGGCCTTCGAACGTGGCCATGCCGTAGAACGCGACCGACACGACCAGCATCCGCAAGACAGGATCGGTACGCAGCTTGTCCCAGGCACCTGACAGCGTCATCAAGCCGTTGATCATGCCGCCCCAGGAGGGCATCCACAGCATGATCGAAAACGTCATGCCCAATGTCTGCGCCCAGTCCGGCAGCGCGGTGTAATGCAGATGGTGCGGCCCGGCCCAAATGTAGAGAAAGATGATCGCCCAGAAGTGGATGATCGACAGCCGATAGGAATAGACCGGCCGCTCTGCGCGCTTGGGAATGAAATAGTACATGATGGCGAGGAAACCGGCCGTGAGGAAGAAGCCCACGGCGTTGTGCCCGTACCACCACTGGAACATGGCATCCTGCACGCCGCCCCAGGCGATGTAGGACTTCGAGCCCCACACCGAGACGGGCAATGCGGGATTATTGCCGAGGTGAAGCACCGCAATGGTGACGATGAAGGCGAGATAGAACCAGTTCGCGACGAAGATGTGCGGTTCCTTGCGCTTCACCAGCGTCATCAGGAACACCAGCAGATAGGTCACCCAGACGATCGTGAGCCAGAGGTCGGCGTACCACTCCGGCTCCGCATATTCCTTCGATTGGGTCACTCCGAGCAGGTAGCCGGTGCCGGCGATCAGGATGAAGAAATTATAGCCGAGAACGACGAACCACGGCGCCAGATCGCCGGCGAGACGGACCCGGCAGGTTTTCTGGACCACATAGAACGACGTAGCGATCAGCACGTTGCCGCCGAAGGCAAATATGACCGCCGAGGTATGCAGCGGCCGCAAGCGACCGAAACTGGTCCACGGCAAATCGAAATTCAGCGCAGGCCAGGCAAGCTGCGAGGCGATCAGCAGTCCGACGGTGAAGCCCGCTATTCCCCAGAATACCGATATTGCCGCCGCGAACTTGACCGGGCCGAAATTGTAGTTGGGCCGGCCGTCGATCTCCTGAGGAGGCAACGCGGCCGGACGGTCGAAATAGCGATTGAAGATCGCAAAGGCCGCCGCGAGGCTCGCCGCCGCGCCGAGCGAAGCGTGGAAGGCGAAAGCCGTGTCGAGCGCCTTGGCGGCGGCTATCAAGCAGAGGAAGGCGGCCGCCGAAAAGAATACGGCCAAGCCGGCTTCGCCGTGCGTCATCCATTTTTCGGATTGAGACTGGTTCATCGAATGATTCTCTTTGGAGCGGCCCGGAGCGGCACCGCTCCATCAATCCCGATTCCGCCGCCGATGAATTGATCAAGATCAAGTTACGCCGGGCCACAGGCGACCAAACCCGCGGCGGCCGCAAGGCGTGCGCGCGTTCAGAAACTGCGGCGCTTGCGATGGCCGTCGGCTGGCATCTGCTGCAGTGACCGGGACTGGCGTTCGCCCCAGGCCAACACACCGGCAAAGATTACGAACATCGCCACCACAGCTACGGAAACCAGCACCGAATCGATAGGCATAACGACCTCCTTTGATTTCATCGAGAGTATGGCGAACCAAAGCAGGCGGTCTTTGACGTCGATCAAACTCGCCCGATAAAAGTCCGCGGCGCTGGACTCAAGCGGCGGCCAGGGCTTCGGCGCGTGCTGCATCAGCCAGGCGAATGCCGCCATGCACGATGTCGATCACCCCGTCGCGCTCCAGCTTGGTGAAGGTACGGCTAACCGTTTCGATGGTCAGACCGAGGTAATCGGCGATGTCCCGCCGACTCATCGGCAACGGCGTTATCGCAGAGATTTGGCCGATCCGTGCCAGCCGCTCCCTCCATTTGACGAGGAAGGTCGCGACCTTCTCTTCCGCCGACCTTCGTCCGAGCAGGACCATCTGGTCGTGGGCCTGGTCGAGATCGCGGGTGACGAATTCGTTGATACGGCGCAGGACATTCGGCCGCTCATCCACGAAACGAACGAATGATTTCTTGACGAAACGGCAGACCACGACCGGTCCCGCCGCGTCGGCCGAGATGCCGTGACGGCCGTTGACGGCAATACCGAGGAAATCCCCGGGCAGCGCAAATCCGACAATCTGCCGGCGGCCGTCGGGCAACAGCTTGTAAAGCCGCATCACGCCTTCGAGCACGTTGAAACATGAGGTGGCGATCTCTTCCTGACTGAACACCGGCTCGTTGGGGCGGTACCGGAGGCGCTGCCCGAGTTGTTCGAGTTCGCGCAATTCGTCATGGTCGAGCGCCGCGCAAATCGCTTGCGGACGCACCGCGCAGTCCACGCAAGGTTCCGCACAGGGTTGGCCTGCGACAACGATTTTCTTCATGCACGACTCCAGTCGCCGTCCGAGGGACCAGTCCAGGCATCTTAAAGGATTGGCCCCAGTCAAATTGATTCAGATCAAGCGTGAAAGATTTCGGTCCCGATATCGTGCCCTTGCGCCGATGCCCGGCCGGTCGAAGAAAATTGTGCCGCCATGTTGCGACCCACCCTGCACCAAACACTGACCGCGCTGATTCTGGTCGCGCCGGCGTTGATCACGCCAACACTGGCCGCCTCACCTTCCGAGGCCCGTGGCAAGACTTTCGCGCTCAATAATTGCGCGCGATGTCACTCCGTGGATCGGGTGACCCAAAGCCCGCTCAAGATCGCGCCGCCGTTCCGGACCCTGCACACCCGCTATCCGGTAGAAACCCTGGCTGAGGCGCTGGCCGAAGGCATACAGACCGGCCACCCGACCATGCCGCAGTTCCAGCTCGATCCGGACCAGATCCACGATTTACTGTCGTATCTGAAGACCCTCGAATAGCCGGCTTGCAGGCCCCGGGCGTACCGCTCCGGGCCGCGGCACCGAGACCAGCCCCCGCCTCGCCTACAGCGCCTGCGCCGTCCAGGCGATCATATTTTTCGCGAGCCGGCCGAACGCTACGTCGAACGCGGTGACCGCGGCCGGCGGCTCGACCTTGTCGAACTTCTCGCTTTCCTCGAACAGGCGCGATGCGACCACCATGCCGTTCTTGTCGACGATCCTCGCCGACAATCCGATCTCGGCGGCTGGCGTCGGATCGACGGCAATCCGGAAGCGCCGGACATCGATCAGGAGCTGGAAGTCGGTCTGCCCGATATCGGCCATGCGCAGCGGTGCATGCGCGAGATCGTAGTTCTCGAAGCTCTCGATCAGCCTCGCCTGGATCAATTTCGGAAGCGCGTCGGCCCACATCGCCTCGGAGAACCCCGGGTATTCCTGCGCCGGCTGGAACAGGAAACGCTGCGTCTCCAGCATGGCCACGGCGGTGGGCTCCGGGATCGCCCATTGCACATTGATGGTTTTGCCCGGCGCTCCCGGATTTTGCACGGCGCGCAAATCATAGGTGATTTTCGGCGGCGGCGTTGTGGCGCCGGTCATGCGTTCGAGGCCGGCGACAATGCCGTCGAGTTTTGCCGTATTCCGCGACAGTCCTTCGGAAAAAACCTTGAAATTGGCGATGGTGTCCTTTAGCGGCCCCGAGTTTTCCGCCAGCACCGAATCCACCCGCCGCAATGCGTCCCGGGCGGCCTGGGTCATGCTCTGGCCTGTCCCTTGTTCCGCAATCAGCGTCGGCACCGGGCCGGAATTGGCCTTCGCCGTGCCGCCCTCCAGCGCAATCACGGGGACGCCGGTGAGACCCTGGAATTCGAGACCGACCTTGGTGTCGGCCCGCACCGGCGTCGCCGACGAAACCGAGATCGTCGCATTGACGCGGCGCGGATCGTCCGGCGCCAGGCCGAGATCGCTGACCTCGCCGACGCGGATACCGTTGAAGAGGACTCCCGCGCCCACCAACAGCCCGGGCACCGAGCCCTCGAACTGCACGTGGTAGGTCACGCGCTGCCCGAGCCCTCCGGTATTGTGAAGCCAGTAGATGAAGCCGAACACAGCGGCGATGGCCGCCAGAACGAAGGCGCCGACAATGACGAAGGGAGCCCGGGTTTCCATCTCTTAACTCGCTTTGGGTTGCAGCATCAGGGAACGCTTGCCGTGGAAATAGGCCCGCACCCAGGGATGCTCGGATTGGAGCAGTTCGCGCATCGGTCCGATGGCGACAATCTTGCCGTCCGCCAGCGCTGCGACGCGGTCGCAGACGGTATTCAGGCTGGCGAGGTCATGGGTGACCATGAACACCGTCAACCCCAGCGTCTTCTGCAATGTCTTGATCAGCGCATCGAAATCGCCCGCCGCGATCGGGTCGAGCCCCGAGGTCGGCTCATCGAGAAACACTATCGCGGGGTCGAGCGCGAGCGCGCGCGCCAGCGCCACGCGTTTGGTCATGCCGCCGGACAATTCGGACGGAAACTTGTCACCGTCCTCCGGCGCCAGTCCGACCATTTCGAGCTTGGCGGTGGCAATCTCATCCATCAGCGCCTGCGAAAGAACCAGATTTTTCCGCAGCGGAAACTGGATGTTCTGCCGCACGGTAAGCGATGAAAACAACGCCCCCTGCTGGAACAGGATGCCCCACCTCCCCGCGGCGCTCTGCGTGCTGCGGCTATGCGTATCGCCGATCATCGCGCCCATCACTTCGAGGGTTCCCGCCCATCGTGGGATCAAGCCGATGATGGTGCGCATCAGCACGGATTTGCCGCCGCCTGAGGCGCCGACCAGGCCCAGGATCTCGCCCTTTCGGACATCCAGCGTCAGATGGTCGATCACGACCTGCTTGCCGAAACCGACCACGAGATCGTGTACGCGAATGGCAAATTGCGGGGGTACTTCCTGCATCGCTACATTCCGATCGAGGCAAAGAAGACCGCAAACAGACCGTCAAGCACGATCACCAGGAAGATCGACTTGACGACCGAAGTCGTCGTCTGCTTGCCGAGCGACTCGGCACTTCCCTTCACCCGCAAGCCTTCGCTGCAGGCAACGATGCCGATCACCAGCGCCATGAAGGGCGCCTTGATGATGCCGACCTCGAAATGCGTGACCGACACCGCTTCATGCAGCCGTGCAATGTAGATTTCCGGTCCCATGCCGCCGTAGAATTGCGCCACCAGTTCGCCGCCGTAGAGCGCCGCCATCGATCCGATGAAGCTCAGGATCGGCAGCGCACAAATCAGCGCGATAACGCGGGGCAGGATCAGGATTTCGACGGGATCGAGGCCCATGGTCGAGAGCGCGTCGATTTCCTCGCGCATTTTCATCGATCCAAGCTCGGCGGTGTAGGCGCTTCCGGAGCGGCCGGCGACCATGATGGCGACGATCAGCACGCCGAGCTCGCGCAGCACCAGGATCCCGACCATGTCGACGACGTAGGAATCGGCACCGAATTTGCGGAAATGGAAGAAGCCTTGTTGCGCGATGATCGCCCCGATCAGGAAGGTGATCAGCACGACGATCGGTATCGCCTGCCAGCCAACCCGGTAGAACCGGTAAACCAGCGATGTTAGCCGCAGCGATCTCGGCCTGCGCAGCACGCCGACGATGGCCAGAAACAGCGAACCCAGCATCTGCAGGAATACGGTGGCGTCTTCGCTCGCGCCGACCGCGGAGCGACCGACGTCGTTGACCCTGGCCACGACGGGATTTAGCGCCGGCGTCGGCGCCGGATTGCGGCGGTTGACCTGGCGGACCTCCTCGATCAGGCCGACATAGTCGTCGGCAACGCCAACCATTTCGGTGCGATGACCCGCCGACTGCGCGCGCCGCGTCATTTTTTCAATGAGCCAGGCCCCCAGCGTGTCCAGTTCGCGCACCTCGGCCAGATCCAGCTTGACTGTTCTGGACTGGTCGAGCCGCGGCGCGACGGCGTCGGCGAGCAGTTCGAGGCTGGTCACATTGGCTGATGTCCAGGACCCGCTCGGACGCAATTCAAGAAAATCGCCGGATGGCGTGGCCGTTAACATTGGTGCGGTCGCCAAGATCATTTCCCTCAAGAACATAGCCGGGCTTTCCTAGGCCGCGCCGGCGGCTTCCATGTTGACCTGCCTCAAGGCGCCGGGCGCCAGCCGACCTAGAATTCGAATAGTTGACGCAACAAAGACGCAACAAGAGTGAGCGGGATGTTCAATTCAAGCGAACTGGGGGAGGAGCTGCAGGCCCTCAAAAGCGAGGTGTCGCGGCTCCTCTACACGAGCGGCGACGGACTTTTCGACGCGGCGAAGGGCCGCGCCGACGCCCTCGCCGACCAGATCAAGGCGGCCTTGAGCGAACTCGGCGAGACCTTGAGCGGGGAAGAAGATCATGTCGAGAAACTGATCGCCGAGCGACCGATTGCGACGCTCGCATCCGCTTTCGCGCTCGGCGTCGTCATCGGCTTCATGATGCGGAGGCACTAAAGTGAACAGCGAGAATGTCGTCAAAAACCTGCGCGCGCTGTGGCGCACCGACCGGATCATCGCGGATATCCGGATGCGGCATATGCTGGTCGGTCTCGGCTTGCGGGCGTTTGCCGCGCTGATCGCAGGCTTCGGTCTGCTGATGCTGGAGTTGTCGGCCTATTTCGCCCTCGTCCAGATCTGGAGCGCGATTTCCGCCGCAGCCATCCTTGGCGTGGTCAATTTTGTGATCGCAGCGGTGCTGTTCGTAATCACCGGGAGGCCGCCGGCCGGCCGCGAACTCGAACTCGCCAACGAAATTCACGGCTCCGCCGTCGACGCGCTACAGATTGAGGCCCGGGCCATGCAATCGCAGTTCACCGGCATGGTCCACCATCCCCTGAACAGCGCCCTGCCGCTCATACTGGTGCCGCTGATCACGATCATCGTCAAGAGTTTGAAGAAATCGAAGGCAGCGGCCGCCTCCGCAGCCCCGGCCGCCGCGGAGACTAACTAATCACGTCAGCATTCGCCCGAGCACAAACACAAGGAGCGTTACCACTATGTCAAGAGCCCAACCGAAGCCGATCCTGAATGCTTCCCTGCCGGCCCAGTTTCGGCAAATCCGTATTGCGCTGGCCCGCGAGCCCGGTCATCCCGAAGGCGACGACGAGGTAGCGTATATCTTCGTGGCGCCAATCGATGCCGAAGGCCGTATCGACCCGAAATTGTGGCGAACGCATCGTGAAGCATGCCGCGTCGCACGGCTGCGTCCAAACGAACAAGACGAGCATGGTCATCTCGTCTACCATCCAGGCGGCGCCTGGGGATTTCACTATGACGGCGAAGCCAGCCTGCCCGACGAAGCCGGTTATCATTTCACCGACGAACGCTTCGTCGTTGGCGAGTATGTCTCGATCAACGAGCGCGGCAAGATTCACCCCTACCGCGTGACGTCGATGTCGTATCTTTAGCCACGGCGTGATCGCAGCAGCGTTCGCCGGATGAACGAGAGCGCCGCGCTCTCACGGTTGACCTAGTACCCACTTTTCTTGGATCGTGAGTCGTGATTCAAGATATGGATGATACCCGAAGCAAGAGAAGTCCACCTTTCGAGGAAAGATCGCAAGGTGCTTGAGGCGTGTTGTCGCTCACCGGTGACGTTGCAGCGCGATTTGAAGCGGGCGCGGATAGTTCTGTTGGCGGCGGTCGGGCGCAGCACCCGGTCGATCGCCAAGGAAGTTGGGGTCCAGCCGCGGATTGTCAGCCTTTGGCGGCATCGCTATGCCGATCATGGCCTAGAAGGGCTGCAAGACAAGCCGCGGCCGGGCAAGCAGCCGATCTATACGAAGGCCACCGACAAGCGGATTCTGAGGCTGCTGGACAAGCCGCCACCGGAAGGGTTCGCACGCTGGACCGGGCCCCTGCTGGCCGGGGCGCTGGGCGATGTTGACGTCCAATATGTCTGGCGGTTCCTGCGCAGCCACAAGATTGACCTCGCGGCTCGCAAGTCCTGGTGTGAGAGCACCGACCCGAACTTTACGGCCAAAGCCGCCGATGTTGTTGGCCTCTATGTCGCCCCGCCCGCGAAGGCCATTGTGCTATGCGTGGACGAAAAGCCCTCGATCCAGGCTTTGGAGCGAGCGCAGGGTTATCTGAAGCTGCCCAATGGCCGCGCCTTGACCGGCCAGAGCCACGATTACAAGCGGCATGGCACCACAACATTGTTTGCGGCGCTCGAAGTCGCCACCGGAAAGATCATCGCAACGCATTCAAAACGCCGTCGTCGCGTCGAGTTTCTCGACTTCATGAACAGCGTCACCGCGGCCTTTCCGGACCGAAAGCTTCACGTCATTCTCGACAACCTCAACACCCACAAGAAAAACGAACATTGGCTCAAGGCCCACCCCAACGTGCAATTTCATTTCACGCCGACAAGTGCGTCCTGGCTCAATCAGGTCGAGGTATGGTTTTCGATCCTGCAGGGGCAGTCGCTTAGCGGCACCTCCTTCACAAGCCTCAAGCAGCTTCAGGAACACATCGATGCCTATGTCAACGCGTACAACGACAAAGCCGAGCCCTTCGTCTGGACCAAGAAAAAGGTCCGTCAACGCCGTTTCAAAGGCCGCCGTATCACGAAGCTCTGATTCCGGGTACTAGAGCTTTAGCCTGACGTCGCAAATATCGTGCTCGACGGGATCCGGCTTGACCTCAAAACCGAGACTGCGGCACATCGCCAGCATGATCGTGTTTTCGGCAAGTACATCGCCCGAGATGGCTTTCAGCCCTTCGGATTTCGCGTATTCGATGATCAGTTGCATCAGGGCCCAGCCAAGTCCCCTGCCCTTGAGATCCGATCGCAGCAGGATCGCATATTCGGCGGATTCGTAGATCGAGTCCGAGTGAATCCTGACCACGCCCACCATCTCGCCGGTCACTTCGTCGAACGCGACAAAGGCCATGGCGCGGGCATAGTCGAGCTGGGTGAGGCGCGCGATGAATTCATGGGAAAACTCCTTCATCAGCGCGAAGAATCGCAGCCGCAGATCGTGGGGGGTCACGTGCCGCAACAGGCCATGGATCAGCGGTTCATCCTCAGGCAGGATCGGGCGGACGTATACCCACCAGCCGTCCTTGACCTCGATATGACGCTGCCATTGCGACGGATACGGCCGCACCGCGAAGTTCGCAGGCCCGGAGCCCGCGAATTTCCGTTCCACGCGCCCGACCACGACACGCGCGTCGACCGCGAGCACGCCGGCCTCATCCGCCAGCAGCGGGTTGATGTCCAGTCCGCGAATTTCGGGAATGTCAGCGGCCATCTGCGCCAGCTTGACCAGAACCATCGCGACGGCATCCTCCTTGACTGCCGGCACGTCGCGGTAGGCGCGAAGCAGCCGCGAGACACGGGTACGCTCGATCAGGGCGTGCGCGAGCTGCAGGTCGAGCGGCGGAAGCGCCAGCGCCTTGTCGTTGATGATCTCGACTGCCGTGCCGCCGCGGCCGAACACGACGACAGTGCCGAAGGTCGGGTCGTCGGCGAGGCCAAGAATGAGCTCACGCGCCTTCGGCCGCAGCACCATCGGCTGCACCATCACGCCCGATATCCGCGCTTCCGGCCGCAACGCTTTCGCCCGCGCCAGAATGTCCGATGCCGCAGCGCGAACCGCATCGGCGCTGGTGAGATTGAGCACAACGCCGCCGACATCCGACTTGTGAACGATATCGCGCGACATGACCTTGAGCACCACGGTCGCACCTTGCGCGAACAAACCCGAGGCGTGGGCAACCGCCTGTTCGGCATCCGCGGCGGCGAATGTCGGCACCATTGCGATCTCATAGACGTCAAACAGCCGCTTGATTTCGATCGGATCGAGGAAATGGCGGCCATCGGCAAGCGCCGCAGTAACGACATTCCGTGCGGCCTCGATATCCGGCGCAAACGCGCCGGGCATCGCCGGCGGAACCTGCGCCAGCGCCTCCACGACCTCACGATGCCGCACCAGATGCATAAAACCCCGTACCGCATCGTCCTCGGTCGGGTAGTTCGGAATCCCGGCGTCGCTCAGGAGATTGATGACCTTCGGTTCTGCGCCGACCCAGACCGCGAGCACGGGCTTGGCGGAGCCCTGGTGCTGCCGGCGATATTCCTGCACCACCCCGGTCACGGTCGCGGCGATATCGTCGGCGCGCGCGATCGCAGTCTGGACGTTCAGCACCAGGATGGCGTCATTGCCGGGATCGGCCAGCAACACCTCGAGCGCCGCCGCATAGCGCGCGGGATCGGCGTCGCCGATGATGTCGACCGGGTTTGATCCGGACCAAGTCGGCGGCAACACCGTGTTCAATCTTTCCCGGATCGCAGGCGCGATGGCAGCGGGAATCCCACCCAGTTCGGCCAGCCGGTCGACGGCGAGCACCCCGATGCCACCGCCATTGGTCAGGATCGCGAGCCGTTTTCCCGGCGGCGACTTGAGCCGCCCGAGCGTCTCGGCACAGTCGAACAACTCGCGAAGATCCGATACCCGCAACACACCGGCGCGCTGGAAGGCCGCGTCGTAAACGGCGTCCGAGCCTGCCAAGGCGCCGGTGTGGGTCGCGGCAGCTTTGGCGCCCTGGGCCATGCGCCCGGATTTGACGACGACGACCGGCTTGATCCTTGCGGCGGCACGCGCCGCCGACATGAACTTGCGGGCGTCCTTGATCGCTTCGACGTAGAGCAGGATGGCCTGCGTCTTCGGATCCAGCGCGAAGTAGTCAAGCAGATCGGCGATATCGACGTCGAGTTGATCGCCAACCGATACGATCCCGGAAAAGCCGACGGCGCGCTGCGCGGCCCAGTCGACCATGCCGGCAGCGATGGCGCCGGACTGCGAGACCAACGCCAGATTGCCCATCGCGGGCATGTGCGCGGAAAAGCTCGCGTTGAGATTGACGACGGGCATCATGATACCCAGACAATTGGGACCGATCAGCCTCATGCCGTATTTTTGCGCCGCCCGTTCGGCTGCGTCTGCCGACGATCCCGCACCATGGCCGAGCCCGGCGCTGATAATGATCGCGCCCGCGGCGCCGCGGCGGCCGGCCTCATCGATCAGTCCGACGACCGTCGTTGCCGGCGCGGTGATGACCACGAGTTCCGGCGCAAAAGTCAGCTTGCCGAGGCTATCGACCGTTGTAACGCCGTCGATCCCGGCATAGCGCGGATTCACCAGGCCGAATTCGCCCTTGAAGTGCGCCTTGCGAATATTGCCAAGGATAGCCCGCCCGACGGAGCCGTGGCGCGGGCTGGCCCCGACCAGCGCGATCGAACGGGGCGACAGCAGATTTTTCAGGCGATAGGTCGACATCGATCTCAATATCTGGCCGGTGCCGGCCCCTTGCGGACCCAGTGGCGTCTTCCGCGCCGAGGGTTCTTGAAGTCACATTGTAACCCGGCCCGGTCTCGGCCCGATGACAAATCTGGTCGCACTCCCCGTACCTTTCGCGGTCGATTCCCTGTTGAGACAGATCAAAGCCTGATCCGGCCCGGCGTGCGATCCTTAATTTGGAGTTCTTTCACCAAGGGTCATCTGAGGGAGACGTACCATGCCGGTAAATGTCGGAACGATTGATCAGTACGTGCGGATCGTGCTGGGATTGGCGCTGGTCGCATTTGCGTTGCAGGATGGCTTGTCGATTCAGGGATGGCATTGGGCCGGATTGATCGGTCTGGTGCTGCTCGCGACCGCGTTCTTCAGGAGCTGCCCACTCTATACCGCCTTGGGCATCTCAAGCCGCACGGCCCGCCAGTAACTCGGCCATCCCAGCGTTGGCTAGAAAACGCCTCACTGGAGCGTCGGCTCTGATTCAATCAGAGCCGATTAGTCCTGGCACTATTGATCACCCCCGAACATAGTCGCCCGGTGCATCGGGCAAATTTCTGCCCTCCGCCGTGCCAATGCGCGGCGGCTCAGATAGCTCCCCGGACCGGGCGGCCAGCCATTTGGTCCATTCCGGCCACCACGACCCTTCGACCGGCGCTACCGTCTTTAGCCATTCGTCGGGACCGGTATAGGTGGCATGTGCCGGCTTCGTCCTGACCCGATAGCTGTGCCCCTGCTCGCTCGGCGGCGCCACGATGCCTGCATTGTGGCCGCCGCTGGTCAAAAGATACGTCACGTCCGCATCTACCAGAAAATTTATCTTGTAAGTCGATTTCCAGGGCGCGACGTGATCGCGCAGCGTGCCGACCACGAACATCGGCGTGTGAATATCCGCCAGCGAGATCGGCTTGCCCTCGACGAGGTAACGGCCCTCCGCCAGATCGTTGTCGAGGAACAGCTTGCGCAGATATTCCGAATGCATCCGGTATGGCAGGCGGGTGGCATCGGCGTTCCAGGCCATGAGGTCGCTCGGCGGCGCCCGCTCGCCCATCAAATAGTCGCGGGTCATCCGCGACCAGATCAGATCGTTCGAGCGCAGCAGCTGGAATGCGCCTGCCATCTGGGTGGTGTCGAGTACACCGTGCTGCCACGTCATGTCTTCGAGAAATGTGACCTGGCTTTCGTTGATGAACAGGGTCAGTTCACCAGCTTCAGTAAAATCCGTTTGCGCGGCCAGCAAGTTGATTGACTTCAACCTGTTGTCGCCCTCGCGTGCCATGGTCGCGGCGGCGATCGACAACAATGTCCCGCCAAGGCAATAGCCCAACGCATGGACTTGACGGCCAGGTACGATGTCTTCGATGGCGGCCAACGCCGCTTCCACCCCGAGCACGCGATAGTCGTCGAAGGCGATATCGCGGTCAGCGGCTCCAGGATTGCGCCATGAGATCATGAATACGGTAAAACCCTGGCCGGTGAGATAGCTCACCAGCGAGTTCTGCGGCGACAGATCCAGAATGTAGTATTTCATGATCCAGGCCGGCACGATCAGGATCGGCTCCGGATGTACCTTGCCGGTGACCGGATAATACTGGATCAGTTCAATCAGCTCGTTGCGGAACACGACCTTGCCGCGTGACGTGGCAACGGTTTCGCCGACGACAAAATCGCCGGCGTTGGCCGATGCCTTGCCGCCCGACAACAGGCGCATCCAGTCGCTACAAAAATTCTGCCAGCCGAGCAGAAAATTCTCGCCGCCGCTCTGGAACGCCTTCTGCAACACTTCGGGATTGGTCGCGGCGAAATTGGACGGTGCCAGCACGTTCAGCATCTGCCGGACGGAGAACTCGACGATCGCCTCGTTCTGCTTTGCAACTCCGCGCACCCCAGTGGTCGCGTTGTGCCACCATTGCTCCCCCAGCAGAAACGCTTGCGCGAATAGATTGAACGGCGGACTTTCCCACTCCGGCCGGGCAAAGCGCCGGTCCTGCGGCTGCGGCTTGATCAGCGACCAGGGCCCCTGATCGGGCTTTAGATATTGCTGTGCGGATTCGATCAGCCGCTTCGCATCCTGAACCGCCTCCTGCGAGATCTCGATCTGCCGCTGCGGCGATGCCGCCAGATGCGAGAGCCAGTCGGTGTAGGCAAGCAACAGGGCAACGGGCGAAATGCCCCCTGTCAGGCGCGCCAACATCGCATGAAACGCGCGATCGGCCTGATGGGCCTCGCCTTCGGTTTGCTGGCGCGCTTGCACTGCTGTCGCCAGTACGTCACCCGCCACGGCGGGCGCAAGGCTGGAAACGGCTGACGCTTCAGCCTTCGGCATGGTCGATGTCAGCGGCATGGAACTCCAATCAGTTCAGCGGATGGCTCTTGAACAGGCTGGAAGTAGCTTCGATCAGTCGTTCGCCATGCCTGAACAGCCGATCGCAGTCGCGGCGTACAAACTCGATCTGGTGTTTGCTGCATTCCTCGTACATCGTCCTGATGTCCTTGACGGAATGCGCACCGGACATCTTCGATGCGAGCTCCGAGAACAGGTGCATCTCGGTCTGTGCCCGCTCAACCATCGCATTGCCGGTAAATACCAGTTCCTCGAGCATCAATTTTTGTGCCCCGAAGACGAAGTTGGCGACGCGCTGATTGGCCTTGGCCATTTGGGTGGCAGCTTCGGCCGTTGCCTGCTCTGGGCTCACTGCATCCGCTTCTGAAAGCTCTGGCATGGACATGATGACCTCCGGTCTTGCGTTGCCTGAATTCCTACACCCCCAATTCAGCGAGCTTATTGAGCTACATCAAACCATTCAGATCGAGCCCCCGTCAGGCCCGCTTTCTTGAGGCAAATCAACGGCCTCCTCGGGATTTTCCGGATCGATCCAGACGACGGCGTGGTTATGAACAGTCATGGCTTTTCTCTTTGTTTGAGCGAAAGATCAGAGTGGCGCCGCCAGGGCCTTGCGGCGCATCGCCCGGTCAGTGCGACATCAGCACCGGAACCGTCATAGATTCGAATATGCCGCGGGTGACGCCACCGAGGATGCGTTCTCTCAGGCGGGAGTGACCGTACCCGCCCATCACCAGCAGGCCGACATCGATATCGGCCGCGATCGACAGGATGGTGCCGTGAACATTTTCCCGGTCAGCCGTCAGCCGCTCAGCGCGCGCCTTGATGCCGCGCCGAGCGAGATGAGCGACGATCTGATCCGAACTTGCTTCGTTGTCGTCGTGCCGATCCTCGTTTACGGCAATCACGGTGACGGCGTGGGCGGCGGTCAAAAACGGCAGCGCATCGCGCAACGCTCGAGCGGCCAGCCGGCTTCCGTCCCAGGCAATCCCGACATGGCGTGCATCGAGCTGTCCCTTGTGGATGTAGGGGACCATCAGCATCGGTCCACCGGAATTGAACAGAATCGCCTGCGGAATGATGTTGTCATAACTGGAATGGGAGGCTTCCGGCTGAAGCACGACCGTTAGATCATAAAGCCGCGCAAGCTCTCCCATGGTTTCTTCGGCCTCGGCGGGGATCGCCGCCAACGTCCGGGCGCCGTACGCGATATTGGCGAGCTTGGCCTCGATTTCGAACACCGAGATCGCCGCATTTGCCCTCTCGAGGGCCCGATCGTGCTCAACTCCCATCACGGCGGCAACGGCGGCGCCGCCACCTTCGACCACCATCCCGACGGCGCTCATGGATTCATAGCCGATGGCGATGGCATCGAGATGGGATCGACGCGCTGTGGCCAGCGAGACCGCCGCGTCAACCACCGGCCTGACGGATCGCTCCGTCGGAATATGAACCAGAATATTCTTGAACATGGTCGTTCTCCCAAGCATTTGCGAAGCGGCACGGTCATCACGATCAGACGTGGCCGAATGTCTTCTCGACCTCTCTGCACATGCAAAAGTATCTGACAGTTCCGCTGCCAAGGTTGACGCACATCAAACCTGGCGAAGGCGGACCCAAGGATAGTTAGCGGTGGCATGGAAACAATACCCGTACGGTCGAGCGCGACGTCAGCGCGCCTCGACCGGCTTGAGGCCGCGATAAGCTTCGACCGCGGCCGCCAGCAGCTTCTTCTTTTGTTGTCGATAGCCCGGTGGCCGGAGATTACCTTGCTTGCCGCCTTCAGGCGGCAGCGATCCGGCACCAAGGCGGCCGAAGCGCTCCAGATCGCGAAGATCACCCAATACGCGCTGGAGGCGCTTTGCCGGTCGGTGCAATCGGCGGAATTCGCCACGCACGGATACCGGAACAATGTCGGTCAGCACTTCCAGCATGTACCGCAGACGTTTCGCCTTGATCCGCAGCCGGTGACGGCGCGACGCGCCCATGGTCTTGAGACGGCGCCCGTTGCGGATCAGCCGCTTATGCCAGCGATCAAGCTTATGCTTGCTGTAGCTCCTCAGCGGCTCGGCGAGCTTGCGACGCTCGGCCTTCTTCCAACGTGCGACCCACGGACCGCGCTCTATCCAGTCTGACAGTCCCTCCATCAGGCGCCGGAACCGTTGGGATCTCAGGCAACGAACGAGCCGGCGATGATCCCGCAACCGGCGGACATCGAGATCCTGGCCGATCGTGCCCTGGGCCCATGTCCGGTACCGCTTGCGGCCTGCATAATCCACGGCGACGTCGGTATCGCGCGCGGCGCCGAGCGATCCGTTCAGCCAGGCTATTTCCTTCTTGAAGCGGAGCCATTCCGCGTCGACCGTCATCGGCGCGAAAAAGGATACGGCCGCCCGCAACCGCGTGATGGCCACGCGGATCTGATGCACGGCTTCGGCATCGCCGGCGCACGCACTGCTGTGATGCGCTGTTATCCTTGCGGTGCAGTCCCGTGCGATACCCTGGAACGCCGCCGCGCAATCTAGCCGGACCGCCGTCGATGATGGCTTGCGCCCGCTATATGCAGGCTTCGTTTTTCCGGACTCCCGTGTCTGGCCCATCCTCGTCACCGGCTATCAAGCGGGGCCGGGCCAAGCGTGGAAAGCCAGGCCATGCTCCGGTGCAGCGTGTCGTTGGGGCTTCCCGAAGCATCGACCACATGCCAGACGATCGCGCCGATCGCCGACGCCTCCTGCTTCAAGGCGACGTCCCGCGTCGCATCCGACGCGTCGTTTTTCCGTTGGGCGATCCGCGCCAGCCGCGTCGGAAGATCCGCCGTCAGGAACAGGCCGACGAAATGCGCGTTGTGCCTGCGTGCCAGATCGAAGAGCGCTTTTCGCTGGGTCTCCTGCATAAACGAGGCATCGAGGACGACCGAGCAGCC
Source organism: Bradyrhizobium sp. AZCC 2289 (assembly GCF_036924615.1). Classification (NCBI taxonomy): domain Bacteria; kingdom Pseudomonadati; phylum Pseudomonadota; class Alphaproteobacteria; order Hyphomicrobiales; family Nitrobacteraceae; genus Bradyrhizobium; species Bradyrhizobium sp. AZCC 2289. The sequence continues at coordinate 8,515,495 of NZ_JAZHRY010000001.1, read as the reverse complement.
TTGCGCCAAAACGCGTTGCGCGGTATTCGAAAGCACATCGTAGACGCGCTGCGAGGTATCGGCTTGATAGGCCGTCTCCGGCAGGCCTGTGGTTTCGCTGACGTCAAACAGGCGTTTGCGAACGACATCCGAACGGACAATGACGGCGCCGGGCACGGGCTCGATAATGCCCGCAAGCCCCCGCGCCAAAATCGACTTCCCGGTCCCGGACAGACCACCGATCGCGACCAGCCGCGGGGGCTTTGGCATGGCGAGGCGTCCCGCAAGGTCGAAATATTGCTTCGCGTCATGCCAGGCCGCCCCTCCGCCCCCGGCCTGCTCGCTTTTCATAAAAAGCACGTGGGCCCGAATGGCCGCCCGCATCGAAAGGAACAGCGGTAGCACGGCGAGGCCGTCCAGATTTTCGTCGGATGCCCCGGCGAGATAGCGATTGAAGAGAATGTTTGCCGCCGCGCCATTCCGGAAATGAATCAGGTCCATCAGCATAAACGCAAGATCGTAGAGGATATCCGTCGTGGCGATGTCCGGATCGAATTCGATGGCGTCGAACAGCAATGGCCGGCCGTCCACCAGCGCAATGTTGGCAAGATGGAGATCGCCATGGCAGCGCCGCACGAAGCCTTGCCTGGCGCGACGGGCCAACGTCGTTCGAAGCATCGTTACATGATCGCGGCTACCGGCATCGAGCCGATCGATGGCTGCTGCGTCAAGCCCGCGCACCGTATGGAATTTCGCGGTGTTGCGGTCGATGATTGGGGAGTTGGAGGCGAGCCAATTCTCGCCGCCGGCGCGAGGTGCCCTGTCGTGCGATTGCAGGATTTTGTCGGCAAGGGCGATCGCAAGCGCCGGCTCGATCGGTTGCGCCGCCGCAAGGCGATCAAGCGTCCGCTCCTCGTCGAAGCGCGCCATTTCGACCGCCCATTCGACCGGAACTCCGCTTCCGCCGATTTCAAGGGAGCCGTCGTTACGGCGTGTGATCGCGACCACGCGTCGATAGAGTTCCGGCGCATTGCCGGCATTGACTTTCAATTCCTCTTCGCAGGCGCGCCTGCGTTTTTCGAGCGTCGAATAATCGAGAAATGGCAATCGTACGGCGCGCTTGATCTTCAATGCGATGCCGTCGCCGAGAAGGACAACCGAGGCGTGGGTGTCGATCCGCCTGCCGCCTTTCGCCGCGCCAAACCGGGAGCCATCGAGAAACCCGAGTACCCGGCCCTGACGGTCGGCTTCGGAGACTGTCTCAGCCTCGGCGGGAGGTTCCGGCGTCATGACCGCAACACGGCAGCGCCGGTGATCTGTCCCGACCGCAACTTCGACAGCACCTCGTTGGCCTCTCGCAGCGGAAAGACGGTGGTATGCGTCTTGATGCCCGCTTGCGCTGCGATCGCAAAGAATTCCATTCCGTCGCTCCGCGTGAGGTTGGCTACGGAAAGAAGCTGCCGTTCCTCCCAAAGGATATTGTAGGGGAAAGAAGGGATGTCCGACATGTGAATCCCTGCACAAACGACGCAGCCGCCCTTTCGCACGGCGCGCAACGCCGTCGGCACGAGCGCGCCGACCGGCGCATAGATGATGGCGGCGTCCAGCGGAACCGAGGGCCGCTGATCCGAGCCTCCGGCCCAATCGCAGCCGATGGAAACGGCCAGGCGTTGCGCTTCGATATCACCCTCGCGCGTGAACGCATAAACCGAACGTCCTTGCCAGCGCGCTACCTGGGCGATGATGTGCCCGGCGGCACCGAAACCGTAGATACCGAGACGCCTCCCGTCTCCGGCCATGACCAGGGAGCGCCAGCCGATCAGGCCCGCGCAGAGCAGCGGCGCGATCGCGACGTCATCGCCCGCCTCGCCGAGCGGAAAGCAGTAACGGGCGTCGGCGACGAGGTGTGTGGCAAAACCGCCGTCGCGCGTGTAGCCCGTGAACAGCGGACGGTCACAAAGATTTTCCCGGCCGCTCCTGCAATAGGCACATTCGCCACAGGTGTAACCGAGCCAGGGAACCCCGACACGATCGCCGATCTTGACGGCGGCTACCCCGGGGCCAAGCATGTCTACGCGGCCGACCACCTCATGACCGGGAACGATGGGATAGCTGATGCCGGGCAGTTCGCCATCCACGACATGCAGGTCGGTCCGGCACACACCGCAGGCGCTGATCGCGATGCGCACGGCTCCAGGTCCCGGCGCCGGATCGTCCCGTTGCTGAAACTGGAGCGGAGCGCCGGGCGCCGTCAGAACCATGGCGTGCATCGCGTGTGCCGTCCTCACCACAAGCGATCGTACCCTATCCATGGCAGCGCGGCCAAAGTTTGATCCTCATCAAACGGGTTCGATCCGGCTCCCGCTATGATGGCTTCAGAACAGGAGATTAGCCATGCGCGCCCATCAAATCATGACCCGGTCCGTCTATTCGGTCTTGCCGGAGGCTACCATCCTCGAGGCCGCAAACATCATGCTGCAGCGGCATATCAGCGGGCTTCCCGTCGTCGATGCCGCCGGAAAACTGGTTGGCATCGTCTCGGAAGGCGATTTCATCCGCCGCAGCGAAATTGGTACCCAGCGCAAGCGGGGCCGCTGGCTCAAATTCCTTCTTGGCGCAGGCGAAGCGGCAACCGAGTTCGTTCATGAACACGGCCGCAAGATATCCGAGGTCATGACCAGAGATCCGCTGACCATCTCCGAGGATACGCCACTCGAGGAAATTGTGAAGACAATGGAGAACAATGGCGTCAAGCGCCTGCCGGTCATGCGCGGAGACAAGCTCGTCGGTATCGTGTCACGTGCCAACCTGCTACAGGCCGTCGCGACACTCGCCCGGGACATCCCCGATCCGACCGCCGACGACGATCATATCCGCCGCCGTATCGTCGACACCCTAGGGAAGAACGACTGGTGTCCGTTCGGCCTCAACGTCGTCGTGCGCGACGGCATCGTTCATCTCAGCGGCGTTATCACCGAAGAGCGTTCCAGGCAGGCATCCATTGTCGGAGCGGAGAACGTTGCAGGTGTGAAGAAAGTTCACGACCATCTGTGCTGGGTCGACACCATGTCCGGAATGTATCTGGAGTCACCGGAAGACACGAACATGGCGAAGGCGAGCTAAGCCTGCTCCCGAAATGGCTGGTGCGGTTGAAGGCTACCGCGCCGGCGTGACCGAGTACCTTCCAGTACCCCCTTGCGCTGTTTGGTTGCGAGCTCCGGGCTTCCCTGTCAACCAGTTGGCGACAAGGTCGAAGGTAAAGCCTGAAACCTGATACTTCCGGTCATCGGTTTACCCGCAGATCGGAAACTTCCTCAGCGGAGGAGCGGCGCCTTGGCGCCCACGCATCGCTGCAAGGCGCGTATCACGTCTTCGCGTGAGATCATACCCGCCAGCCGCTGGTCGTTGTCGATCACCGGCATGCTGCGTATGCGATGATCGACCATTAGCTGAAGCACCCTGGTGAGTCTGGTGTCGGTCCCGACATAGATGAATTCCGAAGTCATGACATCAGCGACCGTGCGCTTCATCAGATCGCCGTAGCGCGGCATCATGTGCGCCGGGGTGAAGATGAAACAGGCAAGGTGGTCGAACTTCGACACCAGCCCCACGACTTGGCCGTTTTCTTCGACCGGGTAGGTGTTGAAGTCGTCTCTTTCAAAGAGATCGCCGAGTTCGCGCAGCGTGACGCCGCGTGCTACCGTCTTGACGTCGCGCGTCATATGGTCGGCGACGATCTGATCGATAAAGCTGTCCAAAACGTGATCCTCAGTCGAGACTCAACAACATTCAAGCAGACCGTCAGCCAGCGGCGTTGATTGAGATCAATATCAATGTGACAGCATGGAACAGCGGTTCGATGGATTGATGAGCCGTCGCGTCACGCCCCCGAGGATCCATTCGCTCAGCCGCGAGTGGCCATAAGCGCCGGCGATGACGACGCCAGCCCCTACGTCCGACGCGATCCTCTCCAGTTGCGTGGCGGCGTCGCCGCGCTGCTCGGGCACCAGTTGCGACGCACGCACGCCATGCCGCGACAACCACGCCACGACATCCCCCACCCGCGACAGTGCCGCCGGCCGGTCGGCCTCGTCCTCGACAATTTCGGCGACGGTGACTTCCTTCGCCTGACCAAGCAACGGCAGCGCATCGCTGACCGCGCGCCTCGCCTCGGCGGTGTCCTTCCAGGCAACCAGGACGCTTCGCAGGTCCAGCCAGTCGCAGGATTCGGGAACGACAAGCAGGGGGCGTCCCGTCTGCATCACGAGATCGCTCGGATTGACCTGCGCGAAAGGATCGGCAGAGGCGCCGCGGGTGGCTTCCCCGACCACGATGATATCGCAGGCGCGAGCCTGCCGAACGACATGTCGCGTTGGAAAATCCTCGGCGCAGCGCCATTCCAATTCAGCCGCACGGTTTTGCATGGCAGCGCGAAACTCGCCTTCCAACTCCGCCAGCCGATTCTTGACCGCGGCCCACCCCTGATCAATCAGCCTCTGGGCCGGTTCGCCTTCCGTGAAATAGAGCGGCGGAGTGAACTCGGCCGCGGCAACGCCGATTACTTTGGCGCCGAACCGTTCAGCCAGTTGGGCGGCAATTTCCAGCCGCGACTCATTTGGCTGGCCAAGCGCCATGCCGACCATCACCGTCGCATATTTCATTCTTGCCTCCGAAAACCCGGGTGGCACGATTTGTAGGGGTTCGGTCGAGCGAGGAACTGAGGCAGATCAAGAAATCGACAATTCGCCGTTGTGAGGCGCAGCCCCGGCGATTCGGCCGACGAGGACTTGCTGCAAAGCAGTAGCTTGCCATCGGGCATCTTGGTATTCTTCGGCGATGCCCGGCAATAAAGGCGGAACGTGACCACCATCGTACATCCAGCAACCGACGATCCCGTTCGAAACGAGCGTTTTCGGCTGGGTATCGAAGGATCCGGCATTGGCGTGTGGGATCTGGACCTTTCGACGCACCGGTTGCTTTGGTCGGATACGACCAGAGCGCTCTTTGGCGTTCCTCGGGACCTGCCCCTTACTTACGAACTGTTCCTTTCCCTTCTTGACCCGGAAGAGCGCGAAAGCACCCGGCAAGGCGTAGCGCAATCTGTCGAGACCGGCTGCGGTTTCGACATGCAATACCACGTCAACGGCCGATCGCAATCGCGCCAATGGGTTCGCGCGCGCGGCAGCATCGTAAGGGGCGAGCAAGGAGGACCTGGCCATCTCAGCGGGATCATGATCGACGTCGATGATCAGAAGCAGATTGAGCAAGCACTGAGAGTAAGTGAAAGTCACCTGCGGTCGATTCTCGACACCATTCCAGATGCAATGATCGTCATCGACGGCAACGGCATCATGCAGTTCTTCAGCAGCGCCGCCGAGCGGCAATTCGGCTACACGGAGCGCGAAGCCATCGGCCAGAACGTCAGCATTCTGATGCCCAATCCCGACCGCTCCCGCCACGACGGTTATCTCGCGCGCTATCGATCGACCGGCGAACGGCATATCATAGGAATCGGCAGAATCGTAACCGGTCAACGCAAGGACGGAACGACCTTCCCGATGCATCTTTCGATCGGTGAAATGCAATCCGGCGGAGCGCCCTACTTCACCGGCTTCGTCCGCGATCTGACCGAACATCAGCAGACCCAGGCGCGGCTTCAGGAACTGCAATCCGAGCTCGTTCACGTCTCGCGACTGAGCGCGATGGGAGAGATGGCCTCGGCGCTCGCGCACGAGCTCAATCAGCCGCTCGCCGCGATCAGCAATTACATGAAGGGGTCGCGCCGCCTGCTGAGCGCGAGCTCCGATCCCAACATTTCAAAGATTGAAAGCGCGCTGGACCGCGCCGCCGAACAGGCCATCCGCGCCGGGCAGATCATTCGGCGTCTTCGCGATTTCGTCGCCCGAGGGGAATCCGAGAAACGGGTCGAAAGCATTTCCAAACTGATCGAGGAGGCCGGGGCGCTCGGTCTGACCGGCGCCCGGGAGCAAGGCGTGCAGATTCGCTTCAACCTTGACTCGCTACACGATCAGGTGCTGGTCGATCGGGTCCAGATTCAGCAGGTCCTGGTCAATCTGTTTCGCAATGCGCTCGAGGCCATGGCGCAATCGTTGCGCCGCGAGCTCGCCGTTTCCAATGTTCCGGTTGCCGACGATATGATCGAAATCGTCGTCTCCGATACCGGATCCGGATTTGGGGACGACGTGGAGCAAAGCCTGTTCCAGACCTTCTTTACGACCAAGGAAACCGGCATGGGCGTGGGCCTGTCGATCAGCCGCTCGATCATCGAGGCGCATGGCGGCCGGATGTGGGCCGAAGGCAATCCTGCGGGTGGCGCGACGTTTCGCTTCACGCTGCCGGCAGCATCGAGCGAGAGTTTGACAGATGGCGCATAGAGGAAGGGTTTATGTCATTGATGATGACGAGGCGATGCGGGATTCACTCGATTTCCTGCTCGGTGCCGCCGACTTCAACGTCAGGCTGTTCGAGTCGGCCCTGCGTTTTCTCGACGCCCTTCCCGGTGTCGACTTTGGATGCGTGGTCTCCGACGTTCGCATGCCCGGCATCGACGGCATCGAACTTCTGAAGCGCCTGAAGGCGGACCGCAACACATTCCCGGTCCTGATCATGACAGGACACGGCGATGTTCCGCTGGCCGTCGAGGCGATGAAACAGGGCGCTGTCGATTTCCTCGAAAAGCCGTTCGAGGACGATCATCTGATCGGCATGATCGATATCGCGTTGAAGCAGGCTGAATCGGACGCGCGAAGCGAGGCCGCGACGCTGGATATAGCCGCCAGGGTCGCGAGTCTCAGCCCCAGGGAGCGTCAGGTCATGGAGGGCCTGATCGGAGGGCTCTCGAACAAGCTGATTGCCAGGGAGTATGATATCAGCCCGCGCACCATCGAGGTCTACCGCGCCAACGTCATGACCAAGATGCAGGCCGGGAGCCTCTCCGAGCTCGTCCGCCTTGCGATGCGGGCCGGCGCGATCAAGGATTGAGGAAAATCAAGTCGCCCCGCGCACAAATGCGCTTTCATCATTTAATGGATGAATATTTCCATATCAATCCGGGCGACGATTCCTGATGACTTCGGTACCCTCAGCGCCTGTTGTCTATGTTGTTGACGACGACACCGGCGTCCTCGGATCGCTGCGATTCCTGCTTGAAACCGACGGTTTCGACGTTCGGACTTTTCGCAGCGGCCCCGCCCTGTTGAACGGGAGCCTGGCGGGCGAGGCCGACTGCTTCGTGATCGACTACAAGATGCCGGCCATGAGCGGCATCGACCTGGCGAACCGGCTGCGAAACCGCCATATCGGCGCCCCGATCATTCTGATTACCGGCTATCCTGATGAAAATATTCAGGAAAAGGCCGCGACCGCCGGCATACGCCACGTGCTGCTGAAACCCCATCTCGAGGAAAGCCTCGCCAGCCGCATCAGGGGCGCGATTCAGGAGGGCCCGCCCCCGGCTCCCTGAGCTTGAACACTCGGGCCTCCGGTAAACTACTTAGGTTATTCCCCTTAAGATATTGAGCGAAGTTTTCAGAGCGGATCGCCCCACGTAGAACTCGGTCATCGCCGCAACGGAGATGGCTCATGTTCACCCAATCGCTCAACACCTCAATTGGATCCACCAAGGTTGTTCCGGTTCCCCCAGCCAGTCCCGACCAGTTCTGCGCCCTGACCGGGCATGCCGGCGTGGTGGCGACGGAGTTTTCGTACCGCAAGGACGAGGAGATCTACGGCGAGGATGAGCCGGCTGAATATGTCTATCAGATCATCCGCGGCGCGGTTCGGACCTACAAGCTGCTTTCCGATGGGCGCCGCCAGATCGGCACGTTTCATCTGCCGGGCGACATCTTCGGGCTCGAATTGGGCAGCAACCATCGCCTTGCGGCGGAAGCCATCATCGATACCACCGTGCGCTTGGTAAAACGCAGCAGCCTCGAGCAGGCGGCGGGCGTCGATGTCCGGGTCGCGCGCAAGCTCTGGAGCATGACGGCCGGCGAACTCCGGCATGCGGAAGATCACATGCTGCTGCTCGGGCGCAAAAGCGCGATGGAACGGGTCGCGAATTTCCTGCTCGAGATGGATCGCCGCCTCGCCGTCGCCGGGATGATGGCGCTGCCGATGTGCCGCCGCGACATCGGCGATTATCTCGGACTGACGCTGGAGACGGTGTCGCGGGCGCTTTCACAGCTCCATGGCGAGGGCGTGTTGGGATTTTCAGGCGCAAGGCAGATCGTGCTGCGCAACCGCCAGCGCCTGCGGAACATGGACGCCTGAGGCTCGGCTTCGGGCCGGTCCGGCAGCACGGAAGCAGCGCAATGATCGAAGCACAGCGCGCATCCCGGCTTCTCGTATCGAAGCGCCAAGGCTCCTTGTCCGCGCAAGGAGCCGCTCAGCGGAGCGCCCTGTCGACGCCCGGGAATGCCGCGCTGCTTTTGCAGGCACCGCTCCCGCCCGCGCGTCCAATGGGCAGCGTCTACCTCCGCATCCGCGCCCGCCTGAAAGCTCTGATCGAACGGATTGACCTTACGAATTTCCCGGGATCATGCTGCGGATGATCGCGCGGCGATCCCCGTTCGCGTCAGGACGGGAATTCGGCATCGGCGATGTGAACGCGGTCGGCATGGAGCAACCAATCCCCAACGTTCTCGGTCTCGCAAAATTTCGCCTTCGCCAACTCGGCGGCATCGGTCAGGCATGACGCCTCGATCTCGACCGAACGCTGGCAAATCTCGGCTTCGTGCCCGTTTTCGCCGAGCACGTCTTTCATGAATCGAGCGATATAGTGTGCCATGTTGGGCTCCCGCCTGGTTTCGATTAACCTTCGTTTCAGTCTATGGCATGCAAAGCCGTTCGGTTTGACGCAGGTCAAACGGCAACGAACCACGCAAAATCGACAACCCCCTGTTGCGCCCGGCGCGTCGACCATGCGGGCCGCGCCGTGAGCAGGACCAGACCAAAAGGCAGAATCCGCCAAACCAATTTCTGTCGGGGACCCCGCGATCGGCAGCGGCCTCAATTGGCTCGCGAGCAAGAGGATACTCCCATGGATGCGGGTCGCAATCACAATGTAGATCGCCCATCCGTGCGGCCTGAAACAGCAGACCCGATCTGCCCGGATCATATTGAAAGGACCCGGGAACGACCAAACACAGCGCATGTCTGTACCGCACGCCGGTAAAAGGGCCGGTGCAAGCACGATCTCCACGCCGGCACCACCGCCCCGGCATTACGAGCAATACTGCCCCAAGCGCCGGCGATCGACGGAGCGGGCCAACAGCCCTGACCCAATCGTTAGCTCCGGCCGGTGAGCAACCGGCTGAAAGCGATTGAGAAACCGAGGAAGGCCGCAGCCCACGCGAAGGCGGCAAGAAGCAGCAACGGTCCGTAATGCGATGGATCGACGGCCGCGCAAATCCGTGCGCGAGTCCGATCGCGGCCCGGAAGATCCGCAAACCCATGCCTTCGGCAGCTTCGGCGCTAGCGAGAACGGGTTGCTCGACCTCGGCGGCAACGTCTGGGAATGGACCAGATACGTGCTTCATCCGGACCGCGCTGGACAATGCCGGCAGTGTGCTGTCGAAAAATCCTAATTGCGGCGTACGGGTCGCCGAAGGGCAGCACCGCGCCTACGTCACCGACTTCATCCGCGACGCCCGCGCCGGTGGCTGTGACACCGGCCTGCCGCCGCGCAATCTCGGGTTCCGGCTGGTTCGTGAGCCGAAGGCTTCGGCAATATCGGCTTTGCCCGAAAGCTGCGCGAACAGCTCCAGCCGGTCAGATCCACGTCCAAGCCAGGGCAATTTAATTTCTCCCTTCTCCCCGAAGTAAGCAACTAGCCCGAAGTTTTCACCCATGAATCGCATAAGTATCTGATGCGGTTTGATCATTCGTCCGCGAGGCTACTCGGTTACTGGACACGAACGGGATTGAGCCCGAGCAGATCGAAGGCCGCCTCCTGGAGGGCGGTTGGTTTGGAGTGAAGGGTAAAGCGGTGCTTGGGGCGCGCGGGCACGTGCATGGTGTTGCGAGCGAGTGTTCCGAGATGCGCAATGAGGTCACCGAAGCTCATGACGCGCTGACCGTCTGCCGATCGCCTGGTTGTCTTCTTGACCTTGACGACGTCTGACGGTGCGGTGGCCGCAACTGGAGAAGTTCGCTCCGCTTTGGCTGCTGCCAGATCGGTGTCGTGGAACAACAGCGGCGCTAGGGCCTCCCGTAGGAGCCACTCGACATGGTAGGCGAGCATGCACAGGAAGACATGAGCCCGCACCCTGTCCGCGGTCCAATGACGGATCGGCCGGATTTCCAGATCGACGCTCTTCAGGGATCGGAATGCCCGTTCGACGTGCGAGAGATCCTTGTAGGCCTGAACTGCTTCTGCGGCATTCAGATGCTCGGCAGGCATGCTGGTTCGGATCACATAGATGCCGTCGAGGCGCGCCTCTGCCTCGATCTGATCGAGCCGTCTATGCCAGGAGAGATGACCATCGCGGATCGTAACGACGAAGTGCTTGGCCATCTTTCTTTTGTTAAGAACCGCGCCGACCGCCAGACCTATTTCGGCAGCGTCACGCAAGGGAGCGTTCCTGCGCCGGACCTTGGCTTCGATCCGGGCCAGTTCGCGTTCAGTCACTGCTAACAAGTCCTCACGCTTGCGCGCCCGTTCGGCGGCGAGGTCGTGATTGCGGCACGCGATCAGCCGTTCGCCTGGGAACATGTCCGGCGCGCTGATTTCGGCGAGATCGCGATCATCGAACAACGACAGCTGTAACGGCCCATTTTCCGCGGCCAGCGCCTGCACCGCCGGTGCACGCAGGCAGGTGATCCAATCGAGATTCGCGGGCCTAAGTTCGTCGCGAATGCGGGCCGAGGTGATCATGCCGCGATCTCCGACCAGCACCAGACGACTGATCCTGAAGCGATCCTTCACCTTCTCGATCTGCGCGCTCAAGGTTGAGGGATCCGCGGTGTTGCCGTCGAACACCTCCACGGCGATCGGCAGTCCCTCGCGTGTGCAGAGCAGCCCATAGACAATTTGCGGCCGGTCCTTGCGGTGATCCCGGCTGTGGCCATAGCGCGCCAGCGGGCAGCAGCGGCCCTCGAAGTAAGATGAGCTGACGTCATAGAGGACCAGCACGCCGTCTTCGAGATGCCGCCGCGCCAAGCCATTTTCGACGCGGCCCTGACGTTCGAGCAGCCAATCCAGCGCCTCATAGGCCTCCCGCTCCTTGACCCGGCCAAGGTGCAAGACCGCGCCCAGACTCGATACCGCCGTCTCCTCATCGATCGCGCGGACAAAGCCCAGCTTCGATCGTGGCGCAATCAACCGATCAACCACCATGGCGACAACGAGATCGCAGCAGCGTCGCGAGGCCGGATCCTTCGCCGCACCCAGAATCAACCGGTCGAGGCCAATCTTGCGGATCATTCCAAGCGCCGCCGCAACATGGCCGTGCGGCAATGAGCGCTCGACTTCCAGTTCCTGCGGACCAGTGCCGATGACCGTTCCGCCCTTCAGCACCGCCTTCAACGTATCGATCATATCACGCGGCAGCTTGCTGAGATTGGCCAACGTCCGCTTCTGCGAACGGCCTTGCTCGTCGCGATAACTCTCCCGCAGCAACACCGCAGGCGGAGAGTCTCGATTGGGCACCATCTCGATGAACATGCCCGAATCGAATCATATCCTCGCCGATTTGGGAATCCCCTTACATGGACACAATCACAGGATCATTCCCACCCTAACCCACTGCACTGACTCAAGTCTCTCCTGACGACACGAGCAAACTTCGGACTAGCGCAACGTCAGTTTTGCTGTACAATTTTTCCGGTTAGAACCATGCCGCAACGTCCTGTGCGCGAGCGCCAAGCGGTGTTCTCAATGCGAACCAGTTCACACTCGATCGGGCACGCCGAGACCGTTCACGGCTCGATTCAAGTGGTATCTCGATCTGCATGTACGGGTTCACCGACCGCGAATGCGGTTATCGGATAAGGGGCCGGCATATCCGCGCCTGCAATCGCACATCAAATGGATTTCGGGCATGACCAAGGGAGAGGCCAATGGCTTTAGATGCAAAGCAGCTACTCCAAATGTCGCAACAACAGCTCGACGCGCTATTCAGCGCACGTGACGCCGGGCCGATCCCCGACGGCGAAGCCAAGGGTACCGCGATCATTGCGCCCGGCACGTCGTTCAGCGGCGCGATCGCCGAGTTCATCAACATCTTCGCCTGGCAAGGCAAGGTGTTCGACGCCAAGGACGGGTTGCTGCGAAACCACATCCTGGCGTTCGGCCTGAAGGCTATCATCGCTCGCGTCTACAAGGCGCCCAGCTTGCTCGACGGCAAGGAATGCATCGTTCTCGATTATTCGGAGACATCGCTGGTCGCGTCGCACATTCGCGACGAAATTCGCATGATCGAACCCGGGTTCTATCTCGGCAAGGTTTACTGGGACAAAGCCCGGTTGATCGATTTTTCGCTCGACTTCAGGACCTAAAGCCGGATTGGCGGCATGATCCCGCAAGACAGTTTTATCATCGTCACAAAGATCGATCCTGTTCAGCTCGACAAGCTGAGATCGCTGCTCAAGACCATGACCTTCGCCGACCGCACGGGCATGGCGGATCCCGACAACCCGCTGGTGCGGTTTCGCGACTTCGACGAGATCCACTTTGCGCGGTTCGTCGTGCTCGCGGACAACACGTTGAACGATCGTGCCGATTATCCGCAGCTTCCAAGTAGGGAGCCGTTCTACCTCTGCTTCATGGTGGATTGCGACGGCTCGGCGGATGAGCTGTTGGCGCGCATGGCACAAAGGCCGGACGGATTGCGGACAATCGTCGGTCATTGCGAGGAGTTTGGCCAAACCACCGACCTGCTCGGCTGGCTCCGCGCGCGCCGGGTAAAGCCTGCAGCTTCCTACGTCAATTGGGTCGGACGCAGCGTCGGTCAGGTGCGGGAAGAGGCGCGGTTGCACGATCTGTTGCGCGCTGCGCTATCGGAGATCGAGGAGAGTGAGCCTCAGAAGATTCTCGTCCGCTTGCGGCAGTCGATTATGTTGCCCGAGCCGCTGAAGCCGGCGCCTCCGACGCCCCTCTCCTGGCGCATTCGTAACTTGGCGCATCTGTTGCTTCCGTTCGTGGTCGCGTTGGTCTGCCTCGCATTGTTTCCAATCATCACGATCGTGCTGCTGGGCATCGGCTCGGTGCTGTTTGCCGTCGCATTGCGCAGGCATGAACAAACGGACAAATTCGTCAAACAACCTTACGACGCCGACTGGGTCGCAGAGCTTCGCAAGAGCGAGGATCATGATGTAACCAACCAGTACACCGCGATGGGCTCCATCAAGCCGGGATGGTTTCGTCTCAGGACCGAGAAGGCGATCCTTTACGGAATCAATTGGGTGGCTCGCCACATTTTCACGCGCGGATCGCTCGCGCGCATCGGCACGATACATTTCGCCCATTGGGTGTTTCTGGACCAGGGCCGCCGCGCCTTCTTCTGCAGCAATTACGACGGCGGTCATGAAGCCTATATGGACGACTTCATCAACAAAGCCGGCTTTGGGCTGAACCTCTCGTTCTCGAGCGGCATCGGCTATCCCACTACCAACTGGCTCCTCGCCCGCGGGGCATGGCTGGAGCAGGAATTCAAGCACTTCCAGCGCCGCCATCAGATTCCCACGGACGTCTGGTACAAGGCCTATCCTGGGCTGACCGCCCACGATCTCGCCCGCAACAGCCGCATCCGCAACGGGTTCGAAAAAGCGGCGATGAGCTACGACGAAATACGCCGATGGCTGGCCGAAATATGACGGCGCGAGAAACCAACATGCGACGTGAGATCGACGCAACCGACATCCAGGCGATCGCCCGAACCGCCTTCGGCTCGTACAAGAGCGCAAGATACATGCTGTTGCGCGCTGTCGAGCCCAGTGCCGCGCGTCAATGGCTGCGCGGCCTTACCCCGACGAGCCTTGCGAAAATGTCTCTGAAAGAGCTCCCTCCTGAAATCAGCCAGATGGCCTTTACGGCGGAAGGCTTAAGGGCACTGGGCATCAAAGACACGATCCTGCAGCAATTTGCGCCCGAGTTCGTCGACGGCATGGCAAACAATGACAATCGCTCTCGGCGATTGGGCGACACCGGGGCAAATGCGCCGACGAACTGGTGTTGGGGCGTCGGCGAGAAGGAACCGCACATCCTGCTGATGCTGTTTTCGAGCGTGGAACAGATCGAAGCGTTCACCGACAGGATGCTGGATCAGGCGCTTGCCGCCGGACTGTCCAAGATTGATATCCTTTCGGACAGCGACATGGACAACACGGAGCCGTTCGGATTCCGCGACGGAATTTCGCAGCCTACATTCGACTGGGATCGCCCTCGGATCCCCGGCACCAAGGCCGATCAGGACTACACCAATCTGCTGGCGCTGGGCGAACTTCTCCTCGGCTATCGAAACGAATATGGCCTGCTGACAGACCGCCCGCTACTCGCAGCAAGCGAAAAAAATGTCGACATCTTGCCGAAAGATTTGACGGATCGTGGGGACGTTGGCCTGAATGGCAGCTACCTGGTCTATCGTCAGCTCGCCCAGGATGTCGCAGGCTTCTGGCGATGGGTCGCCAACGAGGCCGCGCGTTCCGGAATAACAAAAGAGCAGCAGGCCGAGTCGATGGTCGGGCGCAAGCTTGACGGCAGTCCCCTCCCCGACCTCCCCGTCGGCCGGTCGATTCCCGGCGTCGACGAGCGCAACTCCGGTCTCAACGGCTTTCTGTTCGATACCGATCCGGATGGACTGAGCTGCCCAGTCGGCGCGCATATTCGTCGCGCCAATCCGCGTACCGGCGATATGCCCGGCGGCAGGAAGGGGCCGCTCGACAGTTTGCTGACCATGCTGGGGCTAACCACGCGCCGCGACCGCCGCCCGACTTCGTCCACGCTTCCCTGGCGGCGCAATACGACGGTGTGGCCTTTTATTCGATCCGAGGATGATGCGGTGGCTTCGGCCCGCTTTCACCGTATCCTGCGGCGCGGCCGGGAATATGGCACGAAGCCAGATCGCGACCTGGGGCACGATCCCGCGACCGAGACCGGCATCCACTTCCTTTGCCTCAACGCCAACATCGCGCGGCAATTCGAATTCGTTCAGGGCGCCTGGATCGCCAGCGCGAAATTTGCCGCACTCACGGGAGAGCAGGACCCGTTGCTCGGCAACCGCGAGCCGTTTCCGACCGGCCCGATCGCCGAGCCGCAGCCCACCGATGGGTTTACCCGGCCCGGCGCTCCCCCTCACTGCCGGCATGCTAGCGGGCTTCCGCAATTCGTCCGCGTGCGCGGCGGCGCCTATTTCTTCCTGCCGGGCCTAGCTGCCCTGAGGTGGATCGCCAGCGATTGACCCGCCGTCGAACCGTTCGTCGCCGTTCGGCTCGATGTGGATTGCGCCATTCATCTTCTGACGAAACGTTGCCAGTTCGTCATACATCCGCTTACGCGCCCGGCTCTGGTTGCCGAGCGGACGATGCTCCGGCAGACAATGCCATGGATTGAACTTCAGATTGCGGGTGAAGGCGAATTGCGCGGGGCTGTCGAATTCCTGTCGCGGGATTCGTAAAGTTGCCACCGGTACGCGCGGAGACAGGCGCTCGGGCCAAAGCACGGCGTTGTTTTCGATCGGCATCAAAAAGGCGTCGGTCTGCAGCTGAACGCGCATCTCAAATTCGACGTCCATCTCCTTGAGGGTGCTGATCATGTTGTCACGCAAATAATTGTCGGGTGGACGCAGCGGCAGCCGCGGGATCCTGCGGTGGACATTGGTCTTGGACCTGAAGCTGTATTGCATCGCCTGGTGCGGTCCCATGAGATAGGGAACGCAGCTGTAAAAGGTGGCGCCGAGCGGGTTGGTCTGGGTCTCGTTCCAAAGGCCTTGCATTGCCATGTCCAGCAGATGGGTCCCGCGAAAATCCATAAAATAGAACGCCGGTAGATGGCGGCGGCTCCAATATTGCAGCCGTGCATTGGCCTTGATGTCAGGCGTCACGAACGTCGGCGTGCAAACCGCCGTGAAGTCCTGCGTGTGCGTTTCGTCTTTCCACAGCTTGTCGCCCTCAACGCCCATCACTTTGACGCTGATGCTGACAAACCCGACGTCGTCGATATCCGGTTCGATATGCGGGCCGGGACCGGAAAAACGGACCCAGCACCGGTAGGTCTTTGGCATCGCAAACAGGCCATGCCGGAAGGCTTCCGGCAGATTGTCGGCAATGGTCAATTCGCCGCGCACGAGGCCATGGGTCTTGGTGTTGCCGGCGCGCTCGAAGCCGCCGGGCGGGAAATCGATCACCAGATGACGCCGCATCTCGTCGATCATGGTCTGGACATCCTGATCCTCGCCCGGCTGCGGCGTCTCCTCAGCCAGCGCGACGTCCTCGCGGCTTCGCATGAGATTGATCAGTGCTGTGAGGAGCCGCGCGATCGGTTCGCGCAGCAAATAGTTAAACGCTGGCCGCAGAAAAGGCTGTTCGAACCGTCGCTCGAAATGCAGCAGGATATCGATGATACGGTGCAGGAACCTGAGAAGCATCGCCAGTCTCTCCCCAGCAGACGCCGCCTTGAGTACCGCCAATCGTCGTAAACTTTCGGACTCGCGGACGCCCGCAAAACAATACGCGAAGAAACGCTTCAACCGTAGCTTTCAGTCGACATTGCCACGGACCGACGCGAAACACAAAATTCTACGCGCCGCGACGCAACCGGTCTGAGGTCGGGTTTTTCTCGTTCGTGTTCCGTAAACACTTGAATTTGGTCGCACTTCGGAGGAATCGGCAGGAAAATCAGCCTCCTCGTCGCACCCGAAGAGGATCAAAACTGCCACAACCTAAGGAAGCTCGCTTTAATATTGCGCGTTTCGATAAATGGCGCAAAGATGCAAGGTGCGAGGCGAGGCAGTGCCGCCTTTGGGCTTTGAATTGCTGTCCGGTGAGCGTCGGCTTGACGCCCCCATATGCGCTGCCGGCGGATTTCGGAAGCGAGGAAGCGATCATGCAAGCAATCCATTTGCGCGCTCGTACCGCTGGACTCATGGGAATTGTCGCGGCGGCCGCCTTGATACTTTGGGTACCCGGCACGCAAGCCGCGCCCCCCGCCACACCGGACGAGGCGCAGCGCGCCGGGCGTACCCCAGCGAGTTTTCCGCAGGCAAAGGAGGACCATTTTCACGACATGGACAATGGCGTGGCCATGTCTCCTGAAGAGATCCAGGGGCGTAACATGTGGCTGCTCTGGACCGGCGGCAATGACCGGTTCTGGGACAAAGTCACGCGAAACAGCATGGCGACATTCGACCTCCTGAAGATTGTCACATCGCACCCAAGCCAAACTTATTGCGACGGAAAGCATTGCGATCGCGATTCGCGCTGGCACTGGCTGGGCGCGCTCAACGAACCCTGCTTCGAAAAGCCTACGGCGCCCGATCCGAACCGCTTCGGTCTATGGCTCGATGCGCGCCGCAAGGACTGTCCGGCGGAGCCATTCGAGGACGAGAAGGCCTATCCCGGCGTAAAGATCGGCGCGCGCGGCGCGACCTTCACCGACGGCTCAAAGCTGCCGGTCGGCTCGTATTTCGGTTATGCGACGGGCATCGTCGGCTTGCGGCTGTTCCCGAATCCGGACTTTGACCAGGCGGCAAAGGACAAGTGGGATCCGGAGAAGTACTACACCGACGAAAATTATTACAAGAATCCCGACCTCGTCCGGCCCTATCGCGTCGGTATGGCCTGCGGCTTCTGCCATGTCGGCCCAAGTCCCATCCACCCGCCGGCGGACCCCTCCAATCCGCAATGGGCCAATCTCAATTCGACCGTGGGCAGCCAGTATCTCTGGATGGACCGGGTGTTCGTTTACTCCGGCGACACCAAGGAGTTTCTGTATCAGCTGATGCATTCCTACCCGCCGGGCACGATGGATACGTCGCTGGTGTCGACCGACTACATCAACAACCCGCGCACGATGAACGCGGTCTATCTGCTGGAGCAGCGGCTGACCGAATCCAGCCTCTGGGGCAAGGAAACACTGAAGGGTGGCGAGCTCAACAACAAGCAGTTGCCGCCCTATTTTGACGATCCGAACACGTCCTGGTCGCCGCGCGTGCTGAAGGACGGCTCCGACTCCGTTGGCGTGCTCGGCGCGCTCAACCGCGTCTATCTCAACATCGGTCTCTACAGCGAAGAGTGGATGAAGCATTTCAATCCGTTCTTTGGCGGCAAGAGCATCACGCCGATCGAGATCGAGACCGCGGAGAGCGGCTCTGCCTATTGGCGGGCCACCGAGATTGGCACGCTGAACATGGCGAAGTTCCTGCTCAAGGCCGGGCGGCCGGACCGATTGGCGGATGCGCCCGGAGGAAGCCAACATTTGACAACCGACAGAGCCGTCCTGGAGCGCGGCAAGACGGTGTTTGCCGAAACCTGCGCCCGTTGCCATTCGAGCAAATTGCCCGACGAAGCGCGCGCCAAAATGGCGCCGGGCGGTTGCTCGGGACCCGGTTACCTGACCTGCTGGAACCGCTATTGGAGCTATACTAAGACCGACAAGTTCAAGGCCAAGATGCGCGCGATCGTGGCCCGGCCCGACTTCCTCGACGGCAATTATCTATCCACCGAAGCCCGCATCCCGGTGACGTTGTTGCGAACCAATGCCTGCAGCCCGCTGGCGACCAATGCCATCCGCGGCAACATCTGGGACAACTTCTCTTCCTCGACCTACAAGACCCTTCCCTCGGTCGGAAAAATCACGGTGCAGGATCCCTTCACCGCAGAGCGCTGGCAATACCCGATGGCCGGCGCCGGACGCGGTTTTACGCGGGTGCCTTCGCTGGTCAGCATCTGGTCGACCGCGCCATTCCTGCTCAACAACCGGCTCGGACCGCGCGGGCCGTTTTCCGACGATCCGTCGGTCGAGGGGCGCATGAAGGTTTTCGACGCCTCGATAAAGCAGTTGCTGTGGCCGGAAACGCGCGACCACGAGGAAAACTTTGACGGATATATCGTTCGCACCACCGAGAGAAGCGCGATCAACGTTCCCAAGCGAAGCATCCCGGTCGAATTGAAGAGTCTCGTCGACAGCCTTCCGGCAGAACCGTTCGGGCGCCTTTTCGATCGCGATGGCGCGTTCAAACTCGGCCCGATACCGAGGGGATTTCCCATCAGTCTGGCGGCCAGTTACCAGCCCCTGCCCGATCTGGATCGCGCGACGGCTGCAGAACGAATTGCCCATGTCGCCAACTTCGGTCGACTTATCGGGAAATTCCTCGAAAATTGGCCGAGTCTCGATCTTTCAGCCGATGACGCAAAACTGCTCGCCTGGGGCGCCAATCTTCGAGAGCCATTGCTCAAATTGAGCAAATGTCCGGATTTCGTCGTCAACCGTGGCCACTATTTCGGCACGGCGAAATTCAACGACACCAGTGGATTGAGCGACGACGAAAAAGCATTTGGAGCCGAACCGCCGCTCAGCGACGAGGACAAACAGGCTCTGATCGAATTTATCAAGACGTTCTGACAATGAACCCCGCGTCAAACGACGACTACGACTACGTCGTGGTCGGCTCCGGGGCCGGAGGCGGCACGGTCGCCGCACGCCTCGCCGAAGCGGGAATGAGGGTCCTGCTGCTCGAAGCAGGCAGCGACCCCTGCGATCAGCCCAGCCGCGCCCCGGAGCTTCCGAGCCAGTACCAGGTTCCCGCCTTTCATCCCTTCGCCTCGGAAAACCCGGCGATGGCGTGGAATTTTCTGGTACACGATTTTGGCGAAGACGCCTCCCGCCGCCTGCCGCGCGCGAATCCGCCGGCCGGGGTGCTCTACCCGCGGGCCTCAGCGCTCGGCGGCTGCACCGCGCACAACGCCATGATCTTCATGTACCCGCACGATTCGGATTGGGACCAAATCGCCGCGCTGACCGGTGACCGATCCTGGAGCGCGGACAACATGCGGCGCTATTTTCATCTGCTCGAGAATTGCCGGCATCGCCCGCTCTGGCGTTTCCTCTCCTGGCTGACCGGCGATCGCTTCAACCCGACAGGACACGGGTGGAAGGGCTGGCTCGACGCCGAAATCCCGCTGCCGCGGAAGGCATTCGGCGATCGAGCGCTGATGCGAACGATCAGGGACACGATCCGCGCTGACCTCAAACCAGACCAGCGAACCACGGTAGTTGCCTGGCTGCGCCATATCTGCCTGCGGTTGGCGCGCTTCCTGATCGGCGAGAGCGATCCCAACGATCAACGCTTGCAAGAGTTGCTGGCCGAGGGCCTTTGCGAAATTCCGTTATCGACATCCACCGGGCGACGGCGCGGCGCGCGCGAACGCGTCTTGTCCGCCGTACATAAACACGGATTGGCCGTCGAGTTCGACGCGCTTGCGACCAAAATCCTGCTTGATGCCGACAAACGCGCCATCGGCGTGGAATTTCTCAAAGGCAAGGCCCTCTATCGCGCCTCACCGAACACCAGCGGCGAACCCGGCGTGCCAAGGCGCGTCAGCGTCATGCGCGAAGTCATCCTCGCCGGCGGTTCCTTCAATACCCCGCAACTGCTGATGCTATCGGGCATCGGTCCGCCGCCGTCCCTCGCCGCATTGGGTATCGATGTCGAGGTCCCACTGGAGGGCGTCGGTCGAAATCTGCAAGACCGTTACGAGATCGGCCTTGTTCACAAGACCTCGCGTCCGTGGAGTTGCTTGCGGGATGCTCGCTTCGCCGCCGATGATCCCGTCTACCGCGACTGGCTGGCTGGCCGCGGCATGTATATTTCCAACGGCGCGGCGATCGCTTTCGCCTTGCGTTCGAGCCCGGTCCAGGCAAACCCGGATTTGTTCGTGATGGCGCTGCTAACGCGCTTTTCGGGTTATTTTCCCGGCTATTCCGACCTCATCCGCAACAGCCATGACGATCTCACCTTCGCACTCTTGAAGGCCCATACCCATAATCGCGGCGGCACGGTGTCGCTGAAATCGAGCGATCCGCGCGATCCGCCGCAGATCGATTTTCGCTACTTCGAGGAAGGGACCGATAAAGACGGCGACGATCTCGCCGCGGTCGTGGAAGGTATTCGCCGCGTCCGGAAAATGTCGGCCGCGCTGCAAGCCAGCGGACTGATTCATGGCGAGGAAACGCCTGGCGCAGACCTCCAAGACGATGAGCAGTTGCGGCAATTCGTCCGCGACCACGCCTGGGGACACCACGCGTGCGGCACCTGCGCGATTGGTAATCGAGACGCCGGCGGCGTCCTCTCCAGCGACTTTCGCGTGCACGGAACGAGCGGTATTCGCGTCGTCGATGCTTCCGTCTTTCCGCGCATCCCCGGGTTTTTCATCGCCTGCGCCGTCTACATGATCGGCGAAAAGGCCGCCGAAGCAATCCTTGAGGCCGCGAAGACGACGCGTGGGCATTCGACCATGCCAGCGGCAGGCCAAAGCAGCGGAGGTATCCATGCTTGAAAGTCCATTGGCACTCGATCCACGGGTCCGCGACCTGATGGTGGAGACCAAGGTCACCTGCCCGTTTCTAGGCAGCCTGGTCCATCAGGAATTGCTCAGCGTCAGGGGCGCACCCGACAATCCGCTAGCCAACATCGAGGATGTCAGGCGGTTGGGCAACGAAGGCGGCGGCGACCTCGGCGACCTGCTGGCGTTTTTTGCCGCCGGCAATCATGCCTTGATGCGCAATAGTTCGGGAAGCGCGCTCGACACGCCAGTGCCGGCCGGCCTGTTCTCGCTCGAACTGCCGGGCTCGCAGGGTTCCCACCCCGGACACAGCGGCATCCTGCAGGGAAACCCCACGACATTGGGCTCCGGACGACTAAGCCAGGCGGATTTCGATCGGCTCGCGAAGCTTGCCACCGACAACTTCCTGAAACGGTCGGATGTTGGCAAATTCATCGCACAGAATCTGAAACGGGATCCGAACTCGAAGGTGGCGAGCGCAAACGTCGCTGAGTTGATGGCTCGTGATCTGGCAGGCGTCGTCGGGGCCATTTCCACGGCCCTGGCCTCGAAACTGCTCGGTTCAAGCTCCGACGCCAACGACGATCACCGACTATTGGAACAGAAACTTACAAGGCTGATGGGAGAGAACAATCTGGTCGGTTCTGCCGGCGAGTTCGGCCTTCTCTTCGCGTTCCTGACCCATGATCCCAACACCAAGGAAATAGAGGGCGAACCGGCGCTTGCGCTCGATCGGGTCCATGGCATGTTTGTGCAAAAGCAGCTTCCGGATGGGTGGCAGACCTGGAAGAAATCGCGCGTGGATTGGGTGGTCCACACCACGGCGTTGCTGCTTGCTGCGGGCAAGGAATACCACCAGCTATCGGCGAACTGACGGCGCCTCACGTCAGCGCCGCTGGTTGTAGACATCAAGGCACACCGCGCCGAGCAGTACCAATCCCTTGATCACCTGCTGATAGTCGATGCCGATGCCGAGGATCGACATGCCGTTATTCATCACGCCCATGATCAGCGCGCCGATCACGGCACCGGCGACCCGCCCGACGCCGCCGTAGGCCGAGGCCCCGCCAATGAAGCAGGCGGCAATGACGTCAAGCTCAAAGCCGGCCCCTGCTTTGGGCGTTGCCGTGTTGAGCCGTGCGGCGAACACAAGACCGGCGAGTGCAGCCAGCACGCCCATGTTGACGAAGGTCAGAAAGGTCAGCCGCTCGGTCTTGATGCCGGAGAGCTTGGCCGCCTTCTCATTGCCGCCGACCGCATAGATCTGCCGGCCGATCGTGGTACGCGCGGTGACGAAGCCATAGAGCGCGATCAGTGCGATCATAATTACCAGCACGTTGGGCAAACCGCGATGCGAGGCGATCAGATAGGTGAAATAGATGATCACGCCGAACAGAAGAGCGTTCTTGAGCGCAAAGAAACCGGTTGGCTCGACCTCGACGCCGTGGCTTGCGCGCCGGGCTCGGGTCTTGACGCTGACATAGACCAGACCAAACGCCAGCGCGGCGCCGATCAGAATCGACGTAGGATAGAGCGCGCCGGCGCCTGGAAACAATTCCGGAATGAAGCCGGAAGAGAGTTTCTGGAAGGTCGACGAAAACGGGCCGACCGACTGGCCCTGCAGCACGGCCAGCGCCAGTCCCTTGAACACCAGCATGCCCGCTAGCGTGACGATGAACGACGGAATCTTGAAATAGGCCACCCAGTAGCCTTGCGCCGCGCCGATCAGCGCACCGAGCGCAAGACAGGCAATGGTGGCCGGAATGAAATGCACGCCGTATCGCACCATCAGCACCGCGGCGATCGCGCCGATGAAGCCCGCCACCGAACCGACGGAAAGATCAATGTGCCCGGTGACGATCACCAGCAGCATGCCGAGCGCCATGATCACGATATAGCTGTTCTGCAGCACCAGATTGGTGAGATTGAGCGGACGCAGCAGCGTGCCGTCGGTCACGAACTCGAAGAACAGCATGATCGCAAACAGCGACAGAAGCATGCCGTTTTCGCGCAAATTGGCCTTGAGAAAGCCCGCATGTTTGGGCGCTTCGGGAAGCGTCACGGTCTTGTCGCTCATGGATGCGCCTCTCCCAACAACTTCTCTTCCAGGCTTCTATCAACCAGCCGTTCGCCCTTACTCACGATGGCGCGCATGATTTTCTCCTGCGTCGCCTCGGCTCTGTCGAACTCGCCGACAAACGCGCCTCCGTTCATAACGCAGATACGGTCACAGATCCCGAGCAGTTCCGGCATTTCCGACGAGATTACGATGACCGCCTTGCCGGCGTCAGCCAGCTCGTTGATGATGCAATAGATCTCGTACTTGGCGCCGATGTCGATACCGCGGGTCGGCTCATCGAGGATCAGGATTTCCGGATCGGTGAACAGCCATTTCGACAGCACCACCTTTTGCTGGTTGCCGCCGGACAGGTTGCCGCAGGTCTGGTAGACGTCGGAACAGCGGATGCGCATGCGGTTGCGATAATCATTCGCGACGTGCAACTCCTTGATGTCGTCGATGACGCGGCCGGCCGCGACGCTGCCGAGATTGGCAAGCGTGATGTTCTTGCGCACGTCGTCGGCGAGCAGAAGGCCGAGCTGCTTGCGGTCTTCGGTGACGTAGGCAAGGCCGGCGTCGATGGCCCGGCTGACGGTCGAGAGATCGACCTCGCGCTCGTGCAGCGTAGCGCGGCCGGTGATCTTGCGGCCCCAGGAGCGGCCGAACAGGCTCATGGCGAATTCGGTGCGCCCGGCGCCCATCAACCCTGCGATGCCGACGATCTCGCCGCGG
Organism: Bradyrhizobium sp. AZCC 2289; assembly: GCF_036924615.1. Classification (NCBI taxonomy): domain Bacteria; kingdom Pseudomonadati; phylum Pseudomonadota; class Alphaproteobacteria; order Hyphomicrobiales; family Nitrobacteraceae; genus Bradyrhizobium; species Bradyrhizobium sp. AZCC 2289. The sequence goes on along the minus strand of NZ_JAZHRY010000001.1, from coordinate 8,491,206 downwards.
CGGACCTGGAAGTCGACATTCTTGATGACTTGCCGATCCGCATGCTGCGGATGATAGACCGACCAATTCTCAACCTTGAGAACCACCTCGCCGATATCAGGATCGCGCTTCGGAAAGCGATGCTCGAGGTCGCGATCCACCATCTTGCGGATGATACGATCTTCCTCAACCGCGCCGGCCTCGCAATCCAGCGTATCGACGGTGCGACCGTCGCGCAGCACGGTAATGCGGTCGGCGACGCGCGCCACCTCGTTGAGCTTGTGCGAAATCAGGATCGCGGACATGCCCTGGGAGCGGAACTCAAGCAGGAGATCGAGCAGCGCCGCGCTGTCGCGTTCGTTGAGGCTCGCGGTCGGTTCGTCGAGGATCAGGAGGCGCACCTGCTTGGACAGCGCCTTGGCGATCTCCACCAGTTGCTGCTTGCCGACCCCGATATTGGTGATCAGCGTATCCGGTGCCTCGTTGAGCCCGACCTTTGCCAATAGCTGCCGAGACCGCCTATAGACTGCGTCGCGATCGATCACGCCGAACCGCGACGGCGGGTTGGCGATAAAGATGTTCTCGGCAATCGAGAGCAGCGGGATCAGCGCGAGCTCCTGATGAATGATGATGATGCCGAGCGCCTCGGAATCATTGATGTTGCGGAACTGCCGCTCCTCGCCGTCATAGATGATGCTGCCGTCGTAGTCGCCGTGTGGATAGACGCCGCTCAACACTTTCATCAAAGTCGACTTGCCGGCGCCGTTCTCGCCCACCAGGGCATGGATCTCGCCCTGCCGGACGGTGAAATTGACGTCGTTCAACGCCTTCACGCCGGCGAAGGCTTTGCTGATACCGCGCATCTCAAGCAGTGTGGTCATTCGGATACCCTGCGGCAAGAAAGACGTAGATGGCCGCAAACATCGAGCACGAAGATACCTCGCGCCCTTTGCCCGGCCACCTCAGGCACAGCCCGCCTCAGTTGACCTGCGCCTTCTTGTAATAGCCGCCATCGACCAGCACCTTCTCCCAGTTGGTCTTGTCGACGACCACCGGCTTGAGCAGATAGGACGGCACCATCTTGACGCCATTCTTGTAGGTCGTGGTGTCGTTCACCGTCACGGTCTTGCCGCTCAACGCCGCGTCCACCATGTCGGCGGTGACCTTGGCAAGGTCGCGGGTGTCCTTGAAGATCGTTGAATACTGCTCGCCGCGCAGCATGGACTTGATGGAGGGTATTTCCGCATCCTGGCCGCTGACGATCGGCATCGGCATATTGCCGCTGCCATAGCCGACGCCCTTGAGCGACGACAGGATGCCGATCGAAAGCCCGTCATAGGGCGACAGCACCGCGTCGACCCGCTTGGTGGTGTAGAACGCGCTCAACAGATTATCCATGCGAGCCTGTGCCGTGGCGCCATCCCAGCGCAGCGTCGAGACCTTGTCCATGCCGGTCTGGTGGCTGGCGACCACGAGCTTGCCGCTGTCGATATAGGGCTGCAACACCGACATCGCGCCGTTGTAGAAGAAGTAGGCGTTGTTGTCGTCGGGTGAGCCGCCGAACAGCTCGATGTTGAACGGGCCCTTGCCTTCCTTCAGTTTCAGTCCCTGCTCGATCGACTGCGCCTGCAGCACGCCGACCTGAAAATTGTCGAAGGTGGCATAGTAGTCGACGTTGGGCGTGTCGCGGATCAGCCGGTCGTAGGCGATCACGGTAATGCCCTTGGTCTTGGCCTGCTTGAGCACGTCCGAGAGCGTAGTGCCGTCGATTGCAGCGATCACAAGCACCTTGGCGCCCTTGGTCACCATGTTCTCGATCTGGGAGAGCTGGTTCGGAATATCGTCCTCGGCGTATTGCAGGTCGGTGTTGTAACCGCGCTCCTTCAGCACCTTGACGATGTTGTTGCCATCATCGATCCAGCGCGCCGAGGATTTGGTAGGCATGGCGATGCCGACCGTGGGTTTGTCCTGCGCGAGCGCGGATCCCGCAAGGGCGACCGAACCAAGCACGATGGCGGATAGAGCAGCTTTGAATAGGTTCATCTTTCGCTCCCAGGGGGTTGAGCCTTAGTTGCCGCGTTGCTGCGGTTTGGCGCCAGTACGTATCGGCGCATTGTCAGGTACCCATCGTGGCCGACGGAAACGAGGGGATGATCGATCACGCATTGTGGTTCTGCAAGCATCATAAACTCTTGTGCGATGGGGCCGCTTTCATGCTGGACCGAGCCTGACACGCGGTTCCGCCCGTCCCCGTGCGCCGACGTCGAGAATGAACGTCCTGCCGTGGTCGGGATCGGCGGCCCTGGCCTGCTCGTCCATTCCCTCCCAGGCGGTGGTCACCAGCAGCCGATCGAAATGCCGGCCGACGAACGCCGGGCAGCTCGGCTGCGTCGCCGGCACCCGAATGGTGCGAACGCGCTCGCCTTCCGGCGTATAGACGTCGATGCACGACCCGCCCCAACGCGCATTCCAGATCAATCCCTCGCTGTCGACGACGGCGCCGTCCGGGCTGCCTGGCCCGTCGCTGTGGCCATCGAGTGTCGCGGGATTTCCGGTCGGCAGGGCATTCGCCGGGTCGACTGCGACGCGATAAAGAATTCCTTCACGGCTGTCGGTGAAATAGGCGGTGGCGCCGTCCGGCGAAAAGCAAATCGCATTTGGGATGCTGACGTTTGCATAGAGCCGGCGCAACGCTCCGCGATCAAAGTGATAGATCGCGCCCGCCCCCTTTTCTCCCCTGCGGCCCACGGTTCCGATCCACAGCGCGCCGCAGGGATGGACCCGCCCATCGTTGGAACGCGTTGCCGCATTGTCGGCCTCGAGCGGCATGTGAAGCGCAAGGCGGCCATCCGCGACATCGCGAACATAGAGGCCGTTTTCGGTCGCGAGCAGCTGGCGCTGGTCGTCGATGAAGGCAAGCACGCTGGCCATCAGCGGCAGCGCGTGCGAGGTGACGGCGCCGGATTGAAGATTTGCCTGAAACAGGGTGCGCTCGATGATATCGAACCACCATGCGGTATCGGTTACCGGGTCGTAGGTACAGCCCTCGCCGAGATGGCAATGCTGTTCGCTGAGGATCCTGGTGCCGACTTGCTCCACGCGATGTCCCTTTCTTTTGCGCCGTCAGCTCGTGGAAAATCGATACAGCGAGGTATGGCGATAGGTCTGCCCGGGATCGAGCCGCGCCGACGGAAAGGCCGGATGATTTGGCGTATCGGGATAGACCTGCGGCTCCAGGCATAGCGCGTCATACTGACGGTGGACACGGCCATATTTGCCGGTCACGGTTCCATCAAGGAAATTGCCCGAATAGAACTGGACGCCCGGTTGATTGGTCCAGAGTTCAAGAACACGGCCTGACCCTGGATCTTCCACACGAGCAGCAAAGCGCGGGACGCTGCTGGCGCCGCCACGCAGGCAGAAATTGTGATCATAGCCCTGTCGAATCAAAACCTGTTCATCCGCGTCGCGAAGGCGAGCGCCGACACGATGGGGCTTGCGGAAGTCGAACGGCGTTGCATCAACCTTGTCTGGCGCGCCTGAGGGAATGCCGGCCGCGCTGACCGGCAAATAGGTATCTGCCGCGATTGTCAGAACGTGATCGAGAATTCCGCCGTCGCTCTCGACGCCTGTGAGGTTGAAGAAGCTGTGATTGGTCAGATTGACGATGGTCGATTTGTCGGTCACCGCGGAAAATTCAAGCGAAAGCTCGCTGTCGCCCGAAATGCGGTAGGTGATCTCGGTCTTCAGCGTGCCGGGATAGCCTTCCTCGCCGTCCAGGCTGAGATAGGACAGTGTAACGAACGGCGCAGGGTTCTCGCCGATTGCGGTGATGGTCCAGGGTTTGCGATCGAAGCCTGCAAGTCCGCCGTGCAGGGCGTTAGCCCCATCATTGGTGGGCAGTTGAAAGCGGCGGCCGTCCAGCTCGAAGCTGCCGTTCGCAATCCGGTTGGCGTACCGCCCAATCGTCGCGCCGAGGAACCGCCGAACCGCGAGATAGCCTGCAAGATCATCGCGGCCAAGCACAACATCGGCAAGGCGCCCGGCGCGATCCGGCGCGAAGATCGACTGCAGCGTCGCGCCATAGGTGATAAGGCGCACCTCAAAACCGTTGTCGCCGCGCAACCGCACCATTTCAATCGCGGCGCCATCGGGAAGATGTCCGAAACCCTCGCGCGTGACCTTCGGCGCCCGTGATTTATCCATCTGCATCACATCAATCCTCGATGAATGGTTCGACATCGCGGCGCCGGCCGAGCATGAAGGCATCCGCGACATGAGCCAGCGGCGACAAATCGACGTCGGACACTCCGTTGGCGATCAGTTCGACGAAATGCCGATAGATGCCGCGGTATTCCGCCTGCTTCTCGTCGACCAGGGTGCGGTCATCATGAACGAGGCGGCTGCCGCCGGAGGAGAGCGTCAGCCGTCCGCCATCGGTCTCGACGTTGATATCCCAGGTCTGGGGGACGGTCTGGCGCCAGTCGAACTCGGCCCGGATCGGCAGACCAGTGTCATCCGAGAAGACGAGATCGGCCGCGATCGGGGCCGCACGATTCCGCGGGAAGGACAGTTCAGCCTGGGTCAGAAAGAATGGCCGCGGCAAAATGCGGGTGAGGATCGAAAGCGCATTGATGCCGGGATCGAACACCCCCAGCCCACCGGGCTCCCAGATCCAGGCCTGACCGGGATGCCAGACCTTCACGTCTTCCTTCCATTCGACCACAACCGAGTTGATTTGCCGGTCGGCAAGGAACGCTCGCGCCGGTTCGACGGCCGGTGCAAAACGGGAATGCCAGGTGGCGAATAGCGTTCGCCCGCTTTGCCGTGCCGACGCGATCAGCGGCATCAATTCGCTGACGGTCGCGCCCGGGGGCTTTTCGAGCAATACGTGCTTGCCGGCCTGCAACGCTGCCGCCGCCTGCGCCTGACGAACTTGCGGCGGCGTGCAGAGCGCCACGGCATCGATCCTGGGTGCGAAGAGCAGTTCGTCGAGTGTCGCAAAATGCGCGATGCCGTCGATGGACGCATTGCGGCTGGCGATGGCCGCTAGCTCGATACCCTCAGTGCCGGCGATCGCGGGGATGTGCTGATCCCTGGCAATCTTGCCGAGACCGACAATGGCGAGGCGGACGGCGGTCACCACGGCTCACTTACCCCAGCGCAACACGAGTGGATCGAGACGGCCCGCGATTTCGATCAAACCCGATCGAACCGCCGGATGCAGCGGCTGCAGCGGAAGGCGGACGGTTTCGTGTTTGATAACGCCGCCTTCCTTCATCAGCGCCTTGCATGCAATAAGGCCGCATTGGCGATTTTCGAAATTGATCAGCGGCAGCCAGCGTTGATAGGCCGCCATAGCTTCGTCACGGCGGCCGGCAAAATACGGGTCCGTGATCTGACGAATGCCATCCGGATACCCACCGCCGGTCATCGCGCCGGTCGCACCGGCATCAAGGTCGGCCATCAGCGTGATCGCCTCCTCGCCGTCCCACGGACCTTCGATTGCCGCGTCGCCGAGTGCGATCAACTCGCGCAGCTTGGCGGCGGCTTGCGGCGTCTCGATCTTGAAGTAGGCGATGTTCTTCAGCTCGCGTGCCATGCGGGCGAGGAAAGCCGCCGAGAGCGGCGTGCCGGCCACCGGCGCATCCTGGATCATGATGGGAATCGAGATCGCGTCCGAAACGGTTCGGTAGAACTCGTAGATGGCGGTTTCCCCAACCCGGATGGTCGCCCCATGATAAGGCGGCAACACCATCACCATGGCCGCTCCTGCCTGCTCGGCCCGCCGCGAACGTTCGGCACAGATGTGCGAAGCGAAATGGGTGGTCGTGACGATCATGGGGACGCGGCCCGCGACATGGTTCAGCACAGCGTCGAGTATCAGGTCGCGCTCGGCGTCGGTCAGTACGAACTGCTCGGAGAAGTTGGCGAGGATGCAGAGCCCCTGCGAACCGGCATCGATCATGCAGTCGACGGCGCGCTTCTGGCCATCGAGATCGAGCCGGCCGTCGCCGTCGAACACCGTCGGCACGACCGGAAATACACCCTTGTAGGGCCGTTGAACGGTGGAATTTGCCATGACCATGCTCCGTTTTCGCTTCAACCCGCCGCGCCGTGCCGGCGCAGGCCGTTGAAGATAACCTCCCTCAAGCAAACAGCAGAAAGCCGGTCACGATCTCGGTCCACCAGCTCGACAGATTACCGTCGAAGGTAATGTAGGTCTGGATCAGGCCCTGGATCAGGAGCCCCATCAAGGTGCCAAACATGAAGCCCGCGCCCCCCGTCAACAGTGTACCACCGATCACCACGGCGGCGATGGTATCGAGCTCAACGCCAACCGCGGACAATGCGTAGCCGCCGGCGGTGTAGAACGAGAACACGATTCCCGACAGGCTCGCCAGCACGCTCGACAGCATGTAAACCCGGATGATGGTCGGTGCCACCCGAACGCCCATCAGAGCCGTCGATTGGCGGCTGCCGCCCAGCGCGTAGACGTTGGTGCCGAATTCGGTGAACTGCAGCAGCACGGCGCCGACAGCGAACACCGCAAGCATGATGTCGGCGATCAGGGGAAGCCGGCCGCCGCCCGGGTGGTGGATCGTCAGCGATCCGATATCGGTATAGAGCGGTGCATTGATCGGGATCGATTCCGTAGATATCAGAAAGGCAGCGCCGCTGTCTGATCCGGAAGACCGACCCTGTGAGGTTTGCGGCAGCGCGCTGGACCCGCCGAGCAGGCTCTGGCCCCCAATCGCGAATTGAACGAGCGGCGCCGGTTGGCGGGCTTGCCGGGACTGGAAGTCGATCTGGCCCTGCATTTCGGCCGCGTGGTCTATGGCAATGTCGGGACCAGCCGGCGGCTGGACTTCACGGTGATCGAGCGGGCGGTGAACGAAGCCAGCCGAATCGAAGAGCTGTGCGACAGGTGGGGCGTTCCATACTGGTGTCCCACACCTTCGCCGAACGTTGCGCACGGCGGCTCGAACCGATCGACTCCTTTGCCCTACGCGGGCTTGAACGAAGCCAACAAATCTGGGCGCCGGCCCGAAGATGACTCGAAACCATCCAAAAGCCGCTCAGCGGGCATGAACGGTCAGATTTCGGAAGTGACCGTCAGTACCGTTGTCGACCCAAAGACCCACCGAACCATGCGCCTCGGCGCCACGCTTGAGATCGTGGACGATGAGTGCCGGCTGCGAGGCCGTTCCAACGTAGAATTGAGCAGTCGCACCTCCCACCTCAATGCGAAGGTGTGTCCACTCGTCGGCTACGACGTCCGCATATGATTCATATTCGCCGGGGTCTTCGCGCCGCAGCCGGTCGAAGTCATAACCGGGATAGGAAAAATATTGCGTCGAATGGTTGCGGCGAACCTGATCGTCGGCCCGCGCATTGGTCGGACGGATATAGAAGCCCTCGCTCGAAAAGCTTCCGCCCGCCGCGTCGATTCGAAAGGCGATCCCGATGAATCCGCGGGCCCCGCTCAATGAGCTCGGCAGCAAGGAGCCGGCGACATCCACCTCGATGGTGCCATCGTGGAAATCCAGGCCGGGAATGTATGCGAAGGTGTCCAGATCGGGGCCGCGATACGGACCGGCGAGACGGACCTCGAGCGCCTCGCTGTCGCGATAGCGGACCGGAGTTGCCGTTACGTAATGCAGTTCGAGCTGCGAAACGTCATTCAGAGGCAGTGTGACCGTTCGCTCTTCCGCGAAAACCAGCTCGATCAAGGGCACCAGCAACAGCGCCAAATACGCCGTTCGTCCAACCCATTTCATTTGTCCACCCCGAAAGGCACGGTTCGGAAGCTCCAGATCGGCCCGCGCCAATGCTCGCCGTTGCCTTCAAAACGGACAAGCCGGCATATGTTCGGTGCGGCCGTGATGGCATGCGGCCAGAATGCCTTGGCCGCTGCATTGCGCTCCGCCACGGCGACCTCCCAGTGACCCGGATACAACAGCAGGATTTGGCGGATAGCCTCGGTCGCTACGCCGCGGCGCCGATGTTTTCGCGCCACAAAGAACTCCGCCATGTTGTGCTCAACCCGTCCGCCGCGGTGGGAACGGGTGTCGACCAAGACGAATCCGGCGAGCCGTTGCCTGACGTAAATCAGCAGTGGACGGAAACCCTCGATGCGCCAATAGCAATCGATGTCCGGAAGCGGCGGATAGAAGCCGTGATCACCAAACTCCATCTGGCGGGAGCCGACCGTCTCCATCTCCGAGAAGTCGTAGATATAGAATTGCGAGAGGTTCTCGATCAACGGCCGCTCGCGATCGCCGGCGAGCCTGATGCTGACGGTCTCGTGGTCCGCCTTCATCATCGCTCGCCCTAGCAGCCGCGGTTCCCGCATCACTCGCCCTTGCGGAGGAATACGTAGTCCGCCGCATAGGCGACGCTGAGATGTTCGCCCACGCGCCCGCACGGTCCCTCTGCAAGTCCTCCTTTGGTGTCGATGCGCAGAACGGTCGTGGCATCGGACAGCATGCCTTTGCCGCGACGATCCGTCACTTCGAGTCTCAGCCACGCGATATCCTTTTAGGTCGCGCCGGCCGCACTTGCGACCACCTTGCCCTTCGCGCCGCTGCCATCGATATGATCCCAGTTTGGCCCGGCGTGATGCCGTCCAACCGATTTTCCATCAACGAAGAGGGTCGCGACCGGTTCGACAAATTGCCACGTCAGTGCTGGTCCTCCCGATGCAGATTTGTCGGCTGGTTTGCACTCGTAGATCTGAGCGCCCTCCGCATGAAGCTGGACGAGTACGATCTCGCCGGGCGCGACCAACGCCACTTGCGCCGATGCCTCGACAGCCGACAAAGCGCTAACAATCAAAGCAACGCCAAATAACAATTTCGAGGAACGGTTCATGGAGTATCCTGACTTTTCAATACTATTCTTTTCAACTGTACGTGGAGCCTTCACCGCTCCCGCAACGTTTCCTGCCGGTAGCGCAGCAGCGGCGACAGCAGATAGCTCAGGATCGTCCGCGATCCCGTCTTGATTTCCACCGTCACCGCCATGCCGGGCGACAGATTGACCATCCTGTCGTCGATCTGCATTTCGGTGCGGTCGAGCGAAATCCGGGCGCTGTAGTTCAGTTCCTGGCCTTTCGGTTCGCTGCTGTCGTTCTGCGTACCGAGTTGCCGGTCGTTGGGGCGGTCCTGTTGCCGGTCGCGAATGACGGCATCCTGCGACACCGTGAGCACCTGGCCGTGCAGCAGGCCATAACGGGTGAAATTGAAGGTATCGATCTTGATTTCGGCCTCCTGGCCGGCGTGGATGAAGCCGATGTCGCGGTTCGACACCATGGCCTCGATCTCCAACCGGCTGTCGCTCGGCACCACCACCAGCAGCGACTGCGCCGGCGTGACCACGCCGCCGACCGTGTGGACTGCGAGTTGCTGCACCACGCCGTCGACGGGAGCGCTCAACAGCTGAAGCCTGGTCCTCTGCTCGGCCTTGATCAGGTCCTGGGCCAGTCCATTCGCCTTCTGCCCGGCCTTGGCCAGTTCGTCAGAGAGCGTATGCCGATATTCTGCCATCGCCTGGCCGCGCGTCTCGCGAATCGCAGCGATTGCCGCCTCGGTCTCCTGCAGATGGCTCTTTTGGACGCTGAACTCCTCCTGTTGTTCGACCAACAGCTGGAGCACCTCGAAATAACTGAGCTTCGAGCCCAATTCCTTCTCCACAAGCGTCTTGCGGATGTCGACGCGCGACTGGACCACCGGAATGATCGTCTCGAGCTTGTGGATTGTCGCCGCTGTCGTGGCTTGCTCGGCTTCCTTCTGCGCCTGCTGACGCACGAGCGCGGCAATCTTGGCCCGGTGCTCGGTCACCTGGTTGAGCAAGAGCTGGCGCTGGGTAGCGATCAGTTCCGGATCCGCGCCGGCGGGGGCGACGAAGTCGGCCGCGGGATCGTCGCCGCCGGCAAGTGCTGCCCGCAATCGCGCGATGTTGAGCCGCTCGGCGAGGAGGTCGTTGCGCAAATGATCGCGTTCGGCCTCGTTGGCGGTCGGATCGAGCTCGATCAGGACGTCGCCTGCCTTGACCGCCTGCCCATCCTGCACCTTGATCGAACGCACCACCCCGGTCTCGAACGGCTGGATCACCTTGACCCGGCCGCCCGGCAGGATCTTTCCGGGCGCCGACGCAACGATGTCGATGGTGCCCCACCACGCCCAGACCAGCGCCGTACAGGACAGCACAATGATAACAGCGCCAATCGCACGCTTGATTGGCGAGGGCGGCGTTTCCGCGATTTCAAGCGCCGCCGGCAGGAATGCCAGCTCTACGCGTCGACGCTGTTGCGCGCGCCGGAACGGAATGACGCGTGGCGTGGACTGGGCGTCCATCGCTGGTTCAACCGGCTTCATGCAATCCTCCTTGCAACCGATGCAACGATGCATAACGGCCGCCGGTTTTGATCAGCGCGTCGTGGCTGCCGTCCTCGACCAGGCGGCCACGATCGAGCGTGACGATGCGGTCCGCCGCCCGCACCGTCGAGAGCCGGTGCGCGATGATCAGCACCGTTCGCCCTTTGGCGATATCCTTCATGTTCTGCTGAATGATGCGCTCGCTTTCATAGTCGAGGGCGCTGGTGGCCTCGTCGAAGATTAGGATGCGCGGATCGGTGACGAGCGCACGGGCAATGGCGATGCGTTGCCGTTGGCCGCCTGAAAGCGTCGAGCCGCGTTCGCCGACCACGGTGTCGTAGCCTTCGGTGAGTTCGAGGATGAATTCATGCGCCCCCGCAAGTCGGGCCGCCGCTATGACGCGTTCCATCGGCATAGCCTGATCGGCGAGCGCTATATTGTCGCGCACCGAGCGGTTGAACAGCACGTTCTCCTGCAGGACGACGCCGATCTGGCGGCGCAGCCAGGCCGGATCGGCCATCGCGAGGTCCATTCCGTCCACCAGCACGCGGCCGCGCTCCGGGACGTAAAGGCGCTGGACCAGTTTTGCAAACGTACTCTTGCCCGAGCCTGAGGGCCCGACGATGCCGACCGTCTGCCCCGAGGGCACCTCGAAGCTGACATCCTGCAGCACCTCCTGCCCGTCGATGCGATAGCGGAACGAGACGTGGTCGAATTTGATGTCGCCGCGGATCGCCGGCAGCCGCGCGCGACCTGCCGAATAGGTCGGCTCGGCGGTGGTGTTGAGGATGTCGCCCAGCCGCGCAATCGACAGCCGCGCCTGGTGGAAATCCTGCCAGATCTGGGCGAGACGCAGCACCGGCGCGCTCACGCGGCCGGCCAGGATGTTGAACGCGATCAGTTCGCCGACCGACAGGGTGCCATCGATGACGAGCTTGGCGCCGCAATAAAGGATGCTTGCGGTGACGATCTTGCTGACGAGCTGCACCGTCTGGCTTGCGCTGTTGCCGAGGCTGAGCACCCGGAAGCTCGCGGCGACGTAGCCGGCGAGTTGCTCCTCCCAGCGCCGCTGCATCTGCGGCTCGACCGCCATCGCCTTGAGCGTCTCGATACCGGTCACGCTCTCGACCAGAAAGGCCTGGTTCTCGGCGCCGCGCTGGAATTTCTCGCTCAGCCGGCGCCGGAACAGCGGCGTAACCCCGGCCGATATCGCGATATAGAACGGGAACGAGCCGAGCACGATCCAGGTCAAAAGCGGCGAATAGAAGAACATCACGCCCAAGAAGACGAAGGTGAACAGCAGGTCGATCACGAGCGTCAGGGCCGAGCTGGTGAGGAAATTACGGATGTTCTCCAGTTCGCGCACCCGCGCTACGGAGTCGCCGACGCGCCGCGCCTGGAAATAGGCCATCGGCAACGCCAGCAGGTGCCGAAAAAGGCGCGCCCCGAGCTCGACGTCGATGCGGTTGGTGGTGTGCGAGAACAGATAGGTCCGCAGGATTCCGAGCACGGTCTCGAAAACCGAGATGGTCACAAGTCCGAGGACGAGGACATCGAGGGTGTTCAGGGACCGGTGCACCAGCACCTTGTCGATGACGACCTGGAAGAACAGCGGCGAGACCAGGCCGAGCAGCTGCAGGAAGAACGAGCCGAGCAGCACCTCGCTCAGGAGGTGGCGATATTTGTGGATCGCCCCCAGAAACCAGGTGATGTCGAACCGTCGGGTGATATCGGACAATCCGGCGCGGCGGGCCATCAGGATCAGCCCGCCGTCCCAGACGGCCATGAGTTCGTCTCGTGTCATCAACACCGGCCGGGGCGCCAGCGGCGACTGAACCAGCACCTTGTCCTTGTCGGCCTTGGCTATCAACAGGAAGCCGCCATCGCGCAACGGCGCGATCGCGGGCAAGGGCGTGCTGGCAAGGCGCGACCAGTCAGTCCGATAGGCCCGTGCCTTGAGCCCCATATCCCTGGCGCACCGGAGCATCTCCGGTGCGCCGATCTTGTCCGTTCCCAGCCGATGCGCAATCTGTCCGGCATCGGCCGCAACGCCCTGGAGATGCAGCAGCGTCACAAGTGCTTCGAGACCAGGATCGGTTGGTCTCGCACTGTCAGTTTCGGTGCTCATAGGTGCTCTCCAGGGCGATGTCGCATCATGCGTGCGGCTGCGCCAGCTGCGGATGCTGGCTGGCCGACGGATCGGCGATCGGCACTGCGCCGAGCCCCTCGCCTGCCGAGACAAAGCTCGACGCCATGAATTGACCCAACAGGGCCGCACTCGCGGCTGGCGAGCCATCGCTTACGGCGCTGTTGCGGCTCACCGGCGCCTGCAGGAGGATGTTGTTGCCCGCCCCCCCATCGAGCGTGTCAAATCCCCCGCCGCCGATCAGGACGTCATCTCCCGCGCCGCCGGAGAGGGTGTCGTTACCCGCGCCTCCCAGCAGAACGTCAGCACCGTCGCCGCCATTCTCGGTGATCAGGATGCCGGCCGGAAGCCCGGAAGCGTTGATGACGTCGTCGCCGCCAAGGCCGTTGATGACGATGCGGTCGTTGGCGTCGAAGCCGGCGATCGTCACGTCGGTAGCCAGACCCGACACCGTGATCACACCGTTATTCTCGGTGATGTTGATCACGTCGTCGCCGTTGGTCGCGTTGATGACGATTGTGTCCGCGCTGCCGTCGCTGACGCCGCTGCCCGGCGTCGCCGCCAGATCTATGGCGACATGCCGTACGTCGGTCGTGGACAGATCGTTGACCGTGATGGTGTCCGCGCCGCCCAAGGCGTTGAAATCGATGGTCTCGATATTATCGAGGCTCATCTTAATGGCCGCAACGTCGCGGCTAAACGTGGCCTGCCCACCGTTGGCCGAGATGTCGATATTCTCGCCGACATTGGCGCCGTTGAACAGGAGCGTATCGTTGCCAGCCCCACCGTCGACCGTATCGCTGCCATCGCCGGGGTTCCAGACAAAGGTGTCGTCGCCGGCGCCAAGCGAGGCAACGTCATTGCCGCGCCCGCCAAAAACGACATCATTGCCTGCACTGCCGGTGATAGCGTCGTTGCCGTCGCCGCCATTGATGGTGAGGTTGGCCTGGCCGGCGTGGAGCGCGGAAGCGTTGATGATGTCGTCTCCACCCCCTCCATTGACGACCAGCGAGTCGGTGCCAGCGTCGATGCCCTTGATCGTCACCTGCGCCGCCAATCCATTGACCAGGATCGACGAGCCGCTGCTGACGACACTGATGTGATCGTCGCCGGTGGTGCCGTTGACGATCACGGTGTCGGGCTGCGCGTCGCCCTGCCCGATGCCAGGCGTCGCGGACAGGTCGATGGCGACCTGCTTGACGTCGGTTCCGGTGAGGTCGTTGACCGTGACGGTGTCGGCGCCGCCGAGCGTTGCGAGCTGGATGTGCTCGATACCGCCGAGGTCCATGGTGATGTTGCCGACATTGCGGAACAACCTCGCCCGCGAGCCATTGGCCGAAATGTCGATATGCTCGCCCGCGTTAGAGCCGTTGAACACCAGCGTATCGGTACCGGCCTGCCCCTCGACCACGTCGCTGCCGTCGCCCGGGTTCCAGATAAAGGTGTCGTTGCCGTTGCCGAGCCGCGCCATGTCGTTGCCCCGGCCTCCGGTGACGACGTCGTTGCCGTCACCGCCGATCAGCGTGTCGTTGCCCTGACTGCCGGTGATGGTGTCGTTCCCGGCACCGCCGTCGATGGTGAGGCCGATGACGCCGGCGACGAGGTTTGCGGCATTGATGGTGTCGTTGCCAGCACCGCCGTCGACCACGAGTTGATCGTTGGCTCCCTCGGAGCCGGCAAGGGTAACCGTTGCGGACAGGCCGGCGACCGTGACAGAGCCTCCCGTTCCCGACACTTGGATGTTGTCGCTGCCGTTGGTGCCGTTGACGGTCACGCTGTCCGCCGCGCCGTCGCCGACACCGCTGCCGGGTGTCGCCGCGAGGTCGATCGCGACCTGGGTGACACCGGTGCCGGTGAGGTCGCCGACCGTGACGTTGTCGGCACCGCCGCGAGCGGTGAAGTCGATCTGCTCGATGCCGCCGATATCCATATTGACGTTGCCGACATCGCGGCTGAACTTCACCCGCCCAAGATTGTTCGTGATGCTGATGTTTTCGCTGACGTTGGCGCCGTTGAATATCAGCGTATCAGTACCGTCCTGGCCCTCGACGGTGTCGCTGCCGTCGCCCGGATTCCAGACGAAGGTATCGTCGCCGCTGCCGCCGAGCAGGGTGTCATTGCCGCGGCCGCCGGTAATGATGTCGTTGCCGGCTCCGCCGATCAGCGTGTCGTTGCCGTCGCCGCCAGTGATGGTGTCGTTGCCGTCGCCACCGTCGACCGTAAGGTGGATGAGAGGCGCGAGACCGTTTCCGGCGGTGAAGACGTCGTCGCCGCCGTTCATGTTGAGCACAAAATTCTCGGTGGTGCCGATGTCGAGCGAGAACGGCGCAGGGCTGATCCGATCGAAACGCACGCGGCTGCCGTTGGCCGCGATCGTGAACGTCTCGGCGCCGTTGCCGCCATTGACCTCGGCGGTGTCGATGCCGTCGCCACCCTCCATGAGATCGGTGCCATCGCCCGGATTCCAGATCATGCGGTCGTTGCCGGCCTGGCCGAACATCTGGTCGTTGCCGGCACCGCCGGTCAGCGTGTCATTGCCGTCGCCGCCGAACAGCAGGTCGTCGCCGCCCTTACCCAAGAGGATGTCATTACCGGTGCCGCCAAACAGCTGATCGTTGCCTGAGCCGCCGATCAGCGTGTCGTTGCCCGCACCGCCGAACAACTGTGCCGCGGGTAACGCACCATTGGTCTCGTCCAGCGAAATCGTATCGTTGCCGCCCTGGCCGAACACCTGGATGATTCCAGTGTTGGCGACGGTCGGACGAACCGCTATGGCTACGGCGCCGCCGTTGACGAGAATGTTACCGGCCGCGTCACGGCTGGTCACGATGGTGTTACCGCCGTTGTCGTCAAACACCGACAGCACGCCGGCACCTTGGGAAAATGTAGCCTTGGTAGCCATAGTCATGATCCTTCTAAAGGTCTTAGTCCCTCAATCGGCTGCTTAGCCGCGAGTCGCCCCGAAGACTTGAAGCCGGGCTTTAGGCCACCGTGAATTCTTCTGAAGAGATCCTTCAGATTTCCTGTCTGTGGTATGGTGATCCCCAAGCCGTCACCTGCCCTGCCTCAAGGCGCAGCCAACGAGCGGCGACTGCGAACGGAAACGCATCCCGCCTCATTTTTTTCAGATCAATTGCGGCACCGGTCGTGCCGATCCAATTTTGGGATACTGGCGTACGATTTCTTTTTGCCGACCATGTGCTGGACACCGAGCGCCGCGAGCTGCGTCGCGGCCCTGAATTGATTGCGATCGAGCCACAGGTGCTCGATCTGCTGGTTCATCTGGTGCAGAACCGCGATCACGTTGTCAGCAAGGGCGATCTCATCGCTTCGGTTTGGGGCGGCCGTGCCGTGTCGGATGCAAACCTGACAAGCCGCATCTACGCGGCACGCAAAGCGCTGGGCGACGACGGCCAGCGCCAGGCGCTAATCCGCACGATCCCCCGCAAGGGCCACCGGTTTGTCGGCACAGTGCGCCTGCAATCCGAGGGCGACGAGCTGGCGGCGCCCGCCACCGGACGGCGCTCGGAGGAAGTCAAGGAAGAGCAGCCACCGTCATTGCCGCTGCCCGACCGGCCCGCCATCGCCGTGCTAGCCTTCCTCAACATGAGCGACGATCCGGAGCAGGATTATTTCTCCGACGGCATCAGCGAGGACATCATCACCGCGCTTTCCAAACTGCGCTGGTTCTTCGTCATCGCGCGCAACTCGTCGTTTGTCTACAAGGGCAAGGCCGTCAACATCAAGCAGATCGGCGCCGAGCTCGGGGTCGATTACGTGATCGAAGGCAGCGTACGCAAGGATGGCGACCGCGTACGCATTACCGCCCAGCTCAATGACGTTGCCACCGGCAGCCACCTCTGGGCGGAACGGTACGATCGCGGCCTCGCCGACGTGTTCGCCGTGCAAGACGAGATCACCGAGGCAATTACCGCCTCGATCGAACCGCAGCTCTTTGCCGCGGAAAATTTCCACGCCAAACGCAGAGCACCGGACAGCATGGACGCCTGGGGTCTGGTAATGCGGGCGCTGTCCCATTTCTGGCGTCTCACGCAGCGCGACTATATTGTCGCACAGGAGTTGCTGGAGAAGGCCATCGCGATCGATCCCGGTTATGGCCAGGCACTCGGCGTTCTCGCCACCAGCCATGCCTTCTGCGCCTATAATGGCTGGGCCGACATGGCCACCTCCGTTCGGCTCGCCGAGCGCGCGGCGCTGGCGGCGATCCGTGCCGACAGCGAGGACCCCTGGGCGCATCACGCGCTGGGGTGCGTTCATGTGTTGTTGCGGCGCTTTGACGATTCGCTTGCCGAGTTCGAGCTGGCGCTGAGCCACAATCCGAACTTTGCGCTGGCCCAGAGTGTGTACGGCCTCGCGCTGGCGTTTAGCGGCCGCTGGGAGGACGCCGGCGCGGCTACCGCCCGGGCGCTGCGCCTGAGCCCGCGCGATCCGTTTTCGGCGATTTACAATGGCATCGCCGCCTACGCCCAGTTCGTCGGACGCAATTACGCGGAGGCGATGCGGCTGGCACGCGCGAGCATTCGCCTGCGCAGCGATCATGTCAGCGGCTACCGCATGCTGTGCGCCGCCGCTGCCATGGCCGGACAGCCCGATGTCGCCGGCTCCGCGCTCGAGGCGCTGCGACGCGCGCAGCCCAATTTCTCGCTCGCCTGGATCGCGGCCAATATGCCGTTCAAGCACGACGCCGATCGCGAGCAATATCTGGAAGCCTTCCGCCGCGCCGGCCTCGACTAGCTGCAAGGCGAGCGTCCGCCTGCCCCACCCTGGATGGCCTCGCAATCTGTGCTAAAGTAAGATATCCGCCGAATGCGGGTACGCTTCGATTTCACTCAGGCCGCTCGGCCTGCGGTGAACCAACGGGACTGGAAAGCTGGGCGATGGCAAAAGGCGCGGCCGAATCGGACGGTGATACGACTGCCCGCCGTGGCCGGCCCCGTTCGGCGGAAACGACGGCGGCAATCCTTGAAAGCGCATACACCTTGATGGCGACCACCGGGCTGGCCGCCACCAGCATCGATGCGGTGGCGCGCCACTCCAACGTCTCGAAGATGACCATCTACAAATGGTGGCCATCACGCGAAGCCCTTCTGATCGACGCGTTCCTGAACCAGGCCGCGCTGATGCTGCCGCTGTCCGCCGCCGGAAATCCGGCCGCGCGCGTGAGACGCCACGCCGCGGCGTATGCCGAAGCCCTGCAGAAGAATTCGGCCGGGTGCACCTCGCGGTTATCTCCGAATGCATCTCGAAGCCGGATCCGCGGAAATCTTCTACGAGCGTTACCTCAGCTTTCGCAGAGATGCGATTGTCAAAACTATCGCCGCCGGTCAGCAGGACGGAAGTATCCGTTCAACCGGCTCGCCGGGAGATTTGTACGACGCGATCTATGGCGGTCTGTTTTACCGTTACGTCTTTGCGATCAAACCCCTGTCAGCGGCCTATGCCCGGAACCTCGTCGACCTCCTCCTGACACCAGGCACCGATACATGAGGGACCCTCGCCGCAGTCGCTCCCGCAGCCACTAGGTTTTGACGTATCGCCCGCGAAACCAGGCCCATGTCTCTCGCGTCCCGGCCCGATAGCTCCGGCCTCGGAAGGCAATCTGGTCGGCGACGATCTGGTTCAACTGCGGCAGCGCATGAAACGGGATCGAAGGATAGGCATGATGCTCGACGTGATAGGGCATATTCCATGCGAACCACTTCATCGCGTTGCCTGTGTAAGTGGTGCGGGTGTTGTCGAAGGCGCTGCGGGTACGCTCGCAGCCGGTGTGTTCCGCATAGAGATAAGGCCGCAGGATCAACTGGCCAACGAGCAAGGGGATGACCCATACCCAAAGCAGGATCGGCGTCGCAAGCGCGAGCGAGACGACGAGCAATAGCGCGTAGCCGGCGAGATAGAGCCGCGCTTCCCGCACGATGATGTTGCGCTTGTTCTCGGGGACCCAGGGCAGCGAGACCTTGCCGGTCAAGGCATGATCAAGCATCAGCCGCTCGCGGCCGGCGATCTGAACAAGACCGCTATAGGCGATCGCCAGTTGGGTATCCGAAGACGGTTTGGGGCCAACGACCAGTTCCGGGTCCCGGTCCGGATCCTGCGTATAGCGGTGATGGTCCCAGTGAAACAGGCAATAATACTCGTAGCGATGCGCGATCACGAAGGCCGACAGATGCCCCACGGCAAGGTTGAGCGCGCGGCTCCTGAAGGCCGTCTTATGGGCGGTCTCGTGCATGGGCATGAACAGGAAGGCCACGAAATAGGCCTGCACGACGATGAGCGGGCAAAGCCCACGCCAGCCCGTATCGCGAGGACATGAGCCAGATCAGCGTCCCGACGATGGCGATCGCGCCGTAATGGCTCACCGTGTGCACCGCGCCTTGCAGGTCCGAGCGCGCCGAAAGCTCGCGGAGCATAGCCGGACTTAACGGCTTGGGCCTGTCGTTCGCTTCGGGAATTGCTGTGGTGCTCATGTTCGGTCGCCCCGTGAGATGTTCGTTTCAGATCTGCAGGATCGCCGATATCTCGGCATTGATGAAAGCGCGATCCGCGGCATTGTTGACCGGATTTCCGGCACGGTGCCCATGGATTGACGGGATCGGATGCAATTCCACCAACTTTGCGTTGGTCAGCCGCCCGACCTCGTCTTCGTTGTCGTGGAAATCGAAATAACGATCCGTTCGTCCCGGCATCAGCAGGACGCGCGCCTTGATCGCGGCCAGCGCACGATCGATGTCTCCGCCGAATTCGGGACATCGGCTGATGTCACCATTTTGCCAGATGCCAATCTGCGCCAGCAGATCGTTGGCATCACGCCTTGAAAAGGCATTGTCCCACGAACCCGCCAGGTAGTCTTCCAGGGAATCGAATCCGGCCTCGCGCCAGATCTCGTCACGGTAATAGGCATGCGACATCGCCCATCCGGCGTAGACGCGTCCCATGGCCCGCAGCCCGGCGGAAGGTTTTGCGACGAAGCGGCCATCCCGGTACGCGGGGTCCGCAGTGAGCGCAGCCTTCACGCCCTCGAGGAAGACGTGATTGTACGGCGAGCATCTGGCACTCCCGCATACGATCGCGGCTCTTTCCACCATGTCGGGATAACAGGCCGCCCAGTGATAGGCCTGCATGCCGCCCATCGACCAGCCGTAGACGAGTGCGATCTTCGATATCGCGAATTGTTCCTGCAGAAGCCGGCGCTGGATCGCGACGGCATCGTGATAGCTGATGGCCGGGAACGGTTCCGCTCCAAGCATTTCCCTGGAATTGGACGGCGAGGACGAGAGACCATTGCCGAACAGATTGGGGATGACGATGAAATAGCGATCGGGGTCCAACGCACCGCCGTGCTGGACCAGCCACTCGGTGTCGGTGTGTTGTGCGCCAAAGGACGTCGGATAGACGATCACGTTGTCCTTGCGCGCATTCAGCGTGCCGTAAGTCTTGTAGGCGAGACGCATGGAACGGAAGACCACGCCTGACTGCAGCGTGACGTCGCCAGCCTGGAATACGTGATAGTCGCCGACAGTCGTCATATCGCCTGTTCCGATTCCTCGACATTAACTGTACCAATAGCACACTATTTAGATCCGCCTGCAAACGCGCGATGGGCCTGGGGCTGGGCGGCGTCGGCAATGTTGATCTTGCCATTGAGGAAACACGGGTTTACGGCGAACCCGCAAGCAACGAATTGCTTTGATGGCGGCGGGTCAAGGCCAGCGCCGTCGATCCGACGGCTCTCGGGACTCGCGCCGGGCCAGGCGCGGTCGTGCGCCGGAAATCACCGGGACCCGCCGCGCGCAGATCGCCGACGGGTCCGCAACGGCCGCCTAGTTCGCCTTGCCGAACAGGATCGGAAGCTGGCGCGGCCCGCGCACGGTGCCTTGCGACCATGTGACCTGGCCAGCCGGATCGAGACGGAACTCGGGGATGCGCTTCAGCCATTCCTCGATCGCGACCGTCATCTCCATGCGCGCGAGATTGGAGCCGACGCAGCGGTGAATGCCGAGGCCGAAGGCGGCGTGGCGGTTCTCCTTGCGGTCGATCACGACCTTGTCGGCATCCGGGAAGACAGTTGGATCGCGGTTGGCGGCCGGGAACGACAGCAGCACCATGTTGCCCGGCTTGACCGGGCAGCCGCTGATGGTGGTTTCCTTCATCACCTCACGCGCCATCGTCACCGGCGAATAGGCCCGCAACAATTCCTCAATCGCGATCGGCATCAATTCCGGCTCCGCGATCAGACGCTCCCGGTCCGACGGCGTCTTGGCGAGATGCCACAAGGAAGCGCCGATCGCGCTCCAGGTGGTGTCGATGCCGGCGATCAGCAGCAGCCGCAGCGAACCCAGCACGTGGGAGTCATCCAGCGGCTGGCCATTCTTGTCCTTGGCGTTCATCAGCGTCGAGATCAGGTCGTCGGTCGGATGCTGCTTGCGCGCTTCGATGTGGCCGGCGAAATAGGCGGTCATCTCCTGCACCGCCTGCATCAGCATCCGCTCGTCCTTGATGCTGAGCTCGAGGATCATGTGGATCCAGGTGATGAAACGATCGCTGTCCTACTCGGGGATGCCGAGCATGTGGGCGATGGCGCGCACCGGAATGTACTTGGTGTAGCGCGCCGCCGCGTCGCAACTGCCGTCGGCGACGAACTCGTCGATCAATTCGTTGCAGATCGCGCGGACCCGCGGTTCCAGCTTCTTCATCGCATCCGGCGTGAACGGCGGCAGCAGCAGTTGCTTGGCCGGCTTGTGCTCCGGGGGATCCGAGGTGATCGGCGGGGCGGCGTTCCTCGTCACCTCCGGCCGCTCGTCGCGGACGATGACACGGCGCGAGGAGAAATGCTCGGTGTCGTAGGCGATTTCCTTTACCGCCTGATAGGTGGTCGGCATGTAGCAGCCGAGAAAGCGGTCGGTGTGGACCACCCGGCTGTGGGAGCGCAACTCGTCCCAGATCGGAAACGGATTTTCGGTCCAGCGCGGATCGGTGTGGTCGAAATCGCGGACCCAGTCGGTCACCGGAGGATGCTCGGGCAGCACGCTGGAAGAATCGGACATCGGATCATTTCCTCTGTTTTGCTCGCTTGGATCAATATTCGCGGCTTGCATCGTCCTCGACGCGCGGTTCATTCCTCGGTGATCTCGATCGCGATTTCCGGACAATTGGAATGCGCCAGCCAGGCCTTGTCCTCCAGACCCGGCGGCACGGTGCCATCGCCGATCTCATGCGCGTTACCGAATTCGTCGAGATCGAACAGTTCCGGCGCCAGCGATTTGCAACGCGCATGTCCCTGACATTTGTCCTGGTCGACGCGGATCTTCAGCTTTCCGGACATGGCCTGTCTCCCCTTGTCACGCGCTGTCAGCCGCGCGCGTTTCCTCGTGTCGATTGGACCGCGCGGGCGGGTCGGCGCCACGCCGGAAGTTATACCGTATTACATTCGGTCCATGGTTGTGCTGTCAAGCGGAAAGTTATAGATCATAACACTGAATGTCGCCCCGTCCCGCCCGCAAACCGCTCAATACTTACCACCATGGGGATCTCAGGGATGCCCTGGTTCAGGCTGCGCTTCAGCAGGTCGAGCTTGGCGGCCCCGAGGCCGTCAGCATCAGCGCGCTGGCGAAAAAGCTCGGTGTCTCGCAACCCGCGCCCTACCGGCATTTTGCCGACCGCGAGACGCTGCTGACCGCGGTGACGGCCGAGGCCTTCCGCCAGTTCAGCGCAACCCTTCGCGAGTCGATCGGAAAACCATCGACACGTTCGAAGCTGTCGCGCTTTGCGCTCGCCATGCTGGATTTCGGCCTTCGCCGCAATGGCATTTACCGACTGATGTTCGCCTCGCGCACCATGGCCTGCGCGCCAAATGGCACCGAGCTTCACGCCGCCGCGATGGAAACCTTCGGTCTGGTTCTGGAGGCCCTGGAAGCTCCGGCCGTTGGATTGTTGCGCGAACGGCATGCCCTGAAAATTTGGGCCGCGCTGCATGGCGTGGTCATGCTGGCGGAACAGGGGTTGCTCACCGGGCAGGTTGCTCACATCACGCGCGAAGAACTGGTCGAGGATATCGCGGAACAGACCAAACTCAGTCTGTCGCTTGCGATCAAGGCCGCCGAGAAGGACCGATAGCGCTTCGGCAATTCGCGTCACGACTTGATTCACCCCCATCGACGTCTCAACCGGCATGCTCGATGGCGCGAATGGCGCCGCGCAATTCGGCGAGCCCATGCAGCCTGCCGATCGCGGTATAGCCGGGGTTGGTCCGCTTGGTCTCATTGAGATCGTCGAGCATGCGGTGGCCGTGATCGGGCCGGAACACGATTTTGTCGCCGGCCGGCCGCCGCCGGTTTTCCGCGAGCAGCGCCTTGAGAACCGCAATCATGTCGACGTCGCTGTCGAGATGATCGGACTCGACGAAGGACAATCCATCCGCGTCCCGCTTGGTGGCGCGCAAATGCGCAAACGCAATGCGCGGCGAGAACTGTCGTGCCATCGCCGGAAGATCGTTTTCCGCGCGCACGCCGAGCGCCCGGTGCAGGCATCGCTGCCCACGTAATACAAAAGCAGTCATTGCGAGTCACCGGGTCGCGCAAATGCGCGCCCGATGACAGGCTCCGCGAAGCAATCCATTCCTCAACCGGAAGGAAGAATGGATTGCTTCGTCGCTTCGCTCCTCGCAATGACGGTGTTCCAATTGCAAACACAGCTTCATGTCCTCGCGGCGCGATACGCCCGAGTTGTTGACAATCTCCGCCCGAAAGAGGGTGCAGGGAATGGCCGGGTGCGCGCTGCACCCGCGGTCTCGTGTGCAAGATGCACAAAGGAAAACGCACACGAGCATATAGGTTCAGCGGAGACACTCCGGCATCCCCCGCGCAATGGTTTTACGGCTTATGCCGCGCTCACCCGGCGACGAATTCGTTTTGTCACCGTCATCGGCGAATTGACGATTTTTCGAACCCGGTCGCGTCCGCAAAATTCTCCGCCGACTTGACACCAGCGACGGATGCCAGGACCACGCGGTTTTGCCGTACGCTTCAGCGCCGTTCGTCCGGCGCGCCGGCGATCACTCACGGGCCGTAGCCCGCCCTGCTTTCACCCCTGCCCGCCCGATGCTGTCGCGTCCACCGCAATCCCTGCCCAACGTAGCTGACGATCATGATACGCCCCTCCTTGGGGCGGGGACCGCGGAAGTTATAGTTTTGATTTGCCCGACGGGATGAACAAGAAAATTTCGCTTCGAGACAAAAAAATGACTCGACAACGGAAGCGCCACGCGACCGGGTGATTTGCCAGTCGGGCATAATGCGGAGACACAAGAGCAGATGCTCTGTCGTATCAAGACATGGGCGCAAAACCTCAAGCGGGACAGCCACGCCGTCTATCTGGCGTCGCGCGATCCGCGCGTGCCATGGTACGCAAAAGTGCTCGCGATTGGCGTTGCCGCCTATGCGCTGTCGCCGATCGACCTCATTCCGGATTTCATTCCGATCGTCGGCTATCTCGACGATTTGGTCATCGTGCCGCTCGGCATCTGGCTCGTGGTGTCGCTGATCCCCGGCGAGGTCATGGCCGAGTGCCGCGCCAAAGCTGATGAGATTGGGCAGCGACCGGTGAGCCGGGCGGGAATGATCGCGATCATCGTGGTCTGGATCATTGCGGCCGTCCTATTCGGCTGGATCGCCTATATCGCCTGGCGCCGACTCAAATAAGCGGGATGCAGCGATTTCAGAATGTCGCCTTCAGCCCCGCATAGAAGGCGCGCGGCCGCGCCGGGCTGACCGATCGCGGGTCGGTGAAGGCAGCGCCGCCATTGCTGAAATTGGGCACGGCGCTGGTATCGAAAAAGGTTCCATAGGTCGCGTAGCGATTGTCGAACAGGTTGTCGATGCGGCCATAAATCTGGAACGTCTTGTTGATCTGATACGAGGTGTGGACGTTGAAGACGGTATAGGACGGCAGCCGCTGCGCCTGATTGGATTCATCGCCGACGAAATATTGACTGCCGACGAACAGCGCGTCGCCGCCGACCTTGAGCGCATCGGTGATCGAATAGTCGATGCCGGCCTTGACCCGGTCGCGCGGGATCGCCGGGATCCGGTTGCCCGGCAGTATCTGGACGTTGCCATTGGCATCCGCAAACGGAGAATTGGAGCCGACCTGCAGCGTATCGAGGAAGCGTGCGTCGACCAGGGCGTAGCTGGCGTAGAGCTGCAGCGTCTTCGACGTCAGAGTGACCTGCGCCTCGATGCCTTGCCGGCGGGTCGAGCCGACGTTCTGGAAATAACCAAAACCCTGCAGCACCGGGCTTGGAATGGCGAGGATGTCGTCGCTATTGGTCGCGCGGAAAGCACCGAGCTTCCATCCCAGCGTTCCCACGCTCAACTCCTTGGTGCCGCGCAAGCCGGCCTCCACCGTGCGGGATACCACCTGTTTCAGCGGCGGGTCGGAGACCAGGAACGCCGCGATGGTGCAGGGATGGGCCGGATCCGCGCAGCCCAGTTCCAGCGGGGTCGGCGCGCGGTTGGCTTCGGAATAGCCGGCATAGGCGGTCAGCTCCGGCGTGATCTTGTAGGTGCCGCCGATGACCGGGTTGAAGCGCTTGAACGTCTCGTTGCCATTGAGCGCGGAGCCGATCTGGTCTTCGAGTTCGATCTGGGCCAGATTGAAACGGCCGCCGCCCGTGATCGAGAACTTGTCGGTGACGTCGAAGGTGTCGAGCGCGTAGAGCCCGCTGTAGCGGTTGGTGGTGCGCAGCGCGACCGGGCCGATCGAAACGGGATCGCCGGATTGTCCGAGAAATATCCCGCTGCCGCTGATGACGAAGTTCGGCGCCATCGTGCCCAATTCCGCGCTGGCGGTGAAACGGGTCACGCTGGAGTCGAAACTGGTGCCGACCATGAAGTGATTGTTATGCCCGAACAGCTGGTCGGTGTTGGTGGCCTGCAAGGATGCCCCTGTCGACACCGAGCGGGTCAGCGTGCGGTCAAGTTCCCCCAGCACAGCCCCGGTGGGGAACGGGTTGGCGAGTTGGACGCCATTCAGACCGTTGGCCGGCGGTTGGACGCCAGTCAATTTGTTGACGTCGCCAAAGCAAAGCAGCGTCGCATCGGCATCGCATGGCTGGGTAGCGGTCGGATTGCCGTCCAACGCATTGTGCTGAAACGCGCGCACATGCGCTGATGCTTCGATGGTCCAGGTCGGCGTGGCCTCGACCTTCCCCGTGAAATTGAGATAGCCGACGCGGTTGTTAGTGATCTGCGGCGAGGTGTAGGTCGCGCCCCAATATTGCTGCAGCAGTTCAACCGGCACCGTCGCGGTGGCGCCGAATTTATTATCGGCGACACCCATATTGACGTGAAACTCGTTGCCGTCGTTGCGGTAGCCGACATCGCCATAGAAGCGGCGGACGTCCGATGCCGAGAAATTGCGAAATCCGCTGTCATGCAGGCCTTCGAGCGCGCCATAGACGGAAAAATTGTCGATCTGCTTGCCCCACTGCGCCGAACTCTGGATCCGGCCGAACGAACCGCCCATCGTGTCGATCTCGTCGCCGTGATAGTTGAAGCCGTCCTTCATCAACACGTTGACCGCGCCGCCCAGCGCATTGAGCCCGAATGCGGGGTTGTTGGTCACCACGGTGACCGATCGGATCGCCGCGGTCGGAATCAGATCCCAGTTGACGGTGTCGCCGAATGCTTCGTTGACACGCACACCGTTCTGGTACACCGCAAGTCCCTGCGGCGTGCCGTTGACGGGGGATGCGACGAAGCCACGGAATTCCACGTTCGGCTGAAATGGATTGCCGCTGACTTCGTTGAGGACGACGCCGGGCACCTGCTGCTGCAGGGCGTCCGCGATGTTCAGCGAGCCGGTGCGCGCGATTTGAGCGGCGCCGAGCGCGTTGATGCTGGCCGGCACCCTGTCGACATCCATACCCGAACCCGCCGTTGCCGTCGGCGCGGTCGGATAGATGAAAACCCTTCGCAAATTTTGCGCGACCGGGCGCGGACTTCGGGCGTGACCGGGTTTGGCGCTGGTTCGCGGCGCCGTCACTTCGATGGTGGGCAAGACCTCGGTGGTACCAGGTGCATCCTCGGCGCGCGCGCCGGCACTCCCGGAAATCAGACATATCGAGAGGATCCCGATAAACGGGAAACGCGCGCCCATTGCCTCGTCCCATTCCATTCCGGCTGCGCTAGCGTCCCCGCCGGTTAGCTGCGGATCAGTGTAATGCGCCGGCGGCGTTGCGCAGCATTCAAAAGATCGGATACCGCGAACGCTTTCTTCCCGAATAAATCGGGAAGAATTCCCGATTCAAGCGCGCAGGTCGTTGGGAACCAGGGCTTCCACCGTGACGCCCCCCTCGCCGGACGCAACCGTCAGCGTGCCGCCCAGCGCCAGGATGCGCTCGCGCATCCCCGTCAAACCAAGGCCGAGCCTGTGATCCGGCCGCAAGCCGCCGCCATTGTCGCACACCCGCACCAACGCGCCGCTGCGGCTCGTTCCCGTCGCTTCCGAAAGCTCGGTCGGTTCGATGGAGACGTTGACGCTTGTGGCGCCGGCGTGGCGAAAGACATTGGTGAGGGCTTCCTGAATGGTGCGGTAGATCGTGAGATCGGCGGTCTCGCCGCGCTCGCCGAGATCAGGCGAAATCGCGGTTTCGATCACCACATCGGGGTGCGACTCGCCCCACAGGCGCAACAGCGCCCCGAGCGCCTCGCGAAGGCCAAGCTCGGTCAATCCGGCGGGGCGCAGTTTCTCCAGAACGCGCCGGTTGAACTGCTGCAAGGCATTGACCTGCTCCAATATGGCGCCGCCATGTTTTCGCAAACTATCCATATTCGGCTCGCTCGAATCCGCGATCCGCGTCAGCGCGCTGGCATGCGCCCGCAACGCGAACAGATAAGGGCCGAACTCGTCGTGCAGTTCGCGCGCGATCTCCTTGCGTTCGACATCCTGGAGCGACACCACGCGCTCTGCCAGCCGTCTCTTGTCGTCGACGGCGTCTCCCAGCGTTCCCGCCAGATGGTTGAGCTTGTTGCAGATATCCGTGAGTTCCGGCGGGCCATCGGGTTTCACCCGCGTGTCATAGGCGCCGGATTCGATCCTGGTCATCGCCTCCGACAGCGTCGCGATCGGCGCCAGCGCCCGGCTGACGACCATGAAGGTAATGAGAAAAAGCACGATTGCGATCGCCGAACCGACCTGGAGCTGGGTGACGATGCCGTCCCAGATCTCGGCCATCTCGTCGTCCGGATGTGAAGTGATCAGCAGCGATCCCGGCTTGCCGTTGATCGCAATCGGGACGCTCACCGCGGTCTTTTCCGGATGCACGAGGGCTTCGAACCAGGCGGGCACCGACTGGGGCCCGCCGTCGCCGCTGGTGCTCGTCGCGGGCGCGGCCTTGGCCCCATCATCCTGCCGCGTGATGCTGACATGACGCAGCCGGTTGAGATCCCCGACGATCCGGTCAAGCCGCGCATCGGCGTCGGGGGTTTCATTCAGGCCGACGACCAGGGTTTCGATGAATTCGCGCGCCAGCCGTATCACGCTTTGATCTTCCGCCTGAACGCGGGGCGCGGCTTCCAGCACCAGGCGCGTGATGTTGACGGCGAGGCCCAGCGCGAGAACGAGCGCCAGCAGCAGGCTCAGCCGGGTACGCAACGAAAGTTTTTGCCACATGCCATTCATCCAGTGCCGCGCAGCTAGCGGGTCCGCATCAAGAGCAGCGTTGACAGATAAAAAACGCGGCTATCTAATTGAACCGTACAGCAATCTTGCCTTGGATGCATGATTGGCCGGAACTGCATCGCGACCGGGGATGCGTCAGCCGGTCAATCTGGTGCGACGCAACAATGGACTGACGCCGGCTGATCGGGACTGCGATATCGATGCGTGTTCTGATTGTGGATGATCATCGCATCGTCGCTTCCGGCTGCCGCGCTCTGTTCGCGGACGATCCCGACATCGCCATCCTGGAGGCCCCCGACGCCGAGAGCGGCGAGCGGGTTTTTATCGACGAGCATCCAGAAATCTGCGTGCTCGATATCAACCTGCCTACCGTGTCCGGATTCGAACTGGCACGGCGCATCCTTGCGCGCGATGCATCGGCGCGCATCATCATGTTCAGCATGAACGACGATCCGATCTTCGCCGCGCGCGCGATCGAAATCGGCGCCAAAGGCTATGTCGCCAAGACCGGGGATCCCAACGACCTGGTCGAGGCCGTCCGCGAAGTCGGCAAAGGCGGCACCTATCTGCCGCCCGCGATCGCCCGCAGCATCGCGTTTGCGGGACCCGCATACGCCAGGAGCCCGTTGTCGAAGCTGACCGCGCGCGAGATGGAGATCCTGCGCCTGCTCAGCGCCGGCAAGAGTCTTTCCGAGATCGCCTGGCTGGTCCATTCATCGTATAAGACGGTTGCCAATACGTCCTCGATCATGCGCCAGAAGCTTGGGGTGCGTACGTCGGCGGAACTGGTGCGGCTCGCGATCGAGAGCGGCGTAGCTTGAAATGGCGTCGCACGGCGCCGGAGTTTTGAAATCATGACAATCCAGACCGTTTCGCTGAATAAATCCTATGGCGGCATGCAGGGCGTTTATAAACACGCCAGTCGCGAGACCAAAACCGACATGACCTTTTCGGTCTATGTGCCGCCGCATCAGGAAGGCGCGAAGCTGCCGGTGGTCTGGTATCTGTCGGGCCTGACTTGCACCCATGCGAATGTGACGGAGAAAGGCGAATTCCGCAGCGCCTGTGCCGAATTGGGGCTGATCTTTGTCGCACCCGACACCAGCCCACGCGGCGAAGGCGTCCCCGGCGATGCCGCCAACGCTTATGATTTCGGGCTTGGCGCCGGCTTTTATGTCGACGCAACGGAAGAACCTTTTGCACGAAATTACCGGATGTGGAGCTATGTCACCGAAGAATTGCCGGAACTGGTCGCGGCAAACTTTCCCGTCGATCCGAACCGGCAATCGGTCCTCGGTCACTCCATGGGCGGCCACGGCGCGCTGACCGTGGCACTGCGCAATCCCACCCGCTACCGCGCGGCAAGCGCTTTTTCGCCGATCGTGGCGCCCTCGCTGGTGCCGTGGGGCACCAAGGCGCTCGGCGGCTATCTCGGCGGCAACAAGGACACATGGCGCAAGCATGATGCGGTGGCGCTGATCGAGGATGGCGCAAGGTTTTTCGATCTGCTGGTCGATTACGGCGACGCCGACCCGTTTTTAACCGAACAGCTACGCCCGGAACTGCTGCAGAGCGCCTGCGAGAAGGCCGATATCCCCCTCAACCTGCGCCGCCAGCCCGGTTACGATCACAGCTATTACTTCATCTCCACCTTCATGAGCGATCATCTGCGCTGGCATGCCGCGCGGTTGAAAGCCTGAGCACCCGCCGAAGCGCGCTCTCATCTTCGTGAACCGTGAAATGCAAGCCTCCGCAACGACAAAATGCGGGGTTGCAAGCCCGGGCAATTCGGTCATGAATCACGCCAAGAGTTCTTTTGGAATAGACAGTTCTTGCAGATAAAGCGTCCCTCCATCGTCGATCAAGGCGAGGAGGCGTGTCGGGAGGATGCATGTTCCGATGGTTGGTCGGTGCGATCGGCTTCTGCGTCGTGGCTACCCACGCGCTCGCGGCCGACGTGACAGAGATCGGCATCGGCTATCTCGGCCACACCGGCGTCAAACCGAAGATATCGCTGGTCGAGCAGCCCGCGGATAACGACGGCATCGCCGGCGCGCGGCTTGCGATCGAGGACAACAACACCACCGGCAAGTTCCTCAATCAGCATTTTACCCTCGAGGAGGTTCGCCTCAAGGAGAGCGATGATGTCGCCAAGGCTGCATTGGCGCTCGCCGGTCATAACGGCTTCATCATCGTCGATCTTCCGGCGGATGCGCTGCTGAAAGCCGCCGACACGCTGCGCGATCGCGGAACCGTGCTGCTGAACGCCGGTGCGATCGACGACCGGCTGCGTGAACAGGACTGCCGCGCCAATGTGATCCATGTGGCGCCGACCCGGTCGATGCTGGCGGACGCGCTGGCGCAATATCTGGTGTGGAAACAGTGGAAGCGCTGGCTGCTGGTGGCCGGCTCGCACGACACCGATAAGCTCTATGCCGATGCGCTGCGGCGCGCCGCGGCGCGCTTTGGCGCGAAAATCGTCCAGGAGCGAACCTTTGAGGACACCGGCGGCGCCCGGCGCACCGACAGCGGCGTCACGCTGATCCAGCGGCAGATGCCGGTGTTCACGCAAGCTGCGCCGGCCTATGACGTTCTGGTCGCGGCCGACGAAAGCGAAGTGTTTGCTTCCTACCTGCCTTACCGGACCTGGGACCCGCGGCCGGTCGCGGGTTCGGCGGGACTGGTGCCGACCAGTTGGGACGCGTCGCAGGATCAGTGGGGCGCGGTCCAGATGCAGAACCGTTTTATGAAATTGAACTCCCGGCGCATGACGGCAACGGACATGCAGGCCTGGACCGCCGCCCGCTTGATCGGCGAGGCGACGTCGCGCACCAATTCGGGCGATCCAAAGGTCGTATTCAGCTTTCTTAAAGGACCCGATTTTTCCGTCGCAGCGTTCAAGGGCACACGGCTGACACTGCGGGACTGGAACCTGCAGCTTCGCCAGCCCATTCTCTTGGTCGACGGACGCATGGTGGTTTCGGTCTCGCCGCAGGAAGGTTTCCTGCACCAGGTCTCGGAACTCGATACGCTGGGGGTCGATCGGCCCGAAACCAAATGCAAGCTGCTGTGAAGCAATTGAAGCAGCCTTTAAGGAAGATTTGGAGTTCGCTGATGTGGCGTCGCTGCTACCTGCTTGCCGGCACGGCTCTGTGGCTCGCCGCCGCCGCGCCCCCCGCCTCGGCCTTCATCGCCTATGTGTCGAATGAGAAGGGCAATACGGTGTCGGTGATCGACACCGACAAATGGGCCGTCACCAACACCATCAAAGTCGGCCAGCGGCCGCGCGGCATCGAGTTCACGCGGGACGGCAAATTCGTGATGGTCGCAGTCGGCGACGACGACACCATCCAGGTGATCGACGCCAAGACGCAAGCGGTGGTGGATACCCTGCCCTCCGGACCCGATCCGGAGCTGTTCACCCAGGATGCCCAGGGCAAGGTGCTCTATGTCGCCAACGAGAACGACAACACGGTGACGATCATCGACCTCGAGAAGCGCGCCCGTCTTGGGGACATCCAGGTCGGCGTCGAGCCCGAGGGTATGGCGATCAGCCCGGACGGCAAGATTTTGATCAACACGTCCGAGACCACCAACATGGCGCATTTCATCGACACCGCGACGCACCAGATCGTCGCCAATGTGCTGGTCGATGCGCGGCCGCGCTTTGCCGAATTCAAGCGCGACGGTTCCGAATTGTGGGTGTCCTCGGAGATCGGCGGCACGGTGTCGATCATCGACCCCGCCAAACACGCGGTGACCGGCAAGGTCACCTTCGAGATACCCGGCCTGCGGCGTGAAGCGATCCAGCCGGTCGGCATCGGCATGACCAAGGATGGCAAAACCGCGTTCATAGCCCTCGGCCCCGCCAACCGCATCGCGGTCGTCGATGCCGCAAGCCACAAGGTGACAAAATATCTTCTGGTCGGCCAGCGGGTCTGGCATATGGCCTTCACCCCGGACGAAAAATATCTGCTGGTGACCAATGGCGTCTCCAACGACGTCTCGGTAATCGATGTGACGGCGCAGAAGGTGATCAAGACCATCCAGGTCGGCGAACTGCCCTGGGGCATTACGATGGCGCCGCAATGACCGCGACCGACGCAAAAGCCGCTGGCCGGATCGTGCCGGACGTCCCGCCGCGGAACGAACCCGCCGGAGTATCGGCGTTATCGATCGATGGCGTCAGCCATTCCTATGGCCCGCGGCGCGCCCTCATCGACATCAATTTTGCGGTGGCGCCGGCAAGTTTCACGGCGCTGCTCGGCCTCAATGGCGCGGGCAAGAGCACCCTGTTCTCGCTGGTGACGCGGCTGTTCGGCATCCAGACCGGACGCATCAGCATTTTCGGCCACGACATCGGGCAGGCGCCCGGCGAAGCGCTGCGGCAGCTCGGCGTCGTGTTCCAGCCGCGCACGCTCGATCTCGACCTCTCGGTGACGCAAAACCTGCTGTATCACGCCGCCCTGCACGGCATCGCACGGCGCGACGCGCGGCTGCGCAGCGACGAGGTGCTGACGCGCATCGGACTTGCCGACCGCGCCGGCAGCAAGGTGCGCGACCTCTCCGGCGGCCAGATGCGGCGGCTGGAAATCGCGCGCGCCCTGCTGCATCGCCCGCGTCTGCTGCTGCTCGACGAGGCGACCGTCGGGCTCGACGTCAAGGCGCGCGCCGACATCCTCACCCATGTCCGCCAGCTCGTCACCGAGCAGGGCATTGGCGTGCTGTGGGCGACGCATTTGTTCGACGAGATCATATCGAGCGATGACCTCGTGGTGCTGCATCAGGGCCGCGTGCTGGCGCACGGCCCCGTCGGGCGCGTCGTCGCCGATGCCGGCGCGCAGGACGTCAACACCGCCTTCATGCGCCTGACCGGCGCGGCGGCAGTATCCGGGAGCGCGACGCCATGAGTTCCCTGACCGCACGGCAAAACCAGAGCGGCTTCTCGCTGTCGGAATATCTCACCTGCCTGAACGGCATCGTGTGGCGCGAGGCGCTGCGCTTCCTGCACCAGCGCGAACGTTTCGTCTCGGCGCTGGTAAGACCATTGGTGTGGCTGTTCATCTTCGCCGCCGGCTTCCGTCAGGTGCTGGGCATTTCCATCATCCCGCCCTACGAAACCTACATCCCCTACGAGGTCTATATCGCGCCCGGATTGATGGCGATGATCCAGCTGTTCAACGGCATGCAGTCCTCGCTGTCGATGGTCTATGACCGCGAGATGGGCAATATGCGCACGCTGCTCGTGAGCCCGCTGCCGCGATGGTATCTGCTGTTCTGCAAGCTGCTGGCGGGAACCGCGGTGTCGCTGCTCCAGGTCTATGCCTTTTTGCTGATCGCCTGGTTCTGGGATATCGCGCCGCCGCCAATCGGCTATCTCACGGTGTTGCCCGGGCTGATCCTGTCGGGATTGATGCTGGGCGCGCTCGGCATGCTGATCTCGTCCGGCATCAAGCAGCTCGAGAACTTTGCCGGGGTAATGAATTTCGTCATCTTCCCGATGTTCTTTGCTTCCTCCGCGCTGTACCCGCTGTGGCGGGTGCAGGAGGGTAGCCCGATGCTGTATTATGTCTGCTTGTTCAATCCGTTTACCCACGCGGTCGAGTTGATCCGCTTCGCGCTGTACGGACAGATCAACTGGCTTTCGCTGGCGGTCGTGGGCTCCTGCACCGCGGCCTTCATGATCGGCGCGATCTATGCCTATGACCCGTCGCGCGGCCTGATCCGCCGCGGGCCCGCCGGAGGCGAGACATGAAATGGAGTAGTGCGAAATGGAGCAGTGCGACCTTGGCGTTGTTCGCCGTCGCGGCATCGACGGGGTCGTGCCTTGCCGCCGATCCGCGCTACCCGGACTGGCCGTGCGCCCAGGCCAAGGTGCCGGAGATTTCACTCGCCGCCGTATGGGCCGGGCCCCCGCTCGACGACGTCCAGGACAAATGGAAGAACGATGCCAAGGTAGCCGCGCTGGTGTCGAAACTGGCCGCACGGCGGATCCCGATCGAGGAAGCCCAGAAGGACATCACGGAATTTCTGACAGGCTCGACGACGGAGAAGACCACGACGGGAAAGCTGCTGTTCGCCGGCCTGTTCGATACGCTCAATGCGCAGCGTTCCCAGGTCATGAACGGGCTCGAACGTGTCATGCGCAAGCAGCGCGAGGCCGCCGACAAGATCCGCTCCGATACGGTGGCGCTGCAGGCGCTGCAGGATGCAAACCCGCCCGATCAGCCCAAGGTCGATGAACTCGGCAACCAGTTGACCTGGGAAACCCGGATTTTCGAGGACCGGCGGCGCGTGGTCAAATTCGTCTGCGAGGTGCCGACCGCGATCGACCAGCGCCTGTTCGCACTGGGCCGCGCGATCCAGCAGGAGATGGAGTAGCGGGCGCCGCGGAAGCGAGCGTAGCGGAAGCGCTCGCGCGGTCTCTCGTCATCCTGAGGTGCGCGCTCTTGCGCGCCTCGAAGGATGAATACGGCCCGTGACCCATCCTTCGAGGCTCGCCCAGCGGTGCAAGTGCACCGCTACGCTCGCACCTCAGGATGACGGCTTCGACATTGCTTCGCCAATTCACCCCTAACGCGGCGACTTCTCCTCACCCGCCCGCGGCTCCGGTTGCGATTCTGCAGTCGGCAAACTGGCGCGCTCCCAGCCATCCGTGCCTTCCGGATACCAGGCCACATTGGTGTAGCCGTATGACAGCGCGCGCTTGGCCGCGTTCCACGACATCCAGCAATCGGTCAGGCAATAGATCACGAGCTGCGCCGCGTTGTTGCCGCCGGAGGCGCGGGCAAGGCCGCGCCGCAGATAGTCTTCGGTCGCTTCCGCCAGCTTTCCGTAACCGGTGTCCGGCAACCAGATGCTGCCGGGTATGTTGAACCGCGGCTTGTCGCGCCAGACCGTACCAGGGGGGAGATTGGGCGGCTTCGGCGGGCGCGGCAGCACGTCGATGAAAGCCCCGCTCTTGGCGCGCCAGATCGTCTCGGCCTCCGCGGTCGTGAGCACGCGTGCGCCGGCGAGCGTTTCCGGGACGAGCGTGCGATAATCATCCATGCGGTAGCCGCCAGGCTCGGGTACGAGCGGCTGCGGATACGCCGGGGCCGTAGTTGCAAACGTCGCAAGGATCAAGCCTGCGAGCTTCCACATCTCATGGCGACTTCGTTGCGGTCTCCGCGCCGATCGGCCGGTCGTTCTCGTCGAGCAAGGGAACGCCAAAATCGAGCAGTATCTTGTTGATGGCCGGCTGGTTCTCCTGGATCAAACGATTGAGTTGCCGTTTCCAGTTCTGGTCGGCCGGCCGCACGCCCATGCCGATGCGATAGGCGAGCTTGGGTCCGGTGGTTTCCTTGACCAGCGGCGTGACATGGAGCGCGGGGCTGGCGTTCTTGGCATAGAAGCCCGCCATCGGCCCCCACAGCACGGCGGCGTCGATCTCGCCCTTCTGGAGATCGCCGATCATGGCCTCCGCCGACGAATCGAAGCGGGTGTCGATCATCAGCGGATAGGGCCTGGCATTCATCATCAAACCGTTGACCGCCATGTTGGTGGCGGGCGGCGTGCCGGCAACGATGCCGATATGCTTGCCTTTCAGCCGCCCGTCTTCCAGCGTCGCGACGTCGTCGAGACCGCTGCCTTGCTTGACGACCAGCGCGTACGCCGTGCGGTAATAGGGGTTGGTGCCCTGGGCGAGATCGTTGCCTTGCGGAAAACCCATGATGACGTCGCAACGATGCGAGCCGAGCGTCATCCGAACGAAACCCGTCGCCTGCGGGAAGTACATGTAGTCGAGCTTCTTCTGAAGCTTTTCGGCGAAAAATTCGGCGAGCTTGTTCTCGAAGCCTTCGCCCTTCTCGTTCGAGAACGGCAAATTGCGCGGGTCGGCGCAGACGCGCAACACCTTGGGATCGACCAGCTCGATCGAGAGGTCGCCGCTTTCGCTGGTCTGCGCACGGCAGATGTCCCGGCTGACAAGCGTTGCGGCGATCGCGAGCAGTGAAACCAGCAGCGCACGATGGAGCCCGGTATTTTGACGCAAGAGCTTGTCCTCGATGTCAGATGGAAACGAACCGGCGCATGGGAAACGACCCATGCGCCGGAACGAGGTTAGCCCGGTTTACTTCGGCAGCGCGAACACCGTCAGGGCTCCGCCGAGCGCGGTGTAGTTGCTCAGCGCAGCATAACCACCGACGGCGCCGAGGCCCGCGGTCGGATCGGTCAGACCGGCCGCAAGGCCGATGCCCGCCCAGCCGCCGACGCCGGACAGCACGGCCACATACTGCCGTCCGCCCTGCTCATAGGTCGTGACGTTGCCGATGATCCCGGACGGGGTCTTGAACTTGTACAGTTCCTTGCCCGTCTTGGCATCGACCGCCTTCAGGTAACCTTCCAGCGTGCCGTAGAACACCACGCCACCGGCGGTCGCGAGCGCTCCCGACCAGACCGAGAACTGCTCCTTGTTCGACCATGCGATCTTGCCGGTCTTGCCGTCCCAGGCAATGAAGTTGCCCATGTTGGTTTCGCCGGGAGGCGGATACATCGACAGCGTCGCCCCGACATAGGGCTGGCCGGCGGTGTAGCTCACCTTGAACGGCTCATAGTCCATGCAGACGTGGTTGGTCGGCACGTAGAACAGCTGCGTGTCCGGAGAGTAGGCTGCCGGCTGCTCGTCCTTGGAGCCCAGCGCGGCCGGGCAGATGCCCTTGTTGTTGTGGTCCTCGCCCTGCTTGTCGGTCGAGTACGCATCGACAACCTTCGGACGGCCGTAGGTCGGCGAGTTCTTGTCCATGTCGACGCCGGAGGTCCAGTTGACCTTCGGATCGTACTTGTCGGCAACCAGCAATTCGCCGGTGGCGCGGTCGAGCGTATAGCCGAGGCCGTTACGATCGAAATGCGTCAGCAGCTTGCGCGGCGCGCCGCCGACGTTCTGATCGCTCAGGATCATTTCGTTGACGCCGTCATAATCCCATTCGTCATGGGGCGTCATCTGGTAGACCCACTTGGCCATGCCGGTGTCCGGATCACGTGCCCAGATCGTCATCGACCATTTGTTGTCGCCGGGACGCTGTTTCGGATTCCAGGTCGAGGGATTGCCCGATCCGTAATAGACCAGGTTGAGCGCGGGATCGTAGGAGGTCCAGCCCCAGGTCGCGCCGCCGCCGATCTTCCACTGATCGCCTTGCCAGGTCTTCAGGCTGGAATCCTTGCCGACCGGCTTGCCGAGTGCGGTGGTCTTCTCGGGGTCGACCAGGATTTGGTCATCCGGTCCTTCCGAGAACGCCCGCCAGACCTGCTTGCCGGTCTTGATGTCGTAGGCGGTCATGTGCGCCTGGACGCCGAACTCACCGCCGGAAATCCCGACCAGCACCTTGTCCTTGACCACCATCGGCGCCGAGGTTCCGGTCTCGCCCTTGCTGGGATCGCCGTTCTTGGCGGTCCATACCACCTGGCCGGTCTTGGCATCGAGCGCAACCAGGGTGGTGTCGGCCTGATGCAGGAAGATCTTGCCGTCGCCATAGGCAACGCCACGGTTGACCGTGTCGCAGCACATCACCGGGATGACGTTCGGATCCTGTTTGGGTTCATACTTCCAGACGATCTGGTTGTCCTTGGAAAGGTCAAGAGCATAGACCTTGTTGGGGAACGGGGTGTGGACGTACATCATGTTACCGATGATCAGCGGTCCGCCTTCGTGGCCGCGCAGCACGCCGGTCGAGAAAGTCCAGGCGACCTGCAGCTTGCCGACATTGGCCGCGTTGATCTGGTTGAGCTTGGAGTAGCGCGTATTGGCGTAGTCACCCGTCGGCATGACCCAGCCCTTGGGGTCCTGCGACATCTTGTTGAGTTCTTCGTTGGCTGTAGCGCTTCCTGCGGCGAACGCCGCCATCGCGCCAAGACCGGTCGCAAATAGCACCTTGCGCATCGTCAAATCCTCCCATTTATGAGCTGTGGGTTTCCGCGGAGCGGCCCAGCCTTCCATTATTCGTTCCTATCCCTATCCCGTCCGGCAATGGGAAACTTGCCCAAGAGCGAAGCCGGTTTGCTCGTAAGCGAAAGCGATTGCACTTTCGCCTGGTCAATTTGGCCAGCTTCCAATGGATATCGGCGCTCTCAATGAACCGAAGTCGAGCAGAAGCCGGGGACGATCAAAAAGCTATGCTTCCCGATTGGAGCGTGCAACAGGAATAGTCCTTGCGGTGGTTTGGCTTCGGGAATCGCTTGCTGCGACGCAAACCAGCCTCGGCGATGGAACAAGAATCCGTCGATAGCGCTTCGTGGCGAGACGGAGGCAGGAGTGTAATGGTTCGCCGCCTTTTGATAATTGCTGCGCTCGCCCTGCTCGGCGCATCGACACTCTCGTTTGCGCAGCAACAACAACTCGCCGTCCGTGAAATCACCGCCGGCGTGTTCGTGCGTGACGGCCAGACCGCGCTGATGACGCGCGAGAATGACGGCGCGATAGCCAATGTCGGCTTCATCATTGGCGCCAGCGCGGTGGCGGTGATCGATAGCGGCGGCAGCGTTCGCGAAGCGCGCGAACTATTGGCAGCGATCCGCGCCCGCACCGACAAGCCGATCCGATACGTCATCAACACCCACGGCCATCCCGATCACGTCTTCGGCAACGCGGCCTTCGTGCACGACGGCACGGTGTTTGTCGGTCACGGGAACCTGCCCCGGGCGCTGGCCGCACGCGGGCAATTCTATATCGATGCGTTTCGCCGAATCATGGGCGAGCAACTGATCGACGAGGTCCGCCTGGTGCCGCCGACACTGCTGGTCGACGACACCATCACACTCGATCTTGGCGCGCGAAGCCTGACCTTGAAGGCGTGGCCGGTTGCCCACAGCGACAGCGATCTCACCGTGCTCGATGAAGAAAGCAAAACGCTGTTTGCGGGCGATCTCGTGTTCCTCACCCATGTCCCGGTGATGGACGGCAGTATTCGCGGCTGGCTCGGCGCGATGGACCAACTCGCCGCCCTGCCCGCGCAACGCGTGGTTCCCGGTCACGGAGCCGTGAGCGAATGGCCGGCGGCGCTCGCTGACGAACGCCGCTACCTCGACACGCTGGCCTCCGATGTTCGCGCGCTGGTCGCCCGCGGCGCGCCGATCACGGTCGCCGCCGATACCGCCGCCGCCTCCGAGCGGCCGCGCTGGCAATTGTTCGAAGATTACAACGCGCGTAACGCGACCGCAGCATTTTCGGAAATTGAATGGGAATAGCCGCCGCGATGCCCTATGTTGATATCGTTGCTTCGATCCTCGCGAGGACGCGGACCATGTTCGGAACTCATTTCCGTCTGCTCTGCATTGCCGGCGTTTTGAGCGCCGCGTTCGGCGCGCGCGCAGCACCTGCGGCAACCGCCGAGGCCTATGATCCGTGGCCCGGCCTGGTCCAGGACATCTTCAACAACCGTCCGATGAACGACGGCACTGAGGTGATCGCGATCGAGATGCCCTACCGCGCCGAGGATGCGGCGATCGTCCCGGTGACCCTGCGCACAAAACTTTCGCCCGGCGATACCCGACGCGTCAAGACGATCACGCTGGTGATCGACCAGAATCCGGCGCCGATGGCGGCGAAGTTCGAACTCGGACCGGACGCCAATGTCTCGGAAATCTCGACCCGCGTGCGCGTCAACAATTATACCGATGTTCATGCGGTGGCCGAGCTCAGCGACGGCAAGCTCTACGTCACCAAGACCTACGTCAAGGCCTCCGGCGGTTGTTCGGCGCCCGCCGTCAAGAATGCCGATGAAGCCAAGGCGAGGCTCGGCCAGATGCGATACCGACAATTCGCCAAGGCCGGCCAGGGTCCCGTCAGCGGCACCCGCGACGCCCAGATCATGATCGGCCATCCCAACAATTCCGGCCTGCAGATGGACCAGGTCACACAGCTCTACATTCCGCCCTTCTTCGTCAACGAATTGCGGCTAACGCAGGATGATAGTCTGGTGTTGGCGATGGAAGGCGGCATTTCGATTTCGGAAGACCCCAATATCCGCTTCACCTATGTCTCCAACGGTGCCAAGCGTTTCCGTGCCGAGGCCAAGGATACCGACGACCACGTGTTCGAGCACAAATGGAAGATCGACGATTCCGGGATTTGATGGGTACCAAGCTCGTCTTGCCCGGCGATAGCAGTCTGCCTTGCGCAGAGCGCGTAAACTTGTCTGCGATGCCGGGCATCCACGTCCTTGCAGTCTCACAGCAAGAAAGACGTGGATGGCCGGGCATCGGCGAGCGGGAGCGACGCCGTCCTTTTGACGGCTATGCCCGTCCATGACGGAAAGCGGAGCCCCCTCAAAAACATCTCACCTCCGCCTCCGCCTGCGCGCGCCGGAGATCGTTGAGCGCGTTGGCCGCCTGTTCGGAGGAGCGGAATTGTCCGCCCAGATTTCCCCTGACCTGCGACATGCTCAGGACGGTTTCGGCCGTGACATAGCGGTCATAGGGCACCAGCGATGCAATGACATCGATCGAACAGGAGCATTGCTCGATCGCCTGCCGCGTCTCGCCATTGGCTTTCAGGCAGCCGAACACATATTCGGCGCGCGCCGAGGTCGGATAGTCGTTGAAATCCTCGGCGCCCGCGATCCCCGCCGTCGCCGCAAGGGCTGCGACTGCGGCGACAATAGGTCGTACCGATCCGGCAAATCTCATGGCCAGCCTCCCGCTGCTTCTTGCGGAAGCTATGCTATGACTGCCATGCTGAAAAGAACATGACCTGAGGAAACGGCCCGACCGACAATGAAATTCTTTGTTCGCATGCTGCTGGCCGCAGCCGTTTTCGCTGTCGCGCAAGCGGCCAGCTGTTACGGCGCGGAGACGATCCGTCTCGCCGTGCAGAAAACCGGAACATTTGCGTGGGAACTGGCGGTTGTCCGCGCGCACGATCTCGACAAGCAGGCCGATCTGTCGATCGAAGTGACCGAACTGGCGAGCGCGGAGGCCGGCAAGATCGCGCTGCGTGCCGGGAATGCCGATATGATGGTGTCCGACTGGCTGTGGGTGTCGCGCGAACGCGCGCTTGGCGCCAAACTGACATTCTATCCTTATTCGAGCGCGCTCGGTGCCGTGATGGTGCCGGACGCCTCCCCGATCCGGACTTTGGCCGATTTGAAAGGCCGCAAGCTCGCGGTTGCCGGCGGCCCGATCGACAAGAGCTGGCTGCTGCTGCAAGCCCGGCTGAAGCAGGACGGCATCGACCTGAAGTCGGAAGCGACGATCGTCTACGGCGCGCCGCCGCTTTTGACGGCAAAGATGCTCGGCGGCGAAATGGACGCCACCATCAATTACTGGAATTTCTGCGCAGCACTGGAAGCCAAAGGTTTTCGCCGCGTCGCCGGCATCGAGGATATTCTGCCGAAGCTTGGCGCCAAGGGCCGCATCGCGATGGTGGGCTACGTCTTCGACGAAGGCTGGGGCAACGCCAACCGCGATGTGGTCGCGCGCTTCATCGCGATGACCCGCAAGGCAAAGGAGATCTTGTCGACCTCGGATGCGGAGTGGGAGAAGATCGCGCCGCTGACGGGTACCTCCGATGCCGCGACGCTGCGCGTCTACCGCGATCGTTACCGGGAAGGAATCCCGCGCCGCCCGATCGCCGACGAGGAGGCCGACGCGCGTATCCTCTATCGTGTGCTGGCTGATGTCGGCGGCCGCGAACTGGTCGGGCCGGCGCCGGAGCTCGAGCCCGGCACCTTCTTCCACGCAATCGCCGGAGACTGAGGTGCTGCGTCTGCTGTCCTTCATCGTGTTCCTGGCGACCTGGTGGATCGCAGCGCTGCTCGCCGGGCCCGAGAAGCTGCCGCCGCCGCCCGTCGTGCTCGCGGCGATGATGACGGAGGCGCGTTCCGGCGCGCTGTTCCTCAATCTCGGCGTCACGCTGGCGCGCGTTGCGCTTGCCTTCACGCTCGCAATGTCGATCGGTTCGGCCATCGGCTATTTGATGGGCCGGGTGCGGCTGGCCAACCGGCTGGGCGATCCCTGGC
The DNA here is from genome assembly GCF_036924615.1 of Bradyrhizobium sp. AZCC 2289. Taxonomy (NCBI): domain Bacteria; kingdom Pseudomonadati; phylum Pseudomonadota; class Alphaproteobacteria; order Hyphomicrobiales; family Nitrobacteraceae; genus Bradyrhizobium; species Bradyrhizobium sp. AZCC 2289. The sequence goes on along the minus strand of NZ_JAZHRY010000001.1, from coordinate 8,449,012 downwards.
TGATCCTGCTGCTCAATTTGCCGGCGCTCGTCGTCATCGTGCTCGCTTATATCTGGGCGGGGCTGACGGAAGTGGCCGCGATCGCGGCCATCGCCATCAACAAGCTTCCGACCGCCGTCGTCACCCTGCGCGAGGGAACCCGCGCGCTCGATGCGGCGCTCGACGAAATGGCCACGGTGTTTGCGATCCCGCGCTGGCGCGCGTTCCGGCACGTGGTCCTGCCGCAACTTGCGCCCTATATCGCGGCCGCCGCGCGATCGGGATTGTCGCTGGTCTGGAAGATCGTGCTGGTCGCCGAGTTGCTCGGCCGCCCCAACGGCGTCGGCTTCGAGATCGGCGTCGCCTTCCAGCTGTTCGACATCCCGCTTCTGCTCGCCTACTCCTTGAGTTTTGCCGCCGTCGTTCTCATCATCGAAACCGCGCTGGTGCAGCCATTTGAAGCCCGCTTATCCCGGTGGCGCCCCCGTGCAGCTTGAGGTCGATATCGAAAGCAAGACGTTTGAGAACGCGGCGGGCGGGCGGCAGCACGTGCTTGCCGGCGTCAACTTTGCGCTCGGCGCCGGAGAGGTTGGCGTTTTCGTCGGCCCGTCCGGCTGCGGCAAGAGTACGATGCTCAAAATTCTCGCCGGCCTCGATCATGACTTCAGCGGGCGCGTGTCACGGCCGGCCGGCGCACGGCTCGGCATGGTGTTCCAGGAGCCGCGATTACTGCCCTGGCGATCGGTCGAGGAAAATGTGCGGCTCGTCGCCCCGCACGCCGATGACGCTAAACTTTCGGCGCTGTTCACCATTCTCGAATTGAACGCGCATCGCAGCCATTTCCCGGGCGAATTGTCGCTCGGCCTCGCCCGCCGCGTAGCGCTCGCCCGCGCGTTCGCGATCGATCCGGATTTCCTGATTCTCGACGAACCGCTGGCCTCGCTGGACGAGGCGCTGGCCGCGCGCCTGCGCGAACAGATTGCCATGTTGGTGGACAGCCGTTCCGTGATGACACTCCTGGTTACCCATGACGTGGACGACGCGGTTCGTCTCGGCGACCGCCTGTTCCTGCTGTCGCCGAGACCGGCACGGATTCTCGCCGACCTGCCAATCCTCACACCGCGCAACGCTCGGGGAGACGCCGAGATCGCTGCGATCAAGATCGACATCGCCCGGCGGATCAATGGCGATCGCATCGAGCGAGATGCCTCATAGGCAGTGCTTGAGGCGCGTGCTAAAATACACTATCGGCGGAGTTGACGATGAAACGCACGATCGCGACCGCAGCGCTCGCCCTTGGTCTTGTCACTGCGGCGACAGCGCAGGACATGATGCGTGACGTTGACCTGTTGTCGCCCGATATGGTCTCGGCCGAAATGACCCGCGAAGAGGTCGAGGCCGCGCTTGCTGCGGCGACCATCGCCGCGCCCGCCGATTTCACCGGAAAGCGATTGTCCGGCCTCGACCTTTCCGGGCTCAATTTGTCCGGCGCGATTTTTCGCGCAGCACGGCTCAACAAGACGAGGCTCGCCGGCGCGAGACTCGATCGTGCGGTTCTCGACCAGGCATGGCTGCTCGACGCGGACCTGACGGGCGCGAGCCTGAAGGGCGCCAACCTGTTCGCCTCGCAGATGGCTCGCGCCCGCCTCGACGGCGCCGATCTGTCGGGAGCACGCGTTGCGGCTGACCTTACGGGCGCAAGTCTCGTCGGAGCCTCGATCGCGGACGCGAATTTGGGCGCCGACATGCGTAACCAGTCGATGGGTCTCATGCGCGCGGTTCTGAAATCCGCCAAATTGGAGCGACTGAACGCCCGCGGCGCTGACCTGTCTCGCGTCGATCTCGAATTTGCCTCCCTGAAGGGCGCCGACCTCACCGGTGCATCTCTCAAGAGCGCGCAGCTCGGGGGAGCCGACTTGACCGGTGTCACGGTCATCGACACCGATTTCGACGGCGCCGATCTCGTTTCAGTGAAGTTGGTCGCCCCGATTGGCCTCGGCCAGGCAAAAAATTTCGACAAGGCAAAAAATCGCGACCGTCTGATAAAAGAGTGACGATTCCAAGCGTTCCACTTAGGAGGATTACCTGATGCGATGGATTCTGGCTTCGATCGCGCTGTTGTTAGCGAGTGCCGGCGAACTTGCCGCGCAGGGCAAAGGCATCCGATTGTGGAACCTGACCACCGCGACCATTTCCGGCTTTCAGCTTTCGCCCGCCGGCAAGAATGAGTGGGGGCCGAACCAGACCCTGAACGACAAGGACAAGGAGGTCGATCACGACGAGCGCCTGCGCATCACCGGCGTGGAACCCGGACGCTACGATGCCAAGGTCAGCTATGCCGGTTCAAAGCAATGCGTTGTGCGCGACATCGAGATCAAGGCCGATGCGGTGTTTTCGATCGCCGACAAGGATTTGAAGGACTGCAAGAAGTAGTGCCCTGCAGCGGTCATCTCCGCGGCCCGCGCCGTCACGTCAGGATTCAGCCCGCAGGCGTCGCCTTGCCTGCATCCGCCTTGTCGTTGGCGTGCGGATATTCGCAGCGCCATCTGACCGCGTTCCACTTCGGATGCTCGCCGACCCATTGGGCGATATACGGCGGCGCCGCCATCACGCATTGCTGCAACGAACCGCTCCAGTTGAACACCAGATGGGTCTCTTCGCAGGTGGCCGGTGACAGCACGGCGCATACCGTTACGATCAGATCGATCGGATTCATGCCTGACATCCCCACATCGTCAGAAAGATATCACAGAGAGAGAGAGACGTATTCGGGGGCGGTAAGTTTCACGCCACCGTGAAAATTCGGACGCCGGGCCGCGCTCTTGTGGCCATCAGCGCTAGACCGAAGTTTTCACCCATGAATCGCATAAGTATCTGATGCGGTTTGATCATTCGTCCGCGAGGCTACTCGGTTACTGGACACGAACGGGATTGAGCCCGAGCAGATCGAAGGCCGCCTCCTGGAGGGCGGTTGGTTTGGAGTGAAGGGTAAAGCGGTGCTTGGGGCGCGCGGGCACGTGCATGGTGTTGCGAGCGAGTGTTCCGAGATGCGCAATGAGGTCACCGAAGCTCATGACGCGCTGACCGTCTGCCGATCGCCTGGTTGTCTTCTTGACCTTGACGACGTCTGACGGTGCGGTGGCCGCAACTGGAGAAGTTCGCTCCGCTTTGGCTGCTGCCAGATCGGTGTCGTGGAACAACAGCGGCGCTAGGGCCTCCCGTAGGAGCCACTCGACATGGTAGGCGAGCATGCACAGGAAGACATGAGCCCGCACCCTGTCCGCGGTCCAATGACGGATCGGCCGGATTTCCAGATCGACGCTCTTCAGGGATCGGAATGCCCGTTCGACGTGCGAGAGATCCTTGTAGGCCTGAACTGCTTCTGCGGCATTCAGATGCTCGGCAGGCATGCTGGTTCGGATCACATAGATGCCGTCGAGGCGCGCCTCTGCCTCGATCTGATCGAGCCGTCTATGCCAGGAGAGATGACCATCGCGGATCGTAACGACGAAGTGCTTGGCCATCTTTCTTTTGTTAAGAACCGCGCCGACCGCCAGACCTATTTCGGCAGCGTCACGCAAGGGAGCGTTCCTGCGCCGGACCTTGGCTTCGATCCGGGCCAGTTCGCGTTCAGTCACTGCTAACAAGTCCTCACGCTTGCGCGCCCGTTCGGCGGCGAGGTCGTGATTGCGGCACGCGATCAGCCGTTCGCCTGGGAACATGTCCGGCGCGCTGATTTCGGCGAGATCGCGATCATCGAACAACGACAGCTGTAACGGCCCATTTTCCGCGGCCAGCGCCTGCACCGCCGGTGCACGCAGGCAGGTGATCCAATCGAGATTCGCGGGCCTAAGTTCGTCGCGAATGCGGGCCGAGGTGATCATGCCGCGATCTCCGACCAGCACCAGACGACTGATCCTGAAGCGATCCTTCACCTTCTCGATCTGCGCGCTCAAGGTTGAGGGATCCGCGGTGTTGCCGTCGAACACCTCCACGGCGATCGGCAGTCCCTCGCGTGTGCAGAGCAGCCCATAGACAATTTGCGGCCGGTCCTTGCGGTGATCCCGGCTGTGGCCATAGCGCGCCAGCGGGCAGCAGCGGCCCTCGAAGTAAGATGAGCTGACGTCATAGAGGACCAGCACGCCGTCTTCGAGATGCCGCCGCGCCAAGCCATTTTCGACGCGGCCCTGACGTTCGAGCAGCCAATCCAGCGCCTCATAGGCCTCCCGCTCCTTGACCCGGCCAAGGTGCAAGACCGCGCCCAGACTCGATACCGCCGTCTCCTCATCGATCGCGCGGACAAAGCCCAGCTTCGATCGTGGCGCAATCAACCGATCAACCACCATGGCGACAACGAGATCGCAGCAGCGTCGCGAGGCCGGATCCTTCGCCGCACCCAGAATCAACCGGTCGAGGCCAATCTTGCGGATCATTCCAAGCGCCGCCGCAACATGGCCGTGCGGCAATGAGCGCTCGACTTCCAGTTCCTGCGGACCAGTGCCGATGACCGTTCCGCCCTTCAGCACCGCCTTCAACGTATCGATCATATCACGCGGCAGCTTGCTGAGATTGGCCAACGTCCGCTTCTGCGAACGGCCTTGCTCGTCGCGATAACTCTCCCGCAGCAACACCGCAGGCGGAGAGTCTCGATTGGGCACCATCTCGATGAACATGCCCGAATCGAATCATATCCTCGCCGATTTGGGAATCCCCTTACATGGACACAATCACAGGATCATTCCCACCCTAACCCACTGCACTGACTCAAGTCTCTCCTGACGACACGAGCAAACTTCGGGCTAGAAATTGACGCCGAAAACCAGCCGCGCCTGGTGGCGTTCGAAATTGACGAGATCCAGCGCCGCGTTCGATCCGGCCTGATGTCCCCACGCCTGAATGCCCCAGGTGGCGGTCAGCCGCGAGCGCGGCGACAGTTGGAAATAAGCGGTCGGGCCGATGAACAGCGCCTGGCCCGCGAGTTGTTCCAGGCCAATCCCCTCGTATCTTCGGAAGTATCGCGCCTCTCCTCCGAGAAAAATGCCCGGACGTACTTGCGCCATCAGACCGAACGCGGCGCCCACGGTGGATTCCTGCTCCGCCGCGCCGGTGCCGGCCAAGCGGATCCATTCCGGCTGATAGGTCAGATTGAGTGCGGCGACCGCCACGTTTGGAATCACCTCCCGGTCGACCGCCAGCGTAAAATCCGTGCCGTAATTCCGCACCACCGCAGCGGTCGTCTCGTCGACGCGGTCGGCGTGGGTTTCCATCGCAAGGGTGAGTCCGAAGGGTGCTGCGTCCTTGTCGAGAAATCGGTAGCGGAAGTCGACGGAAACGCCCTGCCAGGATAATTCGCGGCGATCGTCAAAACCCATCACGCCATTGATGTCGTGCGCCGCAAAGCTGGTTCCCATCTCGACGCGAAAATTATTGGCGGGCAGGAATTCCAGTTCGAGTTGCTGGCCGACCGCGCGATAGTTGCCGCCGTTCTTGGTAAATCGTCCGGTGGTCTCGCTCTGGAATTCGCGTTCGCCGACGGTGCCGACATCGGTGCCGATCATAAATCCGAACAGATGCTCGGTATCGATGCCCTCGGCACGAACGCCGCCCGCGAGCAACGCCGAGAAGCACACCGTCGCGGCCCGGAACGTCTTTGCACTGATGGGCATTCACATTCCGAAAGCCATTGGGATGAATGGAAGGAGACAGCACCGCTGCCGACACCTCACCCTATCACAATGCCAGAACCGGCGGCTAGCAATCGGAACGCTTGATCGCGGCGTTCAGATCGGCTGCAATGCGGGGACTTAAACCTTGGACCTGGCCTTCGACCCGGCCGCCCAGCAACAACAATTGGGAGAAGCGACCAAATGGCAAAAGTTCTCGTGCTGTATAAAACGCCGACGGATCCTGCAGCTTTCGACAAATACTACGCCACGATTCATATTCCGCTTGCGAAGCAAATTCCTGGCCTGAAGCGATACGACGTCAGTACGGGTGTGGTCAGAACGCCGGCCGGCCCGAGCGGAGTTCACCTGGCCGCGGAGCTGAATTTCGACTCGTTGGATGCGCTCGCCGCCGGCATGGCGTCGCCGCAGGGACAGGCCGCAGCCGCCGATCTCCCCAACTTCGCAACCGGCGGGGTGGATCTCTATCTGTACGATTCAAAGGAAGTGTGAGGGCTTTGCCGCTGTGCTGAGGCCGTGCGTGTAATGCGCCCGTGGGCCGGACGCCTGCCCGACTCCGAGCGGCGGATTGCCGCTGGAGCCGGGCAGATCGTTTCGAATGCAGACTATTTGCGCGCGGCGCAGGCGTACATGTTGATTTCCATGCCCACCGGCACTTCGACAATCTTCGGAGTTTTCCAGGTCATTCCGATCTCCCAACTAGCTTGCAAGTAGTTTGGCGCGATGTCGCGCCGAGGTTGAACCTAGGGCGGCCTCGGAAACAGCGCAAGTACGGAACAGCGCAGGCCAAGCACCTTTGAGAGCCGATACTTCTCTCTTGGACAAAACCATTTCTCTCTTGGACAAATTTCGCTCGGACAAAGCGCGACAGGATATGATTGCCGCAATCGCCGGTCGAACGCGGGTTTCGGGTGGAAAGAGAAATCAAGGCGGTGTTCGATCGCGCGCTTCTCCATTCACGCAGTGCCGCAGCGTCGAGATCTTGCGAGGCCACCATGGGAATCCCGTACGGAACATCGATCGTCTTCATCTTCGCCATCTGTCTCACATGGTCCGCGGCCGCCCAGAATGCGCGATCGCCTGAGCAGCCCGCACCGAACGCGACCGTCCAGCAGGAAACGCTGACCGGCAAGGAGCGGCTCGGGCCGAAGTGGACGGACGAGCAGCGGATCGACAATTGCAAGGTGCCGGTCGACAAGCGAGGAACCAAGCCACGGTCGAGCGCCTGTCCCCCTATTCCTACGGGATGAACGGGCACCGGCCAATGCGCGACACCGGCGCACGAACGACGCAGCGAAGCGGCACGCGCGGAATTCGCCGGACCGGCACCGGAATTCAGGCTGGCCTGATCTCGATGGTGCTGATCGCGCTTGCGTGCTCGCGCACTCAGGCCGACGAGCCATCCGTCACACCGGCAATGCTGGCTCGTATCGGCGAGGTCGACGCACGTTTCCAGTCCTACAACATCGAAATGGTCGAAGTGACCGGCGGAAGATTCTGGAAGCCGTACGGTCCGGATCGTTTCGAAGCCGGCTCGGACCTGTTTGCGCAGCGTGCACCGATCGATCTGACCAACACTCGGCTGCGAAAACTCGCCACCGCGTTGGCTCCGGCCTATCTGCGTGTCAGCGGAACCTGGGCGAACGCCACCTATTTTGCGGATTCGGCCACGGTCCCATCGGCGCCGCCGGCTGGATTCAACGGCGTTCTGACCCGTCAGCAGTGGCGCGGCGTGATCGATTTCTCGCGCGCCGTCGGAGCACGGATCGTGACGTCGTTCGCCGTCAGCCCGGGCACCCGCGACGCGGCCGGCGTATGGACGCCAGATCAGGCGTCCCGCCTTCTCGCCTATACCGCCTCGGTCGGAGGCCATATCGCGGCCGCAGAATTCATGAACGAACCAAACGTCGCAGCGCCGGGCGTAGCGGCGACCACCGACGATGCAGCGGCGTACGGACGCGACTTCACGATATTCCGTTCGTTCATGAAGCGTGAAGCGTCCGACGTCCTGATCCTTGGCCCGGGCATGGCGGGTGAGACGGATGCTGCCGCACGCCTGCTTGCGGCATCCGGGCTCGGCCTGGATGTTTTCTCGTACCATCACTATGGCGCGTCGTCCGAACGATGCACCGGCACCCGCCCCTCGGATGGTGCGCTTTCGGAACAATGGCTGGCGCGAACCGACCAGACGCTGAATTTCTATCGCCGGCTTCGCGACCGTTTCGAGCCGGGCAACCCGATCTGGCTGACCGAGACCGCGGAGGCTGCCTGCGGCGGCAATCGCCTCGCCGCCACATTCCTCGATACTTTCAGATATCTCGACCAGCTTGGACGATTGGCGAAGGCCGGCGTTCAAATCGTGATGCACAACACGCTCGCGGCGAGCGATTACGGCCTGCTCGACGAGAAAAATTTTGTACCCCGGCCGAATTACTGGGGCGCGCTGCTGTGGCGGCGTCTGATGGGAACGACCGTGCTCGAGTCCGGCGTGCCGATCCAGGCCGGCCTTCACGTCTATGCGCACTGCCAACATGGCACGCCTGATGGTGTCGGCCTGCTGGTGATCAACACTGACCGCGATGCAGCGCGCGTGCTCAGGCTTGACGCTGCTTCGGAGCGCTACACGCTGGATACGGCAATGCTGGACGACGGCGCCGTGCGCCTGAACGGCCACGCGCTCGAGCTGAGCACAACGGATGATCTTCCGGAGATCACCGGTGATCGGACGCCCGCCGGCCCGCTGATATTCGCGCCAGCGACCATCACCTTCCTGGCCATTCCCGCCGCGGCCAACGCTGCCTGTCGCACGCGCCGTTAAAACGGCGAGTACCATCAACTCGCCGGATCAATCCGGCACGGGACGCCATACGCGACCGATCAGACGCCGCCGGGTTGAACGTAGCAAAACACGTATCTGTTGCGGCTCAGGAATACGATGCCATGGCCGGTTGGATTCGATCGATCCCATTTCAGCTTGTTGTTCGGGATTTCAATTTCCGTTCCGGCCTCGATGTGCGGTCGACCTCGCGGTTCATCGGGCCGATCATCGGTGATGGTCGCATAGGTTTTGCCGTCGCGGACATGGACCTCATCAGCCCAATAGGCATCGGCCTCGCCGCAGCATGACGCACTTGGAACGTCCGGCTGCATCAGCGCCTGGTACCATTGCTTAAGTGAGGGATCGACGGCGTCCCATTGGCCGAGATCGCGGGCGCTAACATTTGTATTCAAGTAGCCGAAAATACTGAGAAAAAGGATGATGTGCTTCATCCACCTCGCTCCTGGTTTTCCGGCGAGCTAGACAAAGCAATGTTCGTGCCGCGAATCAGTCGCGAGTCCCATAAGCAACCCAAATATTGTTGGGTGGCCGGAGTGGGCCTGATCCTGTGCTCGCGGAGCAAAAGCCTCCGAGTACCGCAGGTTGTACCAGCAATCTGGTATCCCACATCGGGTTGCAATCGCATTTCGCTTTCGCTTGCGTATTGACGCTTTCACCTTTCGGGAAGATTGTTGGCGCGCAGCGTCAGCATAGGCGCGCAAAAAAATTATTGGGAGGTAACAAATGAAACGCCTCGCGCTTGTCGCCAGCCTTGTCATATTCGCGCCATTCGGGGCGAACGCTCAGACGTCAGATCAATTGATCAAGGGTGCGACCGATACGGCGAACGTCCTCAACTACGGCATGGGCTATAATCTGCAGCGGTACAGTCCGCTGACGCAGATCAACAAGGATAACGCCAAGAATCTCGTTCCGGTCTGGAACTACAGTTACGCCGATGACCGCAGCGAGGAGTCGCAGCCGCTGGTTTATCAGGGCGTTCTCTACGTCACCACCCACGCCGCCACGATGGCGGTCGACGTCAAGACCGGCAAGCAGATCTGGAAGACCAAGGTCGAGTATCCACCGGAGACACCGCGCCTCACATGTTGCGGCATCATCAACCGCGGCGCCGCCATTTTCGATGGCAAACTATTCCGCACCACGCTCGACGCCAATGTCATCGCGCTCGACGCCAAGACCGGCAAGGAGCTCTGGCGTCAGAAAGCGGCCGAGATCAAGGAAGGCTATTCGATGACGGTGGCGCCGCTGGTCGCCGACGGCGTCATCCTGACCGGCATCTCCGGCGCGGAGTTCGGCACCCGCGGCTTCATCGACGGATGGGATCCGGCGACGGGCAAGCATCTGTGGCGTACCCATACGATTCCTAGTCCGGATGAACCCGGCGGCGACACCTGGAAGGGCGACACCTGGAAACTCGGCGGCGGATCGACCTGGATCACCGGCTCCTACGATCCGGAGCTGAACACGGTCTATTGGGGCATCGGTAATCCCGGACCGTTCAATTCGGCGGTACGTCCCGGTGACAACCTCTTCACCTGCTCCGTCCTCGCGCTCGACCCGAAGACCGGCAAGACCAAATGGCACTATCAGTTCTCGCCGAACAATCCGTTCGACTACGACGCGGTCGCCGAGATGGTGCTCGCCGACATGACCATCGAGGGCAAACCGACCAAGGTGCTGATGGATGCCAATCGCAACGGCTTCTTCTACGTGCTCGACCGCACCAACGGAAAACTGCTCGCGGCTAATCCATATGTGAAGGTCAATTGGGCTTCCGGCATCGACATGAAGACCGGCCGCCCGATCGAGACGGATGTCACGAAGGATGCGCGCGACGGCAAGAAGGTCGTGGTGTATCCGTCGATCCTCGGCGGCAAGAATTGGGAACCGATGTCGTTCAATCCGCAGACCGGCCTCGCCTACGCCAATACGCTGGCCTTCGGCGGCCACTACAAGACCGAACCCGTCACCTACAAGGCCGGCGAATGGTATCTCGGCATGGATCTGACCGATCTGTGGGACTGGCCGCAAGGCGATGAACCGCGCGGCCACCTCAAGGCCATCGATCCCATGACGGGAAAAACCAAGTGGGAAGCGCCGAGCGCGATCCCGCGTTTCTCGGGCGTGATGTCGACGGCCGGCGGAGTCGTGTTCTCCGGTCAGCTGACCGGCGAATTTGAAGCCTTCGACGCCGACAGCGGTAAGAAGCTGTGGAGCTTCCAGACCGGTTCCGGCATCGAAGGACAGCCGGTGACCTGGCAGCAGGACGGTGTGCAGTATGTCGCGGTCTCCAGCGGCTACGGCGGCGTCTATTCGCTGTTCTCCGGCGACGAACGGCTGGCCAAGGTGCCGACCGGCGGGTCATTGTGGGTCTTCGCGGTCAAGAACTGAGCGCGGATCGCACGTGACGAAGAGAGTATCCAAGCGGACGGTGGCGTATTTCGCCGCCGTCGCGGCGACTGCTGTCGCGCAAATGACGATGCCGGTTGCCGCACAACAGGCAGGCGGCGATCAGGCACAAATCGATCTGGGCAAGAGAACCTATGCCCAGAATTGCTCGCACTGCCATGGCCCCAATATGGTCAACTCCGGCACGATCACGCCGGACTTGCGCACATTTCCGGACGACAGGATGCGCTTCGTCACCACGGTCAAACAGGGCAAGAATGGTAAGATGCCGCCTTGGGGCGATATTCTGAGCGAAGACCAGATCGCCGGTATCTGGGCCTTTGTAGCGAGCCGGAGGAATCCATGAGGGCCTGGCTTGCGGCATCTGCAGCGGTGCTTCTGCTTAGCGTGACGGCCATGACGGCCGCACGCGCAGCCGATGAGCCGTTGAAAGTCTGTCTCGACGAAGACCTGCCTCCGCTTTCGGCGCATCATCGCGGCCAACCCGACAGCGGGTTCGATGTCGCGCTCGCCCAGGCGATTGCGGACCGGCTCGGCCGGCCGCTCAAAATACAGTGGTTCGAAAGCAAGCTTGACGAGGATTCGAGCCCGGCGCTCGAAGCCAATGCGCTGCTCTCGGACGGCCGCTGCGCGCTGGTCGGCAGCTATGCCTTCACCAGGGACTCGCTGGTGGCGCCCGGCGTCAAGACCGCAAAGCTACCCGATTTCGAGGGCATCACCCCGCCCGATCGCAAGCGGCGGATTCCGATCGGCGTGCTCGCGCCAAGCCAGCCCTATGTCTATTCGCCGCTGACGGTCGTCCTTGGTCCCAAGGCGCGCGACCGCAGAATCGCTGATGTCGGCGACCTTGCCGGACTTCGCATCGCCATCGAAAGCGGAACGCTCGGCGACGCCATCCTGATGACGTTCGACAACGGACGACTGATCGACGACATCACGCATCTGGTCCCGGGCCGCGACGACCTGCTCGGCGCCGCCGACCGCGGTGACTTCGATGCGACCATGCTCGACTTGCGCCGGTTCGACGCCTATCGCGCCGCGCATCCCGAGACCAAACTTGTCGGCTCCGGATATTATTATCCAATCGGCGTCAATCGTGGCTATGTCGGCCTCGCCAGCGACCCCACTCTGCTTGCCGAGGTCAACAAGGCGCTTTCCGATTTGCAGGGCACAGGAACCATCGCTGAGTTTGGCCGGACGGCGGGCCTCACCTACCTCGCCCCCCGCGAGCCGATCATTCTCGGCGATGTCTGGCTGAAGATACTTCAGAAGTGAGGGCGGATTAGTCGCGGCATTCTACGGCGCGGCGGTTGCCGCAAACCTCATGCACGCGGAGCGGATATCCCGTTCCCTAGGGAACTTCCGGCGACAGGCCGGCGTGCTGCGCCTTGTGGATGGCAGAGGGAACAAATCCAAAATATTTGCGGAAGACGCGGCTGAAATGGGATGAGCTCGAAAAGCCCCAGGAGAATGCCACGTCCGTGATCGTCTTTCCGGCCTGCGTCTCCAGCTCGTGGCGGCAGTTCTGCAGCCTTGTCTGCCAGATATAATCGCTGACGGTCATGCCGCGGTCGCTGAACAGCATGTGCAGGTAGCGCTTGGTGCAGCCCAGGGCCGCGGATATCTGATCGATGGTCAGATCCGGATCGCGCAGATGTTCGCGGATGAAGCCCTGCGCCCGCACATACATCGCCTCGGGACCGACACGATCGAACATCGTGTCGGCCTCGCGCAGCGGCAACAGCAGCAGATCGATCAGCGAATCGGCGACGCCGGCGGCGTTGTTCGGTGACAGCTTGGTCGCCTCGTCGAACACGGCATGCACGAAGTCATGGGCAATGCGGCCGGTGCCGGTGCGCGCCGAAAGCTTGCACGCCGACATCTTCGACAAACGGAAGCCGCGCTCCAGCAGCAGCTCCTTCGGCACGATGACGACTTCATGCCGCGTGTGGGCCGGACTGACGATGGTATGCGGGCAGGATACATCGTAGGCGAGGCAATCGCCCGGCATCACCACGATGTGGCGGCCATTCTGTTCGAAGTAGGAAATTCCGTGGGTCTGGAACAGGATCTTGACGTAGGGATGTTCGCTTAAGCGTGCCCGCGAAATGGTATGCGCGATCCGGTGCTGGCTAGCCTCGATCTGACAGAGCTTCAACTTCGAAACGGTCGTATAGTTGACCCGTCCTTCGAACGACGACGCCTCCATCGGATCGACGTCGAAGTGACCGCAAAGATCGGTCAGCGCATCTGTCCAACATTGGATCTGCTGCTTCGGCGCCAATCCGGAGGTGCTGAGTGAACGGACTGTATCAGACATTAGCCAGCCACCGATTCGAGATCAGAACGTGAGGCGCGCCACATGAGCGCGATCACGGTGAAGCGTCATTTATCTCAATATTTAAAGCGGTCTTGGGGTTTGAGCAGATTCCGTCCCGGTATCCATTTGATAATCCTCCGACTTAGTTTCGGCCCCGTCAAGGGGAACCTAACCGCGGGTTGCGCGTTTGGAGCACGCTCCAGAACGCTGCCGCATCGCGCGGGGTGGAGGCGCCGCCAGCAAAATCCATAGCCGAAAGCTAAATAGTTCGTCTGGTTTCGCTTACGAGCAAACCGGCTTCGCTCTTGGGCAAGTTTCCCGTTTTCGAACGGGATAGGGATATGAACCAAGAAAATAGAAGAACTGGGCCGCTCCGCGGAAACCCACAGCTCATAAATGGGAGGATTTGACGATGCGCAAGGTGCTATTTGCGACCGGTCTTGGCGCGATGGCGGCGTTCGCCGCAGGAAGCGCTACAGCCAACGAAGAACTCAACAAGATGTCGCAGGACCCCAAGGGCTGGGTCATGCCGACGGGTGACTACGCCAATACGCGTTACTCCAAGCTCAACCAGATCAACGCGGCCAATGTCGGCAAGCTGCAGGTCGCCTGGACCTTCTCGACCGGCGTGCTGCGCGGCCACGAAGGCGGACCGCTGATCATCGGCAACATGATGTACGTCCACACCCCGTTCCCCAACAAGGTCTATGCTCTTGACCTTTCCAAGGACAACCAGATCATCTGGAAGTACGAACCGAAACAAGATCCGAACGTCATCCCGGTGATGTGCTGCGACACGGTCAACCGTGGCGTCGCCTATGGCGACGGCAAGATCTTCCTGCATCAGGCCGACACCACGCTGGTTGCGCTGGATGCCAAGACCGGCCAGGTGGTATGGACCGCCAAGAACGGCGATCCCAGCAAGGGCGAGACCGGAACCTCGGCGCCGATGGTGGTCAAGGACAAGGTGCTGGTCGGGATTTCCGGCGGTGAGTTCGGCGTCCAGGCGCATATGACCGCCTACGACATCAAGACCGGCAAGCAGGTCTGGCGGGCGTTCTCGGAAGGACCGGATGACCAGATCCTGGTCGACCCCGAGAAGACCACCGCACTCGGCAAGCCGGTCGGCAAGGATTCCAGCCTGAAGACCTGGCAAGGCGATCAGTGGAAGATCGGTGGCGGCGCCACCTGGGGCTGGACCTCCTACGATCCCGCGCTCAACCTGGTCTATTACGGATCGGGCAATCCCTCGACCTGGAATCCGAAACAGCGTCCCGGCGACAACAAATGGTCGATGACGATCTGGGCACGTGATCCGGACAGCGGCATGGCCAAGTGGGTCTATCAGATGACGCCCCATGACGAATGGGATTATGACGGCGTCAACGAGATGATCCTGAGCGATCAGGCGGTCGGCGGCGCGCCGCGCAAGCTGCTGACGCATTTCGATCGTAACGGCCTCGGCTATACGCTCGACCGCGCCACCGGCGAATTGCTGGTTGCCGACAAGTACGATCCGAAGGTCAACTGGACCTCCGGCGTCGACATGGACAAGAACTCGCCGACCTACGGCCGTCCGAAGGTTGTCGATGCGTACTCGACCGACAAGCAGGGCGAGGACCACAACAACAAGGGTATCTGCCCGGCCGCGCTCGGCTCCAAGGACGAGCAGCCGGCAGCCTACTCTCCGGACACCCAGCTGTTCTACGTGCCGACCAACCACGTCTGCATGGACTATGAGCCGTTCAAGGTGAGCTACACCGCCGGCCAGCCCTATGTCGGGGCGACGCTGTCGATGTATCCGCCTCCCGGCGAGACCAACATGGGCAACTTCATTGCTTGGGATGGCAAGACCGGCAAGATCGCGTGGTCGAACAAGGAGCAGTTCTCGGTCTGGTCGGGAGCGCTTGCGACCGCCGGTGGCGTCGTGTTCTACGGCACGCTGGAAGGCTACCTGAAGGCGGTCGATGCCAAGACGGGCAAGGAACTGTACAAGTTCAAGACCCCGTCCGGGATCATCGGCAACGTCACGACCTATGAGCAGGGCGGACGGCAGTATGTGGCCGTGCTGTCCGGCGTCGGCGGCTGGGCGGGTATCGGCCTTGCGGCCGGTCTGACCGATCCGACCGCGGGCCTCGGTGCCGTCGGTGGTTACGCTGCGCTGAGCAACTACACCGCGCTCGGCGGAGCCCTGACGGTGTTCGCGCTGCCGCAGTGAGCTGAACCTCGTTCCGGCGCATGGGTGGTTTCCCATGCGCCGGTTCGTCTCCATCTGACATCGAGGACAAGCTCTTGCGTAACATCCGGTTTGTGGCTGCTGCGATCATCCTCGTGGCATCAGGAAATACTGTCTTCGCCGAAGACGCGGCGGATCCGACCGCCGTCAAATCCGAGGACGGCAAATATCTGGACAAGGAAGGCAACCCGACCTTCAAGGTCGCCGCCGACGGCACCGTGGACTGGTACACCTATTCCGGCTACCGCCGTTATCATTCGGAATGCCACGTCTGCCACGGCCCTGACGGAATGGGATCGACCTACGCGCCGGCATTGAAGGACTCGCTCAAGACCATGAGCTATGCCGACTTTCTCGGCGTGGTCGCAAGCGGCCGCAAGAACGTCACCTCGTCGCAGGAGAACGTGATGCCCGCGTTCGGCGATAATCCAAATGTCGCCTGCTACATGGATGACCTCTACGTTTATCTGCGGGCCCGCGCCAATGATGCCGTCGGACGCGTGCGTCCGGCGAAGCACGAAGACAAGACCGAGGCCTATACCAAGGCGGAAAATTCGTGCATGGGCCACTGAACGTGCCAGGGACGGATCGAAGTGCGGATAACGACATGTTTTACGGTTTGGAGATACTACGATGAAGACACGCGCCGCCGTCGCCTTTGCGGCAAAGAAGCCGCTCGAAATCGTCGAGCTTGATCTGGACGGCCCGAAGGCCGGTGAAGTCCTTGTCGAAATCAAGGCGACCGGAATCTGCCACACCGACGCCTACACGCTCGACGGCTTCGACAGCGAAGGAATCTTTCCTTCGATCCTCGGCCATGAAGGCGCCGGTATCGTTCGCGAGGTTGGTGCGGGCGTGATTTCGGTGAAGCCGGGCGATCACGTGATCCCGCTTTACACGCCCGAATGCCGCCAGTGCAAAAGCTGCCTGAGCCAGAAGACCAACCTCTGCACCGCGATCCGCGCCACCCAGGGCAAGGGGCTGATGCCCGACGGCACCTCGCGCTTCAAATACAAGGGTGAGACCGTCTTCCACTATATGGGCTGCTCGACGTTTTCGAACTTCACCGTGCTGCCGGAAATCGCGGTGGCGAAAATCCGCGAAGACGCTCCCTTCGACAAGAGCTGCTACATCGGCTGCGGCGTGACGACCGGCGTCGGCGCCGTGGTCAACACCGCCAAGGTCACGCCCGGTTCGAATGTGATCGTGTTCGGGCTCGGCGGAATCGGACTCAACGTCATTCAGGGCGCCAGGATGGTGGGTGCCGACAAGATCATCGGCGTCGACATCAACGATTCCAAGGATAATTGGGGCCGCCAGTTCGGCATGACGCACTTCGTCAATCCGAAAAAGGTCGAGGGCGACATCGTCCAGCACCTGGTGACGCTCACGGATGGCGGCGCCGACTACACCTTCGACTGCACCGGCAATACCACCGTGATGCGCCAGGCGCTCGAGGCGTGCCATCGCGGCTGGGGCGTCTCGGTGGTGATCGGCGTGGCGGAATCCGGCAAGGAGATCGCCACCCGGCCGTTCCAGCTCGTGACCGGCCGGGTGTGGAAGGGCACCGCGTTCGGCGGCGCCCGTGGCCGCACCGACGTGCCGAAGATCGTCGACTGGTACATGAACGGCAAGATCCAGATCGATCCGATGATCACCCACACTCTCAAGCTGGAGGAGATCAACGAGGGATTCGACTTGATGCACGAGGGCAAGTCGATCCGATCGGTCGTCGTATTCTAAACCCAAACGTCCAAACAAGGAGGAGAGGCCTATGACTGTTCATATCCACCCATCCGTTGACAGCGGTGTAA
This sequence comes from Bradyrhizobium sp. AZCC 2289, assembly GCF_036924615.1. Taxonomy (NCBI): domain Bacteria; kingdom Pseudomonadati; phylum Pseudomonadota; class Alphaproteobacteria; order Hyphomicrobiales; family Nitrobacteraceae; genus Bradyrhizobium; species Bradyrhizobium sp. AZCC 2289. The sequence goes on along the minus strand of NZ_JAZHRY010000001.1, from coordinate 8,431,728 downwards.
CGAAGGGTACTGGCAGCTTTGCCGGCGGAACCCTTGTCTGCAAATGCCAGGACAGGCCGGTCAAGGTCGGCATCAAGGGCGATGTCGCCCACAACCACGCCTGCGGCTGCACCAAATGCTGGAAGCCCGAAGGGGCGACCTTCTCGGTGGTCGCCGTCGTGCCGCGCGAGAACGTGACCGTGCTGGAAAACGGCGACAAGCTGCAGATCGTCGATGCGTCGGCGGCTATCCAGCGGCACGCCTGCAAGGCCTGCGGCACGCATATGTACGGCCGCATCGAGAACAAGGGCCATCCCTTCTACGGCCTCGACTTCATCCACCCCGAACTGTTCCAGGAAAGCGGCTCGGCGGCACCGGGGTTTGCGGCGTTCGTGTCGTCGGTGATCGAGTCGGGCGTCAGCCCGTCGGAGATGCCGGGCATCAGATCACGCCTGAAGGAACTCGGGCTCGAGCCCTATGATTGCCTGTCTCCGGCGCTGATGGATGCGATCGCCACCCACGTGGCGAAATCGCGAGCCATGGCGGCCTGACCGGACGACCGCGTGCGACTGCCGGTGGTGGGCACCACCACCGGCGGAGTCGCGACCAATTCAAACAACGCCTTCGCGAGATCCGCCAGGGGCGATTCTCGACGATGATGTCGCATGTGCCCAATATCTGCCCTGCGCCATTGGCGGCCCGTAAAATAAAACCCGATTGTGCGAACGGAAGCTTCCCGGGCGCAAGTTGCGATGGCAAGAACTCATCTCGCACCGGAGTGTAAGGTCCGCTGACCATAGCCGCGCCTCCGCGACAACAGCCCGGCTTTCGCAAAATACACATGCAAGACAACGCGTTGTGAAGTCGATTTCGCCAGTTTTCTGGTAGTGTCCGCGCACGTCGGTCGCGCCAGGCGCGCGCCCCTTGAAAAAGTAAAAATCAAGACAGGAGGATGACGCCCGACCCAAAAACCCAAGCCGACGGATCATGCGAGCAGACTCACTGCGAGAAAACTCATTGCGAGAAGACTCATGGCCAAGGCGCTGAGCGGCAAGGAAATATGTTCTCGCTCACGCCGAAGAAACATCGGCAGCTTATGAAGAGCGAGGAACGATCATGATCAAGATGAAGATTAACGGCGAGGAACGAACCTGGGACGGCGACCCGGATCTTCCATTACTCTGGTTTCTCCGCGACGAAGCCGGATTGACGGGCACCAAATACGGCTGCGGCGAGGCGCTCTGCGGCTCTTGCACGGTCATCGTCGACAAGCAGGCCGTGCGCGCCTGCATCACCTCGGTTTCCGACGTGGTCGGCCGCGAAGTGACCACGATTGAAGGCCTTCACCCCACCGGCGATCACGCGGTTCAAAAAGCCTGGCGTCAGCTCAATGTCCCGCAATGCGGTTATTGCCAGGCCGGCCAGATCATGCAGGCCGCGGCACTGCTGATGGACAATCCGAAACCCAACCACGACCAGATACGCGAAGCGATGGCGGGCAACATCTGCCGCTGCGGCTGTTACCAGCGCATCGAAAACGCGGTGCATCTTGCGTCTACGGGGGTCTGATCATGAACATCCTCACAAATCCCGAAAAGCTTCGTGGCTTCGAGCGCCACATCAAGGTCGAAAAAATCTCCCGCCGCAGCATTCTCAAAGGCCTCGGCATTGCCGGCGGACTGGTGCTGGCGGCACCCGTCACGTCACGTCAGGCCTTCGCGGCCTACAAAACCGGCGCCGACAAGATGCCGCACGGCACCGTGGTCGACCCGCGCGTCTTCGTGGCCATCGCCCCGGATGGAATCGTGACCATCGTGGCGCACCGCGCCGAAATGGGAACCGGTGTCCGGACCAGCCTGCCGTTGATCGTGGCCGAGGAAATGGATGCCGATTGGTCGCGCGTCAAGGTAGCTCAGGCGCACGGCGACGAAGTCAAATTCGGCAATCAGGATACCGACGGCTCGCGCAGCACGCGGCACTATCTGATGCCGATGCGCCAGATAGGCGCGTCGGCGCGCACCATGCTTGAAGCCGCCGCCGCCAAGCGCTGGGGCGTGCCGGTAACCGAGGTCAAGGCCACCAATCATGAGGTGGTCCATTCGGCCAGTGGCCGCCACCTCGGATTCGGCGATCTGGCGGCCGACGCCGCCAAGGAAGCGGTGCCGAGCCTCGAAGGTTTGAAGCTGAAAGACCCGAAGGATTTCCGCTATCTCGGCAAAGGCCAGATCGGCATCGTCGACCTTCGCGACATTACGACCGGAAAGGCGCATTACGGCAGCGACACCCGCCTTCCCGGCATGAAGTATGCCGTGATCGCGCGACCGCCGGTAACCGGCGGCAAGCTCGTGTCCTTTGACGCAACGGATGCGATGAAGGTCTCCGGCGTCGAGAAGGTCATGGAGGTGCAGGGCTGGCCCTGGCCGTCCAAATTCCAGCCGCTCGGCGGCGTCGCGGTGATCGCGCGCAACACCGGTGCGGCGATCAAGGGACGCGACGCGCTGAAGATCGTCTGGGACGACGGAGCCAACGGCAAGTACGAGTCGGTGGCCTATCGGGCCGAACTCGAGGCAGCCGCGCGCAAACCCGGTTTGGTCGTGCGCAAGGAAGGCGACGTCGATGCCGCGCTGAAAACCGCCGACAAGGTCATTGTCGGCGAGTATTACCTGCCCCACCTCGCGCATGTGACGATGGAGCCCCCGGTCGCGGTCGCCGACGTCAGGGATGGCAAGGCCGATATCTGGGCGCCCGTGCAAAGCGCTGGCGGCACGCGCGAGGACGTCGCCAAGACGCTGGGAATCCCCGAAGACAAGGTGACCGTCAACGTCACCCTGCTGGGTGGCGGATTCGGGCGCAAATCGAAATGCGATTTCGCGCTCGAGGCAGCCCTGCTCTCGAAGGCGCTCGGCGCACCGGTCATGGTGCAATGGACGCGGGACGACGACATTCATCACGGCTTCCTCCATACTGTCTCGGTCGAACGTATCGAGGCCGGCCTCGACAAGAACGGCAAGGTGATCGCCTGGCGCCACCGCAGCGTTGCGCCGTCCATCGCCTCAACCTTCGCAGCCAACACGGTGCACGAGGCTGCCTTCGAACTCGGCATGGGGTTGATCGACATGCCGTTCGAGATCGCCAACATCCAGTGCGAAAATCCGGAAGCCGCCGCGCATACCCGGATCGGCTGGTTCCGCTCGGTGTCGAATATCCCGCGCGCGTTTGCGGTCCAATCCATGGTCGGCGAGCTGGCGCACGCCACCAACCGCGACCAAAAGGATATGCTGCTGGAACTGATCGGCTCGCCGCGGATCGTCAGTCTCGCCTCGGTGAAAGATCCCTGGAACTATGGCGAGCCCTACGACAGCTATCCGATCGACACCGCGCGCCTGCGCAAAGTGGTCGAACTCGTCGCCGACAAGGGCGGCTGGGGACGGTCGGTGCCCAAGGGCAGCGGGCTCGGCATTGCCGTGCACCGCAGCTTCGTCAGCTATATCGCGACCATTGTCGAGGTCGCCGTTGACGCCAAGGGCAAGCTCACAGTGCCGCGGGTCGATACCGCGATCGATTGCGGAACCTACGTCAATCCGGAACGCATCGAATCCCAGATCGAGGGCGCCGCGATCATGGGCCTCAGTCTCGCCAAATACGGCGAGATCACCTTCAAGGACGGCAAGGTGCAGCAGGGCAATTACGATACCTTCCCTGTGATCCGGATGGACGAGTCGCCGCTGGTGACCAACGTCTACATCGTGCCGCCCGGCCCCGATACCCCGCCGAGCGGCGTCGGCGAACCGGGCGTGCCGCCGTTCGCACCGGCGTTGATCAACGCCATCTTTGCCGCCACCGGAAAACGCATCCGAAGCTTGCCGATCGGCAAACAACTGGAGGCGTGAGACGACATCGCGCGCCTGGCGGGCGCGTCAATCAAAAAAGGGCGGCGAACACTTTGTCCGCCGCCCTTTTCTTTCCGCCTTGGTTCCTACCCCAGGGCAGCTTCGATCCGCAGATTACTTCTTGACTGCGAACACCCAGACAACGCCGCCCTGCGGCACGTTATTCTCGACGCCGATATTATTGGTGGTCGCCAATGCGTCCTGGATACGCTGCGCGTCGACACCCCAGCCCGACTGGACCGCGATGTATTCCGTACCGTCCACCTCATAGGCGACCGGCATGCCCATGATTCCGGAGTTGGTCTTCTGCTCCCACAGCAATTCGCCGGTCTTGGCATGATAGGCGCGGAACATCCGGTCGTTCGTGCCACCGACCAGAACGAGATCGCCGGCGGTCGCCGTCACTGAGCCGAACAGCTGCGATTTGGGGTAGTTCTGTTGCCAGACCTTCTTTCCGGTCGCCGGATCCCATGCCTGCAGTTCACCGTAATGATCGGCGCCGGGCTTCACCTTCAGGCCGATATCCTCCGGCTTGGTCCCAAGCCAAAGCTGGCCGGGAACGAGCGGCACCTTCTCGCCGGTAAAACCGCCGCAGAAGTTCTCGTTGGCGGGAACGTAGACGAAGCGGGTCTTCTGGCTATACGCCGCCGACGGCCAATCCTTGCCGCCCCACAATGACGGGCAGAACTCGACCCGCGTACCCATGACCGGCTTATGCGCGGGATCGACGATCGGCTTGCCGGTCTCGGCCTCGATGCCTTTCCAGACGTCGGTTTGAACGAAGGGCCAGCCGGCGACATAGTTGATCTTGTCCGCCTGGCGTTCCAGCACCCAGAAGATCGCGTCGCGCCCGGGATGAATGAGGCTCTTGAAGGAGCGGCCATCCCGTTGCAGGTCGATCAGCATCGGCGCCTCCACCTCGTCCCAGTCCCAGGAATCGTTTTGATGGTACTGGTGGTAGGCTTTGATCTTCCCGGTGTTGGGATCCAGTCCGAGCACCGAACTTGTGTAGAGGTTGTCGCCCGGGTGCGTTGAGCCCGGCCAGGGCGCAGCGTTTCCGACGCCCCAATAGATGGTCTTGGTGTCGGTGTCGTAATTGCCCGTCATCCACGCCGATCCGCCACCCGTCTTCCAGTCGTCGCCGCTCCAGGTGTCGTGGCCGGGCTCGCCTTCGCCGGGAATGGTGAAGGTCCGCCACAGTTCCTTGCCGTCATTGGCGTCGAACGCGACGACATAGCCGCGCACGCCGAATTCGCCGCCGGAACCGCCGACGATGACCTTGCCGTCGACGACCAGCGGCATCAGGGTCAGATACTGACCCTTCTTGTAGTCCTGGACCTTGGTGTCCCAGAGAACCTTGCCGGTCTTGGCATCGAGCGCCACGACATGATCGTCGGTCGTGGCGAGGTACAGCTTGTCCTGCCACAAGCCAACGCCGCGGCTGGTCGGATGCAATTGGAAGAGGTCGTCGGGAAGCTGGCGTTTGTAGCGCCAGTACTCGTCGCCGGTCTTGGCGTTGATGGCGATCACCTGCCCCATCGGGGTCGCGACGAACATCACGCCATTGTTGACGATCGGCGGCGCCTCGTGGCCTTCGACCACTCCGGTGGAGAAGGTCCATACCGGCGTCATGCTTTTGACGTTGGTGGTGTTGATCTGGTCGAGCGGGCTGTAGCCCTGCCCGTCATAGGTCCGGCGATAGAGCATCCAGTTGCCGGGTTCGGGATTTTCGAGGCGGGCCGATGTCACCGGGCTGTAATTCTCGATCGGGGCGGCACCGGCGGCGGTTGCGATAAGGCATGTAAACGCGACAGAGCCAGATAATAGCCATTGCTTCGTGGTCATGGACGCTACCTCCCTGTTTGTTTTTTCACTTGTTTCAGTCCCGTGCGGAATCCGATGCGGGATGCCGTCACCCCGCCTGTTGTACGCCTACCTTTCCAACAAATGTTGCAGCTACCGTGAGCGCGCCGTCGGCGACAGCCAGCGGAAGCGCCGCCAGACGCCGGGGCGCCGGTCCGAATACGACTTGCGCGCTTTGTCGCGGATCAAATTCGGAATTGTGACAGAAGCATTTGAAAACGTTCTTGTCGCCCGTCGCCCCCTTAACCCAGCCGGTGACGGGACATCCGGCGTGGGTGCACGTATCCGAATACGCAACGACGCCGTCGGCAAACCGCGCGCGCGTCTCGTCATCGAGTTCGGCCGGATCGAGCCTGATGATCAGCACCTCGTTCAACCGGGAACCCTTGCGGACGACGGAGGTTTTTGGATCCTTTGGCCAGGCGCGCACCGGCGGACCGCCGAGCTTCAGATCCTCCGGCTTGATGACTTCGCCGGCACGTTCTCCTTCGGCGAAAACCAGGACGTCGGCTTTTTGAGGTCGCTCGTCGCTGCCGGGCTGATCCTCGTCGGCACGGGCCGATGGGGGCGCCGCCGCGCCCGCCGCCGTGGCGAGGGCCGCCAGGATCACCGTGCGCCGTGTCTGATCAGAAGACGATGACATCGCCGTCTCGCGTTCTGCACTGATGCCTGCCGCCGGTGCTGCAGTGCGTGACCGGATTTAGAGATGACTCAAGCTGAACGGTCGAACTCGGCCAAAAAGAGGCGACGGACGATTTTTGTCACGCGACCTGCAATTTTCCGATGATGCAACCTTAGCAAGAATACGATTTCCGCTCCAATCAAATCATACCCCAGAAAATGACGTCATGCACATTTCGCAGATCAGCCCGAATGCACGCGCGGCGCGTTACAGGAAAGCGCGGCCCGAATGCGTATCGGTCAGGGTTTGTTGTGGAACCTTTTAAGCATCGGGAAGTTAACGTCGACGCGCTTCGTGCGCCACCATGTCAGACGCTAGGGCGCCTCACCCGTCCTTGGCATCAGCAACACATGAGGTTCATTTTTCCGGCACTAACCGTCGGGCGGGTGATATCGAAGGGCTCGGCTTTCCGGTTTGTCTTTTTCGATCCGTAACGCCGTAGCGGTCTCACTGTGAACCCGCGGCCTCGCTGAAAAACTTTTCGAACTTGCCTTCCACGCCTTCAAAATCCTCGGCGTCGGAGAGCGCCTCTTTCTTGTCGGAGATATTGGGCCAGACCACGGCAAATCTGGCGTTTAGCGCCAGCCATTTTTCCAGCCCCGGCTCGGTGTCGGGCTTGATCGCATCCGCCGGACATTCGGGTTCACAGACGCCGCAATCGATGCATTCGTCGGGGTGTATCACCAGCATGTTGTCCCCCTCGTAGAAACAATCGACGGGACATACCTCGACGCAGTCGGTGTATTTGCACTTGATGCAGGCTTCGGTGACGACATACGTCATCTGGCGCTCCGGACTATCGTGGCTTCAAGAGGCGACTACGCGCCTGATTTTGCCTTGCCGGCGGCGATCCGCTGCAGCCCCCAGCGCGCGTTCTTCCTGACTTCGGGATCTGGATCATTGGCCACGAGCACGAGATACGGTTCGGCCGCTGCGTCGGCAATCTCGCCCAGTGCCGCGGCCGCTTCCTTGCGCAGATTGGCCTGCTCGTGGGTGATGCATTTGCCGATCGGATGGACCGCCCGCTCGATCTTCATCTTGCCGAGGCTTCGGATCGCCTTCAGCCGCACCTGCCAGAAATCGTCCGCCAGCGCTGCTATCAACTGATCCGCCGCCACCGAGCCGTTGGCATTCTGGCCAAGCGTCTCCGCCGCCATCTCGCGGACCATCCAGTCGTCATCCCCCAGCGTGCGGGTGATCGATTCGGCCGCGGGCTTCATCTGCGAAAACGCCAGCGCGCTGACCGCCGCCCGCCGGACATGGGAATCGGAATCGCCGGTGGAAGCCGTGAGCGCGGGAATCGACTCTTCGAGCTTCAGGAAGCCGATGACGCCGATCGCCTGCACGCGGACCGCGGCATCGATGTCCCTGAGCGCTTCGAGCGCGGGTTTCAGCGTATCCTTGCGCCGCAATTCCTTTAGCGCCCGCAGCGCGCCCATGCGGACGAAGGCGTGACCGTGCTTGACCAGCGGCAATATCGCGTCGGCGCAGGCCGGGTCCTTGAACTCGGCCATGCTGTCGGCTGCAGCCGACGCCACCGCCTGCTCCGGATCGACCAGCAGTCTCGCCAAGGCAGTCGCGGATTCCGGCCCGTCGAATTCCCCGAGCGCCATCGCCACCTGCTGACGCACGCCGGCGTCGGGGTCGGAGACCATATTGGCGAGATGTCCCACCGCAGCCGGATCCCCGGAATGGCCGAGCGCAATGATGGCGACGCGACGTTCCGCCGGATCGGCGGCCTGAAGGCGCTCATCGGCGTCCTCGAGATCGTCGTAGGATTCGAAAGGGCCCGACATGGTTACCTCAGCAGGTAGGGAATGTTGACGGTGACGGCGCCGGTCGGGCAATCGGCCTCGCACGGCATGCAATACCAGCACTCGTCGTAGGCCATGTAGGCCTTTCCGGTCATGTCGCTGATACGCAGCACGTCGAGCGGACAGACGTCGACGCAGACGGTGCAGCCCTTGTCCGCGATGCATTTGGCATCGTCGACGACGACCGGCACCGAGGTCTGATAGCTGGCGAGAGGCATGTGTTAAATCTCCTGTTGCTTCGTTGCAGTGCGGTTACGCGCTGGCACGGATGCGTTGCTTGTCGTAGAGATCCTTCTCGTCGTCGGCGATCGGAACTACATAGGGCTCCACATCCCGTTTCTCGCTGGTCATCTTGCCGTCCTGCTTGCTGAGCAGCGTGTGGCAGAACCAGTTCTCGTTGTCCTTCTCCGGGAAATCGGTCCGGAGGTGATAGAGGCCCCAGCGGCTTTCCTCGCGGTACAGCGATGCGTGGGCGGCCATGTCGGCGCAATCCAGGATCGACTGGGTTTCCAGCGCGCGCAGCAGTTCGTGCGAATTGCGCGCGATCATGCGCTGCTCCATATCCTCACGAACTTCCGCCAGCCGGCGCTGCCCCAGTTCGAACTTGCGCGTGACCTTCGGCGGCTGCAGATAGTCGTTCACCAGGCGGCGCGCCTTGTATTCGATCTGGTTCGGCGGGATGCCGTCTTCCCGCTTGGTCGGCGCCATGACGCGGTCGCGTTCTTTGGCGACGTCGGCGGCATCGAACTCGGCAAAATCGTGGTTGTCGGCGAACTCCATCGCGTCGATGCCGGCGACCGAGCCGTTGGTGAAGGCGCCGAGCATGTAATTGTGCGGCACGCTGGCCATGTCGCCGGCGGCATAGAGCCCCGGCACCGTGGTGCGCGCGAAATCGTCGACGAACACGCCAGAGGCGCTATGTCCCGAGCAGAACCCGATCTCGGAGATGTGCATCTCGATCGATTCGGTTCGATAGTCGGTGCCCCGTCCCTTCTGGAACAGGCCGCGCGTCGGCCGCTCGACCTTGTGCAAGGTGGATTCGATTTCCTCGATCGTGTTCGGATGCAGGTGCTTGAGCTGCAGGAACACCGGCCCCTTGCCGGACAACAGCTCGTTGTAGAACTCGAGCATCATCTGGCCCGACCAGTAGTCGCATTCGATGAACCGCGATCCTTCGTTATTCGCGGTGAACGCGCCGAAGGGACCCGCGACATAGGCGCAGGCCGGCCCGTTGTAATCCTTGATCAGGGGATTGATCTGGAAGCATTCGAGGTTCGCAAGTGCTGCACCGGCATGATAGGCCATCGCGTAACCGTCACCGGAATTGGCGGCGTTCTCGTAGGTGCCGAACATATAGCCTGAGGTCGGCAGGCCGAGACGTCCCGCAGCACCCATGCAGAGAATCACGGACTTGGCCTTGATGACCAGGATTTCCGCGGTGCGGGTGTTGACGCTGATGGCGCCGGCGACGCGTCCATCGCTCGCCGTCAGCAGACGTGTCGCCATGTAGCGGTTCGAAATCAGGATCCGCGCCCGACGGAGCTGGCGGTAGAGCGCCTTCTTCACGGTCTCGCCGTTCGGCATCGGAAGCACATAGGTGCCGATGTGATGCACCTTCTTGACCGCGTAGTCGCCGTTCTCGTTCTTCAGGAAGCGGATGCCGAAACTGTCGAGCTCCTCGATGATGTCAAAGCAATTCTGCGCGTATTTATAGACCGCCTTCTGGTCGACGATGCCGTCGTTGGCGATGGTGATTTCCTTGGTGTATTGCTCCGGCGTCGCGTAGCCGGGAATGACGGCGTTGTTCAGCCCGTCCATACCCATCGAGATGGCGCCGGACCGCTTGACGTTGGCTTTCTCGAGCAGAACGACATTCGCCTTGGGATTTTTCAGTTTTGCTTTCAGCGCGGCCATCGGCCCGGCGGTGCCGCCGCCGATCACGAGCACATCGCAGGAAACTTCCGAAAGCCCGTCGACGATTTCATCCATTGCCATCATTCGCTCCTGGTTCGGCGCAGTCGCCGCCGTCGTCAGCAGATTTGTTCAGTTGTCCCTCCGGCGATAGCAATTAGTTGTCGCCGAAGAGAGAATGCCAATGTTTGGCCCGTTTGCCGAAATCGAAGCCAGCTTCATGATCAACAAACAGGCAAACACATTGGCTCAACGTTCCCTAGGAAACCAAAGTCGCGCAACGCCGGACTTTGATTTCCGGTCGATTAGTTTCCAATTTTGTGAAGGTGAGCGTGACGCGATCATCTAAAGTGACGCGATCATCTAAAACATCCGTGATGCAGCATGTTCGTGCTGCGTCTCGCGCGCTCACCGGCAATTAGTTGCTATCCACGCCATCGGCCGCAACATAACGTCAACAGCGAAGGATATTCAGATGTCGATGACGGCACCGCCAGCGACCGACTCATTCACCTGCGAGGTGAGCGCCGATCTCGCCTCACTCTCCATGATCGCAGCCGACGGATCCTGCACCACCCTCAGCGCGGAGAAGCTCCGGCTGTTCTGCAAATGCGCCCATTGCACCCGCGCCCGGTTCGACGAGCGCTTTCCGAAGCACTTCCCGGGGATCGCGATCGTGGAAGTCGCCGACCTCGGCTACGGCCTGAATATCTGCTTCTCGGATGGGCACAATCGCGGAATCTACCCCAAAAGTTATCTAGCGAGCCTGACCGATCATTGATTTAATTGATCTTTTTGTTCTCGTTCCCCGACTCAATCTGGCACGAAGATTGCTGCTTTTTAGATCAGCTATAAATGATCTGGAGACCGGCAATGTTGCTGCAGGCTACAAACACGGTGGGCGGAAGCCCGCCTTCGGCCGCGGCGACCAAGGCGAAATCGGGTTCGTCCCTGCTGTTGACCGAGAACCAGCAATCGATCGGCGGTCCGCCCTCCCTGATGGAGAAATTGACGCTGCGCGAGCGGGAAACCGTTCTGAAGCAAGGACGCCGAAAGGTCCTCAACCGCGGACAGACGCTGTTCAGTCAGGGCGCGAAACACGACGGCATTTTTCTGATCGAAAGCGGCCGAATCCGGGTGTTCTATTCCTCGCCGGCCGGGCGCGAGATCACGCTGGCCTATTGGCATGCCGGTAATTTCGTCGGCGGGCCGGAGGTATTCGACCACGGCATTCATCAATGGTCCGGCATTGCTTCCAGCAATTGCAGCGTCGTGCAGCTGCCGGGCAAGGAGCTGCGAACGCTCGCGGGCGAAATACCGAACCTTGCCATCGGCTTGATCGAGGGGCTTGCCTTCAAGGGCAAATGCTATTCGGCGCTGGCGCAGATGCTGGGAACCCGTTCCATTACCCAGCGGCTCGCGCACCTGCTATTGCACCTGATGGATCTCTACGGCGTCGAAGATCCCGATGGAACGGTGATCGCCGCGGCCTTCACCCATGCCGACCTCGCGCACATGGTGGGGGCGACCCGGCAATGGGTCACGATCAGCCTGAAGCGAATGCAGGAGAAGCGAATCGTCCTGACGAAGCGGTCGCAGATCGTCGTCTGTCTTCCCAATGTTCTGGAGGAGATGCGGGGCCAAGCCTCTGATTAACAAGCCTCGGATTAAAAGCGATGCACACGCAAGCGGCTTTGCCCGGCAAAACTGCCCAACGAGTATGCAACCGGCTTTTGACGGCAACTAATCGACTATGACCACAAGTCCGCATTTGCAGGGAGCGCCTCCCCAAACCAAACATGGGGACCGCAGCACATCCAACCGAATGAGGATGAAAATGGTCCGCCACGTTCAAACACTCTCGACAGCGATGTCCATAGCGGCCGTGGCCCTGGCGCTCGCGCAGCCGGCCAAGGCGGAAACCATCAGCATCGGCATCGGAACCCAGGATACCACGACCAATACGGTGACGGCCGGCACCGTGATTCGGCAGCTTCATCTGTTCGAGAAATACCTGCCGACCGACGGCAAATACGCCAACATCAAGTTCGAACTCGAATGGCAGAACTTTACATCCGGGCCGCCCGTCACCAACGCGATGATGGCCAACAAGCTGCAGTTCGGCATGATGGGAGATTATCCGCTCATCGTGAACGGCTTCACCTTCGAGAGCAATCCTGAAAGCAAGAGCCGCCTCATCGCGGTTGCCGCCTACAGCCTGTCCGGCTCCGGCAACGGCATCGTCGTGCACAAGGACTCGCCCTATTACGACCTCGGGGACCTCAAGGGCAAACTGGTCAGCGTTCCCTTCGGATCCGCAGCGCATGGCATGGTCCTCAAGGCCATGCAGGACCGCGGCTATCCCGCGGATTTCTTCCAGCTGGTCAGCCAGAGTCCTGATGTCGGCTCGACCAACCTTCAGGAGAAGAAGATCGACGCGCATGCCGACTTCGTTCCGTTCGCCGAACTGCTGCCGTTTCGCGGCTTTGCCCGCAAGATTTTCGACGGCGTGGAAACCAACCTGCCGACCTGGCACGGCGTCGTGGTCCGCACCGACTTCGCCGATAAATATCCGGAGGTCGTGACCGCCTACATCAAGGCGATTATCGCCGCCAACCAGTGGCTCCGCGCCGATCCAAAACTTGCGGCCGAAAAAATCCAGGAATGGACCGGCATCGCCAAGGAAGTCGTCTACATCTTCCTGGGCCCAAGCGGCAACATGACCGCCGATCCCACCATCAAGCCGGCCCTGATCGAGGCCGCGGCAACCGACGTCAAGGTGCTGCAGAATCTCGGACGCATGAAGGAGTTTGATCCCAGGAAATGGGTCGACGACAGCTTCATCCGCAAGGCCTATGGCGAAATGAAACTGGACTACGACGCCCAGCTCGCCAACGCCAGGAACTACGAGATTTCGGGCGAAGACAAGTTCTGCAAGAAGCCGATCGCCGATCCCCGCAAATCCGGCGAGGTGTGGGTCGACGACGAGGGAATCCTCCCCTTCAGCAGCACGACCTGCACGCTCGGCGCCTACGCCGATTTCAAGGCCAAGGGCAAGAAGATCAACGTCGCTTACGTCTTCGATACCGCGCGCGGCATCAAATTGTTCGCCGACCAGGCCTTCTTTGCGGTCGCCGGCGGCGACATCGCGCCGTTCCTGTTGAAGAAGGATGCGGAAGCTTACGCTGCGAAGAACAACGGCAAGGTGCTCGGGTTCGAGGATGCCGTGAAGTCGGCCGTGACCGGAGGCAAGACGTGAGCAGCCCCTCGCTCGTGCGACAACCAACCGAAAGCGAGACATCCGCGACCACGGCCGAGCTGGCGCCGCCCACCTCAGCGCCGGTGATCGATCCCGTCACGCTCCGCGTCCTGGCCGGGCGCTGGTTCCGGCTCAACAAGGAGCGCATGCGCGCGATGCTGATCGGCGTGATCTCGCTGGTCGCATTCCTGATCGTCTGGCACCTCCTGACCAAATACCGCGTGGTGTTCTTCGTCCGCTTCACCAACGTTCCCTCGCCGCTGGCGGTCTACGCCAGTTTTACCAAGGCGATCCACGACCCCAAATTCCTGCTGCACGTCCTCTTAAGCTGCCGCCGGATCATCTTCGGTTTCTCGCTCGCAGCCCTTGTCGCGGTGCCGCTCGGCCTCGTGATGGGCCGTTTCAAGCTGATCCACGAGGTCGTGTTCCCGGTTTCCGAAGTGCTGCGGCCGATCCCGGCGATCGCGTGGGTGCCGATGGCGATCATGCTGTGGCCGACCAACGAGCAGAGCATCGTCTTCATCACCTTCCTCGGCTCGTTCTTTCCGATCCTGGTGAATACGCTGCACGGCATGTCGCTGGTCGACCCGGTGCTGGTTCGCGCCGCGCGATGCCTCGGCGCCAAAGAAGCTTCGATCTTCCGCGAGGTGTACTTTCCGGCTTCGCTGCCGCACATCTTCACCGGGCTTACCGTCGGGATGGGCGTAGCCTGGGTTTCGCTGATCGCCGCCGAGATGATCTCCGGCCAATACGGCATCGGCTACTTCACCTGGGAGGCCTATTCGCTGGTCCAGTACGCCGACATCGCGCTCGGCATGATCGCGATCGGCGTGCTCGGCCTGTTGTCCAGTCTCTTGATCCGATCCGCCGGAAAGCTGGCAATGCCATGGGGGCGCACATGAGCCTGATCGAAGCCAAAACCGCCCAAGGCCACATCGAGGTCAAGAATTTCGCGCTCAGCTATGAGACGATCGACGGTTCGGTGGCCGCGGTCACCGACACGGAGATCCACGTCAAGCCGGGCGAATTCGTCTCGATCGTCGGGCCCTCCGGGTGCGGCAAATCCACATTGCTGAACGCAGTCGCGGGATTCCTGAAACCTACCGCGGGAACGGTCACCGTCGACGGCGAAGAGGTGAAGGGACCGAGCGCGGAACGCGGCATGGTGTTCCAGCAATATTCGCTGTTCCCCTGGAAGACGGTGCGCGAGAACGTCGAATTCGGATTGAAGATGCGCGGCATGGAGCGCTCGCGCCGCGAGCGGGCCGCGCGCACCTTGCTCGGAATAGCCGGGCTGGAAGCGTTCGAGAAACATTATCCCGACCGGCTTTCCGGCGGCATGAAACAGCGCGTCGGCATTGTGCGGGCGCTGGCGACCGGGCCAAAGGTGCTGCTGCTCGATGAGCCGTTCGGAGCGCTGGACGCGCAAACCCGCGTCATCATGCAGCAGATCCTCACCAACATGTGGCAGCGGCTGAAGATCTCGGTGCTGTTCGTGACCCACGATATCGACGAAGCGATCTTTCTGTCCGACCGCGTCTACTGCATGACGGCGCGCCCCGGCTCGATCAAGGCCGAAATTCCGATTCCGCTGGAACGGCCGCGGCAGCAATCCATGATGATGTCGTCAGAGTTTTTGGGGCTGCGGCGCGGCCTGATGTCGCTGATCCGCGAGGAGAGCCTGAAAGCGATGGGCGGCGAAATCAGCGATCTCGGCATGCAGGGACTGAATATCGACCTGCACGGGCAATCCCTGGCCGACGTGCTCTAAGGGCGTGTACTCATAAATGCGCGATGTCCGCTTTTGGGCGTAGAGCAGACATGCACTGGTCACTCCGGAATTTCGCCTTTTGACCCAACTCGGACGACCAGCAATAGCCAACCCGCCGCCCAAGGGCCTGATCAGAAAAAAGTAGGTTTAGCCTCGTCGAGAGGTTAGGATTTAGAGTGGCCTGCTCACCTTTCTTTGGAGGTTCGAACATGGCACGGCACCTTTTCTTCGCGATCACCCTCATAGGCATCGGAGTGCTCCTCAACTCACAGGCAGATGATCTTCCCCCGAAAAAATGGACAGGGTTAAGCTGCTTTTAGCTCCATCTCGATCGGGCTGAGATAGCCGATGGCGGAGTGACGACGCGTTCGATTGTAGAAGCCCTCGACATAGGCAAAGATATCACGTGTGGCTTCTTGCCGTGTTGCATAATGCCGGTGATGGACGAGCTCGGTCTTGAGAGTGTGGAAGAAGCTTTCCATCGGGGCATTGTCGTAGCAGTTGGCCTTGCGGCTCATTGAGGCCCGCAAGCCGGCAGACTGCATCATATTGCGATACTCCGCCGAAGCATATTGAACGCCCCGATCGGAATGGTGGATCAGGCCGGCACCAGGCCGCTGTGCTGCAATGGCCATCCGCAAAGCCGCCAATGGCAGGTCGGCGCGCAAGTGATCCGCCATCGCCCAGCCGACGATCTTGCGGCTGTACAGGTCCATGACGGTGGCCAGATAGAGCCAGCCCTGATCAGTCTCGACGTAGGTGATGTCGGCGAGCCAGATCCGGTTCGGCGCGGCGGCGGTGAAGTTCTGCTCGAGCAGATTCGGGGCAATCGGGAAGTCGTGACGGCTGTCGGTGGTGCGCACCCGGCGTGGCCGCGCCATGATGGCCCTGATCCCGTGACGGCGCATCAGTCGCTCGATGCGACCGCGGCTCGCCCCGCGGCCCTGGGCCTTCAGCTCGGCATGGATGCGCGGGCTGCCATAGCGTCCGCAGGCCTCGCGGTGGACCCGTTCGATGTCGTCGACGAGCGCACGATTGGCGGCGGATCGCCGGCTCTCCGGGCGCGCTCGCCAGGCATAGTAGCCGGCCGGCGAGACACCGAGCACGTCGCACATCAGTGACACCGGGTAGTCAGCGCGGCGATCTTCAATGAAACGGAATCTCATGTCCGCGTCCCAGCAAAGATCGCGATCGACTTTTTTAAAATGTCGCGCTCCATGCGCAGCCGTTCGTTCTCTCGCTGCAAACGAGCGATCTCCGCCGCGTGGTCCGCCGACGGCACCGTCGCCTGCGTTGTGGGGCGCCGCGCCGGTGCCGTCGGCTCCCGCCCAGCCCCACGCTGCTCCACCCAGCGCCGCAATACGGAATCGCGCAGGCCAAGTTCCTTGGCCACCGATCCGATCGAGCGACCGCTCGAAGCCACCAGATCGACTGCTTGCCGCTTGTAATCGTTCGTAAACGACCGACGTTGACGTGCTTCCATCCGACACCTCCTGGCTCCTCGAGCCTACTACAGGTGTCCATCAATTCGGAGGAGGTTCACAGAAGCAGTGAAAGATGCAGCGCAATGTGAGGATCAAGCCGCAAATTGCGTGGGCAGTTGTGTCAACCCCGGTGGTGGGACGAATGATAACAAATGCATGAACTACTGCGACCGGCAGGTGACCAGATGTTTGGTACGCGCGCATGGCGCAGCTCGGCGGTAATAGGTGGTGACGGGATAGGGGCAGAGCGGAAAGGCGTACCGGCCTGCCCAAAAGCATACTCGAACACGCAATCGGCGAGAAACGATTCAGCCAAGAAGACCGACGCCGCAACTCCAAAGAAGCCCAAGATAATTAGCTAGATTTTCAGCGGTCCCATATCGGTGGGTTCTCTTCGTTGGCCGAGCGGGTATTGGCCTGTTTCGACCCTAAAGAGTAACGGCAATCACTAACAACCTGGTTAAGATACCGGGTTTGGGGCTGCTATCATTTCCCGATCTTGACCTTACGTCCGCTCCTGGCACTTCTCGGACATGCCGAGACAGCCTGACGATTGTCCGCTCACGGGGGCAAAGCAGACATCCCGCCGCAAGGCCGCGACTTCCGTTTTTGACCCTAAGGCGACCTCTGGCGTTATTTTGGAGGCGTCGCATGCGGTGGGTTGCACGTTACAACCGGCGCTCTACATCTTAGTGGATTGAGTGGCCGATGCAGGAAGCGAGGCGCGTTAAAGGGCAAGGCGATGCGGCTGGCGAATTTCGACCCCAAAAGCAACCTGTCTTTGGCCGACCGCGCCAAAGGCGCAATAGCTTACGTTTGTGGCGAGGTCTTTTTTTGGTTCGGCTTTTTTCTAGCCGTATGGGGAGCTACCTACAACATCTACCTGGGGCTGGCCTTATTTTTAGGTTGGGTGCTACTTTTTGTACTGATGGTGCGGCGAGAACTCAAACGAGACATCGAAGCCCTCGACGATCCTAACCAACTGACGCGGCGTCGGAGGAACGATATGCCCGTTCGATTTGCAGTCGAATTTGTCAAGTCCATCGCGATCATAATTGCGCTGACGCTGGGAATGGGGTTCGCGGCTGAAATCGTTGCGTTCGCTTTATCCGACCGTGATGTGAGTGGCGCGTTTGGTTCTGGTCTAGCCGGAATTGCTGGCGGCATACTTGGCTTAGTCATCGCCGTCGTGATCGTCCTCAGGCAGATTGCTGACATCGAGGATTGATATGGGCGATAATCAAGCCCAGCCCGAGATGTCGCCAGCATTAGCAATGATGGATTGAGGCGAATACTCGCAGAGCGTGCATCATTGTCTAGCCTGTGCTAAGGTTCAAACGCAGCGGGACAATTTCGACCTTCGACCGCGCCTTGCAGGTGAGATTTCTATCAATGATTAAGCGTGGTCTGTCGGTATTCGATCCGCCCAAAGACCTGATCGACGCCTCTGGGGTGACACCCAAGCTGAGTGAAGACGAGCGCGTGCTCTGGATCGGCACGCCAGGATGGTTCAGTTCTTTCTTCTGCTCAACGACAGTTCCTACGTGGGGAGCGTTTTGCCTGGCGCTTTTCGCGTATCATGGGATCTATACGCTAACACCGGAGCAACACGCCATTGAAGGGCTCGTAAGAGGACGATGGATAGTTGTCTGTGTGATAGTCATATTTGCCTTCATACCTCAGCTATTCGTACTGCGCATAGGCGGGGCCTTTGCGTATATTCTCACGACAGAACGAATGATCGTAAAAATCGATCAGACAAGAATGTTCGTCAGATGGCTTAGGTACTTCAAGAGCGTCGCCGATACGGATGGCTTTGCTGCCTATGACTGTAGACATCTCAACGGCGCTCGTGTCTATGCCGGCTTGTGGAACTACGGAAATATAAGCGTCCGCCTCAATGTCGGCTCGTTCGGCGGGCTCAGAGACGGCATATATGAATCTGAGCCAGTTTTTCGTGACGGCAGATACGTGAAAGTATTCTGGCGGAGGTTGGCTTACTTCCATTTGGCCGAGACACCTTGCAACGTGTACTTCGGCATCAAGGACGTAGGTAAGCTTAGTGATATTCTAAACGATCAATGCGCGGCCGATATTGAGCGCATAGTTTCCCGGCGACGCTGACGCGAAACCTGGAAGCCCAGTGAAATGGGCTTTAAACTAGGCGGACCGCTCTAGTTTACTGGCATGTCCGGAAGTGGCCCAAAGCAGACATGCTTTAGGCTAACCCGAATGTCCGCTTCCGAGGGCAAAGCGGACATCGCTAAACTCACGGGCGTCCCGGATTTATGAGTACACGCCCGAGGGCGTCCTCACGACGGACCGCTCCGGACGGCCGCCAAGGCCGCCATGGCAACCCGATATTCCCGGGGGGCCCGCTCCGGAATGCGCCCGGTGCGGGCTAGCATGCGGCGTTCGTGGCTTGAATCCAGCGGCCGGCGGGGGCATAAGACCCAAAAATTCGCCGACAGCCCAAGGATTTAGGATGCCCCCCTATCGTTCCCGCACCACTACACACGGCCGCAACATGGCGGGCGCCCGCGGCCTTTGGCGCGCCACCGGCATGAAGAAC
Organism: Bradyrhizobium sp. AZCC 2289; assembly: GCF_036924615.1. Taxonomy (NCBI): domain Bacteria; kingdom Pseudomonadati; phylum Pseudomonadota; class Alphaproteobacteria; order Hyphomicrobiales; family Nitrobacteraceae; genus Bradyrhizobium; species Bradyrhizobium sp. AZCC 2289. The sequence goes on along the minus strand of NZ_JAZHRY010000001.1, from coordinate 8,412,503 downwards.
GAGGATTTCGGCAAGCCGATCATCGCGGTCGTCAATTCCTTCACCCAGTTCGTGCCGGGGCATGTGCATCTGCAGAACCTCGGCCAGCTCGTGGCGCGCGAGATCGAAAAGGCCGGCGGCGTCGCCAAGGAATTCAACACCATCGCGGTGGATGACGGTATCGCGATGGGACATGACGGCATGCTCTATAGCCTGCCCTCGCGCGAGCTGATCGCCGACAGCGTCGAATACATGGTCAATGCGCATTGCGCCGACGCGATGGTGTGCATCTCCAATTGCGACAAGATCACGCCGGGCATGTTGATGGCGTCGCTGCGCATCAACATTCCGACCGTCTTCGTCTCGGGCGGCCCGATGGAGTCCGGCAAGGTCGTCATCAAGGGCAAGAAGCGCGCGGTCGACCTGATCGACGCCATGGTCGCCGCGGCCGACAGCTCGGTGACCGACGCCGAAGTCGAGGAGATCGAGCGTTCGGCCTGCCCGACCTGCGGCTCCTGCTCGGGCATGTTTACCGCCAATTCGATGAACTGCCTGACGGAAGCCCTTGGCCTTGCGCTGCCGGGCAACGGATCGGTGCTGGCAACGCATGCCGATCGCAAGAGCCTGTTCGTCGAGGCCGGGCATCTGATCGTCGATCTCGCCCGCCGCCATTACGAACAGGACGATGCCAGCGTGCTGCCGCGCGGCATCGCCAGCTTCAAGGCGTTCGAGAACGCCATGACGCTCGACATTTCGATGGGCGGTTCGACCAACACCGTGCTGCATCTTTTGGCGGCGGCCCACGAGGGCAAGGTCCCCTTCACCATGAGCGACATCGACCGGCTGTCACGCAAGGTGCCGGTGCTGTGCAAGGTCGCGCCGTCGGTTGCCGACGTCCATCTCGAAGACGTGCATCGCGCCGGCGGCATCATGGCCATTTTGGGCGAGCTGGATCGCGCCAGGCTGATCACCACCGACCTTCCGACCGTCCACAGTGCGACGCTTGCCGACGCGCTCGATCGCTGGGATATCGTCCGCACGCAAAGCGAAAAGGTCCGGCATTTCTACATGGCCGCGCCCGGCGGCGTACCGACGCAGGTGGCTTTCAGCCAAAACGAGCGTTTCGACGAACTCGATCTCGATCGCGCCGAGGGCTGCATTCGCGATGCCGCGCACGCCTACTCGAAGGACGGCGGACTTGCCGTGCTGTCCGGGAACCTGGCCGAGGACGGCTGCATCGTGAAGACGGCCGGCGTCGATCAGAGCATTCTCAAATTCTCCGGTCCCGCCCGCATCTTCGAAAGCCAGGACGCCAGCGTCGAGGCCATTCTCACCAACAAGGTGAAGGCGGGCGACGTCGTCGTGGTTCGCTATGAAGGTCCGCGCGGCGGTCCGGGCATGCAGGAGATGCTGTATCCGACGAGTTACCTGAAGTCGAAGGGACTGGGCAAAGTCTGCGCGCTGATCACCGACGGCCGCTTTTCGGGCGGCTCATCAGGACTGTCGATCGGGCATATCTCGCCGGAAGCCGCCGAAGGCGGTTTGATCGGACTCGTCGAAGAGGGTGACGTGATCGAGCTCGACATTCCCAACCGCAGCATTCGCCTGGCCGTGCCGGACGCCGAGATCAACCGGCGTCGCGAGGCCATGATCGCGAAGGGCGCGGCCGCCTGGAAACCGGCGCCACGCAAGCGCGCGGTGACGACCGCCCTGAAGGCCTATGCAGCGTTCGCGACCAGCGCCGCGCGTGGCGCGGTGCGCGTCGTGCCGGAGTGATCGAGGGGAATCGAAAAGCCTGAGGTGAAGTCTGCGCCGATCAGGCGCCCGCGGCCGGCAGGCTGGCGGCGGCGATGGCGACGATCTGGGCCAGGCGGCGTCCGATCCTGGCGGGCGCGGCGCGCAGCAATGAAGTTACCTGTCGCATCTCATTTTCCTTTTGCCCCGAGAACGCCGGGTGGATCAGGAAAATGGTCGTTGGCAGCTAACTAGTCGAGACTACAGCGAAAATAGCAACAGCCGCTTCGCCCCGAGGGCAATTCGTAGTGGATTTATTGCCGCGATCGAGCCTGCGGCGGACAAAATCTTCTCCCCCGGATTTTACCCGCCGGAGCCGCTATTTCGGCGTAAAGCCAAACGTCCGTTCGAAGCGCTTGGCGTAGTCGGGCCAGACCTCGGGGTTGACGATACGCGGCGGCCGCTTGCCGTCGAGCCCGTCGAGAATCTGCTCGGCGGCGATCTTGCCCATGTTCATTCGCGCTTCCTTCGTCACACCGGCCGTGTGCGGACTGGCCAGCACATTGTCGAACTGCAGCAGCGGATGGTCCGGCGACGGCGGCTCCTTGGCCCAGACGTCGAGGCCGGCGCCGGCGATGCGTTTGTGGCGCAGCGCATCCTCCAGCGCGGCCTCGTCGTGAATGAAGCCGCGCGCGGTGGTGATGAAAAAGGCATGCGGCTGCATCAACGCGAATTCGTGGCTGCCTATCATGCCGCGATTGTCCTTGGTCAGCGGGCAAGAGATCGACACGAAGTCCGAGCGGCGCAGGAGATCGTCGAGTTCGACCTTCTCCCCGCCCCGCGCGGCCATTTCCTGCGCCGTGAGATAGGGGTCGTAGGCAATCACGTTCATATGGAGCAGGCCCTTGCAGAGTTCGGCGATGCGGCGGCCGACATTGCCGAGCCCGACAATGCCGATGGTCTTGCCTCCGACTTCGTTGCCGATCAGCGCATTACGATTGACGTTGGCCTCGCGCCGCAGCACGCGGTCAGCCTCGAGGATACGTTTCGACAGCGTCAACAACATTCCCAGCGCGTGCTCGGCGACGGAATTGGCGTTGCCGCCGGATTGATTGACGACCAGCACGCCCGCCGCCGTGCAGGCGTCGACGTCGACGGGATCGAATCCCGCGCCGTTTGACGAGACGATCAGCAAATTCGGCGCCCGCCGCAGCAGGTCCTGATCGACATGGAAATGTCTTGCCAGTTCGTCGCGTGCCGCACCGATCTGATAGGCGTGCGCGGCGGACAGGATGGGGGCTGTGAGGTCATCCGGGCTTTCATTCTCCAGCCGGTCGAGCCGCACATCCGGCCGGGCTTTGAGAATCTCGGCATAGATCTCATGGGCGAGATATTTGACGTAGAAGACGCGCTTGTTATTCACGGACATTGGCTGGACGACTTTCAGTGAGGGAAGCCATAGAGTTTTGCGGGGTTGGTGACGAGAATGCGCTGCTGCGCCGCCTGATCCGGCGTCCAGGCTTGAAACAATTCGAGCAAATGCCCGGCATCGGGCATCTCGCCCTCGACGCGCGGATGCGGCCAGTCGCCGCCCCACACCAACACTTCCGGATTCGCCTTCACCAGCGCTTCGTGAAACGGCCGCGCGTCGGGATAATCAGGCGCGTTCTGGCTAAGGCGATGCGCGCCCGACAGTTTCGCCCAGCACCAGCCGTCGCCGACCGCGCGCAACAGACTCTGGAAACCTTCGGTGCCGGTGCCCGCGCGGGCGTCGGTGCGGCCCATGTGGTCGATCACGACCGGCAGGCCGAACGATTTCAGGAGCGGAATCGTCTGCGGCAAATCCTTCACATCGATCCAGAGCTGAAGATGCCAGCCGAGTTCGGCCATGACCGGCGCAAGCTTTTCTGCCGCGGTGAGCGGCACGCCGCCGCGATAATGCAATTGCCCGCCGCGAAAGAAATGGTTGAAGCGCAGGCCGCGCACGCCAAGCCTGCTCCACTCGCGCAAGGTCGCCGGTGAAATATCGGCATCGGCTACCGCGACGCCGCGCAGGCGCTCGCGCTGACGTTTCAGCGCGTCCAGCATCGCGAAATTGTCGTGGCCATGCGCGCTGCCCTGCACCAGTACGCCGCGGGCAAAGCCGATCGCATCTAACATCGCGAGATATTTTTCCAGCGCTGCATCCGGCGGCGTGTAGCTGCGATCCTCCGCGTAGGGAAAGCGATCCCCCGGCCCGAACACATGGGCATGAGTATCGCAGGCGTTTGGCGGCAGCGGCTGTTTCGGGCGGCTGACCTCGCGCGGCGGCAGGCAGGCGGGAATCATCTGATGTGCCACCGCGTCATTCGGCTGTCATTCCGGCGGCCTTGATGATCGGCCCCCATTTGTCGTAGTCGGCATGGATCTTGGCATCGAATTGCTGCGGCGTGCTGCCGATCGGCACGGCGCCGAGCTTGGTCAGGCGCTCCTTGACCGAGTCCGTATTCACCGCTGCGACAAAATCATGCGAGAGTTCTGTCAGTAGCTCCGGCGGCATGCCGGCCGGTCCGAGCAGGCCCCACCATACTTCGGTGTCATAGCCCGGCACCGCCTCCGACATGCTGGGCACGTCGGGCAGGAACGGCGCGCGCGTGGCCGTGGTGACGGCAAGGGCGCGTACGGTGCCGGCCTGCAGCTGTCCGATCGATTCCGGGCCGTTGTTGAACGACATCGGGATTTGCCCGCCGAGCAGGTCGTTGATCGCCGGCGCACCGCCTTTATAGGGGATGGCGTTGAGATCGATTTTGGCGAGGTTCTTCAAAAGCTCGCCGGCCAGATGCGTCGACGTTCCCGTGCCGGCGTGGGCAAAGGACAGGCTCCCCGGCTTCGCCCTTGCCGCCGCGATCATGTCGCCCAGCGTCTTGAACGGCGAATCCGCCCGCACCAGCAGCACATTGGGCGACGACGCCAGCAGCGAGATCGGCGTGAAATCCCGGAACGTATCGTAGGGAATTTTGGGATACAGGAACGCATTGGTGGCATGCCCGCTGGCGACGACGATCAGGGTGTAGCCATCCGGCGGCGACGTCGCCAGCGCCTGCGACGCAATCAGCCCGCCGGCGCCCGGCCGGTTTTCGACCACGACCGACTGTCCCCACTGCTTTGAGACCACGTCGCCCAGCGTACGCGCGAGGACATCGACGCCCCCGCCGGCGGGATAGGGCACGAAAATATGCACGGCCCTGGAGGGAAATGATTGCGCGGATGCCGCGCCAGCCGACGCGAGCATGACCGACGCGACGGCAGCCATCCGGATCCGGCTTCCCATGATACTCCTCCCGATGTTCTCGTTATCTCACATTGTGGCATGCCGACAGAATGGCGGCATCGCCGCCGCGCGCAGACCACGGTAACGACAGGGCATGTTGACAATCCCGCTGGTCGCGTCAAGTTTCGCGCCACAGCAAGACGACCGCGATTTGGATCGCGAACGAAAATCGTCGCGAAACAAGGGAGAACAAGATGGCGGTTGCGGAGCAGCGAACCTCGCCCAAAACTTCTGACAAGAAGACCTCTGACGACAAGAGCTCTGGCGAGAAGAGCTCTGGCGAGAAGAGCTGGCACGGCATCGTGCTGCAGGCGCTCAAGCGCAACGACATCCGCCTGGTGCCCTATGTGCCTGACCGCGTGCTGACCACGCTGATCAAGAACATCCACGCCGATCCGTTCTTTACGACTTTTCCCACCGCGCGCGAGGAAGAGGCGGTCGGCATCGTCTCCGGCGCCTGGATGGGCGGCATGCGCGGCGCGGTGCTGATGCAGACCTCCGGCTTCGCGACGCTGGCGAACGTGCTGGCGTCGCTGGCGATCCCCTATCAGATCCCGCTGATCATGTTCGTGTCCGAGCGCGGCACGCTCGGCGAGTTCAATTACGGCCAGTCGCTGGTGTGCCGCACCATGCGTCCGGTGCTGGATTCGCTCGCCATGGAGCATCACACCTGCACCCGGCTCGAAGAGTTCGAGTTCATCGTCGATCGCTCGATCAAGCAGGCCATCACCACCCAGGCGCCGGTGGCGCTGATCCTCTCGCCGCTGTTGACCGGCGGCAAAACCTTCGACAAGTGAGTGATCGCATGAACACCGCAACCAACCTGCCTGCGCGCAACACCAAGGTGATGAACCGCTTCGATCTCACCTCGCGGCTGATCAAAAAGCTCGAGCATGAGGAAGCCGTGATCGGCGGCATCGGCAACACCAATTTCGATTTGTGGGCCGCCGGGCACCGCCCGCAGAACTTCTACATGCTCGGCAGCATGGGCCTCGCCTTCCCGATCGCGCTCGGCGTGGCGCTGGCGCAACCGAAGCGCCGCATCTTCGCGCTCGAAGGCGACGGCTCGCTGCTGATGCAGCTCGGCTCGCTGTCGACCATTGCGACATTGGCGCCGAAGAACCTCACCATGGTGGTGATGGACAACGGCGTCTACCAGATCACCGGGGCGCAGCCGACGCCGGCCGCCGCGGTAGCCGACATCGTCGCGATCGCGGTCGCGTGCGGTCTCGTCAACAGCGCCTGGGCGGCGGACGAGGAGGATTTCGAGCGCCTGATCGATCAATCCATGGCGGCCACGGGGCCGACCCTGATCGGCGTGCGGATCGACGACAAGCCGGGTGTCGGCACCACCCGCCGCGATCCCGTACAAATCCGGGAGCGCTTCATGCACGGCATGGGCGTGCGGGAACCGCTGTAGATACATAGCGTTTTCAAGCGAAGTGGGTACCGGTTCGCGCAAAGAAAACGCGTCAATCTGGGGCAATTGGCGTATTAACCACACGCGCACCTCGAGTCGGCGTGAACGATATCAGGCGGACAAACCGTGCTAATCCGGCACGATGAACCGGATCTTCAGACTGCTCGCCTGGGCGTTGGCCGCGGCCGTTGCGTTCGCAACGCTCGGTCCGCCATCCTATCGGCCGCATTCCGACCTCGGCCAGGACGGCGAACATGCCCTCGCCTTCGTCCTGGTTGGCATCGCGTTCGGGGTGGCCTATGGCCGTAACCGGCTGATGACGACGGCGGTCGCCGTCGTCCTGATCGGCGTGCTCGAGATCCTGCAATTCTGGGCGCCGGGGCGGCATGCCCGGCTCGAGGATTTCGCCGTCGATGCGTTGGCGGCCTGTGTTGGGTTGGCGATGGCGGCGGCGCTGGACTGGATGATCAAGCGAACCCGCCGGCCGAACATCGGCACTTCCTGACAGAAAATCCCCGCGGGCAAAAATCCCGCGAGGATCAATCTGAAAGCCAGGTTACGATCAATCGATGATCTTGATGACCTTGCGGGTGCGCGGCTCCACGATCACGCGGCGATCATTGACGACCGCATAACGATATTCGGTGTGGCTCGGCACGGTCCGCAATTCGACGGTCGGCGGCAGCGGCTCGCCGACCACGACGCGCTCACGGACCACGACCGACGGCTCGCCTCGCGGGATCGCCGAAAACACCGCATTCGGAATTTCCAGACCGGCGCCGACGGCCGCACCCACGGTGCCGCCAACGACTTCGCCGACCGGACCGGCTACGTCGCCACCGGCGCGCGCGCCATCGCGAGCGCCCTGCGCGGTGGTCGATTGAGCGAAAGCCGCGCTAGAGATCAGCAGCGAGGTAGCGATCAGCGAAACGGCAAGACGGTTGTTCATCGTGTCCTCCAGTGATTGATGACGCGGTTCAACCGTGGGGACAAAAAGATGTTCCGGTTCCACCTGCCGCGAATATCGCCACCTAGCGACATTTTTGTTTGTGCGTGCAATCGGAACCGGACCGGAACCTAGTGCGCTGTGGGGGCGACCGCCATCAAGGGCCGCACCAGAAGCGGAAGTTGCCGGTGTAGGTCTATTGCTTCCGCCCCTACTGCCCCGAGGAAGTCCGAATACTCATGCTATCCCGGAATGCTGATGCCGCGTCCACATGCGTCGTTGATAAAGCAGGCCTGAAGGGCGTCATCGAGCTGATCCGACCGCGCGCCGTCCAGTTTCACATCCGGAAATCCGTGACTGCGAAGATAAACCTGCATCTGCAGGACTGCGCGAACGCCGCCGAACCTGACGATGGATTCCAAATCCCGCTTCGCTTCTGCAGGCTTCCCGGTTCGGGTCAACGCAATCGCGCGCTGAACATACAGATCCACGAAACCCGGTCCGGCTGGAAGCATGGGGGGCTGATCCTCCGGTTTTGCGAGGATGGCATTCAAATCGTCGAGCGCGCCGGCATAGTTGCCGGACATTGCCCGCACGATCGCGCGTATCTGAAAAGCATCCCTGGTGGGTCGTACTGCAAGCAATGCGGTTGCGTCATTCCCAGCTTCGCTCGCCTTGCCCATTCGCATACGAATTTGGGCTCGGAACAGCAGATTTCTGGGATTGTCCGGCTCAAGCGTAAGAGCAGAACTCAAGCTCTCCTCGGCTTCGTTGAGACTGCCAATCCGAGCAAGGATAAGCGAACGAATCCAGAGCGCGTCGACATTCGCAGGATCAATTTCAAGAGCCTTGTTGACGTGTTGTAGCGCAACCTGCTCGTCCTTGTCGAAAAACAGGTACGCTCTCGTCGCCAATGCGTTGGAATCCGCCGGGTTGATTCGGAGCGCCAGTTCAACATCGTTCATCGCTTCGCCGGATTTGCCGGGTATCCTCAGGCGTCCCCGCAGTAGTAGAGCCGCAGTATTGGCGGGATCGTCGGCGATTGCTGCGTCCAACTCGAGGATGGCCTGCTCGAGCCGGATGAGCGAAATCAACTGTTTGGCTCGCTCGATTCGCTCCTGCGACCGGCGTTCGGGGAAGGACGTTGCGTTTACCGGAGGCGGATCGCATTCGCCTCTTTTGATGGCCGCATAGCCACCATTGCAGGTCTTGCCACCCCATGAGCGGATGGGACCGGCGGTTCCCAAGCGGTCGAATGCGAGACACGGCGCGATCAACAATCCGACCGCAAGAACCGCGGCGACTGCACAGAGACGGTTTATGCCAGGTGACATTTCTGCCTCAGTTACAATACTTATCAAGCATGCAAGCCCGGACCGCATCTTCGAAGGCAGGCGTCAGTTCGGTGAGGTCCTCGCTTGATCGCCAATATCCGGCACGGCTCAGGGCGTGCATGGTACCCCGGCGTTCTGCGGGACTGACCGCCACAGCATGCAAGGTGTCGGCAACGGCGAGGTCGGTCTGATCCAGTTCCCGGTACACGGTGGCGCGCATTCGCAGGGCTAAACCGAAATGCGGAGCGAGCTTCAGGGCACCATCGAATGCAGCCAGCGCGTCCTGAGCCTTCCGAAGACGCATATGCACCACGCCCTTCGCATAAAACGCGTCAGTATCGACCGAGCCAAGCGATATCGCGTCATCCAGGTCGGAAAGCGCCTCCCTTTCCCGTCCGTCCTTATAGGCGAGGAATTTACCCCGGACCGCCAGCGAGAGCGCTGAACGGTTATAGGCGACAGCAGCATTGAGATCCTGATCGACCCGCTCGGGCTGGCGGAGTCCATCGTAAACCCGTGCACGATTCTCCAGGGCGAGAACATGGAAGTCTAAACGATCACCCTTGTAGTCCAGGTAGCCCTGGCGGTTGATGTCGGCAGGTGGCATTGAGACCAACACATCGGCGTCCTTCAGAGCTTCATCAAATTGCCGTTGCTCGGTGTTGTTTCTGCTGCGGAATATCAGCGCATAGGCATCCTTTGGGTCTGCCGCCAATGCCATTGCGTAGTAACGATTGGCCTGCTCCCTGTGACCAGAGGTCTCCAACTTCGCTCCGATCGTGCGCAGCGCGTGCCCGTTTGACGGGTTCAGGGCCAAGGCCTTTTGAAGGAAGGATACGCCTTCCTCCTGACGCCCCCCGCGAAACGCAATGTTGGCACGGGCTACAAACAGCTCCTCGTTTTCGGGTGTCAGGCCGATCGCTGCGTCGTAATCTTGTCGCGCGAGATCGAAGCGCTTGGTGTTGTGATAGCCCATGCCCCTGATGAACAAGGCATAGCCACGATCGGCAGCTGACGTCGTCTCCTCAACGATGATCTTCGAGCACGGCTCGATCGCCGTGTCGGGACTTGTTTCGACCTGTGCGAGCGAGCACCCGACCGATTCCAGCGCGAAGGCCGCCTCGGGACCAGCGCCCGCAACACTTGCCATCAAAAATGAGCCGAAGACAGCGCCCCGCATCATCACCAAACTCACTGCAAGAAATACGACACTGGAGCCAACGCGTTCGATCTGGGACACAGTTTTTGCTGGACCGACCTGATGTCCGCGACTGTGGCGAGCAGCGCCGCACCTGAAGTCGCGCGGATCGTCTGGCCACTGCAAATGCGGATCCCGCTGGTAAGATCGGTGCTCGCTTCCGCCGTGCACGATCGACGATCGAGAATGTCATTGCCGTCGCGGGCGAAGCAGCCGGCGCCGGTATCCCGTATCGAAGCACCCGACGATACCTGGCTCGAGCACCCGAGGGCAGCCAAGGTGAAGGCAATGCACGCAATGTTCCGGTCGATCATGTTCGGGCTCTTGTTCTCAGGCCCTGGAGGCATACACGCAGGAGTTGGCTCGTCGGTAAATCCGACAGCTAAATTTTTAGCGAATGCGCGTTGCAGGGCGCCAACTACACCGCCAAGGCTGAACGGAACCTGTATCGCGACCGCTACGGTTGCATTCCCGCCAAAAGCAAAATGCCGCCCGACGATCGGGCGGCATTTTCTATTGGCTCGCGTTCAAATCGCTTACAGCAATCCCGCGCCGCGCGCCCATTTGTATTTGGCGCCCAGCACCTCGACCGGCAGTTCGGTCGAATAGGCATAGGACGGGATGCCGTTCTGGTAGAGATATTCGGCGGCCTCCTCGACCTCGACGTCGCCGGCGAGCGAGGCGACCATCGGCTTCACAAAGCCCTTGGCCTCCATCTCCTTCTTCACCTCGACCATGTTGCGGGCGAACACCATCGGCGGCGTCACGATGGTGTGCCAGTAACCGAGGATCAGCGCGTGGATGCGGTCGTCCGACAGACCGAGCTTGACGGTGTTGACGTAGGTGATCGGCGGCTCGCCGCCAGTGATGTCGACGGGATTGCCGGCGGCGCCGAACGGCGGGATGAATTTCCGGAACGCCGCATCGAGATCCGGCGGCATCGCCATCAGCGACATCCCGTTGTCGACCACCGAGTCCGACAACAGCACGCCGGAGCCGCCCGCGCCGGTGATGATCAGGATGTTCTCACCCTTCGGCGTCGGCAGCACCGGCACGCCGCGCGCGAATTCGAGCAACTGCCTCAAGCTGCGGGCGCGGATCACGCCGGACTGCTTGAACACGTCCTCGTAGATCTTGTCGTTACCGGCAAGCGCGCCGGTGTGCGAGCTTGCTGCCTTGGCGCCGGCCGAGGTGCGGCCGGCCTTGAGCACGATCACCGGCTTCTTCTTCGAAACCCGTTTTGCCGCTTCCGCAAAGGCGCGGCCATCCTTCAGGTCTTCGCAGTGCTGGGCGATCAGATTGGTGTTCGGATCCTGCTCGAAGAAGGCGAGCAGATCGTCCTCGTCGATATCGGACTTGTTGCCGAGGCCGACGATCGCGGAGACACCCATCTTGGCCGAGCGCGAGAAGCCGATGATCGCCATGCCGATGCCGCCGGACTGCGACGACAATGCCGCGTGGCCCTTGACGTCATAGGCCGTGCAGAACGTGGCGCAGAGATTGGCCGGCGTATAATAGAAGCCGTAGATGTTCGGTCCCATCAGACGGACATTGTACTTCTGGCCGATTTCGACGATCTCGGCCTGCAATTCGGGCGCGCCCGCTTCGGCAAAGCCCGACGGAATCAGAACCGCGCCGGGGATCTTCTTCTCGCCGCATTCGACCAGCGCGCCGGCGACGAATTTTGCAGGGATAGCAAACACCGCGGTGTCGATCACACCGGGCACATCCTTGACGCTCTTGTAGGCCTTGTAGCCGAGAATCTCTGATGCCTTCGGGTGGATCGGATAGATCTCGCCCTTGTAGCCGCCATTGATCAGGTTCTTCATCACCGAGTTGCCGATCTTGCCGTCTTCGGCAGAGGCGCCGATCACGGCAACCGCCTTCGGCTGCATGATCCGGCTCATCGCGGTGACGATTTCCTCGTTCGAGCGCGGCGCCGGACGGGGCTTGTAGTCGAAGTCGACGACGATGCGCACGTCGGCGGCGATCGCATCCTTCTTGGTGGCGAATACCGGGTTGAGATCGAGTTCGACGATTTCGGGGAAGTCGCTGACGAGCTGCGACACCTTGACGATGACGTCGGCCAGCGCCTCGCGGCTGACCGGATCGCCGCCGCGCACGCCCTTCAGCATGTCATGGGCCTGGATGCCGTCGAGCATCGACAGCGCGTCGTCCCTGGTTGCGGGCGCGAGGCGGAAAGTGATGTCCTTCAGCACCTCAACCAGCACGCCGCCGAGGCCGAAGGCAACGAGCTTGCCGAACGAGCCGTCGGTGATCGAGCCGACGATGACCTCGGTGCCGCCGGCCAGCATCTGCTGGACCTGGATGCCCTCGATCTTGGCATCGGCTTTATACTTCTTGGCATTCGCCAGAATGGTCTCATAACTCTTTTCGGCATCGGCCGCGGTCTTGACGCCGACTACCACGCCGCCCGCTTCGGTCTTGTGCAGGATGTCCGGCGAGACGATCTTCATCACCACCGGGAAGCCCATGTCGGCCGCGAGCTTCGCGGCTGCGCTGGCAGATTTGGCCACGCCCTCTTTCGGGACCGGGATGCCGTAGGCATCGCACACCAGTTTGCCTTCCGGCGCCGTCAGGCTGGTGCGTTTATCCGCCTTGACCGCATCGAGCACTTTGCGGACGGCATGTTTTGGCATTGGCGCCACAGGATCGGGGATCTTGCGGGCCGCATCTGCAGAATTTGACATTGGCTTCCTCCTGGGGCTAATTTGATGGCATTTGGTATGCCAGCGAAGAGATTGTCAAGACCGACGAACCTGTGGAAACGCTGAAAACACGGGCAACTTGACAATCTGGCATTTGGTATGCCAAAAATCTTGCGGTATTCTTCTGCTACAAGACGTCTCCCAATGGATGGAGACGAATCGTGCCCGCACGTAAACAACCCAAGGCGTTGCCTGCTATGGCTGAGGCAGATATCGCGATCGTTCGGATTGCGCCTGAGACGAGCTTCAAGAACAAGGCCTATGAGGCCTTGAAGGAAGCCATTCTCAAGATGGATATCTATGCGACGCCCGAACAGGTGATGCTCGATGAGCGCGCGCTGTCCGAGCGCCTCGGCGTCAGCCGCACGCCGATACGCGAAGCGATCGCGATGCTCGAGCAGGACGGCTTCGTCAAGACCGTGCCGCGCCGCGGCATCGTCGTGGTCCGCCGCACCAAGACCGAGATCGTTGACATGATCCGCGCCTGGGCGGCGCTGGAGAGCATGGCAGCAAGGCTGATCACGACCACGGCGCGCAAGAAGGACATCACGGCGCTGCGCGATTTCTTCAAGGATTTCAACCAGGACCGTCTGCCGCAGGACCATATCGAGGAATATTCCAAGGCCAACATCGCCTTCCATCAGGCGCTGATCTCGCTTTCGGAATCACCGGTGCTGGTCGACATGACCAACGACATCCTGCTGCATGTGCGTGGCTATCGGCAGCTGACGATCGGACGGAAGGATCGCACCGCGACCTCGCTGCCCGAACATATGGGCATCATCGAAGCGCTCGAAGCGCGCGACACCGAGCTTGCCGAGAAGCGCGCCCGCGATCACACGCTGGGGCTCGCCGCCTACGTCGAGGCGCACGGCCAAGAGCTGTTTACTTAAGTTTACGCAAGCGACCAACTTCACAGAGAAGACGACGCACTCGTCCACGCCGAGAAATGATCAGGGAGAAAGTGGAATGTCCGTAACTGCAGCGAAGAGCATTGATGCAACTGAAGCCGAGCGCGAGCTGACCGACGGCTTTAACCTGATGATCGATGCGCTGAAGCTCAACGGGCTCACCACGATCTACGGGGTGCCCGGCATTCCGATCACGGATTTCGGCCGCATGGCGCAGGCCGCGGGCATCCGGGTCATCTCGTTCCGCCACGAGCAGAACGCCGGCAACGCGGCGTCGATCGCGGGCTTCCTGACCAAAAAGCCCGGCGTTTGTCTGACGGTTTCGGCGCCGGGTTTTCTCAACGGCCTCACCGCGCTGGCCCACGCCACCACCAACTGTTTTCCGATGATCCTGATCTCGGGCTCGTCCGAGCGCGAGATCGTCGACCTGCAGCAGGGCGACTATGAGGAGATGGACCAGCTCGCGATCGCCAAGCCGCTGTGCAAGGCGGCGTTCCGCGTGCTGCACGCCGCCGACATCGGCATCGGGCTGGCGCGCGCGATCCGCGCCGCGGTCTCGGGGCGCCCGGGCGGCGTCTATCTCGATTTGCCCGCCAAACTGTTCGGCCAGGTGATGGATGCCGAGGCCGGCAAGAAGTCGCTGGTCAAGGTGATCGACGCCGCGCCGGCGCAGATACCCGCGCCCTCGGCGGTCAAGCGCGCGCTCGACGTCCTCAAGGGCGCAAAACGTCCGCTGATCATCCTCGGCAAGGGCGCGGCCTACGCCCAGGCCGATGACGCGATCAAGAGCCTGGTCGAGAAGAGCGGCATTCCGTTCCTCCCCATGAGCATGGCCAAGGGATTGTTGTCCGACACCCATCCGCAATGCGCCGGCGCGGCGCGTTCGACGGTGCTGAAGGACTCCGACGTCGTGATGCTGATCGGGGCGCGCCTCAACTGGCTGTTGTCGCACGGCAAGGGCAAGAGTTGGGGCGATCAGCCGAAGAAGTTCATCCAGATCGACATCGAGCCGAAGGAGATGGACTCCAATGTCGAGATCGTCGCCCCCGTGGTCGGCGACATCGGCTCCTGCGTCACGGCGCTGCTCGAGGGCATGGGCGCCAACTGGGCGGCGGCGCCGTCCGACTGGACCGGCGCGGTCGCCAAGAAGCGCGAAGAGAACGTCGCCAAGATGGCGCCGCGGCTGATGAACAACAACTCGCCGATGGACTACCACGGCGCGCTCGGCGTGCTCCGGACCATCGTCAAGGAACGGCCGGACGCCATCCTCGTCAACGAGGGCGCCAACACCCTCGATCTCGCCCGCGGCGTCATCGACATGTACCGGCCGCGCAAGCGGCTCGACGTCGGCACCTGGGGCGTGATGGGCATCGGCATGGGCTATGCCATTGCGGCCGCAATCGAGACCGGCAAGCCGGTGCTCGCGGTCGAAGGCGACTCGGCGTTCGGCTTCTCCGGCATGGAGGTCGAGACGATCTGCCGCTACAAGCTGCCGGTCTGCATCGTCATCTTCAACAATGACGGCATCTACCGCGGCACCGACGTCAATTCGGTGGGCGCCGATCCGGCGCCGACCGTGTTCGTCAAGGGCTCGCGCTACGACCGGATGATGGAAGCGTTCGGCGGCGTCGGCGTCAACGCGACCTCACCGGATGAACTGAAGCGCGCCGTCAACGAGGCGATGGATTCCGGCAAGCCGACCCTGATCAACGCGGTGATCGATCCCGCCGCCGGCTCCGAAAGCGGCCGCATCGGCAACCTCAATCCGCAAAGCATCTTGAAGAAGAAGTGAACAGACCTTCAACCCAATACGCCCTGCGGTCGCGGGGCATAGTACGGAGCAAAGACGATGACAAAGGCGCTCGAGGGCGTACGCATTCTCGATTTCACCCACGTCCAGTCGGGACCGACCTGCACGCAATTGCTGGCCTGGTTCGGCGCCGACGTGATCAAGGTCGAGCGCCCCGGCGTCGGCGACATCACGCGCGGCCAGCTGCAGGACAAACCGAATGTCGACAGCCTGTACTTCACCATGCTCAACCACAACAAGCGCTCGATCACGCTCGACACCAAGAACCCGAAGGGCAAGGAAGTCCTCACCGCGCTGATCAAGAGCTGCGACGTGCTGGTGGAGAATTTCGGCCCCGGCGTGCTCGACCGCATGGGTTTCCCCTGGGAGAAGATCCAGAGCATCAACCCGAAGATGATCGTGGCCTCGATCAAGGGCTTTGGCCCCGGACCGTATGAAGACTGCAAGGTCTATGAGAACGTCGCGCAGTGCACCGGCGGCGCCGCCTCCACCACCGGCTTCCGCGACGGGCTGCCGCTCGTCACCGGCGCGCAGATCGGCGACAGCGGCACCGGCCTGCATCTGGCGCTCGGCATCGTCACCGCGCTCTATCAGCGCACCGTCACCGGCAAGGGCCAGAAGGTCACCGCCGCGATGCAGGACGGGGTCTTGAACCTTGCCCGCGTCAAGTTGCGCGACCAGCAGCGCCTCGCCCATGGTCCGCTGAAGGAATACAGCCAGTTCGGCGAGGGCATTCCGTTCGGCGACGCGGTGCCGCGCGCCGGCAACGATTCCGGCGGCGGTCAGCCCGGCCGCATCCTCAAATGCAAGGGCTGGGAGACCGATCCCAACGCCTACATCTATTTCATCACGCAAGCACCGGTCTGGGAGAAGATCTGCGACGTGATCGGCGAGCCGACCTGGAAGACCCATCCGGATTACGCCAAGCCGCCGGCCCGGCTGTCGCGATTGAACGAAATCTTCGCGCGCATCGAACAGTGGACGATGACCAAGACCAAGTTCGAGGCGATGGATATCCTCAACAAGGACGACATCCCCTGCGGCCCGATCCTGTCGATGAAGGAGATCATCGAGGACCAGTCGCTGCGCGCGACCGGCACCGTGGTCGAGGTCGATCATCCGACCCGCGGCAAGTACTTTTCGGTCGGCAATCCCATCAAGATGTCGGACAGCCCGAGCGAGGTCACCCGTTCGCCGCTGCTCGGCGAACACACCGACGAAATCCTGCGCCAGGTGCTCGGCTTCACCGACCATCAGGTCGCCGAGATCCACGCTTCCGGCGCCCTCGATCCGCCGCGGAAGCAGGCAGCGGAGTAGGCGCTGCACCCGTTTTGAAAACCTTAGCAAGGCCGCCGGAGTTCCGGCGGCCTTTTCGTTTTGGCAATCAACCGCGCTTCGAAATCGAATCGAGGTTGGCTTCCAGATACGCCAGGGCTGCGCGTCCGAATTCGTCGCCCAGCGCCGTCCACGACAGATCGTTGAGCGCCTCGTCCGACGCTCGCGCCTTTGCGAGGATCGCCGCCGTGATGATATGAAACGACACACGGACCATGAGTTCGGCCTTGTCCTTCGCGACGCCTTCCAGGAACGGGAGCAGCGCCTCGCGATATCTGGAGAAAATGCGGCGCCGCCCGCTTGCGCCGATTCGGTCCATCGCCGAACTGCCGGTCTGTACGGAGAACAGCGCGCGATACAATGTCTCGTCGCCGGCGAAGGTGTCGCATGTCGCGCCGGCGAAGCGGAGGATCAGATCGGAAATGTCCCTGAACTGGCGCAGCGCCAGACGCTCGTCGACCGCGGACTCGATGCGCGCGGTAACGTCGTATTTGATCGCCTGAAGCAACTCCTCCTTGCCGCGAAAGCGGCGGTAGATGTTTCCTACCGGCAATGCGGACGCCTCCGCCACCTCGGCCATCGAAAAGCCGTCGACGCCTTTCGTCCTCAGCAGCTGTTCGGCGGCCGTCACGATCTTCGCCAGCGCCGCACGGCTGCGCTGCTGCTGCGGCCGCAGGACGTGAGGTGACGTTTCGAATGTCGACATGACGGCAGCAATACCATCATGTCGGCAGTCCAACAACGCGCCGGCCCGGCCCTGCCTCATTCGCTGCGCGGGATCGCCGGCAGCACGAGGAACGAATCATGCGCTCCCCCCGCGGCGATGGTCGTCACGCCGTTGAACTCGGGCGGCGGCCGGTCGACCGGATCGCTGTGCAGGAACACGCCCGAACCGCGTCCTCCCATCGCATTTTCACCGGCATTGGCGGGCGGGCGCTGAAAATCGGCGCCTTCGATCCGCAGCGCCAATTTGTATCCGGAGTGAACCATGACCGACGTCGGCCAGATCTCGACGTCGACCGGATAGAACTGGCCAGGGGTCAGCTTCTGTACCTCGTCGAAGGTGTACCGGGGCTGGTAGGACTTCGATCGCTCGACGTCGAGCTTGCGCCGTGATGCGCGCAGCCAGCCCTGGGCCAAAGGCGAGGCCGTATCCGAAGCACCGAGGAAGGTGACCTCGCGCCCCTTCTCGTCGAAGAGCTGCAGCGTAACGAACAAATCCGCATCCGTGGTGGACGAGGCGATCCAGAGATGGGCGGCAAGCGGTCCGGTGAACTCCATGGTCCGATCGAATGCCATCTCGAACACGGCGGCGGTCTTTCCGGCATCGAACGTCAACGCGGCTTCCGCCTTTGCCGGCTCGGTGCTCAGCCGGCGATCCTTCGCATCTAGATGATAGCTGACATACCGGGTCCGGGGAATCGGCCAGCCCTGTTCGGATCGCGTCGTCCAGTTGGCGCGCGCCGGATCGCGCTCGACCAGGGACACAGGAGGCGTCGTCTCCCACTTGTTGTCGATACCCTTCAGATAGTGATCGAAGAACCGATGCTGAAGCGCGATCCCTTCGTCGCTGTAGAAGCTGTCGTCGTGCGTCCCGGTGTGCAGAAAGAGCCACTTCTCCATCGAGGCCGCCTGGACAAATCCCTCGTAATTGCCCCTGCCATGCAGCCCCGGCGCCGAGAGGTTGCCGGCCGACAGCAATGGCGTGCGGATTCGACCCAGCATCGCATTGCGCTCCAGATTGTAGGCATCGAGCAAGGAATGATCGTGCGCGTCGTCGACCAGATTCCTCCGGTTGGCCTTGAGCAGAACCTCCCCAAGCGGCGCGCCGGTCGGCGCCAGCCCGGTTCCGGGATCCTTGTAGGCCGTGAGCGCGTTGCCGTTCTGATTGGGAAGGATTTGAACCATAGCTGAAGAAAGACGTTGCTCTCGATACCTCCGTGAAACAGAGCCTCCCGATACAGGTCGGAGGCACCTTCCCATGGAATGATCGCGGCAAGATGAGGCGGCTGCAACGCCGCGACCTGCCATTGATTGATGGCCATGTAGGAGATGCCGAGCAGGCCCACCTTGCCGTTCGACCAGGACTGACCGGCGGCCCATTCAATCGCATCGTAGAAGTCCCGCGCCTCGCGCGCCGACCCCAGATCGAGATAGCCCGGCGAATAACCCGAGCCGCGCACGTCGAGCGCGATGACGGCGTAGCCGTCTCCCACCCATCGCTCAGGATCGGTGTGCTCCCAGCGCATGAAGCGACAGGAAGATTGCACGGAGACGTCCGGGTTTGCCTTCAGCAGTTGAGCCCAGCCCGCCGCATAGGCGCCCTGAAACGTTGCATCCTTGCCGTACGGCCCCTGCGCCATCACGACCGGATAGGTTCCGGGCTTCCTGGGACGAAAAACATTGGCGTAGACAATGTGACCGTCGCGCAAGGTCACGGCGACATTCTGGTCGTAAATCATCGTCGCTCCGCTTTTCAGCGCGACCTCTTCGTGCGCGTGCGGAACGCCATCGTTCGATGGCGGAGCGGCCTGCGCGGCGAAAGCCAGGCTCAATCCCGCGATCAATGCGAGAAGGCCTCTTCCGGACGAGTTCACGAATTGCATCTGCTTTCTCCCAATGGGCCGCGCTGAAGGCGGCCATCGAGCTCCATTAGCTGGAGATTAATGTGAATGCAAATCTTATTCGCATTTTTCTGGCGAGAAAATCACAAGATGTTGCACTGCACACGCAAAATTGCTGCTATGCAAACAAAGGCGTTGTTCTTGGCATCTGGTATACCTAGATTGTCCTGAGATCACGGGGCGGCTGACGGCTGCCCACCAGGAAAGGGGACACAATGTCCAAGACTGCTTCGATTACGCTCCGGCCTTCCAGCACCCTGTTCGGCCGCCTGTTGGCCACCATCGACCGGTTGCTGATGAAGAGCGCCGAAATCGCGAACCGAAACGGCGACCTTCCCCGCATCGGCCTCTGAGCGCCGCGCACCCGGCGTTCTGCCGATCGCTGGTTTCGTTTCGGGACGCGATCCGAAATCCTACCTTCGACCAATGGCCTCGATTTTCGAGGCCATTTTTCTTGCGTTGGAGTACTCTCCTACCGCGGCGGTGCAAGCAGCTTATGCGGCATTTGCGCACGTTTGTGCTCGCGTCGCTTGTAGCTTGGCATGTCGAATAGCCAAATGGCCGCCGGATAGCGCTCAACAAAGTCAGAAGCGCATCGGGAGGGAGCTATGACGGAGATGGTTCAGGCAACGGGCCCCTCAGCCGCCCGTGTCAGCGACACCTATCGCTGGACGCAACTCCTGATCGGCGTCGCCGCGATGGTGATGATCGCAAATTACCAATATGGCTGGACGTTCTTCGTCCCCGACATCCAGAAAAAATTCGGCTGGGACCGCGCGTCGATCCAGTGGGCCTTCACGCTCTTCGTGCTGTTCGAAACCTGGCTGGTGCCGGTCGAAGGCTGGTTCGTCGACAAATACGGTCCGCGCCTTGTCGTCCTCATCGCCGGCATCCTCTGCGCGCTCGGGTGGGCGATCAACGCGCAGGCGACCACGCTCAACGGCTACTATCTCGGCATGATCGTCGCGGGCAT
This sequence comes from Bradyrhizobium sp. AZCC 2289, assembly GCF_036924615.1. NCBI lineage: Bacteria > Pseudomonadati > Pseudomonadota > Alphaproteobacteria > Hyphomicrobiales > Nitrobacteraceae > Bradyrhizobium > Bradyrhizobium sp. AZCC 2289. The sequence continues at coordinate 8,392,200 of NZ_JAZHRY010000001.1, read as the reverse complement.
CGGCGCCGGCGCCGTCTACGGCACCTGCGTCGGCAATGCGCTGAAATGGTTTCCCGACAAGCGCGGCCTCGCCGCCGGCATCACGGCAGCAGGCTTCGGCGCGGGCTCGGCGCTGACGGTCGCGCCGATCCAGGCGATGATCCAGGATTCCGGCTTCCAGACCACCTTCCTCTATTTCGGTCTCGGACAAGGCATCATCATCGTAATCCTCGCCTTCTTCCTGTTCGCACCGAAAGCGGGACAGGTCCCAGCCACCGTCCAGCGCGGTAATGTCATCCAGAGCCGCCGCAACTATGCGCCGACCGAAGTGATCCGTGAGCCGATCTTCTGGCTGATGTACTTCATGTTCGTGCTCGTCGGCGCCGGCGGATTGATGGTGACGGCCAATCTCAAACCGATCGCGGTCGACTGGAAAGTCGACAACATTTCCGTCACGCTGGTCGGGTTGACGATGACGACGGTGACGTTCGCCGCGACCATCGATCGAATCCTCAATGGCCTGACGCGGCCGTTCTTCGGCTGGATCTCCGACATGATCGGCCGCGAGAACACGATGTTCATCGCCTTCGGCATCGAAGGCGTCGGCATCTGGGCGCTGTACATGCTCGGCCACGATCCGGTCTGGTTCGTGATCCTGTCGGGCCTGGTGTTTTTTGCCTGGGGCGAAATCTACTCGCTGTTCCCCTCGACCTGCACCGACACTTTCGGCGCGAAATTCGCCACCACCAATGCGGGCCTGCTCTATACGGCCAAAGGCACTGCCGCGCTGCTGGTGCCGATGGCGAACTACATGCAGCAGGCGTCGGGGCATTGGGACACCGTGTTCGTCATCGCCGCCGGCGCCAACATCCTGGCATCGCTGCTTGCGCTCGCCGTGCTGAAACCCTGGCGCAGGACGATTGTCGCCAAAGCGAGCGCATAAGCGCCAACATCAACGCGGTCTGAACGAAGCGCTCGGCCCTTGGGTCGAGCGCTTTTTCCTTTGCCCGGCATCCCTGAAGCTGTGCCGAACTGGCCCGGCCGGGCGGTGGAACTTCTCCCGCGATTATGCTGTCCCGCGATTATGCCGCACCACAGCCTAAGGATGGGCTTGCATTCTGGGATATAGTATACCAACATCGGTCTGACGCTTGCGACACTAGGTCACACAAAAGAGCGCGCTTGGGGAGGACTTGATGGTTTCCAACAGTACCGCCACAGCTTCAGCACCGTCGTCCAGCAGCTTCCGCTGGCTTCAGCTCGTCATGGGCATCGTCTGCATGGCGATGATCGCGAACCTCCAATACGGGTGGACGCTGTTCGTCGACCCGATCGATGCGAAAAATCACTGGGGCCGCGCCGCGATCCAGCTCGCGTTCACGATCTTCGTGGTGACGGAGACCTGGCTGGTCCCGATCGAAGCCTGGTTCGTCGATAAATACGGTCCGAGCCTGGTCGTGATGTTCGGCGGTGTGATGATCGCGCTGGCCTGGGTGCTGAATTCCTACGCGGATTCGCTGACGCTGCTTTACGCTGCCGCTGTTCTCGGCGGCATCGGCGCCGGCGCAGTCTACGGCACCTGCGTCGGCAACGCGCTCAAATGGTTTCCGGACCGCCGCGGCCTTGCTGCGGGAGCAACCGCCGCCGGTTTCGGCGCAGGCGCTGCGATCACCGTGGTGCCGATCGCGAGCATGATCGCCACCAGCGGCTACCAAAGCGCGTTTCTCACTTTCGGCATCGGACAGGGCCTGATCGTTTTCGTTCTCGCCTTCTTCATCCGTCCGCCATTGGTGGCGATGCCCGCGAAAAAGAAGCAGCTCCATTTGCCGCAGACCAAGATCGACTTCACGCCGCCGCAAGTGCTGCGCAGCCCGATCTTCTGGGTCATGTATGCGGTGTTCGTGATGGTCGCGGCCGGCGGCCTGATGACGGCGGCGCAAATTGCGCCGATCGCGCATGACTACAAGATCGCCAACACGCCCGTCAGCCTCGCCGGTTTCCAGATGGCCGCGTTGACCTTTGCGATCTCGCTCGACCGCATCTTCGACGGTTTTGGCCGCCCGTTCTTTGGCTGGGTGTCTGACACGATCGGCCGCGAGCACACGATGTTCATCGCGTTCGGAACGGCCGCGATCATGCTGTTGACGCTCTCGGCCTACGGCCACAATCCGATCGTGTTCGTGCTGGCGACCGCCGTTTACTTCGGCGTGTTCGGCGAAATCTACAGCCTGTTTCCGGCAACCTCCGGCGATACGTTCGGCGTGAAGTACGCCACCACCAACAACGGCATGCTCTACACCGCAAAAGGAACCGCCTCGCTGCTGGTTCCGCTCGCGAGCGTTGTCGCCGCCAGCTACGGCTGGCAGGCGGTGTTCGTGATCGCGGTTGCGCTCAACGCCACCGCGGCCTTGATGGCACTGTTCGTGATCAAGCCGATGCGGCGCGCGTTCATCCTGGGCAACGAAGCCGCCGCCGAGGAAGCGGCGGCGCGCAAGGTCAAAGCCGCCTGACAGCCATCCAGTCCCGGACAAAGAGGCGCACTCCGGTGCGCCTCTTTTTTTGCCTGCCGCCGCAGGAATACAAAATACAACGAAACATTTTCGCCCCTGAGGCACTTAAAAATCAATGCGTCCCCGGCGGTCAGAATGTCAGCATTACTGCCGTAAAAATAAGTGCTTCTTGAACGGGGATCAGCGAACGACGCGGTATTGACAATTGGCATTATGTATACCAGTATTTGCACAGATTCACATCAGAGGAGGTCGCAATGCAAGTCGGAGACGTCCTGCGCAAGAAATCTGGCCGTGTTGCAACGATCAGAATGAACGAGACGGTCGCTATCGCCTGCCAATTGATGCGCTCCGGTAATATCAGCGCGCTCGTGGTCAAGGACGTCGTGCGCACCGAGTGCAATACCGCGGTCGGCATGTTCACCGAGCGCGACGTGGTGCGCGCGATCGCCGAACACGGCGCGGCCGGCGTCAACCTGAAAGTGTCGCAACTGATTTCGGTGCAACAACTGGTGTCCTGCAGTTCGTCCGACTCGCTCGAACACGTTCGGCGCCTCATGAACCGGCACCACATCCGCCATCTGCCGGTGATCGACAATTACAGCCTGATCGGCGTCATCAGCATCCGCGACATTTCGACCGCGTTCGACGAGGAAGCCAACGCCACGCTGGCCATTTCGGCCTGACATTTGTTCGGAGCCTGAACACCGGCGCGCCGGCCTGAGACACGTCCAGCGCCGGCGCAGGCTCATACGACGGAAATGTCCGCCCGGCGGAAACAAAAGCCCCCGCTTTTGCATGATTGCGATGCCCTGACCTGCCCCGCCTCCGGTAGACTTTTGCCGGGGCTAACGGCATCCTGCCCCTCGAAAACGTACAAACGTGCGCGATATTCCGCGCCGGGGAAACACAGAGGGCAGCACATGATCAAGACGCGATTCACCGAACTTGTCGGCGTCGAACACCCGATCGTGCAGGGCGGGATGCAATGGGTCGGGCGCGCCGAACTGGTTGCGGCCGTCGCCAACGCCGGCGCGCTCGGCTTCATCACCGCGCTGACGCAGCCGACCCCCGAAGACCTCACCAAGGAGATCGCGCGCTGCCGCGGCCTGACCGACAAGCCGTTCGGCGTCAACCTGACCATTCTGCCCTCGATCAAGCCGCCGCCTTACGCCGAATACCGCCAGGCCATTATCGAGGCCGGCATCAAGGTGGTCGAGACCGCCGGCAACAAGCCGCAGGAGCACGTCACCGAATTCAAGAAGCACGGCATCAAGGTCGTGCACAAATGCACCAGCGTCCGCCACGCGCTGTCGGCCGAGCGCATGGGCGTCGATGCGATTTCGATCGACGGTTTTGAATGCGCCGGCCATCCCGGCGAGGACGACACCCCCGGCCTGATCCTGATCCCGGTTGCCGCCGACAAGGTCAAGATCCCGATGATCGCCTCCGGCGGCTTCGGCGACGGCCGCGGCCTGGTCGCCGCATTGGCGCTGGGCGCCGAGGGCATCAACATGGGCACCCGCTTCATGTGCACCAGGGAGAGCCCGATCCATCAGCTGGTCAAGGAGCGCATCGTCGCCAATGACGAGCGCGAGACCGAATTGATCTTCCGCACCATGCGCAACACCTCGCGCGTCGCCAGGAACGCGATCTCGACCAGGGTGGTCGCGATGGAGAAGGAAGGCGCAAAATTCGAGGACGTCCGCGAACTCGTGGCGGGCGCGCGCGGCAAGATGGTCTATGCCACCGGCGACGCCGATGAGGGCATCTGGTCGGCCGGCCAGGTGCAGGGATTGATCCACGATATCCCGACCTGCGCCGAACTGATATCCCGCATCATGCGCGACGCCGAAGCCATCATCCAAAGCCGCCTCGAAGGCATGATGTCCGGCGGCCGGCGTCAGGCCGCCGAATAGGCGGCCGCCCTCCTCCCCCTCGCCCCGCACTTGCGGGGAGAGGGTTGGGGTGAGGGGCTGTCTCCGCGAAAGCGGTGTTAGTTGATAGACCTGTACCCCCTCACCCGGATCGCATCTGCGATGCGATCCGACCTCTCCCCGCAAGCGGACCGCAAGCGGGGCGAGGTAAACTGAACCCGCTTTGAGAGTTGCCCTAAACCTCTTTCCAGCCGTGAGTGATCCCATGAAAGCCTATGTCTACGGCGCCAACGGCGCTGAAATCACCGACGTCGCAAAGCCGTCGCCGAAAGGCACCCAGGTGCTGGTCAAGGTTCACGCCTGCGGCCTCAACCGTGCCGACCTCGGCATGACCAAGGGCCACGCCCATGGCGCGGCCGGCGGCGTCGGCACCGTGCTCGGCATGGAATGGGCCGGCGAAGTCGCCGAGCTCGGCCCGGACGCCAAAGGCGTCAGGGTCGGCGACAAGATCATGGGCTCCGGCGGTGCGGCCTTCGCCGAATATACGCTGGCCGACCATGGCCGCTTGTTCCGCGCGCCCTCCAACATGAACTTTGACGAGGCGGCCACCCTCCCCGTCGCGCTCGCCACCATGCATAACGCGGTCGTCACCAACGGCGCGCTGCAGGCGGGCCAGACCGTGTTGATCCAGGGCGCCAGCTCCGGCGTCGGGCTGATGGCGATGCAGATCGCGAAATACAAGGGCGCGAAAACCGTGATCGGGTCGTCGACGGATGCGATGCGCCGCGGACGCCTGAAGGAATTCGGAGCCGATCTGGCGGTCGACTCCAGCGATCCCGGCTGGGTCGACGAGGTGCTGAAGGCAACCAACGGCGAAGGCGTCGACCTGATCGTCGATCAGGTTTCAGGCCCCGTCGCCAACCAAAATCTCAAGGCCACCAAGATCAAGGGCCGCATCGTCAATGTCGGCCGGCTCGGCGGCACCCATGGCGATTTCAACTTCGATCTGCATGCCGCGCGCCGCATCAACTATATCGGCGTCACCTTCCGCACCCGCTCGATCGAGGAAATTCGCGAGATCTTTGACGAAGTCCGCAAAGACATCTGGCCGGCGGTGGAGAGCCGAAAACTGCAATTGCCGATCGACAAGGTTTATCCGTTCGCCGAGATCGGCAAGGCGTTCGAGCACATGGAAGCTAACAAGCACCTTGGGAAGATCGTGGTGACACTGTAGGGGCGAGGGATGCGCGGACCGGAGCGCCGAGTAAAATCCTCGCGCTACCTTGGAGCGGTGCCCATCAATTGCGATTTGCGATGGTGATATATAGGCGGAACGGCTCGTCCCGTGGCAATTGAGTGCACTGTCACCGTAATGCCCGTGCAGAGAAGGATAATGATGCAGACCATCATTTCCGCGCTCAAGACGAAGAATTTCGTCAAGGGAATCGAGTCCAGATGACGATTTTGTTGAAATCAACAATGTGATATTGGTCACGTCCTTCAGCGGTAGCTGCGATTTAGAGTCGCTGACGATGCAAGTTGATGGGGGAGACGTTGGGATGTTGGCCTCAATCTCGGCTACGTTTCTCAAACCGAACGGTTTTTGAATGTTTGGCAACGCTAAATCCGGGGTATTTCTGTGGCTCGTTTCCATTTCTTTTTTGTGAGCTTTTTATTGCTTTTGGCTCTGAACGGGGCAGCTCCTGCATCCGCCGCCGACCGTGTCGCGTTGGTGATTGGCAACGGTGTCTATCAAAAGGTGCCTACACTCCCTAACCCTCCACGGGATGCAACCGATATTGGTCGCGCCCTGGAAAGATTGAATTTCAGGGTGACCCGACTAAGCAACGCAAGCGCCGCCGAAATGCGAAAGGCGATAGTCGATTTTGGTCGCACGACCGAAGGGTCGGAGATGGCAGTCGTGTTCTATGCCGGACACGGCATGGAAGCAGGCGGCGAGAATTGGCTTATTCCGGTGGATGCTGAGTTACGCAGCGATGCCGACGTCGAGAGCGAAGCTGTCAGTCTGAGGTCGATTAACCTCCAGGTATCGAAGGCGCGCCAGCTTGGCCTCGTTATTCTTGATGCATGCCGCAATAATCCTTTTGCAGCCAAGATGCAGCGTTCGCTTCGTACGCGGGCTGTAACTCGCGGCTTAGCCCCGACCGAACCCACAGACAATGTCTTGGTAGCTTACGCAGCCCGCGACGGCACTACGGCCAACGATGGGGATGGGCGAAATAGCCCATTCACCACGGCACTGCTTCGGAACATCGAAACGCCGGGTCTTGAAATATCGTTTCTGTTTCGGAACGTTCGTGATGAGGTCATGTTGGCTACCAAGCGCGAGCAGCAACCATTCGTTTACGGCTCGCTTTCGAAAGAAGCGATTTACCTGAAACCTCCTGCGTCGCCAACGAGCGTCATTGCATCGACGACGACGAATGCACTGCCCCAGGTCGAACAAGGTCCTAACAAACAAAGACAAGATCCGGTCGCGGGCGGAGAACCAAATCGATTTACGCCAGACGATGCCCAACGCGTAGCGGCGATGGGATCTAAGCTGAAGCTGACGATGCCCGCATTCGCAATCGGCAACACCAAAGTCGATGTTCCTGTATCTTTTCGACGGTTCGTGGGCATTTGGGCAGGTAAGGTTGATAAGGGGGAAGGGCGTCAGAAAATGCTGATTCTGACCGAGGCCCTGTCTGATGGTCTGGTCCTAGGATATTATGTTTACGGGACTCCAGCTAACGGTTCTTGGGATAACGCCGCACCTGCTGGCTACGTAAATTTTGCGGGGAAGATTTCTGACAACGTGCTCCGATTCAATTCTGGGAAATACCCCGTGGAGGTTAAGCTCAGTGGAGCTAATGCAATGACGATGCGGCTCACCGATCCCGACAAAAAGTCGAAGAGCGACTCAATTAAATTCAGCCCAATTTGGCAGTTAGTTCCTCCAGATCACGAGGCGTCAGGGAAACGTCCCAGTGATCTGGACGAAAGCACTCGCGCGGCGAGAAAGAAAACTACCGTGATTTCACTCCCGTCTGACGAGCGCAAACCTGATCCCCCAAGCGCACGAGATTCAAGTCGGTCTACGCAAGCGCTTTACGCGAAATGTAGCGCCGAGGGGCACAGGCTTATGGGCAGCAAACACAAAAACGTTGGCTTTTCGAGAATTGAAGCCTGCGTACGAAACGGCGGCCAGATGTAGTTCAATGATTTTCTGTTGATGCGAAGGGCCGAGATTGACTGAATGACCGCCTCCCCTGCAGACGCCATCGCTACCCTACGCATTGAGATCAAGTACATCGAACCATTGATTTGGCGGCGCGTTGCGGTGCGCAACTCGATGAGCTTTGCCGCCCTCCACAAGGTTATCCAGGCTACCATGGGCTGGCTCGACTATCATCTTTGGGAATTTTCCGTTGACGAACAGGTATTACGGCGCACTGTCACCGTAATGCCAGCTCGTAGGGCGGATTAGCGCAGCGTAATCCGCCATCTTATTTCGAATGCAGTGGCGGATTACGCCTTCGGCTAATCCGCCCTACGCGCTGGCGGGCACAACGGCCGCGACGGCTGGCCTACCAACCTCAGATATGTATCCCGTCGTGGCGGATTGTAACTTTGAAGGCAACGCCATAGCGTCGCTGCGTAACGGCGTGCTGTTCGTCGGTGGCACAAACGATGCGACCCGCAGCGCTCCGGGCGTGCTTTACCGGAATGGTCTAGATGCGTCCGCAGCAATCGACGTTATCATCGACTTCAAACACGATTCTGGCTTCGGTAAGATCGGCCTAGTCGCGAACGGTGTACCCGGCCTTTGCACGATACCAGTCAGGTAATTGCGCCAGTTTCAGATGCCAGATTTGACGATGTTACGGTGACGGTGCACAAAACTGCTGGGTAAGTTAAATGCACTGTCACCCTAGTTGCCAGCAGGCCTATTCACCTAGGAGCACTTTGAAGAAGGCTTGGTTACGCTTCTTTGCGTTCTCGACCAGGGTGTCGAATCCGAACACCTGAATGAAGATGGCGTCCCGGTCTCGATAGCGAACGAAAACTTTCGGGTTCCAGCCATTTTGAAAATCGTGCTTGTAAAGAACATTGACCAACGAAGGTGTGAGGTCAGCAATCACGAACGCGAATCTTCGAACGATGTTCGCGAATGAAAAGTATGTTCCATCTGTTTTGGCGATGCCGCCTTCGGCGGTAGCCTTGTCTAGTGTGTTAATTACTTGAAGGACCGGGTCGCTTTTCTCGACGCCAAACACGTAATCGTCACGACTCGGTCGCTTGAATTCAACGATGGTCAAAGTGGTCCCGTCGTTGTCTCCCAAAATCATACTGTCATCGAAGAAAAGCAAATCAGAAACTTTATCGCCCTTTTTGCGACGGCCGCCGTGCAGAGTGCGGTCGCTAGAGACGTAGGGCAAGAACGCCAACGCATCGTCTATCAGCCACAGATTATGTTCGAAGTAGTCAACGCTGGCACTATCTGAGAATCGACGGAACACCAATTCGTGTATAGCGTCTTCTGGCGCGTGCTTACCATCGCCCTGAAAGCGCCGAGCGGCTTCCACCAAGGCGATGATATGCTTCCGGTGTATGACGTATTCGGCGAGGGATTCCTTTTTGCTCGCGTCGATCTTGGCAACAATTTGCTTGATTGTGGCCTCGTAATTGTCCGCGTCGGCTGAGGCAGCAACGATTTGCTTGGTTAGATCGGCGGTTGCGCGGTAACGCTCGATTGCTAGATCAGATATGAACTGTTCCGGCTTCCAATTGTTAGGCTTGGCGGCGACATAGTCCGTGACCGTCTTTCCTCTCAGCCCCAACTTCAGAATGGGGTTTTCGCGAAGCGCTTCTACCAATTCCACTGATTGATCGGTTTTAATCTTGTCAATTTGCGCGTGCTCTTCGAGTTGGATCACGTCGCTAATGCGCGATACAACGTCCTCGACGGTGCGGGGGCTCAGGTTTATCCCGGTGCGCGAGTCGTTTAGGCGGCTTTCGAATGCTTCCCCGCGCACAACGGCGATCACGACATAGCGCTCGTTATCCTCGCCGACGAAGAATGGTTGACCAAGCTTATTAGTTAGATCGCGCGGCGAGCCAACTATGCGGTCGGCGGCGGACAACAGTAGGCAGTGATTCTTGAATTGCTGCGTGCGCGGCAATTTCGCGAGCGAATATGAGAGTTCTTCGGGCGCACCGTCAATTTCGCAAACGATTGTACCCTGCGCAAACTGCTTAAACATGCCCTGAAAGCGGCTGCGAATATCGATAGGCTTGTCGTTATCAAACTGGATTACGATTTGCGGTAGCCAGCGGTACAGGAAATAGGGCAGGAAGTGCGCCCCGATTTCACCCGCTATTTCGTCGGCATTCAAGGTTGCAATCAGGTCGTGCCAATTTGTGAGAGGTTGGTCATACGTGACGGCAAGACCGGCGCCGTCGAAGCCGGGTTGATCGTCTAGAAGAATGAATTCTTCCTTCTGCGTGATATCAAATCGAAACGACCGAACGTCGCTTTGTCCGAAGAACGAAAAGCGGCTGTGATACATGACTCTCGCGAAGACTTTGAATGCGATGAAGCGGCCGAAGCCGCGACCCTTCTGACGCAATTTGTGGCCGCTGAATGGCGTCTTAAATGAGCGATAGTTGTCTTCGGTGAGTCCGGCCCCGTTGTCAGAGACGGAAATGACAATCTTGTTTGGATTGGTCCAATCCCTGAATTTGACTGTAATGACCCCCTGCCGCTCTGCGGTGGAAGTGTCTACGAAAGCCTCTTCAATGCCGTGCATAGCATTCGAGATGGATTCGAAGATCGGCAAGAGGAAGCCGTGAAGGGTCGCCTGCAAATGGGTGCGCGACAACACGGCTAACATGTCCGGCTTCAACAGCGTGTCGGTTACCAGTTTGTCCATTGCCCCGCCCAAAGACTTAAAATATTGAAGGCACCCTACAACACCCCTCAGTTGTGGTTCAATACGTGCGACGCGCTAATCGCTTACGCCCTTGTCGTCTAACTTCACGGTCGACGAATGCCAGCAACGCGGGAGTCGCCAACGGGCGGGCCGACGCAGTAGACGAGAACGGTCTTAAAGCCCGCCACCCGTCGAGCATCCGCTCCGGTCAAATCTGCTAGCAATCGCCCTGCGCGTTCAGGCTAATTTATTCAACCAGATCAACGTGATTTGCCCTGTCCAGTCCCTCCAACAAAAATATTCCTCTTCCCATCTCCCCCCAAATCAGCGGCATAACTCCCGCCATCCCGTCCCGGTAGAGGGGCGTTGGCCATCGTCACGAACGTTGGGGCGGGATGCGGTGGACGCGGCAGCGTCGGGCGCGTGGTCGTGTTCGCAGGGCGGGCTTTGGTCCGTGAGCGAACAGAGCGTGCAGACGACTGGCGGTGCTGCGTACGGCAAAACCGTGTGGTCCTGGCACCCGTTGCTGGTGTCAAGCTGACGGAGGGGCGTCGACCCAACCGGGTTTTGACAATCCTTCAATCCGTCAGCGACGGTGACAAGACGAATTCGTCGCCGGGGAGAGCACGGTATAAGCCGTAAAACCATTGCGCGGGGAATGCCGGACTGCTCCGACTGTACCTGTATGCTCGTGTGCGTTTTTCGCACATTTTTGCACACGAGACCGCGGGTGCAGCAAGCACCCGGCATTCCCTGCGCCCTCTTACTTTTTGGGCGAATGATTTTGGAAAAGCTCGGGCGCATCGCGCCGCGAGATTGCGGAGTTGTATTCAGTGGAAGCCACGTCATTGCGAGCCAACGGGTCGCGCGAATGCGCGCCCGATGACAGGCTCCGCCGAAGCAATCCATCTTTCGGTATGGAGGTGACAATGGATTGCTTCGCTTCGCTCGCAACGACGGCCCCCTTACCTGAAGCGCTCGGCCCCTTAACTCGGAACAATTCGCAACAAACCTGCTTCTGCAAGCGAGTAGCGACTAGGGTTGTGGATGGCCGCTTGATGTTAACCGATGGGCTGCTAAACCGCCGCCCATGAACGCACACGACCACAGCACCAAATCGAACGTCGCCGCGATTTCGATCTTCGCCAGCGCCGGCATGGCCGCGGCGAAATTCGTGGTCGGAATCCTCATCGGCAGCCTGGCGCTGATCTCGGAGGCGCTGCACTCGTCGGTCGACGTGGTCGCGACCGTCATCACCTGGCTGGTGGTGCGGGTGTCCGACCGCCCCGCGGACGACGAACATCATTACGGCCACGGCAAGATCGAGAGCCTGTCCGCGCTCGGCGTCATTGCGATGCTGTACGTGCTCGCCGGCGGCATCCTGGTCGAATCCTGGAGCCGCCTGACCGAAGGCGCGCCGCCGCCGACGCTGTCGGCGATCCCGTTCGTGGTGCTGCTGATCGACATCGCCGTCAATTTCTGGCGGGCGCGGGCGCTGCATCGCGCCGCGCGCGACACCAAAAGCCAGGCGCTGGCCGCCGACGCGCTGCATTTTGCCTCCGACGTGCTGGGTTCGATCGCCGTCATCATCGGTCTCGCGCTTTCGGGGCTGGGCCACGTCTGGGGTGACGCCGCGGCTGCGATCGCGGTTGCGGTGATGATATCGGTCCTGGGATTGCGGCTGGGGCGATCCACCATTGAAACCCTGCTCGATCGCGCGCCGGAAGGTGCCGCGGAGAAAGCCACCGCGGCGATCCGCTCGGTGCCCGGCGTGGTCGGCGTCGAGCGGCTGCGCGTGCGCATGGTCGGGCCGACCCATTTCATCGACGCCATCGCAAAAGTGCCGCGGACCTACCCGATCGACCGCGTCGAGCAGATCAAGCGGACGGCGCAGGATGCCGTGACCAGGGCGCTCGGCGACGCCGACCTCACCTTCACCGCGGTGCCGGTCGCGCGCGACAATGAGAGCGTGCGCGAGCGCATCATGGTGATCGCCCGCAATTCGGGTCTCGCCATTCACCACGTCACCGTGCACAATCTCGGCGACAAGCTCATTGTCGGCATCGACCTCGAAGTCGACGGCGAGATGGCGCTGACGGCCGCCCACGCCATCGCGCACGAACTGGAGCGGAGCATCCGCGAGGATTTTGGCGAGGACGTCGAGGTCGACACCCACATCGAGCCGCTGGAGCCGGAACTGCCGCACGGCACCGACGCCGCGCCCGGGCGCGTCGAGGCCGTCAAGGCCGCGCTGTCGCGCTTTGCCGCCGACGGCGCCATCCACGACATCCATAATGTGCGGGTGCGCAACACCGACGCCGGCGAAATCGTCAACTTCCATTGCCGCGCCGCGCCCTCGATGAGCGTCATCAAGGTCCACGAGAAAGTCGACGAGATCGAGCGCGCGTTGCGCCGCGCGTTTCCCTCCATCAAGCGCGTGATCAGTCACGCCGAACCGCCGCACGCGTAAAATTACGGACCCGTTCCCGTTTCGGACTCACGCATGGAGTCCCGATTCCCCGTTGGACAAGATTTATTTCGCATTAACGAATCGTTGACTCTCGACAGCTCCGGAAAACTGGATTCAAATCGCCTTGATTCGGAAGCGGCGTGGGGCTCCTTCCGGACATTGTGCAAAATGAATATTGTGGGGGTTTAGGGCATGGCGCGCGCGCATGCGGCGAACGCGTGCGTCCAATCCGATTCGATCAAGGGATTGGCGCAATCGATCGCGAAACCTGCCTATCACAGGCTGCTGACCGCGGAGCCTGCGCTCCGCCGGGCGGTACCTACCCTCATCATCGCCTTCCTGATCACCATCTGTCTCGGCGCCTTCGTGCAGGTGATCGACCAGAGCCGGCAAAAACGCGCCGCGATGAAGCTCAACCTCTCGGCGCTCTCCGACATGCTGGCCGAGCGCCTCGACCGCGTCGCCTCGGTCCGGCAGGATCGCGTGACGAGCATCGAGCGCCTGCAGGCGTTGCTGCCCGATCTCATTCCACCGTGGGGCTTCGCCGCCGGGCGTCATGTCATCATCACCGGCGCGGACCATCGCGTTCTGGCCCGCGTCCCCGTCGAGAGCCTCGGCGACGGCGACCGCATCCTCGACGTCATCAGCACCGCGCAGCTGCTCGCCGCGCCCGGCCAGCAGGGCACCGTCAGCGACATGATCCTGCCCAACGGCAACGGCGCGATGGCCATTTCGCGGCTGGTCAAATCGCTGCCCGGCCAGGTCATCGTCATCCAGGAAAAAATCGAACCGCTGTGGGGCTCCGATGCTGCGCTTTCGGTGACGCTCTCCGCGACCACCGGCTTCGTCGTGCTGATCCTCGGCTTTGCCTTCCACTGGCAATCGACCCGTGCCCGCGAGGGCGATCTCATCAATGACGCGGTGCGCGGCCGGATCGATACCGCGCTCAACCGCGGACGCTGCGGCTTGTGGGACTGGGATCTGTCGCGCGGCCGGATATTCTGGTCGGCGTCGATGTTCACCATGCTGGGGCTGGACTCCCGTAACGACCTGCTCACCTTCGGCGAGGTCAACGCGCTGGTGAAATCCGACGACATCGACCTGTTCGAGATCGCCGACCAGCTGATCTCCGGCCAGATCCACCACATCGACCAGACCTTCCGCATGCAGCACACCGAGGGCCACTGGATCTGGCTGCGCGTCCGCTGCGAACTCAGCCAGGCCGCCGCCGATAACGGCCTGCACCTGATCGGCATCGCCGTCGACATCACCGAGCAGAAGAGCCTCGCGGAGAAGACGGTGGAGGCCGATCTGCGGCTGCGCGACGCGATCGAGACCATTCCCGAAGCCTTCGTGCTGTGGGACGCCGAAGACCGCCTCGTGCTCTGCAACTCGCACTTCCAGCGCCTGCACAAGCTTCCGGACTCGGCGGTCACGCCGGGCACCTCCTATGAGACCGTGATCGAGGTCGGCAGCATGCCGGAGGTCCGCACCCGGCTGCAGGAGACCGGCGCACAGGCGCCGGGAGCGCGCACGTTCGAGGCGCAGCTCGACGACGGCAGCTGGCTGCATATCAGCGAGCGCCGCACCAAGGATGGCGGCTATGTTTCGGTCGGCACCGACATCACCCGCATCAAGGAGCACGAGCAGAAGCTCGTCGACAACGATTTGCGCCTGCGCGCCAACGTGCTCGACCTGAAGCGTTCGCAGGCCGAGCTTGCCGACCTTGCCGAAAAATACTCGCAGGAGAAGAACCGCGCCGAGGAAGCCAACCATTCCAAATCGAAATTCCTGGCCAATATGAGCCACGAATTGCGCACGCCGCTCAACGCCATCATCGGATTCTCCGAAATCATGGGAAGCGGCATGTTCGGAACGCTCGGTTCCGACAAGTATCAGGAATACTGCCACGACATCCTCACCAGCGGCAAATATCTGCTCGAAGTCATCAACGACATCCTCGACATGTCGAAGATCGAAGCCGGCCGCATGAAGCTCGACATGGAGCCGCTGGATCTGCCGAAGATACTGGCGGAATCGCTGCGCGTGGTGTCCGGACGCGCCGAGGACAAGCATCTGACGCTGGACGCGGATTTCGAAAGCGCGATTTCCGTGGTGGCCGATCGCCGCGCCGTCAAGCAGATCATCGTCAATCTGTTGTCCAATGCCGTGAAGTTCACCCCCGACGACGGCAAGGTCATCGTCCGCAGCCAGGTTTTGAGCGATTCAATCGTGCTTGTCATCGCCGACACCGGCATCGGGATCGCCCCGGATTCGCTGCGGCGGCTGGGCAAGCCGTTCGAGCAGGTCGAGAGCCAGCTCACCAAGACCTACCAGGGCTCGGGACTGGGGCTGGCGATTGCGAGGTCGCTGACCAATCTGCACGGCGGCACGATGCGGCTGCGCTCGAAACTCGGCACCGGCACCGTCGTTCGCATCACGCTGCCGCGCGATGGGCGAAAGGCGAAGGAAAAGGTTCAGGTAGCCACTTGATGTGGCGCGTTTGCGCTCAATCCACCGCAGCTCCAATCGTACTCGCTGCTCGCCATCCAATCGGCTTCGGCTTGGTAGAGAGCCTCGATCGACCGGGTCGCAGGCGGCGGCGGCCTTAATCGTCCCAAATGCGCTCACCGCACCGGCATTCGTACATGCGAAGGGTTTTGCCCGTGCGCGGGTCAAGCATTACCTGAACGATGGTGGGCCGATCACCGCAGCGAATGCACTTGAGCTCTTCCTTAGTCTCCTCGCCGATCAGCTTGCGAGCACTAAAAAAGTTCATGTCGTGCCCCTAATGGGTATCCAACAGGACGACGGAACTTGGTTCCGGAAATTGGCTTAATAGTGAATATTTCGTGGCTCCATCGTAGAATTACTGCGCTCGGAGCAAGACCGGTGAACAGCTTGCTGCCGGGTTTGTCCCCTTTCAAGACACGCCATTGAACCTGTAGACTGTCACCTTGGAGCGAGGTCCCCCACCGCAAAGGATTTGTGATGGAACGGGCAAGGTTCGGTAAAGTCAGGATTTCCGCGTTTGGCAGCGCCCGGAGTACTGCGACCTACTTGGTCGAACTTTTGATACTCGCCGCGAGTTACATTGGCCTTGCCGGGTCCGCGCTGTTGCTACCCGCGATTAATCCGGCCGGGACGCCGTTGTGGCCACCAACCGGCTTCGCGCTCGCGCTGGTCCTGCTGCGCGGCTATCGGATTTGGCCCGCGATTTTAGTGGGCTCTCTCTCGCCTTACCTCATGGCCGGCCGATCGCTCCTGGAGTTGGGCTCAGTCGGGATCGGTACTCTCCTCGCTGCGTCTGCCGGGGCATGGCTGATTGGTCGCTGGTCGAACGGTCACCAGACGTTTGATACCCCCTCTAATGTCGCAAAGTTTGCAATCATTTCCTTTGCGCCGACCACGATAATTAGTTCAACCGTCGCCCTGGCGGGATTCATTCCCGCCAACACACCCGGTTTTTCCGATTCTGTCGTCACCTGGTTAACCTGGTGGCTTGCAGACGCGGCCGGGACCTTGGTTATTGCTCCGGTCGTCGTGCTCTGGGCGACGATGCCTTTGCGCGGTTTTTCCGAATGGAAGCTGCTGGAATCCGTCGCAGTCTCTGTTCTCGTGAGCGTCATCGGGATCGTTGCTTACAGCCCGCTCATCGGCAGTAACCTCATCAGCGATGACCTCAACGTGCCGCTGCCGTATCGGAGTCTTCTTGGCTTTCTGGTTTTACTACCGTTGATGTGGGCTGGTTTGCGCGGTAATCAACGCAACGTCGCCTCAGCCGCGCTCATTTTCTTCGGAATCGCCGTGTGGGGTTTCTCGGTGGGTAGCGATCCATTTCCAAAAACGGATCTGAATGGAGCCCTGTTATCGTTGCTCGTGCTTTCGATCAGCGTAACAGCGCCGCCTCTCGCGTTGGCTGCAGCAATTTCGACACGCCAAAACACCGAAGCCCATTTGCTTTCTGTGCAGAACCAATTGAACCGTCAGATTGAACGGAAAACTTTGGTGCTCAACAGCGTCAAACGCCACTTCCAAACTTTAATCGAAGGCGTTGTCGACTATGCAATTTTTGCGCTCGACAAAGAAGGGCACGTTGCAAGCTGGAATAGCGCCGCACAAAACATCATGGGCTACACCGCGGACGAAATTATCGGCAAGCATTTTGGAATATTTTATCGACCGGACGAGCGCCGCGCGGGCGCACCAACCCGCGCACTGGAATTGGCAATCCAAAGAGGCAAGCACGAAGTTGAGGGTTGGCGCATCAGAAAAAATGGCACGCCGTTTTTCATCACCGGCTCGGTCTCGTCGAACCGTGATGACGCTGGAAATCTGGCCGGCTTTATCAATATCCTCCGGGATGCAACCGAGCGACGCGACGCGGAGGAGAAACTGGTCCAGGCACGCGAACAGCTTGCGATGTCGCAGAAAATGGAGGCAATCGGCAAACTGACTGGCGGGATTGCGCACGACTTCAACAATCTATTGATGATCATTGGAGGTAGCGCTCAGATCTTTGCACGCCTACTTGATCCGAAACTGCCAAAAGCAATCGAAGCCATACAGACCGCGGCCAAGCGCGGAGAAAGTCTCACACGCCAATTATTGACATTCTCTCGTCATCAGCATCTTAGCCCGACGGTCGTCGATTTGAATGCTTCCATAAAGAACATGCGGACCATGATTGAAAGCTCGCTGCGCGGGAACATTGTGTACAACGAAAATATTGGTGACGGGGTTTGGCCGGTTAAAGTGGACCTCGCCGAACTGGAACTTGCGATTGTCAATATCGCCGTCAATGCCCGCGACGCAATGCCTAACGGCGGCACGTTCACGCTATCCGTCAACGAGGTGACCGCAAATCAGGAGATCGGCGCCTTCCTTGCGATAACGTTTAGCGATACGGGCACTGGTATTCCGCCAAATCTTCTGTCCAAGATGTTCGATCCTTTTTTCACAACCAAAGAGGTCGGCAAAGGAACCGGGCTCGGTTTGTCGCAGGTATATGGTTTTGCGCACCAGGCCGGTGGAACGGTGACGGCAAACAGCGAGGTCGGAAAAGGAACAACGATTACGGTCTATTTACCGTCTTGTGCGGACGAGCAAATCACCAGCAAAGAGGCCTCCGCTGCTAAAACAAGAACACAGCATTCGCAACGGCAGACGGTCCTCGTTGTCGACGACAGCGCTGATGTGGCGGAAGTAACATCCTCGATGTTCGAGCATTTGGGCTATGAGACCATCTATCGAGATTCGGCCGAAGCGGCATTAAAACTGCTGGAAGCCGGGACGAAGATCGATCTCGTCTTCAGCGATATCGTCATGCCAGGGACCATCGACGGTGTCGGACTTACGAGAGAAATCCGTTCGCGGTATCCCAATTTGCCGGTGGTCCTTACGACCGGTTACAGCGATGCGGCAAACGCAGCTCCCCCAAATGTAAGGGTACTGCGTAAGCCGTTCGATACCGAGGCGCTAAGAGATTTTATCCATGATATTACGCCTCTGAGATTATTGAAACCATCCGGCGTGCCGCCAACGTCAAGCACGGCTAGCGCTTTGCGCAGAAGTTGATCGACCGTGGCCGGCGGCTGTACCGACGCAGTAATCGAACAGGCTTCTTTTGTTACAGTGCATGAGTCCGGTTTTGGCGCTTTTCGAACCTCTCGCGATGTCCGACTTGAGTCCGGCGTGCCCACCATAGCGGACGTCCGCCGACCACTCCGAATTATGGGTTCACGCCCTCGATCAGCCTCCGGAACAGCGAGAACTGAAAATGCTGAATGGCGGCCCATGGGGTCGCATGATCGTGGAGGCGGGTGTGAAGCAATTCGAAATCACCTCCCAGCACCTTGCCGAGGCTCGCGGCGTCATGACGGACGATCGGCAAGCCGCTGCAACGCTCGGGCCCATTCATCGCGAACGTGCCGATGATGACATGGCCGCCCGGCCTGACGGCCTTCTCAAGCCGCTCGACATAAGCGGTTTGATCGGCCGCTGTGGTGAGGAAATGGAAGGCTGCGCGGTCATGCCAGATATCGAAAAGCTGTGTCGGGTGCCATTCTGTGACATCTGCTGCGATCCACCGCGCCCTCGTCGCCCTGTCACCGAGCCGGGTCCTGGCAGCGTCAAGCGCCGCTTCCGACAGATCCAATACGGTCACATTGATGAAGCCGCGGTCGATCAGCGCATCAACGAGATGTGACGCTCCCCCGCCGATGTCCACGACGGCGGCGGCAGGCGCAGGCCTGGCAAGGTCGATCAATTCGAGCGAGGGTGCGGGGCTCTCCTGAAACCAACTGACCTCGTTCTCCGCCTTCGTGCGGTAGACATTATCCCAATGGGCCTTTCGGCTCGCATCGTTCATAAGCTTTTCTCCGACCCGCGATCACAGGGAATGCTGGAATGGCCACGCCTCCGATACTCAGCGACAAGCATACCACTTCCCCTCGGTGTTTGAACCTGCCGCGCTTTGCGTGAGGCGAGACAGCAAAAGAATATCCCAACGACCGATGTGCCCGCGGTCTGCATATTGGGCCCGGACGGCGATCTTGTGGGCAGTCTTCGCAGGACGGGAAAGGCCAGGAGATTTGAGGGCTGGCCTCGCTATCACACCGAATTGGACACCTTCGAGCTTGCGGACCGAGAGGTCGGCCTTGTCGGACGCGTCGTCGAGCCGGCGTATAGTGGTGCCGGCTTACGCCGACAGTTTCAAACCGCGGTTAAGCCGCCATCGACTGGGAGGTCCACGCCTGCGATGAAGCTTGCTTCGTCAGAAGCGAGGAACAAGGCGGTCGACGCGATCTCCTCCGGGCGGCCGAGCCGCCCGAACGGGACGGCCGCGGCGAACTGGGCGCGGGCTTGATCAGCCCCCTCTTTGGTCGGCGCCTGCTGCTCGAAGATCGGCGTGTCGATCGGGCCCGGGCTGATCGCATTGACCCGGATGCGACGATCCTTCAACTCCGCCGTCCAGCTGCGGACGAAGGAGCGGACTGCCGCCTTGGTGGCGCTGTAGGCCGTGAAGCCGGGGATGCCCTTGTTTTCGGCGATCGAGGTGATCACAATGATCGCCCCGCCGTCATTCAAAAGCGGCAGGGCCTTCTTCACCGTGAAGGCCAAAGCCCGCGTGTTAATCGCAAAGAGCTTGTCGAAGCGTTCCTCCGTCATCTCGGCGAGCGGCTGAGGATCGACGATACCCGCCCCGGCAAAGAGGACATCGATCTTGCCCTTCTCGCTGGCAATCCTGGCGTAGAGCCGGTCGAGATCGGCGAGGTTGGACACGTCACCTCGCACGGTAGCGACGCTGCGGCCGATCAGCGATACCGCCTTGTCCAGTTCCGTCTGGCGGCGCCCGGTGATGTAGACGAAGGCGCCTTCTTCAACGAAGCGCTTCGCGGTGGCGAGACCTATTCCGCTGCTGCCGCCAGTGACGAGGGCAACTTTTCCTTGGAGCTTTGGCATTGAAATCCTCTTTGCAAGATGGAAACGGCCGCGCTTGGGCCTGTCGGGAAAACAGCGCGCCGGACGGTTGGAGCGCTCGGGAAACGATCGCCTGGGGCTGGCTCAGACGGAGCACATGCCGCCATCGACCAGCAGTTCGCTGCCGGCGACGAAGCTGCTGTCCTCAGACGCCAGGAACAGCATCGCGGCCGCGATCTCTTCCGGCCGCGCCATGCGGCCGAGCGGGATGCTCGCGGCATGCTTGGCGCGGACCGCGGCCGCCTCATCGGGCGAACTGGCCTGGGCATCGATCAGCGGCGTGTCGCAAGGACCCGGCGTGATCGTATTGACCCGGACGCCGCGGTCCTTGAGCTCCATCGTCCAGGTCCGGGCATAGGAGCGCAGTGCTGTCTTGGAGGCGGCGTAGGCGCTGCGACCGGGGAAGCCGCGCAGGGAGGCGATCGTGCTGGTCAGGATGACGGATGCGCCATTGTTCAGGAGCGGCAGCGACTTCTGCACCGTGAACAGCACGCCGCGGGCGTTGACGTCGAAATTGTGGTTGAAGCTCTCGATGGTGACATCGGTAAGTTTCACGCTGTCGACGGCGCCGATATTGGCGACCACCACGTCGAGCTTGCGGCCATCGGAAGCGACCCTGGCGTAGAGGCGGTCGAGATCCTCGAGCTTGCGGACGTCGCCCTGGACGCCCGCGATGTTCCGGCCGATCGAGGTAACCGTCTTGTCCAATTCGTCCTGACGGCGGGCGAAGATGTAGACGAACGCCCCTTCGGCGACGAACCGCTGTGCCGCTGCCAGTCCAATCCCGCTGGTGCCGCCGGTAATCACGGCGACCTTGTTCTGTAGTCTCGACATCGTTGCTTCCTCAATCGCTGGAGTCGGGCGCGGCGCGAGCCGTTCCCTTGAAGACCGCAGCCTAGCGGCGCCCTGCCGCCACCGTCGTGTCAGCAGCCGCGGCGGAATAGCAGTCATTCCAGGATGGAATTATCGCTCGGGCGCGTCAGCTAAAGCCGTCCGTCCGATTTCCCGAGCCTCCAGTTTCTGAGCTTGAATCACGTCTGCGGCGGCCCCATCAACCCGAAATGGCCAGTCGCAGAGCCGCTAATGCTCTGACTACACTTCCGCTTTCGTCAGCAAAGCGGACTTGGCCGGACGTGTGGCCGGCTCACTTCGGTCGCGAATGATATTTTCAAGCGTGTGCTTGGAAAATGGTGGTAGGCTGACGCATCGAGCATCGGGGTGGACAACTGGATAACGCGGACCGTGCGACCGGCCCAAGGCAAATCAAGTGAGTATGGCGGGTTGAAGTGCGATTGGATGAAGCGGCTCTAGAAGCCGCGCTGGCGTTGATCGTGTGACGACCAGCTTCATGACAGGCCGGCTCTATTGATATCGTAATCCCGGTGATAGGGGCCCCTTCATTACAAGAAACAAACGCACCCGTATTTCCCGACGTGTTTCTCACTAGGACTCGCCATGAAAGAGCTTCACGGAAAAGTTGCGGTGATCACAGGTGCGGCCAGTGGATTTGGTCGTGAATTTGCGATCCGTTGTGCCGACGAAGGAATGAAGGTTATTCTCACAGATATCGATACAGGTGGCTTAGGTACCACCGTCGCGCTGCTCAAGCCCGGCACCGAGTCCCTCGTGATTGGCAGCGACGTCTCAAGTGCCGACAGCATTGAGCATCTAGCAAGGTCGACATACGACCGCTTTGGCGCATGCCACCTGCTCTTCAACAACGCGGGCGTGGGAACGGCGGGGCCGATCTGGACGGCCACGCTCGACGACTGGAAGTGGACGTTGGGTATCAACGTGATGGGCGTGGTTCACGGGTTGCGCAGCTTCGTGCCGCGCATGCTGGCGCAAAAGGAAGAGTCTTACATCGTCAACACAGCCTCCGCAGCGGGTCTGCTTGCGCCCCCGGGCTCCGGCGTCTATGCCGCGAGCAAACACGCCGTCGTCGCGATCACGGAATGCCTTCATCACGAGCTGCGCGGCCAGAATGCGCCGATCGGCGTTTCCGTGCTATGCCCCGCATTTGTTGATACCGGGATATCGAACTCCGAACGCAACCGGCCCGCGGAACTCGCGGACTCCAATCCGGAAGCGGAACAGTACTCGGATCGCATCAGACAGGCGATCAAATCAGGAAAGCTTTCCGCCGCCGACATCGCAAGGATCACGATCGACGCGGTGAAGGACGGGCGCTTCTATATTCTGACGCACCCGAACGTGAAAATCGCGGTGGAAATCAGGATGAACGATATTCTGTTGGATCGGCAGCCGACCAATACATCGCAGCGCTGACGTCGCCGATTTTCCGCAATTGTTCATCGGCGCGTCGTTGTGGCATCGTTCGCGCCAATGTCGCATCTTGGCACATCGCGTCATTTCGCTCCGATGCAGAATTTGGTCTCTATCGGTGCACAGCGGACATCGATCAGGCAGCACCGACCAAGCTCAATTCATAGGCACGCCAGCTTTCACTCCAGCGTCGGCGCGACTTCGCGGGCGACCTGCACCAGCGCAGCGATCAGCGGCGTCATCGGGTCGCGCTGCGGGATCACGAGGCCAATGCTGTAATTGACCGCGGGATCGACGATCGGAATGCTGCGGACGGTATCCGCAAGGCCCAGCGTCTCCGCGAGTTTGGCGGGCATCACGCTGGCCCAGCGGCCGGTCTTGACGTGGGTATAGAGCACGAGCAGCGAATTTGAGGTCAGCGTAGGCGTCGCCTCGGCGCCGACCGAAAGCAGCGCGCGATCGATGATGCGCCGGTTCTGCATGTCAGGGGTCAGCAGGCACAGCGGCACTTGCCCCACTTCCTTCCAGGTGACCTGCTTGCGGTCGCCGAACATGCCGTCGGGTGCCGTCAGCAGACGATAGCTCTCGTTATAGAGCGGAATGGTGCGAACCCGGCCGATCGGCTCGTTCTCGATATAGGTCAGGCCGGCATCGACCTCGAGATTTTCCAAAAGACCCAGCACGTCGGCGGAGGTGCAGGACTGAATCCGGAAGCGCACGTCCGGATGGCGCGCGCGGAACGGCGTGGTCAGCGATGCCACCATGCCGAGCACGGTCGGGATCGCCGCGATCCGGATTTCGCCGGACAGCTTGTCCTTCAGCCCGTTGATCTCCTGCTTCATCGCGCGGGCGTCGCCGACGATGCGCCGCGCCCAGTCGAGCGTGCGCTCGCCCTCCGGCGTAAAGCCCTGGAAGCGGGAGCCGCGCTGCACCAGCATCACGCCGAGGATTTCCTCGAGCTGCTTGAGGCTGGTCGACATCGTCGGCTGGGTGACGCCGCAGGCCTCGGCGGCCCGTCCGAAATGACGTTCCTTGGCCAGCGCGAGCAGAAGTTCAAGCTTGTCGATCAAGAAGGGAGCCTCACAGGATAGGTAGAATAGCCGTCATGAATATCACGGTCGCTGCCGGACCCATACGCCAAAAGCCGCGCCTTGGGCGCGCGATTTTCACATTCATTGCATTTCCAAATCGCCCGATTTCCTGGGAACATTGATCGCGTTTTGATATCGCAGCATGAGACAGCTTTATTGATCTTTGGAGCAATTCCAACTCTCATCAGCGGGTGCCAGCAACCCCTGATTTGAGAGCGCGGATGACACCGGTCTATGAACCCTGGGATGAGGCGCGCGGCGCCGAAATCATCGCCGAGCACGACAAGCTCGAAGGCGCCACGCTGGTGATCCTGCATGCGCTGCAGGAAGCCTTCGGTTACGTGCCGGAGCCGGCGATTCCGATGATCGCCGCAGCACTCCATCTGTCGCGCGCCGAGGTCCACGGCGCATTTACCTTCTACCACGATTTCCGGCACCAACCCGCCGGCCGCCATGTGCTGAAACTGTGCCGCGCCGAGGCCTGCCAGGCCGTGGGCGGCGATGCGCTGGCCGCGCGCGCGGAAGCAAGGCTCGGCATTTCCCTTGGCAACACCACCGCCGATGCGCGGGTGACGCTGGAGCCGATCTACTGCCTCGGGCTCTGCGCCACCGCGCCGTCGGCGATGCTCAATGGCCGCCTCGTCGGCCGGCTGGATGACGCAGGGATCGATGCGCTGGTGGCGGAGGTGCAGCGATGACGATGCGCATTTTCGTTTCCCGCGATGCCGGTGCGGTCGCCGTCGGCGCCGATGATGTCGCCGGCGCGCTGGAGCGGACCGCCGCCAAGCGCGGCCTCGCCATCGAGATCGTCAGGACCGGATCGCGCGGGCTCTATTGGCTCGAGCCCATGATCGAGGTCGCAACATCGCAAGGCCGGGTCGCGTTCGGCCCGGTGACCACGACCGACGCGCGGTCGGTGCTGGATGCGATGGCAGCCAGCAGCCCGCACCCGCTGCGGCTTGGTGTCGCCGACGAAATCCCCTGGCTGAAGCGGCAGACGCGGCTGACTTTTGCACGCTGCGGCGTGATCGATCCGCGCGCGGTCGAGGATTATCGCGCCCATGACGGCTACAAGGGCCTGGAACGGGCGCTGCGGCTGACCCCGGACGAAATTCTCGCCGACGTCACCGCCTCCGGGCTGCGCGGCCGCGGTGGCGCCGGTTTTCCGACCGGCATCAAGTGGAAGACCGTGGCGCACACCAGCGCCGACCGCAAATACATCGTCTGCAACGCCGACGAAGGCGACAGCGGCACCTTTGCGGATCGCATGATCATGGAAGGCGATCCCTTCGTGGTGATCGAGGGTATGACCATTGCCGGCATCACGGTGGGTGCGACCAAGGGCTATATCTACATCCGCTCGGAATATCCGCACGCCGTCGCGGCGATGAATGCGGCGATATCGGCCGCGAAACGCGCCGGCTATCTCGGCGCCCGCATCAACGGCTCCGCGCACGATTTCGACCTCGAAGTCCGCGTCGGCGCCGGCGCCTATGTCTGCGGCGAAGAGACCTCGCTCCTGGAAAGCCTGGAAGGCCGCCGCGGCATCGTGCGCGCCAAACCGCCGCTGCCGGCGCATAAGGGCCTGTTCGGCAAACCCACCGTGATCAACAATGTGCTGTCGTTCGCGGCGATCCCCTTCATCCTGGCCGGCGGTGCAACAGCCTATGCGGATTTCGGGATGGGCCGTTCGCGCGGCACCATGCCGATCCAGCTGGCCGGAAACATCCGATATGGCGGCCTGTTCGAGACCGCCTTTGGCGTTACCCTCGGCGAACTGATCGACGATATCGGCGGCGGCACCTTGACGGGCCGTCCGGTCCGCGCGGTGCAGGTCGGCGGCCCCCTGGGCGCGTACTTTCCCCGCGCGCTGTTCGATACGCCGTTCGATTACGAAGCGTTTGCGGCGCGCGACGGCCTGATCGGCCATGGCGGCATCGTGGTGTTCGACGACAGCGTCGACATGGCCAAACAGGCGCGCTTTGCGATGGAATTCTGTGCGGTGGAATCCTGCGGCAAGTGCACGCCGTGCCGGATCGGCTCCACGCGCGGCGTCGAGACCATCGACAAGATCCGTGCCGGCGAACGCGTGGCTGAAAATCTCGCTGTGGTCGAAGACCTCTGCAACACCATGAAATTCGGCTCGCTGTGCGCGCTCGGCGGCTTCACGCCCTACCCTGTCATGAGCGCACTGAAACATTTCCGGGAAGATTTTGGCCCGGCACCGGCCCGTCTGCAGGCCGCGGAATAAAGGAGATCGCCATGTCGCTGATCCAGGAAACCGATTTCGGAACGCCCCGCTCGAAATCCGAGACGATGGTGACGCTCACCATCGACGGCAACAGCGTCACGGTGCCCGAAGGCACCTCGATCATGCGAGCGGCGATGGAAGCCGGCACGCAGATCCCAAAGCTCTGCGCCACCGACATGGTCGATGCATTCGGCTCCTGCCGGCTCTGCCTGATCGAGATCGAGGGCCGCGCCGGCACGCCGGCGTCCTGCACCACGCCCGTTCTGCCCGGCCTCGTGGTCCACACCCAGACCGAGCGGCTGAAGAAGCTGCGCAAGGGCGTGATGGAGTTGTACATCTCCGACCATCCGCTGGACTGCCTGACCTGTGCCGCCAACGGCGACTGCGAGTTGCAGGACATGGCCGGCGCGGTCGGCTTGCGCGACGTGCGCTACGGCTATGAGGGCGACAACCATGTGTTCGCCAAATCTCATGGCGAAGCCAATGCGGCGTGGATGCCGAAGGACGAATCGAACCCCTATTTCACCTATGATCCCTCTAAATGCATCGTCTGCTCGCGCTGCGTCCGCGCCTGCGAGGAAGTGCAAGGCACGTTTGCGCTGACGATCTCGGGCCGCGGCTTCGACAGCCGGGTGTCGCCGGGCATGAGCGAGAGCTTTCTGGGATCGGAATGCGTCTCTTGCGGCGCCTGCGTGCAGGCCTGCCCGACCGCGACGCTGACGGAAAAATCGGTGATCGAGATCGGCCAGCCCGAACATTCTGTTGTGACGACTTGCGCTTACTGTGGCGTCGGATGCACCTTCAAGGCCGAGATGCGCGGCGAGGAAGTCGTGCGCATGATGCCCTCCAAGGACGGCAAGGCCAACCGCGGCCATTCCTGCGTCAAGGGCCGCTTTGCCTGGGGCTATACCACCCACAAGGAGCGTATCCTTAAACCGATGATCCGCGAGAAAATCGCCGATCCCTGGCGCGAAGTGTCGTGGGACGAAGCGTTCAATTTCGCTGCCGCCAAATTCAAGGGCATCCAGCAAAAATACGGCCGCGACGCCGTCGGCGGCATCACCTCGTCGCGCTGCACCAACGAAGAAACCTATCTGGTGCAAAAACTGATCCGCGGCGGGTTCGGCAACAACAATGTCGATACCTGCGCCCGCGTCTGCCATTCGCCGACCGGCTACGGCCTGTCGACTACGTTCGGCACCTCGGCCGGCACCCAGGACTTTGATTCCGTCGAACACACCGACGTCGTGATGGTGATCGGCGCCAATCCCGCGTCCGCACATCCGGTCTTTGCATCGCGGCTGAAGAAGCGGTTGCGGCAAGGTGCAAAGCTGATTGTGATCGATCCCAGACGCACCGAGATGGTCGAGGCCCCGCATCTGACGGCGCTGCACCTGCCACTGATGCCCGGCACCAATGTCGCCGTGCTCACGGCGTTGGCGCATGTCATCGTTACCGAAGGCCTTGTCGATGAAGCCTTCGTGCGCGAGCGCTGCGACTGGAGCGAATTCGAGGAATGGGCCGCCTTCGCAGCCTTGCCGAACAACAGCCCCGAGGCCACCGCGATCATGACCGGCGTCGATCCGAAGGAGTTGCGCGAAGCAGCCCGGCTGTTCGCCACCGGCGGCAACGGCGCGATCTATTACGGGCTCGGTGTCACCGAGCACAGCCAGGGCTCGACCACGGTGATCGCGATCGCCAACCTCGCGATGGCAACCGGCAATATCGGCCGCCCCGGCGTCGGCGTGAACCCGCTGCGCGGCCAGAATAACGTTCAGGGCTCCTGCGACATGGGCTCGTTCCCGCACGAGCTGCCCGGCTACCGCCATATCTCGGGCGACGCCGTTCGCGACCAGTTCGAGGCGATGTGGAACGTCAAGCTCGATCCGGAACCGGGCCTGCGCATTCCCAACATGTTCGACGCCGCGACGAGGGCACCTTTATGGGCCTCTACGTGCAGGGCGAGGATATCCTGCAGTCCGATCCGAACACTAAGCACGTGGTGGCGGCGCTGTCGTCGATGGAATGCGTCATCGTCCACGATCTCTTCCTCAACGAGACCGCGAACTACGCCCACGTCTTCCTGCCCGGCTCGACCTTCCTGGAAAAGGACGGCACTTTTACCAATGCCGAGCGCCGCATCCAGCGCGTACGCAGGGTGATGACGCCGCGCAACGGTTTGGCCGACTGGGAAGTCACCATCGGGCTCGCGAAAGCGATGGGCTTTGAGATGACTTACGACCATCCATCTCAAATCATGGACGAGATCGCGGCGCTGACGCCGACTTTCGCCGGCGTCTCGTATACAAAACTCGACGAACTCGGCTCGGTGCAATGGCCGTGCAACGAGAGGGCGCCGGAAGGCACGCCGGTGATGCATATCGGCGGCTTCGTCCGCGGCAAGGGCAAGTTCGTGATCACCGAATATATCCCGACCGACGAGCGCACCGGCCCGCGTTATCCGTTGCTGCTGACCACCGGCCGCATCCTCAGCCAGTACAATGTCGGCGCCCAGACCCGCCGCACCGAGAACGTGGTCTGGCACGGCGAGGACCGGCTCGAAATTCATCCGCACGACGCCGAGCAGCGCGGCGTGCGCGACGGCGACTGGGTAAGGCTCGCCAGCCGCGCCGGTGAAACCACCTTGCGCGCGGAGATCACCGATCGCGTCGCGCCCGGCGTGGTCTACACCACCTTCCACCATCCGGACACGCAGGCCAACGTGATCACGACCGAGTATTCCGACTGGGCCACCAATTGCCCGGAATACAAGGTCACGGCGGTGCAGATTTCGCCGTCGAACGGTCCGTCCGACTGGCAGAAGGCCTATGACGAGCAGGCCCGTCACTCGCGCCGGATCGCGCCGGTCGTGGAAGCCGCGGAATGACGATGCACGATCCCGTCCGCAAGGCCCGCCGCCAGGTCTGGCGCGACGGCAGCCGGAGCGAAGGCCCGCGCCTGATCCCGGAAGAAACCGCGCTGGCGCTGACCTACAACGGCGGCACCTACGCCGTGATGATGGGCACGCCGCAGAACTTAAGAGATTTCGCCGTCGGCTTCAGCCTCAGCGAAGGCATCGCACAATCGCCTGACGAGATCGAGACGCTCGACATCATCGAACTCGACGACGGCATTGAACTGCGAATGTGGCTTAAGCCGTCGAAGGCCGCACTCATCAACGAGCGGCGGCGGCATATCGCCGGCCCCACCGGCTGCGGCATCTGCGGCATCGACTCGATTGCCGAGGCCGTTCGCCCCGCAGCCATAGTGCCGGAAGGCCGCAGCTTCGCGCCCCACGAGATCATGGCGGCGATCGCTGCGATCGCGCCGCTGCAGCAAATCAACATCGAGACCCGCGCCGTCCACGCCGCGGCGTTCTGGACACCGGCGCGCGGCATCATGTGCCTGCGCGAGGATGTCGGCCGCCACAATGCGCTGGACAAGCTCGCGGGTGCGCTGGCGCAGGCCAAGGTCGCCGCCGGCGAAGGCATGGTGCTGCTGACCAGCCGGGTCTCGGTCGAGACGGTGCAGAAGACCGCCGCACTCGGCGCGCCGCTGGTGGTTGCGGTTTCGACACCGACGGCGCTGGCGGTGCGGATGGCGGAGGCCGCCGGCATCACCCTGGCCGCGATCGCGCGATCCGATGGTTTTGAAGTGTTCACGCATCCGAAACGGATTGCGGCAGAAGTCATGGCCAAGGAGGCCGCTCATGTCGCCTGATCGACTGATCTGCATGGCCAACCAGATCGGCAAATTCTTTCAGAGCCAAGGCCACGACAGGGCCGTGCCCGGCATTGCCGATCACATCAAAAAATTCTGGGATCCCCGGATGCGCAAGGCGATCTTTGCCCATGTCGACACCGGTGGCGCCGGCCTCGATCCCAATGTCCGCGACGCGATCCAATCGCTGAAGCAGGCGTAGCGCATCGTGTCGAAGCGGCACAAATTGTCATGCCCCGCGAAGGCGGGGCATCCAGTACGCCGCGGCCTCTCGATTTCACTACGCCGGCTCTGGAATACTGGATCGCCCGCCGGAGCCTGTCATCGGGCGGCCATTCGGCCGACCCGTTGGCGGGCGATGACGGCGGGATCGTTGAACGCTTCCGAGCGCCTACTGCCTCTCGAGCTTCGTGATGGTTTTGGTTCCACCCGCTTCGGTGGCGGAGAATGTCACCCTGTCGCCGGCGTGCAAATTGTTCAGCATGCTTTCTTGCACCTTGAACTCCTCGGCAGAGCTTCCGGAACTCGCTCCGACCGTGCCGCTCTGGGTTTCTCGAATGGCGATGGTGCCGCTGATCCGATCAATTTTGGTGACCGTTCCCGTCGACGCTTGCTGGGCCAGAGCCGCCGAACTGACGACGATGAGGGCCGCAAAACCGGCCAAAGCGATCTTTGCCATGTTCATGGGAGTCTCCCGGAATTCGAACCGTCGGCGATAAGCCGCCATGACCGGATTTGTTCCCAGCGGCGTGACGATTGCGGTGCAACAGTCGGTTCCATCGTCACTCACGCATGCTCTGCGCCGTCTCGCTTGGGGAGGTTGCGCAGAGAAGCGGTTCAGCGCTAGTTTTTGTTCCCGAACAAGGAGACTGTGATGCGCTTTGGTCTGTTGCTACTGGGATTGATTGCCGTTGCCGCTCCGGCGCATGCCGAGCAGCGCCTGGCCTATGTGACCATGGTCCTGCAGGCTTTCGCCGCCAAGGTGGAATGCCCCGGCACCGATGTCGCCTATCAGGATCTGGTTCAAAAGGCGCAGGAAATGCAACTGCCGGATGGAACCACCGAGCAGGTGCGCAAGGCCATCGCCTACTTGCACACCGGCGGCAAAATGGGCGAACGCGGGGATGAAGAGCTGATGACGGAAGTCGCGATGGCGACAAGGTCGACGGACCTCGACCAGAAGCGGATCGGCATGGCGGCCTGGTGTGAGGCTCAGAAAACCAAGCTTGCCGGGTTTATCCGCACCAAGAACTAACCCGGTACCGCACCGCTCGCACGCAGGCGCGGGCTCAATTTTTTCAGCGCGCCAAACCCAAAGCGCGGCACGCCGCGTTTTGCGACCCGAGCATCGTCAAGCCTTTCCATCCGCCAGCATCCTGGCGCGGATTTCGGATTTCAGCACCTTGCCGACTTTGGAGCGCGGAAGGTCATCCCAGACTTCGATCTGCTTGGGTGTTTTGACGCTTCCGATCCGCTGCTTCACGAAGCTCGATACCGCGGCGACATCGATGGTGCGCCCTGCTCTCGCCTGTACCACAGCGACAACGCGTTCACCCCACTTGTCGTCCGGCAAACCGATCACGGCGCAGTCCTGAATGGTTTCGTGGGCCTGAAGGGCGTTCTCGACTTCGACCGAATAGACATTGAAGCCGCCGGTAATGATCATGTCTTTGGCGCGATCGACGATGTACAGGAAATTGTTCGCGTCGAGATATCCGATATCCCCCGTATGGTGCCAGCCGTGCGCGGAAGCCTCCGCCGTGGCTTCGGCGTTCTTGTAGTACCCGTCCATCACCAGCGATCCGCGGACGACGATTTCGCCGCGCGCTCCGGCCGGCAGCAAATTGCCGTCGCCATCCATGATGCCGACCCGAACCAGCGGCCCGACACGGCCCGCCGACGACAACCGTTCAGTCGCGATCGAACCGTCGGGATTGTAGTGGTCCGCAGGCGGCATCATCGAGATCATCATCGGTGCTTCGGTCTGCCCAAAGAGTTGCGCCATCGGGCCAATCTTTTCCAGTGCCTCGGTCAGGCGCGCCGCCGAAATCGGGGCCGCGCCGTACCAGAAGCATTGCAGCGAGCTGAGATCGGCACTTTCGAGCTTCGGATGATCCAGCAGCATGTAGATGACGGTTGGCGGAAGGAACGTGTGCGTGACCCGGTAGCGTGCGATCAGGTCGAGGAATTCGCCGACGTCCGGGTGATGCATGATCACCACCCTGCCTCCGAGCGTCATGATGGGAAAGCACAGCACGCCGGCAGCATGCGTCAGCGGCGCGAGCGCAAGATAGATCGGCCGCCCCTTGAACGGATAACCCATCAGGGTCAACGCAGCCATCGTTTCGATGTTGCGTCCCGAGAGCATCACGCCTTTGGGTTTGCCGGTCGTTCCGCCGGTGCCGGGTATCATCGCAAGATCATCAACGCAATCGCGCTGAAAGGGCTGGTCGTCGACGTCGGCAAGCCAGGTTTCGAACGACGGCGCGAAAGACATCTCGGTGTCGAGACATACAAGCTGACGCAATTTTGGTAGCTGCGGCCTTAGTTTGTCGACCATCGGCGCGAAACCGCTGTGAAACAGCAACAGGCAGCAATCGAACGCGTCGAGGATGAACTGGTTTTCCGCCGCCTCGTTGCGTGGGTTGATCGGACACCAGACGGCCCCGGCGCGGGAAATACCGAATACGCAGGCAAAGGCGATCGGATCGTTGCCGGACAGGATCGCGACTTTCTCCCCGGGAGCAACGCCGGAATTGTCCAATCCGCGTGCAATCCGGTAGCTAAGGCGCTGCACGTCACCATAGCTCAGGTCGTTTCCGTCCATGGTCAGGCATGCCGCATCGGCGCCAAGCGAGGCGCCCTTATCCAGATAATCGACAAGTCGCACGGACCACCTCCGGAAAGAAGACGGGTGGCGCGGTGGTCCGCGCGACCCGGTTGCATCAATTGTGAACCGTCAGAACCGGATTCATCACCAGTCCGAAGCTTCGCAACTGCCCCAGCAGTTCGCGATGCCCGAACGCCTGACAGGCGGAGGCAAAGCCAACTTTCCTGGGAGCCGTCTGCAGCAGCGAGAATGCAGCGTAGGCCTGCAGCATTCCGGTCTGCTTGTAATTGCAGTTGCCATGAATCACGCAATGCGCGCGGCCGAGCGGACCGGATGCATAGACGGAGTCGATCGAGGTATTGATGCGCGGATTCTCGCGCGGCGGCATACTTGCCTGCAGCGTTGCCGCGATGTCGGCCAGCGCCTTCTCCTGCAGGTCGGGCGGAAGCGGCCTGATTTTCTCTTTCACCATCTCCTGGGTTTGAACCACACCGAGCATGATGTCGCGCTGCATGACGCCACCGAGCACCTTGCAGTTGGAGACGCGCGGATCGTTCTTGAACCAGACCGGATGCGCGGTGCCGCCCCACGGGACGGCAATGGCGCCCTCATGCTGACCGGGAACATTGACCTCGAAATTGGCTGCCACATCCCATTCGACAAATTTGTTCTGGACGAGATAGTACCAGTTCGCCTTGAGGATGGTGAAGATCGTCTGCGTCGAGGCGTAGGTCGGGAACCCCTTCCACAGCACCAGGATATCGAGCGTATCGAGACCCGGCGTTTCGAGGCAAATGTTCGCCGCGATTTCTCCCGTCGTGTACATTTGCGCGACGTTTGGCGCCAGCAGCAATTCCTTTGCCGCGAATTTTGCTCCCCAGCGTTCCTGCGCCAGCATCACCCAATCCTGTTCGCCGGTCGTATCCGTGTAGTGACAGCCGGCCGCAAGACAGGCTTCGACGACTTCGGGGCCGAACTTGATAAATGGGCCGACCATATTGCTGACGACCTTCGCGCCCTTGAACAGCTCAGTCAGCGCTCCGACCGTGTGCTCAACCTCGGCAATCTCGTAGTCTGCGGTTTCGATGCCGGGAATTTTTTCGACGACGGCCTTCACTTTGGCGGCGTCGCGGCCGGCCGCAATGAAGGCAATGTTGTACTCACGCAGATATTCACAAACCAGACGCCCCGTGTAGCCGGAGACGCCATAGACGATGACGGGTTTCTTCTCGCTCATATTCATATCCTCCCGAATTTCCGTTTTTTACATTTTGGCGATTTACATGCCCATGCCGCCGTCGACCGGCAGGCCGGCACCGGTGATGAAGCGCGCGTCGTTGGAGCAAAGGAAAACAGCGGCGTCGGCCATGTCGCCGACCTCGCCCAACCGGCCAAGCGGTGTCTGCTCGACGACCGATGCGACGGCGGCGCCGACGTCCGGTGCCAGTCCGGCGGCGACGATGTCGTTGGCCAATTGCATGCCCATGTCGGTGGGGACAAGCCCGGGATAGAGACAGTTGATCCGCACGCCATAACCGAGCTTGCCGGCTTCCATCGCGGCGACCCGCGTCATGCGGTCAACGGCCGATTTGGTGCCGGAGTATCCGGCAATGGCCGGAAACGCGATCGTAGCTGCGACCGAGGCAATATTGACGATGGCCCCGCCTGCACCTGCACTTCCGCCAGGTCGCATCGCGCGAAACGCATGCTTCATGCCGAGAGCGGTGCCAACGATGTTGACGTCGCACATCCGGCGCAGATCTTCAGCCTTGAGATCGACGACCAGCGAGGTAATCTCGATGCCTGCGTTGTTGATCAGGATATCGTAGCCGCCCAGCGTGGCGATGGTGGCAGCGACTGCCTTTTCCCATTGCGCGTCGTCGGTGACATTCAGTTCCACAAAGCCGGTCTTGGCGCCTGTTTTGGCAAGACGGACGGCGGTTTCCTTGCCGAGATCGGCGAGAATGTCGCCGATCATCACCGAAGCGCCGGCATTCGTAAGCGCCTCCGCGATCGCAGCGCCGATGCCTCGCGCTCCGCCGGTGACCAGAGCCTTGCGGCCAGCCAGATTCTTCGTACTCATCGTTGTCCCTCCCTTGTGATTTCTGTTGTGACGCGCCGAGGCACGCCGCCAGCGCTTTCTCCCTATGCACGGCTTCTTCCGGCCGTGAATCCTGAAAAACTTGACGATTGTCCAAGATTATCTTGACGATTGTCTAAAATCTTGACATTTGTCAAGCAATCCTTGACTGAGGATGATTTCGGAAGGCATTTCAGGGCATTATGGCCGCCGAAGTGACGCGGCGATTCGGAGTTTTGGACGTGCGCAAGCAATCTGCGGTGACGCAGCGGAAAATTGAAACGCCAAGCCGGCCAAGCAAGCCTTCGGATCGGATCGAGCGTTCGCGTGTCGATAAATTCAGCGCCCGACGCATCGAACTGGCCGAGGCTGCGTTGGAAACCCTGGCCGAGCTCGGCTATGCGCGGACCAGCCTGCGCGAGATCGCGCAGAAATCCGAGTTTACGCACGGGGTGCTGCACTATTACTTCAGCGACAAGGTCGACCTGATCTGCTGCTGTGTTCGTCACTACAAGTCGAAATGCGTCACGCGGTACGACCAGATCACGTCAGCGGCGCAAAGCCGCGACGAACTGATGAAGGGCTTTCTGGAGAAGCTCGGCGCCACGGTTCGCGACGAGGCCGGGATGCATCGCCTTTGGTACGATCTTCGTTCGCAGTCCCTGTTTGAAGGGGCCTTTCGCGACGACGTCGCCGAGATCGACAAGAGCCTGGAAGACATGGTGTGGCGAGTCGCGTCCCGCTTTGCCGCACTTGGCGGCCGACAACCTGTCGTCTCCCGGGGCGCCCTCTATGCGCTGTTTGATGGACTTTTCCAACGATGCCTGTTGCGGCATCTCTCAGGCGATCGCACGGCCATCGCGGACCTGCAGGAAGAAGTGGGGCGCCTGCTCCCGACCATTGCATAACGGCCGCCGGCATGCGGTCACCCGCAGAGGCAACAGCATGGTCGGGAGGATTGCAGGATCGAGCACACAGCAGCCTGCTGGATGCCGGCGTCCTCGACGCTAGTTGAACCCGACCTTGATGAAGAACGCCAGAAGTGTGCCGCCTATGACGGCGCAAATGGCAGCGAGGATGAGCGGCGCCAGCGAGCCCTGCCGATTGTCCGGCTCCAGCACGGCATTGCCCGGCCGCTCCGGATCGTAATAGACGGTGACGGGTTGTCCCGGCCGGTAATGGCCCGCAGCTTTTTCCGCGAGTTCGCGAAGGCCGTAGATCGCGGTCCCTCCCCAATTTGCCGCGGTGCCGACGAAATCGCGCTTGCCGACCTGATACGCGTAGCGCAGATCGACCTGATAGCGATGGATTTTGCGAATGAACGACTTGTCGTCATTGCTCTTGTCCTCGATCGCCTCCTCGATCACGCCTGAGGTGGTAATGCTGCCGGCCACGGTCGGCCACCGCAGGCTGGCGCTGGCGAGCTGCCGCCCGCGGACGAATGCGACGACGCCGAAGACAGCGCCGAGCAGCGCGAGGATCGGCAGCGGGAAAACGAACAGCGGAACACCGTTGCCGGTATAGAGCACGTGGCCTGCGATCGAATGCGCGGTCAGAATCGCCGCAATCAAGCCGAACACGATCGTGAAGGCGGTCAGGGCCGAGACATTCCGCAGCTCAGTCGGCTCCAGCAGCGTTTGCTTGGGGTCGTTCGGGTCGACATAAACATCGACGTGGGCGCCGACCGGATATCTCCCGACCAGTTTGCCGGCGAGCACGCGGGTCATCAGCGGCTGGCCGCCGATCGCGACCTGGTCACTCTCCAGTTCCTGACCACCGGCGCGATAGCGATAGCGGATGATGGGAGTGGCGTCGTTCAGATCGTCCGAGACATGCTCGGGCGGTTGATCCACCTCGGAGACGGTGATGACGCCCTCGATTTTGTCCCAGCTGCGGGCCGCCTGCATCTGGCCTCGCATGCGAAACAGATTGAACAGCATTGCGCCAAAAATCAGCAGGCAAACGCCGGCGGCAATTTGCGTCCAAAGCAATTGATGGGCATCCAGCATCTGGTTTCCTTATTTGAATTGCAAAAATCGCAAGAAGAGGTCGTCACGGCTGACATCGCGTGTCGTGCCGCGAGGGGGCCCCCTTCCGGACCGATCCGGCTTGCGTGCCGGCCGGGACGAGAGCCGACAGAGCGTCGAACTTCAATGTGTCGCGCAGAGAAAACATGCAATTTGCCCCTCGATCCCCGGTGAGCGCGCCGCGTTTCGGCCGCCGGCGCGCTCAATCAGGCGCTGCCCTGATCGCACACGGCATTGTGTCGCACCCTGCGTCATTTAGGTTCACAGCCGTCGTGGAGGCCACGGCATTGCGGGCGGCAGCCGCTTTACGGGCGGCATTGCCGCAGACGTCCGAAGATGGGAGTACGCACCCCCTAACCGCCGCCAACCAACGCCCCGAACACCCGCCGCACCTCGGCCTGGGTCTCGCGCACGCGGGCTTCCAGCGTTGAAAAGTCCGGCGTGTCGCCGGCCCGCGCCATCACCCGCAACAAATCTTCGCCCGCGGTTTCCGGCTTGAATTTTTCAGTGACGCACAGCCTTAGGATCTGCGTGAGATCGTGGTAGAGCCGCGCGGCCGAGCGCAGGATTTCGGTTTCCGGCTGCGCCAGCACGCCGAGCCTGGCGGCATTGTCGAGCACCTGCAGGGTCGAGACGTTGAGAATTTCCGGCTTCTCGGCGGCGTGCACGAGCTGGAGATATTGCGCGATGAAATCGATATCGACGAGGCCGCCGGCGGCCAATTTCAAATCCCAGACGTCGTCTTCGCCCTTCTCCAGCGCGATGGCGCGGCGCATGTCGGCGACGTCGGCCGCCGTGACGGCCGGATCGCGCGGGCGCGTCAGCGCGGCGCGGATGATGGCTTCGATCCTCCCGCGAAGCTGCGGCGAGGCCGAAATCACCCGCGCCCGCGTCAGCGCCATGTGCTCCCAGGTCCAGGCTTCGCGCTCCTGGTAATCGGCAAAAGCGTCGACCCGCGACGCCACCGGTCCGGCGCGGCCGGAAGGACGCAGCCGCATGTCCACGTCATAAAGCACGCCGTAATTGGTCCGCGTCGTGAACGCCGAGATCAGCCGCTGGGTAAGACGCGCAAAATACTGCGCGCCGTGCAGCGATCGCTCGCCGTCTGAATCCGGCTGCTCGTGGTCGAAATCATAGAGCAGGATCAGGTCGAGGTCGGAGGACGCCGTCATCTCGCGGCCGCCGAGCCGGCCCATGGCGAGGATCGCGGTCTCCTGCCCCTTGATCCGGCCGTATTGCGCGGCGAACTGATCGGTGACCAGCCCATGCACGGTATGGACGATGCCCTCGGCGACGTCGGCGAAGGCGACGTTGGCCTGCTGGGCGGAAACCGTGCCGGAGAGAATCCGCGTGCCGATCAAAAACAGGCTCTCCTGGCCGAACAGCCGCAGCCGATCGAGAAAGTCCTCGTAGGAATGGGCGTCCTTCAGCGTCGCCGCCAGCCGGGCCGATAATTCCTTCTGATCCGGCATCGCGCCGAAAAAGCGCGGGTCGATCAACCCGTCCATGATCTGCGGCTGGCGCGCCAGCATGTCGCCGAGCCGGGGTGCTGCGCCGAGGATCAGCGCCACCAGCGCGACCAGGTCGCGGTTCTGGCTCAACAGCGAGATCAGCCGCGCGCCGCGTTGCAAGGCGCCCAGAAAACGATCGAACGCCGTCACCGCATCGTCGGGGTCTTCGGCATGCGCCAGCCCGTTGATCAGGCCGGGAATGAACTCGACGAACGCGCTCCTGGTGGCCTCGACGCGCAGTGCGCGATAATCACCCTGCATCCATTGCTGAACGGTCTTTGCCACCATGAGCGGCTTCTTGAAGCCGAGCGTGGCGAGATGGTCGAGCAGACGCGGATCGTCCGGGCCGGCGCCGTAGTCGACATCAGGCAGTTTTTCGGTGCCGGTCGGGTCACCTTCGAACAGCTTGCTGTAATGCCCCTGCACGGTGTTGAGATGGCCGAGCAGGTCCCTGGCAAAGGTTGCGCGGCTGTCATAGCCGAAGAAATGCGCGAAGCGTTCCACCGCCTCGGCATCCTCGGGCAGCGCATGGGTCTGCTCGTCGGCGATCATCTGCAGCCGGTGCTCGACCCGGCGCAGGAATTCGTAGGCCGCGGCCAGTTCGTCGTGCGCCTGGAAGGTGATCCAGTTGCTCGTCGCCAGCACGTTCAGCGCCGCCAGCGTCGGCCGCACCCGCAACTGCGGATGACGGCCGCCGGCGATCAATTGCTGGGTTTGAGCAAAGAACTCGATCTCGCGGATGCCGCCGCGTCCGACCTTGACGTTATGGCCCTCGACCGCGATCTCGCTCTGGCCGCGATAGGTCTGCATCTGCCGCTTCATGTCGTGGACGTCGGCGAGCGCCGCGAAATCCAGATGCTTGCGCCAGACGAAGGGCGCCAGCTCCGAAACCAGCGCCTCGCCGGCTTTGGGATCACCGGCGCAGGGCCGCGCCTTAATCATCGCCGCGCGCTCCCAGGTGCGCCCTTCCCGCTCGTAATAATGCAGCGCCGACAAGGTCGAGATCGCGACCTGGGTCGAAGCCGGATCCGGCCGCAGGCGCAGATCGACGCGGAACACATAGCCGTCGCCCGAGCGCTGCTGCAGCAGCCGCGACAGCGCCTGCGTCACGCGCACGAAAAACGGCTGCGGCTCGATATCCGGAACCAGCGACGTCGCGGCGGGATCGAAGAACACGATCAGGTCGATATCGCTGGAATAATTCAGCTCGCCAGCGCCCATCTTGCCCATCGCCAGCACGATCAGGCCGCTGTCCTGCTCGGGCCGGTCGGGGTCGGCCGGAATCATCCGGCCGCGCGCAACCTCCTGCCGCAGCAGAAAGCGCAAGGCCGCCTGGACCGAGGCCGTCGCAAGATCGGTCAGCGCCGCCGTCACCCGCATCACGGGCCAGACCCCGCCGATATCGCACAGCGCAATCAGGAGCGCGGCTTCCGCCTTCATGCGACGGAGCAGGTGCATCACGTCGGTCTCGCGGGCGGCGGCGAACACCTCGTTTGATGCCTTCTCGATCAGCGCAGCGAGGTGTTGTTCCGGGTCGCACGCCAGCAACCGGATCAGCCGCGCGGCGTCGGCCCGGATCAGATCGAACAGATAGGGCGAGAATTCCGCGATCCCGAGCAAAATGGTTTTGGCGAACGGATGATCCAGCAGTCCGCCGAGCGCAGCCGATTGCGCCGGCTCCAGATCGGAGAGCCAGTCGTTCAAGAGCTGCTCGGCTTGATTGGAAGCGGAGACATGCGGCCCGTCCGCGAATCGCGCGGCCAGTCGATGTCGTTCCGCGTTGCCCGGCGCGGATGAATTCATGCCACCTTCTGTGGCACATCCTGCGTTTGAGCCGCAAGCCTGTCACTGGCCGCGGGGAGTGCGGGGATCGCCAGCGTCGCGATCAATCCCGGATAGGAATCACCGAGCCTGAGCTCGCCGCCATGCAGCGTTGCCACCGCCGACGCCAGGCTGAGGCCAAGTCCGGAACCCGGCAGGGTGCGGCTGGCCTCGAGCCGGACGAATCGTTCCACCGCGTGTTTGCGATCGCCTTCGGGAATGCCGGGACCATGATCCCTGACGCTGAGCAGTATCTGGTCGCCCTCGCGCCGCGCCTCGATCAGGATCTCCTTGGTGCCCGCCACGGCATCGGCGCCCAGCGGCTGCGCCGATGGGGCCGGCTTGCCGTATTTGATCGCGTTCTCGACCAGATTGGCCAGCGCCTGGCTGATCAGCTCGCGGTTACCGTGAAGCCGCGCCGGCGCGGATTTGACGTGCAGGATCATGCCGTCGTCTTCCGCCAGCGGCTCATAAAGTTCCTGGATGCCGTTGGCGACGTCGGCGGCGTCGAAATCGTCCATATTGCCGCGCGCCTGCCCGGACTCGGCGCGCGCGATCATCAACAGCGCATTGAAGGTGCGGATCAGGCCGTCGGATTCCTCGATAGTACGCTCCAGCGCCGCGCGGTATTCGCCCTCGCTGCCGGAGCTCGCCAGCGCCTCCTCGGCGCGGTTGCGCAGGCGCGTCAGCGGCGTCTTCAGGTCGTGGGCGATGTTGTCGGAGACTTCCTTCAGCCCCATCATCAGGGCCTCGATCCGCTCCAGCATGGCATTGAGGTTTTCGGCCAGCCGATCGAGTTCGTCGCCGCTGCGCCCGACCGGCAGCCGGCCCGAGAGGTCGCCGGCCATGATGCGCCGGGTGGTGCCGGTCATGGCGTCAATCCGGCGCAGCACCCGTCGCGCTACAAAGATGCCGCCGCCGATACCGAGCACCACGACGACCAGTATCGACCATTGCGCGGCGTGGGCGACGATCCCGAACAGCCGCCGGCGCTCCTCCAGATCGCGGCCGATCAACAGCCGGAAGCCATTGGTCATTTCGGTAACGCGCACCAGCGCCCGATGATCGGTATTGTCCTGATCCTCCATCCGCCGGTAGGCGGTCTCCGACCAGCCCGATGTCGCCATCACGCCCGGCGCCAGCGAGCCGACATTGCCGGCAAGCGCCTGTCCGGTCGGCGTGGTGACGAGATAGAGATTGGCGCCGGGCCGCAGCGACCGGTTGCCGATCGACAAGATAAGGCCGCGCAGCCCGCGCCGCGCGTAGATATCGCTGATCTCGCTGACTTCGACGTTTACCGTGGTGGTGATCTGCTCGGTGATCAGCCGGCGCGTATTCCAGGCGAAATAGCCGAGCAGCGAAGCGGCAAACAGCGCAAACAGGAACAGATAGACCAGCGTCAGCCGGAACGCCGTGGTCCGGATCAGTTTACCGAATGCCGTCACGGATCATGTATCCGGCGCCGCGGATCGTATGCAGCAGGGGTCGCTCAAAACCCTTGTCGATCTTGGAGCGCAGCCTTGAGATATGCACGTCGATGACGTTGGTCTGCGGATCGAAATGATAATCCCAGACGTTCTCCAGCAGCATGGTGCGGGTCACCACCTGCCCTGCGTGCTTCATCAGATATTCGAGCAGCCGGAACTCGCGCGGCTGCAATGTCAGTTCGTCCTTGCCGCGGGCGACGCGGTGGGAGAGCCGGTCCAGTTCGAGATCGCCGACCTTGTAGGTGGTTTCTTCCGCCGGGCCGCCATGACGGCGCGACAGCACTTCGACGCGCGCCAAGAGCTCGGCGAACGAATAGGGCTTTGGCAGATAATCGTCACCGCCGGCGCGCAGGCCCTTGATGCGGTCGTCAACCTGCCCGAGCGCCGACAGAATCAGCACCGGCGTCCGGTTGCCCTTTTCGCGCAGGGAACCGATCAGCGACAGGCCGTCGCGCTTCGGCAGCATGCGGTCGACCACCAGCACGTCGTAATCGCCGCTGTCGGCGAGCGACAGGCCTTCCTCGCCATCGCTGGCGAGATCGGCGACATAACCGACTTCACGGAACGCCTTGACCAGATAGTCGGCGGACTCGCGGTCGTCTTCGATGATCAAGAGGCGCATCTGGGAGGCGGTTGCGGTCAAGTGATTGGCTTTCTCTCACCATGGCGCGGGCCGCATGCCGATGCAAGGCGACCCGGAACCCTCTCGATCATGTGAAAAAAGCGGGCGGTGAAGCTGGGGGACCTCACCGCCCTTAGGCCTTCCGACGGAGGGGGGCGTATTCCACCGGAAGGTAGCCAGTGGGAGCGAACCTTGAGCCCGCTCCCCGGAAAGTGCCGTCGGCGGGGGCGACGAATGCCGGCGACACCCTCCATTGGCGTAGTTAACCCTTGGCCAGCGGCAACGCCACAAACCGCGACGAACCGCCGCTCTTCACGCGCATGAGAACGCTGTTCTTGTTGTCGGTGCGCGCGGCATTGATCGCCTCCCGGATGTCGCCGGCATTGGTAACGCTCTTGCCGGCGACTTCGAGAATCACGTCGCCTTCCTTGAAGCCGCGCTCCGCTGCCGCACTCTTCGGGTCGACCTCGGTGACCACGACGCCGTCCTTGCCGGCGCCGGCCACGCTGTTGGCGGGGGCCACCGTCAGGCCGAGCTTCGGCACGTCGGTCCCGCGGGTGACGCCGCCGCCCTTGTCGTTGTTGTCGGTATCGGCCTTGGCCTCCAGCGTATTCGGCAACTGGCCGAGCGTGAGGTTGATGACCTTGTCCTCGCCCTTGTGCAGCACGTTGAGCTTCACGGCGTTGCCGGGCGCCAGACCGCCGATGGTGCGGGCGAGCTCGCGGGCATCCTTGACCGATTCACCGTTCACCGCGGTGATCACGTCACCGGATTCGATGCCGGCCTTGGCCGCCGGGCCGTTGGCCTGGGGTTCCGCGACCAGCGCGCCTTCCGCCTTCTTCATGCCGAGGCTGTCGGCAATGTCTGAGGTGACCGGCTGGATCTGGACGCCGATCCAGCCGCGGCTGACCGAGCCCTTGTCCTTGAGCTGCGCGATCACGCTCTTCACCGTCGAAGCGGGGATCGAGAACGCAATGCCGACGCTGCCGCCGGACGGCGAATAGATCGCGGTGTTGACGCCCATCACCTCGCCTGAGGTATCGAACGCCGGGCCACCGGAGTTGCCCTTGTTCACGGGCGCGTCGATCTGGATGAAATCGTCATACGGGCCGTTGCCGATGTCGCGGCCGGAGGCCGAGACGATACCGGCGGTCACGGTGCCGCCGAGACCGAACGGGTTGCCGACCGCCAGCACCCAATCGCCGATCCGCGGCTTGCCGTCGGACAGTTTTGCGAACGGGAAGTTCGATCCGCCTTCGACCTTGATCAGCGCGACGTCGGTACGCGGATCGGTGCCGATCACCTTGGCGGTGTAGGTCTTGCCGTCGTCGGTCGTGACTTCGACCTTGTCGGCGCCGTCGACGACGTGGTTGTTGGTCACGGCATAACCGTCAGCCGAAATGAAGAAGCCCGAACCCTGACCGGTCACCGCGCCACGGCCGCCGCGCGGACCACCGCGCAAGCCCGGGGGCAAGCCATCCGGTCCGCCGAAGCGGCGGAAGAAGCGCTCCATCGGCGAGCCCGGCTGGAACGGCGAGTCGTCGTCCTTGCCCGCGCTGTCGTCCTTGCTGACCTTCTCGTTGATGTTGACCTTGACCGAAATCACCGACGGCTTCACGCGCTCGACAATGTCGGCAAAGCCGATGGGCTTCTCGACTTTGCGGACTTCGTTGTTGACCTGCGCGTGCGCCGGGCTGGAGAAGATATTCCCGGGGCCCTGCGACGGGCTAAAGCCATAAACGGCGACGCCGAGGCCGGCGACGACAGAAGCCATCAGCGCGAATTTGCGCGCCGAGAACAGCGAGCGCCGCGGCGCACGATAGGACGGAAGCGAAGAAAGATCAGTGGGACGGTCGGTCATTGTTCGGAATCTCCAGGGCCAGAATCGACGGTGCCGGGCGAGCACCTGACAGCACCAAAGATGGGGATTTCCGCCTTACCGCGCGCTGGCGAGGGAATTAAACTTTCGTAATGGAGGCATAACCGGATGCGGCAGAATAGCGCAGGCCCATGAAAGGGTTAGACGAGACCTAAAGCAGCTTTTCGGTCGGCTCCGCCGCCATCAGGCGTTCCAGCCGGGCTTT
The DNA here is from genome assembly GCF_036924615.1 of Bradyrhizobium sp. AZCC 2289. Taxonomy (NCBI): domain Bacteria; kingdom Pseudomonadati; phylum Pseudomonadota; class Alphaproteobacteria; order Hyphomicrobiales; family Nitrobacteraceae; genus Bradyrhizobium; species Bradyrhizobium sp. AZCC 2289. Next base: position 8,348,136 of record NZ_JAZHRY010000001.1, on the reverse strand, counting down.
TTCGTCTGCGGTCAATTTGACGGCGGAGTCGTCGGTATCTCCTGCGGATTTTCCGCGACGGCGGCTGTACCGCCACATCACAAATCCGCCGCCCAAAAGCACCAGCGGCGGGACCAGCCACAGCAACAGGGTATGCTGATTGACCCGCGGCTTCAGCAGCACGAACTCGCCATAGCGCGCGGCCAGAAAATCGATCACCTGCGCGTCGCTGTCGCCGGCTGCGATCCGCTCGCGGACCAGAAGCCGGAGATCGCGCGCCAGCGGCGCCTCGGAATCGTCGATCGACTGGTTCTGGCACACCATGCAGCGCAATTCCCGCGACAGATCGCGCGCCCGCGATTCCTTGGCTGGATCCGCCATGATCTCGTCGGGCTGCACGGCGTAGGCGGCCGGGCATCCCAGCAGGACGGTCACGGCGAACAGGCAGGCAAGGAACTGCTTCAATGGATCACTCCGCCGCCTGCAGCCCGCGCAACGCCCTCGCCGGCTTCGGCGCCCCGACTCGCAGCCTGCGGTCCGACAGCGACAGCATGCCGCCGAACGCCATCAGCACGGGTCCCCACCAGATCAACAGCACCAGCGGCTTGTGATAGATGCGCACCGCGATCGCGCCGTCGGCCGTGGTGTCGCCAAGCGAAATGTACAACTGGCTGGCGCCGCGCGTCAGCAGCGCGGCCTCGGTGGTCGACGCTTCCCGGGTGGTGAAATTGCGCTTCGACGGCGTCATCACGCTGAGCTTTTGGCCGTCGAGATCGACCGTGAACCGCGCGATCATCTCGCGGAAATTCGGCCCCTGCCGCTGGACCATGTCGTCGAGCCTCAACTCGTAGCCTGCGACTTTCGCAACGTCGCCCGGCCTCATCGTGCTGATATATTCGCTGTTCCAGGTGGTTTCGCAGACGATTCCGATCAGGGCGATGCCGACGCCGGCATGGGCGAATGCCGAGCCCCAGGTCGCGCGCGGCAATCCGCGCGCACGGCGCATCGCCGTTCCCAGGGGAACCCGGAACAGGCCGGTACGCTCGGCCAGATCAGTGAACGCGCCGGCAATGACGAACACCGCAAGGCCGATCGCAAGCGGCGCCAGCGTGCTGCCGCCATACGTCCATGCCCACAGCAACGCGATGGCGATCAGCGCAGCTGCGCCGGCCGCCGTCAGCCGCTGCGCGGCGCCGAGTAGATCGCCGCGCTTCCAGGCGAGTAACGGCCCGAACGGGACGGCGACCATCAGCGGCACGAACAAGGGCGCAAAGGTCAGGTTGAAGAACGGCGCGCCGACCGAGATCTTGTCGCCGGTCAGGACCTCGAGCGCGAGCGGATACAGCGTGCCGATGAAAACCGTCGCGCAGGCGGTGGTGAGGAACAAATTGTTGAGCACCAGCGCGCCTTCGCGCGAGATCGGCGCGAACAGCCCGCCCTGCTTCAGCGCGGACGCCCGCCAGGCGTAGAGCGACAGGCTGCCGCCGATGAAGATACAGAGGATCAAAAGGATGAACACGCCGCGCGTCGGATCGGTCGCAAACGCGTGCACCGATGTCAGCACCCCCGAACGCACCAGGAAGGTGCCGAGCAGCGACAGCGAGAAGGTCAGGATCGACAAAAGGATGGTCCAGACTTTCAGCGCGTTGCGCTTTTCCATCACGACCGCGGAATGCAACAGCGCGGTGCCGGCCAGCCACGGCATCAGCGAGGCGTTTTCGACCGGATCCCAGAACCACCAGCCGCCCCAGCCGAGTTCGTAATAGGCCCAGTACGAGCCCATCGCGATGCCGAGCGTGAGGAATATCCAGGCCACCAAGGTCCACGGCCGCACCCAGCGCGCCCACGCCGCATCGATCCGGCCTTCGAGCAAGGCTGCCACGGCGAACGAGAACGAGATCGAGAATCCGACATAGCCGAGATAGAGCATCGGCGGATGCACGGCGAGGCCGATGTCCTGCAGCACCGGATTGAGGTCGCGGCCCTCGATCGGCGGATTGGCGATCCGCAGGAACGGGTTCGAGGTGATCAGGATGAACAGGTAGAACGCGCTGGCGACCCAGGCCTGCACCGCCAGCACATGGGCGCGCAGCGACAGCGGCAGATTGTTGCCGAAGGCTGCGACCAGGCCGCCGAACAGCGCCAGGATCGACACCCACAGCAGCATCGATCCTTCGTGATTGCCCCAAACGCCGGTGATCTTGTAGATCAGCGGTTTGAGCGAATGCGAATTCTCGTACACGTTGACGACGGAGAAATCCGAGGTGACGTGCAACGACACCAGCGCGGTGAACGATATCGCCGCGAACAGCAATTGCGCCAGCGCGGTGGAGCGCGCGACATTCATCAGGGCGACGTCGCCCCAGCGCGCGCCCACGATCGGCACCGTGGACTGGATCAGCGCCAGCGCGAGCGCCAGCACCAGTGCGTAATGTCCGGCTTCAGCGATCACCGCATGGCTCCCTGCGTCGGCTGGGGCGCGGCCGATGCGCTTGGCTTTTTGCCGTAGTCGTCCTTCCAGTGGCCCTGCTCCTTCAGCGCGTCTGCGACATCCTTGGGCATATAGGTCTCGTCATGCTTGGCCAGCACGGTGTCGGCCCTGAATGTGCCGGAGGCATCGAGCGCGCCCTCGGCGACGACGCCCTGCCCTTCGCGAAACAGGTCGGGCAGGATTCCCTTGTAGGACACCGGCAGCGTGGCGCTGCCGTCGGCGACGCTGAAATTGACCGCCAGATTGTCGCCGCGCTGGAGCGATCCCGGCTGTACCAGCCCGCCGAGGCGGAAGCGCTTGCCGGCGGAGATATGTTTTTCGACCACCATCGACGGCGTCGAGAAGAACACGATGGAATCGCGCATGGCGTTCAGCACCAGTGCCGCCGCGACCGCGAGCACCGCGAGCGAGCCGCCGATCATCGTCAAACGCCGCTGCTTGCGCGTCATGGTCTTCCCTTGTGCATTCGCCTGATCATCCATCAAGCCCGAGATTCTTCAGGCCCTCATTGAGCTGGCGCAAGCGCTCCGCATTGTTGGCGACGGCCTGACGGGCATCGGTGACCGCGCTTGCCGCCTTGTCGCGGTCGCCCATCACCATATAGGCCCGCACCAGCCGCAGCCATCCCTCGACGTCGTCGCCGTTTTGCTTCAGCCGCGTCGCCAGGCGATCGACCATGCCACGGATCATCGCGCCGCGGTCGGCGTCGTTCATCTCCTTGGCCGCGGCCATCGCGCTATCCGGCAGCGCAGGCACTGCCGGACCGCCGACCCGGACCAGCGCCGCCTGGACCAGCGGCCGCCATGGCGCGTCCGCCGGCGCCTTGGCGAGCATCCCACGCCAGATCGAGGCGGCATCGGCGTTGCGGCCGTCCTGCTCGGCGGCGAGCCCCAGGAAATAGTTGGCCTTGGGATCGTCGGCGCTCAGTGCGATGGCGCGCTCGAATTCGGCCTTGGCGTCCGAGGTGACGACACCGCCCGCGGCACCCGCAAGGGCTTCGCCAAGATCGGACCGGCGCTCGGCGCTGTCGCCGTTATAGGTGATCGAATTGCGATAGGCGCGGACCGCCTCGTCGAAACGGCCGAGCCGCGCCAGCACCGGCGCCAGCACGTTCCAGCCGCGGCCATCGGTCGGGTTCTGTTCCAGATGGGCTTCGACCTGGGCCACCAGACTGCCGAGCGACTGGGTGGCGTCGGCGACGCGGGCGCGCCCGGCAAGCGGGAAATCGCCGAGCTGCGGCGATCCCAGCGAAAGGTAGAAACCAACCGCCACGACAGGCAGCCCGATCAATGCCGACACCGCAGCCAAACGGCGCAATCTGACGTTCGACTGCATCGTGGGATCGCGCTGATCGTCAACGGCGGCCAACAGGCGGCGGCTGATTTCGACCCGCGCAGCATCCGCCTCCGGCGGCGCGATCAGGTCGGCGGCAACATCGCGATCGATCTCGGCGAGTTGATCCTTGTAGACCGCAGCCTCACTGCCCCCACCTTGCGGCCGGGCGCGCCGGCCCAACGGCCAGAGCACGGCAAAGATCGCCGCGACCGTCATCAGCGCGAACACAAACCACAGCGTCATCAAGCGGTTCCCGGGCGGAACGGCGCTTTTCAGGGAAGCGCCGATGCGCCGCTTTACACTACCGGCGGCAAGCCCGGCAATTGACAATTACTGGATCGAAACCGGGGCCGGAAGACCCGGAATTCGCTGGCAAAATGAGACAGCCGCCCTATCCGGCGCGGGAGGGTTTGCGCTCGCCGGTCACCGCGTTTTCGGCGGCCCGGCTCATCAGCGACGCATAGTCGTGGCCGAACAATACCTCGCAGAAGCGGATCGCCGCCTTGACCTGCATCTGCCGGTAGGCGCGCGCCTTGGTGTCGCCGCCGCGCAGCGCCTGCACCAGCCCCTCGGTGGAATGTTCGACATATTGTTGCAGGTCGGAATAGGTCCGCAGCGTGACCTCGTTGATCGCGAGCTCGCTCGCATAGGTGCGGCACACCGCGACGAAGTCGATGAGGGCGGCGGTTTCCTCGACCTCCGACGGATCGATCTTGGGAGCGGAGGAAATGTCCTTGTCGGCACGCTGGCGCAGGATGCGGCGGACCCGGCCGGGCACGCTGTCGATTTCCGACTGCAGCGAGTTGGAAGTATCGGCTCGGATCGCCGTCAGTTGTTTGCCCCATGAGGAGTCGTTGCGCAGATCGAGTTCGGTCCGCAAGCCGCGCACCCCGTCATGGAGGATTTTCAGCTGCTCGCCGACATTCTCAAAATGGCCGCGCCTGATATCCGTCCGCAGGCAGGCCGCGAGGAAGTAGAGATCGTGCAGCGCGATGGTGACGGCCACGCCGTAAGGCGTAGCGGCAACGCGAATTTCATCGTCAGATGCCGCCATCTTGATCGCGAGGCGGATGATCTGCCAGGGCGCCGCCAGCCGCAGCATGATCAGCGACAGCGCAAACGGCAGCAGCTGCGGCGTTTGCAGCGAGGGAACATTGAGCGCCGAGCTCACCGACGCGATCTGGGGGTCGGCAAAAACCCGCAATTGGCTGGGGAGCCGGCTGCCAAGCGTATCCAGCGCCTCGCGTGCCCGCAGAACCGCGCCGATCGACAACAGATCCTCGACGACATTGGACGGGCCGATGCGGGACAGCGAACGCTGCTTGTCGTCGCCCGGTGCGGTTGCAACCTTCGAGATCGCCTCGACCGCGGCGAGCTGGAACTTGCGGGCGGCCGCTTCGAGCATGGACGCCGTACCGGCCTGCCGCGCCTGGGCCAGCACGGCTTCGAATTCGCGCGCCTGCTCGGGCGCGCCGTCGCGACTGAGCCATTGCCAGACCGGCAGCAGCGACGTGCGCCGGATCTGGCCCGGCCGCACCGGAAAAATGCTCTCGGCGAGAAACGGCTCGAGCGGACGGAACAGGAGACGCGCCGGATCGTCGGTCCGCGGCTGCGCTTCCTCGTCTTCCTCGGTTCCGCGCGCGAGCTTGCGTAATTGCTCCAGCACGAGGGTCGCGACCGCGGTGTCTTCGCCACGCTCGATGGCGCGCTCGAACCCCCGCATCAGCAGCGCCTGCGCCTGCGGCGGGAGCTGCGCGAGATAGTCCCTCAGCCGCTCGGTCGATGTCTGGCTCATGCGTCCGGTATGGATGCTTTGTGTCACGCGGACGGCAACACGCGTCCACCGCAATCATAAAAGTGCGCGCGTTAAGAAGTCGTTTAGGAATGATGAATTGACGGCTTCAAGGCTCATTCCGGATCGAAATTGCCCTGTGTTTCCCGCGGGTCTGGCATTCACACCCCCGGCAGCACCAGTTCCGCGCGCAAGCCGCCGGTCGGGGCGTTCCCCAGCGAAAGATTGCCGCCATAGAGGCCGGCAAGATCGACCACGATCGAGAGCCCGAGCCCGGAGCCCGGCTTGGATTCGTCGAGCCGCTGGCCGCGCTGCGAGACCTGCGCGCGTTCGGCGGCCGACAGGCCGCGACCGTCGTCATCGACGATAATCCGCAGCCTCGGTCCCACGCCCGGCAATGCCGGCGGTTCCACCAGCACCTCGATGAAGACCTGGGACGCGGCCCATTTGCAGGCATTGTCGACCAGATTGCCGGCCATCTCCTCGAGGTCCTGGCGTTCGCCGCGAAACTTCGCCTGCGGATCGGCCTTGAGCTCGATGGCGATGCCGCGATCGCGGTGGATCTTCTCCATGGTCCGCCGCAACGCCTCGATCGCGGGCGCGACCTCGGTGACGGTGCCGATGATGGTGAGCCGGGCGGCGATGCGCGCACGTTCCAGATGGTGCGCCACCTGATCGCGCATCACGTCGGCCTGCTCCAGCACCTTGCTCGCAAAGGGATCGGCGGCATGCGCCGAGGCTTCGTTGACGATGACGGAGAGCGGCGTCTTGATGGCGTGGGCGAGATTGCCGACATGGGTGCGCGCGCGCTCGACGATTTCTCTGTTGGCATCGATCAGCGCATTGGTCTCGCGCGCCAATGGCGCGATCTCGACCGGAAATTCGCCCTCCAGCCGTTCGGCCCGGCCGGAGCGGATGTCGGCGATCGATTCGGAGATGCGCTTGAGCGGCGCGAGGCCAAAGCGGACCTGGAAGATCGTGGTCAGCAACAGCACGATACCAAGTGCTGCGAAGGTGCCGCCGAGATAATAATCGAAGCTGCGGGTTTCGTCGAAAATTTCGGAAGCGTCGCCGGCGACGCTGACCAGGAACTTGCCGTCGGCGCCGAGATCGACCGGCCGCTCGACCATCCGCAAACCCTGGCCCTCCGGGCCGTCGACGTAACCGAGACGGATTCCGGCGGCGGTCAACTCCGCGCCGTGCTCTTCCAGTTTCGGCAGTTTCTTGTCCCACAGCGAACGCGACGCCCGCGTTTCCGCTTTCTCGGTATCGGTCCGGACGATCTGCCAGTACCAGCCGGACAAAGGCAGATCGAACAGCGGCTCGCCGAGCGACTGGAACTGGCGATCGGGCGGCTCGTCCGGGGTTGCTACTTCGGCAACCAGGGTGCGCAGATAGAGATTGAGGCGGCGATCGAAGGCGCGCTCGGTCGCATCGCGATAGACCGACGACAGCACGACCCCGGTGATGACGAGGATCACCACCACCCACGCGGTCGCCGACAGGAACAACCGCGTGGCGAGCGAGCTTCCGCGCATCAGAGCATGATCCCGAAAAGCATGTCCTTGAGCCCGGAGCCTGCGGACGGAGGCCCGTTTTCGGACAATATCATGCCCACTACAAGAGCAAGCGCGGCGCTCAGGCGCCGGGCGCCGGCGGCGTCAAGAGATAGCCGAGCCCTCGCACGGTCTGGATGATATCGACGTCGAGCTTCTTGCGGATGCGGCCGACGAACACTTCAATGGTGTTGGAGTCGCGGTCGAAATCCTGATCGTAGAGATGTTCGACCAGTTCGGTGCGCGACACGACGCGTCCGGTGTGATGCATCAGATAGGCCAGCAGCCGGTATTCGTGCGACGTCATCTTGATCGGGTTGCCGGATACGCTGACCCGGCCGGTCCGCGTATCCAGCGACACCGGACCGCAGGTCAGCTCGGACTGGGCGTGGCCGGCGGAGCGGCGCAGCAGCGCGCGAATCCGCGCCAGAATTTCTTCGAGGTGAAACGGTTTTGCGACGTAGTCGTCGGCGCCGGCATCGAAGCCCTGGACCTTGTCGCTCCAGCGGTCGCGCGCGGTGAGGATCAATACGGGCATCGCACGCCCGTTGCGGCGCCATGCCTCCAGCACCGAGATGCCGTCCATCTTGGGCAGGCCGATATCGAGCACGACGGCGTCATAGGGTTCGCTGTCGCCGAGGAAGTGCCCTTCCTCGCCGTCGAACGCGCGATCGACTACATAGCCGGCATCTGTCAGCGCCGTCGTAAGCTGACGGTTGAGATCCGGATCGTCTTCAACGACGAGCAGGCGCAAGCTGGCCTCCGATAATGAGCTTCACGATAACTGGTCTCAAGATGAGGCTCACGGGCGTGAACAGGCTATGAACAGGGCACCCGGCAAAAATTACATTTTCTTCATAACCGCTTGTTCTTCATAACGGCTTTCGGCGGCCCGGGTTCATCTCCCGTACGCGCCGCCAGCCTCCGGAGAGGCCAAACCGCTGCCTAACACGGCGAATCGGAAGCCCCAAGAGGCTGTAGCTGGGTGTGAAGAGGCCGCGACCGCAAGGCTCCCGTTAACCTCCGGCCGGCGGCCCCGTGACCACGATAAAATCGACCGGGCCGCCCGCTTTGTCGTCGTCGAAAACCCCGACCGTCAGCCGTCCCGTTCGCCAGGCGAGCGTGTCCAAATTGGTGCGGCCTTCGTATAGCAGCGGGCCGTCGGGATCATTGTCGTGACCATGGACCACGTGAAGTTCGCCGAAGCCGTGCTTGTATCCCTTCGGATAACGCTTCCACAACATCGTTACCTCGTCCTGCCGATCCAGGGGAACTTCGGGATCGACACCGGCGTGAACGTAGACGCGGTGTGCGTCGACATGCATCAGTTGCAGTCGATCGAGCCAGGCGATGTGGGTTTGCGGCACGGCCAAGGGGTCGCCGCCGTAGGACGCCAGCGCCGCGTCGCCGCCCTTCTCCAGCCACGACGCCATCTTCGCGGGGTTCCGCAACGCCTGCTCCATCATGGCGTCATGGTTGCCCTTCAGCGAGATGAGGCGCCAGCCATCGGCAACGCCAGACAACAGCCGGTCAATGACCTGCCTGCTGTCCGGGCCCTTGTCGACATAGTCGCCGATCGCGACAATGATTCCGGCTTCGCCGCCATACGCGGCGATCTTCGTCAGCGCACGGCCGAGCAGATCATCGCGGCCATGGATATCCGGAATGACGTAAGTGAGGCTCATACCGCTCGCGCATTTCCGGCTGTCGGGTCGGGACGCGACGGTCCTATTCCAATCGACCACGGCCGGCAACCGACGCCCGCCGGCCTGGCTCGGCTTGCGGTGTTGGCGCGATCATCACCTCCAGAGCCAGCCTCGCCGCGTGACCGCCGCTCAGGTCCGGAAGAACACGAACCAGACCACGCCGAGGATCAATACCGCGAGCCCGGTGGACGCCGTCAAAAGCGCGAGCACCGAGGGGCCCGGTTCGGCCTGGCGTGCCTCGGTCGGGGTTTCGACAATCTGGCCATGTCGACGCGTTACCATGGGGACCTCATTGCTTAAGTGCCTGTAATGCCAGCCAATGCCTCGACACCGCCTGTCGAAAGCAACGCTTGATGGAAGATCATGTTCCGATCTTTTGGGCACCGCGGCGTGAGGCCGATCCATGCAAAAAGGTCGCAGCGGATCGAACCTTCCCCCGGGGACGGTTAACGCCGTTGCGAGATTCCCTGCCCCGCCATGTTTGAAACCGCCTGCCCCGGTGGTATCCTCGGCCCTTCGTCAGTTGCGTTTTCGGAGTTTTCGCATGGTCCCCCGCGCCAACTGGAAAGGCTTTTTGCGCCTTTCGCTCGTGACTTGCCCGGTCGCCCTGTATCCGGCGACTTCGGACACCGAGAAGGTCTCTTTCAACCAGATCAATCGCAAGACCGGCCATCGCATCAAATATGCCAAGGTCGATGCCGACACCGGCGAGGAAGTGGCAGCCGAAGACATCATGAAGGGCTACAAGATCGACACCGACACCTACATCGAGGTGTCGAAGGACGAACTCGACGACATCGCGCTGGAATCGACCCGCACCATCGAGATCGACGAATTCGTGCCGAAGACCGATATCGACAACCGCTATCTGATCCGCCCCTATTATCTCGTGCCGGACGGCAAGGTCGGCCACGACGCGTTCGCGGTGATCCGCGAAACCATCAAGAGCATGAACAAGGTCGCGATCGGCCGCGTGGTGCTGACCAACCGCGAGCACATCATCGCGCTGGAGCCGCTGGACAAGGGCCTGATGGGCACGCTGCTGCGTTACCCCTATGAGGTCCGCAGCGAAAAGGAATATTTCGACGACATCCAGGACGTCAAAGTCACCAAGGACATGCTGGATCTGGCCAAGCATATCGTCGAGCAGAAATCCGGCTCCTTCGAGCCGGAAGAATTCGAGGATCGTTACGAATCCGCGCTGATCGAACTGATCAATCAGAAACGCAACGGGGTTACGACCGCCGCGAAGGCCGCGCCGAAAACCGCCGGCAACGTCATCAATCTGATGGACGCGCTCAAACGCAGCCTCGCCAGCGAAAAGCAATCTGCCCCTGCGGCCGCCAAGGAAACCGGCAAGGAAACCGGCAAGACCAAAGGCAAGAAGCCGAAGAAGGCAGCCTCCGGCCAGCGCGAAATGCTGCTGCCGATCAGCGGCGGCGGCAAGCGCGCCGTGAAGGAGGCCGTGAAGGAAGCGCCGAAGAAGGCGGAGAAGCCGGTGCGTACGCCCGCCCGATCGAAGAAGGCTGGATAGCCGGACGGACCGTTGCGGTAGGTAGCCCGCGATGCCGTGGTCGACGCCGTTCGATGAACCGATAGCGTTACGCTCCGGCCGCAAGCTCGCGACGCTGCAGCACGCCGCCGATCACATCATGAAGTTGCCGGAAGAGGCCCAGCAAAGCCAATGCTGGCAGGTCGCGGTCGAGAATTTGATCAATGCCGCGGAGACTGGCGGCGGCTGGCTGATGTTCGCACGGATCGCGATGATGCGGGCGCTGAATGCCAATGAAGACGGCTGATCCGGCTTACTTCAGTGAGGTGCTCACCGTGGTGAACGTGGTGGTGAGTTTGGTGCCGATGCCGTTCACGGAGGCGACGATGACGATGCTGATGCCGGCCGCGATGATGGCATATTCGATGGCCGTCGCGCCGGACTCATCACCCAGAAATTTGGTCAATAACCGTCGCATCCCGATAACTCCTGTCGACGCCTTCCCCCGGATTTGTCCCGCGCCTGTTCGGCCCTACTCTAGATTGCGATTGGTTGACAGTGCATTCACGAACACGATGAACGCTTGATTAAAGCCGGGCAGCGGATTCCGTGCCTTCCGTCCGGTATTCATACGGGACGGAAAATTTACGTTCGATTGTCCATAGCCGCTGCATGCTCGCCGGATCGGCAACCTCTGGAGCCAGCGCCATGTCCACGCAGAAGCGTGAGCCGGGAAAAAACTACATCGGCCTGATGATCGACGACGAAGAACAACGCGCCGCTGAGCCGATGGCGCCGTCCGATCGCCGTATGCAGGATTATTTTCTTGGCCTGGTGGCCGCGGTATTCAATCGCCGCAGCGACGCAAGGTAATTTCCCCCTCGCCTCGCCTCGCCGCGGCGTCGACCCCGAACCCCGGCGGTCAGAAATTGCGCTGCGCCCGAACCTGCAGCGAAACCGCATCCTGATCCTTGAACTCGTACCGCGCCGTCGGCTTGGGCGCCGCGGGCCCGAGCACGGCCGTACCCTGGAACATCTGGTCGAGGTGGAACCACTGGACTTCGGCCGAGAAGGTCAGGTTCTTCACCGGCACCCAGCGGGTGATAACGCCAAGCTGCGAGACGTTGTAGTCGGGATTGCAGACGTAATCCGCACTGACGGCCTTGGCCGGCGTCGTGTAGTTGGCACACATGAAGGCCTTCGCCGTCCCGTCATATCGAACGGCGGAATAGCTTCCGAAGAGGCTCGTCGACCAGTTCGGATTCCAGTTGTGGTTGAAGGCGCCGCGGACGCCGTAAGCCGTCGTCAGATGCAGCGAACCGTCGCCGCCATTCGCCACCGGAAGATAGACCGCATCCGTCGTCGCACCGAACCCGATGCTCTGATAGGCGCCGGCAGCGCCGGTACCGCCGAACATCGCAAAGCTCGGCGAGGCCGCGGCGGTGGAAATGACGTTTTTCGTTTCTCCCTTCGCGTAGCTCGCGTCGATCTTGAAATCGTCGCTGGCTCCGGTCGGAATATTCTTGATCTGCAATGCCGCCATGACCGAGCCGCCCCATTTGGTCTCGGGATGGCCGGAGATTTCCGACAGCGCTGTCGGCGAGGCGCCAGCCACGCCGACAGAACCGGCAGGGGCAGCAACGGCGTTGAGGATGTTGTAGGAACCGCTGACCTCATGTGCCGCCGCCGAGACCTGGAACAGGCCCCAGGCCTGGTCGACGCGGATGTTGCCCACGACGTCTGGCGCATGGGCGCCCGCATAGGCGTTGCCCGAGTTCAGTGTGGCATTGAGCGGAAGCGACAGATTGTAGACCGCGGTGCGGTCCCAGACGACGGGATCATCGAGGCCGATGGTGCCGGACACGCCGTTACCGAACTGGGCGGTGTACTGGATGTTGTTGACGCCGGTGTCGGTATTTTGACCGCCGAGCAGGAACGACGAGATGTTGCCCGGGAAACCCTGCCAGGGCGTCGCGTAGGCCGAGGCGGACTTGCCGAAGGTGAAGCCGGCGAACTGGAGGAAAATGTACTCCGTCGCGACGTAGCCTTCGCCGGGCTGGTTGAGCAGGGCAGTGTTAGTGCCGGCGGCCGGCGATGCGGTGAAGTTGGCCGGATTGACCGTGTTGCTGCCCTGGGTCGTGAACTGGATATTGGCTTGCAAGAAGGTGCGGACCACGCCGTATTCGCTGGCGGTGCGGGTATCGACCGTCAGCGCCAGACGGGACCGCGCAGCATAGTAGTCGTGGTAGCGGTTCTGCTCGCCGAGATCGCCGTTCCAGGCCGGCTGGCCGTGCGTGCTGCCATTGAAGGTGACGTCGGCGCGGAAATAGCCGCCGAGCTTGATGCAGGTATCGGTACCCGGGATGAAGAAGAAGCCGGCGCCGTACAGCGAGCAGATCCGCACATATTCGACCGCCTTGGCCTTGACCGGAAGGTCGGCCGCCTGCGCGCCGCCGATCGCGATCAGGCTGGCCGCGGAGCCAAGAATAAGGGTTCGCATCGCTTTCATTTGCGTCTCCCGTCCTGCGATTCATGCAGGTGCATACGTTCAGAACCTAGCTACTCCAAAACTTCCCGACCGCAATGCCAAGCCGCGAGGTCGGCGTACTTGGCCGCTTACTGTGATTTTTTCGCCACGCGTCGCGGCCGAAACCGCCATGCGCAGCCGACTTTCGCCCAAGGCACTGGGCGCCGACAGCAAGAATATTCTCTTCCTGAATCGTCACCGTCGTGCGGCTGCGCATTCGCCGCACGCCTGACCGTCACGAACGCCGCGACGATCACCTGCTATTGGCAAAGACAGGAAGTAGACCCAACGCCAAAGTGGAGATAGTGCATCGCACCCGGTCACTGACGAAGAATTGCAGCTGGCGGATGGAGGGCCTATGTTGACCTTATCATTATGCAGCCGCCCATCGTACGCGAGGCTCTGCAGGAAGACCTTGTGGCGGGTGGTTTGCCCACTGCACCGGAGGTCATGTCATGTCCATTGCACCCACACTCCAGAAATACCTGGCCGCTGAAAACATCCAATACGAGGTGATCCCGCACGAATTCAGCATGACGTCCACTCGCACGGCTGAGGCATGCCATATCTCGGGCGATCGCCTCGCCAAGGGCATCGTGTTGCGGCGCGACGGCGAATACATTCTGGCCGTCTTGCCCGCATCGCATCACCTCCGCCTGTCGGACCTGAGGACAGAACTCGGTGACAATGTCCACATGGCCGATGAAACCGAGATCAATCGGCTGTTCGGCGACTGTGCACACGGTGCGGTTCCCGCCGTCGGCAAATGCTACGGGCTGGACATCATCGTCGATGACAGCATCCAGGCGCAGCCGGAGATCTATATGGAAGCCGGCGATCACGAGACGCTGCTTCATATGGGTCACGCGCAGTTTGCGCGCCTGACGGCCAACGCACCGCACGGGCGCTTTAGCGCGCACGACTGAGGATTTGTTGGTTGTATCGGACCATCCGCGGCGACCGTTGCGGTCCCGAAGGGGAAGATCTTGCCGCTGCTTGACTATTCATGCGGCGGCGCGACGCCTCTTTATGTCGCATGCAGGCGAAGACCAAGACCCCGCCCTCGCGTGCCAAACCCCAAAACGCATATCAGCACTTCCGCCCGCACGCGCCGGGCGCGCTTTACCGCTCCGCAAAATCCTGTTCCAACTGTAAATAACTCGGTCGGACCAAACCGGCCTGAATCAAGGGGGAGAGACCGCCATGAAGCTCGGCACCGCGATCGCGGAAATCATGAAGCGTGAGGGGATCGAGATCCTCTGCGGCTATCCGGTCAACCATCTGATCGAACATGCCGCCAATGCCGATATCCGCCCCGTGATGGTGCGGCAGGAACGCATCGGGCTGCACATGGCGGACGCGATCTCCCGGGTCACTTCGGGCCACTCCATCGGTGCGTTCTGCATGCAGCACGGGCCGGGCGCCGAAAACGCCATGGGCGGCGTGGCGCAATGCTTTGGCGAATCCGTCCCGGTGCTGGTGCTGCCGATGGGCTATGCGCGCCGGCTTGCGAACATCGAGCCGAACTTCAATTCCAGCCAGGCGATGAAGGCTTTTTCAAAATCGTCGGAGCCGATCAACATCGCCGCTGAGGTCTGCAACATCTTTCGACGCGCTTTCACAAAGCTGAAGAACGGCCGCGGCGGGCCCGTCATCGTCGAGATCCCGGCCGACATGTGGAACGAGGACGTGCCGGAGCCCCTGAACTACACGCCGGTGCTGCGCACCCGCTACGGGGCCGATCCCGTGCATGTGAAGGAAGCGGCGGCGCTGTTGATCGGCGCCCGGCGGCCGGTGATCTATGCCGGCCAGGGCGTACACTACGCCAAGGCGTGGCCGCAGCTGAAACGCCTCGCCGAACGGCTCGCCATTCCCGTCACCACCAGCCTCGGCGGCAAATCGTCGTTTCCCGAAACGCATCCGCTGTCGCTCGGCTCGGGCGGCCTCGCCGTGCCGCGCGCGGTGCCAAAATTCCTGGCCGAGGCCGATGTGATCTTCGGCATCGGCTGCTCGTTTACCGAAACCTCGTTCGGCATCGCGATGCCGAAGGGCAAGACCATCATCCATTCCACGCTCGACCCCAACCATCTCAACAAGGACGTCGAGGCCAGGATCGGCCTGGTCGGCGATGCCGGCCTCGTGCTCGATGCGCTCCTGGAAGAGATCGGCAAGAGCGTCACCGGGGATCGCGACGCAAGCGCGGTGGCCGCCGAGATAGCGGCCTCGCACAAGGAGTGGCTGGCGAAATGGATGCCAAAACTCACCCATAATGACGCGCCGCTGAATCCCTACCGCGTGCTGTGGGACCTGCAGCACACCGTCGATATCAGGAACACCATCATCACCCACGACGCCGGCAGCCCGCGTGACCAGCTCTCGCCGTTCTGGAAGGCGGTCGAACCACTGTCCTATATCGGCTGGGGCAAGACCACGCAGCTCGGCTACGGCCTCGGCCTCGCAATGGGCGCCAAGCTCGCAAAGCCGGACAAACTCTGCATCAATGTCTGGGGCGATGCTGCGATCGGCTTCACCGGCATGGATTTCGAGACCGCGGTGCGCGAGCGGATTCCGATCATGTCGATCCTGCTGAACAATTTCTCGATGGCGATCGAATTGAAGGTGATGCCGATCTCGACCGAGAAATATCGCTCGACCGACATCTCCGGCGACTACGCCGCGATGGCGCGCGCCTTCGGCGGCTATGGCGAGCGGGTGACCAAGCCGGAGGACATCATCCCGGCGATCCAGCGCGGCATCGCCAAGACCAAAGAAGGCATTCCGGTGCTGCTGGAGTTCATCACCTCAAAGGAGACCGAGGTCTCCCGGCCAGGGACCTGAGCCCTTAACCATCCAGTCCGGTTCACATTTTTTCGCTTCCGCCTGCGAAAAAGGCCGCACTGCGCTGGCTCCGGCGCGTCCGGAATGGAATAATCGCCCAAACGAGTGAAAGCCCGATGCGCCTGTTTGGATTCGAGCTTCCGGTCGCCCTGCCGGAGCAACATGGATTGACGGAATGACCGCCCTTCCCCAGGACGCGGTCGCCGATCTTAACCGGCTGGTGGCCGAACTCGAGCAGAGGCTGGAATCCAGTATCGCCGCGCACGACGCGGCGATAGCCCGGCAGGCCGCGACCGCGGAGGAAAATGCCCGGCTGCGGAACGAGATCGGCATCGCCCGGGATCGCCAGGCCGGCAGCGCCGAAATCCTGAGCACCATCGCCGGTGCGCGGGGCGATGCCGAGCGTGCGTTGCAAAAGGTTGCCGAGACCACCGCGCGCCTGTTCGGCGCTTCCAGCGTCACGATTCGTATCGCGCGGGGTGACGAATGGGGCCAGTCGATCAACGTCGGTGCCGGCTCGGAACGTATCGCCGCAGAGGTTTCTGCGGCGCGACTGCGTCTTGGCGCGCGCAACCTGCCGAGCACGGTGTTAGGCGAAAACCGGCAGGTCCACATTCCCGACCTCGATAATCCCGATCCCGCAATCGCCGACTGGCCTGGTATTCCGCCCGCGCGCGCGGCGGGCACCCGCGCGATGGCCGGCACGCCGCTACGGCGCGAGGGCAAGGCGATCGGCGTTCTCATCGTGCATCGCGACCGCCCCGAACCTTTCACGGCCGAGGAGCTCGCGCTTCAGCAGAGTTTCGCCGACCAGGCCGCCATCGCCTTCGAAAATGCGCGGCTGTTCAACGAGACCCAGGCGACGCTGGAGCGGCAAACCGCGACCTCCGACATCCTGAAGGTGATCGCCAGTTCGCCCTCTGACGTGCAGCCGGTGTTCGAGGCCATTGCGGCCAGCGTCAACCGGCTGGTTAGCGGTTACTCCACCTCGGTATTCAGCATCGTAGATGATACGCTGCACTTGTCGGCTTTCACGCCAACCAATCCTGCAGCCGATGCGGCCCTCAAGGGGTCGTTCCCCAGACCGCTGTCGACAGGGCCCTGGGCCGAACAAACCCGCAATGGCGAGATTATCCATGTCGCCGACATGGAAACCGACCCCGCAGTACCGGAGAATTTTCGGAACGTGTGGCGGATGCGCGGCTTCCGCGGCCTTCTCTTCGTCCCACTGGTGCGCGACCGGGTCACGATAGGCATGATCAATGTGACTCGGACGGAGCCCGGCACATTTGCCAGCCACCACGTTCAGTTGCTTCAGACCTTCGCCGACCAGGCCGTGATCGCGATCCAGAACGCGCGGCTTTTCAACGAGACGAGGGAGGCCCTGGAACGGCAGACCGCGACCGCCGATATTCTGAAGGTCATCGCGAGTTCGCCGTCGGACGTGCAGCCGGTGTTCGACGCCATTGCCGAGAGCTCCAAAAGGCTGATCGGCGGCTTTTCGGCCACCGTGGTGCGCTTCGTGGGCGACATGCTTCAACTGGTCGCGCTCACACCGACCAATGCTGCGGCGGACGAGGCCTTGAAAGCGACATTCCCGGTGCCGTTGGCCGAATTTCCACCCTTCCTGCTGGTCCGCGACGGCGAGGCCGTGCAATTCACCGATACCGAATCAGAGGATGTGCCGCCCCTGAACAGAGAACTGGCACGCCAGCGTGGCTATCGCAGCATGGTGTTCACGCCTCTGATGAACAACGGGACACCTATCGGCATGATCAGCGTCACGCGCAAGGAGCCGGGGACGTTTGCGGAGCACCACGTCCAGTTGCTTAAGACCTTCGGCGATCAGGCGGTGATCGCAATCGAGAACGCGCGTCTGTTCGATGAGGTACAAGCGCGGACTCGTGATCTTTCAGAATCGCTGCAGCAGCAGACCGCGACCGCCGACGTGCTCAAGGTCATCAGCCGCTCGGCGTTCGACCTGCAGACCGTGCTCGACACGCTCGTGGAATCGGCGGCGCGGCTCTGCGAAGCCGACATGGCAGCAATTACCCGACGAATAGGCGACGAATATTATCGGGCCGGCTCGTACGGCTTTCCGCCGGAGTTTACGAAGTATGTCAGGGGCCGCGCGGTAAAGCCCGAGCGACGCACGATTACCGGAAGAACCTTGCTCGAGGGCGGCATTGTCCACGTCAACGACGTGCTCGCCGATCCCGAGTATGATTTCGAGGCCCAGCAGCTTAGCGGCAATCCACGTACCTTTCTTGGAGTTCCCTTGTTGCGCGAAGGCACACCGGTTGGCGCGCTGACGCTTACCCGATCCGTCGTGAAGCCGTTTACCGACAAACAGATCGAGCTGATCGCGACCTTTGCCGACCAGGCCGTGATTGCCATCGAGAACGTGCGTCTGTTCGACGAGGTGCAGGCGCGTACCAGGGAACTCGCCGCCTCGCTCGACAATCTGCGCACCGCGCAGGACCGCCTGGTGCAGACCGAAAAGCTCGCTTCCCTCGGCCAGCTCACCGCGGGCATCGCGCACGAGATCAAGAACCCGCTCAATTTCGTCAACAATTTTGCGGCGCTCTCGGCGGAATTGACCGACGAACTGAACGACGTGCTCAAGCCGGCCACGATCAGCGACAAGATTCGAAAAGAGGTCGATGAGCTGACGGGTCTGCTGAAGGACAATCTGCAAAAGGTGGTTCAGCACGGCAAGCGCGCCGACTCCATCGTCAAGAACATGCTGTTGCATTCGCGCGAGGGATCAGGCGATCACCGGCCCGCCGACATCAATGCCCTGGTCGATGAAAGCCTCAACCTCGCCTATCACGGCGCCCGCGCCGAAAGGCCCAATTTCAATGTCACGCTGCAGCGCAACTTCGACCCGGCCGCTGGCATGGTCGACGTATTTCCGCAGGAAATTACCCGCGTATTCCTCAATCTGGTCGCGAACGGCTTTTATGCGGTAACAAAACGCAAGAGCGAGAACGGCGACGCGGCGTTCGATCCCATACTCAGCGCGGCGACCCGCGATCTCGGCGACAGCGTGGAAATCCGCATTCGCGACAACGGCACCGGCATCCCGCCGGAGGTGAAGGACAAGATGTTCAATCCGTTCTTCACGACAAAGCCCGCCGGCGAAGGCACCGGCCTTGGCCTGTCGATGAGCCATGACATCATCGTGAAACAACACGGTGGCACGATCGACGTCGAGACAGCGCCCGGGCAATTCACCGAATTCCGCATCGTGCTGCCGAGGATCGGCAATCCTCCAAACAAGAACAGAGGTCAGACGTGAGCGTTTTGGTTCTCGTGGTCGATGATGAGCCTGACGTCGAGGCGCTGTTTCGCCAGCAATTTCGCAGGGATTTGCGCGCCCAGCGCTTCGTGATGGATTTTGCCAATTCGGCGGCCGATGCGCTGGCGCGCATAGCCTCCACGATCGAGCAGTCGCTGATCCTGATCCTGTCCGACATCAACATGCCCGGCATGACCGGCCTCGAGATGCTGCCCAGGGTCAAGGAAATCCGGCCCGAGGTCCCCATCATCATGATCACCGCCTACGGCGATCCCGAGACCAGGCGCAGGGCGATCGCCAGCGGCGCGAGCGGGTTATTGACCAAGCCGATCGATTTTGCGCAGCTGCGCGAGGAAATCGACGCAAGGCTGGTGCCCCCCGATTGACTCTCCGGCCCGCGGCCTGGAGACTCCGGTGACGCGGGCCTCGTAAAGCGGCCACCCATTGCATTGCAATTGTTGGGGAGCCGCGTGGCACCGGACGCCCGCAGAAGCGTTGCGATGACGAGGGCCTTAATCTGTTGGCTCAGAGATGCACCGAGTGATGACACGCCGTCTCCTCATCCTTATTTTTGGGTCAGCTGCAGGATATGGACTGGCGTCACACGCCCTTGCTTCATCGAAGCCACCTAGCGGAGCGTCTGAAATGTCGCAGACAGGAAAACCCACAAGCGGTTCCGGCCCGGAAAGGCCGGTTCAACCGGACGACAAAAGCAATGTGGTGATCACGCCAGCCGGGCCGGTACCCAGGGACAAAGTTCACCAGGTGGGCCCCGGAGAAACGGTCCGTCGCAACGACGACGGCAGTTTTGAGGTCGTCCCCAAAAGCAAAGATTAAGCGCAAAGACCAGCACAAGCGCTGACCATCGAGGCCGCTTCGCGGGCGAAGCAGTTTCATTTTTTTGCCGTCCCATGCACAACTTTAGATGGTATTTTTTACGGAGTTATGATTTAACGGGCCATTCGGATAATCTACCAAAGATATTATACTTTCTAGAAATATTTCCACGGTTGTGCCGTCACCCGAGCGCGGCGATCGCGGGTTTCGCGAGACATGCCGCAGACGGCACGCGCATCGTTCCTGAATTTTGGAAAACAGGAGAAAACAAATGGCAGATCAGATGATTATTACGCCTGGCGGCGCTCGACATCCATCGCTGGTGCACAGGATCGAAGCCGGACATACGATCGACGGGACCGCGGGACGGCTGCGTCAATTCAGCGCTTCGCAAGAACTGGTGGCCGATTTTGGCCCCTTGGCGGCACGACCGCAGAATCAATCATTGATGCCAGCTAACGTGGTGCGGCCAGTGCCGACGGTGCCTGGACTGCAGACGGGATGGATCTCGTTTGCGCAATGGTTCAACAGCACCGGCAAGCCGATCACGCTGTTTCGCTCGACCTGGGTTGTTCCACCGCCGCCGTCCGCCGACGACGGCCAGCTGATTTATTTATTCAACGGCATCCAGAATTCGACGATGATTTATCAGCCGGTGCTGCAGTGGGGTTCGAACGGCGCCTTCGGCGGCAGTTATTGGGTCGTCGCCAGTTGGTATGCCGATGGACAGGGCGGACAGTCCTTCCATTCCGCGGAAGTCAGGGTGCAGCCGGGCGATACACTGGTCGGTGTGATGACCCTGACCGGACAGGCAAGCGGCAAATTCAACTACAATCGCGAATTTCAGGGGATCGCAAATACCGGACTTCCGATTTCAAACCAGGAAGAGCTGAAGGATGCCGTCATCACCCTTGAAGCCTATAATCTGATTAAGTGCAGCGACTATCCCAATGCGGACTTCACCGCCTTTAAATCCAACACCATTCAAACGACGGGCGCCGCCCCCGTCGCGTGGGTCGCGTCGAATCCGGTCACGGACTGCGGGCAGCATACAATCGTCGACACTGTCCACAACGAAGTGGACATCTTCTACACGCGCTTCCCGACCAATCTGTTCAAGCCGCTTTATCATCAGGGCGATCCCGGCAACGGTATCGGCGGCTACGATCTCAAATCGCCGGCCGACCAGGCCTTCGCCTTCGATTACAACGGCAGCGGCAAGCTCGATCACCTCGCGCTATACCGGCCCGCCACCGGCACCATCTGGATTCTCAAGAACAGCAACGGCACTTTCAGCCCGGTCTATCGTCAGGGCGATCCCGGCAACGGCATCGGCGGATACGATCTCAAATCGCCGGCCGACCGTGCTTTCGCCTTCGATTACGACAGCAGCGGCAAGCTCGACCATCTCGCGTTGTACCGGCCCGCCACCGCCACGATCTGGATTCTCAAGAACAGCAACGGCACTTTCAGCGCGGTCTATCATCAGGGCGATCCCGGCAACGGCATCGGTGGATACGATCTCAAATCGTCGGCCGACCGTGCTTTTGCTTTCGACTATGACGGCAGCGGCAAGCTCGACCATCTCGCGCTGTACCGACCCGCCACCGGCACCATCTGGATTCTCAAGAACAGCAACGGCAATTTCAGCCCGGTCTATCATCAGGGCGATCCCGGCAACGGCATCGGCGGATACGATCTCAAATCGCCGGCCGACCGTGCTTTCGCCTTCGATTACAACAGCAGCGGCAAGCTCGACCATCTCGCGCTTTACCGCCCCGGCACCGGCACCATCTGGATTCTCAGAAACAGCAACGGCAATTTCAGCCCGGTCTATCACCAGGGCGATCCCGGCAACGGCATCGGCGGATACGACCTCAAATCGCCGGCCGACCAGGTCTTCGCCTACGACTTCGACGGCAGCGGCAAGCTCGATCACCTCGCGCTCTACCGCCCCGGCACTGGCACGTTCTGGATCCTCAAGAACAGCAACGGAAGCTTCGGCGCCGTCTATGCGCAGGGCGATCCGGGACGCGGAATTGACGGCTATGATCTAAGGTCCCAGGCCGATCGCGCTTTCGCTTTCGATTATCACAGCAACGGGAAGCAAAACTGCATTGCGCTTTATCGTCCCGGAACCGGAACGATGTGGCTTCTGGAGAGGAGCTGACCCGGGATGGCCACGGACGCGCGAGGGGCTCAGCCCCCTCACCGCGCAGCATCAAGGAATTTGCGCTCACTTGTGCCGTCCGGCATCCGCGCGTTGCCGGCTTGATCGTCCCGAACGGTCCGGGCTCACGGCTTGAAGAACGCGGGATCGTTGAGCGCCTTGATCATGGTGTCGACCATGTCGGCGGCGCCGTGGTCTTCCCGCTCTTCCAAGAGCTCCCACATCTTGCGCAAATTGGCGCGCATCGGCGCTTTCAGCGAGGGATCGCGTTCGATCAGGGTCCGCGCGATGCAGAAGGCGATGCCCTCCGCGCCCATCTTTGTCTGCTCGATGGACGGTTTGCTCATGGCCGGCTCCTTGTCGGATTTCAACGTTTGATTTGCAGCGGCCGCTGTAGATCAAATCGCGGCTCAGGGATAGCCACGCGGATGGCGCGGCCGTAGCCGACGGCGCGAAAAGGGCTCCCCGCGCCCTACTCCGCCATCTCCGCGGGCACCGTCGCAGGACCGGCCAGCGGCCGTTCTTCCATCGCGACCATGCACAGCGCGGCGCCGGCGAGCATCACGGCGGCGGCGCCGAACACGTAGTGGAACGCCGTGATCATGTCGGCGACGGGGATCGAGTTCACGGGGCCGCGATGTTCGCCGGCGAGCGAAATGTCCGCGCCCAGCGCCATCAGCAGGATCGCCGCGAACGCCGCGACCGTGAACGAGGCCATCAGCGCGCGGAAGAAATTCATCGCGCCGGTCACGGTGCCGATCTGCGGACGCGCCACCGCGTTCTGCAGCGAGGTCACGCTGACCGGGAACGTCGTGCCAAGCCCGAGAGCGAACAACGACAGGATCGTCAACAATCCCCACAGCGGCAGCGTGGTCGTCGCCAGCACAATTCCGAAAATCGTCGCCAGCGACGTTCCGGCGATGGCGACGCGCTTATAGTGCTTTGCGCGCGCCATGGTGCGGCCGGCAAACGCCGCGCCGCAGGTCGAGATCGCGGCGAGCGGAATCAGCGCAAGGCCCGCCTCGCTGGCGCTGAGATGGTAGACCACCTCGTAATACAGCGGCAGATGCACGGTCAGTCCGATCAGCGCACCGAGCGCGCAGGCGCCGGCGACCATCGCATAGGGCACCACCGTCCCGCGCGTCAGCAGCGACAGCGGCAGGAAGGGCTCTTCGGTATTTCTCGCGTGCCAGACAAAGGCACCCGCCAGCGCGATCGCAGCGCCCATCATCGCAAGAATCGTCGGTGACAGCCAGAGATAGCGGTTGCCGCCCCAGGTCAGCACCAGCATGACCGCGACAGCGGACGCCATCAGCAGCACGCCGCCGAGCCAGTCGACCTTGCGCTTGCGATGGAACACCGGAATCTTGCCCATCTTCGGCAACAGCATCGCCAGCGACACGACCGCGAGCGGCACATTGATCCAGAAGATCAGCGACCAGTGCAGATGCTCGGCGAACACGCCGCCGACGACCGGCCCGACCAACCCCGCCGCCATCCACACGCCGCTGAAATAGGCCTGGTACTGGCCGCGCTCGCGCGGGCTAACCACGTCGGATATCACGGTCTGCACCACCGGCATGATGCCGCCGCCGCCGAGCCCCTGCAGGCCACGCGCCAGAATCAGCACCGTGATGTTCGGCGCCACCGCGCAGAGGATCGAGCCCGCGACGAACAGGCTGAGCGACACGATGATCATGACGCGGCGGCCGTAGATGTCGCTGAGCGTACCGAAGACCGGCGCGACCGCGGTCGACGCCAAGAGATAGGCCGTGATCACCCAGGAGAGGTTGGAGACGTCCTGGAACTGGCGGCCGATGGTCGGCAGCGCGGTCGCCACGATGGTCTGGTCGAGCGCTGCCAAAAACATCGTCAGCAGCAGGCTCATCAGGATGGTGCGGACCTCGCCCGGGGTCAGCGGCGCGGGCGGCGCGATCGGCGGCGCATCGCTGATGTCGATGACCTCGGTCGGCATGCGCGCCAGCTCGGCGGCGACGTCTTCCGGCAACGTCTTGATGTCAGCAGAGTGACGGCCCTGCCGTTCGTATTTGTTCATCTCGGACTTATTATTTGCTGCGCGGCGCAACACCGCGGCGGAATCGTTCTGTTGACTGCTATTTACGCGGCAAAATCGTCTCCAGGCAGCCGCTTGCGCGCATGGGTGCATCCCGCGGCGGCATCTTCGCAATCATGTGATCGATCGGCCCCAGGAAACGGCCCAAAAAAATTCAGGCTTTCGGCCGCTTTTTCAGCCGCGCCCGCTTCGGCAACTGCGCCGGCCATTGCACGATGTGATCCTCGAGATCGGCATCCGCGATCTCGTTCTCGGTCCCCTGCACCCGCCCGCGCACGGAAACCCCGGCTTCATGCACGGTATTCGGGTCGCCCGAAATCAGCGGGTGCCACCAGTACAAATCGCGGCCTTCGGCGACCAGTCTGTAGCCACAGCTCGGCGGCAGCCAGTTCAGGGTGCGGACGTTTTCCGGGGTCAGCCGGACGCAATCGGGAACCTTGTCGGAACGATTGGGATAGTCCTTGCAGGCGCACAGCCCGGAATCGAGCAGCTTGCAGGAGACATGGGTGAAATAGATCTTGCCGGTATCCTCGTCCTCGAGCTTCTCCAGGCAGCAGCGCGCGCAGCCGTCGCACAGGCTCTCCCATTCAACGTTGGACATCTCCTCCAACGTCTTGGTTTTCCAGAAGAATCCCTCTTGGGCGGAGGGCGATTTTGGCGGTGCGGTCATGAAATCGGTTGGTTCCGGTTCGGCTGGGCGTCAGCCCTTCTAGGAGGTGGGGTGGCCGGGGCGCAAGCGGCAGGGTGTGCAACCGCAAAAAAGCCGTGGGCAGCATTAGCACTACTGTTCAAAATCGTGAGCCCAACCATTGGTTTATGGCGTCTGCTCGGATAGAACAGCCGCGAGTCTCCAAGGTCGTTATAGCGGGTCGCAAAAGCGCCTTGGGTTTGCCGCAACATGGAAGCAAGACGTCTCAACGGTGCCCGGCGGGCGCTTGAGCGCCTTCGAACCGACCAAGGGCCCCAGTGCGCGAGATCATTCCAGCGCGATGGAAAAAGAAGATCCAGAACTTCTTTCTGGACCTGGACGCGCGCATCGACTCGACGCTGTTCTCGTCGGGCAAGGGCTTGCGCGAACTCTATGAGCGCTACTCGACCTTCATGGACCGCTTCTATGTCGGCCGCTGGAAGCGCTGGGTCTTCATCGAACCTTTGTCTGAAGCCGCCACCATCGGCCTCGGCGGTTCGATCCTGATGCTGGCGCTGGCGGTGCCGGCGTTTCGCGAAACCGCCGACGATGACTGGCTGAAGAAGTCCGATCTCGCGGTGACGTTCCTCGACCGCTATGGCAATCCGATCGGCAGCCGCGGCATCAAGCACAACGACTCGATCCCGCTGGAAGATTTTCCGGACAATCTGATCAAGGCGACGCTTGCGACCGAAGACCGCCGCTTCTACGACCATTTCGGCATCGACATCGCCGGCACCGCGCGCGCGCTCTTGACCAACGCGCAGGCCGGCGGCGTGCGCCAGGGCGGTTCGTCGATCACGCAGCAATTGGCGAAGAACCTGTTCCTGAGCAATGAGCGCACGATCGAGCGCAAGGTCAACGAGGCGTTCCTCGCGGTGTGGCTCGAGACCCGCCTCACCAAGAATGAAATCCTGAAGCTCTATCTCGACCGCGCCTACATGGGCGGCGGCACCTTCGGCGTCGACGGTGCGGCGCATTTCTATTTCAACAAGTCGGCGCGCGACGTCAATCTGGCGGAAGCGGCGATGCTGGCCGGCCTGTTCAAGGCGCCGACCAAATACGCGCCGCATATCAACCTGCCCGCGGCGCGCGCCCGCGCCAACGTGGTGCTGGACAACCTCGTCGACGCCGGCTTCATGACCGAAGGCCAGGTGTTCGGTGCGCGGCGCAATCCGGCGTTCGCCGTCGACCGCCGCGACGAGGCTTCGCCGAACTATTATCTCGACTACGCCTTCGACGAGATGCGCAAGCTGGTCGATACGTTCCCGAAATCCTACACCGAACGCGTCTTCGTGGTCCGCACCGCGATCGACATGAACGTGCAGCGCGCCGCCGAAGAAGCCATCGAGAACCAGTTGCGCCAGTTCGGCCGCGACTATCACGCGACCCAGGCCGCCACCGTGGTCGCCGATCTCGACGGCGGCGTCCGCGCCATGGTCGGCGGACGCGACTATGGCGCAAGCCAGTTCAACCGTGCGGTCGATGCCTACCGGCAGCCCGGCTCGTCGTTCAAGCCCTATGTCTACTCGACCGCGCTGATGAGCGGCTTCACGCCGAACTCGACCGTGGTCGATGGCCCGGTCTGCCTCGGCAACTGGTGTCCGCAAAATTATGGCCACTCCTACTCCGGGACGGTGACCCTGACGCAGGCGATCACCCGCTCGATCAACGTGGTGCCGGTCAAGCTGTCGATCGCGATCGGCAATTATCCGAAGGGGCAGAATCCGAAAAACGAGTGGGAGGCCGCCAAGAGGGGCCGCGCCAAGATCGTGGAAGTGGCGCGCCGCTTCGGCATCAAGGCGCCGCTGCCGGATACGCCCTCACTGCCGATCGGCGCCGACGAAGTCACCGTGATCGAACATGCCGTCGCCTACGCGACCTTCCCCAACAAGGGCAAGTCCGTGACGCCGCACGCGGTGCTGGAAGTCCGCACCGGCGCCGGCGACCTGGTGTGGCGCTTCGACCGCGACGGCAAGAAGCCGCTGCAGGCGATCCCGGCCTCGGTCGCATCCGATATGGCGGGCATGATGAGCCACGTCGTCAGCGAAGGCACCGCGCGGCGCGCGGCGCTCGACGGCATTCCCACCGCCGGCAAGACCGGCACCACCAACGCGTATCGCGACGCCTGGTTCGTCGGCTATACCGGCAACTTCACCTGCGCGGTCTGGTACGGCAATGACGACTATTCGCCGACCAACCGCATGACCGGCGGCTCGCTGCCGGCGCAGACCTGGCACGACATCATGGTCGCGGCGCATCAGGGCGTGGAGGTCCGGGAAATCCCGGGCATCGGCATGGGCACGAAACTGCCGCAACCGACGACGCCGGCGACGATCGCGGCCAACAACGCGCCAAAGGTGCTGGAGACCAAGCCGGGACCGCCGCCGGTCCTGACCAAGCGCGGCGCGGATATCCTGGTGCGCGTCGAAAAGCTGCTCGACGAGGCCGGCAAGACTGCGGGCAAGACGTCGTCCAGCGATCAGCCGGCGCCGGTCTCGGCGGGCGCGCTGGCGTTCCCGGAGAACTACGCAGCGGCGGGACAGGGCGACCAGACCGCGCCCGCGCCGCGGAAGAACTAGTGCAGTGAATTTGCGGAGCACTGGCCCGTGCGGCTGATCTTCATCACTTTGCTGGCGCTGATCCTCGCCACCGTGGTCGGCCTCGGCTCGACCTATCTGACGGCGACGCGCGGCACCGATCTCGGCACGCTGACGATCGGCGCCTGGACCGCACGGCCGAAGAGCGGCACCGCCGACGTCGATCCCTATTCGCGGGCGTCGATTGCCCGCAGCGGCGAATTGCCGATCGGCACCGGCGACGGCATCGCCTTCTCGGCGACCACCGACGACAAGAAGAAGCCGCTCGACGGCCGCTGCGACATCGTCGTCAGCGGGGTCACGCCGGCCGCGCGGTTCTGGACGCTGACGCTGTTCGACCGCAAGGGGCATCTGGTCGCCAATTCGCTGCAGCGTTACGGCTTCACCAGCCAGGAGATCATCCGCGGCTCCGACGGCGCGTTCGAGATCCGCGTGGCCTCGCGTTCGCGCGCCGGAAATTGGCTGCCGACCGGCGGGATCGAACGTTACGCGCTGATGCTGCGGCTGTACGACACGCCGGTCGGGGTTGCGACGCGAACCCAACGTGATGCGCCGATGCCTTCGATATCCACGGTGGGTTGCCCATGATCCGCCTCGTGTTCACTATCATCGCGGGCGTGCTGCTGGGCGGCGTGGTGCATCTCGTCAGCGTGCTGGCGTTGCCGCGGATTGCGAGCCAGGATGCCTATTCGCGCCTGACGCCGATGACCAAGCTGAACGCCGTGACGCCGCTGCCGCTCGCCGATCCGAACAACGTATCGATGCCGTTCATGGATCCGGCCTTTGCGCTAGCGATCTGCCGCTATGATCTGTCGGGCGGGCCGATCAAGCTCACGGTGCCGGTTAGCCAGGCCTATACCTCGGTGTCGTTCTATACGCGCAACGAGGTCGCCTATTACGCCATCAACGACCGCTCGGCCGGCCGCAAGGTGATCGAACTCGACCTGATGACGGAAGCGCAACATAATGAATTGCCGGAAGACGAAGAGGTCACCGCCGCCGACCGGCTGATCATCGACTCGCCGACCGCCACCGGCCTGATCGTGCTGAAAGCAATGGCGCCGGAGCCCGGCCTGATGCCGCAGGCGCAGGCCTCGCTCGCAGCATCGAGTTGCAAGGTGCAGACGGATGCACCGGTCGCCAAGCAGGAAGAGCCTGCTCCCGCTCCGCCACTACCGCCGGCGCCGCGGGGCAAGCGCTAGCCAGCCGTCAGGCGTGCGGCGAACCGCAGCGGCAATTCTCATAGTCGACGGGATCATGGCTGTTGACGATCGTCACGGCATCGCCGTGGGTTGCCTTTAGCGTCCGCAATCGCTCCTGGTTGGCGATGCGCGTGGCGCGGTCCATATCGGCCTTGCGCTGAAACATACCCAGCACCAGCGGCATCCGCGGCGGCGTCTGCAATTGACCATGGAAGAAGTAGCTGTCGCCGGCGTGCAGCAACCATTTGTCCCTGGACCGCACGGCGATGCCGCAATGGCCCAGCGTATGGCCGGGCAGCGGGATCATCAGAATATCCGGTTCGCGATCGCCCAGTGCGCGCACGCCCTTGAAGCCGAACCAGTCTTCACCGCCTTCACCATAGAACGCCCAGTCGGGGCCGTGCTGCCATTGATCGGTGATGTAGCGGCCCTTCGGCGCGGGGATTTTTTGCGACACCGCCATCTCGTATTCGCTGCGATGGACATGCGCCTTCGCCTTCGGGAAATCCGGAACGCCGCCGGCATGATCGCGATCGAGATGCGTCAGCAAGAGATGCCTGACATCGCCGGGTGAATAGCCCAGCGACTTGACCTGCTGGATCGCGGTCTCGGCCGGATCGAGCCGCGGCGTCGTTTGCCGGACCCATTTGCGGCCGAGCCGCGGCGGATTTTTGATGTCGTCCAGCCCGATGCCGGTATCGATCAGCGCCAGCCCGTCATTGGTCTCGACCAGCAGGCAGTGACAAACCATCCGGGCGCGCTGGAAGATGCTGCCGGTGCCGTTCACAAGACGCCGCCCGATCGGGCACATGGTGCCGGTGTTGAGATGGTGGATGCGCATGACGAATTCCCTGGCTGAGGTCAGGTGCGTTGCTTGCCATCTGGATTTCCATAGGTAAAATATTCATATTCGATATCATCGATAGGATGGAACTATGGATATCCGCGAGCTTCGATATTTCGCCTCAGTGTTCCGGGAACGTAACCTGACGGCGGCGGCCAAACGCTGCTTCATCTCGCAGCCCTCGATCTCGGCCGCGATCACCCATCTGGAAGCCGAGCTCGGCACCACGCTGTTCATCCGGCACAAGAAGGGCGTCGCCCCGACGGCGTCGGCCGAACAGTTTTACGCGGCGGCCCGCCGCATCATCGACGACACGGATGCTGCGCGAAATCTGTTCAGAAAACCGTCGACCCGGCATGCGCTGACGCTCGGCCTGATGCGCACGCTGGATCAGCCCCGCACGATCGCCTTGCTGAAGCCGCTGACCGGCAATTCCGAGATTGCGCTCCGTCTGGTTGGCATCAAGGAAGCCGCGGATGCGCGGATCATTTCCAAGAACATCATCGACGCCGGCGAGCACTTCATTCCGCTCTGGGTCGAACGCTATGTCGCAGCACTGCCGCCATCGCATCCGCTCGTTCTGAAAGAACGGCTTCGCACCTCGGACCTTGCCGGCGTGCCGATGATCGATCGCTGCCACTGCGAGCAAAGCGCGTTCTTCGGCCGCAACGCATCGGCACGCCAGCCCGCGGCCATCGCCGAATCGGAGGATTGGGCGATGGCGCTGGTCGCCGCCGGCGTCGGCATTGCCATCGTTCCGGAAGGCGTGGCGCGCGCCAATCCCGACGTCGTCGTGCGCGAGATCGAGGTCGACGTGAAGCGTCAGGTCGGGCTTGCCTATAGCGCAGCCCGGCCGCCGTCAGATGCGTTGCAGAACTTTATCGCGAAACTTCAGAAGCAGCGCCCCAAAGCGGGCCGCGCCGGGCTTGCCACCAAGCGCAAGCGATAGTTTAGCCCTTCACCGTCACAGCGCGCCCGATCACGGGCTGGGCCGCGACCGGCGGATTGGCGGTTTGCGCTGCGAGTTCGCCGATCAGCCGGTCGGCTTCGGCGGCGATGTTATCCGGCGCCTGGATCACCAGCCGCTCCAGCGCCCAGCGATAGGACGAGATCCGCCGCTCCAGGCATTGCTGGACCCACTGTACGATCAGGCTGTTCTCTTCCATGCGGGCGATCGCGTCGGCCCGTTCGGGCGGCGACAGCTCCGACACCATCCTGAGACTGGCATTGCGCTTGCGGTCGAGTTCGATCACGCGCGCGGCCGAGGCGAAGAACGGCTCGAACCGGGTGATGTCGTCGCGCACGTCCTCGATCAATTGCTGATAGCGCGAGGTGTGCGAGCGGTGCGGCTCGTCGATCAGGGTGCGCCCGTAGGTGGTGCGGTCGAACACGACTTTCTGCCGCCACGGCGAAGGCAGCGGCTGGTAGTCGCCGAACACGCTCTTCCAGGCCGGGCGCGAATGCGGCGGCTCGATCAGGGGATATGCGAGATCTCGCAGCTGGCGTTCATTATCGGTGAGCTGGAACTGCGACGCCTTGAGGCCGACGCTGCCGGTCACCTCGGCGCCCAACCAGCTGTGCATGTCGTCGTTGCGAAAGTCCTGGCGGGTACGGCCAAAATCACCGCCACTGCAGCCGCCAAGGGCCGCGCCCATCAACAGGAAAGCGAGAGCCAGTAGTGAACGCCGAACTCCGGTTGTCCGGGTCGGAAGGCACATCTCCGGCATTTTCAAACGTCCAATGTCAGGGGCGCCGACGGCGACGGCGACCGGGTGCTGCACCTTCTTCCGGTCCGCGCCCACCGCTCGTACCGTCGGTATCGCGTTCGATCCGGACAACGGGAAGGATCAGCAAGGTTCCCAGCCCCTCGCGTGGCGCGCCAACCATGCCCGGCCGCCGCGAAGCCGCATCCGCCGGAAATTCAATGATGGTGCACATGTTCCGTTCTCTCTGGTTGCCGCGCGGACATCATCTGGCCGGCGACATGCCATCATTAAGAACAGCACGTGGTTAACGGCTTCTTAATTTATGGACAGGGCCGATTGCGGATCGGCCGCTGTGGCCTGTTCGACACCGCGCCAATTTTATCCGATTTCTTCACCGGTTGTTTTCCTTAACCGACTCTTAAAGCGGCCCGCGTAGGCTGGGGTTAGAACCTCCAAAGTCGCGTACGCTGACATGACTGCAACTCCCCTGTTTCCGGGTTTCGATGGCTTGATGACGCTCTCGCGCCGCGAGGGCGTCGATATCCGCCCTACTTTGCTGCGCGTGCTGACCGATCTCTATGTTCAGGCCAGCGCCCATTCCGGCGATGAGGAGCGGCAATTCATCGAACTGACCTCCCGCCTGATCGAAGAGGTCGACGACGCCACCCGCGCGGCCGTGCGGGCCCGGCTTGCGGTCTATCCGGCGACCCCGGCTGAAATTCTGAACAAGCTCGGATTACGGCGTTCCGACCCCGGCCAGATCGTGCCGGTCGCATCGGCGATTCCTACGTTCCCGGCGGAAACGCCGCCGCTCAAGGCGCCGACCGAAGCGCAGTTGCGGATGGCATCGAATTTGTCGATGCGGCCCAACGACGCCGCCGAAATCAGCGACATGTTTTTCGCAGCCAGCGCCAGCGAGCGCGCGCTGATCCTGCACAATCTCAATGCGACACCGCTGAAGGCTTCGGCGCGGATTCCGGCCGCGCGCGCCGCGCGCGCCATCGAGACGCTGGAGATGGCGGCGTTTGCTGAAGACAGCGAAAACTTCATCCTCGAGCTCGGCGATGCGTTGATCCTGCCGACGCGGATCGCTGCCCAGGTGGTCAACGACCCCGGCGGCGAACCGTTGGCCGCTGCGGCGCGCGCGCTGGATATGCCGAGCGCGGTGTTCCAGCGGGTGCTGATGTTCCTTAATCCCGCATTCGGCTCCTCGGTGCACCATGTCTACCGGCTGTCGCGGCTTTACGACCGCTTGAGCGAACGCTCCGCTTTGGTCATGCTGGCGGCGTGGCGCGGCTCGACGATGGCGGTCACCCGCGCGAAATATCGCCCCTCGCTTTACGACGACGAGCGCAACCGTGCGCGCGCAGCGCCTGCGCAGACCCGGCCGGCGGTTCAGCCGGTCGCCGTCCCCGCTGTACGAACAGGCACGGATGGCTCGGGGCGTTAAGTTGATGCGAGCTTGATGAAGGTCAGATAGTTGGCCGCGAGCATCGCAGGTTACCGGCTCCAGAACGCCGGCGTCGCCTTGAACCGCCGCCATCGCTTGCGCAACATTTTCGCCACCGCCATCTGATCACGGGCTTGCCAGCCGGCCACCGCGCCGATGGCGAGATGAAGCTCAGGCTGGTCGTCCTGCCGGATGGCATCGAGCAGGATGCGGGTGCTTGCGATGTCGCGCACGCGTCCCAGACTGGCCTGGAGCCTGGCGAGCCGCCTCACGTAGCGCTTCGCGGGCGCATGGGTGGCATAAAGCGGCAGGAAGAACTCCGCCGCATAACGCAATTTCTTGAGGTCGATTCTGAGATCGTGCTGCGCACCGATGTTGAGCTGCCGGAAATGCGCGCCACGCTTGAGGGCCTTGCGATGCAATCGCGCCAGAATTCTATCGGCAAGCGTCGGTATCGGTTGCGACAGGACGGCCAGCGCTTCGCTGTCGATCTCGTTGCGCCAGCCGCGGCGTTCTACCAAATGCCCCAGCGAGAGCAGGAAGCGGCTGCAACGGGGATCGGCGAGAACGATCTGCAACGCGGCGTAGCTCGACTTGCGCTGCCGTTCGACCGCCTCGCGCAGGCCGCCTAGGTCGACCTCCGGAGCCGCCGTGACCAGGCGAGTGATGGTCGCCTCGGCGAATACATCCCAATCCCGCGCCGGGCCGAGCTGCTGCATCAGCCACTTCGCTTCGCTGTTGACCGCCTGGAATGCAGGCGACGGAATATCGCGCCGGAACAGCGCACAGATCGTCCGCAAACGCCGCAAGGCGACGCGCATCTGGTGCACGCCTTCCGGGTCCGATCCTTCCTCCGCCACCCTGTGATTTTTAAGAAGATGATGCCAGCAGGACCCCGCCAGGAGTGCGATGACGTCGTCGACCACATGCTCCGCGGTAACGCTGAATGACTCAGCTTTCGCCGCAGACTGCACCATGTCGAATGCGAGCGCATAGCCGCGTTCCGCCTTGCTGCGCGTGCCGACCCGTAGCGGCGCAGCGTCCAGCAACTGCGTTCCGAGATCGAACAAGACGCCGGCATTGCCACTCTTCAATTCGAGTTCGATTTCCGACAGGACTTGCTGGCGCGCACCGGCCTCGATCGTCCCCTCGTCGAATGCGATTTCAACCGACGCATCGGGCAGGTCGAGCTGCCGCGCATGCCGGCGAACTTTGGTCGCGAAAACCGGCACCAGTGCTTCGTTGGTCAGCGTCGTCACGGGATCGCCGACCTCGTCGGCGGGAAGCCGCGCCAGATCAGGGGTGATGCCGTCAACCGGCGCTTCCCACTGCCGTCGCGCCAGCGGTTGCCCGCTATTGGGTGGAAGCTTCAGTGTCTGGATGAAGTGCTTGCCGCTGCGTCGCACGCGCAGCGACATGCCATGTTGGAACAGCAGCCGCTCCGGCGTATCGTAGTACACCGTTTCCAGCCGGTGAAACGCACCCCGGTTGCGCGCATGCTGCACGATGACGGGCGCCTCGCGCAGTTTTTCGAGGGCTCCTTGCGGCGCAAGCAGCTTAAGTTCGATTTCCGCACCCGGGCGCACGGCAATGCCGGTGCCCGCATCGCTCGCGATTGGCTGCCGCGCGTTCAACGATATCTCCATCGGGATGGCGTATGAAGATTTTATGACAACGGCAAGGGATATCCTAGTAATCTAAGGGGGTGAGTCGCGAATTGACGCGGAACCCACGCGGTGAAGTTGTGCGACGCCTTCATGCTGCAAGCCAAAGTCGAGGAAACGCCTCACTGCAGCAAAGCCAGACCAAGAGTGGAAATCAGTTGATCCGTCGTGGCTGATCATTTGGGCTCGCGCGGTCGCTGAGCGAGTAACTATTGTCCGCCGTTGGTACTTGTCGGACCTCACACGATGTCCGACTTGAGTCCGGAATGCGCACCAAAGCGGACGTCGACCAACCGCTGTGAATTTATGTGTTCACGCCCTAAGCCTTGGCGAGATCGAGAAAGTGCCGCCCTGCCCGGTCCTCGGTCTCGACGATCCAGGCATCCGGGTCGAAGCGGATTTCCTTGGCCAGACGCTCTTCCACGGATTGCTCGGGCACCGGCTGCGGCGAGGCCGGCGTGAAGAAGCGCTCGGCCGGCCGGCTCTCGTCATAGACGGTCTGCGGCGCGGGCGCATACAGCATGGCATTGCCGTCAAGCGTCGCCACCTTGACGAAGACAGCGCCGGCTTCTTCGGCGCCACGCCGGCGTACGGCGCCGAAGATTCCCTCGGTTTGGCAGCGGCGCAGATAGGCCGCCACCCAGATGCTTGATTTCAGTCGCATGGGGCCGACGATAGGCCAGCGGATATTTTGAAGCTAGTACCCTGATCCCCAGGCCGCGCGGCTGCCGCCGGGGTCAGCGACGTCGTCTGTTTGCGCTTGTATCGCGGGGGCAAGTTACGCACACTTCGCCGTACGGGGGAGGTAGAAGCGGGATGGCTGATCAAAATGATGATGGTCTCCTGGGCCCGGCCGAGCGGGATCTCAGGCTTGATCTGATGCGGGGCATCGGACAGTGGATGGTCTTTCTCGATCACATCCCCTACGACATCGTCAGCTGGTTGACGCTGCGCAACTACGGCTTCAGCGACGCCGCCGAATTCTTCGTCTTCATTTCCGGATATACCGCCGGCTTCGTCTACGGGCCGGCAGTTGCCAACGGACAGCTCCTCGCCGCCACCAAGCGACTACTGAAGCGGGCCTGGCATCTCTACGTCGCGCATATTTTCCTGTTTCTGTTTTTTGTTGCGCAGATCGCGCGCGCCGCTCGCCGCTTCGACAATCCGATGTACGGGGATGAGTACAACATCTTTCTGTTTCTCGAGCACCCCGACGTGATGATCGGGCAAACCCTGATGTTGAAGTTCAAGCCCGTCGATCTCGACGTGCTGCCGCTCTATATCGTGCTGGTACTCGCGTTGCCGGCGATCCTGTGGGGCCTCGTCAAAATTCCACGCTGGACCCTGCTCGGCTCCGCGGTCTTTTACGTACTGGCACGTTATTTCGACTGGAATCTGCCTTCGTTTCCGGGAGGAAACTGGTACTTCAACCCGTTCGCCTGGCAGCTGCTGTTCGTGTTCGGGACCTGGTGCGGCCTCAACGGAGCCGCGGAGATTGCGGCATTCATCCGGTCGCGCGCCGTGCTGATCCTGGCCCTCGTCTGGATCGCGTTCTCGTTCCTGATCGTGATGACCTGGCACCTTCCGGCGCTGGATGCGATGATCCCGAAGTGGCTGATCCATGTCATCTATCCGATCGACAAATCCGATCTCGACATGTTCCGGCTGATCCACTTCCTGGCGCTGGCGGTGGTGTTCGTGCGCTATGTGCCGCGCAACTGGCCGGCCCTGCGCTCAAGCCTGCTGCGCCCGCTCGTTCTCGTCGGGCAGCACTCGCTGCCGATCTTCTGCCTCGGCGTCTTCCTGTCATTCGCCGCGCACTGGTTCCTTGTCCAGATCGAAGGCGATATCGCCGCCCAGATCCTCGTCAGCGTTGCCGGTATGGCGGCGATGGTGGGCGTGGCCTGGGTATTGGACAAGTTCAAGGCGCTCCCGGATCACTTCGCGCCGCGCAAGGCAGCCGCACCGGAAACGGCGTGACGTGACCTAGAGCGGTTTTCGGTTGATGTGAATCGGAACAGTAAGGGGGTTCCCAGAGGCGCGCAAATCAGATTCGAGTTGCTTTGACAGCAACGGCGAGGTCGCGCGATGGCGAAGGGATACTCGAAAGACCTCAGGGCGCGGGCGGTCGCGCTTGTCGAAGACGGCGAGAGCAGACGGGAAGCGGCGCGGGTGCTCGGTCTCGGCGCCTCGACCGCAATCCGCTGGATCGAGCGCTGGGCGACAACGGGCAGTGTAGCGGCATTGCCCGGCACGGGCCACAGCCGCTCGCCGCTCGAGGCGCATCGCCAATGGCTGCTTGATCTGGTCGCAGCGGAGCCGGACTTGACGCTCGAAGAGATTCGCGCGCGGCTCAAGTCCGAGAAGCGGCTGAAAACCGGTACGACCTCGGTCTGGCGCTTCTACGAACGCCACGACATCACGTTCAAAAAAAACTCTGCACGCCGCCGAACAGGATCGTCCTGATGTCGCTGCAGCGCGTGCCGCGCTGAGGGTCGAGCAATCCAAGCTTGATGCGCCGCGCCTCGTCTTCATCGACGAGACGGCGGTTACGACCAAGATGGTCCGGCATCGCGGCCGCTCACCGCGTGGCGAGCGTCTCGTTGCGAGCGTGCCGCACGGCCACTGGAAGACGCTGACGCTCGTTGCCGCGCTGCGCATCAATGGCCTGACGGCGCCTTATGTCATTGACGGCGCGATGGATGGGCCATCGTTCCTCGCTTATGTTGAGCAGATCCTCGCGCCGACGCTGCGCAAAGGCGATATCGTATTCATGGATAACCTGCGCACCCACAAGATCGACGGCGTTCGCCAGGCGGTCGAAGCGGTCGGCGCCAAGGTGCGCTATTTGCCGGCCTACTCGCCCGACCTCAATCCGATCGAAATGGCATTCTCGAAGCTAAAGACAGCGCTGCGCAAGGGGGCCGCTCGCACCGTGACAACGCTGATGAAGCTGATCGGCAGGCTCATCAAGACATTTGCACCCGAGCAGTGCGCGAACTACTTTCGACATGCCGGATACGCGTAGTGACCCATATCAAGTGGAAAGCGCTCTAGTCGATCGGATGCCCGATCATCGCAGCGAGTTCCTTCACCACGCGTTCCGATATCTGTCCGGTCACCGGGAGCTTGCGGTCGCGCTCGAATTTCGAGATCGCGGCCTGGGTGTCCGAACCGATGGTGCCGGTCGGCCTCAACTGGCCGTAGCCATATTGGGTGAGCGCGCGCTGCACCGCCGCTATGCGGTGTGCGGCGGTGGATTGGGTGATGTCGCCATGGGACGGGATCGGCGCCGGCGGCCGCACGACGTTCAAAGCAGCAATGGGAGCAGCGCTGGTCGGTTTGACCACCGGATTGGCCGCGTTGGAAGCTGCAGCGGGAGCCGAACTGGTCGATTTGACCACCAGATTGGTCATGGGATCCGAGGTCTTGGGATCTGAGGTCTTGGGATCTGAGGTCTTCACCTCGACCGGCTTGACCTCGGCCGCCTTCGGTTCTGCGGGCGCGGGCTCTGCGGGTCTCACCGCAACTTCGACCGGGCGCGGACGCGGCAACGGGCTTGCGACGGCTACCGGGGGCGCGGGCGGCGGCAGCGTGACGACCGATCCGCCGAACATTGGCGACGGATGACGGCCGGCCTGCAGGAACAGCGCATTGGTGATGATGGCCAAGACCGCGGCGACGGCCAGCGCGCCGGCCACCATATCCTTCGGACTGTGCAGCAGGATGCGCATCACAAGGCCGCGCTCCTCCTCGGCTTCGATCGCAACCGCCTTAGCGCCACGCCGGCGGCGGGGCATCAAATCGTCATCGGCAATCTTTCTAGGCACTTTTCTTCACCTGATGGGCTTGGTCTTGTAATCCGGATCGCAGCGCCGGCTTCAGCGTCGCGATATTGCTCGACGGCTCTCGCGCCTGTGGCGTGAACGAAAGCGGCAGCGCAACGGTCACCGTGGTTCCCTCGCCGACCTTGCTCTGCACATTGATCTCGCCATTGTGCAATCCGACCAGGCCTTTCACGATCGACAATCCGAGGCCGGTGCCTTCGTGCTTGCGCTGATAGGTCTTGCCGGCCTGGAAGAAGGGATCGCCGATCCGCTTGAGGTCGTCGGCGGCGATGCCGACCCCGGTGTCGGCGACGCGCAGCATCAGACGCGATCCCTCGACCACGGCCGAGACCGTCACGCTGCCGCCGCGCTCGGTGAACTTGATGGCGTTGGCGACGAGGTTCAGCGCGATTTGCTTGAATGCGCGCGGATCGCCGTTCATGACGGGCAAATCTTCCGGCGCGCGGGTGACGAGATCGACGCCGCTTTCCCGCGCCTTCAGCGCCAGCAGGTTGCAGCAGTTGAGCAGGGCTGCGCGCGGCGCGAACGGTTCCGGCGATATCTCGAAATTACCCGTTTCCATCTTGGACATGTCGAGGATGCCGTTGACCACCGACAGCAGATGCTGGCCGGAATCGTTGATCAGCTGGGCATATTCCTTGCGGCGCGCAGCATCGATCATCAGCACGTCCTCCTGCACGATCATCTCGGAAAATCCGATGATGGCGTTCAGCGGCGTGCGCAGTTCATGGCTCATGGTGGCAAGGAAGCGGGTCTTGGACGCATCCGCCTGCTCGGCGGCGATGCGCGCCAGTTCGAGCGCCTCTTCCTGGACCTTGCGGTCGGTGACGTCGCGCATGACGGCGACAACCTCGGCTTCGCCAGATGCCTGCTCGAGCGGCCGGCACCGCATCTCGACCCAGATGAAATCGGCGGGTTGGTTCTGGCCGCGGACGGCATCGCGCCGCAGCCTGAACTCGACGCTTCGCGCCTCGCCGCCCCGCGCGGCATCCGACAGCGCGGTCAGATAGGCTGGGCGATCGGCGACATGGACGCGGTCGAACAGGCCATGGCCGAGCAGCCGGGCGACCGGCGCCCCAACCATGGTCTCGGCTGCGGGCGAAACGAACTGCACCGCGCCGTTGCGGCTATGGCGCGAAATCATGTCGCTCATATTGCGCGCCAGCAGGCGGTAGCGGTCTTCCTCGACATAGAGCAGCGACACGGTGGTGCGCGCCAGCGATTCGGCGCCGAAGGCAAGACCGGCCGCATAGAAGATCGCCGATACCACGCCAAACCCGGTCAGTGCGCCGCGCAGCGCGGTGCCAAGATCCGGCACCGGCAGCATGTGGTAATGGCCGAGCACGATCAAAAGCGCCGCGCACGACA
Organism: Bradyrhizobium sp. AZCC 2289; assembly: GCF_036924615.1. Taxonomy (NCBI): domain Bacteria; kingdom Pseudomonadati; phylum Pseudomonadota; class Alphaproteobacteria; order Hyphomicrobiales; family Nitrobacteraceae; genus Bradyrhizobium; species Bradyrhizobium sp. AZCC 2289. Next base: position 8,308,668 of record NZ_JAZHRY010000001.1, on the reverse strand, counting down.
TCGCCAGTGCGAACGAAAACGCTACCACCCGGCGCGAGGCCGAGAGCGCGGCCTCGAGCGGAATGACGATCAGCCAGACCGCGGCAAAGGATTCGATGCCGCCGGTGGCCGCCGCGACCACCATGACGAAACCCGCCAGCGCCAGCGACGACAGCACATGTGCGCCTTCGTAACGGCCGGTACGCGACAGAAACCACGACAATAGAATGGGTGCGATCAGCCAGGCGAATGCGGCGACCTCGAGTGCGGTGGGCGCGCCGCGCATCGCGAGAAATACCGGAAATGCGGCAAGCAGTGCGAGGCTGCCGAGCAACCGCGGCGCCATGAACGCGCGATGACGCGCGCGCGTCAACGCGTCATACCGCGCCGACGGGTGCAGCAGCGCATCGAGACAATCGCGGATGATACTCAAAACACTCACGGTTACTTGCGCTTCGGCTTGTTCGTCGAACAGACGCGCCGGAACGCCCCCTTTATCTTTGCCCCACCGTGTCAGAGCGAACTTAAGCGAACACTAAGGTGCGGCGGCCGGCCGCCAAACACCTGACATTCGCGGGGGTTTGACGCACGATGCGATGCGCATTCGACGCGGATGGTGAACGTCGGGTTTCCAGCGCGTTCACGCTATGGTTTCGAAATGGTGGACGCACAGGGCGAGCGGAGTTCATGCGCCAAGACGATATCAATCGAAAATTTACATCGAATCAAATCAGTCGGATTTTCAGCCAATTTTCGGCGAGTTTACCTCAATGCAAACACTTACGATTTATCGACGGCTGCTAGTCAGGAGCAAACGGCGGCATCAACCGCAATTCAACCAAAAGAAATCATCGGGGTCGCGAGATGTTTTTCCTGCTTCGCATGGCATTCTGGCTCGGGCTGGTGCTCGTGCTGTTGCCCAGGGAAAAGACACCTGAATCGGACAAGATGCCGCAGATCGGCGCGTCCGAGGCCGTGTCGGCTGCGTCCGCAGCCGTGTCCGACATGAGCCAATTTTGCAAGCGCCAGCCGGCGGCCTGCGAAGTCGGCGGCCAGGCCGCAACCGTCATCGGCCAGCGCGCGACCCAGGGCGCCCGCAAGCTGTATCAGATCATCACCGACAAGAAGGCGCCCGATCACACCGGCTCGATCAGCGGTGGCGAGAATATCGACGCTCCGCGCACCGTCGCAGCGCCCCGCGACACGCTGACGCTGGACGATATGATGGTCGAATGGCGCGTGCCGCCGACGCCGTGACCGCAAATTAGGCGCGGAACTGGCTCCATTTTCGTCGCTTTCGGCCGCCTGCGATCCTATATAACTGTTTAGAGCCTGGCTCTGGCGAGCCAGAACCAGGCTCTAGTGTTTGTTTGACGCGTTTTCTTTACGCGGTATCCACTTCGCTCGAAAACGCTATCGGAATTGGACGCAGGCCACGATGACGATCGACGAAATCAGGGATAATTTTGCGCTGCTGGACGAGTGGGACGACCGCTACCGGTACGTCATCGAACTCGGCCGTATGCTGGCGCCGATGCCGGAGGCCGAGCATTCCGCGACCAACAAGGTCAATGGCTGCGCCAGCCAGGTCTGGCTTTCGAAGCAGATCGATCGCAGCGGCAATCGCGAACCGCGATTGAATTATCTCGGCGACAGCGACGCCCACATCGTCCGCGGCCTGATTGCGATCCTGCTGACGCTGTATTCCGGCCATACGCCGCGGCAAATCCTCGCGACCGATGCCATCGCAGTGTTCGACGAATTCGGTTTCCGTGAGCACCTGACGCCGCAGCGCTCCAACGGCCTGCGTTCCATGGTCGAGCGCATTCGCTCCGATGCGCGTGAGGCGCTCGCCGCCGCTTCCTGAAAGCCCGTCATTGCGGGCCAACGGGTCGCGAGAATGCGCGCCCGATGACAGGCTCCGCGAAGCAATCCATAGTGCCGCAAACCATGGATTGCTTCGTCGCTTCGCTCCTCGCAATGACGAGCTACTTCCGCTTCCGCTGCTGCTGGCCGAGCCCCATCTTCTTGGCGAGCTGCGAACGGGCCACCGCATAATTCGGCGCGACCATTGGATAGTCGGCCGGAAGCCCCCATTTGTCGCGGTATTGCTCCGGCGTCATGTTGTACTGCGTGCGCAGATGGCGCTTCAGCGACTTGAAGCGCTTGCCGTCCTCGAGACAGACCAGATATTCCGGCGTCATCGATTTCTTGATGGAAACCGCGGGCTTTGCCGGCTCGAGCGGCGCCTCGACCCGGCCGGTCGATACCCGCATCAGCGCGGCATGAACCTGGCTGATCAGGTTCGGAATTTCCGATGCCTGGGTCGGATTGTTGCTGAGATAGGCCGATACGATACTGGCGGTGAGTTCAACTGGCGTCTTGCCGGCGGCATCGGTCATGGCTCAACCTTCCCTCGGATTGCGGACGGGCCGCGCGATTCTGACAGTATCCGGCCACGTCTATACGCTGCGGAACCTTGCACGACTTGACGAATATGAGCGGATCGCCGGGAATCTGACAAGAACAACGGTGTTTTATTTTCAAAATGGATTTTGCTGCAAGTATTGCCCGCTCAGGGGCGCTGATCGAGGTGCGAGCGCAATTCGTCGATCGAGGCAAAGCGCATCATGCCTTCCGGCATTTGCGCCTCGATCGAACCGTCGGAATAGAGCGAATAGGCCATCCCGTCGACAACGCCTGACTTCAGGACCGTGACCTGCGGCTGATCCTCGTTTCGCCCGGTGGCGGCATTTTCGCTGAATGTCGAGGATGGCGTCGAGGGTGGCCTGGGACTCCACCGCTGCGGCGGGACCTCGCCAGGCGGCCTCGGCCGTTCCGATTTTGGCCAGGCAGTGTCGAAGGATGCGGGCGGCGCTTCGGTTGCTTCGAGCGGCGGAGGTGCGGCCGGTGGATTGGGGCGAAACTCCGGTGACAGGATATCCGGCGGCAACGGTTCGCTGGTTCGGGTCTGGGCGCGCTCGCGCTCTTTCCGCGACGACGAGGAAAACAGCAGGTTGCGCTTTGGCTTGGCGGGCGGTGCGGCCTCGGCCGGCTCGCTCTCTGGCGGCACCTCGTTGCGCGGGCGATCGCGCGAGGCGACTTCTTCATGCCACGGCCGCGGCGCTGCGGGCACGGCCGGTTCGGCGTGGCCGGCTTGCTCGGCTGCGGGCGGCTGGTCGCGACTGAACAGGAAGCCGCCATCGCCCGGCGCTGGCGCGCGCGGGGCCAGCGGCTGTGCCACGACTTCCCCGTGCGGTTCGGCCGAGATTCCCGCGCCAAGCCGCCGCGCGACGTTTTTCAGCTCCCGCACGGCCATCCAAAGGCCGAGCATGATCACGCCGGTGCAAACCCCGATCACGCCCGTGAGAATCAGCGTATTGCCGAAACTGAACTCCTTGACCGGGATACCGAAGCCGATCGCCAGCAGGCCCGCCAAAACGAAGCCAAACCCGGCGACCAACATGACAACCATCATCGAACTCACCCCCTGCAGCCGCGCTCGAAACACTCGCAAGCCGCCAACGCCACGATACCGTCATATTGTGTGCATCGCCAACCTGCAATTACGGAGCCGGTTCCCCAAAATCGGCCCTCGGCTGGAAGATTCCGGTCAACACTTTGCGGCTCGCCGGTCCGCCCGGCCCCGCCCGTATTTTTACCGTCTACCAATTGATATGCCATATGTTGCGTTGCATCAGGAAAATTACGCCACAATTGCCAATTACTTGGAAAGGGAACTGCGCTATATGGATGCCGGGGAATGAGGCCCAAAAGCGCCAACGCTGGGCCAAAGGGACGCCGGGTTACCAATAGCCATGTCATCCATCACGACTTCGGCCATCGAAACGCCGGCGAGGCGCTCGGTGGAGCGGACTTGCGAAGAGCTCGCCATCATTGTGCTGGGCGCGGTCGCTTTGGTCGCTGGTCTTACCTTCCGCGATTACGGACTGGGGTGGGACGATTATACCCACGCCGAATATGCCGACCTCCTGCTGCGCATGTACGGTTCCGGGTTCAGGGATACCGGCGCGCTGTCGTTCGCCAACCTCTATATGTATGGCGGCGGCTTCGACATGGCCGCCGCATTGCTGCACAAGGTCATCCCGTTAGAGCTATTTGAAACGCGCCGCCTGCTCGGCGCCGTCGTCGGCGTCATCGGCCTTGCCGTGACATGGCGGCTCGGACGGCGCGTCGGCGGCCCGCTCGCCGGCCTCGCCACGTTGCTGTTGCTGGCGCTGTGCCCGACCTTCTACGGCCACATGTTCATGAACCCGAAGGACGCGCCTTTCGCGGTGGCGATGGTGATCCTGATCCTTGGCCTGGTCCGGTTGGCGGAGGAGTATCCTCAGCCGTCGCCGCGAACCATCCTGATCGTCGGATTTGGCGCCGGCCTTTCGATCGGCTGCCGGGTGCTCGGCGGGCTGGCCCTGGTCTACGCGGTGGCCGGTTTCGTGCCGCTGCTGCTCGAGGAATACCGCACGCAGGGAGCGCGCGAAGCGGCACATCGCTTTGCCCATGTGATTTACGTGCTGCTGCCGGGTCTCGCGTTCGGCTATCTCGTCATGGGCCTGATCTGGCCATGGTCGATCATGGAGCCGGGACACCCGTTCGAAGCGCTGACCTATTTCTCGCATTTCTTCGAAAAGCCCTGGAAGGAAATGTTCGACGGCGCGCTGGTGTCGGTCCCGGACATGCCGTGGTCCTATCTGCCGACGCTGTTCGCGCTGCAGCTTCCCGAAGTGCTGCTCGCGCTGTTGGTTGCCGGCGTCGTCGGCACGTTGATGTCGCTGTCGCGGCCTGACGTGCCGGGCCGCCGCAAGACGGTCCTGCTGATGCTGACGCTGGCGGCGACGCTGCCGCTCGTGATTGCGATGGTGAAGCGGCCGGCGCTCTACAACGGCATCCGCCATTTCATTTTCGTGATCCCGCCGATGACGGTGCTCGCGGGCCTCGCCTTCGCCCGCGGCATGGACCGGCTGCGGGAGAACCGCCGCAGCTGGCAGCCGGTGGCGTTGGCGGTGTTCGCGTTCGGCTTGCTGCTGCCGCTCGGCGAAATGATCCGCCTGCATCCCTATCAATACACGCACTTCAACCATATCGCCGGCACCGTGCGCGCCGCCGATGATCTGTTCATGCTGGATTACTGGGGTCTGGCGCTGAAGCAGGCTTCCGACGGCCTGCGCGAGGAACTGACCGAGCGGCAGGAAGCGCCGCCCCACGGTCGCAAGTGGAAGGTCGCGGTCTGCGGTCCGCAGCGGCCGGCGCAGGTCGCGCTTGGTCCGGATTTCACCATCGGCTGGGACAGCCATTCCGCCGATTTCGCCATGACGCTCGGCGAGTTCTACTGCAAAGGCCTGACCGCGCCGGTGCTGGTGGAGATCAAGCGCGACGACGTGGTGTTTGCCCGCGTCTACGACATCCGCGGCCGCAGCATCTCCAGCCTGCTCTCGATACCGGCGCCGTAAGGCGGCACTCACTCACCGTCCGAAAGCATATCTGCCACCCCGGGCCCGCGCCTTGCTGCGGACCGGGCGCAGGGCTAGACTCGCGGTCAAATCAGCCATTCACACGGAGATACCTCATGTCGCCCGCCGAAGCTCGCCGGAAGGAAGTGTCGTCGGACATGACGGATGCGGAGTGGAACCAGCGCGTCAATCTCGCAGCCTGCTATCGCCTGGTCGCGCTGTACGGCTGGGACGATCTGGTCGACACCCACATCTCGGCGCGCGTGCCGGGACCGGACCATCACTTCCTGATCAACCCCTACGGGCTGATGTTCGACGAAATCACCGCTTCGAGCCTGGTCAAGGTCGATCTCGACGGCAACCAGCTTACCAAGAGCGACTACAGCATCAACCCGGCCGGCTTCACGATCCATTCGGCGATCCATGAAGTCCGCGAGGACGCCGGCTGCGTGCTGCATCTCCACACCCCCGACGGCACCGCGGTCTCAAGCTGCATGGAGGGCCTGCTGCCGCTGAACCAGACCGCGCAGCTCGTCACCTTCGATCTCGCCTATCACGATTATGAAGGCATCGCGCTCGATCATGACGAGCGCCCTCGCCTGCAAAGGGATCTCGGCAACAAGAACCACATGCTGTTGCGCAATCACGGCACGATGACGGTCGGCCGCTCGGTCGCCTCCGCCTTCGAGCGCATGTATCATCTGGAACGCGCCTGCACCATGCAGGTCCGCACCCGCATGCTGGGGCCTTCCGCCTATCCGGTCGACGAAGCCGTCGTCGACAAGAACACCAATCTGCTCTCGAACCGCGACCGCGCGGAATTGCGCTCGACGACGCTGGTCTGGCCGCCGCTGCTGCGCAAGCTCGACCGCATCGACCCCAGCTACAAGAATTGAAATTTTACCGTTTCCGTGTAAGATCGCGTCCAACGACCTCTGCATGACCGAATCAAAACGCCGCCCAATTCCGGGCGGCGTTTCTATTTTCGGAGACATGGTGATGGGTTTCGCTTCGCTCTACCCATCTTACAGGCTGAGCGCGTTCGTGGACGCGGCGAAATATCGTCGTAGGATGGGTAGAGCGAAGCGAAACCCATCAAACTGTCTATGATCGCTCGCCAAAATCCCCGCCGAGCTCCGCCACATCGCCCGCCCAATCCTCGGGATAGACTCCGAGCTTCACCATGCGATGAAACGACGAATACGGCCAATCTCTAACGCGGGTCACAAGCCTATGTTTGACCGGATTAACATGGACGTAGTCTACGTGACGCGCGAAATCGTTTTCATCGCGAATCGTGTGCTCCCAGTAGCGCCGTTGCCAGATACCGCGCTCATTTTTGGCCGCACGACTCTCTGAAATCGGTTCGGTGGGTGCGAGCTTGCGGGAAAACGCCGATTTGATCTGCCTCCAGCGCGTTGCGAAATCAGCGTCGCCCTCGGGCAGCGTCCAGACCGTGTGTAGATGATCGGGCAGCACAACCACGGCATCGGTCGTGAACGGATGATGCCGCTGCACCTCCCGAAATGCAGCGCGCAGTTCATCGACGTGTTCGGTCAGCAGCCGTAGCCGTCGATCCGCCAGATTCACGATAAAGAAGAAACTGCCGCCGGGGATGAAGTTGCGACGGTAGCCGGTCATGGCCACATGCTCGCGCGGTAAGGTGATGGGTTTCGCTGCGCTCTACCCATCCTACGACGCTATTTCGCCGCGTCCGCGAACGCCCCCAGGATCCGCGCCCAGGAGCGGATGCCCTTGTGGAAGCTCTTCAGGTCGTACTTCTCGTTCGGCGAATGGATGTTGTCGTCGTCGAGACCGAAGCCGACCAACACGGTATCGAGGCCGAGCGTGCGCTTGAAATCCGCCACGATCGGGATCGAGGCGCCGGAACCGATCAGGAGCGCTTCCTTGCCCCATTCGTCGGTCAGCGCGCGCTTGGCAGCCGCCAGCGGCTTCATGTTCCAGTCGAGCGCAATCGCCGGTGCGTTGGAGTGATCGGTGAACTCGGCCTTGCAATCGCCCGGCAAACGCGACGTCACATAGTCGCGAAAAGCCTTGCGGATCTTTTCGGGGATCTGGCCCTCGACCAGCCGGAATGAAACCTTCGCCGACGCTTCGGCGGGGATCACCGTTTTCGAACCCTCGCCGGTATAGCCGCCGATGATGCCGTTGATGTCGCAGGTCGGACGCGAGGAGACCTGCTCGATCAGCAGGCGGTCCTTTTCGCCGGCGGGAAGCGAGAGGCCGATCGGCTTCAGGAACGATTCGGGCGTGAGGTTGAGGTTTTTCCATTGCGCCAGGATTTCCGGCGGCAAATCCTTCACGCCATCGTAGAAGCCGGGAATGGTAATGTGGCCGCTCTCGTCATGGAGGCTGCCTAGAATGCGGGTCAGCACCCTGATCGGATTTTGCGCGCCGCCGCCGAAGATTCCGGAATGCAGGTCGCGATTGGCGGCCTTGATCTTGACCTCGTCATAGACGAGCCCGCGCAGCTGCGTGGTGATCGCCGGGGTGTTCGGATCCCACATGCCGGTGTCGCAGACCAGCGCGAAGTCGGCCTTGAGGTCCGCCTTGTTCGCTTCGAGAAATGGAACAAAGTTCTTCGAACCGATTTCTTCCTCGCCTTCGATGACGATGGTGACGTCCACCGGCAGCGACCCCGTCACCGACTTCCAGGCGCGGCAGGCCTCGACAAAGGTCATCAACTGGCCCTTGTCGTCCTCGGCGCCGCGCGCGACGATGATCTTTCGTCCGTCGGCGTGATCGGTAACGATGGGCTCGAACGGTGGACGATGCCAGAGATTGAGCGGATCGACCGGCTGCACATCATAATGGCCATAGAACAGCACATGCGGCCGGCCGTCGGCGCTGCCATTGGCCTTGGCGACAATGGCAGGATGACCGGCGGTCGGCCTGACCTCGGTCGCAAATCCAAGCGACGCAATGTCTTTGGCGAGATGATCGGCGGCCGACTTGCAATCGCCGGCAAAGGCCGGATCGGCCGAGATCGACTTGATCCGCAGCAGCGCAAACAGCCGCTCGAGGCTGTTGTCGAAATCGGCGTCGATACGGTCGAGGACCGGCTGAAGCTTTGGGTTGGACATCACGATATTCCCTGACTGTGGGCGTTATGATCTGCGCCACGTTGTAGCCCGCTTGCGGCCGGAGGCAAGGCATCTGCGACGAGCGGATGCAGCATATGCCAGACCAGCCCTGCCACCAGCACGACGGTTGCGGCGAGGTTATTCCCGAAAGCCTGCAAATCGATCGGGAACACCGGAAGCGACAGCATCATCAGACCGCCTGCAACGGCCAGCAAGGCCCAGGTGCCGGCCCTGACGGCCGGACGCGGGTCGTAGGCGGCGCGATGCATCAGCACGGTCATCGGAAAGAACAGCCACATAAAATAATATTGTCGGGCCAGCGGCGAGGCGACCGTCATCAGACAAAACAGGATGCCGATCTCTTCGGCGTCGGACCGTTCGGTCCGGCGCGAAGCCTTCGGCATCACCGCGAGATAGCCGAGCCCGATCAGAAGCGAGACCGCCACGACGATCAGGTTCGCGGTCTTGAAATCGAGATTGGCGACATTCATGTAGCGCGCGGGCTTGATTTGGGTCGGATCGTCCTGGCCGTAATTGACCGGGCGCGTCAGCCGGTGCGTCATCGCGATGATGGACTGATTGACCCACGACCAGTTCTGCTCGTCGCGCTGCCCGAAGCCCTTCTCGGAACTCGACCCGATCATGCCCTGGTACCAGGTCTTCAACTCCCTGACATTGTGCTGGTAACCGCGGAACGGCGCCGGAAGCACGAACAGAAACAGCCCTAGGAAAACCACCATGCTGGCGGCTGCGGCCCACTGTTTGCGCCAGATGAGATAGGGCAACACCGCCACTGGAAAAACCTTGATCGCGGTCGCCAGCGCAAACATGCTGCCCGCCATCCATGGCCGCATCCGCCGCAGCAGCCAGAACCCATACAGCATCATCGCGAGCAGCATCAGGTTCGGCTGGCCGAGATCGAACATGTCGAACACGAAGGTCACGGTGACGATGCCCGGCAACGCTTCCAGCCAAACCCCGGGCTTGCGGTCCGATCCGGTCATCGCGCGCGAGAATTGCGCCGTCATCCACCAGGCGACGACGTTGAGCAACGAGAGGCACAGATACAGCGGTATCTTGCCGAAGAAGCTCGGCACCGCGAGCAGGACCGCGGGCAGCGGCGGATAGATGAATTCGAAATAGGCGCCGGGATCGCTGGGGTAGAGATCCCTGCCCTGCAGCACCTGCTGCCCGGCCCAGAACCAGAGCGGATAGTCCTTGGTCTTGCCGTGCCCCCAAATCTCGGGGGCGATGACATCGGCCGTCAGCGCGATACAACAGATCAAGAACAGGATATCGAGCGGCGCTCGCAGCGATGGGTATCTCAGCACAAGCTCGTCCCGGACATCAGGAAGCTATCCATTCTTTGGTTCAGCGGCGATACCATGGATTGCTTCGCGGAGTTTATCATCGGGCGCGCATTGGCGCGACCCGTTGGCTCGCAATGACGTTGTTGGAGCAAGGAACTCTCCTCACCCGTCATTGCGAGGAGCGGAGCGACGAAGCAATCCATTCTTTCTTTCGCGGAAGGTAGCACGGCCGCGCGACACTAGCGCCGCAGCAATCCGCCGAGCGCGCCGCGCACCAGCGCGCGCCCAACCGAACCGCCGATCGAGCCGCCCATCGATTTGCCGAGATCGGCGACGGCGCCGCCGACCACCTTGTTGGTGACCGAGCGCGTGACGCTTCGCGCGATGATCTGCCCGGTCGACATCCGGCCGCGCGATACGTTGGTACCGAAGATGGTGCCGACGATCGAGCCGATCTGTCCAAGGATTCCGCCGCCACTGTCGCCATCCGACCCATCCGCCGGCGCCGCCGTCCCGGCGACGCGCTTCTGCAGGATCTCATAAGCGGATTCGGCATCGATCGCCGTGTCGTATTTACCCTTCACCGGACTGTTGTCCATGATCACCTTGCGCTCTTCCGGCGTGATCGGTCCGATCCGCGCCGATGGCGGCCGCACCATGACGCGCTCGACCATCGCCGGCGTGCCGCCCCCTTCAAGGAACGACACCAGGGCTTCGCCCTTGCCGAGTTCCATGATGACCCGGGCGGTATCGAGCTTCGGGTTGGGCCGGAAAGTTTGCGCCGCCGCGGTCACCGCCTTCTGATCGCGCGGCGTGAAGGCGCGCAGCGCGTGCTGCACGCGGTTGCCCAATTGAGCGAGCACCTTGTCCGGCACGTCGATCGGATTTTGCGTGACGAAATAAACGCCGACGCCCTTGGAACGGATCAACCGCACCACCTGTTCGATCTTGTCCATCAAAGCCTTCGGCGCATCGTTGAACAACAGATGCGCCTCGTCGAAGAAGAACACCATTTTCGGTTTGGGCAGGTCGCCGGCCTCCGGCAGTTCCTCGAACAGTTCCGACAGCATCCACAACAGGAAGGTCGCATAGAGCCGCGGGCTCTGCATCAGCTTGTCCGCGACGAGGATATTGACCATGCCCCGGCCGTCACGGTCGGTTTTCATGAAATCCTTCAGCGACAGTGCCGGCTCGCCGAAAAATTTCGTCCCGCCCTGGTTTTCCAGCACCAGAAGCTGGCGTTGAATGGTTCCAACCGTCGCCCTGGTGACATTGCCGTAGCCTTGCGCGGCCTGTCGGATCGGCGCCAGCGGATCTTCGTCGGCGTCCGCACCCTTCTTGGTCGTGTCGGGGACGATCGCGTCCAACAGCGCGCGAATATCTTTCATATCGATCAGCGCCAGGCCGTTCTCGTCCGCGACACGGAACGCGACATTGAGGACACCTTCCTGCACGTCGTTCAGATCGAGCATCCGCGACAGCAGCAACGGCCCCATTTCCGTGACGGTGGCGCGGACCGGATGGCCTTGTTCGCCAAACACGTCCCAAAATACCGTCGAGAACTGGTCCGGCTGGAAGGTCAGGCCCATCTCGCCTGCCCGCTTGACGATAAAATCCTTGGCCTCGCCGACTTCGGAGATCCCGGACAAGTCTCCCTTGATATCGGCCGCAAAAACGGAAACGCCGGCACGCGCAAACCCTTCCGCCATCACCTGCAGCGACACGGTCTTGCCGGTTCCGGTCGCGCCGGTGACGAGGCCGTGCCGATTTGCAAGCGCGAGCGTCAGCCAGACTGTCTCGTCACCCTTGCCGATAAAAATCTTCTCGTCGGTATCGGCGGTTTTGTTATCGGGGGTGGCCATCGCATCGCCTCTTCGCGCGTATCGGGGAGGTTCGGTCAGCAAGCAACCCGATCATAGCGCATCCTGCCCGTCGATTGAAACCGTCAGCGGACATGGACCTATCGCGCCGCCGCGAAGACCATGCTCATGATACTTTTCTCCGATCCCCGGTAGGCAAATGGAGGACGCGCTGCGGCAACTTGACCTGAATCAATTGCATTGCTGCAACACTCGCCGCGCGATCTCAGTCGAAAATCGCCTTGGCGTGCGGTCATCGCTTGTATTTCAGGTCGCAGGCGATCAAGATAAATTCACAAGCAAATGACCCGGTAATCAACCGGCTGAGGGCGGGGCAATATGGACGAATTGATTGGAAGGCTGGCCTCGAAGGCTGGCATCGATAGCATTGTCGCTGAAAAAACCATCGGCATCGTTCTGGGATTCCTCCGTCACGAGGGGCCTTCGGACAAGGTCCAGGCTCTGATCGACCAAATTCCAGGTGCGGAAGCTGCGATCGCGGCCTCGAGCAGCAATGGCGGGCTCTCCAGGTTGATGGGCGGCGGCTTGATGGCGCTCGGTACCAAGCTGATGGCGCTTGGTCTGGGCATGGGCGAGATTCAGAGCGTCGCGCGTGAACTTTTCCGGTTCGGCCGCGACAAAATCGGAGCGGATAAAATGGGCGAAATTATTTCGGGGACGCCGGGCCTGAGCCAGTTCGCTTAGCAGCACCGTTCGGCCTGCGCAATTTTCTTTGCATATCGAGTATCATGACATATCCCCTTTCCGAGATTGATGGCTTGACCGCCTATTCCGCTTCGAAACTGAAATCGCTTGGCATTCGCACCACCGAAGCGTTGCTTGAAGCCGCGAGTACAGTCAAAGGGCGCAAGGCGCTGGCCGCGAAGACCGGCATCAGCGAACAGCAACTGCTCGAATGGGCCAATTTCTCCGACTACATGCGGATTCCCGGGATGGGCAAGGCAAAGGTCGGACTGGTGCGCGCCGCCGGCGTCCCCACGGTCCGTGAACTGGCGCTCCGTAATCCCGCGCGCCTTGCCCAGAACATGAAAGACGTGAACACCAAGCGCAAGCTCCTCCGCGTCATGCCGTCGGAGAAGTCGGTCGGGCAGTTGATCGCGCTGGCGCGCAAGCTGCAGCCGAAAATCAGCTACTAAACCGGGTTACAAAGCCGACCCTGCCGGCGTGCCGGGCCGGCTCTCCTGCCTTGACTCGCTTGCGCGGACCGCGCAAAGCCACCGCATGATCGCAACCATGCCCAGACCCGCCATGGCGGCCGGCCCGGCCGGTCATCTCCTGCTGCCGGCGCTGTTGTCCAGGCCCTATCCGGCCGTGATGGGCGTCTTGAATGTCACGCCGGATTCATTCTCGGACGGCGGACAGTTCGCGACCCCCGAACACGCGCTGGCGCAGGCCCGCCGGATGGTTGCCGAGGGCGCCGACATCATTGACATCGGCGCGGAATCCACCCGGCCCTACGGTTCGGAACCGATATCCGCGGATGAAGAACTGAAACGGTTGCAGCCGGTGCTGGCCGACGTCGTTTCGCTCGGCGTTCCCGTATCGATCGACAGCATGAAATCCGCCGTGGTCGCATGGGCGCTCGACAATGGCGCTGCCATCGCCAACGACGTCTGGGGCCTGCAGCGCGACGGCGGCATGGCCGCGCTGGTGGCCGCGCGCCATGCACCAATCATCATCATGCACAACCGCGACAGCGCCGATCCCGCCATCGACATCATGCAGGATATCGCGGCCTTCTTCGTGCGCTCACTCGACATCGCAACCGAAGCGGGTATTTCGTCCGACCATATCGTGCTCGATCCCGGGATCGGCTTCGGCAAGACGCCGGAACAGAGCATGACTGCGCTGGCGCGCCTGAATGAACTCAGCATTTTCGGCCTGCCGCTGCTGGTCGGCGCCTCGCGCAAGCGCTTTATCAGCACGGTGACGCCGTCCGAGCCGCAGCAACGACTCGGCGGCTCGATCGCGGCGCATCTTATAGCCGCCCAACGCGGCGCGCGGATCATCCGAACGCATGATGTGGCGGAAACCGTGCAGGCATTGCGGGTAGCGGCAGCGATCAGGGAACGGGAATGAGCGATACCATCTTCATCACCGGCGTCGTCATCCATGCCCGCCATGGCGTAATGGAACACGAGACCGAGGTCGGGCAGCGCTTCGTGATCGACCTCGAACTCTCGGTCGATTTGTCGGAATCCTCGCATACCGACCGCCTCGCCGACACCGTGTCCTATTCCAACGTGGTCGCGACCGCGACGGCGGCGTTCAAGAATACCAATTACAAGCTGCTGGAGCGCGCAGCCGGCGCCGTCGCGGACGCCATTTTGTCGAGCTTCCCGCGTATCAGCGCGGTCGAGGTCACCGTCCACAAGCCGCATGCGCCGATCGCTGCGATCTTTGACGACGTCGGCGTGGTGCTGATGCGCACACGGCAACCCTCCCATGGCTGACGTGCTGATCGCGCTCGGCGGCAATGTCGGCGACGTCCGCGCAACATTCCAGAAGGCGATCTCCAATATTTGCGGCATGACGCAGGCCGCGTTGCTGGCACGGTCGTCGGATTACGCCACCCCGCCCTGGGGCGACGAGCAGCAGGCCGACTTCATCAATGCCTGCATCGAAATCGAAACCAGCCTGGATCCCCATGCCTTGCTGTTCACGCTGCACAAGATCGAAAAGAAATTCGGCCGCGACCGCGCCCAGGAAACGCGCTGGGGCCCGCGCACCCTCGACCTCGATCTGATCGCCTATGACGATGTCAAAATCGACAAACCCGAGTTGACGCTGCCGCACCCCCGGCTGTTCGAGCGCGCGTTCGTGCTGGTACCGCTCGCCGAGATTGTCCCGGACCGTCTCATCGCGGGACGAAGTGTGAGCGCGGCGCTGGCACAAGTTTCGACCGAAGGTATTTTGCGGCTACCCGAACTGGGCTAGCCAAAAAGGACCGAAAACAACCGTTTGGCTTGGCGACCGCCCCGTGGCAATTTCCGGCCAAATAGAAGAAGCGACCAAGGAACGATTGGCCGGATGACCACCACCAAGGACGAACTGCGATTGGCCGCGGACTTTGCCCCGGCGACTTACGACGACTGGCGCAAGCTGGTCGACGGAGTGCTGAAGGGCGCCCCATTCGAAAAGCTGATCGGCAAGACAGCGGATGGATTGAAGATCGATCCGATCTATCCGCGCGCGAAAGGTGCGACGCCGGTCGCCGCGCGGCATGCGGCCGCCCCATGGCAAATCATGCAGCGGATCGATCATCCCGATGCCAAACAGGCCAATGCGCAGGCGCGGCACGATCTCGAGAATGGCGCCACCGGGCTCACGCTGGTCTTCGCCGGCGCCAATGGCGCCTATGGTTTTGGACTGGAGCCCACGGCTGAGGCGATCGAGCAAGTGCTCGACGGCATTTACCTCGATGCCGGAATCGCCATCGAACTGCAGATTGGTCCGCAGTCGCGGATGGCCGCCATTCACGTCGCCGAATATGTGAAACGCAAAGGCCTGAGCCCGGCGGCCTGCGCTATCCGCTTCGGTCTCGATCCGCTCGGCGCCTGCGCGGTGTGGGGGTCCAGTCCCTATAGCTGGCCCGAGATCGTGCCGGCGGCAACGGGCGCGATCAAAGGCCTCGCCGCGATGGGCTTCAAGGGTCCGTTCGCGGCGGCCGATGGACGGGTGATCCATGACGCCGGGGGCTCGGACGTGCAGGAGCTGGCGTTCGTGCTGGCTTCCGGCGTTGCCTATCTGCGCGCGATCGAACAGGCCGGTGTTACGCTGGAAGATGCGCAAGGCATGGTCTATGCCCGGCTCAGCGCCGATGCCGACCAGTTCCTGACACTGGCGAAATTCCGTGCGCTGCGGCTGCTGTGGGCGCGGATCGAACAAGCCTGCGGCCTCACGCCAAAGCCGCTTTACGTCGCTGCCGATACCGCTTGGCGCATGCTGACCCAGCGCGACCCTTACGTGAATATGCTGCGCGCGACCATGGCGACCTTCTCGGCGGGGCTCGGCGGCGCCAACGCCATCACCTTGCTGCCGCACACGCTGGCGCTGGGACTGCCCGATCCGTTCGCCCGGCGCGCCGCGCGCAACACGCAGCTGGTGCTGCTGGAAGAATCCAACCTCGCCAAGGTGTCCGATCCCGCGGCCGGATCCGGCGGCATCGAGACGCTGACGAAGCAGCTTTGCGAAGCCGCATGGGCGCTGTTTCAGGAAATCGAAAAGGCCGGCGGCCTGTTCGCTTCCCTCGCGCAAAACCTGATCCAGCGCAAGGTCGCTGCGACCCGGGCCGTGCGCGAGGCCAATATCGCCAAGCGCCGGGACGTGCTGACCGGCGCCAGCGAATTTCCAAACCTGCACGAGGCCGAGGTCGCGGTGCTGGACGCAAAACCGGTAACGCTCGCGCCTTATGGCGAGGCCAGGTTCAAATTCGATGCGCTGCCGCCGATGCGGCTGGCGGCGCCGTTCGAGGCGCTGCGCGATAAGTCGGATACCCGACTCAAGAGCACCGGCGCGCGGCCAAGAATCTTTCTCGCCAATCTCGGCACGCCCACCAACTTCACGGCGCGTGCTGCGTTCGCAAAAAGCTTCTTCGAGACCGGCGGCATCGAGGCGCTCGACACTCCGGGGTTTACCGAGCCAGCAGCGCTTGCCGCCGCCTTCAAGGCCTCCGGCGCGGCGGCGGCGTGCCTGTGCTCGTCGGACAGGGTTTATGCGGCACATGCGGAAGCCGCCGCCAAGGCCCTTCAAGCCGCTGACGCAAAGCATATCTATCTGGCAGGCCGTCCCGGCGGGCAGGAAGCAGGCTTGCGGGCCGCCGGCGTCGGCGATTTCATCTTTGCCGGCGGCGACGCGCTGGCGACACTGCAGGAAGCCTGGCGGCGGATGGAGTGAGCATGTCCGAGGAGACCAAGACCGTCCTGACCGGCGGCTGCCAATGCGGCGCCGTCCGCTTTGCGCTCTCGGGGCTGCCGGCCAAGATCAGCATCTGTCATTGCCGGATGTGCCAAAAGGCCTCCGGTGCGCCGTTCGCCTCCTTCGCCGACATCGAGCATGCCGATTTCGCCTGGACCCGCGGCAAGCCGGCGGCGTTTCAGTCCTCCTCCATCGCCGTGCGTGACTTTTGCAGGGATTGTGGCACGCCGCTCAGCTTCCGCCGCATCGACGGCCCGCGGATCGAGATCATGACCGGTACGTTCGACCGGCCGGATCAGATCATACCAACCAGGCAGTATGGAACCGAATCCCGGCTCGGCTGGGTGGTTGGCATCGCCAATTTGCCGAGCCAGACCACGCTGCAGAATTACGGGCCGGAAAAGGCAAATGGCATCATCAGCCACCAGCATCCGGACCATGAGTGATGATGGCGCGCCCCAAATCTCACATGTGCTATAATGGTAACCCATGAGCCGCATACCGAACTTTGCTGATGTCTCTTTCGAGCCGGTCGCTCCGGCGTCGCCCGCCAGCAGCGCCGAGCCCTGGCTCACGCCCGAGGGCATCCCGGTAAAGCCCGGCTACAGCGAAGCCGATCTCGAAGGCATCGACTTTCTCGAGACCTGGCCGGGCATCGCGCCGTATCTGCGCGGCCCCTACCCGACCATGTATGTCAATCAGCCCTGGACCATTCGGCAATATGCCGGGTTCTCGACGGCGGAAGATTCCAACGCATTCTATCGCCGCAACCTCGCCGCCGGCCAAAAGGGCCTGTCGGTTGCGTTCGATCTCGCCACCCACCGCGGCTACGATTCCGATCATCCGCGCGTCACCGGCGACGTCGGCATGGCTGGCGTCGCAATCGACTCGATCTACGACATGCGTACGCTGTTTTCGGGCATCCCGCTCGACCAGATGAGCGTGTCGATGACCATGAACGGCGCGGTGCTGCCGATCCTGGCGCTGTTCGTCGCCGCCGCCGAAGAACAGGGCGTGCCGCCGGAAAAACTTTCAGGAACGATCCAGAACGACATCCTGAAAGAGTTCATGGTGCGCAACACCTATATCTATCCGCCGGCGCCCTCGATGCGGATCATCTCCGACATCTTTGCCTACACCTCGCAAAAGATGCCGAAATACAATTCGATCTCGATCTCCGGCTATCACATGCAGGAAGCCGGCGCGACGCAGGACCTCGAACTCGCTTACACGCTGGCCGATGGCGTCGAATATCTGCGCGCCGGCCTTGCCGCGGGCCTCGACGTCGACCGCTTCGCGCCGCGGCTGTCGTTCTTCTGGGCGATCGGCATGAATTTTTTCATGGAAGTCGCCAAGATGCGCGCCGCGCGGCTGCTGTGGGCGAAACTTCTAAAGCCGTTCAATCCGAAGGACCCGCGCTCGCTGTCGCTGCGCACGCATTGCCAGACCTCCGGCTGGTCGCTGACCGCGCAGGACGTCTTCAACAACGTGATGCGCACCACCATCGAAGCGATGGCGGCGACGCAAGGCCATACCCAGTCGCTGCACACCAACGCGCTCGACGAAGCGCTGGCGCTGCCGACCGATTTCTCCGCACGCATCGCCCGCAACACGCAATTGTTCCTGCAGCAGGAAACCGGCACCAACCGCATCATCGATCCCTGGGGCGGCTCCTATTATGTGGAGCGGCTGACCCGCGATCTCGCCGCCAAGGCCTGGGGCCACATCCAGGAAGTCGAGGCGCTCGGCGGCATGGCGAAAGCGATCGAGGCCGGCGTGCCAAAGCTGCGGATCGAGGAAGCCTCCGCCAAAACGCAAGCCCGGATCGACGCCGGCCGGCAGGCGGTGATCGGCGTCAACAAATACAAGCCAGTCAATGAAGCCGCCATCGACGTGCTGAAGGTGGAAAATTCCACGGTGCGCCGCCTGCAGATCGACAAGCTGTCGCGGCTGAAGCAGGAACGCAACCAGAAGGACGTCGATGACGCGCTGGCGGCGCTGACCCGCAGCGCCGGCGAAGGCAACGGCAATTTGCTGGCGCTGGCGATCGACGCCGCCCGCGCGAAGGCTACCGTCGGCGAAATTTCGGACGCGATGGAGAAGGTGTTCGGCCGGCACCGCGCCGAAATCAAGTCCATCACCGGCGTCTACAAGCGGGAGGCGTCCACCATGTCCAACCGGGTCGAAAAGGTGCAGGCGCTGATCGATGCGTTCGAGGATGCCGAGGGCCGCCGCCCGCGTATCCTGGTCGCCAAGATCGGCCAGGACGGCCACGACCGCGGCCAGAAGGTGATCGCCTCCGCCTTTGCCGATGTCGGCTTCGACGTCGATATCGGGCCGCTGTTTGCGACCGCCGACGAAGCTGCGCGGCAGGCGGTCGAGAACGACGTCCATATCCTCGGCGTGTCGTCGCTGGCGGCGGCGCATCTCACGGCTGTACCCGAACTGAAGGCCGCGCTGAAGAAGCAGGGCCGCGAGGACATCATGATCATCATCGGCGGCGTGGTGCCGCCGCAGGATTATGAGGCGCTCTACAAGGCCGGCGCCGAGGCGATCTTCCCGCCGGGCACCGTGATCGCGGACGCCGCCGAAGAGCTGATCCACAAGCTCAACGCCCGGCTCGGCCATAGCGAGGCGGCGGAGTAGCTGATAGACTGATGGGATCGTAAAATCCGGTCAGGCCCATGACGCGCGACGAGATCATTGCAGCGATTAGGAAAAACGCTGACGCCATCAAGGCGGAGGGTGTGACCAAACTTGCCATTTTTGGCTCTCGCGTACGGGGCGACAATCGCCCTGACAGCGACATTGACGTGCTTATCGAAATCGAACCAGACGCGTCATTCTCGCTTCTCAACCTGATCGACGTTGAGCACATTATCGAGGATGCAACGGGATTGCAGGCGCAGGCTACCATGCGGCGATCCCTTCCGCCCCGCATCGCGCAGCGAATCGCGGACGACATCGTCGAAGTGTTTTGACGTGCAACCAACCCTCGCGGACCGGATCGGCCATATCGCTGAAGCGATCGGTAACCTTCGACGTATGTTGGCCGGACATACGCGCGAAAGCTTTGCCAACGATCTGGTGATCCGATTGGCAGTGGAACGATTATTTGAAGTCATCAGCGAAGCGTCGCGATTCATTCCGTCGGCCCTGAAAGAAAAACAGCCTAACATCAACTGGAGAGGGTTGGCCGATCTCGGAAACTGGCTGCGCCATGCCTATCATCGGACCGATGCCGATTTGTTATGGGCAATGGTCGAAAGCGATCTCGAACCTCTCAAGAACTTTGTCGAACGCCTTTCCAAGGAATCGAAACTTTGACCTTCCTGACCAAATTGAGCGTAGTGCTGGCGTTGAGTGCCATATCTTTCCAGGCTGTCTTCGCCGCCGACCCAAGGCCCGACGCCGCGATCAAGACCAAGATCATCGACGCCGGCGTGTTCCTTGACGACAAGATCAAGGCCGATCCGGCGCTCGCGGCGGATTGTCTCGCCGAGGGCAGGGCATGGGCGGAGAAGAACCGCGCCGACGCCGAGAAGGAACGCAAGCAGGATCCACAAATGTTCCGCAACGGCGCCTGGTCGATGGAGCGGAGATACGAGACGCGCTCGGTGGTCGACGGCCACTATGTCAGCATCGTCAGGTCCGACTATATGGACACCGGTGGCGCGCATCCCAATTCCGACGTCAACACCATTCTCTGGGATAAATCCGCGAACAAGCGCATCAGCATCCGCCCCTTCTTCACCGAGACCGCAGATGACGGCCCGACCATGAAGGCGATGGTCGAAGCTGTCATCGCCTCGCTCAATGTCGAGAAGAAGAAGCGTGACACCAGCGAGACCGCGACGGCGGAGTGGTACAAAGATGTTAAGCCGACCCTGCTCAAGATCGGCGCGGTGACGCTGGCGCCGTCGACCGTTTCAGGCAAGAGCTCCGGCCTGACCTTCCATTACCCGCCCTATGCGGTCGGCCCCTACGTCGAAGGCGAGTATGTCGCGTTCGTGCCGTGGGAAACATTGAAGCCGTATCTGACGCCGGAAGGCGCAAGCATCTTCGGCGGCGCGCGGCCCAAGGGCGACGACGACGGTCAGCAATGAGCGGGAACAAAACGCTCGACATCGACAAGCTGACCAAAGACCTCCGCGCAGGCCACCGCGCGGCGCTGGCGCGCGCGATTACGCTGATCGAAAGCCGCCGCGCCGATCATCAGGCGGCGGCGCGCGATCTGGTGCAGGCGCTGCTGCCGGACACCGGCAAGGCGATCCGCGTCGGCATCACCGGCTCGCCCGGCGTCGGCAAATCCACCACCATCGACGCACTCGGCATGTTCCTGATCGAGCGCGGCCACAAGGTCGCGGTGCTTGCGGTGGACCCGTCGTCGGCACGCACCGGTGGCTCGATCCTCGGCGACAAGACGCGGATGGCGCGGCTCTCTAGCTCCGATGGCGCCTTCATCCGGCCCTCGCCGGCATCCGGCACGCTCGGCGGCGTCGCTGCAAAAACCCGTGAGGCGATGCTGTTGTGCGAGGCCGCCGGCTTCGACGTGGTGCTGGTGGAAACCGTCGGCATCGGCCAATCCGAGACTGCGGTCTGCGACATGACCGATTTCTTCCTGGCGCTGATGCTGCCCGGCGCCGGCGACGAATTGCAGGGCATCAAGAAGGGTCTGGTCGAACTCGCCGACATGATCGCGATCAACAAGGCCGACGGCGACAACATCAAGCGCGCCAACCTAGCGGCCGCCGAATATCGCGGCGCGCTGCATATCCTCACCCCCCGTTCGGTGCACTGGCATCCGCCGGTCCTGACCTATTCGGCGCTGACCGGGACCGGCATGGACACACTGTGGCAGAAGATCCTGGATCACCGCACCGCCATGAACGCCTCGGGCGAGTTCGCCGCACAGCGGCGTGAGCAGCAGGTGAAATGGATGTGGTCGATGCTGGAGCAGCGGATGATGGCGCGGCTGCGCTCCGATCCGGCGATCCGGGCGAAAGTGAAAAAGACCGAAGCCGAAGTGGCGGACGGCCGGATCACGCCGGCGGTCGGCGCCGCAGAGATCGCGGAGATGCTGCGGTGAGCGCCAGGCTTCGTATTCTCATCACCGGTTTCGGTCCGTTTCCCGGGGCGCCGTTTAATCCGACGCAAGCGCTGGTAGCGCGGCTAAAGCGGCTGCGCCGCCCGGCGCTTGGCGATGTCGAGCTCATCGGCCACATCTTCCACGTCACCTACGCGACCGTCGATCGCGAACTGCCGCTGCTATTGGCAAAACACCAGCCGCAGGCGCTGTTGATGTTCGGCCTCGCCGGCCGCACCGCGCATCTGCGGGTCGAGACCCGCGCCCGCAATGCCGTCACCACGCTGTGGCCGGACGCCGATCGAACCCGCGCCCGCAAGGGATCGATCCTCAGTGACGCCGACGCCAGAATGTTCGGCCCGCATACCGCCAAATTGCTGCGCGTGGCGGTCGGCACCGGAATAGACGCCCGCGCCTCGCGCGACGCCGGCAGCTATCTCTGCAATTATCTGAGTTGGCGCGCGATCGAGGCCGCGCGAACCGACAACGGCCCTCGCCTCGCCGCGTTCGTCCACGTTCCGCTGCTTGCGCGCGGCGGCACGTCCCGGCGCAAAGGCATGCCACGCATCACGCTGGAAGAACTGGTCGATGCCGGCGAGGCGATGCTGCTGGAGATGGTGCGGCTAACGCGGCAGGCTGCTCGGACTTCGTAGAGCGGGCTTCGGCGGGCGTCAATTATTCCACCCGCGATTAACCCTACCGCCAATAATCGCCTTGTTCCGCCCTCGTCTTCACCATGCACGGCCGTATTTTGGCGTTACTTAGAAAGCGCGAATGCCAAAACGTGCGTTGCGCGAGGGCCATTCAATCATGGACATCAACCGCCGCCATCTGATGGGCGCATCAGCCGCCGGCGTTGCCGGCGCGCTGGCGATGTCGCCGGATACCGCGCGCGCAGCACCGCTCACTTCCGCGTTTGGGCGCGACGTCACGCAATATGGCGTTCGGCCCGGCAGCCCCGACGATCAGACCAGGAATTTGCAGCGCGCCATCGACGAGGCCGCGCGGGCGCAAGTGCCGCTGGCGCTGCCGCCCGGCGTCTACCGCACCGGCATGCTTCGGCTGCAGAGCGGCACGCAGCTGGTCGGCGTCCGCGGCGCGACCAAGCTCGTGTTCAATGGCGGACCGTCGATGCTGCAGGGCGAAGGCGCGGGCAGCATCGGCCTTTCCGGCATCATTTTCGACGGCGGCAACATCCCGCTGCCGACGCGGCGCGGCCTCGTGCATTGCCTCGGCGGGCGCGATGTCCGCATCATCGATTGCGAACTCACCGGCAGCGGCGGCAACGGCATCTGGCTCGAACAGATCTCCGGCGACATCAGCGGCAATATCTTCACCAACATGGCGGCGACCGCAGTCGTTTCGTTCGATGCGCAGGGCCTGATCGTCTCGCGCAATACCATTACCGGCACCAACGACAACGGAATCGAAATCCTGCGCACCGCGATCGGCGATGACGGCACGCTGGTTGCCGACAACCGCATCGAGGACGTCAAGGCAGGCCCCGGCGGCTCGGGGCAATACGGCAACGCCATCAATGCCTTCCGCGCCGGCAATGTAATCGTGCGGGGAAACCGGATCCGCAACTGCGATTACTCGGCGGTGCGCGGCAATTCGGCGTCCAATATCCAGATATCAGGCAACAGCGTTAGCGATGTCCGCGAGGTCGCGCTCTATTCGGAATTTTCGTTCGAAGGTGCCGTGATCGCCAACAACACCGTCGATGGCGCGGCTGTCGGCGTCTCCGTCTGCAATTTCAACGAGGGCGGCCGCATCGCGGTGGTCCAGGGCAACATCATCCGCAATTTGATCCCGAAACGGCCGATCGGCACCGCGCCCGACGACGACGCCGGCGTCGGCATCTATATCGAGGCCGACAGTTCCGTCACCGGCAATGTGATCGAGAACGCGCCGTCGTTCGGGATCGTCGCCGGCTGGGGTAAATATCTCCGCGACGTCGCCATCACGGGCAATGTGATCCGAAACGCGTTTGTCGGCGTCGGCGTATCGGTGGCTCCGGGCGCGGGAACGGCGCTGGTCAACAACAACATGATCTCGGAAACCCCGCGCGGCGCCGTGGTCGGGCTCGACCACGCCCGCGCGATTACCACCGACTTGTCCGCCGACGGCGCCCAGCGCTACGCGCAGGTGGTGATCGGGACCAATGCGGTACGGCGCTAATCCTCGTCGCGTCCGCGAACACTCTACAGCGCGTTGCGCAGCAGCGGATAGCGATCCTGCATCGCGTCGAGATCGAGCGCCGCTAACGACGGCTCATCCACGACCGGCGCATCAGGTGCGGAAGGTGCCTCATCCGAGGCAATGAGTTCGTTTTCCAGCGCGAGCAGAACATCTTGCGGGATTGCGCGTTCCGGAATAGCGGGCGGCGGCGGCGCGATCGCCGCTGGCGCCGGCTGCGGCAGTTGGACCCGCTCGCGCAATCTGTCGCCGGGCGGCAGCGGCAGGCGTGCACCGCTGAGCCTGGGGACATCGACGGCTGAATTGTCGGGCGCGGCCTCGCGGTTCAACAGATCGCGCCAGGTCTCGACCGCGGCCTTGGCTTCCTGGATGTTTTCGAGAAAGGCGAGTTCGCTGTGAAAGCGGCGCCAGCGCCCGGTCTCGAACAGTTCGGTGAGGTATTCCAGCCGTTGCTCGGCAAGGTTGCACCAGCGCGCGACGACATTGCGGCCACGCGCCACGTCTACATGAAGTGTCATGAATCAGCCCGCAAAGAGAAAAACGGACGCGGACGCAACAGAGACGAATCAATTCGATGTGACAGGGATATTCTGTGGAAAACTTCTGCGTTGTCCAGTGCGCGACAATACGGGTCACGTCCCAATCGAAGAACGCCGCACAAATACGGGGTTATTTGCGCTATCCACCGTCAAGCCGCACGGCGGCATGGCCGCGTTGCGGAGCGCGGTCGGTCATTGCGGCGAACGAACGCACAGGAAACATCGGGACAGATTTTCGGTTCGAAAGCTCTGCGGCGCGTTTCCTAAACCCGGCGGCCCGCGCGGCGGGCTTCGATCAAAATGCTCTCGAAAACGAAAAGACCCGTCCGGGGGGACAACCGGACGGGTCAAGCCATATGGGGCGCTTGGGGTGGATGGGCGCTCGCGCCGAATATAGCCGATGGGGAGGGATTACCGCTCCCACATTGATAAGTCGCAGCAGGCGCGCCGGACGTTCAAAACATCAGGCGATTTTTTTAATTTTTTTATTCCGAGGTTCCGACGGCTTTCCAGCAGATTTACCGCGGAAAATCCGAGCAAAATCACCGCGTCGCGGGGCGATTGGGGTCGTTTGCCGCAGATTTGTCCGACGCCATCGAGGGCGCAGGGTCATTCAATGCTCTGCTCACGGAAGCGTTATTGCGATCGGGCGCTTTTTCCGCGGCAGGCTGACCCGGAACCGCGGCGACGGGCACCGAAGCCGGGCCGATCGCGGCCGTGACCGCCGCGTATGCATCGGCCTCGCCCGCCCCGAACAGATCGTCGCGGCCGGGCGCGCCGAGATCGCGGGCGGTATTCTCAAGAACTGCGCGCACTTCGTTCGGCTTCAACGCAGGATTGCGCTCCAGCATCAGCGCCGCGATGCCGCTGACGTAAGCGGCGGAAAACGAGGTGCCGGACGTCATCTGATATTTTCCGTCCGGCGCCGGCAGGAAGATATCGGCGCCGGGAGCCGCCAAGGCGATGTAGTTGCCCCGGTTCGATGCCGCGAACAGCTTTTCCTTGGCGTCGGTGCCACTCACCGCGATCACGTTCGGATTGGCGGCGGGATAGAGCGGCGGCGATTTTGCGCCGGCATTGCCGGAGGCGGCCACCAGCACGATGCCCCTCGCCGCAGTCGCGGCGACGCCGCGTTCGATCAGCGGATCCTTCGGACCGGCAAAGCTCATATTGACGATCTGCGCCCCGTGCAAAGCGGCATAGTCGAGGCTTTTCAGGATCACCCACGAAGTGCTTTCCGCGCCGCCGGATGCCGAGCCAAACGCACGGATCGCCAGGATCCGCACCTCCGGCGCACTTCCCATCAGTTTCGCATGCGCGGCGATCGCGCCGGCAATGCCGGTGCCGTGAACGTGCGGACCTTCCGTGCTGCCGAGCGCGTCGAACGTGTCGGCAATCGAGTTGGTCAATTCCGGATGGTTGGCGTCGATGCCTGAATCGATCACGGCAATGGTGACGTTCATGCCGTGGGCAAGCGTATGCGCCTGCGGCAGGCGAAGCTGCGCCAGCGCGTATTGCGCGGGATCGCCTTCGCTCGGTACCGCCTTCTGATCCTGCAGCACATAACGGAAATTGGGCTGCACCGAGCGGGCGCTGGCGGCCAGTTCACGGCTCACGGTCTCGACCGGGCGGCGATCGATGATCCGGAACAGGCCGATGGTGCCGCCGACAAGCGCAAAGTTCTGCGACTGGATGCGCTCGAGGCCGTGACTCCGCGCCCACTCGTCCGCCTGCGCATCCGACATCGCGCCGTCGAGTTCCGCCACGAGTTCGTTGGCAACGGTACGCAGATTGACCGCCGTTTGCGGATTATTGCCGCGCGGGCCGCCGCTATTGCCGTTCTTGGCCGAGCCGCCGCCGGTGCTGCCGCCATCGGTCGTGATGACGCGACGGTCATAGCATTCGCCGCCGGGCCCGCGATAGGCGTACTCGCAAACGGGATAAAGATTATGCGAATAGCGCGCGTAAGGCAGCGTCGACCCCACCGCTATGCGGGAAACCGGATGCATGGCCGAAGTCGCTCCACCGACCCGGGACGTCGTTCGTCCGCCGCCGTCGACGCTCACATGGGTGCGGCCGGCGATACTGGGATTGACCCGCGGCGCAACCGTCGGGTTGATGGTGGAGATCCGCGACTCGATGTGGAGGCTGGGCGTGCGCATGATGCTTTGCGCAAGAACCGCCGATCCTTCGAGGCAGGCAAACGGCAGCAGCGCGGCGGTGAATGTCACCGCCGTCTGGATGCGCCGATTCAAGGGATCACGGGTCATCGGACCTCTGGCTTTGGCTAAGAAACGCCGGACGCCGTTACGGCGTCTCAACTGCGAGACTGACGATCTTCTCCTTCTGCAGCTTGCTCATCAGCGCCGCGAGATCGTTCTTGCCCATCGCGCTGTTGCCGAATTGCAGCCGGAACATGCCGCCCTTGGCGCCATCGACGATCGAGGCTTGATAGTTGTCGAGCAGTGCGGTGATGTCGGCAACGCGGGCATCCTCGGAGAACCGGACCAGCGCGCGCGGCGGCGACGACCCGCCCAGGTCGCGGGTGATGGGTGCCGACCGATCGTTCACGATCAATGACGCGGTCTGGAACGAGCCGCCCTGGTTCTTCACCAGCACCGCACCGATCACGCCGGCCTGCAACAGCAACGCCACGGCACCAAGGCTGGCCGACCAGGCCAGCGTCCGCGGCGAAAGCCTTGCGAAGAATTCCGATATCCGCGCGGAGATATTGACCGACACCGATGGCTTGCGCACGGGCTCTCCGTCAATCGCAGCAAACAGCTTCTGCATCGCGCGCGCCGACGGCGCACCAAGGCTTTCGTTGAGGTGAATGGTCTCGGCGTATTCCTCGCGGATGACGGCGTATTGCCGGGCCAATGCGGGATCGTTGGCGAGTGCCTCGTCGACACGGCGCGCATCACGCGCGTTCAGCGTGCCGGCCGCATGCCATGGCAACAGCACCTCGATTTCGCTGGGCTCTTGATCCAGCATTTTTTTGTTCGCTGCCATCATGGCCAACCTCGCTCTATGCCGGCTGCCTTCAGCAACTCGGCCAATTTCTTGCGCGCATAAAACAGGCGCGTCTTGACGGTGTTCTCCGGAATACCGACGATTTCGGCCACCTCTTCCACGGACTTCTCGTGGTAGTAGACGAGATCGACGATCTCCCGATGGTCTGGCGAAAGTGATGTCAGGCACTTGCGCAACGCTTCACTGGTATCCTTCTTCTGCACCACCACTTCCGGATCGTCGGACGTATCCTCGATCGCGTTCGCGGCCTCCTCGTCCAGGCCAACGTCCTTGCGGCGCCGCAACGCCGACAGGGCCTTGAACCGTGTAATCGCCAGCAGCCAGGTGGTAACGGCGGATCGCCCTTCGAACTTGCCAGCCTGACGCCACACATCGAGAAAAACCTCGCTGATGAGGTCTTCCGCAACCTGTTCGTCCCGAACGAGCCGGAGCCCGAAACGAAACACCCTGACATGGTGCCTTCCGTACAGCACCTGCATGGCGAGCCGGTCGCCTTGGGCGATCCGGGCGATCAGAACCTCGTCTGAAGCCGCCTGTGTCGCGCTCAATGGCCGTCTCGCAAGGTTGGTCGGATGGGGGGGGCCGGTGGTTCGATGGGGGAGGCAAGATTCTTCACAATACGGCAATGTCCGGAATGCATGTGTGATCTACCCCACAGAACATGATTGCCGGGGAGTCTTTCTGCTGGCGAAAACGAACAGAGCTGCGAAATTGGTATCATAATACGGAAATACTTTCTGAGAGATTGCGCCGTCCGCGGCGACCTTACCAAGGCGACCTTACCAAGGCTTGGGCCGCAAGGCAGCACCTGCTTACTCCCCGACCAGCCCCCCCACCCGGCCAGCGATCCGGCGTCCCGGGTGCAACGGATTTCCGTTGCAAAACAGGGCAATGGCGGGATCTTAACGGACCAGATTCGGCCCCAAAAGATACCAAACCTAAAGGCTTTCCCACTTAGATATTTTATTGGGTTCCACCAACGGCAAGACCATGGGCACCGCTGCGTCCTCATTCCTGAATCCGATTGCGGCCGAACTGGACGGCGTGGGTATCAGGCCGACGGCGCAGGCGCTGACGCGCCGCGCCGAGCAGCGTCGCCAGATCCACGGAATGATCGGCGCCAGCTATGTCGTCGATGCCGCGGTGCTGCTGCTCTATGCCTATGCCGGCACGATCCCGCTCATGATCGGCCCTGCCTTTGCCGCCTGTGGCCTGACCTTGACCGCCTGCAGTATCACCCTCTCGGAACTCGGCTTCAACGAGCGCTTCAAGGACCATTATTTGGTCGCGCCGCAGTCGACCGCCAACATGATGATCATGCTGGTCTTCACCTGGATCGCGCCCGAAGTCGGCGTGATGTTCCTGTGCACCCTGTTCGTCGTGTTCAGCTTCAGTTCGCTGCGCTCCACGCCGCGGCAAACGATGATGATCTGGACGGCGATGGCGCTCGGTCTGTCCGGGCTGTTCCTGCTGACCGACAAACCGATCGCGATGCCGCACGGCAGCTATCTCGAGCGCGTTGCCACCATGCTGGTGTTCATCCTGACCATCGGGCGCTGCATGTTCGTCGGAATGTTCTCCAGCTCGATGAAGCAATCGCTCTACCAGAGCGGCCAGAAGCTCAAGGAAGCCTACAAGCGTATCGAAGAGCTCGCCGAACTCGATGAACTGACGGGCTCGTTCAATCGCCGCTGCATCATGCGGATGCTGGACGAGGAGATCGCCCACGCCGGCCGCGGCGCATCGCCCTGCTCGATCGCGCTGATCGACCTCGACTGGTTCAAGCGCATCAACGACGGTTATGGCCACCCGACCGGCGACGAAGTGCTCAGAACGTTCGCGATCACCATGTTCGCCAATATCCGCGCCGTCGACCGGTTCGGCCGCTATGGCGGCGAGGAATTCCTGCTGGTGCTGCCCGATTTGGCCGCAGACAACGCCATACGCGCCCTGGACCGGCTGCGCGCGATTATCGCCGATCTCGACTGGAGCGCATTCTCGCCCGGCATGAAGGTAACGATTTCCGCAGGGGTTGCGACGCTGAGGCCGAACGAGACCCCGGACAGTTTTCTCGCGCGCGCCGACAGCGCGCTCTATGCAGCCAAGGCACGGGGACGCAATCGCATCGCCAGCGCTTGACCCGACATTTTCAGTTTCCGGTGACGGAGAAGCCATCACCGCCATACACTCCAGGACAGAGTCATGAGTTCGAAGTCTGCTACCGCCCCCGGAAACCTGCTCGACGAGCTGCAGTCCACGCTCGCGCACGGAACCGTCGCGCGCCGGGTCGAGACCCTGCGCCGGGTAACCGATCTCTTCATCGACGGCGTGGTGGATTATTCGGACGAACAGATCGGGCTGTTCGACGATGTCTTCCAGTGCCTGATGGATCACATCGAGACATCCGCCAAGTCGCTGCTTGCCAACCGTCTCGCCCCGATCGACACCGCGCCGCCGCTGACGATCCGGACACTGGCATTCGACGACGTCATCGAGGTTGCCGGACCCGTACTGTCTCAATCGGCGCGGCTCGACGACAAAACCCTGATCGAAAATGCGCGCAGCAAGAGCCAGGCGCATTTGATGGCGATTTCGACGCGAAAAGTGCTGAGCGGCGCGGTAACCGATGTGCTGGTGCAGCGCGGCAACGACGAGGTGGTCCAGAGCACCGTCAACAATCCAGGCGCGGAGTTCACCGAGCGCGGTTTTACGCGGCTGGTCAACCGCGCCGAGGGCGACGACAACCTCGCGACCTGCGTCGGCCTGCGTCCGACCATTCCGCGGCATCTCTATTTGAAACTGCTCGCGAAGGCGTCCGACATCGTGCGGCAGCGGCTGGAAGCCGCCAACCCGCAGCAGGCGGGCGAAGTGCCGATGGCGGTCAGGGAGGCGACGCGGCGCGCGCGCGCCGCGCCCTCGGCGATCACCCGGAATACCGAGATCGCCCACGCGCTCGTCAAGTCGCTGCACGCGGACGGACGGCTCGACGAATTTCAGGTGGCGTCATTCGCCGATGCCGGCAAATTCGACGAAGCCAACGCGTCGATCGCGGCTCTCGCCAACGTGCCGGTGACGATTGCCGAAAACATGATGATCGAAACCCGGGCCGAAGGCGTGATGATCCTGGCGAAGGTCGCGGGGCTGTCGTGGTCGACCGTGAAATTGATCATCAACATGCGCGACGAGCTGTCAGGCGGCGACCCGACCGACCTCGCGGCTTGCAAGGACACCTATGAGCGGTTGCGGCCGTCCACCGCACAGCAGGTGCTGCGCTTCCACCGCATGCAGCAGAACGTGCCAGCGGCGTGAGCTGTCAAGTGCAGCGTCGTCCCGGCTCCCAGTGCGCAATTGCGCACTGGGCCGCGACGACGAAAAATCAGAATCTCAACAGCTTCGATCCGGCCAACGCGCCGATCGCGGTGACCAGCGCGGTTGATACCGTGTACCAGGTCGCAACGAACAGCGGTGAATCATCCGTGCAATGCGACGCATACAGCGTCGCCGCGAGTCCTGCCGACAACAGCCCGGCAACGGCGCCGGCGACCGCCGGCCGCGCCGGTGCGCCGTGACGCAGGCCGATCAATGCCCCTGCCAGTATCGGCAACGACATCAGCGGAATGGCGGTCATGCATACCCTGGAATTGCTGCCGACCAGCCGCGTCATCATCGGCAGCCGCTGCGGCATCATCATCTCGCCTGCGATTCCTGCGGTCAGGATTCCGGCCGGGATCAGCAGCAGCCAGCCCCAGCCGCGCAATGAGGCCTCCGGCCGCGACAGATGCAGGCTGACCGCCATCGCCGAGATCGCAAGCGCCAGCGTCACCGCGAACTTCAGGTCGAAGAACGGGTTGCGCATCGCAATCATGACGTCGGGCCGGACGCCGAGCTCGGTGAAGAACATCAGCAACGAGACCGGAGCCGCGGCAAGCAGCGCCAGCATGAGCGCAAAGCCGACCGGCCGCGCGCGGGACGAATTGTCTGCGGCAAGGGTTCGAATGAGCTGATCGGTATCCATTCTCATTGTCCCCGTAACTTCGCGGTCAGGCTGGCGAGGCCGCGATGCAGCGCCACCCGCACCGCGCCTTCGCTCATCGCAAATTTCGCAGCCGTTTCCTTGATCGAGGCGCTGTCGACCGCGATCGCCTGCAGCACGTCGCGCTGACGCGGCGGCAGCGACTGCAGCTGGGCGGCGACCTCGCCCGCCGAAGCGGTCTCCGCCACCGCCTCGCCCGGCAGCGTCTCGGTGAAATCGTCGATATTGACGAAAATCCGTCTTCCGCGCCGGCGCAGCGCATCGATCAGCTTGTTGCGGGCGATCGCAAACAGCCATGGGGCGAACGGGGCGCTGGCGTCCCAGGTATGCCGCTTCAAATGCACTGCCAGCAGAATGTCCTGCACGATGTCCTCGGACTGATCGACCGGTTGCCCCGCCCGCGCCAGACCGCGGCGCGCCGCCGCCCGGAGCACCGGCGTGACGGCCTTGAGCAGGCGATGATACGCCGCATCGTCGCCTGAAATGGCCGACCGCATCAGGCCGGTCCATTCGTCCTCAGTTTCGCGCACGCGCGCTCCCACATTGCAATTCGGTCGATCTTTCAATTTGTTACGTCGGAACCCGATTATCACGAAGTCGTGATCGAGTATCCCTCGGCAAGATGATCGAACGGCCCCTCGGGGAATCGAGACAGCCAATTCCATCCTGGCAGGCTCATAACATCGATTGCGCCGCCTCGCACCCGCCGCCGCCACTGCGGAAATCCGCCCGCAACGAGCCAGGCGCCGTTGCCCTGCTTTCGCCCGGTCCAGCCCGAAGATTCCCTTTTTTTGCCCCGCTGTGGACACGCAGCGGGGTCTCATTTCGCCTTCGGGGGCGGGCAAATGGGGAGATTGCCACATGATGATCAAAGCCAGCGGGTGCTCGGCGTTGATACTGGCGACAGGACTGTTCGTGTGTTTGGCAGGGCCGTCGCCGACAATGGCAGCCAGCGCAGACAGCACGGCCACGATTTTGAAATCGGACGGCGCAACGGCCGGCAATGCCGTCAAACCGAGCACGCGGCACTGGAAACGGTCCGCGCATCGCAAGGCCCCCTCGAAATCCGAGGAGACCAGGAAGGCCGATGTCGCCGACGCCGCCGGCAATACGCCCGCCGCGATCCCGGCCTCGGTCGCCAACGCCAACGCCCAATTGACGTCCGCTGACGCCCCCGCCGACAGCGCCTGGGCGATGTCGGCGAAGGCCAGCACGATGCTGGTAGCCGCAACCGACAAGCCGGCCGACGTTCAGGCCGCACCCGACGCTGAGCTGGTCTCCTCCGATCAGCTCAACGATGTCGATCGGGCGCTGCAACAGAGCCCGCCGCCGTCAACGCAGACGGTTGCGATGTCCACTGCGAAGGCTGCGCCCGCGGCACCGGCTTTGGCCTCCGGCAGCGACAGCTCGACCTGGGATCAGACCTCGCTGATCGGGAAGATCTTCATCGCCTTCGGGGCCTTGCTGACGATGGCCTCCGCCGCACGCATGTTCATGGCGTGATGCCTGATCCATTCTTGGAGATCGCGCCCGATCGGGCGCGTCTCCGGATCCATCCCACTTGAAGCCCATCCCGGCAGCGGGCACATTGCCCGCGAAATCAGGCACCGGGGTGGAACATGGCTACATTCGAATACATCATCGTCGAGAGCAAAGGCGCGGTCGGCGTTATCACGCTGAACCGCCCGAAAATGCTCAACGCGCTGTCGTTCGGCGTGTTTCGCGAGATCGCCGCCGCCGTCGATGACCTCGAGGCCGACGACAAGATCGGTTGCATCCTGCTCACCGGCAACGAAAAGGCCTTTGCCGCCGGCGCCGACATCAAGGAGATGCAGCCGAAGACCTTCATCGACATGTTTTCCAGCGATTTCGCCGCCATCGGCGGCGACCGCGTCGCGCGATGCCGCAAGCCGACGATTGCGGCCGTCAGCGGCTACGCGCTCGGCGGCGGCTGCGAACTTGCCATGATGTGCGACATCATCATCGCATCCGACACCGCGAAATTCGGCCAGCCGGAAATCACCCTCGGCACCATCCCCGGCATCGGCGGCACCCAGCGGCTGACGCGCGCGATCGGCAAATCCAAGGCGATGGATCTGTGCCTCACCGGACGGATGATGGATGCCGCGGAAGCCGAACGCTCCGGCCTCGTCAGCCGCGTCGTGCCGGCGGACAAGTTGATGGAGGAGGCGCTGTCGGCGGCGGAAAAGATCGCCTCGATGTCGCAGCCGGCCGCCGCGATGGCCAAGCAGGCCATCAACCGCGCGTTCGAGACGCCGCTGTCGGAGGGCATGAACGTCGAGCGCAATTTGTTTCATTCGACATTCGCGCTGGAAGATCGCTCCGAAGGCATGGCGGCGTTCATCGAAAAGCGCAAGCCGGTGAACAAGAACAGGTAGGATTGTTCCTTTTCGTCATTGCGAGCGAAGCGAAGCAATCCATAGCGCCGCAAAGAAAGTGTGGATTGCTTCGTCGCTGCGCTCCTCGCAATGACGGTATTCCCCGTCAGTCCTTGCGGCTCCGCACCAGCGCCGCACTCACCAGCGCGCGATAGGCGCGCTCGACCAACGTCACAGGCTTGTCGAGTCCGAGCCGCGTCAGGCATTCGCTATCTGCCGCATCCGGCTGCCGGAAAAGCCCCTGCCACAGCAATCCCGGCAGCCGCAGCGGCGTGCGTTGCGCGTCCTGCAGCACCTGCAAGGCCGGGATCAGCCGCTGCTCGGGTTCGGTGAAATCGCTGCCGAACGGGAACGACGGCAGCAGGCCGGCTTCGCGCGCGGGCTTGAGGGCGTCGGCGATCCGCTCGGGAAAATTCTCGCGATGCGCGGCCGGAATTTCAAAATTCTTCGGCAGCTTGCCGGCATCCTTGGCCACCCGCGCAAGTTCGGCCTGGAAGCGGGAATCCGTCACCTGCAGCATCGCCGCGATCACGTCGGCGTCGGATTTTCCTTTTGTATCGGCAACACCGTATTCGGTGACGAAGACGTCGCGCAGATGCCGCGGGATGGTCTCGTGGCCGTAGTTCCAGCGGATATTCGATTGCGTCCTGGCGCCCGCCGGCCTCGTCGCCTCCAGCGCCAGCAGCGAACGCGCGCCGGCAAGCGCGAATGCTTGCGCCACGAAATTATACTGGCCGCCGACGCCGCTCACCACCTGACCGTCGTCAAGGCCGTCGGAAATCGCAGCCCCCATCAAGGTCGCCATCATCGCATTGTTGACGAAGCGGGCGTCGACGCGCGCGCGACGCTTGGCGGCCTCGTCACCGTAGAGCTCGTTGGTGAACGACACCGGCATCATCTGGATTCGTGCGAGCTGGTCGGGCGGCATCTCGCGCAACGCGCGATAGAACGATTTCGGCCCAAGGAAGAACGCGCCGTGCAGCATCACGCCGTCAACGTCGCGCTTGATAATGCCGGCGTCGATCAGGCCCAGAAACGCCTCGAACAGCATTTCGCTGACGCCATAGAGGCCCTTCTCGAACGGTCCGGTCTCCAGCGCCGAGAGCTGTTCGTTTCCCCGCGCAAGCCGCTTCATGATGGCGTGGAATTGCGTGTTGTCGCGATGGCGGACCACCAGCCCCTGCGCCAGCGCGTCGCCGACCTGCCCGATGCCGATCTGCAGCGTGCCGCCATCGCGCACGAGGCCCGCGGCATGAAGCCCGATGGCGTATTTGGTGTCGCTGATCGGCTCGGCGGGCGGCGCGAACAGCGGAAAGTCGGTCTCGGGGCTGTCGAGTACCGCGGAAAACTCTTGCCCCGGCAGGTCGCCCAGGCCCGGCATGAACGGCAGTTCGGAATTGACCTGGCCGATCAGTTTGAACGACGCCCGGCCTTCGGCACGGGCGCGCAATATATCCAGGGTGGTATCGGTGTTGCAGCTCAGGCTATAGCGCGCCGCGCCATCGACGACGCGCCTGGCCACCAGCTGGGTGACGACATTGAGCCCGCGCGCCAGCAAATAGGACGAGGCGTGGGTATAGTTCGCGGAGATGTAATGCTGCTGCGCGAACGGCACATGCAGCCACCGGCCCGCCAGGAAGAAAAACTCGATGATCTTGACGTTGGGCGGCAATGCGCCGGCATGCAGCGCGTCGGCGTAGGCGAGATCCGGATAGCTTCCGAACAGCCGGTCGATCACGGGCCCGATAAAACGCCGTTCCAGCAGGTTGTTCGGTTTCGGCTTTTCCAGCGTCAGCGCGGAAAAGAACGTCAGATTGATGGAGCGGTCGGCGGCGGCCCGGGCGTAGAGCGCATTGATGATGTGATTGGCTTTGCCGAGACCGAGCGGCAAGCCGACCACGAGGTTGGTTCCGACATCGCGGATGATGTCTTCCGCGATCGCTTCGGGGTCGGAAAACAGCTTTGGCATCAAATGCGGACCCGGGGCACGACTGCATGGCCATCCGCCCTGGAATCGGACGCAGCCGCTTGGGAGCTATAGCGCATTTATGACGGCTGTTCGTCTGTGACGAACCGGCAACAGCCAAGCACTGAATTGATGTGCGGATGTGGCGTGACCGTTTGCCTGTGGCGGCACCGCCCCCTAAACAGGTAAATGTGTCGAGGTTGTCGGCGGGGGCGGACGGCCAGGGTTGTTACGGGATCACATGGTTGGGCGTGCCGCTAGAATTGGCCACGTTGGAAGGCGCGTGCTTCGATCGGGCATTTGCCTTGGCGTACTGATTTGCGCCGCGTTTGCCGCGCCTGCGCCTTTAAGCTTTGCCCCTACCGCGGCTTGGGCCGAGAACCTCCCGGAAGCGCTGGCCAAGGCCTATCAGACCAACCCACAGCTCAATGCCGAACGGGCGCGCCAGCGCGGCACCGACGAAAACGTGCCGCAGGCGCTGGCGGGTTATCGACCCCAGATCGTCGCCAGCCTGAGCGCCGGCTTGCAGGCGGTGCGCAACCTTCTGCCCGACAATACGTTCCAATCGGCGACCCTGAAACCCTGGACGATCGGGGTGACCGTGACGCAGACGCTGTTCAACGGCTTCAAGACCGCCAACAGCGTGCGGGTGGCGGAATTGCAGGTGCAGTCCGGCCGCGAGGCGCTGCGCAATGTCGGTCAGGGCGTGCTGCTCGACGCCGTCACCGCCTATACCAATGTGCTGGCCAACCAGTCGCTGGTCGAGGCGCAGCGCGCCAATGTGGCGTTCCTGCAGGAAACCCTCGGCATTACCCAAAAACGCCTCAACGCCGGCGACGTGACCCCGACCGATACCGCCCAGGCCGAGGCGCGCCTCAACCGGGGCCTCGCCGATCTCAACGCCGCCGAGGTCAGCCTCGCCATCAGCCAGGCGACCTATACCCAGGTGATCGGCAACCCGCCCGCCCAGCTGCGCCCCGCCGAAACCGTGGACCGTTCTCTGCCGCGCAGCCGCGACGATGCCACCGGCCTTGCCTTCAAGGAGCATCCGGCGGTGATGGCGGCGGGTTTTGACGTCGATGTCGCCTCGACGAGCATTCATGTTGCCGAAAGCAGCCTGATGCCGACCATCACCCTGCAGGGCAGCGCCAGCCACAGCAGTGATTCCGACCCGACACTGAGCACGTTCAGAACGGACCAGGCCTCCGTGGTCGGTACGCTCACGCAGCCGATCTACGATGGCGGCACCGCGGCCTCGCAGACCCGGCAGGCCAAGGAAGTCGCCGCCCAAAGCCGGCAGGTGCTCGAGCAGGTCCGCAACCAGGCCCGCACTGCGGCGGTCGGCGCCTGGGTCGCAAATGAAGGCGCCAAGATCGCGGTAGCGGCGTCCGAATCCGAAGTTCGCGCCGCAGGCGTCGCGCTGGCGGGAGTGCAGAAGGAAGCCGCCGGCGGCCAGCGCACCACCGTCGACGTGCTGAACTCGCAGCAGGACCTGATCTCGGCCAAGGCGCGGCTGATCGGCGCGCTGCGCGACCGCGTCATCGCCTCCTATACGCTGCTCAGCGCCATCGGCCGGCTCGACGTCAAGACGCTCGCGCTCAATACGCCCGACTACCTGCCGGAGGTGCACTACCATCAGGTGCGCGACGCCTGGCACGGCCTGCGCACGCCGTCGGGGCAGTAGGTCGGGTATTTTCCGCCATCATTAACGCGCACTGATCATGTCGGGTGTTGGTATCGCTGAGGCGGCCGGGTCGTAGCCATAGCTCACCACCGGCACCAGCGAGGGCGGCGTCTTCGTCTTCGCCAACTACGGTTCGTGCCTTTTTCTGTCAATCGGGCTGTCCTCAAAGACACCCTGTCACAGAAATTGCCCTGTCTCACTCATGGGGTGCACAGCAAAAAGGCCGAGCCTAGCATCAGGTCCGATCTTGCACTGGTATTCACGATTTGAGGCTATTCGATCCGCCACACCCCGATGCCCAGTTTGCCGTCGTTCTTGACCAACTGGGTCGCAAATTTTCGGTCTCGTCGTCTGCCCCAACCGGCGGCGGCCGAGGACATTTTGTTCTGCGCCGCCGTATGGTCTTCCGCTTCGGCGATGGGTACAAACATCATATCCCCGACCTCTAGGTCCTCGAAATTGTACTTCTTCTTCGGGCCCTTGGGCATCGGGAGCCCCTTGAATACCTCGAAGCCCATCGCGGCCTCTTGTCTTGATGGCTCTTCCGTCGCCTTCTTCATCCGCCGGTTGCCTTCCTCGTCGGTGCTCTGGTTGATGTACAGCACCAGCGAAAACGCCGGCTCCGGCGAATAGGTCAGGAAGTTTCCTTCCTGATGCACGATGCGCACCGACGCATTCAGCAAATTGGTCTTGTTATCGGTCAGCACCTTGCGCATGCCGTCGACGAACGAGACGAACTGGCTGCGCGGGATGAAATATTCGTGCAGGATATCGGTGTCGTTGGGCAGCGAGTTGCGCAAATACGGCACGGAATCGTGCATCGGGTCGTTGCGGCTGACGAGGCAGGCTTCCGCCGAGCCGATCGCCTGCGCGCGGGTGACGGTGCAGGTTTCCATCCGGTGCTCGATGTGTTTTTCGGACAGCCATTTCATTTCCTGAAACAACGGACCCTGCTTGGACAGGTTGATCGTCAGGCGCCGCAGCTTGGTACCGCTGACTTCGCCAAGCGGCTCGCGTTTGAAATCGGTGCGTCGACGTTGGTATAGGTGTAGAGCAGCAGTTCCCTCAGGAAGGAGCTCGGCGCAGTCGAGAGGTGGCCGTACATCAGGCCGATATTGGGGTCTTTCTCGATTTCGTTGGCGAACAACGCCGGAAATTCCGTGTAATCCATCATGCGCCGCCCGGTCTGATAGACGAGGTTATCGGCGATATCGAGTTCGGCCTCGACGATGACGCCGAACAGGCCGTAGCCGCCGACCACCAGATCGAACAAATCCTTGTTCTCGGTCTGCGAAACGTTGCGCAGCGAACCGTCCGCCAGCATCACGTCCATCGATTTGATCGACCTGGCGAGCGCGCCGGCCTGGTGGTCCATGCCGTGGGCATTGACCGAGATCGAACCGCCGACGCTGAAGATGTCGGTCGATTGCATGGCGCGCACCGCAAAGCGCGGATGCAGCACGTTCTGGATCTCGTGCCAGGTCGCGCCCGGCTGGACCGTGACCGAGCGCGTATTCTCGTTGAGCACGATCTTGTTGAAGCCGCGCATATCCAGCACGATGCCGCCCTTGCGAAAAGCCTGCCCGCCCATGCTGTGGCGCACGCCGGCAGTCGTGATCGACAGTTTGTTGTCGCGCGCAAAGGCCAGTGTTTTGGCGATGTCGTCGACGCTGTGCACCTCGACGACGCCGTAGATTTCAGTCTTGTTGAGGCAGCTCGCATCGTTTAGGCTGCCGCCGATCTGCGACCACTTTACGCCGGCAAGCGGCGCGATCGCCTTGATCCGCTCCAGATCGACCTTGCCCTGGTCGGCGCCGACAGGTAGCCCACAATCCTTTTCACCGGCGGGATCGGCGGCCAAGGCTTGCAGCTTGCGATAGCCGTAAACGCCGAACAGCACGACAACCACGGCGGCGACGGACACGCCGGTTTTGAATTTTTGAGAGAATTTTCGCATGATTGATTCCAAGTGATGCCGGAGTGTCCGGGGGCGGCAAGGATTAGTCAAATCCGGAAGGCGGCTGGTTCGATTAGCTGGTGCATGTTACCGAAGCAAAAGATCAGGGCCGGAGCCGAATGACCATGAACGACAGATCCGCGCTTTCGAAAGCCGCGCAGCCCTCAACGCCGGTGAATTTCGACATTCCCGCCGGCGCCTGCGACTGCCATACCCATATCCACGGCGATGAGATTCCCGTTCTTCGCGGGCCGCGTCTATACGCCGGAGCTGGCGTCGCCCGAAGAGATGTCGGCGCTGCACAAGGCGCTGAATATCGAGCGCGTGGCGATCGTGACGCCCAGCGTCTACGGCCCGGATAATTCCTCCACGCTGTACGGCATGAAGGCGCGCGGGGCGACCGCGCGCGGGGTTGCCGTGATCGACGACAACACGCCGGAAAGCGATCTCGACGCCATGAACAAGCAGGGTTTTCGCGGCATCCGGCTCAATCTCGCCACCGGCGGCGTCAACGATCCGACCGTCGGCCGGCCGCGCTTCTCGGCCGCGGTCGAACGGGTGAAAGCGCGCGGCTGGCATGTGCAGCTGTTCACGAGTCTTGCGATGATTTCCGCGATCAAGGATTTGGTCGCCACCTCGCCGGTGCCGGTCGTGTTCGATCATTTCGGCGGTGCAGAGGCCGCCCGCGGCATCGACCAGCCGGGGTTTGCCGACCTGCTGGAGCTGGTGAAGTCGGGCAAGGCCTATGTAAAGATTTCCGGCGCCTACCGGGCCTCGAAACTCGGCCCCGATTATGCCGACGCGGCGCCGCTGGCCAAGGCGCTGATCGCGGCCAATGTCGACCGCATCGTCTGGGGCACCGACTGGCCGCATCCGGATTCCGTCCCCGGCCGGAAAGTCACGGATGTCACGCCGCTGCTCCAGATCGACGATGGCCGCCTGCTCAACCAACTCCCGGTCTGGGCGCCGGATGCCGCGATCCGCAAGAAGATCCTGGTCGACAACCCGGCGCGGCTTTACGGGTTCGGATGACCGGTACCAGAACCGAGAGGGATCATCGCGCCCGGCGCGAGAACACCGAGATCAGGACCGGCAGCGTCACCAGGATGACGAGCGGCGCCAGCATCATGCCGGTGACGACCACCACCGCGAGAGGCTTTTGCACCTGCGATCCGATCCCCGTCGACAGCGCGGCCGGCAACAGCCCGACGCCCGCCACCACGCAGGTCATCAACACCGGCCGCAATTGCAATTCACCGGTGCGGATCACCGCGCGCACCCGGTCAAAACCCTCGTCGATCAGCTGATTGTACTGCGACAGGATGATGATGCCGTCCATCACGGCGATGCCGAACAGCGCGATGAAGCCGATCGCGGCCGACACGCTGAAGGGAATGCCCGTTATCAACAGTCCCAACACGCCGCCGAAGATCGCCATCGGGATCACGCTCATGGCCAGCATGGTGTCGACCATCGAGCCGAAATTGAGAAACAGCAGCACCGCGATCAGCGCGAGGCTGATCGGCACCACGATCGACAGGCGCTTGATGGCGTCCTGCAGATTGCCGAACTCGCCGACCCACTCGACATGCGATCCCGGCGGCAGCTGGACCTGTTCCGCAACCTTTGCCTGCGCTTCCTGGATCGCGCTGCCGAGGTCGCGCTCGCGCACCGAAAACTTGATCGGCAGATAGCGCTCCTGCTGTTCGCGATAGATATAGGCCGCGCCCGAGACCAGGTTGATCGAAGCGACTTCGCTCAGGGGTATCTGCGTGATTCCGCCGTTCGGACCCGCCACGCCGATCCTTAAGTTCTGGATCGCTTCGGCGCTTTTGCGGTATTCCGGCGCCAGGCGGATGATGATCGGAAAATGCCGGTCGCTGCCGGGCTCATAGAGGTCGCCGGCGCTGTCGCCGCCGACCGCGACCTTGATGGTGGCGTTGATATCGCCCGGCGCCAGGCCGTAGCGGGCGGCGCGCGCACGATCGATATCGATCTGGATGGTGGGCTGGCCGAGCGAGGTAAACACCGCCAGGTCGGTGATGCCTTGTACCGTCGAGAGGACGGATTTGATCTTGTTGGCGGTGTCGCTCACCGCCTGCAGATCGTTGCCATACAGCTTGATCGAGTTCTCGCCCTTGACGCCCGAGACCGCCTCCGAGACGTTGTCCTGCAGATATTGCGAGAAGTTGAATTCGACGCCGGGAAACTTGTCCTGCAACTGGGCCAGCAACTGGCCGGTCAATTCTTCCTTGTCATGGGTACCCGGCCATTCGCTTACCGGCTTCAGCGGTGCGAAGAATTCGGCGTTGAACAGACCGGCGGCGTCGGTGCCGTCATCCGGGCGTCCGTGCTGCGAGACCACGGATTCCACCTCGGGCCGGGCACGGATCGTCTTCCGCATCTCGTTGACGTAAGCGTTGCCTTCCTGCAGCGAAATCGTCGGCGGCAGCGTGGCGCGAATCCATAGATTACCCTCTTCCAGCTTGGGCAGGAATTCGAGGCCGAGCAGCCGCGAGAACACGATGGTCATGACCACGAGACCCGCGGCGCCGGCCATGATGATCGTTCGGTTCGCGATTGCCCAATTCAGGACCGGTACGTAAAGCTGATCCAGCTTCCTCACGATCCAGGTTTCGGTTTCAGCCAAATGCGACGGCAGGATGATCGCGCTCAGCGCGGGCGTGACGGTAAACGTCGCCAGCATCCCGCCCGCCAGCGCGTACGCATAGGTCCGCGCCATCGGCCCGAAGATGTTGCCTTCGACGCCGCTCAGCGTGAACAGCGGCAGGAAGGCGGCGATGATGATGGCGGCGGCAAAGAAGATCGAGCGCGACACGTCGGCGGCCGCCGAGAGGATCGCGTGGCTCTTCATCCCCATCGAGGTCTCGCGAGAGATGTGGCTCTCCTCGGCCTCCGACAGCGCGGTCGTTTGCGACAACCGGCGGAAAATCGCTTCCACCATGATGACGGTGGCGTCGACGATCAGTCCGAAATCGATGGCGCCGACCGACAGCAGGTTGGCGGATTCGCCGCGCAGCACCAGGATGATCACGGCAAAAAACAGCGCGAACGGGATCGTCGCGCCGACGATCAGCGCGCTGCGCAGATCGCCCAGGAAAATCCATTGCAGAAGCACGATCAGGAGGATCCCGACCACCATGTTGTGCAGCACGGTTGCGGTGGTGAGATCGATCAGGTCCTTGCGGTCGTAAATGCGCTCGATCTGTACGCCCGGCGGCAGGATGGTGGAATTGTTGATGGAGGCGACGACCTGTTCGACTCGTGTGATGGTCGGCGAACTCTGCTCGCCGCGCCGCATCAGCACGATGCCCTGCACGATGTCGTCGTCGTCGTCGATTCCGGCGATGCCAAGCCGCGGTTTCTCACCGACAGTCACAGTTGCGATGTCCTTGACCAGCACCGGATTGCCACCGCTTTGCGACACCATGGTACTGTTGAGATCGTCGATCGAGCGGATCAGGCCGACGCCGCGGACCACGGCGGATTGCGCGCCGATATTGACGGTATTGCCGCCGACATTGATGTTGGCATTGCTGACGGCCTGCAGCACCTGCGGCAGCGTCAGTCCGTTGGCGACCAGCTTGTTGAAATCGACCTGGAGCTCATAGGTCTTGGTCTTGCCGCCCCAGCCGGTGACGTCGATCACGCCGGGCACGGCGCGGAAACGGCGCTGCAAGACCCAGTCCTGCAGCGTCTTCAGGTCGAGCACGCTGTAGTTTGGCGGCCCCTTCAACCGGTAGCGGTAGATTTCGCCGATCGCGCTGAGCGGCGAAATTCCCGGCTGCACGTTGCCCGGCAGCGGCGCAAGCTGCGACAGCCGGTTCAACACCTGCTGCAGCGCTTCGTCATACGTATAGTCGAACGAGAACTGCAGTTTGACGTCGGACAAGCCGTACAGCGAGATGGTGCGGATGGTGCGAAGGTTCTTGATGCCCGCGACCTGGGTCTCGATCGGGATCGTAATGTAGCGCTCGATCTCCTCCGACGACAGCCCCGGACTTTGCGTAACGATGTCGACCATCGGCGGGGTCGGGTCGGGATAGGCCTCGATGTTGAGCTGCTTGAACGCGATCAGGCCGCCGACGAACACCGCGACGAACATGCCGACCATCAAATAGCGGCGGCTGACTGCAAGGGCGAC
This sequence comes from Bradyrhizobium sp. AZCC 2289, assembly GCF_036924615.1. NCBI lineage: Bacteria > Pseudomonadati > Pseudomonadota > Alphaproteobacteria > Hyphomicrobiales > Nitrobacteraceae > Bradyrhizobium > Bradyrhizobium sp. AZCC 2289. The sequence goes on along the minus strand of NZ_JAZHRY010000001.1, from coordinate 8,264,949 downwards.
AAGGCGATCCATTCAGACCGGAGCTTTCAAAGGCTTAAGGGGTTACGTACCGGATGCAGCGCGGTCGATGAACAGGCTGCCCCTTGTAACGATCTGTTCGCCGGGCTTCAAATTGTCCATCACCTCGACAAGATCGCCGTTGGTGAGGCCGGGGTTTGATGTTGCGCAGTTCGATCGACTTGTCGTCGTGCGCGACCCAGACCCGGACCTTGTCGCCCTCATAGATCAACGCCTGCTTTGGCACGCCAACGGCCGGATGATCACTGGCGGAGTAGAGCGTGACATTGGCGAACATTTCCGGCTTCAACTGACCGTCCTTGTTATCGATCGTGGCGCGGACCAGGAGCCGGCGCGTCGCAGGATCGATCGCCGTGGCAACATAGTTGATGCGTGCCGACAAAGGTCGCCCCGGCAGCGCCATGACATTGAAATTGAGGTCCTGCCCGACCGAGACCTTCGCAGCGTCGGTCTCTCGGACGAAGGCGACCAGCCAGACCGTGGAGAGATCGCCAATGACATAGACCGGGTCGCTGGCGCCGGTAGAGACATATTGTCCGGGGCCGACCTTGCGCTGAACCACGGTGCCCGCGATCGGCGCAAAAACCGTGGTCTCCGGATTGATGCGGCCCTTTTGCCGAAAGGTGGCGATGTCCTCGTCGCTGAAGCCGAGAATGTGCAGTTTGTTGGTTGAGGCTTCCAGCGCCGTTTGCGAAGAGCGCAAATCGTTCTGCGCCTGAATCAGCGTCGCCTGGCTCTGCTGGTAGTCCTTCAGCGGAACGGCCTTGCCTTCGAACAGGTCCTTGGCGCGCGTGTCCTGGATCTTCGCGAGATCGACCGCGGACTGCGCCTTGTTGAGGCTGGTCATGGCCGCGATGTAATCGTTTTGCGCCTGCACCGTGTCGGCGGCTTCGATCACGAACAGCGGCTGGCCCTTTACGACGCTGTCGCCCGGCCGCACCAGCAATTTGGTGACCCGGCCGGTATAGGGCGAGAACACCGGCGTCGAGCGATCCTCATCGATCGCGATCTTGCCCTCGGTGACGTATTCGGCGCGGAAGGCCCGCTCGGCGACCGGCTGAAAGCTCAGGCTGGCCCATTCGGCCGGCGTCGGCGTATAGCGCTGCAATCCCTTGCGGGACTGGCTCGACACCTCCGAATGCGCCTGCTTGGCGCCGTTGAGATGCACGAACCCGTAAATGGCCGCGGCGGCAAACGCCAGCAACGCCAGGGCCGCCGCCTGTCGTTTCCCGCTAAGCGCCTGCAATTGCTTGTTAAATTCGTTTAGCATGCGGTCCGGATCAGATCGGCGATGTTTCCGGCAAGGACTGCCCCTGCGGTGCGCTAATAGTGCCCAATTGATGTTTCAAACAACCTAAAAAACGCGATTAGCCTTAGCGTTTGTCGTTAAAGTTTCGAGAGACAAGCCCCGAGGACTTCAACCGCGCGCCGGCCATTGCGGCGGATGACTGCCGAGCGGCATCGCCGGCCGGGCCCAGAAGGCGGGCGTTTTCGACAAAACCGCCGAATGCCTGACCGACCGCAGCGGTCCGAAGCCCGACGCGACTTCCTCGATAAAGGGCATCACCATTTCTCCCTTCAAATCCTCGGTCATAAAACCGTCGGCGACGCGGCCGAGATTCCACAGCCACCGCCCGGTTTGCGCCAGCGACACCCGGACATGCCAGCTGCCGCCTTCGCGAGCCTGACGCGCTTTGGCCATCATGCCGCCGAACGCCATGAAGTAGCCGGTGGCGTGGTCGAGCATCTGCGCCGGCAATTCCTTCGGCCCGTCGACGCCCGCGGCCTGGCCTTCGGCATGGTTGAAACCGGTCGCGGTCTGCACCAGCGAGTCAAAGCCGCGGCGCTCCGCCCAGGGACCGGCGTGGCCATAGGCCGACAGCGTCACATAGACGATACCGGGATTGATGCTGGCCGCCTCGTCCGGCGAGAAGCCGAGCCTGGCGATCGCGTGCGGCCGATAACCCTGAGAGAAGATATCTGCCTCTGCCAACAGATCGCGCAATGCGTCGCGGCCCTGCTCGCTCCTCAATTCGACAAAGCTCGTGAGCTTGCCGCGGCCGGTGTCGATGGTGAGCCAGGGAATCGCCGGCAAATCCGGACCGGAGATCAACAGCACATCGGCGCCATGGGCCGCGAGGGTACGGCCCGCGACCGGCCCCGCGATCACGCGCGACAGATCGAGCACGCGAATGCCGGCCAGCGGCCGATCGCCGGTGGGCCAGGGTTTTGGCGCCGCGTCGCCGATCTTCTCAATGCTGATCAGCGGCAATTCCGCCAGCGTTTTTGCGTGCGGCGTTGCCGACCACTCCTCATGCGAGCGCATCAACGCAACCACGCAACCGCCGGCATAGGCCGCTGTCTCGAACGCCTCGCCGTCCCACTGCATCAGCGCCGCCTGCACCTCGTCGCGCTCAGGCTTGCAGTTCAACACCTTGCAGACGGCGTCGCGGTGATGCCTGAAATTGGTATGCAGACGGACGAAGCGCTGATCCACAGTGTTGTAGATTCCAGCGATCGCATCCCATGCCGGCGGCGGCGGCTTGCCATCGACCCGCAGATAGCGCTCGCTTCGGCATTCGACCACGGCATGGCGCATATCGACCGCGACATCCTGGCCTTGCCCGCTGCGCAGCTTCCAGATCTGCGCCGCCGCCAATCCGGTCGCGGCCACGCTGGTCTGCGCCGCGGCAGCGACGCGAAATGACGACGGCAATTGCGCTTCGTCACCGGTCAGCTTGACTGCGTCGAGCGCGGCCGGATCGCCGCCGGCCGATGTCCAGATATCGGAGAGGATTTCCTTGGGGCTTTCCTTGCGGCTTTCCTTGGGGCTTTCCTTGGGGCTTTGCATCACCGTCCCTCTTCTCTAGCTTTCGACAAGCTCTGCCTCACCCTGGAAGGAACTGCAATGGCCGCCATCGATCCCCTCACTGCCGGTGCCGTCATGCTTGCAACCGCCGCAACGGACGCAGTCTATGTCATGTTCACCTCGGCCGTGGTGGCGCGCAAGCGGGTGCCGGCCGCGACCTGGAGCAGCGTCTGGTATCTGCTCTCGTCCTATGCCGTCATCAGCTACACCGAAAACTGGGTCTATGTCGGGTTTGCGGCGGTCGGTTCGTGGATCGGAGCCTTTGCGTCGATCACATTTTTGCACCGGCCGCCGGGTGGGCCGCCAGTAGGTGCGGCGCCGGAGTAGCGCAGCATTGGCTGTCATTCCCCGCGCATGCGGGGAATCCAGTACGCTGCGTCCTCTCGGTTCAATCATTGGCGTCTCTGGAATACTGGATCGCCCGCTTTCGCGGGCGACGACGAATGGGATGGCACCGACTTGTCCGTCATTGCGAGCGCAGCGAAGCAATCCATTCTTTCTTTGCGCGGCGAAATGGATTGCTTCGCGGAGCCTGTCATCGGGCGCGCATTCGCGCGACCCGTTGGCTCGCAATGACGGTGCCAAATACGAATCCGCATTCTCGCGACGCCACGCGCCCGAGCTTTGATCTCAACTCCCGCCCTCTCCAATCAGAGGGCGCAGGGAAAGCCGGGTGCGCGCTGCACCCGCGGTCTCGTGTGCAAGCTGCACAAGAAAATGCGCACACGAGCATACAGGTTCAGCGGAGAGCATCCGGCCTTCCCTGCGCAATGGTTTTACGGCTTATAGCGCGCTCTCCCCGGTGACCGGCTTTCTTGCCACCGTCGCGCCGCGAATAAATCCGCGACACTTGACGCCAGCATCGGGGCGTCAGGACCACGCGACTTCGCCGTCCGCATCAGCCACGCTCGTCAGTCGCAGCTTTCGCGTCCATCGCATCCCACCGCGCGTTTCGTGACGATCGCGAGCCGCCCCTCTTGTCGGGTGAGACGGGCGGAGTCAAATCACTGATTTGCCCGACGCGACAAGAGGAATATTTTCTTGGAATGGGCTTGACAGAAAATCACTGATTTGCCCGTCGGGCAATTTGCGGGGCAAATCACTGGATTGAACCGCTCCAAATCATGCGGTCTTATTGCGTCGCCTGCGGAAACCCTGTGTTTCCCAGCGCAGTCTTGCCAGACAACGAGCGACTATTAGCTCGTAACCAAATAAGAACGCGGCGTCCTTCGTCCGGGTCGAGGATTTGGCGTCGCAGCCCGCTCCTCCCGTTCACGCATATTGAAAACTCACGGCCCGATGCGCTAACGCATGCCAAAAGGCATGCCACAACCGGATACGACAGATGACCACCCCGCTCGAATTTGGGCTCGATACCTTTGGCGACGTCACCAATGATGCGCTCGGCTCGCCGCTGCCGCCTGCGCAGGTGATCCGCAACGTCATCGAGGAGGCGGTGCTGGCCGACCAGCTCGGGATCGACTTTATCGGCCTTGGCGAGCACCACCGGGCCGACTTCGCGATCTCTTCGCCCGAAACGGTGCTGGCGGCGATCGCCGCGCGGACCCGTCGCATCCGGCTCGGCTCGGCCGTGACGGTGCTGAGTTCGGACGATCCGATCCGCGTGTTCCAGCGGTTTGCGACCGTCGATGCGGTGTCAGGCGGACGCGCCGAGGTGATCCTCGGCCGCGGCTCGTTCACCGAATCCTTTCCGCTGTTCGGCTTCGACCTGGGCCAGTATGAAGCGCTGTTCGAGGAGAAGCTCGATCTGTTCACCGAGCTCTTGAAGCAGGAGGCGGTGAACTGGCAGGGCAAGCTGCGCCCACCGCTCAATAACCAGCATGTGTTTCCGCCGATCGAACACGGCACGCTCAAGACCTGGATCGGCGTCGGCGGCAGCCCGGAGTCGGTGGTGCGCGCGGCGCATTATGACCTGCCGCTGATGCTGGCCATCATCGGCGGCGATCCGAAGCGGTTCGCACCCTATGTTGACCTCTACCACCGCGCCTTCAGGCAGTTCGGCCGCCCCGTCAAGCCGATCGGCGTGCATTCGCCGGGTTATGTCGCCGATAGCGACACGCAGGCGCGCGAGGAGCTCTGGCCCGATTACAAGATGATGCGCGATCGCATCGGCAAGGAGCGCGGCTGGCCGCCGATGGGCCGGGACGAGTTCGTGCAGGAGGCAGATCACGGCTCGCTCTATGTCGGTTCGCCGGAGACGGTGGCGCGAAAGATCGCGGCCACCGTGAAGGCGCTCGGCATCGCGCGCTTTCAGTTGAAGTATTCGGCCGGCCCGCTGCCGCATGAGAAGCTGATGCGCAGCATCGAACTGTACGGCCGCAAGGTCGTGCCGCTGGTCCGGGACATGCTCGCGCAGGAAGCTGCTTGATCGATCCAGCCGGGCGAGCGAGGCCGTTTCAGCGGACCAGAAAAACCAGCTTGCCGCGAAAGTGGCGGGATTCGCTTACCCTGTGCGCGGCCACGGCGTCGCTGAGCTGATAGCGTGTCACTTCCGGAGGACGGACGGCCCCTGCCGCCACCAGCGCCACGATGCGCTCGAGATGCGGCCGATCGCGTCCGACGCTGGGCCGCAAGGCAACGACGTCGCTGCGGTCCGGCTTTGGCGCCTGTGCGCCCGAGGCAATAAAGGCCGCCCGGCCGCCCGGTTTCAGCACGCTGAACGACCGCTGCGCGACATCGCCGCCGACGGTATCGAATACGGCGTCGCAGCCGCTCACGGTTTTGGTAAAATCCACCGCATTGTAGTCGATGATCTCGTCGGCGCCGATTTGGCGGAGATAATCTTGGTTCGCAGCGCTTGCGGTCGTGATCACGCGCGCCCCCAGATGTTTTGCCAGCTGGATGGCAAAGCTCGCAACCCCGCCCGCGCCGCCCTGAATCAGGATCGTCTCGCCCGCCTTCAGTTTCAATGTGTCTTCGACGGTGCAAATCGCCGTCAACCCGGCAAGCGCCAGTGCTGCGGCATCGACATGCGACAGGCGATCGGTTTTCTTGGCGACGATGGCCGCCTTGATCGCAATCTTCTCGGCATAGGCGCCTTCCTGGCCAACGTCGCAGACGCCGAAGACTTCGTCGCCGACACGCAGGTCGCTGACACCCTCCCCAACCGCTGAAACGACCCCGGAGAAATCCCGTCCAAGAATGTAAGGGAATCGAGAAAGCTGGTTCGACACACCCTCACGCACCTTCCAGTCCGCGCCATTGACGCTGGCGGCGACAATATCAACCACGACCTCGCCGGATGCGGCCACGGGATCGGGCATCTCGCCGAATTGCAGAACTTCCGGTTCGCCGTGCCGTTCGATGAAGGCCGCTTTCATTGGTGCTCCTCGCTTTGGTGGAACCAACGTCGCATGTTTGATTGACGCAATCAAATTCGATGACCGGTCTCACCCTGCCGGCTCAACCGATCGACGCGTGCGATGACCCAGCGGCCTCAAGCATGAGACAGAATCACTGTCACATACCAAGCTCAAATTTGCCTAAGCAAAAATCTTTCCGAGTGGAATGTTTCAACCGAAGCGGAGTTAACAGGTGCAGCTGGAGGTATGGCCCGAACAAGAAAACGGGAGGCACGAATGATCAAATCAGTAATCAGGTTGACGACGTTGGCAACGTTTCTGATGGCGCTAAGTACTCCAGCCTCGTTCACGCCAGCTTTTGGGGCTGGAGGAGGAGGTGGTGGTGGAGACGGTACTGACGCGAAGGACCAAGGCTCCACTTATTATCCCCGTTCGTCTTACCCGCAGCCGTCGCGCACCAAAGCCACCCATAGGGTTAAGAAGACCACCAAGCAATCTGCCTTCGAAGACCCCGTTTTTGCCAAGGGTTACCGCGAAGCCTATGCGACGATCTATGACCGCAACGACTATTCCGCGGCCATCGAGCAGCTAAAGGCGCTCGGCCACGACGATCATCCGAATGTGGCCAATCTGATCGGCTATTCCTACCGCAAGCTCGGCGACTACAAGCTCGCGCAAGTCTGGTACGAGCGCGCACTGAAATCGGATCCGAACCATGTGCTGACCTGGCAGTATTACGGCCTGTGGCAGATCGAACAGGGTAACCGCGATCAGGCGCAGTACCATCTAAGCCGTATCGCCGCGATTTGCGGCACCGATTGCGCGGAGTATCGGTCGTTGGCGGATGCGCTCGAAAAACCGCCCGGCACCGGTCTCGTTTATTGAGTATTGAGCTCTGCGACGCAATTCAGCGGGCGGATCAGTCGCGCCTTGGAAGCGGCTCGTGGTGCGCGAACGGAACGCTTTCAGGCGTCGCCGCGTGGGCTGAGGCACGGGCATGTTGTATTGGAAGGGAGACTTGAGCAACATCATTGCTGAAGCGCCGCGGACGTGGAGACTGGAAGGCTTCGCACCCGCACGACGACTTCGGGCGAAGGTTCGAGGGAGACGTCATTGCCTAGAACAGTCACTTTCCAAGCCGCGGTAGTGCTGATGCTTTGGTGCGTCGTACGTGCGCTGATGGCTGATGCATGGGCCACACCTCTGGAGCGCGTAGAGTTTGAAAGCGCCTCTCAACGGCGCATGGGCGCGCTCATTCCGGGCGACCGCATTCAGGGCGATCTGGCCAAGCCCGATGGCGCAGGCCCTTATCCCGCCGTCATCGGACTGCACGGCTGTGCCGGGATGCATGACACGACAAAGCAAAGGTTGGCCGATGCACTCGTCGCCTGGGGCTATGTCGTCCTGCTCGTCGACAGCTATGCAACGCGTGGTATAGATCACGCGTGCACATCAAGCGCGCTTGTCACCTTCTTCAAGCGCAGGCCGGATGCCTACGGGGCTCTCGTCTTCCTTGGCCAAACCTTCGTCGATCCACACCGTGTGGCTGCGGTCGGCTTCTCGGCAGGCGGTTGGGTTACCCTCTCTGCGGCGGAACCCAATTCGTTCGAACACTTCGCCCCTCCAAGCAACTTGCGGTTCCGGGCGGCGGCTGCGTTCAATCCTCCATGTAAGCAGGCCATGGCGCGTCCGGAGATACCCACGCTCATCTTCATTGGGGCCCTCGACGATTGGACGCCGGCGGCGGACTGCTCCAATAAAATCGCCAGCTGGGGCAACGACGGGCCGCCAGTCGAGCTCGTTGTCTATCCCGGCGCGCACCACGGATTCTATTACCCGCACCTCCAGCCCGGCATGACCTTGTTTGATCACTGGGTGGAATACAACGGCGAGGCAGCGGACAATGCAAGTCACCGCCTGCACCAGTTTCTCGATCGCCACCTCAAGGCCGATAGCGGCAACAGAAATTGACTTCTTTTGCTGGTCAAAACCGGATCTCGGCGTGTGCAACCGCGATGTCCGCTTTACCGCGATGTGCCGAAATTGTCGGCCGGTACTTCAGAGCTGGCAGGTAATCAGCTTCATCTCTTTGTCGCCTGCCTGGTAATCGGGACGGGGAGCAAGAGACTTTTGATCTGTGACGACGGCATCATTGGCTTCGTCAACCCGCAAAAGCTTCCATCCGATTGGTTCTTTGTCGTCGGCGCCGCCTCGAATTTGCCAGGCTCGCATGATGGGGTTGTCTTCCCGGGTGAAACCGACGGCATGAACTTCGACCAATCGAGAATAGCCATCGTATTGGAGTTCAAGAACGTGCCCTGAGCGAAGGGCTTCACACGCCGTTTGCACCAACATTCCAGTCTCCTGTATGGACCAGTCCTTGAGCGCAGAACACAGTCTGCTCTTCCCTGACCCGACGGCCTTGATCCAGCTCAAATGCGGGTCACCTGCGTCCGAACAGTCCACCCACCACGCCGCCAATCAGTCCGCCTGGACCGCCACTGCGGTGGTGGCGAGCACCGCCCCCGCCGTGACGACGGGCCGGAAGAAGGTCGTCATCGGATGTGTCGCTGCCGCTGACGCTGGCGTGTGCCGCCGAGACGGACTCGGTCAGCAGCGCCTGATGCTGCAGCGTGTTGAGGAAGCCCGTCCTGGGATAGCCGCGTGCCGCCTGCCAGCGTGTGATGACCGTGCGGGCCTGCTCGTCGAACCGTCCGTTGACCCTGGTGTCGAAACCGATACCGGTCAACCGGCGCTGCACGTCGCGACGCTTTGCCTTGTTCAGGCCAATCTGATCTTCGGTTTCCTGAGTTGCCTCGTCGGCGGAGGTCACCGAATCAACGGATGCCACCAACTCGCGGTCGGTCGTGCTCGGACCGGCTTTGGCAGCATTTGCGCTGACGAGAATTCCCAGGATCGACAATGCGAGGATGAAGACACGCAATGGCTTGTTCTTCCCTGATCTTGAAGTCTCTCGATGATTCGCTTTGAAAACCTATGTCGGTTCAAATACACCGCCGTAAAACCAAAACTTCCGGCAGCGCTAAATCAAAGGTCAACTCCGGCTTCGCAGCTGGCAACTGTTATCCGGATGACTTGTTCCTTGGGGCGCGTCGATTGTTACACTGCATCGCACTGAGGCTGCCCGACAAAAGAAACGGCACGGTAAGGACCGTCTGTGTGTGACGGCCGCTTTGCCCGCCCCGCGGTTCTGGTACAGTCGCGCGGGTCAACAAAAGGAAGAACAAAATGGATTTGGGCTTGAAGGGACGAAACGCGGTCGTGCTCGGGGGCACGCGCGGCATTGGACGCGCGATTGCGGGCACGCTGGCTGCCGAAGGCGCCGGCGTCGCGGTCTGCGCCCGCAACGCGGATCAGGTCGGAAGCACGGTTGCCGAGTTGAAAGCCCAGGGCGTGCGGGCGACCGGCGCGCCGGTCGATATCACCGACGCCGCCGGGCTCAAATCATGGATATCGGGCGTGGCGCAGGAGTTCGGCAGCATCGACATGCTGTTTTCCAATGCCGGCGCGATGGCGCAAGGCGGCGACGCCGCGTCGTGGGAGCAGAATTTCCGGCTCGATGTGCTGGGCGCCGTCCATGCGTTCGAGGCCGCGCGTCCGTTCCTCGAGGCCAGCGGCGAGCAGCGCGGCGACGCGGCGTTTCTCATCATTTCATCGGTTTCGGCGGCGCAGGCGGAAAACGCCAGTTCGTACGGTCCAATCAAGGCGGCGCTGGTGCACATGGCGAAGGGATTGGCGCGGCAATACGCGCCTAAGAAAATCCGCGTCAATGTGGTGTCGCCGGGCACGGTGTATTTCAAGGGCGGCGTCTGGAACATGGTCGAGCAGAACGCGCCCAAGCGCTATCACGATACGCTGGCGCGTAATCCAACCGGCCGCATGGCCACCCCGCAGGAGATAGCCAACGCGGCCGTGTTCCTGGCGAGCCCGGCTTCCTCCTACACCACGGGTTCAAATCTGATCGTCGACGGTGCGATCTCGAACCGCGTGAATTTCTGAGCGGCGAAAAGGCGAAGGGCGGCCTCCCGACATGAAGCCGGGGAGTTTGGGAGTCCGCCCTTATCACGAAATGTGATATGTTTCTCCGAGATGATCTTGATGCTCGGGGAACCGACATGAAGCGCCGCGATTTCATCAAGGTGCTGAGCGGCGTTTTGATTTGGCCGCTCGCTGCTTCTGCACAACAAGGCAAGATATGGCGTATCGGCGTGCTGGAAACGTCCGCCCTCGCCTTGAACACTGCCAATATGGAAGCCTTTCTGGAGGGCCTGCGGGCATTGGGTTATGTCGAGGGACGCAATCTCATGATCGACTACCGGTCGGCGGATGGAGTTGCGGAGAGGTTTCACGATCTGGCCACCGAGCTCGTCAAGGAGAACTGTGACCTCATCCTGACGAGAGGCACACCGGCCGTGCTTGCTGCCAAAAATGCGACGGCAGCGATTCCGATCGTCATGGCGGCCAGTGGCGCCCCGGTCGGCGTCGGCGTGGTCGCCAGCCTCGCGCAGCCGGGAAAAAATGTCACTGGCCTGAGCGCCTTCACAACGGAGCTGGAAGCGAAGCGGGTCGAAATCCTGCGTGAGATCCTGCCGGAACTGAAGCGATTGGCCGCGCTGTACAATATGTCCAATCCGATTTCGCAAGCCCGATGGGAATCCCTGGAGGTATCTGCCCGGAGCCTTCGGATAGAGCCGCAACTTCTTGACGTGCGAAAAATGGAAGATCTGGAATCCGCGTTTGCTCGGGCGATCGAGCGGCACGCCGATGCCCTCATCGTCGAAAACGACGGGCTGATTCATGCGAACCGTCGATTGATCACCGGTCTGGCGAGCAGGCACAAGCTCCCGGCCATGTACGCAACGCGTGAGCTTGTCGATGAAGGCGGCCTGCTCTCGTACAGCGTCGACTATGCCTACCTCTATTTCAGAGCAGCGACCTTTGTGGACAAGATATTGAAGGGAGCGAAGCCCTCCGATCTGCCGGTCGAACAGCCCACAAAATTCGAGCTGGTGGCAAATCTGAATGCCGCCAGGAGTATCGGTCTCACGCTGTCCGAATCTTTTCTGCTCCGGGCCGATAAGGTCATTGAATAGGCGAAAGCTGCATCGTCCCGTAGTCGGCTGCGCGCCGTCGGACATTTTCCAGTACGTCGGCGCGGACACAGGGCGGAAGCCGTATTCGCGCCGACTGCCGTCCTGTTCGATCAAGCTGACCCAGCCGCACCGCAATATAAATCCGCTTACCCCGGGGTTCGACATCAGGTGCCAGCGGGTCGAAGATGCGCTATGCTTGATGTCTTCGGCAATGCGATGGGACGTCACGAATTGACTTGAGAGGGCTACTGAAGCGGGGCAGCACCAATGATGACATTACCGGAGCTGGCGGCGAATGCCCTGGAGGAATTTCTCCGTTCCTTCATGCGGCGTGCCTTCGGGTCTTCAGAGGTGCAGTTCGCGGAGATCGTGCCGAACGCCGCCCGCGTCGCGCTGGAATGCATCGGAAACAGCGACGCGCTGTACCACAATGTCGAGCACACGCTGCTCGTCACGCTGGCGGGACACGAGATCTTCTGCGGCCGAGTGTTGCATACCCAGCTGACGGCGAACGATTACGCCCATATCATCATCGCCTGCCTTGCGCACGATATCGGTTATGTGCGCGGCCTTTTCAAGGACGACGACGCAGACGGCTTCGTGATCGATTCGACAGGCCGGAAGGTGATGCTGCCGCGCGGTTCGTCGGACGCCAGCCTGATGCCTTACCATGTCGACCGGTCGAAGCTCTATGTGATGGAGAGGCTCCAACCCATCGCTCCGCTCGACACGCAGCGAATTGCCATGGCGATCGAAGGAACCCGATTTCCTCCCGTCGAAGGCCAGCAACATGGCGAGGAGGCCTCGATCGTTCGCGCAGCGGATTTCATCGGCCAACTCGGCGATCCGAATTACATCAGGAAGGCCAACGCGCTCTACCATGAATTCGAGGAAGTCGGCATGAATCGCCAGCTTGGCTATGATTCTCCCGCCGACATCGTCAATCGCTATCCGCAATTCTACTGGAACAGCGTGGCGCCGTATATCCAGACTGAAATAGGCTACCTCAACAAGACGACGCGCGGACGGCAGTGGATCGCCAATCTCTATGGCAACGTGTTCCGCGCCGAACGCGACATCGCGCTGTCGGGGCCACAGCGGTAGCGCGGGGATCGCGACCGTGTCGCCCGCGGCCTCATGGTTCGAGACGCGCGGCGTTGCCGCGCTCATGGCAAGGTCAGCTTTCACCGTCATTGCGTTGAACGCCGCATCCGGTTGGCGCCGTCTGGATACAAGCGCTTCTCGAGGCGACGAATGCAGGCCCGATCAGGCGGGCGAGCAATTTGAGGTGGAGCCGCCACCGGTCTTGCCGATCGTCCCGTCGGGATAGGCGATCGTGGTCGGCGGGGCCTGCGTGCTGCCGCCGCAGAAAAGAACACCATAGAAAGCGTTCAGTGCGGCTTTAACGCCGGGAAGGTCAGCGTTCTTCATCCCGCCGCTTACGAGGGAAAGTTCGTCGTCATTGAGAGAACTAACCATGAGATATCTCCATCGCTGAATGTTGGCTCGCGCGGATACCTTATTCCCGCGGCATGGGTTCCTCCGTGCTTCAGATCACGCTGCCATGGGGTCTAATGAAAATCCCGCGACGGCGGCAGGATGCGGACGTTGCGCGGGTGGCGGATTTTTTGCGCCGGCGTGTCGGGATGGTCGCGGCGGTCGTCGTTGAGCGGCTCGATCAGCGCGGGCCCCGCCGGCACCGGAGGCTTGCGGCTGAGCGCGTCGTTGGCAAGCCCGATCAGATCGTGCGAGCGATCGAACATCCGCTGCGCGACGAGATGGGTCACCTGCTCCGGACTGCTCTGGATATAGCCCTCGACCAGGATCAGGCGCGCGCCCATCACTTCCTTGCGGTATTGCTCCATCACCTTCGGCCACACCACGATATTGGCGATGCCGGTTTCATCCTCCAGCGTCATGAACACGACGCCCTTGGCGCTCCCCGGACGCTGCCGCACCAGCACCACGCCGGCGCAGCGGACGCGGCGTTTGTCGTTGCGATGACTGATTTCGTTGCAGGGAACAACGCGCTCCCTGGTGAACATCTCCCGCAAAAACTCCATCGGATGGCCTTTTAGCGACAGCCGCACGGTCTGATAGTCGGCGACCACCTGCTCCGGCAGCGGCATCTCGGGCAACGGCTTTGCATTCTCGTCCGGCTGCTCGCGCGCGGTGGCGACTTCGAACAGCGGCAGCGGCAAATCGTCGGGCAGCCGCCGCACCGCCCAGAGTGCCGCGCGGCGATCCAGCCCGATGGAGCGGAACGCATCGGCATCCGCGAGCAGGATCAGCGCGCGCTTGGGCAAACCGGTGTCGCGGGCAAATTCCTCCAGCGAGGTGAAGGGGCGGCGTTGTCGCGCGTCGACGATGCGGTCGGCCCAGTCGATCTTCACCTCTCCCGCTTGCGGGGGAGGTCGGATCGCATCGCAAGATGCGATCCGGGTGGGGGAAACTCTCTCCACACGACCAGTGTGACTCGCGGAGAGACCCCCACCCCAACCCTCCCCCGCAAGCGGGAGAGGGAGCGCAGTCCCTTTGCGGTGGAAGTGCGACCTAATTTCTGGACCCCCGAATGACGACTGGATATTTTTCAACCCTTCCTCATCCGGATCGACCCAGTGAAACCCGTCGATCTGGCGAAAGCCGAGCCGCACCGCGCAATACTTGCCCTCGCCCTGCTCCAGCGTGTTCTGCGCGTGACTGAAAGACACATCGATCTCGCGCACCTCGACGCCGTTCTTGCGGGCATCGCCGACAATCTGCGCCGGGGCATAAAAGCCCATCGGCTGCGAATTCAATAGCCCGCAGCAGAACGCATCGGGGTGGTAATGCTTGAGCCATGACGAGATGTAGACGAGCTGCGCAAAGCTCGCGGCGTGGCTTTCCGGAAAGCCGTAAGAGCCAAACCCCTTGATCTGCTCGAAACAGTTCTTGGCGAATGCGGGATCGTAGCCGCGGGCGATCATGTTGCCGATCATCTTGTCTTCGAATTTGCCGATGGTGCCGACATTGCGGAAGGTCGCCATCGAACGGCGCAGCCCGTTGGCTTCCTCGGAGGTGAATTTGGCCGCCTCGATCGCGATCCGCATCGCCTGCTCCTGGAACAGAGGCACGCCGAGGGTCTTGTGCAGCACCCGGCGCAATTCGTCCTTGTCGCCATGCTGAGGCGACGGCGACGGGTAGCTCACCTTGTCGATGCCATTCCGCCGGCGCAGATAGGGATGCACCATGTCGCCCTGGATCGGGCCGGGCCGCACGATCGCGACCTCGATGACGAGATCGTAAAATACCCGCGGTTTCAGCCGCGGCAGCATGTTCATCTGCGCGCGGCTTTCGACCTGGAACACGCCGAGCGATTCACCGCGGCACAGCATGTCGTAGACCGGCTTGTCGTCCTGCGGGACCGTCGCCAGCTCCCAGCGCCGGCCCTTGTGATCGGCGATCAGATCAAAACATTTGCGGATGCAGGTCAGCATGCCCAGCGCCAGCACGTCGACCTTCATCATGTTCAGCGCGTCGACGTCGTCCTTGTCCCATTCGATGAAGGTGCGGTCGTCCATCGCGGCATTGCCGATCGGCACATAGCTGTCGAGCCTATCTTGCGTCAGCACGTAGCCGCCGACATGCTGCGACAGATGCCGGGGGAATTCGATCAGCTCGGTGGCCAATTCGACCGCGAGTTCGATCATCGAATTTTTGGGATCCAGCCCGGCCTGCCTGACCTGCATCTCGTTGAGGCCCTTGCCCCAGCTTCCCCACACCGTATCGGCCAGTGCTGCGGTAACGTCTTCCGTCAGCCCCAGCGCCTTGCCGACATCGCGGATCGCGCTGCGCGGACGATAGTGGATGACGGTGGCGATGATCGCGGCGCGGTGGCGGCCATAGCGGCGGTAGACATATTGCATCACCTCCTCGCGCCGCGAATGTTCGAAATCGACGTCGATGTCGGGCGGCTCCAGCCGTTCCTTGGAAATGAAACGCTCGAACAGCAAATCGACCTTGGTCGGATCGACCGAGGTGATGCCGAGCACGTAGCAGACGGCGGAATTGGCCGCCGATCCCCGGCCCTGGCAGAGGATGTTCTGGCTGCGCGCATAATGCACGATGTCGTGCACGGTAAGAAAATAATGCGCGTATTTGAGCTCGGCGATGAGGTCGAGTTCCTTGCGCAGGGTGGCGCGGAGCTTTTCGTCGATCTGGCCGGAAAAATACCGCTTCACGCCCTGCCATGTCAGGTCTTCCAGATGCTGCTGCGCGGTCTTGCCCGGCGGCACCGGCTCGTCCGGATACTGGTATTTGAGCTGATCGAGCGAAAAATTGATGCGGCCGGCGAAGCGCGTGGTTTCCGCGATCGCGTCCGGGAGATCGCGAAACAGCCGCGCCATTTCGTGGCCCGGCTTGAGATAACGCTCGGCATTGGCTTCAAGCCGCTTGCCGATCGCCTCGATCGTCGTCTTCTCGCGGATGCAGGTGAGTACATCCTGCAGCGGGCGGCGCGCGGGGTGGTGATACAGCACCTCGTTGGTCGCGAGCAGCGGCACTTTTGCTTTTATCGCGATGTGATGCAGCCGCGCCAAACGGCGCTTGTCGTCGCCGCGATAGAGCAGGCTCGCGGCCAGCCACACGCCGTCGGCGCGGCCAGCCTTCAAACGGTCCAGAACCTTCAGGACTTCAGCCGCGTCGAAACGATGCGGCAGGGTCAAAACCAGAAGCTGGCCTGCGGCGAATTCCAGGAGGTCATCGAGTCTCAGATGGCATTCGCCCTTCTCGATTCGCTGGATGTCGTCGCCGCGCTTGCCGCGGGTGAGCAGCTGGCACAGCAGGCCGTAAGCTGTGCGGTCGCGCGGATAGACCAGGATGTCAGGGGTGCCGTCGATAAAGACGAGGCGCGAACCGATCAGCAGTTTTGGCTTGTATTCGACCGCGGGGTTGTCGAGCTCCTTCCAGGCGCGCACCACGCCGGCCAGCGTGTTGTGATCGGCGATGCCGATCGCGGCAATGCGCAGCTTGCCTGCCTGATGCACATAGGCGCGCGGATCCGAGCCGCCGCGCAGGAACGAGAAATTCGTGGTGATCCCGATTTCGGCATAGCCAGGCGCTGGTTCAACGCCGGTCATGCGAACAGCCCGTGCACGAACCAGTTGACCGGAACCGGCTTTTCCTCCGCACCGCGAGTTTCGCTTTCATAGAGCCCGTCGCGAAAGATCCAGAAGCGCAGGCCCGCTTCGTCCTCGACGCGAAAATAATCCCGCGTCAGCGCCTTGCCGTCCTGTTTCCACCATTCCATGGCGATGCGCTCGGGCCCCTCCACCCGCACCACCGCATGCGTGACCCGCCGCCAGGTGAAATGGTGCGGCGGCCCATCCGGCACCGTCGCGAACGGCACCTTGATCGGCTCCGGCTTTTCGAACAGCCGCAATGGCCGCAGCGGCGGCTCGCTTTCGGTGCGCTCAGGCCATGCGGCCTGCGCCGCGGCGGCCAGATGATGCTGCGCCGGCACCGCCATCACCGCGCGCTCCGGAATATGGGTGTCCTGCGGCAAATGCACGACCACGCGTTTTCCACCGATGCGCGCGGCGATGCGGTCGATCAGCGCGGCCAGTTCGTCATTGTCATGGACATTGGCATCGAGATCGCGCTGCTGCTGCACCACGATTTCGGTGCGGCTGGCGGACAGCCTGACGAGATCGAAGCCGAAACCGGGATCGAGGGGATCGTTGAGCGCATCGAGCCGTTCGCGAAACAGGCGGTCGATCATTTCGGCCTTCGTCACCGGACGCCCGGTATCGACCATGATCGTGCGCACCGCGCCGTCGGTGCGGAAGAAACTCGCTTCCAGCCGCCGCGCGCCCTTGCCCTGCCTGTCCATCGCCGTGACCAGCATCGCGGCCAGCCGGGACAGCGTCGCCGATATCACGCCTTCGGTGGCGACCGGTTCGGGGAAGCGTTTTTCCACGATGTAATCCGGCAGCGGTTTGCGCGGACTGATCGGCGCATCGCCCTGCCCCAGCGCCTGCTCCAGAAGGGTCGTGAAGCCTGCGCCGAACCGGGCCGATAGCTCGTGGCGCGCGCGCGCGGCGACATCGCCGATGGTCTTCAGGCCGGCGCGGCGCAGGCCGCTTGTGATGGCCGCATCGGCGCCGAGCGCAAACACCGGCAATGGACTGACCGCATCGGCCTCCTCGCCGTCGGCGATGATTTTTCCCGACACATGGCGCGTCATCGTGCGCGCGCAGACCGATGTTCCGGCGATGCCCGCGCTGACGGCAAAGCCGCGCCGCGTCAGCGCGCCGGATACGATCTGCAGCAGCGCGCGTTCGCCGCCGAACAGATGGGCGCAGCCGGTGATGTCCAGAAACAGGCCATAGGGCGGATCGAGCGCCACCAGCGGCGTAAAACGATCGCACCAGTCGGCGATGTCACCCAGCGTTTTGGCATCCGCCACCGCATCGGCATCGAACACCGTCAGCTCCGGACAGATGGCGCGGGCATTGGCGAGCGGCAGCCCGACCTCGAGGCCGCAACGCACTGCTGCGTCATCGAGCGCATGGATCTGCAGCGCGTTGTTCTGCTTGGCGACGACGACGCTGGGCGTTTTATCCAGCTCGGCGTTGTTCTGGCCGAATTGACGCTTGATGCGGTCGATGGGCAGGCGCGGCAGCCACAGGCTGAGGATACGCCGACGGTTCAGAGAAAAGGCACTCATCACATTTCCATTCCATGATCCACCGCCCAACCGGGCCATGACGGTTACGAACGAGTTGCGCGTCAAACACCGGCGCGCCCCATGCGTGCCAGGGATTGCCCGGCGGCGAATGCGCCGCGCGCACGATCCATCGCGTCTCCGCGGTTGAAGGCTGAGGGGTTGCCGCCAGGCGCAGCAGCAGCGCGGTGACGCCGGAGGCCTGCGCCGCCAGGGTCAGCTTGCGGCTGGCGACGAGATCGAGCTGCCGCGCCTCGCCCCAGACTTCCAGCACGACGAGGCCCAGCGCATCGCAGGCCAGCGCATCGGCCGCCGTCCGCAACGCGCTGTCGGCGTCGGCCGCGCGCACGGTCACGAGCAGGCGCGGATCGAGACCGAGTTCGGAAAACCCGCTCATCGACGGCGCGCCGGATTCGATGTCGGAAAAATCCTGCCGCACCCAGACCAGCGGCCGGCGCGCGGTGATGCGCCCCGCAAGGCCTGCGATGAACCCGGTTGCCGCAGCGCTCTGATGTCCCTCGGCAAACACTTCATGCACCGCGGCCATGGCGAGGCCGCCGCGCAGCGTCGCATCGGCGCCGGCATGGCCGAGCGGCACCTTGTTGGGGGCGTATGCATCGCCATGCGCTTCGATGCGCTCGATGCGTCCTCGCAAAGTCGCAAGCGTGTTTATGCGTGCGCCGCTCATGCGCCGCTCCCTTAAGATTTTGAGCCGTTGCGGGTTGGTTGAATGAACCCGCTGCTGGCTCATTTGTTCATGATATGTTCTAATATAAAGCTAACTGGACCGGCGGAGTCAATCGGGATTAGCGGACAGAAGATTCGTGAATAGAATCAGGTAATTAGGGCTTTGGTTTTAAACAAGCCGTCATGGCCGGGCATAGCCGTCCAAAGGACGGCGTCGCTTCCACTCGCCTATGCCCGGCCATCCACGTCCTTTCGCCCGCAAAAAAAGAGGACGTGGATGCCCGGGACATCTAGCGCGAAGACGCGCTTCGCGCTTTTGCCCGGGCATGACGAGAAGCGAGCGAGTGTCATGCACCACATCACCCTCGGCAGCGAAACCGATTTCGACGGCTGGCGGAAAGCGGCACGGACGCTGGCGCGGCATGAAGTGCAGCCGTCGGCGGTGACATGGCGCGTTGGCAGGCCCGAACTGGTCGAACCGTCCGCCGCGCCACTCGAAACACCGAACAATGCCATCAGCGTACCCGCAAAGTTCGTCGTGCTGGCGCAATCGGCGATCCTGCACCGCGATCCCCTGCGCTTTGCCATTCTGTATCGGCTGCTGTGGCGGCTGCGCGGCCATCGCGATCTGCTCGGCGTCGCTGATGATCCCGATGTCTCGCGCGTTCTTGCAATGGTGAAAGCCGTGCATCGCGACCAGCACAGGATGCGTGCCTCGGTCCGTTTCCGCGAAATCGGCCGCGAGCAAAAATTGCATTACGTCGCCTGGTTCGAGCCGGAGCATCACATCGTCGAAGCGACCGCGCCATTTTTCGCCAGCCGTTTCGCCGACATGCCGTGGTCGATCCTGACCCCGGATCTCTGCGCGCATTGGGATGGCCACGCCGTCGCGATCACGCCGGGGATCGAGGCGCCGGGCGAAGACCGGCTGGAACAAACCTGGCGGCGCATTTACGCCAACATCTTCAACCCGGCGCGGCTGAAAACGGCACTGCCGCGATAATCGCCGCGCGCGGCATAAGCATCCCAAATGGCTCGGGGAACCACAAATTGTCGTGACAAGCGGTGATAAAATGACAAATAAATGTACAACCTTTAATTGATAGATGATATTATCGCATTGTCGGCAGGAAATTGGGGCGTCCTGTTCACGCCATGACGTTCCCATGAGGTCGGCGCGCTGCACGGTACGAACAGCCCCAGTGCTGTGCAGCGCGCGACCTACCCACCTTCCAAAATCTTTGGCGTTTGCATCGCTACCAGCGAAGGCCTGCGCAGCGTCGCGCCCATGGCGGCTGTCAGCGCCGCATTCATTTTCCGAGCATCGCGGTTCGACATTGTGGTCCGCAGCAGCTGGCCGCCAACTGCATCGCACCAGGAACTGGCGTTCCCGCCCGCATTTCCGTCCGCGGCAACGATGGGAACAGCCGATCCGCATTTCAATCAACTGTCACAAGCATCGGCCAAAATCAGAGGCATTGGGACAGGAGATTGCAATGAGCGATATGACATTACCCGGTTCGATCGAACCCGCATTGCGGAAGGGTCCGGATCTCGACAAAGGCTTTCATCCACTGACCGGCATTATCTACATGGGGGTGGTCGCTGCCGCCCTGCTGTTCGTTGCCTACAGCATCTATTCCGACATCGATGCGACCGGCACGCGCGTCACCTCCTACATGCCCTATATCCTGCTCTTCGTCGCCTTGCTGATCGCGCTCGGCTTCGAATTCGTCAACGGCTTTCACGACACCGCCAATGCGGTCGCCACCGTCATCTATACCCGCTCGCTGCCGGCGCACATTGCCGTGGTCTGGTCGGGCATGTTCAATCTGTTCGGCGTGCTGCTTTCCAGCGGCGCCGTCGCCTTCGGCATCGTGTCGTTGCTCCCGGTCGAACTGATCCTGCAGGTCGGCAGCAGCGCGGGTTTCGCCATGGTGTCCGCGCTGCTGATCTCCGCCATCATCTGGAACGTGGGCACCTGGTATCTCGGGCTGCCGGCATCGAGTTCGCACACCCTGATCGGATCGATCATGGGTGTCGGCATCACCAACGCGCTGTTGCGCGGCCGCGACGGCACTTCCGGCGTCGACTGGTCGCAGGCCGGCAATATCGCCAAGGCGCTGCTGCTGTCGCCGCTGTTCGGCTTCGCGCTGGCCGCGATCCTGCTCTATGTCCTCAAGCTCATCTTGCAGCGCGCGACGCCTGCGCTGTTCGGCGAGCCGAAGGGCGACCAGCCGCCGCCGTGGTGGATCCGGGGCGTCCTGATCCTCACCTGTACGCTGGTCAGCTTCTTCCACGGCTCCAATGACGGCCAGAAGGGCATGGGTCTCATCATGCTCATCCTGATCGGTACGGTGCCGACCGCCTATGCGCTCAACCGCGCGCTGCCTGCCAGCCAGATCGAACAGTTCACGGCGAATTCGATGACCGCAAGCAGGGTGATCGAGGGCAAGGCCGCCGGTTACAACGTCATCGGCAACCCGCGGCCGGCCGTGACCAACTATGTCGCGCAGCACCAGATCAACGAAGGCACCTATCCGTCGCTGGCGGTGCTGGTGCGCGACATCGGCACCCAGGTCACCCAGTATGGATCGCTGGCGAAATTCCCGGCGGAGACCGTCGGCAACACCCGCAACGACATGTACCTGGTCTCCGAGGCCATCCGCTTCCTGATGAAGGACAAGGAAGCCGAACTCTCCAGCGCCGATGTTGCCACGCTCAACAGCTACAAAGGCTCGCTCGACGCTGCTACGAAGTTCATTCCGGGCTGGGTGAAGTTCGTCGTCGCCATCGCGCTCGGCCTCGGCACCATGGTCGGCTGGAAGCGCATCGTCGTCACCGTCGGCGAGAAGATCGGCAAGACCCACCTGACCTACGCGCAGGGCGCCTGCGCCGAAATCACGGCGGCCGCGACCATCGCAGCGGCCGACGGCTACGGACTGCCGGTTTCAACCACGCATGTGCTGTCGTCCGGCATCGCCGGCACGATGGCGGCCAACGGATCCGGGCTGCAATGGTCGACGATCCGCAACATCGCCATGGCGTGGGTACTGACCCTGCCGGCCGCGATGATCATCTCGGGCGCGCTGTACTTCGTGTTCTACCATCTGTTCTGAGAAAAGCGCCTGCGGCGCGCCCTGTTGCGCAATACGAAAAAGGCCCGCGCCATCAGCGCGGGCCTTTTTCTTCTCGAAAGCGACTCCGGATCACCTCCTCGTCATTGCGAGCGAAGCGAAGCAATCCATCTCGCAGCGGAAAGAAAGAATGGATTGCTTCGTCGCGGAGCCTGTCATCGGGCGCGCGTTCGCGCGACCCGTTGGCTCCTCGCAATGACGCCTGCCAAATCACGCCGCCAGCGTGTTCTCGACCAGCTTGATCCAGTACGAGGTGCCGTACACGATCGCATCGTCGTTGAAATTATAGGCGGGGTGATGCAATCCGGCGGTGTCGCCATTGCCGCAGAAGATGAACGCACCCGGCCGCGCCTGCAGCATATAGGAGAAATCTTCCGCGCCCATCATCGGCGGCGCTTCCATGACATTGGCGTCGCCGGCGATTTCCTTCGCCACCTGGATCGCGATATCGGTCTGCGAGGCGTGATTTTTCGTCACGGGATAGCCGCGCTCATAAACCAGATCGATCTTGGCGCCGGTCATCTGCGCGACACCGGCCACGACTTCGCGAACGCGCTTCTCGACCAATTCCCGGACTTCCTGGGTCAGGGTGCGCACGGTGCCCCGCAACTCGGCGGTCTGCGGGATCACGTTGCGGGCATTGCCGGCGTGAAACTCGCAGATCGAGATCACCGCCGAATCCAGGGGATCGACGGTGCGCGCGACGATCGATTGCAGTGCGGTGATCAGCTGCGAGCCGACCAGCACGGAGTCGATGCATTTGTGCGGCCGGGCGGCGTGACCGCCAAGGCCTTCGATCCTGATGTCGATCGAATCGGTTGCGGCCATGATCGGACCTGGCCGGATCGCGAACGAGCCGACCGGAATTCCCGGACCATTATGCATGCCGTAAACCTGCTCGATGCCAAAACGGTCCATCAACCCATCCTTGATCATCGCGTCCGCGCCGGCGCCGCCTTCTTCCGCCGGCTGGAAGATCACGACCGCGTCGCCGGCAAAGTTCCGGGTCTCGGCGAGGTAGCGGGCGGCGCCGAGCAGCATCGCGGTGTGGCCGTCATGGCCGCAGGCATGCATCAAACCCGGCGTCTTCGAGGCGTAAGGAAGGTTGGTTTCTTCTTCGATCGGCAGCGCATCCATGTCGGCCCGCAGCCCGATCACCCTGATGTCGCCGTTGCCGGCGGGCTTCTTGCCCTTGATGACGCCGACCACGCCGGTGCGGCCGAGACCGGTGGCGACCTCATCGCAGCCGAATTCGCGCAGGCGATCCGCCACGAATGCCGCAGTGCGGTGCACCTCGTACAGCAATTCGGGGTTTTCATGGATATCGCGGCGCCAGGCCTGGATATCGGATTGCAGATCGGCGACGCGGTTGACGATGGGCATGAGGGGTTCTCGACTTCGGGTTGGAGTATTTGGCCCTCTGTAGCACGCGAGGGGCGGTCCACCCAACACTATGGCGCAGAGCCCCATCTACCGGGGCACCTACCAAAGTCGTCATGGCCGGGCATAGTCGTCCGAAGGACGGCGTCGCTTCCGCTTGCCTTTGCCCGGCCATCCACGTCTGACTATTAGCACCAAAAGGACGTGGATGCCTGGGACAAGCCCGGGCATGACGGCCGCGAGGGGGCGGAAGCAAGGGAAATGCCGCGCAGGCTTGAAGGTGATTTCGACTATATCGTCGTCGGCGCGGGCACGGCCGGCTGCATCATGGCCAACCGGCTGTCGGCCGACGCCAACAACCGCGTGCTGATCCTGGAGGCCGGCGGCAACGACAACTGGATCTGGTTTCACATCCCGGTCGGCTATCTCTTTGCGATCGGCAACCCCCGTTCGGACTGGATGTTCAAGACCGAGCCCGAACCCGGCCTCAATGGCCGCGCGCTGGCCTATCCCCGCGGCAAGGTGATCGGCGGCTCCTCGGCCATCAACGCCATGATCTCGATGCGCGGACAGGCCGCCGATTACGATCACTGGCGTCAGCTCGGCCTCACCGGCTGGGGCTATGACGACGTGCTGCCGCACTTCCGGCGGCTGGAAGATCACTTTCTCGGCGAGAGCGAACATCATGGCACCGGCGGCGGCTGGCGCATCGAGGCGCCGCGGCTGTCCTGGGACATTCTAGATGCGGTCGGCGATGCCGCGGTGGAAATGGGCGTCCCGCGGATTGCCGATTTCAACACCGGCGACAATGAGGGCGTCAGCTATTTCCATGTCAACCAGAAGCGCGGACGGCGCTGGTCCTCGGCACGCGGTTTTCTCAAGCCGGTGCTGAACCGCGCCAATCTGCGGCTGGAGAAGAACGTGCTGGTCGATCGCCTGATCGTCGAGCACGGCCGCGCCGTCGGCGTGCGGTTCATGCAAGGCGGCGAGGTCGTCGAGGCCCGCACCAAAGGCGAGGTGATCCTCTGCGCCGGTTCGATCGGATCGACGCAGGTGCTGCACCGCTCCGGCATCGGCCCTGCGGACTGGCTCAGCCCGCTCGGCATCGACGTCGTGCTCGACAAGCCCGGCGTCGGGCGCAATCTGCAGGACCATCTGCAGCAGCGCGCGATCTACAAGGTGCAAGGCGTCCGCACGCTGAACGAGACCTACTACAATTTGTTCCGCCGCGGCCTGATGGGCCTCGACTATGCCTTCCGCCGCCGTGGGCCGTTGACCATGGCGCCGTCGCAGCTCGGCATTTTCACCCGCTCCGACGCTACCCGCGAGCGCGCCAACATCCAGTTCCACGTGCAGCCGCTGTCGCTCGACAAGTTCGGCGATCCCCTGCACCGTTTTCCCGCGATCACGGTCAGCGCCTGCAACCTGCAGCCGACCTCGCGCGGCACCGTGCGCATCCGCTCGGCGCAGCCCGACGAAAAGCCCGCGATCGCGCCAAATTATCTCTCGACCGACGACGACCGCCAGGTTGCCGCCGACGCCATCCGCACCACGCGGCGGCTGATGAAGCAGAAGACGCTTTCGAAATATCACCCGCAGGAATTTTTGCCGGGCCCTGCCGTCGGCGACGACGATGCCTCGCTGGCGAAAGCCGCCGGCGACATCGGCACCACGATCTTCCATCCCGTCGGCACCGCGAAGATGGGCGCGGCGTCCGACCCGGCGGCCGTCGTCGATGAACGGCTGCGTTTTTACGGCATCGCGGGCCTTCGCATAGCCGATGCTTCGGTGATGCCGACGATCACCTCGGGCAATACCAACACGCCGACGGCGATGATTGCGGAAAAGGGTGCGGCGATGATCCTTGGGGATTCGCGATAGCGCAAAAAAATGCCGTCCCTTGTGACAGGGACGGCCACACGCGACGCTACGCGGTACCAGACCGAATTAGTGCTGGCCGTGGTGCTCGGCGTGGTGACGGCTGGCCTCGGCATGATGTTCCTCGGCATGGCTGGCATGGCCATGGGCGCTGTAGGCGTGGTGCGCGACCTTCTCGTGATCGCCGGCCTCGTGGTGCTTGGCGGCTTCGCGGTGATGCCTGGCGGCGTGTTCGTGGTGCTCGGCAGCCTTGTGATGGTGCTCGATGCCTGCGTGGTCGCTCATGTCTGGCTCTCCCGGTCTGGCGATTGAGGTCCGGCTGGTTTACGCAGGTCACCTGACACGGTGCTGACGGCGGCAAGACAGCATTGTTGCAGCCGGGCCGGCCGGACGCCCTCCCCGTTCACGGAAACGTTACCACCGTCCCGCTGGTTCCGGCGGGAGGGCCGGGAAGCCCGGGAATAAACCCCGCCCCGGCCCGATCCCGTCCCCGGAAGCCCAATCAAGGGCTCTGGGAGATTTGTCATGAGCCACCACGACCATCACGACGACGAAAACCCGGGCGTCAGCCGCCGCCGCGTCCTGGAATGCATGACCTGGGCGGGCACCGGCGTGCTCTGGACGGTTACGGGCGGCGTGCCCCGATCGCTCGGACTTGTCGACTCCGCGGAGGCCGCCGAACCGGCCGGAATGACCTTCCTGCAGATCAGCGACAGCCATGTCGGCTTCGATAAGCCGGCCAATCCGAACGCGCTCGGCACGCTGGAAGAAGCCATCAACAAGGTCAAGGCGATCCCGACCAAGCCATCGTTCATGATCCACACCGGCGACATCACGCATCTGTCGAAGGCCGCCGAATTCGACAACGCCGAACGCATCATCTCGCAGGCCAAGCTCGACGTGCATTACGTGCCCGGCGAGCACGATTTCATCGACGAAGAGGTCAAGCTCTACAAGGAGCGTTACGGCAAGGGCACCAAGGGCGCTGGCTGGTATTCGTTCGACGCCGGCGGCGTGCATTTCGTCGGCCTCGTCAACGTGGTCGACCTCAAGGCCGGTGGCCTCGGCAATCTCGGCAACGAACAGCTCGAATGGCTTGAGGACGACCTCAAGGGGAAATCGAAATCGACCCCGGTCGTGCTGTTTGCCCATATCCCGCTCTGGACCGTGTATCCGCAGTGGGGCTGGGGCACCGAGGACGGCGCCCGCGCGCTGGAATACGTCAAGGGTTTCGGCTCGGTGACGGTGCTCAACGGCCATATCCACCAGGTGATGCAGAAGGTCGAAGGCAACGTCACCTTCCACACCGCGCGCTCGACCGCCTTCCCGCAGCCGGTGCCGGGCACCGCCCCGTCACCCGGACCGATGAAGGTCGAAGACGCCAAGCTTCGCGGCCTGCTCGGCGTCGCCACCATCAACTTCAAGCAGAACAACCAGCCCCTCGCGATCATCGACACCCCGCTGCAGGGCTGAGAACCAGAGACCAGAGGAACTTGAAAATGATATCGGCAACTCTCTGCAGCCTTGGTCGTCAAAGGCTTGGCATTCGAAGCCTTGGCATTCGAAGCCTTGGCCTCGCCATCGCTGCGGCCATGCTCCTGCATGTCAATTTCGCCAGTGCTGAAGACGCCAAGGTCGAAACTACCAAGGTCGAAACCGCCAAGGTCGAAGACACCAAGGTGATGATCGACAATTTCACCTTCGAGCCGGCACAGCTCACGGTGAAGGTCGGCACGACCGTGACCTGGACCAACCGCGACGACATTCCGCATACGATTGTCTCCGCGGGCAAGTTCAGATCGAAGACCATGGATACCGACGGCACCTTCTCGTTCACGTTCACGACGGCCGGCGAATACAAGTATTTTTGTTCGCTGCATCCGCATATGACAGGGACAGTCAAGGTTGAATAGCCTGCAAAACCAAGGCAACACTGCGGTGTCCGGCGGCTGGATCGAACCCGGCCGGGCACCGTTGTTGTCTGTAGCAGCCGGACGAGAGGCGATGCCCGTCAAAGCATCCGACGACAATCCAGAAAAGGCGCGGCGGTTTCGCGAAGCCGCACTGCCGTATCTGGATGACGCCTATACGCTGGCGCGCTATCTGCTTCGCAACGCCGCCGACGCCGAGGACGCGGTGCAGGAATGTTACCTGCGCGCGTTCAAGCATTTCGACAGCTATCGCGGGCCGGCGATGAAGCCGTGGCTGTTCGCGATCCTGCGCAATGTCTGCCGCGCCGAATATGCACGCCGGGCAACCACGCCGACCAGCGCGATCGAGGACGTGCCCGAGAGCGCCGAACAGGCGCCGCTGTGGCACGAAACCCAGGAAACGCCGGAGGCGCAGGTGTTGCGCCGCTGGGATTCGGACACCATCCGCCGGCTGGTGGCTGCGCTCGCCGAACCGTTCCGGGAGACTTTTGTGCTGCGGGAAATCCAGAATCTTTCATACCGCGAGATCGCCGATGTCGCCGAGGTGCCGGTCGGCACCGTGATGTCCCGGCTCGCGCGCGCCCGCGCCATGCTGCGATCGGCATGGATGGCGGAACAGGAGCAAGTGAAATGACCTGCGACGAAGCCGAAGTTCTTCTTCACGCGCTGATCGACGGCGAACTCGACGCCGGACATGCGCGCGACGTCGAAACCCATATTGCAGGCTGCCAGCACTGTGCGGCGGCGCTGAGCGACTTTCGCGAAATGAGCAAGGCGGTGGCGGACGCCGATCTGCGCTACAAGGCCCCGCCTGAATTGCGCCGGCGCATCGAGGCCGCGCTGCCGCAACCCCAGGCGCAGGTGGTGCCGATGCCGAGCCGGCGCGCGGTGCTGCGCGGCTTTGCGATGGGATCGGCGGTGTCAGCGCTGGCCGCGACCGGTCTCGTCGCCATCGTGCTGCGCAACGACGACATGGAGCGGATCCAGTCCGAGGTGGTGTCGGCGCATCTGCGCTCGCTGCAGGCAGGACATCTCATCGACGTGATCTCCACCGACCAGCACACGGTAAAGCCGTGGTTCAATGGCAAGCTCGACGTGTCGCCGCCGGTGATCGACCTGACCGCGCAGGGCTTTACGCTGATCGGCGGCCGGCTCGATTACGTCGACGCCCGCGCCATCGGCGCGGTGGTCTATCGAAGGCGCCAGCACGTGATCAATCTGTTCGTGGCGCAGACCGCCAGCACCGAACGCCGCTCGGCGAAAATCGAAACGGTGCAGGGTTTCAACATCCGGCACTGGAGCAATCGGGGATTGAACTACTGGGCGGTCAGCGATCTCGCCAAGGACGAACTCGCCGAATTCGGCGACAAGTTCGAGGCCGCGATGGGAAGCAATACCGGCTAACAGCAGGACGGCATTGACGGCTGGAATTGTTGCCTACGCCGACTTCCGCACCGCGTTGTCGACCAGCGTCTTGCCGAGCGACCAGATCGCGCCGGGGACCTTGTGGCTGGAGGCGATCACGGTGTCGAACGCCTTTTCGATCCAGCTGCAATCCTCGTCGGTGATGACGAGCGGCGGCAGCAGCTTGATGGTGTGGCTGCCATGGCCGGAGACCTGCGTCAGGATCTTGTGATCCTTGAACAGCGGCACGGTGATGAGCTGGCAGAACAGGCCCTTGTTGGCGGTTTCCAGCACATTCCAGGATGCCTTGAGCCGCAGCGATTTCGGCGGACCGAACTCGACCCCGATCATCAAGCCTTTGCCGCGCACTTCCTTCAGCAATTCGTAGCCCGGGACCATTCGGGTCAGCGCCAGCCGGAGTTCGGCGCCGCGCTTGGCCGCCTGTTCGACCAGTTTTTCGGCCTTCATCACTTCGAGCGTGGCGATACCGGCCGCCATCGCCAAGTCATTTTTCGCAAAGGTCGAGCCGTGCACGACGGCGCGGTCCATTTGATTGAAGATCTTGTCGAAGATGCTCTTGCGGGTCAGAAGCGCGCCGACCGGGACGTGTCCGCCGGACAGCGCCTTCGCCAGCAGCACCATGTCGGGTTCGACATTCCAGTGCTCGACCGCGAGGAATTTTCCGGTGCGGCCGATGCCGGTCTGGATCTCATCGGCGATGAACAACGATCCGTATTTGCGGCAGAGTGCGGCCGCCCCCGGCAGGAATTCATCGGAGGGCATGTTGACGCCCTTGCCCTGGATCGGCTCGACGATGAAGGCGGCGACCTGTCGCGACGACAGGGCCTGCTCGAGCGCTGCGAGATCGTTAAAAGGGATGGCGGTGCACCCCGGCAGCAGCGGCTCGAAGCCGCCGCGAAAATTCGGATCGTCGGTCAGCGACAGCGCGCCGTAGGACAGCCCGTGGAAAGAATGGGCGCAGTAGACGATGCCGGGCCGGCCGGTCGCGCCGCGCGCGAACTTGATCGCGGCTTCGACGGTTTCCGCGCCGGAATTGGCAAAGAACACCTTGTCCAGATATGGGACATGTTCGAGCAAGCGCTCGGCGAGCACGCCCGCCAGCGTTGAAACGTCAAGCTGCACCAGATTGGGCAAATCGCTGTCGAGCACGCTCTTGAGCGCGTGGCGCAGCGCCGGATGATTGCGGCCAATCGCAAAAACGCCAAAACCGCTCAGTAGATCGAGATACTTGGCCCCTTCGCGATCGAAGAGATATTGACCTTGCCCCTTCTGAAAGCCGACATCATAGCCGATCGTCTTGAGCACGCGAACGAGTTGCTCGTTCAAATAGCGCGCATGCATGGAACTGCGCTGCGCCTGCCGCTCCACAAACATCTCGGAAACGTCTAGATTTGAACTTAGCATCCGCTACATACTTCGCTTGATGGCCATTTCGTCAACTGAAAACGCTCATTGCGGCGCGTTTGCCCCCCACTGGATCATTAATTAAGCATAGGTTCAAACCATGTTGCACTGCCCAAGAACGATCGCGCGCACAATAGCCTATTCCGGACTTTTTTTGGCCACCGGTCTTGGCTCGGCGCTGGCGGCCGACCCGACCGGCGACTGGAAGGTGGCCGATGGTGTCGCCAACATCCGAGTCGCACAATGCAATGGCAGCATGTGGGGTGCCGTTGCCTGGGAGCAAACGCCGGGTGGCAAGGATATTCACAATCCGGATGCCTCAAGGCAGACAAGGCCGACGCTCGGCATGCCGATCCTGATCGACATGAAGAAAAAGGCCGGCGTCGATGCGTGGGAAGGCCAAGTCTATAACGCCAAGGACGGACAGTTCTACAGCTCGACCATCAGGCCAATTGGTACCGACCAGCTCGAGATTCAAGGCTGCGTGCTGGGCTTTCTTTGCGGCGGCGAGACCTGGACCCGCGTCGCGCCCCCGATCCCCTCAAGTCCGGCCAACAGCATGGCCAAGGGTGCGGTGAAGGGCACGACGCCTGCTCAGGCGAAGGCTGGAGCACCGGTCAGCCCGAAGACCACCGGTTCAGTGAACCCCGCTCCCAAGCCTGCCGGACAAAAGCAGGCCGCCGCGCCGTCAGGTGACGTCGTTGGCGATATCTGTCTCCTTCCCGATATTGCGCGGTTTGCCCATTAGCGCGGGCTGGAACAGCAGCACCGCGGCAAGGGTGGTGACGAGCGACAGCGCCAGCAGCTTGCCCATGCTGGCTGTACCCGGATGGCTCGACAGCCACAGGCTGCCGAACGCCGTGGCCGTCGTCATCGCGCTGAAAAAGATCGCGCGCGTCAGGCTGGTCTGCAGCAGGTTCGTTCTGCCCGAGCGCCACGCCGTCACATAATAAATCTTGAACGCGACGCCGACGCCGAGCAGCAGCGGCAATGCTACGATATTGGCGAAATTGAGCGGCAGCCCGATCAACACGCAGATCTCCAGCGTCACGATGCCGGCCACCAGCAGCGGGATCAGCGTCATCAGCACGTCGGTGATCCGCTGCAGCGTCAGCCAGAGCAACAGGCCGATCACGACCAGCGCGTAGATACCGGCGTGGATGAACGCGCTCACGACGACGTCGCCGGATTTGAGAATCGAGACCGGTCCCCCGATCGCGGTCGGCTCGGCGACCAGAACGGCATCGGCGAACCGGCGCAGATTGTCATTGTCGTTGGGATCGCCCTTCGGCAAGGCCTCGACGCGCATCAGGCCGTCCTTGGTCTTCCAGCCGTTGACGAGATCGGCCGGCAGCGTCTTCAGGCTGACCGGCTGCGCCTGCAGCGTGTTCTTCAACTGGTCGAACACGATCTTGAGCGGGGCGACGAAAACATCCTGGGTCTTTTCGCGCGTGGCCTGACTGGATTCGGCAAGCTTTGACAGCGCGTCAGCCAGCCGTCGCGCGGCGTTGGCGCCCGCACTCTTGTTGTCGCCGGCGGTTTTGCGCAGGCTCTCAACCGAGCTCTTCAGCGCGTCCACATTCTCCGCGTCAGAGGGCGCCGCATCGATGGAATCGGGATTCAGCGCCGGACCAACCACCTTGGCGGCCTGCGCGATCAGCTTCAGCTTGGCCGGCTGGTCCTCCGGAACGAAGCTGTCGAGCGACATGACGCGAAGCACTTCCGGCAGCTTCTCCAGCTTTGCTTCGATCTTCTTCGCGTCGGCCTCCGAATTCGTCATCACATTGATGGCATTGGCGCCGGTGTTCGGATCCTTTCTCAGATCGAGGAAGGTCGCGATCGACTCGGCGTTCTTGTTGCGAAGATTGATCGGATTGAAGTCGAACTTCATGAAATAGAGCAGCGGCAGACCCGCCACCGCCACCAGCAGCGTGCCGACGATGATGATGACGCGATGCTTTTCGAGGAAGTGGTCAACCGGCGCCAGGAACGCATAGCCGACGGGGTCCTTTTCCCCGGGAGGATTGAGCAGGTCCAACAGCGCCGGCAACGTCGTGATGCTGGTCAGGAACGCAACCAGCATGCCGGCGCCGGCGATCTTGCCGAGCTCCGAGATGCCCTTGTAGTCGGTCGGCAGGAAGCACAGGAAACCCGCCGCCGTCGCCATCGCCGCAAGCGAGAGCGGCACCGCGGCGCGACGCGCCGCATTCTCCAGCGCCAGCGGCAAATTGTCGTTCTTGAACCGCTCCGAGCGGTAGCGGACGCTGTACTGGATGCCGAAGTCGACGCCGAGGCCGACAAACAACACCGCGAATGCGATCGACAGCAGGTTCAGCGAGCCCACCATCATCAGGCCGACCGCGGTGGTGACCGAAAGACCGACGAACAGATTGACGAACACGGCGAAGATGATCTTCGCCGAGTGCAGCGCCAGCCAGAGAATCACAAGCACGATCACGACGGTGCCGATGCCATTGGTGATCGCGCCGTCCTGCACCGTGGCGTATTCTTCATTGGCCATCGGAACCGGTCCGGTCAGCCGGACCCGCGCGCCGTATTCGCTGGCGAAATTGAGATCCTTGGCCGCCTGCCTGATCGCGTCGGTGGCGTCCTTGCCGGGCTGCAGCGCGTTGTAATCGAGAATCGGCTTGAATTCGATGAAGGAACGCCGGTCGGCGTCGGTCAACGGCTTGTCGCTGGTGAGCTCGCGCCAGGAGAACGTGCCGGTTCCCTTGCTCACCACGTTCTCGACGGTCTGGGCGATCAGGTTGAAGGGCCGCTCGGCATTTTCCAGCTTGGCCTGCCCGCGCTTGATGCCGGCGAGGCCAGTTTCCAGCGCGCCGGTCAAACCACGGATCGAGGGATCGCCGGCCATGATCTCGATCAGGGGCGCTGCGGATTCGAGCTGGCCGGTGACCTGGCCGACCTCTTCCACCGGCAAGAACAACAGCCCGTTCTTTTCAAAGAACTCGCCCGAACCGAGCGGCGTCACCGACTCGAAATTCCTGGTGTCGCCGGAAAGCTTCCGCGTCAGCGCCTTGGTCGCGGCACTGGAGAGTTCAGGCGTCGGCGCCTCGACCACGGCCAGAATCAGCCGCTCCCGGTCGAACGCCTCCTCGAACTGATTGTCGCGCTTGCGCCAGTCGAGCTCGGGCGAAATCAGCTTGTTGATGTCGGTGTTGATGGAGAAGTTCCGGGCGGTATAGAAGCCCGCGCCGATCGCGAGGACCAGCGAGACAATCACAACAGGAATGGCAAACCGCGTACACGTTCTAACAATCGAGACAACAGTACTTGTCAGCACATCGATTCTTTCTCAGGCTTAAGGAGCTTGGGCTTAAGGAGCTTGCCGAAAACGCCCGCTGTCTAGCGGAGTTCCAGGGACCGATCTAATGTTGTTTTGGTTACCGTCTTCGGGGTTCAAGAACGGGCAACAAAACAGTGCAAAACGGCGTTGAAGGCTCGGTATAGACCGCCACGAAGGGCGATAAAGTGGCGGCCAGCGAAGGCAAGAGGGTCGCAGGGGACGAGCGGGGCGTATCATATTACCGTAGCCCGGGATGGCGGGGCGCGAGCTTTCGCGTTGCACCTTTTCTAAGCGCTGATTTTTTGACACAAAGCCCTGTGCTTCCATGCGCTTGGGCCGGGATTTAAGCGCCGGAACCGGTCATGGTGCGAATATTGCAGATATCGGGCATATCCGACGGCACGGGGGCTTTTGAATGATTTTGGTGCAACTTGCGTAGTGGACGTCCCATGGAAGTGTATTTGGCTCAACCGCGCGGGTTTTGCGCGGGCGTCGTGCGTGCCATCGAGATCGTCGAGCGTGCGCTCGAGAAGTATGGCCCGCCGGTCTATGTGCGCCACGAGATCGTCCACAATAAATACGTGGTCGAAAGCCTGAAGAACAAAGGCGCTATTTTCGTCGAGGATTTGTCGGAGGTACCGCCGCTCGCCGTGACCGTGTTCAGCGCCCATGGCGTGGCACGGAGCGTCGAGGAGGAGGCTGCGGTCCGCGGCCTGCCGGTCCTCAATGCCACCTGCCCGCTGGTCACCAAGGTCCATAATCAGGGCAAGCGCTATATGTCGAAAGGCCGGGCCCTGATCCTGATCGGCCATGCCGGCCATCCCGAGGTCGAGGGGACCATGGGCCAGGTTCCAGGCCCGGTTCTGCTGGTCCAGAACGTCGACGACGTGGCGGCCCTGACGCTGCCGGCCGACACCCCGGTGGCCTATATCACCCAGACCACCCTGAGCGTGGACGACACAAAAGACATAATTGCCGCCCTTCAGGCCCGATTTACGGATATTCAAGGCCCGGACATCCGGGATATCTGCTATGCGACACAGAACCGCCAATCTGCGGTAAGGGATCTGAGCAAACTGGTGGACGTCATTTTGGTGGTGGGGGCCGCCAATAGTTCCAACTCAAACAGGCTGCGGGAAATCGGCACCGAAGTCGGCGTCGCGAGTTATCTCATTGCCGATGGCAGCGAGCTCAACCCCGATTGGCTGAAGGATGCGAAAGCCGTCGGCATTACGGCGGGCGCCTCGGCGCCCGAAGTTTTGGTCGACGACGTGATCGAGGCTTTGAGGCGCATCGGACCCGTCAAGGTCTCGGTGCTTTCCGGCCGGGAAGAAAATATCGAATTCCGGCTCCCAGCCGAACTGACTGCGGGCTGATCCACTTCACGACTTGTTAGGTCCAGAAAGAAAACTTGTGATGGCAATACCGTTCTTCAAGGAAATGCGTATCGGCGGCTACCTCATCAAGCAGAGGCTGCTTGGCCGGAAACGCTATCCGCTGGTGCTGATGCTGGAACCGTTGTTCCGCTGCAATCTCGCATGCGTCGGCTGCGGCAAGATCGACTATCCCGATGCGATCCTCAATCGCCGCATGTCGGCGCAGGAATGCTGGGACGCGGCCGATGAATGCGGCGCGCCGATGGTGGCGATCCCCGGCGGCGAACCGTTGATCCACAAGGAGATCGGCGAGATCGTGCGCGGCCTCGTCGCCCGCAAGAAGTTCGTCTCGCTGTGCACCAACGCGCTGCTGCTCGAGAAGAAGCTCGACCTGTTCGAGCCGTCGCCCTACCTGTTCTTCTCGGTGCATCTCGACGGCCTGAAGGAGCACCACGACAAGGCGGTGTCGCAGAAGGGCGTGTTCGACCGCGCGGTGTCGGCGATCAAGGCGGCGAAAGCCCGCGGCTTCACCGTCAACGTCAACGCCACCATCTTCGACGGCCATCCGGCGGAAGAGATCGCCAAATTCCTCGACTTCACCACCGAGCTTGGCGTCGGCGTCTCGATGTCGCCCGGCTACGCCTATGAGCGCGCGCCCGACCAGGAGCACTTCCTCAACCGCACCAAGACCAAGAAACTGTTCCGCGACGTGTTTGCGCTCGGCAAGGGCAAGAAGTGGAACTTCATGCATTCCGGCCTGTTCCTCGACTTCCTCGCCGGCAACCAGGAATACGAATGCACGCCTTGGGGCATGCCCGCGCGCAACATCTTCGGCTGGCAAAAGCCCTGCTATCTGCTCGGCGAGGGCTACACCAAGACCTTCAAGGAATTGATGGAGACCACCGACTGGGAGACCTACGGCACCGGCAAGTACGAGAAGTGCGCGGACTGCATGGCGCATTGCGGCTACGAGCCGACGGCGGCGAACGCGGCGCTGGCCAATCCGTTGAAGGCAATGTGGGTGGCGCTGCGCGGCGTCAGGACCACGGGTCCGATGGCGCCCGAGATCAATCTCGATAAGCAGCGTCCGGCGCAGTACATCTTCTCGGCCGAGGTGCAGAAGCGGCTGTCGGAGATCCGCAAGGATGAGGCGGCTGCCGCCGCGGCGAAGCAGCAGCAAAAGGCGTCCACCGCCGCCTGAGCGCGGCCGGAGGCACAACGGGTTGTCTTTCGTTGCGCTTTTAGGGCTGATCGGAAAGTTACCGCCAAAACGCGAAAACGCCGCTCTCTGGGAGCGGCGTTTTTTATTCAAGCCGGCTTGACGCCAGCGCCTGTCAGATATCCGCGGTGACGAGCCCCTCGCCGCCGAGCAGAAAGCCCCGGCAGCCGCGCAGGGAACGCAGCGCGCGATTGAAATCGATCCCGGTCGAGACCAGCGCGCGCAGCGTTGTCGGGTTGCGCGCAACCCCGCGCAGCACCTTGCGCAGGTCGATATCGCCGTTCGGCTTGACCGCGCTCATGGCGAGCGCCGGCAGCGCGCGGCTGGCCGGATCGCTGATGACCCGCAAGGCTGCGAACGGAAGGCCAGCCTCGGCCGCATAGGCCGCCGCAATATGGCTCTCCATGTCGACGGCAGCAGCTCCCGTCTCGGAGTGCAGCGCCGCCTTGCAGGCCGTCGCCGCGATCACCTGTTCCACCCCCGCCAGAACGCCCCGGACCACGCGCCGGCGGCGCAGCGCGGCGCTGGCGATCATTTCCTCGTTGAGCGCAAGACCGGCCAGAAAGCGGGTGTCGCCGGCATACACTTCGGTCGCCACCACCACGTCGCCGGACTTCAGCGACGGATCGAGCCCGCCGGCGACGCCGAACGAGATGACGCCCCTGAATGTGGATGAATCCAGCGTCGCGAGCAGCGCGCGCAATTGCTGCGGATCGCTCGAACTGCAGATTACGATCATGCCGGGCCCGGCCGCTATGCGGGCCTCCTGCACCAAACCTGTCACGATCAAAACCGGCCGTGGATCAATCGCATTGCCCACGGTCACGGCGGCCCCCGCCAAAATCACATCCCGACCCCTACCACCCTGCTGTTGGTGCTGCTCAAATTTCGATACCGCGCCAGCGCCCAGAGCGGAAAGAACTTCGAGTAGCCATGATAACGCAAGTAAAACACCCTCGGAAAGCCTGTTGCCGTGTAACGGGCCTCGTCCCACAGCCCTTTTTCGGTCTGTGTGGTTTTTAGGTACTCCACGCCACGGGCGACAGCCGGGTTTTCGACCTCGCCCGCCGCCATCAGTCCAAGCAAGGCCCATGCCGTTTGCGAGGAGGTCGACGACGCGCCCTCAAATCCCTTGTAGTCGAGTCGGTAGCTGACCGCATCCTCGCCCCAGCCGCCATCCCGGTTCTGGATCGAAATCAGCCAGTCCACCGCCTTGCGCATCATCGGGTCCTGGTGGTCGATTCCGGCGGCATTGAGCGCGCACAGCACCGACCAGGTTCCATAGACGTAGTTCAGCCCCCAGCGGCCGTACCACGATCCCTCCGCCAACTGGGTCCGGCGCAGATAGGCGACCCCGTCCGCCACCGCCTTGCTGGTCTGGGCGGTCTCGCCGAGTTGCGTCAGCATCGAGATGCAGCGCGCGGTGACGTCCTCGGTCGGCGGATCGAGCAGCGCGCCATGGTCGGAGAACGGGATGTTGTTGAGGTAGTATTCGAGGTTGTCCACGTCGAAGGCGGCCCAGCCGCCGTTGCGGCTCTGCATGCCCTCGATCCACTCGCGGCCGCGCGCGATCGCAACGTCGTATTCGCCGCTGCCGGATTGCCGCCGTACGCGATCCATCGCCATCACCACCACGGCGGTGTCGTCGAGATCGGGATAATAGTCATTGTTGTACTGGAACGCCCAACCGCCCGGCCGCACGTCGGGGCGTTTCACGGCCCAGTCGCCCTTGAGGTCCAGCACCTGCTTCGGCTTCAGCCAATCCAGGCCCTGCTTGGCCGGCAGCATCGCCTCACCACCGGCTTCGATCATCGCGTGGCAGGCGAGCGCGGTGTCCCACACCGGCGAAACGCAGGGCTGGCAATAGGCTTCGTGCTCGCCGATCACGAGCAGCTTGTCGAGAGCCCGCCTTGTGACGGCGCGCGGTGGATAATCCGCGGGCCTGCCGAACGCCTCATACATCATCACGGCGTTGGCCATCGGCGGATAGATCGCGCCAAGCCCGTCTTCGCCGTTCAGCCGCACTTCGATAAATTCAACGGCGCGCTCGATCGCCCTCGCGCGGAGCTTCTTGGGAAACATCGGTTCGAGAAACCGCAGCACGATGTCCAGCGCGCGGAACAGCGCGAACCAGCCCCAGCTTTGATGCGGCGCCTTGGCGGTCATGCCGATCGAACGCGGATCCTGCAGGAACAACTCGTCGATGCCGACGCCTTTCGGGTTTTTCGCGCGCGGCTTCAGCGCCGCTAGCACCATCAGCGGCACCATCGTGGTGCGCGCCCAGTACGAGATCTTGTTGATGTGGAACGGCGACCACATCGGCAGCAGCATGATCTCGATCGGCAGCACCGGCACGCTGCGCCAGGTCAGCACCTCGAACATCGCCAGCATGAACCGGGTGAAAACGTTGCTGTGGATGCCGCCGCCGCGCGACAGGATCGCCTGGCGCGCCCGCACCATATGCGGCGCGTCGACGGAATCGCCGATCATCTTCAGCGCAAAATAGCATTTGACGCTGGCGCTCATGTCGAACGCGCCGTCCTGCACCAGCGGCCAGCCGCCATGATCGCCCTGGACGCGGCGCAGATAGTTCGCGATCTTGGCCTCCAGGACGCTGTCGACGGGCTCGCCGAGATAGTGGCGCAGCAGCACATATTCCGCCGGGATCGTGCTGTCGGGTTCCAGTTCGAAGACCCAGTGCCCGTCGGATTGGCGATAGCCGAGCAGCGCCTGCGTCGCCCGGGAGATGCTCTTCTCCAGCGCGGCTTGATCGACTGCGGCGGTGTGATGGCCGGAAAGCATTTCGCTCGACATCCCCTGTTTGCGCGACCGGCGGACCGGCGGCGCTGTGTCCGATCAGCCCGGCGGCCTCGCCAGAACCAGATCGGCAGCACGATCCCCGGACCGCACCGAACCCTCGATGGTTGCCGGCAACCCCGTATCAGTCCAGTCGCCGGCGAGAAACAGGTTTTTAAGGGCCGTGACCGGGCCCGGCCGCAGCGCATTCTGCTCCGGCGTCGCCTCGAACGTCGCACGGCGTTCGCGCACGATCTGCCAAGGAGGTAATGGCGGCGGCAATTCGCCCTGCACACCCGCGGCCTTGCAGACGTCCCGCCAGATCGCCTGCGCGAGTTCCTCGCGCGGCATATCGACCAGCCGGTCGCCATTGCTGATGGTGACCGACAACCGCTGCGGAAACGCAAACAGCCACTCCACCAGTCCGCCGACGACGCCGAGGATGGCCGGCGCATCCTTTGGCGGATCGAAGCGGAAATGCGCATTGACGATGGCGCGGAATTTCGACGGCGTTTTCAGGCCCGGCAGCAGCGAAGCCGCCGGGCGCGGCGGAACGGCGAGCACCACGGCATCGTCGGCTCCGAGGGCGATCGTGTCGTCGCCAAATTTCAAGCCGCCGACCTTGTCGCCCGTCATCACGAACTCGCGCAGCTCATGCCCGAACTGGATGGTGGCGCCTTTTTCCTGCAACAGCTTGACCGCGGGCTCGATCAGCACCGAACTCAAACCGTCGCGCGCGATCAGCGGCCGGCAGGCCTGGCCGCCGGCCAGCAGGGTTTCCCGCACAATCGCGCCGGCAAGGCCCGCCGAGCCCTCGGGCGGGTCGACGTTGAGCGCGGCCAACAACAGCGGCTGCACCAGCCGCTGGTACAGCGTGCCGTCGCAAGGGATCGCGTTGCCGACCAGCTTGTCCGTCCCTGCCCAGATCAGAGGCATCAGCGCGAGATAATCCAGCAGGCCGGTGTCGGGCACGCGGCGCGCCGCATCGAACACCCAGAGCGGCAATTTGGAGTCGCCGAGATCGAGCTGCCAGCGCTTGCCGCTGGTCAGGTCGACGAACGGAAATTGCGCCCGCTTCGGTCCGACCAGCCCGGCCTCGGTGCCGATCGATCTGGCGTAGGCCAACGCGTGGCGGTTGCCCGACAGCAGCAAATGATTGCCGTTGTCGATCATGAGATTGGTCGCGGCATCAAAATAGGATCGACAGCGGCCGCCGGCCGTTTGCGTCGCCTCGTGGACGTGCACCCTGTAATTGGCGTTGGCCAGCCGGACGGCCGCCGAGAGGCCGGAAATGCCGGCGCCGATGATATGAACGGTTTTCTGCATCAGATGATCGCGTAACGGAGCAGGATGGCGAGCTTGGCCATCTTGTTGACGCGAACCGGCGCGCGCGGGGATGCGAATCCCCGTGCAACCAATAGCTCCAGTATCGCGCGATAATATTTCGACATGATCCTTGGCGCGCGCACCGCGCGCCGCGAATTGCGCTTCATGATCTCGTCGGACTTTTCGAAATGCGCCCTCGCCCGCTCGACCAGCGGCAGGCATACTTTCGGCAACGCCCGGTCGGCCGACACCTTGAGCGGATCGTCGCTGGTGATCCCGGCATGCAGCAGGCCTTCGCGCGGCAGGTACAGACGGCCAAAGCCCGCGTCCTCGTCGATGTCGCGCAGGATGTTGGTCAATTGCAGCGCGCGGCCGAGGTGATGGGCGAGCAGGATGCCGTCATTCTCGGGCAAACCGAACACCCGCACCGACAGACGTCCGACGGCGCTGGCGACGCGGTCGCAGTACAGATCGAGCGTGGCCAGATCCGGCGCGCGGATGTCCTGCGGCACGTCCATCTCCATGCCATCGACGATGGCCAGGAAGTCCTCGCGCTTGAGACCGAACCTTCGAACCGACGCCACGTAATCCTGCAGCCGCGCCGGCGGGCGGCCCTGATAAAGCGCGTCGATATCATCGCGCCACTGCTGCAGCGCGGCCAGCCGTTGGGGCCGCGGGCCGTCGGAATCCGCGATGTCGTCGACCTGACGGCAAAAACTGTAGATCTGGAACATCGCCTCGCGCTGTTCGCGCGGCAGGATGCGCATCGCCGCGTAGAACGAACTGCCGGACGCGGTCGTATCGTAATTTGCGTTGGCCGCCGCCTCGAGCGTCATGCGCCGGCCGCCGGTTTCGACACGGGCCGGCGTCCGACCGCACGGCGCGCGATCTCGCTGGCGATGCCACCGACGCTCTGACCGAGCAGTTCGAGCGGACCAAGATGCACGCGCTCGCTGAGGGGATCGCGCACTTTCAGCATGCCGACAATCCTGTCGGCGAAGGCCTGGATCACCGAAATCTCGAGCCCGAGCCGGAAATCCCTCACCTCGGCGGCGAGCGATTTGCTTTCGTCGAGCAGCGTTGCGGTCCGCACCGCCAGCGCCTGCAGGCATTGCAGCAGCGCCGTGGGCGACTTCGGCGCTCCCAGCATTTCGACGGTCGCCCCCGAGGCCGCCAGCGCGTCGCGCGGCAGGTAGACGCGGTTGAGATCCCGGTAATCCTTGGCGCAATCCTGCAGATGGTTGTTGATTTGCAAGGCTGCGCACAGCGCGTCCGACGCGGCCCAGGTCGAGGTGCTCTCGCCATGCACGTCGAGCATGAAGCGCCCGACCGGCATCGCCGAGTAGCGGCAATAATGAATGACGTCGTCCCAATTCTCGTAGCGAAGTTTCGTCACGTCCATCCGGAACGCGATCAGGACATCGAGCGCATGACGCGGCGGCATCGCGCGCTCGGCCAGCGCGATCCGCAGATTGACCGCCTCCTTCTGCGTGTCGCCCTTGCCCAGCAATTCGGCTTCGAGCAGATCGAGGTAGCCGAGCTTTTCCTCGGCACTCAGCGTCGCGTGATCGGCAATATCGTCGGCGGTCCTGACGAAATTGTAGAACGCCAGGATCAGCGCCCGGTGACGCGGATGAATGATCCACGACGCGACCGGAAAATTCTCGTCGCGGTGGGTCTTTCCGGATCGCAGATCGCTCGCGCTGGTCATCAGGAACTGGCTACATTCATCTGGGCATGGCGCATACGCCGATGCTCAGCGCATGCGAGGGATCGCGTGCCCCATATAGGGGA
This sequence comes from Bradyrhizobium sp. AZCC 2289, assembly GCF_036924615.1. NCBI lineage: Bacteria > Pseudomonadati > Pseudomonadota > Alphaproteobacteria > Hyphomicrobiales > Nitrobacteraceae > Bradyrhizobium > Bradyrhizobium sp. AZCC 2289. The sequence goes on along the minus strand of NZ_JAZHRY010000001.1, from coordinate 8,223,262 downwards.
ATACGCCGCCAAAACCAATGCTATCTCAGCCAGCCATGCATGCCTGCGTGCCGGATCTCACACGCCGGTCACGCGCCTTGCGGCGACTTTTGGATGCGCGCGCGGTCTATTGCCCGTGGCTTTTCAGCACCTGATCGCACGCCACGGATATCTTGGGGCGATTGGTCTGGAGGCAAGCGAGGATGGTGAAGTCGCCCTGATCGATCACCGGGCGGCAGTAGCGCTGCACGTCACGGGCGCAGGCCTTTTGCTCCTCGGGCGTGCCGCTGCGTTGCTGCTGGGCAAAGGCATCCGACGAAACCGATGTCGACATAAGGGCGAGAACCAGGAGAAATTTACGCATCGTATTCCTTCATTTAGGCAGCAAAAACCCGTTCCCGAATTGCGTTTCGGCATGGCCGGGACGGATTTGTTGGGATTGCAGACGCCGCGTACCGCAGCAACGAAAAAAGAACAAGCACTGGTAAATGCGGCCAAATTTGCAGTGGGGCCCGCCTCCCGGACAACCATTTGATATATAGAGTGTATTTTTAAGGCTAGTTTTGTTCGAAAATGGCTGTTGCAGACGATGGCGGCGGAAAGTTAGATGCGTGCCCGCGACGCCTGGATCATCGGATGGTTTGATTCCGCTGAGTGAAATGCTATTTGCGCGGCGATTGCCGCAACCGGCATTTTGTCATTTTGAACCTAACATACTGCGGGGACACTAAATCTTCGATGCGGCGAGACGGGTCTTTTCGAAAGAACGTCTATTTTGATGGGAAAATTCGCTATGAAAATGTTTGGTTCCAGCTTGTTCGGTCAGGCGGTCAAGGCTGCAGGCGTCGGCGCCGCGCTCATGCTGTCGGTCTCGGCAGGTCACGCCCAGGCGTCAGGGCCGTTTGCCGGTTTTGACGGTTCCTGGAGCGGCACGGGCACGGTTGCGCTGTCCAACGGCACCACCGAGCACATCCGCTGCAAGGCCGACTACAAGGTCAACGCCTCCGGGCTCGGCCTGAAGCAGAACCTGCATTGCGCCAGCGACAGCTACAAGTTCGATCTCAGTAGCGACGTCACCAGCCAGGGCGACCGCATCTCCGGCAACTGGAGCGAGAAGAGCCGCAACATCTTCGGCAATCTGCAGGGCACCGCGGGCGGCGGCCAGATCGACGTGTTCGTCGAGGCTTCCGGCTTTGCCGCCAATCTGAACCTGCGCACCAACGGCAGCAAGCAGATCGTCCAGATCGACTCCAAGGGCGAAATCCGCGGCGTCTCGATCACGATGACGAAGGGCTGATCTAAGCCCTTCGTCCGGTACCCCAACTCAACACCAGACCTACTCTGCCGGCTTCGCGTGACCTGCGGTCCCGCGAAGCTTATCCGACAAATTGATCAGGAACATCGACGTCGGCCGCAGGATGAAGAGGTCGGCGACGAGGGCTGCGATCATCGAGAACGCGCTGAGCCAGCCGAACAGGCGCAGCGACGGCAGGTCGGAAAACACCGTTACGACCAGGCCGCAAGCCAGCACCACCGTGGTCAGGATCAGTGCCGGACCGACTAGCACGGTGGCGCGCTCCACCGCCAGTTCCGCGCTGATGCCCGGCTTTCTTTCGAGTCGCAGGCGGTTGAGGAAGTGGATCGTCGCGCTGAGGCCGAGGCCAAACGACACGGTGAGCGCCACGACGCTGGCGAATTGCAGCCCTTCGCCGAGCAGCCACAGCACCGTGCCCGACATCACGACCGGGAAAATGCCGGGCAGGATGCAGGAGAACATCACCACGACAGAGCGGAACGCCAGACCGATGAAGATCGCAACCAGCAGGAATTCGACGGTCAGGCCGCGGTTGAGTTTTTCAATCATGTTGGCGCTGTTGCGCGCGGCGATCACCGACAGACCGGTGACCGCGATCTCGTAACCGGGATGCTCGGCGCGCACCTTGTCGAGCGCGGAATCGAGTTTATTCACCACGGGAAGCAGCTCGCTCGAATCCAGATCGGGTACCCGGCCCGACACCACCACCGCATCCTGATCGGCCGAGATAAAGCGCCGAACCAGATGTTCGGGAATCACGCCGACATATTCCTTCAGCGTCGCGACATCCGAACTGCCGGCCTTTTCAGCGAGCCAGCGGCGCAAGGTTTCCAGCGACCAGACGTTGCCGACGCCGGCTGCGGTTTCGACCATCGAATGGACATCGGCGATCGTCTTCAGGGTTTCCGGCGCGTAGAGCGAGGCGCCCTTGGGGAATTCGATCAGCACATCGACCGGATTGGCGCCCGTGAGCTTGGCATCCAGGCGGCTTGAAGCCGCCACCGCCTGCCGCTTGTCCGGCACCTGATCGGCGAGCCGATAGCGCGGCTCCAGATTGGCGTAGACGATGCCGAGACCGCCGACGACGATCACCGCGATCAGGCTGAACAGACCGGGGCGGCTAACCATGCGCACCGCGATCCAGTAGCAGAAATTGCGCAGCGCCTGAACGCCGGCGTCGGCGCTCTGGAATTTCACCGCAAAGACTTTTTCGTTGCGCACCAGAAGCACGCCGAAAACCGGCACCAGCGACAGCACGGCGATCAGCGCGATGATGGTGGCGGCTAGTCCCGCCTCGCCGAATTTGCGAATCAGCTCGGAATTCGAAAATTGCAGGGCGATGAACGAGATGCCGGCGGTGCCATGGGTCAGCACGCAGGCCGGCCCCACCACCATCACGGCGTTCCTGAACGCGGTGTATTTGTCCTGGCCCGCGATCAGCCGGTCGCGCGCCGCAAACGTCAGCTGCATCGAGTCCGAGAAACTGATTACCATGATCAGCGGCGTCATCACGTTCAGGAACATGTTGAGATTGAAACCGGCCCAGCCGAGGCCGCCGAGCGCGAGCAGGATCGCGATGATCGGCGGAAACGCCGCAACGACCATGAACGATATCTTGCGGAAGAAGATGATCGCGATGATGCAGCCGGCCAGAATGCCGAGAATGTTGTAGGTCAGCCCGTCGCGCTTGACCGCGTTGCGGATCTCGAGCTGCATGACGGGGACGCCGGACAGCTGCGCGTTGAGCCCGCTGCCCGAGAGATCGTCGGCCATGATCTTCCTGATATCGCCGACGGCCTTCGTAAGGCTGTTGCTGGCGACGATATTCGGCTCGAGCGAGAGCACGACCAGCGCCAGCGTGCCGTCTTCGGACAACAGTTTGCCGCGGATGATCTCGTTGGACTTAACGGTCTCGACGAACTTGTCGTAAGCAGCCCCCTCCGGCAGCTCCGGCGGAAACAGCGCCGCGGGCAGCTTGCCGGGCGCCGGGGCCTGGCGCGCCGAAAACAGCGAGACCAGACCGCGCACGCCGTCGACCAGTTGCAGGTCGGTCACCATGTCACGCAACTTCTCGAGGTTATCGCGCGCCAGCAGCGTCTTGCCTTCGACCACGACCAGCACGTCGAATTCGGTCGCCGGGAAGCGCTTGGTCACGGCCTCGTATTGCTTGTAGTCCTTGGAATTGGAGCGGAACAACTGGCTCAGCGAATCGTCGATCTTGATGCGATCGATGCCGAAAAGGGCCGCGATGATCAGCGCCACCAGAATGATGCAGGACAGGACCGGCTTCTGAACCGCGATCAGCCCGATACGCTCGAGCCCGAAGGCGATGCTGGCGCCGGCCGGCCGCTCCTCCGTCGCTGCGACGTGGACCTGACTTTCGGAGTTCTTTTCGAGCATACCCTGTCCAGTTCTCACATCGGCTTAAATTGTCTAGCTTGGGTTCCGGGCGCGAATGAGGCTTTGTCAGCTCTGACCGATCGGCGCTAGCCCTTGAAAACACGCGGTAAATTAACCGCCGCCGTTTTACAGGGCCGAACCGCATCCGGCAAGCGCAGGGGCTATGTCAAATCCGTACGCCGATGCCGATAACCGTCATTAAGTATCTGATTTGTCACACGAGAGTGTGATCCTTCCGTGCTGGACCACCCGCGTCCCGCATTTGTGCACTTCAAGATGGCTTGTTCCGGAAACCTTCTTCCGATTTGCGCCGGCGGGCCGGGATCGTGCCCTAGCCTTGGCCGGTCGCGATTCGCTGAGCCGTTCCACTGGCGCTCTCATCTTTGAGCGCGACACCGGTGATCCGCCGCGCCAGGCCCTCGCGCACCAGCCACGCGATCTTGGCGGCGGCTTCATCGTAACTCAGCCCAGCGCCGTGGATATTGGAGACGCAATTGCGCTCGGCGTCGGTGAGGCCAATCCGCGGTGCATGGGTCAGATAGGCCCCGAGACTGTCGGGCGCGGACAGGCCCGGCCGCTCGCCGATCAGCATCACTATCATGCTTGCGCCGAGAATGGCGCCGATCTCGTCGCCCAGCGCCACGCGCGCGCCCGACGCGACCACGGCATGGCCGATCGGAATGCCGGCCGCGGCCAACCGTGGCGCGAGATGGCGAACCAGTTCGACCGCGTGAATATTGACGGCGGCGGGCGACAGGCCGTCACCGATGACGATCGCAAGCTGATCGGTCTTGCCGCGGCGGTCGGCAAGCTCGCTCCGGGAGGCCGTGTCGAGCATGCGTCCGAGGTCGGGACGGCGGAGATAATCGCGCCGGTTGCGCGCCTGGCTGGCAAGCTGCACCGGCTGCAGGCCGAGGCCGCTCAATCCGGCGACGATCCCTGCATGATCGAAGGCGGCGTGAACGGCGTCGCGCGCCCGCGCGTGGTCGAGGGTAAAGCCGAGCAGCGCTGCGGTCGGCAGGCTCGCGCCGGTGCGGCCGAGCCCGACCCGGGCCGGCGTCAACTCGCGCAGAAGTTCGAGCGAACCGGACGATGGCGCCGGCGGCTTCATGTTCGCATCATTCGGCCGGAACCGAGGCCTCGCGCAGCCGGATCGAATAGTTCGAGGCGCTCTGCTGGCCGCTGGTAGCTGCGCGCGCAAACACGATCAGATGATGCGCAATCATCGACGATCCGATCAGGCCTTCGATGTCGCCGCGCCGCAGCCGACCAAACGCAAACTTCCAGAACACCTTCTTGTAATCGCCGAGCACGCCGACTTTCCAGGCGATGTTGCGCAGCATGATCAGGCCGCGCCGGATGTTGCGCCAACTTTTCATTTCCGGGCTGACAGGCACTTTCAGCCGGTTTGTATAGGTGTAGTTGCACTGGTACTCGTAGCGCGCGAACAGCTTTGCCGGCTCGTAGGCGGTCTCCATGCACCTTTTCCAGGAGCTGACGACATCCTCATAGGGTAGCAGGAAGTCGACATTGGAATCGCGGTCTTCATCTTCCGAGATCAGACGGCCCTCTCGCTCGAGTCGGTCCCACAACGGCGTCTTCGGCAGCGCCTGCAGCAGATTGATCGTTAGCAGCGGAATCCGGGATTCATCGACAAAGGCGAGCAGCGCATCGCCGGTCTCCGGCTTGTCGGTGTCGAGCCCCATGATGATGCCGGAGACGACTTCCATGCCGTAGGAGTTGATGGTGTGGATGCCCTCGAGGATCGGGACCATCATGTTGTGGTCCTTGTGCATCGCCTTCAGCGCGTCGGGATCCGGGGTCTCGATGCCGCAGAACACCGTGACGAAGAAGGCCTCGCGCATCTTCTCGAGGATTTCCGGCCGCTTGGCGATGTTGAGGGTCGCCTCGCAGGCAAGCCGCGTGATGTAACCGGTTTTCTTCTGCCATTCGATGAGGTGCGGCAGCAGATCCAGCGCCGCCTTGCGGTTGCCGATGAAATTGTCGTCGACGAAATACACCGTGTCGGTCATGCCGCATTCGCGCAGCTTGTCGAGCTCGGCGATGATCTGTTGCGGCGTCTTGAGGCGCGGATTGCGGCCGTAGAGACCGGGGATGTCGCAGAATTCGCACTGGTAGGGACAGCCGCTCGAATACTGAATGCTGCCGAGGAGATATTTCCTGGTCTCCGCCAGCTCATAGGCCGGAATCGGAAAGTCGCTCATGTCGACGCGATCGGCGGTCTTCAGCACCACCTGCTGCTCCGGACGCGACGTGTCACGCGCCAGCCGCGCGATCAGCTCATTGGTCGCGTCGCCGAGTTCGCCGACATGGAGATAGTCGAACGACGGATAGTAATCCGGGCATGCGCTGACCGACGGCCCGCCGATCGCAACCGCGAGATCGAACGCATGCGCGCGGCGGCAGATATCGTTCATCTGCTGGCGCTGGATGTGCATGCCGCTGACGAACACCGCTTCGGCCCATTCGAAGTCTTCACTGGTCGCGGGGCGGATGTTCTCGTCAATGAAACGGACCGGCCAGTTGGCCGGGAGGTAGGCTGCGATCAGCAGCAACCCCTGCGGCGGCATGAAAGCCTGAACGCCGTCGGTCAGGGGATAGGCGTGTTCGAAAGTACCAAAAGAAGACGTATAGCGCGGGAAGACACACAGAATGCGCCGTACCGTCTCAATGCCCTCAGCTCTCATTCAAACGTCCTCGGACGAAACTAACAAATTTAACCACGGGTTGACAGGCTGGGCCAGAAATTCTTCAACATTATGACGCGGGCTAACGTCCGGATGGTTCAATGGTTGCGCGGAAAAACCCGCCACGGACCGCGCTTACGCGATCAATCTCGAGGCAAATTCGGGCAGCAGGCCTGCATCGGAGGCAAGGCGAAAGTCTTTGCCAGCGAGGCCGGTGCGGAGCAGCCAATCGTCGAACTCGGGCGCTCGCTTCAGGCCAAAGAGGTCGCGGACGTAAAGCGCATCGTGAAACGAGGTGGATTGATAGTTCAGCATGACGTCGTCGGCGCCCGGCACCCCCATGATGAAGGTCACGCCGGCGGCGGCCAGCAGCGTCAGGAGATTGTCCATGTCGTCCTGGTCGGCTTCGGCGTGGTTGGTGTAGCAAACGTCGACGCCGAGCGGCAGGCCGAGCAGCTTGCCGCAAAAGTGATCCTCCAGCCCGGCGCGGATGATCTCCTTGCCGTCATAGAGATATTCCGGCCCGATGAAGCCGACCACGCTGTTGACCAGCAGCGGATCGAACGCGCGCGCCACTGCGTAGGCCCGGGCCTCCACGGTCTGCTGATCGACATTGTGATGGGCGTTGGCCGAGAGCGCCGAGCCCTGCCCGGTCTCGAAATACATCACATTGTCGCCGACGGTGCCGCGGCGCAGCGCCAGCCCCGCCTCCCGCGCTTCACGCAGCAGCGCCAGGTCGACCCCGAAACTTCGGTTGGCCACTTCCGTCCCGGCAAGCGACTGGAACACCAGATCGACCGGCACGCCCTGCCCGATCAATCCGAGCGTGGTGGTGACATGGGTCAGCACGCAGCCCTGGGTCGGCACCTCCAGCCGCGCGATGATGCCGTCGAGCAGCCGCAGCAACTCGCCGATCACCCTGGGATCGTCGCTCGCCGGGTTGATGCCGATACAGGCGTCGCCCGACCCGAGCAGGATGCCGTCGAGGATGGAGGCGGTAATGCCCTTGACGTCGTCGAAGGGATGATTGGGCTGCAGCCGCACGCTCATCCGCCCGGGGAGGCCGATGGTGTTGCGAAAGCGGGTCGTCACCTGGCATTTTTTCGCGATCAGGATCAGATCCTGATTGCGCATCAATTTTGAAACCGCCGCCGCCATTTCCGGCGTGATCGCGCGCGACAGTTCGCGCAGCACCTCCGTGGTCGCGGCATCGGACAACAGCCAATCGCGGAAAGCGCCCACGGTCAGCGACGATATCGCCGCAAAGCTCGCGGCATCGTGGGTATCGACGATCAGGCGGGTGACTTCGTCGTCCTCGTAGGGCACGACCGTTTCACTCAGGAACTGCTTGAGCGGGACATCGGCGAGCGCCATCCGCGCCGCGATCATCTGCTCGGCGCTGTCGGCGGCGATCCCGGCCAGGCGATCGCCGGAACGCGGCGGCGTGGCCTTGGCGAGCAAATCGCGCAGGTCATTGAACAGGTAACTCGTGGCATCGATGGCTTGGCGATAGACCATGGCGGCTCCGGGCCCATCTGCGTCGAAATGGGCATCGCCAAGCTATCATTTCACGATGGCCCTCGCCGACTGGAAGCGAAGAAATCGCCATCAGGTCATTGGCGACGCTGACCGCAGAAGGTGCGCCCTCTCGCCACAGCAGACCAATTATTTTGTATACCAATAGTTTTCAACAGCGCAACTATTTGATTTTACTATATATTTATTCCATGGTTGCAGTGCAACGAACTTCGCGCGTTAAGAAATAATCCATTCAAGTTCAGCATAGTTTTTAGCGGCCGACGGAACTCACCGGCCTCTTAGGAGAGCCGTTATGGCCGAACTCATGAAATCTGCCGGTCCCAACTCTGTCGCCGCCGCGGCGTCCCGGTTTTCGCTCGCGGTCAGGCTGTATTCGATCTTTGCGCTGTTCGCGGTGCTGACCGCCGCGATCACCGCCCTGTCCGACTACAACACGCGCCGCAACGCAGAACTCATGGAGGCGGTCGATACCGCCAGCCGCGCGGCGCTGAACGTCGAACGCATCAATTCGCTGGTCTATGCCGTCGTGATGGAATCTCGCGGCGTCTACATGTCGACCGACCCCGCCGTCGTGAAGAAATACGGCGAAGGGCTACTCAAGTTCAACGAACGGATTCTCGCGGTCGTCACAAGCTGGCAATCACTCGTCCAGGCCGATGACGCCCAGCAGTTCGCCACCTTCAAGAAGCGGATCGAACAGTTCGTCGACTTCCGGAAAGAGCTGGTTCGCCGCGGAGTCGAGATCAGTGCTGCGGCCGGCCGCGAATGGGGTGACAATGACGCCAACCGTGAAGTGCGCTCGGCGCTGAACAAGGATCTCGAGGCGCTCTCCAAGGTCTACGCCGAACGCAGCAAGAAGCTGGCGCAGCAGACCGACACCAACCACACCATGGCCTTTGTGCTGACCTGTCTCGGCGTGCTGGCGATGGTCGTGGTCGTCATCGGCGTGCTGATCATCTTCCGTTCGGTCGCGCGCCCGTTGTCGGTCATCACCGCCACCATCAAGCGCGTCGCCGAAGGCGACGAAAACGTCGAGGTCCCCCACACCAGGCGTGCCGACGAGATCGGCGCGCTGGCGCGCGCGATTCAGATCTTCAAGGAAGCGATGGACCGTAACCGCAACCTCAATTCGCAGGTGGTCGAGGACTCCAAGGCCCGCGACGAGCGCGCCAAACACATCGAATCCTCGGTCGACGCGTTCCGGGAAGCGATCGGAGGCGTGCTGCGCGCAGTGACCGACAATGCAACGTCAATGCGGGCCACCGCCGAGACCATTGCCAGCGTCTCAGCCGACGCCAGCGGACGCGCCGTCGCCGCCTCCGGTGCGACCGAGCAAGCTGCCAGCAACGTTTCCGCCGTCGCCAGCGCCGCAGAAGAACTCTCCACCTCGGTTCAGGAAATCGGCCGGCAGGTCCGTCAATCCGCCGGCGCCGTCGAGCAGGCGGGCCAGCGCACCGACAAATCGATCGCCGAAATCGAGGGCCTTGCCGCGGCCACCCAGCGCATCGACGGCGTGCTCAGCCTGATCCAGGCGATCGCCGAGCAAACCAACCTGCTGGCGCTGAACGCGACCATCGAAGCCGCGCGCGCCGGCGAAGCCGGGCGCGGTTTCGCGGTCGTGGCGCACGAGGTCAAGGCGCTGGCCGGACAGACCGCGAAAGCGACCGCCGAGATCGGCCAGAACGTCAACACGATCCAGGAATCGACCCGGACCTCGGTCGAGGCTGTCCGCGAGATCGGCAATGCCGTGCGCGAGATCAACGCGGTGACGTCGAATATTGCCGGCGCCGTGGGGCAGCAGGACGCCGCCACCCGCGAGATTTCGGTGAATGCGCAGATGGCCGCGCAGGGCAATGGCACCCTGGTCGTCAACATCGGCTCGCTCCGCGATGCCATGAGCCAGACCTCTACAGCTGCCGAATCCGTGCTGGCGGTATCGAGCGAATTGACCGCGACGGCGGCGACACTATCCCGCGAGGTCGAAAAATTCTTCGGCACGCTGCGCGCCGACCCGCTTCAAGGCGCAAGGCGGACGGGGAGCTAAACTAGGCCGCGCCGCTCGGACCTTCCTCGTCATTGCGAGGAGCGATAGCGACGAAGCAATCCATGCTTCAGCAAGCGGATAGATGAGATGGATTGCTTCGCTACGCACGCAATGACGTCGGGAGAGCTGCGGACTCTTCAGCTCAACTCACACTCTCCTACTCCACCAGCATCACGTCGACCGCGACGCTGAGCTTCTGCTTGCGTGAGCCCACGATGATGCCGTCGACCGGCGAGACGTCGGAAAAATCCCGCCCCACCGCTAGAATGATGTGATCGTTCTCCACCAGGAGATCGTTGGTTGGATCGAACCCGATCCAACCGGTCTCGGCGCCGCACCACACCGAAGCCCAGGCGTGGGTGGCGTCCGCGCCCTGCAGGCGCGGTTTGCCCGGCGGCGGGATGGTGCGCAGATAGCCGCTGACATAGGCCGCCGGCAGCCCGAGCCCGCGCAGGCCTGCGATCATCACATGGGCAAAGTCCTGGCAGACGCCGTGGCGCTTCTCGAACACTTCCTTGAGCGGCGTCGAGATCACGGTGGCCTTCGGGTCGTACTTAAACTCGGTCCGTATCCGGTGCATCAGGTCGACCGCACCGGCGATGATGCCGCCGCCCGGCGGAAAGCTTGCCGCGGCATAGGCGGTGACCGGCGCCTGCACCGGCACCAGCGAGCTTGCAAACACATAGCCGACGGGCGACGAGGGCCCGAGACTGGTGGCTTCGAACGCCACGTCGCGGACGCTCTCCCACGACGGGCTTGGCGCGGCGCGGCCGGGCGCGCGGCGGGACAACGAAACCCGCGACCTCGAATCGATGCGGAGATTGCGGTGCGCGGTCTCGATCAGGACGCTCTCGGTGTGGGTACCGAAAAAATCCCGCCTGACCGTACGCTCCGCCGGCCGCGGCCGGATCTCGACGCTGTGGGAGACCAGTTGCTGCCCGTCGCCGCTGCGCGGCTCCAGCCGCAGCGAGCACCGCGCAAAACTCACCGGGCTCTCGTAACTGTAACTGGTGACGTGACGGATGTCGTAGATCACGCGAGGCCCGTCAGCTTCTCCGGCCGGCTCGCATTGGGTCCGTGCGGGAAATAGTGCAATCCGATCGCGTCGGCGAGATTGAGCAGATCCTGCTCCAGCGCGAACGTGGTTTTTGCGTCCAGCGCCGCGGCCTCCGCGGTCGTCAGCGTCGCCTGCAGCGCGACCGCCAGACGCTGCGGCCGCTCGATCAGGCCGTGCTCCTTGAGGCTCGGAAGGCTCGCGATGTGCTCGTTGAGCGCGGCAACCTGAAACGCGACGGAACGCGGATTGTAGGGGTCCAGCACCGCGAGATCGCGCACCGGCGCCAGCGAGGGGCCGACGAGATAGCGCGAACGATAGGTGATCTGGCAGTCCACCAGCGTCAGCAGCACGTCGAGATCCTCGTCGCCGGCTTCGTCATAGGCAAACTGCCGCGCGAACCTCGCGGTGTTGATGGCGCGCTCGGCGCGGCGGCCCATCTCGAGGAAGCGCCAGCCGGCGGCGCGGTTCATGTTCTCCTGCGCCAGGCCGGCGAAGCTCGCCAGTTCCTGCAGCGTCAGTTCGGCAGCGCTGACGACGCCGTCGTCGTCTTCGACTTCATGGGCCAGCCGTTCCGCCATCTCGGTAATGACCTGCCAGGCATCCGGCGACAGCCGTTCACGCAGCGAGGTCGCGGTCCGCTGCGCCGATCGCACCAGCGACAGCGCCGAGCCGAATTTCTCGGTGCTCTGCAGCGCTTCCGCGGCGACCTTGCCGGGGTTCGCCCGCGTCGCCTGCGAGGCCGCGCCCCAGGTCACGAGCAGCCGCTGGATCCGCTCGACCGAGGGAAGCCCCGTCGTCGATGCCCCCTTGGCGGGGTCGCGCGTCGGCGTGCCGAGCGCGCGGATCAGCCGCAGCGTCGCCTCGGCGCGTTCGAGATAGCGGCCGAGCCAGAACAGATTGTCGGCGGCGCGGCTCGGGACCACGCCGGCGATACGCCTGATCCGCACCGTGTCGGCCGCCGGCAGCAGCGTCGAGGCCGATACCGCCTTGTCGGATACCACCCAGACATCCGCGGCCCGCGCGCCATCGCCCATCGACACGGCGCGAGCATCGGGTTGCTCGGCGATCCGGCAGAAGCCGCCGGGCAGGATGGTCCAGCCATTCGGGGTCGCGGCGGCAAACACCCGGAGCACGAACGGGCGCGGCGTGATCCGGCCGTTTTCCCACACCGGGGTGGTCGACAGCCGCACCAGTTCCTGGCCGACATAATCGATGCCGCGGTCGGAGATTGCGGCCCGGAGCCGCTCGCGCTCGGCGGGCGACAACTGACCGGGTAGCACCGGGCCGTTGCCCGGAAACCCCGGGACGCCCCGGCCATAGGCGCCCTCGATCGCGAACTCGTCGAGCCGCGACAGCACTTCCTCGCGCGCGCGTTTCTGGCCGCACCACCAGGTCGCAATGTGCGGCATCATCAGTTCTTCACCGAGCAAACGCCGGCAAAGACTGGGCAGGAACCCGAGCAACGCCCGCGCCTCCAGCACGCCCGAACCCGGCATATTGGCGACGACGACGCCATTTTTGCGCAGCACGTCGATCAGCCCGGGTACGCCGAGATGCGACGAAGCATCCAGTTCCAGCGGATCGAGAAAATTGGAGTCGACCCGGCGCAGCAGCACGTCGAGCCGCTTCAGGCCGGCGACGGTGCGGATATGAATGCGGTCGCCGCTGACGGCGAGATCGTCGCCCTCGACCAGGAGAAAGCCGAGATAGCGCGCGAGCGTCGCATGCTCGAAATAGGTCTCGTTGAAGGTGCCCGGCGTCAGCAATCCGATCCGCGGCTCGTCACGGTCGGCACTGGCGCGCAGGGAGTCGCGGAAGGCCTCGAAGAACGGCGCGACGCGCTCGACGTTCATCGATTTGTAGAGATTGGAAAAGGCGCGTGACAGCACCAGGCGATTTTCCAGCGCGTAGCCGGCGCCTGATGGCGCCTGGGTGCGGTCGCCCAGCACCCACCAGCGCCCGTCGGGCCCGCGGCCGACGTCGGCGGCGTAGAGATGAAGGTAGCGCCCGCCCGGCGGTTTGACGCCGCAAACCGAGCGGAGATATTCGTTCGAGCCGGCGATGGCGGCCGCCGGCACTGCGCCGTCCGCGACCAGACGGCCCTCGCCATAGAGGTCGCGCAGAACCATTTCGAGCAGTTGCGCGCGTTGCTGGATACCGGCGGTGAGTTGCTGCCAGTCGGTCTCGTCAATGATCAGCGGCAAATGGCTCAGCGGCCAGAGCCGGTCGGCGGTCTCGCCGGGCGCACGATAGGTGACGCCGGCTTCGCGCAGATGCCGGTCGGCGGACGCGAATCGGCGGTCGATATCGGCCGGCGCCAGCGCCGCAAAGGCATCGAAGAACCGGGTCCAGGCTGCCCGCGGTGCGCCGTCCTGGCCGATATATTCATCGGGAATTCCGGGCAGCCGCGCGTAGTCGCGCGTCCATTGCGCCATCCGGCGCTGGCCCGGACGGGCCTTGTTTTCCTGACTACTGCCTTGGCCGCCGTGTCCCGCCATTCCGACTCCAGAGAGCAAAATTAATGCAGGAGCGGCGTCCTCAAGTCGAGGGTCAAAGGGAATTCAATTGTGCGTTCTTCGGGCGGCGGATCGATCTTGCCGGGAGTGTGGCCGTGATCCTGGAAGCGGGCCAGCCGCCTGGCCTCGGCCTCATAGGAATTGACCGGCTTGGTCTCGTAGCTGCGGCCACCGGGATGGGCGACATGGTAGACGCAGCCGCCGAGCGAGCGGCCATTCCAGGTATCAATTAAGTCAAATGTCAGCGGCGCGTGGACCGGAATCGTCGGATGCAGCCCGGAGGCCGGCTGCCAGGCCTTGAAGCGGACGGCGGCGACCGCCTCGCCGGAGCGGCCGGTTTCCGTCATCGGCATCCGCCTGCCATTGCAGGTGACGACGTGGCGGCCTTCGACAAAGCCCGTCGCCTTGATCTGCAGCCGTTCGACCGACGAATCGACGTAGCGCACGGTGCCGCCCGCCGACCCCTCCTCGCCCATCACATGCCAGGGCTCCAGCGCCTGCCGCAATTCCAGCGCGACGCCGCCATGATGGACGCGGCCAAAGGCGGGAAAGCGGAATTCGAGCTGGGCGGCGTACCATTCCGGCGAAAATTCGTAGCCGGACTGCCTCAGTTCATCGAGCACGCCCAGAAAATCTTCCCAGAGGAAATGCGGCAGCATGAACCGATCATGCAGCGTGGTGCCCCAGCGCACGAACTTGCCCTGCTGTGGCTCGCGCCAGAGCTTTGCGATCAGCGCCCGGATCAGCAATTGCTGCGCCAGCGACATCCGCGGATCGGGCGGCATTTCCAACGCGCGGAATTCGACCAGGCCGAGCCGGCCGGTCGGACTATCCGGCGAATACAGCTTGTCGATGCAGATTTCGGCGCGATGGGTATTGCCGGTGATATCGACCAGGATGTGCCGGAACAGCCGGTCGACGAGCCAGAGCGGCGCTTCGATGCCGGGCGGCGGCACGTGCGCCAGCGCGATCTCCAGTTCATACATGCCGTCGTGCCGCGCCTCATCGATGCGCGGCGCCTGGCTGGTCGGGCCGATGAACATGCCCGAGAACAGATAGGACAGCGATGGATGACGCTGCCAGTACAGCACCAGGCTCTTGAGCAGATCGGGCCGGCGCAGGAACGGCGAATCCTGCGGCGTAGAGCCACCGACCACGACATGATTGCCGCCGCCGGTGCCGGTGTGGCGGCCGTCGACCAGAAAACGGTTGGCGCCGAGACGGGTTTTTGCGGCGTCTTCGTAGAGTCCGAAGGTGATGTCGACCGCCTCGCGCCAGGTCTGCGCCGGCTGGATGTTGATTTCGATCACGCCGGGATCGGGCGTCACCTTGATGACTTCGACCCGCGGGTCGTAAGGCGGCGAATAGCCTTCGACATGGACCTCTATCTGCATGTCTTCGGCGGTCGCCTCGACCGCATTGATCAGTTCCAGATAATCTTCGATCTTCTCGACCGGCGGCATGAAGGCACACAAAATGCCGTCACGGATTTCGATCGACATCGCGGTACGCACGGGTTCCAGTTTGGGTTTTGGCTTCTCCTTGGTCACCGAGCCGTCCGCTTTGGAATCGGAGGCCGCAAGCTCGTCGCGCGGCTCCATCGGATCCTGCTCGACGATGTAGGGAAATTCCTCGGGTGGAATGTGCTCCAGCGACGCGATCGGCAACCGCAGGCCAAGCGGCGAATCGCCGGGCGTCAGGAACAGATGGCCTCGCCGCACTTTCCAGTGCTCGCTGCGCCAGCGTCCGCGATACGGTTCTGCGGCGGCGCTCCAGCGCTGGATCGGCAGCACAAATCCCTTCGGCGTGTTCAGCCCGTGATCGAACACCCGCGCCATCCGCAAGCGTTCTTCCGGATCGGACAATCTGGAATCGCCGGGATCGACATTGTGCGGCAGGCTGGCTTCCTTCTGGATCCAGTGCGCGGGATCTTCGAACGCCGGCAGGACGTAGTCCGTATCGAGCCCGAGTCTTTTCGCGGTGCCTTGCGCAAAACGCTCGGCGTCCCTGATCTCCGCCTTGCGCGGGTTCTCGATGGTTGCAATCAGATCGGAATTCTTCCAGATCGGCGCGCCGTCCTTGCGCCAATAGAGCCCGAACGCCCAGCGCGGCAGGCTTTCGCCCGGATACCATTTGCCCTGCCCGTAATGCAGCAGCCCACCGGGCGCGAAACGGGCGCGCAATTTGCGGATCAAATCATCGGCCAGCGCGCGTTTGGTCGGACCGACGGCGGCGATATTCCATTCCGGCGATTCCAGATCGTCGATCGAGACGAAGGTCGGCTCGCCGCCCATCGTCAGCCGCACGTCGCCCTGTTTGAGATCGGCATCGACCTGTTCGCCGAGCCGGTCGAGCCGCGCCCAGGATTCATCCGAGAACGGCTTTGTGATCCGCGGAGCCTCGCGGATTCGCTTGACGCTCATGTCGAAGGCGAATTCGGTGTTGGCGAAGCCCGCGGTGCCCGAGATCGGCGCGGCCGAGCGGTAATGCGGCGTAGCGGCGACGGGAATATGCCCCTCGCCTGTCAGCATGCCCGAGGTGACGTCGAAGCCGATCCAGCCGGCGCCGGGAAGATAGACCTCGGCCCAGGCATGCAAGTCGGTGAAATCGTTCTCGACCTCGCGCGGTCCTTCGACCGGATCGATGTCGGGGCGCAATTGAATGAGATAGCCGGAGACGAATCGCGCGGCGAGCCCGAGGTGGCGGAAGATCTGGATCAGCAGCCACGCCGAGTCGCGGCACGAGCCGGAGCCGCTGCCAAGCGTCTCCTCCGGCGTCTGGATTCCCGGCTCCATGCGGATGACGTAGCGAATTTTCTTCTGCAGTTGCGCGTTGAGGTCGACCAGGAAATTGACCGTGCTGTCGGCTTCGCGCGGAATCTCATTTAGGTACGCGGCCAACAGCGGCCCCTGCTCCGACGTCGCGAGATAAGGCGCAAGTTCGGTCTTGAGGTCGTTGGTGTACTGAAACGGAAAACTGGTGGCGTAGGGCTCGACGAAGAAATCGAAGGGATTGACCACGGTCATCTGCGCCGTGAAGTCGACCTCGACTTTCAGCTCGGTGGCCTTCTCCGGAAACACAAAGCGCGCCAGCCAGTTGCCCTGCGGATCCTGCTGCCAGTTCACGAAATGATTGGAAGGCGTAACTTTAAGCGAATAGCTCAGGATCGGCGTGCGCGTATGTGGCGCCGGACGCAGGCGAATGGTCTGGGGGCCGAGGTCGATCGGTCGGTCGTATTTGTAGTGCGTGACGTGATGTAGTGCGACGAAGATCGACACAGGCTGATAACTCCAGCAGCTTTTTTAAGCAGAACACTGGTTCCGGTGTGGATCAAGCACTAACAACGGGCACGGGGTGCCTAGGAACTATCCGCGCGTCGTCCCGGCCTAGTGCGCAATTGCGCACGGGGGGCCGGGACCCATACCGCGTGATTTATCAGTGAGGCAGTGTGGCAGTCGTCGTGCCGCAAAACTAAGGCCGGTGGTTATGGGGCCCGGCCTTCACCGGGACGACCCAAGGAACTACATCGTTGCCCCAAGCACCCACGGCGCGAACTCGGCGCCGCCGAAATCAAAGCTCTCGCTCTTGGTCGGCTGGCCGGAGGCGGTCTTCAGCATCAGATCGAAGATGCGCTGGCCGCATTGCTGCACGGTCTCCTCGCCGTCGAGGATGGTGCCGCAATTGACGTCCATGTCGTCTTCCATGCGCTTGTACATCGGCGTGTTGGTCGCGAGCTTGATCGACGGTGCCGGCTTGCAGCCGAACACGCTGCCGCGGCCGGTGGTGAAGCAGACGAGATTGGCGCCGCCGGCCACCTGCCCGGTCGCCGCGACCGGGTCGTAGCCGGGCGTGTCCATGAAGACAAAACCCTTCTTGGTGACGGTTTCGGCGTAGTTGAGAACATCGACGAGATTGGTGCTGCCGGCTTTCGCCATCGCTCCGAGCGATTTCTCCAGAATCGTGGTGAGGCCGCCGGCCTTGTTGCCGGGGCTCGGGTTGGCGTTCATCTCGGCACCCTCGCGCGCCGTGTATTCCTCCCACCAGCGCATCAGCCCGACCAGCTTTTCGCCGACTTCGCGGCTGACCGCGCGGCGCGTCAACAGATGTTCGGCGCCGTAGGTTTCGGGCGTCTCTGACAGGATCACGGTGCCGCCATGGCGCACCAACAGATCGCTCGCCGCGCCCAGCGCCGGATTGGCGGAGACGCCGGAATAGCCGTCGGAGCCGCCGCATTGCAGCGCCACCGTCAATTCGCTGGCCGGGACCTTCTCGCGCTTCACCTTGTTGGCATCCGTCAGCGCCTCGCGCACAAAGGCGACGCCGGCTTCGACGGTCTTGCGGGTGCCGCCGACTTCCTGGATGTCCATCGCGCGCAAACGTCCGGCGAGCTTCTGTTCCTGCATCAGGCCGCCGATCTGGTTGACCTCGCAGCCCAACCCCAGCACGACCACCGCGGAGAAATTCGCATGCCGCGCGTAGCCGCCGAGCGTGCGCCGGAGCAACGCCAGCGGCTCGTCCTGCGTCATGCCGCAGCCGGTCTTGTGAGTCAGCGCGACCACGCCGTCGACGTTGGGGAAATCGGCCAGCGGATTGTCGCCGGTGAACGGATTCTTCTTGAAGATATCGGCCACCATGCCGGCGACATGCGCACTGCAATTCACCGAGGTTAGAATGCCGATATAGTTGCGGGTCGCGACCCGGCCGTCGGCGCGGCGGATGCCGTCGAAGGTCGCGGGCAGATCGAAATTCGGCACCGGCTTGACGTCGACGCCATAGGCATAGTCCTTGGCGAAATCGCCCATGCCGCAGTTTTGTGTATGCACGTGCTGGCCGGGCGAAATCGGGATGGTCGCAAAGCCGATGATCTGGCCATAGCGGCGGATCGGCTCACCGACAGCTATCGGCCTGATCGCCACCTTGTGGCCCGCGGGAATCCGCTCGACCGTGGTGACGCCGTCGGCCACCACCAAGCCCGCCGGCAGGCTCGAGCGTGCAATCAGAACGCCGTCGTCGGGATGCAAGCGGATGACGGGTGCTGGGGCCATGGTGGATCTCCTTTAAAGGGGCGAATAGCGAATGGCGAGTAGCGAATGGTGTTGCTCCGCTCGCTATTCTCTCCAAGCCCTATTCGCCATTCGCTACTCGCTATTCGCGTGTCCTAAGCTTTGCCGGCGGAATCCTTCCGGGTCTGGTTCACCTGCATCTTGGCGTAGGTCATCATCAACCCGCTCTCGTTCGACAGCGTCACGAGCTTGAAGCCCATGTTGATGGCGCGCACCGCGCCCTCGGCACCTGAGCAGTGGATGCCGGGATAGAGGCCGCGCTTGCCGCATTCCTTGACGATCTTCTCATAGATCTTGAGGATCTCCGGCTCGTCGCGGTCGAGCTTCGGCACCAGGCCGTAGGAGAAGCCGAGGTCGGACGGGCCGATATAGACGCCGTTGATGCCTTCGACGTCGAGGATCGCTTCCATGTTCTCGACCGCCGTCTTGGTCTCCATCATCGGCAGCAGCACGATCTCGTCGTTGGCGGTCTGCTGATAGGTGCCGGCCGAGCCGTACATGCCGGAGCGGATCGGGCCGTTCGAGCGGGTGCCCTTCGGCGGATATTTGGAATAGGCAACCAGGTTCTTGGCTTCCTGCGGCGTGTTGATCATCGGGCAGATCACGCCATAGGCGCCGCCGTCGAGCACTTTTCCGATGACGCCGGGCTCGTTCCAGGGCACGCGGACCATTGGCGTCACCGGATGGCCGTTCATCGCCTGGAAGCACTGCACCATCGACAGGTAATCCTGCACGCCATGCTGCATGTCCACGGTGACGCTGTCGAACCCGCATTGCGCGATCACCTCGGCGGAGAAGCCCGACGGGATCGCAAGCCAGGCGTTCACCACAGCCTTGCCCGAGGCCCATACTTTCTTGACGTTATTTGCCACTTTGGATTCCTTCCCTGTTGTCCAAATTTTGCGTCATTGCGAGGAACGCTTCGCTGCGCTCGCAATGACGGTGCGAATTATGCCGTTGCCCGCTGAATGCTGACCTCGCTGACGCCGACCTCGCGCGCGGTATTCACTATCGCCGCCCAGGTGTCGTCAGGCAAGGGTACCCCGTTTTTGGTGCGCTCGGCGCGCATTTTCCGCTCGGGATCGCCGGGGATCAGCACCGCATCGACGCCCGCGACCGGCTTGGTGGCCCGGATGAAATCGACATAGCGCGAGATTTCGCCGTCGAAGAAATGGCTGGTGTCGATCACCTTGGGATCGACATAGAACGCCAGCATGCCGTTGGCGAAACGGCGGTCCGGTGCGGTGGCGCCGGTGCCGGTCAATGCGCCGCCGAGCAGTTCGCAGATGAAGGCCAGGCCTGAGCCCTTGTGCTCACCGAAGGCGCGGATCGCGCCTGACCCATTGGTATGGTCGCGCGGACCTTCCGCGGTGTGCGGGCCGTACAGCACCGCCGGGTCCTCGCTCAACGTGCCGTCGGCGTCGATCAGCGCCCCCTTCGGCAATTTCTTGCCGCCGCGGCTGGCGACCAGCACCTTGCCTTCGGCGACGATCGAGGTCGCGAAATCCAGCACGATCGGATCCTGGCCCTGGCGCGGAATACCGACGCAATAGGGCGCGGTCGACAGCCGCTTCTGCACGCCGCCGAACGGCGCGACCAAAAGCGAGCCCGCGGCGTTGACGAAGTGGACCGACACCAGCCCTTCGGCGGCGGCCATCTCCGCCCAGTCGCCGACGCGGCCGATGTGGCCGGCATTGCGCAGCGCAATGGCGGCAAGGCCCGCCTTCTTGCACTTCTCGATGCCGATCCTGACCGCCTGCGGCGTCACCGTCTGTCCATAGCCGAACTTGCCATCGACCACCGCCAATGACGGCGTATCGACCACGACCTCCGCGGTCTGATTGGGAACCACCGAACCCATCTTCTTCCACCTGACATAAACGGGCACGCGGATCACGCCGTGGCTGTCATGGCCGGTCAGGTTCGCGGTTGTAAGATACGTCGCGATCCGCCGGGCTTCCTCGGGCGAGGATTCCGAATGCGAAAATACCTCAGCAACGAAATTGATGAGGTTTTCGACTTTGATAGTGACCATGAATTGTTAGCTCGTTACTTTGGTTTGAGCATGATCTTTTCGGAAAACCGGTGCCCACTTTTCCAGATCATGCTCTAGGCGCTGACTTTGGCGTGACCACCGAGATAGGCGGCGGCGATGGCTTCGTTGCCCCACAATTCGTCGGGCTTGCCGCCCAGCACGATCCGTCCGGTTTCCAGGACGAAGCCGTGGTCGGCAACTGAAAGTCCCATGCGCGCATTTTGCTCGACGAGCAAGACCGTGGTGTCTTGTCTGATCTGCGAAATAATGCGGAACACCGCCTGCACGATCACCGGCGCGAGCCCCAGCGACGGCTCGTCCAGCAGCAACAGCCGCGGCTTCGCCATCAGCCCGCGCGCGACCGCGACCATCTGCAACTGGCCGCCGGACAAGGTCCAGCCCAGCGCATTGGAGAACGCGCGGATGTCCGGAAACAGGTCGAACATCGCGTCCGCTTCGCGCGACAATTGCGACGTTGCGACCCGGCGATTGGACGCGCCGAGCATGATGTTTTCCTTCACGGTCAGGCCCGGGAACACCCGCCGCCCTTCCGGCACGTGCGAGATGCCCATGCGCACGATCGCTTCCGGTCCGAGACCGGCGATCGACTTGCCGTCGCAAAGGATGTCGCCGGATGCAGGCTTGGCCAGACCTGAGATCGCGCGCAACGTGGTCGACTTGCCGGCGCCGTTGGCGCCGAGCAGAGTCACCACCTGGCCCTCTTCGACATTGAGTGAGATACCGCGCAGCGCTTCGATTTCGCCGTAGCGGACCACCAGATCGTGGATTTCGAGCAGCGCCATTATTCGGTTCCGAGATAGGCGGAGACGACGTCGGGATGGCGCAGCACCGCCATCGATTCGCCGTCCGCGATGCGGCGTCCGAAATTGAGCACGGTGATGTGCTGGGCGGCTTCCGAGACCAGCGTCATGTCGTGATCGATGATCAGAATGGTCAGGCCCTGCGCGGCGATGCGCTTGAGCAGCTCATGCAGTTCGAGTTTTTCGGTCGAGTTGAGACCGGCCGCGGGCTCGTCGAGCAGCAACAGCGTCGGATTGGCAGCGAGCGCACGTGCGATCTCGATCAGCCGCTGATGGCCGTAGGAGAAGCCCGAGATCAGTTCGTTGGCGCGACCGCCCAGACCGACGAAGGTCAGCGCCTCCATCGCTCGTTCGGTCAGTGCGGCGTCACCGCCCTCGCCGATCATTTTGTTGCCGGGACGCTCGGCGCCGATCTCGACGTTTTCCAGCGCGGTCATCGAGCGGAACAGACGGATGTTCTGGAACGTACGCCCGAGGCCCGCGGCCGTGCGCTGATGCGGCGGCATATTGGTGATGTCGGTGCCGTCGAGCAATATTTTGCCCGCGGTTGCCTTGTAGAGGCCGGAGAGCACGTTGAGCGTCGTGGTCTTGCCGGAACCGTTCGGCCCGATCAGCGCATGCACGCCGCCGCGCTTGACCGCGATATCGACGCCGTCGACCGCTTTGAGGCCGCCGAAATATTTCGAGAGCCCGGTGACTTCGAGCACGATATCGCCGCCGACGGTCGCGGGCTTCAGTTGCAACGCGGCCGCCGCCGGCGGCGTCTTGAGTTGCGCGCGCCAGCGCTCGAAGGCAGCGGCGACAAAGCCCCAGATACCATCAGGCATGAAGCGGATGATCAGGATCACGGACAGGCCGTAGATCGCCAGATAAAGTCCGGGAACGCTTTTGAGGAAGCGCAGCCATTCCGGGATCAGGATCAGCAACCCCGTGCCGATCGCCGAGCCGATTGGAGAGGCCACGCCGCCGAGCAAGGACATCGTGAGGAACACGATCGATTCCGCGAACGAGAACTGGTCCGGGCTGACATAGGCAAATCCGCCGGCGAACAGTCCGCCGGCCAGCCCGCCCAGCACCGCGCACAGCGCGAACGCGTAGACCTTGGTGCGGAACACGTCGATGCCGACGACGCCGGCCGCAAGCTCGTTGTCGCGGACCGCGCGCATCGCGCGTCCAAGCCGCGTATCCGGCAGATGCCAGACGAAATAGCCGACCAGCGCCAGCATGCCGACGCAGAACGCGAGATAGGATTGCGAACTCTGGAACAGATCAGGCCGGCCGATCCGCGACACGCCGTCCGGACCATGGGTGAGCCAGATCGCGTTGATCATGACCAGCGTGACGATCTGCTGGAACGAGATCGTCACCATGGCGAGGTAATGCCCGCCCAGCCGCAGCGTCGACATGCCCAGCACCGCGCCGGCCACCAGCGCCATCAGGCATCCCGCCAACAGGCAGAACCAGTAGCTGATGTGATAGTCCGACGTGCCGATGCCGACGGCATAGGCGCCGAAACCGAAGAACGCCGCCTGCGCCAGATTGATCTGGCCGCAGAGGCCGAGCACCACCGAAAGGCCGAACACCGCGATCGCAAACGTGGTCGCCTGCATCAGGATGTTGAGGATGTAACCATCGAACTGCATCGTTGCGGCGAGCGCGACGAGCGCAGCCACGCCGACGAAATATGGCAGATGCCGAAGCAGCAGCGGCTTCGAACGCGGCACGGACACGGTAACCGGCATATTTTCGCTGGGGGAGCTCATGCTTTCTCCGCCACGCGTTCGCCAAAAATACCTTGCGGCCGGAAGATCAGGAACGCCACCAGCACCAGGAAGGCAAAGCCGTCCTTGTAGGGTACGGAGATATAGGCTGCGCCAAAGGTCTCGATCACGCCGAGCGCCAGTCCGCCGATGATCGCGCCCGCGACATCGCCGAAGCCGCCGATGATGGTGGCGGCAAAGGCTTTCAGCGCAATCGTCGAGCCCATCTGGATCGACACGAACAGCACGGGTGCGACGAGGATGCCGGCGAGACCGCCGAGCACGGCCGAATAGATGAAGGTGATCATGATCATCGTGGAAACGGAAATGCCGAGCAGCGAGGCCATTTCCTTGTCCTGCGAGGTCGCCTGCAGCTTCTTGCCGAGCAGCGTCTTCTCGAAGAACCAGTAATTGAAGATCACCAGCGCGAACGTCACGGCGATGATCAGGAGATACTGGCTATCGAGATAAACGGGGCCGAGTTGGATGCCGGGGGTTTCGAACCAGCCCTGCAGCACCTGCGGCTGCGGGCCGTAGATCGCAAGCACGGAATTGGCGAGCAGGATCGAGGCGCCGATGGTCGCGATGATGACCGGCAGGAAGGTGCGGTGACGCAGCGGGTAATAGACGCCGAGATTGAAGATCACGCCCAGCAGCGCCATGCCGACGAGCGCGAGCAGGAACGACAGCCAATAGGGCCAGCCGAGATCGACGGCGAACACCACCATCAGATAGGCCGCAACCATCGAGAATTCGCCTTGCGCGAAATTCACCACATTGGTGGCGCGGAAGATCAGCACGAAGCCGAGCGCGACCAGCGCGTACACGGCGCCGATGCCGATGCCGGTAAAGAGTAGTTGTAGTGCAAGATCCATGACAACACTCGGTGGGAGAATTCGCTCGCGGCCATGTGACGCCCGGCAGCAACGCGAAGCCGGTCATAAAGGCCCGCGGGCTCCCTTCACGCGAAGAGAGCCCGCGACGCGCTCAGTCGTTGAAGTCGATGTGTTTGTCGTAAACGATGGTCCCCTTGTCGTTCTTCACAACATTGTAGCCGTGCAGGCCATCGCCGTTCTGGTCGAAATTGTATTCGCCTTCGGCGCCAGCGGTTTTCTTGATAGCAAGCAGCGCCTCGCGGATTTTTCCGGGATCGGTCGAGCCGGCCTTGTTGATCGCCGCCGACAGGATGGTGACGGCATCGTAGGGCCATGCGCTTTGATTGTCCGGCGCGGTCTTGTACGCGTCGCGATAGGCCTTGCCGAAGGTCTTCGAAGCGTCGCTGGATTCTTCCGCGTAATCGGCCACGCCATAGGTACCAAACAGCGCCGGGCCGGCCAGCTTGGTCGACGAAACCGCCACCACCGAGGGTGACCCCACCCAGGGAATGTTGACGCCGAGCTGACGGAGCTGACGGGCGAAAATCCCGAGATCGTTTTCGAAGGTAAAATACGTGCCGAGAACGTCGGCGCCGGACTGCTTCACCGCCAGCACGACCGGCGTGAAATCCTGGCTCTGGTTGGCATAGCCCTGGTCGAGCACCGCCGGGGTGCCGAGCTTTTCGAGCGCCGAGGCCAGGGCCTTTCCGCCTGCGGTTCCGAAGGCGTCGGTCGAATGAACGATCGCCCATTTTTTCTTGCCGAGCGTGTTGACGCCGTAGTCGGCGATGACGCGGCCCGAATAGCTGTCATTGGGCCGGAAGCGGAACAGCCATTGATTGCCCATATGGGTGAGCGCGGGATCGGTTCCGCCGATCATGACGGGTTTGCCGAGCTTGAGAACGTCGGGGGCCATCGCATGCACCTGGGTCGAGCGGATCGAACCGAGGAAAGCGACGATGTCGTTCTGCGCGGCCAGTTTCGAAAACGCCAGAACGATGCCGGGATTGGTGGTTTGGTCGTCTTCGATGACGAGTTCGACCTGTTTGCCGAGCACGCCGCCGGCCTTGTTGACGGCTGCGAGCGCCAGCTTTGCACCGTTCTGCGCCCAAAGCCCCTGTTCAGCCGCGGGCCCCGTCGCCGGCACGCACATGCCGATCTTGATGGTGGCGCCTTGCGCCCTTGCGCTGGTGATGATGTGGGGTGCAGCAATACCGGCTACCATACCGGCCGCGAAATCGCGTCTCGTAAGCTTCATCCATTCCTCCCTGAGGCCGGGCTTCTTCGTCGGCCTTTCTCGGTTTTGGCGGTCCTTGACCGGACGCGTAACCGGATGCGTCTTAAGGACTCTCGCGCCCTTAGTAAATTGATATCGCGGGGAGTTCGACTAACGGTGCAGATATGTCGCCGAATGCGACGGCCAGAGAATATTAACGCCTGACTGCCCGGCCTATTCCCGGCCGTTTCGTGCGATCGGCAATCGCTTTGGCTGCTCAAACAACGTGCAGCGAACCCAAGCTATGCGTCCCGTTACGCATTATCATGCAAATTTGCGCTCACTCGTCCGCCTCGGCATCGCCGGCGCCAGCGACTTCCAGTCCCGAAAGGCTGTCCTCCAGCGCGCTGAGCATGTCCTGCAATTCGCTGAGTTTGCGGGCGCCATAAAGTTTGGTGATAGCGGCATAAATAGATTCTGACGTCGGCGCGACCGCCTCGATCAGCTTCAATCCCTTTGCCGAGATCGACACCATACCGCGGCGCAGATCGGCTTTCGCCGCGCGTCGCTCGATCAAATGGCGCGCCTCGAGGTCGCGCAGGATTCGCGACAGGCTCGGGCCGAGCAGGAAGGCGACCCGCGCCAGTTCCGTCACCTCGATCGCGTCCACTGCGGTCAGCGCGCGCAGGATCCGCCATTGCTGTTCGGTCAGGCCGTGATTGCGCAGCGACGGACGGAACTGGCGCATGACCGCCTCGCGCGCGCGCAACAATGACA
The DNA here is from genome assembly GCF_036924615.1 of Bradyrhizobium sp. AZCC 2289. Classification (NCBI taxonomy): domain Bacteria; kingdom Pseudomonadati; phylum Pseudomonadota; class Alphaproteobacteria; order Hyphomicrobiales; family Nitrobacteraceae; genus Bradyrhizobium; species Bradyrhizobium sp. AZCC 2289. Next base: position 8,197,157 of record NZ_JAZHRY010000001.1, on the reverse strand, counting down.
TCGGCAGCGAACGCGAGAATTCGCGCATCGGTGTCCGCCGAACCCTGGACATCTCTGCGGCGGTCGAACCGGGACCGTTCGGGAATTTCTTACCTGCCATCGTCAATCTTCCGCGATCAGGAAACGCCGGTTTCAACGGGCCGCAATTTTGCAGTGCAACAACGTCAATTCGATTTGATCTGATAAACTTAACATGTTAATCATCTCCCCGCATCCACTTTTTGCGTGTCGCCCATGGCCCTCTCCAAAGCAGAAATCCGCAGCGCCGCCGAACGGCTCGATCATGCGGAGAAAACCCGGACACAGATCCGGCAGATTTCGCTGGAGCATCCCGGCATCGATATCGCCGACGCCTACGCGATCCAGAAGGCGTGGATCGAGATGAAGGTGGCGCAGAGCCGCGTCGTCAAAGGCCACAAGATCGGCCTGACCTCGAAGGCGATGCAGAGCGCGCTCAATATCGACGAGCCGGATTCCGGCATCCTGCTCGACGACATGTTCTTTGCCGATGGCGGCCTGGTGCCGACCGATCGCTTTATCGCGACGCGCGTCGAAGCGGAGCTTGCCTTCGTCATGAAGACGCGGCTGGCGGGGCCGGACTCCACCATGTTCGACGTCCTCAACGCCACCGACTTCGTGGTGCCCGCGCTGGAAATCCTCGACACGCGGATCGAGCGGGTCGACCGAGAGACCAAAGCAACCCGAAAGATCTTCGACACCATCGCCGACAACGCGGCGAATGCCGGCATCGTGCTCGGCGGCCGCCCGATACGCCCCATGGACGCCGATCTGCGCTGGATCGGCGCGCTCTGTTTCCGCAACGGCCAGTTGGAAGAAACCGGGCTTGCCGCCGGCGTGCTCAATCATCCCGCGACCAGCGTAGCCTGGCTTGCCAACAAGATCGCGCCGAACGGACTGGCGCTCGAAGCGGGTCAGGTGGTGCTGGCGGGATCCTTCATCCGCCCGATCGAGACCCGCAAAGGCGACACGATCCAGGCCGATTATGGTCCCTACGGCTCGGTGAGCTGTTACTTCGCTTGATGCTTTCAGACCAATTGCAGGAGTGATCCGGCCATGCCCCATTTTTCGATCGAATATTCAGCTAATCTCGATGCTCTCGTCGATATGGGCAACGTCGTCGAACTGGTGCGCAAGGCCGCGGTCGAAACCGGCATCTTCCCGCTCGGCGGCATCCGCGTGCGTGCTGTCAAATGCGAACATTATGCGATCGCCGATGGCCAGAAAAACCTGGGCTTTCTCGACATGGTACTGCGGCTTGGCGAGGGGCGCGATCTCGCGACCCGCAAGAAGGCCGGCGAGCATATCTTCAAGGCGCTGTCGGCCCATCTTGATCCAGTCTTTGCCAACAGCAAATTCGCGCTGTCGTTCGACATGCAGATCAACGACAAGGAAACGAGCTGGAAGCGCAACAACATCCACGAAGCCCTGAAAGTGGAGAAAGTCCATGGATAAGATCGCGCCGAAAGATGTGTTTCAGGCCAACCGCGATCGCGCAGCCCCGCTACTCGCCAAATTGAAGGCCGAGGGCATCGGGCACATGATCGACGGCAAGATCGTGCCGTCGATCTCCGGCCAGACCTTTGAGACCAAATCGCCGGTCGATGGCGCGGTGCTGGCCTCCGTCGCCCGCGGCAATGCCGAAGACATCGACCGCGCCGCCACGGCGGCGGCGCTGGCCTTCGGCGGCAAGAACCCGGTGATCGTGTTCGACGACGCCGATCTGGATCGCGCGCTCGATGCGGTCGTGTTCATGATTTACTCGCTCAATGGCGAGCGCTGCACCTCGTCGAGCCGGCTGCTGGTCCAGCAAGGCATCGCCGAAAAGTTCATCGAAAAACTCACCGTGCGGGTGAAGGCGCTCAAGGTGGGGCATCCGCTCGATCCCGTCACCGAGATCGGCCCCCTGATCCACGAGCGGCATCTGGCAAAGGTCTGCAGCTATTTCGACGTCGCTCGCAAGGACGGCGCCACCATTGCGGTCGGCGGCCAACCGCATGACGGGCCCGGCGGCGGACATTATGTGCAGCCGACGCTGGTCACGTCAGCGCATTCGAAAATGCGGGTGGCGCAGGAGGAAGTGTTCGGGCCGTTCCTGACCGTGATCCCCTTCCGCGACGAAAACGACGCCATCGAGATCGCCAACGGCGTGCAATATGGCCTGACCGGCTACGTCTGGACCGGCGACATGGGCCGCGCGCTGCGCGTCGCGGATGCGCTGGAGGCCGGCATGATCTGGCTCAATTCCGAAAACGTCCGCCATCTGCCGACCCCGTTCGGCGGCATGAAATCATCCGGCATCGGCCGCGACGGCGGCGACTATTCGTTCGACTTCTACATGGAAACCAAACACGTCTCGCTCGCGCGCGGGACGCACAAGATTCAGAAACTGGGCCTGCCCTCATCCTGAGGAGCGGGCGCAAGCCCGCGTCTCGAAGGATGGGCCGCGGGCTTCATGGTTCGAGACGGCGCCGAAGGGGCGCCTCCTCACCATGAGGATAGACAGAATTGATAACGGGAAGAACGCCATATGCCTGTGCCAACACACATCTTCGATCCGCCCTTCAACATCATCCGCTGCAGCCACACCGTGCTCGACGTGACCGATTTGAACGCCAGCCGCGCCTTCTATGAAAACACCGTCGGTCTCCATGTCGAGGACAGCGATGACAAGGCAGTCTATTTGCGCGGCAGCGAGGAGCATCAGCATCACTCGCTCGTCTTACGCAAAGCGCCCGTGGCGGCCTGCAATCGCCTGGGCTTCAAGGTCGGCAATGACGGCGATCTCGACAAGGCAGCCAGCTTCTTTTCCGAGAACGGCATCGCCTATGCCTTCACCGAGCAGCCATTCCAGGGCCGCACGCTGCAATTCACCGATCCCTTCGGCTTCCAGATCGAGTTGTATGCATCGATGGACAAGCGCCCGCATCTGCTCAGGCGCTACGACCTCTACAAGGGCTGCCACCCGCAGCGGCTCGACCATTTCAACGTCTTCGCCGCCGAGGTTCAGAACACCGTCGACTTCTACGCGCGGCTGGGTTTTCGGCTGACCGAATATGGCGAGGAAGACGGGCCGAACGGGCGCATTGCGGCGGCCTGGATGCACCGCAAGGGCAATGTGCATGATTTCGCCATCACCAACGGCAAGGGCCCTCGCCTGCACCATTTTGCGTACTGGGTGCCGACGGCGATGAACATCCTGCATCTCTGCGACGTGATGGCCTCGAGCGGCTTCCTCAAGAACATCGAGCGCGGGCCCGGCCGTCATGGCATCTCGAATGCATTCTTCCTGTATGTCAGGGATCCCGACGGCCATCGTCTCGAACTTTACACCAGCGATTACTTCACCGGGGATCACGACCATGAGCCGCTGCGCTGGTCGCTGAAGGACCCGCGGCGGCAGACGCTGTGGGGGGCGCCGGCGCCGCGCTCCTGGTTCGAGCAGGGCTCGCCCTTCGCGGGGCAAAAGGTGCGCGAGCCGGCCTTTGTCGCCGACGTCACGATCGGGGACTAGGGTGCGCCGGATCCGGTCGGAACGAGGATATCATGAGCAAGCCGCTGACTATCGCCGTCGCATTGGGCTTGACGCTGCTGTTGGCGGACGCCATGGCCAGTGAACTCAAAATCATCGCCGGCGGCTCTATCACCAGCCTGCTGAATGAGCTCGGCCCGCCCTTCGAGAAGGCCAGCGGGCACAAGCTTTCGATCCACTTCGACTCCACGCCCAACATCATCACCCGGATCAACTCGGGAACGCCGTTCGATCTCGTTGTGGTACCGATCGACGTGTTCAAGAATGCTGAAACGAAAACCCATTTCGCGGCCGGACCGAGCATCGACATCGCACGCGTCGGTTACGGCGTCGCCGTCCGCGCCGGCGTACCAAAACCTGACGTCTCCACACCCGATGCGTTGAAAAAGACTCTGCTCAGCGCGTCATCGATCGCGTTCGTGCCGGCCAGCGCCGCCGGCGCGTACGTGACAAAAGTGTTCGAGCGCCTCGGCATCGGCGAGGAGATGAAAGCCAGGACCAGGGCGCAGGCCGGGCCGCCGCAAATCGCGCCGGCCGTCGCCAAAGGCGAGGCCGAGTTTGGCGTGTTCCTCACCAATGTGTTGATCGCGCCCGGCGTCGAGCTCGCCGGCCCCTTCCCGGCCGAACTGCAGCAGGAACTGGTGTTCACCGCCGCCATCGCTGCCGACAGCAAGGAAGCTGACGCGGCCAGGGCGCTGATCGACTACTTACGCACCCCCGCATCGGCGGCCGCGATCAAGGCCGCCGGAATGAATCCGGGTTGACAGGAACTTTCATGACCGCACATCGTCTCGCAACCTACACCGTCGGCGGCGTCACCCGATATGGCGCGGTGACCGACAACGGCATCGTCGATCTCTCCGCGCGCTTCGGAAACGACTATCCGACGCTGCGCGAAGCCATCGCCGCCGGTGCGCTTTCGAAACTGGCCGAGGATGCCGCGCGGCATTCGCCGGACCATGCGCTCGACGCGATGGTCTGGCAGCCGCCAATCCCCGCGCCGGAAAAGATCATCTGCATCGGCGTCAATTATCCCGACCGTAACGCCGAGTATAAGGACGGCACGGACGCCCCGAAATATCCGAGCATGTTCCTGCGCACGCCGCGCTCCTTTGTCGGGCACGACACGCCGCTGGTCCGGCCGCGCGCGTCGCCGCAGCTCGATTACGAGGGCGAACTGGTGCTGGTCATAGGCAAGGCCGGCCGTCACATTCAGGAGAGCGCGGCACTGGATCACATCGCCGCGGTCACGCTGTGCAATGAAGGCACCATCCGCGACTGGGTGCGGCACGCGAAATTCAACGTCACGCAGGGCAAGAACTTTGATTCCACCGGCAGCCTCGGGCCCTGGCTTGTCCCCTACACCAATGAGTCGCAGATCGCGGATGTTCGCCTGACCACGCGCGTCAATGGCGAGACACGGCAAGATGACCGCACCAACCGGCTGATCTTCGGCTTCCGCTATCTCATCAACTACATCTCGACCTTCACGACGCTGGCGCCCGGCGACGTCATCGTTACGGGAACACCGACCGGCGCCGGCGCGCGGTTCGACCCGCCGCGCTACCTCAAGCCCGGCGACGTCGTCGAGGTCGAAGCCGAAGGCGTCGGCACCTTACGCAACGGCGTCGCCGACGAAGCCTGAAAAGTCTCTCGAACGAGTGGACAGTAACATGACTTCAACTTCCGGCGGCGAAGCGATCGTCAATGGCCTCGTCGCGCATGGCGTCGACACCGTGTTCGGCCTGCCCGGCGCGCAAATCTACGGCCTGTTCGACGCCTTCCATCAGGCGCAGCTGAAGGTGATCGGCGCACGGCATGAGCAGGCCTGCGGCTACATGGCCTATGGTTACGCGCGATCTTCCGGCAAGCCCGGCGTGTTCAGCGTGGTGCCCGGCCCCGGCGTGCTCAACGCCGGTGCCGCGCTGCTCACCGCATTCGGATCGAACGAGCCGGTGCTGTGCCTGACCGGCCAGGTGCCGACGCAATTTCTGGGCAAGGGCCGCGGCCATCTGCACGAGATGCCGGATCAGCTGGCGACGCTGCGCACGTTTGTGAAATGGGCCGACCGCATCGAATATCCGGATATCGCGCCCGCCATGGTCTCGCGCGCGTTCCAGGAGATGCTGTCGGGCCGGCGCGGTCCGGTGTCGCTGGAAATGCCCTGGGACGTGTTCACCCAGCGCGCGCAAGTCGGCCCCGCAAAAGTGTTCGATCCGTTGCCCGCCCCGCAGCCCGATCCGGACCGGATCAAGGCGGCTGCCGCGCTGATCAAGAGCAGCAAGACGCCGATGATCTTCGTCGGCAGCGCGGCGCCATCCACGCGCGTGAGGAAATTCTCGAACTGGCCGAGATGATCGACGCGCCTGTGGTCGCGTTCCGCAGCGGCCGCGGCATTGTCAGTAACGCCCATGAACTCGGGTTGACGATGGCGGCGGCCTACAAGCTCTGGCCGAAAACCGATCTCATGATCGGGATCGGCACCCGGCTGGAATTGCCGACAATGACGCGCTGGCCGTTCCGACCCGAGGGGCTGAAATCCGTTCGAATCGATATCGATCCCGTGGAGATGCGGCGGTTCACGCCGGATACCGCCGTGATCGCGGATTCCAGGGCAGGCACCAGCGACCTGGTCGCCGCGGTGAAAAAGACCGGCTACAGCAGGACCAACGGCCGGCGTGCGGCGATCCGTGAAGCCACAGCCGCGGCGCATCAGGAAATCCAGAAAGTCCAGCCGCAGATGGCTTACCTGAACATCCTGCGCGAGGTGCTGCCCGCGAACGCCATCGTTACCGATGAATTGTCGCAGGTAGGCTTCGCCTCCTGGTACGGTTTTCCGATCTACGAGCCGCGCACCTTCATCACCTCGGGCTATCAGGGCACGCTCGGTTCGGGCTTCCCCACGGCGTTGGGCGCCAAGGTCGCCAATCCGGACCGTCCGGTGGTCGCGATCACCGGCGACGGCGGCTTCATGTTCGGCGTGCAGGAACTCTCGACCGCCGCTCAGTTCAAGATCGGCGTGGTGACGCTGATCTTCAACAACAACGCCTATGGCAATGTGCGGCGCGACCAGCGCGAGCGCTTTGACGGCCGCGTGGTGGCGTCAGACCTCGTCAATCCGGATTTCGTCAAGCTTGCCGAATCCTTTGGCGTCGGCGCTGCCCGCGTCACCTCGCCGCATCATTTCCGCCCCGCTTTGGAAAAGGCGCTGGCCGACGGCGGGCCTTATGTGATCTCGGTTGAGGTGCCGACCGATTCCGAAGTCAGCCCGTGGGCGTTCATTCACCCGGCGAAGCCGTAGCTGTCTTCATGGTGAGGAAGCGCTTCTTCAGCGCCGTCTCGAACCATGAAGCACAGCCGCTATTTCCGTGGTGGTCATGTCGGGCTCCCGGCCAAGGCAGCATAGACCAGACGAAACTCGAATGGGAAGACGGCCTTCTACCCTCTCCCCTTGTGGGAGAGGGTGGACGCGATGCGAAGCAGCGCGGACGGGTGAGGGGTCTGTCTCCGCGAACACCAAATGCGCGGTGAGAGACCCCTCATCCGATCCTCGCTTCGCGAGGATCACCTTCTCCCACAAGGGGAGAAGGAAAAAAGCGCGCACGTTAGCGCGCCCGGCGAAAAGTCAGATTGACGCGCTGGCGGCCCAGCGCGGCGTGCTCGCCGTCGGCCAGCGGCGCGACGCCGTGGAATAACAGCCGCGACGGCCCGCCCCATACTGCGATGTCGCCATGTTCCAGCCGAAACCGACGCGGTTTGTCGCTGCGCTTGATGCCGCCGAACAGGAAGATCGCGGGCAGGCCCAGCGACACCGAGACGATCGGCGCGCCGAAATCGTTTTCGTCCTTGTCCTGATGCAGGGACATCCGCGCGCCGGGCTCGTAGCGGTTGATCAGGCAGGCATCCGGCGTAAAGCCATCGAAACCCCAGCGGCCGCCGCCCGCAACGCCAGCTCGCGAAAGGCCGGCGGCATCGACGGCCATGGTTTTCCGGAATCGGGATCGATACCGTCATATCGGTAGCCGCTGCGATCGGTGACCCAGCCAAAATTGCCGCAATTGGTCATCGCCACCGACATCTGATGGCCGCCGGGCGTGAACATATGCCGGAACGGCGCCTGGGCGACGATCTCGCGCAACGCCGCTAGCAGATCGGCTTCGATGGGCTTGGCGAAGCCGCGCAGCAGCACGGCGCCATCCGCCATCGCTTCCCGCGACGGGCGCACATCCGGCACAGCTTCGAACAGGTCCGCAGTCAAATTGGATCGCACTCACTTCGCATCATGAAAGATCACGCCGACGGTATGACGGTGGCCAGAGCGGATTTGGCTGACGCCATGGCGCAGATTAACCCGGTAGAAGCCGCGCGTCCCCTGCACCGGCCGGTGGTGCACAGCAAATGCCACCGCGTCGCCCTGCGTCAATGGCACCACTTCGGGCCGCGACTGCATCCGCGGCCGCTGTTCCGTCAGCACGAATTCGCCGCCGCTAAAATCGCGGCCCGGTTCCGACAACAGGATCGCCACCTGCAACGGGAATACGTGCTCGCCATAGAGATCCTGATGCAGGCAATTATAGTCTCCGGCGCCGTACTGCAGCAGCAGCGGCGTCGGCCGGACCTGACCGGCGTCATGGCAGCGCTGCAGGAACGCCTCGTGCCGGTCGGGATAGCGGATATCGATTCCCATGGTCTCGTTCCAGCGATTGGCGATCCCGATGAGTTGCGCATATAGCGCCGGCCGCAGCTCCGCGATCAGATCGGGCAGCGGATACGAAAAATATTTGTATTCGCCGCGCCCAAAGCCATGCCGGCCCATCACGATCCGGCTGCGGAAGTGTTTGTCATCGGGATAGAGCGATGCGAGGGCGTCGCATTCCTCAGGCGAGAGCAACCCCTTGAGGACGGCGCAACCCTGCGCGTCGAGATCGGCGGTCGCCTGCGCCCAATCGAGGGCCTCGACGCGGGCGGCGATGTCGGGTGCCGGCGGTATCTGGTTTTTCATGTTCACTTTCATGGGCGGCAGCTTCGCAAGCTTGTCTGCAACAGGCCACCCGATTTCCGATCGTTCCAGCGTGAGTTGGCTCTATCCGGCCAACCGCGCTCCGGCGCTCGCATCTATCAACACAGTTCCGCATTCCCGCGGCCCGTTTCGCACTGGACAGGGCAAACGTTGAGAGATCTCGGGAAATTCGCCGCAGCCCGCAGGATGGGTAGAGCGCAGCGAGGCGTTGGCTAAGGTCCGCTTTGGTTCGCATAACCTGTAACTTTAGGTATACTCCGGTTAAATTAACAATCTTGGCCACGGAGCAGCCATGAGTATCGCACAAATTTTGAAAATTATCCGGGACCACACCGGGAGCCATGCAAGTGATACGGTAAAAATAACTCACCAGGAAGTTGTCGATATGATCGCCGCGGCCGACGAGAACGGCTTCATCCCGATTAGAGCGCGTTCGCTGCTGTTGGAAGCGTTGACCACCTTTGGAGGAAACGAAATTCATCCCGACATTTTTTCCAGCCCGGAAGATAAGGCTGCGATCGGTGCCGCCGCGATCAAGGGTATCGAGACCGCGGACAAGTTTGCGAAGTTGCCGCCGAAAAGCCAGCTCAAGTTCATCAAATCGACCCTCGCCTTGTTTGAAGGTGGCTCCGTGGGATTTAGCTCGTCGGTCCTGCGTGCGGTACCCGCGGATGTCCAGACGAAGATAGATGCTGTCCTGCGGTCCGTCGAACGACGTGCCGGTCAGTCTATTTCGGGTACCCCTCACACAACGGTCCGGGCCTTTGTGCGAAACGCACAACCATACGGATATGAAGGAACGGCATTTTGGGAATCGACGGTTGAAGCCGGGGGCACTTTTTTCGCTACCTTTTATTTGGGTCCATCCGGCGACTTACTCCAGGTTTCGACTGATGAGGAACCGCCAGACGACGGTTGAGGCTGACGCAAATCGCGTTCTTCGTCGCGCATCGGCCGGCGCGATCTTCCCCGGCGAACATGGCTTCGGCTTTGGCACGCTTGCCCGCACGAGCCAATACGTCAAATCCGTTTCATCGTGCTGTCACCAACTACTCGAAGGTCGATCCTGCCGATCAATTCTGAACGGAGCACCTCGGCGGCGGTCATGGCGGCCATCGTCTGTCGCAACGTACTGACATTCGATCCGAGCGACACGGTTCCGCCCAGCACCATGGCAATCGATCCGATCGCGGTGACCTGATTGGATCCGACCAGGCCGAGCATCACAACGAGCAGCAATGCGACGCCGCCGGCGATGGCCGCCTTGGAAACCAGAATGATCTTCCGGCATCGCTCGGCGACGTCGGCAAGCTCCTCGATCCGCGCTTCGATCCGTGAAATCTCGTCGATCGGGCTGTCCTCGTCCGTCAGATTCAAGATCGATCTCCGCTGGGTTTACTGTCAAAAGCGGCGGCACGGTCGCGGGCGGCCTTTTGAGCGCGTTTATCTTGGCATAAACGGCGCCCGGAAAGTGTTCAGTTTTTTGGCAATCAGACCGACTTTGACCCAAATTGGGCTATCCCCGCGATGTCCGGTTTACCTCCGTTAGCGATCGAAACTTCGGACCTCTCCGGAGGTCCGGTTGGTGCCATGAACGGACATTTCCGGGGAGCCACAGCTGGCGGTTCGAACTGGATGACAGGCGGACCTCTCGGCGACCCTGCTTCCGCTACCGCGATTGAGTGGTAGGTCGCAGCTTCACGGTGTCCGTTGGTCGCGCTGAGCCAACTCGGCTGCATCGAGGGGCCAACAGACGTCCCAACGACCGTACGTGCCATCCACAAAAGAAAGTGATAGTCTCCGTAGTCACCAAGGTTCGCTTAGGCCGCACAGAGACAGTGGGGGCCGCCATGCAGCAGATTGCGGACTGGCTCAACACACTTGGCCTCGGGCAATACGCGCAGCGCTTTGCCGAGAACGACATTGATCCAAGCGTTCTGCGCGATCTGACCGACCATGACCTCGAAAAAATCGGTGTATCGCTCGGCCATCGCAGGAAGATATTGCGCGCGATTGCGGAATTCGATGAGGCCGGACCGAGACTCGCGCCTGCTCCTCGGACCGCGGCCGAGAGACGTCATCTCACGCTGATGTTCGCTGATCTTGTTGGTTCGACAGCGCTCTCGACAAGGCTCGACCCTGAGGACTTGCAGGAAATCATGGGCGCGTACCATCGCTGCTGCGCCGAGCAAATCGAGAAATTTGGCGGGTTCGTTGCCAGATACATGGGCGACGGCGTGCTCGCATATTTCGGCTATCCGCGGGCGGATGAGGACGATGCTGAGCGCGCGGTATGCGCCGGGCTGGCATTGGTCGCGGCCGTGGCAGGACTCGATGTCGGTCCGGGGGCAAAATTGCGAGTGCGAGTTGGCATTGCCACCGGGTTGGTGATCGTCGGCGATCTCATCGGGGATGGCGCGTCCCAGCAGCACGAGGTGGTCGGTGAGACCCCCAATCTGGCCTCGCGGCTTCAGGCCCTGGCCGAGCCGGACACGGTGGTCATCGACGGCAGCACCCGCCGCCTCGTCGCGGGACTCTTTGAGTATCTCGCTCTCGGGACCGTGTCCATCAGAGGCTTCAGCGACCCGGTGCCGGTCTGGCGAGTCTTGGGCGCGAGCGCGGTCGATAGCCGCTTCGAGGCCTTGCGCGTAGCCAGAACGCCACTGCTTGGCCGCGATGAGGAAATCGAGCTGCTGATGTGCCGCTGGCAGCAGATAAAACGCGGCGATGGCTCGGTCGTGCTGATATCGGGTGAGCCCGGCATCGGCAAATCGCGCCTCGCCGAGACCGCGGTGGAGCGGCTGAGCGATGATCCACACATCCGCTTGCGCCGTTTCTGCTCGCCGCACCATCAGGACAGCGCGCTTTTCCCGACCATCTCACAGCTCGAGCGGGCAGCGGGATTCCGGCGTGACGATACGGACCAGCAGCGGTTGGACAAGCTCGAGGCGTTGCTCGTGGAGGCAAACGTTGACCTCAGCGAGGCCGTCCCTCTGATCGCGGACCTGCTGTCCGTGCCGATCGGCAATCGCTATCCACCACTCAGCCTCACACCACAGAAGCGCAAGGAGAATACGCTTCGGGCCCTCCTGGCCCAGCTCGAGGGACTGGCGGCGCGTCGGCCCGTACTGATGGTATTCGAGGATGTGCACTGGATCGACCCCTCCTCGCTCGACCTGTTGGACCTCATCGTCGACCGGGTGGCCACCCTCCGGGCCATGCTGGTCATCACCTTCCGGCCAGAGTTCGCGCCGGCCTGGATCGGGCGCTCGCACGTGACACAGATCAGCCTCGGTCGTCTGCCGCGTCGACAGCGCGCCGAGATGGTCATGCGGGTGACCGGCGGCAAAGCGTTGCCCCAGGAAATCGCCGAACATATCATCGATCGGACCGATGGCGTACCGCTGTTCATCGAGGAATTGACCAAGGCGGTGATCGAGAGCGGCATGCTGACCGACGCGGGCGACCGCTTTGATGCGCGAGGGCCCGTGCTTCGGCTTGCCATCCCTACCTCGCTCCAAGCCTCGCTCCTGGCACGGCTCGATCGCCTGGCACCCGTGCGCGAGATGGCGCAGATCGGTGCGGCCCTCGGACGGTCGTTCTCGCATGAGCTGATCAGCGCCGTCGCGGCTGTGCCGCAGCACCAGGTGGACGGGGCCTTGGCGCAGCTCGTATGCGCCGAATTGATCTTCCAGCGGGGCACCCCACCCGATGCAGAGTACACCTTCAAGCACGCGCTGGTGCAGGACGCGGCCTATAGCACCATGCTGCGCGGTCGACGCCAGCAGATCCATGCCCGCGTTGCGACGACGCTGGAGAGCCAGTTCCCTGAAATCGTGGCCGCTCAGCCGCAACTCATGGCCCACCATTGTGCCGAGGCCGGTTTCAACGAGAAGGCGGTCGGCTACCGGCTCAAGGCCGGCCAGCAGGCGGTCGCGCGGTCGGCGATGACAGAAGCGGTGGCACAGTTGCAGAAGGGCCTGGAATTGCTGGCGAACATGCCCGAGGAGTCCCGGCCCGTGCAGCACGAACTCGACCTGCAAATTGCCCTCGGGCGGGCGCTGATGGCAGCTCGAGGGTATTCGGCGCCGGTGGTGGGCGATACGCTTGTCAGGGCGAGAGCGCTTGCTGAGCGGTTCGATCGGCCGGATCGTCTCGTTCCGCTGCTCTATTCCCAATGGGGTTTCCATATGGTTCGGTCCGAGCACGAACTGGCGGTGTCCCTTGCCGAGCAGATGGAGAAATTTGGCGAGACCAGAAAAGATCAGGTCGCTCTGCTGCTGGGTCACTATATCCACGGCGCCAGTTGCTACTTTCGCGGGGAGTTTGTGACAGCGCGCGCCCTTCTCGAGCTGTGTGATGGTCTGAGAGATCCGGCCGCTCGCGCGATTTGCGCCGCCATAGCGGTGGCCGATCCGTACGCAGCGAGCCTGGGTCACTTGGCGTTGACATTGGCGCTTCTGGGCCACATCGATCAGGGACGCGCGCGCGTGGACGAGGCGTTGTCGGAAGCCCGCGGGCTCGACCATCCGTTTACGGTGGCCTTTGTGTTGAGCAAGGTATGTGCGGTGGAGGCGGCCGCCGGCTTGCCGCAGGACGCACGGCGGCACGCGGAAGAGCTGGTCGCTCTCTCGAACGAGCACGGTTTTCCGCTCTGGTTGGGCCTCGGACTTCTCCAGCATGGTCGCTCATTGACAGCACTTGGACAGGCGCAGGATAGCCTCGCGATGCTCGCGAGGGGGCTCTCGGTGCTTCGTGGTGCCGGAGCCGTCGTGCACACGCCACGCGCGCTCTGCTTTCTCGCCGAGGCTCACGCCAAGGTCGGGCATCTTCAGGAGGGACAGAATTGCCTCGTCGAGGCTGCGCAGCTCATCGAGACGACCCACGAGCGGTCCGGTGAGGTCGAGCTGCATCGACTTCGAGGCGATATGATGAATGCGCGAGGCGACCAAGCCGCTGCGGAGCAGAATTATCATCGAGCGCTCGCTGTGGCGGAGCGCCAGAGCGCGAAGACGTTTGGGCTGCGCGCTGCGACCAACCTCGCCCGCCTGTGGCGCGATCAAGGCAAGTGCACGGAAGCTCGTGACCTCCTCGCGCTGGGGTATGGCTCGTTCACCGAAGGCTTCGACACGCCGGTCCTGCGGGACGCCAGGGCGCTGCTCGAAGAGCTGGCCTGATGCAGTTCACCTCTTGCGTGGCGGGATAGCTGCACTCCAGGGCTTTATGCACTTTGGTCGATGATCTCATCAAGTGTCATTTGCAGCTCGTCGCCGCCGGCGCGCAGAGTGTGAGGATGAATGCGATTGTCACCGCATGAATGTCCGCAGGGTAATCGCGTCCTTCTGACCGCGCGCCTGCGGCTTCCGATCTAACCCGGCACTCCGTTAGCGATCGAACTTCGGACATCTCTGGAGGTCCGGTTGGTGCCAATAGCCGACATCGGGCAGGGCACCGAAAAAAACGAACATTTCGTTCGTGACGGCGATCACAGACCGTGACGCTTCGTTGCGCGACTGATGCGCGATCGGCCGCGCATGGCCGGATCAGCAACAGGAGGTAATGACCATGCCTACGGATACCGAGCTGGAAGTGCGCCCGTTGGAGGACAACGAGTTGGAGGCGGTGAGCGCTGGCTTCAGCAGGGGGTTCTTCTATGGTGAAAATATCACATACACCGTGCAGGACACGCTGCACGCGTGGAACACGGCTCTTCAGCTGACTGACAGGAAATGATGCCCTGCGCGGGAGGGCACAGCCGGTCGCGCTGTGCCCTCCCAGCGAAGTGCGTCTATCATTCGCGTCGTTGTTGCCATGCCTGCAACATGCCCGCTATCCGGCCCATTCCAGTTCGCAGGGCGCAATAGCGTCAGCGTATTGCTCCGAAAGGCAAGTGAATCGGCGGAATACGCTGACGCTATTCCGCCCGGCGAGCTACGAGCTCTGCCACATCCGGTTTACCCCAAACAACGGACATTATCAGACCGGCCGGGCTGGTCCGTTTGGTGCCAGAACCGGAAGTACGATCATTGTAGCCAAGGTGCGAACGCGTCCTCAAATGGTCCCAGGTGAATGCCGCACGACCATCAGCCGGTTTGTCTTGAAGAAGTTTTCCGCAACCATGCAGCGCGTTGCACGAATGCGGCAAGACATAACAATGGTCCGACGACGGAAAGAGCGGCAAAAGGCAAGTATCCTACCAAGTACTTGAAACTGCCAAATTGCGGGTATCCCAAAAAATCCGTCGCAAAAGCATAGGCTATGTAATTGAGCCCGACCACGCGTAAGAACCACCAGCCCTTTGACCCCAGCGCTTTCTGCAGACGAGGGATCGAGAACAACGCAAGAAGGTAGGTCCACAGGGCGGCGACTCCAAAAAAGAGAAATACCCCGCGAGCTGGCGCGTGGCCAATGTAAGTGAGCCACGCGACAAGCCCGAGGTGCACCAGGTGCGCTGAAGCAAAGGCGAGGCCAAACTCACGCCCGCGCCGTTTAAGGGGCTCGAAAGCTGGTCCGAATAAAGTCGTCATCGCTCCGGCGGCATAAGCCAGCCAAAACAACAGGAACGAGAACCGCGCGGTTGCCTTTAGTGCCACGATGGTGCCGTGCTCTCCCGGTCCCAGTGTTGCAAGCGCCAGAGCCGCCAGACCGAGCGCCGCGCAGAAGGCCGAGCCCATCCACGCAGCGGCAACAGGTAAGGCAAAGCCAATAAGGTTCAGAGAGTGTCTCTCCTGCTGACCCATCGCTCTTACTGCCGATCCGTCGGAGCTTGGTCATTTAATGATGCCACATCCGGCTCCCTGCTGGAAACGGAAATGCAAACATCGCACGCGGATAGGACGGCCATTTAATTGTTCTGCGCCCGACGGCTAATGTCCGAAGTGGGTCAAAAGCGTCGTTTTGATCGAGCACCGGCGACTTCCGGTCTACCCCGGTGAACGGATATTTTCAGGACAGGCGGGCATAATTCAAAGGTGCCAACAAGTGACATGAGCGGACCAACGCTCCATCACCCTGCCCGTGCTACGTACGCCGACCATCGTATGATCGTCCTCCAGCGATGCGAAACGCCCGCTGTCTGCGACGTTCCGACAAGTTTTTCTACGCTGTCCCTTAAAGCGAGTTGAGGCCCCAGGATCGGTATACCCATCGTTTGCGGTTGGGGACATCATGGTTTCGCAAGCTCAACCCATGCTGCCTGCTAACCCAGCACCGGCAGCGTGATCACGTCATAGCCATGGCGGATCGTCCGCTTCAGCACGGGATCCTCCAGTTCGAACTCGAACCGGCTCGCGGGGCGGATGCCGCCCTTGGCGGCAAAGGTGCCGCCGAACATCGCGCAGCCGTCGGGCAATCCTTTGCCGCCGAAGCCGCCCGCGATCAGGTCTTTTACGGGAAGCATGCCGTCGAGCGTGCCTTCCTGGTACAGCACCTTTGCGCCGTCGATGAAGGCATAGGAGCGCAGGATCATCTGGTCCCAGTGGCCGATCACGTCTTCCAGCTCCCACAGTTCGGACGCGATCGGCTTGTCGCACATCTGCTTCGAGACCGTGACGCTGTAGGCTTCGACCTTGCGGTCGGTATGGTCGGAGCCGCAGCCGACGAAGATGCGGCCCTGCCAGCCGATCAGCACGAACTCGACCTCGCCGCTGGAATTTTCGCCGCAGACCTCGATCGCGTCGGCCATGGTCAGCCGCCGCGCCGAGACGCGATAATAGATCGGTGTCGAAGCCGGCCGCGCGATGCCGATCGCTTCCAGCTCGGCAATGTGCTTGTCGCGCGCCACCGGATCGCGCCCGGTCCAGCCCGCGATCACGGCGCGATCGATCGGCAGCGTGAGGTAGGTGGCCGCGCCGTTGTCGTCGACGGTAAAGGTGAGATCAAACACGGATGAGGTCCTCCATTCCGGCCGCGAGTTCGAAGATACGGCGGTCCGATCCGCCGGACGATGCAAGCATCAGGCCGACCGGCACCTCGCCTTCGCGATGCGCCGGCAGCGAGATCGCGCAGCCATCGAGCATGTTGATCAGCGTGCAATTGCGCAGTGCGCGCAAATTTTCTACAGCAAACGCCGTGTCGTCGGCGAGATCGGCGATTTTCGGCGGCGTGTTGGCCGTGGTCGGCAACACCAGCGCGTCATAGGGCGCGATGCGCGCTTCGGTCCGCGCGATGAAGGATTTCCGCGCATTGAGGAGATCGATATAGTCGGCCGCGCTGATGCCTTCGCCACGCAGGATACGCACGTGAACGCGGGGATCGTAGAAATCGCCC
Source organism: Bradyrhizobium sp. AZCC 2289 (assembly GCF_036924615.1). Taxonomy (NCBI): domain Bacteria; kingdom Pseudomonadati; phylum Pseudomonadota; class Alphaproteobacteria; order Hyphomicrobiales; family Nitrobacteraceae; genus Bradyrhizobium; species Bradyrhizobium sp. AZCC 2289. Next base: position 8,180,319 of record NZ_JAZHRY010000001.1, on the reverse strand, counting down.
TTGCTCACGATCAGATAGCGATGCCAGGCATAGCTTTCCGCGGCAGCAAAACCGCCCTTGGAATTCATCACGCCGACGTCGAGGAATTCCGGCACCTCGATCCGCTCGATCAGCGCTCCCCGACGCGACAGCGTCTCCAGCGCGCGCTCAAAAGTCTTCGCCACCGCTTCGTCGAGATCGTCGAGCGCAACCGTGGTTGGTACCGCCAGCCGCATGCCCTTGACGGGATGCGGCTGCAAGGGCTGCTCGGGTTCGTCGGCGAGCACGGCATCCAGCACCGCACAGCATCCGACCGTCCGCGCCAGCGGCCCAAAACTGTCGAGCGAGAACGACAACGGTACGCCGCCGTCGAGCGGTATGCGGCGCTGCGTCGGCTTGAAGCCGACGATGCCGTTGAAGGCCGCCGGAATCCGGCACGAGCCGCCGGTATCGGTGCCGAGCCCGCCATGCGCCATACCATCGGCGATCGAGACCGCCGCGCCCGACGATGAGCCGCCCGGCACATGGCCGACGCTGCGGTTCCAAACACTTCTCGGCGTGCCGTAATGCGGATTGATGCCGATGCCGGAATATGCGAACTCGGTCATGTTGGTGCGGCCGATCACGATGAAACCGGCACGGCGCAGCCGCGCCACGACCGGCGCATCGGCGTCTGCCGGACAACAATCCTCCTCCAGCGCACGGGAACCGGCGCGGGTCACCTGCCCCTTGATGTCGAACAGGTCCTTGATCGAGACCGGAATGCCGGCATAGGGCGACGGCGCCGCCTGCGCCTTGCGCAGCCGGTCCATCGCGTCCGCCGCCTCGAGCGCAGCGTCCTTGTCGACATGGATGAACGCACGCGCGCCTTCGCCGTTGGGATCGGCGATTTTGGCGAGACATTCCTCAACCAGCTTGCGGGCGGAGGTCGCCCCGCTGTCGAGGTCGGTGGCGAGGGAGGCAAGTGTCGGATGGTTTGGCATGGTGTTCTCTTCGCTTCTTTGAGCGCTACTTGTCGTCCGAACCGGGCTCAATGTCGAGATCAAGTAGCGCCGAACTCAGCGATTTGCCGTGGGCGTCGAGCGCCAGCGAACGCGTCACGCCGCCGCCGAGCGCGCTGGCCATCACGAAATTCAGCGCGGACAGGTTGGGCAGTTCATAGCGAACCACCTCGCCTTCGACCACGCCGGCAAAATGCGCCTTCACCCGCGCGCTGGTGACCTGCGCCAGCAGCAGCGGATAGTGCCTCGCGTCATAGGCGATCACGGAGATATTGGAAGTGTTGCCCTTGTCGCCGGTGCGGGAATGGGCGATCTCGCGCAGCTTCATCTCACGCTCCCACGAAGCGGACTTGCGGCTTCGCCAACTCGCGCGGCAGCAGCACCGATGCCACCGCTACCACATCGCGCGCCGACTTCCATGCTCCGCCGCCGGCGGCCGGGCCGTTGGTGTAGAGCGTCTCGACCTCGTTGCCGATCCTGACGGCCTCGCGGAGGTTTTCGGTGCGCCCGGTGACGCGAACGCGAACCTCATAGGGTTCATTGGCGTGCGCGGAGATTTCTGCACCGTGTAGCGCGTCGACGCCCACCAGTTCAAACCGCAATTCGCTGGACGCGACGCCGATCAGCTTCAGCCGTTCGCGGACGATCTCCAGTGCCAGCCGCCCGCGCGCGAGCGCGCCGGGGCCGGCGTAGGAAATCTGGCCCTCGCCGATATAGCTGTCGACATAGCCGACCGAGACCTTCAGTGTATCGGTGCGCTTCGTTCCGCGACCGCCGCTGACGCGGACGCGATCCGGGCCGATCTCCTCGACCCTCACCTGCGAAAAATCCGCGACCACGTCTGGCTGGAAGTATTTGGCGGGATCATGCACCTCGTAGAGCAACTGCTCCTTGCAGGTTCGCGCCGTCACCGCGCCTCCCGAACCCTTGACCTTAGTGATGACAAGCGAGCCATCCTCGCCGACTTCACCGATGGGAAAGCCGAGCCGCGCCAGATCGGGCACATCCTTGTAGCCGGGATCGGCGAAATAGCCGCCGGTGATTTGGCCTGCGCATTCCAGCAAATGCCCGGCGACGGTGCCCTGCCCCAACAGATTCCAGTCGTCCATCGCCCAGCCGAAGGCGTGAATCATCGGCGCCAGGAACAGCGCCGGATCGGACGCGCGCCCGGTGATGACGATATCGGCGCCGGCGCTCAACGCTTCCGCCATCGGCGCGGCACCGAGATAGGCATTAGCCGACAAGAGGCGGTTGCCGAGCTGTGTGATCGTGCTCTCAAATTCCATGATCGGCAAATCGCCGTCCTTGCAGGCCTCGAGCACATCGTCGCCGACGATGGCCGCGATCTTCAGCGACGAAAGCCCTAGCGATCTGGCGATCTCAGCGGTCTTTTTCGCCGCGGCCTCCGGATTGGCCGCGCCCATATTGGTGACAATCTTGATACCCTTGGCGGCGCAAACCGCCAGCACCGCGCGCATCCGTTCTTCCAGCAGCGGGTCATAGCCGCCTTCCGGATTTTTCATCCGCGCCTGTTGCGCCAGCGCGACGGTGCGCTCGCCGAGACACTCGAATACGAGGTACTGGATGTCGCCATTTTCGGCGAGTTCGACCGCGGGCTCGATGCGATCGCCCGAATAGCCCGCCCCTGAGCCGATCCGGATCGTTCGCATCATTTCAATCCGAAATAGGCGCGCCGCAGCGCTTCATTGTCGGTCATTTCCGCAACCGTCCCGGAAAACTTGATACGGCCACCTTCGAGCACGAACACGCGGGTGGCGACTTCGAGAAATCCGATATTCTGTTCGGCGATCAGAAGTGCCAGCCCGCGCCCACGCAGTTCGCTGAGGATACGAATGACTTCCTTGACGAAAAGGGGTGACAGTCCGGCCGACGGCTCGTCCATCACCAAAAGCTTCGGCTCGGCGGCAAGCGCCTTGGCAATCCCGAGCATCTTGCGCTGGCCGCCGGAAAGACTGGATGCGGCGGCACGCCGCTTGTCGCGGAGCACGGGAAACAGACCATAGAGTTCCTCGACGCGCGCACCGGGATCGGCATGGCCGAGCGCCTGCGCGCCGACGCGGATGTTTTCCTCGATCGACAGATCGGGAAACACCGCAAGCTCGGACATGTAGGTCATGCCGCGCTTCATGCGATCGCTGGAGCGCGTCCGCGTCACATCCTCGCCGCCGAGCATGATGCTGCCGTGCCGCGCCTCGATCAATCCAACCAGCGATTTGAGGAAGGTGGTCTTGCCCGCCCCGTTGGCGCCGAGCAGCAGCACGGTTTCGCCGGCGCGGACGTCGAGATCGACGCCCCACAGCACCTGCATGGTGCCGTAGCCCGCATCGACGCCGGACGCTTCCAGAAGTGAAATCGTCTCAGGCGGCATGCTCGCCTCCCAGGAATACTTCGATCACCTGCGGCACCTTGACGGCAACCGCGAGCGTGCCTTCGAAAATCTCCTTGCCCGCATTGAGGACGATGACGCGATCGGTGATGTGTTCGATAAATCCCATCAGATGCTCGACCACGATGATCGCCATGCCCGTGCTGGCCAGTGCCTTGATCTTTTCGGCAATCCAGTCGAGTTCCGCCGGATTGAGGCCGGCAGCAAGCTCATCGAGCAGCAAAAGTCGCGGACCGGTGGCCAGCGCCCGGACCAGGTCCAGCATCTTCTGCTGCGCGCTGTTGAGGTCGGCGGCAGGACGGTCGGCGACTTCAGTCAACCGGTACTCTTCCAGTAGCGCCGCCATCGCCGGCGGCGCCACCCCGGCACGGCCATAGGCGAGTGCGACCTCGATATTCTGGCGCACCGTCAGCGACAGAAACGGTTTCGGAATCTGGAAGGTGCGGTTGATGCCACGATGAACCAGTTTGTGGGATGCAACGCCACCGATCGAATGACCATCGAGCGCCACCTCACCTCCGTCAGGCGCATAGAGACCGGAAATCACGTTGATCGCCGTGGTCTTGCCCGAGCCGTTCGGCCCGACCAACCCCAGGATCTCGCCAGACGTGACGTGGAAGCTCAGCCCGTCGAGCGCGTGAAAGCCGCCGAAGCGTTTGACGAGCGTGGTTACCTCGAGGATCGGCGCGCTGTCAGGGGACATGCCATCCCCTCCGCGTCGCCAGCGAAACCAGGCCGGCCGGCAAAAACAACACCAGCCCCATGATCAACAGCCCATAGATCAGCTGGAAATATTGCGGCGTGGTGAAGCCGATCAGATTGTAGACGCCATAGAGAATGATGACGCCGACGATCGGCCCGGTGATCGTGGCGACGCCGCCGAACAGCGCGAACACGATCGCAAAGATGCTGAAATCGCCGCTGAAGACATTGTCGGGATAGAACACCGACACATACCAGGCATAGACGCCGCCGGCGAGACCCGCGACCAGCGCCGAAGCCAGCCACGCGATCACGCGCATGTTGACGACGCTGACGCCTGCCATCGACGCGCTGACGGCATCTTCACGCACCGCCTGCAACGCCAGACCGAAGCTCGAGTTCTTCAGGTACACGACCGCAGCAAGCGTCAGCGTCAACACGACAAGTGCGGCGGTGTAAGCGTCATCGGGATTGAATGTGCCCGTCAGCGAAACACCGTACGGCCCGCGTGTGATATTTTCGAGCGCCGGATTGGCAACGAAGTGAAGCACGGCCAGCGACGCGGCCAGATTGGCGATCGCAAAATACGCGCCCGAAAGCCGCAACAGCGGCGTCAGCAACAGTCCCAGCGCGACGCCGACCAGCCCCCCGACCAGCACCGCGATCACGGCCGGCGATTGATAGTGCATCACCATGATCGCAAAACCGTAAGCGCCGGCGCCGAAGAAGCCGACATAGCCGAACGGTAGATAGCCGGTGAAGCCGTAGATGATGTTCACGCCCTGCGCCAAGGTCAGGAAAATGACGAAGTTGAACAGCAGCAGATGGTTTTGATAGACACCGGGAAGCACCGCAAACACAGCGATCAGCGGCACGACGATGAACAGCAGATGTCTGAGGATGCTAGGCAACGCGCACCCGCCTTCCGAGCAGACCGCTCGGACGCAACAGCAGGATGAAAATCAGCAGCACATAGGGCAGAAGATCCGACCAGGAACTGAGATAGGTCTGCACCAGCATGTAGCAGACACCATAGACGACGCCGCCAAGCGCGGTGCCCAGGGGGTTGCCGAGTGATCCCAGCACCACGATCGCGAATGAAGTGACGGTAGCATCCGCGCCGAAAGCCGGCGTCACCGAACCAAACATGAAAGGCGCGAACACGCCCGCCAGCGAGGCGAGCCCGAGGCCAATGCCGAAGGCCGCCGCCGAAACACGGTCAACGTCGATGCCGGTGGCCAGCGCTTCATCGCGACGCGACATCACCGCGCGGGTCAGCGTGCCCAGGCGTGTCCGGTACAAATAGACATAAACCAGCGCGATCGCGATCAGGCTGGTCACTGCCGCGATCACCCAGGGCGCCGGAAATCCCTGGCCAAAAATCTGGATCGGGCCGGAACCATCCGGTTTGCCGCCGAACAGCTTCACCTTGATGGTCTGAAGTACCGTGCCGAGCAAACGGCTCTGGATCGAGCGCTCGCTGGTGCCGAAGAAGATCGTCGCGACGGCCTCGATCACCTGCGACAGGCCGAAGAACAGGATAATCGACAGCATTTCGGGATTGACCGATCCCTGCAGCCGCGGCACCAGCACCCAATAGAGCAGCAGGCCGACGAGCAGGAAGATCACAAACGCCAGCGGCACCGCAAACAGCGGATCGATGCCGGCCAGCGTCACGACGCCGAACGCGACGAACGCGCCGAGCATCAGGAAGTCGCCATGCGCAAGATTGACGATGCGCATGACGCCGAACACCAGATTGAGGCCGATGCCGACCAGGCTGAAATACAGCCCGAACAGAACGCCGGCGACGAGCGCATAGACCAGCATCAGCGCGTCGCTCCGGTCGTCCGGTTCGTGATCGCAACCCGCGTCATGGACGCGGATAGACCGGCTTGCCGGTGGCGGTTTCGTGCGGATAGATCGAGATGAACTTGATGTGTTCGTGCTCGTTCAACTCGAGTTGGCCGAGCGGCGTCAGTTCGCCGATCTGGCCGCCCATTTCATCCAGTGCGAAGGTGCCGTCCAGCGTCTTGAGATTGCCCGACAGGCTGAACACCGCACGCCGCAGTTCAAGTTGATCGAGGCTGGTTGCAACCGACAGCGTCTTCTCGATCACGAGACCCGTGGTGTATCCGGCAACCGCATTGAAACCGAACTCGATCTTGCCGTCAGGATATTTCTTGTCCCACGCGGCCCGGTAATCCTTCATGCTCATCCCGAACTCGACGGGGTATTCGAGTTCTGAAGGCGGCACGTAGGTAAAGACGTGCTCAAGGCCCTTCTCGCCAACGTTCTTCTCCAGAAGCTCGGTCTCAAGACCGGGATAGATGCAGAACAGCATCTTGAACTTGACACCGACATCCTGAACATTGCGCAGGAACGCGATATCGTTCGGCGCGTAACCGAAGTGAATCACCGCGTCCGGATTGGTGTTGTTGATATTGTTGATGATCACGGTGTAGTTCGTGGTTTCCGTCGGGATGCCCTGATCGTAGACGATCTCGATCGGCGCGCCGGAGTCCTTGACGAATTTGCGGAATGCGTTGGCCTGCGTGCCGGTGAATTCGTTGGTGGAATAGAGGATCGCGACCTTCTTGATGCCGAGGCCCGGGCCGTCATGCGAAACGAAGTCCGCCACCGGCTTTGGCCATACGGTCGAAACCGGATCGGCCATCAGCGCGATGTAGGGATTGTCCTTGGAGAAAAAACTGGCGCCGGTACCGGTCTGGTCGAACAGGAACATCTTGCGGTCGCGCGCGATCGCCACCGCCGGCGCCGTCAGCACCGAACCAGAATCCGCGACCAGAAGGTCCACCTTGTCCTGCGTGATGAGCTGATTATAGAGCGTGGAAGCAGTCGCGGTATTGCTCTGGTCGTCATAGGCGACGAGCTTGATCGGGATTTTCTTGTCGAACGCCTTCACATAGGTGCCGCCGTCGGCATTCTTCTGATCGACCCAGAGCTTGAGAGCGCTGAAAACCGGCATCGAGATCGACGCATAGCGCCCCGACGAGGCATAGAGCGTGCCGATCTTGATCTCGGCCGGCGCATCGGCGGCAAAGGCTTGTGCGCCAAATGCCAACCCTGCGGCCAGCACTGTGCCCGTCAACTTGAACATGGAATCCTCCGGATTTTCTTCGATCTGGCCGCCCTTCTACCGCGCCGGCTTGGAGGGATACAAGCATTCCCGCATCATCCCCTATGCGCCTACTGGGACGCGGCATGCGGGAGTATGCGCTGGACCGTTGACGCCGAGCCGTCCAATGTCGCATCAAGATTGGAACAAACGGGCCAAACGGGCCGATCCAGGGAGGAATTGCCGACATGGCGGAGCCAGCGCGCGCTAAACCAAAGCCGACACCGGAAACCCAGCATTTCTGGGACGGCACGCAGGCCGGTGAGTTGCGCCTGCAGCGCTGCGACGCCTGCGCCAATGTGTATTTCCCGCCGCGCCCGTTCTGCCCGTCCTGCGCCTCGCGCAAGGTCAGCGTGTTCAAGGCCAGCGGCAAGGGCACGCTTTACAGCTACGTCATCAACCACCGCCCGGCCGCCCCCGGCTTCACGCCGCCTTACGCGATCGCGATCGTCGAACTCGACGAAGGTCCGCGCATGATGAGCAACATCATCGATTGTCCGCAGACGCCGGAGGCACTCGAGCTCGACATGAAGCTTGAAGTCGCGTTCGAAAAACTCGACGACAAGATCACCCTTCCCCTGTTCCGTCCGGCGAAGGGCTAAGCACCATGCGCAGAAATCAGGTCGCCGTTGTCGGCGCTGCCGAAACCACCGAGCTCGGCGTGATCCCGAACATGTCGCAGATCCAGTTGCACGCCGATGCGGCGCTCAACGCCATCGCCGATGCCGGACTGAAATTGTCCGACATCGACGGCATCGCCACCGCGGTGGAAACCCCGCAGCAGATCGCGCATTACCTCGGCATCACGCCGACCTGGGTCGATGGTACCTCGGTCGGCGGCTGCTCGTTCATGCTGCATGTCCGGCACGCTGCGGCGGCGATCGAGGCCGGTTTGTGCAAGACCGTGCTGATCACGCATGCCGAAAGCGGCAAATCGATGATCGGCAAGCAGCCGCGCTCGACGCCTGCGGACAGCCTCAACGGCCAGTTCGAACAGCCGTTCGGCGTTTACGGCCCGCCGAGCATGTTCCCGATTCCGGTGCTGCGCTACATGAAGACCCACGGCATCACCCACGAGCAGATCGCCTCGGTCGCGGTGGTGCAGCGCGAATGGGCCGCGAAGAATCCGCGCGCCACCATGAAGGACCCGATCACGGTTGCGGACGTCCTGAACTCGCGGATGATCGCGTACCCGTTCCGCATCCTGCAATGCTGCCTCGTCACCGACGGCGGCGGCGCGCTGATCCTGACCTCGGCCGACCGCGCCGAGGACTTTCCGCGGAAGCCGGTCTACATCCTCGGCACCGGCGAGAGCGTGGAAACGCCGATGGTCAGCCAGATGAAGACGTTTGACTCCTCCCGCGCCTTCAAGGTCGCGGGCCCCATGGCGTTCAAGGAGGCCGGCATCGCGCACAGGGATGTCGACCATCTGATGATCTACGACGCCTTTGCGCATCTGCCGCTATATGGTCTCGGCGATCTCGGCTTCATGCCGCATGAAGAGACCGGACAATTCATCGTCGACGGCAACACCCGCCCCGGCGGCAAATTGCCGCTCAACACTAATGGCGGCGGCCTGAGCTATATGCATTCGGGCATGTACGGCATGTACGCGCTGCAGGAAAGTGTGCGGCAAATGCGCGGCATCGCGCCGGCGCAGGTTCAGGGCGCCAAGATATCGGTCTGCCACGGCGTCGGCGGCATGTTCGCCGCGTCAGGCACGATCATTTTTACGAACGAGAAGTAATCACGCCCGTCATTCCGGGGCGGCGCGTAGCGACGAGCCCGGAATCCATAACCACGATCGGGAGTATGGATTCCGGGCCTGCGCCTTTCGGCGCATCCCGGAATGACGAGCCCCCAAATTCGAACCGACAACCGGAGAAACCCAATGGCCAAATCACTGCAGGACAAAGTCATCATCGTCACCGGCGCGGGCCGCGGCATCGGCAAGGAAATCGCGCTGCTCTGCGCGGCGGAAGGCGCCAAGGTAGTGGTCAACGATCCCGGCGTCGCCGCCGACGGCTCGGGAACCAGCGCAGCACCGGCCGAGGAAGTGGTCGAGGAGATCAAGAAGCGCGGCGGGACGGCGATCGCCAATTTCGAGACGGTCGCGGAAGCGATTCCCGCCAGCAAGATCGTCAAGATGGCGACCGATCATTTCGGCAAACTCGACGGCGTCGTCAACAATGCCGGCATTTTGCGCGACATGATCTTCCATCGCATGAGCGTGGAAGCCTTCGAATCCGTCATCAAGGTGCATCTGATGGGCTCATTCTATGTCGCGCATGCCGCGGCACGGTTGTTCCGCGAGCAGGAAAGCGGCTCGTTCGTGCACTTCACCTCGACCTCGGGCCTCGTCGGCAATTTCGGCCAGGCCAATTACGCCGCGGCCAAGCTCGGCATCGTCGGCCTGTCGAAATCGATCGCGCTCGACATGAACCGCTTCAACGTGCGTTCGAACTGCGTCTCGCCGTTCGCCTGGAGCCGCCTGATCGGAACCATCCCGACCGAGACCGAGGAAGAGAAGGCGCGCGTCGCAAAAATCCAGCAGATGGGACCGGAGAAGATCGCGCCGGTCTGCGCCTACCTGCTCAGCGACGCCGCCAAGGACGTCACCGGACAGATCTTCGCCGTGCGCATGAACGAGATCTTCCTGATGGGCCAGTCGCGCCCGCTGCGCTCGGTGCATCGGGGCGAAGGCTGGACACCGCAAACCGTCGCCGAACATGCGATGCCCGCGCTGAAGTCGTCGTTCTACAAGCTCGACCGCTCGGCGGACATCTTTAACTGGGACGCGATTTAGCCGTCATTCCGGGGCGACGCGAAGCGGAGAGCCCGGAATCCATAACCACCATCGTGAGTATGGATTCCGGGCCTGCGCCCCAGCGGCGCATCCCGGAATGACGAGAGTTGAGCGTGCGCGTCGTCCGGCCATCTCAGGTTGTTTTCCAAGACTTCGCCCGCTTTATGCCGGATTGCGGGCAGATGGTTCCCCTCCCAACAAAAAGCGGGAGGAAACCATGACTGCACCACTGACCTTTCCCGATAACCAATCTCTCAACCGCCGCAACCTGATCAGAGGCGCGGCGGCGCTCGCCGCAACGGCCGCCTCGATGAAAGCGGCCTCTGCGGCAACGGTGGCGCCACTCGGCCAAACCGGCGCTCCAACGCTGTCAACGGAACCGCTGCCCTTGGGCCCGCTCCCGGGAAGCCGCTATCCGGATTCCCATCTGGAGTCCGCCAATCCCAAGGTTTCGTTCGGGCCCACCGACTTCCCGGCCTTCGCCGGCACCATGGCGGTTGAGCGCGTCGCAACGGGGATGCGCTGGGCCGAGGGCCCGGTCTACTTCCCGGCTGGACGCTACGTGCTGTTCAGCGACATCCCCAACAACCGCATCATGCGGTTTTCGGAGGACGACGGTCACCTGAGCGTATACCGCCAGCCGTCGATGAACTCGAACGGCAATACCATTGATCGGGAAGGACGCCTGATCACTTGCGAACATAGTGGCCGACGGGTCACCCGGACCGAACTTGACGGCTCAATCACAGTCATCGCCGACAAGTACAACGGCAAGAAGCTGAACTCGCCGAACGACGCGGTTGTCACTTCCGATGGTGCGATCTGGTTCACCGATCCGGTCTACGGCATCGGCGGCTTCTATGAGGGCATCAAAGCCGAGCCTGAGCAGGAGAAGCACAACGTTTACCGGGTCGATCCTAAATCCGGTGACATCAAGGTTGTCGTCGATGACTTCGTGGAGCCTAACGGTATCGCATTGTCGCCCGACGAGAAGACGCTCTATGTCATCGACACCGGCTTCACGGACGGGCCGGACAATCCGTCGCATATCCGCGCGTTCAACCTGGATGTTGGGGCAGGAAAGGCATCGAACAGCAAAGTCTTTGCGGAAATGCCCAAGCCCAGCATTACCGACGGCGTCCGTTGCGACACCGAGGGGCGCGTTTGGTGCTCCGTAGGTTGGGGCGACCCCAAGGAGGACGGCGTGCGCTGCTACACCGCTGGCGGCGAACTGCTCGGCAAGATCCACATCCCGGAAACTGTCGCCAACCTGTGCTTCGGCGGCCAGCAACGAAATCGACTTTACATCTGCGGCTCGACGTCACTCTATGCCGTGTACACGAGTGTACAGGGCGCAATGAAGCCATGATCAGTTGGCGAATAGGGAGTGGCGAGTAGCGAATAGGAAATTTCATTCGCTACTCGCTATATTTGCTATTCACCTCTTGCCTACCCGCTATTGCGCAACCCCGCCGAGATCCCGTTGATGGTGATCTGGATGCCGCGCAGCACCGCTTCGTCGGGATTCTGCGCGCGATGCTCCTTCAGCAGCTCCACCTGCACGTGGTTGAGCGGATCGAGATAGGGAAAGCGGTTGCGGATCGAGCGCTCCAGCAGCGGGTTGCCCTGCAGCAGCCGCTCCTGCTCCATGATGTTCAAGAGGATGTCGATCGAGGTTTGCCATTCCTGCCGGATGCGCCCGAAAATCTTTTCCCGCAACACCTCGTCCGGCACCAGCTCGGCATAGCGCGAAGCGATCGCGATCGAGCTCTTCGCCAGCACCATGTCCATATTCGATAGCAGGGTGCGGAAGAACGGCCACTCGCGATAGAGTTCCTGCAGGAACGGCATGCCCTTGTCGGGATGCTCCTTGATCCAGGTCTCCACCGCGCTGCCAAAACCATACCAGCCCGGCAGCATCAGCCGGCATTGGGCCCAGCTGAACACCCAGGGAATGGCGCGGAGGTCCTCGATCTCGCGGGTTTTCTTGCGCGAGGCCGGGCGGCTGCCGATGTTCAGCGTGGCGATTTCGGTGATGACGGTGGAAGACCAGAAGTAATCGGCAAATCCTTCGGTTTCATAGACCAGCCCGCGATAGGCCTTGAAGGCCAGCGCCGACAATTGCTCCATCGCCTTGAGGTATTCCTCACGCGGCGCGCTGTGCTTTGGCTGCAGCAGGCTCGCTTCCAGCGTCGCCGCGGCGAGAATCTCCAGATTGTTGCGGCCGACTTCGGCGTTGGAATATTTGCTGGAGATGATTTCGCCCTGCTCGGTGATCCGGATCTGGCCGTTCACCGCGCCGCCCGGCTGCGCGATGATGGCCTCATAGCTCGGCCCGCCGCCGCGGCCGACCGAGCCGCCGCGGCCGTGGAACAGCCGCAACCGCACGTGATGGCGCTCGAACACCTCGATCAGGCCGATCTCGGCCTTGTAGAGTTCCCAGCCCGAGGTAACGAAGCCGCCATCCTTGTTGCTGTCGGAATAGCCGAGCATCACTTCCTGCACGCCGCCGCGGCTGTCCACCAGCTTGCGGTAATCATGCAGCGACAGCATCCGGTCCATGATGCCGGCGGATGCCTGCAGGTCCTCGATGGTCTCGAACAGCGGCACGATATTGATCGCGCTGCGGCCCGACGGGTCGACCAGACCGGCCTCCTTCAGCAGCAACGCGACCTCGAGCATGTCGGACATCCCCTTGCACATGGAGATGATGCATTGAGGGATCGCGTCGGCGCCGAATTTGGCGTGGGCTTCGGCCGCCGCATGGAAGACCGCAAGTTCGCCGACCGTTTCTTCGCTGTACTTCACGAAAGCCGACGTCAGCGGCCGTGCATTGCGCAGTTCGCTCGACAGCAGCGCGATCCGCGCCTCTTCGTTCAGCGCCAGATACGACATGCCGGGCATCGCGGCATCGACCAGCTCGGCGACCGTGCGCTCGTGCACGGCCGAATTCTGCCTGATGTCGAGACAGGCCAGGTGGAAACCGAAGCAATCCACCGCCTGGCGCAGGTGTCGCAGCCGTCCGCGCGCGATCACGCGCGAATTGTTCGATATCAGCGAGCGATAGAGCGTATCGAGATCGGCCTTGAACTCCCCGACATCGGCATAGGGCGCAGCGGCGCCGACCGGCGGTCGGGTGGTTTCCACGTCCAGCTTGAGCGCGGTGGCGGTGAGCCGCGCGTAGATGCCGGACACCGCCAGCCGATAGGGCTCACCGCTTCGATGCGGCGACGTGTCGGGCGAGCGCTCGGCGAGCGTCCGCAGATCCTTGGAGACATCGGCAAGATGCGCCGCGAGCGACAGCTCGGCGCCGAGCAGGTGCAGCTCTTCGAGATAGAAGCGCAGCACGCGGCTGCTCTGCAGGCGCAGCGTTCCGCGCATCACTTCCGCCGTCACGAACGGATTGCCGTCGCGGTCGCCGCCGATCCAGCTGCCCATTCTCAGGAACGACCCCACTTCGCCCTGCGCCGCGCTGTCGCCCTCGTTCAACCGGTCCTCCAGCGTGCAATGCAGCCGGGGCACTTCGTGCAGGAAAGTGTAATCGTAGAAAGAAAGCCCGTTGGCGACCTCGTCGAGCACGGTCAGCTTGGTGCGGCGCAACAGGTTGGTCTTCCACAATGTCAGCACCGCGCGGCGCAGCTGCTCGTCGCTCGCCTCGGCTTCTTCGGGCGTCAACTGGACCCGTTCGCGCCGGTCCAGCAGTGCCGCGATCTCCATCTCGCGGTCGATCGTGCTCTTGCGGCGCACTTCAGTCGGATGCGCGGTCAGAACCGGACTGACCAGCGCTTCGGCAAAGAATTTGCGCAACTCAGCCCCGCTGAAGCCGGCGGCGCGCGCATGCGACAGTGTCAGCGCCAGCGTTCCGGGCCTCGGCGTTCCAGCGGCGGATGAGCGGGCCCGCATCTGCCTGATGTTGTTCTGGTCTTCGGCGATGTTGGCGAGGTGTGAAAAATAGCTGAAGGCGCGCACGATGCGCACGGTTTGGCTGATCGACATGCTGTCGAGAATAAGCTCGAGCTCGCGGCGCGCCGGCTTGTCGTCATCGCGGTGGAACCGGATCGAGGTCTGCCGGATGCGCTCGACCAGGTCGAACACGTCGGCGCCCTCCTGATCGCGCACGGTGTCGCCGAGGATGCGTCCGAGCAGCCGAATGTCCTCGCGAAGCCGCGCGTCGGCCTCCAGTGCCTGCGCATCCTCCATGCGATTGGGACGGACTTCGGTCTCGGAAGGCATGGTCTGGGGTGACATGGCTGGCTACTCCAGAGGCTGCCCGGCAAGTTAGCAGTCTGCAACTTTTTTGCCGCAGTGCAAGATAAAGATGGAGGCGGCGCACACTTGATGTGTTCGTCGTCCCGGCAGCGCTCCGACCTCATCCCGAGGAGCCGCGCAGCGGCGTCACGAGGGATAGGCCACGGGCCTCATGGTTCGAGACGGCGCTAACGCGCCTCCTCACCATGAGGGTCTACCGGCTCACGAGCGGGACGACAGCTCTCCTAAATCCTTCGCCCTGCCCGCTCCCAATACGGGTCGCGCAGCCGGCGCTTGAAGATCTTGCCGGAATCCTCGCGCGGCAAATTGGCCTGGATTTCGACGTGTTTCGGCACCTTGTAATCGGCCAGCGACGTCCTGAGCTGGGCCCGGACCGAGGCGATGTCCAGCGTTACCCCCGGTTGCGGTTCCACCACCGCCATCAGCGCCTCGCCGAATTCCTCGTCGGGAATGCCGAACACCGCGCAATCGTGCACGCCGGGCACCGCATGCAGCGCCGCCTCGATTTCGGCCGGGTAGATATTGACGCCGCCCGAGATCACCATGTCGCGCTTGCGGTCGCAGATGAAGACATAGCCGTCTTCATCGATGTAGCCGACGTCGCCCGAGGTGATAAAACCCTCGCGCTCGATCTCGGCGCGCTTTTCCGGCTTGTTGTGATAGGTGAAATCCGGATTGCCGGATATCCGCGAATAGATTTCGCCGATCTGGCCCTGCGGCAACTCCTTGCCGTCGTCGCCGATGAAACGCAGTTCCGCGCCGGGCGACATCTTGCCGACGGTGCCGGGCTTCCTCAGCGCGTCCTCGGAACTGGCGAAGGTGACCGCGCCCGATTCGGTCGAGCCGTAGAATTCATAGATCACCGGCCCCCACCACTCGATCATCGCGCGCTTGACGTCGGCCGGACACGGTGCCGCGGCATGGATGATGTGGCGCAGCGATGACATGTCGTATTTGCGGCGGACCGCTTCCGGCAGCTTCATCAGCCGGATGAACATGGTCGGCACCATGAAGATGGTGTCGATCCGCTCGCGCTCGATCAGCGCCAAAAATTCTTCCGCGTCGAAGCGCGGCATCAGCACCAGCGCGCCGCCGAGACGCCCGGCGCGCAGGCCGAACGAGTTCGGCGCCGAATGATAGAGCGGCCCCGGCAGGATCGCCCGCGCGCCCGGCTTGAGGCCATAAATCATGCCGCGCATGGCTTCGGCGTTCGCGGTCTGCTCCGGCGTCGGCGCAAAGCGCCGCACGCCCTTGGGATGGCCCGTCGTGCCCGAGGTGTAGATCATGTTCTGCGGCTGCGGCACCGCCGGCCCGTCATAACGCGGCTGAAGTTTCAGCCATTGCTCAAAATCGATCGCGAAATCGGGCGTCGCGAGATGATCGGGATTGATCTTGTAGTTACCGAGGATTTCCGGCGGCGTCGGAACACTGAGCACGGTGACACCGGACGGAATCGCATCGCGTAGTTGATGCAGCATGTCGGCATGCGCGATCAGGACCGTCGAGCCGGAATCCTTCAGCACATAATTGATCTCTTCCGGCTTGAAGTGCCAGTTGATCGGCACGCCATAGGCGCCGAGCCGCATCGCGGCATAGGCGGCCTCCATGAAGGCGATATCGTTGCGCATCAGCATGCAGACGCTGTCGCCTTGGCTGACGCCGAGCTTCTGCAGTCCGGAGGCGATGCGGTCGGCGCGATCGGCGACCTCGGCGTGATCGCGCCTGCGCTGGCCGCTGATAATGCCGAGGAAGGGTGAAGATGACATTGTCGTTTTCCGATCTCTCGTCGGGTTAGGATGCCATGCCGTCATTCCGGGGCGATGCGAAGCATCGAACCCGGAATGACGAAGGTTGTTTATCCAGCCTCCGCAAACCGCGGCGCGCGCTTTTCCATGTTGGCGCGGACCGCCTCGGTCTGGTTCGGACTGCCCAGCAGCTTCTGCTGCTCCACTGACTCCGCGAGCAGCGCCGGGCCGGGATCGACCGACAGATTATTCAGCATCCGCTTGGCGGCGCGGATCGCGTCCGGACTCTTGCCCGCGATCTCGCGCGCAAGCTCGAAGGCGGCGGCGCGCGGATTGTCGCAGATCCGGGTCGCCAGGCCGTAGCTCATGGCTTCCTGGGCCGAAAAAATCCGTCCCGTATAGGTCAGCTCGCGCAAAATATCGTCGCGCACGAGGCTGGCCATGATCGGCGTGCCCGCCATGTCAGGCACCAGCCCCCATTTGATCTCCATGATCGACATCCGCGCGTCCGGCGTCAGGAACCGCATGTCAGCGCCGAGCGCGAGCTGAAAGCCGCCGCCGAACGCCACGCCGTGGATCGCGGCAATCACCGGTACCGGGAGCTGCCGCCAGCCCCACACTGCCTGCTGCGGAAAATTGGCTTGCCCATGGGTGCGCTCCGTCAGGTCGCGCTTCTCGCCGCCGGCTATCCCGTTACCGCCTTGATCCTTCATGGCGGCGAAGCGTCCCATGTCGAGGCCGGCACAGAACGCCCGTCCCTCGCCGGACAATACTACCGCTCGAACCCCTTTCTCATGGGCAAGCCGTCCGGTCGCGGCCACCAGTGCGTCGAACATCGCGGCATCGAGCGCGTTCATCTTGTCCGCCCGCACCAGCCGGACATCGGCGACACCGTCCGAAATCGATATCGAGACGCGTTGCTCCATGAGAATGTTCCTCCGCTGTTATTCTTTGTTTGCCGCTTTACAGAAAGGCCGTTGTCCGCTTTTAGTCAATCGACCAATTAACAACAATTCCTTTGGGTGGAAACGATGTTCAACGATCAGCTTCTCGCCGGACGGCGCATCCTCGTGACCGGAGGCGGAACCGGCCTCGGCAAATCCATGGCTTCGAAATTCCTCAGCCTCGGCGCCGAGGTCCATATCTGCGGCCGCCGCAAGAGCGTCTGCGACGAGACCGCAACCGAATTGATGGATTTGCACGGCGGACGTGTGGTGAGCCACGGCGTCGATATCCGAAATTCGCTCGCGGTCGACGAAATGATCCAGTCGATCTGGACCGGCGGGCCGCTCACCGACCTCATCAACAACGCCGCCGGCAATTTCATCTCGCGCTCGGAAGAACTCTCCCCGCGCGGCTTCGACGCGGTCGCCAACATCGTGATGCACGGCACCTTCTATGTGACGCATGCGGTGGGCCGGCGCTGGATCGCCGACAAGCAGCCCGGCAATGTGGTGTCGATCACGGTGACCTGGGTGCGCAACGGCTCGCCTTATGTGGTGCCGTCGGCGATGAGCAAATCGGCGATCCACGCCATGACGATGTCGCTGGCGGTCGAATGGGGCAAATACGGCATCCGTCTCAACACCATCGCGCCCGGCGAAATTCCGACCGAGGGCATGAGCAAGCGCATCAAGCCCGGCGACGAAGCCGGCGCGCGCACCAGGGCGCAGAACCCGATGGGCCGGGTCGGCACCATGGAGGAATTGCAGAACCTTGCCGTGTTCCTGATCTCCGGCGGCTGCGACTGGATCAACGGCGAGACCATCGCCATGGACGGCGCCCAGGCGCTCGCCATGGGCGGCAATTTCTATCAGCTGCGCGACTGGAGCGACGACGACTGGACCAAGGCCCGCGACTCGATCAAGGCGCAGAACGAAAAGGACCGCGCGGCACGGGGATAGTCTCTCCACGTCATTGCGAGCGAAGCGAAGCAATCCATCGCACCGCGAAGGAGGCATGGATTGCTTCGTCGCCGCGCTCCCTTGCGCAAACGCTTCGCGTTTGTCGCAGGCAATGACGAACGATTGCGTTGCGTGCTCCGAGCCAATATCATCCCGAAGATAAAACAACAAAAGACCTTCAGGAGAGACATGTCCGCTGCCCAGCAACTGACGAACCTTGCCGACATGGTGCGCGACCGCGCCAGAAGCCGCGGCAATGCGGTGGCCTATGAATTCGAGGGCCGCCAGACCAGTTTCGCCGAGTTCGACGTCAAGACCAACCGCGTTGCCAACGCGTTGACCGCGATGGGCGTCAGGCCCGGCGAGCGCATCGCCTATCTCGGCAAGAACAGCGACATCTATTTCGAGCTGCTGCTCGGCGCGATGAAGGCCAATGTGGTGATGGCGCCGGTGAACTGGCGCCTCGCCGGCCCCGAGATCGCCTTCATCGTCGCCGACTGCAAGGCGCCGGTGCTGTTCGTCGGCCCCGAATTCATCACGCAAGTCCGCAACATCAAGGCGCAACTGCCTGATGTGCGCACCGTGATCACGACCGACGGCGGCGCGGGCGAATGGCAGGATTTTACGGCCTGGCGCGACGCCCAGAGCGCCGACGACCCAAAAGTGCCGATCGGCCCGAAGGACATCGCGATCCAGCTCTACACCTCGGGCACCACTGGCAAACCGAAAGGTGCGATGCTGTCGCACGCCAATTTCCTCAATTTGGTTCAGACCGGCAACGAGGCCGAAAAGCCGGACTGGAACAAATGGTCGACCGATGACGTCTCGCTGGTGGCGATGCCGATCTTCCACATTGGCGGCTCCGGCTGGGGCGTGATGGGCCTCTATCACGGCGCCAAAGGCGTGATCGCGCGCGAGTTCGATCCGACAAAAGTGCTCGACTTCTTCGAGCAGTCCGGCATCACAAAACTGTTCATGGTGCCGGCCGCGATGCAGTTCGTGGTGCGGCAGCCCCGCGCCCGCCAGGTCGACTTCTCGCGGCTGAAATACATGCTCTACGGCGCCTCGCCGATTCCGGCAGCGCTGCTGAAGGAGTGCATCGAGGTCTTCAAATGTGGCTTTGTGCAGATGTACGGCATGACCGAAACGACCGGCACCATCGTCGCATTGCCGCCCGAGGATCACGTCGAGGGACTGGACCGCATGCGTTCGGCCGGCAAGGCCCTGCCCGGCATTGAACTTGCGATCCTCGACGCCGACGGCAAGCGATTGCCGCCGGGCGAAGTCGGCGAGATCGCCACACGGTCCGGCTCCAACATGGTCGGCTACTGGAACCTGCCGGAGGCGACTGCCAAAACGCTCGACGGCGACGGCTGGCTGCGCACGGGAGACGCCGGTTACATGGACAGCGACGGCTACCTCTATATCCACGACCGCATCAAGGACATGATCATCTCGGGCGGCGAAAACATCTATCCCGCCGAAGTCGAAAGCGCGATCTGCGATCATCCTGATGTCGCCGAAGTCGCCGTGGTCGGCGTGCCCGACGACAAATGGGGCGAGGCGGTCAAGGCGATCGTGGTGATGAAGCAGGGCAGGCAGGCGACATCGTCCGACATCATCAATTTTACGCGCGAACGCATCGCCGGCTTCAAGACGCCGAAGACGGTCGACTTCATCGAGGCGTTGCCGCGCAATGCGTCCGGCAAGATTTTGCGGCGGCATCTGCGCGATCCCTATTGGGCGGGGAAAGACCGTCAGGTGAATTAGGCGCCCACAAGCAACGGAACAACCTACGCTCTATTGATCTGGGTCAGGCGGGAGCAATGTGAACCGTCTTTTCGACTTGTTCCACTTGTACTTGCTCACATGGTCGCATTCTAGACAGTGTTGCAGCGTGATCGTGGCTTCCTCGGAAGCCGACACGACTGCAAACGCGTGCTCGCCCGAAAGCTCGACAAGGTGCCGGATCACAGGCGGCTTATCTATTGGCCAGCTCACGATCAGGAGAAACGCACCCCGCGCGCCCTTGCAGGTTTGGTAGACGCCAACGAGGGCTGTCTGCTTGGTCTTCGACCCGTCGAAAAAGCCGTCCACCGCGAACGGTGATTTGTCCTCGCCGAAATAGAGGGCAAGGTCGTCGGGAAACATATCCCGGCGCAATTCATTCACTTTGCACCAGCCGGCGCGTATCTTCGCCGCTGGGATGCCGCGAATATCCGCTGCGAACGGATGATACTCCGTTCGTAGCCACCAGGCGTCATATTCGGGCGTGGGTGATGTCGTGAGAAAGGGCTTGTCCTGGGCGTGCCCGATTACCGAACCTGCAACCAGAAAAAAGCCCGAGAGGATCGCTCGCGAAAGCTTTCTCACGTGCAGTCTCCGTTCAATGCTTCCCCGCCCCCATATAGCCGAACAAAAATCCCGCCACCTTCCGCTTCTGGATTTCCTCGCTGCCTTCGGTGATGCGGTAGCGGCGGTGGTGACGGTAGATGTGTTCGAACGGCTTGTGGCGCGAATAGCCCATGCCGCCGTGCACCTGCATGGCGCGGTCGGCGGCCTCGCAGCAGAGACGGTTGGCCCAGAAATTACACATCGAGACCTTGTCGGACAGCGTGTACTCGACCTGGGCCTGGGTGAGTTGGTCCATCTCCCAGGCGGTCTTGCGGATCAATAGCCTGAGCATCTCGGCTTGCGTGGCGAGTTCCACCAGCGGCCACTGGATCGCCTGGTTCTCGGAAAGCGCCTTGCCGAACGGTTTGCGTTCGCGCGCGTATTTGACGCTCTCGTTGATGCAATAGACCGCAGCGCCCAGCGAACTCGCGGCCTGCCGGATCCGGTTCTCATGCACGAAACATTGCGCCAATGAGAGACCGCGACCGACTTCGCCGAACAGCGCATCGTCAGGCACGAACACATCCGTAAAGCTGACGCGCGGGTGATCGGTCGGCATATTGAAGGTCCACATATATTCCTCGACCTTCACGCCCTCGGCTTTGGCCGGCACCAGCAGGCAGGTGATACCGCGCGCATCGCCGTCATTGCCGCTGGTGCGCGCGAACAGCGCGCAATGGGTGGCGACATGCATGCCCGTGGTCCACATCTTCTGGCCGTTGATGATCCAGCCCTTGACGTTGTCGCGGGTCGCCGGCATCGCCCGGGTTTCCATATGCGTCGCGTCCGAGCCGTGTTCGGGCTCGGTCAGACCGAACGTGATGCGGTATTTTCCGGTGATCGAGCCGTCGATCATCGCTTTCTGGTCGTCGCGGCCGTAGCGGTCCAGCATGGTCACGATCGGGAGGTTGCCGACGATCGAATGCTCGTTCTGCAGATCGTTGTGCAGCCCGAGGCCCTTGGCCGCAAAATGTTCGCGGATCACGGCCATCCAGAGATTGGAACCATCCTTGCCGCCATAGCGTTTCGGGACCGCAAAGCGCAGGTGGCCGGCGGCGTCGGCGAGGTTCTTGGCCTTGCGCAGCAGCGCTTCCCATTCGTGCCGCGGCAGGCCGCCCTTGTCGAAATCGGTGCGCGCCCATTCGCGGCGATGGTCGAAGAAGCGGATGTTGTCGTCGGCCTCTTCCAGCGGCTTGATCTCGCGCGCGATGAAACGATCGAGTTCGTCGAGATAGGCGACGAGGTCAGCCGGCAGGTTGAAATCCAAGGCAGTCTCTCCCGAAAAGGTCGTGTATTGTCGTTTTGCGTTAAGGCGCTACGGGCCTTTGCTCGATCGATTAAGGTGAGAAGATGCTTCCCAAGTCAAGCAACCGGATAAGGCTTGGCACGCGCGGGCGCCTTGCGTAATTGGATGGTATCGGGCGGCGGCCGCGCCGCTAATATCCGGCCAATATTCTTCGCCACAGAAAATCGAAACGGGAGCGAACATGGATCTGAAATTCTCAAAGGTGACGCGCAAGGGCCCGATCACGATCGTGACGCTGTCGCGGCCGGAAGTATACAACGCGCTGCATATCGACGCGCATTTCGAGCTCAACAAGGTGTTCGACGATTTTTCCGCCGACCCCGAGCAATGGGTCGCGATCGTCACCGGCGCCGGCGACAAGGCGTTCTGCGCCGGCAACGATCTGAAATGGCAGGCGGCCGGCGGCAAACGCGGCTGGGACAAGGGCGGCTTCGCCGGTCTCACCACGCGCTTCGACTGCGACAAGCCGATCATCGCCGCCGTCAACGGGGTTGCGATGGGCGGCGGGTTCGAGATCGCGCTGGCCTGCGACCTCATCATCGCCTCGGAGAATGCCACCTTCGCACTGCCGGAACCGCGCGTCGGCCTTGCAGCACTGGCCGGCGGCGTGCACCGGCTGCCGCGGCAGATTGGCCTCAAGCGCGCCATGGGCATGATCCTGACTGCGCGCCACGTCGCGGCCAGAGAAGGACAGGAGCTGGGCTTCGTCAACGAGGTGGTGCCGCAAGGTGAAGCGCTCGCTGCCGCCGAGCGCTGGGCGGACACGATCTGCAAGAACTCGCCGATGTCGATCCGCGCTTCCAAGCAGGCGATCCAGAAGGGCCTCGAAGTTTCGCTGGAACAGGCGATATCAGAGCAGCGGGAATACCCGGCGGTGAAGGCGATGGCGGCGTCGCAGGATTATATCGAGGGACCAAAGGCGTTTTCCGAAAAGCGTCCGCCGAAGTGGGTGGGGAAGTAAAGCTTCGCCGTCATTGCGAGCGAAGCGAAGCAATCCATAGCGCGGCATAACGGATAGATGGATTGCTTCGTCGCTTCGCTCCTCGCAATGACGAGGATGGATGGGCCGGCGCTAATCACTTCGTCCCCAACTCCCTTTTGTACGACGCATAGTTCGGCTGATCGACGGCGAGCTTGTCCATCGTGGTCTGCCATAGGTGCTCGGCCAGCCTCGGCGTCTGCAGGTCGACCTCGCCTTTTGCAATTCTCTCCGACAGCGCGCGGTTAAGCTCCTTCAGCGAGCCATCCGCGCCAAGCAACTGCTTCAGCCGCGCGGCCTCGGCGGCATCGCCGCCCTGCTCCAGCGCCAATTGCCGCGTCACCAGGTCGAGCGCGTTGATGCCGACGCGGAGCTTGAAGGCGTTGTGGCCCTTGATGACGGGCGTGATTTCGTTGCGCAGAAAATCCGCGACCGCCTTGATCAATTCGGTGGGTGTCGGTTCGTCCTGCATGTTATTTTCTCATCTTTTTGGGCATGATCTTTTCCGAAAACCGGCCTCCACTTTTCGGGATCATGCCCGCGGCGCTAGCAGCCTGAGCAAATCAATCTCCGTCTCCGACGAACGCCGCCCGATCATCGCACGTTCCATCGAATGATCGGGACCGCTGCGAAACCGCTGCATCATGCCGCAGCACATCACGCCCCAGCGTAGCGTCCCCATCACTTCCCAAAACATCACGCGATCCGGATCGGCGCGGCGGCCGGCTTGCTCGTATCCAGCAAACAGATCCTCGCGCGTGCCAAAGCCGCCGACCGGCTTGTCGATCTCGCCAAAGCGCCAGGAATTGACGCAGATCCAGCCGAGATCCTCCATCGGATCGCCGAAATGCGCGAGTTCCCAATCCAGCACCGCGCGGACGCCGTCGGGGCCGATGATGAGATTGCCGTGACGGAAATCGCCGTGCACCAAAGTCACTTCGCTGGAAGGCCCGGGATCGTGGTCACGCAGCCAGCGCAGCGCCAGCTCGAACACCGGCCGCGGCCAGTCAAAGCTGCGGTATTCGCGCTCGAGATCGGCAATCTCTTTTGTCGACGTCATCTGCCGCAGTTTTGGCAGCTTCGAGCCGTCGAGCCCGTGGATGCCGGCGATGACTTGGCCGAGCTGGCGCGCCAGCATCGGCCGCGCCTTTGCAAATTGTTCATCGCGAAGGATCTTGCGCGCGATGGTTTCGCCCTCGATCCGCTGCATGATGAAGCCGGTGCCGAGGTGGTCCTCCGGCTGCAGCACATGCATCACGCGCGGCGACGGCAGGCCGGCGTCAAACGCGAGCTGCATCAGCGTCGCCTCGGTATCGAGGCCGGCGGCCCGCCCCGGCGAGGCGCCATAGCCCGGCGGCGCGCGGCGCAGGATCGCGCCGATGACACCGTCGGGATGGATGATGTCGAACGACCAGGTCTCCTGGCTGGCGCCGCCGGAGAGTTTTGCCGCGCCGGCAACGCCGGTCGCGCCCGGATAGAAGGCGGCGACGCAGCGTCCGAGTTCCTGCTCGATCATTTGCCTTTGAACTTCGCCGGGCGCTTTTCGAGGAAGGCGGTGACGCCCTCCTTGAAATCTTCCGCCGCACCCGCCGTGCGCTGCGACTCGAATTCGAGGTTGAGCTGTTCCTCGAACGAGTTCTCCGGGCTGTCCCAATACAGTTTGCGGATCAGCGACAGCGCAATCGTCGGACCGTTGGCGAGCTCATGCGCGAGCTTCATGGCCTCCTCCATCAAAGCCGCATCGTCATGGACGCGGTTGACCAGCCCCCATTCCAGCGCCTTTTCCGCCGGCAGCCGCTCGCCCATCAGCGACAGTTCGACCGAGCGCGCCTTGCCGATCAGCCGCGGCAGCAGCCAGGTCGATCCGCAATCCGGCACGAGGCCAATGCGGCGGAACGCCTGCAGGAAATAGGACGAGCGCGCGCACAGGATCATGTCGCCCATTAATGCAAAGCTCATCCCGGCGCCGGCAGCCGGGCCGTTGACCGCGGTGACGAGCGGGCAATGCAGATTGCGCAAGCGGCGCAGGAACGGGTGAAAGCCGATTTCCAGCGTGGCGCCGGCGTTGCTTCTGCCCGGCTTCTGGTTGTTGCGGCCCTGCAGATTGGCGCCGGTGCAGAACGCGCGCCCCGCGCCGGTCAGCACCACGCAGCGAATTTCGGATTTCTTCTCGTCGATGGTGTCGAGCGCCTCGGCGAGGCCGCCCAGCATGTCCATCGAGACCGCGTTCATGACCTCCTGATGGTCGAGCCTGAGAACGGCGACCGGTCCATCGATATCGAGCGTGACGTGCTTGAACTGCATTGTTTCCTCATGACTTGTGTTTACGCGCTATTCCGTTGCGCGGCAGATTGAATCTGCCATCTCGGCTCATATTTGATTTTTCTGATAGCCTTGTCC
Source organism: Bradyrhizobium sp. AZCC 2289 (assembly GCF_036924615.1). NCBI lineage: Bacteria > Pseudomonadati > Pseudomonadota > Alphaproteobacteria > Hyphomicrobiales > Nitrobacteraceae > Bradyrhizobium > Bradyrhizobium sp. AZCC 2289. The sequence goes on along the minus strand of NZ_JAZHRY010000001.1, from coordinate 8,155,288 downwards.
ATGGTTGGCTCTGAACATCTGCCCATCATTGAACGCACGACCTAACGTGCGCCATACCAAATGGAAACACCCATGAGCATCTTCGACCTCTCCGGCCGCGTCGCCATCATCACCGGCGGTAATGGCGGCATCGGGCTTGGCATCGCGCAGGCGCTGAACGCCGCCGGCTGCAACGTCTCGATCTGGGGCCGCAACGCCGACAAGAACAAAAATGCCGCGGCCACCATGGCGGCCGGACCCGGCAAGGTCGACACCCGCATCTGCGACGTCGCCGATCCCGCCTCCGTCAAGGGTGCGATGAAAGCGACGCTCGATGCGTTCGGCCGCGTCGACGGCTGCTTTGCCAATGCCGGCATCGGCGGCGGCGGACGGCGCGCCTTCATCGACCGCACCGAGGAAGAATGGCGTCGCATGTTCGCGACCAATCTGGACGGCGTCTTCCACGTGTTCCAGGCCGCCGCGCGCCACATGACCGAGCGCGCCGACGCCGGCGACAAATTCGGCCGGCTGGTGGCAACCTCGAGCCTCGCCTCGCTGTTCGGCACCGCACGCAACGAGCATTATGCCGGCACCAAGGCGGCGCTGAACGCGCTGTGCCGCGCGCGCTCGCGGTGGAACTCGCCCGATACGGCGTCACCGCGAACGCGATCCTGCCCGGCTGGATCAAGAGCGACATGACCGCGAACATCATGGCGAACGACAAATTCGTCGCCAATGTGATGCCGCGGATTCCGGTGCGGCGCTTCGGCGAGCCCGCGGACTTCGGCGGCATCGCGGTATATCTGATGAGCAAGGCGTCGTCGTATCACACCGCGGATTGTTTTGTGATCGACGGCGGGTATACGGCGTTTTGAGATGAAGGTCGTCATACGCAGTTCGTCGTCCCGGCCCATATGCGCAATTGCGCACCAGGAGCCGGGACGACGTGGATGGAGTTTCGCTGATTTTTTGTCCGCTGGGCAGGCACGTACCTTCCACGGGGCGGAAAAACCCCTCCTCCAGTTTGCCTGTGCAAAGGCGGAGCAGGCGTTTACAGTGACGACCAGAAACAAGCGTTTCAGACAGATCGCCCGAGCGAACGGGAACGAACGATCTGCCCCAATGGGAGGACTGCATGAAACACGCCTACATACCCCGCACCACGACCTATACGCTCAATCCGGAAGACGAGCTCAATGATCTGCGCATGTCGGAGAAGGTCCGGCCGCTGTACGACCACGTCAAGAAATTCATCCGCGAAACGGTCGAGCCGATGTCGGTCGAGTTTTACCGGCATGGCGAGAAAAAGACCGACCGCTGGAGCTTTACGCCGGAGCAGCTCGAGGTGCTGGGCAAGGCCAAGGCGAAGGCCAAGGAAGTTGGCCTGTGGAACTTCTTCCTGCCCGATGCCGAGACCGGCGAAGGCCTGAAGAATCTGGACTACGCCTATATCGCCGCCGAACTCGGCAAGAGCCCGCTGGCCTCGGAAACCATGAACTGCTCGGCGCCGGATACCGGCAACATGGAAGTGATCGAGCGCGTCGGCACCAAGGAGCAGAAGGAGAAGTGGCTGAAGCCGCTCCTGGCCGGCGAAATCCGTTCCGCCTATGCCATGACCGAACCGAATGTCGCCTCCTCCGACGCCAAGAATATCTCGACCACCGCAAAACTGGTCGGCGACGAATGGGTGATCAACGGCGAGAAATACTACATCTCCGGCCTCGGCGATCCCCGCTGCAAGATCATGATCGTGATGGTGAAGACCAGTCCTGACGCCGCACCAAGCAAGCAGCAGTCGCAGATCCTGGTGCCCAAGGACACGCCCGGCGTCGAGATCATCGGACCGATGCACGTGTTCGGCCACGACCACGCACCGCGCGGGCATATGCATCTGCGCTTCAACAATGTCCGGGTGCCGAAGGAGAACATCCTGCTCGGCGAAGGCCGCGGTTTCGAGATCTCGCAGGTCCGTCTCGGGCCGGGCCGCATCCATCACTGCATGCGCACCATCGGCAAGGCGGAAAAGGCGCTCGACCTGATGGTCTCGCGCGGCCTGACCCGCGAAGCCTTCGGCAAGAAGATCGCGCATCTCGGCGGTAATTTGCAGATCATCGCGCAGGCGCGCTGCGAGATCGAGGCGATGCGGCTGATGGTGTTGAAGGCCGCCAAGGCGATGGACGTGCTCGGCAACAAGGAAGCCCGCACCTGGGTCAGCATGGTCAAGGCGATGGTGCCCGAGCGCGCCTGCAAGATCATCGACCAGGCGATCCAGATGCACGGCGCCACCGGCATCTCGCAATGGTCGCCGCTCGGCGAAATGTACCAGGACGTGCGCCATCTGCGCTTCGCCGACGGTCCGGACGAAGTGCACTGGATGGTGGTCGGCCGCCACGAACTGAGCATGCCGTAGTTCGCCGTCTCCTTCTCCCCGCGTGCGGGGAGAGGGTCGGGATGAGGGGAACTCTCCACGAGTTCGCTCGCGGACAGTCCCCCTCACCCGGATTGCTTCGCAATCCGACCTCTCCCCGCAAGCGGCCGCAAGCGGGGCCAGGTAACCGGAACGGAACGCATCATGCAATACGCCCCCGGCGATCTCACCCAGCGCGAGCGCTACAAGGTGCTGACCGGATTCGTGCTGCCGCGGCCGATCGCCTGGGTGACGACGATCGGCCCGACCGGCGTGGTCAACGCCGCACCCTTCAGCTTCTTCAACGTGTTCTGCGAGGATCCGCCGCTCTGCATGTTCGCCGCCGGGCCCGACGGCTTGCCCAAGGACACCACGGTCAACATCGAACGCACCGGCGAGTTCGTGGTCAACCTCGCCGACGAGCCGCTGGCGCGCGCGATGCACGATTCCAGCGGCGACTTTCCACCCGACATCGGCGAGCCCGGCTATCTCGGCCTCAAGCTCGCGCCCTCGACCAAGATCGCGGTGCCACGGCTGGCCGACGCGCCCTGGGCGATGGAATGCAAGACCTGGAAGACCATCGACGTCAACGGCGACCGCCAGCTCATCATGGGGCAAGGCATCAACTTCCACATCCGCGACGAATTGTGGGACAGCAAAACGATGCGCGTGCACATGGACCGCTATCACCCGGTCGGCCGCCTGTTCGCCGACCGCTATTGCCGCACCGACGACCGAATGGTGTTTCCGCCGGCGCAGGGAGCACCGGCAACTTAATTTGTAGGGTGGGCAAAGGCGCGTTTGCGCCGTGTCCACCGATCCAAAACAGGAGTGCCCATGATCGACAATTTCAGCGACAACGAAGCGCGCGATCGGTTCGAACTCGACGTCGACGGCACGATCGCCTTTGTCACCTACCGCAAATCGCCCGGTGCGATCACGCTCGTGCATACCGAGGTGCCACCTGAACTGGGCGGCCGCGGCGTCGGCTCAAAACTCGGACGCGCGACGCTCGATGCGGTGCGGGCGCAGGGGCGCAAGCTCTCAGTCGAGTGCGATTTCATCCGCAACTACATGACCAAGCATGCCGAATACAGCGATCTGCTGGCCGACGGCGAGGCGACGAAAATGGACGCCGCCACCTACAAGGCCGGCTGCTTTTGCGGTGCCGTCGAGGTGGAGGTGACGGGCACGCCGGTGTTCGCGGGCTACTGCCATTGCGGGGATTGCCAGGCATGGTCGGCGGCGCCGATCAACGCCTTCAGTCTGTGGAAATCGGATCATGTGCGCATCACCAAGGGCGAAGGCGAGATCGGCACCTTTCACAAGACCGAAAACTCCTATCGGAAATTCTGCAAGGTCTGCGGCGGCCACATCATGACCGACCATCCGCGGATGCGGCTGATCGACGTCTACGCCAACCTGCTCAAGGGATACACGCATCAGCCGACGCTGCATGCGAATTACGGGAGCAAGACGGTTTCCGTGAAAGACGGCTTGCCGAAATACCGGGATCTGCCCGCCGAACTCGGTGGCTCCGGAGAGACCCTGCCGGATTAACCTGTCGGGTGGGCAAAGGCGCGCGTGCGCCGTGCCCACCATCTATCCGCATCGATGTCGTGAGAATGGTGGGCACGCTATCGCTTTGCCCACCCTACACGGCTGCCGCCCTAAGCAGCAGCCGGCCGGTGCGCACGCAGGAAGGAACGGATCTGGCGCACCGCCAGCGGAATCCGCTCCTTGGGCTCCTTCCACGGGAACAGGCTGACTTCGGCGTTCGGCGCCAGCATCGCCGCCTCCATCGCGACCGCATAGGGATGGGCCGGGATATCGTCGGGCAGGATCAGCACCGGCGTCTGGCACTGGCGGACGAAATCGCGCGTCACGGTGAAGACGAAATCAGGATTGGTGCGATACATCCGGGTCAGGAATTTTTCCGCCGTCTCCATCGCGATCTCGGGCCGGCGCTTGACCAGCTCGGGAGCCCAGCCCTTCATGTTATTGTCGTAGAACAGGTCGCGCATCTCCGGACGCGAGCCGCTCGGCTGCGCCAACACCGCGGCGATGATACGGTCGGGCGCGCGCCGCAACAGGTTCCAGATCAGGGGGCCGCCGATGCAAAAGCCCAGCACCATGAACTTGTCGATGCCGAGATGATCCATCAGCGCGAGGTGGTCGTCGGTGTGGGAATCCCAAGGGCGCTCGATCTCGAGCGGGCCGGTGGACTGACCCGCATTGGCGTTGCGCAGGTCCGCCGCGATGCAGCGGTACTCGCCCTTGAATTCCACGAAGGAGTCGAAGGGCGGATAACTGCCGCTGAGGCCCGATATCGTCGAGTTCAATCCGCCGCCGGCGATCAGCAGCAGCGGGTAGCCGGAACCGGCCTCCTCGTAGTGGATACGTACGGCGCCTTTTTCGTAAAAACTCATAGCGGCTCCTCCCTGCCCGGCTCCCTTATCCCCGCCAGTTTGCAGGGCGGGTTGGCGAAGCGTAACCCGCCGCTACGTTGCTTGTGAATGGTAGATTACGCCGGAGCCTGTCATCAGGCCGGGCCTTGCGCGGACGCGTTGGGCTAATCCACCCCGCGCATTATGACGCCGCCGGCTCCGCGATCTTGTCCTGCGTCTTCGTTTCGAAATCGCTGGCGTCGTGACGCTCGTGCAGCTGGCTGGCGGGATCGCCCCAGGTACGGTTGACCATGCGGCCGCGCTGCACGCCTGGGCGTTTGGCAATCGCATCGGTCCAGCGCTGCACGTTCTTGTAGTCCTGCACGGATAAAAATTCGCCCGCGCCATAGAGCACGCCCTTCACCAGCGAGCCATACCAGGGCCATACCGCGATGTCGGCGATCGTATACTCGCTGCCTGCGAGATATTCGTTGTCCGCCAGCCGCCGGTCGAGCACGTCGAGCTGGCGCTTGACCTCCATCGCGTAGCGGTCGATGGCGTATTCGATCTTTTCCGGAGCGTAGGCATAGAAATGGCCAAAGCCGCCGCCGAGAAACGGCGCGCTGCCCATCTGCCAGAACAGCCACGACAGGCATTCCGCGCGCGCCTGACCGCCCGATGGCAGCAAGGCCCCGAATTTTTCCGCAAGGTGCACCAGGATCGCGCCGGATTCGAACACCCGGATCGGCGCCGGTCCGCTGCGGTCCATCAGCGCCGGGATTTTCGAGTTCGGATTGACCGCGACGAAGCCAGAGCCGAACTGGTTGCCGTCGATCTTGATCAGCCACGCGTCGTATTCGGCGCCGCTGTGGCCGAGCGCGAGCAGCTCTTCCAGCATCACCGTGGCCTTGACGCCGTTCGGCGTCGCCAGCGAATACAACTGCATCGGATGACGGCCGACCGGCAGCTCCTTGTCATGCGTTGCGCCCGCGATCGGGCGGTTGATGCTGGCGAAGCGGCCGCCGCTCCCCTTGTTCCAGGTCCAGATTTTTGGCGGCTCGTAGGCGGGGGTTTCGGTCACGGGTGTGTCGGTCACTCGGTTGGCTCCAGGGTTCGTTTCCGACATGGCCGGGCTTGCCCCGGCTATCCACGTCGTTCTTGACACAGCTAAGAACGTGAATACCCGGGACAAGCCCGGGCATGACGGTGAGAGAGTGATTTATGACGCTGCCATTCGTTGCTTCCGCTCCGCGTCCGCCATCACAAACCCCTCATAGCCCTTCGCCGCGATGTCGTTGCAAATCTGCCGGTACGGCCCGACGCCGCCGATATAGGGCATGAAGATGCGCGGCTTGCCCGGCACGTTGGCGCCCATGTACCAGGAATTGGCCTGCGGATAGAGCGTGGTGTAGGCGACCTCGTTGACATGGGCCACCCATTTGTCCTCGGCGTCCTTGTCCGCCTCCATCGTCTGGAGGCTGTGGTTGCGCATATAGGCGACGCAGTCGGCGATCCAGTCGACATGCTGCTCGATCGAGACGATCATGTTGGACAGTACCGACGGACTGCCGGGACCCGTGATGATGAACAGGTTTGGAAAACCCGCGCTCATCAGGCCGAGATAGGTCTTCGGTCCTTCCGCCCATTTCTGGTTCAGCATCTGTCCGTTACGGCCGTGGATGTCGATCTTGGCGACCGAACCGGTCATCGCATCGAATCCGGTCGCCAGCACCAGCGCATCGACCTCAAAGTCCTTGCCGCCGGCGCGCACTGCATTCGCGGTGATCTCCTCGATCGGGCTGGACTTGATGTCGACCAACGCCACGTTCGGGCGATTGAAAGTCGCGAAATAATCGGTGTCGATGCAGATGCGTTTTGAGCCGATCGGGTGATTGTTCGGCTGCAGCAGTTTTGCGGTCTCAGGATCCTTGACGATCTCGGCGATCTTCTCGCGGACGAAATTGGCGGCGGTGTCGTTGGCCGTCTTGTCGAGCGCGAGGTTGTTGTAGACCGACATGAAGGTCAGCCCGCCCTTGCTCCAGCGCGATTCATATTTGGCGCGGCGCTCGTTGTCGCCGTCGTCGAGCGCGCCGCGATCGGGCATCTCGGTATAGATGCCGTTGCGCGCCTCCTCGCGGGCAAAGCGCCTTATCTCCGGATATTTTTCGCGGAACCACTGCCGCTCGTCGTCGGTCAGAACAGCGTTGCGGGCGGGAATCGAGAAATTCGCGGTGCGTTGGAACACCGTGAGATGGCTGGCCTGCTCGGCGATGATGGGCACCGACTGGATGCCCGACGATCCCGTGCCGATCACGGCCACGCGCTGGCCGGTGAAATCGACCGCTTCATGCGGCCAATGGCCGGTGTGATAAACCTTGCCCTTGAAGCCGTCGAGACCCCTGATGTCGGGCATCTTCGCGTTCGAGAGGCAGCCGGTCGCGAGCACGACGTACTTTGCGGTTACGGTCTTGCAGTCCGACGTGGTCACCGACCAGACGCCGGCGCTCTCGTCGAACTCGGCCTGTTCGACGCGGGTGTTGAATTGGATATCGGGGCGGAGATTAAAACGGTCGGCGACGTGGTTGGCGTATTTCAGGATATCGGGCTGCGGCGCGTAGCGCTCACTCCAGTCCCATTCCTGCTGCAGCTCGTCGGAGAATGAGTAGGAATATTGCATGCTCTCGACATCGCAGCGCGCGCCGGGATAGCGGTTCCAGTACCAGGTGCCGCCGACGCCATCGCCCTGCTCATAGACCCGCGCCGTCATTCCCTGCTTGCGCAGCCGGTGCAGCATGTACATGCCGGCAAAGCCAGCGCCGACCACGACGACGTCGTAGGTCTCGGAAGCTTTACCGGATACAGATGGCAAGGCGGCGGACATGAAAGCGGGCTCCCCAAGGATTTCTTGTCGATTTGCAGAGCAGCATTCCCTTCAGCTAGCCAAAGCGCAAGAGACAAAACCGTCGTTCCGGGCTGCATATTCTGCAGCGTGGAATGCTCATTCCTCATGGTGAGGAGGCGCACTTGCGCCGTCTCGAACCATGAGGCCCATGGCCCATCCTTCGAGACGCGGCGAAGACGCCGCTCCTCAGGATGAGGTCGGAGACTTGGCATGCACACCCTCGATGCGCTAGCGTCCGGCAACAACGCGTGAATTCGAAACGAAATGAGCAGCACCAAAACGCTGCCGCAGGGAGTGAACAAGACCATGAAATCACCGATCTGCGACATGCTGGGCATCGAATTTCCCCTGCTGGCCTTCAGCCATTGCCGCGACGTGGTGGCAGCCGTCAGCCGCGCCGGCGGGTTCGGCGTACTGGGCGCGACCGCGCACTCGCCCGAAACGCTGGAGCGGGAGCTGAAATGGATCGACGATCACGCCGACGGCAAACCCTACGGCGTCGACGTGCTGATTCCCGAGAACATTTCGACGGCGGGCGAAAGGGACGTCACCTGGAAGAGCCTGGAGGCGCGGATATCGCCCGCGCATCGCGACTTCACCCGCAACCTCCTGAAGAAGTACGGCATCGAACTGACGACGACCAATGTCGCCGACAATCAACCGCAGCCGTTCGACGCGCAGCGCGCGCTGGAACTGCTCGACGTCTCCTTTGATCATCCCATCCGGCTGATTGCCAACGCGCTCGGCGTGCCGCCGAAGGCGATGATCGATCGCGGCAAGAAGCACAATGTGCCTGTCGCAGCACTGGTCGGCGCCAAGGAACATGCGCTGCGCCAGGTCGCGGCCGGCGTCGATATTCTGGTCGTGCAGGGCACCGAGGCCGGCGGCCATTGCGGCGAAGTCTCGACCATGGTGCTGGTGCCCGAGGTGATCAAGGCGATCAAGCCGATCCGCGACGTGCCGGTGCTGGCCGCGGGCGGCATCATGACCGGACGGCAGATGGCGGCGTGCATGGCGATGGGCGCCGCCGGCGCCTGGACCGGCTCGGTGTGGCTTGCCACTGTCGAGTCCGAGACCACCGAAATCTTCCGGGAAAAGATGATCGCGGCGTCCTCGCGCGACGCGATCCGCTCCAAGGGCCGCACCGGAAAGCCGGCGCGGCAACTCCGTTCGGTGTGGACCGACGCCTGGGACCGCGGGCCCGACAGTCCCGGCGCGCTGCCGATGCCGCTGCAGAGCATCATCAGCCGCGACGCCTTCAACTCGATCGACCGCGCGGCCGCCGCCGGCAACGCGCAGGCGCGCGATCTCGTCAGCTATTTCGTCGGCCAGGGCGTCGGCCTGATCGACAGCGTGAAGTCGGCGGGCGCCGTGGTGCAGGAGTTCAAGGAAGATTTTGTAGAGGCGGTGGAGCACATGAATGCGCTGGTGGCGGAGTGATGTCCTCATGGTGAGGAGGCGCGCAGCGCCGTCTCGAACCATGAAGCCCGTGGCCTATCCTTCGAGACGCCGCTTCGCGGCTCCTCAGGATGAGGTTCTGCCTAGTCTTGGAAAGTGAAAATCAAAAACAATGGCTAATGTCTACCTCCCCGAAGACCGCATTCCCGTCATCGTCGGCGTCGGCGAAATCGTCGATCGCCCGAAGGAGCTCACGGCCGGCCTCGAGCCGCTCACCTTGCTGGAGCAAGCGCTGAAACGCGCCGAAACGGACTCGGGGGCCAAGCTGCTTGGCGAGATCGGCTCGCTCGACGTCGTCAATTTCCTGAGCTGGCGCTATCGCGATCCCGAGAAACAGCTTGCGGCGCGTCTTGGCGTCCAGCCTGCGCATCTCTATTACGGCCCGGTCGGCGGCGAGAGCCCGATCCGGTATCTGCACGAGGCCGCGCAACGCATCGCGCGCGGCGAGTGCAGCGTGGCCGCGGTCTGCGGCGCCGAAGCGCAATCGACCGCGACCAAGGCGCAGCGCGCGGGTATCGACCTGCCGTGGACACCGTTCGCGCATGACGTCGAGGAGCCGAAGCGCGGCGCGGTGTTCCAGAAGCCGCTCGCGGTCAAGCTCGGCGTGTTCCGGCCGATCACGGTCTATCCGCTGTACGAATCGGCGACGTCGGCGCGCTGGGGCCAGACGCCGCGCGAGGCGCTGGCGGAATCGGGTAGCCTGTGGTCGACCTATTCGGATGTCGCTTCGCAAAATCCCAATTCATGGCTGAAGAAACATTTCACGTCGGATGAAATCACCACGCCCTCGTCCGACAACCGGCTGATCGCCTGGCCCTACACCAAGCTAATGGTGGCCAATCCGACCGTGAACATGGGCGGCGCGCTGCTGATGACCAGCCTCGCCAAGGCCCGCGCGGCGGGCGTCCCCGAAGATCGCATCGTCTACGCCTGGGGCGGCGCGTCGGCGGAAGAGCCGCGCGACTATCTGGTCCGCGACCAGTTTTACGAGAGCCATCCGCAGAACGCCGTGCTGAAAGCGGTGATGGATCTGGTCGAAGGCGACGGCAAAAAATTCGACGCGATCGAATTGTACAGCTGCTTTCCCTGCGTGCCCAAGATGGCGCGGCGGACGCTGGGCCTGGGCTCCGACGTGCAGCCGACCGTGACCGGCGGCCTAACCTTCTTCGGCGCGCCGCTCAACACCTACATGACGCACGCGGCCTGCGCGATGGTGCGCAAGCTGCGGAATGGGGCAACGCTCGGCCTGCTCTATGGCCAAGGTGGCTTCGTCACCAAGCATCACGGCCTGGTGCTGTCGCGCGCGGCGCCAAGGCAAGCGCTCGCGCAGGACACCAGCGTGCAGGCCGCAGCCGACCGCCGCAAGGGCGCCGTGCCCGAATTCGTCACCCAAGCCGGCGGCAAGGGCAAGGTCGAAAGCTTTACCGTGATCTATGGCGGCAAGGGCGAGGTCGAGCACGGCGTAGTGATGCTGCGCACCGCCAACGACGCGCGGACATTGGGCCGCGTTCCCGCCAGCGACGCGAAGACGCTGGCGCATCTGCGCAACATGGACCACACGCCGGTGGGTTCGGTCGGGGATATCGTCACGGCGGAGGATGGCGTGCTGGAGTGGCGGGTGGGGTGAACATCCTCTCCGTCATGGCCGGGCATAGCCGTCCGAAGGACGGCGTCGCTTCCGCTCGCCTATGCCCGGCCATCCACGTTCTTTGTTGAACCGAAAGAAAGTAAGTCGTGGATGCCCGGGTCAAGCCCGGTCAAGCCCGGGCATGACGGATGGTAGAGGTCGGCCCGCCCCTACCCCTTCACGTCCTGCTTTTCCGACGCCGTCGTGGGTTTTGCGCCCTTGGCGCCGGCGCCGACCACGCGGACCGGATCGCCGTCGGCGATGCCGTCGGGCGGCGCAGTGATGACGCGGTCGTCGGGGGCGATGCCGGAGGCAAGCTCAATCTCCTTGCCGAGATCGCGGGCGATCGTCACCGTCTTGAACAGCACCTTGTCGTCCGGACCGACGGTCGCAACGCGCAAGCCGTTCTGGTTGAAGATCAGCGCGCTGGCCGGGATGTGCAGCGGGATCGTGTCGCGCTGCAGGTTGAGGCGCACATTGGCGTAGCCGCCCGGCATCAGCTCGCCGGCGGAATTATCCAGCGCCAGCTGCATCCGCGTCGTGCCGGAACTAACATCGACCGATTGCGAGGAGGCTTCCACGGTTGCGGCAAAGCTGCGGTTCGGATATTCCGGCATCGTGATCGCGGCCTTGGCGCCGATCTTGATCGACGGCACGTAATTCTGGGGAACGTTGACATAGACGCGCAGCTTGGTGATGTCGGAGACCACGAACATCGCCGGCCCCGAGCCGCCGCCGGCATTGATCAGCGCGCCGACGTCGGTATCGCGCGCGGTGACGACGCCGTCGAAGGGGACGGTGATCTTCTTGTAGCCCGCCAGCGCTTCCAGGCGCTCGACATTGGCCTGCCCGGAATTGACCGCGGCCTTCTTGTTGGAGAGGTCGGCGGTGCGCTCGTCGATTTCCTGCGCCGAGACGAAGTTGGAGGCCACCAGCGTCTTGCGGCGCGTCAGCGTCGCTTCGGACAACCTCGCGCTGGCTTCCTGGCTGGCGAGATCGGCGCGGGCCTGGAGCAATTGCTGGTCCAGATCGGGCGCCTCGATCTCGGCAATCACCTGGCCCGCCCTGACCTTGGCGCCGATATCGGCGCTCCAGCTTTTCAGATAGCCCGAGACGCGCGCGAAGATCGGCGCGCGATAATAGGCTTCCAGCCGGCCCGGCAGCTCGAGGGTTGGATTGAGGGCGCGAGCGTTGGGGAGTGCGACGGCGACGGTCGGAACCGCCTGATTGTCGGTCCATTCGCGCAGCCTGGAGTCTTGATCCTCACGCGCCCGGATGCCGGTTGCGACGATCAGGCCGGCGCCGATCAGCGCCACCACGGCGAAGATGCCCAGCTTCCGGCGCGAGACCGTCGGGGGCTGTTCAGTGGGCATTCGGCATCTCCGGTGAGGCGGCGGCAGTGACGCCCTGTTTCTTGTGTACCATACTGAATACCACGGGAACAAACATCAGGGTGGCGATCGTCGCGAAGATCAAGCCGCCGATCACGGCGCGCCCGAGCGGCGCGTTCTGCTCGCCGCCCTCGCCGAGACCCAGCGCCATCGGCGTCATGCCGATAATCATCGCCAGCGCGGTCATCAGCACCGGGCGGAACCGGACGAAACCAGCCTCCAGCGCCGCTGCAATGGGGTCGCCGAGCTCTTCATAACGCTCGCGCGCAAAGCTGATCACCAGCACGCTGTTGGCGGTGGCGACGCCCATGCACATGATGGCGCCGGTCAGCGCCGGCACCGACAGCGTGGTTTGGGTGGTGAACAGCATCCAGACGATGCCGGCAAGGGCTGCCGGCAGCGCGGTGATGATCACGAACGGATCGGACCAGGACTGAAAATTCACCACGATCAGGAAATAGATCAGCACGACCGCGGCAAGCAGCCCGAACAGCAAGCCGGAAAAGGCGCTGTTCATGGTCTGCACCTGGCCGAGCAGGACCACCGACGAGCCCTTCGGCACTTCCCTGGCGGTATCGGCGATCACCTGCCGCACGTCGGCGGCAACTGCGCCGAGGTCGCGTCCCTGCGGGGTGGCGTAGATCTGCACCATCGACTGGATGTCATATTGCGACACCACGGCGCTGGAGATCGTGCGCTTGATGTCGGCAATGCCGCCCAAGATCGGCGACTGCGGATTGCCGGTCGCGGTGATCGGCAGCGTCTGCAACGCGCTCAGCGAGTCGATCTGGTATTGCGGCGTCTGCATCACGATCGAATAGGACACGCCGTTATCGGGGTTGAGATAGTAGGTCGGCGCGACCTGCGAACTGCCGGCGAGGTTGACCACGAGGCTGTTGGTGACGTCGCGCTCGGTCAAACCGACATATTGCGCGCGGGTGCGGTCGACATCGATGTTGAAGGTCGGATTGTTGGGCGATTGCTGGATCCGCGCATCGGCAATGCCGGGAATCCGGCGGATCTTGCTCAACAGCTTGTTGGCGTAGACGAAATTGGCTTCCAGATTGGCGCCGCGGACCTGCAGATCGATCGGCGCCGGCGCGCCGAAATTCAGGATCTGACTGACGATGTCAGCGGGAAGGAACGCAAAACTCAAGCCAGGAAACTGCCGCGGCAATTGTTCACGCAGCAGCTGGACATAGTCAGCGGTCGGGCGGTGGCCTTCTTTGAGCTTGATCTGGACGTCGCCATCCTGCGGGCCGATCACGCCGGTGTTGTTGTAGGTCATGTTGATGCCGGAAATCGGCATGCCGATGTTGTCAGCCAGCGTATCGATCTGGTCAGGCGGGATGATCTTGCGGATCGCCTTCTGCACATCGGCGAGCTGGTTGGCGGTTTCCTCGACCCTCGTGCCCACTTGTGTCCGCACATGCATCAGGATGTTGCCGGCATCGACGGAGGGAAAGAAGTTGCGGCCGAGATACGGCACCAGCAGGAACGAAACCGCGACGATGCCGAGGAAACCGGTCACGAACAGCGGCCGCCGCCCGAGCGCCATCGACAGCAGATCGCGATAGGTGCTGCGGATGCGCTCGAACCGCGCCTCAAACCCGCGCTGGAAGCGCACCAGGGGATTGCGCGACCGCGGCGGCTCGCCGTCATGATGGACATGCGCCTTCAAGAGATAGTTTGCCATCGTCGGCACCAGCGTGCGCGACAGGATGAACGACCAGATCATCGCGAACATCACGGCTTCGGCCATCGGCACGAACAGGAAACGCGCGACGCCGGTCAGGAAGAACATCGGCACGAACACGATGCAGATGCAGAGCAGCGAGACGAAGGCCGGCGTCACGATCTGGTTGGCGCCGTCCAGGATCGATTGCTCGACCGGCTTGCCCTGCTCGAGATGGTAATTGATGTTCTCGATGGTGACGGTGGCGTCGTCGACGAGAATGCCGACCGCCAGCGCCAGCCCGCCCAGCGTCATGATGTTGAGCGTCTCGCCGATCGCCGACAGCATGATGATGGCGCCCAAGACCGACAGCGGGATCGAGACGGCGATGATGACGGTCGAACGCCAGCTGCCGAGAAACAGCAGGATCATCACGCTGGTCAAAAGGGCTGCGATCACGCCTTCATTGGCGACGCCGGTGATGGCGCCGCGGACGAACAGCGACTGGTCGCCGATGAAGCCGATCTTCAGCGCATCCGGCAGCTGATCCTTGACGTCGATCACCTTCTGCTTGATGCCGGCGATGATATCCAGCGTCGAGATCGCGCCGGCCTTCAGCACCATCATCAAGACCGAGCGGTTGCCGTCGACGTGAACGATATTGGTCTGCGGCGGGTTGCCGTCGCGTACGGTGGCGACATCGCGGATATAGACCATGGCGCCGTTGACCGTCTTGATCGGCAGGCCGCCGAGGTCTTCCATCTTCAGCGGCGAGTTGTTGAGCTGGATATTGTATTCGAAGCCGCCAATCTTCTGGGTACCGACGGGCGTGATCAAATTCTGTGCAGCCAGCGCATTGGCGACGTCCTGTCCGGACAGGCCGCGCGCCTGCAGGGCTGTCGAATTGAGATCGATCTGGACCTGGCGCTGCTTGCCGCCGAACGGATAGGGGATCGCCGCGCCGGGCACCGTGACCAGCGGGGTGCGCAACTGGTTGATGCCGATATCGGCGAGGTTCTGCTCGGTGAGGCCGTCGCCGGACAATGCGACCTGGATGATCGGAACGGTGGACGCGCTGTAGTTGAGGATCAATGGCGGCGTCGCGCCCGGCGGCATCTGCTTCAGCAGCGTCTGCGAAATCGCCGTGACCTGGGCGTTGGCGGTACGGATATCGACGGTCGGCTGGAAGAAAATCTTGATGATGCCGAAGCCGTTGTACGAATTCGCCGTGATGTGTTCGATATCGTTGACCGTCGTCGTCAGCGCCCGCTGAAACGGCGAGGTGATGCGCCCGGCCATCTGGTCCGGCGGCAGGCCGGTATATTGCCAGACCACCCCGATCACGGGGATGCGAATATCCGGAAAGATGTCGGTCGGCGTGCGCAGCGCCGCCAGCGGTCCGATGATCAGAAGCAGCAGCGCGAGCACGACAAACGTATACGGCCTGCTCAGCGCGATACGGACCAATGCGATCATAAACGAGGCAACCCCTGGAAAGGCGGTAATTGGCTCCCCGAAAGGCCAATCCGCTCGGGCCGATTTACCCGAATCGAACCGGAATGCCAACGCAGCGGCGCGCAGGCGGCCTTCACTTCCCCGGCATAGCTCGTGCCTGCACGGCCAAGGCCGGAACCGGAGCCGCCAGCCGGCGGCGTTACGCCGCCCGCACCGAGTTCAGGAACTTGCCGACCTCGAGCTTGAGGCGGTTGCTGTCGCCGGACAGCGACTGGGCCGCGGAAAGCACCTGCGACGAGGCCGAGCCGGTCTCGCTGGCGCCGCGCTGCACGTCGGTGATATTGGCGGAGACCTGCTGGGTGCCCTGGGCGGCCTGCTGCACGTTGCGGGAGATTTCCTGCGTCGCGGCACCCTGCTCTTCCACCGCGGCTGCAATGGTCGAGGAGATCTCCGCGAGCCTTTCGATGGTGCCGCTGATTTCCTTGATTGCATTCACCGAGTCCTGGGTCGCGGCCTGGATGCCGGTGATCTGCTGGCCGATCTCGCCGGTCGCCTTGGAGGTTTGCTCGGCCAGCGCCTTCACTTCGGACGCCACCACCGCAAAGCCACGGCCGGCTTCACCGGCCCGCGCGGCCTCGATGGTGGCGTTGAGCGCCAGCAGATTGGTTTGTTCGGCGATGGTGTTGATCAGCTCGACGACATCGCCGATGCGGGATGCCGCCCTGGACAATTCGCTGACCCGGTCGTTGGTGGTACGGGCCTGGCCGACGGCCTCGGAGGCCATTCGCGCCGATTCCTGGACCTGGCGGCTGATTTCGTTGACGGAGGTCGACAGTTCCTCGGTCGCGGACGCCACCGACTGCACGTTGGTCGAGGCTTCTTCGGAAGCGGCGGCGACCATGGTGGTGAGCTTTTGTGAGCGCTCCGCCGTCGACGTCAGCGTGCCGGCCGACGCCTCGAGCTCGGTCGAAGCCGACGACACGGTCTCGACGATCTCGCCGACGGCGCCCTCGAAATCATTGGCCAGGCGGATCATGTCCTCCTTGCGTTGTTCGGCCGCGATCTGTTCCTGCCTGGTCTTGGCCGCAGCCTCGTCGCGCGCCTTTTGCTCGGCGTTCTCGCGGATCACGGTGACGGTCTTGGCGAGGTCGCCGATCTCGTCGCCGCGGGCAGCACCGGGAATTTCGATATCGAGCTTGCCGCCGGCCATCTCGCCCAGCGCGCGGTTCAGGCGCGTCATCGGACGCGCGATCCCGAGGAAGGAGAATACGCCTGAGGCGACCAGGGTCAGGATGACGATCCCGGCCATGATCAGGTTGATGCGATTGGCCTGCGCGGTCTCGGCCGCAACCTCGTCCCTGGAAACCGCCGAATTCTTTTGTGCGGTACTGACCGTCATTTCCATCAATTCGGCGGCCTCATCGGCAAACTTGACCGAACGATTGGCAATAATGTCGTCCTTCAGCGCCTCGGTCCTGACGACGTCGTCATTGGCAGCGAGGAAACGTTTGACGACCGAATCCAGCGAGCTGATCACGGAGATCAATTCGCGGTCATC
Organism: Bradyrhizobium sp. AZCC 2289; assembly: GCF_036924615.1. Lineage (NCBI taxonomy): Bacteria > Pseudomonadati > Pseudomonadota > Alphaproteobacteria > Hyphomicrobiales > Nitrobacteraceae > Bradyrhizobium > Bradyrhizobium sp. AZCC 2289. The sequence goes on along the minus strand of NZ_JAZHRY010000001.1, from coordinate 8,138,449 downwards.
GGCCTCGCCCCGCAACAGGTTGAAAATGGTCTTGAGCGCGGTCTGGGTCTTCGCAATCTGGTCGATCAGGCTGGCATCGCCGGTGGCGCCTAACCGCCAGACCATGGCCTTTAGTGCGTTCACCTTGGCGTCGGCCTGATGCAGCAGCTTTTCGACCTCGGCGCGATTGTCCAGCTTGGTCATTGCCGGCGAAGCCAGTTCGGCCTCGATAGCCTTGGTCCATTCACCAGAGATCGCCGAGCGCTTGTCGATCTGCGCGAGAAGTGCTGCCTGCGCTTTCGCGATCTCCTCCACGCCGGCACTGAAACGGTCCATCAGGGATTTGATTTTCTGCAGCCGCTCCCGGGTCTCCGGCTTCTGGGCGCTCGCCAGTGCGGCTTCCAACTGGCTGGTTTCGGACGCTTTCAGGCGCTCCAGTTGGGCGAAGTGCTTTTCGACTTCGGCGGGAGTCCTCGACAATCTGATGTTGCGCCCCGCGAGCTCCATCTGCTGCATCGCCAGGTTGGCGGCCAGCGCGGCGTCGGACACCCGTTGCGAGCGGCCGGCACGGTCGTTAACGGCCGACACCGACGCGTCGGTCATCATCTGGTTGGCGGCCATGCCCATCGCCAGCAAGACGCCGACGGCGCCCGCCAGACCCAGTTTGTACCCGATGCGATTGAGCTTGATCATTTCGCCGAACCTTTGACTTCCCGGAATTGGGTGAGCTGCGACGGCAAGCGAAGACAAGTGACCAGCGCGACTGCTGGAAGATACCGGCTGTAGAACTATGGATGGTTAATGGGGTTCAGTGGAACTACGTAGCCCGTGACCGAACTTCGCAACGGCATAGCCCAATGCAAAAAGCCCGGCCCCTTTTGGGGGCCGGGCTGATCGATTGTCGCCAGTGGCGTTGTTGTCAGGCCGCCCGGACCGAATCCAGGAACTTGCCGACCTCGAGCTTGAGGCGGTTGCTGTCGCCCGACAGCGACTGCGCCGCGGACAGCACCTGCGAGGAGGCCGATCCGGTCTCGCTGGCGCCGCGCTGTACGTCGGTGATGTTGGCGGAGACCTGCTGGGTGCCTTGGGACGCCTGCTGCACGTTGCGGGAGATTTCCTGCGTCGCGGCGCCCTGCTCTTCCACCGCGGCCGCAATGGTCGAGGATATCTCCGACAGTCTTTCAATGGTGCCGCTGATTTCCTTGATCGCGTTCACCGAGTCCTGGGTCGCGGCCTGGATGCCGGTGATCTGCTGGCCGATCTCGCCGGTCGCCTTGGAGGTCTGCTCGGCCAGCGCCTTCACTTCCGAGGCCACGACCGCAAAGCCGCGGCCGGTCTCCCCGGCACGCGCCGCCTCGATGGTGGCGTTGAGTGCCAAGAGGTTGGTCTGGCCGGCGATGGTATTGATCAGTTCGACGACGTCGCCGATGCGGGATGCCGCCTTGGACAACTCGCTGACCCGGTCGTTGGTGGTGCGGGCCTGACCAACGGCATCAGTGGCCATCCGCGCCGATTCCTGGACCTGGCGGCTGATCTCGTTGACGGAGGACGACAGTTCCTCGGTCGCCGACGCCACCGACTGCACGTTGGTGGAGGCTTCCTCGGAGGCCGCCGCCACCGCGGTGGTCAATTGCTGCGAACGTTCCGCCGTCTTCGACAGCGTACCGGCCGAAGCTTCGAGCTGTGTCGACGCCGACGATACCGTCTGAACGATCTCGCCGATCATCGATTCGAAATTGCGGGTGATGCTGTCGACCCGGCGGCCGCGCTCGATCTTGGCTTCCGCGTCAAGCGCGGCAGCCTCATCGGCGGCCTTCTTGGCAATCAGCGCTTGCTTGAACACCTGCAGCACGTCGGCCATGGCGCCGATCTCGGTGTTCTCGCCCTGATGCGGCACGTTTGCGCTCAGATCGCCCTTGCCCAGCGCCTGCATCGGGGTGACGATCGAAGAGATGCCGGTCGAGATGTCGCGAACCAGGTAGAAGCTGACGCCAATACCGATGATGACGGCGGCGCCGAGGATGACCGCGAGCATCATCAACGCCGAACTGTAGCTGTCGGCGGCATCCTGCGCCGCCTTGTCGGCGCCGGTGTTGTTGAGGTCGATGTCCTTTTTCAGGATGGCGTCCGCCTCGAGCCCGATCTTGTTCACGGTCTTGGTATTCAACTCATGCGCCTCGGTCGGAATTTTGCCAACGGCCTTGCGCGACAGCGCCATGACTTCCTCGGTGCCCTTCTTGTAGGCATCCCAGTTCCTGGACCATTCGGTGTAAAGCGCGCGCTCCTCCGGAGAAGTGATTACCGTCTCGTAGCGCTGGCGAATCTTGTTGTTGGCCTCGACGACCGTCGCCAAGGTCTTTTCCGCGGCTTCCTTTTCCTCGAGCGTTTGGGCCAGCATGTGCTCGCGGATCACGGTGCGATAGGTGATGACGCCGGCGCGCAGATCGCCCAGCAAGCGCACGCTCGGCAACCAGTTGGCGGCAATGTCCACCGTGTTGGCGTTGATCGACCGCATGTTCTTGACCGCGAGCAGGCCCATGCCCGTCATCGCGACGAGCAGAAAGGCGACCGCGGCGATGATTTTGGCGCGGATCGAGTATTTGGCGAGCATGGCTGGGGAATCTCTTGGGGTTTTTGGGCGCGTGAGGCACGCCTGATGTGACAAGCTTCAAAGGTTGGTAGAGCGCGGGACCACCTGTCTGCATCAAGCCCTAACGCCGGCTCAGGTTGTGTTAATTTAGCAGTCCGTGAAACTACGGTAGACGACAGCCGTCACCAACAAATGAACGGGGAGACGTGATCAGCGCATCATCGCGAGGGCGTCGGAGAAAAATTCCGGACCGCCGAAATTGCCTGATTTCAGTGCAAGCAACATTTCACCATTGTCGGCACCGACCGCGCGTAAAACCGGCACGCCTGCAGCGATTTCTGCGCCAACCAGAAAGCCGGGAATCCGCAGCCGATCCACCACGGCGCCTGAAGTTTCACCACCGGCGACCACCAATCTGCGCACGCCGGATTGAACCAGGCCTTCGGCGATATCGGCCATCGCCTGCTCGATGGCATGTCCGGCTGCATCACGGCCATGACGTGACTGCAGAGCTGCGACTTCTTCCGGCGTCGAACTGCTCGCGATCAGGATCGGGCCTTGATTGATTCGCGTCTTGGCCCAGGCCAGCGCGCGCCCGGCTTCATCCTTGCCGGCCACGACGCGCTCGGGATCGAGATGCAGCACCGGCATCGTCTTTTCGGCGTTGGCGATCTGCTGCAGCGTCGCCTGCGAGCAACTGCCGGCGAGACACGCCGCCGGCCCGCCGACCGGCGTATCGGGAATGGCGTTTTGCGCATTCGATTTGACCTTGCCCGAGGCGACCAGCGCCCGGGCAATGCCGAGCCCGATACCGGAGGCGCCGACGGACAGCCGATGATCCAGCGCGACGCTGCCGATGGTTTCGAGATCGCGATCGAACACCGCATCGACGACGGCCGCGCCAAACCCCTTGGCCGCGAGATCGGCCAGTTGCGCGCGAACCGCATCCGGACCGCGCGTCAGCGTTGCAAGGGCAATCAGCCCGACCCTGGTCTTGCTCTGGCGCGCCAGCACCCGCACCAGATTGGAATCATGCATAGGATTGAGCGGATGATCCTTTAGCGGGCTTTCGTTCAGCGGCACCAGGCCTACGAACAGATTGCCCTGATAGACGGTGCGGCCGGTTTCCGGAAAGGCCGGCGTCACCAGCACTATTGTGTCGGCAGACTCCGCGCGCAGCGCGTCCATCACCGGGCCGATATTGCCGGCATCGGTGGAATCGAAGGTCGAGCAGATCTTGAACAGCACGTGATCCGCACCGCGGCTGCGCAGCCATTTTTCCGCCGCGCGCGAGCGTGTCACCGCCAAACCCGCTTCGATCGAGCGGCTCTTCAGCGAGACGACGACTGCATCGACCTCGGGCAGCGCCAGATTGTCGGAGGGCACGCCGATGGTTTGCACCGTGCGCAGTCCCGCGCGCGTCAGCGTATTGGCGAGATCGGAGGCGCCGGTGTAGTCGTCGGCAATGCAGCCGAGAAATAATTTTCCGGCCAGCGTCACGGTTTTACTCCGGCATAGGGTTTGAACCAGGCAAGGCCGTCGGTGGTCTTGGCCCGCGGATTGTATTCGCAGCCGACAAAGCCGCCATAGCCGAGCTTGTCGAGTTCGGTGAACAGGAACGGATAGTTCAGCTCCTCGCCGTCAGGTTCGTTGCGCGAGGGGATGCTGGCGATCTGGATGTGACCGATGACCGGCATCATCTCGCGCAGCCGCATGGTGACGTCGCCATGGATGATCTGGCAGTGATAGATGTCGAACTGCAGTTTCAGATTGGGAATCTTCAATTCGTTGATCAAATCGTGCGCGAAGTTGAAGTCGTTGAGGAAATAGCCGGGCACGTTGCGCGGATTGATCGGCTCGATCACGACATCGAGGCCGTGCGGCGCGAAGAATTCGGCGGCCCATGCCACCGATTTATAAAACGCCTCGACCGCCTTGCGCTCGCTGCGGCTGGCGATGCCGGCCATCAGATGCAGCCGCTTGACGCCGGTCGCCTGCGCATAAGGCAGCGCGGTGTTCAGGCTTTGCTTGAGATCGTCGAAGCGGTCCGGCAGCGCGGCAAAGCCTTTTTCGCCCGCCTCCCAATTGCCCGGCGGCAAATTGAACAGCGCCTGCGTCAGGCCGGCGGCTTTCAGCCGCTTACCGACCTCTTCGGCCGGGTGATCGTAGGGGAACAGGAATTCGACGGCGGCAAATCCCGCTTTCGCCGCCGCATCAAAGCGGTCGAGGAACGGCACCTCGTTGAACATCATGGAGAGATTGGCGGCAAAACGGGGCATCGCTGTCCTCTTGTTGTTGGTTTACTTGTTATTTTGCTTACTTGGGCTCGCCCGGCAGGTGCGTGCCGGTAACGCGGGCATACATCCGCGCCACCGAGGCGTCGTCGTCGCGGCCCATGCCGGAGGCCGCCGTCATCAAGAACATCTGCAGCGCTGCGGCGGCGACCGGCACCGGGAATTTCGCCGTGCGCGCCATGTCCTGGATGATGCCGAGGTCCTTGACGAAAATCTCCACCGCGCTGCGTGGCGCATAATCGCCGTCCAGCACATGCGGCATGCGGTTTTCGAACATCCAGGAATTACCGGCGGACGCCGTGATCACCTCATAGACTTTCCGGATATCGAGGCCCTGCTTGGCGGCAAAAGTAATCGCTTCCGAGGCCGCCGCGATATGAACGCCGGCGAGCAGCTGGTTGATCATCTTGAACGCGGCGCCCTGGCCCGCGGCATCGCCGAGCTCATAGAGCTTTGCCGCCATCGCATCGAGCGCGGGACGCGCTTTCGCGAAAGCCGCCGGGCTGCCGGAAGCCAGAATGGTGAGTTCGCCCTGCGCTGCGCGCTGGGCGCCGCCGGAGATCGGCGCGTCCAGATAGAGCCGGCCGGATTCTTCCAGCTGCTTTGCCAGCCGCCGCGCGACATCGGGATCCATGGTGGCGGAGGAGATGAACACCGCGCCCTTGGCGAGGGTTTCAGCAACACCATTGGCGCCGAACAAAATGGTCTCGGTCTGCACGGCGTTGACGACGACGCTGACCACAATGTCGGCGCCTTTGGCCGCTTCCGCCGGAGTCTTGGCGCCGTTGCCGCCGTCGGCCACGAACCGCTTGACCGATTCCGCCGAGACGTCGCAGCCGGTGACGGCAAAGCCCGCACGCCGCAGCGAAGTCGCCATGCCGAACCCCATCGAGCCCAGCCCGATCACGGCGACGCTTGGTTTTACGGATTCAGGCATACGGCGTTCCCTCAGAAGTTTCCTTGAGCATGATCTTTCGGAAAACCGGCACCCACTTTTCCGGATCATGCGGCTTGCGGCTTTGCCTCTGGGTATCACGGCTTGGCCGCGCTGCCAAAGCATGAGACAAGGCGGCAAGGGGATGCTGCCATGAGCGAAACCGGGATCCGCGAAGAAATCTGCCGCCTCGGCCGCTCGCTGTTCGAGCGCGGGCTGACGCCGGGCTCGTCGGGCAATATCAGCGTGAAACTCTACGACGGCGGCTGGCTGGTAACGCCGACCAACGCCTCGCTGGGTTCGCTCGACCCGGCGCGGCTATCGCGGCTTGATGCGTCCGGCAGGCTGCTGTCCGGCGACGCCCCGACCAAGGAGGTGCCGCTGCATACCGCGCTTTATCAAACCCGCGACGCCGCCCGCGCGGTGGTGCATCTGCACTCGACCCATTCGGTGGCACTGTCGATGCTGCCGGAAATCGATCCGCGCGCGGCCCTGCCGCCGATGACGGCCTATTATGTGATGAAATGCGGGGCGACCGCGCTGGTGCCGTATTATCGGCCCGGCGATCCCGCGGTCGCCGACGCGATCAAGGGACTGGCCGGAAAATACTCATCCGTGCTGCTCGCCAATCACGGTCCGGTGGTATCGGGCGACACGCTGGAAGCCGCGGTGTTCGCGATCGAGGAGTTGGAAGAGACCGCGAAATTGTATCTGCTGCTGCGCGGGCTGAACCCGCGGTATTTGTCGTCGGAGCAGGTCAAGGATTTGACGAAGGTGTTTGGGCTGGTGCTGCCGGAACATGGGCACGACTAGCCCCTCCTCGTCATGGCCGGGCATAGCCGTCCGAAGGACGGCGTCGCTTCCGCTCGCCTATGCCGGCCATCCACGTCTTTCGCGCAAGAGAAAGCAAGACGTGGATGCCCGGGACAAGCCCGGGCTTGACGGAGAAAATCCAGAGCGCGCCCTCTCCACGTCATTGCGAGCGAAGCGAAGCAATCCATCCCGCCACGCAAAGAAAGAATGGATTGCTTCGTCGCTGCGCTCCTCGCAATGACGAATCACAATCCCAGATATGCCTTGCGCACATCGGGATTGGTGCTGATCTCAGCCGCACTGCCCTGCATCAGCACGCGGCCGGTTTGCAAAATGTAGGCGCGATCGGCGATTTCGAGGCATTCGGCCATGCGCTGCTCGACGATCAGCACGGTCAGGCCGGTGTCGCGGATACGCATCACGGCCTGGAAGATTTCGTCGACCAGTTTTGGCATGATGCCCTGCGACGGCTCGTCCAGCATCAACAGCCGCGGGCGCGTCATCAGGGCGCGGCCGATCGCCAGCATCTGCTGCTCGCCGCCGGAAAGCGTTTCGGCGCGCTGGTCCAGGCGCTCGGACAGCCGCGGGAACAGCTGAAACACAAGGTCCAGCGGTTCGTCGCGGTTGGCCTCGCCGCGATAGAGGTAGCTGCCGAGCCGCAGATTGTCGCGCACCGACAGCCGCGGGAACAGCCGGCGGTTTTCCGGCACATAGGCGATGCCGTCCTTGGTGATCAAATGCTGCGCCTTGCCGTCGATGCGGACGCCGTCGAAGGTCACGGTGCCGGAGCGCGGGCGCTCGGCGCCGGCGATCGATTTCAGCAAGGTCGACTTGCCGGCCCCGTTGGCGCCGGCGACGCAGACGATTTCGCCCTTGGCGACTTCGATTGACACCGCCGAGATCGCGACCAGCCCCTGATAGGCGGTCGTGACTTCATGCACCGACAGCATGACGGTCTCCCAGATAGGCGCTGATGACTTTGGGATCGCGGACCACCTCGGTCGGCTTGCCCTCAACCAAAACCTTGCCGAGGTCGAGCACGATGGCGCGATCGACCAGCGGCATCACGATTTCCATGACGTGCTCGACCATCAGCACGGTGACGCCGGTATCGCGCACCTTGCGCACCAGTTCGACGCCGGTTTTCGCCTCGACCGGCGTCAGACCCGTGAGCACTTCGTCGAGCAGCAGCAGCTTTGGCTCGGTCGCCAGCGCCCGCGCGACTTCGAGCCGGCGCTTTTCCGACGGAACCAGGTCGCTGGCCAGCACGTTGGCTCGGGCGGCAAGGCCGCAGAATTCCAGCACCTCGTAGGCCTTGCGGCGCGCCACGCGCATCACGGTGTTGCGGACCAGCGCGCCGACGATGACATTGTCGATCACGCTCATGGTCTCAAAACTCTTCACGACCTGAAAGGTGCGGCCGATGCCACGCTGGCAGCGCTCGGCCGCCGGCAGCCTGGTGACGTCCTCGCCGTCGAACCAGATCGAGCCCTGGGTCGGCGGCAGCACGCCCGCGATCAGATTGAACAGCGTCGACTTGCCGGCGCCGTTGGGCCCGATCAGTCCGACGATTTCGCCGCGCCCGACCGAAATCGAGACATCGCTGTTGGCGATCAGGCCGCCGAAGCGTTGCCAGACGCCGCGGGTTTCCAGGAGAAGCGTCATCGCACCGCCTCCTTGCGCTTCGGAGAGAACAACCCGATCAGGCCCTGCGGCCGCGCCAGCGAGATCAGCACGATCAGCGAGCCGTAGACGATCAGGTCGACGCCGCGGCCGGAGCCGCCGATGAAGGAGCGCGTCAGTTCGGTGAGCGGGATCAGGATCACCGCGCCCAGCATCGGCCCCCACAAGGTGCCGATACCGCCGACCACCGCGGGCAGCGCCATCAGCAGCGAGAACTGAAAACCCATCACGCTTTCGGGATCGATGTAGGAGACGAACTGCGCATAAAAGCCGCCGCCGACCGCGGTGAGGAAGGCCGACACCGCTGCCGCCCCCATCTTGGAATTGAACACGACGACGCCGAGGCTTTCGGCGGCGTCCGGATTGTCCTTCACCGCGCGCCACCAAAAGCCCCATTTGGAATCTTCCAGCCACCAGGTGACGAACCAGGCGACGCAGGCCAGCCCCAGCGCGAAATAGAAATAGGGCAGCTTGCTGCGCGTGAACTGGAATTTGAGCCAGCTGTCGCCGCGCACGGGAATATCGATGCCGAGCGCTGCACCCGCCCAATCCCAGTTCTGGATCAGCAGCAACGCGATTTCGGCGATGACGATGGTGGCGATGACAAAGTAATGCCCACGCAGCCGAAAACATGGATAACCCAGCGCCATCGCGATGAGCGCCGAGATCAACCCGCCGCCGAGCATGCCGAACCACGGCAGCACGCCGAACTTCGTGAACAGGATCGCGGTGGTGTAGGCGCCGAGTCCGAAATAAAGCGCATGGCCGAGCGAAATCTGTCCACAATAGCCAGACAAGATATTCCAGCTTTGCGACAACGCGGCGTACATCAAGGTCAGAACCATGATGTTCTGGACGTAGACGTCCTTGACGAACAGCGGGACGAGAGCAGCGATCACGGCGAGGCAAGCGGCGACGATCAGGTCGCGGCGGCGGCGCTGGGCGAAATCGCTATCCATCAGATCGACCCGAACAGGCCGCGCGGCCGGACGAACACCACCAGCAAATAGACCGCGTAGATGCCGACCGATTTCAGCGACGGCGGCAGGATCATGGCGGTGGTGGCTTCGACGAGGCCAACGATGATGCCACCGGCAAAGGCGCCGAACACGCTGCCGAAACCGCCGAGCGCCACAGTAACGTAGGCGATCAGCGCAAACGACGCGCCGACATCGGGATAGATGTAGAAGAATATCGACATGATGGCGCCGGCCAGGCCCACCAGCGCAGCACCAAGGCCCCAGCCCAGCGCGAACACGCGATTCTTGTCGATGCCGACAAGTGCCACCGCGCCGGCGTCCTCGCGGGTGGCTTCGAGCGCGCGGCCGAAATCGGTGCGGTTGATGAAGAAATACAGCCCGCCGAACGCCGCGATCGAGACTGCTGCGCCGACCAGTTGCGGCTCGGGCAGGAAGATGCCGCCAAGCGAGATGGTTTTACCGCCAAGCCAGGAATGGGTGACGCTGCGATAATCCGGCGTGAAGAAGAATTGCGCCAGGCCGCGCATGACGATCGCAAGCCCAAAGGTGGAGAAAATCTGCACCATGCCGGCGTTGGCCTTGGCGCGCACCGCAAAACGCACGATCAAAAGGTAGACCACCGCCCCGAACACGAACAGCGCCGCCGCCACCAGCGGCGCGGCCAGCAAGGGATCGATCGCGAAGAATGCGAACAGAAAGAAGGTCGCATACATTGCGATCATCAGGAATTCGCCATGGGCGAAATTCACGACGTCCATCAGGCCAAAGATCAGCGCCAGCCCGACGGCGATCAGCCCATAGAGCAGCCCCATCAACAGGCCGCTCGCCAGACTCTGGATGATGGTCTCGGCTGTCACCGGGGTTGCTCCAAGCCCGAGGCGTTACCGTAAGGGTTCGTCATTGCGAGGAGCGAAGCGACGACGCAATCCATTCTTTCTTCTCGCTGCACCATGGATTGCTTTGCTTCGCTCGCAATGACGAAGCGTGAGAGACTCCAGATGATGGTCTCGGCTGTCACCGCGTTTTGCCCCCCGCCCCCGCGCGCGGCCATTACTTCATCGGCCAGACGGCTTCGGCGATCGCCGCTTGCGGCGGCGAGACGGTGACGAACTTGCCACCGGTATATTGCAGCAGCACCGGGTCGGCGTCGTTGTTCTGGCCCATCTCGTCGAACTTGATGCGCTTCCACGGCATGATGGTCTGCTCGCCCGCGATGTCGGTCGCCACCAGCGCCTCGCGGATCTTGTCGCCGTCGGTGGATTTGGCGCGGTTGATGGCTTCCGCCATCACGATCAGGCCCATGAACTGCCGCGACGTGAGGTCGTTGAAATCCTTGCCGGACTTTTCCTTGAACATGGCGTTGATCTTGCCGACCATCGGCCGCTTGGCGGCGAGATCGAGCGAGAAGGTGCCGCGCGAGATCACGCCTTCGAGCTTGTCGCCGACCGCGTCATACAGCGCCTTCTCGGAGAAGCCGGCGTCCTGGGCCACGATTGCATTCGGCTTGTAGCCGAGTTCGCCCATGGTCTTGACCAGGAGGATGCCGTCGGTGGTGTAGCTCGAGGGCATCAGCACGTCGGCATTGGCCGCCTTGAGCTGCTGCACCTCGGCCGACAATGACGGCGAGTTGGCGCGGTATTTGATATCGGCGACCACCTTGTAGCCGCGCTCACTGGCCAGCTTGAGCTGGGCGTTGGCGGAATCGGTGCCGAAGATGGTGTCCTCGTGGAACAGCGCCAGCGTTTCGATCTTGGTGCCCTTCTTCTTCATGGCATCGAAGAAATCGAACATCGCGGCCGAGTACATCTCGTCATGCGGTGCGGCGCGGAAGTAAAATTTCAGACCGCGGCGATGCAGGCTCGGCGAGGAATTGTCCGCCGAGATGAACGGGATCTGGTAGCGCTCGCAGATCTGGCTGACGGTGACCGCGACCGCGCTCTGATAGGTGCCGATGACGGCGCAAACCTTTTCCTGGGTGATCAGGCGTTCGGTCTCGGCGCGGCCCTTCTGCGGATCGGACTGGTGGTCGGCGAATACGAGGCGGATTTTTGCGCCGCCGAGACCGGGCAAACCTTCGCCCTTGGCCAGCGGCAGAACGAAATCGTAGTCCTTGTTGATGATTTCCAGCGCGGTCTCATAGGCCTTCTGGGCATCGACGCCCAGCTGGGCGTTGGCGCCGGAGAATGGATAGATGACGCCGATCACCACTTCCGTGGTTTGCGCGCGGCTCGCGATCGGTGCGAGAGCTGCGACAGCGGTGGCTCCGAGCAATACATTGCGGCGAGTGATCGTCATTGTAAAATCCCCTGTTAATCCCAAGACTATCTGATTCAAGACCATCGATGAAACGCGCGAGGCTTGCGGTAAAGCCTCAAAGAACGGCAGACGCTGCCCATTAAAGCACGGCCAATTGCTTGTTCTTCAGATCGGTCACTAGCATCAATCCCGGCGCATGCGTGATCGCGAACGGCAGCTTGGCGGCTGATATCACCGCCTGCGGCGTCACGCCGCAAGCCCAGAAAACCGGAATCTCGTCGGCTGCGACCGGTACCGGATCGCCATAGTCGGGCTTGGTGATATCGGCGATGCCGATCGAACCCGGCAGGCCGAGATGAACCGGCGCGCCGTGCACGGACGGAAAGCGCGAAGTGATCTGCACCGCGCGGATCGCATCCGCCGGCTTGAACGGCCGCATCGACACCACCATCGGACCGGCAAACGGTCCCGACGGGCTGCAGGCGATGTTGGTGCGGAACATCGGCACGCGCACCTTGTGTTCGATGTGGCGGATCGGCAGCCCCTCGTCCAACAGCGCCTCTTCGAACGAGAACGAGCAGCCGAGCACGAAGGCGACGAGATCGTCGCGCCAGTACGACATGATGTCGGTCGGCTCGTCCACGACCTCGCCATCGCGCCAGACCCGATAGCGCGGCACGTCGGTGCGGATGTCGAGGTCGAGGCCGAGCGAGGGAATGCGGGGATTGCCGACATCGGACATGCCGATGATCGGGCACGGCTTTGGATTGAGCTGGCAGAAGCGATGAAACGCGCCGGCGAGCTTTTCCGGCAGGATCGCGAGATTGCCCTGGACGCAGCCGTTGGCGACACCGGCGGTGCTTGCCGCCATTCCGGCGCGGTAGGCATGCCGGGCCGCGACGCCGGGCGAAAGATCCGCCGCCGCCTGATCGATAAGCCGCTCTGTTTTTGCGAGGCTGGTCATCGTTGATCCCGCGCTAATTTGCTCGACAGACAATGGCGCATACGGCTACCATAATGTCTAATCGTAGTTTTTAATCAAGATCGATAAATCAAATTTATCGAACTGCGAGATTGAAGTGCATGGTCGATTTCAAGGCAATTGAGACCCTCATGTGGGTGGTGACGCTGGGCAGCTTCCGCGGCGCGGCCCAGAAGCTCAACACCACCCAGCCCGCGATCTCGCAGCGGATCGCCCAGCTCGAGCAGGAGGTGGGCGTGAAGCTGCTGCAGCGCGACCGCCGCATGGTGCTGCCGACGCCGCACGGACGGCAGATGATGGTGTATGCGGAAAAGCTGATCGGCCTGCGCTCGGAAATGCTGGCGGTGGTCGGCGACCACTCGGCGATGCGCGGCGTGCTGCGGCTCGGCGTCGCCGAGACCATCGTCCACACTTTTCTGACGCAGCTGATCAAGAGCGTCAATCACGCCTATCCCAACCTCTCTGTCGAGATCGAAGTCGACATCACCTCGAATTTGCGCACCCGGCTGCTGGCGCAGGAAATCGAGCTCGCGTTCCTGCTCGGACCGCTGACCGGGCCGACCATCAGCAACCGGGTGCTGTGCGACTATTCCGTGGGATTTCTGGCCAGCCCTTCGCTCGGCCTGGGCAAGGAGCGACTGACGGTGCACGATCTGGCGAAATTTCCGATCATCACCTTTCCGCGCAAGACCCCGCCTTACGAGATCGTGCGCGCGCTGTTCAACCGGCCCGATTTGCCGCCGATCCGCCTGCACGCCAGCGCCTCACTGGGCACGGTGATCCATATGGCGATCGAGGGCCTCGGCATCGCGGTGATTCCGACCGCGATCGTCGAAAACGAACTGGCCGATGGACGGCTGCAATTGCTGTCGACCAACCTGCAGATACCGCTGTTGACGTTTTCGGCGAGCTGGCTGGCCTCCCCCGACACCGTCGCCATCGAGCGGGTGGCCGAACTCGCCGCTTCCCTGGCGCAAGGCGGCGTCGTTGTTGACGCGCCGCTGTCGCCGCGTCATTGAAACGGATCGCCTGATCTTCGGAATAGCTTCATGACAAAAATCGCATCCAATTTGCAAATCGATTCCGCCCGCCTGTGGGACACGATTCACGAAACCGCGAAATTCGGCGCCACGCCCAAAGGCGGCGTGCGGCGGCTGACGCTGGGCCCCGAGGACAAGCAGGTGCGCGACTGGTTCCGCAAAGCCTGCGAGGCCGCAGGCCTCGAGGTGCATGTCGATACGCTCGGCTCGATGTTCGGCCTGCGCAGGGGACGCGACATGTCGAAACCGCCGATCGGCATAGGCTCGCATCTCGACACCCAGCCCACCGGCGGCAAGTATGACGGCGTGCTCGGCACGCTGGCCGCGCTCGAAGTGGTTCGCACCCTCAACGATGCCGGGATCGAAACCGAGATACCGATCTGCATCTGCAACTGGACCAACGAGGAAGGCTCGCGGTTTGCGCCGGCGATGATGGCCTCGGCCGCCTATGTCGGCGACTTCACCACCGACGATATTTTGTCGCGCAAGGATTCCGAAGGCGTCACTGTCGGGCAGGCGCTCGACAGCATCGGCTATCGCGGCAATAGCCCGGTCGGCCACCAAAAATTCTCAGGGTTCGTCGAACTGCACATCGAACAGGGCCCGATTCTCGAAGCCGAGAACAAGACCATCGGGGTGGTCGATTCCGGCCAGGGCGTGCTGTGGTACGACGGCAAGATCACCGGCTTTGAAAGCCATGCCGGCTCGACGCCGATGCCGCTGCGCCGCGACGCGCTGGCGACACTGTCGGAAATCGTGCTGGCGATGGAGACCATCGCCAGGAAACACGGCCCGAAGGCGGTCGGCACCATCGGCGAAGCCGTGATCGCCAACCCCTCGCGCAACGTCATCCCCGGCGAAATCGCCTTCACCGTGGACTGCCGCAGCGCCGATGCCGCGATCATGGACGCGCTCGACAAGGATCTACGCGCATCGATTGCCGGAATCGCGGCCCGGCGCAAGGTCGAGGTCAATCTCGATCTGGTCTGGCGCAAGCCGCCGACGCATTTCAATCCCAAGCTGGTCGATGCCGTCGAGAACGCCGCCACGATGCTCGGCTATTCCCACCGCCGCATCACCTCAGGCGCGGGTCACGATGCCTGCAACCTCAACACCATCGTGCCGGCGGCGATGGTGTTCGTACCCTGCAAGGACGGCATCAGCCACAACGAGCTGGAGGATGCGACCCAAGCCGATTGCACGGCGGGCGCCAACGTGTTGATGCATACCGTGCTGGCGCTCGCCGGCGTCGCTTCTTAATCATCTCAACTGCGGAGAACCCCCGTGCACGGTGTTTTTGTCGATGCCAATGAATCGCTGGCGGTGATTTTCGAGCGGCTGGAAAAGTCAGGCGATCCAAAGGTTCGCGTTAATCGCAACCCGGACATCACACCAGATCAATACCCGAAACTGCTGGATGGCGCCGCCATCGCCATCGTCGATCACACCGCGCTGCCGACCGAGGTGGCGAAGAAGTGCACCGGGCTGAAGCACGTGGTGTTCCTCGGCACCGGCGCGCGCAGCTACATGAACCCGGAAGAGCTCGGCGCGCTCGGCATCGACGTGCACCTGATCAAGGGCTATGGCGATACCGCGGTGGCCGAATGCGCCATCGCGCTGATGTGGGAAGCCGCGCGCGGCGTCGCGCGGATGGACCGCGAGATGCGCGCCGGCAACTGGCTGCGCGAGGACGCCATGCAACTCACCGGCAAGACGCTGGGCCTGATCGGCTTCGGCGGCATCGCCGCCGAAGTTGCGCGCATCGCATCCGGCAGCGGCATGCGCGTGATCGCCTGGAACCGGTCGCCGAAGAAACATCCAAAAGTCGAGTTTGTCGATCTCGACGAACTCCTGACCGAGAGCGATGTGGTGTCGATCCATCTGCTGCTCAACGACGAGACCCGCGGGCTGGTCTCGCGCGCCTGCATCGAGGCGATGAAGCCCGGCATGATCCTGGTCAACACCGCGCGCGGCGCCATCGTCGATGAAGCTGCGATGATCGATGCCTTGAAGTCAGGCCATATCCGCCACGCCGGCCTCGACGTCTTCAACGTAGAGCCGCTGCCGGCCGATCATCCGCTGACCAAGCTGCCGAACGTGACGCTGTCGGCTCATTCGGCGTTCCGAACGCCCGAGGCGAGCGAGAATTTGATTGGTGCGGCGTGGGCGCATTGCCGAAGGATTGCGAAGGGTTCGAAGTAGGCACGGACGCCCTTACTTCCCCTCTCCCCTTGTGTTCTCGGGAGAGGGGCGGATGTTGATGGAAGTTGTTTCCTAAAGGTGGATACAGCGTTGATATTGCTTGCGTCAACTGAGACGGACTTTCCCAAAATCGGTCGGCGCCGGAAATCTCACGGATGCTTCGCCGAGAGGTCGGGTCGGCATGGGGAAGTCGCAGCATTCCGGTCGTCGGCAGGCTTCAGCGCCGCCGTCCGAAGCACAGCCACAGATCGGTCGTGGCCGGCTTTCAGAAGCGGAACCGCAATCCGACCGTGGGAGCGATGTTGTTGCGCTGGAGAAAGCCGAAGGCCAATCCGCCATTCACCTGCGTGAACATGATCCCGGAATAGACATCCCACTTTGGTGCAAACCGCCAATCGATAGCGGCAGAGATCCCGTCGAACGTCCCGGCGCATTGCGGGTGCGAGCTGTCGGAGCAGAAGGCGGGCCCAGCAGCGGGGGTGCCGAAATAGGAATTCTGGATGTAGTGGTAATAGGCGCCGATCACATCCAGATTTTCGGTAACAGCGTACTTGGCGCCGGCCCACATGACCTGGAAAGTCTTGTTACCAAGACCGTTCACGCCGAAGGCGGTATTGTTGATATTCGTGTTGTTGACCGCATCACAACCCATACAAAGAAAGCTTCCCGAGATATCGGTAAAAGCGGTCTGCGGATTGCTGGGCGCCATATATCGAATATGTTCGTAACCGGCGTACACCTTCAGCGGTCCGTTGGTGTATTTGGCCACAAGCATCACGGCTTCATTGTCGGAGATCGTCGCTGTGAGCGTCTGTGGCAGGAACGGGGGTATCGGCACGCCATTGGCGTTATTGCTTCCCGGCGCAAGTGCGAGTGACACGGAATCTCTGACATGGCTGTAAATTGCGTCGAGCGAGAGCACACCTATGCCCCACGTTGAGATATCGCCGCCGGCCTGGAACTGGTATGCTCCATCGGAGGCATTGTTCTGGGCGTAGCCGCCGAACTGCCACAGTGCCGCCGCCCGGAACTGGCCGACGTTGATCCGATATTTCAGTGACGTCGAGTTTCTACAGTTTTCGGTATTGCCGCCGCCGCAGGTTATTCCCTGAAAGCCGATGGGTGAGAAGCCGTAAGAGGCGCCGAACGGATCGTAGTCGAAGACAGCATCCAGGGTCAGCGAGTTCTGTCGGAAAACGGTCAGGGTGCCATAGGTCGGAGAACTGACGCCGACATAACCCTGGCCGTTGAACCACTGGCCCGCTCGGCTTGAATCGGAGTAGGCGGTGGCAAAGTTTTGGGGGATGCCGGCGTTCGCAGCAATCGCTCCCGGTCCACTGGAGAATCGCAAGGAATACGGGTCGAAGCCGGCGTCCAGAGCAAAGACAACAGAGACGTTCCCGCCGATCGGCTCAGTTCCCTTGATTCCAATGAATGAATTGGACAACGCGTTGGGTGCAGGGCCCCACAGCGCCGAGTTGTTCTGTTTCTGGATTAAGTATGAGGCTCCGACAGCGGATCGTGGGTCCCACTGCGCGCCGTGGCTCTGCCAGCCGAACCCCGCGTCAATCGTGCCGTAGACCGTGATGCCCCGCCAGGTCAGCTGGCAGTCCGTGGCAATAAAGCTCCAACCGTCGGTGCACGGCTTGGGCGCGGAAGCCGCCGTTGCGGCGGAAGCCCCCGTCGGGACGACGTCGGCGGCCCGCGCCTCCACCCCGCAGAAGGCGCCAGCGGCCGCGAGGATCACTGCAGCAAAAATGCCGAGCTTTGCCATGCGAGCCTCCCTGGCTCAACAATGCATAATTGTAGGATGGTAAAGTTGGTTGGCAAGACAAAGTCGGCGCCATATGCAGCGACGACAAAAAATTCCGATGCGAGTGGCAACCGAGCCACAGTCATCTCAAAGGGCCAAAGGGGTTCGGCGGCGACAGTTGCTGTAGGGCGACCGCCGATGAGGGTCAGCTAATGAAATGGTCCGGCCGTGCTCCGGCCCTGCCAGCACGAGAAACTGGCAAAGGGCACTCAAGACAAGGAGCACGCCATGTCTCAGAAACTCAACGCAGTGATCGCCGTGATCGGCGTCGATATCGGCAAGAACTCGTTCCACATCGTGGGTCATGATCACCGCGGTGCCATCGTGCTGCGGCAGAAGTGGTCACGCGGCCAGGTGGAAACGCGGCTCGCCAACCTGCCGCCGTGCTTGATCGGTATGGAGGCCTGCGTCGGCGCGCATCATCTCAGTCGCAAGCTCCAAATGCTCGGCCACGACGCCCGACTGATGCCCGCGAAATACGTGCGCCCCTATTCGAAGGGACAGAAGAATGACTTCCGTGATGCGGAAGCCATCGCCGAGGCTGTCCAACGCCCGACCATGAAGTTCGTCGCGACCAAGACCGCCGACCAGCTCGACCTGCAGGCGCTGCACCGCGTGCGCGAGCGATTGGTCGGTCAGCGTACCGGCGTCATCAATCAGATCCGTGCGTTCCTGCTGGAGCGGGGCATCGCCGTGCGGCAAGGCCTGCGTTCGCTGCGGTCGGAGTTGCCGGGTATCCTCGCGAAGCGCACCGATGTGCTCTCGCCTCGCATGTTGCGCATTATCGAGGGTCTGGCGGGAGACTGGCGCCGGCTGGATGAGCGTATCGAGGGCCTATCTCGCGAGATCGAAACGCTGGCTCGTCAAGATAAGGCCTGCGAGCGACTGATGACGGTGCCCGGCATTGGCCCGATCATCTCGAGCGCAATGGTGGCCGCGATCAGAACTGGAGACGTGTTCTCGAAGGCCCGCGACTTCGGCGCCTGGTTTGGACTGGTGCCGAAGCAGATATCGACCGGTGACCGCACGATCCTCGGCAATAGATAAGGCGCGGCAATCGCTACCTGCGCGTTCTGTTCGTGCAAGCCGCGTGGGTTGTGCTGGTCAGGGTAAAGTGTTGGGAGCGCTATGGCCTCAAATCTTGGATCGAAGCCGCCAAGAAACGATCGCACCCAACGTGCTGGCGATTGCGCTCGCCAACAAGCTGGCCCCGGGCCGTTCTCAACAAGGGACGCGCCTTCGAGTGCGTCAAGACGGAGGAGACGACGTCCAAGCGCCGAAGAGTGTGGTCGCGTCGCCGCAGTTCCTTTTTTCCTTCGCCGGAAGGCATTTTGTGATTCGCGCCTGCTGCTGGCGCTATGAAGTCTATGAGCACCGCGGCGGGTCCATTCATAGCCAATTGATTTTGAGCCCGGTGGCCGCTGGATGCAAGGTCCAACGGCCTTTTCGCGCTATGCCTGCGAAGTATCGAACAGCGCTCAGCGAGCCCCAATGTCCGCTTTGAAGCGCATTACGGACTCAAGTCGGACATCGCGCCACGTCCGACAAGTACCACTTTCGGAAGTCGCCGCGCCCATTCGATTATTTCGTCCGAGCGGACGAACGAGATGGGGCGGCTCCCGATTGGTTACAGGTCGCGCAGCCTTCTGGTGTGCGACACCGCATAGGATGGTGAACGAAACAGAAGAATTGGATCGTTGGTCGCCTCAATCCCATCGGCCATCATTAGCGGATCAAAATTTATCTTGTAACTTCCAGCCTTGGGGTCTGGCATTGCTGACGAAAGCGTCAATGTTCCAGCCCTTACTTCCTTTCGATTGTTGGGCCACAGTATTGTCGGGTCGTCCTCGGGATCGCCTGGCTGGCCGATTGTCACCAGCATGTCCCATCGCACCGGACCCCGATGCGTGCGGTGGATGAATGCCTTTTCGAGAAAATCTCGCGGCATGGACTTCTGCTCGGCATCGGAGAGCTGTTTTTCACCATCATGCGGCACGAAGCGCCACCGGACCATGGTGACCTTGTTATCCCTGTTGACGAACTTGAAGGTGTGAATGCCGTAAAAGGAGCAGTTGGCATAGCTTGGCGGTGGGTTGGTGGTCTGGAGGAAATGAAACTGCGACGTATTGTCGGGGTGGCTGTTGAGGAACGCCTTAAATTTTTCGGGATCAGGCTTCCCGGTTGCGGGGTCCGGTCTCAGCGCGAGGAATTTATCGAGAAATGTCTTCGGCATCGTTGCGAAGAACATCGGCGTGTGAATCATCGTGATGTGATGCAGACTGCCGCCCGGCAGCCGGAATTGAAGGCCAAGCCCCCGCGGACTTTTTTCCGTATCAGAGGCTTCAGGATCACCACCAGCCAGGGAAAACCGCGCGACAACCTCGATCTCCTGTCCGGAAAATAGCAGCGAGCGCGAATATTCCGCTGCCTCCGGTGCGCCGACAAATATGCCCAGCGCTCCGAACCCCTTAGTATGATTTCGCCGCTTGCCTCGATTGACGCCGTAAGCTGCTTCGAGCGTATTCACGACGTTGTCAGCGGTCGCTTCGAAGGTCTTTTCCGCGATCTCGCTGTTCGGCTGGGCGGCCGCCGCTGGCGATACGAGCGATGACGAGGCGATGGCTTGTCCCATCGCTCCCGCAATTGATAAACTTCCGACTGTCGTAAGGACCTGCCTGCGGCTGTGGCCTTCATTTCCATTGGACATTGAACACTCCTGTTTTGCGATGACTTCATCGGTTGCACTGTGTGTGACTCACGGGAGATAGCGGCCCGCGCGGACCTGCCAATTAAATACGAATTCATTCTTGAGCCTGATTTGACGGCCGTTGTCTTTGGATGAAAGCGATTTGAGACGTCGAACTCGGACATTGCTCGACGCAGTCGGCATGTCTCAAAGGTGCCGATCCATTGCGCGATTGAGCGCCTCGGCGCCGTCGTCTCACGACCTGTCCTTGGCGGCCTTCACCATAAGTATTGCAGAATCTGAACTAATTTTCGGCACACACTGGGACTGACTTACCGGTTGCCAAAGCTTGCTACGGATCAGCAGAGAGCCTGGTGAGGCAGCCAAGACGTTGCGGTTTTGACAGAAACTGGCGCGCCGTTCAGAATAAAACGACGAACTCCTGTAAGAAGCGAACGCGCAGGCCTCACCAGATTCGAGTTCAAAAAAGCATCGATCAGCGCATCAGGGTTGGGCCTGCGATAAACCCGGATCTGTCGAGATCGGACGCAGTCCGTTGGATTCCCGTGCCGCGGCGGCGATCGCGGGCTCTGGGAGCCGGATGGGCGGAATTGCCTGGTAGTTTTCCCATCCGCCACCGAGTGCCTTGTAGAGCGCGACCAACTGTACGCCTGCCACCCGCCGGGAGATCTCGTATTGGGCTTCGATTTCAAACCGCTGTCGCTCGGCGTCGAGGACGTTGAGGAAGTCTGTCAGACCTCTCTCGTAGCGCTCGGTCGAAAGCCTGACTGCGTCAAGCGCGGCACCGCGGGCGCGGGAAAGGCTGTTCAGCCGACTCTGTTCGGCGTTGTAACCCGCAATCGCCTGGTCTACCTCCTGCACGGCACCTAGCACATTCGCCTTGTATCGAAGCAGCACTTCGCGGGCCCGATAGTCAGCCACCTCGATACGCGCATCCAGGGTCCCGAAGTCCAGGACCGGCCAGTAGAGCGCCGGACCAATCCCGCCGATGAACGTAATGGGTGTTCCGGTAGCTGCACGCGGACCGCCCTGCCCGCCCACGGCACCTGTCACAGCCACGCGCGGGAAAAGATCGGCGATTGCAGATCCCATGCGGGCTGTCGCGGCCCCTATCTCAAATTCCGCTTGCTGGATGTCCGCACGCCGCTGCAACAGACTGACCGGCAGCCCGGTCGGAACCTTGGCCGGAAAACGTGGAGCGGGTCCATCCGCCCTGAGTTCTTTCGCCAACGTCTCCGGATACTGTCCGAGCAAGGCGGCGATGACGTAGCGGCTTGACTGGACCTGGCCCGTGAGCGGTCCGAGGCCGGCCTCGAAGGCGGCCAGCTGGCGTTGCGCCAGCGTCACATCGAGCTCGTTGGTGAGTCCCTGGTTGAAGCGGTCCTGCACGAACTGGAGACGCCGCCGGGCAGATTCGATGTTGCTGCGGGTTACAGCGGCCTGCGCCTGAAAACCCCGCAGCTCGATGTACGCGCGAGCAACGTTGGCGATGACCGATACGAGAACCGCGTCGCGGGCCTTCGCGGCCGCCAGTGCATCCAAATGGGAGGCCTCGATCTCGCGACGCAGCTTGCCAAAGATATCGAGCTCCCACGCGGCATCGAAGCCGCCGGCTTCGTTTATGTGATTATAGCCGGTCGTATTGGCCGCACTATGCAGCGTGTCCGCGATGCGTGCGCGAGTATTGTCGGTGCCGGTTCCAACAGCAGCGCCCGACGACAACGAGCCCTTCGGAAGAGCCGCGCCAATCGCGACGAATTGCTGAGCACGGGCCTGCTGCAATCGCGCAAGCGCGATCGCGATATCGGGATTGGCCGCGATTGACCGCTCGACAAGCGAAACAAGTTGAGGGTCCCGGAAGGAGCGCCACCATTGCGTGAGATTGACGCTTGCCACGAGCTCGGAGGCCGGGGCGGTCTTACTGGTGTTCACACTAGCGAGGTAGCGTTCCGGAAGCCCCGTTTCGGGAAGCTGGAAATCAGGGCCTACGGAACAAGCCGACAGACCTGCGGCTCCGCAGCACGCAATCCAACCTCTAAATACCCGCCTGGAAAGGAGTGAACTCATATTGTCCCCCCGCCATTATCAAAGGCTTCGACAAATCTGGATTCATTTCATTCCGACGCTTTCACGTCGCGACGTTCTCCGACTCACTCCCCCGAAGGCCGACCACTGGGCTCATGCCCATCAACCTTCATTCCAAAGACGATTTAGCTGCTAAGGTTCACGCAACCTTATCACCTGCCTTGGGCAAGATTCGGCCTGCGCGACATCTCCATCGTCTATCCGGTCTTGCCCCCTTCGAAACTCTACCACAATTCTTTCCGTCAATGATCGCAATCTGACGGGAGGGTGCGTGGCCGACGCAAGCCCAGCTCTAGTTCGCTTCAGCTTCCTTTTCTGACCCATCCGGCGCGTTGCCTGGGGCGGGATGGCCGGCAATGCGCACGACGTCGCCGGATCCAAGCGAATCGGGCGGGCTATCGACGACCCTGTCGGTCGGCATGAGACCGCCCGTCACTTCGACCTGGACGCCAAGGTTCCGACCCAAACTGATCTTCTTCAGCGTGACCTTTTCGTCGTCGCCGATCACGGCGACTTCCAGACCATCTTGCCGGAACAATATCGCGCTGGCCGGCATCAGCATGGTGCTGGGATCGCTCGGAAGGTTCAACTGAGCTTCGACATAGGTGCCTGGCTGAAGCAGCCCATCCGGATTGTCTGCCTGAAGCTCGACCAGCAGGGTTCGCGACGACATGTTGACCGAGCGTGAAGTCGTCGTGGCCTTGGCCGTAAAGACCTTGCCCGGATATTGCGGCAGGCGCAGCTCGACCGTCAGGCCCCGGTGAATGTTTGCGGCCTGCCGCTGGGGCACCTTGACGTAGATGCGCACCTTGTGAATGTCCGCAACGCTGAACAGTTCCCGCGCCGTGCCATTGCTACCGGCATTGATGAGCGCGCCGATGTCGGTTTCGCGCGCGGTCACAACGCCATCGAAGGGGGCGATCACCTGCTTGAAGGCTTGCAGCGATTCCAGGCGATCAACATCGGCCTGGGCCATAACCATATCGGCTTTGGCCGCGTTGAGGCGCGCCATGCCGCTCTGATAGTCCGCCTGTTTCGCGTCCTGTTCCTGGACCGATACCACGCCGCGCGGCGAGTCCCGCCAGCGCTCGTAGGTCGTCTTGGCGAACTGGGCTTCGGCGTCCCGAACCTTGACCGCGGCGCTTGCCGCATTGAGCTTGGCCTTGGCGGCCGTCAGTTGGGCGTCAATTTCCGGCGTCTCGATATCCGCGAGCACCTGACCTTTCTTCACCTGAGCGCCGAAGTCGAAGTACCAGTTCTTCAGATAGCCGTTGACCCTCGCGTAAATCGGCGCTTCGTACCAGGCATGGATATCGCCCGGCAGGACGACTTGCTGCTCCGGCGCGCCTTTGGTGGGATGAACAATGTTGACAGTCGGTATCGCGGCAGCATCGGTCCATGCAGCGACCGCCTTCTCTTGCGACTGACGAAGTAAGATTCCATCAAGTGCGACCGCCATCACAAGGACGACGGCGCTTACGCTGAGCAGTCGCGGCATCTTGCGTGGCCGCGGCTTCGCCGGGATGGATTCTTGAGCCTTGTCGCCGTGTTCCGACACATCGTTTCTCCCATTCAGGTGGCAGGTTCCGCGGTCTGCTCGGAAGGCGGTCCGCCCTCGGGCGCGTGAGTGTGGCGGCCATGCAGAAGGCTGAACACCGTTGGAACGAAGAACAGCGTGGCCAACGTTGCAACGAGTAGCCCGCCGATGACGGCTCGCCCAAGCGGAGCGTTCTGCTCGCCGCCTTCACCCATCGCGAATGCCATGGGCAGCATGCCGATGACCATCGCAAGGGCGGTCATCAGCACCGGTCGAAAACGGGTGAACCCGGCTTCGAGCGCAGCGGCTGTCGCGTCCAAACCTTCCTCGAGCTTTTCGCGCGCGAAACTGACCAGCAAAATGCTGTTTGCTGTCGCGATGCCCATGCACATCAGGGCCCCCGTCAGAGCAGGAACCGACAACGTCGTCTCGGTAATGAACAGCATCCAGACAATGCCGGCGAGTGCCCCAGGCAACGCCGAAATGATAATGAGCGGATCGAGCCAGGATTGGAAATTGACCGCGATCACCAGATAGATCAGCACGATCGCGCCGAGCAGGCCGAGATAGAGCTGGTCATAGGCGCTCGTCATCGTCTGGACCTGCCCGCGCAGCGCCACATAGGAGCCGGGCGGGACGTCCTTTTTGGTCTCGCTGATAATGCGGCGGATGTCGGAGGCGATCGCGCCAAGATCCCGTGCTTGGGTGGCGCCGTAGATATCGATCACCGGCTGAGCGTCGTAATGCGATACGACTCCCGCGCTCGGACCGAAGGAAAAGTCGGCCAGCCCGCCGAGATATTGCGGCGTTCCGGATTTATCGGACGTGATCGGAACATTGGCGAGATCGGACATGGTGTCGATGCGGTACTGCGGCACCTGCGCCACGATCGGGTAGGAAACGCCGTTCTTGGTATTGAGCCAGAAATTCGGCTTCACCTGACCGCTGCCGGACAGCGTGACCAGAAGGCTGTTGGCGACGTCGCGCTGGCTCAGCCCGACCTCGTCCGCAAGCGTCCGATCGACCGCAACATTGATTTGCGGATAGCTGTAGGTTTGCTGGATGCGCAGGTCGGCGATCCCGGGCACCTTGCGGATGCGCTTGAGGAGGTCAGTCGCATACGCGTAATTGGCTTCCTGCTTCGTTCCGATCACTTGCAGATCAATCGGCGCCGGCAGGCCGAAATTAAGGATCTGCGTAACGATGTCGGCCGGAAGGAATGCGAACGTTGTGCCGGGGAATGCCTGTGGCAGCAGGGTCCGCAACCGCTTGACGTAGGAGGCCGTCGGCGAGTGGTTCTCGTGTAGCGAAATGAGGATATCGGCATCCGAGGGACCGATCGTGCCGGTGTTGCTATAGGCGACGTTGATGCCGCTGATCGGCAGTCCGATGTTGGTCACGGTGCTCGCGAGCTGATCCGGCGGGATCATCTGACGAATTTTCTGCTCGACCTCGTGGCACAGGCTCGCGGTTTCCTCGATTCTCGTTCCTGCCTGCGAGCGCACATGGATCAGGATTTGCCCTGCATCGACCGACGGAAAGAAATTCTGCCCGAGAAACGGCACCAGGACGAACGACGACACGGTACAAGCCAGGAATCCGGCGACAAACAACTTGGGACGCCCGAGAGCGCCGGAGAGAAATCTGTGGTAGGCGTCGCGGATTTGCTCAAACCGATACTCGAATCCGAGTTGGAAACGCTTCAGCGGATTTCGCGATGGAGCGGCCGGGCATGCGGAACCATCGGCGCCGTGGGCAAGGTGCGACACACGCAGCAAATAATTCGCCAGCGTCGGGACTAAGGTGCGGGACAGCAGGAACGAGCCGAGGAGGGCGAAAACGACGGCTTCCGCCAACGGCCTAAACAGATAGCCGACGACGCCGGCAAGCTGGAACATCGGTGCGAACACGATGCAGATGCAGACCAGTGTGACGAAGGCAGGAACGACGATCTGCCGGGCTCCGTCCATGATTGCCGATTCCAGCGACTTGCCCTGTTCGAGATGCCAGTTGATATTCTCAAGGGTGACGGTGCCGTCATCGACCAGGATTCCAACCGCAAGCGCGAGCCCCCCGAGCGTCATCACATTGATCGTTTCGCCCAACAACGACAGCGTGGCGAGCGAAAATAGAATAGCGAGCGGGATCTCGATCATGATGATGATGGTCGAGCGCCAACTTCCGAGGAACAGCAGGATCATCAATCCGGTCAACGCCGCCGCAATGGCGCCTTCGCGAACCACGCCGGTGACGGCGGCCCTAATAAAGGGCGACTGGTCACCAACGGTGTGGAGGTCGAGCCCAGACGGCAATCCCGCCTCGATCCTGGGCAGCCGCGCCTTGACGCCGGCGATAATGTCCAGAGTCGAGGCCGACCCGGCATTCAGGATCGACATCAGCACGGCCTTGGCGCCATTAACCCGAACGATATTGGTCTGCGGCGGCGAGCCGTCATGCGCATAGGCGACGTCGCGGACATGAATGACTGTGCCGTCGACCTTCTTCACCGGGAGGTCATTGATCCGGTCCAGCACAGTTGGGCTGGCATTGAGGCCAACGTTCCACTCGAATTTGCCGATCTTTTGTGTACCGGCTGGAAGGACCAAATTTTGCGCGGAGATCGCGTTGACGACATCGTCGGCCGACACATTGTGCGATTGCATCGCCCGCTGATCGAGGTCGACCTGAGCCTGAAGAATTTTGCCGCCATAAGGGGAAGGCAGGGCGGCGCCATTTACGGTTGCGAGCTGCGGGCGAATGGAATTTTGGCCAAGATCGAATAGCTGATCTTGGGGAAGCTTCTTGCTCGAGAGCGCCAGATTGAGGATCGGCACGCTCGAGGCATTGTAGCTGAGGACATAGGGTGGAGTGATGCCAGCCGGCAGGAGCTTTAGGACGGTCTGCGATACGGCGGTCACCTGAGCGAGCGCAGCCCCGATGTCGACACCCTTCTGGAAGAAGATCTTGACGACGCCGTAGCCGCTCAGCGACTGCGACTCGACATGCTCGATGCCGTTGACCTGCGAGGTCAGCTGGCGTTCGTAATAGTAGATGACCCGGTCGGACATGTCCTTCGGCAGCAGCCCGGAATAGGTCCAGACGACACTGACGACAGGAATATTGATTTTGGGAAATATGTCGGTCGGTGTCCGTAGCGCCGACAACGAACCGAAGATCGCAATGAGAAATGCCAACACGATGAACGTGTAGGGCCGCTTGAGGGCTACCTGAACAATCCACATTTGTATAGCCCCTCCGGCCCGTCCGACGATTGCTCTTTCCGCGTTGACATATTCTTTGGGCGCAAGATTTCCCCACAAACGAGCGCATCATGATGGACGGTCCACATCCAGCCGACGCCGTGGACCGCATAATGTCGCCTCGGGGGACAAGCGTTGCGTGGTTGCCCGGAACGTTATCTAGGTCGCGGGTCTATTTGCGCGATTAAATATTGGTTTAGGGTTGCTCATATTGTTCTGAGTGGTCGCAGGATCAGATCCTATTTTCCGATCGACTGCGATTAGGTATTCCGCGGCACGCCAAGTCGTATCGTTCGGCGAAGGCCTGACAGGACCGGCTCTTTGAGTACGGAGGGCTGATAGCCGAAGGAGAAGCGGTCCGCCGCTTTCTGCCATGCCGCAGGGTCTGCGCCATCCTGCGTCTCGACGGTACTGATCCCACTGCGCAGGAGAAACGCGCACTGGTCCGGTAGGATGTTGCCCGTCGCTCTGATCTCGGCAGAAAACGCCAGGCGCTCGCGCAGGCTACGGGCCTGAGTAAAACCGCGCTCGTCACGAAACGTCGGGGAAATTGACAGCAACGAGAGACAGTCGGTCGAGATAGGGCGCCAGAACCTCTGCCGGTTGGTCAACCGGCAGGGCGACGCCGAGACGCAGATGCGGTGCAGTTCGAACGGCCTCGTCTTGCTTCAAGCGAGACAGGTTCAAAATCAAAATACAGGGGCCCGAAGGCAATGCCGCGTCGTCCGCCGTGCTCGACAACTGCGCCGACGACATCGCGTTCCGTAAACATACCAACCGCGGTGTTGCCCTGAGTCCGGCAACATCCTTAACCACAAGGGCGCTCATATTGTCGGCGCGTATCAACTTGGGCGGCAACGACGACGGTTTCGTTCATTAGACCCGTCGCAACGCGAGCGATTTTCTTGCGCAAGATGTCTCCGAACTTGCATCTCAATACTCCCTCAGATGGCCTGCTCCCAGCTCCCGTCAATGTCAGAACGCATTCTTGAATCGCGCGACATAGTCGGGGCTTCCGTAGACCCACATAGGCTCGTCGCATTGGCTCGGGCCGTGGTCGGTCATACAGGCAGCGCTCCAAGGCGGAGCCGCGACCTCGCGGCCCTCGATGCCGAATGTCTGCGACGGAATCCTGCTTTCGTGCGTTCGCGCCTGAACCGTAGCCGGCGTAGCGAGTGACGGTACTAGCAGCAGCGCCGCCAAAAGATATTTCGTCTTCATCGTTTGGCTCCTCGTTTGCGGGAGCCTCATATTGACTGCTCTCCGTCGCCAAAACTGGATGCCCGCAGCACTCGAAATCGGATCATCGAGCTGCGCGCGAGCGCTAACGAGAAAGATAAGAACGATGCACGGGACGACCATTAAATTGATTTTTAAGGCATTAAATTCGAATTGAAATCGGCAAGAACCGCAAAAGAAGGAATGTTAGATGATCGCCTGTCAGCATTGCTTCAGTAAAACCGCTGCTGATGTCGCTTGCGTTATGCGCGAAGGATCATTCGCCGCCAACTCGCATCCAAGTCCGCGCGCGCCCGAAGCCGACCTGCTTTCAAGGCCGTAACCGGCCACACATTGCCCTAGTCCTCTGCAACCAAGGATTCGCGGCATTCCGGGAAGCGGGCGATGACGCGGGCATCGAGCCGGTCGGTCTTCTCGAGAACTCCCATCGACTCGGCGTAGCGGCGGACGCTGCGCGGATTGGTCAGGGCGCAAGACAGACCCGCCTCCCACAACGACAAAAACGCCAGGCGTTCATAACCCCCGGTCGCTTCCATCACCACCAGTCCCGCCTGATGCTGACGGCAGAATGCCGCCAACTCGGCGATCCCGGCGGCACTATTGTCGAAACTCGCGAAGACCGCCCCGGGCTCAATGCACGCATCGAGCCTGGCCTTCGAAACATCCACTCCACAAATGATCCTCATCACGGTAACCTGCCTTGTTCGTGCGATCGTGATCCAGCGACTGTTCGGTCGTGCGTGACAACGGCGAAGATCCCAGGCTCACCCACGGTTGTTGCCGGAGGGGTATCGGGCGACATCGCCGCGCGCTTTGGCCGGTGGCCACCGGCCAAAGCGCTCAGTCGCTTCCATCGCACATTTTGCTCAATGGGCAGATACAAGGGTTCTTTCCGCGGATAGAGACCCCTCATCCGGCGCGGCCTTCGTCCGCGCCACCTTCTCCCACAGGGGGAGAAGGAAAGAAGTCCCTACTCCACCATGTCCGCCACCGCCTTGCCGCACGCGGTCGTATCCGCATTGCCGCCGAGATCGCGGGTACGCAGCGTGCGTTCGCCGAGGGTGCGCTCGATGGCGCCGACGATCGAGGCCGCCGCAGTTTTCTCGCCGAGATGCTCCAGCATCATCGCGCCCGACCAGATCATGCCGATCGGATTGGCGATGCCCTGGCCTGCGATATCGGGCGCGGAGCCGTGCACGGGCTCGAACACCGACGGGAAGTTACCTTCCGGATTGATATTGCCCGATGGCGCAATCCCGATGGTGCCGGTGCAGGCGGGGCCGAGATCGGACAGGATATCGCCGAACAGATTGGAGCCGACCACGACGTCGAACCAGTCCGGGTGCAGCACGAAATTCGCGGTCAGGATATCGATGTGATATTTGTCCCACCTCACCTTCGGATAGCTTTTGGCCATCGCCTCCACGCGCTCATCCCAATACGGCATGGTGATCGAAATGCCGTTGGATTTCGTGGCCGAGGTCAGGTGCTTCTTCGCGCGTGACTGCGCCAGATCGAACGCGAATTTGAGGATGCGGTCGACACCGATGCGGGTCATCACGGTCTGTTGCGTGACGAATTCGCGGTCGGTGTCCGGGAACATCCGCCCGCCGACCGAGGAATATTCGCCTTCGGTATTCTCGCGCACCACCCAGAAATCGATATCGCCGGGCTTGCGGCCCGCAAGCGGCGACGGCACGCCGGGCATCAGCCGCACCGGACGCAAATTGACGTACTGGTCGAATTCCCGGCGGAATTTGATCAGCGAGCCCCACAAGGAAATGTGATCGGGGATTTTTGCGGGCCAGCCGACCGCGCCGAAATAGATCGCGTCATGCTTGCCGATTTGTGCCTTCCAGTCCTCCGGCATCATCTCGCCGTGCTTTTCGTAATAGTCGTAGGACGCGAAGTCGAAATGGTCGAAATGCACGGCCACGCCGTGCTTTTTCGCGGCCGCTTCCAGCACGCGCAGGCCTTCCGGGACCACTTCCTTGCCGATGCCGTCGCCGGGAATGACCGCGATCCGATACTGCTTTTTGCTCATTGGGATTTCCTTAAGATAACTCGCCGCGCCGCTAATGCCGCTTATTTGATGGCCTTGCAATGGACCAATCCTTGCCGTGGCGCAACGCTGCACTGCAATGTTGACCATCACACCACCGGCCGCTTACCAATTCAGCCGACCTGCCGACATCCCCCAGCAAGCGAGCATTCCCATGGATCTGCATTTGCGCGGCAAGCGCGTCCTGATCACCGGCGCCTCGAAGGGCATTGGCGCTGCCGCGGCCGAAGCCTTCGCCGAGGAAGGCTGCGACCTTCATCTCGCTGCCCGCAGCGGCGATGCGCTCAAGGCGCTCACCGAGCGCCTGCGTTCCACCCATCAGATCAGCGCCACGGCCCATGTCGTCGACCTCCGAAATGCCGCCGATCTTGCAAAACTAGCGAAGGACGCCGCCGACATCGACATCCTCGTCAACAATGCCGGCGATATCCCGGGCGGCTCGATCGACAAGATCGATGAGGTGACCTGGCGGCACGCCTGGGAACTCAAAGTGTTCGGCTATATCAACCTGACCCGCGCGATCTATGCGCAGATGAAGGCGCGCGGCCACGGCGTGATCGTCAACGACATCGGTGCGGCCGGTGAAAAATTCGACGCCAATTACATCTGCGGCAGCGCCGGCAACGCCGCCCTGATGGCCTTCACCCGCGCGCTCGGGGGAAAGAGCCTGGCCGACAATATCCGCGTGGTCGGCATCAATCCCGGCCCGGTCGGTACCGACCGCCACGTCACGCTCTTGAAGACCCGCGCCAAACATCAGTTCGGCGACGAGAACCGCTACAAGGAATTCCAGAAAGGCATGCCGCTCGGCCGGGCCGCCCACGCGCGCGAGATCGGCGACCTGATGGCGTTCCTGGCTTCCGATCGCTCGGGGTATACTTCGGGGGTGATTTACACGGTGGACGGCGGCATCAGCGCGGGGTGGGGGTAGTTTCAATGTCCGCCGACAGGAGATTGTGGATTGCCCGTTGTGGTCCGAATGACTCGCTCGACACCAGACGCCGTCATTTCCTGAGACAGCTGGCGGCGGCCGGCCTGGCGGCCGGTGCGCCGGCATTTCCGGCGACGGCGCAAACCGGGCCGGATTCCCCGACGGCCGGAAGAAATCCGGCTTCGCTGGCGGAGACGCTGGCCCACTATGCGACCGAACTGCGGTACGAGGATCTTCCCGAAGATGTCGTACGCATCGCCAAGCGCAGCATTCTCGATACAATTGGCTGCGCATTCGGCGGCTACGCGGCGGGACCGAGCAAGATTGCCATCAAGCTTGCGAGCGACGTCAGTTCAAAGCAGGCCGCGACTGTCTTAATCGGCGGCACCAAAACGAGTCCCGAGCTGGCGGTTTTCGCCAACGGCGTCATGATCCGATACCTGGATTTCAACGACGCCTTCGTCAGTCTTACCCACGGCGCCGGGCATCCGAGCGACACCATCGCGGCGCTGCTGACCTCGGCCGAACTCGCCGCGCGCAGCGGCCGCGATCTCGTCACAGCCACCGTGCTCGCCTACGAAGTGTTCTGCAAGATCGCCGATGTCTTCGACTATCTCGGCAACGGCATCGACCATTCGACCATCACCGGCATCGCGGCCGTGGTTGGCGCCGGGCGCCTGATGGGGCTGACGGCGCCGCAAATGGTCCACGCGATCGGGATCACCGTCGGTGGCAACACCGCGACCCGACAGGGCCGCGCCGACGAGCTGTCGAACTGGAAGGCCTTCGCGGCGGCCGACGCCTCCCGCAAGGCGATCTTTGCCGTGCAACTCGCACAAAACGGAATGACGGGCCCGGGCCAGATATTCGAGGGACGCTATGGCTTCTTCAAGGTGATGGGCCGCCAGCCGGTCGAACCGCCGCAGCTTGGCGAGCCGTTCGGCATCCGGCGCGCCTTCACCAAACGCTTTCCGCTTGGCCAGTTCTCACAAACCGTCGCCCAGGCGGCCGTGGAAGCGCGGCCGTTTTTCAAAGACCCGGACGACATCCAGGAGGTCAACGTCCACGTCTCGCACTCCGCGATCAAGATCATGGCTGACGGACCGGACAAGTGGCGGCCGCAGACGCACGAAACCGCCGATCACAGCATCCCCTATGCGGCGGGCATCGTGCTGATGTACGGCAAGATCGAGCCCGAATACTACGAGGACCCCTATCTGCACGACCCCCACCTGCTCGACCTCGTCAGCCGTATCAAAATCCTGCCGTCGGATGAAGCCGACAGGACGGAGCGGGAATTCAATCTGTGCGAGCTGGAAGTCGTCCTCAAATCGGGCACGCGAAAGACGGTCCGCGTCGAATACCATCGCGGGCACTTCAAGAATCCGATGACCGACGCCGAAATGGAAGAGAAGTTTCGGCTGATGGCGCAGAAGCACCTTGGCGCCGATCGCGTCGACAATCTGCTGCGCCTTTTGTGGGGAATCGAGAGTGTACCGCAGGCGAATGCCCTCATCGCCGCGACCCTGGTTTGATCGCCAGCGCCGGAATACGACGATCAGGCCGCCGTCCGCTCGAACAACTGCCGGATCAGCGTCGTGATCCGTCCCTCCGGCGCCATCATCTCCTGCATGATGGTGAAATGGTTGGCGCCGGGAATTTCCTCATAGGTCACCGGCAATCCATACCGGGCGCGGTGACCGGCAAAATCCGCGGTCTGCTTGCGCAGCAACGGCAATTCCGCGCTGCCGACCACCAGCGACAACGGTTTTGGCGGGCCGCCCGCCTGCGTCATCGGCGAGTTGCGGTGCGACATCGGCCCATCGAGCCTGAGCTTGACGTTGAGATAGCTGTGCCGGATCGGATCGAGATCGTAGATGCCCGATATCGCCATCCCCGCTTTCACGTGCGGATGCGACAGCGCCATCGAGGTGAGATGGCCGCCGGCGGACCAGCCGGATACCACGATGCCGTCTTTGGCCGCGCCAAGCGCAGGCAATTGTTTTGCCAGAAAGTCGATGCCGGCATGGATCTCGGCCACGATCTCGTCCAGCGTCGCGTCCGGCGCCAGCGTGTAGCCGATCAGCGCGACATTGATGCCGTGCGCCATCGGGCCCTCGGCCACGATCGTAAAGACCTCCTTGGCCCGCGTCTGCCAATAGCCGCCATGGATGAACAGCAGCGTCGGCGCTTTGTCGCCCGCCTTTAAAAAGTCGATCCGGTTTCGCTCGCGCGGGCCATACCGGAGGTCGATGTGATCGGGGTAGCGCTTGCGCATCTCGGCGGAACGCCGTTCCCAGCCGGCGACCATGGCGACGCTTTCGGGCACCGCAACGCCGTTATTGAAGCCGCGGTCGCGCTCCTCCTGACTCATGGTGCGCCAATCCAGCGCAGCGAACGTCGTCGTCATGCTTGGGTCTCCGATTCGAACCACAACTTGAGCACGTTTCCTCTTTTCCTGAAAATGTTCTACAGCACCATCGGTGACCTCAAGGCGGGACGCATGGGAGAGACGCGAGTGGCTGATCAAGACTTGGTGAAGGAAACGGCGTGTACCATCGTTGGCAAACTGAACGCGGGCGAAATCACCCCGCTCGATCTGCTCGACGTGCTGGAAAAACGGATTACCGAAGTCGATGGCAAGGTCAATGCCCTGCCGACGCTGTGCTTCGATCGCGCCCGCAGCCACGCCAAAGCCCTGATGAAGAAGCCGGCCGGCGAACGCGGCCTGCTCGCGGGCCTGCCGGTGCCGATCAAGGATCTGACCGCGGTCGCCGGCGTGCTCACCACGCAGGGTTCGCCGATCTATAAGGACAATATCCCCGCGCGCTCCGATGTTCTGGTCGAGCATCTCGAGAATAATGGCGGCGTGATCTACGCCAAGTCGAACACCCCGGAATTCGGCGCCGGCGCCAACACTTTCAACGAAGTGTTCGGCGCGACCCGCAATCCCTGGGACACTTCGCGCTCCGCCGCGGGCTCCTCGGGCGGTGCTGCGGTGGCGCTCGCGACCGGCATGGCCTGGCTCGCCCACGGCTCCGACATGGGCGGTTCGCTGCGTAATCCCGCGAGTTTCTGCGGCATCGTCGGTCTGCGCCCGAGTATCGGCCGTGTCGCGCACACGCCAAAATTCGGGATCAACCGCACCCTCGGCGTCCAGGGACCGATGGCGCGCAATGTCGAGGATCTCGCACTGCTGCTTGACGCGATGAGCGGCGAGCACGCGGCCGATCCGCTGTCCCTGCCAGCGCTGCCGAATTCGTTTCTTTCCGCCGCGCGATCCGGCGGCAGGCCGAAGCGGATCGCCTTTTCGCCGGATCTCGGCATCACGCCGGTCGATCCCGAAGTCAAAGCGGTCACCCGCAAGGCCGCCGAACGCTTTGCCGAAGCCGGCGCGATCGTCGAGGAGGCGCATCCAGACCTCAGCGAAGCGCATGAATGCTTCCACGTGCTGCGCGCGTTCGACTTTGCGATCAGCAAGGCCGAGCTCCTGCGCACCAAGCGCGACCAGCTCAAGCCGGAAGTAATCTGGAATATCGAGGAAGGCCTCAAGCTGACGGTCGAGCAGCTCGAGCGCGCCGAAGCGCAGCGCGTCGCCATGACCGCACGCACGCTCGAATTCTTCCATACCTACGATCTGCTGCTGACGCCCGCGACCATCGTGGCGCCGTTCCCGGTTGAAAACCGCTACGTCGCCGAATGCGCCGGCAAGAAATTCGACAATTATGTCGAGTGGCTCGGTATCGTCTATGCGATCACGCTGGCGTGCTGCCCGGCGCTTTCGCTGCCCTGCGGCTTTACTGCGAGCGGCCTGCCGGTCGGGTTGCAGATGGTGGCGCCGCCGCGCGGCGAGGCGCAACTTCTCGCAGGCGCCAGGGCGCTGGAGGACATTCTCGGCGTGCGTGGCACGACGCCGATCGATCCGAGGGCGCCGAAATAGACCGCGGGACCGCGCCTTGAACGCTGGCGAATGGCGCTTGCGCGGCTATAATCCCGTCACGAAAATTCAAGGCGCGCGCAACGCGTGCCGCTGAGGGAACGCCGGCCATGTCGGGAAAACTGAAAATCCGCGTCGATCAGGACAAGTGTCAGGGACATGCGCGCTGCAAGGCGCTGGCGCCCGAATTGTTCGATCTCGACGAATTCGGCAACGCCCACGAGGTCGGCGACGGTTCCGTTCCCGCAGGGCTGGAAGACAAGGCGTGGCTGGCCCAGACCAATTGCCCGGAGATCGCCATCGCGGTCACCGAGGAATAGCCCGATCCCGAAGGCCATCCCATGACAGAACAAGCGGTCAAGCCCGCGGCCGATCATCTCGACATCGCCGACGTCGAGCGCCGGATCAAGGCGATCTTCATCGGCTCAGTCGGCAATCTCGTCGAATGGTATGACTTCTACGCCTATACGGCGTTCGCGTTGTATTTCGCGCCGGCGTTCTTTCCGAACAGCGATCCGGTGGTGCAGCAGCTCAACGCCGCCGTGCTGTTCGCCGCCACCTTCCTGATGCGGCCGCTCGGCGGCTGGCTGTTCGGCTTCATCGCCGACCGTTATGGCAGGCGGCTGTCGCTGACGCTGTCGGTGGTCTGCATGTGCTTCGGTTCGCTGATCATCGCGGTGACACCGACCTATGCCTCGATCGGCATCCTCGCGCCGGCCATTCTGGCGCTGGCCCGCGTCATCGAGGGCCTGAGCCTGGGTGGCGAATACGGCGCCAGCGCCACCTATCTCAGCGAGGTCGCCGATGCCAACCATCGCGGTTTCTATTCCAGCTTCCAGTACGTCACCCTGATCGGCGGCCAGCTCACCGCGATCATCGTGCTATTGTTGCTGCAGAAGGTGTTCCTGACGCCAGACGAACTGAGGGCCTGGGGCTGGCGGATTCCCTTCGTGATCGGCGCTTTCCTTGCGATCTTTGCCGCCGTGATGCGGCGCAACCTGCACGAGACCGAGGCGTTCGAGGAAGCGAAGAAGGTCAGCAAACCGACCGGTTCGATCGCCGGCCTTTTGAACTATCCGCGGGAACTTCTGCTGGTGGTCGGCCTCACCGCCGGCGGCACCGCGGCGTTCTATACCTTCACCACCTATATGCAGACGTTTGTAAAGTTGTCGGTCGGGTTGACCGAAGACCAGACCACTTTTGTCATCTTCGGCTCGCTGATCTTCGCGACCATCCTGCAGCCGCTCTATGGCGCGTTGTCCGACCGCATCGGCCGCAAGCCGCTGCTGATCTTCTTCGGCGTCGCCGGCACACTGTCGACGATCCCGATCCTGACCACGCTGAAGGAGACCAAGTCGCCCTTCATCGCATTCCTGCTGATTTGCACCGCCTGGATCTTCGTCGCCGGCTACACCTCGATCAACGCCATCGTGAAGGCCGAATTGTTTCCGACCAATGTCCGTGCGCTCGGCGTCGGCCTGCCCTATGCGATCACGGTGTCCCTGTTCGGCGGCACCGCGCCCGCGGTCGCGCTGTACTTCAAGAGTCTCGGCCATGAGGACTGGTTCTATTACTACCTCTCGGGCATGATCTTTCTGTCGCTGCTGATCTATGCAACGATGCGCGATACCAAACATGAATCGGCGATGCATCGCCACGAATGACTGGTCCCGGCATGACCGACGACAACGAGCCGCCGCCCGAGAGCAAGCTGACGCGCAGCAAGGAACGCTGGGCGCGCGAGGGACGCTTCCTCACCGGAAAGATCTCGCGTCCCGAAGACCAGCGCCTGCCGCCCGGACAGCATCTGACGAAGGATTGGCCGACGCTCGATCTCGGCTTGACGCCGAACATCTCGCGCGAGCGCTGGCGGCTCGACGTTTACGGCGCGGTCGAACAGCCGATCTTCTGGGATTTTAATCAGTTCACGGCGCAGCCCCAGACGAAATTCCTCTCCGACATCCACTGCGTCACGACCTGGTCGCGCTACGACAATCAATGGGAAGGCCTCGCCACGCGCGATCTGCTGATGGCCTGCGAGCCCCGCGACGAGGCACGCTTCGTGGTGCTGCATTCCCATGACGGCTACATCACCAATCTTTCGCTGGAAGACTTTGCCGCCGAGGACGCCCTGCTCGCGCATAGCTGGTCCGGCCAGCCGCTGGAGCAGGAGCACGGCGGCCCGGTGCGCCTCGTCGTGCCGCATCTCTATTTCTGGAAGAGCGCCAAATGGCTGGAGAGCATCGAATTCCGTGGCGAGGACGCGCCGGGCTATTGGGAAGTGCGCGGCTATCACAACCGCGGCGATCCCTGGAAGGAAGAGCGATATTCCGGGGATTGATTTCTTCACCTCTCCCATCGGGAGAGGTCGACGCAAAGCGTCAGGCGAGGGGTTATCCACTATCGGTAGACCTTAACCCCTCACCCGGATTTCTCGCTTCGCTCAAAATCCGACCTCTCCCATCGGGAGAGGTAAAAAGACCACCATCATGGAGGCCACCGTGCCAACTGAACGTTTCCAATTCACCGGCGAAGGCGGCCACCAACTCGCCGCCGCACTCGATCTGCCCGAGCGCAAGCCTACCGCCTACGCGCTGTTCGCGCATTGCTTCACCTGCGGCAAGGACGTGCTGGCGGCGAAGCGGATCGCGACCGCGCTGGCGGCCAGGGGAATAGCGGTGCTGCGGTTCGATTTCACCGGCCTCGGCTCCAGCGAAGGCGATTTCGCCAATTCGACCTTCTCCTCCAACGTCGCCGACCTCGTCCGCGCCGCCGATCATTTGCGCGAGACCCGGCAGGCGCCGACGATCCTGATCGGGCACAGCCTCGGCGGCGCCGCGATCCTGGCCGCGGCTGGACAAGTTCCGGAAGCCAGGGCGGTGGTCACGATCGCAGCCCCCTCCGATCCCGCGCATGTCACCAATTTTTTCAAAGATCGCATCGAGGACATCCGCAAGCACGGCGAGGTCGAAGTCGCACTCGCCGGCCGGCCGTTCCGCATCAAGCGCGAATTCCTAGACGACATCGCCGAGCACGGCCTGATGGCGCATGTCGCGAAACTGCACAAGGCGCTGCTGATCATGCATTCGCCGACCGACGATACCGTCGGGATCGACAATGCCACGCAGATCTTCGTCGCGGCAAAACATCCCAAGAGTTTTGTCTCACTGGCGGGCGCGGATCATCTGCTAAGCGGCAAGCGCGATGCCGCCTATGTCGCCGGTGTCATCACCGCCTGGTCCGAACGCTACATCGGTGCTGCGGCGAGCGAGCCCGCGGCCGATCGCAGCGAAGCGCCGCGCCATGTCGTGGTGCGCGAAACCCGCGCCAGCAAGTTCCAGCAAACCGTCACCATGGGCCCGCACCGGATGCTGGCCGACGAACCCACAGCCGCCGGTGGTCAGGATAGCGGCCCCGGGCCATATGATTTCGTGCTCGCGGGCCTCGGCGCCTGCACCTCGATGACCATGCGGATGTATGCCGACCGCAAATCGCTGCCGCTCGAGCGCGTCACGGTGACGCTCCAGCACAGCAAGATCCATGCGGAAGATTGCGCCGAATGCGAAACCAAGGTGGGGATGCTCGACCAGATCGACCGCGTGATCGCAATCGAAGGCGCGCTCGACGCCGATCAGCGCCAACGGCTGATGGAGATCGCCGACAAGTGCCCGGTGCATCGCACCCTGACGTCGGAGGTACGTATTGTGACCAAGGCTGCGGATTGACGAACAATTGGGCGGGCTTGTTTCTTCACCTCTCCCCGCGAAGAGCGGGGCGAGGGAGAAGAAATCTAGCTAGGCCGCGGCCAGCGGCCGGACGCGGAGCGCGCCGCGCAGGCCAATGGCGGTGCCCGCCAAAATTCCGGCGACCGCAACGAATGACGCCAGCGACAGCGTCGAGAGCCCCGTCAGCCCCTGCCCGACCGAGCAGCCGAGCGCCATGACGCCGCCGGCGCCCATCAGCGCCGCGCCGCCGGCGGAGCGCAGCATATGACGCGGCGATTGATAACCTTCGAGATGAAAGCGGCCGGTGGCCAGTGCCGTCGCCAGACTGCCGGCAAACACGCCGAACACCGTGACGATGCCGAAATTCAGCGTCGATCCCGTCGACAGCATGACATATTGCAGCGCGTCCGCGATCGGCGCGATGAAGGTGAGCGATGTCACCGGCGTCGGATTGAAATCGTCGGCGCCGAGATAGCCGGTCGCGTACCAGCCGGCGGCGACGAGAACGCCGACGATAAGGCCGGCGGCGATCTGGCCCCATGATTTCCGGAACGGCTCATGCGCGAAAGCAAAGATGATCAGCGCCGCGCTCAGGACCGAAGCGGCGATCATGCGCGAGGGTATCTCGCCGAGCCCGACGGCCGACAGCAGCGCCGGCACCGAGGTCAGCTTCGCCGTCGCCTGCGACGCCTGCACCATCGCGATGCGCGCCGGCGCGATCAGGCCCTTCAGCGTCATCTCCGCGAAAATGCCGAGCACGATCACCACGACAGAGGAACGCAGATTGCCGCGGCCGAGCAGCACCAGCGCCCGCGAGCCGCAGCCGTTCGACATCACCATGCCGTAGCCGAACAATAGCCCGCCGAGGAACATCACCGGCGCCGAGAATGACGGCTGCAGATAGATCGACTTGCCGAGATCGACCAGACCGCGTGCCGCGAAAAGCTGCGAGGCCGCAATCGCAACCCCGATCGCCAGCGCATAGGTGCGGACCAGCCGGCCGTCGCCCTCCGCCCACAGGCCGCGCAGGCTGCTCATCATGCAAAAGCCCGAAAGCAGCCCGACCGCGCCATAGATCAGGCCGATCACGAGGCCGGCGAGGACGACGATGTTGGCGGCGAAGTCCATAACTTGCTTTCTCCGAAAGAACGGGAAACCCGGTCGATAGCACGCCTCTCACCATCCGTCATTGCGAGGAGCCACCGGGTCCCGCCTCTGGCGGGCCCGATGATAAACTCCGCGACGAAGCAATCCATACTTTGTTTGCGGCCTTGTGGATTGCTTCGCGGAGTTTATCATCGGGCGCGCATTCGCGCGACCCAGTGGCTCGCAATGACGGTTAATCTACTACGGCCGCAGGATGACGCGGTCGCGCGACGAGCCCGCGACTGCGATGAACGCTGCCTTGGCCTGCTCCAGCGGATAGATCGCGGCAGGCTTGATCGGAAACGGTTTCAGATGCCCGCCGGCGAAGCCGGGGCCGAGCTCGCGCAGCACCGCGCCGGTCGCGATCGACGACAGGCCGAGCGTGTCGATGCCGACATAGGTGTGCTGGCCGCGATAGAATTCCAGAATGTTGAACTGCACGATGCGGTCGACCGCGGCGATCAGGATCTGGCGTCCGCGCAAGGCGAGCGATTGATGCGCGGCCTGGAAATAGGGATCGCCGACAGTATTGAACACGATATCGGCGCCCTTGCCGCCGGTGAGCTCACGGACCCGCGTCGCGACATCAGTCGCCGAGGCGTCGATGACGTCGACCTTGGAATTCGTGTGGCCTTCATAGGGCTCGTTTTTGCGCACCACGCCGATCACGCGCGCGCCGTGCCAGCTCGCGATCTGCACCGTCGCCTGACCGACCTTGCCGTTGACGCCCATCACCAGCACGGTCTCGCCCGGCTTCGGAACGCCGGCGCGGCGGAGGCCCTCCATGGCGGTGACGAAGGGAACGCCGATGCCTGCGGCCTGCTCCCACGATAGACCCGCAGGCTTTTCGACCACCGCATCGGCCTCGACCACGAGATGCGTCGCATGGGTTCCGTCACGGCGGATGCCGAGATCGCCGGAGGAGCCGAACATTTCGCGCCCGATCCAGCCCGCCGGGCCGTCGACCACGACCCCCGCATAATCGCGGCCGGGCGTGCGGGGAAATATCGCATAGGCCATCAGCCCGGTGGCGGCCTTGACGTCCGACGGATTGACCGCCGCCGCCTTGACCTCGATCAGCAGCTCATTGACGCCGCGCGACAAGGCGCGGCTCTCGACCGCCGGCGCCAGCGAAACGGCATTGTCCGCCTTCGCCAACAGCCGGACGCAACGCGCCTCGATCGAGTGGCCAACTGGTTTGGGAGCCGGATTCATCGACATTTCATCATCTGATAGGCCTGCGCGCGAGTTGACGCCCAGAGATTCTTACGATCATGGCGCCTTTGCTCCATGACTAACGGACTGATCGCTTAGTTCAAGAGGCTTGTTTCAACAAGCCCAGTCGGCATCGGGGAACGGCATCGGCTAGAGCCTTGACAAAACGATTATCAATCCGTCCGCAGCCGGTCGCTTCTAAGGATGCGGTGATCTGCGCGCGGAAAGTTGCCGCAGCGCTGCGAAATCACCTCGCACAAAGGCTTCTTTCTTTGCCCGACTCCACTTCTTGAGCTTGCGCTCATTCTCGATCGCATCAGTGATCCGGTCAAACCATTGCGAGAATACCAACGTTACCGGCCGACGAGTTACGGTATAGCCGCCGAACGTCCCGGCGTTGTGCTGTGCAATCCTCATCTCGAGTGCCGTCCGCGTTATTCCGATGTAAAAGCTTCCGTCAGCACATCGAAGAATGTAGAGAAACGCGCCTTCACCCACTTCCGACCTCCTCCGATCTCCGAACCTCATCCTGAGGAGCGCAAAGCGCGTCTCGAAGGATGAAGCCACGGTCGCGGCCTCATGGTTCGAGACGCCGCTACGCGGCTCCTCACCATGAGGGTTCGAGAGCTACCGCCTTCGCCCA
Source organism: Bradyrhizobium sp. AZCC 2289 (assembly GCF_036924615.1). Lineage (NCBI taxonomy): Bacteria > Pseudomonadati > Pseudomonadota > Alphaproteobacteria > Hyphomicrobiales > Nitrobacteraceae > Bradyrhizobium > Bradyrhizobium sp. AZCC 2289. Next base: position 8,096,396 of record NZ_JAZHRY010000001.1, on the reverse strand, counting down.
ACTTCGATCCTCTCCGACCCCCGAACCTCATCCTGAGGAGCGCGAAGCGCGTCTCGAAGGATGAAGCCACGGTCGCGGCCTCATGGTTCGAGACGCCGCTACGCGGCTCCTCACCATGAGGGTTCGAGATTGCGCTATCCGCTGTCTCGTCTGACTTGAGAGGCAGGAGTTACCCTTTCGGCCGCTTGTCGTAAACCCGTTTCGCCTTGCCGAGCGAACGTTCCAGCGTGTCGGGCGCCACCGCCTTGATGCGCGCGGTGACGCCGATCGTGTTCTTGATGAAAGTCGCGACCTTTTCGGCCTGCCCGGCCAGACCGCTGCCGTCCCAGCTCTCGGAACGCGCTTCCGCCAGCACCGTCATTTCGTCCATTCGCCCTTCGCGCGTCAGCTCGATGACGAAATGGCCGCCGCACCAGTCGGTGGCCAGCAGCGCCTCCTCGATCTGGGTCGGGAACACGTTGACGCCGCGCAGGATGATCATGTCGTCCGACCGTCCCGTGACCTTCTCCATCCGCCGCATACCCGGCCGCGCCGTGCCCGGCAGCAGCCGCGTCAGGTCGCGGGTGCGGTAGCGGATGATCGGAAAACCTTCCTTGGTCAGCGAGGTGAACACCAGCTCGCCCTTCTCGCCGTCGGGCAGCACCACGCCGGTCTCGGGATCGATCACCTCGGGATAGAAATGATCCTCCCAGATGTGCAGGCCGTCCTTGGTCTCCACGCATTCCTGCGCGACGCCGGGGCCGATTACCTCGGAGAGGCCGTAGATGTCGGTTGCGTCCATGTCGAAGGCATGCTCGATCTCGGCGCGCATCGCGTTGGTCCAGGGTTCGGCGCCGAAGATGCCATATTTGAGCGAGGATTTGCGCGGGTCGAGGCCTTGCTTCTTGAACTCGTCGAGAATCGCCAGCATGTAGCTCGGTGTCACCGTGATGATGTCGGGCTTGAAGTCGTTGATCAGCTGCACCTGCCGCTCAGTCATGCCGCCGGAGACCGGCACCACGGTGCAGCCGAGTTTTTCGGCGCCGTAATGCGCACCCAGGCCGCCGGTGAACAGGCCATAGCCATAGGCGTTGTGCATGATCATGCCGGTGCGGCCGCCGGCGGCGCGGATCGAGCGTGCCATCACATCCGACCAGGTGTCGATATCGCCCCTGGTGTAGCCGACCACGATCGGCTTGCCGGTGGTGCCCGAAGACGCGTGGACGCGCACGAGTTTTTCGCGCGGCACCGCGAACATGTTGAACGGGTAATTGTCGCGCAAATCGGTTTTGACCGTGAATGGAAATTTGGCCAAATCCGAAAGCTGCTTGAAATCGGACGGATGCACGCCGGCCTTGTCAAAGGCCTTTTTGTAATGCGCGACGTTATCGTAGGCATGCGCCAGCGACCAGGCGAGGCGTTTGGTCTGCAACGCCATGATCTCGTCGCGCGAGGCGCGCTCGGCGTCGTCCATCTCGGCGTGGTAACCGCTTCCGCTGGATTTGAGCTTCGTCATGGCCATGGCGCGTTTCCCTAAAATCTATTTTTGTTTGGTCTCGGTATCCGCGGCCGGCAACCAGGTGCCGCCGATGCTGCGCGAATGGCCGCGAAACTCGGCAATCACAATGTCGTTCGCGGTAACGCGCACGTCGTAGATTCCGGATCGCCCGCTGCGCGAGATTTCGCGCGCGGTCGCGACCAGCAGGTCGCCGAGCTTGCCCGGCCGGATGAAGGTGATGTTACCCTCCGCGGCGACGACGCGGTCGTTATGGGTGTTACAGGCAAAGGCGAAGGCGGAATCCGCCAGCGTGAAGATGAAGCCGCCATGGGCGATGCGCTGACCGTTGACCATGTTCGGCTTGACCGTCATCGTCAGCACGGCCCGGCCGGGCGCGATCTCGATGATCTCCATGCCAAGCCCTGAGCTGGCGTCGTCCTCCTTCCACATCGCGTCCGCGCAAGCGCGCGCGAGATCGTCGGGTGAAAGCGTGGCCTTGACGTTCACTTCATACTCCCTGATCCGGGCCTGTTAACTCGGGCCTCGTGAGCTCTGCAGTCAATCTTGAGCGCCGCACCTGGGGTGTCAACGCTGGCAAAAGTCCTAGACGTGGTCGTAATCGACCACGACCTTTTTCGAGCAGGGCCGCGCCTGGCAGGTCAGGATGAAACCGGCCTTCAGCTCCCACGGTTCCAGCGAATAGTTCACTTCCATCTCGGCTTCGCCCTCGACCAGCTTGGCGCGGCAGGTCGAACACATGCCGCCCTTGCAGGCGAACGGCAGATCCATGCCGGCGCGCAACGCCGCATCGAGGATCGATTCATCCTCGGCGACCGGGACCTCGCGGCGCTTGCCGTCGATGATCAGCGAAGCCGTTGCCTTCGGCGGTGCGCCAGGCGAAACAACTTTCTTCGCACGCGGCTTGCCGCCGAACTCGGAGACGAAGCGCTCGACGTGAATTTTGTCATCGGCAATGCCGATCGCGCGGCAGGTCGTCTCGATGTCCTCGCTCATGCCGGCCGGGCCGCAGATGAAGACATGGTCGACGCTGGCCGCCGGCACCAGCGAACGCAGCAGCACCCTCACCTTGTCGCCATCGAGCCGGCCATGCAGGATCGGAATGTCCTGCTCTTCGCCCGAGATGACATGGAACAGCGAGAAGCGCTGCATGAAACGGTCTTTCAGCTCTTCCAGTTCTTCGAGGAACAGCATGCCTGAGGTCGAGCGGTTGCCGTAGAACAGGAAGAAGCGGCTGTTCGGCTCGCGCGCCAGTACGCCCTTCACGATCGAAAGGATCGGCGTGATGCCCGAGCCCGCGGCAAATCCGACATAGACCCGCGCTTGATCGGGCGCATGCGCGATGCCGAAGCGGCCGGTCGGCGTCATCACGTCGAGTTCGTCGCCGGCCTTCAATTCATCCGCGGCCCAGCTCGAGAACGCCCCGCCGTCGACCTTCTTCACGGCGATGCGCAATTCACCATCATCGGGGCCGGAGCAGATCGAATAGGACCGGCGCACTTCCTCGCCGTCCATCGTCATGCGCAGGGTCAGATATTGGCCCGGCGCGAAGCTGTAATCGTCGGCCAGCTCTCTGGGAATCGCAAATGTCAGCGACACCGCATCCGGCGCTTCGCGGCGCAGGTCGTTGACGGAAAGGCGGTGAAAACGCGGGGCTAGCGACATCAGCTTTTTCCTTCCGTCATTGCGAGGAGCAAAGCGACGAAGCAATCCATTCTTTCTTTGCGCGGAGAGATGGATTGCTTCGCTTCGCTCGCAATGACGGTCATGGACAACATGATCAGTGACACTTGAAATAGTCGAAGGGTTCGCGGCAGTTCTTGCAGCGCCACAGCGCCTTGCACGAGGTCGAGCCGAACTCGGACAGCACTTGGGTATCGACAGATCCGCATTGCGGGCACGCCACCTGCTGTTCGCCGAACAGCGCGCGGCGGCCGCTGCCGGCCTGCGGCGGCGCGATACCATATTCCCTGAGCTTGCGGCGGCCATCGTCGCTCATCCAGTCGGTGGTCCATGCCGGTGACAGCACGGTGCGGATGCTCGGCTTGCGAAAGCCTTCGCGTTCCAGCGCCAGTTCGATCTCGAGCGCGATCATGTTCATCGCCGGGCAGCCGGAATAGGTCGGTGTGATCGCGACCTCGACATGGCCGTCGCTGACTGCGACGTCCCTGAGCACGCCGAGATCGGCAATCGTCAGCACCGGGATTTCCGGATCGACCACTTGCGCAGCCGCGTTCCAGGCGCGCTGGCGCAAATCGGCGTCGCTGAGTACGGCGGCTACCATGTAGCCCCCGGAAAAGTCCGCGGCATCGATTGCAACTCGCTCAGGAGATGGCCGAGATGCTCACTGTGCCGGCCGCTGCGGCCGCCCTGCTGCATCCAGTTATTCTTGGGCAGCGCGAGCGTCGCCTCATCTACGACATCGGACACTATCTTGAGCCACTGCGCATGCAGCGTCGCGGGATCGATCGCGATGCCGGCATCGATCAGCGCGCGCTCGCTATCGTCGACCGCGAACATCTCGCCGGTAAAAGCCCAGAGATCGTCGATCGCGGTCTGCGCGCGGGTGTGGCTTTCCTCGGTACCGTCGCCGAGCCGGACCATCCATTCCGACGAATGCCGCAAGTGATACGCGCTCTCCTTCTCCGACTTTGCCGCGATCGCGGCCAGCGTCGGATCGCTCGACTTCATCATCGCGCGCCAATAGAGATCGGCGAAGGCGGCATAGAAGAATTGCCGTGCAATCGTGCGCGCAAAGTCGCCATTCGGCTGTTCCAGCAGCAACAGATTGCGGTACTGCCTGACGTCACGCAGATAGGCGAACTTGTCTTCGTCGTTGCCCTTGCCCTCGACCTTGGCGGCGTAGCTATAGAGCTCACGCGCCTGGCCGAGCAGATCGAGGCCCATATTGGCGAGCGCCATGTCCTCTTCCAGCATCGGGGCATGGCCGCACCATTCCGACAGCCGATGGCCCAGGATCAGCGCGTCGTCGGCGCGGCGCAGGGTGTAGAGCACCAGCGGGGTTTCAGAGACCTGGATCGAGGCAGTTGCCATATTAGTCACTCACTGCTTGCTCGGACCTCACCCTGAGGAGCACGCCCTTGCGCGCGTCTCGAAGGATGGCTGCGAGTCCGTGTCTTGTCTCCAGCCTTCGAGACGCTTGCTTCGCAAGCTCCTTCAGGATGAGGTCTGTAAAAATCACATATGCCCGACTTCGTCCGGCACATCGTAAAACGTCGGGTGCCGGTAGATTTTCGACTCAGCCGGCTCGAACATCATGCCTTTCTCGGCGGGATCGGAGGCCGTGATCGCGTTCGAGGGCACCACCCAGATCGACAGGCCCTCGCCGCGGCGGGTGTAGATGTCGCGCGCGGCCTGCAGCGCCAGCGTGGCGTCGGTCGCATGCAGCGAGCCGACATGCTTGTGCGCAAGGCCATTGCGGCTGCGGATAAAAACTTCCCAGAGCGGAATGTTCGGCGTCGCCATCACGGTCTCCCTCTATTCGGCGGCTTGCGCGAGCTGCCGATGCCTGCGCTTCTCGGCGTAAGCCATTGCGGCCTCGCGCACCCAGGCACCGTCGTCATGCGCCTTGCGCCTTGCTGCGAGCCGATCGCGGTTGCAAGGCCCATTGCCGGCCAGCACGGCATTGAATTCCGTCCAGTCGATCGCGCTGTATTCCCAGTTACCGCTGGCATTCTGCTTCATGCCGGGATCGGGAATCGTGAGCCCCAAAAACTGCGCCTGCGGCACGGTGGCATCGACGAATTTCTGGCGCAGCTCGTCATTGGAAAAACGCTTGATCTTCCATTTGGTCGAGGTGTCCGAGTGCTGGCTGACCTTGTCGGGCGGGCCGAACATCATCAGCACCGGCCACCACCAGCGATCCAGCGCGCTTTGCGCCATCGCTTTCTGCTCTTCGGTGCCGCGCGACAGCGTCATCATGATTTCAAAACCCTGACGCTGATGGAACGACTCTTCCTTGCAGACCCGGATCATCGCGCGCGCATAGGGACCGTAGGAGCAGCGGCACAGCGGAATCTGGTTCATGATGGCGGCGCCATCGACCAGCCAGCCGATCGCGCCGATATCGGCCCAGGTCAGCGTCGGGTAATTGAAGATCGAGGAATATTTTGCCTTGCCCGCCAGCATCAGGTCGACCAGCTCTTCGCGGGAGGTGCCGAGCGTCTCGGCCGCGGCGTAGAGATAAAGCCCGTGGCCGCATTCGTCCTGCACCTTGGCCAGCAGCGCGGCCTTGCGGCGCAGCGACGGCGCGCGGGTGATCCAGTTGCCCTCCGGCAGCATGCCGACGATTTCGGAATGGGCATGCTGGGAAATCTGCCGCGTCAGCGTCTTGCGATAGGCCGCCGGCATCCAGTCGTTCGGCTCGATGCGCTCGTCGGCATCGATGCGCGCCTGGAACTGCGCGGATCGTTCGGCGTCCTCGATCTGGCGGTCTTCGCCGTCGGACGTGTTGAGCGCCTGCGTGTACATGGCCGGGCCTCCCGAATGTTGTTGGCTTTGATATATATCAAAACTTTAAACATGCAAGATATTTTTGTAACATATTCACATCCCGTCAAACCGCCGCGCCAGTTCCGCGGCGGGCTTCGGCAACGGGCCGTTTTCGTTCGTCGCGTGGCGGTCAAGCCATTGTTCGGACTGACGAAGCAGCCCGCGATAGATCTCGCCGCAGAGCTCCCTCGCCGCCCCACCCGGCCAATCCCGGGGCAACAGCGACGTCGGCAACAGCGGATCGCGCAGCACCACGCGGCGGTAATGATGGATCAGCAGGATGCGCGCGGTGAAGGCGTCGGCCTCGGTGAGCGGCTCGCCGCGGCCGATCCAGCCGCGCAACGGCTCGAAGGTTTTCATGAACTTTTGATAGGCATCCGCAGTGCGTTGCAGCGGCCAGCTTTCACTGAGCAGACGCCTGCCGCTGTCGTCCTCGGCGGAGACTTCGAGGCGGATAGCGCCTGCTGCTTCCTCGGGAACAGCCACGCCCGACGGCGCCACCCAGACGCCCGGCAGCGGGCTGCCGAAGCCCGCGTTCTTCAAGGCCTCGCGCGACGCGTCACGGTCCTCGCCATTGCCGATCAGCAGCAGCTCGAAGCGTCCGGTCCAGTCGGACGGCGGCGGATCGTAGATATGCCTGGTGGCGGCGGCAAAGGTCTGCCGGCCCTTTTTGGCCAGCCGGTAAAAACTGTTGCGGCCGACCTTGTTGCGCTCGAGCCAGCCGTCGGTGGCGAGCCGCGACATCGCCGTGCGCACCACGCCGCTGTCGATGGCGAGCGCTTCGAAAAATTCCAGCAGCGTACCGAGCCAGACCGAGCCGCCGCGCGGCACGATGGCATCGCCGAACACGGTGATGACGATGGAGCCGGTGCGCGACGGTTCGCGCTTCAACTGGTCGACGATGCGGGCGAGCGGCGGCTGCGGCATGCGTCAACGCATACCGCGTTTTGTGGAGTAGCGACAACGCTGGATCAGAGAGGGGCCTCATGGTTCGAGACGCGCAGCATTGCCGCGCACCTCACCATGAGGGTTTGAGACCTCATCCTGAGGAGCCACGCGTAAGCGTGGCGTCTCGAAGGATGAAACGCGCGGGATTACCGGTTCGGATCGGGATAGGCGAGGCTGCGCCAGCCGCTGCGGTCGAACGGCGCCCATTTGCCCTCGGGCTGCGCCAGGCGATCGGCGACCGCAAAGACCGCGGCGGGATGATGGCCCATGCCGCAATGGCTGCTTTCGACTTCGATGCTTTCGGACATTGACGAGGTCTGTTCGCGGCAGCCTTCCCAGGCGCAGATGCCGTCGGTGCGGCTGAAGATCGCGGTGGTCGGCACCGGGGGGGTGCCGGCCAGCGATCCACCGAACCGCGCATCCTCTTCGTCGGCGCGACGGCCGCTGGCCATCTCGTAGACGCGCCAGGCGTTGGTCGCCTTCGGACCGCTTGCAAACGGACTGCCGAGCGTGATGACCGAGCGCACACGCTCCGGCATCATCTTGGCGAGCTGGCGCGCGTAGAGACCACCGAGGCTCCAGCCGACCAGCGAGACCTTGCGGCCATGGGTGTCGTTCAATTCCTGCACCAGGTCGACCATCGCGTGCTGCACGCCATGGCGCAGCCCGAGATTACGACCCTGCCGCCAGCCGCTGACGGCGTAGCCTTTGCTCTTCAGGAAACTGCGCAGCGGACGCGTCGAGGTGTCGGAGGCGACGAGGCCGGGCAATACCAGCACCGGGTGTCCGTCCCCTCTGGGCGCCAGGCTGAGAAGCGGCAAGGCCCCGAGAAACGCGCCCAACTCGGAAATGGCCCGCCCTTCCAGAAACATCAGGGTTCTGGATGGCGGGCGAAGCGTCTGCGCAGCAACGGACATCGTATCTCCTGTTCAGGCCTGGCCCCTTACGTCTCGGCAGCCGGCCAAATGTGGCAAATTAGAAGACGTCTCTTCGGTAGAATCGTTCCGCAACGCAACAACCTCACTTGAAAAGCTAGGGAACTGATTCTGCCCTTTCAAGCGGAACGCACTGCAACAATGGCCAGTAAAAACGCAGTCGTGATTAATTAGTCACAGCCACCGCAGCAGGTACTCGAGCGTGTACAACGCCAGGCCGGCAAGCCCGCCGATCAGCGAGCCGTTGAAGCGGATGTATTGCAGGTCCCGACCGATGTTGATTTCGATCAGCGAGATCAATTGCCCCATGTCCCAGGCCTTGACCTGATCGGAGATGAAGGTCGAGACGCCGCTCTTCTGCTCGGCGATCACGGTTTTGAGCACGGCCACGAGACCCTGGTTGATCTCGGCGCGCAGCTCGGCATCGCCGGCCAGCGCCTCGCCCGCCTCCGCGAACATGCGCGCCAGAATCTGCTGCAGCACCTGCGTCTCGCCCGAGGCGCTGCGTTCGATGAACGAGCGCGCGTTCGACCAGACATTGCGCGCGAGGTCGCCGAGCTCCGGCCGCGCCAGCAGATCGCGCTTCAGGCCGTCGATGCGATCGGCAAAGGCCTTATCCGTGCCAAGCCGATCGACGAACGACAGCAGCATGCGATCGAATTCACCGCGGAACGGGAGTTTTGGATCGTTGCGCACTTCCTCGAAGAAGGTGGTCGCGGAGGCCACGATCCGGTTCACCAGAAACCGGTCGGCGCGGTAGAGCTTTAAAAGCGTCGGCAATTCAGCGCGGATCTTTTCGCGGATGACGGCCATGGTTTCCGCCTGCGTCAGCGTTTGATGCATCACGCGCAGGATATCGTCGAGCAATCCCTGATGGCGGCCTTCCTGCACGAAGCCGCGCAGCGTGCCGGCGGCAAGCGGCGCGAGATCGATCGACATCAATTTCGCGGTGATGCGGCGGCTGACGAAAGTCATCAAGCCCGAACTTTCCGTCGCCGAGACCGCTTCCGGCAACAGCCGCAGCGCAAAGCGGGCGAGGTCCTCGCTGCGCTTGCGGTCGCGCAGCCAGTCGGCGATGAACGAGCCGAAGTCGATCTGGCGCAATTTGGCTTCGACGGGAGCGGCTTCGAGGAAATGCACCTCGATGAACTCGCCGAGCTTGTCGGCGATGCGGTGCTGATTGCTCTGGATGATCGCGGTGTGCGGGATCGGCAGTCCCAGGGGCCGGCGGAACAAGGCTACCACGGCGTACCAGTCGGCGAGGCCGCCGATGGTGGCGGCTTCCGCGAACGCGGCGATGAAGCCGAAGGCCGGATGCAGCGGCAGCAGCACCTTCGCGGCGACGAACAGCAACAGCGTTGCCGCCAGCACCGATGTCGCCAGCCACTTCACGCGCCGCAGTTCGGCGGCGCGTTGCGCGTCGCCGGGAGCGTCGGTGACGAAGGTGGCGGGAAGACTCATGACGGCTTTCGGATGAACGACGGCGACTTCAAGTATAGCGCGATGCACCCATCGCCGTCATTCCGGGGCGTGCGAAGCACGAACCCGGAATCTCGAGATTCCGGATCGCCGCTTCGCGTCGTGCGGAATGACGCGGATGTAATCGTCAAAAAGAAGGCCCGCCTAAGCGGGCCTTCGAAACGGCAGTTGGCAGGGGATCGCGATCAGGCGGTCTTGGTGTAGACCTTGGAGAAGTTGTCCTGCGCGGTCTTGGCACTGTCGGCGACGAGCTTGCCGAGATATTCGGTGGTGGCCTTCGCCCGCGTGACGAGAACTTCGCCGCGCGCACGGACCATGTCCGACTGGATCTGGGCGGCTTCGCTCAGCGACTTGGCCGAAGCGAGCTTGTCGATGCCGGCGAAGAACGCTTCCGCGTCCTGATAGAGCGCCTGCTGGATGTTACGGCTGATCTTGGCGGCCTCGGTGACCGAACCGGCAACAGCGGTCTCGATCGCGGCGGTCACCTTCTCGGAACCGGCATGGAGGTCGGCGGCGCGAACCTTGGCGGTCTCGGCCTGCTTTTTCACGAACTCACGGGCAGCTTCCGGAACTTCCAGGTTCTGGAGCTTGGTGAACGCCTCGGTGACGGGCGCGAAGGCTTCTTTGACGGTATTCAGCACGGAATTGGTTTCGGTGGTCATGGGGGTCTCTCCATCCTCAGGTTTGAGCTATGGGCTCACCCCGTCCGGTTTGGCCCGGGGCGAGAGGGTTGTGCCATAGTTGATGGTGCGGCGCAACATCAATGTTGCAGCGCGATATCACGAATTCGTGAACAGCCTTAACGCTGAGCGATTTGCCTAGCGAACCGGCGAAAGTTCCACTTTAGGCTAATGCTGGAGCGCCCCGGGAAGCCCATAGGCCTCCATCTGTGCCCGAACCTGCGCCACGTTGTGCCCGAGCACGACGATGTCGTGCTTCTTGCCGTCGACGTCGCGGACGTGGTCGCGCAGCAGCGCCTCGGCCTTGAAGCCGAGGCTCTCGAACAGCGCGATCGCCGCCTGCTGATCGACCGTCATCTGCACCGACAGCTTTTCCAGCCCGGCGCCGAGCGCCAGCGCAAAGGTCTCCTGCGACAGCGCCCGGCCGACGCCCTGGCCGCGGACGTCCTGCGACACCACCATCCGGATCTCGCCGACATGGGGCGACCAGGAGTGCGGATCGCGCACCAGCGTGCCGCAGCCGACCACCGCCCCCGCCTTCACCGCCAGCAGGCTTACGATCGCGCCACGCTCGATCTCGTTGACCCAGGCCGACAGTACCTTGGGCTGGCTGATATTGCGCGGCAGGAACAGCAGATCATGGCTCGGCAGTTTCTGCGCGAAGGCGAGCACGGCGGGCTCGTCGGCCCGCGCCATCAGGCGGAATTCAATCTCACCGGCATCGGTCTTGACGTGCCGCGGGTAGGAACGTGTTTCACTCATATCGATCTTCCACCTAACCAGTTGTCCAGTTTCGGCCACAGCCGCTTGATGGCGTTGGCCCCTGCAACGAGGCTGACGTGACCGCCTTTGAGCATCACCTCTTCCTTGTCGGATGAGCCGACTTTCGCGATCAGATGCTTGGCGGCGTCATAGGGCACGATGTGGTCGTGCTCGGCCACCGCGTGCAGGATCGGCACCTTGATCTTGGAAATATCCGCCGCGCGGCCGCCGACCGACATGGTGTCGTTGAACAATTTGTTGTCCCACATCAGGTCCTTGGTGATAGCGCGGAAATATTCGCCGGCCAGCGGCAGCGTATCGGTCGCCCAGCGGTCGAACATCCGGTACGATTTGACGAACTCGTCGTTCCAGATGTTCTCCCACAATTGCACCTGGCTGACCGCGCGCGAGGCCGGCCGCAGCATCTCGAACGAGGACAGGATCATTTCCGGCGGCACGTTGCCGACGCTGTCGACCAGGCGGTCGACATCGAAATAACGCCGGTCCGAGAAATTCGAGAACAGCTTCATCTCGCGGAAATCGATCGGCGTGGTGAAACAGATCAAATTCTTCATCGGTCCGTCGCTGAAGATCGAACCGTACAGCAGCGACAGCACGCCGCCGAAGCAATAGCCGATCACGGTGACATCCTGCTCGCCGGAATCCTGCTGCACGCGGCGGACGCAATCCGGAATGAAATCGAGGACGTAGTCCTCCATCCCCAGCGACTTCTCCTCCGGCTTCGGCGCGGTCCAGTCCAGCATATAGACATCGTAGCCGCGCTTGAGCAGGAACTCGATAAAGCTCTGGCCGGGCACCATGTCGAGGATGTAGCCGCGGTTGGTGGTCGCCATCACGATCAGGATCGGCACGCGATAGATTTCGTCCGCCATCGGGCGATAGTGATAGAGGTTCATGGTGCCGCGGACGGCCAGGATGTCCTTCGGCGTCGATCCCAGCGACGGCCCGGAGGAAGCGATATATTCGACGCCCTTGATGCTGCACTGGATCGCACGCTGCACCTCGGACTGGATCCGGTCCGGGATGTCAGCCAGATCGAGGCCCGCGGATCTTAGGCCAGCGCTGGCGCTCATTTCTGTTCTCCTTCCGATGGAGGACGTTTGGTGCGCGGCGGCCGCGGCGCGCCATAGCCGCCATCCGGCGCGCCGGAGTTGTTGTGCACCTGATGCAGCAGCGCCTTGATCTCGTTCAACTGGCCTTCGATCGCCTGAATCCGCTCGGCCATGCCGACGAGCTGCGCCCGGCTCGGCAGGTTCATGCTGACGAGATATTTCTCCATGAGTTCGCCAAGCTGCTTTTGCGCACCCGCCGTGACGCCGCCGACCTGATTCATCACCTTGGAGAATTCAGGCGACGCCATCGCCTTATTGGCGAAGGAGTTAAAACCCTTCTCCATCTCGCCGATCATCGTCTGCCAGATCACGGCAGGATCGTTGCCCTTGTCGACCATTGGCGCTCTCCCGGACGGTTACGAGCGCTTTGCACGCTTCGCTTGTTTCCAAGCATACCATACCGTTGCGGCGGGCTGGTCAACACCAAGTCACGGAAAGCCTTCTGCGCTGCGACAAACCGTGGCATAGAGTTTCCTCATCGCGATACCACCCAGGGGATAGCCCACCGTGAACCCGCAAGCTCATCAGCCGCCGCAGATCATCAGCGCCAACGGCATCGACATTTGCTACGAGGATTTTGGCGACCCGAGCGCAGAACCGATGCTGCTGATCATGGGGTTAGGGGCCCAGATGATCCACTGGGACGACGAGTTCTGCCGCCAGCTCGCCGCGCGCGGCTTTCGCGTCATCCGCTTCGACAATCGCGACATCGGCAAATCAGGCAAATTGAGCGGCGGCAAGCGGCTCACGCCCGTCGAACTGCTCAAGCTGCGGTTCCTGAAGATCCCGATCGCCGCGCCCTACAAGCTCATCGACATGGCCAGGGACACGACCGGGCTGATGGACGTGCTCGGCATCAAGTCGGCGCATCTGGTCGGGGCGTCAATGGGCGGCATGATCGCCCAGGAAATCGCGATCTCGTTCCCGCAGCGGGTGCGCTCACTGACCTCGATCATGTCGACCACGGGCAATCCCAAAGTGCCGCCGCCGACCCGCGAGGCCTCCGCGATGCTGATGGCGCCGCCGCCGGCCACCAGGGAAGAATATTTCGAGCGGTTTGCACAGACCTGGAAAATCCTGCGCGTCGGTTCCTTCCCGGAAGACGAGGCGCTCGATCGCTCGCGCGCCGAACGCACGTTCGAGCGCGGCCTCAATCCGGCCGGCGTCGGCCGGCAGCTCCGCGCCATCCTGGCTTCGGGCAGCCGCAAGGAACGGCTGCACGCCGTGAAGGCGCCGACACTGGTCATCCACGGCACCGTCGATCCGCTGGTCCGCCCCGAGGGCGGCAAGGACACCGCGGCCTCGATTCCCGGCGCGAAACTATTAATGGTCGAAGGCATGGGCCACGCGCTGCCGATCCCGCTGTGGCCGCAAATCATCGACGCCATCGACAAGCACGCGCATGGCGCGGCGGCGAAGGCGGCGTAGCCCAGCGGTTAATCGTTACATGCAGCACCGGCCGTGCGCGTCCAACGGAGCAGTACGATGGTGGCATCCGATAAACTATTTGCCGGTTCTATCCCGGAAATCTACGACCGGTTTCTGGTCCCGCTCATCTTCGAGCCTTACGCGCGCGATCTCGCCCGGCGGCTGGCACACTCAGCGCCGCGGAACGTGCTGGAAACGGCCGCAGGAACCGGCGTTCTGACCCGCGCGATGGCGTCGATCCTTCCTGCGGAGGCGCGCATTGTCGCAACTGACCTGAACCAACCGATGCTCGATCGGGCAGCGCTATCGTACGGGGATGGACGGATCGAGTGGCGGCAGGCCGACGCGCTTGCCCTGCCATTTACAGATCAAAGCTTTGACGCGGTGGCCTGCCAGTTCGGCGCGATGTTCTTTCCGGACAAGGTTTTGGCCTACAAAGAGGCGCGCCGGATCTTGCGGCCGGGCGGACGTTTCCTTTTCAATGTGTGGGGCCCGATCTCGGATAACGAATTCGCGGACACGGTCACGGATGCGCTCGCCGTACTGTTTCCGCAAGATCCCCCGCGCTTCATGGCCCGCACCCCGCATGGCTACCATGATGTCCAACTTATCCGACAGGAACTGGATGCTGCCGGGTTCACGGCCGTCTCGATCGACACCGTGGACCACCGCAGCAAGGCGCCCTCGCCGCGCGAGCCCGCGATTGCCTATTGCCAGGGAACGCCGCTGCGAAACGAGATCGAGGCTCGCGACGCCTCAGGCGTCGAAGCGGCGACCCGGCAGGCGACCGAAGCGTTGGCGCGCCGATTTGGCACCGGGGCCATCGAAGGCCGCATCCAGGCGTTGGTGATTACCGCCAGCCGCGGCTGATACGCGCTATTCCCTGGTCGCGATCCAGATCACATGGCGTGCGCCGCCGCCCCTGCCGGTGGCGCGGATGGCAACCTCGTTGACGTCGAAGCCGGCGCTGCGCAGACGTTTTGCAAAGGGCGGATTGGGTCCGGACGACCAGACCGCCAGCACGCCGCCGGGGTGCAACGCCGCGTGCGCCGCTTTCAGTCCGGCTGAATCATAGAGCGCATCATTGGCCTTGCGGGTCAGGCCCTCCGGACCATTGTCGACATCCAGCAATATCGCATCGAAGGTTCGTGCACGCGACCGGATCACCTCGGTGACATCAGTCTCCAAAACGCTGACGCGGGGATCGATCAGGCTGTCGCCGAAAATCTCGGCCATCGGGCCGCGTGCCCAGGCCACCACCGCCGGCACCAGCTCAGCCACCACGACCTGCGCCTTGATTCCGAGCACGCCGAGTGCCGCCCGCACCGTAAAACCCATGCCGAGGCCGCCAATGAGCACATGCGGCTTTGCGACCTTTTCGATCTTCTTGGCTGCAAGCGTCGCGAGCGCGGCCTCGGAACCGCTGAGGCGGCTGTTCATCAGCTCGTTGGTGCCGAGCATGATGGAGAACTCGGCGCCGCGCCGCATCAGCCGCAAGTCGCCGTCGGTGCCGGGAACACGCGCGGTGTCGATTTTGACCCATGGAATCATCGGAGGGGTTCTAGCACAGGAACTGCCGTCGTCCCGGCGCAGGCCGGGACCCATAACTACCGGCCCACATGGATACGACAGATCGGTCGAACAGCATTTTGCAAACGCGACGGCACGGTGTATGGGTCCCGGCCTGCGCCGGGACGACACCGATTATTACCCGCCCGCCCACACATCCAGCACATAGCGATTCTTCGTACCCATCTCGTCGATCCAGCGCTGCCCGGCTTCCGCGCCGGCGCCGGAGCGTTCGCGATAGATCGCGACCAATGCGGCCTTGACGTCCGGTTCCATCTTGCCGCCATCGCCGCAGATATAGATGATCGCGCCCTGCTCGATCAGGCTCCATACCCGGTCCTTCTGCGCCGCGACCAGGTGCTGCACATAGGTCTTCGGCCCGTCGGCGCGCGAGAACGCGGTGTGCAGTTCGGTGATGCCATTGGCTACGAACGCTTTCAGCTCGTCGGCGTAGAGATAATCCTGTTCGGGATGACGGCAGCCGAAGAACAGCATCGCCGGCCCGAGGCTGGCTCCCTTCGCCTTGCGGTCGGCGCGCTCCTGCAGAAAACCGCGGAACGGCGCCAGGCCGGTGCCGGGCCCGATCATGATGATCGGCTGGGCGGCGTCGTCGGGCAGCCGGAAGCCCGCCTTGGTTTCGCGAACCGTGGCGTGGACGGTTCTCCCCCGCGCGGCGGCCGGCGAGATAATTCGAGCAGACGCCCCTGTAGATACCGCGGCCCGAACTTGCGGGCGCCTCTACCACGGCGACGGTGACGCTGCAGCGCGCGGGATCGCCAGCGGGCGACGACGAGATCGAATAATAGCGCGGCGCCAGCAGCGACAGCATTTCCAGATAGGCATGGAACGGCAGTTCGCAGGCCGGATGTTCCTCCAGCAGGTCGAACACCGATTTGCGCTTTCCCAGCACCTCGGTCCGGTACCGCTCCGTCGAATCGGCGTCGTCGCCGACAAGGCTAAGCAATTTCGGCTTGGTGACCGGACACCGGGTGTTTTCCGACATGATCTGGATCTGCTTGCGGGTCGCGACCTGCTGCAACTCGACGAACTCGGTCAGGAGACGCCCGACCGACACCGCGTCGCCGACCGGCAATTGCGCGCGGCGGCCTTCGGCGACCTGCAGCCGGATTTGATCGGCCGGCAAAAAGCCGAAGCGGCGCGCGACGGAATCGACCAGCGCCGGATCGTTGCGCGGCACTACGCTGAGGTGGTCACCGACGCGATAGGTGATGTTGGACGGCAGCTGCACCTCGATATGCCGGGTCGAGCGGTCGGATGGCTGGGCGCCCGCCTTGTTCTGCAACTCGGAATTGACCAGCATCTTCATCGGCGCAGCGCCGCCCAGGGCGACGATCGCATTCACCGCTGAGGGCGCCACCGGCTCGATCTTGTAGAGCGGCTCGTCGTCGGCGCTGCGCGTGATGTTCGAGGCGAGGCCGAACTCCTGCGCCGCCGCCGGTCCCAGTGCGGCGAACCATTTTTCGAACTGGCCATCGAGGTCGCTGCGGGCATCTCCCTCACCGCGCGCATAGACGCTGCGCCCGCCATGCGCGGCCAGTTGCTCGTCGATCCCGCGCGGAACCGATTGATAGGTCGCGGCCCAGTCGCTGTTGCCGCAGCCGAACACGGCATAGCGCAGCTTTGCAAAGGCATCCTTCGGCAAATCGCCGCCGAGCCATTTGACGAATTGCGTGGCATTGTCGGGCGCAGCGCCATTATAGGACGCACAGAAGATCAGGACGCCGCCCTGCTCCGGCAGCTTGCCGACGTAATCGTCGAGCGGCGCGAGTTTGGTCGCAAAGCCGTTGACCTCGGCGAGATCGGCGACCCGCGTCGCCAGCTCTTCCGCGGTGCCGAGGTTGGATCCATACAGAACAAGCAGCGGCGTGTTGTGTCCCGGACGCGTCCGGGCGCGAAGCGCCGCCGCGGTCGACACTGCGGCCGCCGCCGTACCGCCGGTGAACGCACCGCGCTCCCGGTCGGCGCGCGGACGAACCTTGATCTTGAAGCCGTCGGGCTTGATCGTCAGCGTTTCCTTCAGATGCATCTGGTAGCGATGGTTGTCGACCAGCTTGAAGCGCTGCAGGATCATGCCAATCGCCAGCGCCGCCTCATGCATGGCAAATCCGCGCCCGATACAGGCGCGCTGGCCGTTGCCGAACGGCTTCCACGCGTTGATCGGGCGCGCCGCCTCGGCCTCGCGGCTAAAGTTTTCCGGATCGAACTTGTCCGGGTTCGGTCCCCACACGCTCGGATCGCGGTGCAGCGCCATCACCAGCACGGTAATAAAAGTGTTCTTCCTCAGCTTGTATTTGCCGCCGATGGTTTCGTCATTGAGCGGCGCGATGCCGTAGGCCGGCGCCGGCGGCCACAGCCGCAGCGCCTCTTTCAGGATCTGCGTGATGTAGGTGAGCTGGGTGACCTGCTGATAGGTCGGCCGGGCGTTGGTATCGGGCCCGAGCACCCGGTCGACTTCCCCATAGGCCTTCTTGAGGATGTCGGGATGCTTGAGCAGCGCGTAGACCGTGCAGGACAACAGGCCGCTCGTGGTCTCGTGGCCCGCGATCAGAAACGTGTTGATCTGGTAGCGGATGTTGACGTCGTCGAGCTGCTCGCCGGTGGTGCGGTCGACGCCGGTCATCATGGCGCCGAGCATGTCCTTCTTGCCCTCGGCGGCTTCGGCGTTGCCGCGCCGCTCGGCGATGATCTCGTCGACCATCTTGTTCATGAAGGCGACGTCCTGCGCCAAATCCTTGCGGCGCTTCTGCAGCCACAGGCCCTCGAGCGGCAGGCCGCGGGTCATCATGATGGTCTCGAGCGAGCGCACCAGCGATTCGACGAACGGGTGGTAATCGCGGCGATAGAAGGAGTTGAAGCGGTAGTCGAACCCGCAGAGGCCGATGGTGTCGAGCGTCAGCGCCGTCATGTCGTGAACGACGTCGATCTCCTCGTCGGCGTTCAGCCGCTCCCATTTCTTGACCAGCTGCTCGGCGATATCGACCATGCTCGGGTGATAGGACTGCATCGCGCGGTTGCCGAACGGCTGCAGCAGGATGTTGTGCGCCTTGCTCCAGTTCGGCTCCGAGGTATCGGCGGTGAACAGCCCGTCGCCGCCGACCGCGCGAACCCGGCGCAGCGAGCCGCGCACCGCCTTGTCGAAGCGCGTTTCGTCGCTGAGTTCATCCACGAGATCGTGGCCCGACACGATCACCAGCGGCGCCCCCATCATGTCCAGCCAATAGATCGGCCCGAGCTCCCTGGTCAGCCTTACCAGATGCTGCACCGGCGCGTTCGGATCCAGCGACAGCATGTTGCCGACCACGGGCTTTTTCGGCGGATGCGGGATCGGACTGAGCTTATTGGGTGACGCCATTGCGAGTTTGTCTCCTGCCTGCCTCAACCGTCATTGCGAGCCCCCGGGTCGCGCGAATGCGCGCCCGATGATAAACTCAGCGAAGCAATCCATCGCGCGGCAAAAAGAAAGAATGGATTGCTTCGTCGCTGCGCTCCTCGCAATGACGAAATAGTTGTCCCCTGCGTCGCCTCACCCAAACCTCTTCCTACGCCATTCGATCAGCTTGGCGCTGACCTCTTCCGGCTTTTCCTGCTGCGTCCAATGGCCGCTGCCCCGGACCAGATATTTTTCCAGATCGGGAACGAGCTTCTCCATGCCGTCGGCGGCGGAGGGCGGCAGCACCGCGTCGTTCTCGGCCATGATCATCAGCGACGGCACCCGTACGGTGAAATCGAGGCCGGCCGAGCCCTGCCAGTTGCGGGTGAAGTTGCGATACCAGTTGATGCCGCCGGTGAAGCCCGTC
Source organism: Bradyrhizobium sp. AZCC 2289 (assembly GCF_036924615.1). Taxonomy (NCBI): domain Bacteria; kingdom Pseudomonadati; phylum Pseudomonadota; class Alphaproteobacteria; order Hyphomicrobiales; family Nitrobacteraceae; genus Bradyrhizobium; species Bradyrhizobium sp. AZCC 2289. Next base: position 8,077,637 of record NZ_JAZHRY010000001.1, on the reverse strand, counting down.
TTCGTAAAGGTGTCGACGAAGACCTGCTTTTCCTCCGACGACAGGATCGGCGTGCGCGGATCGTGCTTGGCGTCGTAATTCGCGATCATCTGCGGAAACGCCAGATTGAGTCGCGCTGACGCGCCGACGCCCGCAATAGGCTGTTCTTCCGGCGTGCCTTCGGGGCGCGTCACCGGCTTGCGCATGAAGGCGTCGAAAGTCTGCTCGACACGGCTGCCGAAGATCTTGTCGGGTTCGCGGCCGGGGGCCTGAAACTGCACGATATACATGCTGTCGCCGAAGCGCTGGCGGAACAGCTCGATCGGATCCGCCGGCGCGCGACCCAGGTGAGGCGTGTTGACCCCGACGACCCCGGCGACGCGTGAAGGATGCCGCAGCGGCATCTGCCAGACGACAAAGCCGCCCCAGTCGTGGCCGACGAAAATCGCCTTGTCGATCTTCAGATGGTCGAGCAGGCCGACGAGATCGCCGGTCAGGTGCTCCATGTCATAGGCTTCGACCGGCTCCGGCCGGTCGGTCGCGCCATAGCCACGCTGGTCCGGCGCGATCACGCGGATGCCGGCCTCGCCCAGCGCCTTGATCTGGTAACGCCAGGAAAATGCGATCTCCGGCCAGCCATGGCAGAGAATGACCGGTGGCTTGTCGGTTGTCGGGCCCGCCTCGTAATAACCCATGCGGATCCCGTTGGTCTGGGCGAACTGCAGCGGCGGCATCTCTATCATCGAACGATCTCTGTTTTCTCTTGGGCATGATCTGTCGAAAAACCGGTTTCCCACCCCGCATCAACTGCGGGGCAGGCTTTTTTCGGATCATGCCCTATTCAGCTGCGCCCTTGATATCGGCGGGCGGTGGCGCGAACGCCTTTTCCAGCGCCTCGAATTCGAGCGGAAGCATGTCGCACAAAACCTGGACATGGGGAATGATGTTGGCGCCAGCGATGAAGCCGAAATCGAGCTGGTCGCGATAGCTCTGCACGGTGATGTTGAGCGCAAGCCCGTGGGTCGAGATTGACACAGGAAAGATGTGCAGCAATTCGGCGCCGGCCGCATAGAGCGTCTGCCGCGGCCCCGGCACGTTGGAGACCGTGATGTTCGCCGCCGGCGGCAGCACGTTGGAGAGATCGGAGCGGCTGTAGAGCAGCGCCATGATCTGAACCAGGATCGGCGTGCCCAGCATCGAGATATTAGAGACCTGCGGCATGAAGGCGCGCAGCGGATGCGACATCTCCTTCGACTTGGTGGATTGCGCGATGATGGTTTCCAGCCGCGTCTTGGGATCCTCGACGTTGGTGGCAATCGAGCAGATCATGCCGAACACCTGGTTGTTGGCGTCGGTGTTGCCCTCTTCGCGCAGCGAGATCGGCACCGCGGCGGTCATCGCCTTGGCCGGCAGGGCGCCGCGCTCCAAAAGATAGCGCCGCACCACGCCGGAGGCGAGCGCCAGCACGACGTCGTTGAGCTTGCCGCCGGATTGTTTGGCCAGCGCCTTGGCTTTCGACAGCGAGATCGAGGTGCCGGCAAAGCTGCGCTCCGACGAGATCGCCTTGTTCAGGATCGTCGAGGGCGAAACCATGCTGGCGATGCTGTCGCGCGATTTGGGATCGGTGACCTTGCCGATCACCTCGGAGACGCTCTTCAGCATCGTCGGCACGCTGCTGGCGAATTTCACCGCACTCTCGATCTGGAACATGGCGTTGTCGAACAGGATCGACCCGAGATCGCTCTTTCCGGAGCGCGGCAGGTCGATGGTCTTCGGGCTCGACGAGGCATCGAATGGCTGCCGCCAAAGCGCCTGATAGGAATCGATGAGGTTGGCGGCGATGTCGCGCGGCTCCGGCCCGCCCTTGGCCTGCGGAATCGGCGGCTCGACCACCCGCGGCACCGGCGTCACGTCGTAGATCATGTTGGTCAGCGCCGCGCCTGCGCCGCCGTCGATGCAGGCGTGATGCATCTTGGAGTAAAGCCCGATCTCGTTGTCCTTCATGCCCTCGAAGACATAAAATTCCCAGAGCGGACGGGCGCGGTTGAGCAGTTTGGCATGCATCCAGCCGACGATGCGCTCCAGCGTCGCACGGTCGTAGGGGGCCGGAAGGCTGCCGCGGAAAATATGACGGTCGATATCGAACTGGTCATCCTCGACCCAGGACGGATGATCGATGTCGAGCGGCGCCTTTTCCAGCCGCGCTTTCAGGATCGGCGCGATGTGCAGCCGGGAGGCGATCATCGCCTTGAACTCTTCGAAGAAATTGCCGTTGTAATTCTCGGGCAGGCGAAGGATCGCCATGCTTCCGACATGCATCGGCATTTCCGGCGTTTCCAGATACAGGAACGAGGCGTCCATCGAGGACAGCTTTTTGGCGTCGCTCATATTTTCCTCCCGAGAAACAAATCACGCGGCGCCTTGGCGGCGCTTCTGGCGTTCACACGACCCTGAAGATATCAGGACATCGATCAGGATTGTGCATTTTCCGGGGGCGCATATGCAATGGCAAACGGCCCCGATCGGTCAAATTGCTTGAATTCACCCTCCGGCTGCGCCAGCCGATCGGCCACCGCCCATAGCGCGGCGGGATTGACGCCCAGACCGACGTGGCTGGCGAGATAGACCTCGATATTTTCGGCCGTTTCGGACGGGCGCAGCAGGCAGGTGTGGTAGTTCACGATGCCATCGGTACGGGAATAGATCGAGGTAGCGGGAACCGGCAGGTCGCCGGCAATGGCCTCCCGGATCTCCGGATTGTCGTTCACGCCCTCGCCCGACAACGCTTCGTAGAGCCGCGTGGCGTTGGTCGCCCTGACATCATTGGCGAACGGACTGCCGAGCGTGATCACCGATCGCACCATGTCCGGCAGTTGCAGTGCGAGATCGCGCGCGTAGACGCCGCCGAGACTCCAGCCGACAATAGAGACCTTGCGCCCGGTGGTTTCGTGAATCCGTTTCAGGAGGTCGCGCAGCGCGCCGCGCAGACCGGAGATGCCGCCGAGATTGCGGCCCATGTTCCAGGCATAGGCGTCGTAGCCGAGTTCCTTGAGATATCTCCGCATCGGCGCCATCGAAAGGTCGCTGGCGAGAAATCCCGGCAGCGTCAGCACCGGATGACCGTCGCCCTTCGGCGCGCGCAGCAATAGCGGCGACAGCAGCAGGCTCGAATTGAGTTCGAACAGGCTCCTCGCCTCGGCCAGCATCAGGAACAGGCTCGGTGCACGAAGCTTTTTTTGTTCCGCCGGCGCGCTCCCGTCCGTCGCGGCCACTATTTCTTACTCTTGCTGGCGCCACCGAGGCCGGCCATGGTCACGAACATGTCCTGAAAGCGCTCGGCGATCTTGGGATCGAAGGTGAACCAGCTCTGCATGAGGGCTTCGGGCGAGACCTTTTCGATATTGCTCAGCATCTGCTGTTGCAGCTTGTCCATCACGGCCGTCTGCATCGGCTGCACATCCGGCAACCCAATGAACTGCCGGGCTTCGAGGGGCGTGCAATCTATTTCGACGTTTACCTTCATGACCGCTCCTTCTCTTGATCGCCTGCCGCAGTATCGCCGCGTCAGGCTGAGTCACGCAAGGACAAGACACTGCCCTTGCCCCTCATTCGTCCCACATGGTCAACCAAAACGCTCCACCGCAAAAGGCCTGATATCGGCGAACGGGACCTCGCCGGTCATCATCTCCGCCAGCAGGCGGCCGGTTGCAGGCCCGAGCGTCAGCCCATGGTGCTGGTGGCCGAAATCGAACCACAGCCCGGCATGGCGGGGCGCCTTGCCGATCACCGGCAGCATATCCGGCAAGCAGGGCCGCGCCCCCATCCAGGGTTTGGCCTCGATCGGGTCTCCCAGCGGAAACAGCGCATGCGCCCGCGGCAGCGCACGCAGCACCTGGAGCGGCGTCGGCGGCGCATCGCGGCGGGCGAACTCCACACCCGTGGTCATGCGAATGCCGCGGTTCATCGGCGCCAGCAGGTAGCCGAGATCGGAGTCCAGAACGGGATGATTGAGCACGGCATTGCCGCGCGGCTGAAGATGCAGATGATAGCCGCGCTTGACGTTGAGCGGGATCGAATAGCCGAGCGGACCGAATATCTGATCGGACCACGGCCCCATCGCGACGACGACCTCGCGCGCGGTCACCGCCCCCTCCAGCGTCGCCACCCGCCACCGCCCGCCGGACGCTTCGAGCGTTCGCGCGTCGCCGACGAGAAACCGCCCGCCCTTGCGGCCGAACAGCGCCGCATAGGCCTTGGCGAGGCCCCCGGGATCGGGAACGAAGCCGGGTGTTGGAAAATAAGTTGCGCCGGCGAAGTCACCGGTCAGATTGGGCTCGCGCGCCGCGATCGCCTTGGGATCGAGAATCTCGCTCGCAACGCCATATTGTTTGGCGCGTTCGAGGTCGCGGCCGGCATTGGCAAGCGTCGCTTCGGAGCGAAACAGCTTGATCCAGCCGGTGCGCCGCAACAACTCCGGCACCCTGGCTTCCGAGATCAGCGCCTCGTGCTCGATCAGGCTGCGCTGGATCAGCGGCAATTCGGCCATCGCGCTGTGCAGTGCCCGCGCCGGCGAAGACGCCAGATAATAGCGCACCAGCCACGGCAGGAATGCCGGAAGATCGGACAGGCTGTAGCGCACCTGCGGCGAGCGATTCATCGCGTATCGCAGGATCTGGCTGAAATCCCGCGGAAACATGTAGGGAAACACCGAGGCGCATTCGATCAGCCCGCCGTTTCCAAAGCTGGTCTCTTCGCCGGCGAGCGCGTGCTTGTCGATCAGGACCACATCGCGGCCCCGCTTCTGCAGATGCAACGCAGCGCCGACGCCGACCATGCCCGCACCCAGGACGAGTACATCGGCCTTCAATTCCGCCATCGGCACTCCGAAAGTTGAATGTCACGCAGTTGCGCGCGCGGCTTAAGGTGAAGCTAGTCATTGCGGCATTGCGACGCAAACCGGTTCGCCAATACGGGAAATCGCGCTTGCGCGGCGGCCAAACTCTGGCAACAATACAAAAAGGTAATATCTGCCGGTAGCGCGCGAACCGGCTGATCATAACGGGAACAAGGTCATATGTCGGTACGTCAGAGTTTGCTTGCAAGGGCCACAGCCTTAACTGTCGCGATTGCGACGCTGCCGGCATCGGCCCAAACCTTGCGCTACGCCAACCAGGGCGACCTGAAATCGCTGGATCCCTATACGCTCAAGGAAACCACGACCATCGCCCATCATGCGCATGTCTATGAGGGCCTGGTCACCCGCGACAAGGATCTGAAGATCGTTCCGGTATTGGCGGAAAGCTGGGAAATCCTGAAACCAACCCAGTGGCGCTTCCATCTGCGCAAGGGCGTCAAGTTCCACAATGGCGACCCCTTCACCGCCGAGGACGTGATCTTCTCCGCGGATCGCGTGCGTGCCACAGGCTCCAATTTTCTGACCAACGTTGCGACCGACGCGAAGTTCGTCAAGGTTGACGATTACACGGTCGACGTGATGCTCGACTCGCCCAATCCGATTCTCGTTTCGCAATGGGACGGCTGGTTCATCATGGACAAGAAGTGGTGCCAGGAAAACAACTCGGTGGCGCCGACGCCCGCCTCGGCGACCTCGCCGAGCTACGCATCGCTGCACGAAAACGGCACCGGCCCATTCTACATCGAGAGCCATCAGCCGGGCGTGAAGACCGTGTTCAAGGTTAACCCGAACTGGTGGGGCAAGCCCGAACATAATCTGAAGGAAATCGACTTCACGCCGATCGCTTCCGCCGCGACGCGCGTTGCCGCCCTGCTCTCGGGCGAAGTCGACGTCATCGAGCCGGTTCCGATTCAGGACATTGAACGCGTCAATGCGAGCGGGATCGCCAAGGTTCTGACCGGGCCGGAACTGCGCACCATCTTCCTCGGCATGGACCAGACCCGCGACGAATTGCTGTACTCGAACGTCAAGGGCAAGAACCCGTTCAAGGACATCCGCGTCCGCGAAGCCTTCTACAAGGCGGTCGACGTCGACCTGATCCAGAAACGCGTGATGCGCGGCCTCTCGACCCCGTCGGCGCTGATGGTCGCCCCGCCGCTGTTTGCGCTTTCCAGGGAGTTCACGCGGCCGAAATTTGACCCCGACGGGGCCAAGAAACTGCTGACCGAGGCCGGTTACCCCAGCGGCTTCGAAGTCACGATGGATTGCCCCAACGACCGTTACGTCAATGATTCCGCGATCTGCCAGGCCGTGGTCGGCATGCTGGCGCGCATCGGCGTCAAGGTTGACCTCCTGGCGCAGCCGAAGCAGCAGTACTTCGCCAAGGTCTTGAAGCCCGGCGGGTTCAAGACCTCGTTCTATATGTTGGGCTGGACGCCGGCCTCATCGGATTCGCACAACGTGCTGCACGACATCATGGGCTGCCGGGACGACGAAAAGGACCCCAACCGCGGCGAAGCCAATCTCGGCGGGTACTGCAACAGGGAACTGGACGTCCTCACCGACAAGATCCTGGTCGAGACCGATGCGGCCAAGCGCGACCAGTTGATCAAGCAGGCCTTCGAAATCGGAAACAAGGACTACAGCTACGTCCCGCTGCACCAGCAGGCCCTGGCCTGGGGCGTCTCGAACAAGGTGAAATTGACCCAGCGCGCCGACAACGAAGTGCTGTTGTACTGGGCGACAAAGCAGGAGTAGCAGCTTGAATGCACAGGTCCTGGGAGCCTCGCGCTTCCGGGACTTTTCGTTACGGTTCGCAATGACGCGCACCACACCTACAGAGAAGTGAAAGGATCACATGCTCGCTTTCACTCTTCGCCGGGCGCTCCAGGCCGTGGGCGTCATGATCGCCGTCGGCATCATCGCGTTCTCGATGTTCCGGTTCGCCGGCGACCCCGTCAACCAGATGGTTGCGATCGACACCTCGGCCGCCGAGCGCGCCGCGATCCGCCAGTCCCTCGGCCTGAACGATCCCGTGCCGGTCCAGTTCGTGCGCTATTTCGCCAACGCCACGCAATTCAAATTTGGCGTCTCCTACCAGTTTCGCCAGCCGGTCTCGGACCTCCTGAAGGAGCGAATGCCGGCGACGCTGGAACTTGCGATCTGCGCCACGATTTTCGCGATGGTGTTCGGCATCCTGATGGGCGTCTATTCGGCGCTGCGGCGTGACACCGTGCTTGCCAAAATATTCCAGGCGGTATCGCTGATCGGAATCTCGCTGCCGACTTTTCTGATCGGCATTCTCCTGATCTATTTGTTCGCGGTGACGCTGGGCTGGCTGCCCTCGTTCGGCCGCGGCGAGGTGGTGCGGCTCGGCTGGTGGACCACCGGCCTGCTCACGGTTTCCGGCCTCAAGGCGCTGATCATGCCGTCGATCACGCTTGGCTTGTTCCAGATGACCCTGATCATGCGGCTGGTGCGCGCCGAAATGCTCGAAGTGCTCCGCACCGACTATATCCGCTTCGCCCGCGCCCGCGGGCTGACGACGCGCGCCATCCATTTCGGCCACGCGCTGAAGAACACGCTGGTTCCCGTGATCACGGTGGCCGGGCTGCAGTTTGGCTCGGTTATTGCATTTGCAATCATCACCGAAACCGTATTCCAGTGGCCCGGCATGGGCTTGCTGTTCGTACAGGCAGTGCAAAACGTGGATATCCCGATCATGGCGGCGTACCTGCTGATGGTGTCGCTGATCTTCGTCACCATCAATCTCGTGGTCGATATCCTCTATACCGTGGTCGATCCGCGCTTGCGCTCGACCATCAGCCGTCCGGGCTAGAGCGAGATTTTCATGTCCGACGCCGTTGTCCCGCATCAAGCCGAACCGAGCGCACCGCGCGGCCGCGCCGGCCGCGGCTGGTTGCGGCGCGCGCTCGAAAGCGACGTGTTCTATTCATTCCGCCGTTCCAGACTGACGATGGTGGCGGCGGCCATCACGATCCTGTTTTTCCTGCTGGCGATCTTCGCTTCCGTCCTGGCCGTTCAGAACCCGTTCGATCCGGCACAGTTGCAGCTGATGAATTCGCGCATCGCGCCGCTGTGGACAGCCGACGGCCAAAGCCCGTTCCTGCTCGGCACCGATGAGCAGGGCCGCGACGTGCTTTCGGCGATCCTGTACGGCCTGCGGATTTCGCTCGTGGTCGGCGTGCTCGGCGTCGTGTTCTCCGGCGCGCTCGGCATCATGCTCGGCCTGATCGCGGGCTATGTCGGCGGCGCCGTCGACAGCCTGATCATGCGGATCGCCGACGTGCAGCTCACCTTCCCTGCCATTTTGATCGCTCTGCTCGTCAACGGCGTGGTCAAGTCGGTGTTCGGCAACCGGCTGGACGCGATGAACATGCTGGCCGTGCTAGTGGTTGCGATCGGCCTTAGCTTCTGGGTGCAATATGCCCGCACCGTGCGCGGCTCGGTCCTGGTGGAGAAGAGCAAGGATTACGTCGCCGCAGCGCAGCTGATCGGCCTGCCTGCCCCCGTCATCATGCTGCGTCACGTGCTGCCCAACACGATGGGGCCGATCCTCGTCATCGCCACCATCAACCTCGCGCTTGCCATCATCACCGAGGCGACGCTGTCGTTTCTCGGTTCAGGGATGCCCGATACCATGCCCTCGCTCGGCACCCTGATCGGCATCGGCAACAATTATCTGTTTTCCGGCGAATGGTGGATCGTCGCCTTCCCCGGCATGGCGCTCGCGGCGTTGATCCTTTCCATCAACCTGCTCGGCGACTGGCTGCGCGACGCGCTCAATCCGAAACTCAGATGAGACGCGGCTTTCTCAGAGATTTGGCTGTATGACCGCTCCTGTTCTCTCGGTGCGTAATCTCGAGGTGGAGTTCGTCACCCGCCACCATACGCTGCGCGCCATCGACGGCGTTTCATTCGACATCGCCAAGGGCGAAGTGCTGGGCGTGGTCGGGGAATCCGGCGCCGGCAAATCGGTCACGGGACTTGCCGTGATCGGGCTGATCGACCCGCCCGGCCGGATCGCCGGCGGCGAGATCCATCTGTCGGGGATGCGGATCGATCATCTGCCGCCGGAAGAGATCCGCCGCATCCGCGGAAAACGCATCGGCATGATCTTTCAGGATCCGCTGACCAGCCTCAATCCGCTGTACCGGATCGGCGACCAGATCATCGAGACCATCCGCACCCACAGCCATCTGTCGGAGTCCGCAGCGCGCAAGCGCGCCATCGATCTGTTGGCCGAGGTCGGCATTCCCGCACCGGAAAAGCGCATCGACGCCTATCCGCACGAATTCTCCGGCGGCATGCGCCAGCGCGTCGTGATTGCGCTGGCGATCTGCGCCGGGCCGGAGCTGATCATCGCGGACGAACCGACCACCGCGCTCGACGTCTCCGTCCAGGCCCAGATCATCTCCTTGATCAAGCGCCTCGGCCGCGATCACGGCACAGCCGTCATGCTGGTGACCCACGACATGGGCGTGATCGCCGAAACCTCCGACCGGGTTGCTGTGATGTATTCCGGCCGGATTGCAGAGATCGGGCCGGTACAGGACGTCGTGCAGAACCCGCTGCATCCCTATGCCAAGGGCCTGATGGGCGCGATCCCGACACTAGCGGGCGAAGACAAGCGGCTGGTGCAGATTCCAGGTTCGATGCCGCGGCTGTCGGCGATCCCGCCGGGCTGCTCGTTCAACCCGCGCTGCGCGTTCGCGTTCGATCGCTGCCGCGTCGAACGGCCGGAGCCAATTCCGCACGCCACGCAGGCGGTGGCCTGCCATCTCTACGACCCCGCCGCCAAGGAAAACGTCAAGGAGACCGCGGCATGAGCCCGGCACCCTTCATCGACGTCAGGAATTTGCGCCGCGTGTTCGACGTTTCAAAACCGTGGCTGAACCGGGTGCTCGAAGGCGGCCATCTGGAATTTCTCAAAGCGGTCGACGGCGTCACCTTCGATATCAGGCGGGGCGAGACGTTTGCGCTGGTCGGCGAATCCGGTTCGGGAAAGACTACCGTCGCGCGCATGGTGGTCGGACTGTTGCCGCCGAGTTCCGGCGAGGTGATCATCGACGGCATTTCGATGACTGACCGCAAGCAATCGCAGGCACGCCAGCGTCTGCGCCGCCGCATCCAGATGATTTTTCAGGACCCCTATGCGAGCCTCAATCCGCGCTTCCGGGTCGATGCCATTGTCGCAGAACCGATTCGCGCCTTCGATCTGATCCGGGGCGAGCGCGACATCAGGGCGCGCGTCGGGGAGTTGTTGAACCTGGTCGGCCTGCATGCCGATGACGGCCTGAAATTTCCGCATGAGTTCTCCGGCGGCCAGCGGCAGCGCATCGCGATTGCGCGGGCGCTGGCCTCGGAAGCCGAATTCATCGTCTGTGACGAGCCGACCTCGGCGCTGGACGTCTCCGTGCAGGCGCAGATCCTCAATCTGATGCGCGACCTGCAGGACAAATTCGGTCTGACCTATCTCTTCATCAGCCATAACCTCGCGGTGGTCCGCCACATGGCGAGCCGCATCGGCGTGATGTATCTCGGCCGCATCGTCGAGATCGCTGAGGGGCGCGAACTCTTCAACAATCCGCGGATGCCCTATACCAAGATGCTGCTCGGCGCGGTTCCCGATCTCGCCATGTCCGGCCGGCAGCGGATTCCGGTCAAAGGCGAAATCCCCAATCCGATCGATCCGCCGCCCGGCTGCGCCTTCAATCCGCGCTGCCCGCTGGCGTTCGATCTCTGCCGCAAGGTGGCGCCTTCGCTGATCGACGGCGTCGCCTGTCACGCCGTCAACAATCCGGTCCCGGCTAAAGCTTCCGCGACGCGGATGGGAGCCAACCCTGTCAACCAAACGGTTGGCAGCGGGCCTCGCCTGTGATCAAGTGCGCCCGCACCAAGATACCAGCGCAAACGAAACGATAGGTTCCCATGGGCAATATCAATCCCGATCCGTTCACGACCCGGCCTGAAATCGAAGGCACGTTCGGGGTCGTCACCTCGACCCACTGGATCGCGACCGCCGTCGGGATGGGTATTTTGGAGAAAGGCGGCAACGCCTTCGACGCCGGCGTCGCCACCGCCTTTACGCTGCAGGTGGTCGAGCCGCATCTGAACGGCCCGGGCGGCGACGTCCCGATCATCGTGCATGACACCAGGCGCGCGCGCACCGAGGTGATCTGCGGCCAGGGCCCTGCGCCTTCGAAAGCGACCATTGCCCATTATCGCAGCGAGGGGCTGGAGATGGTGCCCGGCACCGGACTTCTCGCCGCCTGCGTGCCCGGCACATTCGAATCCTGGATGCTGCTGTTGCGCGACTACGGCACGATGCGGCTGCGCGACGTGCTGGAACCCGCGATCGCCTATGCCCGCGACGGTTACCCGCTGGTCGAGCGCGCCGCCGCCACCATCCAGATCGTCGAAAAACTATTCCGCACGCATTGGAAGACGTCGGCGGCGGTCTATTTGCCGAACAATGAGGTGCCCAAACCCGGCACGCTCTTCAGCAACAAGACGCTTTCGGAAACCTATACGCGCATTCTCAAGGAGGCCGAAAGCGCGGGAAGCGACCGCACAGCCCAAATCGAAGCCGCGCGAAAGGCCTGGTCGCACGGTTTTGTGGCCGAGGCGATCGACAAATTCTGCCGCACCCAGGACGTGATGGACGTCAGCGGCTCGCCGCATCGCGGCGTGCTCTCGGCCGACGACATGGCACGCTGGCAGCCGACCATCGAGGCGCCGCTGACCTATGATTACGGCCGCTACACCGTGTGCAAGGCGGGGGTCTGGAGCCAGGGCCCCGTGATGCTGCAGCAGCTCGCGCTGTTGAAGGGATTTGAGCTCGACGGGCTCGATCCCGCCGGCCCCGAATTCATCCATCTTCAGATCGAGGCAGCCAAGCTTGCCTTCGCCGACCGCGAGAAATTCTATGGCGATCCCAAGTTCACGGAGATCCCGATCGCGACCTTGCTGTCGGACGCCTATAACGACGAACGCCGCAAGCTGATCTCACTGGATAAAGCCTCGCTCGACTTCGTCCCCGGCTCGGTCGAAGGGTTTGGCTCAGTGGTCAAGCTGCGCCGCGCCGAAGGCCATCGCGAGGCCGTCGGCGCGATGGGCGCGGGCGAGCCGACCGTTGGCCGGTTCGGCGAGGTGCGCGGCGACACCGTGCATTTCGACATCATCGATCAGGCCGGCAACATGATCTCGGCGACGCCGTCCGGCGGCTGGCTGCAATCCTCGCCGGTTATTCCGGAACTCGGCTTCTGCCTCGGCAGCCGCGCCCAGATGTTCTGGCTCGAGGAAGATCATCCGGCAGCACTGGCACCGGGCAAACGGCCGCGCACCACGCTCTCGCCCACCATGTGCTATCGCGACGGCGAGCCGTACATGGCCTGGGGTTCGCCCGGCGGCGACCAGCAGGATCAGTGGACCACGCAGTTCTTCCTGCGGCATGTCCACGCCAAACTGAACCTGCAGGAAGCGATCGACGCGCCGGCCTGGCATTCCGAACATTTCCCGATTTCGTTCTGGCCGCGCACCGCGCGTCCCGGCGTGCTCGTGGTCGAAAACCGCGTGCCGAAGGCGACCGTGGATACGCTCAAGAGCCGCGGCCACGTCGTCGAGATCGGGCCCGACTGGTCGGAGGGACGCCTGACCGCGGCTTCCAAGGTAGGCCGCCGCCGCCGCGCCGCCGCCAATCCGCGGGGCATGCAGGGCTATGCGGCCGGACGGTAAAGAACAGCAAGGCCCGAGATGACCTGGTCGATCATCGCCTGCGATAGCGCTACCGGCCGTTTCGGCATCGCGGTCGCGACGCGTTTTTTCGCGGTCGGCGCCCGCGTGCCGCATGTCGCTGCCGGACACGGCGCCGTCGCGACCCAGGCGCTGGTCAATCCCTATTACGGCATCGACGGCGTGAAATTGCTGCGCGAGGGGCGCGAATCCTGCGACATCGTCAAGACCCTGATCGCGGCCGACGGCGGCCGCGAGAGCCGGCAATTGCACGTCATGGATGCGAAGGGCCGCATCGCTGCGTTCACCGGCAAGGAGTGCATCGACTGGTGCGGGCATATTCAGGGCGACGGCTTTTCGATTGCGGGAAATATGCTGGCGGGTGCAGCCGTGCTGGATGACACTGCGAAAGCCTATGCCGCGAATGCCAGCCTGCCCTTCGCCCGGCGGCTGATCGCAGCGATGCGGGCCGGCGAAGCCGCCGGCGGCGACAAGCGCGGCAAGCAATCGGCGGCGCTGCTGATCCACGGCGAGGAAGAATGGTCCGATCTCGACCTGCGCGTCGACGACCATGCCGATCCGCTTGCCGAGCTGGAGCGGCTTGAACAAGTCAGCCGCGAGCGCTGGGTGCATTTCCGCCAATTTCTCCCGACCCGCAAAAATCCGGCCGGTGTGACCGACCGCGAGACCATCGACGCCGGGATCAACGCCGCGATTGCGAGTCAGGGATGACGGCGAGCCCGCTGATCGAAATCGAGGGATTGCGCGTCATCTTCCATGGCGATGACGGCCGTTCGACGCACGCGGTCGATTGCGTCGATCTCAGCGTCGCCAACGGCGCGACACTGGGGCTGGTCGGCGAATCCGGCTGCGGCAAGAGCGTGACCTCGCTCGCGATCATGGGGCTGCTGTCAAAATACTCCGCCGAAGTCTCCGGCTCGATCCGGTTCGACGGCTTCGATCTGCTCGACGTCCCCGACCAGACGCTGCGCGACCTCCGCGGCAATCGGCTGGCGATGATCTTTCAGGAACCGATGACCTCGCTCAACCCGAGCTTTACCGTCGGCGACCAGATCATCGAGACCATTCTGCGCCATCGCGGCGGAACGCGGCGCCAGGCCCGCGAGCGCGCGATCGAGCTGTTGCGCCGCGTCCATATCCCCTCGCCGGAAAAGCGCATCGATGAATATCCGCACAAGCTTTCCGGCGGCATGCGCCAGCGCGTGATGATCGCGATGGCGCTGGCCTGCGATCCCAGGCTTCTGATCGCAGACGAGCCGACCACCGCACTCGACGTCACGCTGCAGGCGCAGATTCTCGATCTGATGCGCGAATTGAAAGCCGCAAGCGGGGCCGCGATCATCCTGATCACCCACGATCTCGGCGTCGTCGCCGAAGTCTGCGACGAGGTCGCCGTGATGTATGCCGGCGAAATCGTGGAACGCGCGCCGGTGGACGAATTGTTCGCCAACCCGCAGCATCCCTACACCGTCGGCCTGCTCGGCTCGATCCCGCGGCTCGACCGCCGCGCCTCGCATCTGGCGACCATCGAGGGTATGGTGCCGAACATGGCCAATCCGCCATCCGGCTGCCGCTTTGCCGCGCGCTGTCCGTTCGTCAGCGACATCTGCCTCGCCGCGCCGCCACCGCTGGCGTTGCTGAGCCCAAGTCACGCGTCGCGCTGCGTCCGGGCCCCACTGGAGAGGCTGGTGTCGTGACCGCACTCCTCTCCCATCTCGTGCCCCGGGCGCGGTGCAGCACAGGCGTAGCGCAGTGGTGCACCGCTGAACCGGGGCCTAACTTTGATGCCGAGAAGAATGGGCCCGGGTTCTGCGGAGCAGCGTTTCACGCTGCACCGCGCCCGGGACACGAGAACTTCGGAGCGCGAAAATGACCGCTCTGCTCGAAGTCGAAGGCCTGGTTAAACATTTCGTCGCCGATCGTTCGGTGTTCGGCCGGCCGACCGCTCACATCAAGGCCGTCGATGGCGTCAGCTTTTCGGTCGATGCCGGCAAGACGCTGGCGCTGGTCGGCGAGTCCGGCTGCGGCAAGTCCACGGTGAGCCGGCTGGTACTGCGGCTGATCGAGCCCGATGCCGGCACGGTTCGCTTCGAGGGGCGCGATCTGCTCGCATTGGACGCCAACCAATTGCGTATCTTCCGCCGGGATGCGCAGATCATCTTTCAGGACCCCTATGCCTCGCTCAATCCGCGCATGACGGTCAGCCAGATCCTGACCGAGCCCCTGGCGCTGCATGACCTGGTGCCGACGCCGCGCCGCCGCGAGCGGGTCGAGGAATTGCTGCGGCTGGTCGGGCTCGAGCCGCGCTTTGCGCGCCGCTATCCGCATGAATTCTCCGGCGGCCAGCGCCAGCGCATCGCGATCGCCCGGGCGCTGGCGGTCGAGCCGAAACTGATCATCTGCGACGAGCCGGTATCGGCGCTCGACGTCTCGATCCGCTCGCAAATCCTGAACCTGCTGCGCGACCTGCAGGACCGGCTCGGCCTCGCCTACATCTTCGTCTCGCACGATCTGGCTGTCGTGAAACACATCGCCGACCGGGTCGCGGTGATGAATCTCGGCACCATCGTCGAGATCGCCGAGGCGCAAGCGCTGTTCGCCGCTCCAATGCACCCCTATAGCCGCGCGCTATTGTCGGCGATCCCGGTACCCAAGCCACGGGCCAAACGCAGCCGCATCGTGCTGCAGGGCGAGATGCCGAGCGCGCTCCGTCCGCCGCCGGGCTGCCGCTTCCACACCCGCTGCCCGTATGCGATTGAGCGCTGCCGCGTCGAGGTGCCGCAACTGCTCGCCGACAGCACGGGACACGCAACGGCCTGTCACCGCACGGCGGAACTGCCGCCACCCGAGAGCATCGTTCCAGCCGATGGCGGCTTTTCGCCGACGCTGGAAAAATTGGTTGCCGCGTTCAGCGGTGGTGCGGAAGGGCCGGCTCGGGCCGGGGTTGATATAGTCGGGACGTAATCCAAGAGGACATGGGGACAGAGCGATGAAAATCCTGCGTTTGGCAGTGACGGCGGCGGCCTTGCTGCTGTCGTTCGAGGCAAATGTTCAAGCCCAGACCACGCTGCGCATCGGGCTTGCCGAAGACCCTGATATCCTCGACCCGACGCTGGCGCGCACCTATGTCGGCCGCATCGTATTTGCTGCGTTTTGCGACAAGCTGTTCGACATCGACGAAAAGCTCAACATCGTGCCGCAGCTCGCGCTGTCGCATGAGACCTCGGCCGACGGCAAGGAGGTCACGATCAAGCTGCGGCCGGGCGTGAAATTCCAGGACGGCGAGCCGCTGGACGCCGCGGCTGCGAAATTCTCGCTCGATCGCCACCTGACGATGCCGACGTCGTTTCGCAAGCCGGAGCTTGCCGCCGTCGACCACATCGACGTCGTCGATCCCCTGACCATCAAGATCGTATTGAAGACGCCGTATTCGCCGCTGGTCGCGCAACTCACCGATCGCGCGGGGATGATGGTCTCGCCGAAAGCGGCGAAGGAGGAAGGCGACAAGTTCGGGCTGCATCCGGTTTGCGCCGGCCCCTACAAATTCGTCGAGCGCGTGCAGCAGGACCGCATCGTGTTCGAAAAATTCGCCGACTACTGGAACAAGGACAACATCCACATCGACCGCATCGTCTATCTGCCGCTGGTGGATGCGACGGTCCGCCTCGCCAATCTGAAATCCGGCGGCCTCGATCTGATCGAACGCCTGCTGGCGACCGACATCAAGGCGGTGCAGGCGGATCCGAAACTCAAATTATCCAGCGCGATCGAACTCGGCTATCAAGGCGTGACCTTGAACGTCGGCAAGGACAAGGCCAAGGGACCGCTCAGCCAGTCCGCCAAGGTGCGCCAGGCGCTCGATCTCTCGATCGATCGCGAGGCCATCAACCAGGTCGTATTCAACGGCGAGTTCAAACCCGGCAATCAATGGGTCAATCCCGATCATCCTTACTACCAGAAATCCTTCCCGGTGCGCGGGCGCGACGTCGCCAAGGCCAAGGCGCTATTGAAGGAAGCAGGCGTGACCGCGCCGGTCAGCGTCGACTTCATGGTGCCGAAGGGCGCCGAAACCGAAGCCGTCGCGCAGGTGATCCAGTCGATGGCGGCGGAGACCGGTTTCGACATGAAGATCAGGGTCACCGAGTTCGCGACGTCGCTGAAGCAGGCCGAGGCCGGCGAATACCAGGCCTATATGCTGGCGTGGAGCGGGCGCATCGATCCGGACGGCAATTCCTACATCTTCCTCAAAACCGAAGCGCCGCAGAACTACAGCGCCTGGTCGAATCCCGATGCCGACAAGGCGCTCGACGACGGCCGCCTGGTCACCGATCAGGCGCAGCGCAAGGCGATCTATGAAAAGCTGACGAAGGCCGCGCTCGACGAGGAGCCGATCCTCTACATCTTTCACCGCAAGATACTGATCGCGCATACCACGAGGCTGGAGGGCTACAAGCAGATGCCCGACGGCCTGGTGCGCGTGGTCGGGCTGAAGCTGAAGTGAGCATGGCTGCGCCCGGGACACGAGCCGTACCATGCTGAACTTCCTCGCACGGCGTATTGTCCAGTTGATCCCGACACTGTTCTTCGTGTCGATCCTGATCTTTTCGCTGCAGCATCTATTGCCCGGCGATCCCGCGCTGATCATGGCCGGCGAGGAGCGCGATCCCGCGGTCATCGAGCAAATCCGGCAGCAGTACCGGCTCGATCGGCCGGTGCCGGTCCAGTATGTCTACTGGGTCAAGGGCGTATTGTCCGGCGACTTCGGCGAGTCCTTGCGCATCAAGGTGCCGGTGCGCGAATTGATCGCGCAAAAACTGCCTGTGACCATGCAACTGGCGGCGATGGCGATCGTGATCGCGTTCCTGATCGGCATCCCTGCCGGCATCGTGTCGGCGGTAAAGAAGGGTACGGCCTGGGACTACGGCGCCAATCTGTTCGCGCTGTGGGGACTCTCGACGCCGAATTTCTGGCTCGGCATCATGCTGATCTTCCTGTTCTCGATCGAACTCGGCTGGTTGCCGGCCTCGGGCTATGTGCCGCTCAGCGAAAACTGGCGCGCCAGCCTCGCCTCCACCATCATGCCCGCTTTCGTGCTGGGCAATGCGATCGCCGCGATCCTGATGCGGCATACTCGCAGCGCCATGCTGCAGGTGCTGGAAAGCGATTACGTCCGCACCGCCCGCGCCAAGGGTCTTTCCGAGCGCTCGGTGATCCTCAAGCACGCCATGCGCAACGCGCTGACGCCGGTGATCACGCTCGGCGCGCTCGAACTCGGCACGCTGTTGTCCGGCGCGGTGCTGACCGAGCAGATCTTTTCGATTCCAGGTTTTGGCAAGCTGATCGTCGACGCCGTGTTCAACCGCGATTATGCGGTCGTGCAGGGCGTGGTACTGGTGACGGCGACGATCTACATCACGCTGAATTTGATCGCCGATATCGCCTATATCCTGGTCAATCCGCGGCTGAGGGCTTGAACGGCATGACCGACGCCGCGCTCAACATTCCCATTGCGGTCTCCGAGGAACTGGAGAGCCCGACACGGCGCGCGCTGCGCCGGCTGTTCCAGCGCAAGGGCGCGGTGGTCGGCCTGATCGTGATCGCGACGTTCATCCTGCTGGCGTTGTTTGCGCCCTTGATCGTGCCCTATGACCCGATCGCGACCAGCTGGTCGCTGGTGCGCAAGCCGCCGTCGGCTTTGCATTGGTTCGGCACCGACGATCTCGGCCGCGACATTCTGGGCCGCGTCATCTACGGCGCGCGGGCGTCACTGGTGGCGGGCGCGATCTCGGTCGGGATTGCGCTTTCCATCGGTGTTCCCCTCGGATTGCTGTCGGGCTATCGCGGCGGCTTCATCGACGCCCTGATCAGCCGCATCACCGATGCGATGCTGGCGGTCCCGTTCCTGATCCTCGCCATCGCGCTGGCGGCGTTTTTAGGTCCCAGCCTCGGCAACGCCATGATCGCGATCGGCGTTTCCGCCACGCCGATCTTCATCCGGCTGACCCGCGGCCAGGCGATGAGCGTCAAGGTCGAGGACTATGTCGAGGCCGCACGCGCGATGGGCAACCCACGCTGGCGCATCGCGCTGTTCCACATCCTGCCCAACATCATGCCGGCGCTGCTGGTGCAGGCGACGCTGTCGATCGCGGCCGCCATCATCGCCGAAGCCGCGCTGTCGTTCCTTGGCCTAGGCCAGCAGCCGCCGCAGCCGTCCTGGGGCAGCATGCTCAATGCCGCGCAGCGCTTCCTGACCAACGCACCCTGGATGGCGCTGTGGCCGGGGCTTGCGATCTTCCTGGTGGTGCTGTCGTTCAATTTGGTCGGCGACGGCCTGCGCGACGCGCTCGACCCAAGGGAGCGGTAGACGTCGGCCCCAGCCGTCATTGCGAGCCAACGGGTCGCGCGAATGCGCGCCCGATGACAGGCTCCGCGAAGCAATCCATAGTGCAACAAAAGCATGGATTGCTTCGTCGCTTCGCTCCTCGCAATGACGAAGAAGAAGGCTAATTCACTAAATCACCATCTCCCGCGCCACCCTGCGGCAATCCATCTCGTATTCGAGATCGATCACCGGCGGGCGGGCGAAGTGCCAGGTCAATCCGGAGCGCGTCGCGCCGCGGCGCACCAGTTCGTCAACCATGACGGGATGGAAGTCGTGCACGGTGTAGGCCTGCGCCGCCGTGGTGTCGTTCCAGCCGAAGCCGAACTCGGCGAGGCGGCCCTCCATCTCTGCGGTCGTGAACCTCACCTTTTCCTTCAAGCCGTCCGGACTGAGATCGCGGTAGCGCACGATGCGCTCGGGATAGCTCCCGGCGCCGCCGCGCGCTTCGGCGCTGCCGGCGATGACGAAGGACGGCGACGTGCCCGAACCCGGGCGCGTGAACGAGAACGCGTAAAACGACGGCTCGGCGGGCGGATCGATCTCGGGACAGACATTGCTGCGCGCCACCGGGTTGGTGGTCCCATCGAACAGGCCCCATTCCGCCAGCGTCTTGACGTAATGCTGGTTGAAGGCGCGAAAGCCGTCCTCGGTAAACGCCGCGGGCGAGCGCAGTTCGCAGGCGCAGAACGACGTCAGCGGCCGCCCCGCCGCCTGAATATATGTCGCGATCTGCGCAAAGCCCTCGGCCAGGGCTACCGGTTTGTCGAAGCGCACGCGCTCGATTTCAAAGCCGGGTTCGGCGACGGCGCCGCTCGAATACTGAAACACGGCCGGAATGAACCGGTAATTCCCGGCCGGAAAATCGCGCGTCATGTCCGTTCCCCAGATCTTGTTCTTCGTATCTCGTTATTCCAGCTGCATGCGGACGCCCTTGGCGCCGTTCAATAGCCGCTTCAGATGAAAGCCGGCGAGCGCATCGTCGGCATGCAGCCCGACCAGCGCCGCAAAGGCCGGCATCGCCGTGGCATCGCCGGCCTCGAGCTTGGCGAAGGCATCGGAATATTGCGATGTCGCGGGCTCCGCGAACACCGCCTCCGGCAACGGTTCGTAGGCGCGCAGCGGCTCGCTGCGGCCGCGCAGCATGAGATCGCCGACCGGCCGTCCGCGAAAATCCCCGGCGGCGTCGGCCACCACGGCGCTGACGCAGATCCGGGTACCCAGGAACTTGTTGGCGGCCTCGAGCCGTGCCGCGGTGTTGATGGTGTCGCCATAGGCGGTGTAGTCGAAGAACCGGCTGCCGCCGAAATTCCCGACCAGTGCGGGTCCGGCGTGAACGCCGATCCGGGTGGCGCCGAAATTCACGCCCTTCGCCTTCCAGCGTTCGCGGAACGCCTGGGCCCAGATGTCGAGATCATGCGCGCAGGCGATCGCGCGCCTGGCATAATCCGGCTGGTCTCCCGGCGCGTTGAACAGAATCTGGATCGCATCGCCGATGATTTTGGCGACTGTCCCCTCATGGGCGAACACGACATCGGTCATCCCGCCGACATATTCGTTGAGCAGCGCGCCCAGCACTTCAGCTGCTGCAGTCTCCACCAGCGAGGTAAAACCGGTGATGTCGGTGAAGATGACCGCGACGTCGCGCCAATGCACCTCCATGCCGTCGGCTTCGCCCTCGCACGCGAGGCGGCTTGCGATCTGCGGCGAGAAATACCGCGACAGCGAGGCATGGGCGCGCTCGGCCTCGGCCTGGCGGCGGCGCGCCTCGCGCATCATCTCGACATGGCGAATGGTCTTGTCGATCGTCGTTTCAAGATCGCCGAAATCGATCGGCTTGGTCAGGAAGTCGAACGCGCCGCGGTTCATTGCGGTGCGGATGTTGCTCATGTCGCCATAGGCGGAAACGATGACGGTCGATTTCTTGTCCTCGGCCTCCTGCAGTCTCGCGAGCAGCGACAGCCCGTCCATCCGCGGCATGTTGATATCGGACACCACCATGTCGACATGCGGATGCTGCTCGATCGATGCCAGCGCCTCGATCCCGTCATGGGCGAACATAAAGGCCACCGTACCGTCGCGGATCTGCCGACGGAACTTTTGCAGTACCAGAGCCTCGAGATCGGGCTCGTCATCGACGAAGAGGATGGTTGCGGTCATGCGGCTTGCCCGAGCCTGGTATCGATCTCGTGGCGCAGCAACGCGAAATCGATCGGCTTGGTCAACAGACCCACCGCGCCGCGCTCGATCGCCTTGCGCCGCGTCTCGGCGTCGCCATAGGCGGTGATCATGATCACGGGCACGTCGGGCCGTTCGGCGCGCACCTTCGGCAGCATTTCAAGGCCGCTCATGCCGGGCATATTGATGTCAGACAGGATCAGGATCAGCGACGGGTCACGAATTTCCGCGGCACGCAGCAAGGCCGCGGGCGCCGACGGAGCAAACTCCATCGTGAAGCGCCCGGACTTGAGATCGCGCCGGAATTGCTGGCGAAACAAGGCTTCGACATCGGGCTCGTCATCGACGACGAGTATGTAAACGCTCAATTCTTGCCTCCAATATATTTGAGCACGATCTTTCCCGAAAACCGGTTTCCACTTTTCGCTAACGCGGCCCTTCGGGTCATGCCTTGGCTTGTGCCGCCCCGGTTCGGGGCAGCGTAATGATGAATTCGGTAAATACGCCAGGTTCGGTATCGACGTCGATTGTGCCGCCGTGCTGTTTCACCACGATGTCGTGGCTCATCGACAGGCCAAGCCCGGTTCCCTCGCCCGCGGGCTTGGTGGTGAAGAAGGGATTGAACATTTTCTCCTTCACCTCCAAGGGGATACCGGTGCCATTGTCGCGAATCCGGATTTCGACCTTGGCGCCCAGGCTTTTGGTCGACGCCTTCAATGTCGGCTCGAAGGTTTCGTCGCCGGCTCCCTTGCGCTTGGTCGCGGCGTAGAAACCGTTCGAAATCAGGTTGAGGAAGACGCGCGTGATTTCCTGCGGGTAGAGATCGACCATCCCGGCTGCGGGATCGAGGTCGCGCTCAAGCTTGATGTTGAATCCGGATTTTTCCGCGCGCGCGCCGTGGTAGGCGAGATTGAGGCTCTCCTCGACGATCGCGTTGATGTCGGCCGGGCGGTGCTCACCCGATCCCTCGCGCGAATGCAGCAGCATGTTCTTGACGATCGAATCGGCGCGCTTGCCGTGCTGAACCACCTTTTCCAGATTGCCCTTCAGCATATGCGTCAGTTCGTCGATCTCCTCGCGCGTCTTGTCGTCGAGCGAAGCGTCCTTGAGCAGATCGTTCAGTTCGTCGATCAATTCACCCGACAGCGCCGAGAAATTGTTGACGAAATTGAGCGGATTCTTGATTTCATGCGCGATGCCGGCGGTGAGCTGGCCGAGCGAGGCGAGTTTTTCGGTCTGCACCAGGCGGTCCTGCGCGGTGCGCAGGTCTTCCAGCGAGAGCGACAGCTCCTTGGTGCGCTCCTGCACCTGTTCGAACAGGCGCACATTCTCGATGGCGATGACGGCCTGGTCGGCAAAGGTCTGGACGAGATCGATCTGGCGCTGGCTGAAGTGTCCGGGCGTGGGCCGTCCCAGCAGCAGCACGCCTTCGACCGCGCCGTCGCGCATCAAAGGCACCGCGAGCACCGCCCGGTAGAGCCCGAGCGCAGGCGCCTGAGCAAAATTATACTCAGCGTCGGCCTGTACGTCCGGCACGTGGGCGGGCTTGCCCTCCATGAAGACCCGGCCGGTGATCGTTTCACGGCCGGGCTTGATCGGGTTGGCGTGCATGAAATCAATGAAGGCCTGCGAGCAGCCCGATTCGGCCTGCAGCCGCATCACCTCGCCGTCGCGCAGGCAGATGATGCCAAGCGAAGCGCCGCATAGCGCCTTGGCTGATTCCGTCAGCGTGGTGAGCACAGACTTGAGGTCGAACGCCGAGCGGCTGATGACTTTGAGCACGTCGGCGGTTGCGGTCTGCTGTTGCAGCGATTCGGTGAGATCGTCGGTACGTTCGCGCAATTCCCGAAGCAGCCTCGTGTTCTCGATGGCGATCACCCCCTGACTGGCGAAGCTCGTGACCAGATCGATCTGCTTATCGGAAAATGGATGAACGATCTGCCGGAACATCGCGATCGCACCGCTAAGATTGGCGTCCTTGATCATCGGCACAAGCAAGATGGTCCGCGCGCCGCCGAGTTCGGCTAATTCCACGATCGGTGGAAAACCACTCAGGTAGGCTGGCTCCTTGGTGACATCCGCGACGTGAACAAGTTGTCGGGTCGCAACGAGCCGCCCCAATGGATCGATGGGCGGTGGGCATACGACCGAATTACGTGAAAAGGTTTCCGCAAAAGCCGGCGGCAGGTCGGTAGTCGATACGCAACGGAAACCGCCATTTTCATACAGGAACAAGTTGCCGAATTTGGCGTCGCAAATGCGGGTCGCTCGGTCCAGGATGGTCTGGAACACCGGATTCAAGTCGCCCGGCGAACGACTGATGACTTGCAGGACCTCGGAGGTTGCGGTCTGGTGCTGTAGGGATTCGCTCAACTCCGCGGTGCGCTGATCCACCTTGTTCTCGAGGTCTGTATAGGATTCCTGCAAGCGTGAGCCCATGTCGTTGAACTGGTTGGCGAGGCCTTCCAGTTCGTCGCCGGTTTTGATCGAGATGCGCTGGGCGAAATCGCCGCCGCCGATCCGCTCCGCGCCGGCCCGCAACGCCTGGATCGGGCCGACCATGCGCCGGGCCAGGAATATCCCGGCGAGCACGGCGAAGATCGATGCCATCAGCAGCACCACCGCAAGGCGCTGCAGCGCCTGGTACAGCGACGCATAGGCTTCCTTGACCGGCAGTTCGACGAACATGGTCCATTTAAGCGGCAAGATCGGCGCGGAGGCCGTCAGCACCTCTTGCCCTTGAATGTTCAGCGCGCCCTGCAACGGGTCCACGCCATCCGGATTTCCCGACATTGCAGCCTGCACCTGCGCGAGCTTAGACATGTCGGTGTTGCGCAGCACCAGGCTGATGTCGGGATGCGCGATCAGGCGGCCCTGCGAGCCCACCACATAGGCGTGGCCCTTCTCGCCGACCTTGATCTGCGAGACCACATCCCAGATCAGCTTCAGATTGACCTCGGCGATGCTGACGCCGGCGTCCTTGCGGGTGCCGGCCAGCGACAGCGTCATGTAAGGCTCGGATTCGCGGCGGAAATAGACCGGCCCGTAATAGACCTTGTTGGCGACGGCCTCGGTAAATTTCGGGTCCTTGGAGAGGTCGACGCCGGAGTCGACGACGTCCATGGCCAGGCGCGAAACCCGCAAGCGCTCCTTGCCGCTCGAATCGATCTGCGACAGTTCGGTAATGGCCGGCACCTGCCGCAACAGCCGCAGCGCATCGAACCGACGGTCCTGCAGCGACCCGGCCGACCAGGGCAATTGGGTGGTCCAGCCGAGCTGGCTTTCGATTTCCTTGATGAACTGGCTGATCTTGGCCGCCGCGGCCTCGGCCTGCTCGTGCTGAATCCGGATCAGGGCCAGCTTGTGCTCGCGGTAGTAGAAGAAAACCTCGAAAATCCCGTTGGAAAGCAATGCAACGCCCACCACCGCGACGAACAGCGCGACGTATTTGGTGAACAGCCGGCTGCGGATCTTGGTGCCCGTCGGTCCCGATGCAGGCGGCACGGCCGCCGCCGGCGATGCCGCCAGCGTCCGGCCTTCCGGCGTATCGGGATGCAGTGAAATGCTCATCCCGCCCTGTCTAGCAAGAACGCAGGAATTTGTCTCTTGCCGCAGTGCGGTAGGGTTTATACAGCCGCGGCGGCCGAAGCCGCCGCTGGATCCTCAACGCTATTGGGCTTGCGGCCTCAGGTCGGCTTCAGCGCCGTCCGGCCGAGATCGAATTCCTCGATCTCCTTGGTGCGGTCGGACTCGGCATGGGCCCGGTGATCGGTCGCGATCGTCACATAGACCGCGGGCAGCACGAACAGCGTAAACAGCGTGCCGATCGACATGCCCGAGACGACCACGAGCCCGATCGAGAACCGGCTTGCGGCGCCGGCGCCCGACGCGGTCAGGAGCGGAATCAATCCGGTGACCATCGCCGCCGTCGTCATCAGGATCGGACGAAGCCGGATGCGGGCCGACATCTCGATCGCCGAACGCCGGTCGAGGCCTTCGTTGAGCTGCAACTCATTGGCGAATTCCACCATCAGGATGCCGTGCTTGGTGATGAGACCCACCAGCGTCAGCAATCCCACCTGGGTGTAGATGTTCATCGTCGCCACGCCGAAGAACAGCGGGATCAGCGCGCCGACGATCGCCATGGGAACGCTGATCATGATCACCAGCGGATCGCGCAGACTCTCGAACTGCGCTGCCAGCACCAGGAAGATGATGATCAACGCAAAGCCGAAGGTGATCGCGAGCTGGTTGCCTTCCTGCACATACTGGCGGGAGTCGGCGAGATAGTCGTGGCTGAAGCCCGACGGCATCTTCTTGGCCTCGCCTTCGAGGAAGTCGACGGCCTGGCCCACGGTGACGCCCGGCATCGGGACCGCCTGGAAGGTCGCGGAGTTGAGCTGGTTATAATGCGTCAGCGCATTCGGATCAGTTCCGGTCTCGATCGACACGATGGTCGAGATCGGCACCAGTTGCCCGGTGTTGGTCGGCACGTAATAGCCGCCGAGCGATTCCGGCGACAGCCGCAGGCTACGTGGCACCTGCGGGATCACCTGGTACGACCGACCCTCGAGGTTGAAGCGGTTGACGTAATTGCCGCCTAGCAGCGTCGCCAGCGTATTGCCGACCTGCTGCATGTTGATGCCGAGGTTGCTCGCCTTGGAGCGGTCGACCTTGATCCGCACCACCGGCTGATTAAAGTCGAGGTCGCTGTCGGAGACTATGAACAACCCGCTCTTGCGCGCGGCCGCCTTCAGCTTGTCCATCTGTTCATAGACGGCCTGGAAGCCCGCGGTGGTATTGATGACCATCTGCACCGGCAAGCCGCCCGGCCCGCCCGGCAGCGGCGGCAGGTTGAAGGCGAACGCGTTGACGCCTTCGATCTTGGAGAGTTCCGCCTGCACCAGCGGCTTCAGCTTGATCGACGAGCGGGTGCGCTCATCCCACGACGTGAGCAGCATGCCGGCGATCCCGCCCTGCGGACCGTTGATGCCGTTCAGAACGAAGCGAAGGTCGGTTTCCGGAAACTTCTGGAACTGCTTGTCGAGCTTTTCGCCGTAGTAATCGATATAGTCGATGTTGGCGTATTTCGGCGCCTTGGTCACAGCAAACACGATGCCTTGGTCCTCTTCCGGCGCGAGCTCCTTGGACGTGTGCATGTAAAGGAAGCCGACGAGGCCAAGGATCGTCAGCGCGAACAACCCGGTGATCGGACGATAATCGAGCGAGCGGTCGAGCTTGCGGCCGTACCAGCGCGTCATGGCGCCGAACACCTTGTTGACGATCCTGGCGAACCGGCCCTCTTCGGTATTCTTGAGCAGGACCGAGCACATCATCGGCGACAGCGTCAGCGCGATCACGCCCGACACGATCACGGAGCCCGCGAGCGTGAAGGCGAATTCGCGGAACAACGAACCGGTGAGACCGCCGAGGAAGCCGATCGGCGCGTACACCGCGGCCAGCGTGATCGTCATCGAGATCACGGGACCGACGATTTCGCGCGCGCCCTGCAGCGACGCCTGTACCGGTGATTTGCCCTCCTCCAGATGGCGGTGGATATTCTCCACCACCACGATGGCGTCGTCGACCACGAGTCCGATCGCCAGCACCATCGCCAGCAAGGTCAGCAGATTGATGCTGAAGCCCATGATCAGCATCAGGCTGCAGACGCCGACCAGCGACAGCGGAATCGTGACCACGGGAATGACGACCGAGCGGAACGAGGCCAGGAACAGGAAGATCACGACGACGACAATGAGCACGGCTTCGCCGAGCGTCTTCTCCACTTCGTTGATCGATGACTGGATGAATTTGGTGGAATCGTAGGCCACCTTCATCTTCATCGACGGCGGCAGGTTGCGTTCCATCTCAGGAAACAGCGCGCGAACGCCCTTCACCAGTGTCAGCGGGTTGCCCTGCGGCGTCGCCTTGATACCGATGAAGATCGCGTGCTCGCCGTTGAACGCAACGCTCGCATCCGTGCTCTGCGCAGCAAGTTCGACAGAGGCGATATCCTCGATCCGCACGAAGCCGCCGTCCTGCGACTTGACGATCATGCGCTTGAACTCGTCGAGGTTGCGCAGGTCGGTGTTGGTCGAGACGTTGGAGACGATGAAGTAACCCTTGGCCTGACCGGCGGCAGCCTGGAAGTTGTTGGCAGCGATCGCAGCCGCAACGTCATTCGGCGACACCCCCCGTCCCGCCATCCTGACCGGGTCGAGCCACAGCCGCATCGCGAAGGTCTGGCCGCCGAGAATGTCGGCCGACGCCACGCCGTCGACCGTCGATAACACGGGCTGTACCACGCGCGTCAGATAGTCCGAGATCGCCGAACCCGAGAGCTCCTCGCTCGAGAAGCCGAGATACATCACGGCAATGGTATCGCCGGTGGTCTTGCTGACGATCGGATCGTTGGATTCCTTGGGGATCAGGTATCTAACCGAGTTCACCTTGGCGAGAACCTCGGTCAGCGCCTGGTTCGGATCGAAGTTCAGCTTGACGAAAACCTGGATCGTAGAGGTGCCGAGCACCGAGGAAGAGGTGATGTAGTCGATGCCTTCGGCGGAGGCGACCGCCTGTTCGATCGGCGTCGTGATGAAGCCCTGAATCATATCCGCCGCCGCGCCGGGATAGACTGTCGTGACGGTCACGACCGTATTCGACAGTTTCGGATATTGCCGGATCGGCAGCGTGGTCGCTGCCCGCAGACCGATCAACAGGATCAGCAGGCTGACGACGACCGAGAGAACCGGACGCTTGATGAAGAGATCGGTAAAAGCCATCGCGACAGTCTCTCGTTATCAATAGCGCGGCGGCTGCGCGGGGATGGGCGGGGGCGGATCGGCGGAGATCGTCACGGCCGCGCCCGACTGCAGCTTGAGTTGGCCGACAGCAACAACCCGGTCTCCGGTCTTCAGGCCCTTGAGAATTTCAGCCCGTCCGTCGAGGCGATTACCGGTCTGGACGAAGGTGCGCACAGCCGTCAAGCTGGTCTTGCCATCGTCTTCCTTCTTCTCGGTGATCAGATAGACCGAGTCACCATAGAGCGTGTAGTCCACCGCCGTTTCGGGAACGGTGACGACCGCCGGCTTGTCCGGCAGCACCACGGTGGTGGTGGTGAACATGCCGGGCTTGAGAATATGATCGGGATTGGTAATCGTCGCCTGGACGCGAATGTTGCGCGTGTCGGTCGCGACCTGCGGCTCGATGGTGCTGATCTTGCCCTCGAACTTGCGGCCCGGATAGGCGTCGACAGCGATCCGAACGATCTGTCCGACCTTGAGTGCGGCGCTGCCCTTTTCCGTCACGGTGAAGTTCGCATAGAGCTCGGATAGATCGGTCAAGGAGACGATCTGGGTGCCCGCGGTCAGATACTGACCGACCTCGACCTTGCGAACGCCGAGCTCGCCGTCGAACGGCGCGCGCACCAGCTTCTGCGAGATCAGAGCCTCGGTCTTGGCAATGCCGGCCTGGGCCTGGTCGAACGCCGCCTGCGCAGAATCGACGGTCGCCTGCGGACCGAACTGGCGCGAGGCCAGCTGCTTGGCGCGGTCGAGCGAAAGCTGCGCCACCGTCGCCTGCGCCTTGAAGTTGGCGAGGTCGCCCTGATCCGGCGCGTCGAACAACTGAATCAACGGCGTGCCCGATTTCACGCTGGCACCCGGAGTGAACATGATGTCGGTGATGCGCCCGCTGACATCGGAGGTGACGTTGACCTGGTGCACGGCGGCGAGATCGCCGACCGCGATCAAGAGGTTGGGAATCACTTCGGTTTTGGCCTCGGCAATGCTGACGGAGGCCGGCGGCGGCTTCATGTTGGCGAAGTATTTCGCCATCCCGTAGCTGCGTAACGCATTGAAACCGACCAGACCGCCCACCAGCAGCGCCAGCAACAGTCCGACGATGATAAACCAGCGCACCATCCGGATCGGACGCTTGCGCGATTTTTCGCCAATCGGCTCGCCCGAGATATGGCTTTCGGTCACGATGTTCATGTCATGCACTTTCTGCGGTTACCGATTGTCCCGAATTCGGCGCCAGCTCGCGATCCAGGTGAAAAGCAATTGCGGCCTCGTTAAGCCCGATTCCGCGGAGGATGAATTGGCAAAGCTGCCGTTCGAGGCCAGCGGCATTGCCGTAGGAAAGACAGGGCACGGCGGGAAGCCGCGCCAGCGCCGCCATCAGCACGGTGTGATGGGCGAACCAGAACAGGTTGAGCGGCGCGTTGCCGATCGGTGAGGCATCGCCTGTCGCGATCGCGCTTTCGAGCGATGCGGTGAACACCGACCCAATCAGATCCTCGATCTTGCCGTAGAGCAACCGCGCGAACTCGCCGTCGTCGAGATGACTGGTCGCCATCAGGCGAATGCGTTGCGCTTCCTGTTCGTCCGGACCATCGGCGATCTGCATGAAATGGCCGACCATGCCCTCGACCAGCTCGACCAGCGTCGCGGTCGACGGCTCCTGGCCGAGCAGATGCACCAGATCCGGGTCGGCCTCGCACTCTTCCGCGAGGATTTCGGCGTAAAGCGCCGCCTTGGAGGGAAAATGCTTGAACAGCAGCCCTTCCGATATGGCCGCCGCCGCCGCGACGCTCTTGGTCGTGGTTCCGGCAAAGCCATTTCGGGCGAAGCATCGCTTGGCGGCGCCCAGGATCAATTGCCGCCGTAAATCACTGGTCATGCGCAGGGTAGACATGGAACGTGAGTAATCACTCACCAAGGTGAATGTCAAGAAATATGGCAACGCAGCGGGCGAATTCCGGTACACAGCGGCGTAAAAATCACACCCTCATCTCTTTGTTTAAACGTCAGTTTTCCGAAAATCTAACCCTCACCATTTTCACTCGGATCGGCTTGCGAGCCCCGCGCGCCGCTTGTGGTCTCGGCCGGGCGTCGTGGTCATATCGCCCGGCATCATCGCTTCAATCCGAGTTGACGCCGGCTCGGGAACAGCATTTAAGATAGTTGCAGGTGCGACTAATTTTGGTGGTCGTTCATTTGTCCGTCTTCACGAAGAGTGACAGGCATGAATTCAGACGCGCGCGAGCTGGCGGCCGGTTTCGACCTTGAGAAACTGACACCGGAGTTCTACGCCAACCCCTACCCGACCTATCGGGCCCTGCGCGAGCACGAGCCGGTCAAGCGCCTGCCGAACGGTTCCTGGTTTCTGACCCGCTATGACGATCTGGTCTCGGCCTACAAGAGCACCAAGGTGTTCTCATCCGACAAGAAGAAGGAGTTTGCGCCGAAATACGGCGCCTCCCTGCTCTACGAGCACCACACCACCAGCCTCGTCTTCAACGATCCGCCCGCCCACACCCGCGTGCGGCGGCTGATCATGGGCGCGCTGTCGCCGCGCGCGATCGCGGCGATGGAGCCCGACCTGATCGCCTTGGTGGACCGCCTGCTCGATGGCCTCGCCGCCAAAGGCCAAGTCGAGGGCAGTGTCGACCTGATCGACGATTTTGCTTCCGCGATCCCCATTGAAGTGATCGGCAATTTGCTCGATGTCCCCCACGACGAACGCGAGCCCTTGCGCGACTGGTCGCTGGCGATTTTGGGCGCGCTCGAACCCGTCGTCAGCCCGGACGCCTTTGCCCGCGGCAATTTGGCGGTGAAGGACTTTCTCGCCTATCTCGAAGGCCTGGTCGAAAAGCGGCGCGCCAAGCCGGGAAATCCCCTCAACGACGTGCTGACGCGGCTGATCCAGGGTGAAGACAATGGCGAGCGGCTGACCGAGAAGGAATTGCTGCACAATTGCATCTTCCTGCTCAACGCCGGCCACGAGACCACGACCAATCTGATCGGCAACGGGCTGGTGGCGCTATTGGATCATCCCGCCGAGAAGCAACGGCTGATCGAACACCCCGAACTGATCAAGACCGCGGTGGAGGAAATGCTGCGGTTCGAAAGCTCGAACCAGCTCGGCAACCGCATGACCGTGGAGCCGGTCGAACTCGGCGGCGTCACGCTGCCCGCGGGCACGCCGGTGACGCTGTGCATCGGCGCCGCCAACCGCGATCCCCTGCAATTCCCCGATCCGGAGCGTCTCGACATCGGCCGCACCCCGAACCGCCACCTCGCCTTCGGCACCGGCGCGCATCAATGCGCCGGGATGGCGCTGGCACGGCTCGAAGGCGCGATCGCGATCTCGCATTTTTTGGCGCGGTTTCCGGAGTATAAGCTGAACGGCGAACCCGTGCGCGGCGGCCGGGTGCGATTTCGCGGGTTTTTGAAAGTGCCATGTGTGGCCAGCTAATGCTGCATCAATCTCGTCATCACCGATGAATGAAGTCTGATCCCATGGACACCGATCAATTGCGCGATCGCTTGGCCGATCCCCTGCTGACGGCCCTCACCATTCTGCTCGTCGCCATGCTGTTTGTCGTGGCCCCGCTGCAGGCGCAGGGCATTTTCGCGTTTCAGGTGTTCGAACTGGTGCTGGCCCTGTTTCTTGTCGGCGGCGTGTTCTTCATGTCGGGCAGCCGATGGGCGGTGATCGCGATGCTGGTCGCGCTCGGCATGATCGTCACCGGTGCCGTCCTGCGCATCCGATCACCCTCGATCCTCGACCTCAATTTGTTCGCGGCGTCCTGGCTGATCATGGGAGTGACGATGGGGTGGGTCGTCGCGCGTGCGACCTTTGCCCCGGGACGAATCACCTATCACCGCGTCATCGGCGCCGTGCTCTTGTACCTGACGGTCGCCGTCGTCTTCGCAAGCCTGTACACCTTTGTCGGAACGCTGGAGCCGCAGGCATTTTCCGGCATGATCGTCGAAGACAGCCCGGCGCTGGCGAGCCGGCTGATTTATTTCAGTTTCGCGACGATGACCACTACCGGCTATGGCGACGTTGCTCCCGTCGACCCGATCGCGCGCAGCCTCTGTAATCTGGAGGCGATCTTTGGCCAGCTTTATCCCGCGACGCTATTGGCACGGCTGGTGACGCTCGAACTGGCGCACCGGGAGAAGGATTGACGCCCAACCATGGTCGGGACTAGCGAGCCGGGCCATGCGACTTGCCCGTTCGGCGCGGCGCCCTGCGACCAGGGAATATTTGCAATTTGGTCGACATCAATCCTTCCCAGCGGCCGGGCCGATGCCCAAGTGATTCATAGCGTGATTGATGGCGTCGTGGCTGGCGCTGTTCCGAGCGCTTTGGTCGCGCCGGCGCGGCCTGCCAGGGGAGTGACGAAAGATGAATCGATCGGTCACTGACCTCCTCGCCACCGAAGCCTGCCTGGGCACCTACAATTACGAGCCGATCGGGGTCGTGGTGTCGCGCGGCGAAGGCGTCTTTGTGTGGGATACGGAAGGCAACCGCTATCTCGATTGCCTCTCCGCCTATTCGGCGGTCAACCAGGGCCATTGCCATCCCAAGATCCTGGCGGCGATGGTGCAACAGGCCGGCCGGCTGACGCTGACCTCGCGCGCCTTCCACAACGACCAGCTGGCGCCGTTCTACGAAGAACTCGCGCAGTTGACCGGCTCGCACAAGGTGCTGCCGATGAACAGCGGCGCCGAAGCGGTCGAGAGCGCGATCAAGTCGGTGCGCAAATGGGGCTACGTGATCAAGGGCGTGCCTGACGGGCAAGCCGAGATCATCGTCTGCGCCAACAATTTCCACGGCCGCACGCTCGGCATCGTCGGCTTCTCTACCGATCCTGAGACGCGCAAGCATTTTGGACCGTTCGCGCCCGGCTTCAAGATCATCGCATTCGGCGACGCTGACGCGCTGGAAGCGGCGATCACGCCAAACACCGTCGCCTTCCTGGTCGAGCCAATTCAGGGCGAGGCCGGCGTCATCATTCCACCGACGGGCTATTTTGCGCGGGTACGCGAGCTCTGCACCGCGCATGACGTGATGCTGATCCTCGACGAGATCCAGACCGGGCTCGGCCGCACCGGCAAGCTGCTCGCCGAGCAGCATGAAGGCATCGAGGCGGATGTGACGCTGCTCGGCAAGGCGCTGTCCGGCGGCTTCTATCCGGTCTCGGCGGTGCTTTCCAACAACGACGTGTTGGGTACGCTGAGGCCCGGCCAGCACGGTTCGACCTTCGGCGGCAACCCGCTCGCCTGCGCGGTGGCGCGGGCCGCGCTGCGCGTACTGGTCGAGGAAGGCATGATCGAGAATGCAGCCGCGCAAGGCGTGCGTTTCCTCGACGGCCTCAAGACAATCCGCGCCAACACCGTCCGCGAGGTGCGCGGGCGCGGATTGATGCTGGCGATCGAGCTTCACCCCGAAGCCGGCCGCGCCCGCCGCTATTGCGAGGCGCTGCAGGCGCGGGGCCTGCTCGCCAAGGACACCCATGAACACACCATCCGCATCGCCCCGCCGCTGGTGATCACAAGCGATCAGGTCGACTGGGCGCTGGAGAGGATCGATGCGACGCTGAAGCAGGATTTGTCATGACGATGGTGCACGACCGCCGTCGCAGCCGCCGATTCTCTTGAGCGAATTGGGTTCAGCCGTTCCCCTGCGGCGTAAAATCGCAACGCCGCAATCGCCGGCGGGCGAACGATTCTTGCGCTCTCGCGTTAAGTTCGGTGGGCGACCGGACCTACCGGGGAGCAACGATCGTGCTTCCACGTGGCGCTTGCTTTGCAGCGTTCCTTGTTGGTGTCTCCGTGATCGCGGCGAGCGTCGGCGCGCACGCCCAGCAGAAAGGTCATGGACCGCCTGCGGCGGCCGCCCGGCCCGCCGGACCGCC
This sequence comes from Bradyrhizobium sp. AZCC 2289, assembly GCF_036924615.1. Lineage (NCBI taxonomy): Bacteria > Pseudomonadati > Pseudomonadota > Alphaproteobacteria > Hyphomicrobiales > Nitrobacteraceae > Bradyrhizobium > Bradyrhizobium sp. AZCC 2289. The sequence goes on along the minus strand of NZ_JAZHRY010000001.1, from coordinate 8,043,698 downwards.
AGCCGCAGCATTTCATCCAGCCGCGCCGCCGGCAATGGCACGGCCGGCCGCACCGGCATTCCATTCCGCTCCCCTACAGCGTCCAGCCATGGCGGCGCCGCGCCCGATGCCTCACTTCGCTGCACCGCCACACGTGGCTGCACCGCGCGTTGCAGCTCCGCGGCCTGAGTTCCATCGTGGTCCGGCGGCGCTGCCGCAGCGTCCGGCCATGACGCGGCGGCCGGAGCCCCACATCGCCGCACCATCGCGCCCCAACACAGCGCCCGCTGTGAGCGCGCGGCAGTCGCGACAGGAACAGCGCGCGCAACAGCGTGAGCAGAACATCCAGCAGCGACAGCAAATCGTGCAGCAACGTCAGCGCGAGACGCTTTCGCGCCAAACTGTGGAGCGTCAGACCCGTATCGATCGCCTGCAGCAGCGCGTGCAGCAATTGCAGTCGCAGAAGCCGCAAGGCGCGCGGGCGCAACGCCAGCAAGAGCGATTGCTGCAGGCGCAGAACCGCCTGCTCGAGCGTGAGCAGCATGCGCAGCAGAGTGATCTGGCGCGCCAGAAGCAGTTGGGACTGCAGTCTCCCGCGGCTGGGCGAACCGCCGCGGCAGCTGCCGCCGTACAGGCCGCCGAACGCGGGCGGTTTGCCGCGCGCTTCCGCGGCAATGCCAACCCGCAGGCCCAGGCGGCGCTCACCGTCCGACAGCACGGCTGGGCTCCCCGCTTCGCCTGGCGGCGCGGCCTCCACGCGGCGTTCGTGCCATGGCTTGGCCCGGTGTTCTGGCCCTATGCCTATTCCGACATCTTCGATTACACGTTCTGGCCTTACGCCTACGACCCCGGCTATTGGGCGTACGCCTATGATGACTTTTTCGACACGGTATTCTGGGGCGACGAAGGTCCGTATGCCGCCTACGCCATGCTTGGCCCGGAGCCCGGCGGCGAAGGATACGCTTCGCGCGCACGCCAACGGCCAAGCGCGAGCGCGCAGACCCTGCGGCAATTGTGCGGCGATCCCGACAAGGGCGTCACCGCCTGGCCGCTTGCGTCGATCACGCGGGCGGTGCGGCCGACGCCCGAGCAGCGCGCCTTGCTGGATGAATTGAGGGCGGCCGCGGCAAAGGCGGCCGATGTGTTCAAGCAATCCTGCGCCGATACCTATGCGATGACGCCACCCGGCCGCCTGCGGGCGATGACGAACCGCATCAGCGCGACGCTCGAGGCGGTGCGGATCGTGCGGCCGGCACTGGAGAAGTTCTATAATTCGCTAAGCGACGAGCAACAGGCCCGCTTCAACGCGCTTGGTCCTCATGTCGGTGAGCGTCCGCCGCAGCAACCGTCGCAGGATGCGAATGCGCAGTCCGAAAGCTGCGGCCAGCCTAAGTCCAGCCTGACCCAGCTGCCGATCGAGCGGATCGACGCCGTGGTGCGCCCGGCCGGCAAGCAAAAGGAAGCGCTCGACCGCCTGAGCTCGGCGACCAGGAAGGCCGTTCAGGGATTGCAGGCGGCCTGCCCGGACGAGGTGCCGCTGACGCCGGTCGGGCGGCTGCAGGCGATGCAGAAGCGGCTCGAGGCCATGGTGGAGGCGGCGAACAGGGTGCAGCCCGCGCTCGACGAGTTCTATGCCGAACTGAGCAGCGAGCAGAAGGCCCGCTTCAACACGCTGCAGCAGGTCGCAAGCCCCTGACCTAATCCGAAGAACGCATGTCGCAGTTTACGAACTCAGGAGATTCGACATGACCACCAGATTCGACATGACCATCGAGGACATCGCGGTACCGGCCGGCTTGGCTGTCCTGTTCTGCTGGACCTATATCTTGCTGCCGCTGGCGTTTTACCACGGCTGACGCGTGCCTTTGCCGACCGGGCGTTGGAGAAGATCGGAGCCGCCTTGAAACAGGATTTTTCGTGGGCCGCGACCTGCGGCCGCTACCGCGCAAGTTCAGTTCGGCTTCTTTTCCATTCGATAGACCCGGTTGTTCAATCCAAACAGCGCCGTGCCGGCGTTGACGAAATGAAAATCGATGGCGCCGTCGCATCCGGTCTCAATTGTCGGGATCTTCTTGTCGGTAAAACCCAGCGCCGTGGCCTGCTTGCCTGGATCGGTCAATCCGCCCTGAAACAGCATGTCGGGCGCATATTGCTTGATCGCGTAATGCGGGTTTTTGCACCCCAGCGGAGGCGGCGCGTCGATCCGGTCGGCGCGGAACGTGACGGCGTGGCCGATCAACGCCTTCAGGTCCGTGGCCACAGGTTTTTCCCTGGGCTCGGCCCAAGGCGCCGGCTCCGACGTCATGATGGTCCAGATCCCCTGATAATCCAGCGTGGCCGCGTGGGCCGCGCCGGCCGACCACGCCATGAGCACGATACCGATGAAGCGTGAAAGCCATCCCGTGAAAGCGGCCATTTCAATCTCCGTTGAGATCCAGACTAGTCGCGTCCGGGAGTGATGAGGTTCATTCAGCCACCGGCCGCGGGACATTTCGCGCCGCTCAAACCACCGTCCGGTGCCGTTCGATGCAGGTCTGCAAAACCTCACCCATTGGCCTGCCCCACCAATCGCTGGAAAAAATCTCGATCTCGGAATAGCCGGCGAAGCCCTGCGCTTCGACCGCCGCGCGCACCGATTTGATGTCGATGACGCCGTCCCCCATCATGCCGCGGTCGTTGAGGATGTCCTTGGTCGGCACCAGCCAGTCGCAGACATGGAACGCGAGCAGGCGATCCTTGCCGGTGCGGGCGATCTGCGGCAGCATCTCGGGATCCCACCAGATGTGATAGACGTCAAGCGCGACGCCGAGCGCGCCTGATCGTTGCGGGTCCAGCGCGTCGCAAAGATCGAGCGCCTGCTTGGTCGTGTTCACACAGGCGCGGTCGGCGGCATAGGCCGGATGCAGCGGCTCGATCGCCAGCGGCATTTTTGCCTGTCTGGCGTAGTCCAGCATTTCGGCCAGGCCGTCATGCACCTGCGCCCGCGCCGCCAAAATATCCTTTGAGGCGCTGCTGCCGGGCCGCGAATATTGCGGCAGGCCGCCGGCGACCAGCACGATGCAGGGTGCGCCCAGTGCCTTGGCCTCATCGATCGTGCGGCGATTGTCGTCGCGCACCGCGATCCGGTGCGCGGCGTCGGCCGTGAACATGCCGCCGCGGCAATAGCCTGATAGTTCAAGCCCGGCGTCGCGCACGGCGCGCACCGTGCGGTCGAGCCCGATCGCTGCGATCTGGTCGCGCCAGGGATCGATGGCGCGGATGCCATGGCGGGCGCAGGCATCGATGATTTGCGTGAGATCGCCCTGCTGGCGGATAGTCGCCGTGTTCAGCGACAGCCAGCGATGATCGCTCGAAAAATCCCGCATCAGGATTCAACGCCGCGGGTGGAAAGCCAATTCTTCATCCGCCGTGTCGCCAGCTCCGGGTTGGCGAGCAGGCCAGCCTTGTCGGCGAGACGAAACAGTTCGGCCAGATGCAGGGTCGAGCGCGTGCTCTCCTGCCCGCCGACCATGGTGAAGTGATCCTGATGGCCGTTGAGCCAGGCCATGAACACGATGCCGGTCTTGTAGAACCGGGTCGGCGCCTCGAAGATGTGGCGCGACAGCGGCACCGTCGGCCCCAACACGTCGTGGAAACCGGCCGCGTCACCGGCCGCCAACCGCGACAGCGCATAGGACGCCGCCGGCGCGATGGCATCGAAGATGCCGAGCAGCGCGTGCGAAAAGCCCTTGTCGTCGCCGGCGATCAGTTCGGCATAATTGAAGTCGTCGCCGGTATACATTTTGACAGATTTGTTGAGCCGGCGGCGCATGTCGATCTCGCGCTGCTTGTCGAGCAGCGAGACTTTTACGCCGTCGATCTTGGCGGCGTTGGCATTGATGATGCCGACCGCGATGTCCATCGCGGTATCGAGGCTGGGCGTGCCCCAGTAATTCCTGAGCGCCGGATCGAACATGTCGCCGAGCCAGTGGATGATCACGGGCTCGCGGACCTGCGACAGCACGCGGTTATAGACCTTTGCGTAATCGTCGGCGTTGCGGCCGAGCTTTGCGAGCGCGCGCGAGGCCATCAGGATGATCCGGCCGCCGGCTTTTTCGACCGCCGCGATCTGCTCCTCATAGGCTGATATCACGTCGTCGATACTTTTGGCGTCTTCGACCGCGAGATGGTCGGTGCCGGCGCCGGAGAACACCAGCGCGTTGCCTCTGGTCTTGGCGGCCTGCACCGAGCGCTGGATCAGTTCCAGCGAGGTCGGCCAGTCGAGCCCCATGCCGCGCTGCGCGGTGTCCATCGCTTCGGCAACCCCGAGGCCGAGGTCCCAGACATGTTCGCGGAACGCAATCGTCCGGTCCCAGTCGACCGCCGCCGTCAGCCACGGGTCGCACTCGGCCAAGGGATCGGCCACCACATGCGCGGCGGAGAACGCGACGCGGTTGAGCGTGCCTTCAAGTTTGGCCGGAAAGGTCCGCGAGGCCGCCAATCGATAGGTCTCGATCGAACGATCCGCATTCGGCAGTTTTAGCGACAGCGACGAGACGGGCAAAACGGGCTTGTTCATGGCCCTCTCCTCACACCTTGATCGGAGCGACGTCGATCCAGCGCCGCTCCTTCCAGCTCTGCAGCGCGCACTCGGCGAGCTGCACGCCCTTGGCGCCTTCCAGCAGCGTGTATTTGTAGGGCGCGTCCTCGCAGACATGGCGAATGAACATTTCCCACTGCTCCTTGAATCCGTTGTCGTAGACGACGTTTTCGGGAAGCTTTTGCCAGTCGCCGTAGAAATCGTGTGTGCGCTTTTCGTCCGGATTCCATACCGGCCGCGGCGTCACCTGTCGCGCCTGAATGACGCAATCGGTGAGGCCCGCCACCGCCGAGCCGTGGGTGCCGTCGACCTGGAAGGTGACGAGATCGTCGCGATAGACCCGCGTCACCCAGCTCATGTTGATATGCGCGATCACGCCGCCCTTGAGGCGGAAGGTGGCGTAGGCGGAATCGTCGGCGGTCGCGGTGTACTTCCTGTTCTTCTCGTCGAAGCGTTCGGGAATATCTGTGCTGCCGAGGCAGCTCACGCTCTCGACCTCGCCGAAGAGATTGTCGAGCACGTAGCGCCAGTGGCAGACCATGTCCAGGATGATGCCGCCGCCGTCCTCGCTGCGATAATTCCACGACGGCCGCTGCGCTTCCTGCCAGCCGCCCTCGAACACCCAATAGCCGAACTCGCCGCGCACCGAGAGCATGCGGCCGAAGAAGCCGGAGTCGCGCAGGAAGGCGAGCTTCTTCAGGCCCGGCAGAAACAGCTTGTCCTGCACCGTGCCATGCTTGACGCCTTTGGCGTTGGCAAGCCGCAGCACGGCCACGGCTTCGTCTAGATTGGTCGCAATCGGCTTCTCGCAATAAACGTGTTTGCCGGCGTTGATCGCCTTGGTCAGCAGCGACGGGCGCGCCTGCGTGGTCGCGGCATCGAAGAAGATCGTGTCATTCCTGTCGGCCAGTGCCTTGTCGAGATCGGTGGTGCAGCGCTGCACGTCGAATCGCTTGGCCAAGGCTTCCACCTTTTCCGCGTCGCGGCCGACCAGAATCGGATCCGGCATCATGCGATCGCCGTTCGACAGCAGCACGCCGCCCTGGTCGCGGATGGCGACGATGGAGCGGATCAGATGCTGGTTGAGCCCCATCCGGCCGGTGACGCCGTTCATGATCAGGCCGAGGCGTTTGGTCGTCATACAATCTGCTCCTGCAAAACTCGTGTTGTTGGCCGCGCCAGCGGCGATAGGGTGGACCAGTCCGGATGGACGGATGTGGCAAAACCGGGTGCCGTCAGCGATCCCGTCCGGAGATCGCCGTCGTGGATCGCGAGGCGGATTTTGTTGCCGTCGCGGGTGTAGAGATCGGGATGCGCCGACAAGAACGCCTCGGCTTCGCCGGCCGGCGTTTCGGCAAAACCATCGACATAGTGATGACCGTTACGCTCGGCATGGGTGACGCCGATCAGGGCGCCCAACGCAAGATCCTGCTGCACGCCGAGGCCGGCCTGACAGGTTAAGTCTTCGCCGGTGATGAAGTACTTCTCTCCCGTCGCACTCCATTTCGCGGCGCGGGTCGCATTGACGATCGACTTGTAGATGCCCTTGCACGATTTCGAGGAAATGCCGCGATAGCCGAGCGCGCGCGCCACCGGGAAGGCGCCATAGCCATCGTCGGCTTCGTCGATGATGAAATTACGGCCGGCGAGCGCGCCCAGCGGCGATTGCCGGGTAACGTCGCGCGGCATCGGCTGTTCGAGATATAACAGTTTTGCCGCAATCGGCTTCAGCGCATGATCGCGGTCGAGCCGCTCGACCAGCGCCCCCAGAGCCGTCAGGTCGGCATATTGCTCGTTGGCGTCCAGAGAAACCCTGTAGTCACGCGGCAGCGTGGCGAGTTCCTCGCCGATGCGGATCAGGCGATCCGCGTCATGCGCGGGATCGCCATTGAGCTTCAACTTGAAATACCGCGCGCCGGCGGTTTCCTTAGCGTCGGCGACGCCGCCCTCGCCTTCGATCCTGTCGTCGAGCCCGACGGTGTGCCTGATCGCGACGCGCTCCAGCCGCTGACGTCCAGCCAGGAAACCCGCGATCTCGTCGTCGTTCAAATCGCGCGACAGACGCGCGTCGATACCGGCGATATTTCCGGCCATGCCGTCGAAGAAGTTCACGCCGACACAGCGCAGCAGCGCATCGAGGATTGCCTTGTCGATCTCGGCCGGGCCGTAAGCCGCGGCAAGCGGCGGGATATCCTCGCGTGCGCAGGCCTCAACCTGCGCACCGATGCACGCCGCATGCAGGCCGAACGCGGTGTCAAAACCCTTGCGCCCGAGATAAAGCTCGCGCGCGATCAACAGCGAGCGCCGCAACGCTTCCACCGTTTCGTCCGGCGCGAGATGCGGCCGCTTGTCGAACCATTTTGGCACCAGCAACTCGGCGCCGGCGCCGGTGGCCGTGCCCTTGCCTTCGACCTCGATCTCGACCCGCACGAAGGCTTGCGGCGTGGCGTTGATGACGACCGCACCGAACCGGAACGGCCGGGCAAAGCGCACCGGGCGTTCGAAGAAGGCGATATCTCGTATGGACAGGCGATAGGGCATCAGTCCAGCGTTCCCTGGGTGAAGAAATGCTTGCGGATCCGCTGCACCAGTTCGGTGAAGGCGGGATCGGCCATGACATCGAGCGAGCGCGGCCGCGGCAACGGCACATCGTAGATCGCCGCGATCGCGCCGGGCCGCTCGGTCATGACAAGGACGCGATCGGCCAGGAACACAGCCTCGGGTATCGAATGCGTGATCAGAAGCACGGTCTTGCCGGTCTCGCGCTGGATCCGCATCAACTCGACATTCATCTTCTCGCGCGTCATCGCGTCGAGTGCGCCGAACGGCTCGTCCATCAGCATGATTTTCGGGTCATGCACCAGCGCCCGGCAGATCGAGGCGCGCTGCTGCATGCCGCCCGACAATTGCCAGGGCAGCTTTTTCTCAAAACCCTCGAGCCCGACCAGTTTCAACAGCGCCTTGGCGCGTGCCAGATATTTTTCGCGCGGCAGTTTTTTCATGTCGATCGGCAACATCACGTTGGACAGGATGTTGCGCCACGGCAGCAACAGCGCGTTCTGGAACACAATGCCGACATTGCCGTGCGGTTTTGTCACCTGCTCGCCTTCGACGAGGATTTCGCCGGTGGAAGGCTGCAACAGGCCCGAGATCATCTTGAGCAATGTGGACTTGCCGCAGCCGGAGGGGCCGACCACGACAAAGAACTCGCCCTCGTTGATATGGAAGTCGAGCGGCCGCAGCGACGGCACATCGCCGTCGCGCGACCGGTAGGTTTTCGACACGCCGGAGAGCGTGATCCCCGCTGTGCCGGCGGCGCGGTCGGACACCAGGCGCAAATGCGCGGCCGGCCGACTGATATCGGATGGTTTGGTCGCCGGGTTCATTGGAGAGGTCCTCTCCACCCGTCGTCCCTGCGAACGCAGGGACCCATACGCCGTGCCCTTTCGTTCGGGCACGGGAGTAGAGACCTTCTGCAACAACTCGGGCCGGCGGTTATGGGTCCCTGCGTTCGCAGGGACGACGATGGGTGGATCATCACTGGTTCACGAGCCGCCCTTCGGCAGATAGTCGTTGGTATAAAACGCCTTCGGATTGTCCTTGGCCTTGGCATCAAGGCCGCCATATTCAACCATCAGATTGACCGTGTCGGTCATGTTCTGGTCGGTGACCTGGAACGGCCGCTTGGCCTTGGTCTCCGGCGTGCGATAAAGCGGGATCGTGAGCTCAAAGCCTTGCGTCAGCGTATCGATCTTGCCACCCTTGGGATTGGCGTCGAGGATCGACTGCGCCGCGCCTTTCGGGTCCTTCTCGGCGGCTTCGACCGCCTTCGTGGTCGCCGACATGAAGCGCTTGACCAGATCGGCGTTGGCCTTGACGTAATCGGTGTTGGCGATGATGCCCGACGAGACCATGTTGATGCCGTAGTCGGCGAACTTGATCGGATAGACGTCCTTGCCGGTGGCGTCCTTGATCTTCATCGACTGGTCCATGACATAGCCGAGCAAGAGATCGGCCTGGCCGTTGATCACGGCGTTCAGCTTGGTCTGGCCGTCGCCGGCGACCGTGGTGAAATCGCTTTCCTTCAGCCCGGTCTTTTTCAGGAACAGCGGCCAGATCTGGGTCATCGAATCCGCCGGCGTGATCGCGACCGTCTTGCCCTTGATGTCCTCGGGCTTTTTGATGTTCTTGTCGACAAATCCCATCGCCGACATTGGGCTGGTCTGCAACAGCACGCCGGTGGCGATCACCGGCGCGCCCTTGATCGCTGCGCGCATCATAGTGGGCACGTCGACATAGCCGAAGTCGGCGGTCTTGGCCGCAACCGCCTGCGTGGTCGCCGCCGAGCCGCGGCCTTCCTGGATTTCGAGGTCAATGCCTTCGGCCGCATAAATGCCCTTGGCCTTGCCGTAATAGAACGGCGCATGCTCGCCATAGACGTACCAGTTCAGCATCAGCACGACCTTGTCCGCCGCCGATGCCGGCACCACGGCCAGCGCCGTCCAGATCAGCGCGGCGGAAACCGCCATTATTATTCGCATCATTGTTTTTCCTTCCCTGCTTTTGTTTTCGTCATTGCGAGGAGCGTTAGCGACGAAGCAATCCATTCTTTCTTTGTGACGCTATGGATTGCTTCGCGGAGCCTGTCATCGGGCGGCGCTTCGCGCCGACCGTTGGCTCGCAACGACGGCTAATTTCTCTTCTCGTTCACGAAGCAAGAATGATGTCCTCGCGCTGGCTGACGTGCCAGGGAATGACGAAACTTTCGATCATGTCGACGATCCAGAACAGGACGACGCCGAGCAATGCCAGGATCACCAGTGCCGCGAACATCGTCGGCAGGTCGAAGGTGCCGATCGAGCGCTGCAACACATAGCCGATGCCGGAATTGGAGCCGACGAACTCGCCGACGACAGCCCCAACCACCGCCAGCGTCACCGACACCTTCAAACCGGAAAAGATCGCCGGCATCGCATGCGGCAGATTGACCGCGCAAAACACCTGAAAGCGGCTGCCCTGCATGGCGCGCGCGAGATCGACCATGTCGGGGTCGACCGATTTGAAGCCCTGCACCGCCGACACCACCACCGGGAAAAATCCGAGCAGGAACGCCGAGATCACCTTCGGGATGATGCCGAAGCCGAACCAGACCACGAACAAGGGTGCGATCGCGATCTTCGGCACCGATTGCGAGAACACCAGCAGCGGATAGACGTAACTCTCCACCGTCTTCGAGCTCGCGATCAGCATCGCCACGGGAATGCCGAACAACGCCGACAGCAGGAAGCCGCAGATCGTCGCATACGTCGTGGGCCACGCCTGCCGCAGCAGCTCCGGCCAGTCGCTCCACAGCACTGCCACGACATCGCCGGGCGCCGGGATCTGATAGGCGGGAATGTGGAATAGCCGGATGGTCAGGTCCCAGGCCACCACGATGAAAATCAGGAACAGAAACGGCCGCACCCACGCCGCGTTCAGCGCTTTCGCTACGCCTCCAGGGCCCTTTTGTTCGGCCACGTTGGTCTCCCCGGTCTTTCGTTTCCGGAAAGAAATTAACCCGTTGGATAAATACTGTCTAGTGCTTTTCCCGTGACAAAATCCCTCGTCGCCCCTTCGAAAGCAGGGGCCCATAATCACAGGAGCACATGGTGCGGACGGTATTAACTCCGACCGCCCAAAATCGAGGGGGCCGCGGTGTATGGGTCCCTGCTTTCGCAGGGACGACGGAACGTTCAAACCGGTTGGCGCGCCGCGTTGCAGCGTCCCGGAATGACGAGTTGCGACGCGCAAAATTCAGCCCGACGGGCAAATCACCCAAAACCTGTCAAGCCCGCTCTAAGAAAATATTCCGCTTGTCGCGTCAGGCAAATCAGCGCTACCAGCTCGCCCCGTCCTTTCCCGGCAAGAGGGGCGTATCGCGATCGTCACGAAACGCGGGGCGGGATGCGGTGGACGCGGAAGTGCCATTGACGAACGGCACAGAAGCGTACGGCGAAGTCGTGTGGTCCTGACGCCCCGACGCTGGCGTCAAGCTTTGCGGAAGTATCCGCGAGGTGACGGTGACAAGAAAGCCCGGTCACCGGGGAGAGCGCGTTATAAGCCGTAAAACCATTGCGCAGGGAAGGCCGGAGTGCCTCCGACTGAACCTGTATGCTCGTGTGCGTTTTTGCTGTGTGCATTTGCACGCGAGACCGCGGGTGCAGCGCGCACCCGGCTTTCCTGCGCCCTCTGATTTCAGAGGGTGGGAAGTTAATAGCAAAACTCGCGCGGATCATGCGGCGAGATCGCGAAGCTATGTCGTGCGTACCACACACTCCCTGTCGTCGCCCGGCTTGACCGGGCGACCCAGTATTCCAGAGACGCCAGTGATTGAACCGAGAAGCCGCAGCGTACTGGATACCCCGCTTTCGCGGGGTACGACGGCTTTCTTTCGGAGCGGCGGAGCCCCACAGGTGCAACACTCAAACCGTCTGCTGTGCCGCCGACCGCAATTTCAGCCCTGTGTCCTTGCCAAACGCCGCCGTGGATTTTCCCGTCAGCGCCGCCAGCACCAGGGCCACCATGTGCGCGAGGCGCTCGTCCCGCGCCTCCTTCTTCAGGAGATCGCGGCCGAAGATCACGCTGAGCGTTGCGCTGTTCGACAGATAGAAAAAGCACAGACCTGCGATCGAAATGTAGAGCTGCACCGGATCGACCGCGACGCGGAAATCGCCGCTCTCGACGCCGCGCGTCACCACCGTGCGGATCATCTCGACGAACGGCGAATGCATCGATTTGACCTTGGTCGAGCGCTTGAGATGGCGCGCCTTGGCCAGGTTTTCGGTGTTGAGCAGCGCCAGGAATTCCGGATTGCGGAGGAAGTAATTCCAGGTGAAGTCGATCAGGCGCTCGATCGCCTCGGGCGGATCGAGATGTTCGAGATCGAGCCCGCGCTCCTCGGCGCGGATTTTTTCGTAGGCGCCTTCAAGCACCTCGAGATAGAGGTCCTCCTTGTTGCCGACGTGATAATACAGCATGCGCTTGTTGGCGCCGGCGCTGGCCGCGATCCGGTCGACGCGCGCGCCGGCAATGCCATGCGCGGCGAATTCCTGCTTCGCGGCCTCGAGAATGCGGATCCGCATGCCCTCGGGGTCACGTTGCCATTTCAGAACTCGCTTTGCCTTGGCCAAATCGTCTCGCCCGGATGATGTCGGATCGGATGTAGCACGCATGACGGCGTTTGAGAAAGGACGTGCTTCTGCTCTCTTCCCTTCTCCCCTTGTGGGAGAAGGTGGCGCGAAGTGCCGGATGAGGGGTATCTCACCGTGCGTTCGGTGTTCGCGGAGACAGACCCCTCACCCGTCGCCTCACTTCGTGAGGCGCCACCCTCTCCCACAAGGGAGTGGGGAAGATCACTCCCTCCCCTCCGACGGCTGCACCAGCAGCGTCGGGACGCCGCAGGTGCCGCTGCGCACGGTCATGACCCGAGTGCCGGGCTTGCGGCCGGTGCGGACCTCCGAGACGTCGACACCGTCGGCGGCAAGCCGCGCCCGGGTCGCGTCGATATCGGCGACGCGCCAGCAAATGCCGCGAAGCCGGTCCTGTGCCGTGTCCGTTGGCTTGTCGCCAGGCTTGCGCGGCCGGTGCGTCACCTCGACGACGAGATCGCCGCAGCGGAAAAACATCAGCCGGCCCCAGTCCGGATGCGACCGGTCGAGCGCCATGTCGAGCCCGAGCCGCGCGCCATACAGCGCGGCGGCGCGTTCCGGATCACCCGTCGAGACCACGACGTGATCCATCGCGGTGATCGATGCGGGCGCGGTCCGCACCGAAAGCGGGCGCTCCTTCGAAAGCTCGAGAAAGAACAGCCGGACGCCGCGCGTCGCATCGGTCGCGGCGCGGGTGCGCTTCCACAACAAGGTCGCGCCCGAAATCAAGTCGTGGCTCTCGACCTCGGAGACCGGTTCCGGCTTCAGCGTCAGCCGGTCGAGCCGGCGGTGTATTTTCGCGATGTCGCCGGTGCGGAAGCAGAGGCTCGCCAGCCCCTCGCCTTGCGCCGTGAGCACCGTGCGGATCCGGTCCGCAGGCGCCCCCTCGCCGCTCGGCGCCATCAGCTCCAGCGTCATGTTGTCCAGCGTGAACAGCACGCGCTCGGCGCCGTCGCCGCTGTTGCGCCAGGAAGGCTGCCGCGCAAACAGCGTCCGATACGCCGCCTCGCCCGCCGCGATGTCGCTGACCAGAACAACGACATGATCAAGCCCGGTAATCACGGAAACACACCCCTCTCTCTTTGTCTCGCTGCCCGGAACTCAAGGCCGCGGCCGACCGTTATCGGCGGCATGCTGCTGATGCCCCCTGAACTCGGGTTTACCCGAGTTCAGTTATATCAATGTCCAAGTCGGCAACAGCCGACTTGGATCGACGGTCCTAGTCTCCTCATATCCCCATCTCAAGCTGCAAAGACGGCAGGCATGCGAATAATTTCAGCGAATGCATCCGATAACCGGTGCTAATGTATGGACGCCGGCCGGGTACCACCCCTCAGCCACGACGGAAAACGAATGCAGGCTCTCTTCATCGGACAGACCTATATCGACGTTACCTTCATCACCGACCACATGCCGACCGGCGACGAGAAACATGTGGCGTCCGCCTACGCGGTTTCATTTGGCGGCAACGCGGTCACGGCAGCGTTCTGCTGCGCCAAGCTCGGCATCGTGCCGGACCTGGTCGCCACCGTCGCCAATGACTGGCTGGGGCGGATGTTCTGGGATATGAGCGCGAAATACGGCATCTCGATCCACCCGCGCAAGGTCAACTCCTCGTCGCTGTCCTTCATCATGCCGAAGGATGGCAAGCGCGCCATCGTGCGTTGCCGCGACGACGATCACATCCATCCCTTTCCGATGCTGAATCTGAAGGGCTGCCGCGCCCTGCATGTCGACGGCCACCAGCCCGACGCTGCGATCCACTATGCCAGGCTGTGCCGAGAGGACGGCATTTTGACATCGCTCGACGGCGGCGGCCTGCGGACCAACACCCATGAACTGCTGGAGTTCATCGACGTCGCCATCGTGGCCGAGCGGCTGTGCGAGCAGATGGATCTGACGCCGGAAAAGATGCTGGATTATCTCAAGGGCCGCGGCTGCCGCGTCGGCGGCGTGACCATGGGGGAAAAAGGCCTGCTCTGGTATGACGAGGCGGGGGCGGTTCGCACCTTGCCCGCGCTTCCGATCGCGCCCGAGCGCGTGCTCGACACCAACGGCGCGGGCGACGTATTCCATGGCGCCTACATCTATTCCTATCTCGCCAGTCCCGGCAAAGGCTGGAAGGACCATTTCGAGTTTGCGCGCGCGGCCTCGACTTACAAGATTCAAAAGCTCGGCAACGAGGCCGGATTGCCGGCACTGTCCGATATCGAGGCCGTCAAGCAGGAGTTTCAAATCGGACGCAAGAAGGAGTTCTGGGATTAGGCGGGCAGTCATGGCGCGGGTTTTCGTCGCCGGCAGCATCAATATGGATGTGGTGGCGACGGCCGACCGGCATCCCCGGATCGGCGAGACCGTCGCCGGCAAGGCCGTGCTGTATTTTCCCGGCGGCAAGGGCGCCAACCAGGCGGTATCCGCGGCCAAACTGGGCGCGCCGACCACGCTGATCGGCCGGGTCGGCACCGATGCGTTCGGACGGGAGTTGAGAGCGTTCCTCGCCGCGCAGGGTGTCGACCTCACCTTCGTCAAGGACACCGCCGAGACGCACAGCGGAACGGCTGTCATTACCATCGCGAAAGCCGACAACACCATCGTCGTCGTGCCCGGCGCCAATGGGTTGGTGAGTGCTGAGGATATCGCCGCACCCGTGCTCGCGAAGGGCGATATCGCGGTGAGCCAGTTTGAAATCCCGCTATCGACCGTTAGCGCGTTCTTCAAGCGCGCGCGGGTCGCGGGCGCGACCACGATTCTCAATCCGGCGCCGGCGGTCGAATTCGGCACTGAGTTACTCGATCTCGTCGATATTCTCATTCTCAATGAAACCGAGCTTGGCCTTCTCGCCAAAACCGAGCTGCGCGACAGCGACGAGCCCGCGCGCTTCGTCGAAGCCGCGCGCCGGCTGCCGGCAAACCTTGGCAGAACGATCTGCGTGACCCTCGGCAAACGCGGCGTGCTGGCGCTGATCGAGGGCCAATCGCTGCTCGTTCCCGGCCATCAAGTCAAAGCCGTCGACTCCACCGGCGCCGGCGATTGCTTCGTCGGCGCGCTGGCGGCGCAGCTTGCAAGCGGGAGGACGATCGACGAAGCGCTGGATTACGCCAACGTCGCGGCCTCGATCTGCGTGCAGCGGATGGGCGCCGCGCCGTCAATGCCGACGGCGGCGGAAGTTGCGGCAATAATCTCCGCACGTCGTCCCGAAGCGCCGCTGTAGCCATACAGTGGTTTCCCACACCGCTCCGAAAAAAGGAAAACCATGACCAAGATCGAACGTGTCGAAATCCTGCAGGTCGATCTTGTTCCGAAGGCGGTACGCACCGACTCCTGGGTGGAGTGGATTCCGCAGCTCGATGACATCACCACGAGCCGCCTTGCGATTGAGGACGGCAGGGCAAGGCCGCCGTCGGTGCCCGGACTGGGCATCGCATGGGACTGGCCAGCCATCACCAGGCTGCAAATATTCACGCCCGTTGTCCTGAGCGCATGAGGAACGCGAACGATCGGCGCCATGACCGCCTCACCGGCCGGCCCGTCACTTCAGCGCTTGCAATTCGTCGTATTGCGCCCGGCTCCAGCCGGCGCCGGCGGATGGATCGTTGTGCAGCGGGATCGCCGCCTTGCGGAATGCTTCGCGGTCGGGCACGACCACGGTCATGCCGAGCGCCTTGAACTCGTCGGCAAGCACCCGCTCGGAGGCCTCGATTGCATCGGTCGCTCGCGATGCGGCTTCCTTCAGCACCTCCGCAAAAATCTTTCGCTCATCCGGCGTCAGCTTGCTCCAGACATGGTTGCCGACCACCGTCAACATCGATTCCATGATGTGGCCGGTCAGAATGAGATGGCTTTGCACTTCATAGAATTTCTTGGCCATGATCGTCGGCATCGGATTTTCCTCGCCTTCGACCGTGCCCTGCTGCAGGGCGCGGTAGACTTCCGCGAATGCGATCGGCGTCGCACTGGCGCCGACAGATTTGCTGAACATCAGAAACAGCGGCGCCGGCGGCACCCGCAGCTTCATGCCCTGCATTTCCTCAGGCTTCATGACCGGCCTGTTGGCGGTGAGTTGACGCAGGCCGTAGTAGGTGAACGCGACGATCTTGTGCCTGGTCTTGTCCTCGTAACCGCTGGCCAGATCCTGGAACAGCTTGCTATCGCGATAGGCCTTCCAGTGCTCGAAATTGCGCAGCATGAACGGCGCGCCGCTGATACCGAGCGGCTTGTAGGTCGCAGCCGCAAAAGTCACGCCGGTGTAGATCAGATCGATGGTGCCGAGGCCGAGCCCTTCGTTGATCTGGTTCTCGTTGCCGAGCTGCGAGAGCGGAAACACCTCGATGTCGTATTTGCCCTTGGTGCGCTTCTTGATTTCGCCGGCCGCCCACAACGCTTCAGTGTGGAAGGGCTCGGTAATCTCGTAGACATGCGCCCATTTCAGCTTGATCTGGGCCGAAGCCGGGCCTGCGACTACGGCTGCAACGATCAATGCCGCCGATAGCGTGAGACAGCGTGTCCAGACCGGCATGATACCCTCCCAGATGGCCGCCTGAGACATCTTTGACGGGTCTTGAGTCGATAGCGTTGCCGAAATGACCAACGGATGCAAGTGGAAGCGGGCGCAACTTAAGTCAGCGCACGCTTCAGATCGAAGCCGGTATCGGCGGCCTGCTCCGGCGTGATCGAGCCGTTGGCGGCAAGCAGGCGCCGGCCGAACATGTGATCGCCGGCGCGGTTGACCGACTCGATGCCGACCAGTTGCCCGGATTTGTAGCAGAAGGCCGAGAACGCTCCCTGCGCGCGATCGCCCCGCACCACCACGCGGTCGTAGCCGGTGGTCAGACCGGCGATCTGCAGCTTGTCGGGGCCCTGATCGCTCCAGAACCACGGCAGGCCGTCATAGGCCTTGGCATCACCGGTCAGCCGGGCCGCGACGCAGCGCGCGTGATCGGTGGCGTTCTGCACGGACTCAAGCCGCAGCGACGCGCCGAACCGTGGGCTCGCATACAGCGCGCAATCGCCAATGGCCGAGATGTTCGGATCCGTGGTCAGCAGGTGCTCGTCGACGATAATCCCTGACGCGACAGGCAATCCAGCCTCCGCAGCAAGCTCGACATTGGGCAAAACGCCGACGCCGACCACGATAAGGTCGGCCGGGATGTGTCGGCCGTCGCTGAGGCTGACGCCGGTGACCTTACCGCCGTCGGCCTCGATGCTGGTGACCTGCACGCCGAGGTGGATGCGAATGCCCGCCGCCGTATGCCTTTGTTGGAAGAACTCCGAAATCTCCGCGGTCACCGCGCGCGCCATCACGCGGGTGCCGAGTTCGATGACATCGACTTCAAGGCCTTTTGCGCGCGCGGTCGCGGCGAATTCCAGCCCGATGAAGCCGGCGCCGATCACAATGACGCGCTGGCCCGAACTGATCCGCTGCCGCAGCGCCTCGCTTTCGTCCAATATCCGTAGATAGCGCACGGCTTCCAGATTGGCATTGGGGATATCGAGCAGGCGATTGCGCGCCCCAGTGGCCAGCACTAGATGCCAGTAATCGAGCGACGCGCCGGAGGCGAGCAACAGCTTCCGCCTGGTACGGTCGATCGACACCACGCGATCGGAGATCAGATCGATGTTCTGGTCGTGATAAAATTTGTCCGGCCGGAACATCAGGCTGTCGGGACGGCCTTCGCCCTTGAGATAGGCCTTCGACAAAGGCGGCCGCTGATACGGCAGATGGCCCTCGTCGTTGATGAGCGCGATGCGCTCGCCAAAACCATGTTGGCGCAACGAGGCCGCGAGCTGAAAGCCGGCGTGGCCGGCGCCGACGATAAGGACGGGTCCTTGCGTCATCGCGACAACCCAATTGCAAGCGCACAGGAATGACCCATGTCGTCTCCTCTCTCTGCCGATTTTGGCTTGCTCGCCTCATCGTTCTAAGGAGCGGCGCTCGTGTCCGCGTCCCGAACGATGGCGGGCTTTATTTGGCCTCATGGTCCAGGGATGCGCAAGAGCGTCCTTGCCCAGGAGGAAGGTCAGGCCGCATTTTGCAGACTTGGCCGGGGATTGTCACCCCTTCCCTTCTGCTATTTAAATGCCCCGCTATCCAGAGGACCCGCGACCGCTCCGACCGGAGGCCTGCCAATGCCCGCACCCGCTCCTACCACCGCCCCTGCCGACGATCCGGCGCTGCTCAGGGTCGAAGGCCCGATTGCGACCATCACGCTCAACCGACCCGCCGCCTTCAATTCGATCGATCTATCGATCGCGAAAAAGCTCGAACAACTGGGCCTCGAGGTCGAGGCCAATGGCAGTGTCCGCGTGCTGGTCATCGAGGGCACAGGCCGGGCGTTCTCGGCCGGCGGCGATCTGCAAACCATCGGCGCCGCCGCGGCCGCGGACACCATCGCTCCGGTGGTCGGGGAATTGCTCAAGCACTATCACGCGTTCATCGAGACCCTGCGCCGAATGCCGAAGATCGTGCTGTCCAGCGTTCAGGGTTCCGCAGCCGGCGCGGGCATGGGGCTGGCCTTCGTCACCGACCTCTGCATCGCCGCCGACGACGCCCGCTTTACGCCGGCCTACGCCAAGATCGGCGTCTCCCCGGACGGCGGCAGCACGGTCGGCATGGTCGGTACCGTCGGCGTCCGCCGCGCCTTGCAGATATTTCTGGCGGAAGACAGTTTTTTCGCGCAGCAGGCGCATGATTGGGGTCTTGTCGCCAAAATCGTTCCGGCGGTGGAACTGAAAGCGGCGACCCGGCAATTCGCCGAACGGCTCGCCCAGAATCCGCCGGCCGCCATCAGCGGCACCAAATCACTGGTGTACCAGGCCGGCGTTACCCCGACCAAACAGCAACTCGACGCCGAAGAAGCGAAGATCATCGACGCCATGAACACCGACGAGTTTCGTGCGGCGGTGAAGAAATTCACCAGCAAATCGAAGTGAAGCCGTTGGCGGCGCCGTCGCGTTCCTTTCTCTGCCTGCGTCACGGCGCCACCGACTGGAACCGGCAAGGGCTGTTTCAGGGACGCACCGACAATCCCCTGAATGACGACGGCATCGCGCAGGCGCAGGCCGCCGCCCGGCGCTTGCAGCCCGTCCGGCTCGACCACATCGTCACCAGCCCGCTGGTCCGCGCGGCGAAGACCGCCGAAATTATTGCCGCGGCTTGTTCGAAGCCGGTCAGCACAGACGACGGCATCACCGAATGCGATTTCGGCAGCCTGGAAGGAATATCGATTCGCGGCGCCATGGCCGAGCACGGCATCGGCGCGATGGAGGAGCTGGTCTCGATCCTGCCGCCCGATGGCGAGGCATGGAGTTCGGTCTCAACCCGGGCGCTGTATTGCGTGCGCAAATGGCTCGACCATCTTCCCCAAGCCAACATCCTGTTCGTCTGTCATGACGCGGTGATGCAATCGCTGGCGTCGGCGCTGTGCGGTCGCTGGTTCGACAACCGCCACGGCACGCCGTTCCGCTTTGCGCGCACGGGCGATGGGTGGAATGTTGAGGAAGTAGCTTAGCCCCATCGTCGTCCCTGCGAAAGCAGGGACCCATAACCACAGGTCTTGGTTGTTACGGAAGGCGTCGACCGCCTTGCCTCATCGAGAGCACAACGCGGTATGGGTCCCGGGTCGCGCTTCGCTTGCCCGGGACGACGATTACGGCGGACAGATATACCCCGTCCCCGCCGGCGACTTGAAGCAGCCGACCGATTCCGGGATCACCTGCTTCGGCAGCCACAGCACCACTTTTGGGAAATAGATCGTGAAACAGATCGTCACCAGAAACACCACATAGATCGGCAGCGCCGCGCGCAACGCTTTGGCGAAACTGACGCCGACGAACTTCGAGGCCATCAGCAGCACTAGCCCGTAAGGCGGCGTGATCAAACCGAAGGCCAGCGTCGCAATCAGCACCACGCCCATATGGACGCCGTTGATGTCCCCGGCCTGGGTCAGCGCATTCACCAGCGGCATGAAGATGATGATGGTCGGCACCGGCTCGATGAAATCGCCGACCACCGTGAACAGCAGCACCATCAGCAGCATGATCAAATGCGGATCATGGCCGGCGATCCCGGTGATCGTGTCGGCGATGTAGATGGCGCCGCGCAGGTAAGCCAGCATCCAACCAAAGGCGTTGGCGGCGCCGATGGTGATCAACGGCAGCGAGAAGATCAGCCCGGCCAGGCAAAAGTCGTAAGGGATCTTCTTGATGTGCCCGCGGTTGAGCGCGGGAATCACGACCGCGATGATCCAGACCACCGCAACGACGCCGGCTTCCGTCGGCGTAAACCAGCCGGTGAGGATGCCGCCGAGCAGGATCACCGGGATCATCAGCGGCAGCGCGGCGTCGCCGGCGGCGAAGACGACCTGACGCAGCGGCGCGCGCGGCTTGCGCATGCCGGAGGGGCCGAAGAAATAGCAATAGATCATCAGCCCGAAGCCGATCATCAAGCCCGGAACGACGCCGGCCATGAAAAGACCTGCGATCGAGACATTGCCAACCGCGCCGTAAACCACCGCGGTGATGCTCGGCGGCACCAGCGCCGCGATGGTGGAAGCGGACGCGATGATCGCCGCGATGAAGGCCGGCGTATAGCCTTCCCGCTTCATCGGCCCGCCCAGCGCCCGGCTCATCACCGCGACGTCGGCGGTGGTCGAGCCCGACATTTCCGAGAAGAACATCGAGAACACCACGACGACCTGCGACAGCCCGCCCCTGATGTGCCCGACCAGCGACACCGACAGATTGGCTATTCGCACCACCACATTCGCCGAACTCATGAGTTCGCCGACCAGGAGGAAGAACGGGATTGCGAGCAGCGCCTCGGAGTCCACGCCGTCAAAGATCTTCTGGATGATCGCCGCCAGCGAGACATCGGACAATATCGCGCCGACGAACACGCCGGCCAGCAGCGAAAACGGCACGGGCACGCCGAGATAGCCGAAGAACAGGAAGCAGAACGACATCAATGCGAGGACGACGGGCGCGCTCACGGCTGCGTTCCCATCCGGGCGCTGGTGTCGATTGACGGAATCGCGAGGTCCTCGTCCGGCGGTTCGGGATGGTCGAATCCGTTGCGAATGCCGTTGACCAGTTGCTCGATCGTGAACAATGCGATCAGGATGCCGGACAGCGGAATGATGGCGTAGAGCGAGGCGATCGGCGTGCCCGATGGCAGCCGGAAGCTGCCAAATCCCCTGATATAGTTGAGATAGCCGTACCAGATCAGAACGAACGCGACGCCAAGCACCACCATGCGGATGATGATCTCGACGATCATGCGCGGCGTGCCGTGCATCGCCTCGGAGATCGCGGTCAGGTACAAATGATCGTTGCGGCGGGTGGCGACCGCCGCACCGATGAAGATCGCATAGATGAACAGCGTGGAAGTGACTTCCTGCAGCCACAGCCAGGGATGGCCGATGGTGCGCGTGACAATGTCGCACGTCACCGACAGCGAAAAGCCGAAACACAGCACGCCGCAGATGATCATCAGCACCAGTTCGAGCCGGTCGAACGACTGCCATTTCAGATGGCGATGCCGCTGCAGCACCAGTTTATCGGCGATGGCCATCAAAATTCCTGAGCGGTTGGTATTCCCTCGTCATGGCCGGGCTTGTCCCGGCCATCCACGTCTTGCCTCGGCATCAAGAAAGACGTGGATGCCCGGGACAAGCCCGGGCATGACGACTTAATTGAAATTCATTCCGCGACCTCAGTTGATCGCCCGGATCAGGTTCTTGATCTTCTCGGCGTGCGGCCCGAGCTCCTTGGCAAGCTTGTCGAGATAGGGATCGGAAACCGCGGCAAAGCTTTTCTTGTCCTCATCCTCGACGATCTTGACGCCCAAACCCTTCAGCCTGGTGGCCGCGGCCTTCTCGAGCTCGAACGCCTTGGCCGGCTCCTTGGCGCTGACTTCCGCCGCTGCCGTCTTCACCCACGCCTTCTGTTCGGCGGAAAGACTCTGCCACAGTCTGTCGCTGACGAACAACAGCGCGTTGTTGGCCTCATGCTCGGTCATCGACAGCACGGGTGCGACTTCATAATGCTTGTTGACGAGATAGACGTTGATGCTGTTCTCGGCGGCATCGACCACGCCGGTTTGCAGCGAGGTGTAGACGCTGCCGAACGGCATGTGCACGGTCTGCGCGCCATAGGCCGGGAAGATCGCGTCCTCCGTCGCCGTGGCCTGAACGCGGATCTTGATTCCCTTCATGTCGCCCGCGTTGTGGATTTCCTTCTTGCTGTAGATGCTGCGCACGCCCTGCGAGCCGGTGGCAATGACGTGCAGGCCTTGCGTGGTTTCGTCGATCATCGCCGTGATCGCATCGATCACCTGCTGGTCGGCCAGCGCCTTGACCAGGTGATCGGCGTTGCGGAAGAGGAAGTGCAACGACATCACGCCGGCCTGTGGCGAGATGGTCGCGGTATTCGCTGACGAGACGATGGCGAATTCGATGTCCCCGGATTTCACCAGTTGCAGCAGCTGCGGCTCCTGCCCGAGTTGCGCGCCGGGATACTGGTCGACCAGCATGGTGCCCTTGCTCAATTCCTTGAGTTTTGCGGAAAACATGTCGTAGGCGACGCTGTAGCCGGTGTTGAGCTGCTGATCGTGGGCGAAACGATAATGCTTCACCTCCTGCGCGCCGGCAGCGCCCGCGAACAGGAAAGCCGCCGCAGCGACCGCCGCGGCCATGAACTTCCTTCGATTATCCATCGCGCCGTTTCCCCCCTGTTTTGGTTTTCTCGATCATCCCATCAAGGTCGCCGGATTGTCAATAAAGCATCGGACAAGCGAGGTGTTGGTGCCCGATCGCAGCTGATCGGCCAAGGATTGTCGATAATTTAGCCATCGCACACCCTCCGTGTCATGGCCGGGCAACGCAGACAAGTCTACGCGGTCTGCGTAAGCTTGACCGCTATGCCCGGGCATGACGATTTCGTTTTCCTCGCTGCCCGCCTACTTGATCGCGCGGATCAGGTCTTTGACCTTCTCGGCGTGCGGCCCAAGCTCCTTGGCGAGCTTGTCGAGATAGGGATCGGCAATCGCGATGAAGCCCGACTTGTCGACGTCGGTGACGATCTTGACGCCGATCTTCCTCAGCTGGTCCTGCGACTGATGTTCGAGCTCGATCGTTTTCGCGGGCTCGGTCTTGTTGACCTCGTCGGCCGCGGCTTGCACCCAGCCCTGCTGCTCCGGCGTCAGGCTGTTCCAGAGCTTGTCGCTGATCCACACCAGGCTGTTGTTGGCCTCGTGCTCGGTCATCGAAAGCACGGGGGCGACCTCGTAATGCTTGTTGGCGAGATAGACATTGACGCCGTTTTCCGCGACATCGACCACACCGGTCTGCAACGAGGTGTAGACGCTGCCGAACGGCATGTGCACGATCTGGGCGCCATAGGCCGGGAACATGGTGTCCTCGGTCGGCGTCGCCTGCACGCGCACCTTGAGGCCCTTCATATCCCCGATGTTCTTGATCTCGCGCTTGGCGTACATGCTGCGCAAGCCGAGCGTCGACAATGCAATGACGCGCGCGCCCTGCACGGTATCGGCGATCATCGCCTTGACCGCCTTGGACACTTCGGGGTCCGCGATCGCCTTGATCAGATGCGCCTCTGAGCGGAACAGGAAGTGCATCGACATCACGCCGGCCTGCGGCGACAGCGTCGCGGCATTGGCGGAGGATGAAATGCAGAACTCGACGTCGCCTGCCTTCACGAGCTGCAGGACTTGCGGCTCTTGCCCGAGCTGCGCGCCGGGATATTGGTCGATCAGCATCGTGCCCTTGCTCAGCGCCTTCAGTCTGTCGCTGAAGATATCGCCGACGATGCCGTAGCCGGTTGTCTTGGGCTGATCATAGGCGAAGCGATAATGTTTCACCTGCTGCGCACCGGCGCTTGCCGCCGTCATCATCGCGGACACGGCCGCGATCGCACCGAGTATTGCTCTCCGCCTGGTCATCGTCTCCCCCTGATGTTTTATGATGTTTCTTTTCATCATCCCATCGGGGTTGTTTGATTGTCAATCAAACATCAGGCGTAAAGGAATGAACGCATTTGCGAGATGACAATTGTATTACAGCGGCCGCCGCGGCCCTCCGCCGTCATTGCGAGGAGCGAAGCGACGAAGCAATCCATTCTGTCTTTGCGTAGCGCGATGGATTGCTTCGCGGAGCCTGTCATCGGGCGCGCGTTCGCGCGACCCGTTGGCTCGCAATGACGGAAGGTAAACCGCCTACCCCTTCCCCTCACCGCGCATGAAGTCGAAATCGCAGCCTTCGTCGGCCTGCAGAATGGTTTCGTTGAACAGGTGCGCGTAGCCGCGCCTGGCCCAGTCCGGTGTGACGGCTGGCGCCAGCGCCGCACGACGCTTTTGCAGTTCGGCCTCGTCGACCAGCAGATCGATGCTGCGCCTGGCGACATCTAGCCGGATCATGTCGCCGTTCCGGACCAGCGCCAGCGGCCCGCCGACGGCGGATTCCGGAGTGATGTGCAGCACGATGGTGCCGAACGCCGTGCCGCTCATGCGCGCGTCCGAGATCCGCACCATGTCTTTGACGCCGGCGCGTCCGAGCTTCTTCGGGATCGGCAAATAGCCGGCTTCCGGCATACCCGGCGCGCCCTTCGGCCCGGCGTTGCGCAGCACCAGCACGTCGTCGGCGGTCACATCCAGCGCGGGATCGTCGACCCGCTCAGTCATGTCCTCGACGGATTCGAACACCACGGCGCGGCCGGTGTGCTGCAGCAGCTTTGGGCTCGCGGCGGAATGCTTGATGACCGCGCCGCGCGGCGCGAGATTGCCGTGCAGCACCGCCATTGCGCCTTCCGGCTTGATCGGATTTTTGCGCGGGCGGATCGCGTCCTGGCCGGGCACTTCCTCTGCATTGGCGACCACATCGCGCAACGTCGCGCCGGTAATGGTTTTGGCATCGAGGTCGATGAGATCGCCGAGCTGCGCCATCAGCTTCGGCACGCCGCCGGCATGATGAAAGTGCTCCATGTAATGCTCGCCCGACGGTTTCAGGTCGATCAGCACCGGCACCTCGCGGCCGAGCTTGTCGAAACCTTCGAGATCGATGCGATGCTTGGTGCGGTTGGCGATCGCGGTGAGATGAATGAGACCATTGGTCGAGCCGCCGATCGCCTGCAGCACCACCTGCGCATTGCGGAACGATGAAGCGGTCAGAAGCTCGCTCGGCCGCGGGCTTTTCGCCTTGGCCATCGCCGCCGCCACCTTGCCGCTTGCTTCGGCCAAGCGAAACCGCTCGGCATGGGGCGCCGGAATCGTCGCGCTCATCGGCAGCGACAGACCCAGCGCCTCTGTGATGCAGGCCATGGTGCTCGCGGTGCCCATCACCATGCAGGTGCCGACCGACGGCGCCAGCCGCCCGTTGACGGCCTCAATCTCGACGTCGTCGATTTCGCCCGCGCGGTATTTGCCCCACAGCCGCCGGCAATCGGTGCAGGCGCCCAGCACTTCGCCCTTGTGATGCCCGACCACCATCGGCCCGACGGGAATGACGACGGTCGGCAGATCGGCCGAGACCGCGGCCATGATCTGCGCCGGCAGGGTCTTGTCGCAGCCGCCGATCACGACAATGGCGTCCATCGGCTGGGCGCGGATCATCTCCTCGGTATCCATCGCCATCAGATTGCGCAGATACATCGAGGTCGGATGCGAAAAGCTCTCGGCGATCGAAATGGTTGGGAACACCATCGGCATCGCGCCTGATAGCATCACGCCGCGCTTCACCGCCTCGATGATCTGGGGCACGTTGGCGTGGCAAGGATTGTAATCGCTGTAGGTGTTGGTGATGCCGACGATCGGGCGGTTCAGCGCGTCGTCGGAATAACCCATCGCCTTGATGAAGGCCTTGCGCAGGAACAGCGAAAACCCGGCATCGCCATAACTTGCCAGCCCCTTGCGAAGTCCTTCAGCCATTTTCTCATTTCCTGTCGTGGTGGTGGGGCACTAAACGAGCCCGTCGAATTATTGTCAATGTTTGATTATTCGGCCTCTGGAAGGCGACAATGGACACCAAAATGGCCATCATTATTGACAATGGATGCCGTACCGTGCTGATTTCTGGCGATGATCCGGCGCGAATGGCCATGAAGCCGCTTGCCACCCCACCCGAACCTTCCGCGCTGTCCCGCGAGGAGGAGCAGGCGGAAGTCATTCGCCGGCTGGAGGAAGACATCATCTTCGGCCGCTTCGCGCCGGGGTCGCGGCTGGTCGAAGACACCTTGATGTCGCGCTACGGCGCCAGCCGCCATTTCGTGCGCCAGGGGCTGTTTCAGCTCGAGCGCCAGGGCATCGTGCTGCGCGAGAAGAATATCGGCGCCACCGTGCGGTTCTATTCCGCCGAGGAAGTTCGGCAGATCTATGAGGTGCGGGAAATGCTGACGCGGCAGGCGGCGCTGATGATCGCGCTGCCGGCGCCTGCCGGCCTGATCGAACAATTGAGCGAGTTGCAGCGGCAATATTGCGCCAGGGCCGACGCGCAGGATCTGCGCGGCATCCACGAGGCCAACGACGCCTTCCACGTCGCGCTGTTCTCGGCCTGCGGCAATCCCTATCTGGTGCGCTCGCTGCAGGACTATATGAACCTGACGCTGCCGATGCGCGCCAAGAACCTCGCCGACAAGGAGGGCCTGGCGCTATCGCGCCGCCAGCATGAGTTGATGATCGAACTTTTGAAAGGCCGCGACAGCTGGGCGCTGGCCCAGCTCTGCGTCGATCACATGCAATACAGCAAGTCGGATTATCTCGGCCGCATCGCGGCGGATGATAAGCCGCAATAACCCGATACCAATAACCCGATACGCTGCGGGCGATCGTGAGGGAATCGTCCATGAACCGCGCGCTTGTGCTGCTTGCGTTGATTTCAGCGTACCCGGTGTTTGGCGGCAGCGCCGCCAAAGCCGACGATTCTCGCGCCATGCAGCTCACCTATGGGCCGTGGACAAAACTTTGCTTCAAGCGGGCCGACGGCAATTCGGACTGTTTCATTTCGGCGGCGGCGCGCGGCGCGTGTCATCCTTCCGGCGGTGGCGTTTCGATCTCCATTCGGGATGAAAAAACCCTGAGCCTGCTCGCGAATTTCGGCACAAAGCGAGCGCTCGAAGGCGAGATCGGCGTCCAGATCGATCAGGATGCTCCGATCCTGATACCGCATCCCGAATGTTTCGGCTTGGGTTGCCGGGGCAAACTCGACATCGACAGCGAATTCATCGAACGCCTGAAGCGTTCGCGGACGATCGCCATCGAGGCGACCGATACGGCCTATCAAGAACTCAGCCTTTCCTTTTCCCTTGCCGATTTCGCTGCGGCCTATGATGGGCCTGCCGGCGATCCACCGAAGGTGCGTGGGGAGATCTTCACGAGCGACAAGATGAAGCAGCTGACGAAACAGTCGGAGCAGCAGAAGCAGGCGTTTGAATGTAGGGAGTAGAGGTCGTCATTCCGGGATGGTCCGTAGGACCAGACCCGGAATCTCGAGATTGCGGGTTCGTGCTTCGCACGCCCCGGAATGACGCCGGTTACACAATCCGGCTTGTGTCGCCGTCGAACTCGATGCTGCAGAACCCGCCACCCTGGTAGAAATCGCCGATCGGATCCGGCTTGAGCTTGGCCTGCTCGGCCATCGCGTGCTCGCGGAAATCCTCGGCGCGGCCGGTCGGTCGATAGCCGAGATCGTGGGCGCGATGATTGTCCCACCAGCCGCGCTCATTGTCGGAGGCGCCGTAGAAAATCTCGAAGTGGATGTCGGGATGGTCGAGCCCGATCCGGCAGAGCTGCGCCAGATCTTCGGGCTTCAGCCAGATCGACAGCCGCCGGTGATCCAGCGGCTTTTCGCCGAAATTGCCGATGCGAAGGCAGGTGACCTTGAGCCCGTGCTTGTCGGCATAGAGCGCGCCGAGCGCTTCGCCGAACACCTTGCTGACGCCGTAGCGGCTGTCCGGCCGCGCGGTGACATCGGTGCCGATCCGGTGATGCCTCGGATAGAAGCCGATCGCATGGTTGGAGGAGGCGAACACCACGCGCTTGACGCCTTGCCGGCGCGCAGCCTCGAACAGATTGTAGCCGCCGATGATGTTGGCCCGCAGGATGCCGTCCCAGGGCCCTTCGACCGAATAGCCGCCGAAATGCAGGATACCGTCGACACCCTCACAGATCGCCTCGACCTGGGCGAGGTCGGCGAGATCGGCCGCCTTGAATTTTTCGTGTCTGCCGAGATCGGCCGGCGCCTTCAGATCGCTCAGCAGCAGATCCGGATAGACCGCCGGCAACAGCTTGCGCAGGCTTGTGCCGATGGCCCCGGCGGCGCCGGTTATCAATATGCGTGGCATTTCTTCCCTCGTTTCTTGCGACCGAATTGCGGTCATAGGCCGACAATGATAGCAAATCAAACCGCGAGGAAACGCAACAACAACGAGAACAGCAAATGTCCGAGGCAACATCCCGCGCTGGCTGGCAGCTGGCGACCTATTATCCCGATCCGGCCATCCACGCACTCGATCCGCGCTTTGAAAAATACTGGCTGAAACTCTCGGCCGTGGAGCGGCTGACCACGGGCCTGCGCTGGGCCGAGGGCCCGGTGTGGTTCGGCGACGGGCGATATTTATTGTGCAGCGATATTCCGAACCAGCGCATCCTCAAATGGGAGGAGGAGACCGGCGCGGTCAGCATTTTCCGCAAACCCTCGAACTTCGCCAACGGCAACACCCGCGACCGCCAGGGCCGGCTGGTCACCTGCGAACATGGCGGCCGCCGCGTCACCCGTACTGAATATGACGGTTCGATCACTGTGCTGATGGATTCGTTCGAAGGCAAGCGGCTGAACTCACCCAACGACGTTGTCGTGAAATCCGACGGCTCGATCTGGTTCACCGATCCCGTGTTCGGCCTGCTCGGCAATTACGAGGGCTATAAGGCCGAATCCGAAATCGACATGAATGTCTACCGGATCGACGGCGGAAGCGGGAAAGCCACCATCGTCGCCGAGGGCATCCTCGGGCCCAACGGGCTGTGCTTCTCGCCGGACGAGAAGATTCTCTACATCATCGAATCTCGCGGCGTGCCGGCCCGCAAAATCCTCGCTTACGACGTTGCCCCGAGCGGGACCACGATTTCCAACAAGCGCGTGTTCGTCGACGCCGGCCCCGGCACCCCCGACGGCATGCGCGCCGACATCGACGGCAATCTGTGGTGCGGCTGGGGCATGGGCGATCCCGAACTCGACGGCGTGGTGGTCTATGCGCCCGACGGCGTCATGATCGGCCGCATCGCGCTGCCCGAACGCTGCGCCAATCTCTGCTTCGGCGGCCTGAAGCGCAACCGCCTGTTCATGGCCGCGAGCCAGTCGATCTACGCGCTGTACGTCAACACCCAGGGCGCGCTGGGGGGATAATTCTCCGTCGTCCCTGCGAACGCAGGGACCCATACGCCGCGGCCTCTCGTTAGGGTGCGGTCACAGATATTTTCTGTACAACAGACGACCGGAGTTATGGGTCCCTGCGTTCGCAGGGACGACACTGAGGTTGTTCAACGCTCTTCCAGAAACGCAAAAACGCCGGAGCGGATTTCCCGCCCCGGCGTTTGCATTGATCGCTCGAAAACTTACGCCGCGTTGTAACCCGCGACCGCCTTCACCTCGAGATATTCTTCCAGGCCGTATTTGCCCCATTCGCGGCCGTTGCCAGACTGCTTGTAGCCGCCGAACGGCGCGGAGCGGTCGTTGGGCACGCCCTGCAGGTTGACGTTACCGGCACGGATCTGGCGGCCGACCCGGCGCGCGCTTTCAACCGTATCGCCCGAGACGTAACCGGCGAGACCATAGGGCGTGTCGTTGGCGATCTTCACGGCTTCCGCTTCATCCTTGGCGCCAAGGATCGTGAGCACGGGCCCGAAGATTTCCTCGCGCGCGATGGTCATGTCGTTGGTGACGTCGGCGAAGATGGTCGGACGCACGTAGAAGCCCTTGTTGACGCCTTCCGGCAGGCCCGGGCCGCCGGCAACCAGCGTCGCACCTTCCTCGATGCCCTTGTGGATCAGGGCCTGGATCTTGTCCCACTGGATGCGCGACACCACCGGACCGATGGTGGTGCCTTCCGCGCGGGGATCGCCGGCCTTGGTCTTGTCGGCGACGCCCTTGGCGATGGCGGCGACTTCCTTCATCTTCGACAGCGGCACGATCATCCGCGACGGTGCGTTGCAGGACTGTCCCGAATTATTGAACATGTGCATCACGCCACCGGTGACGGCCTTGGTGAGGTCGGCGCCTTCGAGGATCACGTTCGGCGACTTGCCGCCGAGTTCCTGGCTGACGCGCTTCACGGTCGGGGCCGCGCGCTTGGCGACATCGACGCCGGCGCGGGTCGAGCCGGTGAACGAGATCATGTCGATATCCGGGTGCTCGCTCATGGCGGCGCCGACTTCGGGGCCGAGGCCGTTGATCAGGTTGAACACGCCTTTCGGCACGCCGGCTTCATGCAGGATTTCCGCGAAGATCAACGCCGACGACGGCGTGAATTCCGACGGCTTCAGGATCATGGTGCAGCCGGCGGCCAGTGCCGGCGCGACCTTGCAGGCGATCTGGTTCAGCGGCCAGTTCCAGGGCGTGATCATGCCGATGACGCCGACCGGCTCGCGCACCACAACCGCAGTGCCGACGTTCTCCTCGAAATGATAATTCTTCAGCACTTCCAGGGTGGAGGCGATATGGCCGAGGCCGGCGCCGGCCTGCAGGCGCTCGGCCATCGGCAGCGGCGCGCCCATCTCGTCGGAAACGGCGGCGCCGATATCCTTCATGCGGGTCTTGTAGACCTCGATGATCTTTTCGAGCAGCGCCACCCGCTCCTCGCGGCTGGTCTGCGAAAACGTCACGAAGGCGCGCTTGGCAGCAGTGACCGCCTTGTCGACATCGGCCTTGGAGCCGAGCGCAACCTCATACATCGCCTCTTCGGTCGCCGGATTGACGACGGGCGTGGACTTCTTGACGACGGGATCGACCCAGGCGCCATCGATGTAGAATTGCATGCGATTGACCATCGTAAACCTCTTTATTTCGGGGCGAATGTATGGGGAACGGAAGCGTTCGGCAGGCATCCTTGCACGAAAGCCGGGCAAATTGAACCCGCCATATGCGGGACGCCGCGTAGCGGCAGACACCGGATATAAGGTCAGGGGGGTGACGGAAGCAAGGTGCGGCAATTCTAGTCGTCGTCCCGGCCTTGAGCCGGGACCCAGCCACCGGCCGTGGTTATTAAGCCAGCCGTCGGCCACCTTCCCAAACAACAACCGCTGCGGCGTATGGGTCCCCGCTTTCGCGGGGACGACGAGGTAAGCGGCGATCGCCGGGACGACGAAAATGACTAAACCGCCATCTTGCGGTGCCGCACCGGAGCGCCGGCGGTAAGGGCTTCCGCTGCGTCGATGATGGCGTTGGCGTCGATGCCGTGGTGGCGATAGAGGTCGGAGATGGTGCCAGTCTGGCCAAAATGCTCGACGCCGAGCGCCTCGACGCGATGGCCGCGGACACTGCCGAGCCAGCCGAGCGTCGCCGGATGGCCGTCGATCACGGTGACGATGCCGCAGTCGCGCGGCAATGGCGCCAGCAGTTTTTCGATATGGCTGAGGTGCTGCACGCCGCGGCGGTCGCGCCGCAAATTCCGTGCGGCGGTCCATCCACCATGCAGGCGGTCCGCTGAAGTTACCGCCAGCAGGCCGACATCCCTGCGGCTTTCGCCGATGAAGCCTGTGGCTTCGATCGCCTCGGGCGCCAGCGCGCCGGTATAGGCGACCACGATTTCACAGTTCGGGCCCGGCCTGCGCAGCCAATAGGCACCGTCGGTAATATCCCGCTGCAGGTCAGGCGTCATGATCCGCTGCGGCTGCTCGAGCGTGCGCGTCGACAGCCGCAAATAGACCGAGCCGCCCTCGCCGACTTCGCGCTGCATGTGCCGGAAGCCGAAAGCCATGATCACGGACAATTCATCGACGAAAGCCGGCTCGAACGAGGCCAGGCCATCCTGCGCCATGCCGATCAGGGGCGTTGCGATCGACTGGTGCGCGCCGCCCTCCGGCGCCAGCGTGATGCCGGACGGTGTCGCCACCACCATGAAGCGGGCATCCTGGTAGCAGGCGTAGTTCAGCGCATCGAGGCCGCGCTCGATGAAGGGGTCATACAGCGTCCCGATCGGCAGCAGCCGTTCGCCGTTGATCTGATGCGACAACCCCAGCGCCGACAGCATGATGAACAGGTTCATCTCGGCGATGCCGAGTTCGAGGTGCTGTCCTTTCGGCGAAAAGTCCCAGTTGAAGGTCGACGGGATCTTTTCCTGCCGGAACAGGTCGTGGTTTTCCGCCTTCGCAAACAGCCCGCGGCGGTTGACCCAGGCGCCGAGATTGGTCGACACGGTGACATCGGGCGATGCTGTAACGATGCGCGACGCGAGTTCGGTGGCGCCACGCGCGATTTCGTTGAGCACGAGCCCAAAGCCCTGCTGCGTCGACATCTGCGCTGCCGGCTTGAACACCAGCTGCTGCGGCACCTCGATGACGGGCGCATCCAGACGGCGACGACCTTCGCGGTTGAACGGCGCCTCCGCCAAAAATGCCTCCAGCGTCGCGGGCTCCTGCGACAGTCCCTCGAACTTCTCCCATTCATGGCCGGGACGGATGTTCTGCGTCGCGCGCCACTTCTCCATCTGCGTCGGCGTCATCAACCCCGCATGGTTGTCCTTGTGGCCCTGGAACGGCAGGCCGACGCCCTTGATAGTGTAGGCGATGAAGCAGACCGGGCGGTCGTGATCGATCGACTCGAACGCATCGATCATGCTCGTCATGTCGTGTCCGCCGAGATTGGACATCAGCGCCAGCAACTCCTCGTCACTGCGGCGGTCGATCAATTGCGTGACCGGGCCCTGATCGCCGATGTCGTCCTGCAGATGCTTGCGGAACGCCGCGCCACCCTGGAAACACAGCGCGGCATACATCTGGTTCGGACAATTATCGATCCAGCGCCTCAGCGCCTCGCCGCCTGCTTCCGCAAACGCCGCCTGCATCAGCGTGCCGTATTTCACGATCACCACGTCCCAGCCGAAATTGCGGAACATGGATTCGAATTTCGCCCACAACCCTTCGCGGACCACCGCATCGAGGCTCTGGCGGTTGTAGTCGACCACCCACCAGGTGTTGCGCAGCCCGTGCTTCCAGCCCTCCAACAAGGCCTCGAAAATATTGCCCTCGTCCATCTCGGCGTCGCCGACCAGCGCGATCATGCGGCCCTCGGGCCGGTCCTTCATCCAGCCATGCGACTTGACGTAGTCCTGCACCAGCGAGGCGAACAGCGTTTGCGCCACGCCAAGGCCGACCGAGCCGGTGGAGAAGTCGACGTCGTCAGCATCCTTGGTACGCGACGGA
The DNA here is from genome assembly GCF_036924615.1 of Bradyrhizobium sp. AZCC 2289. Lineage (NCBI taxonomy): Bacteria > Pseudomonadati > Pseudomonadota > Alphaproteobacteria > Hyphomicrobiales > Nitrobacteraceae > Bradyrhizobium > Bradyrhizobium sp. AZCC 2289. Next base: position 8,010,532 of record NZ_JAZHRY010000001.1, on the reverse strand, counting down.
TAGGATTGCGCGCCCTTGTAGCCGCGAAAATTTTCCAGCTTCTCGCGGGTCTGGTGTCCGAACAGATACTGGATAGCGTGAAACACCGGGCTTGCATGCGGCTTCACCGCGACGCGGTCCTGCGGCCGCAGCACCGAGAAATACAAAGCCGACATGATGTTGGCGAGTGAGGCCGAGGAGGCCTGATGGCCGCCGACCTTCAGGCCGTCGGTATTGGGCCTTATGTGGTTGGCATGATGGATCGTCCACGACGACAGCCAGAGAACTTTGCGTGCCAGCGCGGACAGCAATTCGAGGCGTGCGGGTTCGATTCCCATGGCAAGGCTCCGGAGACATCCAGTATGCGCCGATTTTAGCGGTTCTGCCGCCGCCGAAATTCTCAAATCCTCGCGACATACCCCCAAATATTGGGATAAATTACCACTCCCAGTCCCAAAAGCCCGAGTTTGTCCCAATGCCTGCCCTTGATGCCATCGACCGAAAAATCCTCAGCCTGCTGCAATCCGACAGCCGCATGACCATGCAGGAACTGGCCGACAAGGTCGGCCTGTCGGTATCGCCGTGCCATCGCCGGGTCAAACTGCTGGAGCAGCGCGGCGTGATCACGCGCTATATCGCCACCGTCGACCAGAAATCGCTCGGCCTGCATGTCAGCGTCTTCATCTCGATCAAGCTGGCGCGGCAGAAAGAGGAGGACCTGAATCGTTTTGCCAAGGCGATCTCGAAATGGGACGAGGTGCTGGAATGCTATCTGATGACCGGCAACCGCGACTATCTGCTGCGCGTCGTCGCCGCCGACCTGTCGTCCTATGAGGCGTTCCTGAAGAACAAGCTGACCCGGCTCGACGGCATCGCCTCGATCGAGTCGAGCTTTGCGCTGAGCCAAGTGAAATATTCGATCGCGCTGCCGGTGTGATATCGGTACAGCGGATGATCTTGGAGCCGTCATTGCGAGCGAAGCGAAGCAATCCATATCTCCACTTGCTGAGGCATGGATTGCTTCGTCGCTATCGCTCCTCGCAATGACGCGTTGAGACATCGGATTCAACATTCGAACACCTGAAGAATATGACTCCACGATCTCGCGGCACAATGCCCGAGGTTTGTCGGAATGTGTCCCTCCAAAAAACAGAGGGCGCAGGGAAAGCCGGGTGCGCGCTGCACCCGCGGTCTCGTGTGCAAGCTGCACATAAGAAAACGCACACGAGCATACAGGTTCAGCGGAGGCATCCGGCCTTCCCTGCGCAATGGTTTACGGCTTATTTCGCGCTCTCCTCGGTGAACGGGCTTTCTTGCCACCGTCGCCTCACGGATATTTCCGCGAAACTTGACGCCAGCATCGGGGCGCCAGGACCACACGACTTCGCCGTCCGCATCCGCCGCGCTCGTCAGTCGCAGCTTCCGCGTCCACCGCATCCCACCGCGCGTTTCGTGACGATCGCGAGCCGCCCCTCTTCTTGGGTGAGACGCGCGGAGTTAAACCACTGATTTGCCCGACGGGTTAAGCGAAATATTTTTGTCAAAGGGGCTGGACTCGCAGTGCGCGAAAGCACGCAAGTGATTTGCCCGTCGGGCAAAAACGGCCAACCGCGGCACGATCAGATGTGTAATCGGCCCAAGCACGGCACGGAATTCATGGCTTAATTAAAGGTTACTCGGCAGGTCGGATTTTCTTCGATCGGCGAAATAAGGCTTAAACAGCTAAGTGGGAAAATGTGGCAATGGAACTGGACAAACGCAGGGGGAGTCATGAACTCCACGGGCAACTGTCGTTTCAGGAACATTTCGCGCACTATGGCGCATGCTCCTATGATTTCCGAGCCGAACGGCAAAGGCTTACTGCGACGATTTGCTGCCGATAAGTCTGGCAGCAACGTGATTATCTTCGCGCTCATCATGCCTGTTCTGGTTGGGGCCGCCGGCCTCGGTACTGAGGCCGGGTGGTGGTCCTACAAGCACAAGAACATGCAGAGCGCGGCAGACTCCGGAGCTGCGAGTGCGGCGACCGCAGGCACTAACCTGAACGCCGAAGCCAACGCAGTAACAGCGACCTATGGTTACGCGAATGGGGTGAACAACGTTACGGTCACCGTCAACCAGCCGCCGTCCACCGGCAATTATACCTCGAACCCGCAGGCCGTCGAAGTTATCATCGGCCAGCCGCAATCGCGGCTGCTCTCGGCGCTGTTCGGCTCCGCCCCGGTTCTCATCACGGCGCGCGCCGTGGCGGTCCCAAACGCCGGAACGGGTTGCGTGCTCGCACTCGACTCGACTGCCAACCCCGCTGTGACCGTGAGCGGCAGTAACCAGCTCAATCTGGTTAACTGCAATCTCTACAGCGACTCCAGCGCCAGCCCGTCGCTGAAAGTGGGCGGCAGCGCAACGGTTTCCGCCAATCAGGTCGGGGTGGTCGGCGATGTCTCCGGCGCAGGCAATATTACCGCGACGAATGGCATTCGGACCGGCATGCGGCCGGTTGCCGACCCTTATGCCAACGTTTCTCCGCCCCCGGAGCCGAGCTGCAGCAGCGCCAAGATCACGGTGAACAGCAACGGGAAAACCACCTCGCTCGACCCGGGCTGCTATACAGGTAGCATCACCGTCAATGCCGGAGCGACGCTGAACCTGAACCCCGGTATCTATTACCTGGACGGCGCGAACTTGAGCGTGGCAGGCAATGCCACGATCACCGGGACCGGCGTGACGCTCGTGTTTACCGGCTCGGGCGGCAGTTGGGGCACGGCCTCGATCGGCAGCAATGCGACTATCAATTTGACGGCGCCAACCTCCGGCTCGACGCAGGGCATCGTGATCTATGGTGACCGCAAGATGCCGGTTGGTACGGCTTTTAGCCTGACCGGCGGCGGCACGCAGAATTTCGGCGGTGCGATCTATCTCCCAAAGGCGAACTTGAGCTTCAGCGGCGGCAATGGCACGACCACCTCGTGCACCAAAGTCGTCGCGGACACGCTCACCTTCACCGGGAGCTCGAATCTCCAGGTTAATTGCGCCGCGCTTGGCGTCGCCGCGATCGGCATCAGCACCGCGCAGCTCGTCGAATAGATGAGGTGATTCGAAATGACGCACATCTCCCCCGCCTATCGCGTTCGCCGAGGAGCCAGCACGCTCCGCCGCTTTTTTGCCCGCGTGGCGGGCGATCAAAGCGGTGCGGCAGCCATCGAGTTGGGCCTGCTTGCCCCGGTGTTGACGCTCATGATGGTCTCCGTGATCGATATCGGCCGGGGCGTCTACCGTAAGATGCAGGTCGAGGACGCTGCACAGGTTGGTGCCCAATACGCCATGAGGAATGGCTTTGACGCCAGCGCGATCTCCAACGCCGTGGTCAGCGCGACGAACTTTTCGTCGATCGCTGCATCGCCTGCGCCGGTCCAGTTTTGCGGCTGCGCAACGGGTTCCGGCATCAATACTGTGAGCTGCGGTACGACATGTCCGGGAGGAGCGGTGGCCGGAACGTACACCACGGTTTCGGCGCAGGCGACGTACAGCTCGCTTCTGAACTATCAGATCGTTCCCCAAAACTATAATTTCAGCGCGCAATCGACGGCGAGGTTGCAGTGAAGTTCGCGAAAATGTTGAGAGATCAGAGCGGTACGTCGGCGCTTGAATTCGGGTTGACGGCCCCGGTGTTCTTTTTGTTTATCTTCGGCGTGATCGAAGTCGGATTGCTGTTCTGGACCCAGATCGGTCTGCAGCATGGCGCCGAAATGGCCGCGCGATGCGCCAGCATCAACGCTGCACTTTGTCCCACCAGTAATCCGAATGCCATTACCGGCTATGCCACCCAACAGGCGTTCGGTTTAGGTCTGCCTGCCTCGACCTTCACCTACAGCACGCCGGCTTGCGGAAACCAGGTGAACGCGAGCTATTCGTTCCAATTTCCCAGCATCATCCCCCTCGACCCACTACGGCTGACGGCGCAAGCGTGCTTTCCGATATAATGCTCGCGTGAGCCGTACGAACTGGCCACCAAACCAGCCGATCTGCCGGTGGAACAGGCGTCCAAATAGGAGCTGGTAATCAACCTCAAGACCGCTAGGGCGCTCGGTCTCACGATTTCGCCGCCCCTGGCAAGCCGCCCCGACGAGGTGATCGAGTAGGTAGGCCGACGAGTTCCGGTTGGCTACGTGATTATGAACCCGCGCCCTACAGAACCTTCCGCTGCGCCAGGCTCTTCATCAGCGCGCCGACGCCAAACGTCCAGGGCTCGCACTCATCGCTGTTGCGCATGCGGTTGACGAGCTTGCCGAGCTGGGGCGCTGCGATGGTGACGATATCGTCGCGCTTGTGGGTGAAGCCCTGGCCCGGCGCGTCGCGATCCCTAACGGGCGCGAACATGGTACCGAGGAACAGCGCAAAGCCGTCGGGATATTGATGCACCGGCCCGATGGTCTGGGCCACGAGATCGGTCGGATCGCGGCTGATCTTGCTGATCGAGGAATGGCCCTCGAGGACGAAGCCGTCCGCGCCCTGCACGGTCAGTCCAACGTCCATCCTTCTGATGTCATCGAGCGAAAACGTCTGGTCGAACAGCCTGAGCAACGGGCCGATCGCGCAGGAGGCGTTGTTGTCCTTGGCCTTCGACAGCAGTAGCGCCGAGCGTCCCTCGAAGTCGCGCAAATTGACGTCGTTGCCGAGCGCTGCGCCAACAATGTTGCCGCGGCTCGATACCGCCAGCACGACCTCCGGCTCCGGATTATTCCAGGTCGATTTCGGATGCAGGCCGGCGTCCATGCCTGACCCGACCGAGGACAGTACCGGCGCTTTTGTAAATACCTCGGCGTCGGGACCGATGCCGACTTCCAGATACTGGCTCCAGGCGTTTTGCTCGATCAGCACCTGCTTCAGCCGGATCGCCTCGGCCGAGCCGGGCTTGAGCTTGGAGAAATCGTCGCCGACCAGCCGCACCACTTCCTTGCGAATGGCGTCCGCGGAAGCAGGATTGCCGCGCGCCCGTTCTTCGATCACCCGCTCCAGCATCGAGACGGCAAACGTCACGCCCGCAGCCTTCAGCGCCTGCAAATCGAGCGGCGCGAGCAGCCAGGGTTTTTCGCGATCGCGCTGGTCGGGCGGCGTGTTGGCGGCAAGGTTTTCGAGATCGCCGATGCGCTCGCCTTTGAACGCGCGCAACGCAGCGGCCGGGTCGTCCTCCTCGCACAGCGCGCTCACGGTTTGGAAGCGCGCGGTCACGTCGAACACCCCGTCGCCGCGGACCGCAATCACCGCAGGACCGTTCAGCCGCGGCAACCAAGCCCGGCCGACCAAGGTGCCGCTTGTGCCGTCCTTGGGGAGGAGATCTTTTGTTGTCAGTGTAATCATCGCTGCTCCGATTTCCTTCGACCGTCCTCCCGTCGTCGTCCCGGCGAACGCCGGGACCCATAACCACAGGCCTTAACTGCTAAACAAAGCCGTCGATCACCTCGCCAAGACAACTACCGCCGCAGCGTATGGGTCCCGGATCGGCGCTCGCTTTGCTCGCTTTTCCGGGACGACGAAGTTTATCGCCACGGCTCGACGATGATCTTGGTGTGCGCTTCCGGATTGGCGAGATCGGCGAACGCTTTTGCCACGCCGTCGATGCCTACGCTTGCGGTCACCATCGAGGCTGCGTCCACCTGCCCTTCCGCGATCAGGCGCAGCGAATGGGCGAATTCCTCGGGCGTATAGCCCAGCACGTACTGAACGTTGAGCTCCTTCATGATGCCGAGCATCGGCTCGGAGCGATCGTTCTCCATGCAGACGCCGACCACGACGATGCGGGCATCGCGCGGCGCGCCCTCGAACACCTGCTGGATCAATCCGGGGATGCCGACGCATTCGAAAATCAGCGCCGGCTTGAGCGCCGGCAGCATCGCCTGCAGCGGCGGCCGCGCGGCTTTTTCCTCCGGTGACATCTGGGCATGCTCGGCCCAGGTGGCATAGGGCTGCGAGCGCGCAGGATCCACCACGATATCGGCGCCGAGTTTCCCGGCGAGCGCGCGGCGCGCCGGCGAGTAATCTGCCGCTACGATCGGGTGCAATCCCCTGATCTTGAGTGCGGCGATGACCGCGAGCCCGACCGGCCCGCAGCCGATCACCAGCGGCACCTCGCCGCCTTGAATATTGGCTTTGGCGACCGCATGCACGCCCACCGCAAGCGGCTCGGTCAGCGCCGCATGTTCGGCCGAAAGCCCGTTCGGCACCTCCAGCAGCAGCGCCTCGCTGAGCAGCATGCGCTCGGCATAGGCGCCGACATTGTCATTGGAATAGCCGATGCCCTGCATGCCTTCCGGCGTCAGCAGCGCCGGCAGCGAGCATACTTTGGTGCCGGTCTTGAGCTTGCGCGTGGTGCCCGGACCATAATCCAGAATCTCGCAGCAGAATTCGTGGCCGAACACGACGTCGCGCGCCAAATCCATCGGCTTGCGGCCGGGAAAATGCCGGGATAGTTCGACCATGCGGTGGGCGTGCTTGCGCGCGTGCAGGTCGGATCCGCAGATGCCGCAGGCCAGCGATTTGACCAGCACCTGGCCGATTCCCGGCTTCGGCTCGGGCATGTGATCGACGACGATCTCGCCGTTCCTGAAGATGGCTGCGCGCATGGTTCCTCCCGCGTGGGTTTTCCCACTCATAGCATGGAGGATCACCACGGAATCCTTTGATTTGAAACGAAAAACGGTCGTTTTCCGACCCACCTGTTGCCCGCACGCAACGCCTGTGCTGCAACAATTCTCACCCTGCGCACGATTTCGTCCGGAAGGCTCAGGCGTTCGGCGACGGCTCCGCCGGCACCGCCAGAAGCTGCGAGTGCCGCACCCGCTCGCGATGCGCGGTGTAGAGGCCGCTGGCGACGATGAACGACGCGCCGGTCACGGTCCAGACGTCGGGCAATTCGCCGAAGATCAGGAAGCCGAAGATGCTGACCCACAACAGCTGGGTGTAGGAAAACGGCGCCAGCACCGAGGCATCGGCGTAGCGGAACGCGAGCACCACGATCCATTGCCCCACCGTCGATGCGACGCCGATGAAAATGCCGAACATGATGTCATGCCAGGTCGGCGCCACCCAGACGAACGGCACCAGCCCGGAAAGGATGCAGACGCCGGCGATCGACGAATAGCTCATGATGGTGACGGCGGGCTCGCTGCCGCTCATCATCCGCGTCATGATCAGGGTGCAGGCCCATGCCAGCGCCGAGACGATCGGGAAGAACGCGGCGGGATGAAACGCGCCGGAGCCCGGCCGCAGGATGATGATGACGCCGACGAGACCGACCGCGGTCGCGATCCAGCGGCGCAGGCCGACCTTCTCGCCGAGGAAAAAGATCGACAGCGCGGTGACGAACAGCGGCGAAACGAAGCCGGTGGCGGACGCTTCGGCGATCGGGAGAAACCGCAGGCCGGAAATGAAGAACAGCGATGAACCGAGCAGCGCCGCGCCGCGCAGCAATTGCAGGCCGGGCCGCCGGGTCTGCAGCGCGAACAGCGGCGAGCCCGGCAGCATCGCCGGCGACATGATCAGCGCGAAGGTCAGAAACCTGATCCAGGTGATCTCGATCGACGGCAACGTCGCCGACAGATATTTCGCCGTGACGTCGGAGGTACCCAAAAATATCGTCGACGCAAGGATCAGCGCAATGCCCTTGAACGGACGATCGGCGCGCGCAGGCGCTTTGCGGGCGGCAGACTTCTTCTCGGGCAACGGCAATGGAGCGCGGTCCAGCCTGGCGGCTGCGGCGGGGGGCGGTGTCACGGCAATCTCGAAAGGCAGCAATCGTTGAGTCGGGCGAGGCTCCAAAAAACGCCATTTGCGGGGGAACAACAAGGTCCGAAAACGGGACTCCGATATGCGCGAGCGGGCGCGGCGGCCCGCCGCGACAGTTTGCCGTAGCCCGCGTGGCTGTTGCCGTAGCCCGCGCGGCCGTTGCCGTCGCCGGCGCGGCGCTTGCCGTCGCCATTGCAACACTTTGTTAACAAGTGTGCTCGCTAGAGCATCGGCAAGCCGCGCGGCTTGGGGCCACGCGGAAAAGCGCTGTCGAGTGCGGCAAGCTCGCTGTCGCTCAACTTCAGTGTGCCCGCAGCAGCATTTTCGGCGGCGTGATCCGCGCTCGAGGCTTTTGGAATCGCAAACAACGAAGGCCGGCGCGTCAGAAAGCCGAGCGCGACCTGACGCGCCGTCGCCTTGTGCGCGTCGGCGATGCTCTGCAACATCTGGCCTTGCTTGCTGCGTGCCGACGGAAAATCATCGTGGCCGAACGGCGAATAGGCGACGACGGCAACGCCATGTTTCTCGCACCACGGAATCACCGCATGCTCGATCGCGCGTTCCTGCAGATGATAGAGCACCTGGTTGCAGGCGATCTTGCCCTTGCCGGCGACCGCCAGCAGTTCGTTGAGATCGTCGGTATCGAAATTGCTGACGCCCCATGAGCGGATTTTTCCCGCTGCGATCAATTCATCGAATGCCGCAACGGTGTCGTCCAGGGAAAACGACCCGCGCCAATGCAGCAGATAGCAGTCGAGATGATCGGTCTTCAGCCGCTTGAGGGATCGCTCGCACGCCGTGATCGTGCCGCGCCGCGAGGCATTGCTCGGCAACACCTTTGAAACCAGGAAAAGCTCGTCGCGCAGACCTGCGATGGCGTCGGCGATCACGAGCTCGGCATCGCCATACATCTCGGCAGTATCGATATGGGTCATGCCTGTTTCGATGCCGCGCCGGAGTGCCGCGACCGCCGACTTGCGATCGCCGCGGTCGAGATACCAGGTGCCCTGCCCGATCACGGACACGTCGGGACCGCTGTTGCCGAATTTCTGTTTTCGCAAAGTTGCCTCGTTCGTCCATGAACCACGCGGCAGAACATAGACGAAACGAGTAGCGATGTCGTCTCACAACGTCGTCCCGGGCAAGCGAAGCCCGACCCGGGATCCATACGCCGCGGCGGTAGTAATTTTGCGAAGTCTCTAATTCACTGCCGAAACGAGAGGCCGCGGCGTATGGGTCCCGGCGTTCGCCGGGACGACGGCTGATTCAATGACGCGCACCCCTAGTAATTGGTCGCGGACTTCTCATTCGGGATGCCGTCGATCGGGCATTCGTCCGTCCCTGCGGTCGGGCGGGTCATCGCCTCGACCATTCCGCGCGTGCCTTCCGGATCGGATATCCACTTGGTGTAGAAATCGTACGGACAGGCCGCGAGGCCGCGCGCGCTTTCGCCGGAATTGATCATGCCGGTATAGCCGCGATGGACCAGCTTGTAGAGGTGGTTCTGCGACTGGCCGTTGCGGCGGAAATCGCGGATCAGGTTCTTCGACAGCGCTGCATACTGGATGCCGTATTCCTCCTCGCCGGTCTCGCCCAGGGTGCGGCCGTCGAAGCCGATGATCGCCGAGTGACCGAAGTAGGAGTAGACGCCGTCGAAGCCGGCGGCATTGGCGACCGCGACATAGACATTGTTGGCCCAGGCCATCGCCTTGGAAATCAGGATCTGCTGTTCCTTGGCCGGATACATGTAGCCCTGGCAGCGCACGATCAGTTCGGCGCCCTTCATGGCACAGTCGCGCCAGATTTCCGGAAAGTTGCCGTCGTCGCAGATGATCAGGCTGACCTTGAGGCCTTTCGGACCGTCGGAAACATAAGTGCAATTGCCGGGATACCAGCCTTCGATCGGCACCCACGGCATGATCTTGCGGTATTTCTGCACGATCTCGCCCTTGTCGTTCATCAGGATCAAGGTGTTGTACGGCGCCTTGTGCGGGTGTTCCTCGTGGCGCTCGCCGGTGAGCGAGAACACGCCCCAGACCTTGGCCTTGCGGCAGGCTTCGGCGAAGATGTCGGTCTCGGGACCCGGGATCGACGAAGCCGTCTCGTACATCTCTTTCGAGTCGTACATGATGCCGTGGGTGGAGTATTCCGGAAAGATCACCAGATCCATGCCCGGCAAGCCGGTCTTCATGCCCACCACCATGTCGGCGATCTTGCGGGCGTTGTCGAGCACCTCGGCCCTGCTGTGCAGCCGCGGCATTTTGTAGTTGACGACGGCTACGCCGACGGTGTCGTTGCTTGAGGAAATGTCGCCATGAAGCATGGGGATCGCCTTCTGTTTTTGGTTTGAGTTTGCTGTCGATCAGACGCCGTGAGGCATTAGTGGCTGATCATCCACGGCCGCGCGGTCGGAAAGCCCTTGGCGCCTCCCTTCGTTTTTGTCACCAGCCGCGCCGGCTTCTTGCCGGAACAACAACCGCAGCCGGGTGCGTGCGACGCCTTGTATTCGCCGACGGTTTTGGGCGCGTTGGCGCTGCGCTCGTTGGTGGCATGGGCCTTGCGCTTGTCGGAGGGCATGCAGAAGAAAGCCGGCGCGGTCAGGATGACGCGCGGCGCTTCAATGTCGCATTGCGGGCAGTCCTGCGGCAGATCGCATTCGGCCATCGGCCGCATATCCGTGAACGGGCCGCACGCGTTGCAGAGATATTCATAGATGGGCATTTCGTTTCCCTTGCGCGATTGAATTGTTAGGCGGCGGCGGATGCGGGGCGGCAGATACTCAGCCGTCCCGCACCCCGTCGCGCAGGGATCATTTGTCCTGGGAGAGCGGCATCTGGATGTCGCCCTTGATGTGTTTGATCGGACCGACCGACGACGGCATGATGTCGAAGTCGAAGATCTCCGTCGGCAGCCACAGCGTGGCGCAGGCGTTCGGCACGTCGACCACGCCGGAGATGTGGCCCTGGCACGGCGCGGTGCCGAGGATCGAATAGGCCTGCGCGCCGGAGTAACCGAACTTCTTCAGATACTCGATCGCGTTCAGGCAGGCCTGGCGGTAGGCGATGTGGACGTCGAGATAGTGCTGCTTGCCTTGCTCGTCGACCGAGATGCCCTCGAAGATCAGATAGTCCTTGTAGTTCGGCGTGATCGGCGACGGCTTGAACACGGGATTCTTGATGCCGTATTTGGCGACGCCGTCCTTGATCACGTCGACTTTCAGATGCAGCCAGCCGGCCATCTCGATCGCGCCGCAGAAGGTGATCTCGCCGTCGCCCTGGCTGAAGTGCAGATCGCCCATCGAGAGCCCGCCGCCGGGCACGTAGACCGGGAAGTAGATTTTCGAGCCGCGCGACAGATCCTTGATGTCGCAATTGCCGCCATGCTCGCGCGGCGGCACCGTGCGGGCGCCTTCGGCGCCGATCTTGGCCTTGACGTCGCCTTTCGCCTGGCCGGCGTGCGCGGTCGGCGCGAACGGCGGATTGGCGAGGCCGGGGATGCGCGTCGGGTTGGTCGCGATCAGCGCCGCCTCGCGCTCATTCCAGGTCGCGAGCATTTTCGGGTCGGGCAGACAGCCGATCAGGCCGGGATGGATCAGCCCCGCGAAGTTCACGCCGGGAATATGGCGCGAGGACGTATAGAGGCCCTTGATGTCCCAGATCGATTTCTGCGCCAGCGGGAAATGATCCGTCAGGAAGCCGCCGCCATTCTGCTTGGAGAAGAAGCCGTTGAAACCCCACAGGCTCTCCTTGAGCGGTCCGACGTCGAGCAGATCGACCACCAGAAGATCGCCGGGCTCGGCGCCTTTGACCCCGATCGGGCCGGACAGGAAGTGCACGATCGACAGATCGATGTCGCGCACATCGTCGGCGGAATCGTTGTTCTTGATGAATCCGCCGGTCCAGTCGACGGTCTCGATGATGAAGTCGTCGCCCGGCTTGACCCACGCCACGATCTGGATGTCGGGGTGCCAGCGGTTGTGAATCATGTCGTTGTCGTAGGCCGACTTCGAAAGATCGACCTTGATCAGTGTCTCTGGCATCGGATGCTCCCCTTTTTACCAAGGCTGGTTACGGTTAGTTGTTTTGAGCATGATCATTTCGGAAAACCGCTGCACACTTTGCGCTAACGCGGCCCTCCGGGTCCGGATCATGCTCTAGACGGACAAATATTTCGAGATCTGCGCGGCATCGACGTTGTCGCGCGGATCGTCGCGCACGATCTCGCCGTTCTCGATCACGAGCACGCGGTCGGCGATATCCAGCGCAAAGCTCAGCACCTGCTCGGAGACCACGATCGACAGCCCGCGCTCGTCGCGAATGCGCTTCAGCGTGCGCGCCATCTCCTTGATGATCGACGGCTGGATGCCTTCGGTCGGCTCGTCCAGCAGCAGCACCTTTGGCTTGGTGGCGAGCGCACGCGCGATCGCGAGCTGCTGCTGCTGGCCGCCGGACAGATTACCGCCGCGGCGATCCTTCATCTCGAGCAGCACCGGGAAGAGCTCATAGAGGTCGCCAGGGACTTCCTTTTCGCCTGATGCGACAAGACCGGTCTCGATATTCTCCTTGACGGTCATCGCCGAGAAGATCATGCGGCCCTGCGGCACGTAGGCGAGCCCCTTGACGACGCGCTCGTAGCTCTTGAGGGCCGACAGTTCGGTACCCTCCATGTTCACCGAACCGCTCCTGGTCGGCACGATGCCCATCAGCGACTTCATCAGCGTGGTCTTGCCCATGCCGTTGCGCCCCATGATCGCCACGATCTCGTTGGGCGCGACGGATATGTTCAGGCCATGCAGCACCTCGCTCTGGCCGTAAGCGACGTGAAGATCGGAGATTGCCAGCATCGATGAGTTCCTTAATGCCCGAGGTAAACTTCGATGACTTTCGGATCGTTCTTGACGTGATCCATCGTGCCTTCCGACAGGATCTGGCCCTGATGCAGGACCGTGACCTTGTGCGCGATGTCCTCGACGAATTTCATGTCGTGCTCGATCACCAGCACCGAACGATCCCTGATGATGCGGTTGAGCAACTCCGCGGTCTTGACGCGCTCGCTGACGCTCATGCCGGCGACCGGTTCGTCCAGCATCAGCAATTCCGGGTCCTGGATCAGCAGCATGCCGATCTCGAGCCATTGCTTCTGGCCGTGGCTGAGCAGTTCGGCGCTCATATTGAGCCGGTCCTTCAGGAAGATCATCTCGGCGACCTCATGAACGCGGTCGCGCACGATGGCGTCGCGCGTGAAGGTCAGCGCGCCGAACACCGTACGTCCGCGCGGAAACGAGATCTCGAGATTCTCGAACACGGTGAGGTCGTCGTAGATCGAGGGGGTCTGGAATTTTCGCCCCACCCCGGCCTGCACGATCTGGTTCTCCTTCAACTTCGTGAGTTCCTGCCCACGGAATTGAATCGAGCCGGAGGTCGCCTTGGTTTTTCCGCAGATCAGGTCGAGCACGGTGGTCTTGCCGGCGCCATTGGGGCCGATGATGACGCGGATTTCGTTCTCCTCGACGTAGAAGGAGAGATCGTTGACCGCCTTGAAGCCATCGAAGGAAACCGTGAGCGCCTCGACCGCGAGCAGAAACTCCTTGGACTGGTGGCCTATGAGCATGGTCTATCTCCTCATTCCGCCGGGGCGCCGTCGGCAACCGAACTGTCGGTCCAGCCGTCGCCGGATTTCGGCTTGCGCGAATTGACCAGCCGGTCGATGCGGGGCTGCACGTAGTCGCCCCAGATCCCGGCCAGACCGTTGGGGAAGGCGAGGACCACCGCGATGAACAACCCGCCGAGACCGAACAGCCACAATTCGGGAAAGGATTCCGACAGGCTGGTCTTCGCAAAGTTCACCAGCAGCGTGCCGTACACCGCGCCCAGGATCGAGAGCCGGCCGCCCACCGCCGTATAGATCACCATCTCGATCGACGGCACGATGCCGACAAAGGAAGGCGACATGAAACCGACATTGAGCGCGAACATGGCGCCGCCGATCGCGGCGAATATGGCGGCGACGCAGAACGCGAAGATCTTGAAATTGGCGACGCTGTAGCCGGAGAAGCGAACCCGATCCTCCTTGTCGCGCATCGCGACCAGGATGCGGCCGAGCTTCGAGTGACGGATGAACTGGGCGATGAAGATGCAGACGAACAGGCAGCCGACCTCGAAGAAGTAGAGCATGATCTTGGCGTGGTCCGGCCGGATGTCCCATCCCTTCAGGGTGCGCAGGTCGGTCATGCCGTTGATGCCGCCGGTATAGCCCTGCTGTCCCACGATCAGGATGGTCAGGATCGCGGCGACCGCCTGGGTGATAATGGCGAAATAGGTGCCGCCGACCCGGCGCTTGAACATCGCGGCACCGATGATCAGGGCAAAGATGCCCGGCACCAGGATGACGGCGGCGATGGTGAAGGTGAGACTATGAAAGGGCTTCCAGAACAGCGGCAGCGAGGTGATCTGGTTCCAGTCCATGAAATCGGGAATGCCGGGCGTCGACTGGATCTTGGTGTTCTCGACGCTTGACGCTTCAAGCTTGAGAAACATCGCCATGCAGTAGCCGCCGAGACCGAAGAACACGCCCTGCCCGAGGCTTAAGATGCCGCCATATCCCCAGCAGATCACCAGCCCCAGCGCCACGAAGGCGTAGGTCAGGTATTTCGCGACAAGATTGAGCCTGAAGACATCGAGGCAGAGCGGCAGGATCACCACCAGGAACACGGCGAGCAGCAGAATTCCGATCAGCTCCGATCGATTGACAAAGCGATTGTCGGTCATGGCTTCAGCCCTCTGTTATTTTCGGACCTTGAGGGCGAACAGACCCTGCGGCCGCAGCATCAAGATTCCGACGACCGCGAGTAGCGTGAGGACCTTTGCCATCGACCCCGACATGAAGAACTCGAGCGTCGATTGCGTCTGCGAGATGCTGAATGCCGATGCGATGGTGCCGATCAGGCTGGCTGCGCCGCCGAACACGACCACCAGGAAGGTATCGACGATATAGAGCTGGCCGGAGGTCGGCCCGGTGGAGCCGATCATGGTGAATGCGCTTCCGGCGACGCCGGCGATGCCGCAGCCGAGGCCGAAGGTGTAGCGATCGACTTTCTCGGTGTTGATGCCGACGGCGCCGGCCATGATCCGGTTCTGCACGACGGCGCGGACCTGGCGGCCCCAGCGCGATTTGTACATGATGTAGGCCACTGCCATCGTGATCAGCAGCGTCAGGGCCATCACGAAGACGCCGTTGATCGGAACCTCGATGCTTTCGGTGACGTGCAGCGAGCCCAGCATCCACTGCGGCAGCTCGACGCCGACCTCACGGGCGCCGAAGATCGAGCGGTAGGCCTGCTGCAGGATAAGGCTCAAACCCCAGGTGGCGAGCAGCGTATCCAGCGGACGTTTGTAGAGATGCCGGATCAGTGCCCATTCGACCAGCATGCCGAGCGCCCCGGACGCGAAGAACGCCAATATCATCGCGAGGAAGAAGTAGCCGCCGAACAAACCCGGCAAATAGGTCTGGAACAGGTTCGACGTCATCCAGGTCACGTAGGCGCCGAGGATCATGAACTCGCCATGGGCCATGTTGATGACGCCCATCTGCCCGAAGATGATCGCAAGTCCGAGCGCCATCAGCACGTAGACGGAAAACAGGATCAGGCCCGCAAAACCCTGCATGACGAAGATGGAGCCCAGATCGCCAATCGAATAATCGCCGAACATCGATGTTCTCCGTCGGGGGAAGTCCCGCGTCGCGAGCTAAGTTCGCGACGCGGGGGCGTTAAGCGTGGACTTGCGATCCACGCCAGGGAGCGGCTTGATTGCGGGGAAGACGACGGTGGGCCTTACTGGTAGCCCTTCGGGAACGGATCCGGCTCGACCAGATCGGCGGTCTCGTAGATCAGTTCGAACTGGCCATCGAGCTTGGCGCGCCCGACCCGGGTCTTCGACCAGAGATGATGGTTTTCATGAATGCGCACGTAGCCTTCCGGCGCCCCCTTGAATTCCACGCCGGGCGAAGCTGCCGCGATCTTGTCGACGTCGAAGCTTCCGGCCTTCTCGACCGTTAACTTCCACAGCCACGGGCCGAGATAGGCGGCCTGCGTGACGTCGCCGATCACGGTCTTGGCGCCCCACATCTTCTGGAATGCCGGCACGAAGGCCTTGTTGTTCGGATTATCGAGCGACTCGAAGTATTTCATGCAGGCATAGGCGCCCGCGATGTTCTCGCCGCCGATGCCGTCGATTTCGTCTTCGGTCACCGAGATCGTGAGCAGCGCCTGTTTCGACAAATCGATACCGGCCGCCTTGAGCTGCTTGTAGAACGCGACGTTCGATCCGCCGACAACGTCGGTGAAGATCACGTCGGGCTTGGTCAGCTTGATCTTGTTGATCACCGAGTTGAACTGGGTATTACCGAGCGGGTAATATTCCTCGCCCACGACCTTGCCCTTCAGCACGTTCTCGACGTGCTTGCGCGCGATCTTGTTCGACGTGCGCGGCCAGATGTAGTCGGAGCCGACGAAGAAGAAGGATTTCGCGCCCTTCTCCTTGGCGATCCAGTTCAGGCCGGCGAGGATCTGCTGGGTGGCTTCCTGTCCGGTATAGATGACGTTCTTGGATTGCTCGAGACCTTCGTAGAAGGTCGGATAATAGAGCATGCCGTTATATTGCTCGACCACCGGCAACACCGCCTTGCGGGATGCCGAGGTCCAGCAGCCCATGATCGCCGCGACCTTGTCGTTGACCAGCAGCTTCTTGGCCTTCTCGGCGAAGGTCGGCCAGTCGCTGGCGCCGTCTTCCTGGATGAACTTGATCTTGCGGCCGAGCACGCCGCCGGCGGCGTTGATCTGGTCGATGGCGAGCTTCTCGGCTTCGATCGAACCGGTTTCCGAAATCGCCATCGTGCCGGTGGCCGAATGCAGGATGCCGACCGTCACTTCAGTATCGGTAACCGCGAGCCCCGTGGTGTTGATCGCGGAGGTTGCCGGCGCTTGCGCAAAAGATGGGCGAGGAAGCATGGTTAGAGCGGGAATTGCGGCCATTCCCATCAGCAGCTTGCGGCGAAATGCCGACTGCAGGCCCTTATTGGTTTCGTCCGACATGAGCACCCCGTTTGGTTCGAGAACACGCTTATTGGTCAGGCAAGGATTGCTCACATTTGTGCACTGCACAGATACGTGAGATCGCGTATATTGCACCGCAAAATAGCGACGTAGGTTTTTGGTACGGGAATTGCGAGCGGAATCACGAACGCAGTCGCGAACGCAGTCGCGAACGCAATCGCGGTCGGTTTCGCGTGCAGTCGGGCTTGAGGAGTTAATCGAAGTGGCAGGGCGGCAGCGGATAGACCGCGTCAGGCGCCAGTACAATCAATGGGTTGCGAACCAGACCCTGGAAGACTACGCGCTCCGGTTCACCGCCAAGAGCGCGCGGCGATGGTCGGCCGCCCGCGTCGCCAACACCGCGCTCGGCGCGATCTCGTTCCTGGCGATGGAGGCGATCGGCGGCACGATCACGCTCAATTACGGTGCAATGAACGCGACCGCCGCCATTCTTGTGGTCAGCGTCATCATTTTCCTGTGCGGTTTGCCGATCGCCTATCACGCCGCCAAATGCGGCATCGACATCGATCTTCTGACCCGCGGCGCCGGTTTCGGTTACATCGGCTCGACCATCACCTCGCTGATCTACGCGTCGTTCACCTTCATCTTCTTTGCGATCGAGGCCGTCATTCTCGCGACGGCGCTCGAAATGTGCTTCGGAATCCCGCGGCCGATCGGCTATCTCATCAGCGCCGTGATCATCATTCCCTTGGTGACCTACGGCATCACGCTGATCAGCCGCTTCCAGTTGTGGACGCAGCCGCTGTGGATCGTGCTGAACATCCTGCCGTTTGCGGCGATCGCTTACGCCAATCCGCACTCCTTTGCCGAGTGGCGAAAGTTTGCCGGCGAGCATGGCGACGCCGCCGGCCATCTCGATTTGCTGCTGTTCGGCACCGCCGCCTCGGTGGTGTTTTCGCTGGTGGCGCAGATCGGCGAACAGGTCGACTTCCTGCGCTTTCTGCCGCGCGACCGGCGAACCTCGCGGCGATCATGGTGGATCGCGCTGCTGAGCGCCGGTCCCGGCTGGATCGTTCTCGGCTCGTTCAAACTGCTGGCGGGATCGTTCCTCGCCTTCTTCGCGCTCAGCCACGGCGTCTCCAACGAGCACGCCGCCGAGCCCGCGCACATGTATCTCGAAGCGTTTCGTTATGTGCTGTCGCAGCCCGATCTGGCGCTGGCATTAACCGGCACCTTCGTGATCCTGTCGCAGGTCAAGATCAACGTCACCAACGCCTATGCCGGTTCGATCGCCTGGTCGAACTTCTTCTCCCGCCTCACCCACAGCCATCCCGGCCGCGTGGTCTGGCTCGTGTTCAACGTCATGGTCGCGCTCCTGTTGATGGAGATCGGCGTCTACAAGGCGCTGGAGCAGACGCTGGCGTTGTATTCCAACGTTGCAATCGCCTGGGTCGGCGCGCTGGTTGCCGATCTCGTGATCAACAAGCCACTCGGCCTGCGCCCGCAGCACATCGAGTTCAAGCGCGCGCATCTCTACGACATCAATCCGGTCGGGGTCGGCGCGATGCTGATCGCCACCATCGTCTCGATCAGCGCCTTCTACGGCCTGTTCGGACCGACGGCGAAGGCGCTGTCGGCTTTCGTCGCACTGGCTGTTGCCTTCATCGCAGCACCGCTGATCGCGTGGGCGACCGACGGCAAATATTACATCGCGCGCAAGCCGAAGCGGAGTTGGCAGAACCTCGAATCGATCCAGTGCTGTATCTGCGAACACGCGTTCGAGCCGGAGGATATGGCCTCCT
Organism: Bradyrhizobium sp. AZCC 2289; assembly: GCF_036924615.1. Lineage (NCBI taxonomy): Bacteria > Pseudomonadati > Pseudomonadota > Alphaproteobacteria > Hyphomicrobiales > Nitrobacteraceae > Bradyrhizobium > Bradyrhizobium sp. AZCC 2289. The sequence continues at coordinate 7,991,917 of NZ_JAZHRY010000001.1, read as the reverse complement.
GCCCCGCCTATGCCGGCCCGATCTGCTCGCTATGCTGTTCGCTCGACGCGCGCTGCCACGATCTCTGCAAGCCGCATGCACGGATTCAGGCGCAGGTCTCGGAAACGCTCGGAAAAATGCTGCCGGAGCCGATCTATACCCGGATCAACTCCCAGCTCGGGCATTATCTCGGCGTGTTCGCGATATCCGCCGGCCTTGTCGGGCTGACGCTGGCGCTGATCTACCTGCAGACGTCAGCGACGGTGCATGCCGCCGGACTGTTGTCGGACGTGCTCTGGAAAGTATTCTTTGCGCTGACCATCATCATCGGCGTGGTGGCGTGGCTGTTCGTGCTGGCGCAACAGAGCCGACGCGCGGCGGAAGCGGAAACGCGGCGGCAGACCACGCTCCTGATCCAGGAAATCGACGCGCACAAGCGCACCGACGCCGAACTGCAGCGCGCGAAGGAAGTCGCCGAGTCCGCCAATCTCGCCAAGAGCCGCTATGTCGTGGGCCTCAGCCACGAATTGCGCTCGCCGTTGAATGCGATCAGCGGCTACGCCCAATTGCTGGAACAGGATTCCAGCCTGCAGACAAAACCGCGCGACCAGGTCCGCGTGGTGCGCCGCAGCGCCGACCATCTGTCCGGGCTGATCGACGGCATTCTGGATATCTCGAAGATCGAGGCCGGCCGGCTCTATCTGTCGCGCGACGAGGTGCGCCTCAGCGATTTCCTCGATCAGCTCGTCGGCATGTTCCGCCTGCAGGCCGCCGCCAAGGGTGTCGACTTCGTCTTCAAGCGGCCGACGGTGTTGCCGGTCGTGGTGTATGCCGACGAAAAGCGGTTGCGCCAGATCCTGATCAATTTGCTGTCGAATGCCATCAAATTCACGCAAGCCGGCAGCGTGCAGTTCGTCGTGCATTACCGCAGCCCGGTCGCGGAATTCGAGGTGATCGACACCGGTCCGGGCATCCAGGCCGGCGATCTCGAACGCATCTTCGCCCCCTTCGAGCGCGGCGCGCTCGGCGTGTCGCAGCCGCAAACCGGCACCGGCCTTGGCCTGACGATCAGTCGGCTCCTGGCCGGCGTCATGGGGGGCGACATCCGGGTCACCAGCACGGTCGGAACCGGCAGCAATTTTCGCGTCAAGATCCTGCTGTCGGAAGTCACCAACCCGACGCGAATCGCCCCGGTCGAGGCCCCGATCTATGGCTATCACGGGCCGCGCAAGACCATCCTGGTCACCGACGACGATCCGACCCACCGCGATCTGCTGCGCGAGGTGCTGGCGCCGCTCGGCTTTATCCTCCTGAGCGCGCCGGACGGACCCGCCTGCCTTGCGCTCGCCCAGCATTGCCGGCCCGATCTTTTCCTGCTTGATATCTCGATGGCCGGAATGGACGGATGGACGGTGGCGGAAACATTGCGTTCGAACGGCCATCATCAGGCCCGCATCCTGATGGTGTCGGCCAGCGCCCTGGAGGCGCACGGCACGCCGCTGGCGCAGCCGTTCCATGACGGCTATCTGATGAAGCCGATCGACATTCCCCGCCTGCTGGAATCGATCCGGCAGTTGCTCAAGCTCGAATGGAAGTATGAGGCCGATGAAGAAATCCCCGTGCCGCACTGGAAGCCCGATACCGGCTCGCGGCCGCCGGTGAGATATGTCGAGGAACTGATTGGTCTCGGACAATTGGGTTACATCCGCGCCATCCAGGTCAAGCTCGACGAGATCGACAACGATTATCCGGAGCATGCCGATTTCGTCACGCAAATGCGCGCACTGGTCGACCGTTTCGACCTCGACCAGTACATGGCGACGCTCAAGACCTTGCACAGCTATGATCACTGAATCCAAAAAGCGCGATGTCGCGCTCGTCGTCGATGATTCCCCGGAGACGCTGCGGCTGCTCACCGACGCGCTCGACGGTGCCGGCATGACCGTCATGGTCGCGCTCGACGGCGCTTCGGCGATGCGGATCGTCGACCAGATCACACCCGACATCGTGCTGCTCGACGCCGTCATGCCCGGCATGGACGGTTTTGAGACCTGCAAACGGCTGAAGCGCGACGCCGGTCTGGGCAACGTCCCGATCATCTTCATGACGGGGCTCGCCGAAACCGAACATATCGTTCGCGGGCTGGAGGCCGGCGGCGTCGACTACGTCACCAAGCCGATCGTGGTCGAGGAGATGATCGCGCGCATTCGGGTCCACCTCGCCAACGCTCGGCTGACGCAGAGCGCCCGCGCCGCGCTCGACGTCTCCGGCCGCTATCTTCTCGCGGTCAACGGCCAGGGCAAGATCATGTGGGCGACGCCGCAGGCGCAAAAACTGTTGTCGGCCACGCTCGCCGCCGATACCGAGGATGAATTCGTGCTGCCGGATCCAATCCCGCACTGGCTCGATCAGGCCCAGCAGGGCAAGGCCGGATCGAAAGCCGCGGCGATGGCGTCGTTTCCAGGTCACGAGCAGTTGCGCTTGCAATATATGGGCAAGCTCGGCGCCAACGAATTCCTGCTTCGGCTGGCCAAGGACACCGGCGCCGACACGCCGGCGGAATTCTCCAGCGAACTTGGCCTGACGACGCGCGAAGGCGAGGTGCTGTCGTGGCTGTCCAAGGGCAAGACCAACCGCGACATCGCGCAAATCCTGGGCTTGAGCCCGCGCACCGTCGACAAGCACCTCGAGCAGATCTATTCCAAACTCGGCGTCGAGAACCGCACCGCCGCAGCCGCGATCGCGGTCAATGCGAAGCATCGGAAGTCGTGAGGCGGTTGGGGCTGGCGGGCTTCCCGTTCGGTGGCTTCATCCTTCGAGACGCGCTGCTCACGCAGCGCTCCTCAGGATGAGGTCTTAGACCCTCATGGTGAGGAGCGCGGCAACGCCGCGCGTCTCGAACCATGAGGCCCGGAATGCGCTTCAACCATCCAGCGCACCGATATCCGCCACCAGCACCGAGCCCGTAACCGACTCCGTAATAAAGAGCCGGTCGCGCTGTTCGCCGCCAATCGCGACATTGGTGCAGCTTTGCCCGGCGCAGGACTTGATGCGGGCGATCAATTCGCCGTTCGGAGCGAACACGAAGACATGCCCGAGCGAGGCATGCGCCACGAACAGCCGGCCGGCCTGGTCCATGGTCATGCCGTCAGGGCCGCTCGGTCCGAAGGTCGAACAGAAGCGGCCTACTTTTGAAACGCTGCCGTCCTTCATGAACGGCATGCGCCAGACCGCATTGTCGCGGGTCATCGCAACAAACAGCACCGCCTCGCGGGGATCGAGCACCAGCCCATTGGGGCTGATGCCGGTGTCGATCAGGCAGTCGAGCCGGCCATCGGTTTTCAGCCGGTACACCCGGCCGGTCGGGTCGTGCAGGCCGGTCTGGCCCTGATCGGTGAAGTAGATGTCGCCATTTGAGGCGAGATGCAGGTCGTTGCAGCCGCGGAACGATTCCGAATTGCGCGATGTAAAAACCTTCCGCATCCGCCCTGCCCGCGCATCGAGTTCCATGATGCCGTGCATGTAGTCGGCGACCAGGATGCGGCCGTCGCGGGCGATCTTCAGGCCGTTGGGCCAGCCCTCGTACTCGACCACCAGCAACCACTTTTTGTCCGGCGTGATCTTGAAGATGCGCCCGAACGGAATGTCGACGACGTAGAGATTGCCGTCAGCGTCGAACGACGGGCCCTCGATGAAGCAATCGGTCGCCTCGCCAGGCCGGTTGGCGTCGGCCCAGTCGGTGCGCACCTTGCGGCGGAACTCGTCCGGCATCGCCGTGAAGATTTGGGTTTCGATCAGTCGCGGCGGCGTTTCCAGATACATCATTTTCTTGGATCTCACCCGTATTGCAAAAGCGGGCGCACCATAGAGGACGTCTTCCGCACCGTCGATTGGCCGCAAGGCGGGTATTCTGTATTGACAACTACATACCGATATGACAATATGTTGTCATGTCAAAGCGAGACGAAACCGTTGCCGACCTCATCGTGTCGGTGTTCCGGCTGAACGGGGCGCTGATCGACACCGGCAATCGCCTGGTCGCCGATATCGGCCTGACCTCCGCGTGGTGGCAGGTGCTCGGCGCACTTGATCTGTCGCCGGTGCCGCTGCCGGTCGCGCATATCGCCCGCAACATGGGCTTGTCGCGGCAGGCGGTGCAGCGGGTCGCCGATCTGCTCGCGGAGAAGGATCTGGTGCGGTTCGCAGCCAATCCGCATCATCAACGCGCAAAACTGGTGGTGTTGACGGCGCAGGGGCGCGCCGCGGTGAAGGACGCCGAAAAACGTCAACGACCCTGGGCGCGCGACCTGATGGCGGGATTGTCGCTGGAGCGCATCGCCACCGCGCTCGACGTGCTCACGCACATGAACAGCCATTTGGCGCAGGCCGCCGGCGAGGCGGATGAATATCTCGCAGCAGAGGAGAAGTAACCATGCTTCAGCTAAGGGAACTGGATGAACGCGTCTCGATTCGCGACCAGATACAGGACCAGAGCAAGGAGCCGGTCGTGCTGGTCAATGTCTTCCATATCGCGCCCGAACAGGCCGATGCCTTGATCGCCGCATGGACCGACGATGCGAACTATTTCAGATCGCAACCGGGCTTTATCTCGACCCAGCTGCATCGCGGCATCGCCGGAAGCGCGACCTATCTGAACTACGCGGTCTGGGAGAGCGTCGGCGCGTTCAGGGCCGCGTTCACCAATCCCGTCTTTCAATCGAAGCTGCAGCACTACCCGGACGGTTCGACCGGCTCGCCGCATCTGTTTCGCAAGATGGCCGTCGACGGTCTTTGCGTCGCCTGAGATTTCCAGCGCGCTAATGAGCCGCGGCCGCCAATTGCTGCGGCGGGGAATTTACACCGGTCTGCGCGATCAGCCGCTTCAGTTCGGGAATGCACGAGCCGCAATTGGTGCCCGCCTTCAGCTTCGCCCCGATTTCGGCGGCGGAGCGCGCACCGGCTCCAATCGCGTCGCAGATCGTGCTGCGGCCGACCCCGAAGCAGGCGCAGACGATCGGGCCGGCGCTGGCGAGGCCATCCGCCGACTTGCCCGAGAGCAGCATGCGGCGCTGGACGTTGCTGAGCGTGTCGGCCGCAAACAGCCCCTTGACCACGTTCCAGTCGCCGGCATCGCGCGCGGGCCCGATGAACAGGCAGGTTTCGATGCGGTCGCCGGCAAAGGACGCCGCGCGATAGACGCCGCCGCCAAAATCCTTGTATTCGGCAAAGTCATGCCCGGCGCGGGACTTGAGCCAGGATTGCCAGCCGGTGAGATCGGCATTGTCGGCGAACAGATAGCCGTAGCCGCCATTGACCGCGACGCGCGCAACCCACGCATGCCCGGGCAATGCGAGCGGCTTGCGTGACAGCGCAAAGCCTCCGAACACGTATTCATACGGCGCGATCGAGGCCGGCGTCGCCTTGTTCTCGGGCTGGCCCGAGTATGGATCGGTGTGCGGCGCCACCAGCGCGCCGACGCGCGCACCGGTGGCATTGGCCTCGCTCCAGTGGATCGGCGCGAACAGCATGCCGCGCTGCTGCCGCTCGCTGACCACGACCCGGAGCGTGCATTGCCCGTAATCGGTCGTGACCCGCGCAAAGTCGCCGTCGGCGACGCCGTGCCGTGCGGCATCGTCGGGATGAATTTCGACGAACGGCTCCGGCAGATGCTGGCCCAGCCGCGGGCTGGCCCCGGTGCGGGTCATGGTGTGCCACTGATCCCGGATCCGGCCGGTATTCAGCCGCAACGGCCGCGCGGCCGTGGTCTCGGTCCGCAACGCCGGAATTTCCGGTGCGATGAAGCGCGCTCTGTTGTCGTTGGAGAAAAATCCGCCCTCGCCAAAGAAGCGCGCCTGCGGCTGTTCATTAAGGCGGATCGGCCATTGTACCGGCGCCATGGCGTCGAAGCCTTCGTCCGATACCGCTTTCAATGCGCCGATATCGAAATCGCGGGCGCCGTCATTCTCGAATGCCGAAAGTGCTGCGTGCTCGCGGAATACGTCCGCCGCGGAGTTGAAATCGAATGCCGCGCCAAAGCCGAGCCGCTTGGCGATTTCGCCGACAATCCACCAATCGGGCTTGGCCTCGCCCGGGGCGTCGAGAAACGCGCGCTGGCGCGAGATGCGCCGTTCCGAATTGGTCACCGTGCCCGATTTTTCGCCCCAGGCCTCTGCCGGCAGCAGCACATGCGCGCCGGCGTCGACGGTGTCGTTGGAACGCACATTCTCGGAGACCACAAACAGTTCGAGCTTCTTCAGCGCGGCGCGGGCGGCGTCGGCGTCCGGCAGCGACACCGCCGGATTGGTGCCCATCACCCACAACGCCTTGATCTCGCCGCGGGCTACGCCCTCGAACATCTGCACCGCCTTCAGCCCCTCATGGGTGGCGATGCGCGGCGCCTTCCAGAACCGGCGCACGCGGTCGATGTCCGACGGCGTGAACGCCATATGCGCGGCGAGCTGGTTGGCGAGCCCGCCGACCTCGCGCCCGCCCATCGCATTGGGCTGTCCGGTCAGCGAGAACGGCGACGCGCCTATCTTGCCGATCCGACCCGTCGCGAGGTGGCAATTGACGATGGCATTGACCTTGTCGGTGCCCTGCGCCGACTGGTTGACGCCTTGCGAATACAGCGTGACCACGCGCGGCGTATTGGCAAACATCTGGAAGAACGCCGCGACGTCGCTTTCCGACAGGCCCGTCGCCAGCGCGGTCGCGCGCACGCTGCCGGCCATGCTTCGGGCGCGCGCAATCGCTTCGTCGAAACCGGCCGTGTAGCGGTCGATATAGTCGCGGTCGAGCGCGCCATGGTCGGCAAGGTGCGCCAGCAAGCCGGAGAACAGCGCGGTGTCGGTGCCAGGCTTCAATCCCAGGAACAGGTCGGCATCCCCTGCGGTATCGGTGCGACGCGGATCGATCACCACGATGCGGGCGCCGCGCGCCTGCTTGTTGGCCAGCATGCGCTGGAACAGCACCGGATGGCACCATGCCGCGTTCGAGCCGACCAACACCAAAAGATCCGCCTCGTCGAGATCCTCATAGCAGCCGGGCACGGTGTCCGCGCCGAACGCGCGGCGATGGCCCGCGACCGACGACGCCATGCAGAGCCGCGAATTGGTGTCGACATTGGCGCTGCCGATAAAACCCTTCATCAACTTGTTGGCGACGTAATAATCTTCGGTCAGCAATTGGCCGGACAAATAGAACGCAACCGCGCCGGGACCGTCACGCGCGATGATGTGCTGAAAGCGGTGCGCGACGTGATCGAGCGCGTCGCTCCAGGCCACCCGCTCCAGCGTCCCCTTGTCGCAGCGGATCATCGGATAAAGCAGCCGGTCCTCAAGCCCAAGCGTTTCGCCGAGCGCCGAGCCTTTCGAGCACAGCCGGCCGAAATTGGCGGGATGCTCGGGATCGCCCGATATCGCCGCGCCTCCCCTGCCGTCGGGCGTCGCCAGCACGCCGCAGCCGACGCCGCAATAGGCGCAGGTGGTGCGGGTGGCCCGCAGTTGCGGATCGACCGCGGTCATGTGAACGCTTCGGTCATGCCGCCTCAGAACGGATGGCGAGCGAGCGGCCGAACATCATGTCGGCGCGGATTCGCGCGGTCGGTTGCCGGTTGCGGATCAATTCGAGATACCAGAGCGCGTCGCCGACATCGCCGATCAGCACCGCGCCGGTCAGTCTTCCCTCTGAAATCACCAGCTTCTTGTAGGTGCCGTGATTGATGTCGGTGAGTACGATGGTCTCAGAGCCCTCGGCGCCGATGAAATCGCCGGCCGAAAATACGCTGACGCCGGAAACCTTCAGATTGGTCGCGACCACGCTGCCGCCATAGGACGCGGTAGCCCCTGCGAGGTGTTGCGCCAGCACCCGCGCCTGCTCATAGGCCGGCTCGACCAGGCCATAGCAGGTGCCGCGATGTTCGGCGCATTCGCCGATCGCAAACACGCCCGCAGCGCTGGTCTGCAGATGGTCGTCGACGACGATGCCGCGATTGACTGTGATGCCGGCCTCCTTGGCCAGCGCGATATTCGGCCGGATGCCGGCCGCGAAGATCACCGCATCGGCATCGATCCGGCGCCCGTCCACGAGTTCGACGCCTTCGACGCGGGTCTCGCCATGGATGCTCGCGGTGTTGGCATTGAGCAGGATCTCGATGCCCTTGCGTTCGACCAGGGATTTCAAAAGTTCGGCCGCGGGCGCGTCGAGCTGGCGCTCCATCAGCCGGTCCATCAGATGCACCAGCGTCACAACAGCGCCGGCCTTGGCGAGCCCGTAGGCCGCCTCCAGCCCCAGCAGGCCGCCACCGACCACGACCACGCGCTTTTTCTGCGCGGCAAGCGTCAGCAGGAGATCGACGTCCCTGGTGTCGCGAAAAGTGTGCACGCCGGCAAGATCGGCGCCGGGCACGCTGAGCCGCAATGCTGACGAGCCGGTGGTCAGGACCAGCCTGGAGAAAGCGATGCTCTCCTCACCCGCGATCTTGAGCTCGCGGCGGCCGACATCGATCTCGGTGGCGCGGCAGCCATATTTCAAGGTCACGCCGCGGTCGCGCCACCAGGTCGCGGGCCTGAGTTCGATGTCGTGCGATGCGGTCTCGCCGGCCAGAACCGACGACAGCAGCACCCGGTTATAGGCCAGCCGCGGCTCGTCGCCGATCACGGCGATGGCGTAGCGCCCGAGCGCCGCTTTCGCCAACTCGTCGACCAGACGGGCGGCCGCCATTCCGTTGCCGACAATGACCAGCGGTTCGCTCACGGCATTTCCTTACTCGGCGGCTTGAGCGCGGCCGTAGGCTTCCGAGATCATGTAACCCGACAACGTGCCATAGGCCGCGGTCCAGGCCGCCGCGACGTCAGGCGTCCAGGCTTCGCCGAGGCCCTTTTCGAGGGTCCACAGCAACGCACCGCCGACGACGGGATAGTGCTCGGGCTTGGCGCCATAGTTGACGTGACGTTTTGCCAGCGCGCTTGCGGCCGGTAGCACGGCTTCGAGATTGCTGAGCCCATTCACGACGACGGCGAGCGTCGTCATCAATTTCTTGCGCTGCTCGGTCATATCGCTGGGGAACATCGCCCGCACGGTCGGCGCGACCTCGAACAGGCGATCGTAGAAGATCACCGCGGCCTGCTCGGAGATCGGCGCGACTTTCGAAAAACTCTCTTGAACGAGTTTGATTTGCTCGGGTGTCACTGGCTCCTCCTCCGCTCGTCATGCGCGGGCTTGACCCGCGCATCCATCCCAAAAACTGTTCTCGCGCTTTCGATGGATTGCCGGGTCAAGCCCGGCAATGACGAGAGCGCAAATTACGCCGCCTCGACGTAGCGATGCCGCTCGTAGAGAAATTCGAGCACGCGCTGCCGGCACTTGAGATAACCGGCGTTGGTCGCAAGCTCGAGCCGCTTGCGCGGCCGCGCCAACGGCACTTCCAGCACTTCGCCGATCCGCGCGCTCGGTCCGTTGGTCATCATCACGATGCGATCCGACAGCAGCACGGCCTCGTCGACGTCGTGGGTGATCATCAAAATGGTGTTGCCGAGTTTCTGATGCAGCGCCATCACCGAATCCTGCAGATGCGCGCGGGTCAGCGCGTCGAGCGCACCGAAGGGCTCGTCGAGCAGCAGCACTTTCGGCTCCATCGCCAGTGCGCGGGCGATGCCGACGCGCTGCTTCATGCCGCCGGAGATTTCGCTGGGCCGCTTGTCCTTGGCGTGCGCCATCTGCACGAGGTTGAGATTGTGCATCACCCAGGTGTGGCGCTCGATGCGCGTCTTGCTCGATGCAAAAACCTTGTCGACGCCGAGCTTGACGTTTTCATAGACCGTCAGCCACGGCAGCAGACTGTGGTTCTGGAACACCACCGCGCGGTCCGGTCCCGGCGAATTGACTTCTCGATTTTCCAGCAACACGCAGCCGTTGGTGGTGCCGGTGAGACCGGCGACGATGTTGAGCATCGTCGACTTGCCGCAGCCGGAATGGCCGATGATCGAGACGTATTCGCCCTTCCCGATCGTCAGGTTGATGTCCTTCAGGACTTCGGTCGTGGCATTGCCGCGGGTAAAAGTCTTGTCGATGTGATCGAGCTTCAGATAGGCCTGCATGATGGTTTTCCTTCAGCTCACGGAAGTGCCGCGGGTCACGATCTTGCCCACTCCCGCGATCACGCGGTCGAGCACGAAGCCGATGATGCCGACATAGAACAACGCCAGGATGATTTCGCTGATGTGCGAGGAATTCCAGGCATCCCAGATGAAGAAGCCGATGCCGACGCCGCCGATCAGCATTTCGGCTGCAACGATGGCAAGCCACGACAGGCCGATGCCGATGCGCAAGCCGGTGAAGATGTAGGGCGCCGCGGCCGGGATCATGATCTTGGTGAAGAACTCCAGCGGATTGAGCTGCACCACGGCGGCGACGTTGCGATAATCCTGCGGGATGTTGCGGATGCCGACCGCGGTGTTGATGATGATCGGCCAGACCGAGGTGATGAAGATCACGAAGATCGCAGACGGCTGACCGTCACGGAAAGCCGCGAGCGACAGCGGCAGCCAAGCGAGCGGCGGAATCGTGCGCAGCACCTGGAACAGCGGATCGAGCCCGCGCATCGCCCAGACCGACTGCCCGACCAGCGTGCCGAGCGCCACGCCGACTACCGCGGCCAGCGAATAGCCGAGGGCGACGCGTTGAAGGCTGGCGGACAAATGCCAGAACAGGCCTTTATCGATGCCACCGTGATCGAAGAACGGATCGAGAATCAGCTCCCTGGTGTCCTTGAAAACCTTCGACGGCGGCGGCAGCGCCGAGCCGGTGCGGCGGCAGACCAGTTCCCAGAACAGCATCAACAATGCGATCACGATCAGCGGCGGCACGACGCGCACCGCGGTCTCCTTCGCCATCTTGACGTATCTGTCGGCGCGCGGCGCCCGCTTCGGCGTCATCGTAACAACCGGCGCCGCCGCGGTCTGAACGACCGTGGGGGCGGGTTCGGTCTTCATGGCAACCATAGACATCGAAACTGCATCTCCGTGTTCACGGACCGCGCGTCAGCACGTGTCCAGCTGGATCAGACCTCAACACGCTTGATGGACAGCGACTTCAGATAGGCTGACGGATTTTCCGGATCGAACACCTTACCGTCGAAGAAGGTCTCCTTGCCGCGCGAGGTCGAGGCGGGGATATCGGAAACGGCAACGCCGAGCTCCTTGGCGGCGTCCTTCCAGAGATCCTCGCGGTTGACCTTGGCGATCAACGCCTTGGTGTCGTAGCCCGCCTCGTATTTGCCCCAGCGGATGTCCTCGGTGAGGAACCAGAGATCGTGGCTCTTAAACGGATAGGACGCGTTGTCCTTCCAGAAGCGCATCTGCTGCGGCGAGTTCTCGACCATGCGGCCGGTGCCGTAATCGAACTTGCCCTTCATACGGTCGGTGACGTCTTCGACCGGGCAATTGATCCACTGCCGCTTGGCGCAGATCGCCGCGGTCTCCTCGCGGTTCTCGGCCTTTTCGCACCACTGCTGCGCTTCCATCACGGCCATCAGCAGCGCCTTCGCCGCCTTGGGGTATTTGTCGACATAGGCGGCGCGCATGCCGAAGGATTTTTCCGGATGCTTGTCCCAGAGTTCGCCGGTGGTGATCGCGGTGTAACCGATCTGCTGATGGATCAACTGCAGGTTCCACGGCTCGCAGACGCAGAAGCAATCCATGGTGCCAACCTTCATGTTGGCGACCATCTGCGGCGGCGGCACCACGATGGTCTCGATGTCCTTGTCGGGATCGATGCCGCCGGCGGCCAGCCAGTAGCGGATCCACAAATCGTGGGTGCCGCCGGGGAATGTCATCGCCGCCTTGATCGACTTGCCGGAGGCTTTCTTGGCTTCCAGCGCGGTTTTGAACGGCGCGGTGTCGATGCCGACCTTGAGGTCGGAATATTCCTTGGAAACCGAAATGCACTGGCCGTTCAGATTGAGCCGCGCCAGGATGTACATCGGCGTCGGCTGGTTGTTCTGCGTCACCTTGCCGGACGAGATCAGGTACGGCATCGGGGTCAGGATATGCGCGCCGTCGATGCCGTTGCCTTCCGAGCCCAGCACGAGATTATCGCGCGTGGTGCCCCACGAGGCCTGCTTCTGCACGTCGACATCGGGCATGCCGTATTTGGCGAAGATGCCCTTCTCCTTGGCGACGAACAGCGGCGAGGCGTCGGTCAGCGCGATGAAGCCGAGTTTGGCGGCCGTTACTTCTGGACCCGCGCCCTGCGCGAAGGCGCCGGCCGGAAAATTCAGCTTTGCCGCGGCCAGCAGCGCGGCCGTTCCACTCGCTGCCTTCAGGATCTGACGGCGGCTGAGGCCACGGCGTGGGGTCGGATTGGCAGTCTTCGTCATGGGCGCGGGTGTCCTTTGGGTCTGAAGGGCCGTCCGGTGTCACCGCGGGGCGCATGGGCGCGCGTTCCGGGGATGCCCCGGTCCGGCGGTTTCACAATTCGGATGAGTGGTCTCAAGGGACGGCTTCAATGGCGTCAGCACAAGCTATTCAAGCTTCGTGCCAAGCCCGAAAACCGCAAAAAGCATATTATTTACTTATATTTATAAGGAGCACCCAGGCGCGCGGCCGATCAATCTCCGCATTCTAAATTTGCGATTCGCACAATTCTTGTGCGACGCACAATAGTTGTGCAGTCGACTTGAGGAGGGGTTTCAGACGTCCGCGGTCGCCTTCAAAAGGCCGTGCATCCCGATCCCTACAAGCGCTACGAGAGCCTGTCGGAGTACGTCTTCGATCTTCGCCACCCCAATGCGAATTTCACCGCGACTTCAGCGGCACCGCTGATCGAACGTAATCCATTGCTGTTCTGGAAGTGCACGACGGTCGCGCTCGCATGCGCCGTCGTGGTCTTGCTCGCCATGTATCACGGGACGCGGTGCCGCGTCCGCTTTCAGGCGTCTTCGGTCGTCTTCGCCGCCATCGCTTTCGGCGCAGCACCCCCGCCCGGCTTCATCCTGAACTCATAGGTCATCAGATGCCACGGCCCGCCCGCGGGCTTGCCGTCCGGCATCGTCGGATCGGTGCGCTTCTCGATCTTCGCAATCAGTTCGTCCTTGACCCCGAACACGACATCGGAATCGATATATTTGTCGCCCTCGATGAACACGTGCGTGATCAAGGGCTCGTAACCGGGCGCATTGACCAGAAAATGCACGTGCGCCGGCCGCATCGCATGACGGCGCACCCCGATAATCATTTCGCCGACCGGACCGTCGGTTGGAATCGGGTAGCTGCACGGCAGGATGGTGCGAAAGAAGAACCGGCCGTCGTTGTCGGTGACGAACCGCGCCCGCGACGACGGTCCTTCCGTCGCGTAGGTCGGCCGTTGTGAATCGTAATAGCCTTCGTCATCGGCGTGCCAGATGTCCACCGGAACCCCGGCCAGCGGCTTGCCCTTGAGGTCGGTGACGCGGCTCTGCACGAACATCCGTTCCCCCGGCAGATTGGCCGAGACGTCGGTGCCGTGGGGCATCTGTTTGTGCTCGCCGACATAGAACGGGCCGAGCACGGTGGTCTCGGTAGCGCCCTCGCGCTCCCGGTGGTTCACGGCATCGACCAGCATGGAGACGCCGAGCACGTCGGAGAGCAGGATGAATTCCTGCCGGATCGGCGTGCATTTCTGGCCGGTGCGGGTCAGGAAATCGATCGCATATTCCCATTCCTCGAAGCTGAGATCGGTTCTGCGGACGTAGTCGTGCAGCGACTTCACCAGTTCCTGCAGCAGGAATTTTGCTCGCGGATTCGGCGTATCCTCAAAACTGCGGACGACGGCGGCGGTCAGTTCGGTTTCATTGAATTGGGGCATTTTTTGCTGTCCTGCGAGATAAGCGTTTACGCGGCCGAGCCTACACCACCGTTCCGGCCGGGGTAAGCGGCAGGATAATGCTCAGCTTCGTTGATTTTGCTTCATTTTCGTTTGGATTCAATCGCGTTCGTCTCGTTCTGCTGCAGTCGTTTCTGGTGCGAAACTGGTGCGGTTGCCCGACCCGCTCCGATCGAGGGGCGGAATGGGAGGTTGGTTCGTTTCTCGGACTTCGCCAACGTCAGGCGTCGACGATTATCTCTTGAAGAAGCACCAGGCTAACTGACACGCCAACGGCCAGCATCTCGCCGCCAAAGCGCATAGCGCGAAATGAGAGCGTGCCGCCGTCCCTTTCTGCCGACACTCGCGGGGACATGGCGCTTTTGCGCTCCACCGGCACCGCGCGTCGGTCGATTGCGAAGCTCTGCAATGAATCAGCTAAGCTCGATGCGAATTCTAATTGCGGGGCATGAACATTATATAGTACATGTACATTATATAGGGCCGGATGCCAGGTAGTGGCCTCCGCAAGATACCTGTCGTGTTTTACCGCACGCAGGGTGGGGCTGAGGTCGTGCGGGATTGGCTGCGGGGTCTGGACGACGCCGACCGCCAAGCCGTGGGCCTCGACCTCATGCGCGTTCAATACCGCTGGCCAGTGGGTATGCCGCTTTGCCGCGCGCTAGGCGACGGCTTGTGGGAGGTGCGCACGTCGCTGCCGAGCAACCGGATCGCTCGCGTCTTGTTCAGTGTGCAGCAGGGCCGCATTCTGGTCCTTCACGGGTTCATCAAGAAGACCCAGAAGACCCCGCCGGACGACCTGGCCCTTGCACGCCGCAGGAACCGTGAATTTGAAAAATGAGGAGATCAATATGGCCAGGAAGAAGAAAGTAATCCGTTCCGCCGCCAAACTCACCACGCTCGATGATTTCCTCGGGGAGGAGGGCAACCGCGACGAGTTCGAGGCCATCGCCGTCAAGGAAGTCCTCGCCTGGCAGATCGGGCAGGCGATGAAGGAGAACAACATATCCCGCAACAGTCTGGCCCAGCGCATGAAGACCTCGCGCAGCCAGATTGGGCGCCTGCTCGACCCAAAGGACGGCAATGTCACGCTAGCCACACTCCAGCGCGCCGCGCGCATGGTCGGGCGGTCGCTCCGGCTAGAACTAGTTTGAGAGGAAGACGGCGCGCATTGCTATCGAACACGTAACTTGCGACAGGGTGGAATTCGATCGAAGGGATCGCGAAAAAATCGAGGTCCATGATGTCCGACCTGCCGCTTCAGCTCGTCGGCGTGTCCGCGCCAAATCCTGAATCCCGACGGGTCTTGCGGAACCCATCCCACCAGCTTGACTGTTTTCCGGCCGCATGATGTTGTTCAACCTGGGGGTGACATTGATGTCATCCATCCAACAGGAGTAGAACCGCCATCATGCCCATTACGCTACAAAATCACACACGGATCGCGAATTCGCAGCTGGACGACAAATTCCCGCCTGTACCGCCAATTCCCACGCTCGATTCCCGCCCACCGGCTGAATCGGACAAAATAGCAATGGGGACGAGCACTGCTCGAATTAGGCTTTTTGCGGATTCAGATAACTCGGGCAAGCAGGCTTGGGTGGATGACATTCCAAACTCCGGCAACCCTGTGGGCGCGGTTCTTCTAAACTATTGGGATGGTAATCCTCCTGCCGACTATACGCTGACGCACAGGCAATTTTGGCGACTGGTTGACGGTTCGTACACGCGATTGCCCGAAGGGAACTCGAAGACAATCTCATACACGAAGACCGTTGGCATATCGGAAACCGACACCGAGACGATCAGTGCGGAGATGGGCGTAGATGCAGGCGGTTTGAAGTCCAAGCTCAGCGCCACGTTTTCGCATTCGGTGACGACGTCGACGCAGCAGTCACAGACGATGACAGAAAGCGTTGCGGCGCCTGACAAGGGAAAGATCCGCGTTTGGATGGCCTGGCAACTCTGTGACGAAATCGTCGCGCTGGACCGGAATGGAAACCTCATCCCGAGCGGAGACAAGGGAGGAGACAACAACCGCAAGGCCGAGATCAGATGGTTCATTCTTTCCGGCGACAGCGGGGCCTGGGTTTGGTACAAGAGCGCCAGGACAGTCTTTCCCAGCGACACCATCATCTACGCTCAGGCAGATTTTCCTGCTGTCTGAGGCGTGCCACGGCGTGGCAGCGCCACGCGTAGCTGGATTCGGCGCGATCCAGTCCGTCTGCGCTCTCGCGGCGCTCAAGCTACGCCGGACACGCTTCGCCCTTGCGGTCTCCCCGTGGCTGTGCCACGCGTAGCCCGTCAGGGCGAAGCGTGGTGGGCCCGGCAGGACTCGAACCTGCAACCAGACCGTTATGAGCGCAGCACCCTGGCGGGAAATTCGAACAAAATCAGCGTTTCTCGATCAAGATCGTGCGGATTCATGCACGTTTGTTCACGAGGTTTCTGACGGATAACTGGTGGCGTAGAAGACCGCCGCGAACCTCCAACAGGCCTCAACCGGACGGGTTCGCATTTCGTCCATCATGCCGCTATCGGGCTAAAAGCGGACTTGGCAAGGATAAGCCATTTCGGTAGCGATTGACCCAAAGCGCAAATGGGTTCCGATCGCTGTCCGATCTGGTTGTGTACCATTTCTGAACCGCGGCGGGCCACAAAGTGCTAGGCTTTGATATTGGCAACGCGGTGCGTGGGTGCTGCCGGGGGCAAATGCGACGACGACAGTTCATCGGACTTGCCGGCATCGCGGCGGTGTGGCCGCTCGCGGCGCGCGCGCAGAAAGGAACAGCGCTGATTGGCTGGCTCGGAAGCGGTTCGGCTCAATCCAGCGGAATCTTCGTCGAGAGTTTCAAGCGGGGGCTGTTGGACGCTGATTTGCGCGAAGGCCGGGACTATCAGCTCGACCTGCGCTGGGCGGCCGGAGCCTATGAACGCTTTCCCGCTCTTGCCAAGGAACTGGTGGACAACAAGGCGGATGTAATCCTGGCAACGACCATCAGCGCCGTCCGCGCCGCGCAGCGCGCAACGTCGGCCACTCCAATTGTGATGACCTCGATTACTGATGCCGTCGGAGCGGGTTTGGTTACGAGCCTTGCGCACCCCGGTGGAAACACGACGGGGTTGTCTAACCTGAATGAGGATCTCACACCCAAACTCCTGGATTTTTTTCGCGAGCTGCTGCCGCGAGCTCGAACCATCGCAGTGGTGGGAAATCCCGGCAATCCCTCCACCAACGGGCTGATGGAGATCATCCAAGCCTATGCCAGCTCGTTTGGTGCCGCGGTCAACCGTTTCGAACTCAAGGACGTTGCCCAAATCGAGCCGACGTTCGACCTGATCGCAAAGGGAAGCCCGGATGCGATTCTCGTCGTACCGGATGCCGCGCTGCTCGATCTGCGCGAGCAAATCGCATCGAACGCCCTGAAGCATCGCATTCCGTTGATCTCTACGATTCCCGAACTGACTGATGCAGGTGCTCTAATCGGATACGGCGCGCCGCGGCGCGGCCTGTATCGCCGCGCTGGTTATTTCGTGAAGAGAATCCTCGATGGAGCGAAGCCAGCCGACCTACCGGTCGAGCAACCCGAACTGATTGAATTTTCGATCAATTCAAAGACCGCAGTCCGGTTAGGCATAAGAATTCCGGACGCTCTTCTTGCCCGCGCCGACAGGGTGATTGAATAAGAGCCAAACTTGTCCGTTTCTAGAACATTTCGGAACTGCGGTCATCGCCAACGAATGTCCGATCATCGAACAGAAGCAGACATCGTGCGTGCTGACTTTTCATTGTCGGCAAGACTTGCAAGCAGGTCGTCGCGCACGGCCGGCTTGTCGTAGGTGCCATTGAGATGACTTGGTCATTTGCGCCGAGATCGTTCCTGATCCTGTCGGAATTCCTGGCGGCGTAGAAAATATCAAAATCGACAAGTCACTGATTTCATTGGTGGGCCCGGCAGGACTCGAACCTGCAACCAGACCGTTATGAGCGTACAAGGTTAGCTCTAAGTATTTGAATTATCATAGTTGTTTGTTCCGTTGGTGCACGTAAATCTCTGTTTCTTCCTGTTCATTCTGTGCACGAGCTGTGCACCGACCAAATTGCAGGAAAGTGCTTGCAGCTTAGGGTTTCTACGCTGCTCGCAATATCCACATTTGATGCAGCGGCAGGCGCCTCGAACGAGAAGCCGGGCCAAATGTCAATGTCTTGGATGATCCGCAAGGCCGGTCGTGTCTACCAGAAATGCGTTTTCGTCTTTGAAGGCCGTGAACGAAGCTACATTCGTAAATGGAGTGGTATGACGATGTCATGGTGGGACTGATTGATCGCGAGTTCAAAGGGTGACCCCCAGCCTTCAAAGATCATCTCTGCGGGATTCTCTCCGGAACTATCGTCTGGACAATAGAAGCATCCAGCGCCTGCATACCCGTGCAGGCCGATAGCTGCGTAAAGCTCGGCGCGGGTCTGCATGCGATCGGCCGACGTCGCCGCGCTCCCCATGGCAAAACGGCTATGCAGAACGGCTGATCGGTTCGATCCGCAGGGAATGCGTCGATCATGTCATCATAGTCGGCGAACGCCATCTGCGACACGTACTGCTGTCGTACATGAAATGCTACAATAAGGCACGCACACATTTATCGTTGAACAAGGACGCGCCGGCACCGCGCGCCGTTAAGAGTGCCGGACGCATTCTTGGCCGTCCGATCCCGGGCGGACTGCATCGTCAATATGGCAGGATTTGATTTACGGCAGGCCCAGCTTGGGCAAAAACTCGCTGACATGAGATCCAGTGGAGAACGTTTATGTTTCTGATGGCATACCCCCCCGATGGCTGGAGCAGTCAGGACGGCCGCGTCCTTTTCGATGCCGAGCGCCAAGCCGAACGCTTCGCCTCCAATGCGCGACTGGCTTTTTCGCTGACGATCGCAACTTTGATTCTGCTTCTTTCCATTTTGGTCGGACGATGGAATGATTGGGTTGCGGTAATCGCGGTGGCCAACATCGCCATTTCCGCGCTCGGTGCGTTTCTCGTGCGCCTCGCCGTCCTTCCCAGGATCATGCCTTGGCTCGGGATTTGCGCCGACGCTTTGCTGCTGTTCGGAATCGGCTGGTTTGGACCCTGGCTGGAAGACCTTCCCACCGGAACGCGGTCCGTCTTGGTATCGCCGTGGGGAGCATTTCTGCTGCTCGCCATTACGTCGCTTGGGGTGAACGCCTGGCGATTGCTGGTCCAGACGCTGCTACTTTGCCTTGCAATTGGTATACTCATCTGGTGGCCATCATCGGCGACCGAAACTGGCCTCGCTATCGATCCGAGATTGCAGCCGCTCTTCTCGGATGTCTCCAACATAACGAGGCTGGCGATTGTGCTTCTTACAGGTCTTGCCATGGCGCTGGCCGCCTCGCGCGCGCGGCGAACGCTAATGGTAGCGATCAGGACTACCAGGGAAAGGGTACTCCTCCAGAGGTTTAATTCCGCGGAGGTCACTCGCTATGTCTTGTCCAGCAGTGTCGAAATACTACGCAGCGGCGTACGCCAGAAGGTCTGCGTCCTCTTTGCCGACATCCGCGGATTTACCGCCGTTTCGGAGGCAATGGACCCATCACAGGTCGCGTCGCTTCTTAATTCGTTCCGCTCGCTGGCCGAGCAGGCGATCACAGCCAATGGCGGTGTGATCGATAAATTCATCGGCGACGGCCTGCTTGCTATCTTCGGCTTGCCATCGCCCAAGTCGACTGACGCGACAAACGCGATCACCGCCGCGACGACGCTCGCGGCGACCATCGAGAAGTGGAGCCTCAAGCGCCAACGCGATGGCGGGCAGTCTATCGAAATCGGCATCGGCGTACATGTCGGAGAGGTATTCGTCGGGCTTCTCGGTGACCAGCGGTATGAATTCACGGTGGTTGGAGACGCAGTCAATGTAGGCCAGCGGCTACAAGCCGAATCCCGCCGCCTCGATGCATCCGTCGTTGTTTCGGCCCAGGCCTTCGGCGAGGGCTCCATCAATGAGGCTGATTCCAACAGATGGTTGCGGCACAACAATGTGCATCTGCGCGGGCGCAGCGAGACGATCGACGTCTACGCATACAGATAGACGGTCGCAATCCCGACGGTTCCACACGGAACAGCAGTACTTGCGGCTCTACTCCTGTGAGGGTCAGCGCGGGAGAGCGTCTGTGCCCGTTTCGTCCATCGTATCACACCACCACATTCGAGTGAACACCATGACAACAACGCGCTCGCGCGGCGAATGATCGGCAAACCAATCTGTGCACGAAACTGTGCACCGAGAAATCTGCGATTTTGTAAGTGCCTCCTGTTTTTACTGGTCGGCCCGGCAGGACTCGAACCTGCAACCAGACCGTTATGAGCGGCCGGCGATTGGAACAGGCCACACTTTTCGGCTATCAAGGCCTCCCTCGCCAGCCGGAGACCGCCCCGATGTTAGCCCCGACCCCCGCCTCGCCCGAATCCGCCGGAATGTCCAAGCAGGCCCTGGATCGCCTCGAGGATCATCTGAAGCGGAACTACGTCGATGCCGGCCGCTTTCCCGGCACCCAGCTTCTGGTCTACCGCCGCGGCAAGATTGTGCACTCGACCGTGCAGGGTTTTGCCGATCTCGAGCGCAAGGCGCCGGTCAGGGACGACACCATTTTCCGCATCTATTCGATGACCAAGCCGATCACGTCCGTCGCCTTCATGATGCTGGTCGAGGAAGGCCGCGTCGCGATCGACGAGCCCGTTCATAAATACATTCCGGAGTGGAAGAACCTCGGCGTATTCCAGGCCGGGACGCACCCCGCCTTCCTGACCAAGCCACCGTCGCGGCCGATGCTGATCGTGGACCTGCTGCGGCACACCTCCGGCCTCACCTATGGCTTCCAGCAGCGCTCCAACGTCGATGCCGCCTATCGCGAAAACAAGATCGGCGAGGTCATCAAGGCCGGCACGCTGCAGGGCATGATCGAGGACCTCGCAAAAATTCCGCTGGAATTTTCGCCGGGCGAAGCCTGGAACTATTCGGTGTCCACCGACGTGATCGGCTATCTCGTAGGCCTGATCAGCGGCATGCCGTTCGAGCAATTCCTGAAGGAACGGATCTTCAATCCGCTTGGCATGAGCGACACTGACTTTTTCGTACCCGCCGACAAGGCCCATCGTTTCGCCGCGTGCTATTCGGCCGACGCGAAGGGCGGCATGACGTTCCACGCCACCGACCGCAAGGGCACCCTGACATTGCAGGATGATCCCGCCACGAGCTCGTTCCTGTCGCCGCCATCGTTGATTTCGGGCGGCGGCGGGTTGTGTTCGACCGCGGCCGACTATCTCACCTTCTGTCGGGCGCTGCTCAACGGCGGCGAACTCGGCGGCGTCAGGCTGCTGGGCCCGAAGACGCTGGCCTTGATGACGGCCAATCACCTGCCCGGCGGAATGGATCTGCCGGGGCTGTCGCGCTCGCTGTTCTCCGAGGCGACCTATAACGGCATCGGCTTCGGTCTCGGCTTCTCGGTGACGATGAACCCGGCGCAGACCCTGATTGCCGGCAGCGCCGGGGAATACGCCTGGGGCGGTGCAGCGACGACGTCGTTCTTCATCGACCCCGCCGAGGAGTTGATCACCATTTTCATGACCCAGGTGCTGCCGTCGAGCGCCTATCCGCTGCGGCGCGAGCTGCGCAGCATGGTGTACGCCGCGATCACCGACAGCAATCTGTAAAGGCAAGGGTTTGGATTCCGCGGCGCACTCGCGCGCCGTGGAACCCGCAAGGGTAAAATCCTTGGCGGATTTCCGCCCATTCTCCTATGCTCCCGGCAGTTGGGCGCCGATCCCGGGACCATTGTGCCAAAACTTTCACTGCCAGTGCGTCTCGCCCTTCTGGTCGCGGGAACCATGCTGCCGCTGATCGTTTTCGCGGCCGGTATTGTTTTCAGCAACTACGAGCAGGACCGCAGGGACGCGACGCAGCGCGTGCTCGAGACCGTGCGCAGCATCCGCCTGGTGCTGGACGCCGAAATGCAACGCATGGCCGGCGGGCTGCAGGTCCTGGCGCTAACCGATTCGCTGCGCAGCGGCGACTTCAACAGTTTTCGGCGCATTGCCGCGGGATTTCTCGATCAATACGGCAAGGAAGGCGTCGTGCTGGTCGCGGACCGCGAGGGCCGCCTGCTGTTTTCCTCGATCACGCCGGATGTCGCGAGCCTTCCGCCGCGCAACAACCGCGATATCGTCGAAAAGGTGTTCGCGACCAAGCGCCCGTATTACTCGAACCTGTTCACCGGCGCGATCAAGAAACGGCCCATCGTGACCGTCGAAGTGCCGGTCATTCGCGACGACGAAGTCCTCTTCGACATCTCCTTCAGCCCGCCGCTCGAAATCTTCCAGGCCATCATCGAACAGCAGCGTCCGGGCGCGGACTGGACGATCTCGATCTTCGACGGCGACGGCGTCAATTTCGCGCACGTCCCCAACCCGCAACGGACCATCGGCAAGCGTGCTTCGCCCTCGCTGTATGCCGAAATGTCTCACCAGCCCGAGGCGACCCTGCCGGCGGTCTCGCTCGAAGGCACGCCGCAGATCACGAGCTTTGCGCGCTCCTCGCTGACCGGCTGGACCGTGGCCGCCGGCATTGCGGAAAGCTCGCTGGTCGCGCCGTTGTGGCGCAGCCTTGCGATCACCAGCGTGATCGGAGGCTTTCTGCTGCTGGTCGGCCTCGGCTTCGCGGTGCGGATGGCGGCGGTCATCGCTCGCGGCGAGATGCTGCATAATTTGCTGATCGAAGAGCTCAACCACCGCGTCAAGAATACGCTCGCGATCCTGCAGTCGTTCGCCACCCAGACCTTTCGCAGCGCCAGCCGCACCGAGCGCGAGAAATTCGAAGGCCGGCTCGGCGCATTGGCGGAAGCGCATAATCTGCTCAGCGAGGAAAAATGGCAGGGCTCCGACCTGCAGGACCTGATCGCGCGGGTGCTGCAGCCCTATCTGCTCAACAATCCGGAACGGGTTCGGATGTTCGGACCGAAGGTGCCGCTGTCGCCGCGGCTTGCCGTGGTGCTGTCGATGATCGTGCACGAGATCGCGACCAATGCCACCAAGTACGGCGCGCTGTCGAACGACACCGGCACCGTCGCGCTGGATTGGGAAATCATCGAGGACAACACCGGGCGCCAATTGAGGCTGATCTGGACCGAGGCCGGTGGCCCGCCGGTCACGGCCCCGGTGCAGCGCGGATTTGGGTCGCGGCTGATCGAACGCAGCGCCCGCGACCAGCTCGGCGGCGAGGCGACCATCGATTTTCTGCCTCGCGGTGTCGTCTACACGCTGTCCTGCGCGCTCGATGGCGAAGGCTGACCACCGAAATAATGCAATGCTGCGAACACCTTGCGACGTTGCGGCGATGCTCGATCCGGGTTCGGGCCGGATATTTGCCAACGCAAATCGCGTGCTTTTTTGGCATGCAAGTTGCTAGGTGCGATCGAACCGAGCCTGGACCAATGGGGAGCACGTTATGTCGACCATCACCGCAGCAGCGGCCGCGCCGGACACGCGCAAGCCGCTTTACACCTCGCTTTTCGTCCAGGTGCTGGCGGCGCTGTTGCTCGGCATTGTACTCGGGATGGCGGCACCCGAGTTCGCCGTCGGGCTCAAGATCTTCAGCGACGCGTTCCTGAAACTGATCTCGATGATCGTGGCGCCGGTCGTGTTCTGCGTCGTCGTGCACGGCATTGCCGGTGCCGGCGATCTCAAGAAGGTCGGCCGCGTCGGCGTCAAGGCGCTGGTCTATTTCGAAGTGATGACCACGATCGCGCTGGTCGTGGGTCTATTGCTCGCCTATCTGTTCGGCCCCGGCCACGGCATGAACATCGACCCGTCGACGCTGGACGCCAAGGCGCTCAACACCTATGCCGACAACGCCCACAAGCTGAAGGGCGGCGGCATCGGCTCGTTCCTCGTCAACATCATCCCGACCACCTCGTTCGACGCGCTGTCGCGCAACGACGTGCTGCAGGTCCTGTTCTTCGCGATCGTCTTCGGCGTCAGCCCGGCCCTGGTCGGCGGCGAAAAGGGCGAAAAGATCACCTCGTTCATCGACGCGGTTTCGACCGTGCTGTTCCGCGCGATGGGACTGATCGTGCGCGTGGCGCCGCTCGGCGTGCTCGGCGCGGTGGCCTATACGGTCGGTCAGTACGGGGTCGGATCGCTCAAGCAATTGCTGTCACTGGTCGCCTTGTTCTATGTCTCGCTGGCGATCTTCGTTCTCGGCGTGCTCGGCGGCGTGATGGCGCTCGCCGGGCTGAATGTCCTCAAATTCCTCGCCTATCTGCGCGAGGAACTGACCATCGTTCTGGCCACCGCCTCTTCCGACGCCGTGCTGCCGCAGATCATGCGCAAGCTGGAAGCGCTCGGCGTCAAGAAGTCGGTCGTGGGCCTCGTGATTCCCACCGGCTATTCCTTCAACCTCGACGCCTTCTCGATCTATCTGACGCTGGCGGTGGTGTTCATCGCGCAGGCGACCAACACGCCGCTGTCGTTCGGCGACCTCCTGCTGGTGCTCGGCGTCTCGCTGATCACCTCGAAGGGTGCGCATGGCGTGCCGGGCTCGGCGATCGTCATCCTGGCGGCGACGCTGAACGCGGTGCCGAGCATCCCGGCGATCGGCCTCGTGCTGGTGCTGTCGGTCGACTGGTTCATCGGCATGGCGCGCGCGCTCGGCAATCTGATCGGCAACTGCATCGCGACCGTGGTGGTCGCGGCCTGGGAAGGCGATCTCGACCGCGACAAGGCGCGGCGCGTGCTCGATGGCGCCGAACTGGTCGACGTCACCGCGGGGTAGCAGCGCGTTTTCGAGGTCAGGGGCTTCATCCTTCGAGACGCGCTGCTCACGCGGCGCTCCTCAGGATGAGGTCTTCGAGACGCGCTGCTCACGCAGCGCTCCTCAGGATGAGGTCTTCGAGACGTCGCGCGGCACCCGGCTCCTCGGGGAGGAGGTCTCAGACCCTCACGGTGAGGAGCGCGGCAAAGCCGCGGGTCTCGAACCATCACGCCACCGGCAAGTTTGCTGATTTACTTGATGAGCTTCAGATAGGGCGGCAGCCGCAGGCCCGGTCCCTCTTTGCGGTCCGGCGGCGGCGGTTCGTCTTCCGGCACCATCAGGTCGCAGAGCGCCTTCAGTTCGGAGTCCGTCACCTTATGGAGTTCCATGCGAAGCTCGAGAATCGCCAATGACAGCAATCTCGCCGGTTCCAGGCTGGCCTTGTCCATCAGGATCGCCCGGCACTCCTCGAGCGTTTCGAGAAGCGACCGCAGACGTTGTTCTGAATTGGCCACCGGCATTTTTACAGGTCCCGAGCTTGCGAGATAAATTCGAGGCGATCCGGTTCGTCGTTTCATCAAATCTCTCCACGGAAGGGCGCGCTGGATTTTGATCCACCGGCACGTGGTCGAGTGCTTAAGCCTGACTGGATGATCCAGAAATTTTTTGAAATTGTCCAGCGCGCGATTGATCCGAAAATCGGATCACGCCCGGGGCTGCGGGGATATGTCGCTGTCCAGAAATATGACAGTTGGCGCGCTCGCCCGGCCGGCGCCCTGCCGAAAACCCTCCCGGGTTGCCTGGCCGGATGGTTTCAACCGGCGTCAAACCGGCCCAAGGCTCCGTAGAAGTACCCGGATATGCGGGCCGGGCGGTAAGTATGCGATCAAAATCTGTGTCCATTCGTCCCGCAGTGGTTGTGGTTTGTCGAATATTTTGCCAAATGTAGAGTGCGGGGTTTTGATAAAAGACGCCCCGGGCGCCTACGACTTTAAGTAGCCGACAGCGCCGGTATCAGGGTGCTTCCAAATCGCAAATGCGTTTGGCTACCATCCCGCAATCTCTCAGGCTTCCTGTGGTTCTAAGACCACGATCGAGAACGAACTTAACGCGGAAAATACGGATGAAGCCCTGACCAATCCATCGAGGGCTTCCCGATCGAAGGACGGTAAAATCAGAATGATCAGATCAGCAGCAAAGAAGATGAAGCAGCGCAGTGCCGGCAAACCCGACATCGAATTGGGCAAGCGGATTCGCCTGCGGCGCGTAGAGCAGAAGATCTCGCAAGCGGAGCTCGGCGACAAGCTCGGCGTCAGCTTCCAGCAGGTCCAGAAGTACGAGAAGGGTGTCAACCGCGTCGGCGCAGCCCGTCTGCAAGCGATCGCCACCGCGCTCGACGTGCCCGTCACGTTCTTCTATGACGGCGACGGCAAGGCACGCGAAGTCGAGAGCCTCTTGTTCCTCGACAGCGCATTCAGCCTCCGGTTGCTGCGGGCCTACAGCAAGATCAAGGACCAGACCGTCCAGCGTCAGCTGGTGTCCTTGATGGAATCGATCGCCGCGAACGAAGCCTGAGCAGTTCCTGCTGCTCCAGGTCGCGAGCCCGGCGGAAGCGGTCACTCAATCGAACCGGATCGGCGGACCGCCGATTGCCGCGTCAGGCTACAGTCTGGTCGGCTGAGACAAGATGAGAGCGTTGCCATCGGAAAATGGCAGCGCTCTTTTTTATATCGAATAGGCAGGATGGGTAGAGCTGTTCGCGAACCTACGTGCTCATATTCAGAATTAGGAAGCCGTCATTGCGAGGAGCGTAAGCGACGAAGCAATCCATACTTTGCTTGCGCGGCGAGATGGATTGCTTCGCGGAGCCTGTCATCGGGCGCGCATTCGCGCGACCCGTTGGCTCGCAATGACGGGCTCACAGCGCGCCCGCAGCCCCACGAACACGGTCGATCAACTGGGCCGGATCGGCCGGCAACCGGTTGCCGCGCCAGGCGACGTGCTGGTCGGGCCGCGACAACACCAGCGCGTTGCCATCGAAGATGGCCGCGCGGCTTTTTTCGATATCGAGAATCTTGAGCGGAACGGCTCGCGCGCGCGCTGCCGCTTCCAGCGCTGCAACATCGACTGCCGGATCGAACCGCAGCAGCGTGAAACCAGCGCCCATCGCGTCGTACAGCGAGGAGCCGTCTTCGCGCCAAAGATGCGGCGTGCGGCAGCCCGGGACCGTCGACGGCGTGTAATGGTCCATCGTATAGGCCGGGTGTTCGGCGCCATCATAGGCGATGATCGGCGAACGATCGTAATAGGTGCCGAAGTTGAGGCCCGCGCATGCATATTGCTGGACGTTGATCTCATAGGTGAGACGGCCGACTTCGTCTCGCGCCTGCTCGCCTCGCGGTCCCGGATCCTCGATTTCGTCCGGCACGGCGCCGCGGCGGCGAATTTCGGCTTCGGCGTGCGACATCGCAAATTTCGAAACCTGGCTGGTGATCGGCCAGCGCTCCGCCTCATAGGCGTCGAGGATGGCGGCCGGCGCCCAGCCGTTGAGATGGGCCGCCAGCAGCCAAGACAGGTTCATCGCGTCGGCGATGCCGGCATTCATGCCATAACCGGCATAGGGCACCCAGATATGCGCGGCATCGCCGGCGATGAAGGCGCTGCGGTCGCGAAACTTGTTGGCGATCAGGCGGCGGCCGTACCAATCCTCCTTCGAGATGATCTCGTAGTCGAAGCCGGCGTCGACGCCGAGAATGGTGCGCAGGCAGAAATCGCGATCGACGGAATCGAAATCGCCCTCGCCGGGCTTCATGTAATTATGCACCAGCCAGCGCTCGCTGCCGTCGATCGCATACACCATGCCCGCGCGCCGCGGATTGATCGCCCCGGTCCCCCAGGCGCGCGCGCTCTGCTGGAGATCGATCAGCCCGGGAGCGCGGATATAGGTCGACTGCACACGCTGGACGATGGCGTCGCCCGAAAGCTCGGCGCCGATCGCCTTGCGCACGACCGAGCGCGCGCCGTCACAGCCGATCAGGTAGCGGCAGTTTTGGCGCCTGACCGCGCCGGAGTCGAGATCACGGAGATTCACGCGGGCGGAACTATCCTTCACCACGACGTCTTCGACCGCGGTCCGGCTGACGATGCGGATGCGCGGCTGGGCTGCGGCATGCTCGAACAGGAACGGCTCGAGAAAGATCTGGTTGATGCGGTGCGGCGGTTCCGGCGTCGGCCAGTTGCAATCAGGACCCTCGGTGGCCGTAAAGCGGTCACGCCGGCAGGGAATTTTGATCCGCGTCAGCTCCTGCCCGGTGAAGGAGGTGCGATAGCTGATGTCGTGCGGATAATCCGCCGGCAATCCGGCATTGCGGATTTTTTCGGCGATACCGAGCCGCCGGAAAATTTCCATGGTGCGGGCGGCGACATGGTTGCATTTCGGCTCCGGCGGGGCGGCCGGCGCGCGCGTCTCCACGACAGTCACACCGATGCCGCGCCACGCCAGATCAATCGCGAGCGTGAGCCCGACCGGTCCGGCGCCGACGATCAGGACATCGGACTCAGACATTGCGGACACGGAAGATGCGTTGCGAAGGGAATATGACCGATGACATGTTGTTGTTCTTGTTATTCGGGCTCGGCGCCGGAATTCCTGACGATCAATGCCCAGCGATCGACCTCGGCCTTGATGTAAGCCGCAAAACTGTCCGGTGTCGATGGCGGTAACGGCTCCAGCGAGATCGCGTTGAGTTTCTCGCGCGTCGCGGGATCGGCCAGCAGCTTGCTCAGTTGTGCGGCCAGTTGATCGATGATCGGCCGCGGCGTGCCGGCCGGCGCCACCACGCCCTGCCAGGCGACCAGTTCGAACCCGGGCAACCCGGCTTCGGCGAGGGTCGGAATCTCCGGCGCGGCTGCGACCCGCTTCGGCGTGGTCACGCCGAGCACCCTGACCTTGCCTTCGCGAATCTGTTGCAGGGCCGGCTGCAGGTCCACCACCATGAAGGGGATATGACCCGCGATCACATCGAGCATCGCCGGCACACTGCCGCGATAGGGCACGTGGCGGATGTCGATGCCCGCGGCGGTCTTCAGCATTTCGGCGCCGAGATGCTGCGGGCTGCCATTGCCGGCCGAGCCATAGGCCAGTCCCGGTTTCGATTTGGCATAGGCAATGAACTGGGGCAGCGTTTTTGCCGGGATCGTCGGATTGATGATCAGCGCAAAGGGCACGCCGGCAACGAGGCCGATCGGCGCAAAGTCCTTCACGGGGTCATAGGGCAGCTTCTTGTAGAGCGTCTTGTTGATGGCAAGCGTGGTCGAGGTCGCCATCAATAGCGTGTAGCCGTCGGGCTCGGATTTTGCGACCTGGTCCGCGCCCAACGTCGTGCCGGCGCCGGGCTTGTTCTCGACGATGACGGTGGCGGAAAGACCGTTCTTGAACTGGTCGGCGATCAGTCGGCCAAGCAGATCGGTGGTTCCTCCGGCGGGGTAGGGCACGATCATCTTGATGGTCCGGCTGGGATAGGCCGTCTCGGCCCGCGCCGGAACGCCCGCGAGCCAGACCAGCCCACCGCCTCCCGCAATCACTTCCCGGCGCGTCAACGGCATGCCGTTCTCCCAAGGGTTGTTTTCTTGATCCGTTGCGAACCACCATAGCGTGCGCGGCGACATAGCAAAGGGGGCGAAAGTCCAATCGCAGCAATGGGTCGGCCAGGGGATTTGCGGCAGTGCAACAGCCTCAACAACAACTTAATCAGAACGCAACGGTCGCGGGGTAATCTGGCCGAACACTGTTGTGGAGCAGCTTTGCCCGGCCCGTTCGGCCCGAATCGCCCGGCATCATTTTGATATCCGCGCCTCGCGCGCATCCCAAGAGAGTCTGACAGGAAAGTCTGACATGCAAAGAATGACAATCGTTGCCATAGCCGCGATGCTCGCGGCCGCGCCGGCGTTTGCTGAAGGAACGGGTTCGGGCGCATCCGACGCCGGCACGACGCTCGCCCAGGGCAAACCAGCAACGGTCGCGCCGGCGGGTGCTCCTCCTTCCGCGCACGCCGCGCCGGCAAAGCCGGCGGCGGCCGCCTCCACGCCGGAACAGCGCTCGGCGGCAGCGCTGGCACTCTCGCACGAACCGACTTTTGACGAAGGCAGCGCGCAACGCATCCGCGAGGCCGCGCTCAGTTACTCTGATCTGGCGGTGCGCGGTGGATGGCCCATGATTCCGGCGGACGCCAAATTCGCGAATGGCACGCCCGGCCCCAACGACGATCTGCTGCGCAAGCGCCTGATCATCACCGGCGACCTCGCCGCCGACAAGGCGACCGGCGCTTACGACGATGCGCTCGCAGAAGCCGTCAAGCGCTTCCAGGCCCGCCATGGCCTCGCGCTGACGGGGACGGTGACGCCGCGCACGCTGGCCGCGCTCAACGTGCCGGTGCAGAAGCGGATCAGGCAGCTCGAGGCCTCGCTGGAACGCCTCGGCAACATGAATTTCTCGTTCGGCCAGCGCTACGTGGTCGTGAACATTCCCGCGACATTCGCGGAAGCCGTCGAGGACGACAAGGTGGTGCGGCGCTATCGCGTCATCGTCGGCAAGACCGAAAAGCCGTCGCCGACGCTGACCGCAGAGATCACCAGCGTCAATCTCAACCCGACCTGGACCGTGCCGTCCTCGATCGCCAAGACTGAAATCTCCGCGCATATGCGCAAGGACCCGAGCTACCTCTCCCGCATGCACATGGACGTGCTCGGCGCCAACGACGCGCCGATCGACCCGCATTCGGTGGACTGGTCCGGCACGCATGCGCCGAATTTTACGGTGCGCCAGCAGTCCGGCAATTGGAATGCGCTCGGTGCGGTCAAGATCGACATGCCGAATTCCTATTCGGTCTATATGCACGACACCAACCAGCGCAACCTGTTCAACGACGACTACCGCTTCGACTCCCACGGCTGCTCGCGCGTCGACAATGTGCGCGATCTCGCCGCCTGGCTGTTGAAGGACCAGTCGCAATGGAACAGAGCCGCAATCGATGCCGCGATCGCGACCGGCCAGCGCCACGACATCGCGGTAACGAAGAAGGTGCCGGTGGCGTGGATCTATCTGACGGCCTGGATGACCAGGGACCAGACCGTCCAGTTCCGCAACGACATCTACGACCAGGACGAGCAGCTTTTGGAAGCGACCGCCGAGGAAGCCGCGTTCTTCAACAAGGCCGCCGACCACCCGCTGACCGCCCATCTGGCGCAGTGAATTTGGTATCGTGGGCGGCCGCGCGTTCGGCCACCTCTCCCATCGGGAGAGGTGACACCTGGCGCCTCAACTCAATGACCATGCACCAACGCATGGATCGGTCCCGGCGCCGGACCTTGCCCGCGATCACCGAAACGTGGCACCACATTCCCAATAAAAAGGCCGGTTGATCGGCTTCGGGAGGCGACCATGATGATCCTGCACCACGGCTGGCGTTCCAGCGCGTCTCGCCGGGTGCGGCTGTGCCTCGAGGAAAAGGGCCTCGCCTACGAGGGCCACGTCGTCGACATGGCGGCGATGGAGCATCATTCGCCGGAGTACCTGAAGATCAATCCGCTGGGGGTGATCCCGACCCTGATCCACGACGGCCAGCCGCTGCACGAGAGCGGCACGATCTGCGAATATCTCGACGAGACGTTCCCCGATCCGCCGCTGCGCCCGGACGCGCCATATCAGCGCGCCCTGATGCGGAACTGGATCCGGCATATCGACGCCCTGATCGGCAATCTCATCATCTTCAACTGGCGGCACCATCTGGCGAAAACCGCGTCGCAATGGACCGACGAGGAGCTCGCCGAAAAACTCAAGAACATCCCGAGCAAGGAGCGCCAGGAAGCCTGGATCCGGGCCGCGCGAAAACCCTACACCGAGGAAGAGCGCGACGCCGCGCGCGGAAAACTGGTGGTGCTGCTCGACAAGATGGAAGAGGCGTTGAAACCGTCCGGCTGGCTGGTCGGCAAAACCTATTCAATCGCGGATATAGCCGCAGCGCCCTTTGTGAAGCGGATCGACGAGGAAATTGCGCCGGATGAAATGACGGCGAAGAAACATCCCCGCGTCCACGACTGGTGGACTAAACTGCAGGCACGGCCGGCCTATGAGCGCGCGAATTTCGGCCCCTTCCTTACCTCCTGAACCCGAACCGGATCCTGACCCATGCTCGACACTCCCAAAAACGCCGAAAAGTCCTACGCCGACGGCAAGATCCTGCAGAGCGTCGCTGACGGCGTCGGGATCATCACCTTCAACAATCCCGACAAGCGCAACGCGATGTCGCTGGAGATGTGGGAGGGGTTCGGCAGCGCGCTGATTGAATTGCGCGACAATCCCGACGTGCGCGTCGTGATCCTGACCGGCGCCGGCGACAAGGCGTTCGTGTCGGGCGCCGATATCAGCCAGTTCGAAAAGACCCGTCATAACGCGGCAGCCTCGGAAGAATATTCCAGGCGCAGCGAGGCGCAGCGCGCTTTGCTCGCGAGCTACCCGAAGCCGACGATCGCCTGCATCCGCGGCTTCTGCCTCGGCGGCGGCATGCAGGTGGCGATGATGTCCGACATCCGCTTCGCCGCCGAGAACAGCCAGTTCGGCATTCCCGCCGCCAAGCTCGGCATCGCCTATGGCTATGACGGCCTGAAACATCTGGTCTCGCTGGTCGGGCCGTCCTGGGCGCGGCTCATCATGTACACCGGCATGAAGATCGATTCCGCGGAAGCGTTGCGTATCGGACTGGTCGACCGCGTCTTGCCCGGCCCCGAGCTGTGGGACGCCACCATGGAGATCGCGCGCACCATCTCCGGCAATGCGCCGCTGGCGATCAAGGCCGCCAAAATCACCATCGCCCAGGTGCTGAAGGACGAAAGCCGTCGCGACATGGACGCGATCAAGCAGATCGGCTCCGCCTGCATGGACTCGGAGGATTTTCGCGAGGGCCGCACCGCGTTCATGGAAAAGCGCAAGCCACGATTCAACGGCAAATAGCCGACGCTCAAAACCACCCGTCGCACATCATCCCGGGGATCAGCATGCATAAGCCCGTCGAAGGGTTCGGCTCAACCAATGCGCAAACCGAAAAGCCGCGGCTGCCGCTGTCGCGTTTCAAGGTCATCGACCTGACGCTGGCGCGCGCCGGCCCCTCCTGCGTGCGCACGCTGGCGGACTGGGGCGCCGACGTGATCCGGGTCGAGCCACCGCCGGAAGACGGCGACGCCGGCGAACTGGTCGGACGGCGCGACGGCTCGGACTTCCAGAACCTGCATCGCAACAAGCGCGCGATCACGCTGAACCTGAAGACCAACGAGGGCCGCGAGATCCTGATGCGGCTCGCCGAACAGGCCGACGTCATCGTCGAGAACATGCGGCCCGGCGTCACCAAGCGGCTCGGCGTCGATTTCGAATCGGTGAAGATGCGCAATCCGCGCATCGTCTACGGCAGCATTTCCGGCTTCGGCCAGTACGGCCCCTACACCGCGCGGCCCTCGATCGACCAGATCGCGCAGGGCATGAGCGGCATCATGTCGGTGACCGGCCTTCCCGGCCAGGGCCCGGTCCGCGCCGGCGTCGCCGTCACCGATATCATGGCCGGCGCATTCCTGGCCCAGGGCATCCTGATTGCGCTGCTCGACCGCGAAGTTTCAGGCGTTGGCCGCTGGGTACAGACCTCGCTGATCGAAGCCGGCATCACCCTGCTCGACTTCCAGGCCACGCGCTGGACCATGGACAAAAAGGTGCCGCCGCAGGAAGGCAACTACCATCCGACCAACGTGCCGATGGGGCTTTATCCCACGGCGGATTCCTTTCTCAATCTGGCCGCCACCAGCAACAAGAACTTTCAGCTGTTCTGCAAGCTGATCGGCCGCGAAAAAATGGCGACCGATCCGCGCTTCGCCTCCTCGGTGCTGCGCCGCCGCAACAAGGAAGCGCTCAACGAACTGATCGCCACAGCCTTGCGCGCAAAGACCAGCCGCGAATGGTTCGAGATGATGGTCGAGGCCGGCATTCCCTGCGGCCCGGTCTACAGCATCCGGGACGTCTTTTCCGACCCGCAGGTCGAGGCGCTGCGCATCAAGCGCCCGGTCACGCATCCCCGGCTCGGCGAACTCGACCTGATCGCACAGCCCTGCGAGATCACGGGATTCGATCGCGAGATCAGAACGGCGACGCCGGATCTCGGCGAGCATAATGACGAAATCTTGCAGTCGCTGGGCTATGATGCCGAGGCGATCGCAAAGCTGAAGGCGGCGCGGACGATTTGAGAGGCGTTCGGAAAACTCTCCACGTCGTCCCGGCCTTGCGCCGGGACCCATACGCCGCGGCCCTTCGATTGAGTGCTGCTGTGAGACATCTACTGCAACAACAGACTACCGGGGTTATGGGTCCCGGCCTTCGCCGGGACGACGCGCGGGGTTATCGCGCCCGTCTCACCTACAATGCCGCCAGCACCGCCTTCGCGATCTCCGCCGTGCCGTTGCTGCCGCCGAACTCCATCGGTTTGATGCCGTCGGCGTAGACCTTGTCGACCGCGCGCTCGATTCGTTCGCCGGCTTCGGCGGCGGCCTCGAGGCCGTGCTTGTCGGCGAGCCAGTCCAGCATCATTGCGGCGGAGAGGATCATGCCGGTCGGATTGGCCCTGCCCTGCCCCATGATATCGGGGGCGGTGCCGTGGCAGGGCTGGAACACGGCGTGACGGTCGCCGATATCGGCCGAGGGCGCCATGCCCATGCCGCCGATCAGGCCGGCGGTCATGTCGGAGAGGATGTCGCCGAACATGTTCTCCATCACCATCACGTCGAAATCCCAGGGACGCTTGACCAGCAGCGCCGCGCAGGCGTCGACATAGAGCCGGTCGGCCTTGACGTCGGGGTGGCGTTTGGCGGCGTCATCGAACATCTCGCGGAAGAACGCAAACGCCTTGAACACATTGGCCTTGTCGACGCAGGTCAGCCCGCCACCGACGCGCCCGCGCGCCTTGCGGCGTTCGGCGAGACGGAACGAAAACTCGAACAGCCGCTCGGAAGTCTTGCGGGTGATCACCAGCGTCTCGCGCGCTTCGGTATCGGTCACGACGCCCTTGCCCATCGAGGCGAACAGGCCTTCGGTGGATTCCCGGATCACGACCAGATCGATGCCGCGCTGGTCGGCGCCGACGATCGGGCTCGGCACGCCCGGAATCAGCCGCGCCGGGCGCACGCCGGCATACAAGTCGAAATGAAAGCGCAGTTCGACCTGCGGCATGATCTCGGTGTTATCGGGGTAGCGCACCGACGGAAGGCCGCAGGCGCCGAGCAGGATCGCATCCGCCTCATCGCACAGCCGCACCGTGCTCTCCGGCATCGACTTCCCGGTCTCGCGATAATTATCGGCGCCGGCGGCCGCGTCGGTGAAGCGGAATTTCAAATCGGTGGTCGCCTCGATCTTGCGCAACACGTCGAGCGCCGGCGCCATCACTTCGGGGCCGATGCCATCGCCGCCGAGCACGGCGATGTGGAGGGCGCTATTCGCGGACATCGGGAGTTCCCTAAATTGCGAGTGTCTGTGGCCTCATGGTTCGAGACGCGCGGCGATGCCGCGCTCCTCACCATGAGGGTGATAGACCTCATCCTGAGGAGCGCACCCTTGTGCGCGTCTCGAAGGATGAAGCCACCCTACCTGAAAAAGCACCTACGGCGTCAGCACCGCGCGGCCGACGAGTTTGCCCTGCTGCAGATCGACCAGCGCCTCATTGGCTTTCGACAGCGGCATCGTCGTCACCGGGATCGGCGCGATCTTCCTGGTGCGGACCAGATCGAGCAATTCCTGGGTCTCGCGGAGATTGCCGACATAGCTGCCCTGGATCGTGATCGCCTTGATCGGGATCAGCGGCAGCGCCCACGGCGCGCCGCCGCCGAACAGCCCGACGATCACGAGCTTGCCGCCCTTGGTCAGGCAGTCGAAACCGAGTTGCGCGGTCTGTGCGTTGCCGACGAGATCGATCACCGCGCGGATCGGGCCACCGGCCTTTTTCGCGAGTTGCTCCAGCGCGTCGGGCGCCTTGCCGTCGACGGTCGCGAGCGCGCCGGCGGCTTCTGCCGCCTCGCGCTTGCGCGCATCGATATCGACGACGATGGCGCCCTTGCCGCCCATCGCCTTCAGCAGCGACAGCGCCATCAGGCCGAGGCCGCCGGCGCCGAAGATCACGATCGGCGTATGGAAGACGGATTCGACCTTCTTCAGCGCGCTGTAGGTGGTGACGCCGGAACAGGCATAGGGCGCGGCGGTGACGGGATCGAGCCCCTTCAGATTGAGGAGATATTTTGGATGCGGCACCGTCATGTGATCGGCATAGCCGCCGTCGCAATAGACGCCGATCGAATTCGGTTTGACCACGCACATGTTCTCGTCGCCGCCAAGGCAGATCTCGCATTTGCCGCAACCGAGCCAGGGATAGACCAGCGCCACGTCGCCGACCTTGAGATCGCCCTTGTCTCGGGCCGCAACGTCAGGCCCGAACGCCAAAATCTCGCCGACGGACTCGTGCCCCATCGTGCGCGGCAGCGACACGCCGCGATCTTTCAGCGAGAGTGGCTTGCGGCCATGGCCGAGATCGTAGCCACCTTCCCAGATGTGCAGATCGCTGTGACAGACGCCGGCCGCCTTGACCTTGATCAGCACCTGCGTTCCCGATGGCTGCGGCGTCAGCTGATCCACTTCCTTCAAGGGGGCGTTGAAATCGGCAACCTGGAAACTCTTCATCGCTGCTCTCCCGGTATTATTGTTCTTGACGACGGACACTGCCACGTCCGTCCAACAGGCGCATCTGGTTATTCAGATCAGCGGATGATGGCAAGCCGCGAACTGGCCGGGCGCGACAGCGCGAAGTTCCGGCATCTCGCTGCTGCATCGCGCATCCGCGCGCGGGCAGCGGGTGCGAAAACGGCAACCGGAGGGCGGCGCAATCGGCGACGGCGGCTCGCCGACAGGCACGCTTTCGGCCGGGCGGACGTCCGGATCGGGCACCGGGATCGCCTCGATCAGCAGCGCGGTATAGGGATGCGCCGGATGGGCGAACAATTGCTCGGACGGCCCCACTTCGCAGAGGCGGCCGAGATACATCACCGCCACGCGGTCGCTGACCGCTTTCACCACGGCCAGATCGTGGGCGATGAACAGCAGCGTCAGCCCGTAGCGGGCCTTCATCTCTTCCAGCAGATTGAGGATCTGCGCACGGATCGAAACGTCCAGCGCCGAGACCGGCTCGTCGCAGATCACGAAGTCCGGATTGAGCACCAGCGCGCGCGCGATGCAGATGCGCTGGCACTGCCCGCCGGAAAATTCGTGCGGCAGGCGCCCGATCACAAGCTGGGGATCGAGGCCGACGGCGCTGAGCGCGTCGCAGACCCGCTGCCTGCGTTCGGCCGGATCCTTGACGCCGGCGATCACCAACGGTTCGGCGATGATGTCGCCGATCCGGCGCCGCGGATTGAGCGAGGCGATCGGGTCCTGAAAAATCAGCTGCACGCGCTGGCGCATCTTGCGCAAGGTGTCGCCGTGCATCGCCGTCAGATCCTGGCCGTCGAACAGCACCTTCCCCGACACCGCCTGGCGCAATTGCAGCACCGCGCGGCCGAGTGTGGATTTGCCGCAGCCGGATTCGCCGACCAGACCAAGCGTCTCGCCGCGCGCGACCTGCAGGCTGACACCGGACACCGCGTGGACGATCTTGCCGCCGACGCCATATTCGACGACGAGATTTTTCACGTCGAGAAGCGGATCGCTCGGGGCTGGCGGGGTGCCGTGCATCATGCGGAGGCCTCGGCCGCGGTCTCAACCGGATGGAAACAAGCGTACAGATGATCGCGCGATTCAGCTTCGCTGAGCGAAGGCTTCTCGGTCTGGCACCGCGCGTCCGCGTAACGGCAACGCGGCGCGAACGAGCAGCCGGGCAACGGCCGGGTCGGATCGGGCGGCCGTCCGGATATCGCCGGCAGCGGCGTATGCGGGGCGGCATCGATCTTCGGGATCGCCGCCAGCAGCGCCTCGGTGTAGGGCATCCGCATTTTCTTGAACAAGGC
Organism: Bradyrhizobium sp. AZCC 2289; assembly: GCF_036924615.1. Taxonomy (NCBI): domain Bacteria; kingdom Pseudomonadati; phylum Pseudomonadota; class Alphaproteobacteria; order Hyphomicrobiales; family Nitrobacteraceae; genus Bradyrhizobium; species Bradyrhizobium sp. AZCC 2289. The sequence goes on along the minus strand of NZ_JAZHRY010000001.1, from coordinate 7,954,183 downwards.
CGGCGTCGGCGCGCGCTCCACCACGCGGCCGGCATACATCACCGCTACCTCGTCGGTGCGGCCGGCAACGACGCCGAGGTCATGGGTGATCAGGATCATCGCCATGTGGCGGCGGCGTTGCTCCCGCGCCAGCAGATCGAGAATTTGCGCCTGGATGGTCACGTCGAGCGCGGTGGTCGGCTCGTCGGCGATCAAGAGCTTCGGTTCGCACGACAGCGCGATCGCGATCGCTACCCGCTGCCGCATGCCGCCCGAGAGCTGATGCGGGTATTGCATCAAGCGCTGTTCCGGCGCGGGAATGCCGACCGCCGCCAGCAGCTCGACGCTGCGTTGTCGCGCCGAGGCCATATCGAGCTCCAGATGCTCCTGCAGCGTCTCCATCAACTGGGTGCCGATGGTCAGCACCGGATTGAGCGACGTCATCGGATCCTGGAACACGACCGCCAGCGACCGGCCGCGCAGCTTTCGAAGTCTTTCGGGCGCAAGCCGCACCAGATCCTGGCCGTCGAACATCACGCGGCCGGAGAGTTTTGCTTTTTTCGGCAACAGCTGCAGCACCGCCCGCGACAGCATGGTCTTGCCGCAGCCGGATTCGCCGACGACCCCGAGCGTCCGCCCGGCCCCGACCGTGAGGTCGACACGGTCGACCGCGCGCAGATTACCGCGCGGTGTCGGCAAATCGACCGACACGTCCTCGATCGAAAGCAGCGCGCCCTCGCTCACAGCGCGCCCTGCCGGGGATCGGTAAGCGCCCGCAAGGTGTCGCCGACCAGATTGAAGGACAGCACGGTCAGGAACATCGCAATCGCCGGCAGGAAGGCGAGCCGCGGCGCCACATCGAGACTCTCGCGCCCCTCCCCGATCATGCTGCCCCAGCTTGAGATCGGCGGCGGCACGCCGAGGCCGAGGAAAGACAGCGAGCCTTCGACCACGATGAAGACGGCAACGCCAAGCAGGAAGAAAGCCAGCAGCGGCAGCAGGACATTGGGCAGCAACTCACGCAGCAGGATGCGCGCATGGGTGGCGCCGAGCGCCTGCGCCGCAATCACGAATTCGCGCCGCGCCAGCGTGAGCGTCGAGGCGCGCGCGACACGCATGAAGGCGGGAACGCCGAGCACACCGAGAATCAAGGTCAGGTTGAGGATCGATTGCCCGAGAAAGGCGGTGACGGCGAGCGCCAGGATCAGCGGCGGGAACGCCAGCAGCACATCCATGCTGCCGACGACATAGGTTTCGAAGCGGCCACGGAAATAGCCCGCGAGTATGCCGAGCGCACCACCGATCGTGAGCCCGATGATCGGCGCGCAGAGGCCGACCACCAGCGATATCCGCGCGCCATGAATCAGCCGGGACAGTTCGTCGCGCCCGAGCCCGTCGGTACCCAGCCAGTGCGCAAACGAGAACGGCGCCCGCCGCTCCAGCATGTCCATGTCGGTCGGGCTCGGCAGCGGCAGCACGTCGGCCAATATCGCCACTGCAAACACGAAGGTCATCCAGCCGATCGCCATCCAGAACAGCGGACCTAGCCGGCGCGCGCGCGGCGCTGCTGCGGCGGTGACATCTTCCTCGAGCGAGAGTTCAAGCGTGGCCATGACGAATCCTGGGATCGAGGACGGCGTAGAGCAGGTCGACGATGAAGTTCATCAGCACGAAGCCCGCGGCGACCAGCAGCACCACGCCCTGCAGGATGATGAGGTCGCGGGTATTGATCGCGCCGACCAGAAGCCGGCCGATCCCCGGCAGTGCAAAGATGGTTTCGACGATGACTGCGCCGCCGATCAATCGCCCGATATTGATTCCGGTGATCGTAATGAGCGTCAGCGACGAGGGTTTCAGCGCGTGCACGAACAGGATACGCGACGCGGTCAATCCCTTGGCCTTGGCCAGCGCGATGTAGTCCTCCTGCAGTGTCGCGATCATGTCGGAACGCAGCACGCGCATGATCCCCGGCCATTCGGCCAGCGCCAGCGTCAGCGCCGGCAACACGAAGAAGCGCAAATTGCCGGTCGGATCTTCCGTGAAGGGCACGTAGCCGGTCGCCGGCAGCCAGCGCAGTTCGACCGCGAACAAATAGATCAGCAGGATCGCCGACAGGAAGGTCGGCACCGACAGCATGCCGAACGCGCTGCCGGTCATGAAGCGGTCGAAAGCGCCGCCGCTGCGCGCCGCGCAGACGATGGCCAAGGGAACGCCGATGGCAAGCCCCATGATCTCGGCCAGCAGCATCAGTTCGAGCGAAACCGGCAGCCGCTCGGTCACCGCCTGCAGCACGGTCTGTCCGGTCCGGAAGGATCGTCCGAAGTCGCCCTGCAGGATATGGCCGAGCCAGCTGACGTAGCGCCACAACACCGGTTGATCGAGCCCCATGTCATGGCGCAGCGCCTCAACCTTTTCCGGCGTCGCCTGATCGCCCAGGATCACGTAAGCGAGGTCGCCCGGCAAGAGCGACGCGATCAGAAATGTCAGCAGCGATACGGCGACCAGGACCGGGACCAGATACAGCAGCCTTCGGGCGACAAAGAACAGCATCGACGGTTATTCCAGCCAGGTGTCGGATACGTCGATCACCCCGTGATAGATCTTGGGCAGGCCCTTCAGCTTGGACGTCGAGATCGCGTAATAGGTGTTCTGGAACGACCAGAACCAGATCGCCTGCTTGTTGACGAGCCGGCTGATCGCGCAATAGTCCTCAGTGCGCTTGTCGATCTCCGCCGTGGTCCGGGCATGCTCCAGCAACTGGTCGAGTTCGGGATTGGAATAATTGGCCAGCGCGACCGGGCTGCCGGTGTGGAAGTTCGCATACATCTGCGGATCGGGATCGGCGAGGTCGACGATCCGCCACGGCGTCAGCTGGAACTGGCGCATGAAGGCGCGCGGCACGACGGTGGCCTGGTCGATCTGTTCGATTTCCATACTGGCGCCGGCCTGCTTCCAGAACTGCTGCAGGACCTGGCCGATGGTGCGCCCGCGAGGGGTCGCGGTCACGATCATCTTGAACTCGACCGGCTTGCCGTAATCCTTGATCAGCGCCTTGGCCTTTTCGACATCGTAGGGCAGCGCGCCGTCATCCTTGCACTTCACCCACGAACCGTCGCCGTAGGGATTGCTGGCGGGTCTCGCGAGCCCGTTGGTGATCGCCTGCGACATCTTCTTGCGATCGATTGCCATCACCAGCGCCTGGCGCACGCCGACATCGTCGAACGGCGGGGTCTTGGTGTTGAAGGCATAAACCTGGGCGCCGGAGCCGGCATAGGTATGCACCGTCATCTTCGAGTCTTTTTGCGCCTTCTGGATGTTGTCGGCGTCGTATTCATCGTCCCAGACGATATCCGCCTCGCCCGATTGCAGGCTCGCGAAGCGCGACTGCGCGTCCGGCAGCGGCTTCAGCACGATCCGGTCGAGATAGGGATGGCCCTTGTTCCAGTAGTCCGGATTCTTTTCCAGAACCATGCGGTCGCCGGCGGTCCAGGATTTCAGAATGTAGGGACCGGTACCCACGGGGTTGCGATTGTAGTCGTCGCCCTTGGTCTTCCATGCCGTCGGCGAATGGATGACGTTGTTGGAGCTTTGGATGGTCAGGATCGCCGGAAAGTTCACCGCTGGATCGGTCAGATTGTAGACCAGCGTGGATTCGTCGGGTGCCTGCACGTCGTGAATGCCGGCGATGTAGAAGGCGCAGCGGCACTTGTTGGCGGGATCCTTCTGGCGGTCGAAATTGGCTTTCGCCGCTTCGGCGTTGAACGGCGTGCCGTCATGAAACTTGACGCCCTGACGGAGTTTGAAAGTCCAGGTCTTGTAATCGTCCGAATGGGTCCAGGAGAGCGCGAGCTTCGGCACCGGCTGGCCCTTGTCGTCGAGCCCGACCAGCGTATCGAAAATGGCGGCGGCCGCGGTTTCCGCCGAGGTATCGTAGACGCCGACCTTCAACGGATCGAAGCCGGGGATGTCGAGTTCGAGGCCGACCGTGATGCTGCCGCCCTGCTTCTGGGCACTGGCCGGCCCTGCGCACAGCGCGACGCCAAATCCCGCCACAAGAAATAATCCCGCAAGCGCGTTCGAACCGATCGCCGCCTTCATTCGTGCTCCCTCCAGAATGCATCCGTCCGGTATTCCGGATCGTTGGATGACGGCGGCAGATTGGCTGGAATCGCAGTCTGCGGCAAGGCCGTTGGCGGGTCGCGTACGAAAGGCCGCAGGGGCGAGCCTTCGTTCCGATTGAATCGCAACGAAAGTTCTACCTGTTGTGTTGTCGCGTTTCCTGGCTTAGCCGCGTGCCGCCATCGACGGCTTGCCCGCGAAGCCCGCGATTTCGTCCTCGGACAGGCCGGTCTCCTTGAGGAAGGCCACCGTATGTTCGCCGAGCGTCGACATCCGCCTGGCCGCCGATACCGTGGCGCCCGACATGCGGAACGGCAAATTGAGGACCTTGAAAGTCCCTCCGCCGTCCTCGACCTCGGCCAACGCACCGCGATGGGCGATCTGCGGATCGCGCAAGGCCTCGCTTACCGTGCGATAGGCCGAGGAGGGAACGCCGTGATCGTTGAGCGCGACGAGGCATTTTTCGGTCGTCACCGCGCGCGACCATACCTCCACGCCGTCCATCAGGCTTCCCCAGTGTTCGCGGCGATCGGCATATTTCGCAAAGCGCGGATCGGACACCCATTCCGGATGACCGATCACCTGCATCAGGCTCTGGAAGGTTTTTTCGCTGGCGATGGCGACCATCACATATCCGTCCGACGTTTCGATCGGGCCGAACATCGGCCGCTGCGTCGCCTTCACTTCGAATTGCGACCATTGCAGTTCGTTCAAGGTCAGGCTGAGCATCGATTCCAGCATCGACACGTCGATGTGCTGGCCCTTCCCGCTCCCGGCGCGCTGGTACAACGCCGCCGAAATGGCGCCGAAGGCATAGACGCCGGTGAGGACGTCGGCGTGATAGATGCCGCAATAGTCCGGCCGGCTGCGTCCGGGCTGGTAGGCCAGATGGGCCATTTCATAGCCCGAGGCGGCGTGAATCACGGGCGCATAGGCCGGCAGTTCCGCCGACGGCCCGGTCTGGCCGTATCCGGAGATCGAGCAGTAGATCAGTTTCGGATTGAACTCCCCGAGCGATGCATAATCGAGCTTCAATCGCCGCATCACGCCCGGCCGAAAATTCTCGACCAGCACGTCCGCGCCCGCAACCAGCCGGCGCACGACCTCAATCCCCCTGGGCGATTTCAGATCGAGCACCACGCTCTTCTTGCCGACATTGAGCTGGCCGAACGTGGTGCTGCAGCTGTCGCGCAGCGGCGGGCGGGTTCGCATCGTCTCGCCTTCGGCGGTTTCGATCTTGATGACCTCCGCGCCCATGTCGGCGAGCATCCGCGTGCAATGAGGTCCGGCAATCGTGGTCGAAAAGTCGAGGACGCGCAGGCCTGCGAAGCTCTTTGTCAAATTACACTCATCGTTCCCGGCTATCGTCATTCCAAGGCTCCCTCGACCGCGCGTCTTTTTTCTTTCGTTTTCCGGTGCGGCGTGACCCTAGGTTGCGCCGACCCGACAGGGAAGCGTTCCCCTCTTGAAAGGCCTGCCCGACGCTCAGATGTGAGTCAAAAGAAAATTGGACCCATTCTTGCATAACCCTTGTCAGGGTTGGAACGAGGGCGTTTTTTGAAGGTCCTGTTTGTCACCACGGAGATGGACGATTTCGTCCGCGTAGGCGGTCTTGCCGCCGTTTCCGCGGCCCTGCCCCGGGCACTGCGGCCCTGGGGCGATATCAGGATCATGCTGCCCGGCTATCGGGACGTCGTCGAACAGTTCACCCATATTGAAATCGTTGGGCAATGCGCGCCTTTGGCGGAAATGCCGGCCTGCTCGCTCGGGCGGGCATCGACCCGGGATGGGCTGCCGGTTTACGTCCTGCTGTGCCCCCAATTGTACGACCGTCCGGGCAACCCCTACGGCGATGAAACGGGCCGCGACTGGCCCGATAACGATATCCGCTTCGGAAGACTAGCGTCCGCCGCAGCCGAACTCGCCGCGGGCACTTTGGACAAGAATTGGGCAGCGGACCTGGTCCACGCCAATGACTGGCAGGCCGCACTCACGCCGGCCTACCTCACATGGAAGGGCGCGCGGATCCCGTCCATTCTGACCATCCACAATCTGGCCTATCAGGGGATATTCCCCAAGGAGTCGCTGCGGCGGATCGGTGCGCCAGAGAGTTCCTTCCATATCAATGGCGTCGAGTTTTACGACAAATTGTCGTTTCTCAAAGGTGGCCTCGTCTATGCCTCGCACTTGACTACCGTCAGTGCGACCTATGCCAGGGAGATCACGACGCAGGAACTCGGCTGCGGGCTCGAAGGCCTCCTCCGCGTCCGCTCCGATGCCGACCAGCTGACGGGGATATTGAACGGCATCGACGAAAGCTGGGATCCCAGGTTCTGCGCGCAACTGGCGCAGCCGTTTGGCGCCGGCGACTGGAACGGCAAACAGGCCAACGCGGATTACGTCCGCAAGCAGTTTGGACTGGCGGTATCCCGCGGTCCGATCTTCGGCCTCGTCGCGCGTCTGGTTCATCAGAAGGGCGTCGATCTCGTATTGCAGTCCGCCGACGAGATCATCGAGGCCGGCGGACAGATTATCGTCACCGGAAGCGGCGAGCCCGAGATCGAGCAGGCGCTGGTCGATGCGCATCGCCGCAGGCCGGATGCGATCGGGGTCACGATCGGTTTCAACGACGGCCAGGCGCGGCGGATTTTCGCGGGCAGCGATTTCACGCTGATGCCGTCGCGGTTCGAGCCGTGCGGGTTGAGCCAGATGTATGCGCAGCGGTTCGGATCGCTGCCGATCGGTCACCAGACCGGCGGGTTGGCCGAGACCATCAAGGACGGCGAAACCGCGATTTTTGTTCGCGCAACCGTCGGCCGAATCCTTCCTCGGCGGCATCCGCCGTGCGTTCGAGACGTTCATGGCAAAGGATCGCCTCGACTCCATGCGCCGCAGCGCGATGGCGCGGTCGTTCAGCTGGGATCTTTCGGCCGCCTATTACAGCGCGCTGTATCGCAAGACGTTGGGCACCGCTTGAGCCCCGCTCACTCCGCCGCCTCCGGCATGGTCTCCATCTGCTCGTGAAGAATGACGCCCGCGAGCGGATCGAATTCGCCGACCCACGGCCTGCGCTCGAGCACGGCTCTGGTATGGCGATAGCCGGCGTCCCAGCGCTGCGTGATGCCGGACGGGCTGAAGTCGACGTCCTTGGTGTGGTTCTCGCGATCGAGCTGCGGGGCCAGTAGCCGCACCACGTGCATCCGCGTCGGGCAGCCGTAGCTCGCCAGTTCCCGCACCGCTTCGCTTTGGCGTTCGGCCTCCGGTAGCCGTCCGGAGAGCTGGTTGATGACGTGGCGCAGGCGATGCGCCTGCTCCTGACGCGCGATTTGGCTGGCGATCCGGCTCGAATACTGCACGTCCTTGTGCCGGTTCAGCACTTCCGCCATCGTGGTCGGCTCCGCGCCGGACGGATTCCACAAATGCACGGCGAAGATCAGCGAATTCTTGCGCGGGTTGTCGTCGAACACGGCTTCGGTCGGCGTGTTCGACAGGATGCCGCCGTCCCAATACAACTCTCCATCGATGCGCACGGCGGGAAATGCCGGCGGCAGCGCGCCCGACGCCATGATGTGCTTGACACCCAGTTCGCCGTCGCGGCTGTCGAAATACCGCATCTGGCTGGTGCGGACGTGGGCGGCGCCGACAGTCAGGCGCGGCGTGCAGCGGTTGACCAGATCGAAATCGACCAGCTCGGCCAGCGTCCGCTCCAGCGGCGAGGTCGAATAATAGCCGGCCTGGTCGGCGCCGAGCGGATAGCTGTCGCCGGCATGCGCCAGCGGGTTCGGCCTGAAGAAGCCGGGAATGCCGTTGGTCACCGTCGACCAGTAGGACAGCTTTTCGTTGAAACCGGGAAATATGTCGCGAAAATTCCAGATCGGATTCTGCTCCATCTTCTTCCAGAATTCCCGCAACCGCGGCAGCCGGTTTTGCGGCGAATTGCCTGCGATCAGGCTGGCATTGATGGCGCCGATCGAGGTGCCGATGATCCAGTCCGGCTCGATGCCGGCCTCATGCAGCGCCTGATAGACGCCGGCCTGGTAGGAGCCGAGCGCGCCGCCGCCCTGCAGCACCAGCACGACCTGACCCGGTTCGGACCTGCCCAGCGGGCTCACATTCGGCGAAGTGCAGTTGTCCTGAACGTCATTCATGTCACGCTCCCCTTGGATATCTCGCACGCTCCCAGAGGTTCGCGCGCGATCCCGTCTTGTTACCTCAGCCGTTCACATTTCAGTGTGCGGTCCAGCCGCCATCGACCGGCAGCGCGATGCCGGTGATCGACGCCGCCGCGTCGCTGGCAAGAAACACCGTGAGCGCGCCCGTCGCGGTTCGAGCCGTGCGGGTTGAGCCAGATGTATGCGCAGCGGTTCGGATCGCTGCCGATCGGTCACCAGACCGACGGGTTGGCCGAGACCATCAAGGACAGCGAAACCGGATTTCTGTTCGCGCAACCGTCGGCCGAATCCTTCCTCGGCGGCATCCGCCGCGCCTTCGAGACGTTCATGGCAAAGGACCGCCTCGACTCCATGCGCCGCAGCGCGATGGCGCGGTTGGGACCTTTCGGCGGCCTATCACAGCGCGCTGTATCGGAAGACCGTCGGCGCCTAGCTAGGCGGGCTTGAACACCTCTTCTTTCGTCGGCCGCGTTTCCGGCATGATGAGCCAGATCATCGCAAGACCCAGTGCGGCGACGGCCGCAAGGCCGATGAAAGCCGTGTTGCTGCCGAGCTTGTCGCTAACGTAGCCGGCGAGCACGGTGCTGAACGATGCCCCGATGCCGATCGCGGTGCCGACGATGCCCTGCGCAAGGTTGAAGTGACCGCTGCCGAAGGCAATGTCGGCCACGATCAGCGGCACCATGACGCTGAACACCGCGGCGGTGATGCCGTCGAACACCTGCACGGCGACCAGCAAATAAGGGTCCTTCACGATCGCAAACAGCAAACCGCGGATCGCCAGCGCCGCGAACGCCAGCAGCAGCAGCGGCCGCCTGCCCCACGCCTGCGCCTTGCGTCCGACCGATGGCGAGGTCAGCGCCACGATCGCCTGCGGCACGATGATGCAGGCCGCGATCAAAACCGGCGCCCACTGGCTCGATCTCGACGTGACCACGCCCGCCATCAGCGGCAGCATCGCGGCGTTGGCGAGCTGGAAAAGCAGCATGCTGGCGGCAAAGATCAATAGCGGGCGCTGACGCACGAGATGGAACACGCTGGTCGCCTCGGCGTCAGGCTTGTCGCGCACGACCTCGCCATGGCATTGCGCGACGTCGATCTCCCGCTCGCGGATCCGCCCCAGCGCCAGCAGCGTCGGTATCGCAAGGATGAAGGTGACGAGGAATACCGATCGGCTCGACAGCAGATAGCCGCACGCCCCCATCAGCGCCGCCGCCGAGCCGTTGCCCAGCGACGCAAAGCGGGCATTTCGCCCGAGCCGTTCGCCGATCGCGAGCGGTCCGACCAGGCCAAGGCTGATCGCGGCTATCGCGGGACCGAGCACGCAGCTCGCGAGTGCATGCAGCGTCGCGGCCGCCGCCACCACGGGAAAGATCGGCCACACCGCGTAGGCCAGCGCGCTGGTGCCGATGGTGGCGACCGCAAGGCCTGCCATCAGCCGTTCGGAACGCGCGGCATCGACGATCGCTCCGCCCGGCATCTGCCCGATCAGGCCGATGATGCCGCCGATCGACAGCACAAAGCCGATCTCGACCTGGGTCCATTTCTGCGTGGTCAGATAGACCGCAACGAAGGGGCCGAAACCGGTCTGCACGTCCGCCAGAAAGAAGATGAACCAGTCAAGCCCGTGCTGGCTTTCGCGCGATGGCTGCGGCCGGGGGGCGAGCGGCGGCTCCGGAGGAAGCGGCACAAACTTATCGCGGCCGGCCGATCGCTTGCGACGATCGTCGTCTATCCGATCCAGCGAGGGGGACGGATGCGCGACCAGATCATTCTCCATCAGTGATCAAATTCCCAGGGGTGCAGACTACCCGCCGCGCCAAGCACAATAAGTGGCGTGTCTTCCTTATATTCCGGAGCCGCCGTTACCTGCTCCTTGGTCAACTCGAGTGTGATGCTGTCGCTCTTGTTGGCAACGCTACCGAAGTGAAGCGCGTTCCAGTCGACGACGATTTTTCGGCTGCCGACGCCGAGGAAGCCGCCGAAATCGATCACGGCGGCGCGTACCGTGCCTTCGCGATCCACGATTACGTCGACGATGCGCCCCATGTCCTCGTTGGCGGCGCTGCGGACCTCGCGGCCGAGGATGCCGTGTGCATCGCGGGCGCCGATCACCGTGACCGATGGCGGCGGCGCAGGTTCTTTCGCAGCCCCCTGTGGCGCGGCTTTGCTCGCCGGTGGTGAGCCGGAATCATCCGCCGCCCGGGCGGCGGCGAATACCGCAAGAGCCCCCGCGACCAACACCATCAATATCCTTGCCCGCATGTGGCTCTCCCTTGACGCCGGAAGCACTATCGCGCGCACAAACACCTATTGCGTCAGCACGATCGACACCTGAATCTGGCCGCGCGTGCGCAACACCTCGAGCGAGACGTCCTCGCCGTGGCGGCGGACCCGCAAATCGACGCTCGACGGCCCAAGCTGCAGGTCGCGCAACACTACCTCATTGAGGAATTCGGGCAGACGCGGATTGCGCAGGCGGATCTCGCCGCGCGCGGCGTCGAATTCGAGACCGAGGGCGGCCTCCAGCAGGCTGAAGGGCGTGGCGCTGGCCCAGGCCTGCGGCGCGCAGGCGACCGGATAGAGCACCGGCCCGCGCCGCCGCTCGCGCCGGAACCCGCAGAACAGTTCGGGCAGCCGCCGAAGGTCCATGTAGCTCGCGGCGTCGAACAGGCCTTTGAACAGCTGCGCCACCGAATGCTTCAGGCCGTAGCGCGCGAAGCCGAGCGCGATCAGCGCATTGTCGTGCGGCCAGATCGATCCGTCGTGATAGGACATCGGATTGTAGCGCGCTTCGCCAAGCGCAACCGTGCGGATGCCCCATCCCGAAAAGAATTTCTGGCTCATCAGATCGGCGGCGACCAGGCGGGCGCGGTCTTTCCGCACCACGCCGGTGAACAGGAGCTGCCCGGCGTTGGAGGTCCGCACCCTGCACGACTGCTTCGTGCCATCGAGCGCCAGCGCGTAGGTGCCGAGCCCCTCGCACCAGAACGCCTCCTCGAAACGCTCGGCGAGAAGCAAGGCTTCCGATTCCAGCCTGGCAGAAATGTCGGTCATGCCGAGGCGGCGAGCGCATCGCGCCGCCAGCCGCTTGCCGGCGAACACATAGCCCTGCACTTCCGCCAGCGCGATGTAGCCTTCCGCCAGTTGCCCATTGGCGTGAAATATCGCGTCGAAGGAATCCTTCCAGCCCTGATTGGCCAGCCCCTGCTCGGTGGCGCGTTGATATTCAACAAAACCGTCCTGGTCGGGATCGCCGGGACCGTCGATCCACCGCAACGCTGCCTCGATCGCAGGCCACAATTCGGCCAGCGTTTCCTCGTCGCCGGTGCGTTCGACATAGAGCCCGGCCAGCAGCACGAATAGCGGCGTCGAATCGACGCTGCCGTAATATTGCGCGAACGGCACCTCGCGCAGCGCCGCCATCTCGCCGCCGCGCATCTCGTGCAGAATCTTTCCGGGCTCGGCGTCGTTAAGCGGATCCGTGGCCTTGGCCTGGAAGAAGGCTAGCCGCTTGAGCACGCCCTTGGCGATACGCGGATCGACCCACAGCATCTGCAGCGCCGTGATCAGGCCGTCGCGGCCGAACGTCGTGGAGTACCAGGGAATGCCGGCATAGGGATAGCGGCCCTGCGGGGTTTCCGTCATCAGCATGTTGAGGTCGGCCATCGCCTGGCACAGCACCTCGTTGAAGATGCTGTTCGAGGTCTCGATGCTGGCCGCACCTGCAGTCAAGCATCGCATCTCGCGGCGGTGCGCCAGCAGGCCGCGGAAGAACGGCACCGGCTTTTGCATGATCGACCTGTTGCAGGACACGGCGATGAAAAGCGACGTGGCCTGTTGCGGCGCCAGATCGAAATGATAGGTCGCGGCATTGACCGAAAGCCGCGTCGGCCGCGGCTCAAAATGCAGCGCGGTGATCCGCGACTGGGCGTCCAGCCCGCTATATTCCAGCACGACATCGGTCGGACCCAGCAGCTTGCTCGAGCCGATGCCGCGGCGCGGGCGGCGTTCGCCGCGGACCTCGAACAAGTCGGCAAAGTCATTGTCGAACAACAATGTCAGGTCGAAACTCGCCGGCCGGTCGCCGTGATTTTGCAGACCGATCCGCTGATAGGCGGTGCCGCGCCACAGGAAGATCGTGCGCACGATGTGCAGCGTATCCTTCTGCAACACCAGCCGGCCGTTGCGGTACACGTCGGAATTGGTGAGGTCGATACTCAGCGCCGAATTGTCGTCGCGCAGGTTGGAGCCGAGCAGCAACGGCTGGACTTCATCCAGCACCATTTCAAGCCGGGCGAGGTAACGGGTGTCGGCATTGAACAGCCCGTCGGGCCCGCCGGCGGAAGCACCGATATCGCCGTGGCTGTCGAGCACGATAAAGGTGTCGTCATGCTTGAGCGAGCACCGCGGCCTCGCCGCGGGCCCCGTCATCGGGATGTAGAACGGGGATTCGGATACCTGCTCGACGGAACGGGTGGTCATGAATTGCGTGATGACTTCGGCTGCCATTTGGACCTCGAGCAGTTTTCTCGCCTTGCAATGGAAGCACCGGGACGCAAAACACTACTGCCGCGGCATCAGGCCGCATGGGTTGCGAGGCGGCCCATTTCGCGCGCGACCAATTCGCGGTAGGGGCCCTTTCCCTGCAACAGAATATCCGGCGGCCCGTCCTCGATGATGCGGCCGCCCTGCAGCATCACCACGCGATCGAAATTGCGCAGCGTCGCCAGACGATGGGCGATCGCGACGACGGTTCGTCCGCGCATCAGGCGGGACAGCGACTCGCGGATCGCCTCTTCCGATTCGCTGTCGAGCGCTGCGGTAGCCTCATCGAGCAGCAGAATCGGCGCGTCCTTCAGGAAGGCGCGGGCAATGGCGATACGCTGGCGCTGCCCGCCCGACACCTTGATACCACGATCGCCGACGATGGTCGCCATGCCCTCGGGCAAGGTTTCGATGAAATCGCAGCGCGCCGCGATCGCCGCGCGCAGCACCTCGTTGTCAGTCGCGTTCGGCCGGCCGTAGCGGATATTTTCCATGATCGAGCGGTGGAACAGCGAGATATCCTGCGGCACCACCGAGATCGCTTCGCGCAGGCTTTGCTGCGTGACCTTTGCGATGTCCTGGCCGTCGATCGTGATGCTGCCGTGGTGGACGTCGTAGAAGCGCTGCAGCAGCGTGAACAGGCTGGATTTGCCGCCGCCGGACTGGCCCACCAATCCGACCCTTTGCCCGGGCTGGATGCGCAGGCTGAATTTTTCGAACACCTGAACCCCGCCGGGATAGCGGAACGTGACGTTATTGAAGGCAATGGCGGCACCGCTCTTGACCAGCGGCTCGGCTTCCGGATGGTCGCGCAGTTCGTGCGGCAGCAACAAGGTGGCGATCGCCTCGGTCAGGCGAGCGACGTGCTGGGTGACGTCGACAAGGGCTACCGCAAGGTCGCGGGTCGCGCTCAGGATCGAAAGTCCGAGCGTGCAGACCAGCACCACATCGCCGGTCGTGGCCGCGCCGCGCTCCCACAGCGTGACGGCCCAGGCCAGCAGCGCAATGGTCAGGACGACGGTGACGGCGGCATGGGTCAGCCGCAGCTTTTCGAGATAGCGCAGGCTGCGCCCGCGGGCGTCGAGTTCCCGGTTCACGGTCGCGTCGAACCGGTCGTGCTCGTAGCTGAGCCCGCAGAACGCCCGCACCAGCGGCATATTGTTGATGACATCGACCATTTCGCCGTCGACCGCGGCCGCCTTGTCGGCAAAATCATCGTGCAGCGGCTTGCCGGCGGCCGCCATACGGAACATTGCCAGCACCATGGTTCCCGCGACGACGATCAGCCCCGCCGACATCGGCAGGCTTACGGTTCCAATCAGGGCAATCGCCGAGACCGTGGCGATGCATGGCGGCAACACGTTCCACACGAACATGTTTTCGACCGTGAAGATCGCGTTCGAGGTCGCGGTAATACGGCTGGTCAGCATTCCCGGCAGCCGGTCGGAGAAGTAGCTCGGCGCGTGACCGGTCAGATGACGGAACATTTCGCGCCGCAAATCTCCGGTGACGCCGACGAACGTGAAGCTCGCCGTCCAGCTCGCGATCCGCCACAAAAAATTATCGGCCGCGATCAGCGACATGAGGAAAACGAATGCCAGCCATACGCCCCCTGCGTGCGACGGTCCCGCAGTCAGGCTGTCGACCAGATTCTTGACGCCGTATTGCGTGCCTACCGAGCAAGCAACCGCCGCAACGACGGCGGACAAGATGACCGCATGCGATGCGAGACGGCGGCGCAGATAGCGCAACACAAATCGAAAGGGACGGTGCGCATATCCGGAAAGATTGTCCATAAGTTCTGCAAACCTGTTGAGGGTGAACGGGAATTCTTACGACAGGGTCCCGCGCACGATTACGTGAAGAACGGCGATTTTAGTGTCGCGGCACACGGCCATCACTGCGCAACAATTTTGCAGCATCAGCAGCAACCAGAATTTGTTCGCACGAGATGGCATCAGCAAGACGACAGTGTGGACGAAGGAAGAAGCGTCAAACGCACAAAGGGAACTTCGCAAACGCGAGAACGTTCCCGTATTGGCATGCCGGTGCCAACCGGAGGGTGGGGCTTTTGTTCATCTATCATCACAGGAGACGAAAAGATGCGCATCGCGCAGGTTGCCCCGCTGACGGAGGCTGTTCCCCCCAAACTGTACGGCGGCACCGAACGGGTCGTGCACTGGCTGACCGAAGAACTGGTGGCGTTGGGACACGACGTCACCCTGTTCGCCAGCGGCGATTCGCGGACGTCAGCGAAACTTGACGCGACATGGCCGAAGGCGCTCCGCCTCGACGGCGCGGTGCGCGATCCCAACGCGCTGCACATGGTGATGCTGGAACGCGTTCGCCAAAAATGTGACGACGAGGAATTCGATTTCCTGCACTTTCATCTCGACTATTATCCGTTCTCCCTGTTCTTCCGGCAGCCGACGCCGTTCCTGACCACACTGCATGGCAGGCTCGACCTGCCGGAGCACCAGCCGGTGTTCACGACCTTCGCAAAAGTTCCCGTGATTTCGATTTCCAACGCGCAGCGGCGGCCGGTGCCGCAGGCCAATTGGGTGCAGACCATCCATCATGGCCTGCCGGAGAAGTTGCTGACGCCGCAGCCGGTGAAGCCGTCCTATCTCGCGGTGCTCGGCCGCATCGCGCCGGAAAAGGGCGTGGACCGCGCCATCAAGATCGCGACCCGCTGCGGCCTGCCGCTGAAGATCGCCGCCAAGGTCGACCGCGCCGATCAGGAATATTACGACGAGCTGATTTGCCCGCTGATCACGGGCAATCCACTGGTCGAATATATCGGCGAGATCAGCGATCGCGAAAAACCCGACTTCCTGAGCGGCGCGATCGCGCTGTTGGTGCCGATCGACTGGCCGGAACCGTTCGGCCTGGTCATGATCGAAGCGATGGCCTGCGGTACGCCCGTCATTGCCTATAATCGCGGATCGGTGCCGGAAATCATCGACGACGGATTGACCGGTTTTGTGGTCGAGGACGAAACCAGCGCGGTCGCTTCGGTCGGCCGGCTCTCCGGCCTCGACCGGATGGCCATTCGCCGGCAATTCGAGAAGCGTTTCACCGCACGGCGCATGGCGCTGGATTATCTCGCCGCCTATCGCGGCCTGATGGAAGCCGCCAAGCCGCGGATCAAGCTGGTGAGCAGCGCTGAGTAGTTCGGCTCAGTTCAAGGCGCGGGCGCCAGATCGGCTTTGCCGAAGCGGCGCTCGTAAGCCTTGATATAGGCTTCCGGCGAGGGTTTCAGGTGACGCCTCGTCAGCGCCACCAGATCGTTGCGCCGCGACGCGCGAAGCGCCTTGATCATATCGAGGTGGTCGCGGCGGGCGCCATCGAGCGATTCCGGAAATGCATTCGCATAAGAGCGGATACCGTAGACCTTCCGGGCCAGCAGATCGATGGTTTCGATCAGGCAGGCATTGCCGCAGAGACCGAACAGAGCCTGGTGAAAACTGAGATTGCTGTAAAACACGCTCAGCAGGTCACCCGCGGCGATGGCGGCGGCATGCTGGCGCTGCAGTTGCTCCAGCCGCTCGATATCCTTGTTGCCGACGGGAAACGGAATGATGCGGACCGCCATCACTTCCAGCTCTTCGCGTACCGCGTAAATTTCCTTCACCTCCAGCGGGGTCAGGCCACGAACCAGCGCGCCGCGATTTGGGATGCGCTCCACCAGACCTTTCTTTTCGAGCTCGAACAGCGCCAGCCGCACGTCACCGCGATGGGTCTGGAACAGGTCGGAAAGATCCTGCTCGATCAGCCGCTCTTTCGGCTGGCGCCGCCCCAGCACGATGTCCTCCTCGAGGCGTTTGGCAATCATGATGGCGGCGGGCCCGCGCGCCGGCGATGCCGCAACCGGCCGGGATTTGGCCGGGCTCGAGATAGCGCGTTTGGATGGTTTTCCGACCATAATTTCCCCGGTGTGGCGGGCAGGCCCCGCCCGGCGCGACCAACGGCATCACACGCACCGCGCCTTCAATCATATAATAATATTGAAAACTATATTGTAAACAATTTTGAATGGGGCTACGATCCCCAAAATGCCGGCGGACAGCATGCTGTACCGTCGCCAGCACAGGGGGAACGGCATGAAAAAAGATCGCAAGGCTGTCGGCAATAACGGCGAGTTGAAACAGACAGTGTCGAAGCGGCAAAACCGCCGCCAGTTTCTGGTCAAGACCGGCGGCATTCTCGCTGCCGGCGCCTTCGGCGCAGTGCCGCTGCGCGGCTGGGCGGCCGATCCCATCAATATCGGTGCGCTCTATCCGACCACCGGCAGCATGGCACAGATCGGGGTGGGATGTGTTGCCGCCGCCAAACTCGCGATCGAAATGATCAACGAGGCCGGCGGCATCAAGTCGCTCGGCGGCGCCAAGCTCAACCTGATCCTTTCCGACGTGCAGAGCGATACGACGGTAACGCGCACCGAAACCGACCGGTTGATCACCGGCAACAAGCTGTCGGCAGTCCACGGCTGCTTCGCCAGCGCGCTGACCCTGATCGCAAGCGAAGTATGCGAGCGCGCAAAGGTTCCGATCATCACCGGCTCCAGCTCCGACCAGCTCAACAAGGGCCGCAACTATACGTTCACGCCGTTCGCCCGCGCCTCGCAATTTGCCAGGGCGCAATTGCAAATGGCGAAACTGGTCGGCGACAAGCCGAAAGTGGCCGTGATCTTCGAGAACACCGCGTTCGGCACCTCGACGTCGAACGGCCTGAAGGAACTGGCGCCGGGCGAAGGCGTCGAAATCGTCATGTTCGAACCTTACTCGGCCGGCTTCACCGACGCCTCACCGCTGATCAACAAGGTCAAGGCTTCCGGGGCGAACGCGCTGTTCTCGGTCTCCTATCTGAACGACCTCATCCTGATCGTGCGTACCGTCAAGCAGGTCGGCCTCAACGTCGCCATCAACGGCGGCTCGGGCGGGTTCGTGATTCCGGATTTCTACAAGAACGTCGGCAAGCTCGCCGAGGGTCTGCAGGGCGTGGCGCACTGGAACCATGACATGAGCGACGACGCGCAGAAGGTGAACGCCGAATACAAGAAGCGCACCGGCGAATTCCTGTTCGAATATGCCGGCGGCCTGGTCGCGCAGACCTTCATGCTGGCCGACGCACTGGAGCGCGCCGCCTCCGCCGATCCGCAGAAGGTTCGCGAAGCCCTGTCCACGCTCGATGTGTCAAAGGGCTACGCCGCGATGGCGCCCGGCGGCAAGGTGAAGTTCGGCCCCGACGGCAAGAACGTCTACGGCCATCCGGTGGGGGTGCAGTGGCAGAACGCCGATCTCGCCAGCGTCTTCCCGGACGAAGACAAGCGCGCGCAGCTGATGAAAACCTGAAGCACCGGCCAATTCGATGTGGGAGACACTGGCCCAGGCCGTGATCAACGGCCTGCTCATCGGCGGCATTTACGCGCTCGTCAGCATCGGCGTCACGCTGATCTTCGGCGTGGTCAAGATCGTCAACTTCGCCCAGGGCGAATTCGTGATGATCGGGATGTATATCTCGTTCTTTCTCGCCAACCAGTTCGGCATCGACCCGATCGTGTCGCTGGTGGTATCGATGCCGGTGCTGTTCGTCATCGGCGTCCTGATCCAGCATTTCCTGATCCGCCGGGTGCTGGGGCCTAACGACATGCCCCAGATCTTCCTGACCTTTGCGCTGTCGCTGTTGCTGCTCAATCTGGCGCTGATGCTGTTCACGGCGAATTACCGCACCGTTCACACCTCCTATTCGGATGAAGCGTTCCACATCGGCGGACTCTATATCCCCGTCGCCAAACTGATCGCCTTCGTGGTCGCGATGGGGCTGAGCGGCGCGCTCTGGGTGTTCCTGCACACTACCGATCTCGGCAAGGCGATGCGTGCCGCCTCGCAGAACCGCGATGTCGCGATGCTGATGGGGATCAATCCCAACCGGGTGTTCTGCGTCGCGCTCGGGGTCGCGCTGGCGCTGGCCGGCGCCGCCGGCTCGCTGCTGATGCCGTTCTACTCGGCCTATCCGTTCGTCGGCCAAACCTTTGTGCTGATGGCCTTTGTCGCCGTGGTGCTGGGCACGCTCGGCAATGTGATCGGCGCACTGGTCGCCAGTTTGATGATGGGGGTCGCGGAATCGCTCGGCATCCAGTTCGTCGGCGCCGACTCCGGACTGATCGGGGTGTTTGCGATGCTGCTGCTGACGTTGGCCTTCAGGCCGACCGGCCTTGGCGGCGGGAGGGCACGATGACGATTTTGGGACTGCGAACGCAGACTTTGGTTTGGCTAGCGTTGGGCGCAATCGTTCTGATTGCCCTGCCGCTGGTCGTCAAAACCTCGTTTGCGATCGACATCTTCATCCGCATCCTGCTGTTTTCCTTTATCGGCGTCGCCTGGAACCTGATGGGCGGCTACGCCAAGCAGCTATCGCTGGGGCACGCCGCCTATTTCGGCCTCGGCGCCTACACCTCGACCATCCTGCAGATCGATTTCGGCATCTCGCCCTGGATCGGGATGGTCGCCGGCGGTGTGGTCGCGATGCTGGCGAGCCTGCCGATCGGCTGGCTGTGTTTTCGCCTGCGCGGCCCCTACTTCACCATCGCCACCATCGCGACCGCGCAAGCCCTGATGCTGATCTTCCTGAAGTTCCGCGATTTTGCCTGGGGCGCCGAGGGCACCACCATCCCGAATCTCGGCAATGCGCCGTTGATGATGCAGTTCGAGGCCAAGGCGGCTTATTACTATGTCGCACTCGGCCTGCTCGCCCTCGGGCTTTTTATAACCTATCTGATCGAGCGGTCCTGGATGGGCTATTACCTCGTCGCCATCGGCGAGGATGAAGACGCGGCCGAAGCAATCGGCGTCAACGCGCCAAAGATCAAGCGCGACATCTACATGATCAGCTCGTTCCTGACCGCGATGGCCGGCACGTTCTACACGCAATACATCTACTTCATCGACCCCGCGACGGCGTTCAGCTTCAGCATCTCGATCGAGGCGGCGCTGGTATCGATCGTCGGCGGGATCGGGACGCTGTGGGGACCGGTGGTCGGGACGGTGCTGCTGGAGACCACGTCGACCCTGCTGCAGAGCTGGCTCGGCGGTTCGGTCGGCGGCATTCAGCTTACCGTCTACAGCCTGATCCTGATGGCCGTGATCCTGTGGCGGCCGACCGGGCTGATGGGCGTGGCGACGGAAGCGTATCACCGCTATGTCCGTCGCCATCCGGCGCGCGCGTAAGGACCGGCCGATGGCAGAAGCACTGGTTATCAAGGGTCTCAGCAAGCGGTTCGGCGGCTTGCGCGCCGTGCAGGACGTCAGCTTTGCGGTGCAGGAGAACGAGACCGTGGCGCTGATCGGGCCGAATGGCGCCGGCAAGACCACGAGCTTCCATCTCATCACCGGCTTTCACCGGCCCGACGCCGGTTCGGTGCTGGCGTTCGGCCGGGATATCGTCGGCCTCAAGCCACATGATATCTGCGCGCTCGGGATGGCGCGCACCTTCCAGGTCGCAAAACCCTTTGGCCGGATGACGGTGCTGGCGAATGTCATGACCGGCGCCTTCCTGCGCGACCGCCATGTTGCCGCCGCCCGCACCCGGGCGCTGGAGGCGATCGAGTTCGTCGGCCTCGCGGCCAAGGAACAGACCGCGGCCAAGGATCTCACTACGATCGACCAGCGCCGGCTGGAGATGGCGCGCGCGCTGGCGACCGAGCCGCGGATCTTGCTGCTCGATGAGGTGATGGCCGGGCTCAACCCGGCCGAGATCGATCAGGCGGTCGCGTTGGTCGGAAAGCTCTCCAGCCGGGGGCTGACGATCGTGATCGTCGAGCACGTGATGCGCGCGATCATGGCGGTGGCCCGCCATATCGTCGTGCTCGACCACGGGCAAAAGATCGCCGAGGGCACGCCCAAGGAGATCGTGGAAGATCCGGAAGTGATCCGCGCCTATCTCGGCTCCTACGTGCATCCGCCGGCCTCGGGAGACGCGCATGCTTGAACTGTCAGGTGTGTGCGCCAGCTACGGCTCGGTGCCCGCGATCACGAATGTCAGCATCACGATCGGCGAAGGCGAAGCGGTCGGCCTGCTGGGCGCCAACGGTGCCGGCAAGAGCACGACGCTGCGCGCGGTCTCCGGGCTGGTCAAACTGTCGGCCGGCAATATCACCTTCGCCGGCACCAACCTCGCGTCGCTGCCGCCGCACCGGATTCCGGAACTGGGCATTGCCCATGTCCCGGAAGGGCGTCAGGTGTTTCCGGATATGACGGTGCACGAAAATCTCGAGATCGGCGCCTATGTGCCGAAAGCGAAGGCGGAACGCAGCCGCACGCTCGAGCTGGTCTACAGCATCTTTCCGCGGCTGGCCGAACGAAGGCAGCAACTGGCCGGCACCATGAGCGGCGGCGAGCAGCAGATGCTCGCGGTCGGCCGCGGGCTGATGCTGAAGCCGAAGTTGCTGATGCTCGACGAACCCTCATTGGGCCTCGCGCCTGTGATGACCGACGTGACCTTCGAGAAGATCGGCGAGATCCACAAGATGGGCACCGCGATCTTGCTGGTGGAGCAGAACGTCAGCCGCGCGCTGTCGCTGGTCCAGCGCGCCTATGTGCTGGAAAGCGGCAACGTGATCATGCACGGGACGAGCACGGAGCTTGCGAACAACAAGCAGGTGCAGGCGGCGTATCTGGGGATTTAGTGGCCGCTGTCGTCATTGCGAGGAGCAAAGCGACGAAGCGATTAGACCTCGTCATTCCGGGATGGTCCGAAGGACCAGACCCGGAATCTCGAGATTCCGGGTTCGATGCTCCGCATCGCCCCGGAATGACGACGCCTAACTCACCGCCGTCCGCTTCGGCTCGACGATCTCGAACATGCGCGGAAACTCGTCCATCAGCATCATCAACTCACCGAGACGCAACGGCTCGCCGGAGACCTTGATCTTGCCAGCGCCGACCGCTTCCGGAAACGTCGTCAGTTTTGCAATCACTTCATCCAGTGTGCTGCGCGCCAGCGTGAAGCTCGCATGGGCGTCGGCGGCCTGGCTGCCGGCGACATAAGTCAGCGCTGAATTCTCCAGATTGAGAATGAACGTCTCCTTGGTGTCGGTAAAATTCCAGTTCAGCACGATGCGCTTGCCTTCGGCCTTGGGGCCGTTGAGGCGGACGCCGAGCACGTCCCATAGCTGTTCGGTGCGCAATGCCGCCAGCGTCTCGCGCGGCATCGGCGAACGCGGTGGCACTTTGGGCATGCCGTGCCGCAGCTCCTGCGCGCCGAACAGATAGGCGTTGCGCCAGGTCGAGCTTTCCGAGGCGTAGCCGAGCTGCTCGAATGTATCGGCCAGCATCGCGCGCGCCGCCTGGTTGTCGGGCTCGGCGAACACCAGATGGCTAACCGCCTGCGCCACGAAGCGGAATTCGCCCTTGGCAAAGTCCTTAGCCGCCCGCGTCAGGATCGCCTCCGCGCCGCCCATATACTCGACATATTTCTTGCCGGACTCGACCGGCGGCAGCGGATCGAGATTGACCGGATTGGCGTCGTACCATCCCAGATACTTTTGGTAGATCGCCTTCACATTGTGCCGGATGTGGCCGTAATAGCCGCGTCCATGCCAGGCGCCGTCGAGGCTTGCAGGCAAGCGGATGGCCTCGGCGATTTCGGTCGCCGTCAGGCCGTGGTTCATCAGGCGGATGGTCTGGTCATGCGCGAATTTATAGAGATCGCGCTGCTGGCGGATCATGGTGTCGATCCGCTCATGGCCCCATACCGGCCAGTGATGCTGGCCGCACATCGCGTCCGCCTTGCCGCCCCACATCTGCAGGGCTTCGCCGAGATATTTCGACCAGGCCAGCGCGTCGCGCACGTCGGCGCCGCGGAACGGCAGCAAATTGTGGAAATTATGCGTGCAGTTTTCCGCAAGATTGAGCAGCTTGTAGCGCGGGATAAAGAAATGCATCTCCGCCGGCGCCTCGGAGTTCGGCGCCATCTGGAACTCGAATTCGAGCCCGTCGATGATGCGCTTATCGCCGGTTGCGATGATCAGATCGGTCGGCCGCAGCAGCGCGACCGAGCCCGCCGCCATCGACTTGCCGAGCCCGCAATCGACCTGCCCGCGCACGCCCTTCGCCAATAGCGGCCCGAACTGATATTGCGCGCGCCGCAGCATCGCCGGCCCCGCGATGATGTTCTCGGAGACCGCGTGCTCCATGAAGAGATTCGGCGCGATGATCGGCACCTTCCCGCTGGCGAGCGTCTCATCATCGAGCACGCCCCGCGCGCCGCCCCAATGGTCGGTATGGGTATGGGTGAAGATCACGGCGGTGACCGGTTTCTTGCCGCGGTGCTGGAAGTAAAGTTCCATCGCGGCGCGCGCGCCTTCGATCGAGGTCAGGGTGTCGACCACGATCACGCCCT
This sequence comes from Bradyrhizobium sp. AZCC 2289, assembly GCF_036924615.1. Lineage (NCBI taxonomy): Bacteria > Pseudomonadati > Pseudomonadota > Alphaproteobacteria > Hyphomicrobiales > Nitrobacteraceae > Bradyrhizobium > Bradyrhizobium sp. AZCC 2289. The sequence goes on along the minus strand of NZ_JAZHRY010000001.1, from coordinate 7,930,964 downwards.
TGTCGCCTTCGATCAGCGTCATGTTGGCGATGTCGAGCCCGCGCACCTGATAGACACCGGGCACCACCTCGAACAGGCCGTGGTTCATATTGAGGCGCGATTGCCGCCACAGGCTCGGATCGACGGTCGGCGGCGCTTTTTCCTCGCCAAGGAAAGCGTAGGGCTCCAGACTCCAGACCGTCCGGCCCTGCGGCGAGGCTATTTTTGCGTGTTCCACGCTGCCGAGAAAGCCGCGCGCGGCGTCGTCAAAATCGCGCGTGTCGGAAAACGGCAGCGCCTTCAGCGTCGCCGCGTGCTGCGCGATCACCGGGGCGGAAGCGTCCTTGGGGGTTTCAGTGCTGACGTTCTGGGTCATCTTGTTGTCCTCCCTGGTCCGTTTCGTTTGTAGGTCGGTGGCTTCATCCTTCGAGACGCGCGCGAGTGCGCGCTCCTCAGGATGAGGTCTTGGACCCTCATGGTGAGGAGCGCGGCAACGCCGCGCGTCTCGAACCAGGAGGCCACGAAACCGAGGTCATGACGGACGCACCGCGAGATAAGGCGAATTGGCGATCGACCATGTGGGCATCGGCTCCATCCGAAATATCTGCCGCAGATGGACTTCGTCGGGGCCGTCGCCGATCCGCAGCAGGCGGCCCCAGGCCAAGGCCTGATGGATCGGCGTATCGTCGGAGCCGCCCATGGCGCCGAACACCTGCAGCGCGCGGTCGGCGATCCGCTGCAGCATCGCGGGCACCGCGACCTTGATCAGGGAGACGTCGCGCCAATTCTTTATTGAAGAACTTGCACCGTGATGGCCGGTCTGGTCGAGCCGCCAGGCGCAGCGATAGGCGAGCAGGCGCGCCTGCTCCAGTTCGACGCGGGATTCGGCGATCCAGCGCTGCACCGTATCGTATTGAATGACGGTCCGCCCGAACGCGGAACGCTCGGACGCGCGCACCATCATCAATTCGATCAGCAGCTCGCACAGCCCGATCGAGCGCATGCAATGATGAATCCGCGCAGGGCCTAAGCGCACCTGCGCCACCTTAAAGCCCTCGCCTTCCTCGCCAAGCAGGTTCGACGCGGGCACGCGCACATTGTCGAACGCAAGTTCGCCGATCGGGGCGGTGTGATCCTCGCAGCCCATCCAGCGCAGCCGCCGCACCAGACGAACGCCCGGCGTCTGCATCGGCACGATGATGCAGGAGTGCCGGCGCGTGCGGTCGGCGTCCGCATCGGTCACGCCCATCACGATCAGGAACGTACAGTTTGGATGGGCGGCGCCGGTGATGAACCATTTGCGCCCGTTGAGAACGTAGTCGTCGCCATCGCGAACCATTTTGGTCGCGATGTTGGTGGCATCCGAGGAGGCCACATCCGGCTCGGTCATCCCGAACGCCGAACGGGTTTTTGCTTCCAGCAGCGGCCGCAGCCAGCGCGCCTTCTGTTCCGGTGTCGCGCAGTTCTGCAGCGCGATCATGTTGGGCACGTCGGGCGCCTGGCAGTTGAAGACTTCCGGCGCCCAGAACAGCCGGCCCATGATCTCGGCCAAAGGCGCGTAGTCGAGATTGGAAAGCCGCGTGCCCGGCTCGTCGCCGGCGAGTTCGGGCAGGCCGAGATTCCATAAGCCAGCGGCCCGCGCCTTCTGCTGCAGGTCGCCCATGAAGGGCGGCGCTTCGCTTCTATCGGCGACGTGTTCGACCCAGGCGCGGTGGCGCGGCAGCACCTCAGCGTCGAAGAACGTCTGCAGCTTGTTCCGCCACTGCTCAGCCCCCGGGGAAAGATCGAAATCCATGCCACCTCCCTCATTTTTGGGTGGCACCTAAGCGTATATCGACACAGATTGCAAATTCATTCCGATATATTGACAAAATATGGCCGGTTAGCCATTATTCCGGAATGGCAGCGATCTCGTCCCTCGATCCCTCTCCAGCTTCCCGGGCCAAACCCTCGATGGATCAGGCCGATCCGTCGTTCGCGACGACATTGGCGCACGGGCTCGATGTGCTGGCGGCGTTCCGGAACGCCAGTGGTTCGCTGTCGAACGCGGACCTTGCGCAGCACACCGGGCTATCGCGACCGACGGTGTCGCGGCTGACCTACACGCTGGCGCACCTCGGCTATCTCAAGCGCGACGCCAAGGGTCGGTTCGAACTCGGGCTCGGCATTCTCGCTGCCGCCTATCCGGTGCTGTCGGCGCTGAAGGTCCGGCAATTGGCGCGCCCTCTGATGCGCGACTTTGCCGCTTACGCCGGCGGCACGGTTTCCATCGCGATGCCGCTCGGCCTCGACTTCATCTATGTCGAGACGCTGCGCACCACCGACGCCGTCCCGCACGTTCCCGACGTCGGCTTTACCGGAACGCTGGCGACCACCGCGGTCGGCCGCGCGCTGTTATCGCTCTACACAAAAGATGAGCTCGACGCGCATGTGGCGCGGGTGAAGGCGGAGCGCCCGGAAGAAGCCGACTATGTGCAGACGCGGACCTTGCCCGACATAGAGCTGTGCAGGGAGCGCGGATTTGCGGTTTCGCTCGGCGAATGGCGGCGGGAGATCTTTGGCGTCGCCGCCCCGCTCTATCGGACGCCGACGGGCGATTGTCTTTCGGTCAATTGCGGCATTCCTTCGTTTCGTTTCAGCGCCGAGCAGATCGAGCGCGAATGCGGGCCGCGTATCCTCGGCCTCGCGCGCAGTATCCGGTCGCTGGTGGCTAACGGCTAAACGCCTCGCTCACGGGGCCAACACGTCCCTCGAACGACGCGGCACAAATGGGAGGGGAGAATGCGCGGGATCAACGCCGCCTTGGGTTTTTCCTTGGGTGTTTCCTTGAGTTTTGTTGCGGCCTTCGCCACGCCGTTCGGCGGCGCCGCGCACGCGGAAGGCAATTATCCCAGCCGCCCGATCCACATCGTCGTGCCCTATCCCGCTGGCGGCATCGTCGACATTGTCGCCCGCGCCGTGACCGAGCAGGTCGGCCGCGACTGGAAGCAAACGGTGGTGGTCGAGGCGCGCCCCGGCGCCAACAGCAATATCGGCACCGCCGCCGTCGCGCGAAGCGAACCGGACGGCTACACCTGGCTGGTGACGGGGCCGGCGGTGCTGGTCAATCCCGACCTGTACAAGGACGCCGGCTGGGAGGTGAAGAATTTCAGATGCGTCGGCCTCGCGGTCTGGAACCAAAGCGTGGCGTTGGTGCATCCCTCGATGCCGGTCAAGACCATCGGCGAATTCGTCGAACTCGCACGCAAAAAACCTGGCGAGCTGAATTTCGGCAATCCCGGCACCGGCACATCGATCGATTTGACCGCGCAAAAACTGTTCGAGGTCGCCCACATCAAGCTGACCAATATCGGCTACAAGGGCCAGCCGCCGGCGCTGATCGATCTGATCACCAATTTGATGCACTTCGAGATCGTTTCGCTCGAGCTCGTGCTGCCGCACATCAAGGCCGGCACCGTAAAGCCGCTCGCGGTATTCACCGACAAACGCGTCGCGGAACTTCCCGACGTGCCGACGATCGCCGAGGCCGGCTTTGCCGAAGCTGCCTACGTGCCCTGGTACGGCATCTACGTGCCGTCAGCGACGCCGGACGCCATCGTCGAGAAGATCAATGATGCCATCAACAACGCCCTGCAAAACCCCGACGTCCAGCGCCAGCTGTCGCTCGCCAACATCCCGGGCAAGCCGATGCCGCTCGGCGAACTCGCAGCCCTGATGAAGGCGGATCACGAGAAGCTGACGACGGTGGTGAAGACGACGGGCATGGCGCTGCAGTAACTCTCTCTCCGTCATGGCCGGGCTTGACGAAAAGAGCGTCTTGTCTCACCGCGTCATTGCGAGGAGCGAAGCGACGAAGCAATCCATTCTTCCTTTTCCGCGGTGAGATGGATTGCTTCGCTTCGCTCGCAATGACGGCGGAGGTAGGTTCGCCGCTCGCGCCCCCTACTTCTTCACCTTGCTCGCATCCATCTTGATGCCCGTATCCAGCATCTTGGTCGAAAACGCCGTCCCGACCTCGAACGGTTTTTCCATGCCGAGATAGGTTTGCACCAGCTCGTAATCCTTTTTCATCCGCTCGCCATCGATCCAGCCCAGCGCCTTGGTCGTGGTGAACTCGTCGGTCATCAGGAATTTGATGCGTTCCCACTGCCGTTGCTGGTTTTCCTTGTCGAGACCGGAGACCTGATCCAGCAACGCCTTCAGGCAGGGCGTGACATCGGCGACGCAAGCGGCAAAGGCCTTCTGGCTGATCTTGACGAAATCCTCGACCAGCTTCGGATTCTTCTCCATGTAGGCGCCGTTGACGATCAGCGAATTGCCGTAAGGATTGAGTCCGATATCCTTCCAGTTGACGTAGCCGAGATCACTGCCGAACTCGATCGCCTTCAGATCGTGCTCGTTATAGAAATCGCTGATGATATCGACGGTGTGGCTCTTCAACGCCGCGATCTTGGCGGTCGGGCCGACATTGACGAAGCTGACCGCGTCCGACGCGATACCGGCGGCCTTGGCAAAGGCCGGCCACATCACCCGCGAAGCGTCGCCCGGCGGGTTGCCGATCTTGTGGCCGGGAAAGTCCTTCGGGCCATTCACGCCGTAGCTTTTCAGCCAATAGAAGGTCTGCCCGGTGTTGGCGTAGATGCTCATGACGGCCACGTCGTCGGCGCCCTTGCTCTTCGCCACCAGCATGGTCGCGAGGTCGGCGATGCCGAACGGCGAACCGCCGGAGCCGACCTTCAGCGAGGAGACGCCGGAGCCCTTGCCGACCTCGATGGTCAGATCGATGCCGGCCTTCTCGTACCAGCCCTGCGCCTTGGCGTAATAGAACGGCGAATGGTCGGCGGTCGGCGTCCAGTTCAGGATCAGGTTGACCGGCTCGCCGGCGTGAGAGGGCACGGCGGGCAGGACGAGCGCGAGCACCAGTCCCGCAATTCGTAAGCCCTTCATGGCAACCTCCTCGTTTACGACCGGCCTTGTCGTTGCACGCCCGTGACGCTACCAATGCAACAAGGGACCACGCGACTTGTCAACTGTTCGGTTGGAAATGCCCAAAAGACGATCTGACGACATCAAGCCGCAGCGGCGCGATCCGGCCGCGACCCGGAAAAAGCTGCTGACGGCGGCGCGGCGCGAATTCGCAGACAGCGGGCTCGCCGGGGCCAGGGTCGACGAGATCGCGGCACGCGCAGGCGGTCAACAAGCAGCTGGTCTATCATTATTTCGGCGACAAGGACGCGCTCTATCTCGCCGTGCTCGAATGGGTCTATGAGGAAATCCGCGCCCAGGAGCGCAAGCTCAACCTCGAGGGATTGCCGCCCGAACAGGCTATCAGGAAGCTGATCGAAGCCTCTTTCGACCACCTCGACGCCCACCCCGACTTCATCGTGCTATTGAACGACGAGAACCGCGGCGGCGCCCGGCATGTCCGAGGCTCCCGGAAACTGGAGGCGATGCATTCGCCGCTGGTCAGCATGGTTTCCACCATCCTCAGCCAGGGCGTGCGGGCGGGGGTCTTCCGCAGGGGCGTCAACCCCGTGCATCTCTATATCTCGATCGCGGGCCTGAGCTATTTCTTCTTCTCCAACACGCCGACGCTGTCGGCGATCTTCGGCAAGGATTTTTCGGGCACGGCTGCCAAACGGGCGCGCCGCAGGCACGTCGTCGATCTGGTGATGCAGTCGCTAAGGCCGTAGGCAGCACCCGTCATTGCGAGGAGCGGAGCGACGAAGCAATCCATGGACGATACGGGCTGTGTTATGGATTGCTTCGCGGAGCCTGTCATCGGGCGCGCGTTCGCGCGACCCGTTGGCTCGCAATGACGGTGGAACTACCAGGGCCTAATCAACCAGATGGTTGAAACCCGACGCTGGCCGCGATAGTCTGACCCGCGCGCCAGGAAAGCCCGGCGCGCCAACAGGAGCATACCTTGTTCACCGACGGAGCACGATCGGCGCGGACGCTCGCGATCATCCTGATCGTGCATTTGGCCGTGATCGTGCTCTGGCAGCTGCTGGTCGACGCTTTTCAGGTGCCGAAATTCATCCTGCCCTCGCCGCTCGCGACGCTCGCCACGCTCGGCTCGGCCAAATACGCATGGCTTTCCAACCTCGCGGTGACCGCGATCGAAATCCTCGGCGGCTTCTGCCTCGGCGCGCTGGTCGGCGTCATGCTGGCCGTTATATTTACGTGGTCGCCGCTGGTCAGCCTGTTGCTGCTGCCGCTGTTCGTGACGCTGAACATGGTCCCGAAGGTGGCGCTGGGCCCGCTGTTCATCGTCTGGTTCTCCTACGGCATCTTTCCGAACATCCTGATCGCGTTCTCCATCTGCTTCTTCCCGATCCTGCTCACCACTGCGCGAGGCCTGAGCGAGGTCGAGCCTGACTTGCTTGATCTGGTCAAATCGCTGCGCGGCTCGCGCTGGACCCTGTTCCGAAAGATCCAGTTGCCGGGTTCGCTGCCTTACGTGTTTTCCGGCATGAAAGTCGGCGCCATCCTGGCGGTGGCGGGTGCGATCGTCGGCGAATTCGTCGCCTCCGAACGCGGGCTCGGCTATCTCATGATCCAGGTGCAGTCCTCGCTCGATACACCGGCGATGGTGATGGCCGTTGTGCTGCTGACCCTGTTGGGCGTTACGCTTTATGGCCTCGTGCTTGGCCTCGAACGGCTGTTCGTCGTCAAGGACGTACGGCTAAATTAGGAAAATCAGGGACGAGACATGCTGCTGACGCGCGAAACCCTGCCGGAGACGATTCCAGACGTCGCGACCCTCGACGAACTGCTGTGCCGCCCGAGCCAGGCGCTGATCGACGATCTCAGAAGCGTCGACGGCGACATCATGATCCTCGGCGTCGCCGGCAAGATGGGGCCGACCTTGGCCGGTCTCGCCAAGGCAGCCCTGCCCGACCGCAAAATCATCGGCGTCGCGCGCTTCAGCGAAGCCGGCGTCAAGGACTGGCTGCAGGCGCGCGGCATCGCGACCATCCCTTGCGACCTGCTCGACGAAGCCGCGATCAAAGCGCTGCCAAAAGTCGAAAACATCGTGTTCATGGCGGGGCGAAAATTCGGCGCCGAGGGCGATCTGTCGCTGACCTGGGCGATGAATGCCCACGCCCCGGCGCTGGTGGCGCAGGCCTTTGCGGGGTCGCGGATCGTCGCGTTCTCGACCGGCTGCGTCTATCCCTTCGTTCCCGTGACCGGCAAGGGCTCCGGCGAAGACATGGCGCCCAATCCGCCCGGCGAATACGCGCAATCCTGCGTCGGGCGCGAGCGCATGTTCGAATATTTTTCGCGAAAATTCTCGACGCCGGGCCGCCTGTTCCGGCTCAACTACGCAATCGACATGCGCTACGGCGTGCTGCACGACATCGCGAGCAAGGTTTTGGCCGGCAAGCCGATCGACGTCAGCCTCGGCCACGTCAATTTCATCTGGCAGGGCGACGCCTCCGCGCAGGCGCTGCGCTGCCTCGCGCATTGCGACACCCCGACCTCGCCGATCAATGTCTCTGGTCACGAAATTTTGGCCGTGCGCGATCTTGCCGCAAAATTCGGCCAACGGTTCGGCCGCGCGCCCGTGATAACAGGCAAGGAGGAGCCGACGGCGTGGCTCACCGACACCTCGCAGGCCGTCAATTTGTTCGGCCTGCCGGTCGTCGATACCGATCAGTTGATCCGCTGGACCGCGGACTGGGTCTCGCGGTCGATGCCGAGCCTCGGCAAGCCCACCAAATACGAGGTGCGCGATGGCCGATACTGAGCACATCTCGATCGTCGAACTCGGCGTCGGCGACGCGCAGGCCGGGCTGGCACTGTCGACCGAAGCGCACTGGAACCAGAACGAGGACGACTGGCGGTTTTTCCTGACCAAAGGAATCGTGTTCGGGATCCGTGACAGGGGACAGTTGGTCGCGACCGCGGCGCTGCTGCCCTACTCCGCCGGCAATGCCTGGATCAGCATGGTGCTAGTGACCGCGAACTGGCGCCGCCGCGGCGTCGCGACGCGGCTGGTCGACGCTTGCCTCAACGCGGCGAGGAAGCTCGAGTTGACCACCTGGCTCGACGCGACGCCGGCCGGGGCCGCCGTCTACGGCCCGCTCGGATTCACGCCGACGCTGCAGTTGCGGCGGCTGCGGCTGGAGAAGGCGACACCGGCCGAGGCGCTACCGTCGCTATCGCCGTGCAGCCTCGACGAATTTATCGCGCGTGATAGCCGCGCGATCGGGTTCGACCGCAGTGCCCTTCTCGGGGAATTCGCCGCGCGTTCCGGCTCACGCGTTCTGTCCGATGGCCATGCGATGGCCATCGTCCGAGACGGCCGCACGGCGCGACAGATCGGCCCCTTGTTGGCGGACAGCCCGGAAAGCGCACTGGCATTGGTCGATGCGATCGCCGGGTTCGAGACCCGGCCGATCCTCCTCGATGCCGTCGGTTCGCAAGTGGGATTTCTTGCGGGTCTCACCCGCGCCGGCTGGAGCATCGAGCGGCCGTTTCAGCGCATGCGGTTCGGCCGCGCCACAGCGCAAAGTTCAGAATTGCCGTTCGCGGTCGCCGGCCCGGAATTTGGATAGGAATGGCCATGCATCACAGCGAGATCAAATCCGATGTCCGGAAGCTGATAGCAGACGGCACGGTTCTTCCCGCGCATCCGCTCGCGCTCGACGCCGGGCGCGCCCTCGACGTCAGGTATCAGCGCGCATTGACGCGCTATTACATCGACGCCGGCGCCGGCGGTCTTGCGGTCGGCGTTCACACCACGCAATTCGCGATCCGCGATGTCGGCTTCTACCGGCCGGTGCTGGAACTGGCGGCGGAAACCGCGGCGGCCTGGACCAGGCGGCCGCTGGCGATGGTCGCAGGCCTCGCCGGCCCGACGCAGCAGGCTATCGCGGAAGCCAGCACCGCACGCGGCATCGGCTATCACGCGGGGCTGCTCAGCCTCGCCGCGATGAAATCGGCGTCCGAAGACGAGATCATCGCGCATTGCGAGGCGGTGGCGCGCGAAATTCCGCTGGTCGGCTTCTATCTGCAGCCGGCGGTCGGCGGCGTCATCCTCAGCGCCGATTTCTGGCGACGCTTTGCTGAAATCGACAACGTTATCGCCATCAAGATCGCGCCGTTCAACCGTTATCGCACGCTCGACGTGCTGCGCGGCGTCGCCGCCGCCGGCGCGCTCGATCGCGTCGCGCTCTATACCGGCAATGACGACCACATCCTGCTCGATCTGATGCTGCCGTTCGATCTGCGTGACAAAGGCGTCACGACGCGGACCTATTTCAAGGGCGGCCTGCTCGGGCATTGGTCGGTGTGGACCGCGGCCGCCATCAAGCAGTTCGAGATGTGCAAGGTCGCGCGCGGCAAGGCCTCTGTGCCCGCGGACCTGCTGGCGCTCGATGCCCGCGTCACCGATTGCAACAGCGCGTTCTTCGACGTCGCCAACAATTTTCACGGTTGCATCGCCGGCTGCCATGAGGTGCTGCGGCGACAGGGCCTGATGCGGGGGCTGTGGTGCCTCGATCCGGCCGAAGGCTTGAGCCCCGGCCAGATGCGGCAGATCGACCGGGTGTGCAACGAACACGCCGATCTCTCCGACGACGATTTCGTCGCGGCGAACCTGCAGAAATGGCTGGCATGACGGAAAAGCCCTTCATCAGCCTGCGCAACGTCCGCAAGGTCTATCGGTCGAAGGGTGCGGAATTCCTCGCCGTCTCCGATGTCACCATGGACGTGCAGGAGGGCGAACTGGTCTCGCTGGTCGGCCCCTCCGGCTGCGGCAAGACCACGGTGCTGAAGATTCTCGCCGGACTCCACCGGGTCGACGGCGGCACCATCAAAATCGGCAATGAAAAAACGCCGTTCGATCCGGCGCGCGATATCGGCATGGTGTTCCAGCAAGCCTTGCTGTTGAAATGGCGGACCGTTCTCGACAACGTGCTGCTGCCCGCCGAAATCGTCGGGCTGCCGATGAAGGCGGCACGGACCCGCGCCCGCAAGTTGCTCGATCTCGTGGGCCTCGCCGGCTATGAGGACAAATATCCGCAGCAATTGTCCGGCGGCATGCAGCAGCGCACCGCGATCGCGCGCGCGTTCATCCACGATCCAAAACTGATCCTGATGGACGAGCCGTTCGGTGCGCTCGATGCGTTGACCCGCGAGCAGATGAACCTGGAAATGCTGCGGATATGGCGCGAAAGCGGCAAGACCATCATTTTCGTCACGCACAGCATCCAGGAGGCGGTATTCCTCGCCTCGCACTGCGCGGTGCTCACGGCCGGTCCGGCGCGGATGGCGGAATATCTTTCGATCGATCTGCCGTTTCCGCGCGCGCTGCCGATCAAGACCACGGATGAGTTCGGCGCCTATGCGCGGCGGATCTATGCCAGCCTCGGGCTTGGAACCGGAGCATAGCCATGCAATCTGTCTTCCTCCCGGTCATCAGTGCATCCCAAGCAGCGTCGGAAGAAACAGCGTCAGGGCGGGCCAATAGGTCACGATGACAAGGAAGACCAGCATTGTGAGCAGCCACGGCATGACGGCCATCGCCAGATCGGTAATGCGCATGCCCGCGATCATCGATGCCACGTAAAGGTTGAGGCCGACCGGCGGGTGGCAAAGGCCGACCTCCATATTGACGTCGATCACGATGCCGAAATGGACCAGATCGATGCCCAGCCGCTTTGCGGCCGGCGCCAGGATCGGCGCCATGATCAGGATGATCGACGTCGGCTCCATGAAATTGCCAGCCAACAGCAACAATATGTTGACGAGCAGGAGGAAGCCAACCCAGCCGAGATCCTGCGCCGTGATCCAGTCGGCAAGCGCCGACGGAATGTTCTCGTTGCTGAGAACGAACGAAAACAGCACCGCGTTGGTCACGATATAGAGCAGCATCGCGCTGGTGTTCGCTGCCCGCAGCAATACGCGCGGCACATCCTTGAACTTGAGCGCCTTGTACACGAATACCGAAATGAAGAACGAATAGACGGCGGCCATGGCCGCGGCCTCGGTCGCGGTGAACAGGCCGCTATAGATGCCGCCGATGATGATGACGACCAGCATCAGGCCCCAGATGCTCTCGCGGAACGCGTGCAGGGTCTCGCCCCAGCTCGCTCTGGTCATGCGCGGATAGTTGCGCTTCCTGGCCAGGAACCAGGTTACGACACAGAGCATCGAGGTCAGCAGCATGCCGGGCAGCAAGCCCGCGACGAACAGGGCGCCGATCGATGTGCCGGTGGAGACCGCGTAGATGATTTTCGGAATCGACGGCAGCATCAGGATGCCGAGCGACCCGGCAACCGTGATGATGCCCGCTCCGAATCGCATTGGGTAACCGTGCCTCACCATCTCGGGCAGCACGATGGCGCCGACCGCGGCGACGGTGGCGACGCTCGATCCGCAAACCAGCGCGAACATCGAGCAGGCCACGATGCCGGCGAGCCCCAATCCGCCGTGCCAGTGCCCGATCAGGGAGGTCGCAAAATCGATCATCCGCCGTGCGACGCCGCCATGGGTGAGGAAGTTGCCCGCCAGGATGAAGAACGGGATCGCCATGATCTCGAAGCTTTCGATGCCGGTGAACAGCTTCATCGACACCGCTTCGATCGGCACCGTCGTCAGCGTGAACAGGAACGTCATCACGGTGAGGCCGAGCGCGATCGAAACCGGGATACCGGTCAGCATCAGCGCGATCAGCAGCACGAAGATCAAACCCGCGCGGAGCGCTTGCGGCATCTCGATGATGCCGGCCTTCTCGCCGAGGCAGATCATCAGAATCAATATCGGCGCCAGGATCAGGATCAGCCCCAGCGGGCTCGCCTTGCGGCTGGCGTCTTCCGCGGGGTCGACCTCTGCCGGATGCAACGCAGGCGCGGTGATTTCGACGCCTTCGACATGCGCCTCATTGTGCTGCGGCAGGTGGCCGGTCCAGTAGTAGAACCAGCAGACCTGCAGGAAGCGGAAGCACATCAGGCCGGAGCCGACCGGGATCGCAAGATATACGATCCACATCGGCGCTTCGAGATCGTTCGATTGCTGGCCGGTCTTGAACATCTCGGCCACGAACGAGCCGCCGAAGGTGGCGATCATGCCGGTGAAAAACGCGCCGCACAGCAGGGCGAACAGGATCACCTGCTTGCGCGCGTGTCCCGGCACCATGTTGACGAGCAAATCGACGCCGACATGGATGCCGGTGCGCACGCCATAGGCGGCGCCGAACTTCGCCATCCAGATGAACATGTAGATACAGAGTTCCTGCGCCCACGAGACGTCGAGTGCCGCGAGCCACAGGTAGATGCTCTTGAAAATCCCCGGCAGAACAGGAACGCCGCGCGCGGCCAGCCATTTTGACAGGTCGATCGAAACGCCGGTCCCGTACCGGTGCACCACCGCGGCAAAGATCAACGCCGTCGCTGCCGCGATGAGGCTGGCGATCAACCATTCTTCCAGATGGTCGAACGCCCGATTGAGCACCTTAAACACCGTGTCCCCCCGTCTCAGGCCAAAACGGCCGGGAGTGCCATCACTCCCGACCGTTTTCATGTTGTTGTGCAAAAGGATCGGCCGTCAGTTCATCTTGACGTCGAGTTCTTTGGCCACGAGATCTAGCACTTCTTGCCCGACGCGGCCCTTGGCCCATGCGTAGGTAGGCTGCATAGCCTTCTGCCAGGCCTTGCGCTGATCGTCGTTCAGATAGTGCAGCGTGGTCTTGCCCGACTTCTTGATCTCGGCCAGCGCATCCTCGTTTTCCTTGACCGCGATCGAGTTGGTATAATCGGTCGCCTCGTCCATCGCCTTGTCGAGCGCCTTGCGGATATCCGGCGGCAACCCGTTCCAGAACTTCGAGTTCACGATCACGGCGTATTGCAAGTGGGCGTGATAGGAGACCGTGATGTCCTTCTGCACTTCGTAAAACTTCTGCGTCAGATAGTTGGAAGCCGTATTCTCGCAGGCGTCGACCACGCCGGTCTGCAGCGCCTGATAGACTTCCGAAAACGCCATGATCTGCGGAATCGAGCCCATGTCACGGAAGTATCGGTCGGCGATCTTGGACCCGGAGATGCGGACCTTGAGGCCCTGGAAATCGGCCGGCATCAGCAATGGACGGTTGGCCGATGTCATGTGGAATCCGTTGTCCCAATAAGCGAGACCGCTAATGCCCTTGGCCTCGAGCTTCTGAAACAGCCACTTTCCGACCGGACCCTTCATGGCCCTGGTGTAGGTTTCTTCATCCTTGAACAGCCACGGCAAATCGAGCGCCTCGAACTCCTTGATGCCGAGCGGAGCAAATTTGGCGGTCGATGGCGCAAGCATCTGCACCGAGCCGAGTTGCAGTGCCTCGATTTCTTCCTTGTCCTTGTAGAGCGAAGAGTTCGGGTAGACTTCAACCTTGACCTTGCCGTCGGTATACTTCTCGGCAAGCTCCTTGAACCTGAGCGCGCCCTTGCCCTTCGGCGTATCGTTGGCGACGACATGGCTGAATTTGACGACGATCGGCCCTTCGGCCGACGCCAGGCCCGGGGCCAGAAAAATGGCGACCGCAATGCCCGCAAAAAGCAATTTGCGCATGAACTCTCCTCCCTATAGGCGTCGAAACCGGCTCTTTTTGTTTTTCCGGTGGCGAGTAGTGGCAGCAAACCGACTGTCAAACAACTAGACCTAAGCCGAATTGGCTGGGCATGAGATCACGCAAAATGCCGCATGCACGAGCCGATTCGGGCCGCTCTCCTGCCTACTCCTGATGATCGCGCTAATCCGTAGTGCAGCGCAGCGGCATCAGCCCTTGCGCTGCACTACCATGAACAATCGCCGGAACGGGAAAAGCGTCTGCCCCGCCGAATTCCGTGGATAGGCCTTCGCAACGCGCTCACCATATGCGGCTTCGAAGGCTGCTTTTTCCTGGCCTTGCAGGATGTCGAGATAGCGCGTCAACCACGTGCCCTTGGTCCATTCCTTGACCGGGTTCTCACCCTCCAGCACCTGCAGATACTCCGTCTCCCAGATGTCGACTTGCTCCGACAGCGGCGCCAGCAGGTCATGATAGAAGCCGGGTTCGCCGACCGGCGGTGGCGTTACCAGATGCTCGACCTGGCTGCGCCACGGCCCGTTCAGGGCGGTTTCCGCGATCAGCAAGTGCGACGGCGCTGCGAAATTACGCGGCATTTGCACGGCAAGGATGCCGCCGGGCTCGACCTTTTCCATCAAGGAAGGAAACAGCCTGGCATGATCCGGCAGCCAGTGCAGCGCAGCATTGGAATAGACGACGTCGTATCTGTGGGGCGGCTGCCACGATCCCAAATCCTGATGCAGCCATTCAACCTCGGGGGCGGCCTTTTTCCCCGCCGCGACCATTTCCGCCGACCCTTCGACGCCGATGACGTTGGCGTCGGGCCATCGCTCCTTGATCAATTTGGTGACGTTGCCGGCGCCGGCGCCAAGATCGGCGACGCTCCGCACCGGAAACTCCGGGATACGCATCAGAAGATCGACCGCGGGCCTCAATCGATGTCCGGAAAATTTCAGATATTGCTGCGGATTCCATACCATCGTTTTTCTTCTTCCTTTGCCCGACCGCAGGGGTATTATACTTTGTGGCGCTGATCGTTGTGGCGCAGCTCGGCCAAATCCATCCTAACATGCCCGCGTGAGCCTTGCCGCTGCGCGCATGTTGTTAACAGAAAGAAAGCCTTCGAACATGGATCTCGATCTCAAGTCCAGGACCGCCGTTGTGACCGGAGCAAGTATCGGGATCGGCCGAGCCATCGCCAAGGGGCTGGCGATGGAGGGCGTACGCGTGGTCGCGGTGGCGCGGCGGAAAGACCTGCTCGACACGCTTGTGCAGGAGGTCCAGGCCGCCGGCGGCGCTCCCGTAATTCCGGTGGCGCAAGACATCATGCAGCCGGATGCGGCCAAGAATCTCGTGGCCACCGCGGTCATCGCGCTGGGTCACGTCGACATCCTGGTCAACAACGCAGGCGGCAGCCGGCCGTTGCCGGTGGATGCGCCCGACAGCGATTGGGACGAAGCCATCGCGTTGAATTTCACCTCCTACCGCAAAATTGCCCACGCGCTGTTGCCGCAGATGATCGAACGCCGCTGGGGACGCATCATCAACATAACCGGCAAATCCGAACCCGAAGGCCTCAACGCCGCGTTTGCGGCAAAAGCGGCGGTTCATGCCTGGGCAAAGGGACTGTCCCGCGAGATCGGACAGCATGGCATCACGGTCAATTGCATTCCGCCCGGACGCATCATGAGCGAACAGATCCGGCGCAATTATCCGGAGGATTATCGAAAGCATTTTGCCGAGGAGGAGATTCCGGTGCGCTATTGGGGCGAGCCGGAAGATCTCGCGGCACTGGTGGTGTTCCTCGCCTCCCCCGTGGCGCGCTACATTACCGGGACGGTCATTCCCGTTGACGGCGGGCTTCGCCGGTATCAATTCTAGGGCGGACGAACAAGCGTCCGGCGCGAACGGCAAATGCCGTTTCCGCGTGGGCTGCCGATCAAGGCCACCGATGAATTCGGCGCCTAAGCACGCCGAATTTACGCGGCGGAGGGTTGGTTCCACCCGTTAACCTCGGCGGCCGTTGCGCGCTTCTGTCCCCGCCAAACGGGCCACTATTCATAAGACGACGGCCCGGTGTCGCGATAGGCCCAACAACATTCCCGCGGCAGCGAGACCGGCGTTTCGACTCCGACCTGATGCCTCACGGCGGTGCCGAGTTCGATCACCTCGAGCCGGCGGCCCAACAGTTCGATGCCGTAGGCGGTCTGCGTACCCTGATAGCGGCGATCGAGAATTTTGGCGGGGAAAATATTGCCGCCGTCGCATTTGCCGATCGCGATGTTTTCCGGCCGCAACGCGATCCGCACCTTGTCGTCCGGGCCGAGACCGTGCAGCAAGGCGACCTCGCCACGCCGCCCGTCACCGAAATCGACCACGCCGAATTCGCCGTTGCGCGCGACCAGCGTTCCCATCAGTTCGTTGGTGGCGCCGGTGAAGTTGGCGACGAAGAGGTCCGCCGGGCGGTTGTAGATCGCGTCCGGCGTGTCCATCTGCAACAATTTGCCGTCGCGCATCACGCCGATGCGGTCGCCGAGCACGACCGCTTCGGCCTGGTCGTGGGTGACGTAGAGCGCGGTCATGCCGGTCTGCTTGAGGATGACGCGCAGATCGTCGCGCAGCCGCAAGCGCAATTTGGCGTCGAGGTTCGACAACGGCTCATCGAGCAGCAGCAATTGCGGCCGGTAGACCATGCTGCGCGCCAGCGCGACGCGCTGCATCTGGCCACCGGACAGCGCGACCACCGGCCGGTCGGCATATTCCGACAGCCCGACCAGCGCGAGTGCGTCATCGACCATGCGCACTGCATCGCCGCGCGAGATCTTGCGATGCTTGAGCGGATAGACCACGTTCTGCCGCACCGTCATGTGCGGCCAGACCGCATAGGACTGGAACACCATGCCGAGTTCGCGCAAGCGCGGCGGCACCAGGATTCCGCGTTCCGGCGACGACACCGCCCGGCCTGCGATGCTGATTTCGCCGGACGTCGGATGCTCCAGTCCTGCGACGCAGCGCAACGTCGTGGTCTTGCCGCAGCCGGAAGGCCCGAGCAGCACGACGATCTCGCCGGCGGGTACGGCGAAACTGACGCCGTCGATCGCCGGGCGGCCGATCGCGAACTGCTTGCGCAGGTCGGTGACCTCGAGCGTTGCCGTCATGAATGGACCCGCCTCATGCGCCACTCACTGCCGATAGCCAAAAATCTTGTCCCAATCGGCGACCCAGGGACCGTGCAGCTTCACATACTCGTCGAACCTGGGGTACCAGACCTTGACCACCTTGGGATCGAAACCTTCAGGATACACCGGCGGATCTTTCAGCGATGTGAGATTGCCGAGTTCCTTGATCATGAAGGTCTGCCCTTCCTTCGAGAGGCACCAGTTCAGGAACAGCTTTGCAGCGTTAGGATGGGCGGCGGTCTTCGGAATTCCCGACGCATAGGGGTTGACCGGCGCGCCCTCGGGCGGGAAGAAGATCTTGATCGGGGCGCCGTCCTTCTGCTTCGGGTAGATCGCGTTGTAGAGCAACGGCCCCATCGCGACTTCGCCGCGCACCAGCGAATCCGCCATCGGCGCGCCGGAGGGATAGAGGACCGGATGGGTTGACGCCTGCTTGGCCCAATAGTCTTCGCCGAGCACCTGACGCTCGAACATGATGCGGGTCCAGGTGGTGCCGCCGGATTGCGCGAACACCTGTCCCGTCAGCTTGTCATATTCGGGCTTGGTCAAATCCATCCAGGTCTTCGGCGGATTCTTCACCAGTTCGGTGTTGTAGGCGATCGACCAGACCAGCGTCGCGCGCGGCCACAGCTTGGGCGAAATCTGCGCGTCGGGATTGTAATCGGCGGCATTCGGCGGCGCGTAATCCTGGAACATGTCGATCAGGTCGGACATCAGCGCGCGGTCGGAATGATCGACCACATCCGCAATCAGTTTTCCCGCCGCGGCCTCGGTCTTGACTCGGGTGATGAGCTGGCCGCCCGGCGCGCGCACCATCTCGACTTTGATCTCGGGGAAACGCTTGTTGAAGGCCTTGATGACCTGCTGTTCGACCTCGGCAAAGTTCGCCGTGTAGAACACCAGCTTGCCCTCCGCCTTGGCACCGGCGATCAGTTCGGGCGAGCCGAATTCCTGCGCCTGCGCCGATGCGCTTGATGCCATGCAAAGCCCGGCGAGGCCGGCCAAGACGATTGCAGTGGTAAAAGCCCTTCTATTCATAGCCAATCCTCCCATTATTCTTATCCCGTGCGGGCGACGCTGCTCTGTGCCGCACCGCGCGACAGCCAGTTGGCGCCGCCGATGAGCACGCCGAGCAAGATCGTTTGCACGATGCTGAAGGCGGCGGTCTTTCCGAGATTGCCGCCTTCGTAATAGTCGAGCAGCAGCACCGACATCACCATGGTGTTGCTGGTATAGAGAAACAGCGACGAGCCGAGTTCGCGGATCGCCAGCACGAACAGCAGCGTCATCGACGCGATCACGCCGGGCCGCGCCAGCGGCAGCACGATCGTCCGGATGGTGCCGAACATGCCCCTGCCGCAGACCCAGGCGGCCTCTTCCAGTTCGCGATGGATTTGCAGGAACGAGGTCGACAGCGCCTTCACCGTGTCCGGCATGAAGCGCGCGATGAAGGCCAGCGCCAGAATCCAGATCGTGCCGTAGAGCCCGCCGGGGATTCCGATCCATGCCCAGAGATAGGCGACGCCGACCACGAGGCCGGGAATCGCGACCGGCACGGTCGAAATCAAATCGATCCAGCGCCGCCCGGTGACCTGGGTGCGGTGAATGGTGTAGCCGATCGAAAAGGCCAGCGCGCCGCCGACCACCGCAGTGATGATGCCGACCTCGACCGCGTTGTAGATCGAGTTCAGCGTCAGCGGATTGTCGAAGATGGCGTTGAAATGCATCAGCGAATATTGCCGCATGTCGAACAGGCTGGCGGCGTCGCGGATGAACATGAATTTGCGGAACGCGGCCACGATCAGCGCCAGCGACGGCAGGATCACCACCACGAAGAGATAGACGACGCCGATGGCGAAGGTGAGCCAGCGCCAGCGCCCGAGATCGAGGGTGCGCGGGCGGAAGGCCTTTCCGGCGACGGTGGTGTAGCTGCGGCCGCTCAGCACCTTCTGCTGCAGAAACACCAGCGCGCCGGTGACGACCATCAGGATGATCGCGACGGCCGCGGCGGTATTGTAGAGCGGCGGCGACCAGTTGGTGAGCTTGAAGATATAAGTGGTGAGCACGGCGAGATTGGTCGGCGCGCCCAGCACCGCCGGAATGCCGTAAATGCCGAGCATCACGATGAACGATAGCAGCATGCCCGAGACGATCGCGGGCATGATCAAAGGGAACGTCACCGAGAACAAGGTCGCGAACGCGCTGGCGCCGGAAATTTCGGCGGCCTCCTCCAGGCTCGGGTCCATGTTGCGCAGCGCCGATGACGTGAACATGTAGACATAGGGCGCGTAATAGATGCCGAACACGAACACCAGGCCCCACAGCGAATAGAAATCGACGTGCCAGTCGAGCCCGATCCATTTGAACATGGTGTTGATCAGACCGGTTTTGGGCGAGCCGAGAATGGTCCACGCGACGCCAGCGACCAGCGGCGGCGCGAACAGCGGCAGAATGCTGGCGGCGGCGATAAAGCCCTTGAACGGCGTATTGGTGCGAACCACGATCCAGGAAAACAACAGCCCGATCGCAACCGCGATCGCCGTGCCGCCGCCGCAGGCGATCAGCGTATTGAACAGCGCCTCGGCGACATTCGGATTGACCAGCACGGTGAGGAAGTTCTTGACCGAGAGATGGCGCAGGCTGAACCCGTCGACCACCGGATTCGTGTCAGTGAGCGCGCCGAGCAACAGCATCAGCACGGGATAGACCACCAGAAAACCGAGGATCGCGAGCAGCGAGCCGACCCACAGACCGGTCCACACGCGCCGGCGCACGCCCTCGCTGGCGCTCCGCGTGACTTCGCCGCGCCGGTCCGTCTGTCCGTGCAAAGCGCTTTCCCCTCAGCCTGCGAGCGGCTTTCTTTATTCTTGTTGCGGTCAAGCTTAGTCGATGGTGCGGCCGGCGGGAAGTAGCAGAAAGTCGACGTATCGAGCCATCGACCGCCAAAATTGACTCAAGGAGGCATCCTCCTTATCGCTGGACCAACTCCCGTTGCGACACGGTGCCACATCCCAGAGAAACAGCAGGTCGGAGGTCACGTGACAGATCGAACAGTGGGCATCATTGGACTGGGCATCATGGGCGGTGCCATCTCCCGCAATCTCATCGAGCGAGGCTGGGCAGTCGTCGGATTCGACACCGAGCCGTTGCGCAGGCGCGAGCTTGAGCGTTCCGGCGTGACGATCGCCGATGGTGCAGGCTCGGTCGCGGCCCGCGCGGCGATCATCATGACGAGCCTGCCCAACGCCGATGCCGCCAATGCCGTTGCCGCAGAAATTGCCGGTTGTGGCCAACCCGCGCGCATCGTCGTCGAACTCAGTACGCTCACCATCGCGGACAAGCTGCATTTCAAGGCCATCCTCGAACCCGCCGGTCATATTGCGCTCGATTGCCCGCTCAGCGGAACCGGCGCTCAGGCCGCGGTTCGAGACCTTGTCGTCTATGCGAGCGGCGACAGCGCCGCGATCGCGAAGTGCCGTGACCTGTTTGCCGACTTTGCCAAGCAGAGTGCCGATCTCGGCGCTTACGGCAATGGCAGCCGGATGAAATTCGTAGCCAACCATCTTGTCGCCATTCACAACGTCGCCTCGGCGGAAGCGATGCTGCTGGCGGAACGGGCCGGGCTCGATCTCGATCAGGTGATCGAGATGGTCGCGCCCGGCGCGGGCGGTTCGCGGATGTTTCAGATGCGGGCGCCGATGATGGCAAAACGCAGTTATGAGCCCGCAACGATGCGGATCTCGACCTGGAAGAAGGACATGGCCATCATCGCCGAATTCGCCAGCGACCTCGGTTGTGAAACGCCGCTGTTCACGACGACGCAGCCGGTCTACGCCCAGGCGATGGCGATGGGATTGGGTGATCAGGATACGGCCGCCGTGTTCGAAGTGTTGAAGGCGAGCGGCACCTGACCGTTGCTGATTTTGCGCTGCATCAAAGCACGGCAACGTCCGCGATCAGCAATGCCCAATCGTTGCGCCAAGTAGTTATCGCTTGATCATTAATTATTTCCGGATGATAAATCAGGCGACGCCACATTTTTCCGGCGACGATCCCATGCGGCCCAATCCGTCAGAAGGCGGATGTGCCTGTGCAAGAAGCAATAATTCAAGAAACAAGAACAAAGCGTCAGGGAAACATCACCGGAGGACGACAAGTGCCGATATCACGACGACAATTCGTCAGCACCGCGGCCGGCGCCGGCATTGCGAGTGTGGTTGCACCTCGACTGACATTTGCACAAAACAGCGGACCGATCCGCATCGGCCTGCTGGCGGCCAAGACCGGCCCGCTCGCGTCCGGCGGGATCGACATGGAACTCGCACTGACCATGTTCCTGAAGGAGCGCGACAACACACTTGCGGGCCGCAAGGTCGAATTGATTGTCGCAGACACCGCCGGCGTTCCCGCGACCGCGCGAACCAAGGCGCAGGAACTGATCGAAAAAAACAATATCCACTGCGTCATTGGACCGCTTGCGGCCTTTGAGGCGCTCGCGATCGCCGACTATTTGACGGAAAAGGAAGTCCCGACGCTGGGGGTCGCCGCCGCCGAAGACATGACGCAACGGCATCCAAGCCCGTGGTTCGTTCGCCTGACCTCGACCTCGGCGCAATGCGCCTACCCGCTGGCCGAATACTCCGCCAAGGAACTGAAATACAAAAAGATCGTCACCATTGCCGATGACTTCGCCTACGGCCATGAAATGTGCGCCGGCTTCCAGCGCGCGTTCGAGGACAATGGCGGCAAGATCATCCAGAAGATCTTCACGCCGCTGGCGACGCCCGATTACGGCAGCTACGTCGCGCAAGTGAAAGGCGCGGACGCGATTTTCCTCGGCACCGCCGGCTCCAACGGCTTTCGTTTCCTGCGCCAGTTCATCGAATACGGCATGAAAGACAAAATGGCCGTGATCGGAGGAATGACCGCGCTCGACGAATCCGTGCTGCGCAACATGGGCGACGAGGCGCTGGGGATCCTGACCACCAGCTGGTATTCGGCGGAACTGGACAATGCGGCCAACAAGGTGTTTGCGCCGGCGTTCCGCAAGCAGTTCAAATACGATCCCGGCTATTACGCCGGCAGCACCTACGTCTCGGGTCAGGTTCTGGAAGCCGCACTAACGACCATCAAGGGCAACGTCGAGGACAAGAAGGCGCTGATGACGGCGATCCGCGGCAGCAACGCCGACACGGTGCGGGGTCTCGTCAAGTTTGACGATCTCGGCAACGCGATCGGCAACGTCTATATGCGCAAGGTGACGCGCAGCGACGGCCGGCTGGTCAATTCCGTGATCAAGACCTATCCCGACGTCACCCAATTCTGGACCTATGACAAGACCGCGTTCCTGAAGAACCCGGTCTATTCGCGCGACTACCCGCCGGCAAAAAATCTCGAGCCTTAGCCATTCCGCCATAGCAGCGACCAGCCGCAGGTTTCCGAACGAGATCGGCAGACGATGCAATTTTGGATCATCCAGGGTCTCAACAGCCTCTCGCTGGGTGGTCTGCTGTTCCTGCTGTCGTCGGGGTTCTCGCTCATCTTCGGTCTGATGCGGCTCGCCAACCTGACGCATGGCGCGTTCTTCATGCTCGGCACCTATTTCGGCGCTACCGCGATGCGGGCCTACAGCGACCTCAGCATCTGGGCCGTGGCGGTTTGGGCCGGCGTTGCCGTTGCCGCGATCGGCGGGCTGTTCGAGCGGCTGGTGCTGACCAGACTGAAGGCCAATCCGCTGGGCCAGGTGCTGGTGACGCTCGGCATGTCCTTCATCATTTCCGACGCCTGCCTGGCGCTATGGGGCGGCGATTCGATACCGGTACCGACGCCGCGGAATCTGCAGGCGCCGACGCGGCTTTTTGGCTTCGTGTTTCCGACCTATCGCCTGGTGCTGGTCGGGTGCGCCATCACTGCTGCGATCACGCTGTATCTCCTGCTGGAGCGCACGCGGCTTGGCGCCATGATCCGCGCCGGCGTCGATGACGCGCAGATGGCACGCGCGGTCGGGATTCCCGTCTCGAACCTGTTCACGATCGTATTTTGTCTCGGCGCGGGTATCGCCGGCGCCGGTGGCGTGCTGGGCGGCCCGATCCTGTCGGCCTATCCCGGGCTCGATGCCGACATGCTGCCCCTGGCGCTGATTGTCGTCATCCTCGGCGGAATCGGAAGCCTGCTCGGCGCGTTCATCGGCAGCTTCATTGTCGGCTTCATCTACACGTTCGGGACCGCGCTGTTTCCGGAATTGGCCTATATCATCCTGTTCCTGCCGATGATCCTTGTGCTCGCACTCCGGCCCCAGGGCCTGCTGGGGCGTCTGGGCGCATGAAGTGGATCGCAGCCGTCCTGTTCGCAGCCATGCTTGTCCTGCTGCCGTCCGTCGCGGGCGACTTCTACGTCAACCTCGCCAGTCAGATCCTGATCGCGGCCATTTTCGCGCTCAGCCTCAATTTGCTGGTCGGGTTTGGCGGGATGACGTCGCTCGGACACGCCTCCTTTCTCGGGGTAGCCGCCTATATCTCCGCCCTGCTCACCAGCCGTTATGGCTTCGCGCACGGACCCGCTGCGATCGTCTCGATCGCCGGCACGACCGCGATGGCCGCCGTTTTCGGCGTCATCGCGCTCCGCGCGTCGGGCCTCGGCTTCCTCATGATCACGCTCGCGCTGTCGCAGGTGCTGTGGGGACTTGCCTATCGCATGTCCAACGTCACGAACGGCGACAACGGGATTGCCGGCCTGACCCGGCCAATGCCGTTCGGCCTGTCGCTCGACAGTGCCGCATCGTTTTACTGGTTCGCGCTGGCGGTGGCGTCCGTTTCCTTCCTGATGATGACGACGTTCGTGTCTTCCGCCTTCGGATCGTCGTTGAAGGGCGTTCGCGACCAGCCGCGACGGATGGCCGCGCTCGGCTTCAATCCCTGGATGATCCGCTGGATCACCTTCATCTATGCCGGCTTCTGGGGCGGCGTATCCGGATTGCTCTATGTCTATTACAACAAGTACATCCATCCGACATCGCTATCCACCACGAGTTCGGCCGAGGCGCTGCTCGGCGTGATCGCCGGGGGCTCGGGGACGCTGAGCGGCCCGGCGGTCGGCGCAGCGCTCGTACTGCTCTTGAAGAATTACGCGTCGGCCTATGTCGAGCGCTGGAATATGCTGCTCGGACTCGTATTTCTATTCATCGTTCTGGTGATGCCGACGGGGATCGTCCCCGGCTTGAGCAAGCTGCTGAACCTGCGCAGGGGCTCGCGATGAACTCCGCGGAACTGACCTATGCGCTCGAGATCAGCCATCTCAGAAAATCATTCGGCGGACTGGTTGCCACGCATGACGTCTCGCTCACGATCCGGCCGGGTGAACGCCGCCTGATCATCGGCCCGAACGGCGCCGGCAAGACAACCCTGTTCAACCAGATCACCGGTGACCTGCAGTCGACTGCGGGACAGATAAGACTGTTCGGTGTCGACGTTACGCAACTGACACCCTACCGGCGCGCGCATCTCGGATTGGCGCGCACCTACCAGATCATCACGCTGTTCGATCGCGACACGCTGGAGCACAATGTCACGCTCGGCCTGCTCGGCCTGCGGCCGTCGCGCTGGCAGATGTGGCGTCCAGTATCGTATTACGGCGATCTTTCGACCGAAGCCCGACGCATTCTGGATGCGGTCGGGCTGCTGCATCTGGCAGACAGCCTGGTTTCCGACCTTGCTTACGGCGAAAAACGCCGCGTCGAACTGGCGATGGCGCTTGCGCAAAAGCCCCGCGTGCTGCTGCTGGACGAGCCGCTGGCAGGATTGTCCAATGCCGAGCGAGCTACCGTGAAAGCCCTGATCGCGGCGATCCCGCGCGAAACTGCGGTCGTCATGATCGAACACGACATGGATACCGCGCTCGACCTTGCGGAGACCGTGACGCTGTTGAATTACGGCCGGGTCATCGTTGATGGCGAGCGTGACGCCGTGGTCGCGGACCCCAAAACGCGTGAGGTGTATCTTGGCGTCTGATGCGCTTCGCCTGACGGATGTGCAGGCTTTCTATGGCGACGGCCACATCCTGCATGGGGTCAGTTTTGCCCTGCAACCCGGCAAGGTGCTGGCATTGCTGGGCCGCAATGGCTCGGGAAAGACAACCTGCATTTCGACCATCATCGGGTTTCTCAAGCCCAGAGGGGGCGAGATCAGGCTGTTCGGGGAAACCATCGAAGGCCTGAGCCCCGAACGCATCTCGCATATGGGCATCGGTCTCGTGCCGCAGGGCCGGCGCATCTTCCCTTCCTTGACGGTGTGGGAAAATCTCGTCGTGGCGCGGCAACGCCGCAGCAAGGTTGCGACGCCATGGGACGTCGACCGGATTTACGACATGTTTCCGCGGCTGGGCGAGCGCCACGCGCAAATCGCCGGCACGCTGTCCGGCGGCGAACTGCAGATGCTGGCGATCGCCCGGGCGCTGATGGGCAATCCCCGCGTTCTGCTGCTGGATGAACCCTCGGAGGGCCTCGCGCCGCTGATCGTGGCCGAGGTCGGGCGCACGATCCGGCGGCTCAAGGAAGAAGGGCAATCCATCGTCCTGGTCGAGCAAAATCTCAAGCTCGCGCTCGATGTCGCCGACCAGGCGGTGATCCTCAACACCGGACGCTGTGTATTCGATGGCTCGCCCCGGGAGCTGACGGACAATGATGCGATCGTTGCGCAAAACCTTGGTGTCTTTCGTGCACCGTGAGGCAAAAAATGTCCTTTAAAAATTAAAAAGGAGACTGGATCATGAAAGTCGGCGTGTGCGGAACGGGACGAATGGGATCATCGATTGCACAGCGATTGATGGCGGTCGGGCACGAGGTAGCGGTCTGGAACCGGGATCCGGCGAAAACCAGATCGCTGACCGATACCGGCGCAAAATTGTTCGCGTCGCCCGCCGAGCTGGTGGAGGGTTGCGAAGCCATCATCGTGATGTTGCTGAATGACGCCGCCACCGAAGCGGTCTATCGCGGACCAAAGGGTATTCTGACGGGTAAACTCGCCGGCAGGCTTATCATTGATATGAGCACGCTGCGGCCGGACACCATGCAGTCGATCGGAACCGCCGTCACGCAGCAAGGTGGCGGCTTCGTGGAATGTCCCGTCGGCGGAAGCACCGTCCCCGCCAAAGAGGGAAAACTGTTCGGCCTGGTCGGCGGGGCGCGCGGCGACGTCGGCCGCGCGATGCCGATCCTCGAGCAATTGTGCCGGCGCATCGAACATGTCGGCGAACTCGGCGCCGGCGCCACCATGAAGCTAGCGATCAACCTGCCGCTATTGGTGTACTGGCAGGCACTGGGCGAGGCACTCACCATCTGCGAACCGCTCAAGCTGGCTCCCGATCGGCTGATCGATATCCTGTCCGACACGGCCGGCACGCCGACCGCGATGAAGGGGCGTGGCGCCGTCATCGCCAAGGGATTGAGCGGGCAGCCGCGCGGCGAGACCGCGTTTGGCATCAGCGCCGCGAAAAAGGACCTGGCGACGGCCGTGCAATTCGCCGCCTCGATCCATGCAGCGCTTCCGGTCGCGTCGAGTGCGCTGGCCTGCTTCGAGGAGGCCGAAGCGGCCGGCCTCGGCGAAGCCGATGCCACGACGGTTTCGGTCCGGTGGCTGCAGCGAAACGCCTCCAAATCGAACTAGCGAACAACAGAAGAAAAAGGAAATGCATCCCATGATCGAGAAGAAAAATCGCTATGGCCGTACCGCGGCACGGATCCACGACGCCGACGGCCTCGCCCGGCGACCGTCGTCCGTCACCATCGATATCCACGCGCACATCGTGGTTCCCCAGGCCGCCAAGCTCGCCCAGCCGCATATCGATCTCAGCCGCATTCCGCTCGCGCATTTCGCCGATGCCGCCACAAAAGAAATCAACGCGCAGCAGGAAAAGGACGTCGGCGAGGTCATGACCACGATCGATCGCAGGTTGTTCGACCTGGACCGGATGGGTATCGATATCCAGGTCGTGGCCCCTGCGCCAGGCCAGTGCTACTATTCGATCGATCCGAAAATTGCCGAGAAAGCCCACCGCATCGCCAATGAAGGCGTCGTCGAATATTGCGCGCGCAAGCCGGACCGCTTCGTCGGCCTCGGCGTAGTCACGCTGCAGGAGCCGGAACTCGCCGTGCGCGAGCTCGACTATGTCATGGGTGAACTGAAGCTAAAGGGCGTCGAGATCCTGACCAATGTCGACGGCCAGGAATTATCGGATCCGAAATTCCGGCCGTTCTTCGCGAAGGCCGAACAGCTCGGGGCATTCATCATGATGCACCCGAACGGCTTCACCCATGGCGAGCGGCTGACCCATTTCTATCTCAGCAACGTGCTCGGCAATCCGCTCGATACGACGCTGGCGCTCCACAACCTGATCTTCTCGGGCACGCTGGCGCGTTTTCCGGAACTGAAGCTGATGGCCGTACACGGCGGCGGCTATCTTCCCGGCTATTCCGGCCGGATCGATCACGCCTGGGGCGCCCGCCAGGATTGCCACGCCAACCTGCCGCTGCCGCCGACCACCTACCTGCGGCAGGTTTATCTCGACACCGTCGTGTTCAGCTATCACCAGCTGGCTTATATGCTCGACCTGTTCGGACCCGACCGCATCCTGATGGGCACCGATTACCCCTTCGACATGGCCGAATACAATCCGATCGGCCATATCGCGGGCATTCAAGGCATCGATGAAGGCACCATCGCGCAGCTCGCCGGGGGAAACGCGATGCGCGTGCTTGGTTTGGATTGATAGCTAGTGCTTCGCACGCCCCGGAATAGGGACTGAGTTTCCGACGTCCCTCCCCGTCATTGCGAGGAGCAAAGCGACGAAGCAATCCACACTTCCTTTGCCGCCCAATGGATTGCTTCGCGGAGCCTGTCATCGGGCGCGCGTGCGCGCGACCCGTTGGCTCGCAATGACGATGTGCACCGCGCCGAAGGCCGCCGGTCACGTTGGGAACGCTCGTCGCAACGGTACTGGCGGAATCAGCCCACTCGCAGAATCAAACCAGGCCACCGTTTGCCGAGATTAATCTTCGTTCCGCCACGCACCCAACAGGAAGGCTTTGTGCTTTCTGCGGTTTGGACCTGCCTGGGACTGAATGTCGGTCAGGTTCGTATCGCGACCGAGGCGGTCGACCGCCAGCTTGGCGATCAGGCCAATGACGAGAAATGATCCGAAGTAGAGTGCCGCAATCAGAAATGCTCTCATGGCCGACCTCGCAAAAAAGCTTGGCCTGAGCAGCGAGCATCGCGCCGATCTTCGGCCGAGGCAAGCCAGGAAAAGGGGCGAAGGCGATAAATCCAGACTCCGTCGTTCCGGGACGCGCCGCTTGGCGCGGACCCGGAATCCATAACCACGATCGTGAATATGGATTCCGGGCTCGTGCTTCGCACGCCCCGGAATGACGGCTGAGGGTGATGCAAAATCCAGCCCGACGGGCAAATCACCTAAAACCTGTCAAGCCCGTCGCAAGAAAATATTCCGCTTTCGCCGTCGGGCAAATCAGTGGCGTTTCTCCGCCCGTCTCACCCGACAAGAGGGGCGGCTCGCGATCGTCACGAACGTGCGGTGGGATGCGGTGGACGCGGATGTGCCATTGACGAACGGCACTGACGCGGACGGCGAAGTCGTGTGGTCCTGACGCCGCGACGCTGGCGTCAAGCTTCGCGGAAGTGTCCGCGAAGTGACGGTGGCAAGAAAGCCCGTTCACCGGGGAGCAACTGTGATGAATTGGACCAGTGATCGGCCGGGTTCAAGGCTGGCAAGCGCCACCGCCTCCGGCGGCTTCGGCCTTGAGCCCGTCCGCTCACCGGTCCTTTGGCTTGGCAGGCGCTCGGTCGCAGACCGAGCGCAGAGGAGGCGCTCGATCAGCTCAATGCGTACCGATTGGCATCCCACTTTTGGCGCCGCTCGATCATGATGTTGAGAATGCTGATCAGCTTGCGCATGCAGGCGGTCAGCGCCACCTTCTTTTCTTTTCCCTTGGCAACCAGGCGATCGTAAAAGGCCTTGAGGACCGGATTGTGCTGTGTCGCCGCCCCAAGGCAGGCCATATAGAACACGTTGCGGATCCGACGGCGCCCGCCCTTGATGTGCCGCTCGCCTCGACGTCGGCCACTGTCGTCATCGTAAGGGGCGACACCCAACAAGGCCGCAACGATCCTGTTGTTGGCTTGCCCCAGTTCCGGCATGGCGGCGATGAGCGCAGCAGAGGTGGTGCGGGCGAGGCCCGGAACGCTTTCGATGATCTCGGCGAGTTCGGTAAAATGCGGCGTCGCCTGGATCTTGGCCGAGATCGCGGCCTCGATCTTGACCAGCTCGACACCGATCGTCTTCAGGATCCGGGCGTGAATCCGCTGCACCGCGGCCGGCAGCGCATGCTCGCCCTGGCTTTCCAGCTTGGTCTGCATCTCCTTCAGTGCCTGGCGCGCATTCACCATCTGATGAAGCTCTTCGCGCTTCGCGTCATAGGCTTGGCCCGGAGCTTCGTCGAAGGTCTCGGCGAACCAGGCAATCATCTCGGCATCGATCGTGTCATTCTTGGCGAGCCGTCCGGCCGATTGAGCGAAGCTGCGAACGCGCTTCGGATCGACGATCCGAACCTCGATCCTGGCATCACGCAGCGCCTTGGCCCACTCGCGCTCGTAGCCGCCGCTCGCCTCCATCACCGCCTTGCTGACCTTCCGCCGGCGGAGCCACGATGCCAGTTCGCGGCGACCTTCGGCTGTGGCTGCAAACGTGCGCCTCAAAGCCAGCGAACGAATGCAAACATCCACCTTGTCCTTGGCGACATCGATTCCCGCGACAACGAGATCATTTTGTGCCATCATCCAGCTCCCTTCCTTGCTCGGTTCGGGCTCCAAGCCCATGCAACTGTTCGGGTTGAGGAAGACACCGGACCTGTCCCACGCTCCCCGGCAGGCTCTATGGCCTTCGAGCACGAACGGGCTCAGATCCAGCGAACGGGCGGTTGGTCAAAACCGCCCGTTTGCACATTCTGACAGATTTTGCGGACACAAGAGCACGTTATAAGCCGTAAAACCATTGCGCAGGGAATGCCGGAGTGCCTCCGCTGAACCTGTATGCTCGTGTGCGTTTCTTTTGTGCATGTTTGCACACGAGACCGCGGGTGCAGCGTGCATCCGGCGTTCCCTGCACCCTCTGATGTCGTGAGGGTGGGAAGTTCAAAGCAAAACTCGCGTGAAATACGCGGCGAGACCGCGAAGCCGTGTTTGTCGAAAGACACTGTGTGAAAATCCGATCCAATGGATGTGCTCTGCGCTCACAACAATTTCCGCGTCGTCCCGGCCTTGAGCCGGGACCGATACGCCGCGGCCTTTCGGTGAAGCGCTGCTGTTCGACACCTTCTGCAACAACAGACTACCGGGATTATGGGTCCCGGCCCCCGTGCGCAATTGCGCACTAGGCCGGGACGACGCCGATGGTCAGCGCACCTCCCTTGCCTGCAACGACGCCCCGCCCTTCGCATACGCATCATGCAGGGACGCGCCTGTGGCGCGCCGAGTGTCCGTAGTACATGCCGCCATGGGCGCTATCGCCCCGCCTAGAGAACCCCAACAGAATGTCAGCAGATAATACCGCAAAGCCGCCTGCCACAACTCCGATCGACGGCCTGCCGCCAAAACTCCGGCGATGGGCGGTGGCGGCGATCTTCACCGCGCTGGCGATGGCCTCGCTGGATACCGCGATTGCCAACATCGCCCTGCCCGCGATTGCCGCCAACCTCCACGTCAGCCCGGCCGAAGTGGTGTGGGTGGTCAACGTCTATCAGATCGCGCTGGTGGCCACATTGCTGCCGCTCGGCGCGCTTGGCGAAATCGTCGGCCACCAGCGCATCTATCTCGGCGGGCTATTGCTGTTCACGCTGGCCTCGCTCGGCTGTGCGCTGGCGTGGTCGCTGGAGAGCCTGCTGGTCGCGCGCACGCTGCAGGGGCTCGGCGCCAGCGGCCTGATGAGCGTGAACACGGCGCTGGTCCGCTTCGTCTACCCGACCCGCATGCTCGGCCGCGGTTTTGGACACAACGCGCTGGTGGTCGCGACCGCGTTCACGCTCGGGCCGACGATCGCCTCCGGCATCCTGGCGTTCGGGCCCTGGCCGTGGCTGTTCGCGGTCAATCTTCCGTTCGGCGTGATCGCACTCCTGATCGGCCTGAAGACGCTGCCGTCGACGCCGCGCGCCGGGCACGCCTTCGATTTCGCAGGCGCCGCGCTGGCGGCCGGCTGCCTCGGGCTCTTCATTACCGGCATCGGCAGCGCCGCGCACAAGGCGTCGACCGGCGTGGTGTC
The DNA here is from genome assembly GCF_036924615.1 of Bradyrhizobium sp. AZCC 2289. Lineage (NCBI taxonomy): Bacteria > Pseudomonadati > Pseudomonadota > Alphaproteobacteria > Hyphomicrobiales > Nitrobacteraceae > Bradyrhizobium > Bradyrhizobium sp. AZCC 2289. Next base: position 7,899,929 of record NZ_JAZHRY010000001.1, on the reverse strand, counting down.
AGGCGAACTCGCCGCCGCGGTGCTGCTGGGCTGGATCCTGACCCGGCGGCACGCCGATCACCCGGCGCCGATGCTGCCGATCGACCTGTTCCGGCGCCCGATCTTCGCGCTGTCGGCGGCCACCGCGGTGTGCTCGTTCGCGGTGCAGGGCCTGGCGTTCGTGTCGTTGCCGTTCTACTTCGAGGACGTGCTGCTGCGGTCGCAGGTCGAGACCGGCTTCTTCATGACGCCGTGGCCGTTGGTGGTCGCCATCATGGCACCGATCGGCGGCCGGCTGTCCGACCGCTATCCCGTCGGCATTTTAGGCGGCATTGGCCTCGCACTGCTCGGTGTGGGAATGGTGCTGCTGGCAACGCTCCCGGCTTCGCCCGGCGTCGCCAACATCGTCTGGCGCATGGTGATCTGCGGAATCGGATTTGGCTTCTTTCAGACACCCAACATGAAAGCCCTGATGTCGAGCGCGCCAGCGCATCGCAGCGGCAGCGCCAGCGGCATCGTCGCGACCGCGCGCCTGACCGGGCAAACGGCCGGTGCGGCGCTCGCGGCGCTGTGCTTCGCCCTCGCCGGTCACGATGGCGCGACGCTTGCATTGGCACTCGGCGCCGGCTTTGCCGCACTCGGAAGCGTGATGAGTTTTTTGCGTCTGGTGGTCGACGCACCGCGCAAGACATGATTGCAATGCCGGCCAGTTGATGGAGCCGGTGTAATGTGGATCGGAGGACGAGTTGCGACTTCTCAGTTTGCTGGCCGGTGCGCTGCTGTTGCTGTATCCGGCCACCCCGCGTGCCCAGACCGTTTGGGATATGCCGACCGAATATCCGGAAAATGCGATGCCGGGACTCGGCTTGACGACATTTGCAAAACATGTCGCCGAAACGAGCGCCGGAAAACTCCAGATCAGGCCGAGCTTCGATGCCACGGCCGGCATCAAATCGGCCGGCATGCTCACAGCGATTGCGGACGGCCGGGTGCAGGCCGGCGATGCCTTCGCAGGCTCGCTGGAATCCGAAGGCGCTATCTTCGCGCTACCCTCGCTGCCGTTTCTGGTGACATCGACCGCCGATGCCAAGCGGCTTGCCGACATCGCGCGGCCCTATCTGGCGGCGGCGCTGCAGAAGAAGGGCCTGCGGCTGCTTTACCTGACGCCGTGGCCGCCGTCCGGCATCTGGTCGAAGACGCCGCTGAAGACCGCGTCCGATCTGTCCGGCCTTTCGATCCGCACCTATGACAAGACCTCGACCGAGGTATTCGCCGGCGCTGGCGCCAAGGCCGCGTCGATCAGTTTCGCCGACACGATGCCGAAACTGGTCGACGGCAGCATCAACGCGGTGCTGTCGTCCGGCGACGGTGGCGCCGGCCGCAAGCTTTGGGAGTATCTGCCTTACTTCAGCGAGATCACCTATTCGCTGCCGCTGTCGGTCGCGAGCGTCAATCAGGCGGTCTATGACGGCTTGAGCGGCGACCTGCGGGAAGCCGTCGACGCGGCCAGCCGCCAGACCGAGCGTGAATTGTGGCTCGCGCTGTCGACCCGGCTGCAAGAGAACTATCAGCGCATGCGCCAGAACGGCGTCACCATCGATTCAAGTCCCGCTCCCTCCATCGCCGAAGCGCTGCAATCGGGCGCCGCAGCGGTGCAGCGCGCCTGGTGCGTCAGGTCGGGCCCCGCCTGCGTCCCAATTCTCGACGCCTTCAGGGCGCGCAAGCCGTAACGTCCGCCATGACTGCACTCGTATTTGCAAGTCAGGAATGCAGCGCAGGCACGACACCGGTCGATCAACTTTCTTCCGCATTGCAAACGCGTTTTCTTGATTTGAATCGTTCCAGCTTCCAGTCCAACATCGCCCCAAGGTTCGATTGGAGAATTGAATCAACACAGGGGAACGCGATGGCAAACCTCACTATCAACGGCAAAGCAATCAACGTCGACGTCGAAGATGATACGCCGCTGCTTTGGGCGATCAGGGAAAACGTCGGATTGACCGGAACCAAATACGGATGCGGCATTGCACAATGCGGCGCCTGCACCGTGCATATTGACGGGGTCGCGATGCGCTCGTGCGGCGTTTCGATCAGCGAAGCCGCCGGCAAGCAGATCACCACCATCGAAGGCCTTGGCCCCGATGGCGCGCTGCACAAGGTGCAGCAGGCCTGGATCGACAATGATGTTCCGCAATGCGGCTATTGCCAGAGCGGCATGATCATGGCGGTGGCAGCCCTTCTGAAGGAGAAGCCGAAGCCGACCGACCAGGACATCGACGAGGCCATCACCAATATCTGCCGATGCGGAACCTTCAAGCAGGTTCGCGAGGCCATCCACGACGTCGCGAACGCGTGAGGGGGCAACCATGAACCAGCACATCATGCCCAAACTCAATCGCCGCGCCTTCGTGATCGGAACCGCCACCGCGGGCGCCGGTCTTGCACTCGGCCTCGATCTTCCGTTCGGCGGTCCGACCGTCGTGCGCGCCGCCGACGGCGCGCCTGAGGTCAACGCCTGGGTGGTGATCCGCCCCGACGATACCGTCGTGATCCGTATCGCCCGTTCCGAGATGGGACAGGGTACCCTCACCGGCCTCGCGCAACTCGTTGCCGAAGAGCTCGAATGCGACTGGTCGAAAGTCACGACCGAATTTCCGACGCCCGGCCAGAGCGTCGCCCGCAAGCGCGCCTGGGGCGATTTTTCGACCGGCGGCAGCCGCGGCATCCGCGCCAGCCAGGAATATGTCCGCAAGGGCGGCGCCACCGCGCGCGTGATGCTGATCCAGGCCGCCGCCAATGAATGGAAGGTGCCGGCCTCGGAATGCACCGCGGCCAACAGCGTCATCACCCACACGCCGTCGGGCAAAAGCACGACCTACGGCAAGGTGGTGGAAGCCGCCGCCAAACTCGACCCGCCGGCCGACGTCAAGCTGAAGGATCCCAAGGACTGGAAGATCGTTGGCAAAGGCTTGAAGCGGCTCGACACCGCAGACAAGACGACCGGCAAGACGGTCTATGGCATCGACCTCAAGCTGCCCGGCATGCTCAACGCCGCGATCAAGGATTGCCCGGTGTTCGGCGGCAAGCTGAAGAGCTTTGACGAAGCCAAAGTCATGGGCATGAAGGGCGTCAAGAAGGTGGTGCGGGTCAACGACAGCGCGGTCGCCGTCGTCGCCGACACCTGGTGGCACGCCAAGACCGCGCTCGACGCGCTGCCGGTCGTCTGGGACGAAGGCGACAACGCCAAAGTCTCGAGTGCCACGATCGCCAAATGGCTGGGTGAAGGGCTCGACGATTCGCAGCAGGCCTTCGTCGGCAACCAGAACGGCGACGTCAAAGCGGCCATCGCCGGCGCCGCCAAGAAGGTCGAGGCGGTCTACAATTATCCCTACCAGAACCACGCCACCATGGAGCCGATGAACGCCACCGCGCTCTACACGTCAGATAAATGCGAGGTCTGGTGCGGCACCCAGAACGGCGAAGCGGCGTTTGCCGCAACGCTGGAAGCCTCCGGCCTGCCAGCCGACAAATGCGACGTGCACAAGCTGATGCTCGGCGGCGGTTTTGGCCGCCGGGGCCAGACCGACTATGTCCGCCAGGCGGTCTTGATCGCCAAGCAGATGCCGGGCACGCCGATCAAGCTGTTATGGTCGCGCGAGGAGGACATGCAGCACGGCCTGTATCACCCGATCACGCAATGCAAGATGACCGGCGCCTTCGACGCCGACAACAATCTGATCGCCCTGCGTATGCGCATATCCGGGCAGTCGATCCTGTTCAGTCTGCGTCCGGAGGCGTTGGTCAACGGCAAGGACCCGGTCGCGTTCCAGGGCCTCAATGCCAGCGGCGAGGCGGCGATCGGCTATTCGATTCCCAACCTTTTGGTCGATCACTCGATGCGCAATCCGCACGTCCCGCCCGGCTTCTGGCGCGGCGTCAACGTCAATCACAATGCGATCTATCTCGAATGCTTCATGGATGAGTTGGCGCACTCGGTCGGACAGGATCCGCTCGAGTTCCGCCGCAAGCTGATGACCAAGCATCCGAAGCATCTCGCGGTGCTCAACGCCGTGGCCGAGAAAATCGGCTGGGATACGCCGGCCCCGCAAGGCGTCTATCGCGGCATCGCCCAGCACATGGGCTATGGCAGCTACGTCGCGGGGGCTGCGGAGATATCCGTCACCGATGGCACCAAGATAAAAGTGCATCGCATCGTCGCCGCCACCGACCCCGGCTACGCCGTCAATCCGGCGCAGATCGAACGGCAAATTGCGGGCTCCTTCGTCTACGGGCTGACCGGCCTGTTCTACGGTGGCTGCACCGTGAAGGACGGACGGATCGAACAGTCCAACTTCGACAATTACAACTCGATGCGCATCAACGAGATGCCGAAGGTGGAATCAATCATCATGCCGAGCGGCGGCTTCTGGGGCGGCGTCGGCGAGCCGACCATCTGCGTCGCCGGACCGGCGGTGCTCAACGCCTATTTCGCGGCAACGGGCAAACGCATCCGTTCGGTGCCGCTGAGGGACCAGAACATCACCTTCGCCTGACGCAGCGAGCGGCGGCCTCACGGCCGCCGCTCCGGTTTTCGGATTGTGCTTATGGACGTCACGGGCCGGCCGACGCGCAGAGCTGTCGCTCGCGGCATCGCCGCCTCTGCCGCGGCTGCGGCGTTGCCGTGTCCGTCGTTCGCCCAATCCGCCGCGCGTATTGTCGTGATCGGCGGCGGCTTTGGCGGCGCGAGCTGCGCGCGGGCGTTGCGGAAGCTCGATGCAAGGCTGCAGGTGACATTGATCGAGCCGAACCGCATCTTTACCGCCTGCCCGTTCAGCAATGAGGTGATCGCAGGCTTGCGGGAAATCGAAGCGCAGCAATTCGGCTATGACAAAATCGCCGCCGAAGGCGTGACCGTGATCCCGCAGGCCGCCGCAAAGGTCGATCCGCACGCGCGCACGGTCGGCCTGGCCGACGGGAGTTCCGTCAACTACGACCGCCTGGTGCTGGCGCCCGGCATCGACCTGCGCTTCGACGCCTTGCCCGGCTATGACGAAGCGGCATCCCTCAAGATGCCGCACGCCTGGAAGGCCGGCGAGCAGACGACGCTGCTGCGAAAGCAGATCGAAGCCATGGAGGACGGCGGCGTTGTCGTGATCGCGGTGCCTGCCGCACCTTTGCGCTGTCCACCCGCGCCATACGAGCGCGCCAGCCTGATCGCGCATTATCTGAAGACCAAAAAGCCGCGCTCGAAAATCCTGATCCTCGACGCCAAGGATGGCTTTTCGCAGCAGCGGTTGTTCGAAGCCGCCTGGAAGGAACTGTATCCCGGCATGATTGAACGGATCGCGCTGTCGCAGGGCGGACGGGTCACCTCGGTCGATCCGGCGACCGGCACCATCGTCACGGACTTCGGCAATTACACGGCGCAAGTCGCCAGCGTGATCCCGCCGCAGAAGGCCGGCCGCATCGCCGAGATCGCGGGCGCCGTCGACAACACCGGCTGGTGCCCGATCGATCCCGTCAGCTTTGGCTCAAAGCTCCTGCCCAATGCTCACGTCATCGGCGACGCCTGCATCGCCGGACAGATTCCGAAATCGGCATCGGCCGCCAATGCGCAAGGCAACGCCTGCGCGGCCGTTATCGCGAACTTGATTTCCGGCAAATCGCCCGACATGCCCCGGCTGAACGGCGCCTGCTACAATACGGTCGCGCCCGGCTACGCGTTCTCGCTGTCGGGGATCTATCAGCCCAAAGAGGACCAGTTCGCCGAGGTCGAAGTCAACACAAGCCCGGTCGATGCCCCGCGCGAGGTGCGCCAGCAGGAAGCCGAGAAAGCGCAAAACTGGTTCAAGACGATCACGGTGGACGCCTTTGGCTAGGTCGGCAATCCTGATGATTGGGATGTGGTTCGCGGCGGCGCTGCTTGCGCTGCCCTGCCCGGCCGGCGCGCAGGCCTTGCGTCCCTATGCCATCGTCGGCGACGCCATTCCGGAATCGCTTACGACGACGCGAGGCGACGTTGCACGCGGACGCGCGCTCGTCATCGATCGGTCAAACACTTGCATCCTCTGCCACAACGGCCCATTTCCCGAAGTGAAGTTCCAGGGCGATCTGGCGCCGAGCCTTGCGGGTTCCGGCAGCCGGTGGTCGGAGGGCCAGCTTCGGCTGCGACTGGTCGACGCCTCCCGCCTCAATGCCGCGACGATCATGCCGTCCTATTATCGGGTCGAGGGCCTCAATCGTGTCGGCCCGGCCTGGCGCGACAAGCCGATCCTGTCGGCCGAACAGATCGAGGATATCGTGGCGTATCTGGCAACGCTGCGCTAATAGGAAGCAAATATGCACCAGCCCCACGATTCGACACGCCGCCAATTTCTCAGCCTCGCCGGCGGCGCGGCCGTGCTGGGCGCTGTCCCCATCGTGACGCTGCGGCCCGCCGAAGCCACGCCGGCGATGCTCGCCACCGCGATCCGGAACGTGGTAGGCGAAGCCGCGGTGCGGACCGGAAAGGTCAAGCTCGACATTCCGCCGCTGGTCGAGAACGGCAACACGGTGCCGATGACGGTCAGTGTCGCCAATCCGATGACGGCGGACAACTACGTCAAGAGCATTCACGTCTTCAACGAAAAGAACCCGCAGCCCAATATCGGCAATTTCTATCTCGGCCCCCACGCCGGCCGCGCGCAGGTCTCGACCCGCATCCGGCTCGCCGACAGCCAGAAGGTCGTCGCCATCGCGCGGCTGTCGGACGATACGTTTTGGTCCGTCAGCGTCGACGTCGTGGTGACGCTGGCCGCCTGTACCGAGGAGGTGATCTGATGCCTTCAGCCCTCATCAACGTACCCCGCACGGCAAAACGCGGCGATATCATCGAGATCAAGACCTTGATGTCGCACATCATGGAGACCGGCTATCGCCACCTCGCGTCAGGCGAAGTCGTGCCGCGCGATATCATCACGAGCTTTAGCTGCCGCTACAACGGCACCGAGATCTTCCGCGCCGACCTTTTTCAGGCCATTGCCGCCAACCCGTTCATCACCTTCTTCACCACCGCGACCGAGAGCGGAAAATTCGAATTCGAGTGGATCGGCGACAAGGGCTTTTCCGAAACCGCCTCCGCCTCGATTACCGTCGAATGAGATTTGCCGGGATCATAGCCCTTGCTGCCCTGCTGACGGCCGGCGCCGTTCGCGCCGCGGATATCCCGCAGGACCAGCGCCGCTCCGGCTACAGCTTCATGACGCCGGACACAAGGGCGATGCAGGACGACGACACCGCCAATCCCGGCATGCTCTGGGTGCTCGACGGCGAAGCGCTGTGGAAGCGCAAGGTAGGCACCGCCGACAAGGCTTGTGCCGATTGCCACGGCGAGGCCCGCGCGACCATGAAGGGCGTCGCTGCCCGCTATCCCGCGTTCGACAAGGCGCTCGGCCGCCCCGTCGATCTGGAACAGCGCATCAATCTCTGCCGCACCAACCATCAGCAGGCGTCGCCGCTTCCTTACGAGAGCCGCGGTCTGCTGGCGCTTACCGCCCTGGTCGCGCAGCAGTCGCGCGGCATTGCGATCGAGACCGGCGCCGCCCCCCAGCTCGAACCGTTCCTCGCCAAGGGACGCGAGTTGTTCATGCAGCGGCAGGGACAGCTCAATCTCGGCTGCACCAATTGCCACGACGATAATTGGGACAAGCGGCTGGCGGGATCGGCGATCACGCAGGCCCATCCGACCGGCTATCCGCTCTACCGGCTGGAGTGGCAGTCGCTGGGATCGCTGCAACGGCGCCTGCGCGCCTGCATCACGGGCATCCGCGCCCAGGCCTACGACTACGGCGCGCCGGAACTGGTCGAGCTCGAGCTCTATCTGATGTCGCGCGCGCGCGGCATGCTGGTCGAGGCGCCGGCGGTGCGGCCGTAAGCACGCCATTTTACGGATGGCATCAATGATATCGCAACCAGCGCAGCCAATCGGGGCACATATCGCTTGCGCAAAATATCAATCACCGAATACTGCACTCAAGGTACGAATCAATAACAATCACAGCTTAACCTTGCAACGAGTGTGGCCATGATGCGCTGCCCGTCCCTGGCGATTGCGATTTTGCTGTTCGGTTGCAGTGCGGTCGCCAACGCCCAGACCCTTCCATCCTACATGGCGCCGATCGCAGGCAAGACCGCGTCGACGTCAGCCGATATCGCGACCAAGGACATGCTGGCGCTCAACACCGGCATGTTCGACCTGTACGGCGACGCTGCAAAAATCTTCCAGCAGAATGTTCTCAGCAAGCATCCGGTGATCCTGGCGCTGTTTTCCGGCGCCGGCGGCAGGATGATCCTTTACCGCCCGGGAATGGCGCCGACGGAAGCGCCGCAGGTGCCGATCGTCTATCAATTGCTCAAATCGGTCGGTCACAGCACGATGGCGCTGGCCGAGGTTGTCGGCCCCTACGTCGACAACGCGGACGACAAATCCTGGCGCGGCGCGATGCTGGCTTACCGCAGCCGGATGCAGTCGGCGCTCGACGGGCTGGACCTCACGCCGATGGAGCCCGGCTGGCGCGACAACAACCGCACCATCCTGCAGAACAACATCGCCTTCATGGATGAGTGCGTTGCCAAGGGCGTGATCCCCTTTGCGACGCTCGAGGCCTTCGGCAAGAAGCAGGCACCGTTCCTGGCCAAGAACGTTTCCTGGGCGGCGCAGACCCAGGTCGAACACTGGATGAATGTGCTGACCGACTGGAAGGCCCAACTCGGCGCCGACTGGGACAAGGCCTATGGCGCCAGCAATACGATCTATGTGGCACGGCAGAACAACGTGCTGTTCAGCGTGCTCGCGCAGTTCTTCGGTCCGGAGGCGATCAATGACCGCCTGCTGCTGATCGAAACCGTCTCCTTTACGACAACGCCGGCGGACATGCTGGAATCGCTGACGCGGATCATCGCGGATCGCTCGGTCGGCTCGCTGTTCTTTGGCAATTATCATCTGATGGATTATGAGCTGATGGGCGGCGATGCGCGGGTCGCGATCGCAGCCGAGACCGGAAAGCGCGGCATGACCACGTTCCTGCCGCCGGTGGTGCCGTTCGGCTCGAAGCAGTGGCCGACATTGATCACGCCGGGCCCCGGCCCCGCATCGATCGCCGACTTGCGATAGTCTCGCTGGATGCACGAGTGATTCGTGCATCGACGGCTTTCATGTCCAGCGCCCGTCTCGGCGTGGACCGAGAGGTAGCGCTATGCGGCCTTCGCGACGTGAGTTCGTGAAGTGGGTGACGGCGAGCGGCATTGCGCTCAGCCTGTCGCGGTTGGAGGCGATGGAGCCGACCGGGTTTCCGGCGCGCGCGACGCTGCCGGGACGTGGGAGCTGGAATCCTGCGGCCAATGGCGCCGGACGGATCGACGGCGTCGCGAAGGTCACCGGCGCAAAACTCTACGCCTCCGATTTTCGCGCCGCCGATCTGCCGGGATGGCCGGCTGCCACATCGCACGCGATCCTGGTCCGCGCGCCCGGTGCCACGCATGTCTACCTCGGCATGGATCTCGCGCGCCTGAACGGCGCATCAAAGCCATCGGTGGTGGTGACGGCGGAAGACCTTGCGAAAATCGGCACTCGCGTTCCCGAATTCTATGCCAGTGATCTATTTTGTCCGATCGGCAAGACGCCGCTGTATATGGGCCAGCCGGTGGCGTTGCTGATCTTCGAGCAGTTCGATGCGTTCGACCGGGCGCGGCTGGCGCTGCGCGATGGCACGTTTGTGAAATTCGGCGAAGAAACCGGCCCCGTCGACCTTCCCAGTTATGGCGCCTTCCGTTTCACGCGTGTGGCCGGGCCGACGCCCGAGTCTCCCGACGTCTACTCCCCGATCCAGGCCGGCTGGGTGACACCGGGGCGCATCCAGAACACCGCACTTCCGGTCTGGTCATCCTACGCGAAGGAGACTGCAGCGCCCTATGGCAAAGCCGCGGTCCACGGCGAGCAGATCCGCGCCGAACTCGATGCGAAAAATCCAGCTTTGCTGGTGCTCGACCGCACCTTTGAGACCCAGTCCGTCGACCCGATGTTCCTGGAGCCGGAAGCCGGGCTCGGCTGGTACGACAGGAAAGACGAAAGACTCGAGCTCGTGCTCGGCGTTCAGGGACCTTACGAGGCCACCGAGTCGATTGCGTTCCTGCTCGGCAAGGCCCGCGCGCCGTTCAAGCCCGCGCGCATCAATACGCAGTTCACCTATCTCGGCGGCGGTTTCGGCGGGCGCGATCACACGTCCTTCGTGCTCTACGTCGCGCTCGCGGCGATGTTCTTTCCGGGCAAGCCGGTCCGGCTCGCGCATGACCGCTATCAGCAGTTTCAGGGCGGCATCAAACGTCATCCGTTCAAGATGCGCTCGCAGATCGGGATCGACCGCGCGACCGGCAAGATCAGGGCGTTCGCCGCCGACCATGTGCTGGATGGCGGCGGCATGGCGAATTTTTCGGCCAACGTCGCGGTGGTCGGCGCTACTGCAGCGATCGGCATCTATGACATCCCCAAGGTCGACGTCACCACGGTGGCGGTTCATACCCGCGGCGTCACCGCGGGATCGATGCGCGGCTACGGAACGCTGCAGACCTTGACGGCGCTCGAAGTATTGATCGATGAGGCGGCATCCGCCTTGCCGTTCAATCCGATCGAGTTCCGGCGGCGCAATGCGCTCAAGTCGAACGGCCGAACCATGATGGGAAATCTGTACACCGTCTCGGTTCGCACGCCCGAGATTCTGGACAAGCTCGAAATGCATCCGATCTGGCGGCAGCGAGCGGAGGAAAAGGCGCGCCTGCAGTCCGGCGGAATCCTCGTCGGCACCGGTGTCGCCTGCGTCACCAAGGATTACGGCACCGGCGGCGACGCTTCGCTCGGGCGTGTGGAGATCGGCGCGGACGGCGAAATCTCGATTTATGGCGATCATGTCGAGATGGGTAACGGCATCGGAACCGCATTGGCCAACCGTGTCGCCATCCACCTCGGCGGCGTCGCCGACGAAGTATCGGTGGCGCGGGTCGATACCTACGATGCGCTGGGGTTAATCAGCTCGGGCGATCCCTACACCATGGACCAGAAGACGCAGGACGCGGCGGAGAAGAATCCGCGCTGGGTGCCCGCGATCAGCTCGGCCACCAGCGCCTCGATCGGCGCGCATGTCGGCACGCATGCGGCCGCCGAAGCCGCGCGGGTCATTTTCCGTTACGGCCTGTGGCCGGCGGCGCTCGAACTCTGGCACATTCCGTCCACCGATCCCCGGGCGAAGGAATTCGCGAAAGCGCGCTGGAACGACGGGCAGCTCAGCCTGCCCGGCCTGACACCGCTGGAATTGCCGGCGGTGGCTGCGGCCGCGCATGCCCGCAATTTGGTGACGGGCGCCATCGCCCACAGCTTTTCCCGCTGGGGCTGGTCGCGCGCCCGCTTCCAGTTCGGTAGCGAGCAATACCGGGCGGAGATCGATGCGCTTGCCGTGCGCAAGGGCGGCGGAAATTTCGCGGCTCTCGACCGCGTCAGTGTCTTGTTTCCGCCGACCCATAACAACCAGAGCGGCAACGTTTATACCTCGATGTGCGGCACGCTGGTCCGCGTCGAGATCGAGCGCACAACCGGCGCGCTGCGCATCGCCAAGGCTTACAGCGTGCTCGAATGCGGGCAGCCGCTGGTGCCGGAAATCGTGCGCGGTCAGTCGCAAGGCGGTTTCGCGATGGGCGTCGGCTATGCGTTGCTGGAAAATTTGCCGCCCTACGAGGGCGGCCCCGGCAATGGCCAATGGAACCTCGGACAATATCTGGTGGCGCGGGGATCGGATCTGCCGCTACACGACCTCGAGATCGAGATGCTGCCGCCGCTGACGCCGGACGAGCCGCCAAAGGGCATGGCGGAAGTCGTGATGGTCCCGGTGGTGCCGGCGATCCTGAACGCCATCTTCGATGCCACCGGCCACCGCTTCCAGTCGCTGCCGGTCACCCAAGCCATGCTCAAGGGAGCGATCGCGTGACGAGGCTTGCCATCACCATCAACGGCCGCGCGCTCGCCCGACCGAGGTGCGCGACGATCTGACCATGAACGATTTTCTGCGCGAGCATCTCGGAATGACCGGCACCAAGTTCGGCTGCGGCGCAGCGCAATGCCTGAGCTGCGCCGTCATCATCGATAATCCGGACGGCACCAGCTACACCAGCCCGACCTGTGTCGTGTCGGCGATAAGTTTTGACGGCAAGGCGATCCGGACGGTCGAGGGCCACGCCAAAAACGGCGAACTGACCGCGCTCCAGAAGGCCTTCATCGAACACTTCGCGTTCCAGTGCGGCTACTGTACCGCCGGGTTCCTCAACGAAGCCCAGGTCTTGCTGGAGCGGCTGGCGCGAAAGCCGGTGGCGCGTGACGAACTCGAAATGACCATCGCCGAGGCGCTCGACGGGCATATCTGCCGCTGCACTGGTTACATCAAATACCACGAGGCGGTGCGTGACGTCGTTCTCGCCGATCCCAAACGTTATCTGGCCTGACCATGAAATCAGAAACCCGGTTTCAGATTTTGGTTTCGGTCGCGGCGATCGGTTTGAGCATGTTGACCGGCTACGCGGCTTCGCAACCCGTTTCGCACACGCTCGCTTCGCCCGAAAGTTTTGCCGGGATCGCCGACACCGCCGCGCGGTCGGCGGCGATGTTCACCGAACTCGGCAAGGTGCTGACGCATCCGCGCTGCACGAATTGCCATCCCGCCGGCGATCATCCGCACCAGACCGATGCGAGCCGGCTGCACCAGCCGCCGGTCGCGCGCGGTCCCGACGGGCATGGCACCGAGACGATGCGGTGTTCGATCTGTCACGGCAATGCCAATTTCGATCCCGGCCGGATGCCGGGCCATCCGGAATGGCATCTGGCGCCCCGCGAGATGGCGTGGGAAGGCAAAACGATCGCCGAGATTTGCGCCCAGATCACGGATCCCGCCCGCAACGGCGGCCGCAAGGTCGAAGACCTCATTCATCACATCGGTGCCGACACGCTGGTCGGCTGGGCCTGGCATCCCGGCTTCGGCCGCTCGCCGGCGCCCGGCACGCAGAAGGAAGCCGGCGCACTGGTGGAAGCCTGGGTGAAAACCGGCGCCGCGTGTCCGGCGAAATAATTGCGCGTGGCTTCATCCTTCGAGACGCGCTGCTGACGCAACGCTCCTCAGGATGAGGTCTTAGACCTCATCCTGAGGAGCGCGTCTTCGTGCGTCTCCGGACGATGCTTCGCATCGCCGGGAGAACCATGAGGCCCGTGGCCCATCCCTCGTGACGCCGCTTGCGCGGCTCCTCGGGATGAGGTCGGTCAACGCTCCGCGAACGCCTTTTCGACCACGAACTGCGCGGCTTCGCCGTGGTTGCCTTCGACAAAGCCCTTACCGGTCAGCAGCGCGCGGGTGTCGTGAACCAACGCCGGGCTGCCGCAGATCATGACGCGGTCATGTTCGGGTTCGAGCGACGCCAGCCCGATATCGCCGAACAGCTTGCCGGAGTTGATCAGGTCGGTGATGCGGCCACGGTTGCGGAACGGGTCGCGCGTCACGGTCGGATAATAGATCAGCTGATTGCGCACGAGGTCGCCGATCAGTTCGTCGTTCGGCAGCTTTTCGGTGATCATCTCGCCATAGGCGAGCTCTTTGACGCGGCGGCAGCCGTGCAGCAGCACCACCTTCTCGAAACGCTCATAGGTCTCGGGATCCTTGATCACGCTGAGAAACGGGGCCAAGCCCGTGCCGGTGCCGATCAGATAGAGATTGCGGCCGTCCTCGAGATTGTCGATCACCAGCGTGCCGGTGGCCTTGCGACTGACGATGATCTCGTCGCCTTGCTTTAAATGCTGGAGGCGTGAGGTCAGCGGCCCGTCCGGCACCTTGATCGAGAAGAATTCGAGGGTGTCCTCGTAATTGGCGCTGGCGACGCTGTAGGCGCGCAGCAGCGGCTTCTCGCCGACCTTCAGCCCGATCATGGTGAATTCGCCGTTCCGGAACCGGAACGAGGGATCGCGGGTGGTGGTGAAACTGAACAGCGTGTCGGTCCAGTGATGGACGCTCAAAACGCTTTCCTGGTTGAAATTGCTCATGCTGCCGATCCCACGCTGCGAAGGCCGATTGCGACGCTCAATTCATTCGTATACATTCGTTTGTATACGAATGAATAATCCGGCTTGATCCCAGTGTCAAGCCGCGCGCAAGATGGTTGCCAGCGCCCTGCGAAGGCACTGAACAAGAAGGATAAAGTGATGGCCCATGACGCCCCCCAGACCGCTGGCCCGAGCAAGCTGGTGATCCGCAATATCGGGCTGTTGCTTTCCGGCGCCATGGAAAAGCCAATCCTCGACGCCGACACGATCGTCGCCGAGAATGGAAAAATCACTGCGATCGGACGCTTCAAGGACGTCAACACCGATGACGCCACCACCACCGTCAATGCCAACGGCACCACCGTCGCGCCCGGCCTGATCGACAGCCACGTCCATCCCGTCGCCGGCGACTGGACGCCGCGGCAGAACCAGATCGGCTGGATCGACAGCTACCTGCATGGCGGCGTCACCACGATGATTTCCGCCGGCGAGGTTCATATGCCCGGCCGGCCGCGCGACGTCGTCGGCGTCAAGGCGATGGCTATCTTTGCGCAGCGCTCGTTCTGGACGCTGCGCCCTGGCGGCGTGAAAATCCATGCCGGCGCGCCCGTGATCGAAAACGAAATGGTCGAGGACGACTTCAAGGAATTGGCCGCAGCCGGTGTCAAACTGCTCGGCGAGGTCGGGCTCGGCGGCGTGAAGGATGGACCGACCGCGCGGAAAATGGTGGGCTGGGCGCGCAAATACGGCATCCAGAGCACGATCCATACCGGCGGACCTTCAATTCCCGGCTCCGGCCTGATCGACAAGGACGTGGTGCTGGAGGCCGATACCGACGTGATCGGCCACATTAATGGCGGCCATACCGCCCTGCCCGATGACCAGATCCGCTGTATCTGCGAAGGCTGCAAGCGCGGCCTCGAACTGGTTCACAACGGCAATGAGCGCTCGGCGCTGTTTACGCTGCGAACCGCGCGCGAGATGGGCGATCTCAGCCGCGTCATTCTCGGCACCGACGCACCGGCCGGCTCCGGCGTGCAGCCGCTCGGAATCCTGCGCATGGTCTCGCTGCTGTCATCGCTCGGCGATCTGCCTGCCGAAATCGCCTTCTGCCTCGCCACCGGCAACACCGCGCGGATGCGGGCGCTGGACTGCGGCATCATCGAGATTGGCCGCTCAGCCGATTTCGTGATCATGGACATGGCGCAGCATTCGCCCGGCAAGAACATTTTGCACAGCGTCCAGCTCGGTGACCTCCCCGGCATCGGCATGACCATCATCGACGGCATCGTCCGCACCCAGCGCAGCCGCAACACGCCGCCGGCGACAAGGGTGCCGGAGATTGTCGGGCACTGATCCATCCGCCGGTTTGATGTCAGGAAACGGCAGGGTCGTCATTGCGAGCCACCGGGTCGCGCCAATGCGCGCCCGATGACTGGCTCCGCGAAGCAATCCACCTCCGGCGGTTTTGCTTTTATCTTGGCGCCGCGTAACCCCTTGGGACGGGACCGCAATAGGGACTCGTAACGGAAGAAGCCGCCGCTGAGCCAACCCCAGCGGCGGCTTTTTTGTGCCTTTAAGCCGCGGTTGCCGCTTGCGCGTGCCGAGCTCGCTCGGTGTGACGCTGTTCAAGGGCGGCAATGGTCATCTTGAGATTGTCGCGCCGCTCGATCAGCGTCCTCGCCAGTATCGGATACTTAGCGTCGGATCGGTCGGAAACCCCGGCGCGCTCTTCTTCGGCTGCGATGTCGGATTCGATCAGTTGAACGGTGCGAACAAGATCAGCCAGTATCTTACTAATCACTGCGACCTCTCGTACTGCACTTTCGCGCGCTGTCTCGAAACGAGATTGTATGTTCATTTGCGTGCTCCCAATGGCTTAGTTCGGCACATCTAGAGCCTCGATGCCGAACAGCTGACACACCCATCGCAAGCTGTTTGCCAATTACGACCCGTAAGAACACGGTCATCGGAACCCATCGGCCCCGGGGCCTTCGGCCTCGCGCCGCCTACATCGGAAACGACACCCCACACTCACTGATTTTTTCTCCGGTGCCCCCGAAAAGAGGTGGGTTTTTCACAGGGCGCCACCCATCCAGAAATAAGTTCTTGTGATGGGAGTAGGTCTTCCAACTCTGAAGACTTAGAACCAGCTGTTGGCGGAATGTTTTTCCAGCCTTGGAGAACCCCATGGGTGAAGTCATCCGTTTTGTCCCGAAATCCGAGCTCGAGCGAACCCGTTTGATCCGCGAGGCCCGCGCGATATACGAAAGCATATTCCCATCGGATGATGCCGTCGGCAGCGCGCAGCATGACCGCAGGGAATGAGCGCGCCCGCAAGCAGCGCTACGCGTGAGCGCGGCGCGATAGCATCAGACACCGGACGGCTAATCGCGTTCACAAGACAGACCCGCGTCACTCACGTTCGATCGCTGGTAAAACCGGTGGCGCGCCGGCCCGGACGGCTGGGATCCAACTCGGCGACCTCCCTGGCATCGGCATGACATCATCGACGGCATCGTGTGGACGCAACGCAGCCGCAACACGCCAGCGGTGACGCGGGTGCCGGAGATCGTGGTGCGCTGATTGTCGCAGGCCTGGCCCCTGCATCGTTCCTTTCACCTGATGCCATTGAGGAGTATGGTGACCACAAGCGAACCCCAGCCGGCGGCACTCGCAAGAGGAATCAACGAGCCGGGTTAGTTTTTGCTGCTGCATGCCGCTGAGCCGTGTTGGTATACACCAAGGCAAACAGGGAGGCAGTCCGATGACGATCAGGCCAGATCCCACATTTCATGCATCGCCGAAGCTTGCAATGGAAGCCCCGCCAGAGAGCTTTGCCTACACCTTGCTGCTCAGCCCGGACTTTTCAGAACCCGACGCGCTCGCGGTGATTGATGCAAAGCCTGACTCTCCGACCTTCAGCCAGGTCGTCCACACACTTACAATGCCCAACAAGGGTGACGAGTTTCACCATTTCGGATGGAACGCCTGTTCGTCGGCCCTGTCGCCGCTCGCCGCGCACGCATTCCTCGAGCGCCGCTATCTCATCATTCCCGGTATGCGGTCGTCCCGGATTTACATCGTTGACACGAAACCGGATCCCACCAAGGCCAGCATTCACAGGATCATCGAGCCTGAAGAAATCTTCAAGAAGACCGGCTACTCGCGGCCCCACACGGTCCATTGCGGGCCTGAAGGCATTTACATCAGCACGCTCGGTGGCGGCGGCAAGGATGGGACCGATGGACCGCCCGGCGTCTTCATCATGGACTGCGAGACATTCGATGTCCTCGGACGCTGGGAGATCGATCGTGGCACCCAGAAACTGCACTATGACTTTTGGTGGAATCTGCCGCGCGACTACATGGTGACGAGCGAGTGGGCGTTGCCACCGCAGTTCGAGAACGGGATCGTGCCGGAGGATCTGCTCTCGAACAAATATGGCCATCGGATCCACTTCTGGGATCTGCGGGCGCGGCGGAATGTCCAGACCATCGATCTCGGCGCCAACCATCAAATGGCGCTGGAAGTGCGCCCCGCTCACGATCCCGTTCGCGAGTACGGCTTCCTGGGCGTCGTGGTCGACACCACAAACCTCGAAGGCTCGATCTGGACCTGGTGGCGCGAGGGCGGCACGTTTCACATCGAGAAGACGGCGACGATCCCGCCGGAGGCCGCGCCGAAGGACCAGCTGCCGCCGCTTCTGCAGGGCTTCGGCGCCGTGCCGCCGCTGGTATCCGATATCGACCTGTCCATGGATGACAAGTTTCTCTACGTCGCGTGCTGGGGCACCGGCGAGATGCGTCAATACGATGTCAGCGATCCCCGAAAGCCGAAGCTCGCCGGATCGGTCCACATCGGCGGCATTGTACGCCGTACGCCTCATCCGAACGGCAAGGCCTTTGCCGGCGGCCCGCAGATGGTCGAGATCAGCCGCGATGGCAAACGCGTATACTGGACCAACTCGCTCTACTCGACGTGGGACGACCAGTTCTATCCGAGTGGAATACCGGGCGCTGAGGTCATGGCCAATGCAGGCCCGGGCGGCGGGCTCGAGCTGGCCAGGGATTACTGGGTCAGCTTCCCCGACGGGTACCGGGCGCATCAGATCCGCCTCGACGGCGGTGACTGTTCGACGGATTCGTTCTGCTATCCGTCGGTTTGAATGTGAGCGCGGCCGATTGGACACCGGCCTGGCTCTGGCTGGTTGTCATCGCGAGCGGCCTCTATCACGGAGTAAATCCGGGAATGGGGTGGCCGCTCGCCGTATCGGCTGGATTGATGGAACGGAGTTCGCGCGCGCTGGTGGCCGCGCTTGGGCCGCTGGCGGCCGGCCATCTGCTGGCGATGCTGCTGGTGATCCTTCCCTTCGCGCTGCTGGTCGCCCTCGTCGAATGGCAGCGCCAGATACAGATCGGCGCCAGCCTGCTTGTCATCGGGTTCGGCATCTTCCGGCTTGTCGCGAGGGGCCATCCGCGGGCACTGGCGCGAATACGACCGACGCAACTGGGACTTTGGTCCTTCGCGGTGGCGATCGCCCATGGTGCGGGACTGATGCTGGTGCCAATCTATCTCGGGCTATGCCGGGAAGCCGACCTGGACAAGGGCCACGAGGCCGTCGGGACCCTCATCAATGCCAATCTCGGTATGGCCGCGCTCGTCTCCATCGTTCACACCAGCACGATGATCGCCGCCGGCGGATTCCTGGCGTGGCTGGTCTACCGCTATCTCGGTCTCAAATTCGTATCGCGGAGCTGGTTCAACCTGGATACATCGTGGGCCGTTAGCCTCATTCTGGTGGGGGTCATTGCGCTCGGGTTCGGCCTCGCGGAATAGCGCGAACTCCGCGCGGCATTGCAACGTGACGGCAATTCAAACTGAATGAAGCACGCGCCCTGTCACCGCAGCTTGTTCAGCAATCCCATCAGCGTCTCGCGCTCCCTGGCATCGAGCGGCGCCAGCGTCTCCTTGGTGATCGCCAGCGCGTTCGGCGCGGCTTTTTCGGCCAACTGCTGACCGGCGCGCGTCAGACTCACCAGCAAGCGCCGGCCGTCCTCGGGATCGGGGCTGGTCTCGGTCAGGCCGCGGGCGGTGAGGCGGTCGATCACGCCCTTGATGGTGGCGACGTCCATTGCCGTCAGCCGCCCGAGCAGGTTTTGCGAGCACGGCCCGGTCTCGGTCAGTTTTGCCAGCGCCGCCCATTGCGTCGGCGTCAGGTTGATGCCGATATCGCGGGCGAAGATCGTGGCATGGCGTTGCCATACCTGGCGCAGGATGAAGCCGATCTGCTCGTCCAGGATGTAGGACGGTTTTGACAGCTTGACGCTTCGCTTGGGCGAACCATTTCTGGCCATGGCGTTTCCCATCCCTATTCTTGTCCTGCGCCGGTCACAGCGACAGATGCGCGTCGCGGATATCCGGGCGCGCGTCGAGTTCGCTCATCGTGCCGCCGAAACAGATCTTGCCGCGCTCGATGATATAGGCGCGATCGGAAATCAGTCGCGCGAAGTGCAAATTCTGCTCGGATACCACAATGCTTACGCCCTCTTTCTTCATCGTCAGGATGGCGTCGACCATCTGCTCGACGATTTTTGGCGACAGTCCCTCCGACGGCTCGTCGAGCAGCACCAGCGACGGATTTCCCATCAGGGTGCGCGCGATCGTCAGCATCTGCTGCTCGCCACCACTCATCCGCCCGCCTGCGCGGCCGCGCATTTCGCCGAGGTTCGGAAACAGCGTGAACAGCTTTTCCCGAGTCCAATACGGCGCATTCGGCCGCTTCGGTTGCCGGCCGACTTCGAGATTTTCCTCGACCGTCAGATCGGTGAAGATACGGCGCTCTTCCGGCACATAGCCGAGCCCGCCGCGCACGATCGCGTGCGTCGGCTCGTCCGATACGTCCTTGCCTTCGAACAGGATACGGCCGGTGCGGATCGCGACCAGGCCGACGATGGAGCGGAAGGTCGTCGACTTGCCGGCGCCATTGCGCCCGAGCAACGCGACTACCTCGCCATCGCCGACTTCAAGTCCGATATCGAACAGGATATGCGCCGGGCCATAAAAGCTGTTGAGGTCCTTGACTGAAAGCTTCATGCACCCGCTCCTTCGCGGTGGCGCGCGTCATAGACCAGACCCTCGCCGAGATAGATGGCGCGGACTTGCGGATTGCCGCGGACTTCTTCCGGCGATCCCTCGGCGATCAATGTGCCGCGATTGAGCACCAGGATGCGGTCGGCGTGCTCGAACACCACGTCCATGTCGTGTTCGGTGAAGAGAACGCCAATCGACTGTTCGCGGGCGATGCGCGCGGTGAGCCGCATCAATTCGATGCGCTCGCGCGGCGCCATGCCGGCGGTCGGCTCGTCCATCAGCAGGAGTTTCGGCTGATTGGCCAGCGCCACAGCGAGTTCGAGCCGCTTGAGATCGCCATAGGCGAGTTCGCCGCAGGGGCGCTCGGCGTAGGCACCCATGCCGACGAGATCCAATAGCCGTCCGGCCTCGTCCCGCGCGTAATGCGCCGTCGAGGTCCAGAGATTGAACAATTGCCGGCCAAACGACACCAGCGCGACCTGAACATTCTCGCGTACCGTCATGGTCGGGAATGTCGCCGTGATCTGAAAAGTGCGGCCGACGCCGAGCCGCCAGATCGCGCGTGGCTTCCTTCCCGCGGTATCCTCGCCCAGCAGATTGATCCGGCCGCTATCGGGAATGTTCTGGCCGTTGAGCATGTCGAAGCAGGTGCTCTTGCCGGCGCCGTTGGGGCCGATCAGCGCCAGAATTTCGCCGGCGCGCAGTTCGAACGAGACGCCGCGCACGGCATGCACGCCGCCATAGGACTTCGTCAGCCCATCGACCGACAGCAATGTAGGGACCATGCTCATTCGGCGGTCTCGATGCGCGAGGTGACCAGTGCAGTCTTTGGTGAAGAAGGATGACGGCGATTCCTGATCGTCTCCAGCATTCCGACGATGCCCTTGGGGAATGCCACCACGATCAGGACGATGAAGCCGCCAAGCACCAGCTTGGAGAGATCGGTCTGACTCACCAGCCAGATATTCAGCGCCTTGTAGACGATGGCGCCGACGACCGCGCCGGAGACGGTTTCGACGCCGCCGAGCAGCACCATGACCAGTGCATCGACCGAAAGCGATATGCCGAGGCTGTCGGGGAACACGCTGCCCTTGAGGTACGCAAACAGCGCGCCGGCGACGCCGGCGACGGTGCCGGCGATCACAAAGGCGGTCCACTGGATGCGCTTGCCGTTGATGCCGACGGCTTCACTGCGCAGCGGCGAATCCCGCGTCGCGCGTAGCGCAAAGCCGAATGGCGAGAACACGATGATCCGCAGCACCGCCACCGCCAATGCCGCGATCCCAAGCGAGAGCCAGTAAAAATGCGACGGGCTCGCCGCCCATTTCTCCGGCCAGACGCCCAAAATGCCGTTGTCGCCGCCCGTGACCGCGACCCACTGGAACGCGATCGACCAGACGATCTGCGCAAACGCCAGCGTCAGCATCGCGAAATAGACGCCGGACAATTGCACGGCGAAGAAGCCGAACACCGCAGCCCCAAGACATCCGAGCAGCGGGCCAAGCAGAAGCGAGACGATCATCGGCAGTCCCGCCATCTTGGCGAGGAACGCGACGCCATAGGCGCCGAGCCCGAAATAGGCGGCATGGCCGAACGAGGCGAGCCCGCCGACCGACATCAGGAAATGCAGGCTGGCCGCAAAGATCACGAAGATCGCGATCTCGGAACCCACGGTCAGCGCGTAGTTGCCGCTGACGAACGGCAGAACTGCCGCTGCGATCAGCGCAGCCACCGCGGCCCATCGTTCGCCCGGGCCGAGCGGACGCCAGGGATTGACGGTGAGACCCGGCGTGCGGCGCGCCGGCGCCTCGGCTTTGCCGAATAGCCCCCACGGCCGCACGATCAGCACCACCGCCATCACCAGAAACACCAGGATGATCGATATTTTCGGGAAGATCAGGATGCCGAAGGCGTTGAGCTCCGACACCAGCACGGCGGCCACGAAAGCGCCGATGATGCTGCCGAGGCCGCCGATCACCACCACGACGAAGACATCGACGATGATGCGCAGGTCCAGCGCGTGATGCACGGCATCGCGTGGAATCTGCAGCGCGCCGCCGAGGGCGGCGAGAAAAACGCCGAGCGCGAACACGCTGGTGAACAGCCATTTTTGATTGACGCCGAGCGCCGCCACCATGTCGCGGTCCTGCGTCGCGGCGCGAACCAGCACGCCCCAGCGCGTGCGCTGGAACATCAGCCACAGCAATCCCAGCACGACCGGGCTGAGCGCGATCAGAAACAGATCGTAACTCGGAATGTTCTGGCCGAAGAAATCGACCGCGCCCTTGAAGCCCGGCGCGCGGCGGCCGAGCAGATCCTCCGGTCCCCAGATCAACACCACGAGATCCTCGACCATCAAGGTCAGGCCGAAGGTCGCGAGCAACTGAAACAGCTCCGGCGCGTGATAGATTCGCCGGAGCAACACCATCTCCACCAGCACGCCGACCGCGGCCACCACCAGCGCAGCGACGACCATGGCGCCCCAAAATCCAACCGCGCCGGAAAATCGTTCGGTCAGCGTGAACGCGACATAGGCGCCGAGCATGTAGAACGCGCCATGGGCGAAATTGACGATCCGCGTCACGCCGAAAATGATCGACAGGCCTGAGGCCACCAGAAACAGCGACGCCGCGCTGGCCAGACCAGTCAGGAACTGAACGAAGTAAAAGGCCATGGGCGGTCCGGGTTAGATTTCAACTCACCTCTCCCCGCCTGCGGGGAGAGGTCGGCGCGCAGCGCCGGGTGAGGGGGAATCTCCACATGCTCACTCGCAGAGAAAGCCCCTCACCCCAACCCTCTCCCCGTAAGAACGGGGAGAGGGAGAAGAGCGTCACTCCTTCGGTCGAAGCTTTTCGACTTCGGCATCACCGGGCAGATAGTCGGAACCCTTGCGGTAGACCGAATCCACCATCACGCCCTTGCCGTCCTTGACCGCGGTCTTGCCGACGTAAGCGCCGAGCGTGGACTGATGGTCGATCTTGCGGAAGGTGATCTCGCCGAGCGGTGACGGCACCGACAATCCCTCCGTCGCTGCGATCAGCTTCTCCGGATCGGTCGAATTCGCTTTCGCAAGGATCGCCGCCGCCGATTTGATGGTCTGGTAGCCGACGATCGAGCCGAGCCGCGGATAGTCGTTGTACTTGGCCTGATAGGCCTTCAGGAACGCGTCATGCTCCGGCGTCTTGATCGAGTACCAGGGATAGCCGGTCACAATCCAGCCGTCCGGCGTCTCCTCCTTCAGCGGATCGAGATATTCCGGCTCGCCGGTGAGGAAACTCACCACCGCGCGGTCCTTGAACAGGCCGCGGGTGTTGCCTTCACGCACGAATTTGACGAGATCGGCGCCGAAGGTGACGTTGAGGATCGCCTCGGGATTGGCGGCGGCCAGCGCCTGCACCACCGGACCCGCATCGATCTTGCCCTGCGGCGGCCACTGCTCGTCAACCCACTGGATGTCGGGCCGCTTTTCCGACATGAGCTTCTTGAATACCGCGACCGCCGACTGGCCGTATTCATAATTCGGCGCAATCGTTGCCCAGCGTTTGGCGGGCAGTTTTGCCGCTTCTTCCACCAGCATCGCGGCTTGCATGTAGTTGGAGGGACGGAGGCGGAAGGTGTAGCGGTTGCCCTTGGCCCAGGTGATGGCGTCGGTCAGCGGTTCTGCCGCGAGGAAAAATACCTTCTTCTGATTGGCAAAATCGCTGACGGCGAGACCGATATTGGACAGGAACGTGCCCGTCAGCATCGCCACGTTTTCGCTCGATACTAACTCGTTGGCGGCGGTCTGCGCGTCGGCCGGCTTGCCGCCGTCATCCTTGGAGACGACGACGAGTTTTTTGCCGTTGATACCGCCCGCGGCATTGATCTCTTCGACCGCGAGCTGCCAGCCCTTGCGATAGGGCTCGGTGAACGCGGGCAACAGCGAATAGCTGTTGATCTCGCCAATCTTGATTTCGCTTTGGGCCATGGCGGTATTGGCCACGCCGGCGACCATGATCGCCAATCCCGCTCCCAGCAAATAACTCCGTCGCATACCCAACCTCCAATGTTGCAGAGAATTATCTCAAACCGTCTTCGCCCTTGACTTCAGAAATCGTGAGCCCGCCGACCCGCGGCAGCGGCCGGCCGCTGTCGGTCACCGCGACCGCAACCATGATCTCGTTGGCGCGCGGCGCATCGTTGATCTGCACCTCCATGCCGTCGAAATGGCTGCGCACGAACGCCGCATCCTTGTGCCCGAGCGGAATATCCAGCGTGGTACCGGGGCCGCTGCGCTTCTTCGACGACGGAATCAGCGCAGCACCCTTGCTCAGCACTTTCCGCACCGGCGCGCCCATCTTGGGATGCAAGATCGCGGCCGCATGCTCGAGTTCGCCGTTTTCGCCGACCGCGGCGGCCTTGCCGTAGCTTTGCGCCTTGGCGCCGTCGATCCCGAGCGCCGCCACTGCCCTTTTCGACAGCAATTCGCCGAGTTCCTCGCCGATCGCAATCAGCGGCGAGAGGTCCTCGACATATTTTCCGGCAAACGGGTTTTCGATCACGGCAATCGCCGCTGCGCGCCGGGTCGGCGGCGAAATCTTCTGCCCCATCTCCAGATGGGTTTCCTCGACCACCGTGACGATTTTGCGAATGATCGCGCTCATCCCTGTCAGTCCTGTTCCCGATCAAGCATGCATCATGCTTTCTATCGTCTGGTTGTGAAGCGCTTGCGATCCCTGCGTCGGGGTCCCCGTCACCCCCACCACGACGATTTCGCCGAGTAGCCGCAAGGCCGCACCCTCGATCAATCCTGCCACGAGCAGTTGGCGGGCGCGCCGTGCACCCGCCGCGAGCGCGTCCTCGATCTCATCGTTCGACAGCTTTCCGACGTCCCGGGTGACAAGGCGCGGACCGAGATCGCTATCGGCCTGCAACTCGTTGGCCGGGCGGCGGACAATCGCGGGATGCCCGGGCAGATCGACGGCATTGGCGATGATGGTCGCGGCCGAATCCGCTTGCGACGCCGTTCGCGCCAGCACGGTGACGGCGTCAGCAATGCCGAGCGAGAAGCTCCGGCCGTGGCGTCCGCTGGTCGCGACGCCCCGGATGCAATCGTCAGCCTCGATGACCATCGTCCGCAGCAATCCATGCCGGTCCGGACGGTCCATTAGGCCCACCGTGAACTGTTCGCCTTCGGCCAGATGCAGCGCGATATCGCCACCATTATTGACGTAAGCGCGATCGAGCCGTGCTGCGCCCTGCATCGCGCCGAGAATCTCTTCCGCCACGCTGCCAGCCACCGCCGCCATCGGCGTGATGAAGCAATCGGCCGCAAATGGCGCGACCGCCGCATGCATGCGGCGCGCAACGACGCCTTTCAGGGAGCATCGCGCCGGATCGGCCGCGCTGCGCAATTCCGAAAGCTCGGCGCAGAGTTCATCCAGCAAGCCGGTGAAGCGCCGCGCCGCGGCCTCGTAAGCCGCACCAACATCCGCGTCGTTGCCTTTCGCCTCGACGATCAGATCAATCGGACCGTCCTGCAAATGCAGCCGCTTGCCGTCGGGTAGAAGCGCGATTTGCGGCAGCCGTTTCATGCGCGACGCCCGGGAATGTAAGGCATCGGACGGGTTTCAGTGTTGTCCTTCAACGACGCCAGCGGACGCACATAATCCATATGACCGCCCAGTGCGGCATAATCCGACAGTTTGAGCGTAAATTCGATCGGCGCCACCAGCGCCGGCGTCGGAACGTAACCGAACGCGCCTGCCGGCATCTGCGTGACGTCGACCATGAAGGTGATGCCGCCGCCCGGCCAGACATAAACAGGCGCGCCACCGCTGGTGACGCGCGTCAGCGCGTCCTTCACCGAGCGCGTCAGCCGCACCGGATTGTCGGTGACGCCGGCGCGCAGCGATCCGCCGGCCCCGCCCATGAACAACACCGTGCATAGCGCCGGTTCGCAATTTTCCTGAATGCGCTCGACCGACATTTTCAGGTCAAGCGGCATCTCGCGCTCGACCGGCTTCAGCGCCTCGTCGAGTTCGTAATACGCCGCATGTTCGCCGGTGGTGGAGACCATCAGCATGGTGAGGCCCGGCCGCGCCTCCTTCGGATCGAATGGGCCGAGCACCGACAACGGATCGGAAATCTTGGTGCCGCCCCAGCCGGTGCCGGGCTCGGCGACCTGGAAATAGCGGCCCGGCGTCGAGCGCCGGCCCTTCATCTTGATCCCGGTATCGGGAATATCCAGCAGCTTGCCGGCCTGATGTTCGCTGAGGACGCCGGTAATGTGGTCATCCACCACGACTACCTCATCGACCTTGCCCTGCCACTGCTTGGCGAACATGCCGATAGTGGCCGAGCCGCAGCCGACCCGCATGCGTTCTTCCGCGACGCCATTGACGATCGGCGGATAGCCGGCTTGCACCACCACGGTGGCGCCGCCGTCGATCGTGAGTTCGACCGGCTTGCAATTGGAGAGGTCCATCAGCGCGTCGCAGGTGACGCGGCCTTCCTTCTTGGAACCGCCGGTGAGATGATGCACGCCGCCGAGCGACAGCATCTGCGAGCCGTATTCGGACGTCGTGACATGACCGATCGCTTCGCCCTGCGCGCGCACGGTCGCGGTTTCCGGACCGAGATAGCGGTCGGTGTCGATCTTCACCTTGACGCCGCAATAGCTGAAGATGCCTTCGGTCACGACCGTGACCATGTCGACGCCGTCGATCTCCGAGGAAACGATAAAGGGCGCCGGCTTGTAGTCAGGGTAAGTCGTGCCTGCCCCGATCGCCGTGACAAAGACCTCCGGCTGATGGACGATCTTGCCGTCCCAGTCGCCGGTGGCCTGAAACGGCACCAGCCGGCCACCGTGCTCAACCGTTCGCTCCAGCACGATATGCGGATCGACCCGCACCAGTTCGCCGTTGTGATTGGCGTAGCGGTCGCAGGCGCCTGCCGCGCCCGGCTTGATGTAGCACATCACCGGGCAGGCATCGCAGCGGATCTTGTCGCCACCGGCGGCGGTCGTCATGTCAGTCATGAACAAGCCTACTCTCGGGCGGCCTCAATCATACCCCGTTTTCAGCCGCCGGGCATATTGTTCGTATACGAACGATTCTGCGCGCAGGCTGGAAACCTGTCAAGCGGTCGGGGAAGCGAAAAACCGCCATTGCCGAATAAAAAATCAATTGCCTCGCACCGTTGTTTATAAAGCGGGCAACGCACTGCACCGCGGAACGGGCGGCTTGCACGTTTGTATACAAACGTTATCCTCCGATCAGATTTAGATCCGACTTTACAGTGCAATCGTCGGGGTTTTAGGGAGCACGATCACGATGCGCCTGACCGTTAACGGCAGGGTCCATGATGTCGACGCCGCTCCCGACACCGCTTTGCTTTACGTGCTGCGCAACGATCTCGCATTGAACGGACCGAAATATGGCTGCGGGCTCGGCGAATGCGGCGCCTGCGCCGTGCTGATCGACGGCGTCGCCGCGCGCTCCTGCGCGATTCCGATGGAGGGCTGCGCCGGACGCGACATCGTAACGCTCGAAGGCCTCGGCTCGCGCGAGCATCCTGATCCCGTGCAGGCCGCTTTCATCGAGGAACAGGCCGCGCAATGCGGCTATTGCCTCAACGGCATGATCATATCCACCAAGGCGCTGCTGTTGCGCAACCCGCATCCTTCCGAAGCCGAGGTGCTGGAATCGCTGCGCTACAATCTGTGCCGGTGCGGCGCGCATATCGAGATCGTGCGCGCAGCAATGCGGGCGGCCGGGCTTGTCGCAGAGGCCCAGGATTGATGGCGGTGCCGAACTCCTCAGGGAATCGTGAACGGCAGCAGGGATCGCTGTCCGTGGTTCGTCTCGGTTGGTGGGGCGAGAGCAATGCATTCGAGACGTTCATCAAGATCACCGCAGATGGCTCGGTCACCGCCTATAACGGCCATGTCGATCTCGGAACCGGCATTCGCACCGCGCTCGGACAGATCGTCGCCGAGGAACTCGACGTGTCCTTTGCCCGAGTCGTCGTGGTGCTCGGCGATACCTCGCGCGTGCCCAATCAGGGCGCGACGATTGCGAGCGAAACCATCCAGATCACAGCCGTGCCGTTGCGCAAGGCCGCGGCGCAGGCACGCCAATTCCTGATCGCGCGCGCGGCCGAACGGCTGGAATTGCCGGCCGAGGATCTCGCGATCGAAGACGGGCTGATCCGCGGCAAGGACAATCGCAGCGTCAGTTATGGCGAATTGATCGCCGACGACATCATTCGCCTTGAACTTGGCGACGACGTTCCGGTGAAGGACGTCAGCGCCTATACCATCGTCGGGCAATCGGTGCCCCGCGTCGATCTCCAGGCGAAAGCGACCGGCGAACTCGTCTATGTCCATGACGTTCGCTTGCCGGGCATGCTGCACGGCCGGGTCGTGCGCCCACCCTATGCCGGCGTCGATGCCGGCGCGTTTGTCGGCACCAGCCTGATCGCGGTCGACGAAGCTTCGGTGCGCGACATTCCGGGGCTGGTGGGGGTGGTCCAGATCGGCGATTTCGTCGGTGTCGTCGCGGAGCGCGAGGAAAATGCGATCAAGGCGGCGGCGCGGTTGAAGGTCAGCTGGAAGCCGGTGCCGACACTGCCCGACCTCGGAAATATCGAGACAGCGCTTCGTGCCAATCCCTCCACGCCAAGGACGCTGATCGACAAGGGCGATGTCGATGCCGCCATCGCGGCCGCCGCAAAACCGATGCCGCGGACCTATGTCTGGCCCTACCAGATGCACGGCTCGATCGGTCCATCGTGTTCTGTCGCGGATTATCAGGACGGTGCGATCCGGGTGTGGTCCGGCACGCAAAATCCGCACATCCTGCGCATCGATCTGGCGCTCTTGATCGAACGGCCGGAAGCCGAGATTGACGTGATCCGGATGGAAGCCGCCGGCTGCTATGGCCGCAATTGCGCTGATGATGTGTCCGCCGACGCGCTCTTGCTGTCGCGCGCGGTCGGCCGCCCCGTCCGCGTACAATTGACGCGGGAACAAGAGCACGCCTGGGAGCCGAAGGGCGCCGGGCAGCTGATGGACGTCAAGGGTGGGCTCAATGCCGATGGCAGCGTTGCGGCGTACGATTTTGCCACGCGCTATCCATCCAACGGCGCGCCGACCCTGGCGCTGTTGCTCACGGGAAGGATTGCGCCGGAGCCTGCGGTATTCGAGATGGGCGATCGCACCGCGATCCCACCTTACGATTACGATCATCTGCGCGTGGTGGCGCATGACCTGCCGCCGATCGTGCGCGCCTCCTGGTTTCGCGGGGTCTCTGCGCTGCCGAATACGTTTGCGCATGAATGCTATATCGATGAGCTGGCGGCCGAAGCCGGCGTCGATCCGATCGAATATCGTCTGCGCTACCTGAAAGACGCGCGCGCGGTCGATCTCGTCAACGCGGTTGCCGAACGCGCCGGCTGGAAGCCACGTCCCGTACGACAAGAACCGGAGGCCGAAGGCGATATCGTGCGCGGCCGCGGGTTTGCCTACGCGCTCTATGTACACAGCAAGTTTCCCGGCTATGGGGCGGCGTGGTCGGCCTGGATCGCCGATGTCGCGGTCAACAAGGCGACCGGCGACGTCAGCGTCACCCGCGTGGTTGCCGGGCAGGATTCCGGCCTGATGATCAATCCGGACGGCGTTCGCCACCAGATCCACGGCAACGTGATCCAGTCGACCAGCCGCGCGCTGATGGAAGAGGTCTCGTTCGACCGCCATTCGGTGACGAGCCGCGAATGGGGCGCCTACCCCATCATCAAATTCCCGGATGTGCCCAAGATCGACGTGTTGATGCTGCCGCGGCAGGACCAGCCGCCGCTCGGTGTCGGCGAGTCTGCTTCCGTCCCCAGCGCGGCCGCGATCGCCAACGCCATTTTCGACGCGACCGGCGTGCGGTTTCGCGAGCTGCCGTTCACGCCGGAGCGCATCTTGAAGGGATTGCGCGGCGAGGAACAAGCTGCGCCAGCCGCGCTGCCCTCGCCGGCGCCCGCTGTCGCATCCGACAAATGGCGAAACCCGTTTGCCGGACGTCGCGGCGTGCTTGCAACAGCCGCAGCCCTTTGCGCAGCGGTGGTTGGCGTCGGCGCCGCCGTGCTGCCGTGGCGATCCATCGCGCCAATCGCGCGGCCGGATGCATCGGTGTTTTCCGCCGCGACCATCGCCCGCGGGCAACAACTCGCCGCGCTCGGCGACTGCGCGGTCTGCCACACCTCGGTAAACGGTGCCCTCAACGCCGGCGGCCGCGCCATCGAAACGCCGTTCGGCACGATCACCTCGACCAACATCACGCCCGATGTCGACACCGGCATCGGCGCATGGTCCTACCCCGCGTTCGAGCGCGCGATGCGCGAGGGCATTCATCGCGACGGCCGGCATCTTTACCCGGTGTTTCCCTACACGCATTTCGCCAAAGCGACCGACGCCGACCTGCAGGCGCTCTATGCCTATTTGATGGCGCAGACACCGGTCCGCGCCGAGACGCCGAGAAACGCGCTGGCATTTCCGTTCAACCTCCGCCCGCTGCTGGCGGGGTGGAATGCGCTGTTCCATCAGGCCGGCGTCTTCCAAGCTGACGCGACAAAGCCAGAGATCTGGAATCGCGGCGCCTATCTTGTCGAGGGTCTCGGCCATTGCAGCGCCTGCCACTCGCCGCGCAACGCGCTCGGCGCGGAACGGCAGACCGCCTACCTCGCCGGCGGCTTTGCGGAAGGCTGGGAGGCGCCGGCGCTGACCTCGCTCTCGCAAGCGCCGATCCCCTGGAGCGAGGATGAGCTTTACGCTTACTTGCGGACCGGCGAGTCGCGCTTTCACGGCGTCGCCGCCGGGCCGATGGCGCCCGTGGTGAAGGAGCTTGCCGCGCTGCCCGATCAGGACATCCGCGCCATGGCGGTCTATCTCGGTTCGTTCAACGAGACCGCCGTCGATAAAACAGCGCAGGACGCCCTCGCCACCAAACTCGAAACCTCGACCGGCACCAGCACCGTCGCGGCCTCCTCCTTCGGCGCCCGCCTCTACCAGGGCGCCTGCGCAGTTTGCCATGAGGTCGGCGGCGCGCCGCTGTTCGGCAGCCGGCCCTCGCTGGCCCTGAACAGCAATCTGCACAGCGCGGTCCCGGACAATCTGATCCAGGTAATCCTGCGCGGCATCGCTTCCCCCGCTTCCAGCGATCTCGGCTACATGCCGGCCTTCAAGGACAGCCTCACCGACGCCCAGGTTGCGGAACTGGCGGCCTACCTGCGGCGGCAATTTGCCCCGGATAAGCCGGCGTGGAGCGAAATTCATGCGGCGATCGGCCGTATCCGGCGGGAAATAGCGCGCTGAGCTGCCATGCCGCCGCCAAAACCCACTGGTTGAGCGGCTTCCGGCACGGTACAGTTCCGCCATGGCAGTGACCGATATCGCATCCCGCACTTACAACCATGGCTGGCGGCTCGACCCGATCGTGCGCAGCCTGCTCGATACCGATTTTTACAAGCTATTGATGCAGCAGATGATCCGGGAGTTTTACCCGGATCAGCGCGTGACCTTTTCGGTGATCAACCGCAGCAAGCAGGTGCGGCTTGCCGAAATCATCGACGAGGACGAGCTTCGCGCCCAGCTCGACCACGCCCGCTCCATCCGTTTCACCAAGAAGGAGTTGATCTGGCTCGCCGGTAACACGTTCTACGGCAAGACCCAGATGTTCTCGCCCGACTTCATCAACTGGCTCGCCGCGTTCCGCCTGCCCGAATACGAACTGAACAAGGTCGACGGCCAATACGAACTGCATTTCCACGGGCCGTGGACCCACACCACGATGTGGGAAATCCCGGCGCTCGCGATCATGAACGAGTTGCGTTCGCGTCAGGCATTGAAGGGACAGGGGCGGTTTGCCCTCGACGTGCTCTATGCGCGCGCCAAGGCAAAGCTCTGGTCCAAGGTCGAGCGACTGCGCAAGCTGGACGGCTTGCGGCTTTCCGACTTCGGCACCCGCCGCCGTCATGGATTTCTGTGGCAACGCTGGTGCGTCGAGGCGGTCAAGGAAGGCCTGGGGTCGTCCTTCACCGGCACCTCCAACGTGTTGCTGGCGATGGACAACGATCTCGAAGCGATCGGAACCAACGCGCATGAACTGCCGATGGTTGCGGCCGCCCTGGCGGACGACGATACCGAACTGCGCTGGGCGCCCTATCGCATCCTCGACCAATGGCGCCATACCTATGGCGGCAATTTGCTGATCGCGCTGCCCGACGCCTTCGGCACCAAATCGTTTTTGCGCGACGCGCCCGATTGGGTCGCGGACTGGACCGGCTTTCGTCCCGACAGCGCGCCGCCGATCACGGCCGGCGAAGACATCATCAAATGGTGGAAGCAGAAGGGCCGCGATCCCAAGGAGAAGCTTCTGGTTTTCTCCGACGGCATGGATGTCGGTTCGATCGAGGAAACCCACCGCCATTTCGCCGGGCGCGTCCGCGTCAGTTTCGGTTGGGGCACCAACCTCACCAATGATTTCGTCGGCTGCGCGCCGGACGGATCGGCCCTGCTCGATCCGATTTCGATCGTCTGCAAGGTGACGTCGGTCGACGGGCGGCCCGCCGTCAAATTGTCCGACAATCCCGAAAAGGCCACCGGCACCGCATCCGAGGTCGATCGCTATTTGCGCGTATTCGGCAATGTCGGCCGCGTCCGCACTGCCGTGCACGTCTGAACCAACGCACCTTCCTCCCAGGCCACCCATCGATAAGACGAGTTCCGCATGCCCGCGCCCAAGCCGCCTGCCTTCGAAACCCTGAGCCTGCATGCGGGCCAGCGTCCTGATCCCGTCACCGGTGCGCGCGCGGTGCCGATCTATCAGACCACGTCCTACGTTTTTCAGGATTCCGATCACGCGGCCGCGTTGTTCAACCTGGAACGGGCCGGCCATATCTACACCCGGATTTCCAATCCCACGACCGCGGTGCTCGAAGAGCGGCTGGCCGCGCTGGAGGCCGGTGTCGGCGCGATCTGCACCGCGAGCGGCATGGCCGCGATGCATCTCGCGATCGCGACCCTGCTCAGTAACGGCGACCATATCGTCGCTTCCTCCTCGCTCTACGGCGGCACCATCAACTTGCTCGCGCACACGCTGCCGCGCTTCGGCATCACGACCACGTTTGTGAAGCCCCGCGCGCTGGATGAATTCCGCGCGGCGATCAAGCCGAATACGCGGCTCGTGATCGGCGAGACCATCGGCAATCCCGGCCTCGAGGTGCTGGACATTCCGGCGGTCGCAGAGATCGCGCATGACGCAAAGATTCCGCTGCTGATCGACAACACCTTTGCGACGCCGTTTCTCAGCCGCCCGATCGAGCTCGGCGCCGATATCGTCATGAACTCCGCGACCAAATGGATCGGCGGCCACGGCATCGCGATCGGCGGCGTCATTGTCGATGGCGGCCGCTTTGACTGGCACGCTTCCGGCAAATTCCCTGTGCTCACCGAGCCCTATGCCGGCTATCACGGCATCGTCTTCGATGAGCAATTCGGCCAGGCCGCTTTCATCATGCGCGCCCGCACCGAGGGCCTGCGCGACTTCGGCGCGTGCCTGTCGCCGACCAATGCGTTCCAGCTGCTGCAAGGCGTGGAAACGCTGGGCGTGCGCATGGAGCGGCACATGACCAATACGCTGGCGGTGCTCGAATTCCTTGGGAGCAACAAGGCCGTCGACTGGGTGCTGCATCCCGCACTGGAAGATCATCCGGACTTCGAACTCGCCAAGAAACTGTTGCCGCGCGGCGCCGGATCGATCGTCAGCTTCGGCATCAAGGGCGGCCGGCCTGCGGGCAAAAAGTTCATCGAGACGCTCCGCATGGTCAGCCATCTCGCCAATGTCGGCGACGCCAAGACGCTGGTGATTCATCCCGCCAGCACCACGCATCAGCAGATGGACGCCACCCAGCTTCAGGCCGCGGGCATCGGCGAGGAACTGGTGAGGTTGTCGGTCGGCATCGAGGCTGCAGCCGATATCATCGACGATCTCGGCCAGGCGCTTCGCGCGTCGCAGAGGGTTTGAGCCATGCAATTGTCCGTCAATGGATTCGATACGTTCGTCGCCACCGGCGGCCGGCCGTTCGATCCCTCGTTGCCTGCCGTCGTGATGCTGCATGGCGCGGGTTTTGATCATTCGACCTGGGCGCTGCACAGCCGCTGGTTCGCCCATCACGGCTATTCGGTATTGGCGCCGGATTTGCCCGGCCACGGCCGTTCGTCCGGCAATGCGCTGCCGACCATCGCCGACATGGCCGACTGGACCGCGGCGCTGCTCGATGCCGCCGGCGCGCCCAAGGCAAAGCTGGTCGGGCATTCCATGGGCGCGCTGATCGCGCTGGAAACTTCGGCGCGGCATCCGGACAAGGTCGCGGGCCTGAGCCTGATCGGTACCGCCGCGACGATGACGGTGGGTCCGGATCTGCTGAAGGCCGCCGAGGCCAACGACCCTGACGCAATCGACATGGTCTCGATCTGGGGCCTCGGCTTCAAGGCCGAACTTGGCGGCAGCCTCGCGCCGGGACTCTGGATGCACCAGGGCGCGCAGCGCGTGCTGCAGCAGACCCGCCCGGGCGTGTTGTATAGTGATCTCAACGCCTGCAACGCCTATCAGGGCGCACTCGCTGCGGCCGCGCAGGTCAAGGTGCCCGCCACCTTCATCCTCGGCGAGCGCGACATGATGACCCCGGCCAAAGCCGGCAAGACGCTGGCCGCCGCGACGCCGAACGCCCGCACCGTAGTGCTGCCGGGTGCGGGCCACATGATGATGGTGGAAACGCCCGACGAATTGCTGGCGGCGTTGCAACAGTAATCCCTGCTTACGACCTTGCCACAGGCTTGCGCTCGATCGGGTGGATATCGAGCGCCCGCAGGCGACCCATCCGCAGCACGTCCATCGAAAGCTGCCGGTCGATCCGGTCGCGGTCCAGCGCGCGGATCAGATCGTCGACGCCGTTGACCTCGACGCCGTCGAGCTTGATCACGACATCGCCCGGCAACAATCCCGCCTTCGCGGCCGGACTGTCCGGCTCGATCTGCGCCAACAGCGCGCCCATCTTGTTGTCGACGCCAGCGACCACCGCATGCCGCCGCGGGATCGGCGCCGTCTGGCCGGCCACGCCGATATAGGCGCGGCGGACATAGCCGTGGCGGATGATCTCCGACAGCACGAATTGCGCGGTGTTGCTGGCGACCGCAAAACAGATGCCCTGCGCACCGCTGATGATGGCGGTGTTGATGCCGATCACCTCGGCCGAGGAGGACACCAGGGGCCCGCCGGAATTGCCGGGATTGAGCGCGGCATCGGTCTGGATCACGTCCTCGATGGTCCGGCCGCTGACTGAGCGGATCGAGCGGCCGAGCGCCGACACCACGCCCGCGGTCACGGTCGATTCGAAGCCAAGCGGGTTGCCGATCGCGACCACCAATTGGCCGCGGCGCAGGCTTTTTGAGTTACCGAGCGAGGCATAGGCCAAATCGCGCGCACCGTCGGCCCGCAGCAGCGCGAGGTCGGTGTCGGGATCGACACCCAGCACATGGGCGTCAGTCACAAAGCCTTCGGTATCCCGAAGCCTGATCTCCTTCGACGATCCGACCACGTGACTGTTGGTCAGCACGAGGCCATCCGGCGAGATCACGATGCCGGAACCAAGCCCGCCGCGCTCGCGCGCGTTGCGGACTTTCGGGCCGGTTTCGACTCGGACCACCGCGGGCCCGACGCGTTCGGTCACGCCGATCACGGCATTGGAATAGGCGTCGAGCAGCGCTTGATCGTTGGCTTGAGTGGGTTCGGCCGCTTCCGGCGACGGGCCGTCGCCGGGAATATCAGAGGTAAAGTCCAGCATGGCGAAATTCCTTCGGCCTCATCAAATGGTGGCCGGATTTCGCTCTCGCAAGAGCCAGCGCACGGGCGCAGCCCTGCCTTGCCCTCTATTGCGCCCGCCGTAACGCCGGAGGCCTTGCCTTCACAGGATCGAGCAGCGACCAGTCGCCTTGCTCCAGCGTGTATCCTAACGGAAAGGGCGCGCGAAGTTCCAGCCCGAGCGAGCGCAGCACGCGGTCGTCGCGGTAGTAGCATTGCAGCACGACGCGGACGAGGGTCGCCGCAGCGGGGCCGCTCGTGCTCCGGAATTCCCTGGCCACCGCATCGCGCCGTGCCGGATCGAGGTCGGCGAGCGGCTTGCCGGCGAGGTGCGCGAGATGATCGAGTGCCTGACGTACCATATCGGTATCGCGGCCGAGCGTTGCAAGGATGTCGGCCTGAACGGCCGCATCGTCGGCGCCGGGTACGTTGTACGCATCGCTCGCCGGGATAATCATCGCGGCGATGGTGCGCAGATCGTCGCGCTGCGCTGAAGTCAGGATATTTTCGGCGGACATCGCTTCCTCAATCGAACAAATTGGCGAGGCGCTGCTTCATCTGATCGGCGATGTAGAGCGCGATAGCCTGGATGGTGGAGGTCGGGTTGACGCCGCCCGACGTCACGAACACGCTGCCGTCGACGATGAAGAGATTCTTCACGTCGTGCGACCGGCCCCATTCGTTGACGACCGAGCGTGCCGGGTCGGTGCCCATCCGCGCGGTGCCGAGCAGATGCCAGCCGCCATAGGGGATCGGACTGTTGATGCAGAGATCGGTGGCGCCGGCGGCCTCGAGGATTTCACGGCCCCGCGCCAGCCCGTGCTCAAGCATCTTCGCGCTGTTGGCGCCGATGGTATAGTCGACGCGCGGCGCTGGAATGCCGTGGCTGTCTTTCAGCACGGGATCCAGCGTGACGCGGTTGTGCTCCTCCGGCAGATCCTCGCAGATCGCGGAGATGGCGAGCCTGTGGCCGTTGAGCTTGCGGAACACGCGGTGATGATCGGCGCCCCAGGGCAGAATACCCTTGCCTTCGCTCATCACGGCTTCGAACACCGGCCCGACGCCACGGCCGAACTGGATCGCGTAGCCGCGCACAAAGCCGCGCGCCAGATCGGTGTCGTAAAATTCCTTGCTCCACAGGCAGGTTGGCGGCGCCCGGTTGCTGTCGGTTGGCTCTTCGACATAGCCGTAAACCTGCCCGTAGGGGTGGAACATCAGGTTCTTGCCGACCAACCCGCTGGAGTTGGCGAGTCCATTCGGGAAACGGCCGGAGGCCGAATTCAACAGCAGGCGCGATGTGCCGACGCCGTTGCAGGCGATGATGACGACTTCGGCCGCCTGAAACTGTTCGACGCCGTCCTTGTCGTAATAAATGACACCCGACGCCATGCCATGCTCGTTGGTGGTGATCTCGCGCACCCGGCAATGCGTGCGCAGTTTGACGCCGGCGCGCAGCGCATGCGGCCAATAGGTGATATCGGTTGAAGCCTTGGCGCCCTGCGCGCAGGCCGGCGTGCAATGGCCGAGATTGATGCAGCGCGCGCGCCCCTCATAGTCCGTGGTCGCGACCGTCGTATCCGACGGCCACCAGTGCCACCCAAGCTTGTTCATGGCCTTGCCGAATATCGCGCCGGAGCGGCCGAGCGGCTGCGGCGGCATCGGCGGCTCGGTCAGCGGCGAAAGTGGATCGCCTGACAGTCCCGACGTGCCCATCATGCGGTCGTTTTCGGCGAAAAACGGCGAAAGCGCGTCGTAATCGATCGGCCAGTCGTCGGCGACGCCGTCGAGCGTCTTCACTTTGAAGTCGGACGGATGCAGGCGCGGCCAGTGCGCGGTGTACATCACCGTCGAGCCGCCGACGCCATTGAAATTCACCACCTTGATCGGCGAGTTGTCGTCGTTGATCGGGTAGTCTTCCGGCCGCGCGCGGACATTGGGACTCGTCGAATAGTCGCCATAGAAGCGCGCTTCCCAGTCGCGGCCCGTGCTCGGATATTGTGCGGGATTCATCCATCCGCCCTGGTCGAGGCAGAGGATGTGCATCCTGGTGTCGGCAAGGCTCCAGGCCACCGCCGCGCCGGACGCGCCGGCGCCGATGATCAGGACGTCAACGGGATCGTTCATTGTGGTTCCTTAAGAGAGTCGCGTAGCCTCAGCCGTCATTGCGAGGAGCGAAGCGACGAAGCAATCCATTCTTTCTTTTCTGCGGCGAAATGGATTGCTTCGCTTCGCTCGCAATGACGGTCCCCACAGACTTCAATTCACAATCCTTACCGGCAGCGAACGAATGCCGCGAATGAAATTCGAATAGAGCCGCTGCGGCGGGCCGGTGATTTCGAAGCGCAGATCCCGTTGCAATATTTCCTCCCAGAGTATCCGCAATTGCTGTTCGGCGAGGCGGTCGCCGACGCAGCGGTGAATGCCGGCGCCGAATGAAAGATGCTGCCGCGGCTTGACGCGATCGACAATGAATTCGTCAGCGCGCTCGATCTTGTCCTCGTCGAGCCCGCCGGTCATGGAATTGCGCGTGGTGTCGTTGCCGCCGACGATGAGCAGCGCGATCGTCCCGATAAATTTCGCGCGCCTGCAGATTTCGCGTCGCCTCGGAATGCGCCAGCATCGAGATCAGGTCGAAGGCCGGTGGGGCATCCGCGCGCGCATCCCACAATTTTCGGAAATATTCACCCATTTTGGTCAGTTCGGCGATGCGCTCGTCCGCCGAATGAACCACGGCATCGGGCGAATCGACATTGGCGATGGCGACATCGGACCACCAGGTCAGCATCGAACGGTCTGCCCAAGGAAAATCGAACAGCGTCGCCAGCATCATGGTGGTCAGCTCGGTCGAAACCCGCGCAACCCAGTCGAAGGTTTCGTGGCATGGCAGCGCGTCGAGCACATCCGACGTGCGCTGGCGGATCAAGGGTTCGAGATTGACGAGGTTCGACGGCGCCACGATCGGAGCGACGGTGCGGCGGTGCGCGGTGTGGCCGGGCGGGTCCATCCGGATGAAATTCGCAAACTCCTGTCCCTTGGGCTGATCGGCCACCTGGATACCGCCGAGATCCGAACTCGACGAATAGTTTTCGTGATCGAGCGCGACCGTAAAAATGTCGTCGTAGCGGGTCACCGACCAGTACGGCCCGAACGGCGAGGCCTCGCAATAATGCACGGGATCGTCGCGGCGCAATTGCGCAAACAGCGGCCGCCAAACGTCGTCCTGATAAAGATGGGGATCGCTGACGTCGATCGAGGTCAGCTTGCGCTGCAGCGCCTGGGCCATCGCTTCGCTCCCTCATTTGCCGTCGCCGCTTGACGGGCGATCGACGTCTTGAGCCCGGACGCGGCGACACAGCCGGGTCCGGACGGCTGACGATAGAGTCAAACCGGATGCATAGTAAAGCCGACCAGGCGTGGATCTGACGATCGCTCAGGGCTGCTTGACCGCGATGAATGAGGCCACCACGCCCGCAGGGTTGCCGTTGTGAGGTTTTGCACGGATCACGTTACCGACGATCGCCGGCACCTGGTTGACGCCATTCGGCCACTGATAGGCAAGCTGGCCGTGATAATCATACTCCCAGTTCGCGGTGCCGGTGTTGGGGCGCCCGGTACCGACGATCTCCACGATCGGTCCACCGTCGTTCTCCCGAATCTTTCCGGTGAGATCGAGGCCGCCGCCGGTCCAGTCGATCGCGCCCGTCAGCGTCGTATCGTTCGGAATCTCGAACGTGAACACGGCTTCGGCGAACAGCAACGCATACAGGTTCGCCGGCGCCGTATTCGGATCGTCGCCGATCAGCGTCGGGTCGTTGAGAAAGCTTCGATAGGTCCATTTGCCCGCGAGCGCCGCGGCCGGTTGCGCATATGCCATGGTTCGACCTCTTAAATATCAAAGGTTGATCGATATACAACACTATACCTGTGCGAGCGATGCGGCAAGCCGACGGAAGAGCGCGGGCGCGCCTGGAGCGCCCGCCAATTCGCGATACCAGCTACGCGCTCCGAGGTTTGTTGATGGGCGCGAGACCGGATAGCGTTTGGGTCAACCAAGAATCCCGGGAGTAATGCCAAGTGGCCAATGCGAGCCAGACCGAACGACCTCAAACTACAGCCGTGCCGGAATACGACGCCGTCATCATCGGCGCCGGCATGTCGGGCCTGTACCAGCTCTATCGCTTGCGCGAACAGGGGTTTCGGGTACGCGTGCTCGAGGCCGGCACCGAGGTCGGCGGCACCTGGTACTGGAACCGCTATCCCGGCGCCCGCTTCGATTCCGAGAGCTATTCCTACGGCTACTCTTTTTCCAAGGAGTTGCTGGAGGAATGGGACTGGTCCGAGCATTTCGCCGGCCAGCCGGAAACGCTGCGCTATCTCCAGCACGTCGCCGACAAATTCGATCTGCGCCGCGATATCCAGTTTCGCAGCTGGGTCACCGCCGCGATCTATCAGGAGGACACGCAAAGCTGGACCATCACGTTGGAGGACGGCATAAGCTTCCGCGCCCGCTTCCTGATCACCGCGATCGGCCCGCTGTCGACGCCGACGCTGCCGCGCATCGAGGGCCGCGACAGTTTTAAAGGACAGTCCTTCCATACCGCGCGATGGCCGCATGAGCCGGTCGATTTCGCGGGCAAACGCGTCACCGTGATCGGCACCGGCGCGACCGGCGTGCAGACCATCCAGACCATTGCCGGAAGCGTCGGGCATCTCACCGTGTTCCAGCGCACGCCGAATTGGTGCGCACCATTGCACAACGGCAAGATCGACGCCGAGACGCAGCAGAAGATCAAAGCCGGCTATCCCGAAATGTTCGCCCGCTGCCAGGAGACGTTTGCCTGCTTCCTGCACACGCCCGATCCGCGCAGCGCGTTCGAGGTGTCCGACGAGGAACGCGAGGCGTTCTACGAAAAGCTCTACGGCGAGCGCGGCTTCGGCATCTGGCAGGGCAATTTCCGCGACATCCTGATCGACCGCAAGGCCAATGCGACGATCAGCGATTTCGTGGCGCGCAAGATCCGCACGCGGGTCAAGGACCAGAAAGTGGCGGAAAAGCTGATTCCGAAGAATCACGGCTTTGGCACCCGCCGCCTGCCGCTCGAGACCTTTTATTACGAGGTCTACAACCGGGATAATGTCGAGCTCGTCGACATCACCTCGACGCCGATCGAACGGATCACGCCCGAAGGTATCAAAACCAGCGCCAAGGAATATGAATTCGACATCATCATCTTTGCCACCGGCTTCGACGCCATCACCGGCAGTTTTGACAAGATCGATTTCCGCGGCGCCGATGGCGCGCGACTGAAGGACAAGTGGACGCACGGGCCGCAGACCTATCTCGGCATCATGGTCGACGGTTTTCCCAACATGATGATGCTGATGGGCCCGCACACCGCGCTCGGCAATATTCCGCGCAGCATCGAATACAGCGTCGACTGGGTCACCGGCCTGATCCGCTTTGCGCAGGAAAACAACCTGACGCGGCTGGAGGCGACCTCTGCCGGCGTGGCGTCGTGGACCGATCACGTCAAGGCGCTCGGCGTCGGCCTCTTGTCCAACGAGGTCAATTCCTGGATGACCGGGATCAACTCCAACGTCGAAGGCAAGCAAACCCGCATCGTCGCCCGCTACAGCGGCAGCGCGCCGGCCTATCGCGCGCGATGCGACGAGGTCGCGGCGAAGGGATATGATGAGTTGAGGTTGGGGTAGGTTCTTGCGGTCGTCCCGAGTTGCGCTGCGATCGACAACGAGGGACGGTCCCGCCCCACCCACTGCTGTCATGCCCCGCGAAGGCGGGGCATCCAGTACGCCGCTGCTTCTCGATTCTATCACTGACTTCTCTGGAATACTGGATCGCCCGCCTTCGCGGGCGATGACAAGTGGGAGCATTCTCACGACGCAATGCGTCTGAGGTTTACCTGAATCTCCGCCCCCAAAAAACAGAGGGCGCAGGGAAGACCGGGTGCGCGCTGCACCCGCGGTCTCGTGTGCAATATGTGCATAAGAACACGCACACGAGCATACAGGTTCAGCGGAGGCATCCGGCCTTCCCTGCGCGATGGTTTTACGGCTTATAGCGCGCTCTCCCCGGTGACCGGGCTTTCTTGCCACCGTCG
The DNA here is from genome assembly GCF_036924615.1 of Bradyrhizobium sp. AZCC 2289. Classification (NCBI taxonomy): domain Bacteria; kingdom Pseudomonadati; phylum Pseudomonadota; class Alphaproteobacteria; order Hyphomicrobiales; family Nitrobacteraceae; genus Bradyrhizobium; species Bradyrhizobium sp. AZCC 2289. The sequence goes on along the minus strand of NZ_JAZHRY010000001.1, from coordinate 7,857,750 downwards.
CCTCGCGGAAAAATCCACAAGACTTGACGCCAGCATCGGGGCGTCAGAACCACACGACTTCGCCGTCCGTATCAGCGCCGTTCGTCAAAGGCGCATCCGCGTCCACCGCATCCCACCGCACGTTTCGTGACGATCGCGAGCCGCCCCTCTTGTCGGGTGAGACGCGCGGAGAAATGCCACTGATTTGCCCCATGAGGGCAAGCAGGATTTTTTCTTACGAAGGACTTGACAGAAAATACTGATTTGCCCGTCGGGCATTTTTGCCTATTGCGTCCAAGCCCAAACCCGTCATTGCGAGCGAAGCGAAGCAATCCATGTCTTCACTTGCGGCGCAATGGATTGCTTCGCTTCGCTCGCAATGACGGTTGATGGAATCCCTTTCCATCACCACGCATCGATGCACGGCCGCTTGCGGCCGCTGCGCGGCTCCGGCTTCGGCACCGAGCGCAGGCCCGACATGATCCAGTGCCGCGTGTCGGCGGGATCGATCACCTCGTCGATTTCGAGCACGGAGGCAATCGAGACCGCCTTGCCGTTGGCATAGAGCTCGGCGACCTTGGCCTTGTAGTAGTTCTCGCGTTCGACCGGGTCTTCGATCGCTTGCATCTCCTTGCGGAAGCCGAGCCGGACATAGCCTTCGAGACCCATGCCGCCGAACTCGCCGGTCGGCCACGCCACCGTGAAGAACGAGGCGTGGAAACCGCCGCCGATCATCGACTGCGCGCCGAGGCCGTAGCCCTTGCGCAGCACGATGCCGAACAGCGGCACGGTGAGGCTGGCGCCGGTCACGAACATCCGCGCCACATGGCGCACGATCGCGGTCTTCTCGGCTTCGGGGCCGACCATGAAGCCTGGCGTATCGCACAACGACACGATCGGGATGTCGAAGGCATCGCACAGCTGCAGGAAGCGCGCGGCCTTGTCGCCGGCCGGCGCGTCGATCGCGCCGCCGAGATGTTTTGGATTGTTGGCGATCAATCCGAACGGTTTACCCTCGATGCGGATGAACGCCGTGATCATGCCGACGCCGAAGTCGCGGCGGATTTCGAGCACGGAGCCTTCGTCGGCGAGGAGATCGATCACGGTGCGGATATCATAGACCCGCAGCCGGTTTTCCGGGATCGCCCGCCGCAGCAGGCGCTGGTCCGGCGCTTTCCAGTCCGAAATCGCGCCTTGAAAATACGACAGGTATTTTTGCGCGGCGGTTGTCGCTTCCTCCTCGTCCTCGACCAGGATGTCGATGACGCCGTTCGGCGACTGGAACGAGACCGGCCCGACTTCGGCGGGGTGATAGACGCCGAGGCCGCCGCCCTCGATCATCGCGGGGCCACCCATCCCGATCGAGGCGTTCCTCGTCGCAATGATGACGTCGCAGCAGCCGAGCATCGCGGCGTTGCCCGCAAAACAATAGCCGGAGACGACGCCGATGACCGGCACCAGGCCGGAGAGCTTTGCGAATTGCACAAACGACGGCCCGTCCAGACCGGTCATGCCGAGCCGGTCGGTATCGCCGGGACGGCCGCCACCGCCCTCGGCATAAAACACCAGCGGAAGACGCCACTGCTCGGTGAGGCCGAGCATGCGGTCGATCTTCTTGTGGTTCATATGGCCCTGGGTGCCGGCCAGCACGGTATAGTCGTAGGAGATCACCATGCAGCGGGCGGCGTCCGCACCGAATTTTTCGGCGTTGACGGTGGCAACACCCGAGATAAGCCCGTCGGCGGGCGTGTTCCGGATCAGGTCGTCGACCTTGCGCCGCCGGCGCTGGGCGGCGATCGCCAGCGAGCCGTATTCGACGAACGTTCCTTCGTCGACGAGCTGCGCGATGTTTTCGCGCGCGGTGCGCTGATTGGTCTTGCGCCGGCGCTCGACCGAGGCCGGCCGGTTTTCGTCCAGCGTGATGGCATGGCGCGCGATCAGCTCGGCCAGATCGGGGCGGATGTGATCGAGGTCGATGTCTTCCTCTTCCGCCTCATGATGGCCGTCGATCTCGGCCGGCTCCAGGAACAGGATCGCCTCGTCCTGCATCAGCGTGACGCCGACACCGGCCGCGATCCTGGTCACCCTGCCGCCATGCGGCGCGGTCACGAGGTGTTCCATCTTCATGGATTCGAGCACGGCGATCTGCTGGCCTGGGCGGACAAGATCGCCCTCGCCGACTTCGATCGCAACGATCGTGCCCTGCAGCGGCGCCGGCACCGGCACCGAACCTGCCGGCGCAGTTTCGCTGGCTAAGGATTTGGCTCCATCGCCGGCAGCGCCCGTCGCTTCGAAAAACAGCGGCTCGGAAAGCTCATTTGCCGCGCCGACCAATGTTGCAACATGGGTATCGATGAAGCCGGTGGAGATGTGGTTGGCGGCGAACTCGGGATGCGCCAGCACGGCGCCGAGGAACGGGATATTGGTGGCGACGCCGCCGATGCGGAATTCGCGCAAGGTGCGCGCGGCTTTCTGAACCACGTCGCCCCAGTTCGCGCCCGGCGAATGGACAATGACTTTTGCGAGCAAGGAGTCGAAAGCCGCGCTGGTCTTGTAACCGGTGTAACCAAACGTATCGACGCGGACGCCGGGACCCGACGGCAGGTCGAACACCGCAAGCGTGCCGCCGGTCGGCCTGGTCACACCGTTGGCGTCCATCACCTCCATGTTGACGCGAAGCTGCATCGCATAGCCGCGCGGCGTGGGGACCGAAGCCTGCGCAAGGCCGAGCGAGGCCAGCGTCGCACCGGCCGCGACCGCGAGCTGCGATTTCACCAGATCGACGCCGAGCACCTCCTCGGTGACGGTATGCTCGACCTGAAGCCGCGGATTGGCCTCGATGAAGGCGAACGCGGTGTCGCCGCCTTTGGCGTCGATATCGACCAGGAATTCGAAGGTGCCGAGATTGTCGTAGCGCGCCGCCGCGGCAAGCGCTTTTGCCGCCTCGATGATGCGCTTGCGCAGGGCGTCATCCAGCGAGGGGCTGGGCGCCACCTCGATCAGCTTCTGGTTACGCCGCTGGATGGTGCATTCACGCTCCCACAGATGGCTGATCGCGCCATGGCGGTCGCCGATGATCTGCACTTCGATGTGACGGGCGTTGCGGATCAGGCGTTCGACATAGACGCCATCGCTGCCGAAGGCCGCCCTGGCCTCGGACTGGCAGCGCGCATAGGCCTCCTCCAACTTTGCGGCATCATCGACGATGCGCATGCCGCGCCCGCCGCCGCCGGCGATGGCCTTGATCATGACGGCAGCGCTGGTGCCCAATGATGCAAAAAACGCCCTGGCCTCGTCGAGGCTGGTCGCACCGCTCGTGCCATCGATAATGGGAACGCCGCACTTCCTGGCCAGCGCCTTGGCTTGCGCCTTGTCGCCGAACAGGTCCAGCGCTTCCGGCGACGGGCCGACGAAGGTGATCCCCTGCTCCGCGCAACGCCGCGCCAGCGCGGCATTCTCGCTGAGAAATCCGTAGCCGGGATGCAGCGCATCGCACCCGGTCGCCCTGGCGGCGGCGACGACCGCCTCGATGTCGAGATACGCCCGCGCGCCACGCCCCGGGATTTCGTGGGCATCGTCCGCGCTGCGGACGTGCAGCGACAGCGCGTCGTCGGCGGGATAGATCGCGACCGTGGCAAGACCAGCCTCGCCGGCGGCCCGTGCGATGCGAATGGCGATCTCGCCGCGGTTGGCGATCAGTAGCTTTTTGAAAGGCATATAGGGTCCCGTTAGAAGTCAGCGATCCTTCATGGTCGGATCGAGTACGATGCGCAAGGATTCTCCGAGCGCGTTGAACGCCAGCGAGACCACCAGAATGGCGAGCCCGGGCGCATACATCTGCTCCGGCGCGATTTCCATATATTGGTAGGCGCGGGCCAGCATTGCGCCCCAGCTTGGATTGGGCGGCTGGATGCCGAGGCCGAGGAAGCTGAGGCTGGCTTCAGCCAACAGTGCGGCCGCCAACAGCAACGTCACCTGCACGATCACCGGCTGCAGCGCGTTCGGCAGCACATGCTTCCACAGGATGTACCAGCTAGGCGCGCCGAAACCGCGCGCCGCATCGACAAAGAGTTCCTGACGAACGATCAGCGTGCGCGCGCGGACGATGCGCGCCAGCGCCGGAAACATCACGATACCCACCGCAATCATGCCGTTGGTCAGCCCGATGCCGAGCGCGCCGGTGACCGCGATCGCCAGCACGATCGCTGGAAACGACAGAAAAGTGTCGATCACCCGGCTGATGATATCGTCGGTCCAGCCGCCAAAGAATCCGGCGATCAGGCCGACCGGCAAGCCGATGGCGACGGCCACCGTGACGGCCAGCAGGCTCGCATACACCGTCGCCGGCGCGCCGTAGATCAGCCGGCTGAAGATGTCGCGGCCGAGATCGTCGGTGCCGAGCAGATGGGCCGCCCCCGGCGGCGCCAGCATGTCGTTGACGTCCTGCGCGGTCGGCGCATAGGGCGCGATCCAGGGCGCGCCGATCGCAACGATCACGAGCACCAGCAGCACCAGGATCGCCAGCGCCGCGCGAAGATCGCCGGCGAGCCAGCGGAAGAAGCGGCGCAGCCGGGTCGGCCTGGCCGATGATTCTCGGTTTGTGAGCGCCAGATCCGTCATGACTCGATCCTGGGATCGACGGCCGCGCACAGCAGATCGGCGATCAGATTGACCGCGATGACGACGATCACCATCGCGAACACCACGCCCTGCACGATCGGGAAATCTCGCTGGATGGCGCCGCGCACGATCAGGCTGCCGAGGCCGGGAATGGCGAACACGGCCTCGATCACGACGGTCGCCGCCAGCATGCGGTTGACCAAGAGGCTGATGATGGTGAAGAGATTGACGCTGACATTCTTCAGGCCGTGCTGCCAGAGAATGCGCGACATCGACAGGCCCTTGGCGTGCAGGGTGCGCACATATTGCGACGACAGCACTTCCAAGAGCGAGCCGCGCAACTGCCGCGCCACCTCGGCCATGCCATAGGCCGCGATCGCAATGCCGGGCAGCAGCGCGTGCCTGACAGCCTCGACCGGCGATACGCTGAAGGATTTGGCGCCGGTGGCCGGCAGCCAGTTCAGTTTCAGCGAAATCTCCGCGACCAGAATCATCGCCAGCCAGAAGCCGGGAATCGCGACGCCGAGGGAAGCGATCATGCTGACCGATTTGTCGACCCATCCATTGGGCTTGATCGCCGCGATCACGCCCATCGGGATTCCCGTCACCAGCGCCAGCACCAGCGCGATCGCGACGATCAGCAGCGTATTGGGGAACGCGCGGCCGATCGAGGTTGCGACCTTCTCGCCGGTCAGCAACGATTGCGAGAGGTCGCCCTGCGCGACCTTCCCAAGCCAGGCGCCATATTGCACCAGGAACGGCCGGTCGAGGCCGTAGATCTTCTTGATCTCGGCGATGCGGGTATCGGACGCGTTGTCGCCGGCCAGCGTCACCGCGATATCGCCGGGCACCAGTTTCAATAGCGCGAACACCATGAAGGTCGCGAGCAGGATCACGGGCAGCGCCTGCAACAGGCGGCCGCCGATCACCCTTGCCGGACTTCGTCGCGCCATGGTTCAGCTTTCCAGCCAGACGTCGTCGTATTTCGGCTTGCCGAGCAGGTTCGGCCGATAGCCCTGCACCTTCCTGTTCATCGCGACCAGTTCGAACTGGAAGGCCAGCGGCGCCACGAAGGCATTTTCCATGACAATCCTTTGCACGGTCGCGAACGCCTTGCGGCGGAATTCGATATCTTCCGACGCGCGGGACTCCCTGATCGCGGCTTCGAGCTCCGGCGGCACCGGGGCGCGGCCGCCATTGTAGTAAGCATCCTTGGTGAACATCAGCGAATAGGTCAGGCTCGGGTCCGGCCGTCCGGTCCAGGCCGCGAGCAGGCCGGAGCCGCGCTTCTCCGGCCCGAAGAACGCGGCGGACGCTTCCGCGATCGGCGCATTGACAAACTTCACATTCATGCCGGCTTTGCGGAACTGCTCGATCAAAATTTCCTGGCGCTGCACCGAATCCTGATCGGTATAGCCGCCGATCTCGATCACCGTTCCCTCCTTGAGGCCGGCTTCCGCCAGCAGCTTGCGCGCCTTGCCGGGATCATAGGGATAGAGCTCGGCCACCGATCTGTCGTAGGCCCAATGCGCTTTCGGCAGATTCATGTAAGCGGGTTCGGCCAGACCCGCGAGCGCGGCCTTGACGAACGCCTCGCGATCGATTGCGAAATTGAAGGCCTGGCGAACCTTCAAATTGTCGAACGGCGGCTTGGCCCAGTTCAAAAAGATCTGGAACACGTACAATGTCGGCCCGTTGAACACCTTGATGCTGCTGGCGCGCTCGATGATCGCCTTCTGGCGCGGCGGCAGCTGATAGATCAGGTCGTTCTGCCCCGCCGTGACCGAGCGCGCGCCGGTGGTCAGTTCCGGAATGATCGAAAACTCGATGCCGTCGGGATAGGGACGGTTGGCTTTCCAGTATTTCTCGTTGCGCTTGACGACGATCTTTTCGCCATCCGCCCAGCTGACAAAGGCATAGGCGCCTGCGCCGACCGGCTTGCGCGCGACATTGCGGGCTTCGCTGCCCTTCAGCGCCGCCGGCGACACCATCATGCCGGCGCGATCGGAGAGAATGCCGGGCAGCGCGGCGTCGGGTGTATTGAGCTTCAGCGTCACCTGCATCGGACCGGTGACCGCAGCCGAGGCCATCGAGGCGAGATCGGCCTTGATGTTGGATTTCTGGTCGCTCTTGTTGCGCTCCAGATTGAATTTGACCGCTTCGGCGTCGAGCGGCGTGCCGTCGTGGAAGGTGATGCCGGACCGAATATTGAGCACGAAGGTGGTGGGATCGGTAAAACTCCAGCTTTCGGCGAGGCCCGGCTTCGGCTTCAGCGTTTCGAAATCCCACTCAGTCAGCGTGTCGTACATCGTGAACAGGAACGCGTGATCGGAGCCGGCGCCGCCGGTTGCCGGGTCGAGGCTCGACGGATTGGCCGGAGCCGAGATCCGCAAGATGCCGCCGCGCTTCGGCGTGCCCTGCGCGAAGGCGCGCCCGCGGAAGGCAGCACCTGCCAGCGCGGCCGTCATCAGCGCCATTGCCTCGCGTCGTGTCTGTGTCATGGCCTATCCTCCGGCAGTTTGTTCTAGTTCGGCGAAAAGTTCGGGCGATCGGCGAAATGGCAGGCGACCCAGTGATCGGGCATCAGCTCGCGCCAGTCCGGCGTCCGGGCGGCGCAGACCGCCTGGGCATATTGGCAGCGGGTGCGGAAGCGGCATCCCGACGGCGGATCGATCGGGCTCGGGATTTCGCCCTGCAGCACGATGCGATGATCGTCGCGCATCGACGACGGCAGCGGCCGCGGCTCGGCCGACATCAGCGCCTGCGTATAGGGATGCAGCGGCCGTTCGGAGACTTTGTCGGTCGGGCCAAGCTCGACGAAGCGGCCGAGATACATCACCGCCACCCGCTCGCTGATGTGGGACACCACGGCGAGATCGTGGGTGATGAACACGTAGGTCAGGCCGAGGTCGCGCTGCAATTCGGCGAACAGATTGAGCACGTCGCCGCGGATCGACATATCCAGCGCCGCCACCACCTCGTCGCAGACGATCAGCTTGGGCCGCAGCGTCAGCGCGCGGGCGATCACCACGCGCTGCTTCTGGCCGCCAGACAATTGATGCGGATAGCGCTCGCCGGTTTCCTGCGGCAGGCCGACGCGATCCATCGCCTCCCGCGCCCGCGCCAGGCGCTCCGCCCTGGTGCCGGCGCGCGCCAGTTCGAGCGGCTCCAGCACTGAAGCCAATATCGTCATGCGCGGGTTCAGCGCGGCGTTCGGGTCCTGGAAGATGATCTGGTAATCGCGGCGGTGGCTCTGGAATTGCTGCCGCGGCAACGCAAGCGGATCGACGCCGTCATGCAGGATGGCGCCGGCGCTCGGTTTGAGCAAAAACACCAGCGCGCGGCCGATCGTCGTCTTGCCCGACCCGGATTCGCCGATGATGCCAAAGGTCTCGCCGCGGCGGACATCGAAGCTGACGCCATCGACCGCTTTGACGGTGGCGCGGCGATCGGTGGTCTGGAATTGCACCTCGAGATCGCGCACCGAGACGATCGCGGCGTCCCGGGCCTCCTGGGCAATGTCGGCGGCCTGCGGTGTCATGGCTGGCTGACCATTGCCGCGATCGGCGCCGAGCCCAAGTGCTGCAACGCGCCCGGCAGTTCGAGCTCGCGAAAACGCCAGCAGCGCACCTTGCGGCCGCCGCCGGCATCGCACAGTTCCTGCTCGGCCTCGCAACCTTCCACCGCATGCGGGCACCGCGCCTTGAAGCGACAGCCATTGGGCATATCCAGAATGGACGGCACCCGGCCCGGGATCGACGGCAGCTTGCCGCCGCGCGGGCTCAAATGCGGCAGCGAGCGCAACAGGCCCGACGTATAGGGATGCAACGGCCGCACCAGCGCATCATCGACCGCGGCGTCCTCGATCACCTCGCCGGCATACATCGTGATCATGCGGGTGCAGGTCTCGGCGACGACGCCGAGGTCATGCGTGATCAGCATCAGCGCGGTGTTCGAGGTCGCGCTGAGGTCGCGCAGCAATTGAAGGATTTGCGCCTGCACGGTGACATCGAGCGCGGTGGTCGGCTCGTCAGCGATCAGCAGTTGCGGCCCGCAAATAAGGGCGGCGGCGATCATCACGCGCTGGCGCATGCCGCCCGAGAGCTGGTGCGGGTAATCGTCGATACGCCGCTCCGGCGAGGCAATGCCGACCCGGCGCAGCATATCCAGGGTTTTCGCCCGCGCCTCTTCCTTAGCTATGCCGGTGTGGACGCGCAGCGTCTCGGCGATCTGGTGGCCGACCGTAAACACCGGATCGAGCGCGCTCATCGGCTCCTGAAAGATCATCGCGATCCGCCGCCCGCGGATCGCGCGCATCTCCCGCGCGCTGCAGGAGGCCAGATCAATCCCGTCGAACAGGATCGAGCCATCGAGGCCGGCAAGATTGTTCGGCAGCAGTCTTGCGATCGACAGGCCGGTGATGGTCTTGCCGCAGCCGCTTTCACCGACAATGCCGACGCGCTCGCCCGGCGCAATATCGAAGTCGATCTTGCGCGTCGCCTGCCAGATGCCGTGCGAGGTCTTGAAGCGGATGCCCAGCCCGCGCACCGACATCAGCACAGGCGAGCCGCCGGCGGCGGCCGCGTCCGATCTGCGCTGTGCCGGCTCCGCCGTTTGCATCAGCCCGCCGCCCGCTTCTTCTCTTTCACCAGCTGTTCTTCCATCAGCATCTCGGTGCCGATGATGCCGTCGCGGGTCAATTGCTCGATCTCGGCGTCGGTCAGCCCGAGCAGGCCTGCGAGAATTTCGCGGTTGTGCTGGCCGAGCGTCGGCGGCGGTTTGCGGATCGGAAACGGGTTGGCGCCTTCGCGGAACGGCATCGACGGCTGCGGATGCTTGCCGATAAAGGCGCGATCGATTTCCTGGATGAAGCCGCGCGCATGCAATTGCGGATCCTGCAACAGCTCGATCGGCAGCCGCGCGACACCGGAGGCGATGCCCGCCGCCTGCAACGCTGTCATCGCCGCCTCCGGCTCGCGCGCCGAGGTCCAGGCGCCGATGGCGGCCTCGATCTCACTCTCGATGTCGCGCCGGCCGGCGGCCGTCTTCAGCGTTTCGTCGCTGGCCCAGTCGGCACGACCGAGCAGCCGCGCGAGCTTTGGCCACATCGCATCGCCGGAAACCGCGACCACGATCCAGTTGTCTTGACCTTTGTCCTGCCCCGCGCAGGGGAAGCAGCCATGCGGCACGAAATCCGGATGACGGTTGCCGTATTTTGTCGGCGCCTCGCCGCCGATCGAATGCGCCACGATCCAGGGCGCCGCGAACGGCATCATGCATTCGATCTGCGCGAGATCGATGAACTGGCCCTCGCCGGTCAGTTTGGCGTGGATCAGCGCGGTGAGCACCGCGGCGCAGCCGTTCAGGCCGCCGACCGCATCGCCGAACGCGGTGTGGCTCATGACCGGCGGACCATCGGGGTCGCCGACCACGCTCGGCAGGCCCGAGCCCTGCTCCAGCGTCGATCCATAGGCGCGGCAATCACGGTGGGCACTGCCGGCGCCAAAGGCCGACATCGACATCATCACGAGCTTTGGATTGAGCTGGCTCAGCACCTCATAACCCAGCCCGAGCTTTGGCAGCACCTCGACCGAGTAATTATCGACGACGAGATCGGCATCGGCGAGCAACTGTTTTGCCAGGTCGAGGCCCTGCGGCCGGGTCAAATCGAGCGTGATGCCGCGCTTGTTGCGGTTCATGATGCAGTAGCGCACCGACTTCTCGTACATCTGGTCGAGAATATAGGCCGGGCGGCGGTCGACGCCACGCCACCAGTCCGGGTATTGAATAGCCTCGATCTTGATCACATCGGCGCCGAGATCGGCGAGCGTGCGGGTGCAGATCGGGCCGGCCCAGCCCATCGAGAAATCGATCACGCGGACGCCGTCGAGCGGCAGGCGATGGGCGTCGCCCGCCTTGGGCGAAGGTATCTCGGTCTTGCGCGCATGGCCGCGGCCAAGCATCTGCTCGCCGATATCGGGAACCGCGCCGCCACGGCGCGGCGGCGTGCCGGTCAAACGCTGCATGGAGCCGGCAGTGAAGCCGGCCTCGTCGCCGATCACGATCGGAACGATGGCGCCACGCGCCCGCTTCTCTTGGTCCGCAATCAGGTCGCCGATCGCGGGCACCGGCACGATCGGGATTTTTCGCCGCAGGCCTTCGGCGAACCATTGCTGCGCGGTGCGTTGTTTCAATTTCGGAATGATCTTGCCTTCAATCGCCGCGATGTGCTGGAGCCGGTCGACGCCCAGAAACAGCGCCGGATCGTCGCGCAGCTCGGGCAGACCCAGCATCTCGCAGAACGCGCGCCATTGCACCGGGGTCACGGTGGTGACGCCAAGCCAGCCCTGTCTGGTTTCGTAGATGCCGACCGGAAAAGTCGGCCAGAACCGGTTGACGCCGATCCGGCGCATGATATCGCCGCGCGAGAACGACTCGAACATGATGTATTCGGTGACGGCGATGCTGGACTCGAAAATGCTCAGCCGGCTGCTGCGCCCGCGCCCGTCCTGCATCCGGCCCAGCACCGACGATGCCGCCGATATGAATCCCCACAGGCCGGCAAGGATGCCGGTTTGGAAATCCGGCGCATGCATCGGCGGTCCCTCCACCGGCCCGACCAGCTTTATCAAGCCCGTCAGCGCGCGGATGGTCGAGTCGGTCGCCTCAAATTGCGCATAAGGGCCCTCGCCGCAGAACCAACTCGCTTCGAGATGAATGAGGCCGGGATGGCATTGCTTGATCGCGGCCAGATCGAACGACGGACAATTCGCCGCATCGACGTCGCGGCCGTCGATCAGGATGTCGCAGTGCTCGATCAAGTCCGACAGAAGCGACGCGGCATTCGCATCATCGGGATCGAGCACGATGCTGGATTTGTTGAAATTGAGAAATGCAAACCAGCCGCTGTGCCCCTTCGGCGTCAACGGCGCGGCGCGGCGAAGCGGATCGCCCGCTGATGGTTCGACCTTTTGGACGGTCGCGCCGAAATCGGCGAACAGCCGTGCGCAGTAGCTCGTCGCGGCGGCGCTCCCGATCTCGACAATCCGCAGATGCGACAACGCGCCCATCACGCTTCCTCATCACAAAATGACCGGCGCAAGAGGGCCGCCGGTTCGGTTTCTTGTTGAAGAGCATGAAACCTTGCTGAGGTGTCGATGCAAGCGGAATTTTGTTCCGCGTTACGGAATTCGCGAGGAAACGCTTGCGCTTATCGGCAATCCAGCTGCGCCTCGAACCAGTTTTGCAATGCGGCCGAAAGCGGCGGCCAGGCGCGTTGAAAATTGGAGAGCTGCCTTGCATTCGCGCGATAGATTCCGCGCAGTTCGTCCTCGATTGCCGGGAGATCAACACCAAGGCACCGGCCTTCGCTGACGACCAGCCGCCCATCCACAACCACATCGCGCAACAGCGACGCATTGCCTCGCGCAAACAGGAGATCCAGCGGATCGACCGGCAGGATCTGATCGCGATCGAGGCGATCGAGATCGACCGTCACGAAATCGGCCGGCGCGCCAGGAACGAGTTCTCCGGTTCCCGGCGCGCCGGTGGCGCGACGGCCGTTGCGAACCGCGAGACCGAAGAACTCCGGACATGTCCAATTCCGCTTGAAGCCGAGGCCGCCGTGCATCATCTGCACCAGCCTCATTTCCCTGAGCACGTCGTCGTCCTCGTCGAGTGCCAGACCATCGACGCCGACCGCGATGGCGCAACCGCATTGATGCGCGGCGGCGATTGGCGCGAGCCCGGAGCGCAGATGCATGTTGGAACTGAAATTGGTGACGATGCGCGCGCCGGATGTCGCGATGAGATCGATCTCGTCCGGCCGGGCATGGATGCAATGCGCCAGCGTCAGCCGCTCGGAGAGGAATCCGATATCGCTGAGATAGCGAACGATCCCTTGCGGGAAATGCTCGTCGGCCCAGGCGCGCTGATAGACCGTCTCCAACAGATGCATGTGGATGCGGCGTCCGGTCTGCGCCGAATTCTCGGCCACGGCTTCAAGTAGCGGTTTTGAGCACCATTGCACGCCGGCGGGGCCAAGCTGCACATCGATCTTCGGGCCGGCAATCGCGGAGGCGATCGCTTCCGTCAATTCGATATAGGCCCTGGGTGACATCGGCGATCGGACGAACAGTTCCTCGACCGTTTTGCGATCATCGCTGGATAGGCTCGACAGCACCGGTTCGCTATCGCCATACACCACCGGGTTCTGGTCGCGCACCGCGATCGCGAAGGCGATGCGGATACCGACGTCGGAGGCCGCCCGCGCGATCGCGCTGGCCTCGTCCACCAGCGGCATGGTTCCGCTCGGCCGCGTGTAGTGGATCATCATCGACGCGCAGCCGGCGCGCGCCGATCGTGCCAGCGCGGATGCTGCCGTGAGGTAAGGGTCGACCGGCGTGCCCAGCGCGGACCGCAAGATCCAGCTTTCCAGGGGCATGCCGAGCGCCCCGAACGACGAGGTGGGCGCCCGCGCATGGTCGTGGGCGTTGACGAAGGCCGGAACGACGAAGGAGCGAGGCCCGGCCGCGGGTCCCGCGGCTTCCGAGATGGAGGTGATGATGCCGTTGTCGTGCCGCAGTACGACGTTCTCGAGCAGCCCCCGGTCAGGGCCACAGAACAGGCTGGTTGCCGTAATTTCCGTCGTCATCACCGCGCCTTTTCCGTCATTGCGAGGAGCACTTGCGACGAAGCAATCCACTCTTTCTTAGCGCCGCTAGATGGATTGCTTCGCTTCGCTCGCAATGACGATCTGAAAACCTCCGTCAGTTCGTGATGTAAGTCAGTTCGCGCTCGCCGCGCGGCGGCAGGAATTCGCGCGTGAAGATCTCGGAAGGCGTCGGCGTACGCGCCAGCTGATAGCCTTGGACGATGATGCCGATGTTGCTGGTCATGCGGTCATCCCTGATATCGCCGACACCGATATCCTTCATCTCGGCCGAGACGATCAGCTTGTCGAAGGAATATTGCAGGCGGCGCTTCTCGACGTCGACATTGATCAGATTGTCGTAGTTCAATGTCGCCTTCATGCCGGCGTTCTGGTCCCTGGCGACCGCGATCAGACCCTTGTTGATGGCGCGGACGAGACCCGCCACGGCCTTCGGATTGGACGCCAGCAGCTTGCGCGAGACCATTACGCCGTTGGAATAGAGGTCCATGCCGTAGTCGCCGAACGAGAACCATTTGTAGTCCTTGTCCGGATCCTGGCGGTTCAGCACCAGATTGAAATAGCTGGTGATATTGAACACCAGGGCGGCGTCGATATCGCCCTTGATCAGCATCGGCTCCTGAAGGTTCGGCGCCATGTTCGAAATCTTGATCTTCTCGCCCTCCAGCTTGTTCTTCTGGACGAACACCGGCAGCAGCCGCGTGGTCGGCGTGCCCTGCGCACCGCCCAGCGTATGGCCCTCGAAATCCTTGATGCTGTTGATGCCGCTGCCGTTCTTGGTCACGATCGCGAACGGCGGCTGATTCCAGATCATGTAGACCATGACGGGCGCATCCTGTGGCCGCGTCGCAGCGTTCTGGATGATGGCGTTGACGTCGCCGAAGCCGGCGTCGTAGGCCCCGGACATGATGCGCGTCACCGTCGCACCCGAGCCTTCACCCTGGTCGATCACGACGTTGAGGCCCTCGTCCTTGAAGTAGCCGTTGTCCTTGGCATAGAAGAACGCGGCGTCGGACCCTTGCGTCTTCCAGCCGAGCGTAAACTTGATGGTGGTTTCCTCGGCGCTGGCTACGCCCGCGAACAAAGCGACTCCTAATAGCGCAGCACCTACTCTAGCTAACATGGTGACCTCCTCAACTGGGTTGGACGGCGGTTGGCGAAATGAAGTTCATGTGGCGATCACGTCGTTCTTGCGGGTGGCCCACCCGGTGACGCGGGCCTCGATCAGCGAAAAGATCACGTAAAGCGCGACGCCGAGGCCTGCGAGCACGAACAGGCCGGCGAACACCAGCGGCACGTTGAAATTGGAGGACGCGGTCATCATCACATTGCCGATGCCGCGGTTTGAGGCCACGGTCTCCGACAGCACCGCGCCGACAAAGGCGTAGGAGATCGCGACCTTCAGGGAAGCAAAGAAGAACGGCATCGTTCTGGGCAAGCCGACATTCCAGAGGATGTCGAACTTGCTGGCGCCGAGCGCCTTGAGCACGTCTTCGAGTTCGGGCTCGGTGGTGGCCAACCCCGTCGCGATGTTCACGACGATCGGAAAGAAGCAGATCGACAGCGCGGTCAGCACCGCCGGCACCGTGCCGGAGCCGAACCACAGCACGAAGATCGGCACGACTGCGACTTTCGGGATCGACGAAAAGCCGACCAGCAGCGGATAGGCGGTATCATAGGCGGTTTTGGATACGCCGATGACGGCGCCGAGCACGACACCGAGTGCGACGCCAAGCACGAAGCCGGCCATGGTCGTGGCCAGCGTCTGGATGATGTGCGGCCACAGGATCGGGAATTTCTGGTACAGCGTGACGAAAACCTGCGACGGGCGCGGCAGCACGAGGTCGGACATGCCGGTCATCAGGCAGAACAGCTCCCAGCCGACGAAGAACAGCACGATCAGCCCCGCCGACCAGGCCTTTTGACGGTAATCGAGTTGGGGCATGGCTTAAGCCGCTCCCTCTGCTGATGCGGTTCGGGCATCGACGATGAAGGCTCTCAGTTTTTGGTTGAGCGCCACGAAGTCGGGCTCGAATGTGTTGGCGACGGTACGCGGGCGGCTGAAGGTGACCTGGCTGTCGTCGAGAATGCGGCCGGGCCGCGCGCTCATCACGCAGATGCGGCTGGCGAGGAACGCGGCCTCGCGCAGATCGTGGGTCACCAGCAGCACGGTGGCGCTGTGGGCCATCCAGAGATCCTGCAGGATCGACCACAGCTCTTCGCGGGTGAACTGGTCGAGCGCGCCAAAGGGCTCGTCGAGCAACAGCATGCGCGGCTCATGTATCAGCGCGCGGCACAGATTGGCGCGCTGAAGCATGCCGCCGGAGAGTTGCCAGGGAAACCGGCTGCCAAACCCCTTCAGCCCGACCTGCTCCAGCAATGCGTTGGCCTTGTCGCGGAATTCAGTCTTGCGCAGTTTTCGAAACTGCGAACGGAACGGCTCGACGATCTTGAGCGGCAGCATGATGTTCCGCTCGATCGTCATCCACGGCAGCATGGTCGGATTCTGGAACGCCATCCCGACCCGCAAGGCGCGCGCCGCGACTTCCCGGCCGCCGACGATGACGACGCCGGTGGTCGGCTGAACCAGGCCGCTCACCAGCCGCAAGATGGTCGACTTTCCGCAGCCGGACGGCCCGACCAGGGCGACGAACTCGCCATCGGCAATACGGAGCGTGGTTTTGGACAACGCCGGCACCGCCCGCGCACCGCGTCCGAAGGTGACCGACGCGTCCGACAGTTCGATGGCGACAGGCGCGGCGGCGGCCGGAACCGGCATTGCCTCGAACTCCGAAACTGGTTGCATGCGCATCATGGCAGTAAGTGCATGCAAGCCGGATGCCAGCGAAACTCGCGTTTTAAATCAACAGCATCGCCAAAAGCCGCCGAATTTCGCCGGATTCAATTTGGGCAATCGGGCCACCAAACTGCATGCAATTCAGGCGCTCAATTGTTGAACAGCTGTGATATGCAGGTTCCCATTCGAAGCACTTCGATCAAGGATTCGCCGATGGCGCCTCGCGCTGCCAGCAAAACTGCTGAATCTTCCGACAAGGTCAGCGTGATCTGCCGCGCGCTGCGCCGCGCCATCATCGAGCAGGCGCTGGAGCCCGGCGCGAAATTGCCGGAGGATTCGCTCGGCGAACGCTTCGGTGTCAGCCGCACCATTGCGCGGCATGCGCTTGGACAATTGGCCGCCGAAGGCCTGGTCGAACTTCGCCGCAACCGGATTGCGGTGGTGGCGACGCCGAGCTGGCAGGAAGCCCGCGATGCCTTCGACATCCGGATCGAGCTCGAGCGGCTGGTGGTGCGCCAGCTCGCCGGCAAGCTGACCAAAGCCCAGATCGCCACGCTCAATGCCCATGTCGATGCGGAAGATGGTGCCCGGGACGGCACCGACGCGGTATCGATCCGTCTGGCGACCGAGTTTCACATCCTGCTCGCCCACATGACGAACAGCCCGATCCTAGTGCGTTATGTCAGCGAGGTCGCCTATCGCTGCTGTCTGACACTATCGTTGTACAGCCGCCCGCACTCGTCGGAATGCGCGATCAACGAGCATCGCGCGATCATCGCGGCGCTCGTCAAGGGCGACGAAGGCAAGGTGATGAGCCTGATGCACAGTCATCTGGATTCGGTCGCCAACCGCGCGCTGGTGGCGCCCGCCCCGCAACGCGGCCGCGATCTGCTGGATATTCTAGCGCCTTATGCCGAGGAGGGCGACAGCGATCGCGTGGTGAAGCTGCCGAAGGTGGTGAGGGTTAGGTAGCCGCAGCCGTCATTGCGAGCGCAGCGAAGCAATCCATCGCGCCGCGCAAAAGGAAGAATGGATTGCTTCGTCGCTTCGCTCCTCGCAATGACGACGAAGTATCAGCCGATGCGCCGTCACGCCTCGATCCCGCGATGAACCAAAATCCGCTCCGCGCTGTCGTTCCAGACATCCATCTTCACGATCCGGCCGTCCTTGACCACGAAGCGGTCGACATAGCGGTTGCCCTCGAACGGCGTGCCGTCGATCCATTCGCCGTAGAGCGTGCCGACGCTGTAGACGACGGTCTCGCCATTGCCGGGGCACACATCGAAGCGGTCCATCTGCTTTTTTACCCAGCGATAGCGCCGCGCATTGAAGCCGGTCGGCCCGCGCGGATGATCGAATTCGCGTCCGCCGGTGAAGGTGATCACCGTGCCCGGCTTCATAAAGGCTGCGGCGGCGTCCGGATCGGGGATCATCGACGCGGTCAGATAGGCTTCGACCACTTCGGCATCCGACAAGGATCGGGCTTCGGCTTGCGCAGCAGCGGACATGGCGGATTCTCCGTGGACGTCGAAATACTACAATCCGGCTGTCAGATTGCATGCACATTTTTTGAACACTTTGGCCTATGAACTGCACACAATCTGGTGCTGCCTGATGATGGCGCTTCCGCTAGGGTTCGGTTCCTCCGTCTGTCTCCTCCAGCTTGCTTTGCCCATGAACGCGCGAACCGCCTTCGACCTGATCTTCCGCAATGCCAGGACGCGGTCCGCGGCAACACCGGTCGATATCGGGGTATCCGGCGGCCGGATCGCCGCCATCGAACCGCGTCTCGCCTGCGAAGCCGCCGAGATCGACGCCGGCGGCAGGCTAACGCTGCCCGGCTTCGTGGACACCCACATCCATCTCGACAAGGCCTGCCTGCTCGGCCGCTGCGGGCACGATCACAGTACCGTCAGCGAAGCCATATCAGCGGTGGCGGCGATGAAGCGCGACTTCACGGTCGACGATATCTATGCGCGCGGCGCCCGCGTGATCGAACGCGCCGTCGTGCACGGCACCACGCACATGCGTACCCATGTCGAAATCGACCCGCGCATCGGTTTGCGCGGGTTCGAGGCGATCAAGGCGCTGAAGCGCGATTATGGCTGGGCGATCGACCTGTCGATCTGCGTGTTTCCGCAGGAAGGCCTGACCAACGATCCCGGCACCGAGGAGCTTCTGGTCGAAGCCCTGCACGACGGCGGCGAGGCCATCGGCGGCTGTCCCTATATGGACACCGACCCGAATGCGCATATCGAAAAGCTGTTCGATCTGGCGCAACAGTTCGACGTCGATGTCGATCTCCACCTCGACTTCGATCTCGATCCATCCTGGTGCCATATGGAGGAGGTCTGCCGGCAGACCGACCGGCGCAATTATCACGGCCGCGTCGCCATCGGCCACGCCTCAAAGCTTTCGGCGATGCCGCCGGAACAACTCAAGGCAGCCACCGGGCGGCTGGCCAAGGCCGGCGTCGCCGTTACCGTGCTGCCGGCGACCGATCTTTATCTGATGGGGCGGGACGCCACGCACAACTCGCCGCGCGGGCTCACCGTCGCGCACAGGCTGGTCGAAAGCGGCGTGCTGTGCTCGGTCGCGACCAACAACGTGCTCAATCCATTTACCCCGTTCGGCGATGCGTCGCTGCTGCGGATGGCCAACTTCTACGCCAATGTCGCCCATGCCGGCGTCAGCGAATTCGACGCCTGTCTCGACCTGGTGACCGACCTCCCCGCACGCCTGATGAACCTGCGGGATTACGGCATCGCCGTCGGCAATCCCGCCGATCTGGTCGTCCTTGATACCGATTCCGGCCCCAACGCGATCGCGGAATTGCCTGACGTGCTGATGGGGTTCAAGCACGGGCGCCAGGTGTTCGAGCGGCGCCGGCCGACGCTGTTTCCGCCGCAAGGCTAGGACATCTTCCAGTTCGGTGGCTTCATCCTTCGAGACGCGGCCAAGTGGCCGCTCCTCAGGATGAGGTCTCAGATCCTCATGGTGAGGAGCGCGGCAACGCCGCGCGTCTCGAACCATGAGGCCACGGGATGCCCCTCATGCAATTGACGGGCCGATCAATCCATTGTTGTTATCGGCCAACTCAAAAACACGGCCGGGCAGGAAAATCATGACCAAGACATCCAGCATCAGAAGCGTCGAAACCCTGTCCTGCGACGCCGGCTGGCGCAACTACCACTTCGTCAAGGTCATGACCGAAGACGGCATCGTCGGTTGGAGCGAATTCGACGAAGGGTTCGGCGCGCCCGGCGTCGGCACCGCAATCCAGCGGCTGTCGACGCGGATCATCGGCCAGAACGCCTTCCAGCATGAACGGATCTACGCCGAGCTGTTTTCTGCGACGCGTCCCGCCGCCGGCGGCGTGGTGGCGCTGGCGCTCGGCGCGATCGAGAACGCACTGCTGGACGTGAAGGCAAAAGCGCTCGGCGTGCCCTGCTATGAACTGCTCGGCGGCAAAATCCGCGACCGGGTCCGGGTCTACTGGTCGCATTGCGCCACCTGGCGCATCAATCATCCCGACTGGTACAAGCCGGCCATTACCGACCTCGACGGCGTCAAGGCGATCGGCTACGAGGTGCGCGAAAAGCGCTTTACCGCGATGAAGACCAATATCTTCGTCTACACCGACGGCAAGCCGCAGGGCTGGCGGCCGGGCTTCGGCTCGCCGTTCGAGCCCGAGATCAATGTCGACCGCAAGGTGCTGCGCAATCTCTGCATGCATCTGGAGGCGATCCGCGATGGCGCCGGACCCGACGTCGATCTGCTGCTCGACCTCAACTTCAACGCCAAGACTGAAGGCTATCTGAAGATCTTGCGCGCGATCCGGGATATGGACATGTTCTGGGTCGAGATCGACAGTTTCAATCCCCAGGCGCTCGGCTATATCCGCCGCCAGAGCCCGTATCCTATCTCGTCCTGCGAGACGTTATTGGGCCTGCGCGAATTCCTGCCCTATTTCACCGAGCAGGCGATGGATGTCGCGATCGTCGACACGCCCTGGAACGGCGTGTGGCAGTCGATGAAGATCGCCGCCGCCGCCGAACACTTCGAGGTCAACGTCGCCCCGCATAATTTCTACGGACATCTCTGCACCATGATGAACGCGCATTTCTGCGCGGCGGTGCCGAATTTGCGGATCATGGAAACCGATATCGATCGCCTCGCGTGGGATCATGAGCTGTTCACACATGTCCCCGACTATGTCGACGGCCACCTCGTCATTCCGGATCGGCCAGGCTGGGGTACCGAGCCGAACGAGGAAGGCCTGCGCGCGCATCCGGCGAAGAGCAAGGCCGGGTTGCTGAATTACGGGCAGGCGGGAAAGCGATGATGTTGAAATCAGACTAAGACGCTCTCCACACGTCGTCCCGGCCTAGTGCGCAATTGCGCACGGGGGGCCGGGACCCATACCGCGGAATCTCTCGATAGGACGCGGTGGTAGACATCTTCCGCAAAACTACTTCCTGGAGTTATGGGTCCCGGCTCCTGATGCGCAATTGCGCATACGGGCCGGGACGACGATCGAATTTCCCGGATCAATTATCCCCCGGCAAACTCGTAAACGCGCTCTCGATCACGTCGCCGATCGGCTGCCAGGCGTTGCCGTCGAACTGCACCAGCCGCATCTGCTCGATCGGGCGGAAGTCGGTCGGCCCGGTGTTGATCGCGATGCCCGGCAGCGCGATGGGGTTCTGATAGTTTTTCAGGGACGCCGCCTGCCGCATGATGTTTTCGCGCGAGAGGTCGTTGCCGCACTGGGTCAACACCTGCAACAGCGTTTCGGCTGCCGCGTAGCCAAACAGGGCGTAGGCGTCCTCCCTGTCGCCGTCGGGATAATATTTGTCCATGAACGCCAGCCACGCCTTGATGGCAGGGTCTTCTTTCCAGGTGGTATCGCCCGCATCCTTGAGGAACGAGGTTGAAATCACGCCGACGGCATTCTGAAGCCCCGCCGGTCTCAACGCGTTTGCTATGGATGCCGCCGCATTGACCAGCACCAACACCGGATGCCAGTCCAATTCGGCCGCTCTACGGATGGCACGGGCCGAGATCGGCGGCGCGCAATTGAGGACGAGCACTTCAGCGCCGGAGTTCTTGAGGATGTCGACCTGGGCATCGATCGACATATCCGCTTCAATGGCGATGTCCGCCACAATCCTGTCGGCGGTCACTCCCAAGCCTTCCTGCAATCCGCGGAAGAGATCGCGACCGAACTGATCGTTCTGCCAGAGCACGGCGATCTTGCGGTCCGAATAGGAAGCCTGGATGTAGTTGGCGTAAATCCTTCCCTCTGCCCGAAACGTCGGCTGCCAGCCCATCGTCCACGGAAATTTTTTGGGGTGCGCCCACTCCTCGTCGGCGGAGGCGACGAAGAGCTGGGGTATCTTTTTGTCGTTGAGATATTTCCGGGTGGCCAGATTGCCCGGCGTTCCGAACGACCCGAACATCAGCAGCACGTTCTCCTTCTCGACGAGATCGCTGGTCTGCTCGACCGCTTCCTTCACATTCGAACTGTCGTCGCGGGAGATGAACTTTATCTTGTGTCCGTTGATGCCGCCGCGCTCGTTGACCATGTTGAAATAGGCAGCCTCCGCCTTTCCGATGGTCGCAAACCCAGCCAGCGGCCCGGTGTAGGGCATGATATTGCCGATGCGGATGTCGCTGTCGGCCGCGCCGGCGTCGGCGGCCTGCTGCGCGCTCAGCGGCGTAGAGGTGAGGAGCGCGGCGAGGAGGAAAGATATCGAAAGTCCGGTTTGTTTTATTGTTTGCATCAACATCGCCTCAAACGCATTGACCGCCCCCGGAAGCCGCCCACTGCGTTCCATCCAGCGATCACAACAATACCGCGCAAGTGTGACTGTTGAAATCAATTGTTGCGCTTGACCGGTGGCCGGACGATCCGTCAGCGCAGCCTGATATCCAGCCAGCCCAGCGCGTTAACGGTCACCCGGTCGCCGCTATCGACCAGCACCGTCGTGGTCTCGGCCTCGATAATCGCAGGCCCCGCCAGGGAATGACCGGGCTCGAGTGCGTCGAGCGAATAGACGGGAACCTCGCGCCACGCGCCGAAGAACGCCTGCCGCGTCGTGCGTGGCGAGCAGGCGCCGGACGACGTTGCGGATCCCGTATCCCGATCGATTGGCGCGACTGCGCCGACCGCCGCGACCCGCGCGTTGACGAACACCACCTCCTGGCCGCGCGAGGCGTAGGTGTACAACTCCTCATGCCGGCGGTGAAAGCGGTCCTCGATCTGCTCGACGATGTCAGGCGCAGCCAGATCAAGATCGGTCAGGGATACGTCGATTTCAAAGACCTGCTCGCCGTAGCGCATCTCTGCCGAGCGTTCGATCGAAACCGGTCCGTTGAACCAGGAGCGGAGCCGGCCGGCCGCCTGTTGTTCCAGTTCGGCAAACAGCTCACGCACTTCGCCGGCCGAAATGCGCGGACCGGCGCCATAATGGGTCCGGCTCAGTTCGTAACGCAGGTCGCTGGTCAGCATGCCCCAGGCCGACAGCACCGAGGCCACTGTCGGCACGATGATGCGCTTGATTTCCAGTTCGCGCGCGACTTCGGCGGCGTGCAATCCGGCTGCGCCGCCAAAGCTCAGCAGCGCGAATTTTCTGGGATCGACGCCGCGGCGCAACGTCATCAGGCGAATGCCATCCGCCATCGTCAGGTTGATCATTTTGTGGATGCCGGCGGCGGCCTCGAGCCGCGACAGTTCCAGCGATGCCGCGATCCGGTCGACCGCGGCCTCGGCGGCCGCGCGGTCGAGCGGCCGCGCGCCGCCCATGAACGCGGCGGCATCGAGATAGCCGAGCACGACGTTGGCGTCGGTGACGGTGGCGGCCGTGCCGCCATTGCCGTAACAGGCCGGCCCCGGCACCGAGCCGGCGCTCTCCGGCCCGACCCGCAATGTACCGCTGCTGTCGACGCTGGCGATTGAACCGCCGCCAGCCGCGATGCTGGCGATATCGAGACTGCGCAGCGCGATGCGCTGGCCGGCGAGCATCCCGTCGGCGGACAGCGACACCTGCCCGTCCGAGATCAGCGAGATATCGGTGCTGGTTCCACCCATGTCGAACGGCACCAGATCGGGAATACCCAGCAGAACGGCGCAGCGCCGGCTGCCCGAAATGCCGCCGGCGGGTCCGGACAGCACCGTGCCGGCAGCGAGCCGCGAGGCCTCCTCCACCGGCGCCATGCCGCCATGCGACAGCACGATAAAAAGGCTGCCTTTGAATCCGGCCTCGGTCAGCCGCGCTTCGAGGTTGGTCAGATAGCGCCGCACGACCGGTTCGACATAGGCGTTCACGATCGTGGTCGAGACGCGCTCATATTCCTTGATCTGCGGCAGCACATCGCTCGACCGCGACACGCTGATGCCAGGCAATTCCTTTGTCAGACGCTCGACCGCGGCGCGTTCGTGGACGGGATTGAGGTAGGAATGCAGAAAGCAAACCGCGACCGAGGTCGCGCCGGATTTCCTGACCGCGGCAATGGCTTCGCCGAGCGATCCGGCGTCCAGCGGCGTGAGAACTTCACCACTGGCCTTGAGCCGCTCGCGCACGCCAAAGCGGCGTTCGCGCGGCACCAGCGGTTCCGGCGGCGGCGAGCGCAAATCGTAACGGTCGGGTTTCAGGCCTTCGCGCATTTCGATGATATCGCGATGGCCCTCGGTGGTGAGCAGCGCGACCTTTGCTCCTTTGCGCTCCAGCAGCGCGTTGGTCGCGACCGTCGTGCCATGAACGAGGCGCTCGGTCGTAGCCAGCATCTCCGCGCGCGTCACGCCCAGACGGCGCGCCAGTTCTTCCAGGCCCGCCATGACGCCGAGCGACTGGTCGGCCGGCGTCGACGGGGATTTCGCAAAGATCGTCCGCCCGGTTTCATCCGTGGCGACCAGGTCGGTGTAGGTCCCGCCGACATCAACTCCTATTCTGAACATTGTTAGCTACGCTGCTCCGCCGGAGTGCCGGTCAGTCCCTGCTCCGCGTCGCGCTGCCGCGCGTTCGCCGATCTCAGGGAAGGCGGCCCCCAGCCGCCGCCGCCGGAGGAGCGGACTTCGAGGCAATCGCCGGGGTGGAGTTCGATGCCGACTTCCTTGGTGCGCAACAGGCGCGGCTCGCGGCCTTCCGACAGCAGACGATAGCGATGCGGTTGGCCGTCCTCGCCACCGAGCATGCCGCAGGGTCCATAGCGCACGCCATCGCCGGCGGTGTTGCCCTTCGCCGGCTTCTCGGTCTCCAGCACCAGATCGAGCGAGACGCCGAGCCCGCCGCGAAACTGTCCGTCGCCGCCGGAGCCGGCGCGGAATTCATGCTGCCGGAAATGCAGCGGGAAGCGCACTTCGGCGACTTCGAGGCTGCCGAATTTGAGGCCGCCGACCGAATGCCACTCGCCGATCGACGACCAGCCGTCGCCACCGGACGAGGCGCCGCCGCCGGGGCGGGCGTGAAACATGTGCCAGATGAAATCGCGCCCGGTGCGCGGGTCTTCGCCCTGGATCGCGATCCGGAACCGGCGGCCCCAGCCCGCCATCGCGCGCTCCGGACAGGACGCCGACATCGCTTTGACGATCGCCTCGACGATTTCATTGGAGGGATGGCTGGTGCACAGCGTCACCGGTCGGCCCGGATCGGCCCAGACAATCGTGCCTTGTTTTGCGATCACCTTGAGCGGCCGCAGTGCGCCGGTGTTTTTCGGGATTTCGGCGTCGATCAGATAGGCAAAGGCCATTGCGACCGCAGCCTGCATGTTGGCATGCGAGGAATTCACAAAACTGGTCGACTGCGGATCGGATTCGGAGAGATCGACCTCGATATCGCTGCCCTTTTTGGTGACCTTCGCCGCGATGCGGATGTCGCTGCGGCCATGGCCGTCATCGTCGAGAAATGCCTCGCCATGGAACACGCCGTCCTTCCAGGTCGAAACCACCGCGCGGGTCTGCTGCTCGGTCGCGTCGAGGATCGCTTCAATGGCGGCTTCGACGACGGGCGCGCCGAACTCCGAGAACAGTTTCGAGACGCGCCGCTCGCCGAGATGCGCAGCCCCCAGCATCGCAGCGAGGTCGCCGCGAAACTCGCGCGGGTTTCGGACGTTCAGCGCCAGCAGATCGAGCAGATCCTCGCGCGGCCGTCCGGCCTCGTAGAGCTTGATGGGCGGAATGCGCAGCCCCTCCTGGAAGATCTCGGTGGCGGCTGGATTGTAGGCGCCATGGGTGGCGCCGCCGATATCGCTTTGATGGGCACGAACGATGGTCCAGAGCAGACGCCTGTCGCCGGCGAAAACCGGCACGAACACGGTCAGATCCGGCAGATGGCTGCCGCCATGATAGGGATCGTTGAGCAGGATGACGTCGCCTGGTGCGACGTCCTTGAACCGCTCCTCGACCGCGATCGTCGCCCACGGCAGCGCGCCGACGTGCACCGGAAGGTGGTCGGCCTGCGCGATCAGGCGCGCACTGGCGTCGCAAATTGCCAGCGAGAAATCGCGGCTGGAATTGAGGATCTGGGAATAGGAGGTGCGAAGCATGGCTTCGCCCATTTCCTTCACGATCGAACTCAGACGATGCTGGACGACGGATCGGGTGATGGGATCGATCTTGGTGGACATTATTGCCTTGTTATTAACGCATCGCCAGTTCGGGGGAGACTTCCGCCAACTGCCGGGCGCTGCGTATGGGTGTCTATCTTACCGCTGTCGCCGGCGACGTATAGATCAAAAACAGGGAGGTGCCGACCGCCAGCACCGCAGCCATGAATAGCAGCACTGCAGGCAAGCCATGGAGTGCCGCAACCAACCCGGTTGTCGACTGCATCAGCGCCGCACCGAGGAAGAAGGCAAGGTTGATCGCCGAGAGCGCCTTGCCGGTATTCTGGGCGTCGACGAGCTGCCTCGTCATTCCGTAAAGCAGCGGCTGCGACGATAGAACGAAGCCGATCAGGACGAACAGGATGGCATCATATTGCGCGGGCATGACCGTAACGCCGAACAGGTCTGAAACCGGATAATGCGGCGCGCCTGCTGCCATCAGACAAAGCAAGACCGCCGCCAGAAAATGGCTGGCAGCGAGGATGCCCCGACGATGGCCAAACTTGCGGTCGAAGATCCCGATGCACAACGGCCCGACAATCAGAGCGACCGTGAACACGCCG
Source organism: Bradyrhizobium sp. AZCC 2289 (assembly GCF_036924615.1). Lineage (NCBI taxonomy): Bacteria > Pseudomonadati > Pseudomonadota > Alphaproteobacteria > Hyphomicrobiales > Nitrobacteraceae > Bradyrhizobium > Bradyrhizobium sp. AZCC 2289. Next base: position 7,831,514 of record NZ_JAZHRY010000001.1, on the reverse strand, counting down.
AGTTCATTGCCGGCCTCGACGCGGCTAAGCCCCTTGACCTGCATCAGCCACGGACCAGCCCACAATCCCCGCAAGACCAGTGTGGCCGCCAACGAGACCAGCGCCAATGCGATCAGGCCGCGAAGCGGACGCGACAGGCCGAGGCGCAGCACCTCGGCCATCTGCGACAGCGGCGAGGATCTGTCCGCATGCGCGGCCGGTTGTTTCGGGACCAACACGAACACGGCGAGCGCCACCGCAAAACCGAGCCCTGCGGAGATCCAGAACCCGGCCCGCCAGCCCAGATGCTCGACGACCCAGGCGAGAGGGCTCGACGACAGCAGCATGCCGATATTGCCGATCGACAGGATCACGCCGGACCACAGACCGAACCGCGCCGCCGACATCTGCTTTGCGGCCAGCGTCATCGGACACATCAGCATCCCCGATGTCGCGACCCCGAGTAGAAACTGTCCGAACAGAAAACTCTCCGGCCCGGTGGCGAAGCCGGATGCCATCGCGCCAACGATGGTTCCGAGCAAAAGGCTCAGCGAAACCGGCCGGACGCCAAAGCGGTCCATGGCCGCGCCGACGGGAATCTGCGAGGCGGCAAAGGCAAAATGATAGATCGAGGTCAGGCTCGCCAGCGCCTGCGGCGGCGTGCCGAAATCGGCGGCCATCAGGTCGAGGCTGATGGCCGGGATCGTCCGCAGCAAGGTCGACAGCATATGGCCGCAGGCGAGCGCCAGAAGCGCAAAAATCAACGCACGGAAGCTGGTCCCCGCACCGTCAACCTTCCCCGCGTCCATGAATCGTCTCGTCCCAAAAAAATCTTGAGACGCGGCGTATCACCAATAAGCGGCAGACGCCAATCGCCTGCCGCCACGCGATCACTGCTTGTGGAAGACCAGCGTCCGCAGCTCGATGCTCTCGCGCGGCGGCGCGTCCGCCGGCGTGGTCGGATCGACGAAGGCGGTATGCGGCGCGAACCGGGTACGGCCATCGGTTGCTGAATCGTAACACTTCAGCAGCAGCGCCTCGTCGGCGGTCATCTGCGGAACGTAGAACCAGCGATGGTCGGGATTGTATTTGACCGAATAGGTTTCGCCGCTGCGGTTTGGATAGATCAGGTCGGAGGCGACGAGATCGCCGGGCTCAACCGTCTGCCCGTCGCACATCGCCAGCGGCGCGTCGCGCAACGGCCCCCGGATCGGCCGCCACAGATTGATGACCTGCACCCGCCCCTTCAGAAGCTCATCGGCCTCATCGGGCAAATGCTCGCGCACGCGGTTGGCCCCCGATACATCGGTCTGGTCGACATGGACGCGGGTCGCCGGCTGCCGCGGACCGGCGCCGCGAATATCGGCGGCACCTTCCACCCGCTTGCGCACGGTGTGGTCAAAGATGACGACGCGATCGGCCTTCAGGGTGGCCCGGAGGAAGGCCTCGGCGGCGGGATAGTAGACGCTCCTCACCTCCTTATCGTCGTAGAAATTCCGCACGATGGTCGGGTGTTTGACCAGCGCAAAACCCTCGCGGTCGAGCGAAAGGGTGTCGACGATCAGCCGCGCATCGAAGACCGGGACGTTGTGAGGTTCGGGCAGCGCGGTGGTTTTGGGCTCGCCCGGCGGCGGATCGAACGCGTAGGTTCGTGGCTTTCCCGGCGTCGGCGCCAGGTAGTTCAACTCGGCGGTGACGAACGGAAGCGACTCGATGCTGGTTTGTTGAAGGCCCATGGTGGTCTCCCGGACTCCATTGTTTGTTGTTTTGATCTTGGCGGTGCCGCCGCTCCCCGCAAGGCCGCCCCGCAAATAGCAACGTTGCGATTTCGGAGGGTGCAAACCGGAGAAAATTCGTATCGTCTGCGTCGCCCGGGCCGCGTGGTTGTTCTGGCAAGGCAAATCCGCCGACATTGACGCTTGCGCGATGCGCGGCAACAATAAATCCGCCAGGGAGAGAAACCATGAACATCACCATGAAAGACCGCGTTGCCGTCGTCACCGGCGGCAGCAAGGGGATCGGCATCGCGGTCGCGCGACGATTTGCCGAATCCGGCGCCAGGGTCGCGATCCTGGCGCGCGGCGCAGCGGATCTGAAGGCCGCGCGGGAGCGGCTCGCCAAGGACGGCCTCGAGGTCCGCGACTACGCCTGCGACGTTTCCAAGGCGGCGGACATTTCGAAGACCTGTGAGAAGATCACAGCCGATCTCGGCAAGATCGATGTCCTCGTCAACAATGCGGGGACGTCGCGCGCAATGGCGTTCGAGACCGTCACCGACGAAATGTGGCAGGAAGACCTCGACCTGAAACTGTTCGCCGCGATCCGCTTCAGCCGGCTGGTCTGGCCGGGCATGAAGGCGCGCAAATGGGGCCGCATCATCAATGTGCTGAACATCGGCGCCAAGGCGCCTGCCGCCGCATCGACGCCGACCTCGGTTTCGCGCGCGGCCGGCATGGCGCTGACCAAGGCGATGGCCAACGAAGGCGGCGCGCACAACATCCTGGTCAATGCGATGCTGGTCGGCCTGATCGTCAGCGATCAATGGGTCAAGCGGCACGCCCAAAGGGCACCGGACACGGATTTCGACGCCTTTACCCACGATCTGGCCAAGGGCGTTCCGCTCGGCCGGATGGGGACCGCAGAGGAGTTCGCCAACCTCGCCTGCTTCCTCGCCTCGGAGCAGGGCTCGTATATCACAGGCACCGCCATCAATGTCGACGGCGGCCGTTCACCGGTGGTGTAGCCCGCTTTCAAGTTCGGCGGCTTCATCCTTCGAGACGCGCTGCTGACGCAGCACTCCTCAGGATGAGGTCCTCGTCCCCCTCATGGAGAGGAGCGCGGCGAAGCCGCGCGTCTCGAACCATGAGGCAACGCAGACCGAAGGCCGAGATCGACAGTCCAAAAGCAAAAGGCCTCCGTCACCGGAGGCCTTTTCTTTTTTAAACCGCGTCCTTGGCAGCCTTGACCGGCCGTGCCCTGACGATCTTCCGGGCCGGCTTGGCCTTGAACATCATCTCTTCGCCCGTGAAGGGGTTGGTTCCCTTGCGGGCCTTGGTCGCGGGTTTCTTGACCACAACGAACTTCGCGAAGCCGGGAACGAGGAACACCCCGTTCTTCTTCAGCTCCTTGTGACCGACGTCGACGAGCGCTTCCATCACGCCCTTGACCTCTTTCTTGGAAACTTCGGTGGTGGTCGCGATCTTTTCGATCAACTGCGACTTCGACATTTGGGTAGCCATGTTTGCTCCATTGATTCTGGAATGAGCACGTTATGGCGGAAACTGGCTAAAAAAACAGGCTTTTCGACATTCTGCACAGCTATATCGCCGCGAAAGGCGCTATTTCCTGCAGTTCTAGGCGTTTTCTGGCCTGCCGGACGTGGCGGAGGCTCTATTTCAAGAGGTTTCGGGCGGCAAGAATCGTCTGCGGCGCGTTTCAGGAATGATCTTTCCGAATCAGAACATCATTAGAAAATGACTCTGGCTCACCTTCCATCGTAACATCGGACCCAGCTGCCGCCGCAGAGGTGGCTCACCACCCGATGCGCCCCCGGAGACCGCCGAATGGACTTGACCCGCCTCGAAATCAACCGCCGAACCGCGCTGCTGACATCGGCCGCGATCGCGGCGAATGTCATCAATCCGATGCGGGCTTTTGCACAGGAAACACCGCGCAAGGGCGGCGTGTTCAACGTCCATTACGGCGCCGAGCAGCGCCAGCTCAATCCCAGCATTCAGGCTTCCACCGGCGTCTACATCATCGGCGGCAAGATCCAGGAAAATCTGGTCGACCTCGACGCCAACGGCCAGCCGGTCGGCGTGCTCGCCGAGAGCTGGGAAGCCGCGCCCGACGGCAAGACCGTCACCTTCAAGCTGCGCAAGGGCGTCACCTGGCACGACGGCAAGCCGTTCACCTCGGCCGACGTCGAATTCACCGCCATGAATATGTGGAAGAAGATTCTGAATTACGGCTCGACGCTGCAGCTTTTCCTAACCGCAGTCGACACGCCGGATCCGCAGACCGCGGTCTTCCACTACGAGCGTCCGATGCCGCTCAACCTCTTGCTGCGCGCGCTGCCCGACCTCGGCTACATCTCGGCAAAGCACCTCTACGAGAGCGGCGATATCCACCAGAACCCGACCAATCTGGCGCCGGTCGGCACCGGCCCGTTCAAATTCGTCAAATACGAGCGCGGGCAATACATCATCGCCGATCGCAATCCGGACTACTGGCGCCCCAATGCGCCCTATCTCGACCGCATCGTCTGGCGCGTGATCACCGACCGCGCCGCGGCCGCGGCGCAAATGGAAGCCGGCGAATTGCATTACAGCCCGTTCTCGGGCCTGACGATCTCGGATATGGCGCGGCTGTCCAAAGACAAGCGCTTCATCGTCTCGACCAAGGGCAATGAAGGCAACGCACGCACCAACACCATCGAGTTCAATTTTCGCCGCAAGGAGCTGTCGGATATTCGCGTCCGCCGCGCCATCGCGCATGCAATCAATGTGCCGTTCTTCATCGACAATTTCCTCGGCGACTTTGCCAAGCTCGGCACCGGGCCGATCCCCTCGACCTCGACCGATTTCTATCCCGGCGCCAACACGCCGCAATATCCCTACGACAAGGCCAAGGCGGCCGCGCTACTCGACGAGGCCGGCTTCAAGGCGGGCGCAGGCGGTACCCGCTTTTCGCTAAAACTGCTGCCGGCGCCGTGGGGCGAAGATATCTCGCTGTGGTCGACCTTCATTCAGCAATCCCTTGGCGAAGTCGGCATCACCATCGATATCGTGCGCAATGACGGCGGCGGCTTCCTCAAACAGGTCTATGACGAGCACGCCTTCGACCTCGCCACCGGATGGCATCAATACCGCAACGACCCTGCCGTCTCGACCACGGTGTGGTACCGCTCGGGCCAGCCCAAGGGCGCGCCCTGGACCAACCAATGGGACTGGCAGGATGCCACCGTCGACACGACCATTGACGACGCCGCCACCGAGATCGACCCGGCCAAGCGCAAGGCGCTCTATGCCGAGTTCGTCAAGGAGGTGAATACGGAACTGCCGGTCTGGATGCCGATCGAGCAGATTTTCGTCACGGTGATATCGGCCAAGGCGCGCAACCACTCCAACACCCCGCGCTGGGGCTCGGCAAGCTGGCACGATCTTTGGCTTTCCGCCTGACGCGAAGTCCGTCAGTATCTCCCCATGCGCATCCTTGGCCTTGCGGGGCGGCGTCTTGCCGCCTCGATTCCAACACTCATTCTGATCCTGATCGGCGTGTTTTTGCTGTTGCAGCTGGCGCCGGGCGACACCGTCGACGCGCTGATGGCGCAGATGGGCGGCGGCGATGCTGCGACCGCACGCGAGCTGCGCAAGTTCTACGGCCTCGATTTCTCAGTCCCCGTGCAGCTCGGCAATTATCTGTGGCGGCTGATCCGCCTCGATCTCGGTTTCTCCTCGATCTACGGCAAGCCGGTCGCGACCGTGATCCTGGAACGGCTGCCGCCGACCATTCTATTGATGACCGCCTCGCTGTCCTTTGCGTTCTTCTTCGGCCTGTTGTTCGGCGTGATCGCCGCCCGTGGCGTCAACCGCTGGCCGGACACGCTGATCTCGACGCTCGGCCTGATCTTCTACGCCACCCCGTCGTTCTGGTTCGGATTGATGGCGATCGTGGTGTTCTCGATCTATCTGCAGTGGCTGCCGGCGGGCGGGTTTCAGGATATCGGAACCGCGCAAGCGGGCATTTGGGGCGTCATCGACATCGCAAAACACCTGGTGCTGCCGACGCTGACGCTTGGGCTGATCTTTCTTGCCATCTATCTGCGCATCATGCGCGCCTCGATGCTGGAAGTCCTCAACCTCGATTATGTCAGGACCGCGCGCGCCAAGGGCCTCGACGAGACCCGCGTGGTAACGCGCCACGTCCTGCGCAACGCGCTGTTGCCGATGGTGACGCTGATCGGCCTGCAGGCCGGCACCATGCTGGGCGGCTCCGTCGTGGTCGAAAGCGTGTTCTCGCTGCCCGGCCTTGGGCGGCTGGCCTACGAATCCGTGGTGCAGCGCGACCTCAATACGCTGCTCGGGATCGTGTTCGTCTCCGCCCTGCTCGTCATCGTGGTCAACTTCGTCGTCGACCTCCTTTATGCGCGGCTCGATCCGCGCATCGCGGCCGAGGGCTGAAGGCATGGACGCGCTGAAACGCTATTTTCGCAGTCCCGCTGCGGTCGCAGGCCTGATCCTGCTGCTGGTGGTGATCGCGATGGCCGCCAGCGCCAGCTTCCTCTATCCGCGCGATCCGCTGGCGCTGGCCGGACGTCCCCTGATCTGGCCGTTCTCAAATCCGCGCTTCCTGCTCGGCACTGACAATTCCGGCCGCGATATCGCAGCGCAGATTTTCTACGGCGCGCGGATTTCGCTGCTGATCGGCGGCGTCGCCACCGCGATCGCGATCCTGATCGGCATCCTCGTCGGCGCCTTTGCCGGTTACTATGGCGGCTGGGTTGACAATGTCTTGATGCGGATCACCGAGGCATTCCAGACCTTGCCTAATTTCGTGCTGCTGCTGGTGCTGGTCGCCGTGTTCGGCTCGACGCTGACCACCGTCACGATCGCGGTCGGCGTGGTGTCATGGCCGGCGCCGGCGCGGCTGACCCGCGCCGAATTTTTGTCGCTGCGCAACCGCGAATTCGTCCAGGCCGGACGGACGCTCGGCATGAAGGACCTTCAGCTGATCCTCGGCGAGATCCTGCCCAATGCGATGCCGCCGGTCATCGTCTACGCCAGCGTGGTGATGGCGGTCGCGATCCTGCTCGAAAGTGCGCTGGCGTTCCTTCGGCTGTCCGACCCCAACGTCGCCTCCTGGGGCAATCTGATCGGGCTCGGCCGCGACGTGCTGCGGGTGCAGTGGTACGTCTCGGCGATCCCCGGTATCGCAATCCTTGTCACCGTGCTGGCGGTGTCGCTGGTCGGCCAGGGCCTCAACGATGCGCTCAATCCGAGGCTGAAGAGCCGATGAGCGAGATCGCCGCCGCCGTCCTCTCGATCGAACATCTCGGCGTGAGCCTGCCGAAAGGCGCAGACCGGCCGCATGCGCTGTCGGATGTATCGCTGTCGATCGCCTCGAACGAGATCCTGTGCGTGGTCGGCGAATCCGGTTCCGGCAAGTCGATGATGGCCAACGCCATCATGCGGCTGCTGCCGAACGAGGTTCGAATCGATAGCGGCCGCATGGTGTTCGGAGGGCGCGACCTCTGCGCCGCTTCCGTCGCCGAGATGCGCCAGGTGCGCGGCGCCGGCATCGCCATGATCTTTCAGGAGCCGATGACCGCGCTCAATCCGCTGCGCACCATCGGCGATCAGATCGCCGAGATGTTTTCGATCCATACAAAGCTGTCGAAGGCCGAGATATCCGCCAAAGTGCTGGCGCTGCTCGCCGACGTTCGCATCCCCGACCCCAAAGTCGCGGCAAAGGCCTACCCGCATGAGCTGTCCGGCGGCCAGCGCCAGCGCGCCATGATCGCGATGGCCCTGGCGCTCGATCCGAAACTCCTGATTGCCGACGAGCCGACGACGGCGCTCGATGTCACCACGCAGGCGCAAATCCTGAAGCTGATCCGCGACCTGCAGCAGCGCAAGAAAACCGCCGTGCTGTTCATCACCCATGATTTCGGCGTCGTCGCCGAGATCGCCGACCGCGTGGTTGTGATGCAGCACGGGGTAGTCGTTGAACAAGGTGCAGCGGCACAGGTTCTCAACGATCCGCGGCACCCCTACACCAAACAGCTCATTGCCGCCGTGCCGCCGCTGAAGGCGCCGCCGGCGCGCATTATCTCGGGCAAGAACATCCTGACCATATCGGGCGTCTCAAAAACCTATCGCACCGGCGGCTTTTTGGGACGCGGCGCGCGCGTGACGCCGGCGGTCCAGGACGTGTCGCTCAACCTGCCGAGGGGCGCGACTCTCGGCATTGTCGGCGAATCCGGCTCCGGCAAATCGACGCTGGCGCGCTGCATCGTGCGGCTGATCGATCCGGAGACCGGATCGATCGTGCTCGGCGGCAAGGACTGGGCGAAACTAACCCGCGAGGAGGTCCGCCGCGAAACCCGTCATATCCAGATGGTGTTTCAGGACCCGTTCGCCTCGCTCAATCCGCGCCGCAAGGCGGCCGAATTGGTCGCGCAGGGACCGATCGTGCACGGCACGCCGCGGGCGGAAGCCATCGCCGAGGCCAAGGAGCTGTTCGCGCTGGTCGGCCTCGATCCCTCCTCGGCTGACCGCTTTCCGCACGAATTCTCCGGCGGCCAGCGCCAGCGCATCGGACTGGCGCGGGCGCTGGCGCTCAAGCCGGACGTGCTGGTCGCCGACGAGCCGGTCTCCGCGCTCGACGTTTCCGTGCAGGCGCAGGTGCTGAAACTGCTGGCGGGGTTGCGCCAGCGGCTCGGCCTGTCCATCATCTTCATCACCCATGATCTCCGGGTCGCCGCGCAGATCTGCGACCTCGTGGCTGTCATGAAGGATGGCGCCGTGGTGGAGCAAGGGCTCGCCGCCGACGTGTTCGGCAACCCGCAGCATCCCTATACGCAGGCGCTGCTGGCCTCGATTCCCGGCGGCGATTTCACCCGCAAGCGCGACGCGGCGATCGTGTAGCCAGGCACGCGCGGTACGCAGCGTTTCTCTACTCGGCCGCTTCCGGCTTGCGCTCCTCGCGCAGCCGAAAACGCTTGAGAAGCGCGGACACGGTGTCGCGGAAGCCGCCATACTCCAGCTCGGAATAGGGCAGCATCGCGGCGCCAGACCAGCCCTGGCTGCGCATCTCGATCGCCTTGCGCTGGGCGCGCTGACGGACCTCATCCCACGCAAGGTTGTCGAAGAAATCGGTATACGACTCCGAGAATTTTCCGTCCTTGTCGATCGAAAAGCCGGCGCAGGAAACGATCGGCAGGCAGTACATACCCGTCACCGGCGTGTTAAGTGGCACCGGCATCAACGGCATCACGTGCGAGCCGCGCGCATCGCCGCCCACGAAGTGCGCCTTGGCGAACGGCGAGATGATTTCTTCGGGCGCCGGGAAAATCCCCTGGTTTCTGACGATCGCAACCGGATCATCCTTGCCAGTGTACTTGCCTGCGATCGAGTGAAGGCGCTGCGCCGAAACAGCAACGGCGACCTCGCCATGTGTTTGAGAAACGATACGGTCAATGCCAAAGCGCTCGTTGTCGCGAAGCAGCGCCGCAATATGGTAGCCGTCCGCGGGCGCGTCGAGTTCGATCACGCTGTCGCCACCCGTGTTATCCATGTCGATGACATGGAAACGGAAACCCTTGATCATCGGGGGCAGCATCAGCCCGGCGCAATACATCGGATCGGCAAAGGCTAGATAGAGCGGCAGGTTGTAGGCGCCGGGGCCGCATTTGTCGGCGGCGAACACCATGAAGGACTCCGCGGGTCTCGCACCCGAGAGGCTGTGCTCGAAGCTGAGCTCGGCGACGGCCGGGCCGGCACCGCGAACGTTTCCGGAAGGTGCGTCGACGAGAAGATCCTGGCCGGCGCCATAGAGCCCGGAAGCCTTCGCGACCGATGTGGCTGCGAGAAACGTTTTCCATGCGAATTGATGTACCTCGGAGCTGCCTTCGCCCCGTGTGTGCGTCATGATGATCGCAATGTCGTCGCCGGTGTGGCGGACGAAACCGTCGATCAAGAGGTCATTGTCGATCGCTTTAGCGACCTCGCCCTCGACAGTCGCCATCATGCGTGCAGACGGTTTCGTGTGCCCGCCGACGGAACCAATGTCAGCCTTGATGACCGAAAGAGTGAGTCTCATGAGCATTCCTCCGACCGCAGCTCAGCGCCTCCGCCTCGGCGCTCGCTGCGCCGGGGCGACGGCGCTGCTCATCAATGAAAGGAACCTCTGAAAGGTTCCTCGCTGCATTATGGCCCTCCAGCAACCGCGTGTCGATACGCGCTTACGACGCACCGCAGCAGCCGATCATGCCACGGTCCGGATTGACGCTCCCCGTACTATGACGCACGGTTGAGAAAGATCGGCAACCCCCGTTTGTTGGCGTAGATGGGACGGTAGCGCTTCGTGTTGTACGTGCTGGCGACGTCCAATTTGCGTGGCCCAAGTCTGGCGTCAGGGATAGGCACGAGGTCGTAGCGGCCATCGACCAGCGCCGACATGAGGCCGGTCCCGCCTTCCAAAATGGCATCGTAGGCCATGTTGCCGAAGGTCAGGGCGACAAGCTTGTCGATGAAGTCGGGATCGCCCGATCGCAGATCGTAGGTGAGGTCGGAGACGATGGTCTCCTCGCCCGTGCGCCGCTTGATCTCGTCGGCAAGCGCTTCGGCCACGCTGGCCTTCTTGCGGTGACCATAGGCGTCGGGCTCGCCGTATTCCTGCATTTTGTAGCTCTCCCACTCGGCGCCCTCGCTGAGCACGATCAGCGCATAATTGCTCGGGTTGGCGTGCTTGTCCTCGAGCAGCAACTGGATCAGTTCGTCGAGATTGACCTTGTATTCCGGTATGACGCATCGAATCGAGGTCGCGTACGCGGTGTAGAGCGCGGTAAATCCGGCATCACGGCCGAAGATCCGGAAAATGCCAATTCGTTCGTGCGAGCCGACGGTGGTGCGCTGCCGCTGGATGGCATCGCTGGCGCGGGTGATCGCGGTCGAGAATCCGATGCAGTACTCGGTGTTCCGGACGTCGTTATCCATCGTCTTCGGAATGGCGATGATCTTGACGCCGAGTTCGTTGAGCTTGTCCGCATAGCTGAGCGTATCGTCGCCGCCGATCGCGATCAGGTGTTCGATGCCGAGCCCCGAGAGGTTCGCCAGCACCTGCCTCGTGAGGTCCCACGTTTTGGTTGCGATGCCGCCCTTGGTACTCTCTGAGAATGGAAAATCCCTGCCGACGAGATGATCAGGCAGCTTTTTCGTTTTGGACGGATTGGTGCGGCTCGAGTGCAACACGGTGCCGCCGCGCCGGTCGATGGTGCGGGTGTTTTCACGGTTCAGTGGAATGAGGTAGTGAGATTTGCTGGCGGGGTCGTCCAGGTTCAGATGGGTAAGGGCCTCCCAACCGCGGCGGAGCCCGACGACCTCGATGTCGTCCTCACTGCCGCGATAAGTCACGCTCTTGATGACCGCGTTGAGGCCGGGGACGTCGCCGCCGCCCGTGAGAATGCCGATGCGCTTCCTCGCCATGCCCACCTCCCAGGATTGCCATAGCGTAATAACGCCTGCATCACGTTGTGGTTTCCGTAAGGCGGGTCCGTGGCTATCCGCCAGCGGAGGCATACTCGCCTAAATCTCCACTTTGAGTTGCGCGACCCTCCTTGCTCTACATCTCCCGCGCGTCGCGCCGCCGGTAGACAAGCAGCATCAGCGGCGCCAGTTTGCGCAGCAGCCCATGGGCCACGATCGGCACCGGCTCGGTGAACGGCAGCGCTAATTCCTTCTCCGGCACACCGCGAACCGCCTTCGCCAACTCACCGCCGAGTGGAATCGTGAGCGCCACCGCGCGGCCGTTGCAGCCGGTCCAGCCAAAGGCATTCGGTCCGAGCCGGTGAATGCGCGGCAAAAAGTCCGTGGTCATCCCGACATAGCCGTTCCAGACGTAATCGAAGGAGATCTCGCCGATCTGCGGCCAGAGCTGCTGCAGCCGCTCCGTCACCCGCGCCTTCAACCGCTCGGCCTTGTTGCCCGGACCGATCACGGCGCCGCCGGTGACCAGGCGATTGCGCGCATCGTAACGCGCAAAGTAAAGCTCGCCGTGGGTATCGGACATCGCCTGCCGGCCGGGGATGATGGTCTTGCGGACATTGTCGGACAAAGGCTGCGTCGCCATCTGCCACGACAGCACCGGCATCACTTCGGTCGCGATATCAGGCACCAGCGATTTCGAGAATTCGCCGCTATAGGCATTGGTCGCGACCACCAGCGACCGGCCCGAAATCTCGCCCTTCGCCGTCTTCACCACCCATTTGCCGTTGCGGCGCTCAAAACTCTCCGCAGGCGAGCGCGCATAAATCCGCGCGCCGAGACCGAGCACGGCGCGCGCGAGGCCGCGCGCCAGCGCCAGCGGATTGATGTGGCCGCCGGTCCTGTTCCAGAAGCCGCCGTACCACGCGTCCGAGCCGAGCATGTCGCGCGCCTGCTCGCGCGACAGCAAGTCGACCGGCGCGCCGTAGTTCGACCATTGCCGCACCCGCCGCTCGGCGATCTTGATGCGGCCGGGCGAATGCACCGGCTGAACCCAGCCGGCCTGCTCCTGCTCGGCCTCGATCTTGTAGCGTTGCGCCACCTCGAACAGCGTCGAGGCGCTGTCGCGGAGCATCCCGACAAAGCGTTCGCCGACCGCGCCATGCCTGGCGATGATGTCGTCCGGATCGGGCCGCGACAATGTCGGGATCACCTGGCCATTATTGCGCCCGGACGCACCCCAGCCCGGCTCCGCGGCTTCGACGATGGCAACGTCGACGCCGGCTTCGCGCAAATGCAAGGCAGTCGAGAGCCCCGTGAAGCCCGCGCCGATCACGATGACATCGGCCGCTTGCGTGCCGATCAATTCCGGAAGATCCGGCCCCGGCGGCGTCGCCGCAGCCCACAGCGAGTCGGGCCAGCGGACGTCTGTCGTATTCATCGGGATCCTTTCTTGCGGGCGCCTGATCGATCTGGTTAGCTTAAACCTTCAATCCATGCCGGGGAAATAAAAGAGTGGCACTCAAAAACGTCATCGGACTAGATCACGCCGTCGTCATGGTGAAGGATCTCGACAAGGCCGCGGAAAACTGGAAGCGGCTGGGGTTCACCATTTCGCCGCGCGGCACTCACAGCGCGCATATGGGATCTGGCAATTACACCATCATGCTCGACCCTGATTATATGGAATTGCTCGGCGTACTGACGCCGACGGAACATAATGCTCCGGCGCGGGCGTTTCTGGAGAAACGCGGCGAAGGCATCGAGCGCATCGCCTTCACCGCGGTGGATTCGGCCGCCGGCGCCGAAGAAATTCGCGCGCGCGGCTATGTGCCGATCGGTCCGACCGATTTCGAGCGCCCGGTGATGATGCCCGACGGCACGCTGTCGGCGGCCAAATTCCGGACCTTTCAATGGCCGACCGCGGAAGCGCCAGGCGGCGTGCGCATCTTCGCCTGCCAGCACAAGACGCGCGAAACTGTCTGGATCCCCGAACTGATGAAGCACGCCAATGGCGCCAAGCGCCTGAAGCAGGCGCTGATCGTCACGCCGGATCCGGCCAAGGACGCCGCGCATCTATCGCGCTTGATCGATCGCGACGTGCGGGCCGAACCGGACGGCGCCATCGCGGTGCCATCGGGCGGTGACCGCGCCGACTTCGTGTTCCTGACCAGGGATCAGCTCGGCAAGCGCTATCCCGAAGTTTCGCTCGCGGGCCTGCCCGAGCGCGGCGGCGCCGGTCTTGTGATATCAACCGATGTCGCGGCTGCCGAGAAAGCGCTCGGTTCAACCGGTGTCCACAGCAGCGGCGCCATCTGTGTGCCGCCTGCTGCGGGCAATGGCACGCTGCTCGCCTTCGTGAAGGCGTAGCCGGAAAATCCTGTGCGCGCGGCCATCGCACTGCGATACCGCGCACATTAGGGCTATGCACACCGCTCGCGCGCGCTAGTATTCTCCCAAAATACAAGCCGACCCCAGGGAGAGAAACCATGAACGATCATCTGATCTCGCGCCGTGCATTGCTGGCAGGCACGGCCGCGGCCGGCGCACTCAGCCTCACCGGATTGCCCGCGCGCGCCGAACCGCAATGGAAGAAATACGCCGGCACCAAGCTGGAAGTGGTCCTCGCCAAGGGGCCGCGCGGCGACAATCTGCAAAAGCACATCAAGGAATTCACCGATCTCACCGGCATTCAGGTCGAGTCGGAGCAGATTCCGGAGCAGCAGCAACGCCAGAAGGCCGTCATCGAGCTCGCCTCGGGCAAGCCGAGCTTTGACGTCGTCCATGTCAGCTATCACGTGCAGAAGCGGCAGTTCGAGAAAGCCGGCTGGCTCGCCGACATGACCGGCTACATGAAGGACCCGAATCTCACCGCGCCCGACCTCGTCGAGAGCGATTTTTCCGCCGCCGGGCTGGAATACGCCAAGAACGACAAGGGGCAGATGCTGTCGCTGCCGTGGTCGGTCGACTATTTCATCCTCTATTACAACAAGGAGCTGTTTGCGAAGAAGGGCGTCGCGGTGCCAAAGACTTTTGACGAAATGGTCGCCGCGGCCGAAAAGCTCACCGACGCCAAGGAGGGCATTTACGGTTTCGTCGGACGCGGACTGCGCAACGCCAACATGACGCTGTGGACCAACTTCTTCCTCAACTATGGCGGCGAATTCCTGGACTCCAAGGGCAACATCCTGACCGACGGTCCGGAGGCGATCCAGGCGACAAAACTCTATCAGACGCTGCTGACCAAAGTTGCGCCTCCGGGCGTGGCCGGCTTCAACTGGATGGAATCGATGGCGTCGTTCACGCAAGGCCGCTCGGCGATGTGGATCGACGGCGTCGGCTGGGCGCCGCCGCTGGAAGACCCGGCCGCCTCGCGCGTCGTCGGCAAGGTCGGCTACACCGTCGTGCCGGCCGGACCGAAGGGACAATATTCGGCGACCTATGGCGACGGCCTCGGCATTGCGGCCGCGAGCAAGAACAAGGAAGCCGCCTATCTCCTGTGCCAATGGGCGGTGTCGAAGACGCAGGGCGCGCGGCTGTTGCAGGCCGGCGGCGGCGTGCCGTTCCGTAACTCCATCCTCAACGATCCCGAGATCCAGAAGGGCGTGAAGATGCCGAAGGAATGGCTGCAATCGGTGATCGATTCCGCCAAGATCAGCAAACTCGGCCTGCCGGTGGTGATTCCGGTCGCCGAATTCCGCGACCTCGTCGGCGCGGCGATTACCGCGACGCTGGCCGGCGCCGATCCCGCAACGGAATTGAAAAAGGCCCACGAGCAGTACCGGCCGATCCTGGAGCGCAGCGAGAAAGCGTGAGTGCGTTGACACGGACTACTCCGGCCGCGGCGGACAACGATGCCGCGCCGGAGCGCGAATGGCGGCCGCCGTCCTACTGGCCGTTCGTAATCCCGGCGCTGGTCGTCGTGCTCGCGATCATCATATTTCCATGGCTGTTCACGATCTGGATGAGCCTGAACGAGTGGAAGGTCGGTTCGCCGACCACTTTTGTCGGGTTCGCCAATTATTGGCGGCTGCCGAACGATCCCCGCTTCGTCGAGGCGGTCGGCCACACCATTCTCTACACGGTCCTGTCCGTACTGCTGCCGCTGGTCTTCGGCACGCTGGCAGCGGTGGTGTTCCACGCCAAATTTCCCGGGCGCGGCTTTCTGCGCGGGGTGTTCATCATGCCGATGATGGCGACGCCGGTCGCGATCGCGCTGGTCTGGACCATGATGTTTCACCCGCAACTCGGCGTGCTCAACTATCTGCTGTCGTTGGCCGGCCTGCCGCCGCAGCTCTGGGTGTTTCACCCGGCAACCGTGATCCCGTCGCTGGTGCTGGTCGAGACCTGGCAATGGACCCCGCTGGTGATGCTGATCGTGCTCGGCGGCCTCGCCGCGATCCCGGTCGAACCTTACGAGAGCGCGCAGATCGATGGCGCCGGCGTCTGGCAGATGTTCCGCTACATCACGCTGCCGCTGATCACGCCGTTCCTGTTCATCGCGGGCATGATCCGCATGATCGACGCCGTCAAAAGCTTCGACATCATTTTTGCGATCACGCAAGGTGGGCCGGGCTCGGCGTCCGAGACCATCAACCTCTATCTCTACAGCGTCGCCTTCATCTATTACGACCTCGGCTATGGTTCGGCGATCGCAGTCGTGTTCTTCCTGCTCATCATTGCGATGGCCGCCATGATGCTGCATCTGCGGCAGCGCACGCTGTGGACCGAGATCGGCGGTGGCGCATGAGCTTGCGTCAGATCCTCGGCAAGATCGGGCTTTGGCTCGCGGTGTTCGTCATCGTGTCGCCGGCTATCCTGTTCTTCCTTTGGATGGCCTCGCTGTCGCTCAAATTCGAGGTCGATAACGCCGCCTACCCGCCGGTCTTCATCCCCGAGCACTTTGCCTGGAAGAATTACGCCGACGTGCTGGCGTCGAACCGGTTCCTGACCTATTTCGTCAACAGCCTGATCGTGACCGGCAGCGCGACGTTGCTGGCGATGCTGGTCGGCGTGCCCGCCGGTTACGGGATCGCGCGCATGGCCGCGCACAAATCCGCGATCGTGATCCTGATCGCCCGCATCACGCCGGGACTGTCCTATCTGATACCGCTGTTTTTGCTGTTCCAGTGGCTCGGACTGCTTGGCACGCTGCTGCCGCAGATCATCATCCATCTCGTGGTGACGGTGCCGATCGTGATCTGGATCATGATCGGCTATTTCGAGACCACGCCGCTGGAACTCGAGGAAGCCGCCCTGATCGACGGCGCCACGCGCTGGCAGGTGTTCCGCCACGTGGCGCTGCCGATCGCCCGCCCGGGACTGGCCGTCGCCTTCATCCTCGCGGTGATCTTTTCCTGGAACAATTTCGTGTTCGGTATCGTGCTGGCGGGGCGCGAGACGCGCACGCTCCCGGTGGCCGTCTACAACATGATCTCGTTCGATCAGTTGAGCTGGGGACCGCTGGCGGCCGCAGCACTGATCGTGACGCTCCCGGTGCTGCTGCTGACGGTGTTCGCCCAGCGACAGATCGTCGCCGGGCTAACCGCAGGTGCCGTCAAGGGCGGGTAAGCTGGCTTACTTACCTCGCCCCGCTTGCGGGGAGAGGTCGGATCGCATCGAAGATGCGATCCGGGTGAGGGGGACTCTCCGCGAGCACATCTCTCACCGTCTTCACGGAGACAGCCCCTCACCCCAACCCTCTCCCCGCGAAGAGCGGGGCGAGGGAGAAGCAGACCGCCTACTCAGCCGGCGCCGCCGACATTTCCGGATGCGAACTATAGCTCTCGCTGGTGCTGGTCCTGCCCAGCGCGTACAGGCCAGCCGCCATCACGGCATAGGCCAGCGCCACGCCCGGCGTCACGCCGAGCCCACTGCCGATGCCGACCGCTTCGCCGTGCATGAAGCCGAAATAGGTCATCACGGCGCCGGCGAGCGCGAAGGCCGAAGCCTTCATGAAATCACGCTCGATGATGAAGACACCGATCGCACCCAGGATGAGCCCGGCAAGGATAGAACCGCCGCCCATGACTTCCAGCCCGTGGTAGATCACGCCTTGCTGTGGAAGCGAGGCAATGGCCGCGGTCTTGACCGCGCCGACCTTGTCGGGAGCCAGCGCACCGACCGTCTGGGCCGCATTCAAGGTAGCTCCGAGCATGGTGTCGATCTGCAGCTTGGCCCAGGCCGCAAGATGCGGCGTCAGCGCCAGCACGATCGCGGGCGCGTGCTTGACCGGCGTGGTCTGGAACGCCTGCGCGCCGATCAGCATGCCGATGTAGAGCAGGATCGGTGAGATCGCGACCACCGGCACCAGCGCCAGCAGCACCGAGATGATGCCGAACCAGGAGAGCAACACCACCATGATGCCGGTCGCGGCCGAATAGCCGATCCGGCCGCCCATCGCCTTCCAGCCGGGATGGCCGATATAGACCGCGTTGATGAAGGGATTGCCCATCAGGCAGCCGATCAGGCTGACGACGCCGTCGGTGGTCAAAACGCGGGTGGTCGGATATTCGTCGCCGGCCGCTTCCGCGCTCTCGACGTTGTCCATGGCCTCCACGAGATCGTAGATGCCGAACGGGATCGCCGTGACCAGGATGACGCTGAGGAACTCGAAGCCGGAAAATACCTGGCCAATGGCCGGGATCGGCACCGAGAAGCCGAAGCTTGCAAAGGCATCGCCGACGCCCTTGACGCTGAGGCCACCGAGCCCGAGACCGAACAGGTTGGAGCCCCACGCGATGATCATTCCGACCGCGATGGCGACCAGACCCGCCGGGATGTTCTTGGGATATTTCACGCCACCGAACCAGCTCACCAGAATGATGCCGAAGCAGACCAGGCCGATCTGCGGCGTCATGTACATTTCCAGCGCCGGCCGCATCGAGATGAAGGTGACGGAGACGCCGGCGAGCGTACCGAGCAGCGCCGCGCGCGGCGTGATCTTCCGGATATACGGGGCGATGAAGCCGCCGATCATGAGAATGAAACTCTGGAAGAACACCCAGACCAGGCCCGCGGACCAGCCCTTCAAGGGATCGCCGGTCTTGATCGTGATCGGCAGCATGATCACGAAGGTGACGATGAACATGTGCGGCACACTGACGCCCGAGGGCAGCGCACAGACGTCCGTGCGGCCGGTTTTCGCCGCGAGGCGATAGGCGAGGAACGCATAATAGAAGGTGGACAGGCACATCATCAGGCCGAGCGCCGGCAGGATGCGGCCGAACACCAGGGAGTCCGGCATCTTCAGTACGAAGCGCAACAGGCCGGTCAAGACCAGCATGTTGACGAGGATGTTGGTGCCGAAACCGAAGAAGGCGTTCCAGTCGCCCGGTGTCCACAGAACCGGCCTGAAATCGGACTTGCCGGCCGTCCCCGTCATGCTTGTGCTCATCGTGATCCCCCTGCTGCTACTGTCTTTGAAGTCTCCGGTGAAAGTGCCTCCAGTACCGCGGCTGAATCGGTGACCCAGCCGAAGATTCCGCCCTGGGCCTTGATCATCTTCAGGCCCATCTCGTGGAATTCAGGGAAATAGGACGCGCAGCCGTCGGACAGCACGACGCAGCGATAGCCGCGATCGTTGGCCTCGCGCACGGTGGTGTTGACGCACACTTCGGTGGTGACGCCGCACACCAGCAAATTCTCGATGCCGTATTTCTGCAGGACGTCGGAAAGCTCGGTGGCGTAGAACGCGCCTTTGCCGGGCTTGTCGATCACGACCTCGCTGTCGAGCGGATAGAGTTCGGGAATGATGTCATGGCCGGCTTCGCCGCGGATCAGGATCCGCCCCATCGGACCGGGATCGCCGATGCGGAGCGACGGCGCGCCGCGTTCGACTTTCGCCGGCGGCGCGTCGGACAGATCGGGCAAATGTCCCTCACGGGTGTGCACGACCAGCATGCCGGTATCGCGCGCCGCCGCCAGCACCGCCGCGATCGGCTTCACCGCGCGCGCGAGTTGCGAGACATCATTGCCCAGCGTTTCACCGAAGCCGCCGGGCTCCATGAAATCGCGCTGCATGTCGATGATGAGGAGTGCGGTCTTGGTCCAGTCGAGCTCAATCGGCTCTGGTTCCGCCGCCACTTTGCCGAAGGTACAGCTTGAGTTCGTCATGACGTACGTGCCCCGAACGAGAGAACTCCTTAAGCCAGGCCAAGCAAGGCGCGTGCCATTGTGTACAATCCCGTTTGGCGTTTCCAAAAAACGGAATCCATCCTATTTTCAATTTGTTGGGCGTCGATGGAGCAGTTGCTTATTCTCTGTGCGTCGCTTTGATGACGTGCATTTGCTTATTGGATGTGCGGAATTTTTGTTGCACTTGATTTGCGCAGGGAGGGTCAGGGCTGGCATAGTTGTTGCTGATTACGATTGGATCGGACGGAAACAACGCTGGCAGCATTTCGCGCATCGAAGCGCGCGCCGGCTGACGGGAGGACAACATGAACGGACTTGGCGGCCTCAACAAATCGCCCGAAGGCGTCGTGATCGGGCTCGTTCAATTGCAATTGCCCGTCGTCGTGACCCGCGCCGACCTCGCGCGGCAGACCGAGCGCATCGTCACCATGGTCGGCAAGGCGCGGCGCAATCTCGGGACCATGGACCTGGTCGTGTTTCCCGAATATTCGCTGCACGGCCTGTCGATGGACACCAATCCCGAAATCATGTGCCGGCTCGACGGCCCGGAAGTCGCATCCTTCAAGCGCGCCTGCATCGACAACAAGATCTGGGGCTGTTTTTCCATCATGGAATTCAACCCCGGCGGCAACCCCTACAATTCCGGCCTGATCATCGACGACCACGGCGAGATCAAACTGTATTACCGGAAATTCCATCCCTGGATTCCGGTTGAGCCGTGGGAGCCCGGCGATATCGGCATTCCCGTGATCGAGGGACCGAGGGGCGCCAAAATCGCGCTGATCATTTGCCACGACGGCATGTTCCCGGAAATGGCCCGCGAATGCGCTTATAAAGGCGCGGAGATCATGATCCGTACCGCCGGCTACACCGCGCCGATCCGCGAAAGCTGGCGCTTCACCAACCAGGCCAATGCGTTCCAGAATTTGATGGTCACCGCCAATGTCTGCATGTGCGGCTCCGACGGCTCGTTCGATTCCATGGGCGAAGGCATGATCGTGAATTTTGACGGCACGATCGTCGCCCACGGCACCACCGGACGCGCCGACGAGATCATCACCGCCGAGGTGCGCCCCGACCTGGTGCGCGAGGCGCGGATCAACTGGGGCGTCGAGAACAACATCTATCAGTTCTGGCACCGCGGCTATGTCGCGGTGAAGGGCGGCGCGATGGACTGCCCCTACACCTTCATGCAGGACATGGTCGCGGGCACGTTCCGCCTGCCCTGGGAAGACCAGGTCAAGGTCACCGACGGCACCTCGTGCGGTTTTCCGGCGCCGACGCGGATGTTCGGCAAGACCGCGAAGGCGGCGGAGTAGTTCGTGGTGGTAAACCGTCATTGCGAGCCAGCGGGTCGCGCGAATGCGCGCCCGATGACAGGCTCCGCGAAGCAATCCATCGCGCCGCGCAAAGAAAGAATGGACTGCTTCGTCGCAATCGCTCCTCGCAATGACGATACTCCAATTGCAAGCATGACTTCGCGATCTCGCGGCATGATGCGCCCGAGGTTTGCAAATCGTTTCGCCCTCGACGTTTGAGAGGGCGCAGGGAAGACCGGGTGGCGCTGCACCCGCGGTCTCGTGTGCAAGATGCACAGAGAATGCGCACACGAGCATACAGGTTCAGCGGAGACATCCCGGCCTTCCCTGCGCAATGGTTTTACGGCTTATATCGCGCTCCCCGATGAACGGGCTTTCTTGCCACCGTCGCCATGCGGATCGCTCCGCACGACTTGACGCCAGCGTCGGGGCGTCAGGACCACACGACTTCGCCGTCCGCGTCAGCACCGTTCGTCAAAGGCGCATCCGCGTCCACCGCATCCCACCGCACGTTTCGTGACGATCGCGAGCCGCCCCTCTTGTCGGGTGAGACGGGCGGATTCAAATCACTGATTTGCCCGACGGCGAAAGCGGAATATTTTCCGCAACGGGGCTTGACTCGCGGTATGCGAAAACGCGCAAGTGATTTGCCCGTCGGGCAATCAGGTCAAGGATATTCGTCATTGCGAGCCAGCGGGTCGCGCGAATGCGCGCCCGATGACGGGCTCCGCGAAGCAATCCATCTCGCCACAGAAAGACAGAATGGATTGCTTCCGCCTTCGCTCATTGAGCTATGGCGGACACATCGCTCCTCGCAATGACGGCGTTCCAGGGCGTGAACCCATACATTCGGAGCGGTCGGCGGACGTCCGCTTTGGTGCGCATTCCGGACTCAAGTCGGACATCGCGCGAGGGCCGAAAAGTGCCAAAAACAGAAATGCGCTGTCGTAAGCTCTCAGTAAGCCACATCGATCTAGCCGGTTAAGCCTCTCGAGCAGAATTAACTGCGGGGAGTAACAGACCGACCAAGATGCCGATGATCGGGATCACAACGAGGCCGCCGCTCATTCCATCCAATTCGGTATCGGTGAGTTCTCGGTGATCGAGCTTTGAGTTGTCGTTGGTGTCGCTCATCATCTTTCTCCATGCAAGCCAGCGCGGATCATCCGTCGCTGTGCGGGCACACTGGCCAACGCTTCCGCCGCTACTGTGACCCTAGTCACATGTCGCTGTTGTCGTCGTCGGTCGTGATGACGCGATGGGCGCGAAGGGCTCGCGGATGTCTGCATCACGCTCAGAAGCGGACATTTGGGCTGGCCTTCAGCACGTCTGCTTTGTGCCAACAGCGGAAGTGAACGCATTCATTCGATCACCCGCGGGGCGGGTTTAGCAAAATCTCTAGCTCGACGCGGAATAATTCTGCGGCGCCGGCGTTTGTCTTAGCGACGCACCCGCGTCCTCAAAAAGAAGCAACAGGAGTAGAGCTGCAATGTCCAAGACATTTGCCGTAGTAGCGGCCTTGGCTTTTATTCTCGCCTCATCGGCCGCATCGGCACAGATGCTGAAGACGGCTGATACACCGAAGGGCAAAACGTTTGTCGATACTAAGGGTATGACGCTTTATACGTTCGACAAGGATGCCGGCGGCAAGTCGATGTGTAACGGCCCTTGTGCGGAGAACTGGCCGCCGCTGATGGCAGCTGACGATGCCAAGCCGACCGCCGACATGACAATCGTCGTACGTGACGACGGCAAGAAGATGTGGGCCTATAAGGGTAAGCCACTCTACACTTTCAAAAAGGACACTTCACCAGGCGAGACCAACGGCGACGGTTTCCTCAATGGCGCATGGCATATGGTAAAGCCATGAGCCGCTGAGCAGAGGCCTGAGAGGGTTTTCTCTCACCGCTCAGGCCGCGTCGGGCGGCGCTGAAGTGCCGATCTTGCCGGACGCCATGGTACTTGCCGCCGGAGCACATGATCAGGCTGACGGAGATACGGGAGCCCTTACGTTTGGGTGCATCCGGACGATGATCGATCAGCCGGAGGCGGCTTTGGCGGCGGTGGCTTCCATGGAGGCTTCGCTGGCTGTGGATTCCACGGTGGAAGATTTCACAGGCGGGCGTTTGTAGGGTTTGGCTTTGGGCCCTACACGACGGATACTATCCCCACGCCCACGACGATTCCTACTATGGCGATGGCGGCTGCCACGTGGTGCAGCGGCGCGTGCATACCTGGTATGGCTGGCGTATCCGACCTGGCCAGGTGCGCGGGTGATCCCGGTCTTCGGATGGAAGAGATCTGGTCTGGCGAATTGAAGTTGAGGACCGGGTCGCCCCGGAAAATTCACGCGGTCTCGGTGTATTCTGCACCGAGGCCGCTTTTTTTGACGCCCGCTGGTACGCAGCCGCGCGGCAAGTGAGATTGCACCCGACCCGCGCCTCACACGCAGATTTGGCCCGATGTCGCAGATGGGTCAATCGCGTCGTCTTGACCTTAGGCCGGTCATTTCCGGTCTACCCCTAGAAGCAGACTCTTTCAGAGTCCATCAGCATGTCTCAAACGTGCCAATACCGGACATACAGGTCCATGCTGCTGTATGTACGCAGCTGGCGGGATTCTGCTCAACCAAAAAGCGGTTACGTGTCGATCTCGTTCATGAAGATGAATGGAACTCGATGAGATGTTTCGCATTTATGGCATAGGTAACCCTTGCGCGCCGGTTTCGCCGAGCGCACGCTTGCCAAGCGTTTTCACAAGAACTTACGGAGGATGCGACCATGCTACAGGTCAAGCAAGCTTCGAAGAAGAAACGCACAACCAAAGCCGCCGCCGTGAAGGTGCTGGGTGCCGCCGGACTGGGTCTTTCGCTGGTGGGTAGTGCATCCGCATCCACGATGCCCACTGCCGGTATCCCGCAATCTGACAATACCTCGCCCAATCAGCGCTTCGTTCTTGGCGAAGAGGAAATGGCCGACGTCAGTCTCGCCACGTTCCATGTCTTCGATAGGGAGAACGTTGGCAGCGGCGTGCAGCTAGCCCGCGGATGCGGTGGTTGCGGCGGCTGCCGAGGTGGCGGCGGGTGCGGCGGCTGCCGAGGTTGCGGCGGTGGCGGCGGCTGCCGAGGTTGCGGCGGTGGCGGCTGCGGGTTTGGTGGCGGCTGCGGGTTCGGTGGCTGCGTGGGTTGCGTGGGTTGCGCAGGTTGCGCGGGCTGCTGCCTATCCTGGGGAGCGTGCCGCTTGTGCTAAGTCCCACGACCTAACGGCAGGCCACACCAAGGACTCTGCTAAGTTGGGCCTCTAATCGATCAGCCTCTCGCTGGTTGCGAGAAAGGGCCGTTGATGCGTAGTCGAGTACGCGCTTGGCCGAGATTTCGGCCAGCGCCACCACTCCATGCTTTTGTGCCGGGCCTTAAGCCTGAACCCTTACTAACATAAACCCGACGCTGAGAAAATTGCATCCAAATTGCATCCAATGAGTTCAATCGCCGATTTTCCCAAGGTCGCCTTCGGGTCAAAAACGGTCCTGACGCCCTTGAAATGGGATGTCTGTTTTACCCCCGAAAGCAGACCTTGGCCGAATTGCACGGCGCATTTCAACGCCGAGGCGGCCTTTTACTCGGGAGCCTTAAGGCCGCCTGCCGTCCAACTCGTGTTGGCTGCCTTCATCGGGTCCCCGACAACCATCTTTTGGACATGCTCGCACTTCGGACATTCGAGCGTCAGAAAGTCGGAATGGGCGGGACCAGGTTCGATCCGGGCAGCATCATCCGGCCCTGACACTTAGGGCAGCGGGGCCGTTGGATGGGAAGCAGAGGACGGTGATGGAACCAGCATGCTCTTCTGGTTCGCGGAGTCGGTGGTCAATATTGCTCACATCGGAAAAGTTAAATGAAGGCGAATCGCACACTCACCTCACAACGCATTCAGGTCGTCGGGCACATCGCCGAACTTCCTGATTAGCCTATGCGATGAATTTAATCTGCGTTTGGAACGTTAAACTACACAGTATGTTGTCGCTGCACACGAATGACCGTTGTGGTCGCCCAATCATCCCCTGGAGTGCCACATGACCAAACGTAAACCGGCAACGGCGTCAAAGCAGGCCCACAGCACGAAAATAGCCGCCCAACGGGCCAAGCAGGCTATTATTACAAGCCCGAAAGACAACCCCCCGCGCTCGGTTGCGGCAGGCTCGACTGAACCGCCCCCTGAGCGTCATAACGACTCAAAACAAGAGGCTCCCCTCGTTGAGAAACCGGCGACAGCCTTACAAGATGACTGCAAACAGACGATGACGGATAACGATTCGAAGAAGGGGTTTGTTTTTTCTTCAGCCACGGCAAACGTGCGGGCTTATCAAGCAAAGCTGCTGGAAATGGCACAAGCCAACATGCAATTGGCTTTTGAATTCGCCCAGAGGCTTGCGACGATTAGGTCACCCGTTGAAATTCTCAGCGTCATTGCAGAATTCACAAGCAAGCGGATCGCCATGTTCCAGAAGTATTCGATAGAAATGGCTGAATTAGGTACCAAGCGGTGAAAAAGCCCAAGACCAAGGCCGCCTGGCGAGGTCTTTTTCAAACAGTATCGGTCAATCGCTGATCCGCCGCCGTCAATACTCATAGAGTTGATGATCGATACGCGCGGGCAAGTATCCAAGGCATCCTGGACCTTGAGGAACTGTTTTTCTGAACATGTTTCTGAACATGGTGGACACCCTCGTTAGGGGGCGGGAGTCTACCGAACTCTCAGTCTCGGGCGCGTGCCGCAATCCTACAAGCTGGCCGAACCTCGTGAGTTTGATCCACCAAGTATAACGCAGCCGGCCCATACCGGAGTATTTCGTTGAGTTCTCGGCGAATTCACCGTCGAACCGCGCGCCGACCGAAAACCCGTTCCTGAACCCGATCCCGTCAACTGAGCCGACGTATTAAAACCGTAGACGCCCGCTATCAGCGTTTGGCCTCCCAGGTCGTGACCATCGGCCCTATTGAATTCGGTCGCTGGGCAATATTGCTCAGCGACCCCGGAACTCGAAAGCGCAAGCTGGTTCCATCATCGCCCGTAACAGGCATCCATCGGTGACAGAGAGTGCTGCACGCTCCCGCCTGTTAATCAGGAGAGCTAGCCATATTGCGCATTTGAGTGCCTTGTTTTGAAAACGCTAGTGGGTGCGGGGCCCCCGGTGGAACCCCTAGCGTTCGTTCCCGTTGCACCTCTAAATCAAGCCCAAGGAGGACTCCCACATGATGAAGATCACTCTTGCCGTGGCGGCAGCAGCAGCGGTGCTGACAACTGCCCCACTCGGCACGCCTGCCAAGGCGCAAGGCGTCAAGATAGCCCAAGGCGTCGATGTTCAGATCGGGCGGGACCGCGACGACCGCTACGATAGAGACCGTCGCGGGCGGTACGACTCCGACACCACAGTTGGCGTCGGCCCGGGCGGTGTCACCGTCGGCCCACGACAGCGCTGCCGCATGGTGACTACCACGGTTGAAGGGGATGACGGCCGCAGGATCACGCGCAGGGAGCGCCGCTGCGACTAGACGGCGAGCAACAAGGAAATAATTGTTTAAGGCCGTCAATGATTTGGAACCGCCGCCGATCCGGTGCCGCGCGGGCAATCAGCCCGGCGACTCGTTTTTAATCCCGCGACCGGATTCGGCTCCTGTAGTTATGCCCTGAACTCGCCCAGGTGCAGTTATTCGGCAGAATCGCCCGGACATAGGAGCCACCATTTCAAACTGACCCACTATCGCCGACTGAGACTCTTGACCCATCCGTTTGCCACCGGGTCACTTTTCAAGTCCACCTCGATGCAACGTCCCAAAGATTATGGCTTTGCGATCAGGTAGCGAACGAGAAATGGCACAAAAACTGACCTCAGACATTGATCAAGTTCGATGTCTCAGTTGGGTCATTCGCGTCGATTTTGGCATGTCCGCAGCATGTCCGGTTAGGGGGCAATCTCGGAAATGCAGGTTGTCGGGTTTTGCCGGTTGAAGGCATCAGTTTGGACGTGATTCAAGCGTCTAGCGGATATGTCCGCTGGCGTAATGCTTGACTTCCGCCGCAGTCATCGGCGGCCTGACCGCCATCGCCGAAACGACTGCGACGGCGGTTTGGCCGGGTCGGTTTTGCCGCAGCACCAGCACGTCGATGCCTTGCGGGGTGATCTTCATCGCAAAATCGTAACCTTCGAGGACGCGTGCAGCGACGCGCTGCAACGGCCCGTCGAAGACGCCGGTCTTGAGCGTCTCCAGCGTATCGTCCGAGCGGTACTGCAGACCGAACCTGTCGCGCAGCGCGGACAGCACCTCCTGCAGCGGCACGTCGCGGGCTTCGACATGGACCGCGTGCGAACGTTAAGGGGCGTAGTTGTCAGATGTGCTGCGAGCACGTGTCAGTTCCGTTAAAGGATGATGACAGCGAGCAGAGGTCGCCCGCCAAAGCGCCGCTCGACCGCTCGGGGTTTATGGTTTTCGTTCAACGCTTTGCGGGTAGAACCCGAGATTTCGGACTCAGCGCTTCAGAATTCGTCGCTTCGCCTTCTCGCCGAGCTACGGCGGACGTGCCCCTACTCGCCATGACGTGGCCCGTGCAAACGCAGATTCGCAATCCCGCGCTTTCAAAACGATGAGCAATGGCACCTGCAATGCAGGAATCGATTTGATAAATCCCTAGTTCCATTTGAGCAGCGGGGTTCCGAATGCCCTTCGCCAGACCGAAAGGAAGCGAGGAAACCAGGAGTGCGCAACCGCTCCCCGATAGGCCCATGTCCGGTATTTGAGACCTGTTTCGGACAAGAGTTCCTGATATCCGCCATGCGTCTCGGTGGCGGTTCGAATGTCGTTCAATATCTCCCGGGCATGAGACCGGTACGTATCGACTCCCGCGAAATCATCGTAGTCCAGCATGCGATCCGCGAATTCGACATTGAACGTCGGCCAGGAGGAACGTCCCTGGTAGGCTGGAGCTGCAATCTTGTGGATCATCTTGTTCTGCGGGTTATCCACGGATACCAGGAAGTGAGACGTACTTGGTATACGAAACCGGGGTTCAGCGAGCACCAGATCGGTCGTGGCTGCGAATAAAGCGCGCTCGCTCGCGTCGCTCAAATCCCAAAATCCGCGGTGCACATTGACGAAATCCAAGGCGATGGCAGACGCTGGCGGTACGCTCGGGGACTGCAGCGCATGCCTGATATAGCCATGCTTGCCGAACAGAAGGAGAAGCTCCTTCTTATGTTGTGATAACTCGCGCCCGAACTGCTGCTCCAGCTCGGCCTGGTCAATCACCCCGAGTTGAATGCCGCGCAGGAAAGTCGTGTAGACACAGGCGTTGGTGACGAACCGCCTGCGTTCGGCGCGGGTGTCGGTTGCCGCGGAACGAGGCGCGGTCACGTCACAAAGCAAGTACCTGACGCCGCCATCATCGAACGGCTCCAGCGATTTCGCGAGTTGCAGTATCGCCCTTTTCAAATCCTCACGATACTCAGCAAGCAGCAAGCGGCCGGCATGCGCGCCCTGTGACATCACCAGATAGGAAGACGGCCTCTGGTCCGCGCAGACAATCTGTTCCAGGCCTGCCAGGATGCCCAACAGCGTATCCGAAGGCCGCGAGAAATAATTGACGCCAAGATACCGATCGCGTCCCGCCGGGATGAGAGTCGTGGTGACGACATCGGCGCGAACGGCCTCCAGCATCAGCCGGACACTTTTTTCGAGCAAGCGAACCCGCCGGACGGCGTCCTCGGAATCCATAATGGTCTCGGGATCGAGAACATCGGGATAGAACCAGGCGAAGTCCCGGGGATAATAGGCGGTTGCGTGCGGCGCCCCGGTGACGAGAAACGACTCGGTTGCGGAAAACGCAGAGTTCATCGCGTGCCGGTACAGGTCATCGATGGCCGACGACAGGCCATGGGTCTTTCTCAGGAATCGATCACCGAGAAAATTCACCGCCTGGATGGCGTTGGCGACCCAGGTGGCAGCGAGCCCCTGGTAAAACCGGCATTCGCGATGCGATGGAAACGAAATATCGCTGTTCATATGCCCTGATGAATGATGTTCGTGTGGCGGAGGCTCTCAGTTAGTACCCAAACTGCCTTGATTCGTCTCTCTGCTTGCTCGCGGTGTCGTGCTTTGGACCAAATCGATCATCGGCCTTTCGCCGCCCCACCCGACGGCGAAAGCGGAATATTTTTTGAAGAAGGGCTGGACAAGTTTTTGCTGATTTGCCCGTCGGGTCAACTTGTCGCGCCGCTCTCACCACATCGTCATTGCGAGCGAAGCGAAGCAATCCATAACGCCGCTCGGTGGGTAGAGCAAAGCGAAACTCATCGTGTTTGAAGGCGATGGGGTTTCGCTTCGCTCAACCCACGGGCTCTAGACGGTCCGGCCCGGCGCGCCTGGATCAAGCCGAAGCCTTGCGCTTTACCGCCTTGCGCAAGGTCTCATCGATCCGCGATTGCCAGCCCGACCCGGTCGATTTGAAATGCTCGATCACCTCGGGGCTGAGGCGTAACGAGACAAGCTTTTTTGTCGGCAACTTGTTCGGGCCTCGTCCCTTTCGAATAGATGCGCTCAGATCAGGAAAGACTTCAGCAAATGGCCGGGCCTTGGCGAAATCCGCCTTTGTCAGCTCCGGATTGTCGCCAACTTCGCGCAGGTCCTTCTTGCTGTAGGCCGCCTTTTTTCTAGCGTTCGGCATAGAGTTTCCTTTCATTTCGACTTGCCGGCCGTATGCTGATGATGCTTACGCCCTCACGCCCCAGCCGGGCGAATACAACGACGACAACACCCCGAATGTTCACGCCGACCGCGATCCAGCGCCTGCTCTTGTTGTGCGAAGGGATGACTACCGCGTTATCGAAAAACGTCTCGTTTAGATCAGCGAAATCCAGTCCGTGCTTTTCGAGGTTGGCGAGCCGCTTCGGTTCGTCCCAAACGATTTTCATCGTTGTTTTGTAGCTACAATTTATCCTCCCGTCAAGATATTTTGTAGCTACAACATAAAAATCCCCATGTTTCGCAATTCAAAACCAAGGCTCGCTTTTGACGCTTGTCTAGATGACCTGTACAACTTGCTGTTCACCACTGCTTTAGGAATTTATAATCGTGCACAACAGCCGGCAGAGGAGTTATTATGGAGGCTCGGCCTTGTCCAATTATCGAATTTTTCAACGGTTCAAAACAACTACTCGTGCCGCTTTTCCAGCCCCCTATGAGTGGGGACCGCGCGAATGGGAAGTATTGTGGACCGACTTGTTAGAGCAATATGAGCGCAGAAATGAGGATATTGTTGCCTCTCATTTTACTGGCGCAATTGTCACAGCCCAGCGCGTTCCGTTCCAGTTGGCGTCTCGAAATATCTTGTCATCGATGGCCAGCAGCGTTTGACGACTATTTCAATTCTGATTTGCGCTCTTCGATCGCTCACTGATCCGACTAGTCAGAAATATCGAAAGCTAACAAGTTTTCTGGTGAACGAGTATGACGAGGGTCTTGATTATTTCAAACTGCTCCCGACACAGTTGGACAAGTCCGCTTTTCAAGACCTGATTGAACAAAGGCTGACCTTGAAAACGAGGTTCTCGGAGGCCTTCGATTTCTTTCGAAAACAACTCGCTGGGGAGGACTCGGATGGCATCGTTATCGATTTTGATGGTTTGTTTGAAGTCGTTCAATCTCGTCTAACCGTCGTCGCCATTCATCTTGGCGACACAGACGATCCCTACCTGATTTTTGAAAGCCTCAACGCCAAAGGCGCGCCGCTCACACAAGCAGATTTGATCCGAAATTATCTCCTGCTTCGGATTCCGAGCAACAATCAGTTGCAAGTATATGAAGAGGCTTGGCTCCCTATGCAGAGCCTGCTTGGTGATCATCTCACCGAGTTTATGAGACAATATTTGATGCAGTCCGGCGAAGAGGTATCAAAATCAGCCATATACTCAGTCTTGAAAAAAAGACTGCAAGATAGCGACGAAGATGATGTGGCCGAGGAACTAAGGACCATGCAGCGAATGTCGCTGCTGTATGCCCAAATTGTTGGCTTAACATCCGCGCCGAATGACTTAGTAGCGTCAATGCTGTCAAGACTGAGAAGATGGGAAGTTTCAACAGCTAATACGTTTATCTTAAGCTTGCTCGCACTAAATGCGGGACATAACATCAGCTCTGTTGATGTTCTGTCTTGCCTGAAATGTCTCGAGTCGTTTGTTGTTAGGCGAGCAGTTTGTGGCGTGCCCACTAATCAGCTTAAGCGGATCTTCATCTCGATTATCAAAGAAATTCCGACAACGGACGTCCCCACTTGGTTAGTGACGACGCTCTCAGCAGGCAGTAGTGGCAGGCGATGGCCTAAAGACGAAGAATTTAGCGAATCACTCCAACGGTATCGTGCATACGCTAACCCGCTCGACCGTTGCAAATTCGTTTTGGAGACAATCGAACTCGGCTATGGACACAAAGAGCGCACGACGTTCGAGTCAGCTACAATAGAGCACGTCATGCCTCAAACATTAAGCGAAAAGTGGAAACTGGACGTCGGCCCCGATGTCGAGCTCGTTCATGAGAAATGGATAGACAGGCTCGGGGTGCCGTCGCGGGGTTGGTAGGAATTGAGTGTGGCGTAGTCTCCGGGGTGATCAACCTCGAATCATCCGGCGTTGAAGCGTCGGACTGGAGACCACGCCATGACGAGCACTACCACGAAGCCTGATTCTTTGCAGCCTGCGGCCGATATGGCCGGCGATCTTTTCGACAATTGGTTTGATCCGCTTGAGGCCGAAGTGCGGGCTCGATCGCGTGAGTTCATCGAAGAACTGCTCCGCGGCGAGCTCGAGGCGGCACTTTCGCGGCCACGTTACGGGCGCATCCCGATGTCCGGCAACGAAGGAAGAGCGAGCGTTGCGGGCCACCGCCACGGCAGCCGGACGCGATCGCTGACCGGCACGTTCGGACCGATCGAGATCGCGGTGCCGCGCGCCCGTCTGACCACTGCCGATGGCAAGACGACCGAATGGAAGAGCCAGACGCTGCGGGCCTATCAGCGGCGCACACTGGCCGCCGACGCGCTGATCGCGAGCACGTATCTCGCTGGCACCAACACGCGGCGGGTGCGTCGCGCGCTCGCGGCCTTGTTCGGCGGGACGGTCGGCAAGGACACGGTGAGCCGGACCTGGCGCAAGGTGAAGAGCGACTGGGACGCCTGGCACACCCGCTCGCTGACTGGAGAGCCGATCGTGCGCCTGATCCTCGACGGCACCGTGGTGCGCGTGCGGCTCGACCGCAAGGCGACCTCCATCTCGCTGCTGGTCGTTCTCGGCGTGCGCGAGGACGGCCAGAAGGTGCTGCTCGCGATCAAGAGCATGGGCGGCGAGAGCGCCGAGGCCTGGCGCACTGTCCTTGCTGACCTCATCAATCGCGGGCTGCGGCGTCCGGAATTCCTCATCGTCGATGGCGCGCCGGGGCTCGACAAGGCCATCGCCTCCGTCTGGGACGGCGTGCCGGTCCAGCGCTGCACGGTCCACAAGCACAGGAACCTGTTCGCACATGCCCCAGAGCGGCTGCATGACGAGATCACCGCTGATTACAACGACATGATCTACGCGACGACGCCTGAGGAGATCGAAGCGCGCCGCAAAGCCTTCATCCGCAAATGGAGGCTCAAGCATCGCGCCGTCGCCGACAGCCTGGAGGAGGCAGGAGAACGCTTGTTCACCTTCACGCGCCTGCCGCCGAGCCAATGGCGCAGCGTGCGCACCACCAATGCAATCGAGCGGCTGCACGAAGAGTTCAAGCGAAGAATCAAGACGCAAACCGTGCTGCCGTCAGCAGACACCGCAGCCATGTTGTTCTGGGCGCTGCTCGCCTCTGGACAGATCAACATGCGCAAGGTCGATGGATGGCAGACGCTCGCCGTAAAGCCTGGCAATCAGCCGATTGACCTCGCAGCCTGAAACGATACCCTCATGTTCCCGGAGAATGCGCCACGCCCAATTCCAACCACTGCTCCGACGGCACCAGGCTCGGCAACTTGACCCTCTCCGGGTACAATAGTGAACTCTCAAATTCCCCATTCGAGAAGAAGCGCACGCTTCTCGCCAACAGCAATTATGAGCTAAACAAATGGATCGCAGAACGGAGTCAATGGACAGAGACTGAGCTAACCTCTCGCTCCGAGGAATTGTCCAATAGAGCTATTGTTGCATGGCCGAGAATCATTCCAAGTGTGACATGATACGGACTGATTTGCGGCTAATGCCTTGGCTTACGACTTCGTAGTTCGTGTCCCGGACGCGGTGCAGCTTGCAAGCGGCTCGACCCACCAGCGTCCGATGGACCCCGGGTCAGCAGCGCACCACTTCGTGCTGCGCAGCGGGGAACGCCTGTCGGTCACTCCCGCGGCCGAAAATTGTCGATCAATCGCAACAACACCCGCGCGCCGGCGTCGGCGTCGGCCAGTTCGACATGCTCGTCGGGATGGTGGCTGATGCCGCCGCGGCAGCGCACGAAGATCATGGCGACGTCGGCGATATCGATCATCGCCATGCCGTCATGCCCGGCTCCGCTCGGCAATTCAAATACCGGATAGCCTTCGGCTGCAACGGCTTCCGCGACTTGCCCCTTCAGCCACGGCGCGCACGGCACGGTGCGGTTCTCGTGGGTGACGTCGACCTGCAGCGCCAGATTGCGGCGCTTTGCAATCGCTTCGATCCGCCGCACGATATCGGCGACGGCGAGTTTGCGGTGCGCATCGGTCGGGGCGCGGATGTCGATGGTAAAATTGACCCGGCCCGGAATCACATTGGTCGCACCGGGCATCGCATCGATATAGCCGACGGTGCCGACGAGCCCATCCTCGCCGGTCTTGCAAAACTCCTCGATCGCGACGATGCACTCGGATGCTCCCGCCAGCGCGTCGCGCCGCAGCGCCATCGGCACGGTGCCGGCGTGGCCGGCCATCCCGGTCAGGTGCGCGGCCAGCCGCGTCGCGCCAGCAATCGCGGTGACCACGCCGACCGGCAGATTGTTCTGTTCCAGCACCGGTCCCTGTTCGATGTGCAGTTCGACATAGGCATGCAGTTCGCGGCGCGCGCGGGCGGCGGCGCCGATATGGTCGGGGTCGAGGCCGAACTGCACCATCGCCTCGCGCATCGAGATGCCGGCATGGTCGCGGCTATTGAGCACGCTTTCGACGAACGTTCCGGCGACCGCCCGGCTGCCGAGCAGCGTCGAGGCGAACCGCACCCCCTCCTCGTCGGCAAAGCCCACGACCTCGATCGCGAACGGCAGCCGCCGCTCTCTCTTGTACAGATCGGCGACGCATGAGATCGCCGTGATCAATCCGAGCGGCCCGTCCCATTTGCCGGCATCGCGCACGGTGTCGTAGTGCGAGCCCAGCATCAGGCACGGCAGGCCCGGCCGCTCGCCTTCATAGCGGCCGCAGACATTCCCGATCGCGTCGAGATGCGCGCTCATGCCCGCGCCGCGCATCCAGGACAGGATGAGATCGGCAGCCGTGCGATGCTCGGGCGTCAGGAATATCCGCGCCCGATGTTCCGGCGTCTCGGAAATGGCCCCGAGCTGATTGATCCGCTCGACGATTTCGTCGCCAAGCGATGATCGTCCCGTCCCGGCAGCTGCCGCCTCTGTCTTGCTCATGCTTTTCCAGTGCAGCGCCGCGCCGATCCGCGCTTTCTTGATCGATACAAGTTCAATGCCAGCGGAGGAGATGCAACCATCGTCCGGACATTTTTACTGGTAGCAGCCCCGATCCGCTTGGGCAGCCGACAAATAACCAATCCCCGCCTTGTGCAGGCATCCGGAGCCCCGGCCGGAGCCAAGAACTGCTTAACTGCCTTGCATACAATGATAAAATGATGCCCATAAATTAGGCCAGCAGGCTTCTGCACAAACTTTGAACGGTGGCGCCTACCTATATATAATGTTGTTATTTCAAATAGTTACTTAAATATGCTCATCAAAGGTGCTCTGGCACGAAGCTTGCGACGTCCCCTTAAGCTCCGCCGTGTCGGCGCGGCTGCGAAATTGGTGGCGGGTCATCCGCCGAGAGGGAGCAGGCACATGGATTTCAGCAGGATTTCACGACGGCATTTGTTGCAGGGAAGTGCGGCGCTGACGCTGGGCACGGCTTTCGGCGCACGCCCGGCTGCGGCGGCCGATAGCACGATCGGCTTCATCTATGTCGGGTCGCGCGACGACTACGGCTACAACCAGGCCCACGCGCAGGGTGCGGCGGCGCTGAAAAAAATGCCCGGCCTCAAGGTGATCGAGGAAGAAAAGGTCCCCGAGACCGACGCGGTCGAGAAGACCATCGAGTCGATGATCAACCTCGACGGCGCCTCGCTGATCTTCCCGACATCGTTCGGCTACTACAATCCGCACATGATCAAGATGGCCAACAAGTTTCCAAAACTCCACTTCGAACATTGCGGCGGGTTGTGGAGCGACAAGGATCCCAAGAATGCCGGCAGCTATTTCGGTTATATCGACGAGGCCCAGTATATTTCCGGGATCGTTGCCGGCTACTCCACCAAGAGCGGCAAGCTCGGCTTTGTCGCGGCGAAACCGATCCCGCAGGTGCTGCGCAACATCAACGCCTTCACGCTCGGCGCGAAACTTGCAAACCCCAAGGCCACCACGCAGGTGATCTTCACGGGGGACTGGTCGATGCCGGTCAAGGAAGCCGAAGCCACCAACAGCCTGATCGACCAGGGCGTCGATGTCCTGACCTGTCACGTCGACGGTCCCAAGACCATGGTCGAGAACGCCGCGCGCCGCGGCGCCATGGTCTGCGGCTATCACGTCAACCAGTCGCCGCTGGCGCCAAAAGCCTATCTCACCGGTGCGGAGTGGAACTGGGAAGCGCTGTATCCGAAATTCGTCAAGATGATCGCCGCCGGCGAGGCCATCCCGAACTTCTATCGCGGCGGCCTGAAGGAAGAGATCGTCAAATGCTCGCCCTACGGCGAGGCGGTCTCGGCGGAAGCCCGCACGCACGCCGACGACATCAAGGCCCAGCTCATGGCCGGCACGTACACCATCTTCAAGGGCCCGATCATGGACAACAAGGGCAAGGCCGTGATCACCGCGGGCACCGATCGCGGCCAGAAGGATCCTGAACTCGAGAAGATGGACTATCTGGTCGAAGGCGTGATCGGGGCGACTTCGTGACAACAGACACGGCGGATCCAGCGGAGGCGACCGGAATAGCTCCGGCCGCCGATTCCGGCTTCCTCCAGCGCTACGGCGTGACCATCGAATACATCCTGATTCCGGGCGCGGCGCTGCTTGGCGCGCTCGGCGTATTCGGAATCTTCGTGGCCCTGTTCGGCAAGAGCCCGCTCGACCTCTATTTCTACATGTACCAGGGCGCGTTCGGCACCTGGTTCTCCTGGCAGAACACCTTGACCCGCGCCGCACCTCTGATCCTGACCGCGCTGTGCACAGCGCTGCCGGCGCAACTGGGTATGGTGATTATCGGCGGCGAAGGCGCGCTCCTGATCGGCGCGCTCGCCGCTACCAGCGCCGCGCTGGCGATGCCATGGGCGCCGCCGCTGGTGGTGCAAATTGCGATGGTTTGCGCCGGAATGATCGGCGGCGGCCTCTGGATCATGCTGTCAGGGGGCCTGCGGCAATACCGCGGCGTCAATGAAACGATTTCCAGCCTGCTGCTGGTCTATATCGCGCTCGCGATCCTCAACCATCTGGTCGAGGGCATGATGCGCGACCCCGCCAGCCTCAACAAACCGTCGACGCGCGAGATCGGCGCCGCCAACATGATCGGCAGCATTCCCGGCACCGACGTGCATTGGGGCCTGGTGTTCGGCGTGATCGCCGCCGTCGCATCCTACATCCTGATCGATCACACCGTGTTCGGCTTTGCCGCGCGCGTCGCCGGCGGCAACATCCGCGCCGCCAAGATCGTGGGGTTGGGCGTCAGCAAACTGATCCTGACGATTTGCTTTCTGGCGGGCGCATGCGCCGGCCTGGCGGGCATGGTCGAAGTCGCAGCCGTCCAGGGCCGCACCAACGCCAACCTCGCCGCCGGCTACGGCTTTACCGGCATCCTCGTCGCCTTCCTGGCGCGGCAAAATCCGCTGGCCGTCATTCCCGTCGCCATCCTGCTTGGCGGCATCAGCGCCAGCGGCGGCCTGTTGCAGCGCCGGCTCGGCCTGCCGGATGCTTCCGTGCTGGTGCTGCAGGGGATCATCTTCGTCTTCGTGCTCGCCAGCGACGCGGTGTATGGACGCATCGGCTTCCTGAAAGGAAAGTCCTGACATGGCGGATGGAACGATCGGACTTTGGACGGTGCCGCTCGCCGTATTCGGCGGCGCGATCCGCGTCTCCACGCCATTCCTGTTCGTCAGCCTCGGCGAGTGCATCACCGAGCGCTCGGGCCGGATCAATCTCGGCCTCGAAGGCACGCTGGTGATGGGCGCGATGAGCGCCTATGGCATCTCCTATCTCACCGGATCGCCCTGGCTCGGCGTGCTCGCCGCCGGCGTGACAGGCTCGCTGCTCGGCGCCCTCCATGCCGGAATTTGCTCACTGCCGCGGGTCAACGACATCGCCGTCGGCATCGCGCTGATGCTGTTCGGCACCGGGCTCGCATTCTATCTCGGCAAGCCGCTGATCGAACCGACCGCGGCGCGGCTGCCCGCGATCGATTTCGGCTGGTGGAGCGATATCGCGCAGGTTCGCGCGGCGCTGCGGATCAACGTATTGTTCCTGATCGGCATTGCGCTGGCGCCGATTTTATATTGGGCATTCCGCACCACGCGCTGGGGCCTGCTGATCCGCACCGCCGGCGAGAGTTCGGATGCCGCGCGCGCCATGGGATATTCCGTCCTTGCAATCCGGCTGCGCGCGACCATGGTCGGCGGTTTTCTGGCCGGGATCGGCGGTTCGTTCCTGTCGCTGTTCTATCCCGGCAGCTGGAACGAAGGCCTCTCCTCCGGACAGGGCGTCACCGCGGTGGCGCTGGTGATCTTCGCGCGCTGGGACCCGATGCTGTGCATGTGGGCGTCGCTGGCCTTCGGCGGCGCCGCAGCCCTGGGACCGGCGCTGCAATCGGTCGGCGTCACCTCCGGCTACCATCTGTTCAATGCCGCGCCCTACATCCTGACCCTGGCGATCATGATCATCACTTGCTCGCCGAAGCGCACGCTGACCGGCGCGCCGGCCGAACTGTCGATCACCCGCTGATACCGATGAGCGAGAACCAGCCATGCCCGAGCGCTATCTGAAGTCCGAGCCCTATGCCTGGCCCTATAACGGCGACCTGCGTCCGGAAAACACCGCGCTGATCATCATCGACATGCAGACCGACTTCTGCGGTGTCGGCGGCTATGTCGACAAGATGGGCTACGATCTCTCGCTGACCCGCGCGCCGATCGAGCCGATCAAGAAACTGCTCGCGGTGATGCGCGCGCAGGGTTTTCACATCATTCATACCCGCGAAGGCCACCGCCCCGACCTCACCGACCTGCCCGCCAACAAGCAGTGGCGCTCGCGGCAGATCGGCGCCGGGATCGGCGATCCCGGCCCCTGCGGCCGGGTGCTGGTGCGCGGCGAGGCCGGCTGGGAGATCATTCCCGACCTGGCGCCGCTGCCGGGCGAGCCGATCATCGACAAGCCCGGCAAGGGCTCGTTCTGCGCCACCGACCTTGAATTGATGCTGCGGCTGCGCGGCATCGAGAACATCGTGCTGACCGGCATCACCACCGACGTCTGCGTCCACACCACGATGCGCGAGGCCAACGACCGCGGCTTTGAATGCGTGCTGATCGAGGATTGCTGTGCGGCCACCGACAAGAGCAATCACGAGCATGCGCTGAAGATGATCAAAATGCAGGGCGGCGTGTTCGGCGCGGTCGCGACATCCACCGCGCTGATCGGAGCCCTGTCATGATCATCGGCGAAACGCCGCTGCCCAGTGGTGCGCTTGGCGTCGATGCCGTCGCCATGACCATGCGGTTCGGCGATTTCATCGCGCTCGACAATGTTCAGCTCAAGGTGCGGCCCGGCTCGTTCCACGCGCTGCTCGGCGAGAACGGCGCGGGAAAAAGCACGCTGGTGAAATGCATCATGGGCTATTACCACCCGACCGAAGGCGACGTCCTGGTCGGCGGCCGCGAACAGGCGATCGCCAACCCCAAGGACGCCCACGCGCTGGGGCTTGGCATGGTCTACCAGCATTTCACGCTGGTGCCGGCGATGACGGTGGCCGAGAACCTGGTGCTGGCGCGCGACGACGTGCCTGCGGTCGTCAACTGGTCGAAGGAAAAGAAGGAACTCGAGGCGTTTCTCGCCCGCATGCCATTCAAGGTGCCGCTGAACGCCAGGGTGTCGGATATTTCCGCCGGCGAGCGCCAGAAATGCGAAATCCTCAAGCAGCTTTACCTCAAGCGGCGCTTTCTCATTCTGGACGAGCCGACCTCGGTGCTGACGCCCGGCGAAGCCGACGAAGTGCTGGGCATGTTGCGCGACATGGTCGTCCATGGCGGCCTGACCATCCTGATGATCACGCACAAATTCCGCGAGGTGATGGCGTTCGCCGACGAGGTCACGATCCTTCGCCGCGGCAAGCTGGCGGGCAATGGCAAGGTCAGCGATCTCACGCCCGACAGCATGGCCCGCATGATGATCGGCGCCGAAGAGCTGACGGTTCAGCCGGCCCGCGTCGGACAAGTCGGTGCGGCGCGGCTCGAGCTTGACAGGCTGAACGCGCTGGACGACGCCGGCGCGGTTGCGGTTCACAATGTTTCGCTTGCCGTTCGCGGCGGCGAAATCGTCGGCATCGCCGGCGTGTCCGGCAACGGTCAGCGGCAGCTCGTCGAGGTGCTCGCCGGTCAGCGCGAAGCCGAGAGCGGTGAGATCCGCGTGATCGGCGACGTCTATCACGCCAGCCGCGAGGAGATGCGCCGTCACAAGATGTCGCTGCTGCCCGAGGAACCCCTGAAGAACGCCTGCGTCGGCGGCATGAGCGTCGCCGACAACATCGCGTTCCGTGAATTCGACCGCGCGCCGTTTGCCAGCGGCGGCTGGTGGCTCAACCGCGCGGCCTTTCGCGAGGACGCCGAACGCAAGATCGGGCTCTACAAGATCAAGACCCGCACGCCGGATACGCCGATCTCGGCGCTGTCGGGCGGCAACGTGCAACGCGCGGTGCTGGCGCGCGAACTCGGCGGCGAGGTCGAGGTGCTGATCGCCGCCAATCCCTGCTTTGGGCTCGATTTCGCCGCGGTGGCGCAGATCCATGCCGAGATCATGGCCGCGCGCAACCGGGGGGCGGCGGTGCTTTTGGTCAGCGAAGACCTCGATGAATTGCTCGAACTCTCGGACCGGCTTGTGGTGATGTTCCACGGCGAATTCGTCCATGAAGCGCGCACCAGCGAAGCCGATCTCACCGAGGTCGGTCGGCACATGGCGGGACATTGATCCGCCCGTTTGAATCCGCTTGCTTGCCTGCCGCAGCTGCCGCCTGCATGATGGCGCGAGCGCAGGAGCGGCAATGAAAAACATTTCGGATCTGAGCCCGTCACAACTCGACGAACTCTTCCTGCGGCGATCATTCGACGTCGCCCGCCGCGCCATCAGCCACGGCAACCATCCCTTCGGCGCCATTCTCGTCGATCAGAACCGCAACGTGCTGATCGAGACCGAGAACGGC
Organism: Bradyrhizobium sp. AZCC 2289; assembly: GCF_036924615.1. Taxonomy (NCBI): domain Bacteria; kingdom Pseudomonadati; phylum Pseudomonadota; class Alphaproteobacteria; order Hyphomicrobiales; family Nitrobacteraceae; genus Bradyrhizobium; species Bradyrhizobium sp. AZCC 2289. The sequence goes on along the minus strand of NZ_JAZHRY010000001.1, from coordinate 7,791,170 downwards.
TATATGCCCGCCCATGACGGTACCGCGCACGCTGAGCGCCTGCTGGCGACGCAGGCCTGCACGACGCTCAGTCCGGACGTGCTCAAGGGAGCGACGCTGTACTCGTCCGCCGAGCCCTGCGCGATGTGTGCGGGCGCGATCTACTGGGCCGGCATCGGCCGGCTGGTGTACGGTTTGAGCGAACACCGGCTGCGGGACCTGACCGGCAATCACCCGGAAAATCCGACCCTCGATCTGCCGTGCCGGGACGTCTTCAAGAGCGGGCAGCGACCGACCGAAGTGGTCGGGCCCCTGCTCGAGGACGAAGCGGCGGCACCGCACCGCGGCGTCTGGAACAAATAGCGCTCAAATACGCATTTCCCGGTTCGCTGGCTTCATCCTTCGAGACGCATCGCTGTGCGATGCTCCTCAGGATGAGGTCTTAGACCCTCATGATGAGGGGCGCGGCAATGCCGCGCGTCTCCGGACGATGCTTCGCATCGCCGGGAGAACCATGAGGCCGCGGAATACGCCTCAAATCACCCAAGAAAAATGGCGCCGCGGGGAACATCGCGGCGCCATCGCTTTTCACCTGGAGAACGATCAGGCGGTTAGAACTTCACCGTCACGCCGCCATAGACGGTCGATTCGGTGCAGGAGTTGGTGCTTTGACCGGTTGCCGCAACCGTGCAGACGCCGGGCATCGCATTGTGGTCGAGGCCGAACTTGTTCTGCCAGTAGCGATAGGCAACCCAGAGGTCGACGAAGTGAGAGTATTTCGGGCCGATGAAGGCCTTGCTGGCGTCAAACGTCAGACGGATCGGTTCGCTGTTGAATTCGGTCTTCGAGGCGGTGCTGAACCGGCCGGGACCTGAAAGGAAGGGAAGGTTGTTGGAATCCCCTTTCGGCCCATACCAGGCCGCGCGGCCGCTGATCGACCAGAACTGCATGTTCTCGGGCAGGAAGCCCAGATCCATGTAGTAATTGGTCTCGACCGCCCATGTCGCATTGTACTGGACGTTGCCGTCCGAGTTGCAGGTCAGTCCGGCAATGCCGGGACCGAACAGGCCGCATTGGGTGAATGCGTTGTGGTTGAGGAATTCCCAGTACACCAACGGAGCGACGTTGAAGTAGCCCTTGTAGGGCAGATCGAAGGCGAACTGCAGACCGGCGACGACGTCGCGCTTGGCCGGAGCCAGGAAGTTGTTTTCGGTGTTGGCATCCATACCGACTTCGAACGAGACGTTATGCAGCGGTCCCATGGTGAAGGCATGGGTGTTGAAGATTTCGTTGAAGCCGAAGGTCGAGCGGAACAGGCCGTAGATTTCCGTTGCGCCAGCGCAGTCCGATGGGGTGCCGAAGATGTTCACGCCCGGTGCGGTGCAGGGATTGGCGGGATCGTTGTGGCCCGACTTGAACATCGAGATGGTGAAGAAGTTGGTGCCGTAGGCCCAAAGGTCGAAATGGGTGAACGAATAGACCGACTTGGCGGTCGTACCGTCGATCGAGCCGTTCGGACGCACCGACCACAAGCCGGGATCGGTACCCTTGGGCATCCACGAGTACGACACCCGGTCGTCGATCACCAGGAAAAACGGGAGGTCGGCGACCGGCTTCGCCTTGGCCTTGACCGGCAAGTCGGCGGCGCTGGCAAAGCCCGCCGGAATGAGTGTGGAAAGCGACAGCGCCGCAGCTGCCAATGTTCTACGTAGACGAGACATCCTAAATACCCCCAAGTTGACGATCGATGATCGAGGCCCTTGGCGGCGACCCTTGCGCCGTTCGCATGAAGTGAGAAGCCTCAACTTTCTCCATGGCATGGCGTAAGTTTCATCAAGAACGCGCTGCGCTGCAGCGGTTTTCGCGAACATTGGCGGAATCGGATGTGCGGTGAAGCAACCCTAAGTGGAGATCGAAAGTTCCACTTATGCCTATTTTTGTTGGATTTCGGCGACCATTGGGCTCAGTGCAAGCAGCGCGCCCGGCGCAAAAAACGCGATCGTACACAGGACGAACAATCCTGCTCAACTTCGCGTCAGCCGCGCCTTCGCGATTCCGATTTGTCCCCACCGTCACAATCTTGCAACAGGCGGCCCGGCGTTTGCTGCAGCGCGCTACTAAGGAAAGGCAGCTAACGGTCAGCTAGCCTGCCCAGAATCACATTGTCCTCGCCTGCCAAAGAGTTGGGCAAGGGCTGGCGCTTTTTCCCTACTTACGCAGGCGTCCAAACTAGCACAGTATTGAGGCATTCACTCCTGATACGCGTGACACCGGATGTTAGATTCGACGCCTGCCGCGCTGCACACTGGTGCCACGCCGCTGCTCCAGACGATCGGCCTGACCAAGCGTTATGGCGATTTCCTCGCCAATGAAAACATCGACATCGACATCTGGCCGCAGCAGATCCACGCCTTGCTCGGCGAGAACGGCGCCGGAAAATCGACGCTGGTCAAAACCGTCTATGGACTGATCCAGCCGAGCGACGGCGAGATGCGCTGGCAGGGCGAGAAGATGGTTCTGTCCGGACCGTCGGAAGCCCGCGCACGCGGCATCGGCATGGTGTTCCAGCATTTTTCGCTGTTCGACAATCTCACCGTCGCCGAAAACGTGGCGCTTGGGCTCGACGGCAAGGAATCCTTCAAGGACATGTCGGCCCGCCTCGAGCAAGTATCCAATGTTTACGGGCTTCCGCTCGATCCCAGGCGCGAGGTCTGGCAGCTCTCGGTCGGCGAGCGGCAGCGCATCGAAATCGTGCGCGCGCTGATGCAGAATCCGAAGTTCCTGATCCTCGATGAGCCGACCGCGGTGCTGACCCCGCAGGAGGCCGATCAACTCTTCGTCGTGCTCGACCGTCTCAAGGCCGAGGGACGCGCGATCCTCTACATCAGCCACAAACTCGAGGAAGTGAAGCGGCTGTGCGACACCGCCACCATCCTGCGCGGCGGCAAGAAGGTCTCGACCTGCAATCCCAGGGCGGAGACCGCGGCCTCACTGGCGCGCATGATGGTCGGAGCCGACATCAAGCAAGTGAAGGCGCCGGCGAGCCGGAAAACCACCGTGCCGCGCCTTGTCGTCAACGACCTCAGCCTGGAGCCCGACGATCCGCATGGTGTGAGGCTCGAACACATCACGTTCGAGCTCAAGGGTGGCGAAATCCTGGGCATCGCCGGTGTCGCCGGCAACGGCCAGGACGAGCTTTTCGCCGCCCTTTCCGGCGAGCGGCTGGCGAAGGACCCGGGCACGGTGGTGATCGAGGGTATCGCCGCGGGGCATCTCTCGATCACCAAGCGCCGCAAGCTCGGCGCCGCCTTCGTGCCGGAAGAGCGGCTCGGCCACGGCACCGCGCCGCGGATGAAGCTCTCGGAAAATGCGCTGCTGACCGGCCACGCCGCCAGCGGCATGGTACAGCACGGCTTCGTCAACACCGCCGCGACCCTGAAGACGGTCGATCGCGCGACCGAGGCTTTTGATGTCCGCAAGGCCAAGCGCGACCCGGAAGCCGCGAGCCTGTCCGGCGGCAATTTGCAGAAATTCATCGTCGGCCGCGAAATCCTCCGCAATCCGGCCGTGCTCGTCGTCAGTCAGCCAACCTGGGGCGTCGACGCCGGCGCCGCCGCCGTGATCCGGCAGGCGCTGCTCGATCTCGCCGCCGCCGGCGCCGCCGTCCTGGTGACGAGCCAGGATCTCGACGAGCTTGCCGAGATCACCGACCGGATCGCCGTCATGTTCCACGGCCATCTGTCGGAGCCGCTCAAGACGGCCGACGCCAGCCGCGAGAAACTCGGTCTCCTGATGGGTGGAAGCAGCCTCGAGCCGAAGGAGGCCGCGCATGCAGTTGGTGCTTGAGAAACGCGCCGAGCGCTCCAACACGATCGCGCTGGTCTCGCCGCTGATCGCCATCGGCCTGACGCTCGCGACCATGAGCATCCTGTTTGCGATCCTCGGCAAGAATCCGATTTCGGCGCTTGGCGTCTACTTCATCGATCCCCTGACCGACAGCTATTCGCTGCAGGAGATCGCGGTGAAGGCGACGCCGCTGGTGATGATCGCCATTGGTCTATCGCTCTGCTACCTCGCCAATGCCTGGAACATCGGCGCCGAAGGCCAGTTCCTGATTGGTGCTGTGGCCGCAAGCTGGCTCGCGGTGAAGACGCAAGGCACCGGCGCCGGCCCTTGGGTGCTGCCGGCGATGCTGCTGCTGGGGGCTGCGGCCGGCGCGCTCTATGCCCTGATCCCGGCGCTGTGCAAGATCAAATTCGGCGCCAGCGAAATCCTCACCAGCCTGATGCTGGTCTATGTCGCCGATCTGTTTCTGGATTATCTGGTCCGTGGTCCGTGGCGCGATCCGGCCGGCTTCAACTTCCCGACCACGGCCGAATTCGATCCGGTCGCGACCGTTCCCGTGCTGATCGAGGGCGGCCGGCTGCATCTCGGCGCCATCATCGCGCTCGTCGTGGTCGCCGCCGGAGCGGTGCTGCTCGGCAAGACCATCAAAGGCTTCGAAATCCGTGTCGTCGGCGCCGCACCGCGCGCGGCGCGCTTCGGCGGTTTCGACTCCAACCAGTTGATCCTCCTGACCTTCGCAATCTCGGGCGCGCTGGCCGGGATGGCCGGGATCATCGAGGTCGCCGGTCCCGTCGGACATCTGCAGCCGGGCATCTCGCCAGGTTACGGCTTCACTGCGATCATCGTCGCCTTCCTCGGGCGGCTGAACCCGATTGGAATATTAATTGCAGGACTCTTCCTCGCACTTACCTTCATCGGCGGCGAGCAGGCCCAGATCGCAATGAAAATCCCGTTGGACGTCACCAAGGTCTTTCAGGGCATCCTGCTGTTCTACGTGCTCGCCTGCGATTCCCTCATTCTCTACCGATTCCGGCTCATTTTCGCGTCGCGACAGGTGGCCTGATGGAGATCATTGAAGCCATCATTCTGGCGGTGCTGGCGGCTTCCACGCCGCTATTGCTGGCGGCGACCGGCGAACTCGTGACCGAGCGCGCCGGCGTCCTCAACCTCGGCGTCGAGGGCATGATGATCGTCGGTGCGGCCTGCGGCTTCGGCGGCGCCTGGCTCACCGGTTCAATCATCGTCGGCGCGCTCTGCGGCATTGTCGCGGGCACCTTGCTGTCGCTGGTCTTTGCCATGATGACGCTGGGCCTTGCCGTCAATCAGGTCGCGACCGGTCTTGCGCTCACCATCCTCGGCATCGGGCTGTCTGGCCTGATCGGCGCCGGCTTCGTCGGCGAGCGGATTACCCCCGCGCCGCATCTTCACATTCCCGTCCTGACCGATATCCCGCTGGTCGGCCGCATCCTGTTCGGCGAGGACGCCTTCGTCTATCTCTCGCTGGCGCTGGTCGTCTCCGTCTGGCTGTTTCTGTATCGGACCCGCGCCGGACTGGTGTTGCGGGCGGTCGGCGACAATCATGTTTCGGCGCATGCGCTGGGATATCCGGTACTCAAAATAAGGATGTTCGCGGTGATGTTCGGCGGCGCCTGCGCAGGCCTCGCCGGCGCCTATCTGCCGCTGGCCTATACGCCGTTCTTCATTCCGGGCATGACCGCCGGGCGCGGCTGGATCGCGCTGGCGCTCGTGGTGTTTGCGTCATGGCGGCCGGGCCGCCTCGTGGTCGGCGCTTATCTGTTCGGCGCCGTCACCATCCTGCAGCTGCATGCCCAGGGCTGGGGCGTCGGCATACCCTCGCAATTCATGTCGGCGTTGCCGTATCTTGCGACCGTGATCGTTCTCGTCCTGATTTCGCGCGCGCGGACCGGCGGCTCGACCGCGCCTGCTGCGCTGGGGACGGTGTTCGTGCCCGATCGATAAAACATACCGAAGCGCGCGCGATGGGGCGCGGGCGCATCGGGAGTGACAGTCAACCCCTTAAGTAAACCGGAGATATCCATGAGAAAAATTCTCATTGCGGCGACCGCAGTGATGCTCACCGCCGGAGCAAGCATGTTCGGCGCTTCCGCCGCCGAAAAGCTCAAAGTCGGCTTCATCTATCTTGGTCCGGTCGGCGATTTCGGCTGGACCTACCAGCATGACCTTGCGCGCCAGGCACTGGTCAAGGAATTCGGCGACAAGATCGAGACCACCTATCTCGAAAACGTCAGCGAGGGTCCCGATGCCGAGCGCTCCATCGAACAGCTGGTGCGCGCCGGCAACAAACTGATCTTCACCACCTCGTTCGGCTACATGGATCCGACGCTGAAGGTGGCCAAGAAATATCCCAACGTGCATTTCGAGCACGCCACCGGCTTCAAGCGCGACAAGAACATGTCGATCTATAACGGCCGGTTCTACGAGGGCCGCTACATTCAGGGCGTTATCGCCGGCAAGATGTCGAAATCCGGCGTGCTGGGCTACATCGGTTCGTTCCCGATCCCGGAAGTCGTGATGGGCATCAACGCCACCATCCTTGGCGCCCAGACCGTCAATCCCAACATCAAGGTCAAGATCATCTGGGCGAACACCTGGTTCGATCCCGGCAAGGAAGCCGACGCCGCCAAGGCGCTGCTCGACCAGGGCGCCGACGTGATCATGCAGCACACCGACAGTCCGGCGGCAATGCAGATCGCCTCCGAGCGCGGCAAGCTGGCGTTCGGCCAGGATTCCGAAATGATCAAGTTCGGACCGAAGACGCAGCTGACCTCGATCATGGACAACTGGGCGCCCTACTACATCGACCGGGTCAAGGCCGAACTCGACGGCAAGTGGACCTCGGAAGACACCTGGGGCGGGTTGAAATCGAAAATGGTCGTCATGGCGCCCTACACCAACATGCCCGACGACGTGAAGAAACTGGCGATGGATACCGAAACCGCGATCATCGACGGCAAGCTGTTCCCGTTCAAATGTCCGGTGGTGGGCCAGGACGGCAAGGAAGTCGAGTGCAAGGGCGGCACCCATCTCGACGATGGTCAGGTGCTCGGCATGAACTTCTACGTCAAGGGCATCGACGACAAGATTCCCGGCAAGTAAGGCCGGCGCGATCGAGCGAATCGGGTCCGGGCGGCAACGCCCGGACTTTTTTGCTATCCCTAACCTCATCCTGAGGAGCCGCGAAGCGGCGTCTCGAAGGATGGGCCACGGGCCTCATGGTTCGAGACGGCGCAAGCGCGCCTCCTCACCATGAGGGACAGACATTTGACCTTAGCCCACCTGCATCGCATGCGCCGCGGCGCTGTGGCGGCGGATCAGGTCGGGCACATCAAGCCCGGGGATCGCGCCGTCCATCACCACCCAGTTGCCGCCAACCATCACCCGGTCGGCGCGATGCGCGCCGCACAGCACCAGCGCGGCGAGGGGGTCACCGTGGCCGGAGAAACGCAATTCGTCGAGCTTGAACAGCGCCAGATCGGCGGCCTTCCCGACCGCGATCTCGCCCAGTTCGGGACGGCCGACGCAAGCGGCCGAGCCCTTGGTGGCCCAGCGCAGCGCGTCCTTGTGGCTGATGCGGCCGACGCCGTAGCGCGCCCGCTGCAGCAGGAACGCGGCGCGCACCTCCTGCATCAGATTGGATCCATCGTTCGAAGCCGAGCCGTCGACGCCGAGCCCGATCGAAACGCCGGCCTCTTCCATCTCGCAGACCGGACAGCAGCCGGAGGCCAGCAGCTGGTTGCTGCAGGCGCAGTGGCTGATGGCGGTCCTGGCCTTGCCCAGCCGTTTCATCTCGTAGGCGTTGAAGTGGATGCCATGCGCCAGCCAGGTCCGCGCGTTGAGCCAGCCGCATTGCTCGAGGTAATCCAGCGGCCGGCAGCCGTGCATCTGCTCGCAGAATTTGTTCTCGTCCTCGGTTTCCGCCAGATGGGTATGCAGGCGGACATCGAGCTTGTCGGCAAGGTCTGCGGTCGCGCGCATCAGCGAGGTCGTCACCGAGAACGGCGAACATGGCGCCAGCGCGATCTGCACCATGGCGTCCGCGCCACGCTGATGATGCCTGGCGACCACGCGCGCGCTGTCGGCCAGGATCGTGTCTTGGTCCTGTACCACGCTGTCGGGCGGCAGGCCGCCGTCGCGCTGCGAGCGGTTCATCGAGCCCCGCGTCAGCAGCACGCGAATGCCGAGCCGTTTTGCGGCGGCGACTTCGATATCGACGGCGTCCTCGAGCCCGGCCGGAAAAACGTAATGATGATCGGTGGTGGTGGTGCAGCCCGACAGCAGCAATTCCGACATCGCGACGGTGACGCCGAGATCGAGGGCATCAGGCGTCAGCCGCGCCCAGACCGGATAGAGCGCCTGTAACCATGGAAACAGCTCACGATCCAGCGCCGCCGGCAGCGCCCGCGTCAGCGTCTGGTAGAAATGATGGTGGGTGTTGATCAGCCCCGGCAGCACCACATGATCGCCGGCCTCGAAGAACACCGCCGGTGTGCTGGGCTGGTCGCCTTTCGGCACCAGTTCGACGATCCTGCCGTTCTGGACGACAATGCCGCGTTCCGCTCCATCGGCGAGGATGCTCAGGGGATCCTTGATCCAGATTGCCCGCGTGGGGTCCATGCTCCAAACTTTCCTCAAATTTTCCTTGGGATACCGAATGGCGGAACGATCAGCTTAACCGTCCCTGCAATTCAAAGACCATCCGAAGCCCCGTGACAATTGGCGCTGGTCTTGCAAGACTCTTAAGCTGAGATGCATCGGGTTGAAAGCGTTGGCGTATCCATGGATTTGAATACCATCAATGAAGTCGCGCATCCGACCACACGGGCGCAATTGCCCGTTTGGACGGGAGGCGATGCTTGGCTCGCGGGCGGGACCTGGCTGTTCTCGGAGCCCCAGGTCCATCTGACCCGGCTGATCGACCTCACCGATTTCAAATGGCCGGCGCTGACCATCGGCGAGACCGGGCTCACAGTCGCGGCGACCTGCACCGTGGCGCAGCTCGATGCGCTGGCCTGCCCGCCGGAATGGATCGCCTCGCCCTTGATCAATCAATGCTGCCGGGCGTTTCTGGCCTCATTCAAGATCTGGAAAACGGCAACCGTCGGCGGCAACATCTGCATGTCGTTGCCGGCAGGGCCGATGATCTCGCTGACGTCGGCACTCGATGGCGTCTGCACGATCTGGCAGGCCGACGGCGGCGAGCGGAAGATTCCTGTTGCCGACTTCGTCACCGGCGATCAGCGTAATGTGCTGGCGCCGGGCGATCTGCTGCGGCAAATCGATATTCCGCTGGCGGGGCTGAAACGGCGCTCGGCGTTTCGCCAGATATCGCTGACACCAGTCGGCCGGTCGGCGGCGCTGCTGATCGGTAGCGTCACGAGCGAAGGTGATTTTGTGCTTGTTATCACCGCGGCCACCGCGCGGCCCGTCAAATTGTCCTTTGCCGGGATTCCACACGCTGACGAGCTGCGCGAAACGATCCTGCAGCGAATTCCCGACGGCCTCTACCACACCGACATCCACGGCAAGCCGATGTGGCGCAAGGCCATGACGCTGCGGCTGGCGCAGGAAATCCGCAGCGAATTGCAGGCGCTGCCATGACCTTCGAGATCAATGGTAAGGAATTTTCCGAAAGCCCGCGGGCCGGCCAATGCCTGCGGACATTTCTGCGCCAGCTCGGCCATTTCGGCGTCAAGAAAGGCTGCGACGCCGGCGACTGCGGCGCCTGCACGGTGCTGATCGACGGCGAGCCCGTGCATAGCTGCCTGATCCCGGCGTTCCGCGCCGACGGCCACGCCGTCACCACGATCGAAGGGCTGGCGCCCGACGGCGGTACCCATCCGATGCAGCAGGCCTTCGTCGATGCGCAGGGATTTCAGTGCGGCTTCTGCACCGCCGGCATGATCCTGACCTGCGCCTCGCTGAACCAGGCGCAGCGGCAGGATCTCGGCGCCGCGCTGAAAGGCAATATCTGCCGCTGCACCGGCTATCGTTCGATCGAGGACGCGCTCGATGGCAAGACCAATATCGAGGACGCCACCGCAGGCGGCGCGTTCGGCCGCAGCCTGCCGGCGCCCGCGGGACCGCAGGTGGTGCGCGGCGCTGCGCGCTACACGTTCGATACGGATATCGAAGGCCTGCTGCACATCAAGATGCTGCGCTCGCCGCATCCGCACGCCAAAATCATCTCGATCGACAAGAATGCGGCGCTGAGCGTCCCCGGCGTGCATGCGGTACTGACGCATGAGGATTCGCCGGATCGCCTGTTCTCGACCGCGCGGCACGAGAGGGTCTGGATGGATCCCGACGACACCCGCGTGCTCGACGATGTCGTCCGCTTCATCGGGCAGAAGGTTGCCGCGGTCGTTGCGGAGACCGAGGCCGCCGCCGAGGAAGGCTGCCGCCGCCTCAAGGTCGCCTACGAAATTCTCCCCGCCGTGGTCGATCCCGCAGAGGCGATTGCGCCGGGCGCGCCCGTCATCCATCCCGACAAGACGCCGGAGCATCGCGTCACCAATGCCAAACGCAATATCGTCGCGGAAAGGCACGGCGAATATGGCGACGTCGCCACCGCGCTGGCACAGGCGGCGGCAACCTATGAGGGCACCTTCACCACCCAGCGGGTCCAGCATGCCGCGCTGGAGACCCATGGCGGCGTTGCCTGGGTCGACGCCAAGGGCGTCCTGAACGTTCGCTCCAGCACGCAGGTGCCATTCCTGACGCGGCGCGCGCTGGCGGAGATTTTCGATCTCGCGCCCGACAAGGTGCGGGTGTTTTGCGAACGGGTCGGCGGCGGCTTTGGCGGCAAGCAGGAGATGTTCGTCGAGGATATCCTGGCGCTCGCCGCGATCAAGACCGGACGCCCTGTAAAATTCGAACTCTCCCGCGAAGAGCAGTTCATCGCGACCTCGACGCGGCATCCGATGCGCGTCACCGTGAAGGCCGGCGCCGACAAGAACGGAAAACTGACGGCGCTGCAGCTCGACGTGCTCTCCAACACCGGCGCCTATGGCAATCATGCCGGACCGGTGCTGTTCCACGCCGTGGGCGAATGCATCGGCGTCTATAATTGCCCGAACAAGAAGGTCGATGCCGTCGCCGCCTATACCAACACCGTGCCGTCAGGCGCCTTCCGCGGCTATGGCCTGCCGCAAACGCTGATCGCGGTGGAAGCGGCGATCGACGAACTTGCAAGACAGCTCGGCATCAGCCCGTTCGAAATCCGCCGCCGCAACATCGTCAAACCCGGCGATCCCATGCGCTCGCCGCCGGGCCCCGAACATACCGACGTGTTTTACGGCTCCTACGGGCTGGACCAGTGCCTCGATCTGGTCGAGCGCGCGATGGCCGCCGAGACGGCTGACAACACCCTCTCCGCGGAGTGGCTGATCGGCGACGGCATCGCGCTGACCATGATCGATGCCGTACCGCCCGAAGGACATTTGGCCGACTGCAAGATCGCGCTCCGAGATGATGGCGGATTCGAACTGACGGTCGGCACCGCCGAGTTCGGCAACGGCACTTCGACGGTGCACCGCCAGATCGCCGCCAGCGCGCTGGCGACGACGGTCGATCGCATCCTGCTGAAGCAATCCGACACCGCCCATGGCGGCCACGACACCGGCGCCTATGGCAGCGCCGGCATCTTTGTCGCCGGCCTCGCGACGCAGGCGGCTTCCGAAAATCTCGCGCGCGACCTCAAGGCGCTGGCGTCGCACATCGCGGGAGCCGATCCCGCCGCCTGCAGGCTTGAGAATGAGGCCGCGGTCTGCGGCCGGCAAAGCCTGTCCTTTGCCGAACTGGCGAAATCGGCGCGCGGCAACGGCCGAACGCTGGTCGCAAGCGGCACCTCGGAGGGCACGCCACGCTCGGTCGCCTTCAATGTGCAGGGCTTCCGTGTCGCCGTGAACGAGGCTACCGGCGAGATCAAGATATTGAAGAGCGTGCAGGCCGCCGACGCCGGCCGGATCGCCAATCCCATGCAATGCCGCGGCCAGGTCGAAGGCGGCGTCGCCCAATCGCTCGGCGCGACGCTGTACGAGGAGATGCTGATCGACGAGGGCGGCCGCGTGGTCAATCCCAAATTCCGCGATTATCATCTGCCGTCTTTCGCCGACGTTCCGCGCACCGAAGTATTGTTCGCCAACACCTCGGACACGCTGGGACCGATGGGCGCCAAATCGATGAGCGAAAGCCCGTACAATCCTGTCGCCGCCGCGCTCGGCAACGCCATCGCCGACGCCACCGGCATCCGATTTACGGCAACGCCGTTCAAGCCGGACCGGCTGTGGCCGGCGTTGCATGAGAAGTTTGGTGGCAAGGATTCGTAGGCCTCACCACCGCCGTCATTGCGAGGAGCGAAGCGACGAAGCAATCCACACTTGTTTTGCGGCCCTATGGATTGCTTCGCTCGCAATGACGTCGAGAGAGCGAACCTACCCCCTTCCCACCGTGCACTCGATCTGGCCGTGCGGCTCATCGGTCGGCAGGAACACATCGTTGTGGTTATCGAGCCCGAACGCCGACAGGTTCATCGGGATGAAGTGCATATTCGGGCAGGCCATGCTGATCTCGGAAATCTCCGGCACCGCGGCCAGTGCCGCCTCGCCCATCCGGTACAGGCTGTCCTGCACGCTCATGCTGTAGGTGGTCGAGAAAACTTCCAGCACCGTGTCGAGAATTTTGGCGTTGGTGGCGGGATAATTTTGCGGCGTGCCCGCCCATTTCCAGGACGCCACCATGGAGGTTGCGCACATCCGGTCGCCGGTCGGCGGAATCGTGGTGTAGGAATCCTTCACGTAATTCTCCCAACCCGACTGGGTCGACTTCATGAAGGTAAAGCCGTCGATGCCCGACATCAGCGTGGGCGCGCCGTCGCGGACAAGCGTCGCCTCGACGAACGGCTTGCCGTTGGCATCGAGCACAAAACTGTGCGGATGCGGCTTGCCGCCAAAGCTCAGCCGGCTCCATTTCGTCTCATGCGCGGTGATCGCGACCGATGAAATCTGCGGGTAGGTGTCGAGATATTTCTTCGCCAGCACCTGGCAGAATTCTTCCGTGCAGAGCCCGGTGTTTTCGCGGGCGACGATATTGACCACGTTCTTGATGGTGTCGGTCGAGACCGAGGTGGAATTGTCGCCGTGGGTATAGGCGCGGGCAAAATCGCCTTCGATCATCGCCCTGACGTTGAGCTGGCTGACCTCGTGCTTGTCGCCGTCGCGATGAATCCGCATCACGCGGACGCGGCCCTTCCCGTATCTGTTCTTGATCAGCGGCACGCGAGAGCCTCCAGTTCAGCGGTCAATTTGCGGGATTTCGTCGCCCGCTACGAGCGAATAATGAGCAACGTTCGTGCCATCGGATGAGGCATAGAGACTGTCAGCTCCCCCGATACGTCGCGTAACTCCACGGCGTGACCAAAAGCGGCACGTGGAGATGGCCTTCGGGATCGCTCACCGAAAAGCGCAACGGAATCTGGTCGAGGAACGGCGGGTCCGACATCGGCACCTGCCGCGCGGAAAAATATTTCCCGACGCTGAACGTCAGCTCGTATCGCCCGATCGGCACCGGGCGGCCACCGATCAAAGGCTGATCGGTGCGGCCGTCTGAATTGGTGACGGTCCGCGTGATCACGCGACTCGCGCCGAGGTCGGACAGTTCAACGAGCTCGACGGCGATCCCCGCCGCCGGCTTGCCGGCATGGGTATCCAGCACATGGGTCGACAGCCGCCCGTGCACCGCAAGCCGGTCGTCCGACGCGACCTGCTGATCGAGACGCAGCGCCGCGATCCGGCAGATTTCCGCGATCGAGGCCTGGGTTTCGGTCTTGGCATCGTTCGGCAGCCGGCGCTCGAAATCGCGCAGGATGGAATCCCTGGTGTGGCGGCGAACGCAGACGATGTAGGGAAAGCCGAATTTCGAGCGATAGGCGTTGTTGAGGCGCTCGAACGCGTCATATTCCGCGTCCGACAGCCGGTCGAGGCCGACGCTGTTCTGTTCGTCGCTGGATTCCGCGGTCAGCCCCGCGGCGCGCTGGGTCTTGTTGGCGAGATCAGGATGCCCCTTGATCAGCGCCAACCGCAATTCGGAGGGCGCGCGATCGACCACCGCCTTCATGGCCGCGAATAACGCATTGACGCCCGCGAACGGCCGCGCTGACGCCGCCTGTTCGGCGATCCATGGCGAATACTCGAAGATGTTCGCGAGGCCTGCGACGAAATCGTCCTTGCTGCAGGCGTTCAGATCAGCGAGCGTTTTCTGAATCATTTCGCGCTTTCACTGTCCGATGTCGAAGGCGTTGGCGGCGAGATGCCCGAGATTGGCGTGCCAGTGCTGCGCGATCTGCAGCCGCGTCGGCACCCAGACCCGATCATGCTTCATAATGTAATCGAGAAACCGCATCAGCGACGCCGCGCGGCCGGGACGGCCGACGACGCGGCAATGCAGCCCGATCGACATCATCTTCGGCGAGGTCTCGCCCTCGGCATAGAGGACATCAAAGCTGTCCTTGAGATAGGTGAAGAACTGATCGCCGCCGCCAAAACCCTGCGCGTTGACAAAACGCATGTCGTTGGCATCGAGCGTGTAGGGAATGACCAGATGCGGGCCAGCGGATGGCGCCTTGATCCAGTACGGCAGATCGTCGGAATAGGAGTCGCAGAGATAAAGCAAGCCGCCGGCTTCCATCAAGAATCTCAGCGTATTGATCGACGAGCGCCCGGTGTACCATCCGAGCGGACGTGCGCCTGTCGCCTCGGTATGCACGCGGATCGCCTCGGCGATCTCCCGGCGCTCCTCGACTTCCGACATGTCCTTGTGCTCGATCCATTTCAGGCTGTGGCTGGCGATATCCCACCCGGCCTCCTTCATGGCCGCGACCACTTCGGGATTGCGCTTCAATGCGGTGGCGACACCAAAGACGGTGGTCGGCAGTTTGCGTCCGCCGAATATCCGCCACAGCCGCCAGAAGCCGGCGCGCGAACCATATTCGAACATCGACTCGATGTTGGCGTGGCGCTGGCCCGGCCAGGGCTGCGCACCCAGCACGTCGGACAAGAACGCCTCCGAGGCGCGGTCGCCGTGCAAAATGTTGTTCTCGCCGCCCTCTTCGAAATTCACCACGAACTGCACGGCGACGCGCGCGTTGCCCGGCCATTTCGGATCGGGCGGGTTGCGGCCGTAGCCGCGGAGATCGCGCGGGTAACCGGCCTCAGCCACCTAGACTTCCTCGAAGCGGATTTTCTGCGCGCCCTTCCACAGCACGGTCTTGCCGAATGCGGTCAGATTTTCCAAGCCCGAATTGAGCGTGATGAAATGATTGCCGGCGAGTTGGCCCATCTTGCTGGCGAAGTGCACGCCGCCATAGGCGAGCAGGATCTCGGTCTCGCTGATACCGCCGGGATAGAGGATGATCTGGCCGGGCGCGGGATAGCTGGTGTGGTTTTCATAGGAAACGCCGAAATCAAGATCGCCGAGCGGCATCCAGACCCCCTCGCCGCTCCAGCGGACATGGATCGCCTGGCTCTCGAACGGCATGGCTTTGCGAAACGCCGCGACGGTTTTCGGCGCCAGCTGTTCTTCGAAACGGGCCTGGAAGGTGAACTCGCCGGCGCGGACAATCAACTGGCTCATCGATATCTTCTTCTCATACGGGCTTGGAGGGCTTTCGAACAGGATTCGGCAATATCCATTGCAGCCGGAATTAGCCGAAGCAAGGACCATTCCAGCCCCAAAGGCAGGTTTTCAGCGGCGGCCCGGCGCGATCGCTCTATTGCCGGCGGTCATAGGACCAGCCGAAAATGCCGCTCCGCTGCACCTCGGGTTCCGGGGGCGGCGCCGGTGCTTCGGCCTGTGGCGGCGGCGGTGGCGGCGCTGGCAAATTGTCGCACTTGATCGAGTAGACCAGTTCGCCCTTCGCGGTCCGCCCGATCGGGGCGCAGTTGTCGACGACCCGCGCCGTGCCCTTGGGCGTCGCCGCTTTGGGCGTCAGTTGGGTCTGCGCCCAGGCTGGCGACGCCATCAGGAGAATGAGCAGTAAAATTTTCTTCATCGGTCTCACTCGCAACAGACGCATTCTCTCATCGAACCGGATCGGTCACAGCCAGTCTATTACAGACCGACGACAGCCGCTGCTGAATATTTAGCCGAAAATATTTTTGACCAAGAAATTCGCTCGCCGCTTCGTGATTGGCGGGGTCGTAATAATCCGCGCCGGCCATCGTTATCTCTGGAGCAGCGCTGACACGCGAGGTGCGTTTGCCCGCCAGCGAAAAGCGCAAAAGGGAGAACTAAAATGCGCAAGACCATCCTCACCATTCTCGGCTCGGCCTTGATCGTTGCGACGTCGGTGCAATTCGCCGCGGCCGCGCAGCGCCATCATGGCAAGGCGGACCGCGCGGTTGCAACCCACCAGCAGAACCGCAACGCCGATGCCTACGCGGCCTGGCCGGCTCCGGCCGCACAGTCCGACGCGTACCGCTATTCCGGCGGCTACTCGGCGCCTGCCGGGCACTGAGCGCCGAACCGGCGTTGACAAAAGAAAGCCGGTCGCGCGTCGCGGCCGGCTTTTTGTTTTGCTGCAAGACTGCGGATGCCTGATATTGGTGAGCAGAACGATGGTGATGCCGATGACGACAGAAACTTTACGTGGACGCGTGGCGCTGGTGACCGGAGGCTCGCGCGGCATTGGGGCTGCGATCGTCCGAAGGCTGGCAAATGCCGGAGTTGCCGTGGCGATCAATTATCGCGAGCGCACGGACGAAGCGAACACATTGGTGAAAAGCATTGCTGGAATCGGCGGTCGCGCAATCGCGATCGCCGCGGACGTTTCGCAAGCGGACGCCGTTGCACAGATGGTCCAGCGCGCGAATTCCGAGCTCGGCCCGATCGACATCCTCGTCAACAACGCCGGTATCGCCATCACCCGCGGGGTCGACGATCTCAGGGAAGGCGATTTCGATCGGACGATCGCGGTGAACCTGAAGTCGGTCTTCCTGTGCATGCAGGCGGTGCTGCCAATGATGCGATCCGCAAAATGGGGCCGCATCGTCAACATATCGTCGGGCGCCGCACGGGGCGCGGGTTCCATCGGACCGCACTACAATGCCTCGAAAGCCGCCGTCGAAGGGCTGACGCGCGGTTACCCGCACGCCTCGTGAAGGAAGGCATTACCGTCAATGCGGTGGCGCCCTCTTTGATCGAAACCGACATGATGAAGGGGCAGGAAGGCCTGGTCAGCCGGATTCCAATCGGCCGCTTCGGCACGGCGGACGAGGTCGCCCAGGCCGTCATGATGCTGCTCGACAATCCCTACATGACCGGCCAGACGGTGGCGATGAGCGGCGGCATGGCGTTCAACTAGTGCATGGGCGCCAAGCTCTTGCTTTCGGGGATCATTGCAGGTTTCATTCGGATCATTGGCGCAGCAGTCGCCCTGGATCGGAGGAACAGCCATGCCCGTGAAGATCGCTGGTATGATCGGAACCCAGATGGAGGGGGTCGCGGTTCACCTGATCAAGGGCAAGATTTCGCGCGAGTGGGTGATCGACTTCACCCGCCTGCACGAGCAATGGGACTATGATTCCGTTCTGGTCGGATATTATGCGTCGGCGGCCGAAGGGTTCGGCATCGCGCTGTATGCCGCCGACCATACCGAGCGGATTAAATTTCTGATCGCACACCGGCCGGGCTCCGTCGCCCCCGCACTCGCGGCGCGACAGGTCGCCACCTTCGACCAGCTCACGCAGGGCCGGATGTCACTCCACATCATCGCCGGCACCACCGACCAGGATCAGGCCAGCGAGGGCGACTTCCTGCCCAAAAATGACCGCTACCGGCGTGCCGGCGAATATCTCAATGTCATCCGCCGGATGTGGACCAGCGAGGCCCCGTTCGACCACCACGGCGAGTTTTACCGGGTCGCCGGTGCCTATTCGGACATCAAGCCCTATCAGCAGCCCTATCCCACGGTGTTTTTCGGCGGGTCCTCGGACGGCGCGCTGCAAATGGGCGCCGAATATTGCGACGTGTTCGCGATCTTCGGCGAGCCACTCGCGGAGACGCGGGACCGGATTGACGATTTTCGCCGGCGCACCGCCAAATATGGGCGAAAGGCCAGCTTCAACATGTCGCTGCGCCCCATCATGGCGCCAACCGAAGGCGAGGCGTGGGACAAGGCGCATCGCCTGCTGGCTGATGTCGAACGCAAGACCGGCGCCGCGCCGCAACCCGGCAATCATTCCAGCGAACGCCTGCTCGGCTTCGCCGCGCGCGGCGACGTACATGACGAACGGCTGTGGATGGGAATAGCGCGCGCCACCGGCGCCCCCGGCAATACATCGTGTCTGGTCGGGACGCCGGAACAGGTCGCCGCCGCGGTGCTGCAATATTACCGCCTCGGCATCCATTCGTTCCTGCTGCGCGGCTTTGAAAACCCGCACGACACGATTGCCATCGGACGCGATCTGATCCCGTTGATCAGGGCTGGCGCGGTCGAGATCGACCGCCAAGTCCAGGCCGCCGAGTAACGAGCGGACCCAGGAGAAAATGGCATGAAAGCGGTGGTCGTCGAGAATTACGATTCGATCGACGGCATTTCCATCAAGGAGATCAGCCAGCCGGGCATCGCGGCCGGCGAAGTCCGCGTCAGGATTGAAGCGGCCGCCATCGGCTTTGTCGACGGCCTGAAGGTGCAGGGACTTTATCAGACCAAGGATCCGCTGCCGTTCGTGCCGGGCACCGAATTCGCAGGAATTGTCGATGCCGTCGCCGACGACGTTCCGTCGTTCACGCCGGGCATGCCCGTGATCGGCATGGCCCGTTCCGGCGGGCTCGCCGAATACATCTCGGTGCCTTCGGCGGCGCTAAAAGCCTTGCCCGGGCAGGTTGCCGCGGAAGCCGGCGCGTCGTTTCAGGCCAACTATCTGACGGGGCTCTATGCCCTGAGCGAACGCGCTTACCTGCGCAAGGGCGAAACCCTTTTGGTGTTGGGGGCCGCGGGCGGCGTCGGCATCGCCGCCGTCCAACTCGGAAAACTTCTGGGCGCGCGAGTCATTGCCGCGGCATCGACGCCCGAGAAGCGCGCATTCGCCACGAGCTTCGGCGCCGACGATGTCGTGGACTACACCAAGGCGGATTGGCGCGACACGCTCAAGACGCTGACCGCCGGTCATGGTCCGGACGTCATCTTCGATCCCGTCGGCGGCGAAGTCGCGCTGCAGGCATTCCGCTCAATCGCCTGGCGCGGCCGGCATCTCGTGGTCGGGTTCGCCTCCGGCACCATTCCGGCGCTGGCGTTCAACCTTCCCCTGCTCAAGGGCGGCGCTTTGCTCGGGGTCGATCTGGCCCAAATCCAGAAACGCGAGCCGGAAACCCATGCCCGTCTGATCGCCCGGCTATTCGATTGGCTTGCATCGGGCACGTTGAAGCCGGTCGTTGGCAAGGTCGTGCCGTTCGAGAATTTCCGCGAGGCCTTCAAGACCATGCAATCGCGATCGGCGCTCGGGAAGATGATCGTCAAGCTCACCTGATGCGACGCTAGATCCGATAAAGCCGCGCCGCGGTGTCGTGCAGGATCGCGGCCTGCCCGGCTTCGTCGAGATGCGCGATGGCGTTTCGAAAAGTCCGATAGAGCTTGGCGTAATCCGTCCACAGTTTTTCGATCGGAAAATTGCTGCCGTAGAAACAGCGGTCCGCGCCGAACATTGCAACCGTCTCCCGTACGATGGGACCGACCAAATCGTCGCGGCATGCATGAACGAAGGTGCCGAGCCCGGAAAGCTTGACGTTGACGTTGGAGCATGCGGCCAGCGCCGTCATGCCCTCGCGCCAGAGCCGCCAGCCATCGGGCGACATGTCCTCCAGCATGCCGGCATGCTCGAGCACGAAGGTCGTTGACGGAAACGACCGCGCAAGCTTCGCTCCATCCGGCATCTGACTTGCAAAGATCTGCAGCTCGAACAGCAAGCCGTGATCGGCAAGCCGCGCCAATCCGCGGCGCCAATCGGCGTCGTTCATGACATCGGGCCGCGGCGCAAAGCGATATTGCGGATTTTCGTGCCAGTGCAATTGCTGCCGGATGCCGCGCGTCGTTGGCAGTTCGGCCAGACGCTTCAGCAATGAACCGGCATCGGGATCGGCAAGGTCCGCGTGCGCGACGCTGGCGTGCGGCCAACCGGTTTCGTCGGCCACCGACTGCACCCATTGAGCCTCGTCAAGACTCCGCCCCGCGGGCCAATTTGTCTGGATGTAGATCGATTTGACGATATCGCAGCCGGCGATGTCGCTGCGATATTCCGCGATCGGATAGTCGCGGCAGATCGGCTGATACGGTCCGAAGATTCGCGGCATCTGCGGCCCCGACAGCCACGGGAGATCGTTCAGCCGCCAGATATGATGGTGGGCGTCGACAGCAGGGACAGATTTCATTGCAGCATTCGCTCAAGGCTCGATTTGCTTGGCCGGCGCGCCGGGCGCTTCGCCAAAAATCTCCGCGGCAATGCGGTTGGTCTCGATCGCGGCCGGCACGCCGCAATACATCGCAACCAGCAGCAGGACATCCTGCACCTGCTCTCTGGTGCATCCGTTCGCGAGCGCGCCCTTGGCATGGACCTTGAATTCGGCGGGCTTGTTGCTGGCGGCGGTGATGCCGAGCATGACGAGGCTGCGAATGTCATCGGGGAGACCCGACCGTTCCCAGACGTCCCCGTAGACATAGGCGTTGATGATGTTCTGCAGCGGTGCGCCAAATTCGCCGGCCGCCGCCATTCGCTTCTCGACATCCGCCTCGCCGAACATCGCTTTGCGCCGGCGCAGACCGCGCGCGTATAGTTCGCTGGTGTCCAATTTTCCGCTCCCGGTCCTGTTGTGGTTGAGCGATTTATACGGTCATTTGGCCATTAGTTCAATCAAGCCGGCCCCGTTACAGATTACCATCCTGTTGCCTAAGCCGACTTTGTCCGTATAATTCCCTAGGGCGTCCGTAGAGAGGCCTTGGAAATGTCAGGGAGCGAACGGATGGGACTGCGACCGGGTGTTCTCGCCGCTGTTGTTCTGCTTGGGATGGTGGGGGCGCAGGGCCATGCCGCCGCCGACGACTATCCGACGCGGCAGATCAAGATCATCGTGCCGTTTCCTGCCGGCGCCGGCCCCGACCAGGTCGCACGGATGCTCGGCCAGCACCTGCAGGACACGTTGGGGCAGACCGTCGTGATCGAGAACCGCAGCGGCGCGCTCGGCAGCATCGGCGCCCAGGAGGTCGCGCGCAGCGCGCCGGATGGTTACACCCTGCTGATGGGAACGAATACGACCCAGGCCAGCAATGTCTCAATGCTCAAAAACCTTCCCTACGATCCCGCCAAGGATTTTGCGCCGATCCTGCGGACCGTAACCACCGCGATGGTGCTGCTGGTCAAGCCTGACTTTCCGGCCAAGGATCTTTCGCAATTCATGGAATATGCGAAAACCCATCAAAACATGACCGCCGGCTACGGCTCCGGTGCCTCGCAGATATCGAACGCGCAATTGCAAAGCCGGGGCGGCATGTCGATCATCTCGGCATCCTATCGCGGCGTGCCGCTGGCCGTGACCGACGTGATCGCCGGCGTGATCGATCTCGCCTTTGCGGATTTTTCGGTGGCGATCCCGCAAATGCAGGGCGGCACGCTGCGCGGCATCGGCGTGACATCGCCGAAGCGAAATGAATTGACACCGGGCCTGCCCGCGCTCGCCGAGGCCATGCCGGGCTTCGAGGCCACGATCTGGTACGGCCTGCTGGCGCCCGCCAATACGCCCGAGCCGATCATCAAGAGGCTCTACACCGAAAGCGAAAAAATCCTGTCGACGCCGGCGGTCCGCGAAAAGCTTGCCAACCTCGGCATGGTCGTTTCCACGATGCCTCCGGCCGAATTCGGCAGCTTTATCCGCAGCGAGATCACGCGATGGACGGCGGAAGCCAAGGCCGCCGGCATCGAGGCGAAATAGCGTGCTGAACGGACGGAAGAGGCACGTTGCCCATGCAAGCTGACGCGCCGATCGGAATCCTCGGACTTGGTCTGATCGGAACCGCCTTTTCCGAGCGCATGATCGGCGCGGGCATTGCCGTGATCGGCTTCGACGTCGATCCTGCGAGGTGCGAGAAACTCAGAGGAAATCGGGGAACGGTGGCGGCTTCCGCGCGCGATCTCGCCGGCCATTGCCGCGCCATCGTCATCGCCGTCTACAGCGGCGCAGAGGCCGAGGCGGCGTTCGCCGATCTCGAAAGCAGCCCTGCCCGCCCGGCGATCATCTGCACGACGACCTGCGCGCCCGGCGAAATCATCCGCCTTGCGAAGCGCGCGGCGAGTGCCGGCATTGCCTTTGTCGAAGCGCCGATTTCGGGCACCAGCGCCGAGGTCAGGGACGGCACCGCGACCGTGCTGGTCGCCGGTGACGCCGCCGCCATCGACGCCGTCGACGGACTCCTGGACATTCTCTGTCCGCAGCGTAGGTGCATCGGAAAAGTCGGCGACGCCAGCCGCGCCAAGCTCGCGATCAACCTGATCCTGCAAAACAACCGCGCGGCGCTGGCCGAAGGAATTGCTCTGGCAGAGCGTATGGGGCTCGATGGACAGACCTTCCTGGCGACGGCGCGCCGATCCGCCGCTTACTCCCGCGTCATGGATACCAAGGGCGAAAAGATGTTGAACCGGGATTTTCGGCCGCAATCGCGCCTCGCGCAAACCCTCAGGGATGCCGAACTCATCCTGGCAGAAGCCGCGCGACACGGTCTTCGACTGCCTGTTACCGAGGCGCAGGCCGATTTGCTGCGCATCGCAATTACGATCGCGGGGCCGGACAGCGACAGCGCAGCTATTATCGAGGCGATCCGGCAACAGCCGGATTCAGTAGAGGATTCCCGATGATCCACGGCGCAATCGTCGGCCTCGGCCGCTGGGGTCGCAATCTCGTCGAGGCTTCGCGCGGCCATGAGCGCCTGAAAATCGTCCGCGGCGTCGAGCCCTACATGACGGCGGCACGGAGCTTTTGCACCGAGCACGATCTGGATCTCACCGACGATCTGAACGCCGTCCTCGCGGACGCCGCCATCGACGCCGTTCTATTGGCGACGCCGCACTCGCTGCATCCGGCGCAGGTGATCGCGTGCGCCGCCGCACGCAAGCAGGTGTTTTGCGAGAAGCCGCTGGCGCTGCACCGCGCTGACGCGGCACGCATGTTCGGCGCCTGCCGTGAGGCGGGGGTGACGCTCGCCGTCGGACACAACCGGCGTTTCTGGCCGTCGATGCGCGCGCTGCGCGACATGGTGGCGGGCGGCGAACTGGGCACGATCCTTCATATCGAGGGCCACAACAGCAACGAGAATTCGCAAAACATCACGGCGGGCTGGCGATTATCCGAAGAGGAATCGCCCGGCGGCGGCTTGACCGGCGCCGGGCTGCATGTGCTGGACGCCTTCGTCAGCCTGCTGGGTCCGGTACGTCGCATTAATGCCCAGCTCAATTCGCGGGAACGAGGTCCGCCGCCGCTGGATACAGCGGTTCTGATGATGGATTTCGTCAGCGGCGTCACCGGCACGCTCTCGACCATCCGGGCCACACCGTTCTATTGGCGGGTTCATGTGTTCGGAACCAGGGGTTCTGCCGAGGTGCTGGATGAGACCACGCTGGTCCGACGAAATTCCGGCAGCAAGCCCAGGCAGGAAAGCTACCCGGCCACTGACGTTCTGCGCGCCGAACTCGACGCATTCGTCGACGCGATCGAAGGCAGGCGGCCGTATCCGGTCGCGGAAGCCGAGGTGCTGGCAACGCTGTCGGCATTCGAGGCAGCCCTCGCGTCGATGAAATCCCAAAGCCCGGTTCAGTGCGATGCCGCCTAAACAGGAAACACCCAAGACGTCGCGCTATCGCGATATCGCCGCCGAATTGCAGAAAGCGATCCGGCTCGGCGCCTATCCGGTCGGAGATCTGTTGCCGACGGAGACCGAGTTGATGGCGCGCTATGCGGCAAGCCGCCAGACCGTGCGCGAGGCGCTACGCATCATCACCGAGCAAGGCCTGATCGTTCGCCGCGCCGGGCTCGGCTCCGTCGTGATCGCGGCCGAGCCGCCGGTTCTGTTCACCCACAGCGTCAAATCGCTGACGGAATGGCTGCGATATTCCAACGAAACCTATCGCCAGGTCGTGCGCAGCGGCGAGATCACGGCCGACCGCAAGCTCGCCGCACTTTTGAAATGCGAGCCAGGCAAGCACTGGTTCCTGATCGAGGCCGTCCGTCGCGCCGACGCGTTTACCGCGCCGCTCGGCTGGACCGAAATCTATGTGTTGCGGAAATTTGCCGGCGTCGTCGACCGGCGCGATCACGGCCGCACGCCCGTGCATGAGCAGATTGCGAAGATGTATGGCGAGACCATCGAATATGCCCAGCTCGAGGTATTTGCGCGGGGGATGCCGGCAAAACTCGCAAAGCCGCTTGGAGTAAAGCCGGGATCGCCTGCGCTCACCATGGTGCGCCGCTATTACGGCCAGCGTGAAGAACTGTTCGAGGTGACGGTCACGACTCATCCGGAAGGCCGCTACACCTACACGATGGACATGCAGCGTTCGCTGCGGCCACGCGTCTAGAGGAGCTGTTAACTCAATATTCGAGATGCGGGCGAAGCGACTTCAATTTGCCGGCGATCTCGCGGGCATCGGCATCGTCGGAGTTCGCTAGATGCCGGGTGATCGAAGCATAATCCTCGTCGGATTTGTGCTGGTTCAGCTTCCGCTGTCCCTCCACCCGCATCACGTCCATCTCGAGCACGACGATGGATTGCAGCATGGTCTCGCGCTTGTTTTCCTCCATGGTCGACAGCGACCACGGTTGCTTCGGCATCAACCGTTCCTCGAATGTCGAAAACAGGACGTCGCCGTGACCGCGGTTGCCTTCGGTCGGAAGCCGCCGTACCGGGCCGGAAAGATGCACCGCCTCATACAGCCAGGTCGAGACGTGATCCGGCGTCGCGTACCAGTCGTTTGAAACATAGGCGTCCGGGCCCCATACGATCAGCAGGAACGGATTCCGGCCATCCGCAAGCTCGGCAAGTTTGTTCCGTGCGGTCAAATGGAATTGTACGGTCACTGAATCGGATGTCCGATGGATGCTGAAGGGCACGTGCGAACTGATCGGACCGGTGTCTGCGCACGCGATGACAGCGCCAAATCCGCGGGCCGCGGCAAAATCCAGCGCGCCGTCGCGATCCCAGGCAAACATGGGACGAAGGATGTGCACCGCTGTCTCCTCGTGATTCAGCCTTTTTGGCCGCGCGAGGAGAGCTTGGCGAGATTTCGGGCAGCCACCGTCGCGCTGGCAAATGTTCGCGGTGAATTGGCCGGGGGTCAAGGGCCGCACGTCGTTGGCGAAATGGTCGCCGGACGCCGGCCTTGCTCAGCGCAAAAATGCGTTTCCTCCACGATTTTCGCTTGATCCAAATCAAAAGCCGGGGAGTTTCGGCGGATAATGTGCCTGAGGGCTGCGCCGCCCCGCCAATCCCGACTTCGGATGGTCGTCGAAAATGAACCTTGTCAGCGTAAGCCTTGGTTGACCTTGCATCGAATGGTAGCCGCAATCCCCAGATCAAGCTAAACGGGCATACCTCCGGAGACGAGGATTCGAGATGCCTTCCCTCCCCCACTTACTTGCGGTGACCATGTTGCTTGCGGTTGCGTCGCCCGCATCCGCCGAATCGTCATTCGACCCTCCAGCGATTTGCCGAACGGCGATGGCAGCGATCACGGACCGCGATCCAAAACTCATGCAAACGAGGACCGCCCCTGACGGCGTCGTGATGCTGACCTATACGCGCCCGTTCGACAATTTCGTCTGGGCCTATCGATGCCGGCTGGAGGGCAATCGCGTCGTATGGGCGAACGAGCCCGGACGTTGGCGCGACAAGGCCAAGGACGACAAGATCTTCTTTGAAGTTGTCGGCGCCGGCACCCAGCTTCGCATCATCGACAACCATGCCAACGGAACGACGACGCTGGAACTGTTCGATCGTGCCAAGATTGAATGAGCTTCGCCCGGGAATGACCTCCTGCGCAGCTCGCATCAACTAGACCGGCTTCTCGTCATCCGTCACCGGCGAGGTGATCACCAGAAACACCAGATCAACCAGACCCGAATTGGAGATGGCGTGTTCGACGCCGGGCGGCAGGAAGATGAAGTCGTGCCTGCGCACGACGTGATTCTTTCCGGTGATTTCCATCAGGCCCTCGCCTTCAAGGACATGATAGATCTGTTCCTGAACCTGATGCTTGTGACGCGCGACATGCGCCATCGGCTGGTACATTGAAATGCGATAATCGATGTGACGCGAGCCCGCCGTCTCCGGCATCACCAGCGGCTTCGACAGCGCCCCGCCGAAGTGGTTGGGAAATTCGCGCCAGGGCACTTCGGCGATGTTGCGAATGAAGGCGCCGTGATGGTCCAAAGCCATGGTTCGCTCCTCGCTCTTCTTCTACGCGACCGTCAGGCGACCAGGGCTCCGCCGTCGATATAGACGATCGATCCCGTGGCAAAGCCGTTCGCCATGAAGGAAAGGATCTGCCGCGCGATATCCTCGCCGACACCGACACGGCCGACCGGCAAAGCGGCCGCGGTCTTGGCCAGCATGTCGCGCCGCGCCTGTTCGGGCATGGCGGCGCGGATCGGCGTGTCGATGATCCCCGGTGAAACGGTATTGACGCGCACCGGCGCCAGTTCCAGCGCCAGCGCGCGCCCAAGCGACTCCAGCGCGCCGTTGGCTGCGCTGACGATCGCCGAATTCGGCCGCGGCCGAATGCTCAAATAACCGGAGACCAGAGTGAGCGAGCCGCCCGGACGGATTTCCGCCGACTGCGCCACCCGCCACGCGCCCCAGAATTTTCCTTCCATCGTGGCGCGCACGTCTTCCATCGCCACCATCTTGAACGGCCCGGTTCGAAGCTGCGCCGCGGTGACCACGACATGGTCGACCGGGCCGCAGGCGCGGAACAGTTTTGCCATGCGTTCGTCGCTGGTGACGTCCGCCGGGATCGCGATCGCGGTCAACTTGTCCGCGGCCGCATCGAGGCGCTCGACGTTCCGGGAGGCAATGATGACATCGGCGCCCTCGCGCTTGGCCATTTCGGCGGTCGACAGGCCGATGCCGGAGGAACCACCGACGACAACGACTTTCTTTCCTGCAAGCAACATACTTTTTCCTCTGGTGCGATCAGGCGGGCTGGTAGCGGGTGCCGATGCCGGCCTTGCTTTGCCCAAGCCCGGGAAGCTCCCAGATGCCGGCGCCGACCGGATTGATATCGGCGGCGATATCGACGTCGATCAGATAGGGCTTGTTGGCGGCGATGCCCTTGCGGATGGCCTCGCCAAGATCGCCGGCGCGGTCGACGCGTACGCCTTCGACGCCGCAGGAACGCGCCATGGCCGCGAAGTCCGGATTGTAGCGCTGGCCTGTCGCGGGATCGTGGAAGTCGGTGGCCAGTTCGCGGCCGCCGAGATAGCCGCGCTGCAGCCCGCGGATCGAGGCGTAGGCATAATTGTTCCAGACCACCCAGACCACCGGCAGATTATATTCGACCGCGGTGCCCAGCACGTTGGCGTGCATGAAGAACGCGCCGTCGCCGCACACGGATACGCAGGGCCGGTCGGGAGCAGCGAACTTCGCCCCCATCACCCCGGCGACGCCAAACCCCATCGGACCAAAGCCCATCGAGCCGATCAGCGAATCCGGCCGTTTCGGCTTGCAGAAGCTGAGCAGCCAATTGTGATGCACGCCGATATCGCTGACCAGGATCGCGTTCTCCGGCAGCGCCTTGTCGATCTCGAGGGCGGCGCGCTGCGGATTGATCGGCGTGGTGTCGTCGGAAAAGCCGGGGGCTACGAACTTGTCCCATTCCTGGCGATAGGTATCGATCTGGGCCAGCCATTTCTTGCGAGCGTCGGCCTTCCTGGTCAGGTCGGCGCGGCGATCGAGTTCGGCATGGATCTGCCGCAGGAAGGTTCGCACATCCGCCATCAGGCCGAGCGCAACCGGATAGTTGCGGCCGATTTCTTCGGGGTCGATGTCGACATGAATGAGTTTGGTCGGCGGGATCGTGAAGGAATAGCCTGGGATCCACGAACTCGAGGTGCGGTCGTCGAACCGCATGCCCATCGCCAGCAGCACGTCGGCCTGCCGCGTGGCGTGGTTGGCCTGATAGTGGCCGGCGCGCGCGACGAGACCGAGCGCCAGCGGATGATTGCAGTCGATGGCGCCAAGGCCGCTGGCGGACGCCGCCACCGGAATCTGCAAACGCTCGGCGAGTTTCAGCAATTCCTCGGCGGCACCGCCATAGCGCACGCCCTGGCCTACGATCATCACCGGCCGGTCGGCGGCAAGCAGCATGTCGACGGCCTTGACCACGCCGTCCGGATCGGCGCCGCAGCGGCTCGAAATGTTGCCGTTCCAGGCTACCGCATTCGGCGCCTCCTCGGCGGCCGACTCCATGAACACGTCAAAGGGTACATCCAGCACCACCGGTCCTGGACGGCCCGACGTCATGGTCTTCCAGGCCTGCCGGACCGCGAGCGGCACCATCTCGCCCCGCGTCGGCTGGAACACCTTCTTGCAGTAGGAGCGCACCGTCGACGGAAAGTCGGCCTGATAGTGCCGGTACAATTCCTGGAACGCGCCGCGGTTGAACTGGCTGGTCGGCACGTTGCCGGTTACCGCCATGAACGGCATCGAATCGAGAAACGCATTGCCGAGCGAGATCGGCAAATTCGCCGAACCCGGCCCGCAGGACGTGAAGGTCGCGGTCGGCCGGCCCGACACCCGGTAATAGACGTCCGCCATGAAACCCGCGACGCTCTCGTGATGTACCGAGATGGTCTTGATATCGTCGGAACGCTCATACAGCGCGTCGATGAACTGGATATTGCCGTGACCGCACAGGCCGAACACCTGCGGCACCTTCTCCTGGATCAGGTAATCGACGATCACCTGGGCCCCGTTGAGCATATTACGCGACATCGATCACTCTCTCCCTGCGGCTCAACGATCTCACTTCCGCGTCTTGGTCCGCGCGGTCGGCAACGCCGGAACCCTATTTCTCATAATACTGTACGTCAATTGCTATTGTGGTATAGTCAGAGACGGCCCGCAATGAGGCAAGATGCTGTTCATTGTCGAGGACGGCCTGATAAAGTTCGGCCCTGTCCACGTGGAGACCTGATTCCGTGAAATCGCGCACCAAGCCGAAGCCGAGCGACAAGCCGGCCAGTCCACGCAAGACGGTGATCGCCCAGCTGGTGCCATCGAGCGAGCCCAATATCGACGACGACGCCGAAGATCGCCAGCGCAGTGGGGTGCAGTCGCTCGGGCGCGCGTTCGCGATCCTCGAGGAAGTCGCGCGTCACCGCGAAGGCATTGGGCTTGCGGAACTCAGCAAACGGGTGGGGCTGCACAACTCCACCACCTTCCACCTCGCCAAGACCATGGTCTCGCTCGGCTACATGCGGCAGGAACGCGATTCCAAGCGCTACCGCGTCGGCCGGCCGCTGTTTGCATTGGCCGCCAGCGCACTCGACGAAATCGAAATGGTCAATCTGGCGACGCCGGTGCTGGAGGATCTGTCGCGGGAAACCGGCGAAAGCGGCCATTTTGCCGTGCGAATGGGCGATGCGGTGGTCGTCATCGCCCGCACCAGCGGGACCGGGGCGTTCCAGCTGACCGACCGGGTCGGCGTGGTGCGGCCGGCGCATTGCACGGCGCTCGGCAAGATCATCCTGGCCTCGCTTCGCCCGGACCAGCTGAAGCGCTTCCTCGAACGGGTCGAACTGAAACCCTCGACCAAGAAGTCGGTCACCGATCAATCGGTGCTGCTGCGCGAAATCACCGAGATCCGGCGTACCGCGATCGCGTTCGACGACGGCGAGTTCAATCCGGAAGTGCGGTGCGTCGCCGTGCCCGTTTACAATTTCACTGGCGAAGTGATCGGGGCGCTCGGCATCTCCGGCCCGATCTGGCGCATGTCGGACCAGGTACTGCAAAGCCGCGCCAAACTGGTGCAAACCGCCGCCAACCGGCTGTCCGCCGAGTTCGGCGCCAGAGGCGCGGCGAAGTCCTCCTGAAGCCTGCCCAGGCGTCTGACGGCGAATCTGTGACGCAATTGGCGTTGACAGGGACGACTGCGTCCGGAATTATCCTCCGATAATAAAGAAACGTCTCTCACATTCTCGCATAGCCGGGAATCGGAGGCAGGACGTCGCGACGCGCCCCTGGGAGGAGACCAGCATGACCCGCTACAGCCGACGTACATTGTTGAAAACGGGCGCCGCGTTTGCCGGCGCCTCGACACTCGGATTTCCGGCGATCGTCCGCGCCGAGGAAGCCAGGATCAAGATCGGCCACCTCACGCCACTGACGGGTTTTCTCGGCGCCCTCGGCACCTATGCCACCCTCGGGATGAAACTGGCGGTGGAAGAAATCAACCAGGCCGGCGGTGTCATGGGGCGCCGGCTCGATGTCATGTCGGAAGATTCGGTCAATCCCGCCACCGCCGCGACCAAGGCTCAACGCATGCTCGAGCAAGATGGCGCAGCCGTGCTGGTGGGCGAGATCAATTCAGCCTCGGCGCTGACCATCATGCAGGTGGCCAACCGCAACAAGCGGCTGTTCCTGCAAACCGGCGCGCGATCCGACGCGCTACGCGGCAAGAACTGCAACAAATACACGTTCCACATGGACATCCCGAACACGGTGATGGTGAACACCGTCGGCAAGGCGCTGCTTCGCGAAAATATGGTGAAGGACAAGAAATTCTTCACGCTGACTGCCGACTATATTTTCGGCCACGATCTGCTGGCCGCAGCCAAGCGTTTCTTCGGTGCGAGCCAGGGCAACCTGATCGGCGACGAGTTGATCGCGACCGACGTGACCGACTTCAGCCCCTATCTGCTCAAGATCCGGCAGGCCAAGCCCGACGTGGTCTGCTCAAATCTGGCCGGCAATCAGGTGACAACCCTGATCAAGCAATATGCCGAATTC
Source organism: Bradyrhizobium sp. AZCC 2289 (assembly GCF_036924615.1). NCBI lineage: Bacteria > Pseudomonadati > Pseudomonadota > Alphaproteobacteria > Hyphomicrobiales > Nitrobacteraceae > Bradyrhizobium > Bradyrhizobium sp. AZCC 2289. The sequence continues at coordinate 7,760,263 of NZ_JAZHRY010000001.1, read as the reverse complement.
GACCTGCCCTATCCGATCGTCGGCTTCAACCTCAACACCGCCGATGCCTGGGCGGCGGGTGACGGCAATCTGAGCGGCACCTGGCCGACGGTCTGGTATCACACCCTGGACGTGCCGGCGTCCAAGGCCTTCGTGGCGAACTTCACCAGGAAGTACGGCAAGCCGCCCGAGAACCATGCATGGATCGAATACGTATCGTTCAAGATCATGGCGCAAGCCATGAACGAGACCAAGTCGACCGACACCGACAAGCTGATCGCCTATTTTGAAAAAGAGACGGAGTTCGACATCCTGAAAGCGCGCAAGGCGCATTTCCGGGCGTGGGACCATCAGCTGATGCAGGAAGCCTATCCGTTCACGGTCAGGCCCAAGGGCCAGGCCAAGGATCAGTGGGACTTCATTGCGCTGGGCGCCGCACTTCCCGCAGCCGGCGAACCGCTGGAATCGCTGGCGCCGACCAAAGAACAGAATCCCTGCTCCCTGTAACCACCGCGTCAGTTACCCGGCGTCCGCTCCGATCCGGGCGCGCGCCGGGCGATCGTCTTTTTTCGGCACGGTCGCCACCGCCGCCGACACATTGTGCCTCGGGATAAAAAATGCAACTCGGTTTCTTGCTGGAACAGGTGGTCAATGGCCTCGTGCTCGGAGGCTATTATCTCTTGATCGCGCTCGGGCTGTCGCTGATCTTCAGCGTCGGCGGCGTGGTCAACCTGGCGCATGGCGCGTTTTATGCGCTGGGCGCCTATGTATCGGTCGAAATCACAAAATATCTCGGCTTCGGGCCTGCCGCCGTATTGTCGCCGGTCGCGGTGGCGATGCTCGGCATCCTGTTCGAGCGATACATCCTGCGCCGCTTCTACACCGCCGATCCGATCCTGAGCCTGCTCGTGACTTTCGGCCTCGCAATGGTCGCCGAGCAGGCGATACGCATCGTGTGGGGTGCGGCCCCGCTGTCGGCGTCGATCCCGCCGGTGTTTCGCGGTGGTGATCGTCGGCGACTTCCTGTTTTCGCGCTACCGCGTGATGCTGCTGGCGGTGGTTGCGGCCGTACTGCTTGGGGTCTGGCTCCTGCTGCACAAGACCTCGTTCGGCCGCGTGGTCCGCGCCGGCATTCAACGGCCGGACATGGTCGCAGCGTTGGGCATCCGGTTGCAACCATACATGACTGCGATCGTCATGCTTGGCGTCGGCATGGCCGCGATGGGCGGCGCCTTCTTTGCCCCGATCACGATCGTGCACCCGGCCATGGGAGCGGAAATCATCACTGTTGCCTTTGTCGTGGTGGTGATCGGCGGTCTCGGCAGCTTCTGGGGCGTCGTGATCGCAGCATTGCTCGTCGGCGTCGTGCGCGGCATCACCATCCACTTCCAACCGGCGGCAGGAGAGGCATCGATCTACGTGCTGATGTTTCTGGTGTTGCTGGTGCGCCCGCGCGGGTTGCTCGGCGAGCGTATCGAGAAATTCGAATGAAGACTGCATCGCCTATGCAAAAATACCGGCCATTGGCGTTCGCGAGCCTCGCGCTCGTCGTTCTGCCGTTCGCCCTGGCGTTGCTCGGGCTCTCGCTAAACACCGGGACCATGGTGGTGACGCTTGCGATCGCGACCATGGGGCTCAATCTGTGCGTCGGCTACACCGGGCTAGTGTCGTTCGGCCACGGCACCTGGTTCGGCATCGGCGCCTATGCCGCAGGCTTGATCCAGCTGCACTGGTTCGGCGGCAAGATATGGCTGCCGCTGCTGCTGTCGATGGCCGTGGTCGCGGTGTTGTCGACGTTGGCAGGCATCATCATCTTACGACGCCGCGGTGTGTACTTCTCGCTGTTGACGCTGGCGCTGGCAGCGCTGACTTATACCATCGCGTTCCGCTGGAGTGCCGTGACCGGCGGAGAAGACGGCCTGGGCGGTTTGAAGCGCGGCAGCATCGGAACGATCAGCCTCGACAACGCGCTCGCCTTTTACATTGTCGTCGCACTGATCGGGTTAGGCGTGCTGTATCTGCTGCTGCGGCTGGTACGCTCGCCGTTCGGTCATGTGCTGGTGGCGATCCGCGAAAACCAGTTGCGCGCGACGTTCCAGGGCTATCCGGTCGAGCGCTACAAGCTTGGTGTCTTCGTGATCTCGGCCGTGGTGACCGGGCTCGCCGGCGCACTGCTTGCGTTCCAGACCTATCTCGTTTCGGCCGAAGCAGTCTCGGTGCCATTTTCCGGTGAACTCCTTGCCATGGTCGTGATCGGCGGCATGCGCAGCATGCTGGGACCGGCGCTCGGCGCGCTGTTCTTCATCGTGTTCCGCGAGTTATTTTCCATCTGGACGCCGAACTGGCTGCTTTGGTTCGGACTGATCTTCGTCGCCTTCGTGCTGTACTCGCCCGGCGGCCTGGTCGGCATCTGGGCCACGTTAAGCAAGCGCTTCTGGCCGGCGCCGGAGGAATCCGCCGCCATGAGCAAGCGCAAGATCTACGAGGGCTTGCCGCTGCCGGCTTTCCTGACGCCCGAAGCGCTCAAAGGCACCGTGTTGCAGGTTGAAGCCGTCTCAAAGAGTTTTGGCGGCATCCGCGCCGTCACCAACGCCAGCCTGCAGATCGGCGCCGGTCAAATCCACGCCCTGATCGGTCCGAACGGCGCCGGGAAGACCACGCTGTTCAACCTGGTATCGGGACTGTTTCCAACCGATAACGGCACCATTCGCCTCAACGGCCGCGAGATTCAGGGCGTGCCGTCCGACCTGATCTGCCATCAGGGACTGGCACGTTCGTTCCAGATCACCAATTTGTTCAAGGAATTGTCGATCTACGAAAACTTGAGGCTTTCGCTGCAGGCGCGGCGCGACATGCGCTTCGATCTCTGGCGCGACATAGATAGCTATCCCGAGGTTCACGCGGAAACCGCCGAGCTGATCAAATTCCTCAGTCTTGAAGGCATCGAGGAGATCGAAGGCGGCGAACTCTCTTATGGCGGGCAGCGGCTGGTTGACCTCGGCATCGCGCTCGGTTCCAAGCCACAGGTGCTGCTGCTCGACGAACCGCTGGCCGGACTCGCCGCCGCTGAGCGCGAACGGGTGTCGAACCTGATAAAAAACGTCGCCGCCAATATTCCAGTGCTGATCGTCGAGCACGACATCGACCGCGTGCTGGGCTTTTCACACACGGTGACCGTCATGAACCAGGGTGAGGTGCTGATGACCGGCACCCCGGACGCCGTTCGCGCCGATCGCCGGGTGCAGGAGATCTACACCGGCACCGGCATTCCCGAGGTGGTGCATCAGCGCAGCGATGAGGCCAAGGAAAGTGCCGCCCAAGTATTGCGCTTCGAGCGCGTCAACACCTTCTACGCCAAGAGCCATATCCTGCACGACGCGACGCTGGACGTGCGCGAAGGCGAAATCGTCGCCCTGCTCGGCCGCAACGGCGCCGGCAAATCGACATTGCTGAAGACCCTCGCCGGGCTGGTGCCGCTTGCCTCCGGCAGAATCGAATATGAAGGCCGCAACATCGCCGGCCTGCCGGCACCGGATATCTCGCGATCGGGGATCGGCTATGTGCCGCAGGGCCGCGGCCTGTTCGCGGGCATGACGGTGCGCGAAAATCTCGCGCTCGGCCGCCTCGCGCGCAAGACCGACGGCAGCCATGGCGTGGTGTGGAGCGAACAACAAATCCTCGACTATTTTCCGCGCCTGAAAGAGCGAATGGACGTCGCCGCGGATTATCTGTCCGGCGGCGAACAGCAGATGGTGGCGGTGGCGCGCGCCATGTCCGGCAATGTCAAGCTGTTGCTGCTGGACGAGCCGTTCGAGGGTCTCGCGCCGGCCGTGATCCTCGAACTATTCAAAGTGTTCGACCTGCTGCGCCGCCACACCTCGATCGTGATCGTCGAGCACAGTCTCGATCTGGTGCTGGCGCTGGCCGACCGCGTCTTTGCGCTGGAACGCGGTGCCGTGTTCCACGAGGGACCCGCCGAGCCGCTGCTGACCGACCTCGAATACCGCAAGAAGATATTGTGGCTTTGATTTATGCCGTCATTGCGAGCCAACGGGTCGCGCGAATGCGCGCCCGATGACAGGCTCCGCGAAGCAATCCATGCCGTCGTACAGGAAGTATGGATTGCTTCGTCGCTTCGCTCCTCGCAATGACGTCAAATTAGTTGCACGGACACGACAATGAAGCGTCTAATCGCAGCAGTCATAACCGGAGCAACGGTCCGCCGGCACGAACGCAGCTGATAGCAAGATGACCATCGCCGTGTTCACCAAGAACCGGACCAATCCGGCCTATGACGCATTCCGCATCGCATCCGACCGGATCGCGCGCTCCAGCGGCGCGCAAATCGTGCATTACGTGCCGAAGCAGCCAGATAGCGTCGACGAGCAGATTGCGATGGTGGATCAGGTTCTCAAGGACCGACCGGACGCCGTCATCTTTATCCCGGTCGACGATGTCGCGATGATCGATTCGGTGAAGCGGCTCAACGACGCGAAAATCCCCGTGATCCTGGTTTCCAATCCGATCCCGGGCAGCTTCGTCACCTATGTCGGGGCCGACGATTTCGAGATCGGCTACCGCCAGGCGCGCTATCTGTTTGAAAAGCTCGGCGGCAACGGCAGGATCGTCTTCATTGAAGGCACCCCGGCAGCGCCGACCAATCGCGAGCGCGTTCGCGGATATAAGCGCGCCTTCGCCGAGTTTCCCGGCATCGAAGTTCTGGGCTCCGGTATCGGCAACTACCAGCAGCCGGACGCCAGGCGCGTGATGGAGAAGCTGATGGCCGAGCATCCCCAGATCGATGCCGTGCTCTCGGCCAATGACAGCATGGCGCTCGGCGTGCTGAAGGCCCTGAGAGCCGGCAACCGTTCATCGATCGTGATCGGCATCAACGGCATTTTGCCGGTGGTGAAGCTGATCGAGACCGGCGCGATGCTCGCGTCGGTCGATTTCAACATGTTCAAGATCGGCTGCACGGCGACCCGCGCGGCGGTGCGTTACCTCAGGCAGGAACCCGTGCCGGAGAAGATCGTCCTGCCCGCCGAGGTGATCGACCAGACCAACTACAGGGCGTGGCTGATTCCGATCGAGCAGCGCACCTGTCCGGAATGGAGCGAAGTGGCGAAGTGAGAGCGAACAGGGCCCAGGCTACGCCGCCCCGTCAGCGGGTGCTCCGACAACGGCGATATCGCCAAACCTGTCCCACATCCGCTGCAGCGAGGGCCCGTAGCGCGTCTCGAGACAGGCCGGACGCCTGTTCGCGTATTTGTTGCCGGCCACGACGTAAATCGTGGTCCAGCGCCCGGCCACCCTTATTGGAATAGGCCACAGGGTCCGGCACCTCTTATCCAGCATGTCGTCAGCAGGCGGCATCAGCAGAACGGCGTTGCCGTCGCGCGCAAGGACGCGGAGTATCTCGGAGATCGCCAACCCAATATCGTTCCGGACAATTCCTTCCGGCTGCACGGCCTGCCCCCAGGGCAAATTCGCCAGCACACAGTCCGCTGAGCCGTCACGATACGGCAATCGGCCGAGGTCGGCTCTGGCGAGCCACAACGCGCAACCGGCGTTGATCCCGTTGTTGCGCGCGGCCTGCAGCGAGACCTCGCCGAAGTCGGAACCGACTGTCATGATATCCGGTATCAGACGCTTGGCCTCAACGAGCAACGTTCCGGTCCCGCAGCATGGATCGGTGATGAGATGACCCGGCTGAGCGCCGCCCAGCATCGCCATCGCAAACGCCACCGGCGGATGCAGCGCGCCCGGGATCGAGGCTGTCCGGTAATCTCGGCGATGCAGCGGACGAGAGGTGACGCGAAGCCCGACGATGGCCTGGGTATCCCGGATGTGAATTCGAAAGCTGACATCGACGGCGCCCGGATCAATCAAATCGTGATCGAAGAACGGCAGGCTCACGATCCCGGCGATCGCTTCTCCCGCCGATGTTTCAATCTCCTTGCGATTGTAGTTCCGGCGCCCGAGAAAGCTGCCGACAACCTCAAAGCCCGATGATCGCCGAACGGGACGAAATCTCTCGACCTTCGCCAGGAAGCGCGGGAGCGGAAGTTTTCGTAACCCCTCCCCCAATCGCGACAGACTCGCGCGCGTGTGGTCGATTGCGTCGATTGTCCCGCAGACGAAGAACAGATCGTCGATGCTGCCGAGCTGCGGTATTTTCGAATCACGGGGTGCCCTGAAAACGATTTCCCGATGCCCGACTTCGACGATCTCGCCGCACAAATCCGTCTCGATCTCAGCCGCCGCCAGCCATTCGAGGCCCCGGACGGAACGCGCCAGAAACGTCTCCATCTCGGCAACGGCACCCTGTTTGGCGTCGCGCAAAATAATCCCCTCAGATGCCATGGTATCCAGGCAACTCCCTACGGCGCAGTCTGGCCGGCTTGCTGCTGAATCTGCAGCACGATGAATTCGGCCGGCTTCACCGGGGCGAAGGCGACGCGAACGTTGACCACCCCGCGATCGATGTCGTCTTGCGTGGTGGTAGTCCCGTCGCAGGCCACGTCGTAGCCATAAAACGCGCCCTGTTGGAAGAGACCGGTCATGAACGCCCCGATGGTCTGCCGCAATGTCGACCAGAGGGCTTCACCGTTGGGCTCGAACACGGCGAATTTGGTGCCGCGAACAAGGCTCTCCTCGATGTAGAGCGCGAGCCGCCGCACCGGAACGTATTTGTAATCGTCCGACAGCAGGTCCGCGCCGCGCAGGGTGCGCGCGCCCCACACCACCGGACCCACGACCGGAAAATTGCGCAGACAGTTGATGCCCAGGGGATTGAGCTGCCCGTTCTGTTCATCGTTGAGGCTGAACTCGAGCCCATTGATGCCGCCAATGCCGGCCGTGATGCCGGCCGGCGCCTTCCACACCCCGCGCAAATTGTCGGTCGCCGCGAAGATGCCGGCGATCGCGCCGCAGGGCGGGAAGGTTTCGATCTGGCCGGTCTTGGGATCCGCTTTCCTGATCCGCGGGAAGTAGACGGCGCAATTGCGCGCCTCCAGTTCCGGTCCGCCGATTCCAAGATCGCTCGGCTGGATCTGGTCGAGCCTGCCCTGGCGGGCGTGGTCGCTCCATGCCTTCGGTGGGTCGAGGATCAGCATCGCGCGGCGCTTCAGGCAATACAGCGCCGCGGCTTGATACAGCGTCTCGAGATCGCCGTAGTCGGCATCCGCCGGATCCGGCGGGATGCACATGAGGTTGAACAGATCGAAATTGTCGAGCGCGTAGATGCCGGTGCGCAGTTCCGGATTGCCGGCGAGGTCCGCGGCAGTGAGATCGACGCTGTCGGCGCCGCCGGCAAACGCTACATGGGTTGCGGCGGTCGGCGTGGCCACCGGCAGCGGATCGCCCGGCACGCGGGCGAGTTGTGACTGTGTCTCCAGCACCCGGTCCAGCCTGTGCGGCCCGGCGTCGCCCTTGATCGAGACGTTTTGAAAGCGTTCGACGGTCTCGCTGCCGTCGGGCGCCTTGTATGTCAGCGTCAGATTGAACGAATCGACAGAGCCAAGGGTGGCGTCGATCGACATCAACAGATGGCCATTGGGCCAGGCGCCAGGCGCGGCCGCCACCAGCGTCAATCCGCCGCCGTCGGCGCGCGCCAGCCCATCCCCCGCTCCGGCCGGCGCCTTGAACACGCGCACGATGATCGCATGGCTGCCGCCGTTGCCAAAGAAATCCTCAACGGCGTTACCCAGCGGATAACCAGTGGTCCGTCCGCCAAAGGAGCGCTCGAAATCCGCTGCGCTGAAGCAGTGCATCGGCGCAAGCGGGCCCATCATCGCGCGACCGACAAAGGCTGTGATCGAGGTTTCGACACCGGTGATGGTGACGTTGGGGATCTCCTGGACGGAGACGCCGGGATATTTAACCGGGATCGGCATGGGCGCTCCAGACCCGAAAGGGATAAAACGAAGCAATGCCTGTGCGCAAACAGCTCGTCACGCTGTTCGGCTTGCAAGCCAACACGCGCATGGGAAAGCCGGACGTATCACAACGTGTTTTGTCGTACGTGATTATGCGGAGATTGCCCAGCGTGCGAGTTCCACGAAAGTGCGACTGCTCAAGGGCCCAGCACTGCTGTTTTCATAGGCAACTCTGCCACAAGAATCGGCAAAGGACCGAACTGTTCCGGTCGTGCGAACTGGAATTGCTGACAATTCAATAGGTTGTGCGAACAATACCGATGGCATGAATCTTGATTGAAAAAGGTTAAAAATTGGATGCGGGAACGTCAACGGCATTGTCCGACCCTGGCTAAGCAGCGGGGAAAGGCCGGTAAGCCATGGGGCCATTCGCTACCAATCTCCCGTCGCTTGACGCCGGCGCGGTTACCCCAGCGCCGAGCAGAGTGTCGGCTTTGTGCCCATCATCAGGACTGATCTTGTTGTCGCCCCCGGGCAGCGGAGCGGCGCGATCACGACGGCAATTCGAACTACAGCGAGAAGGGAACAGGCGGGCGAGGACAGGATCCTTGCCTCGTCCGATCGAGCGCGCCGTTCGCGTTCGCAAATGGAGAGACTGGGGGAAGGCTGGATAAATCTTAACCGACATCTCTTGTGACGAGGAGTGGAGACAATGGAATCCTGGAAATACGCGCGGCAAAGACTCGTACCTTTCGTGGCTGCTCTCTTGGGGACTGCGCTGCTCTGCTTTCTACTGAGTGACATCGCATTCGCGGAAGACGCGGGCCCGCCAGCCTGCGGCGGCAAGATTCTCGAGAAATGCACTCCCAATTCCGGCGACACCGCATGGATGCTCGCTTCGGTCGCACTCGTGTTGATGATGACGATCCCGGGCCTTGGGCTGTTCTATGGCGGCATGGTGCGCAAGAAGAACGTCGGCGACACCGTGATGACCAGTTTCGCCGTCACCTGCCTCGTCACGATCCTTTTCGCGCTCGTCACCTACAGCATGGCGTTTCGCGCCGGCACGCCCTTTATCGGCGGCCTGGACCGCATGTTCCTCAAGGACATCCTGAGTGACATCGGCAAGGGAGGTATCGGCAATCCCAATCCCCTCGCCGCGACCATCCCGGAAAGCGTCTACATCTGCTTCCAGATGACGTTCGCCATCATTACGCCGGCGCTGATTGCCGGCGCGTTCGCCGAGCGCATGAAATTCTCGGCCATGCTCTGGTTCATCGGGCTGTGGGCGATTTTCGTCTATGCGCCGATCGCGCACTGGGTCTGGGGACCTGACGGGATCTTCTCCTCCGGCAACGATGCCGCGTTGGTGAAGGTACTCGATTTCGCGGGCGGCACGGTCGTGCACATCAACGCCGGCGTCGCCGGACTGATGTGCGCCATCATGCTCGGCAAGCGCAAGGAGACCGGGCCGGCGCACAACATGGTGCTCACCTTCATCGGCGCCTCGCTGCTGTGGGTTGGCTGGTTCGGCTTCAACGCGGGCTCTGCCGTGACGGCAGGCATGCAGGCCGGCATGGCCATGCTGGTGACCCAGATTGCCACCGCTGTCGCCGGGTTCACGTGGATGCTGGTGGAATGGGCGCTGAAGGGCAAGCCGACCGTCGTCGGCATCTGCTCCGGTGCGGTCGCGGGCCTCGTCGCCATTACGCCGGCTTCCGGCTTCGTCGGCCCCGTCGGCGCCTTTGCCATCGGCGTGGCCGCGGGCGCTGTCTGCTACTGGGGATGCACCGGGCTCAAGCGCTTGTTCAGCTATGACGATGCGCTGGATTGCTTCGGCGTGCACGCGGTTGGCGGCATCGTCGGCGCACTGCTGACCGGGGTGTTCGCGGTCGAGCAATATGGCGGAACGGCGGGCGTGCTGGAGGGGAACGTTGCTCAGTTCTTCAACCAGTGCATCGGCGTCGCCACCGTATTCGTCTATGATGCCGTGGTCAGCCTGATCATCCTGTTCGTGGTCAAGATGTTCGTCGGGCTGCGCGTGACGGAGGATATCGAACGCGAGGGCCTCGACCTCGCGCTGCATGGAGAAGTCGTACAATAAGCAATTGACGTCAAAGCAGCGTCGCCGGGCGTTGGAGCATGATCCGATCAGATTCGATCGGGTCATGATCCAGCGCTCGCCGCGAACAAGCTGCCCGGAACAGGGTGGAAGCAATCCAGGCTCGCGGCCAAGGACAGGCCGGACCGGTGCCTGAGCGCAAGCGAGGAGCCACATGAACTGGGTCTATTGGGACACAGCATGGTCGCTGTTCTTCAGCCTCGTTTGGTTCATGACCATCACGCACCATCCGGATGCACAGATCTCGGACGCGCATTTCCGCGATGAGGCGTTCGGCGGCTGAACGAAGTAAGACGTGATCGAGCGGATCGGGCCGGAGCCACGGATGCCCGACGGGCCGTTGCATGCCAGGATGTCCCGGTTGCGCGTGTTGGGGGCGGCGGTGGCGATGGGTTCCATGCGCTAGCTCCGGTAATAGCGCAACATCCTGAGGAACGTCCGGTGGATCTCATCGGCCGGCTGGTCGAACGGTTCCACGTTGACCCGCACCACGCCGTTGTGGTCCATGCGCCACGGCAGGCGCATCAGCCGGCGATAGTTCGGCTGCTTGCGCCAGTCGGCCACGAGCGCGCTGCCGAGCGGCGCGTTGAGCACGATCTGCAGCTCGTGAACGGTCATCGCGCGCTCGGCGATCTCCGCCAGACCGATATATTCGATCGCGCGCCACCGGATCAGTCCGAAGGCCTGGATAAAGATGCCATACTGATTGGCGCCGATGGTGGGCCGCCCGGTCTCCAGCAAGGGCATGTTGTAATAGGTGAAGCCGGCGGCCGCCAAGGCGAATGCCAGCCAATAGGCTTCGCCGGTGATCCAGGCGGCCGTGACGAACACCGCGGCCAGCGCGGCCGTCACGTAGACGGGAAAGTTGGTGTCGTCGCGTCGGTAGGCGACCGAGTAGCCACCCACATCGCGTTCTTCCAGGTTTGCGTTCATGTCTGGACCCTGCCCGGATACGCCAAGCTTACGCCTCTGCGCCTGTCTGATCCATTTCGTGTCTCGGAGAGAGTGGGTACGAAGCCTCGGATTTTCACCTGCTCCATGACGACGTCGGCAGAAGAATTTCGCCGATCGCGGTCGGAATGAATCGCAGCGATTGAGGAAGCGGCCGATTTCATTTCTTGAACGCATGGCTGGCGACACAATGCTGATCGCACCCGTCTCCAGGCCGATTCCCTGCTAACAGGGAATTTTACACTTTTGAGGCTCCTTGGCCCGATTTCATAGCAAGAAACCGCAGCGCTGCAGCCACTTGTCGCGCCATTCCCTGCTCAAATTAACAGGGAAAATATTTGAAGAACAGGGAATTCAAAACCAAAAGCAGGGAATTAACTCGACAACCAGACCTTACCCGACCCTGGTTCGCTGCGTCATTCCGATAAGACGTCGACGAAGTCATGCCGGGGCGCGTTACTGCAAAGAGTCGACATGCGCCTTCGAGGTCTTCAAGTCGGTGGTTTCAAAGCCCCTTCGTACCGGACGGCTGAGGGCCATCCGAAGGAAACTGCTTGACCGACCCGCCAAATCGCTCCTTCACGCGCTCGCGCAACTTCTGGAATGTCACGTAGAGCATCGGCACAAGGAAAATGCCCACCGAACTCGCGGCCAGCATGCCTCCGAACACGGGAGTTCCAACGCCGCGCCGGCTAAGCTCCGCAGCACCGGTGGCGATCACCAGCGGCAGCAGACCAAGAATGAAGGCGATCGAGGTCATCATCACCGCGCCGAACCGAGTCTGAGCGCCGAGGATAGCCGCCTCGTCAATCGCCATGCCTGCCTCGCGCCGCTCCTTGGCGAATTCGACAATCAGAATTCCGTTCTTGGCAGCGAGAGCGATCAACACAATGAGTCCGATCTGGCCGTAGAGATCGAGATTGCAGAGAAGCTGGGCCCCGGCACGTTAGACGTTGTTAGGATTGGTTAGAACCGGCCCTTCTCTGCTTGAGCTTCCGCGGCAACCCTGCAAAGTAAATTCAGAGAGAGTCCGAGCAAACCTGCCGGCGGCAGTGATCCGGCCTCCCTCCATGAGGATGATGAGGGCCCGACGATGTCTATCGTTTCCAGCACCGAGAGGAGGCCCGCTTTTTGGCGAAAGATCCAGGCCCCGAAGCCGGCCGATTCCGTGATGTCGGAGAACACCCTGCCAGCATGAGACTCTCATGAACTCATCCATAACTTCCGCCCTTGCGGCGTTAGCGGGGACCATCACTGGCGGACTTACATCCATACTCACGTCTTGGTTGACTCAGCACGTACAGGCCACGGCCCAGTGGCACGCGCAGGACAAACTCCAGCGTCAAGAACTCTACAGAGAGTTTATTGAGAGGGCTTCGACATGTTATATTGACGCACTCCAGCACGACAAAGCGGATATACCGGCACTGGTCGAGCTATATGTCCGGGTTGGTAGAATCCGCATCCTCTCTTCGCCGAAAACGATCGAAAGTGCCGAGTTGGTCGCGCGAACCATCGTCGATACCTATCTGAAACCTAACAAGACCTTTCTGGAATTGAGGGAGATAGCGAACAGCGGATGAATCGATCTCCTGCGAGATTTCAGCGAGACCTGCCGCGCAGAATTCGAGTCGCTTCGCGCTCCATTCTGAAACTCGATACGAGTTGGCGAACTCGCTCCGAATTGGCTCCCAGCGGTTGACGCGAGAGCTAACTGCATCAGGCAGGCCTGGATTCCGGCTGAACCGCTTCCGGACAATCCTATTTCAACTCATCCAGAAGACGTTTCGCGGCCCTTAAATCGAGAGTGTCGAATCCCTCGGTGAATCGGTCGTATACCGGTCGCAGGACGCGACGCGCCTACTCACCCCGACCTTGGCGAGCCCACAAATGAGCCAGGCTCGTTGCCGTTCGCAGCTCCCATGCGAGGGCCGATTGCTCCCGCGCAAGATCTAGTGAGCGTGAGAACCAATACTCAGCCTCGGACGAAAGGGGTCCGGACCCGAGCAGTTCTCCTTTAATGCGCATCGTCTCGGGAAGATAAAAGTGGGGTCTACACGCCATCGCCTTGTCGATGGCAGCGTCAGCCTCGTCAGGTCGCCCTGTCCTCGCCAGACAGATCGCTAAATCGCTGGTAAATACTGGCGTCATAGTTTCGTGCTGAACTCCCTCTAACGCCTCAAGACCGGCATTCAATAGCCGCAGGCCAGCTTCCGTATCGCCCTGCCGGAGAGAGAGCTCTCCTTTCAAGCCAAGGCAAATGGCATGATGACATCGTAAGGAGTATTTTTCCGCAGATGCAATCAACCCATCGATAATCCTGTCCGCTTCAGACCATTCGCCTGTCCAGAGAAAAAACGTCACTCTGTAGATCCCGCAAAGGCAAAGTGAGACGGGATGGTGAAGCTCGGTTGCCTGATGTATTGCCTGCGTTGCAACTGTTACAGCGCGGTTGGCATAGCCTCCCAGCCAAAGTGCGCGAGCTAAAGTGAGTAGGGCGCGAATACGCTGGTCGTATCTGGAGCGAATCAGGCTTGAATTCTGATTTGGCGCTTGCTTCAGCGCAGTTTCACAATGCTTCCGTGCGCTGGCCTGATCACCTAGAAGATGATCGGAAACCCCCAACATCCAATCTGCCATCATCATTGCTGTCGGATCAGATGTCCTCCTCGCAACGGCTGCATTTTGCTCGGCAACAGCTGCAGCCCCACGGAAATCTCCAATCCGCACCAGGAAAGTATGATGCGCAGCCGATAGCCGCATCTGGTGGCATGGCAGTTCCAGAACCTGTGCGAGGGAGAGTGCCGTGGTAAGAGCTGCGAGGGCCTCCTCGCTATTTCCTTTGATGAACATCAGCGATTCAGCAAGCGCTTCTTGCAATTCCATCTCACGACGATCGCCTTGACCACCGTGTTCGGCTATCGCTCGTTCCATCCAAAACGACACTCCATCATAACGACAATTCAAGAAAGAGCGGAGCTGACGCTGCCGCGAGCGCGGTGCCGAGCTCCTTGTCTCCCTGCTCCGAGAAGCTCCATTCCAAGGCAGCCCGCGCATTGCTTACATGCCTCCAGCGTTCGGCGGCGCCATCGTTTTTGGAACAAGTAAGGAAGGTGATCTCGATACGCTCCAGGAATTCGCGATAGTAGATTGCGTGCCGTCGCGCGATTGTGTTTCTTTCGCCGCTGTCTATCGTTTTTGCCAGGGCGTAAGCGCGGGTAGTATCTAGCAGCCGATAGAGCGTCCCCGTGTGGCTCGTCTCCACCGCGACAAGGGATTTTGTGACCAGACCTGCGATGGCCTCGGCGATTTGCTCTCTCTCTAGGATGTCCCCAGCAGCGACGAATTGCGCGGCCTCGAGAGAAAAGGCTCCGACGAACACCGAGAGCCTGCGGAAAATCAGGCGTTCGGATTCAGGGAGCAGATTGTAGCTCGAGTCGAGCATCGCGCTTAGCGTCTGATGCCGGGGTGACGCCGTGCGTCGTCCCTGCCACAGCAGCCTGCATGGCCCATCGAGAAGCGACGCAATCCCTGTGATTCCATAGGCGCCAACGCGCCCGGCGGCAAGTTCGAGCGCAAGGGCAATCCCGTCGAGTTTGCGGCAGACTCTGCCAACGATCGGTGCGTCGGCATCATTCAACTCGAAACCAGTGCCGTCCGCAGCAGCGCGCTCAACAAACAGTTGGACGGCCGGAAAGGTGAGCGCGCGGGCTACCGTCAACGGTTCATCATCAGGGGGGACGGCCAACGGCTGTATTCGATGGACCTTCTCACCTTCAACCTGCAGCGGTTCCCGGCTCGTCGCCAGGACATGGACCTCTGGAGCCTCCCGGAAGATGCGCTCCGCCAATGGCGCAATCGTCCCGATCAGATGCTCACAGCTATCGAGCACCAGCAGCATGCGCCTGTCGCGCAGGAAAGCGGGTAGCGCAGCAAGCTGATCATCGAAATTGCCGGGCAAGCCCACGGTCGACGCGACCATGTTGGGTACAAGAGACGGCGTTCCCAGTGGCCCAAAGTCGACGTAATGGACTGCGCCGTCGAAGGCGGCGAGCATGCTATGGCTGACCGCGGTGGCAACCGTGGTTTTGCCGATCCCGCCCGGACCCACGATGGTCAAGAAGCGCCGCGCGATCAGTTCTTCCGAGATACGTTGGACCGTTTCGTCGCGTCCCACCATTCTGGTCGGACTTGGGGGGAGCCCGACAGGCGAATATGCGAGCGAATTGCTCAAGAGCGCAGGAGAACTTGCGACACGCGAAATCGGTGCGACAAAACAGTAGCCGCGGCCCGACACATTGGTCACATAGCGCGTGCTCGATCGCCCCTGCCCAAGCGCCTTGCGCAACGCCAGGATATGAAAGCGAAGGCTGCCCTCATCGATCACAAGGTCCGGCCATACTCTTGCGATTAGCTCCCTCTTGCTGACCACTTCGGCCGGGCGTTCGACGAGAGCGATAAGAATGTCGAGGGCGCGGCTGCCAAGCTGAACCGGGCCGCCCTCTTTTTCCAGGACTCGCGCCGAGGCGGACAGACGAAATGGACCAAAACAGATCACGTTCTGAGAAGCAGACCATCTAGACCGCGCATCCATGATATTCATTTCTTCTCGCCCAAATATGCCCCCGCTCCGATTGCATTTTCAATGACGGCGGCACGACCTCTGTTCTGCTGAATGAAGTTGTCGATTAGAACTGGTACCTTACAGGCGCTTGACGACCTTCATGGATCGAGACGAGTTCGTCCAGCCGCAACCTGGCATCTAGCTACGCAATCGTCTTTCAGAATCGACCTCGGATTGTTCAAATCGAACGGGGAAAAATCAAAAATGAAGCATCTCTGCATCCAGCAATTATGGGGAACTCTTGATTGGAACATGGCAATTTTCGATTCGATTGGTCAGTTACGGTCATGACACGCTCGGCATCGACGTTGAGATGTCCGAGGCGCTCGAAATGAGCAGCCGTTAGCGAGAGGATCGACGCCAGCGAACGGGTGTCTTGCCGACCACCCTCTTGAAGACGACGGTAAAATGCGCTTGCGAACTGAAGCCCATCACGGCGGCCACATCGGCTATCGACAACTGCGGATCGAGAAGGAGCCGTTGTGAATACGCCACCTTCCTTCTCAGGATGTAGTTATAGGGAGAACATCCGGTTGCCGCACGAAATTGGGCAGCGAAGTGCATCCGAGTCAGACCGGCGACATTGCTGAGTTCAGCCAAATAGACCGGCCTGGTCAGGTTGGCTTCGATGTAGTCGACGGCGCGCTTCAATCGCCATTTGGGAAGAGGCGCGGACCTATTCGATGCGAGAGCCCCACCCCTCATCGAATTAAGCGTAAAAAGGCGAGAGGCGAGCGCTATGCTTACGCCATCGACAAAGGTCGGTCCGGCTGGACCTCCATCGTCATCAACTTGTGCCAGCAGGCTGGCCAATTGAAAGACGACGGAATCGGCCATGAAGTGAGGATCAAAAAGCTCGATTGGGCCAGTGGGCGAGTGTCCATAGATTTCTGTAAAACACTCGGCGAGAAATGACTGGGAGAGATAAATACGTACGCAATCGAATGTGTTGGTGAAAACGGTGCGACTCGGTTCTCCGGGACCCGTTATCAAGACGGCGTCCATCTGAATTTTTCCGCTTATGACCTGCTTACCTGCAAAGAAGAATTCTAGTGAGCTGGGAACGAGAGGAAATGTGATGAGGTGCGAGTCATCGGGATGGTTCGCCTCCATCTCCAATGGCTTGACTGGCTTCGTCACCGTCCAGCGGGCGAGTGTTACGCGATGCCCTGCATCCGGGGGCGCGCCCTTCCTGACCGGACGCTTCCGCCACTCGATCTCCGGAAGGATGATCTTTGCCGGAGCGACAAGGTCGGCGAAAGTCGGTGTTTCTGCGCCCCGGCGCGCCATTCCCGGAAAGCTTGTCACCAAGGTCCCTCCTGGCGTTTCATCGGCAAGCTAGGGACGCATATTTGTTTTCCCCGACCGGTTTCCCGGCAAGGCTCTATTGGCGCCCTCGCTCAGGAGTATTTCAAGGAAGACGTCGGCGTCGCGTCGCGCGTCCACATTTCCTATTTCTGAGAAAACTTTGTTCAACATCGGCCTTCCTTTCATTGCGACGTTGCATATCTGGCAAATCGCCTAGCGCGTCTTGAATGACTACGCGCCGGATCGGCGCGCCGCGAAAAGACCGGACGAATTTGAGCTGGTCATCGTCGCGGCCGTTCTCCTCAAAAGCGCGTGGAACCCATCCTACGCGCGATTGCGCATGCGCCCATCCACTTTCCGGAAAGAGAACTCATATCAACGTATAGGTGGAACAAAACCTCGGCGCGTTTGGCCCGTGGCCACCGAACACCGGAGGGTCGATGACGTATGAAAGACCCGCGGATCGTATGGAGTCTCAGCCTGCCGAAGCCTGATTCGCGGGCAAGGCAAAACTGAACCGGGCTCCGCCCAGAGCGGACATGTTATCGGCTTCAATGTGGCCGTCATGCGCTTCCATGATGGATCGGCAGATCGACAGGCCCATGCCCATGCCGGTATCCTTTGTCGTAAAGAAACTGTCAAAAAGACGGGGGAGATGCGTCGGGTCTATTCCCGGGCCGCTGTCCTCGATAACGCAGCGCACCGTTTCGGGATCGGACAGTGCGGTCCGAATGAAAATGCTGCGGCGCCCCGTTCCCGACTGCACCATCGCCTGCACGGCATTGATCACCAGATTCACGATCACCTGATTAAGCTGGGTGCGATCCCCAGTCACCTGAGGAAGCGCCGGCGCCAACTCGAGGGAAACGGAGACCCCTTTGGATTGGAGCTCATGGCGAAGGAAGAGCATCGACTCCGTGATCACGTCATGGAGCGCCAGTGCGGTCTGTTGCGGCGGCCGCCCTGTTACCATCGCCCGAATTCGCGCGATGATATCGGCAGCGCGATCGGCATCATTGAGGATACGTTGCATTAATTCGCGCGCTTTCGGGATGTTCGGCTCGGGTCGATCGAGCCAACGCAGCCCGGTTTCGCCGTTGGTCCGCACGGCGGCCAGAGGCTGGTTGACCTCGTGCGCGATCGACGCAGCGATCTCCCCGAGCACAGAAAGCCGCGCCGCGTGCGCGAAATCCGCCTGCACTTGCTGAAGCCGTTCCTGGGCGCGAATTCGGTCTGTTATGTCGATAGCTCCGCCAAGGCCGACTCCACCCGCGCCGATCGATTCCAACCTGGCGGCGGTGAACAGGACGTCGACTTCGCGGCCGTCTAGCATGACAAACTTCGTTTCTTCCTGAAACGTAGGCAGTCCGCGGAACCTGGATTCCATTGCGCGTCGGAACGTATCGGGCCTTCTTTGCCAAAAAAATCCGCTAGGTCCCAACAGCTGATTCCGATCCTTTGCGCCAAACATCTTGATTGCGTGTTCGTTCACCTCTTCCACGATGAGAGCGTCCATCAAGCGAAGCAGGAAATCCGGATCCTGATCCAGGTAGGTGCCCAAATCCGTCACGCCGGCGGCTCGCAGGCCAGCGAACAAGTCCGCAATGCCACGCCCGTCGACTTGCCACATGGCGATCGGCATTTGCTCAAAAAGGTGCCGATATCGCTGCTCGCTGGCGCGCAGCATCTCTTCTGCCCGCTTGCGGTCGGTCATGTCGAGAACAAAGGCAACCCCCTCGTCTTGTTTCCACGTGAAAAGCGCGCGGGCGATTAGAATCGGCACCCGGCTGCCGTCTTTGCGGAAGTACTCTTTCTCACGCGGTTGCACCGTTCCAAACGTTTTCAGCTCTGCCAAGGCCTGGTCGTCGGCATCGCGCCATTCGGCCGGCGTCAGCTCTGTCCATCGCAGCCGACCTGAAACGAGATCTTCCCGGGCATATCCGACAATATCAAGAAAGGCCTGGTTGGCATCGATGATCCGGCCCTGAACATCCCAGATCACGATCCCGATGATGTTCGAATCGACTAGGCCACGTATCCTGGCCTCCCGTTCCCTGAGATCGCTGTACAGATGGGCGTTCTCCAGCGAAATCGCCGCTTGAGATGCCAGCAGTTCCAGTACCGCGATCCGCGCGGGCGTGAACACGTGCGCCGCCAACTTGTTTTCGAGATAGAGCACCCCGATCAGCTTGGACTGTTTGACCAAGGGCAGGCAGAGGACCGATCGGGCGAACTTCTGGCAGATGTACTCGTCCGCCGAGAACGGATTCTGCACCACGGCGTCATCAAGGATCACGCTTTGCCGCGTCCGCATCACGTAATGCAGCATGGATACGGGAAGCTCGGCCGGAGACACGGCCGCCTCGCGCAGCATGACCTCGACCCGACCGCGGCCGGTCGTCGCCTCCGCCTCGATCCGTGGTTCGTCGCCCGGGAACAGGATGAGCAAGCCACGCTCGGCGCCGGCATGCTCGACGGCGATCCGCAGCAGCGTCTCTATGAGCTTTTCGAGTTCGATCTCACTGGACACCGCCTGCGCGGCCTTGAGCACCGTCCCGACATCCAGCTGCTCGACGGGCGTGCCAATGGTAGTGGTGGGAGATGCAGGGACTGGTGCGTCGCGGAGATGCGGATGAAGCTGTTCGAGTTGCCGCACCTTGCCAGCCGCGCCCCAGCGAAGATAGCAGCGCCGCGCCTCCCGCAGACAGGCGTGGGCGATCGTATCGAAGCCGCGCGCCGTGAAGAACCGCGCGGCCAACTCATGGGCCAGGCCCTCGTTCTGGACGAAGCCGTGCTCGCGAGCCGACTGAATGGCCTGCTCGTACAGACGCATTGCATCGGCGTCTCGCCGTTCGAGGCGGGCGATCTCCGCCGACACCAGGGCGTACTTGTCAGCGAACGTCGCCGGGTAGTTTTCGGCCCACTCGCGCAGTTGCTTCCGGTGCGCCGTCAGGAGTTCGTGCCACTCTTGCTGCTCGTCGGCCGACACGTTCTCATAGAGCGCTGAGACCGTCAGTGCGGTGTAGTAATGGTAGTCAAGCAGCTCTATCAGCACGAATGTGGCCGAAAGCAGCGGCTTTGCTTTGTCGGCCGCCGCGAGAGCCTCGGGGTAGTCGCCTGACAGGAACCGTGCCTTCAATTTGAGGATCCAGTACCAGGCGATCGTCAAGCTCATGCAGTCCGCGGTCAGCAGCGCCTCGAATGTCGCCTCGTCGAACCGCGTGTCGCTGAAGCTGGAGAAGGTCGCGGTCCGGCCCTGCATGGTCGCGATGAAGCGTTGCTGACTTATGATGACGTGGGACGTGTCGCCGTACTTAGCTTCCTGGGCGAAGTCCAGCGCCAGCTCCGACTCGCGCCAGACAACATCGAGTGG
Source organism: Bradyrhizobium sp. AZCC 2289 (assembly GCF_036924615.1). NCBI lineage: Bacteria > Pseudomonadati > Pseudomonadota > Alphaproteobacteria > Hyphomicrobiales > Nitrobacteraceae > Bradyrhizobium > Bradyrhizobium sp. AZCC 2289. Next base: position 7,740,029 of record NZ_JAZHRY010000001.1, on the reverse strand, counting down.
ATCGCTCCGCAGGAGAAGGCACGTGACACATCCATGCATGCCGTAGCAGGCAAAGTACAGATCACCCGTCTCGATTGCCCTGCGAATGCCCGTCCGCATGAAATCGATCACACTCGCTATCGGCTGCGTCCAAAAGGCAACCGCTGCCATCGCCGAGTAGACCTTCGACTGGTAGGCAATAAAGCCGTGCTTCTCGACCAGATCGCAGGCGAGTTCGGCGAAATCGTAGGCATCGCGATAACGGTGAAAGACCGCCGCGAGCACAATTCCCAAATAGCCATAGGCGTGCGCGGCAGCGCCGGTCGACCCGTGCTGCATACTGACGTTCGCCATCCGGCACACTTGCAAGCAATACAAACGGAAGTCGGTAAAGTAGGCGGGAGGACCGAGGACCGCGAGCACCTGCATGACGGCCTGAAGTTCCGGATCGCTCATCAGGGGCAGATCAATCAGGCTCTCGATCGGGCGCCCATTGAGGGACTGCCAGACCGCCTCGTATTCGGCCTGGACCTGTTCCTGGGTCGGGTGTGTCGGCAAGTCAATGCCGAATAGGCGCAGGCACGTGAGCGCGCTGTCCACGGCTCGCAGGTTCTCTGACTTCGCGACATGGAACTGTACCTTCAGGTGGTAGACGGCCGCCTGGTCGACTTTCCAGGCCGCGCGCTGCAGCAACTCGACAATCAATTGCTCGGCCTTGTCTAAGTGACCGCTCAGAAACTCGCATTCCGCGTGTTCGAGCCACACGCTGAATGTCAACTCGTACTGACTGCCCCAGTCTCGATCGTCGAGTAGGGCCATGCCGGCTGCTAGATACGCGCGCGCCGACGCATAGGCTGCCGACGCCTTGGCCTTTCGCCCGGCACGCAGATCGATCGCCGCCACTTGCGCTTTCTCGTCCCGGTCGATCAGCCGTGCGGCGCCCCGATTGAGCTGATTTGCGATATCGAACAGATGCTCGGCGAGTTCGTCCACCGTCATGCTCGCGAGCAGCACGCGGCCGATGCGCAGGTGGATGTCGGCACGGTGCTCGTCGGGAATCAGTGAATAGGCCGCCTGCTGGATCCGGTCGTGCAGGAATTTGTAGGCGCTGTCCTCGCGAAAGACGAGCCCGGCGCGGACGGCTTCCCAGAGAGCCGCGTGCATCGCCTCCTCTGTTTCCCCGTGAACCATGGCCAGCGTCGCGATCTCGGCGCCGTTGCCCAGGCAGGCGAGCTGTTTCAGGGCTTCCTGGGTGGCGGAAGAAAACCGTCTCAGCTTCCCGGCCATGAGATCCATCACGTTGTCGGTGTAGCTCTTGGCACGGATGCGGTTGATGTCCCATCGCCAAGCCCCCGTAACCGGGTGGAATGCCAGCAGCCCCTCTTCGGCCAGCGCGGTGAAGAACTGGATCGCGAAAAACGGATTGCCGTCGGTCTTCTCCTGAACGAGCTCCGCCAATGGCCGCTCGCGCTCCGGCTCGCAGTGGAGCGCGTCGGCGATGAGCCGGCCAAGATCGTCGAGCCCGAGGGGCGCCAGCACGATCTCATGCACACTCGCGTCGACCGCGCGGATCGCCTCCAGCGTCCGCAGAAGCGGGTGCGTGGGGCCGACCTCGTTGTCACGGTAGGCCCCGACCAGCAGCAGGTGCCGCACCTCTGGATGCGTGACCAGGTGCATGAGGAGGTCGAGCGTCGCTGCATCAAGCCATTGCAAATCATCGAGGAACAGCGCGAGCGGGTGCTCCTTGCGCGCGAACACCCCGAGGAAGCGCCGGAACACCATCTGGAAGCGGTTCTGCGCATCCTGCGGTGGCAGGTCACCGACGGGCGGCTGTTTTCCGATCACGAGCTCCAGATCGGGAACGAGGTTGACGATGAGCTGTCCATTAGGGCCCAGCGCGTCGCGCAGTGCACCCCGCCACTGGCCAAGCTCCTCCTCGCTCTCGGTGAGGAGCGAGCGGACAAGGCTCTGGAATGCCTGGCCCAGGGTGGCGTACGGGATGTCGCGCTTGTACTGGTCGAACTTGCCCGACGCGAACAGGCCACGCGGCGGTACGAGCGCCTTGTGCAGCTCGTTCACGACCGAGGATTTGCCGATCCCGGCATAGCCGGAGACGAGCACGAGTTCCGAGGTGCCGTTCGCTGCGACCCGGTCAAAGAGCGCGATCAGTGCCTCAATCTCGCGCTCCCGGCCGTAGAGCTTCTCCGGAATCAGCAACCGGTCCGAAGTGTCGTGCATGCCCAGCTGGAATGGCTCGATGCGACCAGCCGCCTCCCATTCCGTCAGGCAGCGCCGCAGATCGGCCTCGACACCAGCGGCGGTTTGGTAGCGCTCCTCGGCGGTCTTGGCGAGGAGCTTCATCACAATCGCCGAGAGCGGCTCCGGTATGACCGCGACCCGCTCGTTGGGCGGCACCGGTTGCCGCGCGATATGGCAGTGCACCCACTCCATCGGATCGGCGGCGGTGAAGGGGAGCTGCCCCGTCAACATTTCGTAGAGGGTGACGCCCAGGGCATAGAGATCGCTGCGGGAGTCCACCGAGCGGTTCATCCTGCCGGTTTGTTCCGGCGCCATGTAGGCGAGCGTGCCCGCGATCACTTCCGGCGGCGCGGGGGCTTGATGCTCGCGCGGCAGACACGAGGCAATGCCGAACCCGGTCAACCACACCGCGCCGCTTGCAGCGTCCACCAGGAAATTTGCCGGCTTGATATCCTTGTGAATCAGGCCTCGCTCGTGCATTTGGCGGAGCGCCGCCGCCAGCGGAATCGCGATGCGCAGGAAATGCGACGGGTCGAGCGGCCGGCCAAGCAGTCGATCGAGCGGTACACCCCCGGGATCCTCCAGCACCAGCGTCATGTGGCCGTTGTGGTGCGTGAGCGCGACGGGTCGCGCCGCCCAGCCTGCGTCAAGTTCGGCCTTGAGCGCATATTCGTGTTCGAGCCGCTGGACGCAACCGAGCGACGTTTCCTCCGCGGCAACAAGCAGGATCGGCGCCAGGCCGTTGCCGGAGCCCCGGTAGAGGGCGATGTCTCCCTCCCTCAGGGGCGAGAATGCGTAGCTCAAGAGCTCGTTCACGAGGGCCTCCTGCCAGGAGGACTGCTCTAGTACGTTGATTAGGTGACGTTTGCTCTGGCCCGTCAATCCAAAAACAGAGGCTAAAAACGCGAACATATCACGATCGATGCTATATTGTGGCTAGACGACGACGGTTGCGCCGCGGTTGCGGCCCAAATCATGGCGGCGACCGGGGATTGAGTGCGGTCGCCATGCGCGCAACTCGGAGACCGTCAAGCGGCGCTGGGATCAGACGTCCAAAGCCTTTTCGAGACAGCCAATCAGGGCATCTGCTCCAAATGGCTTTCTGAGCAGGCAGACAGCGCCACTGGCTGCCACCCTAGCTTCCAACCCCGGCTCTCCGCGCGCAGTAATCATGATGACAGGCAATCGCAAATCACGCGCCATAAGCAGTCGCTGGAAATCAAGCCCGCTCATTCCGGGCAGATGAATGTCGGTGACGACGCAGTCGCACGAGCTTTCCCCGTTTGCGGCAAAAAAATCCTCCGCGGATGCAAACCCGCGCGCGCGGTATTCCAACGAACAGAGCGAATCGACCAGCGCTAGTCGGAAGGGCTCGTCGTCGTCGACCACGGCGATTAAGGGCTCTCTTGACACCATCATCCTCGTGTATGGGTGCGGGTCGGTGGTGGCGAGAGAGCAGTTGTTGCATCTGGCCGGGGCACCACGACATTATACAGAGGTGTTACCCAACGTTTACGGGGACTTGGGCTTGACCACGTCGGCCATCCGCACGAGGTCAGCCAATGTCCGTGCGCCCATCTTGCGCATGGCCGCACCTCGATGAATTTTCGCCGTGATCTCGCTTACTCCAAGTTCTCCGGCCACCTGTTTGTTCATCTTCCCGGATGTCACCAGCATCATCACCTGCTGTTCGCGAGGGGTCAGTGTTCCGAACCGTTGTCGCACCTGCGAAGCATTGTCGTCGGCAGTCCGCCGCTGGCGGTCGCGTTCGATGGCCGCCATGACGGCATCGAGCATGTCCTGATCACGGAATGGCTTCGAAAGAAACTCCATCGCGCCTCGCTTCATCGCGCGGACCGACATCGGAATATCGCCATATCCGGTCATCATGATCACCGGCAGGCGAACGCCCAACTGGGTGAGTTGGGCCTGGAACTCGAGCCCGCTCATATCGGGCAAGCGGATGTCGATAACGATGCATCCGGGCTTATCCGCAAGGCTCGCGTCAAGAAAGTCGCGAGCCGCTCCGTAGGTTAGGGTGTCAAGTCCCACCGAGTCGAACAGGCTCTCCAACGCGCCGCGCAGGGCAGCGTCGTCGTCGACCACGTGCACAACCGCCCTATCGCTCGTCTCGAACGGCATTGGTGTGGGCCGTATACGGTAACGTCAAGCCACCTGTAGCATGGCAGAAATCGTGATGTGGATCAAACCAAGGTATGAGCCAACGGAGCCATTGGTCTGACGTAGGCGCGACCTATCGCCCCTCATGGGAACGGCGCCTATCGTCACGTTCCACGGATATCTTTACTGGCTCATCGCGCGAAGACGACCGGAGTGCTGGCCGGCACATTTGCTCGACACCCACACTCCACTTTGAAATTGCACGCGGAAAGCTCAGACAGAGAAGGCCGAGGCTAACGAAATTCAACAGCGTCTAACGTGCCGAGACGCGGCTTCTCTGCAATTCTGGAGTCACGACCTGGCGACGACAGCGCTGCACGTTCAACTTCTCAACGGATGTGCAACAGCGAAGCAACCCTTTCGGCGAAACGGAGCGGACTTCGACCGCTGGAGCGACCGTGCAGAGGTGAGAAATGCAGTGGCTTGATGCGGTTCAGTTCTTCGTACTGTTGTTCCGCTCTGATCATGAGGTACTCCGATGGCTGGTCCTGCCAAAATCATCGACGTACATTCACATCCTATCCTGCCTTACGGACAGGGTGCGCCGGTGGGACCTGGGCAAAAGCAGCCCGACTGGTCTGTCGAAAGCGCGATCTCGTATATGGACGAGCATGACATCTCGGCGTGCGTCCTCTCCGACCCTGACTCGGCCAACCACGCGACGGGGCAAGAGGCACGCAACATCGCCAGGCGCGTCAACGAAACGCTTGCCGACATCGTTTCCAGACATCCCAGCCGGTTTGGGGCGGTCGCGGGCCCGCATCGAACGGAGCAGTGAGCACAGGAGCTCTGAATCAACTTCGGCAGCCGACGGCACATCAGCGAGTGCGGCGTGGCTCGCCGTGATCTTTCAAGGAGGTCAAAAAGCATGAGCAGCAACATTCGCAGAGAGATGGGCAGCCTTGGCAAACGGCCCCTGTCGATAGTGATCATAATCCCAGGAATGGAACCTTGGGTTCGCTCGCCGGTCGAACCACGCGAAACGGTGCTGCGCGTGGGATTTTTGGAGCTCGACCTCATCGATCGCACAGCAAGGCGTGGCAACCGGCCGATCGATCTGCGGCCGCGCGAATTCCAGTTGCTCAAGTACATGATGCAGCGGAGCGACCAAGTGCTGACTTGCGCGAACCTCATCAAAGATGTGTGGCACTATAAATTCGTCCCGGAGACCAACCGTATCAATGTGCATATGGGTCGGCTGCGTTCAAAGATCGACGGACCGAACGAAGCCCCCATGATTCGCAATGTCCGCGGCGTAGGATTCGTTCTCAGCGCGACTCCAGCGCTCGCGAAGAACTTACCTGGACTGCGGGGGCTCAAGCAGAGAGAGCTGACTCAAACAAATTCTAACAATGTCTAACGTGCGCGGACCCGGCCTCTCTGCAAATGTTGAAGGACGCGCAAGGCTCCTGCCCGACGGCAGCGATGCTCGCATGGCGTCAAGGGGTGATCGTCGCAGATCGAGGTCAGCATCGCTGGGCCGGAAGTTCAATGTCAAACCGGAGAATTCGAATGGCGGAATCAAAACAAAATTCAAACTGCGACTTGAATAGCAGCATTCGCAGAGAGATGGACAGCCTTGGCGCAGTCGATGTTGCGGCCGCTATGCTCTGGGGTGCGCAGACGCAACGCTCGCTTGAGCATTTCAGCATCGGCAAAGACCTTATGCCGCGCGAAATGATCACGGCCTATGCGACCCTTAAGAAGGCGGCCGCAAATGCAAACCATTCCGGCAAACGGCTCGACGATCAGGCCCACAAGCTGATCGTTCAGGTCTGCGATGAGATCCTCGGTGGCCAGCATCACGACATGTTCCCGCTGCACGTCTGGATGACCGGCAGCGGCACTCAGTTCAACATGAATGTGAACGAGGTGATCTCCAACAGATGCTGCCAACTAGCGGGCACGCCGCTCGGCAGCAAGAAGCCGGTTCACCCGAATGACCACGTCAACATGTCGCAATCGTCGAACGACAGCTTTCCCTCCGCGATGTACAACGCTGCCGCGGTGAATGTGACGCAACGCCTCGTTCCATCAGTAAAGGCACTACACGACGCGATCGCCACCAAGGCAACCGAATGGGATGACGTCGTCAAGATCGGCCGAACCCACATGCAAGATGCTACACCGATTACATTAGGGCAGGAATGGTCTGGCTATGCCGGCATGCTGGCCGATGATCTTGAACGCATTGGAGACGCGCTCAAGGGAGTTTATCGGTTGGCCCTCGGCGGCACCGCAGTCGGCACCGGGATCAACGCCGCGCCCGGTTTTGCCGATGCAGCCGCTGCCCAAATTGCCAAGCTGACGGGTCTGCCCTTTGTCAGCGCACCGAACAAATTCACCGTGCAGGGCTCGCATGACGCGCTGGTGCAGCTTTCCGGCACATTCCGCACGCTGGCAGTCTCGCTCTATAAAATCGGCAACGACATCCGGTTGATGTCCTGCGGTCCGCGCGCCGGCTTCGCCGAACTCATGATTCCCGAGAATGAACCGGGCTCGTCGATCATGCCAGGCAAGGTCAATCCGACCCAGGCCGAGGCGTTGACCATGATCGCCGTGCAGGTGATGGCGAACGATGTCGCCGTCGGATTCGGCGGCGCCGGCGGCTATCTCGAGATGAACGTCTACAAGCCGCTGATGATCCACAACATCGCGCATTCGATCACGATCATGACCGACGGCTGTACGAATTTCCGCAAGTACCTGGTCGAAGGAACCAGGCCGAACGTGAAGAAGATCAAGGAGTATGTCGACCGCTCCCTGATGCTCGTTACGGCGCTGGCGCCGGTGATCGGCTACGACAAGGCGTCCAAGATCGCGCATTACGCGATGGACAACGATCTCACCCTCAAGGCAGCGGCGCTGAAACTCGGCTTCGTTACCGAGCAGGAGTTCGACCGCGTCGTCGATCCCGCAAAGATGGTCAGGCCCTACGTCGCCAAAGCAATTGACCTCGCCAAGACCAGCATGTCGGCGCGTTAGGAAGCCGGAGACCCAAGGGAATTTCCGATTCCATCGATGGAGACGATTTAGTCATGGCCAAAACAGTCGCTGACCAATTTGCAGAGACGCTTGCTGCCGCCGGCGTCAAGCGGATCTATGGCATTGTCGGTGACAGCTTGAACGGGCTGACCGATGCGATCCGTCGCCAGGGCAAGATCGAGTGGGTCCATGTGCGGCACGAAGAAGTCGCTGCCTTCGCAGCCGGTGCTGAGGCGCACCTCACGGGAGAGCTCGCGGTCTGCGCCGGAAGCTGCGGCCCGGGCAATCTGCACCTCATCAATGGCCTGTTCGATTGTCAAAGGTCGCGCGTGCCAGTGCTTGCTATTGCGGCGCAAATCCCGTCGGCCGAGCTCGGCGCCGGATATTTCCAGGAAACCCATCCGGAGACTCTGTTCAAGGAGTGCAGCCACTATTGCGAGTTGATCTCGGGAGCCGACCAGATGCCCCGCACTTTGGAGATCGCGATCCGGCAAGCGGTGGGCAATCGCGGCGTCTCGGTCGTGGTAGTTCCGGGCGACATCGCCCTTCAGCCCGCCGCGGACGCGCCGCCGCCGAAAGCAGCTGGCCTGCTGCCCAGCCAGGCCGCGACGATGCCGACGCGCGCAGATGTGGATCGACTCGCGGCGCTCCTCAACGGCGATGGCCGAGTGACCATGCTGTGCGGCTCGGGATGCCAAGGCGCTCATGATGAAGTCCTTGCGCTGGCCGATCGCCTGAAGGCTCCCATCGTGCATGCCTTCCGAGGCAAAGAGCATGTCGAGTGGAACAATCCTTTTGACGTCGGCATGACCGGGTTGATTGGATTCTCCTCCGGTTACTACGCCATGCTCGATTGCGACATCCTCTTGATGCTCGGCACCGATTTTCCATATCGCCAGTTCTATCCGCGCAGCGCCGGGGTTCGTATCGCGCAAGTGGATGTGCGGCCCGAACAGATCGGCCGCCGTGCGCCGGTCGATCTCGGCGTGGTGGGCGACGTTCGCGCGACCATTGAAAGCGTGCTGCCGCTCATCACGAAGACGCGCGACAGTACCCATCTCGACCGAGCGACGGAACATTACCGCAAGGCGCGCAAGGATCTCGATGCGCTTGCGGTCAGCAAGCCCGGTCGCAAACCGATCCACCCGCAGCAGGTTGCCAAAGCGATCAGCGATCAAGCTTCGCAGGACGCCATCTTCACCTGCGACGTCGGTCTGCCGACGGTGTGGGCTGCGCGCTATCTCGCGATGAACGGCAAGCGGCGGCTGATCGGATCGTTCTGGCATGGCTCGATGGCCAATGCGATGCCGCACGCGATTGGCGCGCAGACGGCGTTTCCAGGCCGGCAGGTGATCTCGCTGTCGGGTGATGGTGGTTTCACCATGCTGATGGGTGATTTTCTAAGCCTTGCGCAGCTTGGCCTGCCGGTGAAGGTCGTGGTGTTCAACAACAGCGCGCTCGGCTTCATCGAGATCGAGCAGAAGTCCACTGGCTTTCTCGACTTCGGTACCGAGTTCAAGAATCCGAACTTTGCCGCGATGGCCGAAGCATGTGGCGTGCGCGGAATCCGGCTTGAGGATCCCGCCGACGTCGAGAAGGGCATCGCTGCCGCACTTGCCCATAACGGACCGGTTCTGGTCGATGCGGTGGTGAGCCGGACGGTGCTTCCTATCCCGCCCGCCATTACTGTCGAAATGGCCAAAGGCTTCACGCTCTACATGGTGAAAGCCGTCTTCAACGGCCGCGGCGACGATCTTGTCGATCTCGCCAAATCGAACCTGTGGGCCTGAAGGTCAATTGGAGAGAACTGATGGCAAATTTGGACATGACCATTCCGGCATCGCTTAAGAAAGCGTTGGACGCTGAGGTCCAGAGGACCAAAGGAACACGCTCGTCCATCGTCACGGCCGCCTTGTCCCAATACCTCGGCGTGCCGGTTCACACGCTGTTTCAAATCTCGATCTCCGGCGCCCTGGTCGCGGGCGTCTATGACAAAGAGGTCAGTGTCGAGTCGATCCTGCAGCATGGCGATTTCGGTCTTGGCACCTTCGCCAATCTGGATGGCGAGATGGTCGTGCTCGACGGGCGAGTCTACCAGGTGCAGGGCACCGGCCACGTGTCGGAAGCCACCCCCAACGCCGGTGCGCCGTTCGCGGTAGTGACGCGATTCTCGCCGCAAACCGATGTCGAAATAGAATCCGTTGCGAGCTTTGAGGATCTTAAGGGTCGTTGCGACAAATTTCGAAATTCAGGCAACATCTTCTATGCAATCCGCCTGGACGGGCACTTCAGTCGGGTCCGCACCCGTGCTGTGAATCCACCGCGACCAGGCACGCGTCTCGTCGACGCGGCCAAGATGCAGAGCGAATTCAATTTCACCGACATAGAGGGCACCCTGGTCGGCCTGTGGTCGCCTGGCTTCTCGAGCGCCTTCAGCATCTCCGGCTATCACTTTCACTTTCTCTCAAGCGACCGCCAGCATGGCGGACACCTGCTAGACGTCGAAGCCGGCCCGCTCCGGCTCAAGGTCGAGGCTCTGACGGATTTTCACCTGGCTCTGCCGGAGTCGGAAGCCTTCCTGAAGGCGGATCTTAGCAAGAACTCCGCTGAAGAACTCGCCTATGCCGAACAAGCTCATTAGGAGAACTGACAATGCACAAAGTCTTGAACAAAGCGCAGCAGATCGGTGCCGAATTGGTCGTCCGCACTTTGGAAATGCAGGGCGTGACACACGTCTTCGGCGTTCCCGGCGCCAAGATCGACTCGGTCTTCAATGCGCTTGTTGACTCGACGATCGAGACGGTCGTCTGCCGTCACGAGCAGAACGCTGCCTTCATCGCAGGCGGCATCGGCCGCATGACTGGCAAGGCGGGTGTCGCCATCACGACCTCGGGACCTGGTGTCTCCAATCTAACGACCGGCCTGGCCACGGCCAACTCCGAGGGCGACCCGGTGGTGGCGCTTGGCGGCGCCGTTGCTACCTCCGAAGCGCTGAAGCAAATCCATCAGACGATGGATGCGGTGTCGATCCTGAAACCGGTTACCAAGTTCAGCGCGACAGTTGGAGCTCCGGATCAACTCGGTGAAGTACTTGCCAACGCTTTCCGCGCGGCCGAATCCGGCCGGCCGGGTGCATCCTATGTCAATTTACCAAAGGATGTGATGACCGAGCCTTGCGCGCACGATCCCTTGCCGGCGCCGGCCTATGCCGGCCTCGGTCCGGCTGACGGCGCCGCGATCAGAGAGGCCGCGCGCCTCATCAACGCCGCGTCGAACCCGGTGGTACTCCTGGGCATGCTGGCCAGCAAGCCGGCCAACGCTAAGGCACTTCAGACGTTCATCGGCAAGAACAACCTGCCGGTAGTCGGAACCTTCCAGGCAGCGGGTGCCGTAGGTGCGATGTTGTTCGATAATTTCGGCGGCCGGGTTGGCCAGCTCGCCAACCAGCCGGCCGATCGGCTGCTCGAATCCGCTGATCTCGTCATTACGGTTGGGTATGATCCTGTCGAATATTGGCCACCGCTGTGGAACGCCAAGAACCAGCGCAAGATCGTCCACGTCGATGTGCTGCCGACGGACCTCGACAATTCCTATTGCCCCTTTGTCGAACTGACTGGCGATATTGCCCAGACTTTGCAAGCCCTGACACTACAGCTTCGGCGGTCGCAGAAACCAGCGCTCTCATCGGCAATCCTCGAAACGATCGCCGCCGAACGTAAGCTGTTGAGCAAGGAAGCAGCCGCTCGCGGCGGCCTGCCGATCCATCCGTTGCGTCTCGTCCACGAACTGCAGCAGTTTCTCGGTAGTGACATTACGGTCTGCCTGGATATGGGTTCGTTCCACCTGTGGATCGCTCGCCATCTCTATAGCTTCAAGCCCCGCCAGGTCCTCATCACGAACGGCCAGCAGACCTTGGGCGTCGCCCTTCCCTGGGGCATCGCAGCTTCGATCGTGCGGCCAGCGGAGAAGATTCTCTCGATCTCCGGGGATGGCGGCTTCCTCTATTCCGCTATGGAATTGGAGACGGCCGTGCGCCTCAAGGCGAACATCGTTCATATGGTCTGGATCGACGGCAGGTACGACATGGTAGCCGTTCAGGAGCAACTCAAATACGGCCGTACTTCGGGAATCGACTTCGGTCCAATCGACTACATCAAGTATGCCGAGGCATTCGGCGCGACCGGTCTCATGATTGACAAGCCCGACGACATCGCGCCGGTCATGAAGAAGGCGTTCGACACGCAAGGACCGGTGATTGTCGGTGTCCATGTGGACTACCGCGACAATCATGAGCTCTTTGAGATGCTTCACGAAGACAGCATCCACTAATGCCGCGCTAGCGATCTCGCCCGATCGAGCCTGTGGAACTGAACCCGGAGCTTGCAATGGATATGACGGCGCTTCTCCTTTCACGAATTCAGTTCGCGTTCACCATCACGTTCCACATCATCTTTCCATCTTTCACGATCGGATTGGCAGCGTGGCTCACCGTCCTCGAGGCGTTGCGCCTTGCGACCGGTCGGCCGGTCTATCGCGTGATCTTCGACTTCTGGCTGAAGATATTCGGTGTGGCATTCGGATTGGGTGTGGTATCCGGGATCGTGATGGCATTCCAGTTCGGCACGAACTGGAGCGTATTGTCCAGGATGTCCGGCCCGATTCAGGGCCCGCTCCTGATGTACGAGACCTTCACGGCCTTCATGCTCGAGGCCTCTTTCTTCGGTGTCCTGATCTTTGGCCGCAGCCGCGTGCCGCCGTGGTTCTATCTGTTCTCGACCGCGATGGTGGCGCTGGGAACCACGTTTTCGGCGTTCTGGATCATGGTCAATAACAGCTGGATGCAGGTGCCATCAGGCTATGTGATGGAAAATGGCGCCTTCGTTCCGGATGATTGGACCAGGATCATCTTCAACTCGGTGGTGTGGTCGCGATTTCCGCACATGTTGCTTGCTTCCTACCTGACCGGCGCTTTCTGCGTTGCCGCGACCGGGGCATGGTATGTCTTGCGGAAGGAATTCCACGCCGAGTCCCGCATCATGCTGCGGATGGGCCTCGGTCTCGCCGCTGTGCTGATGCCGATTCAGCTTTTCTTCGGACATCTGAACGGTGGCTATGTCAACACCTATCAGCCTTCCAAGATGGCTGCGATCGAGGGACGCTGGAACGATGAGAAGCCGGCTGGAGAAGTGCTGTTCGCGTGGCCGGACGTGGAGAGCCGGCGCAACCTGTTCGCGATCACGCTGCCGCCGCCCTTCGGCAGCCTGATCGATTCCGACAGTCTCACCGCCGGCGAAACCGGATTAAACAGCATTCCTCCCGAAAACTGGCCTCCGGTCGTCATCCCGTTCTTCAGCTTCCGGATCATGGTGGGATGCGGGATGTTGATGCTGGGGCTCGCCTGGCTCGGTACTTATCTGAGTTTCAGGCAGCGCCTGGAGCGCGATCGTTTCCTGCTCTGGCTGACTTTTCTGAGCTTTCCACTGCCCTTCATTGCGATCCTTACCGGCTGGTTCACCGCTGAGGTCGGCCGTCAGCCATGGGTAGTTTTCGGAATATTGCGGACCGCAGATGCCCTCACGCCGTTCCTGACGACGCGCGCGGCGACGATTTCGCTCCTGATCTTCTGCGCAATCTACGCCTTCATCTTCGCGTTCGGCATGTTTTACATTTATCGGCTCATCCGCACGGGCCCGGTTGGCAGGCTGTTCGAGGCTCCGCGTACCGCGGTGCCCAACCGACCGATGTCGCTCGCCAGCGCAGGCTCGATTCTCGAACACGGCCACGTCGGCGCTGGAGAATAACCATGGTCATGTTCTGGGTCTTGCTTTTGGCCATCAGCATTTTGCTCTACGTGCTGCTCGACGGCGTCGACCTCGGCGTCGGCATGCTGTTCGGCCTGACGAGCAGCGAAATCAGACGACGCGCGATGCTGAGCGCCGTCGCGCCGATCTGGGACGGCAACGAGACCTGGCTGGTGGTCACCGCCGTCATCCTGTGGGGAGCTTTCCCGGTCGTCTACGCGACGTTGCTGTCGGCATTCTATCTGCCTCTCATCGTCATGCTGCTGGGCCTGATCTTGCGCGGGGTTGCGTTCGAGTTTCGTTACAAGACGCAACGGCTGCGCTGGATCTGGGATTTGAGCTTTGCCGGCGGATCTCTGACCGCGGCCTTTATACAAGGGATGACGGTCGGCACCCTGGTGGAAGGACTGCAGGTCACGAACGGCCAATATTCCAATGGTGACTTCGGCTGGCTTACGCCGTTTGCGGCGATATGCGGCATCGGGCTCTGCCTTGGTTACGCGCTTCTCGGCGCCTGCTGGCTGGTGAAGAAATGCGACGCTGAGGTCCGCGACAGGGCGCACCGCGAGATCCGTATCCTCGCGGTCTCCGTACTCGTGTTTCTCATCGTCGTCTTCGTTTACGCGCTGGCCGAACATCTTCCGATCCTGCATCGCTGGATCGATCGGCCGTATCTCTTCGCATTCCCGGCGTTTGGAGCGGTCGCCGCAATCGTACTCGCGCTCAGCATCCTCCGTCACAACGACCATTGGCCGTTCTACATGGTTGCGGCCATCTTCGTGTCAGCGTTCGGCACTCTCGCGCTGTCCTTCTGGCCCTACATCATCCCGTTCGTCATCACCATCGACGAAGCTGCCGCCCCGCAATCCAGTCTTATGTTCATGTTCTGGGGAGGTGTGGTCGTCTTTCCACTGATGCTGCTCTACACGCTCATCAGCTACAGCGTCTTCAGAGGCAAGATCAGAACGACAACCGCGCACGACTAGTCGCACCCAAGGAGTGATACATGAAGATCGGACTTTTCATCCCCTGTTACATTGATGCCTTTTTCCCAAAGGTCGGCATCGCTACGCTGGAACTGCTGGAGCGGTTCGGCCACGATGTCCACTACCCGCGCGACCAGACCTGCTGCGGCCAGCCGATGGCAAATGCTGGATTCAACGCCGAGTGCGCCGATACCGAGGCGCTTTTCGTGCGCAACTTCTCCGGCTTCGACTATGTGGTGTCACCGTCCGGCAGCTGCGTTCACCACGTGCGGGACAATTTCGACGCGATAGAGCAGACCGACGAGGTCAAGGAGGTTCGCTCGCGGACCTTCGAGCTAGTCGAATTTCTTCATGACATTCAGAAGGTCGACGCCTTTCCGTGGGCCAGATTTCCGCATCGGGTCGGGCTGCACAACAGTTGCGGCACGCTGCGCCGGCTTAAGCACGCGCTTCCGTCCGAGTTGCACGAGCCGTTCTTCTCCAAGCCCATCGATCTGCTTTCCAAAGTTGACGGCATCGAGTTCGTTCGGCCGGCCCGCCCCGACGAATGCTGCGGCTTCGGCGGCACCTTCTCAGTGTTCGAAGAGGTCGTTTCCACCAAGATGGGTTACGACAAGGTCCGCGACCATGCGCAGGCGGGCGCCGAATACATCGTGTCGGCCGACAGCTCGTGTTTGATGCATCAGCGGGGCTGCGCCGAGCGCATCGGCGTTCCCTTGAAGTTCATTCACATCGCCGAAATCCTGAACGGAGCCAGCGCATGAGCACGACACGCGAGCGAACCGACGACGCCATGCTGCATCCAGAGATGCGGGCCGGGGTCGATCCCGATGCCATCATCCGGGGCGGCCGCCGCCTTGATCACGCCGAGGGAACATCGAAGCCGCTGCGGCCGGCCCCCGAGCCGCAGCCGCGGGGCGCCAAGGTCCGCGGCAACCGGCCGATCGACCAGCAGGAGGCTGCCGCGCGCTTCATCGCCGCTACCGAGCACGAGAAGATGCATGACGAGCGGCTCTGGGATCTGCGACAGAAGCGCGACCGAGAGATGCACGGCATTCCCGAATGGGAGGAGCTTCGCTCGCTCGCTTCGGCGATCAAGGAGCACACGCTCACCCATCTCGACGAATATCTCGACCAGTTCGAGGCCAAGGCGAGATCGAACGGGATCCACGTGCATTGGGCACGCGACGCCGCCGAGCATAACCGGATTGTGCACGGCATCCTGCGCGACCACGGCGCGACATCGCTGATCAAAAGCAAGTCGATGCTGACCGAGGAGTGCGGCTTCCGGCATTACATGGCTTCCGTCGGGATTGAGGTGATCGAGACCGATCTCGGCGAACGCATCCAGCAGCTCGACAACGAGGATCCAAGCCATGTCGTGGTGCCCGCCGTGCACAAACTGCGCACCGATGTGGCAGAAGTGTTCTCACACACGATCGGTACCGACCCAGGCAACACCGACGTCCACTATCTGGCGGAAGCGCAGCGAGAGGCGACCCGCCCGTTGATCCTCAAGGCCGACGCGGGCATGACGGGGGCCAATTTCGTGGTCGCCGAGACCGGGACATTCGTCGTCTGCACCAACGAGGGCAACGCCGATTTGTCGGCCAACGTGCCGAAGCTGCACATCGCCTCCATCGGCATCGAGAAGATCGTTCCCCGCCTGGAGCATTTGGCGGTGTTCGTCCGCCTGTTGTCGCGCAGCGCCCTCGGCTCGCCGATGACCCAGTACACCTCCCATTTCCGCGGACCTCGGGCGGATGGCGAGATGCATGTGGTGCTCGTGGACAACGGCCGGTCCGAGCGCCTGGGCCTGGAGGAGTTCTGGACGTCCCTGAAATGCATCCGCTGCGGCGCCTGCATGAACACCTGTCCGGTCTATCGGCGCAGCGGTGGCCTGAGCTACGGCGCCACCTACTCCGGCCCGATCGGGCTCATCATCGATCCGACCTTTAACGCGCGGAAATACAGCAACCTGCCATTCGCTTCGTCGCTGAACGGCAGTTGCACCAATGTCTGCCCGGTGAAGATCAACATCCACGAGCAGATCTATGCGTGGCGGCGCGTTCTCGTGAAGCAGCATGAGGTGCCGCTCGTCAAAAAGGCCGCCATGAAGGCCGCCGGGGTGCTGTTGTCCCAGCCCGCCGCCTACCGCGCCGCGATCGCCTCGGCCGATACGGCGCTCGCCCATCTGCCGCGCTTCGTGATCTACAACGGCCTCAACGCCTGGGGGAAGCACCGCGAAGTGCCGCATCCGCCCAAACAAACTTTCCACAGCTGGTATCACGCGAACCGGGGAGAAAAGCGATGAGCAGCCGCGACGACATCCTGGCCTCGATCCGAGCCAACCTGCCACGCGTGGACCGGCCGCTGCCTCACGTCCCCCTCTTTGACAGCGACCCGCCGGCGTCGCTTCTGTCTGCTTTCAAGGACAATCTGCACCGGATGGGCGGCGTGTTCCTCGATCCGCCGACGTCCGGCGATATCCTGGCGCCGGTCCGGGCGAAGATCGCGGACGCCAAAATCGTGTGCTCCACCGTGCCGGAGATCGCGGGCAACCGGGATATCGCTGGCGTCGGCGCGCCGCGGGATCTGGCGGATGTCGATTTTGCCGTCGTCCGAGCATCGTTCGCCGTCGCGGAGACCGGCTCAGTTCTCCTGAGCGACGCCGACCTCCGCGTCAATGGGGTCGCCTACCTCGCGCAGCACCTGATCGTACTCCTCGATCCCGCCGACATTGTTATCAACCTGCATCACGCCTATCGCCGGCCCGAGTTCCGCGACCGGCACTATGCCAGCTTTCACACCGGCCCATCCGCGACGGCGGATATCGAGGGTGTGCTCATACACGGCGCACAGGGCGTGCGCTCGCTTTCCGTCCTGCCAATTGCGCGAGCAACTGGCAACCGGATTCACTGAAACCCAACCCACTGAAACAGAGGAGAAATCAATGATACCGACCTTCCAGACTCAGTCTCTTGAAGTCCCGCATGGTGTTGCCTTGCTGAACGACCCCGTTCGCAACAAGGGCACGGCGTTCACTCCAGACGAGCGCAAGCGCCTCGGGCTCGAAGGCCTTCTGCCGGCCCCAACGGATACGCTCGACCGGCAGGTCGAGCGCGTGCTGGGACACCTCGACGGCAAGCCGAACGACCTTGAGCGATACATTTATCTTGTCGGCTTGTCCGATCGGAATGAGACCTTGTTCTATCGCACGGTTATGTCCGATCCGGCGCGCTTCATACCAATCCTCTACGACCCGACCGTCGCCGATGCCTGCCTCGCCTTCGGCCACATCTATCGCCGCGCGCGAGGCATGTATATCACACGCCAAATGAAGGGACGGATCGCCGAAGTTCTGCGCAACTGGCCGCAGCGGGATATACGTTTCATCTGCGTTTCTACAGGTGGCCGCATCCTCGGCCTCGGCGATATCGGCGCCAACGGCATGGGAATCCCGATCGGCAAGCTGCAACTCTATACGGCGTGTGCGGCGGTCCCTCCAGAGTGCCTGCTGCCGGTGCTGTTCGATATCGGCACGACCAACGAGGCGCTCCGCGCCGATCCGCTCTATCTTGGCTCACGTGAGAAGCCCCCGTCCGACGAGGAACTGGACGAACTCGTCGAAGAATTCGTCCAAGCGGTGCAGCAGGTATTCCCTGATTGCTGCATTCACTTCGAGGACTGGAAGGGCACCGATGCGATTCGATTGCTCAACCGTTATACCGACAAGATCCTATGTTACAACGATGACATTCAGGGCACGGCCAGCGTCGCGCTTGCCGGACTGACGACGGCGTTGCAGATCATCGATGCTCCGTTGACCGATCAGCGCATCCTGTTCCTGGGCGCCGGCTCGGCCGGGGTAGGCATCGCCAAGTTGATCGCCGCAGCCATGCAAGACAAGGGACTGTCCCGGGATGAAGCGCGCAGCCGCATCTCCATGTTCGACGTCGACGGGCTGCTGGAGCCGTCTCGCGCCGATCTATCGGAAGCGCAGAAGGTATATGCGCACAAGGCGGCGCCTTCGAAGGATCTCGTGAAAACGATTGAGACCTTGAAGCCGACGGTCCTGATCGGCGTCAGTACCAAGGGTGGCACGTTCAACCAGCGTGTGGTCGAGGCGATGAGCAGGCTTAATGAACGGCCGATCATCTTCGCGCTCTCCAATCCCACTGACAAGGCGGAGTGCACGGCCGAGCAGGCATACACCTGGTCGAAGGGCAAAGCGCTGTTTGCCGCTGGCGTACAATTCCCGGACGTGACGCTGAACGGCAAAACTTACCATCCCGGTCAGGCAAACAACTTTTACATCTTTCCTGCGGTCGGACTCGCAACCTACGCGACGCGTCCGCGGCGGCTCACCGACGAGTGCTTCATCGTCGCCGCTCAGGCCTCCGCCGATCAGATCGGTCCGGAGCTCCGAGCAAAGGGCATGCTATTTCCGGGCCAGGACAACATTCTGGAAACGGAAATCACAACGGCAACCCGCGTCGCCGAGTTCATGTTCGACGAGGGCCTGGCTCAGGTGAAGCGGCCGCGGGACATCCGCGCGTGGATCGAGGGTCAGCTCTACAAACCTCAATACTGAGGCGTGTCCCAGGGCGACCCGGCCGTGGCCGCCCTGCTTCTCGCGGCGCGCGAGCTTACGGGCTCGCGGGAAGCCGAAGGCCGATTATTGCGGAGTGAGCCAATGCTTTCGTGCGACGAAATCGTACCGGATGTGAAAAACCCAAAGCTGTCTTCGTGGGATGTCGTCTATGCCCTGAACATGGTGATAGCGTGCCTCCTCACTTATTGGATATAGCGTGCCTCCTCACTTATTGGATAATGACGCATACCCTGTCTCGATTTGTCGACCAGTCTTCCGACTTCTTGGGCGGGATGTGGGCGGTAGTCGCCACCGTATTCGTCTTCAGGGAAACCCACCTCCAGAGCCTGTCTGCCGGCATCGCACGCCTGATAGCCACCTGCGTCAGCTTCGCACTGTGTTTGCTCTACCTCTTGCTCTTCCCGTTCACCCCGGTGGGGATGGCAGCATTGATAGCCATAGGTACGGTGGTCATAGCGCTGCTGGGTCGGCGTGACGACATCGTCACTGTAGGAATAACGACGGCCGTTGTCATGGTCGTCGCAGCAATGAGCCCCGTGGACGCCTGGCAGCAGCCGTTGCTGCGTCTTGCTGACACTATGGTGGGGGTCGCAATAGGTGTTGCGTGCAAATGGTTCGGTTCATTTCTGTTTCATAAGTTTTTCGTGGAACAGGAGCCATGATCGTACCGAAGGCCACACATTGTTCTGCGCCAACGCGTCGCTTCGCAGATTAGGGTCGGGCACATGTCGGAGATAGCTGAATGCCGGACGAGCCGGGTTCCGACACCGTCGATCGAGAGTTCGCTCAGCGCGAGATTGCTCCCGACGGTACTCAGCATTATTGCTGGAAGCGTAGACGCCATCGGCTTTCTCGGGCTTGGTGGCCTATTCGCCGCCCACGTTACCGGCAACCTTGTCATCCTTGCCGCGCATCTCGTCGGCGGCGGCGAGACGCTGGTCGCGGCGATGCTCTCGGTCCCAGTGTTCGTGGCGGCGCTCGGGTTGACGAGACTGCTGGCCGGTGCGTTGGAGAGGATCGGGTTCGCCTCGCTGCGACCCCTCCTTCTGCTGCAGCTTCTACTGCTCACCGGCTCTTTTGTGCTGTGCGCTTCCGCCGGCCCACGCATCGATCCGGATGCAACGAAGGCGATCCTTGCCGGGATGCTCGGCGTTTCGGCGATGGCCGTGCAAAACGCACTTGTACAGATCTCGCTGAAAGGGGCGCCGTCGACGGCGGTCATGACGACCAACATCACGCGTTTCATGATGGATGTCGGCGACGTGATGCTCGCGCGCAGGCGGGCTGACGTCGCCAAAGCGCGCGACCGGGCGATGCGCACCTGGCCGGCGATCGTCGGCTTTGCCATTGGTTGCGGTCTGGGGGCGACATGCGAGGCGGCAATCGGCCTTAGGTCTCTGGCTTTGCCTGTGGGGCTGGCTCTGCTCGCGGTTGCGATGGGGATGACTGCTGATCTCAAGGGAGGCCAGGGTTCATGAGCCGGGCCGGACTTTGGGCCACGGATCCGGCTCAGGCCTACCGAACGGTTGCGGGCGCGTTATGCTCCGCGGGTCCGGCGCTACTCTTCGGATTGCGCCTTTGGGCTGCGGTCTGCCTCGCACTCTACATCGCGTTCTGGCTCGAACTTGACAACGCGTACTGGGCCGGTACTTCAGCGGCGATCGTGTGTCAGCCAAGGCTCGGCGCTTCGCTGCGCAAGGGCTCGTTCCGCATGATAGGCACGGTATGGGGCGCCGTGGCGATCGTGGTCCTGACAGCGTGTTTCCCGCAAAGCCGCATCGGCTTCCTCATAGGTCTTGCAGTCTGGGGCGCCACATGTGGCTTCATTGCCACGCTGCTGCGCAACTTCGCCTCGTACGCGGCGGCGCTCGCGGGTTACACGGCGGTGATCCTCGCAAGCGACTTGCTCGGTGCGACCGGCGGCCCGAACAGCGAGGTCTTCACCTTGGCACTGACCCGCGTCAGCGAGATCTGGATCGGCATCGTATGTGCGGGCATTGTACTGGTCGGGACCGATTTCGGCCGGGCGCGGCAGCGACTCGCCACCGAACTTGCCGCTATTTGCGCCGAAATCACCGGGGGTCTGTCTGGCACGCTCGCCGGGCCGGTTGGGCAGCAGACTCGATCGATCCGGCGGGATTTGATCCGGCGCGTCATCGCGCTTGACCCTGTCATCGACGAAGCGATCGGCGAAACCTTTGACCTGCGCTATCGCTTGGGGGTATTGCATGCGGCCTTGGAAGGCCTGTTCGCCGCCTTGTCCGGATGGCGCATGGTCGCGAATCATCTCGAGCTTTTGCCGAAGCACCAGCAACGGCAAGAGGCCGACGCCGTTCTGCCAAGTCTCCCTTGGGAACTGCACTCGGCGCCGATGGAAGGCGGCGCGCCACGCTGGGCAGCCGACCCACGCCGCCTGCGGAGGCTCTGTGCGACGGCGGTAAAGGCTCTCGTCGCGCTGCCGGCCGACACGTCATCGCTGCGGCTGTTGGCCGACGGGACCGCGGAGGCGCTGAGCGGCATATCGCGCGCGCTCATCGGACTGGTGCTGTTGACCAATTCGGACCAGGGCGCTCTGCAAAATCGCGTGGTGCGGTTCCGCGTGTCCGATTTGCTTCCCGCTTTCGTCAATGCGACGCGCGTCTTCATCGTGATGGGTGTTGTCGAGCTCTTCTGGATCGCTACAGCATGGCCAAACGGGACCTCGACCATAACATGGTCTGCGATCTTCGTCATCTTGTACTCGCTGGCCGCTGACGAAGCTTACGCCAACGCCAAGAGTCACTTGCTCGGCGTTAGTCTGGCCGCCGCCGTCGCGGCGATCTTCAAGTTCACGGTGCTGCCCGGCAGCGAGACTTTCGCCGGCTTAGCGATCGTGATCGGTCTTGTGCTGGTGCCTGCAGGAGCGCTTTCCGCTCTATCCTGGCAGGCGGCGATATTCGGATCCGTTGCGTCCTGGTTCGTGCCTCTCATGACACCAGAGAACCCTATCACCTACGACACTCTGCAATTCTATAATTCGGCCCTGGCAATCGTTTCGGGAGCGGGCGCCGCCGCGCTCGCCTTCCGCTTGCTGCCGCCGTTGTCGCCGGCGCTGCGAACTCGTCGGCTTCTGGCGCTCACGTTGCGGGACCTGCGCCGCTTGACGACGGGATCTATCCCGCGGACGGCGGATGAGTGGGAGGCCGACATCTATGGCCGACTCTCCGCGCTGCCTGAGCAGGCCGAGCCGTTGCAGCGCGCGCAGCTGCTGGCTGCTCTCTCGCTAGGGACCGAGATCATCCGACTTCGCCGGGTCGCTCGTCGGTTCGACCTACACGCCGAACTCGATGCGGCGCTTGATGCCGTGGCGCAAGGTGACAGCTCTGCTGCGGCCGAACGCCTTGCACGCCTCGACCAGCGGCTGGCAGCGCTGCCCAGCACCAGGCCGGGGGTGCGGGTCAGGCTAAGGGCGCGCGCCAGCATCCTTGCGATGTCGGAGGCGCTTGCCCGGCATGCCGCCTATTTCGATGCAGGGGCGGCGAGATGAACTTTACCGAAGTCAATTTGTTCGGCGTCTATGTCGCGCCTATCTCGGTGATGATGGCGGCAGCGTGGCTTGTCCTGATCGCGCTGCGCCGGATCGCAGACTATTTCGGTGGGCTGCGGCACGTCTGGCATCCGGCACTGTTCGTGTTCGCTTTCTACATGATCATCCTCTCGTCCATCGTCCTTGTCGTCGCGCGTTGAGATGTGCCAATGTCGCGCGTTGAACTGAGATCGGAGCACGCCAGGCAAAACGATGGAAGCGATACCCCGCGTCGCGTGGCGAGCGACCGCGACAATATCGAGCCGCGCATGCGCGTCGTTCCAATACTCGTCACGCTGGGTACGGTCGCGGTTGCGGCTTTGCTCGCCTGGGCGACGTGGCGGGTTTACATGGGTGCACCCTGGACGCGCGATGGCACGGTGCGGGCCTATGTCGTCACGATGGCGCCCGAGGTGGCGGGACGAATCGTCAAGCTGCCGGTCACGGATAACCAGTTCGTGCACAAGGGCGATGTGCTGTTCGAAATCGAACCCGCCGACTATCGCATCGCGCTCGAGAGCGCACAGGCCCAGTTGCAGCGCGATGGCGCAGCGCTCGACTATGCGCGCGCGAACGAGAACCGAAAAGCCAGTCTCGCGAAAGAAGGCTGGACCTCGACAGACGTCTACCAGCAAACGACCAGCACGCTGCATCAATCGGAGGGGATCGTCGCCTTGGACAAGGCCGCCGTCGCCAAGGCGCAGCTCGATCTCGGTCGGACCGTGATTCGTTCGCCGGTGAACGGATATGTTACCAATTTGCTGGCGCAACTCGGCGACTACGCCACTGTCGGTCAAAAGCTAATTTCCGTCGTCGACACCGACTCCTTCTGGGTCGATGGCTACTTCGAGGAGACTAGTCTCGGCAGGATCCACGATGGCGACCCGGCAACCGTCAAGCTGATGGGCTACAGCCAGCTCGTTCGTGGCCATGTCGGCGGCGTCGCTCGTGGCATCAACATCCCGAACGCGCAGCCGGACCAGGCGGGGCTCGCGTCGGTAAATCCGATCTTCACCTGGGTCCGGCTTGCGCAGCGCGTGCCGGTACGCATTCACATCGATCAGGTAGCGGATGGCATCCGCCTCGTGGCCGGCATGACGGCTACCGTGCAGATCGACGCTCCCCCGCGGGCGTCGCCTCCGTAGCTAGCAAGTCAGCCTACTTAGGCAAGGGTGCCGTCGCCTTGGCCGGACTCGACGGTCCGCTGTGAATCAAGACGCGGCATTTTTGGCGTATCGGGGGATATACTGTCAGCTAATCCTTCAGAAGCGAGCATTCCATAAACCATTATGCCAACGACCGCTTTCGCGGCAATATCGGCCGTTCGACGAATTGCCATGCGCTTGTCGTCCGTGTCGACACAGGTCGCAGACCGAACGATGTCGATCTGGCCGCGCTCACGCATCGCCGACAACCTTCGTCCACAACCTCGGCAGCCGCCTCCGGTGCGCGAAGTGTGCTAAGGTAGGCATCCATCTGGGCTGATGGCGTTCGACCAGCCGTGGAGAACACGGAGTGGTCGGCCATGGGTGCTCGACGGGCTGCGATCAGGTTGTTAAGCCCGCCTCCGCAGGGAGACTTTGAGTCGAGACATGACCGTTGCGATCGAGATGGGACACACGACGGCGGGCGCCCCGGCGACTCTGGACCTTGAGGAACTGCTGGCGAGCCGCCTGCTGGTGCAGGGCAATTCGGGCTCCGGCAAATCCCATCTGCTGCGCCGGCTGCTGGAACAGAGCGCGCCCTGGGTGCAGCAGACCATCATCGATCCCGAAGGCGACTTCGTGGCGCTTACCGACCGTTTCGGCCACCTCCTGATCGATGCCGAGGACCATACCGAGCGGGGCCTGCAGGTCGCCGGCGAGCGAGCGCGCATCCATCGCGTCTCCACGGTGCTCAATCTCGAGGGACTCGACGCCGAGAACCAGATGCGGCGCGCCGCCGCCTTCCTCGGCGGGCTTTTCGAGGCCGCCCGCGACCACTGGTACCCGATGCTGGTGGTGGTGGATGAGGCACAGCTCTTCGCGCCGGCAGTCGCCGGCGAGGTTTCGGACGAGGCGCGCAAGCTCTCGCTCGGCGCCATGACGAACCTGATGTGCCGTGGCCGTAAACGCGGGCTTGCGGGGGTCATCGCCACCCAGCGACTGGCGAAGCTCGCCAAGAACGTCGCGGCCGAGGCGTCCAATTTCCTCATGGGCCGAACCTTTCTGGATATCGACATGGCGCGCGCCGCCGACCTTCTGGGCATGGAGCGGCGACAGGCGGAGGCCTTCCGGGATCTGGAGCGCGGGCAATTCATGGCGCTCGGACCGGCCCTCTCCCGCCGTCCGCTGGGGCTGCGCATTGGTCCAACGGATACCACGCCGCGCAACGCGACCCCGCGCCTGATGCCTCTGCCGGAAGCGACACTGGACGCACGTGCCATCATCCTGGCAGCGCCGCCGCTCGAGAATAATCGGCCCCCGCGCCGGTCGTCGCCAGATCTCCTCGGCCAGCTCATGGCGGCGAAAACCGCGGCGCTGGAGGTCCGTCCCGAAGCGGTGGAGCAGTCACTCAGCGCTGAGGAACTGGCGGAGCGGCGTCAGCGAGTGGACCGTATTCTGGGCGCCGTCATGGCGGAACCCGACGCGGGATTCCGTGCCATCGGCCTCCTCTATCAGGAGTTCGTGGTCCGCTGCCGAATAGAGGGCCTCGGTTCGGCCGTGCCGGACCTGGGTGATTTCCGTCGCATGCTGACGCACGCCCGCGCCGGGCTCGGCTCCGATATGGCAGAGGATGACGGGTGGCAGGATGTCTCGGTCCGCGCCTCACTTCTGCCGGAGGATATGCAGGGCGTCTTCATGATGATCGCCCGCGCCGCGAAGGAAGGTTGGCCCTGCCCGGGCGATGCAGCGATTGCCCGCGCCTATGGCTCACATTCGTTGCGCCGTGCACGGCGTCTGCTGACCTACATCGAGGAGCAGGGCCTCATCGTTTGCCAGCTTGACGGTGCCGGTCGGCGGATCGTGACGCTCGTCGAACTGGCCTGGGCGACGGCACCGGGCGACCCCAATGCCGAGGAACTGCCGGCGGAGCAAGGCTGCGGCAGTTCGGCTCTATGATGTGACGGTCGAGCACGCACTCGGAAAAATACCACGCATCAAGCCGCGGCTGTCTGCAGCAGAGGTCTGCCATTAGGGCTTCTGTCGAGTGATACACAAACGAGGCAACTTGATAATGGCGCCCGTCTCGCTCCGCGGTATATGATTCGCAAAAATCGCTGAGCGTTGCGCTAGAGTTCTTTTGACGAGTCGGGGCTCTTGTCGCCGAACCGCTTTTTGCATATCTCGCGTAAAAGGAGTTCTGAGCTTGAGCGTTGCCTTCACCAAGGAAGACAGTGCCGAAACTGCGTCGGAGACTTTGCTCCCCGACCGCCCGGTTTCACCTCATCCGAACCTCGTTACGGAAGCGGGATTAAAGGCTCTGGAATTTCAGCTCCATCTGGCTCGCGAGGCATACGAGACCGCGCAGAAGATCGAAGACGTGAATGAACGACGGCGGCAAGGAGCAACCCCTTTGCGTGATGCGCGCTACTTTGCAGCGAGAGTTCGGACGGCCCAGGTCATTACCAATCCTACGTCGACCGACACTGTCGCGTTTGGGAGCACCGTGACCTTCAGGCGCGACGATGGGCGCGTGCAGAAATATCATATCGTGGGAGAGGACGAAGCGGACCCTAAGGCCGGTTCTATTTCCTTCGTATCCCCAGTAGCACGGTTCCTGATGGGCAAAGCTGTGGGGGATGTCGTCGGTACATCCGGTCAGGAGCTTGAGATCATTGCGATCTCGTAGCACGCCCGCACCGGCCGCTTTGCGCCACGAGCGGTCCTGCGGCGTTCGGGCTTGGCGGCCGCCTTTCGAAAGCAACGTAGTCTCCGGTGAAGAATGGCCTTTTCACGCAGGCAACGGATTTAGCTGAGGGAAGAGGCTGGCGAAGAAGAGGCACAACAAAATCCTGAGCCACTTGACGAGGCGGCGGAAGTTGTAGCCGGCGGCGGCGAGGATGGCGTTGTTGAGGTCGCCATTGCGGTGGGCGAGATAGTTGCGGCCCATTCGGTGCTCGTCCTTGAGATGGCCGATGACTGGCTCGACGGCAGAGCGGCGACGCATCTCTCGTTTGATCGCCGGGGTCACGCGGCGCTTCTGTTTTGAGGTGTAGATTTTGAACTTGTAGTCGGGTGGCGCGTTGTGGCCGCGATAGCCGGCATCGGCGTGGAGCCGATCGATCGTAGCGCCGACGAGTTTCTCGATCCCCGGGATCACCTCAGCCAGCGTATGGCCGTCATAGGGATTGCCCGGCAGCGCCTGTACATGGGCGACGAACTGGCCGCCCTTGCTATGCTTGAGGGGGATGGCAACGCTGACCTTGACGCCGAACTCGTAAGGCTTGTGGGCCTTGCCCTTGCCGATGCATTCCACTTCGGGGGCATGCAGGCTGTAGACCTTGGCGCCGCGCTGCCCGCGTTCCTGCTCGCGCACCCGCCGGCTAAGGCTGAGCAGGTGAGCGAAGCTGCCCTCGAGCCCATGGTCGCCGTCGATCTTGCGGGCAATGTCGCGGATGACGCGGCCCAGATAGGTCTTGAGCGTGCGCAGAGCCCGGTTGGCGCGCTTGAACTGCTTGGCATGGGCGTAACGCTGATGCTGGATCAGCGCGGACTTGCCGACCCGCGTGTACGACTGCCGGAGCTCCACGCCCAGCTTTTTGGCCAGCGTCGCCAGCTTCTCACGGGCCCGGTTCAACAGCTTGGCGTCGGTCGGGAAGGCAACGTTCTTCGGCTGCACCGTGGTGTCGACAATGACGCGCGAGAGTTCCGAAGGCTTCATCGCGCCGGTTCGCGTCGCTACCGCCAGGCTCTCCTGCAACAGCGCTTGCAGCCGCTCCTCTCCCATGCGGTTGCGCCAGTGGGTCATCGAGGAGCGATCGAGCGGCAGCCGGTGCTGGAAAAACTCCTCGCCGCAAAAGTACTGGTAATACGGGTTCTCGATCCACTGCTCGCACACCACTTCGTCGCTGAGGTTGTAGGTGTGCTTGAGAATCGCCAGCCCCGCCATCAGCCGGGTCGGCAGCGGCGGCCGGCCGGAGCCGTCGGCGTAAACCGCCCCGAACTTCTCTTCCAGAAATCCCCAGTCGATCGTCCGCGCCAGCTTCGCCAGCGCGTGATCCATGTTGATGACCTGGTCCAGCCGCGAACGAAACAGATCCTGCTCGCCGCTTTCCCGCCGCTCCCGTGGCCGCATCGAATCCCCTCCGATCACATGATCGGTAGAGAATCACAGCTTCAGATTCGAGGGAATCCTCAACACGAATTTGCAAGAAAATCGACGCAGCAGCTACGATTGCCGGCAAATCCAATCACAGCAATCCCCGCAATTTCCATTGCCAATCAATCGCTTCGGGATATTTCACGGAGGACAACGTAGGCTAGGCTTCGAAATAGCTCGGCTGGTCGATATCGGAGATAAGCCCCGACTGTTTTGGCTTCCAACCCAGAAGCGCATGCCCCGCCGCGATCAGTTTCTTTGGACAACGGCGGAGCCGACAAATCCGGTGGCACCGGTAACAAAGACACGCATGAGGTAGTCTCCAAGTTTACGTAGTTGAGACTGTCCGCGCACAAGTCATTCTGGTAAAGTAGTGGCATTATAGAGGTATAATGAGTAGCACAAATTGATTTTCATTTACATCCGGAACGAAGCAAACAAGGCTTTTTCCGCCTGGCTCGCATATCGCTCCCTGTGCCGCAAGACGAAAAACGAGCGCTTCGGCAAATCGATCTTTACTCGATGAAGCGTTCCCGCAGCCAGTGACGACGCTATAACCAGGTCCGAAATCGCCGTGGCGCAATCCCCGGATTCCACGGCAACGCGTACGGCTTCGTTCGATGGCAGCTCAAGCCGGAGATCAAGGTCCGATAGCTTCATGCCGAGCTTCTTGAGCGCAGCCTCGAACATGGAGCGGGTGCCGGAGCCTGGCTCTCGCAGAATCCAGCATGTATCGGTTAGAAGTTTTGGCGTGATGCGCGCCTTGCCGATCCACGGATGGCTCGCTCCAACCACTACGGCCAACGAATCGCCTTCCATTTTTCTAATAGCCAGCGAGGGGTCGTCAACCTCACCCTCGACGAAACCGAGGTCTGCATCTCCTCGATGGACAGCTTGGGCGACTTGCTCGGTATTTGCGATCGTGACGTGCAGATCGATTCCTGGATGGGCCTTGCGAAACGCCTCAATGCGTGGCGGCAGCCAATAATTTGCGACAGTCTGGCTGGCTGCCACGTTCAACGAGCCACGCTTGAGGCCAGCCAAATCATTTAAGACCTGTGCCGCGGCCTTGGCGCGAGCCACAACCGCGTGTGCCTCATTGAGGAAATCGCGGCCCGTCTGGGTCAGTACGATGCCGCGGCCGACGCGGTCAAACAGCTTGATTGCGTAACGCGTCTCCAGCGCCGCGATCGCGGCGCTCGTTGCTGATTGCGTCAAATTCAATTGGCGCGCGGCCTGCGTAACATGCTGCTTTTCGGCCACCGCGATGAAGATGCGAAGCTGCTCCAGAGTCATAGCGCGTTACTCCATCAATTTGATCAGCGTGAGGCCAAAGCCCGCGATGAACAGGAAGGCGAGTGCACCGGGCAAGGCAGGCCGAAAGCCTTTCGCCGTCAGCCTGCCGATGTCAGTCTCCAGGCCTATCGCGGCCAATGCAATCGAGAGAAATGTCGCCGCGGCCACAATCCATGCCTTGGCATCGGCGGCGATCGGATCGGCGAACATCACGACCGATCCGAAGACGGTTACACACGCGATTGCGCAGGAAGCCTCTTCATCAAGGGCATCGGTAACGGTATTGGTGGCAATACGACGCAGCCAGCGGAGACGCAATGTCACGCCCTGTTTCGCCCAGGCCGCCGTCCCGGCGATGTTGTAGAACGCAATTCCAATCATCATCGACAGGATCACGGGACTGAACGTCGCCATGCCCGGTAGCTGTCTGATAGCGAGCGCCAATCCCGCGATAACCCAATTCAGGAACAGGCCCGGCAGAATTTCGGGGGTGTTCCGGCCGGGCTCTCGTTGGACGGCGGAAGGGAGGCGGGCGTCAGCACCGTCGTTCAGCGATTCGGCAAGTTTGGTGCTTGAGACAAACGTCATGAGTTGGCTCCATCGGCCTTCCAACTCGATATCGGTCATCTCTATCGATCAATCTAACAGATAATAACGGTAAAACCAATCGTTTTCATATCTTGATCCAGGCTCGCTTGGTGGAAAAGGCGATGGCGCAGGATCCCGCGACGCCATCGTCAACAGTGTCTGGTCAACTCATCAAGTTTCGAAGCGAAACTGGATACTGCATGCGCTGTCTCATGATCGCATCCGGTCTTCCCGACACGATCGGCAATGCCGTGCAAGCTCGAACGCCCTGAAGACTACCGCGCCGCGTCGTGCTCCGAACAACCCGGCACAGTTAGTCTCCGGCGGTCTCATCTATCGATCGCATCGATTGGAAAGATGAAAACAATGAATTGGATTGCTGAAACGGGCACGCCTACGTTGATCAACATCACCAACGCTCAACAACAGACCAATGGAGAGACGAAATGCGACGATTTCTTATGGTCCTGGCGCCCCTTCTTACCTCAGCGTACATTCTTGGCGAGCCAACACAAGCAGCTGCACAGACATATCCAGTCTGCCTCGCCGGCGGCTCTACCGATGCCGTCCAGTGCGATTACGTGAACCTTGAACAATGCCGCGCCACCGCGTCCGGCGGCTTGGGCTATTGCGTCATGAACCCTGCCTACAGCTCCAATGCGTATGCGAGCTATCGCGCCGCCGGTAAGCGCATTCACTAATCGATGGGGATCGGGAGACCCGCGCCGCTCGCGAAATGATGCGCGAAGGGTCGTCACGATTTGGTCGGCGCGGAGCTTCATG
This sequence comes from Bradyrhizobium sp. AZCC 2289, assembly GCF_036924615.1. Taxonomy (NCBI): domain Bacteria; kingdom Pseudomonadati; phylum Pseudomonadota; class Alphaproteobacteria; order Hyphomicrobiales; family Nitrobacteraceae; genus Bradyrhizobium; species Bradyrhizobium sp. AZCC 2289. The sequence goes on along the minus strand of NZ_JAZHRY010000001.1, from coordinate 7,709,690 downwards.
TTCGTTGCACGAAGAGAGATTCAATGATCGCTAACTACACAAACCACGCGGCGAACGAGCGAACCTATCTTGCGTGGATACGCACCGGCTTGGCCGTAGCGGCATTTGGATTTTTTCTCATCAAGCTGAACGTCTTTGTCGATGCGGTCGGTGGCGGAAGCATACCCCGTCTTGCTCCGGACTACGCCGGCGCGTTCGTCGCGGTCGCGACCCGCTATGCCGGACTGGCAATGGTTACGATTGGAATCGCCATCATCGCACGAAGCAGCTTCGCCTTTGAACGCACGCGCCGCGCGATCGATCGCGATGAGGTTATCCAGATCCCGCAGTCCCGTGCGGAGTTGCTACTTTCGGCGGCGCTCGCGATCGCCGTGCTGATTTTCTGCATCAATCTCGCGCGGATTTGACGTTCTTGCCGCGCGATTCCATTTCGAAACCCGATAGGAGAACTCTGCGATGGATATGAAAACCGACAACTGGTCCGGCACGGCTACGCACCCCGTTGGACTGATCATCCGGCAAAAAGACCCCAATAATCTGGAAATGCCATTCGATCAGCTCGGCGACTTCATCACGCCGTCCGAGCTGTTCTACATTCGCAGTCATTTCCCCACGCCGGAGCTGGATCCGCTCGCCTATCGGCTATCGATAAGCGGCGCCGTGCGAAACGAACTAAGCCTGAGCTACGCCGATATCCGCGCCATGCCTTCACGGACCTGCGTCGCCACGCTGGAATGCGCCGGCAACAGCCGCGTGTTCATGGTGCCGCCGGTGCCCGGCGCACAATGGCAACTCGGCGCGGTCGGCAATGCCGAATGGACGGGTGTTCCCCTTCCCGTGCTGCTGGAAAGCGCCGGACTCGCCGACGAGGTTTGCGACTTGGTGCTCGAAGGCGCCGATCGCGGCGTGCCGAAGGAAGAGCCCAAGCCCCCGGGTCCGATCTCCTATGCCCGCAGTATCCCGAGGACGAAGGCGATGGAGTCCGATGTGTTGATCGCCTACCAGATGAACGGGCAGGACCTGACGCCCGATCATGGCTATCCACTCCGCGCCATCGTGCCGGGGCATTACGGCATGGCGTCGGTCAAGTGGCTGACCGACATTGTTGCGGCAACGCAGCCCTTTCAGGGCTACTGGCAGACGTCGGACTACGGCTATTGGGATGATTCCGAGGGGACACCTGTGCGCCGGCCGCTCGCCGAAATGAAACTGAAGTCGCAGATCGCACGTCCACGCGTGTACGAGACGCTCGAACCCAATCGCTCCTACACCATTTTTGGCGCCGCATGGGCGGGGGACACCGATGTTACCGAGATCTGGATCAGCCTCGACGGCGGCGCATCGTGGGTTCAGGGCGATTTCGTCGACCCGATCAACCGCCACGCATGGCGCCGCTGGAAATACGATTGGATCACGCCGGCACAACCCGGCGGTTATACGCTGTTGGCGCGTGCGGTGGGAGCAGACCAACGTGGCCAGCCAGACGCTCACAATCCAAATTTCGGCAGCTATGTGATCGACCACCCCCTGCCAATCGAGGTCTTTGTGGCTGCGGTTTGAATTGCGGCGTGCGCCGCTCGAAGTGAACCGGGGAGCGGGGATGTCCGGCAGCCAAAACCGGACCTTCCTCAAATGTGCCGTTAGACCCAGAGCTGAGCTCACGGCCGGGCGCCTGTTCTCCGGACGGTTTACGGGCCCAGCCCCACGACGCAGTGTCTGCGTTCACCGGCAGGGTGAACTTAAACGTGACACCGTGGGGTAGGTTTGCCGTGGCCGTTCATTTTGTTCTCTGTTCGCGTCGCTGGGAAACCAATTCGCGACCCTTCAGCGTGCCCGCTCAAATCCCTTCATAGGTCCGGCGCGACCGACTAGACTATGAATGTGACGTCGGCCTATGGGCACTTTGCCGACGTCGGCGTTTGGGCGAACGGCCGCTTTGCGCGGCGGGTCGCCATAACCGGTCGTTTCTCCGAGATCCGACTTTGATCCAGGCGATCGTCCAGAGTTAGCGGGGCTCAGCCATTGACGAATTGCCAGGTCACCTACGCGGCGACCGTCAATTCGATTGAACTCCCTAAAACCAAATTTAGTCGTTTTCGTTGCGCCCACGCTTAGCGTTGCGTCTTGAACGATGCGTGCAGAACTAAAATGTCGATCTCGTTGCTTCGCCGAATCCGCTTCCTGATCTTGGCAACAGCTCTCACGACAGCCACTTGGTCAAGTTACCAAGCCATCGGGTCCTTTCAGACCAAGCCGGCCTAAATCACCGTCAGCGTGATGTGTGCGTGGACTTAGGAAATTCTATCGGTTCCACTTTCAGAGCATTTTTTTCAAGCTTCATCACCTACTGCCGATCGAGAGGCATAAAGCCGTCCGCCAGCGTCTGCATGAAGGCGACGAGCGCGTCCTCTTCTGTGTCAGACAGGCCTAGATTCCCGACTTTGCTCGTGTTCATGTTGTCGGTCGATTCTGGCGCAGGCCAGCATGTCGTGCCCTCACCGGCGTCGCCAGGCTTGCATCGGGGCAGAACGTCACGCGTGTTGTAGAAATGCACGATCTCTTTCAGGCTGGTAAAGTATCCATTATGCCCGTAAGCCTTCACGAATGCTGGAGACGGCCGCTTGTCGACATTGCGCAGTGTCGGCACTTGCATTCGCGCTTGGTTGTCGGGCGCGAGTTTCAGCCATCGCTGATCCACCGCAGAGGGCTGGCTCAGCAGATGCCCTTGCTTGAGAAAGGTGCCGACGCCGCCATCGACGAATGAAGATCCTTTCGGATTTGCGGCATAGCCCAATGCGTCAGGCCGGTTTTCCTCATAGTAAGGAAGCCTCGGGTTGGCCGGCGTGCCGATATTGCTGGCGGTGAAGTCGGTGAACAACGGGTCTTCGCCGGGTCCGCCGTCACGGTGACACTTGTTGCATCGTGCCTTGCCGCGGAACAGGTCGTATCCCTGCTGCTCCTGCGGCGTGAACTGCGTCTTTTGCGCGCGTACCGCGTCGAATTTTGAGGTGAACGACGTCACCTCGGCTGACGCCTCATAGCCAGCAATGGATTGCGCCATCTGGTCGAAGGTGGTGCCGGCCCGACCGCGATCGATCCGGCTCAGATGAATCGGCAACGGATCGCCGGCGGTCGCTGGCCCGGGCCGATTGCAGACCTCCGCCACGTCGCCGGGCCATGCGATCGCAAAGCTCTGTGGCCCCCACACGCTCTCGAACAGGACGCGATAAGGCCGCTGCGAGGCGCGATAGACCGCGCAGGCGATATCGGGCAGGCCCATTTCCACCGGATTGGTCGGCGGGCCCTGCGCCTGCTCGGCGGCCGGGTTGCCCAGCCGGCGTCCGGTCGCGCGCATGTCCCAGAAATTGCCGCCGACGAGGTCACCCTGCCCGGGATTGTAGTGCAACACCGGCGACAGCGGAGCGTAGGCGTGCGACTGCGGCTTGCGATCGGAAAATCGCGTGCGCACTGAGCCGGGATAGGCGCCGGTGGAGCGGTTCAGCTCCGATACCGGACCGGTAAAGCCGGTCTCGGGCATATGGCAGAACGCGCACGCCTCGTTGCGGTATACCGACAAATTCTTGTCGTACAGCATCACCTTGCCAAGCAATTCGATTTGCTGGATCTGATTATCCGGCGGCGCAGCAAGGCGCTCGATTGTCTGCGCTTCGATGCGGTCAATCGCGGCCTCGACCTGCGCAATTTCCTGGAGCGCCTGAGGAGTGAGCTTCGCGATGGCTTCCTGCGCGTTTGGCGCGTCCGCGCCCAGCGTGGCGACGAAGATCGCAGCTGCGATCGAAAAGAGCGTGCGCCGTATCTTCACTTTGGAACCCTGCAAGCCAGCGCTAAGCGGCGCGTGCAGAACATAGCACCGTAACCCGACCGCTTTAAGACGGAGTGCCCCGGCGCAACAATTCCGGCGTGACCTGCCTCATGCGGCGTATCAGGCAACGCCTGGAATACGACGGCTTATCTGTGCGCTTTCGTAAGCGAACGCGCCAACTCATAGGAATGTCCTATAAGAGTCTGCGGAAGTATATATTTCCTCTAATAATCATCGCCTCCTATGGTCGTGTTCGGCACCACCGAACCTCGATGGCGCCAGCCCAGGACCATCAAAGGAGGCCAGACAATGAGTAATAAACTGACGACCGCATTCGGCGCCCCTGTCGTTGACGACAACAACATTATGACCGCCGGCCCGCGTGGACCCGCGCTACTGCAGGATGTGTGGTTCCTGGAGAAGCTCGCCCACTTCGACCGCGAAGTGATTCCCGAGCGGCGCATGCACGCGAAGGGCGCCGGCGCCTTTGGCACCTTCACGGTGACACACGACATCACCCGCTACACCAAGGCCAAGATCTTCGCCGAGGTCGGCAAGCAGACCCAGATGTTCGCTCGCTTCTCGAGCGTCGCCGGCGAGCGCGGCGCGGCCGATGCCGAACGTGACATTAGGGGCTTCGCTCTGAAATTCTACACCGACGAAGGCAACTGGGATCTCGTCGGGAACAACACGCCGGTCTTCTTCATCAAAGACCCGCTGAAGTTCCCCGATCTGAACCATGCCATTAAGCGCGATCCGCGCACCGGAATGCGCAGCGCCGACAACAACTGGGATTTCTGGACGCTGCTGCCGGAAGCGCTGCATCAGATCACGATCGTGATGAGCGAGCGCGGCATCCCGAGGACCTGGCGCCATATGCACGGCTTCGGCAGCCATACCTACAGCTTCTTCAACGCTCAGAATGAGCGCTTCTGGGTAAAGTTCCACTTCCGCACGCAGCAGGGCATCCAGAACATGACGGATGCCGAAGCGGTGGCGGCGATCGGCGGCGATCGCGAGAGTCACATGCGCGATCTCTTCGAGGCCATCGAAGGCGGCGATTTCCCACGGTGGACGCTCTATGTGCAGATCATGACGGAGGAGGAAGCCGACAACTATCCGATCAATCCCTTCGATCTGACGAAGGTCTGGCCGAAAAAGGACCATCCGCTGATCGAAGTCGGGGTCATGGAACTCAATCGCAACCCGGAAAACTTCTTCCAAGATGTCGAACAGGCCGCGTTCGCCCCGACAAACATCGTCCCTGGCATCAGCTTCTCTCCGGACAAGATGCTCCAGGGCCGCCTATTCTCCTACGGAGACACCCAGCGCTACCGGCTCGGCGTCAATCACTCGCAGATTCCGGTAAACGCCCCGAAATGCCCGGTCCATAGCTACCATCGCGACGGCACGATGCGCGTCGATGGCAATGGTGGCCGCGGCACCCATTATGAGCCGAACAGCCGCGGTGCGCTCCAGGCGCAACCCGATTTCTCGGAGCCGCCGTTGAAGAGCGAAGGCGCGGTGGCGCGCTGGAACCACCGGGAGGATACCGACTACTTCTCGCAGCCGGGCAACCTCTTCCGCATGATGTCGCCCGCCCAGCGGCAGGTGCTGTTCGACAACACCGCGCGCGCGATCAATGGCGCTTCTCAGCCCGTCGTCGAGCGCCACATCGCCAACTGCACGCAGGCCGATCCGGCCTACGGCAAGGGCGTGGCCGACGCGATCGCCAAGTTCGCTCGATCGAGGATCGTACCCAACCCCGTGACCGAGGCAGCCGAATAGCATCTGAAACCTCAACCCTCGGGTAGATCGGCAACGCCCCGAATGCCGTCTGCCCTTGGCACCCTGTCCGCGCTGACCCCTCTCAGCGCGGACAGGTCATCCAACGAAAAGCGCCGAAGGACGAACTGACCATGGTCGACTATGTCGCTCATTTTGAAGCGACGCTCGCCGCGCTCAAGGACGAGCGCCGTTACCGCGTCTTCGCCGATCTCGAGCGTCAGGCTGGTCGCTTCCCGCATGCCCACTGGCATAGCCCAGCCGGCAAGCGCGACGTCGTCATCTGGTGCTCCAACGATTATCTCGGGATGGGCCAGCACCCGAAAGTAGTCGGCGCCATGTGCGATACGGCGCGCACGATGGGCGCCGGAGCTGGCGGAACGCGCAACATCTCAGGCACCAACCGGGCGGTCGTCGCGCTCGAAGACGAACTCGCCGACCTGCATGGCAAGGAGGCGGCCCTGGTTTTCACATCCGGCTATGTCTCCAATCTTGCCGGCATCGCGACCATCGCCAGGCTGCTGCCGGACTGTCTCATCCTTTCCGATGCGCTCAACCACAACTCGATGATCGAGGGCGTGCGTGCCGCCGGCTGCGACAAGCTGATCTGGCGCCACAACGACATCGCTCATTTGGAAGAGCTGCTGATCCGCGCTGGAAACGACCGGCCAAAGCTGATCATATTCGAGAGCGTCTATTCGATGGACGGCGACATCGCGCCAATCGCCGGGATCTGTGATCTGGCCGAGCGCCACAACGCCATGACCTACATCGACGAGGTCCATGCGGTCGGCATGTACGGCGCGCGCGGGGCCGGCATTGCTGAGCGCGACGACGTGATGCACCGCATCGATGTGATCGAAGGCACCCTCGCCAAGGCGTTCGGAACCCTCGGCGGCTATATCGCCGGCAAGGGTGCCGTGATCGATGCGGTGCGCTCGCATGCGCCAGGCTTCATCTTCACGACCGCCTTGCCACCCGCTGTCGCGGCTGCGGCGACGGCGTCCATCGCGCATCTGAAGGTCTCCCAGGTCGAGCGCGCCGACCAGCAGGCGGCTGCCACCGCGACGAAAACGGCGCTTGCGCAAGCCGGCCTGCCAGTGATGGCGACCGACACGCATATCGTGCCGGTGATGGTCGGCGATCCCGATCTCTGCAAGCGGGCGAGTGACCTGCTGCTGGAACGGCATGGGATCTACATCCAGCCAATCAATTATCCGACCGTGCCGCGCGGCACCGAGCGGCTGCGCATCACACCGGGCCCATTCCATGGGGCCCGCCTGATCGCGGAACTCGCACAGGCCATGATGGCGGTATGGCAGGAACTCGGCCTGGCACTCGGCGATGCACGAGCGCCGTCACGAACGGGCGGAAATGATAGGTGCCGACGGCTGAAGCGTCGGCCCTCCCCGCAACGGCAGGCCAATCTCGCTCGGTGCCCAATCATGGCGATTACTTCGAGGCACACATGACCTTCTACCGCGCGAACCTTGCAAGCCTGACAAAGGAGGCGTTTTCGCAGCCTCCGAAAGCCAACTTCATCACCCCCCGCAAAATCGGCATTCTGCTGAGCAACCTCGGCACGCCCGACGCAACCGATTACTGGTCGATGCGACGCTATCTTTCGGAGTTTCTTTCGGATCGAAGGGTCATCGAAGCACCGCGTCTGATCTGGTTTTTCATTCTCAACGGGTTGATCCTCACGTCTCGCCCAGCCACGAAGGGGAAAGACTATAAGACGATCTGGAATCGCGAATTGAACGAGAGCCCGCTGAAGACGATCACGCGCGCGCAGGCCGAGAAACTGCAGGCCGCGATCGACGCCGGGCTGCTGGGTCCAAACTCGGTTGACGTCGTCGTCGACTGGGGCATGCGATATGGAAATCCATCGCTCAAATCGGCTATCGACCGATTGGCAGATCAGGGGTGCGACCGGCTCCTGCTGCTGCCGCTCTATCCGCAGTATTCCGCGGCCACGAGCGCAACGGCCTGTGACAAGGTGTTCGAGGCGCTGGCTAAGATGCGGCGGCAACCCGTCCTTCGTGTGGCCGCTCCCTATTACGACGACACCTCCTACATCGAGGAGATATCGCGCTCGATCACGGATAGGCGGGATGGTCTGAGTTTCGAGCCGGAGGTGGTCGTCGCCTCGTTCCACGGTATGCCGGCCGAAACGCTGGCCAAGGGCGATCCCTATTACGAGCACTGCCAGAGAACCGGGGAACTGATCCGCTTGCGCTTGAGACTGCCCATGGACAAGTTCATCGTCACGTTCCAGTCGCGCTTTGGATCGGCCGAATGGCTTAAGCCCTACACCGATGAAACAGTGAAGGCGCTTGCGGCCAGCGGCGTGAAGCGCATCGCTGTCCTGACCCCGGGGTTCTCGGCGGACTGCCTGGAAACGATCGAGGAGATCGGCAAGGAGAACGCCGGGTATTTCTTTGAGGGCGGCGGCGAGGAATTTGTCCGGATTCAATGCCTCAACGCCAGTGACGGCGGGATGCGTTTGATCGAGACCATCGTCCGCCGCGAATTGCAGGGATGGATCTAGCGTGGCGGAAGGCCCCCGCGGGCGACATCTTCACAAATAGGATTGTCACAACCTTCGTTGATTATTGATAGTCATCTCCTATATACTCGCGTATGAATGTCTCGGGCCTGTCTCTTCGCGATCTTGAATACGCCGTCGCCGTTGCGGAGCTTGGCAGCTTCGTCAAGGCGGCCGAGCGGTGTCACGTCGCCCAACCCTCCCTCTCCGTGCAAGTGAGCAAGCTCGAAGCCCGACTCAAGACGGTCATTTTCGAGCGTACGACCAGGCGTTTGATCGTGACCGCAGAAGGGCAGCAACTCGTCGATCAAATGCGCAAGATATTACTTGAGACCCGTGGCCTCCTCGACCTCGCCAGTCGCTCCGGCGAGCCCTTCGGTGGCACGCTCCGGCTGTCCGCGATAGCGACACTCGGACCCTATTATTTCCCCCACGTCCTCCACGATCTGCGCGCGCGCTATCCCGCTCTCTCCCTCGTCCTCGGCGAAGGCAGAACCGACGATTTAATTGCGGCGCTGATCCGCGGTGATCTCGATGCCGTCGTCATGTCGGCTCCCGTCATCGAACCGGGGTTGAGTGAAGCCCCTCTGTTCCGGGAACCCTTCGTAATGGCGTGTCCACGCGGCCATTCGGCCACATCACCGCGCGGCATGGGATGGGTGGGCCTGGAGGCCAACGAGCGCCTGTTGCTTGAAGAAGGCCATTGTCTCCGCGAGCAGGCGATCGAGGCATGCTCCGAAATCGATGCCTCAAACCGCCACGCGACCAGTCTTGAGACCCTGAAATACATGGTCGCAGCGGGCGAAGGATGCACCTTGATGCCAGCACTGGCGGTCACCGAAATCAACGGCATCGAATATGTGCCTTTACCGCTGGCCGGTTACTCGCGGACGATTGAACTGGTCTGGCGCCGCAGCGACCCGCGCGCCGATGATTTCGCCAATCTCGCCGCCCATCTTCAGAATTTTCGTCATCCTGGCATCGAGCATTGCGACAGCGCCTCACTGACAGGCTCGGATCGTTCCAAAAAAGCTCTATAGGCTATTTAAACTGGCGATCTAGGCATGACTCGAACATGCCGCCTTCGGTTTACGAAACCTTTCCAAAGAAAATATTTCAATATCTTGGCGGACGTCTGTTGCACATCCGTGGCGCGGAAGAGGAGGAATATGGACTTGCGGGATGGACTAAATTCGCAGTCTGGATCAGGCCATTGAAATCATTGAGGCTTGGTTAGCTTTTCCTGAGCAGTGTAGACCAGCGCTTGATCATCGATCTCCTGAACCGGGAGGTTGGGTATCCCGGCTGTGGCATGCAGCTCCTGCAAGGACGGCATGGCCGCGGTTCCGGCCGCTACCTCGATCGAGATCGACGGCCAGCGCATCATGATGATGGCAGCAACCAATGCTATTGCGGCAAATGCAGGGATTCTCAGGCGCATCATGGCGAGCCTCCGTTCCCACCCCTGAATGGGTCGTCGGTCCTGCCGATATGGTTCAAGGAACGCTGTCGATTCAGCGAACCGAGGCCGGCCCCTTTTGTCGGCACAACGCTAGAGCCTCACGCTGCCTTCCGCGAAAGCAGCTGATGATGACTGTTGCACAAAAGCATCGAGAGCGGCGGCGGCACCGGCGGCTATGGCTGCGGCGATAAGGCATGCGGCGATGAACGAGCGCATGATATTTCTCCTGTTACCCCGCAATTACGCGGGAAATGAATAAGCTTCGGTTTCAATCTCCATGAAGGTGCGGCCGAGCGAACCGACACGGGCATAGAAGCAAGCCGGGTTCGCACGCTCCAGATCGATGAAAAAGCGCCTTGCCCATGTTGCCAGATGCTTCACGAAGAAATCGCGATCGCAACCATCCGGACCGGTGATTGCGCCGCCGATCAGGCCCGCCATCATCTCACAAAGAGTTGCAATGTGATCCTCGGGCTCGGACCGATTCACCCGCTCGATACCGAGAAGCTGGAAGGTCTCGCGCAATTCCACGAGCGGGCGACCGTACAACGAGCCGGTCAAATACTGGGACGCGTAGGGCACGAGTTGGCCTTGGACCAGTCCGACGAACAGGTCGAAATACTCGCGCGCAGCGCTTGCTTCGCTGGATCGGCCCGAAGCGTCGGCGAGAGCCGCATGCGCCATGCCGAGCGGAGTTGCGTCACCCTGAAGCGATGCCAGGCGGCCAATCAGCTGGGCATCAGGACCCCGGGCGAGCAAAGTCGCCAGCAGTGCGTATTCGCGCGCACGGGCACGATCCAGTTCATCAACTACCCGCCTGTGAGAACTGCGAGTAGCCAGCTCCCCCATCGTTCCATCCTGGTCTGCGACCGGTACTGCGGCCAATCTGCAACTCCCTATCGCGGCAATGCGCCGCCGTGTGAGCGGCGCTTTGGCGGAGCGCCACTTTCTTCTTTCGCACTTGGATGCTCGATCTCCGCGCGCCCGGCAGCGGTTCCATTCGGTGCGCCCGGAATATCGGTCTGGTCGGGCGTTCCGATTTCCTGGACAATTTCCGCTGGCGCCGGCGGTTCCACCACCATCGGCAATTCGGCAATCGCGCCAGCCAGGTCGGCTAACTGACCAAACGCCTGCCCGAGAAGAGCAGATATGTCATCGGTTCCTTGCAGCGGTCCAAAGCCCGGTATGGCGGTTGGGTCGTTGAAGTCCCATTGATTTTCTGCAATGCCGATGAAGTCGCGAATCGCCGGATCACTCATCCAGGCTCGACGTAACGCCGCGCGAGACAATTCGGCCGGCACCCGGCCCTTCAGAAATGCACGAATATCGGTATCGACTGTGATGGCGTCGATCGGCGGCAGATCTTCAGGATCGACGAGCCCCTCATCCAATCCGGCCTCGGGCTCCGCATTCGCCGGCCCGACCGAACCAGCCCGCGTATCGTCCTGGTCGCCGCCTGCTTGATCTTTGGAAACGGTCTCGCGCTTCAGTCGCGACCAGCGTGAGAGGGAGCTTTCCGACGCAGTCATGTCTCGTTCCCTTGCCCGTCCTTTTGACGGCCGAATTCGGCAGGCCCACGCCGGCGCTTGATGAAGGGCCGCTCAACATGATGTGTGGCGATGAATTGGCCGACGATCGCATGGATGTCCCGCGGCATCGGCACCGTCTCTACGAGGTTGCTGCCCGCATCCGTGAAACCCTCACCCTCCGCCGGATCGGCCGTCACTGCGAGAAGCTCGTAAGGCGGATCCGATCTGGTGGGGCTCAAGACCACCCACAGCCTGGGTGTGTCGGACGCGAGATTGTCGCGGTAAAAGGTCGACTCGGTTCGGTGCAATTCGATCACAGCCTCGCCTGCGTAAAACAACACGCTTTCCGCCTGCACATCGAGCACTGTCCACGGTTCGGCCGAGGGTTTCCCCGCAAGAACCGAAACGGGTCGCCACAGAAATTCGGCCCAAACGCTCTTCGCTCGACGCCGTTCGACGACGACACCCACCGGAATGCTCACAAGTGTGGTCGATCTCAATTCGCAGCCTCCTCGCAACGGATCGGCAAGCCGGTCACGAGGTTTTGCGGCTTCAACCACAGCACTTCGTCGGCCGTCATGGCCGCCAGCAGATACACCGGCTCTCCTCTGACCTTCTCGATCACATCTGACGGATTGTGGAAACTCAACCGATACAGGCCGACGAGCCGCGCCTGCAGCGCACTATCCATGTCATTTCCATTCCAGATCGCGTCGCCGATCCGCGTCGCGTCGGCACTCAGCCCGACATACCATGACAGCGGTGCGTCGCGCAGTTTCGTCAGCGGTTCGACCGCGACGTCCACGGCAAGCAAGTGCAATATCCAGCGCGCGATCACCTGGCCCAGCGCGGCCGATCCACGTTGTCCGGCTGTCAGATCCAGCCCCATGTCGAATCGGTCGCTGCGCTTCCAGTAGCTGTCGACCGTGATATCGGTGAGCACGTCGGCCTCGATCGCCGCCGGCAATCCCAGCAAGGCAAACAGGGGCGACTGGTGCCGCCGGTCGGAAACGCTTCCCGCGGTCTCCTCATCCCAGGCGATGATCGAGTTGCCTTCGAGCGTCAGCTTCTGCGGACGAAAGAACATCTCGGCAGCCCGCAGAATAAACGCATCGGTACAATCATTCAGCGCGTTGCGCAGAATGACCTGTATCAACTGCCCAACAAAAACCTGTGGCAGTTTGATATTGCGCCGCACGATTTCCAGATAAGCCGATTCTAGGGTGCGATACCTCACCAGATGATTGCGCCAGGCAATCATCATCTCCCAGTTTTCACGCGCATCCGGATCTGCGATGGCGGCGATCTGCGACGAGGTTACCGCCTGCCGTGGATTGCTCAGCAAGATATCGTGAAGCCGGCGTTCGACCGGACAGGCTTCGGGCGGCGGAACCAGTTCGGCGCGAGCCAAATACACCTTCAGGAATTCGTCCGTGAGGATCAACCTTCCCGCGGCGTCGCGATCGAGCAGATGATGGCCGCAAGTTAGCCAGAAATCATGCTTCCCGCTCAAGGGCGTGTTCCTTCCCGTAGCGTCGCAAGGTCGAGATGTTCGTCCGGATCCTGCTCTCCTCCAACCACCTCCACGAAATGGAAGGCCCGCGACGGCGACTGCGCAGCGGGACGTAATGATCGGAACACCTCGCGGATCGACCCGCCCTCGACGCTCCGTGTCACCGCGACAACGACGCCGGCAGGATGATCGCAGAGCGACGCTGCAAATGCGACCTCCTCCCTGGCAGCGTTGCTCGCCGAGACGAGGTCAGGTGCACCAAATTCCCCGACCAGTTGCGCGGCAAGCAAACCAATTACATCCGCATGGTCTTGCTCTGTGGCATCGACGATCTGAACCAGCGTGGAACGTCCGAGTGAGTTCAGCCCCAAAAAGCCGGCGCGAAACGCCGCGCGGGATTTGCCCGGCAGCGCCGGAATGTCCCGGTTGAGGAAGGCGAATGCGCCGGATACTGCCCATTCGCCCGGGGCGGCGGCCCGGTCGAAGATAAACGAGTCGGAGGCGTCGAGTTGAATGGTCCGCAGCAGTTTCACGTCCGCGGCCCCCGCTTGTCGATCCGGTCACGTTCCCGCAGATAATCGTCGGTGGTACGGACCGAGCGATCCGGTGCGCCATAAGGATCAAAATGCCCTTCGGAGACGACAGCGACTCGGCAGTCCTCGCACATCTTGATAAGGTCGGCGCGGCGCGACGAACCTGTATACATCCAGTGTCTGCCCTCGAGTTTGGCTACGACACGATCGATTGTGCTCTTCACTCCGAACGGCTTGTTGCACTGGATACAGCAGAACGGCTCCTCCTCCTTCAGCACACGGGCGGGAGCCGTGGCCGCGCGGAAGTCGATTTGGGGCTTCAGCGTAATGACCTGTTCCGGGCAAGTCGCCTGGCAGAGCCCGCATTGCACGCAGGCGTCTTCGATGAAGCGTAACATCGGTCGTTCCGGATCGTCTCGCAGCGCACCGGTCGGGCACGCCGACACGCAGGACAAGCAAAGCGTGCAGTCACCGGCGTCGACTTCCACCGAGCCGAACGGCGCGCCCTTTGGCAGCGCGATAACGTCGACGGGGTCAAAAGCCGCCCGGTGGAGTTCCCGCAGGGCGAATCGCAATACTTCGCGCTTGCCCCCCGTGGCCTGAAAGCTTGCCGGCCGCGGCGCTGACGGCATCGATGGAACCTCTCGCAAGGCGACACCGACCACATCCGGATCGTCGGTCTCCAGCATTGCAATGCGCGGGCCGGTGAAGCCCAGACCTTGCAGGATCGGCTCTGCCAGTGCGACCGTCTGCCTCAAGCCGGAGACATCGTGACGTGGCCTGTCCCGCAGCAGGAAGCGGATGGCAGATGCTCCATATGCAAAGCCCGCCACGATGCTCTCCAGTCCAATCTGCGTGGTCTCATTGACGGAGAACGGCAACACATGCGCCGGCAATCCATCGCCGAACTGCGCCAGGGCTTCGAGCATGGGAGTCCCGTGCGCATGATCATGGAACAGAACCACCGGATGCGTGCCACCTGCTCTGCGATAGGTAAGCAACATCGCCCGCAGCTTCCGCAGCAGCACATCCGGCGGCGGCATTGCGTAGGATGCCGCGCCTGTCGGGCAAGCTGCCGCGCATTGCCCGCAACCGGCGCAGACGTGCGGGTTGATCGCCACATGATCGCCCGCCGGCATGATGGCGCCCGCCGGACAAAGATCAAGGCACCGCCTGCAGCCAACGATATTCGAGCGCGAATGCGCACACAGCGATGCATCGAAGGCAACGTATCGAGGTTTCTCGAACGTGCCCGTGAGATCTCGTGCTTTGAGCACCGCCTCCAGCATGGCAGACCGGTTGTTCGGATCGACGCGCAGATAGCCGTCACGAAGGTCGGCTGCCGAAAATAGCGGCGATCCGCCGGAAAGATCCAGGATGATGTCGCAACGCGATTGCGCGCCGTTGCGCGCCGGTCCGTACAGCAATGCACCGCGCGACGACAGCTCAGGCTCCGCGAAATCATCAATGACCAGATCGAAAGCGCCAAAATGGCCTCTCGCGATCGCGACCTTTCCTTTCACAACGGGAAAGTCAGTACCCCCGGGGCATGCGATCAAGGCAGGCGGCGTGATCAGAACGGTAACGTCGAGATGCTCTTTGAGCAATTCTCCGGCTTCAATCGCGGTTTCGTCCCGTCCATACACGAGGATGATACCGGAGCTGTCGAAGCGCACGAAAAGCATGTCCGGCATCGGTACAGCAGCCGCCGCCTGCAAGGCAGACAACACTGGATCCGCATGGCTGCCCAGAGTGGGCTGAGAATCTTGCATTTTCCCGGATGCCTTTCCGGCGCTGAGCTCTGAGAGATGAATTATTGGTGCGATCGAACTATTCCGCCGGTGCGGATTGCCTGGTCTTCCGCCTCTCTAATTGTTCGGCCAGCCAGACGTCGTGATGTTCCTTGGCCCAGTTGACATCCACTTCGCCCGTGCCCATCGCTTCGAATGCGCCCTCCATCCCAAGCGTACCGATGTAGATGTGGGCGAGGATCAACGCAATGAACAGCACGGCGACGACGGCGTGCACCACCTGCGCAAGTTGCATCTCGGCGACGTTGGTTTCGTAAAACGGAAACAGCAACAGAAAGCCGGATACCGAGACTGCCAGGCCTGCCGTCAGTGAAAGCCAGTAGACCGCCTTCTCGCCCAGATTGAAGCGTCCGGCGGGCGCGTGTACCGACTTGATGAATCCGCCACCTCGCTTAAGCCATTCGATATCTACCCTACTGGGAAGGTTGTCCTTGAAAAAGATCGCGATGATAAGGACGAGGCCGGCCACAAACGAGAAGCTGGTGAAATTGTGGACATACTTGGCGATCTGTGAAATCTCCGAGAAGGCCTCTGGGCCGGTCACGGGTAACAACACGATCTTGCCGAAGGTTATGTTGAGCCCGGTGAGGGCAAGGATGACAAAGGACACCGCCGTGAGCCAATGCGAAAATCTCTCAAAGGCCCGAAATCGGAGCACGGTGCGCCCGGACCGCCCCGCCGAAATCCGGATCCGACCCATGATGAGATAGGCGGCGCCCAGCAGAACGACGGTGCCGAGGATCACAACCGCAGCGCCCCAGTGCAGCAGCACCTCGTGGAAATAGTCCCAGGTCCGTCCCGCCGGCTGGATCAGCACGCTGGCCTTTCGGTCCGGGATGTCAATGCGCCCTTCGATGCGCGGCGCCTGCATCAGCAGGTCGCGTTGAGCCGTGACGCTCGCCGTCGGGTTCGGCGCGCCATCCGGGCCGAGCTTCTGTGCAAACGCCGGAGCCGCAACCATTGCCAAAAACAGCAGCGCGGCGACGATCGGAAGACGAGTACGTGCGAAGCAAATCATGACAACATTACTCCGGGCGACTTCGGTTCGTTCACCCCGCATTTCCTGTCAGACTTCGACATCCTCATGATAAGCGGTCATCCAGCCCCAGGCGCCGGAGCCGTAACCACGTTTGAGAACCCGTTCCTTGTAGATCTGGGCAATGATGTCACCGTCGCCGGCAAGCAGCGACTTGGTGGAACACATCTCGGCGCACAGCGGCAGCTTACCTTCGCCGAAGCGATTGGAACCGTATTTTTCGAACTCAGCGGCACTACCAGGCGCTTCCGTGCCGCCGCCACCCGCGCAATAGGTGCATTTGTCCATCTTTCCGCGCGAACCGAAATTGCCGACTTTGGGATACTGCGGCGCGCCGAATGGGCAGGCATAGAAGCAGTAGCCGCAGCCGATGCACAAATCCTTCGAATGCAGCACAATGCCGTCGTCGGTCGGGTAGATGCAGCTCACCGGACAGACCGCGGCACAGGGCGCGTCGGTGCAGTGCATGCAGGCCATCGATACCGACCGTTCGCCGGGCTTGCCATCGTTGATGGTGACAACGCGCCGGCGATTGATGCCCCAAGGCACTTCGTTCTCGTTCTTGCATGCGGTAACGCAGGCATTGCAATCGATGCAGCGGTCAGCGTCGCAAAGGAATTTCATCCGCGCCATGGCTCTGCTCCCCTACGCGGCCCTGATCTGACAAAGCGTCGCCTTCGGCTCCTGCATGCCGGTCGCCGGATCGTATCCGTAGGTCGTCATTGTGTTCACGCTCTCGCCGAGCACGAAGGGATCGGCACCTCCGGGATATTTGGCGCGCAGATCGGCGCCCTCGAACCAGCCGGCAAAGTGATAGGGCATCCACGTCACTCCTTTACCGACCCTCTCGGTCACGACCGCCTTCATGCGCGCTTTCGAACTGTTCTCGGCTCCGGTTACCCAGACCCATCCGCCATCCGTGATTCCGCGGGCGCCTGCGTCCGCCGGATTGATTTCGACAAACATTTCCTGCTTCAACTCGGCGAGCCATTTGTTCGAACGCGTCTCCTCGCCGCCGCCTTCATACTCAACCAGACGGCCTGAACTGAGAATCAAGGGAAATTGTTTGGCAATACCGCGGTCGACCGCGGCCTTTTGTACCGTGAAACCGATATTGGGGACGCGGAACTGCCGGGCGTCCGGCAAAGTCGGATAGTCCGCAACAAGATCCGGACGCGGCGTGTAAATCGGCTCGCGGTGCACAGGAATTGGATCAGGCAAATTCCAGGCAATCATGCGCGCCTTGGCATTGCCGTAAGGCGAACAACCATGCTCGATCGCGACCCGCTGAATGCCACCGGAAAGATCGAGCGACCAGGATACCGCATCGGGATTAGCGGAATTGACACGCTTGATAATCTCCATTTCCTGCGCCGTGAGGTCCTTGTCCCAACCCAATTTCTTCAGCACCGCGAGAGTGAATTCCGGATATCCGTCCTTGATCTCGGAACCGACCGAATAGGAGCCCTCGGCGAGCAGGTTATCGTGTTGTTCCCTTTCGATCTCCTGACCGTTCTCCATCACCTTGCGCTTGACGACGCGTTCCACGCCAAATCGCGCCCGGAATGTCCCGCCGCCTTCCTTGATCGACAGATTAGTGTTGTAGAGAATCGGCGTCCCCGGGTGCCTGAACTCGGGCGTGCCCCAGCAAGGCCATGGCAGACCATAATAATCCCCGCCCACCTCCGGGTCGTCTTTTGGCGCCCGCATGGTGACGAGGTCGAACTTGGCCTGGTTCTTCATGTGAGCCTTGAGCCGCTCCGGCGATTGGCCGCAATAGCCGGTGGACCAGCCGCCGCGGTTGATCTCGCGAAGGATGTCTTCAGCCGATACTGCCCCGTTCTGGACCTTGATGTTCTTGAACATCCGGTCAGCGAAGCCGAACTTGCGGGCCAGCATGTACATCGTGTCGTAGTCGTTCTTCGATTCAAAGACCGGGTCCACGATCTTCTCGCCCCATTGCAGCGAGCGATTTGAGGCAGTCCGCGAACCATCCATCTCGAAGCTGGTGCAGGCCGGCAAGAGATAGATGCCATTCTTGCGTTCCGAGAGCACCGACCACGCCGTCGGATAGGGATCGCACACAACCAGCAATTCAAGCTTTTCGATTCCTCGCTTCGCCTCCGGCATTCGGGTAATCGTGTTGACGCCATGGCCCATGATGAACATCGCCTGCACGTTGTCCGGCTGCGTCACCTGATCCTTGGGCAACAGCGTCGCGTCAAACCAGCGCGTACTCGGGATACCCGGCGCTTCCATCAGCGTCTTGCTGGCGAACCGTGACGCCATCCAACCGTAGTCCACCTCCCAAACCCGGCACCAGTGCTGCCAGGCATCCTGCGTGAGACCGTAATAGAGCGGCAACGACGTCACATCGAGGCCGAGATCGGTGGCGCCCTGCACATTGGTATGGCCGCGGAAAATATTCGCTCCGCCTCCGGCATGCCCGACATTGCCGGTCGCCAGCAAGAGAATGCAGCTCGCGCGAACATTCGCCGTACCGGTCGTGAATTGGGTCTGCCCCATTGCCCAGATCAATGTCGCCGGCTTCTGCTTCGCGAATACCTCCGCAACATGCTTGACCTGCGCTTCCGGCAAGCCCGTCACGCGCTCGACCTCCGCAGGGGTCCACTTGGCCACTTGTTTGCGGATTTCGTCCACGCCGTAGACGCGCTGGCTGAGAAATTCCTTGTCTTCCCAGCCATTCTCAAAAATGTGCCAGAGCATGCCATAGATCGTCGCGATGTGGGTACCGGGACGCACGCGAACGTACTCGGTGGCGTGCGCGGCGGTCCGTGTCATGCGCGGATCGATGACGATCATGTTGGCGCGGTTCAACTCTTTCCCCTCGAGGATATGCTGGAGCGAAACCGGATGCGCTTCCGCAGGGTTGCCGCCCATGATCAAAATGGTCTTGGCGTTGCGGATATCATTGTAACTGTTGGTCATCGCGCCATAACCCCAGGTATTGGCGACGCCGGTGACCGTCGTGGAGTGGCAGATGCGTGCCTGATGGTCCGAGTTGTTTGTCCCCCAGAACGCCGCGAGCTTTCGGTTGAGATAGGCAGCCTCGTTGGTGAACTTGGCCGAGCCGAGCCAGTAAACCGAATCCGGTCCCGACTTCGCGCGAATCTCTAGCAGCTTGTCGCCGATCTCATCGATCGCTTTTTCCCAGGACAGGCGAACCCATTTGCCGTTCACAAGCTTCACGGGATAACGCAGCCGGCGCTGGCTCAGCACGTCGTCGCGAACCGCAGCGCCCTTGCAGCAATGTGATCCGCGATTGATCGGACTGTCGTAGTCAGGCTCCTGCCCGATCCATACGCCGTTCGCGACTTTTGCAATCACCGAACAGCCGACCGAGCAATGCGTGCAGATATTCTTGCGCGTCGTAACCGTGGCGCCCGCTGCAGCGGGCGGACCGGCTTCCGCCTTGCGGATGCCGCCGAGCGGCAGGTCGCCCAGCGCCGCCAGCGCTCCGACAGCGAGACCGGAACGCTTCAGGAAGCCACGTCGATCCAGATCGCCACTTGATTCAGTTAACGGTTCGCCGCCGAGGCTTCCGCGGTTTCGATGACGCTCCGACCTTTTGATCAGCATGAACGTCTCCCTTACCGGGCGGGATAGCGGTTGACGCGGTAGAAGTCCTGAACCTCGGCGGAGTTGGCCTGATAGCGCGCCCTGCGCTTATCTTTGAGATCGACAGGTTTGGCTGCCGCCGGCTCCAGCACCAAGGTGCTCGCGGTCGCTGCTCCAGCACTGGCAATCGCAAAGCGAAACAAATCGCGCCGGTGGATAATCGTCTTGAGGCGCTCCTTCATGAAGGCAGCCCTCCCACATCAGGCCGTGGCGATACCGCCATCACAGCCTGGCTTCGATCATCATCTTGCATGTACAATCTACTCCTCAGTCACCGGTATTTCAATCGTCGTCCCAAGTGCGGTAGCATTCCCGGCATGCAAAGTTCCCTAAACGCTGACGCAATGCCGGGACACGACGGCAATGTGCGCGAGTTTTTTTGAACTTCACACGGTCAGCCCGGCGAGATTCATCACCACTCTGAAAAGGCCCGCGACAACACCCAGCGCCAGGACACTGGCCGCCCAGATCAGAACAAGCCAGCCGACCCTCTGAAGCCATGTCTGTGCGCCGGCGGATGGGTGCGCAGTCATCAGTGATACCCCTCGCCGGCTCTAACCTTTCCGCGGAATACGTAATAGGACATTGCGGTGTAGGCGAGGATGAAGGGGATGACGAAAAGCGCACCGACCAGCGTAAAGCCCATGCTCTCCGGCGGCCCGGCGGCTTCCCTGATCGATATGGCCGGTGGAATGATGTTCGGCCACAGGCTGATCGCCAAACCGGTATAACCCAGGAACAGTAGCAGGAGCGCGAGCAGGAACGGTGACGCGTGCGTCTCGTTCCGAAGCACGCGCATCATGACCCAAGTCGTCACGACGACAAGCACGGGCACCGGCGAGAAGATGATGATGTTGGGAAATGAAAACCACCGTGTCGCGATGCTCGGATGCGTGAGCGGGGTCCACACGCTCACGATGACGATCGTCGCGACAAGGACGAGCGTCACCGGAGGCGCCAGCGCTTTAAGTCGGTGCTGGAGTTCGCCTTCGGTCTTCATGATGAGCCAGGTGCAACCGAGCAGCGCATAGGCCACGATAAGGCCGACGCCTGTGAAGAGACTGAATGGACTCAGCCAGTCAAAACTGCCGCCGTCGTAGGAGGCCCCAGTCACCTTGAAGCCGTTGATGAAGGCGCCCAGCGCGACGCCTTGCGAGAACGTTGCGATGTAGGAGCCCCAGGCGAAGGCCTTGTCCCAGAACGGCCTGTGCGCCTCGTCCGCCTTGAAGCGGAATTCGAAAGCGACGCCGCGCCAGATCAGTCCTGCCAGCATGAAGAAGATCGGGATGTAGAGCGCGCTGAGCAGCACGGAATAAGCAAGCGGAAATGCCGCCATCAGCGTGGCTCCTCCCAGCACGAGCCAGGTCTCGTTGCCATCCCAGACCGGCGCAACCGTGTTCACCAGGGTGTCGCGATCGCCCCGGTCGCGGATGAACGGGAACAGGATGCCGATGCCGAGGTCGAAACCGTCCATCACCACATACATCATCAGCCCGAGGCCGATGATCACGGCCCAGATGACGGGAAGATCGATGCCCATCGCCATTATCTCCTTCTGCCGGCTGGCAACTCAATCGCCGGATCGATGAGGTCGGGGACGGCGGACAAAGGACGCGCCGGCCGCCCGCTTTCCGGTTCGGGTGGATGTTCGCCAGACGACACGGGACCTTTCGCCACCAGTTTCAGCATGTAGCGGATGCCCGTACCGAAGACGGTCAGATACATGACGATGAACACGGTGAGCGTTATCGAAAGTTCGAGCGCCGAGTGGTTCGATACCGCGTCCTTCGTCCGCATCACGCCATAAACCACCCAAGGCTGGCGTCCGATCTCCGTGGTCAGCCATCCGGCCAGGAGCGCCACCAGACCAGCAGGGCCCATCACCACCGCGAAGCGCAGGAAAAGCTTCGACCGGTAGAACTCATGGCGCCGGCGTGCCCATGCACCCCAAAGGCCAAGCAGCAGCATGAGGAAGCCCAGCCCGACCATGGTTCGGAAGGTCCAGAAAATGATCGTGGAGTTCGGCCGGTCCTCGGGGGCGAAATCCTTCAGGCCGCGAATCTGGTTGTTCCAGCTATGGGTCAGGACGACGCTGCCTAAGTGCGGAATCTCCAAGGCATAACGTGTCGTGTCAGCGGCCATGTCGGGCCAGCCAAACAGGATCAGCGGCAGGCTCTCGCCGGGCTTGTTCTCCCAGTGGCCCTCGAGCGCGGCGATTTTTGCCGGCTGATGCTCAAGAGTGTTGAGGCCGTGGGCGTCGCCGATGGCGATCTGTATAGGCGTGACGATGAGTACCATCCACATGGCCATCGATAACATCGTGCGCACGGCCGGCGTGTCGCGCCGTTTGAGCAGGTGCCATGCGCCAGATGCCCCGACGAAAAGCGCCACTGAGAGATAAGCCGCGACCGTCATGTGCGCGAGGCGGTACGGGAACGAGGGATTGAAGATGACCTTCAGCCAATCGACGGGTACGGCACGGCCATTGATTATTTCGAAACCTTGCGGTGTCTGCATCCAGCTATTGGAGGCGAGAATCCAGGTTGCCGAGATGAGCGTCCCGATAGCCACCATGACAGTGGCGAAGAAGTGCATGCCCGGCCCGACCTTTTTCCCTCCGAACAGCATCACGCCCAGAAATCCGGCTTCGAGGAAGAAGGCGGTCAGCACCTCGTAGCTCAGCAGCGGGCCCGTGATGGTTCCTGCGAAGGCCGAATAATAGCTCCAGTTGGTGCCGAACTGGTAGGCCATGACGATGCCTGAAACGACGCCCATGGCGAAGTTGACGGCGAAGATGTGCGACCAGAAATGATAGAGGTCGCGATAGGTGGTGTCTTTCTTCCACAACCACAGGCCTTCCAGTGCCACGAGATAGCTCGCAAGGCCAATGGTGATCGCCGGGAAGATGATGTGGGCTGATATCGTGAATCCGAATTGGATCCGCGCGAGTTCGAGTGCGGTCAGGCCGAACATGATTGCTTTCCTTCAGCACCCGCGGCGGCGGCATCTGGGGTCGGTGTTGCGTCGAAGACGAGCGGCGCTGCTCGGAGGGGGCCGCGCTGACGATCGGTTTGCTCACGGAGCGCTCCCCTTCATCGACGATTAAGCTTCGAAGAAGGACCATGACTTCGTCAACATGGATCCCAACCTTTGCGTTTGACTGATTTAGTTCACACTCGCCGGGTCCATTGCGGGTCCGGTCAACGCCAGCTTAAATCAGATAGGGCGAATAGCTCGATCCTACGGGGGTTGATCCGAACGTCGTGTTGGTTTGGGGCGCCACATACCTTGGTTTGGGAGCCCTTGGTTTGGGAGCCCTTGGTTTGGGACAACCCGCTCCCGACACACACGGAGCGTTCGAAGGAGCCATAACAGGCGACATACGCGATGCTGCCCATACGCTCGCCATCTCACGTATTTGCTTCGCCGCGATGTCCCCCGAGCCCGGCCTCGAGGCATTTGATCAAGATGGCTGCGGCGAATGGCTTGGCCAGCAAACAAATTGGTGGTCGCGGGGAAGATGATGTGTGCTGATATCGTGAATCCGAACTGGATGCGCGCGAGTTCGAGTGCGGTCAGGCCGAACATGATTCCTCTCTTTCAGTACCCCCGGCAGCCGCATCTGGCTTCCGTGTTGCGTCGAAGACGAGCGGCGCTGCTCGAACGGAGACCGCGCTGACGATCGGTTTGCTCACGGAGCGGCCCTCTCCTACGACGGCGAACGCAGTCTGCGATGACGACCGGCCCCTCGCCGACCGCATTTGGATTGCGACCACGACAGCGGAAAGACCGGCGACGACGGCGGCGGTAAGCAGCGCGACCACGAAGCCCGTGGCATAGCCGCGATGAGCAATCTCGATGGCGATCGTCGGCGAGCCTGGGGACATCAGCGCGACCGCCTTCGGCATGTCGCCGGCGACGACGAGCCTGGCGAACTCCGCAGCGGCCTCGCAACGGCTGGCAATAGACGAGCAGATACTTGTCGTCACTGCGGCCCGCGCGACGATCGCCACGATGGTGCTCAGCGCCACAAAGCCCAAAAGGATGCCGCTGAATCGCGATGTCGTGCTGATGCCGGAGGCCATGCCTGCCCGCTCGCGGGGCACCACACCCATGATCGCCTTCTGAGTGCCGCCATTCAGGAGGCCTCCACCGCTGCCGAGGATAATCATGCCGAGAATGAGGAGCGGCCACCAGCTGCCCGCCGCGCCCCAGGCTGTGACGAGGTTGCCGAGACAGACAACGCTGAGCCCGAGCGCAAGGATTTGGTGGGCTGCGAGGTGACGGTCGAGCCATCGTCCGATCTGCGGCAGGATCAGCATGGCGATCGCGAAGGGCAACATGGCCAAGCCGGCATCAAGCGGCGGCAACCCGAGACCGTTCTGCAAGTAGAGCGGCAGAAGCTGTGCCATGACCTGCGCCGAGGCCGCATAGGCGAACATGGCAAGCACGGCGCCGATGAAGTGGGGCACCCGAAAGAGCGCGAGGTCGACCATCGGCCGGGCCTGGTTGGTCTCAGCCGCCAGAAACCCGATGAATGCCGCGAAACCGCCGGCAAAGCCCGCGAGGGCGGAGGTCGAAAGCCAGCCCTGCGCCTGGCCGTGGATCAAACCCCAGGTCAGGCCGAACATGGAGGCCGCGAAGAGGACAATCCCCCCGGGGTCCAGGCCGCGCGCCTCGCTGTCGCGCGACTCCTGGATGAGCGGAAGGACGGCGGCGGCCAAAAGCGCGCAAACCGGCACGTTGACATAGAAGGCCCAGCGCCAGCCGAGCCCGTAGGCGATGACGCCACCGATGATCGGCGCGAGCACCATTGTGAGGCCCATGATTCCACCCCAGATCGCCCAGGCCCGTGCGCGCTCGGCCTCGTTGTGGAAAGCATGGCCAATGATCGCGAGCGCAGGCGCGACTAGAAACGCGGCCCCTACTCCCTGGGCGCCGCGAGCCAAATAAAGTGCCGGCGCGCTCGGCGCGTCCCCGCACAGCAGTGAAGCGAAGGCAAATAAGCCGATCCCGCCGAGAAACACCTTCCGCCGGCCGAAACGATCGGCGATCGAACCCGCGGGAAGCAGCAGTGCGGCGAAGCAGAGAACATAGGTGCTGACCACCCACTCGACATCGGCAAAGGAAGCACCCAGATCGCGCGCAATCGTCGGAAGGACGACGGCGACGACATTGGTATCCAGCACGGTCATCGCGCATCCAGTCGAAGCAGTCAGGAGGACCGCCAGGGAAGCACCGGGTCTCAAGCCGCTTCCTCCCCGAGTGACCAGCCCAGTTGCGCGCGGACTGCCGCTAAGGCATCGACCAGATGCTGCATGTCATCATCTGTGTGAAAGGGCGTGGGGGTGATGCGCAGTCTTTCCTGGCCGCGCGCCACAGTCGGGTAATTGATCGGCTGGAGATAGATGCGGTGCTCTGCAAGCAGCAGTTCGCTCGTGCGCCGGCATTGATGTGCCTCACCGATGATCAGCGGCAGAATATGACTTGGCGTGTCGAGGATAGGCATGCGGGCCGCCAGGAGCATGGCCTTCAGCCGCCGGACATTGCGCTCCTGTCGCGCGCGCTGCTCAGGATGAGCTCTGACGTGCTGCACAGCCGCGAGGGCACCCGCGGCAAGATGCGGACAGAGCGAGGTCGTGAAGATGAAGCTGTCCGCGAAGCTGCGGATGACGTCGATCAGCAGCGCGGGACCGGCGACATAGCCGCCCATCACCCCGAAGGCCTTGGCGAGCGTAGCCTCGATGAGCGTCACCCGATGAGACACGCCATCGCGCTCCGCGATGCCGCCGCCGCGCTCGCCGTAGAGACCGACCGCGTGGACCTCGTCGAGATAGGTGATGGCGCCGTGCTTTTCGGCGACATCACAGATCGCCGCAATGGGCGCAATGTCGCCGTCCATGCTGTAGACGCTTTCGAACACCACAATCTTCGGGCGCTCCGGCGCCACCGAATTCATCAGTTCATCGAGATGAGTAACGTCGTTGTGGCGGAAGATGAAGCGCTCCGCGCCGGACCGCCGAATGCCTTCAATCATCGAATTGTGGTTGAGCGCGTCGGAAAATATCGCGCAGCCCGGCATCAGCCGACCCAACGTGCTGAGGGCTGCGAGATTCGAAATCCAGCCTGAGGTGAAGATCAGCGCGCCTTCTTTGCTGTGCAGGTCCGCAAGCTCGGTCTCCAGTTGGACATGCTGCCAATTGGTACCGGAGATGTTTCTGGTGCCGCCAGTGCCCGCACCGGAGCGATCAATTGCCCGGTGCATGGCCGTCAGCACATCGGGGTGTTGGCCCATCCCCAGATAGTCGTTGCTGCACCACACGGTCACGCGACGGGTCTGGCCGTCAGGACCGTGCCAAAAGGCGCTCGGGAACTCGCCCGCGATCCGCTCCAGTTCTATGAACGTCCGATATCGGCCGTCCAGTTTGGTGTCGGCAATGAGCGACTCAAATATCGCACGAAAGTCCGCTTTACTGTCCATCGGATAAGGCCTGTCAGTTGTATCCCATGTTGCTAAAGTTGATGGAAACCATCAGCCGATCCGTAGTCGGCCGTGAAGCCGATCGCCAGCATCACGATCGTGGGTTCGGCATTCCGTTGCGGCCACCTGAGGCGCTCGCAACAGAAATCCCTGTGCTCGAACAGTGCAGATCATCGGCCACTCGTCAGCCTGGTCGATCTTGCGACGCAGTCGCCCCATGTGAACGTCCACAAGATTGGACTTGGGGATGAACTTATAGTTCCAGACTTCCCTGAAAAGCATTGCTCTCGTCAGCACCTGGCCTTGGCGCCGCATCATGTATTCGACCAGAAGCAATTCACGCGGCCGGAGGTCGATCGTACGCTCATCGCGCCTGACGGTGCGCGTGAGAAGATCTACCCGCAGCGGGCCGACGCTAAGGACCGTTTCGCGGCTGTCGCCGGGTGGCCGCAGAAGCTCTTCTACTCTGGCAAGCAACTCGGCGATGGCGGCGACACTCGCCGGGTTCATATTCATCGGGAGCGCCTCTGTCCTTGGGAATCGAGACGAGGCCGAGCGGATATCGAGCACGTTGTTGCTGATCATCGAGTTCTCCTTCCTCCGGTTAACCCACGGCGAGATCTTCGGATGAAACCCTGGATTAGCCTGGGACCGGGCGCCGGAGTTTCGAGGTCTCGAACCCATGCATTCCAAGTTGCCATTGCAGGCCGACGATGGCTCCTTTGGTCGGCTGCAATAATGCGAGTGCTGCCAGTGTAGTGACGGGCAGCCATATCAATAGCTGAAGCCACAACGCCGGCGCGTAGGCCGTCTCAACGGCGAGAATGGCGGGAACGATGACGTGGCCCACCGCGGCGATGACCAGGTAAGCCGGAAAATCATCGGCGCAGTGGTGGAACAACTCCTCAGCGCACGCCGGACAATGGTCCGCGACCTTCAAGAAGCGCCCAAACAGAGTTCCTTGGCCGCAATGCGGACACCGCATCCGGAAGCCGCGCCACATTGCCCGTGCGAGTGAAACTGACTCTTGTGAGGCTCTCATTGCCAACCTCCTTGACAGCGTCCATGCAATATGCACAACGACACCTACAATCAAAGGGCAATGGTGGTAATTTGTATGGAGTGGATCCCTACAATCTCCGAGTGGCAAGGGCCGGTGTACCTGCGGATTGTAGACGCGCTGGCGACCGACATCGCGGGCGGCCGTCTCCACCGTGGTCAACAGATGCCGACGCACCGAGCGCTCGCGGCAACACTCAAGCTCGATCTCACAACGGTCACGCGGGCGTATGGTGAGGCGCGGCGACGCGGGCTCCTTGATGCGCGCGTGGGGCGAGGCACGTTCGTCTCGGAAACTTCGGCGCGGGCGCCGGCGGATATCCCGTTTCAGATCAAGGTCGATCTCTCGATGAACGTCCCGCCGCAACCAATGGAGGCGAATCTCGACACGCGCATCGCGCTGGGCCTCAAATCCATCCAGGATCAATCGAGTTTCAGTGCTTACCTTAACTACCTAAGACCCGGTGGCAGCGACGAAGAACGCGAGGTGGCCGCCAAATGGCTTCGTACACGGGTGCCAAACGCGAGCGCCGACCGCTTGATCATCTATCCCGGGAATCAAGCCATCTTGTTCAATGCGCTGCTGGCACTCACGGCGCCCGGTGACGTGGTGATCACCGAAGCCCTCACTTTTCCTGGAATAAAAGCCGCCGCCGAAAAGCTTCGGGTCCACCTTATCGGTGTTCCCATGGACGCCGATGGGGTTCAGCCGGATGCGCTACGGCGTGCATGCGAACGGCACAACCCGAAAGCGGTCTATCTAACTCCCACGCTGCACAATCCGACGACGGCGACGCTGAGCCCCGAACGCCGAAAGGCTATTGCAGGGATCATTCGCAAGGCCGGCACGTTCCTGATCGAAGATGACGCCTACGGAATGCTGGAGCCGGCGGCCTCGCCAATCGCGAACCTCATTCCCGAGCGCACTTATCTCGCTGTCGGCTTGTCGAAGTGCATCGCTCCCGCACTGAGAGTCTCATATCTCCTGGTCCCCGACGCGGCCGCGGAATTGACGCTACGGAGCAACCTTCAAGCCACGACGCTGATGCCGGCCCCGCTGATGGTGGCGCTGGTCACGCATTGGCTTCGATCTGGCGTTGCAAACCAAATCATACAGGCGGTACGCAACGAAGCCGCAGGCAGGCAGAAGCTGGCCGCGAAATTCTTGAAAGGGCTGCCTTTCGCGACGCAGCCAAATAGTCATCATCTGTGGCTGTCCTTACCCCGGCGTTGGAACAGCAGGGGCTTTTTGTCTCATGTTGCCCGCCACGGGATGGCTCTGGTCGGCGAAGATACATTTGCGGTGGGTGATACGTCCTCTCATGCCGTTCGCGTCTCGCTCGGGGCGGCGCGCAATCGCGCCGAACTCGCCGCGGCGCTTCAGTTTATAGCCGCGGCGATGAAGTCGTCTGTCGCGTCTCCTCAGATCGTATAGTCCAGCGCGCACTGTCTATCTCGCCCCCAAGGCGAAATCCAACCGACCGACCCAGCTGTCCTACCAACACGAAATTGAGATGGGCTCGCGAAGGCACTCGACCTCATCGTATCTCTAGTGCTGCTTGGCCGCGCAGATGAGATGGTCGAATGAAGATGCTGTTTTGCTGCGGTGCGCATGTCGGTTCATGGCCCCTTTCGGACCCGACCGGCGGGTCTGACGATGTCCGCACACGCGGGCAAAGCGGACTTCGGCCAAGGACCTGCCGACTTCCGAGTTTGACCCCATTGCGGACATTGACCTGCTCATAAGACAACATTGCTGTCACACCAAATCTCGTTTTTCTGAATACCTTTCCTGGAATGTTTGAAGCAAGCCGGAGTTAACACGTTCGGCTGGATTGGGAGCTCGAAGGCGTAGCATGTAGGAGGTTCCTATGACCAACTTGATAATCAGGATTGTAACGCTGGCAACGTGTTCGATTGCGCTGATCGCTGCGTTCTCGGTCACTCCGGTTGTTGCGGCCGGGGGCAGCGATCTAGGTGGTGGTGAGGCAAACTATAGCGGGATGCACCACCGCTCCGCTTATCCGCCTTCGTCATACCCGAAGCGGTCGGGCACCAAGGCCACTCACGCCCCCAGGGCCAAGAAAGCCAAGCAGTCCCTTTTCGACGACCCCGCCTTCGCTCATGGGTACCGCGCCGCCCACGCGACGATCTATGACCGCAACGATTATGCTGGCGCGATTGAGCAGCTGAAGGCGCTCGGCCATGACGACAACGCAGGTGTCGCCAATCTGATCGGCTACTCCTATCGCAAGCTCGGCGACTACAAGGTTTCGCAAGTCTGGTACGAGCGCGCCCTGAAAGCAGATCCGAACCATGTGCTGACCTGGCAATATTACGGTCTGTGGCAGATCGAGCAGGGCAACCGCGATCAAGCGCAATATCATTTGAGTCGGATCGCGGCGATTTGCGGGACGGGCTGCGAGGAGTATCGGTCGTTGGCCGCCGCGCTAGAGAAACCGCCCGGCACCGGCCTGGTTTATTAGGACGCTTTGCAGCGGCGGTCAGCGCTCGGCGCTAACGCGATGGTTGAGGTCTGTTCCTGGCACCTCTGAGATATGCCGACCGATGCTGCCGATGTCTGTTCATAGGGAAGAGCGGAAGTGATCGGCGCACCGTCAAACTGACGCGATTGACCCCAGGCGGACCTCGGCTACTGGGTCTGCATGTTCATTTCGGGAACGTTGGGCACCGTGATCGGCGACTTCTGCTCGCATAAGAGGGCCTCGACGACGCTGGAGCGTCAATCCTGCTCTCGCCCATCATGGCGGTGTTGTTCCTGGCAGGGCGCGGTGGGCGGCTTCTTTTGCTGCCGTTCTATTGGCTGGCCGTTGTTTTGATCAGGGCCGCAGGAATGGCGGTTGGGGATTTCATCTCCGGACGCAACATGCTCGGCCTATCCGTGAGCACTGTCGAGATCGGAGAGGGAGATCGTCATCGCTTCCTGATGAGGTCCGCCTTGCGCCATAGCGCGCCACGCGGCCGTGGGGCCGCGCATGGCGCTGTACCGCGCGGTCGAGTCACGACCGGTGATGGCGGCGGGCATGATGACGCGGGAATGCGTCGGGCGCAAAAGCATATGAGTCGTAGCGGTCGCCGCAGTAAGAGACGCCGCCGCCGGCCGACGCACACGCGCCCTTCAACGCGGGCCAGTCGGGAGACAACCTGGCCGCAGGAGTTGGCGCCCCTCCATTCAGAACGTCCAGATTGGGATAATAGAACGCGAACGCGCCCGGCTCCTGGATGGCGGCCCTTATGGTCCCGTTCGGATTGAAGTCGTTCTTCGGATTATACCCGGAATCGTGTAGATTTTTGATATACAGGGCGCGGTCTTGCGCGAATGCCGGCGTCGCTACGGTCGCGGACAGCAGCAGGGCCGCTGCAAGAGCTTTGAATGAAATCATTTTCGTTTCTCCTGTATGGATCGATTGTAGACCCGCGTGGGACGAGACGAATTGATCACGCTTCGTGAGGCGAGCGTGCTGTCCAGACCGCGAGCTATCTGCTTGCAGCATCCGATGCGGATACCTGCTGCTCGATGTAAGGGAGACCGCACGCCGTCCCATTAAATTCCACTTCAATAAACTCAACTCGGCGTGAAACGCGCGTTACAGAGTCAATCGCCTGCGGACCGGCATTCGCGCACAACAAAGCTGATTGCGGCGCGACAGGACGTCGTGACGAAATCATGCCGCGTGAACACGGGGGTGACTCGACTCCTGAAGGGTCGTCGATCCCTCGCGCACTGGTTAGCTGACTGCCGTCGATTACTGTGTAATCGCGCGGGCAGCGCCGCTGCCCGGCTCAACAGTCCGGCATCGTTTTCATTTTCTCGATCCGGTTGGAACCGACGAAAACCTTGCAAGGGTCTGGTTAGTGCTTTAATGCGAGGCACGTCTGTGAGTTGTCTCACTCCTCGTATTTTCGTGATGTTTGCTTTTTGCCGTGCCGCGGCCAATTCCGGCCCCGACGTGTCAGGCCGGCAACGATAACGCTTACTGCGGTGGATGAGTCTCCTGTTGGCACTTTTCGGTCATGCCGCCGTGGCCGCCCTATGTCCGTCGTTGGGGGCAGAGCGGAAAACATATGCTCCCGTTGAGCTTTTCAGCTTTTGATCCCATTGCGGAAGTGCTCGGCCTTGAGGGCGAGCGCCATAAACCTTCGTATCGGTCCGTGATCCCTTACGTTCAATTGAGCCGCTGATCGCGATCGTCTTAGCTAGGGATATGCGGTAGCGACCCCCCCACCCCGCTATCGCTGCCCTCCTTGGGCGTTTCCTCCCTAGACTTGGGCCGCTTGTGGCAACGCAGGCGGCCTTTCTTTTTGTGCGCACCCCCCATCGTTTTCCGGGTCCTTTGGGGCACAGAGCAAAGTGCCGAAGCCGCGCGACCGCACCCTTTCAGCATATTTCGAATTTCGGTTTTTCGATTTTTGTTTCAACCAACAGCGCAAATGTTGGACTGATATCCGGTTTATCGGCGGTCTCCTGATACTTTACGGCTACGCTTCAGGATACGCCGCACAATTGCAGTGGCTGGCGCGGCTCTTTACCGCATAAATGAGCAGAGGCCGCCTCATTTGGCGGCCTCTTTCATGACGGCCTTGGCCCACGCGGCGCATGGCCTTCCACTCCCGTCAAATGATCTTCGATGTTATCGGCGATCTCCTCGCAGACCGATGCCAACGCAAGCAGCTCGGTTTTAACGAGAGGATCGTCGGCCTGCTCGACAAGTTTCCGACACGTAGCCGCTTGATCCCATAGATAGGTAAGCCAATCTTGTATCCCGAACACGGTACCGTTGAGCTTGGAGCGGTGACAATCCATGGTGAGCTTTCACTAGAACGCGCGTGAAGCTGATGTAGGTTCGCAATCTGCCGACACCATTAAATTTGGTTTTAGTTCGTGCTCCAATCTTTGGAAGCAGTCATTGCGAACCGAGGAGAGCAAGTAAGCCCGCCGCAGTTGGCGGCCTCCTCTTGTCAGCCAACAGCAGTATGTCGCCTGTTGGCACTTTTCGGACCTGACAGGCCCGGCTGACGATGTCTGTTCCTGAGGGTAAAGCGGACTGCCCGGTTGCGCGCGCGGACTTCTGAGTTTGACCCACAGCTGAACTCGCGGCCGAGCCTTCTGTTCTTTGGACGGGGCGCAACTTCACGACGCAGCGTCTGCATTCACGGGCAGTGCGAGCTGAAACGTGGCGCCGTGGGGTAGAGCTTCCGTGGCCGACAGCCGTCCTCCGTGGGCTTCCACGATCGAACGGCAGATCGAGAGCCCCATGCCCATGCCGCCGGACTTGGTGGTGAAGAAGGCATTGAATAGTCGGTCCGCATTTTCGGCGGAGATTCCGACACCGCAATCCGTCACACTTACGAACACTCGGCGTGCCTCGTCCCGGCCTGTTCGGATCACCAGTTCGCGCGGCCGATCCATGATCGGCTGCATGGCTTCGATACCGTTCATCATCAGGTTGATGACTACCTGCTGCAGCTGGACCCGGTCACCAAGGAGCGCGGGGAGAGCCGGCGCCAATTCCGTTCGCAATGATACACGGTGGCTGCTTAGCTCACGCTGTACCAGCGCGATGACCTCCCTCACGACGTCATTGACGTCGAGCGGCACCTTCTCGATATCGGACTGTTTAGCGAGCGCTCGGACACGCTGGATCACCTCACTTGCTCGGTCACCGTCGTTGATAACCCATTCCACCGAACGGCGCGCAGCGGGCAGGTCGGGAGTTTCGCGGTCGAGCCATCGCAAACAGGCATCAGCGTTGGCGATGATGGCGGCGAGCGGCTGGTTCACTTCATGGGCGATGGAGGCCGTCAGTTCGCCCAGCATCGTCACCCGCATGACATGTGCGAGTTCCGTCTGCGCCTTGTGCAACTTTTCCTCGGCCCGCTTGCGGTCCTCGATGTCGGTGGACGACCCGTACCATTTGACAATGTTGCCCGACTCATCGCGCAGCGGCACGGCTTGAAACCAAAACCAGCGGTATTCACCATCGAAGCGCCGAAGCCGGGCTTCAAGCCCACCTGGCATACCGGACTCCCGTATGGCGCTCCACTTCACCAACATGCCTTTCTTATCTTCAGGATGAAAAGCGCGAGGCCAACCAGTTTCGGCTTGGTCCAACGAAAGGCCGGTGTAGTCAAGGGCTGGTTGATTGAGGAAGTCGGGGCTCCCTTCCGGTCCGGCGCGCCAGACCAGCGTCGGGATTGTGTCGATGACGAGCCGAAGGCGATCTTCGGATTTCTTGATTTCGTCAAAGGCTTTTTGCAACTCCTCCTTAGCGAGGTGCTGCTCGGTGACATCAATGTGCGTACCAACCAGCTCGAGCACTTCACCATCGTCACCGACGAGCGGATGACCCACCGAATGTACGTATCTTGTCGGACCGTCCGGAAGATCTATGCGAAAATCGACTTCAAAGTCCCCCTTCTCTTGGATCGCCTGCCGCGCCATTTCGATAACCAGGTCCCTGTCTTCGGGGAGAATACGATCCTGGAAGGATTGCGGTGACAGAGGGTCCTTTTCCGGATCGAACCCAAACAGGTGGTACACTTCGGGCGACCGATAAACGAATTCTTGAAGGCGTACATCCCAGGCCCAACTGCTCGTATGACTCAAACGCTGGGCTTGGGTCAAATAGGCCTGGCTCCGCTGCAGAGCACTTTCGGTGCGCTTGCGCTCCGTCAGATCGAGCACGAAGGCGACGCCCGCGTCTTGGCCGTCGCCGAATGTCGTCGCGCCGAGCAGAACCGGCACGCGGCTGCCGTCTTTGCGAAAGTACTCTTTTTCACGCGGTTGGACGGTCCCAGCCGCCTTCAGCTCTGCGCCGGCCCGTTCGTCGGCGTCGCGCCATTCGGCTGGCGTCAGCTCAGTCCATCGCAGTCGACCCGACATCAGGTCTTCGCGGCTGTAGCCCAACATATCAAGAAAGGCTTGGTTGGCTTCGATGATTCGGCCCTGAAAATCCCAGATTATGATCCCGATGATGTTCGAGTCGACCAGGCGGCGGATCCTGGCTTCCCGCTCCTGCAGGTCGTTGTACAGACAGGCGTTCTCCAGCGAGATCGCCGCCTGCGACGCCAGGAGTTCCAGTACCGAAATCCGGGCGGGCGTGAATACGTGCGATGCCAGCGTGTTCTCGAGATGGAGCACCCCGATCAGCTTGGCTTGCTTTATCAGGGGCAGGCAGAGGACCGACCGGGGGCGCTTCTGGCAGATGTACTCATCTTCCGAGAACGGATTCTGCGCCAAAGCGTCATCAAGGATCACACTTTCCCGCGTCCGGGCCACGTAATGGAGCACGGATAGGGGAAGCTCGGCGGGTGACACGGCCGCCTCGCGCAGCGTGACCTCGACATGGCTGCGGCCGCTCGTCGCTTCTGCGACAGTCCGCGGTTCGTCGCTCTGAAACAGGATAAGCAAACCACGCTCGGCGCCGGCATGTTCGACCGCGATCCGCAGCAGTGTCTTGATGAGCTCACTGAGGACCATCTCGCCGGATACCGCCTGGGAGGACTTGACGACGCTCGCTATATCTAGCTCCTGGACCGCGGAGCCAATGGTTGCCGTGGCAGGCTGCCCTTCCGGGACCGCCAGACGCGGATAAAGTCGATCGAGCTGCCGAACCTTGCCGTGCGCCCCCCAGCGGAGATAACAGTTCCTTGCATTGCGCAAATAGAGATGAGCGATCGCCTCGAAGCCGCGCGCTGCATAGAACCGCGCAGCCACTTCATGGGCCAGGCCCTCCTCATGGACCAAGCCGTTGACACCCGACGAACGGATCGCGTCTTCGTAAAGACGCTCAGCGTCGAGCTGGCGGTCCTCGATGCGGGCAATCTCGGCACCGACTAGTGCAGCACGGCTCTCGAAGTTCTTGGGACAGTTCTCCGCCCAGCGCGCGAGTTGTCGGTGATGGGCGAGGAGCACAAGCAGATGGCGCGGCCGGTCCTCGGCGGGCGCCGCGCCGAAGTGTGCTGCCCTCGCGAGCGCGCCATAGAAATGGTATTCGGCTTCCTCGAAATTGGATTGCGAAGTCCAGAGAAGTTTTTCTGCCTTCGACGCGGCAGCAGCGGCATCAGCCCAATCGCCCGCGTGAAAACGTGCCTGCAGTTTGCGTATCCAATACCAGCAGACGGCGATCGCGGAACGCGAACTTGCCTCCAGGTGGTGCTCAAACCGGCTCTCGTCGAACTCCCCATCGTCGAACGATCCCAATTCCGCGGTCACCCCCCGGAGCGTGCGAATAAGTCGCAGCGATCCCGTCATCATGTCGGCGACGAGACCGAAACCCGACTTCCGGACGAACGCAAGCGCACTGTCGGCTTCCCGCTGCACGTCGGCGAGGGTATCACCGGCGGCAAGGCGGAGGGTGATCAGAGAGTTGCTGGCGTAGGCCGCAAAAGTGAGATCGCCGGTCTGCTCGCCGGTATCGAAAGCACGCCGGAGCCACTCGACGCTAATGCGTAGCTGATCGTTCCAAGGACTGATCGAATGCCCGAACACCAGGTAGACGCGGGCTTTGAAGCGGTCCAGACCACGTTCATCCACCAGATTGAGGCCGAGCCTGCCGAAGCGGTACCCGGCCTCGAACTCGCCGAGACGAGTCAACAACTGCCCGACCCAAACATAGCCCAGCGACGTTGCGTCGCTGTTCCCGTGCTCAAGGCTGAGGTTTGCCATACGACCGGCAAGGAGGCGGGGCAGATTTTGGTCGGTAAATCGTGCCGGTGCCTGGAGCGACGTAAGCACATCGAGAGTTGCCCGGCATACGGGGTCCTCAATTGGGGGTAGATCGGCGAGATCCTCGATCGAACGGGTCCCGAGTTTCCGCCACATCCGCTCGTATTCAAGCTGGACCTCACTGCTCGTTGGATGCGGCGACCAGTTGATGTCAACGCTATGGAGGTAGTCCAGACATATTTCGACAGCGCGGTCGCTCCGATGCAGGGTTGTGTACAGGTCGAGCCGCAATCGCGTCACGGAGGCCTTGTCGACGACGCTCTCGGCGCGAGCCCAAAGCTGGAGAAGCCCTTCTTCAGCCGCTGCCAGGTCACCGGTCAGGAACTCGCACTCAGCGCGGTGAAACGCGAGGGCGAAGGCTAGATTGTGCCTCCGCTCCCAACTGTCCTTCGCGAGTAGCGCGCAGCCGGCTGCGAGATATGTCAGCGCCGACACGTAGGCCATGGAGGATCTGGCGCGCTTGCCTGCAATGAGGTCAAGTTCGGCAATCTGCTCCCGTTCCTCGACCGTTCCGATCAGCGCCGTCGCCCGGTTGAACTGATTGACGATCTCAAAAACCTTCTCTTCAAGTTCCTGCGAAGGGGTTCGTGTCACCAGCACTCTGGCGATATGCAGGTGAGAAGCCGCCCGCTCGCCTTCAGAGATCAGCGCATAAGCCGCCTCCCGAACACGGTCATGGGCAAACGCATAGCCGCCGTCCAGTCGGAAGATAAGCCCCGTACGCACAGGCTCCAGCAACGCTGCGTGAATTTCCCCCTCGGGCTGCCCGGTGACCATTTCTAGTTTGAGGGTTTGAGCACTGTTCCCGAGACAGGAGAGACATTTGATGATCTGCAGTGCGCCGGTTGGAAGACGGCCAAGCCTGCCCGCCATAAGATCCGCCACGTTATCAGTGATGCCCTTGGCGCGAATCCGGTCGAGGTCCCAGTGCCAAGCCAATGTGTCCGGCTCGAACGCGATCAGCGCTTCGTCCACCAACGAATTGAGAAACTGTATGGTGAAGAACGGATTGCCGCCGGTCTTCGCAAACATCAGCTCGGCCAAAGGCTGCACAACTTCCGGTTCCGCATGCAGGGTCTCGGCGGCCAGCCGCCCGACGTCCTCAGACGCCAGTGGCCCGAGCTGGAGCTCCTTTATCTCGCTTCTCGCGTCAGCAATCGTTGCGAGCATCCGCTTGAGCGGGTGCGCCGGGCCGACCTCGTTATCGCGATAGGCCCCGACCAGCAGCAGGTGCCGCACTTCCGAGTGCGTAACCAGATGTTGGAGGAGGTCGAGCGTTGCCGCATCAAGCCATTGCAAATCGTCGAGGAACAGTGCCAGCCGATGCTCCTTGCGCGCGAACACCCCGAGGAAGCGCCGGAAGACCATCTGGAAGCGATTCTGCGCCTCCTGCGGCGGCAGATCCGGCACTGGCGGTTGTTTTCCGATCACGACTTCTAGCTCGGGAACGAGGTTGACGACGAGCTGCCCATTCGGGCCCAGCGCCTCGTTGAGAGAGCCTCGCCACCCGCCAAGCTCGGCCTCGCTTTGGCTGAGGAGCGAGCGGACAAGGCTCCGGAATGCCTGGCCTAGGGTCGCGTACGGGATGCCGCGCTGGAACTGGTCGAATTTTCCGGACGCGAACAGGCCACGGGACGGCACGAGCGCCTTGTGCAGCTCGTTCACCACCGAGGACTTGCCGATGCCGGAATATCCGGACACAAGCACGAACTCCGGTGTGCCGCGAACCACAACCCGGTCGAAGCAAGCCAGCAGAGCATCGATCTCTCGTTCTCGGCCGTAGAGTTTCTCCGGGATCAGCAGGCGGTCGGATACATCGCAAACGCCGAGCAGGAACGGATCGATACGGCCATGCGACTCCCATTCCACCAGACTCCGCCGCAGATCGGCTTCGACACCCGCGGCGGTCTGGTAGCGCGCCTCGGCTGTCTTGGCGAGGAGCTTCATCACGATTGCGGAGAGCGGCTGCGGGATGCCGGCGACCCGCTCGTCGGGCGGCACCGCTTGCCGCGCGATGTGGCAGTGCACCCACCCCATCGGATCGGCGGCGGTGAAGGGGAGTTGCCCCGTCAACATTTCGTAAAAGGTGACGCCTAATGCATAGAGATCGCTGCGGGAGTCCACCGAGCGGTTCATCCTGCCGGTTTGTTCCGGCGCCATGTAGGCGAGCGTCCCCGCGATCACTTCCGGCGGCGCGGGAGCTTGATGTTCGCGCGGCAGACGCGAGGCAATGCCGAACCCCGTCAGCCAGACGCCGCCGCTTGCCGCGTCAAAGAGGATATTCGCCGGCTTGATGTCCTTATGGATCAGGCCGCGCTCATGCACTCGGCAGAGCGCCCCCGCGAGAGAGATCGCGATGCGCAGGAAATGCGATACGTCCAGGGGTTGGCCAAGTAGTCGATCGACCGGCGTCCCGCCGGGATCGTCAAGCACCAGCGTCATCCGGTCGTCGTAGTGTGTCAGCGCGATGGGTCGCGCCGCCCAGTCAGCGTCAAGGTCAGCCTTGAGCGCATATTCGTTTTCGAGCCGCGCGACGCAACCGAGCGAGGTTTCTTCCGCGGCAACGAGCAGGATCGGTGCCAAGTCGTTGCCGGAGCCTCGGTAGAGAGAGATGTCTCCCTCCCTCAGCGGCGAGAATACGTAGCTCAAGAGCTCGTTCACGAGGGCCTCCTGCCAGGAGGACTAGTTCGGTATCTTGATTAGGTGACGTTTGCTCTCGCCCGTCAACCCAAAAACAGGCGCCCAAAAATGCGATCGGATCACGCTCGGTGCTATGTATGGCTAGGACGATGGCGAGTTCCGCGCTGGCCTTTGCTCACAGGGCCGCGATGTTTGTCGAGGCAGAATGCGCCGACGAAGTGATCGATAAATCAACTGACTTCGCTGTTGGCAGATAGTATTGAAAAAGTCTTTTTTGGGCGACGAACGAAATTTCTCAGGACCACTGATGCGTTTCGCTGGCGGCTACGTGAGGGACCACATCGTTTCACGCAAAAACCACCACCGACCTTCATATCCGCGCTAAAGAGGGTTGCAGCCGTAGAGATAGCTCAGAATCAATTATCGCGAGATTTTCGGCGTCGTCCGATTTTCGACCCTTGCAACAGTATCGGCACTTAGCTGATAATTTCCCGTATGTCCGCTCCGCGCCAGAAGCGGCCATTCAGACCAAGTCAGCTTTTGACCGCCCCTCAACGGACATATAACTCGACGCGAAGCGTCGTCACGAACGAGCAACGGGCAATCCTGCTTGGAATGCGCAAAATTGTGGGAGCGCTTCAGGGCCTTTTTGCGGGTCGAGAGTTGCCAAGAATTGATCCGCGATCGGTCGCCACCGGTCTGGATAAAGCAGCAGCAAGTGGCCGTTGCCTGGAATCCCGTAGAATAACTCGAAGCG
Organism: Bradyrhizobium sp. AZCC 2289; assembly: GCF_036924615.1. Lineage (NCBI taxonomy): Bacteria > Pseudomonadati > Pseudomonadota > Alphaproteobacteria > Hyphomicrobiales > Nitrobacteraceae > Bradyrhizobium > Bradyrhizobium sp. AZCC 2289. The sequence continues at coordinate 7,670,325 of NZ_JAZHRY010000001.1, read as the reverse complement.
CGCGCTGCCGCCGGCCGCTGTGAACGCATGATAATATTCGCGGATCAGCTTCATCGTAGAGGCGGTCGTTGTCTGCATAGAACCAAAGCTGCGGGACCTTTGTCGGCCGCGCCCAGGCCAGCATTCGCATAGTACGGTTGGTGACCGGTCCATATGGGTACCAGCCGCCGGAGAAATTCACCACACCCATGACCTCACTCGGCTTGAGACCAGCATAGTGGATGGAAAGAAACCCGCCGCGCGACTCCTCGCCAATCTCGGTTCACGAGTTCGTGGCCTGAATTGTTATGGAAATAGCGCTTGGCGCCTGGCAGCGAATTTCACTCCGTCTTCTCTATATTCCAGAAGACCGGCGTAGCCGGTCCGCCGAGTACGCCGGTGAGCGATTTCCGCCACGCGCTGGGCTGGAGAAATTGTCCGAGCGGGACAAGAATCGCTTGATCGTAGACTTCCTTCTGGATGTCGGCAGCGATCTTCTTCTGCTCCTCCGGTGACAGCGAACGCGCAAAGGCGTCCTTCAGCTGTTCGATCTTGGCGTCTTCCGCCCAGCCGAACCAGCCGCCGTTCCTGCCTCTGCCGCCGATGGAGACACTGGCGATAGGGTTCGCCGCGTCGGCGCTGGTGAAATTGGTGAAGAACATATTCCAGCCGCCTTCCTTCGGCGGCTTCTGGCTCGCGCGGCGGGAGACCACGGTTTGCCAGTCGGTCGCCTGCAGATCGACCTTGAAGCCGGCATCGCGCAGCAATTGCGCCGCAACGACCGGCTGCGCCTTCAGCGACACCACATCGCCGGGCGCCAGAATCACGATGGGCGTGCCGTCATAACCGGACTCAGCGAGCAGCTTCTTCGCCTCCGCCATGCCGTCGCCCTTCACCAGCGTCTCCGAGCCGACATCGGTGGCAAACGGCGTGTCGCAGATGAACACGGCACCGCAAATCCGGTAGTATTCGGGATTGCCGACCAGCGCATCCAGAACGTCCTTCTGGTTCAAGGCCATGAAGGCGGCGCGGCGCACCTTGACATTGTCGAACGGCGGATAAAGGAAGTTCATTCGCCCGCCCGTCTGGAAGCCGAACTTGCTCAGGGTATCGACCTTGATGTCGTTGTTGGCGGCCAGCATCGGCAAGATATCGAAAGCCGGAACTTCCATGAAATCGATATCACCTGACTGCAGCGCGTTCGCCGCGGTCTGTGCGTCCGCCATCGTGATCCATTCGACGCGGTCGACCTTCACGACCTTAGCCCCGGCGGTCCAGCTCGGTGGCTCCTTGCGCGGAACATAGTCGGTGTTTTTCTCGTAAACCGCCTTCACGCCCGGCTGGAATTGGGCCTGCACGAACTTGAAGGGGCCCGAGCCGATCTGCTCCTTTATTTGCTGTCCGGCCGGGGTTTCCGCCAACCGCTTGGGCATCATGAACGGCGCATAGGATGAAGGCTTCCCGATCGACTCCAGCACCAGGCCGTAAGGCTCCTTCAGCTTCAGCGTGATGGTTTTGGCATCGGTCGCTTCAATGCTGGCGGTGAAGTCCATCAGCTTCTGGCCCATGCCATCGTTCTTGCCCCAGCGCCTCAACGACGCCACGCAATCCTCCGCCGTGACGGGCGTGCCGTCATGCCACTTCAGCCCATCGCGCAGCGTGAAGGTATAAGTGAGCTTGTCGTCGGAAACCTTCCAGTCCGCCATCTGCGGCTGGATCTTGAAGTTCGCATCCATGGCCAGCAGCGTGTCGTAGACCATGTAGCCGTGATCGCGCGTGATGTAGGCGGTGGTGAATCCGGGATCGATGATCCGCAAGTCGGAATGCATCACGGCGGTGATGGTCTTGGCATCCGCCGGCGGAGACACGCCGAGCCAAGCCGCGAGCGCGCCCGCGGCCAAATACAAAAGACGTCGATGAGGAAGTTTCATAGCGCTCCTGACACCACAATTGTGCAATTCCCGTGCCCGGGAATGGGTCGCGGTTCCAGTTTAGCACAGATCGGCGCCTGTTGAGGACGAGCCCGGCGCATTTATGGGGTTCATCATTGTAGCGCCGCGCCACGCGATGACGGTCATCGGCTCAAGCCCCGAATGAATGACCTTCCATCACGCCGATCGCGCACGCGGGGTATGCCACAGGCAGCGTTGTTGCCGGTCCGAAAATCTGCCTCTATGGGTGTCGCGACGGCCCGTACGCGGCCGGTGCCACGCGCCTCCGAAAGCTGATGCCGGCTTTGGGTGGAGTTGGCCTTCGGCATGCGGGAGTGGCGACATGGCTGGCTTGGTAATCACTGGTGGCCGGGTGGTGGATCCGGCCAGCGGAATGGATGCCGTCGGCGATGTGGCGGTGCTGGATGGCCGGATCGCCGCCGTCGGCATCGGGCTCGGCAGCGCCGAGCGGTCGATCGACGCGACCGGACTGGTCGTAGCTCCCGGCTTCATCGACTTGCACGCGCACGGCCAGTCGATCCCGGCCGACCGCATGCAGGCGTTCGACGGTGTGACGACGACGCTCGATCTCGAGGCGGGAGTCTTGCCGGTCGCATCCTGGTATCGACGCCAGGCCGCCAAGGGACGGGTGCTGAACTACGGCGCCTCCGCCAACTGGGCGTTCGCGCGCATCGGCGCGATGACCGGCTCCAACGCGGAAAGCTCGCTGGATGCGTTCGGCAATGCCATGCGCGATCGCCGCTGGATCGAGAACGTGGCCAGCGAGACAGAGGTGGCCGGCATCCTCGAGCGCCTTGCAGGCGGGCTGGATGAGGGCGGCATCGGCATCGGCATCCTCAACGCCTATGCGCCAGGTGCCGGCGTGCAGGAATTGACTGCGGTGTGTCAACTGGCGGCGGCGCATGATGTGCCGACCTTCACCCACGTCGCCTACATGTCCCGTATCGACCCGGAGAGTGCCGCCGAGGCCTATATCCGCCTGATCGGCTATGCCGGCGCCACCGGCGCGCATATGCACATCTGCCATTTCAACTCTTCCAGCAAAACGGACGTGGAGCGCTGTGCCGTGCTGGTGGCCAAGGCCCAGGCGCAGGGGCTTCCGATCACGGTCGAAGCCTATCCCTACGGCACCGGTTCGACGGTGCTTGCGGCGGCGTTCTTCAGCGACTCCGAATTCGAAGCGCGCAACGGCACGGGCTACGATTCGGTGCAGCGGGTGACCGACGGGCGCCGCTTCCGCGACCGGGAGGAACTACTTGCGGCACAGGCCACGGAGCCCTCCACGCTGGTGCTGTGGCATATCCTGGATATCGAGAACAACTCGCACCATCGCGACCTCCTGGATATGTCCGTGCTGTATCCCGGCGGTGCGATCGCGTCTGACGCCATGCCCTGGACGTTAGCGGACGGCCGCACTTACACCGGCGACGCCTGGCCACTGCCCGAGGACGCGACGTCGCATCCACGTTCGGCGGGTTGTTTCACGCGCTTCATCCGCGAGTGGGTGCGCGAGCGGCGGGCCGTGTCGCTCCTCGAAGGCATCCGCAAGTGCACGCTGATCCCGGCGGAGATTCTCGGCCCCAGCACACCCGCCATGCGTTCCAAGGGAAGGCTGCAGCCGGGCGCGGATGCCGACATCGTGGCCTTCGATTTCGAAACGCTCACCGACCGGGCGACGTTCTCGGCGATGAATCGTCCGTCGGAAGGCGTGCGTCACCTGATCGTCAGCGGACAGCCGCTGATCACGGATGGCGTGCTGGATGTGGCGGCGAGGCCCGGCCTGCCGGTGCGGCGGACCGGTGCCGGTCGCTGAGATGTCCGTCCCGGTTGTGCTCGTGGCCGGATTCCTCGGGTCGGGCAAGACCACGGTCGTGAACCATTTGCTGGCGCATGCCGAGGGCAGGCGGATTGCCGCCGTGGTCAACGATTTCGGCGCGATCAACGTCGATGCGGAACTGATCGCGGGCGCCGACGGCGGCGTCGTCAGCCTGAGCAATGGCTGCATCTGTTGCTCGCTGGAAGGCGATCTGCTGCGTACGCTGGCGCTTCTGCTGCGGCGCGATCCGCGGCCGGAGCTCATCGTGATCGAAACCAGCGGAGTGGCCGATCCGACGGACGTCGTGCGCAACCTGATGGACCCGGTGATCTGGCGGGAGGCGCCGTTGGAAACGGTGCTGTGCGTGGTGGACGCGACCAGTCCTGTGGCCATGCTGGACGATGCGCTCCTGCGCGCTCAGGTGCGGGCGGCCGACGTGGTGGCGCTGAGCAAAGTGGACCTCGCGGACCCTGCGAACCAGACACAGGTGCGCGATGCTGTCCGGGCGATGCGTCCGGCGGCGGTGCTGGTCGATGCTCCGCATGGCGACGTTCCCGCAGCGCTTCTTTTCCCTTCGGGCGCGGATCGTGTGCCGGCACCGCGCGAGCCGGGGCGACGACGGCCGGCGGCGGATCGGTTCGAGACGCTGAGCTGGACGTCGGAACAGCCGGTGTCGTTATCGCGGTTGCAGCTGGCGATCGGTCGGCTCGCGCCGAAACTGGCGCGGGCGAAGGGGCTGTTCGAAACCGTGGAGCAGCCCGGCAGGTTGATGGTGTTTCAGTTTGCCGGCGGGCGGGCGACGCTGGCACCGGGCGGGACGCCGACAGCGGGAATGCCGCGGACACGGATCGTATTCGTTGCCGAGATCGGCGTCCTGTCGAGCGCCGAGATAGACAGGATCATGGAAGGATGCATCGAAGCTGGCGCGAAGTGAAGGAGCGCGTTTTGGTCGCGATGCTCGTTACCGGAACTGCATGGATGTCTCTTCGTGGCACTTAGCCGAACCTTGCCGATTCGCTGATGTCCGCTTTGTGCCAGAAGCGGCCGATCAGGAACGGAATTGGTGAGACCACGACGCATTTTCTCATCACTTCCCTTGAGCCCCCTGTCATCAAAGGCCGCTAGGGAAATCTTGCTGGCACGCCCGCCGAATGAGACTGGTAACAGACTGATCGCCAAGTCATTCGGCCATATCATTCGGGAGCTGTGCTGCGAAGCAAGCGGCTCCCGAGCGGCCCTCTATCGTGTTTCAATCTTCTGTCGCGGCATATCATCCCCACCAAAGGCGACATCTGCGACCTCCCATCCTCCCCCGAGGGCGCGATAAAGATTGACGAGATACGTCGCGATCTGTGTGTCGCTGTCGGCAAGATCATTTTCGCTCTGCAGCAACTGAGCTTGTGCCGTGATGACATTCAGGAAGTCGATCGCCCCCTCCGAGTAACGTTGCCTGGCGGCTTGCAGAGCGGCCTGATTTTCAGTGACGGACCGGGCGACGTGGCCGCGCCGTACTTGCGCTTCGCGATAGGCCGTGATGGCGTCGTCGACCTCCTTCCAGGCCCGCAACACGGTTTTCTGAAAGATGATGGCGGCCTCCCGCTCTCGCGATTCGCCCAGCGCCAAGGCACCCCGCAACCGTCCCCCTTCGAAGATCGGAATGGAAACGGACGGCCCCAGAGCGAATGCGGTCGACGTCGGGGAGAACAGATTGGTCAGGTGCAAGCTTTCCACGCCGACGGCACCGTTCAATGTCACGTCAGGATAAAAGCTCGCCGCCGCGACTCCGGTCTGCGCCGTGGCTTCATGCAGTCGTGCCTCAGCCTCGCGCACGTCCGGCCGGCGGCGCACCAGCGTTCCGGGCAGGCCCACCGGAACCTTGTGCGGCACACGCGGCAATATTTGAGAGCGATGCAACTCGGCCTCGAGCACGCGCGGAGCATAGCCCAGCAAGAGTCCGATAACGTTAATGAACTCCGCCTCCTGGGTACGCAGTGGCGGCAGGGTTGCGGCGATGGTGGCCTGTTGAGCCCGGGCTTGCGCCAGGTCGAGCGTCGTGGCGACTCCGTCGCCGAAACGCTTGTTCACCAGGTCCACATTCTCTTCGGCAAGGCGAAGATTGCGTTTCGCGATCCCAAGACGGTTCTGGGTTCCGCGCAATTGCATGTAACCTTGCGCCAGTTCGGCGACCGCCGCGAGCGCGACGCCGTGCCGGTTCTCCATGGCCGCCAGGGTGGCGGCGTCGGCGGCTTCCACCGCCCGTCGAACGCGACCGAACAGATCCAGTTGCCATGATGACGTCAAGCCATCCCGGAACAGGGGATATTCCAGCGGCGCGCCGGGTCTAGGGACGAGCAAGGAGAGCGTGCCGTTCGGGCTCTGGCGATTATAGGTACTTGATGACTGTCCGTCGATCTGCGGCAATCCCTGAGAGGCTGCGACCCGGCGCTGCGCCATGCTCTGGATCACGCGTTCCGCCGCCGTCTCGAGGTCCAGGTTTTGCGATACCAGCCTTTCGACCAGCGAGGACAGCTGAATATCCCGGAAGCTTTTCCACCAGGCTAAGTCGACCGCGCCCTCGACTGTCCGGCTGGGCACGCTTCCGCCAGCTAACGCCGATCTCCTGGGTGCTTCTCTTATCTCGGGGCTCTGGAAGTCCGGCCCAACGGTGCAGCCGGTCAGACCGATGCCTAACATCGGGCCGGAGAGGTACGCCGCAAGACGTAAGGCACGCACCAGTTAACGCCCGGTCACGCGATCGGTTGATCTGCGCTGTTCGTCCACGACGTCCTCCAGTCCCGTATGAATGGTGGTCTCGACCGACAGGCCCACGCGCAGGAGCTTAGCCAAAGGTTGCCCGGGCGTCACGACGATCTTGACCGGCAGCCGTTGCACGATCTTGGTAAAATTGCCGGTGGCGTTGTTGGGCGCGATCGGTGCAAAGGCGGTGCCGGAGGCCGGCGGCACGCTATCCACCGTCCCTTTGAGGTCGATGTCGTAGGCGTCAAGATGGATGGTTACGGGCTGGCCGCTGCGGACGTGCCGCAGTTCCACTTCGAGATAGTTCGCTTCGATATAGACCTGATCGAGCGGCACAACGGTCATCAACGTCGTGCCGGGGGCGACGTAGTTGCCGGCCTGCACGGACCGCTCGCCCACCATGCCCTCGATCGGCGCCCGAATCTGCGTGTAGGACAGATTAAGCCTGGCCTGTTCAAGTCTGGCCTCGTCGGCCTTGAGCGCTGCCTCCGCCGCGGATCTCTGGGCCTTGAGTACATCCAGTTGCCGGCGTACCGCATCGAGCGACGCTTCGGCACTATCCAGCGAGGCCTGACCCTGCTGAAGCGTGCTGTCGGCCTCCTGGTGCTCCCGCATGGTGCCGGCTCCCGTCGTGGCGAGATTGTCGTAGCGGCGCGCGTCTGCCTGCGCGAAAGCAAGCTTGGCGCGCGCCGACGCAACGGCGGCCTGTTGTTCTGCCACGATCGACGGCTGGCGAGCCACGGTGGCGCCGATCTCATCGAATTGCGATCTGTCGCGTGTGACCGCCGCCTCGGCCGCAGCCACGGCGGTCCTATTGTCGCGCGGGTCGAGCGTTGCGAGTACTTGTCCAGTCTTGACGACATAGTTGTCGTCAACCGGCACCGTGGCGACTTGACCGGAGATGCGCGGTGAGATCGTGGCGTAATGGACCATTACATAAGCATCAGCCGTCCGTACGTCCGGGTGAGGCCGAAAAATGATGTACAAGACCACCGCGGCAAAGATCGCCACGACGAGTCCGACCACAACGAAGGGCCGGCGCGGCAGAGGTGCGGGAAGCTTATCTGCTTCCTGCACCTTGCGGTCCGTCGACTCGCCATCCTTCTGCTGAGATGAATCGTCGTTCGTGTGCGTCGGGGCCGGGTCTGACCTTTCGCTGCGCTTCGACTCGGCAGGCCGCGTCTCGAGTTCGGCTACATCCTCTGCCATGCGGGTTCCCTAATGCTCTGCAAAATGGATGCGCGGCGGCATGGCCCGGACCGGCAGTGTCATCACCACGACCATCAAGAACACAGTCACGGCTCCGAGGATCAGGTAGGTGTCACTCGTAGATAAAATCGTTACCTGCTGCTCGACGACGTGGCTCAAGGCCTGCAGGCTGCCCGGCACGCGCAGGCGCCCGTCGGACATCAACGGTGGCGGATATTGCGGCAGCACGCCATTGCTCTGGATCACGCGCCAGCGGTCCTGGCCGGCCTCATCGACAATGCGGTCGGAATGCAGTGCGTTGCGCCAACGATCGATCAGTTCCAGGAACCATGCGCCCGTTGCCTCCGCGATGGCTCGGGATGTATTCAACAGCGCAGACGCGAGAGGGCCGTCCGCCGGGCCGGTAACGGTGTTGGTGGCCTTCATCAGAAGTGGCATAACCACCATCGGCTGACCGATCGATTGGAACAGTTGCCAGATATAAAATTGATCTCGGTTCCAATAGACCGTGAGGAAAGACGAACCGATGCAGGATGCCAGGATGAATCCCAGCCCGACGATCGTGACAAGACGCGAATCTACCTGCTTGTAGTCCAGCAACAGCGCCATGGCGGGCAGCATCACCAGCTGCAACGCGGCGATCTCCAGCGTGATCAGGTTGGACTGCAGCGGCCGGTAACCCTGGACTTCCCACAGGTATCGTAGAGGCACGGTGGAGCCGGATTGGCTGATGATCACAAAGAGGAACAGACCGAGCACGCCATAGGCCAGATTACGCCGGCCCAGCATCTGCAATTTTAGAAGCGGCAGAGGGTGGAACCATTCATTGACGAGCAGCAGCGGGATGGTGATCGCGCTCACCAGAGCCAGGACGCATATGACCCGTGAGTTGAACCAGTCCAGCCGGTCTCCCTGATACAACATGGTGCTCAAGGCGCCGACCCCGATCACCAGCAGCAGCGCGCCGCGCCAGTCCAGCATCCGGAGCCGCTCATATTTCGGCTGGTCCTGGTCCACGCAGTACCAGACGAGCACGCCGGCCAGCGAGCAGAGTGGGATCGTCTGCAAGAACACGAAACGCCAATCCACGATATCGGTCCAAAGCGCAGCCACCGTCTCGGCCAGCGCGGGCGTGAAGGTCGCGGTCAAGGCGTAGACGGCCAGGCCGTAGAGCCGAATCTTCGGGGTGAGAATGCGAAAAGCCGTGGTCATCACGAGAGGAATGATCAGGCCTCCCGCGAGCCCCTGGAGCAGCCGCAGAGCATCGATCGCCTCGATGTTCGGGCTGAACGGGATCAGCACGCTCGAAACCCCGCAGAGCGCGATCGCAAAAAGCGTCCAGCGCCTTAACGTAAAGGTCACCAGCAGCCAGGGCGAAATCGCCATGCCGATGATCTCGGCCGACACATACAGGCTTTCGATCCAGGTTCCGGCATCGTGGCTGATCCCGAGTGCACCGCGGACGTCGCTCAGCGCGACCGATGTAACCTGGTCGTTAAACTCGGACGTTATCGCAGCGATGAGAGCGCCACAAAGGCCTAACAACGGCTTGATATCCATGAGCTATGACAACTCTTTTTCAATCAGTCGTGATTGCAAGCATCTTGCGGCCCATTCGGCCCGCCGAAGGCATTTATGATCAGTGGCGCGATAGCGACGGTTTGAACGTACGTCGCCGATCTTGCGGATCAATAATAGCGATGACGAAGACGTAAGAATATTAAATCCCTTTTTAATCGATCCTTCCGGCGCGGCGTATCATGCTCCTTGTGCACGGGCATCGCGGGCTTGCACAACAGGAGAAGCGAAATGACGCTGGCGGCTGAGAAGACGTTCGCAGTCGAAGGAATCCACATTCCCGACAGTAGCCTCGCCCGTGAGATCACAGAGCTCGTCCGGGATACCGAGTCCGCACTGCTGTTTCACCATTCGAGGCGTGTCTACTACTGGGGTGCGCTTGCCGGAAAGCGTCGCTCGCTGAAGTTCGATCGCGAACTTCTCTATGCGGGTGCGATGTTTCACGACATGGGCCTGACGCCTGCGCACTGCAGCGCCCATGAACGCTTCGAAGTCGACGGCGCAAACGCCGCCCGCGATTTCCTCCGCAGCCACGGGGTTGCGCAGCGCGACATCGATACAGTCTGGACCGCGATCGCTCTGCACACGACGCCGGGCATCCCGCAGCACATGCACCCCGTCGTCGCCCTGGTGACGGCCGGAGTCGAGATGGATGTGCTGGGGCTGGCCTATGCCGAATACAGCGACGCTGAACGTGAAGCGGTCGTGCGCGCGCATCCGCGCACCGAACACTTCAAGGAAGACATCATTCAAGCGTTCTACGACGGCATCAAACACAAGCCCGAAACGACATTCGGCAACGTCAAGGCCGACGTGCTCGCGGACAAGGATCCCGCTTTCAGGCGCGGCAATTTCTGCAGCGTGATTCGTAGATCGGCCTGGAGGGCCTGACGGTCCGCGAATTCGACCCGGACTCGACGGTCCAGAGTGAAACCCAAAGGAGATTGAGATGGCCTCCAATTCCAACCGTGGCGTTGTCTACCTCAAACCCGGCCACGTCGAAGTTCAGAAGATCGACTTTCCAACCTTTCGCAATCCGGCGGGAAAAACGATCGATCACGGCGTCATTCTCAAGGTGGTAACCACAAATATCTGCGGCTCCGACCAGCACATGGTTCGGGGCCGCACGACTGCGCCGGCCGGCATGGTACTCGGACATGAGATTACCGGCGAAGTGATCGAGAGGGGTCGGGACGTCGAGTATCTTGAGATCGGCGATCTTGTGTCGGTCCCTTTCAACGTCGCATGCGGCCGCTGCCGGACTTGTCGAGAGGGTGACACAGGCGTCTGCCTTCACGTCAACTCCGATCGTGCCGGAGGCGCTTATGGATATGTCGATATGGGCGGATGGATCGGCGGGCAAGCCGACTATGTGATGGTGCCCTACGCGGATTTCAACCTGCTCAAGTTTCCGGACAAGGCGCGGGCAATGGAAAAAATCCGCGATCTGACCTGCCTGTCCGATATTCTGCCGACCGGATTCCACGGAGCGGTCACCGCCAAGGTCGGCGTCGGATCGACGGTCTATGTCGCCGGCGCCGGGCCGGTCGGCCTCGCGGCCGCAGCGTCCGCGCGCATCCTGGGCGCAGCAGCCGTGCTGATCGGAGACATGAACCAGGAGCGGCTCGCCCACGCCAGGAAAGTCGGCTTCGAGCCGATCGACCTCACCAGGCATGATCGCCTGGGCGAACTCGTCGCCGACGTGCTCGGCGTTCCAGAGGTCGATTGCGCGATCGACTGCGTCGGCTTCGAAGCAAAGGCGCAAGGATCAGACGGAAAGACCGTCGAAGCGCCTGCTGTCGTGCTCAACAGCCTGATGGAGATCACGCGGGCAGCCGGCGCGATCGGCATTCCCGGCCTGTACGTAACGGACGATCCGGGCGCGCAAGAACAAGCCGCCAAGCACGGCAATCTCAGCCTGCGCCTCGGGCTAGGCTGGGCAAAGTCCCATGCCCTTCATACCGGCCAGACGCCGGTTCTGAAATACAATCGGCAGCTCATGCAGGCGATCCTTTGGGACAGACTGCCCATTGCTGAGATCGTCAATGTCAAGGTGATTGGTCTTGAGCAGGCCCCGGACGGCTACAAGAACTTCGACGCCGGCGTCGCGAACAAGTTCGTCATCGATCCGCACGGACAACTCTCCAAGGCTGCCTGATACGCGAGGCTGCCTAAGATCCGTGCGATTCGCAAAAGGCGCCAGTGGCGGGCCATTCTGCGAGGATCAGGGACCTTTTCTCTGACAGCGGCAATGCCTGGCTGGCGACGCAGTGCTAATCGCACCCGTCTCCAGGCGAATTCCCTGCTAACAGGGAATTTCGCGATTTCAGGGCCCCGAGATCCAGCTTCGGGGCAAGAAACGGCTATACTGCAACGTCTTTTCGTGAAATTCCCTACGAAATTAACAGGGAATTTCTTTCGGAAGAACAGGGAACCAAAGTACCAAGAACACGGAATTAACCTGCAAAAAGCGCCCCTCCCCGACTCTGATTCCAAAACTGATAGGCTCGCTCTCAACTCGCGCCCTATCAGTCACGAGATGCTGTGTGCGTACGAACGGCCGCTTGGCGCCATTAGCGGAAGTTGGTCACGGTACGCATGATTCTGGCAGAGCTACCGCCTGCGCTCTAAGTCCCGGCCATATTGCTCGTACAGTTTGGCGGCGTTGTCCCGATATAGATGTCAATTACAATCTAATTACTGCAATCGCCAAATACGGTGGGTACGCTACGGACAGTTCTCGTGCGAATCGCGTTCGTCTGTCCGCGCCAGGACGCCGTTTCTACTCAGCTTACGGGAGCGAACATGCGAACAGTGGAGACGCCATCGGCCATCGGCACAGGATGGCGAATGACCCTGAGCCAACTTTACCGAACGATCGCGGCGGTTGAGACGTCTCCCATGGAGATTCTCTATGATCGGGTCTTGCAACTTGAACAGGAAGTGTCTGCGCTCAAGCGCAATTTGCTGATCGGCTCTGTAGGCCACGAGTGAATCGACTGGAGCCAGCAATAACTGCAGCAGCGCGGCGCGACGGTCTTCGGATAGGCGTCTTCATCGTGCACCAGCTTATCGGAATCCTGGGACACCGCTTCGACTTCGCTTCCGCGCCTCCTAAGGATCCCGAATTTCCATTTTCGCGATCCGAGCCGAATGAAGGTGATGTAGGCGGCGCCTTTCTCTACAGCAGCGCGAAAGGTAATCGATGGTTGTGTGGATCAGATCGTTAGCCGTCTTTGCGGCCATCTTGCTGGCCTTTCAGTCAGCGCACGCCCGTGATCGCGACGGCAAATATACCAATTCGCCACTTCACGAATGGTTTGAACAACTGGCCAGCAAAAAGGGCCGATGCTGTTCGGACGCCGATGGTCGGGCGCTCTCGGACCTCGATTGGGAATCACATGACGGTCACTATCGCGTTCAGATCGATGGCGAATGGGTAAACGTCCCCGAGGATGCCGTTGTAACAGAGCCAAATCGTGCGGGGCGGACAATGGTTTGGCCTACCTGGTTGGACGGGCACCCTCAAATTCTCTGCTTCATGCCGGGGAGCATGACCTAGAGATTTCCATAGTTCAATGACGAGATCGAGATTGATAACGCGGGAGGCTCGGGTTGAACATACAGTCGAACTCGGATGCACAATCGCTGGCATCTTCGATTTCCTCCGATTATGCGGCAATGGAATCGTCGATCGCCTTCTCGATCGGAATCGGACTGAACCGATCCCTTCGGAGCCGTTTGAGAGCGCTCGCCGGTGCATCGGAAAGTCAACCGATCTTCGTGCGCCACATGCAGACAAGTGCATGGATCGAGATCGATCCTAAGGGATCGGTTGCCGTGCGCCGCCAAAAGCCTGAAGGGTTGCCTTCGATCGACCTTGGGCAAGCGGTGACGCGCGAACCGGCGCTCGGCGATGCGGTTTACGCGGCATCGGCGGAAACGAGGGCCCTCAGAAGGGCGTGGAAGCTGATGGAGCCCTTGGTCCACGGATGGGGTTTGCCGTCGCGGCAGCAGTTCGGCCGTTTGATCGAATGGTCTCCCGTGCTTGAGCATCTCGCCTATCGATGTGCGACTAGGATGAGTAGCCTAGTGGACACGATCAGGTACGACATACTCGGGTCCAAAATGAACGAGGCCAGATTTGCCCAATATTGGATGGCGATGCACGCCATGGGCAACACGATACTTCTGTCGTCGGCGCCGGAGGCCAACCCTTGGCTGTCGGATATGGCGAAGCGCATACAGTGGGTCTCGTGGACGCCCACGTTCCCTCTGCTGCGCGAACGGACGCTGTGGCTGGCGGCCTGCGCCGCCCGTTCGGCGATAGCGTTCGGAATTGACGTCGTGGAAAAGTATCTGCGGGTGGTCTCCCACGCGACGCACCCGGTCAGAGTGTTCGACGCCTTATACGGACTTTCCGCGATAGCCCTGGAGGACGCGGATGCAGCCAGAACCGTCCTTGCCGAACTCCGTTCGCTCAGGGACGCGTTGAAGCGCCGATATCTCGAACACCTGCCCTTGATCGAGGCCGCGTTCTCGGGAGCGATAGAGACGATCTCGGAACCTGATTTCAAATTGAACGATTCCGATTGGGAAATAAGACTCCTCGGATGGCAGAGGACGTCAGAGTGGGGTTTGGCGACACCTGGTGCACTACGCGCCGACCCGACGACCATCCTTTCGTCGGGACGCTATCTTGGACTGGCGGTTCTGCCGTTCGTGATCAGCACTCCGGTGCGCGATTTCTACCCTGCCAAGCGCGACGGGACCCGGACGCTCGATATCTCCGTCAGCGAGATAGCAGAAACGGTCTTTCGCGCCTGGGGCTCGGCCGAGCGTCCTTCGTCACGTTTGACCCTTCACTGACGTGGTGTGTGCAACAATTCGACCGGTGTGCCGACTAGCCGTGTTGTCGCGAACAGTTGATCCGCCGAAACGACCTTGCCGGCAGCGAGAAGAAAGATTGGTACGCGAAGTTGCGTCAGATCGATCTGTTGCCCAAGGGCGACAGAGGCGTCGTTCAGCGATCTGGTTTTCCTTGAATAGCCATTTGACGACTTGAAGGTAGCATACCCCGGGTAAATTGAGCGTTTCGGCATACCATTGCCGATGAACGGGACGGCGGCACGCGGAACAGGGTGATTGTATCGTTCGTGGTTATGAGTTCGGCCATCCGGTGCGATGAGGTGCATTTGTTAATCCGTGCGACGTCCTCGGTTTCTCGGCAGGATGCCACGGTAGCGGACCGCTTGATTCTCAAGACAAGCGAAGTCGATCTCCTGGGAGAGACGGATCGACGCCTCACTTTTGACTTCGATTTGGCGTGCATTCTCTCTTTGTGCGTCCTCGGGCTGCAGCATGGCTCGCAACGTCGTCATCAAAATTACCTTGGACGTTGTCGTCGCGCTGCTTGCCAACACGACGATCAACGCGCGCGACCTCGGCCAATGGGACGACCCTGCCAACGCTGATTTGAAAAGATGGTATCAGGACTTAAAGCAACCTGATAACCCTGCGGTGTCGTGTTGCGGTGAAGCAGACGCATATTGGGCTGATGCCTTTGAGGCAACGTCAGACGGTCAATATATCGCGATCATCACCGATCCGCGTGACGACGAGCCATTAGGACGACGGCACCGCGATATTGGTACAAAGATTGTCGTTCCAAACAACAAGATCAAATGGAATGAAGGCAATCCTGTGGGTCATGGAATTATATTTTTGAATCGAGCCGATACGGTCTTTTGCTACCTGCCGCCATTAGGAATCTGAAGGCGCTTCACGTCCATCCTTGGCGGACTCCATCACCACTACTCCCGAGTTTAGTTTTGGGTATACACACCAATATTCAACAGAACTTGATTATTTGAACGGGCGGATCGGACAGCGTCGTAACATCGTAATTCAGCGACTGAGCAGGTTGAGAGGATGCGCGTCCATCTTCCGCGCCATTAGCTCGCGTCGAACCCCCCGATATGATGTTGGGCATAGAACTCAAGGCCAAGCTTAGCGACGAGGTCGATTTGGGTTTCAAGAAAATCGATATGATGTTCCTCGTCGTGCATCAGCTGCTCGAAGAGTTCGCGTGTCACATAGTCCTTTACACCGTTCAACCGGCCGACACGGAAGCACGCATCGCTTGTCGCATTCCTCGCCGGAGATTTTCGGCAATTTCAGCCTCAAACTCTCGAAATTGAGAATTTCGCGACGATCTGAGAATCAGAAAAGCCCCTATTGACGGGCGTTTGCATCCTTTCTTGGCTTCTTTCAGTTTGATTTTTGCTTCACGTAACGGCCAGGTGCCGGCTCGATGACGTTATAGTTGGCGTTGCCGGCCTGCGCCGGCGCAGGAATCCTCCCGCTGGAGTGTCGCTTCATCCAAACATCCCAATCGGGCCACCAGCTCCCGGGTCTCTCTTCGGCGTTCTCGAGCCAATCCTTCGCGTCGCATCCCAGGTCATCATTCAGCCAGTGGCTGCGTTTGTTGCGGGCCGGCGGGTTAATGACGCCAGCAACGTGACCGCTAGCCGCGAGGACGAAGCGTTGGTCTTTTCCGATCAGATCCTTCGAGCGGTACGCGGTCTGCCATGGAACAATGTGATCCTCACGCGAGGCCAGCATATAGAGCGGCACTTTGACAAAGGAGAGGTCAATGGGAACTCCGCACTGCGTGGTCTTGCCCGGTTTCTTGATGTTGTTCTCCAAATATGTATTGCGCGCGTACCAGCAATACATCGGGCCTGGCAGGCTGACGCTGTCGGAGTCCCAGTACAACAGGTCGAATGCGTCAGGCGTCGCGCCTTTCAGATAGCTGTCGACCACATAGCGCCAGATCAGATCGTTGGCGCGTAACGTTCCGAACGTGAAGGCCAACTCTATGCCGGGAAGGACGCCGCCTCTTCCGATCGTCGCCTCTCGCAAGACAACCGAGCCCTCGTCGATCAGCAGGCCGATATCGCCTGTGTCGGTAAAGTCGAGCATGGTGGTCAAAAGCGTGATGGTCGCGAGCTTGTTTTCGTCACGCGCGGCGAGCACCCCCGCTGCGCAGCTCAAAATAGTGCCCCCAACGCAGAAGCCGAGCGCGTGAACTTCGTCGACGTTGGCGATATCGCGTACCACATCGATAGCCTTGAGCGGGCCAAGCCTCAAATAATCATCCCAGCTCAGGTGTCCGATCTCAGGCACCGCGCTCCGCCAGGAAATCAGGAAGACCTGATGACCTTGGGCGACGGCATATTCGACAAGCGAATTCCCTGCACCTAGATCGAGAAGATAATATTTGTTGATGCAAGGCGGTACAATCAGCAACGGCGTCTTCTCGACGTCGGGCGTCTTCGGCGTGTACTGGATCAGTTGGATCAATTCGTTCTCAAAGACGACGAAGCCCGGTGTAACTGCGAGGTTACCACCCACTTCAAAAGCAGATTCGTCGACCCTCGTAATTCGTCCCTTCTGAATATCTTCGATCAGATTCTGGATTCCGGCGGTAAGACTCGCCGATTGCTTTCCGTATGACTTCCGGATTGGTCGCGGGGAAATTTGAAGGACTCATCGCGTCAATGAATTGACGCGCGTAAAAACGAAGCTGCAGCCTCGTTCTGTTATCGACCTGTGCGTGATCAACCAGCTCGTGCAGTTGTGTTGAGGCGAGGAGATACGATTGTTTGAGAAGATCGTAGTAAGGCGTCTCCTGCCACGCTTGGTCCTTGAAGCGCTTGTCGCCGCGAACTGGCGGGATCGCAGGTTTTGTGCCGAGGGTAAGTGTCCCTATGACCGCGGCGTTCCAGAACCGCCAGATTTGCGTGACGTACTCGCGCTGCATATCTATCGCGAACGTAAAAGGCGAAAAGACCTGACCCATGGGGGCCGAACTCTTGTCGGATACTCCCATTGCCGTCGCGAGCGCATAGTCAAACCGCTTCATCGATTGCTGGCCCGCATGCATCAGGTTTTCAAGATAGGCAGACGGATCGTCCGGCGATGACGTACCTTTCATTTAAGCCTCCAACGATCGGCAACTCTTGTTGGTTTTGACCGGTATCATGCTTGATACGGGCCCACACATTCCACAACACAAATTTCGATCGATACAGCCGCACACCAGCGATCGGTTCCGATGGATATCGCGCCGCAACAAAACCAACCATCGTTACCCTCTTGCTGTCCTAACTCGCATCGGCCGGAACGAAACAACGGATGTCGATATTGCCGCGAACATTGACATACCAGACAACGGCTTCACCTAACGGATTACCTACGCTTCGAACGATCGCTTTCTCCGGGACCTGCCACCAGACACCGTCGATCGGTACCCAGTAGACTCCCGCACGCACGTCGTAGATCGTTCGATGTCCGTCGGAAATGTCGCAGCAAGGAACGCCGGCGGGGCTACGCACGCATTTGAACCATGCGCGAACATCGTCAGGGATTTTCCCAAACTGCCCCCGAACAACGGCGCGCGCAGTTCCTACGGCGAGAATCAGCGATCCGGACAAGCACAACAGCGCGCGTAGTCTCATCGTAGGTCTCCGCACACCGATCTTCTGAACGATACGTTGATGTGGTGCCGAAGGCCATTAGCTGGCCGATTAAAAATGTTCCCGCACTGCAAAAACACCGATCGGCTGACAACTCTTGTCAATGCGATAGAACGGGACAATCATCAAGTGATGGGGACGTAGGATCAAGCGAGCCCCGTTGCGTTTGTCGTCTGTACAAAATTCAAGTTCACGCGATTTGGCGGTCGTTGATCTTTACGCACCGCTGCAGTGCTCGAAGGAATGACTACATGTCTGTAGCGCCCTGGATCAAATCGTACCCGCGAGGCGTTCGCTGGGACGCAGAATTGACGATTATGCCGGTCCAGCAGATTCTGGAGCGATCTGCCGCCAAATGGTCGGATAATCCCGCGCTCAATTTTATGAACAAAAAGATCCTCTATCGGGAGCTGAACGATCTAGCTAATCGAGCGGCCAAGGGATTCCAAAAGCTCGGTGTGCGCCCTGGCGTACACGTCGGTCTCTATCTCCCCAACACACCTCATTACGTCATCGCATTCTTCGGCGTGATGAAGGCGGGTGGCACCGTAGTCAACTACTCGCCTCTGGATGCGGAAAAGGTCCTCGAGCACAAGGTCGAGGACAGCGAGACTGACATATTGGTGACGCTCGATCTCAAGGCGCTTTACCCGCAGATGGGCCGGCTGCTCGGCAGGACGAGATTGAAAACACTCGTGGTCGGCAACTTAGCGGAAATGACTCCGGCGCCCGAATCCGTGCGCGCTCAAATGTCGCACAATGGCGAAACCGTCGCGGTCCCCAAAGATAACAAGCACGTGACGTTTGACGAGCTTGTTAATAACAATGGCGAGTATGTTGCGTTTCCGGTTGCCGATCTGCGTGAGTCCGTGGCGGTACTTCAATACACCGGGGGTACGACCGGACTTCCAAAAGGCGCGATGCTCACGCACGCCAACCTTTCGTCCGCAACCGCGCAATACGTTGAGACGACGCATACGGAGCCGCAACTCCTCGACGAAGGGCGCGAGCGGATTCTTGCCGTCCTGCCGCCGTTCCACATCTATGCGCTGACGGTCAATATGCTGTTGGGTATGCGCATCGGCGCAGAGCTGATCCTGCATACCCGGTTCGACGCGGCAGCGGTGGTGAAGGACATTTCCGAGAAGAAAGTCACGGTATTTCCCGGCGTACCAACGATGTATGTCGCGATCATCAACTATCCCGGCGTTGAAGATCTCGATTTGTCTTCGATCAAGTGGTGCGCGTCCGGAGGAGCCCCTCTTCCTCTGGAGGTCCAGAAACGCTTCCAGGACATCTCTGGCTGCCGATTGGCCGAGGGCTGGGGCATGACCGAAACGTCACCGACAGGTACATTCACACCACTGGAAGGTGCGGTGAAGCCCGGCTCGTGCGGGATTCCCATTCCCGGCATCACCATCAAGTTTGCTGACGTCGACGATCCGTCTCGCTACGTGGGCTTGGGCGAAAAAGGCGAGATTTGCATCGGCGGTCCCAACGTCATGCGGGGATATTGGAAGCGCGCAGTTGCAACAAAGGAGGCCACGACCAAGGACGGTTTCCTTCGAACCGGCGACGTCGGATACATGGACGAAGATGGATACGTCTTCATTGTCGACCGTACCAAGGACATGCTGCTGTGCGGCGGATTTAACGTCTACCCGCGCATCATCGAAGAGGCAATTTACCAGCATCCAGGCATTGAAGAGGTCATCGTGATCGGAATCCATGACGACTATCGCGGCCAATCGCCAAAGGCCTTCGTGAAGCTCAAGACCAACTCAAGCCCCGTCACGCTCGAGCAGATGAAGGACTTTCTCAAGGACAAGTTGGGAAAGCACGAAATGATCAGCGCGTTGGAAATTCGCGATGCCCTGCCGAGGACGGCCGTCGGCAAGCTGTCTAAGAAGGAGCTTTACGAGGAGGAAGCCAGAAAGCGCGTTGCCCAACAATGAATTCTGAATTCAGAGCTCCGTAGTCCTGAAAGTTTTCTCGCGATCACGCGCGGCGCGCATCGCAAACAATGTGCCACCATCCTTCTCGAAGCCAAGCCCGCTGGGATGCCAGCCTTGCCGGCCGGCCCCGGATGAAATTCCTGACGCTTCAAACGTCGGTTCAATTTATTCGCTTGCGGCCTTCGAGGTATTGGACAACACTTGCGAAACAGAAGGCATTCGTCTTCCGGTCTGTTTTTTTCGCGGTTGGCGATTCTTACGAGCCTTCGAAAAAGAGCGACCAAGAAGGAGGAGTGCCATGCGTCAGTGGATGATAGTTGCTGCCTTGTTGCCGATGCTCGGCGGTGCGGCGCTTGCGCAAGAGACGGTCAAACTCGGCTACATCGATCCGCTCTCGGGAGGCGGTGCCAGCGTCGGCGAGGTCGGCTTCAAGACCTTCCAATTTCTCGCTGACGAGTTGAATGCCAAGGGCGGCATTCTCGGCAAGAAGGTCGAGATCGTTCCCCTCGACAATAAGACCAATCCTCAAGAAAGCCTGATTCAGGCGCAGAAGGCGATCGACGCCGGCGTGCGCTACATCACCCAGGGCAACGGGTCGTCAGTCGCCGGTGCGCTGACGGATTTCGTGTCAAAATATAACGAACGTAATCCCGGCAAAGAGATCCTCTATTTCAATTACGCTGCGGTGGATCCGGTGCTCACCAATGCAAAGTGCAACTTCTGGCATTTCCGTTGGGATGCAAATTCCGACATCAAGATGGAAGCGCTCACGAACTACATGAAGAGCGCTTCAGCCATCAAGAAGCTTTATCTGATCAACCAGGACTATTCGTTCGGCGAATCGGTCCGCTCCGCCGCAAAGAGCATGCTCAAGGCGAAGCGGCCGGACATTGAGATCGTCGGCGACGAATTGCATCCGTTGCTGAAGATTACCGACTTCGCACCGTACGTTGCGAAGATCAAGGCGTCTGGTGCTGACAGCGTCATTACCGGCAACTGGGGGCAGGATTTTGCGCTGCTCCTCAAAGCTAGTGCCGACGCCGGACTAAAGGTGAACTGGTACACCTACTATGCGGGCGGCACCGGCGGTCCCACCGCGATCAAGCAGGCAAACCTCAATCATCAGGTCTTCCAGATCGCCGAGGGAATTCCGAATCTCGGCAATCCGGCGGCGGACGCTTTCGAGAAGGCGCTGCGGGCGAAATATGATTTCAGCCTGTTCTATCCGCGTGCCGTCAACGAGATGAGAATGTTTGCGGCCGCGGCGGAAAAGGCCAAGTCGCTCGATCCAGTCAAGGTTGCCGCAGCGCTCGAAGGCATGGAATTCGACGTCTATGACGGCGGCAAGGGCACCATGCGGAAGGACGATCACCAGTTCTTCCAGCCCATGTATATCGCCTCGTTCGGCGATCGCACGGAAAAAGAGCTGTTCGACGAGGAAAAGACCGGTTGGGGCTGGCGGCAAGCTGCGAAGATCGATCCGGAGCAGACCATGCTCCCCACGACCTGCAAGATGGAGCGCCCGAACTAACCGGCGTCACCGCGCAAACTTCGTGCGCTCCGGCGCTCGCCGGAGCGAGGTCGGCTCATCTCTCGGGAGTGGAGTGTCGTGCTAGAACTTGTCGTCATATCCACGCTGAACGGCGTTCTATTCGGAATGCTGCTGTTTTTGATGGCAAGCGGCCTGACCGTCATCTTCAGCATGCTCGGCGTTCTCAATTTCGCGCATGCAAGCTTCTACATGCTCGGCGCATTTTTTGGCTTCCAGATCAGCCGATGGGTTAGCTTCTGGCCCGCGCTCTTCATCGCTCCGTTGCTGGCAGGGGCGCTTGGTGCGGCAGTAGAGCGATTTGGGCTGCGACGGGTCCACCGTAACGGTCATGTCGCGGAGCTCCTGTTTACGTTCGGCCTGGCCTTCGCGATCGAGGAGATCGTACAGATCATCTGGGGCAAAAGCCCCGTCGATTTCCGCATTCCGGCGTCATTGGATTTTCCCGCTTTTAGAATCTTCTCGACCAATTACCCGGCCTATAAGATGTTCATGCTGCTGGTATCGATAGCGATCTTTGTCGGCCTGCTAGCGGTCCTCAAGAAGTCGCGCATCGGCTTGATCGTTCAAGCAGCCCTTACGCATCCGCATATGGTCGGGCATCTCGGCCACAATGTTGGGCGCATCTTCATGCTGGTGTTCGGGGTCGGTACGGCGCTCGCCGCCGTCGCTGGCGTGATCGCAGGCCCCGCGCTGGTGACGCAGTCGAACATGGCGGCACTACTTGGACCAATCCTGTTCGTGGTCGTGGTCGTTGGAGGACTCGGTTCGCTACCGGGCGCCTTCGTTGCATCGCTGCTGATTGGCCTCGTCCAGACTTTCGCGGTCTCGATGAATGGCTCACTTGCCGGCGCGCTTGGCCCGCTAAGTCCGGCCTACGCGCAAACCTGGCTGGCGGACATCTGGGGCGTCTCGGTCGCTCAGATCGCGCCGATCATGCCCTATGTACTGCTGGTTCTCATTCTGATCTTTCGCCCGATGGGCCTGCTGGGAACACGTGAAACATGAGTGAATTGACTTCAAGCGTAGCGCCACCCTACCCGGCCTTCAGCGAAAAACTGAAATTCTATGGCATCTGGGTTGCCACAGCGCTGATGCTGTTGGTGCTGCCGAAGATTTTCAGTTCGGGGGGCGCTCTGACGACCTTTAGTCTGATCGGCATCTCCATCATTTTCTCCCTATCCTATAACATCCTGCTCGGCCAAACCGGACTGCTTTCGTTCGGACACGCCGTTTATTACGGCCTTGGCGGCTTTCTGGTGATTCATGCCATCAACATCATCAGCGCCAACAAACTTCCGATCCCGTTGCCCGTCGTTCCTCTGGTCGGCGGCTTGGCCGGATTGTTCTTCGCTGCACTGCTTGGATGGGTCTCGACCCAGCGCAGCGGAACGGCGTTCGCGATGATTTCACTTGGCGTTGCCGAGCTGATCGCCTCGTCGGCCCTCATCTTGCGCACGTTCTTCGGGGGCGAAGCCGGCATCTCAGCGAACCGTACCAAATTGTTTCGGGTTTTCGACTGGAATTTCGGACCTCAAATTCAAATCTACTATCTGATCGCGGCATGGACGTTGCTGGCGGTCATCGCCATGTACGCGCTGACGCGCACCCCGCTTGGCCGCATGTGCAATGCCGTGCGTGACAATCCTGAGCGCGTTCAGTTCGTTGGCTATAACCCCCACGTCGTTCGTTATCTGGCCTTTTGCTTCGCCGGCTTCTTTGCCGGCATCGCGGGAGCCCTGGCCGCGATCAATTTTGAAATCGCCAACTCGGCCTATCTCGGCGCCGTACAGTCCGGAACTGTGTTGTTTTCGACGTATATCGGTGGCATTGGCTATTTTATTGGACCGATTGTCGGAGCCATATTCGTTACCGTGCTATCGCTGAGCTTAAGCGATCTGACATCGGTCTGGCAGCTCTACTTCGGACTGTTTTTCATAGCGGTCGTGACGTTTGCGCCCGGAGGCCTCACAGGGCTTCTGATGATGCACCGGCCGCTGCTCAAGGGCGGCACATTGGGTAAGGTATTGCCGTCCTATTTGATAGCCCTCGTTCCGACGCTTGCATTGGTCGCAGGTCTCGTTCTCGCGCTCGAAACTGTCGTACATCACACCGTGAACCCGGGCGATGACCCAAATATCAAAGCCTTCGGCATGAACTTCAACGCCTCGAGTCCGATCACGTGGATCATTGCTCTGTTCCTGATAATCGCCGGATTCATCGTTGCGCGAGAGACTTGGCGCAGGCTTGCGCACGCGTGGGACGACGCGCTCATGGCGGCGCATGAAAGGGGATACCACGCATGACCCAGCCCGCCATAGAGCTGAAGGACGTGCAAAAAAGCTTCGGCAACATCTCGATCATCCGCGACCTGAACTTAAGCGTAGCACAGGGCGAACGGCACGCGCTCATTGGCCCCAATGGTGCGGGCAAATCGACAACGTTCAATCTCATCAGCGGCTACATGGCGCCCACCTCCGGAAGCGTCAAGCTCCGCGGCGAGCCGATTTCCGGCCTTCCGCCCTATCAGATCAACCGTCGCGGATTATCGCGCAGCTTTCAGGTAACGAACGTATTCGCCAATATGACCGTTTGGGAAAATCTGCGTTGCGCGGTGCTCTGGACCGACGGCCATCATTACTCGTTCTGGAAGAACATCGATAATCTAAAGGAGGTCCGCGACCGAACGGCGCAGGTGCTCTCGGACATCGGTCTCGCTGCACGCCGCGACGTACCGGCCGGGCTGCTAACATATGCCGAACAGCGCGCGCTGGAAATCGGCATTACCATTGCCGGCGGCGCCGACGTCATCCTCCTTGACGAGCCGACCGCGGGCATGAGCCACGCGGAAACGGAGCGGGCAGTTTCGCTCATTCGCCGCCTCACCGAGGGACGAACATTGGTGATCGTAGAGCATGACATGAGCGTCGTGTTCGGACTGGCCGACCGAATTTCGGTGCTGGTCTATGGCCACATCATTGCGACCGGAAGGCCGGACCAGATTAGGTCGGATCCCAAGGTCAAGGAAGCCTATCTCGGCGAGGAGGCAGCCTGATGCTCGAGGTCAAGGACCTGCACGCCTACTACGGCAAGAGCCATATCCTCCAGGGCGTCGATCTGCGGATCGATGCCGGCGAAGTCGTTAGCCTGCTCGGCCGGAACGGCGTCGGTCGCTCGACGACCGTCAAGGCGATCATGGGAGAAGTGCCGCCGCAGGGTACGATCCGGTTCAAAGGAACTGACATAGCGGGGATGCCGAGCTATCAAATTGCCCATCTCGGCCTCGGATACGTTCCTGAGCACCGCGATATTTTTCCAAGCCTCACCGTACGTCAAAACCTGATGCTCGGCATCAAGGACCCGCGCAAACCCGGCAAATGGCGGCTCGACGACATGCTGCAAATGTTTCCTAACCTCGCGGCGCGTGCGGATACCGCCGCCGGTGTCATGTCGGGCGGCGAGAAGCAGATGCTTACGATGTGCCGCACGCTGATGGGTGACCCTGAACTGATCATGATCGATGAGCCGACTGAAGGGTTGGCGCCCCTCATAGTTCATCAGGTCGGCGACCTGATCGCAGAAATCGCACGACGCGGGGTGGCTATTTTGCTTGTCGAACAGAAGCTCTCAATCGCCATGCGGATATCGCACCGCGTTTACGTGATGGGCCACGGTCGCATCGTTTTCGAGGGAACACCCGCGAATCTGACAAGCAACGCCGCGGTCCGAAAAGAATGGCTGGAGGTTTGAGCCAGACGCCTCGATGCCCGCGAGTGGAGTGGAGTATGAATGCCAGTCATATCAGTCAATGGAATAGAGATCGCATACGACGACAGAGGTAACCGGGACAATCCGGCTATCCTGCTCATCATGGGCCTCGCCACGCAAATGATTGCCTGGCCGGAGGCGTTCTGCGACAGCCTCGCCGCCCATGGTCTCCGGGTTGTCCGCTTCGACAATCGCGATGTTGGGCTGTCGACCAAGTTCGAGGCTGCGCCGCCGGTCGACCTCGGCGCGGTCCTGCAGCGCGTGATGGCTGGCGAGAAAATCAATCCGCCTTACGACCTGACTGATATGGCCGGTGATACCATCGGCCTAATGGATCGCTTGGCGATCGAGAAAGCCCATGTCGTCGGAGCGTCTATGGGCGGCATGATCGCGCAGATCGTGGCGGCAAAACACCCCAATCGCGTAAGAAGTCTGGTTTCCATCATGTCGTCGAGCGGCGACCCCGGTCTGCCGCAGGCGAAGCCCAAAGCGATGACCGCGATCATGCTAGCCCGTCCGGATGGCAGCGACCGCGAGTTGGCAATTGAGCACGGCATGAGGATCTACAGTGCGATCGGCAGTCCGGGCTTTCCGACACCGGACGACGAATTACGAGCCAAGGTCGGCGCGGCCTTCGACCGATCCTACTATCCAGCAGGAGTAGGACGCCAGTTCGCAGCGATCGTGGCGAGCGGATCGCGCGTCGAGATGCTCCAGAAGCTTTCCGTTCCGACTCTCGTCCTTCACGGTGCTGACGATCCGCTCGTTCCCGTCGAAGCCGGCCGGCATACCGCAGCCCAAATTCCGGGTTCGACCCTAACGGTTATTCCCGGAATGGGCCATGACATTGCCACCGGCCTCATTCCCATTCTCGTCGAAGCGATCGCCACGCATTGCCGGGCGGCAGATGAACAATCGAACCCGGCAATCATCATGGAGAAGAGCAACTAGCCTTGAGTGCGCAGCCCGACTGGACACCGCGATTGAGGCTCATAAACGGATGGGAGGATACCATGGACAGGTTGTCAGCTCTCGATGCCAGCTTTCTGTACGGCGAAACACCGGAATCTCCAATGCATGTTGCCGGCCTGGCAATCTTCGATCCACCCCCCGCGGATAGCGACGTTTTCGCGGCGTTTCGTGACCATCTCAAGGCCCGGCTTCATCTCGTTCCTTTCTTCGAGCGTAAGCTGGCTTTGACGCCGATCCAGCTCGATCACCCGGTCTGGGTTCACGACGACAATCTTGATCTTGACTATCATTTCCGCCACGTTTCGTTGCCGAAGCCAGGAACACGCGGGCAACTCGAGACCCTGGTTGCGCGACTGCACATGATCCTGCTCGATCGCGCCCGACCCCTCTGGCAGTACTATGTGATTGAGGGTCTGGAGAGCGGTGGCTTCGCCATCTACATCAAGATGCACCACGCCGGTATCGACGGCGGCGCGGGCATGGCTGCGCTTCCCGTCATATTCGCTACCTCACCCGATCCCGAACCCGCACAACCGCCCTCCCCGACAGCCAAGGACAGCAGGACTCCCGAGCTCTTCGAGCTGATCAGCGATTCCTACGCGAAGTTTTTCACCCAGCAGCGGGAGTTCTACCAGTCTTGGCCCGATATCGGCAAAGCGATCGCGAAGGTGGGACAACGCGTTACGGAGGATCTGGCGAACCCACCTCGCTTGCTTCCGCTTGCACCGAAAACCCTTCTAAATGCGTCGCTGTCGAGCCAGCGATCATTTGGAACCTGCACCATCTCGCTTCGTGAAGTGAAGGCTGTAGCCAAGCTGACACAGTCGAAGGTGAACGACGTCGTCATGACGATCAGTGCGGGCGCACTGCGCCGTTATCTGGAAACCAGGAGCGCACTTCCCGATGGGCCGCTGATCGCAGCGGTACCGGTTTCGCTGCGAAAGGCCGGCAACGCCGATATGAACAACCAGGTTACGGCGATGCTGTGCAATCTCGCTACCGACATTGCCGATCCGATACGCCGCCTGGAGGCGATCGTCGCCTCATCGACCGATTCCAAGAAGCGGCTCGAGGACATTCGCGACGTCATTCCGACCGATATGACCTGGCTGGGCGCGCCAATCATCATCACCGGCATGGCACGGTTGATGGGAGAAGCCAAGCTTGCCGAGCGACTGCCGGCCATCGTGAACCTCCTGATTTCGAACGTGCCGGGGCCGAGAGAAACGCTCTATTGCGCAGGCGCGAGCATGATCAACTACTTCCCGGTCTCGATTCCATCGAACGGCAGCGTCCTCAATATCACCGTCCAAAGCTATTTGGATAATCTCGATTTCGGGTTGATCGCCTGCCGAACCGCCGTTCCCGACATCGAAAAGCTGGTGGATTTCTTGGCAGATGAATTTGAACGCTTGAAAATCGCAGCGAGCAGAGAAGGGCCAAAGGTGAAAAAGATCGAAATAAAGGAAGCGAAGGCCGCACAGCGGTCGGCCTGAGTCGCGGTGGCCGGCCGTTCCCCGATCGGACGACGCGTTATCGCTTGCGCGACGATCCACGTGGGGTCGAAAATAGAACAATCACAAGGGAGGAAGCCATGGCTGATAGCGTTTATAAACTTATCGAATTGGTCGGCACCAGCACCGAGTCCTGGGAAAAGGCGGCACGCGTTGCTGTAGAACGGGCTTCGCAAAGTCTGCGAGATCTTCGCGTGGCCGAAGTTGTCGAACTCGACATGCAAATCACAGATGGCAAGGTCGAGGCCTACCGGGCGAAGGTCAGGGTTTCTTTCAAATACGAAGGCCAGCAGTAGTTTTCGACGCTGCAAACGTTGCCTCCGGCCGGTTCTAGTCGTGAGGCCATCGATTTGCGGATGATGATCGCGGCATTCACGTGCAACGGCGATGAGTGAGCGGACGAATGAAAAAGAAAGATGTTCTCAAGCAGTATACGACACCGATTGGTGCGCCGGCGTTCGTGCAGGGTCCACATCGGTTCAAGCGGCGGGAATACCTTAACATCACCTACCGGACCGACCGCGAGGCGCTCGAAAACCTGGTACCGGAACCACTCGAAATCGATCAGCCGCTGGTTCGGTTCGAAGTAATGAAAATGCCCGACACGACCGGGTATGGCGCCTACGTCGAATGCGGCCAGGCCGCAGTTGTGCGCATGGGCCAGGAGCAAGGCGAATTTCTGTTGGCAATGTATCTAGATAATCTTCCGGCGATCGCCGCAGGCCGAGAACTCAGCGCTTTTCCCAAGAAGTTGGGGTCGGCAAAGCTCTTCGTCGATTCCGATACACTAGTAGGCACCCTGGATT
Organism: Bradyrhizobium sp. AZCC 2289; assembly: GCF_036924615.1. Classification (NCBI taxonomy): domain Bacteria; kingdom Pseudomonadati; phylum Pseudomonadota; class Alphaproteobacteria; order Hyphomicrobiales; family Nitrobacteraceae; genus Bradyrhizobium; species Bradyrhizobium sp. AZCC 2289. The sequence goes on along the minus strand of NZ_JAZHRY010000001.1, from coordinate 7,641,930 downwards.
ATGGCGTCCTTAGGGTTGCCACCGCCACGATGGGATACAAGCACAAACCACTCGATCTCGAAAAAGCACAGCAGGAAGTCGGCGTTCCGACATTCATGCTCAAGATCTTGCCGGGTTACTCCGGACGGCCGCGCATCTGCGAACTGGTACGCACCCAGATCACCAATGTGACGGTCAAGGGTGCCTGGATCGGGCCCGCCCGACTGCAGTTGTTCGAGCATGCGCTGGCGCCGTTTGCCGATTTGCCTGTGCGCGAGATCATCTCCGCCAGCCACATTCTCACTGACCTGACGTTGTCACCGGCGACACTGATTTACGATTATCTTGCCGAGCCGGCCGACGCCCCCGGCGAAGCAAAATGAAGTGAGCATGCCATGAACGAGACCGCTTCTTCGGATGTTCTGGAGCGCTACTCAACAGTTGCCGTCATCGGCGCGGGCGTAATCGGGGCGTCGTGGACCGCGGTTTTTCTTGCACACGGTCTTACGGTAATTGTCAACGATCCGCGCGATGACGTTGAAGCGGTCGTGAATGATTACATTCGCAAAGCCTCTCCGACGCTCAAGGCTTTAGGCCTGTCTACCGAAGATCTGACGAGGAAATTGCGTTTCGAGGCCGACCTTGATCGCGCTGTCGCCAGCGCTGATCTCGTGCAGGAGAATGGTCCGGAACGGGTGGAATTCAAGCAGGACTTGTGGGCCCGCATCGAGCAACACGTTCCCGCACACGCGCTGCTGCTCTCCTCCAGTTCGGCAAAGACCGCGACCGAACAATCCGTCAAGATGAAGGACCCCTGCCGCCTTCTGATCGGGCATCCGTTTAACCCTCCGCATCTGATTCCGCTGGTGGAGGTCGTTCCGGGCGAACTGACTGAACCTGACGCTGTTGCGGATGCCGTCGCGTTCTATAAGGCAGTAGGCAAGGTCCCGCGCGTTCTCCGCAAGGAAATTCAGGGCTTCGTCGCCAACCGTTTGCAGCGGGCGATCTTCCGTGAGTGCTGCCATCTCGTGCTGGAGGGAGTGGTTACGGTAGATGAACTCGACGATATCGTGACCAGCTCGATAGGCCTGCGCTGGGCGGCTGACGGGCCTTTCCGTTCGTTTCATCTTGGCGGCGGGCCCGGCGGTTTCGTCTCGTTTTTCAGGCAATTTGCCCCCGGAATGGAAGCGGCGTGGAAAAGCCAGGCTGCAGTGACGCTGGACGAGAAATCACAGAAGACCATTATCGATCAGGCGCAAGCGTCATTCGCCGCGACACCGCCAGAGCAGCTCGAAGGCGAGCGCGACGCCAAACAGTTAGCAATCCTCACGGCTCTTGCTGCGGTCAAGGCAGCCGAATGAGCGTCTGAAGGTCTTCTCAAGTTTTTTGGATTGGGAGCACGCGAATGGCGCAACTGATGTTCAAAGGCCTGAAGGTTCTCGATTGCAGCAGTTTCATCGCCGCGCCGGCGGCAGCGACAATTCTTTCGGATTTCGGCGCCGACGTGATCAAGATTGAACCGCCGGGCGCGGGTGATCCGTATCGGGCCGTTCCATCTCTGCCGACGATGCCACAAGCCAAGGAGAACTATGCGTGGATGCTTGCATCGCGCAACAAGCGCGGGCTTGCTCTCAACCTCGCGAAGCCGTCCGCGCAGCAAGTCGTGCGACGCCTGGTCGTCCAAGCCGACGTTTTCATAACCAACTTTCCGGCCGTGGTCCGCAAGAAGCTCGGCCTGAGATATGAGGACCTTGCGCCTCTCAACGACCGGCTGATCTATGCTTCCTTCACCGGGTATGGCGAGTACGGTGAGGAAGCCTCCAAGCCAGGCTTTGATATCACCGCATGGTGGGCGAGATCAGGCCTCATGGACGGAGTGCGCACCGAGGCCACGGCGCCCCCGGCGCGATCGCTGACTGGTATGGGCGATCATCCATCCGGAATCTCGCTTTATGCAGGCATCGTCATGGGCCTGTATCAGCGTCAGCTCACGGGCATGGGCGCGCACGTCGGAACGTCGCTGCTCGCTAATGGGGTCTGGTGCAATGGCGTCATGGCGCAGGCTGCCTTGTGTGGCGCCCGATTCATTGATCGTCCTCCGCGCGAGCGGGCGCTAAACGCTTTCACCAACTATTATCAATGCCGAGACAAGCGTTGGCTGATCCTCACGATTCTCAATGAGGAGCGACAATGGCCGGTCTTCATCAAATGCCTCGGACGGGACGACCTGCAGAACGACCGACAGTTTGCAACGAGCCGCGATCGAATGAAGAACGCAGTGGAACTGACCACGGTACTCGATAAGACGTTTGCGACCAAAGACCGATCAGAATGGCGGGAAATTCTCGCCGCGGGTGGAATCGTGTTCGACGTCGTCGCTTCGGCGCAAGACATTCCGAATGACAGCCAGATTTTGGCCAACGACATCCTGGTCCCGTTCGACAACGACGGCGTGCTGACGGTCACAAGTCCGATTTGCGTTGAAGGTCAGAACAAGGTGAAGCCTCGCCGTCCACCGGCAGTCGGCCAGCACAGCGACGAGGTGTTGCGCGAAGCCGGATATGACGCGGCCATGATCGAACAACTTCGCGCAGACGGAGCGGTCGCATGAAGATCCGCGGCTCGAGCGACAAAGAATTGGAGACGAATCGACGTGTCAGAAATGGACGCTTACTCAGTATTCACCTATCCGACTAAAGCGCAAAATGTGAGTCAGCACAAAGAGTCGAGACACGCCTTCGCGGTCTTCAGGTCCGCGGTTTCAAAGCCCTTGCTGAAGCGAGCGTACACCGCTTGCAGAAGGTTGCGTGCCTCGGCGATTCGACCTTGATCCTTCTGCAAGCGTGCAAGGCTTGTGGATGTTCGCAGCTCCCATGACCGGGCGCCCTGCCGCCTTGCCCAATCGAGCGATTGCAAAAAGTGCTGCTCGGCCGCCGTCGCGGCTTGCGGCGCACCCTCCCGCAGGATGAGTTCGCCCTTGATGCGCAGGAGCTCGGCGACGCACCAGCGCTCCTCGTCGCGCTCGGATCGTGCGAGCGTCTCGTCGATGATCGAGAGCCCCTCAGCAGCTTTACCGTGGCGACCGAGCGCGTCGGCAATCTCCGCGAGAAATAGAGTGTAAAGGAGGCTAAGCGAGTCCTGAGGGACGCGGGCGAAAGCGGTGCGGAGAAGCTCCAGCCCGGCGCCAACATCGCCGCGCTTGACCAGCAACACGCCTCCAAAACATCGGCCCACGAGGTTCCACAGCTCCAGCGCGTGCCTGGCGGAACGATCCATCAGCGCTTTTACGTAGCGCTCCGCCAAGGTCAGATCGCCGACGAGAAACGCGACGGGGCAGGCCCAGCTTAGGGCACTGGACAGCGACACCGGGTGATCGCTGGCGCGAGCGGCGACTAAATTGCATTCGACGCCAAGTATGGCCTGGTCGGCAAATCCCTGCAGCCCGAGTATCAGGGAGTGATACGAACGCGCCAACAACCGCTGATCATACTGAAACCTGACGATGTCCGACCTCCTGGTGACATAGCGATCCAGCATGCGCTCGATGCGCCGCCGCGCTCCTTCCAGGTCACCCAGGGCAAGCAGCGCCACGCCGACCAGACGGTCGCCGACTGGCCCATCGGCTGGATCGGTCGATTTCGCCGCACAGGTGCAAAATCTCTCGGCCACCGCCAGGGCCGCCCGATAGCGGCGGCTCGTGATGTGCTCGATAAACAAGCCCCAAAGCGCTCGCAGGCGATAATCCGCATCGTCGAGGCTTTCCGCGATCTCAAAGGCGCCTGTCCAGGCCACTATTGTCTCTGGGCAGGAGCCCTTGGTCAGAAACAGCGCCGCGCCAAGCGCCGCATATAATTGCATATTGCGACGTGCGTCTCGGCTCTCGGCGGGACTCGAAAGGGCCCGCTCGACGCGACTTCGACATTCCTCCATCAGCGACAAATGCACCCACAGCGGCACAGCGGCCGCGGTCAGCGCTACGCCGATCTCGACGGCGCCAGTTGGCGAGAAGCCCCAATCCAAAGCCGCGCGCACCTGTCCGATCTGACGGCCGTAGCGCGCCAGCCACGCCGGCGCGGGCAACGTCTCCAGCTCTGTCTCGGCGCTTTCAAAGAGATCCCGGTAATACTTGGCATGGCGTCTTGCCACCTGTTCGAACTCGCCGCCTTCAGCGAGCTTCTCGAGGGCGTAGGCGCGCGTCGTCTCGTGCAGCCGATAGTGCGCAATTACACTTCCGACCTCTACCATCACGAGAGACTTGGTGACGAGGTTGGCCAGCGAGCACACCGCTTCCGATGCGGCGACCTCGCCATCCGCCGCCACAGAACTCGCCGCCTCTGCCGTAAAGTCGCCGGCGAAAACGGCCAGGCGCCGCATCACCAGCCGCTCGAACTCGGGCAGCAGCTCATAGCTCCAGTCCAGCGTTGCACGCAGTGTCTGGTGCCGCGGCAGAGCTGTTCGGCGGCCGCCGATTAGCATACCCAAGCGGTTATCCAGGCCCGCGGCGACCTGCTGAAGCCCAAGAGTCGCGACGCGAGCTGCTGCCAAATCGATGGCCAGCGGGATGCCATCAAGGCGCCGACAGATTGCAGCAATCGCGGTGAGGTTTTCACCGTCCGGCGTGAATTCCGAGTACAGCGCCCTCGTCGTGGCAATGAAAAGCTGCACTGCGCTATGACCAGGTATATTGCCGGGTTCCTCATACTGCGAGGGCACATCCAATGGGGGAACGCGGTAAACATGCTCACCCTCGATCTTGAGGATCTCCCGGCTCGTTGCAAGAATGGTCGTTCGTGGACACATGCGCACGATCGTTTCCGCCAACCTGGCTGCCGCGTCGATCACGTGTTCGCAATTATCGAGAACAAGCAGAAGTTTCCGTGCTCCGATGGCCCGAGCGACGGACTCGGCGAAAATCTCGTCGCCCCCCAACTTCAGGCCAAGGACCCCTGCCACGGCGGTCGGCACCAGACCAGGATCCGACAGCGACACCAGCTCGACAAGTCGAACATCACTTTGAAAGCTCGGAAACAAGCCACGAGCCACCTCCAATGCCAGCCTGGTTTTCCCTATTCCCCCCGGTCCGGTCAGCGTGACCACCCGGTAGGCGGACAGCAGCGCGCGCAGATCCTGAACGGCGATAGTTCGGCCGACCAGTTCGGATGCTGCCGCAGGCAGATTGGTCTGAAATGGCTCGGCGGGGCTTTGCATCGGTTCGAGATCAATCGAGTCTGCGGATGATGTATCCTCTTGCCGGGATGTCCACGCTCCGAGTAGGCGATAGCCACGCCCGGACGCCGTCTTCAGCATTTCGCGATCCCGGCCGAACGCCTTGCGAATCGCGGATATATGAAACTGAAGCGTATTGTCTTCCACGATCGCGCCCGGCCATACGCGAGCCGAGAGGTCGTTCTTGGTGACAAGCTCACCTGCCGACTGAACCAGAACCTCGATAATTTCGAACGCGCGTCCCCCGATCGGAACGGGCACTCCACACGCTCGTAGTTCGCGTCGAGCGAGATCGACCTCCCACTCGCCCAACTCATACACCAGTCGTCTGTCTTGTGCGCGCACTCGCGGCCCCTGTTCAGGATATCTCACGTTTCATCAGAATTTAGCGGCGCGCAAGTCAAGAGAGCCGGTTCCTGGTCGGCCGACAACCGTTGCTGCGTCTTGCGTGAGGTCGCCGACCGTTTTCCGGGCACGGCCGCTCACTTTCTCAGAAATACTCAGAACTGCTTCAAGGAATTGCTCCGCGCCGCCGGGATAGAACATCGCCATGGCATGGCATACGGCCTGAATGTCTTCCATTTGGTGACATTCCTTCACCCGACCCGGAGAGTCTTCCCAAACAGGAAGAGTTGAGAGCGCGTAAAGCAGACGGAGACTCGAATGATCAACCCTGCTCGGAAGCCCTCGCATCTCAATCGTCGAGGAGCTCTTCAGACCGTCGGCACGACCGCCCGCGTCCTCGCGGTGCCCGTTCTTCCTGTTAGGAGAATTCGATGTCCACCCTACATCAACGCACCTTATCACGTCGCGGCTTCTGCCTCTGTTGCATGGGCGCAGCCTCGTTCGCTGCCACGGGCGGCTGGCTGACCCCCTCGCAAGCCTACGCCGAGGCACGCAATATCGTGGATCTGATCCGCGATGACGCCGCGAAGGCGCCCATTAAGGTCCATAGGCTGCGCGGCAACGTCAACATCCTCGAGGGCTCTGGCGGCAATATCGCCGTCTTAACCGGTGCCGATGGCAAGGTATTCATCGATGCCGGAATCACCGTATCCCGTCCGCGAATCCTGGAGGCCGCCAACGACCTGAGCCGCGATCCAATCAGACATCTGATCAACACCCACTGGCATTTCGATCACGCGGACGGCAATGAATGGCTGAATGCAGAAGGGGCAGCCATTATCGCCCATGAGAACACTCACAAGCATCTCTTGGCCGCCCAGAGGGTCGAGGACTGGGATTTCAATTTCCCTTCGTCGCCGCTAGCGGCAATTCCGACCGAAATTTTCCCCTCAGAGAAGACTCTGATCCTGAATGGCTCCACGCTTGCCCTCAAATATTACGGTCCCGCGCATACAGACAGCGATATATCCATCACCATCCCCGAAGCGGATATCCTTCACACTGGCGATACGTACTGGAATGGCATCTATCCGTTCATCGATTACTCGACCGGCGGAAACATCAAAGGGATGATCAAAGCTGCCGAGGCAAATGTCGCTGCCGCGACCGACAGAACAATCGTGATCCCCGGTCATGGCAGCCCGGTGAGCAACAGGGCAGAGCTTTCGGCCTATCGCGACATGCTTCTTGCGATCCACGACAACATCTCAAAGCTCAAGCAGCAGGGCCGGTCTCCCGACGAGACGATCGCCGCCAGGCCGACCGCTGCGTACGACGCGAAGTGGGGTCAATTCGTCATAAGCCCGGCGTTCTTCACGCGACTGGTTTACCAAGGCGTCTGACGCCGTTGGCTCAGATGTTCAACCGCCAATGCGAATTGCGTCCTCCAGGGCACAAAGAGCGTCGGTTTTAGAAAGGAACCTTGACATGTCTGCTTCAGAAAAACTGCTTCACATCGATATCCCGGTGAAGCTGTCGAACGTGAAGACAGTGTTTAGTATTGGCGCCTTGGCGTTCGAGGGAGATCTGCCCGCTTCGATTTTCCATCTTCAGCTTATCGAGAACGACATCACCGACTGGAACGCCGTGTCGGAGGTTATCGCCGTCTTTCACACGAACGCCGGCCACGCGACCTTGAACGACAGCTCCTACAACGCCGATCGGAACATAGCGACTGGCAATCCCTACAAGGAGCTTATCACTGACCTCATGAAGCGCGGGGTACGCATTGAGTTGTGCGGCGCGACCGCGAAGGTTCACAACTGGGGGAACGTAGATCTGCTTCCCGACATCAAGGTCAACAAGGATGCAATGGCGAGAACGACTCAGCTCGTTCAGGAAGGGTTCGTGAAAATCACGGAGTGAAGCCCAGGCCAAGCGCTGAATACAATCTAATCAAGAAGAGTTGAGAGCGCGTAAAGCAGACGGAGTCGCGAATGATCAATCCCGCACAGAAGCCCTCGCATCTTAACCGCCGAGAGGCTCTTCAGACCGTCGCACTCGCGACAGCTGTCGCTGCCGGTGGCTTATCGGCGTCGGCAGCACCGGCGGCGCAGACCATCAATGCATCTGCCCCTAGCACAAGTGGTTTCTGGCCAAATCGCGCGCGGTTGGCGGTCAGTCTGTCGCTGATGTTCGAGGGTGGCGGACAGCCGATCTCCGGCGCAGGCGGCGTGATCCCCGATCCGATCGAGAAGGGAGTCCCGGACCTGCCGACCAACGCCTTTTTCGCCTACGGCCATTATGAGGGTATCCCCCGCGCGCTCGACCTCATGGACAAGCACGGGATCAAACTCAGCTCGTTCATGATCGGCAAAGCGGTCGAAACCTCCCCGGATCTCGCTCAGGAGATCGTACGACGAGGTCATGAGGCAGCCGCTCACGGCCGGGTTTGGGACAATTCCTATCAGCTTCCACGCGACCAGGAAAAGCGCTTCATCGCCGATAGCGTCGAGACGATCCTTAGGATTACCGGTCAGAATCCTGTCGGGTGGAACGCCTATTGGATGCGTAACTCGATCCACATTCTAGAGACGCTGCAGGAACTCGGTTTTCTCTATCACATCGACGAGCCCAGCCACGACGAACCATTTATCATCCCGGTGCGCGGACGGGACTTCGTGACCGTGCCCTATACCTTCCACTTGAACGACATCGTCTCCTTTCCATTCGTTGGCTGGAACGCTGCCGCCTTTGAACAAGCGCTACGCGACGAGTTCGACCAGCTTTACGAAGAGGGGGCGCATCGGCGGCGCATGATGGTGGTCAGCCTGCACGATCGCATCTCCGGCCACGCCGGCAGGATTCGAGCCCTTGACCGCTTCCTCACCTATGCGAAGGGCGAGGAGGATGTCTGGTTCGCGCGGAAGGACGAAATCGCCCGCTACGTGCTGGCCAATCGCGCCGGCACGCCGATTGTCGATCGGGGTCCGCCGAGCGCAACCGGCCTCCCCGGGCCGACAGGCTGACGCAAGGAGGTTTGCCGATGTCACATGAGCTGAAGTGTGCCCGCGCGAAGCAAGCCCGGCATCCGTCCGATCGGCATTTCAGGAGCGGAAGCACGCCGAACAAGCGCCTGCGCGGCGTCGGGCTTGTTGCCGCATTGACGCTTTCGCTGTCAGCGCCGGCCTTTGCCGCCGACAGCGTCCAGATCAATGATCTCGTCATCGCCGCGCCGATGCCTGATGCGCAACGCGAGGCGACCATGAAGGCAATCCGCGCATTCTACGATTTCTGGAACACCGGCGACGAGGCCCTGCTGAATCAAGCCATCGCCTCCAACTTCACCGATCACACGCTGCCGCCGGGCCGACCGCAAGGGCCGGAAGGACCCGCCTTTGCCTCGCGCCGCTTCCGCGCCGCCGTGCCCGACCTCAAAGTCACGGTAGAGAAGATGATCGTCGCCGGCGACTACGTCACCGTGCATATGAACTTCACCGGCCATTTCACAGGCAGGTTCGGGCAGACGCAGGGCAAGGGCCAGCCGATCCCTTTCATCGCCACCGACCTCGTCAAGATCCAGAACGGCTGCATCACAGACAATTGGCACATCGAAGACAATCTGACGCTGCTGCAAGAAATGGGCATCGCCAAAGTCGACTAGTGACCGCGAACAGTTGCGGCCGCGCAAGGGAGACGATCACATGACCGACGGCAACCACATCTTTTCCGGTCTGAAAGTGCTTGATCTCGCGAGCTTCATCGCCGGCCCAGCCGCCACGACAATTCTCGCTGACTTCGGTGCTGATGTCGTCAAGGTCGAGCCGCCCGGAACGGGCGATCCCTACCGTTTCTTCTCCGCGACGCCGCCAAATCCGGTCAGCAATTTCAACTACGCCTGGCAGCTGACCAACCGGAACAAGCGAAGCATCGCACTCGATCTGAAGTCGGGCGGCGCGAAGGAAGTGCTGCTGCGCCTCGTGCGCTGGGCGGATGTCGTTGTCGTCAACTTCCCGCCGCGCGTGAAGGCTTCCCTCGGCGTGACTTACGAGGCGCTTGCGCCACTGAATCCACGGCTCATCTACGCCGATGTCACAGGCTACGGCGCTGAAGGCCCCGAAGCCGACACACCGGGTTTCGATGTCACGGCGTTTTGGGCGCGCACGGGCCTGATGCAAGTGACGCATGATGCCGGCAGTCCTCCAACACTGCCGATTCCAGGGATCGGCGACCATGCCACCGCAACCACGCTGTACGCTGCAATTGTCACGGCGCTTTACGCACGCGCAAGCAGCGGCAAAGGCAGCCACGTCTCAACCTCGCTGATCGCCAACGGGATTTGGGCGGCCGGGACCTGGGTCGAAGGCGGACTCAATGGCGGGCACTTCTTTCCCCAGCATAATCGCAAGTCGCCTCCGAATGCCCTGCTCAACCCGTACCAGACATCCGACAATCGCTGGATTCTGCTGGTTGCGGCCCAGCGCAAGGACTGGCCCGGCTTCGCCAAGGCGATCGGGATGCCCCAGCTCATTGAAGATCCTCGCTTCTCCGAGGAGCACGGGCGCGCAGCAAACGCAGCACAGCTCGTCGACATCCTCGACCCGCTGTTCGCGAGCCAGACACTCGCTCGTTGGAAGGATGTGCTCACCGCTGGCCGCGTCATCTTTGGCGTTGTGCAAGTCGCCACCGAGATCATCAACGATCCTCAGTTGGCAGCGAACGAGATTGTGGTTCCCCTCGACATGCCCGGGAAAGGGGCAACGCGCACCGTCAGCAGCCCGATGCAGATCGCCGGATTTTCAAAGATCAAGCCGACGGTGGCGCCGCAGCTCGGCGAGCATGGCACAGGGATACTCAAAGATTTGGGGTTCGACGATGCGGAGGTCGCCCGATTGCACGACGCCGGCGCGGTCTCACGCTTCGGAACTTGACGGTGAAAATGTTGGCTACCTCGAAATTCGATCCGCGGCTACGTCGCTTCCCTGGAGAATCCCATGACCGAAGAAGAAGTCCGGGCGTCCGCTTATGCGATGCCGTTGACGAGCCCGGCATACCCGAAGCCGCCATTCCGATTCGTCGATCGGGAATTCATCATCATTAGCTACCGCACCGATCCCAAGGCGCTGGCGCGCGTCGTTCCGGCCCCACTCAGGCCCGCCGAGCCGATTGTCAAATACGAATTCATCAAGATGCCCGATTCCAGCGGGCTTGGCTCCTACACGGAGTCCGGACAGGTCATTCCGGTAACCTTCAAAGGAGAGCCCGGTGGATTTACGCACGCTATGTATCTGGACAGTGAAGCCGGCATCGCCTCCGGGCGCGAACTGCTCGGCTTTCCCAAGGTGCTCGCCCAGCCGAAGCTCGAAGTGCGGAATGACGCGTTGGTCGGGACACTCGACTACAACGGCGTGCGGGTCGCGACCGCGACCATGGCCTACAAATACGAGACGTTAGATTTGGCTGCCGTCAAGGCGTCCCTGGAAATGCCAGGCTTCCTGCTGAAAATCATGCCGCACATCGACGGCTCCGCACGGATCTGCGAACTCATCAAATACCACCCATCGGATGTCACGGTGAAGGGCGCCTGGAAGGGTCCCGCCTCTATTGAGCTGCATCCGCACTGTTTCGCGCCCGTCGCCAAGCTGCCTGTGCTCGAAATTCTCTCGGCGACGCATCTCCTGACGGACCTCACATTAACCGGCGGCGAGGTCGTCCACGATTACCTCGCCGCCGGCAAAACATCACCGACGCGGTGAATTGCATCGCTGCCGAGCCCCTCAAACAAGGATGATGTCATGGCGATCCCTCAACCAATAACGAAGACTCAGTCAAAGCCACTTCCCGAAGCCAACGGCGACTTCTACCTGGTCGCCAAGACGCTTAATAACGAGGACAACGAGATCAGATTGAAGGTCCGCGCATTCATGGAAACGGAGGTGCAGCCGATCATCAACGATTTCTGGGAACGTGACGAATTCCCGTTCGATCTCGTGCCGAAGGTCGCTGCGCTCGGAATCGCGGGCCTTCCCTACCAGGGATACGGATGCCCCGGACGCAGCACGACCTTAATGGGTTTTGTCATGATGGAGATGGCGAGGGTCGACGCATCGATCTCTACCTTTTTTGGCGTTCATACCGGCCTCGCCATGGGCTCCATCTACCTCTGCGGGTCGGAGGCCCAGAAGCAAAAATGGCTTCCCGAGATGGCGGCGCTAAGCAAGATCGGTTGCTTTGGTCTGACCGAGCCCGAAGTGGGTTCGGGCGCGTCCGGCGGACTTCTCACCACCGCAACGCGAGACGGCGACACCTGGATCCTGAACGGCCAAAAGAAGTGGATCGGCAACGCGACCTGGGCAGACCTGACAATCATCTGGGCGCGCGACCTCGGCGATGACCAGGTCAAAGGTTTCATCGTTGAGAACAGGTCGCCCGGATTTCACGTCGAGAAGATCCAGCACAAGATGGCGCTTCGTGTCGTGCAGAACGGACTCATTACGCTGACAGATTGCAAAGTCGACGAGTCAAACCGGCTTGCGAACGCCAATTCGTTCGCGGACACGGCACGGGTGCTGCGTATGACCCGCGCCGGCGTTGCATGGGAATCGGTCGGCTGCGCCACCGGCGCTTACGAGCATGCGCTTCGCTACGCCCAAACGCGGCTTCAGTTCGGTCGTCCGATCGGGAGATTCCAGCTGGTCCAGGACCTGTTATTCAAGATGCTCGGCAACATCACCTCGACCCAAGCCCTGTGCCTGCGGCTCTCGCAGCTTCAGGATCAGAACCTCATGTGCGACGAACACGCTTCCCTCGCGAAAGGTGTGTGCACGATCCGCATGCGTGAGACCGTCGGCTGGGCCCGCGAACTTCTCGGCGCCAACGGCATTTTGCTCGACCGGCACGTTGGCCGCTTCGTTGCCGATGCAGAGGCGCTCTACTCGTATGAAGGGACCCGAGAGATGAACGCCTTGATCGTCGGCAAAGCGATCACCGGATTCAGCGCCTTCGTCTGACCCAATCTGAGGAGGCTTTCCCATGACCAAAACGATCAAACGAGTAGCCGTGATTGGCACCGGCGTAATCGGTGCCAGTTGGGCCGCGCTGTTTCTTGCCAAGGGTCTGGAGGTCGTCGCCACAGACATTTCCCCGAACGCGAAAAAGGCGCTCGATGACTTCATCGCCGCGGCGTGGCCGGCGCTCGAACGGTTGGGCCTTGCACCGCATGCATCGCTCTCAAACCTTCGGTTCACCGACAACCTGGAGGCGGCCGTAGCGGACAGCGATCTCGTTCAGGAGAATGGCCCAGAGCGGATCGACTTCAAGCAGGACCTGTATCGACGCCTCGATGGACTGCTGGCGCGGGACGTCATCATCGCGTCCAGCTCGTCGGGCCTCACCATGAGCGCAATTCAGTCGGCGTGCCCGGATCATGCCGAAAGATGCGTCATCGGTCATCCGTTCAACCCACCTCACCTTATCCCCCTTGTCGAAATTGTCGGAGGGAACAAGACGTCTGAGGAGACGGTCCATCGCGTGACCGAGTTCTATCGGGCCTTGGGGAAGCGGACGATCCGCCTTCACAAAGAGGTCCCCGGCCACGTCGCCAATCGCCTGCAGGCGGCGTTGTATCGCGAAGTCGTGCATCTCATTTCGGAAGGCGTCGTGAGCGTCGGCGACGCCGATACCGCCGTTTCGTGGGGTCCCGGACTCCGCTGGGGAGCGATGGGGCCAAGCCTTCTCAACCATCTGGGCGGCGGCCAGGGTGGCATCGAACATTTCTTCGAGCAATTCACCGGCCCAATGACCGCGTGGTGGCATGTGCTGGGTTCTCCCGAGCTTACGGCCGAAGTGCGCGCGAGGATAATCAAAGGGGTTCACGAGGAAACCCAATCCCGATCGGTGCGCGATATCGCTGCGTACCGGGACGACGTTCTGCTTGGTCTGCTCTCGCTACGGCACGCAGAGGTTTGACGTTGTCGTCGGCATCAACCGGCGAACGGTTCAAAACGTGTCAAGGGCGCGAGCGGGACGGACGAGTTCAGGCACCCTGACGTGAACGGGCTCAAGGAGATCATCGCAATGACTGCCACATGAACCCATCAATAATTCCTGCCCTCGCGGCACTCGCGGGAGCCGTCACCGGCGGGCTTACATCCGTCCTCACGTCGTGGTTGAGTCACCACGCTCAGGCGAGGACCCAGTGGCTCGCGCAAGACAAGCTCCTCCGACCAGAACTCTACAAGGAATTCATCGAGGCGGCTTCGAAATGCAATGTCGACGCGCTCCAGCACGACGAGCCGGACATACCGGCACTAGTCGAGCTTTACGTAAAGGTGGGCAGGATGCATATCCTGTCCACGCCAAAGGTCGTCGAAAGTGCCGAGTTAGTCGCACGAAGGGTCGTCGATACGTATCTGGCGCCGAACAAGACCTTCCTTGAGCTGCGGGAGATGACGATTAACGGATCAATCGATCTTCTCCGCGAATTCGGTGAGGCGTGTCGCGCAGAATTCGAGTCGCTTGGCAGTTAGTTCTGAAACTGGAGAAAGCGTGCGATGCTTTGGCGGACCAAGGTATTCGTCAGCGTCGCGCTCAATCTCGAACGACCAGGAATCGAAAATGTCTCAACCGGAACACTTTGAAATGCTCGTCCTCGGCAGTGGCGAAGGCGGCAAATATCTGGCTTGGCACATGGCGAAGTCAGGGCACCGCGCTGCCGTCGTCGAACGCAAGTTGATCGGCGGTTCCTGCCCGAACACCAACTGCCTGCCCAGCAAGAACGAGATTTGGAGTGCGAAAGTTGCCGATCTCGTTCACCACGCTGATCGCTTTGGGATCGTGACGGGCTCCGTCGCCATCGACATGAAGCGAGTGCTGGCGCGCAAGCGCGACATGGTCGACGGCCTGATCGCCATGCACCTCGAACGCTACAAAGCCAGTGGTGCCGAGTTGATCATGGGTACAGGCCGCTTCGTTGCGCCGAAAACCATCGAGGTTAAATTGACCGATGGCGGTACCCGCGTGCTGACCGGCGATCGCGTTGTTCTCAATCTCGGGACGCATGCGACGATCCCGGATATTCCAGGCCTCGCGGCGGCCGCGCCGCTCACCAATGTCGAGACGCTCGAGCTCGATCGACTGCCCGACCACCTGATCGTGCTTGGCGGCGGCTATGTCGGCCTGGAGCTGGCACAAGCCTATCGCCGCTTCGGCAGCCGCGTCAGCATCGTGGAGGCGGGACCACAGCTCGCCGGCCGGGAAGATTCCGATGTTGCGGTCGCGATCCTTGAGATGCTGCGCGACGAAGGCATCGTGGTGCATCTCGGTGTCAAGGTTCTCCGTGTGCAGGGCCGGTCCGGGGAAGCCGTCAGCCTCCAGATCCGCACGGCAAGCGATCAAGCCATCGAAGGCAGCGATCTCCTGGTGGCGGCCGGACGCAGCCCCAATACGGACGGGATCGGGCTCGACCTGGCCGGTGTCGCGCTCGACGCCCGGGGATATGTCGCGGTCAACGACCGGCTCGAGACGAGCGCTCCTGATGTCTGGGCGATCGGCGAGGCCGCCGGCAGCCCACAGTTCACCCACGTCTCGTTCGACGATTTCCGTATCATCTCCGCCAATCTGAGCGGCGGGAATCGCGCCAAGCGTGATCGGCTCGTGCCGTACTGCATGTTCACCGACCCGCCGCTCGCGCGCGTTGGCTTGAGCGAAGGCGAAGCCCAGCGCCAGGGCATCGCCGTTCGCGTGGCGAAGCTGCCGATCGCCGCCGTGTTGCGATCGCGGACGATATCGGAGACCCGCGGCTTCATGAAAGCACTGGTCGAGGCGGGTGGCGATCACATTCTCGGTTTCACCATGATCGGCGCCGATGCCGGTGAAGTCATGACCGTGGTTCAGGCCGCAATGTTGGCGGGCATGCCATTCACCGGCTTGCGCGATGCGATTATCGCACACCCGACAATGGCGGAGGGCCTCGGCGCGCTCTTCTCCAATGTGCCGGCACGATAGGGTCCGGTATGCCGGAGAACCTTGGGGCAACCGCTCAGGTACAGCAATTGAGAATTCGCATTTACAACATCTGATCGAAAGGATGCATCATCATGAGAACAATTATCATGCTCTTTACTACGGGCGTCGCCACCTTGGGCTCCTCAATCGCGGCAGTTGCCGAAAGAGAGGCTCACCTACGCTTTGCTCCAACAGCGGAACGTGGCGCCTATTGCATATCTTATAGCGAAGGCGGCTCAGACTGCGGGTTTATTAGCCTCGAGCAGTGTCGACAGACCGCTTCCGGTATCACTGCCGAATGTTCCGCGCTTGTCGTAAGTAAGAGGGTTCGATAGCGGAATCGCCAACGCTAACCGGTTATCCTACTAGGCCCTTTGGCGTGCTGCCGATCGAGTTCTTCAGTGTCCGGTGCCTCCATCTTGGAATGGCGAGCGCCAGACAATCTGGCAGATTGAATGAGGTGTTATCACGATGAAACGAATTCCGATCGTCATCGCCGTCGCGCTGACTATCGCCGCATGCGGCAAGGAACAGCCCAAGAAGGTCGAAATCCGACCAGTGCGTGTGATCGCCGTCCAGCACGCGCTAAGTGGCGATACGATCAGTTTGACCGGTCAAATACAGGCCAAGGATCCGATCAATCTGGCTTTCAGGATCGGCGGTCGGCTGCTGGAAAGAAACGTGACGGTCGGCGATCCCGTTAAGCCTGGCCAGGTCGTCGCAAGGATCGAACCTCAGGATTTTCAAAATGCCCTGCGATCCGCGGAAGCCGATCTGGCCTCTGCGCAAGCTGTGCTGGCGAATTCAAAAGGCACAGAAGGTCGGCAGAGCGAGCTATTGAGCAAGGGATTTACCACGCAAGCTCAATACGATCAGGCCGAGCAGCAGATGAAAACCGCGCAAGCGCAGGTCGAATCGACGCGGGCGCGGCTGCAGAACGCAAAAGATAATCTTACGTATACTGACCTCAAATCGGACGTCGAGGGATCTGTTACGGCCAAGGGAGCGGAATCTGGCGAGATCGTCGCAGCTGGGAGAATGATTCTGCAGGTCGCTAAGCAGGGAGACAGGTACGCCGTCTTTAATGTTCCCTCCCAGCTTATCAGGCAGAGTCCGAAAGATCCGGAAGTAACCGTGTCCCTTTCGGATGACCCGGCGATCCTTGCAAGTGGCCATGTCCGTGAGGTTGCGCCGCAAGCGGATGCAGCAACAGGCACCTACGTTGTGAAGGTCGCTCTCGACAGTCCGCCGGATGCAATGCGCCTTGGCGCAACGATCGTCGGACAGGTCAAGGTACAATCAGAGCCCGTCATTCAGCTTCCTGGGACGGCGTTGACTCAAAGCGAGGGAAAGCCAGCGGTTTGGGTCGTCGATCCCGAAAGGAAGACAGTATCGCTCGTATCCATCACGGTCGGTCATTATGACACGTCGGCTGCTGTCGTGTCGCGGGGCTTAAAGGACGGAGATCTTGTTGTAACGGCGGGCGTTCAAGCGTTGCGCCCCGGCCAAGAGGTCAGACTTCTTGAAGCCGATGCGGACACGCGGAAATGAACCGCAGCTTCAATATTTCGGAATGGGCGCTGGGGCACCGCTCGTTCGTCTGGTTTCTGGTGATCATCATCGTCGCGGCGGGCGCAATGTCCTATTTGCGGCTGGGCCGCAACGAAGATCCCAATTTTACGATCAAGACCATGGTGGTTCAGGTCCTGTGGCCCGGCGCCAACATCACGGACACGCTCCAGCAGGTCACGGATCGGGTAGAGAAGAAGCTCCAGGAAACGCCAGGTCTCGACTACATCAAGAGCTATACGGTTGCAGGCACATCTACAGTTTTCATCACCCTCAAGGGCTCCGTGGTGAGCCGGGATGTGCCCGACGTCTGGTATCAGGTCCGCAAGAAGATCGGCGATATCCAGCAATACCTTCCGCAAGGTATTGTCGGTCCATTCTTCAACGACGAGTTCGGCGACACCTATGGCGTCATCTATGCGTTCACCGCGGACGGATTCACACAACGCGAGCTGCGTGATTATGTAGAAAGTGTGCGGACCCGGCTTCTTGCCATCAACGACGTTTCTAAAATCGACATTTTTGGCGCGCAGGACGAGAAAATATACGTTGAGTTCTCCTCACACAGGATCGCCGGCCTTCATCTCGATCGCCAGGCACTGATACAAGCCATTCAGGCGCAGAACGCCGTGACGCCCGCAGGTGTCGTTCAAACATCGGACGAAGAGATTCGCGTCGACGTAACAGGCGGATTTCGCTCGGAAGTCGATCTGAGACACGTCAATTTCGTAGCCAACGGACAAATCTTCCGGTTGTCCGATATCGCGACCATCAAACGCACCTATTCCGATCCGCCACAGCCGATGTTGCGCTTTAACGGGCAGTCCGCGATCGGAATTGGCGTCGCAATGCGGGCCGGCGGAGATGTGCTGGCGCTCGGCCAAAACATCGAACGGGCGATGTCCGAGATCGGGGCGGATCTGCCCATCGGCATCGAACCGCACCTCGCTGCGGATCAGCCGAAAGTCGTCAAGGCTGCGGTTGACGATTTCATGGAGGCGTTGTGGGAAGCGATCGGAATCGTGCTCGCCGTCAGCTTCATTAGTCTCGGCATTCGCGCTGGCGCCGTGGTTGCGTGCTCCATTCCGTTGGTGCTCGCCGCGGTGTTTGTCGGCATGGAGTTCGCGGGGATCGATCTGCAGCGCGTCTCGCTCGGCGCGCTTATTATTGCGTTGGGCCTCCTCGTCGATGACGCCATGATCACCGTCGAAACGATGGTGACCCAGCTTGAGGCTGGCGCCGAAAAGACCAAGTCGGCCACGTTTGCCTATACCTCGACCGCGTTCCCGATGTTGACAGGCACATTGGTGACGGTCGCGGGCTTCGTTCCCATTGGCTTCGCAAGAAGTTCGGCCGGCGAATACACGTTCTCACTTTTTGCGGTCGTTGCATTGGCGCTTCTTATATCCTGGATCGTGGCGGTTCTGTTCGCGCCTCTGATCGGCGTAACCATCCTGCCCGACAAGATGAAGCGCACGACCGAGGCCGAGCCGGGCCGAATCATGCAAGGCTTCCGTCGCGCGTTGACGGGAGCGATGCGTGCCAAATGGCTCACGATAGGTGTGACGCTGGCGGCATTGGCGTGTTCGATATTTGGGCTGCGTTTCGTTCCCCAGCAGTTTTTCCCGGCGTCCGACCGGCCCGAACTGCTTGTCGACCTGAAACTCTCGGAGGCTTCCTCCATCTATGCAACCGAGAAGGTAGTTGCAACCTTCGAAGAACTCCTGAAGGGCGACCCCGAAATCGACCATTGGACGACCTATGTCGGTCAGGGAGCCGTCCGATTTTATCTGCCGCTCGATGTGCAACTCGTCAACGATTTTTTTGCCCAATCGGTGATCGTCACCAAGAGCCTTGAGGCGCGCGAGCGCCTCCGCAGCCGCCTCGAGCCTGTTCTGATTGAGAGATTTCCGGGCGTGGTGAGCCGTCTGTCGGCCCTTGAATTGGGACCACCCGTCGGCTGGCCGCTACAATACCGCGTCAGCGGTCCCGAGCCGGCGCGAGTCCGCGAGATCGCCTACAAGCTCTCCAACATTATCGCCAACGACCCACGCACCGAGAAGATCAGCTTTGATTGGATCGAACCGCAACGCACGTTACGCATTCGCGTCGATCAAGATCAGGCCAGACTCTTGGGCGTGAGTTCGCAAGTGCTGGCTCAGTCATTATCCGCCGTGGTGTCAGGCATCAACATTACGCAATTGCGCGACGGGATATATCTGATCGACGTCGTCGCGCGCGCCGATGAGCAGGAAAGAATATCTCCTGATGCATTGCGGACCCTGCAGATTCCCATTCCAAACGGCGGCACCGTCCCGCTACTTCAGTTGGCAACGGTCGAATATTCCCAGGATTGGCCGCTGATTTGGCGGCGGGACAGGAATCCGACACTGACCGTCCAGAGCGATCTGATTGCTGGCGTGCTGCCCGCGACATTAGTCGATAGCCTGCAAGCGAAGGTGGCTGTGCTGAACGCAGAGTTGCCGGTTGGGTATGGCATTGTGCCCGGCGGGTCGGTTGAGGAAGGCGCCAAGTCGACATCATCTGTCGCTGCCGTCGTTCCGGCAGCACTTCTTATCATGCTGATTGTACTGATGATCCAGCTTCAAAGCTTCAGCAGGCTGTTTTTGGTGCTGAGCGTTGCGCCGTTCGGGTTAATTGGGGTGGTCGCCGCATTGCTTATCACTGGGAAGCCGCTCGGCTTCGTTGCCATCCTGGGTGTTCTTGCCCTCGTTGGCATGATCGTTCGCAATTCGGTGATTTTGGTGGACCAGATCGATACGGAGATCGCGCACGGCCGGGCCCCGTGGGACGCCGTCATTGAAGCGACCCTGCATCGCTTTCGCCCCATCCTTCTCACGGCGGCGGCCGCCATTCTCGGCATGATCCCGATCGCTCCGACCGTCTTTTGGGGGCCGATGGCCTATTCCATCATGGGCGGCCTGGCGGTTGCCACGATACTAACGCTTGTGTTTCTGCCCGCACTTTATGTCGCCTGGTTCCGTATCAAGGAGCCTTCGCCGCAAGAGGTCGATCGCGCCCAACTTTCCGACCAGCTTCAGCAGGCCTCAGCAAATTGAGTTGTCCTCTAATGCGCGGGCGTCAACAACGGGAGCGGATGATGTCGAAATCGGTTGCCGAACTTCTGGCCGGCGTGCTCGAACGGGTTGGAATGATTAAACACACCGATAACAAGGATCGCGCATCAACGGAGGCTGCTATATCGGCTCGCATGGACGCTGGCTCATGGATCATCTTGATTGTGCTGCTGTCGCTGTTGGTCGCCACCGGCGTCGTCATTTATCTCGGCTGGACATTAGGAAACGGCACTGACGTACCAACCTCAGGTTACACCGCGATGTCGTTCGGAGTGATTATCTCACTGGCGGTCGGGTTCGGTCTCATGGCGCTTCTCTTTTACAGTAGCCGCAAAGGATATGACGAACCGCCCGTGTTGATCGTCCCTGAAGATGACTCCGTGGAATCAGAACGCGATCCTGAGGGAAAGTAGCATCGGCAAAGCGGCCCCATGAGTGATCCGACCAAACGCTGGCCGTTGCCGAACCAACCTGCCGCGTTAATTCTAAGCCCACTCCAGAATCAGGGGCCTCACGACGAAAAAACCTGTGCGATCCTCTCGATCAAAAGACGCACGCGTTTCGGCTGGGCCTGCGTGGCCGGATAGACGATCTGCAGCCCCGTCTCGCCGGACGAGAAGTCCTGCAGAAGTTCGATGAGTGCGCCCTGCCGCAAGTCCGCCTCGACGTCTAGGCGTGATTTTCGGGCAATGCCGAAACCGTTCCGACACCAGACCCGAACCAATTCGCCGTCGTTCGCGATCCTATGCCCCTGCACCATGACCCGCCGCTCCTTGCCGTCAATCAGGAAGGGCCAGTCGCGATCGGTCGTCAGGCCGTAACGCATGATGAGGCATTCGTGATGGACAAGATCATCGGGATGTTGCGGAGCTCCTCGTGTCTCCAAATAGACCGGGGACGCGCACACGATCCGCCGGTTCTCAACGAGGCGCTTTACGCGCAAGGTGCTGTCCGCCAGTTCGCCATACCGAATGGCAAGATCCTGTCCTTGTCCGACAAGATCAACATAACCATCGGTCAGGTTGAGATCGATGGTCACGTTTGGATGCTCAGCCAGGAACGCATCAACGACGGGAACGACGTAGGTCCGGCCAAGGTCGATCGGCGCGCTCAGTCGAATCGGTCCTGATATTTTCTCCACGCCCAGCCGGATGAGAGCTTCCAGTTCGTCGGCTTCGGCCAACAGGCGTCTCGCTCCCTGAACCAGCAGTCGCCCTTCGTCGGTCAGGCTGATCGCGCGCGTCGTGCGGTGCAGGAGTGCGGCTCCATAGTATTTCTCCAGCGCGACCAGGCGCTCGGTGACGGAAGCCGCCGAAAGGCCAAGTTCCCGCCCGGCAGCCGCCAGACCACCTTTCTCAACAATCCGAAGGAACAAAGCCAGGTTATCGAGAATCATCATTCGGAAAGCCCGAATAGTGTATTCATAACTTAGCCGATTATATGGACGATGTGAATGCTCTAATTTCGCCAGCGAAAGGAGCCTTCACATGAACCTCGATCACGTCACCATTCGCACCCGGGATTTGCAGGCGACACGAAAATTCTTCCTGACGGTCTTCGATCTGGAAGAAGGCGAGCGGCCGCTCGCCATCCAACGCATTCCCGGTCACTGGCTTTATTCCGGGGGCCATCCGCTCGTCCACATCATTGGCTCGCAAGGATACGGCATCGATCGCGCAGCCGAGGCGATCGATCACGTCGGGCTGCGAATGGAAGGCTATGCCGACTTCCGCAACAAGCTTGATCAGCTCGGCATCCGCTACACGCCCATGGACCTCGCCGACATCCAAGAGCGGCGGCTGTTCTTTCGCGCGCCCGGCGGGCCCCTGCTGGAAGCCGTCTTTTCCGAACCCGTTCCTCAAAACACCTGAACCTTGGAAAGAATCCTGACCATGTCACTCAAGTCGAAAATGCCTTTTCAGGTGTGGTTACTCACACTCTCCGCCTTCGCCATCGGCATGGCCGAATTCGTCATTGCCGGCGTCTTGCCCCAGGTGGCCGACTCGCTTCGTGTCACCGAAGGCCAGGCCGGCGGCCTGATCACCGCATACGCCCTGGCCATCGTCATCGGTGGTCCGATCCTGACCCTTTGGCTCGCCCGTTTCGAGAAGCGCGCGGTGCTTATTGGCCTGATGGCGCTGTTCATCGCGGGCAACCTCATTGCCGCCTTTACGAGCAGCTACAGCGTCCTACTCGTCAGCCGCGTGATCGCGGGCCTGACGCAGGGGCCGTTTTTCGGTATTGGCGCCGTCGTGGCGATGAAGCTCGTTTCCGACAAGCTCGCCGGGCAGGCCGTTGGGCAGATGTTCGCCGGGCTAACGCTGGCGAACGTGCTCGGCGTCCCGGCTGGGACGTGGATCGGCAACACGTTTGGTTGGAACATGACGTTCCTCTTCATCAGCGCACTCGGCCTGCTCACGGCTGTGACCATCGCCGCCTTCGTTCCCGTTCAGGGACGGGACGGTGCGGCACCGAGCATCCGCGGACAGCTTGGCGCCTTTAGAGACCGCAATCTCCTCGCCAGCCTTGCGATCACCGCCCTCGGCTGGGTCGGCTTCATGACCTTCTACGGCTACTTCGCGCCGGTCGCCGAGCGGGTGGCGGGTTTCAGCGCCTCGGATCTGACCTGGGTGCTGGTGATCGTCGGTTTGGGTCTCCTCGTCGGCAACACGTTGGGCGGCTGGACGGCCGACGCGAACCTTCGCCTCTCGCTCATCCTATGGCCGGCCGCGATGATCGTCTCCCTGATCGTCGTTGGGCTCGTCGCGCCTTTCAAATGGCCGTTCCTTGCCGCTGCCTTCGTCTTCGGCGCGGCGTCCTTTGCCAATGTGCCGCCGATGCAGATGCGGGTCATGAAATACGGGACGGCGGCGCCCGAACTCGCGGCGACCGCAAACATCTCGGCCTTCAACCTCGCGAATGCGCTGGGCGGCATGATTGGCGGAGCCGTGGTCGACAGTGCGTTCGGAGCGAGCGCTATCCCCTACGCCGCCGCGATCCTCCCCTTGGCCGCGCTCATCTTCATCCTGACCCAAGAGCGCGGCGGCGGCTTCGTCCCTGTCGAGCGAACCTCGCACCGCACGGCTAGTTTGAAAAGCCTCGGTGCGGAGCAGCTATCACCCTTATCCTGTTGAAAAGTATCGAGACCGCCTGCGTGTACTGGCCTAACAGCATCGTGATCCGCAGTAACTCCAGGCCGATGCGTACCGAAGTAGCAAGCATGGAAGAAGTCACACCTGACGTAGACAAATTCAACCGCGGAGTTCGATCGATGACAAAATTACGGACACTTGCAGCAATAGCCGTTGGCGTACTCACGGCAACGCTTAGCGGATTCGCGGCGCGTGCTCAGCCAGCCGCACCGGTCGAGGCGCGCAACATCGTACTGGTGCACGGAGCGTGGGCGGATGGCTCGAGCTGGGCCAGGTGATCCCGCTGCCCCAGGTCGATAGTGCACGGCGTGCCATTCGGTCGACTATGTCCAGACCCAGCCCCGGGGTCCGAAATTCAAGGAAGACTTCTGGCGGGCCGAGGTGACCAAGATGATCAAGGTTTACGGTGCGCCAATCGATGAGGCGGACGTCGGCAAGATTGTGGATTATTTGACACAGACGTATTGATGCCCGGGAGAGCGACGGGTCGCACGCGCTGGCGGCTCCTGATCGCTCTTGTGTGGTCCCCACGTCGCCGCGCGTGGGCGCACCAGCGGTGTTGACCCATCAGTGGGCCGCCTCGCGTTCGTTGATTATCTTGTCTCGCACGTGTCTCTTCCTTCTCGGACGGGTCTCTTGCCCGTCTCCCCCGTCGTTCTCAGACTGTGAGCGAATCATTCGCAACTTACGCAGTCAGACCTGACCAATTGCTCTCGAAGTCGGTGGACGGTGTGGGCGGAAAGCTAAAATGTCAGCACTGAGCAAAGTTGGAATGTCAGTCTTCGAGCTCTTTACGGGGTTTGGGGGCTGGGAATCCGATGGGTGTGGGTGCTGATGAGCAAGCGAGAGCTGAATCGGATTGATGTTCTGGCGCGGCTTGATGGTGGCCGGCTGACGACTTCGGCGGCGGCCGATCTGATACGCCTGACGATCCGCAAGTTAGCGCCGAAGACTCAGCATGACTACTTGCAGCGGGTCAAGAACTTCGCTGCCTTCCTCGGCCGATCGCCCGACACGGCGAGCTTCGAAGACGTACGCCGCTATCAGCTTCATCTGGCGACGAGTGGCGCCGGCGTTACCCTCAACCAAAGCGTCTCGACACTGCGGTTCTTTTTCAAGATCACGCTTGGGCGCGCCGACATCGTGAACCATACCCAGTTTATCCACGTGCCACGCAAGCTGCCGGTCGTCCTGAGCCCGGAGGAAGTCGCGCGTTTTCTCGATGCGGCGCCGGGGCTCAAATACAAGGCGGCATTGAGTGTGGCCTATGGGGCCGGATTGCGTGTGTCCGAGGTGGTCGCGCTGAAGGTATCCGACATCGACAGCCATGGGGAGCGCGCTTTCATCCCGTTGGTTCGGCGCGGACTCGGTCGGTGGCTGAAACCATTTTGCGATCCACCAAGGAAGGCGAAAGAGACCCTGCCGTCCTTGCGCGATTGGCTCTGCTGGAACTGGCTATTTGACCGCGGACTTGATTGTGTCCGATGAAGGCTACTCGGGCACTATCGCGGTCAGAGAGGCCAGTGGCACGTCGAAAGCATAGACAAAACCGCTCGGCTCATACTTCAATTCGACGTCGCCCTTGAGCTGTCTGCCGAGCGTCTCGACCAGACGGGTGCCGAAACTACGCTTCTCGGGAGCCTGAACCGCGGGGCCGTTCTTCTCGCACCATTCCAGATGCAGGCGCTGCGCGGTAGGATCGACCGTCCAGGCGATGTCGACGCGGCCGGCGGGCACCGACAAGGCGCCGAACTTCGTGGTGTTGGTGCAGAGTTCGTTCAGCGTCATCGCGATCGCGATCACGGCGCCCGACGTCATCCGGACATCGGGGCCCATAATTGTGAATTTCGGCACATCCGGATTGTCGAAGGCCTCGGTGGCGCCGCGCACGATCTTTCCGAGATCGGCGCTGGTCCAGCGCGCCTGCAGCAGCAGATCGTGAGCCCGCCCGAGCGCCACCAGCCGGCCCTCGATCGCGTGCTGGGCATGTTCGGCGCCCGGCACGTTACGCAGGCTTTGGGAGGCGATGGCGCTGACTGTGGCCAGGGTGTTCTTGATGCGGTGATGAAGCTCTTCGAGGATCAGCTTTTGCAGCTTGTCGGACACCTCGCGCTCGCGCGCGTCAATGCCGGCCTGCGCGAGCAGCGCCTGTGCGTCGATTTCCGCCTGCGCCAACAGCAGCCGAAGGCTGACGTTCTCCGCCGCCAGAAATTCCTGGGGAGGCGCTGCGCCGGGATCCCGATGGCGCTGGTCTTGATGATGATCGACCTCGAACATCCCCAACTATATCACCTTAAATCGGGTGCCACTCATATCAATTGAGGCGCGATTGCTGCGCAACCGGGCGATTATCGCCATTTCAGCCTGATCCGTCGGCATCAGGCCTCACCGATCATGCGCTGCATCTGGGCTATCATGACCTGCGGCTCCAATGGCTTGCCAAAAAAGCGGCTGTTGGCGGGGATATCGATGCCCGACAGCTTCAACTGGCCGGACACTAGGATGATCTTGATCCGCGGCCAGCGATCATGCACGGCGTGCGCAAGTCCCAAGCCGTCCATGCTGCCGGGCATCTGGATGTCGGTGAGCAGCAACGCGACGTCGGATCTGGCTTCCAGGATGGCGACGGCTTCGTCGGCATCCACCGCCTCGAGCGAGGTGTAACCGGCGTCCTCGACCATATCGACCGCGCGCATGCGAAGCAGCATTTCGTCCTCGACGACGAGAACGATTGCGGGGACGGACGAATGATCAAGCACCATCATGACGGGCAGTTTTCGAAAAAAACATCAGCTCGTGCTCAAACCGGGTTTTGCTCAGAATGAGTCGTTACAACGAGACAAGAATTTCAGGGGTGATATGATCCCTATCGTCTTAAGAATACTGCAAGAAAAAACTCGCGCGTCGGCAATCGACGCATCGGAATCGATGCAAGCCCATGATATCGCAGCCGATAAGTGAAAGCTCGATCCACTTATTAATTTCGCGCATTTTCGGGTAGGCGGGCGCGACGGGCGTTATGAGCGCGCAAAGGTTGCTATCGCGTGCTAGAGTAGCCATCTAGAGAGTTCGCGTCACTGGATCGTCGCACCGCGCGCGTCCTGAAACGCGGCGCATAGCCAAGCCTTGTACAAGTCTTACAGCGGTATCGACCAACGGCATATCACTTCGATGTGCGGTCAGGACAACCTATGGCCATCGAACATGCCTCCGTGCAGGTCGTGCGCAAGCCGTGGGGGATCGCTGATCTCCATCCCTGGAGCAGCTGTGATGGTTCGGGTGACGCCATCGGCGAGTTGTGGTTCCAGCGCTCCGACAAGAACGCGCCAGTTCCGGCCCTGTTGCTCAAGCTGCTGTTCACCAGCGGGCCTTTGTCGATCCAGGTCCATCCCGACGATGCCTTTGCCCGGTCGATCGGCCTGCCGAACGGCAAGACCGAGGCCTGGTACATTCTTTCCGCTACAGCGGACGCGCGGGTTGCCGTCGGATTGAAGCGGCATCTCACGCCGGAAGAATTGCGCGCGTCGATCAAAGACGGTTCGATCGCCAATCTGACGCAATGGCGCCCGGTCGCCAAAGGCGACATCATCTTCGTTCCCGCCGGCACGATCCATGCCATAGGTGCCGGCATCGTGCTGGCCGAGATTCAACAACGCAGCGACGCGACCTTTCGCCTGTTCGATTATGGCCGGCCGCGCGAACTGCACGAAGACAACGCCGTCGCCGTTTCCGATGCCGGGCCGCTTCAGATTCAATATAGCACGCAACGTCTCGGCCCGGCTCGAACGGTTCTGGTCGCAAATCAGCACTTTGTGCTCGAGCATGTCCATCTTGCCGCGGGTTCGAACTGGACGCTCGATGCCAACAGGGAAACCTGGATCCTGGTGATCGAAGGACGCGCGAGAATCGGATCGACCGACGCGACCGCCGGCGACGCCATTTTTGTTGAAGCCGACCGTGCCGGCATCGAAGCCGGACCCGACGTGATGCGCGCTCTGGTCGCCTATCCCGGACCTGATCACGTTGTTTCGCTGCTGCAAGAGTCTGGAGTGCGCATGACCACATCTGCCGGCACGCCCGCCGTCCGCTCGCCCGCATCAAACGGGATCGCGGAGGTGCGGACATGACGCCGTTCCGCCGTCTCGCCTTCATCGGCAATTCGCTGCCGCGCCGCTGCGGCATCGCAACCTTTACGACCGACCTGCAACAGGCGATATCGGCTTCGCGTCCGAACCTGGAAACCTGCATCGTGGCCATGACTGACCATGGTCAGGCCTATGACTATCCCGCTTCGGTCGCCTTGCAGATCAGGGACGCCAGCATCGAGGACTATGTCCGCGCGGCGGATTTCCTGAACGCTGGCCGGTTCGACACCGTTTGCTTGCAGCATGAATTCGGAATTTTCGGCGGCGAAGCCGGCGCTCACATTCTCGAGCTGCTGTCGCGCCTCACCATGCCTGTGGTGACGACGCTGCATACGGTGTTAGCCAAACCCACCGCGGTCCAGCGCGCGGTGATGGAGCGGATCGTCGAGGCATCCTCGAAGGTCATCGTGATGGCCAACAAGGGCAGCGACCTGCTGCGCAGTATCTATTTGGTGCCGGACGACAAGATCGAGGTCATCGCGCATGGTATTCCCGACTTTCCGTTTGTCGCGCCGGACACGGCAAAGACAAAACTCGGATACAGCGGGCGATCGGTGATCCTGACCTTCGGCCTGTTGTCCCCCAACAAGGGCATCGAGGTCATGATCGACGCCATGCCGGCGATCCTGAAGCGACGGCCGGATACGGTTTATGTCGTGCTCGGCGCCACCCATCCCAACCTGGTCCGCGACCAGGGCGAGGCCTATCGCGAGAGCCTCGTGACGCGCGTGCGCGAACTTTGCGTCGAGGACCACGTGGTGTTCCTCGATCAGTTCGTCGATCAGGCTACGCTGCTCGAATTCATTTCGATGTGCGACGTCTACGTCACGCCCTATCTCAACGAGGCGCAGATGACGTCGGGTACGCTGGCCTACAGTTTCGGGCTTGGCAAGCCGGTGGTATCGACGCCTTATTGGCACGCGCGCGAATTGCTGGCCGATGGGCGCGGCGTGCTGGTGCCCTTTGGCGACGCCGCCGCGATCGCCGGCAAGATTGCCGAACTGCTCACCGATGCCCAGCGCCGCCAGGCGATGCGCGAACGCGCTTACGCCACCAGCCGGTCGATGACATGGGAGCGCACCGCCGAGCGTTACATGACCGCGTTTGCGAGCGCGCGGCAGGGTCATTGGCTCAAGGTCATTGCGCGCTCCGACAACGCCTCGGTGGAAATTCAGAGCCCGCCCGCGCCCGACATGCAACTGGGTCATTTCCTATCGATGTGCGACGACACCGGCCTGTTCCAGCACGCGGTGCATTCGGTGCCTGATCGCTCGCACGGCTACTGCGTCGATGACAATGCCCGCGCGCTGCTGGTGGCCTGCGCGCTGAACAATCCCGGGGAACAACGCCTGTCGGAAGTGCTGACGGCGCGCTTTGCCGCCTTCGTGCAGCATGCGTGGAATCCCGATACCAAACGGTTTCGCAATTTTATGGGCTTCAATCGCAACTGGCTGGAAGACAAGGGCTCTGAGGACAGTCACGGCCGCACGTTGTGGGCGCTTGGCGAATGCGCACGCCGGGACGCCAGCCCGTCGCGGCGCCAATGGGCGGTGGCGTTGTTTGCCGACGCCTTGCCGACTGCGGAAAGTTTTCGCTCGCCGCGCGCCTGGGCCTTTACGCTGCTCGGCCTGCACGCTTACTGCGCGATCACCCCCGATGATCTGCGCGCCCAGCAAATCCGGCATCGGCTGGTCGACCGGCTAATGGCAAGCCTCAAGGCGGTCGATACGCCTGATTGGACCTGGTTCGAGGAGGGGCTCGCCTATGATAATGCGCGGCTGCCGCAGGCGTTGATGCTGACGGGCATGGCGACGAAAACGCCGGCCTATGTCGAGGCCGGATTGCGATCGTTGCGCTGGCTGATGACGCAACAGACGACATCGGCCGGCCACTTCCGTCCCGTAGGCACCGCAGGCTTCGGCGATCAGCGGCAACATCCGCGCGCCTTCGATCAGCAACCGGTGGAAGCCACCGCGACCATTGCGGCCTGCCTGACGGCGTGGCGGGCGGATGGCGACGCCGAATGGAAAGCCAGCGCCACCAACGCCTTCGCCTGGTTTCTCGGCAGCAATGATCTGTCGGTGGCGCTGGTCGATCCGCATACCGGAAGCTGCCGCGATGGACTGCATCCCGATCGCGCCAACGAAAATCGCGGCGGCGAGTCCGTCGTGTCCTATCTTCTTGGCCTTGCCGAGATTCGTCAGCTTGCACGCGTCAATGCCGGACTGACCAAACCGCCGGCGCTCCGCGCCGTCGTCGTCTGAATTCATCTGCTTAACTCCAGCGAGCCAAGGACCCTAACCTTGTTGCAAGCCACGTTCGTCAACCGCCAAGCGCTCTATCTGCGTCCCGACCCTGCGCGGGTGATCGTGCGCCCGTTCAAGCCCGCGACCGAGCCGCGCGATCTCAACCCGACCGACAAGACCCGCGCCAACCATATCGTCGACCGCGTGCTCGCCCTCGAGCCGGAGGCCGCGGCCCATCTGCTCGCCGACGTGCTGGAGAATTTTCAAGGTAGGCATCGCAACCTCTTGGCGACGTTCGAGGCCCGCGCCGATGTCATGGAGCAGGCGCTGTTGGCGCACGGCACCTTTTCCAAAATCCAGCGCCAACTGATCGGCGCCTATTTCCTCAACGAATATTCATTCGAAGCGTCCGCGCTGTTCAACCCCAGCATCGTACCGCATCCCGACCAGTCCGGCGCTCCGAAAGGCGGCCTGCGCTTTATCCTAAGCCTGCGCGCCGTCGGCGAAGGGCATATCTCGTCGCTGACGTTTCGCGCCGGCACCATCGCGGCCGACGGAAGCCTGGCGGTCGACCCGACGTCGCGCCTCGCCTTGAGCCCCCGGATCAGCCGCCGCGTGGAGGTGCAGGACGGCGACGCAATCGAGCTGGCCTTCAACCCCGAGGAAGAACTCAGCGAGCGCGTGATCTTTCCGGTCACCGACTCCCAATCCAACGGCATCGAGGATGCGCGCTTTGTCGAATTCCATGATGAGGGCCGCAAAACCTATTACGCCACCTATACCGCCTACAGCGGACGCGCGATCCGCTCCGAGCTGATCGAGACCGACGATTTCACGTCGTTCCGGATGTCGCCACTGTATGGCAACGCCGCACGCAACAAGGGCATGGCGCTGTTCCCGCGCAAGATCAACGGCAAGTTCGCGATGATCGCCCGGCAGGACAACGAGAACCTGTATCTGATCTATTCGGACGATCTGTATCGATGGGACGGCGGCCAAGCGATCCTGAAGCCGCAGTTTCCCTGGGAGTTCGTGCAGATCGGCAATTGCGGATCGCCGATCGAGCTCGACGAGGGCTGGCTGCTGCTGACCCACGGCGTCGGCCCGGTCCGCAAATATTCGATTGGCGCAGCGCTGCTCGACAAGAACGATCCCTTCAAGGTGCTGGCGCGTTCGCGCGAACCGTTGCTGCGGCCCGAACCGTCCGAGCGCGAGGGTTATGTTCCCAACGTCGTCTACACCTGCGGCGCGATGCGGCATAACGACCAGATCATTTTGCCCTATGCGGTGTCGGATACGTTCTCCAATTTCGCGACCATCAGGATTTCGACCCTGCTGAACGCGATGCGGAGCTGCTGACGTCACGTCCGCGCGCCATTCGATCGACCGCTGATGTCAGGAGATTCATGGCCCGAACCAGCTATTTCGTTCAGTCGTTCAACCCCGGCAAGGGCGCAGCTCTCCTCTCGGAGCGCAAGCGCCAGTTCGCCAAGCCACCGCTCGACGCCATACGCCTCAATGTCCGCGAAGTCCTGACCGTCGACCCCCGGTGCGCCCTTGTTGGAACGGCACTGGGCAAACGCATGGGCCAGAATGTCCTCACGGCTGATCTTGTCGTATAGCGCGTAGAAGCGATAGCCGGCTTCTGCCTTCGCTTTCGCGTGCAACGCCTTCTGTAGTTTCTGAACAGTTTTCGGAGTTGATAGGTTGCCCAATCTCCAAATCCATCACCACTTGTTGCGTCTGTCTTGAACTGAGGTCCCTTCCCTCCACCGGTGTTACCCGTTCTCAGCGGTAATACGAACCTCTCCGCCACCCCATGGCGGCCGACCTGTCCCTCGCGGGCGTTCGGTTGGTCATCGCTGACCTCGCCTTGGGGCTTCCCGTGTTGCGTACGCTTTCCTTGTGTACATGCCGCCGCCAATACCCCGGTGTAGCAACTGGCCGTACTCTTCGCTCAACTCGCCCAGCTGTTTCAGCCTTCCTCGATATGGCAGTCGGATCGGCCTACACATCTTCCTTTTCGAGGCTTGCTCGACGTTCACTCGTGTTGCGGCCTGCACACTCGCGCTGTCACCAATTCGTGACACGCTAATCGAAGGCTTCAGTCACTTCGTTACCTCCATGACTGCTCCGATTGCTTCCGGCTGGAGCGGTTGCCGGGTGGGGCTTGCACCCACTGGAAAGCGCCGCCTTTGCACGGCGCACGCCAAAATGGGAAGTCGCGCTTACTGGCAGATTGATAGCGAGAGCGTCCCAAAAGCAGCGCGGGGCGGTGGTCACACAGTTCCCTGCGATGCGAGCCAGGGCAGCAGCACGATCTTGCCGCCGAGCCCGCCAGCGTCGATACGCGCGTGAACATTTTTCGCGGTTGCTAGTGGTTCGCGACCGATAACTATCGGATGAATGGCACCGTTGCGGAGCAACTCGAACAAAGCAGCCATGTCAGCCCTAAATTCTTCGGGGTGCGACAAGCGGCGATCGGTGATGCTGTACCAAAGGGCACGACGGCCATGGAATAGGAAGCTCAATGCGCCCCATAGCTTCAACCGCGCCAATCCCAGGCCAGCCGCGATTATGCTTTCGCGCCCGATTGCCATGGTCTGGGAGCCATAGCCGATGAGGATGCCTCCCGGCGCGAGGCAGGCGAAGGACCGGCCGAAATGCGATCCGCCGATCGCATCGAATGCCGCATCGACGCCGGCGCCGCCAACTCGTCCCGCTGTGAGTTCACGCACCGAAGCAACGAAGTCACCAGCCCGATAGTCGATTGCGGTAGCACCAAATCGCTCAACTGTCGCGAGGTTCGCTGCTGAACACGTTCCGATTGCCTTGAGGCCAAAATGACGCGCGAGATCGAGCATCGCCGTACCGACCGTGCCTGATGCGCCGATGACGAGGATCATCTCGCCGGGAAAAAAGCGACGATAGCGCATGAGCATCTGGAAGGCCGTAAGGTAGGCGAGCGGGATGCAAACGGCCTCTGCCGCATCGACGCCATCTGGAACGGGCACAAGAAAGCGCGCGGGCCGAATTGCATATTGCGCGTAACCACCGACCACGCAGAGATCGGCAACGATTTGCCCCTCGCGCGGCGAGACCACACCGGAGCCAGCCTTCTCGACAACACCCACTAGCTCATAGCCCGGAGTGAACGGCAGCGGTCCCTTGAAGTCAAGGTACCGGCCACGCCGAATGAAGCTGTCAGTGAAGCCGGTCCCGGCTGAGAACCTTGATGCGCACCTCGCCGGGGCCCGGATTGGGGATGGTCGACTCCTCCGCCAGTTCCAAGACCTCGGGGCCACCGAACCGGGATATGCGAACGTGTTGCCACGACATGAGAACAGCTTGGCACACTCGAGTCACGGTAGCGAGATTAATCGATTGCCGGCGCTGCCCTTGGATGTCGGTTGTCGATCGGACTTCCTCATCGCCGAAGGAAATCGATGTCGCTTATGGGTCGGTCAATCGCGTCGTTTCAGGGATAGGCATGTGAAGTCCGGTTGCCGATTTCGTAATCGACCTGCACCCCCCTTCCTCATTACGAAACATTCCAACGGGCATAAGCGTTTCTCCCTGCTTTACTCCAGGCATACTGTACTTCCGGTGCACAACCTCCTTTTTTGCGACGTACGTGTGCAGGTTTTCTTCGTCTCAGCTCAAGCGCACATGGGCGCAAAGGGGATGACAGAGGGCCGTCATTCCAGAGGCGAATTCTTGCCTTCGAGTTGAGAGGCTCGCCGCAGGGTGCGGCGGTCACCCTCCATCGAATTAGGACCCATGGTCATCGGACCGGCATGCTCCCCGTGAAAGCGGAACGCAGTTTCGCGGTGCGCAAGGTCTTTCCAACGTTCCGCTTCGCCGAGCCACTTCCAACTGTGTTGGATATTGAACGTCGCGCGATGGCGACACAATAGTTCCATATCACGACAGCCTATGGGGTCGTTCATGGGCATCTCCCTGGACTTGGTTGCCCGCACCCTACGCCTGCGCACGCGAGGGTCTCATTAAATCGGCGTGACCCTATCGAGTCGGAATTGCGTTTCCTCGAAGAAGCGACAGTGTCGTTGACGGATGATGAGCGCGGTTGCGGTTTTTTTGAAACGGCCGATCGAATCGTAGCGACTTAAAGGAAGATCCTACGCAAGCTGCGTGAGTTGAGCCGGCGGCCGCATGCGCCGGACTAGTCGGAGAAGTCATACGGGTTTCGGGCTTTATAGGCCAGCATCTCGACCGCCGGAGGGGTTTGTTCAAGATCGCTGGGCGACAGGCCCCAGCCGGCGCAGAGCTTCACGTGCAGGTTCATCTCGATGTCGAGGATGGCCGAGAGGCCGGCCGCCGCTTCGCGCATGTCAGCGAGCTTGGGCGACTTGTAGACGGAGAGCGCGTAGGCGCGAGCAAACTCGGTGAGGAACTGGTAGTCCTGGACGAGGTAGTGACGAAACGCCGCTTCGGCGAGCGAACCGTCTGCCAACCCGTTCGTGAAGGGATGCGCGGTGTAGGCCCGCCACTCGGCGGATGCTTCTGTCTTTAGACGCTCGAAGAAGCTCATGATCTTTCGCCGGGTTTGCTTCTCAATGAGTGGCTTTGGCTCGCTACCAATAGCACGTCGCAAACCGGGTGGACGTTGACCTTGTCCGCCTCAATCACCCGCGCCGGGATTTGGTGAGAAGTATTGGAGTTTGTCCGGCTTCCCCTCCCACTCCTTAGAGTCGGGCGGGGTCGCTTTTTTGACCGTAATATTTGGCCAGATTTTCGCGTATTCCGCATTCAGCGACAGCCATTTCTCAAGCCCCGGCTCGGTATCAGGCTTGATCGCGTCGACCGGGCATTCCGGCACGCAGACCCCGCAATCGATGCATTCGTCCGGGTGGATGACGAGCATGTTCTCGCCCTCATAGAAGCAGTCCACGGGGCACACGTCGACGCAGTCCATGATTTTGCAGCGAATACAGTTCTCGTTGACGACGAAGGTCAATTAAGCGTCCTTTCAGCAGATCGCAGTGGTGAACTCATTCACGGTGTCCGTCCGTCCTCGCGGTGCTCGTTCATTGGTTGAAAATGGACGCACAGAAGACCTACGTCCTCTGGCTGAATCGGAACACCGAGGAGCAGGCATTCAGCGGCTGAGGGGCCCGTGCTCGGCAGGTTGCCGCACATCTCTCTGCCGAAGTGCGTGCAGTCCGGGCAAACACCGAAGCGCCGATGCGCCCCACTCGTAGCTAGAGTGGACAACACCTGGTGCAGGGCGCGACGCATCGCAGTTCGCTCTGTCGCGTCGAGCGAATCCACGGCGCGCACCAGAACCTCGAACGGATCGCGTGCAAGCGCTTTTTTGCCCTTGCTCGTCAGTCGCAGACTTACGCTTCGCCCATCCGTCTTGAATGGCTGTCGGACCAAGTACCCACCCGCTTCAAGCGCCTTAATGGCTTGTGTTGCAGTGCCGCGGGTTGTCGCTTGAAATTCCGCGAAGGCCGACGGGGTCCGCGAGAACGGGTTGGCCCGGGCGAAGAAGCGGAGCGCCATCCATTGGGCCGGACTGAGTTCGCCGTCATAGCCCTCAGCTTGTACGAGCCGTCCCACCTGCAGCAGGAGCTCTGCCGTTTCGCGCGCTGACATGATTGCCTCTTCGAAAATATAATAGCGTTTCGAAATTAACTTGACAACCGATCGGATGCAGATAATTTTGTTTCGAAACTAGTTTGAGGGCTTGATCATGGCCCGCAACGCGGCCCTGCCGATCCTTACGGCCGAACCCGGCCTCACCCATTATCTTGAGGAAATCCGGCGGTTCCCGATGTTGGAGCACCAGGAAGAATACCTGCTAGCCAAGCGCTGGCGCGAGCACGGCGATCGCGACGCGGCGCACAAGCTGGTCACCAGCCATCTGCGGCTCGTGACCAAGATCGCCAGGGACTATCGCGGCTACGGCCTGCCGATCGCCGAGGCGATCTCCGAGGGCAATGTCGGCCTGATGCAGGCGGTCGAGCGCTTCGAGCCGGAGAAGGGCTTCCGGTTCGCCACCTACGCCGTGTGGTGGATCAAGGCGGCGATTCAGCAATATATCCTGCGCTCGTGGTCGCTGGTGAAGATGGGTACCTCGGCCAACCAGAAGAAGGTGTTCTTCAACCTGCGCAAGGCCCAGAGCAAAATCTCCGTATTCAACGATGGCGATATGCGGCCGGACCAGGTGAAGATCATCGCCCGGCGGATCGGCGTCACCGAAACGGACGTGATTTACATGAACCGGCGGCTCGGCGGCGACGCCTCGCTCAACGCCGCGATCCGCGAGGACGGCGATTCCGGCGAGTGGCAAGACCGGCTGGTGGACGACTCGCCGGACCAGGAGACGACGCTCGCCGCGAGCGAGGAGTTCGATAACCGCCGCAAGACGCTGTCCGATGCGCTCACCGTGCTCAACAAGCGCGAGCGGCGCATCTTCGAGACGCGCCGGCTCGCCGAGGAACAGATCACGCTCGTGGAGCTGGCTGAGGAATTCGGCGTCTCGCGCGAGCGCGTGCGCCAGATCGAGGTGAGCGCCTTCGCGAAGGTGCAGAACGCAGTGAAGCACCGCGTCGCGGCGGTGGCGATCCCGGCGCCTCTGCAGGTGCGTTAGCTTCCAACCCTCTCCCGTGGCGGGAGAAACTGACGGTGGACGTGTCGCTATGGGTACGTTTTACGGCAACCGAACGACGCGAGAGGGGCGTCGCTCACCGGGTGCTGATCGAGCCCTCGCTCGACGATCCATGCACGGCACTTTGCGTCATCGATCGGGCGCCTAAGCCGCGCGCTGCAGATGGAACGTTATCCGACGTTTCATAATGAAGTCGGGGTGCCGATCGTGCGCATTGGCTGCCGCGAGTTCAAGTGCATCGGGGATAAACCGCCGCAAGATCACCCACACATCTACCTCAAGATGGGCGATGCCAGTGAGGTCGTCTGCCCCTATTGCTCTACGCTATTCCGCTTCGATCCGAGCTTGGGCGCACACGAAGCTGATCCGGCAGATTGTGCTTACGGTGACAGGGACTGAGTTGAAAAGCAGCAACGCTGCTTCCTTCGTCGTGCCGGCCGCAGGCAACCAGCGCCAGGCGCTATCGTCCCGCCGTCCCGGGGGTGATTCACGATGGCCACGAACGATCCGCCCGCGCTAACGTGGTCGATCGAATGAGCGGGTCCCGGCTTGACTTGCGCGGTAACAGCGCCGCCTCCAAGAGGTCAATATCCCGAAGCCAGAGAACCTTGATGGAAGACATGTCGCGTAAATCCGCAGCCGAACTTGAGGCCGCGAGTGCCTTCGGCTTCTGGCGATGGATCCGCACACGCGAGGCATTAAGCGCGTCGAGATAATTCGCTTGTACCCTAAAGGAACGGGGCCGAATTGGACCTACGGCGCGCTTGATCCGATGCCGACGCGAGCGGGCTTGGCCATTGCCCAAACGCTTATCGCGTCGGTCTATGGAAGATGGGCGCTGGCAGATTGATGCGCTCACGCGGCCCTCGCCTGTAGGGGATCGGATAAACCACCATATGTTAGGCTCACCCCCGTCTGAGGACCATTCTCATGGTCGTTGCTGGCGGCGATTACGTTCATTTCGTTGTGCAGTACGGCGGAAAAATCGAAAAGTGCCGGGTAACGGAGACTGCCCTTCTGAACCGAGAGCGTATGAGCAGAAAGGACGCAGGATATGCACAGCTCGTCGCTATCTTTGTAAGGCACCGAGCCGAGATCGAACATCTCGCTCGCGCGAAGTTGCAGCGGGAGGGGCGCTCTGACCGCGGTGTTGTAGTGACCACTGAGGATCTGAACCCTTGATGCAGGCTGGCTGCTCGACGTCCTCTCTTGCGCAAGCGACGACGTGGCTACCAGCTGTTGAGCGGCGATGACGAGAAAACGGAGAACCCGTATGAACAAGACGCTGATATCGACAGAAGAACTTAAGTAAACCCGCCTCAGAGAAATCCACACTTACCCGGGATGCGAGGACGTATCCACCGTCGGTATTTATCCCGTCACAAATGAGGTGGCCGAAAGACAATTGGTCTGTCCAAGTCGTAAGCAGCGAAACCGTTGATCCCCAAGCCACAGGCCGCGCTGCGATTTACGCTCAGCACAAGTTTCGTCACGAATACAATCTGTTGACAGGTTAAGCCACTCATGCCGGCATCAAGCGCCTTAGTTCTTTCTGGGCGGCGGTTCGTTCGCTACTTCCTCTGCCAGTAGCTTTAAAAGCTTCTCGTGCCGCGCGTCAGCTTTCGCTGCCGCTGCTTCCGATGCAGCCACGAGACTGCGATAGAGCTTAAGGTTTTGCTGGCGAATGAAAAATTGATGTTCCATAGCTAACTCCTCTGAGGGCACGGACCGAAGGGCATCGTGCGCCTAAGAATGGGAGGTGTCGAAGAAGGCGGATTGGGAGCCGGAAGAACTCTGCTAAACAAAACCGCTCGTCGAAGCGAGCAATTCGTTTCCATCAGCGTTGCGGATCTCTTTGTTGGCCGCCGCCCTGCTGGCCGTCCTGGTTTGGATTTTGCGTCTGTTGGCCAGGCGTCTGACTCGGGTTCTGGCCGGACTTAGCGGACTAATCGCTCTGTCGATTCTGCTGACCATACTTGTTGGGATCATTCTGTTTGTCATCACGTTCTCCTTAATGGTGGGGAACATATGACAACCGAGCATACGGTGGTTCGTTCCGGAAAATCAAAAAGAAAGCCGTTCAATTCAAATGCGGCAGACCTACTTGCTAATTATCGCGACCTTTGCCTTCAGTTACCCCCTCGTGCTGAGCGACACATCCAACATATGCATATGCGCTTTTACCGTTGTGCACCCGGAGTGCGCTTCAATGCCTTTGCGATTTTCTTAGCGCCGGCTCTTTGCTTTGCTAGAGACTTTAGTTGACCAATATCCGTTGCGGTCAAAGGCGGGAACTTCGTTTTTTCTCAGCCAACCCAGCATCGCCGCGTTCACCTCTCGGGCCTAGGGCTCAAGAGTCAGGTGCAGCTCGCCGCCAGTCGCGAACAGCGTCAACTATTCCATCGCTGGCAATATAACGCTGCCCGCGTGTCGGGACTCTGCCAAAAGCGCACTATATAAACGGCTTGCCGCCGGTCGCCCCGCAGACCACCGAATGTCGATCTCACTAACGAACGGGCGGAAGCTGGGCGTATACATCACGAGCACGAATTGCACATGCACGGATGCTCGCTGTTGGTGGTCCCAGGTTGAAGCTTCGAACTTCGGCGCCAGGTTTGAGTCACTCGGAGGAACCGAGGGCGGATTCCCATTCGGTTACCGCGCGCTCTCGCTCATGGAGCGGAAATAATGTTCGGCGTGTTGGTAGGAATTCTCCGCCTCGACTTGATCGCCGGCTAGAGTTTGGGCACGAGCCAACGCGAGATACCGCTCATAGCTCGTCCTCACACTTTGGCGGTTTTTGGAACGCCCCTCCGCGGGAGGTGAGTGCTCCGCCCGTCTTCGCGACAGCGCGGCGGATCTGGATTGATTCATAGTCATGGTTGTCTTCGAGCCGTCGTACACGGCTCGCTCCTTATATGGCAGTTGTAAAGGGTCACGCTGATTAACACAGCAATGCGGCAACAAACTTGCGCAGTTATTTCAGCGTCAACCCGTAAGAGTTAGGTTTCCAATCGGGATCGTACCCGCGATATGTGAGCGCGCTGTGCCTTGTGGCGGATCGCGGCCCGCATCGGCGACCTTCAAGCGGCGCTTGCTTTCGAAATCGCATGCACAAGACTGAACGGTCTGCCTAGCAGCCAAACGGTCGTCCGTGGGCGACTGGGCTCGCCGCTTGATCAAGAACACTGTGAGCATGCTATCCCACATTACTTAGGGGCGCAGTGTGATGATTTCAAGTTGCGGCGTAGCGCAAAGCGGCGCCTCCAGGGGGAGGCACTAGATTTTGTGGCTATTGGTCAATTGCATCGGTAGTTCGCACAGCATTGCATGCTTCGAAGTGAGAGGCGATTTCCGCTTCGGCCTCGTGTTCCCATTTTTCAGCTTCGGCGAGCCATATGAAACGTTTGGTCGGGTCGCTCACTGCGAGATGGCGAAACCTAGCCTCTAACTTGCGGCACTGCACAAGGTCTTTCATTGTCATCTCCTGGGAGATGCATTTTCCGAAACACTTTAGGCCCGTTGAACCTCCTCCGAATTGATGGACACCTGTAGTAGGCTCGAGGAGCCAGGAGGTGTCGGATGGAAGCACGTCAACGTCGGTCGTTTACGAACGATTACAAGCGGCAAGCAGTCGATCTGGTGGCTTCGAGCGGTCGCTCGATCGGATCGGTGGCCAAGGAACTTGGCCTGCGCGATTCCGTATTGCGGCGCTGGGTGGAGCAGCGTGGGGCTGGGCGGGAGCCGACGGCACCGGCGCGGCGCCCCACAACGCAGGCGATGGTGCCGTCGGCGGACCACGCGGCGGAGATCGCTCGTTTGCAGCGAGAGAACGAACGGCTGCGCATGGAGCGCGACATTTTAAAAAAGTCGATCGCGATCTTTGCTGGGACGCGGACATGAGATTCCGTTTCATTGAAGATCGCCGCGCTGACTACCCGGTGTCACTGATGTGCGACGTGCTCGGTGTCTCGCCGGCCGGCTACTATGCCTGGCGAGCGCGCCCGGAGAGCCGGCGATCCGCCGCCAATCGTGCGCTCGTCGACGACATCGAACGGGTCCACCGCGAGGCCTGCGGACGCTATGGCAGCCCGCGCATCCATGCCGAGCTGAAGGCCCAGGGCCGCGGGGCGAGCCGCGGTCGCATCGAGCGACTGATGCGCCGTCACGGGATCAGGGCCATCATGGCGCGGCCACGCCGGGTGCGCACCACCGACAGCCGTCACGACTTCCCGATTGCCCCGAATCTGCTCGAGCAGAACTTCACCGCCGCCGCGCCGAACCGGATCTGGCTCGCCGACATCACCTACGTCGAGACTGATCAGGGCTGGCTCTATCTGGCCACCGTCATGGACCTGTACAGCCGCAAGATCGTCGGCTGGGCGATGGCGGATCATTTGCGCGCCGACCTGCCATTGGCGGCTTTGCGGATGGCCATTGCAGCACAGCGGCCTGGTGCCGGCCTGATCCACCATTCCGATCGGGGCGTTCAATATGCTTCGGCGGAGTATCGCAATATGATGCAGTCTGCCGGCTTGCGGGCCTCAATGAGCCGCAAGGCCAACTGCTACGACAATGCCCCGATGGAAAGCTTCTTCCACACTCTCAAGACCGAGCTCGTCCATCACCGGCATTATGCAACACGGCAAGAAGCCACACGTGATATCTTTGCCTATGTCGAGGGCTTCTACAATCGAACGCGTCGTCACTCCGCCATCGGCTATCTCAGCCCGATCGAGATGGAGCTAAAAGCAGCTTAACCCTGTCCATTTTTTCGGGGGAAGATCACATAACCCATAACGAGGGGCGTATCGTCTTCGCAAACTTGCCACTCCCACTGATCAGGTTTTAGAGGGATTACCCTCACTTCAAGCAGGCGCGGTCGGTACCTCTGGGCCATCTTGCAAATATGCGCTGCGGACCGTCCGTTTTCCAGTGCGGAAGTCCGCTATTATGGCGCAGACGGCACCTACCGAATTTTAGCGGGGCTTTTTAGGTGGTGGCGTCGCGTTGTCCCTAGGGCGTTTGGGGTGCTTGTCGGTCATTTGCCTTCCGCAATCCTCAGCCTGCCAGCGTTCGTTAGTCGAAGTCAGAGCTGGCCCCGGTTGTCTGAACAAAAATTCCGCGTCGATAAGTGGAGCCTCTGCCGGGGTTAGGCCGCCGCGCGGGGCGACGGAAGGTTGAAGTAGGCTTGATCCGGGGTCATGTCGTCAAGACTCGAATGAGGACGTCGGCCGTTGTAAAAATCGAGATACCGGCCGATCG
Source organism: Bradyrhizobium sp. AZCC 2289 (assembly GCF_036924615.1). Taxonomy (NCBI): domain Bacteria; kingdom Pseudomonadati; phylum Pseudomonadota; class Alphaproteobacteria; order Hyphomicrobiales; family Nitrobacteraceae; genus Bradyrhizobium; species Bradyrhizobium sp. AZCC 2289. Next base: position 7,600,266 of record NZ_JAZHRY010000001.1, on the reverse strand, counting down.
AATGTCGTGCCTCGCCGACGCTTTCGTAGGCCCGCAGATAGACCTCCTCGTATTTGACGCTGCGCCACAGCCGCTCGACGAACACGTTGTCCCGCCATGCTCCTTTGCCATCCATGCTGATCGCGATGCCGTTGCTGGCGAGCGCGCCGGTGAAGGCCGCGCCGGTGAACTGCGAGCCCTGATCGGTATTGAAGATTTCGGGCTTGCCGTGACGAGCAAGGGCGTCCTCCAGGGTCTCGATGCAGAAGGCTGCCTCCATCGTGATCGACAGCCGCCACGACAGAACCCGGCGGGTCGCCCAGTCGAGGACGACAGCGAGATACACGAAGCCGCGTGCCATCGGGATGTAGGTGATGTCCATTGCCCAGACCTGGTTCGGGCGCGTGATCTCCATGCCGCGCAACAGATATGGATAGATCTTGTGGCCGGGCTCGGGCTTGGTGGTGCGCGGACGGCGATAGAGCGCCTCTATCCCCATCCGCTGCATCAGCGTTTTGACATGCCGGCGGCCGATCTTGCACCCCTGCAAAGCCAGTGCCAGCAGGCCTCGCAACATGCGCGAACCGGCGAAAGGAAACTCCAGGTGCAGCCGGTCGAGCCGCGGCATGATCGCGAGGTCGGCAGACGACACCGGGCGCGGCAGATAATAAACGCTGCCGCGGCTGATCTTCAAAACTTTCGCCTGCTTGGTGATCGGCAGATCGTGCTCACGGTCGATCATCGCTTTGCGCTCAGCAATCCCGCCTTGGTGAGCGCTCCTTCTAAAAAATCGTTCTCCAGCGTCAGTTCCCCGATCTTGGCATGCAGCGACTTCACATCAATCGCGGGTAACCGCGTAGCGTTACCGTGACCTGGCCCAAACACATCGGCGGCGCCGCCTTCAAGCTGCGCTTTCCACGATGTGATCTGATTGGGGTGGACGTCGAACTGCTCCGCCAGTTGAGCCAGTGTTCGGTCGCCCTTGACGGCAGCAAGTGCCACCTTCGCCTTGAAAGCCGGGGTGTGGTTCCGGCGTGCTCGTCTGCTCATCGTCTCTCCTGATTCGCGGGCCAATCTTGCCCGCCGTCAGGCAGAAACTCCACTTATCGCCCTGTTCAGATTTCCGGAGCCGGCTCTGTCCGCCCGACAATTCCTGTATGGTACCCTAGTTGGATCAGTCGGTCTTTGTGTTCGGCTGGGATTGTCCGGTGCATCAAACCCTTAGCGCAGTCCCGCAACGAGACGAATTCTTCGTGGGTCAACGGCGCAAACAAATCGGGGTTCATTTTCCAAATATGCGCCTCCGGCGCTGCCGTTCAAGCCAGTCATCCTGCCACAATCAAACTGACCCACTACCGGGCTTTCCGTCTGGACGTTTGAACAGATCGAATGTGGCAACGTGGGTGCTTTCCAACCAAGACTCTAGCGTGGCCCCGCAGACTTTACAGGATGCGTGACCGGTGTGCGGTACTAAGAACTTTGCTTCAGTGCGTTTGTACTCAGCGCCGCAATTGCATCGGATAATTGTCGCCATTCTCGGAATATGCGCCTACGGCACTCCGAAACAAGTGGAAACCCGCCCCGGCGTTTGGGTGCGAAAGCCCCATGAATCATCCGCCAGTGACGGATATCTCGGCATACAATGCCTTCAAAGGTTCCAAAGCCTCGATGCGACGCGCAATTGGGACTGCAGATACCCGGCGCAGCGAGCCGCGCGCGCCCCTTCGGCGTGAGCCGGCGGGCTTCGCCATGCCCTTCCGAAGTCACCCGACCCTCAAATTCTCCGCCGAAGTCTTCCCCTTGTTGGGCACTTCCTCATAGCTCACCTTTGCACCCTCATTGAGTGTGCTGAGCCCAGCTTTCTCGACCGCGGAGATGTGCACGAACACATCCTTGCTGCCGTTATCGGGCTGAATGAATCCATAGCCCTTTGTCGCGTTGAACCACTTCACCGTTCCGGTTGCCACCTTGGTCGTCTCCCATATCCGATAGGACCTCAAGACAACCTCATGCCGATTTGGAAGGCAAGCAAAACCCGCCGGGGTGAGCCGGCGGGCCCGGAGTATGGTGCCTACCTTCCTTTCAAATATCCGCGAATTAACTCGCGTTTGAGACCCTGGAGGCGCATACTCAAACAATCACCGCTCCGCCTCCTAGGCATTACCGGTGACAGAGAGTGTTGCGCTCCCGCTTATTCGAGGGAAGCATCATGCCCCAGTCTCAACGCCTGTCGCCCGTCATTCCATTCGTTGCAATGGAGCGCCCCGCTTGTGCGAAGTGCAAGGCCCCGATGATGCTCGTCAGTATCGAGCTGGCGCGCCCGGGCGTCGACTTGCATACGTTTGAATGCGCTATCTGCAATCGCGTACATAAGACCCTTGCCGCGTATGAAGACCCTACGAAGTCCAAGGGTCTTGGACGCTGGCTTCAAGGCGATTTGCACTCACCCAGGTAAGGCGCGCCGGCGTGAACCGGCGGATTTTGTAATACTTGAATTGAGGAGGGCCGTAGAATTGCCCGCAAGCTGGGTAATATTCACCACTGGACCACACTGATAGACGCCCGCGCCACCGCGGGTGCGGGTGACCTATCTCAAGCGAGGAGGCAAATCCGATGTGTGACTATAGTCTGCACGCTGTCGCGTCTCGTCCCGCAAAGGTTGGCGAGATGCTTATCACAACGTCATTTTCAGGAGGGACTCGCGGCTTTGCGGCGGAAGGCGAACCGAACGTGGCGGTTTGCCTGCTTCCGGGGACCGAATTGGCTTTTGATCAAGACGTGAAACACAATCAAAGCTGGATTTGGACGAAGGCCCCCAACTTCAGAGTTGCTCGATTTCGCAAGATAGATCAGCACAATGCCTACCGACATCATGACGCGCTCGAATTGCCAGACGGCAACGTCGTTCTCGTGACGCATCTCTCAAGCGGCCAGCGGGCGACTGTATTGCAGCTTCCGGTCACGCGTCAGCCCGAACGCGCGACCCCCACTGCCGAGGAGCACTCAAACCGTAACACGCCCGCTTCTGCCATCTAGAAATGGCGTGACATCAAGCAAAACCTGCCGAGCGCAGGCCCGGCGGACCAAAATGTACGCAGGAATTGCGTGTGGTCCGCAGAGGGCTAGAAGAGTGGTGTGCGCGTTTAGCTGGAAAGCGCTGGGCTCATGTCGCCCCAACGGCAGAACGAGTCCGCGAGGCTCTTAGGGGCCTTGGCGGGTCAGTCGAGGTCGGAACCTACCGCGGCACCGTCATCGAGCGACGCTGGCACGTCGGTCAGCACGGCAAGCGACGCTATTTATCGAGCCTGCCATGTGCGACCGCCACGTCCGCTTATCCCCCCAAGAGCAGTATAGCGGACGTCGCGGCACGGCGCATTTGTGCCGATACTGTTGCAAAAGTCGAAAATCGAACGACTCCGAAAATCTCGCGAAAGTCGATTTTTAGACGCCTCTACCGCTGCAAGGCTCTGTAGGTCCCATACGAGCGTCCATGATCGTCTTTGTGCGAAACGATAATGATGGCATCCGCCGGCTTGTAGAGCTGGGGCTGAAGTCGAAGAAATAGGGCTGCGATGACGGCGGCGGGAAAAAAAATTAGTCCGTGGACGCCGGAGGACGTCGAACGGCTGCGCTCGTTGGCGCTCACCGACGTGAAGGCTCGTGAGATCGGAATGCAGTTGAACCGAACCGAACACGCCGTCCGCTCTCGCGCCATGAGACTGAATATCGACCTTAGAAAAATCACGCTCGAACGGCGACGATAGCGAAGGCAAAGAAATGAGCGTATTCTGATGGCTGTGCAGCACCGCGGAACAAATTGGACACCCGAGGAGGATCGACGATTGCTCGATCTCATCGAGGCCGGTAAATCGTGGGTGTTTATTTCCGCGAACCTCAAGCGTCCTGTGAAAACTATTCGAGACTGCATCTCGCAAATGCGGCGGTCCGGGCTAAAGGCGAAGGGGAAATAGCCCGAGTGCGATTTGTCTCGCTATCGCTGCCCAACAAGCGCTGCCTTTGCCGCGGGGCCCCTCGAAAGGAGGTAGGTCGTGGACGGAAAAATATTCAACAGCCGTGGCGTCCACGTAGCGATCGTCCTTGGGCTCGGCCATCTTCGATCTCAAGGGACAGAAGATCTATGACCTCAGAGGCGTGAACATTTACAAGCTTTCCGGAGAGCTGGTTGGACACCTGACAGATGCTCAAAGCACCACGAGGCATTTGGACAAATCCACCGACAAGCTGTTCCCGGAAGGTTAGGCGCGGTCTGCTGATTTGCGACGATTGCCAAGCCCTCACGGGCGGCTTTCACGCGCCCGTAGGTTGCGCTAGGCCCTTGCCGCGAGGCGTCCTGAGCTGAAATCAAACTAGACCACCAGTACCAACCTTTTTTTGATCAACGCTCTGGCCGATATCGGCGTTCGATTACGGCACGTCGCGAGGCGGCGCATGTATTTTGCTTCACACGACCGTCTCGGAGCCACAGGCGCTTGAGGCGGACCGTCCGCGCTAAACGCGCGAGAGCCGCCGGGATGTCCCCAGCGGCTCGCGCGTTGCGTAGCGATGTGGTGCGACGCGCAGCGTCGCGTGGTGGAACGTTGCGATGCGCCGAGGCGCGCCGCGTTGCTACCGTGATGTCGATAACTCCTACGCGTCTCATCGACTAAGCTAACACGGCTGGTCGCGAGGCGACTTCAAGACAGCGCGGCTGACGTAGTCGCCATCTCTTTCGAGAGCGCCGAAAAAGCCGCGACTGCTGGAACGGGATATAACAAAACCTGTAACGGTGGCGCTGACGACTACGATGCTTGCGCATGGTGCCGTTGAGCCATCGCACCTGCCAAAAGCGTGATACGCTTAGCGGAAAGCGGCGGGAAACCTAGATGTCAGAAGACGCCCTTATCGTTATAACAAGCGCCATCAAAACCGCTTTCATTGATCATCCCGGTTCTGGGCACGGCACGATGTGGGACCAAGTCACGAAAAGTGACGAAGAAAGTATCCATCTCGCCAAGGCTGTGCTGGTTGCTCTTCGCAAAGCCGGATACTCCGTTACCAAGGTCGAGGACCAGAATCCCCCGAAGCCCTAAAGGCGAGAAGCTCCTGCCGACGTGATCGGGGATGCCATTTGCCGGTGCCGCGTCTGCTGTTGCGCGGTAAGCAGCCGTCAAGACGTTCCCCACCGCACTTCTGAGAAGTGCCCCTGGAGCCGACATCACTCGACAGCCTCAGCAGAACGCCCTACGGATTCCGTTGGCGCTGACTGTATCGCCGATTTCGAAGGAGCATCAGGTCCGCGCCAACCTGCAGAGGGCCGCTATAGGTTTCACGCGTTCCGGCCACGATATCATCAACGCTTGCCGGAGGAACCCTGTCACCGGCGCTTCTCCTGGCGCCAATCGATCGCCGAGTTCGAACCGGGCGAGCGGTCGGTGTCGTATTCATACCGCTTTCTCCGCCGCGCTGGAGGCCTGCGCAACCGGGGTCATTTGAACGGTGACGCAAACTGCGCTATGAGTCCGGCGCGGATCGGTGTTGTCCTTCATATTGCCGGAGGCAGCTTATGACATCAATCACCCGTCGTTTGTTCCTGTCGCTGGCGACTGCTCTTGCTCCGGGCGCGGCGATCGCCCATCACGGCTGGGGCGGATACGACACGTCCAAGTCGTTCACCGTCACCGGCGAGATCCTGAAATCGACCTACGAGAATCCGCACTGCGAGATCGAGATGGAGGTCGACGGTAAGCATTGGCGCTTCGTCCTGGCGCCGCCTTCGCGCATGCAGCAGCGCGGCATCACGCCGGACCTCATCGCGTCTGGCAAGACCTGCACCGTGTTCGGCTATCCCCATACCAGCCACCCGAACGAGGCGCGGATCGAATACATCATTCTCGACGGCAAACGCACCGAATTGCGGTAGACCAAGAGTGGAACATCAGCCGGCCGCGCCGATCTTCCTGACATTGCAGGAAAGCGCGCTCGGTCATGTGATGCGCAGCTCACCCGCGCTTTATCCCGCGGTCGAGATCCTGCACATCCTCGGCTTCGTTGTGCTGGTGGGATCGATCCTGGCGCTCGATTTGAGGTTGCTCGGACTGGGGCGCGCGATTCCGATCCAGCCGATGGCGCAATTGCTGCTGCCTTTTTCGCGCTTCGGTTTTCTGCTCGCGATCAGCATGGGATTCCTGTTGTTCAGCGCCGATGCGGCGCATGTAGTGCGCAATCCTGCGTTCCAGACCAAGCTGCTGCTGATCGCGGCGGCGCTGGTCAACATCGTGATCGCGCATGCCGGCCCGTGGCGACGTGTTGCGCTCTGGCGCGCCGAAGCGTCCGGCGGCGCTAAAGTTACTGCGCTCGTGTCGCTTCTGCTGTGGCTCAGCGCCGTCTGTGCCGGGCGTCTGATCGCGTATTTTTAACGGGGTCCGCCGCCACGTGCCGCATCCGCTTCGCCATCTTCGCAATCCTCGTCGGCTTCTGCACCGCGGCGGACATCGCCAGCGCCGACGAGGCCGAAGCTTGGACCGCGTTGCACGCAGGCCGGCATGTCGCCCTGATGCGCCATACCGATGCGCCGGGTGGCGCCGGCGATCCGCCGGGCTTCCGGGTCGATGACTGCGCCACTCAGCGCAATCTCAGCGCCAAGGGACGCGCGGACGCCGCAAGGATCGGCGCGCGGCTCAGATCGGAAGGGGTTGCGGTCGAAAGAATCCTCAGCTCGCCGTGGTGCCGCTGCATGGACACGGCCACGCTGCTGGAGCTGGGACCGGTCGAAGCCGAGCTGACATTTGGCAATGTGGTCGTGCTGAGCGATCAAAGAGAGTCCCTGACCGCCAGCGCGCGCGGTCATCGACAAATGGACCGGGAGCGGAATCCTTCTTGTCGTGACGCACGGTGCGAACATTCGGGCTCTCACGGGCATCTCGCCGGCGAGCGGCGAGATCGTCGTGGTCCGAAGCGGAAGCGGCGGCAGCAGCGAACGTGTCGGTCGCCTGATTCTTGATTGACGCGTAGCAACAGTCTGTCCCACTTCTTCAAATTAAGGTTTGAGATTTCACTTCCGGTAATGGGATGGTCCGGCCGTGCTCCTGCCCCGCCAGCAAGCGAAGCTGGCAAGGGGCGCCAAGGACAAGGAGCACGCCATGTCTCAGATACCCAATACCGCGATCGCCGTGATCGGCATCGATATCGGCAAGAACTCATTCCACGCCGTGGGCCACGATGCGCGCGGCGCCATCGTGCTGCGGCAAAAGTGGTCGCGTGGCCAAGTGGAAGCGCGGCTCGCCAATATACCGCCTTGCCTGGTCGGCATGGAAGCCTGCGTCGGCGCCCATCACCTGAGCCGCAAACTCGCATCGCTTGGTCACGATGCCAGGTTGATGCCGGCCAAATATGTCCGCCCCTATAGCAAGGGACAGAAGAACGACTTCAATGATGCCGAAGCGATTGCCGAAGCCGTGCAGCGCCCGACGATGAAGTTCGTGGCGACCAAGACCGCGGAGCAACTGGATCTGCAGGCGCTGCATCGGGTGCGCGAGCGGCTGGTGTCGCAACGCACCGGCATCATCAACCAGATTCGCGCCTTCATGCTGGAACGCGGGATCGCCGTGCGCCAGGGGATCGGCTTCCTGCGCACGGAACTGCCCACCATCCTTGCGACGCGCACCGATGCCCTGTCGCCCCGCATGTTGCGTATCATCGAGGAGTTGGCAGGCGACTGGCGCCGGCTGGATCAGCGCATCGATGGCCTATCCGGCGAGATCGAAGCCCTGGCCCGTCAGGATCAGGCATGTTCGCGCCTGATGACGGTGCCCGGCATCGGGCCGATCATTTCGAGCGCCATGGTGGCCGCGATCGGCACTGGAGACGTATTCTCCAAAGGCCGCGACTTCGGCGCCTGGCTCGGACTGGTGCCCAAGCAGATCTCGACGGGAGACCGCACGATCCTCGGCAAAATCTCCAGGCGCGGCAATCGCTACCTGCGCGTTCTGTTCGTGCAGGCGGCATGGGTTGTGCTGGTCAGGATAAAGGACTGGGAACGTTACGGGCTCAAATCCTGGATCGAAGCCGCCAAGAGGCGGTTACACCACAACGTGCTGGCGATCGCGCTCGCCAACAAGCTTGCCCGGATCGCCTGGGCGGTGCTGGCCAAAGGACGCGCCTTCGAGCTGACGAGGACCGACGATGCAGGCGTCCGACCCGCTTGATCCTCGCGCCGTGCTCGGCGCGGTCAAGGCGCAGCCTGGCGACGCCGGAGCCAGCCGCAAGCCAGGCGCGACGGCCGGCCTTGACCGCCCCTGCGCGCGACGCGATCGACGTTCTGCGGGCCGGGACGAAGGAACGGCCCTTGGCTCGAACAAAGGAACTGCGCGACATGAGGAGCAAGCGATGACGTAACCCTATCAACAGTTTCCAGCCGAGGTCTGCGAGAGGATGAGACGAGATGGGAGGATCGGTCTTCCGAGCGCGTGCGAACACTGGTGACCCAAATGGCCCAATCGAGGCCTGTCCGCTAATTAGAACGCACGCGCGCTGATATCCATGATGGCCCGGAGCACCACATGGCTCCAATCAGAGGCCGGATACATTGATGCAAGACCGCCGCCGCCAATTCGACGAAATCTTCTTGCAACGCGCGGCCGGACCATACATTGGGTCAATCGCTACAGGTCGATTTCCGCTGGGCCGAACACGAAGTCCGCTTTGGCCCGAAAACCGACCTGATTCCAATGCCTGGCCCGGTGGCTCATGCTTCTCGCCTCTGTAACCGAGCCGAGGAGTATGGCCATGCAGGATCAATTGAATGCCACCCCCGCGACCAGGCGAGTGCCGTGGAACAAAGGCAAGCTGACCGGGGCAAAGCCGCCGCTGCGACCCAAACACGTCTGGTCGATCCGGACAAAGCTCCAGATCGAAGGCCACGCTCGCGACCTCGCCATGTTCAATCTGGCAATCGACAGCAAGCTTCGTGGCTGTGACGTCGTCACCATCCGGGTCGACGATGTCGCTGCCGGCGGATATACGGCGGATCGCGCAACTGTGCGGCAAAAGAAAACCGGGCGGCCGGTCAGATTTGAATTGAGCGAACAGACCCGCCAGGCCATCAGATGATTATCTGAAGGCCGCCAACAAGAGGCCCGGCGAGTTCCTGTTCACCAGCCATCGCAGTCCTAATCGCAGCATGACAACCCGCCAATATGCCCGCCTCGTCTCCGAGTGGATCGGCAGCGTGGGACTGGACCCACGACTGTTCGGGACGCATTCGCTTCGCCGCACAAAAGCCACCCTGATCTATCGACGGACGGGAAATCTCAGGGCCGTCCAGCTTCTGCTCGGCCATACCAAGATCGAAAGCACGGTCAGGTATCTGGGCATTGAGGTCGATGACGCACTGGCAATAGCGGAACAGGTTGATGTCTGAAATAACTGGGCAGAGCGGACATGCTCTGCCCACCCTCTAACCGCCGGTTTGGGCCACAAACCGACTCTTGCCCTGCAACAATAGCCTGACCTCGGATCACGCGTCGATGGCGAGACCGGTCACGATCCGGCTCAACTGAGGCAGTGAAACCGGAGCCATCGGAGAAAATGCCGCGTCGCCTGCCTGGCGACCAGCGTGATGGTGCGCCCGCCCGCAAGATGTGATATGCTGAATGTTTGATACATGGAATGTCAGCCAGGTCACACATACTGGCCCTTTGACTCCCAGTGGTGGAGCAGGCCCAGGCAGCCGCGACCGAAAGGGTAGCGCCATGGCTTATCATCGAATGTCAACAGGTTTCGTTGCTGCAGCGCTGCTGGCGTTGCAGTTCCAGGGCTTGCGGGCGGAGACCGCGCCCAAGGTCACCGAGGAAGTCGATTTCGCGATCTCCTGCGGGCCGACAGCACAACAAGCATTCAAGCACGCGGTCTGGACCCTGCATTCGTTCTGGTACCCCGAGGCGTTAAAGGAGTTCACCGCGCTCGCCGCGTCCGAGCCCGGCTGTGCGATGGCGTATTGGGGCATCGCGATGAGTCACTGGTACCCGCTGTGGTATCCCCCGTCGCCCGCCGCGCTCAAAGCCGGCTCCGAGGCAATCGCCAAGGCGATGGCGGCCTCGACACAGACGCCGCGCGAGGCGGATTATATCGCGGCCATCGCCGCCTTCTATCGCGACAATGACAAGCTCAACCATCAGACCCGTGCGATCGCCTACGAAAAGGCGATGGAGCAGATGTATGAACGCTACCCGGACGACCGCGAGGCCGCGGTGTTCTATGCTCTGGCGCTGAACGCCAGTGCGCTCAAGACCGACAAGACCTTTGCCAATCAGACAAAGGCGGCCGAGCTCCTCAACAAGATCTGGAAGGAGGAGCCGAACCACCCTGGCGTCGTGCATTACCTGATCCACAGCGACGACTCGCCACAATTCGCCGCCGCAGGGCTGGATGCAGCGATCTGCTATGCCAAGGTCGCGCCCGACGTGCCACACGCGCTGCACATGCCGTCTCACATCTTCACCCGCCTTGGCATGTGGCAGCAGTCGATCGACTCGAACCGCGCCGCTCACACCGCCGCCCTCAATTATGTGCATCAGAGCCATGGGCCGGGGAGCTACGACCAGGAAACCCTCCACACGATGGACTATCTCGAATACGCCTACCTGCAGACCGCGCAGGATGGCCCGGCCAAAGAGGTGGTCGACGAACTTGCCGGCTTCCGCCAGATTGACGGTGCGAACCTGGCCGGGGCTTACGCCGTCGCCGCGATCCCGGTTCGTTATGCGCTCGAGCGCCACGACTGGCCGGCCGCCGCCGCGCTAAGCGAACCGGCGATCGGCTTCCCGCTTGAGCGCTTTCCCTGGGCAGAAGCGATGATCTCCTATGCCCGCGCGCTGGGCGACGCGAAGACTGGAAACATCGCCGGCGCCGAGACGGAGATCGGCCGCTTGCAATCGCTTGAAGACAAGCTGAAGGGCAACGACACCTATTGGGCCAACCAGGTCGAGATCCAGCGTTTGGCGGCCGCCGGCGTCCTGGCCCACGCCCGAGGCGACGACGAGAACGCCATCTCGCTGTTGCGGGCCGCGGTCGATCTGGACGCCACGATGGACAAGCACCCGGCCACCCCGTCCTCGGTGCTGCCGGCGCGCGAGCTGTTGGCCGATCTGTTGCTCGAACTCAACCAGCCGGCGGCGGCCCTGATCGAGTACCAGGCGATGTTGAGTACCGATCCCAATCGCTTCCGCAGCCTGCTCGGCGAGGCCCGAGCCGCGAAACAGACGGGTGATTCCGTGACCGCTCACGACGCCTACCGGAAACTTGTGGCGCTAAGCAAACCCGTCGGTCCGGCGCGTCCCGAACTGGCCGAGGCCACGTCCTATCTAACGAACTGACCGTCACCCGTGCGGTCCCCGCCTTAGGCTAGCCTGATGCTACCCGACATAGGCCATAAGCTAACGAGGGTGGGGCCACAGCTACGGGACGAATTACTTGGCTCGTTTCCAGATGACCTCAGTTGTCCCGCCGGTCGATGCTTCCTCGCACAACATCACCCCGCGGGCAGCAGCGCGCACCCGATGTCGCATCTGTGATGCTTCTCACGTTTCCGGACACAGCAGAGTGTAATATTAATTGCAAGTATTCTTCGGAGGGGCTTATGCACCGAGACGTGCTATTTGCCTTTTTCGCTGCCGTGTTTTTCAGCGTTTTTGCCACGCCGGCTTTCGCCGACAATCGAGTTGCACTCGTCATCGGCAATAGCACTTATGCTCGTGTACCGCACCTGCCGAATCCGGTGCACGACGCCGAAGACGTCGCCGCCGCCCTCAAGCGATCTGGCTTTGATACCATCGTCGCGACCGATCTCGACAAGGCCGGAATGGATGAGGCGATGATCAGGTTTGCCCGGGCGGCGCACACCGCCGACGTGGCGATGTTCTATTACACCAGGCATGCGCTGCAGTTCGCAGGGATCGATTACCTTGTGCCGGTAGATGCCCAATTAAACGACGGGGCAGACCTGCGGCGCCTGGTGCGAGTCGACGACGTCATCGCTGACATGCAGCCCGCGAAGAGCTTGCGCATCCTCGTGCTGGACTCTTGCCGCGACAATCCACTCGCCGAGCAATTGAAACGTTCCATCGGGACTGCCCGCAGCGCCAGCATTGGACGAGGTCTTGCGAAAATCGATAGCCCAGATGGCATGATCGTCTCCTATGCGACGCAGCCCGGGCGCACGGCTGAAGATGGCAACGGTCGCAACAGTCCCTACACCACGGCGTTCCTCAGGAACGTCGAGGCGAAGGAAGAGATAGGCACCATTTTCCGCCGCATCAGCGCCGAGGTTTATCAAGCGACCCATCAAATGCAGCTTCCAGAGTTGTCCTTGTCGCTGATCGGAGAGTTTTATCTGAACGGCAAGCTGCAGATCACCGCGACACCAGCCACGACGCCTGCGCCAGTCGATCCTTGCGCGGCCCCAACCGACCATTGGAAGAGTGCCGAGGCTATCAACACAAAAGCGGCGTATGAAGATCATCTCGCACGCTTTCCGACCTGTTCGTTCGCGGACCTCGCCCGAGCCAAGATTGCTGCATTAACGACACCGGACTCGGCAAAAGACAGGCGACGCTTCGACGGAATCTGGTTGGGAAAGCTTGTGTGCGAATCCACCCCTTCGGGATTGCCCGGCTGGAGTTATGAGCTCACCGGAAGAGTCGCAGACGGCGTCTTCCATGCGGAAAAAGGCCGGGCCGGCAAGCCCGGTTCACAAACCTTCGATGGAACTATTGAGCCCGATGGGACGGCAGATATCTTGCAGAAAGGCTGGAGTGGCGCGAGGGATCCTTTTCACCGCCCGCTCGGTACAGAATTTAACAATACGTATCTCACCAAATTCGATGGCCCTCATGGAAGTGGCACCAGATCGGACCGTGCCTCTTGCAACGTGAAATTTACAAAGCGCTAGGGCTGAGTTTGCTGCCAAAGCCGTTGATTGCAGCTTTGAGAACTCTCGACTTCTGCCTTGGGTCATTCTCGACCGAATTGGGCTGTCTGCGCCATGTCCGGTCTTCACCCGATAGCGACCGAATAGCGGACATCGCTGGAGGTCCGGTTCGTGCCAAACTGCGACATTGGCAAGCCGCAAGAGGGTCATCGATTGCTGCTGCCAAACAAAAAGCCGCCCGAAGGCGGCTCTCAAATTCAAACCTGATGATCGACGATCAGGCGGCCATCAATTCTTGCCGACGAAAGGACAACAATATTGAGTCGTCCGTGAAGAACGCCCTTTTCGGACGGGAAGCAATTTTGACTGCACGAAGAGCAGCGCCAGAATGATGCGCAAAAAATCGTTCAGCCACCTGATGAGGCGGCGGAAGTTGTAACCGGCCGCGGCGAGGACAGCGTTGTTGGCGTCGCCGTGGCGGCCGGCGAGATAGTTGCGGCCCATTCGGTGCTCCTCCTTGGTATGGCCGATGACTGGCTCGACGGCGGCACGGCGTTTCATCTCTCGTTTAATGGCCGGGGTCACGCGACGCTTCTGCCTGGACGTGTAGACTTTGAACTTATACTCGGACGGCGCGTTGTGGCCGCGGTAACCGGCATCGGCGTGGAGCCGCTCGATCGTATTGCCGACGAGTTGCTCGATCGCCGGAATGACGGCCTCCAGCGTATGGCCATCATAGGGGTTACCTGGCAGCGCTTGCGCATGGGCGACGAACTGACCGCCCTTGCTGTGCTTGAGGGTGGTGGCAACGCTGACCTTGACGCCGAACTCGTAAGGCTTGTGCGGCTTGCCCTTGCCGATGCACTCCACCTCGGGCGCGTGCAGGCTGTAGACCTTGGGGCCGCGCTGTCCGCGCTCCTGAGCGCGGATGCGCCGTGCCAGGCTCAGCAGTGAGGCAAATTTGGTTTCGAGACCGGAATCGCCGTCGATCTTGCGGGTGATGTCCCGGATGACGCGGCCGAGATAGGTCTTGAGCTTGCGCAAAGCCCGGTTGGCGCGTTTGAACTGCTTGGCATGGGCGTAACGCTGGTGCCGGATGAGCACGAACTTGCCGACCCGCGTGTAAGACTGGCGCAAATCGACGCCGAGCTTTTTGGCCAGCTTCACCAGCTTCTCACGCGCACGGTTCAATAGCTTGGCGTCGGTTGGGAAGGTAATGTTCTTCGGTTGCACCGTGGTATCGACAATGACGCGGGCGAGATCGCCGGGCTTCATCGCGCCACTGCCAGGCTCTCCTGCAGCAGCGCCTGCAGCCGCTCTTCGCCCATGCGATGGCGCCAGTTGGTCATCGAGGAGCGATCGAGCGGAAGCCGGTGCTGGAAAAACTCCTCCCCGCAGAAGTATTGGTAGTACGGGTTCTCGATCCACAGTTCACACACCATCTCGTCGCTGAGGTTGTAAGTGTGCTTGAGAATCGCAAGCCCCGCCATCAGCCGGGTCGGCAGCGGCGGCCGGCCGGAGCCATCGGCGTACACGGCGCCGAATTTCTCTTCCAGAAACCTCCAGTCGATCGTCCGCGCCAGCTTCACCAGCGCGAGGTCCATGTCGATGGCCTGATCGAGCCGCGACCGAAACAGATCCTGCTCGCCGCCCTCCCGACGCTCCCGTGGCCGCATCGAATCCTCCGCTCTTCACCCTCGAAAGCAGAGAATCACAGCTTCAGATTCGTGGGAATCCCAAACTCGAATTTGCAAGAAAATCGCTGCCCAAACCTCAATTTCCGGCAAATCCAATTGCCGAAATTCCCGCCATTTCTATTGCCAATCAATCGCTTCGGGATATTTCACGGTCGACTATTGAATTTTAGCGCGACGATCGCTGAGGCGATCGCGTCATCACGAAGTAGCCAGACCCCGCTGCTCCGAAGAGATAGATTAAAGCAGCAACCCATCCCATTGAATTCAGCGTACCTGCTGTGGTCCCCATAACAACTACAATCAACCCGACGGTGTTGCCGATAATGGTAGCGATAAACACGCCGCGCACGGATTCCGATGAGCCGTCCCGGGCGAACCAGAAAATTAGACCCAATCCCAACAGTGCTGCACCGAATAATCGCGCCATAAGCACGGTTGAAGCCGAAGTTGCCATTCCATAACTGGCGGCTACCTGTTCCGGAACTAGTACAAAACCGACACCATGCACCAGGGCAAGAACAGCAATGATTGTGAAAAATGTTTTGATCGTCATAGCATATACCCCCTTCCACCGCCGACAGCGAAATGCCAATCGGCATCGCTAACAGATCGGAACCATTCCGATTATGCAAGAAACGTTATCTGTTCGAACGAACTAAGCCGACGGCTGCTGCACCGCGCCCCTAACTAGCCAAGGGCTCCGCCCTTGATATCTTTTGCGTCTGAGCCTGACGAGGGGGCCATGGACGATCGCGCAAAATCAAGGGGGAGCTATGGTTGAGGGGCAGAGATAACCGCTACGATCCCGTTGCTTGCACTGCAACTAGGAGGCGGCCTTGAACTCCTTCTACGAGCACCACGAGGACAGCATCCATTGGCATTATCGTTGTTTCGACCGCATTCTGCTGAATGGGCTGATTCAACCGTTCCAGCAGCCCGAGCGGGTGGTCGGCTTTTTCAACACCTATCGCCAGCTATACCCAGTGACGCGGTACACCCTGCGCGACATCGCCGACCAATTTCAGCGCTGGGTGACGGAGCGAGCCGAAAAGCGCAGCATCCCAATTGTCGAAGCACCGAAGGGCCGTCGTGACGAATTCGTCGACCCGTATTTCGAACGGGCCAAGCCCGACGCAATCGCGGTCATCCTCAAAGCGCGAGAACCGGCGCGCATCATGACTGCCATCGGCGACAAGGTCGCTAACCGATGGCACCTCCAGTTCGCGCAACGCTGGGTCATTCAATACAACTTTTATATCAATGACCGGAACTGGGGACGAATGTTCGTGCGCGTCTGCCCGTACCTGCCATTCTCCGCCCGTCTCTGCCTCAATCAGCACCATTGGCTGGCCAACCGCATGCGCGAGCAAGGCATCGGATTCAAGCAAACCGCCAATGCCTTCCTGAAATGCGTAGCTCCCGATCGCTTGCAAGAGCTCGCCAACTCGCTCACCCCTCGGGATCTGGTGAGCTGCGGCCAAAAGTGGCTGGCGCACCTCACGCCGTTCTTCACCGCAAGAGAGCGAGAGCATGCGGGTTGCCAGCACCGGCTATTCTTCTCGCAAGTCGAGTACTGCGACAACCTCATCTTCCGTCGTCGTGCGGCACTGGATAATCTCGGCCAACGCCTGCTCGATGCCAATCGAACAATCGGGCAGCCGAACAAGATCACCGTGATCTTCGGGCGCAAGGTCAGCAAGCAATATCGGGGCAAGCTGCAAACCGAGATCGAGGACATGAACCTGCCAAACCCGGTGATTCGCAGCCACTATGGCAACGGCTTCATCAAGCAGTACGTTCGCGACCACCTCATCCTGCGGACGGAGGCCGCGAGCAACAACGTCAACGATTACGGCGTCAAGAAAGCCGTCGAAAATCTACCCGTCCTCCAAAAATCGCTATCGGCGATCAACGATAATTACCTCAATGTCCAGCAGGACATCCTGGAGACCTTTGTCGATCGCGGCCAGTTGCGAAAGCTCGCGGAACCGACCATCACATCGACAGGAAAGCGCATTCCTGGCCTCAAGCTCGATCATCCTCGGCAACTGGCACTGATGCATGCGCTCGTACGCTTCGCGCACGTCGCAGCCGGCAATACCTTCACCACCGCTGAAATCCATCCCGCCGTCATCGCAGCGCTCGGCTGCGCCCCCGAAAGCTACACGCTCGCCTCGCTTCGCTATGATCTATCGAAACTCCGCGCCAAAGGCCTCGTCGCCAAGCTCCCGAATTCGCGACGCTATCAACTCCTCTCGCAGGGGTACTCGATCTGCCTCGTCTTCCTGAAGCTCTTTGAACGCGTCTATGCCCCACTCACGGCAGGTCTTCTCAGCCCTATCAAAGCAGATACCCGGCTCGAATCCCAAAGGCGATCTCAACTCGATCGCCTATACCAGCGTGTCATCGACGATCTCGAGACCCTCCTCCGAGCGGTCGGCCTAAAAGCGGCGTGACTCCAACCCCAAACGCGACCAAAATCCACGCTGCAGGCACGATAACGGTCTAACTCGAACATCGCGCCATGTCCGAAGGGTCAAGACGAAACTCGTAGAACAGTTGACCTTGGTCACTCTTCAGACGGCCCATCATGGATCGACCTCGCCGAGATTCGCGTCAAAACAACGCAATCACGGTTCGCAGCTCGTCTCACCGACTTTTGCAACAAAATCTACCAAAACCGGAAGTCGGATGTCGCTCAACACCTACTGTCTATTGTTGCCCCAGCGCACTATCATGAGCTCAAACATGGGAGGACAAGGATGATAGACATCATAGCAACGCAGCGCGTGAATGTCGGGATGGAAGCGGCATTTGAAGCGCTTGCGAGGGAACTCACGGCGAACACAATGTCCCAAGATAAAGGATGTCTGAGGTAGCGGAAGTCATTCGATCCTCGTAGCCACGGGCGAAGACTGGCTGCGATGGTCATTCGGGCAGCCCGGCTTGCCGCAATCCTTCTTCGAGTCGCGAGAGGTCTTCTGCCCGCCGATGTCGTTGGCCCTGAAGGCGTCGGCATACTGACTGAGCCCGATCCCCTCCAACCACCGGCGAACCTCGCTCATGCCGCAAGCTGGTCCAGCAGCGCCTTGGCATCCTTGAGCACCGTCGTTTCAAGCCCTTCGGTAAACCAACCATAGATCGGGGCTAGCAGATCGCGGGCTTCCCTGCGCTTGTCCTGGTCGCGCCAAAGGCGGGCAACCTCGAGCGCCGCCCGCAGCTCCCAGAATTTGGCCTTCTGCAGCCGAGCAACTGACAGCGCTTGTTGGAAGCTAGCCTCCGCTGCAGCGGGATCACCTTTCGTTAGCAACAATGTTCCTCGCAATCGGTACGTTTCGGCCTCGGCCCACCGTTCCCCTGTCCTGTCAAACAACTCGACGGCCTCGCCGAGAGTCTCGAGCCCTTCGTCCGGCCGCCCCGCAATCCCGTAGATCTCTCCCAGCGTCGTGAGGTAGAACGGCAGCACTACATTGCAGCCTATGGTGCGGGAATCGGCCAGCCCTTCGAGAAGCAGCGTAATTCCCTCCGCTGCCTCTCCAGCCGCGCCCAGACACCAGCCGCGGATCATCTTTCCGAACGCCACCCAAAGCGCAAACCCGTGCTCGTTCGCAAGAACCAAAATCTCGTCCGCCGATCGAAGGATCGTCGGTGCCGATTTCACCCCATCGATCGCCCATTGGCCGAGGTAGCGATGATACAGGGCGTAGGCCACGTTGAAAGGCGAGAGTCGCCGCGCCTCGGCCAAAGCTTCGCCCACCCGCAAGCGCGCTTCATTGATGCGGCCGAAGCAGAACAGCGCTCGGTAGTAGTACAATCGAACGGATACGTACGGATCTTCCGGCGATGGTACGAAGGCGCGAATCGCCGGATCCCACATGGAAATAGCATTCTCGCAGTAGCCGCACGCATCGACGAACCTGCCAGTAACGGAACACAAAACCCCACTCGCATGCGAACCGGCATGCTTCCAATTTGGGTCGTTGCGGATCTGGCCCTGGTGGCGCAGATCCTCGGCGAGCGGTTCCGCTTGGTCAAGCTCGGCTCGCACGAAACGATAAACAAATTGGCCCCAGAGAACCGGTCCTAGTTGCGCCGGCCCGTTCAATTCGTCACAAAGTTGACGGGCGCGGGCATAGGCCTCACCCGGCTCGTCTGCGGAGTATCCCTTGATCGTTGCGAGCGCATGCCCGAGGTCGATCTGCAGATCAAGCTCCCGCTCCTGGCGCGCGGGGCCGTCTGGCAGGCCAGGCAACAGGTCGAGGCCCTTGCGGAGCTGCGCTGCCGCCTCGGTCATCGCCCACCGGGCGATCGCCTGCCTGCCCGCCTTTAGCCAATAGTCGACGGCCTTCTCGAGGAGCCCCGCTTCGGCACAGTGCCGAGCCAGTACCTCAGGCTGCGCCTCCCCGATGTCAGGGAATTGTTTTTCCAGGGTCGTAGCGATGCGGCCATGAAGCTGCTGGCGGCGGCTTCTCAGGAGAGTGTCGTAGGCAGCATCCTGAACGAGAGCATGCTTGAAGGTGTACTGCACATCAGGCGCCGTACCGCGACGAAAGATCAGCTCCGCGGCGACCAATTGGGTGAGTGCATCGTCGACCTGCCGCGGCTGCATTCCCGCGACAGCGCTGATCAGTTCATGGGAGAAGGTACGTCCAAGGGCCGCGCCGATCTGGGCGATCTCGCTGTTGTGCATCGTCGCCAAGCGATCGAGGCGCGCCAGGAGCGACGCATGGAGCGATGTCGGAATCGCCAACGACGGCACCGGTCCTGTGACCGCGTACCGACCACCAACCTCGGTGACGATGCCGCTCTCCACGACGGTCTTGGTCAGTTCCTCGATGAAAAGCGGCACGCCGTCAGTGCGATCGACGATCTGATCGGCAACATCCCGGGGCAACGCCTTGCCGCCGGTCAGATGAGCGATCATCTCGGCGCGCTGCCTGGGCGGCAAACGATTCAGCGTGAGCACCGTCACGTGGGGTCGACCGATCCAAGGCGGCGCGAACTCGGGCCGGAAAGTGATGATCACCAGCACGCGAAGCGAGGCGACGCGCTCAATGAGCAGATCGAGTTGCTCGCGTGTGGTAGGGTCACCCCAATGCACATCTTCGAACACCATGAGGACTGGCTGCCGCGCAGCCAGGCCCTCGACCTGGGCCACCTGAGCATGCAGTATCCTTTCCTTGCGCTTCTGCGGTGTGAGGTTGAGCGGCAGATACCGATCGCCAAGCGGGATCGATAACAACTCCGCCAGCAAGGGGACGACCTCACGCAGGTCATTGGTTCCCTCAGCAAGAACCGCCTCCAGCTTGGCGAGCCTTTGTTCGTCCGTATCCTCGCGGCGAAAGCCGGCCGCTCGCTCGAGCTGCGAGATGCTCGGATAGAGCGCGCTGTCCTGGTGATGGGGCGAGCAGAAATACCGCATCCGAGTGTGCGGCTCATCGCTCAGTCGCTCTACAAGGGTCTGAGCAACTCGGGACTTGCCGATCCCTGGCTCACCGCAGATCAGGACTACCTGCCCGTCGCCGCGTTTGGCTTGCGTCCAGCGACGCGAAAGGAGGTCGATCTCCTCGTCGCGGCCCACTAATGGCGTTGTCGAAGCCCGCAGCGCCTCAAACCGACTTTCTACCGCGCTCGGTCGGACCACCCGATAGGCCTGAACTGGCGTGTCGAAGCCTTTTACCTCGACTGCACCCAGCTCATGATACTCGAACAATCCGGCCAGCAGCCGCCGTGTCGTTGGCCCGATGACAACGGCCCCAGGAGCCGCAGCCGCCTGCAGCCGCGCCGCCATGTTGGGTGTTTCGCCGACCATCGTTTGCTCTTGCGCGGCACCCTCACCGATAAGATCGCCTACCACCACCAAGCCCGTGCCGATCCCGACCCGCACCTGCAAAGGGGCAGGAGCCGCTGTGGCGACCATTGGCACCGCTTCCACGAGCGCTAGCGCCGCCCTGACCGCACGCTCGGCATCATGCTCATGCGCCCGTGGGTACCCGAAATAGGCCAGCACCAGGTCGCCGATGTATTGCGCCACGAACCCGCCATTGCGCTCGACAAGATCCCGGCAGCAGCGGTGATACGCGCTGATGATGGCCCGCAGGTCTTCTGGATCGAGTCTAGCAGAGAGCGCCGTTGAGCCGACGAGGTCGCAAAACATCACCGTGAGCTGACGGCGCTCCGCGGTGTCCTGAACTTTCGGAACGGGCTTCGGCGCCGGCTTCGCAGCAGGTTCAGACTTGGTTCCCGGAACCGCCGCGACCAGCGGCGCGGGCGCTTCGCCTGCAAGCTCGGCGATAGCCCGCTGCATCTTGCGGCGGTGGCCGAGCGGAACACCAAGCTCCTTAAGATCCTGGTCGCTCAAATCTCGCAGAACGCCGACATCGTCGATGCTGTTTTCGGCGAAAACCTGCGCATACTCGGACAGGCCAAGTGCAGCCAGCCACTCCGCGATCGTGGACACCCGCGTCCCTCCTGTGGCTTTCGTTAGCTTATCGTAGGAGCCGAGCAAAACACAACAAAAGATGCAGATGGAGCCTCGCGCCCGCGATGCGCTGATCGACGCTCCCATGTGATGGACCTGGGCCAACCTGCGGTCAAGTTCACGACCGTTGCGGAGGCTCTGAAGCGCCCTTTGAATTTGGGGGTATAGGGTGGTACCGTCCCGGTGTACGTCAATGGGATTTGTCCTTCTGGTTCAGCGCTGATGCGGGATAGCATTTTCCAATCCCACGAGCACCTCGGCGACGAGCCCCCTCGCAGCGAGACACTAGGTCGAGGGGACGGGGAATTGCGGACCTCGGTCCCCGAACTGGCGCTCATCATCGGAGACGTTCCAGAGATCTGCCGCTGCGGGACGCGCAAACGGCGTCAACTTGTTGAAAGATGAGGCTTTCGAAGAGACCATGCCTACTCTGGCTCTGGTACCCTCTGAAATCATCAAGAAGTGGCAAGAGATCGTGGACTTACTTGCCGAGATCATGCACGTGCCTTCTGCCTCCATAATGCGGGTCGATCCTCCCCACATCAAAGTTTTCCTCTCCAGCACGTCCAAAGGAAATCCTTGCGAGCCGGGCGGTCTCGATACGGGACCTTATTGCGAGACAGTCATGAAGACCGGTCAGCCGCTGCTCGTCCCTGACGCTCTCGAGAACGAAGCATGGAAAGCGAACCCGCATGTCAAGCTGGGGATGATCTCTTACCTGGGCGTCCCAATCGGTTGGCCCGATGGCCGCATATTCGGGACGATTTGCGTTCGCGACAATAAAAGGAACGAATATAGCGAGGCTTATCTCAAGCTACTGCTGCACTTCCGCGACATGCTGCAGGCTGACTTGAAGTCATTGGCAAGATTGCACGGAGAGATAGAAGAACACGAAGCGAAGATCCGGCGCCTGGTCGACGCCAACATCATCGGGATTATCATCTGGGATCTCGAAGGTCGCATTCTTGAGGCAAATGACGCGTTTCTCCGCATGTTGGGATACGATCGAGAGGATCTTATCTCGGGTCGCCTGAACCGAATGGACCTGACGCCGCCGGAATGGCGCGAGCGCGACGCGCGGACTGTTGCAGAGCTGAAGATGATCGGGGCAGTCCAACCATTCGACAAGGAGTACTTTCGGAAAGATGGGGGCCGCGTGCCCGTGTTGATCGGTTTGGCTGCGTTCGGCGAAGAACAAGACCAGGGTGTCGCTTTCGTGCTCGACCTGACCGAGCGCAAGCGCGCGGAGGAAGCATTGCGCGAGAGCGAGGCAAAGTTCCGCGACTACGCCGAAACCACCTCCGATTGGCTTTGGGAAATCGGTCCGGACTACAAATTCACGCGGTTAACCGAGAATGCGTTTGGTTCAGACCCGGTGGATCGAATCGGCACGGCGTGCTGGGATCACGCTCTCGACCTTGAAACGGAGTCGGAGAAGTGGCGGCTTGTTCGGGCAACTCTCGATTCACGCAAACCGTTCCAAGACTTCGTATATTGCGCCGTGGGCGGCAACGGCTCTCCAATGTACGTTAAGGCCAGCGGCAGGCCAGTGTTTGACGCCAACGGCGAATTCCGTGGCTATCGCGGCACCGGCACCGATGTGACAGCAATCGTGCGCGCGCAACGAGCGGAGGAGTCTTTGCGGACGGTAGAGGCGGAACTTGCCCATGTCAGTCGCGTAACGACTTTGGGTCAGCTGACGTCATCAATCACCCATGAAGTGAACCAGCCGATCACAGCGGCAGTCACGTACGCGTTAGCCGCCCGGCGCTTCCTAAGCGCGGAGCCACCGAACCTTCGCGAGGCGGATGACGCGCTCTCTCTGATTGTCAAGGAGGGGAATCGCGCAGGCGAGGTCGTCGGGCGAATCCGCGCACTCATCAAGAAGGCGCCCGCACGAAAGGACGCCGTAGCGATCAACGATGCCATCCTGGAGGTTATTGCTCTCACCCGTACGGAGGCCACAAAAAATAGCGTCTCGGTGCGGACGCAATTAGCGGAGGACTTGCCGCGTGTCCAGGGAGATCGGGTCCAGCTGCAACAGGTACTGCTTAACTTGATCATCAATGCTATCGAAGCGATGCGCGACGTCGGCGAAGAGCAGCGGGAATTGCTCATCAGCGCCCGTAACGAACCGGATGGCGTGTCAGTCGAGGTGCGAGATTCGGGTCCAGGCTTCGCGCCAGCGGCTCTTGAGCGCGTGTTCGAGGCGTTCTACACCACGAAACCGGGCGGTTTGGGGCTTGGGCTGTCGATCTGCCGGTCAATTATCGAAGCGCATAACGGACGATTGTGGGCGAGCCCGAACCTGCCCCGCGGCGCCAGCTTTCAATTCGCCCTGCCGGCGATCGCAAACACTGCGTCGTGAGTGGAATGCCGCTTCGGATCCGCGACGTAGCAGACGTGAAGTCTAGCAGGCACCCTGATCACCCGTGGTCAGACGCATTGAGACCATTCCGGGAGATGCAGGCTTAAGCGTCTGCGCTAGGCAACGCGACCCGGGCTATGCGGCTTTGTCGGCGTCAGTTGCAATTGGTCGGCCATGCGCGCCAAGTCAGGCAAGGACGATGCCCGCATCTTGCGCATTACCTGGCCTCGATGAACTTTTACCGTGATTTCGCTTACGCCGAGATCGGCTGCGATCTGCTTGTTTAACCGCCCGGTCACCACGACCGCCATGACCTCGCGCTCCCGCGGCGTCAACGTTTCGAAACGAACTTTCAGCCCTGCCACAGCTCGCTCCTGCTCAAGCCGCGCTCGATCACGGGCATGACCGAGCTGAATCGCGTCAAGCAAATCCTGCTCTCGGAATGGCTTTGTCAGGAATTCGATCGCGCCACCCTTCATCGCCTGCACCGACATTGGAATGTCACCATGTCCGGTGATGAAGATGATTGGCAGCTGTCTATTGGCACCTGCTAGCTCGCGCTGCAGTTCGAGTCCGCTCTGGCCGGGAAGCCGCACGTCCAGCACCAGGCAAGCGGGTCCTTCTGGCCGATCCGCCGCGAGAAATTCGCTCACCGAACCAAGTAAGATGACCCGAAAGCCGGCCGATCGAAGCAGCTTGCCTAGTGAGTCCCGCACTCCCGGATCATCGTCGATGACCATCACTGTTGGCGGTTGGTCATTGGCCCGTTGCTCTACCACATGTTCCCTCATCGACATGCGCATTAGCTTTGCCAGTCCGCCATGGAGCATAGCGAGATTATCGCGTGGGCGATAGAGGGGACGATAGAGGGGACGACCAGCCCAATTCGGCTCCGACGGGTCACAGCCATCGGCGATCTGGCCGGTTGAAGTCGGCCAGATTCTGCGTCAGGCGCCAGCTGCCCACCAGAGTCGAACCGACTAAGCTGGCAGCGCACAACCTTCGTATAGTGCGCACATTCCCATTTGGTACTCGATCTTTCCGCTAGATCAATAGTGAGCGCCAATGCGTGCCGTTATGGTGAAGTTCTCCTCCCTCGAGGCCGATCACTCCCCGCGGCCTCCCGTGCCCCTCCAGCGCGGTCCAGCTGGAGGGGCTCTTGTGAGCTAGCAGGGGCCAGGGTGATAGGAAGGTCGATGCCTGTGACGCAGCTTGCTCCATGGACCACAAGATTTCTGCCCCTCCGAAGCCAATCGTTGAGTTCCTTAATGGAAGGACTTCAAACTACCGAACCCGCTTCTTCTTTGGCAGCGGACCAGCAGTTCCACTTCGTTGCGAACAGCCTGGCCAAGCTGCTTGAAACCGCGACGCGAGAGCTCGCGCGTGATCGGGAGGCGGCCAAGGCGTCGCTGGTCACAGCATCGCACATTCTGCAAGCGGAGATCGAGCGCTGTGCGGGCGCTAACGGCTCCACAAGGGGCGGTCTGGCTGCTTGGCAAATCGCTCGCGTGCGAGCTTACATTGACAGCAATTTACACCGCACCATTCATATCCGGGATCTCAGTGCTGTCGCGCGTCGAAGCCCGGCGCACTTCTCACGGAAGTTCAAACTGGCCCTTGGCGAGCCGCCACACGCCTACGTGGTGAGAAGGCGTCTGGAGAGAGCCTGCCACCTGATGATGACCAGTGTGGAACCACTGAGCGAAATAGCCCTGAGCGTGGGCTTTTCGGATCAAGCGCATCTATGCAGGCTCTTCAGACAGGCCTTTGGTCAAAGTCCGGCCAACTGGCGACGCGAGCGCGAAATCCCTTACGAGCCCACCTTAAGAACCGGCATGGACGAGAATATCCCATGAGCTAGCGCTCCCGTGCGACAAGCTGGATGAGGGGCGCGATCGTCAAGCAGAGAGGAAGCTCCAAGAATCACATCTTGACCCATAGCAAGCATGTCGGGCGAATCCGCGCGCTCATTAAGAAGGCGCCCGCACGAAAAGACGCCGTAGAGATCAACGATGCCATCCTCAACAGTCGCGGCTGCGACTTCCGTTTTGTGCCATCATCGGAAGTCAGTTGATTTCTCGATCACTTCGTTGGTGCATTCTTCCTTGCCCAAGCATCTCGGCTCTACAAGCAAGAGGCCCGCGAGGTTCTCGTCTAGCCACAATATTGGCACCGATCGCATTTTTTGGGTGCCTGTTTTTGGGTTGATGACGGGCAAAGGCAAACGTAACCTAATCAATGCCTTAAAGTAATTCCTCCTGCCAGGAGGCTTTCATGAACGAGCTCTCGGGCTACGTATACTCGTCGCTGCGGGAGGGCGACATCGCTCTATACCGGGGCTCTGGCAACGGCTTGACGCCGATCCTGCTTGTTGCCGCAGAAGAAACCTCGCCCGGTTGCGTCGAGCGACTTGAACACGAATATGCGCTCAAGTCCGAACTTGACGCCGACTGGGCGGCGCGACCCGTCGCGCTGAGGCACGATAACGGCCATATGACGCTGGTGCTTGAGGATCCCGGCGGTACGCCGCTCGATCGACTGCTTGGCCGGCCACTGGACGTATCGCATTTCCTGCGCATCGCGATCCCGCTCGCGGGCGCGCTCCGCCATGTGCATGAGCGTGGCCTCATCCATAAGGACATCAAGCCGGCGAATATCCTCTTTAACGAGGCAAGCGGCGGCGTGTGGCTGACGGGGTTCGGCATCGCTTCGCGTCTGCCGCGCGAGCGCCAAGCCCCCGCGCCACCGGAGGTGATCGCCGGGACGCTCGCCTACATGGCGCCGGAACAAACCGGCAGGATGAACCGCTCGGTGGACTCCCGCAGCGATCTCTATGCTCTGGGTGTTACCTTTTACGAGATGCTGACGGGGACGCTGCCCTTCACGGCTACCGATCCGGTGGAGTGGGTGCACTGTCACATCGCGCGGCAACCGATGCCGCCGGATGAGCGGGTCGCGGGCGTCCCCGAGCTGCTCTCGGCAATCGTGATGAAGCTTCTCGCCAAGACCGGCGAGGAGCGCTACCAGACTGCCGCTGGTGTCGAGGCCGATCTTCGGCGCTGCCTGGCGGAGTGGGAGTCGCATGGCCGGATCGAGCCCTTCTCGCTCGGCGGTTGCGACGTATCGGACCGGCTTCTGATCCCGGAGAAGCTCTACGGCCGGGAGCGCGAGATCGACACTCTGCTCGCTTCCTTCGACCGGGTCGTGGCGAACGGCACGCCGCAACTCGTACTGGTGTCCGGATATTCGGGCATTGGCAAGTCCTCCGTGGTGAACGAGCTGCACAAGGTGATGGTGCCGCCGCGTGGGCTGTTCGCGTCCGGAAAATTCGATCAGTACAAGCGTGACATCCCCTATTCGACCCTGGCGCAAGCCTTTCAGAGCTTGATCCGACCACTGCTTGGCAAGAGCGATCCGGAGTTGGCTGGATGGCGCGAGGCTTTTCGGGAGGCATTAGGCCCGAACGGGCGGCTTATCATAGACCTGGTTCCGGAACTGAAGCTCATCGTCGGCGACCAGCCGCCGGTCCCCGAGCTGCCGCTCCATGACGCGCAATGCCGCTTTCAGCTGGTCTTCCGGCGCTTTCTCGCCGTGTTCGCGCGGCGGGAGCACCCGCTGGCGCTGTTCCTCGACGATTTGCAATGGCTCGACTCGGCAACGCTGGACCTGCTGGAGGATTTGTTGACCCAGCCGGACGTGCAGCATCTGATGTTGATCGGGGCTTACCGGGATAACGAGGTCAATTCCGCCCATCCTCTGATCCGCAAGCTCGAAGCGATCCGCAAGGCGGGCGCGGTCGTGCACGAAATTATCTTAACGCCTCTCGCGCGTGAAGACCTGGGACGGCTGATTGGGGATGCTCTTCACTGCGAACCGGAACGCGTCACCGCGCTGGCAGAACTGATCCATGAGAAGACGGCAGGCAATCCATTCTTCGCCATTCAGTTGATCTCTGTACTTGTCGAGGAGGGTTTGCTCACATTCGACTATGGTGAAGGGCGATGGTCCTGGGACGTCAATCGCATTCGCGCCAAGGGTTATACCGACAACGTCGCAGATTTCATGGCGGCGAAGCTGAGCCGTCTGCCGCCAACGACTCAGAAGGTTCTCGGCCAGTTGGCCTGCCTGGGGAATGCTGCCGAGTCGGAGGCGCTTGCGCTGGTTCACGAGGCGAGCGACGAAGCGACAAACGTAGCGCTGTGGGAAGCTGTTCGGGCCGGCCTCGTCCTTCGTTCGGGCGGCACGTATGCATTCCTCCACGATCGCGTCCAGGAGGCGGCCTATGCGCTCATCGTCGAGGACGAGCGGGCCATGGCGCATCTTCGCATTGGCCGATTACTTGCCGCGCGCACTCCACCGGAGCACCTCGAAGAGAACATCTTCGACATCGTGAACCAGTTCGATCGTGGCGCGGCGCTGATCAGCACAGAACGGGAGCGCGAGCAGGTCGCCACATTCAATCTAATGGCAGGTAAGCGCGCCAAGGCGGCAACCGCCTATGCCGCAGCCCTGCGGTATTTTGTCGTCGGACGCTCGCTGCTGGGGAAGAATGGTTGGGAGCAGTGCTACCAGCTCACCTTCGACCTCGAACTCAACAGGGGCGAGTGCGAATACCTGACCGGGGAATTGGCGGCAGCGGAAGAACGGCTCTCGCAACTATCGACGCGGGCACGGACCATTGTTCACGCCGCCGCGGACACCTGCGTGCGCATCAATCTGTATACGACCCTCGACCGGAGCAACAGGGCCGTCGAGGTAGGGCTGGAATATCTCCGCCGGGTTGACGCCCGATGGCCGCAGCATGCGACAGCCCAGGACGTCGAGCAGGAGTATGATCGGCTGCGGCAACGGCTCGGGTCCGGCTCGATCGAGGGGCTGCTCGACTTGCCGCTGATGACCGATCCCGACCGGCGCGCAACCATGGACGTGCTCACGGTACTAACGTCGCCCGCCTTGTTCACCGATTTGAATCTTTTCCGCCTCGTTGTCGGCCGGATGGCGAGCCTCAGCCTGGAGTATGGCAACAGCGACGGATCGTCCCTTGCGTATGCATGGCTGGGTGGTGTGCTCGGGACACACCTCGGCGATTACCAGGCAGGGTTCCGCTTCGGCAAGCTTGGCCTGGATCTGGTTGAGAAGCGCGGCCTTGATCGGTTCCGAGCCCGCGTCTACCTGGTTTTCGCCGTCCATGTCGCGCACTGGACACAGCCCTTGGCCACGAGCCGTGCCTTCCTGCGGCGCGCTTTCGAGGCCGCACAGGAAGCGGGCGATCTTTCTTATGCCGCTTACAGTTGTATTGACCTGACGGCGAACCTCTTCGCCTCCGGTGCTCCACTCGACCAAGTCGAACGAGAGGCCGAAATTGGGATAAAATTCGCGCAGGACGTGGGCTTTGGTCTTGCCGACAACAATCTCACTGTACAGTTCAGGCTGGTCCGGATGTTGCGTGGACTGACACTGGACTTTGGCTCCTTCAATGACGCAACGTTCGACGAGAGCCGATTCTTGCAGCGTTTTGAGAACAATCGCGAGCTGAGCATTTGCGCGTGCTGGTATTGGATTCGCAAGCTGCAAGCCGGCATCTACATGAGCGACTCCGTAGCTGCGATGGCAGCCACAACGAAAGTCACCCCGCTGCTATGGACCACGCCGACGCAAATTGAGCAATCTGAATACCAGTTCTATGGCGCCCTTGCCCATGCGGCGCGCTGCGATAAAGCTCCAGCCGAGGAGCGATCCCAGCATTTGGCGGCGCTGGCGGATCATAGCAGGCAGATCGCTGTCTGGGCTGAAAACTGCCCTGAGAATTTCGAGGACCGCGCTGCACTGGTGGGCGCTGAGATCGCCCGGATCGAAGGCCGCGCGCTCGATGCCATGGACTTTTACGAACAGGCCATCCGTTCGGCCCGCGCCAACGGCTTTATTCACAATGAGGCGCTCGCTTACGAACTGGCCGCGCGCTTCTACGCCGCGCGTGGATTCGAGAAGATCGCGCAGACGTATCTGCGGGAGGCCCGCTACGGCTACCTGCGTTGGGGAGCTGATGGCAAGGTGCGGCAACTCGAACAGCTCCATCCCCATCTGCGCGACGCGCTGGTCCCTGCGTCTCGCACTGCTACCATTGGCGCACCCGTCGAGCGGCTGGATGTCGGTACGGTGCTCAAGGCCGCGCAGGCAGTGTCCGGCGAGATCGTCCTCGGTGAGCTCATCAAGACGCTGCTGCGGATCGCAGTCGAGCATGCCGGCGCCGGGCGTGGGCTGCTGATCCTGTGCCACGGCGACGAGCCACAGATCGCGGCGGAAGCGACAACCGGCCGCGGCCAGGTTGAGGTGGCGCTGCGACAGGCAGCCGTGTCACCAGCGGAGCTTCCCGAGTCCCTGCTCCACTACGTGATCCGGACGCGGGACAGCGTGATTCTGGACGACGCCTTGGCGCAGAATCCGTTCTCGGCGGATGAATACATCTGTCAGAAACATGCCCGGTCGGTGCTCTGCCTGCCCCTGGTAAAACAGTCTAAGCTGATCGGGGTGCTCTATCTTGAGAACAACCTGGCATCGCACGTGTTCACGCCGGCCCGGATCTCGGTACTGGAAGTGCTGGCGTCGCAAGCGGCGATCTCGCTGGAGAATGCTCGCCTGTACAACGATCTCAGGGAACGTGAGGCCAGGATCCGCCGCCTGGTCGATTCGAACATCATCGGAATCTTCATCGGGGATTCTCGGGGCGGAATCCTCGAAGCCAACGAAGCCTTTCTCGACATCTTGGGCTACAGCCGTGAAGACCTTATCTCGGACCGGATACGGTGGACGAAGCTGACGCCCGCCGAGTGGGCCCCCGCCGACCAGGATGCGTTGGCCCAGTTGAGCGCGACCGGGAGCTGCAAGCCTTTCGAGAAGGAGTATTTCCGCAAAGACGGCAGCCGCGTACCGGTTCTGGTCGGCGGCACGTTTTTCGAGGTGAAACGGGACGAGGGGGTTGTCTTTGTCATCGACATGACCGACCGCAAGCGGGCCGAACAAGCGCTGCGCGAGAGCGAGGAGCGCTTTCGCACACTCGTACAATTCTCCTTCGACGTGTACTGGGAATCCGATGCGCAGCATCGCTTCATCCGTCAGGATTTCGCCGAAGGCCTTGCAGACCCGCCGGCGCCGGGCTCTGAAATCGGCAAGACAAGGTGGGAAGTGCCCTACTTGGAGCCTGACGCGGAGGCGTGGCGCAAGCACCGGGAGACCCTCGAGGCCCACCTGCCTTTCCGTGACTTTGAGCTCGCGCGACCCGCCCACGGCGGCAAGCGCTACATATCTGCTTCGGGCCTGCCGGTGTTTGATAAGGCGGGGCGCTTCATCGGCTACCGAGGCGTCGCGCGGCACATCACCGAGCGCAAGCGGGCAGAAGAGGCGCTGCGGCACATGCAGATGGAGCTGGCGCACGCGAACCGCGTCGCCACCATGGGTCAGCTCTCGGCCTCGATCGCCCAAGAAGTGAAACAGCCGATCACAGCGGCAGTCACATACGCGTTTGCAGCTCGGCGCTGGCTAAGCGCGGAGCCACCGAATTTTCGCCAGGTGGATGACGCGCTCTCTCATATTATCAAGGAGGGGAATCGCGCAGGCGAGGTCGTCACGCGAATCCGCGCACTCATTAAGAAGGCGCCCGCGCGAAAAGATGCCGTAGAGATCAACGATGCCATCCTCGAGGTTATTGCTCTCACCCGTACGGAGGCCGCAAACAATAGCGTCTCGGTGCGGACGCAGTTAGCGGAGGGCTTGCCGCGTGTCCAGGGAGATCGGGTCCAGCTGCAACAGGTACTAGTTAACTTGATCATTAATGCCATCGAAGCGATGCGCGACGTCGGCGAAGAGGAGCGAGAATTGCTCATCAGCACCCGTAACGAACCCGATGGCGTGTCAGTCGAGGTGCGGGATTCGGGTCCAGGCTTCGCGCCGGAGACTCTCGTGCACGTTTTCGCGGCCTTCTACACGACGAAGCCTGGCGGTTTGGGGATGGGCCTGTCGATCTGCCGTTCGATCATCGAAGCGCACGGCGGCCGATTGTGGGCGAGCGCGAACCTGCCCCGCGGCGCCAGCTTTCAATTCGCCCTGCCGGCGATCGCAAACACTGCGTCGTGACGCTGCACTTGTGAGCCGTCCTAAAGAACAGGCAACCCGACCGCGAGTTCTGCTAATGGGATGGTCCGGCCGTGCTCCTGCCCCGCCAGCAAGCGAAGCTGGCAAGGGGCGCCAAGGACAAGGAGCACGCCATGTCTCAGATACCCAATACCGCGATCGCCGTGATCGGCATCGATATCGGCAAGAACTCATTCCACGCCGTGGGCCACGATGCGCGCGGCGCCATCGTGCTGCGGCAAAAGTGGTCGCGTGGCCAAGTGGAAGCGCGGCTCGCCAATATACCGCCCTGCCTGGTCGGCATGGAAGCCTGCGTCGGCGCCCATCACCTGAGCCGCAAACTCGCATCGCTTGGTCACGATGCCAGGTTGATGCCGGCCAAATATGTCCGCCCCTATAGCAAGGGACAGAAGAACGACTTCAATGATGCCGAAGCGATTGCCGAAGCCGTGCAGCGCCCGACGATGAAGTTCGTGGCGACCAAGACCGCGGAGCAACTGGATCTGCAGGCGCTGCATCGGGTGCGCGAGCGGCTGGTGTCGCAACGCACCGGCATCATCAACCAGATTCGCGCCTTCATGCTGGAACGCGGGATCGCCGTGCGCCAGGGGATCGGCTTCCTGCGCACGGAACTGCCCACCATCCTTGCGACGCGCACCGATGCCCTGTCGCCCCGCATGTTGCGTATCATCGAGGAGTTGGCAGGCGACTGGCGCCGGCTGGATCAGCGCATCGATGGCCTATCCGGCGAGATCGAAGCCCTGGCCCGTCAGGATCAGGCATGTTCGCGCCTGATGACGGTGCCCGGCATCGGGCCGATCATTTCGAGCGCCATGGTGGCCGCGATCGGCACTGGAGACGTATTCTCCAAAGGCCGCGACTTCGGCGCCTGGCTCGGACTGGTGCCCAAGCAGATCTCGACGGGAGACCGCACGATCCTCGGCAAAATCTCCAGGCGCGGCAATCGCTACCTGCGCGTTCTGTTCGTGCAGGCGGCATGGGTTGTGCTGGTCAGGATAAAGGACTGGGAACGTTACGGGCTCAAATCCTGGATCGAAGCCGCCAAGAGGCGGTTACACCACAACGTGCTGGCGATCGCGCTCGCCAACAAGCTTGCCCGGATCGCCTGGGCGGTGCTGGCCAAAGGACGCGCCTTCGAGCTGACGAGGACCGACGATGCAGGCGTCCGACCCGCTTGATCCTCGCGCCGTGCTCGGCGCGGTCAAGGCGCAGCCTGGCGACGCCGGCGCCCGCCGCAAGCCAGGCGCGACGGCCGGCCTTGACCGCCCCTGCGCGCGACGCGATCGACGTTCTGCGGGCCGGGACGAAGGAACGGCCCTTGGCTCGAACAAAGGAACTGCGCGACATGAGGAGCAAGCGATGACGTAACCCTATCAACAGTTTCCAGCCGAGGTCTGCGAGAGGATGAGACGAGATGGAGGTTCGGTCTTCCGAGCGCGTGCGAACACTGGTGACCCAAATGGCCCAATCGAGGCCTGTCCGCTAATTAGAACGCACGCGCGCTGATATCCATGATGGCCCGGAGCACCACATGGGCTCCAATCAGAGGCCGGATACATTGATGCAAGACCGCCGCCGCCAATTCGACGAAATCTTCTTGCAACGCGCGGCCGGACCATACATGTGGGTCAATCGCTACCGAAATGGGATGTCCGCGCTACGTCCGCTTTCCCCCTAATAGCGACCGAAGGACGGACATCGCGGGATGTCTCAAACGTGCCAACAACGGAAGTGGCGAGACCTCATTCGATTACCTCGTCGGCCCGGGCAAGTAACGCGGGCGAAACGGTAAGACCCAGCGCCTTGGCGGTCTTCAGGTTGATCACCAATTCGTACTTGGTCGGTGCCTGCACCGGCAGGTCGGCCGGCTTCTCTCCCTTCAGGATGCGATCGGCATATGTCGCGGCAAGCCGAAACAGATCGCGCTGCTCACTTCCGTAGGACAGCAGACCACCGAGTTCAGGGAAGAAACGCCATGGATAGATGGCCGGTATGCGGTAGCGAGCGGCCAGCAAGACCAACTCGGCGCGATGCTCGTTCAGAAATCCATCCGGCATCACTATCAGGCCGGTAGTGGGCCCACGCACCTGAGCGGCAATGACGGATTCGAGCTCTGATCCGTCGTGAACAGGCGCAGGTATTGCCTCCATTCCGAGGGATGCTGCGGCAGTTTTGAATGGGTTGAGGTAGTATTCTGCAAATGGCGCTGTCGCCGGATTGAACAAGAAGGCGGCCCGGTTAAGGCGTGGCTCAATCTCCTTGAGTAGCTCTAGCCACTTGCCGGCAGTCGTCGCCTCCATAACGGTGAAACCCGTCACGTTGCCACCCGGCCGCGGCAGGCTTGCAACGAAACCGCTACCGACGGGATCGGCAACGATCACGAAAATAATCGGGACTGTATGCGTTTGTTGCAGCATCGACGCAGTAGGGGGCGTGTTTTGTGTAAGAATGAGGTCAGGCCGCAGTGCGAGCAGTTCCTTCGCTGATCGTTCTCTCACCTGCGCGTCGTCAAGCGCACCCCAGCGAGTGTCGATTCGGATGTTGCGGCCTTCGATCCACCCGAGCTTCTCAAGTCCCTGTCGGAATGCGTCCAGGTAATTCTTGAACTCAGGGTCGGTCTCCCTATGCACCATCAACAAACCGATGTGCCTCATCCGTTCGGCTTGCTGCGCGCGCGCGGCGAGCGGCCAAGTGATTGCGGTACTACCGAATACGCCGAGAAATTCGCGCCGCCTCATGTCCAGCCCCAGGCTTGGGAGAAGACATCGCAATGGCGAAGACTACCACTCTTTGAAGGAAGGGCGCAGATGGCTTGTTGGTTAGCCGATGTCCGAGTTGGGTCAAAATCGGCCCTGATGGCCTCGCAACCTCACTTCCGGTCTAACCCTGACACCGGACATTCTCAGCGTCCGTCGGCATGTCTCAAACGTGCCAGACTCAGACATTCAGGCAGCTTCTATTTTCCGCGCGAAAACGTCACAAATCCATCCCGGTTCGGCATTTTCACCTTTCGCAGTGTCTGCGCATCCATTGTGTCGTTGTCTGCAATGATGCCGTTGAGGTTCAAGATATAAGCGACGACCGCATAAACTTCGTCATTGGTCAGCGACTTCGATTCGTTATGTGGCATCGCTCGCCGCACATAGTCGAAGACTGTCGTGGCATAGGGCCAGAAGCTTCCCACGGTTTTGACCGGAGGCTTGTCGCCGGGAAGCGTTCCTTGTCCGCCCACGAGCTGATCGTTGGGCTTCCCGGCTCCTTTCTCGCCATGGCAGGCGGTGCATTTTGCCGCGTACACGGATTCACCTTGCTTTGGGGTCCCGCTGCCAGGCGGCAAGCCGACGCCGTCTGGACCAATGCTGATGTCCCAAGAGGCAATTTCCTCCGGTGTTGCCACCAGTCCGAAGTTTGGGCTTTCAGCCGCGAATGCAACGGCCGAAGCCATGGCAAGACCTGAGGCGGCGATGAGGAGAGCGTTACGCATAGACATGCTTCACCTCGCCTTTGTCGGAAACGGCCCAGGTCGTGATGGCGTTGGAGTGATAGATGGTTCGGTTGCCGCGCGCGGCGATCATCTTCTCTCGCGTCGGCTGGACGTAACCGGTCTCGTCGGTCGCACGGCTTTGCAGGACCGCCGGTCCGCCGTTCCACCGCCACGGAATGCGGAAGCGCGTCAACGCCTTCGGCAACACCGGCGACTGCAACGCCGCCTTTGCCCAGCTTTTGCCGCCGTCGGCCGAGACCTCAACCTTGGTGACCTTGCCATAGCCCGACCAGGCAAGGCCCGAGATTTCATAGAGGCCGGGCTCTTTCATAGTCAGCCCTGGTGAAGGCCGTGTGATCACAGACTTCCCTTCTTGAAGGAGCACAAACTGAAGGGATTTCCCGTCGGGCAAGGTGATCGTGTACTTCGATGTCTCATCCTTGGTCATCGTCGGCGCTTCGGTCAGCTTGATGCGCCGGAGCCATTTCACATTCATGTTGCCTTCGTATCCCGGCAGCAGGAGTCGCATCGGATAGCCGTTGGATGGCCTCACGCGCTCACCGTTCTGGTAGAGAGCAATCAATGCGTCATCCATCGCTTTCGCCAACGGTATGCTGCGGCTCATGCTGGCAGCATCTGCACCTTCGGCTAAAATCCATTTGGCCTTCGGATCGACCCCTGCTTCCTGCAACAGGACCGAGAGCCTTACGCCCGTCCACTCGGCGCAGGAGACAAGGCCGTGAATCGCCTGGACTCCAACTGCCGCGGCCTCCTTCTGGTACAGCAATTGGCCGTTACCACCACATTCGAGAAATGAGACGCGCGACTCCCGCGGATAGCGTTCTAGGCTTTCCAGCGTGAAGGTCAGCGGACGCTTGACCAGTCCGTGGATCAAAAGCCGGTGGGTATTCGGGTTAATGTCGGGAATGCCGCTATGAGAACGTTCAAAATGCACGCCATTCGGCGTGATCATGCCGTCAAGCAAATGGAGCGGTGTGCGGGCGGCACCTGTGCCAGTCGTGCCTGGCGCGGTGTTCCAAGTTCTGGCGACCTTTTCTTCGTATTTCGATGGCTGGCCGTAGCCGACGAATCCGGATCCTGGCACCTTCATCCAGGGCTCAATCGGTAACGCGTCGGCGGCAGATAGATTAGGCAGAGCGGAACTGGCAACGGCGGCCGCCGCCGCAGTACCCGCTGTCAAAAACATACGGCGATGAAGGAGGCCGTTCCCCGCCACGATGTCCAGATCGGACCCGTGAACGGTCGATCGATCAGCAGCCATCAAGTCCTCCTTTTTGACTTTGCCCCGGTTATCAACCCCGCTGTGCGAGTATTATTCTCCAGATACAGGTCGAAGCTCAATTCCCTGGACATTGGGGTCGCCGCGTAGCCTTCGGGTCCAGGTTGTAAAAACATGGTCGGCAGCTTCGCCGCCTGCTGCGCCCGCGCCGCGCGCGGCCCCATAACCGCCGCGCCGCCGACAAGCGTGATGAACTCGCGCCGCTGCATTTGCCCGAGAACGTGCCTCGTCCAATACCTAAAGCCTAACACGTTGCGACCCGCCAGCGAGGAAGAAATGGCACCCAACCGGGCCTCACACGCGATCAGGCTCGATGTCTCAGTTGGGTCAATCGCGTCGGTTTGACTGCGTACCGCCGACTTCCGCTCTGCCCCCGTCAACGGACATCGTCAGGTCGGCCCGGCAGGTCCGTTTCGTGCCAACAGCCGACGTGATAAAAGAAGCCGCCAACTGCGGCGGCCTTACCTTCTCCACGGCAGTTAGCGGCCTCTGCTAAAGCTGGCTCGCTGATTGCCGCGATCGTTTCGTTCTCCGCATGATGGTGGACCGGTCGAAACACAAGCAGCTGCAGTTTTATGGCTCAGCTGTCGTCACGGTTGGGGGCAACGACGGCAAGATCTGATCGTCGTTTTCCCGCGCATTCCGCCATCATGAACTTCGCCAGGGAATCTTCGGGAAAGTCTTTCAGGATGTCACGGTAGGCACGCTCTGCCGCAGGAAAATTGCCGATCTCGAACTTTTGCAAGGCCTGCCAGGTCATCGTGCTCAGCTCCTCATCCCGATCGCGAACTCTTAGGTCAGAATCGTCGCTGGTACGAAGAGCGAGTAATTCATAGATCATGAACTCGGTCTTGCGGCCCTTTACCTGAACCGGCTTGATCGGCCGCGCGAGTATGTCGGCCTTTGCCTGGTCGTAAATGCTGTCGCTGATGCAGATGGTGGTACCAAACTGCTTGTTGATGCCTTCAAGGCGGGCGGCAACGTTCACGCCGTCCCCCAAGGCGGTGTAGCTCAGCCGGTTCGAAGACCCGACATTGCCGACAAGGACGTTGGCGCAATTGAGCCCGATCCTGACGTTGATTCGCGGCCGTCCTTCCGCCTCCCAGGCATCGTTGACGCGCTCCATGCGGCGTACCGCCCGCACCGCCGCGGCGCAGGCGCGTAGAACGTGGTCAGGGCGTTCAACCGGGGCATTCCAGAAAGCCATGACGCCATCGCCGATAAACTTATCAACGGTGCCGCCCTCTTCCGAGATCGCAGACGAGACTTCCTCGAGATAGGTCGAGATCTGGACCAGAAGGTCGTCCGGGGCGAGGGTCTCGGAGTGGCTGGAAAAGTTTTCCAGATCGGAAAAGAACACGGTGAGGAATCGCGGCTCGACGCCCAGGGTCAGCGGAATGCCCGACTTGATGAGTTGGCGGACCACGTCCAGTGGGACAAAGGAAGAGAATGATTTCAGCGACGTTCGCAGCAGCGAAGCCGCCGATTCCAGCTTCGCGATCTCCTGGATATTCGATGGTGGACGCGCGGGTGTATCAAAATTGAGGCTTTCGATGTCCTGCAACTGCCGGGACACGTTTTCGACCGGACGCGACAGCCGGCGAGAGGCGAAAAAGATGAAGAACAACTCGACCATGGTGAGACCAATGATGACGACCATCATCAATCGATTGGTCTTCTTTAACGTGCCCACGAAATCGTCGATCGGCGTCAACGTGATCACCTGCCAGGGTTGACCGAAGCCACCCGGGAAATTGGCGAAGGCCGCGATCAAATCCTCTCCGTTCGTCGGTGACTGGAAGGTGAATCTGTCAGCACCGGTACGAGCGTGCTGGCGGTGAGCCTCGCGCACGTCGGGATCGTCGATATCAGCCAGGGTTGCGATCTTAAGCACGCCATTTTCGATGCGAACGCCCTTCTGCTTGTCAGGGAAGGCGATGATCTTGCTGTTGTTGCGGTCGGCGATGAGGGTGGTGCTGTGTACGCTGGCTCGGTGATTGTCGAAAAAGCGCGACAGGACGTCCACGGTAATGTTGGCCGATGCGCAGCCGAGGAAGTCGACACCATGGAATATTGGAACACGCACATAGAGGATGGGAAAACCGGTGTCAGGGTTGATGGAGGGCTCGGTCACGGCGAGCGTCCGCGTCGTTTTGGCGGCCTGATAACCGGGCAAGAGGCGAATGTTGAGGTCGGTGGCAACATTATACTCGCCGACTTGATGGGGCCATATGTCGAAGAATTTGCGGTGGCGGACCCGTGAGAACGCAAAGGTGATCGCATCGATGTAGCTGGCGTGCCAGTTCGCGGCCGCCGGGATCTTGGGATCCGCGCGCCGACGATCCTCGTCAATTCGCGTCACGACCCGATGATAGCCATCCTCGAAGCTGACGTAGATGGCGTCGATATGCGCGGCCGAGGTCAGCGCGCGGTACAGCAGGTCATTGCTTTGCTCGGTACGGAAATAGCCGGAATCGGCGCCTGCTACTTCGGCGAGAAAGCGCAGCGGGCTTTCCGTGCTCTCGATCAAATTCTCGGTGCGCTCGATGCCGGCCTGGCTGGTCTGCGCGACCGCGTCGTTCAGGATCGCCACCATGCCGGCCGAGTTCTTGTTATAATTGTAGATCAGGATGAAAATGAGAACGGGAATGCTGAGGCCGATGAACAGCAACGACATGATCAGGCTCAGCCTCGGCCGCCTCATCGTGACAAACCGCGGAAGCGCGCCCAATCGGGCTATTGTGCCGCGCAGAGTGCGGCGACTTCGGTAGGCAACCAGGGCTGCAGTCGCCAATCCGGCCGTCACAAGCAGCAGCACAATCAACCAGCGCCGCAGGCTGCCGTCATTTGCGTCGTAGATCAGGGCCGCGGGCACCGTATCGTCAGTCAGCAGCCCGAGTTGTCGGTAGGTCGCGGCGATGCTTCGCCAGCGTGCGGGATCCTGCTCGCCGATCCGGTCGGGGTCGCGCCCGACGAATATCTCCGTCTGCTCCGCCTCAAACAGCAGGGCCTCGCGGCTCTTTTTTGCCGAATAGGTTCTCAGGATCAGATCGACCGTCGCCTCCTTATGCGCGAGGGCGTAGGCCCAGCCTTTCACGGTGGCGGCCTTGAACGCCGCGACCCGGTCCGGGTGGGCTTTCACCTCCGCTTCGGAGGTGCACAGGTTGTCGCCGTAAAAATCGATGCCGGATGCGGCGGGCGCGAAGGTGCGGTAGGCCGCGCCGAGCTGTTCAAGGACGAAAGGTTCGCTGGTGCTGTAAGCGATCATGGCATCGGCCCGGCCGGCCAGGAGATCGCGCGGGTTTCCCTCGTGATCGACGCGCGGCAGGGCTTGATAGTCGACCCCTTCGCGCTTCAACATTGCGGCGATCTCATCGCTTCCCGGCGTGTCCATCAGCGTACGGCCGCGCAGTTCCGACACGTTGCTGATATCAGCCCGGCGCGCGACCAGGATGACGGCCGGGGAACGCTGGAAGATGGCGGCCAGCACGACCAGCCGGCGGCCCGCCGCCCAGTCACGCAGAACGCTTGAGGTGCAGACCCCGTAATCCGCCTTGCCACCGGCAACTGCTTCAGAGACGTCGATACCGGGACCGCCTTCGCGGATGGTGACATCGAGACCCGCGTTGCGGTAGAAGCCTTGCTCAAGCGCCTGATAGTAGCCAGCGAACTGAAACTGGTGCTTCCATTTGAGCTGCATGGATACTGAATCGAGCGCAGCGGCAGGATGTGATGCCGCCAGCGCCAGGGAAGCGCCCACGATCAGCCGTCTCAACAGGGCCAATTTTGACTTGGCGGGCGGTGGCTCTACCTTCTGCGTCATGCGCGCCTTCCGAACAGGCGAAACCATCTGAGCGAACTCTCATCCCCCTGCGGCCGCAGTTAGGAGGTTTCGAACGCAGGCAAATTCCGACGCGAATAGGATAGGTTAGCATGCGCAGAAGTACAGTGCGAATGTCGGCTTTCCAGCCGACCCTACTATCCGCCGGCGCGGTCAGGAAGGGCAGCTAATGGGATGGTCCGGCCGTGCTCCTGCCCCGCCAGCAAGCGAAGCTGGCCAGGGGCGCCAAAGACAAGGAGCACGCCATGTCTCAGACACTCAATACCGCGATCGCCGTAATCGGCATCGATATCGGCAAGAACTCGTTTCACGCCGTGGGCCACGATGCGCGCGGCGCCATCGTACTGCGGCAAAAGTGGTCGCGTGGCCAGGTGGAAACGCGGCTCGCCAATATGCCGCCTTGCCTGGTCGGCATGGAAGCCTGCGTCGGCGCCCATCACCTGAGCCGCAAACTCGCATCGCTTGGTCACGATGCCAGGTTGATGCCGGCCAAATATGTCCGCCCCTATAGCAAGGGACAGAAGAACGACTTCAATGATGCCGAAGCGATTGCCGAAGCCGTGCAGCGCCCGACGATGAAGTTCGTGGCGACCAAGACCGCGGAGCAACTGGATCTGCAGGCGCTGCATCGGGTGCGCGAGCGGCTGGTGTCGCAACGCACCGGCATCATCAACCAGATTCGCGCCTTCATGCTGGAACGCGGGATCGCCGTGCGCCAGGGGATCGGCTTCCTGCGCACGGAACTGCCCACCATCCTTGCGACGCGCACCGATGCCCTGTCGCCCCGCATGTTGCGTATCATCGAGGAGTTGGCAGGCGACTGGCGCCGGCTGGATCAGCGCATCGATGGCCTATCCGGCGAGATCGAAGCCCTGGCCCGTCAGGATCAGGCATGTTCGCGCCTGATGACGGTGCCCGGCATCGGGCCGATCATTTCGAGCGCCATGGTGGCCGCGATCGGCACTGGAGACGTATTCTCCAAAGGCCGCGACTTCGGCGCCTGGCTCGGACTGGTGCCCAAGCAGATCTCGACGGGAGACCGCACGATCCTCGGCAAAATCTCGAGGCGCGGCAATCGCTACCTGCGCGTTCTGTTCGTGCAGGCGGCATGGGTTGTGCTGGTCAGGATAAAGGACTGGGAACGTTACGGGCTCAAATCCTGGATCGAAGCCGCCAAGAGGCGGTTACACGGTGAAACGGGATTGCAGGTACCGGTCTGTATTCAACTGACATGGTGCTCATTCTTTCCTTCTTGAGCCCACGTCGTTTCAACAATTGCTTCAGCGGAATATCGGTGCACTGCACTATTCTCAACGCCAAAGATGTCGCCCGGCAGATGAAAGGCCATGATTTGCCGTCGGCCGTCAGTCAACAATTTATAGCCTCGAACGGCCCCGGTCTTGACTTGGTAAAGGTACTCGACCGGCCCCTTTTCTCCAAAGATTTCGGCCGCGCGCATATTTGAATTCGCTGCATTGGACAGCGTGACCCGCTAGCTCATTCAATTCCTTTGAGCTTGTACGTTGGTCTGGATTTTTACCCTTTAGGACGAGCATTTTTCTCTCTCCCGCGACCCACTGGGATTTAAGCGGCACGGGGAAAGAATTGCAAGTTGAAGTTGATCCGGATTGTGCCAGCCGCAGCAGTTGTAATGTTCGTCACAGAAGGACACTTAGTCTCCGGATTCTCCGACCTTCGGCTGCCAAAAACTGTGCGGCAACCGGCTGGCCCGGATCAGGTCCCGGCTGGCTCGACCAAGGTCCGCCGCAAGCGAACATCGCCACCAAATCCACCCAAATCCGGACATCGCAAGCCCTTCGCGCCGGAGACCATCGCACGCGCGCCGCGTCCACCGAACGGACGCAGGGCAGGCCAGCAAGCGGCAGCACTGATAGGGCGGCTCAATCGATGGCTAGGCCATATAGATAGATACCGATCATCGCTAGCGACACGACGATCACCAGCAGGTCGATCCTGAGCCACTGGGGTATGCGCTTCGCGGGTTGTTGGGTCATGGCTTGTTCCCTCCGCGACCCGTATTCTGTGCCGGAAGAGCGCAAGTGGTTGTGAACGAGTTCACATACTTTGGGGATTGATTGGGGCATCGGCGGCGAGCTGGTTGAGGCTTAGCTGGACAAGAAAGCGCCTCTGCTTGAGTACCTCTTAATGGTAGGCGCCCGATCTACCGTTTGTTCGCGACGATCGGCATGATGCACGCACTGTGCGCCGTGAGGTAAAGACAATGACCAACGACCACCTCGTGCAACCGCCGCCCATCCTTCAGCAGGACCAGAACAATCGCGAAATGGGCATCCGGGCCGCCGCAATCCTTCTGCTGGTGCCAATCGCCGCGGCGATCGTTCTTGGCGGTGGAACACGCATCTCTGAAGGCTTCGAACCGTTCACGAAATCGGCGAATGAGCGCGTCTCCGAAAGTTTCGAAGAAGTTAGGGGGATCGCACCCGTCTCCAACGAGCTGCGAAACGTCCTGGCATCGCTGAGCCAGACTGTGCAGGGCGCGCAGAAGCCGCCGGTTCAGGCCGAGGGGCAATGATCCTGTCGATCTGCGGACCGACCATGCCTTCCGCCTCGGCGCCATCCGCGGCACGCACGGCTTTCCTAGCCTCTTGGCGGGCCGTCTTGGCGCGCATCTTCGCGCCCATGATCCGACCGCTCCATATGACCTCACGCCTCTTGGTGTTCATGGCTGGCCATTACAGCGGCCTTGGCCGGACTGAGCAACTTTACTAGGCTTTGCGGCTAGGAACGGATTGAAGACGCAATAGGTACGGGCTGTGTGTACGTTTGGCAATTCATCGGCAACGTACGGCGCGTCCATTTGGGGCCGCATTAGACTTGGCAACTGAGTGGTTCGAGGAGAGTTGACAGTTATTTCCTTATTGAACCGGTTCATGCATCAGCCTTTAATCATTTGGAATATTCCCGGCAGACGCGGTCCAGCCTGTATCAGAAATGAACTATCTGAGCCTGGAATTGGCATTGCACATTGCAATTGGTGTCGACGGCTGGATTTGATACGTAATCCATTGAAGGGGCCTTTCGCTGCATCTGCCAGATGACGGCATGTCTTCTTGACATGGGCTGGGTCGGTGTCATTGCAGGTCAGTGAGATCTTATCGATTGATAGTGAGAAATATCGGTCAGGATTCATGGTCATGTGTGATCAGTGTTTCGAGGAAATGTTCATTAAGTGCGCTTAGTAGAGGAGATGGTAAAACCGACGATAATGGCACCCGGTCATCCCGAGATCATCCCGAGATTCTTGAGCGCCCTGAAAAGCTTGTCGAACAACGCGCCAGTAGGCCCATCCTTACCCTGCACAAAGACAGTCCCATTGGGCCAATACCGAATTGTGGGGCCTTCCAAGGTATGGTATTCGCTGATTTGACGACCGACGATCCATGTTCCACGCGGAATGATCATCGCCACGGCCATCCGTAATTCTTTCGGGTCCCCGGAATATTTGAACTTCATGCAGCATCCAATCCCGCTACCATAGCGAAGCCGGTCAACCAGTTACCCGCTGTGTGCATGCTTTTTCGTAGCCATAATGTTACGATCCTGATGGGCGATCCAGCGCAGCCGTTCACACGAAGCGCTTCTACTGTCGGCATGGCGGACCCAAAATTATCCTAGTGATGATGCCATCCGCGCGGATTTCTTGAACCGATGCTCCCATATGCTCCGCGAGCGATCTGCATCGGCTAATAGTCTCGGGGTTATCGCTCGTGACGCAGTATGGCTTTCCTGCAAGAAGCTTTGCTGCGACCATTAGCATCATGCAGTCTCCGGCATTGAAACGGGCAAGGCCGTTCTTGAAGACCTCCATGTCCAAGGGGTGACGATCTGAGCCGGGCGAGTCGATTCTTAGCTGCAGCGCCGCCAAACTAACGATCTCTTCCATGCCAATATCGTTCATACGACATTACCTTTTCGGCTGAATCCGGAAAATGCGCCGAAGTATCAGATGCTTTTGGCAAGACAATTTGGATGGCAACACTCGGTGCAACAGACCAACGGCTGCAAACCGGATGAAAGCGAGATCTCAACAAAATTGAGATGACCACAAGATTCGCAGATCATTCTGTTTCCATTGGATTCCGCGCCGGTTCTTTCATGATGCCCCATCAGGTTTCCATGCGCGCGATCATGATCTGCTTGGCAGAACTGATCGGGCCGCCCTTTTCGGCTCACTCGATTTCGCCGCGAACGCAAATCACTCCGCTGCGTCACGCAAAGACCGTTCGGCATTGGTGAGATTTTCGATTTTTAGGATTCGCGACGGCGTA
This sequence comes from Bradyrhizobium sp. AZCC 2289, assembly GCF_036924615.1. NCBI lineage: Bacteria > Pseudomonadati > Pseudomonadota > Alphaproteobacteria > Hyphomicrobiales > Nitrobacteraceae > Bradyrhizobium > Bradyrhizobium sp. AZCC 2289. The sequence continues at coordinate 7,555,733 of NZ_JAZHRY010000001.1, read as the reverse complement.
CAGACAATTTCATTCTCGCTGCGATCCGTAAACACCGCGAAGATATCGTTCTTATCTACTTCCGCCGTTACAATTACAGGCTCGGGAACGGTTATTTGTCGGTGGCCTCGCGCGAACTGCATTGCAATCTTAGTCTCTGTTGTCCATGAGATCCCGGCTGCTCGTTGTCGGCTGCAGCCACGGTAGACGGTCAAAACCTGCGGAAGGCTTTCGAAGAATGCGCGCTGCTCATCACCGTAATACCGAATTGCGCTCGCTGCGCCTGCGGCTTTCCGTAACTGACTCAGCAGTCGATCTTTGAGTGCCCATGTATCATCGCAGTTGGGCCAATGAATCATGAACACCTTCCAAAAAGCGTCCGGCGAGGCGCGCTCCAACAGCGATACCATCTCGGGCGCGCCCTGCTCAGACGACAGGTGATAAAGATACTTGGACACCGCCTCGGCATACCCGGCTTCCTCGGTCATCAGGCATGCATGCCGTTCTTCGGCCAGCCTTGACTGCCATCTCTTGCGAGCGGCTCGAAGGGAATCATCGTCGGTCATAAGTGTTTCTCATAATTTTATCGCGCTATGGTTGGTGTTTATTGAGGTGATGTTCTCTCATTTTTTCTCTTCGCAATCATCCAGCATCTGAACTGACGAGCGTGCAGCGGATAGCAAGTGAACTTATTTGTCAGCAGCATCGTGCTTTCGCAGGCGTCGCACTGCTCTCCGGATAGTGTCCCGACTTACCCTCGCCTTACCCTGACTGACCAGGTACCGGTTCACCGCCTCATCGCGTATTTCGGCGGTAACTCCCATCAGGCCGGTCTCGCCGTACAGAAACTTCAATGCAGATTCTGCTGCGAGCAGGCGGTGGTTAGAAGGAATGTCAAAAGGGTTTGCCATAGCATCTGTTTCCCGGGGAACAGATCTGGCGCGATGGAGAGATTCTCGGTCGGCACGGACGGGAGGCTGATGGTCGCCATCGACGGCGGCGGTCGAACTCTTGGTCATGGAACGGAGCATCGTATAATCCTCAACGCCCCCGTTGATTGATCATGGTCCTGAGATAGGTCGCCGCCGACATTGTTCAATAGAAGCGAATGCAAGAAACGCCTCTGCTGCAGCGCCTTCGTGACTTTTGCCGCAATGACCCGGCGCATCGCGACGACCTCATTCAATCAATAGAACGCGGTTTTATCTTCATTGTCCGACGTAGGCGAGGTGCGGCGAACTTTTCGCTTACCAGCGACGTTCTCAGCCCCAGCGAGGCCCCTATGCAAATGGCGACATTGCGGCACCCCGACGTTCACCGGATTGGCTGTGCCCTCGTTTCTCGACTCTTTGGAGACAATTCGCCGCAGCGAATCCGCTTTTGCAAAGATAAACAAACACTTCCCTCGTCTGCGGAATTCGAGTGCGGTGGAATCGCTTGAGGAGTCAATACGACTTCTCTTATGCCGAAAATGATGGATCATTTCGGCAATAATATTCGTGGCATAGCGGCTGGGACAATTAGCGGCGCCTTAGAGCAGTTGCCATGAGCAAATCTTGCTTTGCGCTGCGTCTTCCTGAAGATGGGCGACGTGTTGGCTATACTCGATCTTTGAGACGAACGCGCTTCGATGTAGGATATGAGCGTCATCGGCTGACTGGTCCGGTATCGTTTCCGGCTGGCGCTTGGCCGCGCCGCCTGTGCGCAGCTTATGCCGCAGCGTACTGTGGCGAACTGACTGTCGAGGAGTTTCTGAAGAGGGTAGGAACCGATTATCCCCTACCCCGAGTAAGCGAGGGAAGGCGCCGGCTATGGCTAAGGGACGATCTGGACGCGGCGATCTCGCCCCCCGAAATGGTTTACGCAACCGACATCGCCGCGGATTTGTCAGCGTGAAACTCCCCCGCCACGTTATTCCTAAGCCGCTGGCGTCAGGCAAGACCGCATTTTACTATAATGTGCCGACCAAATACCGGAAAATGGGCTGCCCCATTCCTAATGAACCGCTCGGGGCGGACTACGCCAAAGCCTGCGGCGAAGGCGGCCGAGCCGAGACGCTAAACGGTCTATTCGACGAATGGAACGATGCGCGCAAGGGCCTGCCGATCTCGAGCGAGGCCGCACCGCGGATCGGGACCATCGACTGGCTATTCCGGGAATACAAGGCAAGCCGCGCTTATCTGGAGAAGGTCAAACCTCGATCCCGCGGAAACTACGAATGGAATATGCGGGAGATCTGCGACACGCTGACCAAGCGCGGCGATCGTGTTGGCGGACATCCCATCAAGTCAGTAACGCCGCTTGGCGCTGATAAGCTTTATGATCGGTTCGTGAAGGGTCCGAAGGGCAAGCGGCTACGCATCGCGGAGAAGTTGGTTGTCCTGTGCCGGAAGGCGTGGCGCGTTGTGCATCGCCTGCACCCCGCAGAGTTTTCAAAGGACATTCCGAATCCGTGGATGGGCGTCACGATGGAAACCCGCGTCAAGCTCGTTAAGCCCGCGGTTACGCGTGAACAGGTCTACACGTTCGCCCATGGCTGTGTGGAGCGCGGCGAACCGGAATGCGGCGCCGCTGCCGTGATCTGTTTCGAGTGGCTGCAGCGCCCAGAGAACGTGATTGCCGGGCATATCAAATGGACCGGCTACAGGACCGGCCCAAAGCCGACAATCCGGATCGAGCATCACAAGACCGGCGCCGTAATAGATCATCCGCTGGAGGAGACACTACCAGACGGAGCGGTCGTTAAATTCTATGAAGAGGCTGAGGGGATCCTTGCGAAGCTGACGCGCCGCGGCGTACCGTTGATCCTACGCGAGGTCAAAGAACGCAAACGAGGCGTTGAGATTCGGAGCTTGTCGAAGCCCTATTCGTTTTCGGGAATGCAGAAGATCGTCCAGCGGATGCGAAAGGATATCGGCCTGCCCGCGCTGTTCACCCTAGACGCCTGCCGGCACGGCGGCATGACGGAGTTGGAGGAGGCCGAATTGACCGAGGGGCAGGGCCGCGCCCTGTCGGCCCACCGAACTAAAGAGAGCTACGCTGGCTATGCGAAGCGGACCGAGGCGCGAATGCTTTCGGCGACCAGGAAACGCCACGCTCATGCGCTGGCGAACCAACTGGCAACAAACGTTCAGAATGCGACAGGTGACTGCGTTCAGAATGAAAAATCCGAAAATTCAAAAAGTGCCTGATTTATAACGGGAACCCATGGCTGGCGACGCAGTGCGGATCGCACCCGTCTCCAGGCGAATTCCCTGCTAACAGGGAATTTTACAGGGAATTTTGCGATTTTGGGGCCCTGCGCGCCGGGTTCGACGCAAGATACCGCTGTGCTGCAGCGATTTCTCGCGCAATTCCCTAAGCAAATTATCAGGGAAAAGATTTCGAAGAACAGGGAATTTTTGGGCGATATCAGCGAATTTGGTCCGCAAAAAGGTAAGCGTCCATTTCTCGCACACTTGTCTCCTCCGGCCCCGACCGCGATCTGTTCTCACCGGCAAATTTGCAGGTGAGGAGGACGGAGATGTCGAGCGAGATCGGTTCACGGATACGCTACGGCGCGTTGTTTTGGCGGGCGCATCATGAGGCGTGGCAGCAGAGTGCGTTGAATCAGCGGGAGTATTGCGAGGCGCATGGGATTCCGCTCAAGGCGTTTGGCAACTGGCGAGCGAGGTTCAAGGCCGAGCCCCAGCCGCCGTCGCCCAAGCTGCTCTACCGACGCCGCAGCCTAAGTCATACCCTTAGTCATAGCGGTAGTCATAGGCTTAGTCATATGACTAACGGCTCGCCGACGTCAGGTCCGATCGTACCGCCGGCACGCGAGGGTCATCGGCGCCAGTTCAGCGAGGAGGACAAACGCCGGATCGTTGAGGAAGCGGCGCGGCCTGGCGCCAGCCTGTCGGAGGTAGCACGCGGCTATGGGATAGCGGCGCGTGTTCTGTTCCGTTGGAAGCAACTGACGCAGGTGGCACCGCTGTTTGTAGCGGTAGAGATCGCCGATGCGCCCCCACCCTCCGAGGAGCACGCATCATGACACTGCTTCCTCGGGGAACGAAGGTTCACCTAGCCTTCGGCTTCATCGACATGCGCAAGGGCATCGACGGCCTTGCCATGCTGGTCCAAGGTGTACTGCGGCAGGATCCCTTCTCGGGCCATCTCTTCGTGTTCCGGGGCCGGAAGGCCAACCTCATCAAAATCGTATTCTGGGATGGCACCGGCCTTTGCCTGTTCACCAAACGGCTTGAGCACGGTGTCTTCCTGTGGCCCTCGAACGTCGAACCTGGCGGGACGCTGATGCTGACCTCGGCGCAGCTGTCGATGCTGATTGACGGTATCGATTGGCGCGCACCGGAGCGGCAATGGCGACCCGCGGTGGCGGGATAATCCTGCGACCGATTGACTCAACGGGCATGTGCTTCGGTGAGGAAGCACGCGAGTCAGGCCTGTTCATGAACATCGATCTTGCCGCTTTGCCAGATGATGTAGGCACGCTGCAGCGGATGGTCCGAACGCTCGCGGCCGAACGCGTCAACCTCACCGCGGCGCAGGCGGAGATCGAACGCCTCCGGCTCATCGTTCAGAAGCTGCAGCGCAGCCAATTTGGCCGACGTGCCGAACGGCTCGACTACGACCAGCTGCAGCTCGGCTTCGACGACCTCAACGCCGACATCGCGCGGGTCGAAGCCACGCTTCCACCGTCGGCAGCCAAGGCACCCAGAGTGCCAGCCGGGAGGCCAAGCCTGCCGGCGCATCTGCCCCGTGAGGACATGCGGCTCGAGCTCGATCATCAAGCGTGCCCCTGCTGCGGCGGCGAGCTGCATATGATCGGCGAGACCGTCAGCGAGATGCTCGATTACGTGCCCGCGCGGCTTCGGGTGATCCGCATCTGCCGGCCGCGCTATGGCTGCCGGGCCTGCGGGAGCATTCATCAGGCGCCCGCCCCGGAGCGTCCGATCGCCAAGGGCCTCGCCAGTCCCGGTCTTCTCGCCCATGTCCTGATCGCCAAGTACTGTGATCACCTTCCGCTATACCGGCAGAGCCAAATCTTCTCCCGGCACGGCGTCGAGATCGACCGCTCGACCCTGGCGAACTGGGTGGGCGGCGCCTGCTGGTGGCTAGAGCCACTGCAGGCCCGCCTCGCAGCCCATGTGTTTGGATCAACCAAGTTGTTTGCCGACGACACGCCGATCCCGGTGCTCGATCCCGGCCGCGGCCGCACCAAGACCGGCCGGCTCTGGGTCTATGCGCGCGACGATCGACCTTGGTCCGGACCCGAACCGCCAGCCGCCGTCTACTTCTACAGTCCTGATCGCCGGTCAGAGCGTCCTGCCGCCCATCTCCGGGAATTCCGTGGTGTGCTGCAAGTCGATGGCTATGCCGGCTTTGAGCGGCTGACCGCCCCGGGTGGTATCGTCCTGGCGGCGTGCTGGGCCCACGCAAGGCGTAAGTTCTACGACCTGCATGAAGCGACCGGGTCACTGATCGCCGCCGAGGCCTTGCGGCGGATTGCCGAACTCTATGCGATTGAGGGTTCGATCCGGGGCCGCTCTGCAGAAGCACGTCGGCATGCGCGCTATACCAGCGCCCGGCCGCTCATCGAGATGATGAAGCCTTGGCTTGAAATGGAGCTTGGCCGCGTTCCACCCGCCGGCCCTCTCGCCGAGGCTATCCGATACGCGCTCGCGCGCTGGCCCGCCCTCACCCGCTTCCTCGATGATGGCCGCATCGAGCTAGACAACAATCCGGTCGAGCGCGCCATCCGGCCCATCGCGCTCGGGCGCAAAAACCATCTGTTCGCCGGCTCTGACGGTGGCGGCGTCCGATGGGCAACCATCTGCTCCCTCATCGCCACCGCCAAACTCAACAATGTCGAGCCCTACGCCTGGCTCTCAGACGTCCTGCAGCGCATGACCGACGGACATCCTGCCAGCCGCCTCGATGAACTCCTGCCTTGGAATTGGCGGCCCTAAACCTAGCGACGTGTAAGGAATGGACGCTTACGCAAAAAGTAAGGGTCCATTTCTCGCACACTTGTCCCTTTAAGGTCCGGACGCGATCTGTTCTCGCCGATGAATTTTTAACGTGAGGACACAAGATGACCGAGAAATTTCGAACCCGTGAGCGTTACGGCGAGGCTTTCTGGCATAAGCACCATGAGGCGTGGCAGCGGAGAGCGTTGAATCAACGAGAGTATTGCGAAGCGCAGGGGATTCCGCTCAAGGCCTTCGGCAATTGGCGGGCGAAGAAGCCGAACCGCAGCTGCCGGCACCGAAACTTTTGTACCGACGTCGCGGCCTAAGTCATACCCTTAGTCATAGGCTAAGTCACAAGCCTTAGTCATATGACTAAAACGACCTCCCAGGCCCGATCGTGCCGCCGGCCCGCGAGGGTCCCGCAGACCGAACGAGGTCTGAACGGATTTTTCGAAAAACCTCTTCGGCGGGAACCCTCTCGATCGAAGGGCCCAGGCTGATGTCCAGCCCCGCGCAAGTGTTCACAGGCGGCCCTCTTGAATTAGGCGCTCCTTGATCGATGAAATATGCGCCTCGCCCTCGCGCAGAGCGTCGGGCGTCGTGTGGACCGAGTAGTAACCGAGGACGAGATTATGCTTATGCGGAGCGGCCGAGCCGAGAACGAACTCGGTTTCGGTCAGCGCTTCGAATTCGACCGCTTTGCTTGATGGCTCGAAAGCAGCGAAGTCGCCATGTCGCAGTTCAGGCGCCGACAAGACGCCCGATGCGATGGCGGTCCAGAGGACGGTGTGGCCCGTCGGGGGCTCGTAACGCCAACGCTCGCCTGCCTTCAGGCGTACCGCGAGATAGTTGATCGGCGACGGGGCCGCGATCGCGCTCGATGCGGACCCGTAGCTGCCGAGCAGGACGTGCGCTGGGCCGTCACTCTGCACATCGCCAGGGGGGTGACAGATGCTTATGGTCGGACCTAATTCGAGTGCCGGCGGCAAAGCGATCCAAAGCTGGAAGCCGCGCGTCCGGCCTGCTTTGTCGAGCCCGCCGCCGTGCCACATGCCGCGTCCGGCCTGCATCCATTCGACGCCGCCGGCCTGCAGTGTGCCCCGGGTGTCGTCCGGGTCGATATAGTTGACCGCGCCTTCCGCAACATAGGTCAGGGTGGCGATACCGGAGTGGGGATGCAGCGGACCGTTGAAGGGCGCGCCTTCATGGTCGAAAAGGTCGAGAAACACGAATGGTTTCAGGATCTCGCCCAAGTCGGACGGGCTCATTAAACGTGTGACGGGGCCGTTCGTCCGGCCACGGGTATGGTGCATGATCGCTCGCACCAGTCGCCGAGGCGGTGAGATAGATTGGACAAGGGTCATTGGGTTCCTCTGAAATTAGCGTGGGAGTGAGAGCCGTCGCCGCGCAGCGGCGGTCAGGACGCGCTGGCGCGCGCCGCCTTCAAGGCTGCAGTCCACCACAGCAGATCGTCGATCAGCGTTCCGGCAGGGGGCCCCAACTCGGCCAGTCCTGCGTCGACATCGCCGCCTTGGTAGTGAGCCCACAAGGTGGCGACAGGGATGTGGACCGATGCGCGAATCGGCGCGAGCTGAAGCTCGATCATTGTTTCGCGGAGCTGCTGGACGCCGCGTGCGCCCATGGCGGACCCATAGCTCACGAAACCAACCGCCTTGCGATTCCACTCGGGATAGACCCAGTCGATCGCGTTCTTGAGCACCGCGGAGGGTCCGTAATTATACTCGGGGGTGACAAAGACGAAGCCGTCGGACTGCGCGATCGCGGCGGTCCATCTCTGTACGACCTCATTCTTGTAAGGCGGGCGACCCGGCATGGCTGGCGTCGCTGGCTGATCGAAGAACGGCATCGGGAAGTCGCGAGAGCTATCGCTGAAAGTTGGTGACGGCGGGAATCGGGAAGGCGGCATATCGTGGGGGTGCTTAACGCCTCCACTTCTCCACCAAAGGAGCGATATGCCGTGTCCAAAGATAACATCATCAAGCTGATTCAGCCAGCAAACGTCGACGATCAACTCACGGAAATCTTGCGTACTGGGGCACGTGTTCTGTTGGCCCAGGCGGTCGAGGCCGAGGTCGCGGACTTTCTCGGCAAGCATGCCGATTTGAAGACCGCAGACGGCCACCAGCGGGTCGTGCGCCACGGTCACCTGCCGGAGCGCGAGGTGATGACCGGTATCGGTCCGGTCGCCGTCCGCCAGCCGCGTGTGCGCGATCGCGAGGCGGACGCTACCGACCCCGACCGCATCCGGTTGGCGATGCGTCGAGAGCGCACCGTAGACAATCATTTTTCCACCGGGCGCGAGAGAACGCGATACGTCGGCGCCGATCTGACCCGCCACGCAATCAATTGCCTTTGACACGCCTCCCGGACCAACGATCTCTGTGACACGCTTGCCTAAGTCTTCGTCCTCGGTGCAGATCACTTCGTTGCCCTCGAGGGCCCTGATCTCCTCAACGCCGGCGCGACGGCGCACGACATTGATCGTCTTGAAGCCCAGACAAATCCCAAGCTGCAGAACCATCTTCCCAACCGTCGAACCTGCCGCCGTTTGCAGCAACCACTCACCCGGCTTGACCTCAAGTTCGTCCGATCTCCACAGATCCGGGGTTGTCGCAGGTTCAACCCTGACGCGGCAGGTCGAGGCTTCTTTGAACTCATACCTTTGGTGATGCCAGCGCGTCCGGTTTAGGGAACCTGCACTCCTATCCTTAATGATGCACAATTCTAGCGATGGACATGGCAGCGATCGTTCGTCGAAGGATTGTAGTAAGGTCCGTTGTCCACTCATATTGCTCCACCCGCCAACGCGGCGCAGGCGGCCCAGTGTCGGTCCCGTTCTTGGTCAACCGTCAATCCCGTTGGGTCCGACCGGCGCAAGGCCCCCTCGGCCCGTCGTGCTTGGCGCAGGGTCATTTGGGTCAGCGCCGCTGTCTGAAGCACAGCCCAAAGATCGGTCGTAGCCGGCTTTCAGAAGCGGAAGCGCAATCCGACGGTGGGCGCGATGTTGTTGCGCTGGAGAAAGCCGTTGGCCAATCCGCCATTCACTTGCGTGAACATGATCCCGGAATAGAGATCCCACTTTGGTGCAAACCGCCAGTCGACAACGGCAGAGATCGCGTCGAACGTCCCGGCGCATTGCGAATGCTCGGTACCAAAGCAGGGGGCGGGCCCGCCGGCGGGCGGCCGAAGAAAGAATTCTGGATATAGTGGTAATAGGCGCCGATCACATCCAGGTTTTCGGTAACAGCGTACTTGGCGCCGGCCCACATGACCTGGAACGTCTTGTTACCAAGACCGTTCACGCCGAAGGCGGTATTGTTGATATTCGTGTTGTTGATCGCATCACAACCCATACAAAGAAAGCTTCCCGAGATATCGGTAAAAGCGGTCTGCGGATTGCTGGGCGCCATATATCGAATATGTTCGTAACCGGCGTACACCTTCAGCGGTCCGTCCGTGTATTTGGCCACAAGCATCACGGCTTCATTGTCGGAGATCGTCGCTGTGAGCGTCTGTGGCAAAAACGGGGGTATCGGCACGCCATTGGCGTCATTGCTTCCCGGCGCAAGTGCCAGCGACACGGAATCTCTGACATGGCTGTAAATTGCGTCGACCGAGAGCACACCTTGGCCCCACGGTGAGATATCGCCGCCGACCTGGAACTGGTATGCGCCATTCGAGGCATTGTTCTGGGCGTAGCCGCCGAACTGCCACAGCGCCGCCGCCCGGAATTGGCCGACATTGATCCGATATTTCAGTGACGTCGAGTTTCTGCAGTTTTCGGTATTGCCGCCGCCGCAGGTTATTCCCTGAAAGCCGATGGGTGAGAATCCGTAAGAGGCGTCGAGCGGATCGTAGTCGAAGACAGCATCCAGGGTCAGCGAGTTCTGTCGGAAAACGGTCAGGGTGCCATAGGTCGGAGAACTGACGCCGACATAACCCTGGCCGTTGAACCACTGGCCCGCTCGGCTTGAATCGGAGTAGGCGGTTGCAAAATTTTGGGGGATGCCGGCGTTCGCAGCAATCGCTCCCGGTCCACTGGAGAATCGCAAGGAATACGGGTCGAAGCCAGCGTCCAGAGCAAAGACAACAGAGACGTTCCCGCCGATCGGCTCAGTTCCTTTGATTCCAATGAATGAATTGGACAACGCGTTGGGTGCAGGGCCCCACAGCGCCGAGTTGTTCTGTTTCTGAATTAAGTAAGAGGCTCCGACAGCAGATCGCGGGTCCCACGGCGCGCCGTGACTCTGCCAGCCGAACCCCGCGTCAATCGTGCCGTAGACCGTGATGCCCCGCCACGTCACAGTCCGTGGAAACAAAGCTCCAACCGTCCGTGCACGCCTTGGGCGCGGAAGCCGCCGTTGCTGCGGAAGGCCCGGTCGGGGCGGCGTCGGCGGCCCACGCCTCCACTCCGCAGGAGACGCTAGCGGCCGCGAGGATCACTGCAGCAAAAATGCCGAGCTTTGCCATGCGGGCCTCCCTAGCTCACCAACGATTATGACCTGGTAAAGTTGGTCGGCAAGACAGAACCGGCGCCATATGTGATGATGCCAGAAAATTCCGATCCGAGTGGCAGCCGCGCCACAGTCATCTTAGAAGGCCCAACGGGTTCGGAGGCGACAGTTGCTGTGGAGCAACCGCCGACGAGAGTGAGCTAGACTGTATGTCCCTCCACAAAATGAGGCGACTCACCCTCGATGTTGCGACGAGGGTTGCCCGGATGGACCGGGCAGAGCCTCAAACAAGGAGGGCGAGTCATGGGTCATCATACCGAGGTCTTTGTCGGAATCGATACGTCAAAATCGCGCAATGCTATAGCCATTGCCGATGGCGGCCGTGGCGGCGAGGTCCGATATCTCGGGGAGTTTCCTGCCACGGAGGCAGCGATCCGAAAGCTGGTGGCAAAGCTTGCAGCGAAATGCTGTCAGTTGACGTTTTGCTACGAAGCAGGGCCAACAGGATATGGTCTCTACAGACTGCTCAAGAGCCTCGGCCATAACTGCCTGGTGGTGGCCCCCTCGCTCGTTCCGAAGAAGGCCGGCGATCGAGTGAAGACGAACCGGCGCGATGCGGTAAGCCTCGCCAAGCTGTTGCGCGCGGACGAGCTTACGGCGGTGTGGGTGCCGGACGAGCGCCATGAGGCCATGCGCGATCTCTCGCGCGCCCGTCAGGCAGTGAAGAAGGACCTCCAGGGCAAGCGTCAACAGATCTCGTCATTGATGCTGCGGCTGGGACGCATCTATCCGGGCAAGACAACGTGGGGACCAGCCCACATGAGATGGCTCATGTCGCAGAAGCTCGAGCATCGTGAGCAGCGCATCGTATTCGAAGAGTTACTTGAGGGGATACGCCAGGAAAGTGAGCGGATGGAGCGTTTGGAAGATGCCATCCGCGAGGTAGTACCCGAGTGGTCGCTCGCCGAGGTTGTGTCGGCCCTGCAGGCGGTGCGTGGGATTGATCTCATTGCGGCTGTGGGGGTGCTGGCCGAGATCGGTGATCTATCCCGCTTTCAAAATCCGCGCGAGCTGATGGGTTATCTGGGTCTGGTGCCCACAGAAAACTCGACTGGCGACCAGGTCAAGCGAGGCGGCATCACCAAAGCCGGTAATGGGCGGGCGCGACGTATTCTTGTGGAGGCGGCCTGGAGCTATCGATATCCGCCGCGCGTGAGCCGAGACAAGCAGCCAAAGGTGGAGGCCGCACCGAGAGTCGCGCGCGAGATTGCGTGGAAAGCGCAAACCAGATTGTGCGGACGCTTCCGCTCACTCGAGCGGAAGGGCAAGCGGCGAACCGTAATCGTCACGGCGATTGCCCGAGAGCTATCCGCCTTCATTTGGGCGATCAATCGCGAGCTCATGCCACCTCGACAGGCGTGACATCGTTGGGGGCTGTGGGACCGCTCGAGTCGTGAGGTGCGCTCGACCGGCCCACAGCCCCCTTTGTTGCAATCAAGATCAGGGGGGCAGTGCAGACATTAATCGTGCAGAGGTGAAGGTGGGACCACAGCAGGGGAAATCCTGAAATCCATTATGTGGCCGATCATCCGATCGACGCCCGACGCTAGACCAGGGACAGCCCCAGACGAAAAAACGGAAATGCGGTATCCAACCCGCGCATCAGAGCCTGTTCACCGACGTCTTTGAGTCCCGCCTTCTCCTCTGCACGATCTATCGGTGCAAGGACTTCACGATGAGTCCTCGTGGAGATGGGAAACCGTGCGCTGTGTGCTTGACTGGGGACATCAGAATGGAATGGTCCGACCGTGCTCCGGCCCTGCTAGCACGAGAAGCTGGTAAGGGGCTGTGTGTACCGAAAACTTAAGCTCGGGCGTAGTGGTGGTGAAGTCCGCCAAGGATGGCGTGTGATTTGATGCTTCCGATTCGCTGAATTTGGCGAGTGACCGGCGCATCCTTGTTCAAGGAACGATGTGTTCTGACGCTATTGTACAACACGACGACGGAACGCCCACGGGATCGCGGAGTACGAGCTTCTTTATCCGTGGCATCCTTGGGCCGGCTGCCTGGTCCATATTCATGAGGTGGTTGAGAAGGCTGGCAGAGAGGTTTTCCGTTGCAGCCTCTCTGGTCGGGCATCTGCGCGATGGCTGGAGATTCCGGCCTGGATGTTCGATCGGGCGGCTCGCGCGACCTGGCGTGTTGGCGCCACTCCCTATGTTGAGCTTGCGGTGCTCACCGCCTTGGCAACGCTGCTGCAGGATGTGACGTCGGTTTCTGGCGCACCATCGCAATTGCGGGATTCAAGCGCAGCATTGGGCTCTCACGACGCGAATCGGGGAGATGTCCATGCGCCCGCCTACCGCTCACCGCCATCCTCACAGCAATGCACGTCAGTTCGATCTGTTCTGCGATCCGCCCACCGCCGCGGCGCAGACGCCGCAATGGCAGGCGTTGCCCGCCGAGACGCGCCATACGCTGACGAAGCTGATGGTCCGCCTGATCTTCGGCCACGCCGACGGCGACCTCGCTCGGGGACGGGAGGAGATGGGTCATGATGTCTGAGAAGATCAGGCCGCATCATCTGGAGCGAAAGGCGATCCTGTATGTACGGCAGTCCTCCGCCCATCAGGTTCTCCACAATCGCGAGAGCAGCGCCTTGCAATATGCGATGCGCGATCGTCTGACGGCGCTGGGCTGGTCTCGCATCGAAACGGTCGATGACGATCTCGGGCGCTCGGCGGCAGGCGGCGTCGCGCGCGCCGGCTTTGATCGAATGGTGGCCGAGGTCTGCCTGGGCAAGGTCGGTGCGGTCGCGGCGCGGGAAGTCTCGCGTTTCGCCCGCAACAGCCGTGACTGGCAGCAGCTGATCGAGATGTGCCGCGTCGTCGATACCGTGCTGATCGATCAGGAGACGGTCTATGCGCCGCGTCAGGGCAACGACCGGCTGTTGCTGGGATTGAAGGGCAGCCTCAACGAGTACGAGCTCGATCTTCTGCGCCAGCGTTCGCTGTCGGCCCGCTATGAGAAGGCCCGGCGCGGCGAACTCATCGTCGCTGCCCCGGTCGGCTTCGTGAAGGTCGGCGACAGGCTCGAGAAGGATCCCGATCGCCGTGTCCAGGAGGCCATCATCCTCGTCTTCGACAAGGTGGCCGAACTCGGCAGTGTCCGGCAAGCCCTGCTCTGGTTCATCGAGCATGGGCTGGACTTGCCCGCCAAGCGCCATAATGGTGACGTGGTCTGGCGCAGGCCGCACTATACCACCATCCACCGGATGATCGAGAACCCGATCTACGGCGGCGCCTACGCCTATGGTAAGAGTCGTGTCGCGACAGGATATGATGCAGCCGCAGGCGTGATCCGACCCAGGAGCCGTCGTAAGGCGCGAGCCGAATGGCTGGCGCTGATCCCAGGCGTCCATGAGGGTTACGTCAGCTGGGAGCGGTCGGAGGCGATCCGCAAGATGGTGAGCGACAACTTGCCCACAGGCCGACATCACGGAGCGCCGAAGCACGGCGACGCTTTGCTCGCCGGCCTTGTCCGCTGCCGGCGTTGCGGACGCAAGCTGATGGTCCGCTACACAGGCACCAAGCATAACATTCCGCGCTATTCCTGTTGGCGGGGTTCGCTCGACAATGGCGAGCCACGCTGCATCGCATTCGGAGGATTGCGTGTCGACGACGCCGTCGAGGAAGCTCTTCTGCGGGTTGTCGAACCGGCAGCGATAGCTGCGGCCGTCGAGGCCGAAGCCCAAGCGGCCAGCCGCCGCGATCAGGTTCGTGATGCGCTGGCGCGCGACCTCGAGGCGGCGCGCTACCGCGCCGATCGGGCATTCCGACAGTATGACGCCATCGATCCGCAGAACCGGCTGATCGCGGCGGAACTGGAGTTGCGATGGAACAGCGCGCTCACACGTGTAGGCGAGATCGAGACCAGGATTGCCGCGCATGATGCCTCGACATCGGAACCATCACGCTCGCCAGGACACGTCGCCGCGCTGGCCGCTGATCTCAAGGCTGTCTGGTCGGCGCCGCCGACCGACGCGAGGCTCAAGAAGCGAATCGTGCGCACCGTCATCCACGAGGTGGTCGCCGATATCGATGACGAAGCGTCAGAGATCGTTCTCCTGATCCATTGGATGGGCGGCGTTCATACCGAACTGCGCCTGCCGAGGCGTCGCCGCGGACAGCGCAACAGCATCTCCGCCGACATGCTCGCCGCCATCCGCCAGCTGGTTCTCATCGCCAATGATGATCTGATTGCCGGCATCCTCAACCGGAACGGCCTGGTGACCGGCCACGGCAATCGCTGGACACGGGAGCGGGTCACCGCGCTCAGGTCGCATCATAAGATCCCGGTCTTTCGACCGGTGCCGGATGGGAACGAGCCATGGCTCAATCTGAACAAGGCGGCGGGTTTGCTCGGAATTGCACCGAAGACGCTCAGGCTCGCCGCCGAAGCGGGCGAAATCGAAGCGGGGCATCCCCTGCCGGATGGTCCGTGGCTCTTCCGCCGATCAACCCTCGGCGAACCGGCCGCTCAGCGCATCGTTCATCGCGCGAGGCAGAACCCCAATCACCCCACGGGATCGCATCCAGATCGGCAAAACCTCTTCTCTTCAATCGCGTAGACGGATGGGTGTTATGAAACAGGATTGTAATAGTTGGCATAGGATTCCAGGACCCGGCGCAAATGCGCCTCGTCCAAAACGATGACGTGATCCAAACACTCACGCCGGGTCGATCCGATCAGCCGTTCGGCAAAGCCGTTCTGCCAGGGCGAGGCTGGTGCGGTAGGCTTGTCCCGGATGCCCATGGCGCGCAATCGGCGTGCGACGACGCTGCCATAGATCCTGTCCGATCGCGGATGAGGTGGCGCGGAGCCTCATCCCAAGGAAAGGCCTCCGTTATTTGACGTGCAACCCATTCTGCCAGTCGGATTTGCTGTGACGTTGATCCAGACGAGGTCTCTGCGGTCGAGCCCGACGATGACGAAGGCATAGAGCAGGTCGAAACCGATAGTTGGAACAACGAACAAGTCCATGGCGGCAATGTCCGGCACGTGGTTGCGCAAGAAGGTTCGCCATCCTTGGCTGGTCGGCCCCCGCCGCTTGACCATGTACTTGGCGACGCTCGACTGCGCGACCTCAAACCCGAGCTTGAGTAGTTCGCCGTGAACGCGTGGCGCACCCCAAAACGGATTTTCGACGCTCATCCGCCGGATCAACGCGCGCAGCTTCGTTTCGATCTGCGGTCGCCCTCCTTGTGGGCGGGACTTCCAACGCCAGTAGCAGCGAAAGCCGGCCCGATGCCAACGCACGAGCGTCTCGGGCCGGATGATTGTGAGAACCTCCAGGATTGATGGAAACCAGCGATACAGCTGGATAAAGAACCCGCGATCATTGTTCGTGAACCGGACGCGACCATGCAGCCTGCGCCTCAAGACAATCAACTGATGTCGAAGCACCGCGTTCTCAGCCTCAAGCCGCAACTTCGACTTGAATGGCGAGGCCAGGACGGCCAGAACGAAACAGAGCAGCCCGATCATTCCGCCAGCTTAGGTGATTCCGGGGCGTCATCAACACGGATAAAGTTTTTGGTATCCACAAGTAATAGGGAATTTTATACGCGACTATGATTGCAGTTGCGGGGCAAGGGAAGCCGCTAGGCAGCGAGACAATGCGCCGGCTAACTCCACAGACGTCAGCGGATGATGAACAACTTCGCGAATTCCCGAACCTGCCAGCATCGGAGCATTTAAATCCCGCGCTGAAGGTGTCGCCAGGATGATCGGCAGGTTGGGTGCAATATCATGCAATGCCGTCGCGAAATCGAGGGATGAAGTAGCTCCAAGTTGGTGACACACGAGCGCTGCATCAAAGCGAGCTCGCAGGGCATAGGCTTGCCGGGCCTCATGCAGCTCTGTGAAGCCGACCGGCTCATAGCCGAGGGCAGCCAGAATTTCCTCATGCCGCAGCAAGCGCTCGCGTTCCGTTTCAAGCACCAGCACCGTTTCGCCAGCGCCACGACCGGCCACGCCGGGCGCATATGGAGCGGATATTGGCTCATTGGATGACACAGCTGGAAGCCAGATGTCGAAACGCGTTCCAGCTCCAAGAGCGCTTTGCACCTCGACGGCTCCGTCGTGTTCTTGGACAATCTCACGAACCGTCGCGAGCCCTAGACCGTTACCATCGGGGCGCGTCGTAAAAAATGGCTCGAAGATGCGTTGCAGCATTGCTTCGTCCATGCCCCGCCCGGGGTCGGAGATCGAAATGGTTATGAAGCGACCGGGACCGATCCCAATCCGCCCAATCCGCAACACGTCTGTTACGTCCCGCACTCCAATCTGAAGCTCTATGAGACCAGGTTTGTCCATTGCTTGTGCCCCATTGTTGCAAACATTCAGGATGACCTGCTGCAATTGCGCGGGTTCCGCCGATACGACTGTCATCTCGGATGTCTCGCTCACCGTGATCCCGACATGGGAAGGTAACGATGCAGCGAGTAACGATTTCGTTTCCGCGACCAATGCCTTGATGCAAATGCGCTGCCGCCTCCCCTCGCCACGGCGTCCAAACATGAGAATCTGATCGACGAGCTCGCGAGCCCGCTCGCCGGCGCGACGAATTTCGGCAAGGTTGGCGGCCGGTTGCCCACCTGGACTGACCGGGGCATCAGCCATTTCCGTATAACCGAGAATGGCGCCTACGATGTTATTGAAATTATGGGCGATTCCGCTTGCGAAGGTACCAATAGTCTCCATCCGGCGGGCCTGTTGCAGTCTCGCTTCCAGGCGCTCCTTCTCCCGTTGGAGAAAGACCCTGCCGACCGCCTGGCCGATCGCATCGAACGCCATGCGAAGTAGCGAAACTTCAGCCCGCGGGATGAACGCTCCTGCGCGCAGCGCATCGAAGCCAAGTATCGCGTGTGTCCTGTTCGGACACGAGTTTGAGATGCAGAGCCAGCCTTGAAGGCCAGCGTCGACAAGTAGGTTGATCGGGGCGTCAAGATGCGCGGGCCTGACCTTCGGAACATGAATGATGCCGTCCTCACCTTGGTCAAAACGCGGAGCAAGCTCCGGCGCGCGCCCGGGCCAGCCTGGCGGAAATTCCGCGCCTTCGCGCGACCAGCGATAGATTTGCTTCGGCTCGCCGGCCACCAGGAAATAGGCGCGATCCGCGCCGACGCATCCGGCCAGTTTTTCGAGCGCGCTCTCGACATGTTCGGCGATCTGATGGTGTTGTGAATTGATGAATCGCGTCGAGATATCGGCGATCACGTGCTCAAACGCGGCACGCCGCCGCAAGGCGACTGCCCGCGCCCGCAATTGCAGCCCGAGATAGACCAGGGCGGCGAGCAGCATCAGCGACGCAGCGTAAAGCAGAATCCGGTATTGGCGGGCCGAGGCCCGCTCGGCCAGCTGATGTTTCATGATCAAGGAACGAACGACATCCTGCTCGCGGGTGCTCGCCGCGGCGTTAAGCGCCTTCAGCGTCGCGTCGGTCGCCGGCAGCAGGTCATGCAATATGCCCCCGTGCGCGACTGCCGCCTGTACCGACTCGGCTTCGCCGGGCTGACTTTGCAGACGCGCAAGTTGCTCCAGCCGGTCCTTGACCTCGCGCACCGCGTCCGGCGACGTATCGAGCGTGAGGTGCAGCATGGCGGACGAGAGCGTGCTGGCGGCGGCGGCCACCGGCCGGTCGTCCGAGGCGGCAAGACGGACGCTGAACATTCCAAAATATGCGAAAGAGTTCCGCAGCAATGCGTTCCTGCTCTTGAACTGCTCGACGAAGTTCCGCTGCCGGTCGGCACCTGCAGCCAGAACTTCGATTGCAGCGCTTTCTTCGGAATCCGTACCGGCTGCTTCCCGCAATCGATCAAGCGACTCGGCGTAGGCGTCGGTCATGCGCGCCAACGCGTCGTAGTTTCGTGACAAGCCGGCGCGTGCGGTCAATACCTCTCGATTCAATCCGCGCTCGAGTTCGGAACACTCGTCGAGCGCCTGGAGTTCACGATCGTAGCGAGCGTAATGCGGATATAGCCCGCTTAGGAGCAGCCAGGTGAGCAGCAACAGAAAAAACGCAAAGGCGATTACGATAGACGTAATCCTCATGGTGATGGTCCGACGGGCGCACCACGGTAGTTTCCGGTCAGGGTCTGGAGATAGCCAACGATCGCCTTCACCTGCTGGTCGGTCAGGGTTGAATTCAATTGAGCAAGACCCATTTTTCGAACGGCGTCATCGAGGGTTTGAGCGCTGCCGTCATGAAAATAGGGTGGCGTCGTCGCGACATTTCGCAGGCTCGGAACCCGCAGGATTTCGGGCTTTGGCGACGCCAGCGGATGGAAAATTCCATGTCGCTCGAAGAGATTGCCGCCGACATTTGCGCCCTGGTGGCACGAGACGCACCCCAGGGATTTAAATAGCCGATATCCATCCAGCTCCTCCGTCGACAACGCTGCTTCATCTCCTTCAAGCCAACGATCGAATCTGCTGCCTGGTGTCACCAGCGTTCGCTCGAAGCTCGCGAGGGCGTCCACGACATTCTTGGCGTCCGGGCCGCTACCGTAGGCTGCCATGAATTCCCGGTGCATGTCGGGATCCGCGCCGAGCTTTTCCGCCAGCGCGGAAATGCCGACGCCCATGACCTCTGGATTTTCCAATGCGGCTTTGGCATCCGACTCGAGGGTACGGAGTTTTCCCTCCCAGCCGAAGCGGAAGTTAAGCGCGGCGTTGAATATAGTAGGGGTATTCAGCGGAAGGCTTGAGCCGTCGATGCCGACGTCCTGGCTCTTTAAGCTCGCGCCATTTGTGCGGAGATCGTGGCACGACGAGCAACTGCGCGAATTGTCGTGTGACAGCCGGGGATCGCCGAATAGACGCTCCCCAAGTTTGATCTTCAGCGGGTCAATTGCGGGAGGCTCGGGAATGGGAGTGATAGGTTCCTCGGCGACGGTGCTGTTTGATTCAGGCGGTTGCACGAGCGACTGCGATGTCGCCGGAGAAAGTTGCAAGCTGCCCAGCATCAGTGCGCAAATCACGATTCCGCGACGTCGACGGGCGGTTCGCGCGATTCTGGGTTCACCAGGACTGGGCCACTGTAACAAAAATCTTCTGAACGACATACTCAGGGAGCTTTGGTCAGAGCGCGAATATTCCCCTCCAGACATTGATCCCGCCGTCTAGTCCATTTTTTCGTCATAACAGTGTTCTTGTGGCTGTGACGGTCTTCGGACGAACAAGCGACCCACTGCGTGGATGAAGCCGATTGCGGCGATCGCATAGTTGACGACATCAGCAATCACGACAGTACCTCACGACCTGCTCGATCTGTGATCGGTGCGGTATGCCGATGCCCCGCAACGTCTCGTCGTCCAGTTTCGTCAAGGCAGCGACGGCTTTCTTGATCTCGCGGTGGCGACGCCGATGCGCCCATCGGCTTGCAATGGCGCGCCAGGGCTTGGCCAGCCAATCCCGCAAGGTGATGCGTAGCTCGCGGCTCCGAACGCCGTTCCGTCTGGTGGCACCGGTCAGCGATCCAGATGAATTCAACATGAGATGCTCCCACAAACCGTTAGCGGAGGAAGGGTATTTGCCTCGCCGACCCGCGCGTCGAGCGCTTCCGTCGAGCTCGTACAGGTCGCCGCGATCACCAACCTGGCGAGCACATGAACAAACCATCGCATTTTCAGCTCCGCACCGACGCGGTTAGCAAAGAGGCCCCCTGATAGGCGACCAACGAAGGTAATGGAGAGGATTGGCGTTTCGGCAACATGAGATTCCCCGCGAACCGGTACGGAGACTCTGACGATGGCCGGTTACGGGATCATCACCGGGGTGGACAATACGGTTACAACCGCAATTGCACGGCGTCGCATTTTTATCACTTTCAGAACGGTTCGACGGGCAGCGCGAAGATATAGCCGACGCCGCGCTCCGTCTGGATCACCCGCGGTGCACTCGGATCGATCTCCAGTTTGCGCCGCAGCCGCAGGACCTGGACATCGATGCTTCGATCGAAAATATCCTCGTGAATTCGGGTGGCTTGCAACAAATGCTCCCGCGAGAGAGGCCGCTGAGGCGCTTCGAGAAAGGCCAGTAGCATCGTATATTCGCCTTTGCTCAGCGAGACCGGCGTCGCATTGGGATCGAGGAGTCTCCGGCCACGCCGTTCAAGCTGCCAGCCGTCGAATCTGTACCCGCCTCGCTCCGGATCATGGGCTCGTGCGACGCGCCCCATTTCCTGTCGCCGCAACACGGCACGAACGCGCGCAAGCAACTCCCTGAGGCTGAATGGTTTTAGGATGTAGTCGTCCGCACCGAGTTCGAGACCCACGATGCGATCGATTTCGTCGGGACGATGGCCGGTCGTGATGATCACCGGAACATCCGAATGAGAACGAATTTCTCGTAAAAGGTCCAGCCCATCGTCCTGACCGAGTCGCAGATCCAGAATTATCAGGCTGGGGACGGCCCCCGCAAAATGACGATTCAACTCTGTCCTGTTTGACGCGGACTTGGTCGGCAGGCTGTGATCTTCCAAGTACCTGATGACCATTTGCCGAAGCGATGGGTCATCATCAACGACGACGACATGACCGACATCTGAGAGCATGATTTGATCTCTCAATTTTTTTTCGTCACTAAGCTGTGGCGTCTCAATTTGAATTTCAGCGTTAAATTCTTTGCCAACTTCCGGTCGCAATTTCCGAACCGGGTTGCCGTCGCGCAGATCGAACCTAGCTCGCCGGAGGTTAAATGTCGCGAGCGGAAAGCGCACTTTCGGCAGGACCAGCGCGCACTGTTCCATCACTGGCGCATTTTCCATTTCCGGCGTGGGCGCCCGGCGGGTAACCAAACCGATGGCGGAATTTCCGCGCGAAATGTGCATAATCGCGAAAGCCGCTGGCATAGGCGATCTCGCTGAGAGGTTGGCCCGTACCCAGTAGCGCGCGGCGGTGCAGAAGACGGGCCGCGTGATCCAGACGGAGCGAATAGATGAATTCGCTGCAGGTGGAGCCGCGCTCCGTAAAGAGCTTTTGAAGGTAACGTAACGAGATTCCCGCTTCGGCGGCCACCTCGACGGGCCCAAAATCCGGATCGGAAAATCCGTCCTTGATCACGCCGCAGATGCGCGCGAACAGCTTGCCCGCAGGGCGAGTGATATGCCAGGGATCGGACGGCGCAAATAGCGCGCCGACGAGATCGTAGACGGCCAGCTGCATGTAGTCATCGGCAGACGTGAATGATAATGCGTTATCTGTGTCAGCATCGTGAACAAGACCGAAGAGCAAACGCCCGGCCGGTGTTCCGCTGTGCCTGCAAGAACCTCCTTGCGGCTCGAATCCAAGATGGGAAACCAGGGACCGACGCGGCAGACGAACAGATAGCCATTGCGCGCTGGTGTCGTTACGGAAGTATGTCACGGGCCGAGCCGCATCGACGAGTACGACGTCACCCGCAGCGAGTTGCACCGCCTGGTCGTTCTGAGTCATCGCTGATTTGCCAGAGACTTGAAATAAAGCATAATAATGCTCCGCCCCATCGAGGCGAATATCCCGGTGCGTCCTTTCGACCCGGTGAACGTTCCATCCAATATCGACTGCCGCGAGCCCGCATACGTTCATGGGACGAACCCAGCCGATAAAGGCGTTGTGCTCGATACCCTCTGGGTTGTATCGCCCGCAAATCGTGCGGAGCAAAGCTCTCCACGCCTCGAAATTCAATAGTGACGTGCTCGAAATACTGTCCCTCTCAGGCATCATCATCTCCGGTTTGGGGTGCTCCGGTTCGCGGGTTGCAGTGAACCCTTCAACTGGGTCTTTCTGCAGTCCGCATCGGCTAAGTGTCGGGGACGTGATGAATTGTGATCCGGCCCCTGTCCGAAATGTGCCTTGCTTCGGGCCGGCGCGGCTGGGACCGGATGAACGTGATGACGACGCAAACCGGCGATGCCGACGGCGGGTGGTGCCCGCCGTTTTTTGTTCACCTGTAGAAGCGCCTATCTATTTCGAGCGACGCGCCGGGCCGGCCGCTCGTCGGGCTGTTTCGGCAGCGAGAGCACACCTCGGATCTGGCCTGCCCTGTCGGTCCCGGCCGCCATGGTCTGCAACATGTTGCGATCGACTTTGCTCAGGGCGTTGCGGGGCAATTCGTCGAGGACCCTGAGACCCTCAGGGACCTTATAGGATGCAAGCCGCGTCGCGACGTTGCCGAGGATTTCGGAAACGATTGTGTCCCTCATCCCCTTTGCGAGCTTCACGAAACCGAACACTCGTTGACCGAGCACGGTATCTGGTATGCCCACCACTGCAGCTTGCTCGACCCCGGGATGGGCGGCTACCAGCGCCTGCTCAACTTCGACAGGCGAGATGTTGGTGCCGCCGCGAATGATGATGTCTTTCTTGCGGGACACGAACCAAAGGTCATCTCCCTCGCCGCGCCGCATCAGATCGCCGGTATGATACCAGCCGCCTTTTAAGCTCTCCTCCGTCGCCTGAGGATCATTCCAGTAACCAGCGAAGACGTTTGTCCCGCGAACCAGGAGTTCTCCAGCCTCGCCGTCGGCGACATCGGCACCATTTTCGTCGATCAACCTTATCCGCGCGCCCTTCACGATCCGCACCACCGGCCCGTGTTGCAGACCGAAGGTCAAAGAACCAATGACTTCCGTTGCACCCCAGATGTTGTAGAGGGGTGCGCCAAGGATCGAAGGGGCCCGCTCCTGAAAATCGATCGGGCACGCATCTGCTCCGGTCAGGCAGATGCGCAAGGACGCCAGATCGCGCGGCCGAGTTCGCTGGCACTCGAGCAGTGCCGCATACTGGGCCGGAAAACCGACACACCAGGTGCAACGATGACGTTCAATGGAGTCGAGGACGCTGTCGGCGTCGAAGCCCTCAAGCAAGACGAAAGGAGCACCGAACTGAATATAGGACAGGAAACTGAAGAGCCCGCTGCTATGCGCCAAGGGCAAGGATTCGATCATGACATCGTCGTTCGAAAATCCCCAATGCCTGATGACCAGGTCTACCGATTCAGATAGCGTTGTCGGCGTGTGGATGACGAATTTGGGCTGACCGGTCGTCCCGGATGTGTTGATCAGCACTGCCGGTTTGTACTGGGCCGGCGAGTTCGGCAAAGTCGCATCGGTGGCCTCGTCGAATAACGCCTCCCACGGCTGGACGCCGTGCTCTTCAAAGGTTCCGTTGACGACAAAGCGCCTGTCAGGCTCAAGGATTGAGGCGTCAACCGGGGCGACGTTCTTGTAGAGGTCGATCTCGCCGATGTAGAGCGTGGGTTTCAGTCGTTGCAGCATGGGAGCGAGTTCGGCGAATGTAAACGCGGTTCGCAATGGCGCGGCGATAGCCCCCAATTTGAAGCAGGCATAATAGGCGACGACCATTTCGGGCCTGTTCATCATATGAAGGGCGACGCGATCACCCGGTTCGACGCCGTGCGCCGCCAGTCCGCGCGCGAGGCGTTCGGCTTCGTCCGCAAGCCGTTCGTATGTCCACACCTCTTCGTGAAAGATGAAGGCCGCGCTTTTTGGCCGCGTTTGTGCATGGTGCAGTAAAGCACCTGTTGGAGTCGTTTTCATTGGCTGGTCTCCCGTTGCTGATAGGCGGCACCCAGATTGGACGGGCTCCGCTACCGCGCTATTTCAGTCTCGGGAAAACGGTTGCGATTGTAGGCGAGCGACCAAACACATGGCGACGCTGTCTGTCAATCGGCGTTCAAGTCGCGCTTGGCGGCGGCGCTGGCGGCGAGTTCATCTATTATAGGGCGCTCGTGGACGCCGTGGCGCTTGGTGGCGGTGGTCGTCGGCATTCCGCTCAACGCCCATCTCGAAAACGATCTGCCTGCTATTGCAGCACGAGTGACCGCTCGCACCCGGGCGATCTACATCGTCAATCCTCATAATCCCACCGGTACAGCCAGTGAGACCCTTTCGTTCAAGGCTTTCTTGGCCGAGATGGCCAAGCAGACAACCGTCATCGTCGACGAGGCCTATCTCGAATTCGAACCTGACAACTCTGAATGGGCATCTGGCTTCTGACTTCTTTGATCCCGATCGGCAACGTCGACCGTTTTGTTCAGGACATCTGCCCCGGCTCTTCTGAGCCGATGGGCAGCCTCTTCAAGGCCGTGCTGGTCAAGATCGAATAACGCAACATGGGCGCCATTTTCCACCAAGGCCTCGGCGATTGACAGGCCCAGCCCGCTCGCTCCACCCGTCACAATCGTCGTTTTTCCGGATAGGTCGAACAGATTGGGATAGCTCATGGCACTTTCCTCGGCCCGCCTGCCGTTAGAGGTTCATTAGGCCGTCAGTCCGCCGTCGACGACCAGTTCGGCACCAATCATGTAAGAGGAATCTTCGCCGGCAAGGAAGCACACAACGCCGGCTACTTCTTCGGGTCTGCCGATCCTTCCGATCGGATATTTCTCGATCATTTCCGCTCGAATCGCCTCGATATCCTTGCTTGAATTCGCTCCACGCATGCTTTCGAACAGCGGCGTCGTCAGGCTGGTATCGATCAGGCCCGGATAAACCGAATTGACCCGTATTCCATATCTGCGTTTGGCGAAATCGAGTGCGACCGCCTTCGAAAACAGCCGCAGACCGCCTTTGCTCGCCGAATAGGCCGGCATGCCCGGCGATCCAACCAGCGCGGAGACCGACGCAATATTGATGATCGATGCCCCCGACGGCGATCGTTCTGCGCGTTCGCGCATAGCATTCAACGATTCCTTGATCCCGAGAAATGCGCCGTTGAGATTAACATTGATATCGGCATTCCATTCATCGACGGACACCGCCTCAAGCGGTTTGATATGTGCGACACCGGCATTATTGACTAAAATGTCGAGACCACCGGCAACACGCAGCGTTTCTGCGACCGCAGACCGCCACTGCAATTGATCGGTGACATCGAGCTGGATCGGCAGACACCCCGCTCCCACTTGCCTGACCTGCTCGGCAACCTTACTCGCATTGTCAAAATTCAAATCTGCAGCGACGACGAATGCGCCTTCCTTTGACAGGCGATGACAGATCGCGGCTCCAATTCCCCCGCCGGCGCCAGTGACCAACGCTACCCTCTTTTCAAGAGACGGCATTGATTTTCCTCCCCGGAGGACAACTGGACACACTCAAATCGCGCTTCGTGCACATCGGCAGTCGACTACTTGCTGTCTATGATCGAACCAAACGGCTCGAATCTTTGACCATCGAATTTCACCATCTGAAGCTGATCGATCGGAGAATAGTCAGTGGGACTGGTCTTGATCCTGATGCCAGGGAAATAGACGTCGATCTTCAAGTCCAGACTGCTCATCTGTTTCATGATGTTGTCGCGCGTAAGATTGTCTCCGCATTGTCCGAGCACCTGAACGAATGCTTTTGCGGCTCCGTAGCCGAACACGGTGGTGCCGTTCTCCTGGTCGCCGTCCGGATAGTATTTTGACATGAAGGCTCGAAATTCCTTCACGGCCTCGTCATCTTTCCATTGCGGATCGGCGGCGTCCTTCAAGTAGACCGCGCTGATGATATCCCTAGAAGCATCCACACCGGCCGCATTCGTGGTTGACGCCGTCGACGCCGCTGCATTGCTGAGAAACTGAATTGGCTTCCATCCGAGATCGGCGATCTTCTTGATCGCCTGGGCGGCGAATTTCGGTGTGCCGAGATTGATGAAGATATCAACTCTGGCCGCTTTAATTTGCACTACCTGGGAATCCACCGTTGGCGATGTCAGTTCGTAGGGCAGTTCCAGCCTTATCTTCTTCGACGCGTCTGGTCCAAACGCTTCGTGGAAGCCGGCGAGGTAATCTCTTCCGGAATCGTCGTTCTGATACAGGATCCCGATCGTCTTGCTGGGATAATGCTCTTGGATGAATTTCGCATAGATCCGGGCTTCGTTCTTAAAGCCCGGCCACCAGGCCATGCTCCAAGGGTATTGCTCGGGATCGTCAAACCGGGCGGCGCCGCTCGATATGAAGATATGGGGAATTTTCTTCTGGTTGAGATACTTCTGAACGGCTGAGTTTCCCGCTGTCCCGACGATGTTGAACAGCACGTACACCTCGTCGGATTCCGCCAGCCTGCGCACCTGCTCGACCGTTTTCGGCGGATTGTAGCTATCGTCGTAGGAAATGAAATTGATTTTCCGGCCGTTGATACCACCCTGGTCGTTGATCATTTTGAAGTAAGCGGCTTCGGTTTTGCCGATCGCGGCGTAAGCCGATCCGGGTCCACTGTACGGCATCACGTTGCCGATCTTTATCTCGGAATCGGTTACGCCTACATCGTATTTCTTCTGCGCTACGGCGCTGGCGCTTCCCAGCGCAATTACGAACCCGGAAACGGCAAACGCTTCAAGCCAACGCATACGAGCCGTCATAGACGCTTCCCCCTGATTTCTCCTTCGGGTACTTCCGACGCTTCAGTCAGCTCGCGGCTTTCCTCAATGGCCTGTCGTCGGCGAGGAATGCCTCCAGTCGACTTACGGCCGCAGGTGCCTCGAAGAACAGCAAATGTCCTGCGCCCTCGAACGTATCGACCTCGCTGGTCGAAATAAGCGATGCCCAGACCTTTGCTTGTTCGATCGGAATGATCCGATCCTTGGTGCCCCACAGGATCAGAGTCGGCACTCCGATCTTCTTCAGCCAACGGGTAAGCTTCGGATCGTAATTTCTGTCCCACATGATACGCGCGAGTGACGTCAACTCGCGATACCGACCCACTCTCATGTCAACGGTCAAATCGGTGCTCGGGATCCGCGCCAGCGCGTCCGGTGACGAAACGATGTAAGCCGGCACCTGCTCTGCTCGAATTGTAAACATATCAGCAGTTGGATGCTCAGTGACCCGAAGGCCCGCAGGACAAGCCAGTGCGAGGCGACGTACGCGACGGTCATTCAACACTGTGAAAAGACTTGCCATCCAGCCGCCAAGAGAGTGTCCGATCAGATCAATGGGACTGCTCAAGTCGAGCTGGTCGAAAAGCGCGTTATAGTGGACCACATAATCCAGCATCGAATTGATTCCGGCGTCGTCGTCCGAGGCACCGAAGCCGGGATGTATCGGCACGATCAGTCTTCTGGACCGAGCCAACGGGAGAATATCCTGAAAACCGCTGGTCGTGCCAGCGCCATGCAAATAGACCAATGGTTCGCCGCTGCCCGCCTCGAGCACTTCGACACGAATTCCATCGACCAAGACCGCGCGCTTCGTAAAGACAGGCATTTTCGATCCTCGCTATTCGGCTGCGACTTGAAGTGCCAGAGATGTGAGCTTCCTGACGCGGGGAATCACCTCTTCGGCGAACAGCGTGATATTTTTCACTGCTTTCCAATGCGGCATGTCGCCGACATGCAGGTGCAGAATGATCTTGCTGCTTTGCGCTTGTTCGCACCAGAATGCGATGCGTTCGGCAACCTGGTCTGGCGTGCCGAGCACTGTTCGGTAGACAGACGTTAAACCCTCCCAGGTCACTTCCGTTTCCTGGATGGCTCCCGATTCCAAGCGTTTTCGCAGCCGTTCGACCGGCAGATAGCCCGGCGGCGAGTTCAGGTGAGAATCCGTTTTCAAGAGGTTCTTGAAGTAAAAGAGGATGTGTTCCTTGCCCTCTTCGATCGCCTTTTCTTCCGTCTCGGCGACAAAGGCCATCGCTGAAATGATAATGGATTCAGAGTCGGGCACATGGCCGTTTTTGGTGGCGGTCGCCCGGTAATTTTCGAATGACTTCAATTGCGCAGCAATTGGGGTGAACACCTGGGAGTATCCGAAACCCTTCTCGGCAGCGTAGTTGATTGTTTCCTCTGTTCCAGAACCGACGATATAAATCTTCGGATGCGGCTTTTGGTACGGAAGCGGGAATGGATTGAGATATTTGTATTGATAAAATTCCCCGTCGTAGCGACTGGGACCGGGCTGGGTCCACGCCTGCATCAGGATGTCCATGCCCTCGCGAAACCGCTCACGCGCGAAGCTCGGATTTATCGGATTGACCCAATATTCCATACCGGTCCCGAGCGGAAACGCGCATTCAAGCCGACCGCCCGACATGACATCGAGCATCGCATATTCTTCCGCCAGTCGATGCGGATACGTGAGGGCTATAGGGGTGCCGAACACGCAAATTTTCGCGCGCTCAGTAAGCAGTGCAAGAGCGCCTGCAATTACCGAGCACGAGGGCATCAGGCTGTAAAACGTCGCGTGGTGTTCGTTGACGACTAGGCCGTCGTAGCCCAGCCTATCGGCGAGCACGAGTTCATCGATATATTCCTTGTAGAGCTTGTGGCCGATCTTCGGATCGAATCGTCGATTGGGGATATCGACCCACTGCCCCTGCGGTCGACTCGGAGCGACGTCGGGATAAGGCATGAAATGCATAAAATAGAACTGCAGGGGTTGTAACGTCGACATCAGATTCTCTCCCGTGCGGCAGGCGCTTCAATGCTGCGCCCATAACATAGCATGCTATTATTAGTGACATGGCTGCGTCAAGCGGAATTGGATGAGACACGCCTATGTGAAACGCGTAGTCGCGTCAGTCACGGGAAGGCCGATCGAAAATAAAAAAGCGAGAATCTTTATTTTCGTCCGTAGCGATCAATGTTCAGGTTCTGAATCATGATTCCAGCTAGACGGAAAAACTGGTCGACTTCTGCTGCGGTAAGCCCGTCAGTCGCGAGCTTCTCAACTTCGTATGCTGCAGTGCGCATAATCTGACTGAGTTTTCGACCCTTGGCCGAAAGTGTAACGTGACTCCGCCGGCCATGATCGGGGTCGGGTTTGCGTTGAATGAGCCTATCTCGCTCCATACGCCGCAAGGTGATAGCCATTGTGGGCTGCTCGATTCCTATAAGACGCGAAAGCTCTGCCTGGGTTGATTCCGGCAATTGCATGAGCCAGGCGATGATCGGATAAACTCCCGGCAAGACGCCATGCCGCGCCGTTCGTTTTGATAAGCTCCAGACGATATTCCGCCCCAGGGTGTTGACGGCAAGACCGAGTATCTTTTGGTGGTCGATCGGGGCGTTCGGTTCCGCAGACTGGAGCGACTTGTTTTTTCTTGCCATTTCTCTTCCCGATAGAGGGTTTGCGCTGCTGAGGCCTAAGCAGCATGAAGCTATTTACCGTATAATGATGCCGGGGCAAGCAGCATCGAGGCGGCGAGCCGCATTGGAACGTGCTTAACGATCTGTATGATGGACCGGCTATCGTTGGCTGGGCGTGCAAGCTAGGTCTGTAGTGGCTCTACAACGACCACTCTCGGACTCACTCGACCATGTTTCTGCCGGGCGGCTGGGAAACTATCGGAATGCAATTCCGCGCTTGGCTCCGACCGACGATTCGCTATCAGCCTTGGCTCTTAGACGCGCAAAATCCACTACTTGCTGCGAGAGAATTTTCAGTTGCGTTTCAATTCGCGGAGAGATGCAATTGCCCTCAGCGTCGAACACCTGATCTGAGGTGACGATTGTAACGCCCAAGGGCGTCGGCCAACCCCGCAAAGCATGAACCACGGACCTGAGAGCAACAAGAGTTGTGACGGCCCCCTGTTCTCCGGCGGCCGTCACTACGCAACCGATGGGTCGGTCCTCCAGATAGGGGCGCTTATTGTTTCGCAGGTCTTCGGTGTAATCGAGCGCGTTCTTAACCAAACCTGACAAACCGCCGTGGTACCCGGGTGTCCCAAGGATAATGCCATCCGCCCTGCCCAGTTCCGCCGTGACCCGATTGGCCTTAGTATTCGATGTTGCGCCCGGGACATAGGCTGGCAGGTCGATGTCGCTTCCACAAAGCAGCAAGGTATCAGCCCCTTGTGATGCGGCGGCCCGTAGCGACAACGACAGCGCTTTTTCGGTGGATGAGCCTTCCCGGGTCGTTCCTCCCAGTCCGACGATATACGGTCTAAACATGGGTCAGGGCCTCCGGAAGGTTGCGCCGCAACACAAAAAGGTGACGCCGTAAGATAATCATAGTATACTATTATTATCCCAACCTGCAAATCACATCCAGCGGCGTGATTCTCGCCACGGAGATGCTCGCGATGACATCGCTTTCTTCACGATCGGCAACCAAGCGTATTGCCTCGCTGGTGACCGCCATCAATGTCTTGGTCGCAAGCGGATTTTCGATCGCTGGACTTGTCAGCCCGAAGTCGATACTGCCGGCGGACTACGCCCCGACCGAAGCCTCATTCATATTTGCGATGTACGCCGCAGCCCGTACCATTCCGCTCGCCGTTGTCGCTTTGATTGCGATCTACAAACGTTCGGAAACAGCCTTGCTGGTATTGGGTACATTGGCAGGTGTCATACAATTGCTGGATGCGGGGGTCGGGTTGTTCCAGCATGATCTGGGGAAATCAATCGGGCCTCTCGTCATTGCCGCATTCCAATTTTTCGCGGTGTACCTGTTGAGCAGGTCCGCTCGAAGCGGTGCGGAATAACGACCGGGACCTTCGGTGGTGCCGTCGCGTCGAGCCTATTGGTAGGTGGACCAAGCGCAGCCCGCTCGCGGCTCATGACTTCCAACGCTGCAAATTGGTCTTTTGAACTCATTGAGCTCCCCCAATAACTTCCCCAGTCTAGTCTGCTCCTTATGAAGGCAAACTGATACGTTCGTGAGTATGTTTCCGAACATTGATGGCTAAGCTTCCTTCCGCGCTCCCGACAGTTACAACCGTAACTTCATTCGCAAATGTCGAAACACGACGGAAACCTGAGCGCCGCGGAGCTGAACGATGACTCAAACAGCCCAACGTTTGCTCGCCGATATCCGGAAGTTGGTGCCCCACGTCACCTCGCGCGCAGCAGAGATTGAAACCGGACGGCGCATTCCGCTCGATCTGGTGGAAGCGTTAAGATCGATCGGCGTCTTTCGCATGTTCGTGCCTCAGAGTCATGGCAGGCTCGAACTCGATTTGCCAACGGCGCTGGAGGTCATCGGGGCACTCGGCAGACTAGACGGTTCGCTCGGTTGGACCGCGATGATCGGCGCCGGGTCCGCCATCTTCGTGCCTTACCTCCCGCGGGAAACCTACGATCAGGTCTACCGAAACGGCCCGGACATGATTATTGCCGCCTCGGCCCAGCCCACTGGGATGGCCGAGGCAGTGCCTGGCGGCTGGCGGATCAACGGACGGTGGCCGTTCATGAGCGACTGCCAGCACGCCGACTGGATTCTCGGTTCTGCATCGTGACCGACCGAAAGAAGCCGATACCCGGACCGGCCGGGACGGACGGCCCGCCAATGCTCGGGGGCTTCATGTTGCCGGTGCGTGACTGGCAGATCGAGGACACTTGGCACGTCGCAGGGCTCAAGGGTACGGGGAGCCATCATGTCACGCTCAGGGACACGTTGGTCCCAGCGGCGAATTCCTTCGATCCGGTGAACGGCGGACCATGTCAGCCGGGGCCGCTCTATCAAGCCGTGCTGCAACTTATTCCGCTGCTGCAATGCGCCTTCGCCGTCGGTATGGCCGAGGGCGCGCTCGACGAACTCGTCGAGCTCGCCAACACTGGGCGACAGCAGCAGCGGGCCGCCGTGGCAATGCGGGCTTCGGAGATATTCCAATACGAACTCGGCTGTATCGAAGCTGAACTCAGAGCAGCGCGGGCCCTTTGCCAAGCCCAGGCCCGCGCTCACTGGTGCCACGCGCTTGCCGGAACGCTGAATAATGATGCTCTCCTGGCACAAGGCACGCAAACAGCGATTTGGGTCACCGCGACCTGCGTTCGTGTCGTCGATGCATGTTTTGCTGCAGGCGGCGGCAGTGCGCTTTATGAGAGCTCGCCATTGCAGAAGCGAATGCGCGACCTTCACGTCGCGGCCCAACACGTGGGTGTGCAACAGCGACATTATGTAAATTCGGGCAAGCTGCTCCTGAACAGTCCCGCCGCCAAATCGAATATCGTCGGAACCCCCCCGGCAGAATCTCGCACCAAGAGGTAGGACGCTTCCTCTCTTTTCGATGCCTCACGAGACGGACGGCTCGGCAAAAAACGAACAATGTCATACGACAAAACACAGACCAAAAATATCACGACGAGACCGATGTGATGAATGGGCCTGCCAAGGCTCAAAAGGTTTCTGCATGTGGACGCACATCGAGCTCCTGCGACCAAGCAGAACGATGTTGCGTATGTAGATACCAATAGCTGTCGGCGATCACATCAGGGTGCAGCAGGCCGTCCGGCCCCTTCTGTTGTCCGATATCAGGAATCTTGCTAAAGATCTTATCGCCCTCGATGGAACCGTCGATGATGACGTGAGCGACGTGAATACCGCGTGGCCCGAATTCGCGTGCGAAGGATTGACTGACCATCCTGAGGCCAGCTTTAGCGGCGGCGAATGCAGCAAACGCTGCTCTTCCGCGAAGAGCTGCTGACGCCCCGGAGTAGATGGTAGCCGCGTGGTAACATGCGGCGGGCAACCTCTCGCCCGAAGATGAAGCCGCCGAGGCAACCGACCCGCCACATCGCCTCGAAATCTGTTGTTTTTGTTTCGAGCGGCGGCCCCCAAATCGCGTTGCCCGCATTATAAACGCCCACCTCAACAGGGCCGATGCTTTCCAGCCGGTCGAGAATATCGACCATTCCAGCCTCTTGTTGAGCGTCACCAGCTGCTGGGATCGCTTGGCCTCCAGCTGCCACGATTTCATCAACGATCACTTGGAGGGCGTCCGACGACCGCCCGGTTACTGCTACCTTATAGCCTTCCCGTGCGAAGCGCCTGGCAGACGCGGCGCCGAGTCCACGACTCGCCCCGACGCCAACTATCCAAGCGATTCGGCTCACATTTGTCACGGGCTTTCTCCGAGCAGTCAGCAAGTTGGGTTACGCTTGTAGGTGAGGTAAGGCCGGGAGACGATTTGTCGCCATCCGTCCAAATCTCCCTCGCCTTCCGACCGCATCCATGGCTATCCTCTCGCCATGCCTACCTACGGTCTCCCTCACGACAGCTTTGTTCGCGGGGACGACCCCTCCTTCGGTGACCTCTCCAATATACTCCACGAGACGAAGTTCGACATCCGAGCGCGCCTGAAATCCGCGATCGAAGGCTTACGGACCCGCGCCTGCGCCCGGGACCGCCGCCGCCCGCATGAATGCATCCAACTGTTGCGGAAGCTCCTCCTTGTCCGGGGAGACACCTTGTTGACTAAGTACTCAATATTCGCCAGCGCCTCACGATCGAAGGTCGAGACCTTACGTCAGCTTCTTCATTGCATCCCAGAACAGCTCCTGTCCGTCGGCGACATTGGCGGTCCAGTGCTCGGCGGCGAAGTCGTTGGCGTCGTCGGTGATGAACTTTAATGCGCGCCAGCGGACAGAGTGGCGCTGGCAAACATGGGCGATCGCGAATAGTTCCATGTCGACGATGTCGATATTGTTTTCGTTGAGCCACGGATCGCTCGATGTAACGAAGCTGTCGCCGGTCCCGCAGGTCACATCGCCATATCCTGACGAAAGCCTGTCGAGAGCGGGCGAGAGCGGCGTGCATCCGCGCGGCGCCAGCGGCATTGCCATCATGTCGCGCTGCACGACATGAGCCACTTCGACGAGGCCGCGCAGCTTTTCGCAGATCTTTCCGGCGGTGCCGTAGTTGATTATCAGCGACGGCCGCAGTTCCAGAAGCGCCAATGTCGCGGCGCTCGCCGCGTTCACCTTGCCGACGCCGCTGTAGATCACCTCGACGCCCTCGGGGGTCCGCGCCTTGTCGAGTTCGTCGTCGATCGCGGTCAGAACGAGAATCTTGCCGGTCATACGAAATAGCGCTCCAGCACGCTGCGATAGATTTTGGTCAGCTTCTCCAGATCGTGAAACCGGCGTACGCTCGTCGATCTGGTGCATGGTCTACCCGACCAGACCGAACTCGATCACAGGACAATAGTTTGACTACCACAGCGGCGGCTGCGAAGCCGCCGATTCCAGAGCCTATCACAATCGCGTGCTTGCCCATCGAAGCGACTGTCACGACAATCACCCCACGTCATTTCCTGCGCGTTATCGTCGGCCAACAGCGAAAGCCCGCGGACGGAAATCGCGCTGACGACACAAGTCGGTCAGCAACCCGCTGACCACGGCTTATGCTTTGACAGTCAGGGTGAAGGGCCCGAATTACCGCATCATTTCTAGTTTGGGAAAGCGCATTACGACTGTAATGTGAGGGCTGTGAGTCGCGGAGCCATCATCGATCAGGCGAAACGAACGCATTGGGTCGGAGTTGTGGCGACACCGGATGCGACCGGGATTGGTATCTAGGCAGAATCCGTGATTTTGGTCGGCGACGACCGATGCCGCAAGGGTCCGTCCAACCAGTAGACTTGTGATCATCCCTTGGCGCTGCAGCAAATGCGTAGTCGTTCGGTCTCGAACACCCCGCGGTCTACGCTATGATATGGCATGCCTCTCTGAGCAGTTGCTCGATCGCCTGGAGCAGCGATGGTATCGACGTTTGGCTTGTGTAGGTCATGTGCAACTGTTCGTTCACTGTTACGACGCCGACAATCTGCTCGTCGACCCACCCAGTTATCGACGACATGCCCCAAACGGATCGAAGATGCAGGTCGCCCAAGCGCCCATCGAAGTTCAATCGGCCTATATTTGAAATGATCACCTCGAACGGCATGCCTTGCGCCAAGAACTGCTGTGCTCCCTTGACGTCGAGACCCTGCAGAACGGTTTGGGTCATGGCCTTAGCTGCGAATTGAAGGGCTCCCCTGGACCGCTGCGCCGGCAGAGCGTCCGTGAAACGCCGTGCCAATGGCCAAAACTCATCGGTGTTTTCGCGCTCGACGGGTGTGATTCCAGCGGCGAAATATAGGGCGGAGCTGTTGCCAACTTCCGTGTCCCTGCGGACGTTGATGTTCGAGAGAACGCGGACAGGCTTCTGGCGCCACGCCTGCGAAAACATCCTGCCGGCGCGCACGACCGCAGAACACAGCGCTCCATGCACGGTCGTGTTCTCGCTCCGGGCACGTGCCACAAGCTGGTTGGTAAGCGCCGCATCGAGCTTCAAAGTCTCAATTCTCGGCGGGTTGTTGTCCGGGCCGCGGTAGACCAAGGGCGGTCCTGCCGGGGGCGGACCATCCAGAGGCTCGTTCAGTTGAGCACGAGGCACTCCGAGACTCTCCTCCATCGGTGGGATTATCGGATGCAGTTCGATCGTCCCACCGGCGAGGACGTGGAACAGGTCGCACAGAGCAGTAGCCATGGACACGCCGTCCGAGATCGTATGGTGAGCCGCGAGGATAAAAACCGCGCGGTTGGCTCCATGAATCAAGGTAGCCCGCAGGAGCGGCGCTGCGTCCCCGGCAAAAGGGGTGAAGATCTCCCGCGCCATCTCTTCCTGCCACCTCGGGCCTGACATTCCATCGACAACGCGCAATGGAATAGGGGCGCCGTCCACGTGACGGAAAAACGGCACGCCACCGCTGTTCGGCTCGATGCATACCGAGAAAAATGGGTGGCTTCGTTGAATGGCATCCAGTGCCGACTGCCACTCAGCTACGATCGTCGGGCCGTCAACCTCCATCGCGTAAGCGAAACCATGCGCGCCCAGTTGGTTGTAGAGCCAGTAGATTTCCTCAAAAGCGCCAAGGTTCCGAACAAAGCCGGAAATGCTCGCTGTTGCAGTCGCCCTTGAACTTGAATCGGACATGTAGATACCTTTATTGGTGCGCGCTCCCCTTAGGGAGTGTGCTGCGGTTTGGCACCGCGCGTTCATGCATCAGCGCCTGGTGGCTTCATGATGCCGAATGACTTCACGAGTGACAAAGGCAAGAAACTTTTCAGCAAACTCTGGATCAAGTTTAGCCGCAGACGCGATCTCGCGGAGACGGGTGACTTGCTGCGCCTCTCTGCCGGGGTCAGACGGCGGCATGTTGTGTCTTGCCTTCAGAACTCCAACTTTCTGGGTAAACCGGAAGCGCTCCGCCAGCATGTGGATGATCGAGGCATCTATATTGTCGATACTGCCCCGTATGTCTTGAAGCTCGGCCATGGCGGCGGAGCGGTCGACATTACCCACCTTATGATTAGACTTTTTGATCTCCGACACGAGTGCTCCAAACACGTTCCCATTTCGCTTGAGGATAGTTATAATTGCAGAAGATTAACTGCGGCCAACACGCTGGCCCGCTTTGGCGGCCACCGAGCCTCGCCGCAAACCAACATCATTTGAAATATGCAGACGATTGGGGAGGGCTTCGGATCGTGTGTCAATCCCGGCGAACTCATCAAGCATTTCGGGAACCGATTTAAGCGACTGGCCGGTTATACTGTAGAGCTTCAAAATTACAATTTGATTGCGGCGCTTCGCGCTCGCGTTTCACCTGTAATAAAGATTGTGATTGTCCATCTTCAGCCGGTACCCATGTATGACCAGCAGCACAACGAAGACGAGGTGTCGAGGCATTCCCTTCGGATCGGACCGATCAACTGTTCAGCACATCCATTTTTTCAAGAACAGCGTGCCGACGTCGGCCGCTATCGGCAGTTAACGTGGCAATGCCCTCCCGCCGGCATAGGGAGCTCAGGCCCGTCAACTCGCGCGTCTTTGCTTAAGCAGCGACCGCCTCAATCAGCGAGAAGGGCGTGGCGGTCGGCGTAAGGCTGGTGAACCGGAAGTCCGCCGTCGCAAGCAGGATCTTGTACTCCTCCAGCGTGCGCTCCCGGGATCCCAGCACCGCCAGCATCGTCAGATCGACCTGGGTGGCATAGGGCGGCGGGTCCAGGTCTGGCAAGACGATCTCGATCAGCACTACCCGACCACTCGGCTTGATAGCGCCCCGGCAGTTGCGCAGGATCGAAACGCACTCGTCATCTTTCCAGTCGTGTAGGATGTGTTTAAGCAGGTATAAGTCCGCCGCTGGCACCTTGACGAAAAAGTCCCCGCTAATGATCGATAGCCGCTCCTGCAGACCGAGCGCCTCCGCCGCCTTGGCGGCTTCCGCCGAGTTCTCCGGCAGGTCCAGTACCGCGCCGCGCAGGGCAGGATTTTGCTTCATCAGGGCGTGGATCAAGGCTCCGCTTGCGCCGCCGACATCCAACGCGAACTCAACCGAGCCGGTGTCGATCAGTCGGGCGGCATCCGGCATGAGCATACCGGTGATTCCGCCCATGGCCTGGCTGAAGGCCTGCCCCTCGCGGGCGCCTGCCGCCGTGGCGAAGTAGGCCCACAGGCTGGAGCCGAGCGCCACTTCGGTCTGCGGCCGGCCCGTCCGAATCACCTCGTCGAGTCTGCCCCACGCCGCCCAGTGGCCGTGGCCTGCCTGCACCATGGCCATAGCGCACAGAGAGCGAGGATCGTCAGTGCGCAGGGTGGCTAAGAGTGGCGTCGCCGAGAAGCCCCGGTCCTTATCGTAGCTCATCAGCCCGTAGGCGGCACAGGCCCGCATCAGACGAAAGGTGGCGTCCACGTCCAGGCCCTCGACACGGGCGACCGCCTCCGCGGTAGCTGGGCCAGCAGCCAGATGGTCCGCGAAGGAGAACAGAGCTGCGCATCTCACTATCTGCGCCACGCTATGCGCGCAGATCATATTGTACATCGCCGCGTAGTCATTTTCGCCTCCAAACAAGGTTTCGCTGCTGGAAGCCGCTTCTGGCGTCCCGACATTCATTTCAGCATCACTCATTTCACTATCCCTATATTTCCTGCTCAGAGAATTCTCATCGCACGGACGAGACACAGGCGCGGATCACTTCGGCGTGCGTCCGCCAGCACTGCCAATCACCTCAGAAAATGATTGCTGCGCGTCCGAGAAGAGCTATTGCGATCGGGAGAAGAAACCCACGTACCAAAGGTAGCGTCGCGCCACGGCTTTTCGCATTTGTCGGCTTTCCCAACACCGGACATTCCGTGTCGATCATTATGCGACAAGCAGCATTACAACCGCGCCGATCAGGGAATTTACGAGGTCCGCTTTTGCCACCGCGACAGACGGCACTTCCAAAATATGCCAGGAACGGACTCTTGTACGCAACCGCCCTTGCCATTGTGGTTGGTGACGTCAAATTACGGATTCTGAAGATTTACTGTTTCTGAAGTTTCGTGATTGTTTTGATCCCACCCGTTTCCGTAGCGGAAAAGGTGACCTTATCGCCAGCATGCAAGGCGTCTAACGACAAGCCGTTTTGTGCTTTGAACTCTTCGGCAGCGCCGCCGGTATTCGCTCCGATGGTACCGCTTTGCATCTGTTGAATCGCGATGGTGCGATTGATCCGGTCAACTTTGGTAACCGTTCCCGTAAGCGCTTGTTGGGCCACAGCCGCCGAGCTGATGATGGTGAGGGCCGCAGTGCCAGCCATAATGATCTTTGCGATTTTCATGGCAGTCTCCCGGTTTATGAAATATGCGCGATAAGTCGCGCGGTGGCCGGATTGGTTCCTGCGGAAGAACGCAGGGTCATTTGTCACCTTCCCGATGCTTGCAAGCGGATCTCGAAACTCGTGTCTTGGCAAGCGCAACCCGATCGAGTCCGCTCTCCCTGAAAGAACGGTGTTAGCGCACGGGCATCGGCCGCCGCGGCGCCGATGACAACTGCGGTTCTTCGGCCTGCGGCCGCGCTGCGGCTTGCGGCGACGGGAGCGTCGGCACCGGCTTGCGCGTCGGGATGGCAGTCGGCCGTGGCGGAAGCACTGATATCTTGGGCCGAAGGTTCTGCTCGGAAGCCTTGGCAATAACGCGGGCCATTTGTTCCTGGCTGGCCTTGAGCTGTTCGATTCCTTGCCCTAGGGTTGCGAGATCGCGCGCCATCGACTGGAGCAACTGCGTCAACTCGGGCGACAGGGCGGCGGCGGTCGGCGCGACGTCTTCCGGTGCGCTCTGAGCCAGAGGTGCTGGTTGTGGAGGTGCTGTCTTCGCCGCGGCCGCCTGAACGGTAGGTAGGCTCGGCTGCGCGGAAAGCCCCGGGTTTTCGAGCGGCAGCGATGAAGTCGGGACGAGTTGCGGCGCCCACCTCGCGATAATCCTGCTTGGCCGCATCGCCGTAGGACGACTGCCAAACGATTGCAGCGACATAAACGTGCGCGAACTCTTCCTCCGCGCGCGCGACCAGGACATGGCGCGGATCAGTTTGTTTCGGGTTCAGCGTGGTATCCATTAGCGCTCCGTACCCAGTCCAATGTCACCCGCATGAAGCGGACTGCGGATTTACGGAAGGTCGGCGACGTTCTGCCCACACTTCATGCCGGTTTGACCAAAGCAAGGCTGTACGATCGAAGGTATAGGGCCGCTCGTGGCGACAGCCCTTCGGGGGCTCGGCTTAGGGAGAGCTAGTAGCGGGGGTACAGGAAGAAACGTGCGCGGCCGCATTCGGCAGCGCGATAGCGCCGGCCCTGGTCAAGGCAACACGACGGCGCACTCGGCGGGACGAGCAAGTCGCAGATATGAACCTAAGGCTAGGAGCGAGCACAGCGCCATGAAGGCGGTCATAGAGAGCGCCGAGTGTCCATCATGGAGTGCCGCCACGAGCCCGCTGACTACAGCGCCTATCGTCATCTGGATACAGCCGATCGCGGCGCCAGCGGCGCCGGCAATTTGCGGCAAGGGCTGCATCGCTCCCTGCATCGCGTTGGGCACGATCAGCCCGCAGGCCAAGTTGGCGAGGACCAGAAGTGAGATGAAGAGGGGAAGCGGCATCCAGTCGACTAACGTCATGGCCAGCAACAACATTGTGGAAA
The DNA here is from genome assembly GCF_036924615.1 of Bradyrhizobium sp. AZCC 2289. Taxonomy (NCBI): domain Bacteria; kingdom Pseudomonadati; phylum Pseudomonadota; class Alphaproteobacteria; order Hyphomicrobiales; family Nitrobacteraceae; genus Bradyrhizobium; species Bradyrhizobium sp. AZCC 2289. The sequence goes on along the minus strand of NZ_JAZHRY010000001.1, from coordinate 7,515,605 downwards.
CTACGGCGAGCACCAAGCCGGCCGTGAGCGGATAGAAGGGCAACACGCCCCGGGTGCTGAGCCTGCTGTTGAGAAAGGCGCCCGCCATGATGCCCAGCGAGGTCGCCGCGAAGACGAGACCATACTGTAGGGGCCTCAGCCCGACGACATTGATCAAGACCAGCGAGGAGCCGCTGACATAAGCGAAGAGCGCCCCGAAAGTGGCGGAGTTGACGAGAATGTACCCAAGGCAGAGAGGGTGCATCAGGACACGAAGATAGTTGCGAGCGATGACGGAAAGGACCAGTCGGCTGGCCGGGTCGATCCGCGCACTCTCGGCGAAGCCCAGCAACATTGCCAGCAGCACGAGGAGCCCGACTCCGGCAAGCACCGCATGGATGACGCGCCAGCCGCCGAGGCCGAGCAGCGCCGCTCCTGCTGTCGGCGCGATCATGGGGACGATCATCGTGGTGATGGTTACACAGGATAGCTTTGTGCGCGCGGCCTGGCCCTCGAACAGGTCGCGGATAATGGCCAACACGATGGTCATGCTCGCGCCGGCGCCCGCGCCCTGGACGACACGCCACATCAGGAGGGTTGGCAGCGATTGGGCCAGCGCGCAACCGATCCCGGCGATGATGAAGAGCATGGACGCGAACACGACGATAGGCTTTCGGCCATATCGATCGGAAGCGGGCCCGTAGAAAAGCGGCGCTATGGCAAAACCGACCATGAAGAGGCTCATCATCAAGCCGGCCCGTGCCGGGGTGACGCGGAGCGCGGCCCCAGTTTCTGTGAGCGCCGGCAGGCTCATGTCGATGCCGAAGGACGGCAGCGCGACGAGAAAGCTCAACAGTACGGTGAAGGCCATGGAGGCCGGCGGAATGCGCATGGATCGGTTATCCTGTCCTGGCCGATCTGCGTCGGAGTTGCCTTGAAGGTGCGGAAACTGCGATTGGCATCGAGCCTTCCGGACGCCGACGGGGGGCCGTTCCTAGAAGATGACGCGTGCAGCGACTCAGTCGATTGAGGCGAGGTGATTCGCGTTCAAACGCGCCCGAGTGCAATTTTCTTGGCCGCAACTTCGCCTCGCCGCAAATCGTCTGCGCCGGAAGGTTGCAAGACTTGGCTGACTATTCGGAGGACTTCGGAACGTGTGTCGATGCCATCGAACTCGTCAGCCATTAGCGACGCGCGTAAACGATAATTCGGTTTGTCGAGCACGGTCCGAACGGCTTCGCGCAACGCCTGCGGCGTCGGCTCGTTCGTCGCAAGATTGATCCCAACGCCGGACCATGCGACGCGTGCATTCACGTCGGCTTTGTCTTCGGTCAGCCCCGCGGTGACCAGGGGAATTCCAAAGCTCATAGCCTGGTTGACGCTGCCATAACCGCCGTTGGTGACGAACACGTCAGCCTTCGGCAGTACCCAATCGAACGGCAAATAGGTGGCCAGCCGCGCATTGCTGGGAATTGGGCCAGGTATGGCGTCGATCGGCCGCCCGCCCGCGGTAGCGATCACAAGCAGATCAGGTTCGTTCGCAAGCGCCGCAAGCGTCGGGCCGATCAAGAGGCCGAGATCGTGATTTGCCACGGTTCCCTGTGTGACCAGGACAACCTTGCGCGAGCCGTCCAGCTCGTGCGCCCATGATGGCAGCGGAGCTTGATTCGGGATGATGGGAGGCGCGCCAACGAAATGCACCGATGGCGGGAGCTCGCGGGGAAACTCGAAACTCGGAGCCGTCAATTGCAGATAGGCGTCGGCAAGTTCAACGCCAGAATCGAACGGAGGCATCGACAACGGCCCAACGCCCAAGTCCTTTAACGACCGATTCAAGCGACGGCCCAGAGGCTCATAGATAATTCTGTCATGTTCTTGAGCGATGGCCGCGTATTCCTTGAGTTGCGCCGAAGTGGTTGCGGGCGGTAAGCCCGCAAAATACGGCGCGCCATCTTCACGGCGCCAGTGCAAGATCGATGTGCCGCAAAGCACAATGGCAGGCCGTTTCGCGCGCGGTCCGAGCAGCATCGGCAGCACGCCAAACATCATATCGTCACCGATGATGACGTCGGCCGGGAAGTCCCGCAGAACCTGCCGCAAACCCTTGTGCTGAGCAGGGACGGGGTCGATGAACACGCGCTCTACTATGACGCGCAACCATTCCGGGCCCGGCGGCAGGTCTTTAATTTCGGGAACCACCGACGGGATGTCTCGCAGATCGATATCCGCGCCCGCGGGAAAGGCGTGGAATGGTGCTCCAATGCCTTCGATACGGCTGCGAAGAGCGCTGCCCGATAGGAAGGCGACCTCGTGGCTTTCGGCGATCAGGACGTGCCCAATCGCAAGCAGCGGGTTGAGGTGGCCGGTCGCGGGAGTCGAAGCAATGAGAATTTTCATGTGATCCCTCACTCTGATTGCCAACAAGGTGCAGCCGTGGCCGCCTCGTCCAGAGGCTCCGACTGATTGGCTCTAGGAGGGAAAAGGCTGGAGGGTCGCGGTTACGCTTCGGCTTCGGATTGACGCGAAATGGTTACAGTTGCAATGCTGCTCGTGCGCCGCAGAAAATTGCGAGGCTATTCGATCACATCCGCGCGGCGGCATTCGGCAGCGCGAATAGGTCCGACCCTGTTGAGTGTCGTTCGATGAGATCATTAGCGGTTATTTCCTCCGTTGACGCGACGGACTAGATTTCCCTGCCCGCTCCTATAAGGATAATTGATGACCTACCGCGGAAGGCATGGCACATGAAAGCAGCATGGTTGGGTCGACTTCTGCGTGGTGTTCATGCCGGCGAAGCGAAGCTTGCATGGTCTAGTCCGGCTTTCCGAGGCGTGCCGGAGACGCTGCGGCTAACGAGTAGCGCTTTCGCTCCCGAGGGACCTATCCCGAGAATGTATTCCGGGCGCGGCGTCGGCGAGAACATTTCCCCGCCACTCGAGTGGTCTCCTCCACCTCCGGACGCAGTGGAGTTGATTCTCGTGGTCGAAGATCCAGACGCACCACTTCCTCGTCCATTCGTGCATCTATTAGCATACGGCATTTCGCCTGATCGCCGTAGCTTTGGGGCGGGCGAGCTCTCGAATGGAGCCGGCCAGGTGCTGTTCGGGCGCAACACTGGTCACGGAGCAGGCTATGCTGGTCCCCGGGCGTTGCCAGCGCACGGGCCTCACCGCTACTATTTCGAGCTCTTTGCCCTCTCCCAGTCCAGCGGCTTGCCTGCCGGGGTGAGCCTTCGAGCCGCACTTCGATCGGTGGCGCCCTTCGTGATAGCACGGGGACGTCTTGTCGGCACTTTCGAGCGGTGAAACGAATAAAGGAGGTCATAATATGGAGGGCGACGCGATCACCCGGTCCAACGCCGGGTGCAGCTAATCCGCGAGCAAGGCGTTCGGATTCAGCCGCAGGCCGTTCGTAAGTCCAGACTTCTTTCCTGAAAGACAAACGCGGCACTTTTTGGCCGCGTTTGCGCTTGGTGCATCAAAGCACCCATTGGAGTCACTTTCATCGGCTGGTCTCCCGTTGTTGACATGCTGCATCCAAATTGGACGCGCTGCGCTACGGCGCTATTTCAGTCTCGGGAAAACGGTTACGACCGTAAGCAGACAAACAAACACGTGCAAAAACAAAGCGCAGCACTGCTTTCTGCTCTGTCTCGCTCAGCAGCCTAAAATTTAGGAAAGCAGCGGACGGCGGCCTGACCAGCTCTATCTCCGTTCGTCAGTCGCCACGAGCTGATCTTGGATTGGCGGACATTCCATAACCGCCCATTACGCGAACCCGATCAGCCTCAAAATTCCATTGACAGACGAGACGGGGACCGTTTTGTTGAGAGGAATCTTAGCTGAGTCTTGACTACCGCCAGAAGCGCTGGGGGGCTTCCTTGTCCGTGCAACATTACCCACTTCTAAGAGAGGGTGAACGGAACCAACGACGAACTGTTTCGCACGCAATTGATGTTTTGGCCCAGGATGCAAACTTCGGTGGCGCCGATGTTGCCGAAGTCCGAGTCGGCACTTTGCGCTTGCCTTCGCGAGAGCAAGTCGGATTGTTGAGCGTTTTCTTCGAAAACGAAAAACTTGGGAAATCTTTTGTCGTATCGCTTGCTACGTCGTCCGAGTTTACAGCTAGGTGTCAGGGTGAGGAAGCCGCACGCCAGTTCAGCATTTTTGAGCTAGACGGCGCCAAGGCGGACAATGACAACATCGTTCGACTTTCGGATGGCACGGTCCTACGCGCGGTAGAGGTTATACCCGCCAAGCTACCACTGAAGCCGAGCGGCCTCGATTGGCGCATCGTCCATCACACAATCTCGATCGTGAAGGCCGAAAACCGATGCTATCGCTCCCTGCGAGAGCACGCGAAACCGACATGCTCAGATGTGCCCGAAGAAATGCTTCCCGAAGAAAAGGTGATAGACTGCAGCGCGCTTGAGGGCCTTGAGTTGCCTTCGCTTAAATACCTTGCACAGCAAATCGGGCAAAGGGATCCTTCACTCAAAAGACTGTCGCGCCAGAAGATTGCGGATGCGCTCCGTAATTTTGGAATGCGCATTCCGGCAAGTCAGCCTCATCAGTGAGCGTCGCTATTTTGCCGTAAAGCGACTTGCACTTAACGTAGTGTAAGTCGGTTACAAATGCCCAATATGAGATCTCATTTTTTTGAGGAGACTCTCTCTGTGGCCCCGCGCAAAACCATTTCTGCAGCTGCCCCGCCCCGGGACGCGATAAAGCGACGCGCTCCCCTCAATCCAAAGAAACGGAGAGAGGCTGGCAAGCGTTGACCTGAGCAAATCGATCCGTATTTGCAAAGAGATGGCCATCATTGACGGACAACAACGCATGAGCGTCATTCGATCCCTTTTTCGAACGCCCTGGCGTCGTCGGCGGAGAGTTCAGGATGACCTCACCGCGAACGAAGATCTGGCGCGCGATCATCCCTCGATGGCCCGCCAGCGAATAAGGATTTAGGGATCGCGCATTCGGTCGATAACCTGGTTTTGCGCCGACCGCGTACGATCGTCACGCAGAGAATCAGCAGGTTATTTCTGCAACAACCATTTGCCACATTTCGACTGGGCCAGGAGGTGGTGCAATTCATGTAGAGATGTTGAATGTAACGAGCTTCGTTCCAATCGAATGGAGCTTATATGTGCCTTCATCCTATCGTCGACATGCCAATTGGCAAACTCCGACCAAGCAAACGAAACGCGCGAACCCATTCTAAGAAGCAAGTCGAGCAGATCGTCAACAGTATCCGGCGATTCGGGTGGACCTATCCTATTCTAGTCGACGAGCTTGGCAATATCCTCTGTGGCGTCGGCCGCTGGCTGGCAGCGCAAAGACTGGGGTTGGCGAAGGTACCAGTCATTACGTTAACCCATCTCGGCGATACCGAAAAACGCGCGCTTATGCTCGCCGACAACAAGACCGCCGCAAATGCGGCCTGGGATCGAAAGATTCTAGCAGCTGAGCTTGGTGAGCTTGCCGTTCTGCTACCCGAGATCGAGCTTACGCTAGAAATCACCGGCTTCGAGACCGGTGAAATTGACAGTCTCATGGGCGATTTTGTCGATCGCGAATGCGATCCCGCCAATGAGCTGCCGCAACTTGCCAGTATTTCAACTAGTCGGCTAAGTGACTTATGGCAGCTCGGCAGCCACCGACTTCTATGCGGTGACTCCTGTGAGGAGGCACACGTTCGCGCGCTGATGGGCCGCCGACTTGCGGCCATGGCTTTTGGCGATCCCCCGTTCAATATCCGAATTAATGCAGTCGTTGGCCGCGGCAAGATCAAGCATCGCGAGTTCGCTTTAGCGTCCGGCGAGATGTCTCCATCCCAGTTTATCGCGTTTCTAAAGAAATGGATGAAACTTGCGGCCCAATTTTCAGAGGACGGGTCAATTCATTACATTTGCATGGATTGGCGCCATCTTGCGGAAATTATCTCTGCGGGCGAAGCCATCTTTACCGAACTCAAAAATGTTGTCGTCTGGGCTAAAACCAATGCTGGCCAAGGCAGCTTCTATCGCTCGCAGCACGAATTCGTATTTGTGTTCAAAAATGGGGATGGGCCGCACCAGAACAACATCGAGCTGGGACGTCATGGTCGCAACCGTTCCAATCTTTGGACCTACGCCGGCGTAAACACCTTCCGGGCCGGCCGTCTCGACGAATTAGCCGTTCATCCGACCGTCAAACCGGTCGCCCTCGTAGCGGACGCGATCCGCGACTGCTCGCGCCGCGGTGAAATCGTCTTGGATCCCTTTATGGGATCCGGGACCACGATCCTTGCCGCCGAAAAAGTCGGCCGACGCGCGTACGGGCTGGAAATCGATCCCCTGTATGTCGATGTCGCCGTCAAGCGGTGGCAAGATTTCACCAAACGCGACGCCATTTTGAAGGCGACTGGCCAGACCTTCGACGAGGTGGCTGCCGAGCGCGCCGCCTCCGCGACAACGGAGGGGTCAAATGACCGCAAATAACGGAAAGCGAAAGCGACGCCGTGTCGTTCGCCTTCGGCTTGAAGATAATGACGAAGACGTCGGCTACGGGAAGCCCCCTCGCCGCCACCAATTTAAACCGGGGCAAAGCGGCAATCCTAAGGGCCGAAAGAAGGGCGTCAAAAACGAAATCACGATCCTCCAAGAATTGCTTCAGCACAAGGTTGTGCTGAATGAGCGCGGCAAGACCCGTAAAATCATTCTTCTCGAAGCGATTTTGCGAAAAATCGCTGAGGACTGCCTACGCGGCAACATCAAAAGCGTGGGATTCCTACTCAACCGCTATTACGCAGCCGCTGCAGGCAACGCCGCACAGGCAGACCTCAGCGAAGACGACAAAGAAGTTTTGGATGCCTATCTGCGCGACTTCAAAAAACCGTCTGAGGATGGAGGAGGTCAGCCATGAAAGAGCAAGATCTATTCAACGCTGTCTTGCGCAGCGACTTTAAGAGTTTTCTCCATCGCTGCATGCAGACGTTGAATCCCGGCGCCAAATTCATGGCCAACTGGCATATCGAGGCGATCTCCTACCAACTGCAGCGCGTCCGCGCGGGCGAGGTTACACGTCTGATTATCAATCTCCCGCCACGTTATCTCAAGTCCCTCACCGTCTCAGTAATCTTCCCAGCGTTTCTGCTTGGTCACAATCCTCGGCTGAAGATATTTGGCATTTCTTATGGCAACGAGCTGTCGGGCAAGCACGCCGCGGACTTCCGTGCCATCGTCGAGTCTTCATGGTATCGGCGTGCCTTTCCCAACATGCGCATTGCCCGTGCCGCAGACTCAGATGTTAAAACGACTCAGAGAGGTTATCGGAAATCAACGTCGGTCAATGCGGCTTTGACAGGCATGGGCGGCGACATGTTTATCATTGACGATCCGCAAAAGCCGGCGGATGCGCAGTCTGAGGTGCTTCGAAACGGAGTGACTCAGTGGTTCTCAAACACTCTCAGATCGCGGCTCGATAACAAGGAATCGGGCGTCATCATCGTTGTGATGCAGCGGGTGCATCTGCTTGACCTGACCGGATATTTGACTGAAAACTCTGACGAGTGGACCGTTCTTAGTCTGCCTGCGATTGCGGAAGCCGACGAGCGGATAGCATTCGGACCTCATAAGCACTACCTCCGTCACGCTGGTGAGGCGTTGCATCCTGCTTATGAGTCGCTCGCAACTCTAGAAAGGCTACGCGCGGAGATCGGGTCGGAGGTATTCGCGGCACAGTACCAGCAAGCGCCCGTCCCTCCTGGTGGGGCAATGATTCGGAAGCAGTGGTTACGCTATTATGAGGTCGCTCCGGAGCGCACCTACCGAACCAAGGTCATTCAGAGTTGGGACACGGCGGCTAAGAACGGTGCACAGAACGATTGGTCGGTCTGCACGACGTGGCTTATTCATGAAAGGCACTTTTACCTGCTCGATGTCACTCGAGGCCGCTACGAATACCCTCGGCTGCGAGAGACCGCTGCGGCGCTAGCGGAACGCTTCAAGCCCGGTGTGATTATGATCGAAGATGCCTCTACCGGAATTGCCTTGGCGCAAGAGCTTCGGCAAGCCGGAACTTATGCTGTCAGGCCGATCCCGGTCGAGCGGGACAAGATTGGTCGCCTCTATGTTCAGCAGTCCAAATTCGAAGCGGGTCTTGTGCTGTTCCCCAAAACTGCACGGTTCCTCGCAGACCTGGAGACTGAGCTCCTGACCTTTCCACAGGGCAAGACCGACGATCAGGTCGATAGCATCAGTCAAGCACTGGCCTACAAACCGGGCTACGATGCTTCACTTTCCTGGGTGGGTTAGCGCGAATCCATCCGATCAGTGGTCAATTTCGACGGTTTCCTCGTAGCGACGCAACCTGAGCCGGCCGGATCCCATCATTGCGATCATCCGTTCGGCGTACGTGACCTGACGACGGACGATCGCAACCAGTTCGGTTTCAACACAGGAAGCTGTCGGGAGTGCCACGGCGAAGTCGAATCCCTCGTTATGTGTCACAAAACGTCGCCCGAGCGCTTCCAATCCAATCACCGCAAATCCGTAACGGAGATAGGGATATACTTGCTTGTGACGTTGCGCTTTAAAAGAGTAGGTGATGACGTCGTGGGACGAAAAGGTTCCCGACTTCAGCTCGACCACGACGAGGGGAATTTCAGCCTTACTAACGAGGACGTCGGTCTGAAAAGCGTACTGACCGCGCCGTGGCGCACCCTCTCCATCGTTGCTGATCTTTCCGGTGCCGTCGATTTCGATTCGGTACAGAAGGCTCGCGCCTTGCTGGACTTGGTAGTCATTCGACAAAGCAGAAGCGAGCACCTCCCTGACGTAGACAGTGGCCTCGTGCTCAGTTTGCTTGTTGGCAGACGTCCCCGCTAGTTCACGCATTTCGTCAGACCATGCCAAAGAATGATTTAGCGTCGGTAGTGAACGAGATCGTTGGTCTCAACAACTCGCCCGAAACGAGTGCACTCACAGAGCCGTTAGGCTGGGTGCGCATCCGCCAAATTCGCTGTCCTAATGGCATGTATCTTTCCTAGCTGAGGCGGGGCTCAGTTGTTTGCTGGCCGTCTTTCGTGTTCCAATCCGACAGCATTCGCTCGGCTGGGCCCCTTACATCCAGTGCAAAGCGCTAAAGCCGCGCCAGAAGACCAGATCGGAGTTAATATTATCCTCTTTTGGGATAATCCGATGATGGGATCAGCCTGCCCGGGCAATGACTCCTTCCCGCGGCATCGGCAAAACCGTTCATTCGGCCGACCAGACGGCTTTTTGCGCTTTGATGATTGCAGCGCGGAAGTCGGCCGGGCTGACGCAACACGCGCTTGCCCGGCGGCTGGGGCGGCCACAGTCGTTTGTGGCCAAATACGAGGGTGGCGAGCGGCGGCTGGACGTTGTCGAGTTTGTGGCGGTGGTTCGAGCTATCGGGGCGGATCCGGTCAGGCTGCTGCGGGATTTGGTGGCCGGCAAGTCACCGCCTAGGATCCGCAAAAACTCGGCAAGGTAGGTTGCGGGGTTTCCAGCCCGCGATCACATCGTGATCCGAGCGGCCGAATCTTCGCCACAAGATTATCCACCATTCCGCTCGACTTCCGGCGGAGTTGGAGCGCTACTGACCGCCGTCAAGAGGTCATTAAATGGATACAGCAGCCCTCAACGAAACCATAAAGATCTGCTTTGGCGAGATGCACGCCAAGCTGACGGAGGCGGTGCAGGTTGCAAAGGCGGCGGAGGCCTGTGCCAAGGCCGGTAGCCTCGACCAAGGTGTGGAAATTTCCATGGACATGGACCAGCTGCTTTACGATGCGGGTCGCCTGCACGATGCGATCTGCTTGATGAACCGAATCCAAGGACGCTAGTCGCTTATCTTAGTCTATGCGCTCTCGCCCCGCTTCTCGACGGGGCTTGTCGCAGTGGCGGCATATGATGCCGTCGTTGATGACAGGAGAGCCAAATGGCTAAAGCTAAATCCAAATTGAAATCGAAAGCAGCCAAGGGAGTGGCGAAGGCTGCACCTTCAAAGCGTCGATCTCCAGCGTTGAAATCGCAGAAGAAGAAAGGTCCAGCTTCACGCACCTCTCAGGGGCCATCGTCCAAACAGAACACCGTGCTCACCCTTCTCCGGCAGCCCAAGGGCGCGCCAATTGACGCCATCGTCAAGGCGACCGGATGGCAGCCTCACTCGGTCCGCGGCTTCCTCTCGGCCGTCGTGAAGAAGAAGCTCAAGCTGGCGCTGACGTCCGAAAAGCTCGGCGAGCAGCGGTTCTATCGCATCGCGAAGGTTGGAGCTGCGGCATGAAGGAGCTGTGGCCGGCAGGCGCCAAGGTGAACCCTGAAATCGAGGCCGAACTGGAGCGCCTGCCGGCCACCCGTATCGTCGAGCTACGAAAACGCTACCGTGAGCTATTCAAGGCCGACCCACCAAAGGCCTTCGGTCCGGATTTGCTAAGGCGCAGCATCGCCCATCGCGTCCAGGAAAGGGCCTATGGCGGCCTTCCCGCTGCGAGCCAGCGCCTGCTCGATCAGCTGGTCAAGGCCACCGCGGCCAAGCCGGGCGCTCGCCTGGAATTACCTCGCCGGATCAAGCCGGGCTCGGAACTGGTGCGGACCTGGAATCGGCGGACCTACCGGGTCCGGGTACTGGAGAAGGGATTTGCGTATGAGGGCAAAACCTTCGCCAGCCTGTCTGAGATCGCGACCGCAATCACCGGGACCAGATGGAATGGCCCCCGGTTTTTTGGCCTGAGATCGGCTGGATCCAGTGAGGGAGGCGACACCCATGCCGGCTGATTCCGTCAGGCCGCTTCGCTGCGCCATCTATACCCGCAAATCGACCGAGCACGGACTGGACCAGGAGTTCAATTCCCTCGACGCCCAACGGGAGGCCTGCGAGGCCTACATCAAGAGCCAGGCTTCACAGGGCTGGCGCCTCCTGCCGCAGCATTATGATGATCCCGCCTATTCCGGCGGCAATCTTGACCGGCCCGCCCTCAAGCGGCTGCTAGCTGACATCACCGTAGGCAAAATCGACGTCGTTGTGGTCTACAAGATCGATCGACTGACGCGTTCACTGGCGGATTTCGCAAAGCTGGTGGAGACCTTTGATGCCCGCTCGATATCGTTCGTGGCAGTGACTCAGCAGTTCAACACGACAACGTCCATGGGTCGCTTGACTCTCAACGTCCTGCTGTCCTTTGCCCAGTTCGAGCGAGAACTGGCGTCCGAGCGGGTACGGGACAAGGTGGCGGCGTCCCGCAAAAAAGGTAAATGGACGGGCGGCACAGTACCGCTGGGTTACGAGGCCAAAGATAAGAAGCTAGTCATCAACAGGGCCGAGGCGCAGACCGTCCGAACCATTTTTCAGCTGTATCTGGAAGTAAGATCGTTCAGCAGGCTCGTCGAAGAACTCGACCGCAGGCGTATCGTTACAAAGCGGCGCAATACCAAGGTTCCAAAATACCGGGGCGGCATTCCCTTCACCTATGGTCCCCTCGCCTATTTCTTGAAGAACCGCATTTACATTGGCGAGACTCATCACGGAGGCAAATGGTTCAAGGGGGAGCACGCGCCAATCCTCGACCGAGAGACCTTCGATCGGGTGCAGCAACTTCTGAAAGACAACTACGTCGATCGAGGCACGAAATTCTCGGCGAGTGGCGCTTTACTTCAGGGAAAGCTGTTTGATGACAAGGGCAATCGGATGGGACCAACGTTTTCCAGCAAGAATGGCGTACGGTACCGGTTCTATATCAGCACCGCCTTGCGGGGGAGAAAGCACGCCGCGGGTTCAGTCAGGCGGGTTTCGGCACAGGAGATCGAAAATCTCGTCGAGATGGAACTTCGGAAGAGACTCGATGCGGGACAGCCAGACATTGCGGTCGACCAGCTGTTCGGACGTGTCCAGCGCGTCATGGTGTCTGTCGGGAAAATTCAGATCACTTTGACCGACCCGAGGAGAAGCAAACGCCCGATTGAAATCTCTTGGGCGTTCAAGCCGAAAGACGCCGTGCATGTCCAGTTTGCGTCATCCGAAGCAAACGCCGACCCGAAACTGATAAAGGCAATTGTCAGGGCTTGGGCCTGGCTCGGTCAGCTTTCCGGGGGTCATCACACATCAATCGAAAGTCTCGCTGTTGCCGCAGGTTATAACCCGAAGGTTATTCGGCAAGCCCTCAGGCTCGCTTTCCTCGCGCCCGATATAGCGAGAGCCGCTCTGCACGACAATACGCCTATTCGGCTCAATCAGATTCCCAAGACCATATCTCTGTCCTGGCGAGAGCAGCGGCAGTCAATAGGTTGAGTTCGGATGTCTTCAAGTCTATCGCCGCCTATCCGCTGATCGGCCTTGTTACCGTTGCGGAGCCCACCGGCTCCGCTACGGTAAAGCCTCAGGCCGCGTCCTTCAACGCACCTGGTTTCAATCGACGAGCCAAAAACTTCCTGATCCGTTCAGCCATCATTTTGCGAGCGGTCGACGGAAAGATCTGGTCCCGGCCTGCCGCAATTTGGTCCCACGCATCGGCGAACTTGAACTTGTCCATAGCTTCCAGGAGGTGTCCGCCCGATTCTCGCCACTCGGGAGTTTCGTGCAACACCTCGCATAGTGCTTCTATGATGGTTGACCGCACCATACCGGCATTGCCACCAGCAGTTTGCGTAATGCATTGCAGCGCGGTGATTAGGGTGTCTCGCCCATAATGAGAGAGGCATCGGCTTAGCGCTGTAACAGCGTAAGTCTGACCCTTCTGAATCTCCGACCGAACGAGATTTTTTCTCAGTATTTCGACTTCAGCAACAGCGCAAACTTCTGCCAACGCTACGGCTTGGGGATCCTTTGCCGCGAGCCGAGCATGATAGAGCTGTTGGGCAGTTGTCTTTGTGATGTTGCCGTTCACGGCAGCGTAAGCCGCAGCCTGCTTCGCCCGATCCGCCTGAACAACATGACATGGAACCTTTTCTTGGCCCCGCAACATCGCCGCCGTCGTGCGATGTTGGCCATCAACGATCGCAAACTGACCACCTTCCACCGGCGCAACAATAACCGGGGCGAACTTCGACCAGTCGAAATTCTCCGCAATTTGATTGACATTGACCGCCCCTCTGCGGCCAATTTCACGCTGATAGGTCACATCCACCACAAGTCGGCTTGTTTCGATCCACTCAAGAAACGGGGCCGGTCCTGGAGAAAACTCGGAAGCAGGAGAACTGAAGCGTTGACTGCTAAGAGGTTTAAACATCCTATCCTCCACGGGTTGAGATCTAGCCCCGCCCTTGGCGATTGATGTCTTCATTCACCCGATTCGGAAGCGACAGTCCGCGTGCGGCATTAAAATTATAGCTGGGGATCGCACAAACTCGCCCTAAAATAGGCGGCGTCATTGCCCGCCGAGTCGTAGCTGTCCAAATAGTGCAGGCGTTGATCATCGCTACACCGCCGTGATCATCTTTTCGATCCGTGTCTACGGATCAAACGACTCAATGTACTTGATGTTGCCCCTTCTGCGCTCATCGAAAGTTATGGAACAATCCGACTGACTGATGGCCTTGTTTTATTTGCTCATCAGTCGGCTACTAGCTTATCCACGATGTCTGTGGTTTTCTGAAAGATGATCTGGAGCGCGTTTTTCGTTAATGCCTCAACACGACGACCGATGACAAAAAGCCCAGATAGGCATCGCGTTCAGCGAACGTCGCCGATGGGTCGCGATCACGAAAAGGATATAATGGCGTTATGACAAGCCTTAAGCAGACCATCGTGGAGAAATTTCTCGCAGACCTCGCCGCGCAACAGTCGCTCGATGGGAAAAAGATAGAGACGCTACGGAAGCTCCTTGCGGAAAATCCGAAGGTGAAGACCGATGATTTCGTGAAGATATTCATAGGCGACGAGAGCGATGTCGCATGATCAAGTTAATCTCCGCTCATATCGAGGAGGTTCGCGGCATTCGAAAGCTCGACATAACCTTCGATCAAAAGAACTTCGCAATTTCAGGGCCCAACGGGTCGGGCAAGAGCGGTGTCATCGATGCCATCGAGTTTGGACTGACCGGGGAAATGGGGCGTCTGCAAGGGCGCGGCACTAAAGGTCTTTCCGTGGCGGAGCATGGGCCACACGTCGATAAAACCAAGTTTCCCGATGCGGCATTCGTCGAACTAAAAGTATACATCCCGGCGCTGAAAAAGGAAGCCACTGTCCATCGCAAGGTTTCCTCGCCAAAGAAGCCGAAGATCACCCCCAATGACGCCGACGTTAAGGCGGCACTCGCGGACATCGCCGCGCATCCCGAAATCACGCTCTCACGGCGTGAGATTCTCCGCTTTATCTTGGTCGAACCTACTGCGCGATCTGAGGAAATTCAGGCGATCCTGAAACTCGACGATGTGGGTCACATTCGCAGCACACTCAACACCGCACAAAACCGGCTCCAGACCCTGCACAAGGGCGCAGAAAGCAATGTCGGCGCGAGCCGCCAAACGTTGCAACGGCACCTCCAGATCGAGGCGTTTCAAGCGGCAGATGTGCTCGCGGCAATCAATGCGCGCCGCAAGACGTTAGGCCTTACCGCCATTGAGACGCTGGCGGCTGACACGGAGCTTGATGCGGGATTAACCGAAACAGGACAAACGCTTGAATTCAATAAGCAGTCGATGATGCGCGACCTCCATGCACTTGGAGTGGCTGTCGAGGCGCTTCCCCACAGCGGCGCTGATGTTGTCGCGATGTTGTTGGCGACGCTTGGCAAGCTGGAAGCTGATCCTTCGTTGCTGGATATTCTCCATCGGCGCGAGCTGATCGAAAAGGGCCTTAACCTCATTGATGGGCCGGACTGCCCGCTTTGCGACAAGCCATGGGACGACGAAGAACACCTTCGCGCGCACCTCGGAGCGAAACTCGCCAAATCGAATGAAGCGGCGCGACTGAGGGACACCTTGGTCGCGGCGGGAGGTGATCTCTCACGGGAGGTCACCAAGCTTTCTTCGCTTCTCGGTCCGATAATTCTTATCGCTACGAGTCAAGAAGACACTGCAACACGCGCAATCATCGAAGCCTGGGTCACGGATCTCGGACAGTTGAAAGGACGGCTGGCGAGTTTCGACGGCTTGTTGGAACTGAAGCCGCGTCTTGAGGCGGGCTGGTACTCGACGCCAAAGGACTTTGCCGCAAAGCTTGGAGCGTTAAAGAAAACCACCGAAGCCAAGCCGGACCAGACGGCAACGGTGGACGCCCGCACCTTCCTGTTGACGGCTCAGCTACGGTTGAATGATTACCGTAATGCGATGCGCCAGAACAAGCGCGCGGAGGCCGACAGCAAAGCCGCCAAGGCGGCCTATGACACCTATTGCGGTGCGATGGAGACGGAACTCAACGCGCTTTACGAAAGTGTTGAGAACGATTTCAGCGCGTTCTATCGAGCCATTAACGAAGGCGACGAAGTAAAATTTGCGGCCAAGCTCACGCCGAGTGAGGGCAAACTCGACTTCGCGGTGAACTTCTACGAGCGCGGTCTTTTCCCGCCCGCTGCGTTTCACAGCGAAGGCCACCAGGACGGCATGGGCGTATGCCTGTATCTTGCGCTAATGAAGCACCTCTTAGGCGATAGCTTCACGATCGCTCTCCTTGACGATGTCGTGATGTCGGTCGATACAGACCATCGCTACCAGTTTTGCAAACTACTCAAGGCCCATTTCCCGAACACGCAGTTCATCATTACGACGCATGATCGCGTATGGGCGGAGCAGATGCGTTCTGCGGGACTTGTAACGACCAAGACTTCCTTGGCCTTTCACAGTTGGACAGTCGACACCGGGCCGCTGGTCGAATCGAACGTCGAGATTTGGGATGACATCGCAGCGTCACTCGCAAAGGGCAAGGTCGAAGCCGCTGCTGCGGCCCTGCGGCACCATCTCGAATACGTCTCGCGGCTCCTTGCCAACGACCTCGGAGCGCAGCCGGTCTTTAAAGCCGATGGCAATTTTGAGTTGGGCGAGCTGATGCCAAGTGTACTCGTTCGGCTCAAGGATTTATGCGGCAAAGCCGCAGATGCCGCCCAGTCCTGGGGGCAAGAGACCGAGAAGCAGGCCGCGCTGGAGAGAAAATCGGCGCTTTCAAGCTGCAATGGCGCGGTTAGCGTCGAGCAATGGGCCGTCAACAAAGCCGTCCACTACAACGCGTGGGCAAACTTTGGGCGGAAGGATTTTGAACCCGTTGTAGCGGCGTTCCGGGAACTCTTGGATTGCTTTCGTTGTGGCGCGTGCGATACTTGGCTTCACGTTACCCCACGCGGCTCACCGGAGACGGTTCGGTGTTCATGCAACGAAGTCAGCTTGAACTTAAAACGAAAGGCGAAATAGCCGGCTTGTACACCACCATGTGGCGTCGACGTAGAATCCTGCCAATGGCGCGACATGAATACAACTGCAGCCAAGAATTTTCCGCAAGCGACGGCACCACTCTAGAAGCTGCCATCCGATCTGTGCTTAACAGAGTTGTCGCATCTGGATTCGCCCCGCTCAATGCCACCTGACCTCGCTCCACGACTTCCTTTTGAGTCCACGGCAAACGGCCGTAGCCGCTCCGATGGCACGGTCGTGGCAATAGGAAAACAACAATTGCGCGTCACGCCTGTTTTCGATGCCTATTGGCAGTTCGCAGCAGAGCGTCAGCGTATTTTCTTCAGGCGTTTGTCCGGGACATCCGGTGTCGTGACCGATGATCCCGTGCTGAGGCTCTTCAAATTCACTAATGCTTATCGCGCGTCTGACCGCGTCAGCCAGTACTTGATTCGCCATGTCCTCTATAGGAACGATCTTCCTTCGGATGAACGCAACATTTTCTTTCGCACGATCTTGTTCAAGTTTTTCAACAAGATCGAAACCTGGGAATATCTTGAAGCCGCGGTCGGCAAGATCACGTGGGAGGATTTCAGTTTCAAACGTTTCGACGCGCTTTTGTCGCGCCGAATGGCCGCGGGTCATCGTATCTATTCGGCGGCGTACATCATGCCGTCGGGCGGCAGCGTATTCGGACACAAATTTAAGCATCAAAATCATTTGCGCATGCTGGAGCACGTGATTGCCGAGCAATTTCCGGCCAAGTTTATTGCGTGCAAGACAATGGCGGCAGCATTCGCCTTGCTCCGAACTATCCCCTTCGTTGGTCCCTTTCTCGCGTATCAATACGCTACTGATCTAAATTATACCCCGTTGACCAGCTTCGGCGAGGATGAATTCGTCATGGCGGGGCCCGGTGCACTCGATGGCATCAGCAAATGCTTTGTCGGCGCCGGCGACGTGAAGTCTTCCGACATAATCCGCTACATGTTCGACAACCAGGAGCGGCACTTCAACGATTTGGACATTGAATTCCCCTCGCTCTGGGGGCGACCGCTACAGCTTATCGATTGCCAGAACCTGTTTTGCGAAATTTCCAAGTATGCGCGTGTGGCGTTTCCTGACTATTCCGGTGTCGCGGGGCGTACGCGCATTAAGCAGAAATTCCAGCCGACGGGCGTGCTACCTGAGCCCTTGTATCCGCCAAAGTGGAAGATTGATGCCCACGCTGTCCGGATTTCAGGGCAACATATCGGTCATGTCGGCGACGGCGGCCGCCGTGCAGGTTAATTCGGTCGGGCCGCAGATGAAGGCTACCTTGTAGTCGATTGCCTTGAGCTGCCACGCTTTCTTTTGAACTGTGCCTGTCGTCTTCACATAAATGACGTTTCCAGCACCTAATCTCACTTCAATCTCGGACCAAAGTTGCTCCGACTCCCTGTCTAACCCCAGGGCGTCGAGGATGGCACGCTTTGCCGCTGCGGTCTCGGCGACCCGATTTTGTCCTGCCGCCCAAGCCTGCTCGACAGGGCTAAGCACGAGATCCTCTGGAGCCGGCTGCAACATGGCAGCCCCCATTCCCAGCCCGACCGTGATGCCTTGAATTGCCGGGCACACGGCCGGTGTAAATGAAAGCGTGCGCGCATCTAGGTCAACGTGAACCGTACCTTGTTTTTCATTGGAAAGCTTGAAGAACATATCGCAACCGTCGAAAATCGCGTCCTCCCACTCCCAAAACGTGTTCTTCGCGACCTCGAGGCCGTCTACATAAGCGCGCAAGGTCTTCAGCAATTTGAAGTTGATAAGTGTGCGTTCTGGGAAAAGGCGCGTAGGCTTGCCGAGCACGCAGCGCCCTGCCGCCTTTGCTTGCTTATCGCCCTCCGTGTGAACGGCCTTGATAACGAGTTCTTCGACCACCTTGGCTCGGCCGCCATCTTCTACCTCGTCGACGCGGTCTGCACGGCTCTTGCGCTTTCGCTGCATCAGGCCCCGGACGACGGGAGACCATCCGAGGTGCGCGATCAGTGCAAGGTGAATGACATCGTGAAAGCGATAGCCGTCATCGTCATAGAAATTATCGGTCAAATCGTCGCCGAGGGGCCTGCCCTCAAAATACATCCGGGATTTCTGTGGCGCGATGCGCACAAAGGTCACGTCGAAGCTTCGCGGAAACTGCTCTTTAGGATCGCGGTCGTGATCATGTAACGGCGTCCGCGCACCGCGCGCCGAGCGGAAGCTGACTTTGGCGCAGTTAGTCTCCACGACGTCATCGAGTGATAGGTGGTAGAGGCTCGCCATGGCCGACAGATGCCACGCGATTTCACTGAGAACCACGTTGGCAGGTCGGTCGGCCACGTTCTTGTTCAACGTGATTTCCAGTTGCGGAAGCGTAACCCGCAAAAGCTCGGCGCCGAGCTGCCAAAGAAGCGCCAGGCACACTTCAAGCAATTCACGGCCGCCGGTTCGCGCTGTTTTGAAGGCGAGCTGTTGGTAGTCAGCGAACACGTAGTCGGCCCGCGTTGGAAACGCTTGGGCGCCTTCAAGGAATGCGCCGCGTTCCGCCGGATCAAGCGAGGTTGCGATAGTCTGCGCACGTTCGTCGCCGTTGCCGATTTCCGCGCGCACCGTGGCAATGTTGCCGGCAAGAAAATCGAAATAGCAACCGTTGATGACGCGCGCGATCGAGTAACAGTACCAAAGCGCGTCGCCAAGTTCCTCCTTGATTTCGTCATTTGGCTGGTCCCAACGGGTGTCTTCGCCGCCCTCTGCAAGAATCTTCTTTTTTACTGCCGCGACAAGCGAACCGATTTCACCGACGAGCCCGTAGAGCGCAATCGAGCGCTGCTCCTCCATCGGCTTCGTGCCGAATTGGCTGGTCGTTTGCACGAACACGTCATAGTCGATAGGGCGCATGTTCGTTCCTCAGTCTTTTTTTGTTTTCTTTTTCGGCCTGCTCTTGCCGATGAATTGCCAGTGCGCCGGCTCGCCGATGTAGCCTCGCGCGGGTAACGACTTGAGCCATGCCATTATCATGGCGACCTGGTCGTCATTGAATTTGCAGCGGTGCCCCGGCCCTTTCTTCAGAACGAAAGAAAGGTGATCGGGTACTTTGATGCCCTGCTGGCCCCAATACGCGAAGTCATGACCGATAAGAACGCGGTCGGTCGTGCCGGTGTCACGGTCCAGGTCGCCGAACGAAAGGCTTCCATCTTCCATGCTGTGAAACGAATCTTCCTGCTTGAAGTCTTCACCACCGTCATGGTGATAGATGTTGTCGCCGTAGCGCAAATAGGTGGTGCCGCCCATGACCGGTTTCTTCCGACGGAAGCGGTGATCCTGCCAGTAATCGTCGAAGGTGATCACCTCGTCGACTCGCATCCAGTATGTAAGGTAGCCGGTGAGCTTGGGGTCAGCGGCCCCGGTGCCGAGGATGTAGTCGCCCTCTTTTGCCCTTTTCCGAATTTGCGGCTTGCAGCAAGCAAGCGTGCAAGTGCCATGAAACGGATTGGGGGCGAAGCCGAGGTCGTGCTCGATGACGTACGAGTAAACGGTCATGCCGGCTTTGCCTTTTCATCAACGCACAGGTTGCGCTCCGTCTCGGGCGTGGGCAACGGTTCGCCGGTCGGCGCTTCGAAACAAAGCTCGTCATCATCGGCCGCCACCACGCGCAAGCGTTCGGCGTCAAAGCGAATGATCGAGTAAGCGTATTTCTTCATGGCTTCCGATGGCTCCGCAGGAGCGTCATCGGCATCCTCGGGCCAAACACAGACCGCCCGGCGGCCACCGCGCTGAGCGGCGGCAAGCTCGGCTTCCAGATTGGGGTCGGCGCACACGCTTGACGACGTCAGAACAAGAACGATTTCGTCGTCGCAACCAGGATCAGGCTCGCCGACCAGCGCGGAAACCTCGATTTCCTTGGGCTGGAACCCGGCCTTTGCTGCCAGCGCCTTCAGTTTCTCAATCTCATCCGCACTGAGAGCTTGGCTAAGTATCTTAACGCGACGCATTGGCGCCTCCATGGTCCTTAAAGTTGTGCGCGATTTTCTCACAGAAAGAAAGACCGCTCCCAATTTGGGACCATGAATTAGATTCTACTTGCCGTCAACATAAAAGCTCCCAATATGGGATCATGGAGATTCAGATGAGATTCGTGGGGCAAGTCGAGGTAGTGGCGTTTTTAGGCCAATGGCCCGCATACGGGGATACCGTTCGGGCGTGGGTTTCCGAGATCCGGCACGGGAACTGGCGTTCCGCGGCGGAATTCACCGTCGATTTCAAAAATGTCGATGTGTCGAACCTGCCCGCACTGGTTTTTTACCTGGCGCCGGGCGGGCTTCGCATCGACACCCTTATTAATTTTCGTACGGGCATCATCATGCTGATGGCGATTGAACCAATCGCCGCTTCGCGAAGTAACCAACTGCAACCGTGGAATACACAACGTGACTATTAAGCCGATACGCACAATGGATGACCTCAAGACGACGAAAGCCCGCTTGGCCAGTTTGTTGTCTGGCAACAGCGGGGAATACGACGACGAAATCGAAGTCCTTGCTACCCTGATCGAGCAGTTTGAAGAAAGAGCGGTACGTCTTAATTCGCCAGACCCGATCGCCGCGATTAGGTTTCGGATGGAAGAAAAAGGAATGTCACCGAGACAATTGGAGCCGTTCATCGGATCGAGGGCGCGCGTATCTGAGGTTCTGTCTGGCAAGCGCACGTTGTCGATGGATATGATCCGCTCACTCCATGAAGGCCTGGGAATTCCCTACGCCTCGTTGATCTCCCGCGCGAAACGAAGCGATGACGTTGACCAAATTTCCGGCGACGCCATTAAGCGTTTGAACACGCTCGGCTTCGCCTTGGAACGCGACGAGATACCGGCTTTCATTCCCTCCTCGCTTCAAACGGGAATGGCCTCGGCATTACTTCGCAAGACCCGAACCCAGCGTGCAGCGTCCAAAACCGATCAAGGCGCATTATTGCTTTGGCAGGCTGCCGTCTTGCAGAGAGCAGAAGCGGTCAAACCAAAGCGCGTGTTCGATCGAAGCCAACTAACGAAAGACAGCCTTCGGAAGTTGGCACGACTAAGCTCAAAACTCGATGGTCCTCGGCGGGTGTTTGACGCCCTTTCGAGTATTGGCCTCGTTGTTATCGTGATGCCGCCCCTGCCCGGAACCTTTCTTGACGGTGCGGCTTTGGTTAGCGCGTCGGGCGTCCCTATCGTTGGCCTCACCCTTCGGCATGATCGGATCGACAGTTTCTGGTTCACGCTCTTGCACGAGCTGTCCCATATATGCCTGCACTACGATATCCTGGTTGGTACCCATGTAGCATTCATCGACGATATGGACATACGCAGCGATGACGTGCAGGAGCAGGAAGCCGACGAACTGGCGCGAGACGCGCTTATCCCAGTGAATATTTTAGACCAGGTCGTCTGGAGCCCGGCGTCGAGTTACGATGATATCATTACCGTATCAACGCGAGCGCGCGTTCCGGTCACCGTTGCTGCTGGCCGCTGGCAGCGTGACCACCAAAACTACAAAAAGTTTTCTCGCCTTATCGATCGCACTTCATTGCGGTCCTTACTGCCTCCGACAACGCTTCCGGACGATTGAGAAATCGGTGATATTTAGCCACCGCTCAAAGGCTCGATGGCGATTCGACTGAGCCCACGCCTTGACCTTGATCGCAGGGGGACGTTTTGCACTGGATCTCGGGGTGATTGCGAAGACTAGTCGATAAAAGTTCTAGGCTTGCACCTCCTCGGTCGCTTCTCGCTTATCTCGGAACGGAGATACGATCACCTGAACCTGCTTCAGTCCCTTCGTAGGACCGGCGAAGTCCTTTTGTAGCTGAACTGCCGATGGCAACACGCTGTCGGGGTCGTAGATCAAGAAGAACACTCTATCGACTTCCGGGTTGGCTCCGTAGTTGACGAGATCATCCGCCAACTCTTGTTTGATTTTCTTCTGATCTTCGGCTTTCCGAACGTACTTTAACTCGATCATCGTGCGAAAAGACTTCAGAAAGAATTCGCAGCGCGTCGAGGACCCGCCAACCGAGGGATTCCACTCCTCGCAACGTATATCGGTGAAGTATGCCGCTAAAATCGATCGAAACAGATACTGGCAATCCCACTCGTTCTTGACATCGAAAGTGGCTCCATTGTGAGGGTGTTTCCTCAGAGCAAGAACAGACTCGTGAAAGCGGAGGGCAATTCGCTCAATGATCGAGAAGGTGTTCTCTTGTACCGCTTGCGTAATGTCACCCGGAGCGTTGCCAGAAACAAAATCAATGGCGTCGACAAAATACTGAGCGCGAGCCCGAGCCTGTGAAACCAGGAAGGGCGGCCCATCGACGTTATTGGTCTTCGTATAGCTATCAGCAGCGTCGTCGAGATCCGTTATCATCGACGCGGCAAACGCTCGAAACTCAGCAAGTTTCTCAGCGACATTGCGAGGCGAACTGAAATTTTCACCCGGAATCCGAACATCCGCTGTGAATTCTAATGAGTAATGATAAAGCGTTGGGATTATGGATTTGACGAGAGGATACCATGGTTCTCCCCTCGCAACGGCCATCTCCCTCAGTTCATTCATCAAATCGTTGAAGTCGTCGTGAATGCTTCTGCGGCCTCTGCGCAAATAATCAAGGGCGAACTGCGCCCACTCTAAGTCGTCCACGCTCCGCTTCTCCCATGGGAATTATTAGTTGATAAACGTGCTATTCAAATTTTCCGCCACTTATCGCGGCCCGGGCCGATGTCTCGCACGCGTTCGACATGGATCGTGGCGTCCGAATCCATTTCGCGGGCCCTCGCAATTCCATCTGCCTGCGTGTCTGTGACGGCGCTGGCACGATCGGCATTGGGACGACTGACGTTGTAGCGGCCGTCGTTGCGTTGCTCGATGAAGAATTCATTCTTGGGCACTTCAAATTCCTCCGGTTTTGATCTTTGGCAGAAACGCAATTGTTGGTTGCCGCAATGTTGAGATAGGTATCGCGGCCTAAAGTTCCAGCCATCTGCGGACGAACG
Source organism: Bradyrhizobium sp. AZCC 2289 (assembly GCF_036924615.1). Classification (NCBI taxonomy): domain Bacteria; kingdom Pseudomonadati; phylum Pseudomonadota; class Alphaproteobacteria; order Hyphomicrobiales; family Nitrobacteraceae; genus Bradyrhizobium; species Bradyrhizobium sp. AZCC 2289. Next base: position 7,492,263 of record NZ_JAZHRY010000001.1, on the reverse strand, counting down.
AGCGCAAAGAACGGTTTTATTTCGCGCAAACGGCAAATGCCAAAGATTCCGTCGGTGCAAACTGCTGCCGCCCTCCGGCGGCAGTGCCGGTCGAACCAATCTCCGCCGATAATCTCTGCAAAACGGGAATATTCGCGGTTAGGCTCGGAGACTTTACCCGATTTCCTCCTTGAGTGCGGTAAACCGAGGCTTCGGAGACAAATTCAAATGCGCGAAAAGCCGGGATTTCCGGCCCATTCTCGCGTTTCTCGGGGAGCTTGGCCGAACGCCGGAATGCGTGGCTGGCGACGCAGTGCTGATCGCACCCGTCTCCACGCAAATTCCCTGCTAACAGGGAATTTTACAGGGAAGTTTGCGATTTGGAGGCCTAGGAACCGATTTCGTGTCAAAAAACCCCTGTGCTGCAGCGACTTTTCGCACAATTCCCTACGCAAATTAACAGGGAAAAAAATTTGGATAACAGGGACCGAAAATCCGAGAACAGGGAATTTCAGGGCCAGCGCTAAATCGCCTAAAGCCCTAATGCCCTATTGTAAGATTGTAAGCATCCATTTCTCGCACACTTGTTTCGTTAGGTTCGGACGCGATCTGTTCTCACCGACAATTTTTCAGGTGGAGGACGAGATGTCGCCAGTTCGCGAACCGTTACGGCGAGGCTTTTTGGCGGGAAAAACCATGGCCTGGCTTTAAAGTGAGCTCAATCAGCGTGAGTATCGATCGGCCTTTATTTGGTCGTTGGTTCTCGCACGGAAGCCGGAGTTGAGATCTGCCATCTGCGACGAACACGCTTCGCTGGCTTCGTTGAATTTCGCGTAGACCGCACGTACCGCGTCTTGCGCCTGCCGCAGGGACAGGCGGTTCCCGGGATGATTCGTGCAGGACGATCAGGGGTTCAAACCTCAGGTTCCATAACAACTGATCGGCGAAGGTCGTATGTCGGCCGGTGCACCTTGAATAATTGCGAGACCGCTTAGAAACACGGGGGACTGGGCGCAGTTAGATCCAAGCGATTAGAAATGAGCGGATTACTTCGCCGGCACAAAAAAGAAATCCTCCCGTCCGGGCAGCGAGCCATAGGTGTATGGCTCTTGACGGCCCGCGGTTGCCTCCATGACGTCGTCGCGTACAAGGCGGAAAATCTTATTAATTTCGACGCCGGGCGTGGCGATCCGCTGTACCATCGCGATCGCAAATGGCGAGTTGGGACCATCGCCATCGAGTGCTGTCTGGCCATCTTTAGCGGCGAACACCACCAGCGTCGGGCCGGTCCGCACTTCTACCCTGGCCAGGCCCCGACCGATTGATCGCGTACCGGTCCCCTCTCCAGAACGAGTATCCAACGCAACTGCGGCAGCCGCCTCTGTCTTTCGCATTTGCTGCATGAATGGATTGACGCGGCATGCATCGAGTAAGACGATCCTCAGTTTTTTTGCACCTTCGAGCGCTGCCAACACTTGCCCAAGTGGCACCGCCTCGAATTGCACATCGCGATCGGCGGCAAGTTTTGCCTCAACCGGGATCAGATAGTTTTGGCCGTTCAATTCGATGCCATGACCCGCATAATAGACCATCGCCCAATCCGCCGTTTCGGCTTCCTCAGCGAAGGCGCGCAAGCTGTCAACTAGCTTCTCACGTGTGGTATCGCTAGCCAGCGTTACCGAGTCAAACCCGATGTTGCGCAAAGACCCTGCGACCGCTTCGGCGTCTTTGTGTGGGTTCGCGAGCTCTGAAGCATTCTTGTAGGTAGCATTTCCGATGACAAGCGCAACGCGCCGGCCCTGCGGCGCGACGGGTGCAGAAACGTTGGGGACGACCGCTGACTTCGTCGGCAGGGAATTTGGCTTGGGAGCGACCAACGGTACCACCGGAAACGCAGGCTGTGGGAAGCCGGAATCCAACGCGGCTAGATGCGACCGCGAAATTGCAAGCGCATCGTCTCGTAAGTCGTAATAGCTTCTATCAGGCGAGGAAAGTGCATTGTTGAACTGCACTTCTGCGTTCCTGACGTCACCGCTTTTCTCGTATGTCAAACCCTTCTCTGCGTAAGCCGCGACATAGCCGGGAGATAACGCGAGCGCCTTATCAAAATCTGCAAGTGCCAATTGCAGATCGCCTCGATAGCGATAGATTCGGCCACGAAGAAGGTACCCGTTTTGGGACTTGGGAGACATGACGACCGCTTTGTTTAGATCATTTAGCGCCAGATCTAGTTGGCCTTTCGCGCGCCAGACATCTCCGCGCTGCATATAATAAAGCGACGTTTTCGGATCCAAGCGAATCGCCGTATTTATATCCGCGAGCGCTAGATCAAGTTCCCCTAGATTAGTACGCAGTACCCCTCTCGCCGAGTATGGAATAGGATCCTTCGGTCGTATTTTTATCGCACCATCGTAGTCGGCGAGGGCTTTAGCACTGTCCTTTTTTGCGTCCCAAAGAATCCCCCGCTCCATCAACGCGCCACTTTCCTGCGGAAAGTCACGATGCAGAGCGGTTAAATCAGCGATAGCCGTGTCAAAATCGTTGCAATCCTTTCGGAGCTGTGCGCGATACAGGCGACTATTGAAATTGCTAACTCGATCTCCACCTGGTGAAGTTATACTTTCAACGAGGGTAAAATCGGCAACGCCTAGATCACACCGCCGCAGACCTCGATAGGCAATTCCCCGGTTTAGCAAATAAGCGATCCGAAAAGCTGTGCTCAGATTGCTTTGTTGAAGAAGTTTGGTGCAAGCCTGAACTGCGACATCGTCTTTTTCTGCGTCGTTTTTGCAGGCGATCTGCAATGCATTTAAAGCGTTGGCAGTTGGGGCTGATGATAAAGTGACAAAAACAATAAAAGTTAACGCCGCACAAATTTGACCGATTTTCAAGGCTCGTCTCCATCAATGGGGAGTCGGGAAGCCCGCCCTTCTCTGTCTGGGCGACTTTGACATCAAAGCATATTTTCTGGGATAACTGTAGTGTGAGACCGGTGCAGGTTAGGCCGTAGACTCATAAGCTCGGAGCCACAGCCGCATCGAGGCGAGTTGGATCATTGCGAGGAAGTTGGCGGCGAGCTTGTCGTAGCGGGTAGCGACGCGGCGGAAGTGCTTCAGCTTCGAGAAGAAGCGCTCGATCAGGTTGCGCTCGCGGTAGAGGTGCTTGCTGAAGCAGGGTTTACAGCGCCGGTTGCTCTTGGGCGGGATGTTGGGCGTGGCGCCCTGGTCTTGGATCAGCTCACGGATGCGATCGGCGTCGTGGGCCTTATCCGCCAGCACAATGGTTCGAGGGACGAGATGGTCGAGCAGCGTGTCGGCGATCTGCCCGTCATGCGCCTGCCCTGCCGTCAGGCCGAGCCGGATCGGGAGCCCCTGCGCGTCGACGACGACGTGGATCTTGCTCGTGAGCCCGCCCCGGGAGCGACCAAGACAGTGATCTGCACCCCCCTTTTTGCCGTCGCGGCCTGCTGATGGACCCGAACGGAGGTGCTATCGATCATCTGGATGTCGCCGTCGTGCGCGACGGTGATGGCGTCCAAGCCAAAAGACCTTATGGGGAGGCGCTACCGTTCGCGAAGCGGGATATAGCAATCGGGAGTCCCTCAACGTCCCACATTTTCAGACTGTCACTTATCCCGCAGAGAAATTGGTTTGCGCTATTGAAGTCTCAGGAGCGCCTTCTCCTCGACGAAACCCAATTTCTGTCCGTCCTTGGCGACGAGCTGCCATCCGTTGGCACCTTCAAGGAGGGTGACGGTGGTGCCCGGCGGCAGATGCTGCACGACGGCGCCGCTTCGTGCGGCGGCTGCGTAGACATCTACCGGTAACTGGGAGACCACGACATGGGTCGGTTTGGTCGGGATCGGTGTCGAGGCGTTGGTCTCGGGGGCACCCGCGATCAGGACCGGGGTCCTGGAGACAACCGGGAAGCTGTTGCCGACGATCTTCATCTGCGGGATTTGGCGCATCTTGAACGCCTGGTAGCTGAGGTCCGGCACCTTCTGGTCGATGAAGGCAGCAAGCTCGGTGACCTCGATCAAGCCGTTGTTGTTGGTGTCGGCGCCGGACATTCCGTCCAACAAGGCATAGGTGAACACCCCGTGGCCGCGGTAGCCTTCCAGCGCCGGGGCGTCGTCGCTGGAGGCCGACAGCACCGTGCGTCCCATCGCCCGCGTCATCTTCTCCAGCGCCGCCACCCGCTCGATGCCGCGCTGCTGGACCCGGTCCCCGGTCAAAGATCCACTCTCGCAGGTATCGTAGAGCAGGATGCTCTTGCGGGCCGGAATCTTGGCGAACCAGGCCTGAAAACGGTCCTGGTCGATCCCACGTTTAGCGATTGAGTTCTCGTCTTCGTAACGGAAGTTCTGCGGCAGGAAATGGTAGCGGCCGTCGACCGTCTTGCCGTGGCCGGCCAGGAAGAACACGAACACGTCCCGGGGATGGACCTTGCGGCTGACCTCCGCGAATACCTTGTCGAGATTATCGATGGTGACCCCATCGTCCAGCACCGAGGTGACCTCGACCGACTGGTATAGGGAGGCACCTGCCTTCTTCATGGCCTCGCCCAACGCCTTGGCATCCGGCACCGCGAAGGACAGCTTCAGACGGCTGTCGTAGTAGTCGTTCACCCCGACCGCCAGCACATGCAGCTTCGGCGGCGTAGCGCTCTTCTCGCCATCCCACTTCAAGATCACCTCGGCAGGATCGGAGGCGATCAGGTCACGGCCGTTATAGGCCACGACCTCAATCCTGTTCTCACCGGGCTCCAAGGACAGCGTCCGCTTCACCGTCACTGCCGGCCGCGAGGTCACCGGCGATGACGCCGTCCCCTCTGGCAGCCGCTCCAGGCCGCGGGATTCTATCCCCAGCGTCACGCCATTGACGCGCCACTCGATCTTGCCGATCCCGCCGCCGTTCTGTTCGGCGATTGCGGCTTCAACCGTGACCTCGTCGTTGGCGACATTCCCCGCCGGCGTCACGATCGACACCTTCGGCGCACCGCCGCTTGCCATCACCTTGTTCAGATCGAGCCTTGCTGCAGCCTCGCGAACCAGCCCTTTGGGATCTCCCGCAAGTTTCTCCCGGACCAGATCGGGCCGGTACAAAGCCTGGTAAACTTGGTCGATCGAATAGACCTCAAGGCCCCGGACCACGTTGAGATTTTGTGCAGCCGCGGAGGACGATGCATCGAAAAAGCCCTCTGGCGTGATCGTCAACCACCCCCCGCCGGGAAATGATATCATTGTTCCAAGGAGGGCTCGCGTCTCTTTGTCCCATACCTTTGTTGTGCCGTCCCAGCTCCCAGAAACGATCCTTTCACCATCGGGCGTAAAAGCTACCGACGCGATCGTACTGCCGTGACCTCTGAAGGCCCCGAGTGAAATGCCAGTGTGAGCATCCCAGAGTCTGATAGTACTGTCGCCCCCGCCGGACAAAACTTCCCGACCGTTTGGCGAAAATGCGACAGCTTGCACGCCAGCATTGTGACCAACAAGGGAAGCCAACCTGTTACCATTTCGGAAATCCCACGTTTTTACGACGCCGTCACGGCCTCCTGAGGCGACCGTTTGGCCATTCGGGGATGCGGCAATCGCAGAGACGTAATCTTTATCTGCTGAAAAACGGCGGATACTGCGGGCTTTAGACACATCCCAAACTTTAATCTGGCCGTCCCCGCCGGCGGATATCACTAGCCGGCCATCCGGCGAAAACGTTACGGCATAATCCGATTCTGCTCCCGTTTTAAACGAGCGCATTTCCCGATTGTCTCCGACACTGAAGATCTTAATCGCATTATCCCAACCTGCGGATGCCAAGCGGCGCCCATCTGGGGAAAAAGCGACAGCACTAATCCATTTCGCATGAGAATTGTAGGCCCGGAGCTGTTGCCCACTTTGTACATTCCATATTCTAACAGCATTATCGCCACCGCCGGAAACAAGGAGCAGCCCATCAGGCGAAAACGTAAGGGACGCAATGCCCCCTTCTCCACTCCTCAAACGTCTAATTTCTTGTCCGGTGCTCAAGCTCCACAGTCCGAATGAACTATCCTGCCCCCCCCCGCAGCGATCTCACCGTTTTGAGAAACGGCAACCGATGTTACAGATTTCACAAGCCCCGAAAGTTGTCTGAGTTCACTTCCCGTGTTCGGATCCCAGATTTTAGCAAATTGGTCATCACTTCCGGAAATCAATCGTTGGCCGTCGGGAGAAAACCTCACCGACCAAACTGTCCCTGAATGCCCGGTTAGTGAACGGACCTCGCGTCCACTCTCAGCGTCCCACACTTTGATGGTTTTGTCGTAACTAGATGATGCAATCTTTCGTCCGTCCGGCGAGTACGCGCCCGACGGCGCTTCTTCTGAATGGCCGCTTAAAGTAAACAACGACTGTCCTGAAACAATATCCCAGATTTTGAGCGTTGTATCACTGCTTGCCGAGAGAACCCGTAAGCCGTCAGGTGAAAACTCTACTGAATTGATGCTGCCAGAGTGCCCAACGAACCTTTGAAGTTCCCGTCCGTCCTCTACGGCCCACAATCTGACTGTGTCATCGATACCACCTGATACAATTTTATTGCCCTCCGGCGAAAAGCGGACGCTGCGAACCCCGTAAGTATGACCAACAAGAGTTCTCAACTCCCGACCACTTGCAACGTCCCAAATTTTTACGTTCTTATCACCGCCCCCCGAAACGACCTTTAGGCCATCAGGAGAAAACGAAACACACTTGACGACATCGGTATGCCCTACGAGAGTCAGAAGCTCGATACCGGACTCGACGTCCCATATCTTGATTGTTTTATCGTCGCCAGCCGACACAAGCTTTCTCCCGTCCGGCGAGAATTCAGCAGCGTTGATATCGCCAGAATGCCCAATAAATGAACGAAGCTCTCTGCCAGTGGCGACATCCCAAAGCTTGATCGCTTCACTACTCCCCGTCAAAGCCCTTTTGCCGTCCGGCGAAAATGCAACGTGCGTTAAACCTGACTGATTGCCAAGCTGAGGAGAGACCTGAATTGAAAGTGGAGCATTTTCGGCTAAGGCGTCCGTACAATTCAGTTGCGCAATTAACGCAAGCGAAGCGACGACCCCGAGAATGTACTGCATAGTCCAACTCATCTAAGTTAATCCCTGCTCCCGGGAGCCGCTCCCCTTAAGGGACAGTCTTTGGACTCTAGCGAATCGGAAAACCGTAATATTCTTGCCCCCGACTTTATGCATATGAACTCCTGAAATGAAGTGAACCAGAACCGGGCATTGGAGCACACCGCCTTTGGACAGTTGAAAAGCAACCGCCGCGCCGATCAGTCCAGTCTTCCTTACGGCTGAAACGCCCTCGAGGCCGAAATCGTCTGGCTGATGTAGTTGCCAAGCCAGCCCGCGCAACGGATGCTGCAGCCGCCCCGATCAATCTCCATCTCACCGCGACAATCCGGTCGCAGGTATACTCGATATCCCAATAGCGGCCGCGATCCAGAAAGGTGCCTTAAGCGCGGACCGAGGCGACAAACAGCAACGAGGCCGGCAACAGCAAGTTCTTAACAGCTTTCATTGTCTCTCCCGTAAGCTGGCTGTCAACCCCGGCCTAATCAGTGTAGTTTCCGTTGATAAAGAGCGAGGGTCCGACTCTGCGATCCCTTTGGCGACCTCCAATCGGATTGGAGCCGTTGCTGTAGTCCCGCCCCTATGCGCTGCTCGACGCGCTCGAATTTGTTCGATCTGTTGCGTTTTCGTTCAGAAGTACAACTGCGGAGGTGAGAGTCGCTCTTAAGTAACTTGGGCATCAGCAGCCGCAGCATGTTGAGCCAGGTTGCTTTCACCCCGTCGAATAGCTTTCTGCAAGAGGCTCAGTCCTCTCACTGACGGTAGTATATCAATTGCGGAGGCCAAAATCTGCAGTTATGTTGGGAGATTGGGTTGATTGGGGGACGCGATATGAGGCTTTTTGTAGCACTGTTCGCTCTGGTTGCTTGCCTCCTGGCGTTTACTCACCCCTCCCGGGCCGAAACCCGCGTTGCACTGGTCATTGGGAACGGGGCTTACCTGAATGTGTCCCGATTACCCAATCCAGCGAACGATGCCGCCGACGTGGCTGCGGCCTTGCGGCATTCGGGTTTCGACACGATCCTCGCGGTCGATCTCAACAGGTCCGGGATGGACGACGCAGTGATCAAATTCGCAAGGGCCGCGCGTACTGCCGATGTTGCCATGTTTTATTATAGCGGGCATGCACTCCAATTTGGGGGTGTAAACTATCTCGCTCCGGTCGATGCAGATTTGAAGGATGAGGCGGACTTGCGCCGGATGACTCGCGTCGATGAGATTGTATCGGATTTGCAGCAAGCAAAGAACCTACGAATTCTAGTGCTGGACTCCTGTCGGGAAAATCCGCTTGCGGATCAACTGAAGCGTTCCATCGGCTCAACCAGGGCACTTCCGCTTCAGCGGGGTCTCGCCAGAATTGACAGCCCACAAGGCATGATTGTGGCGTACGCTACGCAAGCCGGTCGGACTGCTGAGGACGGCGTTGGCCGGAATAGCCCATACACCGCCTCATTTCTCAAACACATTGAGGAGCAAGAAGAAATCGGAACTATCTTCCGGCGTGTCAGTTCCGACGTCTATGAAGCGACCAAGCACGAGCAACTCCCGGAACTCTCGTTATCGCTGATTGGCGAGTTCTATCTCCGAGGCCGATTGGACATTAAAACCCCTGTCACGGCCCCCACCGCTGATCCTTGCGCCGCCGCCCGCGATCATTGGAAAAGTGCCGAAGCGATGGGGACAGTTGCGGCTTTGAAGGATCACCTTACGCGCTTTCCCAATTGTGCATTCTCCGGTCTCGCAAGTGCCCGTGTCCAAGATTTAGAAACTAAGATGGCAGCCGTAGTGCCTACACAACCGATCGCACCGTCGCCGATGCCGGGCGATGTATCGGGCGTTTTCACGACACGCCTTGTGGCGACGGGTGCTGGTCCAGGCACGCCACCTCCAACTAGTTTTCCTAATAGGCCAGTGAAACTCATCGTTCCGGGTGCACCGGGTGGTCTAACTGACGTCACCGCGCGAACCGTCGGCGAACATATGTCAAGAACTTTAGGCCAGCAGGTAGTAATTGAAAACCGACCTGGAGCGTCTGGCTCGCTCGGTATGACGTCGGCCATGAAAGCTTCTGCCGATGGTTACACGCTTGTGGTTGGGACCTCGGGTGTCTTCGTAGCTGGGCTGTCTCAGAAGACTTTTGATCCTGCCGCTGGGTTCGATGCCGTCGGACTAATCGGCGCTTCTCCAATCGTAGTCGCAGCAAAAAGGGATATACCGGGAAACGATCTCAATTCATTGCGCTCCTATCTAGCGAACGGGAGCCACAGTTTTGGATCAAGTGGGATTGGGTTGTTAAGCCATATCGCGTGCCAGCAGTTCATCGCGGCGATCAAGGTAAACGCTACCCACATTCCATTCAGAGGGACGGGCCCAGCAGTTAGCAGTCTGTCCAGTGGAGACACAGACTTCATGTGTGATTTCGCCGGTGCTTTTGCTGCGAACAGCAACGTTAAGGTTATTGTGACCGCCAGCACCGAGCGCCTTCCGTCACTGCCAAACGTACCAACTACCGCCGAAGCCGGTTTGCCGAACTTCCGAATTTCGTTATGGTCCGCACTATTGGCCCCTAAGGGCACGCCAACGCCGGTGATCGAAAAACTCAATTTTGCATTGGTCCAAGCGCTCGACGACGCGCCGACGCGCGAAAAACTGCGGCAAGCAGCTGTCGATGAAATGCCGACTGCCACTCAACGCTCTCCTCAGGCAGCAAATGCCTTCTTGCGTGCCGAGGTAGCGAAGTGGACTCCGGTCATAAAGGCAGCCGGTATCAACTGATCGGCAGCTTACTCCGACGGCTGAGTGATCCAATCGAGTTGAAAAATATGCCCTCGGATTGCCGCCTCGTTTCAAATCGATTTCCATTTCGAGTGCGACGAAAGGGCCAAATTTCCGAAAGGGGTTCATTTGCGTCGATTTTGTCGCGGCCGCCTTTCCGGGCCTGACCGCCGGCAGCGGTCGATTTCTACAACCCCCGATCGTCGGCCGAACGTCCCGCCTCCCATTTGGCGAACTTCAAAGGCGTCCTTCAGGTCGACGGCTAGCCCCCGTAGCACTTTGAGACGACCTTAAATCACGGGCACGGCCACAAACCGCGATGTCCCGTCAGTTTTTACTCTCATTAAGATGCTTCGCTTGTTAGCTTGTTACCTTTGCGGACGCTGTCAATTGCATTTGCGACGTCTGCCGGACTCCTGACGGATTTTCCAGCCATCTCCAAAATAATGTCGCCCTTTTTGATGCCGCGTTCAGCGAATGGGCTGTTAGGGTCAACTTCGGTAACAATGACACCTACCTTCTCAGATTCTCGCAAGTCATAGTCTAAGGCAGCAAAGCTAGCGCCCGAAAAACCGCCTACAAGCGGTAGAGCGCGGGTTCTCCCGGGTTGAGCCGTCGGACAACGTTCTTGTAGCATATGCCGCGCGTGACGGAACCACTGCTCAAGACGGTTCCGGTCGAAATAGTCCCTTCACTCAGTCACTTTTGAGAAACATTACAACGCCGGGGCAAATCAGGCCGATAAAGAAGCCTCGCAAAGCGGATGTAAGATTATCGATTTTCGATACAACAATAAAATGGACCAAACTTCCCTCAAGCCCGGCCGACGCTCGCCAACTGGGTCGGCGGAGCCGTTTGGTGGCTGGAGCCGCTACAGGCCCGCCTCGCAGCGCATGTATTTGGATCAACCAAGCTGTTTGCCGACGACACGCCGATCCCCGTGCTCGATCCCGGCCGCGGCCGCACCAAGACCGGCCGGTTGTGGGTCTATGCGCGTGACGATCGACCCTGGTCCGGGCCCGAACCGCCGGCCGTCGTCTACTTCTACAGTCCTGACCGAAAGGCAAAGCGTCCTGCGGCCGACCTCCAGGACTTCCGTGGTGTGCTGCAAGTCGACGGCTATGCTGGCTTCGAGCGGCTGACCGCGCCGGGCGACATCGTACTGGCAGCGTGCTGGGCCCACGCACGACGCAAGTTCTATGACCTGCACGAAGCGACCGGTTCACCGATCGCTGCCGAAACCTTGCGGCGGATCACCGAACTCTATGCAATCGAAAGATCGATCCAGGGCCACACCGCAGATGCGCGTCGGCATGTTCGTAAACCAGCGCCCGGCCGCTCATCGACATGATGAAGCCCTGGTTCGAAATGGAGCTTAGTCGCGTTCCACCTGCCGGGTCCCTCGCCGAGGCCATTCGCTATGCTCTCGCGCGCTGGCCAGCCCTTACCCGATTCCTCGATGACGGTCGTGTCGAACTCGACAACAACACGGTCGAACGCGCCATCCGCCCCATCGCGCTGGGCCGCAAGAACCACCTGTTCGCCGGATCCGACGGCGGCGCGGCCCGCTGGGCAGTCGTCGCTTCGCTGCTAGCCACTGCAAAACTTAATGATGTCGAGCCGTTCGCCTACCTCAAGGACGTACTGGAACGTATGTCCAACGGCCATCCGATGAGCAAGCTCGACGACCTCCTCCCCTGGAATTGGACCCCTTCAACCCCCAAAATCTGACCGACGTGTAAGAAATGGACGCTTACGCAAAATCGCAAAAAATGAAAGCGATTTGAAAAGGAAATCCAACACGTTCACTGCACCGGCGCGAGACTGGCGTGAGCAACATATCCCAAGGCCCTCCCCTCTCTAGCGATCAGATCCCACCCGTTTGCGCTCTTCATAACCACGACCAACGTTCCGAAGTTTAATCGATGGACCGCAATTCCCTTGGCCCCGTCACCAACGATACTTTCGAAGACATCTGCCGGCGAGGTCGTGATGACAACGTGGGTCGGTTTGGTAGGAATAGCCAAGTCGCTCGTCCCGCCGCCCGTGGCCGCGTTGGCTAAGGCGGCGTTGCTCGCCGTCAGTATAGTTGTTTTATTTGTGAGCGCGAAGTTATTACCGACGATGTTCCGCTGCGGGATCTGACGCAGCTTGAATGCCTCGAAGGAGAAGTCGGGGACCTTCTGGTCGATGTAGTCGGCAAGCTCGGAGACTTCGATCAGCCCGTTCTTGTTGACGTCGGCCTGCTCCAACGCATCCAGCAGCGCATAGGTGAACACCCCGTGGCCGCGGTAGCCCTCCAGCGCTGGGGCATCGTCCGTTGTCGCGGTGAGGAAGGTTCGCCCCGTCGCCCGGGTCATGCGGTTGAGCGCGCCCAGCCGCTCGTCGATGTCGCTACCCCTCGCCTTGGTGCCGGTCAGCGAGCCGCTCTCGCAAGTGTCGTAGAGCAGAATGCTCTTGCGGGCGGGGATCTTGGCGAACCAGGCCTGGAACTTGTCCTGGTCCATGCCGGTCTTCTCGATCGAGTCCTCGTCCTCGTAGCGGAAGTCCCTGGGCAGGAAGTAGTAGCGGCCGTTCTTAGTCTTGCCGTGCCCGGCTAGGAAGAACACGAACACATCGCGGGGCTGCGCCTTCTTGCCCAGCTCGGTGAACACCTTGTCCAGATTGGCGATGGTCACGTCGGTATCCAGCACCGTCGTGACATCGACCGCGGCATAGAGCCCGGTGCCGGCCTTGCGGAAACCCTCGGCAATCGCGGTAGCATCCGGCACCGCATAGGACAGCCTGAGCCGGCTGTCGTAATAATCGTTCACCCCGACCGCCATCACATAGAGCTTGGGCGGCGTGGCGGTCTTCTCGCCGTCCCAGGTCACGGTCACCGAGGCCGGCTCCGAGGCGATCAGGTCCTTCGCATTATAGGCCAGCACCTCAATTCGGTTCTCGCCACGCTCCAGCGCCAGCGACCGCTTCACCGTCATCGTCCTTCCCGCAGACACAGCCGTCTCGACCCGATGCCTGATGTGACGCTATTGACCCGCCACTCCACCTTGCCGATGCCGCCGCCTTGATCGGACACCGTCGCCTGGATCACGACCTCGTCCGTCGCCGATGACGTTCCTGCAGCAGGCGACGCAATTGCCACCTTCGGGGCCGAACCGCTCGCCATTACCTTGTTCAAGTCAAGCTTGGCTGCTGCAGCCTTCACCTTACCGTCGGGGTCGCCCGCTAGCTTCTCCCGCACCAGATCTGGCCGGTACAGCGCATTGTAGGCCTGGTCGATCGATGACACCTCAAGGCCACGGACGACGCTCAGATTCTTAGCCCCCTTCGGGGACGACGTATCAAAAAATCCCTCGGGCGTCAGAAACACCCATTCGCCGTCCATGAAAGAAACTGCTGTCCCGATCAGGGCACCGCTACTAGCGTCCCACAATTTTGTGGTTCCATCCCAGCTTCCGGAGTTGATCCATCGACCGTCCGGAGAAAAAGCCAGCGTCGTTACCGACGCGGCATGCCCGATGAGGGTTCGTAGTTCGCGCCCACTTTCAACATCCCAAAGCTTGATAGTGCTGTCATCACTTCCCGAAGCAATCCATCGACCATCGGGCGAAAACGCCGCGCAATTGACGTTACCGCTGTGTCCTGAAAACGTACGAAGGTCTCGGCCGCTTTCGACGTCCCAAAGCTTGACAGTCTTATCCCAGCTTCCGGACAAAAGTCGCTGGCCATCGGACGAAAACGAGAGGTAGGAAACCGATTCAGTGTGCCCTTTCTGATTGCGAAGCACCCGTCCACTTTCGGCATCCCAAAGCTTCACAAGCTTATCCACTCCCCCCGAAGCGACGCGCCGGCCATCAGGCGAAAACGTGACTGACATAACTGCGATAGAGTCGGTCTTTTGGTTGCGGATTTCGCGTCCACTCTCAGCGTCCCAAATTTTGGCGGTCTTATCCCAGCTTCCCGATAGAATTCTCCGCCCATCGGTCGAAAATGCCAACGACTGAACCCAACCCGCATGTCCAACGAGGGTACGAAGTTCACGCCCCGAAGTGGTATCCCACAGTTTGATAGTTCCATCGTTGCTTCCCGACAGCATCCTTTGACCGTCGGTCGAAAGCGCCGCCGAACGAACGTCTACATGCTTATTGAAAGCAATAAGCTTGCCTCCGCCATCGGCATCCCAAAGTTTCAGGACGCCATCGTCGTTTTCCGAGATGATCCGGCGACCGTTGGCCGAGAATGCTACGGCAAGGATAGTGTCGGTTTGTCTTTTGAAGGTGTGGAGTTCGCGCCCGCTATCTGGATCCCACAGCTTGATAATGTTGTCCCAGCTTCCGGACACAAGCCGACCATCGGGCAAAAATCCCACTGCACTAACCGTACTGGTGTGCCCGGTGAATGTGCGGAGTTCAAGCCCGGTGCCGGCATCCCAAAGTTTGATGGTCTTATCCTCACTTCCCGACATGATCCTCCGGCCATCAGGAGAAAATAAAACCGATGCTATTTTTGCAGCGTGGCCTTTGAAGGAACGGAGTTCACGACCCGTCTCGGTGTCCCAAAGCTTGATGGTCTTATCCCAGCTTCCTGATACGACCCATCGAGCATCAGGAGAAAACGACACCGACGCTATTTTATCGGTGTGCCCTTTGAAGGTGCGAAGCTCGCGACCCGTATTTGCATCCCACAGCTTGATTGTATTATCCCAGCCGCCAGATAGAATTCGTCGACCATCTCGCGAGAACGCCACGCTCCTGACATAGCTAGTATGGCCCGACAAAGTTCGAAGCTCCCGTCCGCTTTCAGAATCCCAAAGTTTAATATTTTTGTCGTCGCTTCCTGACACAATGAAGCGACCATCGGGCGAAAATGCCACGGAGTTCACTTCATAAGCGTGGCCTTTAAAGGTGCGGATTTCGCGCCCAGTCTCTATATCCCAAAGCTTGATGGTGTCATCGCCGCTGCCGGAAATGATCTGCCTGCCATTGGGTGAAAATGCAACGGAACTGATATTGGAGGAATGCCCAGCAAACGAGCGGACCTCGCGTCCACTTTTGCTATCCCATAGTTTGACTGTATTGCTTCCGGACGCGATGAAACGGCCGTCCGGCGAAATTGCAACGCCGTAAACCGTCCCCCCAGGCCCCAGCTGCGGAACGATTTCTACGGGGGCCGAGGGAACTTGCGCAAAGGCATTCTGCGCAAAGATAAATAAGACTGCGAGAGGTAGAACGAACCTAAAAGATGATGTTCGGAACCGGTTTCGTTCGGAGGGCATTCAGAGCTCCTGCAATCGGGAAATGGCAATCAATTGGCGATGCGCAATCAACTCCAAGCTTGGAGCTCTCACTGCTGTTTCAAATTTTGGTCGTTCGGGTGTCCTTCCAGGGATTCTTCTCCAGCGACTGCCGTCTTTTCTCACCATTTGCAGGCTTCGGCACAACCTGCGCGGAAGGCGAGTCATCAAAACCAATAGTTTTCTCATTGGAGCTTAAGAAGTGCTTGTTCCTGAACGTAACCAATTTTTTTCCCGTTACGAGCAACAGCGGCCCATCCATTCGCAAGTTCAACCAGTGTCACCTGAGACCCTGCAGCTAACCGTTCTACAATGACGCCGTCTATTGCCGCGATAACCAACACGTCTGACGGTGCCACCAGGACGTGAGTCGGCTTTGTTGGAATAGCCGTGCCCGAGAGCGCTGAAACGATTGCGGCGACAGGTCCATTACCCTTTTGCCTGTTGCCGGAATTGGCATCGTTCGCCGTCGTAAGAATCGACGTCTTGTTAGTCAGCGCGAAGTTGTTGCCGACGATGTTGCGTTGTGGGATCTGGCGCAGCTTGAATGCTTCGAAGGAGAAATCGGGGACCTTCTGGTCGATATAGTCGGCAAGCTCCGAGACCTCGATCAGGCCGTTCTTGTTGACGTCGGCATGCTCCAGCGCGTCCAGCAGCGCGTAGGTGAACACGCCATGGCCGCGATAGCCCTCCAGCGCCGGGGCATCGTCGGTGGTTGCCGTGAGGAAGGTTCGCCCCGTCGCCCGGGTCATGCGGTTGAGCGCGCCCAGCCTCTCGTCGATGTCGCTGCCGCGCGCCTTGGTGCCGGTCAGCGAGCCGCTCTCGCAGGTGTCGTAGAGCAGGATGCTTTTGCGGGCGGGGATCTTGGCGAACCAGGCCTGGAACTTGTCCTGGTCCATGCCGGTCTTCTCGATCGAGTCCTCGTCCTCGTAGCGGAAGTCCCTGGGCAGGAAGTAGTAGCGGCCGTTCTTAGTCTTGCCGTGCCCGGCTAGGAAGAACACGAACACATCGCGGGGCTGCGCCTTCTTGCCCAGCTCGGTGAACACCTTGTCCAGATTGGCGATGGTCACGTCGGTATCCAGCACCGTCGTGACATCGACCGCGGCATAGAGCCCGGTGCCGGCCTTGCGGAAACCCTCGGCAATCGCGGTAGCATCCGGCACCGCATAGGACAGCCTGAGCCGGCTGTCGTAATAATCGTTCACCCCGACCGCCATCACAAAGAGCTTGGGCGGCGTGGCGGTCTTCTCGCCGTCCCAGCTCACCGTCACCGAGGCCGCCTCCGAGGCGATCAGGTCTTTTGCGTTATAGGCCAGCACTTCGATCCGGTTCTCGCCACGCTCCAGTGCCAAAGATCGCTTAACGGTCAAGGACCTTCCCGCAGAAGCCGCCGCCTCGACCCGCTCCAGGCCTCTCGTTTCGATGCCCGACGTGACGCCGTTGACTCGCCACTCCACCTTGCCGATGCCGCCACCTTGATCGGACACCGTAGCCTCGACCGCGACCTCATCGGCCGGAGAAGACGACCCCGCAGCCGGTGCCGTGATCGCCACCTTCGGTGCCGCGCCGCTCGCCATCACCTTGTTGAGATCGAGCTTGGCCGCCGCAGCCTTCACCTTACCGTCGGGATCGCCAGCCAGCTTCTCCCGCACCAGGTCGGGTCGATACAGCGCATTGTAAACCTGATCGACCGATGACACCTCAAGGCCACGAACAATACTTAGGTTCTGCGCTGCTTTAGGGGAGGAAGCGTCAAAGAATCCCTCCGGTGTGATCGTCAACCACGTATTATCGTCATACCCGATCATAGTCGCACGTTGCCTATCGGCTGCAATATTCCAAACGTCGGTTGTTCCATCTCCGATTCCGCTCAACACCGTCTGCCCGTCTGGTGAAAAGACTGCGGACTCGACCCAAGCGGCGTGCATAATCTGCCGAATCTGATTTCCCGTAGCCACCTCCCATAAGCGCGACGTATGATCCATGCTACCGGTCAATACCGTCCGTCCGTCCGGCGAAAACGCGACGGACTGAATCCAGTCTGAGTGGCCGGTGAAGCGCCTCAACTCGCGTCCGGTGGCCACCTCCCACAGCCGCGCAGTGGTATCGTTCCCTCCTGTCGCGATGGTCTGGCCATCAGGCGAAAACGCGACAGAACTCACGAGAGCGAAACGCCCTAAAACGTCGTAGACACTAGTCCCGACTGAGTGTCCGAGGAACTGGCGTAGTTCGCGCCCCGTCGCCACTTCCCATAACCGAGCACTACCGTCCTGGCCCCCGGTCAGAACCGTCCGTCCATTTGGAGAAAACGCTACGGATGCCAGCCTATTTGTATGACCGACGAACTGCTGCAGCTCCCGCCCCGTGTCCATTTCCCAAAGCCGAGCGGTTTTGTCAAAACTTCCTGTTAGCACGGAGCGTCCATCGGGCGAAAATGCGACAGATCGTACCATGCCTGTGTGCCCTACGAACTGTCGCAATTCTCGGCCGGTCGCTAGTGTTCTGACTCATTCATTTGCATCCCGCTTTTGCGATGGCGAGCGCTTTTTTGGCTCGGTGGTGCTTTGCGAGGATGGATTTGGCGCTGGCGGTCCACTTGAAGGGCTTTGGGTTTTGGTTTCGATGCTCGATCCACTCGTCAATCGCGGTCTTGAGTTCGGTGACGTCGTTGAAGGTCCCTCGCCGGATGCGCTGGCGAGTGATTTCGGCGAAGAGCCGCTCGACGAGGTTGAGCCAGGAACAGGAAGTCGGCGTGAAGTGCAGTGTGAAGCGTTTGTGTCGCGCCAACCAGCGCTTCACGGCCGGCGTCTTGTGGGTGGCGTAGTTGTCGAGGATCAGATGCAGATCGAGATGTGCGGGCGTCTCGCGGTCGATTGTTTTCAGAAACGACAGGAACTCGTCTGCCCGATGGCGTGCCAGACATTCGCCGATGACGGTACCGGCCGCCACATCGAGCGCAGCGAAGAGTGTTGTGGTGCCGTTGCGCTTGTAATCATGGGTCATCGTGCCGGCACGGCCCTTTTTCAAGGGCAAACCCGGCTGCGTGCGGTCGAGTGCCTGGATTTGGCTCTTCTCATCGACGGAAAGCACCAGTGCCTTCTCCGGCGGATCGACGTAAAGGCCGACGATGTCCTCGACCTTCGCGACGAAGTCGGGATCGTTGGAGATCTTGAAGCTGCGCACGAGATGCGGCTTGAGGCCGTGTTCGGCCCAGATGCGCTGTACGCTCGTGTGGCTGATGCCCATTTCTTCCGCCATCGATCGCACGCTCCAGTGCGTGGCATTGGCGGGACGCTCCTTCACGGTCTTCTCGACGACCTTGAGCTTCATAGCAGCGCTGAGCGGCTTTCGGCCAGGCGGCTTGGAGCGGCCTTTGATCAGACCATCGACGCCGGTCTCGGCAAAATAGTCCTGCCAGCGCCAGACGGTGGTCTTCGAAACCCCGACCTCACGCATAATCGCCACGACGCCATGACCGTCCGCCGTCATCAGCACGATCCTCGCTCGCTTGGCGATCTTCTGAGCCGTGTTTCCATCGGTGAGCAGTTGCTCCAGTTCCCTGCGAGCCCTGCGATCAAGTACAATCAAGTCATTTCCCATGCCGCGAGTGAATCATGTTCGCGACAAGTTGGGATTCAAATGTCAGTGACAGAACACTAGATTGCGGTGTTGTCGGCACTGCCCGTCAGCAACATGCTTCCGTCCGGCGAGACTGTCACAGCCGCTAAACTATTCGAGTGTCCGGTAAACTGTCGCAGCTTCCTTCCGGTCGCCACATCCCAGAGGCCCGCGGTTTTGTCGAGACTTCCTGTTACTGCTAAGCGCCCATCCCGCGAAAACGCGACTGATCGAACTATCACTGTGTGACCCGTGAACCGCCTCAGCTCCTGCCCTGTGGCTACATCCCAAAGCCGCGCAGTAAGATCGTAACTTCCCGTCAACACCACCTGTCCGTCAGGCGAATACGCTACAGATTGCACCGGACCTGTGTGCCCTACGAACTTTCGCAGCTCACGCCCCGTCGCCAGGTCCCATAGTCGCGCTGTCTGGTCGCTACATCCCGTGAGCAACGTCTGTCCGTCCGGCGCGACTGTGACAGAGGTCACCCATCCAGCATGCCCAATGAACTGCCGCAGTTCGCGTCCCGTCGCCACCTCCCATAGCCGCGCTGTTTTGTCGTCGCTTCCGGTCAGAACTTTACGTCCATCGGGCGAAAACGCGACGAAATTCAACCCGCCGGAGTGCCCTTTGTACTGCTGTAATTGGCGTCCAGTCGCCACATCCCACAGCCGCGCCGTTTCGTCGGCGCTTCCGGTCAGTACCGTCCGCCCATCAGGGGAAAACGTGGCGGAAGTTACCGCGCTGGAGTGCCCTACGAATTTTCGCTGTTCACGCCCCGTGGTTGCATCCCACAACCGAGCAGTCTTGTCGTCACTTCCCGTTAGTACTGCGCGCCCGTCGCGTGCAAAGGCTACGGACGTTATTTTGGATTCGTGTCCTTTGAGCTCGAGGAGTTGACGTCCAGTAGTTACATCCCACAACCGCACAGTCTTGTCGGTGCTCCCCGTCAGCACCATCCGGCTGTTTGGCGAAAACGCCACGGCTTGCACCCACCCTGAGTGCCCTGCGAAATGCCGCAACTCGCGTCCAGTTCTAACATCCCACAATCGCGCCGTATTATCCAAACTTCCGGTCAGCACCGTCCGCCCGTCTGGCGAAAAGCGAGCGGAAATTATTGGAGATTTATGACCTAACTGCGAAACGATTTCTACATTGAGTGGCTGGGCGGCGGCGAACAATGCTGTCGAGAAGAGAACGAGACCGACGCTCATCGAAAGATAAAAGATGGCGCATAAATATGGGTACCTAATCGCGAGCTTTGAATTCATGAGTTCCAACCCACGTTGTCTCGAAAGCAGGGCTGATGTATTTTCACTGAACTCGCATCAGACGGTCCTCAGCGACATAGCCTACCGACTTTCCGTCTTTTGCGACAAGCATCCAACCCTGCTCGATCTTGATCAGCGAAAGTAGCGTTCCTGCCGGCAGTTGCTGAAGTTTGGCACCCTGCCCCGCCAACCGTTCGAAGACATCTACCGGAGTAATGGCCACGTGGGTTGGCTTGGCTGGGATGACCACATCGCTCGAAGGCGCGCCGCCGGCCGAGGCGGTGGTGGCTTTGGCTGGGAAGGTACCGGTCCCCGTCAGTATAGCTATCTTATTTGTAAGCGCGAAGTTATTGCCGACGATGTTCCGCTGCGGGATCTGGCGCAGCTTGAATGCTTCGAAGGAGAAATCGGGGACCTTCTGGTCGATATAGTCGGCAAGCTCCGAGACCTCGATCAGGCCGTTCTTGTTGACGTCGGCATGGTCGAGCGCATCGAGCAGCGCATAGGTGAACACGCCATGGCCGCGGTAACCCTCCATTGCCGGGGCATCATCCGTTGTTGCTGTCAGGAAGGTTCGCCCCGTCGCCCGGGTCATGCGGTTGAGCGCGCCGAGCCGTTCGTCGATGTCGCTGCCTCTGGCCTTGGTGCCGGTCAGCGAGCCGCTCTCGCAGGTGTCGTAGAGCAGGATGCTTTTGCGAGCAGGGATCTTGGCGAACCAGGCCTGGAACTTGTCCTGGTCCATGCCGGCCTTCTCGATCGAGTCCTCATCCTCGTAGCGGAAGTCCCGGGGCAGGAAGTAGTAGCGACCGTTCTTGGTCTTGCCGTGCCCGGCCAGGAAGAACACGAAGACATCGCGCGGCTGCGCCTTCTTGCCGAGCTCGGTGAACACCTTGTCCAGATTGGCGATGGTGACATCCTTATCCAGGACCGTCGTCACATCGACCGCGGCATAGAGCCCGGTACCGGCCTTGCGGAAGCCCTCGACAATCGCAGTGGCATCCGGCACCGCATAGGACAACCGCAGCCGGCTGTCATAATAATCGTTTACCCCGACCGCCATCACATAGAGCTTGGGCGGGGTTGCGGTCTTCTCGCCATCCCAGGTCACCGTCACCGAGGCCGGCTCCGAGGCGATCAGGTCCCTGCTATTGTAGGCCAACACCTCGATCCGGTTCTCGCCGCGCTCCAGTGCCAGTGAACGCTTCACGGTCAAGGACCTTCCCGGACCAGATACTGCGTCCGCCGCTACCCGCTCCAGGCCCCTCGTCTCGATGCCCGATGTGACGCCGTTGACGCGCCATTCTACCCTGCCGATGCCGCCACCCCCATCGGACACCGTCGCCTCGACCGAGATCTCGTCCGTTGCCGAAGAAGAACCCGCGGCCGGTGACGTGATCGCAACCTTCGGCGCGGAACCGCTCGCCATTACCTTGTTCAAGTCAAGCTTGGCTGCTGCTGCCTTCACCTTGCCATCAGGATCGCCCGCAAGCTTCTCCCGGACCAGATCAGGCCGGTACAGAGCATTGTAAACCTGATCAGCAGATGACACCTCAAGACCGCGGACCACGTTCACATTCTGCGCAGCCTTCGGCGACGATGCGTCGAAAAAGCCTTCAGGAGTAACCGTCAGCCACTCGCCGCCTTCGAATGCAATCATGCTTGCAGGTAGCGCAACTGAATCAATATCCCAAATTCTCGTGCCATCAGTACTTCCAGTAACAACCTTACGGCCGTCCGGTGAAAACGCACTAGAAATAACCAGCCCCGGTGGCCCGACGAATTGGGAACGTTCGCGGCCTGTCGCAACATCCCATAACCTCGCAGTCTTGTCCGTACTTCCCGACAATACGGTCTTTCCATCCGGCGAAAACGCTACCGATAGTACGCTATCTAAGTGCCCGGTGAATCGGTACAACTCACGGCCCGTCGCCACTTCCCACAACCTTGCGGTTTTGTCGAAACTTCCAGTGACCGCCGTTTTTCCGTCGGGCGAGAGCGCAACAGAATCGACGGTTGACGAGTGCCCTTTTAATTGCCGTATTTTGCGCCCGGTGGCCACATCCCAGAGGCAGGCCGTATTATCCAAACTGCCGGTCAATGCAGTCCGCCCGTCTGGCGAAAAGGCTACAGCTATCACCCAACCTGAATGCCCCTTAAACTGCCGCAATTCACGACCACTCGCTAAATCCCACAGCCGCGCGGTTTGATCCCAACTTCCGCTCAACATGGTCCGCCCATCCGGCGAATATGCGACAGACGCTACTTCTCCGGTGTGCCCTTCGAAGCGCCTTAGTTCACGCCCATCCGCTACGTCCCAAAGCCGCACGGTCTTGTCTCGGCTTCCCGTCAGTGCGGCTTTCCCGTCCGGTGAATAAGCAACGGATGAAATTAAACCTGTATGTCCGCTAAACTGGTTCCGGACATGTCCGGTCGCGACCTCCCACAAGATCGCAATGCCGTCTTCGCTTCCTGCGAGCACCCATCGTCCGTCTGGGGAGAACGCAACAGACTGCACTGAGGCCGACCGTCCCGCAAGTTTGCGTAACTCGTTCCCCGTAGCAAAGTCCCAAAGTCTAGCCGTCTTGTCTTGGCTTCCCGTCAAAATCGTCTGACCGTCGGGGGAAAGCGCGACAGACAAGATTAAATCTGAGTGTCCAGCAAGCTGTCGTAACTCACTGCCCGCGGGGACGTCCCAGAGCCGAGCCGTCTTGTCCCAGCTAGCGGTGAGTGCAATCCGACCATCCGATGAAAATGAAACAGACGCTATTTGCTCTGAGTGCCCTTTAAGCACTTTTATCTCCCGGCCTGTTGCCACATCCCACAGCCGCGCCGTTTTATCTACGCTACCCGTTAAGATCATCCGTCCGTCAGGCGAAAAGGCAACTGATTGGACCCAATTCGTGTGCCCTTTAAATTGTCGCGATACGCGTCCGGTAGCCGCGTCCCAAAGCCGCGCGGTGTTGTCCATACCTCCGGTTAAAATACTCCGACCGTCCGCCGAAAACGCAACAGTAAATACGCCGATCCCGTGCTTAAGTTGGTACAACTCTCGACCGCTTGAGACGTCCCATAACCTCGCGGACCCATCATCGCTTCCAGTCAAAATCGTCCGACCGTCTGGCGAAAACGAGACTGCAGTAATTCGTTCAGAGTGGCCAACTAGCTGATGCAGTTCGCGTCCAGTCGTCACATCCCAGATTCGCGCGGTCTTGTCGGAGCTGCCTGTTACTATTTTTTGCCCGTCGAAAGAATACGCCACGGACCAAACCATGTCTGAATGTCCAATGAATTTCCGGATCTCTCGCCCGGTCGACAAATCCCAGTGCCGAGCCGTCGTGTCGTAACTTCCGGTCAGCACCGTCTTTCGATCAGGCGAAAACGCGACAGAAGTTACGCCGGAGCCATGCCCAAGTTGGAGAACGATTCTTGCATCAGCATTCTGAGGCGATGCCGAAAAAGTCAGATCCAGAGAGATAACTCCGCAAACCGAGACGAGGACAGAGGCCCTTCGCCAAGACGACATGATTCTTGAAATCTTAGCCATTTCTCAGGGTACTCCGTCCAAAATTTCAGCCTAGTCAGTCAGGATCCGTCCAGTTCCGTGCGAACTCACATCGTAGAAAACGGGTCTGCTTCATCTCAATTTCCACCCTGAAAAAACGCCAGCAAACACGCGAGCCAGCACCGTGAAGGTCCAAAATCAGTCCGACCCATTAAAGCAACGAGAAACCGCGAACCTGTACCTCGCCTGCTCCAATATCCCACGCCTATCCGTCGGCTTGAATTGCTGTTGTCTAAGACTTCGGCTTTGCCGGAATATCGAAGTCGAAAGCTCCAGATGATGCGCTTCGAAACGAAAAATGCCACCACTCACGCTTATAATTGGAGAAGCCATGCCGCCCCATCAGCGCGACCAAAATGGCGCGGTTCTGTTGCTGCTGTTTGGTAATTTCACTGCTGAACGTCGCGCTTTTCGGATCAAAGCAATCGAAGCTTGTCCCCATATCAAGTTCATCCGGCGCTCGTCCGTTATCTTCAGCGATGCAAGGCCCACTTCCGATCGGGTCATTCGCACCGTCCGCTGAGACGTTGAGGTCTACCAGCGTCAGGTCAAGAACTGTCCCAGTCGAATGGCCCGATCGCGATGCGATATATCCCTGATTGATAAGTGCTGATTTCTTCGTGCGCGGAAAGTAGTTTTTATCTCCGGTGATCTTGCTGTCACCGACCCATTGGACCATTGCTTGAACCGCGCGTATGGGCCGGTAGCAATCCAGCATCTTGAGCGATAGTTTCCTGGCAGCCAGCTCGGCCTGAACCCGTTTGAGCGCATCGGCAACCGGCGTCTTGACGACACATTGCGCAGATCCATAGCCCGGCAGCGGTCGTCCTGTGAAATTATTGTTCCCTGCGTAGCGCATATCCTGAATGACTGTCGGATCGATCTCACTCAGAAACACAAATCCGTTCCCCAGACCTTCCGCGCGCGCACTCATTTCAGATTCGCAACTGACCATCATAAAGGTCGCCACCAATGTTTGGCGCATGGAAGGGAATTTCGTTCTCATTGCTGGCGATCTGAAGTGACGCGAAGCTTCGAAATGGCGGTGTCACTGTATTTTGAGCCGCGATACACGTCTTCGATGACGACCTGCACCCAATAGGCATTGATCGGCCGATCCAAGGCGATGTTCTGGGTGCCAAATTTATCATCGAGCGCGCGGACAACGTTCTCGCCCGAGGAAAACACCAGCCGAACGCGCTTGACGCGACTATTCTTATAATAAATATCCGAATTCTTCTGGTAACCATTGTCTATCAGCACTGATCGGACGCTCCGACGACCATCGAACTCAACGGTAATCCACTCCCCGATGCCATAGCCGGACGCTCCTTCAACCCATGCGACCGATGAATCCGCACTATAGAGGTTCCGCACGCCGTAGGAATTGCCGAATTCGGGTGACAGGCGTGAACTTGCACAATAGTGATCTGTGCCCGCAGCTGTATTGCGATCGGCACAACTCTCGCCTTCACTCCGCGGGCGCGCAGGACGGGTGATGCCGTCGGTCAACATAGCCACCTTTCCGGGTGGAGGCGGATCGGGTTTGACGATCTTCTCCTGTGCCGCTCGCCCCAGCTCCGCTATGCGATTGTCAGCTTCCAAACGGTGCTTTCCGGCAGGGAACTCTCTCACGAACCCGCGCAACGCCGCAATGTCCGTCGTACTCCGCAGAAAAGGCCAGGCGATTTCTTCATCGCTTACAGCCGCTGCAGGCGGACCGGATTGCGGTTTCGCCGCCTCGCAATTCCCGGCGAGGCAACCCTGCGGCGGAATGCTAACGTCAAGGTTGGGCACTTGTTCTTGCTGCGTCAGCGCAGCGACCTCCCGGCTGATATCCCCCATCGCTGACAGCCAGTCGCGCTGTGGGGTCTGCGGCAGCCGTTTGACAATAGCAGTCATCAGGGGCGACGTATCCGAACCGGCTACGGCGTCGCGCGCGGGTTTTCCATTCTGCGTAGCATACAGCACCAGACGCCCACTTGACGTGCTCAGCCGATCGAAACCTTTCACCAAAGTTAGGCTGGATCCACCCCGAAAGCATGAGCGGATCGGATCGGTTCGGCAAGCATCAAGGATCACGATCTGATCGCCCGATCCGTCAAGACGCCCCAGCACGCCTTCCGAAAGATCCACCAATCTGCGCTGCAGGAAATTCACATCCGCACTGTCGGCGTTGCCTATGTTGTTGCAATCGAGCCCAGCATCGATCGGCACGAGCCAGTTGCGGCCACCCGCGGCAAAACCGTGACCGGAATAGTAGACTAGGCTGGTTTGCGCTCCTCGCGTGATATTGGCGAACTGATAGAGCGCCGCGTCGAAACCGGCAATGTCGAGATCGCTGTACCGAAAGACAGTGAAGCCATTGGCGCAAAGCAGGTTCCCGAAGGCCTGCGTATCGCGGCGCGGGTTTGCAAGCGGGTTCAGAAGCCCCTTGTAATCCTGATTGCCAATCAACAAGGCAAAACGTTTTCCATCGCCACGGCAGACCGGAGCGTCGCTTTGGGAAGCCGCCTGAACGACGGCCGTCGAAAGCAGCCAGACGAATATCAAGGAGCTGATGGTAGGTGCGCGCACAACCGATCCCCCAAGCTCGTTATCGCATGAAGTAAAAATTCTACCGGCCACTGATCGAACCATAAATGCATGGCGTCTGGCCAAGCTTTAGCGACCAATACACAGCTCATATTCAATGAGTCTACCTAGCGATTTTTTATCGATCAGCTAATCCGGCCTGCCAACATAACCCATGAGCAGAATTAAACCCGTTCTTTCGTCACGAAGCGCGAAGACAAATGGCTTGTCTACGACCATTTTCACATACTCGGATTGCGGTGAAAATGAGCGCGTTGCTGTAACCGCAGTCGCCGCTGCCGCCTCCGTGCCATCCTCGTTAACGTGAAGTTCCGTCTTCTGAAGAATTCGAGAGAGCATAAGCGCACCTGGAGAAAGGGCGCTAAAAGAACGCGGATTCTTGCGAGCGAAACTCAATCCTAAACTGTCCAGAGACTCAAGAAGCTCAGTCGTTTCTGAGGATGAAAACTTCGGAATTGCGACTTCGCCCGCCTTGAGTGCAAAGTCTTCGCCTCCAAGCCAACTGACCACCGGAGCAAACGCGCTTACACGTGCCGTCCCGACATTGGTCGTAATCACCACCAGCTTGTAATCATCGGCAGCGTAAGAAAGTTTTACTCCAACAAATTTGGCGTTTTGTCGAAACGCGTATTTTGCCTCCGGCAGATGCATCATGGGCACATCGATTGGTTTCCCGTTTCCGGTATTAAAGGGCTGCAATCGCGTCTCGGTCGGATCGAAAGGCGTCTTCCAACGGTCTTTGAAATATAGCGCATTGATCGCGACGAGGCCCAAATCGTCTGGTGCTTCATCCAGGACCGCCGGGATCAACCCTCCCGTCCGCTTCTTGATCCAATCATTAATTCTGCCAACCGCTTCTGGTTTATTCAAATCCTCGACTGAGACGTCGGCGCCAGCCGCTGCCAGTCCCAGCAAAGCCAATTGAAACGGTTTTGTGGATGGATCAAAGACAATCATGTTGGCGAGAGCCAGGGGCCCCCCATCATTAGTCTTCTTTGACAGGGAGGATATAGTTGAGCGGATGCCCATAAAGTCATCGGCGGTCGTCTTCTTCGAGGCATTACTAAAACCCAGCGTTCGATGGAGCGCATTTCGCATGTCATCGCTTGCGCCAAGATCTAAGAGCGCAAGAATGGTGGTCACACTCGCCGGTGACACTACGAAATTTATTCGGCGATGGCTCGTTCGAGCCAATCGATCTATCAAGTTGTGGCCGAGCCGTAGCTGCGCCGTCAGCAATTTAGTTCGATCGATAGGGGTTGCGGCCTGAACAGATGAAGAGAGAGCCTCCCCTCCAGCTAGCGGATCGGCCAGCGCATTCTTGAAATAAATCGCTGCGAAAACACCTAGCGCCGCTCGAACGATATATCTTCGCTGGGTCTGGAATAGGTTCATTGGATGATCCGATATCCCCTGACCGCAAAAGACCAATCGCGCGGGCGTGCGGTACCACCAATTTCGAGGTTGCGGCCCAGTTCATTCGTTAGTTTGGAAAAATATTCGAGCGCTTGGTCTGGATCCATTGTCTTGGGCGCATCAGGAAGAGTAATCGACTGTATCGGTTCTGCGCTCAAGATAGCGACTAACAAACCTTCGCCGAAGGGCGGTTCTGTCTTGAACTCAAAACCTTCATACGGATTTTTGGGATTAGGGACCAAAAGAGGACTGCTACTCTCAACGTAATTGGACCTTTGCCGACCGCCAGTTGGCGTCGATAATGACCGTGCATTTGGAAAAACCTGAGTCATCTTTCGGTCGGGCGTAATATCAATGAGCAGAAGATAACCGGGCTTTTCAGTCGTGACGCGAAATTGCGCCTTTTGACCCACCTTCAGGGTTTCGCCCTGAACAAAGCTTACCGAGACGCCTGCCGCATTGTCGGAGGCCGACGCTGGCGAAGGCTGACCTGACGGCGGTACCGACGGCGAGGAAGGCGAAGCAGAGGGTAAGGCCGGCGGAGGTAACGGCTGAACTACCGGTGGCGCGGGTTGAACAGAAGGCGGCAATATGGATTGAACGAAATGTACCCCTGTCTCTTTCTGTATCCAACCGATAAAGGCCGACACCTTCGAGTATACGCCGTAACTTTCCTTGAGGGCACAATACCGTCCGAAGCTAACAACACCAATCTGTGCATATTGCCCTTGGGAAACCTTTGTCACTAACGGCCCACCACTATCCCCTTGACACGAGTCCTTTCCACCCTCCCGCAGGCCAGCACAAAGAACGCGATGATCGATTTTGCTGCTTCCATCGTTGTAGGCTTTCCGACAAACGTCCTCACTCACAAGAGGAATGTCCACCTCCATCAGGCGGTCAGTGAAATACCTAGGATCATTGGGTCGGACCGCATCATTAGTTAGCAGGTCGTGCCAGTCCTTTATTGCCCGTAACGTGCCCCAACCCGTTACGGTGCTAATCCGAGCCGCTTGTTCTATCTCGGAATTTTCATTTTGCGAAAGAGAGACCGGCCTCGAGGTCGCCGGTACCGCAAGTTCAAACAACGCAATGTCATTTTCTTGCGAAGCTCTACTGTATTCCGCATGCGGAACAACTCGCTTGACAGCAAGTGCTCGACCTCGACCACCTTTCTTCTTGAGGTTTCTGTCTATCCAATTAGTGCCCTCTACAAAAACATAATCTTCAGGCTTGATCGCTCCAATGCAATGCGCCGCCGTCAATACCCATTTCGAATCGATCAGCGAGCCGCCACACCGCATGTTGTACTGGCCGTCTGACGCTCGCATATACATAACAACCTGCCAAGGCCATGCGCCGTCTCTCGCGAGAGAACCGCCGACGATTCGGTAAGTCACTTCTGATTGCAAATTGTCGAGACGATCTTGGGCCTCGCTAATGGCTGTATTGGTTTGAGCAAAACCCGCATCAACTAGTAGTACAGCCTGCGCTGCAACGAGGACGACCAAATAAGCGAATTTCACCATCTGAAACTCCATGCACTCGATTCAACGGCCGGTGAATGAACCGGCCATACCTATTCGGACGTCACGAGCCTCGCTCCGGACCGCCTTCATAATTTCCCCGAAGATTCCCGCGGCCTTTTGATTGTGCAAACCGCGAATTGCCTCTTCAATTTCAGCGAGCCGCACGTCTGATACTACGGCGACAACCTGGTCGGCCCCGAGGGGCTCGCTAGTGATCAGAGGCAAATTGAAATCCTGCTCCTCCAACATCAACGCGTCGCCTTTTTCGGGACGAGGATAAAGGAGCTGCACCGTCCCGTCTCCAGCGAGATTCACCAAGATTAAAAACTTCTTTGAAAGCCCTTCCACGTGAAAGGTCACGCTCTCACCCAAGGAATGCCGCTCGTCATCAGGAAGCAATCTAATTGTTTGGGGGCGGATCTCCGCAAGTTTTGCTACAGTGAAGATTGCCGCAGTACGATCGGCAATCGTGGAAACACACCTTGGATCGATGCATTTGGTAATAAGGTCACCGAAGGCGCTAACAACATCCCCATTTTTTACGTCCCAAACTAGATCTGCCCGCTCATCGTTCCCGACGACACGAATCGCTGTCCGATTGGCGGCAATTTCGAGCGGACTTCCGCTATTTATTATCCGCAGTCGGATTGGCTGTTGGGCGTCCACAACATCTGGCGCGCCGTCCGCTTTCAAACGAAAGACCACTTTGTCTAGTTTTGCTGTTTTTGTATTGGGCTCGGTAGAAATTGTTTGCCGCGTGTTGGAATACTGATAAACAATTTGCCGCGCAAAGCTGAACAATTGTTCGCGCGTGATAGCCTCATCTCGACCGCCATCTATCGCTCGAGCAACCGCGTAGCTGAGTGCTCCACGAAATGTCGTGCTTCCTGGAATTGGCACCTCCGGAGACTTTGAAAATTTGTCCACCGCTCCCAGAAAGGTTACGTTTTTTAAGCTTTCGATGCTTAGGAATGCGTCTGCAGTCGTGGAGATAGGTTTGAGATCATCGTCCGCCAGTGATATTCGTCCTGCCGTCCGGTAGCTAAGCTCGCCTACTCTTAAATCGGCCCCCCTCGAAAGGCCTCCCCCATGACATGTATCGGCAATGAAGAGGACGTCCACTCCATTTTTGTCGAGACGTGAAAGCCACGCGTTCAATTCGTCGTCGATAATACGTTCGGTAGTGCCCGGCCCTGAAGTGGAAAAGCCCGCCAATACAAAAATCTCGTCCATCCCATCCACCTCTGAGCCACGGACGAGTTCGGGCTCTTGAGCACCGTGACCGGCGAAAGAAATGATAACAAGATCGCCAGTCTTTGACAAAGCAACAAGCCTGTCAATTGCCGCCACCATGTTACGTCGCGTCGCGTCTTTGTCGATCAAAACGGTGAGATCCGTTACTCCGGCTCTCTTGAGCGTGCTTTCAATATCCCGCGCGTCGGCGACTGCACCCTTAAGATTTCGTATAGCAGCGTATTGATTGATGCCAACAATGAGAGCTCGCACCTCGCCGCCACCGGCGGCTTTCAGCTGTATGGTTCTAGCCTGGGCTGAGACGGCCAATATTTGAAAAAATGCTACTAGAACTGTGAGTAGGTTATTCTGGCGCTTTCGAAATGTAATGATCACCAGATCCTCGATCCAAGTGTGTTAGTTGCGCTTCCACACCACACGGCGATTGAGCGCCCAAATATCCTCTTGCTTCAGGTCGGACATATCTGTGAGTGACAACGGTTCCGACTTTCCTTTAGCTATTGTGGTAATTTTCGCGTTAATGCCATTTTGTTGTAAGTAGCTTGCGACCGCCCTTACACGCTCACCTGACAGCCGCATGTTATAGCCTGCTTCGCCGCGCTCATCGGTATGTCCTACCAGCGTGATTTCGGATGGCGCCTGCTCTCGAAGCACTTCCGCAAGTTCTTTTGCTGCTTGCGCTCCAATGGAGGTGAATTTTGCGGACGCGGTTTCAAAGCCTATTGGAATAGGAATAGCGGTCGGCTTGAAACCGCGAATGTCGGGGGACATAGTTCCACCGATCTTACCGTCCCGTTGATCTTTTGACGCCGACACAAATTGAGAATTGCCGGCACCGCCTTCCTCATTCGCGGCCAGCATTCGCGACTCGGCCGCGCGGTTAAACACTGCCCTAATATTTTGCTCGCTTGGACTTGTGGGAGTTTTTGAAGGGTTTTTGATTGTTTCTAGCGCACGTTCGTAAGCCCGAGTTGCCTCATCAAACCGTCGCTGACGAAATCGTATGTCGCCAAGCCCAACCGCGGCACGCCACAAAACATCCGGCTTATCCGCGTCAACAACCAATGCCTCAAACTCGGAAATTGGGGCTTGCTTGTCGATCATTTGCTGAGCGAGTAACAGTTCGAGAGCAGCTCTTCGACGTTGTACCTCGACGAGTCGGCCGCCACAGCTGGCATCGACGGCAATCTTGGATTCTAAACTTTGCGCATCCGAAATGCTGCGGCTCTCAAGTGCTACGTTGAATTTTCCAATAAGAGCCTCGCAATCCGCAAAGGCCGACGATCCGAAAATCGCAACGAAGGCCGCAGCGGTAAAGACCTTGCTCGCAAGATAGAAGGGACAATTCATTTTCCGCTCAATCCGCTCTGGCGTTGCAATCCTCTAAATCCAGAATATCAATATCTTCAACAAGGACGCTTCGAGCCACGCGCCCTTCCAAGGTACTAGCGCGATGCGACCGTCTTTACTGCCATGTTGACGATTGAGATCTTTTGCCCTGAAGTCGTTGGTGCCGCGGTCGTAACCTCTAAATTCCGAACAAATTCACCAACGTCACTCTTTACGGCAACAAAGACTTCGCCCGAGCTCAACATGGTTTCTGGCACTAGCTTCAGTGGTTTATCGGAAGCGAAAATCTTAATTACTTCGCCACCTAGGTCCCCAGAAATCTTTATTTCTGCTTTGCCATTGGGTGACGGTATCTCGGTCTCGCTATTAGCTTTGACGAGATTATCTTTCTGAAACGAATTGGGGAATAATTGCGTTATCTTGCCCGTTGGACCAACATTGAACACTGTCACGTATGCATCCTCGTTTGTTTGGACGCGAAGCTTAAGCGTTTCACCACGAGCATAGGTCATATCCCGACGGTTGACCGAGGCAGTCAACTTTAGGCTGCTCTGTTTCTGAGATCCCGCATGATAAGCCTTAACCTGTTCGACGCTCAGGTCGCGAAATCCAGGATCCTCTTCCGCGAACGTTGGCGCTGCCGTCGTGAGAAAAAAACCTAGGACCGCAATTGATGTGGCGAAGCGCATCTAACTCTCCCCTGGCACACTTGTGCCGGTTATAGTTCAAATAGATTGAAGCTAACCGCTAGATAGGCGGCTTCGCGGCAGATATGGACTAGACATAAAAACTCATTACCACTGGACGGTGCAAAACAGAATAACCCGAAAGATTGGAGCTTGGCGAGACGTTTGATGGCCCCAAATTCGATTGGAGCCCATATCCCGTTGGAACGCTCGCTCATTTACAGCAGCGCCTTTCCTCCGCCGCCAATGATCTAACGTTTCGGTCCGGCACGACGGGGTTGACGTGACAAGCCCCCTCGACGCTTGCCGGGGTCTGTGGCAGGCTCCGGGGTCTGTGGCAGGCTAATGTTTTTGCAATCACTCGCCTAGGAGTTTTTGGCATGGGTGAAAGGACGTTCTCACCCGACAGCCCCTATCTTGCGCTATTTGCTTTCGCTTGTCCTACTTTTGCCGGTTGAGATGACCGCTGCTCAAGCGGTCCCATTAAGCGATGCTCCGGCCTGTCGCAGCGAAGGTAAACGCTTTGCACTTCTCATTGGAAACCAGGATTACAAAGGAGCGCTTACACCGCTTGCAAATCCACGTCGTGACACCGCAGCATTTTCAAAACTACTTTGCTCGAATGGCTTTACGCTAGAAGCATTCTTTGGGAATGCTTTGCGACCGCTATTGCAACGGTGCCAAACCGGCTTGGGCAACATATCCGAAGGATTTTCCGTCTTTGGCGATGAGAGTCCATCCTTCTGAGCTCTTGACCGCAGTAACAAGGGTTCCCGCTGGAAGTATCTCGATCGTGACAGCCCCGCCGCTGGGTTCCTTAAGCACCTCTATCGGGCTCAACGAAATCACCACATGGGTTGGCTTGGTCGGAATAGCTGTGTCGGATCGTGTACCGTTAGCTGGAGCTAAGGTGCTGACCTTCGCGGGGTTGGCGTTCACGCCATTGGCGGGAGTAAGAATGACCATCTTGTTTGTCAGAGCGAAGTTGTTACCGACGATGCTTCGCTGCGGGATCTGGCGCAGCTTGAATGCCTCGAAGCTGATGTCGGGGACCTTCTGATCGATATAGTCGGCAAGCTCGGAGACCTCGATCAGTCCGTTCTTGTTGACGTCGGCATGCTCCAGCGCGTCCAGCAGCGCATAGGTAAACACGCCGTGGCCGCGATAACCCTCCAGCGCCGGGGCGTCGTCGGTGGTGGCGGTAAGGAACGTTCGCCCCGTCGCCCGGGTCATGCGGTTGAGCGCGCCCAGCCGCTCGTCGATGTCGCTGCCCCTCGCCTTGGTGCCGGTCAGCGAGCCGCTCTCGCAGGTGTCGTAAAGCAGGATACTCTTGCGGGCAGGAATCTTCGCGAACCAGGCCTGGAACTTGTCCTGGTCCATGCCGGCCTTCTCGATCGAGTCCTCGTCCTCGTAGCGGAAGTCTCTGGGTAAGAAGTAGTAGCGGCCGTTCTTGGTTTTGCCGTGCCCGGCCAGGAAGAACACGAAGACGTCCCGCGGTTGCGCCTTCTTGCCAAGCTCGCTGAACACCTTGTCCAGATTGGCGATGGTGACGTCCTTATCCAGCACTGTCGTCACATCGACCGCGGCATAGAGCCCGGCACCGGCCTTGCGGAAGCCCTCGGCAATCGCGGTGGCATCTGGCACCGCATAGGACAGCCTTAGCCGGCTGTCGTAATAGTCGTTCACGCCCACCGCCATCACAAAGAGCTTGGGTGGAGTTGCGGTCTTCTCGCCATCCCAGGTCACCGTCACCGATGCCGGCTCCGAGGCGATCAGGTCCTTGTTATTATAGGCCAGCACCTCGATCCGGTTCTCGCCGCGCTCCAGCGCCAGCGACCGCTTCACGGTCAAGGACCTGCCCGCGGACGCCGCCGCCTCGACCCGCTCCAGGCCCCGCGTCTCGACCCCTGAGGTGACCCCGTTGATCCGCCATTCCACCTTGCCGATGCCACCGCCCTGGTCCGACACTGTCGCCTCAACTGCGACCTCGTCGGTCGCCGACGAAGACCCTGCAGCGGGCGACGTGATCGTAACCTTCGGCGCAGAGCCGCTCGCCATCACTTTCTCAAGATCGAGCTTCGCCGCCGCAGCCTTCACCTTGCCGTCGGGATCGCCCGCCAGCTTCTCCCGCACTAGGTCAGGCCGGTACAGCGCATTAAACACTTGATCGATCGACGACACCTCAAGGCCACGGACAATGCTCAGATTTCTAGCACCGTTGCCCCTGTCAGACGCGTCAAAGAAGCCCTCAGGTGTCAGAAAAACCCACTCGTCACCCTTAAACGCGATCCTCGTTCCGAGTAGTGCACCACTCTGCGCGTCCCACAATTTAGTCGTCCCGTCCGAATTTACCGAAACGATCTTCCGACCATTCGACGAAACGGCTACAGAGCTGAGAGCGCCAGAACGCTCGGTGAATGTACGGATTTCGCGACCGCTCTGGACATCCCAAAGCGTGATATTGCCGCGACCTCCTGAAATAATTCTTTGGCCATCGGAAGAAAATGTTACGGAAAGGACTTCACCATGCCCCGTGAAGGTGCGGAGCTCGCGTCCGCTTTTGCCATCCCATAGTTTCGCCGATCCGTCACGGCTACCGGAAATTATTCGTTGACCATCGGGCGAAAAGGCGACCGAATTGACCCAGCTGGTGTGCCCAAGGAATCTACGGAGCTTAGTTCCGCTGTCGGTGTCCCAAAGCTCTAGGATTGCATTTCCCGAAACGATTCGGCGGCCGTCGGGTGAAAACGCCAAAGAGCTAACCTGAATGGCGTTGAAGGTGTGAAGTTCGCGTCCGGTGTCGGCGTCCCATAGCTTGATCGGTGGAATGTTGCTCCCCGACACGATCCGCTGGCCATCGGGTGAAATCGCAAGTGAGGCTACTGGGTTTGCACGCTCCCGGAAGACCGGCAATTCGCGGCCGCTGTCGAGGTCCCACAACTTGATGGTGTCGTTGACGCTCCCGGAGACAAGTCGCTTGCCGTTTGCTGAAACCGCTACGGAAATGACTTCCTGTGAATGCCCCTCGAAGCCTCGAACTTCCCGGCCGTTGTCGGTATCCCAAACCTTGATGGCTGAATCGCTATTTCCTGATACGATTCTCCGTCCGTCTGGCAAAAACGCCATGGAATTTGTCGAAATGCTGTTGCGCTCAAAGCCGCCGATTTGCTGTCCATTGTCCGTGTCCCAAAGCTTGATCGTGTCGCCCCCGGAAACGACTCGTTGTCCATCGGCAGAAAAAGCCACGGAAGTGACCTCACCGGCTTTAAAGGTACGAAGTTCGCGCCCGCTCTTTGCGTCCCAAAGCTTGATAGTATGATCGTCGCTCCCCGATATAAATCTCGTGCCATCAGACGAGAATGCCAGAAGCATGGCGGAGCTATAAACATGTCCAGGCAAGTTAAGAAGTTCACCTCCGGTCTCTGCTTCCCGAAGCTTTATGCTGTGATCGCCGATTCCCGATGCAATCTTTCGGCCATCCGGTGAAAATGCGAACGAAATGACTCGTTGGGCCTCTCCGGGAAATGTACGCAATTCCGCGCCGCTTTCGAGGTCCCACAGCTTAATGGGTTTATCTCCACCTCCCGACACGACCCTCCGGCCATCGGCTGACACCGCCACTCGATCGAACTTTTCAAGCCTTAAGGTACGAATTTCATATCCGGTTTCGATGTCCCAAAGCTTGATTGTGTAGTCGTAGCCGCTCGAAATAATGCGCCGACCATCGGACGAAACCGCCACAAGAGTGACTTCACTCGTGTGTCCGGAAAAGGTGCGAAGTTCGCGCCCGCTTTCTGCGTCCCAAAGCTTGATATTTTTATCGCCGCCCCCCGAAACAATCCGCCGACCATCAGGTAAAAATGCGACGGAATTGACATAGCCGGTATGCCCCGTGAAGGTGCGGAGCTCACGTCCGCTGCCGGCATCCCAAAGTTTTATGGTGTGATCCGCACTACCTGAGACAATAAACCGTCCGTCATGCGAAAATACGATTGCCTTAATCTTCGATTGCCCAAGCTGTGGGACAACCTCAATAGGAGTTGAGGTTGCATGTGCAACAGCGGTAGCGGCAAAAAGAACTAGGACAAAGAAGAGCAGACCTCGACGTGGCAAGATTCCGTCTCGGAGCCGAAATGGATTAATAAACAGCATCACGCCTCCATCTCGCCACGCGAATCGCCGTTGTTCGCAGCATTTCGAATTGTTAGTAAAGGCCAATTCATTTTGGCGCCGATGGTTTACTGGCTGCCACCTGCTTCAAAAGTTGAAACAGGTCATGGACTGCTTCAGGTGAAGCGCGCTGCAACCGCTCGACATCCGGATTCTTGTTTGGGTCAAACGAGGCGGGCGGTTCCCCCGGCGGAAGCGGCGTTTCTGCAGCCTGGTTCGACACCACCGGCTGAACCCGATCAATCGCATCAAGCAGAATGCGGACCACCCAAGGATCCTCTTTGACGATTCCGGATAATGCAGCGTTGCGGCTAATGATCGCCAACTCATCGCTGGTGAACTCGGGAGCGCTCTTTGCCACGCCCTGCAGCTCCGCACATGCCGGCTCGGCAATCATCGCGATTGCGACAGCAAACATCATCAAATGTTTTCGTGACATGGTGTCAAACAGCTCCCTGAATTCGCTTGTGCAAATCGCGAATGCAACTTCCGAAAATTCCTTCGAGTTTTCCGTTGGAGGACACGAGGATCGTTCCATAGGCTGTCTTTTCTCGATTCAGAAATCCCGCTTCGGCGCAGCCAACGACGATCTTGCGACAGGTCTCGGTCGACATCACGCTCATGAGCAGACGCGCGAGGTTGGACTGATCGATTGCACCCTTCCTGTCCCGCCAGTTCTGTAGCAGCCGAGGCATGGTGTCTGACGTGAACATGCCTTCGAGGGCACGCTCGCGCGTGAGACCAATCCGGCTCATCTTGCTAGGATCCTTCATGATGTCCACAATGTACTGGTTATGCAGCTCCGCCAGTTTTTGCACGTCGGCTTCGGTCTCGATGCCACGCGCGCCAATCAGAAAATAGAACTCCGCCAACTGATAGGTTGCGTCGAGCCTGAGCGTACCCAGAATGCGCTCTTCCTGCGAATTGCTCGACAAGCAGATACGATCGAGAAACTCCTTTCGCGACCATCGCAAGTTCTCAAGCAGATTGAGCTCCGCTTTCCAATCGTCCCCCTCGGTCTTCTTAACCTTGGCCATCTTGCCACGCTTTCCAATGAATCAGGAGTGCGACGAGCCACGCGTCGGCTCCAATTTGATTGGGGGTCGCCAAGCTGTTCGCCGGGGGGCATTCGCTTTTTCGATCCCAAACTACACGGAATAGGCGTGTTAGCCAGCCCGCCAGAGAATTTTCTCGGCTATGGGAGCCCACAACTCTGCCGCAGTGGTCTATCGCATGGGTGGCTTCCGTACGGCGCTGGTGTCGCGCTCGAGCTCGGGCGCAATGGAGGTGGTGCCCACCGGCCAAACGCCCCGAACCCGGTATGACCTTTTCAGACTAAGAGCGCGGCAGCCTCAATTGCCCGGCAAGCCAGCTCATGGCTTCCGTTTCGGCGGGTGCGGAGGCCCCATAGAAGAGAGCAGGCCACGGCATCAGGCTTTGGCGCCATTCCGGTGAACTGCTGGCGGCGGGCCGCTGACCACAGCAGTCTATCGGGAGCCAACCATGTTCAAAATTCGCGAAAAGGTCTCGTTGCGCCGCCGCCTTAATTGAAGCATCGAGTTCATTCGATGTCGCAGCCGTATAGTTCTTGCGCGTGCACGTAACTACGTTAAGCTGCCGAGATATTGGGGGTATGCATATGCGCTTGCTTTATCTCACGTTTTTATGGATTGGATTGCTTTGTGGGCCCTCTCCGGCATTAGCCCAATCCCGAGTTGCCTTGGTGATTGGCAATAGCGCCTATCAGCGCGTGTCGGCCCTGCCAAACCCTGTAAATGACGCAAGTGATATTACCGACTCGCTTAAGCGGCTCGGTTTTGATGTGAAGACACTGACCAATGCGAATTTCGATGACATACGCCGCGCGCTGATCAGTTTTCAACAACAGGCCCGTGGCGCGGAATTCGCGGTCATCTTCTTTGCCGGCCATGGCATGGAGATCGCCGGCGAAAACTGGTTGATTCCAGTCGATGCACAATTAGCAACCGATTTCGATGTCCCCAATGAGACAATCAGCCTTCAATCCCTGACGCGCGCGGTCTCCAATACGACCAAGTTAGGACTTGTCATCCTGGACGCGTGCCGAAACAATCCGTTTTTGCCTAAGATGCAACGAACACATCTGACAAGGGCGGTCGAACGCGGGTTTGTACGCGTTGAGCCGAACGACAATATTTTGATTGCCTATTCAGCGCGGGACGGCACAACAGCAAACGATGGTTCTGGCCGCAATAGCCCGTTCACCAGTTCTCTCTTAAAAAATATGGAGACTCCTGGGCTCGAGGTCACATTCTTGTTTCGTATCGTACGCGACGATGTCATGGCCGCGACCAAACGCGAGCAACAACCAATCATTTACGGGTCGCTTTCAAAGGAACAGATTTACCTGAGGGCATCATCCGAAGGAAGAATCTCGGCGGACGGCGTTGTGAAGCCAAATTCCGATGCCGGCATTTCCCAAGAACCGTTGCGAAAGAAAGACGTGCAGAACGAGCAGCTTGCCAGGCCATTGGAACCCATCGAACTACCATGTTCCAATCCAGAAGCTCTTGGCGTTTCGCGGGTCGTCGCGGTCGACACGACCGCCGGACCTGGATTTGGCTTTGAACATTTTAAGCAGTTTGATTTTCTCAACGACAAGGAAGTCGTGCTGACGTTTAATCATGGACCATGGCCCAAAAATACAGCCGCCGTGCTGAAAGCCTTGGCGGACGAATGCACAACCGGCATATTCTTCCCGATCGGCAAGCATGCGACCTACTATCCTGAAATCCTCAGGCAGGTCGCTGCAGCTGGCCACAGCATTGGCAGCGCTACTTGGTCAAATGCAAATCTCAATAGCAAAAAACTGACCGAACAGGAGCGCAAGGACGAAATTGAAAAAGGATTTAGTGCGGTAAAATGGGCATTGGGATCGGAACCGTCGCCGTTCTTCCGCTTCCCGGCGCTTCAGCACCCGCCTGAAATGGTTACTTATCTCGGCACACGGAACATCGCGGTGTTCTCCTGCGATCTGGATTCGTTCGATGACAGAGCTGTTAATTCCCAGAAGATCATCGAGGAGACCATGAGGAAAATCAAGATACTCGATAAAGGCATAATTATGCTGGCCGATTTCCAACAGCACACCGGTGAAGCGCTGCCGGAGTTATTGCGCAAGCTAAGAACTGGCGGTTACAAAATCGTTCGAGTGAAAGCCAAGGCGCCATTACAGACAATCGCAGAATACGACCAACGCATAATGAAGACTTCCGGCCCCCGCCCGATGTCTGGTGTTGTTAAAGATGCTGTTAAAGAAATCGGCCGTTAGAGGAAACCGTTTAACGACCTGGTCACGATGACCATCTCCAGCTGTTTGCGGCACGATATACATTCCAAATCCAACATTACGCGAATTTGATGAGAACAATTCGGTACCTCAAGCGAATCTGCGACAACTGTTGACGAATGGGTAACCTGTTTTGGATTGCTATATTCGCACGTGATTCTGTCCCCTTTATTGCCAGAGGATCAGATGCCGAGACGAGTGAACATTGCGTGGGGCTGGTCTGGAATAGTCTGCGTCCGAGGCCATGGACAGACCACGAAAGAAATGGAGGCACGCCGCGTCTCATTGGCTGAAGATAGCCGTGGCGATATCGGCTGTTTGTTCAGTGACAGCGAATTCGAGAGCCTCATCGCTCATCTAAATTTTTCCGGCGTTTCACTTCTGAAACAGCCGTTGAGATCAAATCTCGATTTTGTCCGGGAGCTCGTCGTTAAGAGCACTCTTTTTGAATCTCAAAAGCCATCTCGCAGAGCCATTCACGAGGCGCTTAAGGTTGTCGGCAATCGCCTCCGATCTTTTTTAGATGCGACCGTTGATCTGGATGAACCTACAATTCGCGATCTGGAATCGGACGAAATCTCTAGTGTTGGTTATGCGACAGCGTTCCAGGTATTTTTATCGCTGCCCCTAGCGCTGCGCGCGCTCGCGGCCAGTGCAAGATCGACGGCTCGCGTTAAAAAAACTCGTGCGGATCATCTACTTACTTTTTCTGCGTCGGCTGACGGCCTTGCGGATGCTCTGCACTTCCTCGATTTCGCAACCCAAAGCGAATTGCTTCGGTTTCTGCCGTGGACGAACGATTATCATCTGCAATCATTGAACCAGGTTGTCCATATCGCCCAAAGAGCTTTTGACGCGACCGGGCGCGCGTTAAAGATCGGCAAGAAGCAAGGTGGTCCAAAGCCTATAGGCGAAATGAAGCACGTCGTTGTCACGCTAGCCGAAATAGTTGAGGCCTGTGGCGGCAAATTTACCCATACGCCCTACGTGAAAACTGAGTATGACGGCAAGCCGCAATCCAAGGCCGGCCAGTTCGTCCGAGACTTCCTAACAATTTGCGACCCTTCCATAAGACCGAAACAGGTCAGTCAGTGGATGGCCGGCCTCATTCGTTCCCGAAACGAGCCTTCCCGGCGAAAAATTATGGCGAGGGAGATGATTCC
This sequence comes from Bradyrhizobium sp. AZCC 2289, assembly GCF_036924615.1. NCBI lineage: Bacteria > Pseudomonadati > Pseudomonadota > Alphaproteobacteria > Hyphomicrobiales > Nitrobacteraceae > Bradyrhizobium > Bradyrhizobium sp. AZCC 2289. Next base: position 7,451,170 of record NZ_JAZHRY010000001.1, on the reverse strand, counting down.
CTAATTGTAAGACCGGTTCTCCTGGCCAAAGTCGACGCTGAGCGGAAAGAGTCCGCGAATCGTCGAAAGCCGGAGAGAAGCGATGACGTCGTCAACGAGCGCCCGCGGAAACGGGCATGCGGTTTCTCGGGACCTTAGTCCCACCTTTGTTCGGACAGACAAGCTAAAGGCGCTGGGCCGGGAAACTCGTCGCCACCCCCGTCGTCAGTTGGATAAACTTGCTGCGAGCCTGGACGAATTCGGCTTTGTTCTTCCCATTGTCCTAGACAGTGAGCAGCGCGTTGTGGCCGGTTGGGGTCTCGTGCTGGCAGCGCGGCAGCTGGGTCTGCCGGAAGTTCCCGCGGTCACCATTGCCGACCTCGATGACAGCAAGCTCCGACTTCTTCGACTAGCGCTCAACCGCCTCGGTGAAGACTCCAGTTGGGATACTGAAGCCCTGGCACTTGAGTTCTCAGACGTCCTCGCGCTCGACCAAAACATCGACCTTCAAATCTCAGGATTTGAGATGGGCGAAATCGACGCACACCTCCTTGGAGCGGAAGACGAGGAAGACGAATTGCCTCCGATCGACGCAAGAGCGCCGGTCACGAGACCGGGCGACACCTGGGTCCTGGGCGACCATCGGCTGCACTGCGGCAACGCGCTGGACACAAAAAGCTATGATCGCCTGTTAGGTGACCAACGCGCGGCGATGGTGTTCACCGATCCGCCCTATAATGTTGAAATCGACGGCCATGTTTCCGGACTTGGCAGGACCAAGCATGCCGAGTTCACCATGGGGTCCGGAGAGATGTCCTCCGAGGAATTCGAGGCGTTCCTGGCGACCGCCCTTGGGCATGCCTCACGATTTGCACTCGATGGCTCAATCCACTTTATCTTTATGGACTGGCGCCGGATCAAGGAACTCCTAGCTGCTGCCGCCCCTGTGTACGCAGAGATGAAAAACCTCTGCGTCTGGAACAAATCAAACGCAGGCATGGGAAGTCTTTTTCGCAGCAAACATGAGTTGGTTTTCGTGTTCAAGAAGGGACGTGCCTCCCACGTCAACAACATCCAGCTCGGCCGGTTCGGCAGGCATCGTCCGAATGTGTGGGACTAATCGACTGGTATGGCGGCTCGCTGGTCTCGCGCCTCAACGACAAGGAGAAGGGTCCTATCGTTCTGGTAATGCAGCGTCTGCATGAAGACGATCTCGCAGGTCATCTTCTCCAGCTGGACGGGTGGCATCATCTCGATCTCCCCGCCATTGCGCTCGAAGATCGCGAAATTTCGATCGGTCGCAACAAGCGATTCAGCCGCCGTACCGGTGATGTGCTGCACGCGAAGCGGGAGGACCGAGGTGTTCTCGACCGGATCAAGGCCGAAATCGGGAGCCTGATGTTCTCGGCTCAGTACCAGCAACGGCCGATCCCGCTCGAAGGCAACCTTATCAAGCGAGAGTGGTTTCGATTTTATGATCATTTACCTGCACCTGGCCCACGCGAGCATATCGCGCAAAGCTGGGATACCGCCGCGATGACCGGTCCGGCCAATGATTATTCGGTCTGCACCACCTGGCGGACCGTAAAGAAGGACTATTATTTGCTCGACGTGTTTCGGGGACGCCAACAATATCCCGACCTCAGGCGCACCGTCGCGAGCCTGGCCGCGCGGCACGGCGCGGAGACCGTCCTGATCGAGGACGCCGGACCCGGGATGGCGCTGCTGCAGGACCTTCGGCGCGATACGCCGAAGGGAATGCCCCCTCCGATTGGCGTCAAGCCGGAGGGCAGCAAAGCCGATCGGATGGTGGCACAATCATTCAAAATTGAAGCAGGACAGGTGTTCCTGCCTGCGAAGGCGGAATGGCTTGATGCTTTTTTGCTGGAATTACTGGCTTTTCCCCAGGGCAAACATGACGATCAGGTCGACAGCATCTCTCAGTTTCTGAAATGGGCCGCTGCCCGTGCGATGTACGATAACATTGAAATTTTCGCACCCATCTCCGTCGGCCGCCCTGACGAATATGATTACCCGGGCATGAGTCGATGGTGAACGAGGTCGACGTTCCCGCTGATGCTGGACTTCGATGTGGTGGCAGCGCTTTTTCTTAAGCACCCAAGTGGCGGCAAGGTCGACGTGACCTCATGGAATCCATCGCCCTCGACTTTGTGCGGACTCACTCGAGCTGATGCCGACCTTTTTTCTAACCGGTGATCGGCCGTAACCATGAAGGCCGTCACCGAAAATGCTCAGATCGGGCCGGTTATTGGGGATTCCGATCACAAGATGATCGGCGCGGAGCGAACAACGCCACAAGATTGCTCAAGATCTGCTCGACTTCCGCGCCGGACGGAGCGTGTGTGGTGGGCATGTTTTGGGAGGCGACCGTCATCAAACCGCGACCTTGAGCACGGTTCAACGATGCGGCGTCAATATTGAACAGCTTGTCGCAAGCTTAGGGCCTCGGTCCTCTTGCTCGCCCCGCCGGATCGTGGGGCTTGTGTCAGTGGCAGCGCTTGATGCTGTCGTTGACATTAGGGAGAGCCAGATGGCCACCAGCAAACTAAAATCGAGAGCAGGAAAGCGCGGCGCCAAACGACCGGGAGCCATGGGGGCTTCGTCGGGGAAGCGAAGCGCCACCCAGTCGACAGCCGCATCCAGGGCGACCGCGCCCAAGAAGGCAACGGTTAAGCTGACCAGCGCATCGTCGAAGCAGGAAACCGTCCTCGGAATGCTTCGGCAGCCGAAGGGCACGACGATTGCAGCGATCATGAAAGCAACCGACTGGCAGCAGCACTCGGTACGTGGCTTTTTTGCCGGAGTAGTCAAGCAGAAACTCAAACTGAATCTGGTCTCGGACAAGGTCGGCGACGAGCGCATCTACCGGATCGCAAAACCCGGCGCGGTATCATGATGTCGGGCAGACAACATTTAAAGGCTGCGGCCGATCCAGCTGTTGAAGCCGAACTGGATCGGCTGCCGACGACGCCCATCGCCGACCTGCGGAAACGATACCGCGAGCTATTCCGGACCGAACCGCCAAAAGCGTTCGGTCCGGATCTGCTACGTCGAACTATTGCACAACGGATCCAAGAGAAGGCCTACGGCGGCCTCTCTGCTTCGACAAGACGTCTGCTCGATCAATTGGTGAAAACCGCAATGGCAAAACCCAACGGCCGGCTTGAGCTGCCCCGGCGGATCAAGCCCGGCTCCGAACTGGTGCGAACATGGAAGGGCAAGACCTATCGCGTCATAGTGATGGCCGACGGCTTTGCCCATGACGGCAAGACCTTTACGAGCCTTTCCGAAATCGCCTCTGAGATCACCGGCACCAAATGGAACGGTCCGCGGTTCTTTGGGCTGCGGTCAGCGTCCAATCGGGAGGGCGCCGATGGGAGGTGAAGCCAAAGTACTCCGCTGTGCCATCTACACCCGCAAATCCACCGATCATGGCCTGGAGCTGGAATTCAACTCGCTGGATGCCCAACGGGACGCCTGCGAGGCCTATATAAAGAGCCAGGCCTCACAGGGCTGGAAGGCCCTCCCCCAGCATTACGATGACCCCGCTTTTTCCGGCGGCAACCTCGACCGCCCTGCCCTCAAAAAGCTGCTGGCCGATATCGGAGCCGGCAGGATTGACGTGGTGGTGGTTTACAAAATCGACCGCCTAACCCGCTCGCTAGCCGACTTCGCCAAGCTGGTCGAGGCCTTTGACGCCAGATCGATCTCGTTCGTGGCCGTCACCCAGCAGTTCAACACCACCACGTCCATGGGAAGGCTGACACTCAACGTGCTCTTGTCCTTTGCCCAGTTCGAGCGAGAATTGTCGTCTGAGCGGGTACGAGACAAGATCGCGGCCAGCAGGCGCAAGGGAAAATGGACTGGCGGCACCGTGCCGCTCGGCTACGAGGCCCGGGACAAGAAGCTCGTCATCAACAAGACCGAAGCCGAGACTGTCCGCACGGTCTTTCGCCTCTATCTTGATCTGAAGTCCTTCAGCAAGCTGGCGGCCGAACTCGATCGCCGGGGTATTGTCACCAAGCGACGCACCACCAAAGTCGCAAAGTACAACGGCGGCATACCCTTCACTTACGGGCCCCTCGCCTATTTTCTGAAGAACCGCATCTATCTCGGCGAAATCCATTATGGCGACAAATGGTTCGAAGGAGAGCACGAGGCAATCCTCGACCGGCAGATTTTCGAGCGGGTGCAGGACCTGCTGAAATCCAACGGCAACGGACGCCGGATCAAGTACTCTGAAAGCGGAGCATTGCTCCAAGGCAAGCTGTTTGACGACAAGGGCCATCTCATGGGCCCGAGCTTTTCCAGCAAAAACGGCGTACGCTACCGCTTCTATGTCAGTTCGGCGCTGCTGCGGGGAAGAAACAAAGCAGCGGGGTCGGTCGGACGTGTCCCAGCGGCAGACATTGAGAGCGCGGTCCTTGCCGCCCTCAAATCGCATCAAGGGCGGACAGAATCCAATAATGGGCCTGACCTCATTAAAATGGTTGCGCGCGTCGTCGTTGCCCGCGACCGGCTGTTGATAACGATCTCTAGTCCTAATGGCCCCACCGATGTGAACGGGACCAGCGCACAAATAGGAGTGGCCTGGTCGCAAAAAACGAGGGACTTGGCAACCGCAATGGACAACGAGGATGCGCAGGAGACCAGGCATAACGAAAGCTTGGTCCGATCGATCGTCCGTGCTCAGGCCTGGGTCCAATCGCTTCAAGATGGGGTGTTTGAGACCATCGAATCGCTCGCCGAGGCGAACCAACTTCATCCAAAAGTCGTTCGCCAAGCCCTCAGGCTGGCGTTTCTTTCACCGGACGTTGCGTCAGCAATTTTAGAAGGCAGGCAGCCGGCTGGCCTGTCATTGGCGCGGATCCCGAAGTTGCTCCCTTTGGAGTGGACCCAACATCAGTCTCTACTCAGTTGACTGTTCGTTTTCTTGGGAGCGCTCGCTTAGCGGTTGCCCTACGGGGATTAAAAAATGGCTCAGTTGAGCCAAACTAAGGGTCGCAGAATTAATCTTGTGCGACGTACTTTTTATGGCTTGGTTGAGCCATTCCCTTTTTCCAAAGCCGCGAACTCCAATCCAAACAACGCCTTCGTATGCTCGACTGCCTCAGCCTCGAAGAATCGAGTGATAAATGTTACTAGTTCCCATCGGGCTTGCTCACCGATAATCTTTTTTGACATGAAGTTGTCGATTCCAACTACGGCCATAATCTGAATTGCTTGTTCAAACTCTTCGATGGCACACAGCGTATAAGGGTGTTCCGCGAGTAGATTCTGATCTAACCCCTTCTCGTCGAACGCAGCCTTCACATTCTCGGAAATCGCGTCGTTAATGATCAAGCCGAACCGTTGCCAGTTATCGAGCGTAACAATAAACGGATACACCGGCGTGCCGGCGGGTTTCCAACTCTCATACTGCCCATGTAAGGCATCGCTTAACGTCGCATAAGTCTGGACGATAAACCCAGCCAATTTCCTCAGCTCAATATAGATCGATTCCCGCGCAAGCAGGTCCACCTTTGCCTGCAATCTGACGCGGCTCGCTTTGCACTCGATGAACAGGGTGGCACTATCGTCAAACAGGAGCCAATCAATCGTGTCTTTGCGAGCAGTCCTGGGGCCATATCGTTCTGCTTTCAGTATCTGGAACGTACCACGAATGTTCGCCGCTGAAGAAACGTCGCCGACGTAGTCTTCATAAGCAAGCCCGAAGGTTGGATGGAATTCATTTCCGCGGCGAACCAAGTCGAAATACAGACCATCGCAGAATCGCCTCAGCAACATCGTGGGTATTGGGCACAATATTTGATGCTCGCTGATTCGAATGAGAGGAAATTCTTCGAGCGAGTTAAAATTATACGCCCAGTTGATGTCATACGTCTGCGCGGATCGTGCAAGTGCTTTGTGCTCCGTCAATGTCCGACAGAATCGTACCAGGAACGCCGCGCATTTCTCCGGCGAGACGCTATTTACCTCGTTGCTAATTGGCGTTTTGAGAACTGCTTGGCCTAAAAAATGACCCGAAAGCGAAACACCAATTTGGAACATTTCCTCGGGGGTCATCCCAAATTCGTCAATGACCATCGGCCTGATCAGATGATGGTTCGCTATACGGAAGTAGCGGCTAATCGTCGGTTGGTTCATGCCCAACTGCCAATGAAACTGTCGATTCGCGATTCGCGCCATCTCGAATGAGATATCACCCTCCTTCGCAAGGAGGCCCCAAGTTTCGTTTTCAATATGCTTTATCTTATTATTGGCCGCCGCAATGGCTTTCCATGAGAAGAGCGAATGACCCACATCCTCGGCGCAGTTCAATAGCATTTCGCGAGTGAGTGTTTGGAGTTCCCATTCGAAAAGTCCCAAATCATATGGCGGTCGCAGCGACAACTCGGGGTGTTGAAGCTCCCTTGGTAGAGCGACGTCGAACTGTAGGAACTGGAAATAGTAATACACAGCTTTCAAGCCGCTAAAAAGTTCATGCTTTCGAAGATAATTCCGAAGCGGTTTGTAGAGGTCGTACATCGCGAATCTCGAATCATATCGACCAAACGCTGATCAACTGCGAGGAACTCGCTTGCTGCTCGGCAAGCCCTGGCGTTGTCACAAGCCAATCCCCTTCCCTAGAGTTAGGGCGTCATTCAGGCCATCGTCATACAACCCTCGCGCGTCCGCCCTGTGCTATCAGGGCTGTTCGTCGATCGAATGTTATGGAACATCGCGCCCTCGATGGTGCTCCGCGAAAACGCGTCGATGGTCTTTGGCATGAATTTGATGCTGGTCGTCTCGTGCCATTAAGCAGCCTGAGCCGATAAGGCCTCCAATGATACAAACAGAACCGAGCGTTCTCTCGCACCTGCCTGAAAGCTCAACTCGTCTCCCGGGGATCCGTCCGACAGAGCTTGTCCAAGCGGCGAAGACAACAGCAGATAACCGTTCATCGGATCGTCTGCGATGTCGCTCATGGTAAACAATTCCGGCCGTGATGGCTCCGCGTCCAGATACCGAATGACAACGCGGTCACCCGCAACCAATCGATAGTTCTCTTCCGCGTCATTCGAAGCTGTATCCAGATTAGCTCGTAGGGTGGCGACCGAAATTGCCCCCCCTGCGTGTGTTGCCGCCGTCTCGCTCGGCGCCTCCACTACTGGCGGGATGACGCGATGTTCGGAAAAACTGCGATTCACCGTTTCGCGGCCTATCGGCTTGATCTGCATACGCTCCAGCGTCTGGGTCAAATCGTCCATGACGCCTTCCTGATCGATACGATAATTAGAACCGAAGCAACGCCAAAAGCTCCAGCCCACCCGCTCCAAGATACGTTGCCGTCGCATATCATCTGCCCAGCGCTCCGGGCCATGATATCGGTCGCCGTCACATTCAATGGCAAGGCGCCTGCCACCCTCTCCCTCAACCACCATATCAATGGAAAAACCCACAGATCCCACTTGCGGAATGACGCGGTATCCCCGCTCTATAAGTGCCATAAACACGGCGCGCTCGAATTCAGACTGACAGAGGTCTATGAGCTCTACGTTGGGATTGACGACGTTGGGCATCGGTTCGCGGAAATGTCCAATGACCTTCGATTTCAGGTCCTTTGGATTCAACTCTTCCTCTTTCACTGACCGAACCAGTATCATCCGGTCCCTTGCCCGAGATAGCGCGACATTGAACCGTTGCTGGTACTGAATCGACGTCTGCGACTGTTTGCGCGCACGGTCGGCGATCATGGAAATGAATACGATATCGCGCTCGTCTCCTTGGAGCGTAGCACTGTCGCCGCACACAACACGATGGCGCACCATAGCTGCTTCGCCGATGCGCTCCATCAAAAGCTTCTGAATGTGCAGAGCCTGATCGGCACCGATAAGGGATATAACCCCAATTGACCGCACCGGGCCTTCAGCAGAAGACGCTTCCTCGACGACCCCGGCAATCTCTTCGACTATAACCTCAGCTTCGCGCGGATTGACCTTGGACTTTCCCCGGCGCTGTCCATCCTCAACATAAATATCGATGAGCGGCGGGTCGAGCCGCTCGCTGGGCTTTGGAATGCGAAGCGGCACCAGGTCTTGATTATAAAACTGCATCGAAAATCGTATGATGGGCTCGACACATCGAAAGTGCTCTTTGAGCATGACAAACTTCGCCGGAAACATAACCCGTGCAAGATCGTAGATCGAAGCTCCTGGCTCAACTTCCGCACGAAATGGAAATTCGCTAAGAAAATTCTGGCGAAGACGCGCGATGTTCGCGATCGACAGGAATGCAGAGCTAGGACTGACTTGGCGGTCATCGCCAACAACAAGTATCTTCTTTCCACGTAACAGCGCGGGCAACTCGCGGGCATCGGACTGCGACGCCTCATCCAGAATTACAAGATCGAAACTGGCTAGAGTTGCGGGCAATTGTTCGGAGACGCGCCAGGTTGGCATAATCCAGCACGGAACCGCTTCATAGCAATTCTGCATCGCCTGCCTTGCGTTCTGGCGATGTAGCACAGCACGCTGCCCGGTTCCGGCGCCCAAACGACGTATGACGTTTGCGAACCCCTGAAGAGCGGCCTTGGCGGAGCCCTTCATTGTGGCCGCAAGATTGAAGAATGTTCTCTCCTTCACGAGCGCGGCAAACCCGTCACGGAGAGCTTTCTCTATTTCCAGCCGTTCCTCGTGTAGCTGTGCGAGATGACTGCTAGCCCCGATGGTTTCAAGATAGGTGAGCCGGGCTGCCCACTCCCATGCATCCCGCCAGTCGTTGGGCGCAGCTAGATCGGCTGCGTCGGCGGGAGGTTCGCTTCTTAGACGCTCGGCCCACGCTGGTACTCCCGCTTTCGAGAGCTCGCCACACGTGTGGGTTATACGATCGTAGAACGGCTCCAACGCGCGGACATGCCCCAACTTGGAGAGCACGCCCTGCCACACGCGCGTCAATCGTTCAATGTCTGCACCCGGCTTTCCGATCAGCTCCGTCAGAATCTGCCGTGCGAAACCAGCCAAATCAGTATTATTGCCCTCAAACTGGGCGACCGCTTTTTCAACGTCCTTCGTGACGGCAGTCAGCCTTATGGACGAAACGTGGCGCGACAATGCACGGGCAAAAGCACTGATTGCAGTGGGATGACGCAAAATGGCGTTGGCTTCGTCGCTGTTTCCAAGGGCTGCAGACAACTGCTTAGATATTTCAGCAATCTGCCCCGGGACGCCAATTAGGCAGGCATGAAGTGTGTCGGAGAGAACATCGAGCAACGATACAGAATCTGCCGTGAATGAGAGATCGTTTGGCGCCGATAGCTCCACCTTGAGCGACTCCCACCGCGCAGAAAGGCTCGTTACCGCAAAACAGAATTCAATAAATACCCGTACATGCTGCCAATCGTGCGGCGCGTTTGGCCGTAGACCCGCGACCCGTACCGTTTCGAATACAGGTTGGTGGCTCTTGGCCCCGAAGGACAATATTCCGAATGGGTTTTTTCCGGCGCTGAGCGCATCCAAAATTTGAAAGAGCTGCTTCGCAGGAGGCAAATCTTTTGGGAGTTGGACCGGCTTTGAAATAAAGGGAGCCCGACGCTCGACGAGGTCGCGCGCGTCGGCGAAAAATGCCCTCGCAACAGGCTCAAGTCGACCGGCTACCGCTGCCTCGCCAATGATCGCCTCGGTCAAGGCCCACGCCCACGACTGGGCTTGGAGGAAAGAGATGTTCGACGCGAGGCGCTGTAGGCCCTCGCTCAACGCAGCCGCTTTGTCGAGGCCAAGCGTTGTTATTGCGCGGCGGGTTGACGGTTCGGACGCAGCGCTTTCTGCCGTAAGGTCTCGTGCTGCAATCAAATCGAGATGCCAAGCACGCACTGCCTCAGGATCTGGCAAATTAGCAGGGCTTGGAAAGCGCTCTCCGAGATACTTAAGGTCTCCTTTGACGGTTCGGCGCGCAGCGAAGAGTGCGTCAATTTCGGCGAGCTCAATTCCGGCGTCCGAAAACGGCCGCATGGGCCGGTCCACAAACCACGTATAGCGCGCCTTATCCTCGATCACACGTTTGGCTGCCTCAAAGGGCAATTCGGTAGAACCAGGTATCGGCGAAAGGTGTTGGGTCGCAATTTTTGCAAGTCGCACGTCGATTTCAGCGAGATGGCTCTTGTTCGCAACAATCTTGGATTCAAGGTCGCGAATAATCTTCACTTGCCGCGAACGATTCATGTCGATCGTATTCACCACCCCCAACATCAGGCCGATCGCCTTTTCGACCTGTTTCATCCCCTCGCGTTCGGATGTTGTCACGCTGATCGCGAGGTCGCGTACGCCCTCTGGCAATTGATCTTGAATGACGCGTAGCGCGGTCTCTCCATGCGAGACGACGAGGACACGCCGCCCGGTCGCCAGCATGTGGCTTATGATGTTCGCGATAGTGTGGGTTTTACCAGTACCCGGCGGGCCCTGCACCACGAGACCATCTGATTTTTCGAGGCGGCGGATGATTTCAACCTGCTGGTCGTTGAACGGTTTGGGAAAAAATAGGTCGCCGTGATCCGGATCAACCGGCGCCTCGTCGGCGTCCAGTTGAATCTGATCGGCCGCGCCCAAGCGATCTCCAAGCGGCTTGAATGTATCGTCAATACCATCCGTCGGGCCCAGGACAAGCGTCCGGGTCGAACCTTCGATCTTGATCGGCTTACCGTCCTCCAAAGAAACTTCCTTTTTGAGACGTTCTATATCGCGCAGAACCGAGTTATTCGACCGGCGGCGCGCGTAGAGCACGTATCGGTCGCTTACCGTCAGGTATTCTCCTTCGGGTTCTGGAACGGGCTCAGTTGCGGGTAGTGAACGATGATCGGGAAGGAACCGGCCCTCGGGGTCAAGTTGCCCGCCGCAAATTTTCAGGATGGGCTCAAAGGTTTCCTGCCTGAATGGAGAGATACCCTCGCTGTCTGGCCCCTCCAACGAGCGAAGGCAGCGGCGCGCGGCGTCCTCCGCCAGCACAAATCGAGCACCGGCAAGCTTTTCGAAAGGCCGCAATTCCACGCGCGTAACGCCGCTACGGGGACGCACAGTAATATCGGCGTTACCGGTTTCCGCAATTTCAATTTCGATGCCGCATTCGATCATCGGAAGATCGATGAGCTCAGCGAGGCGTTTCCATCGGGCAAGACCAATTCCCCAAACGAGCTCGATTGATTCACTTCCGCCGGACTGGAGCAGCCGCTGTGCGATTTCGAAGAGACGCTGATACACCGCAATGGAGCGCCTTCGGGGCTTCTCCACCTCGGCCCAACGGGACCAGGGCCCGGAGCAATACACTTCAAGCGCATCTCGAACTGCCGGTCGATCTTCCAACCGCAACATGACGTCGTAGAACTTCTGATCGGGAGTGTCGGACTTCTCCGTCTTCAGTGAGCCGACACAATCTTCCGGGCGTGCTTCGCCGGCAGTGACGAGCCGTTGCTGCTCTGTTTCGGCCACGCGGATATGAAGGGCATCGTGTATAACCGGAACGCGGAGGGGATCGTTAGAGATGTCGATCCACTCCTTGCCTTCCCCGTCGAAGACCGGTGGCGTTGTGCGTTGAAGGCGCTGGACACGTAACCAGATTGGACCATCAGCGTCACTAGCGTCGCACTGGATTGCGGGAAGCCCGGTGATTTCGTGTTGGTGAAGGGCGAACTGGGACCCGTCAGCGAGTTTGTGCTGGGATAGTCGCGTCGCAACGCGCTCGTCCAGCTTGACGAGCGCCTCGACGTAGTCAAGCAGACCCGTCAGCCGCCGTGCGGCAAGTTGATCTTCTGCGGTAGCTTCTGCGGGCACGTTAAGTAGGCTCCCTTAGTGGGGCTGACGGGCAGCGATAAAGGCGGAATGGTTGCGGATTTTAGGCGCCTCCTCAACTGCTATAATCATAGCGACCACAATTCTCGCAGGGCTTGTAGTTCACCTGTTAAAATCAGCGTTTAGCGGCTCTCCCGTAACCCGTCGGCGGCCGTTCAGTTGGCACGGGATACCGCCCAAATGTCACGCTGTCTCCCGAATTTCCAACGGCGCGGCGCCAAGCCGTGTGAAAAGCCGCTTTCGGCACGTCAGAACGATGATCTGCACTTTGTCGCCGGCTCGCATCAGGACGTCAAACATGCTTTCAATTCGATCGTCGTCCGAAAACGCGAGTGCGTCGTCGAGAATGACCGTTGCAGGTCGGCCCTGTCCGAGCAGAAGCTCTGCAAAAGCCAGTCGTGTCAGAACGGCAAGCTGCTCCTTCGTGCCGCCACTCAGCACATCGAAATCCTCCCGCTGTCCGGCACGTTGAATGGCGGCAATGCGCAAATCCTCATCAAGGACGATGTTGGCTCCGGGCAGGAGCATTTTCAGGTACGGCTCTACACGGCTAACGACCGGTGCGAGATAGCGGGTCTTCGCCTCGCCTTCGGCTGCTTCCAAGGTGTCCGAGAGGAGTTGCAGGACAGCCGCCTCCTTCTCGAACTCGGCAACTGTGCTCGTGAGGCGGTCTCGCTCAGCCTCGGTGGCAAGAAGCATTTCTTCCACGCCAGCGCCTTCATTGGCTTCAATCAGCGCGGTAAGCCGCGTCACCTCAATCCCCAAATTCGCGACCAACCGTTGATGGTTCGTGCCAGCTCCCTCGAGCCTCTTAATCCGGGAGTCGATAGCTTCCACGCTTTCGCCCTGGCCGCGCTCTTTCTCCGCCAACTGCTCATCCTTTGCGATGGCGTCGCGTTCAAGGCTCTCCGCGCTTGCGGTGAGTTGCTCGTCGCTGGCACCGGACCGGCTGGCTTCAAGGTCCGCCTTCTTGGTCTCAATCGTGCCATTCAGCCCCGCAAGACGTTCGCGTGCGCTCCGGAGTTTTTTGTCAGCCTGGGCGAGAGCGTCTTGTGGTCCTGCCAGTTCGGCCTGGGCGGTCTCGATTTCTGCGGCAAATCGCGCACCCTCCGCATGATTATTCGCAACGTCGGTCGCGAGTTCGTCTTCCCCTGGAATATTCGCGAGTTCGCATTTTCCCATCTCAACCTTGAGGCGCCCGCGTAGCTCACCCAAATGACCCTTGAGCGCTTCTAACCCGGACGCAAGTTTCTTGGATCGATTTCCGGGAGCGAGGTTCGCCAGCTCATTACTGATGTCACTGGAGCGACGAAGATATTCCTTGCGTTGGGCCGCTGCCATCCGCGCTGCGGCCAGATCCTTGACACCAGCGGCTTCCAAGGCTGCTTTCGCTTCGTCATGGGCAGCGTCTCGGCGTGTAAGCAAGGCAGCGCGATTCTTGATTTGAGGCTCAACGGTGATCGCGCCCACGTCCTGGATGTTGATGATCGTTTTACCGAGGATCGGGAGCGATGCTGTGGACGCATCGAGCGCTTTGCCGTCTACGACGACACCGGGCAGCGCGTCTTCTTGAATGACAAATGAAATGGTGGTCGCGACCGCGTTCATGGCTGCGTCCGCAGCCGATAGCTCCGTGACGGCCTCTTCAATCCTCGTCACCGCGTCATCGGTCGACGCAATGGCGCCAATCAATTCCGAGAGTCTTCCGGCCTCACTTTCAAGCGAGGCGGCCTTATCAAGCTTCAACTGGTGCTGAGTGATTTCCGTATTTAGCGAGACAATCGCGCGGACACGCTCAAGTTTCCGCGCGCGCTCGGCGTTCTGGCTCGCTTTGCTGCGCAGATCGGTGAGCTTCGCTTCGCCCGCATCGACGGAGGCCTGGGCGTCGGCTTTCGCAGCAACAGCCGTGCCGCTGTCCGTGTTCAATTCGGCAAGTTGCAATTCAAGCGGTTCCAGTTCTGCAACGGACTTGGCGCGATCATCAACCGATTTTCGGGCTTGTGTTGAGCGCTCGCGTGCGAGCTTGGCCCCGTCAGTCGCACTTCTAACTTCCGCAGCATGCGTGGCGGCAGCCGTGCGCTTGGTCCGTTCCGCGTCAACTTCGAGGCGGTGCGCCGTATCGTCCCATCCATCCGTTTCCTGTTTAAGCTCGCGTTTATTTCGCGCGAGATCTTCCATCAGCTGAAACACCGACTGCCGCTTGGACTCTAGCTCGGCCGTCTCTTGCTTGCTGTCGGCAAGCCGATCCACCGCTTCTTTGAACTTTCCACGTGGCCCTTTCGAGCTACGGAGTGCGTCAAGAGCTTCCTTGACGGCCTTTGGAATTTTTTGTCCCCGTGTTCCACCTGTCACGAGACCGACCTGTGCCTCAAGACATCCTTGCATGGTGCGTTGGCCCTGATCATCTAGTGCGGCATCGCCGAAGGATTGCCCCTGCTGAACCCAAAGCGTTCCCCAAATGCCCGGTTCACCTCCGCCCCTGCCACCGGCGAAGCCAAGCAGGCGCTGAAGCTCGACCTCTGCAGCGTCATCCTCGAATAGCCTGTGATCCGAGCAGGTTAGAGTTGCCTTCCCAGCTTGTCCCGCGAAACGCTTGTGAATGGTCCAACTCTTACCATCGATGTCGAACGCGAGTTTTACTTCGGGCACCGTGCCATTGACGAAGTGCCGAAACGCCTTCACATGCGCGGCTGCGGACTTGGCTTTCTCAAAGATGACGCCGTTGATGGCCTCCAGCAGGGTTGATTTTCCCAACTCGTTTCGTCCAACCAGAACGTTGACATTGTCGCCGATATTTTCAACGCGGACGGTCCCAACGAATTTGCGAAAGTTGCTAAGCTCAATCGATCGGATCTTCATGACCGCGCCCCCTGACGAAGGTGCTCAATGTAAAGACGCTTGAGAGCGAGGGCCGCGATGAGCGCCTGGGCTTGATTTGACATGTCGGCGGCCAATACCTTGAGGCGGTCTGCAGCCACGCGTACAAACCCCGCGTGATCGATCTCATCAAGGTCTTGGTCGGTCGGATTGAGAACAAGGCCCGCCTCGTCGAAACGCAGCCCCCGGAGCGCCGCCCCGACGCTCTGTAGGATTCTTTCCTCGAACGCCCGACGCCCCGAAAGCGATACTGCGCCTGTAACCCGGAGATCGACGACGAGTTTGCTTAAGTCTTGGTCAAGCCCGCGAAGCTCGTTTTCAAGCAGATCGATCTGTGCATCCTCGGTCAGGATCTTTTCGAATCTGTGCCATTGATAACGACCTGTAGGAAACGGCGAGACAACCGGTAGCGTTTTTGAACCGTTGATCTCGACGAGAAGCGCGGAGCCACCGTTGCAATGCGAGGTCACGGCATTTGGCGGAAGCTTGAACTGATCCGGCTCAGGCGTGCCGCTGTACCAGCAGCGGTCATTGACTCGCATCTGCCGATGCCAGTCGCCCATCGCAAGGTAGGATAGACCAGCGCTATCCGCCCGGCTCGGTGCCACATAGTTGCTGGCTTCGCCCTCCGATCCAAAGCCTTGAATGGAGCCGTGGGCCATGCCGATACGGATCGCCCCTTCCGGCGTGACCTCCTTATCCATATAGGCAGTGAGGTCGTCCGCGCTTGCGGTAAAACGTAGGGGCGCGGGCAATAAAAAGACGGGAACGCCGCCATCGTCCGCGATCTGCACCGCACCTGGCTGCGTATGCAGGGTGACATTCGAGGGAAGTTGCATGCGAACGAGGCGATCCCAGAGTCCATTTTCGCGGAAGTGGTCGTGATTTCCCGGCATGAGATGCCATTGAACGCTTTTGAACGAGCGCATGTTTTCAATCGCCCGCGCCAAGGTCTGTTGGGACATCTGTTGTTTTTCGTAGATGTCGCCGGAAATGAGGACCGCTGTTGCGCCGGACTTGACCGCAGCCTCCCCGATGGTCCGAACAACGGCCTGACGTGCATCCTGTAGGGAGCTCGCAACCTCCGGTTCGAAATATCCGAACGCCTTCCCAATCTGGAGATCGGATGAGTGGATGAATTTCATGGTAAACGCCCTTAGCTTTGTTTCTCGTTAGAGTAGAGAGCAACCTGATTCTCGACCAGCAGGAAGCCCAGTTATGCCCGTTTTGTTTGGGCCTTCTTTCGTGGAATTCTATTGGCTAGACCGGTTCGTGCTCCGTCATGGTGGCGCGGCGCCCACATAACCCGGATTGAAGGTGTCAAAGCGCTGCGTTTGCAGAACAAGGGTTCGTTGCGCACAACTTTGAAGATCGAGGTCGATTAGCTGGTGCAGCATCCCGCCGTGCAGCAATCTCAAAACCTCGGAGATAGCCAAACAGGCTGCAACCGCGCCAACGAATGGCGCACCGACTGCTTTTCCTGCCAAAAGAGTGATTCCACACTTGTCCAGATCGCCATCGATTACTTCCCAATTTGCCGCCGGCCAAGGCGGAGAATTTGGCCAGTTGCACTGCAAGCTCGGCCACGCAGTGCAGATCGAACCCGGTCTCCGGCCCCGGTCTCCCGAAAACGGGAATATTTCAAATATCTGCCGGAGACTATCGGCGATTTCGCTCCCATAGCGGCCGGTTTCGGAGCCCAGAGACCGCCAGCCGATTCGCAAAAGCCCGCCATTGGCGGGCATTTCTCAGCTTACTGAGGGCAAAGTCTCCAGTCGTCTGACTGCCTGGCTGGGGCGGGAGGGATCGAACCTCCGAATGGCGGAATCAAAATCCGCTGCCTTACCGCTTGGCTACGCCCCAACGTACCGCTCAGGAAACGCCTGGGACGATCGTCGCCCAGGTTCCGATCCGGTAACGCCGGTCTATAGGGGGAGTTGAGCCATTTCAACAGCCCGGAGGGCGAAATCCGCTCAAATCGGCCGGGAGGGTTTAACCCGTTATAATGCCGGGTTTTGGCGCCGGAACGCACCGAAAGCGGCCGGCCCCGGACCATCGTCCCGGTCCGTCCCGGATTTTGCCCTACGGAGAGTTGAGGGCGCGCCGGTTTCATGGGAATACGGCGGCCAAATGTTCCGTCGGGAGTAACGCCATGACCTACCGCGCGCCGATCAATGACATTCTGCTCGCCCTCAATCACGGCGCCGGCCTGGAGGCGGCGCTCGCGGCCGGCCATTACGGCGATTTCGACGGCGACATCACCGCCGCCGTGCTGGAGGAAGCCGGCAAGTTCGCCAGCGACGTGCTGGCGCCGCTCAACAAGGTCGGCGACGAACACGGCATCAAGCTCGACGACGGCAAGGTGACGACCGCGCCCGGCTGGCCCGATGCGTACCAGCGCTGGACCGCGGCCGGCTGGAACGCGGTGTCGGGTCCGGAAGCGTTTGGCGGCCAGGGCCTGCCGCTGGCGATCAACGCCGCCTGCACCGAAATCTGGAGCGCGTCGAACGTCGCTTTCGGTCTCTGCCCGCTGCTGACGCTCTCCGCGATCGAGGCGCTCGACGCCCATGGCAGCGAGGAACTGAAGAAGATCTATCTCGAAAAGCTCGTCACCGGCGAATGGACCGGCACCATGCAGTTGACGGAGTCGCAGGCCGGATCGGATGTCGGCGCATTGCGTAGCCGCGCCGAGCGCGCCCCCGACGGCAGCTATCGCATCAAGGGCACGAAGATCTTCATCACCTATGGCGACCACGACATGACCGATAACATCGTGCATTTCGTGCTCGCGCGACTGCCCGATGCGCCTGCCGGCACCAGGGGCATTTCTCTCTTTCTTATTCCAAAATTCCTCGTCAATGCCGACGGCTCGCTGGGCGCGCGCAACGACATCTATGCGAGCGGCGTCGAGCACAAGCTCGGCATGCATGCTTCCCCCACCTGCACCATGACCATGGGCGACCATGGCGGCGCGATCGGCTACCTGATCGGCGAGGAAAACGCCGGGATGCGCTGCATGTTCACGATGATGAACCAGGCGCGGCTCGGTGTCGGCCTCGAAGGCGTCGGCGTGGCCGACCGCGCCTATCAGCAGGCGCTGGCCTATGCGCAGGAGCGCCGGCAGGGCCGCGCCGTCGGCAAGGAGGGCGACGGGATGGATCCGATCATCGTGCACCCCGACATCAAGCGCATGCTGATGCAGATGCGCAGCCTGACCGCGGCCGCGCGCTCGATCTGCTACGCCACGGCGGTCGCGCTCGACATTTCCGTGCGCGCCAAGGACGCCAAAGTCCGCGCCGACGCCGCCGCGCGCGGCGCGCTGCTGACGCCGGTCGCAAAGGCCTTCTCCACCGACATTGGCAATGAAGTGGCCTATCTCGGTGTGCAGGTTCACGGCGGCATGGGATTCATCGAGGAGACCGGCGCGGCGCAGCACTACCGCGACGCGCGCATCACCGCGATCTATGAGGGCACCAACGGCATCCAGTCGATCGACCTCGTGACGCGCAAGCTGGCGGCCAATGGCGGCGCATCGGTCTGGGCGCTGCTCGACGAGCTCTCCGCCATCGTCAAGCAGGTCGAGACTTCCAATGATCCCGGCTTCGGCACCACGGGCGCAAAGCTGCGCGACGCGCTGGGGTCGCTGGAGCGCGCCAGCAAATGGCTGCTGGAGCGCGTCACCTCGGCCCCGAACGATGCGCTGGCCGGTGCGACGCCCTATCTGCGCCTGTTCGGCTCCACGCTCGGCGGCTGCATGCTGGCCGGCGAAGCCCTCGCCGCACGCAGCGATCGCAACGGCAGCGATCCGCAGCGCTACGTCGCGGTGGCGCGGTTCTTTGCCGAGAACGTCACGGTGCAGGCCGGATCGCTGGAGAAGACGGTGACCGACAGCGCCGACGCGGTGAACGGCGCCGACGCGGTGCTGCTGGGGTAAGTTTCTCGTCATTGCGAGCGAAGCGAAGCAATCCATCGCGCGGCATAACGGGTGGATGGATTGCTTCGTCGCTTCGCTCCTCGCAATGACGGCACCTCAACTTCAGATATGACTTCGCATTCCCGCGGCACTATGCGCCCGAGTCTTGCATGATCGTTTCGCCCCCTGAGAACAGAGGGCGCAGGGAAGACCGGGTGCGCGCTGCACCCGCGGTCTCGCGTGCAATTTGCACAAAAGAAAGCGCACACGAGCATACAGGTTCAGCGGAGAACATCCGGCCTTCCCTGCGCAATGGTTTTACGGCTTATAGCGCGCTCTCCCCGGCGACCGGCTTTCTTGCCACCGTCGCCGGCGGGATACTTCCCGCCAACTTGACGCCAGCGTCGGGGCGTCAGGACCATACGATTTTGCCGTCCGCATCAGCCGCGCTCGTCAGTCGCAGCCTCTACGTCCACCGCATCCCACCGCGCGTTTCGTGACGATCGCGAGCCGCCCCTCTTGTCGGGTGAGACGCGCGGAGAAACACCACTGATTTGCCCGACGCGACAAGCGGAATATTTTTGCGCGAGGGGCTGGACAGGTTTTTCTGATTTGCCCGTCGGGCAGAAATTACGGGATGGCTAACCCATCCTTCGCGCTACGAGCTGCTTGATCACGACGCCGCTGATTTGTTCGGGATCAGCGCCGTCGCTAGGGCTGCGATCGCAGCCGCTACGGCGAACACGTAGAAATTCCACTGCGGACCGACGCTGAGGCTTGCAATGTAGCCGCCGACAAGCGGCCCGGTCAGCGCACCGATGCGCGCGAAACTCAGCGCCCAGCCGGTGCCGGCGGATCGCACGAACGGCGCGAGACGGTCGGCGAGATAGCTGGTCAGGACCAGCGACGCCGACACTGTTCCGAAACCGGCGACCGCGACAAATGCGTAGTTCAGCCAGATTGATCCCTTGAACGCGAGCGCGGCGATGCCGACGGCGCCCAGCAGATAGGCGAGCGTCACCGTCAGGCGAACGCCAAACCGGTCGGCCCACTGGCCGAGCACGATGCCGCCGATGGCGGAAGTGAAGCTGAAGACGGCGAGAAACAGCAGGCTGTCGCCGAGATTGTAGCCGCTCTTGCGCATGATCTGCGGCAGCCACTGGGCGATGCCATAAACCAGCAGCAGGCCCATGAACAAGGCCGTCCAGAAGCAGACCGTGGCGAAGGCGTTGCGGGGAGAGAAGATCTCGCCGAGCACGCTGCGCCATCCGATCGCCCCCGCCCTGGCCGCACCGGGTGGGACCGCCAATTCGAGACGCGCCGCGAGCTTTCGCGCGCTGTCGGCGCGTCCGCGTGCCACCAGCGATTCCAGTGATTCCGGCAACAGCCAGATCATCAGCGGCACGAAGATAACAGGCAGGGCGCCAGCCAGGACCACCGGACGCCAGCCATGGTCCGGCAGGAGTGACTTGCCGACCAGCGCGGCCACGAGAATTCCCACGGAATAGCCGGAATACATGATGCCGTAGTTGAGGCTCTTCTTGCGCGCCGGCGAATATTCGATGGTGAGCGCGGCCGCGACGGGAATGATGCCGCCAAGGCCAAGTCCCGCGATGAAGCGGCCGACACCGAACCATGCCGGCGTCGGCGCCCATGCAGTGACGACCATGCAGGCGGCGAACAGCGTCAGGCAGCCGACAAACAGCGGCTTGCGGCCGTACAGTTCGCTCAGCGTTCCGCTCAAGATCCCGCCAACGAGCATGCCGAACAGCGTGTAGCTTCCCATCGCGCCGAGTTCGATCGGCGTCAGCTTCCAGCTCGCGTCCGTCGCGAGCGCCGGCAGGATCGCACCGAGAACGCCGACGTCGTAGCCTTCCGAAAAAATCGCGATCCAGCACAGAGCCACGACCAGCATGCTGGTGCGAGCCGATATTTCAGCGTCGCCCGCAAACGGCTTCACGTCGGATACGGCGCCCTCGAAACTGGTCATGTCAGCCCCCCAATGGCCGGAAACTCCGGCCCCTCGTCATTGTCCGTGTTGACGCTGTCATTCTAAGCACAAAGCGTATTGACGCTCCACCAAATGTTTTAAGATTAAAACATCAGGGAACGTGGCCGCGGCGTCCATGCGATACCGATGTCGCCTGCATCGATGCAGCAGCGACACTGCTTGCGAGCCAACGGGTCGCGCGCGAATACGCGCCCGATGACAGACCCCCGCGACTGGTCCGCCGTAGCTTCAGGCGCAATCCGGTATCCCGCGGCACGTGCCCGAGTTGTGCATGAAATCTTCGCCCAAAGAAAATCAGAGGGCACAGGCACACTTGGGAATTTGATATGCGTCAAAATGCGAAGCCGCGCCTATAATTGGCTAAAAACGATGGCGGCGTCCGCCCGACCGGTGTCAGGGAGGGAGTAAACGTATGAGCGAGATCACCCTGTTTATGGTCGTGCCTTTCGATTACGTCGGTGGCGACATCGTCGCTGGCGAGCCCGTCAGATGTCGAAATCCCGCCGACGCGATACAGCGCGCGCAGGGCCTTTGGAAAACTTTTGGCCATGCGGGTGCCGTAGCGTTCAGCCGTACCAGCGATTTTGAGACTGGCACGTTCGACGACAAGAAAATCCTTCGGCGGTTTGGACACGTATCGAGCGAGTATTGATGTTCCATCCGGCGCACCTGACGCGCGACCGATGGAGACCTCTTCCCCATTTTCCCTCTGCACCGCGCTCCAGAGCGCCTCTGCCGCGGGCCCCGTGCTGCTACCGGCGGTTGCAGTGTGTTTCGAAACCGGTCGCCTCCGACGGCATCGCACAACCCCTGGTTTCCATGCTGGAACATTGACACCTGGCTGATTGCGGCCTAGCTTTTTGCCGCCTTCGTGGTCTGTCGGCCGTCAACTGGACGGCATATTGGTCAGGTGATCCAGATGGCATCAGACATTTTTGCGAAGATCGGGGACATCAAGGGGGAATCCCTCGACGACAAGCACAAGGACGAAATCGAGGTGCTGTCGTTCTCCTGGGGTGTCGCAACGACGACGACCGTTGGTGGTGGCGGCGGCGGCGCCGGCAGGGCGACCTTCCACGATCTTTCCTTCACCCACACCATCGACAAGGCGTCTCCGCAGCTGATGCAGGCGTGCGCGACGGGTACGCACCTGAAGGAAGCTACCATCACGCACCGCAAGGCGGGAAAAGGCCAGCAGGAATACCTCATCATCAAGATGAACGACATCATCGTCACCGGTGTCTCGCTCGCCGACAGCAGCGGCGGGTCAGGGTCGGAGAACGTGACGCTCGCCTTTTCCAGGATCGACCTGGAGTACAAGCCGCAAAATCCCAACGGGTCGCTCGACGCAGGGGTCCATTTCAAGTTCGACATCAAAGCCAGCAAAGCCGGCTAGAGCGGGATGACGTTTCTTCGAATCGCCATCCCGCTCTAGCCTCTTGTTTGAGCATGATCTTTTCGGAAAACCGGTGCCCACTTTTCCGGATCATGCTCAAGGACCGCATTCGACCGGAGACGGGCCGAGGACTGCCCGGACAGCTCATGGAGCCGTCAGAATCATCGACGCATGAGTTGACGCTCGAAGAGGCGGTTTCGGTCGCGATCATTCTGCAGAAAAGCGAGCAGCTCGTTGCCGCCGGCGAGGTCTACCGCCGCGTGCTCGAAACCGCCCCCGATCATCCCCGCGCGCTGCACTATGCCGGTGTGCTTGCACACCAACAGGGGCGAAACGAGGAGGCCGTCGCGCTCATCGAACGAAGCGTCGCACTGGTGCCGGATCAGGCTGACTGGCACAGCAACCTCGGCATCGTCCTTCAATCCGACCAAAGGCTGGACCGCGCCATCGACGCGTATCGCCGTGCGATCAAAATTGATCCCGGCCACGCCAATGCCCACAACAATCTCGGCGTGCTGCTGCGGGCGATCGGACAGCCGGTCGAAGCGGAAGCCGCCTATCGCGCAGCGATCCGGGCGGCGCCTGAGCACATCGACGCCTACACCAACCTCGGAATTCTGCTCAACGGACTGAAGCGGACCGAGGAAGCCGCGGCGTGCTACTGCAAGGCGATCACGCTCCGGCCAAAACACCCCGAAGCGCGCAAGCTGCTGGCGCTGGCGCACTGCACGCTGGGTGAGGTCGACAAGGCGGCTGATATCCTCGGACAATGGCTCGAAGACGAGCCGGACAATCCGATTGCGCGGCATATGCTGGCGGCCTGCACCGGCCGGGACGTGCCTGAACGCGCCTCAAATGGCTTCATCGAAACGACTTTCGACGGTTTTGCGGCGAGCTTCGAAGCCAAGCTCGCCAGATTGTCGTATCGCGCGCCGGCGCTCGTCGCTGCGATGGTCGGGGATTGCGGCCTTGAACCTTCGCATCGCCTCGACGTGCTGGATGCAGGCTGCGGAACCGGCCTTTGCGGCGCGCTGATCGCGCCCTTTGCGCACCGGCTGGTCGGCGTGGACTTGTCCGAAGGCATGCTGGCGCACGCGAGGGACAAGAACGTCTACCACGGCCTGGTGAAAGCCGAATTGGGCGAATATTTGCGCGACAACAGCGAAGCCTTCGACCTGATCGTGTCGGCCGACACGCTGGTGTATTTCGGCGACCTGAAGAACATCGTCGCGGCCTTCGCGGAAACACTGCGCCCGAATGGGCACCTGGTGTTTACGCTCGAGCACGCCACCGAAGACCGCGCCGATGCCGGTTACCGTCTGGAGTTGCACGGCCGTTATAGCCATACCCGGGCCTACGTTGAGCAGTTGCTGACGTTCTCGGGCCTGCAGTCGAAGATCATCCAGGCCGAATTGCGCATGGAGGCAGGTGCGCCGGTGGCGGGGCTGGTGATTTGTGCGACGAAGCCGGTTTCAGCTCCGTGACGGCTCCCTGCACGTTCGCGTTCATTTCGAACGCGACGATTTCGACGAAGATTTCCTGGTTTCGCAGAGTTTATCATCGGGCGGCGCTTTGCGCCGACCCGTTGGCGGACGATGACAACTGAGTGGATGGCGCGATCGAACGCTCACACGCGCGTTTGCTCCCCGCGGCGCGATGCGCCCGAGATTTGATTTGGAAAACTTCGTCCGTGAAACCGTGTCCGATAAGGTCAGCCCGCTCGCGACCGATGAGTACAAGGGCTACATGGGCCTCACCGAATACAACCACAAAGCCGTCAAGCACTCCGCCCGCGAATGTGTTGTCAGAGCAGCGCATACGAACACCCTTGAAGGCTTCTGGAGCATCTTCAAGCGCAGCATCGTGGGGAGCTACCACAAGGTTAGCCGCAAATATCTGCCGCTCTACGTTGCAGAGACTCAATTTAAGTACAATAATCGCCGTAACGAGGACATTTTCGGGACGGCGATTGAGGGCGCATGAGGTTTCGGACGCCAGAGATTTTTCTAGGGTGCCTCCTGACCGTCGCGGTTTTTTCGATTGGCGTACTTTTTTCGTCTCAATATCCCCAGCAGTCGGCACAGGCCCCAGCCCACCAAGAAGCCGCCAGCAACAGTAACGCCGCCAAGAATCCAGATGCCGAACTCACTGGGTCTACGTGGCTGACTAAAGATGCCGCCGGATTCTTCACGTTCGCTCTCGTGATAGTCGGCGGCCTGCAAGCCATTTTGTTTTTGGCGCAATTGAGACTTATTCGGGAGAGCCTGGCCCCGGCCAAGGAGGCCGCCGACGCTGCCAAAGAAGCGGCTGGCGCCGCTAATTTGAACGCCGAAGCCGTAATCAATTCCGAACGCGCCTATCTTTTTGTCGATATCGGGGCCGATGTCGCTCCGGTCATGGAACAGGCCGCCGAATTTGATGAATCGAGTCCAGCAAAATTCACTCTCAAGATTACCTATGCCTTTAAGAATTACGGACGGACACCCGCTCTCATACGAGAGATTGGCTGCGGCACCTGCATCACTCCCGACCTCCCGCACGAGCGGATTTACAGTCCAGCCATCCATTTGCCCGCCCATCTTCTCGCGGCAGACAAAGCAACGTCGAACATCCCTGTCGATGACGTGCCAAAGGTCACGGTCGCCGACGCCAAATCCATCCGAGAAATAGAAAATACCTTCTGGTTTTACGGCTTCGTTACCTACGAGGATATGTTCGAATGGCGCAGAACGTTCAGTTTCGTTTGGCACTACAGCGCCGTATCCGAGGGCTTTACCCTTTTCAGTTGGGAAGAAACTAAGGAACGCCGCGAGAACTAGAATGCCGCCCTGCCGGAGCCGGGAATAGAACCGTTCCTCAACAAGTCGAGTCAGGGATAATCGCCAATATTTTCTTAGGAACGGTTTTGACAGGAAATTACTGATTTGCCCGTCGGGCAGAAATCGACGTGCGCAGGATCGCCAGAACGAAACGGTACGCGGCTTTTCGGTTTGATTTGCATCAAATCGGGAGGCCGTTGCCGCCAATAAATTGACAGGCAAAAGACAGTGGCGGCGTTCGCGCGACTGCGGCTTCACGGAGGAAGCGGAGACATGACCGAGATCACCCAGTTCATGGTCGTGCCGTGCGACTACGTCGATGGCGAGATCGTGGCCGGCGATCCCATCAGCTGCGCGAGTCCCGCCGATGCGATCCAGCGCGCGCAAGGGCTTTGGAAAACCTTTGGCCATGCGGGTGCGGTCGCGTTCAGCCGCACCAGCGATTTCGAGACTGGCATGTTCAACGTCAGGAAAGTACTTCGGCGATTTGGACAAGTCCCCAGCGAATATTGATGTCCGGCTACCGCGCACCTTGCCCACCGCCGAAACGAAAGAGGCCGCCAAGCGGGCGGCCCCTGGATACAGACGGAGCCCCGGAATGCCCCGGAGTCCGGGAACTCCGCCAACCGTAGCTGCGTCTCCTACCGCTGAGACCGTTCGGTATGTACAAAACCTATATCGGTTTCGGACGGCCAGCTTTGACCTGGAGCAAATGGCCGCAAATCCACTGAGCCTTCAGAACCGCACCCCATGCCCTGACCGAACACTACCAGTCAAGTCCGGTATAATCGCCTAATCTTCCTGCGAAGGCTCTATCGCAGGCGCCGTCAGTTTGACGATGGGTGAGGCCAGCTGCTCGAGCGTAACCACCTCGCGCAGAAATTGTCGGAGCGGCTTGGCGTTGGGAAAGCCGCCCCAGAGCGCCCCTGCCGGAACGTCACGCATCACCGAGGATCTCGCCGCAAGCCGGGCGCCGCTTCCGACAGTGATGTGCTGGCGAATACCGACGCGGGCTCCGAGGACGACAAAGTCTCCCAAGGTTACGCTGCCGCTCAACCCGGATTGACCGGCGATGATGCAATGGCGACCGATGACAACGTTGTGGGCGATCTGGACGAGGTTGTCGATCTTGGTTCCCTCGCCAATAACCGTATTGCGAATCCCGCCCCGATCGACCGTCGTCCCCGCCCCGATCTCGACATCATGTTCAATCGCGACAATGCCGACCTGCGGCACCTTCAGATGTCCGGCGGCGCCCATGATGAAGCCGAACCCGTCCTGGCCGATGTGGCAACCCGGATGAATAATGACCCGATCGCCAACGATCGCATTCGTGATCGAACTGCCTGGACCGATCGAACAGTTCTGTCCGATCCGGACGTCCGGCCCAATGACGGCGTTGGCCCCGATCAACGTTCCAGCGCCGATGCTGGCCCGAGGTCCGATGACAGCACCGGGATCAGCCGTCACGCCGCGCGCGAGTCGGGCGGAGGCATGGACAGATGCGTTCGAGGCGATTCCGTCGGTTTCGAACAGCGACGCTGGCCGCAATGTATGAGGATGGAGTTCGCGCGCCACCAGCACGAAGCCTTTATAGGGCTCCGATGTCAGCAATACGACCAGTCCGCTCGGCACAAGAGACTGGAAATGCTGGTTTATCAACACGGCGCCGGCCCGCGTCGAGTTGAGCGCCCTGGCAAATTTCGCGTTATCCACAAAGGTCAGGTCGCACGCCTCTGCGAGATTAATCGGCGCGACATTCGTCATTCGCTGTGCGTGATTTGTGACACCCTGAAGCTCGGCGCCGGTCAAGGCCGCAATCTCGCCTACCGTTAGCCCGGGTGAGTGACGTAACGATTGCGGCTCGGTCAAATCATTCATCCCGGTAACGCGATCCGCAGCATCGCCCAGTCGACGAGAGCATGAGTTGCGTCCCGGAGCAACGTCGCAGATCGATCAAAGCGGAAGTCGATTGCGGCCGCTGATCGCATCAGTTGCGGCGATCGCCTTTATTTCCGGATATTTCCGCTTGAAGCATGCGGGGTGGATCAGGCGAGCTGCGTAGGGTGGGTAGAGCGAAGCGAAACCCACCAGCTCAGTCGCAAGCGGTCGATGGGTTTCGCTGCGCTCTACCCATCCTACAAGCTACGAGCAGCATTCACCCCAGCGGCTTCAGCCCTGCCTCGATCGCCGCGCGGCGCGGTTCGAGGAATGGCGGCAGCGCCAGTTTTTCGCCGAGCGTGTCCACCGGCTCGTCGGTGGCGAAGCCCGGGCCGTCGGTTGCGATCTCGAACAGGATGCCGTTGGGTTCGCGGAAATAAAGACTGCGGAAATAGAAGCGGTCGATCTCGCCGCTGTTGGGCACGCGAAGTTCGGTCAGCCGCTGCGTCCAGGCGTGATATTGCGCCTCGTCCGGCGTGCGGAACGCGACGTGATGTACGCCGCCGGCGCCCTGCCGCGCCACGGACAAATCCTTGGCTTCGATCAGATGCAGTTCGGCGGCCGGACCGCCCTCGCCCATCGCGAACACATGGACCTGCGCGTTCGCATCAGGCGCGGCATAATCGCGCAGGCGGCGCATGCTCATGACCTCGGTCAGCACGTCAGCGGTCCGCTCCAGGTCGCGCACGTTGAGCACGATCGGGCCAAGCCCGCGGATCTGGTGCTCGGCCGGCACCGCGCTGCGCTCCCACGGCGCGGCCGGTCCCACCCCGCCATCATCGACCAGCACCAGCCGCTGGCCCTCGCCATCCCAAAACGGCAAGGTCAGCCGGCCGTCGACTTCGACGATATCGCCGCTGTGCCCGCCCGCCTTTTTCAGGCGATCCCGCCAGTAACCAAGGCTGTTTTCGCCTGCGACGCGCAGGCCGGTGCGCGAAATGCTGTTGCTTCCACGCCGCTCGGGGGCGGCCGGAAAATCGAAAAAGGTCAGGTCGGTCCCGGGGTTGGCTTTGCCGTCGGCGTAGAACAGATGGTAGGCGCTGACGTCGTCCTGATTGACGGTCTTCTTCACCAGCCGCATCCCGAGCAGGCCGGTATAGAACGCCAGGTTCTCGCGCGGCTTCGCGGAAATCGCCGTCACATGGTGAATTCCGGCCAGCTGCATTGCATAGTCCCCAGGGTTGTTTCCCCGAAAAATCGAGCGCAGGCAGTTGGGCCTTTTCAGGGATCATGTAGGATACAACCTGGAGACTCGCCAGCGGCACCGTCGCCGCCCGTTCCAGGGACAGCTTCATGAGCGCGCATGTCATCATCACCGACGAAGCCGCCGCGCGCGTGATCAGGCTGCGCCGGCCCGAAAAGAAGAACGCGATCACCCAGGAAATGTATCGCGAG
This sequence comes from Bradyrhizobium sp. AZCC 2289, assembly GCF_036924615.1. NCBI lineage: Bacteria > Pseudomonadati > Pseudomonadota > Alphaproteobacteria > Hyphomicrobiales > Nitrobacteraceae > Bradyrhizobium > Bradyrhizobium sp. AZCC 2289. Next base: position 7,422,999 of record NZ_JAZHRY010000001.1, on the reverse strand, counting down.
ATGAGCGACGCCATCGACACTGCGCAGAACAATCCAAAGATCCGCTGCATCACCATCACCGGCGGCTCCGGCGTGTTCACCGCGGGCAACGATATCGAGGATCTCCTGCACGAGGGCACCTCCAGGACCGACCCGCCGCGCGCCTCCAACCTGGTCAAGTTTCTTTATTCGCTGGCGCACAACGTCAAGCCGATCGTCGCGGCCGTGGACGGCGTCGCGATGGGTATCGGCACCACCATGCTGTTCCACTGCGATTACGTGCTCGCCAGCAAGACCGCGACGTTTTCGACGCCCTTCAGCAATTTCGGCCTGGTGCCGGAGGGGGCATCGAGCCTGCTGATGCCGCGCAGCATGGGTCAGCAGCGGGCGTTTGCGATGCTGGTGATGGGGCGCACCATGACGGCCGACGAAGCGCGCGTCGCCGGCTTCGTCAACGTCGTGGTGGCGCCCGGCCATGCCGAGGTCGAGGCGCGCAAGGTGGCGCGCGAGATCTGCGCACTGCCGGCGGAAGCGGTGGCGATCTCGCGCAGACTGTTGAGATTGCCCCCCGAGGATGTCACCCGCCGGATCGATCAGGAAAACCATCTGTTCACCGAGCGGATGCGCTCCACCGAGGCGATTTCCGCTTTCCAGGCGTTCGTCGCACGCACGAAGGAGTGAACGGCTGCGTCGCAAGAATATTGTGCCGCCCCTCCATGGTCACGTCATGAGATGCTTCCGCCTTGCGCTCCTCGTCGCCGCAATCCTGTCGCTCGCCGCCGCTCCCTGCCAGTCCCAGACCGCGGCGCCGGTCGAATTGCGGATTCTTGCGATCAACGATTTTCACGGCAACCTTCGCCCGCCGCCGGGCGGTATCCGGATCACCGATCCCGATGACAAGACCAAAAAGATCATCATGCGCGCGGGCGGCGCCGAACGCATGGCGACGCTGGTCAATCAGCTCCGCGAGGGTCACAGCAATACGATCTTCGTCGCGGCCGGTGACCTGATCGGCGCGAGCCCGTTCCTGTCGGCGATGTTCCACGATGAGCCGACCATCGAATCGCTGTCGATGATGGGGCTGGCGCTTTCCTCCGTCGGTAATCACGAATTCGACGAGGGCAAGGACGAGTTGCTGCGGATGCAGAACGGCGGCTGCCACCCGGTCGACAAGTGCCAGGGACCGCACCCCTTCCCCGGCGCCAAATTCCACTATCTCGCCGCCAGCACGATCGACACCGGCACCGGCAAAACGGTGTTCCCGCCTTACGAAATCAGGACGTTCGGAGGCATCCCGGTCGCCTTCATCGGCCTGACCTTGAAGGGCACGCCGAACATCATCTCGCCGGTGAGTGCGGCCGGGCTCGAATTCCGCGACGAGGCGGACACGGTGAACGCGCTGATCCCGGAATTGAAAGCGCGCGGCGTCGAGGCGATCGTGGTGCTGATCCATGAAGGCGGCACGCCGACCGGCGACTATAACGAGTGCCCGGGCATTTCCGGCCCGATCGTCGACATCGTCAGGAAATTCGATCGCGCGGTCGACGTCGTGGTCTCCGGCCATACCCATCAGGCCTATGTCTGCGAGATCGACGGACGGCTGGTCACCTCGGGCGACAAATACGGCACGCTGGTCACCGCGATCGACCTCAAGCTCGATCCGGTACGCGCGACGTCGTCAGCGCCAAAGCCGACAACACCATCGTTCGCACCGCGACCCTTGCCAAGGACGCCGAACAGACCGCGCTGCTCGAAGCTTACGACAAGGTCGCAGCACCGCTCGCCAACCGTCCGGCCGGTTCGGTGACCGACACGCTGTCGCGCGTCCCCAACAACGCCGGCGAGAGCCCGCTCGGCGATATCGTCGCCGATGCCCAGCTGGCCGCGACCAGCGCGGGCGCCAACGGCGGCGCCGTGATGGCCTTCACCAATCCGGGCGGCGTGCGCACCGACATCGCCCGGAAAGAAGACGGCCGGGTCACCTACGCCGATATCTTCGCGAGCCAGCCGTTCCGCAACCAGCTGGTCACGCTGACGCTGACCGGAAAACAGATCAAGGACATGCTCGAGCAGCAATGGCTTGACCCGAAACGGCCGCGGATTCTGCAGATCTCGAAAGGATTCGCCTACGCCTGGGACAGCGCCAGGCCGGATGGCGATCGCATCCTCGCCGACCGGATGTCGCTGAATGGGACACCGATCGATCCCGCGGCAAGCTATCGCGTGACGGTCAATAACTTCCTCTCCGTCGGCGGCGACGGCTTTACCGTGTTCAGGGACGGAAAGGCGCCACAGTTCGGCGTCTACGATGTCGATGCGCTGGATATCTATTTCCACATCCATAGTCCGGTCGCACCCGCCGCGGCCGATCGGATCGTCCGGATCAACTGACCGCGGCGCGCCTGGCCCGCGCAGGGCTCTTTCGGAGCGGCTGATGACCGCCTAGATTAGCCGCTCCTCGCACGGGCGTTTCGTACGCCGGGATCACGCATGACGCTTCTTCTGACCCATCCCGCCTCTCTCGACCATCTCACGCCGCCGGGACATCCGGAGCGGCCCGACCGGCTGCGCGCGGTTGGCGAGGTGCTGGCGGAAGACCGCTTCAGTCCGCTGGCGCGCGGCGAAACGCCGGAAGGCAATCTCGATCAGGTGATGCTCTGTCACGACGGACACTATGTCGAGGAACTCCGGCATATCGCGCCTTCAAGCGGCCTGATCTATCTCGACGGCGACACCTCGATGTCGCCGGGCACCTGGGAAGCGGTGATGCGCGGCGTCGGCGGCGCGGTCGCCGCGACCGACGCCGTGATGTCGGGGACCCATCACAATGCGTTCGTCGCCGTCCGCCCTCCCGGCCATCACGCCGAGATCAACAAGCCGATGGGCTTCTGCTTTTTCGACAACGTCGCCATCGCCGCGCGTCACGCCCAGCGCAAATATGGCATCGGCCGCGCCGCGATCGTCGATTTCGATGTCCATCACGGCAATGGCACCCAGGATATCTTCTGGGCCGATCCGACCGTGATGTATTGCTCGACGCACCAGATGCCGCTGTTTCCCGGCACCGGTGCAAGCGGCGAGCGCGGCGAGCACGACACCATCGTCAATGCGCCGCTCGCCTCCGAGGACGGTGGCCCCAGGTTCCGCGCCGCGTTCGAAAACCTGATTCTGCCGCAGTTGCAGAAATTCGGCCCCGAACTGATCATCATCTCCGCCGGCTTCGATGCGCATTATCGCGATCCGCTGGCCTCGCTCAATCTGAGGGCGGAGGATTTCGGCTGGGTCACCCGCAAGCTGATGGATCTCGCGGCGACCAGCGCCGGCGGCCGGGTTGTGTCGGTGCTCGAGGGCGGCTACGACCTGCAGGGGCTGAAAGAGTCGGTTGCGGCGCATGTCACCGCATTGATGGGCGCGTGAAACCCCGCCACAATACGCCCGTAAAAATTCGCTTGATTCTGCGCCGGGAAGAGCATGATCCGGACCTGGAAGGCCGCGTTAGCGCAAAGTGGGAACCGGTTTTCCCTCGCGACAAACGCGAAAGCGTTTGCGCGGAGATCATGCTCCAACTGAAGAGATCGCATCCGGGAACGCAATATGGCCGAAAACACCCAAGTGGACGTCAAGAAGCTGAGCTTTGAGCGCGCGATCGAGGAGCTTGAAACGATCGTCAAGCGGCTCGAGGACGGCAAGGTGCCGCTGGAGGAGTCGGTCGCGATCTATGAGCGCGGCGAGGCCCTGAAGCGGCGCTGCGAGGAACTGCTGCGGCAGGCCGAGGCGCGCGTCGACAAGATCACCACCGACGCCTCGGGCCAGGTGACCGGAACCGAGCCGCTCGACGTTCAATAGCGCAGGCCGCGCTGCAACAGTCGAGAACATTCGGCGAATCCAGCGTCCGCCATCCCCGACGAGGGCCGAAATAGCTCTTGGCGCGTTCGATGGGCTGCTATAGTCCCGCCACCACCCCGGGGGGACTACGTGCGCGTTCAGCACCGCCATATCATCTATATTCAGGGATACGATCCGCGCGGCCTCGCGCAATACTACCGCATGTTCCGGACCGAACTGCGGAAATTCGGCCGGCTCTATCAGCTTTCGGCCACCATCAGCCGGCCCAAGGTCGCAGCCGATGACGAGATCGCGTCCTGGACGATCGAGACCAAGGCGGACGACTGGCAGACCCACACCGCTTACGACTTCCTGCAATTTGAGGACTTCATCCAGCGCGACCTCGCCTCCCCGATCTGGCGCACGGTATTCCACTCCGTGTGGATCTACTGGCGGCTGGTCTTCAACGGCACCATCGCGCGGTTCACCAGGGCCAACTGGCGGTTTGCGACCTTTATCACCTACCCGCATTTCGTGCTGCTGTTGGAGGCCATATGCGCCGCAGGCATCGCCTTTGTGTTCCAGAAAGGCCTCGACGCGCTCGGCATCCCCGGACTTATCAGCATTGCGGCCGCGGCCGCGATATTCGTGGCCCTGCTCGGCACCGTCCTGAAATACACCGAAAACAGCACCTATGTGCTCTATCTCCTGTCCGACTGGATCTGGACCTGGGAATTCTCGCACCGTCAGCGCCCCGAATGGGACCAGCGCATCGACCGCTTCGCGCAGCATCTGGTCGACGTCGCGCGCGCCAGCGAGGCGGAAGAAATCGTCATCGTCGGCCACAGCTCGGGATCGTTCCTGGGAACTGAAATGCTGGCGCGCGCGCTCAAGCTCGATCCCGCCTTGGGGCGTCATGGCCCGCGCCTCGTGCTGCTGACGATCGGCGGAAATTTCCCGATCGTCGGGTTCCATGCTGCCGCACAGGATTTCCGCGATCATCTCAGGCTGCTGGCGGTCGAACCGTCCATTGACTGGATCGACTGCCAAGCGCGCAAGGACGTGATGAACTTCTACCAGTTCGATCCGATCAAAAGTCACGGCATCGATGTCGGGAGCGCCGGACGCAACCCCACCATCGTGCCGGTCCGTTTCCGCGACATCGTCAAGTCCGACCATTACGAGAGCTTCCGCTGGCAGTTCTTCCGCGTGCACTTCCAGTTCGTCATGGCCAACGAACGGCCGAATGCCTACGATTTCTTCATGATCGTCTGCGGACCGATCCCGCTGAGCGAACGCATGGCTGCCCCCGACGCAGCGCTGGCGATCGCGACCGGCGACCAGGCTGCCCGCGAATGCGGCTGGAAAATGATCGAAACGGCCACAACCGTGGCTTCGGATGCCGCCGAATTGGGCGAGATGGAACCTTCGGCGCGCCGCAGCGGTTAAAAAATCGAGATTATTCAAACCTTCGTCGGGGAACCCGCCGGTTTCGCGGGTTGGCTTTGACTGCCGCTTTGGTGTAAAGCTTGCAGTTCTATGGGCTGTTGAGAGCAGCCTGCCGCTGATTTCCGACGGCAGTAAGCACTTCAAAAGCCTAAGAAAACTGGCCGGGAAGGGTAAAGCGACCCACGTGATGCATATCACATGGTTCGATCCGGAGTGCATCCAGGCGTTCAAATCAGGCACCGGCCTGCCGAGATGGCACCCGGTGTCTGGATTTTTCACTGCGCGGTTAATGCGCAACCCATCTCGCGTTGGGCCGTTCGTCCCGACATGTAAAATTGGAATATCGCTGTGACCACATTCAGTAAAACGCCGCTTCTCGACACCATCCGCACGCCCGACGACCTTCGCCGGCTCAAAATCGAGCAGGTGCAGCAGGTGGCCGACGAGCTGCGTCAGGAGACCATCGACGCGGTTTCCGTGACCGGCGGCCATTTCGGCGCCGGCCTCGGCGTGGTCGAACTGACCACCGCGATCCATTATATCTTCGACACCCCGCGCGACCGCCTGATCTGGGACGTCGGCCATCAGGCGTATCCGCACAAGATCCTGACCGGCCGCCGCGACCGTATCCGCACGCTGCGCACCGGCGGCGGATTGAGCGGTTTCACCAAGCGCACCGAGAGCGACTACGATCCGTTCGGCGCCGCGCACTCCTCGACCTCGATTTCGGCCGGCCTCGGCATGGCGGTGGCGCGCGACCTCTCCGGCGGCAAGAACAACGTCATCGCCGTGATCGGCGACGGCGCAATGTCCGCGGGCATGGCCTACGAGGCCATGAACAACGCCGGCGCCATGAACTCGCGCCTGATCGTCATCCTCAACGACAACGACATGTCGATTGCGCCGCCGGTCGGCGCCATGAGCGCGTACCTGTCGCGGCTCTATTCGGGCAAGACCTACCGCACGCTGCGCGAGGCGGCCAAGCAGATCAACAAGCGCCTGCCGAAGATCATCGCCAACCGCGCCAACCGCGTCGAAGAATATTCCCGCGGCTTCATGATGGACGGCGGCACGCTGTTCGAGGAACTCGGCTTTTATTATGTCGGCCCGATCGACGGCCATAACCTCGACCATCTGCTCCCCGTGCTGAAGAACGTTCGCGACATGGAGACCGGCCCGATCCTGGTCCACGTCGTGACGCAAAAAGGCAAGGGCTACGGTCCGGCGGAAGCGGCAGCCGACAAATACCACGCCGTGGTCAAGTTCGACGTCGCCACCGGCGCGCAAGCCAAGGCCAAGCCGAACGCGCCGGCCTACCAGAACGTGTTCGGCCAGAGCCTGGTCAAGGAAGCCGAGAAGGACGAAAAGATCGTCGCCATCACCGCGGCAATGCCGTCCGGTACCGGCGTCGACATCTTCAACAAGGCGTTCCCGAACCGCACCTTCGACGTCGGCATCGCCGAGCAGCACGCGGTGACCTTCGCCGCCGGCCTTGCCACCGAAGGCTACAAGCCGTTCTGCGCGATCTACTCGACCTTCCTGCAGCGCGGCTACGACCAGGTGGTCCATGATGTCGCGATCCAGAGCCTGCCGGTTCGTTTCGCGATCGACCGCGCCGGCCTGGTCGGCGCCGACGGCGCCACCCATGCAGGTTCCTTTGACAACGCCTATCTCGGCTGCCTGCCGAACTTCGTCATCATGGCCGCCTCCGACGAGGCCGAGCTGGTGCACATGGTCGCCACCCAGGTTGCGATCAACGATCGCCCAAGCGCGGTGCGCTATCCGCGCGGCGAAGGTCGCGGCGTCGAAATGCCCGAGTTCGGTGTGCCCCTGGAGATCGGCAAGGGCCGCATCGTCAAGCAGGGCAACAAGATTGCGCTGCTGTCGTTCGGCACCCGTCTGGCCGAATGCGAAAAGGCCGCCGACGAGCTCGCCGCTCACGGCCTTTCCACCACCATTGCCGACGCGCGCTTCATGAAGCCGCTGGATGTCGAGCTGGTGCTGAAACTGGCGCGCGAGCATGAAGTTCTGCTCACCATCGAAGAGGGTTCGATCGGCGGATTCGGTTCGCATGTCATGCAGACGCTGGCGGAGCACGGCATGCTCGACGGCGGCTTGAGGATGCGTGCGATGATACTGCCCGACGAGTTCATAGACCACGATTCGCCGAATGCGATGTATGCCCACGCCGGCCTCGACGCCAAGGGCATCGTCGCCAAGGTGTTCGACGCGCTCGGCAAGGATTACAAGGCCGAGACGGTCAAGCTCGCCTGACACCGGCGGCGCTTCGGTTGCGATTGAATCGGAACCGAAGCTGAAACTTTTTTGATGCGTATTCTTGACGCGAGCCGGATTCCACCCCCGGATCAGTCCGAGGGCATGCTTCGCTCGAAAACGCGATGGGCCATGAAAATCTATCTGGCAGGCCCCGATGTGTTCCTGCCGGACGCGCTTGAGATTGGACGGCGCAAAGCCGAGATCTGCGCGCGTCACGGGCTGGTCGGACTTTATCCGCTCGATAACGCGGTCGACCTGTCGACCCCTGAGGCCTCGCTCACGATCTTCAAAGCCAATGAGGCAATGATGGAGGCGGCCGACGCCATCATCGCCAATTTGACGCCGTTTCGCGGCCCCAGTGCCGACGCAGGCACCGTCTACGAACTCGGTTACATGACGGGCCGCGGCAAGCTGTGTCTCGCCTACAGCAACGACCCCTCGTCATACAAGCAGCGCGTTGCGCGCCGATATGACGTGAAAACATCGCCCGATGGCCGCCTGATCGACCCGGAGGGACTGACGGTGGAAGATTTTGGCCTGCCCGACAATCTCATGATGATGCACGCGCTCGATCTGCACGGTTGTCCGCTGGTCGCGCCAAAGATCGCTTCTGCGGATCTCTGGCATGATCTCACCTCGTTCGACGCCTGCGTTCGCCTCGCCGCGGATCGCGAAACAAGCAAATCGGACCGAAATTGACCAACAAGCGCGAAATCGAGCCAACTCCCCGCAAGCGCGCCGACGTCGTGCTGGTCGAGCGCGGCCTGTTCGAAAGCCGCGCCCGGGCGCGGGCGGCGATCGAGGCCGGCGGCGTGATCGCCGACGGCAAGCCGGTGCTGAAAGCCTCGGAAACCATCGCCGCCGATGCGGAATTGTCGGCGCAGCCCGCGCATCCCTATGTCTCACGCGGCGGCGTCAAGCTTGCGGGCGCGCTGGAGCAATATCCCATCGACATCGAGAACCATGTCTGCCTCGACGTCGGCGCATCGACCGGCGGCTTCACCGAAGTATTGCTGGCGAACGGCGCCAGCCTCGTCTTCGCCGTCGATGTCGGTCACGGCCAGTTGCATCCCTCGCTGCAGAACCATCCCAAAATCGTGTCGATGGAAGCGACCGATATCCGCAGCTTCGAGGGCAAGCGCCTGCCCGCCCGGCCCGACATCGTCGTCATCGACGTCAGCTTCATTTCACTGAAAGCCGTGCTGCCGGTGGCGCTGTCGCTGGCGGCCGCGCCGATGAGTCTTCTGGCGCTGATCAAGCCGCAATTCGAGGCGTCGCGAAAGCATTCCAAGCACGGCATCATCCGCAATGCGATGGTGCATCAGGAAATCTGCGACGACATCACGGCGTTCGCGGCTTCGCTCGGATGCACCGATATCCAGGTGTTTCCGTCCTCGATTACCGGCGGCGACGGCAATATCGAATTCTTCCTCGGCGCGCGCCGTGGCTGAGCACCTCGTCATCGATCATGTCGGTCATTTCGCCGACGGCGTCGCCCTCGCCGGCGGCGGGAACGTCTATGTGCCGTATACGCTTGGCGGCGAGACCGTTGAGGTGGCGCCGGTGCCGGGCCATCCCGACCGCCGCCGTCTGGTGCAAGTCGAGCACGCAAGCCCGGAACGGATCACGCCGTTCTGTCCGCACTTTGCCATCTGCGGCGGCTGCGCGATCCAGCATTGGGAAAGCGGGCACTACCGTGCCTGGAAGCGCAATCTGGTGGTCGAGATGCTCGCGCAGGCAAAACTTGATTGCGAAGTTCATCCGCTGATCGACGCCCACGGCCTCGGCCGGCGGCGCGTCACCTTGCACGCGCGGATGGGGACGCACGAGGTGCTCAAGGTGGGTTTCGCGGCGGCCGGCTCCCACGACATCATTCCGGTCGACCGCTGCCCGATCCTTAGCCCCGGCCTCGACGGCGCGCTCGATGCAGCATGGGCGCTGGCCGAACCGCTGATATCGACCGGGAAGCCGCTCGACATCCAGATCACGGCGACCGACACCGGCCTCGATGTCGACGTGCGCGGCTCCGGTCCGGTACCCACCAAAACCATCGCGACGTTATCGCGCGTGACGGAACAGCATCGCCTGGCGCGGCTGACGCGCCATGGCGAACTGGTGCTGATGCGGACGCCACCGGCGATCACGGCAGGCACCGCGCAGGTGATCCTGCCGCCGGGCTCGTTCCTGCAGCCCACCGTCGCCGGTGAAGAGGCATTGGCCGCGCTGGTGGCGGATCATTGCGTGCGCGCCAAATATATCGCCGACCTGTTTTGCGGGGTCGGACCGTTCGCGCTTCGCCTGGCCCGGAAGTCGCGGATCGCGGCCTTCGACAGCGATGCCGGCGCGGTGGCCGCGCTGCAGAAGGCGGCGGCATCGACTTCGGGATTGAAGCCGCTCAAGGCGGAGGCGCGCGATCTGTTCCGGCGGCCGCTGATGCCGCAGGAACTGCGCGACTACGACACCATCGTGTTCGATCCGCCGCGGCAGGGCGCGCAGGCGCAAGCAACCCAACTTGCCGCCAGCAAGGTCGCGACGGTGGTCGCGGTGTCCTGCAACGTCGCGACCCTCATACGCGACGCAAAAATCCTGATCGATGGCGGCTATACCATCGAAGGCGTCACTCCGGTCGACCAGTTTCGCCACACCCCGCACGTCGAGCTGGTGGCAAGGTTCGTGCGCAAGCGCTGAGGTCGCCTCGCCCCGCTTGCGGGGAGAGGTCGGATTGCGAAGCAATCCGGGTGAGGGGGACTATCCGCGAGCAAGTACGTTGAGAGAGCCCCTCACCCCAACCCTCTCCCCGCAAGCGCGGGGCGAGGGAGAAGAGAGACCTTCCCCGTTTCAATTCCTGAAATCTAACCCGATGTCGAGAACGCTGACACTATGGGTCAGCCAGCCGATCGAGATCAGGTCGACGCCGGTGGCGGCGATCGACGGCGCGGTGGCGGGCGTGATGCGGCCGGAGGCTTCCGTCACCGCGCCGCCGGCGACCATCGCGACCGCCTTGGACAGGGTTTCCGGGTTCATGTTGTCGAGCAGCACGGCATCGACGCCGTGATCGAGCGCCTCGCGCAGCTGGTCCAGCGTATCGACCTCGAGTTCGATCTTGATGAGATGGCCGACGCCTTGTTTGGCGCGCTTCAACGCCTCGGTGACGCTGCCGGCGATCGCGACATGGTTGTCCTTGATCAAGACCGCATCGTCGAGACCGAACCGGTGATTGCTGCCGCCGCCGACCCGCACCGCGTATTTCTCGATCGCGCGCAAACCCGGCGTGGTCTTGCGCGTGCAGACGATGTCGGTCCTGGTGTCCCGGACCGCCGCCACTACGCTTGCGGTTGCGGTCGCGATGCCGCTGAGGCGGCACAGCAAATTCAGCGCGACCCGCTCCGCCGTCAAAATGCCGCGCGCCGGGCCGGAGATGGTGGCGATCACATCGCCCGGGGCGAGCGCTGCGCCATCGCCACGTTCGACGCGCATCTCGATCGCCGGATCGATGAGCTGAAAGGCCAGCCGCGCCAGATCGAGGCCTGCGACCACACCGGGCTGGCGGGCCACCAGGACCGTCGTCGCGCGGTGCGCCGCCGGCACGATCGCATCGGTGGTGAGATCGCCGGCCCGGCCGAGATCTTCAAGCAGCGCCATGCGAACCAAAGGCTCAATCATGACCGTCGGGAGCGGCGAAGGCGTCATGGTGTTTCCTTAAATCAGATGACCGGGTCGGGAACGAAGTCCCTCGCCGCCTCGAGGGCATCATCGAGGCGCAGCGTCGATCGCCGCGCGGTGTCGGCGTGTTCGGGAAAATCGGTGCGGGCATGCGCGCCGCGGCTTTCCCGGCGGCGCAGGGCTGACATCACGATCATCAGGCCGACGATCGCGGGATCGCTTGCCGCCTGGTGCGAGACCGCGAGCGGATAGAGCGCCCGAGCCGCCGCGCGAAGGCCGTCGGCATCGCGCAAGACGCCGGCGGCCCGCGACAGGATCGGACGAACTGAAGTTGCATCGCTGCGGATGGCACTGCCATCGGGCAGCCGCGGCTGGCGCCGCCTGGCCGACGCCGATGCGGCGATATCCTGCGCGACCCAGCTGCCGCACACCGCCGCTTCAAGCAGCGAATTGCTGGCGAGCCGGTTGGCGCCGTGCAGGCCGGTGCAGGCAACCTCGCCGCAGGCCCAGAGCCCGTCGACCGACGTCCGCCCGCGCGGGTCCACGGCAATGCCGCCCATGTGATAATGCGCCGCGGGACGGATCGGAATCGCTTGCGTGACCGGATCGATGCCGGCCTCGCGGCAAAGCGCGGTGATGGTCGGAAAGCGCCGCGCCATATCCAGTCCGCCGACATTTCGTGCATCGAGAAACACCCGGTGTCCGGCCGCCAGATGCCGCCACACCGCGCGCGCCACGACGTCGCGCGGCGCCAGCTCCGCCCCGGGCTCGTTCGCCATGAAGCGGTCGCCGCGCTCGTCGACCAGGATCGCGCCCTCGCCCCGCACCGCCTCGCTGATCAGCTTTAGCGGGAAGGATTGACTGTCGAGCGCGGTCGGGTGGAATTGAATGAATTCGAGATCGGCCATGGCGGCGCCGGCGCGGGCGGCCAGCGCGATGCCCTGGCCAAAGGACGCGGCGGGATTGGTGGTGTGCAGGAACAGCCCGCCGATGCCGCCGGTCGCGATCACGACGCGATCGGTGGCGAACACGACTGGCCCCTGCGCGGTCTCGCAGAGAACCCCGCGCACGGCGTTGTCGTCGACGATCAGGCGCCGCGCGGCCGTCGCCTCGCACACCGTGATCGAGGGCGTCTCGTCAACCTTGCGCGCCAGCGCGCGGATGATGTCGCGGCCGGTCGCGTCACCGCCGGCATGAACGATCCGGCGCCGCGAATGCGCGGCCTCGAGACCGAGAAGGATGTTGCCGCCGGCGTCGCGGTCGAATTCGACGCCATGCCGCACCAGTTGCGCGATCGCCGCCGGCGCCGACGCGAGAATGGCGGATGCGATCGCCTCGTCGCAAAGCCCGTCGCCGGCGGCCAGCGTATCCTTGAGATGCAGCGACATGTCGTCGTCGGCGCCGAGACTGGCGGCGATGCCGCCCTGCGCGAGGGCGCTGGACGCCTCAAAGCCCAGCGGCGCCCTGGTCAGCAGCAGCACGGGTTGCGGCGCCAGCGCCAGCGCGGCCGTCAATCCGGCAAGGCCGCCGCCGATGATCACCGCCGCGCCGTCGGTATCGTGAATGGCTGTCATTTTACCTCCAGCATCCGCTCGACCGCGAGGCGTGCGCGCGCGGCGATGCCGTCGTCAATCGTGACCTGGTGCTGCGTCGTCTCCAGCGCATGGCGGATATTGCCAAGCGTGATCCGCTTCATGTGCGGGCAGAGATTGCAGGGCCGGATGAATTCGAGATCGGGGTACTGGATCGCGATGTTGTCGCTCATCGAGCATTCCGTCAGCAACACCACGCGTGGCGGCCGCTGTTTGGCGACATAGGAGGATATCGCCGCCGTGGAGCCGGCAAAATCGGCCTCGGCCAGCACCTCGGGCGGACATTCCGGATGCGCGAGCACGACGATGCCCGGATGATTTTCGCGCAATTGCCGCACTTCCTCGGCGCTGAAGCGCTCGTGCACTTCGCAATGCCCGGTCCAGGTGATCACCTTGACCTTGGTCTCGGCGGCAATGTTCCTGGCGAGATATTCGTCGGGCAGCATGATGACGCGCTCGACGCCGAGCGACTCGATCACGGCCCGCGCATTGCCCGACGTGCAGCAGATGTCGGATTCGGCCTTCACCGCGGCCGACGTGTTCACGTAAGTGACGATCGGAACGCCGGGATAGCTTTGCCGCAACAGCCGGACGTCTTCGGGCGTGATCGAATCCGCCAGCGAACAACCGGCGCCGCGATCCGGGATCAGCACCGTCTTGGATGGATTGAGCAGTTTGGCGGTCTCGGCCATGAAATGAACGCCGGCGAGCACGATGACATCGGCTTCGACATGCATCGCCTCGCGCGCCAAAGCGAGACTGTCGCCGACGATGTCGGCCACGCAGTGGAAGATCTCGGGCGTCTGGTAATTATGCGCGAGGATGACGGCGTTGCGGTCCCGCTTCAGCGCAAGGATCGCGTCGATATCGCCTGCGAAGGCCGGCCATTCGATCGCGGGGATCGCGTGGCTTACTTTTGCGTAGAGTCGATCTGAGCTGAATTGTTCCATTGCCGGCACCATAAGTTATACTCCAATCGAGTACATGCCTTATGATGATATTGAGTATAAGCCTTGTCAAGTGGCAATGGGCAATTTGCTCCCGGTGATGGCCCGTTCCGCGAATACCGCGCGGCGGAACCGGAACAATTTTGCCGGACGGCCACCGGTATCGAGGCTCATTTCGCCAGTCTCCTCAACCAGTTCCTGCCCTTCGATCAGGCGGCGGAAATTCTGCTTGTAGAGCAGCCGTCCGGCCAGCGCCTCGATGCAACGCTGCAATTGCAGCAGCGTGAACGTCTCCGGCATCAATTCGAACACCACCGGATGGTATTTGATCTTGGCCCGCAGCCTTGCAATGCCGGTGGCCAGAATCCGGCGGTGATCGAGGATCATGGCATGGCCGGGGGCAGCGACGGCCTCCTTGTCAGGCACCGGCGCGGAAGCACGGCCGCGCAACGCCTCCGGAATCAAACCCGCCTCGTAGAGAAGTTCGTAGCGCTGCAGAACGAGATCCTCGTTCCAGGCATGGTCGTCGAACCCGAACAGCATCGCCGCGCGTTGCCGGCGCACCAGCCGCGCGGCCTTGTCCGGCGTCGCCGATACAAAGGCCATCAGGCCCCGCCGCAGCGTTTTCTCGATCAGCGGCGGAGGCCCGAGACGATGATCCTCCCAGGGGAAGTAGTCATACCAACTGCGCCAGCTTGCCTCATGTTCGCCGGCGGCCGGCTGCTCACGCGTGAGGCCGAGATAGCTGACGGAAATGACGTGCTTGGCGGTGACGCCGGCGCGATCGCGGTCGGCGAAGGTGTACAACTGCTCGACATAGCCCAGCGGCAGCCGCGTTTGCCGCTCGACCCAGGCGCGCAACCCCGACTGCAGCGAGCGATGGTCCAGTTCGAACGGGCCGGAAGGCAGCGCGGACTGATCCTGAATCGTCAGCACACGCGGTTCGCCCGAGGTCACGGCCACCAGCACCGCGACCAGTTCGGCCGCAATGCCGTGTTCGGATGGAGCCTTCGCGCGAATCATTTCCGCCCTGGATTTGGTGCGGTCACGATGATCCACGGTCCCGCCGCCGACGCAAGGGCGCGATCGCGCGAAAGCCGCGCGCGATGCCTGGTTCGGTCAGAGAGCGAGCCGGCTCTCGCTCAGTTCGTGATATGCGCGGTCTTCAGCGCCTGGTCGAACATTTTCTTCAGGGCATCGTTGATGCCCGTCGGGGTGCCGGCCGAGAAGTAGAAGTTCGGCGATGCGCAGGCTTGAAGACTCGGGGCAATGTTCGGAATGTTGTTGTTGGCGTAGTCGTCTTCGTCACCGGCAAAGGTTGTGTTCACCGGGTTGATCGTCTGGTAGGGAATGTTGAGGACGGAAATGATGATGCCGCGGTTCTTGATGGTCGTGCAGATGCCGGGGTAGGCGTTGACGAGGTCAGTTAGCACGGTGGCGTGGTTGCTGCCGTGCCAACTGCCATTGACGTCCTTGTATTGGTTGTCTTGTGCGCCATCGGTGACGAGGAAGATAAAAGGCTGCGTATTACTCGACGTGCTGCCGTCGCCGACGCTGACGATCAGATTGTTCAAGCTGTTGAGCGCATTGTCGATATGGGTGCCGCCCGAACCAAGAGTTGCATTCAAATTGGTATCAAGCTCCGTGGCGAGATTTGCGGCGGCATAGTTGATGGTGCCGGGCGTCGAAGCACTGCCATTGATAGTTTTGGTCAGCGGAGAATAACTCTTATCGATATCCGTGATGAACGGATAGAGCCCGATCCGGAATTGATCGGTCACCTTCTCGTCGGCGTTGGCCTTGATGAACAATTGGGTCAGGGCGAAGCCGACCGCGTCGAGGCGCAACTGGATGCAGGCGTCGGTGCCGTCGGTCGGGCAGGAGGTAGCCGCCGTCAGGCTGTACGGCAGGCTGCTGGTGTTGCCGGTAATCAGCGAATTCGGCGAGCCAGGAGTAACCGTCGTATTCAGGCCGGAAAGCATCGCCACCGGCAAGCCAGGAACCTGCTTCTTGACGGACGAGGTCGACGCCTGGTTGATGAGGGCACTGAGCGCGCTCTGACTGAGGCGCGAATACACATAGCCCATGCAATAATTGTTCGTATTGTATTGCTGACTGTAGTTGGAATTGGTAGCGGGATTGGAAGCGGGAGCGGCAGGGGGTGTGACAGGGGGATCGACGCACGCGCTCTTTTGCGGGGCAAAATGGCAGGCCAGGGTACAGCCGGTGCGGTATTGGACCCAGTTATCCGGGCTGATCGACTGCATCCGCACGGCTTCGGCCGGTGTCGACGGCAGGCCCATCGATCCCGAAACGTCCAGCGCCAGATAAAAATCGAGATAGGGCGGCAGCGAGGCAGTCGATTTCGAGACACCGGTCACCGTCAGTTTTTGAAACCCAACCACCCTCATAAAGTTGGTCGGCACGTCGGCACTGAACGAGACGTTGGATGTCAGCTTGATGCCGGTTTTCGTGACCACGCTGGTACGAGTCAAATTCGTGTAACCGGTGATCGTGCCGACGTTGCCGTCAAAGATGTTATTGGCCTCGGTGACGCCGGCCGTAACCGAGCCATCGCTCGACATGAGCGCGGCCGCGGTAAACCCGGCCGATTTCTGGGAAAGCGAGGCGACGCTGGCGGCGTCGGCCGCCGATTGCAGCTTCGCCCTCATTCTGGTCGCCATCGAGTAGTCCACCGCACACCCCATCGCCGAGATCAGCGGTACCACCGCGATCCCGAAAATCATCGCGACATTGGCGCGTTTATCCCTGCGGAAACGGTCAATCAGGCGAAAGAAACTGGGCATGTGAGGGGCCTATCCGGTTTTGAAATCCGGCAATTTTTACCGCTAAAGAATTAAGCGTGGCTTATCGCGACCAACGAAAGACGGATGATTGCCTAACGAAATGGCACACTGTATTGCCGTGGCGAACATCATGCCAATCCGCTTCGCCTTTCGCACATTCGATCCGGCGAGCCCCCGCCGCAGGTTGCGGCAGCTTGTGCCGGCGCGGCCAAAGGCGATCAATCCGGCCTTCAGGACATGCTGCCGAGGAGAAATCCGGAGCTCTGTCATCATTTTACGGTCGGGTTTGTATGGATAGACGTAAGGGTCGGGAGGTTAACGAAATCGGAATCGACGTTGCTTCGCGGAAATCGCCGGATCGTCTATTGCAACTGCGAACGATTCGCATCAGCGCTGGTGAAGAACGGCGCCTCTCCTGGCTATGGCTTTTGACGCGATCATCGGCAACTCCGGACGGAGGAAATCGATTGCTTCATTTCCTTGCCGGCAGCGCGCCGACATGATTGCGGTGATGCCTGCGCTGCAAAAAATTCACACGATGATTCGCCGCAGCCGACCGGACGTATTCGCGGACGCCGGGCTTGATCGGGCTCGCACGCGATGGCCGTGCAGTCACGGCGGACACGGTGATGATGACGAATTCTGGACAAGGCGGCAGTAATGACCCTTCAAGAGATTCTGTCGCCGAGATTGGGGCAGGCGCTGCGGCCCAACGTCTGGGACGCCGTCGCGCTGGTGCTCGTGATCGGCGCCATGGTGCTCATTGTCTATGGTGGCGAGCAGACCGCCCTTCCCTTGTCGGCGCTCGATGTTGATCCGGTAACGCTCGATCCGGCGCATCTGCCGGCCTATGCGTTGCGGACGACGATGCGGATGTTGCTGGCCATCGTCTGCTCGATCATCTTCACCTTCATCTATGCGGCCCTCGCCGCCAAGAGCCGGCGCGCCGAGATGGTGCTGATCCCGCTGCTCGACATCCTGCAGTCGGTGCCGATCCTCGGCTTCCTCACCTTCACCGTGGTGTTCTTCCTGAATCTGTTCCCCGGCCAGGTGTTCGGCGCCGAACTCGCCTGCGTGTTCGCGATCTTCACCAGCCAGGCCTGGAACATGACGTTCAGCATGTATCAGTCGATGCGCAATGTCCCGAAGGACCTGGAAGAGGCGTCGCAAAGCTTTCACCTCAACGGATGGCAGCGCTTCTGGCGGCTCGACGTACCCTTCGCCATGCCGGGCCTGATCTGGAATACGATGATGTCGATGTCGGGCGGATGGTTCTTCGTGGTGGCGTCCGAAGCGATCACGGTCGGCAACACCACGGTCACGTTGCCGGGTATCGGCTCCTATGTCGCGCTGGCCATCAAACAGCAGAATCTCGCCGCGATCGGCTACGCCCTCCTGGCCATGTTTCTGGTCATCCTCGCCTACGACCAGTTGCTGTTTCGCCCCGTGGTGGCCTGGGCCGACAAATTCCGCTTCGAGCAGACCGCCTCGGCGAGCGCGCCGGCATCCTGGATGCTCGACCTGTTTCGCCGGACGCGCGCGCTTCGCGTCCTGACTTACCCGTTCGCGGCGCTCAACAAGGCCATCTCGAATTTGCACATCGGGCTTCCAGGCCGATTCAAAACGGCAACGAGACGCGGCCGCCAGCCGTCACGCATCGTCGACGCCGTCTGGCTTGCCATCGTCATTGCATGCACCGGCGACGCGGCCTGGCGGATCTATCGATATCTCTCGGCGACGTTGGGCCCATCGGACCTGTTCAGCGCCGTCGGATACGGCTTCATTACGCTGGCGCGTGTGATCGTGCTGATTGCGCTGGCGACGCTGATATGGGTGCCGGTCGGGGTCTGGATCGGACTTCGGCCGAAATTGGCCGAGCGAATCCAGCCGCTGGCGCAGTTCCTGGCCGCGTTTCCCGCCAACCTTGCCTTTCCGGTCTTTGTGGTGATGATCGTTCGCTACGGCCTGAACACCAACGTCTGGCTCAGCCCGCTGATGATCTTGGGCACCCAGTGGTATATCCTGTTCAACGTCATCGCAGGCGCCAGCGCGTTCCCGACCGATCTTCGGGAGGCTGCCGGCAGCTTCCATCTGAAGGGATGGCGGTGGTGGATCAAGGTCATCCTGCCCGGAATTTTTCCGTACTACATCACCGGTGCGATCACCGCGTCGGGCGGGTCATGGAATGCCGCCATCGTCGCGGAGGTCGCAAGCTGGGGCGATACCCATCTGACGGCTACCGGCCTCGGCGCCTATATAGCGACCGCGACCGAGGCCGGCGACTTCCCCCGGGTCGTCCTCGGCATCGCCATCATGTGCGTGCTGGTGACGCTCTTCAACCGGCTGTTCTGGAGGCCGCTCTATGCCTTCGCCGAACGCCGTCTTCGCCTCGGCTGATCAGGAGAAACCGATGCTCGATCAACTCAATCAGGCCAGCCTGCTCGACATCCGCGGCGTCTGCCGGTCATTTCCGAAAGGCAGCGGCGAGGAATTGCTGGTCCTCGAAAAAGTCGATCTGACGGTTCATTCCGGTGAAATCGTCGGCCTGCTCGGCCGGTCCGGCTCGGGCAAGTCGACGCTGCTGCGGATTATCGCCGGCCTGATCGCGCCGTCGTCGGGCGATGCCAAATGCCGCGGCGAGACGATCATGGGACCGCCGAACGGCGTCTCGATGGTGTTTCAGTCGTTTGCGCTGTTTCCCTGGCTGACGGTTCTGCAGAACGTCGAACTGGGACTGGAGGCGCTTGGAATCGACAGCGTCGAACGCCGCACGCGCGCGCTGGCGGCGATCGACCTGATCGGTCTCGACGGCTTCGAGTCCGCCTACCCCAAGGAATTGTCGGGCGGGATGCGCCAGCGCGTCGGATTTGCGCGGGCGCTGGTGGTTCATCCGGACCTGCTCTTGATGGACGAGCCGTTTTCGGCGCTCGACGTGCTGACCGCCGAGACGCTGCGTACCGACATGGTCGATCTCTGGATCGAAGGCCGGTTGCCGATCAAGTCGGTGCTGATGGTGACGCACAACATCGAGGAAGCGGTATTGATGTGCGACCGTATTCTCGTCTTCTCGTCCAATCCCGGCCGGATCGCGGCCGAGATCAGGGTCGACCTGCCGCACCCGCGCAATCGTCTCGATCCGGCATTCCGGCAGCTGGTCGACAGCATCTATGCCCGCATGACGCAGCGCGCGGAGCCCAAGACGCCGGCCATCGAGGGCATCCCCGGCAGCGGCGTCGGCATGATCCTCCAGCACGTCTCATCGAACGTGCTGTCGGGCCTGATCGAGACGCTCGCGGGACCACCCTATGCAGGGCATGCGGACCTGCCGGTGCTCGCCAACAGCCTGCAACTCGAAGCCGACGAAATATTCCACCTCGGCGAATCCCTGCAATTGCTGAGATTTGCCCAGCTGAGCGAAGGCGACCTCATGCTGACGGACGCCGGCAAGCGCTTTGCCCATCTCGAGACCGACGCCCGCAAGAAACTGTTCGCCGAACATCTCATCAACTATGTGCCGGTGATGGGCCTGATCCGCCGCGTCCTCGACGAGCGGCCTTCGCACTCGGCGCCGGTTGCGCGCTTCCGCAACGAGCTCGAGGACTACATGGCGGAAGATCAGGCCGACGAAACGCTCAAGACCATCGTGTCGTGGGGACGTTACGCGGAACTGTTCGCCTATGACGAGCAGTCGGAACTGTTCAGCCTGGAAAATCCGCATTAAGCGGATGGAACGTAGCGATCCTGCGCCTCCCTAACATACAGGTCGCATGGCCCAGCACGCGCTCGGCGTGATCGCTGGGCCCCCTGCGCGGCTCATCATGGATCGACCGGTCCGACGTAAATCGTGCAAGACCCCGCGTGACATGGGCTCACGGTCGGTCTCGCCTCTTAGCGCATCACGGGCTCTCTTGGCTTGGAAAAGCCGTTCGATGCGCTGCTCGGGGTCATTTCCATGTCCGAATTGCTATTTTTTTCCTATGCGATGCCGAGCCAGTTCACCTCGCATTCTTATGGCGCAATTGGCACAACATGCGCGTTAGATTTGTGAGGAAGCCGCGATGGCCGCAATGCGGCACCATCAACCGACATCATCACCGTCGAAACCGGTGCAATGAGCGCCGTGCCGTTGACAGGCCTAGATCTTTCTCCGCCACGACCGCCAGATCATTCGAATAGTTTTCGTCCTCTAGATTCCGACATCGTCAGTGAGGCGATCCCGACATTCTTCGTCGGGCAGAACAACCAAGGCTTCTGGGTCGTTCGTGAAGCCCGGGGACGGATTGGCGGTATCTTCCTGTTCAGGGGCTCCGCCCGGTCGTTTGCCAGGAAGAAGTGCGGCCCAGCCGGATGCGCAACAATATTCTTGTCCGAGCCGTTCGAGCTCGACCTCAGAAACAGGGGTAATCCGTTTGTCGCACGCCTGGCGCCGCTGGTACGGCTGGCGACACATGTGAAGCGCCGATTCAAGGAATTTCACGTTGTTTGATTGAAGCCGCCAAATCTCGCATTTCAGCAAAAGGGATAAAATGAGGATAGTTCTGGCACTGGCCATTTTTACGATACCTGCATCCGCGATTGCCGAAGAATTACCACGCCCCGCAAAGCCATCGCGCGTACCGCTGGTTTGCACGAAATCCAGCGAGCATATCTCGGGGCTGAACAAGACTTGCTACTACACCTGCGCCAAATCGGATGGGGCCATGACGGTACCAACGTATGAGGCTTGCCCGAGTTGGACGCCTCGCTGGCGATTAACCCGAACCGCGCATTTCAGGTCAGGTGGAAGCTCGCGAGAATAGCCTGCGAGGATGGCAATCGATTTCGGGCGTTTGATTATCGATGCACGCCCCCTGCAGTATCAAAATCCATTCGAGACGGTCCCGATCGGCAGGACACGAAGCGGTTGGTCGAATTGATGAATTCCGCATACGAACTTGTCATGGCGTCTCTCCTCGGTTTGGGGACGACCTCCTCCGCCCTGCTGGGAGCCGCGATCGGCCTTTACGTTCCCTTCTCCAAGCGCCCGCTCGCCTGTCTACTCGCTTTTGCCGCGGGTTCATTGATCTCAGCGCTGGCGATCGAGCTTGCCTATGAAGGCGCGCAGTCGCTTCATCATCAAGGCTACAATGCCCACGCGGCATGGGCATTTGTCAGCGCCGGATTTGCGGCCGGCGCCATCATCTATTATTCGGCTTCGCTGTTTCTGGAACAGAAGGGAGCGGCCGTACGCTACGTCACCCAGTTTCGCGAATATGCCCTGGCACGCAAACAGGCTGACGTGAACGAGCGAATCAAGCTGCTGGCGACCTGCGATCTGATGCGCCACCTGCCGGCCGAGCAGATCGAGCGGATACTGCCATGTATCAGCGATCGTCATCTGAAAGCCGGAGAAGTTCTATTCAAGGCCGGAGACTCCGGCGACGCCCTCTACATCGTCGCCCGCGGCAAGGTGGAGGTCCTGGCAAACGGATCGCCGAGCACCAAAACCACGGGCGATGCGATCGCCCAACTCGGCATCGGGCATGCGTTCGGGGAAATGTCACTATTGAGCGGAGGTCCACGTACCGCCACGATCCGCGCCGCCGAAGACACAGATCTGATGAAAATTGGCAAGGACGATTTCGACCAGCTGGTTGCCGCCGACCCCCAATTGGCCGATACCGTGCAGCACATCAGCCACCAGCGTGCGATCAGCAATCTCAGCGCGGGCGGTACCGACGCCGCCCTATGGGCAAAAGTCGCAAGCAGAAGCCTCGATCATCTAAATCGGCACGAAGCCGGAAAGATGCTGACCGAAGCCGCAAACGGCGCGGCGATGGCGATTGTTCTCGGGAACATCCTGGACACCATTCCTGGCTGCCTCGTGATCGGAGCGAAATTCACTGCCTTCGGCAACTTGTCCCTGACCCTTATGCTGGGGATGTTTCTGGGCGGCATCCCGGAGGCGGCGGCAAGCGCATCAATGCTGACCAAAGCCGGTTACCGGCCGGCGGCGATCTTCGGGCTATGGTCGACCGTGCTGCTTGCCGGCGTCGTCGCGGCAGCAGCTGGCAAGGCGTTTATCGGCAGCAGTGACGCACTGACGGCGATCTTTGCCCAGGCGTTGGCAGGCGGTGCCGTGCTGGCGCTGGTCGCGCACGCCATGATTCCCGTCGCACTGGAAGAAGGCGGTTCGCTGGTCGTGTTACCGACAGTCGCCGGCTTTCTGTTCGCGCTTTATCTGGCATTGGCCGAGTCGTTTGTCTGAGCACTCCCTACGTGCGTCGTTCTTGCCACGTTGGTGCTGATCTACCGCTCGCAACGAAGAAGCAATCAAGCGATCGATGCCAAGCCGGAAGAATTGTTTTGTTCGCCTGTGGTGACTACCGTGTGCTTACTACCAGTGCACACGGGCTGCGGGTGCATCGGACACCGGCATTCCCTGCCCCCTGTCTCTCAAGGCGCGAATGTTTCTTCCAAGACTCGGGCGGATCCGGCCGCGTGCTGCGAACTCAAATCTGAATTTCGCGCATTCCGAAAAGCTTTGGCCGTTTAACAGTTGACGCGATCCCTATCGCCCCCAGCGGTCCTGCCAGATCTTCTCGCCGATCAGGCAGCTGACGCGCGGCTCCTTCTCGGCCACCGGCACGACCTTGTGTTCGGGGGTGCGGCCCGCGACTTCGAGCAGCAACTTGGTGCGGATCGCCTCCTTGAACTTCTCGCGGTCCTTGATCGTCACCACGAAGGAACCGGGGCCGCCGATGACGCAGTCCTCGTAATAGAAGTCGAGATTGTCGATATCCATGGTGGAATAGGACGGCTCCTTCACCATGATCGGCAGGCCGTTGATGACGATGCCCTTCTCCAGCGCGGCATCGCGCGCCTGCACGACCGGGCCGCCATTGTTGTTGGGACCATCCCCGGAAATATCGATCACGCGCCGGATGCCCCGATGCGGATTCTCGTCGAACAGCGGCATCGCGAAATTGATCGCACCCGAGATCGAGGTGCGCGACGCCCGGCGGATCGGGGTTTTCATGATTTCATTGGCGACGGCGTCCGCGGTTTCGGGGCCGTCGATCACCCGCCACGGGATGATAATCTTCTGGTCGCTGGAGGCCGCCCACTCGAAATAGGTCACCGCGATCTTGCCGTTCGGGCCGGTCTTCAGCGCCTGCAGGAACTCCTTGGAAACGAGGGCCTGCGCGTAACCCTCGCGCTGGATCGCCAGTTCATCCATGTCCATCGAATAGGAGACATCGACGGCGAGAGCCAGTTCGACATCGACGGAGGGCGTGGCTTCCTTGTCGGCCAATCGATGGCCCGGCTGCACCGCCGCGCGCGGCGCTGCCACGCCGGCGACATCGCCGCCGGCCAGCACGCCCGCGACAAGCACAGCCCCGATCGAGACATACCAGCGCATAGCGGCCCTCCCGTCGTCTGGCCGCAATGGTGACATGCAAGCCAGGCTTCGAAAAGCGGGAAGATGGGCCGTCCCTACACATTCAAGTCACCTGCAAGTCACCTGCAAGTCAATCGGCTTGCCTTAATTTCGACGAGGCTTCGCCATCGCCGCCGCTGTTCCGCCGAATTGAACCAACCGCAGCGCCGGGCACACTGAGAAGAGCCCGTTCGATGCGCAGGATTTTCCATGAATAAGACAGCCTTTCGCCGCAGCCTTGCGGCCCTCGGAATTGTCGCCCCAATGCTGCTGATGACGGCCGGCACGTCAGCCGAGACGTCGCAGCAACGCGACTGGTGCTACGGCAAGGGCGACGTCACGCCGGAGATGCAGATCTCGGGCTGCACGGCTTTCCTGCTCAGCGGCCATCATGCCGATGCGGCGACGGCCGATGCGTACAACAACCGCGGCGTAGGGCATGCGGCCCGGGACGATTGGGTTCGCGCGTTGTCCGACTACTCGACCTCGGCCCGGCTCGACCCGACCGTGGCCTCGACATTCTATAATCGCGGCCTTGTCTACCTGCACACGCAACATTTCGATCAGGCGATTGCGGATTTCGACCAGGCGATCGAACTCGATCCTGCGCTGGCCCAGGCCTTCAGCGATCGCGGCATCGCCTATCGCAACAAGGGCGAATATGACCGCGCCATCGCCGACTACGATCAGGCGATCACAGTGAACCCGAAATACGCAACCGCGTTCAACGGTCGTGGCACCGTGTATTACCACGAGAAGGATCTCGATCGGGCCATCGCCGATTTCTCCGAGGCGATCCGGCTCAACGCCAAATCCGTCCGGGCCTTGAACAACCGCGCCCTGGCTTACTACGACAAGCAGGATTACGAGCGCGCTGTCGCCGATTACGACACCGCGATCGGCCTCGATCCGGAAACGCCGCTGGCGCTTTACGGCCGCGGCCTCGCCAGGCTGAAGCGCAACGACGGCAAAGGCGCTGAAGCCGACATCGCGGCGGCGAAAAAGCTCGACCCCGGCGTGGTCAAGGATTTTGCCGCCGTGATCGCACCATGACCCCGATCGCGCGCAGGGCCTGAGGCCTGCCGGGGCGACCGGCTTTGCGGCGTTGGCCCTGTCATGCGATACAAGTCTCCGGAATCGGGGGAGCATCATGGTTCGTAGCGGCATCGCGGCTTGCGCATTACTGCTGGCCGTCTCAAACGGGGCCAAAGCGGAAACGCCGGCCGAGCGCGGCAACTATCTCGTCAACACCATCATGGCCTGCGGCAACTGCCACACGCCGCGCGATGGCGAGGGCAAGCTGATCGCCGACAGGGCATTGTCCGGCGGCCTCTCTTTCACGACGCCGGCCTTCGACGCCACCGCGCCGAACATCACGCCCGACGCCGAGACCGGAATCGGAAGCTGGAGCGACGCCGAGATCAGGCGCGCGCTGGTCGAGGGCATGCGCCCGGACCACGGCCATCTTTCCGGCGCTGCGCTGGCGGCGATCATGCCGGCCAATTTCTACAAGGCGCTGCTGCCGGACGATCTCGATGCCGTCATCGCCTATTTGCGCACCGTCAAGGCGGTCCGGAATCAGGTCCCCGATCCCGTCTACAAGGTCCCGGTGCGTCGCGATCCCTATCCGGACGCCGAGGCCGGATTCAATAAATCCATGTTTGCCGATCCGGTCCGGCGCGGCGCCTATCTCGTCACCATCGGCCATTGCATGGAATGCCATTCGGCATGGTCGCGCGGCGTGTCCGATTTCAAGACCGGCCTTGGCCACGGCGGCAGGGTTTTCCCGCTGCGCGAAGGATCGCCGGACGGTACCGCAAACAGCACCGCCGCCAACATCACATCGCATCCAACGGCAGGTATCGGCGCGTGGACCGACGCCGAAATCGTCCGGGCTGTTACCCAAGGCATCGCGCGCGACGGACGGGCGCTGAAGCCGCCGATGGCTTATGGCTATTACGCGGCGCTCAAGGGCTCTGATTTGGCCGATATCGTGGCCTATCTGCGCACCGTGCCGCCGCTGCAATGACGGACTGCGAAACCGCCGGTTCCACGGCCGGCAGGAAGGCGATATTCTCGTCGAACAACCGCAAGGCGCCAGGAGGTGCCTGGAATGCCCGAGACCGTCGTCACGCCGAAAACCAGGGTCAAGACCGAGACCGAACGGCCGCGTCTGCACAAAGTCATCCTCGTCAATGACGACTACACGCCGCGCGAATTCGTCGTCACCGTGTTGAAGGCGGAATTCCGCATGACCGAGGACCAGGCCCACAAGGTCATGATAACGGCGCACCGGCGCGGCGTCTGCGTGGTTGCGGTCTTCACCAAGGACGTCGCCGAGACCAAGGCGACGCGCGCCACCGATGCCGGCCGCGCCAAGGGCTATCCGCTGCTGTTCACGACCGAGCCGGAGGAATAGCGCGTTCGGGCGCAGCCCGGATCGAGCGCAGCGAAATCCGCGACGGACGCTGCGCTGCCGACCCCAAAAGCTTTCTTGGCAACGACCACTTTACGTCAACGTAATTTGTATTTACCACTCATGATAGACGTTCGCTGACCGAGAAACAGAGCCGCAAGGCCATCATACCGCACGCCGCCGCTGACGATCCGCGGCCTTCACCACCGACATTGTCGAGACCAACGCAACACGCACGACCGGCGCCGGTCGCCGGAAGCTATCTGCTGCCGTTCACGGGGGGAACAAAATGGCCATGAAGAAAATCGTCGCGACCACATTGCTGCTGATCTCGACGCCGGCGATGGCCGGCACATATATCGCTCCCGTCGTCCACGTCGCCCCGATCGTTCACGTCGCGCCGGTCGTTCATGTCGCTCCCGTCGTTCGCGTCAATCCCGCCATTCGTACCAATACGGTAGTGAAGCCCGTCGGCCAGCCCGTCCTGCATCAGCATCATCATCCGCGGCCACAGCCCGTCGTCGTGTATACCGCTCCCCAAAATCAGAAATGTGTGGAGCAGAAACCCGGCTCGAAGGAATGCGCGAAGCAGTGAGCGGCGGTCGCCGGCCTCAACTCGCCGGCGTTTCGTCGACCAGGCCGTAGACCCGCGCGGCCTTTGAAAAGCCGGCAACCGGAAACTCGCCGAGGTCGCTCCAGCCGCCCCGGCAGATGCCGGCAAAACCTTCCGACGCCACCACGGTGCGATGAAGGCGGCTGGCGATCTTTTCCAGCCGCGCGGCGAGGTTGACGGCCGGGCCGATGCAGGTGAAGTCGAGCCGGTTGCCGCCACCGATGTTGCCGTACAGGATTCTTCCGACATGCAGGGCGACGCCGAAGCGAAAGCGTTCGACGGCTTCGCCAATCGGATAATGCATGTCCGCGACGCTCGCGCGGGATTCGTGGGCGGCTTCGAGCACGCGCGAGCAGACCTGCTGCTCATCGCCGACATATTCATCGATCGGAAAAACCGCGAGCAGCCCGTCTCCCATGTATTTCAGCACTTCGCCGCCATGCGCTCGGATCGCGGCCACCTGACAGTCGAAATAATTGTTCAGGATGTCCACGATGGTCTCGGCCGGCAACCGGTCCGACAGCGCGGTAAAGCCGCGCAGATCGGACAGCCAGATCGCGGCGTTCATCGTCTCGGTGTGGCCGCGCCTGATCTGGCCGCCAAGAATCCGCTCGCCGGCGCGGTTGCCGACATAAGTATCGAGCAGGCTCGCGGCGGTACGCGTCAGACTGAAGATTTCGATCACGCGCGCCAGCGGCGTCACGACCTGCCGTAGCGCCGCCAATTGTTCATCCGTAAATCCACCCGGCTGCTTGGTGGTCCAGCTCGACGCGTTGACCGTTCCATTGATGAATGGCAGCGGCATCGCAACGTAATCCGTTACACCCTCGGCGCGCATTTCCTCGACGATCGGGAAGCGCTTGCTCGCGGGATCGTCGATGCGGGCGCGAACCTCCAGCCCCTGCTGAAACACGATGATCAGCGGGCTGGTGCGGAAATCCGGCGACTCCAAAATCTTGTAATCGACCGTGCCGAGTTCGACCTCGGCGCCCGGCTTCCAGATGAAATTGCGCCCGTAAATATCTGGATGCAGGGTGCGAACGAAGATGCCGACACGCCAGAGCGGCAGGCCTGCCGCAACCATCCGCTCGCAGGTTTCGGCCATGAACCTGCTGGGGCTGGCTGCGGATCTCCCGCCGTCGATCAGCCAGTCGGTCAGCTTCTGCAGTTCTGATGCATTCATGACGCCGGTATTTGCCGCGCAAGTGCCGCGCGCGTCAAGGCGACACGAACGCTTGACGTTGAGGCAATGCAGCCCGTTAGCCGACCTGCCCGCGATGCCGCAGCAGATGATCAGCCAATACGCAGGCCATCATGGCCTCCCCGACCGGCACCGCGCGGATACCGACGCAGGGGTCGTGACGGCCCTTGGTCATGATGTCGGTGTCGGCGCCCTTGCGGTCGACGGTCTGGCGCGGGGATAGGATCGACGAGGTCGGCTTCACCGCAAAGCGCACCACCACCGGCTGGCCGGTTGAGATGCCGCCGAGCACGCCGCCGGCGTGGTTCGACAGGAAGCGCGTGCCGTTATTGCCGGTCCGCATCTCGTCGGCGTTCTCCTCGCCGGACAATTCCGCCGCGCCGAAGCCGGCGCCGATCTCGACGCCCTTCACCGCGTTGATGCTCATCATCGCCGCCCCAAGCTCGGCATCGAGCTTGGCGTAGATCGGCGCGCCAAGACCGGGCGGTACGCCTTCGGCGACCACTTCGATGACCGCGCCGATCGACGAGCCGCTCTTGCGGATGCCGTCGAGATAGCTTTCGAAGAACGCAGCCTTGTCCTTATCCGGGCAGAAGAACGGATTGCGCGCGATCTCGTCCCAGTCCCATTTGTCGCGGTCTATCTTGTGCGGGCCCATCTGCACCAGCGCGCCGCGCACTTTTACCTCGGGCAGTATTTTTCGCGCGATGGCGCCGGCCGCGACCCGCGTCGCGGTCTCGCGCGCCGACGAACGGCCGCCGCCGCGATAATCGCGCAGGCCGTATTTGGCCTCATAGGTGAAGTCGGCGTGGCCCGGACGGAACTTGTCCTTGATCTCGGAATAGTCCTTCGAGCGCTGGTCGGTGTTCTCGATCAGCAGCGCGATCGGCGTTCCCGTCGTCACCTGCACGCCGGTCTCGGGATGCGCCATCACGCCGGACAGGATTTTGACCGCGTCGGCTTCCTGGCGCTGGGTGGTGAAGCGCGACTGGCCGGGACGGCGGCGGTCGAGATCGTGCTGGATGTCCTCTGATGTCAGCGGGATCAGCGGCGGACAGCCATCGACCACGCAGCCGATCGCGATCCCGTGGCTCTCGCCAAAGGTCGTGACCCGGAACATATGGCCGAAGGTGTTGAAGGACATGTTGAACTCGATATCGCCGGATAGGGCTGTGTGGTAACGCGCGCGCCCCCGGCGGTCAAACCCACCGTCATTCCGGGGCGATGCGAAGCATCGAGCCCGGAATCTCGAGATTCCCCGATGTGCAACTGCACATCTGAGGTTCGCCCTTCGGGCGCCCCGGAATGACAGCGCAAGCCTTAACTATACTTCTCCAAGCCCCCGTCACGAAACACATAGACCGCGCCCTGCTCGATGGTCAGGTCGGCCGCGCTGAGCGGCGTTTCGAGGCCGAGCGCTACCATGAGCGCCCTCGCGGTGCCGCCATGCGCCACCGCGACGGTGTCGGCCTGCAGCGAGGCATACCAATCCTGCATCCGCGCCTGCACCGCGACATAGCTCTCGCCGCCCGGGGGCGCCACCGTCCATTTCTCGGCCTGGCGCCTGGCGAACAGGTCGGGGTCGGCCACCTGCATCTCGGGCAGCGTCGAACCTTCCCATCGGCCGTAGGCGATTTCACGCAGGCGGTCGTCGAGCGCGTAACCAGCGAGCGGCAGCTTCAGCTCGCCGCGCACCAGCTCCATGGTCGCGCGGGCACGGATCAGCGGACTTGCGACGAACGACAGCGAGGATTTGCTGCGGCCATCGCGCGCGAACAGACCGGCGAGGATATTGCCGGCCTCCGCGGCCTGCTTGCGGCCGAGATCGTTCAGGGGAATATCCAGTACGCCCTGCAGCCTGCCCTCGGCGTTCCACGACGTCTCGCCATGGCGAATGTAATAGATGATGGGCGCAGGCATCGGACGTGCGGCTATTCCTTGCCGGGCGAGAGCGAGATATCCGGCGCTTCGGGGCGTTTCATGCCGAGGACATGATAGCCGGAATCGACGTGGTGCACCTCGCCGGTGACGCCGCGCGACAGATGCGAAAGCAGATACAGCGCGCTGTCGCCGACTTCCTCGATGGTCACGTTGCGGCGCAACGGCGCGTTGATCTCGTTCCACTTCAGGAGGTAGCGGGAGTCGGCGATGCCGGCAAACGCCAGCGTCTTGATCGGCCCGGCCGAAATCGCGTTGACGCGGATATTCTTCTCGCCGAGATCGGCGGCGAGATAGCGCACGCTGGCCTCCAGCGCCGCCTTGGCGACGCCCATCACGTTGTAGTGCGGCATCCATTTCTCGGAGCCGTAATAGGTCAGCGTCAGGATCGAGCCGCCGTCCGTCAAAAGCTTTTCGGCGCGCTGCGCAATCGCCGTCAGCGAATAGCAGGAGATCAGCATGGTCTTGGAAAAATTGTCGGCGGTGGTCTCGAGATAGCGGCCGTCGAGCTGGTCCTTGTCGGAGAACGCGATCGCATGCACCACGAAGTCGATCTTGCCCCATTTCTCGCGGAGCAGATCGAACGCGGCGTCGATGGTTGCGGGATCGGTGACGTCGCAATGACCCAGCAGGATACCGCCAAGCTCCTTGGCCAGCGGCTCGACCCGCTTCTTCAGCGCATCGCCCTGCCAGGTGAGCGCGACCTCCGCACCGGCTTCCCGGCATGCCTTGGCGATCCCCCAGGCGATCGAGCGGTTGTTGGCGACGCCGAGGATCACTCCGCGCTTGCCCTGCATCAGACCTGAATTATGCGGCATCCGGTTTCCAATCACGCTCTCATCGGGGTTTGGAGGTACACCAGCACTCCAGCGGGGTACAGCCCAAATCCGCCCCGGTTAACGCTGTTTTCCGCAGGCCGCGATCACAGGAATAGATGCGCCATTTGGGTGTTATGTTGGGTAAGGCGTTCGCGCCGGACCAAGCAGAAGATCTGGTGCCAATGACCGCGTTTCGTCAAAGTGTCGAAGCCATGATTCCGGCGCTCCGCCGGTACGCGCGCGCGCTCGCGCGCGACGCCGATATCGCCGACGATCTGGTGCAGGATACGCTGGTGCGGGCGCTGCGCTCGGAACGGCTGTTTCTCGGCGGTGACGTCAGGAGCTGGCTCTACACCATCCTGACCAACCTCAACAAGAACCGGCGGCGATCGCTGGCGCGGCGGCCGCAATTCATGCCGCTGCTCGACAACAACCCGGACGCCAGCGGCACCGAGGCCGAAGGACGCGACATCGCCCGCGCACTGGCGACGCTGGTGGAAGAACAGCGTTCCGTGCTGCTGCTGGTGATGCTGGAAGGATTGAGCTACCGCGAGGTCGCCGACATTCAGGGCGTCCCGATCGGTACCGTAATGTCCCGGCTTGCCCGCGCGCGGGCTCATGTGAAAGCGTCGCTTGAGGGCGAGCGCACCGCACTGCGGCGGGTGAAATGATGGAAGCGCAATGGCAGGCGTTATGCATGGCAGAGGCTGGACTGAAGGAACGTCGGTTTTAGGGAGCGTTGGATTCAGGCGCGTTGGATTTTTGCAATTTTCGATCAAGACTGGACAGAGACGACAATGACCGATCCCAATATTCCCGTCACCGAAGACGAGCTGCATGCTTACGTCGACGGCGAGTTGCCGGCGGAACGGCGCGGCGACGTCGAGGCGTGGCTGACAACCCATCCCGACGATGCCGCGCGGGTGCAGTCCTGGCGCGCAATGGCCGAAGCGCTGCACGCGCGTTACGATTCGGTCGCCGACGAGGCGGTGCCGAAGCGGCTCGAGATCGAGCGGCTGGTGCGACAGCCGCGCCAATGGGTCTACGGCGCGATCGCGGCGACGCTGGCGGCATTCATCGCCGGCGGCGGCGCTGGCTGGATGGCGCACGACGTCGCGGCGGCGCCCTCGACGTTCCAGAGTTTCACGGTGGATGCGCTCGATGCGCACCGGCTCTATGTGGTCGAGGTCCGTCATCCCGTCGAGGTGCCCGGCAGCGAACTCACGCATCTGCAGCAATGGTTGACCAAGCGCTGCGGCTGGGACGTGCGCGCGCCTGAACTGGCCGCCGCGGGATTGAAGCTGGTCGGCGGGCGGCTGTTGCCGGGCCCGACCGGGCCTGCATCGTTCCTGATGTATGAGAGCGCCTCGGGCGAACGCTTCACGATCTACACCGCGAAGGCGGACTCCGCGGCGGCGCAGATGCGATACTCATCGCAGGGCAACGATGGCGCGCTGTTCTGGGCCGATCGCGGCGTGGCCTATGTGGTGAGCGGCGTCAGCGACCGGGGCCGGCTGACCCAGATCGCGCAATCGGTCTACGACCAGATGGAGAAGGCCGGAGGCTGACTGATCGCGTGTTCGCGCGCAATGACGTCGGTTACGTCAGAACGATGGCATTCTGATTCAACCAGAGCGGATCAGGCCAGCAGCTATCAACCGCAGTCCAAATTCTGACATCGAAAATCTGGAATCAAGACATCGACGCGTCTCATTATCGCACTGGGTGATCACGCGAAAATGAGTAGCGCTCGATCCGCCGATCGGCGCAAGCGGCCTCGATTGGGGTTTTGTACCGCGCTGGTCCCCCTTTCGAGGCCGCCCATTTTTTAACGGGCTCTTTTTTGCTCAGCCGAGATCGCTGCGGGGATTATAGGGGTGTCCGTCGCGCCACTTCTGCATCAATGCCTCAAGCTCGGCATCGTTCCCGTCGGGCAGGATGATGCGGGTCGTGACATAGAGGTCCCCCATACCGCCCGGCTTCGGCAGGCCCTTGCCCTTGAGGCGGAACGTGCGGCCGCTGGAGGTGTTTTTCGGGATCGACAGTTCGACCGCACTGCCGAGCGTCGGCACGCGAATCTTGCCGCCAAGCACGGCTTCATACAGCGTGATCGGCAGATCGACGCGCAGATCGCTGCCGTCGACCTTGAAGAACGGATGCGTCGCGATGCTGACCGTGATCAGGAGATCGCCGGGGGGATGGCCATGCGCCGTCTCGCCCTGCCCCTTGAGCCGGATCTGCTGACCGGCCACGACGCCAGCCGGGATTTTGACATTGAGTTCCTTGCCGTTCGGCAACCGGACGCGCTTCTCCCCGCCCTTGACCGCCTCCTCCAGCGACACCGTCATGGCGACGCTGAGATCGAGGTCGAGCCCGATCCCGCCGGTGTCGAACTCAAACGGACTGCTTCGGCCGGCCCGCGCGCCGCCCCGCGCGGCCCCCCCGCCGAACATGCTGTTGAGGATGTCCTCGAACCCCGCGCCGCCCATGCCGCCGGGGCCGCCGCCGGTGCGGAAGGTATGGGATTCGAACCCGCCGCCGGCTGCACCGGCGCGGCCGCGCGGGTCGCCGCCGGGAAAGCCGCCACCGGGAAAGCCTTGGAAGCGCGGCTTGCCATCGGCGTCGATTTCGCCGCGATCGAACTGCTTGCGCTTGGCCTCGTCGCCGATGATCTCGTTGGCCGAGTTGAGCTCGGAAAAACGCTCCGCGGCCTTCGGATCGTTCTTGTTGCTGTCGGGGTGATGCTTCTTGGCGAGCTTGCGATAGGCGCTCTTGATCGCCGCAGCGCTGGCGCCCCGCTGCACCCCCAAGACCTCATAGGGGTCGCGCATCCGTCACGTCTCCTTCACGGGAAAATCAAACCTGAAATGGACGGGCAATTCGCCCGCTTTGGCTTCATCTGGGGTCTCAGTGGCATTTTTGCAACTGCCTTGGAACGCTTTTGGAGAGTTCTCAACCCTGCTTCCAAGGCTTTAGCGCATGAATTTCCCAACGGCCATGGCTGGATTTACAGGCGGCGCCCTGCAGCCAGCTTTCCGCACGGCCGTTGACATAGCTGGCAAGGAAATCCCGGCAGGTCCGCCCGTCCTCCGCGGAATAGGCCTCGGCCAGCGGCGTCACCGAGCCGCGGGCGCCGGTCTCGGGGTTCGCCCAGGGCTGGCTGGAATCCTTGTCGCCCTTGGTCAGGACGTCGGAGGCGGCATTGCGGGCAAAGGCAAGATCGCTCTCGGTCGGCGCCGGCGCGCCGGCAGGTGCCGTCCGGAGCGAACCCGTGACCTCGTTGTCATCCATCTTGGCAAGGGCGGCATCCGGGCGCGACAGGCTGCAGCCGCCTGAGCCAACGCCAATTAGAATCAGTGTCATCACCGCGCCGGCCGGGCGGATCGCCGATAGGCCAATGCGTCCCCATGTCCTATATAGGGCGAGCCTATAGTGGGACTGCAACGCGCTCTCGGACGCGAACGGACGCAACTCTGGACTCCCGACATGACCGACACAACCTCCATCAAACACCCGACACCGTTAACATCGGGTGATTTTACCGCCGCCGCGGAACCGTTTGCGCTGTTTGGCGAGTGGTTTGCGGAGGCGGTGAAGTCCGAGCCCAACGATCCCAACGCCATGGCGCTGGCGACCGTCGACGCCGATGGATTGCCTGATGTCCGCATGGTGCTGATGAAAGGCTATGACACCGACGGTTTCGTGTTCTACAGCCATATAGCGAGCCCAAAAGGCCGCGAACTTGCCGCAAATCCTAAGGCGGCTTTACTATTTCACTGGAAATCGCTGCGCCGTCAGGTCCGCATCCGCGGCAACGTCACGCCGGTGACGGACGCCGAAGCCGACGCCTATTTCGCCACAAGGCCGAAGCAGGCCCAGATCGGCGCCTGGGCCAGCAAGCAGTCGCAGCCGCTGGAAAGCCGGTTTGCGTTCGAACAGGCGATCGCGCTGGTCGCCGCCAAGCACCTGATCGGCGAGGTGCCGCGCCCGCCCGGGTGGAGCGGCTGGCGCATCGCGCCGACCCGCTTCGAGTTCTGGCACGACCGACCGTTCCGCCTGCACGACCGCATCGAATTCCGCCGCGATGCTCCGGCCCAAGGCTGGACGAAAGTCCGGCTCTATCCCTGATCTCGAAAGACTGAAGCCTCCATGCCCTCTTCATCCAATGCGCCCCGACGCACGCTGCTGCTGACCGGAGCCAGCCGCGGCATCGGCCATGCTACTGCGATCCGGTTCTCCAGTGCCGGCTGGCGCGTCATCACCTGCTCCCGGCACGCCTTTCCGGAAGTATGCCCATGGGGCGCCGGTCCGGAAGATCACATCCAGGTGGACCTCGCCGACCACGCCGACACCACGCGGGCGATTTCTGAAATCCGCCAGCGAATCGGGACCGGCGAACTGCATGCGCTGGTCAACAACGCCGCGATTTCGCCGAAGGCCGCGGGCGGCGGCCGAATGGGCACCATGGATACCGACATCGATACATGGAGCCATGTTTTCCGGGTCAATTTCTTTGCGCCGATCATGATGGCACGCGGGCTGATGGAGGAATTGAAGGCCGCCAAGGGGTCGGTGGTGAACGTCACCTCGATCGCAGGCTCCCGCGTTCACCCCTTTGCCGGAGTGGCTTACGCAACCTCGAAGGCGGCGCTGGCGTCATTGACGCGTGAAATGGCATCCGACTTCGGCCGTATCGGCGTCCGCGTCAATTCGATCGCGCCGGGCGAGATCGACACCTCGATCCTGTCGCCGGGCACCGAGAAGATCGTCGAACAGCAGATCCCGATGCACCGCCTCGGCACACCCGACGAAGTGGCGAAGATCATCTATGTGCTGTGCACGGAAACCAGTTCCTACGTGAACGGCGCCGAGATCCACATCAACGGCGGCCAGCACGTGTAACCGCTAGCCGCGCCACGCCGTCATTGCGAGGCGAGGAATGCCGCCGTCCAAACACGCGCCGTCATACCCCGCGAAAGCGGGGTATCCAGTACGCTGCGGCCTTTCGCCTCAATCAACAACGTCTCTGGAATACTGGATCACCCGCTTTCGCGGGTGACGACAGCCGGGCGAATTCAATCCGCGTAAAATTTCCGCGTTATCCCGCGCAGACGCGGCGCCTCGATGTTGAACGCGCTCGAACACTCGTCTTCGTTCTCGCCGTCCAAAAGCGCAGCACCGCAATGCCGGCAAAGCCGGGCCGCGATCGCCTGTGCCTTGCCGGCGGCGCGGTCCTGTTGATAGCGCGCAAACTCAATGACGTTGCGTCCTGACATTGTGACTCTCTCAACCATTGTGTCCTCGCGACCTGAGGCAGGCGTTATCGCAGACAAGTTTGGCTCAATCGTTCAGCGCAATGCTCAAATTTTAGCGGAGGAATTGGGGCAGGTTCCATTCCCTAACCACAGCTTTACGTCGCTGCGTATTCGGGATGAAGGTCGCTTAACGCATGCGGCTTCCACGCCGCCTCACAGCCACTTCTTCCATTTGAACAGAAGATACGGCACCACCGCCGCGGCCACCATCAGCACCAGCGCGTAGGAATAGCCGTGCGCCCATTCGAGCTCCGGCATGATCTTGAAGTTCATACCGTAGATCGAGGCGATCAAAGTCGGCGGCATCAACACCACCGCCATGACCGAGAACAGCTTGATGATGTTGTTCTGCTCGAGATTGACGACGCCGAGCATGGCATCGAGCACGAAGGTGATCTTGTTGGAGAGATAGGAGGCGTGATCGGTCAGCGAAGCGACGTCGCGCTGCATGGTCTTGAGCTGCTCGCGCATGTCCTTGGACCATTTCATGCCTTCCATGACCGCCGACAGGAAGGTGACGACGCGGCCGATCGAAACCAGGCTTTCGCGGACTTTCGAGGTCAAATTCCCCTGCCGGCCGATCGCGATCAGGATCTGCGAATATTGCTTGGCGTGGCCGTGACGCTCGCTTTCGGGCTCGAAGATGTCGTGGGAGACCTGATCGACGTCGGCGCCGGCGCGTTCCAGGATGTCGGCGCAGCGGTCGATCACCGCGTCGAGCAGTTCGACCAGCACCATTTCGCCGGTGATGCCGGGCGAGCATGCCCGCGCCAGCTTGTTCTCGACCAGCGCGAACGGTTTCGGCGCGTCGTAGCGCACCGTCACCAAACGATGGCCCGCGAGGATGAAGGTGACCGCCGTGGTCCGGGGCATGTCGGTGTCGGACTGGCACATCAGCGTCGCGGTCATGTAGCGCGCGCCGTTCTCGATATAGAGGCGGCTGGAAATCTCGATCTCCTGCATGTCCTCCCGGGTCGGAACCGCGATCCCGGCCAGCTTCTCCACCGCGTGATCCTCCTCGGCGGTCGGCTTGACCAGGTCGATCCAGACCGCATTTTCCGGCAAGGCGGCGGAATCGGGGGAAGCGACTTTCTTGAGCGAAAACTCGGAGGGAACGTACACTGAGAACATAGGCAACTCCGAAAACGGGGCGATAGTCTTTGGTTTTGACGCGTTTTCCTTCCGCGAACCGGTACCCACTTCGCGCGAGAACGCCAGGGGGCCACCCAGCAGGACTAAACGCGATTCTGGCAAGCGCTTGATGACCGGCGCATTAACCGCCGACCGTATTTATGGCGGTGGGGTGGCGGCGGCATGGCAACGATTCGGCAGCAGCCTCACCCCTGCCCAAAAATCAACCGTATTCCGCAAAACTTGCGGCAAAAAAGCCACAGCTAGCGTCTCGCAGCGCGGAACGGGCCTCTAAGCACTGGAATTGCAGCCAGTTTCAACGATAATGGGATTAATGGAATCGTCGCGATTGAGGCGCAGAATTGCCGCCGCGAACGCAGGACTTCGATTGGAAGTAAACATGTCGTCGCTGAAAGCTACATTGGGTGTCCTGGCCGCCGGCCTGATGCTGTCGGGCTGCATACAGGGTGCAACCTATGAGGCGACCAACACCAACAATTTCAAACCGCGCGACAAGGAACTGCTGGCGAAGGTCTCTTATGTGAAGACCCCGGTGCCGGAAGCTTTCCGTCGCGCGATCGTCGACTATCACCGCAAGGAGGCCCCGGGCTCGATCGTGGTCGATTCCGACAACCACTATCTCTATCTGGTGCAGAAGGACGGCAAGGCGATCCGCTACGGCATCACCGTCGGCGAAGAAGCCATGGCCTGGTCCGGCATTGCCAAGATCGGCAGCAAGACCGAGTGGCCGCCCTGGCATCCGACCAAGGGCGAAATCGAACGGCTCGGCGTTCCCACCTTCGTAGCGCCCGGACCTGACAATCCGATGGGCTCGCGCGCGCTCTATCTCTACTCGGGCGGCAAGGACACGCTGTTCCGGATTCACGGCACCAACCAGCCGGAGTATATCGGCGCGTCGATTTCCTCGGGCTGCATCCGCATGACCAACGAGGACGTGATCGATCTCTATGATCGCGTCGGTCTTGGCACGGTCGTGGTGGTGCTGGAGCCAAAGCACGGCGACTCCCCGTTCAATTCGCAGATGGCGCTGCAGGGCGGCGGCAACAGCCTCCAGTAAGCGCCCGATGTGACGAGATCAAAAGCGCCGGTTTTGCCGGCGCTTTTTTGTTGCCGGCTTGGACTTGAACCTGGACTCGGGTTCGGGCCCGACCGCATCGGATTTCGCGTCGTCCGGTTTCGCGGCATCGGGCTTGGCCGCTTCAGTTTTGGCGGCGACCTCGCGCGGCGGCGCTTCTTCCGGACGCTCGGCCGGCAATAGCGGCGCGGTCTGCGGCAATGGATCATACACATTCCATTGGCAGATCCGGTAGTTGTTGCGCCGCTCCATCAGATCGAGATGGATGTGGTCCTCGTGGTACCAGTCCGACCCCGGGCCCAGCACGGTCGGGAATCGCCCACAGGCCGAATGCAGCACGGTTTCGCGAAAGTCCCGCGGCACGGTGCGATCGGTCAGCGAGATCGAATGGCCGTTGGCGAGCTTGAAGGCGCGCACGTCGAGCGCATTGGCGCGGCCATGCTCGGACAATTGAGCGCCGGCGACGCGGTTGCGGCCGCGGCACTCGAAGGAATCGAAATTATCGAGGTCGGAGAGCGTGCTGCCGAGGCCTTGCGCCAGCGGCGCGATGTCGGTGCGGATCCAGTCGGCAATCGCCGTCGCCATCTTGCAACGCAGGATCGCCGCCGGCGTGACCGAAACCTGCCGCTTGTCCGGCAGCACGATCGCCTCCAGCCGCACCAGATCCTCGCCGCCGCAGCCGCCGGCGCCGTGAATGTCGGGAATGCTGGGGGCAATCGCAATGTCCTCCGTCAGCGCCAACCGGCAGGCCGACACCGTTGGTGTGGCGGGAGCAGCCTGCTCGGCCGGTTTGGACGGCCCGGCGGGGGCCGGCTTCTCGGCCGCGGGCGGACCGGGCTCGGCCGAGCGCGGACCGGGCTCGGGCGTGTCAGGCTCCGCCCCAGGTGCCTCGGCCGGGCGTGGCCGCGGCAGCGGGATCGCCAACCGGTGGACGGTGCTGCGCAGCTTCACCGGGCCGCTGCCGAACAGGTCCCACGGCGCCGGCACCGGCCTTCGCGCGGCCGCGGCCGGTCCGATACCGGCGCCAAGCCAAAGCAGCACCCCGGCAGCGGTAACCATTGCTGCCGTGCTGCGGCCAAAGGCGCTATTAGCCCATTTTCGACTTGCTTTCTCCGCGCTAGAGTTCATGTCAGTTCCATGATCAGGCGCCCGGCCGTTCACACGGCCGCCGGTCATGCGCGAGGAAATAAAAGCGGGAGGGATTATGCTTGGTTTGATGCAAGACTGGCCTTTGCTGTGCCACCGGATTATCGAGCACGCTGCGAAGTATCACGGCACGCAAGAGGTCGTCACGCGGTCGGTCGAAGGCCCCATTCATCGCACCAATTACGCCGAAATTCACGCGCGCGCCCTGAAAGTTTCGCAGCGGCTGGAGCGCGACGGCATCAAGCTCGGCGACCGCGTCGCCACCATCGCCTGGAACACCTGGCGTCACCTTGAAGTCTGGTACGGCATCATGGGCATCGGCGCCGTCTGCCACACCGTTAATCCGCGCCTGTTCCCGGAACAGATAGCGTGGATCATCAACCACGCGCAGGATCGGGTGGTGATGGTCGACATCACCTTCGTGCCGGTGCTGGAAAAGATCGCCGGCAGCCTGCCCAGCGTCGAGCGCTACATCGTGCTGACCGACAAGGCGCACATGCCGCAGACCACGCTGAAGAACGCGGTCGCCTATGAAGACTGGATCGCCGAAGCCGACGGCAAGTTCGAGTGGAAGGACTTCGACGAGAACACCGCGGCCGCGATGTGCTACACCTCCGGCACGACGGGCGATCCCAAGGGCGTGCTGTATTCGCACCGTTCCAACGTGCTGCACTCGCTGATCGCCAACTCGAGAGACGCGCTCGGCACATCCGCCAGTGACACAATGCTGCCGGTGGTGCCGCTGTTCCATGCCAACAGCTGGGGCATCGCCTTCTCCGCCCCGACCATGGGCACCAAGCTCGTGATGCCCGGCCCGAAACTCGACGGCGCCTCGGTCTACGAACTCATGGACACCGAAAAGGTGACCTATACCGCGGGCGTCCCGACCGTCTGGCTGATGCTGCTGAACCATATGGCGGCGAATAACCTCAAATTGCCCCACCTGCAGATGGTGGTGTGCGGCGGCTCGGCGATGCCGCGCTCGATGATCAAATCGTTCCTCGACATGGGCATCCAGGTGCGCCACGCCTGGGGCATGACCGAGATGAGCCCGCTCGGGACGCTTGCCGCGCTGAAACCTCCGTTCGCCAAACTCACCGGCGAGGAACAGCTCGATATCCTGCAGACGCAGGGCTTCCCGCCCTACGGCGTCCAGATGAAGATCACCGACGATGCCGGCAAGGAACTGCCATGGGACGGCAAGACCTTTGGGCGGCTCAAGGTCTCAGGGCCTGCGGTGGCAAAGGCCTATTTCCGCGTCGATGCCAACATCCTCGATGAGCAGGGCTATTTTGACACCGGCGACGTCGCCACCATCGACCCGCACGGTTATATGCGGATCACCGACCGCTCCAAGGACGTGATCAAGTCCGGCGGTGAATGGATTTCGTCGATCGACCTGGAAAACCTCGCGGTCGGCCATCCCGCGGTCGCGGAAGCGGCCGTGATCGGAATCTACCATCCCAAATGGGACGAGCGGCCGCTCCTGATCGTGCAACTCAAGCAGGGCCAGAAGGCCACGCGCGAAGACATCCTGAAATTCATGGATGGCAAGATCGCCAAATGGTGGATGCCGGACGACGTCGTCTTCGTCGAGGGCATTCCGCACACCGCCACCGGCAAGATCCTGAAAACCGCGCTACGCGACCAGTTCAAGAGTTACCGCTTTCCGAACGCGGCGGCGTAGGGCCGGCCCTTACTTCCCTTCTCCCCTTGTGGGAGAAGGTGGCTTCGCGAAGCGAAGACGGATGAGGGGTCTGTCTCCGCGGATAGAGACCCCTCATCCGGCGCGGACTTCGTATAGCCGATGCAAAGCATCGGCGTCCTAGCAAAGAAGAACGGCGGCCGGAGGCCGCCTGTGGCCACCTTCTCCCACAAGGGGAGAAGGAAGAAGTCCCGCTCCGTTAGACTACGCACCACCCCCAATCCACCCTTGAATTTGCCTTTAGTCCGTGGTCTCACACTGGCCAGCAGCCCGGCTTTTTTGGCCCCGGCCAGGTTCCAACCAGCAGTTATTTGACCGATGGCCCGCAGGTTTTCCGCTCCCTACCAGTCGGAGCCCGTGTCCAGCCTCGCCACATGGGCGCGCAACCTCGCGATCTTCTCGCTGGTGGCGGTCGTGGTCTCCATCATCATCGTCCGCTTCGGCTTCCTCGAGATGAAGCCGGCGCTGGCGACGTTCTTCGGCGCGCTGGCCTGCGCCGGGCTCTCCATCCTGGTCGGGCTGGCCGCCTTTGCCGCGATCTGGCAGAACGGCTCGCGCGGCATGAGCCGGATCCTGCTGGCGCTCCTGATCGACGCCGTCATCCTCGCCTACCCGGCCTATCTCGGCCTGCAATATCGCAGGCTGCCGCCGATCC
The DNA here is from genome assembly GCF_036924615.1 of Bradyrhizobium sp. AZCC 2289. Taxonomy (NCBI): domain Bacteria; kingdom Pseudomonadati; phylum Pseudomonadota; class Alphaproteobacteria; order Hyphomicrobiales; family Nitrobacteraceae; genus Bradyrhizobium; species Bradyrhizobium sp. AZCC 2289. Next base: position 7,381,006 of record NZ_JAZHRY010000001.1, on the reverse strand, counting down.
ACGACATCACCACCGATCCGATCGATCCGCCGCGGTTCGAGGCGCTGGCGCGGCTGCGCAGCGGCGAAGGCGCCAATTCCGCGGTTTATACCGGACTCTATTCGGCCGAGCAGCAGCGGCAAGCCTATCCCGATATCGAGACCGTGGAACTCGAAGTGCCGGTGCAGCGGGCCTATGACGTCGCGCTGCAACTGGTCGCCAAACGCAAATGGCTCGTGATCGACGAGCGGCCGCCGCAGCTGCCGCGCCGCATCGGCCGCATCGAGGCGGTGGCGCGGACGCCGATCATGGGATTCCGCGAGGACGTCTCGATTCGCGTCACCCCCGACGGCGAGGATTCGCGGGTCGATATCCGCTCGGCGTCACGCTATTTCGACAGCGATCTCGGCAGCAACGCCGCGCGGGTCACCAAACTGATCGATGACATCAACAACGCCGTTGACAACGCCAAGCCGGTGGTGCCGAAGAAGCCGCAGGCGCCGGCGAAGACGCTGCCGAAGACGGTGAAGAAGTGACGCGCGAAAGCGCGTCATTCCGGGGCGCGCATTAGCGCGAACCTCGGATGCGCAATTGCGCATCGGGGAATCTCGAGATTCCGGGTTCGTGCTTCGCACGCCCCGGAATGACTCCGATCAAGCCATCCGATAGTTGCCGCCGATCACGGGATCGCCATCGGTTGCCACGATGCCGCGCGCGACCAGGTCTTCCAGATGCGCCAGCACGGAATAGCCGGCGGCGCCCGACAGCCGCGGGTCGAGGCCGATATAGATCGCGCGCACCATGGTCGGAATGTCGGTTTCGCCCTTGGCGAGGCGATGCAGGATCGAGGCTTCGCGCGCCCTGCGGTGCCGGGTCAGAAACCGGACGAAGCGCGGGCCCTGCTGAATTTCCGGCCCATGGCCCGAGAAATACAAATCTTCCGGCCGGCTCTCCAGCGTTGCCAGCGACGCCATGTAGTCGATCATCGAACCGTCCGGCGGCGCCACGATCGAGGTCGACCAGCCCATCACGTGGTCGCCGACGAAACTCATCTTCCGCTCGGGCCAGGCGAACGCCAGGTGATTGGCGGTGTGGCCGGGTGTCGCGACCGCCTCCAGCGCAAAGCCCGATCCCTCGATCACGTCGCCGTTCTTCACCTCGACATCCGGTTTGAAGTCGCGGTCGGCGCCGGATTCCGGATTGTGCTTCTCGCTCTCGAAGCGCGGCCGCGAGGCGCGATGCGGACCTTCGGCATAGACGGTGGCGCCGGTCGCGGCCTTGATCCTGGCGGTGTTCGGCGAGTGATCGCGATGGGTATGGGTGACCAGAATATGCGTCACGGTCTCGCCGCGGACGGCATCGAGCAAGGCCTTGGCATGCGCCTCGTCGTCGGGACCGGGATCGATGATCGCGACCTTGCCCTTGCCCACGATGTAGCTGACCGTGCCGGTGAAGGTGAACGGGCTCGGATTGTTGCAGAGAACGCGGCGCACGCCGGGGCGGGCTTCCTCGGCCACACCGGGCTTGAGCGGGAAGTCGCGGTTGAACGGGATGTCGTCGTTATCGGCCATGGGGGATACCTGTATGTAACGCGCGCTTCCCACCGAACCCTCATGCTGAGGAGGCCCGCAGGGCCGTCTCGAAGCATCGGGCAAGATTTGTCGCGCGGCCATCCTTCGAGACGCCCGCGAAGACGCGGGCTCCTCAGGATGAGGTCGGAGTAGTAGAAGCTTACGAAAACGCCTGGATACCGGTGATCGCGCGGCCCAGAATCAGCGCGTGGACGTCGTGGGTGCCTTCATAGGTATTCACGGTTTCCAAATTCGCGGTGTGGCGCATCACGTGATATTCGATCTGGATGCCGTTGCCGCCATGCATGTCGCGGGCGACGCGCGCGATGTCGAGCGCCTTGCCGCAATTGTTGCGCTTGACGATCGAGATCATTTCCGGCGCCATCTTGCCTTCGTCCATCAGGCGGCCGACGCGCAATGAGGCCTGCAGGGCGAGCGCGATCTCGGTCTGCATGTCCGCGAGCTTCTTCTGCACCAGCTGTGTCGCCGCCAGCGGCCGGTTGAACTGCTTGCGGTCGAGCGTGTATTGCCGGGCGCGGTGCATGCAGTCCTCGGCGGCGCCCATCGCACCCCAGGAAATGCCGTAGCGGGCGCGGTTGAGACAGCCGAACGGTCCCTTCAGGCCGGAGACGTTGGGCAATAGTGCTTCTTCCGGCACCACCACGCCATCCATCACGATCTCGCCGGTGATCGAGGCCCGCAGCGAGAGCTTGCCGCCGATCTTCGGCGCCGACAGGCCCTTCATGCCCTTTTCGAGGATGAAGCCGCGGATCTGGTTGTCATGCGCGGCCGATTTCGCCCACACCACGAACACGTCGGCGATCGGCGCGTTGGAAATCCACATCTTGCTGCCGGTCAGCCGGTAGCCGTCGGATACCTTCTCGGCGCGGGTCTTCATGCCGCCGGGGTCGGAACCGGCATCCGGCTCGGTCAGGCCGAAGCAGCCAACCCACTCGCCGGTGGCCAGTTTCGGCAAATATTTCTTGCGCTGGTTCTCATCGCCATAGGCGTAGATCGGATGCATCACCAGCGACGACTGCACCGAATTCATCGAGCGGTAGCCGGAATCGACGCGCTCGATCTCGCGGGCCACGAGGCCATAGGCGACGTAGCTGGCATTGGCGCAGCCATATTCTTCCGGCAGCGTGATGCCGATCAGGCCAAGCTCGCCCATCTCGTTGAAAATCTCGCGATCGGTCTTTTCTTCCAGATAGGCTTTGGTGATGCGCGGCAGCAATTTATCCTGCGCGTAGGCGCGCGCGGTGTCGCGGATCATGCGTTCGTCTTCGGTCAACTGCTCGTCGAGCAGGAACGGATCGTCCCACTGAAAGCTCGCGGTAGTCGGCTTGTCCTTGGTCTGAGGGCGCACGCTCATGAAAATCCCTTTCGCATCACTGTCCTCATGGAATTGCTGGCCAAATTAATGCGCTATCGGCGGAAGCGCAATTGAATTGGGTGCTCTGTCATTCCGGGGCGATGCGAAGCATCGAACCCGGAATCTCGAGATTCCGGGTTCGCATCTTCGATGCGCCCCGGAATGACTACGTTCATTCCTCGAGCCGCTCGTTGGACACGATCTCGATGCCGAAACCGGACAGTCCCTTGTAGTCGTGCACCGACGACGTCAGATGCCGGATCGAGGTGACGCCGAGGTCGCGCAGGATTTGCGCCCCGACACCGACTTCGCGCCACTGCCGGTTGCGATCGGCCTCCGCGGATTTCTGTTCGCCCACCGGCTCGACCGGAACCCCGGCGGCGCCGTCGCGCAGATACACCAGCACGCCGCGGCCGGCATCCTTGAAATGCCGCAGCACGATCTGCATCCGCGCCTGGCCGGTGAAGAGGTCCTTTACGATATTGGGCTTGTGCAGCCGCGTCAGCACGTTCTTGCCGTCGCCGATGCCGTTATAGACGAACGCGGCGTGCGCGATTTCATCGAACGGCGAACGATAGGCATAGCCCTGCAACGGGCCGATCGGGCTATCCGTCGTAAAGGTCGCGACCCGCTCGATCAGTTTTTCGCGCGCCTGGCGATAGGCGATCATGTCAGCGATCGTGACGTGCTTGAGCATGTGGGTGGCGGCGAAGCGCGCAACCTGCTCGCCCTTCATCACGGTGCCGTCGTCGTTCATCAACTCGGAGATGACGCCGACCGGCGGCAGGCCGGAGAGCTTGCAGAGATCGACGGCCGCTTCGGTGTGGCCGGAGCGCAGCAGCACGCCGCCGTCGCGGGCGATCAGCGGGAAGATGTGGCCGGGCCGCGCAAAATCATTGGCGCCGGCATTGGGATTGGCGAGCGCGCGGCAGCAGGAGGCGCGTTCGTCGGCGGAAATGCCGGTGCCGCCATCGGGCTTGTAGTCGATTGAAACCGTAAACGCGGTGGTGTGACTGGATTCGTTATGCGCCACCATCGGATCGAGCCGCAGCCGGCGCGCATCGTCGGTGGTGATCGGCGCACAGACAATGCCGGACGTGTGGCGGATAATGAACGCCATCTTCTCGGCCGTGCACAGCGAAGCCGCGACGATCAAATCGCCCTCGCCTTCCCGGTCGTCATCATCGGTGACGACGACGAGTTCGCCGCGGGCAAAGGCTTGCAGAACTTCCTGGATCGTATCGGCCATTTTGTTCGGATCTCTCCCTTTTCAGGAAGTGCATTAGCCGGACTCGGAACCCCGCGCCAGCGTCAATACGCAGGGCAGAACGTCGCTGACGGGGCGCCGCAGAACGGCATGCTACGGGCGGGCCCGGACAGGAAAAATCATTGACGAGGTCCGGTTACAATCGCCATGGTCGCATGCCATAAAAAGCAAGAAGCGGGCGCCGGAAACAGACCGTAGGCGTTTTTCACGGAATTTTCCACCTGTCATGCGGGATGTGAGGGGCAAACCAGCGATGTGTCACAGCCGCATAACGGGCTTCTTTCTCGCGATTCTGGTCAGTCTGCCGATCCTGCATTCGCCCCGCGCCGCGGCGGAGACCTCCGGCACGATCGAGCAGAATTTTGCCGGATCGCTTACCGCGGTGCCCGCCGATAACCTCGCCGTTTCCGGTTCATTTTACGTGCCGGTCTATTCCAGCGTGTCGATGAGCCAGGGCAAGCTGCGGGCGGATTTTTCGGTCACGCTCAGCGTCCACAACGCCTCGGAAACCAGGCCGCTGGTGCTGAAGCGGATCGCCTATTTCGACACATCCGGCAAGGTGGTGGAAAGCTACCTCAAGACACCGATCGCGCTCAAGCCGTTCGCGACGATCGAGGTTGCCATCGCCGCCACGGACGTCCGCGGCGGCACCGGCGCCAATTTCGTGGTCGACTGGGCCGCGACGGCCGAGATCGCGGAGCCCGCCGTGGAAGCGCTGATGGTCGGCGGCGTCGGCGCCGGGCATTATGCCTTCATCAGCCAGGGGCGGCCGATCCGGATCGTCGGGAAGAACTAGACTGCAAGAAGGCGGCGCAGACCGCTTTCTCAACGAAAACAAAACGGGAGTGAATGTTCATGTCTACCGCCGCACGTTTCGATTTCGCGCCCCTGCTTCCGGCGGGGTTGCCCGCGCCCGCGGCGCGATGGACCGGACTGGCAAAGTACAGCTTTGTCGGCGGTAACAACGACCCCGATCAGGTTCCGGTCGATGGCCTGGTCGACGCGGTCACTGCCGTGCTCAGGCGCGAAGGCAAGGCCCTCGCGACCTACAACCTCGCCCACGGTCCGCAGGGCTATCTTCCCCTGCGCGAATTCCTGACCAAAAAACTCAAGCGCGATGCCGGGATCGACTGCAGCGCCGACGACATCCTGATCGTCTCGGGCTCGCTGCAGGCGCTCGACCTCGTCAACCAGACGCTGCTGGCGCGCGGCGATACCGTGCTGATCGAGCAGGAGACCTATCAGGGTTCGCTGAACCGGCTGACGCGGCTTGGCGTCAACGCGGTCGGCATTCCGCTCGACGATCAGGGCATGCGGATGGATGCGCTGGCGGCAGCATTGGCCGACCACAAAAGCCGCGGCATCACACCGAAATACATCTACACCATCCCGACCGTGCAGAACCCGACGGGCAGCATCCTGCCGGAGACGCGGCGCGCCGAGATGCTAAGGCTGTCGCAACAATACGGCGTGCCGATCTTCGAAGACGATTGCTACGCCGATCTGATCTGGAACGGCCAGCGCCCGCCCGCGATCTACGCCATGGCCAGGAACGGCGGCGTCATCCATATCGGCTCGTTTTCCAAATCGATCGCACCGGCGCTGCGGGTCGGTTTCATCGTGGCGCCCTGGGAGATGATGTCGCGGATGCTGGCGCTGAAAACCGACGCCGGAAGTGGCGCGCTGGAGCAGATGGTGCTGGCGGAATATTGCGCGCCGCACTTTTCCACCCATGTGCCGAAACTGACACGCGGCCTGCGCGCCAAACTCGACACGCTGATGGAGGCGCTGAACGAGCAGTTCGGCACCTCGGCCGAGTTCGAGGCGCCTGCGGGCGGCATCTTCCTGTGGGTGAAGCTTCCGGACAATGTCGATACGCTAAAACTCTATCAGGCGGCGCTCGCCGCCGGCGTCTCCATCAACCCGGGGCCGGAATGGTCAACCAACAAGGCCTATTCCGGCAGCCGGCTGCGCCTGTGCTTTGCCAGCCCCTCGCATCAGCAAATCCGCGAAGGCGTCGCCGTGCTGGCCGAAGTGTGCCGCAGGGAGTTCGGCGTGCCGGCGCGGAGCGCGAATGTAGAGAAGCAGGCCCGGGCCTGAACCATCAGGCGGCTCGCCAGACCGGTGTCCTGTAGCCGCGGGGCAGTGCTCAGAGGATTTCCTTGATGACGGAAACCGCTTCGCAACGCCGCACGGGCATCGTCCTCGTCGTCGCCGCCGCAGTGGCATGGAGCACGGCGCCATTCTTCACAAAACTGCTTCCGCTCGATTCCTGGACGATCCTGTTCTGGCGCGGGCTGTTCGGCGGCGGCCTGATCGCGGCCGTCCTGGTGCTGACGCAGGGCCGGGCCGACCTCAAGGACCTGCTGCGGATGGGAAAGGGCGGCTGGCTGGTCGCCTCGCTCTCGACGCTGGGCATGGTGTGCTTCATTCCCGCCCTGCAACTCACCAGCGTATCGAATGTCGCGATCATTATCGCAACCGGCCCCTTCGTCGCCGCGGCATTCGCCTGGATATGGTTGCGGGAGGCCGCGCGCTGGCAAACCATGGTGGCCAGCCTCGTGGCGCTCTGCGGCGTTGCCATCATCGTCGGCAATACAAGCGCCAGTTCCGATTTGCTCGGGATCGCCCTGGCCTGCCTCATGACGACGGCGATCGCAGCGATGACCGTCACCATCCGGACGTACAAGCACACGCCGATGGTGGCTGCGGCGGCATTGTCGAACTTTCTCGGCAGCGTTGTCAGCATTCCCTTCGCGCATGCGATTACCGGCGTAACGGGAAACAACCTGTTCGTGCTGGCGATGTTCGGATTCTTTCAGGTCGCGCTGGGGCTGACGCTGTTCATCCTGGGCTCGCGCAGGCTGCCGTCCGGACAGGCGACGTTGATCGGCACGCTGGAAACCCCGCTGATGCCGTTTTGGGTATGGCTGGCGTTTGCCGAGGTCCCCGCGCCCCGGGTTCTCATCGGCGGCGCGCTGGTGATGGGTGCGGTCGTCGCCGACATAATCGGCGATATCAGCGCGCAGCGGCGAATGGCCGGCGGATCAAATCATCCGGAGACGTGAAACTCGACATTGACTCGCAAAGCTGCTCCGCGGCATCGTCGAAACCGGACCAGCCGAGCGCCGCGAACAGCATCCCATCGAAGCCTTTCCTATCCGCAGCGAAACACGAGCGCGATCCGCAGCAGCCGCACGATCGATACATTGCCTTTGCCGGCTTCGATCTGCGCCACATAGCGTTCCGACAGGCCCGACCTCTGCGCCAGCTCCCGGCGCGACATGCTGCGCAGCGCACGCATTTCGCGCACGCGCCCGCCCAGCTACCTCAGGAACTCGGTTTCGTGCGACAGCAGCCCGTCGAGCCCATGCAGGGGTGCCCGCACAGGACGCTCCGGCGGAGCCTCCACCCGGGATCGGCTTTCGCTGCTTGCCACGCGCAACCCTTTGGCTTTGGCCATGGTCGCCATGCGCGCGGGTCGCCGCATTGATGCGGATCAAATGACGGGCCGGGCCGGCGAAAGATCGCGGGGCCCCGCCGATACAAGGCTGCCGCGCTACCGCGAGAAGCTGACGATCTCGACCCAGTTGGGGTTCTTGCCAACCGGATATTCCCTGAGCTTGGTGAGCTTGCCGGTCGCCTTGTCGATCGCGTAGCTCGTCATGCTGTGGGACAATTGGCCGACCGACAGCAAATAGCGGCCGGTAGGGTCGATGTTGAAGCTGCGCGGCTGTTTTTCGGTCGGGTAGGAATCGATTGATGTCAGCATTCCCGTTTTGGGATCGACGCCGAAGGCCGCAAGCGTGCTGGTGGTGCGCTCGGAGGCGTAGAGAAATCTGCCATCCGGCGTGAGGTGGATATCCGCCGCCCACGGCTTGCCGTCAAATCCCTTCGGCAACGCCGTCGTGACCTGGACTTCCTTCTTCAGGGTGCCGGTCTTGGCGTCCCACGGGAAAACGTAGATCGACGCGTCAAGCTCATCGACCAGATAGACGAACTTCCTGTTCGGCGAAAACACCAGATGACGCGCGCCTGCCTTGGCCTTGATGCTTACGCTCGGCGGATCGTTGGGGGTCAGCTTTCCGGTCCTGGCGTCGAATTTCTCCTGGTAGACGAGGTCGCCGCCGAGGCTGGTGTGCAGCACGTAACGGTTCGACGGATCGGCCATGATGCAATGCGCATTCGGATCCGTCGGCATGATCTGCAGCGCCGGCTGCACCACGCCGTCCTTCCCGATCGGATTGACCGTGACCTTGTTGCCGCCATAGGAAGCGCTGAACAGATATTTTCCGCTGCGGTCGGTCGCGATATACGCCATGGAGTCGGCCAGCGGACCGGGGCCCACCGCTGTCAGCTTGCCGGTCCTGGCGTCGATCGCAAACGTCACGACGGAATAGGGCTCGTTGCGCAAACCGGCATAGAGGCGCTTCTTGTCGGGACTGACCGCAAGCGGCAGCGAGCTGCCGGGTTTGGCAGGGCCCGGCACCGCCGCTGTTTCAACCGGCGTCAGATCGCCGCTCGATTTGAGTTCGAGAACGCTGATGTCCTGACTATCGGCATTTCCGACATACACGAACGTGGCAGCATTCGCAGCCGACATGAAGCCTCCCGTCCCCAATAGAGCCGCCACACCAAATACCAGATTCAGATTCACGCGCGTTCGCATAGCGTCTCCCGCTTTATGCCGACTGTCTGATTGCTGGCGCGATCGAAGCGCTACCTACCTCACCGCGAACGGCGATTGATAGGGTCGGCCGAACGGCACGCCGTTGATCACGGTCTGCACCGGCTTCAACAGAACCTTGCCGTCGCGCTTGTTGTTGCGGGTGTCGACGAAAGTGACCGGCCCCTCCACCACATCCAGGATCGCGACATCGCCAGGTGCTCCCAACTGCAGGGTACCGATCTTCGGCGCGCGGTTGATGATTTTGGCGGGCGCTGAGGTTGCCATCGTCACCACCTGCTCCAGCGTAAAGCCCATCGCCATGAATTTGCTCATCACGTTGGGCAGATAGGGCATGCCGGGCGAATTGCCGGAGAAGACGTGGATGTCGGAGGAGATTGTGTCGGGCGTGCAGCCGGCGGGGATCGCGACTTCCGCTACCGTAAAGTCAAAACTGCCGCCGCCATGGCCGACGTCAAAAATTACGCCGCGCTGCTTGGCGGCAAGCGCGGCCGGCAACAGCCTCCCGTCCTGCACGATGTTGGTGAAGGCACCCGCGTTGTTGGGCGCGCCGGAATAGGCGTGGGTCAGGACGTCGCCCGGCCGCAACAGGTCGAGAATATCCGACATCAGCGCGCCGGTCTCGACGCCGCCGATATGCACCATCATCTTGGCCGGCCAGCCGCACATTTCGCAGGCCTGGATGCCGCGCTTCAACGGCTCGAGGCCATGCTTGTAGATTACGTTCTCCGACATCCGCACCTTGACGCCGATCAGGAAATCCGGATTTTCCGCTAGCGCCATGGCGCAGGCTTCGACCTGCGCGTTGTCGATATTGTAGAGCTCGGCGATCGGGAAGGCCGACAGGCCGTTATTGGCGATATGGACGAAGGCGTAAATCCGCGCGCGCGACTGCGCCACGATGTAGCGGCGCAGCGCCGCCAGATTGTTGACGCCGGCGTCGCCCGCCGACACCACCGTAGTCGTGCCCTGAAACTGCACCAATTCGTCGGCGGGAATGCCGATCGCGGAGCCATAGGGATAGACGTGGCAGTGCAGATCGATCAGGCCCGGCGTCACGAGCTTGCCCGCGGCGTCGATGGTCTTCGAGGCGCGGACGGCCGGGATCTCGTTCTCGATCGCCTCGATCACGCCCCAGCGAATGCCGATGTCGCGTTTGCCCCGCAGCGACTGGCTGGGATCGAGCACGTCGCCGCCCTTGATCACGAGGTCGAATTTGTCGTTCGGACCCATCGCGGCGTTGGCGCCTCCGGTGAGTGCGGCGGCCGCGGCCGATCCTGTCAGGCTCAGAAAATGACGGCGAGAAAACCCGGTCATGGCAGCGCTCCCCCTGATGTATTTTTATCCGATGATGATGCGCCGGGGACCGGCTTTGCGCAAGTTGCCGGCGGAAGATCGACGAGCTGGTGTATCAGGCGATCATCGATTGGCGCTTTCCGTCATGGCCGGGCTTGTCCCGGCCATCCACGTCCTTGCTTCCGGGCAACACAAAGAACGTGGATGCCCGGCACAAGGCCAGGCATGACGAACAGAGAGTTTGATGATCGCTTGCTGAATCAGGCTCTCAGGATGACGAGGATAATGCCGAACGTTGCTGAACATCTGTTCAGAATTCTCTTCGGGTTCCCGAGGAACGTTCGCATCGATGCGCAGTTTAATCAGCTCAACCGAGGAGAACATCATGAAGAAGTTTGGATATGTTTTAGCCGCGCTTGGCGCGATCGCCATTGCGGCGCCGTCGATTGCAAGCGCCGAAACCATCGTGGTGAAGCGCGGCGGCTATCATCACGGCTACGGCGCGCGTGCCGAATATCGCGAGCACCGCGACAACGGCTGGCATCGCGGATGGCGTCATGATCATGACCGGGTCACGGTCATCAAGCGGCATCGCGACTACTGAGACCGACACGCCTGAACGGAAAATGGCCCCTCGCGGGGCCATTTTCTTTGCGCACGACTAAAACGACTAAAGCGTCTCAGCTGTAAATCTCAAACAGCCCTGCGCCGCCCTGACCGCCACCGATGCACATGGTGACGACGCCCCACTTGGCCTTGCGCCGACGGCCCTCTTGCAGGATGTGGCCGGTGAGCCGTGCGCCGGTCATGCCGAAGGGATGACCGATCGCGATCGAACCGCCATTGACGTTGTACTTCTCGGGATCGATGCCGAGCTGGTCGCGCGAATAGAGACACTGGCTGGCGAACGCCTCATTGAGCTCCCAGAGATCGATGTCGTCGACCTTGAGGCCGTGGCGCTTCAGCAGCTTCGGCACGGCGTAGATCGGGCCGATGCCCATCTCGTCCGGCTCGCAGCCCGCCGCCGCCCAGGCGACGAAGCGGCCGAGCGGATTGAGGCCGCGCTTCTCCGCGTCCTTGGCTTCCATCAGCACGACGGCGGCCGCGCCGTCCGACAACTGGCTGGCGTTGCCGGCGGTGACGAATTTGCCGGGGCCCTTCACCGGCTCGAGTTTTGCCAAGCCTTGCATCGTGGTGTCCGGCCGGTTGCACTCGTCCTTGTCGACGACATAGTCGACGATGCTTTCCGCCTTCGTCGCCTTGTCGACCACCTTCATTTTGGTCTTCATCGGGACGATTTCGTCCTTGAACTTGTTGGCCTGCTGGGCGGCGGCCATGCGGCGCTGCGATTCCAGCGAGTACTCGTCCTGGTATTCGCGGCTGAGCTTGTAACGCTCGGCGACGATATCGGCGGTGTCGATCATCGCCATGAAGATGTCGGGCGCCGCTTTCAGCAGGTCCGGATCGATCGATTCCTTCGGCGAACCACCGCCCGGGATCGAGATGCTTTCGACGCCGCCGGCCACGATGCAATCGGCGCCGTCCGAGCGGATCGAGTTGGCAGCCATCGCAATGGTCTGCAGGCCCGAGGAGCAGAAGCGGTTGACCGAGACGCCGGCGGTGGATTTCGGCATGCCGGCGAGCAGCGCGGCCTGACGGCCGATATTGGGCGCGCCATGCGCGCAATTGCCGAGATAGCAGTCCTCGACATAGTCCTTGTCGACGCCGGCGCGCTCGACGGCGTGCTTGATGGCGTGGGCCGCCATCGACATCGGCGGGGTGATGTTGAACCCGCCGCGGCCGGACTTTGCCAGTCCGGTACGTGCATAGGAAACGATAACGGCTTCACGCATTTCTTGACCTCCCTTGGATGTGGCCCAGTATGGACGGAACCACAGCCGGTGTGTAGCTAAAACCTGAATTTCGGCGGGCGGAAAAAGAAGGAATCGCCCTCAATCCCACGCCGGCGCGAAGCCCGGATTTACACAGCGTTTGCCCTTCGGCAACCCCGCAATCGCCTTGCGATCCGCGTCATCGAGTTTCAGCTTCAGCGCGTCGAGGTTGGCCTGCTGGCTCTCTGGCCGCGACGCCTTGGGGATCGCGGCGGTGCCATCCTGGTCGAGCAGCCATTTCAGCGCCACCTGCGCGGCGCTGGCATTGTGCTTAGCGCCGATTGCGGCCAGCGCCTCGTCCGAGGCCGCGCGGCCCTGCGCCAGCGGGCAATAGGCCACCAGCGGGATCGATTTGGCGGCGAGATATTTCCGCAGCGGCGTCTGGTCCAGCATCACGTGATATTCGACCTGGTTGCAGGCGATCGGCGCCTTGATGTCCTCGACGACCGTCTTCAAGAGCGCGATGTTGAAATTGGCGACGCCGATGGCGCGGGTGCGGCCCTCCTGCTGCAGCTTCATCAGGGTTTCGAAAATCGCCGGCAGGTTCATGTTCTTCGACGGCCAATGCACGAGATAGAGATCGACCTGATCGAGCCCAAGCTTTTTCAAGGAGACGTCGAACGCCCGGCGGATCGCTTCCGGCGCCAGATTCTCGTTCCAGACCTTTGTCGTGATATGCAAATCCTTGCGGGCGACGCCGGAGGCTGCGAGCGCAGCCCCAATGGCGTCCTCGTTGCCGTACATCTCGGCGGTGTCGATATGACGATAGCCGAGCCCCAGCGCGCTCTCGACCGCGGCGCGGCAGGCATCGCCCTGCATGCGAAAGGTGCCGAGCCCGAGCCTGGGCACGCTGATGCCCTGAGTTTGCAGATGTTCCATGGGTTACTCCTGAAGACGTCAAAACACCCGCATGCGCAGCGAAAGCCACGTGAACGGGGTATTTCATTGAGGGGGACAAGCCGCTAATGGATAGAATGCCGGCAAGGCGGCGTGCAAATCAAGATAAGGTCAGCATAGCGATGGTCAGGGCGATGCGAGAGTGGTTGGAATCGCATGAATTGCCGGCGATCATTCTCGGCGTGGCCGGCACGCTGCTGTTGCTGTCCACGCTGCTGGTCGTGGGCGGCTACTGGCTGGTGACGCCCACCAAAACGTCAAGCGAAAGCGCCGCTCAGATATGCTGCGCCAGCATCTGACCGGGCCGCGCGTCCGGCCGCGGCTCGATATCGACCGACCATAGGTCGCGGTTGTCGACATCCTTCAGGGTCACGGTCATGATCTCGCTCTCGCCGTCGATATCGACGCGGCCGAAGAACTGCAGCCCGAAACAGGGCGCGAGATTCTCGCCCTGCTCGGCCGTGCAGCCCTTCTGGAACATCGCCTTCGGGCCAAACGTGTTGTCGAGCTCGCCGGGCGCCCAGGTTCCGGCATGCAAGGGACCTGAGACGAATTCCCAGAACGGCTCGAAATTCTGGAACACCGCGCGGTTCGGATCGTAATGATGCGCGGCCGTATAATGCATGTCGGCGGTCAGCCACACCGTGTTGCGGATGCCGGCGCGCTGCATGAATGACAGCAAATCGGCGATCTCGCATTCGCGCCGCCGCGGCGGGCCGTCGCCGAGCGCGATGGCGTCTTCGCTGACCAGCCCGATCGGCAAATCAGCCGCGATCACCTTCCAGGTCGCGTCGGACGCCGCGAGTTCGCGTTTCAGCCAGGCCAGTTGCGCAGGTCCGAGAATAAAGGTTTCGCTCTTGTCGTCGCGCTTGTTCCAGGTGGAATCGCGGTAGCTGCGCATGTCGATCAGGAACACGTCGAGCAGCGGGCCATAGGCGACCTTGCGATAGACCCGGCCATCCCGCTCGGGCATGGCGCGCATCGGCATGAATTCGTGGAACGCGCGGCGGGCGCGCGCCACCAGATTTGAGGTGCCGTCCTCGGCATAGCCGGTCTCGTCGGCAGAGCCGACCGGCGACCAGTCGTTGGTCACCTCATGGTCGTCCCATTGCGCCAGCATCGGCACCTCGGCATGGAAGGCGCGCAAATTGTCGTCGAGCCAGTTGTATTTGTAGTTGCCGCGGAACTGCGCCAGGCTGTGGGCGACCACGGATTTTTCTTCGGTGACGATGTTGCGCCAGACCGCGCCGTTCGGCAGCTTCAATTCGGACGGTACCGGACAATCGGCATAGATGTGATCGCCGGAATGAATGAAGAAGTCCGGGCGATTGTCGCGCATGGTGCAATAGGTTCGCAAGCCGCCGCGCGCGGGATCGATGCCCCAGCCCTGGCCCAAGGTATCACCCGACCAGACGAACGAGACCGAACCTTGCTTCGTCGGCGCGGTGCGAAAATGCCCGGTCTGGGTCTCGCCCGATATCCCGCGCGTGTCGATGCTTTCAAACCGCACCCGATAAAAGATATCCTGCCCGGACGGCAGGCCGTCGAGCAGCAGTTTTGCGGTGAAGTCGCTGTCCGGCAAGGCATCGGCGGAGCCGGTGCGCAGGATGCTCGCAAAACTTTCGACGGTCGAACATTCCACCTGCATCCGCGCCGGCCGGTCGGCCCGCGCCCAGATCACCGCTGATTCCGCCGAGACGTCGCCGGATTGAATCCCGCAACCGATGCCCGGACGATCCGCCGCACGGCTGAGATAAGGCTTTGCAACTCCCCCCAATCCGGCCAGCGCGACCGTCGACGCCGAACGGACCAACAGCTGACGTCGCGTCAGGCCCTGCTTCGCGCGTATCGCAATCGTCATTGAGCCACCTTCGTCGAATCACGACGAAAGATGCCCGCTCAACTTGACTCCCGACTTACGGTTTTACGACAGATGGATGACTCGCAGCGAAGACGAAAGCCTTACCGCTGCCAGTTGCAGATACCGCCGGACCTGCACGGCCAGGTCTGGATCCGCGTATCGCGCGCCTGCGCATCGAGCGGATTGCTGTGCCGCTTCGCAAGCTTGACGCGGGCCGCGCCGCGCGAATGTTCGTTGACGCGCGCCGCGCCGCGCGGATGCTCGACGTGCGCAACCGTCACCTTGGTCGTGCGGACGATCTTGCGATCGGCGCTCAGTTCGCCGCGCGCTCCGTCGCGGCGCTCGGCCTTGGCTTCGACCGGAACCGGCGCGAATTCGGTATCCGGGCCGAGACGCTTCGGCGACAATACCGCCTTGGAGAGGTCGAGGCCGAGGAACTCATCGGGACGGTAGTCATCAGCCATCGCCAGGCCGCTCAAAGCCAAAAGCCCGGTACAAAGCGCGACGGCAAAAGTGCTTTTCAGGACCATCTGCGGCCTCCTGAAATGACTAAAACTCCAACAGGCATCATGTAGGGAGCCGGCCCGGCAATTCCAGCCGATCCTGCCGGCAAGGTTACCGGTGAACTATGCCATCAGCGGGTGAAACCGGCCCTATTCGGCGGCTTCCGCGGCGACCGGCTGCCCGAGGGCGCTTTCGAGCCGCGCGCATTCCTGGCGATAGCGCGCAACATTGGCTTCCTTGACGTGGCCATAGCCGCGCACCTGCTCCACCGCTTTCGCCAGCGCCACCAGCCGTAGCCAGTCGATCGGCTTCTTGCCATCGAGATGCCCGAGGATCATCGCCGAATACTCGCCCGGCAGCGCCCGCTCCATCCGGCGCTCGGCGGTGTAACCGAAGATGTCGAACGCCCTGCCGCGCAGCGACTTGAGGCGCGCCAGCATCTTGAACGCGCCGAATACCCACGGACCGAATTCGCGCTTGCGCAGATGTCCCGTGGTCTTGTCGCGTTGCGCCAACAGCGGCGGCGCCAGGCTGACCTTGACGCCGGGGTTGCCGTCGAACTGCTCCTTCAGCGCCTTTGCGAATTCGCCGTCGGTATAAAGCCGCGCCACCTCATATTCGTCCTTGTAGGCCATCAGCTTGAACAGGCCTTTGGCAAACGTCTCGGTCAGTTCATGCGATCCGGGCGCGGCCAACAGTTCGGCGGCGCGAACGCGCTCGACCTGCGCGAGATAGCGAGCCGAATAGGCCTCGTCCTGGTAGTCGGCGAGGAATTTTACGCGGAAGGCGATCGCCTCATCAAGCGTCCGCTTGACCGGCGCCGCCCCCGAATTCTTGAAGCGCGCGGCGCTGACCACGCGTTGCAGATCGTGCGCGGCGAGCCGGCCCCACGAGAACGCCAGCCTGTTCATCTCGATCGCGGCGCCATTGAGCTCGATCGCCTTCATGATTGCTTCCAGCGACAGCGGAATGGTACCGCGCTGGAACGCAAAGCCGAGCATGAAGGAATTGGTGGCGATGCTGTCGCCCATCAGCGCAGTGGCAAGGCCAGTGGCGTCGAGGATGTCGAGATCGGACGCGCTGACGGCCTCGTTGAGCGAATTGCGCATCGTGCCGGCTTCGAAATCGATGTCGGGATTCATCACGAAGCTGGCGGTCGGCAGCAGATCGACATTGACGATCGCCCGCGTGACGCCGCGCTCGGCCCGGCTCAGCGCCGGAATACTGGTGGCGACGACGATGTCGCAGCCGAGGATGAGGTTGGCGCCGCCCGGCGCAATACGGACGGTGGCGAGATCGTCCGGCGATGGCGCGATGCGGACGTGGCTCATGACCGCGCCGTTCTTCTGCGACAAGCCGGTGAAGTCGAGCGTCGAGCAGGCCTTGCCGTCGACATGGGCGGCCATGCCGAGCAGCGCGCCGATGGTGATGACGCCGGTGCCGCCGATACCGGTGACCAGGATATTGAACGCGCCATCCAGCGCCGGCACCGAAGGCAGCGGCAAATCGGCGAACAGCGCCGACGGATCGGCCGCGGTGCGGTCGGCCTTGCGCAGCTTGCCGCCATGCACGGTGACGAAGCTCGGGCAGAAACCCTCGATGCAGGAAAAATCCTTGTTGCAGTTCGATTGATCAATCCGCCGCTTGCGGCCGAGCTCGGTCTCCAGCGGCTGCACCGAGACGCAGTTGGAGGCTACCGAGCAGTCGCCGCAGCCTTCGCAGACGCGCTCGTTGATAAAGACGCGCTTTTGCGGATCCGGATAGAGCCCGCGCTTGCGGCGCCGGCGCTTTTCGGCCGCGCAGGTCTGGTCGTAGATCAGGACCGAGAGACCCTTGACGTCGCGCAATTCCTTCTGCACGGCATCAAGGTCACGGCGGTGATGCACGGTGGCGCCGGCCGGAAAATAATTCGCCGGATATTTCTCGGGCTCGTCGGAGACAATAGCCAGGCGCTTCGCGCCCTCGGCCGAAACCTGATGCGCGATTTGCGACACCGTCAAGCCGCCCTCGGCGGGCTGGCCGCCGGTCATCGCAACCGCGTCGTTGTAGAGGATCTTGTAGGTGATGTTGACGCCGGCGGCTGCAGCGGCGCGCAGCGCCAGCAGGCCCGAATGGGTGTAGGTGCCGTCGCCGAGATTCTGAAACACGTGCTGTTCGCTGGTGAACGGCGCCTGGCCGATCCAGGTGACGCCCTCCGCGCCCATATGCGAGATCGTCGCGGTCCGGCGGCTCGGCACCGAGAGCGCCATGCCGTGACAACCGATGCCGGCCATCGCGCGGCTGCCCTCGGGCACCTTTGTCGAGGTGTTGTGCGGGCAACCCGAGCAGAAATACGGGGTGCGCTGCAGCTTTGCCGCGCCGACCGCATCGGCGGGCCGGTCGAACGCCTCAAGCTTGGCAAGGCGCTGTTCCAGCGCGGGGCTGCGATGCCCGAGCTTGCGCAACCGCGCAACAACCGCAGCAGCTACCATCGTCGGCGTCAACTCGCCTTCGCTCGGCAGCAGAGGCGCGCCGGTCTCGTCGCGCTTGCCGACGACGGACGGGCGTCTTGAAGCGTCAACGTTGTAAAGAATACGAAGGAGCTGATCTTCGATAAAACCGCGCTTCTCCTCGACCACGAGCACGTCCTGCAGGCCCTCGGCAAAGGCACGGGCGCCGGCCTGCTCCAGCGGCCAGGTCAGCGCCACCTTGTAGATGCGCACCCCCAGCGCCTGCGCTTCCGCATCGGATATGCCGAGATCGGCCAGCGCCTGCCGCAGATCGAGATAGGCCTTGCCGGTCGCCATGATGCCGAGCCGCGCCGGCTTCGAATCGAGCACGATCCGGTCGAAGCGATTGACGCGCGTGAAGGCCGCGACCGCGTTCATCTTCGGGCCGTGCAGCCGGCGCTCCTGATCGAGCGGCGCATCGGGCCAGCGGATACTGAACCCGCCCGGCGGCATCTCGAAATCGTCGGGCAGGATGATCTTGATGCGGTCCGGGTCGCTGACGATCGAGGCCGAGCTTTCCACCGTCTCGGAGATCGCCTTGAAGCCGACCCAGCAGCTGGAATAACGCGACAGCGCAAAGCCAAGGATGCCGAGATCGAGATAATCCTGCAGCGTGGCGGGATTGACCACCGGCATCAGCGCCGCCGCAAACACCTGTTCGCTCTGATGGGCGAGCGTCGAGGACTGACAACCATGGTCGTCGCCGGCCAGCGCAATCACGCCGCCATTGGGCGAGGTGCCGGCCGAGTTGGCGTGCTTGAGCGCATCGACGGAGCGGTCGACGCCGGGTCCCTTGCCGTACCAGATGCCGAACACGCCATCGACCCTGGCGCCGGGAAACATTCCGACCTGCTGGCTGCCCCACACCGCGGTCGCCGCCAGATCCTCGTTGAGGCCCGGCGCGAATTCGATGTCGTGCTCTTTGAGGAAGGACTTTGCACGCCACAGCGCGTGATCGTACATGCCGAGCGGCGAGCCGCGATAGCCGGAGATGAAACCTGCGGTGTTGAGACCCTGCGCGCGGTCGCGTTCGCGCTGCAGCATCGGCAACCGGACCAGCGCCTGCGTACCGGACAAAAATATGCGCTTCGCATCCAGCCGGTACTTGTCGTCCAGCCCAACTTCCATCAACGCCATTGCCTATTCCCCGTCCGCATCAGCCGTTTCGTTTCTTGCCGGTTGTTCGAACCGGTCTCGTTCGGAAACAGAATGCACCGGTTTTGCTATGCGTGCACAGCTTCATTCCATGGCTGCAGGGCATATCTCGGTGCGCGCGGAGTCCGGCAATGGCTCTTGCCGAAACCACGCATCTTTGAAACGCTGGCGGTAAAGGGAGAGACCCAAGGAAAGGCGAAGGATGACGTCAGCAGCGTTCAATACCGAGATAACGGAACGCGACAATGCGCTGTTCGGGCCGTGGCGGCGGCCGGCGCAGATGCTCCACGCCCAGGTCTACGACTCCCACGCGTCGATTCACGACGATGCCACCGCGCAAAAACTGGGGTTTCAGGGCGGCACCATCGAGGGGCCGACCCATTTCAGCCAGTTCGCGCCGCTCTGCGAGAAAATCTGGGGCATAGCGTGGTTCGAAACCGGTTGTCTGTCGGCGCATTATCGCAACCCCGCCTTCGAGGGCGAGGAGGTGCAGGCGAACATCGCAACGCCGAAGCCGGGCGAAAAATCCTGCGCGATCGGGATGACCAAGCGTGACGGCACCGAGATCCTGCGCGGCACCGCGTCGGTCGGTCAGGACGGAACGGAAACGGCGCTGCACCAGCGGCTCGGCGAATTGAAGCCGCTCGCCGATCCCGTGATCCTCGGCGATCTCAAGGTCGGTATGAAGACCGGCCGCCAGACCGTGAAAATGGATTTCGACCAGAACATGGGCGATCTCTATCCGTTTTCGCTGCGCGAGAAGCTGAAGGTCATCGCCAAGCCATCAGCCTATTATTCCGGAAGCGACAATCCCTGGGGCCGGCCGATCATCCCCTTCGAAATGCTGAGCGTGCTGTTTCAATACCGCGCGCGCGAGGACCGCTTGCCGGTCCGCGGCCCCGCCGTCGGACTGTTCGCGGACCAGGAAATCCGGTTGCTGAGCGGGCCGATTTTCGTCGGCGAGAGCTACACTACCGAACGCGAAGTGGTCGCACTCTCGGGCAGCCGCCGCACCGAGAGCATGTGGGTGCGCACCACGGTGTTCGCCGCCGACGGCAAGCCGGTCGCCACCATGCTGCTCAACCTCGCCAGCATCAAGGATTCCTACGCCAATTACCAGCGCGAGCACAAACAGCTCTATGGCTGACTGAAATAACTATTCGTCGCATCGGGCATCGCGATGCGATCGCGCCAACAAGGACAACAACAATATGGCCCGCCTGCCCTACCTCGAAGCCGATCAGGTCGCCCCCGAATATCGCGACATGCTCAAGCGCAACACCAATCTGCACAAGCTGCTGGTCAACTCGCCCGACATGGCGCGCGCCTTCTCCGGCATCGGCGGCTACATCCGCTTCAAGAGCAAGCTCGATCCGCGCTTGCGGGAACTTGCGATCCTGCAGGTCGGCTGGATGGAAAAATCCGAATATGAATTCACCCATCATGTGAAGATCGGCAGGGATTTCGGCGTCACCGACGACGACATCCAGGGCATGATGGCCGAGACCGAGGGCAAACCCTCGAAGCTGGAACCGCTGGCGAAAGCAATCTTGAGAGGCGCGCGCGAAATGGTGCGCGAGCTTTCGATGTCGGACAAGACTTTCGCCGAGATCAAGCAGGAACTCTCCGACGAGCACATGACCGATCTCGTGCTCACCATCGCCTTCTACTGCGCTGTGGTCCGCGTGCTCGCGACCATGAAGATGGACAACGAGCCCTATTACAAAGAGGTACTGCAACAGTACCCGATCCCGGGAGTGGAATGAGATGCGCCTGAAAGATCGTGTCGCCATCGTCGTCGGCGCCGGCCAGAGCCCCGGCGAGGGCATCGGCAACGGCCGCGCCACCGCCCTGACTTTTGCGCGCGAAGGCGCCAGGGTGCTGTGCGTCGATCACCATCTCGAATCCGCCCAGGAAACCGTCGACATGATCGCGGCCAAGGGCGGCACGGCGGTCGCCTTCAAGGCCGACGTCACCAAAGATGCCGAGATCAAGGCGATGGTGGCCGACGCGCACAAACGCTGGGACAGCATCGATATCCTGCACAACAATGTCGGCGTCAGCCTGTCGGGCGGCGACGCCGAATTGCTCGACATCACCGAAGAGGCCTTCGACCGCTGCGTCGCGATCAACCTCAAGAGCTGCATCCTCGCCGCCAAGCACGTGATCCCGATCATGCGGGCGCAAAACAGCGGCAGCATCATCAACATCTCCTCGATGGCCGTGATCACGACGTATCCTTACGTCGCCTACAAGGCGACCAAGTCGGCGATGGTCGCCTTCACCGAACAGCTCGCCTACCAGAACGCGCAGTACGGCATTCGCGCCAACGTCATCCTGCCCGGCCTGATGAACACACCGATGGCGGTCGACACCCGCGCCCGCGAATTCAACAAGAGCCGCGCCGAGGTCGAGGCCGAACGCGACTCCAAGGTGCCGCTGCGCAAGAAGATGGGCACCGGCTGGGACGTCGCCAATGCCGCGCTGTTTCTGGCATCCGATGAAGCGAGTTTCATTACCGGCGTGACGCTGCCGGTGGACGGCGGCGCCAGCGTGCGGCGCGGATAATTGCTCCGATTACGCGGCGTGGGCTTTCCCGACAATGGTGCTGCCTTCGCCGTGATGCGTCAGCGGTTTCATGCCGGTGGCGCTGCGTAGCAGCACGTAGAACACCGGCGTCAGGAACAGGCCGAAGACCGTCACGCCGATCATGCCGGAGAACACGGCGACGCCCATGGCGCGGCGCATTTCGGAGCCGGCGCCGGTCGACAGCACCAGCGGCAGCACGCCCATGATGAACGCCATCGACGTCATCAGGATCGGGCGAAGACGCAGGCGGCTGGCTTCGATCGCCGCGCGAATCGGCGAACGCCCGGCGAATTCGAGCTCGCGCGCGAATTCGACAATCAGGATGGCGTTCTTGGCCGACAGACCCACCAGCACGATCAAGCCGATCTGCGTGAAGACGTTGTTGTCTCCCTTCGACAGCCAGACCCCGAACATCGCGGCCAGCAAACCCATCGGCACGATCATGAGGATCGCCAGCGGCAGCGTGAGGCTTTCATAGAGCGCGGCCAGCACCAGGAAAACGAGCAGAATGGCCAGCGGAAAAACCCACATGCCGGAATTGCCCGCGATGAACTCCTGATAAGTCAGGTCGGTCCATTCGAAGGCAAAGCCGGGCGGCAGCGTTTCGGCCGCGATACGTGTCGCCGCCTCCTGCGCCTGCCCGGATGAATATCCGGGTGCCGCGGCGGCGTTGATGTCGGACGACAGGAAACCGTTGTAGCGGATGGCGCGTTCAGGACCGGCGCTTTGACGAATCCTGAGCAATGCAGAGAGCGGGACCATGTCGCCGGACGCGGAGCGCACTTTCAACTGGCGGATGTCATCCGCCCGCGCGCGGAACGGCGCGTCGGCCTGGACATAGACCGAATAGGTGCGGCCGAATTTGTTGAAGTCGTTGACGTAGAACGAGCCGAGATAAATCTGAAGCGTGTTGAAAACCTCGGTCACGGCCACACCGAGCTGCAGCGCCTTGGTCCGGTCGATATCGGCGAACAGCTGCGGGACGTTGACCTGGAAGCTCGAGAACAGCCCGCCGATTTCCGGCGCCTTGGACATTGCCGCCATGTAGGCCTTGGTCGCTTCGTTGAGCGCCTCGTAGCCGAGCCCTGCCCGATCCTCGATCTGCAGCTTGAATCCGCCGATGGTGCCAAGACCGTTGACCGGCGGCGGCGGGAACATGGCGATGAACGCCTCCTGGATGCCGGCATATTTCTTGTTCAGGTCGGCCGCGATCGCGTTGCCGCTGAGCGCGGGATCCTTGCGCTCGTCGAACGGCTTCAGCGTCGAGAATACGATGCCGGCATTCGAGGAGTTGGTGAAGCCGGAGATCGACAGCCCGGGAAATGCCACCGAGCTCTGCACGCCGGGCTGCGTCAGCGCGACGTCGCTCATCTTGCGAATGACTTCCTCGGTTCGATCAAGCGTCGCGCCGTCCGGCAGCCGGGAAAAGCCGACCAGATATTGCTTGTCCTGGCCGGGCACAAAGCCGCTCGGCACCTGCTTGAACAGCACGGCCGTCGCACCCACCAGCACGACATATAATCCGATAACGATGGCTTTGCCGAAGATCACGCCGGTCACGCTGCGGCTGTAGTTTTCCGACGAGCGGGTGAATGCGCGGTTGAAGCCGCGGAAGAACCAGCCCAAGGCCTTGTCGAGGATACGGGTCAGCCCGTCCTTGGGTTCGTCGTGCCCCTTCAAGAGAAGGGCCGCCAGCGCCGGCGACAGCGTCAGCGAGTTGACCGCCGAGATCACGGTCGAGATCGCAATGGTCAGCGCGAACTGCTTGTAGAACTGCCCGGTCAGGCCGCTGATGAAGGCGAGCGGCACGAACACCGCAATCAGCACCATTGCGATGGCGATGATCGGCCCCGATACTTCCTTCATCGCCTGGTAGGTCGCGTCGCGCGGCGACAGGCCGGATTCAATATTGCGCTCCACGTTCTCGACCACGACGATGGCGTCGTCGACCACGATGCCGATCGCTAGCACCAGTCCGAACAGGCTGAGCGCGTTGATCGAAAAGCCGAAGACATGCATGACCGCGAACGTGCCGACGATCGACACCGGCACCGCCAGCAGCGGGATGATCGATGCCCGCCAGGTCTGCAGGAACAGGATCACCACCAGAACGACCAGCGCCACCGCTTCCAGCAGCGTGTGAATCACTGCTTCGATCGACGAGCGAACGAACTGGGTCGGATCGTAAACGATCTGGTATTCGACGCCTTCCGGCATGTTCTTCTTGATCTCGGCCATCGTCGCACGAACGCTGTCCGATATCTGCAGCGCATTCGACCCCGGGGCTTGAAAGATCGGAATGGCCACGGCCTGCTTGTTGTCGAGCAGTGAACGCAGGCCGTATTCCGATGCACCGAGTTCGATGCGCGCGACGTCACGCAGCCGCGTCACCTCGCCGCGCGCCCCGGCCTTGACGACGATGTCGCCGAATTGCTCTTCGGTGGAAAGGCGGCCTTCCGCGTTGACGGAAAGCTGGAGGTCGAGACCCTTGACGCTGGGCGATGCACCGACCACGCCGGCGGCGGCTTCGACGTTCTGCGCCTGGATCGCCTTGACGATGTCGTTGGCGGTCAGCCCGTGTTCCGCGGCTTTCTGCGGATCGACCCACACCCGCATCGAATAGTCGCCGGCGCCATAGAGCTGGACATCGCCGACGCCGTCGATCCGCGCCAGGCGGTCCTTGACGTTGAGCACGGCGTAATTGCGCAAATACGTCATGTCGTAGCGGTTGTTCGGCGACAACAAATGCACGACCATCGTGAGGTCGGGTGAGCTCTTCTTGGTGATGATGCCGAGCTGGCGGACCACCGCCGGCAGCCGCGGTTCGGCCTGTTGCACCCGGTTCTGCACCAGTTGCTGCGCCTTGTCGGGATCGGTGCCGAGCCGAAACGTCACGGTCAGCGTCATGGCGCCATCGGTGGTCGCCTGGCTGCTCATGTAGAGCATGCCCTCGACACCGTTGATCTGCTCCTCGATCGGGGTGGCGACCGTCTCGGCGATGACCTTGGGATTTGCGCCGGGATAGCTCGCGCGCACCACCACCGACGGCGGCACGACGTCCGGATATTCCGAGATCGGCATCGAAACCAGCGAGATCAGGCCGGCGAGGAAAATCAATATCGACAGCACGCCCGCGAAGATCGGCCGGTCGATGAAGAATTTTGACAGATTCATGGTACGCCCCCGGGCGGAAATCGTTAGCGCTGCGCGACGCGCTGGTTGTCGTCGGCCGAAGCGCGCTGCGCGCCGTGCTCGCCCATCTCGGCCACTTCCGATTTCAACAGCGCGCCCGGACGGACGCGCTGCAGCCCGTTGACGACGACACGGTCGCCGGACTGCAGCCCCGAGGTCACGATGCGCAGGCCTTCGACGGAGCCGCCGAGCGTGATCGAACGATAGAGCGCGCGATTGTCCGACCCGACGACCATGACGAATTTCTTGTCCTGGTCGGTGCCGATCGCCCGCTCATCGACCATGACGAGCGTCTGCGCGCGCGGCTGCCCCATGCGCACGCGCGCGAACTGGCCCGGGATCAGGCGGCCGTCTTCGTTCTTGAACGTGGCGCGCACGCGGATCGTGCCGCTTTGGCCGTTGACCAGGTTATCGATCAGCTGGATGTGGCCCTTGACGATGGTCCCGCTGGAAGTGGACATCTCGACCGGGATCTGGTCGAGATTGCCGCGCTTGCCGGAGGTATCCGCGATCGAGCTCAATGCGCGCAGCACAACGTCTTCGTCCGCATCGAAGCTCGCATAGATCGGATTGACCGACACCAGCGACGTCAGCACCGGCGACGATGTTCCGGCCGCGACCAGATTACCGACCGTTACTTCGAATTTGCCGACGCGACCGTCGACGGGGGCGCGGACCTCGGTGTAGTCGAGGTTCAACCTTGCGGTTTGCAACGTGGCTTCAGCGGCCTTCACATTGGCGATGGCTTCGCGATTGGCGTTGTCGCGCTGGTCGTAGTCACGCCGAGTGACGACATTGTTGCCGACCAGCTGCGCACCGCGCTCGAGTTCGCCGGCCGTGAACACGACGCGCGCTTTCGCCGCTTCAAGCTGGGCTTGGGCCTTGTCGACTTCGGCGGCGTAGGGCGCCGGATCGATCTTGAACAGCACGTCGCCGGCCTTCACCAGCGCGCCCTCGGTAAAGTTGGTCGAAAGAATTGCGCCGGCGACGCGCGGACGCAGTTCGACGCGATTGACCGCTTCGAGCCGTCCGGAAAAATCGTCCCACAGACTAGTCTGACGCGGCTCGACGACGGCGACCGTGACGACAACGGCCTGTTCCGGAGTGGCGGAACCGGCCGTGGCCTGGGCCGCGTGGAAATAGTGACCAGTCGCGACCGAGCCGGCGGCAACGACAGCGCCAACAGCGGCCAGGCCTCCGACAAGGCGTCGGAACCGGCTGAAACGGGGGGTAACGGGGGATCGGGGCATTCTCGCGCTCCAGAAATGTAGTGTTCGCTACAGATGTGGAGCTGGACGCCGGTCGTCAAGGCACTTATGTATCGGATACTAAGAAAATGCCGAGGAGGATGCAATGGCCATGGGACGTCCCCGCGCCTTCGATGCCGACGCGGCGTTGGACGAGGCGATGGAAGTGTTTTGGCGGCACGGTTATGAGGGCGCGACAATCGCGCAACTCACTGATGCGATGGGAATAAATCCGCCGAGCCTGTACGCGGCTTTCGGCAGCAAGGAAGGGCTGTTGAAGGCGGCGCTCGACCGCTACAGCGGCAGGCGCGCGGCCTTCATGGAAGATGTTCTGAGCGCACCGACGGCCCGCGCCGTCGCCGAAAAAATGCTGATGGGGATTGCCGATACCCAGACCGATCCGGCCAATCCGCCGGGTTGCCTGCTGGTCCAGGGCGGGCTGGCCTGCGGCACGGGATCGGAAAACGTCCCGTTCGAACTGGCCGCGCACCGGGCCCAGACGGAAGATCAACTCCGCCAGCGGTTCGCGAAAGCCAAGGCCGACGGCGACCTGACAGCCACCGCAGACCCATCCGCGCTCGCGCGTTATCTTTCGGCTGTCACCGTCGGCATGGGCGTGATGGCATCTTCAGGCGCCGATCGTGAGGCCCTGCGCCAGGTCGCCGTCGTTTCGCTGAAAGCGTTCGACGAGCAATCGGCGGCGCGATGAAGCGTCCGCGATTTGATTTGTTTGCAATGACACGATGATGTGAGGACATATCGCCGCAAGCCGGAATCCTGACTCGTTCTGGTCGCAAGAAATTCATGTGCGGCCGGTATCACGCACCACGGGAACTCCGGGAGTCCGACACACCATGAACGACGAATTCGATTACGAACTCACGCCCTATCAGTGGGAAGTGTTGAGAGCGTTGCGTGCACCTGCAGCAAACCCTTCAAGGATAAGAAAGTCTGCGATTGAGAGCCTGTCCGCGCTCGGCTTCGTCGCCATGCGCGGCGATTCGTTCGTCATTACGCCGCTCGGGCGCAGGATCCTGATCCGGGGCTCGTCGCAATTATTGCACGACATCGCGGCATGATGTCGCTGATAGCCCGTCACCACATCGTCTGCCGCGCCCGCTCCGGCCATTCGCGGTCGTATTGCTCGCCGCCGACCTTGTTCTCGCTCATCTCGGCGAGAATCTGGCCCGGCGTCGGCAGGCTCTTGGGATCGACCCGCTTGTCGGGATTCCAGAGATCGGAGCGCACGATGGCGCGCGCGCACTGGAAATAGATCTCGTCCACCGTCATGACGACGACCGCGCGCGGCGCCTTGCCCTCCATCTTGAACGAAGCCAGCAAATCGGGATCTGCCGAGACGTGAGCCCGGCCGTTGATACGCAGCGTGGTACCGGAGCCGGGTATCAGGAACATCAACGCAACGCGGGGATCGCGCACGATGTTGCGCAGCGAATCGACGCGGTTGTTGCCGCGGCGATCCGGCATCATCAGGGTCTTTTCATCGTGAATGCGGACGAAGCCGGGCAGATCGCCGCGCGGCGAGCAATCCAGCCCCTCCGGCCCGCAGGTGGCCAGCGCCGCGAACGGCGATTTGTCGATCAGGACGCGATAGGCCGGCGTGACCCGGTCCGCGACCTTCACCGTCGATGCGTCGTTCGGATGGCCGTAGATCGCCTCGAGCTGCTCGATGGTCGCGATGACAGACATGGTCGCCTCCCGATTTCCCGGGTCTGATATCGCGTAGCGCAGCCAACGGCAATTGCCGGACCAGCCCCACTCAGCCGGGTTGCGCCCGCGCAGGAAATCTCGATGATGGCGGGCGCCATGTTTCCCAGGCGATCGGCGGTTGAACCTGCCCGCCGAAAACCCCAAATAGAACCGGCCGACCGAACAGGGAGAACTGAAATGACCGAGAAGACCGAGCGGGCCGTCCTTGCCGGAGGTTGCTTTTGGGGCATGCAGGACCTGATCCGGAAAATGACCGGCGTGCTTTCCACCCGCGTCGGATACTCCGGCGGCGATGTCGCCAACGCCACCTACGAAAACCACGGCACCCATGCCGAAGCCATCGAGATCATCTTCGATCCGCGGCTACTGAGCTATCGGCAGCTTCTCGAGTTCTTTTTCCAAATCCACGATCCCTCGACGCGCAACCGCCAGGGCAATGACATCGGCATGAGCTACCGCTCGGCGATCTTCTACACCAGTCCCGAGCAGGAGCGCGTCGCCCGCGACACCATCGCAGATGTCGACGCCTCCGGCATTTGGCCCGGCAAGGCTTCAACCGAAGTCGCGCCGGCGCGCGAATTCTGGGAAGCCGAGCCTGAACATCAGGATTATCTCGAACGCTATCCGGACGGCTACACCTGCCATTTCGTCCGCCCCGGCTGGCGCTTGCCGCAGCGCAAGGCCGGATAGAGCTTGGCCTGGGTACGGCTATCTCAGCAGCCGTACCCCGTCACCTCCTCCGCCGCCGAGGGTCTGCCATCCCCTTACGGTCATTGTGCATCGCAGCAAGAGCGATACATTCCCGGCCTGGAATGAGGTCGCCAAGTGTCTGAAATCAATGCCGACGCCTGGGTATCATCCTCAGGCCACCGCCCGATGGGCTTTCCCGAATTCGTTGTCATCATCGCATCCATCATGGCGCTGAACCCGCTGGCGATGGACATGATGCTGCCGGCGTTGCCGGACATCGCTTCCGCGTTCCACATTACGATTGCCAACCGCCCCCAGATGGTGCTGTCCACCTTCCTGATCGGGTTCGGCGTCGGGCAGTTCGTGATCGGGCCGTTGTCCGACCGTTTTGGCCGCCGTCCGGTGTTGCTGGGCGGCATGACCCTCTACTGCATCGCCAGCGTGCTCGCGATCGCCGCCCCTTCGTTCGAGACATTGCTGCTGGCCCGCGCACTGCAGGGCCTTGGAACGTCCGCCACCCGCGTGATCGCCACCTCGATCGTGCGCGACTGCTACGCCGGCCGGCGCATGGCCAGCGTAATGTCGCTGGCGATGATGGTCTTCATCGCCGTGCCCGTGGTCGCGCCTTCGTTCGGCCAGGCGGTGCTGCTGCTGACGCAGTGGCGCGGCATCTTCATCGTGCTGATGGTCTATGGCGCGGCCGCGCTGATCTGGAGCGCGCTGCGCATGCCGGAGACGCTGCCGCTCTCGCAGCGCCGATCGCTCGCGGTTCGCGAGGTGCTCGGCGCCTTCCGCCAGACCGTGACCAACCGCCAGACGCTCGGCTATGCGCTCGCGGCCGGCGGCGTCATGGGCTCGCTGTTCGCCTACGTGTTCACCTCGCAGCAGGTGTTCACCGAAATCTATCACCTCGGGCATTATTTCCCGATCGCCTTCGCGGCGATCGCGATCGGCACCGCCATCGCCGGCTTTCTCAACTCGAGATTCGTCGGCCGGCTCGGCATGCGCGTGATCTCGCATGGCGCGCTGGTGGCATTCGCCGCCGTGGCCGGAACCATGCTGGTAGCTGAAAAAATGCACATGCTGCCGTTGCCGCTGTTCATGGCGCTGTCAGCGCTGATGATGTTTTCGTTCGGGCTGATGATCGCGAATTTCACCGCGCTGGCGATGGAGCCGCAGGGCCATATCGCCGGCACCGCCTCGTCGCTGTACGGATCGATCACCACCCTGCTCGGCATCGGCATCGGCGTCACCATCGGCCAGGATTACGACGGCACGCTGCTGCCGTTCGCGACCGGTTTCTTCCTCTGCACGCTGGCCGCACTCGGCGTGGTGCTGGTGGTGGAAAAGGGCCGGCTGTTCCGGCCGCATCATTTTAAGATGTAGCGGCGTCTGCGCTCACGATCGCGGTGGATCAAGAAATCCCTTTAAAAGCCCGAGCACCTCATCCGGCTTGTCGTGCTGCAGCCAGTGGCCCGCGCCCGCGATCTTGGCCAATTCGGCCTGCTTGAAATGCTTCAACACGCCGGCCTTCTCGGGATCGGGCAGAAAACTCTCGCTGGCGCTGACCAGCAGCGTCGGACACGCGATGCGCGACCACAGTTCGACATGGTCTTCGAGCGACAGCCGGTACGGCGCGCGGGCGCGCAAATAGGGATCGAACTTCCAGCTATAGGTGCCGTCGGCATTTTGCTTCAGGCCGTGGGTCGCAAGATGCATCGCCTGCGCGCGGGCCAGCCGCGGGTTACGATGCAGAATCCGCTCGGCCCCGTCGGCGACCGACGCATAGCGGTGGATTTTCCGTTGCGCGAACTTGTCGAGATCGCCGGCCCAGTCGGCGATCCTGACGTCGGCAGGCTTGACCCGTCTGGCCGGAAAATTGGTCACGCCGTCGAGCACGACCAGCCGGGATACTTTCTGAGGAAATGCGCCGGCATAGGTCAGGCTGACCATGCCGCCCATCGAATGGCCGACCAGCGCGACCTGCTCAAAACCTGAGGATTTCACCAGGCAGGTCAGGTCGTAGACGTGATCGGCCAGGCTGTAGCTGCTGCCGGTCGCCCAAGCGGACTGGCCGTGGCCGCGAAGATCGGGCGCCACGACATGAAAATTCGCCCGCAACGCCCGCGCCGGATGATCCCAGCTGCGGGCGTGATCGAGCCCGCCGTGAATCAGGATCAGCGGCGGCGCTGAAGGATTACCCCAATCGGTGAAATGAAGCCGAAGCCCCTGCGATTGATAATAGCGCGATTCCGGCGCGTCCGATGTGGCGTCCATGGCGCCTACTTAACGGCTGGGCGCGTACCGGTCCAGCGCGGCGATCGTGAGGCGGTGGCATTCGGAAACGCGTGCACCCCTGGCCTGCGCGCTAACCGAGCCTCGCAGCGTCAACGCTCGCGCGCATGTTGCGCGCGCAAGACCTCCTTGACCTCGTCATCTTCAAGGGCGTCCTGACGGCGACATTCGTCGGATATGAATGCCTGTTGGTCGGGAACTCCGGAGGGCTTGCACCGGCTGGCGGGCTTCGCGCCGCCGATCGGTTGGTTGCTGGCAGCGCCAGCTTTCGGGTCTGTCATGCGTCATCCCCAACTCTGAGCGTTCAAGTGCCGGGCAACAAAGCCCGGGCAGAATGACCGCGCCATCACGGCATGGCCTGCGAGCGGGCAGCATGCCCGGCCGGAGGGAGCACGCCTTGAGCGAAATCAACGATCGTCCCCATCTGGTCCCGGAAGCCCGTAGCCCGCAAGCCCAAAAACGGCCTACTATCCCGCATGAGGCGCGGTCCAGAAAGGCCCGCTGCCGCAAGCTGCGCTCGAGCGGCTGTCGGCGCTGCGGCAGGCATTTTCGGGCGAACCACGATAGTGGCGTGAGGTTGCCCATCACCCCGCCAGCAACCGCCGCACGCAAATTTGTGTCGTGACTGGCCGCGATTTGTGACAGAACTGCTACAATCAAATGTCAGTTCGGTTACACGCGGAGCGGTCCATGAGTTTGGAATGGCGGGCGCAGTCAGGTTCCGTATCGAGTTCGCTGGCCTGGTCGAACCCCGTGGCCTGGTGGTGGGGCCTGTTGACCCTGGTCAGCGGCGTCAATATCGCGGCCTGGTTCCTGCTGTACCGCCAGCTCCAGCCGGCCGGCAATCCCGGCAGCACATCCAGCATCGGGCTCATGCTGCTGCTCTCTGCGGCCTATGTTTTCGGCTGCGCCTTCCGGTCGTTCCTGCCGCGCGCGGATGTGCAGCGGATCTGCCTGTTCGACCATTGGCTGTCGAGCGTCGTCGTCGGCCGGTCGGTGGCCACCGTGGCCGAGATCGCCTTCGCGGCGCAGTGGGCGATTATCCTGCACCAGCTCGGCACCATGACGGGAGCGGACACCACCTTGAACGCCGCATGGGTGATCGTGCCGCTGATCCTGATCGCGGAATGCTTCTCATGGCATGCGGTGCTGACCACCCACTATTTGCACAACGCCATCGAAAACTCGCTATGGGCCGTCGCCTTCTTCATCGTCGGGATCGGTCTTTGCCGGCTGCTGCCGGAGTTCGATGGTCCGGTTCGCGTGATCCTCGCGATCACGCTGGTCGGGATTGCCTGTTATCTGGCGTTTCTCATCACGATCGACGTCCCGATGTATCTGAGCCGGTGGCGGGCCGGCATTGCCGATGGCAGCAAGCGTCTCGGACCGCTCGAAGGTCTCCGTGACGTGAGCACGCGCTGGGTCGTGACGCACGACCTTGCCGAGTGGAAGGACGAGATTGCCTGGATGTCGCTTTATTTCAGCGCCGCGGTCTGGGCCAGCCTCGCGCTGTGCGTTTGCTGCTCGCTCGGCGATCAACTGCCGCGCTATCGTACCGACGCGACGGTCGCAAGCCGGCCGTCGGACGCGCCGGCGGTCGTTGGCAAGCCGCAGCCGGTATTGGCGGGACACGGCTTTTAGGCGCACAGGCGCGGATCGCGCCAGGGCCTGCGATCGGGCCGCGCCATGCGCGGAACCGTCGGGTTGGTCCGCCGCACGCGCAGCGAAATGGCGCTTTGCGCCAGCAAAAAGTTCTTCAAAATTCGACGCTCCAAAAGCTCGGTCATCACCGTGAAATGTAGGGCTGCGACACTCGCCGTCCTGCAACGAATATTCCGGAGAGGATGATCATGACTTTTAGGGGGACGACCCTTGGCCTGCTGGCCGGGCTAGCCTTTGGCGCAACCGCACAGGCGGCCGATATCGACCACGTCCTGCTGATCAGCGTGGACGGACTGCACGCCCTCGACGTCGCGCGCTATATCGAAAGCCATCCGAACTCCGCCATGGCCGAATTGGCCAGCCATGGCATCACCTACAGCAACGCCCGCACGCCCGCGAATTCCGACTCCTTCCCCGGGCTGCTGGCGCTGGTGACCGGTGGGTCGCCCATCAGCCACGGCCTGTTCTACGACGTCAGTTATGACCGCACGCTGTTCGACCCCGGCAACACCACCTGCCAGGGCGGCGCGGGCAATATGATGGTGTTCGACGAAAGCATCGACAAATACAACAGCAACAATGTCTCCCTGAACGTCATCGATCCGAGCAAGCTGCCGCGTGGACGGAACCAACTCGGCCAGTGCGTTGCGGTCTATCCGCATGACGCGATCAGGACCAATACGATCTTTGAAGTCGTCAAGAGCAAGGGCGGCCGCACGGCATGGGCGGACAAGCACCCGGCCTACGACCTGGTCAACGGTCCGTCGGGCAAGGGCGTGGATGATCTCTACACGCCTGAGATCACCAACGTGAACGGCTTCGACGCCACCGTCAGCGTCGATTGTACCGTTGCGAACGACCAGCTGAAGGTCGCCGCCATCATCAAACAGATCAATGGCTTCAACCATGACGGCACGCCCGCCGGCGGCGCACCTGTCGTGTTCGGAATGAACTTTCAGGCGGTGAGCGTCGGACAAAAGCTCAGCAAAGACGCCGGCGGGTGCCCGCAGGCCAGCCATGTCGGCCAGCCCGGCGGCTACGTCGATGGCGCCGGGACGCCGACGGCGGTGCTCGCCTACGGCCTGCAGAAGACCGACGAAGCCCTTGGCAGCATGATCCAGGCGCTGAAGAGTCGCGGGCTGTACCAGTCCACGCTGTTCATCGTCGGCGCCAAGCATGGTCAGTCGCCGATCAACCCGGCCAAAATCAACAAGCCGGGCCATTTCGCCGACCTCGTTGCCGCGTTGCCGGACGCCGCAACCAATCCGGGCGCACAGGCTATCGCCAGCGCCAACGCCTGCTCCACGGGTCCGTGCGGTTTCGTGCAGGATGACGACATTGCGCTGATCTGGCTGCAGGATCAAAGCAAGACCCAGGCGGCGATCGACTATTTGAACGTCAATGCCAAGGCCTTGTTCATTGACGAGGTGATCGGCGGCGATGAGATGAAGCTGAAGTTCAACGATCCGGCGCACGACAGCCGTACGCCCGATATCCTCGTGCAGCCGGTCTATGGAACCGTCTATACGACGTCGACCAAGAAGAATGCCGAGCACGGCGGGTTCAGCTTCGGCGACACCAATGTGGGGCTGATCGTTTCCAATCCGCGGCTGCCCGGCGTCACCTTGAAAACCCCGGTCGCGACCTCGCAGGTCGCGCCGACGATCCTGCAGGCGCTCCACATCGAACCCGAGACGCTCAATTCCGTGCGCGTCGAGCACACCGCGGTGCTGCCCGGCATCTGGGACAATCGGGGCGGCGACGAACAGGTGGGTCATTAGCGCTGAGCGTCGACGCTGACAAACAGCTGACACTGAGGGGCTCCGTCACAACGGAGCCCCTCAGGTTCTTGGCGCGCACGTCATCCTGAGAGGCTGTGAAGCTATCTCGGACCACATCCTGAGGAGCGGCGTCTTCGCCGCGTCTCGAAGGATGGCTGCGAGTCCACGTGTTGCGTCCATCCTTCGAGACGCTTGCGGAGTTTATCATCGGGCCGCGCTTCGCGCGGACCCGTTGGCAAGCTCATCAGTGACTGGATCTTTCCCGCCGTGATGGTGTCGTGGCCGACAGCAATATGCCGGCGTTCGAAGGCGGCGCAGGCACGTCGCCGGGCTGCGGCAAGGCGAGGACGACGGCCTCTTGATCCTTTTCCAGGGTCGCCTCGCGGCCTTGAACCGATCGCAGCTTCCAGCCCTGGTAGTCGTCGCCCATCTTCAGCCGCAGCGCTGCCTTGGTCGATTGGTCCAAAAAAATCCCGAACCTCTCGCGGCCGCTTGCGATGGTGCCGACCAAAGTGAGTTTTGGACGTTCGGGGTCTTTCGGTTTCGGCGCGACGGCCGCCGGTTTCACCGCCGGAGCCGCAGCGACCGCAGGGGGCCGCGGCCGCCGCGACGATGAGAAGATTGGCCGTTCGCGCGTGGCTGATAGTACGGTAAGCGGGATGGTCCATAATGGATTGCCACTGAGCGATCGTCCCTGCATTGGCGCGCGCGGGGTTTCGACGGCCTGGCCGCGTACGGCAGGCTCGTCGGCGATGGTAGATTCCGCCGGAGATTCGACCGGGCGTGCATCGTAGGACAGTTCATCGCTGGCGTTGACGTTCAGCGCCAGGACACGGTGCGACGATAATGCCAGAGCCGCGATGCCGATCGCCAAGCTCAGCATCGCTCGGCCTCGAGCCCTTGCCGGGACGACGCCAGCAGAGTCCGCAGTTTGCGCGTTTCGCGAATTGGAGAATGTGGGTGAGGCCCGGCTCACGAGCGGATTGGCGAACAAAAATGGTATCCCAGTCTGGAGATCGTGGAGCACGCCGGGCGCGCCCGGCACGCAGCAGATACCTACTGCAGGTTATTGGCCCGCACTATGACATCCGTGCGAAACCGGCCGAGATACGCTGCCAAATCATGGAACAAACCCGTTGTCCAAAGCATTCGGTTTGTCGAAAGGCGTGGATGAGCATCCTCGCCGGTGGGGCAAATGCCGCGCCCGACACGTTAACGTTACATCTTAACTAATTATTAATTATGCATTTGTGGCCACGAAACGCCGGGCCTAGCGTCAGTCGAGTACTGCTCGGTAACCAACGAATTGGTGCATGCCATGACAAGGATGTATGGGGCGCTTATCGCGTCCGTCAGCGTGGTAGCGCTTTTGCTTGCCACCAACGAAACCTTTGCCAGATCGGGAGGGGGACACGTTGGATTTAGTTCGACGCGTTCGATTTCCCGTTCGGCCGCGTTCCTGCGTCACCGCGCGTTCCTGCATCATCACCGCAGAAACAATGTGGAAGACTTCTTCTGGCCTGCAGAGGGATCCTTCTACGAGCCATCGAATGGCGAACCCATCGGTGATGTTACGCCAACGGCATCACCCGACGTGGGTTACACCTCTATATATGGTGTTCCCTGGGATTGGGCCCATCGATTTCCACCGGCCGTTGCACCTTCTGACCACCCCTATGTGTCGAGCTGCCCCACGGAGACCGTAACGGTTGCCGGGCGTGGCGGCGCCGACCAAACCATCAATGTCATCCGGTGCTATTGATCCGGTCTCTTCAGACCGGACAGGGCGTGCACTGAAATCAGGGAAGCCGTCCGAGTGACGGCCGCTCCTGCTCGCCCGAGCATCGTCTCCCGCACTACCGTGCCTGCGAAATGTCCGCTTTGGCGGTTCAGTTCAACCGCAGTTCCGTGATGTGCCGCGGATCCGGGCTCAGCTCGTTACGTTCCACGCGCTTGACGATGTCGGTCAGCGCGGCATTGGCGGCGCAGGACAGGCCGAGTTTCTCGCCCTCGCGCACCACAAAACCGTTGAGGAACTCGATCTCCGTGCGCCGCCCTTTCTGCATGTCCTGGCCCATCGAGGGACGCTGCGCGGAAGCGGTGTGCTTGCCGTCCTTGAAGCGCTGTTCGTCGCAGGCGCGCATCGCCGCCTCGTCGCCCTCGCCGGCACGGGCGATCGTCTCGGGCGGCAGGTGCAAAATCTCCTCCAGCTGATAGCCGAGCGCCTGGCCGACGCGGATCGCTTCGCTCCCGAGCCGGGTGGAGAAGCGGCGGATCGGCTCGTTTTGCAACATCTCTCCGCCGGTCAGACCCGTGCAGGCGGAGAGTCCGTTGCCGATGACGTTGGCGACCAGTTTCGACCAGCGCTCGCCCCACAGATTGGCGGTCACCTTGGCGCTGTCGGTGTAGCCGACCAGGCGGCAGATTTCCTCCGCCCGTGGCGTGATGCGGCCGTGCACCTCGCCGGCGCGAAATACGGTGTGCGCTGCGCCGTGCTTGCCGGCGCCGCGGTGGACGTGGCCGGGCTCGGGCAGGTTGACCGTGATGCTGCTGGCGATGCACCCCAGCGTCTTGCCCCAGCCGACGATGCCGGCGATGGTCTCTTCATTCATGCAGTTCTGGAGCGACACGACATAGCCGTCCGGCGCCAGATACTGCTGGATCAGCGTGGTCGCCCAGGCCGTGTCGTAGGACTTCATGCAGACGAAGGCGATGTCGACCGGCGTCTCCTTGGCGAGTTGCTGGGCGTCGGTGACGTGCAGCGCGCATACGGGGACCGAGAATTCCGCGACGTCCTTGGCATGGGTGACGCGCAGGCCATGCTTCCTCATGTGCTCGACGTGCTCGGGCCAGGGATCGATGAACGTCACGTCCTCGCCCGCCTGCACCATATGGGCGCCGGCATACCCGCCGACCGCCCCCGCCCCGACGATAGCTATCTTACGGCCCATGGTTTTCCCCCTGGCATTTTCTTCGGCCCGGACGCACCCGGTCCGCCAATCGTTGCAGGCCACTCTAGCGGATCTGCGCCGTTCGCCAAACGTCCGCTTTGCAAAGCCGGTCGATCCCGGCTTGCACCATCCGCCCAACGCCGGTCGACCTCCGCCGTACGCCTGGGCCGGGTGAGCCTGAAACCTTTACGGGGCTGCGGGTTTCCTGAACAATGACCGGAGGGAGAGAAACCGGGAATGCAGAATGGATTTCATTGAATTGAACGGCGTCGGGCTACGCTACGAGCTAAGCGGCAAGGCTGACCGCACCGTGGTGCTGGTTCACGAGATGGGCGGCTCGCTCGAAAGCTGGGACGATGTCGCACCGCGATTGGCCGAATCTCGCCGCGTCTTGCGCTATGACACCCGCGGCGCCGGGTTGTCGCAGAAGGCGCGCGGCGAACTCAGCCTCGATACGATGGCCGACGATATCGCAGCATTGCACGATCATATCGGGATTGCCGGCAAGGTTGCGCTGGCGGGCATTGCCGTCGGCGGCGCTATCGCGCTGCATTTTGCCAGCCGATACCCTGCGCGCACCAGCGCCGTCGTGGTCGGCAGCCCGGCGACCGGCATCGCGCCCGATCGCCGCACTGCTGCCCTCGAACGCGTCGCAAGGATCGAAGCCACCGGCATGGCATTCGCGGTCGAGGACGCGATGCAAAATGGCTATGCCCCGGAGCTTCGCGGCGACATCAGGCGGTTTGAGCGATACCGGGCGCGCTGGCTCGGCAACGATCCCGCGAGCTATGCGACGGTGTGGCGAATGCTGGCGAACGCGGACATGCAAGGCGAACTCGCCGGGTTGCGTTGTCCCGTGCTCGTGATCGGCGGCAGTCTCGATCGCGTGCGCCCGCCGGCGCTTGCCGAAGCCGTGGCCAAGGCCATCCCCGGGGCGCGCTTCACCGAAGTCCGCACCGGCCACTATATGGCGGTGCAGACGCCTGACCTGATCGCCGATTGCATCGACGGTTTCCTGACCACGGCCGGTGCCTGACCGAACCTCGCGATCTCCCCTCAAATCCCACGAAGGTCTTTGCAAATGACCCATCAACCCGCACAGCAGATCTCCGGCGTCTATCATCGCAGGATCGGAGATATCGTCGTCACCGCTATCAGCGACGGTTACCTGGACGGCACTCTCGAGGTGATGCGCAATGTCGACCTCGAAAAGGCCGGACAGATCCTGCGGGAGGCATTCCGGCCGGCGCGACGAACCAGCGTCAATACTTTCCTGATTCATTCCAGGGGCCGCGTGGCGATCGTCGACACCGGATCGGGCAATTATCTCCAGCCGACCGCCGGCTTCGTTCAACGCAACCTTGCGGCGGCCGGTATCGACCCGAAGTCGATCGATACCGTGTTACTGACCCACATGCACCCGGATCACTCCGCCGGCCTGACCGACATGTCGAACGGCCAATTGCTGTTTCCGAATGCGGAACTGGTCATGCACGAGAATGAGCTGGCGCACTGGTACGACGACGGCGCGATGACGAAGGTCGACGAGCGATCGAGAGAACTCTATTTCCTCGCCGGCCGCGAGCAGGTCGCGCCCTACAAAAATCGCACGCGGTTGTTCAGGCAGGGCGAGGTTTTTCCTGGCGTCACCGCCGTGCCGAGTCTCGGACACACGCCGGGCCATACCGCCTATCTCATCGCATCGGGCAACGATCAGCTGATGATCTGGGGCGACACGGTGCACGTGCCCGAAGTGCAAACAGCGTTTCCCGAAGCCGGCATGGCCTTCGATACCGATCTTGCCGCAGCCGCGGCTTCGCGCAAGCGCATGTTCGACCGCGTCGCTTCCGACGGTATCCTGATCGCCGGGATGCACCTGCATTTCCCGGCATTTTCGCGGCTGGCGCGGCGCGGCGACGCCTATGCGCTTTTTCCCGAGGCCTGGGTCCACGCGCTGGATGCGATCTAGCGCCTGGGGCGCCGTCAATCGAAACGCCCGCCTGAAAGCCGCGGGCGGAGTGAGGAACGTGGCTTTCGCGAGCCATGGTGATCGTTGGCTCAACCATTCTTGCCGATTTTCGATAGCGATTGGCGGGCCATAGCAGGTGTTTGCGGCCGATCGCTCCAAAAAAGCAAAATCCACATTAACAAATTGGTCGGACAATCCATTATTCACCGGATCCGGAAGCATTGTCGGAGTTATTTGGATTACCGGATGACGGACCCGACGATTCATTTGAGATAGTCGGAATACCTGACTCGAGGTCGGTTATCGCGAGTTCCTTCTTTTAGACGTCGAGCTTTCGCGGATCGTGCGATGTCCCATCTCAAGGAGCTGAATGACGCAATTTCCCGGGGATCATCCGAAAGCCGTCTGAAGGCGCTGTGGCATGCCACCGATATGCTGATAGCCGGCCGCTATACCGAAGATCAGATCTGGATCTTTGGGGAAGTGATCGGGCGGCTCTCAGAGGAAATTGAATTGGCTGCCCGCTCGGAGCTTGCGAAGCGGCTGGCACGCTGCGACCATGCGCCGATCTACATGATCAACAAGCTTGCCTTTGACGATTCGATAGACGTCGCCAGTCCCGTCCTTCGTTACTCCGAGCGGCTTGAAGTCCCGGCTTTGGTTGCGAACGCTCGCTCGAAAAGCCAGGGGCATCTGCTTGCAATCTCGCTGCGAAAATCGATCGCTGAACCGGTCACCGATGTGCTTGTTGCGAGGGGTGATCGGCAGGTAGTGAATTCGGTTACTGCTAACG
The DNA here is from genome assembly GCF_036924615.1 of Bradyrhizobium sp. AZCC 2289. Classification (NCBI taxonomy): domain Bacteria; kingdom Pseudomonadati; phylum Pseudomonadota; class Alphaproteobacteria; order Hyphomicrobiales; family Nitrobacteraceae; genus Bradyrhizobium; species Bradyrhizobium sp. AZCC 2289. Next base: position 7,341,136 of record NZ_JAZHRY010000001.1, on the reverse strand, counting down.
TCGGCGCGCGTTTCTCGGAGTCCGGTTTCCTTCGTTTGATAAGGCGGGCTGAGAACGATTCCATTATCGCCGAGCATCTTGGGCAGCGTCGGGACATTCCCAGGCATCTTTTTCAGCAAATGATCGCGAAGGCGTCCGCCGATGTGAAAAGGAAACTTGAAGGCGAGCGGGCAGAAGCCGAAAGTCAAGTTCAAGGTGCAGTAACCGATGTAACCGGGGCATTGCATTCGATATTTGGACCGGCGTCAAAGAGCTACTTCAACGCCAAGCGGACCGTGGGAGCGAAACACCAACTCGGTGAGTTGAATGAAGCCCACGTTCTCGAATACGCCGCGACCCGCAAGCTTGATGAAGCTATCGTCGCGCTGTCGCTGTTGTGTGCCTTGCCGGTTGACGTGGTGGAACGTGCGCTGCATGCCGCGAACAAGGAAGAACTGCTGATTCTGGCGAAAGCCCTCGACCTATCGTGGAATACGACTATGGCGCTGGTGTTCCTTGGCGCCGCGGAACATCGAGTCCTTGCCAAAGACCTCTCCGAAATGGAGAAAGCGTTCGTCCAGCTGGACGTTGCAACGTCCAAAAAGGTCTTGAAGATCTATCACTCGCGGAAGGAATCAGTGGACTCCGGTTTCCGCGGCCTTCCCCAGCTTCATGCCGTCTGAACGTCTGGAGAGCGCTGCGACGCGAGACCGCGGGTGCGGCGTGCACCCGGCATTCCCTGCACCCTCTTTTTCTCGAGGGTGACAAGCGCAAAGCTCGGGCGCGTCGCGCCGCGGGAACGCGTTCGTTTGGCCCAGATGGAATTCGCAGACATCGACCCGAAAGCGAGAGTGCGCAGGGCCGGGTTCCTGTTCCCGACGGCGTCAAAGCGCTTGCGCGGCAGACGTAGCATGCCGGCTTAAATTCCCCTGTCGGCGGTATACCATCCGCGATTTGGAACAAGGCGATCGTTCGCGTGGTAGTCACGTGGATAAAGGGGGAGCGGGGGAATGGGGCTTGGTGAATGGCGTGGTCGCGGCGAGTGCAAGCGTGGCGACATTCATCAGGATGATCGCTGCCGCACCGAGATCGACGGCGAGACCAAGCCCTCTCGCGGTCGCGATAGCGCCTAGAACGAGGGCGAGCGCGCCCATCGACAGGTAACTCAGGAGATAGAGTGCGGCGAGTATGCCGCCACGGTTGCGCTCGGGAGCAGCCGCGCTGATCACTTGCAGACCGCCGACAAACAACAGGCTGTACGCCGCTCCCGCAGCGGCGATCGCCAGCAGATAGATGACCAGATCGCGCACATTGACTGCCAGGATCAATAGCACCATGCCTGAACAGGAGATCAGCGCGCCGGCGATCAGCGCCACCCGTGGCGAGAGGGTCCGGGCGATGATCCCGATCGCTCCCATCACGATGGGAAATAATGAAAGAACGGTGCTGTTGAGAAAGGCATTGGGTGAGCCGATCAGGTCATGCTCAACTTGCCCGCCGAGCGAGAGGACCAGCACGCCGAACGTATAGGCTGCCATCATGGCGGTCGATGACACCGCGAAGACCCGACGCACATCCGTCGGAACCGACGGCATCCGAGAGCGCCAGCCGCCGACCGCACCGCCGGCCGCATGCCGCGGCAAGAACCAGGCCCCAGTCAGCAGGATGAAGAGCAGAACAGCCAGTATCCAGAAGCAAAGGCGCGTCGGCCATGGCCCGTATTCCGTCAAGGCGCCGCCGAGCAGCAAAGCAGCGGCGAAGCCGATAGCCTGCGCCCCCATCGTGACCGAGGCCGCACTCTTCGCACGTTCCTCGCTTATGAACTCCAAAATCGCGGCGGTCGACGGGCTCGCCGCCAAGCCAACGCCGATGCCCATCAGGGCACGTCCGGCGAATACCCACCATACGTCAGGTGCGACCGCAAACAACAGAGCGCCGGCCAACGAAGCAAAGAAGCCGGCCAACATCGTCGCGCGGCGACCAATTTGATCGGAAATTCCGCCGAAGCCGACCAGCATGACAACAACGCCAATCGGATAGATGGCAAAGATGCCCGCCGTCACCGTATGGGTGAGATGCCATTCGTCGGCATAAAGCCCGTATGTCAGTGCAGGCGCCGCACTTGTCCAAAGCGTATGACTGACCACGCCCGCCGAAACCAACAGACTCGCGCGGCGCCCGAGGACGAATCGCCCTCCCACTGGAGGCTGAGTCCGGTCCGCCACGGTACGACGAACGGACTCAGGCGCTACCTTGATCATATCTGTCGTCCTTGCGAGTTCAGCAAAGTCTCAGCCGGTCTCCGGACGCAGCCGCGCGATGCGCCGGCAAAGCGCGCGGTGATTTCCAGGCTTGGTGATGGGCCTTCCAAATACGGAATTACGAAGCGGTCTTGCCGCCGTTCACGCTGATGATCTGGCCGGTGATGAACGATGCCTTGCGGGAAGCGACGAACACGATGGCATCGGCGATCTCCGCGGGGGTTCCCGCACGCTTGAGAGGTATTCCCGCAACGAGTCCTGCCTTTCTCTCGGCGGTGCCGGTGAACCGATCAAGCATTTCGGTTTCGACAGGACCGGGCGCGATGGCGTTGACGCGAATGCCTGATGCCGCACCTTCGAGCGCTGCGGATTTCGTCAATCCCTCGACCGCGTGCTTGCTGGCGGTGTAGAGCGACGCACCCGGCGCGCCTCGCTGTCCCATGGTCGACGACAGGTTCACAATGCTGCCGCTGCCCTGCGCCTGCATGACGCCCATCTCATGCTTCATGCTGAGCAACACGCCGAGGACGTTGGTATCGAAGGTGGCGGCGTAGCTCTCCGCCGTCTGCTCCGTGACCGGACCGGGCTTGCCTTCGGTGCCGGCATTGTTGACGGCCACATCGAGCCGGCCGAACCGTGCCATGGTCTTGTCGACCAGGTTGCGGACATCGTCTTCGTGGCGGACATCAGCACGGACGAATTCGGCTTCCACACCGAGACTGCGGAGCTCCTGGGTCAGCGCATGGCCCGCCTCGTCGCGGCGGCCGGACACAACGATCCGGGCGCCTTCTTGAGCGAAGGCCAAGGCCGTGGCACGGCCTATACCGGTCAAGGCGCCTGTAATCAGGACGACGGATGCACTCATGGACGTTCTCCTTTGAAAGCGGGCTGTAGTGCGGGAAGGATCTGCGGAAAGCACGTCTAAGGCCAAGGCGACCCGCCATTGCCTTGATCGCTTCCGTCGCAGGTGATGAGGTGGCCCTGGCGCACGCGACGACAACGCACGCTGTGTTACGGAATGATTCGGTCACGCTGAAAATCCAAGAACATCCGAAGGAACATCTCCTCGGTGTCCACCAGGTCGTGGAATCCGAAACGGCGGGCCTTGCTGGTATCGGAGACGATAATCGTAATCGGAAGCGAACACGCCGTCCGGGTAGCCCCAGGCCGCAATCTCTTCGAAGCGGAATTTCTGCAATCCGTTCTTTTCGACGATCTTTTCCCAGATCGGCCCCTTGTCCGCCATGGACCGCGCAAGGTTGATATGTCGTGGCGGAGCCAGTTCCATCCCGAAGAAATTGGCGAACCTGGGCCACAGGTTCTGCCACCTGATCAGGTCACTGTTGGTGATGTTGAATGCCTGGTTGGCGCATTTCGGATCGGTCGCCATCCATGCGACGGCCTTTGCCAGAAGAGCGGCGTCCGTGCACTGGTAGAGTGCGGTATAGGCCCCGGGCTTGCCTGGAAAGCTGAGAGGCAGCCCCAACGCCTTGCAGATGTTTGCATAGACAGCGATCGCCAGGGTCAGGTTCATCGGTCCTCCCGTGGAGAATCCGCAGACTGCGTGCGGACGCCCAACCGACCAGGTCCAGCGCTTTCCTTTCTGGAATCCCTCGAGAAAGTCCTGCTGGTCGTAATAGAAATTCGGCGGCATGTGCCGCGGATCGTCTTCCTTGGTCGGAGTCTTGTACGGACCGAGGTGATTTCCGTACCATCTGGTGCCCTGAGAGAGATGAACATGCTCGAGCACGGGTGACGCGGCCTCGATGGTCTTGACGAGGTTGAAGAACATGTTGGCGTTCGCTGACCCCGTCTCGCCGGGATCCGGGCGCTCCGTGATTGCCAAATAGAACAGGTGCGAAATATTCGTGAGCGGCCCGAGCTTTGTCCGGCAATCATCGAGGTCGAGAAGATCCACGGCGATGTGTCTGTAGTCACCGGGAATCCGCGGCTTGCGGCGCGACACCGCGACGACATCCCAGCCACCCTGCTCGAGCAGGTGAGCCAGCATGTAGCCGCCGGCCAGACCTGAGGCACCCGTGACAAGTGCGGTACGCTTTGCCTTGGACATCTGTCCTCTCTCCTCTACGTCGCCCCGACGTGAGATCGGGGCCGAAATTTCACTTCCGCCCGTTTCGGTCTCGGCCGGTCAGACCTGACCTCGGCCGCCATCGACGAATAGTTCGATGCCCGTGACGAAGCTGGAATCGTCCGAGGCCAGGAACACTGCTGCCTTGGCGACTTCGTCCGGCTCTCCTATCCGTCCCATCGGAATGGTAGCGACGAGCCTTGCAATGACGTCCGGGGGTTGGAGATCCATCAGGGGCGTCTTGATCGGACCGGGGCTCAGGACATTCGAGCGAATGCTACGGTCCTTCAACTCCACGGTCCAGGTTCGCACCAGATTGCGAACCGCCGCCTTGGTAGCGCCGTAGGTACCGAAGGAAGCTGTGCCTTTGACGCTTGCGACGGAGCCGATGAGAATGATCGACCCTCCGTCGTTCATCAGTGGCAAGGCCTTTTGCACGGTAAACAGCGTGCCCTTCACGTTGAGATCGAAAAGCTTGTCGAAATGCGCCTCCGTGAGGCTCGCCAAAGGAGCGAATTCGCCGATGCCGGCATTGGCGACCAGGATATCGATCTGTCCCTTCGCCTTCACGGTCTGGAAGAGTCGATCTAGGTCCTGCAGTTTGGAGACATCTCCCTGCACTCCGGCAATGTTGCGGCCGATCACCTTCATGGCCTTTTCGAGTTCCTTTTGCCGGCGGCCTGTTATGAAGACGTAGGCGCCTTCATCGACAAATCGCTTGGCCGTCGCGAAACCTATTCCTGCGGTGCCGCCGGTAACCACGGCCACCTTGCCCTGTAGCTTGCTCATGATCGTCCGTCCTATTTGCCGGCGAGTCTCCTCGCCGCGGCGCTTACGGCCTGCGCGGTCAGCGGCGTGCGTATCGCTTAGCCGATCTCGTCGACGCGGTCCGGGTAGAAGGCGACGTAGTCCTTGATCTGCGTCATCGCTTCAAACGGGGTCTCATACGTCCACACCGCATTGAGCGAACGATCCCCGCCAGCCGGGATGCTGTAGTAGGAAGCGTCGCCCTTGTAGGGACAATACGTGGTGTGTTCGCTGCGCGTGAGCGCAGCCATATCGACATCGCGACGGGGGATATACTGAACGGGCGGATAGGACGCCTCGCGAAGCGTCAACGCATCGCTTGTGTCGGCGATAATTTTTCCGCCGACTTTCACCATGACGCGGGACGGGTTCGCTTCGATCGAAATGGGGTGATGGGGCCCCGGAATCTTGATCGGCTTGTCAGTCATGATGTATCTCCTTCTGAATTGGAAGTGGGTCACGCGAAGCCTCAGGCGGTGACCAGTCCGGTGGTGGCTTGATTACCTTCGGATGCCATCACGCCCCTGCCTTCTGGATCCTGATTGTCGGCACCACCCGAAACGCCGCGGTTAGCTGACCGGCCGAGCGTCGCCCGGCCAGCCGACAGCTCCTGCGCGACCTCGGCCACTCGGCGGCCAAGGAACTCGGCGGTCCGAAGATCGGACGGCGGCGGAGCGACGTCGCCGCTCTGGTCCATGTCAGCCTGTCCAGCCATTCCGAGCGTGTAGCTGTCGCGGTTGAGGATGTCCTCGTTGGTGTAGGAGCGATTATTCCCGTAATTCATCCCGAGATTGACCCAATGCATCTGGTGCTGGGCCGCGAATGTCATCAGCTGGACCAGCGAGTTCTGCTTGTCGCCGCCGCGGGACGCGCCATTGGTGAAGCCAGCTGCGATTTTGCCCTCCCAGCGCTTCTCGGCATATTGAAGGTGCGAGGTCGCATCCATGAACGCTTTGAACGGTGCCGACAGGCTGCCCATATAAGTGGGCGCTCCCATGATGATGGCGTCTGCACCATCGAGAAGCTCCCATTGGCCGGGCGCCTGTTCCGCGGTGACAAGCTGTACGCTCGCGCCATTGATGGCTGCTGCACCACGCACGACTGCTTCAGCGATCTTCACGGTGTGACCATATCCGCTGTGATAGACGACGATAATTTTCACTGGAACTGTCATGTGGAAACGGTGTCTCGGGGTCCAAAACTGCGTCACGTATTTCCGCGATCAATCGGCAAAGCGATCGCCGAACATTGGCCGACCGCTCTTCGACTCCGCGCGAGCCGCCTCATCCTGGAGGACGTCCCAGTGTTCGGCCAGCACCCCGTCGGCGATGCGCACGACGTCGGCGGCGATCCAGTTTTTCGGGCGTCCCATGCCAGAGAATCGCCCGTGGATGATGACAAAGTCACCTTCGGCCACGATCACGCCCGGCTCATATTTGAGGGACGCCGGAGTACCCTTGATGAGGTTGAAGAGACCCTCGCGGCCCGGCTCGATGTGAGCACTGTGCTGGATGTAGTTCGGCGACCAGAAGCGTTCGGCGGCCGCGTAATCCCGCTTGTTGAACAAGGTGTCGAATGCCTCAAGGACGAGCGCCTTGTTCTTTGACTCCGTTGACTGGCTCATTTCATTCTCCTGACGACAAGTGTGTTGGGACCGCAGCGGACTACGCAGCCATGCTGGATCGGCTTGAAATCGCGTCGTACCAGCGCTTCAGTGAACGGTGCTGGTCCGCAACAGTGAAGTTGATCGCCTTGGCGGCGAAATCCACCGTCACCAGCGCGGTGATGTCCGCGACAGAGAAGCGCTGGCCAGCCACGAAAGGAACCTCGCCCAATCGATCGTCGAAATCGGCGAAGAAATTCTTCACCCGGAGCCTGCTACGCTCCGCCAGTTCGGGAATCTGCTCGTAATCATGAGGTCCGGCGATCGCGCGGCTTTTGAGACCGGGCGCGGAATTGCGGATGGCTTCCATGACCGCGGCAAAACCTTCCAGTTCGGCACGCCGTTCCCACATCGCCACCACGGCTTTTTCCTTCGCCGTCTCGCCAAGCAAGGGCGGCGTCGGATGGGCCTCTTCGATGTACCGGCAGATCGCCGGCACTTCACCTATGGCGGCGCCATCTTCCAGCACCAGGGTAGGCACGACGCGGCGCGGGTTGATCGCGCGGTAGGCGTCGGAATGTTGCTCGCCTGTGCCAAGATCGACCGTGACGAGGGGAATCGAGAGTCCCTTTTCGGCGAGGAATATGCGCACGCGCCGCGAATTGGGTGAGGATGCAGAGTGGTGGAGTTTCACCGCGCTTTCTCTTCGGACAAGAACAGGGAAACGTGCCGGACGAACCGCTTGGGATATTGATATTGCGAACCGTGATTGGCGTCGGGATAAAGGACAAGCTGGGCGTCAGGCAGGTGCTGCTGCAGGATGAACGAGTTCACGGAGTAGATGATGACGTCCCTGCTGCCGTTGACGACCAGCGTCGGCTGGCGGATCGACTTCAGATATTCGAACGGCTTCTCCCGCGGCGCGCCCCATTCGCCGATCGCCTCGATCTGGGCGGGCGCGACCTTCTCGTTGACCTCGGGATCGCGGTTCTCGGCGCGTAACCGGAAGCGCTTGAGGAACTCGCGGCCCGCAGCCTGACTCTTCTCGGACTTCGTGAAATGCACGCGAAGCCAGAGATGATCGGGATCGGCATAGGTGGCGCCGAAGATTTCCTGCGCCTCTGGCGTGAGCGTGGCCATGCCGTCGCCACCGCGCGGGCCGGTGCCGACCAGGACCAGGCGCCTCACGAGGTCGGGCGCCTGAAGGGCGATTTCCTGCGCGACAAAGCCGCCGATCGAAAACCCGAGCACATCGACTTTCGTCAGTCCTAGCGCCTTGATGAACGCCACAGCGTTGGCGCCCATTTTCCCGATCCTGGTGGGCACCTCTCCAGAGGAACTGGATACACCGGCGTTGTTGAACAGGATGACTTCGCGATCCCTGGCGAAGCCGTCGGTCACTGCCGGATCCCAATGGTCCATGGTGCCGGTGAAGTGCTGGTTGAAGACGAGCGGCACGCCGGCCGGATTGCCGAAGCGGCGATAGGCAAAGCGGATGCCGTTGGCTTCGACGAACTGCGTCGGCGCGGTCTGGTGGGTATGAATCATTTTTGGGCGGGTATGAATCATTGTTGTCGCGCCCTCATCACTCGGCCGGCGCCGCATCGGACAGGAGCGCCAGCGCTGCTCTCGCGCAGTCCACATCGTTCTGCACCGTGGGCGCCCCGCTCACCCCGATCGCCCCGACGACTTCTCCGTCCACCTTGATCGGAAACCCTCCTCCGTACGCCGCGACGCGCGCAAGCGTGGGAATGCCGGCCAAAAGCGACGGGTCGCGCTGGATGAAGTTGAAAAAATCCTGCGTCGAGACGCCGAACAGCGCCGTGTAGGCCTTGTTCTGCGCGATCTCGATGGAGAGGATCGGGGCTCCATCCATCCGGCTGAAGGCCTTGAGATTGCCGCCGTCATCGAGGATCGCCACATTCTCGGCAACGCCAAGTTTTCTGGCTTTCGCCACCGCCTGATCGACCATTTTCTGCGCGAGTTCAGTAGAAATGCTGTGCTTCTTCACTACGTTGGCCATTGGACTCCTCCCGCCATTTGAGATGTGTCGCGCGTTGATCAGGTGTGGGTGGTCATCATCGACTGCGTTACGCAATTCCCGATCGATGGAGCGTGAACGGGAATTGCCTTCAGTTGGCGCTGTGTCCGCCGTCGACGTTGAGGACGTGACCCGTCATGAATTTGGCTTCGTCCGACCCAAGGAAGACGATACCGTCGGCGACCTCCTCGGAGAGTCCGAGCCGACCCAGCGGAACCTGTGTCGCCAAGGCCGCCTTGTTCTCCGCCGTGCCGGTGAAGCGGGTCAGCATGCCGGTGTCCGTGGGACCTGGTCCGACGGCGTTGACGCGAATTCCCGACTTGGCGACCTCGAGCGCTACCGACTTGGTAATGCCTTCGACGGCGTGCTTGGCGCCGACGTAGATCGAGGCGAAACCGGCACCCTTGTGCCCGTAGGTCGAGGAAATATTGATGATGCTACCGCTCCCCTGAGCCTGCATGACGCGCACTTCGTGCTTCATGCTCAGCACCACGCCGAGAACGTTTGTCTCAAAGGTCGCGGCAAAGCTTTCCGCGGTCTGGTCCGTGATCGGACCAACCTGGCCTTCGGTGGCGGCGTTGTTGACCGCGACATCGAGACGGCCAAACCGCGCGATCGTCTTGTCGACCATGGCGCGGACGTCGTCCTCCCTGCGAACGTCGGCGTTGACGAACTCCGCCTCCGAACCGAGCGTGCGCAACTCCTTGACGAGGGCCTTGCCGGTCTCATCACGCCGACCGGATACGACGATCTTCGCGCCCTTCCTGGCGAAGGCGATGGCGGCGGCACGGCCGATGCCGGTCAAGGCGCCGGTGATCAATACGACTGGGGTGCTCATGTTCCGGCTCCTCATTCATGTTTCCTGCCGGCGGAGCATGAATTGTCCCGCCAGAAGCCATTAAGCCCTACAGGTGTCTCCCGAGGGCACTTCCGTGATTAGGCAAGTAGGAACCGCTGGTGTCCTCGCCAAAGACTTTATAAGTTGGTAGGCATGCCTGAGAGATATGGAAGGCGAGATGGAACTGCGGCACCTTCGTTATTTTGGGCACCTACCGACTGTCTGTTCCTCTGCATAAGATGCCAAAACATCGGAAGGCCTGCTTGACATCCGGCTTACATTTTCCTTGCAGGCGGCTTACTTTTTCCGTGCAGGAGTGCCCTCAGGCGATCTGCGGCCAACCCTAGGGGCGGTAGCGTGCGCTATTTCTTCGAGAATTACGCTCTCGACACCGACCGGCGCGAACTACAACGCGGGACCGACGTGGTCCCGACAACGCCACAGGTTTTCGATCTGCTCGATTACTTGATCCGCAACAAGGAGCGCGTCGTCAGCAAAGACGACCTCGTGAGCGCAATATGGAAGGGACGTATCGTATCTGATGCGGCGTTGACGACCCGTCTAAACGCTGCGCGAAGCGTGATCGGCGATTCCGGCGAAGAACAACGTCTTATCAAAACACTGCCACGCAAAGGCTTTCGTTTTGTTGGCGCGGTGCATGAAACGAATCGGCCTTCCGGTACCGCGTCCGTTCCAGACAGCCGCTTTGAATCGTCAACGCCCGCGCTCGCGCTCCCGGACAAGCCCTCGATCGCCGTATTGCCGTTCGAGAACCTGAGCGGCGATCCCGAGCAGGAGTATTTTGCGGACGGAATGGTTGAGGAGATCACCATCGCGCTTTCGCGGTTTAGATCGTTGTTCGTGATCGCTCGCAATTCGAGTTTCACTTTCAAGGGCAGAGCCGTCGATATCAAGGAGGTCGGACGCCAGCTTGGCGTGCGCTATGTCCTTGAGGGGTCTGTGCGCAAGGCGTCGAGGAAAGTTCGCATCACTGGGCAGTTGATTGATGCCGTGACCGGCGCGCATATCTGGGCGGACAGGTTCGAACGAGACCTGACGGACATTTTTGCTCTCCAGGATGAAGTCACGGCCGCCGCTGTTTCGGCTATTCAGCCAAAGTTGCTTCAAACAGAAACTGCAATGGCGACGCGGCGACGACCAGAGAACCTCACCGCCTATGATTTCTATCTCCGTGCTATGCAGCAGTATTACATATCGACCCGCCGAAGGTTTGGCCGAGGCGATCCGGCTAGCTCACCGCGCTTTGGAGCTGGACCCTCGGTTCGGGTTGGTCGCCGCTCTGGCAGGTATCTGTCACATGAACAACGTCCTTTGGGGCTACGCTGTTAATGCTCAATTCGACCGCAAGGAAGCAGTTCGGCTTCTGCGCTTGGCATTGGGCGTCGACGATGATGATCCAGACACGTTGACATGGGCTAGCTTGATCTCGGCGTTCATGGTCGGCGATTGTGAAACTGAGATCGAAATGGTTGACCGGGCCGTCGCGCTTAACCCAAATTCGTTTCGGGCATGGAACGGAAGAGGCTGGGTCTTTAGAAATGCGGGGCTGCCCGATGAAGCGGTCCGGAGCTTTCAACGTGCCATTCGCATGAGCCCAGTAGACCCGGCGCTACACCATTCATTTGTCGGGATGGGGTATGCCTTCATCGAGCTTTTCCGCTTTGACGAGGCTATCGTCGCAGGGAAGAAAGCCCAACGTCAGAACCCCGTCTATCCGGAACCATACCGCTGTCTCGCGTCCGCCTTCGCCCATCTCGGACGTGACGCCGAGGCGCGTGAGGCGGCGGCGTGTCTCCTTGAGGTTGATCCCGCCTTTACAATCTCTTCGTGGATCGCCCGGGGCGGGCAATCAAACGCGACGCTGCTGACGGAGGGGCTCCGGAAAGCGGGGCTGCCCGAATGAGCCCGCGCAAATTGTGCCGGACGAGGTCATCGAATACGAGACGCAAATCGCTGCGATGCATTCGCTCGATCCGGAGAACGCCGAACGCCTGTGGAATTTATCCTTGAAGCTGATTTCGTAGAAATTGGTACCGGCAGGTCCTCGCGACCAGCCGGCGTGCAAATCGCGGATGAACGTCGCAAGGAGCCTTCGAGTGCAAACCCGGCAGAGCATGGATTGTCCCGCCGGGGAAACTGATAAGCCCTGCAGGTGTCTGCCGAGGGCACCTCCGTGGTTGGGCAAGTAGGAACCGCTGGCGCCCTCGCCAAAGACTTTATAAGTTGGTGGGCATGCCTTGGAGATACGGGATAGCGCGATGGAGCTACGGCACCTTCGTTATTTTATCGCGGTTGCCGAAGAGGGCAGCCTGACGCTCGCGGCTGAAAAACGGCTGCGCACCGCGCAGCCTTCGCTGAGCCGGCAAATCCGCGATCTCGAATACGAGGTCGGCGTTCAGCTGATGGTACGTAGCGTGCACGGCATTGAATTGACCGCCGCCGGTCGGGCCTTTCTCGACCATGCACGGCTGGCGCTTACCCAGGCGGAGGCAGCTACGGAGGCGGCGCGCCGAGCAGCGCGACCGCCGCGGACATTGTTTGCGATCGGCTTCCTCACCGGCTACGAGATGGATTGGCTGCCCGCCGTGATGGAAATCCTGCGCGCCGAACTGCCGAGCACTGAAGTCGTCATCCACAGCCAGGACTCACCGGATCTCGCCGCAGATCTCATTAGTGGAAAGATCGACCTCGCCTTCTTGCGTCCCGGAAAAACAGGCGCCCGGTCTGAAATTCAGGCTGTTGCGAAAGGACCCGCTGATCGTCGTGATGCCGTGCGACCACGCTTTGGCTGCCCGGAGTTCCATTCGTCCGCAGGACATCGCGGGCCAGACGTTTATCGGAGTGTCCCCGATCCGGGCACCGACCACGTGGGCTGCTATCAACGATTACCTCAAGCCTATCGGCGTGAAACCCGACCATCAGGCCGAGAACCTGGCAATGGGGATTTCGCTGGTGGCCTCCACCGGAGGCATCGGCCTGCTTCCGCTCTATGCTCAAAATCTGTTGCCGAAAACCGTCGTCAGCCGACCGATACGCGGTGCGCCGCCAACGGTCGACCTGGTCATCGGCTATAACGAGGCGAACACGTCGCCGCTCGTAAAATTCATTCTAGCGAAAGTGGATGATTTGAAGTTTCTGGTTACAAAGAGCGGCAGCCGATGATCCTGGTTGCCGCGCAATGACACGTGGCGCGCCCGCCATCCTCTGGCGCGCCACGGCTCTCGTCCGGAATTAGACCGCCGCCGGCGCCATGTCGGCGTGCGCCGGATAGTCGATGTAGCCTCGCCCGTCGCCGCCGTAGAACGTCGAGCGGTCGTAGCGGTTCAAAGGCAAATTGCGCCGGATCCGTTCGGGCAGGTCAGGATTGGCGATAAAGTGTCGACCGAACGCGACGAGATCCGCGTCGCCTGCCGCGACGATGGCCGCGGCACTCTCACCGGTAAAACCGCCGGCTGCGATCAGGGTGCGGCGGAATTTTCGCCGCAGATGCTGGGCTGCGATCGGAGCCTGACCTTTGGCGATGTCCTCGATGCCCTTGATGCGCGGCTCAACCACGTGGAGGTAGGCGATGCCGAGCCGATCGAGCTCGGTCACGACGTAGCCAAAGGTAGCTGCGGGATTGCTGTCCGACATCGATCCATAGGTGCCGCTGGGCGCGATGCGGACGCCGACGCGATCGGCACCCCAGACCGAAATCGCAGCCTGCGTCACCTCAAGCAAGAATCGCGCGCGGTTTTCGATTGGGCCGCCATATTCATCGGTGCGCTTGTTGGTGCCGTCCTGCAGGAACTGATCGGGCAGATAGCCGTTCGCGCCATGGATCTCCACGCCGTCGAAGCCAGCCCGCAGTGCGCGCTCGGCACCGGTGCGGAACTCCTCGATGATGCCAGGGATATCTTCAAGCGCGAGCGCACGCGGCATCGAGAACGGGACTTCGCCCTGCCTGGTATAGGCATAGCCTTCTGCCGCGATCGCGGACGGCGCGACCGGCGGCTCGCCATTCGGCTGCAGATCGGTGTGCGACTGACGGCCGACATGCCACAGCTGCAGGAAGATCCGGCCGCCCCTGGCATGAACCGCATCGGTGACGCGGCGCCATCCTTCGATCTGACGGTCCGAATAGATGCCGGGCGCGCCGGCATAGCCGTAGCCACGGATCGAGACCGGCGTTGCCTCGGAAATGATCAGGCCGCCCTTCGATGCGCGCTGGGAGTAATATTCGACCATCAGGTCGCTCGGAATGTCGCCCGGATCGGACCGCATCCGCGTCAGCGGCGCCATCACGACACGGTGGGAGAGTTGATAGGAGCCAATCTTGATTGGCGAGAACAGCGTGCTCATGGTGTTATCTCCTTCAGGTTTGATGACGGCGGCCGATGGTCGCTGGGCGTAGCGCCCCATCAGCCGCCTCTTGAGAAGCGCGATGGGATCTCAATCGCGCTTCCTGTTTTTTGCCGCGATCAGACCTTCACCGCGGCAGCTCGCTGCAACACCGGGATCATGTCTTCCGGCTCGGGCCGGTGCGTGTAGTCCGGGTTCACCTCGGAGTAGAGGATCGTGCCGTCCTGGCCGATCACGTAGCGGGCCGGCATCGGCAGGGTCCAGTTCGGATCGTCGTTGAACGTCGGCAGATCGTTCTTGAGGTTCTTGTAGAGCTCGATCAGATAGTCGGGCAGCTCGAAGCGGAGGCCGAAGGCGGCGCCGACCTTGCCCTTCGCATCCGACAGGATCGGGAAGGTGAGCTTGTTCTGACGCACCGACTTGCGGCTGTTCGGCGCGGTCTGCGGCGAGATCGCAAGCAGCGAGGCGCCATACTTGTCGAACGCGGGCTTGGCGGCCTCCAGGGCCTGCAACTCCATGTTACAGTAGGGGCACCACACGCCGCGATAGAAGCTGACGACGAGCGGGCCTTTCTTCAAGAGTTCGCCCGAGCTGACGATATTGCCTTCGGGATCCTTCAGCGAGAACGATGGGGCCACGTCGCCAGCTTTCCTGGCGCGCTGCGCAACGCCGGAGGCAATCAGCTCGGCGGTGGCGCGATGCATGGTCTCGATCACGGAACGAGGGACGCTGTAGGGCGGCTTGCCGGCTTCGAAATCGGCCTTGAAAGCATCGAGTTTGGCTTGCAGTGACATGGTCGTTCTCCGTTAGGTTTCGCGTGGGCTTGTGGATCGAGGTCACGCGAAGAACCTAAAGGAGACCGCCGCTGCGGGTAGCGGGGCCGTTGGACTAGGCTCTATTCCACTGGGGAATAGTGGCGCGTCAGGTTCAGCAACCACGACAGATGATCAGCTTACGATCGAGTTCTGCATCGAAAACCTGTTGCTCTCGCTCCCACGCCGACAGAACCTCGTTCTGGGGGACGTCGGCTCTTGCAGGCTGCCGATGACCGATCGGCGCGAGCCAGGGTGAGTGCGAGGTCAGAACGGCCGGACTGTTCTGATCGGACGCTGAAGCAGGCGAATGCAGGCCGAACAGGGCAACGCCGGCAACGACTGCTGCGGCAACGCTCGTCAAACGATTCCCGGTTGAGCTGGACATGATGTGACACTCCTTTTCGCGGGCTCGGGATGAGCAACACCGCTTCTGGGGTCACCTTACTCAGCGCTCCAAAACGCTGAATGCCGGGCAGGATCGAAGAGATGCTCGTTCGTCTCATCGATTGGCGAGATGGGCACTCGTCCCGATTTGACCCGCCGTGTCGGTCAGGGGTTAAAGCTGCGTTCGAAGAAATCGACGAAAGCCCGCGCCTTCGCTGTCGCGGCGCGCCCGGTCGGAAACACCGCCCACAAATCGAGTGGCGGAAGGCTCCACTCCGATAGCACCGCGCACACGGCACCCGAGCGTAGTTCGGGGGTGAACATCCATTCCGACGCGATGGTCAGCCCGACATGGGCGAGCACCGCGGCTCTGACGCCTTCGGCCGCGGTCACCTTCAACCTGCTTTGGACCTTGACCGCAGCTTCGGAGCTGTCGCGCCGGAACGACCAGACGCTGCCTTCGCCCTGCAGATAAACAACAGCCTGATGCTTGCTGAGATCGGCCGGCGTTGCGGGGGTGCCAGCGCGCTCGAAGTAGCCGGGCGTACCCAATACCAGTCGCTTGCATCGACCGACGCGACGGACTGTCAGCGCCGAATCCAGCAGCTTTCCCATCCGCAGCGCCACATCGATGCCCTCCTGCACGAGGTCGATCTGGCGGTCATCGAGCACGACCTCCAGGTCGAGCTCCGGATGTTGCGCAAGGAAGTGCGGCAGCAGGGGAATGAGGTGAATGCGGGCAAAGGTGACGGCGGCGCAGACGCGCAATCGTCCCTTCAGCCCGGTGCCGGCGCCGCGCGCGGCGAGCTCCGCCTCATCAGCCTCCTCGATCGCGCGCTTGGCTCGTTCGAAATAGCCAAGCCCCGCTTCGGTCGGGGTCAGTCCGCGCGTCGAGCGCGTGAGCAGCTTGACCCCGAGATAGCTTTCGAGCTGGGCGACCGTCTTCGAGACTGCCGGCTGGCCCACGCGAAGCTGCCGCGCCGCGCCCGAGAAGGATCCCGTTTCGACCACCCTGATGAAGGTCTCCATCGACGCCAGACGGTCCATCTTGATCCTCCCTTATGCTTCCTGGGAATGAGCCCTATTGCCCTGCCCTGTCTGCCATGGCTGCGAAAAATTGGCCATGGCTTCTCGCGACCCCAGCGGGTGCTTGGGCAGGACGGAGACGACCGATGACCCTCTACAGACAATCTTACGCGGACCGCCTTGAGGCCGAGTCATCCGCGTTCCTCGTCAGGCGGAGCACGAAAACCCTTGCCGCCGGGGCGGTCCGGACGCTCAACCTAACTCTTGCCGACGCTCTCTATGCCTACGCCGTGACCGGCAGCGCTTTCGCAACCCTGATGCTGCTCGTCGCGCCGCATCTGGAGATTTTCCTGCGCTGCCTCTTCCACGGCAAGGGATAAGCGCCCAGCGCCTCAGATCACTCAGCCGTGTCGGGACAGAAACGGGAGCTGATACAAGCGGCCGGTCGCGTCGAGGTCCTCGACCTCCCATTCGCCGCCGATGCCATGGATCATCCACGTCAGGATCGCCCAGAGATCGGTATCGACGTCTGCTTCGGTCAGGGGCTCCAGCGCATCAATGAGCGCATAGACCTCGATTCCGTCGGGAAAGGGCTCTCCGCTCCGACCAACGAATACGAGCGAATAGATCATTCCCGAGGGCGCACGGACATAGCCGGGCTTCGACAGGGCGTCCGTATCGAGCGAGAAGCGTCGAACGAAGAATTCCCGAAATTCCGGGTAGTGGCCGACGCGATCCTCCGCAAGCACGAGCGCTCTTCTTTTTCCGTCGAGGCTGGGCTGTTCGATGACTTCAACGTCTGTCATGGCTGCCTCCCGTGAATCCGGTCGAGGAAGTCGTTGATCTTCTTTGCGATCTCAGCCCCCGAATCCTCCTGAAGGAAATGCCGGCCGGTGACCAATTCGGGACCCTCCGCGTGCGGCAATAGCTCCTTGAAGCGCGTCGCGAACGTCTCGTAATCAAACACTTCGTCTTCCCTTCCCCAGACCAGCATTGTCGGAAATTTCGATCTTTTGAGTTCACGCTCGAGCCATTCGAAACGTTTGAAACCTCGTGCGGTCTCATCGAGCGGAATCCAGCGCGGCCAGGTCCAGGTGAGGAGGCGCGATCCCGGATCGGGCAACACGCTCTCATAAGCGCTCTGGGCCTCGTCTTGAAATTTCTTCCTGTCGACCACCGACAGGTACATTCCGCGACCGGCCAACGCATTGTGCTTGCCAAGAAGATAAGGGCCTACAAGCGGCGCGTGCATCATGCGCCAGGGAAATATCCGTTTGTGGAATTCGGCCGGAGGAAGCGGCCAGGCCCAGGTACTCATGATCACGAGCGCGCGGACGCGGTCAGAATTGGAGAGTGCGAAGCCGAGACCGGTCGGACCGCCCCAATCGTGACAAACCATGGTCGCGTTGCGAACGTCGAGCTGCCGCAGCAAGCTCGTGAGATTTGCGATGTGGCCGTCGAGACTGTGCGCCTGTTCGCGGACGGGTTTCTCGGACAGACCAAAGCCGATCATGTCAGGAACGATCACGCGCCGGCCTGCAGCCGTCAGCGGCTTTACGAATTTCCGGTACAGGAATCCCCAGGCGGGATTGCCGTGCAGGAGAACGACGGGGTCGCCGGCTCCCTCATCGATGTAATGCATGCGCCAGCCGTTGACACGCTTGAATCTCGGTTCGTACGGCCATTCCTTATGCACGAAATATCCGGTCGGCACGCGCGACCCTGCTCGGTCCGGCTTCACTGCGTTTCTCCTTGCTGCCGATTCACACCTTGTGGAAAGAAAATCACGGCCTGGCCGTTGAGGCCGGGTAGCTTGACGACGGCACCGAGGCACTTCCCGGTCGCAAAATCGAAGGCCACCACTTCGTCCTGGGTCACGCAGTAGAGCCGGTCTTGAGGCCCAAACCGCAACCCCCGCGGTTTCTGGAATCCCACGTCATTGCGTGGCACGAGCACACGGACGAGATGTCCGTCAGTACGGTCATATTCGCGAATGGTCGCAACCGCATCCGCGGCACCGAACGGATGCTCGCTGCTCACGACGATATTGCCGCCTGGCGCGATCGTAAGGTCAAGCGGACTGAGCTCGGGGTCTCTCACCTTCCATGATGGCAGCATCCTGCGATCGGAATCGAACGCCAGAATGGTGTTGTCGCCTTCACCGCCCGGCCCGATACCGGAGGCAACGAAGAGCGTGCCATCGGGAGCAAACGCGAAGCCGCGCGGAAACGGCACGACCTGCGGCGGCAGGACATATTCGCCTTCGCCGTCGAGTTGGCGTGCAAACGCCATGATGGTGCGCTCGCCGCGCAGGCCGACGTAATAGCGCCCGTCCGGCCCAAAATTGCCGCCGCCCGGGTTCAGTCCCTCCACGGCTCTGCTTGCGCGGACGACCACTCCGTTGCGATCGAGCGCGAGAATCCGATTTGAGCCGCTGTTGACGAACAGCAACCTGTCGACGGGCTCGATCCCAAGCCCACGAGGATCGGCGATGCGCGGATCGTCGCCGAAGACGCCAATCGGCTTGCCGTCGTCGGCGAAGGCGAGAACTTTTCCGTAGCCGGCGCCGTTCGCGCCGGTTGCACTTGTGACGAGGAGCGTCATGGATCTTCTCACCCGCGGCGCTTCAGCGCCACCCGCAACGATTGTCTACGCGCAACATCGTTCGTTCCTGCAATCGAGGTAGCTCTCTTGCCGGGATAAGACCTATTCCAGGCCGGAATGGAAAAGCTGTCATCTCGGCTCTGGATCGCATCAACGGCAGCGGTCAATCTTCACGAGAGATTCCCGGCCAGTTCACGCGGCGTTGGCCTCGAGCCACGCGGCGATGCCGGCGGCAGCGTCGCCGTAGAAGGTGCGATAGAGCTCTTCCGTCACGTAGCCGATGTGCGGCGTTGCCAGCAAGTTGTCCAGCGTTCGGAACGGGTGATCGGCGGGCAAGGGCTCTATATCGAACACGTCGACGGCCGCACCCGCGATCGTGCGGGCCTGCAGCGCCTTGATCAACGCCGCTTGATCAACAATCGGACCGCGCGACGAATTGATCAGCCGCGCCGTGGGCTTCATCAGGGCGAGTTCGGGTGCCCCGATCAGGCCTCTGGTGCGGCCGCTCAGGACGAGATGGACCGTGATGACATCCGCCTCGCGGAATAGTGTCTCCTTGTCGACGAGAGTGGCGCCGGCGGCACTGGCCTTCTCCTGGGTCAGGTTCTGGCTCCAGGCGATCACCTTCATGCCGAAGGCGAGACCGATGCGCGCGACCTCTTTTCCGATATTGCCCAACCCGACGACCCCAAGGCCTTTGCCTCGCAGGTTCGAGCCGAGGCCCGTCTGCCATCCGCCGGCCCTCAGCGAGGCGGCCTCCCGGTCGATGCCTCGCATGCTCGCCAGGATCAGCGACCAGGCGAACTCGATGGTCGGGGTGGAGTCGTAGCCGGTCGGGGTCACCAGGATCCCGCGCTCTGCCGCGGCCTGCGTGTCGATCGAGGCGTTGCGAGGGCCCGTCGATGCGATCAGCTTCAGCCGCGGCAGCTGCTCGAGAATCTCCTTCGTCAGCGGCGTTCGCTCGCGCATCACGCAGACGGCGTCGAACGGGCGCAGCCGGTCTACGACCGCACCAGGATCATCCAGGTGGTCGTTGAACACGGTGATTTCGGCGTGCCGCCGCACTGCCGACCAGTCGGCCAGTTGCAGCGCCACGTTCTGGTAGTCGTCGAGGACCGCAACCCGCATGGGTATTCTCCGTCAGCGTTCGGCAGCAAAGAACCCGGCCAGAGCTTCCGCTACCGCTTTGGGATCGTTTTCCATCGGAATGTGGCCGGCCGATTTGATCCGCACAAGCCTGGTTTCCGGAATCTCGCGTGCGTAGCGTTCGGCATAGTCGATAGTCTGGAATTCGTCGTCCTCGCCCCAGACCAGGAGCTTCGGCATCCTGGATTGGAGCAGCGCCGGCAGCATCTCCATGGTGTAGCGGTGGTCGGCGGCGCCCGCGAGCGCCAGCCATGAGCGGGCAACCCTCGGGTCTGTCCAGGGTTCCAGATATTCGGTGATCTCGGCTTCGCTTGCCGAGCGGCCGAGCGCTTTCAGGACGGACACGCGGCGCGCGGCGAGCACGTCGTCCCGCGTCGTCGCGGCGGCCACAACCGGATCCCGGAAGCGGGCGACGCCGGGCACCGGCCATGAGTCGTACATGATGCCGTTCACTACCGCCGCACGCGGCACCTGCACTGTTCCTGCGAGCATAAGGTGCTGCGCCACGCCTCCGCCGATGTCGTGGCCGGCGACCATGACCGGTCCCTTATGCCCGAGCGCTTCGAGGAAACGCACCAGCCAGGCGGAGAGACGCGGGACCGAAGCCTCGCTCAGGGTGAGCTCACCTCCGGAGCGACCGAAACCGGGGAAATCGACCGCAACCGGGCGAAGGCCCGCGGCGGCGATGCCATCGAGCACAGGCTGCCAGACCCGACTCCAATAGGTGCCATGAAGCAGGAGCACCAAGGACCCCCCCTTGCCGGCGGTCAGATAGCTGATCGGAACGCCACCTACATCGACGGTCTCGCGTCTCGTCATCGGACGATCCTCTTCACATGTTCCTTGCCGAGACCGATGGCTTCATAGTGCCTGGTCGCGTGCTCCAGCTTGGTGAAAACGTCTTCGTATCCCAGCGCCTCGCCGTAGGGATCGACATAGGTGTACCCGCCGGTCACGTGAAAGAGCGTGGCCATTTCCTTGACGTCATCCGGAACCACCAGCGTGTGCGTCTCGCCGGGCGGTTCGAATGCGTAGTCGCCCGGGGTCGCGATCCAGTCGTGCTCGAGGTAGCGCCATCTTCCGCGCAGCGTGAGGGCATGTACCGGTCCGGAATGGCGGTGGCGCGACAGCACGCCAGAGGACCGAACCCGCAGGATATTGATGTAGTAGCCCTGGCTCACGTTGAGGACGAGCGGCCTGAACGCGACCGTGTCCGACTGCGGGACCCATTCGCGCTCGTCCCCGTCAAGCTCCAGCGCGGAGCCGACGAATACATCGGACACCATGCCTGCGGGCTGAGGTTTCTGGTAGGCGATCTTGCTCTGATCGATGGAACGGCGCTCGGGCGCCTGCTGTTGCTGCGATGGAGACTTGGTCGTCATTTTCTCCTCCATGAGGCCATGGGACGTCGGGATATTTCACGCCTCTCCCGTCATGCTGCCGGCACTATGCTGGCGGTCTGACCGAACAGGATCTTCTTGCCTTCCTCGGTGACCGTGGGGCGGCTCGAGTACGGCTCGCCTTTCGCGTAGGCCCGCTGCGTCCCGGGGCGCGCGCGTACCGTGTCGTACCAGCGCCGCAGGTTCGGGAAGTCGTCCAGATTTTGCTGCTGGCGCTTCCAGGGAACAATCCAGGGATAAGCAGCCATGTCGGCGATACTGTAGTCGTCGCCGGCGACGAACGTGCGGTTTTCGAGATGACGGTCGAGGACGCCGTACAGACGGTTCGTCTCCTTCACGTAGCGGTCGATCGCGTAAGGAATTTTGCTCGGCGCGTAGACGCCGAAATGGTGGTTCTGTCCGGCCATCGGTCCCAGCCCGCCCACCTGCCAAAACAACCATTCCTTCACGGTCTTGCGGCTGCGGACGTTCTTCGCCAGGAAGCGGCCGGTCTTCTCGGCGAGGTACAACAGGATGGCGCCCGACTCGAACACGCTGATCGGCTCGCCGCCGTCGGCCGGCGCGGTATCGATGATCGCCGGCATACGATTGTTCGGCGAGATGGCGAGGAAGTCGGGCTTGAACTGATCGCCGGCGCTGATATCGACCGGATGGATCGTGTAGTCCAGTCCCGCTTCCTCCAGGAACATCGTGATCTTGTGGCCGTTGGGCGTAGGCCAGTAGTAAAGGTCGATCATTTCGGTCTCCTCTGCTTGTCCGCCAAGTGCAACGCCGCGGACCCCGCCCCTGCCGGAGGCAAGGAGCGGCCTCGGTCGCGGTCAGGCGGCGGGCTTCAGTTTGCCGGGCGCGTTCCACTCGGCGCCCTTCATGAACGGATCAAGGGGCGTCTGCGCGAGGTGGTTGGTGTAGTTCGAGATCAGCTTGGTCGCGGCGAGGACGAGTACGTCGAGGATGGCGCCATTGCCGAAGCCCGCCGCCTTGAAGGCGGATACGTCGGCCTCGCTGACGACACCGCGATTACGCGTCACTTTGGCTGCAAACTGGCGCAAGGCCTCGGGCTTGGGGTCGGCGATCGGACGCCCTTCGCGGACGGCGGAGATCGCCTCCGGCTCGACCTTGGCCACGCGAGACAGATTCGTGTGGCCGGCCATGCAGTAAGTGCACTCGTTCTCGTAGATGATCGCGATGTAGACAATGTTGCGTTCCTGCGGCGTAAGCCCTGTCTTCTCGGCGATTCCCCACAGGGTGGCATAGGCCTCGAGCGCGGCGGGACTCTCGGCCAGCACGCGGTGCAGGTTCGGAACGAGCCCCCAGGATTTCTGAACGCCGTCCAGAATCCCGATCGAGGCCGCCGGCGCGCTGGCCGTGTCGTGAAGCGTGAAACCGTTGATCATCTCTCGTCTCCTTCGAATGATGTGGCGGTGACAAACTTGGGTATCCGCCGGCGCCGGGGCAGTCGCTTTGGGGCAATATCATTCATTCCTGTCCGGAATGAACGAGACCCCCGGTTTTCGAGCGCCGTGCGACAGCGTCCTGCTGGGCAACGCGTACCACGTCCTGCTTCAGGAGATAGAACGAGACGGCGAGCAGCACGACGTCCTTCATCAGGAACGGGACGTTGCCGGTCATCGCCGGAAATCCAGCCGCGGGATCCCAACCGTCAGGCATGAAGGGGATGATCGTGACGGTCGCGATGAAGGTCGCGGTCGAGCCGGCGGCACCGAGAATTCCGAGCCGCTTGTCCCAGAACCCTGCAAGCAGCAGGGCGCCGAACGTCCATTCGGAGACTCCGAGAAACCAGCTTGCACCTTGATGGCCGAACACGGGGTACAGCCACCAGATCAGCGGACCATTGCTGATGAAGGGCACGAGCCGCTCCGCCTCATACGGCCACCACTTCTGGTAACCGAAGAAGAAGAACATGATCACCATCGATGCGCGGACCAGATGGTAGTCGAGATCCTCGGTGAGCACGCCGGACCGGCGCAGGATCAGGACGAACGGGCTGACTGCTGTGTTGAGAATCGCGTTCATTATCGTAACTCCTTGTGTCGAGCGTCGACATGCCGTCGCTTCACGCGACCGCGGGGAAGTCGATTTCATTGTCGGACCACGCCGCCCGCGCCGCGAAGCGAGGGCGGCCTTTTGATGCCGGTCAGGCGGCCGGCTTGAGCTTGCCAGGCGGCGTCCATTCGGCGCCTTTCATGAACGAATCGTTCGGCGTCTCGGCGAGGTGGTTGGTATAATTTGAGATCAGCTTGGTCGCGGCGAGGACGAGCACGTCGAGCACAGCACGGTTATCGTAGCCCGCAGCCTTGAAGGCTGCGACATCGGCCTGGCTCACCACGCCGCGCTGGCGGGTGACTTTTGCGGCGAACTGGCGCAGCGCCTCGAGCTTCGCGTCAGAAATGGCGCGGCCTTCACGGACGGCAGCGATCACGGCATTGTCGACCTTCGCCATGCGCGAGAGGTTGGTGTGACCCGCCATGCAATAGGTGCACTCGTTCTCGTAGATGATGGCGAGATAGACGATGTTGCGCTCCTGCGGCGTGAAACCCGTCTTCTCGGCAATGCCCCAGAGCGTGCTGTAGGCCTCGAGCGCCGCCGGGCTCTCGGCGAGGATGCGGTGCAGGTTGGGCACGAAGCCCCAGGCCTTTTGTACGCCGTTCAGGATCTCGGCCGAGGCAGCCGGCGCGGTGGCAGTCTCGTGAAGCGTGAATCCGTTGATCATTTCTCTTCTCCTCTCTTGAGCACCAAAACCATGGCCGCACCATCATCCATTCCCCGCCGCGGCGGCAGGCGCGACGGAGCGATATCATCCATTCCGATCAGGAATGGAGCTCTTGGCGACAGATCGGCCCGACGATTTCGAAGAGATCCCTTTCCGGGAAGCGATGATCCTGCCGTCTGATCCGGGCCGAGAGGTTGATTGACGAGAGTGATCATGCGAGGTGCGAGGACCGCTCATGAAACAGTCCTCTTGATCGCGCTCCCTTTCCTTTCCTCGCGCGGTGCTCGCCGTCCTTCGCTCCCTCTCTGTCCAGCACGAGTCACGGCAGGCGGCAGAAGCCTGTTGCCGATCAGAAACTGCAGCGCGTTCCGGAAGGCGTCCTCGGTGTCAATCGTCTTTGTGAACCCAGCCTGACGCAGCTTGATGGTACTCACGAAGGCCCGAGGTCCTTCCGGGGCGCCGTAGGCGAACGCGAAGTCCGCGTGCTGGTCCCCCTGGCCAACCAGCTCCCGTAAGCTCCGCGAGCGAAGATCGTACTTCGCGACGATCTGGTCCCAGACATCCGCGTTTTCAGCGAGGTATGCTGCCACGCTCATTGGCATGTCAGGCCCGGTTTCGACACCGAGGGTTTCGGCCAGGGCCGGCCACACATTGCGCCATTCGAACACGTCGCCGTTGGTGATGTTGAACGCCTCGTTCGCCGCCTTGGGCGAGTGCGCAGACCAGACCATCACGTCGGCCACGAGGTCTGCATCGGCGGCTTCCCAGACGAACGACGGACCGCCAGGAAATCCGAACGGTTCGCCCTTCTCGCGACGGATCGCTGCGTAGACACCGATGGCAGGGAGAACGTTCAAAGCGCCTGGGGTGGGACCTGTGACGAGCTGCGGACGCAGTGCCGTGTAGTTGAAGCCGTGCTGGGCGCCCCTCTCACGCACATAGGCTTCCTGGTCGAAAAAGAAGTTCGGGTGGTCCGTACGGGCATCGCGTTCGCGGGCCGGGATAGGGATCGGGTGCAGGTGCACGCCGTAGACCTTCGTTCCCTGCAGGATGCTGATATGCTGGAAATTGGACGCGGTGCGCACGATGGGTTCCACGACGTTGCGCAGCATGGCATTGTTGGTCTCGATCTGTTCCTTGCTCGACCAGCCAGCGACCAGCTCGGGCTTCTCGTGCAGGGCCGTGTAGGCGATGTGCGTGATGTCAGTCAGCGGCTCGAACGCGGCGCGGGCCGTCTCCTCGTCCTGCAGATCGACCGACAGAAACTCAACATCCCGGCCGCTCGGCAGCTCGGGCTTGCGGCGTGAGACGCCGACCACCTCCCAGCCGGCGGAGAGAAACTTCTCGATCGCGGCGACCCCCAGCAGGCCACTTGCACCCGTGACCAGCACCTTGTTTGGAACGATCTTGCTTTGATTGGTCGCGTTCATGACTCCAAGACCTCGTTGTTTGCTGAGGTGAGCTTCCTTTTCAGAAGGGCGATGATTCTGATGTCCGATCCGAGCCGATAAGTTGGTGGACGAGAGTGATCGTGCCGGGATTGCTGCATGATGCATTCCTCTTAATCGCGCTGCCTCTTCTCTCCTTGCGCGGTGCTAGCCCTCGTTCGCTCCCTCTTCGTCCCGCGCGCGACGATGTGCGTTCTCCCGCAAAATGAGTAAGCCCGAAGAACCCGATCGGAGGCGCAAGCGTCGCGCGGTTCTCCCTCGAAGGCGAATTAAACGTTATAAGAAGTTGTTAAGTCTGACGGGCGCACGAGAGCCAGTCTATAGATGGGGGAGCCGAGACGAGTTGCAGGCCCCGAGGCGTCAGATATCGCGGCGATTGCGCAAGATGATCAATTCGATGATGACATCGTTATGAGGCGTGAAATAAAACGCCAGGACGAGCGGGTCTGGCAAACCGCGTTTGTCGAAATTTCCATCAACATCGGCCGTCACAATAAAGTTGCCGTAGTGCCTCACGATTTTCGTAACCGCGATCGTCAGTTTTTCGCCGATGATGTCCCGTTCTGCCCAGTCCCTGATCGCCGCTTTGCCCCAGTAGTCCCGCAGCTGATCGTTGACAAGCGCGTCGTCGGCAAATGTGACCATCAACCGCTCCAGGTCGGAGCTGTTCGTGGCCTCGACAAAGGCTGCAATCAGGGGCGGAAGCCCAGTTGAAGCATTGGTCGAAGAACAGGGGCTTGGCATGCGGATCAACGGCCATGGCGAATTGACGGCATTTCGACAACATGCCCCAGTTAGTGAACCTTGGCTCCTTGTATCATGTAAAAAATTGTAAAATCAGCAAGAGCGGCTGTTCGGGCGCACCGACTCCGTGGCAGCCGCAAACCGCTTCTGGCACATCCCGCAAGGGCATCATCGGCACGCCTTGGTGCGACTTACGATCGTGACTGCAAATCTTCCAGGAGCGCGCGCGCCTGCTTGAGGTCTTCAGTCTGAAACCCTTCCGTGAAGCGGTCGTGGACGAGAGCAAGCTCATGACGTGCCTGATCCCGCTGTCCGCCTTCGGCGAGCAACCGCGCCAAGGTCATCGTCGACCTCAGCTCCAGGGCGAGCGCAGATTGGACGCGCGCGACTTCGATCGCTTCGGCCAGGCAACCCATGGCCGACGCCCGGCCATGCCGCGGCATGGCTGCAAGAATCTGCGCCTTGATCCGCAGAAGTTCGGGCATGTCGTACGTCGATCCGCAATCTGTCGCGCGCGCGATTGCGCCATTGACCGTGAGGAGGGCCTCCTCCACTTGCCCGGTCATGCGCAGACCTTCGGCCAGCGTTCCCGCAAAGAGCGTAAGCAGGATATTCAGCTTTTTAGCGGACAGGGTCTCCAGCGCACTCCGTAGCAAGTCGACGCCGGGCCCCACTTCGTCGCGGGCAATGGCAAGGGCTCCCTTCAGTCCGAGGCCGGCGGCGCGGTACGGCTCGATCGAGTGACGTCTCGCATATTCGATGAGTCGTTCGACGTAGTCGCCGGCAGTCCGGAAGTCGCCGCTCCAAAGAAAGACCGGCGAACCGTAAGCCAGCGCTACGCATATCGAAAGCGGGTTATCCCGGCTCGCCGCCCCGTCGACGGCGTTCCTTGCGATACCGCACGCCTGGTCGGAAAAGCCGCGCAGCCACAGAGTGCGGGCGAGACTGATGGGAGCGTAGATGCGATGATCAAACCCGAAGAAGTTCGGGATGACCGTGCCAGGCTCGGCTGCGCGAGCCATGCCTCGCTCACCGTAGAATTGGGCCGCGGCCTGGTCTCCCATAAAATGGTAGCAAGTGCCCAGCATGAAATCCGCGACTACCAGGCCCGCCGGATCTTGGGCGCCCTCCACGGGCGTTGCGCTCTGCTGCGCCGCCGCGAGCGCGGCACGGAAATCGCCGA
The DNA here is from genome assembly GCF_036924615.1 of Bradyrhizobium sp. AZCC 2289. Lineage (NCBI taxonomy): Bacteria > Pseudomonadati > Pseudomonadota > Alphaproteobacteria > Hyphomicrobiales > Nitrobacteraceae > Bradyrhizobium > Bradyrhizobium sp. AZCC 2289. The sequence continues at coordinate 7,313,675 of NZ_JAZHRY010000001.1, read as the reverse complement.
GCCGCATGAGAAGCCGATACAAACCGTAGAGAAGCTGCAGTTGGTGACGCCGGTCGCCGAACGCCTCCTCAAGCGCAAGTCCGCGCTCGATCGCGGCGCGAACCTGGTCGGCGTTTCCGCTTATATACATCGATGATAACGCGAGGGCCTCCTGAAGGATCATCTCCTGTCTGGTGCCACGGGCTGCGTCATCGAGGCAGGCGAGCGCCCGTTCGCACCACCGGTCGCACTCCTCAAGCAGTGACAATCCGATGAACAGGGGCGCCGCCGAGGTAGCGAGTTCCACGCCAACGGCGACGTCGCCATTGGCAGAGAATGCCCATTCGAGCGCCGCCCGCACATTGCCAATGTGCGAGGTGTATCCCGAAAGGTCCTGCTCGCCGAACCTCGATTGAACGATCTCATCGTGTTGGAGAAATTTGGAAAAAAAGCTCACGTGCCGCCGGGCGACGCGATTCGCCTCGCCCCGCTCGGCGAGCTTTGCTCCGGCATAGGCGCGCGTCGTGTCGAGCAACCGATAATATGTGGGTCCGTGTACCGGGACAGATGTTATCAGCGATTTCGCAAGCAAGCTTTCGAGGGTCTCTATAGCAGTTGCCTCGTCTGTCTCCGTCTCGGACGCGAGAAAGCAGGCGGCCTCAAGCGTGAAATCCCCTACGAAGACCGAGAGCCTGCTAAGAACAACCCTTTCCTTCTCCGAAAGCAGATTGTAACTCCAATCGAGCATCGCGTTCAGGGTCTGGTGCCGAGGCAGCGCGGTTCGGCGTCCGTGCCAGAGCAAGCTGAAGCGATTGTCGAGCAGCTCCGCGACTCCACGAATCCCAAGAGACCCGGCTCGACTCGCGGCGAGCTCGATGGCTAGTGCGATTCCATCAAGCCGGCGGCAGATCGTGGCGACGATCGGCGCATCGATATCACTCAACGCAGCACAGTAGCCGCCGGCTGCCGCCCGCTCCACGAACAGCTGAGCAGCCGGATACCTCAGTGCTTCCGCAGCAGTTAGCTTGCGATGCTCGGGCGGACAATCAAGTGAATACAATAGATGGACGCGCTCACCTTCGACCCGGAGCGCTTCGCGGCTGGTCGCGAGGATATGCGCTTGTGGTGCTTCGCTGACAACCCGTTCGGCCAACACCGCTGCCGAGTCGATCACGTGCTCGCAATTGTCGAGAATGAGGAGGATCTTCTTGTCGCCGAGAAACGCCACAAGACTGCCGAACGGGTCTTGGGTCTGGACCATAAACCCGAGCGCCGAGGCGACCGCCGTTGGGACGAGTTGGGGATTGGTCAACGCGCTCAGATCGACAAAGGACACCGCGCCGCTGAAACCGTTCAGTAATGCGTGCGCAACGGAAATGGCGACGGTCGTCTTGCCTATGCCGCCTGGGCCGACGATGCTCACGAAGCGCCCGATGGTGAGCTGCTCCGATACCGCTCGAACGGCTTCATCTCGACCGACCATCCGTGCCAATCGCGGCGGTAGCTTCCTTGGTCGCTCGCCGTCAGCGTTTCCTTCGGCCGGAATCGACGGCCCTGCCGAGCGTGTGACGGGCGCGACAAAACAATAACCGCGACCGGCAACGTTCGATATGTAACGGGCGCCGCCCTCTCCGTCACCCAGGGCTTTCCGCAGGGTGGCAATCTGAACGCGGAGATTGGCCTCATCCACCGTTACATTTGGCCACGCAATCGAGATCAGTTCCCTGTAACTGACGACCTCGCCAGCCCGCTCCGCCAGCGTGATCAGAACATCGAGCGCGCGTCCGCCTAGCGGTATCGGCTCATCAGCCCTTTTGAGCAGCCTGCCGGCCACCAACAGACTGAACGGGCCAAAGGAAAGGGCGTCCTTGGCCTGGAAATCACGACGACCATTCATTCAAGTGTTCCGCGCTCTTGGAGAGACATAGCGGATTCTCTGCGAAGCGGAACTTTGATTAGGGAAGCCGATGCTTCTTCGCACCGAACCCGCGCGCATTCTCCCGCGCGATGCTTAATCCGGGCGAGCAGGCTGTCAACGGCTCCCACTCATCCGCGGCAGCACCCGGACCACGAACCGAGATCGCATTGGGAACAACGGAGTACAGCATAGGACGATGACGTGCAGTCGACAAGTTTGCGCTCGGCGCGGGAGCCGGCAGGGTATTCCGTGCAGGAATAGGTGTTATTGCGAGGATAGGTCTGCCGGGGTCGTGCCGTGCCCCGCACGGCACCTAGTTGCTCACACCCAGCGACAGCCATCTGCGCCGCTCTTCAGCGGTCAGGAGACGCTGGTGCCCGGAAGACATGCGGTCCACGATTAGGGGGCCTCATTTTTCACAAGCTGACTTTCGATAACGGCTCTTTGCAAGAGTTGCGGCCGGGCAAAAATCGGGATCACAAATTTCCAGACTGCCGGGTGAGATCACGCTTCTCGGCGCACATTTCATTCCAAGAAGCCTTGCTACTTATTCGTCGCATTCGGAGCGAATTCGCCACTCACTCCGTTTCGACTGCGCATCGTCTTTCTCGCATCCAGATCTTAACGGGCTTGATCCTGCTGTACGCGCCGTCCTCACAAGGTTAGCGGCGGTCGAAATGTTCGTGAGATCAACAACACACCAAAAAGTGGGATCTGGAGAAGCCAGGCGTCGTCAAGCCCGGCTGGAAGAAGTCGCGATGAACGAAATGCTCAACATGCCCCTGACGGGTGCACCATCGGACGCGTGATGAAGAGCCTCGCATGTGCCGTGAAAATGCTGCGTGCATTTTGCGTGCAAAATCGAGATTTTTGGTCAATAACGGGCCGCGAGAGCGTGGCCCAAGCCATTGATTTAATGGTCGGAGTGGCAGGATTTGAACCTGCGACCCCTGCGTCCCGAACGCAGTGCTCTACCGGGCTGAGCCACACTCCGACTAAGAACGCGGCTTATAGCCGTGGGTGTCGGCGACCGCAAGCCGCCGAATTAAGGAAGTTAATCCCAGTGAATGTGGGCCTGAAAACGCTGATTTTGCCTGCCGGTGCGGCCGCGACCGCCGCCGCGACGCGCGCGCTTGCCGATGGCGCCCTGGTCGCGTTCCCGACCGAGACCGTCTACGGCCTCGGCGCCGACGCCACCAATGCGGCCGCAATCGCCCGTTTGTACCAGGCCAAGGGCCGGCCGGCCTTCAATCCCCTGATCGCCCATGTCGGCGACCTCGGCGCCGCGCGGCAAATCGGGCGTTTTGACGCCAAAGCGCTGGCGCTTGCGGAAGCGTTCTGGCCCGGCCCGTTGACGCTGGTTTTGCCCAAAACAGCCGATTGCGCGGTGGCCGATCTCGCCACCGCCGGCCTCGACACCGTCGCGATCCGGATACCGGCGCATCCGGTGGCCCGGGAAATCCTGCGGCTGTTCGGCCGCCCGGTGGTGGCGCCGTCCGCGAACCTGTCGGGCCACGTCTCGCCGACCACGGCCGCCCATGTGCAAAGCGACCTCGACGGCCGGATCGACCTGATCGTCGATGGCGGCGCGGTCGCGGTCGGCGTCGAATCAACCATTGTCGGATGTTTCGAGGCCCCGATGCTGCTGCGCCCCGGCGGCCTGCCGCGCGCAGAGATCGAACGCGTGCTCGGCCGCGCGCTGGTTCAACCGCCGGTGGATGCCGACAGCGACAGCGGGCAACCCTTGGCGCCAGGCATGCTGGCGTCGCATTACGCGCCGCGCACCAGGGTGCGGCTCGGCGCTGACCGAATCGAGCCCGGCGAGGCGCTGCTGGCGTTTGGCTCCCATCCGGTTTCGGGAATTGACGCCGCGTCCGCCGTGATGAATCTGTCCGCCCGCGGCGATCTTGCCGAGGCCGCGGCCAATCTGTTCGGCTATCTTCGCGCCCTCGACACCCGGGGCGCACGCACGATCGCGGTGATGCCCATTCCGGACGATGGATTGGGCGAGGCCATCAACGACCGGCTGCGCCGCGCAGCCGTGGGGCGGGAATGAAAGAGAAGCGAATGAATATCGTTCAAGCCGCCGTGCCGCCGCTTGCACCCGAACTGATCGCGAACTTCCGCGCCATCGTCGGCGACAAATATGCAGTCACGGATGCGGCCGACATCGCGCCTTACGTCACCGAGGAACGCGATCTGTTCCACGGCCGTTCGCCGCTGGTATTGCGGCCGGGCTCGACCGCGGAAGTCTCCGCGATCTGCAAGCTGGCGTCAGAACACCGGATCTCGCTGGTGCCGCAGGGCGGCAACACCGGGCTCGTCGGCGGACAGACCCCGCATAATGGCGAGGTCGTGATCTCGATGCGGCGGCTGGATAAAATCCGCGAGGTCGACGCCGCCTCCAACACCATGACCTGCGAGGCCGGGGTGGTGCTGCAGGTTGCCCAACAGCGCGCCAGTGCGGTCGACCGGCTGTTTCCGCTCTCGCTCGGCGCCGAGGGAAGCTGCACCATCGGCGGCAATCTCTCCACCAATGCCGGCGGCACGGCGGCACTGGCCTATGGCGTGGCGCGCGAGATGGCGCTCGGGCTCGAAGTGGTGCTGGCCGACGGGCGCATTCTCAATGGGCTGTCGAAGCTGAAAAAGGACAACACCGGCTACGATCTGCGCAATCTCTTCATCGGCGCCGAAGGCACGCTCGGCATCATCACCGCGGCAACGCTAAAACTGTTTCCAAAGCCGCGCGCGATCGAGACCGCCTATGTCGGCCTGAAATCGCCGGCGCAGGCGCTCAAGCTGCTGTCGATCGCGCAGAACGAGGCCGCCGGCAGCCTCACCAGTTTCGAATTGCTGGCCGACATCGCGGTGGATTTCTCGATCCGTCACGGCATCGACATCCGCGATCCGCTGACCGGCAAGCACCCCTGGTATGTGCTGATGGAATTGTCGTCCTCGCGCGACGATGCCCGCGATGCGCTGGAATCGATCCTGGCGAAAGGCATGGAAGACGGCATTGTCGACGATGCCGTGATCGCGGCGAATTTGACCCAGCGCGCGGCGTTCTGGAAACTGCGCGACGAGATGTCGGCCGCGCAGAAGCCGGAAGGCGGCTCGATCAAGCACGACATCTCCGTGCCGGTCGCAGCCGTGCCCGATTTCATCGAAGAGGCCAATGCGGCCGTGGTGAAGCTGATCCCGGGTTCGCGGCCGGTGCCGTTCGGCCATCTCGGCGACGGCAATATCCACTACAATGTCAGCCAGCCGGTCGGCGGCAACGCCGCCGACTTTCTGGCACGCTGGCACGAGGTCAACGAGGTCGTGTTCGCGATCGTGCTGCGGATGGGCGGGTCGATCTCCGCCGAGCACGGCATCGGCGTGCTCAAGCGCGACGAATTGCCCGAGGTCAAGGACAAGGTCGCGATCGAACTGATGCGCGGCATCAAGGCGATGCTCGATCCGCTCGGGATCATGAACCCCGGAAAAGTGCTGTGAATATTTCTGCGGCCGCTCAAGCCCTGAGCATCACGGCGATCGAAGATGCCGAAATCCCCGAGGTGATTGCGCTGTGGCAGCGTTGCGGTTCGACGCGGCCATGGAACGATCCGGCAAGCGACATCGCGCTGGCGCGCCAGGGAACCAACTCGACGGTACTGCTGGGCCGCCATGACGGCGCGCTGGTCGCCTCCGTGCTGGTCGGCCATGACGGCCATCGCGGCTGGGTCTATTACGTCACCGTCGATCCGGATTGTCGCTATGCAGGCTTCGGCCGTGCCATCATGAACGCCGCCGAAGAGTGGCTTCGTGCCCGCGGCATCGCCAAACTTCAACTGATGGTTCGCAAGGAAAATACCAAGGTCCACGCGTTCTACCAGTCGATCGGCTATTACAACCAGGAAACCGTGACCTTCGCCAAATGGCTCGATGGCCGCGAGCCAACGCCATAGTTGCAGCGATTGAGCAGGCAGGCATGACCATCTCCGACCGTGTCCGCGTCAAGAACGTGCAGATCCTCTCCGACGATTATTATGTGCTTAAGAAGACCACGTTCGAATACCACCGCGGCAATGGCGAGTGGCAGACGCAAGACCGCGAAACCTATGACCGCGGCAACTGCGCCACCGTACTGCCCTATAACCTCGCTCAGCGCACCGTGGTGCTGGTGCGCCAGTTCCGCTACCCGGCCTATGTCAACGGCTACGACGATCTGCTGATCGAGGCCGCCGCCGGCGTGCTGGACGGCGAAGCGCCCGAGGTGAGGATCCGCGCCGAGGCGGAGGAGGAAACCGGCTACCGGCTCGGCGATATCAAGAAGATCTTCGAGGCCTTCACCAGTCCGGGCTCGGTGACCGAGAAACTGCACTTCTTCGTCGCCGAGTATGATCCTTCGATGCGGGTCGGCAGCGGCGGCGGCCTCGCGGACGAAGGCGAGGACATCGAGGTGCTGGAATTGCCGATCGACCAGGCGCTCGCCATGATCGCCGACGGCCGCATCGTCGACGCCAAGACCATCATGCTGTTGCAACACGCGGCGCTGCATATTTTCAGGTGAGCATCGCAGGGTGGACTCAAAACAACGATCCCTGCCCGTCATCCTCGGACGCCGCCGGCGCAGCCTTGCGTGCCGCGGTCTTCTTCGCCGGCTTTGGTTCTTCCGCCACCCTCTCCTCGTCGCTGATCGGCAGGATCAATTGCGCGTCGTCATTGGCGACGCGATTGACCCGGGTCGAGACCTCATGCCTGCCGAATTCGCCTTCGGCCGGCCCGGTCAACAGCGCCATGACGGCTTCGGCGTCGTTGGCCCGGCCATCGAGCCAGCGCTCGAAATCACCGGGCGCAATGGTCACGGGCACGCGGTGATGCAGCACCGCCAGATCGCGGCTGGCCGGCGCGGTGACGATGGCGACGCTGTCGATCTCCTCGCCGTTCGGCCCCATCCAGGTTTCCGCCAGCGCCGCAAAGCCGACCGGCTGGCCGTCGCGGCGGTGGATGAAGAATGGCCGTTTGCGGCCGGCGCTATCCTGCCATTCGTAATAGCCGTCGGCCGGAACCAGGACCCGCCGGCGCTTGATGGCGTTCTTGAACGCCGGCTTGTCCTGCACCGTCTCCGAACGCGCGTTGATCAGCAGGCTGAATTTGCGGGGATCCTTGACCCAAGCCGGCACCAGGCCCCAGCGCATCAGCCGGAAATGCCGGCCGCCATTTTCGAGGATGACGACCGGGATCGGCTGGGTCGGCGCAATATTGTGCCGCGGCGGGAAATTGGGCTGCTCGGCATAGCCGAAAATCTGCCTAAGTGCCGCCGGCGGCGAGGTAATTACGAAACGTCCGCACATTATCTGACCAAAGATAGTAGCCGTTTAGTTGCTGTTAACGTCAGGTGTTAACACTGGAATCGATGAGTTCGACAGCCCCCACATCCGCGCGACCCGATCGCTCGACACCGCGACCGACCGGCCCCGACGCGGAGGCCTGGATCGCGAAGCTGCGCGCCGCCAACATCAACCCGCGCACCGGGCTTGCCACCGATTATCTGAATCATTTCAACGAAGCCATCATGCTGCTGGAGATGGTTCCGGACATTCCGGAGTGCTCGGAAGACTTCCTCGCCTGGTACCCGCTGTCCTATGCCGAGCATTTCACGCTATCCAATTTCAAGGCCCGCGACCTTGCGATCGAGGCCTACGAATTGGCCGACACCAGGATTCGCGCCGAGTTCGACAACATAACCTCGACCATGACCTCGATCCTGACCGCGGTGGGCCAGGCGATGCGCGAAGTCCGCCAGGACAAGACCCGCGCGACGCTGGCCGAGCAGGCCACGATCTGGGTCAAGCCGCTGGTGACGCTGGCCGGCGGCATCATCAATGGCGGCACCGATGCCGACGTCGAAACCATCATGGCGAATAACTGATCGCTGACGGCGATGGCGGCGAATTAGACCTGCGCGTGTCGATGAGGCATGATCGGGTCCGAAAAACCGGTTCCACCTTTTCCGGATCGTACCTTGGTCGCCCCCCTGCAACCGTCCCGTCCCCAGCTCGCCGTCAGCGGCGCGATCTTTCGCGATGGCAAGGTGCTGCTGGTGCGCCGCGCCCGTTCGCCGGGCAAAGGCTTCTATTCGTTCCCCGGCGGACGGGTCGAATTCGGCGAATCGCTGCATACCGCCCTGCACCGCGAGGTCGATGAGGAAACCGGGCTGAAAATCGAGATTGTCGACCTTGCCGGCTGGCGCGAAGTACTGCCGGGAACCGGCGGCGGCGGGCACTATCTGATCATGTCGTTCGCGGCCCGCTGGAGGGCCAAGGAGCCGGTCCTGAACGACGAACATGACGACTTCAAATGGGTCGAGCCCGATGCAATCGGCGATCTCCAGGTCACCGGCGGCCTCCAGGAGGTCATTGCCGCCGCCCGGCGGCTGATTTAGGGCCCGATTGCCCCGTCTCGCGCGCCTTGCTTCCAGCCCATTGAGGAGGCATACCACGCGGGTTCGGAACCCCTCATGTCCAAGAAATTTTCGGCCTATTTACTGGCCATTCTCATCATCGTCTCGGCATGCCATCTCGGCCCCGCGCGGGCCCAGGATGCGGCAGCGCCGTTCGACGGCGACCTGCAGCGGCTGGCCGAGATCCTCGGCACGCTGCATTATCTGCGGGGCATCTGCGGCACCAATGAAGGCCCGAAATGGCGCAACGAAATGCAGGCGCTGATCGATGCCGAAACCCCCTCCGGCGACCGCCGCGCACGCATGATCGCGGGCTTCAACCGCGGCTATAACGGGTTTCAGCAGACTTACCGCACCTGCACCCCGGCGGCCACGGTGGCGATCCGCCGCTATATCGAAGAAGGCTCCAAGATCTCGCGCGACCTGACCGCGCGTTACGCGAATTAGGATTGACGATGAGTGGTCGCCTGTTGCCCATGCTTCGAGACGCTCGCTTCGCTCGCTCCTCTGCATGAGGGCGGTTATATTGCGGCAAATTCAACCTCATCCTGAGGAGGCCACGAAGTGGCCGTCTCGAAGGATGGGCCGTAACACCGGTATTTGATCCACCATGGACGCGATCTTCTTCGATCTCGACGGCACGCTGACGGATCCGAAACCCGGCATCACCAGGTCGATCCAGTATGCGCTGCAAAAACTCGATCTGCCGGTGCCGTCGCAGGACGAACTGACCTGGTGCATCGGCCCGCCGCTGCGCGATAGCTTCGTCACGTTACTGGGCGGCGACAGCCGGGCCGATCTGGCCGTGTCGCTCTATCGCGAACGCTTCGGCGATGTCGGCCTGTACGAGAACGCCGTCTATCCCGATATCGAACACATCCTCGGCGCGCTGAAGCAGTCGCATGGCCGGTGCCGGCTGTTCGTCGCCACCAGCAAGGCCAGGGTCTTTGCCGAGCGCATCATCGAGCATTTCGGCCTCGGCAGCTATTTCGAGCAGGTGTTTGGCGCCGAACTGGACGGCACGCGAGTCCACAAGAGCGATCTCCTGGCCTACGCCCTCGACAAGGCAGCCGTGGAGGCGTCGCGGGCGCTGATGATCGGCGACCGCAGCCACGACATCATCGGCGCGAAAAACAACGGCATGGACGCACTCGGCGTGCTCTACGGCTACGGTAGCCGCGAAGAGCTGATCGAGGCCGGCGCCCGCCATGTCTGCGCCAGCCCACGCGCCGTGCTCGACCATATTACGGGGCGCTCCGGCTGACCGGCGGCACCCTGTTTCAAATACGGACAGCCGCGTTAACCTTTCCTAAAGATGTAGTCTAGGCGGCCCTGCGGCGCATGCTACACCTCGGCCATCAGATGCGCTCCGCCCTGGATCGCGTGCAAATTTCGTTGAGTTTCATGAGCCATCCAGCGTCCTTTTCGATTCACCGCGACCCGCTGCCGGATCACGAACAGAAGCAGGCTGCGCTCGGCTATCTCAACGAGGCCTGGGCGGAAGCGCGGCACGATGGCGTCGACGGCGATTGCCTGGCGCAGGCCAGCCTGTTCACGGCCCTGGCCGAGCTGGTCTCCACCTACGGCGAAGACGCGGTCGCGAAATTCGTCGAGGGCCTTCCGGCGCGCGTGCGCAACGGCGAGTTTTCGCTGGCGCTGGCGAAGCAGTAGGACTTGCTCCGCCTCTGGTCGTCATTGCCCGCGAATGCGGGCAATCCAGTACGCCGCGGCCTCTGAATTACTCGCTGACGTCGCTGGAATACTGGATCGCCCGCTTTCGCGGGCAATGACAGTTGTGAATTACGCCTTCAGCGTCTCCAGAAACCGCACCGGCTCGCCCGTCGACGGCGTCGCCACCTCGCCCTGCCACATCACCCGTCTGCCGCGCACGAACGTGCCGACCGGCCAACCGGTCACGCGCACGCCGTCATAGGGCGTCCAGCCGGCGCGCGAGGCCACCCATTTGTTGGTGATGGTCTCGCTGCGCTTGAGATCGACGACCGTGAAGTCGGCGTCATAGCCCGCCGCGATCCGGCCTTTGCGGGCGATGTCATACAGCCGCGCCGGACCTGCGCTGGTGAGATCGACGAAGCGTGCCAGCGACAACCGCCCGGCATTGACGTGATCGAGCATCAGCGGCACCAGCGTCTGCACGCCGGTCATGCCCGACGGCGAGGCCGGATAGGTCTTCGCCTTTTCCTCCAGCGTATGCGGGGCGTGGTCGGAGCCGAGCACGTCGATGATGCCCTGCTCGATGCCGTACCAGATGCCGTCGCGATGATCGGCCGAGCGCACCGGCGGATTCATCTGCGCGCGGGTGCCCAGCCGCTCGTAGCATTCGGGCGCAACCAGCGTCAGGTGATGCGGCGTCGCCTCGCAGGACGCGACGTCCTTGTGATCGCGCAAGAACTCGATCTCCTGCTTGGTCGAGATGTGCAGCACGTGAATGCGCCTTCCGGTTTCATGCGCAAGTTTCACCAGCCGCTGGGTCGCCATCAGCGCCGCGGTTTCGTCGCGCCAGACCGGATGCGAGCGCGGATCGCCCTCGACGCGGAGCGGCTTCCGGTCATTGAGCCGGTATTCGTCCTCGGCGTGGAACGCGGCGCGGCGCCGGATCACCTGAAAGATCCGCCGCAGGCTTTCGTCGTCCTCGACCAACAGTGCGCCGGTGGAGGAGCCGATGAACACTTTTACGCCGGCGCAGCCCGGCGCGCGCTCCAGTTCCGGCAAATCCTGCACGTTCTCGCGGGTGCCTCCGATGAAGAACGCAAAATCGCAATGCATGCGGTGACGGCCGCGCTTCACCTTGTCGGTGAATGTCGCTTCCGTGATGGTGAGCGGATCGGTGTTCGGCATTTCGAACACCGCGGTAACCCCACCCATGACAGCGCTAAGCGACCCCGTTTCGAGGTCTTCCTTGTGGGTCTGGCCCGGCTCGCGGAAATGCACCTGCGTGTCCATCACGCCGGGCAGGATATGCAGCCCCTTGCAGTCGATCACCTCGCCCGCCGAGGCCTGCCCCAAACCGCCGATCGCGGCAATCCGGCCATTGGTGACGCCAATGTCGCGGATGCCCTCACCGTCCTGATTGACCACGGTGCCGGATTTTAGAATGGTATCAAATCGCTGATTCATCGGTCCTCGACGCCCGCTTTTGAGTGGTCGCGCGGGCCTTGTTGACGGCACCTTAGCGCCTTACGTTCCCGTGTGATATCTGCGACCGGTGTTTCCCCAGGAACTTCAAAAAAGAACGTCGAAAAAGGGCCATTTCAGCGAATGAAAGCAGCGTTTCTTCCGGACCGAGGAGTGGTCAAGGTCAGCGGCGAGGATGCCCGCAACTTCCTCAACGGCCTCGTTACGACCGACGTGACGCTGCTTCGCCCCGGCCTTGGCCGGTTCGGCGCATTGCTGACGCCGCAGGGCAAGATCATCACCGATTTCCTGATCACGGAGGCGCCGGCCGGCCATGGCGGCGGCTTTCTGATCGATGCCCCGCGCGCGCTGGCGCCGGGACTTGCAGCCAAGCTCGGCTTCTACAAGCTGCGCGCCAAGGTCGCGGTCGAGAATCTCACCGACAGCCTCGGCGTGCTGGCGGTCTGGCGCGGCGAACCCGCGATGAAGCCCGATCTTGCATTTGCAGATCCGCGCAACGACGCGCTCGGCTGGCGCATCCTCGTGCCCGAAGAACTCAAGCAGAAGGCTGCCGATTTGATCGGCGCCGAACTCGTCGACAGCGCCGACTATGAGGCCCATCGCATCGGTTCGGGTGCCCCGCGCGGCGGCCTCGATTTCATGTATGGCGACGCGTTTCCGCACGAGACCAATATGGATCGCCTGCACGGCGTCGATTTCGACAAGGGATGCTATGTCGGACAGGAAGTGGTGTCGCGGATGCAGCATCGCGGCACCGCACGCACGCGAACCGTGCGGGTGGTGCTGGAAGACCTGTCGCCGGAACCGGGCGCGACCATTCTCGCCGGCGACAAGGCGGTCGGCACCATGGGTTCGACCGCCGGCGGCAACGGCCTCGCGCTGATCCGGACCGATCGTGTCGCGGATGCGCTGGAGGCCGGCCTGGCGCTGACCGCGGGCGGCCTCGGCATCCGCCTGGCCGATCCGGACGACGTTCGCACCCCACCAAAGCAGACCGTCGCATGACCAGGTCCGCGCGCCTGCATGCCGATGGCAAGATACGATGCCCGTGGCCGGGCGAAGATCCGTTTTACATGGCCTATCACGACACCGAATGGGGCGTGCCGGAATATGACGACCGCGCGCTGTATGAAAAACTGATTCTGGACGGTTTCCAGGCCGGGCTGTCGTGGATCACGATCCTGCGCAAGCGCGAGAACTTTCGCAAAGCGTTTGACGATTTTCAGCCGGAGAAGATCGCGCGCTACAATGCGAAGAAGGTTCATGCGCTGATGAACGACGCCGGCATCGTCCGCAACCGCGCCAAGATCGAGGGTACGGTCGCAAGCGCCAAATCCTATCTGAAGATCATGGAAGAGGACGCCGGCTTCTCGAAATTCCTCTGGGACTTCGTCGACGGCAAGCCGAAGGTCAACGCGTTCAAGACCACCGCCAGCGTGCCGGCATCGACGCCTGTTTCGATCAAGCTATCCAAAGAACTCAGCGCGCGCGGCTTCAAGTTCGTCGGCCCGACCATCGTCTACGCCTTCATGCAGGCCACCGGCATGGTCAACGACCATCTGGTCACCTGCTTCTGCCACGAGACCTGCAGCGGCACGCATCGCAGCCCCCGTCTCAAGATCAAATGACGGCCAGAAAATCGTCCGCCTCCGATGTCTCCACCCGCGTCTGGCAGCGGATGCTGTCGGGACGCCGACTCGATCTGCTCGACCCCTCGCCGCTCGATATCGAAATCGCCGATATCGCCCATGGCCTCGCGCGCGTCGCACGCTGGAACGGGCAGACCAGCGGCGCGCATATCTTCTCGGTGGCGCAGCATACGCTGTTGGTCGAGGCCGTGATGCGCGAGCAAATGCCGCGCGTCGATATCAAGTTCCGGATAGCGGCGCTGCTGCACGATGCGCCGGAATATGTCATCGGCGACATGATCTCGCCGTTCAAGGCGGTGCTTGGCGGCGACTACAAGGTGGTGGAAAAGCGGCTGCTTTCGGCGATCCACATCCGGTTCGGACTGCCGCCGGTTCTGGCCGACGAAATCACCCAGAACATCAAGACCGCCGACCGAGGTGCTGCCTATCTCGAAGCGACGCATCTGGCGGGCTTTGCGGAAGCCGAAGCCAAACGCCTGTTCGGCCGGGATCCCGGCCTGCCCGCGGCGACCGAGCGGGATTACATGACGCCGTGGACGGCGGCAAAGGCCGAGAAGCGGTTTTTGGCGCGATTCAAGCTATTGCACGGTTGAACAGCGCGCCTGAACCTGCTTTCACCACCCTGCGCGCGGTCCTATAATCGCGATATCCAGAGGACGCCCAGGGATCACCATGCTTCACGTCTGTTCGCTCGCAGCACTTCCCGACACCGTCAAGGCCACCGGCGCCAGTCATGTTCTCACCGTGATGGCCAATGTCGATCAGGTGCAGCGGCCGGCCTCGATACTCCCGGCCAATCATCTGAAGGTGCAGGTCGACGACATCACCGAACACATGGACGGGTTTCTCGCGCCGTCGGAAGCGCACATCGAAAAAGTGCTGAACTTCGTCCGCAGTTGGGACCGCAGCGCGCCGATGGTGGTGCACTGCTATGCCGGCATCAGCCGCTCGACCGCCAGCGCCTTCGCCGCCGCCTGCATGCTCAATCCGCATCGCGACGAGATTGCGATTGCGCGCCAGATTCGCGCGGCCTCCCCGATCGCTTCGCCAAACCGGCTGATCGTCAGCCTCGCCGACAAGGCACTGGGGCGCGAGGGGCGGATGCTGCGCGCGCTCGACGAGATGGGGCCGAGCAGCATGATCGTCGAAGGCCGGCCCTTCCAGGTCGATCTCGAGTAACGCGCGCAAATACCGCACGGCCGCATTGAACTTTTAGCGGCTAAAGCTGCACTCACTGGATTGCGACGGGCCGTGAAACGGATCGGTTAACGATCTGACGCGCCCGCCTGGAGGCACGATGTTCGATTCGCTCGACTTCTTCTCGCTCGTGATCGCGCTGGTCGCGTTTATCTTCGCCCGCAAGGCGATCAACCAGGTAGCGTCCCTGCGCACGCGGCTGGAGGCGATCGAGGCGACGCCGGCAGCTGCGGCAAGGCCCGTTCCGCCGCCGCTGCCGTCCGGGCAGGAGTTTGGGCAGACCCCGGCGCCCGCCGCGCCCAGCGCTCCGACAGAACCGCCGCCGCTGGCTCCGGAGGTGGAATCCATCGCAGCCGCCGCGGCTGCATCGGCTGAGGCGAACGACACCGCCGGCAGCGCGGCGGCAACGCCACCGCCGCCACCCGATCGTGGTTTCGAGGAAACCCTCGGCACCCGCTGGGTGGTATGGATCGGCGGGTTGACGCTGGCGCTCGGCGGATTCTTCATGGTCCGCTATTCGATCGAAGCCGGGCTGATTGGCCCCGGCGTGCGCACGCTGCTGGGTGGCCTGTTTGCGCTGGCGCTGCTCGCCGCCGGCGAATGGACGCGCCGCAAGGAAAGCATCTCCGCGATCGAAGCGCTGCCGATCGCCAATATCCCCGCCATTCTCACCGCTGCCGGAACGGCGGTGGCCTTTGCGACGGTCTACGCGGCCTATGCGCTGTATGATTTCCTGGCGCCCGCAACCGCATTCATCCTGCTCGGACTGGTGGCGCTGGGCACGCTGGCCGCGGCACTGCTGCACGGGCCGGCGCTCGCCGGGCTCGGCATCGCCGGCGCCTTCGTGACCCCCATTCTGGTCTCGTCAAACAAGCCGGACTTCTGGGCGCTCTACATCTATCTCGCCATCGTCACCGCGGCAGCCTTCGGCCTGGCGCGGATCCGGCTGTGGCGCTGGCTGGCGGTCACCACCATCGCGTTCGCGCTGCTGTGGACGTTGCCCTGCCTGCAATGCGGACCAACGATGGTCGCGCCGCACGCCTTCCATGTCATGGCAGGCTTTGTCCTTGCCGCACTGCTTGTCGTCTGCGGGTTCATGTTCGGACCGCCGGCCGACGAAGGCCAGATCGAGCCGATCTCGTCGGGCTCGCTCGCAGCCTATCTGTTCGGCGCGATGCTGATCGTGCTGAACAGTTTTCATGCCGATACTGCCATGATCGTGTTCGGACTGCTGACGGCGGGTTCCTTGCTGGTCGCGTGGCGTAGCGATGCCGCTACCGGCGCGGTCGGCGCCGCAGCCGCCTTCGTCTTCATCGTCTTTGCCGAGTGGGCGATCCGCGGCAATCCCGACATGCTGGTGCTGCCCGGCGGACCGCTGCCGGGGATCGGGCCGAACGCCACGGACGGGTCGGTGTCGCTGCACCTGGTATCGGCCGCAATCTTCGCTGCCGGGTTTGGCGTCGCGGGATTTCTGGCACAGGGCCGTTCAACGAGCCCGGTCATCCCCGTGATCTGGTCCGCGGCATCGGTATTTACGTCGCTGGCGCTGCTGGTCGCGCTTTACGCGCGGATCGCGCATCTCGACCGCTCGATCCCGTTTGCGATCCTGGCGGTGGGGCTGGCCGGAGCCTACGGCTTCGCGACCGAGATTTTGACCAAGCGCGACGACAGCCCGGGAATGCCGGCCTCGATCGCGCTGTTCGCCACCGGCGCGCTCGCAGCGCTCGCGCTAGCGCTGACCTTCGCCCTGGAAAAGGGCTGGCTCACGATTGCGCTGGCGCTGATGTCGATGGGCACCGCGTGGATCTCGTTGCAGCGCCCGATTCCGTTCCTGCGGTCGCTGGCCGCCATCCTGGCCGGAATCGTGGTGCTGCGGATCGGCTATGAGCCGCGCATCGTCGGCAATGACGTCGGGACCACCCCGATCTTCAACTGGCTGTTGTGGGGTTACGGGATCCCGGCACTGTCGTTCTGGACCGCAAGCATCTTCCTGCGCCGCGGCGGCGACGACGCGCCGCTGCGTACGGTGGAATCGGCCGCGATCCTGTTCACGGTGCTGCTGGCGTTCACCGAGATCCGCCACGCGGTCAACGGCGGCGACATGTACCGGGTCAGCACTTCGCTCACCGAATTCGCGCTGCAGGTCTGCGTCGCGCTCGCGATGGCGATCGGCCTGGAGCGGTTGCGAATCCGCACCCGGAGCATCGTCCACAATGTCGGCGCGGTGCTGCTCACGGTCTATGCCGGGCTTGCCACCGTGTTCGGGCTGATGCTGCTGGAGACGCCGATCTTCTGGCCGACCGATGTCGGCGGCGCCTTCATCAACCTGCTGCTGCTCGCCTATGCCCTGCCCGCGGTGCTGGCGCTGCTGTTGTCCTATGCGGTGGCCGGCCGGCGCCCGGTCGGCTACGCCAACACGATTGCCGCAGGCTCCCTGGTTCTGGCACTGACTTATGTCACGTTCGAAATCCGCAGGCTGTATCACGGTCCGGTATTGACCAGCGGCCCGACCACGGGCGCCGAGCAGTACACCTATTCGATTGCCTGGCTGGCGTTCGGCGTGACGTTGCTCGGCATCGGGATCCTGTTCAACTCGCAACGCGCGCGGCTGGCTTCTGCCGCCGTGATCGCGCTGACGATCCTGAAAGCGTTCCTGATCGACATGTCGACGCTGACGGGCGTCTACCGCGCGCTCTCGTTCATGTGCTTGGGGCTGGTGCTGGTGGCGATCGGCTGGCTCTATCAGCGGATCCTGTTCCGCAGGCAGGCCACACCGCCGGTCGCGGCACCTGAACCAGGCTAAGCCGGCGCGGTTTGCGATTTCTCTGGCGTCGCGTACATAGGGCAGATGGCAAGACCGCGCAGTTTCGATCCCGACGAGGCGCTGGACCTCGCGCGCGATGTGTTCTGGCAAAAAGGATTCCAGGGCACGTCGCTCGACGACATCACCGCGGCCACCGGGCTCGCCAAGCCGAGCCTCTATGCCGCCTTCGGTGACAAGAACGCGTTGTTCCTCAAGGTTCTGGAGCGCTATCATGCGCGCATCGTCGCCCATGCCGAAGGCATCATCAATGACGGCCCGTCGGCCCGCGACGCGGTTCACCGCTGGCTGACCGGCTTTGTACCGTTCTGTTCCGGCGTCAAGGGCAAGCGCGGATGCCTTTCGATCAATGCGTCGGCCGACGGCGCGGCCGAGCAAAAGGAAGTCCGCAAGCGGATCGAAAGCTTCAACCGGAAGCTGGAGGAACTGCTGCGAGAGCGGCTGCGCGCCGATCGCGCGCAATTCGCCGACGGCTTCGATCCGGACGCCACCGCGCATACGATCATGGCGGTCTATACCGGACTGATGGTGCTGGCCAAAGATGCGCCGGATGCGGCGCGCGTCCGTGCCACGCTTGATCAGGCCTTGAAACTGCTTGCTTGACAGCCCACCTCCATTATGTACTATGTAGTACATAACCGGGAGAATGGTCATGAAAGCGATCCAGATCGAGGCGTTCGGCAATCCGGCCGACGTGATGAAATTGGTCGACGTTCCCGATGTCGGAGCGCCCGGTGAAGGCGAGGTGGTGATCGCGCTGGAAGCCTCGCCCATTAACATGAGCGATCTCCTGATGATTTCCGGTCGGTACGGGTATCGGCCGAAGCTACCCAGCATCGTTGGAACGGAAGGGGTCGGCCGTGTCGTCGCGGTCGGTGGCGGCGTCACGCATCTGAAAGAAGGCGACCGGACGCTCGTACCCTATCCGTCCCCCGCATGGGCGGAACGGATCAAGGCGGACGGGAGCCGGCTACGGCCGCTTGCCGGCGGCGACATCCATCAACTTGCGATGCTCGGCATCAATCCCGCGACGGCCTATCTGCTGCTGACCGAATACGTCGCGCTGCCATCAGGTGCCTGGGTCATCCACAACAGCGCCAACTCAGGCGTTGGCCGGGCGCTGATCGCGATCGCGAAATCGCTTGGCCTGAAGACCGTCAATGTGGTCCGGCGCGAGGATGTTGTCGCCGAGATCAAGGCGATCGGCGGCGACGTCGTGCTGGTCGATGGACCGGATCTCGCCAAACGGGTTGCGGCCGAAACCGGCGGCGCACCCATTGCGCTCGCCGTCGATGGGGTTGCCGATACCGCGACGATGAACCTGCTGGGTTGTCTGGCGGCAAAGGGTGTTCTGGTGTTCTACAGTGCGATCAGCGGCAAGCCCTTCGTCGGCCCCGCGCTACCCCTGATATTCCACGACGTATCGATGCGCGGATTCTGGCTGGCCAATTGGTTCAACGCCGCCGCATCAGACAAGATCACCGCGATGTACGATCGCTTGACGCCGCTCGTCGCGTCGGGCGCGATCAGTTCACCGGTTGCCGGCACCTTCAGCTTCGGGCAAATCGCCGAAGCCGTGGCGGTGGCCTCAAAAAATCGCGGCAAGGCGCTTTTCACGCCTGGTTGAGACGGGCGGCTGCGAGCGATCAGGCGGCGCGCACCGAGTTGAGGAATTTGGAGACCTCAAGCTTGAGGCGGTTGCTTTCCACCGACAGCGACTGCGCCGCGGACAGCACCTGCGACGAGGCTGATCCGGTTTCGGTGGCGCCGCGCTGCACGTTGGAGATGTTGGAGCTTACTTCCGACGTGCCGAGCGCGGCATGCTGGATGTTGCGGGAGATCTCCTGCGTGGCGGCGCCCTGCTCTTCCACCGCCGCGGCGATAGTCGAGGAGATTTCCGACATGCGGCCGGGCATTTATCTATAGTTAGGTAATTTCTCGGCCCGTGAAATTACGGTCAGCAATGCAGGCGCTCGATCCGAAGCGAGACTCGGCTGTCAGCAGCTCGGGTCCGGAGTCGTATCAAAAGCGCCGGCGCGATCAGGCCGTCAACGGATTGACTAGCCGACAGATTCCGCCACGAGGCGAATCCTGAACACCGGCTTCTTGGCTTCGTCCAGAAGCTCCATCTGCCATTCGGCATTCTGCTTCAGGCTGCGCGAAATGCTGCCGAGAAGGTTGCCGCAGACCTTGGTCATCTCGGCCCAGGCCGCCTCGCGGCTCTCGAATTCGGATCCCTGATCGGACGCGCCTGCGTAGCGACCATGGCTGATCCGGAAAAAATACAGCGGCATGATTGGGCTCATATGTTAGGCCCCCTCCCGGCCTTTGTTGGCTGGTACGTTGGATCGGATTCGCTACCAAGCGATAAAGATGGCCATCCGTATGACTACGGCATGGCGACATCGCAGCGATCGGACCCGCAATTCGGCGCGTCGGCGCAGCGTCAGACCAGGTTCAACCGGGATGCATGCGGCTGGCGCGTGCGGCGCAGCCGCGCTGCGGAACTCAATCGGTCGAGCGACGCAATTCCGGGGCACTCTCCGGCTTCGCCGGCTCGGCCTTGGGTTCGGCTTTGACCGGCTCGAGTTTGGCGCTCTCGACCGGCGGCGTCTCCACCCGCGCCGATATTTCGGTGCGCGACGCGTCCGCCGAGCGGGTCGGATGCAACGAGCGCGGCCGGGCCACGGCGCGTGCCATCAGCATCTGCGCCGCGCCCTGGTGATGGAATTCGCAATAGGCGAAGCCCATGCCCGAAACCGATCCGCGGAAGGTGCTCTCGTCACGCTTGTCGAGATTGAAGCACGGCTCGAACGGAAGTCCCTTGAGCGACGCACACACGCTCTGGCCGCGGACCTGGAGCGTATTGCCGGGCAGGCGCACATGGCGGATCGGTCCGGATCCCGAGAACTGGATCGACCCCGCAGCCCCCATGTCATCGAGAATGCGGCCAGCGCCGCGGGTACCATCGAAGCAGGTGAAGGCGAACACCTTGCCGGACACAAACCTGCGCGCCTCATCGGCATTCATCATTCCGGCCAGCGCCGGCACAACCATCGCCCCGGCCGTGACGGCCCCCAACACCAAACGCGCAACCATGCCGCAACTCCAACTTGACCCAAGCGCGGGTATCCGCCCGAAGTTTCTTTACCCGCTGATTACCATACCAACCGTGTGGCAACATTGGAGCAGCTTGGTTGGTAAAGTCTGAACGCCGTCAGAGAATTTTTACCACGATTCGACCGCGGACCTGGCCGGCGAGAATTTGGGCACCGGCGGCAATGACCTGGTCCAAACCGATTTCATGAGTAATATCAGCTAGTTTTGCCCGATCCAAATCGCCGGCCAAGCGGCTCCAGGCGAGCTTGCGCCGCGGAAGCGGGCACATCACGGAATCGATGCCGAGAAGGCACACTCCGCGCAAAATGAACGGCGCCACCGAGGACGGCAGGTCCATGCCGGCGGCCAGGCCGCAGGCGGCGATGGCACCGCCATATTTCGTCATCGACAACAGGTTGGCGAGCGTGTTCGAGCCGACGCTGTCGATGCCACCCGCCCAGCGCTCCTTCGCCAGCGCCTTTGCGGGGGCCGACAGTTCGTTGCGATCGATCACCTCGGCCGCGCCGAGGCCTTTCAGGTAGTCCGCTTCCGACGGCCGCCCGGTGGAAGCGATGACGTGGTAGCCGAGTTTTGACAGCACCGCGGTCGCGACTGAGCCGACGCCGCCGGCAGCGCCGGTCACCACGACCGGACCGCTGTTCGGTGTCAGGCCGTGCTTCTCCAGCGCCAGCACCGACAGCATCGCGGTATAACCGGCGGTGCCGATCGCCATCGCATCGCGGGTCGAGATGTTCTCGGGCAGCCGCACCAGCCAATCGCCCTTGACGCGCGCCTTCTCGGCGTAGGCACCGAGATGGGTCTCGCCCATGCCCCAGCCGTTACAGACGACCTTGTCGCCGGCCTTCCACTGCGGATGGGTGGATTGTTCGACGGTGCCTGCGAAGTCGATGCCGGCGATCATCGGGAAGCGCCGCACCACCGGGGCCTTGCCGGTGACGGCGAGACCATCCTTGTAGTTCAGCGTCGACCACTCGACCCGCACCGTGACGTCGCCGTCCATCAATTCGGCTTCGTCGAACTGCGTGAGGGCGGCGGTGGTACCCTTTTCCGCCTTGTCGATCCGGATCGCCTTGAACGTTGCCACGATGAACTCTCCCCGAGATTTTGATCGGGGATGTTTAGAGCATGATCCGGAAAAGTGGAAACCGGTTTTCCGAAAAGATCATGCTCAAATAAGACCGCATCAGGCGGGTTGCGCAACCGGGCGCGGCACCGGCTGTTCGACGATCGGCAGGTTGATCAGCGCCGAGAGCGCGCCGAACAGCACCGACAGCCACCAGATCGGCGTGTAGGAGCCGAATTTCTCGAACACGATTCCGCCGAGCCACACCCCGAGGAAACCGCCAACCTGATGGCTGACGAAGGCAAAGCCATACAGTGTCGAGAACCAGCGGGTGCCGAACATCAGCGCCACCAGCGCCGAGGTCGGCGGCACCGTCGATAGCCACGTCAGGCCGGAGATCGCGCCGAACGCGATCGAGGAGAAGGTCGTAATCGGAAACGAGATGAAGGCGATGATCGACAGCGCACGCGTTAAATAAATCGCCGACAGGATGTAGCGCTTCGGAAAGACGTTCTGCAGCCAGCCGACGCCGAGCGAACCGACAATGTTGAACAGCCCGATCGCCGCGATCACCCAGCCGCCGGTTTGCGCGGACACGCCGCGATCGGACAGATAGGCCGGCAGATGCACCGTAATGAAAGCGAGCTGAAAGCCGCAGGTGAAGAAGCCGAGCACCAGCAGCACGTAAGAGCGGTGGCCGAACGCTTCCGCAAGCGCGGTCTTGAACGTCTGCTGGTCGGCGGCAGGCACGTTGGCCGATGTCTGGGCCGGTGTGGCAAGCGCGAGCGACAGCGGCACGATCAGCAGCATCAGGGCCGCAAACACCGTCAGCGCCGCCTGCCAGCCGAAATTGTCGATCATCGCCACGCCGAACGGCGCGAACAGGAATTGTCCGAACGAGCCCGCCGCGGTTCCGGCGCCGAGCGCAATACCGCGCTGCTGCGGCGGCAACAGCTTGCTGAACGCGGATAGCACCAGGTTGAACGAACAGCCCGACAGCCCGAAGCCGATCAGGACGCCGGCGCCGAAATCGAGCGACGAGCGGGGTCGCCGCATAACGCATCGTCAGCAGACCGCCGGCATAGAGCAGCGCACCGACGAGTATGACGCGCAAGGATCCGAAACGGTCGGCGATCGCGCCTGCGATCGGCTGGCCCAATCCCCACAACAGGTTTTGCAGGGCCAGCGCCAGACCGAACACGTCGCGGCCCCAGGTAAGCTCCCGGCCCATCGGCTGAATGAAGAAACCGAAGCTCGACCGCGGCCCGAAGCTCAGCAGCGCAATCGCGCAGCCGCAGATGATGATGACCAGCGGCGTACGCCAGGTGCCGGCGCCGGGGGAAGAACGAAGGTCGCCTGCCATAGCCATCTCAACTCCCCGTTGCCTTGCGCAGGACCTTTGGGTCCCTCGAATCGCTGGACGGAGTTAATGCATTTGCATGAAAAACCCAAGGGGCAGGCTGGAAAAATTGCGCTCGCAGGGCAGCCCTGCAGAATCGGCGAGAGCAATTCTGGAAACGGCGAGCAATCCACGCGCAGTTCGTCATTCCGGGGCGCGCAAAGCGCGAACCCGGAATCCCGAGGTTGACTTGCGAGTTCTACAATTTCGAGATTCCGGGTCTGGCCCTTCGGGCCATCCCGGAATGACGGCTAATTTACCGCCTGGCGCTGGCCTGCTCGGCCGAGCTTTGCGCGGCTTCCGCGAGTTCCGCGGAAATCTCTGCAGTCTGCGCGGCATTCCCCCAGCTCGGCGCATCGCTGCCGTCGCCCCAGGCGCGGGGCCGGTAGAAGGTGTGGACGCCGAATTTATACATCTTCTTCATTTCACTGACCCAAGACGGCCGCACCCAATAGGCGTGGTAGTGCGTCGACTTGTCGACCTCCGGCAGCCAGAGCTGGCCGTCGAGCATCGCTTTCGCGATCTTCCGGGCGCGGTCCCACATGTCGGGCTCGCGAATGACGTCGGGAGTGTTGTCGCAGGCGAAGGTGAATTGGCAGGCGAAGTGGCGGTGCTTGTTCTGGTAGACCACGCCGCACACCGTGTCCGGATATTTGCCGGAGAAGGCGCGGTTCATCACCACCTGGGCGACCGCAATCTGGCCGCGCACGGCTTCGCCGCGGGCTTCGAAATAGACGGCCTCAGCCAGGCACTTCTCCGACTTGGCGCGCGATTTCTCGTCGAACAGGCCGAGACGCTCGGCCGGCGTCTTGGCACGCTGGTTGTCGGCATTGACCTCGCCCTTCGGCGCGATGCTCTCGCCCATTTCGCCGGCTTTGACCGGCCCGTCGGCATCGACCGGCAACGACGCCATGATCTTCATGTCCGGATCAGGAAGCGCGTCCGGCGTCATGACGACAGGTTCTTCGCCGGGCCGCCAGCGTTCGATGCTTTCGGGCGAGCCGAGCGAGCTGCCGAAGAACAGGCTGGACGTCTTGAACGCGAAATTGTCGCGCGGCGGCGCGGCGCTGAGGGCTACGGCCGCTGCCTCCGGCTCCGGCTTGAGGTCGTCGAGCGGATTGGCCTCCAGCGACATCGACACATCATATTGCGGCAGCGGCGGCGCCGAGAGGGCTTCCTGCAGTTCCGGGTCGAGCGGCGCGCGTTCGGCCGCAGGCTGCACGGCCGCGGTCTTGGCGCCCCTCACCGACGCGTTGGACGTCGAGGGATCCGCGTTCGCGGGCGCGGCCTCGGCGGGCGCGGCCGTTTCCGCCGGCTGGGGCGATGCGACGACAAGACGATCGCCCTTCAGCGTGCGATCGACCTTGGGAAAATCAGATGCCTGGTAGCGCGGCGGCGGCGACGCCAGCGGATTGCGCGTCACAGAACCGGTGATGTCGATGCCCTGGTTGTCGAGGCTTGCCAGCCGGTAGGTCGCGGTTTGCGGCGTGGACGTTCCGATCGGCCGGCCGAAGCTGAAAGTGGCAACCTGGATGCTGTTGGCGGCGGAGAACACACGGCTCTGCCAGCGCTCGGCGACGCCAGGCTGCCGGGCCAGCAGTGACGCGATATCCTGATATCCGATCTCGGTCGGCATCAATGCGAAGACGCAAAGACCGAGACCGAAGGACGCAAACCGTGCGCCCCTCGGCTGGTTACGCAACACAAACATCGATACGCTCACGCAACGCTTACACAGCTACGATCGATCGGCAGTACATCCGTGCAATTCGATCTTTTTTGTTGGTATCGAATTTAGGTTGCCGGGGAGTTAATCGGCGTTGCACGCGCGCTACACTCAAGAGTTGACGGCGATTCCGCTCGTTTCATCGAAAGCGTTGGTAAACAGGCGCTCGATGAAAGTGGTAAATATCCGGTCAACGAAAATGATGAAGAAATTTTCGAAGTTCCCCTGTGACTACGGGGGGAGCGTGGCTGCGCCAAACAATTGTCGATCGAAGTTCAGGACAGTAGTTCCACCGTCATTGCGAGCCAACGGGTCGCGCGCATGCGCGCCCGATGACAGGCTCCGCGAAGCAATCCATCTAACCCCGGACCCAGTATGGATTGCTTCGCCGCGGAGTTTATCATCGGGCCCGCCGGAGGCGGGACCCGTTGGCTCCTCGCAATGACGGGAACTCCATCGTCATAGCCGGGCGTCGCTTTCGCTCGCGTGTGCCCAGCCATCCACGCCTTCTCTTCGACGCATGCCCAAAATCGTGGATGCCCGGGACAAGCCCGGGCATGACGACGTCTATTTTGATTTTCAGCGCAGAATAAGAAACTACGCCTGGCTGGCGACCGTCTTGCCGAGGGCGGCTTGCGCCGCGGCGAGGCGGGCGATCGGCACGCGGTAGGGCGAGCACGAGACGTAGTCGAGCCCGATTTCGTGGCAGAACGCGACGGAGGCAGGATCACCGCCATGCTCGCCACAAATGCCGACCTTGAGGTTGGGCCGCGTCTTGCGGCCGCGCGTGACACCGATCCTGACCAGTTCACCGACGCCATCGCGATCGACCGAGATGAAGGGATCGATCTCCAGAATTCCCTTGGCGACATAGGTGCCAAGGAAGCTCGCGGCGTCGTCGCGGCTGATGCCGTAGGTGGTCTGCGTCAGGTCGTTGGTGCCGAAGGAGAAGAACTCGGCGGTTTGGGCGACGTCGCCGGCCATCAGGCAGGCGCGCGGCAGCTCGATCATGGTTCCGACCTGATAGCTGAGCTTCTTGCCGGTTTCCTTCATCACCGACTGCGCGGTGGCGTCGATCCGCGCCTTGACCAGATCGAATTCCGCCTTGGTCGCGATCAGCGGCACCATCACCTCGAGGCCGACGGCCTTGTTGGTGCGTTTTTCCGCTTCGATCGCGGCCTCGAAGATCGCGCGGGCCTGCATCTCGGCGATCTCCGGGTAGGCGATCGCAAGACGGCAGCCGCGGAAGCCGAGCATCGGGTTGAACTCGGCGAGATCGCGGGCGCGATCGGCGAGCTTGCGCGGATCGGTGTTCATCGCGCGCGCGACTTCCTCGATCTCGGCCTGCGTATGCGGCAGGAACTCATGCAAGGGCGGATCGAGCAGGCGAATGGTGACCGGCAGGCCCTTCATGATCTCGAACAGCTCGACGAAATCCGCGCGCTGCATCGGCAGCAGCTTTGACAGCGCCGCGCGGCGCGACTGTTCGTCCTCGGAAAGGATCATCTCGCGCACGGTGCGGATGCGGGTTTCCTCGAAGAACATGTGCTCGGTGCGGCACAGCCCGATGCCTTCGGCGCCGAACTTGACCGCGGTGCGCGCGTCATCGGGCGTGTCGCCGTTGACGCGGACGCCGAGCTTGCGGACGGCATCGGCCCAGCCCATCAGCGTGCCGAACTCGCCCGACAGTTCCGGCTCGATCATCGGCATCCGCCCGGACAGCACCTGGCCGACCGAGCCGTCGATGGTGATGACGTCGCCGGTCTTGAAGGTGCGCGAACCGATGCTCATGGTGCCGCGGCCGTAATCGACGCGGATGGTGCCGCAGCCGGAGACGCAGGGCTTGCCCATGCCGCGCGCGACCACCGCGGCATGCGAGGTCATGCCGCCGCGCGTAGTCAGGATGCCTTCGGCGGCGTGCATGCCGTGAATGTCTTCCGGGCTGGTCTCGATGCGCACCAGGACCACCTTGCGGCCGTCGGCCTGCAGCTTGGCGGCTTCATCGGAGGAGAACACGATTTCACCGGAGGCGGCGCCCGGCGAGGCCGGCAGGCCGGTGGCGATAACGTCGCGCTTCGCCGCGGGATCGATGGTCGGGTGCAGCAATTGATCCAGCGAAGCCGGATCGATCCGCATCACCGCATCCTTCTTGGAGATCAGGCCCTCATTGGCGAGTTCGACCGCGATGCGCAGTGCAGCTTTCGCGGTGCGCTTGCCGCCGCGGGTCTGCAGCATCCACAATTTGCCCTGCTCGACCGTGAATTCCATGTCCTGCATGTCGCGGTAGTGCTTTTCGAGCAACGTGTAGATCCGCGTCAGTTCCTTGAACGCCTCGGGCATCGCGCTTTCCATCGATGCCTTGTCGGAACCGGATTCCTTGCGCGCGTCTTCGGTGATGTCCTGCGGCGTGCGGATGCCCGCCACCACGTCCTCGCCCTGCGCGTTGATCAGGAATTCGCCGTACAGTTTGCTCTCGCCGGTCGAGGGATTGCGCGTGAACGCAACGCCGGTCGCCGAGGTCTCGCCCATATTGCCGAACACCATGGCCTGCACGTTGACCGCGGTGCCCCAGGATTCCGGAATGTCGTGCAGACGGCGGTAGGTCACCGCGCGCGCGTTCATCCATGACGAAAATACCGCCCCGATCGCGCCCCACAATTGCGCGTGCGGATCCTGCGGGAAATCCTGGCCGGTCTCGCGCGCCACCGCGTCCTTGTACTGACCGACCAGTTGGACCCAGTCGTCGCCGGTGAGATCGGTATCGAGCGCGTAGCCCTGGCTGTCCTTGAAGGTGTCGAGGATGTCCTCGAAATGATGGTGCTCGAAGCCGAGCACGACGTCCGAATACATCGTGATGAAGCGGCGATAGCTGTCGTAGGCGAAGCGGCGGTCGCCGGACAATTCGGCGAGCGCTTCGACGGTCTGGTCGTTGAGGCCGAGATTGAGCACGGTGTCCATCATGCCCGGCATCGAGGCCCGGCCGCCGGAGCGGACCGACACCAAAAGCGGATTCCTGGAATCGCCGAACGCTTTGCCGGTCAGCTTGCCGACATGATCCAGCGCCTTTTCGACCTGCGCCTTCAATTCCTTCGGATAGGATTTGTCGTGCGCATAAAAGTAGGTGCAGACCGAGGTCGGAATGGTGAAGCCGGGAGGCACCGGCAGACCGAGATTGGCCATTTCGGCGAGATTGGCGCCCTTGCCGCCGAGCAGATCGCGCAGGCCCGCCTGCCCTTCAGCCTTGCCGTCACCGAAGGTGTAGACCCATTTTCCGGCCTTTACCGCCGATATCGCGGGCTTGCTGGCGGAGACCTTCGCAGGGGGCTTCCCAGGCGCCTTGGCAACCGGCTTGGGGGCCGCTTTGGGCGCCGGCTTGGCCGGGCCCTTCTTCAACGCCTTGCGGGCCGGCGACGCGGCCTTGGCTCGCGCGGATGGCTTTGATTTCGCTGCGATTTTCTCGACGGTTTTCTCGACGGTTTTCTTGGACTTCGCGACGGCTTTGGCCATGGCAGACAACAATCCGAAAAGAGGGGGAGAAGATGCGCGCCTTACACCACTTTGAGGGGGTCCGCGCAAGCCGCGAAACCCGCCTTTCCTGCGCTACAGGTGAAACATCTTGAGCACGCCGAGACCGACCAGACCGACGAAGATCAGATAGATAGCTACGATGAAATTGAGTAGCCGCGGCATCAGCAAGATCAAGATACCCGCGATCAGTGCGACGATGGCGGGAACGTGCGCAGCGGTAATGGTCATTCAAATGCCTCCGGCGGATCTGGTGGAAAATCGAATCGAGGGCCGCAACTTACCCGCTGGCGAGGTTCCGGAATAGGAGACGCTTGTGGCGTCCATGGGTTCCGGCTCCGGAAAAATTGTCAGGAAGATCGATCAAGAAAACTGCCGGGAAAAGCCACCAAGAAAACTGCAATAAAAACAGCAAGAAACCTGCCCAGAAAAATGCCCGAAATTGCCGCGTATGCGGCCGCGCTTTTTCGGAACAATGCCGCGCGCGATGAATTGGCTCGCATTGTGCGCCAACCGGCGCGCTCCCCCCGCGAAGGAGTTGAGCATGCGGAACAGGATACTTGCCATTGCAGCGATCGCAACCGCGATCAGTACACCGATCGCCGCGCAGGCCCAGAGCACCGTGGGCGTCGTTCGCGGCGGCACGGTTATCGTCGACGACAACGAGGGCATCGCGGTCGATCAGCGCCCGGCCTTCCGTGAATACATCGTGCGCGAACGGGTTCCGAACTACACCATTCCGGATCGCGTGATCGTCGGCGGCGTGCTGCCGGAAACCGGCGTCACCTATTACGACGTGCCGCAGACCTTCGGCGTCACGCCCTATCGCTACACCGTGGTGAATGGCCAGACCGTGCTGGTCGAACCGCGTTCGCGTCGCATCGTTCAGGTGGTCGAGTAGTCTCGATCATCTGAACGATTGGTCCGGGCGCCGCGCAAGCGGATATGCGCGAGTTCCGACCGGACATGAAAGCCCCGTCCGGCTTCCCCTCCGGGCGGGGCTTTTCATTGCATATCGTGTTCCGGACGCGATGCAGCGTGAAACGCTGCTTTGCTGCGCCGGGACCCACGCTGATGGACCCCGGATCAGCAGCGCATCACGTCGCAAGCCATAGCGCGTCGAAGACGCGCGTAAACGCGCTAATGGCACTGCGCAGCATCCGGGGAACGAAAATCCGGAGCGAAGCAGAACCCATCAATCGCGGTTCTGCAAACCCGGCTTCTTCACCACCAGGCGGTGAATCTTTTTGCCGGATGAGGCGCTGACCACCTCTTCGTCGAGGAATGGCGTGCCATCAGGCAATTCGGTGCGCACGAGCGCCGCGTCAAACGCGGCATAGAACCGGCCATCGCCGTCGCGAATGTCGCACTTATCGGTGACACGCCAGCTCAGATAGAGCACGCCGCTCGGCTTGACGATGTCGAGCAGCCGGCGGACGGCAGGGCCGATCTGCGCACAGCCGAGATGCATGATCACGGTTTCGCAGAGCACGTTGTCATAGGCATCGGCGGCGATGCCCTGAAGTTTCGGCAATTCCGCGTGCGCAAAGTTCAGATCTGGATATCGCGCGCGCGCCTCGGCCAGCAGTCCATCCGAGGCGTCGAAGCCGACGGCCGGAAAACCGTTCGCATTGAGCCAGGCCACCTCGCGGCCGGAGCCGCAACCGATATCGGCGGTGCAGCCGCCCCGGATGAAGAACCGCTCGACGGTTTCCTGCAGATCGATCGGCGCTGGCTGCGCATGCCAATCCTTCGCGAACGTTGCCGCATCATGATCGTAGGAGGCAAGCGTCTGGCGATCCATGGCTTAACCTTCGATCTTCGAAAAATCCGCCACCGCGCGCGTCGCCGCGCGGATCTCATTGAGCAATCTTAGCCGATTCTCGCGCACCTTTGGATCGTCATCGTTGACCTTGACCTTGTCAAAGAAGGCGTCGACCGCCGGCCGCAACTTGGCCATCGCGCTCATCGCGGCGGCATAGTCCTCTTTTGCTACGGCAGCGCCAGCTTCACTCTTCACCTGATCGATCGCTTTCGCCAGCGCTTTTTCTTCGTCGAGGGCGTAGAGCGACACATCCGGCACACCATCAAAGCTGCGCTTGTCCTTCTTCTCCTCGATCCCGAGGATATTGTTCGCGCGCTTCGTGCCGGCGAGCAGGTTCTTGCCGTCGTCGGTATCGAGGAATTTGCCGAGCGCTTCGACGCGACGGACCACCATCAGCAGATCGTCCTGACCGCCCAACGCAAACACCGCGTCCACCAAATCATGGCGTGCGCCCTGATCGCGCAATTGGACTTTGAGACGGTCGGCGAAGAAGACGAGAAGGTTCGAAGCGAGCCCTTCCATCGCAAGCCGAACAAATTGCTCTTCATTCAAGCTCCGCGTAGCGACGGCGACGGCTGAATGCCTAGCTTCGTCGCGAACATGCGGCACACTCTCAAACATGAAGGGAGCGGAGACAGCATCAAGATGTCTCAATCGTCGCT
Organism: Bradyrhizobium sp. AZCC 2289; assembly: GCF_036924615.1. NCBI lineage: Bacteria > Pseudomonadati > Pseudomonadota > Alphaproteobacteria > Hyphomicrobiales > Nitrobacteraceae > Bradyrhizobium > Bradyrhizobium sp. AZCC 2289. Next base: position 7,283,193 of record NZ_JAZHRY010000001.1, on the reverse strand, counting down.
CAAACTCACGGTAGGCCGACGCTCTGGCGTCGTACTGATCACTATCATCTTCCGTACTTAAGTCGGGGTTTCCAATTTGATCCATTCCGACTTCTTCGCCGTGCCGATCAATAAAGCCGTCACTATTCAAGAAAAGCAGATGTCGCGGGTCATCCCATGACTCAGAGGGGCGATCGTCCACCTGAGGATTCCAACCCCGCCCAAGCAAAGGATAGCCGAGTTCAGGGCGGAAGCTGTAATAAACCACCAAAGTAAGCGCTTTGTAGAACAGCTCCGACAGCGAGATACGCGAGTTGTTAGTGAGTGTTAATCTTATCACGCCCAACGCCGCCCTGCGGAGCGCATACGGATCCTTCGATCCCGTAGGCTTTTCGTCAATCGCCCAGAAGCCGACGAGCGTGTCGATCTTGTCCGCCAGCGCGACGGCAACACTCACCGGATCGGTCGGCACACGATCTGCCGGTCCCTGCGGCTTGTAATGCTCCTCGCTCGCAGCGGCGACAGAGGCGTCCTCGCCCTGCGCCAGCGCGTAGTATTTGCCCATCAAGCCCTGCAGCTCCGGGAATTCGCCGACCACTTCGGTCAGCAAATCCGCCTTCGCCAGATGCGCCGCGCGTTTTGCCTTCTCGACATCGGCGCCGACCAGCGGCGCGATCTCGGCCGCCAGCCGTTCGATGCGCTTGATGCGCTCACCCTGCGTCCCCAGCTTCTCGTGAAACACGATTCCGTCGAACTTCGGCAGCCGGGCTTCCAGCTTCGTCTTCAGGTCTGTCTCATAGAAAAACTTCGCATCGCTCAACCGCGCACGGATCACACGCTCGTTGCCGGCAACAATCGCCTTGCCGCCGTCGCTCGCCTCGATATTGGCAGTGAGGACGAATTTGTTGGTCAGCTTCCCCGTCTTGGGATCCCTGACCACGAAGCATTTCTGGTTGTTGCGGATGGTGGCGCGGATCACCTCGCCCGGGATCGACAGGAATTCCGGGTCGAACGAGCCCATCAACACGACGGGCCATTCGACGAGGCCCGAGACCTCATCCAGCAACCCCTGATCCTCGACCAGTTCGAACCCCTGCGCAAACGCCAACTGCCTGGCGTCGGTAACGATGGTGTCCTTGCGGCGCTCCGGATCGAGCACAACCTTGGCATCCAGCAGCTTCGCCTCGTAATCCTCAAAACGGCGCACGGAGATCGCGGCCGGCGCCATGAAGCGGTGGCCATAGGTAGTCTGGCCCGCTTCGATGCCGGCAACGTCGAATTTCACCACGTCGGGCTCTTCGGTCTCGAGGCCGAACGTCGCGATGATGGAGTGCAGCGGCCGCACCCAGCTCAGCGCACCCGATTTCGCCGAGCGCTCGCCCCAGCGCATCGATTTCGGCCACGGGAAGGTTCTGACAATCACCGGCAGCATGTCGGCCAGCACGTCGAGCGTGGCGCGGCCGGGCTTTTCGATCAGCGCGATATAGAAATCGCCCTTCTTGGGATCGGTCTGGATCTTGGCCTCGCTGAGCGAGGCAAGGCCGGTGGCTTTCAAAAAGCCCTGGATCGCCGCATCGGCTCCGCCGACGCGCGGTCCGCGGCGCTCCTCCTTGAGGTCGGATTGCCGCGCGGGAACACCGTGCACGGTCAGCGTCAGCCGCCGCGGCGTCGCGAACGCCTTGGCGCCTTCATAGACCAGCCCTTCGGCCACCAGCTTGTCGGTGACCATGCGGCGCAGATCGTTCGCCGCCTTCGCCTGCATGCGCGCGGGGATTTCTTCGGAAAACAGCTCTAACAGCAGATCGGGCATCAGACCGCCCTGCCCGCTTCGGTGTGAATCCAGGCTTCACCGCAGGCCTTTGCCAGTTCGCGCACGCGCATGATGTAGCTTGCCCGTTCCGTTACCGAGATCACGCCGCGGGCATCGAGCAAGTTGAAAACATGGCTCGCCTTGATGCACTGGTCATAGGCCGGCAGCGCCATCAAATGTTCTTTCTGGTTGCTTCCCTCGCGCCATCCGGCGGCGAGATATTTCTTGCAGGCCTCTTCCGCCATCTTGAACTGCTCGAACAGCATCGTCGTGTCGGCATATTCAAAATTGTGCCGGGAATATTCCTGCTCGGCCTGCAGGAAGACGTCGCCATAGGTCACCTTGTCGGCGCCGTCGCGGCCGTTGAAATTGAGGTCGTAGACGCGGTCGACGCCCTGCACATACATCGCAAGCCGTTCGAGCCCGTAGGTGAGTTCGCCCGCGACCGGCGCGCATTCGACGCCCGCGACCTGCTGGAAGTACGTGAACTGCGACACTTCCATGCCGTCGCACCAGCACTCCCAGCCCAGGCCCCACGCGCCCAGCGTCGGGCTTTCCCAGTCGTCCTCGACGAAGCGGATGTCGTGCAGCGCGGAGTCGATCCCGATCGCGACCAGCGACTTCAAGTACAGATCCTGAAGGTTCGGCGGCGACGGCTTCATGATGACCTGAAACTGGTAGTAGTGCTGCAGGCGGTTGGGGTTTTCGCCGTAACGGCCGTCCTTCGGCCGGCGCGACGGCTGCACATAGGCGGCATTCCATTGCTTCGGCCCCAGCGCGCGCAGCGTCGTCGCCGGATGAAAGGTGCCCGCGCCCATTTCCATGTCGTAAGGCTGCAGGATCACGCAGCCCTGATCGGCCCAGAACCGCTGCAGGGCAAGAATGAAACCCTGGAACGAGCGTTCCGGGCGCATATGAGCGGGTATGGCGTCCATCGTCAGAATCGGTCTCGCGAGGGGTTTTGAAGCGCGCGGGACCGTATCGGCGGGGGGACAGGGAATCAAGGCGATGCCGGCCCCCTTTCCTCATGGTGAGGAGCGCATCTTGCGCGTCTCGAACCATAAGGCCCGGAGATCGCGGCCATCCTTCCTTCGAGACGCGGGCTTGCGCCCGCTCCTCAGGATGAAGGGTCGCTAACCCGGGCGATAGGCGCCGGTGACGGGGTCGCGCCGTAGCGTCGGGATATCGCCGGAACGGGCGGCTTCGGCCACGCGGGCCAGGCGCGCTTCTTCCAGCTCCCTGTTGATCCTGACGGCGGTCTTATAGGCCCAGCGGACCACGGCCAGCCCACCCAGGGCGCCGGCGAATGCGATCAACGGTGGCATCGGTCGATCCTTGTCGTTCACGTCGGTCGGACCCCCATGACGGTATTCTCGCGCAAGCCGGCCCGCGCCGCAATTGGCCTTTTGGGGCTAAATGGCGCGGGGTGCCGGCCCTTAAAACCCGAATTTCGCCCAAATCGCTCGGGTTTCGAGGGCGGAAATCAGCTCGTCCGGCAGGCCCGAAAGCCCGTCCAGCGACGCCAGCGTTCCAGCGCCAGCCGATCTGCGGCCGAGAAGCCCGGCCAGCATCCCGCTGGCGGGCGCGATCACCGGCGTCAGCACCTTGTCGCCGTAGCGGGCGCGCAGCGTCGAGCGCAGGTCGCCGATGGCATCCGCCAGACCCATGGAGACCGAGGTTTCACCCGCCCAATATTCGCCGGTGAACAGGGTATCGTCGGCGCCCTTGAGGCGGCTGCCCCGGCTTTTCTTCACCAGCGCGATAAAGATGGCGTGGATCTCGCGCTGAAGCGCTTTTACGCGCGAGACATCATCGGGGTTCTCCGGCAGGAACGGATCGAGCATCGCCTTGTGTTCGCCGGCCGTATAGAGCCGCCGCTCCACGCCGATCCGCTTGATCAGATCCTGAAATCCAAAACTGCCGCCGACCACGCCGATCGAACCCAGGATCGAAGACGGGTCGCAAAATATCTCGTCGCCGGCGCAGGCGATCATGTAGCCGCCGGATGCCGCGACGTCCTCGACGAACACCAGCACCGGCAAATTCTTTTCCGCGGCGAGTTGCCTGATCCGCAAATAGATCTGGCGCGATTGCACCGGCGAGCCGCCGGGCGAATTGATCACCAGCGCCACCGCCTTGGCATTCCTGACCCCGAAAGCGCGTTCGAGCGTCTTGGCAACGCCCGCCAGCGACATGCCCGGCCGCAACGGCGTCACCGCGCCGATCACGCCGGACAGCCGGACCACGGGCACCACCGCGGCGCCGCGCCGGAATTTCGCCGGAACGAATTCCTTCAGCCGCTCGAGGAGGCCCGGCATCACGCCGCGATCACGTGTTTGTTCACTCATGCCGTTACCTCGAATTAACCATTTTTTATCACCCCAATGTCATTGGAGAGCTGGAACGCCTTTTGCATTGCTGTGGTCAAGGCTGCAATGGCGCAGCGGAGAGTGACATGAAAATCTATCTCCTGATAATGCTGATCGGCACCATTTTGGCCGCGGTTCACTTCACTTCCACGCCCGATCGGCAGTCAGAAACACTCCCGCAATAGTTGCCTGCTCAAAGCCTGGGCGATCGGGCCGTCCTCACGGCATCGCCAGCGGTAATATTCCCTTCCCGGCCAGAACCTCCTGCACCTGTTTATTGGGCAGGCCTGACTCATCATTGAGCAGCAGGGCTGCCCGGATTTGCGTCGGCGCACGTCCGCCCTTAACGGCGCGAATCAAAACGCGGATCGCCGGCGCCGTCACGTCGGCGTGAACGGGCAATATCTGCAGACTGCCAAAGCCCCGTTCGAGCGCCGCCAGCACCTCGGCGATCCCGTCGGCCCGCCAGATCAGCGTCAGCATGCCCTTGGGCTTGAGGAGGCGTCGCGCCGCATGGATCCAGTTTTCGAGCGTGGTCGCGCTCGCCACATGCGCCGTTTCGCGCGCCTTGTCCGGTGAAATGCGATGCCGCGCGGGATCGTTGAACGGCGGATTCATCAGCACGGCATCGACGCTGTCGGGCCGAAGGCCAGCTGCGGCGAATGCCCCGGCCGCCGATTCGACATCGAGCACGATCACCTCGGCCGCGATCGCGTTGGCCGCCGCGTTCTCGCGCGCGAGTGACGCCAGCGTCGCATCGATCTCGACCAGCACGAGATCGACGTCAGTCACGCGTTTGGCGACCGCAAGTCCGGCGGCGCCGACGCCGGCGCCGAAATCGGCTACGCGATCGCCCGGACGCGCCGGCGTCGCCGACGCCAGCAGCATGGCGTCGTGACCGGCACGATGCCCCGATTTCAGTTGCCGCAGCCGCAATTGTCCGCCGAGAAATCCATCCTCGGTGACATCGAGGCCCGGAGCCTTATCGGTTCTGATTAGATCAGAACCGGGCTCCGCATTGTTTTTTTGACGCGTTTTCTTCACGCGAACCGGTGCCCACTTTGCTCGAAAACGCTCTGTCTCAATCATCGGCCCGCAATTCGTGGGCGAGGCCCGCATCGGCCAGCAGCTGGCGCGCCTCGCGGTTATCATCCTCGTGGACCAGGATGCGGCGCGGCAGGACCCCCAGCGACCCTTCGATGATGCTCATATTCTGGTCCAGCACCAAATGATGGATATTGGCGCCGTCGAGCAGCGCGCCGACGGCGGAAACCAGCACGATATCGTTGGTCCGAACCAATTCCCGCAATTTACGTTCTCCTTTGCCGGCCCGGTGCAGGGGCCGGGCGGGCCATGTCAACCGCTTCGAGCCCTTGCCGCTTTGGTGCGCAGTTTCTATTGTTATACCCAAGGATAGTGCCGATTGGGCAAATGTGGAGACCAGCGTGGCGGTTATTGTACCCTTCGAAAGCCCATCGAACGCCTCAATAGATGCGCTGGTCACCCTTGTCGCCGCCGACATGGAGCGCGTCAACGCCACCATCCTGTCGCGGACCGGGTCCGAGGTGACCATGATTCCCGAGGTCGCCAACCACCTGATTTCCTCCGGGGGCAAGCGTCTGCGCCCGATGCTGACGCTGGCGATGGCCAACCTCACGGGCTATTCCGGCGACGGCCATATCAAGTTAGCTGCCTCCGTCGAATTCATGCACACCGCCACCCTGCTGCATGACGACGTGGTCGACGAAAGCGAGCTGCGCCGCGGAAAACTGTCGGCGCGGATGCTGTGGGGCAATGAGGCCAGCGTGCTGGTCGGCGATTTCCTGCTCGGCCAGGCCTTCCGCATGATGGTCGAGGTCGGCTCGCTGCGCGCGCTCGACATCCTCTCTGCCGCTGCCGCCACCATCGCCGAAGGCGAAGTGATGCAGCTCGCCGCCGCCAAGAACACTCAAACCACCGAGGACGAATATCTCGCCGTGATCCGCGGCAAGACCGCCGAGTTGTTCGCCGCCGCCTGCGAGGTCGGTCCGGTGATCGCCAATCGGCCGAAGGCCGAGCAGACCGCATGCCGCTCGGTCGGCATGAATCTCGGCATCGCGTTCCAGCTCGTCGACGACGTGCTGGACTATGGCGGCAAGGCCGCCAAGCTCGGCAAGAACATCGGCGACGATTTCCGCGAGGGCAAGATCACGCTGCCGGTGGTGCTGGCGTTCCGCCGCGGCAATGACAGCGAGCGCAAGTTCTGGATCAAGGCGCTGGAGCGCGGCGAGATCGGCGGTGGCGACCTCGACCACGCCATCGGCCTGATGACCAAGCACCGCGCGCTCGAGGATACGATCAGCCGCGCCCAGCATTACGGCGCGATGGCCGTCGATGCGCTGGCGCTGTTTCCGGCTTCCCCGATGAAGACCGCGCTGGAGCAGGTCGTGGCGTTCTGTTTGGCGAGATCGCACTAGACAATAGAGATCGTCATCCCCCGCGAATGCGGGGGATCCAGTACGCCGCGGCTTCTCGGTAAAATCGCCAAGGTCTCTGGAATACTGGGTCACCCGCGTTCGCGGGTGACGACAGCGCGAAGCCTAGCTCAACGTCCCCGCATGCACCCACCATCCGGGGTGATCGCGCCGGATTTTGTCCGCCGCGCGGCCGGCGTCGGCGGTGTTCTCATAAATCGCAAAACAGGTCGCACCCGAACCGGACATCCGCGCCAGCCACGCCCCGTTGCTGGCCGATAGCGCCGAGATCACTTCGCCGATCACGGGCTGAATGCGCATCGCCGGCGCCTCCAGGTCGTTGGAACTGGCCGCAAGCACTTCGACCCAGTCTTCGACCGATGCGCCGGCTTCCGGCCAGGCGGTGCCCCGGAGAATGTCCGTGGCGCCGACCAATAGCTCGCCATTGCGCAAGCCCAGCGCGGCGAACACGTCCTTGGTCGCCACGGGAACGCGCGGATTGACCATCACGCATGGCAGGATCGGCAGGCTCAGCGGCAACAGGGTCTCGCCGACGCCGGTCATGTCGCAGGCGTGGGAGGCGAGGCAAACCGGCACGTCGGCGCCGGTCGCAAGCCCGACCTGGAGCAACCGTTCGTCGTCGAGCGCGAGGCCATTGAGTTGCGCGAGCAACCGCAGCGCCGCCGCGGCGTCGGCCGAGCCGCCACCGATACCGGCCGCGACCGGCAGCAGCTTGTCGAGGGTGAAACTGCCGACCTTCAGATCCGGCACGCGCTGCCCAAGCAGCCGCGCCGCCTTGAGCACGAGATTGTCGGATGTTTCGCCGCAGGCGCCAGCCAGCGGTCCCGACATGTTCAACCCAAGTTCGGAGCCGGGCGTCAATGTCAGGCGATCGGCGCAGTCGGCAAATGCCACCACGCTTTCGATGTCGTGATAGCCGTCAACGCGCCGCCCGACCACCCGCAGCGTCAGGTTGACCTTGGCACGCCCCTCCGCAATCAGCGCCGGCATTGACGAAGCCCCGAGCCCTTCGATCAGCCGCCCTTGCCGTCTTCTTTTTTCTTGTCGGCGGAAGCGGCCGAAGAAGAGGTGTCCTCCGGCAGGCCGTTCTCGATCTTGGCTTCGATCTTCGGCAGTTCTTCCGGTTCGGGCTTGAGGTCGCGGGCATGGGCCCACTGGAATTTCGCTTCCAGCGTGCGGCCGATGCGCCAATAGGCGTCGCCGAGATGATCGTTGATGGTGGGATCTTCGGGCTTGAGATCAATCGCGCGCTCGAGATTCTTCACCGCGTCTTCGTAATTGCCGATGCGGTAATAGGCCCAGCCGAGCGAGTCCACGATGTAGCCGTCGTCAGGACGCTGATCGACGGCACGCTTGATCATCTTCATGCCTTCGTCGAGATTGATGCCCTGATCGATCCAGGAATAGCCGAGATAGTTCAGCACATGCGGCTGCTCGGGCTGCATGTCGAGCGCCTTGCGCATGTCGGCTTCCGCCTTGCTCCACTGCTTGGAGCGCTCCTCGCAGATACCGCGATAATAATAGGTCACCCAGGCGTTCTTGTCGCCGCCGCTCGCCGGCATCACATCGATGGCCCGGGAATAGGTCGTGGCGCAATCGCCAAACTTCTTGCGGCCGCGCTCGATATTGCCGAGCGCCATGATGGCTTCGATGTCCTTGGAGTCTTCGGTGGTGACTTCCTTGAGGATCTTGATCGCCTCGTCGCTGCGGTCGGCGGCGTCGAGATTGGTGGCAAGCTGGATCTGCGCATTGCGCTTCAGCGGCGAATTGGCCGGCATGCGCTCATAGACCTTGATCGCCATCGCCGGCTTCTTCACCGACTCATAGAGATCGGCGAGCGAGAGCAGCGCCAGCGAATGATTGGGCTGCAGATACAGCGCTAGCTGGAGATAGACCAGCGCCAGATCCTCGCCGCCGCGGCGGGTCAGCGTCGCGCCGATGCCGTACAGCGCCTCGGCGGCGCCGGCCTGTGCCGTATCGATCAGCGGCGACAGTTTCTTGCCGGCCTTGGCCTCGCGCATGCCTTCCAGCACGAGCGGATGCCGCGGCAGCTTCTTGTCGAATGCCTCGTAGACGCCGGTTGCAGCCGCCGCATCCTTGTTGCGCGTCAGCCAGCGGGCATATTCGTCGGACACGCGCAGCATGGAATCATCGAGCTTGTAGGCGCGCTCGAAGCGCGTACCGGCGTCCTTCTCCTTGCCCGAGAGCTCGAGGATCATGCCGGCGTGCAGATCCTTGAAGATCGGATACCATTCCGGACCCGTCAGCTTGTCGATATTGGCGACCGCCGCCTTGGCGTCGCCGGCGCCGTAGCTGGCCCAGCCCGACAGCAGCGTCGCGACCAGATCGGTGATCGGTCCGCGGATCGACTGATTGATGTTGAGCTGAGCAGTCGAATATTTCTTCAGCTTGAGATCGCGCACGCCGACGACCAGCCGGGCGACGCGATTGGATTTGTCCAGCGTCAGGATGCGGTCGGCGAGCTTGACAGCCTCGTCGATGTCGCCGTCCGCCAGCGAGGAGATGAAGGCTCGGTCGAGCAGTTCGTTGTTCTTCGGATCGGTGCGAAGCGCCGAGCGATAGAACGCCGCCGCCGAATTGGAGTCGCGTTCGACGCTGGCGTGACGGGCCGCCAGATAGCTGCCGGAGGTGGTCAACCCCTTCAGATCGATCTTGCTCGGGAACTGCGCCGAGTTGTCGCCGGTATGCTCCGGCGTCTGCGCCAAAAGCGAGCCCGGGACGGCCAGCGCGGCGACGGTAAAGGCGGCGATCGTCCAGCGATTGAAACGAGTGGAAATCATCACGGTTCGCCTAGCTCCAGGATTTTACGGATCTTCTCGAATGCGAACCCAAGCGGCGGCATCAAGGTCCGCGACAATGCCGCTTTTGGCGTTGAACCGCAAGGATACGGGCGGCGAATCGATTGGCAGATACCGCCTTCAGGCCGCCGATTTTGCCCGCACCATCCGGAAACGCTTTCAGTGTGGCGGTATCGTGACCGGGCCGTCAGAAGGGTATTCCGGCGCCTGTTTTGGCGCGCTTTGCCAGTGCGAACCGGTGTTCAACCCGCTCCAAAACGATATCCGACCCGCCGCCGGTTCACGCAATCGTGGTCACATCGCCTCGTAATTGGGCCCGCCGCCGCCTTCCGGCGGAACCCAGGTAATGTTGCCGTTCGGGTCCTTCACGTCGCAGGTTTTGCAGTGGACGCAGTTCTGGGCGTTGATCTGGAAACGGGGACCTGCTGGTTCCTCGACCCATTCATAAACCCCGGCCGGGCAATAACGGTTGGACGGACCGGCATAGACGTCGTGCTCGGAACTCTTCTGCAGGTTCATGTCGGCGACCTTGAGATGAACCGGCTGATCCTCTTCATGATTCGTGTTGGACAGGAACACTGACGAAAGCTTGTCGAACGATATCTTGCCGTCCGGCTTCGGGTAGGCGATCGGCGTGTGGGTCTTCGCCGGATCCAGCGTCTTGCGGTCAGGTTTTGCGTGCGACAGAGTTCCGAACAGCGAGAAGCCCAGCGTGTTACACCACATGTCGAAACCGGAGAGCACCATTCCGAACATTGTGCCGAACTTCGACAACATCGGTTTCGCATTGCGAACCCGGTGCAGATCCTTGCCGATAGCGGAACCGCGCCAGGCGTTCTCGTAATCGACCAGTTCATCATTAGCGCGGCCGGCGCCCAGCGCTGCTGCAACATGCTCGGCGGCGAGCATGCCGCTGCCCATCGCGTTGTGCACGCCCTTGATGCGCGGCACGTTCACAAATCCAGCCGCACAGCCGACCAGTGCACCGCCCGGAAAAGTCAGCCGGGGCACCGACTGGTAGCCGCCCTCGGTGATGGCACGCGCGCCGTAGGCGAGTCGCTTGCCGCCCTCGAACACGGTACGAATCGAGGGATGGGTCTTGAAGCGCTGGAATTCGTCGAACGGCGACAGATACGGATCGTCGTAGTTCAGATGCACCACGAAGCCGACCGCGACCTTGTTGTCATCGTAGTGATAGAGGAAGGAGCCGCCGCCGGTCGAATCGTTCAGCGGCCAACCCAACGTGTGCTGGACCAGACCCTTCTGGTGCTTGGCGGGATCGATCTCCCAGACTTCCTTCAACCCGATGCCGAACTTCGCCGGCTCACTCTTGGCGTCGAGCGAGAATTTCGCGATCAACTGCTTGGAGAGGCTGCCGCGCGCGCCCTCGGCGAACAAAGTGTATTTGCCGAGCAGTTCCATGCCACGGGTGTAGGAATCCTTGTGGCTGCCGTCCTTGGCGATGCCCATGTCGCCGGTCGCAATGCCGCGAACCGCGCCCTTGTCATCGTAGAGCACCTCGGCCGCGGCAAAGCCCGGATAGATTTCGACACCAAGCGCCTCCGCCTTCGGCGCCAGCCAGCGGCAGACATTGCCGAGCGAGCCGATATAGCAATGATGATTGTTCATCAGCGGCGGCATCATGAAGTTGGGCAGCCGAAATGCGCCGCGCGCCGTCGCCCAGTAGAAGCGGTCGTCCTTGACCTGCGTCTTCAGCGGACAGTCGGCATCCTCGCGCCAGTCGGGAACGAGTTTGTCGAGCGAGACCGGATCGATCACCGCACCCGAGAGGATATGTGCGCCGACTTCGGAACCCTTCTCCACCACCACGATGTTGAGATCGGCATTGAGCTGCTTCAGCCGGATCGCGGCAGACAGGCCTGACGGCCCGGCGCCGACGATCACGACGTCGAATTCCACGAACTCACGCGGCGGTAGTTCTTCGGTGCTCATGATCTGGTCTCAGCCCGGTTGAGAACGGCTCCAAGGTTTGTTTCTTTCCGATTTTTGCGGCAAGGACAACCATGGAAATGGCATCTGAGGCGTTTCGTAGCCGGCCGATCCATCCTGGAGCCTCGGTTCTGATTAGATCAGAACCGAGGCTCCAGGTTTTTGTTTTGACGCGTTTTCTTGACGCGAACCGGTATCCACTTCGCTCGAAAACGCTATAGATTGGCATAATGAACCCCACGCCTGAACCCGCCCCTACGTTAAAGCAATTGCTGGCCTTTTATCTCGAAGCCGGGGTCGATTGCGCGCTGACGGACGAGCCGGTCAACCGGTTGGCCGAGCCCGACGCCGTTCCCGCTGCGGCGCCGCGCGAAACGGCGGCACCGCGCGCGGTCCGGGAAATCCCGGCCGCAACGCCGCCAATTCCGCGCAGCGAAACAGCGGTCGCGCCGGAAGCGGCAATCAGCTCAGCCAGGGAAGCGGCGCGAACCGCGCCGACGCTGGAGGCGTTGCGCGCGCTTCTGGAGAATTTCGACGGCTGCGCACTGAAGCATACCGCTACGCGGCTGGTGTTCGCCGACGGCAACCCGCAGGCGCGCATCATGTTCGTCGGCGAGGCCCCCGGACGCGACGAGGATATCGAGGGGCTGCCGTTTGTCGGACGTTCCGGCAAATTGCTGGACCGGATGATCGCGGCGATCGGGCTCGATCGCAGCAAGGCCTATATCGCCAATGTGATTCCGTGGCGGCCGCCCGGCAACCGCACGCCGACGCCGCAGGAGACGCAGATCTGCCTGCCGTTCATCCAGCGGCAGATCGAACTGGTCAATCCGGAAGTGCTGGTGACGCTCGGCAATCCCTCGACGCAAACGCTGCTGCAGACCCGCGAGGGCATCATGAAAACCCGCGGGCGCTGGTTCGATTACGACACCGGAACCCGCACCATCCGCGCCATCGCCACGTTTCACCCGGCCTATCTATTGCGGTCGCCGTCCTACAAGCGGATGTCGTGGCAGGATTTGCGCGCGATCGCCAAGGCGCTGGTGCAGACCGGGTCTCCCTCATCCTGAGGAGCACGCGCAAGCGTGCTTCTCGAAGGATGGGCGACGGGCCTCATGGTTCGAGACGGCGCTGCCGCGCCTCCTCACCACGAGGAACTACGGCGTCTTCGGCCGCACGATGGCCCAACCGATCCGCAGCAGCGGTTGCCGGCCGTTCACCATCCATTCGAAGGCGCGCGGCACTTCCGGCACCAGGCCGGGAAACCGCTGCGCGATATCGGCGGGCGGCGTGCCTGAGGTGTCGGAAGCACGCCAGACCAGGACGCCGCCGGTTTCATTAAACTTCGTCACGTTAAGCCACGGCGTCCGTTCCGGCGCGGCATCGAGCAGCAGATGTGGGCGGCCCTTGTCCATCGCGACCAGGGCGGCAAGCTGCGGATCGCCCGTCACCGCGCGCAGCCGCTGGTTGGTGCGCCGTTCAAAGCTGTCGCCGAAGAAATGCGCAATCGCATTCGCCGGCAGCGAGGTCGGCACGTCGGCAGTTCCGGTCCAGGGCAGGAACAGCGTCGCTGCGATCGCCACCAAGGCCGGCGCGGCCAGGGCCGCCGCCCAGACCGAACGCAACAGGCGCTGGCGCCGCAAATGGATCAGATCGCCGGTCGCAACGACCACGGCCAGTCCCGCCATCAGGAGCGCCACGCCTGCGCCGCCCACCACGTGGTCCAGATTGAACAGGCCGGCGATCAGGCTTCCGAGCAACGCCGGGGCAATCGCAAAGAAATAGACGAACTGGCGCGACAACGGATCGACCGGCGGCCGATAGATGATCGGCGTTTCCTCCGCATTGCGGGCGAACCAGCCCGAATTGAGGATCACGAGCAGCACGATGCCGGACATCGCCAGCACCAGGCCGCCGAGCAGGCTGCCCCAATGCAGCGCCCTTCCGCTGAGATCGTCGATCGCGGGTAACGGCGGCATGACCAGAAAATCCGACCGGAACAGCCAGATCAGATAGGGCAGCACCAATACGACGATCACCAGCAACGAATACAGCGGATCGAGCGACATCAGCGTGCGCCGCCCGCGCGGGGTGGCGAGCGCGAATCCGAGGACGAGCAGCAACAGCCCGATCGCCGCCGGTGTCGTCAGCAGCAACAGGCCGGCCTCGATCGACCATGCAAACCACGCGTTGTGCCGTTTCTGGCCCATCAGCCGCCATGAATGCAAAAGCAGCAGCGCCCAGAGCGGGCGCGCCAGCACCAGTGGACCGAATTCAACGCCGGGCGAGCTGAAGACCACCACCGTCATGGTCAATAGCACCGCGAGCACCGCCTGCTGGCCGCCGACAATGGCGCGGCCGAGCTGGTATAAGGTCAGGAAGGTCGCAATCGTGCACAGCTGCGCCAGCAGATAGACGCCGAACATGTGATTGCCGGCGGCACGGAACGCGATATCGGCAAGCCAGAACGCCAGTGGCGGGCCCAAATCAGTGCCGACCTGATATTCCCGGCCGAAGGCCAGCACCGTCGCAAGATCGCCGGGCGGGCTGCGATAGAGCAGCAGCGGCAGGAACAGCCAAAGCCCGGCCTGAAGCAGCACCACGAGCCAGACCACCAGCCGCGGCCGGGCACGGATCAGTTCGACAACCAGGGAGGTGAAGCGCATGAAACGTCCGAAATGCCCAAGTAAATGCACAAGCAAACGTGCAGGCCAGGCGTTCAAGCCGGCCTTTTCCGATCCGCACGTGTGATAAAGGCCGCGGGCTGCCGAAGCAACTGGCGTTAGATAACGGCGGAAACCTCAGGCGTGATCGGCGTTTCGACCGTGAAAAGGTCAGGTTCGACGGTGGCCGACTGATGCTTTTCCCGCGCGGCGACGACGGGGGCGAAGAAGCGGCGGTGATGGACGCTCGGTCCGAGCCGGTCGAGGGCCTCGCGATGTTCCGGCACCGCGTAGCCCTTGTGGGTTTCGAAACCGTAGCCCGGGCAATCCAGCGCCAGTGCGCACATCAGGCGGTCGCGCGTCACCTTGGCGATGATCGAGGCGGCTGCGATCGACATCACGATTCCGTCGCCACCGATCACGGCGTCGCAGTCGCACGCCGTATCGATGCGGTCGCGGCCGTCGACGAACACATGCTGCGGCGTCTCGGGCAGCGCGTGCACAGCGCGGGCCAGCGCCCACAGCGAGGCGCGCAGGATATTATCGCGATCGATTCGCGCCGGCGAGGCAAAGGCGACCGCAAACGACGCGGTCGCGCAAATTTCCTCGAACAATTCCTCGCGGCGTTCGGCGGTCAGCCGCTTGGAATCGTCGATGCCCTTGGGGATTCGCCTGGGGTCGAGCACGACGGCCGCGGCGACCACCGGACCCGCCAGCGGACCGCGCCCGGCCTCGTCGCAGCCAGCCACCGGCCAGACCCCGCGCTTGATCAGCGCGCGCTCGCGCCGAAAGCTCGGCGGCGAAACCGTGATCACGCCGTTCGGTAGCCCGTCGGCCTTTTTCCTGGATTGGTCCCGAATCATGCTCGGGATGGTGCGCAGGCAAGACCGGCGACGCAACCGGGAACCGGGTCCAATTCCCGCTATTTAATTGTGGGTCAATCCGGCAGATGAACCCGCCGGTCGTCGCCGACCTCGATACTTGGCGCGACCACGACTTCCCAGGGATGATTGTCCGGATCTCCAAAATATCCGGAATAGCCGCCGTAATCGGTCGTATGTGCCACCTTGAGCAGCGACGCGCCTTTGGAGACCGCGAAATCCAGCACCGCATCGACTTCCTCGGTCGAACCGCAGTTCCAGGCAAGCGTCGTTCCGCGAAAGGCTTGCGGCTTCGGCTTATCGGGAAGCGTGACGTCCTGCGCGAGCAGATCCCACGGAAAAAGTCCGAGCACGGTGCCGCCGGTGTCGAAGAATGCAACCGCTTCGCCGGTGGCGCGAAATCTTCGCGCAAAGCCCAGTGCTTCATAAAAGGCGATGCTGGCGCGCATATCGCTGACGCCGAGCGTGATGACGGTGAGACGCGCGACCGGCGCGGGCAGTTTTTTACTCATACAGTTTCCTCATCCGTCATTGCGAGGAGCCAACGGATCGCGCGAATGCGCGCCCGATGACAGGCTCCGCGGACGAAGCAATCCATTCTTTCTTTGCGCGGTCGCATGGATTGCTTCGCTTGCGCTCGCAATGACGACTATTAAAACAAACTCAGTTGCTGCCCGCTGCGCTTGGGCCTCGCGAAATGATCCGTCGTCAGCTTCGCGCGCCGCTTGTTGAGGCCAAGCTTTTCGCAGGCGATTTCGAACCGGCGGCCGATCATCCAGGCCATCGGGCCGGTACCCTTCATCCGCGTGCCCCATTGCGAGTCGTAGTCGCGGCCGCCGCGCATATCGCGGATCAGGGTGAAGACGTGGCGATAACGGTCGGGATAATTCGCCATCAGCCATTCGCGAAAGAGGTCGCGCACTTCGAGCGGCAGCCGCAGCAGTACGTAACTCGCTTCCCTGGCGCCGGCATGCGCCGCCGCATCGAGAATGCGCTCGATTTCGGCGTCGTTCAGCGCCGGGATGACAGGGGCGACCATCACCGTTGCCGGAATGCCGGCCTCCGCCAGTTGCCGGATCGCCTCCAGCCGTTTCGGCGGCGTCGAGGCCCGCGGCTCCATGGTGCGCGCGAGTTTCGGATCGAGCGTCGTCACCGACAGCGCGACCTTGACCAGATTGCGTTTGGCCATCCTTGCGAGAATGTCGATGTCGCGCGTCACCAGCGCCGATTTGGTAACGATGCCGACGGGATGGCCGGCGCGCTCCAGCACCTCGAGAATGCCGCGCATGATTTTGTACTCGCGCTCGATCGGCTGATATGGATCGGTGTTGGTGCCGATCGCGATCATGCGCGGTTCATAACCCGGCGCCGCCAGTTCCTTCTCCAGCAACTCCGGCGCGTCCGGCTTGGCGAGCAGTTTCGATTCGAAATCCAGCCCCGGCGACAGGCCGAGATAGGCGTGGGTCGGCCGCGCGAAGCAGTAGACGCAGCCATGCTCGCAGCCCCGATAGGGATTGATCGAGCGGTCGAAGCCGATGTCGGGCGAGTCGTTGCGGGCGATCACCTTGCGCGAGGTATCGATCCCGACCGTGGTCTTGAATGGCGGCAGCTCGTCCAGGCTCTGCCAGCCGTCGTCGAAGGCGACCCGGGCCTCAGCCTCGAAGCGGCCGCTGTCGTTGGACTGTGCGCCGCGGCCGCGCCGCCGCTCGCGGTCGATCGCAACGGCGAGTTCCGGAAAAGGAGTCGCACCCGCCGGTTCGGAGGGCGCCGTGACCGGCGGGTGCTTGAGGGCATGAGAGGATGCTCGGCTCATGGGTCACTACATAGCACGCCTTGAGAACAAATCAAGAACAAGGATGACGACAATCCACAACGTGAAAACAAAAACTGGATTGGAGTCGCAGCTTTTACTTGCCGCAAAAAACTGCAACCGGACGGCTGTTTTGATTGTGACAAGATGCTAACAGTGCAGCGTTTTTCACTATTTGAGCCATCGAAGCCTCAATGCTGAGCGTGATTATTCCGACCGAAGGGGTCGAACAGCCTGCCGTCGCGACGCTGGCGGCCTTGGTGCCGGGCGCAGCGGCAGGCCTGGTGCGCGAGGTGGTGCTGGTCGACCGCGCCGGTACCGGCGTGATCGAACGGGTCGCCGACGTCGCCGGCTGCCGCTTTCTGCCATTCGAGGGAACGCGCGCCGCGGCACTGGCGGCGGGCGCACGTCAGGCGCGCTCACCCTGGCTGATGTTCCTGCACGCCGGCGCCGTGCTCGACTCCGGCTGGATCGAGGAGACCACGCAATTCATCCAGGGCGTCGCGAACAGCGGCCGGCCCCGCGCCGGGATTTTTCGCTATGCCCGCTCGCCCTATGCCGACACGGGGCTGCGCGACGGCCTCAAATTCGTGGCCCGCATGATTGCGGGTCCGTCGGCTGAACAGGGGCTCTTGATCGCCCGCGATCATTACGACCGGCTCGGCGGTTACCGGCCGGATGCCCGCCGTTCCGAAGCCCGCCTGCTTCGGCAGCTCGGCCGCCGCTCCCGCACGATGCTGCGCAGCCGCATCGTGGTCGCCTAGGCCGGCTGGCCCCAAACAAATATTGAAGCCGGATTCCGCTCCAATCAGAGCCCGACAGCGCCGCCGAAATATACTTGCCAAAGTCAAATAATTATTTGACAATGGCAAGTATCGAGGCGCGCCATGACTCTACAGGATTCGGCTCCACAGGATTCCGACGACCAGATCACGGCGGTACGCGCTTTCAATCGCTTCTACACCCGCAAGCTCGGCGTGCTCGACCAGCATCTGATGAAAAGTCCGTTCTTGCTGAGCGAGGCGCGGGTGCTGTACGAACTTGCGCACCGGGATGATTTGTCCGCCAAGGGGATCGGAGCCGAACTCGGCCTCGATGCCGGCTATCTCAGCCGGATCGTCCAGAATTTCGACGAAAGCGGGTTGATCACCCGCAAGCCGCTGGCCTCGGACCGCCGGCAATACCGGCTCGCCTTGACGGCCAAGGGACGCCAGGCTTTGCGAAGCTTGATCGCAGTTCGCACGACGAGGTCAGCGCGATGCTGGCCGCGTTGCCGCACGGCGCCGGCGCGCGGCTGACCGGCGCGATGGGGACAATCGAACGGCTGCTCGGCGATTCACAGGCGCCATTTCCGCCCGCGATCCTGCGCGAGCCCCGCCCGGGAGACATGGGATGGGTGGTGCAGAGCCACGGCGCGCTCTATGCCAGCGAATACGGTTTTGATTCATCGTTCGAGGGCCTGGTCGCGGAGATCGCGGCAAAGTTCCTCGCCTCGTTCGACGCCTCCCGGGAGCGCTGCTGGATCGCCGACATCGATGGCGTCCAGGTCGGCTCGGTCTTCCTGGTCCGGCACAGCGACGATGTCGCAAAACTGCGGTTGCTGCTGGTCGACCCGGCGGGCCGCGGCCAGGGGCTGGGTCAGCGGCTGGTTGCAGAGTGCATCGGCTTTGCGAAGGCCTGCGGCTATCGCAAGATCACGCTGTGGACCCAGAGCATCCTGGTCGCTGCCCGCAGGATTTATCAGGACGCCGGATTCGTGCTGGTCACCACCGAGCCGCATCGCAGCTTTGGCCAAAGCCTGATCGGCGAGACCTGGGAGCGCGAATTGTAGAATGGGTAGAGCCAAGCGAAACCCATCACGGACATCGCGCACACGGATGATGGGTTTCGCTTCGCTCTACCCATCCTACGCCGAAGCGCCCTTAGCCTTCGGCCGCCGCAGATGCTCGTCCAGCCGCGGCATGATCTCGACGAAATTGCAGGGCCGCGTGCGGTAGTCGAGTTGGGCGGCGAGGATGCCGTCCCAGCCGTCGCGGCAGGCGCCCGGCGAACCCGGCAGGCAGAAGATGAAGGTCGCACCGGCAACGCCGGCGGTCGCCCGGCTCTGGATCGTCGAGGTGCCGATCTTGGCGTGGCTCAGCATGTGGAAGGCGATCGAAAATCCATCCATCCGCTTTTCGAACAGCGGCTCGATCGCCTCCGGCGTGACGTCGCGGCCGGTAAAGCCGGTGCCGCCGGTGGTGATGATGGCATCGACGCCGGGATCGGCGATCCATCGCTTGACGATGATGCGGATCGCATCGACGTCGTCGACGACGATCTCGCGCGCCGCGAGATGGTGACCGGCGGCAACAAGCCGGTCCACCAGCGTCGCGCCGGACTTGTCATCGGCGAGCGTGCGGGTGTCGGAAATCGTCAGCACCGCGATGTTGAGCGGCACGAATTGTTTGGTTTCGTCGATGGACATTGCACGACACCTCTTCGCCACACACTCCGACGTCATCCTGAGGTGCGCGCGCAGCGCGCCTCGAAGGATGGGCCGGGGGCTCGTCATCCTTCGAGGCTCGCGAAGAGCTCGCACCTCAGGATGACGCTACCATCACCTAACGGCTACAACGCCCCCGAACCGAACGTATTGCAGGCCTGCACCGTTCCCTGCTGATACCCTGTCATAAACCATTGCTTGCGCTGCGCGGCGGAGCCGTGGGTGAAGGAATCGGGCACCACCCTGCCCGTCGCCTTCCGCTGCAGCGTGTCGTCGCCGATCGCCGATGCCGTCGTCAGCGCGGCGTCGATGTCGCCGGCTTCGAGGAAGCCCGGCCGCTTCTTCTCCTCGCGGTTGACCCAGACGCCGGAGAGGCAATCCGCCTGCAGTTCGACCTTGACCTGCAAGGCGTTGACTTCGGTCTTGTCGCCGATCTGCTTCAGCTGCTGCTGCTTCTGTGTCACGCGCGGCAGGACGCCGAGCAGGTTCTGGACATGGTGGCCGGCCTCATGGGCGATGATATAGGCCGCGGTGAATTTGCAGGCATTGCCCGAGCAGCCGCGAAAGCGCGTCTCGACCTCGCGGAAGAAACCGGTGTCGAGGAAGATCGTCTTGTCCGGCGGGCAATAGAACGGACCCATCGCCGATTCCGCCCGACCGCAACGGCCGCCATTGGTCGAGTTGCGGAACAGCACGATGCGCGGGCCGGTATAGGATTGCCCGCTGGCCTGGAAAATCTCGCTCCAGCGATCGTCGATTTCGCCGAGGATGCCGGAGATCATGCTGCCCATCTCGTCTTTCGGCGCGCCGGTCTTCGCCGGGCCCGACCTGCGATCGGTTTGAATCGTCGGCGCCTGGCTGCCGCCGCCGGTGAGAATTTCCGCGCCACCGATCAGGATGCGCGGATCGATGCCGAAGGCGTAGCCGACCAGGCCGAGCACGATGATGGTGCCGATGCCGAGCCCGCCGCCACCGCCCATCGGAAGACCGAAGCCACCTCCGCCACCGCCGCCGCTGTCGTCGCGACGGTCCTCGATGTCGTCGCTGCGGCGGAAATCATCGTAGCGCATGGCGGTAATTCCTCATTCCCGGCTGGTGGCTCTCAGATACGCAACGCGGCACAAACCTAAAATTTCCGATCCATTAATCAATAACCCGCCCGGCAATTATTGCCTAGTGCGCAGAACCGGCGAATCTTCCTCAGCAATCTCTTCCGGCGACAATTCCGGTTAAGTCGATTTTTACTTTGCCCGGTCAATGTATCGCCAGTCGGTTGTTTAGTCCCGCGTCGCCGACAGCGTCGCCTGAGTCAGAGTAATTGAGTCATGGTTGTGTCGCGTCGCGGGGCGTCTGCAAGGGCGCCCCGCACTAAATTCGAGTCCGAGTCCAGCGCTCGTATCGTCGTCGGCGATTGCGTCGCCGAGATGTCGAAGCTTCCGGCGGGCTCCGTCGATCTGGTGTTCGCAGATCCCCCGTATAATTTGCAGCTGAAGGGCGACCTGAAGCGCCCCGACGAATCCCACGTCGATGCCGTCAACAACGACTGGGACAAGTTTGCATCGTTCGCGGCTTACGACGACTTCACCCGCGCATGGCTGCTCGCCTGCCGCCGCATCATGAAGCCGTCGGCGACGCTGTGGGTGATCGGCTCCTACCACAACATTTTCCGCGTCGGCGCGATCATGCAGGACCTCGGCTTCTGGGTCCTCAACGACATCGTCTGGCGCAAGACCAATCCGATGCCGAATTTCCGCGGCCGCCGCTTCACCAACGCCCACGAGACCATGATCTGGGCGGCGCGCGACGAAAAGGCCAAAGGCTATACCTTCAATTACGAAGCGCTGAAGGCGGCGAACGAGGACGTGCAGGCGCGCTCCGACTGGCTGATTCCGCTTTGCACCGGCGAAGAGCGCCTTAAGGGTTCCGACGGCAAGAAAGTCCATCCGACCCAGAAGCCGGAGGGCCTGCTGGCGCGCGTGCTGCTGTCGTCCTCAAAGCCCGGCGATCTCGTGATCGATCCCTTCAACGGCACCGGCACGACGGGCGCTGTGGCAAAACGTCTCGGCCGCCGCTACATCGGCTTCGAGCGCGACAAGACCTACGCCGCCGCGGCAGAAGAACGCATTGCCGCAATCGAGCCGCTGCCGGAAGCCTCATTGGCGCCCTTCATGACCGCGCGCGAGGCGCCGCGGGTCGCATTCTCCGAACTGATCGAACGCGGCATGATCCTGCCCGGTACCAAACTGGTCGATTCCAAGAAGCGCCACGGCGCCCTGGTTCGCGCCGACGGCGCCATCATGCTCGGCGACAAGGTCGGCTCGATCCACCGCATCGGCGCGGTGGCGCAAGGCTCGCCCGCCTGCAACGGCTGGACCTTCTGGCACGTCGAGACCAAAAAGGGCCTGCGCCTGATCGACGAGCTGCGCGCCGAAATCCGCTCCGAGATGGCGGCGGGCTGAAATCCATCGGCCGATCACGCCAATTCGTCTTGAATCCAGGCAGACGGGGACTAAACTCGACCCGGGCCATTGGCCATTGATTGCGTCGAGCGATCCGCGATGCGAAGGCAATCTGAAGCGCTACTGCTGCTACCGTTGCTGCCGATCTTTCTGGTCGGCCTGTTTCCCATGCTGATCCTGGCGTTGTTGGGATTTGCCGGTCTCGGCCTGCTGGGCATCCTGCTGATCTGCGCCGGTTTATCCGACGCGCTGGAGGCCCACAGCGATTTCAATCAGCACATTATCGTAGAGGGCTATGCACGCCGAACCGAACCGGCGATCGACGCATCAAATCTGCATTCGGCGGTACGTTCCGCGACGGCCATGAGGGTCGCCGGCGCTGCACTGATCATCGCTAGCATATGCGGCCTGTTGTATTCCGGACTATAGCGCGGAAACGCGCGCTCGCGCCCGATGCAATGACAGCACTGCATGCCCTCCTCGAACTCGTCGCTTGCGCTTTTCGCCAGAATTTACGCATGGACATGCCGCCCGCGGCAGTGCCGCCGCGTCCCGTCGGCAACGAAAGGGAGCTTTCCAATGCTCAAATTCTACTTCAACGGCGCGCCGAGCCCGAACAAGGTCGCGCTGTTTCTGGAAGAGTCCGGCCTGCCCTATGAGCTGGTGCCGGTCGATACCCGCAAGGGCGACCAGTTCAAGCCGGAATTCCTCAAGGTGAATCCGAACGGCAAGGTGCCGGCGATCGACGATGACGGCGTGTTCGTGTTCGACTCCAACGCGATCCTGCTCTACCTCGCCGAGAAAACCGGCAAGTACCTCGTCCCGAATACGCCGGCCAACCGCGCCCAAACGCTGTCATGGCTGATGTTCGTCGCTACCGGCCTTGGCCCCTATTCCGGCCAGGCCGTACATTTCAAGCACTTTGCGCCGAAGGACCTGCAATACGCCCACAACCGCTACCAGTTCGAAGCGCATCGGCATTACAAGATCCTCGACGACCATCTCGCCAAGAGCCGCTACATGGTTGGCGATACCTATACGATCGTGGACATGGCGTTCTGGGGTTGGGCGCGGATGGCGGCGTTCGTGCTCGGCGAAGATGGGTTCGCAAAATACCCCAACGTCAAGCGGCTGGTCGATGAAGTCTCGGCCAGGCCGGCCGCCGCGCGCGCGATCGCGCTGAAGGACAAGTTCACCTTCAAGGCGGACATGGACGACGAAGCGCGCAGCATCATGTTCGGCCACCTCAAGACCAAGGCGGCCTGATCGGGCCGACATCGCTGAAGCCGCAGGGTGGGCAAAGGCGCGCAAGCGCCGTGCCCACCATCTATCGATTCAATGTAAGGTCAGATGGTGGGCACGCTGGCGCTTTGCCCACCCTACGAATTCTCACGCCTGTTCTTCGGCAACAACCTTCTTCACCGCCGGCCGCTCCGACATGCGTTGCCGATGCGCCATTACCCGGGGCAGCGTCGAGAGATCGACGCTGTCGCCTTCCAGCCAACCCGCCAGCGTAAACAGATAGGGATCGCAGATCGTGTACTGCTCGCCCATCACCCACGGCCCTTTCAGCATGTCGCGCTCGATCAGCGCAAAACTGGCGCTGACGCTCTTCGGGATCATCCGCTTCATGTCGGCGAAGGAAGCTTCGTCGGTCGCCCAGCGATAGCCGCGCCCCTTATGGGCGTGCGCCACATGCACCGAGGAGCACAGATAGCTGTTGAAGGCCTGCACTTTCGCGAACTCGAACGGGTCGTCGAGCGGCGCCAGTTTCGCTAACGGAAAACTCTGGGCGATGTAGGCCAGCATCGCCGGCGTCTCGGTCAGGACGCCGCGATCGGTCACCAGCGACGGCACCCGCCCCTTCGGATTGATTGCGAGGTATTCCGGGCTGTTCTGCTGGTTGGCCTTGAAATCGAGCTTCACGGTCGTGTAAGCGGCGCCGGCCTCCGCAAGCGCGATATGCGAAGCGAGCGCGCAGGTGCCGGGGGCGAAGTAGAGCTTGAACATGGCCGGTCCTCGTTGAGAAAGCGGCAAGTTAACGGCGCGCCCTCGCGCCGTCCATCCCCTGGGGCGATATCGGCCTTTCGCGGTTGCCCACAGCCGCGCTCCCATGCCATGACGATGCCAGCTATCGAGGGCGTATCATGACCGTATTAATCGCGGGCGGCGGCATCGGCGGGCTGACGCTGGCGCTCAGCCTGCACCAGATCGGCGTCCCCGCACGCGTGTTCGAGAGCGTGTCCGAGCTAAAACCGCTCGGCGTCGGCATCAACGTGCTGCCGCATGCCGTGCGCGAATTGATCGAGCTCGGCCTGCATGACCGGCTCGACGCGTCAGGCGTGCGCACCAGGGAGCTCGCCTATTTCTCCAAGCACGGCAAACCGATCTGGAGCGAGCCGCGCGGCATCGAGGCCGGCTACAAATGGCCGCAATTCTCGATTCACCGCGGCACGCTGCAGCAGATCCTGCTGGATACCGCGATCGAGCGACTGGGCAAAGAGAACATTCTCACCAGCCATCACCTGTCGGGCTGGACCGAGACGGCAGACGGCGTGCGCGCCGAATTCATCGACAAGGCCACCGGCAAGCCGGCGGGCCACTATGACGGCGTGCTGTTGATCGCCGCCGACGGCATCCACTCGGCGGTGCGCGAAACGCTCTATTCCTTGGAAGGCCCGCCGATCTGGAACGGGCGCATCCTGTGGCGTGGCATCACCACCAGCGACGCTTTCCTTTCCGGCCGCACCATGATCATGGCCGGCCACGAGATCCTGAAATTCGTCTGCTATTCGATCTCGAAGCAAGCCGATGCGAACGGCAAATATCAGATCAACTGGGTCGCCGAACGGCACATGCCGCCGACCTATCAATGGCGGCGCGAGGATTACAACCGGACCGCAAAACTCGAAGAGTTTTTGCCATGGTTCGAGAACTGGAAATTCGACTGGCTCGACGTGCCCGGCCTGATCGAGAACTGCCCGCACGCTTACGAATACCCGCTGGTCGACCGCGATCCGATCCCGCAATGGACGTTCGGCCGCGTCACCTTGATGGGCGACGCCGCGCACCCGATGTACCCGATCGGCTCCAACGGCGCATCGCAGGCGATCTTGGACGCCCGTGTCCTCACCCGCGAAATCCTGGCGCATGGCCCGACCAATACCGCGCTGTTGGCTTATGAGGCCGAGCGCCGGCCCGCAACTACCGACCTTGTCATGCTCAACCGGCGCAATGGGCCGGAGCAGGTCATGCAGTTGGTCGAAGAGCGCGCGCCCGACGGCTACAACGTCGTCACCGACGTGCTCTCGCTGAAAGAACTGGAAGACATCGCCGCCAACTACAAGCGCGTCGCCGGTTTTCAGGTCGAAGGCCTCAACGCCAAACCGCCGATTGTTCAGATGCCAGACAGGCTTTCGAGCGCGACGAGATGACCTGTCATTGCGAGCCAACGGGTCGCGCGAATGCGCGCCCGATGACAGGCTCCGCGAAGCAATCCATAGCGCCGCAAGGAAAGAATGGATTGCTTCGTCGCTTCGCTCCTCGCAATGACGACGTTGCTAGACCCAGCTATCGAATAGCCTTCGCGGACTCGACCAGCCGCGCGCTGGTCGTGGCGGTCGCGAGCACGGTGCCATTCTCGGCCATCAGCCGTCCCTCGACGAAGGCGATGGTCTTGCCGAGTTGGGCGACATTGGCTTCGCCCGTGATCGGGCCCGGCTTTGCGGGGGCGAGAAAATTCACCGTCATGGTGATGGTCGCGGTATAGAGCTTTCCGTCGGTCATGACGAATACGGCCGGGCCCATCGTGTCATCGAGCATCGCGGAGAGAATGCTGCCCTGCACGAAGCCTGCCGGATTGCAGAACTCTGGTCTGCCGTCGAAGCCGATCCGGACCCAGCCGTCCCTGGGCCGCGCATCGAGCAGATGCCAGCCGAGCAGCTTTGAGGATGGCGGCGCAGTGAGATGGTCGAGCGCGGTTGCGATCATGGGGAGCCTCCGTTGGCGGCTGTCGTAGCGCAGGCCTGCTGCCAGCATGCTGTCAGCAGTCGCGCAGTCAGCCCTGGAGGCCGAGCCCGTGCGCGATCGCCTTGCGCATGACGTTGGGCAGCGCCTCATCCGCAAGCGTCGCAATCGGCACCCAGCGCATGCCCGCGGGCGCGCGCGTGCGTGCGGCGACCTTTGCGGTGTAGACCACAAGCTCCAGCGGAAAATGCGTGAAGACGTGGGTGACGACGCCCGCCTTGCGGTGCCAGCGCGCGATGCCCTTGTGCACCGGCGCCTGCTGCAGCGCCGCGTTGTCGTTTTGTCCGGCAAGCCAGTCCGAGCCTGGCACTTCGGTCATGCCGCCGAGCAGCCCCTTTTCGGGTCGGGTGCGGACCAAAAGCTCGTCGCCGAGCGTGACGATAAAGGCCGCGCCCCGGCGCAGCGCGCCTGATTTCTTCGGCGCCTTGCGCGGAAAGGTCTCCTGATCGCTGCGCACACGCGCGGCGCAGTCGTCGTTCAGCGGACACAGCGCGCAGGCCGG
The DNA here is from genome assembly GCF_036924615.1 of Bradyrhizobium sp. AZCC 2289. NCBI lineage: Bacteria > Pseudomonadati > Pseudomonadota > Alphaproteobacteria > Hyphomicrobiales > Nitrobacteraceae > Bradyrhizobium > Bradyrhizobium sp. AZCC 2289. The sequence goes on along the minus strand of NZ_JAZHRY010000001.1, from coordinate 7,256,966 downwards.
TTTCTTCGGCGTGCAGATCGACGAGCCGAGGTCCATCAGCGCCTGCGCGCTATCGCCGGCGCGAGACTTCTCGTCGCCGGCGCGAACATCGCCAAGCAAAGTTGCGGCCAATTGCCGGATCATCGGCTTGGCCTGCGGCAGCGGCTCCTCGACCGCGAACAGCCGCGACACCACCCGCTCGATATTGCCGTCGACCGGCATGGTGCGGCAATCGAACGCGATCGCCGCGATCGCCGACGCGGTGTAGGGCCCGATCCCGGGCAGCGCCTGCAGGCCTTGCTCGGTATCGGGAAACACCCCGCTGTGATCGCGCAGCACTGCGACCGCGCAGGCATGCAGGTTGCGCGCCCGCGAATAATAGCCGAGCCCGGCCCACATCCGCAGCACATCGTCGAGCGAGGCGCGGCCGAGCGCCTCGACATCGGGCCAGCGCGCCAGAAATTTCTCGAAATACGGCCCGACGGTTTTGACGCCGGTCTGCTGCAGCATGATTTCCGACAGCCAGACGCGATAGGGATCGGCACGCTCGCCGGCCGGCGGCCGCCACGGCAGCCGGCGGCGGTGCCGGTCGTACCAGTCGAGCAGCCGTGCAGGCCGGCCGGAGGCCGCTTCAGGCGCTTTTCGTCGTTTGATCTTGGTGGCCGCGGAAGAAGTCATCAAGGCACTCTAGTGTTGGAACGCAAATCCCTCCACGTCATGCCCGCGCTTGTCGCGGGCATCCACGTCTTTCTTCTTCGTGAGGGGTTGTAGAGGTGGATGGCCGGGCATAGGCGAGCGCAAGCGACGCCGTCCTTCGGACGGCTATGCCCGGCCATGACGGTTGAGATGGTTCCGTCTACGCTACGCGAGGTGTTATAAGGCGCCCATGGCGAAACCCGGTCCGATCAGCGCTAAGCCGCTTTCCGTCCTGCTCAGCGACGTGTTTTCCGACGCCTATGCCAAGCAGGGGTTTGCCGCGCGCGAGCTGGTGACCCGCTGGGCGGAGATCGCCGGAGCCGAGATCGCTGCCCATTCCGAGCCGCTGAAGATGCAGTGGCCGCGGCCGGTGGAGGGGCAGCCGCAGGAACCCGCGACGCTGGTGCTGCGGGTGGAGGGCCCGATGGCGCTGGAAATCCAGCACTCCTCGGACGTCATCCTGCAGCGCGTCAATCGCTTCTTCGGCTGGAGCGCGGTAGGAAGGCTGGCGCTGCGCCAGGCGCCGTTGTCGCGCCGGGAGCGGCCTCCGCCGCCCCGCGCGCCGGACCCGCAATCGGTCGCGAAGGTGGCCGAAACCCTGTCCGCGGTCGAGGACGAGGAATTGCGCGCCGCACTGGCGCGGCTGGGCGCCTCGATCAAGCGAAATTGAGGCTTACACGCGGTCGGACTGCCGCAACCCGCCATTGCCACAATTATCGTTTCAAGCTAGCGAAGGCTTCTTTTTAAGACCTCTTCAGGCGTGAACGCGCCAATTCCCGGGAGCAGACCTTGATCATCACCCGCCGCGCCTTCACCGCCGCCCTGTCGCTGACCGGGCTTGCCGCTCTCGCCGGGTTCTCGCCGTTGCGGCTGATCACGCAAGCGATGGCGCAAAGCGCCGCCGACGTCGCCAAGCCGCAATCGCTGCCGGACATGGGCCTTGGCCCGGCCAACGCCACGGTGACCATCACCGAATACGCCTCGATGACCTGCCCGCATTGCGCGAATTTCAACGAGACGGTTTTTCCGAAGATCAAGTCGGAATATATCGACAGCGGCAAAATCCGCTACGTGTTCCGCGAATTCCCGCTCGACATCAAGGCGGCGGCCGGTTCGATGCTGGCGCGCTGCATCGCCAAGGACGACGCGCCGAAATATTTCGCCGTCATCGACCTGCTGTTCAAGCAGCAGAGCGAATGGGTTGTGAAGAACACCACGGAGACGCTGACGCGGATCGGCAAGCAGGCCGGCCTCACCCAGCAGGCGGTGGAAGATTGCCTGAAGGATCAGGCGCTGCTCGACAAGATCGCCGCCGATCAGAAGTTCGCCAATGAGGTGCTGAAGGTCAATTCGACGCCGACCTTCTTCATCAATGGCGAGATGGTCAAGGGCGAGACCTCGTTCGAGGAGTTCGACAAGAAGATCAAGGCGCTCTTGAAGAGCTGATCGATCACTTAAGGAGCAGGCCGTTGCTCGTCACCCGCCGCGCCTTCACCACCGCTTTGTCGCTGACCGGGCTTGCCGTGCTCGCGGGTCTGTCGCCACTGCGCCTGATCGCGGAAGCGATGGCGGCCAGCGCGGACGACGTCACCAGGCCGCAATCGCTGCCGGACATGGCGCTCGGCCCCGCCGATGCAAAGGTCGCGATCGTCGAATATGGGGCGCCGACCTGCCCGCATTGCGCCAAGTTCAACAAGGACGTGTTTCCGAAGATCAAGTCGGCCTATATCGACACCGGCAAGATACGTTACGTGTTCCGCAATTTCCCGCTGAACATCAAGGACCTGGCGTGTGAGATGCTGGCGCGCAATATCGCCATTGACGATGCCGCAAAATACTTCGCCGTCGTCGACATCATGTTCCGGCAGCAGGACCAGCTGGTCGAAAAGACCGGCGACACGCTGAAGCTGATCGGGCGGCAGGCCGGGCTCAGCGTTCAGGCGGTCGAGGATTGCCTGAAGGACCAGGCGATGCAGGACAAGATCGCCGCCGTCCAGAAATACGCCGAGGATGTGCTGAAAGTCGATGGCACGCCGACCTTTTTCGTCAATGGTCAGGTGATCGTCGGTGAAACCAGCTTCGAAGAGTTCGACCAGCGGATAAAATCGCTGTTGAAAACCTGATTCGCGGGGCCGCATTTCTACGGTGCCCTAAGCCCCGCAAAACCCACAATAAAACCCTTGGGAAAAGCCCTTCCCGCTGGTTGCCCTTCGGCCCCAGCCTCGCCATTGTCCCCAGCCATAAGAGCCGCATCGAGCGACTCGTCCACACACCGACATTGCCTTCTATGGTATTGTCACGGCAGGGAGATTCGCGTCCTGCCAACAGAGACCTGTGTTCATGAAACTCACGCGCCTTCGCCTTCACGGTTTCAAGTCGTTCGTCGAGCCCACCGATTTCATGATCGAACCGGGCTTGACCGGTGTGGTCGGGCCGAACGGCTGCGGTAAATCGAATCTGGTCGAGGCGCTGCGCTGGGCGATGGGCGAGACCTCGCACAAATCGCTGCGCGCCGCCGACATGGATGCGGTGATCTTCGCCGGTTCCGGCAACCGTCCGGCGCGCAACCACGCCGAAGTGGTGATGACGATCGACAATGCCGATCGCTCGGCGCCGGCGGCGGTGAACGACCGCGAGATTCTGGAAATCTCGCGCCGGATCGAACGCGAGGCAGGCTCGGTCTATCGCATCAACGGCCGTGACGTACGCGCCCGTGACGTCCAGATCCTGTTCGCGGACGCGGCCACCGGCGCACGTTCGCCGGCGCTGGTCCACCAGGGCAAGATCGGCGAAATCATTCAAGCCAAACCCGAACAGCGCCGCCGGGTGCTGGAGGACGCCGCCGGCGTCGCCGGACTGCACGCCCGCCGCCACGAGGCTGAACTCCGCCTCAAGGCGGCCGAGACCAACCTCACCCGCGTCGAGGACGTGATCGGTCAGCTCGCAGGCCAGGTGGACGGGTTGAAGAAGCAGGCGCGGCAGGCGATCCGCTTCCGCGAAGTCGCCGCCAAGGTGCGCAAGGCCGAGGCCACGCTGTTCCACCTGCGCTGGATCGAGGCCAATGCCGACGTCGCGGAAGCCGCCCGCACCCACGACCTCAATGTGCGCGAGATGGCCGAGCGGACCCGCGAGCAGGCCGAAGCGGCCCGCATCCAGGCGATCCGCGCGTCCGAACTGCCGGCGCTGCGCGAGGGCGAGGCGCGCGCCGCGGCGGGGCTGCAGCGGCTCACCAATGCCCGCGAGCTGCTCGACCGCGAGGAAGAGCGCGCCAAGGAGCGCGTCGCCGAGCTCGACCGGCGGCTGACGCAGTTTTCGGCCGACATCGCCCGCGAACAGCAACAGACCTCGGATGCCGAAATAGCCCTGCAGCGGCTCGACACCGAAGATTCCGAGCTGAAGGAAGAGATCAAGTCGCGCGTCGAAAAGCGCAGCGGCGTCGATGAACGGGTGTCCGAGGCCGAGGCGACGCTGGCCGCCGCCGAGCGCATGTTCGGCGAATTGACGACCGCGCTCGCCGACCTCACCGCCAGGCGCAACCAGCTCGAGGCGGGCGTGCGCACCCATCGCGACCGGCTGGCGCGGCTCGATCAGGAACTCGCCAACGTCCAGGCCGACGAGCAGAAGCTTAGCGACGAAACCGGCAATCTCGGCGACCTCGATGCACTCGCAGGCGCCATGGAAACCGCGCAGGAGCATCTGGCGCAGTCGGAAGCCATGGCACAGGAGAGCGAAGCCGGCCACGTCGCCGCGCGCTCGCGGCTGGAAGCTTCGCGCAGCCCCCTCGCCGAGGCTGACAAGCGCGTGCAGCGGCTGGAGACCGAAGCGCGCACGATTTCCAAGATCGTCAATGGCGAAACCAAGAACCTGTGGCCGCCGATCATCGACGGCATCACCGTCGCCAAGGGCTACGAAAAGGCGATCGGCGCCGCACTCGGCGACGATCTCGACGCGCCGGTCGATCCTTCCGCCCCGATGCGCTGGACCAATGCCGGGGAACATGGCGAGGATCCGTCGTTGCCGGAAGGCGTCGAATGCCTCGCCAACCACGTCCAGGCGCCGACCGAACTGGCGCGCCGTCTGGCGCAGATCGGTGTCGTCACCAAGGATCGCGGCGCGGAACTGGTTTCGCAGCTCAAGACCGGCCAGCGGCTGGTGTCGCTGGAAGGCGATGTCTGGCGCTGGGACGGCTTTGTCACCGCCGCCCACGCACCGACCGGTGCGGCGCGGCGTCTGGCCGAACGCGCACGGCTGGTCGATATCGAGCACGAACTCGAGCAGGCCCGCACCGACGCCACCACTAAGCGTCAGGCACTGGAAACCGCCGAAGCCGAACTGAGGGTTGCGTCGTCCGCCGAATCCGCCGCCCGCGAGGCGTGGCGCGCCGCCCAGCGCGAAGCCGACGCCGCGCGCGAGCGTCATGCCGCGACCGAGCGCGAGATCAATCGCCACGCCGCGCGCAAATCGGCGCTGACCGAAGCCCACAGCCGCCTTGCCGCCGATCGCAGCGAAGCCGAGGCCGCGCATGAGAACGCCACCGCAGCAATCGCGGAGCTGCCGCCGAGCGCCGATACCGAGACCAGATTGGCCGCCGTCCGCAGCGACATCGAGGGCCATCGCCGCCTCGCCGCACAAGTGCGTGCCGAGGCGCAGGCGCTGGCGCGCGAGGCCGAACTCGCCGACCGCCGCGTGCAGGCGATCCTCGCCGAGCGCACCGAATGGCAGAACCGCAAGCAGAGCGCGGCCTCGCAGGTCGCCACCATCGAGGCCCGCGTCACTGAGGTCACGGCCGAGAGGGCCGAGCTTGAGGATGCGCCGGCCCTGTTCGCGCAAAAGCGCCGCGCCCTGATCAACGAGATCGAAACCGCCGAAAGCGCCCGCCGCGTCGCCGCCGATGCACTGGCCGCCGCCGAAAGCGTAATGGCGGAGACCGACCGCTCTGCGAAAATCTCGCTTGAAGCGCTCTCCAGCGCGCGCGAAGCCTGCGCCCGTGCCGAAGAGCGCATGGAGGGAACAAAACGCCGCCTCGCCGATATCGAGCGCGAAATCCACGACATGCTGGAGGTGGAACCGCACACTGTCGCCGCGCTGGCCGAGATCGAACCGGGCGCGGAACTGCCGCCGCTCGCCGAGATCGAGGAAAACCTCGAAAAGCTGCGCCGCGACCGCGAGCGGCTCGGCGCCGTCAACCTGCGCGCCGAGGAAGAGCTGCGCGAGGTCGAGACCCAGCATACCGCGCTGACCACGGAACGCGACGATTTGGTGGAAGCCATTAAGCGGCTGCGCCAGGGCATCCAGAGCCTCAACCGCGAGGCGCGCGAGCGGCTGTTGACCTCGTTCGAGACCGTCAACGAGCACTTCAAGCGGCTGTTCACGGAACTGTTCGGCGGCGGCGAAGCAGCGCTTCATCTGATCGAGAGCGACGATCCGCTGGAAGCCGGCCTCGAGATCATCGCCAAGCCGCCCGGCAAGAAGCCGCAGACGCTGTCGCTGCTCTCGGGCGGCGAGCAGGCGCTGACCGCGCTGGCGCTGATCTTTGCGGTGTTCCTCACCAACCCCTCGCCGATCTGCGTGCTGGACGAAGTCGACGCGCCGCTGGACGACCACAACGTCGAGCGGTTCTGCAATCTGCTGCACGAGATGACTTCGTCGACCGATACGCGCTTCATCATCATCACCCACAATCCGATCACGATGGCGCGGATGAACCGGTTGTACGGCGTCACCATGGCCGAGCGCGGCGTCTCGCAACTGGTCTCGGTCGGCCTCGATGACGCGGTGAAGATCCTCGATCAGAACGTGGCGTAGTCTTTCTCGCCCTGTCCCGTTGACGTCATCATCCGCGAAAGCGGCGCGCGGCCATTGCCACACTGGGATGGTAAGTTGCGCCGGAGCCTGTCATCGGGGCCCGCGCCTTGCGCGGCCCAGATGGGCTAACCCGCCCCAGGTGCTATCATTGAATCGAAATGGACTTTTGTTACGTAGGCGAATTTTGAAATGATGCCGGCGTGACACAACTGACATCCGCTTCAGGGCCACAAACGGACATCGTTTCCCTGGCTCGCGAGGTCCGAAAAGTGCCCAACATCGGATCCATGCCTCAACTTTGCGGCCTACTCGCTCGGTCGGCCAGCATCCAGAATATCGAGCACCGGGCAGTCGGGGACAGCGCCGTCGGAACATCGGGCAACCGTTTCCGCCAGAATGGCCTCGAGCTTGGCGAGGTCTGAGAGTTTACTGCGAACATTCGCCAGATGCGCGTTCGCAATCTTATGCACGTCGGCACATGAGGCGCGTTCTGGCCCTCCAAGAGCCAACAAGGCGCGAATCTCCTCAAGAGTGAACCCGAGGTCGCGGGAGCGCCGGATGAAGGCCAATGTTCTTCTTTCGGCCGGCCCGTAGAGCCGCCGACCGCTCGCCGTTCGGGGCGGCGCCGGCATCATCTTGATGCGCTCGTAATAGCGGATGGTTTCAATGTTCACGCCAGTCTGCTTGGAGAGTTCACCGATTGAGATGTTTTCGGCTCGCGGGGACGTGATGGCGCCCATGGAAATTGTCCCTTGATCCTGTAGTCGCTACAGGATGCATGGCTTAGCGTATGACAATCAATCGGGCTGATCACTTTGCCGACAACCGGCGTCGGCAAACCTTGATGGCGGCAGGCGGTCTCCTTGGCGCGCTTGCGGCATCGTCTTGCTGCATCTTTCCCTTAGTCCTGTTCGGCCTTGGGGTCAGCGGAGCATGGATCGGCAATTTCACCCGACTTGCCCCCTATCAACCCCTTTTCATCACTGCGACGCTCGCGTTCCTCGGATACGGCTATTGGCTGGTCTACCGATCATCAACGCGAGGCTGTACCGATGGCGAGGCGTGCGCGCGTCCCCTGCCGCACCGGATCGTCAAAGCAAGCCTCATCCTCGCAACGATCCTCGTCGTCGCCGCGCTCGGCCTCAACTTCATCGCACCGCTCTTTCTCAACTCATGACTGGAGATTTCCCGATGAACAAGCCTCTCGCCTACGCAGCTTTGGCCGTCGGCATGATTGCCTCGTCATCAGTGATGGCCGGGGATAGAACGATCACCTTGGCGGTGAAGAATATGGATTGCGCGGCCTGCCCGTCCATCGTCAAAGGCAGCTTAGAAGCCGTTCCCGGCGTTGCCAAGGTTGCAGTGTCTTTCAAGGACAAGACGGCGACCGTCATCTATGACGACGCCAAAGCTGCCGTGAACCAACTGACGACGGCAACTACCAAAGCGGGTTATCCGTCCTCGCCGAAGAGCTGATCCGATGCTTCTCCAGTCAACCATCACCTGTCCGCACTGCGGTCTTCCGAAAACGGAGACCATGCCGACCGATGCATGCCAGTTCTTCTATGAATGCACCGGCTGCGGCACCAAGCTAAAGCCCAAAACGGGCGATTGTTGTGTGTTCTGTTCCTACGGAACGGTGCCGTGCCCACCGATTCAGCCCCAGCGAGCCGGCGAGCCGAGCGCCGCGGGGTGTTGTTCCTATTCGGCCACGAGCGGCAATGGGTTGCGGAGGATAACCGCATCTGGCGGTGCCAACGTAACAGGATCGAAGTAGAAAGGTCTCGGTACAAAAAATTTGTGCCGTCCCGCAGAATTAAGAAAACGTTAATCGCGAGATGTATGATCGGTAAAAGTCGACAAACGAGGATTTCTCGGTTTGAAGGGGCATATTATGCGCAATATCGCTTCAGTTGTCGGAGTTGTGGCAGTAGCCGCAGCGACCTTTTTGTCGCCAGGACCGGCGACGGCAGAGAACGGTCAAATCGCCGCTGGCGTCGTAGGCGGACTTATCGGCGGGGCATTGCTCGGTGGGGCTCTGGCGTCACGCCCTGCTCCGCCGCCGGTCTACTATGCGCCGGCGCCGGTATACGTCGAAGAGCCCGTGTGCCGGTTCGTTCGCGAACGCTACTGGGACGGCTTCGGCTGGGTATACCGCCGCGTCGAGGTTTGCGGTTGATCGTCCGTTGTACTGATCACCGCCTTCCCGGAAAATGTGAAGAGCGAACAACACTGGCACGGCCTTTCGAGTGATTGCTGCGGAAGCGCAGCCTACAGAGTTCAACTCGACCACTATGGTCCGGTGCTTTCCAGCCCGCCATGGGATCAGAGCCTGACGGGGATGCCTGAAGCAAATGGCTTCAAAGACCCGACTTCCGGTAAGGGTCCGACGCTACCGAAACAGACTTTCGGGCCATGTCCGGTCTTCACCCGGTAGCGACCGGATTGCGGAACTCCCGTTTGGCAGCTTCGCGCCAATGTCAACCGCAAGCCACACTTCCTCCCGCGCGGGCTGTCGTATATGAGAATAGCACTGGAACGTGCCGATAGTCCCCAGGAGCGAATTGGCGGCGTGGATGGTGGCGGCGGTTAGCTGATCCAAAATCGCGATCTGACACTTGATCGACGCAAGCGCGGACAGGCATTTCAACCGGGGCATGGCATGGTAAATCGATCTACGACGGCGCGATCCACCGTGGCGATGCGGCGCTGGGGTCCCCTCGCCATTGTGACGCTCGCGGCGATGGCCGCACTGACGGCGCTGACCGCCGGCGCCGCAGCGAGACCGGCGCGCCCCGCGCCCACCGAGGAGATGGCGCCGCGCGAGGCCGGCGAGCCGATCATGGCGATCGTGTCGATCAAGAGCCAGCAGGTCACTTTCTACGACGCCGACGGCTGGATCCTGCGCGCGCCGGTGTCGACCGGCACCACGGGACGCGAGACGCCGGCCGGCGTCTTCGCCCTCCTCGAGAAGGACAAGGACCACCACTCGAGCCTCTATGACGATGCCTGGATGCCGAACATGCAGCGCATCACCTGGAACGGCATCGCGCTGCACGGCGGGCCGCTGCCCGGATATGCGGCCTCGCACGGCTGCGTCCGGATGCCCTATGGCTTTGCCGAGAAGCTGTTCGAAAAGACGTGGATCGGGATGCGCGTGATCATCTCGCCTGGTGACGCCGAGCCGGTCGAGTTCTCCCATCCGGCGCTGTTGGTGCCGAAGGCGGAGGCCATCGCGGCCGCGCCGGCCAGGGCCGAGGCGCTCACCCGCGAAGCGGCCGAGGCTGCCAGGACGGCCGACGAGGCGAAGAAAGCCGCAGCGTCTGCGGCGCGCGAGACGGCTTTGCTGACGGTGTCGCTGCGCAAGTTGGAGGGACAGAAGACCCGCGCCGACGCCGAGCTCGCCTACGCCGGCAAGGCGCTCGCCGCCGCCAGGACGGACGAGGCCAGGGCGCGGGCCGAGGACCTCAAGCAAAAGGCCGCCGCCAAGGCCGCGGACCTGGGGACCCAGCTCGACACCGCCAGGGCCGACGCGAAATCGAAGCCCGACGCAGCCGCCGCCGCAAAGGAAGCGGCCAAGGCGGCCCAGACGAGGAAGGCCGACACCGCCAAAGCGGCAAGCGAGGCGAAGCTCGCGCTTGAGCCGGCGTCGATCTTCATCAGCCGCGCGACGCAGAAGCTTTACGTGCGGCGCAACACGCATAAGCAGTGGCCGGACGGCGGCGAGGTGTTCGACGCGACCATCGAGGTTCCGGTCACGATCCGCAATCCCGAAAAGCCGATCGGCACGCATGTGTTCACGGCGGTGGCGCGCAGCGACACGGGCCTGCGCTGGACCGCGGTCACGATCGACAACGGGGACAACGCCAGGGACGCGCTCGACCGCATCACCATCCCGCAGGATGTGCTCGATCGCATCGCGCCGACCGCATTGCCACGGTCCTCGATCGTCATCTCGGACGAGCCGCTGAGCCGCGAGACCAACTATCGCACCGAGTTCGTCGCGGTGCTGAACAACCAGCCGCAGGGCGGCTTCGTGACGCGCCGGCCTACGTCCGATGAATTCGTTGCGAGCGGCGACGTCGGGGGCGACAACGGCTTCGGCTTCGGCTTCTTCAATTTCCAGCGCGATTGGAACCCCCAACCTGGCAATACGCGCCCGCGTGGCGGCCAGTACTATCGTCAGGGGCAACAGGGCTTGTGGTAAGACGCTGCACGTCGCGCGTCGGCCGCATGGTCGCTCACGGACATTTTCGGACCTCGATGCTGGCGAATTACGCTGATGACCGGACATCGTCGTTGAGGTCGGCAATGTCCGAAAGGTGCCAGAAACAGACATTCGCGCCCGCATCGCTGCCTCGGTTCATCGTCAGGATGGGGGCGAAAAGTGGGTCATCGGCAAGGGTATAACTTACTCCTTTTGGAAAAGCTCTTCGGGCGTAAGGGTGGAGCCGACCATCGAGCCTTTTCTCCACGCGCGATAAGCCACTTCAGCTGGTCGGCCGGGCGATCGCCACCACGGCAATATCTGCTCGATATCTCGAGAGACTGACTCGTTTGTTGTTTCCAAGAGCACTTGCCGAAAAACGAACCCTGGGCCGAAAATGTTGGCCATATCAGAGGGCTCGACACGAGTCGCCGATGTCGGGTCGTTCAGATTCTTAAAGGTGGCAAGGGCAGGGATATAGTCGTTCGGAAGAACACCGCGCCCCATCAACCGAAACTCTTCCTTCCAATCGTCGAACTTCTTATCCGGCGCTAGCGCGGCCGTCGTTATCCTGAATAGCTTGTATTGGTCTGCGCCTATGGCACCGAACCCCAAGAGAGCAATCAAGTTTCGATCGTGGCCGAGATCAACAAATACGGCGCGCCCTCTAAAATCCGAACGAATGCCTCTTGCTTCTATAGGCCCCCAATTGCCGCTCTCCCACGCACTCGTTTCGATCACGCTGGAACCTGTCTTGATCCCGTCGGGAGTCTCAACCTCGATCGTAAGTCGGAAGCGATGCGTGTATGCGGGTTGCGTACACAAATACAGGACGAACGCCAGCCCCGCCAAGAACGCTACTATTCCGGCCCGTTTCATCCAACCCGTCTCGCGTCATTGAGAAGCTCCTGATCAATTCGAGAGACGATGTCATCGCAATAGCGGTGCACGATCAGCCCCTTTCCTGAACGTCAGCATCCAAGGGGGAGCGCTCCACAAGGGCCGAGTAAATTGCGAGTCTACCAAACCGCGCGGCATCTCTAACACGCAACAATCAAAAGTCGAAATGACCGCTATGGGTCAATCGCATCGTTTTGGCGATCGGTCGGCCACGTCGGGTCCACCCCGATCAACGGACATCAGCAGACTGGCGCTCCGCGCCGCCAAGAACGGCCTGATGTCCGCGTGCCGCGCAGGCATCCGCCAAGGCGAGGTCGCGTCGGCAGCTTTGCCCGCAGGCTTTTAGTGTTGTCGCATCATGTGGTCGAACCTCCAGCACCCAATCGGTGACTAACCGTGAACCAGGTATCAAGCGATGTTTGACCACAGACTACGAAAAACCGGGATTGCGCTATGGCTTGCCCTCGCAACAGCGGCGCCCGCCAGCGCCGATGGGCCAAGAGCCAGCTACAAGCTGGACCCCGAGGGCACCTTCATATCCCCCGACAAGAAGGTGCGGCTCGAGCAATATGCCCGGGAGAACAAGGACGGGGACCTGTCCTACCAATTCTGGACCTTCGACAGGGATCATCGGCATGCTCTCCTGTTGAACCCTGGCAAGGGCGATGACTTGCCGGCCTATGCGGCTGGATTTCGATTTAGCCCGGACAGCCAGTGGCTAGTGCGAATGCAAAAACTGGGATCCGGCTCTCAGACGCTGTTTCTGTATCGCAGGAACGGATATCAATTCTCACCGGCGACCAAAAAACCCCTTGGTGATCTGGCCTGGGATTATTTCTTCACCACGCCGACTTCAAAGGGGATGCATCGGGACCCCGAGAACCCGTATGGGCTCGATCACGCATTTGTCGCACTGGTCAGGGGGATGGAAGAAAACTACGCCTGGATGGGGCAGCATTGGCCCGACAGCCGCTATGTCGTGATCAGCCTGTCGTTCGACATGCAGGGTGAAGACGACAAAACGGCCCCATGGATCGAAGACTGGCACTGCGTCTACGATCTGAAAACCGGGGCATTTTCGGTGCCTCCCGACTTCGTGGACAACAACGCGAAAGCCGTCACATATCCTCAACCAAAGTGAGATGGACTGGCGTGTGGGCCGTCGAGGTGAGGCAAGCCATCGACTCATACACCAACAAACCGGAAACGATGAGTTTCCACTCTCGCCGTTTCGCGGGTCGCTCCCACGACCACATCATCATGGCGCAGACAAGGAGTCCTCTGATGAACCAGCATGCCAGCAAGACCAGCGTCCCGCCGTCCGCGGGCGCAGATGTGAGTGGCATCCAGACGCTACTCAACCGCAATCTTCCGGAAGTTTTCGGTGAAGGTGATTCGGCTCGCCGAAGGACCGCAATTCAGGAACTTTACACTGAAGACTGTGTGCTATACGCGCCGCCCGGCACGTTCGTCGGTCACGACGCACTGGACAAGTTCGCTGGCGATCTCCGAGCGACGCATCCTCATTTCGTTTATACGCCTCATGGCGCGCCCCAGGTTCTGCACAATTCGGGACGCCTGGCGTGGGGCTCGGGGCCGAAAGGCGAAACGCCCCAGTACACCGGTGTGGATTTCATCATCGCACGGGACGGCAAGATCGCGGCTCTTTATGTCTACCTCGACTCGCCGCCCACATAATGTGCGGAACGGCATAGGACCTACTTGACTAACGGGCACCCGCCTTGGCGCGTTGGCCTCTTCTGCACTGAAGCAGCTTTACGCCGAGCAGCCCACGTCAGCAGAACTTGCATAGGTCTGCATCGGGTCATTCGCGTCGAGTTTGACATCTCTCCGGCATGTCCGGTTTGGGACTCCGGACATTCGGACCAGCTTTTTCGCTCGGCCGACGCGGCGGACTCTGCCGCCTATGTCTCTCGCAACCAGACCTCACCAACCGAGTGATCGGAACGCTTGCGGAGCACGACATCGGCGCGCATGCGGGTAGGCAGAATGTTCTCTCGGAGATTTGCGCGATGATGCTCACGCCACAGCCTGTCCGCGACCTCGCGCGCGTCGCTTGGCGGCAGATCCCTGTAGTGGTGGAAATATGAGGCAGGCTGTTGGAAAGCGGTCCCGCTTCTTTCCTTGCATCTCTCCGGACTATATGTAATGTTATAACATTACAAGAGGGTTGCAGCGAGCTGGCCGATGGTATTTCGCATCACGTTGCTAAGGCGGTCTACGGATTGTGGGCCGACAAAATGCCCGACCACGTCGCGGCGGCCTAACGGCGCGCGTCACCCTGGGGAGATCTCGACCGGTTCTGCGCCGCTATCTAGGTCGCGCAGAGTGGAGCCGCTGCATTACCTGCTCGATAGCGACACGAAGCCAGCCATCCGCGGATGGGCGGTCCCAACGCTATGGCGCAAAAGCGCCGCTACCCGCGAACTGCGAAGGAAATAAATGCCATGCCCGATGCTGCGACACAGATTCCCGTCACGGTTCTGACCGGTTATCTCGGGTCTGGGAAGACGACGTTGCTAAACCGCATTCTCTCCGAGACGCATGGCAAGCGGTTTGCGGTGATCGTGAACGAATTCGGAGAAATCGGTATCGACAACGATCTCATCGTCGACGCGGACGAAGAGGTGTTCGAGATGAACAACGGCTGCATCTGCTGCACGGTTCGCGGCGACCTTATTCGCATCATCGCGGGGCTGATGCAGCGCAGCCGCGGTTTCGACGGCATTGTCGTAGAGACTACCGGACTCGCAGATCCCGCGCCGGTGGCGCAGACGTTCTTTGTCGATGAGGACGTCCGTCGCAAGACGAAGCTCGACGCCATCATCACCGTCACGGATGCCAAGCATCTCCTCGAACAGATCAACCGGGCCCCGGAAGCGCAGGAACAAATCGCGTTCGCCGACGTCGTTCTCGTCAACAAGGTCGATCTTGTCGATGAGGGCAGCCTCGCAACGATCGAACGTCGTATCCGAAACATCAATCCATATGCGACGATTCACAGAACGGAGCGCTGTGGTATCGAGCTCGCCAAGGTATTGGGGCGAGATGCCTTTAATCTCGAGCGCATCCTCGAAGTCGAGCCGGGATTTCTCGCGGAAGAACACGACCACGAACACGACGACAGCATCGGTAGCCTGTCCCTGGTCGCGGATCGACCGATGAAACCCAACAGGTTCGTGTCATGGATTCAAGATGTCACCCAACGCCACGGGACGGACATCCTGCGCATGAAGGGCATCGCATCCATAGAGGATGACGATCGGCAGTTTGTCGTTCAGAGCGTCCACATGCTCATTGAGGGCGGAAGTCAGCGTCCCTGGAAGCAGCACGAGGCGCGCCAGACACGGCTTGTCTTCATCGGGCGCGACCTGCCAAAGGACCTGCTAAGGCAGGGGTTTGAGGCTTGCTGTGCCTGAGGGAACTGAGATGGGCGAGATCGCAGGATTTGTTCCGAAATCGGAGCTCGAGCGGATTCGCTTAATTCGAGAAGCGCGCGCGATATATGACAGCATCTTTCCTCCGACCGATCGACCCGGCAAGGATGACGCAACCAGGCTGAAGGAGCCCGCTCCCTCGAACGGAAACGTCCGGATGACGGGGCGCTCGTAGCCCCTCGATCGCCATATTTTCCTTGTCCATTGCAGGGTGATCGCTAATGCAAGGCGGCCATTGCGCGCGTTCGGCTGGTGGCGGTAGTGTCGGGGCTTCAGACGTCAGAAGGGGAACGGCTCCTTGGCAGGCGCGAAAATGATGTTGGCACGGGCCTTCGCCCGGAGATGCGGAGCCTATCTCGCGCTGGCGGCGCTGACGCTGCAGCTCGCGCTGTCATTCGCGCATGTCCACAAGCATGATCTCGTCTTTTCAGGGTTCGACCGCACCGATGTCGTGAGCGTCGCGCACGGTCGACCAGGACTGCAAGTCGCGGAGCAGCTTCCGGCACGGCTGGCCGATGACGATGATCACTGCCCGATCTGCTTCTCGGGCTTCCTGCTGTCGAACTCTTCGCTGCCGGATGCACCGGCACATCCGCGTTCGCTACAATTCCCCGAGATTGACCTTGCGTTCAATCCAGTTTCCGATCGGGTGTTTCAACCGCGTCACGCGGCATTCCTGTCACGGGCGCCCCCGGCCGCCTGACGCCTTACCGCCACTTCCCTGCTTGCCGCAGGACATGTCTTGCGTAGCTCGACACAAGACGCATGCGTCACCTGGTGCGCTATCACGCTCCGAGCGCTTTCAAAACCACCGTCCCCGCTTCTTGTGGGTGCTCACATCTCCCGATTCGGCGCGCAAATCATGATGAAACCGACGTATTTGTCCTGCGCGACCCTCTTGCTGTGGTTATTTATGAACCGCGCGGAGGCGCATCCCCATGTCTGGGTCACGTTCCACAGCGAAGTGCTCTACGCCGCCGATGGCACCATGAGGGGCGTCCGCCACGCCTGGACTTTCGACGACATGTTTTCAGCCTATGCGCTGCAAGGCATCTCCCACGCCAAAAAGGGCCAGTACACCCGGGAGGAACTGGCCCCGCTCGCCCAGACCAACGTGGAATCACTGAAGGAGTATGACTACTTCACCTATGCGCGCGCCGACGGCAAGAAGCTGAAATTCGCGGACGCGGTCGACTATTGGCTCGAATACAAGAACGCCGCCCTCACCTTGCATTTCACCCTGCCGTTGAAATCCGCCGCCGCTGCCAAGTCCATGCAGATCCAGATCTACGACCCCTCGATCTTCGTGGATTTCGAATTCGCCAAGGACAAGCCGGTCTCCCTGAGCGGCGCGCCGCAATGTCTCCTGACCTACGATCTGCCGCACCAGCCGACGCCGGCCGAGCAGGCGCGGCTCAGCCAGCTCGACGCCGTGCCGCTCGATCCCTCCAGCACCTATGGAGAAATCTTCGCCAACAAGATCCTGGTGAAATGCCCATGACCAGATCGCGTGCTGCCGCCTTGACCGCCCTGGCGGCGATCCTCATCGCCTGCACGATCGGTATCGTGTCGGCCTGGAGCGCGCCGTTTGGCGCGCCCCATCCCGCAGTCGGTATGTCCGCATCGGGGCTCACAGGCTGGATTTTTGCCGAACAGGCCGCCTTCTACCGTTCGCTGTCGGGCTTCATCCGGGCGAGCAAAGAGGATGGGGCCGCAATGTGGGAATTGTTCGGCATCTCCTTTGTCTACGGCATTTTCCACGCCGTCGGACCGGGGCATGGCAAAGCCGTGATCTCGTCCTACGTCGTCGCCAATGAAGAGACCTGGCGCCGTGGCGTGGTGCTGTCATTTGCGTCCGCGGGCATCCAATCCGTCGTTGCTATTATCGTCGTGGCCATCGCCGCGGTTCTGCTTGGCGCAACCGCCAAGGCGATCGGAGTGACCGTCCATCTCGTCGAGATCATAAGCTATGCTCTCGTCATTCTGATCGGCCTGCGGCTTCTCTATGTCAAAGGCCGCGGCTTCCTGATCGCTTGCCGCGAACTAACCTGGCGCAAGCCGCCCGACCTCGCTTTTGCTTCGGCTCCAGGTGCTGCAACTTTGAGTGCGAAAACCTTTCAGTTGCCGGACCGGCGGTTCGGCGCGATGGCCATGCGTGGCGGGCAATGCCAGATCGACGGATGCACAGCTCACGCGCACGGCTTCCATTGCCGTGACGATCATGACCACCATGAATCGGCCTGGGGCCACGCCCATGGGCCTGAGCCGGCCATGCTCGCCGGCGCCGGCGGCTGGCGGCGGGGGCTGGCCGCAGTGGTCGCGGTCGGATTGCGGCCCTGCTCCGGCGCGGTCATCGTCCTGATCTTCGCGCTGGCCCAGGACCTGTTCTGGACCGGAGTTGGTGCGACGCTGATCATGGGATTGGGCACGGCTGTGACGGTCGCGGCAATCGCAACCGTCGCGGTCAGCGCGCGCGGACTCGCAAGTCGCATCGCCCGAACGCGCGCGGGGCTCGGAATACTCACGATGCGAGCGATCGAGGTCGGCTCCGCAGCGCTTATCGTGGCGTTTGGTATCCTGCTGCTGGCGGGTTACATCGCCAGCGAGCAACTCTGGATGTTCACCGGGTAGGCTTGATGCCATTGTCCAAATCGGACCTGCCCTGGGAGCTGGCCTCTCACCTTAATTTAATTCCGCAACGTCGAGGGCGTTGACGGCTTCGGCTTCTTCAATTTCCGGCGCGATCGGGAACCCCAAACTGGCTACAGGCCTGCAATGCACTCCCGCAGAATTTGACAGAGCCAGCGTTGGGCAACGATATCGCCGCTGTGCTCTTGCCACCGCAGCATGATTTCGAGTTTGCGCACAGTGAAGGGAAGATCGAAAACCCGGATGGCGTGCCCCGCGGCAAACCTGTGGGCAATACGCGAGGGAGCCGAGAGCAAGAGATCTGTGGTCGCGATAACCTCCGCCAGCACGCTGAAATGCGGCACGCAAAGCGCGATCCTGCGGGTGTAACCGAGCTCTTGCAGTCGCTCCTCGACCAGACTGTGGCCGCTTTCCGGAGCGACCAGAACGTGCCGTTCGTCAAGATACTGCCGCATCGTCAATTCTGACGTGAGCCTGGGATGCCGACTGCTGGCGACGCACACATAGTGGTCGGTGAATATCACTTCCCCGACTGAGGCCGTCGGGACATAGCCTCGGTTGGAGAGAGCCGCGTCAATTTTGCCTGAGCTCAGCCACTCCGCGAGTTTGGTGACGTCTACGGCAACAATATCAATCCCGACATCCGGCGCGATCTTCTGGAGCGCTGCCATGATAGGGGGAAGAAAGGATATCTCGCCGATGTCGGACATCGCCAGGCGAAACCGCCGGCTCGAGAGATGAGGATCGAATTTGCGCGTACTTTCAATCGTCCCCTCGATCTCCGAGACGGCCTTGCGAAACTTATCGTAGAGCTGCGTAGCAAAAAAGTGGGCACCACGCCTTCCCGGGTCCTCGTGAACAGTGGTTCGCCGAGCAGGTCCCTCAGGCGCTTCAGCGTGTAACTGACGGAGGGCTGGCTGACATGCAGCCGGTCGGCGGCGGCGCTGATGCTGCCGGTTTCATAAATCGCGACAAACGCGCGGATGAGATTGAGGTCGATCACGGCCCATATAAAGGAGTTCTATATCTGGATCGAACATCTTTCGATTGGATTTATGACCGATCTTCCCCCATTTTTCAATCAGAACAACGCCGTTGGGCGAATTTCATAAGCGGATCCGCTCCTGACGGGTGGGCCGCGGAGCAAGTGGAATAGCTTTCCGACACCTGGCCCTGCTCCCGAGCGCCCTTGCGAACCAGCAACTGGCCGCGAGACGTAATCCCCGATTCCGGGGAGGAAAGATCGTGCGCCCAAAAAGGCGAATACGATGAAGACGATCGGCTCCCTTCTGATTGACCGTCTGATCTCCTTGGGCGTCTCGCGCATTTGCGGCGTTCCGGGGGACTACAACCTCGAGTTCCTCAAGTTGCTTGCCGTCTATGAGATCGGCTGGGTACTGCAGATCTGCTGGCAAGAGAAGCGCCCGGCTCAGGCGATCAGGCAGCCAGTCCTCGTCAATCTCCGCCCCGCCGTCGCAACCAAAAATGCGCTGGCTAGAGCGCTTTCCACTTGATATGGGTCACTACGCGTATCCGGCATGTCGAAAGTAGTTCGCGCACTGCTCGGGTGCAAATGTCTTGATGAGCCTGACATGAGCGACGCTGTTCGATCAGCTCGTCGGCGGTCGCGAGTAGCGTCGGCGGCATGCCGCTCAAGCCCAGCCCAGTTCCTTCAGTGCCATACCGGAATGCCATATCTTCGTCATGTGGCTGATCTTGTCGTCGGTGAATTGCATCACGTAGACGTAGTCCGAAGTCACCTTTTTACCGGTCGGCTCACACGGACCGCCGGGACCGGTATGAGTGCCTGAAAAGACGGCATAGGCAGCGACGTTGTCTCGTTGGGTATCGGTGGCAAAGGATTTCACCTCGTAGCTGCCGTCCGGCATGATCGTCATTAGCCTTTTCATCCAATCAGTGTATTCTGCAAGAGTTTTAATACCTGCAAGCGGTTCGGCCTGAGCGGCGAAGGTCGCGTTCGGAGCACAGTAAGTCTTGCAGACTTCCCAACCCTTTCCAGTCTCGCAAGCGGCGAAGAAATCGTTGGCGATTGCGGTGATCGACGCCATGGGTGGTTCCTCCTGTCTGTTTTTTTGAAGATCTCTTTTTAGCACTTCCGCAAAGCTCGGGCCATCACACTGCTTGCTGCTCAGGCTGGGGAGCGGCCCAATGCCCTTGACCGGGATTCCCCACCCGAGGTCAACTCAGGGTCAATCGCGTCGTTTTGACTGCTCGCCGATCACTTCCGGTCCACCCCGCAGAACGGACATCGTCAGAGCCGGTCGACATGTCTCAAAGGTGCCACAACCCGACTCATGCAGTGCAGCAAACAGCACCCTCACTCGATCCCTCGTCGATATAAGATCACTCATTGCCACTCCCGTCATCAGTGAGCGTTGAGCGCATGGCGTGGACGGCAATTGCCGCTATGAGAGCCGTAACAAAGAGCCCGAAAAAGCCAATTCCGATCGCAAGTGCGCGCGTCAACGCCTGCCTCGGGACGAGATCACCGTAACCAATCGTGAGGCCGGTAATGAAAGTGAAATAGACCGCATCCCCGAGAGACCAGCCCTCAACAAAACCAGTCAGCAAGCCCAGGGCAAGCTGAATCGCCAGAATTGCCGACAACACCGGCCACGTCACGTGAATGGCATGGCCGAGCGCCACGAAAAAGCGCCGCCGCAGCGTTTGCGGTGCCGGCCGGTTCATGTCGTGACGAGCTCCGTAAACGGAGCGCATCTAGTTTTGCGAAATTGAGCCCTCACCAGTAGCGTTCGTGGCCTGCCGAACGAGGTCACCCTGATCGACACTGACGCTCTTCCACCCTTCCGCGATCGGCAGACAATTCTCGATTTTGCCATCGCACCCCGCCGAACTACGCTCGCTGGTGATCAGTAGACCACGCACTACATTGCGGAACTTTTAAACCGGAACCCGCCTGATGAGACATCATCCGGTGGCGGCACCTTGACCCAAAAATTACCGGTTTTGGCCTTGTCATATCCGTACTGATAAAGAGAACGCATGTAGCTCGTTTCAAAGCCGGAGGAGCCTGACGACGGAAAGCCCTTGTCGATGTAGGTCAGATTGAATCCGAAATTGTTGCGGCGAGCGAAGTCAAAAGTCTCATAGAGAATAGAGCGGGTTTGCGTCTTCGTGACGGAAGCCGAAGCCCGCGCGGCGATGTCGATCGTGCTGTTCGGCACCAGTTGGAAATCTCGCTCAACCTTGTTGTTGATCAAGATGTAAATGCTTATACGCGCACCTCGGACGAACGCCCCGTTTCGCAAAATAAATGCTTCCGGCAACGTCAGCACCGGTGCCGTCACTCCACCGTCTACATGCATCTCCTGGAAGTGATTTCCGTTCGCTTCCGCGTCAATCATCATCGGCGGGAAAACCACCGGGATACTTGCGGATGCAGCCATGACATCGCGGAACAAGCTTAGCGCCTGGGGTGTCCTGATTTCAGCAATGCGACCCATGTCCCACACCGCCGTGCGTTGGGTGTCGAGATCAGTCGTCACGATGAGAAGATCCCTGCCCTTGGCGTGTTCCTCTGCAATTGCCGCGAGCATATTCTGGTCGACATAGCGGGCCACCAACTCGCGAAGTCGCGTGTTTCCAAACAGGCCCGATCCGAAAAGCGCGTTCAAGATGCTTGGCGTATCCAGGAGGCTTTCAGCGATACCGCTGGTGTATACTTCCCGCAATGTAGCGTCGTAGGCTGGGCCCAGAAATGCAAATGGCGCGATCAACCCACCCGTGCTTACACCCGAAACGACTGTAAACTTTGGGCGCGTACCTGCCGTGGTCCAACCATTCAGCACACCCGCGCCATAAGCACCGTCGGCCCCGCCTCCCGACAAGGCAAGATAGCTGACAGGACCGGCACGTAAACTTACAGGTGGTTCCTTGAGGAACGTTGCGGCCGGCTCATCGGTATATCTGCGCAGTTCACTGGCGTTCAACACCCGCGCGGACGCAGCATCGGATGCCGTGTAGGATGCTCTGGGAAGAGAACTGCAGCCAGCAAGAGAAAACAATCCCGTCGAAATAGCGAATGACAGGACGAGCAACTGACGAAAGGAACGCATGACCTGTACCCGACTCTTCTCAACAACGCAGATTTGCTAGGCAAGGCTTTCGGCGTATTTTAAAGCGGCATTGGCGGTGTTGTTCACGAGTTACCTCCGCTTTCCACCAGTGACTGGCTTCATTTGCCGCGCTCCTCGTTCAACGGTTCCCGGCTGGCCTACCTTGACGCGGCCAAGTAATTTCATCGGGTCGTTCTCGAGCGAACTCACCGATACACGTCATCATGGCAGATACACTCGTGACGGAACCCGCGCTTGTAGCGAAACGTCACCGTTTGTAGCTCCATGCCCCCCGGGAACCGAATCCCGCGCGCCAAGTCAGCTTTGCCCCCAAGAACCGACATGGTCGACCGAACCTGTCAGGTCCGCTAAGTGCCGCCAGGATCGGAACTTCGTCGCCGGATGGCCTTATCAATGAAGCTCGCCGAGCAACGCCTTGGCCTTTCGAAGGTCGTTTGTGTCAAAACCTTCGGTGAACCAATCGTAGATGGCGGCGAGAAGGTCACGTGCCGTTTGCCGTTTTCCCTGATCGCTCAAGAGCCGCGCCAGGCTCATGGCCGCGCGCAATTCCCACGACTTTGCCTGCTGTGCTCGCGCAACGGTCAGGTGCTCGAAATACGCTTGCGCTTTCGCCACGTCTCGCTGCGGCGACTTGAGCGCGATTTCGCCGGCAACGCGATGAGCCTCAGCCTCGCACCACCTTTCCTTGGTTGCGTGAATCGCCGGCTTGCTTTGTCGATGCAGCGCCAGGCATCATCGAATTGGCCCGAATCTGCATGGGCGATCGCCAACATGAACTCGTGCTCCGGTGCAAATATCGTCGACCCGGCCGACCGCCATAAATCAATACCCGCCATGACGGTCTCGACTGCTTTCGCGGCTCTCGTGAGGGTTAGGATATAGCCCCGGCGTAACACGCCTTCCGCTTTTCGGAACGGGGCACCTTTCTCCTCTGCTAACACGACGAGCTCCTTGAGACGCTCGTTTGCCGCGTGGTAATTCCCGCAGTAGGTATTAACAAGAATCGGGAAATTCAGCGTAAACATCAAAGTGGCAGCATGCTCAATCTGGCGCGCTTCCATGAGCGCGCAGTCTGCATCGTTGAGCGCAGCCTCAGGATAACCGAGCAGCCACGAGGCCATTGACCGAAAGGCCAAGCACGTTACGCGGAGGTCCTGGCCAAATCGCGTCATCAATCGCCGGTGCTCGGCGGGGCGGTAAAGGGCGAGGGCTTCATTGTACTGCGCTTGAGAGCCTCAACGAGGTCCCCCATAAACGCGAGCGTACTCGCCATGGTGCGGTGTCCAATCATGAGCGGTACCGCCGCTCCCTCCTTCTCGCCAAGCGCCAGAAACCGCGCTGCGAGCTCTCGCGCAACGTCACCATTGAAGTTTATGAAATTGACGATCCACTGGCCAAAGAGGGCTGAGAGCAGCAACGAAGGGTCATCGGGAGGTTCTCCAAGCCGTTCCGCTTGCTCTATCAACGCTCTCACCTGAGCTACGGCAGCCTTCGTTTCGGGCGCGCCATATCCTTTGACATGCATGAGCGTGTTCAGGAGCGCGACTTGTAAAATGATCTGCTCGCGCCGCAGGTCGGACGTGCTGGGCAAGGTTGTGATTTGCGCTAGCGCTTGGCCAAGTTGTTCTGCGGCTTCGACCAGCGCCGAACGCTCCTGTGACCGCTGTCCCGCCTTGCCCCACAGGCGCGCTGACTTCTCAACCAGGTCGGCCTTTGTGTAGTGACGCGCCAGCAGCTCGGGCTGGCTCTCGGCGATTTCTGCGAACTGACTTTCGAGGATTTCGGCGATGCGCGCATGCAGCACGCGCCTTGGCTCCCGCAGCAGCGTACTGTACGCTGCGTCCTGCACCAGCGCATGCTTGAACAGGTAGCTCGCATTTGGCGGGATGCCTTGTCGAAACAACAAACCCGCCGCAATGAGCCGGTCGAGGTCGGAGTCCAGTTCTGCTTTCGCACGAGCGCAGCCAGCAACATGTGGGGAAATTCCCGGCCGATCGCCGCGCCGACCTGCGCCACGTCCTTCGCCGGGCCGAGCCGATCGAGCCGCGACATCAGCGAGGCCTGCAGGCTCGCCGGAACCGCCACGGCGGGCGTTGGTGCCCCTGCGAAGGCCCGCTGCGCATCACTCTCACCCTCCGCGTCCAGCACCGCCTTGGTCATCTCCTCGGCGAACAGTGGAATGCCGTCGGTGCGCTCGATGATGTTCTGGCGGATGTCCGCCGGCAACGATCGGTTACCGACGACTCCCTCGATTAGGAAATGGATGTCGCACGGCGCCAGCCGACTGAGGGTCAGCCCAGTCACGTGCGGTCGTCCGATCCAGGGCGGGCTGAATTCCGGCCTGAAAGTAACAAGTATCAAGAGCCGATGGCTCACGGCCAGGTCCACCGCCCGGGCGAACAATTCGAGGCTGGTCGGATCGGTCCAATGCGCATCTTCGAAAATCATCAGCACGGGATTGATCCGCGCCAGTGCCTCGATGTGCGAATCAAGAGCTTTCAGCGTTTTCTGACGACGGAGCTGCGGCTCAACTTCAACCGGAGGGTAGCGTCCATCGTTGGGCAGCGACAGCATTTCGGCAAACAGCGCCGCATCCTGGGGCGGCGTCGAGCTTTGCGCCAGCAGCGCGTCAAGCTTGTCCGTTTTCGCTTGCTGGCTGTCATCGTGAGCAAAGCCAGCGGCGCGCAGCATCTCGCCGATCACCGGATAGAGTGTGCTGTCGGTATGCTGCGGCGAGCAGAAGTACCGCAGGCGTATGTGCGGCTCGCGAGCAAGCTGTTCCAACAGCGCGACGGTGAGCCGTGATTTGCCGATCCCCGCTTCACCAGAAAGCAGCACCACCTGACCTTCGCCACTCTTGGCCCGCTCCCATCGGCGCAGAAGTAGCTCCATTTCTTCATCACGACCGATCAGCGGCAGCAAATCGCAGCTTTGGAGAGCGTGCGATCGGCTGGTCACGGCTGTCTTGCCTGCGACTCGCCAAGCAGCGACTGGCTCTACGAATCCCTTGATCTCGACTTTACCGAGATCGAGATACTCGAATTGCGGTCCCGCGATCGTCTTTGTGCGATCCGAGATAATAACGCCGCCGGGTTGTGCGAGCGATTGCAGTCGGGCGGCAAGATTCGGGGTGTCGCCGAGGATGCCATGCTCCTCGGAAATCGCGCTGTCCGACATATCGCCGACAAGCGCGACGCCCGTTGCAACACCGACGCGCGCGCTCAAGCTTTCCTTCGTGGGCAAGGCGGCGACCGCCTGCACTAATGCGAGGCTAGCTTGAACGGCGCGCTCCGCGTCGTCTTCGTGCGCCTGAGGATAGCCAAAATATACCACCGTACCGTCCCCAAGATGTCGCGCGACAAAGCCGTCGAAGCAGGCAACGGTTTCAGTAATGCAGCGCCGGTAGCCGGCGATGATTGCGCTGAAGTCTTCGGGATCGAGCCTCGCGGAGAGCGCAGTCGATCCGACCAGGTCACAAAACAGTACCGTAAGCTGTCGGCGCTCGATCGGGCGCGAGTCCCGTGCCGTCGGTACCACCGCGGGAGAATCCACGCGCAATTTGGTCCCGCAGTCGCCGCAAAACTTGCTTAGGGCTGGGTTTGCCGCGCCGCAGGCCAGACAGCGCCGCACTACGGCCGCTCCGCACTGCCCACAGAATTTCCTTTGCTTCGGGACTTCGGCTGCGCAATTCGTGCAGTGCATCCGGACCTCAACGGATATCAATAACGCCATTACAATGCGCCAGAAGTCGAGCGATCCATGTGATCTTGGTCACAACTCCGGGTGATCCGTCTCGATGTTCCGTTATAGCTCAATCGCGTCGAGTTTGACATCTCTCCGGCATGTCCGGTCTGGGAGCAATCTCGGAAATGGCGTTCGTCCGATTTGGGCACGGCGCAAGCGCGCCTTTGCTCATCCTGACGCACCGAGGCTGCGGCAAAATAACGCGACGGGCAAAATTCCGCTTAACCTGTCGGGCAAATCAGCGCTACCAGCTTGCCCCGTCCTTTCCCGGCAAGAGGGGCGTATCGCGATCGTCACGAATGCGGGAGGGGATGCGGTGGACGCGGCAGCGTCGGCGCGTGTGTGTTCGCAGGGCGAGTTCTCTCGTGAGCGGACAACAGCGCGCAAGACGACGGCGCCATAGCCCGGCGAGCCTTTTGGCGAAGACGGGTTGCTGCGTACGGCAAAACCGTGTGGTCCTGGCACCCGTTGCTGGTGTCAAGTCGGTGGAGAATTTTGCAGGCCCAACCGGGCTTGGCAAAATCGTTAATCCGCCGATGACGGTGACAAGACGAATTCGTCGCCGGGGAGAGCGCGGCATAAGCCGTAAAACCATTGCGCAGGGAATGCCGGGGTGCCTCCGCTGAACCTGTATGCTCGTGTGCGTTTCTTCGCACAATTTTGCACACGAGACCGCGGGTGCAGCGCGCCCCCGGCATTTCCTGCGCCCTCTTCTTTTGGGGCGAAAGCGACCCCGGGCGCTTCGCGCCGCGGGATCGGGAAAGCGTATCTGAGATTTGAGCACCGTCATTGCGAGGAGCGTAGCGACGAAGCAATCCACACTTTCGTTGCCGACAGATGGATTGCTTCGCTGCGCTCGCAATGACGTGGACAAGTCGGTGCCACCCCTACCGTCATCGCCCGGCTTGACCGGGCGATCCAGTATTCCAGAGATATCCATGTTAAAACCGAGAAGCCGCCACGTATTGGATGCCCCGCCTTCGGGGCATGACAGAGATAGATGACTTCACCCGATCTTCCTGCCGAACTGAAGGCCGCCCTCGACGCCAAACTCGAGGGCCTGTCGCGCAACGCGGCCGCAGGCCGCGCCGCTTCCATCTCGCAGACCTACCGCGATGGCGGCGGCTCCGGCGCGATCAGATCGGAAACCGACGCGCTGGCCTACGCGCTGGCGCGGATGCCGGCGACCTATGCCGCCGTCGTCGCCAGCCTGAACGCGCTCTGCGAGATCAGGCCGGACTTCGCGCCAACGAGCCTGCTCGATGTCGGCGCCGGGCCCGGGACCGCGAGCTGGGCCGCGGCGGAAGCGTTTTCATCGTTGCAAGATTTTACCTTGCTAGACGCCAACGACGCCCTGCGCGAACTGGCGTTGGACCTCACACGCAAGAGCGCGCGCCTGCGCCGCATCAACTACGAGCCGGGGCACGCTCGCTCCCTCCTCGCCCATGCCGATGCCGCCGACCTCGTCGTCGCCAGTTACATGATCGGCGAGGTCGGCGATGCCGAGCGAGCCATGCTTGCCGAGCTGATGTGGGCCAAAACCCGCGACACGCTGCTGGTCGTCGAGCCCGGCACCCCCGCCGGCTACGCGCGGATCATTGCGTTGCGCGAGCAGTTGATCGCCGACGGCGCTCATGTCGCAGCGCCCTGCCCACACGACGGAAAGTGTCCGCTTTCAACACCTGACTGGTGTCATTTCACCCAACGCCTCTCCCGCTCGCGCGCGCACATGCAGGTCAAG
The DNA here is from genome assembly GCF_036924615.1 of Bradyrhizobium sp. AZCC 2289. Taxonomy (NCBI): domain Bacteria; kingdom Pseudomonadati; phylum Pseudomonadota; class Alphaproteobacteria; order Hyphomicrobiales; family Nitrobacteraceae; genus Bradyrhizobium; species Bradyrhizobium sp. AZCC 2289. The sequence goes on along the minus strand of NZ_JAZHRY010000001.1, from coordinate 7,229,669 downwards.
GGGGTTGAACTGCCGTTCGAGGACGAAAAATTCGCCTATGTCGCGCTGACCCGCGCACCGCCGGTACAGCGCCCGGCCCGGGTCCTGGCGCAACCTGATGTCACCAAGGTCGATGTGACGGCAAAGCTCTGCACGCCGGGCGGCCTCGCGATCGAAAAAGTGCCCCGCCGCGCCAAGGCAGATTACGCCCGCGCCCGCCGCTGGCGCTGGGGCAATGCGGTGATGGAGGAGCAAATATCCATCCCGGGTCGTCCCGGCGCAGGCCGGGATCCATAACCACCGGCGGTGATTGTTTGAAAAGGCGTCGGCTAACGTGCCCAAACGAGACTACACGGAGCATGGGTCCCGGCCCCCCGTGCGCAATTGCGCACTAGGCCGGGACAACGCGAGAGTACTTGAACTTATCCCGCCTAGCGGACGACCAAGCAATGCCCACCTTGCGGCGGGCTGCCGCATGCGCCGTTTTTCGTCTAGGCTGCCCCGCATTGTTTGTCCCATCAGGAGTTGTTTGTCATGTCGACCGGCTGGATCGTTCTCGGCGTCATCGTCATTGTCGTGCTGTTCGCATTCGGCGCGTATAATCGGCTCGTTGCGCTCGGCCAGCGCGTCAGCCAGGCCTTTGCCGATATCGACGTGCAGCTCAAGCAGCGCCACGATCTGATACCGAACCTGGTCGAGACCGTGAAGGGTTACGCGGCGCATGAGCGCGGCACGCTCGACGACGTGATCAAGGCCCGCGGCGCTGCGATGTCGGCGCAGGGGCCGGCGCAGGTCTCCGCCGCGGAAAACCAGCTGAGCGGCGCGCTCGGCCGGCTGATCGCGCTGTCCGAGGCCTATCCGGACCTCAAGGCCAACGCCAATTTCCAGCAGCTGGCGAGCGAGCTGTCCGATCTCGAAAACAAGATCGCCGCCAGCCGCCGCTTCTTCAACAATGCGGTCCAGGAATACAATACCGGCATCCAGCAGATGCCCGCCGCGCTGTTCGCCGGCATGTTCGGCTTCACCCGCAAGGATTTCTTCGATCTCGGCGCCAGCCGCACCGAAGTCGAGGCGGCGCCGACGGTGAAGTTCTAGAAAGAGTTCTGGTCGACATGCCACATCGCTCTCCTCGTCATTCCGGGGCGATGCAAAGCATCGAACCCGGAATCTCATCCCGCCGACTAACCTCGGGATTCCGGGTTCACGCCAGCCGAACTCGGGTTTACCCGAGTTCGGTAATATCAAAAGCCAAGTCGGCAACAGCCGACTTGGCTGGCGTGCCCCGGAATGACTGTGCTTAGCGAAAGCAGATCATGGCCGCGTACGGTCTCTACACGCACATCGCATCGAACAAGTTTCGTTCGATGGTGCTGCTCGCCGGTCTGTTCGTCCTGATCTATGTGCTGGTCTATGCCGGCGCGCTGATCGCGGAAGTCGTGATCAACAGCGATGCGTCGGTCGATTACTACCTGATGGCCGCCTTGCGCGACCTGATGACGGCGTTTCCCTATGCGACCGGCGCTGCCGCGCTGTGGATCGTGATCGCCTATTTCTTCCACCAGAACATGATCGACGCCGTCACCGGCGGCGAGGACGTGACGCGGCAGCAGCAGCCGCGGCTCTATAACCTGCTTGAAAACCTCTGCATTTCGCGCGGCATTCCGATGCCGAAGCTGAAGGTGATGGAAAGCCCGGCGCTGAACGCGTTCGCGACCGGGCTCAACCGGCGGCAATATGCCGTCACCGTCACCACGGGGCTGCTGAAGACGCTCAACGATCAGGAGATCGAGGCGGTGCTGGGCCATGAGCTGACCCATATCCGCAACGGCGACGTGCAGCTGATGGTGGTCGCGGTCATCATCGCCGGCGTGGTCGGGTTTTTCGGCGAACTGTTCTTCCGGACCTTCACCAATCTGTCGTGGAGTTCAGGCGGCGGCGGCTGGTCGTCGTCGTCCTCGTCGCGGTCATCCTCCTCGTCGTCCTCGGACAGCGACAGCAAGGGTTCGGGCGGAGGCGCGATCATTGTGGTGATCATCGCCGTCGCGCTGATCGTGCTGGCGTGGCTGCTGTCGCAAATTGTCAAACTCGCGCTGTCGCGGTCGCGCGAGCTTTTGGCCGACGCCGGCTCGGTCGAATTGACGAAAAACCCCGATGCCATGATCTCGGCGCTGCGCAAGATCGAGAATCGCGGCGAACTCCCCGGCGCGACCTCGGCGGTGATGGAACTCTGCGTCGACAATCCGCGCGAGGGGTTTGCCGACCTGTTCGCGACCCACCCCTCGGTACAGTCCCGGGTCGACGCACTGGTGAAATTCGCCGGCGGTCACGACCCCGGGCCGCTGGCCGTGCCCTCGGATGCCACCGGCGAGCCGGACGACCAGCCAGAGCAACCCGGCTCCGAAGGTCAGTCTCCACCGTCTCTGCCCCAGGGTCCCTGGGGCAGCACGACCGAGCCCGCCGGCGCCCCCGGCGCTGGGCCCGAAGGACCTTGGGGCCGGCATCGCTGAGAAGTTTTGGGGCGTTCCTACGCCCTTCCGGGCGTTAACGAATTCCGCATGAATAACCCCGCCGGGGGCTTAAGAAATTGAATATTCCCTTGTTTCTGCCATGTTCGCGCCCAAAGCAGGTATGGGGACTTGCCGATCGCTCCCGCGATCGGGGCGCTTAAGGGAATTCCATGGCAAAGCCGGTCGTGATTGTGGTGGGCGCGGACAAGGGCGGGGTCGGCAAGACCACGGTGTCGCGAACCCTGCTGGATTATTTCAGTGCCAACAACGTGCCCACCAGGGCGTTCGACACCGAGTCGCCGCGCGGCACGCTAATGCGTTTCCACCCCGACATCACCCAAATCGTCGATATGACGACGACGTCGGACCAGATGAAGATCTTCGATACGCTGAACGCCGCCAGCCCCTCCGTCACCGTGATCGACGTCCGCGCCGGACTGCTGTCGCCGGCGCTGGCCTCGCTCCGCGACATCGGCTTTCTCGACGCCGCCAAATCCGGCCAGATCACCTTTGCCGTGTTCCATATACTGGGCCCCTCGATCGCCTCGCTGGACGAGATCGCCGAGACCGCCAATTTCATGCAGGGCGCCAAATATTTCCTGGTGAAGAATTTCATCAACGACACCCAGTTCTTCCAGTGGGACCAGGCGACCTACAATTCCTATTTCCACCGCATCAAGGATGCGACCGAACTCACCATTCCGAAGCTCAACGAAATGGCCTATGAGCAGGTCGAGGTCTCCTCGGTGCCGTTCCTCAAATTCGTCGCCAACAAGGGCAAGGACGACGAGGCCGCGAACTATTCCTTCGTGCTGCGCGGCTATGTCCGGCACTGGCTCGCCAATGTCTGGAGCGAGTTCGACCGCATCAAGCTGACCGACCTGGTCGGCTCCGGTAAATCGGGCGCGCGCGGCGGCGAAAAATAATCGCTCAATGCCGTGGAATGGGGCTGGATTGGACGAAAATTTCGCCTGATATAGCAGTGCGATGTCCGCCACGCCCGTCTACATCATCTGCTCGCCCCGCCCGCTCGTCGGCAAGACGCTGATCGCGCGGCTGCTCAGCGAATTCCTGCTGTTGAAGAACGGCACGGTGACGGCGTTCGACATCAACCTCAAAGAGCCGTCGCTGCTCGAATACCTCCCGAAAATCACCGAGACCGCCGACGTCATCGACACCTACGGCAAGATGCAGCTGATGGACCGCCTGATCGTCAACGACGGGGTGGCCAAGGTGATCGACCTCGGCTTCCACGCCTTCGACGAGTTCTTCAAGATGACCGACGAGATCGGCTTCATAAAGGAAGCGGCGCGCCGTGGCGTGGCCCCGGTGATCCTGTTCGTGGCGGACACCGACCGCGTCTCGGCGCGCGGCTATCCGATGCTGCAGCAGCAGGTTCCGCGGAACGCTTTGATCACCATCGATAACGAGCACGTCGTGCGCGGCGAACTGCCGCCGGCGATGGCCCGCGGCCGCGTCCTTCCGATCTCCGCGCTGCCGGTGTTCTTGAAAACCTATATCGACCGGCTGACCTTCTCGTTCACCGGTTATCTGCGCAACGAAAAGGATTCATCGACCGAACTGCACCAATGGATCCGCCGCAACTATTCGGCGTTTCGCGATCTGGAACTGCGCGTGATGCTGCAGGGGTCGTGACAACGTAAACGTCGTCCCGGCGAACGCCGGGATCCATACGCCGCTGCCTCACGTCGGGGCACAGAGGCAGAGACCTTCATTCAACAACAGACGACCGGGATTATGGGTCCCGGCCTTCGCCGGGACGACGTATCGAGGGTTATGCGTCTAATGCCCCTCGAACGTCATCAGCGTCCGGACCGGCACGTCCATCGCGCGCAGTTTCGCGGCGCCCCCGAGATCGGGCAGATCGATGATGAAGCAGGCCGCGACCACGTTGGCCCCGATCTGGCGCAGCAGCTTGACCGCGCCCTCTGCGGTGCCGCCGGTGGCGATGAGATCGTCGACCAGGATGACGCGCTCGCCGGGATGCACGGCGTCGGCGTGCATCTCCATTTCATCGAGGCCGTATTCCAGGGAATAGGCGATCCGCACCGTGGTGTGCGGCAGCTTGCCTTTTTTCCGGATCGGCACGAAGCCGGCGGAGACCTGATGCGCGACCGCGCCGCCGAGGATAAATCCTCGCGCCTCGATGCCGGCGACCTTGTCGATCTTGTTGCCGGCCCAGGGCTGCACCAGTTCGTCGACCGAGCGGCGAAATGCGCGCGCATCCGCCAGCAGCGTGGTGATGTCGCGAAACAGGATGCCCGGCTTCGGGTAATCCGGAATGGTGCGAACGGTGGCCTTCAGGTCGTGGTCAAAAGTCATTGCTGTCTCGCAATCCCTAGTTAACGGGTACACCCAGCCGGAACGCGTTCTCGACGATGCGCAGGCCGACCTCGCCGCCGAGCGACATCAGCGATTCCGGGTGAAACTGCACGCCGCCGACCGGCAGGGTCTTGTGTTCGATCGCCATCGCGACGCCGTCCTCGGTAGTCGCCGTCACCTGTAGCACGTCGGGCACGCTGTCGCGCTCGACGAACAGTGAATGATAGCGGCCGATCACGATTTCATTGGGCAGGTTCTGCATCAGCCGCCCGCCGCGCACCTGGACCCGCGACGGCCGACCGTGGGCGGGCTGGCCGAGCTGGCCCAATTGCCCACCGAAATATTCGCCGATCGCCTGCACGCCGAGGCAGACGCCGAAGATCGGCAGCTTCTTGTCGAGCGCCGTGCCGATGGTTTTCGAGATCCCGAAATCTTCCGGACGTCCCGGCCCCGGCGACAGCACCAGCAAATCGTACGTGTTCTGCTTCAGCATTTGCTGCGCATGAATGTGCCGGACCACCGTGACGCTGGCGCCGACCTGCCGGAAATAATCCGCCAGCATGTGCACAAAACTGTCGTCGTGGTCGATCAGCAGCACCCTCTTGCCCGAGCCCGTGGCGTCAGGCGCCAACGCCGACAGTCGTTTCGGCGGGTCGCCGCGCAACGCCTGGAACAGCGCCGCCGCCTTGACCTGGCATTCGCGGTCCTCCGCGGCCGGATCGGAATCGAACAGGCATGTCGCGCCGACCCGCACTTCGGCGAGGCCATCCTTCATCCGGATGGTGCGGATGGTCAGCCCCGTATTGATGCTGCCGTCGAAATTCACCGCGCCGATCGCGCCGGCATACCAGCGCCGCGACGACCGCTCATTGTCCTCAACGAACTGCATCGCCCATAATTTCGGCGCGCCGGTCACCGTCACCGCCCAGGCGTGGGTCAGGAACGCATCGAGCGAGTCGAAGCCCGGCCGCAGCATGCCTTCGACATGATCGACGGTGTGGAACAGTTTTGAATAGGTCTCGATCTGCCGCCGCGCCAGCACCTTGATGGTGCCGGGCACACAGACCCGCGCCTTGTCGTTGCGATCGACGTCGGTGCACATGTTGAGTTCGAATTCGTCTTTTTCCGAATTCAGCAATTGCCGGATCTGCTCGGCATCGCCGATCGCATCGACGCCGCGCGCGATCGTGCCCGAGATCGGGCAGGTCTCGACCCGCCGCCCGTCGGAGCGCACGAACATTTCCGGCGAAGCCGAAACCAGGAACTCACCGTTGCCGAGATTCATCAACGCCCCATAGGGCGACGGATTGATCCGGCACAGCCGCTGGAACACTTCCGCCGGCGAGCGCTCGCAGGGCTCGGCGAACAACTGCCCCGGCACCGCCTCGAACAGATCGCCGCGGGCGAACGCGGCGCGCGCGGTCTCCACCGTGGCCTGATATTCGCCGGGCGCGTGATCGGCAAAGCCCTGCCGCGGGGTTTTGGCGTAAACGCTCTCGGCGGTATCGCGCGGCAGGCCCGCGGTGGATTTGCCCTTCCAGGCGAAATCATAGTTCAGCACCACGCCGCGGCCGGTGGCGCGATCATAGGCCAACAGGCGATCCGGCACGTACAGCACGATGTCGCGCTGGTCGCTTTCGCGGGCGCGTTTCTGCACGAGGTCCTCGATCTGGAACACGAGATCGTAGGCGAACGCACCGAACAGGCCGAGCAGCGGATCGTCATTGGCCGTGAACGCTGCCACGAGATCGCGGACCAGCGACATCACGCTGGCGCGCCTGGTGCGCTGATCTTCCTCTACCGGCGCCGGGCCACGAATGATATGGCCCGCCAGACGCGCAGCGCTTCTTTCCGTAATGACGACGCAGGGCTCGCGCAGCACGTCGCCGAGGAATGCGATCAAAACCTCGCCGCGCTGGTTCAGCGCAGAGAGCGAGAAATTGACGCCCGTCGTCTCCAGGCACAGCGGCGGATCGGCAAAACCGAGATCGAAGCTTTCATAGCGGCCGGGCACCGTGGTGCCCGACGACAGCACGACGCCAGGGCGGCGATCGAGCAGGTCGATCAGATCATCGAGCCGGTCGGCGCCGCCGGTAAATTGCTCGACTTCCCGCGATATCGCGAGCCCGCCGCTGGTGCGGTATTCGCTTTTTGCCGGCAGGGAGAAGGCTGTCCTGTTCATGTGATCCTCTTACGAAACTTAGCGAGGGAGCGCCACACAGGACAAACGAAGGGACCGTCGCACTGCGATGGCGACCTTCGACGATTTTGAAAAATGAAATCGCACCGGCCACCTCTTAAGAGGTGCGCCACCAAAGACGGGATGGGCGGAGAACGGTGTTCATGGGGGCTAAACACCATCCGCCGGGGGCGATGTCAAGGGAGGCGTCTCCGTCCCAAGCCGGGCCGGGGCCCATCTTTGGGGTTTGAAAGGGCGAGAATATGCGTCAGATTCGCCCCAAGCGGCGGCGAACGAAACGCTGGCAACAAACGGAGGCGCACAGATGGCATTGCTGGGTCTGGGATATGCGGGCTTCGGACCGGACGCGCTCGACGATTGGCGGCAGTTCGGTACCGGACTGGTCGGCCTGCAGGCAGTGGAGCGCGGCAATTCGCTGCTGGCGTTCCGGATGGACGACCGCAAACAGCGCATCGTCATCGACCGCGCGATGCCCGAGGGGACGCGCTTCTTCGGCTGGGAAGTGGCTGATGCCGCGGCGCTGGACGAACTCGCGGCGCGGCTGGAGAAGGCCGGCGTCGAGGTCACGGCGGAGCCGCGGACCTTGGCCGACGCACGGCGCGTGCGCAGCCTGATTTCATTCCGCGATCCCGCCGGCAACCGCCTTGAGGCGTTTTACGGCGCCGAGATCGACGACACGCCGTTCAGGCCCGGCCGCTCGATCTCGGGTTTTCGCACCGGCCCACTCGGCCTCGGGCATGCCGTGCTGACGGTCGAAAACATCGCCCCCGTGATGGCGTTCTATGTCGATGTGCTCGGCTTCGGGCTCAGCGACTACATCGAAAAGCCGTTTCGCGCCTATTTCTTCCACGTCAACGCGCGGCATCACAGCCTGGCCCTGATCGAGACCGGCAAGAACGGCATGCATCATCTGATGGTGGAACTGTTCTCGCTCGACGATGTCGGCCAGTGCTACGACATCGCGCTGACTCAGCCCGACCGCGTCGGCGTCACGCTCGGCCGTCATACCAACGATTTCATGACGTCGTTTTACGCCAAGACGCCGTCATCCTTCATGATCGAATGCGGCTGGGGCGGCCGCGAAATCGAGCCATCGACCTGGCAGTGAGATGCACGATGGCCCGAGCCTGTGGGGCCACGATCGCGTCTGGCTGTCGCCGGCCGACCGCGAAGTCGCCCGCGAGATGCGGATGCACGCTGCGGCTTCGGGCCTGCGGGCGCCGGTTCAGGTGATGGAAGGCAATTACAAGCTGATGTCGGGCACCTGCGCGTGGTGGGATGGGGTGAGGCAATAGCCCACCTGACAGACCTACAGTCCCCGTTCATCAGGCGCATCTCGACGCCCATCGCGAACATGAAGGACGACCAGTTCACCCGCGTTCACTCGGTGATAGACAAGATAGGGATAGCGAGCGATCGGGAAGACGCGAACACCGATAATGTCGGTCTCCCGCCCAAGGCCGGGATATCGGGCGAGCAGTTCGCTCGTCGAGCGAATCTGCCGGCACGACGGCGGTCGCCGCACCCACATTGTGCTGCGCTATGTATTGGTAGATATGGACGATGTCGGTGCGGGCACGCGGTGCGTACCGAAGCCTCACAGACCGCACTTTTTCCAGAGTGCCGCCATCTCGTCGTCGCTCACGAATTCGCCGCGCTCGGCCTGTTCGAGGCCTTCGAGGACGGCCGCGCGATGCTCTTCCGGCACGGTGAACACATCGCTGCCGGCCGCGGCGATCTGCTCCAGCACCTCGGCGACGTAGGCCTGCCGGTCTTCCGGCAGCTGCCTCACCTTCTCGATGGCGTCTTCCAGAACTTTCGTCATCGGCGCACTATATAATAACTGCGGAACGCGAGTTGCGGCGTTCGACGCCCCCTCACCCCAAATGCTTTTTGAAAAACTCCGTGGCGCGACCCCAGGCCAGTTCCGCACATTGCCGGTCGTGCACCGACACGCGCTGCTCGTTGCCAAAACCGTGCTCGGCGTCATAGCGAAACAGCTCCAGCGATTTGCCGGCGGCCTTCATCGCCTTCTCGAAGCCATCGACCGCGGCCGGCGTGCACCAGTCGTCCTTGTTGGCGAAATGGCACTGCAGCGGAATTTTCACGTCCGCCGGTTTCGCCGCCTGCTCCGGCGGAATGCCGTAGAACACCACACCCGCCGTGAGTTCCGGGATCTTGGTGGCGCCGATGATGGTCACTGCGCCGCCCAGGCAGAAGCCGGTCAGGCCGACCTTGCTGCCGTTCCTGGCCAGGTATTGCGCAGCACCGCGCACGGTCTGTGTGGTGGCGTCCATGAAATCCAGTGAGTTCATCTCTTTGCCGGCGGCGTCGGTGTCGTGATACGGCACCACCTTGCCGTTGTAGAGATCGGGCGCCAGTGCATCGAAGCCGGCCAGCGCGAAGCGGTCGCATATTCCCTTGATCTGGCCCTGCAGCCCCCACCATTCCTGGATCACGACCACACCGGGCGCATTGCCCTGCGCGGCATTGGCAAGATAGCCGTAGGCGTCCTTGCCGTCGGGGCGACTGAAGGAGATGCTGGTACCCATGGGTTCCTCCGGGAGTTTTTTTGGGGGGCCGTTGGCGGCCATTTTGTCTGCTGTGCGGTCAGGAAGCAATCCACCACCGTCATTCCGGGGCGATGCGAAGCATCGAACTATGTTGCGCAATTGCGCATCCGAGAATCTCGAGATTTCGGGTCTGGTGCTAACGCACCATCCCGGAATGACACCTAAATCAACCCAACAAAAAAGCCCCCGCAGGGGCTTTTCCGAATTCACATGGCCGCCCGAAGCGCTTAGTGCGCGTCGGCCCAGACCCTCTTCTTGGTGAAATACATCAAGCCCGCGAACAGGATCAGGAACACGAACACCTGCAGGCCGATCCGCTTGCGCGCCTCCATATGCGGCTCCGCGGTCCACATCAGGAACGTGGTGACGTCGTGCGCATATTGCGCCACCGTGGCCGGCGATCCGTCGTCGAAAGTGACCTGGCCGTCGCTCAGCGGCTTCGGCATCTTGATGGCGTGGCCGGGGAAATATTTGTTGTAGTAGGAGCCATCCGGAATGGTCACGCCAGCCGGCGGCTTGTCTTCAAAACCCTGCAGGATCGCGCTGACGTAGTTCGGGCCTTGCTCCTGGAACTGGGTGAAGAAATCGAAGATGAACCACGGGAAACCGCGCTCGTAGGAACGCGCTTTCGTGATCAGCGACAGGTCCGGCGGATAGGCGCCGCCATTGGCGGCACGGGCGGCCTGCTCGTTCGGGAATGGCGAGGGGAAATAGTCCGCCGGCCGGCCGGGCCGCTCGAACATTTCGCCCTGGTCGTTCGGGCCGTCCTTGACCTTGTACTCGGCGGCCAGCGCGGCGGCCTGCGCCGTCGAATAGCCGGGACCGCCGGGATCGCCGAGATTGCGGAACGCGATGTAGGACAAGGCGTGGCAGGCCGAGCAGACTTCCTTGTAGACCTTCAGGCCGCGCTGCATCGAGCCGCGGTCGAACTTGCCCATCGGGCCCGAGAACGACCACTTCACCGACGGCGGCACGTCGTCGTGCTCCTCGGCGCGCGCGTTCTGCGCGCTTCCGGCAATCAGGCCGCCGGCGACGACGAGCGCAATGATCGCGGAAGCGGCGGTCGCGACCCTGCCCTTGCTCTTCGCCAGCACATCGTCGGCGATCGAGTTCGGCAGCGGCTTCGGCGTTTCGATCCGCGCGAGCAGCGGCAGCACGATCAGGAAATAGGCGAAGTAGCAGACGGTGAGGATACGGCCGGCGATCACATAGATGCCCTCCGGCGGCTGCGCGCCGAGATAGCCGAGCAGGATGCAGACGACGACGAAGATCCAGAAGAACTGCTTGGCCAGCGGGCGATACTTCGACGACCGGGTTTTCGCGCTGTCGAGCCAGGGCAGGAAGGCCAGCACGATGATCGCCGAGAACATCCCGATGACGCCGGCAAGCTTGTTCGGGATCGAGCGCAGGATCGCGTAGAACGGCAGGTAATACCATTCCGGCACGATGTGCGCGGGCGTCACGCCGGGGTTCGCCGGGATGTAATTGTCGGCGTCGCCGAGATAGCCCGGCATGTAGAAGATGAACCAGGCGAAGAAAATCAGGAAGCAGGACGTGCCGAACATGTCCTTGATGGTCGCATGGGGCGTGAACGGCACGGTGTCCTTTTCGGTCTTCACGTCGACACCAGCCGGGTTGTTCTGGCCCGCGACATGCAGCGCCCAGATGTGCAGCACGACCACGCCGGCGATCACGAACGGCAGCAGATAATGCAGCGAGAAGAAACGGTTCAAGGTCGGATTACCGACCGAATAGCCGCCCCACAACAGCGTCACGATGCTCTCGCCGAAATAGGGCACGGCGGAGAACAAATTGGTGATGACGGTGGCGCCCCAGAAGCTCATCTGGCCCCACGGCAGCACATAGCCCATGAAGCCGGTGGCCATCATCAGGAGGTAGATGATGACGCCGAGGATCCAGAGCACTTCACGCGGCTCCTTGTACGACCCGTAATAGAGACCGCGGAACATGTGGACGTAGACGGCAATAAAGAACATCGAGGCGCCGCTGGCGTGCATATAACGCAACAGCCAGCCATAATTCACGTCGCGCATGATGTGCTCGACCGACTTGAAGGCCATGGTGGCCTCCGGCGTGTAGTGCATCGCCAGGATCACGCCGGTCAGGATCTGCACCCCGAGCATCAGCGAAAGGATGGCGCCGAAGGTCCACCAGTAGTTCAGGTTACGCGGCGTCGGATAGGCCACGAACGAGGAGTGGACCAGGCCCATGATCGGGAGGCGCCGTTCGATCCACTTCAAGGCGGGGTTGGTCAGCTGAAAATCGGATGGTCCGCTCATTGATGCGATCCTGAGGAAGAAAAACGACGCGACGGGTCCAAATCCAGGTCCAAGTCTCGGGAGACCCGAGACTTAGCCAATCTGGATTTTGGTATCGGAAACGAACTGGTAGGGCGGCACCGGCAAGTTGGCAGGGGCGGGTCCCTGACGGATACGGCCCGAAGAATCGTATTGCGAGCCGTGGCATGGGCAGAAGAAGCCGTCGTAATTGCCCTCGTGGGCGATCGGGATACAGCCGAGATGGGTGCAGATGCCGATCACGACCAGCCACTGGTCATGGCCGTCCTTGACCCGGGACTGATCGCTCGCCGGATCGGGCAGGCTGGCGACCGGAACCGAGCGCGCCTCGTCGATCTGTTTCTTGGTGCGGTGGCTGATGTAGATCGGCTTGCCGCGCCAGAACACCTTGATGTCCTGGCCTTCGGCAATTGGAGCCAGATCGACTTCGATCGGCGCACCGGCCGCGATCGTCGAGGCATCCGGGTTCATCTGGGAAACCAGCGGCCACACGGCGGCAGCTGTGCCAACCGCGGCGACGGCTCCCGTTGCAACAAAAAGAAAATCACGGCGTGTCGGATGGTCCGCCGAAGACGCTGTCGTCACGATTCCAAGCCCTTTCTCATCTGCAGCCAGCGGAACCGCCCCGGAGGCGCTGAAAACGCGACCGGAAGAGGCTGCCGGCGCCCGCGGCCCCCGCGGCGGCAGAAAGACCACTTTTCCCGGCCAATCCGGCGGAACAAGCAGTCCAGAATCGTTCTATTGGCACCCTTGCCGTAAGAGCGCAAGCCCGCTATCGGCTCGCAAGCGTGCAATGCACTAAATCCGCCCGAAGCGGCGATGTATTCAGAGATTTTCATCGGGACTTCACAAGCCGCCACATCATGCAGATTGCGCTTTTCCAGCCCGACATCCCCCAGAACACCGGAGCGATTCTGCGCCTGTGCGCATGCCTGGATGTGGCGGCCCATATTATCGAGCCGGCGGGATTTCCGGTGTCCGACCGGCACTTCCGCCGGGCCGGCATGGACTATCTCGACCAGGTGAGCATTACGCGCCACGACTCATGGCCAAAATTCGAGCAATGGCGTAACGACGGGGGGTTCCGGCTGATCCTGTTCACGACCAAGGCGGCTGGTTCCTATCTGGATTACCGCTATGGCGCGAACGATGTCCTGCTGTTCGGGCGGGAATCCGCCGGGGTCCCCGATGCAGTCGCAGCCAGCGCCGATGCCCGGCTGCTGATCCCGATCAAGCCGGGCTTGCGCTCGCTCAATGTCGCCATGGCGGCGGCGATGGCTCTGGGCGAGGCGCTCAGGCAAACCGGTTCCGGAGTTTAAGGAGGCGTGGTGAGTTACGCGGTCAAGGAAATCTTTCTGACCCTGCAGGGCGAAGGCGCGCATGCCGGCCGGGCTGCGGTGTTTTGCCGATTCTCCGGCTGCAACCTCTGGAGCGGCCGCGAACAGGACCGCGCCAGCGCAACCTGCCAGTTTTGTGATACCGACTTTGTCGGCACCGACGGCACGCTGGGCGGCCGCTATGGCTCGGCAGACCAGCTCGCCGACACCGTCGCTGCGCAATGGACGGGCGCGAACGCCAACCGCTATGTCGTCCTGACCGGCGGCGAACCGCTGTTGCAGGTGGATCGGCCGCTGATCGACGCGCTGCATGCGCGCGGCTTCGAGATCGGCGTCGAGACCAATGGAACCATCGCCCCGCCCGAGGGCATGGACTGGATTTGCGTCAGCCCGAAAGCCGGCGCCGACCTCGTGGTTCGCGCCGGTCACGAATTGAAGCTGGTCTATCCGCAGCAAGGTGCTGCGCCGGAGGACTATCTCGGCCTTTCCTTCGAAAGATTCTCGCTGCAGCCGATGGACGGCCCCAACGTGACGGAAAACACCGCGCGCGCGGTCGACTATTGCCTGCGCCATCCCAAATGGCGGCTCAGCGTGCAGACGCACAAGACGCTCGGCATCAGATAGATTCGGGTATCAGACGGCATTGGCATCAGAAAGGATTTGAGTTTCAAATGTGGGAATTGACGAAATCGTTCCGCTTCGAGGCGGCGCATTCGCTGCCGGGAACGACGTTTGGCGCGACCAGCGAGGAAATCCACGGCCACTCGTTTCGCGCCGAAGTGAGCGTGCGGGGAACGCCCGATCCCGCAACCGGGATGCTGCTCGATCTCGGCCTGCTCGAACGCAGCATGGCGGAGGTGCAGAAGACGCTCGACCACAAGCTCCTGAACAATGTCGTAGCGCTGGGACCGCCGACGCTCGAAAACCTGTCACGCTTCATCTGGGAGCGGGTTCAGCACGCCGGAAAGATCACGCGCGTCAGCGTTCACCGCGACAGTTGCAACGAGAGCTGCACTTACTTCGGGCCGCAGGGCTAGCCGTCATTGCGAGCCACCGGGTCGCGCGAATGCGCGCCCGATGATAAACTCCGCGAAGCAATCCATAGCCTCAAAAAAGAATGGATTACTTCGTCGCTTGCGCTCCTCGCAATGACGAAAAATAAGCGTTAGGAATCCCCCATGGATATGTCCGTGATCGACGATCGCAAGGCTCGCGCCAGAGGCTGGTTCGAAGCGCTGCGCAACGACATCTGCGCGGCTTTCGAGCGGCTGGAAGACGATGCCCCGGCATCGCTCTACCCCGGCGGCGCGGGACGCTTCGTGCGCACGCCTTGGGACCGCAACGACCACACCGGGAAGCCGGGCGGCGGCGGCGTGATGTCGATGATGTACGGGCGGCTGTTCGAGAAGGTCGGCGTGCACTGCTCGACCGTGCACGGCGAATTCAGCCCCGAATTTCGCTCGCAGATTCCAGGCGCCACCGATGATCCCCGGTTCTGGGCGTCCGGCATTTCGGTGATCGCGCACATGCGCAATCCGCACGTCCCTGCCGTGCATATGAATACACGCTTTGTGGTGACGACGAAGGCATGGTTCGGCGGCGGCTCGGACCTGACGCCGGTGCTCGATCGGCGGCGGACCCAGCAGGACGCCGATACGGTTGCGTTTCATGCCGCGATGCAGGCCGCCTGCGGCCGCCACAACGGAGTCGCGGACTACGCCAGATACAAGAAATGGTGCGACGACTATTTCTACCTGCCGCACCGCAAGGAAGCCCGCGGCATCGGCGGCATCTTTTACGATCATCACGATTCCGGCGATTGGGATGCCGACTTCGCGTTCACGCAGGACGTCGGCCGCGCGTTTCTGAAAATCTATCCCGATCTGGTCCGGAGGAATTTTGCCACCTCCTGGACGGCGGAGGATCGCGAGGAGCAACTGGTGCGCCGCGGCCGTTATGTCGAATTCAATCTGCTCTATGACCGCGGCACCACCTTCGGGCTGAAGACGGGCGGCAATGTCGATTCAATCCTGTCGTCGATGCCGCCCGAAGTGAAATGGCCGTGAAACCGATGACGCAACTGCCCCGCGCGATGCTGATCGACATGGATGAGACCATCCTGTCGGCCTATGGCCGCCCCGATATCGCCTGGAACAATGTCGCGCGCGAATTTGCCGGCGAATTTGCGCCGCTGTCGTCGCAACAGGTTGCCGCGGCGATCGTGGAGTCCGGCCGAAAATTCTGGGCGAGAGCCGGGGCGGAGTGGCGGCTGATACTCGGCGAAGCACGCCACGTGGTCGTCAGGGACGGATTTGCCACACTTGCCGCAGCTCACCGGACCACCCTTTCAATGGATCTCGCGACCCGGCTCGCCAACCGCTTCACCGCCTATCGCGAAGAGGAGATGTTCGTCTTCCCGGGCGCGCATGACGCCATCGATGCCCTGAAAGCGCATGGCGTGAAACTGGCGCTGGTGACCAACGGCGCCGCCGAATCCCAGCGCGCAAAGGTCGAACGCTTTGCGCTGACGCACCGGTTCGATCACATCCAGATCGAGGGCGAACATGGTTTCGGCAAACCGGACGAGCGCGCCTATCTGCACGCCATGCAGGCGCTCGGCGTCACCGCACCCGAGACCTGGATGATCGGCGACAATCTGGAATGGGAAGTCGAAGCGCCGCAGCGCCTCGGCATCTATGCCATCTGGATCGACGTCCACGGCGAAGGCCTGCCGGCGGATTCCGCCATCAGGCCCGATCGCATCATCCGCTCGCTGACGGAGTTGCTGCCGGTCGAGCGTGGATAGCGGCCGCAATTAAAGCAATTGCCGCAGCGCCGTGGAGATCATCACCACGCCGCCCGTGACGACGGCGACGTCGAGGATCGCGGTGTGGATATGCACCGGCATCCGTTCGACGAAAGCCCTGGCAAGAAAGGCGCCGGGTATCGCGATGATTCCGATCAGGAGCGCAAAGGCGAGCACCTGCGCGGTGACGACGCCGGATAGGCCGAACACCGAAATCTTGATGACGCTGGTCGCAACCGAGATCACCGCATCGGTGGCGATCACGGCCGCGCCTTCGAGGCCGGTGGCCATCAACAGCGACAGCAGGATCACCCCCGAGCCCGAGGTGCCCCCGACCACGACGCCGTAACCGACCGCGCTGGCGGCAAGCCCGCTGTCGCCGATCCTGACTTCGCGGCGCCTGGCCAGCCGGCGCAACGGCACGCTCGAGATCAGCATGGTTCCGATCACCAGTTCAGCACCTGCATTGGTCAGCCGCGTATAGCCGTAGGCGCCGAGCGCCGTCGTGAGCGCCGCGGCTGCGACGACGATCAGCGCGCGGCGCCGGTCGATATAGCGGAAATAGGCGCTGAAACGGCTGATATTGGTGAAGACGGCCGAGATCGCGATGATCGGCACCACGGGCTCGGCGCCGATCAGGGGCACCAGCACCAGCGGCATCAGCGCGCCGGTGCCATAGCCGGCAAGGCCGCCGATCAGCGAGGCAAACAGCGCAACGCCGGCCACCAGCAGGAGCTGGACGAGCGAGATGTCGGCAAAGCCCGCGAGAATATTCACAGCCGATGATCGCGTCTGAAACGGGCGGCGGTCTGGTCGGCAATCGCGGTCAGTGCGGACGGATCAAAAGGAAAATCCGCCGCCAGCCAGGCGTCTTCCGCCAGCGTGAGCACGTGTCCCAGCGCCGGGCCTTCGGCAATTCCGCGCGCGACGAAGTCGGCAGCCCTGAGCGGAAATTTTGGCGCGCTCCAGCGCTGCGGCAGCGTGGCCAGCGCGCGCCAATGGCCGGTGTCGTGCCGCACGCCGGCCCGCGCCCATGCCAGCATCAGCCGGTCGCGATAAGGCTCCTCGCCGAGCCGGTAGAGCCGCCGCCGCGCCGTCGCCTCATCCATGGCAGCCAGCCGCCACCAGCGATGGCCCATCGAATCCAGCGCCTTGGCCTCGGCATTGGAGAGGCGCAGCCGCGCCGCGACGCGTTTGGCATCCTCGGTGACGGCAACCGTGAGCGCGCCGAGCCTTCGAACCGCGTTGGCTTCAAGTCCCAGCAGATGTTCCGCCGATATCATCGCCGCAAAGGGCCCGGTGTAGGTGACGCCGCCGAAGATCGGCAGCAGCAGGCCGCCGTCGGCCATCGCCGTGACCGCGATCTCGGCTCCCTTGGCGACCACGAGCTTGAGCATCTCCATGCGAATGCGTTCCGCCGAGAGATTCGCCAATCCCGCGCGTCCGCCAATGCAAGCGAGATATCCGGCGCGATCGGGTTCTCCGGCCGCATAAGCGGCGTGAAAGCGGAAGAACCGGAGGATGCGTAAATAATCCTCAGCGATCCGCGCGGCGGGATCGCCGATGAAACGCACGCGTCTGGCGGCGATATCCGCGAGCCCGCCGACATGGTCGTGCACGACGCCGGCGGCATCGACCGAGAGACCGTTGATGGTGAAGTCGCGCCGCTCCGCGTCGCGGACCCAGTCGCGGCCGAACGCGACCTTGGCCTTGCGGCCGTAGGTCTCGGTATCCTCGCGCAGCGTCGTCACCTCGAATGGATGGCCGTCGACCACCAGCGTCACGGTGCCATGCTCGATGCCGGTCGGCACGCTCTTGATTCCGGCCGCCCTGGCGCGGCGCACGACTTCCTCAGGGACCGCGGAGGTCGCGATATCGATATCGGCGATCGGGATCTTCATCAGCGCGTTGCGGACCGCGCCGCCGACGACGCGGGCTTCCTCGTTCGCGCCGTTAAGCAAGGCGAGCACACGGGCCGCCGGACCGGACCTCAGCCAGGGCGCATCCGACAGCACGGGCACCTCGCTCATTTCTCAACTCCGGGAACGAACCTGCCGTTCTCCATGTGGGCGGGAATGTAGGTCGACTTGGGCGGCGCGCCGGAAAAACGCGCCAGCAGAACGAAACTGGTCACCACCAGCAGCAGCGACCCCAGTACCAGTTTTGCCAGCCGATGCGCCGGCCAGGAAGATTGCACCAGCAATCCGGAACGGGTCGCGATCAGGAACAGGGCATAGACCGCAAACGGGATCAGGAAGATTCCGACTTCGGTCAATGCCGGCCGGATCATGGCAAAAAGATCCGCTCATACAGCACGCGCAGGATTCCCGCCGTCGCGCCCCAGATATAACGCTCGGCATACGGCATGGCGTAATAGGAGCGCTCCATGCCGCGGAATTCCTTGCTATGGATCTGGTGGTTCGCCGGATTCATCAGAAATGCAAGGGGCACCTCGAAGGCGTCATCCACTTCGCCTTCATTGATCCTGAGCTTGAAACCGGGCTTGACCCTCGCCACCGTCGGCAGGATGCGAAATCCAAAACCGGTTCCATAGAGATCGAGATAGCCGATCGGCTCGATGAATTCGCGCTTGAGGCCGACTTCCTCATAAGCCTCGCGCAAGGCGGCATCGAGCGGCGAGGCGTCGGTCACGTCGATCTTGCCGCCGGGAAAGGCGATCTGGCCGGCATGTTCGTTGAGATGCGCCGAGCGCTGCGTCAAGAGCACGGTCGGCTGCGGATGGTCGACCACCGGGATCAATACCGCGGCCGGCCGCACCGGCTGTTCGCGCGCGATGATCTCCAGCATGCGATCGGTACCCTGATCGCCGCTTTTGGGAATGATGTTGGGATCGACCAGTCCCGGCGGAACGTCGAAATTGAGCCGCGCCTGGGTTCGCTCGAAGAATTCCGCCGCGCTGGTGGCGGCCGGTTCCATCTTCAGCATCGTGCCGTTCAAAGCGCGTCCCTCACCTGCTTGGCGTCCGCCATTGCGAAGAATTCGCCGCCGGATTCGATCCCGAACATCGGTTGACCATCGACCACCCGCTCCTCGCCCATGTCAACCAGATCGTAGTAGATCGCGCGGGTCACCTTGGCCCATAAATCGGCGCGGACGTGAAGATAGGGCGTGAGACCACCATCGGCGGCCATCTCGAAGCGCAGGCGGTGTCCGCCGTCGCAGCCAACCCAGTCATCGACATTGGTGCGAAAACGCAGCAGCCGGCCGCGTTCGTCCGCTTCGGTTTGCATCTCGACCGCAAGGAACGGCGCATCGTCGACGCGGATGCCGACCTTCTCCACCGGGGTCACGAGAAAGTGCTTACCGTCCTCGCGTTTGAGAATGGTCGAAAACAGCCGGACCAGCGCCGGCCGGCCAATTGGTGTCCCCATGTAGAACCACGTACCATCGCCGGCGATTCGCATGTCGAGATCGCCGCAGAACGGCGGATTCCACAGGTGCACCGGGGGTAATCCCTTTGCGTCGGCAGGGTTGGCTTTCGCGGCATTGCTGGCCGCGGCAGTGAGGCCTTCGAGACCCGTGCTTTCAAGGCCCGTGGTTTCACGGTTTTGGCCGGTCTGCCCTTCGTTCGCCATTGTTTGCCTTAAGATTTGCTAGCCTCAATCTGGCACGATTGGTGCACGTACTCGAAGATGTGAGCGGGACAACATTCTCGCCACTTCGTGATGCCGTTCATACCCCTAAATACCGATAATGTGGGGATAGTCTAATTCAACGAATACATGGCCTTTGCATCGGCTTAGCATGAGGTTCATGGCATGACGACGCCGGTATCGAGCAGCGTCATCACAGGATCTGGCAAGGAGAACGAAATGCCTGGCGCAGACAGTGTCGAGAAACTGGAAGACGGAATCGTCCGTTCGGCCGAACAGGTCTCCGGTCAAATCCGTGCTGCGAAGGAGGCGATCTCCACCGTCATCTTCGGCCAGGATCGGGTGATCGAAAACACCCTGGTGACGATCCTGTCCGGCGGTCACGCCTTGCTGATCGGGGTTCCCGGTCTGGCCAAGACCAAGCTGGTCGAAACGCTCGGCATCACGCTGGGCCTCGACGCCAAGCGCATCCAGTTCACGCCGGACCTGATGCCGTCGGATATTCTGGGCGCCGAGGTGCTGGACGAGAGCAGCACCGGCAAGCGGTCGTTCCGCTTCATCGCCGGTCCCGTGTTCGCACAACTGCTGATGGCCGACGAAATCAACCGCGCCAGCCCGCGCACCCAGTCGGCGCTGCTGCAGGCGATGCAGGAGCAGCACATCACCGTGGCCGGCGCGCGCCACGATCTGCCCAAGCCGTTCCACGTGCTCGCGACCCAAAACCCGCTGGAGCAGGAAGGCACCTATCCGCTGCCGGAAGCGCAGCTCGATCGTTTCCTGATGGAGATCGACGTCGATTATCCCGATCGCGACGCCGAACGGCGCATCCTGTTCGAGACCACCGGCGCGGATGAGACGCTGGCGAAAGCCTCGATGAATGCGGAGATCCTGATTGCCGCGCAGCGGCTGGTGCGGCGCCTGCCGGTCGGCGACAGCGTCGTCGAGGCGATCCTTTCGCTGGTGCGCGCCGCGCGCCCCAATCCCGACGGCGGCGAGAAGCTGATCGCCTGGGGCCCGGGTCCGCGCGCCAGCCAGTCGCTGATGCTGGCGGTCCGCGCCCGCGCGCTGCTCGATGGCCGGCTCGCGCCCTCGATCGACGACGTGCTCGATCTCGCCGAACCCGTTCTCAAGCACCGCATGGCGCTGACATTCTCGGCGCGTGCCGAGGGCCGCACAATTCCCGACGTGATCAGGCAATTGAAGGCGCGGATTGGTTGATGGCCGCAGAGAGCAGGCTCCTGGGCGAGGAGATCACAGCAATCCGACGTGCCGATGGCGAAAGCCGAACGCTCGCCGCATCGCTGCCGCGCCTTGTGCTTGAAGCCCGCCGCATCGCCGCCAACGTCATTCACGGCCTGCATGGCAGGCGGCGCGCCGGCGCCGGCGAAAGTTTTTGGCAGTACCGCCGCTTTGTCTCGGGCGAACCGTCACAGAACGTCGACTGGCGCCGTTCGGCGCGCGACGATCATCTCTATGTCCGCGAACAGGAATGGGAGGCCGCGCACACCGTGTGGCTGTGGCCGGACCGTTCGCCGTCGATGGCGTTCGCCTCCAAGGGAGCGCGCGACAGCAAGCTGGAGCGCGGACTGATCGTGACCTTCGCGCTGGCCGAGCTTCTGGTCTCGGGCGGCGAGCGCGTCGGCGTCCCCGGCCTGATGAACCCGACCTCGAGCAGCAACGTGATCGACAAGATGGCGCAGGCGATGCTGCACGACGATGCGACGCGTGCGAGCCTGCCGCCGTCGTTCGTGCCGTCGGCACTGGCCGAAATCGTGGTGCTGTCGGATTTCTGGTCGCCGATGCCGGAGATCAGGAACATGCTGGCCGGATTGTCCGCCTCCGGCGCGCATGGCACGCTGGTCCAGGTCGTCGATCCCGCCGAAGAGACTTTCCCGTATTCCGGCCGCGTCGAATTCGTCGAACCGGAAGATGGAAGCCAGATCACCGCGGGCCGCGCCGAGAGCTGGGCGCGCGACTACGTCGCGCGCGTCGCCCTGCATCGCGACGAGATCCGCAGCGAGACCAACAAGCTCGACTGGCTGTTCTCGACCCACACCACCAGCCGCTCCGCCGCCGAACTGCTGCTGTTCCTGCATTCCGGCATGATGGTGAGCAAAGGCGGCGTGCGCTCGAGCGTCAAAGTGGGGCGAGGCACATGATCGCAGGTCTCCCCCTCTCCTTTGCCGAACCGCTGCTGCTGCTGGGTCTGTTGAGCCTGCCGGTGCTGTGGTGGCTGTTGCGGGTGATGCCGCCGCGGCCGAAGCGGATCGAGTTCCCGCCGACGCGGCTGTTGTTCGATATCGCGCCGAAGGAAGAAACCCCGTCGCGCACGCCGTGGTGGCTGACCCTGTTGCGGCTGACCGCTGCCGCACTCATCATCCTCGCCGCCGCCGGCCCGATCTGGAATCCGCAGACCGCACTTGGCGGCAGCAAGGCGCCGCTGGTGATCCTGCTCGACGACGGCTGGAGCGCGGCGTCGAGTTGGGACATCCGGATCAAGGCCGCCGATGAATTGATCGCGAATGCCGACAACGACCGGCGCGGCATAGCCCTGGTCCCGCTGTCGGAGCCGGCGCGCGACATCACCTTGATGCCGGGCGGCACCGCGCGGGTGGCGCTGCGACAGCTTTCGCCAAAACCCTATTCGGTCGAGCGCGTCGAGACGCTGCCGGCCCTCGAGCGCTTCCTCAAAGCCACCGGCGACGCCGAAATCGCGTGGCTGGCCGACGGCGTCGATACCGGGCGCGGCGCTGAGTTTCTGGAAAACCTCGGCAAGACCATCGGCGACCGTACGCTGACGGTGTTCGAGGGCGGCGCGCCCTCCGCGCTGGCCCTGGTCGCCGCCGAAAACGCCGCCGCGAAGATGACCGTAAAGGTGTTGCGCACCGATGGCGGCCTTGCCGCCGGCATCGTGCGCGCCATCGACGCCAAGGGCTCGCCGATCGGCGAAGCCCGTTACAGCTTTGGACCGCAGGAACGTGATACCGAGGCGGCGTTCGACCTTCCGGTCGAACTGCGCAACGACATCGCGCGGCTGGAAATCTCGGGCGAGCGTTCCGCCGGCGCGGTCCAATTGCTCGACAAGCGATGGCGGCGGCGCGCCATCGGCGTGGTCAGTGGCTCGAGCACCGATACCGCGCAGCCACTGCTGGCCTCGACCTTCTATCTCACCCGCGCGCTGTCGCCGTTCGCCGATGTGCGGCTTGCCGATCGGGGCGCGCCGCAGCAGGTGATCGCGCAATTTCTGGATCAGCGGCTGCCGATGATCGTGCTGGCGGATGTCGGCACGCTGTCGCCGGAAATCCGCGAGCGTCTCAACGCATGGATCGAGCAAGGCGGCGTGCTGGTGCGGTTCGCCGGCCCGCGTCTGGCGCAGGCCGATGACGATCTGGTGCCGGTGAAATTGCGCCGCGGCGGCCGCAGCCTGGGCGGCAGCCTGACCTGGGAAAAGCCGCAGCATATGGCCTCGTTTGCCGCGGACGGACCGTTCGCAGGCCTTGTGGTACCGAAGGACGTCACCATCAGCCGGCAGGTTTTGGCCGAACCGGATGCGGTGCTGGCAACCAAGAGCTGGGCGTCGCTGGAGGACGGCACGCCGCTGGTGACCGGCGAGCATCGCGGCAAGGGCGTGGTCAGCCTGTTCCATGTCGGCGCCGACATGCGCTGGTCGGACTTGCCGATGTCGGGCAGTTTTGTCGAGATGCTGCGGCGGCTGGTCGACATGTCCGGCTACACGTCGAAACCGGGTGCTGGCGTCGCCAGCGAGGCGACCGCGGAGACGGTGGCGCCGCTGCGCACGCTCGACGGTTTTGGTGCGTTCGGCCCGCCGCCCTCGACCGCCAAGCCGATGCCGGCGGATTATCGCGATCGCGCCACCGCGGATCATCCGCCGGGGTTCTATGGTTCGGCCGAAGGTCCGATCGCCGTCAACACCCTGGCGTCGGCCGATCGCATCGCGCCGCTGGATACTTCTTCCCTGCGCGCACGGCGCGCCAGCTACACCAACGCCGAGCCGCGCGACCTGCGCGGGATATTGCTGTCATCATCGCTGGCGCTGTTCCTGATCGATGCGATCGTGGTTGCCATGCTTGGCGCCGGCCTCGCCGCCCTGTTGCGGCGTCGCGCGGCGCCGGCCGCACTTGCCATCGCATTCGTCCTGGCCGCGATGAGCCCCTCGCCGAGCCGCGCCGACAACAACGACGACTTCGCCATCAAGGCGGTCTCGCAGACGCGCCTCGCCTATGTCGTCACCGGCAATGCCGACGTCGATTCCATCGTCAAGGCCGGCATGTCCGGGCTGACCCTGTTCCTGGCGCAGCGCACCGCGCTGGAAGCCGGCGATCCCGTCGGCATCGATCCCGCGCATGACGAGCTGGCATTTTTCCCGCTGATCTACTGGCCGGTGATACCGGGGGCGCCGAAGCCGCCGCAGGACGCCATCAACCGCATCGACGCCTATATGAAGCAGGGCGGCACCGTCGTGTTCGACACCCGCGACGCCGTCGAGGCGCCACCTGGAGACAACGGCGCGGCGCAGACGCCGGGCATGCAGACGCTGCGCGATATCCTTTCCTCGCTCGACGTCCCCGAACTCGAGCCGGTGCCGCGCGAACACGTACTGACCAAGACGTTTTATCTGCTGCGCGATTTCCCGGGCCGCTTCAGTTCGGGCCAGACCTGGGTCGAAGCCCTGCCGCGCGAGGATGACGACGAGGCCGCGCAGCGGCCGGCGCGCGGCGGCGACGGCGTCTCGCCGATCATCATCACCTCGAACGACCTTGCCGGCGCCTGGGCGATCCGCCCCGATGGCCAGCCGATGCTGCCGCTGACGCCGGGCGAGCCGCGCCAGCGCGAATTCGCCTTCCGCGCCGGCGTCAACATCGTGATGTACACGCTGACCGGCAACTACAAGGCTGACCAGGTGCATGCGCCCGCTTTGATCGAGCGGTTGGGACAATGAGCATGCAATACGGCATCGCGTTCACCCCCCTCGTTCCCACGCTCGTGCTGTGGCTCGCGCTGGCGGCCATCCTTGTGATCGCAACCCTGTTGCTGCTCGGCCGCGCACGCGGTGCGGCCGTACGCGTGACGGCGCTGGCGCTGATATTGCTTGCGCTCGCCAATCCCTCCTTCACCCGCGAGGACCGCGAACCGTTGTCGTCGGTCGCCGCCGTGGTGATCGACAAGAGTCCGAGCCAGAATTTCGGCACGCGCAATCAGGAAACCGCGAAGGCGCGGGAAGCCCTGGTCGACAGCCTCAAGAAGATCAAGGGACTGGAAGTCCGCGTGGTCGAGGCCGGGCAGGCCGACGGCGAAACCGACGGCACCAAACTGTTCGGCGCGCTGTCATCGGCGCTGTCGGACGTTCCCGTCGAGCGTGTCGCCGGCGCTTTCCTGATCACCGATGGCCGCGTGCACGATATTCCCGCCAATGCCTCGGCACTCGGCTTCCAGGCGCCGGTGCATGCCCTGATCACGGGGCGCAAGGACGAGCGCGACCGGCGCATTGCGATCTCGGCCGCGCCGCGTTTCGGCATCGTCGGCCAGACCCAGACCATTACCTACCGGCTCGACGATCAGGGCGTCACCGGCGAGCGCGCCAAGATCGTGGTCCGCCGCGATGGCGAGGTGATCAACGAGCGCACCCTGCAAAGCGGCCAGACGGCCAATATCGAGATCGACATCAAGCATGCCGGTCCGAACATCGTGGAGATCGAGGCCTCGCCGCTCGAGAACGAGTTGACGCTGGTCAATAACCGCGCGGTGGTCGCTATCGACGGCGTGCGCGATAAATTGCGGGTGCTGCTGGTCTCCGGCGAGCCGCATGCGGGCGAGCGCACCTGGCGCAACCTTTTGAAGTCGGACGCCAGCGTCGATCTGGTGCATTTCACCATTTTGCGCCCGCCGGAGAAACAGGACGGCACGCCGATCAACGAGCTGTCGCTGATCGCGTTTCCGACCCGCGAATTGTTCCAGCAGAAGATCAACGAATTCCAGTTGATCATCTTCGACCGCTACGCCCGTCAGGGCGTGCTGCCGATCCCCTATTTCGAGAATATCGCGCGCTATGTGCGCGCCGGCGGGGCCGTGCTGGTATCGGCCGGTCCCGACTATGCCTCCACCACCAGCATCTGGCGTACGCCGCTGGATTCGGTGCTGCCGGCCGAGCCGGTCGGCGTCACCGAGAAGCCGTTTTATGCGCCACCTGAGCGATGCCGGCAAGCGTCACCCCGTCACGCGCGGGCTCGAGGGCTCCGCCGTCGAGCCGCCGCACTGGAGCCGGTTTTTCCGCACGGTGGAGACGCGTAACTCCGTCATCCCGCCGGTCATGACCGGCGCCGACGGCAAGCCGCTGCTGTTGCTGTCGCGTTCCGGCGAAGGCCGCGTCGCGCTGCTGCTGACGGATCATATCTGGCTGTGGGCGCGCGGCTATGAAGGCGGCGGGCCGCATCTCGATCTGCTGCGGCGGATGTCGCATTGGCTGATGAAGCAGCCCGATCTCGACGAAGAAGCCCTGCGTCTGCAGGTCCAGGGTCACGATCTCGTGGTGCAGCGCCAGACCATGGCGGACAGCGTCACGCCGGTGACGGTGACGTCGCCGAGCGGCGCCACGCGCGAATTGACGCTCAGCGCCGGCGAACCGGGAACCTGGACCTCCACGATCCCCGCCAACGAACTCGGCCTGTGGCAGGCGACCGACGGCACGCTGAAAGCGCTGATCAATGTCGGCCCGACCAATCCGAAGGAATTCTCCGAGGTCACTTCCACGACCGAGATGCTCAAGCCCCTGGCGCAGGCGACCGGCGGCGACGCGCGCCGCGTGGTCGACGGTTCGAGCATCGACCTGCCCCGCATCGTGCCGGTGCGGGCCTCCGGCATCTTCCACGGCGACGGCTGGATGGGCGTGAGGATGCGCGACGCCAGCGTCGTCAAGGGCGTCGGCGTGCTGCCGATGTTTGCGGGCTTGATCGGACTGCTGCTGCTGCTCGGCGCCTTTGCCGCGACCTGGCTGCGCGAGGGGCGTTGAGCGCGGCGCGCCTCGCTGGCGTTGCATCAATCCCACACCGCTGACGGATTCCGCCTGACCTGGCCGGAGCTACGGTTGACACGGCCAGCGCCATCCGATGTTATAATATAACATCGGGACGGCCGTCCCTCAGATGGGCCTCACGCGGCATGAAGTGGTTCCGAAAAAACATCAAAACCGGCTCGCGGCTGGCGCTGTTCGCGCTTGCGATCCAGTTTGCGTTGTCGTTCGGGCATTTCCACGGGATCTCCGCGCAGGCCGCGCCAGCGATCCAGGCCGGCCTGTCGCAGGCCGATCTGGCCCATATCGGTGCCGTTG
Source organism: Bradyrhizobium sp. AZCC 2289 (assembly GCF_036924615.1). Taxonomy (NCBI): domain Bacteria; kingdom Pseudomonadati; phylum Pseudomonadota; class Alphaproteobacteria; order Hyphomicrobiales; family Nitrobacteraceae; genus Bradyrhizobium; species Bradyrhizobium sp. AZCC 2289. The sequence continues at coordinate 7,202,647 of NZ_JAZHRY010000001.1, read as the reverse complement.
CCGCGCCCGATGCGCCCAGTGAAGCCGCGCGGAAGCAACCGCCGTCCACCCCCGACAGCGACCAGCAACCGGCCGATGCCTGCGCGATCTGCGCCGTCATCGCGCTCGCCGGCAATGTGCTGTTCGCTACGCCGCCGGTGCTGCAGCTGCCGCAGGCGGTCGAACTTCTGTACCGCACGACCGACGCCGAGTTCATCCATTTGGGCTCGGTGCATCCGGCGTTCCAATCCCGCGCGCCTCCCATCTCCTGACATCGATTGATTGATGCGCCCTCGGGGCTCACTCGCATCATGCGAGGCGATCTCAAGGGTCAAATCGAAATCGTCCGTCACTTAATCGACGGCAAGGCGCTTCCTAAATTCGTCGACAACGCGAATTCCGGTCGCAGCCTCTCAGGATCGGGACAATGACGCGCTCATTAAGAACCACTCTCCTGCTCTCCAGTTCGGCGTCACTGCTGTTCAGCCTGGGCAACCCCGCAATGTCGCAGACCGCAGCGCCCGCGACTGGCGGCACCACCAAGCTGCCTGAAATCTCGGTGAACGCGCCGCGCGTTTCCCAGCAACCGCGACGTCCAAAGACGCGCGTGACCACCGGGCAACGTCGTGAGGTGCCCGCCGCGCCGCCGCAGACCGAGGCGCAGATCGTTGCCGGCAAGAACGAAAAATTCGACGAAGCCCGTCGGACCATCGATGCGCCGATCGGCGCGACCTCATATCAGATCAATCATCAGAACATCGAAGCGTCACCGCAGGGCGCCAATGCGACGCTGGACAAAGTATTGTTGCAGTTTCCGGGCGTAACACAGGATTCGGCCGCCAGCGGCGAACTGCATGTGCGCAACGAGCACGCCAATGTGCAGTACCGCATCAACGGAATCATGCTGCCCGACGGTGTCGGCGCTTTCGGGCAGATCCTCGACACCGGCATTGTCGGTAGTCTTGCCCTGCTTACGGGTGCGCTTCCGGCGCAATACGGCTTTCGCACCGCGGGCGTGCTGGACATCCAGACCAAGGCGGACGCCTTCAACAATTCCGGCAGCGTCAGCGTTTATGGCGGCAGTCACGGCACGATCACACCGAGCTTCGAGTATGGCGGCACCGTCGGACAGACCCAATATTTCGTGTCCGGACGCTTTCTCCAGAATAATCTGGGGATAGAGAATCCTACACCGTCGAATGAAGCCATTCACGACCGCACATCGCAGGAAAAAGGATTTCTCTATCTTTCTACCGTGCTCGACCCCACCAGCCGCCTGACATTCATGAGCGGTGTGTCCAACAGCACCTATCAGATTCCCAACAATCCGGGGCAGACGCCGAACTTTAACGTCAATGGGGTGACCAGCTTCGATTCGGCGCTGCTCAACGAACACCAGAACGAGTTCAATCAATTCAACGTCGTCGCCTACCAGAAATCGGTCGACGATATCGACTTGCAGCTTTCCTATTTCAACCGCTACAGCCAGTTGCACTTCTATCCTGATCCGACCGGAGATCTGGTCTTCAACGGCGTCGCGTCGAACGTTTACCGTCAGAGCTTTGTCAACGGCATTCAGGAAGATACCGCCTGGCGCGTCGGTTTTGCGCATACCCTTCGTTTTGGGTTTTCCGTGAGCGCTGAGCGCTCTCTGGTCAACAACATATCCACCGTGCTGCCGGTCGATCCGGCAACCGGCAATCAGGTCGATCCCATAACCGGCAATCCGTTCGGTCCACCATTCTCCGTATTTGATTCAAGCTCCAAGACCGGCTGGCTGGTCGGTACCTATCTTCAGGATGAGTGGAGGATCAACAATCAGCTGACGTTGAACGCCGGATTGCGGTTCGACCAGATGTATCAATATGTCGATGCCAATCAGCTCAGCCCGCGCGTCAGCCTGACCTGGAAGCCGTACGATGGAACGACGTTCCACGCCGGCTATGCGCGAAACTTCACGCCGCCACAGCAGGTGATCGCCGCCCCGACCAATCTCGCACTTGTGACGCCCCCCACCGCCCCCGCCAACACGCAAACTCCCGAGGTGGCGCTCAACAGTCCAGTACTGCCGGAGCGTTCGCACGTGTTCGACGTCGGCGTCGTTCAGAAGATCTATCCCGTACCCGGCCTCGAAGTCGGCATCGACGGCTACTACAAGATCGCCCGCGACCTGCTCGACGACGGCCAGTTCGGCGCGGCCTATGTGCTGAACGGCTTCAACTACGACCGCGGGCAGAATGTGGGCGTCGAGCTCAAATCGACCTACACCAACGGCAATTTCCGCGCCTATGGAAACGTCGCGTGGGCCAAACAGATCGCCACCACCATCGTGTCGAACCAGTTTCTGTTCGGTCAGGACGAAATCAACTATATCGCCAACCACTATATCTACACCGACCATGCCCAGGTCCTGACCGCTTCGGCCGGCGCCTCCTATCTGTGGAACGGCACGCGGTTCAGCGCGTCGATGATCTACGGCAGCGGGCTTCGCTCCGGTTTTGCGAACACCGATCATTTGCCGTCATACACCCAGGTCAATGTCGGACTGTCGCACGATTTCAACATTGTCGCTCCGAACAAGCCGACGACGGTGAGGTTCGACGTCGTGAACCTGTTCGACAAGATCTACGAGATCAGGGACGGTTCGGGCATCGGTGTGTTTGCGCCGCAGTTCGGACCGCGCCGTGGTTTCTTTGTTGGCATTTCGCAGAAGCTGTGAAACTTGCTTCGCAGGGAGGCGGTCATGTCAACCAAATGGGCGTTGGAAATATACGATAGCAGGCGCAAAACCTCCTTGATCTCAACGCACGAATTTGACGACTTCGCTTCCCTGCGAACGGCGATAGTGGAAAATCCAGCTTGCAAGTTTCCAATGTCTGCTTGACTTGCGCTGCAAGGGTTTCGAGGTCGAACGTAAGTGATGGTGGTACGGCGTGCGCCGTTGCCCACCCCGCACGCTCTACCGCGCCTTGCTCCAGTCCGGCCGGATATCTCCGGAAACATCGGTGAACGCACCTTCGACCAATTCAGCCACCAGCAGGCGGCTGTAGTCGACCGGTCCCGGCATGATCGCCCGCCCCTTCGGCACGGCCTTGAAACCGACGCGGCTGTAATAGGGCTCGTCGCCGACCAGGATGACGAGGCGATGTCCCCTGGCTTTCGCGTCGTTCAGCGAGCGATCGAGCAGCGCGCGGCCGACGCCGCGGCCGCGGAACGGCGGCTCGACCGTCAGCGGCCCGAGCATCAATGCCGGCGTGTCGCCGATGCAGATCGGCAATTGGCGCACCGAGCCGACCAGCAGGGTGCCGATCCATGCCGTAAACGACAGATCGAGCAGATGATCGACATGTTCGCGCAGGCGATAGGCGCTCAGCACGAAGCGGCCGGGCCCGAAGGTTCGTTCGTGCAGGCGCTCGATCGCGTGCGCGTCATTCGGGGTTTCGGCCAATATTGTCAGGGAGAGGTCGCTCATGATCTCAATAGCGTTTTCAAGCGAGTGGGCACCGGTTCGCGTTAAGAAAACGCGTCAGAAAATAGGTTAGAGCTTTGGTTCTGATCAAATCAGAACCAAAGCTCTAACGCGGGATAGCATCTGACGGAGGCGCGGTCTATCGCCCTGCCTTGCCTAAATTCGAGCAGTTTCAATTCCTGTCAATGGCCGGCTGGGACAAATAGGCCAGCAGCTTCATCTCGCGGCGACCGCGCGTCACGGTGTCGAGCACCAGGCCGGAAGATATCGACAGGATCGCCACGATCATCAGGCCCATCGACAAAACCGCGGTCGGCAGGCGCGGAACGAGGCCTACCTCGAGATAGGTGATAATGACGGGGATCGCGAGGCCGATCGAAAGCAGCGCAAGAATGATGCCGATGGCCGTGAAAAACCGCAGCGGCTTTTCCGACCGGTACAATTTCAGGATGGTGCCGAGAATGCGGAAACCGTCGCGCCAGGTATTCAGCTTGCTGACCGATCCCTCCGGCCGGGCATAATACGGCGTCTCGATCTCGCTCACCGGCAGCGCCAGTTCGAGCGCATGCACGCTGAGTTCGGTTTCGATCTCGAAACCGTCCGACAGCACCGGAAAGGATTTGACGAAGCGGCGCGAGAATACCCGATAGCCAGAAAGGATGTCCTTGAAGGCCTGGCCGAACACCGCGGACAGAAAGCTGGTCAGCATCCAGTTGCCGGTGCGGTGGCCGGGCCGGTAGGCGGCGACCGACTGATCGACCCGAAAGCCCACCACCATGTCGAGATGGTCGCCGACCAGCGTATCGATCATGCGCTGGGCGCTTGGGGCGTCATAGGTCGCGTCGCCATCGACCAGGACATAGATGTCGGCGTCGATATCAGCGAACATCCGCCGCACCACATGGCCCTTGCCCTGGCGGCGTTCGCTGCGCACCTCGGCGCCGGCGGCGCGTGCGACCTCGATCGTGCGATCTGTCGAGTTATTGTCGTAAACGAAGATTTCGGCAGCCGGCAGCGCTTTGCGAAAATCGGCGACCACGGTCGCGACGGCGGCTTCCTCATTGAAGCACGGCACCAGGACCGCAACCCGCAACGCTGGTGTCGTCATCGCCCGCCCGCCGAATCAGCACTTTTCATGGCTCGTTTATACCGTAATCAGGCTTTTGCCGGTTGCCGGAAGGCGGGTTATCCGCCGCACGCTCGCCGCGCAGGTCGAGCGTCGCAAACAGAAGGGTCCAGAGCGAAAGCATATCGATGGGGATAATGTAGTAAGGCGTGAAGACCGGATGGGACATGAAGAAGATCAGGTTCACAACGAGATTTCCGGCGACGGCGAGCGCAACCCGTTTTGTGCTCCCGTGATTGGAACGCCATAGCCAGGCGGTCCAGACGGCGGCGATGGCCAGCAGGGTGAACTGCACGTCCACGAAATAGCGCCACAGGATGCCTGAGTTCAGCTCAGGCGCCACGACGTCGACGCCGCCATAGGTCGTCGAAACCGGACTTCCGGCATTGATCGCATTGGCCATCAGCGTCGGCGCAATCCCGATCAGGAAGGCAACGCCAAAGGCTGCGCCCTGCAGAAACGTTTCCCTGTTTCGCGCCTTGAGGAACGACCCGGCGAGGAACAGAAAATAGCCTGCCGACAGGAACAGGTTCGGCAGGCGGAAATTGACGGAAAGGCCGATCAAGAGGCCGACCAGGGCGATCAGAGCAAGCCGATGCCGCTCTCCTGCGTCAAAAAGTCTTGGCGTGAGATAACCCGCCGCCGCGCAGACCATCATGGTCGGCGCCATCGAATAGCTCGCCTTGGTCGGATTGATCATCAGATAGAGCGCGGCAAAGCCGAACACAGCGGTCAGCGCAAGCGAGGCCGGTTCGCGCGCCCGGAACAGTCCAAGCAGCGCAAAACCGAAGATGGTGATGCTCGCCAATGCGTAAAGCGGAATCACCTGAAAGTCCGCCGGAAACAGTGCCAGCGCAAATCCGGTCCCCGGCGGGTATTGCATGACGTATTTGTCGGCTTTCTCGATCCATGTGTGGCAGGGAATTCGCTTCACATCATTCCATTCGGGGAAGCCGATCGCCTTCAGCCGGTCGACGAGATAATGATCCTCGTCGCGCGCGATGTTGGTATCGAGCCCGCCGGCTCCGAATTTCTGGAACAGATGCGCCTGCCTGAGATAGCAGACGTCGTCATAGACTCCGCGGCTTTCGCTCCAGCGAGATATCGTCCAGATGTTGCTCGCCAGCACCAGCAGAAAGCCAATGCCGCAAAGGAGCCTGAGGGATTTCAGCTTACGCATGTCGAACCGGCCAATGCCCTGATTTCTCCGCTTCTAGGCGCTGCGATAGCGGGACGCAACCAAGCCGGTCGCGCGGAGGCGTCAACGCCAGGTCGCGATCGGCGCCTTGCCGCCGAGCACTTCGGCGATCCGGTGGCGGGTACCCGGGGTCGTGTCATCGGGCAGCGCGGCCAAAGCGAAGAATCCGCATTCGACAATCTCGCGATTGGGCTCCGGCAGCCGGTCCTGCCGAAACTGCCTGACGACATAGACCGCGACGTGATCGCGACGCGAAACATGGCTGTTAAGGAACACGCCGTGCAGCACAGGCTCATCGGTCAGCTCAATCCGCCCCTCCTCCATGAGTTCACGCCGCAACGACTCCAGAAAGGTCTCGCCGACCTCGACACCCCCGCCCGGCAGATACCAACCGGTGACATAACTGTGTCGGACCAGGAACACCCGGTTGTCGCCGTCGAGAACAACGGCGCGGACGCCGAGCGTCATGCCGCGGGCCAGCCGCCAATAGAGATGAAAAACCCGCCGCAGCTGCGGCTCGAAGCGTTTTCGCAGATCCTGCAGGGTCGTCACTGAGACCTCGGATGGACGGGCGTTGCGTTTGACCCCGGACGTTTGATGCTTGCGCGGGCGCGGCCGGCTTGCCAATACATTTGCGGGATCTTGGGATATCGAGAGATGATCGTGCACCGGCTCTATATCACAGGTCATCCGGAAGGACGAAAGTGATGGCTGCGTTCACGCTGGCGCATCTGTCCGACCCGCATCTTCCGCCGCTGCCACCGGCGCGGCTGCGCGATCTCGCGGGCAAACGCGCGCTCGGCTATCTCAACTGGACCCGCAACCGGCACAAATATCACCGCCGCGACGTGCTCGACGCGCTGGTCGCCGATCTCAAGGCGCAACAGCCGGACCACATCGCGGTCACCGGCGATCTCGTCAATCTCGCGCTGGACGCGGAGTTCACGCCGGCGGCGGCCTGGCTGGAAAGCATCGGCGCGCCGCAGCAGGTGACGGTCATTCCCGGCAATCACGACGCCTATGTCCGCGCCACCAAGCACCGCTTTGCCGGGACATTCGCCGACTACCTGCGCGGCGATACCGGGGCTGGCGTGACGTCCTATCCGTTTGTGCGCCGGCGCGGTCCGCTGGCGCTGATCGGCGTCTCGTCGGCGGTGCCGACGCCGCCCCTGATGGCGACCGGCCGGCTCGGCCGCGCGCAGCTCGATGCGCTCGATCGCATCCTGGCGCAGCTGTCGTCCGAACAGGCGTTTCGGGTGCTGCTGGTGCATCATCCCCTGCACTCGGATTCCCGCATCAAGCAGCTGACGGATTCGCGGCAGTTGCGCGCGGTGCTGCAGCGGCACGGCGTGGACCTCGTTCTGCACGGCCACGACCACATTCATTCGACGATGTGGTTCGACGGCCCGAACGGCAAAATACCGGCGATCGGCGTGCCGTCGGCGTCGGCGCTGGCGCACCGGCATTATCCGCCAGCCGCCTACAATCTGTTTTCGATCGAGCGCAACGGCGACGCCTGGCGCTGCGAGCAGACGGTGCGAAGCCTGGGCGAGGGCTTGCGGGTGCAGCAATTGAGCGAGACGCGGCTGCTCTAGAGATTGCGCAGGCTCGCAAACAGCGCCAGGGCGAACAGCGCGGCGGCCCCCAGCAGGAAGCCGAGCACGAAGGTCCAGAACCCGCCGCGCCGCGGTTTTTCCGGCGCGACCGGTTCGACGATCGGCGTTGCGACCATCGCGTGTTCGCGCTCGATCATGCGGCGCGCGACATAGTCGGTGACGGCATCGACGATCACGGGGACATCGTGCGATTCGGCCAGCACGATGCGGCCGAAGCGGGTGTCCTGCACGAAGCGGTAGATGCGCTTGTCGCGGCCCATCACAATATGGGCGACCACATCGATCCACAGCCTTGGCGTTTCGCCCTGACTGACGCCGCGATCGAACAGATCGACCTGCTCAGGGACCTGCGCAAACAGGGGATCGAGCGCCTCGTTCAGGATTTCGAGGCGCGCGACTTCCGCGTCGCGCAACTCAACGACGACGCCGATGCGATCGGCAGCCTCAATCCGCGCCTGCCGGAGCGCATCGCGCAACCGCGTCGGTCGCGGGTCGCTGGCGGCGTGGCCGGTATTCTGCGCGTCTGACATCCTGGGGCGCCTTTGTCCTGATCGGTCCACATTAACCTATCAGTAACCAGATTTTCCGCAAAGGCCGTTTGTTCCCAATAACTTACGCCTTTGGTCGGTTGGAAAACCAGACGGCCCCACCCGGAAATCCGGATGGGGCCGCCCGTCGCTAGGCTTTCCTTGGACGTTTCTTGAGACGTTGATCAGACAGCAGCCGGTCAGGCCGAGACCCGCGAGGGCTCTTCGACGATGGAAAAGCGCACGCCGGCCTTGTGACGGTTCTCTTCCGATACGACGCGCCAGGCGTCCTCGGCTTCCTTGCGGGTCTTGAACGGACCCTGCACCTGAGCCGAGCCTTCCACGAGCTTGTGGAAATTCATCGAACCGAACTCGCCGCCAATCACCCAGAAATTGCTGCCTGTGGTCATGATAGTCTCCTGTTGCGTAGCGTGATCAGTCTGGAATCCGACCAGACCCCAGACTGATCAATTGCACCGTTAGCCGAACTGGTTCATCGTATTGTGGACGCCGCCCGCCTTCAGAGCGGCCTCGCCGGCGAAATATTCCTTGTGATCGTCGCCGATATCGGATCCAGCCATGTTCTGATGCTTTGCACAGGCGATGCCCTGACGTATCTCCTGACGCTGAACATTCTTCACATAGCCCAGCATGCCCTGATCGCCGAAATACTCCTTCGCGAGATTATCAGTCGACAGAGCTGCCGTGTGATAGGTCGGCAACGTGATCAGATGGTGGAAGATGCCGGCACGCTTTGCTGAATCGGCCTGGAAGGTGCGGATGCGCTCGTCGGCTTCAATGGCCAGCGGCGTATCGTCGTATTCCGGCTTCATGAGTTCGGCCCGATTGTACTTGCTGACATCCTTGCCGGCTTCCTTCATCGCGTCGTACACCTGCCAACGGAAGTGGAGCGTCCAGTTGAACGATGGCGAGTTGTTGTAGGCCAGCTTCGCGTTCGGAACCACCTCGCGAATGCGGTCAACCATCTTGGCGATCTGCTCGATATGCGGCTTCTCGGTCTCGATCCACAACAGGTCGGCGCCGTTCTGCAGCGAGGTGATGCTGTCGAGCACGCAACGATCTTCGCCGGTGCCGGCACGGAACTGATAGAGGTTGCTGGCAAGCCGCTTCGGACGCATCATCTTGCCGTTGCGGTTGATGATGACATCGCCATTCCTGGCGTTGGCGGCCGTCACTTCCTCGCAATCCAGGAAGCTGTTGTACTGATCGCCGATGTCGCCGGGCTTGTGGCTCACGGCGATCTGCTGCGTGAGACCGGCACCCAGCGAGTCGGTGCGGGTCACGATGATGCCGTCTTCGACGCCCAGTTCGAGGAAGGCATGGCGGCAGGCCCGGATCTTCGCCAGGAACACCTCGTGCGGCACAGTCACCTTGCCGTCCTGGTGGCCGCACTGCTTTTCGTCGGAGACCTGGTTTTCGATCTGCAGAGCGCACGCACCTGCTTCAATCATCTTCTTTGCGAGCAGATAGGTCGCCTCCGCATTGCCGAAACCAGCGTCGATGTCGGCGATGACGGGCACGACATGCGTCTGGAAGTTGTCGATCTTTTCGATCAATGCCTTTTCCTTCGCCTGGTCGCCTGCCTTGCGAGCGGCGTCAAGGGCGCGAAAGGTATCGTTGAGCTCACGGGAGTCCGCCTGACGGAGGAAGGTGTAGAGCTCTTCGATCAGCGCCGGCACCGAGGTCTTCTCGTGCATCGACTGATCGGGAAGCGGTCCGAACTCGGAGCGAAGCGCGGCGATCATCCAGCCGGAGAGATACAGATAGCGGCGATCGGTCGTGCCGAAATGCTTCTTGACCGAAATCAGCTTCTGCTGCGCGATGAAGCCATGCCAGCAACCGAGCGACTGGGTGTACTTGGTGGGATCGGCGTCATAGGCAGCCATATCACTGCGCATCAGCGCCGCGGTGTACCGGGCAATGTCCAGGCCGGTCTTGAAGCGGTTTTGCAGACGCATGCGCGCCACGGCTTCGGCAGCGACGCCGTTCCAGGTCGGCTGGGTCTTGAGGAGCGCTTCAGCAGCTCCAACCTCGCTAAGATAGGAAGCCGGTCCTTGGATAGGCCGCTCGCTGATGCCTCGTGGCTGATAGTTCATATGCGTGATCCTTTAAGACATTCGTGACAGTGCATTGCGAAATGCGTGTCAGGAGCTAAACGCGAGATTCCTTATTTCGTATAGACAGCTTGCATTCGAATGGTGATGTCATGTAACATATAAACTTGTCATAGATGTCACTTTGTAACTCTTGTCATAAAATTGGGTCAGCGAGACTGCCATGGCGGGCGATTCCGGAAAGAAACTGTTCGTCGGTCCGAGATTCCGGCGGATCCGCCAGCAACTCGGCCTGTCGCAAACCCAGATCGCCGAGGGGCTCGGCATTTCTCCGAGCTATATCAACCTGATAGAGCGCAACCAGCGGCCGGTGACGGCGCAGATCCTGCTGCGGCTGGCGGAAACCTATGACCTCGATCTGCGCGATCTCGCCACCGCCGACGAGGACCGCTTCTTCGCCGAGCTGAACGAAATCTTCTCCGATCCCTTGTTTCGCCAGATCGACCTGCCGAAACAGGAACTGCGCGATCTCGCCGAATTGTGCCCAGGCGTCACCCATTCATTGCAACGGCTGTATGCCGCCTATACCGAAGCCCGCCGCGGCGAGACGCTGGTCGCGGCGCAAATGGCCGACCGCGACGAGGGCACGCGATTCGAAGCCAACCCGATCGAGCGCGTCCGCGACCTGATCGAGGCCAACCGCAATTATTTCCCGGAGTTGGAAACCGCGGCCGAAAATCTGCGCGACGAACTCAACGTGCCGGCCGAAGGATTGTTTGCGGCGCTCGCAGCACGGCTACGCGAAAAGCACTCGATCGTCACCCGCATCATGCCGGTCGACGTGATGCGCGAGACGTTGCGGCGGTTCGACCGGCATCGCCGGCAGTTGTTGATCTCCGAACTGGTCGACGGCCCCGGCCGCGCGTTCCAGCTCGCGTTCCAGATTGGGCTTGCCGAATGCAGCACCAGTTTCGAGACCATTATCAATCGCGCCGGCCCGCTCGACGACACGCCGCGACGGCTGTACCGGATTACGCTGGCGAATTACTTCGCCGCCGCCGCCATGATGCCGTATCAGGCCTTCCATAGCGCAGCGGAAACGCTGAGTTACGACGTCAACGTGCTGGCGCAGCGTTTCAATTCCGGCTTCGAGCAGATCTGTCATCGGCTGACCACGCTGCAGCGGCCGAACGCGCGCGGCGTGCCCTTCTTCATGCTGCGCGTCGACAATGCCGGCAACGTCTCCAAACGATTTTCCTCCGGCACCTTTCCGTTCTCGAAATTCGGCGGCACCTGTCCCTTGTGGAACGTGCATTCGACCTTCGACACCCCGGACCGCCTGCTCAAACAGGTGATCGAACTGCCCGACGGCACGCGCTATTTCTCTATCGCGCAGATGGTGCGCCGGCCGGTGGCGCCACACCCGCAGCCGCAGCCGCGCTTCGCGATCGGCCTCGGCTGCGAAATCCGCCACGCGTCGCGCTTGATCTATGCCACCGGCATGGATCTGGAAAAGACCGAGGGCACCCCGATCGGCGTCAATTGCAGGCTGTGCGAACGCGAAAATTGCAGCCAGCGCGCCGAGCCGCCGATCACACGAACCTTGATCCTTGACGAGAACACAAGGCGGGTGTCGTCGTTTGCGTTCTCCAATGCGCGGGAGCTGTGAGGGCGACAAGCTGAAACCAGTGTTGAGGCCGTCATTGCGAGCGCTAGCGAAGCAATCCATCTCCCCGCGCGAAGAAAGAGTGGATTGCTTCGTCGCTTACGCTCCTCGCAATGACGTCGTAGGGCCTCACGCCAGCGTATGCACGATCACCGGACCGGCGAACGCCGTGGCGGGGCCGACGAGGAGCGGCGCAAGGTCCTGCTCGATCCAGGCGAGCACGCGCCGGTTGGCTTCCTCGGCGCCGGCGTGATTGTTGAAGAGGCTGATCGCGGTCACGGTGTCGTCGGGGGCGTAGACCACATAATAGGCCATGAAGCCTTCGACGTCGCTGATGATCGGAATGGCGCCTTCCTTGATCCGGCGCGTCAATTCCTCGGCCATGCCGGTCTTTGCCTTGCCCTGACGGATCGCGGCGTACATGAGACCCTCCTCCGACTGCATTCAAAATCGCGGGCTTATCTGCCCGCTTGCGCATTGCCACTCTACGACGCCCGGAGCGACTTCCCGATTCAAATTTCAAAGAGCCGGGGGGATATAATTTCGGGATATGACGTCGCGATCCCGCGGCGCGATGCGCCCGAGTTTTTGCACGAACCTCCCTCGAGAAGAGAGGGCGCAGGGAAATGCCGGGTGCCCGCTGCACCCGTAGCCCCTGTGCATTGGTAGTAAGCACAGGGTAGTTACCACCGGTACCCCGGAACACCCGGCATTCCCTGCGCAATGGTTTTACGGCTTATGCCGTGTTCTCCCCGGCGACGAATTCGTCTTGTCACCGTCATCAGCGGATTAGCGGTTTTGCGTAAGCCCGGTCGGGCCTGCGAAAACCTCCGCCGACTTGACACCAGCAACGGGTGCCAGGACCACACGGTTTTGCCGTCCGCGACCCGTCTTCGCCAAGAGGCTTCGCCGGCTGTGCACACTCGCCGAAGCATTTGCGAAACCGGGGTAGCAGCGCCGTCGCCTGCGTGCCGGCGATCGCTCACGGGAAACCCGCCCTACGATTCCGTTTCACGCCTGACGCTGCCGCGTCCACCGCATCCCATCCCAACGTTCGTGACGATGGCCAACGCCCCTCGTGAGGATCGGGACGGCGGGATTTCTAGACCTGATTTGGGTCAGATGAAAACAGGAATATTTTCTCGACGAGGACTGGACAGGGCAAATCACCTTGAACCGGCTCAGGAAATTCGCGCGGCGTGACTCCGGATTCTCTGGAAATTCCTGGAGGTCGCCGGTGCGGGAGGTTCGCAATTGCCGGTAATGGCGCCGTTCCGACCGGTCGATCGCATTGATCAATGTCGGCTGTTCGGGCCAAAGCTGACCTCACCTTGAGACTCTGAGACAATCCTTCGAGCAGTCAGGCATGTGAGCCGGTGGGAGGGCCTAGTAGTCGGTCGAATTCCCGCTTGCTGACGGCATAGCATTCGCACGCACGACCTTCGAGCTTTTTGCGATCGAGGATCGACACCTGTCCGCGATGATAATCGATCAAGCCATCACCCTTCAACTTGCGGGCCGCGAGGGTCACACCGGTGCGCTGCACGCCGAGCATCATCCCGAGGAATTCCTGCGTCAGCAGGAATTGATCGGACTGTACCCGGTCATGCGTCGTTAGCAGCCAGCGGCAGCACCGCTGTTCGATGGGATGGAAGTGGTTGCAGGCCGCCGACTGCGCCACCTGATCGAAGAAGGCGTGCGCGTAACGCAGCATCACGGTGCGCATGCCCGCGCTGCGTTGAAGCGCCGATCGCAGGATCTCCGCTCGTAAATGCAACCCGGTACCCGGGACCTGCACATAGGCAGACATGGGTGTTAGTTCATCGCCCAAAAGGATCGGTAATCCCACGATGCCTTCATTGCCGATGGTGCCGACCTCGGAGGCCGATCCGTCCGCCATCGTGTTCACAAGGGATGCCACCCCGGTCACCGGGAAATAGACACTGCGCAGAGGTTGGTTGGCTTCAAAGAGCGGCTGCCGATACTCCAGGGTAACCGCCTTTAGACGCGGACGCAGCGCATCAAAATCCGAACGCGGCAGCAGTTGCAGCAACCTGTTTCGGTACGATTGGGTCGGTTGGTCCATTTTTGGCTCCCACGTCATCGCCCGTGCACCATTGTGCGGTATCGCGGTGTGAGAACTTCCAGGTGTCGTCTTTACGATAGCCGACAAAATACAGGCAACGCCGATCGATTTTACCTTCTAAGCTGGGGGTTACATAGGCCGTTCCTGCGGCGGGCTCTACACCGCTTGCTGGACGAGAGCGGGCTCCGCAAGGCCGGCATTTCCCGGGACATCATCGGGAGCCATGACTGCTGTGGTTTGGCAGACGTCTCGATCAAGGAAGACGCCCAGGGCGCGCAACGCCAGATCAGTTCGGGTAGGACGTCTCGCGCGCCATCCCGGCAGGGAACTCGCGTTCGCCGACGGAGTTGCCCAGTACAAATCAGAACCGGGAAAGGTCACCCCATGATATCGCGCCGCACCTTGGTTCTCGCTCTTACCGCCGGCGCTTCGCTGGTCGGCGGGTCGCCGGTCCTGGCGAAGCCCCGCCAGTCAAATTGGATTCGAATGTTTGACACGGATAATGATGGCACGGTCGATCTAGCGGAAGCGAAAAAGGCTGCATCAGCGTTGTTCGACAAGTTAGATCGGGACCATGATGGCACTCTCGACAAACGTGAATTGGCTGGCAGATTGACGCCGAAGGAGTTGGCCGCTGCCGATCCTGACCACGATGGAACGCTCACGAAGGACGAGTATCTCGCGGTGGTCGAGCAGCGTTTCAGTGCCGCGGATCCAGATCATGATGGGACGTTGGATGCCAGGGAATTTAACTCAAAGGCCGGGCAAGCTCTTTTGCGACTTTTGAAATAGTCGCACGCCAAACTCTCGGTGCGTTCTCGCAGCCAATGACGATCGGGCGTTGGCCGCTCCGAGCCCGAAAGCGGCCTGACGGCGTAGTCGTCTTCAATGACCAATTTCTGCTGACCCGTCCTGACCGCATTGCGGCATCAATGTCAGCCGACAAGTTGCCGGCCCGTCTATGGTTTTCGCGACTGCGTCGATGCCGGTGGTCTTCGCGCGGAGACGGGTGCAGCAATCGATCGACCGTTCTTTTAGACCCAATTTTCGCCAAACTGCTATTGGTTTCTAATCTTGGGGCAGGACCCATTAGTTCGGAGTCCTGTATGCTCAAACAAGTACTTATTGTGTCTCTCTTTGTTGTAACCGGATCCATTGCGTCGGAAGCACGTCCCTTCCGCACTGGTCAGATACCAGAATGCAATGTGACCATGCCCTGCGACTTTTCGTTTTCGCGAACGCGCGGCGCGAGGGTTTCGCAGTACACACGATACGATCATGCCGCCGTAGCCGAGGCAAACATCCCTCTTGGTCAGGATGTCGGTGGTCGCCCTGCCGGTTGCCCTCGGTCTTTCTGTGGTTGCGGCGCGGCACTACGCGTGTTTGGTCGTATCGTGCCGGAATTAAACCTCGCGGCTAAAGGGCTGCGCTTTCCGCGTACATCGCCAGCACCTGGAATGGTTGCAGCGCGACGTGGGTTTGTCCTGGAACAACACCTTGGGGGCGATATGTGGATGGCATATGACGCCAACTCAGGCGGGCACGCAACGCGAGTTCACGCGCTTTCACTGCGGGGCTATGCGGTCGTCAACCCGCACGCGGCTTGAAGATGGTGTCGCGCCAAATTTAGTCCGATTCGATTCCAAAGATTCGCGACTCGATTTCCAAAGAATTGAGAGTCGATTTCGCGGTATTCATTTGCTGCTTGTTCGAAAAGTTGCTCGCTTAGAGCCGGATCACGCTACTATCCCGGTAAAGTCGCTCCGCGCTCTGAACGATGAGTGGCAAGCTGGTCGTCTCACACTTCGGAAATTCAGCACCTCAGTGCCTTTTCAGCGCGAAGTCGACGACCGCCTCTTGTTTCGGTCGGTCCTTGTTTGTCGGCAGCCACCGTAGCGGTGGGACGCGGGGCTCGGCCGATTTGTGATAGCGGTGGTGCGCTATTTCCACGTGAGTCCATCCGCGAGCTTCCCATGAATTTCTTGCCCAACCCGGCGGCGATCCGCCGTGCCGTTCACGACTTGTTTAGTGCCAAACGAATTGACATGGCCGTTGCGTTCATTCGCGCCGACTGGGAGGAAATACTCGCAGACTACAAAGGCGAGCTCAGGGGCCGGCCAGGATGAGGCCGCGATTTTCGTTTCTGAAGAAACCAGCGCTGCGCGACATTCATTCATGGTTTCAAGAGATGTGGGATGACGAGGAGACCGCGACAATCAGCTTTCCCGGGCGGGATCGTCATCAGCAATCACGCGGGCCGGAAGACGGCTCGGACGCCGGGGGCGGAGACAGAGACGGAGGCGACGATGGCGGAGACCGGGATGGGGGCGGCTGAGCCTGGTTCGCGTTTCTGAAGGTAGTTTTTTCGCGCCGCCTACAGGTCAGTTCCGGCCAATCCAGCACACAACATCACTCACCAGTATTGGCCGCTGCGCCCGCTAAACTTAGACGGCTGGATGGCGCCCCCCCGTATTCGGGTTTCCTTTCAAAGTTCGGTATTGACCGGCACCGCTACGGCTGGTCATACGCTGGCCCAACACCTTATGGGGGTAGCGGGCGGCGCGAACCATTGCCCTTTATGAAGACTGCTTTCTTGCCTGGTTGCACGTCGTTGCCGGACTGCTTCGTCAGAGGCGTTCAATGACCACGCAGACTGATCGGGTACTTGAGTTCGTTACTCAGCCGCCCTCGATCTCACCGACGGCAATGTGACACCGCACACATTGCGCCACACCGCTGCAACTTGGCTAATGCAGCGCGGCGTCGATCCATGGGAGGCCGCAGGATTTCTGGGCATGTCAGTGAAGGTCTTGATCGACACATACGGTCACCATCACCCCAATCACTTGCGCGGGGCCGCGGATGCGATCACGAGAAAACCTCGAACTCCTTCTGTTCTGAGGGCTGCGTCCGCGGACCGCTCGCGGACCGGTTGACCGTGAACAAACGTAGATTTTCTTGAATGAACGCCATCGAAAAAGGCTGAATAATCATGCCCTTAAAGGGCGACCAGATCGCTCATAACGGTCTGGTTGCAGGTTCGAGTCCTGCCGGGTCGTGTCCCCATGTAGGTGTTGTGCGGACACTTTGAGAACGACTCGATTCTCGCTTTAAGAACGACTCGATTTCGTTTTGAGAACGACTCGATCTCCCATCCCGCTGACACACCTAACGAATTTCGCCTCGATTTTTTTTGCCGATTTTTGAGCGTGAAAAAACCGAGGGGGGTCCTTTCCGCCGTGGGGCACGCCGCAGCCAGCGCCGACCGGGGCCTCAAGCTGCTCCGGAAGCGGATGCACTTCCGCCGGAAGTATTTCGACCCTCAAGCATCTTGATTGCTTCGCCGGCGCTCAGGATCCTCGGCTGATGAGGATCAACGTCGCGAAAGGAAGTCCTGCAGGCGCTTTGGCAGGTGAGCACTGCAGTGTTTGGCGCGCCAGATTCAAGCCGTCGACGCAGAGATGAACATGAGTGTCGATGAATCCGGGGGAAACGGCCCGCTCGCTCAGATCGAGGACTTTCGCGCCGCCGGACGGCCGACCGAGCCCGATACTTCGGCGATAGCGTCGTCTTCGATCAAGCCTTCCGTCGGGCCGAGCATCGTGTCGCTCAGGCCGTCGAACAACTTTCCGCATACGATGACTGTTTTTGTCACTCTAGCCTCCGCTGGAGCCCCGAACTCCGCGGCAACCGTCGTCAAACCTCCATCATCGAGCGCATCAGGCGCTCAGGATTTCTTGGAATTCTTCGAACCTTCTTTTGCGATATTCGGGTCGGGCTGATTTGCGAACTTCGCGATGGGAAGCCGCCATCCGTATCTAATCGCCATGACGCGGAGCCCGAAGCACAGGATCAATGCCACGGCCGTCACCGGAACGACCGGTAACTGCAGCATGTGCCCGACCACCACGATGGCTGCGGCTGCCAGTGCCGCGACGGCATATAGTTCCGCACGAAGTACCGTCGGAATCTCCGCCAGCAGCACATCGCGGACCATGCCGCCGCCGATCCCGGTAACCATGCCGAGCACTATCGCCATGACCGGGTTTAGTCCGTGGGCCAGCGCTTTCGATGAGCCCGTGACGGCGAAGAGCGCGAGACCCGCCGCGTCGAAAAGAAGGACCGGGTTCGACATCCGCACGATCAAGGACGAGAAGTAGAAAGTGATGATGCCGGCGAAGAGCGACACGCCGAGATAGCGCCAGTCGTCGATCGCGCCGGGAGGAACGACGCCGATCAGCAGGTCTCGGGCGATGCCTCCCGAATTCGCCGCCGCGAACGACAGCACCAGAACGCCGAACAAGTCCAGCGCTCGCTTCGCTCCCGCCAACGCTCCGCTAAGCGCGAAGACGAAGGTGCCCGTCAGATCAAGCACAAGCGGAAGCTTATCCATGATACCGCCTTCCAGCGTTATGCCGGCAACCAGGCGCGGGTCGCGACGACCAGCGTTTCCACGCCGGTTCGCAACGTGGGGTGAAGAACGGGTGCGAATTTTGGGCTGTGATTCACCGGAAGTTCATTGAGCTTATTCGCCGCTTTCGCTTTTGCGTAAGTCTCCGGATCGGTGCCGCCGACGAACCAGAAAACCGAGGGTACGTGCCATTCGGTACCGAACGATCCGAAGTCCTCGCTGGCAGGGGCAGGCCCCGTTTCCCGGACGCGCTCGGCGCCAAAATGCCCTCGGAACGCGTCAACTAACCGCTTGCTGGCCTCCCGGTCGTTTACATTGAGAGGATAACGGTCCAGCGTCGTGATCTCCGGTTTGCGAGGGGCACCGGAGGCTGCCGCCTCGGCATTGACGATCCGCTCGATCGCATCCAATACGCGCATCCGTACGCCGGCGTCGAAAGTCCGCACGTTCAGTTTGATGATGGCCTCGTCCGGAATGATGTTTTCTTTCGTCCCCGCCCGCAGCACGCCCACGGTTACGACGGCTGCCTCCGCAGCAGCGACCTCGCGCGAAACGATGGTTTGCAGCCGCAGCACCGTCGCAGCCGCCATCACCACCGGATCGATGCTCGCCTGCGGCATCGAACCATGCGCGCCACGACCGAACAGGCGAATCTGCAAGCTGTCCGCCGCCGAGGTGATCGCACCTGCACGTCCGGCAACCGTGCCCGACGGCCCTACCATGACATGCTGCCCAAGAACCACATCCGGTTTCGGGAAGCGCTTGAACAACCCGTCGTCGATCATGGCCTGCGCGCCTTCCGCCGTCTCCTCGCCGGGCTGAAAGACCGCCATTATTGTCCCGCGCCACGTCGTCTGGGCCTCGGCGAGCAATTTGGTGGCGCCGACGAGCCAGGTCACGTGCATATCGTGGCCGCACATATGACCGACGGGGACGTCGTTTCCGTCGCGATCCTTCGCCGTGATCTTGCTGGCATAGGGAAGGCCGGTCGCTTCCTCGACGGGCAGTGCGTCCATGTCGGCGCGCAGCATCACGGTCGGCCCGTCGCCCTTCCGGAGAAGGCCGACCACGCCGGTCTTTCCGACACCTGTCGCGACTTCGTAGCCGGCCGCACGAAGACGGTCCGCCGCCAGTCCCGCCGTGCGCGTCTCCTGCATCGACAGCTCGGGATGCGAATGCACATCCTTGTAGAGGTCGGCCAGATCGGGGAGCAAGGCGTCAAGGTTGCGCAATGCTGGATCCGAAGGCTTTGCGCTGCTGGCGTTCATGGACGCCTCCATCGCATGAATGAGGCAGCGCAGCTTTTGCCTTTTCTTTTGCCGGCGCAAGCAAATAGAGCGGAAGAAAACCAAAAAACCGACCTTCTCATCAGCGACGCGGAAGCGCCGCACGACGGCGGCATACCATCCGCGGATGGCCGCCGCGCGCTGAACCGCCACCCAACGATCCAACGCTTGTTTACGAACCGCGGCAAGCGGAGTTTCCGGACCGCTCGATCGCCAGAAACGTGATCGTGCCCGGCGCAAACGATATAGATCCCGCGGCGGCCGCCGCGCCCTCGATCGCCGGAAGATCGCTGCTGTCGTCAACCTTGAGCGCTGCCCCGTTCGACGTCGCCGTTCTGGAGCGGCTCGGCCGACAACGTGTACGAGAAGAAGCGCTATGGCTGTTGTCACTAATTGCGGCGGCTTGGATGCCCTCCAGGAGCAGCTAATCGGGCTTCTCAACGACATTCGGGAAATCCGCGAACAAAAAGCGCCGTCCGCGGCCGACTTGAAAGCAATTCCCCTGCTCGATCAATGGTCGCTCGGCCTCGTTTCAGCTCCCTGCATTGTCGGCACGGCGGTTGGGCACCCGAACCTCGGTAACCGGGCTCGCATCCATACGACTCAGATGGTTCTCATGGATTGGGAGAGCGGCTGGGCGCGGACTTGGTCCCGTTACTATCGCCTCGGAGCACCCGAACGACCTCCGACCGGTTCGGGGAGTTTCGTAACGCCGGTTGGTGAGTGGCCGGTGTCCGCGCCATCAAGCGGCGCGCAAGAATGCCTTCTCTGCAATTGATCGTCCGCGTCATGGCTTGCCGGCATCACGGCACCGACGTTTCGTTGACGTTGATTCGCTCGAAATCGAGGAGCGCTCATGAGGCTGTGGATCGTCAGTGACCTCCATATCGAGCTGACCCGCGGTTGGGACCTCCCGACGGGCGACGCTCGTCCAAATTTCGACGTCCTTGTCGTCGCTGGCGACCTGATCACGCGTATGCCGCGCGGCGTGAAATAGCTGTTAGAACGCGTGACGGATCGCAACGTCGTCTACGTCGCGGGCAATCATGAGGGTTCCGCTGTACCCACGACAGCGGACATCGTCGGCCAGCGCGGCCATGTCTCAAAAGTGCCGATTTTGTTGCAAAAGTCGAAAATCGAACAACCTTAAAAATCTTGCGAAAGTTGATTTTTGGGCTTCTCTCCGGCTGCGTCGCTTTTCAGCGCCACTACGGAGGTCCGTGATCGATTTCGGATGAAACGATATGGTCCCTCACGTCGCCGCGCGTAAAGCGCATCAGACGGCTCTAAGAATTTTCGTTCGCCACCCCAAAAAGACTTTTGCAACAAAATCTGCCACAAGCGGAAGTTTTGCTCACGCCTCGTCATCGTAATTTCTAGGCGTTCCGTCCGCGTTCACGCATTGCAGTTCCGAGGGGCGAAAACTGCCGATCCTTTTAATGCCGTTCTCAAGCCAAGTGCAGTCATGAGGTGCATCGCGAATAAAAGAGCTTCCACCAAACTGCTCTCGTTAGATGAGGTCATCGACCATCATAATGGGACCGCCGCTCTTATGCCGAACCAAACGGATCATCGGTCGCATACCAAATGCCAGTCAACCTTCCGCACGCTAGAAGCGTCGAATTTTAGCTAGTCTCTTCAGGCTAACGCTCTAGATAAGTTGTCTCCACGCCGGCCCCCGATGTCGTCTATGGGTCCAGACTGTGTGAAAACGACGCTCAATGATATGATTCTCCTGTGATTTGGCGGGAGGATTCGATGACGCGCTTTGTCGTTGGCGATGATCGCGATCAGAGCGCGTTATTTCCCGAGCGGCTGGATGACTATTTGGGCGAGGACAATCCGGTCCGGGCGATCGATGTGTTGGTCGATGAGCTTGACCTAGCCAAGCTCGGCTTTGACGGCGTTGAGCCGGAGGCGACAGGAAGGCCGGCCTATCATCCTGCGACGCTGTTGAAGATTTACGTCTACGGATACCTCAATCGGGTGCAGTCGAGCCGGCGCCTGGAGAGAGAATGCCAGCGCAACATCGAGTTGGTTTGGTTGACCGGCCGCCTGATGCCGGACTTCAAGACGATAGCCGACTTCCGGAAAGACAATGGCGAGGCCATCCGCAAGGTCTGCCGTGAGTTCGTGGTGCTGTGCCGACGCCTTGAGCTGTTCAGCGAGGCGAGCGTTGCGATCGACGGCAGCAAGTTCAAGGCCGTCAACACGCGGGACCGGAACTTCACGCAGGCCAAGAGCGGGTACGGATACGGGAGAAAGTGCGCCAGCTTTGTCGATAAAGTTAACCGAGCAGGCAATGTCGCGTTGCGCAACATACTCTTGGCGCGCGCAGCGAAAACTTTGAACGTCCCTCTCTCGACGCTATTGCGGATCAGTAGTGGCTCTCGCGAGAGCTGTGCATAAAGCCGATCGAAGATCTCTTCACGAAGCGCTAGGATAAGTTCTTATGAGATGTACCGGCTTGGATGGACTGTATCCGCATGATCCATTCGAGAACTGTGGCTAAACCGAACGGGTCATAGTCGTAACGCTCTGGGTTTTGAACTACCGTAACAAAATTCAAGTCGCAGAGCTGTTTGCCCACGAAATGGAGCTGAACAGACGGACAGTCGAAGTGTCTGGCCAGTTCCGTTTTGGTTCGGGGGTGCAAGGCGACCAGTTCGATAAAATGACGATCTACGGCCGACGCCAGTCTCTAGTTCCTTGTGCTAAGCTAACGTTTAGGCAATCGAAATAGGCAATCGCAGAATCCTATAATCGCGGCGCCTGTTTCAATATATGCATGCTCTGTCTGTCTGCCGCGCCCGCAGTACCACTGGCGACGGCAAGCAGCGAAAAACTCGGCTAGCTGGTTTGGCAGGAGCATACCAGTCGAGCTATCACCGCACGCAGATCACGCGACCGTTTCCGCATTGGCAACGTGAACCGAAATATAGCCCCTCTAGGTTTGGTTTCCGCCCACAACCGGCCCCCATGAGGAAAGCGGACCCATACGACCGGACTGAAGATGATCGCCTTCCCATCGGTCGGGACGAAGATGTCGTTCTCGATCGCGTAGCCTGCCGGGGCCTGCATCCAGCCGTTGTTCACCATGATCCAGAAGGCGCTGAAAGTCGTGCCAAGCGCCACCATCATGGTTGAAAACAGGTACACCAGCGGCGGTACCCGGCTTCGCCCGAAGATCAGCACGCCGAAGAACGAGGCCTCCAGGGCAAATGCCGTGAAGCTCTCATATATCAGCAATGGTCCCTGAATAGGTCCCGTCACCTCCGACAGTCGGCTCCAGTTCATTCCAAATACAAAGGCGAGCACGATACCGGAGACGACACCCATACCAAATGTCACGCCGAATATCTTGAGCCAGAATTCGAAGATACGGCGATACACCGGCTTGCCGGTGACCAGGTGGAACGTCTCGAGTACGTCAGCCACGCGGCAAGCCCGATCGTGAATGACGGAAAGATGATGTGAAACGAGACCGTGAAGGCAAACTGCAGCCGGGATAGTAGAAGTGCGGTCCACATCAATTTTCGCGCCCTTTTCCTGGCGACTCTCAGCGAGAGAGATTGACCTTCGCTAGGTCGATTAGTTGAGCGGCGCGGCCATCAAGAACCGCTTTCATCATGAACATCCCGAAGTGATAGGCCTGATCGACGGTCGTCTTGGGCGGCATGGCGAGCTCCTGCCGGGCACTCACCACGTCGAGCAAGACCGGGCCCTTGTGTGCCAGCGCTGCCTCGATGGCGCCCTTCAACTCCTGCGGCTTTTCAACCCTGATGCCGCGGACGCCTGTGGCCTCTGCCATCAGCGCAAAATTCGGGTTCTTGAGATCGCAGCCCGTGTCCAGGAACCCGTTGGCCTTCATCTCCATTTCGACAAAGCCGAGCGTACCATTGTTGAGGACGATCACCTTCACCGGCAGCCCCATCTGGGTCAGGGTGATAAAATCTCCCATCATCATGCTGAAGCCGCCGTCGCCTGACATCGAGATGACCTGGCGATCCGGGTACGTCGCTTGCGCGCCGATCGCCTGGAGCATCGCATTCGCCATCGATCCGTGATTGAAAGAACCGACGATTCGGCGCCTGCCATTGACCTTCAGATAGCGCGCCGTCCAGATGATCGGGGTTCCAACGTCGCAGGTGAATATGGCATCGTCGGCGGCGAGTTCACTCACCAGACGGGTGACATATTGCGGATGGATGACGTTACTGTTCGGACCACTCTTCGCCAGCGAGTCGAGAGCTTTCCTGGCTTTCTTGTAGTCGATCAAGGCATCGTTGAGATGGCTGGAGTCCGTCTTCTCCTCGACCACCGGCAAAACGGCCTGCAACGTATCCTTGACGGTCCCGAGCAGGCCGAGGTGAAGCGAACAGCGATTGCCAAGCGCTTCCGGCCGCACATCCACCTGTGCGATTTTTGCGTGCTCCGGATAGAACGCCCGGTAGGGAAAATCTGTCCCGAGCATCAGGAGAGCGTCGCAATTCTTCATCGCCGCGTAGCCTGACGCAAAGCCTACGAGACCGGTCATCCCTACGTCGTAAGGGTTGTCGTATTCGATGAATTCCTTGCCGCGAAAGGCGTGCACAATCGGCGCCTTGAGTTTGCGGGCCAGTTCGATGACTTCTGCGTGAGCGCCTGCACATCCCGCGCCGCAGAACAACGTCACCCGCGATGCATTATTGAGAAGGTCTGCCAGATGCCCGATATGAGCCTCGCTTGGCCGCAAGACAGGCGCAGCGGGCGCCATCCATTCCGGAACATCCGCATCAATCTTCATCAGCGCGACGTCGCCAGGCAGCACAACGACTGCAACACCTCGCTTGGCGATGGCTACCCGGATTGCCCGTTTCAAAATCTGTGGAAGCTGCTTGGGATTGGAAACCAGCTCGACATAATGGCTGCAATCCCTGAACAGGTTTTCCGGATGGGTTGCCTGGAAATAATCGATACCGATTTCGCTGCTGGGGATGTGGGCAGCGATTGCCAGAACCGGCACGCCATTGCGCTGGCAGTCGAACAGGCCGTTGATCAGATGAAGGTTGCCTGGGCCGCAGCTGCCGGCGCAGACCGCAAGACTTCCGGTGAGGTGAGCTTCAGCTCCCGCCGCAAAGGCGGCAGCCTCTTCATGACGCATATGGATCCAGTCGATCGATTTTCTCCGCCGCAGCGCGTCAGTGATGCCGTTCAGCGAGTCTCCCACCACGCCGTAGACGCGCTTCACGCTCGTCTTCTCGAGCGCTTCGACCAGATATTCGGATGCAGTTTTGCTCATCGATTCTTCCTTCTTATCGCTAGAACGCCTCCCCCGCTGAGGGTCTCCGCGGGACGGGGGTGCCGCGGAGACCCTCTCGGCGAAGTGAGGGACCTTACGCTTCGCCGTTACGGCAGGAGTGCTTTCAGTCATCTACGAGCCATGTCCGGCAAAAGAGATTACCGAAATCAGCCACGATTGATTTGATTGAAGCGCGTCGACTTGTTTATTCCTGACGCAATTCAGAACGCACTTCTTGGCATGTCAGACGGCTTCACCCTGCATCGATTACTGGGCACGATCGGCAGCCTGCACGAACCCGTCTGAGCAGTAAGTGATGGCAAGCGCTGCCAGTGCAAGACCGGTGGGCATCGCGAGCGACCACAGCCCGAGGCGCGCCTGACACCAGGCGCCAAGGCAAGCCCCGATAACGAAGCCGGCAATCGCTATTCCGGTGCGCCGCGCCCGTGCCACGGCCTTGGCGCGTCCAGCCGCGTCCCCTCCGAACCACACCTCACCAAGATCTACGACAAACCGCGTCAAGTTGGTCGTCATCACCGCAGTGGACGGCGCCTCCTTGAGCGAAACTTGCACAAGAATGTTCTGTACAGCCATCGCGGAAACGCCAAGCATGGCAGTAAATATCATTACTGCGGCGTTCGGGTCGGCCGAGGAGCCAACCTCGATCGATATCGCAAGAAACCCGGCAAGGAACAGAACCTGCAGGAGCAACAACGGTCTCAGGGTGGCAATCCCGAAGCGAGCGAGTGTTGCCGCCAGAAGTCGCGCTGCAAAGAGCGCGACGATGAACACCGGCACGGACAGCAAATGTGCCGCCGACGCTTGCTCTCCTGCCGCGGTTCTTGCCGCGAGTACCACGAGATTGCCCGTGATGTGCGCGATGAACAAGGCCCCGAGTCCGAGGAACCCGATCACGTCCACGCTGCCTGCAATGACGCTCAGCACGAATATCAATAACTTCGTGCCGAGCCGGTCGCCGACCGATTCCACAGTCCGAAATCCTTTCATCAGCGGTTCAAATCGTCCTCACTCAGGGTAGACCGGTCGGTAGACGCGCGATCGGATCAGCGCACCGACATCAGCAGGCCGGGGCACCCGTGCCAGGCCCTCGTTGAAGATGCAGGCGGCAACCCGCTCGGCCACGTGCAGTGAGGTGGCAAAAATCCGTTCGCGCGGCGGATAGATGAGCTCCGCTGCGAGGTTGTCCTCACTGACCTGTTCGGCAATGGCGGCGGTGAGGAACATTTCGTCGGTGACCCGCTCTGCCTCCGTGGCAAAGAGCGCCATGGCCATGGCTGGGAAGATGTAGACGTTGTTGCCCTGGTTCGGGACAAATTTCCGGCCGCCGATCTCGACTAGGGGAAACGGGCTGCCGCTGGCAAAAATGGCGCGACCGCCTGACCAGCGATAGGCTTCCTCGGCCGAGCATTCGGAGCGCGAGGTCGGATTCGAGTACGGAAAGATTATCGGCCTCTGATTAAGCTCGGCCATGGTTTCGACCACCTCACGGGTGAACAGCTTCGGGATTCCGCTTACCCCGATGATCCCGGTCGGCTTCAGGGCCCTAACCGCCTCGACGAACGACGCGATCGGCTGTCGGTCCTGCGCGAACGGACGCTGAAAATCCGCGACATCCTTGCGCGAGGTGACGAGCAGACCATTGACATCGAAGAGGGCGTTGCGGCGCCTGGCTTCGTGTATATCCATGCCGGCTTCGGCCATGGCCTGGCTGATCAGCTCTGCAATTCCGGTTCCCGCCGAGCCGGCGCCGAGAAACAGGAACCGCTGATCGGTGATCTTTTGTTTCGTGATGCGCAACGATGCAAGGACTCCAGCGAGGGCCACTCCCGCAGTGCCCTGGATGTCGTCATTGAAAGTGCAGACCTCGTTGCGGTAGCGCTCGAGGATCGGCACGGCGTTGATGTTCGCAAAGTCTTCCCACTGGATGCAGCATTTCGGGTAGAGCTGCTGCACCGCCGCCACGAACTCATCAATGAATGCTGCATATTCGTCGCCGCGGACGCGGCTTTGCCGTAGTCCCAGGTAGAGCGGATCCTCCACCAGAGCGTGGTTGTTTGTGCCGACGTCGATAACGACCGGCAGGCAGTATTGCGGCGGCACGCCGGCACATGCCGTGCACAGAGCAAGTTTCCCGATCGGAATGCCCATGCCGCCGGCACCAAGGTCCCCCAGCCCGAGAATGCGCTCGCCGTCGGTGACGACGATGAAACGCACATCCTTTTCGGGCCAATTGGACAGAAGCTCCTTGACGCGACCGCGCGCGGTGATCGGGAGATAGATGCCGCGCGGCTGGCGGAAGATATGACCGAATTTCTGGCACGCCTCGCCGACCGTAGGCGTATACACAATCGGCATATGGGTCGCCGGATCCGACCTCAGAACCGCGTAATAGAGCGTCTCGTTGCGTGCCTGCAGATCTGACAATACGAGATACTTGAGCAAATCGCTTTCGAGACGGACGATCTCATCGTGCCGGCGCGCGACCTGCAGCTCGAGCGAAAGCACTGCCGGCGGCAGCAAGCCTTCGAGACCGAAAGCACTGCGCTCTGCCTCCGTGAATGCGGTACCTTTGTTGAGACGCGCGTTGTGCAGACGATCGTAACCGGTAGGCTGCTTCGAAGTCATTTTGGTTGGTGCGTTCATCATGTTTGCTCCATTTGTGCGATTTCGACAGTGTCTGCCGCGAGCATCCCTGAATGGATGAGCGCAGCCGCCTTGACCGTGCCGGCGGCGAGTGCGGCGCCGGTGCCCTCTCCCTCGCCCATCCCGAGATCGAAGAGCGGTGTCAGGCCGATCTTCTCCGCGAGTCGACGATGGCCGGGCTCGGTCGCGGCGACGTAGGCCAGCAGGCAGTGGTCGAGAGCCGCCGGATTGGCACGATGAAGCACAGCCGCGGCCGCTGTCGCTGCAAAGCCCTCGAGGACGACGGCAACCTGTGTCCGCGCCGCGATGATTGTGCCGGCGATCGCCGCGAATTCGCGCCCGCCCAAGCGGCGCAGAACTTCGAGCGGATCATCGAGATGACCGGAGTGCAGGGCGAGCGCATGATCGACAGTCTCTGCCTTCCGGCCGATCATCGCAGCATCGGCCCCTGAACCCGCGCCAACCCAGTCGGCACCGCTGCCCCCGAAGATCGCGGCCGATATCGCCGCGGCTGCAGTCGAACCACCGACACCGATACTCGCGAGTGCGATGAGATCGACGCCGTCGGTGACTGCCTCTATGCCGAATGCCATGGTTGCTGCGCAACCTCGCTCGTCCAGCGCGGCGCCCATGGTAAAATCGGCAGTCGGCAAGTCGAGCGCGAGGTCGTAGAGCTTCAGCCCGAGGCCGTGGGCGGCACAAACCTGGTTGACTCCCCCGCCGCCGGCCGCCGCAAGCTCGACAAAGCGCTGCGTGGCCTCAATGGGGCGCGGTGAGACGTCATGGCGCGCGATCCCGTGATCGCCGGCGAAGACTGCCACGATCGGGCGCAGAACAGCTGGCGGCCGACCCGTCGAAGCGGCGAGCCAAGCGGCAACCATTTCGATGCGGCCAAGCGAATTTTTGGGCTTTTCGATGCGGCCGAAATCATCGCGAACGCGAGCAGCCGCGCGCTCGTCCAGCGGCGGCAACCGCTCTATAACCGCGCGAAAATCGCCGAAGGGCAGTCCGGAATCAATTGACGAAAGAGTTGCCATCGGTCATGTCCGTTGGCGACCGGAAGCACTTCGCTCTGCTTCCGGGAAGGCGGTACCCCCCTTGTTGAGGCGCGCGTCAGCGCCTGCGGCCTGAACGCCATGATCGGCATTATTTGCTACATAGGGTCTGACCATCTTTGCCGGATCGACGACGCGGTCGAAGGTCGCCTCGTCGACGTGGCCGAGTTGTAGGGCCGCCTCTTTCAAGGTCAGATCATGCTCCGCTGCGAAATGAGCGATCGCTGATGCCTTGTCATATCCGATGACGGGAGCCAGCGCCGTGACCAGCATCAGCGAGCGCTGCACATATTCGGAAATCTTCTTTCGATTCGGCCGCGTTCCTTCGACCAGGAATTGGCGGAAATTCGTGCACCCGTCGCTGAGCAGCGTGATCGATTGGGTCAGATTGGCGATCATCAGCGGTTTGTAGACGTTCATTTCGAGATAGCCTCCGGCGCCGCCAAAGCCGACCGCGACATCGTTCGCCATGACCTGCACGGCGATCATCGTCAGTGCTTCAGCCTGCGTTGGATTGACCTTTCCCGGCATGATCGAGGACCCGGGTTCGTTCTCGGGAATCAGCAACTCGGCGAAGCCGGCCCGCGGGCCGCACGAAAGCAGCCGGATATCGTTGCCGATCTTGTAGAGCGAGACCGCCAGGGTGCGCAGCGTCCCGGAGAGTTGGACGAGCGCATCATGGGCACCCTGAACAGCAAATTTGTTGGGCGCACTCACAAAGGGAAGATTAGTAAGCCTGGCGATTTCCACCGCGGCGGCTTCCCCGAAGCCGGGCGCGCTGTTGATCCCGGTCCCGACCGCCGTACCGCCGAGCGCGAGTCGGTAGATACCCGGCAACGTCTGCTCGACCCGCTCCAGGTCGTCCGTCAGCATCGCGGCATAACCCGACCATTCCTGGCCGAGAGTGAGTGGCGTCGCATCCTGCATGTGGGTGCGGCCGATCTTCACGATGTCGTCCCATTCAGCTGCCTTGGCCGCAATCGCATTGCGTAGCGCGGTGACGGCAGGAATCAGCCGCTCCTTGACATTGACGGCGGCGGCAATGTGCATCGCCGATGGAAAGGAGTCGTTCGACGACTGCGACATGTTGACGTGATCGTTTGGATGAACCGGATGCTTGCTGCCGAGCTCCGTGCCCGCCAGCTGACAACACCGGTTCGAGACCACCTCGTTGACGTTCATGTTGAACTGGGTGCCGCTACCCGTCATCCAAACATGCAGCGGAAACATGTCTTGATGGCCGCCAGCAAGAATTTCGTCGCAGACGCGCGTGATCAGCGCGCAAGCCTGATCGGGCAGCCGCCCATCGCTGTGGTTCGCTGCGGCGGCGGCGCGCTTTATGACCGCGTAAGCAACGATCATCTCGCGCGGGATCAGGTCGCGGCCGATGCTGAAATGCTGCAGGGAGCGCTGCGTTTGCGCACCCCAGAGTTTGTCGGCCGGCACGTCAATCCGGCCCACCCCGTCGGCTTCTGTGCGAAAGTTTGACATGGTGCTCTCATCTGCTCCGTGACATCAGCCGCGCTCGGACATCATGTGTTTGGTGTTGCCGATCGCGCGCGCGGGGTTCAGTCCTTTCGGGCACGTCTTCGTGCAGTTCATGATCGTATGGCAGCGATAGAGGCGGAACGGATCCTCGAGGCGGTCAAGCCGCTCGCCGGTGGCCTGATCGCGACTGTCAGCGAGCCAGCGATAGGACTGGAGAAGGATGGACGGACCAAGGTACTTGTCCTGGTTCCACCAGTAGCTCGGGCATGATGTGGAGCAGCAGAAGCAAAGGATGCACTCCCACAGGCCATCCAGCTTCGCGCGATCCTCAGGAGATTGCCGGCGCTCGCGGTCTGGTGGCGGCTGATCCGACTGCAGCCATGGCTCGATCAACGCGTATTGCGCGTACAATCCGGTCAGGTCAGGAATGAGATCCTTCAAGACCGGCAAATGCGGCAGCGGCGTGATTCGGCTCGCACCCGCCTTCAGGCTGTTGATGGGCGTCAGACAGGCCAGCGTGTTGTGTCCGTCGATGTTCATCGCGCAAGAGCCGCATACGCCCTCACGGCAGGAGCGCCGGAACGACAGCGTCGGATCGATCTGGTCATTGATCTTGACGAGCGCATCGAGAACCATTGGTCCGCAATGATCGAGATCGATTTCGAATTCATCGATCGTCGGGTTGGCGTTCTGGTCCGGATCCCAGCGATAGATCCGGAAGCCCTTGACGTGCACACCGTCTTTCGGTGGCGGCCAGTGTTTGCCTTTGCCGACTTTGGAATTCGCTGGAAGCGTGAACTCGGACATTTTCGGACTCTCCTGGTTTGATGGCGCCTCGCTGCTATCGACGTGCCCGAAGCGCTAATGAGTGCGCTCTGCCGGCGGAAAGCTTTCCACTTCATTGGAGAGCGTGTTCAGACGCACCGGGCGATAGTCGAAGGTGACCTTCCAATCCGCGTCCTTCCAGGCAACGGTGTGCTTGAGCCAATTCTTGTCATCAGCGCTGCTGAAAGTCATCTCGCGCATGTGCGCCTCGCGATTCCGTGCGGGCAACGGCGGAATGAGCAATCACGACCGCCTGCTCCGCCAGGTTGGCGAGCTCGAGCGCCGAGACCAGCGCGACGTTCCACTTCAGTGAGGAGTCATCGACCGTAACGCGCTCCAGCGGGTCGCGCAGGTCCGTCAGCTTCTTCATTCCCTCCTGCAGGGTATCGTCGCGACGGAACACGCCAAAGCCCGATTGCATCGCTTCCTGCATCAGTGGGCGAATCTCGCCGGGTTTGTTACCGCCCTTGCTATGGCGGGTCCGGTCAAAACGAGACAACGCGGCCTCCTGCGAGTGACCATTCACCTCACGCGCACGAGTTCCCGGTTTGATCAGCTCGGCCGCGCGCAGCGCTGCCGCCCGTCCGAAGACGATGAGATCGAGCAAGCTGTTGGTGCCGAGCCGATTGGCACCATGCACCGAAACACATGCCGCTTCTCCGATCGCCATCAATCCCGGCACAACTGTCTCGGTGTCGTTCTTCGTCGGATTAACGACTTCGGCCTTGATGTTAGTCGGAATGCCCCCCATGACATAATGCACGGTCGGGATGACGGGGATTGGCTCCTTGTGGGCGTCGACGCCGGCGAAGGTACGCGCTGACTGGACAATGCCGGGCAGACGCGCATTGAGCACATCCGCGGGCAGATGCTCGAGATGAAGGTGAATGTGATCCTTTTTCTCGCCGACCCCGCGCCCCTCCCGGATCTCCACAGCTTCGGCCCTGCTGACGACGTCGCGCGATGACAAATCCTTCTCTCGCGGCGCATATTTTGGCATGAACCGCTCGCCTTCGCTGTTGGTCAGATAGCCACCCTCGCCGCGCGCACCCTCGGTAATCAAAACGCCGGCACCGTAGACGCCGGTGGGATGAAATTGGATGAATTCCATGTCCTGCAGCGGCAGGCCGGCGCGCAGCACCATCGCGCTCCCATCACCGGTGCAGGTGTGCGCCGAGGTGCAGGACTGGTAGACGCGACCGCAGCCGCCCGTCGCTATGACGGTCATGTTGGCGCGGAAGCGATGGATCGATCCGTCTTCGAGGCACCAGGCGAGCAAGCCCCGGCAGACGCCGTCGTCGTCCATCAGCAAATCGAGTGCGAAATACTCGATGAAGAAACGGGCCTTGTGCTTCAGGCACTGCTGGTAGAGCGTGTGCAGGATGGCGTGGCCGGTGCGATCAGCCGCGGCGCAGGCTCGATAGGCCATGTCGCCCTTGGCATATTCCGTAGTGTGCCCGCCGAAGCGCCGCTGATAGATCTTACCGGCGTCGGTTCGGCTGAACGGGACGCCCAAATGCTCAAGCTCGATGACCGCATCCACCGCCTCGCGACACATGTACGCGATCGCGTCCTGGTCGCCGAGCCAGTCGGAACCTCTCACCGTGTCGAACATGTGCCAGCGCCATTCGTCGTTTTCGATATTTCCCAGAGCGGCGCTGATGCCGCCCTGTGCCGCGACGGTGTGGCTTCGCGTAGGAAACACCTTGGTGATGCAGGCCGTGTTCAAGCCGGCCGCGACCATGCCGAGTGTCGCCCGCAGCCCGGCGCCGCCGGCTCCGAGGACGATCACATCGAAGGAGTGGTCAACGATTTCGTAAGGGTTGGGCATTCCGGTCTCCTTAGTGGCCGAGAAAGAGCTTGAGGACAGCGAGGACGCCGGCACCTGCGAGAATGACCGCAACTGCCCGAAAGAGAAGCGCGGCTGCCAGCAGCCGGGCGCGCGTGTGCACATAATCGAGAATGACCGAGCGAACACCGATCAGCGCATGGGTGATCCCGGCAAGAACGACAAGGAGTACGAGCAAGGCTGGTACAGGCTGGGCAAGCCAGTCGGCGGCCGTCTTTCGGTCTGAGGTCGCGAGTGACAGGATCGACACTGCGAAATAGACGCTCAGCGGGATGAGCGCGATCGCCGTCAAGCGCTGCAATCGCCATTCGCGCAGTCCATCGCGCGCGCTGCCGAACTGGCGGACACGGCGGGGCACCACCTCGTCGCGCAGTGCCGTCTTATCCGATAGAGAAGAAGCCTTTGTCATCGGAGTCTCCTAAACGAGAAACACATAGAGCCAGGTCATGACGGTCAGCAGCACGGTCGCCGCGAGAACAGCATAACCGCTCCGAGAGGCGCTCCTGATTTCAAAGCCGTAGCCGGCGTCCCACGCCAAGTGACGGACGCCATTGCACAAGTGGTAGAAGAAGGCGATGGACCAGCCGAACAACAGCACAATGCCGATCGGTGAAGCGAGAAACGCGTGGGTCGCTGCAAACATCTCACCACCCGCTGCCACGGTGATGAGCCACCAGACAAGCAGCATTGACCCCAGTGCCAACGCGATCCCCGTGAGCCGGTGAAGGATCGACAGCGCCGAGGTGATTTGGAAGCGATACCAGATCGGAAACATGAAGGGCGATAGCGGACGTTCCATGATAGGCTCCTGGGCTTTCAGATCGGGACCTGTTCGTTCTGCTGATGTGTGTGACGTTGCGTGGCGCAGAAACCGCGCAGCAGGCGCATTACGTCATGATCATGTTCTGGCGGCGGTGCGCTGCCTTCGACGATCCAGTCGAACAGATCGGGGTCGGCGCAATCAAGCAACGCCTCGAACCGGTCTAGCTGAGCGCTGTCGAGCCTATCGAGTGATTTCTCGGCAAACGAGCCGAGGATGAAGTCACTCTCCTGGGTCCCGCGATGCCAGCTCCGGAACAGAAGCCGCCGGCAGCGGACATCTCGTTGTTCGCGTTGTGGTGAACAGGAAATGATATCGTCCATTCTGTCTTGCTTCTGTATGAGGATCAGAACCGGTACGCTATGATGATGCGAGGCCGATCCGCGTTTCGCCAACCGTCTCGGGCATCCATCACGCTGCTCCTGGATCATTTTCGACGAACACTTCATCATTTTCGTAGCGCTGTGCCTGTCGCTGCGTGCAGCACACAATGCATCTTCTACGAGAATGGTTCTTGGACGCGGCTGCTCGATCTGGACCATCGTGCTAAAACTGGCGGTGGCTCACCGATGATCAATCCACGGGCGCACCC
This sequence comes from Bradyrhizobium sp. AZCC 2289, assembly GCF_036924615.1. Taxonomy (NCBI): domain Bacteria; kingdom Pseudomonadati; phylum Pseudomonadota; class Alphaproteobacteria; order Hyphomicrobiales; family Nitrobacteraceae; genus Bradyrhizobium; species Bradyrhizobium sp. AZCC 2289. The sequence continues at coordinate 7,168,634 of NZ_JAZHRY010000001.1, read as the reverse complement.
AGATCCGCTTTGAAGCCGATCTACCGCTCGAATGGCGTGGGAATTGACATGATCCAGGAAGATTAGAGCAAAGATGGACTTGACGTTCATCTCGCTACTCCACGATTCTTTCAAAATGAGAGCTGTCGTGTTCAGTTCGAACGGTGGCAGTGCGTGCATTCAATGTCGGCCGCGATTGAACGCGGCTGCTCGATTTGCCCAATCATGCTCAAAACTGTCAGATGACGGGCTCAGATCCAACGACACGCGTCGCGATTGCACGATTCGGAATAATTTTGGCACGTTTCAACAAGCGCTCTGCGCTAACTTTTTCTAAGGCAGATCATTGCTCGAAATATCGGCAACGCGCCGCGCTTCTGACGGAGTTGTGTCTCATCCCAATCTCGTGAAATTCAAGGGGTACGTTGCGAAATCTGGATCCGTTCATGCGCCAGTTACGGTTCAGGACAAATTCGCTTCCGGCTCGCGCGGAAGATGGAGCGGCCGCGCCGGGAGTGAGCGATGCTTTGGCTATTGGACCGCGCAACATAATTAGCATCACGCTTGGCAAGCAGACACGACGAATGCACGCGAGACCGATGGGAAAGAATAGCATTCGAGCGATCGCCTTCATCCTGCGCTGCTCGGGAGCGGCAACAGTCGGCTACGATCTGGCATCTGCGCTGGGATTACATGAAGCGCTTTGGGCCGCGATGTCGGCAGTGATCGTCTCACAGGAGCACTTGCACGAAACGCGTTCGTCCCTGCTTGGCCGCATTCTCGGTACCTTACTGGGGATCGGTGTCACAGTCGGAGTGAGCGAGGTTGCCTCCCGCCTTGCAGCCTCCACCACCTTACAGATGGTGGTCTCGGTGGGGATCTGCGCACTCATGGTGCGCGAGTTTCCAAAGCTTCGTGTCGCGATGTGGACCTGTCCAATCATCCTGCTGACCGCGCAGCCCTCGGCGCCTATCGTCCTGGTTGCACTGCGTCGCGGCAGCGAGGTTCTGCTCGGCGCCATGGTGGGGTGGGTATTTCATTGGGGCGCCGAGGTTGTAGTGGATGCGTTGGAAAGTCGTGTACTTAATCTACGCCAGCATCATGCGTCGCAGCACATGCATGGTCGATATCGAGGGCGGCACTGCAATCAGCACCACAAGGCTGAATAGCCATGACCGGGGTTGTTCAATCCTCGAAACACGAGCTTGAGCCACTGACGCGAGAGACAGCTTGGACACGATCGCTTTGGCGGCGACGCTCCTATTCGCTCACGATTGTTGTCGCCGAACGATATCGCACAGCTAGGCGGTGGGCACGCGCGAGTTAAATCCTCCGTAAAGCGTCGCAATTGGATGAGAACTGGTAATGGCAGACGCATTCGACCAGACCGGACCGAGAGCTGATGCAAGTGCCATTGGCCGATGGAACTCGGCCCTCGCGAAGGCGGCGAAGGCTGCTCCGCCACTGCTGTACGCACTGCGCCTCTGGGCGGCGGTGTGCCTCGCTCTCTTCGTTGCGTTCTGGCTCGAGCTCGACAATCCCTTTTGGGCTGGTACCTCCGCGGCGATTGTGTGCCAACCCCAGCTCGGAGCTTCGCTGCGCAAGGGCTGGTTCCGGATGATCGGCACCGTGGTCGGCGCCACAATGATCGTGGTGCTGGCCGCGTGCTTTCCGCAGGATCGCATTGCCTTTCTGGTGCTTCTTGCCTTCTGGTGCGGTCTCTGCGCTTTCGCCGCCACGGTACTCCGCAATTTTGCATCCTACTCGGCCGCGCTCGCCGGCTATACCGCAGCGATCATTGCCGCCGATAATCTCGGCGCGACCGGAGGCGCTAGTTCGGATGTCTTCCTGCTGGCGGTCACGCGCGCGAGCGAGATCTGCATCGGGATCGCGTGCGCCGGCATCGTCCTCGCCGGTACTGATCTCGGCGGCGCCCAGCGCCGGCTCGCAGAATCATTTGCAAATCTTGCGGCCGAGATCATGGGACGATTTGGCCGCATGCTCGCCCTTGCAGAGACGCAACTGCCGGACACGAAAGCCGAGCGCCGCGAGCTCGTCCGGCGCGTTATCGCGCTCGACCCCGTCGTTGATCAGGCGCTCGGGGAATCCAGCCACGTGCGCTACCACTCGCCGAAGCTGCAAACAGCCATCTACGGTTTGTTCAGGGCGCTGGACGGCTGGCGCGGAGTGGCGACGCATCTCAGTCGTTTGCCCGAGGCCGCAAGGCGGCAGGGGGCCGACATCATGCTGCGAAGCCTCCCGTCCGAGCTTCGACCGGTATCGACGGCGGCCTCGCCGGTGCTCTGGATCGCTGATCCTTTGGCCCTACGCCGCGTTTGCGAGGAGGCGGTGCGGACATTGATTGCCCTGCCCGCCGACACGCCATCGTTGCGGTTGCTCGCTGACGAAGCGGCCAAGGTGCTGGCCGGCATGTTGCATGTGCTCGATGGGTTGACGCTGCTTGTGGATGCTCCCGGCCAACCTTCCCCTCGCGCTCCTCGCGTCCGATTAACCGAACCCGATTGGTTGCCTGCTCTACTCAATGCGGCACGCGCATTTCTCGCTATCGGTGCTGTCGAGCTTTTCTGGGTCGTGACCGCGTGGCCAAACGGCGCCTCGGCGATCGTATTCGTAGCGGTCCTGGTTGTGTTGCTTTCGCCGAAAGGCGATCTTGCCTACGGCGGATCTCTCGCATTCGCGCTGGGCACCGCGGGCGCCGTGGTCTGTGCGGCAGCCATCAAATTCGCAATGCTGCCAGCGCTGCAAACGTTCCCGGCCTTTTGCGCCGCCTTGGGTCTCCTCTTCTTGCCGGCCGGCTTTGCAATGGCCGTGATCCGGCAACCAATAGTGACCGCCGTCCTAACCGCCATGACGTTCAACGTCATCCCTCTCCTCGCGCCCACCAACGAGATGAACTACGACACCACACAATATTACAATTCCGCGCTTGCGATCGTCATAGGCTGCGCCGTGGCACCGCTGGCATTCTTGCTGTTTCCTCCGTTGTCGCCGGCCCTTCGAGTGCGTCGCCTTCTCGCCCTGACCTCCCGTGACCTGCGTCGGCTAGCGATCGCTCCCGTGCTTCCGACACCGGACTATTGGGAGAGCCGCCTTTACAGCCGGCTCACGGCGTTGCCAGATCAGGCAACGCCGTTGCAGCGCGCACAGCTTCTCGCAGTACTTTCCGTCGGCACCGAGATCATCGGCCTTCGCCAAATGGCTACCCACCTTGGGACGACCGCGGAGCTCGACGCCGCACTCAATGACATCGCGCTCGGACACAGCACTGAAGCGATCGCGAAGCTGCGTCAATTCGACGACCGACTCGCCTCTACGCGTGAAGCCGGCGCTGAGGCAACCATGGCCCTTCGAGCGCGCGGCCGTATCCTGGTTATCTCCGAGGCGCTTGCCGAGCATGGCGCTTACTTCGACGCAGGAACGCCCGCATGAGGTTTACCGATATCAACCTTTTCGGTGTCTACGTTGCGCCGATCTCAATCATGATGATCGAAGCCTGGCTCATTACCTTCGTGCTGCGTCGGGTCGCTGGCCGCTGGGGCCTGCTGCGGTACGTCTGGCATCCGGCTCTATTCATATTTGCCGTGTACATCATCGTTCTTTCGTCCTTCATTCTGACCAGAGTGAGCTCGTCATGACTGTTACTGAAGCTACATCGAGGCGCGACAAGGCGGTGGATGATATCGACAGAAACGCCCCCTCACGCCCGCCGGAATCCCCCACCGCTACCAAGCGCGGTATGGAGATACGTCCATTATTGATCACGCTGGCAGCGGTTGCACTTGCCGGACTGCTCGGTTGGAAGATGTGGGACGTCTACATGGGAGCACCGTGGACGCGCGACGCCACCGTGCGCGCCTATGTCGTCACGATGGCGCCGGAGGTCGCAGGGCGCATCGTCGAGCTACGTGTGGTCGACAACAAATACGTTCGCAAAGGCGATCTACTGCTGGTCATTGATCCGACCAACTACAGGATCGCGGTCAGCCAATCCGAGGCGGCGGTGCAGCAGGCGCAGGCGAACGTGCAGAACATCGACGCGCAAATGACTGTCCAGCAGGCACAGATCAATGCCAGCGAGGCCCAACTACAGCGAGGGCACGCCGCGCTCGTATTTGCACAGCAGCAGGCCGACCGTTACCAAACCCTGGCGAAGGACGGCTGGGGTACCGTTCAAAATGCCCAGCAGTTTACGTCCCAGCTGCATCAGCAGGAAGCGGCAGTGCAGTCTGCGCAAGAAAACCACAATCAGGCGCTGCGGCAAGTCGAGTCGCTGAAAGCGCAGCGCTTGAACGCCGAGGCAGGTCTCGCGCAAGCCAAAGCCCAGCTAAACCAGGCGCAGGTGAACCTCGAACGCACGCGCATTCTCGCTCCGGTCGACGGTTACGTGACGAACTTGTTGGCGCAGCTTGGCGACTACGTCAATGTAGGCGTAAACACCATTTCTATTGTCGACGCCGATTCATTCTGGGTCGACGGATATTTCGAGGAGACGAACCTTGCTCCTATCCAGGTAGGAGATCCGGCTCAAATCAAGCTGATGGGCCGCGATCAGATAGTGCGCGGTCACGTCGACAGCATCGCCCGCGCCATCAACGTTGCGAACGCGCAGCCCAACAATCAAGGGGTTGCTACCGTCAATCCCATTTTCACCTGGGTACGCCTGGCACAACGCGTTCCAGTTCGCATCCATATCGATGAAGTGCCCCCGGGCGTCGTGCTCACGGCCGGCATGACTGCCACGATTGAGATCGACGATCGAGGTCGTGCGCCGGCCAAATGAAACGCGAGCCCCTGGGTCAATGGCTGGCCGACCACACCAACGAACTAGTCGCAAGGAGGCTGACATGTCACTTCATATACCGATCGCAATCTTGGCGGCGCTTTCACTCACTTCCGGCGATCGCGTTGTGGGCCTATGCGACGGACCTCTGATGAGTATCAACCAGGCCCGTTCGGCACACTCTTCACTGAACGAGGCTCGCAGCCTTATTCAATTGGATCTTGGCGAGGTTATTGCGAAGGAGACAGTTACAAAAGTCGAAAAGCTGAACGCGAATATCGTGGATGATTTGAAGATCGTTGGGGAACGAGTTGTGATTGAAGACGTAACCGTCGCTCTCCAACATGCCGAAAGTCGTGTTCGCGATTGGTCAGAAACGGTCGTTTTAACCCTCAGTCCACCCGATCATGGGCTTATGATGCTTCCGATGTCATTTTCGGTAGAAACGAACAACAGGATAGCCGCTGCCGCGTTCGACGGCCTTGTGGAAGTTGTTGTTGGTTATGGCTTTGGTTACCGCATCGAAGCGGAGAATTCGATTGCTGCTACGCGCGCCAAAATGTTCGGTCTCGCGATCTGTTCAGCGCTGGTCGGGCTGATCCTTGCATTTTTTTTGGATATTCTATGAGCGAGCCGTCTGCAGATCGCGGGGCGGATGGCGGAAGGAACTTTCACAGATCAGATAGCGACGAACTAGGCCGGCTGGTGAACTCTCTAGCTATTCCATTTCTTTTCCGCCGCGCTTGCCCGCCTGCACCAGGAACGGCGCTACCGCGTGTTTGCCGATCTCGAGCGGATCGCCGGGCGCTTCCCGCATGCAATATGGCATTCCCCGGACGGCCCCCGCCCCATCGTGATCTGGTGCTCGGACGACTACCTCGGCATGGGCCAGCATCCTAAGGTGATAGGGGTGTGTGTACCGAAAACCTAAACGCGGACGTAATGGTGATGAAGTCCGCCAAGGGTGGGATGCGATTTGATGTCAGCCGTTCGGCAAAGCCATTCTGCCAGGGTGAGGCCGGTGCAATCGGTTGGTCCCGAATGCCCATGGCTCGCAATCGGCGTGTGACAACGGCGCCATAGATCCGATCGCGATCACGGACCATGTAACCCGGAGCACCGTCCCAAGGAAAAGCCTCGGTGATCTGGCGTGCGATCCACTCCGCCGTCGGGTTGGTTGTGACGTTGATCCAGACGAGATCTCTGCGATCAATCCGTACCATCACGAAGCCGTACAGCAGTTTGAAGCCAATGGTCGGGACCACGAACAAGTCCATGGCGGCAATGTCCAGCGCGCGGTTTCGCAGAAACGTCTTCCCCCCTGACTGGGCGGTCCACGTCGCTTCACCATGTACGTGGCGACGGTTGATTGAGCGACGCTAAACCCAAGCTTGAGCAGTTCGCCGTGGATGCGTAGCGCCCCCCAAAGCTGGTTCTCCGTGCTGATCTGCCGAATCAGCGCGCGCAACTCTATCTCGATTTGCGGGCGCCCTCCCCGCGAGTTCGATTTCCAACGCCAATAGCGACGAAAGCCGGCCCGATGCCACCGCACCAGCGTTTCAGGCTGGACAATCGTAACCACCTTCAGGATCGATGGAAACCATCGATACATCTGGACGAGGAACCAGCGGTCGTTGTTGGTAGGCTGAGCTCGACCCCTCACCCTGCGCGCCGCAAGACGATCAGCTGATGTCGGAGCACCGCATTCTCCGCCTCAAGCCGGCTCTTCGACTTCAATGGCGAGGCCAGCACCGCCAGAACAAACCAAATCAGCGCGATCATCGCGCCAACTTAGCCGATTCTGTTACCTGATAAATCCGGATAGGGTTTTCGGTACACACAGGACCATGGCAAATCCACCTGCCATCGCCGTCATCGCTGGACACGCCATTGAAGGAGCCGTGCGTTCTTTTTAAATTTGTCGACTAAGGGAAGTGGCCGACTTCCATGGCGGAAGAGGTTGGCTGCATGGACGCGGGCAAGGAATGTCCCGAGCCAAGCATCCGCGATAGGTCGTCTGCGCCGGCTATCGGCGATGCAACTGAATTCACAACGGCATCGCAGAGGGCGCGAACAAGACACCTGTCCGTTATCTGCTGGCTGATCATTGTGCAACCGGCTTCAGCGACAGTAGGCGCAGCGCAGGACCGTCGTGCCGGCGCCTGCTGCTCATGCCCGTCATTTTGGTCGCTGCGGCGCGGGGTTCGGCTCCGTCCTCCGTGAGGGTGGTTGAGCTATACCAAGGTTCAGTTCGCCGTTTCCAAGGGTGTGGGAAAGCCTACGACCTTCGTTGTGGCTAACTTTACGCGCGCACAATCGCGGCGTTTGTCGACCGACGGTAGGCATTTGAGCACGACGAAACCCTCGAATGGATGGAGCGATGACCGAGGCTTATGGACGTCGGCTTGGCGAGGCAGTGCGAGTCGAAAACGCACCCGCGATCGTGACCCGGGCATTGCGTAACGCTGACATAGCCGTCACGGAGATTCGATGTGATAATCCGCCGTCGGAAATGAGCGGTCCGATTCGGCAGGAAGATGCTTTTCTCTTAGCTTTGTACCTCCGCGATGTTCCCAATCGCGAGTATTGGGAGGGTGGCCGACGAGCGTCGGTGTGCGACTTGCGGGTTGGCGAGAGTTCTCTCCATGACCTGAAGCGAGAACCCAGGGGTCTCCTCGACAAGCCCCGTCACACTCTGGCTTTTTATCTGCCGCGTGCGGCGCTGGACGCGATCGCTGACGAGGCCAACGCGCCGCGCATTCGCGATCTGAGCTATAAGCCCGGCGCGGGCGTCAACGACGTCACGATTTCCAGCCTCGGGAACTTGCTGCTGCCCGCCCTCAGGCATCCCGACCAAGCTAACCCGTTGTTTGTCGGCCACGTCCTGCTGGCGTTGGGGGTGCATGTCGCCCAGACCTATGGAGGCATGTGGCCAGTGTCGCGGCCGGTCGGGGGTGGGCTCGCGCCATGGCAGGAGCGACGCGCGATGGAGATGATCGACACCAACCTAGGCGGTGTGCTGGTCGAGGAGCTGGCGCGGGAATGCGGGTTCACAAAAGCCCATTTTTCGCGCGCGTTTAGCCGTTCCGTAGGAATGGCGCCGCACCGATGGCTAATGAAGCGCCGCATCGAGGTGGCAAAGAAAATGCTGCGCGACGGGCGGTTGTCGACGTCTGATGTGGCCGCGGCCTGCGGCTTCTGCGACCAGAGTCACCTCACGCGAGATTTCACACGGATGGTTGGCGTAAGTCCGCGCGCGTGGTGTCGAGCGCTCAAGGAATAGCGAACAGAGTAGTCGCGGACTACGCAAGCTATACCCAGCCGCTCGCCAGAACGGGAGAACCGCGGAAGTCCGCTAATGGGATGGTCCGGCCGTGCTCCTGCCCCGTCAGCGATGGAAGCTGGCAAGGGGCGCCAAAGACAAGCAGCACGTCATGTCGCAGCCCAGGCGCTACACCGCGTGCGTGAACGACTGGTCAGCCAGCGCACGGGCATCATCAATCAAATTCGCGCCTTCCTGCTGGAGCGGGGCACCGCGGTGCGACAAGGACAGCGCTTCTTACGGTTGGAGCTGCCGCGAATCCTGGCCACGCCAGCCGAGGTGCTGTCATCCCGCATGGTGGAGCTAATCGAAGGCCTGGCCGGTGACTGGCGTCGGCTGGATGAACGAGTCGAAAACCTGTCGGGCGAGATCGCGGACCTAGCCAGCCGCGATGCCGGGTGCGAACGACTGATGAGTGTCCCCGGCATCGGACCGCTTATCTCCAGCGCCATGGTAGCCGCGATCGGGACCGGCGATGGCTTCTCCAAGGGTCGCGATTTTTCTGCATGGCTAGGGCTTGTGCCCAAGCAGATATCAACGAGGGATCGCACGATTCTCGGCAAGATATCGAAGCGCGGCAATCGCTACCTGCGCGTCCTGTTCGTGCAGGCGGCATGGGTCGTGCTGGTCAAGGTGAAACCAGCTAAGTGGGAGGGCCACGGGCTCAAGCCTTGGATCGAGGCTGCCAAGAAGCGGCTTCATCACAACGTGCTGGCGATCGCGCTTGCCAACAAGCTCGCCCGCATCGCGTGGAGTGTTCTTGCTCGTGGTCGAGCCTTCGAGGCGAGCAAGCTTCAAATCGCGTGATCATTGTCAGTCGTCGAGCTACTTACCCGCCGAGGTCTGCGAGAGGATGAGACGAGATGGAGGTTCGGTCTTCCCGGCGCGGGCGAACACTGGTGAATCGTTTGGCCCCTAGAGTCTCTCGGCTAATGAGATCGCACGCGCGCTGATATCCATGATGGCCCAGAGCACACCGCACTCCAATCAGAGGCCGGATACATTGATGCAAGACCGCTCACCACCACCTCGCCGAAATCTTCTTGCAACGCACGGCCGGACCATACATTCGGGGTCAAAAGGCGAAATACTCGCTGCGAGCAGATGTTTTCCGCTTTGAGCCGGCACCCCCAACAGCGGACATCGCTCAACAGCGTCGGCATGTCCGTTCGGTGCCTGCCAATAAGCGACATCGATCACGGATAGCGGCTCAGTCAGCGGGGATCGTAAACTGAAAGAGAGCACCCCGTGGCTCGCACCCGGTCGCCCACAGCCGCCCCCCATGGGCTTCGATGATCGAGCGGCAGATTGAGAGGCCCATGCCCATGCCGTCGGGCTTGGTGGTGTAGAATGGCTCGAACAGACGCGAGAGGCTCTCCGGGCTCAGCCCCGGGCCGGTGTCCCGCACCCCGACGCGCACGCCACCTACGGACGGGATGGCATCGACACTGATCACTAATTCGCGCGCGCCTTCCCCGTTACAACTCATGGCCTGAATGGCGTTAACGATCAAGTTCAACATCACTTGCTGCAGTTGTACCCGATCGCCTTGGACACGCGGCAAGTCCTCCGCAAATTGCGTCCGCACCGAGACGCTATTGTTTGCGGCCTCCGTACGGGTGAGAGCAATAACCTCAAGGATGGCATCGTTGATCGCTACGGCATCCTTTCGTGCGGGCACCCTCTTAACGAGCGCACGAACTCGTTCGACGACCTCGCCTGCACGACGCCCCTCCTTGACAATCAGAGAGAGCGTGTCATCCACCTCCCGAAAATTCGGCGGCTCCGCGCTTAGCCAGCGCCGAGCGGCTAACGCGTATGTGATTGCCGCTGTAATCGGCTGGTTCACTTCATGGGTGATCGAGGCCGTCAACTGGCCCATCGTCGTGACGCGGTTGGCATGCGCCAGCGCCATTTGGGCCTCGCGATATTGCCGCTCGCGACGGGTAATCTCCAAGGCAATGGCAGCTTGCACAGCGAAGTCCTTGCATAAGGAAATCTGTTTGTCGGTGAACGGCTGCACCCGTTTGCGGCCCAGAGTAATTATCCCGGCTATCTCACTGTCTTTGAGCAACGGCACAATCAGGCCCGTTCGAAAACCTGCGTTCGTCGCCGCGATCCAATGATCATCCCGATGATCGCCTTCAGGTGCTGTAAAGTCGGGGATGTGGGTGGGTAACCTGCTTGTGGCTAATCGACCCAGAAAGCTCCCCTTCTCTACGAACACTGGGACTAATGACAACGCCTGACTAACCAAAAGGGGGTCCCCTCGCACCGCCACGCGACGAAGGCCGCTTTCTTCGGAAAGACGTAAGCTGCCTAGGTCTGCTCGACAGAGACGTGTGGCGCTGTCGAGGATGGCGTCGAAGATGGGCTGCAAGTCGTGCGGCGAGCTCGCAATGGCGCGCAGCACTTCCGAGATGGCCGTCTGTTGCTCGATGAGTTCGGTCACTCGATCTTGCAGGTCATAAGCGGTCGTTTCTCCGTGGATACTCTCGTTCATCGGAGCAGTTCCTCGGCTTAGACGGTGAGAGCAGCATAACAGCTTCAGCCGCAATTCGCGATAGCCATGGCTGTCTCAGCCAGATGAATGCGACCCAATGTCCGAGGTCCGCTGTGGGTCGATGCTGTCGAAAAATGTCGTGGCGAAGTCGGTTTTGCTATCGGGAGGCATTTTCGGCTTGTTCCTCGAAGCCTGATCGGCAAGCACCACGACCAACTTGGCAGGCCTCTCACGCAATCGCCGCACAGGCTCCCCTTGTTGGCGGGCCGAGATGAATTCCCGTGCGAGGTTCGGGGCGGAGGCCTTCGCGATGCAATCTTGTTCTCTTGCGGTGCCAACGCCACACACGGCGTTCAACGCTCCCAAGAAGACAAGCTGATCTTCCCCCGAAAAAATGGACAGGGTTAAGCTGCTTTTAGCTCCATCTCGATCGGGCTGAGATAGCCGATGGCGGAGTGACGACGCGTTCGATTGTAGAAGCCCTCGACATAGGCAAAGATATCACGTGTGGCTTCTTGCCGTGTTGCATAATGCCGGTGATGGACGAGCTCGGTCTTGAGAGTGTGGAAGAAGCTTTCCATCGGGGCATTGTCGTAGCAGTTGGCCTTGCGGCTCATTGAGGCCCGCAAGCCGGCAGATTGCATCATTTTGCGATACTCCGCCGAAGCATATTGAACGCCCCGATCGGAATGGTGGATCAGGCCGGCACCAGGCCGCTGTGCTGCAATGGCCATCCGCAAAGCCGCCAATGGCAGGTCGGCGCGCAAGTGATCCGCCATCGCCCAGCCGACGATCTTGCGGCTGTACAGGTCCATGACGGTGGCCAGATAGAGCCAGCCCTGATCAGTCTCGACGTAGGTGATGTCGGCGAGCCAGATCCGGTTCGGCGCGGCGGCGGTGAAGTTCTGCTCGAGCAGATTCGGGGCAATCGGGAAGTCGTGACGGCTGTCGGTGGTGCGCACCCGGCGTGGCCGCGCCATGATGGCCCTGATCCCGTGACGGCGCATCAGTCGCTCGATGCGACCGCGGCTCGCCCCGCGGCCCTGGGCCTTCAGCTCGGCATGGATGCGCGGGCTGCCATAGCGTCCGCAGGCCTCGCGGTGGACCCGTTCGATGTCGTCGACGAGCGCACGATTGGCGGCGGATCGCCGGCTCTCCGGGCGCGCTCGCCAGGCATAGTAGCCGGCCGGCGAGACACCGAGCACGTCGCACATCAGTGACACCGGGTAGTCAGCGCGGCGATCTTCAATGAAACGGAATCTCATGTCCGCGTCCCAGCAAAGATCGCGATCGACTTTTTTAAAATGTCGCGCTCCATGCGCAGCCGTTCGTTCTCTCGCTGCAAACGAGCGATCTCCGCCGCGTGGTCCGCCGACGGCACCATCGCCTGCGTTGTGGGGCGCCGCGCCGGTGCCGTCGGCTCCCGCCCAGCCCCACGCTGCTCCACCCAGCGCCGCAATACGGAATCGCGCAGGCCAAGTTCCTTGGCCACCGATCCGATCGAGCGACCGCTCGAAGCCACCAGATCGACTGCTTGCCGCTTGTAATCGTTCGTAAACGACCGACGTTGACGTGCTTCCATCCGACACCTCCTGGCTCCTCGAGCCTACTACAGGTGTCCATCAATTCGGAGGAGGTTCAAGCGCCGCGCGGTGATGAAGCTGCTGCAGGATGACGAGTGGTCCCGCTGGAGTGACCGTGAGATCGCGAAACAAACTGCAGTCTCAAACACCTACGTCAGCAAACTTCGTGATGAACTCAGGTTCGTCACTGTAAACGTTGACAGTGAGGATCGAACCTACCGCACGAAGCACGGCACCGTCTCGACCATGCGGACCGGCAACATTGGCGTACCTCTAAGGCCGACGAAATGTCCGAACTGCCGCTAGCGCCAGGTATGGTCCAGGATCAAACCGACCAGGGGGAACGGGGACATCTGGTCCGGTCTTCGCATGATACAATTTATCCTTGCCAAAATGCCCCCGCCCGACAGGGCAGCGGAGCGTTTCCCTCATTATCTCCGCAACACTTTCACCAGCGCGAACCTTTACGAAATGGCGGAGTGGTTACGCGAGTTTGCAGACCACTTTACCGAGAAAGGGAAAGACGACGTCGCTGCCTAGTGATCGGCCCCGACCTTATGACAGCACCTGGCAGCAACCTTTGCCGGACGATGAGGATTATAGCCCGTGGCAACGGGCGGCTCTTCCTCGCCGATCTCGGTCACCGTCGATGACCCGACCAGCACCTACTCCAACCCGACGCGCGGACCGTCCGGCGTCAACGTCTTCTCGACGACCAGCGGCTCGTCGACGGCGACCTATGCCGAATTGCGTTTGGGCCGAGAAGAGCTTGAACGTGAGAAGCTGCGCCTTGAGGTTCTCAAATTACGCATAGACCTGCGGCAACTAGTGCAACAACTTCAGCTGCCCGAAATCGCGCGTGAACTTGAAGAAGTCGCCGTTTCAACGCCGTCTGTCGTTGTGCCTCCTTGTGTGTACCGAAAACCTTATCCGAGTTGATGACGTATTGGAATCGCCTAAGCTGGTGGAATGATCGGGCTGTTCTGTTTCGCTCTGACCGTGCTGGCCTCGCCGTTCAAGTCGAAGTTACGGCTTGAAGCTGAGAACGCGGTACTTCGACATCAGTTAATGGTCTTGACGCGGAGGCTCCATGGTCGCGTCCGGCTTACGAACAATGATCGCTGGTTCTTTATCCAGCTCTACCGCTGGGTTCCGTCGATCCTGCAGGTCCTCACGATCATCCGACCCGAGACGCTCGTGCGTTGGCATCGGGCCGGCTTTCGCTGCTACTGGCGTTGGAAGTCGCGTCCACAGGGAGGGCGACCGCGGATCGACACGGAGTTGCGCGGATTGATCCGGCGGATGAGCATGGAAAATCCGCTTTGGGGCGCGCCACGCATCCACGGCGAACTGCTCAAGCTCGGGTTTGAGATCGCACAGTCGAGCGTCGCCAAGTACATGGTCAAACGACGGGGGCCACCCAGCCAGGAATGGCGAACCTTCTTGCGGAACCACGCGCCGGACATTGCCGCCATCGACCTGTTCGTCGTTCCAACTATCGGTTTCGACCTGCTCTATGCCTTCGTCATTGTCCGGCTCGGCCGCAGAGACCTCGTCTGGATCAACGTCACAGCAAATCCGACGGCAGAATGGGTTGCACGTCAGATAACGGAGGCGTTTCCTTGGGATGAGGCTCCGAGCTACCTCATCCGCGATCGGGACCGGATCTATGGCAGCGTCGTCACGCGCCGATTGCGCGCCATGGGCATCCGGGACAAGCCTACCGCACCAGCCTCGCCCTGGCAGAACGGCTTTGCCGAACGGCTGATCGGATCGATCCGGCGCGAGTGTTTAGACCACATCATTGTCCTAGCATTACAGTTGCTTTTGTTGCGGGCTTCTGAATCCATGGGCAACCATGATTCGGAAATCGTGGACGCGGGCAGCGTCGATTGAAGAGACGCTTGCGTTGTGGGCGGCGTCGCTTCGAGAAATCAAGCAACGGATACGTCCGTTGTTCACGCAAGATCGTGTTGCGGCGAATGCAGGTCTGTTCCTGGAGGGTCTGCTTGGGGACGAGCGGCGCAAGACCGGTTGGATGCGCGCGGAGGCGGCTGGCGATCCTGGGCCATGGCGGCAGCAGGCAATTCTGGGTCGTGGGGATTGGGACGCTGATGCCCTGCGCGACATCGTCCGGGACTATGTCATTGAGCACCTGGCGGATGACGATGCGGTGCTCGTGATCGACGAGACCGGCTTTCTCAAGCAGGGCAAGGCATCGTGCGGAGTGGCGCGGCAATACACTGGTTCGGCGGGTAAGATCACGAACTGCCAGATCGGAGTCTTCGCTGCCTACGTTTCGTGCCACGGTCATGCGTTCATCGATCGCGCGCTGTATCTTCCGAAGGAATGGACCGACGATCCGGATCGTCTGGAAGCTGCCTATGTGCCTGCCGATGCCGGCTTTGCGACCAAACCAAAGCTTGCGACGAGCATGATCGCACGCGCAATAGCCGCGTCTGTACCATTCAAGTGGGTTGCCGGTGATACCGTCTATGGTGTCGGCGACATCGAACAGCAGCTACGTCGGGCAGGCAAAGGCTACGTGCTTGGGGTCAGCAGCGCTCATGTATTCCGATCCTGGGGCAAACGGCCGCCGGTCGCCGGCACGGCCGCGGACATCGCCCGGACGCGGCGCGCGTCCGACTGGAAACGCCTGTCGGCAGGGGCCGGAACCAAAGGACCGCGGCTGCATGATTGGTGTTATCTCGAATTGGCCGATCTCGAGGCCGAGCAATTCAGCAGTGCGAATGATGGTTTGTGGACGCGCGGCCTACTGATCCGTCGTCGCATCGCCGATGATGACCTCGCCTTCTTCACCACCTGGTGCCCGGCGGGAACATCAATTGACACGCTGGTCGCGGTCGAAGGTCACCGATGGGCGATCGAGGACAGTTTTGAAACCGCGAAAAACGAGTTCGGGCTCGATCACAACGAGAGCAGATCCTGGCATGGCTGGCACCGTCACGTGTCCCTGGTGATGCTCGCCTTCACCATGATGGCCGCGATCCGACATCGCGCTAACCCGCCACCGCCCAAAAAAACGAAACGTCGCCCCCCGGCAAAAGCCAAAACATATCCACGCCGCCACTGATCCGTTGGTCAATCCAGGAAATCCGCCGCATTGCCATCAGACTCGCTCGAAAACGGATTCAACCCGCACACATCATCGCATGGTCTTTCTGGCGCAGAGCTCACCAGGCCGCCGCTCAACGCGCCCACTTCAAATCAAAAAAGCAACTGTAATGCTAGGCGAGACACATCTGCGCCGGATCCTGAAATCTTATGCGGACTATTACAATCCTGTTTCATAACACCCATCCGTCTACGCGATTGAAGAGAAGAGGTTTTGCCGATCTGGATGCGATCCCGTGGGGTGATTGGGGTTCTGCCTCGCGCGATGAACGATGCGCTGAGCGGCCGGTTCGCCGAGGGTTGATCGGCGGAAGAGCCACGGACCATCCGGCAGGGGATGCCCCGCTTCGATTTCGCCCGCTTCGGCGGCGAGCCTGAGCGTCTTCGGTGCAATTCCGAGCAAACCCGCCGCCTTGTTCAGATTGAGCCATGGCTCGTTCCCATCCGGCACCGGTCGAAAGACCGGGATCTTATGATGCGACCTGAGCGCGGTGACCCGCTCCCGTGTCCAGCGATTGCCGTGGCCGGTCACCAGGCCGTTCCGGTTGAGGATGCCGGCAATCAGATCATCATTGGCGATGAGAACCAGCTGGCGGATGGCGGCGAGCATGTCGGCGGAGATGCTGTTGCGCTGTCCGCGGCGACGCCTCGGCAGGCGCAGTTCGGTATGAACGCCGCCCATCCAATGGATCAGGAGAACGATCTCTGACGCTTCGTCATCGATATCGGCGACCACCTCGTGGATGACGGTGCGCACGATTCGCTTCTTGAGCCTCGCGTCGGTCGGCGGCGCCGACCAGACAGCCTTGAGATCAGCGGCCAGCGCGGCGACGTGTCCTGGCGAGCGTGATGGTTCCGATGTCGAGGCATCATGCGCGGCAATCCTGGTCTCGATCTCGCCTACACGTGTGAGCGCGCTGTTCCATCGCAACTCCAGTTCCGCCGCGATCAGCCGGTTCTGCGGATCGATGGCGTCATACTGTCGGAATGCCCGATCGGCGCGGTAGCGCGCCGCCTCGAGGTCGCGCGCCAGCGCATCACGAACCTGATCGCGGCGGCTGGCCGCTTGGGCTTCGGCCTCGACGGCCGCAGCTATCGCTGCCGGTTCGACAACCCGCAGAAGAGCTTCCTCGACGGCGTCGTCGACACGCAATCCTCCGAATGCGATGCAGCGTGGCTCGCCATTGTCGAGCGAACCCCGCCAACAGGAATAGCGCGGAATGTTATGCTTGGTGCCTGTGTAGCGGACCATCAGCTTGCGTCCGCAACGCCGGCAGCGGACAAGGCCGGCGAGCAAAGCGTCGCCGTGCTTCGGCGCTCCGTGATGTCGGCCTGTGGGCAAGTTGTCGCTCACCATCTTGCGGATCGCCTCCGACCGCTCCCAGCTGACGTAACCCTCATGGACGCCTGGGATCAGCGCCAGCCATTCGGCTCGCGCCTTACGACGGCTCCTGGGTCGGATCACGCCTGCGGCTGCATCATATCCTGTCGCGACACGACTCTTACCATAGGCGTAGGCGCCGCCGTAGATCGGGTTCTCGATCATCCGGTGGATGGTGGTATAGTGCGGCCTGCGCCAGACCACGTCACCATTATGGCGCTTGGCGGGCAAGTCCAGCCCATGCTCGATGAACCAGAGCAGGGCTTGCCGGACACTGCCGAGTTCGGCCACCTTGTCGAAGACGAGGATGATGGCCTCCTGGACACGGCGATCGGGATCCTTCTCGAGCCTGTCGCCGACCTTCACGAAGCCGACCGGGGCAGCGACGATGAGTTCGCCGCGCCGGGCCTTCTCATAGCGGGCCGACAGCGAACGCTGGCGCAGAAGATCGAGCTCGTACTCGTTGAGGCTGCCCTTCAATCCCAGCAACAGCCGGTCGTTGCCCTGACGCGGCGCATAGACCGTCTCCTGATCGATCAGCTGCTGCCAGTCACGGCTGTTGCGGGCGAAACGCGAGACTTCCCGCGCCGCGACCGCACCGACCTTGCCCAGGCAGACCTCGGCCACCATTCGATCAAAGCCGGCGCGCGCGACGCCGCCTGCCGCCGAGCGCCCGAGATCGTCATCGACCGTTTCGATGCGAGACCAGCCCAGCGCCGTCAGACGATCGCGCATCGCATATTGCAAGGCGCTGCTCTCGCGATTGTGGAGAACCTGATGGGCGGAGGACTGCCGTACATACAGGATCGCCTTTCGCTCCAGATGATGCGGCCTGATCTTCTCAGACATCATGACCCATCTCCTCCCGTCCCCGAGCGAGGTCGCCGTCGGCGTGGCCGAAGATCAGGCGGACCATCAGCTTCGTCAGCGTATGGCGCGTCTCGGCGGGCAACGCCTGCCATTGCGGCGTCTGCGCCGCGGCGGTGGGCGGATCGCAGAACAGATCGAACTGACGTGCATTGCTGTGAGGATGGCGGTGAGCGGTAGGCGGGCGCATGGACATCTCCCCGATTCGCGTCGTGAGAGCCCAATGCTGCGCTTGAATCCCGCAATTGCGATGGTGCGCCAGAAACCGACGTCACATCCTGCAGCAGCGTTGCCAAGGCGGTGAGCACCGCAAGCTCAACATAGGGAGTGGCGCCAACACGCCAGGTCGCGCGAGCCGCCCGATCGAACATCCAGGCCGGAATCTCCAGCCATCGCGCAGATGCCCGACCAGAGAGGCTGCAACGGAAAACCTCTCTGCCAGCCTTCTCAACCACCTCATGAATATGGACCAGGCAGCCGGCCCAAGGATGCCACGGATAAAGAAGCTCGTACTCCGCGATCCCGTGGGCGTTCCGTCGTCGTGTTGTACAACCGCGTCAGAACTCATCGATCCTTGAACAAGGATGCACCAGTGTCTCGCCCGGTTCAGCGAACCGGTGTGATCAGTTCACGCGCCGTCCTTGGCGGACTTCATCACCGCTACGCCCGTGTTTAAGTTTTCGGTACACACAGGACAGTAGGCTCATTCGAACTAACCAATCGACGCTGCGAGGCTGAGGATCAGTGCAGAGCGCTTTGAACGCCGCGCGCCCGCCTGAGGTCGGCCGTTTCGACTCCTTCGTCAAACCAACGGCAGATTGGTTCCAGCAGCGCGCGCGCCTCATCGGGCCTTCCTTGCGTCCGCCAGAGTTCTGCAAGGCTTGTGGCGGCGCGTAGTTCCAAGGACTTGGCGCTTTGACCACGCGCCACTTCAATAGACTTCTTAAGATGAGACTCAGCTTCTCTTACCTTCGATGGGTTGAGTGCTACAAGAATTTGCGCTCTTTGCCGATGCAATTCCGATTCCCATGACCTGCCTGTCACCTCACCAATATTGGCCAGGATCCCCTCGACAATCGATAGCGCGCATTCATTTTCGCCAGTTTTGGCGTACAGGTCCGCCAGCCAGCTATCCATCATTGGAAGCATGAAGCCGACGCCATTACGTCGCGCTTCGTCGATTCCCAGTGCCATTTCGTCCCGGGCCTCTCCAAGTCGGCCTAGTTCGCCGACTGCTCGGCCTCGCGAAATTCTGGACAAAATTACGTACAGCGAAAACCGCTGCTCTTGTGACATTTCCAAGCTTTTTTCGGCGCTTTCGAAGGCGCGAGCGGCATCCCCGCGCAGGAGGTGCACAACAGAAGTCATGTAATGAGCGAACGCCACGGTGTATGGGTGGCCAAGGTCTTGACCCAAGGCAAGCGCTTCCGAAACGCGCGAAAGGGATTGATCCGGATAGCCCAGAAACCACAAGTCCCAAGATAGGAGCAGCAGTGAAGCCGCTTGGGGTTCCACCATGTAAAGGTTGTATAGCGGCTGTTTTCCTTTGCCAATCGAGAGCTTGATTGACTCCGCGAAATGGTTCGCTGACGATTGGAAGTCCCCGATCGTCAATAACGTGCTACCCATCACTCTATGAGCCACCATTAGCGGCACGGGGTGCGACAACGCTCGTGACCGTGACAGGAACTCATCGGCCATGCGGAGCGCGTCATCATTCTTTCCACCCATCCAGGAGTGCCCCCATAACCCAAACAGGGCTTGGAAATACTCAGGGATGTTGCCGAGTTGCAGGCATAAGCTACGAGCCCGCGAAAACGCTTCGCGGGTTTCCGCGGAGGCATACCCTTGAACAGCGATAAGCGGTATTCCCAACGCCAATTGAATATCGATCTCTTGTTTGATCCGCTCGGGCGTTTCCGGTAAAGCGTTCAGAAGCTGAAGGGCATTTCGAAAATTAGCAATCGCTTCGATGTTGGCAGAATGCGCGAGCGCGCCCTGCCCAGACTTGAACCAGCAACGAATGGCCAGTTGGTGATTGCCTGCTTCTTGATAGTGATAAGCCAGAACTTCGGGTTGATTTTCGGCGAGCTCCGGAAAGTCATGCTCGACGATCGCCGCGATGTCCGCATGGATATGCTGCCTCTTACTCCTAAGCAAAGAGTCGTAGATTGCATCACGCAGCAACGCATGTTTGAAGGCGAAACGAAGGAAAGGCGAAATTCCGACCCGATAGATGATGTCAGCCTGTTCGAGTAGCGAGAGGGCCGACAGCATATCGTGTTCGTCAATTTGCGATGCAGCCGACAGGAGATCATAGGAGAACTCGCGCCCAATCACAGCCGCAATCTGTGCAAGTCTTCGACTCGGCGCAACGCGGTCGAGCCGCTCCATCAATGCGTCACTCAGCGTGTCCGGAACCCTGAGCAATGCTGGTTGTGCTGTGCGCTCGAAAGTGCCTCGAGTTCGTAAAGGCGCACTCAACATACTGTTTGTCAGTTCCTCTATGAATAGCGGGACGCCATCGGCCTTTTCGATAATCTGGTCGAGCAGCGATTGGGGCATGCTCCCGCCCCTCAGGAGATCTCGGATCATCGCCTTCACTTCGGTGTGCGACAATCGAGTGAGCGAGTGCATGGTGGTGTTCGCATGAGTCATCCACGTGGGGCGGAACTCGGGCCGGCACGATACAATAAGCAGCACGCGGGCGTGGTCGATCCGGCTGATAATCGGTTCAAGCAACTCAAGTGTCGATGGATCCAGCCAATGCGCATCCTCGAAGATGCAGAGCGTGGGGCGTTGGACGGAAAACGCCAAGATCATGTCGACAAGCGTGCTTATCGTCCTGTTCTTTATTTGCTGCGGCGTAAGGCCAGATAATTCGAGGTGATTTTCCAAGGGGATTGATAACAGTTTGGCAATGAGCAGTACCGGCTCTATGGAACTATCAGTTGAGCGCGGAAGGTAAGCCTTGAGCTTGGCAATCTTGTCTGCGTCGGCCTCGCGAGCTGTTAGTCGGGCCGATTGTTCGATCTGCCCGATCACCGGAAAGAACGCGCTCTGACTGTGATAAGGCGAGCACTGATGGTGTAACAAGACGTGTGGTTCCTGCTGAATATGTGATTTCAATTCGTGGAGGAGCCTTGATTTTCCGACTCCGGGAATGCCCGAAAGGAATATGACTTGGCCGTCGCCCTCTTTGACTTTCTGCCACCTATCGAGCAGCAAGCTTAGTTCGCTCGAGCGTCCGATGAGCGGGGTGAGAAAGCCCGCATGCGCAGCCTCGAAGCGGCTACCGGTATTTTTTGCCGAGAGCACGTGGTAAACGTGAAGAGGTTCAGATACACCTTTGAGTTCCTGGAAGCCGAGGTCCTGAAAATCAAAAGCTGCCCATACTAGACGCCTCGTCGATTCCGCGATGAGTACCGTGTTGGCAGCGGCAAGGGTCTGTAGACGTGCGGCGATATTCGGCGTCTCTCCCACCGCGTCCATCGACCACGTACCACTATCTCCAATTTCACCGACAACAACCGGGCCTGAGCAAACACCCACTCGACAAGTCAGGGTAACTGGTCCTGAAATCTTCGTAACTCCGGAGACAATCTCCAGGGCGGCGTGAATAGTACGAACGGCGTCATCCTCGTGTGCACGGGGCCAGCCGAAAAATGCCATCACGCCATCGCCGAAATAGCGGGCGACCTCGCCTCCGTAGCGCCTAATCGCCGTGCTGCACTCAATCCGATACGCGTCGATGAGTTTTTGAAGATCCTCAGGATCTAACTTCTCCGATAGCTGCGTAGATCCCACCAGGTCACAGAACATCACTGTGATCTGACGGAATTCAGCTTCGCGATGTTGCTCAAGAGAGGGTGGCACCACAGTGGCGTTTGAAACCGCAGTTGTTGCGCCGGTGGGCTGACGAGCTGCCGTCAATGCTTCGATGGCCCTAAGCAGCTTCTTGCGGTGACCTAAAGAAGAAACTCCAAGTTTTTCGAGATCATTTTCTGTCAAATCGGGAAGGACGGAGTATTCGATATTGTTTTCTGCGAAGGTTTTGGCGTACTGGCCTAGACCGTGTCTACCCAGCCACTCGGTTAAATCGGTGGTTGTTGTCCTCGTCATTGCAGAGGCCCTTGCCTACTGCCGTAGTTCAGGAAGGTGTCGGGCTTGAGACCCAGCATGTGGTGCCTTTGTTGCATAAAACGAGGGGACCTTTCGCGCACAAGATACCACATGAGCGTTCTTTTGACTGCCGATATTCGGCTTTCCCAAACTTTCCCTTCCCATGAAGTTTCCTCCTTGGGATTGCGCACGCGCGACCGTCCAAGAGGCAATGACGTACTCGCGATCGAAAATGAGAGCGGCGAGGTCTGATCGAGGTTGTGCTGCGCCAAATCACGTCACCACGGTGAGGCACGATGTGGTGGCGATCTCGGCTGGGCGCCACGATGCCGGCGTCGAGGCACATGGCGCAGCAACGGTGCGGTCACCAACTGCAGCTTGGCGCGACGACGCCAGCGCTCGGTGCCCTACCATGCTAACCATGGCGACCGAGCGCGAGCAGTCACGCGGGCCGAGTCGTTTTAAATCGCAACCGTGCTACAACCCTATGGGAGAGCCGGCGCGTCGTTTCTCGTGCCTCACGCCTTGTCCAAACTGCGATGACTATTGCGCTATTCGCTCATGCCACGGGCCGAGCGCGCCGTTTTTCACCGTGCAAAGGATAAGAAGTGTGACGATACGGGAGCGCCTCTCCGAGCGCCTGCTCAAGCTCCTCAAGCATCTCCGCCTCGGATTTGAGAAGCTCGTGATTATATCCCTCCGCCAGGATAAATGCAGATTCATACGTCTCCTGAACGACCCTGATACGGTCATTCGCGGGAAGGGAGGCAACGAACTCTATCGTTTCTTCGACGTGAGTGGCCTCGCTTCCGAGGGAGCTGTGACTTCTGAGGAAGCGGGTCGCATCGACGTCATCCGGACACATCGCCTGCACCTTCTCGATATCGGTCTCCTGCTTGAGCGCGGCGATGCGCTCCAAGCAGTACGAATAGCCGATGCAGCCGATTGGATAGTCCTGGACGCAGAGATCATCGAAGCGCTTGCAGAGCGGCTTGATGCCCTCCGGGATAAAGCTGGCGACGAGTCGCTCGCCGGGCACACCCAGCGCACGCAGATCCTTGAGCGCGAGCCGGTCGTGACCGGTCTCCTCGCGCGCACGCTCTTCCAAGTAGGCCGCGACCTCGGGCCTCCCCAGCTCGTTGAAGCGCCCGGCGGCGCGCCGGAGATTTCGAGGCGTGTCGACAGACGTATGATAGGCGCCCACCAAGGCTACGATATAGCCGACGAGCGTCGGGTCAGGGCGCGCGAGGCGCTTTTCGATTCCGGCAAATCCGAGATTTATCGCGCCGTCGAGCAGTCCGACCGTGCTGCCCGCCGAGCCCACACCTGTCATCGGTGTCGCGAATAGATCCACGTTTTCTTTCGTGCCGCTCGGGGTGTGAAACCAAACCTCTCCCGACTCGCGAGCGATGATCGAAGTATCGCCCGTGACGTTGACCCACTCCGTAACCAGCCGTGCCATTCGAAACCTCCACTTCCGAGTGAACGCCCGCGTCGTTTCTCGCAGGATGCGACCAAACTCGCGTCAAGCTGGATACACCGCGCCTCACCCGAGACGGAGTGCAATACCGCTAGATACCGTTTGGCGTAATGGCCATCAGCATCTTGGCCGTCTCAAGCAGAGCCGGAGGTGTCGCAACCGTAGTCGTCGCACGGTTTTGGTCCGGCACCACAAAGACAATTGCACTGGGTAGGTTGGCGTCTGCCAAGCTAAAGCCGCCATCGTACTCGATTTCCGTGAGCACGATGGGTTGTTGCAAATAAAGGCCCCGAGCCGCGAGAGCTACTTTTGCCGCAGCCGAGCGCGCTTGGTACTGCGCCGGGGTCGTTCCGGCCCCTGAAGGCGTGATCAGATTGCCGTAGTTACCTAGCCACATCTCCACAATCAATTGTGCGAGGGCATCACTTTCGTACGAAAAGTCAGCCACCCTATCTACTAAATTATCATCGTTTGGAGCGCCCCCCCTCGCCGACGCGCCCTACCGCGCGAGCGGTTTAGTCCTTTGGCGCAAAGCGGACCATCGCTGCGCGTTGGTTCTGCTCGCATTAGTTCCGGGATTGTCCAGGATCTGCTGGAGGAGTGGCTGGCGGGCAGAAAAAGTCGCAAATAGGAATTTACTGCGAGAGGGTCCGCTGCAGCCACGCCCGAAGCCTCGCCACCGTTTCTGGCTGCATCCAAGCCAGCAGCTGGCGGTCCCGGGAAGTGCTATTGTGAGGCCCGCCCGCGCGATGCCTATTCTCACGGAGTTGGAGAATGCCGATCACGGTCGATTTGGAGCAGAGCCCGTTCCTGCGCCAACTGTTCGAAGCCGCGTGCGCGCGGGTTCTGTCTCCAAACGCATTTCTTCGGGTCGCCGTAGCGGTGATACTGAATTCGCTGCATTGAAGTCTCTCTGCCGATCAGGCCCTCGTTTTTAGGCAGCCTTCAGGGCCGAGATATCGGCCAGAGCGGTTTCGAGTGCGAGCATGCGCTGTTCGGGGCCTTTGCCGACGCCTTCCGCACGTATGAACGCGGCGTCGCTGATGCCGATGAACCCGAAGAAACTCGTCAGGAATGTTTCCTGATGATCCATAAAGGCCATCGGAGACGAGGCGGTGTAGAAACCACCGCGGGATGAGGCGATGATCAGCTTCTTACCGCCCGCGAGACCCTCCACGCCGGTCGCGGTGTACTTGAACGTCTTGCCGGGCGAGGCAAGGCAATCAATCCAGGCCTTTAACTGGCTGGGAATCCCGAAATTGTACATCGGAGCGCCCAGCACGACGATGTCGGCCGCGAGGAACTCGTCGAGCACGACGTTGGTTTCGGCGAATTCAGCCTGCGTCGATGCATCGACCTTGGCACCGCCCTGCACGGCGGCAGCCACCATTTCGACGAAGTGGCCGGCCAGCGCTCCGGCCTCGTATAGCGATGCTGATTCCCCTTTGACCGGCGTTTCAATGATGGCAATTTGGGTCCTCGAGGCGACGCTCGCGACGCCGTCGCACCTGACCACGCCCGAGACGCGCGGCGCCCGGCGCTGGGTCCCGTGGGTCTGCGCCTACACCGGCGCCCGCGTGAACGAGATCACTTGGCTCCTGCCCTCGGACGTCCGGAAAGACGCGGAGACGGGAATCTGGTGCATCTATCTGCGTTCCGAGATGACCAAGGGCGACTACGAGCGCGTCATTCCGGTGCACTCGCATCTGATCGAGCAAGGGTTCCTCGACTACGTTGAGAAGCGCCGCAAGTCGCGCCTGCCGTTGAGCCGCGTTTCCACCTGGCCGCGTGACCACTTCTGCCGCAGCACGATGGCACCGCGGTGATCATGACCCACGATGTGGAACGAGTTCTTGCCGATATCGATGCCGATCACGGCGATCGCTACGTTGAGTTTCTGAGACATGGCGTGCTCCTTGTCTTGAGCGCCCCTTGCCAGCTTCTCGTGCTGGCAGGGCCGGAGCACGGCCGGACCATTCCCTTAGCGGACATGAACAGCGCCGCTGACCCCACGTGGCTCAGAGGAGACTTTCGCCGACGCTTAAGTGTCGCTGCGTACAAACAATGCAATTGTCTTGCAGAAAGGCCGGAAAAGTCTCAAAATTCGCGTTCAGTGGTCTCCTTTGGATCCCGGCTCAGTGCGACCCGTTGGATCTCAAATTCGGCAGATTTTTTCCTCCGCCCGATTTTGGAGTACGACATGGCGACATTCACGCGATCGCAAAAGCTGCTGGTTTCCGCGGGAGCTGCGGCACTCGGCGGCGCTGCACTGGTGACGCTGCTGGCCGGGAACATCGTTACCCTCGCGGGTGCGGGCGCAACCGCCGTGGACATATCGCCGCCATTCGTCGGCCCGGATTATCCGGTCTGCCACACGCCGGCCGCAACCGGCTTGCCGAACATGATGCTTCGCCTGGCACAGACCGAAGTGCCACGCGCCGAGATGAGCGCAGCCAGTTCCGCGCCGGCATTCGCGGAAACCGAGCCGCCGCTGTGGGCCGGCCTTGGCTCCATCACTTACAAGATCACGACCGCGAACGAGCGCGCACAGGCTTATTTCGATCAGGGCCTGCGTCTCGCCTATGCGTTCAATCACGGCGAGGCGCAGCGCGCGTTCCGCATGGCGCAGAAGCTCGATCCCGACTGCGCCATGTGCTTCTGGGGCGAGGCGCTGGTGCTCGGTCCCAACATCAATCTTCCGATGCAGGAGGACGCGGTCGCGCCCGCCTACGCTGCCGCGCAGAAGGCGAAGGCGCTTGCCGGCAAAGCAAGCCCACGCGAGCAGGCGCTGATCGGCGCTCTCGCGGCGCGCTACGGCAGCGATCCGAAGGCCGCCCGCGCGCCGTTCGACGCAGCCTACGCGGCCGAAATGGCGAAGGTTGCGACGCAGTTTTCCGACGACGACGAAATCGCCACGCTCTATGCCGAGGCGGTCATGGATCTCAGCCCCTGGAACTACTGGAAGCCGGGCGGCCGCGAACCCAACCCGCAGAGCGTGCCAATCGTGCCGACACTGGAGCGCGTGCTGGTTCGCAATCCGAATCATCCCGGTGCGATTCACTTCTACATCCATGCCGTCGAGGCGTCGGACCGGCCCAAGCGCGCCGAGCCCTATGCCGACCGATTGCGCGGTGCGATCCCCGGTGCCGGCCATCTCGTGCACATGCCGAGCCACATCTACTATCGGGTCGGCCGCTATCTCGACGCGCTGGAAGACAACAAGGCTGCGGTCAAGGTCGATGAAAAATACCTGGCCGACACCAACGCGCCGATGGGCGTCTATCGGCTCGGCTATTATCCGCATAATGTGCACTTCGTGATGGCGTCGGCGCAGATGGCTGGCGACGGCCAGACCGTGATCGCCGCTGCGGAGAAGCTCGGCAAGCTCATTCCCGACGAGGCTGCGCGTGGTATTGCGATGGTGCAGCCCGTTAAGGCGGCGCCTTATTTCGCCCACGCGCAGTTCAGTACGCCCGAGACCATCCTGGCACTACCCGATCCCGGCGATGCCATCCCTTATGTCAAGGCGATGTGGCTCTACATGCGCGGCGTAGCGCTGGCGGCGCGCCGAGACTTCGCGGGCGCGGCGGCGGCGGCCAATGCAATCGAGACGCTGGAGCGTAGCGCGGACTTCAAGTTGCTGAAGGATTCAAACGTCCCGGCACAGGAGGTGCTTCGCATCGCGCGCACACTGATCATGGCGCGCGTGGCTCAGGCCAAAGGCGACACTCGCACTGCCGTCGCGCGGTTCGAGCAGGCGGCTGCATTGCAGGACGCGTTGCCCTACACCGAGCCGCCATATTGGTACTATCCGATCCGGCAGTCTCTTGCCGCTGCTTTGCTGCAGGCTGGCCGATACGCTGAGGCGGAGCGCCAGTTCCAGCGTGCGCTGAGCCGGGCGCCGTCCAACGGCTGGTCGTACTACGGACTGGCGGAACTGCATAAGGCACGCGGCAACACCACCGCGGCGCGCAAGGCCGAGGCTGACCTTGCCAAAATCTGGATCGGCGACCGCAGGCTTTTGCAGATTTCCAATCTCTGAAGCTCGCGCGCATCGGTGTCGTGATTGGGGCCCCAAGCGGAGTAGTGGGCGATTCTTGACCAACGATTGACCAACGATACGCCGCAGCCAAATAAGAACAAACGTCATCGACCGTCACGCTAGTCTAGCCGCCGCCAACATCACGGACGCCTATCAAGCCCAAAGGCAATGCACCAAATGCCGTCGATCTGCATGGGGCCGCAGGCTGCCAAATTTGGACATTTGGGCTGGCCTGCGTGCATAAACATTGCCAAGTGCTTGCAGCTTGTCAGAACTGCTGAGAGTTTTGCTGCGCGAGCGTCGATCATTTTCGTTGGGGCAAATTCCGACAATTCGGCTGACCCTTTCGCCATACTTGACTTGCCTAGTGCCCCTAATAGGATTGCGAGCGGCGTTTTCCGCGAGAACGCGCAGGTGGTCCGACCGGAAGGAGACGCGCGGGCAGCGGGTCATACAGGGAGGACATCCAATGAAATCCAGACCCGTTTGGATGATGCCGATCGTCACCCTGCTCCTGGTCGCGAGTTGGGGTGGGGTGTGGGCGGATACCAGTGACGTCAAGGGCCCCGCCCCGGTGATCGTGGGAAAGTCTGGCAAGCACTGCAAGGACGATCCGCACTGCTTCAACCGGTATCATTTCGCAATCAAGCCCGCCGCCCGTGTAAATCCTGGGCAGCTTTTTGTACTTGAGACGCGCGATGCGCTCGATTCTGACCTCACCTTCGATTCGACGGCGCAGGATGTGGCGGCCACCAACCTCAACCTCGTGCATCCGCTGACCGGGCCCGTCTACATTGAAGGGGCGAAACGGGGCGACGCACTCGCCATTACCGTGGTGGACATCGCTCCCGACGATTTCGGTTACACTACGATCGTGCCAGGATTTGGCTTCTTGCGTGATGTCTTCCGCGATCCTTTCATCGTGCACTGGAACCTGACGCGTCTCGAAGCGCGTTCGAAGGATCTGCCGGGAATCTCCGTTCCCATGAATGCGTTCATGGGCACGGTCGGCGTCTTGCCGGGCGAGCCCGAGCTTGAGACGTGGCTCAAACGGGAGAAGGCGCTCGCTGACGCGGGCGGCGCGGCGTTGACCCCTCAGCCGGTTGATGCCCTGCCGGCGAATCTTTGCGGTCCCAATGGTACGGCGAAGGACAAGTGTGTTCGCACCGTTCCACCACGGGAGAACGGCGGCAATCTCGACACCAAGGAGACGGTGGTCGGCACCACGCTGCTGTTTCCTTGCTTTATCGACGGCTGTGGGCTTTTCGCTGGTGACGTTCATTTCGCCCAGGGCGGCGGCGAGGTGGCGGGCACCGCCATTGAGATGGGCGCAAAGGTGACGCTCCAGGCCAAGGTGATCCCGGGCATGGCTTCGCTGCTTACGACCATGCACTTCGAAGGCGGCTCGCAGCTAAAGAGCCTCGCTCCGGGGAGTTTCTACGCTGTCTCGGGGCTTCCGCTCAAGCCCGAGGGCGAATTGCCGGTGTTCGACACCTATCTTGGTGGCCAGAAGATCGCTCCGCTGGCAAACCTCTCGGAGGATGTCAGTTTGGCAGCGCGAAACGCCACGCTCAACATGATCGACTTTCTGGTCAAGACAAAGGGTCTTAGCCGCGAGCAGGCTTACGTACTGGTGAGCGTGGCCGTCGATCTCCACATCGCGCAACTCGTCGATGTCCCGAACCTGGGTGTCACAGCGATCTTGAACCGCGACGTGTTCAAGCCGCAATGACGGGTGCCTGAGCCAATCGTTGGTGCAGGCTCGGCATCGCACCGCTGCCTTGGAGCATGGCGAGTATGAAGCGGCGCACGATCCTCACGTCGGTTGCGAATGCGGCGGCGCTTGTTCTTGCCGGGCACAGAACGTTTGCGGTCGCGGGCCCTGATCGGCAGCAACGGCTGATTGGGCCGCGGTTTACCGACTTGAATCCGGACCGTATGTGGCCGGTCTACCGGCGCTACCACCTGCTGATCGTCGGCCAACGCGATGATGAAAGCGGCAGTGCTCTTGCGGCGGCGACGGTCGACGTACTGATGCGATTTCTCCCGAACTCGCGCGCCATGCTGGTCCGCGCTGCGGATGCTCGGCGCGTCGGCGTACTCATTGCCACGGATCAACAGGACGTCGCAATCATGGCGGCGCGAAGTGCGGAGGCCCTCTTTCTCGGCAAGCCGCCCTTTGACGATATCCACGACGCGCCGTTGCGGATAATAGTATCATTTGGGAGCCACTCCCTCGTGTGCCGCCCGAGTTTCATGGCACGCCACGCCTATCTGATCGCGAGGACGCTGGCTGAACACAAAGACGCTTTTCTCACGCCCGCCGGTGCTCCCGACGGAGTCGTCCCGGCGCACCGGGGATCGCACGCCTTTTTCGCCGGTGAAGAGATGCCCAATGACTGATGACTCGGCCACGGAAAACGCGTCCCGCACGGGGCAATCGCTAACCGCCGCCAGCCCGCGATGCGCAGCCTTCCGGGGTCCCGGGCCCAGGCTCGTTCTTTTCGTTCTCCTCTTTTCGACTCTTGGCGCCCGCACGCTGGTCGCTCATGATATGATCGACATCGAGCGGGCAAACGGGCTCGTCTCCGCTGCCGACGAGGAGGTCGTGCTCGCCAAAACGGCCGCCGGGCCAGGACCTGAGGGCATGGCGCGATTTGCACTCGGTATGGTTCTAGTCGAGGCGACCAACATCCTCAACCGCGATCTTGCGGCGCACAGCGGTCGGCTTACAGTTAACGCCGAACTTTTGCTGAAGGCTCTCGTCCAGCGCGAACTGACGCCCCGCTTGGACGATACGATCGGGCGCTACCGCCTGCCGAGAACCCCGCTCGAGGAGGCCATTCGCCTCTCACCCGAAGCACCTTATTCGCTGCGCGCGCGGTTCGAGCTCCTGAAAGCCGGCTTCTACGAGAGCTTCGTACTCGATCCTTTTCAGCTTGTCGGCATTGGGTTGGACGATCTTGACCACCAGATCGCCGAGGCCAAGGCGTTGGCTTTGGCCATCGCGAGCGGGGACGACGCCGAGGAGGCAGCGTTCATTCACGCCATCGATCTTGCGCGGGCCTCACAACTTGCGCCGCCTAAGGAAAGGCGCGCTTACGCCGGCAGGGCGCGGACGGCGCTCGGGGCGTTCTCAGAAGCCTACCCCCAGAGCATTCGTGCCGCGACGGCCGGCGTAATCATTAAACGCCTGGGCGGTGCCGAAT
The DNA here is from genome assembly GCF_036924615.1 of Bradyrhizobium sp. AZCC 2289. Lineage (NCBI taxonomy): Bacteria > Pseudomonadati > Pseudomonadota > Alphaproteobacteria > Hyphomicrobiales > Nitrobacteraceae > Bradyrhizobium > Bradyrhizobium sp. AZCC 2289. The sequence goes on along the minus strand of NZ_JAZHRY010000001.1, from coordinate 7,138,210 downwards.
GATTGGCGACCAACGCCAGCGACGCCAATGAACTGGGCACTCCGCCGAACGCGCTTTATACAAAGCCTCCGGATGCGCCCAGGCCGTGCTCGACTCAACAGCGGTCCCGCCGCGACAGCGTCTCGCGCCTGGCTTGCCGTGGCCAGCGTTGCCGTCGCTGCCATCGCCACTTGGGAGGCGCAGGCGCACAATGCCGGGGTCAGCACCTCGCGCATCGTGGTCCACGGCCGCACGGTCGAAGTGGAAATCAATGCCCTTGGTCGCGACTACGAAAAGTCGGCCGGGGTTCGAATCACCGAAGCGGGATCGGGCGAGGTCAACCGTGTGGCGCTGGCGGTCATGGCGCCGTCAGTGCTCACCTACATTGGCGACCACGTTGCAGTCTTTGCCGGCAGGCAGCAATGCGCGCCTAGGCCAGGAACGGCACTGCCGGCCGACACCCACGTTCTGGTGACGGTGGCATGGACCTGTCCATTGGATGGCGGCGAGCTGCGCTATCGCGCGACCCTGTTTCACGACGTGGATCCTACCGCACGACATCTGGCTATCATCGCAACCGAGAGCGGCGAGCGCGAGCTTGCCCTCGACAGCAGAGCGCCCGAGGTCGCTCTGTCCGGTGCGGGGTCGTCGGCACTCCAGGTGGTCGGGCGGTTCGTCCAGGCCGGTATCGAGCACATCTTTCTCGGTTACGATCACATCGCATTCCTTGCCGCGATCGTGCTTTGGGCGCAGCATTTGTGGCCGGTGATCAAGATCGTCACCGCCTTCACGATTGCTCACTCGATCACGCTGTCCCTTGCTGCGCTGCAGACTGTCGTATTCCCAAGTGCCATCGTCGAACCGGCGATCGCCGCGACGATCATATTTGTAGCGGTCGAGAACTTTTTCTCGCGCAATGTGGACGGTCGCTGGCGGGTGACGTTCGTTTTCGGGCTCATTCACGGCTTCGGCTTCGCCGGCGCGCTGCAGGAGATCGGGCTGCCAGCGAATGCGGCCGTGCCCGCGCTCGCGGCTTTCAACATCGGCGTGGAGATTGGGCAGGTCGTGATTGTGGCCCTCATCTTTCCACTTCTGCTGTGGTCGGATCGGATCGGTCACCGGGCCGCGGCACGCAAGGGACGGCATCCGGCGGTGGTCTACTTCTGTTCAGCGGCGATCTTGTCGGCCGGGCTTTACTGGCTCATGGTACGCACCGTGCTCCCCTGAAGCATCGGCCAGTTGCTTTAGCGCCATGTGCAATCCGGCCTTGGTCGACGGCCTTGTCTAGGACCGGCGGCGACCGATCTCGTCAAGGATGCCCTACTGCTAATGCCGTCGATCTGCTTGATGTCTTTGGAGCGAAGTTAGCAGATTTCCGCGATCCGCGCATCGGTAGCTTCTTGGTTCGTGATGATCGAATAGAGATTGCACATAATTGCAGCGTTACTGCTGATCCTTCGGAGTAGCCCCGCCCGCCGCGCCGGGGACCGACGTCGGACTCGACTCCCCCTCGACTGGCGTACCTGTTCGTACCTCTGGCGCCGCCGTGCATTCGCCCGCCCAAAGCTTCGTTCCCTTGACCGTTCCGACGAGCTTGCAACCAACGGGCGCCCTCGGCTTCGCCTGAACGAGCGGCTTCGCGCCGACCGTCGGTCGCTTTGCCGGTGTTGCGCCTTGACCGAACGCAACCGTGGGAATGAGCAACATTGCGAAGCAAAGCGCTGTCCTCATAACGTGGCTCCACTTCTTCAAAAAAAGCGCGCGCCCCGAACCTGTGGGACCTCGTGGCCGTTCCGGGTATAGATCGCTCGGAAGCAAGGATGGTCGACGCTTATGCACGCGGTACGATCCGCAAAAATCAGATTACAAACCTGCCAACTTGTTGGCGCGCGCCAGATCCTCCAGTGCGTCGGACAAATCAAAATCGGCTCATCGGCCCAAGCATTGCACCAAACCCCCAATTTCCGGTGGCATGGAAAACCCAGTGGCATAATGCCGGTCTTATCAAGTTCGCCAACTTCCAAATCGCAATCTTCCGGCGCGAGTTGGATCGGTAGCCACCGCACAGCCGACGCGACATCCCTTAGAGCCTAGAGGGCGCCTGTAACTATTACCGCCACCCGCCTATGGAAGCTACCGATCTGTCTGAACGCATCCTGCCGCTCTGATCCCTCGGGAAGCCGTTGCGCGGCCTCCCATAAGCTCGTTAGCAACCGCGCTAAGTCATTCAATTCATCGGCCTCTGGCATTCCAACTGTGCGTCGGCTCAACGTTGAGTCCTCATAGTACGAACGGAGAAATGTGGGTCTGGGGGCCGCGACATGATAGCGCAGCGAGTAAGGGAAGAGACTAAGTGCAATGGCAGTATCGATGCATTTGCCGTGCGGAAGTGATGACGCAGCAAAAGGTGCTCTTCTCCACCCAGGTTGCCTAGCACCGATCTCCACCTTGTACTCATGTTGAATACGAGGATCAGCCAGCGTTTGCGGCATACATTTACGGGAGTTCCCTGTGTCATTGGGAGTAGCTGTCCTTTCTGACGCGTTTCGCCAAAAACCGAGAACACGTATGAAAGAGCCGCAACTCAATCCGCATGATCTCGCGCCTGCCGGTCCAACGCTCACCGCATTCGACGAAGAACACGTAATCACTTACCTCGTATGCTTGATGCCGATGCGGAAGGCGCCGACTGGCGCGAGGTCTCGTGGATCGTTCTGCACATTGATCCGTTGCACGAGCCTGGCTGTGCGCAACGCGCCTTCGAGAGCCACCTTGCGCGCGCCAAATGGATGACAGAGTGTAAATAAGCCTCTAATATTGACCCCTCCATCGCTCGGTAGATCAATAGCTTAGCTGGCCGATCGGCGTCGGGACTCCACGCCGATCGACATCCTTTATAGTTCCGCACCGTCGCCTCTTTGCCGTGGAGGTCGGCGAGCTCCTGCTCGAACTCGACCAGCGGGTGATTGGTCCCGGAAATATTGCGCGTACCGCCGGCCCCCGCGCCCATGCGGGTCGCGGTCTCGACCATTGCACCTTCGGGTCTTGCCCCATGCCGAGATAGTCGTTGGAGCATCAGATCACGACGTCGCCTGGGCCCTGCGCAGAGTGCCAAATCGCGTGCGGGAACCGGCCGGCGATCCGCTCCAGATCCGCGAACACGCGGTTACGCCGCTCATCCCTCAATTGGGCGATCGCGTCCGCGAAGAATCTGTCGTAGCTCATGAGCCCGACTCCGACTCCCTGATCCCTGGCGGCTTCGTGATGTTCGCAACCGCCTTTGGTGTTCATACGTCCTGGTCAAACTTGCGAAGCTCCCTTGAGTCTCATTCGTCTGGCTGCGCCAGGAGTTTGCGCAAAGCGTCCGCTATCCGATCGCCTGAGGTGTCGGCCTCGAAAGCGCGGACGAATTTTCCTCCGGGGTCCATGACGTAGAGGTAGGTACTGTGGTCCAAGACATAATCTTCCGGACCCGGCCCTGTCTTGTGACGGGCCGAGTATGCCCCATATTCCCGATTCACCGCATCGATCTGCTGCGGACTGCCGGTGAGGCCGACGATCCGCGGATCGAACGACTGGGTGTATCGTTCCAGCACTTCGCGCGTGTCGCGCTGCGGGTCGATCGTGATGAAGAGCGGCTCTACCTTGGCGGCGTCGGTACCGAGCTTCTCGAGTGCGGTGGCGATTTCGTGCAGCGTCATCGGGCAGCTGTCGGGGCAGAAGGTGTACCCGAAATAAACCAGCAGCCATTTGCCGCGATAGGTTTGATCGGTCACTGCCGTGCCGTCCGGCGCCGTGAGCGTGAATGGACCGCCGACCGTCACGGGCGACGTGGCGGCCCACGACAGTTGGCCCATAATCAGGACTATGGCGAAGACGATATTGGAGAGGGTCTGCAAACCAATAATCGAATGACGAATGAATCCATGCCAGCGATTCATACAGCCCATATCGCGCGCCTCTGGAATGCCACCAAAACGCTTTGGGATCTCTCGCCTGCTGCCGGCTGCCGTGCAAAGCTCGGCATCACGGTCTGGTGTTGTCTCGGCTCACTCTCGCCATCCTTGGCCAGTCCAACGTTCCATTATACTGCGTCCTGCGCAATGCGCGGTGCGCAATGCGAAAGCGCCCACCGCCTAGAGCGGCCCGCCTTGCGGACTACCTTTGTCCGTCGGCTGGCCAGCCAATTTTCCAGTTCCCCTATCATCCAATTTGTGGTTAATTGATAGTCGCAGATTGGGTTCCCCTGCGAAAGGTTCGCATGAGGGGGATGACCATGAAGAAACTCCTCACGCTGACGACTGGTCTTGTTGCGATTGTCCTCGCAGGGATGATTGGCGTACCCGCGCAAGCCTACGAAGCGGGCCCGGTCACGGGCGGCGGAACGATCGTCGGCAAGGTCGTCTTTAACGACGTGGTGCCGACGCGCAAGATCATCCCGAACAAGGATGTCGAGGTGTGTGGTGGCCCCCGCGAGGAGCCGCTGATCGAGGTCGGGACCGACAAGGGCGTCCAGAACGCGGTCGTGTACCTGGTCGAGGTGGCCAAGGGAAAAGCTTGGCCGGCACAGGGCAAGACGCCAGAGCTCACCAATCACAAATGTCGTTTCGAGCCTGAGGTTCAGGTGATCCGTGCGGGTCCGCTGGACGTCGTCAACGACGACCCGATGCTGCACAACACCCACGGCTATTACGGGAAGCGTACGGCCTTCAACATGGCGTTGCCGAACCAGGGACAGCGAATTCCCACGGAACTGACGCGGCCCGGGACCGTGCGCATCGACTGCGACGCACATGGCTGGATGGAAGGTTGGATCTACGTGGTGGACAACCCCTACTACGCCATCACCGGCGCCGACGGCAAGTTCACGATCACTGATGTCCCGCCCGGCACCTACAACCTGGTAGCGATTCAATCACTTACTGGGCCCCTTCAGCAGTCGGTGACTGTCGCGGCAGGCAAACCGACGAATCTGACCGTCGAATTGAAGAAGCAGTAGGCGACTTGGCCGAGGCGAAAAGTCGCACGTACCAGAAATCTGCGAGGTTCAAGAAAGCATCCTGAGAGATCCGCAAAAAATAGGCGATCCATCGCGAGGAGATGCTCCATGTCAGAGCTTGACCGTGAACGACGTGAGATGGTCGCGGTGCTCCAGCGGCCTGGGGTACACCCCGATCGATCACTCCGGATAACCCGGCGCACTTTCATCCACAGATCGTGTTTGACCGGCGCGGCTACCGTCGCTCAGACTTTCGCATGGTGGCCGCTGCTCAACACCATCGACGTCGCTTACGCTGCCGAGCAGCCCTTCAAGTTTGCGTGGGTTTCCGACACCCACCTCTATCCGAAATCCGTCAACACGCGCTTCGTCGAAAAGGTGCAGCGTGCCGCGAGGGAAGTCCAGGCCATGAACCCGCCGGCCGACTTCATGATCTTCGGCGGCGACCTCGCCCAGCTCGGCAGAGCCAACGAGCTTGAGCTCGGAGTTGAGATCTTGAACGAAGTGAAGATTCGGAAAGTCTTCATCCCGGGCGAGCACGACTGGTACTATGACATGGGCGCGAAGTGGAAGCAGCTCTTCGACAAGCCCAACTGGACCTTCGACCACAAGGGGGTGCGCTTTATCGGGCTCGACACGGTCACCCGCGGCCCGGACTACTGGACGGTGCGGAAGATGAGCCCCGAAGAGCGCATGGACCACATGGCAACCCTCGACGGCAGCGTCGCCGGCCCGTGGGCTGGTGTGGGCCGCGACCAGCTCGATTGGGTGCAGAAGACGCTGGCCGACTGGGATAAAGCCAGGCCGGTCGTCATCTTCAGCCACAATCCGCTCTACGAGTACTATCCGCCCTGGAACTTTTGGGTACGCGACTGGCGCGAAGTCAATGAGGTGCTCAAGCCCTTTACCAACGTCACCAATATCCATGGTCACGTCCATCAGGTGCTCTACAACGAGATCGGAACCATGCGGTCGATCGGTATGCTGGCGACCTCCTGGCCTTGGCCCTATGCCCCCGAGGGCGTGCCCAAGCTCACCAAGCCGATGATCCGCGCGGACCCCGGCGATTTCTACGACGGCGTTGGCTGGGAAACCTTGAGCATGAACAATGATCGGATCGAGACCCAGTACATTATGTGGGGCCGCAAGGAGGTCTTTGTTCAGTCGCCGCCGGACTCCTCGCTGAGTCAGCCTGAGATCCTGCGGCCGCGGATCGCCGACCAGATCTGGCCGTACTAGGGAGGACAGCTATGACAACCAGAACGACATTGCTGTTCACTCTTTGCATTGCTTCGCTCGTTGGTCTGCTGGCTGCGATTGCGGTTCTCGTCGGCCCTGCCAATGCGAACAAGGACCCGGTAACACCCCAACAGTTGAAAGCTTACGAGGACGCCTTCATGGAGCAGGTCAAGAAAGGCGACCTGTTGTTCCACGGCGATGTCGCGACCGCGAAGCAGATGAACGTCGTGCTCACCAACACCGGAATGGCCTGCGCGATGTGCCATCCCTTTGCCTCCGACACCCATCCGCAAGCGTTCCCGAAGTATCAGGCGAGCATGAACAAATTCGCGACGCTTCGCGACATGATCAACTGGTGTATCGAGAAACCCAACCAGGGCGAGAAGATCGATTCCGATTCGGACGCGATGAAAGCGCTCGAGGCGTACATCTATTGGTCGAACAGCGGCTCGGTGCTGGTCCCGGGTAAGTACTAGTCCTCGGACACACGGAAGCGGGTCCCGTGACGAACGAATCCGGATGGGGAGTGGCCGGGAAGCGAGAGAATTCACCTCGGAGCGACCGATGTCGCAGTGATGCCTGAGGAGCCGCGCGGGGTGAGGCCGCGATAACGGCAAGGGGCGCGCCATGACAGAAACATTACAATTACACGGCAGGTTCACCGGTATCGACCTTGATCAGCTGGTCGATTGGCGCGTTGTTCGAACTTGGCTTTACCTTGGGATGTTCTGGCTCATGGTCACGCCGTCGATCGGCGTGGCGCTGTCCGGTCTCTTCAATTATCCCGACTATCTCGGTCCTACCTTGGGCCTGACCTTTGGTCGACTCCGTCCTGTGCACGTCAACGGCGTCATTTTCGGTGCGTTTTCGACGCTGTTCATCGGTGAGTGCTATTATCTGGTGCCGCGCTTGTGCGGCGTTCGCGTGCCGTGGAGTCAGTGGGGCGTCCCCCTCGCCTGGGTGTGGAGCATCGCTCTCCTGGCCGGCCTGATATCGCTGCCTTTCGGGACGAACCACGGTCTTGAAGCCGGCGAGCTCCCGCTCTTCGCTGAAATTCCCATGCTCATCGTAGTAGCCGCCGCGACTGTGCAATTCATCGTGACCATCGCACAGCGCCTCGAACCGCAGCTCTACGTCGCGCTCTGGTATCTGATCTCCGCCTTCATATGGACGACGATGAATCTGGTTCTGGGAAGCTTCATCCTGCCCTACACGATTTCCGGGATAAACAGCGCGGCATTCCACGGCCTCTACATCCATTACATCGTCGGCCTCTGGATCACGCCTGCGGGCTATGTGCTCATCTACTACTTCCTTCCGGTCAGCGTGCGCAATCCGCTCTACGCTCACAAGCTCTCATTGGTTGGCTTCTGGTCTCTGGCCCTCTTCTATCCGTTCGTCGGCATTCATCACTATCTTTACAGCCCGATCGCCGACTGGGCTGAGACGCTTGCGATCGTCACGTCCATGCTGTTGATCATTCCGGTATGGACCGTGCTGGTGAATTTCTTCGGCACCGTGAAGGGCCGGTGGGATAGCTTTGGAAAGAATCTGCCGGCAAAGTTCCTGATCACGGGCTCGCTCATGTATCTGGCCGGCTGCTTCCAGGGGTCGGTTGAAGCCTTACGGTCCATCCAACAGCCGACGCATTTCTCGGACTTCGTCATCTCGCATTCGCACCTTACCGTGTTCGGGACTTTCGTCGTATGGGCGATGGGCGGCCTGGTCTATGTTTGGCCGCGGGTGTGTGGTCGCGAGCTTTGGTCCTTTGCGCTCGGTAATTGGGCATTCTGGCTGATCACTGTCGGCATCTCAACGATGGGCCTCGTCCTGACCGCCGCAGGTCTGCAGCAAGGCTTCGAGTGGATGAACGGCACCGAGTGGGTCGACACGGTGGTGCGGATGAGGCCGTACTGGCTGGTGCGCACGCTCTCCGGCATCAGCATGGATACCGGGATGTCCCTGTTGGTGATCAACCTGATGATGACAGCGTTGACCCGGCCCGCCGAGGCGAGGGAACCGGTTCCAGTACCCGGCGTGGCTCCGGTGCCTGCAGGAGGATCGGCGGAATGAATGCGCGGTTTGTCGCCCTGGTCGCCGGCATCGGCTTCTTCTTTCTGGCCGTCGTGACCCAGGGGATATTGCCGTTTGTCGAACCGACAGCACGGACCACTCACGTGACCGCGGTCGTGCGCACCGAATTGGGCCAGCTCAAATGGATGCTGACCGAGGCCACCGACTACACCTCGGTGGAGCAACTCGGCCGTCGCGTGTATCTGCGCGAAGGCTGCTGGTATTGCCATTCCCAATACGTTCGTCCGGTGACGGGCGAGACGCGCCGCTGGGGCCCGGTGAGCGAGGCGGGCGAATACGCCTTCGATGTTCCGCACCTGTTTGGCACGCGACGCATCGGACCGGATCTGACGCGGGTCGGGCTCAAGTACGGCGACGAGTGGCATCTCGCTCATTTTTGGAATCCCCGCGTGCTCACGGCAGACTCGATCATGGCGCCCTATCGGGAGCTATTTGATACACCCCAGGCAGTGAAGATAGTCGACGATGGGGCCGGCAATCGCACGCTTGAGAAGACGTCGGATACCGCAAAACTGTTCGACTTCGCAAGCAAGGAGCAGATCAAGCTCACGCCGAACGCGGACGGGCTGTTGTTTGTTCCGATGCAAGCGCGCGGCAAGTTTCCGCTCATCTGGACGCCAAACAAGGAGTACACGGGCGACACGGTCAAGATTGCCGCCGAGACGGAAGAGCTCGAGGGTCTCATTGCATATGTCCAGAAGCTCGGCATGAATCGCGGCAAGTGGCGCGACATGTTCGAGCCGCAGCAGCTGGCGGTCACGGAGGCCACCCTCCCCCGCTCGCGCGAATGGATCTCGTACGGCAAGGAAGTCTACGAGCGGCGATGTATCGGGTGCCACGGCGTCAAGGGCGACGGCAACGGACCCGCTGCAACCTTCCTGTTCAAGCAGCGGCCGCGAAACCTCAATGCGGCGGTCTTCAAGTTTCGTCTGACCCAGAAACCGATCCCCACCGACGGCGACTTGCTGCGAACCATCACGCGCGGCGTGCGCGGCACGGCGATGCCGGCGTGGTATGAGTTGCCACTCACGGATCGGCTCGCTGTCATCCAATACATCAAATATGAGCTTGCGGTCGACCGCTCTGACCCCGCAGCACCCTATGCCTTCTTCACCGAGGAGCCGCCGGGCGCACCACTGTACATTGGAAGGCCGCCTGCGCCGTCCCAACAGCTGCTCGCTCATGGCAAGGAGGTGTGGCAAAGCGCCAAGTGCTGGGAGTGCCACGGCAATACCGGCAAGGGCGATGGTGAGAAGGCCCCGGGGCTGAAAGATGATCTCAACTTCCCGGCGCCGCCCGCGGATCTCACCAGCGGCCAGTTCAAATCGGGGCCGGCCGTGGAGGATATCTTCAGGACGATGAGCACCGGCTTGAGCGGAACGCCCATGCCTTCGTACCGTGACTCGCTGTCGGAGGAGGACCGCTGGGCTCTTGCCTACTATGTTGTTTCGCTGTCCGCCTTCAAGGACCCGCTCACCCTTCAGCCGCTGTCTATTTCGCCCGCGGATCGCGCCGCGCTCAACGATCCCAAGTTGGAAGCTGCAACACCGGAAGATGCCTACGTTCCGGGTGGCGGCCGTACGCAGCGCGCCGAGGTGTCGGGTGCAGCAACCGGCAGCCCGGAGCGCTTGTCGGCAAGCGGAACTGCCAACCCATTGAAGAAAGACTGACCCGTGACGGATTTCGAGATCATAGGACCTTACCTGGTCGCGTTGCTGATGAGCATCGGTGCGCTCTGCATCTTCATTTGGGGCGTCCTCTCGGGCGCCTTCAGTGGAGCGGACGACGCGGCTCTAAGGTTCTATCGCAAGGAGATGGAAAATGACCGAACCGACGAACCGGTCGAACGAGCCGGCGAGTGACAGTTCAGCCCATGAGATGGAGGAATATGCCGGTGGCTACATCCAGGCGCGAGTCGGGCGTATCCCGATTTGGCTGCTGGTCGTCTATGCCGTGCTATTCATCTGGGGGCTCTATTACCTGGTAAATTATTGGGGCGGGCTGGGTCCGGGAAGGCCGGGATAAGCGGGAGATGGCGATGACGAGGAGCCTGCCGCCGCGGCTGATTGCAATCATCATCCTCGCGATCGCGGCCTTGAATCTGATTTTCTTGCTTTCCGAACTCACCATGAATGTTGTCCGGGTCTATTTCGGCTGAAGGGAAAAGATCATGCTGGCCGATCCAATCTTCTCGCTGGCTGAAGCGAGTCCGGAACAGGTCGTGGCGTTCATCGGCTTTGCGGTCTTCACGATTGGTTTCTTTGCCTGGGTCGCTTACCTCGTTCGTATGAAATAGCTGCTGCAGAGCAGCGCGCTCGGCGCAATGCGGCCGGGTGATTTGCGGGACATCTGCCGTGGTCTACTATCTCATGCTCTTCGCCGCAGGCTTCGCCGGCAGCTTTCACTGTGTCGGGATGTGCGGCGGTTTTGCCTGCGCGCTGGGCCACGACCCGCACGGCCAGGCGGCAACCGCGCTGCGCCATGTTCTCTACAATCTAGGACGATTGACCACTTATTGCTTCCTCGGCGGACTCGCGGGCGCTCTCGGTCAGGTGATATGCACGCCTCAAGGAACGGCCGTCCCGATGTTGAGTGGCAGCCTCGACGCTGCCCAGCGAGCCTTGGCAATTGTTGCCGGAATGCTCATGATCGCGATGGCACTGCAGTTCTTCGGCCTGCTGCCGCGCTTGCATCGCCTCGCGATTGGCTTCGGTAGCAGCACGCTCGCCTCGTCGCTGCGCAGCCTGCTGACCGCGCATGGGCACGCGGCACCGCTGGCATTCGGCGTGTTCAACGGCTTCCTGCCGTGTCCGCTGGTCTATGCCTTCCTTGCTGAGGCGGCGAGCACCGCCGGGGCGCTTCCAGGTTTTCTCACCATGGCGTCATTCGGGCTTGGGACCTTCCCGGCCATGCTGATGATGGGCGCCGTCGGCCAGTTTCTTGCGCCAGCATGGCGGCAGCGCGGCGTGTGGCTGGCCGGCAGTTGCATACTGCTTCTCGGCTTTTTCACCCTTGGCCGCGGCATCCTGCCCTTCGCTACTCACATGGCACATGGCTGGCCGGGAGGATATCCCGCATGAGCGAACGCGGCGGCATCCTGTGCAGCCATTGTCTGCTTCCCGTCGGCGCACGAGCGATGCAGCGCACAGTGAACGGCGAGAGCCATGCATTCTGCTGCTATGGCTGCTGCATCGCGTTTCAGGTGAAGAACGGCAAGAGCGAGGAATGGGAAGCGGCTTGGCTCCTGATCAGGCTCGGCGTGGGCGGTTTTCTCTCCATGAACATCATGCTGTTCAGCCTGCTCTTATATGCAGGGGCGTTCACAGGTGTCGATGCGAGGCTGCTTCCTTGGATTCACCTACTTCTCTGGGTGTTCGCCACGCCGGCCTTGATCATTCTCGGCGGACCATTCTTTGCTGAGACTTGGCGTGACGCCCGTGACGGGCGAGTGACGTCGTCTGCGCTCATCGTGCTCGGCGTCGGTGCCGCCTATCTCTATTCGGCATTTGCCGTCGTCGAGCGCGGCCCGCACGTCTACTTCGATACCGCCAGCATGGTGCTAATGCTGTTCACCGTAGGCCGCTATCTCGAGGCGGCTGGCCGCGCTCGGGCCGCCCGCAACCTTGAACCGTTGCTGGCCGCGGAGAGCGAATGCGCGACAGTGGTTGATGGGAGCGTGGAGACGCGCCGTCCGGTGCGGGAGGTTAGCGTCGGCACGCTGGTCCAGGTGCGGCCAGGGGAACGCATTCCCCTCGATGGCACGGTGATGGAGGGCGAATCCCACGCTGACGAAGCTGTGATAACGGGAGAAAGCCGCCCGGTGCCGAAAGGCGTCGGCTCCCCTGTTATCGCCGGCAGTATCAATATGGATGGTCCGCTCTTGATCCGGAGCACCCGTACCGGAACGGACACCCGATGGGCCCAGATCTGTCGATCGGTGCGAGACGCGCTGACCCAGCGCAGTCCGACCCAACGCCTTGCCGACCGCATCGTCGGCATCTTCGTCCCTCTGGTTTTGTCCCTCGGCGTGCTGACGGCGCTCTGCTGGGCGCAGTGGCTGCCGTTCGATCGGGCATTGCTCATCGGTCTCTCCGTGCTCGTGATTGCCTGCCCGTGTGCAGTAGGCCTTGCCGCTCCGCTTGCAACCTCGCTCGGCATCGGGCGGCTGGCGCGGCGAGGCTGTCTGGTCCGCGAGCCTGGCGCGCTCGAAGAACTTGCGCGCGCACGGCTGCTTGCTTTCGACAAAACGGGCACGCTCACGTCGGGCAGAGCGCGCGTTGTGAGGATCGAGACCACCGACGTGGTGGCCGATGAGGTGCTCGCGCGGGCTGCCGGGCTGGAACGCCATTCAGAACATGGCTTCGGCCACGCCATCACAGCGGCGGCGGCGGTGCGTGGCCTCGACCCGGTGGTTGCGGGCGACGTCCAGACCCTGCCCGGCCGCGGCATCCGAGGGAATGCAGATGGAGAAGCCGTGGTGGCCGGCAATCGAGCACTAATGAGCGAACTTGGCTGGTCGGTCGCACCAGCTCTCGGCGAACGTGGACGGTCGCTGGAAGCCGATGGTTATTCCGTGATCTATGTCGGATGGGGCGAGCATGTGCGTGCCGCGCTTGCGCTCGATGATGCGGCGCTTCCCGAGGCGCGATCGACGGTCGAAGCGCTACGGAGCCGGGGGTTGCACGTGATGCTGCTCAGCGGGGATCTAGCGCGTGCGACGCAGCGAGTTGCGGTCGCGGCCGGGATAGAGGATGCGCAATCTGGCCTGTCCCCCGAGGTCAAGCGGGCTGCTCTGCGCCGACTGCGCCAAAGGTACGGTGTGGTTGCGATGGTCGGCGACGGCCTCAACGACGGGCCGGTGCTCGCCGAAGCGGATGTCGGAATCGCCGTCGGTTCCGCGACCGATCTCGCTCGCGAAACAGCCGCCGTGGTCTTGCCTCGGGATGGGTTGTGGATGCTGCCGTGGGTCATCGATGTGGCACGCGCGGCTCGCAAGACCATCCTCACCAACCTGCTATGGGCGTTTGGGTACAACCTGATTGCGCTGACCCTTGCCGTGCTTGGCCTGCTGCAGCCAGTCCTTGCGGCTGCGGTGATGGCCGGCTCCAGCGTTCTCGTGGTGCTGAATTCACTCCGCCTGGAAAGGATTCCCGATCCCGTCTGGACGACGTCCTCTGGAGGCGCCGAAGCGCAATCCGCGCCCGATACTTTCCCAGTGTTGCCCTCGTCGGCAATCCAGCAGGGTTGAACGACGGCTTCAGCCGAAGATGTCGTGGGTGAATGCTGCGTACCAGCCGTCTGCCTCACGCACGGCCTCGCGGCGTGTCTCGACATTGTCACCGACCTTGCTGAAAAAGAAGTCGTTGACCTTGATTGTCTCGGGGTCGGCGTTGTAGCTGATGGCGCTCGTCACCGCGTCGTCGGCAGCAAGAAGAGTGTAGCACGTATTGAACAAGTGGGGCGCGAACCGCTCGGATCCGGTGAGTGCCGCCAGGATTGCGAAGGCGCAGACCTTGGCTTGGCTGTTCGACGCAAAAGCCGATTTCGCCATATTGCCGGCCTTCGCGGCATCACCGATGACATGGATGCCAGACTGCAGCTTCGATTCGAACGTCATCGGATCTATGGGACACCATCCCGACTGATCCACGAGGCGCGCCTGCTGCGCGAGCCGGCCCGCTTCCTGTGCCGGGATAACATTGGCGACATTGGCCTTGAACGTGTCCCCGGCCGTCTTGATCAATCGACCCTTCACGTCAACAGCCTTGATTCCGCCCGTGAATTGCCCCGGCAGCCACTCGATCATTCCCGGATAGTGGCGGTTCCAACCATCTTCGAACACGTCCTGCGCGAAGAAACTGTCTTTCGCGTCGAGGATCAGGATTTTCGCCCGCGGCTTGTACTGCTTGAAATAGTAGGCAATCAGGGACGCGCGCTCGTAGGGACCAGGAGGGCAGCGGAACGGGTCCGGCGGGGCGACGAGCACGAATACGCCGCCGTCCGCCATGCTTTCGAGTTGCTGTCGTAGAAGCTCGGTTTGTGGCCCGGCGGTCCAGGCGTGCGGCATGATCTGCATCGCGGCGTCGTCATAGCCCTCGATGGCGCCAGCCTTGAAGCCAATACCCGGGGCAAGGACGACGCGGTCGTACGACAGCTTCGCGCCGCCTTCGAGGCTCATGTTCTTGGCAAGTGGATCGATCGCCGTCACGGAATCATGAATGACGCGGACGCCGTATTTCTGCGCAAGCGTCTCATAGCCATGCGTGAGCGATTCCAGCGAGCGAAGCCCGGCAAGATAGAGGTTGCTGAAGAAGCAGGTCGTGTACCGCGCTTTCGGCTCGACCAGTGTCACATCGAGCATTTCGGAGCCCAGGGATAGATACTTAGCGGCGGTCGCACCGCCGGCGCCGCCGCCGATCACAACGACCCGCGCCTTGGCCTGGCCTCGCGCGGCTTGCGGTCGGAGCGCGGCTATGCACATGGCTCCGGCCAAACAACCAAGTTGGCGACGTGACCAACATTTCATCGCCGCTGGGTCTCCTTTCCCCGTGCCGCGAAATAGCGCGCCAGGGTCGCGATTTCTTCGTTGCTGAGGGAGCGCGCCATTGTGCGCATGATCGGACCGGAACGCTCGCCGGACTTGAAGGCCCTCATGACGGTAACAAACTGTTCCTCGCTGAGTCCGACAATCGACGGGATACCCCTGTCATGGCCGTCGAGGCGATGACAGGCTGCGCACGTCGCTGCCAGTTGCGCGCTCTGATGATTGTCTGCGGCAAAGCTGCGCTTCGCAACGGAGACAACCAAGCTCGCGACCATCAAGAGCGCAACGATCTGATGGAGGCTCAACGCACTTTGGCGGTGCCCCGCGGTCGCCGAGACAGCGGTCGAGCCGCCCGGCATCAGCCGACCGCCAGTTGGTGGGTCAATGCGTAGGTGTGGCCGCCATCCTCCTCCCAGATGAACTCCAGCCGGCCGCTTTCAGTCGCACGCAGATAGAACTCAACGTAGGGGTTGGCCGCCATAGCCTCGTGCAGATCGACGCCGAAGACGACAATATCATTGTAGCGACAGGCAAACTTGTTGATGATCTTGCGCGGGATCACGTCGCCCTTGGGGTCACGACGCAGCCCTGTTTCCATTTGATGGCTGATCAGGGCTTTGACCTGAAAGGTTTCGCCCTTTGCCGCAACGCTTGGTACTTGCACGCGTGGTGTCGGGGTGAACATTCTTGCCTCCCTCCGGGAGATCTCAGGCGCAGCCGTTGGTAGCCACCTCGACCCAGGTCTTGGTCATCAGGAGTGCACCGTCGTTCATTTCCGCCACCGCCAGGACGTCTTGCGGTCCAGCCAGGCGGATCCGTGTTGACACTCTCGGCTCGCTGCGCCGCGGCACAAAGTAAAAGCGAGCAACCTCAATGAGCGGATTGCGCGGCGCGAACACGCGGACATTACGCACGTGGTCCGCTTCAGTCATTGGGCTATCGATCTCGAAAGAGAGAGGTACCGTATAGCCGTTTGGGAACGTCCTCGGCATCACAAGGTGAACGCGATCCGATTCCACTGGAGTCTTTCCAGTGAGTTGCTTGATGACCGCAACATCATCGTCGCTGTCACTCGCGTCCAGCGGCGAAATGAAGACACCGCCCGCCAGTCCGCCCCCCGCCGCAGCGGCGGCCGTCAATACAGCACGACGCGTGAAGTTTGCCATATTGGTTTCTTCCACCACGCCAACCTCCTCGTGCCGACGTGGACTACCAACCAGGATAAGACACTATCCCACGTCCGGGCGTGCTCACAAGGCGAAGTTAGTGCGCTGACGTGACTTGCCGATCAGTGTTGACGGACCGCTCCTTGACTTGTGTCGGTTGTGCAACGCAGCGCCACTCAAAAGTCGATGTCGGCCCCATGGGGCGGGTGCGGGTGGCCAAGCGGCGCGGTGTTCTTAGTCGGCCGCTCTGCGACCATTGCCTCCGTCGTGATCAGCAGGCCCGCGATTGACGCGGCATCCTGCAAGGCCGTTCGAACCACCTTGGTCGGGTCGATAATGCCCTTGGTCACTAGATTGCCGAATTCGCCGGTCTGGGCGTCGAAGCCGTAAGCGTAAGTCTCCTGATCTAGTATCTTGCTGATCACAACCGAGCCGTCCGCGCCGGCATTGATGGCGATCTGGCGGGCCGGCCAACCCAGGGCCTTCCTAACGGTCTCGACCCCGTGTCGCTGATCCTCGTTTCCGCCTTTGAGTTTCCCCAGCGCCTTGACCGCACGTAACAGCGCAACTCCACCGCCGGGCAAAAAGCCTTCTTCGACCGCCGCACGTGTCGCATGCATTGCGTCATCGACGCGATCCTTCCGCTCCCTGACCTCGATCTCGGTGGCCCCGCCGACGCGGATCACCGCGACCCCGCCGGCAAGCTTGGCGAGCCGCTCCTGGAGCTTCTCACGATCGTAGTCAGATGTGGTCTCCTCGATTTGCATCCTGATCTCGGCAATCCGAGCCCCAATGTCGGCCCTCTTGCCGGCGCCGCCGACGATCGTGGTGTTCTCCTTCTCGATCAACACCTTCTTGGCACGGCCGAGCATGTTGAGCGTCACATGCTCGAGCTTGATGCCGAGGTCTTCGGAGACAACCGTGCCACCAGTTACTATTGCGATGTCTTGGAGGATCGCCTTGCGCCGGTCGCCGAAACCGGGCGCCTTGACAGCAGCGACCTTCAGGCTGCCGCGCAGTTTGTTGACGACAAGCGTCGCAAGGGCTTCGCCCTCCACATCCTCGGCGATGACGAGGAGCGGTTTTCCGCTCTGCGCGGCCGCTTTCCGATCCTGGCCGCCACGACGGGTCGCCCATGCGTAGGCGCATTGGTCAAGACGCCCAAGCAGCAGGCCGACTATGCGCCGCTCAGCGGGCTGCGCTCGCGATAGACCGGCACCTTGGTGAGGTCCGCTCTTGACCACATTGCGGACCTAAGTCGGACATCGCGCCAAGTGCGAAAAGTGCCAACAGGAGACGTGGAATTCGCGTCAACAAAATGAAAGAGGCCGCCAACGCGACGGCCTTAGAGCAGTGCAAACTCAATACCGAAGCGCCACAGCATTTCACTGCATAAGCATCAGCACGAAAATCCCAAGCAAGCCCACTAACCCGGTCGCTTGAGCCCAGTTGGGTTGAGGAGCTATGCTGTTGACTATGGAGAATACAAAAAATCCCAAGCAGTACATTAGGGCTAAGAAGGCTGACATTCTGTTAGATGCACCGCTGAGAACGACGCTAGCGAGCAAGTAAAAGGCACCGATCCCTATCGTGAGCGGGAAGCTTATGGTCAGAAGCACATAGCGCACTATGCCCTTCAGAAGTTGATAGTTAATGCGAGATTCTTTTGACATCCGGCTTTCCTGCTGCGGCATATTATAGATCAAAACCGGCCACCGCTGTTTTCAAACTAGGTCACCAAGGTCTGAAACAGGCCAGCACCTCCGCGCCCTTTGAAACGTATCGTGACCTTGGACCAATTTAGAGACATGGCGGTTCATTGGCCGAAATGTCCGGACCGGGTCAAAAACGGAAGTGGCCCCGCAGAACGGCATGTCCGTTCTACCCTCAAGAGCAGACATCGTCCGGCCAACCCGGCATGTCCGTTTCGTGCCAACAGCGGTCATTCCGCAACCGCGTAGATGAGTGCTGCCCTCACCGGGAAGCGAGGCGGCGCGTCGGGTGGAGCGGGCACAAACGCGGCAAGCCATTTGAAGCGCCTCGCCTTTACGTTTTCGGTACACAGGCTTGACCTTGACGCCCGCGCGTCGCAGACGCGGCTCGCGCGCCCAACAGGCAGGATCGATCTTTCATGGCATTCGTGCAGTTCACGCAACCGGACGATCAGCCCATCGTCATCAACACGGATAGGATCGTGACCGCCACACCACTGCCCGACGGACAAGGCACGCGCATCACTTTCAACAACGGCGGCCATCAGGACGTGAAGCAACTCATCGCTGACGTGCTGCGGCAGTTGAACATAAGCGCGTAGGCTCAGGACATCGCCGCCTTGGGCGAACCATTCCGCCGATCAAGTGAGATCGTGCACTTTCTTGAGTGCTGCCCAATGTCGCAGATGGGTGCTGTTTCTCAGGCGCGTCAGGTCGCGTATAATATAGTTGCCCTTAAAACGGGACAGCCGAAATCGCCGTCCGGGGCGAACGAGCAGCACTGATGCCATCGGCAGGCACAGACCGACGCTTTTTTCGGTTCGCACCTCCATTCACATTCCACGAAATGCGCGCGCCGCTTCTGCGGCGGCTCGTTTCATGACCTCAGGAGAAAAGCGATGAACGAGATCGATCGAAGGTCAGCATTGGGAATCGGGTTGGCAGCGGCTTCGGCGGCCATGATGAAGCCAGCCGCTGCTCAAACCACGGGCTACAAGGACACCACGCCGTGGCCAGGTGTCGTGGTGCGCGCTTACGATGGCGAGACACCATCCATCATCCCCGGTTTTAAGACCGTCTCAATGCGCGATGTCATTATGCAGCCGGGATCGAAGACTATGGGTCCCCCAATGATGAATGCCATGATCTGCCATATCCCCGAGGGGGAGCTTCGGATCGAGCAGGAGGGAAAGACCTTTACGGCCAAGAAGAACTTTGTCTGGACCTGCAACAAGGACACAAAGGAGCAGGCGCACAACGATGGGAATGCGGTCGCGATCATGCGGATCACGGACCTGAAGGCTTAAGGCTCGTTTCGTAAGAGACCGATTGCACCTGACCGTCATCTGGTGACGGCCGGATGAGGAGTGTCTCGAGAGCGCGCAGCGTGGACCCGTTTGCCTCTTTACTCGAATCGGCACGCAGCTCCCGGGACACGGGAATGGTGCGCCAGCCGGGATAAAGATGGGCGCAGGAAATCAGTGTAGATACGCGATCACCTAACTAGAGGCAGACATGATCAAAGATATTCTTGTCAACCTGTCTTACGGAACATCGCAAGATGGCGTCTCCGATTACGCCTTATCGGTTGCGGAAACATTCGGCGCACACATCGTGGGGACCGCCTTTGCCTACCCGGTAATGGCCAGTGGCGTTCGCTTGCCGGCTAACTTTATTCGAGCCCAGCAAGCAGAAGCTCAAGAACACGCAGAGTCCGTGCCCGCTGCGTTTGGCGAGGCGACGCGTCGCGCCGGCGTCTCAGCCGAAACGCGCAGGATTGAAGCTGGCATTGGCGACGTACCAACCCACTTTGCGCACATCGCAAGACGATTCGATCTTTCCGTCCTTGGCCAATTTGAGGGGGACAGGGATCATCCGACCACGAATAGCGTCATTGAGGCGGCGCTGTTCGAATCCGGAAGACCGGTGCTCATCGTTCCTTTTATTCAGAAGGATCGCCTCAAACTCGATCATGTCATGGTGTGCTGGGATGGCAGCCGGGCAGCCGCGCGAGCGGTCGCCGATGCCATGCCGTTTCTTACCCGCTCCGGCAAGGCGAGTATTGTTATTGCGGACATTCAGAGCACCAAAAGCGCAGACCTTCCGGGTGCGGATATCGCGACCCATCTGACCCGTCACGGAGTAAACGTCACGATTGAGCGTATTCCCGTCGGCAAGATCGATGTTTCAAATGCAATCCTGTCATATGCAGCCGATACATATCCCGATCTCATTGTCATGGGCGGGTACGGGCATTCCCGGCTGCGGGAATTTATTCTTGGCGGGACGACACGTGGTATGCTCGCGTCGATGACCAAACCGACATTGATGTCGCACTGATCGGATAGTCTTTGTTAAATCGACGAGCATCAATGTGTGTCGAGACACGTCGCAAAATGTCGGCACAACGCCCCTGCTGGTAGCATGCGGTTCCGGCGGCATGTTACTCGGGACAACGGCGATGAATTCAGCCGCGGTTCTTATGTCGGGCTGCCTTTTATGAATTCAACGGCGCGCGCGATCCTGAAGTGAGCGGCCGTCTTGAGCAGGCTATCGCGCGTGATCGAGGCGCTGGGGTCAAATCGCTGCGTCGCGACCATCACCCGAAGAGGATACGTGCTGGCTGCATGGCGACGTTTGGTGCCCTCTCCTGCCGCTAGATCACGGCAGGACCAAAGGGTGATTAGCAAGCAACAGAAACGCCCCGATTTTCAGGAAGTATCTCCCATGTTGCCTCAGGGGTTCGATGGCCGGTAATGGGATGGTCCGGCCGTGCTCCTGCCCCGCCAGCAAGCGAAGCTGGCAAGGGGCGCCAAAGACAAGGAGCACGCCATGTCTCAGATACCCAATACCGCGATCGCCGTGATCGGCATCGATATCGGCAAGAACGCGTTCCACGTCGTGGGCCACGATGCGCGCGGCGCCATCGTGCTGCGGCAAAAGTGGTCGCGTGGCCAAGTGGAAGCGCGGCTCGCCAATATGCCGCCCTGCCTGATCGGCATGGAAGCCTGCGTCGGCGCCCATCACCTGAGCCGCAAACTCGCATCGCTTGGCCACGACGCCAGGTTGATGCCGGCCAAATATGTCCGCCCCTATAGCAAGGGACAGAAGAACGACTTCAATGATGCCGAAGCGATTGCCGAAGCCGTGCAGCGCCCGACGATGAAGTTCGTGGCGACCAAGACCGCGGAGCAACTGGATCTGCAGGCACTGCATCGGGTGCGCGAGCGGCTGGTCTCGCAACGCACCGGCATCATCAACCAGATTCGCGCCTTCATGCTGGAACGCGGGATCGCCGCGCGCCAGGGGATCGGCTTCCTGCGCACGGAACTGCCCACCATCCTTGCGACGCGCACCGATGCCCTGTCGCCCCGCATGTTGCGTATCATCGAGGAGTTGGCAGGCGACTGGCGCCGGCTGGATCAGCGCATCGATGGCTTATCCGGCGAGATCGAAGCCCTGGCCCGTCAGGATCAGGCATGTTCGCGCCTGATGACGGTGCCCGGCATCGGGCCGATCATTTCGAGCGCCATGGTGGCCGCGATCGGCACTGGAGACGTATTCTCCAAAGGCCGCGACTTCGGCGCCTGGCTCGGACTGGTGCCCAAGCAGATCTCGACGGGAGACCGCACGATCCTCGGCAAAATCTCCAGGCGCGGCAATCGCTACCTGCGCGTTCTGTTCGTGCAGGCGGCATGGGTTGTGCTGGTCAGGATAAAGGACTGGGAACGTTACGGGCTCAAATCCTGGATCGAAGCCGCCAAGAGGCGGTTGCACCACAACGTGCTCGCGATCGCGCTCGCCAACAAGCTTGCCCGGATCGCCTGGGCGGTGCTGGCCAAAGGACGCGCCTTCGAGCTGACGAGGACCGACGATGCAGGCGTCCGACCCGCTTGATCCTCGCGCCGTGCTCGGCGCGGTCAAGGCGCAGCCTGGCAACGCCGGCGCCCGCCGCAAGCCAAGCGCGACGGCCGGCCTTGACCGCCCCTGCGCGCGACGCGATCGACGTTCTGCGGGCCGGGACGAAGGAACGGCCCTTGGCTCGAACAAAGGAACTGCGCGACATGAGGAGCAAGCGATGACGTAACCCTATCAACAGTTTCCAGCCGAGGTCTGCGAGAGGATGAGACGAGATGGAGGTTCGGTCTTCCGAGCGCGTGCGAACACTGGTGACCCAAATGGCCCAATCGAGGCCTGTCCGTTAATGAGAACGCACGCGCGCTGATATCCATGATGGCCCGGAGCACAACGCGCTCCAATCAGAGGCCGGATAGCATTGATGCAAGACCGCCGCCGCCAATTCGACGAAATCTTCTTGCAACGCACGGCCGGACTCGGCCGTCTACTTCTGGTCTGCCCCGATAAGCGGACAATCTCCGAGCCAATTGGCATGTCTCAAACGTGCCATCACCGGAAGTCAGTTGATTTATGGAACACTTCGTCAGCGCATTTTTGCCTCGACAAAGCATCTCGGCTTTGTGAGCAAAAGGCCAGCGCGGTTCTCGTCATCGTCTAGCCATAATATAGCACCGATGGTGATACGATCGCGTTTTTTGGCGTCTGTTTTTGGATTGACGGGCGAGAGCAAACGTAACCTAATCAACGTACTAGAGTAGTCCTCCTGGCGGAGGCCCTCGTGAACGAGCTCTCGAGCTACGTATTCTCGCCGCTGAGGGAGGGAGACATTGCTCTCTACCGAGGTTCCGGCAACGGCCTGGCGCCGATTCTGCTGGTTGCCGCGGAAGAAACCTCGCTCGGATGCGTCGAGCGGCTTGAAAACGAATATGCGCTCAAAGCCGAACTTGACGCTGAGTGGGCGGCGCGACCAGTCGCGCTGACGCACCACAACGGCCGCATGACGCTGGTGCTTGAGGATCCGGGCGGGACGCCGGTCGATCGACTGCTTGGCCAACCTCTGGACGTATCGCATTTCCTGCGCATCGCGATCTCTCTCGCGGGGGCGCTCTGCCGAGTGCATGAGCGAGGCCTTATCCATAAGGACATCAAGCCGGCAAATATCCTGGTGGACGCGGCAAGCGGCGGCGTGTGGCTGACCGGGTTCGGCATTGCCTCGCGTCTGCCGCGCGAGCACCAAGCCCCCGCCCCGCCAGAGGTGATCGCGGGGACGCTCGCCTACATGGCGCCGGAACAAACCGGCAGGATGAACCGCTCGGTGGACTCCCGCAGCGATCTCTATGCTCTGGGCGTCACCTTCTACGAGATGCTGACGGGGACACTGCCCTTCACGGCCGCCGATCCGATGGAGTGGGTGCACTGCCATATCGCGCGGCAACCGATGCCGCCGGATGAGCGGGTCGCGGGCGTCCCCGAGCCGCTCTCGGCAATCGTGATGAAGCTTCTCGCCAAGACCGGCGAGGAGCGCTACCAGACTGCCGCCGGTGTCGAGGCCGATCTTCGGCGCTGCCTGGCGGAGTGGGAGTCGCATGGCCGGATCGAGCCCTTCTCGCTCGGCGGTTGCGACGTATCGGACCGGCTGCTGATCCCGGAGAAGCTCTACGGCCGGGAGCGCGAGATCGACACTCTGCTCGCTTCCTTCGACCGGGTCGTGGCGAACGGCACACCGGAACTCGTGCTCGTGTCCGGCTATGCCGGCATCGGCAAGTCCTCGGTGGTGAACGATCTGCACAAAGTGATGGTGCCGCCGCGTGGCCTGTTCGCATCCGGCAAGTTCGACCAGTACAAGCGCGACATCCCATACGCGACGGTGGGCCAAGCCTTCCAGAGCCTTGTCCGCTCGCTCCTCACCCAGAGCGAGGAGGCGCTCGGCCGGTGGCGGGACTGCTTGCTCGAGGCACTGGGCCCGAATGGTCAGCTCATCGTCAACCTCGTTCCCGAGCTGGAGCTCGTGATCGGGAAACAGCCGCCGGTCGCCGACCTGGCGCCGCAGGATGCGCAGAACCGCTTCCAGATGGTGTTCCGGCGCTTCCTCGGGGTGTTCGCGCGCAAGGAGCATCCGCTCGCGCTGTTCCTCGATGATTTGCAATGGCTGGATGCAGCAACGCTCGACCTCATCGAGCATCTGGTCACGCACCCGGAGGTGCGGCACCTGCTCCTGGTCGGCGCCTACCGGGACAACGAGGTTGGCCCCGCGCACCCGCTCCTGCGGACTCTCGATGCGATCCGCGATGCCGATGTGAGAGTGCGTGAGATCGTGCTGGCACCCCTCGGGCTCGATGATGTCAACCGGCTCGTCGCCGACGCGCTCCACTGCGAGCCGGAGCGCGCGCGGCCCTTAGGGCAACTGGTGCAAGAGAAGACCGGCGGAAATCCGTTCTTCGCGATCCAGTTCTTTATCGCGTTGGCCGACGAGGGGCTGCTTGCGTTCGACCCGGTAGTGCCAGCTTGGCGATGGGACATGGAGCGCATCCGCGCCAAGAGCTACACCGATAACGTGGTGGATCTCATGGCCGGGAAGCTGAGGCGGTTCTCAGCCACTACCCAGGAAGCCCTGAAACAGCTGGCCTGCCTGGGCAACGGCGCCGAGATCGCCACTCTGTCCTTGGTTCACGGGGAAACAGAGGAGGCGATGCACGCGGCACTCTGGGAAGCTGTCCGCGCCGGGCTCGTGTTTCGCGAGGACAGCGCCTACAAATTCCTGCACGACCGGATCCAGCAGGCGGCCTATTCACTGATTCCCGACGAGCACCGTGCCGACATCCACCTGCGCATCGGCCGCGAGCTGCTCGCGAACATGACGCAGGACGATCTTGCCGAGCATCTGTTCGATATCGCGAACCAGCTTAATCGGGGCGCCGCACGGCTGATCGACCGGGACGAGAAAGCGCAGGTGGCGGCGATCGATCTGCGTGCCGGGCGAAAGGCCAAGGCGTCGGCGGCCTATGCGTCGGCGTGCATACATCTCGCAGCCGGCATGGGGCTGTTGGACGAAAAAGACTGGAGCAGCCAATACGAATTAATGTTCAGCCTGTGGCTCCAACGTGCGGAGTGCGAGTTTCTGACCGGCAACTTCGAAAAAGCCGAGCAACTGATTGTGGAGTTGCTGCAGCGCGGCGCGCCAAAAGTCGACCAGGCGGCCGTCTACCACCTGAAGGTCCAGTTGCACCTTCTGAGGTCGGAAGACGAGCAAGCTGTGGCCACCGCGCTCACATGCCTGCGCCTGTTCGGCATTGACCTCTCGGCACACCCGACCTGGGAGCAGGTCCAGGCCGAATACGAGACGGTGGGGCACAACCTCGGGGCGCGCCCGATCGAGCACTTGATCGATCTGCCGCTGGGAACCGATCCGGAACTGCGGGCGGCGATGGATATGCTCTCGGTCCTGATCACTCCCGCCTACTTTACCGACTTCCATTTTTATTGCTTGCTCGTGTGCCGCATGGTGAACCTCAGCATGCAGCACGGAACGAGCGGCGCTTCCGCGCATGCCTATGCCCGGCTTGGGACTATCCTTGGCCCGGCGTTCCACCGTTATCGGGAGGGTTATCGTTTCGCACAGCTCGCATGCGATCTTGTCGAGAAACACCGCTTCATCGCTTACCAGGCAAAGGTTCACCACGCGATGGGATGGCTTGCCCTCTGGACGCAGCCGATTGCGACGGCCATCGATTTCAATCGGGCGGCCTTTCGCGCCGCAAGCGAGAGAGGGGATCTGAGCTACGCCTGCTTGAGCATGTTCCAATCCCTCATAGGCCTTCTCCTCCGCAACGATCCGCTCGACGCGGCGTGGCGCGAGTCGGAGAAGAGCCTGGACTTCGCCCGCAAAGCCAAGTTCCGCCGCGCTGTAAACTTCACCGTGAGCCAGCAACGCTTTATCGCCACGATGCTGGGCCGGACCACGACCTTCTCCACCTTCAGCGACGCGCAGTTCGACGAGGCAACGTTCGAGGCGCAGCTGACTGGGGAGGCGATGAGCTTCGCCTGGCACTGGATCCTGAAACTCAAGGCGCGATTCCTGGCAGGCGACTACGCCGAGGCGCTCGCGGCAGTCGACAAGGCGAAGACGGTCCTTTGGGCTTCGCCCGCCCATATCCAGTTGCTCGACTACTTTTACTACACCGCGCTGACGGTGGCGGCACTCTACGAGAACGCTACTGATGACGAGCAGAGCAGATGGCGCGAACTCCTGACGGCGCACCGGGAACGACTGCGCGAGTGGGCCGACACCTATCCACCGACGTTCGCCGACAAGCACGCGCTGGTGGCGGCCGAGATCGCTCGCCTCGAAGGGCGAGACGCCGACGCAGTGCGTCTGTACGAGCAGGCCATTCAGTCGGCTCGCGAGCACAGCTTCGTCCAGAACGAAGGAGTCGCCCACGAACTTGCTGCAGGGTTTTACCTTGGCCGCGGGTCCACGACCGCCGCACGCGCCCATCTGGTGGATGCGCGTAGTTGCTTTGCGCGCTGGGGGGCGCTCGGCAAGGTGCAGCAACTCGACCAGCGCTACCCGTGGCTGTGCGAGAAAGCGACGCCGTCTCTGCCGCCGGCGACGATCGGCACACCCGTCGAGCAGCTGGATGTCGGGACGGCGGTCAAGGCTTCGCAGGCGGTGTCTGGCGAGATCGTCCTCGGTGAGCTCATCAAGACGCTGCTGCGGATCGCGGTCGAGCATGCCGGAGCCGAGCGTGGCCTGCTCATCCTGTTCTCGGGCGAGGAGGCAAGGATCGCGGCGGAAGCGACGACCGGCCGCGGCCAGGTTGAGGTCATGCTGCGCCAGACGGGCGCCTCACCGGCCGAGCTTCCCGAATCCATGCTCCATTACGTGATCCGGGCGCGGGAAAGCGTGATCCTTGATGACGCCTTGGCGCAGAATCCGTTTTCGGCTGATGAGTACTTCTGTCAGAAGCACACTCGGTCCGTCCTCTGCCTGCCCCTGGTGAAGCAGGCCAAGTTGATCGGGGTGCTCTATCTCGAGAATAAGCTGGCATCGCACGTATTCACGCCTGCCCGGATTTCGCTACTGGAGCTCTTGGCATCACAGGCGGCGATCTCGCTGGAGAACGCCCGTCTGTACAGCGATCTCCAGGACCGGGAGGCCAGGATCCGCCGCCTGGTTGACGCCAATATCATCGGAATCATGATCGGGGATGCTCGCGGCCATATCATCGAAGCCAATGAGGCTTTTCTCGACTTGTTGGGCTACGGCCGCGAAGACCTTGTCTCGGGTCGGATACAGTGGACGAAGCTGACGCCTGGCGAGTGGGCCGCCGCCGACCAGGATGCAATAGCCCAGCTGAGCGCGACCGGGGCCTGCAAGCCTTACGAG
This sequence comes from Bradyrhizobium sp. AZCC 2289, assembly GCF_036924615.1. NCBI lineage: Bacteria > Pseudomonadati > Pseudomonadota > Alphaproteobacteria > Hyphomicrobiales > Nitrobacteraceae > Bradyrhizobium > Bradyrhizobium sp. AZCC 2289. The sequence goes on along the minus strand of NZ_JAZHRY010000001.1, from coordinate 7,111,233 downwards.
AAGGAATATTTCCGCAAGGATCGCAGCCGCGTGCCGGTTCTGGTCGGAGGAGCCTTTTTCGAAGGGAAACAAGACCAGGGGGTTGTCTTTGTCATCGACATGACGGAGCGCAAGCGGGCCGAAGAAGCGCTCCGCAAGAGCGAGGAGCGCTTTCGCACACTGGTACAATTCTCCTTCGACGTGTACTGGGAATCCGATGCGCAGCATCGCTTTATCCGTCAGGAGTTCGCCGAAGGCCTTGCAGACCCGCCGGCGCCGGGCTCTGAAATCGGCAAGACAAGGTGGGAAGTGCCCTACCTGGAGCCTGACGCGGAGGCCTGGCGCAAGCACCGGGAGACCCTCGAGGCCCACCTGCCTTTCCGTGACTTTGAGCTCGCGCGACCCGCCGCCGACGGCGGCAAGCGCTACATATCTGTTTCGGGCCTGCCGGTGTTTGATAAGGCGGGGCGCTTCAGCGGCTACCGAGGCGTCGCGCGGCACATCACCGAGCGCAAGCGGGCAGAAGCGGCGCTGCGGGACATGGAGATGGAGCTGGCGCACGCGAACCGCGTCGCCACCATGGGTCAGCTCTCGGCCTCGATCGCCCATGAAGTGAACCAGCCGATCACCGCGGCGGTCACATACGCGTTAGCCGCTCGGCGCTACCTAAGCGCGGAGCCACCGAACTTTCGGGAGGTAGATGACGCGCTCTCTCTTATTGTCAAGGAGGGGAACCGCGCAGGCGAGGTCGTTGGGCGAATCCGCGCGCTCATTAAGAAGGCGCCCGCACGAAGAGACGCCGTAGAGATCAACGATGCCATCCTCGAGGTTATTGCTCTCACCCGTACGGAGGCCGCAAACAATAGCGTCTCGGTGCGGACGCAGTTGGCGGAGGGCTTGCCGCGTGTCCAGGGAGATCGGGTCCAGCTGCAACAGGTGCTACTCAACTTGATCATCAATGCTATCGAAGCGATGCGCGACGTCGGCGAAGAGGAGCGGGAATTGCTCATCAGCACCCGTAACGAACCGGATGGCGTGTCAGTCGAAGTGCGGGATTCGGGTCCAGGCTTCGCGCCGGCGGCTCTTGAGTGCGTGTTCGAGGCCTTTTACACCACGAAACCGGGCGGTTTGGGGCTTGGGCTGTCGATCTGCCGGTCAATTATCGAAGCGCATAACGGACGATTGTGGGCCAGCGCAAACCTGCCCCGCGGCGCCAGCTTTCAATTCGCCCTGCCGGCGATCGCAAACACTGCGTCGTGATGCTGCACTCGTGAGCCGTCCTAAAGAACAGGCGACCGCGAGTTCTGCTGTGGGGTCATTCGCGTCAGTCTAGCCGCAGGCCAGCCATTTTCGCGGTAGGGACGCGAGTTACCTCGCGCCCACCGGGTCGCCGGAGGCGGTCGCCCGCCCCCGGCTCCCACAGAACGTGGCGTGCGGATTTCCCGCACCACGCTCTTCGGCAGTTGGTTCACAGCTTTCACTGCTATCTGTTCAAGTTTCGTTTCCATGGTCGGCTGATCTTCTCTCTGAGTAGAAGGCCGTAACTCCCGTTGCATGGAGCCCATGTCGCCCAAGAACAATTCAACTACCGCTGACCGCTTCCCCATGTAGCCGGCTCTCCCGACCGCAGAGTACTATCAGTCAGTCTGACTTCCACCCGGTCATCAGACCCTTCTCACCTCTTCGGCTTGGCAGGTCCTACAGACTTGCGCCTGAACCGGATGGATCTCCCTTGTTCGCGTTGCTTCCTTTGGTTGCATGCTGGCGGTACGAACCCCGGGAGCATCTCAGGCCGCTCGCTATAGCGCGGGCTGCGATTCCGCCTTCCCCTTTGCGGGATAGGGTCGGCTACTCCGATCACGATCGATTTCGGGGCTATGTTCCCGTTCACTGTCGTTCCGGCCTGCAACCTCCCTGTCTACGCTTCGCAACGGCCGTTACCGGACGCCACGCAAGACTCGGTTCGCGGCTGCTCGCTAAAGTTGCGCGGCCGTTTGGACCGGCTACGCTTCGTGACACAAGACCCATTGCGGAAGTGGTCGGTTTTAAGGGCGCGCGCCGTAAACCTTCGTATCGTTCCGTGGCCCCTTTGGATGCCCGACGATTACCTACGTTCAATTGAGCCGCTGATCGCGATCGTCTTAGCACTACAGTTGCCTTTTATGCAGTTTTCTGAATCCATGGGCAACCATGATTCGAAGATCGTGGACGCGGCCAGCGTCGATTGAAGAGACGCTTGCGCTGTGGGCGGCGTCGCTTCGTGAGATCAAGCAACGGATACGTCCGTTGTTCAATCAAGATCGTGTTGCGAGGAATGCAGGCTTGTTTCTGGAAAGCCTGCTCGGAGATGAGCAACGCAAGACCGGTTGGATGCGCGCGGAGGCAGCTGGCGATCCCGGTCCTTGGCGGCAACAGGCGATCCTGGGTCGCAGGGATTGGGATGCTGATGGTCTGCGCGATATCGTCCGCGATTATGTCATCGAGCATTTGGCGGATGACGATGCGGTGCTCGTGATCGACGAGACCGGCTTTCTCAAGCAAGGCAAGGCGTCGTGCGGGGTGGCGCGGCAATACACTGGTTCCGCCGGCAAGATCACGAACTGCCAGATCGGCGTCTTCGCCGCCTACGTGTCGCGCCACGGTCATGCGTTCATCGATCGCGCGCTGTATCTTCCGAAGGAATGGACCGACGATCCAGATCGTCTGGAAGCCGCATATGTGCCTCCCGGTGCCGGCTTTGCGACCAAGCCAAAGCTTGCAACGAGCATGATCGCACGCGCCATAGCCGCGTCTGTACCATTCAAGTGGGTTGCCGGTGATACTGTCTACGGTGTTGGCGATATCGAACAGCAATTACGCCGGGCAGGCAAAGGCTACGTGCTCGGGGTCAGCAGCGCTCATGTATTTCAATCCTGGGGCAAGCGGCGATCGGTCGCCGGCAAGGCCGCGGACATCGCTCGGACGCGGCGCGCGTCCGATTGGAAACGCCTGTCGGCAGGGGCCGGAACCAAAGGACCGCGGCTGCACGATTGGTGCTATCTCGAATTGGCCGATCTCGAGGTCGAAGAATTTTACAGCGCAAATCATGGTCTTTGGACACGAGGTCTGCTGATCCGTCGTCGTATCGCCGATGGCGATCTCGCCTTCTTCACCACCTGGTGTCCAGCGGGAACATCCATCGAAACGCTGGTGGCGGTCGAAGGCCATCGGTGGGCGATCGAGGACAGCTTTGAGACCGCGAAAAACGAGTTCGGGCTCGATCACAACGAGAGCAGATCCTGGCATGGGTGGCATCGCCACGTTTCCCTGGTGATGCTCGCCTTCGCCATGATGGCGGTGATCCGCCATCGCGCCAATTCGCCGCCGCCCAAAAAAACGAAACGCCGAACCACGGCAAAACTCAAAATATCACCAATCCGTCATTGATCCGTTGGTCAATCCAGGAAGTCCGCCGCATCGCCATCAGGCTCGCCCGAAAGCGGATCCAACCCGCACACATCATCGCATGGTCACTCTGGCGCAGAACTCACCAGGCCGCCGCCCAACGGGCCCACTTCAAAAAACGACAACTGTAATGTTAGGCTGCATGCGTTGGAAAAGCGCACAGCTCATGAAGTGCGACGGTAAAAAAGGATGATCGACGAACAGCGACGATAATACCAAGAGGAGACTACAATGCCCAATTGCTCCGATAGTCTTAGATCTGGCAGAGCCGCGCGATGCGCAGTTTGTGATGGCAAGTTTGGTCTCGTCCGGCACTACTCGTGGCGAACCCCGCTTTGTTCCAAGAAGTGCCTCGATCGCTTCAGAGCGCGCCGGGCAAGTGACCGCAGTTGGCTGCCCTGGCTCCACATCGCCTTAGGCCAGGCGCCAGAGAACCGCGCGAGCGCTCTATGACGTTCAGACGCAAGGAGAGCCGCGTCACATGACCATTATCACCGGATTGCTATTCGAGATGATCTCCCCGTCCTGGGGGCCGATCTGGAGCGCGCTGGCGGTAGGCTATGCCGTGATTGGCTTGGATGGCCAGGTTTATCTGACAGATGCGGGCGCGGAATATCTGGCTTGGGTGGGAGCGTGAGCTTCATCACGACGGCTGCGGACCAGTTCGACGATACTCCGTCGCCAACCGACCTGCAGCAGTTCGTCTATCTGGTCGAGCTTCTTGAGACAACGAAGCGTGAGCTCGAGCGCGACCGCGAGGCGGCGAAGGCGTCGCTGGCCAAAGCGTCAATCATCCTGCAATCGGAGACCGCGCGTGGTTCAGGCGCTAACGGGTCGAAAGCGGGCGCGTTGGCGGGCTGGCAGATAGCGCGGGTTCAAGCTTTCATCGACGAGAATCTGGACTGCACCATCCACATACGGGATCTCAGCGCCGTAGCGCGGATAAGCGCAGCACATTTCTCGCGGTCCTTCAAACGAGCGGTCGGAGAACCACCGCATGCCTACCTGATGAGAAAGCGCCTGGAGAGAGCCTGCCACCTGATGATGACCGGTGCGGCATCACTGAGCGAAATAGCCTTCAGTGTAGGCTTTTCAGATCAAGCACATCTATGCAGGCTTTTCAGGCAGGCCTTTGGTCAAAGGCCGGCCGACTGGCGACGCGACTTTGAGAGCCGGCGCGGATGAGGACCATCCAATAATGGGCGGTCAGAGCAGGAAAGTCACAGGAGGATATTGGTCTGCTGGGTGTCAAACTGCGAAGAACTCAGTGTGAGCATATGTTTTCCGCTTTGCCCTCGAACTCGGACATTGCTCGACCCAGCCGGCATGTCTCAAACGTGCCAATAAGCGACATCGATTACGGATGGCGGCTCAGTCAGCGGGGATCGTAAACTGAAAGAGAGCACCCTGCGGTTCGCACCGGATCGCCCACAGCCGTCCGCCGTGGGCTTCGATGATCGAGCGGCAGATAGATAGGCCCATGCCCATGCCCTCGGGCTTGGTCGTGTAGAATGGCTCGAACAGACGCGAGCGGCTCTCCGGGCTCAGCCCCGGCCCGGTGTCCCGCACCCCGACGCGCACGCTACCTTCGGACGGAACGGCATCGATGCTGATCTGTAATTCGCGCGGGCTTTCCCCAATTCCACTCATGGCCTGAATGGCGTTAATGATTAAGTTCAGCATCACCTGTTGCAGTTGGACCCGATCGCCCTGGACACGCGGCAAGCCCTCCGCAAATTGCGTCCGCACCGACACGCTATTGTTTACGGCCTCTGCACGGGTGAGAGCAATAACCTCAAGGAGGGCATCATCGATCGCTACGGCGTCCTTTCGTGCGGGCACCTTCTTAACGAGCGCACGAACTCGCTCGACAACCTCGCCTGCGCGATTCCCCTCCTTGACAATCAGAGAGAGCGCGTCATCCACCTCGCGAAAATTCGGTGGATCCGCGCTTAGGAAACGCCGAGCGGCCAACGCGTATGTGACGGCCGCTGTGATCGGCTGGTTCACTTCATGGGTGATCGAAGCCGTCAACTGACCCATCGTCGCGACGCGGTTGGCATGCGCCAGCGCCATCTGCGCCTCGCGATATTGCCGCTCGAGGCGGGTGCTCTCCAAGGCAATGGTGGCTTGCGCAGCGAAGTCCATGAATAGGGAAATCTGTTTGTCAGTGAACGGCTGCACCTGTTTGCGGCCCAGAGTAATTGTCCCAACTATCTTATTGTCTTTGAGCAACGGCACAATCAGGGTAGCTCGATAACCTGCGTTCACCGCCGTGATCCAAGAACCATCCCGATGATCGATTTCAAGTGCTGCCAAGTCGGGGATGTGAGCGGGTAACCTGCTTGTGGCTATTCGACTCTGTAAGCTCCCCTTTTCTGCAAGCGCGGGGAATGATGACCACAGGTGACTAACCAAAAGGGGGTCCCCTCGCATCGCCACTAGACGAAGGCCTCTTTCTTCGGAGAGACGTAAGGTGACTACGTCTGCTCGACAGAGACGTGTGGAGCTGTCGAGGATGGCGTCGAAGATGGGCTGCAAGTCGTGCGGCGAGTTCGCAATGGCGCGCAGCACTTCCGAGATGGCCGTCTGTTGCTCGATGAGTTCGGTCACCCGATCTTGCAGCTCAGAAGCGGTGCTTTCTTCGTGGGTACTCTCGTTCATGCGGAGCAGTTCCTCGGCCTAAACTGTGAGGGGCAGCATAACAACTCCAGCCGCAGTTCGCGACAGCTCTCATGGCCGTCCATACCGAAGAAGTGGCCAAACATCCAAGGTCGGCTAATGGGATGGTCCGGCCGTGCTCCTGCCCCGCCAGCAAGCGAAGCTGGCAAGGGGCGCCAAGGACAAGGAGCACGCCATGTCTCAGATACCCAATACCGCGATCGCCGTGATCGGCATCGATATCGGCAAGAACGCGTTCCACGCCGTGGGCCACGATGCGCGCGGCGCCATCGTGCTGCGGCAAAAGTGGTCGCGTGGCCAAGTGGAGGCGCGGCTCGCCAATATGCCGCCCTGCCTGGTCGGCATGGAAGCCTGCGTCGGCGCGCATCACCTGAGCCGCAAACTCGCATCGCTTGGTCACGATGCCAGGTTGATGCCGGCCAAATATGTCCGCCCCTATAGCAAGGGACAGAAGAACGACTTCAATGATGCCGAAGCGATTGCCGAAGCCGTGCAGCGCCCGACGATGAAGTTCGTGGCGACCAAGACCGCGGAGCAACTTGATCTGCAGGCACTGCATCGGGTGCGCGAGCGGCTGGTCTCGCAACGCACCGGTATCATCAATCAGATTCGCGCCTTCATGCTGGAACGCGGGATCGCCGCGCGCCAGGGTATCGGCTTCCTGCGCAAGGAGCTGCCCACCATCCTTGCGACGCGCACCGATGCCCTGTCGCCCCGCATGTTGCGTGTCATCGAGGAGTTGGCAGGCGACTGGCGCCGGCTGGATCAGCGCATCGATGGCCTCTCCGGCGAGATCGAAGCCCTGGCCCGTCAGGATCAGGCATGTTCGCGCCTGATGACGGTGCCCGGCATCGGGCCGATCATTTCGAGCGCCATGGTGGCCGCGATCGGCACTGGAGACGTATTCTCCAAAAGCCGCGACTTCGGCGCCTGGCTCGGACTGGTGCCCAAGCAGATCTCGACGGGAGACCGCACGATCCTCGGCAAAATCTCCAGGCGCGGCAATCGCTACCTGCGCGTTCTGTTCGTGCAGACGGCATGGGTTGTGCTGGTCAGGATAAAGGACTGGGAACGTTACGGGCTCAAATCCTGGATCGAAGCCGCCAAGAGGCGGTTGCACCACAACGTGCTCGCGATCGCGCTCGCCAACAAGCTTGCCCGGATCGCCTGGGCGGTGCTGGCCAAAGGACGCGGCTTCGAGCTGACGAGGACCGATGATGCAAGCGTCCGATCCGCTTGATCCTCGCGCCGTGCTCGGCGCGGTCAAGGCGCAGCCTGGCAACGCCGGCGCCCGCCGCAAGCCAAGCGCGACGGCCGGCCTTGACCGCCCCTGCGCGCGACGCGATCGACGTTCTGCGGGCCGGGACGAAGGAACGGCCCTTGGCTCGAACAAAGGAACTGCGCGACATGAGGAGCAAGCGATGACGTAACCCTATCAACAGTTTCCAGCCGAGGTCTGCGAGAGGATGAGACGAGATGGAGGTTCGGTCTTCCGAGCGCGTGCGAACACTGGTGACCCAAATGGCCCAATCGAGGCCTGTCCGTTAATGAGAACGCACGCGCGCTGATATCCATGATGGCCCGGAGCACAACGCGCTCCAATCAGAGGCCGGATAGCATTGATGCAAGACCGCCGCCGCCAATTCGACGAAATCTTCTTGCAACGCACGGCCGGACTCGGCCGTCTACTTCTGGTCTGCCCCGATAAGCGGACAATCTCCGAGCCAATTGGCATGTCTCAAACGTGCCATCACCGGAAGTCAGTTGATTTATGGAACACTTCGTCAGCGCATTTTTGCCTCGACAAAGCATCTCGGCTTTGTGAGCAAAAGGCCAGCGCGGTTCTCGTCATCGTCTAGCCATAATATAGCACCGATGGTGATACGATCGCGTTTTTTGGCGTCTGTTTTTGGATTGACGGGCGAGAGCAAACGTAACCTAATCAACGTACTAGAGTAGTCCTCCTGGCGGAGGCCCTCGTGAACGAGCTCTCGAGCTACGTATTCTCGCCGCTGAGGGAGGGAGACATTGCTCTCTACCGAGGTTCCGGCAACGGCCTGGCGCCGATTCTGCTGGTTGCCGCGGAAGAAACCTCGCTCGGATGCGTCGAGCGGCTTGAAAACGAATATGCGCTCAAAGCCGAACTTGACGCTGAGTGGGCGGCGCGACCAGTCGCGCTGACGCACCACAACGGCCGCATGACGCTGGTGCTTGAGGATCCGGGCGGGACGCCGGTCGATCGACTGCTTGGCCAACCTCTGGACGTATCGCATTTCCTGCGCATCGCGATCTCTCTCGCGGGGGCGCTCTGCCGAGTGCATGAGCGAGGCCTTATCCATAAGGACATCAAGCCGGCAAATATCCTGGTGGACGCGGCAAGCGGCGGCGTGTGGCTGACCGGGTTCGGCATTGCCTCGCGTCTGCCGCGCGAGCACCAAGCCCCCGCCCCGCCAGAGGTGATCGCGGGGACGCTCGCCTACATGGCGCCGGAACAAACCGGCAGGATGAACCGCTCGGTGGACTCCCGCAGCGATCTCTATGCTCTGGGCGTCACCTTCTACGAGATGCTGACGGGGACACTGCCCTTCACGGCCGCCGATCCGATGGAGTGGGTGCACTGCCATATCGCGCGGCAACCGATGCCGCCGGATGAGCGGGTCGCGGGCGTCCCCGAGCCGCTCTCGGCAATCGTCATGAAGCTTCTCGCCAAGACCGGCGAGGAGCGCTACCAGACTGCCGCCGGTGTCGAGGCTGATCTTCGAAGATGCCTCGCAGACCTGGAGTTATATGGCCGCATCGACCGGTTCGCGCTTGGCGAGCACGACTCTTCGGATCGGCTGCTGATCCCGGAGAGGCTTTACGGCCGGGAGCGTGAGATTGACGCGCTGATCGCAGTCTTCGACAGAGTTGTGGCCCAGGGCACGCCGGAACTTGTGCTCGTGTCCGGCTATTCTGGAATCGGCAAGTCCTCGGTGGTGAACGAACTGCACAAGGTGCTGGTACCGTCGCGCGGCCTGTTCGCGTCCGGCAAGTTCGACCAGTATAAGCGTGACATCCCGTACGCGACACTGGGCCAAGCCTTCCAGAGCCTTGTCCGCTCGCTCCTCAGCCAAAGCGAGGAGGAGCTTGGCCGCTGGCGAGCCTCCCTAATCGATGCGCTGGGCCCCAATGGTCAGCTCATCGTCAACCTCGTTCCCGAGCTGGAGCTTGTGATTGGAAAACAGCCACCGGTCGCGGATCTGCCGCCGCAGGACGCGCAGAGCCGCTTCCAGCTGGTGTTCCGGCGCTTCCTCGGGGTGTTCGCGCGCAAGGAGCACCCGCTCGCGCTGTTCCTGGATGATTTGCAATGGTTGGATGCAGCAACGCTCGACCTGCTGGCGCATCTGGTTACGCACTCGGAAGTGCGGCACCTGCTGCTGGTCGGGGCCTACCGGGACAATGAGGTCGGCCCTGCGCACCCGCTTCTGCGGACGCTGGAGGCGATCCGCACGGTCGAAGCGAGGGTGCATAAGATCGTGCTGGCGCCCCTCGAGCTCGACCATGTTGGCCGGCTCATCGCCGACGCGCTCCACTGCGAGCCCAAGCGCGCGCGGCCATTGGCGGAGCTAGTGCAGGAGAAGACCGGCGGCAATCCGTTCTTCGCGACCCAGTTCTTCATCGCGTTGGCCGACGAGGGGCTGCTCGCATTCGACCCAGTCGCGTCAGCGTGGCAATGGAACATGGATCGCATCCGCGCCAAGAGCTACACCGATAACGTGGTGGATCTTATGGCCGGGAAGTTGACCCGCCTGCCCGTCGAGACCCAGGCTGCGTTGCAGCAGTTCGCCTGCGTCGGCAACGTCGCCGAGATCACGATGCTTTCGATCGTTCTCGGGAGATCGAATGACGCGGTCCGTTCGGATCTCTGGAGCGCCGTTCGTCTGGGGCTGGTCGAGCACTTGGAGGGCTCGTACAGGTTCATCCACGACCGTGTCCAGGAGGCCGCCTATTCACTTATACCGGAACAGTTGCGCGCCGGGGCGCACCTGCGGATCGGAAGGCTGCTCGCGGTGCATACCCCTGCGGAAAAGCGCGAAGAGGCCATCTTCGAAATCGTCAATCAGCTCAACCGCGGCGCCGCCTTGATCACCTCACGAGACGAGCGTGAGCAGCTGGCCGAGTTCAACCTGCTCGCGGGCCAGTGCGCCAAGGCTACTACCGCCTACGCCTCGGCGCTCACCTATCTCACCGCCGGTGCGGCACTGTTGCCGGAAGACTCGTGGGAGCGCCGGCACGAGCTCACCTTTGCGCTGGAGCTGCACCGGGCCGAATGCGAGTTCCTCACCGGCGCGCTGGCGGCAGCGGAGCAGCGCCTGGCGGCGCTGTCAATCCGCGCCGCAAATACCGTGGAACGTGCCACGGTCGCCTGCTTGCGCGTGGATCTGTACACGACCCTCGATCAGAGCAGCCGCGCCATTGCCGTCGGTCTCGACTACCTTCGGCATCTGGGCATCGACTGGTCGCCGCATCCGACAGACGAGGAAGTGCGACGAGAATACGAGCGGATTTGGTTACAGCTCGGGACCCGCGCGATCGAGGAGCTCATCGATCTGCCCTTGATGAGCGACCCGGCATCCCTCGCAACTCTGGATCTTCTGACGAGGGTGGTGCCGCCGGCATTGTTTACGGATGCGAACTTTCTTTCGCTGGTCATCTGTCGGATGGTTAATCTCAGCCTCGAGCGCGGCAACAGCGACGGTTCGTGCTTCGCCTATGTATGGCTTGGCGTCATAGCCGGACCGCACTTCGGCAACTACAAGGCCGGATTTCGATTCGGTCGGCTCGGCTATGAACTGATCGAAAAACGCGGATTGAAACGGTTCCAGGCCAGGACCTGTATGGTCTTCGGAAATCTTGTCGTGCCATGGACGAAACATGTCCGGGCTGGCCGGGATTTGCTGCGCCGTGCTTTCGAGGCCGCGAACAAGACCGGCGACCTCACGTTTGCGGCCTATAGCTGCCAGGCCCTGAACAGAAACCTTCTCGCGGCAGGAGACCCGCTCGCTGAGGTGCAACGTGAAGCCGAGAATGGGCTCGATTTTGCGCGGAGAGCTCGGTTCGGTCTCGTCATCGATGTCATCACCTCGCAGCTCGGGCTTATCCGGACCCTTCGTGGCTTGACGCCGGAATTCGGCTCCTTCAACGACGAGGAATTCGATGAGCTCCTGTTCGAACGCCGTTTAGCGGGCGACACAAGTTTGGCGGCACCTGAGTGCTGGTACTGGATCCGGAAGCTGCAAGCTCGCTTCTTTGCCGGCGACCATGCTTCGGCCCTCGATGCCTCATTGAAGGCGCAACGGCTGCTGTGGACGTCACCGTCACATTTTGAAACGGCGGAGTACCACTTCTATGGTGCGCTTTGCCAAGCGGCGTGCTGCGATTCCGCGTCCCCCGACCGGCGCCGACAGCATGTCGAGGCTCTGGCCGCCTTCCACAGGCAGCTCGAAATATGGGCGGAGAATTGCCCGGACAATTTCGAAACTCGCGCCGCGCTGGTCAGCGCCGAGATTGCTCGCATCGACGGCCGCGATGTTGACGCGATGCACCTCTACGAGCAGGCCATTCGCTCGGCCCGCGCAAACGGCTTTATTCACAATGAGGCGCTCACCAATGAACTCGCCTCCCGCTTCTATGCGGCGCGTGGCTTCGAGAAGATTGCCCGTGTGTATTTGCAGGACGCCCGCTACGGCTATCTTCGCTGGGGAGCCGATGGCAAGGTGCGGCAACTCGAGCAGCATCATCCGCATCTCCGCGACGCACCAGTCCCTGCATCTCCTACCGCTACCATTGGCGCGCCCGTCGGGCAGCTGGATGTCGGGGCGGTGCTCAAGGCCGCGCAGGCGGTGTCCGGCGAGATCCTCCTCGGCAAGCTCATCGAGACACTCCTGCGGATCGCGGTCGAACATGCCGGCGCCGAGCGTGGCCTGCTCATCCTGTTCCCGGGCGACGAGCCACGGATCGCGGCGGAAGCGACGACCGGCCGCGGCCAGGTCGAGGTCACACTGCGCCAGATGCCCGTGTCACCGAGGGAACTTCCCGAATCCGTGCTCCATTACCTGATCCGGACGCGGCAAAGTGTGATCCTGGATGACGCCTTGGCGCAGAATCCGTTCTCGGCAGATGAGTACATCTGTGAGAAGCACGCCCGGTCGGTCCTCTGCATGCCCCTGGTGAAGCAGTCCAAGCTAACCGGGGTGCTCTACCTCGAGAACAACCTGGCATCGCACGTGTTCACGCCCGCTCGGATCTCGGTACTGGAACTGCTGGCGTCGCAAGCCGCGATCTCGCTGGAGAACGCCCGTCTGTACAACGATCTTCAGGAACGGGAGGCCAGGATCCGCTGCCTGGTCGATTCGAACATCATCGGGATCTTCATCTGGAATTTTCAGGGCCGGATCATCGATGCCAACCAAGCCTTTCTCGATATTGTCGGATATGCCCGGGAAGATCTCGTCTCGCGTCGGCTGCGATGGACGGAGCTGACGCCAGCCGAATGGCGCGACGCCGACGAACAGGCCATCGCAGAGCTGAAGGCGGCTGGAACCGTCCATCCGCGTGAGGAAGAGTATTTTCGCAAAGACGGCAGCCGCGTGCCGGTTCTGGTCGGCGCGACGACGTTCGGCGACCACCAAGACGAGGGCGTCGCCTTCGTGCTCGATCTGACGGAGCGCAAGCACGTCGAGGGGGGGTTGCGCAAAGCGCAGGCGGAACTCGCACATGTAATGCGTGTGACGACGCTGGGCGAACTGACAGCCTCGATCGCCCATGAAGTGAACCAGCCGCTCGCCGCCGTCGTCACTAACGCCGCGGCTTGCCTGCGTTGGCTCGACCGCGAAACTCCCGACCTGGAAGAAGCGCGCCGCACGGTGGAGTCGATTATTAATGACGGCAATCGGGCGGGCGAAGTAATCCAGCGCGTCCGTGCGCTCGCGAACAAGACTGACATCGAGAAAGTGCCGCTCGAGGTCAATGACGTCGTTAGGGAGGTCATCGCGCTGGTGCAGCGCGAGTTAATCAGCCACCAGGTGTCATTGCGAACGGAGTTCGCACCCGTTCTACCCATGATCCTGGGTGATCGGGTCCAATTGCAGCAGGTGATTATTAACTTGCTGATGAATGGCATTGAAGCCATGCAATCGGTCACAGATCGGCCGCGCGAACTGGTGATCCGATCAGCCCAGGACGCGACACGCCGAGTGCTCGTAAGTGTGACGGATAGCGGCGTCGGGATCGCCGCCGAGGATGCGGACCGGCTGTTCAACGCCTTCTTCACCACCAAATCCAGCGGCATGGGCATGGGGCTCTCGATTTGCCGTTCGATCGTGGAAGCTCACCGTGGCCGGCTGTGGGCCACGGCAAATGTACCCCACGGTGCCACCTTCCAGTTCACCCTGCCGGCGAACACAGACACTGCGCCGTGAGGCTGCGCCCGTAAGCCGTCCAAAGAACAGGCGGCCCGGCCGCTCGTTCAGCTCTGGGTCAAACGCGCCGTTTTGACCCTCTGCCAGCCACTTCCGGTCTGCCCCGATTAACGGACACCAACAGACCGGCCCGTTTGGTCCGGTTGGTGCCATTGAACGGAAGTGGCCACAACCTTCATGTGCATGCATTACAGATGGCCACGATGTGTCGATGATCGGTCCCGCAGCATCCGCCAAGAACCGATAGTAGGGGCAGGCGCCTACGCAATTCCCGTTACAGTTGACCGAGTTCTTGCGGGTTGCCCGCTCGAGTTCTTATTTGAATCCCAAGCTATACCAGAGACGCAGCTAACCAGCTTAGGTGCGGACAATGATGAAATATCGAGACATCGAATATACGGTCGTTCAAGGCATCGGGCGGCACTTGTGGAAATGGTCCGCGTCGGTTGCTGACGTGGTGATCACGGGCCAAGCGCACAGTAAATCGGCGGCAGTGGTCGAAGCCGAGAAAGCGATTGACCGGGCACTCGCTCTAAAAACGGTGCGACTTGTGCCACCCAAGGGGGAAACGAATATGCCTTAGCCGTTTGCTATTCACCCCTGAATGGCAAGCCGCGATTGAGGGCCTGATGCTGGTCGCGGAATTGGGAGGGCCAACGATGTTTGCGCGAATTGGCGTCATGAGAGCCTTGAACCGCCGCGTTGAACGTGTGTTCGACTCGTCGCGGAAGGACAAGCATTGGGGACGCCGGAAGCTGCCGCGGGATCAATGACGAAAGCAGGCGGCCATCGAGGCATCGACCCCGACGGCGTTGCCGAAACCGAGGCCGATCATTTCGGCAATTGCCCGATCTGCGGAGCGTTGCTCGACATGCGCGACCTGACTCAAGTGCTGGCGCATGTTCACGACGCCGAGATTGAGATCGGCGAAGGTCCGGAGCCGCGCGGGACGGTCCGCTTTTATGACAAGGGGGGCGTTAGCCGGTCCGACGCTTGTCGGCCTGTGGCGCTTCCGGCGGTGCGTTCAACTGAACTCCGGCCCTCAGCACTTGTTGCTGATAGGTGTGTGTACCGAAAACCTTATCCGAGTTGATGACGTATTGGAATCGCCTAAGCTGGTGGAATGATCGGGCTGTTCTGTTTCGCTCTGACCGTGCTGGCCTCGCCGTTCAAGTCGAAGTTACGGCTTGAAGCTGAGAACGCGGTACTTCGACATCAGTTAATGGTCTTGACGCGGAGGCTCCATGGTCGCGTCCGGCTTACGAACAATGATCGCTGGTTCTTTATCCAGCTCTACCGCTGGGTTCCGTCGATCCTGCAGGTCCTCACGATCATCCGACCCGAGACGCTCGTGCGTTGGCATCGGGCCGGCTTTCGCTGCTACTGGCGTTGGAAGTCGCGTCCACAGGGAGGGCGACCGCGGATCGACACGGAGTTGCGCGGATTGATCCGGCGGATGAGCATGGAAAATCCGCTTTGGGGCGCGCCACGCATCCACGGCGAACTGCTCAAGCTCGGGTTTGAGATCGCACAGTCGAGCGTCGCCAAGTACATGGTCAAACGACGGGGCCACCCAGCCAGGAATGGCGAACCTTCTTGCGGAACCACGCGCCGGACATTGCCGCCATCGACCTGTTCGTCGTTCCAACTATCGGTTTCGACCTGCTCTATGCCTTCGTCATTGTCCGGCTCGGCCGCAGAGACCTCGTCTGGATCAACGTCACAGCAAATCCGACGGCAGAATGGGTTGCACGTCAGATAACGGAGGCGTTTCCTTGGGATGTGGCTCCGAGCTACCTCATCCGCGATCGGGACCGGATCTATGGCAGCGTCGTCACGCGCCGATTGCGCGCCATGGGCATCCGGGACAAGCCTACCGCACCAGCCTCGCCGTGGCAGAACGGCTTTGCCGAACGGCTGATCGGATCGATCCGGCGCGAGTGTTTGGACCACATCATTGTCCTAGGCGAGACACATCTGCGCCGGATCCTGAAATCTTATGCGGACTATTACAACCGCGTCAGAACTCATCGATCCTTGAACAAGGATGCACCAGTGTCTCGCCCGGTTCAGCGAACCGGTGTGATCAGTTCACGCGCCGTCCTTGGCGGACTTCATCACCGCTACGCCCGTGTTTAAGTTTTCGGTACACACACCGGAAGTGAGCGCCGCGCGGTCAAAGTGACGCGATTGACCCAACTGCGACATGACGTGCTCTTGGTCTTTGGTGTCCCTTATCAGCCTCGATGGCTGATCGGGCATGAGTGTGGCCGGACCATTTCACCAGCAGATACGGAGCCGTCCTCAAGTAACTGTAGCGGCTTCGGGCTGTTGCGATATGATTTACGCAAGTGGTTATCCAAGAGGACCTCTATATGACGTCAATTCTGCGGGGCACCCTGGCGGCTCTGGCCTTCACATCGACAGTTTGGTTAGCGGCGACGCACGCCGCGGCCGACGATGGCGATACGTGTGTGAAGGAATCTGGCGACCAAGCAATAGCCGCGTGCACACGTGCTATTAATTCCGGTCGATATAGCGGCCGTCAGCTTGCCGCCATTTTTAACAATCGTTGCATCGAGTGGAACGTAAAGCAAGAAAGCGACAAGGGCATTGAAGATTGTAGCCAGGCGATCCGGCTTTATCCGAACTACGCAAATGCGTTCTTCAACCGCGGCATTGCCTATAAAGCTAAAGTCCAATATGACCGCGCCATCGAGGATTTCGATCAAGCGATCCGACTTAACTCGAACCACGCATTGGCGTTCTTCCGTCGCGGGAACGTCTATCATGCCAAAGGCGAAAACGACCGCGCGATCGAGGATTATGATCAAACGATCCGGATTAATCCGAACTACGCAATAGCGTTCTACAACCGCGGCACCGCCTATCAAGCTAAAGGCCAATACGACCGCGCCATCGAGGATTATGACCAGGCAATCCGGCTTAATTCGAGCGACGCAGATGCGTTCTATAACCGCGGCAATGCGTATAATGCTAATGGCCAACACGACCGCGCCATCGAGGATTATGATCAAGCGATCCGGATTAATCCGAACTACGCAATAGCGTTCTATACCCGCGGCATATCATTGGTACGGAAAAACGATCTGCAACGCGCATTGGCGGATTTCAAGAAGTTCTCCGAATTGGGCCCGTCCGATCCGGACGGTCCAAAGGCAATTGAGCGCGTCACAAAGGCTTTGAGCGGTCGGTCACAGCTGTGTTTTCGATGCGCCATCGACCAATCGACAGTCTACAACATCGAACGACCTGATGTCGCAGTTTGGCACGAAACGGACCAGCCCGGCCGGTTAGATGATGTTCGTTGTTCGGGGTAGACCGGAAGTGATCAGCAGAGGATCAAAACGGCGCTCTTGACGCGAAAGAGACATCAACAGCGGAAGCATGATCACTGCCTCGACGCTCGCTATCGTCGTCTGCGCCACGAATCATTGGGTTGGCTCCCAGTTGTCGCATTGTTACCAGTTCGGCCGAACCCACCATCCTAGTTTCTAGACGCGGGGTTTTGGTGGTAATGGCAGCAGCGCAGCAAGTAAGCTAGGGGAATACAACATTGCCAATCGCTCGGCCGGGACACCAAGACGAGACAGGTGCTTATCGCCCGGACATCGATGGACTGCGAGCTATCTCCATTCTGCTGGTGGTCGGATATCACGCTCAGCCCTGGCTGGTCCCTGGCGGATTTATCGGGGTTGATATTTTTTTCGTTATTTCCGGCTTCCTGATCACTCGCATCATTATTTCGCAGGTCAAAACCAATACCTTTTCGTCCATGGAATTCTACTCTCGCCGGATTCGGCGGATATTTCCGGCGCTCATCGTCGTTTTGGCCGTTACTTACCTGATCGGCTGGATTGTTCTTCTACCCGACGGCTTTTCTATGCTTGGGAAGAGCATTGCCGCCGGCGTCGCGTTTGTATCCAATCTGTTTCAACTCAGCCAGGTCGGCTATTTTGCGCCGGACGCGACCGAAAATCCCCTCCTGCACCTTTGGTCGTTAGGTATCGAGGAACAGTTTTACATTTTCTGGCCACCAGCTCTCTTGATCTTGTTCGGATCGAAGCGACACCGAATTTGGATGGCAGCCATCGCTGCTGCGTCGTTTGGCGTCAGCCTGATGATCTTTTTCGGCTACAAAGATTGGTCCTTTTACTCGCCGATATCGAGAGCGTGGGAGTTGTTGGCCGGCGGCATTGTCGCCAGTGACTACACCGACGCTTGGGAACGCAAAAAACGATGCTTTGCGCAACTTGAGAACCTGCTGGCAATGCTCGGCATTGTAGCAATTATCTTCGCTGCGATAACGCTCAACAAGGAAAGTTTATTTCCGGGCCTTTATGCGCTGCTGCCGGTGCTTGGCGCGGTGCTGATTATTCTCTCGCCAACTTCCTTGGTGAACAGGACTTTTCTATCGAACCCACAGATGATCCTGATCGGACTAATCAGCTATCCGCTATATCTCTGGCACTGGCCGCTATTGTCTTATCTCGGGATTGTGCGGAACGGAGTTCCAAACGTCATCGAGATTTGGGCCGTCGTTCTCATTGCGGTTGTCCTGTCGTGGCTAACATTTCGTTTTGTCGAAATTCCACTCCGCCAGCAGAAAAATACGGCGCCGAAATTAGCTTTCGGATTGGTCACGGTCGGCGTCGTGGGGATCGTGACTGCCATTGCAGCTGGCTTTGCATTTCGTTTTCCCTTGGAAATTCGCGATATCGCGCAGCTTGCGCCGCACAACAATGCCGGATTCCGCGACATGTGCTTCTTGGACGTACCAGGATCTGAATTTAACTCGAGCTGCATCGAGCGGGGCGATAAGCCCCTCGTGCTTCTATGGGGGGATTCCACCGCAGCAGCACTTTACCCGGGATTGAAGAATGCTCAGGTAACCGTTCCGTTTCGCTTGGCTCGCTTCACGGCCTCAGGTTGCGCGCCGATCCTGGCGGCCGGATCGAATGCCAGGTGTGATTCGGCCAATGACATCGTGTTTGGTCTTATAAGATCATCACATCCCGAGATCGTGCTACTGCACGCGTGGTGGGATGGCGTTAAGGACCTCGAGAAACTCCGGCAAACAATCGGGCAGCTAAAGGCTCTCAATATTAGACGAATCGTCATTTTGGGGCCGGTACCGGTTTGGAAGCGCACACTTCCTCATTCGCTGGTGAATTTCTACCGATTGCGGCACGCAATCGCCGACAGAATAACGGCAGGTATGTCCGGACCCCAGGACGATGAACGAATGGAAGCATTCAGCAAGTCCGCCGGGGCGGAATACATTTCGGCATGGCACACGCTGTGCAACTCGGAAGGGTGTATGACGCGCTTGGGGCCGTCGGCAAGTGAGGTAATAACTACCGATAACGTGCATCTATCGGACGCCGGTTCAAACTTCCTGATCGAACGCATAAGGAGAAGTCTCTTTCCCTACCCTGATTTTAATTGAGTGCTATGAATGTAAGTGCTGCCGATCCCATTGCTGAGACTGCGATGTCGCCCATTGGCACCTTTGAGACATGCCGACGGACCCTGAAGATGTCTGTTTATCGGGGTAGACCGGAAGCGGCCGGCCGACTGCCAAAACGGCGCTTTTGACCCAAACGGGACAGCGGCCATGGATCGGCCGACCAGCCGAAAAAGCGCTCCTGCCCTTCGACACCCGCCCCGGTAACAGATATTATTCTTCAGCGTGAATTTGGCTCAGGTGGAGAACTCATCATGAAACAGCGCACGGTCATCGCCAGCGTCGCCGCACTTCTGTTCACGACTGCCGCCGCACTTTGCCATGATGAACACGAGGGCCACGGCGCGCATAGCCAGGTCGGCAACGTCAATTTTTCGAATTCGTGCGCCCCCGCCGTACAGGCGGACCTGGCGCGCGGCGTCGCCATGCTGCACTCGTTCTGGTTCAGCGCGGGCGAGCAGGTATTCCGCGATGTGCTGGCGAAGGATCCCGCTTGCGCGATCGCGTATTGGGGCATCGCTTCACTGCTGATGGTGAATCCGCTGGGCGGAGTCGGTCCGCTGCCGAAGGACGCGGAAAAGGCACAAGCGATGATCGATCTCGCGCGCCAGATACAAACCACGGCGCGCGAGCGCGATTACATCGAAGCTGTTGGCGCCTACTATCAGGATTGGGCCAACCGCCCCGAGCGCGCCCGCCAGGAGACCCGCTCAAGGGCTTACGAAGCGCTGGCGGCCCGCTACCCGGATGATGACGAAGCCCAGATATTCAGCGCGCTCTATATTGCGGGCACGCAATCGCAAGCCGACCAGACCTACGCGGCTTACGCCCGGGCCGCAGCGATCCTGGAGCAACAATTTGCCAAACATCCCGATCACCCCGGGGTCGCGCACTATCTCATCCATTCATACGACGCTCCCCCGCTCGCCGCCCGGGGCCTCGCCGCCGCGCGGCTCTACGCCGGTATTGCGCCTGACGCGCCGCATGCGTTGCACATGCCGTCGCATATCTTCACGCGGGTGGGCGCCTGGGAAGACTCGGCATCGACCAACCGGCGCTCCTTTGAGGTGGCGATCAGGGGCGGCGAGTTGCCCGAAGCCTATCATGCCAGCGATTACGCGGTTTATGCGGACCTGCAACTGGCACGCGATGCGGCTGCACTCGGCGCCATGGCGGACGCATTCAAGGTCAAGGCGTCTCCGTCACAGGGCGCTGTGGCCTACGCCTCGGCCGCGATGCCGGCCCGCTATGCGCTGGAGCGCGGCGACTGGCTCGCGGCGAAGCAACTGTCACCCGTGGCGAGCGGTCTTGCCTACACGGAAGCGATCACGTTGTTTGCCCGCGCGATCGGCGCCGCCCGCTCCGACGATGCGGCCGCTGCCGAACAAGCGGCTTCCGATCTTGCCGTCCGGCATCAGAAACTCGCCGATGCCGGGAATATTTACTGGGCAAGGGAAGTGGAAGTTCAGCAGCGCGCGGTTGCGGGCTGGATCGCGTTCGCCCACAAGAATGTTGACGACGCCCTGAAACTGATGCGCGAAGCCGCCGATCTCGAAGACAGGAACGAAAAACACATCGTCACGCCCGGCCGTATCCTGCCTGCCCGCGAATTGCTTGGTGATATGCTGTACGAGACCGGCCAGCCGGTTCTCGCGCTCAGAGAGTATGAAGCATCGCAGCAGCGCGAGCCGAACCGCTTCCGCGGATGCTATGGGGCCGCGCGCGCCGCAGAGGCCGCGGGCGATCGTGATAAGGCTGTTATGTATTACGGCAAGCTGCTCACGCTCGCAAAAAACGCCGATACCGAGCGTCCAGAGCTGGCACACGCAAGAGCCTATGCCGGGCGGTGAAACGAGTGCGACCGTCTGGCGTAATAACCGTCAGCTTTACCCCAAACCGGCATTCGCCTTGGCGCGCAAGGCGCGTTAGCCCGGCAAGAGGTCGCGGGAGTTGACCCGCGACCTCTTCACCGGCTCAGCCTATCTTTCGGCTCTTTCGTCCATGCGCGCCCCTGTCCCGTAGACTGCGATGCATCCGGTCAGGCAGTTGGGAAACGCATTATTTGCACCAAGCGGAACGAACACATGGTTGTTTTCGGCATTGGCGGCAACCGAATGGGCCGTGCTCGCCGCATGAAGCAGCGGACCTGTGGTTACCGCAGGCACGTTGAAGGTGGGAACCAGTTGCTTAACGGTCTTATCGCGCGCATCGATGACGCCGAGGATCGCGGCTCCCTGAGCGGTCAGGGGTGTTGCGGCGATGACCTCGGTCGGACGCAACGGGCTGGTCGAGGACGCGGTGTAGTAATTTCCGTCACCCTTGTTGAACCATACCTCGTCGCCAACACCGACGCCGGGCACCATCTTGTCGATTGTACCCGTCCTGGCGTCGAGAATTACCTGAATCGGCGCCGCGGTCACATTCTGCGTCGGATCCCAGGCATTGCCCGCGGTGTCAAAAACCGTGTTGCAGCCGGCGAGCAGATCGACGTTGGGACCCACGGTCAGCCCTGCCGGCTGGCAGAACTGGATCGGATATTGCACTTCCACCGTGCCGGCAGTTGATATCCGGACGACGGCCCCATCCTTCAAATTCGGGCCGACCTGCGGGATCGACAGATAGAACTTGCCCGTCACCGGCTCCCACACCGGCTGTTCGGCGCCATTGGTCGCGTTGACCCCGGTATGCATCGTATCAAACGTTATTCGCTTTGCGACGGTGAGAGCACCGCTCACTTGGTTGACGTTGATGAGCGTCGCAAAGGGTGGCGTGTCGGCGTTGTTGACGACAAGCAGCAGTCCGTCGTTGGGATCATATGCCAGTTCGTCCGCGCGAAGGCCCGGCGCGCCGCCGGTGGAGACGTCGCTCACCGTATTGCCGGTGCGCAGATTGATCGTGACCACGCGGCTGTTGGCGTCGGTCACAAAGAGCCACGGAAACGCCGCAACGACTCCGTTGGGCCCGGAGGTGCCGTTGTTGCCGGTAAAGCCCTTGAACGCAGGCTTGGCGCTGATCTGGGAAATCAGTGTGTTGCTTCTTGCATCGACGACATCGACGACGGCATTGGAGCGGTCGGCAAGATAATATGTCTGCGTCGCCTGATCGACGAAGCTGATGTCGAACACATACATGTTGCCGCCAGTCGTGTTCGCGCTCGTTCCGGGGATGGGAACGGTCGTCAGCAAACGGACGGCCCCTCCCTCGCGCTCCATCGAGAATGCGTTGGTTGCAAGCGTCGCTGCGGCCAGCATGCCGACGGCGGTGCACAATAATGTTCGAGTTTTAAGCATTGCGTCGCTCCCTTGTTTTTTTTGGCGAGCCGGTGCTTTCGGCTCGCGAATATCATTGTCCGTTTTGGATAGTGTTTCAACCAGAGGTTATTTTCACGGCATTGGAACCTCGACGCCGGATCGTGGTTTACTCTGCCCTCCGCTTCTCACTCCGTCGCCGGCGGGTTTCGAGACAGGCCGACGGGCCGTGAGGATGTCCGCTTTGCAGTGCGAAGCTGACCCGGACCGAAACGACCGGCGATCGCAGTGCTCAGCCGTGACGGCTATCAAGAAGCAAATTCCACCTATCGGATGATCCGCAGGGCAAGGATCGACACGCTGGCGCGAGTTCATCCTTGAGTTGCGACATCGATCCGGTATCCGCCGGTCCCACAAAACGACAACAATCGGGGAGGACAGAATGATGCTTCATCGACCCAGTCTCATCGGCGCGGCTATGGCCTTGTTTGCCGGTGTAGCGATTGCCAGCACGCCAGCGATGGCGACGCCGTGCACCAATCTCCAATCCTTGCCACTGCAGCACACCACGATCAATTCGGCGACGGACAACACCACTGGGGTCTTCGTCGTCCCCGGTTCCAGCCCGCCGACCACGATCACCGGCCTTCCGGCGTTCTGCCGGGTCACCGCGACCCTGACCCCGAGTTCTGATTCCAGCATCAAGATCGAGGTCTGGCTGCCCGAAACCACATGGAACGGCCGATTCCTCGGCACCGGCGGCGGCGGCTTCCAGGGCGTGATCACCTACAACGAACTCGCCAGCGGCATCCAGGCCGGCTTTGCTTCGAGCAACAGCGATCTCGGTACAGGGTCCTCGGGATGCAGTCCGCTGTACTGCGGTTCGGACGGCAACATGGGCAACCCGCTGGCGATTGCGTTCGGCGATCCGGCGGCGCCGTCGACGGGGTTGTTTGGACATCCCGAGCGGATCAAGGATTTCGGCTACCGCGCCATCCACGGGATGACCGTGCGGGGCAAGGAGATCGCCAACGCGTTCTACGGGCAGAAGGCGCAAAAGGCCTATTTCGCCGGATGCTCCACCGGCGGCCAGAACGCGCTGATGGAGGCGCAGCGTTTCCCGAACGATTATGACGGCATCCTGGCGGGGGCGCCGGCGTTCAATCGCACGCACCTGCACATGGCAGGGCTTTTCGGGTGGCAGGACGCCCACGCGAGCCCGGGCCGGCTGATCCAGCCCGGCCAGATGACGCTGATCAACCAGGCCGTGCTCAAGCAGTGCGTCGGCCGCGACGGCGGCGCCAGCACCGACCAGTTCCTGACCGATCCGCGCGACTGTCATTTCGATCCCAAGGTGCTGCAGTGCACCGGCGGCCAGATACCCCCCGCATGCTTGACGCCCGACCAGGTCACGACCATGCAGAAATACTACGGCGGCGCGATCGACCCGGTGAACGGTCAGGTCATCAATCCGGGCCCCGCACGCGGCACCGAGACCGACAATGTGTTTGCGCTCGGCCTGGCGTTCCAGGAGCGACTTCCCGAGCCGGCCTTCGACGGCCTGTTCTATTGGGTGTTCGGCCCGAGCTTCGGTTATCCGGCGAGCGCGGTCAATTTCGCGAATTTTGACTTCCACCACGCCGTCGACACCGTCGATGACCAGCTTGCTGCGGTGCTGAACGCCAACAGCACCGATCTCGGCGAGTTCCGGGAGCATGGCGGCAAGCTCCTGATGTATCACGGCTGGGCCGACCCCCTGATCCCGTCGCAGAGCAGCATCAACTACTTCAACGCGCTGGTGGGGAACGACAGCCATGGATTCCAGCAGGCCAGCTTCGGAGCTGGCAACCCGGCCCTGCAGCGGACCCAGAGCTACGCCCGGCTGTTCATGGCGCCCGGGCTCTACCACTGTTCCGGCGGCCCTGGTCCCAACGCGTTCGACGCGCTTACACCGCTCGTCACCTGGGTCGAGACCGGCACGGCGCCGGAAACCATCATCGCCACCAAGTTCGTCGCCGATACGCCGCCCGCGGTTGCGATGACCCGGCCGCTCTGCGTCTACCCCAAGGTCGCAAAGTACAACGGCAGCGGCAGCACCAGCATCGCGGCGAATTTTACCTGCGTTGCCGACGAGAACGACTTCAACCAGACCCCGGCCCCCAAATACGGGCCGTGAGGCGTGCGACGCCGGCGGGCCGCGTGCTCGCCGGCGCTGCTCTTGCTCGGCGACGCATCGCCATTCAAAAAACCAGGCACCAGATCGTCCAACGGACGCGCGCGACCTCCGCGATCCGGGATGGCGGGAATTGACATCCTTCGTTGCGATGGCGCGCGGCGCCGCCTGCGATTGTTGGCATTCGCAATTGCGCCACCTATAGTTTGCCCGATCAGAGCATCGGGAACGGGGGTCCATTGCGCGTTTCAATCATCACCGGCGGCGGCTCCGGGATCGGAGCCGCGGTCGCGCGCCGGTTGGCCGCGAGCGATCAGTGTCTGATGTTGCATGGACAAGGGGCCGACGCGGCAGGGCTCGAACGATTGAAAGCGGTCGCCGCGGACTGCCGGCGTGCCGGCGCCAAAGTCGAATTCTGTACCGGTGACCTCGCAAGCGAAGGCACCACATCCGGGATCGTTCGCGCGGCGCGCGCCGCGTTCGGCGCCGTCGATGCGATCGTCCACGCCGCGGGCTTTGCCGACCGGCGCGGTTTCGCGCAGTTGCCGCGCGCGGGACTGGAGCGGGCATTCGCGGTCATGGCGTCGGCGTTTCACGAATTGACGGCCACAGCATTGCCGGACCTGACGCGGGGATCGCAGGGACGCGTCGTCGCCATCAGCAGTTTTGCCGCACATCGATTTACGCCCGATTCGACCTATCCGGCTTCCGGGGCGGCCAAAGCCGCCCTCGAGGTGCTGGTCCGCTGTCTCGCGATTGAACTCGCTCCCTCGGGCGCAACCGCCAATGTCGTCGCACCCGGCTATACGCGCAAGGATGCCGGGTTGTTCGGGGCGCTGGACGCGCAGGCCTGGCAATCGGCCGCCACGGCCAATCCGCAGCGAAGATTGGCCGCCCCCGACGAAGTGGCGGCAACGGTCGCCTTTCTGTTGTCGCCGGAGGCTGGACATGTGACGGGAGCCCTGTTGCCGGTCGATGGCGGCCTGACGCTTATGTAAATCTCTTCCGGTTTCCTTGAGGGTGGGTCGATGTCGAACAATTTCACGGGCAAGCAAGCGGATGTCGTCGTACTCGGCGCCGGCATCGTCGGCGTGTCCGCAGCCTATACCGCGCGGCAGCGCGGCCTGTCGGTCATCCTGGTCGACCGGCGCGAGCCAGGCAGCGAAACCTCCTATGGCAATGCCGGCATTCTCTCCAGCGGGTCGATATCGCCGCTCAACAATCCGTCGCTCTGGAGCGCGCTGCCGAAATATTTGACCAACCGGCACGCGGCGCTGCGCTGGAATCCGGGCTGGTCGATCCGGAACGCGGATTGGGTGATCCGGTTTCTGGCCAATGCGACAGCGTCGCGTCTCCGGCCGCGGGCCACCGCGCTGCACGGATTGATCGGCGCATCGTTGAAACTGCACCGGGAATGGATCGTGAAGGCGGAAGCGGCGCAGCGCATCCGCGAGACCGGCTGGCTGAAGGCATGGCGCAGCGACGCGGTTGGCGCGGCAAAGCAAGAGCAGGCCCTTCTGACCGAATATGGCATCGAAAGCCGGCTGCTCGACCGGCAGGCGATTTCCGCGCTCGAGCCCAGCATCCTGCCGGTCTACAAGGTCGGCCTCCTGCACACGCAGACCGCCTCCGTCGACTCGCCGGGCGCCGTGGTCAAGGCCTATGCGCGGATGTTTACGGGCTCCGGTGGCGAGATCCGTCAGTCGGAGATCAAGGCGATCGTGCCGGACGGCGAAGGCTGGCGCGTCGTGCTCGGCGACGGCGAAATTCGCGCGCGCGATGTCGTGGTGGCACTCGGACCCTGGTCGGCGGATCTGCTGCGCCCGCTTGGTTATCGCGTTCCGCTGGCCTATGAACGCGGCTACCATCGCGAGTTCAAGCCGAACCCGGCACGTTCATTGCAGCGTCCGATCCATGATGCCGAAGGCAGTTTTCTGATGTCGCCGATGGAGAACGGGATTCGCGTCACCTCAGGCGTCGAATTGACCGACCGCGATGCGCCCTCCTCGTTCGCCCAGCTCGATCAGGTGGTCCCGCTGGCGCGCGGCGTGGTCGAATTCGGCGAGGCGGTCGGCGATCCCTGGCGCGGGGCGCGGCCGACGCTGCCCGACAGCCTGCCGATGATCGGGCCGGCGCCGCGGCATGCCGGCCTGTGGCTCGCTTTCGGCAACCAGCACATCGGCTTTACAACCGGACCGGCGACAGGGACTGCGATCGCCGCCATGATCGGCGGAACCGCGCCACCATTCGATGCCACGCCGTTTGCCCCGAGCCGCTACCTCTGATGCCGACGAACGGCAAACAAGCGGGTTGCAGTCAGCGGGGCCCGGCATGAACTACGTTTGGGATTTCGCGATCCTCGGCAAATACAGCCATTTGTTCTGGCTCGGGCTCGGCTGGACCATTGCCTATACGATCGGCACCATCGTTCTCGGGACGTTGATTGGCCTGATCGTCGGCATCCTTCGGCTGCGGCGCTGGCCCGTGATCGATTGGCTGCTGCTCACCTATATCGAACTGTTCCGCTGCACGCCGCTGCTGGTTCAGATCATCTGGTTCTACTACGCGCTTCCGGTGGTGCTTGGGGTCAACATCCCGGCGCATGTCGCCGCCATCAGCGTGCTCTCGCTCTATGGCGGCGCCTTCTACGCCGAAATCGTCCGCGGCAGCATCGAGAGCATACACATCGGACAATGGGACGCGGCGCGGGCGCTGGGGCTGCGGGCACGGCACATCCTGAGGCTGGTGATCCTGCCGCAGGCAATGAAGCCGATGCTGGCGCCCTACGTCAACCAGTCGGTGACGCAGCTGAAGAACACGTCGCTGGTTTCAGTCATTGCGGTGCCTGATCTCGTTTACAACGCAACCCTGATCAACGCCGACACCTACCGGCCGCTGGAAGTGTATACGATCGTGGCCCTGATCTACTTTGCGATCCTGTTCCCCGCCACGCTTGTTGCACGGCGGCTCGAGCGTGGCCTGACCTACGACAAGGTGTGAGCGGCTCGAAGGCCGCGGCGGCGGCGCGCAGAATGCGGACCTCATCCTGAGGCGCGCTCTTGCGCGCGTCTCGAAGGATGGGCGCAACACACGGACTCGCGGCCATCCTTCGAGACGCGGCGAAGATGCCGCTCCCCAGGATGAGGTCGGAGATGGATTCACAGCGCCTCAGCGTTTCACAGTCTCTCAGATATTGAGTTCGACCGGCACGTCTTCCGGTTTCACGTTGCTCAGCGCCAGCCCCTTGATGAACCATTCGCGCATCTGCCCGATGCCGCGGTTGTAGTCGACCCACACCGAGAGGAAATCGCGCCAGCGCTTGTCCGGCTCGCGCCGGACCGCCATGCTGCTCGGTATCGCGACGGACGGGCTTTGCAGTATCTTGTAGGTGCCGAGATTCGGGTTCTTGGCGATCGCGGTCAGGCCCAGCACCAGCGCATTGACCACGCAATCGACCCGGCCCGACGACATTTCGAGCATAACCTCGTCGCGCGACTTCAGCGACTTGATGGTCGCATTGGGCGCGAAACGACGCGCCACCGCCTCGTTGGCGGAGCCGACGTCGACTGCAATATTGACCTCGGGCTTGTTGATGTCGGCCCAGGTTTTGGCGTCCAGCCCCTTCTTGAGCATGGCGCCGAACGGATGCGGAAATACAGTGGCGGTAAAATCCACCACCAGCGCCCGCTGCGGGGTCGGATTGAGGGCAAAGCCGAGGTCGATCTTGTTCGATTGCAGATCGAGGATCGAATTTCCGTAGGTCGACTCGGTGTATTCAAGTTTGACGTCGAGCAGCTTTGCGATGTCGTTGGCCATCTCGATCGAGAAGCCGGACCAGTTGCCGGTGGCGAGGTCCTTGTTGAAGTACGGCAATTCGCCCGGCAGCACCGCGATGCGCAGCACCTTGTTGGCGCGGATGCGATCGAGCGTGTTGTCCGCCGCGGTTTGTGCCGATGCCGGGCTTGCGACGGCGGCGGCGAGCGCTGCGCCGCTGCCGATCGCAAGCGCGTAGCGCAGCGCCTCGCGGCGATCTTCAGAAATCCTGCTGTCGTCCGATCTGGTCACGCGTGCCTCCTGCCCCAGTTCGGCCGAGCCTAGCGCGCGTGTCCGGAGCCAGCAATAGCATGAGAGTTGTCCCGGTCACCGGTCAGATCCAGCAGGCTGCGGCCCAGGATATCACGTACCGCGCTTGACCTGTGGAGTATAACCCGCAACAATCAAGGGAATCTGCAACAATGAAATTGCAATTTCAGAGCGAGTTCGGTGGGGCCGCCTTGAGCGATAATTGGCCTATCCCAGAGCATGCCGCCTAGCGGCGGCAGCTTGCCGCACAAGACGCCTATGGAAAAGTCAGCGAACGAAACCGTGATTGTCGTGCACGGCACCTGGGCGGCGCCGGACCCGGCTGAACGCAAATGGTACCAGCCCATTGATGAGCGGCCATGCGGCGAGCCGTTTATCGCCAGGCTTGACGCTGCATTACAGGCGCGCGGCTCTTCCGCCCGGTGCTGGGCACATTGCGGCCCGGGAAATCCTGCCTTCCATTGGTCCGGTGAGAACAACTGGATCGATCGCACGCTGGCGGCAGCCGCGCTGGCGGATTATGTGGCGAAGCTCCGGGGCGACGGCTGGCACTGTCACATCGTCGCGCATAGTCACGGCGGCAACGTTCTGGTCGAGGCGCTCCCGCATCTCGCGACGACGCTGGATTCCGAAAAGCCGCAGGGCAAGCTGGTAACCTTGGGCACGCCGTTCCTGGATACGATGTCGCCGATACTGCAGAGGGCCAAAACACGATTCAGGCTTCTGCAGCTGGTCTCGTGGATCGGTTTTGCGTCACTCATCGCGTTTGCGTCGTATGACGTTAGATCAAGCTGGAATGACCTTCGATGGAACGAACTGAATTTCGACGAGATCCTGTTCGGGCTTGCCGCGGTTTTTCTCCTTGCCATGATCTTCGGTCGCATGCGACGGCGCGGCCTCGACAATGCCAGCCAAACCAAACCGAAAGTGCTGGCCGTCGGCAGCCCCTACGACGAAGCCTGGCAAGTCCTTCATCATATCGGCGGCATGAATAACCCGATAGCGATCGACACGAATTTCTTCGTTTACCTGTTTTCGTCGGTGCGCTCGACTATTTCGCAAGGCAGGACCGTGGCCCGGATCCACGGCGCACGGTCGTTTCGCGACCTGGGAATCTTCGCCAAGCTGGCGTTGATTTCGATTTACCTGTTAAGCCTCGGTGCTGCTTTTATTGCTTTCCTGCTGCAAAGTTGGGTATCCGGCCTTTCAACGCCCTTTGCCCTGCTCCTGTTCTTGCTGGTATTGGCTTCCACTTCGTTCTTCGGAGAGACGTTCTTCTCGGCTTTCTGGTCGCCTTTTCGCTGGTGTCTCCGCCGCGGCGGGTCGCTGGCCAGCATCTTTCCCTCAATGGCGACTTACGGGGTGCGCGCTGCGGGTTGGCCGGTGCTCCTGAAGATGATCATGGGATTGGAAAGCTACCGGTTCAAAATTCCGGCAGTAGAGCAGCAGCCCGATTATGTCAGCTATGAAAACATGCCGAGCGGAGCGGAGCTGCGTGCCCTCGACAAGCGCAATGCCTGGATTGCGCGACATCTTGGGGACATTTCCCAGACATTCTCGAAGCTCGCGGTCACCGCGGCCGACATGACGTCGTTGCTGAAATCGGTTGAAAGGGACGAAACACTCGTCCATGCAGCCTACTACACCGACGAAGAGTGCATCGCGCGGATCGCGGACTGGATTGCCAGGGAAGCATAATCTGGCGGTGCCATCGTGACGACCGCTTCCGGCACCTCGCGGACGTCGGCACGATCTATTTTATTTTCGTCTCGGCCGCGATCAGCTCATTGCCTTCCGCGGTCCTGATCGTCAGCTGCACCTGTCCGCCGCTGAGGCCTGCGGGAATCGGCGCGGAAATGCGATTTCCGTTTCTCGGGTCGGCGTTCACGGCGGCATCGAACAATACCCGATCGCCCTGTTTCAACGTTACGCGCAGCGGCCTGGCCGGTTCGATGCTGAAGAACTGAAGATGCACGCTTGCCGCCTCGGCCGAGAGATTAATCAGGACATTCTCGTTCGCATGCGTCACATTGCTCATGCCGACGGTCGGGCTGTAGGTTTCCGGAACCGATACCCGGCCCAGTGCGGGAAACCTGGCACTGTGGAAAAACTGGTCCGACACCCCCGCCCACAATTCGATGTAAGGCCGCTGCGGGGTCGGGTCCTTGCGCGCATCGGTTTCATTCGTGAACGACGGAAATCCCCACGTCCACATTTTCAGGCCCGGCGTGACTGCATTGTCCGCAATGCGGATGATCCCCTCTTCGTTGTCGTGGTTGATCACGCCCCAGAAATTCCCGCCCTGCATATCGGGCGCCGCGTAGGCGATGCCCATCGTCGGCCAGTTCCTGAAGAAGTGCAGTTTTTCGAAACGGCTCTGGCCCGGACCAAGGCTCTCGTCGCCGTCGGCCAGATTGGCCGACCAGCGGGGTGTGCTGTAGGCCTGGATCGGCGCGATGATTTCGGCGCCGCCGGTCGCTTTGGGGCTTTCCGGATCCGATCCCGGCGCCAGCGTCGTGCAGGTCCAGTACTCATAGTCGATCGGCTTGTCCCGCGGATTTTGCAGCGCCACGCGCACGTCGAGCGCGGCGCGATCGGCTTTCAGCGTGATGGTGCTGGTCGCTTCGATGCCCGTCGAGCCCGGCCTGAACTGCCTCGGCGCCGCGCTATAGGCGAAATCGTCTTTCAGCGACATCGACACCGTCACCTCGCCGGCACTTTCCTTCACCACCTTGAAATCCCACGGCTTCAGCCAGGTCTTGCCGTGCTCGGCATCCGGGAACGTGGGGAAAATGCCGCCATACACCATCATCCAGTCGTAATAAAACGTGCCGCCCTTCATCCCGTAGGGCACGCCGACTTGCGTGCGATAAAGCTGTTCGTGGCCGGTCGGCTTGTAAATGATGGAAATTATGCGCCCGCCGAATTCGGGCACCAGCGTCACCTTCAGATAGCGATTCTCGAGCACATAGGTCTTGAACGTATGGTCGACAATGGTGTTGGCGTCGAGCGACCCGCTGACCAGACCGTTCTCCGCATCGGTCGCGTACTTGACGGTGCTCCAAATTATCGTCGACTCGCTGAGCGACACGCTGTCGGGCACAGGCGACGCCGCATGCACGACGGCACGAAACGCGCACGTCACCGAAAGGACTGCCGCCAAAACCACGGCACCCGCGAAGCGGACAGGGGTAAGCGAGGAAGCATGAATTGCCATTTGCGTCGCCTTCGGGTGAGCGGGGCGATCTTATCGCAAAAATCAAATAGCTGGAGGATCCGGCGAAGGATCCGGCCGTCACGATGCACGCGGAATGAAGCCGCCCGTGTCACTTCATGGCATCTGGCCGAGGCGGCCGGTTTGCCGAACGTCGGCTTTGAGAAGCAGCCATTCCCAGTAGAGAGAGTGCGAAGTCGCCATTGTTCGCGGAACACTACCCCAGCTCAAAGGTGGTGACGCCGAATACCCGCTCCAACTGCAACGGCAGGATCGCGCCAGTATACATACGCGCAGTCTCGAACACCGGCACGAGCCCCAGGTCTTGCGCCAACGCGACCGCATCGCGGTTGATGCTGGGAACGTCGAGGAAGATCTCCCCACCCCCGACGCTGGCCAGCAAAGCCGACAGGACCACCTCGGCGGTGACGCGGTCGTCGGCTACCAGCGGGCCGATCTTGCAGCCCTTGCGGCATGGACGGATCACACCCCAACCGACAAGCCCGCCATCACGCATAAGGGCGCAACCGACATGCCCGGGCGAGCCGATCCAGGCATGCAGGAACGCGGGGCGCGGAGCCGGAAACACCGTCGCGTCGTACGCCTCTACAGCCGCCAACGGGACTTCGGCCAGCGCCATGATGCCAGCCTGCGGTGCATCCGGAGCCGCGACGATGCCGCCGTAACGGGCGTTGGCATAAGCGAGCTCGAACCCGGACTTTCTGTAATTTTGCTGCTGCGCCACCACGCCATCGAGCCCGATCACGCGTGGGCCGGCGTGCGCAATGGCCGCATCCCATATGCGCAGTCCATAGCCACGCCCGCGCAAGTCCTCTCGCACGATGTAAAAGCCGAGGAAGGCGAAGCTTGCGCTGTAGTTGACGCAGGAGACGGTCGCGGCCGGTGCGCCGTCGAGTTCGCCGATCAAAAAGCCTTCCGGATCGACCGCGGCGAAGCAGGCATCGTCGGCGAGGCCGGGGTTCCAGCCTTCGGCTGCGGCCCAGTTCACCGCTATCGAGATTTCGTCCGGCCGCATCGTCCGGATGCTTAGATCGTTCATGGCGGGCGATCGTACAAATGGACTCATGAAACCAAGATTACCGCCAGCGAGCCGTTGCCGGCAAACAATAGAACGCTCTGGCGCGG
The DNA here is from genome assembly GCF_036924615.1 of Bradyrhizobium sp. AZCC 2289. Lineage (NCBI taxonomy): Bacteria > Pseudomonadati > Pseudomonadota > Alphaproteobacteria > Hyphomicrobiales > Nitrobacteraceae > Bradyrhizobium > Bradyrhizobium sp. AZCC 2289. Next base: position 7,078,316 of record NZ_JAZHRY010000001.1, on the reverse strand, counting down.
CGCTGTCGTTCAGAATATTTTCTTCGATCCAAGAAACGCTCGAAACCAAACACGAGGGAACGCTCATGACTGGCGCAAGGCTAAAACATTACGGCTGGGGGCGCGAAGGCGAAGGCATGAGCGCGGAGGAGCGAAAGTTTGTGCTCGGCCGCTACCGAGCGAAATTTGCAACTGACGAATTCGACACGATCGCTGTTCCGGGCCTTGACGATCTCTCCTTGCGGGAACCACGCGTGGCGCCGCCGGCCTCACTTGCCCCCTTTTGCACCACCGACCGATACGATCGCGCCGCGCACACCTACGGCAAGTCCTATCCGGATTACGTCAAGGCAATGCTTGGCGATTACAATTGTGCGCCCGACGTTGTGGCCTATCCGCGCAACGAGGCGGAGATTTCGGCGGTGATGGATTGGACCAGCGCCGTCGGCGCTTCGCTGACGCCTTTTGGCGGCGGCTCGAGCGTCTGCGGCGGCGTGGAGCCGCGCGTTGACGGCATCAAGCACAAGGCAGCCGTCACCCTCGATCTGCGCAATCTCTCCAAAGTCGTCGAAGTGGACCCCGTATCGCGCGCTGCATCGATCGAAGCCGGCACCTATGGTCCGTCCCTGGAAAACCAGCTCAAGCCGCATGGCTTCACGTTGCGGCACTTCCCGCAGAGTTTTGAATTTTCGACGCTTGGCGGCTGGATTGCGACGCGATCGGGTGGCCATTTTGCCAGTCTTCATACGCATATCGACGATTTCGTCGAAAGCCTGCGCGTCGTGACGCCGGTTGGCGTGCTGGAGACGCGCCGACTTCCCGGATCGGGTGCCGGGCCTAGTCCCGACCGCCTGTTCATCGGCTCGGAAGGAACCCTGGGCGTGATTTCGCGCGCCTGGATGCGGTTGCAGCCGCGTCCAAGCTTCCGCGCCGGCGCATCGCTTCGTTTCCCCTCTTTTTTCGATGCCGCGCGCGCCGTGCGTGCCGTCGCGCAAGCCGGCCTCTATCCGTCAAATTGTCGCATCCTGGACCCGCAGGAGGCCTTCAACACCGGCGCGGCGGACGGCAGTGCTGCCATCATGGTGCTCGCGTTCGAGTCGGGCGATCATCCGCTCGACAGCTGGATGGCGCGCGCACTTGAGTGCTGCGCCGACCATTGCGGAACGCCGGAGTCCGCCAAGGCCAGCGAGGCGCATCTGCAAGGCGCGGCGGGCATCTGGCGCAACGCGTTCATTCGCATGCCCTATGCGCGCGAATTTCTGACACCCGCGGGCCTCATCAACGATACGTTCGAGACCGCCATCACCTGGGATCAGTTCGAAAACCTTCACGATAAGGTCAAAGCGGCAACCGAACGCGCCATTCTGGACGCGACTGGCGTGAAGGGTGAAGTCACCTGCCGCTTTACCCACGTCTACCCGGACGGGCCTGCACCCTATTTTTCCTTCCACGCGCTTGGTCGACACGGCGCGCTTCTCGAGCAGTGGCAGGCCATCAAGAATGCGGCGAGCGACGCGTTGATCGCGGCAGGCGGCACCATCACGCATCATCATGCCGTCGGTCGCGATCACAGACCCTGGTACGACCAACAGCGGCCGCAGCTTTTCGCCGCCGCACTAAGGGGAGCCAAGCGCGAGTTGGATCCGAAAGGCATGCTCAACCCGGGCGTCCTCATTGATCCGTAAGCGCATCCTGCCAGATGCGGTCACTGGGTAGGTATGATTGAGCGAACGCATCGCAGCCATGGGCCGCGGGGCGTTCAAAGTTCTCCGCGAACCTCAGTTCGCCAGCGGATCGGGCCGAAACTGGATGTGCACGGCGCGCGGCCTTGAGCCCTTGCCGCCTTCCTTGAGCCAGGGCGTGCGGTCGCCGTTCGTGCTCCACAACCCGCGGCCTTTCCACCCGGCGTTGGGATCGTCGATACGCCCGTCAAAACCCTTGGCGTAGAAGCTGAGCGGGTAGGGAATCCGGATCGTGATCATCTTGCCGTCCTTCAACGCCACGAAGCCGTCACCGAGATTGGCGGTGGACATCGGGATGTTCTCGCCAAGTCCGGACGTGTTGTGCTGATCGACCCAGGTGTAATAGCTCGACTCGGCGCTGTTCTCGCCGATGCCGTCGAAGCCAGGGCCGGGATATTGATAGATGGTCCAGCCCTCTGGGCAATGATTGCCGGTGGCGGTCGGCCCGTTGAGCGGGCCGTTGCACTTGCGGCGATCGAAGCTGCCGAGGTGGCCGCTCGATAACGACGCCCAGACCACGCCGTTCTTGTCGATATCGCCGCCACGGATTCCGAACGCCGGCGCCGGGACATAAAACACCTCCGACAGTCCGGTCGCCGGATCAAAGCGCAGCACCCCTGGCGGGCCGCCGAAGATGCCTACGGTGTACCAGATCGAGCCGTCGACCGGCGACGGCATCACCGCGTAAGGTCCCGAACCCGGGACGATCCGCTTGTCCTTGGCTGGATCGAGCGGGGCGTTGGGCTCGACATAATCGTCGCGCTTGCCGTTGCCGTTGGTGTCGAGCACGAACGGCGACCAGCCTTGCGACTTCGCCGCATCGCCGGTTTCGTCGAACATTTTGGTGTTGACCCAGCCGGCAACCGGGCCGGTGCCGCTGAGCCACAGCGTGTCATTGGCGTCGTAGCCGAACTGCAGGTGATGAGTGGCAAAGCAGGTGTTGATAAAGCTGTACTTCATCGTCCTCGGATCGAGCATCGCCACCTGGCGCGCCGACTTTTCCAGCGGGAACAGCTTGGCCGACGGGTGGTCGGAACCTTGTTTGCAGAACGCCGGGTTATCGATGCCGCGCACGGTGGCGGAGAGCCAGAGCCGGCCCTTCTCGTCGAACATGGCGTTGTGATTGTTGGCTCGGGTATCCCACAGTTTTTGCTCGCCCCAATAGACCGACGGCTCCAGCGGCTTCACGCTGGCGGCATGCCCTGGACCCAACGATTCCGGCATCTCGGGGTCCGCGACCGGCATCTTGAAGAACGACACTTTATTCGTCTTCGGATCGAGGATCGGCATGTTGTCGGTGGAATATTCCGGCGAGCCGTACAGCGGGCCATAGGCATTGACCGTCGGATTGCGCCGGTCGGACGAAATCAGATCGTGCAAGTATTTGTCCGGCGTCGACCACTCCCATGAAGTGATCACGATATTGCGTTCGACGCCTTGTGGGCGCGGCGGCTTGGCCTTGGGCAGTTCGCCCTTGGCGACGCGGTCGGTCCAGTCTCCGAGATATTTGAAGGGGACACCGCCGAAATTCCCGGCAAGCTGGTTGGTCATCTGCTCGCCGGACTGCCCCGATTGGACGCGCCGCATCCAGGCTTCCGCACCGGAATCGAACTTGCCGAAAGCAGCCGGTATCGTGCGAGTGGCTTCCTGGCCGAGTTGATGGCACCCGATGCAGCCGATGTTCTTCACTTGCTTCAGCCAGTCATTCTGAGTGAGCTTTTCGGGAATGTCGCTCTTGCCGCCGAAATCGCCGGCAGGCGGAATTTTCATCATCGCGTACCAGTAGATCGCCGGATAATAATGCGCCGCCGCCGCTTCGTCCGGCGCCGGCACCGCGGTGTGATTTAGAGCTGGCCCGGCTTTGCGGTGAGCTTGGCGGAATCCACCAGACCATAGCCGCGCACCCAGACGCTGTAATTCGCGGCCGGCAGATCGGGGATCAGGTAGCGGCCGGAATCGTCGGTGACGACGATGCGCGCGAACTTCGTCGGCAGCTCGGTGGTCTCGGCGATCACCCAGACCCCGGCTTCGGGGCCCGCCGCGCCGACAACAGTGCCGCCGATATCGGCGGCGCCGACCGTCACGGTCTGCTGCGCATAAACTGCGGTGGAGATTGCGCTTGGCAGCGCCATCAAGCCGGCACACATCGTCAACCGCGCAAGCGCTTTGGTCACGAACATAGTCGCCTCCCGGCATCGAACCAGCTCTTTGGCCGGTTTTTCATTGTCGCCGTTTTAGCAAAAAGGTCGGCAGCGTCCAACGGCTTGAATCAGGGAATTACCGACGTCCGCGTTTTGCGCCGCCAATAGCGGACGTTTGGCCCAAGTCCGTCCTCTAAACGCGTCCTCACGCGATCGCGGGCATCCTTCCGAACACACAATCGAGCGCTGCGCGCAACACCTCTGCCGGGTTCGGCGCGCCGGAACGGCTGCGCCACGCCACATGGCCGTCCGGTCGAACCAGCACCGCGCCATCGGCGTCGACGCCGTACGCATCATGCCAGTTGCCGTCCACGTCGACGAGATCGCCATCTTTGCCGATGGTGAAAGCCATCAGTGGCGGCGACGATGTAGCGATCCCTTGCGCGGCCCGTCGCCATGCGTCGCCGTCGCGGCCGGCCAGCAGCACAAAATACGGGCCGAACAGGTCGATGGTCGAGATTTGCTCGTTGCCGCGCATGAGCCAGACATGGGGTGCGCGGCTGCCGGGCCGCGCGGAGGGCACGTAGTCGGTGACGGGATCGCCGACCGCGACCGGGGGCGTGCCGTCCGGCACCACCGCCATCGACTGGTAGCTGGCCCCGAAGATCAGCCCCTGCTCGTTCAAGAATTCCCGCCGCGGCAGCACGTTGCTTTGCCGCACATTGCGGCCCATCGACAGGGCGTTGGCCAGCGCATTCTGGGTGATGATCCGTCCTAAAGGCTGGCGCTCGGCGTGATAGCTGTCGAGCAGCTTCTCGTCGGCCTTGCCGCGCAGCACGGCGGCGATCTTCCACGCCAGATTGTGCACATCCTGCACCCCGGTGTTGAGGCCAAAGCCGCCGGTCGGCGGCATCTCGTGGGCCGCGTCGCCGGCCAGGAAGACGTTCCCGACGCGATATTGGTCGGCAACGATGGCCGAGGCTTCCCACGGGCTGACGCCCAGCACCGACACGGCAAGGTCCGGCACGCCGACGGCCTTGCGGATCAGCTCCGCGCAAAACTCCGGCGTAAAATCCTTGGGCTGCCAGCCATATTGTTTGACGCTGTGAATCAGAAAACCCCAGCGATCCCTGCCGTTGATCGTGAGGAACGTGCCGCGCAGATCCTGCTGCTCGACGAAATAAAGCGCGGCAGGCCTGTGCTCGACCCATTGGGTGAGGTCGGCGTGGAACAGGATATTGACGCTGTCGTAGACTTTCTCCGTGCCGGTCATGTTCACGGCCAGCGCGCGGCGCACCCGGCTTTGCGCGCCTTCGGCCGCGATCAGGTAGCGCGCGGCGAACGGCGTCTCCACGCCCGTGGTGCGATCGGTCAACAGGCCCTTGACCGCACCGGGCCTTTGGCTGAACGAGGTCAGCTCGGTATTGAAGCGCAGCGTTGCGGGCTCGGCTGCTTCCGCAAACCGGCGAATGACCGGCTCGAGGTCATCCTGGGCACAGAGACAGTTTTTGACCGGCGTCGCGGCCATGTTCTTTTCGGTGGCGCGACCGGGCACGCGGCGCTCGATCTCCTTGCCGGCAAGGGTTTCGGTCCAGACGATCAGCCCCAACCGCCCTTCCTGCAATCCTGCGTCCCTGACCGCGGTGTCGATGCCGCATTGCCGGAACACTTCCATGGTGCGGGCATTGATGCCGCGCGCCTTCGGCGTCAGCGCCGTGCTCGGGTGGCGTTCGACCAAAAGCGAGCGTACGCCGTGCTGGGAGAGCAGGAGCGAGGCGGCGAGACCGACCGGACCGCCGCCGGAAATCAGAACGTGGATGTCGAGCATCTCTTCTCCTGTTGGCATTTGCGTCCGTGAATTATCCGATCTCCATCGGCTTGCCATGGGGCTCGCGGCGATAGGCGAAGATCGCGATCAGCGCCGCGAATTCGCACGCCGCCAGGAACAGGAACGCCGGCGCGATCGCGTCCGCGGTTGCTTTCGGCGAAACCACGTCGTTGCTTCCGGCGATCAGCGCCAGGCAAACCGGTCCGAGAATCTTGCCAACGCCGTTGGCGGCCTGCGCCAGTCCAAACGCCCGGGCGCCGAGCGAGACCGGAAACACTTCGACCACATACGGCGACATGTTGGAGAACGAGCCGCTGTAGAAGGCCGCGCCGAAGATCACCAGCAGCGCGAATACCGACCAGCCGGCGATGAACTCGCGATAGAACGCGAAAATCGCCAGCATGACCAGGACGGAGAGGAACGTTCCGACCAGGGCGGCGCGGCGGCGCCCGATATAGAGCGGCAGCACCGAAAACAGCACGCGGCCGATAATCGAGGCGACGCTGGCATAGACGAAATAATGCGCGGCCTCGTGCGCGGTGATCTTCAGGAGCTGGGACAGGATGGTGGGTCCCCACAGAATCACACCATAGGTGCCGGTCGAAATCCCGGTCCAGATCACGACGACCCACCAGAACCGCTGCTGGTCCTGGAACAGCTCCGACAACGACCCCGGCTTCCGGATCGGCGCAACCGCGTTCGGCAGCGTGATGCTGGCTTCGGCAACGCCGAGCAACTTTGCCGCCTCACGCCGCGCGTCGGCATTGCGGCCGCGCGACAGCAGCCATCGCACCGACTCCGGCGCAATCAGCGCAAACAACAGCGAGGTCACGATCGGCATCGCCCCGGTGGCCGCGACCCCGCGCCAGCCGATCACCGGCAGCAGGCTCGCCGAAATCATCGCCGCGAACATGGTGCCGAGCGCGACCGGCGCCACCATCATGCTGGAAACGAAGGTGCGGTACCGGGTCGGCGTCATTTCGACGACCAGCGGATTCTGCGCAGTCACCGCCGCGATCGACCCAAAGCCCACGACGAAGCGCAGGATCGAAAACAGGATCCAGGCGCCGTCCGGGATCAGCGCACATCCGGCGGCGCCCAGTGAAAAGATCAGGCCGCCGCCCCAGATCATCTTCTTGCGCCCGACCCTGTCGGCGAGCAGACCGCCGGCCAGCGAGCCTGCGATGGCGCCGACCCCGGACGACAGCAGCATCACCGCGCTCTGGCCGTAAGTGAGATGCCAGCCCGGCGCCAGCACCGAGACCAGGTAACCGACCAGGAAGAAATCGTAGAACTCGAACATCTCCTGCAGGACCAGCAGGGCGATCGTCAGATAATAGCGCGGCGTGAGGTTGGATTGCTCGATTCCGCTGATCCAGTCCTGCGCATCGGCTTTGGCGCGATCATGGGCCGCCTGCCGGATTCCGCCCGAAATACTGCCCTGAACGGCGCCTTGAGCGTCGAGCGAAACGTCGGCCATTGCTCTCCCCGGACGCCCGACTGCCCGCCGTCATATGCGGCGGTTTGGAGGTGCCGGGACCATCCGGGAATAGAATTAGCACCCCGCTCTGGATTGCGATAATGTTGAATTGTCATCAGATTGATCGCAAATCGGCATCATAAAAATGGACCTGCGCCAGTTCCGCTATTTCATTCAGGCCGCGCGGCGGGAGAATTTTCGCAAAGCCAGCGACGATCTTCGCGTCGCGCAGTCGGCGCTGACGCGGCAGATCCAGCATCTCGAGCGCGAACTGGGCTTTCTTCTGTTCGATCGCGTCCGGCGCGGCGTACGGCTGACCGCGGCGGGCCAGCGGCTGTTGGAACGCTCGCAACACATTCTGGGCGAAGTCGACCGACTGAAGGAGAGCCTGCAGATCGAGGCGCATGTGCCGAGCGGCCCAGCGTCGCTGGCGGCGCCGCCCTCGATCGGGCGGCTGCTGTTCAGCAAACTCGCGCTGACGTTTCTGAAATCCTACCCGAAAGTAACCCTCAGCCTGCTCGAAGGCTGGACATCGAACGTGCTCGGTCAGCTCCGGCGCGGCGAACTCAGCCTTGCGATCGTGACCGATCCGCCGCCCGACCCGCTGCTCGAATACACGCGCCTGTTCACCGAATCGCTCTACCTCGTCGGCCGCCCCGATGACCCTCGTCTGAAGAAACGCAGCCTCGATGTCGGCAGTCTCGGGGGTCTCCCGCTGGTGATGATCAACAAGCATAACCGGCCGCGCCAGCTGATCGAGAACGCCGCGGTCAGGGAAGGCACAACACTCGACATTCGGCTCGAACTGGAAAGCCCGGAAACCCTGAGGCAATTGCTGCTGGGCGGCAGGATCTATGGACTTCTGCCCTACTCCTCGATTTTCGGCGATGCCCAGGCCCGCCGGCTCGGCGCGGTGCCGATCAAGGGACAAGCGATGACGCGGTATCTCGCCAAGAGCCGCAACGAGGCCAATTCCGTCGCCCGCGAAACCCTGGAGAAATGCACGATGGCGGAGATGCGCGGGCTGGCAAAACGGATCGGCATTCGCGAGCAGTAGACGACAAAACACCTGCATGTTTCCGGCGAGGACAACTTTCTCACCGGAAACAGCACGCTTGCCGTCCGCCTGCTCTCCGGGAACGCTTTCGAGGGAAAGTCTGATCCGGAGTGGATGTCGGTTGACGCAAAGCCGCCGCGTCAACCGACCAAGGTTTTAATGCCGATGATGATCGTCGTCCTCGCCGCCGGAGGCCGAGACCACGACACCGGTCTTTTCGTCGAGCAGCAGCTTGCGCGGGCCGCCTTCGCCGCGATCGTCGAAGTCGAACATGTTGTTGAGCGGTCCGGCGATGGCATCGAATGAGCCACCGTGCTGAATGCGCTCGCCGGACAGCCAGTTGTCCTCGATGAACCGCAGCACCGAGGTCTGGTCGGTCAGGGTGTGATCGACATGGTTGCGTTTCGCAAAGGGCGACACCACCAACAGCGGCATCCGCGTTCCATAACCGCAACGCCCCCACGCCGGCTTGCCGGAGTTGCCCAAGAGCGGCGTGGTCGCGACGGGCTCGTCCTGCTGAAAACCATTGCTGGTCTGGCAGACGCCGGGACCGTTGAGCGTGTCCACGGCCGGGTTGAACGAGGGATTGGCGATCGGCGGCATTTGATGGTCATACCAGCCGTCGCTGTCATCATAGAGAATGATGACGGCGGTTTCCGACCATTCCGGGCTCTGCTGCAGGGCGTTGATGACCCGCACCAGGAAATGCTGCTCGTCGGTCGGGTCCGAATAGCCGGCATGTCCGTCTTCGAAGGCCGGGGCCTTCAGGAAGTTCACGGCCGGCAGCTTGTGCGCTTTGAGCGCGGTGAAGAAGTCGTTGATGTCGTAGTTGTGGTTGGCCGGATCCGGCGTGTTGGTGTGCGGGATCAGGCTGTGACCGATGGCGTCGACCGAACTCGGACGGGCATGGGTCGGATTGCGGGTCGACGCGTAGTACTGGAACCAGGCGTGGTGCGGAATGTAATCGACCGATGTGGACGCAGGCGTGCCCGGCGCGGTCGGGTTGGTATGCCGCAAGCAGCCGGTAGAACCGTCGGCGTTGACGGCCGTGAGATCGAAACCGCCCATGAACGAACCCCAGGTGATGCCTTTGGCATTGAGGAGATCGCCGATGTTCTTGCCTGCCATGGTGACCTGGTCGATGGCCGGATTCGAGCAGACGTCCTGCAGCGGATCTCCGTCGCCGATTTCGGTGACGTTGTCGGCGGTCTTGTTGGCATCGCCGAACGCTTCGTGGGTGCCGTGCAGCAGCGTCTTGCCGGTGGGATCGGCGGGATCGAACACGTTCTTGGTGGCGGCAAAGCCGTTGGTCTGGCCCGAGATCAGGTTGATCGCGCCAGGCGTCGAAGGACCGAATTGCGTGGTGTAATTGTTGTCGTTCAAGGCGAAATTCTGGGCGTAGTTCCACATCGCGGTGACGGTGTTGCCGTCGTAATAGCCCATCACCAGCGACTTGCCGGTGCCGGTCGGCGTGCCTCCGGTTCCGACGAAGACCGGGAAACCGTCCATGTGGCCGTTGTCGTACGCGCTCTCCTCGGGGCTTTCGTTGTGGCCCTGATCCGCGGTCAGCGCCTGCGCGGGCGACAGCCGGAATGGATTCGATGCGTTGCTGCCGTTCTTGTTGGCCACGCCGCCGGTCAACGGGGGAACGGGATTAACCGGATTGGTGGCAACGCTGTTGGGGTTGTTACTGAGAAGGTCGACGCCGCTCAACAGCTTGAAATCGTGGTTCACGTCAAGCGGGTTGACGAGATTGTTGACCTTTGGCGTGCGCGGCGATGGCTTGAACGGCGTCTCGCCGGACAGATTGAGGGCGTTCGGATAGGTCCCGAAATAATGGTCGAACGAGACGTTTTCCTGGAAGATGACGACGACATGCTTGATCGGTGTCGCGGTGGGAACACGATGGAAATCGTCGGAATCACGGCCGTGCCGGTCGTCGGCGCTTGCGCCGGCGCACATCAGCGCCAGAGCGGAAACCAAGCCCAAAGTTGTTGGCAAACGCATCGGGATCGCCTCCTGAAGAATGAGTTGAATGGGGGATATTGAGGATTGCGAGTGGCAACCAAGCGGTTGCCGCGCGGAACTTTTCAGAGCTCGATCACAGCCAGAAGAAACATTTGTGACGCCTTGTTGAATAGGTCGCGATCCGGCGGATTCGCACAGGAAATGCCCAACATGTGGAATGCAAAACGCGAACTCTACCGGGCCAGTCCGCGTTCGTAGCGATTGGCTTGCGCTGCGGTCATGACCGGCGCCGGCGATTTTTTGGCTATTGCGACAGCCGGCGCGATGGCGTTGGGCCCGTGCTGCCGCAGGATCAGGACATCGATATTTTGCGCCGCGATGTTTGCCGCAAAATCGTAACCGTCGAGGATGCGCGCGGTAACACGCGGCAGGGGGCCGTTAAAGGTGCCGGTCATGCGGGTGTCGAGCGCGTCGTTGCTGCGATATTGAAAGTTGAATTTCGCGCGCAGCGCGTCGAGCACCTCCCGAAGCGGCACATCGCGCGCGTCGATATGAACCGCATCCGGTTGCCCTTCGACCAGCACTTCCCCAAACGCCTGGTTGCCGCTGCCGGCGAGAAGCGCAACCAGGATCATCGGCAAAGCAACACGCCGGCATCGTAGCGCAAATGATCGTGACGGCCCCGAACTGCCGTTTTCACGCTCATCGGCGGATGGATGCCACATGAAGATCAGTGATGCTCCCGGTCGTGGTCATCATGGGCAAGGTCGGACACCCGATCGATGATCGCGCGGGCGCGGTGCACCAGCTGTTGTTCCTGGCGCTCGTTGATGGGCTGATTGTCGAAAGCGGCCGCATCCAATATCGGCTTGATCTCGGCGGCCAGCGCGTCACGTTGAGCCGTAATGTCGGCAATCTCGCCGAGGAACTTTCCGTAAGCGGCATCGTCGCTCAGGATCGAACGGTTGGCGAAGTGGAGGCTGTCGAGGCCGACCGAGCCGAGCGGCGCGTTGAGTTGCTTGTACACCTGCGCCAGCTCGAGGAAGTTCTCGCTCCGCCGCAGCGCGCGCGGCAGGGCGTGATCCTCGAGGAACTCGATCAGCACCCGGCCGTCGTGGGTGTAGTCGTCCTTCAGGCCGGCCAGCGCGACCATGGTCGGGCGAAGGTCGGTGTGATCCGAAAACACATGGTCGTCGCGTCCGGAGCGATTGACGCCGGGTCCAACCATGCCCATCCAGGTGCGCGTGATGTCCTTCTGCACGTCGCCGTGATTCCAGGCGAAGCCGGGACTCTCGCTGACGCAGGCAGGTGCCTGCGAACAGTCCTTGCCCTGCCCGGTCGATGCCGACGACGTCGTGTTGAAGTAATCGGGATTGCCGAACATGGTGAAGCTCGGCGAGCGCGCCGGGTTCGACGTGATCATGTGCAGAAGGCCCATTTCCGCCCGGTCAGCCAGGAAAGCGTTGAGCTTTTCGAGGCGGCCGGTGATCGGGCTCGTCACCTGCAGCGCATCGACATCGCGTTCCATGGTCCGCGTCAGCGGATCCGTCGGCCCCGGATTGCCGTGAATATAGAAGGTCGGGGCATCGTCGAAGTGGATATCGAAGGGCGTCGTATTGCTGCGCTGGGTCAAGAGCAGCCGATCGAGGAAAGTGGTGATCTCGCCGATCTGCGCATAGGTGCAGGGCACCTGAATGCCATCACAATTGGCCGGGCTCGGTGCGCCGCCGACGAAGTGATCGTTCTCGTCCGCGGTCACGAAGAACAGGGTGTTGTCCTTGGTGATGCCGTGGGCGGCAAGGCGAGCAAAAAACTTGCCGAAGGCGACGTCGTAGGCTTTCAGCTGCGCGACGTATTCCGCCTCACCCGCGCCGAAGGCGCGCGACGGACCCGGCAGATTGGTCGCGGGGTCCAGCGGCACCGGGTTCCGATCGTGCCCGTCAGCCAAATAGACGTAGACGACGGGTATGCCGGCTTCGAGCATGGTCGCGGCATAACCGAGCGACTGCTTGGCCACCGGGCTGAAGATGTTGGGGAAGCCGGGACGGCCGTAGGCGTCGGCAATGACCGCGCCATCGGTATCCCTGACGTTGCCGCTGCCGTCGCAACCGGCTGGCGCCGCCGCGCAAAGCGCCGGAGCCACATTCACGTTGCCGAACAGGGCCTTGAAGCCGGCATAGCCCTGTGGCTCGTCCGGCAGCGCATCGGCGCGGGCGTGGCTGTTGTTGCAGAGCTGGCTACCCTGCGCGCAATGCACGGCAATGCCGAGATAGTCGGTGTTCGGCGCCTGGCGCGCGGGCGCGTTGGCGGGCGTGCGCGGCAGCGCAAGTGCCGCCGAAACCGCCACGTCCTCGGGCGAGCCCGTCCCGAACACGGTGCGGACGTCGGCCGGCAGACTCTCGAATTCCATATTAGCGATCGAGAAAGCGCCGACGTCGCAGCCGGCACGGGTAAACGGCGCCCACGGGGCCGGAAAAGTCTTGCCGTTTTCATCGATCAGTTCCGGTTTGCCGTCGGCGCTGAGCGCGGTCCAGTAGAGAAACGAACTGGAGAAGCCGACGGAACCGTCGTTGCGGAAAAAGCCATAGCTGTTGGCGACCGGTACGCCCATGCGATCGCCATAGGCGCCGGTCAGCACGGTAAGAATGTCGGTCGCGGTGTGCGAAATCAGCGGCGTGTGATGATTGCCGCTTACAACACCGTTATTCTGCATGAAGTTGAGCAGGTTGGGCATCTGCTCGAGGTCCGACGGCACATTGGGATTGTCACGCCGCAGATGCACGTTGTCGAACTGGATGTGCACGACATGCTTGATGCGGTTGTCTGTGGATTGCAGCCCGCACGCGGCCTGCGCCCTCGCCGATCCTCCCACCTGCAGCCCTGCGCCGAGCAGCAACAGAATCGCGGTGCCGAAAATGCGTTTATGACGCATGGCCTTCTCCTGATTTTCAAATTGTTGCAAAGCCGATAGTACGCCGCGGAAGCTAATGGCCGCTCATGACATTCGATTGACACGCTATTGACGGCGGCGGGCCTATCGCATCCGGCGGAGGCCTACTCCGTTAGGCGCCGGCATCATTTGCTCGCTGACACGCCGTCAGGCGGCAATGAAGCCGCGTAGGCGGCGAGCGGGACCATATCTTCCAGCGTCATTTTTTCCACGACGGGTTTCATCAACTCGCTGCCGCTGCCGGCGCGCGCGCCGGACTTGAAATCATGGAGTTGGCGGACGGCGTAACTCGGCGAACGGCCGGCAATGGCGGGGATGCCGCCGACGCCAGCAAGGCCCGGGCCATGACAGCCCGCACAAGCTCCTTGCCCTTCTGGATGCTGCCGATCGGCACATAGGCGATGAAGCGCGAGCGCGCATCGCGGTTTTCGAATTGCGCGAGGTCCTCCGGGATTTCGATGATGCGGTTGCCGATCGGCTCGCGCTCGCCGGTTTTGGCGTCGGCCAGAAACCAGCCGGCGACATAGGTTTTCGGAACCGTATCGGTCTCGACCACCCTGATCGTCGCCCGCGGTTTCAGCGTGGCGAAATATTCCGCCGCGGCGCGAACCTCCTGGTCGGTTGCCGCCTTGGCGAGCGCGATCATGAGCTGCGGCGGGCCTCGCTCCGGAACGGACGTCTTGCGCAGGCCGTTCTTGAAATCCGCCATCTGCTGCCTGATGTAATCAGCCGAAAGGCCCGCGAGACTGGCATTCTCCGGACCGCCGGGGCCGTCCGCCCGATGACAAAAGCCGCAGGCGAACACATCGGGCTTTCGACCCGTTGCCACGACGGCCGGCATTGGACGGTGGTCGGCCGGGTGCCAGTCGGGGGCGAAAAACCGGTCGCGGGTCTGCGCCAAGCTGTATTGGACCGGACTGTCCGGCACCTGCCGCGGTTTGCCGTCATCGGGCGGCAGCTTGAAACCGGGCGGATTGACCGGATAGGCCCATTCCGGCGGACGATCCTCAGCCCAGGCATGGCCGGCGGTCAGCAGCAACGCGCATGAAAACCCCAGCAAAAGAAATGATCGCATGAAAAATCCCTACACCTGCCAACATTAAATGATACTTCCCGAAAAGAGTCGATCTGCAGTGGGCTGCCATCTATTGCCGCAGAGCGACGAACCACGCTTTGCGAATCCGCCCCACGCGCTATTGTTGCCCTCCCTCGTTGGATAAAATCGCCATGCCCGAAACCATCAATCTCGGCTCGCTGCAGTTTAATTTCCTGCAAAGCAAGGACGACACCGGCGGCAGCCTCGATATGTTCGAGATGACGCTGCAGCCGAATGCGCGGATGCCTATTCCGCATTATCATGATCGTTGGGATGAAACGATCTACGGACTGACCGGCACCTCGACCTGGCGGATCGACGGCAAGGATGTCGATCTGGGGCCCGGCGAGACCGTCTTCATCCAGCGCGGCGTCGTGCACGGATTCACGAACCGCTCGACCGGGCCGGCCAGTTGCCTCTGCGTCCTGAGCCCGGGTGTGCTTGGCCCGCAATATTTCAAGGACATGGCCGGCCTGCTGTCGGCCGCCGCACCCGATCCGGCCAGGATGAAAGAGACGATGCTGCGCTACGGGCTGATCCCGGCGCCGCCGTCCTGAGCGCCACGCGCCGGCGTCACCGCGACCGACCGATCAGGCCGTGTGAACGACGACGTTGAAACCCTCGTCGAGTCCCGGAGCAACGAAGTAGCGCATGAACTGATCGTACTCCGCATCGCTGACCTGGAACGGATGCGCGCCACCGGCATTGCGCTGGCGAAGCCGCTGCCTGCACACCGTGTTGGGAACGTCGAGGTGATGCAGCTCGTGGGCTACATCGGCCTGTACGATCAACGACCGCATCCATTCGCGATTGCGCACCGTGTTGGCCGGAAAATCCAGCACGCCGGAAAATCCAGCACGACGGAAAGGCCTTGCCTCAAGATATCGACGACGTGCGGCGCCATCGCGGCGCGAAGCCGCGCCGAATAGCGGCCATAGTCTTCGATGGTCTTCAGGTCATCGGCAAACAGTGTAGAGGTCCAGTGATCTTCGCTGATCAGTAGGGTCGCCGGGCGCGCGGCGAGGCGCAGTGCAAGGGTCGACTTCCCGGCCGCGATCTTTCCGCAGAGAAGATACAGGGTTGGTGCGTGGGCCGTGTTCATGCGCAAGGAGTATCACAGGCCGATTCTTTTGCGACCTCTCCTCCGCGCCGGTCGCCATCAAACCGCACAAAAAAGCCCCGGACGATGCCGGGGCTTTAGCTTGTCAGTCGCAGTCGGGAGATCAGTACTTCGATCAGTGCGTCGATCAGTATTTGGCGACGACCGGGCCGCCGAACTTGTAGTTGATGCCGACCCGGCCGATGTTCGATCGCAGGTTGACCGTATGGGTGAACACGTTGCTCGGGAAAGCGGTCGGAGTAACCAGATTGGTGCTGGTCGCGCTGGCCCGGCCGAGATCGACGTAGAGATATTCGGCCTTGATCGACCAGCCGTTCATCAGGGCGTATTCGCCGCCGGCACCTGCGGTCCAGCCATAGCGGGTCGTCGAGATCGCGGCGGATTCGCGGGCCGGGCCGAAGGTATCGGTGAAGAGGTAACTGGCCTTCACATCGGCGACGGCCAGACCGCCGGTGCCGTAGAGCAGGAGGGCTGGCGTGGCAAGGAAGCCGGCGCGGCCACGAAGGGTCCAAAGCCAATCTGTGGACTCCGACGAATTGACCGTGAAGGTGGACGGCGCGCAGCACGGGTAAAGTGCGGTGCCGGTGGACGATCCCCTGATCCCGAAATAATTGAAGTCGGTTTCGACGCCGAGCACAGCGTTACTGATCTGCCAGTTATAACCAGCGGTCGCGCCACCGGTAAAACCGGAGCGGTTGATGTTCTGGTTGCCAACCGTCCCAATCGCCGGGACGCTGGTGGCGGCAAAATATCCGAACGGAAACGGTGCGAAGACCGTCGAAGTGGTCACATTGGATTCATTCCAGGCACCGCCGGCATTCAAACCGACGTAAAATCCGGTCCAGTTATAGACCGGGGCGACCATAACGGGCGCCTTGCTATAGGTCCGGGGCGCAAGGTCGGCCGCCGATGCGGTGGCGGCGCCAAGCGCGACAGTGAATAATAATGCGGCAACGAGTTTTTTCACGAAAATCTCCAAATTGATGCGCCCAGTCTGTGAGCCCAAGATATGTCCCTCATCGTCAACCTAGCAGGATCGCTTGGTTCCGGCTGTCAACCGGGAACCACACGGCACGCGATACGGCGTCCTCGGGGGACAACTGTGGCGTCAGAGGTCGAATTGTTCCCGACCGTGGCCGATTGGTCACGCGCCGCCGGTAACCCTTTGTTAATATGAAAAGATTCCAGGAGCCCCGTTATCGGTCCTTAACATTCTGAGATTGCTGACGATTCATCCTTGAAACCCGCAAGTCCCTCGGCATCCCGCGCTGAAAGCCCGAACAAATGCGCCAAGCGTATCAGCTGTAGTATTGAAGGCGCGCGACTTCCCAGTCCCTTGAGCCGGTGAGATTGATGCGGACCTCTTCGTTTGGAATTCGAGTTGCGATCACAACGATTGCGGCATCGCTGGCATTTTTGTCCGCAGCGCCGGCACAGCCGGCCCCAGCCCCGGTTCGACCCGCAGCCACGGCCAAACCCGCGGCTCGAAGACCGCCGGGAATACCGACCCAAACCGCCACTGCCCCCTCCCCGCGCGCCGCCTCCTGCCATAACGGCGAAAGCTTCGACCGCTTCCTCACCGGGCTGAAAGCGCAGGCGGCCACTGCCGGCGTGTCGCAGCGCGCGCTGGCGGAAGCGTCCCCCGACCTCGTCTACGACCAGGGCATCGTCAACCGCGACCGTGGCCAGCGCGTGTTCGGGCAGGTGTTCACCCAATTCGCCGCGCGGATGGCCGCCGTGTACCGGATGCAGCAGGGCCAGGCCCGGATCAAAACCTATGCCGCGGCGTTCGCGCGCGCCGAGAAGGAATATGGCGTGCCGCCGGCGGTGATCGCGGCGTTCTGGGGTCTTGAAAGCGATTTCGGCGCCAACATGGGCAATCAGCCGACGCTGCGCTCGCTGGTGTCGCTGGCCTATGACTGCCGCCGCTCCGAGATGTTCCAGAACGAAACCATCGCGGCGCTCAAGATCATCGACCGCGGCGATCTCTCGCCCGCCGAGATGGTCGGCTCGTGGGCCGGCGAACTCGGCCAGACGCAGTTTCTGCCGACGCACTATTTCAACTACGCCGTCGACTATGACGGCGACGGCCGTCGCAATCTCCTGAGCAGCGCGCCGGACGTGATCGGCTCGACCGCGAACTACATCGCCAACGGCTTGAAGTGGCGGCGCGGCGAACCCTGGCTGCAGGAAGTGCGCGTGCCGCAGAATCTACCGTGGGAGCAAGCCGACCTCACGATAAAACTGCCGCGGTCGAAATGGACGCAGTTGGGCGTCACCTATCCGGATGGCAAGGCGTTGCCGAACGACGATATGCCCTCGTCGCTGCTGCTGCCGATGGGCCGCACCGGGCCGGCATTCCTGGCGTATGCGAATTTCGCCGCCTACACCGAGTGGAATAATTCGCTGATCTATTCCACCACCGCCGGCTATCTCGCGACCCGCATCGCGGGCGCAGCGCCGATGCGGCAGCCGTCGGCGCCGGTGGTGCAACTACCCTTCAACGAGATCCGCGAGCTGCAGCAATTGCTGGTGCGCGCGGGTTTCACCGTCGGCAAGGTCGACGGCGTGCTCGGCCAGCAAAGCCGAACCGCAGTGAAGACGATGCAGGTCAAATATGGTCTGCCCGCAGACTCCTGGCCGACCGCCGAACTGCTGGCGCGGATGCGCGGTGGGCCGCGTCCGGGCGCGATGAATTAAAGCTCCCTCTCCCCGCCAGCGGGCGAGGAGAGGCGAGCCGCGCGCCTATACCGGATTGTTGATCACATTCCCAGGGACGCCCAGCCGGACCACGGGCCCGCATGCGGCGCCTGTTGCCAGATGTGCCAGACCGCGCTGTCGGTGCCGCGCGCGAACACTTCCAGCCGCCCATCCGAATTATCGATCGCAACGGGATCGCTGGTGATCGCGCCGCCAAGCGAGGCCCAGCCCGACCAGGGACCTGCATGCGGCGCCTCCTGCCAGATATGCCAGAGCGCGCTGTCGGTGCCGCGCGCGAACACTTCCAGCCGGCCGTCGGAATTATCGACCACCGCCGGATCGCTGGTGATGACGCCGCCAAGCGAGGCCCAGCCCGACCACGGCCCGGCATGCGGCGCCGTCTGCCAGATATGCCAGAGCGCGTTGTCGGTGCCGCGGGCGAATACTTCGAGGCGCCCATCGGAGTTGACGAACACCTCCGGATCGCTGGTGATGATTCCACCGAGCGACGCCCATCCCGACCACGGTCCGGCATGCGGCAACGTCTGCCAATTGTGCCAGAGCGCGTTGTC
Organism: Bradyrhizobium sp. AZCC 2289; assembly: GCF_036924615.1. Classification (NCBI taxonomy): domain Bacteria; kingdom Pseudomonadati; phylum Pseudomonadota; class Alphaproteobacteria; order Hyphomicrobiales; family Nitrobacteraceae; genus Bradyrhizobium; species Bradyrhizobium sp. AZCC 2289. Next base: position 7,059,683 of record NZ_JAZHRY010000001.1, on the reverse strand, counting down.
GGTGCCGCGCACGAACACCTCGAGCCGTCCGTCGGAATTGACCGCCACGGCCGGATCGCTGGTGATGCCGCCGCCGAGGGTCGCCCATGACGACCACGGCCCGGCATGCGGCGCCGTCTGCCAGATGTGCCAGAGCGCATTGTCGGTGCCGCGCGCGAACACTTCCAGCCGCCCGTCGGAATTCAGCGCGGCCACCGGATCGCTGGTGATGCCGCCGCCGAGCGAGGACCATGCCGACCACGGTCCGGAGTGCGGCACCATCTGCCAGATGTGCCAGAGCGCGTTATCGGTGCCGCGCACGAACACCTCGAGTCGTCCGTCTGAATTGTCGATCGCGGCGGGTTCGCTGGTAAGACCGCCGCCGAGCGATGACCAGGTCGACCATGGTCCCGCGTGCGGCGCCTCCTGCCAGATATGCCAAAGCGCCTTGTTGGTGCCGTCCCCGAAGATTTCGATTCTCCCGTCGGAGTTACGGGTGACGGCTACGGCGTGCGTCAATGCTGCAGCTTGATCGGTCATGAATGTTGTCCTTCTGGTTTGTGAAAATCTCCTCAACTCAGGATGGTGCTTTTCTCACGCGTCGACCCCAGCGGACTGTGAGAAGCTTCACATTGGAAGCGCTATGAACAACACGTGATCGGCTGGCGATATCTGGAGCGATCGGTTGAAACGGTGCGATGCAAGGCCGGACAAAGACATCGCGGCGAGAGAATATTTGACCAGGTCAAACCGCGTTTAAGAGTTGTAATTCATCTCCAGCCGCCCCACTTCGAGCAGCGTTACCCTGCACTGAATGAAATTCCACAACACGAAAAGAGAATCAGATGTCTTTCTACGACGCCACCGTTCCGGCCTTCCTCCAGATCCTCGGCAGCCTTTCCGGCCTGCTCGCCAAGGCCGAAGCGCATTGCAAGGCCAAGAACATCCAGCCCGACGTCCTGCTCGGCGCGCGGCTTTACCCGGACATGCTGCCGCTGACCAAACAGATCCAGATCGCCTGCGATTTCGCCGGCAAGAGCTGCGCCCGTCTCACCGGCAGCGAAGTGCCCACCACGCCCGATACCGAAAAGACGTTTGAGGAATTGAAGCAGCGGCTGGCGAAGACGATCGACTATGTGAAATCGTTCAAGCCGGCGCAGTTCGACGGCGCCGACGCCAGGGACGTCACCTTCCCGATCGGACCCAGCAACAGCATGACGCTCAGCGGCCAGCAATTCGTCTCACGCTTTGCTTTCCCGAATTTCTACTTCCATGCCGCCACCACCCACGGCATTTTGCGCCATAACGGCGTGGAGATCGGCAAGCGCGATTTTCTCGGCGTGAGCTAAAGACTCGCTGTCATTCCGGGGCAGCCCGCAGGGCTGAACCCGGAATCTCGAGATTCCCCGATGCGCAATTGCGCATCTGAGGTCTGGTCCTTCGGACCATCCCGGAATGACGAAGTCAGAGATTCCCGTCATTGCGAGGAGCCAACGGGTCCGGCCTTTGGCCGGCCCGATGATAAACTCCGCGACGAAGCAATCCATTCTTGCTTCGTGACCGTATGGATTGCTTCGCGGAGTTTATCATCGGGCGCGCATTCGCGCGACCCGTTGGCTCGCAATGACGGAATACAAAGAACAAAAGCCGAGGGAGTAAACCCTGTCCACCACCACGCACGCGCCGAAACAGATCGATCCCTCCGCCTCGCTGCACGCGGAATCGCTGGGCCTTGCCAGGAGCCACGGCCGGCTCGAAGGCCGCCGCATCATCGTGGTCGGCTCCGGCCAGCGCAAAATCATCGATGAGGAGCCGCCGATCGGCAACGGGCGGGCGATGTCGGTGTTGTTCGCACGCGAAGGCGCGTCGGTCGCCTGCATCGACATAAACAGGGAGGCCGCCGACAACACGGTGGCGCGGATCACATCCGAAGGCGGCAAGGCCTTTACCGACGTGGTCGACGTTTCCGATGTCGCCGCGATCGCGCCCGCCGTGGAGCGCTGCGCCAAACAAACTCGGCGGCCTCGACGGGCTGGCGCTTAACGTCGGCATATCCTCCGGCCTGTCGCTGCCAGCCGCCGGCGGACCGACCGCGCGGTGACAGTGCCGTTCGGCCGCCAGGGCACCGGCTGGGAGGTCGCCTATGCTGCGCTGTTCCTGATTTCGAACGAATCCTCCTACGTCAACGCGCACACGCTGTTCCTCGATGCCGGCCACATGGCCGGGATCGTGCGCAGCTAATCTGCACATCCCGAATGGCTTGGGCATTGCGCTTGCCGCCGCAATGCACAAATCTCCTGGGTCAGTCACTTCCCTTGGAAAGAACAAATGAGCCAACCGATCAAACTGTTCGAGCCCTACAAGCTTGGCCCGCTCACGCTGCCCAACCGCTTCGTGATGGCGCCCTTGACGCGCAACCGTGCCGTTCCTCCGGGCATGGTGCCGAGCCCATTGGCGGTGGAATATTACGCCCAGCGGGCCTCGGCAGGCCTCCTGATCACCGAAGCCAGCCAGGTGTCGCAGCAGGGCCAGGGCTATCAGGACACGCCCGGCATCTACTCAAAAGAACAGGTCGCAGGCTGGCGCAAGGTCACCGACCGCGTGCATGAGCGCGGCGGGCGCATCTTCATCCAGATCTGGCACGTCGGCCGCGTCTCGCACAATTCGCTGCAGCCAAATGGCGGCGCACCGGTCGCGCCGTCGGCGATCCGCGCCAAGGGCAAGACGTTCGTCAACAACAGCTTTACCGACATCTCTGAGCCGCGCGCGCTCGAGCTTTCGGAAATTCCAGGGATCATCGAAGACTTCAAACGCGGCACCGCGAATGCGCTTGCGGCCGGGTTCGACGGCGTCGAGATCCACGGCGCCAACGGCTATCTGCTCGACCAGTTCGCGAAAGACGGCAGCAACAAGCGCACCGATGCCTACGGCGGATCGATCGAAAACCGGGCGAGGTTGATGCTGGAAATCTCGAAAGCCGTCGCGGCGGAAGCAGGGGCCGAACGGACCGGCATCCGGATTTCGCCGGTGACGCCGGCCAACGATGTTTCCGACTCAAATCCGCAGCCGCTGTTCGACTACATCGTCGATCACCTCAACGCGCTGAAGCTGACTTACATCCACGTCATCGAAGGCGCCACCGGCGGTCCGCGCGACGTCGCGCCGTTCGACTATGCTTCGCTGCGCAAGCGCTTCAAGCAGGCCTATGTCGCCAACAATGGCTACGACTTCGAACTGGCGACCAAGGTCCTCGCCGCCAACGAGGCCGACCTGATTGCGTTCGGAAAACCGTTCATCTCAAATCCCGACCTGGTCGAACGCCTGCAGAAGGGCGCACCGCTGAACGCGTTCGACAAGGCGACGTTCTACGGCGGCGGCGCCAAGGGATACACGGATTATCCGACGCTGGAAGCGGCGGAGGCGGCGCAGTAACGGCTCTCGGCGTCATTGCGAGGAGCGTAGCGACGAAGCAATCCACTCTTTCCTTCACGATGGATTGCTTCGCTTCGCTCGCGATGACGGAAGACAGAGGCCGGGATTCGTTCCCGGCCTTTTTCGCGACGGCTCACGATCGGCCTTGTCTTGCAGCGGCGTTGTTTTGTTTTAATGTGTTCGAGATGAGCAAGCACACCGCCGAGGAAGTCGTTCGCAGGGCTACGACGGCCTTTAATTCCGGCCGACCCGACGAGGCGCGCAAGCTCTGTGAAGAAGGATTGGCCCGCCAGCCCCGCGATCCCATGCTCAATCACCTTCTTGCTGCGGTGCTGTTCTCCAGCGGCGAGGTTCAGCCAGCCCGCGCGCATGTCGAGACAAGCCTTGCCCAGCAGCCAGCAAATGCGGCGGCGCATCTGCTCGCCGCCCGTATCGCCCGCGCCGCGGGGGATTTTGACGGCGCGCTGTCGCATCTCGATCGGGCCATCGCGCTTGCGCCGCAACGCGAAGCGTTCCTGGAAAAGGCGCGGACGCTCGACCAGGCGGGCTTGCGGCCGCAGGCACGCGCCGCGTGGCGGGCCATTCTGGAAGTGGTTCCAACAAACACCGAGGCCGCGGCGCGGCTGGGACGATTGGCATGGGAGGACGGCGACCATGCCGCCGCCGCGACCTTGCTCGAACGCGCCGCGAAAAATGACGCTCCGGCGTCCGTCTGGTTCGATCTCGGCCTCGCGCGCCAGGATTTGCGTGACCCCAACGGCGCCGTCACCGCCTACCGCAAGGCGCTGGAAAAAAAGCCCGACCATGCCGAGGCCGCGCTCAATCTCGGCGTCGTGCTGCAGGAGAAAGGCGATCTCGACGGCGCGATGCGCGCCTACGCCGAAGCCTATCGCCTGCGCCCCCAAACATTCGGCACGATCGCGATGGCGCTGACATCGGCGCCCCACGGCCGCCTGTGGCTCGACGAGGCATCGCTGCGCCGCTCACTTGGCGGTTAGCTGGCGTGTCAGCTTTTCGGGATCATGCCCGCCCTCGCCGCGCGCGAAAATGTTTGCGGTAAACGTTGGGCGTGGCCAGCACGTCCGCAACGGTTTTTGAATAGGCCTCCCTGTGCGCCTCATCGAAACTCTCGAACACGAGTTGCGGCGTGGCGCGCGGCACCGCGAAGCATTGCGCCACCGGCGTGCCCTTGGGCAAGACCCCCGAAAAATCGGGCTGGGTCCAGATCGCCGGGAAATTGATGCCGCCGTCGTGGAAGCGGTCGGCATCGACTAATCCGGAAATCAAGTGAAACGGCAGCTCATCGCGATTGACGGGATGGGTCGCAAACAGCGACCAGCCTGGCTCAACCTCGATGGTCCAGAAACTGTTGAACTTGATGGCAGCTTGCGTGCCCTCGGCAAACGGCGCGCCCGCAAGCTGCGCGGCGACGTGAAAGCTCAACGGCGCGCGCGGATGCCCTGAAGTGGCGGGTTCCGGAATATCCCAATTCCAGGAGAACGCGCCGCGATCGACCACGACGTCGCAGGGTAACAGGACCATGACCCCATAGGCCATCGCATCGACGAAGGGCGGGCATTGCTTCACGGTACGGATGTCGCGGCCGTGGATTTCTGAATGCGCTTTCGAAGGCATGGCGCGGAGCCAGTCGGGCAGCGCGGTACGCGCCGCAACCGGCCGCGGCAGATGATCGGCAAGCTGCGGATCGCAACGGAAGATCATGCGCATGGTGGAGCTCCCAGAGTCGCGCCGATATGGTGCCGATGATAGCCGCCATTGCAAAGAAAAAAGGCCGGGATTGCTCCCGGCCTCTCGTTTTTCTCTCCGTCATGCCCGGCCTTAGCAGTCTGCTTTGCGCAGACTGCGTAAACTTGTCTGCGATGCCGGGCATCCACGTCTTGCTTCTCAATGTAAGTCGTGGATGGCCGGGTCAAGCCCGGCCATGACGATATCGGGAGAACTCAGTTCGAAGCGCGCTTCGGCGGCGAGGCCGGCCACGACTTGATCAGCGTGTCGTAGTCGACGGTTTCGCCCTTCGGCTTCTCGTTTGCCAGCTTGCGCTGGGGCGCGATGTTGCCGTCCTTGGCCGACTTCGCGAACCAGTACTCAGCCGATTCCTTCTTGTTCAGCTTCGGTCCGCAGGCGCCCTGGACGCCGGATTTCTCCAGACGTTCCATCACCGAGTCCTGCGCTGCGGCGAGCGAGTCCATCGCGGCCTGTGGCGTCTTCGCACCCGACGACGCATCGCCGATGTTCTGCCACCACAATTGAGCAAGCTTCGGATAGTCAGGCACGTTGTTGCCGGTCGGGGTCCACTGCACGCGCGCGGGCGAGCGGTAGAACTCGATCAGGCCGCCGAGCTTCGGCGCGCGCTCGGTGAACGACTTGTCCCAGATATCGGACTCACGGATGAAGGTGAGACCGACATGGCTCTTCTTCAAGGACACCGTCTTGGAGACGATGAACTGCAGGTAGAGCCAGGCCGCCTTGCGGCGGTCGACCGGGGTCGACTTCAGAAGCGTCGCCGAGCCCACGTCCTGGTAGCCGAGCTTCATGCCGTCTTTCCAGTAGGAGCCGTGCGGCGACGGAGCCATGCGCCACTTCGGCGTGCCATCCGCATTCATGACGGCAATGCCCGGCTCCACCATGTTGGCGGTGAAAGCCGTGTACCAGAAGATCTGCTGGGCGATATTGCCTTGCGACGGTACCGGACCGGATTCGGAGAAGGTCATGCCTTGCGCCTGCGGCGGAGCATATTTCTTCATCCAGTCGAGGTACTTGACAATCGAGTAGACCGACGCCGGACCGTTGACGTCGCCGCCGCGTTCGACGCTCGAGCCGACCGGACGGCAGCCTTCCATGCGGATGCCCCATTCGTCGACCGGAAGACCGTTCGGGATACCCTTGTCGCCGTTGCCGGCCATCGACAACCACGCGTCGGTAAACCGCCAGCCCAGCGACGGATCCTTCTTGCCGTAGTCCATGTGGCCATAGACCCGGACGCCGTTGATCTCCTTGATGTCGTTGGTGAAGAACTCGGCGATATCCTCATAGGCCGACCAGTTCACGGGAACGCCGAGGTCGTAGCCGTACTTGGCCTTGAACTTGGATTTGTAGTCGGGGTTGGAGAACCAGTCGTAGCGGAACCAATAGAGGTTCGCGAACTGTTGGTCGGGCAACTGGTAGAGGTGCCCGTTCGGCGCCGTGGTGAACGACTTGCCGATGAAGTCGTTGACGTCGAGCATCGGGTCGGTGACGTCCTTGCCTTCCTTGTCCATCCATTCCGTCAAGTCGACGGCCTGACCGTAACGGAAGTGGGTTCCGATAAAGTCCGAGTCGTTGATCCAGCCGTCATAGACGTTCTTGCCGGACTGCATCTGGGTCTGGATTTTCTCGACGACGTCACCTTCCTGGATGATGTCGTGCTTGACCTTGATGCCGGTGATTTCCTCGAAGGCCTTGGCAAGGGTCTGCGATTCATACTGGTGCGTGGTAAGGGTTTCGGAGACGGCGTTGATCTCCATCCCCTTGAAGGGAGCGGCGGCCTTGATGAACCACTGCATTTCCTTCATCTGGTCGTCCTTGGACAGCGTCGAAGGCTGGAACTCGCTGTCGATCCATTTCTTGGCGGCAGCTTCGTCCGCACGCGCCGGCGCAGTGATCGCAGCCGAGGCTGCCATCAGCGCGACCGTGCTTGTCATCATCAAGACGCGGGTCCTGGTCATGGGTCCCTTACTTCTCTCAAAGTGTCGCATGTTGTTTCCTCCGTTGCAGCGACAAACATATATTCAGGCCCGGGTTGCCCCCGGATCTGCTCTTTTTCGCTGCTCAGACGGTGCGGAAGATCGCAACGGCCGAAACAAGCGAAATCACGGTGGCGAGCCACAGGCTCGACAATTCAATCCCCTCTCCGACCGGAATCGTCACGATTGTGTCGGTACCGACCAATCCGACCCACAACAGATGGATCACGGCGGTCATAATCAATGAAATGAACAACCGGTCGCCGCGCGTGGTCGGAATGCGCAGGATCCCGACGCGTTCGGCTTCGGGATAGGCAACCGCCAGCCACGTCATCACACCCAGCGTCGACGACAGCAGCACGAAGAAGATCGCGGTCGGGAGTGTCCAGGCCATCCATGCGATGTTTTCCATCTGATGCCTCCTCTAGACCCGGCCGAGCGCGAAACCGCGCGCGATGTAATTGCGGACGAACCAGATCACCAGCGCACCGGGGATGATGGTCAGGGTGCCGGCTGCAGCCAGCAATCCCCAATCCATTCCGGCCGCGGAGACGGTCCGGGTCATGACCGCGGAAATCGGCTTGGCGGCCACCGAGGTCAGCGTGCGCGCCAGCAGCAATTCGACCCAGGAGAACATGAAGCAGAAGAACGCGGCGACACCGATGCCGCTTGCGATCAGTGGCACCAGGATCTTGACGAAGAATTTCGGAAACGAGTAACCATCGAGGAACGCGGTTTCGTCGATCTCGCGCGGCACGCCGGAGACGAACCCTTCCAGGATCCAGACCGCCAGCGGCACATTGAAGATGCAGTGCGCGAGCGCGACCGCCCAGGGCGTATCGAACAGATTGATCGCCGAATAAAGATTGAAGAACGGCAGCGCATAGACCGCGGCCGGCGCCATCCGGTTCGACAGCAGCCAGAAGAACAAATGCTTGTCGCCGAGGAAGCGATAACGCGAGAACCCGTAGGCCGCGGGCAGCGCGACCGAGATCGAGATGATGGTGTTGATGACCACATATTTCAGCGAATTGATGTAGCCGGAATACCAGCTTTCGTCGGTGAAGATCCGCATGTAATTGGCAATGGTCGGCTGGTGCGGCCACAACGTCATGGTCGAGACGATCTCGTAATTGGTCTTGAAGCTCATATTGACCAGCCAGTAGATCGGCAACAGCAGGAAGATCAGGAAGGCCGAGATGATGATGCGGCGGCCGGGAATCGAATGCATCACGCGACTCCCTGCTTTTGCGCGCGCTCGGCGCCGGCGTTGGTCATGACGGTGTAGAATATCCAGCACACGATCAGGATGATCAAATTATAGACCAGCGAGAGTGCTGCGGCCTTACCGAGGTCGAACTGCCCGAGCGCGATCTTCACCAGTTCGATGGACACGAACGTCGTCGAATTGCCGGGTCCGCCGCCGGTCACCACGAACGGCTCGGTGTAGATCATGAAGCTGTCCATGAAGCGCAGCAGCACGGCGATCAGGAGCACGCGGTTCATCTTCGGCAACTGGATCGCGGTGAACACCGCCCAGCGCGAGGCGCCGTCGATCTGGGCGGCCTGGTAATAGGCATCCGGGATCGATTTCAGTCCGGCGTAGCACAACAGCGCGACCAGGCTGGTCCAGTGCCAGACATCCATCACGATGACGGTGGCCCAGGCATCGAAGTCGTTGGAGACGTAGTTGTAGTTGATCCCCAGACCGTTGAGCGTGTAGCCGAGCAGCCCGATGTCGGGACGCCCAAAAATCTGCCAGATGGTGCCGACCACGTTCCATGGAATCAAAAGCGGCAGCGCCAGGATCACGAGGCAGGCCGCGACGCTCCAGCCTTCGCGCGGCATCGACAGCGCCACCACAATTCCGAGCGGCACCTCGATCGCAAGGATCACCGCCGAGAAGAACAAATTGCGGCCCAGCGACGCCAGGAACCGGCCGCCGAGGTCGGTGGAGGGATCGAGCAATTCCTTGAACCAGCCGACGCCGTTCCAGAAGAACTGGTTGTTGCCGAAGGTATCCTGCATCGAATAGTTCACGACCGTCATCAACGGCAGGATCGCCGAGAACGCCACCACCAGAAACACCGGCAGCACCAGGAACCAGGCCTTTTGGTTAATGGTCTTGTCCATCAGGCAACCCCCTCGACCAGAACGCTGTCGGCATAGACGTGAACGTGGCCGGGATCGAAGACCAGTCCGGCGGTGTTGTCGGGGATCGAGAATCCCGGCGGCACGCGCGCGTTAAACTTGGTATCGCCGACGCGGACGCGGGCGAAGCGGATGCGGCCGAGGTCGTCGATGCGCTCGATGGTGGCCGACAACAGGCCCGATGCCGGGGCTGCGACATCGACAAATTCCGGCCGCACGCCGATTTCGATCTTGGCGCTGGATGGCAAGACGCCGTAATTACGATGCAGGCCGATGACGTGGCCGTCGATCCGCGCCTCGCGTCCACTGACTTCCGCCGGCACGATGTTCATGCCGGGCGAGCCGATGAAGTAACCGACGAAGGTGTGCGCCGGCTTGTCGAACAGTTCCGCCGGCGTGCCGCTTTGCACCACGCGGCCGTCATGCATGACGACGACGGTGTCGGCAAAGGTCAGCGCCTCGGTCTGGTCGTGGGTGACATAGATCATCGTCAAATCTAGTTCGCGATGCAGCGCCTTCAGCTTCGAGCGCAACTGCCATTTCAATTCGGGATCGATCACGGTCAGCGGTTCGTCGAACAAGACGGCTGCGACATCAGAGCGGACCAGGCCGCGGCCGAGCGAGATCTTCTGCTTGGCGTCCGCGGTCAGCCGCGTCGCCTTGCGCTTCAGATAGGGCGTGAGATCGAGCAGGTCGGCGATCTCCTTGACGCGCGCATCGATGTCGGCTTTCGGCACGCCGCGGTTCTTCAAGGGGAATGCGAGGTTCTGCCCGACCGTCATGGTGTCGTAGATCACCGGAAACTGGAACACTTGCGCGATATTGCGCTTCTGGGTTGACAGCGGCGTGATATCGGCACCGTCGAACAGGATTTTTCCGCGCGACGGCGTCACAATCCCGGAGATCAGGTTCAAGAGCGTGGTCTTGCCGCAGCCGCTGGGGCCGAGCAGCGCGTAGGCGCCACCCTGCCGCCAGGTCATCGAGATCGGCTTCAGGGCGAATGATTCGGGAGCGGCATCGTTGCCGCCGTAGGAATGCGCGAGATCGACGAGGTCAATGCGGGCCATGCGGAATCTCCCTCACATCGCCCGAGCTGTTTTTTGACGCGTTTTCTTCACGCGAACCGCTACGCACTTCGCTTGAAAACGCTTTGGGCGCTGCGACCAGCCGGTCGGCCGCGTCGAACACAAAGACATTGTCGGGATTGAGCGCGGCATCGAGCACGTGGCCCGGCTCGAACTCGTGCACGCCATGCAGCACCGCGACCCAGTTCGACGCACCGCGGTTGAGATGCACGAAGCTTTCCGAACCGGTGATTTCGGTCACGGTCACCGTGGCCTGGAACGCATGGCGGCCGGCGATGCCGTTGGCCACCTCCAGTTGATGCGCGCGGAAGCCGACGCGATAGGGACCATCGGCCAGACCAGCATAGAGCCCGGCGGCTGGCGCCTTGATGCCGCCGGCATATTGCACAAAGCCGTTCTTCTTTTCGATGCCGACGATATTGAGCGGCGGATCGGAGAATACCTGCGCGACGCGCAGCGTATCGGGGTGGCGATAGACCTTTGACGTGTCGCCGGCCTGCAGGACCTGGCCTTCCCACATGCAGACGGTGTCGCCGCCGAGCAGCAGGGCTTCCGAGGGCTCCGTGGTCGCATAGACGAAGATCGCGCCGGAGGCTTCGAAGATGCGCGGCAATTCGGTGCGCAATTCCTCGCGCAGCTTGTAATCGAGATTGGCGAGCGGCTCGTCGAGCAGCACCAGATCGGCGCCCTTGACCAGCGCGCGCGCGATCGCGGTGCGCTGCTGCTGGCCGCCGGACAATTGCAGCGGCGTACGCTTGAGATACGGCTCCAGCCTCAACAGGCTTGCCGCCTCCTGCACGCGCTTGTCGATTTCATCGCGCGGCTTGCCCTGCACCCGCAATGGCGAAGCGATGTTCTCATAGACGGTCAGCGAGGGATAATTGATGAACTGCTGATAGACCATCGCGACCGAGCGCTGCCGCACGTCGAAACCGGTGACGTCCTTGCCGTCGACCAACACGCGGCCCGTGGTCGGTTTGTCGAGTCCGGCAAGCAGCCGCATGATCGAGGTCTTGCCCGAAAGCGTGGGTCCCAGCAGCACGCTCAGCGTGCCGCGATCGAGCGTCAGCGAGACGTCGCGGATGGTCGGGATGCCGTCCACCGTTCGCGTGACGTTTTCGAGCGTGACGCTCATGTCCGTCCTCCCGCTTCACGCAAGGGACGTTCGCCGGAAACGCGATGAACAGCGATCCATTCGTCGAGCGCGGCGATTTCGCTGGCCGACAGTCGCAGTCCCAGCTTGGATCGCCGCCATACGATGTCTTCGGCGGTGCGGGCCCATTCATTCGCCATCAGGTACCGGACTTCGCTTTCCGTCAAGGTGGCGCCGAACGACTGGCCGAGATCGGCCATCGATTTCGCAGTGCCGAGCACTTTGCTCGCGCGGGTGCCGTAGGCATGTGCGAGCCGGTTGGCGTGCGCTGTCGGGAGAAATGAATATTTGCGCACCAGTTCGGCCGATAGCGCCGCGACCGCCGAGACGTCGATATCGCCGCCCGGCAGCGGCGATTTGCCGGTCCAGCCTTCGCGCGCCTTGGCGCTGCGCAGATAGGGTGACAGCCGCTCCAGCGCCTCTTCGGCCAGGCGGCGATAGGTCGTGATCTTGCCGCCATAGATCGACAGCAGCGGCGCGCCACCAGGGGTATCGAGTTCGAACACATAGTCGCGGGTGGCCGCCTTGGCGTCGCTGGCGCCGTCGTCATAGAGCGGGCGGACGCCGGAATAGGTCCACACCACGTCCTCGGACAAGACCGGCTTGGCCAGATACTCGCTGGCGGAAGCGCAGAGATATTCGATCTCTTCGCTCGAGGCTTTTACCTTCGCCGGATCGCCATCGTAATCGCGATCGGTGGTGCCGATCAGCGTAAAGTCGTCCTGGTAGGGAATGACGAAGATGATGCGGCCGTCGGCGTTCTGGAACATGTAGGCGCGGTCATGCGCGTAGAGTTTTCGCACGACGATGTGCGAGCCCTGCACCAGCCGCACTTTTGCCCGCGCGTTGACGCCGGCACCGGATGCCAGCACGTTCTCGACCCAGGGGCCGCCGGCATTGACCAGCGCCCGCGCCTTGATGGTTTGCCGAACGCCGCTTGCGGCGTCCTCGACCGTGACCTGCCAGATGCCGTCTGCCTGCCGTATCTCGACCGCGCGCGTGCGCGTGTGGATTTCGGCGCCGCGATCGGCCGCGTCTCGTGCGGTGAGCACGACCAGCCGCGCGTCATCGACGAAGCAGTCGGAATATTCAAAACCTTTGACGTACCGATTTGGGATCAGCGGCTTTCCCACCTCGTCTTGGACGAGATCGACCGAACGCGTCGGCGGCAACAGATTGCGGCCGCCGATATGGTCGTACAGGAACAACCCGAGGCGGAGCAGCCAGGCTGGGCGCAATCCTGCGTGGTGCGGCAAAACGAAACGCAGCGGGCGGATGATATGGGGCGCGATCTGCCAGAGAATTTCGCGCTCGATCAGGGCTTCGCGGACCAGCCGGAACTCGTAATATTCGAGATAACGCAGGCCGCCATGCACGAGCTTGGTCGACCAGGACGACGTCCCGCTAGCCAAGTCGTTCATTTCACAAAGGAAAACAGAGTTGCCCCGGCCCGCCGCATCGCGCGCGATGCCGCAGCCATTAACGCCGCCTCCAATGATAGCGAGGTCGAAAACTCGATCCAAAAGACGCTTCCCCCGGCGATCGCCTCTTCACTTCGGCGATTTTACTTTCGGTTTGGATTAAATCACAAACAAAAACGAAAGCAAGGCGAAAACCGAATCCCCGGACCCAAAGCCCGCATGAAAAAGCCCCGGACGATGCCGGGGCTTTGGATTTTCTGAAACTTCAGCGGGAGATCAATACTTCGCAACGACTGGACCGCCGAATCGGTAGTTGATGCGCGCGGTGACCATGTCGACGTCCTGGTGGATGCGTTCATCGTGGTTCAGCGCAGCGATAAAGGCCGGATCATAGGTCAAGCGAACGTCGCGCTCGCCCATGAACAGATGATCGTATTCGAGCGCGAGCGACCAATTCCGGTTGAACGCATACTCCCCGCCGATCCCGACCACGCCACCCCAACGGGTTTCGCTGCCGCGGTCCGAGATAAAGCCGGCGGGCAACGCAACCTGAGGCGCGGTCAGGAAACCTTCGTACTTGTCGTGCGCGACCGCCGCACCGCCCTTGACGTAGAGCAGGAACGAATTCCAGGAGTAGCCGACCTGACCGGTGAACAGGCCGATGGCATCGATCTTGGTGCGGTTGCCAAAGCCCGCCAGGAGATCGATCTGAGACGCATTCGAGCCGGTCAGATCGGCCCAATTGCCTTGCGCTTCCAGGCCGAACACCCAGGCGGCGCGCTGCCAGCGATAGCCGACCTGGCCGCCGGCGGTCGCACCGCTCGCGGTATGGCATCCTTCGGGACCTGCGATCGTAAACGGCGGAACGAAAACGAGATCGATGGTGAACGGCACCGCATCCCAGCACTTGCGGCTCCACGCGCCGCCGCCATTGGCGCCGACATAGAAGCCGCTCCAGTCATTGGCCGCGACAGCCACGGGAGACGGCGCCTTGGCGTAAGGACGGGCCGCAAGATCGGCGGCCGAAGCGCCGACGACGCTGGCCGCAAGAATGGAGACAGCACCGGCAAGTCTGTTCACGCGCGCCCCCTTTGTGCCCAAAAAGTTTGGATCAAGTGACTTTGGATCAAATCACATTGAAATCGCGACCAATCTAGTCGAGTTTCCGCGCGAGCCGTTATGCCCCGCGAGCAACACAAGCAGCTATTCGGGCAAAAACGCCTATGGGATCCCAGGCCCCTAGCGCAGCCTGACAGCCGCCGGGACCGGCTCTACCACCGGCTCATCGATGTCGGCCGCCGGCTTGTCCATCGCCTCGACCACCTCGATGCCGCGGGTATGGCAAATATTGGCCAATCCGGCCGGCAGCGGCGCATCGGTGACAAAGGTCTGGATCTGGCTGATATGGGCGATGCGGACCGGCGCGCTGCGCCGCAGCTTGGTCGCGTCGGCCACCAGCATGACGCTACGCGCGTTGGCGATGATGGCCTGCGCCGCCTGGACTTCGCGATAGTCGAAATCCAGCAGCGCACCCTCCTCGTCGATCGCGGATGCGCCGATGATGGCGTAATCGACCTTGAACTGGCCGATCAGGCTGGTCGCGGTCGAACCGATCACCGCACCGTCGGCGCGGCGAACGGCGCCGCCGGCGACGATCACCTCGATGCGCGGATGCCGATACAGCAGCATCGCAACATTGAGGTTGTTGGTGATGACCAGCAGATCCTCATGCGAGGTCAGCGCGCTCGCGACTTCTTCCGTGGTGGTGCCGATATTGATGAACAGCGAACAGCCGTTCGGGATCCGCGCCGCCGCCGCAATGCCGATCGCCCGCTTCTCCTCGGCAGCGACAAAGCGGCGCGCTTCATAGGCGAGGTTTTCGACGCCGGAGGCGATGATGGCGCCGCCGTGGATGCGCGTCAGCGAGCGCTGGTCGCAGAGATCGTTGAGATCCTTGCGGATGGTCTGCGCCGAAACCTCGAAGCGGCGCGCAAGATCCTCCACCATCACCCGGCCGAAGGCGCGCGCGATGTTGAGGATTTCAGTCTGGCGATGCGACAGTCCGGCCATGGCGGCACCCTACGGGCAAAACAGGCCATATGGTGCGGCGGTTCTGTGATGGGGTCAACGAGGCAAATCGCCATCGCAGATCGGCGCGTCTCCGAAAGACGAATCCTGGTTAAGGCAAATGCGCTGCGAAAAAGGTGCCGAAATATCCGCTCCCCCTATTGCACCGAGGCAAACCGGGCCCGAAAGTTGCAAGCACCAGAGATAGACGATGTGGGGCCATCGAGCTGATTTCCCGCGCCGAAACGACGGCCCGTCGCCGGCGCCTTGCCTGCGGGACGCACTGACCGATGATGTGGGGATCGATACTGACGGAATGGTCCAGCCTGATCCTGCGCTGGCTGCACGTGGTGGCCGGCATCGGATGGATCGGTAGTTCGTTCTACTTCATCCACCTCGACCTGAGCTTGAAGCCACGCGCGAGCCTGCCCGACGGCGTGCAGGGCGAGGCGTGGCAGGTCCATGGCGGCGGCTTCTACCGGATGGTCAAATATCTGTTGGCGCCGAGCGAGATGCCGGACGAACTGACCTGGTTCAAATGGGAGGCCTACACCACCTGGCTGTCGGGCTTCGCCCTGATGGTGGTCGTCTACTACCTCGATGCCGAACTGTTCCTGGTCGACAAATCGGTGCTCGAACTGACACCCCTGCAGGCGGGACTGTTCTCCTTCTGCAGCCTCGCGCTGGCTTGGCTGCTCTACGAAGGCGCCTGCCGGTCGGGCCTGGCGCAATACGAGCTGCGTTTCGCGATCGGCGGCTATCTGTTCCTGGTCGGACTAACCTACGCCTTCACCCATGTCCTGAGCGGGCGCGGCGCGTTCAACCAGATCGGTGCGATCGTCGGAACCATCATGGTCGCCAACGTGTTCGCACTCATCATTCCCAACCAGAAGAAGATCGTAGCCGCACTGCTGGCCGGGCAATCGCCCGATCCAAAACTCGGCAAGACCAGCAAGGAGCGGTCGGTCCACAACAATTATCTGACGCTGCCGGTCATCTTCCTGATGATCAGCAACCATTATCCCCTGCTGTTCGCCACCCGCTACAACTGGCTGATCGTTGCGATCGTGCTCGCGCTGGGCCCGATCATCCGGCATTTCTTCAACGCCCGGCACGCAGGGAAAGAATCGCCGTGGTGGGTGTGGGGCGTGGCGGCCTGCGGCATGATCGCCATCGCGCTGCTGTCGGCGGCCGGGCCCCGCGACGCCAGGGTGGGATCGGCGCATGCGCCGGCGAATTATGCCAATGTCGAAGAGATCGTGCTGTCCCGATGCAGCATGTGTCACGGCGCCGAGCCGGTCTGGGCCTCGATCGTCACCGCGCCGAAGGGCATTTTGCTGGACGATTCAGCGCACATCAAGCGCAATGCCCGGCTGATCGGACGGAACGCAGCTTGGGCGAACGCGATGCCCCCGGGCAACGTCACCGAGATGACGGGAGACGAGCGCGCGGTGATCCGGGAGTGGTTGTCGGCCGGCGCGCCGCAATGACGGTGGCGTGACGGACTCTCGCCGGACGCATAGGAGCAAGCCGCTTAGGTCGGACCCCGGAGGCTGTTCCAACCCTGTTTGCCCGTGTAGGCTCCTTCGACTGCAGGCCGGAGACAAGGCCGACGTCCATATGGGGCGGCAGAAAAAGGGAGATGACGGAAGGCCATGACGGAACTCCGATATTTGGCGCCCAGTTCGCTTGATGAAGCGATTGGCGCGTTTGCTGCTGCCGGAAGCGCTGCGCGCATCCTGGCCGGCGGGACTGACCTTCTGGTGCAAATGCGTTCCGGCGTTCTGAAGCCGGGCCTGATCGTCGACATCAAGAAAATCGCCGAGATGACTGCCATCGAGGAGACCGCGGATGGCGGCTTCCGCATCGGCGCCGCCGCCTCGGGCATGGCGCTGGCCGAGCATGCGCGCTTCGGCAAGGTCTGGCCCGGCGTGCTGGAGGCCGTCAATCTGATCGGTTCCAAGCAGGTGCAGGGACGGGCGTCCGCGGGCGGCAATCTGTGCAACGGTTCTCCGGCCGGCGACAGCGTGCCGGCCATGGTCGCCGCCGGTGCCATCGTCACCGTACAGGGGCCGAACGGCCGCCGGCAGATGAAGGTGGAAGACGTGCCGGCCGGACCGGGACGCACCAATCTGTTGCCGGGCGAAATTCTTGTCAGCTTCACCTTGCCGCCGCGCCCAAAGGGTTCAAGCGACGCCTATCTGCGCATGATCCCGCGAACGGAAATGGACATCGCCGTGGTCGGCGTCGGCGTCAGCCTCACGCTGAAAGACGGCGTCTGCACCGCGGCCCGCATCGGCCTCGGCGCCGTGGCGCCCACCGTGCTGCTGGTCGAGGCGGCGGCGAAGGCGCTGATCGGCAGCAAGCTCGACGATGCGGCATTGAATGCCGCGGCAGCCGCCTGCTCCGCCGCCTGCCGTCCAATCGACGACAAGCGCGGCACCATCACTTACCGAACCAAAGTTGCCGGCGTGCTGCTGAAGCGCACGACGGCTATCGCCGCCAAGCGCGCGAAAGGGAATTGAAGACCATGGCCAAGCTGCATGTTTCCACCACCATCAACGGCGAGCCGATGGAGTTTCTCTGCGAGCCCAGCGACACCATGCTCGACGCCTTGCGCGGGCCGCTCGGCCTGACCGGCTCGAAGGAAGGCTGCGCGTCCGGCGATTGCGGCGCCTGCAGCATCACCATCGACGATCGCCTGATCTGTTCCTGCCTGATGCTCGCGGCCGAAGCCGAGGGCCATGAGATCAGAACCATCGAAGGCATGGCCCATGGCGAGAAGCTGCATCCGCTGCAGCAAAAGTTCCTGGAAATGGCGGCGCTGCAGTGTGGCATCTGCACGTCGGGCATGCTGGTCGCCTCCGACGCGCTGTTGCGGAAGAATCCGCGGCCGAGCGAGGAAGAGGTCCGGTTCTGGCTCGCCGGCAATCTGTGCCGGTGCACCGGTTACGACAAGATCGTTCGCGCGGTTCTCGAAACCGCAGCCGAAATGCAGGAGGCAGCACAATGAACGTCGTTACCAACAACAAATGGATCGGCCAGCGTACCATTCGCCCTGACGGCGTCGACAAGGTCACGGGCCGCGCGGCCTTTGCCGCCGACACCAATATGCCCGGCATGATCTGGGGCAAGGTGTTGCGCAGCCCGCATCCGCACGCGCGCATCAAATCGATCGACACCTCGAAGGCGGAAGCGCTGCCGGGGGTAAAAGCCGTGGTCACCGCGCGCGATATCGTCGACTTCCCGGTCGACAAGTCGGTGATGCTCGGCATCCAGGACATGCGCTGGATGTGCCGCAACGTGATGGCGCGCGAGAAGGCGCTGTTCCCCGGCCACCCCATAGCGGCCGTTGCCGCCACCACAGAGGCGATCGCCGCAAAAGCCTGCGAGCTGATCGAGGTCGATTACGAGGTGCTGCCGTGGACCGTCGAGATCGACGACGCGATCAAGCCCGACGCGCCGATCCTGCACGAATTCCTCAAATTCGAGGGCAAGCCGTCCAACATTGCCGGCCGCCTCGAGGTCAAGAAGGGCGACATCGCGAAGGGTTTTGCCGAGGCCGAGGTGGTGGTCGAGCGCACCTTCACCACGCGTCCAGTGCATCAGGGCTATATCGAGCCGCACGCCTGCCTCGTCAGCGTCGCGGCCGACAACAAGACCACGATCTGGAGTTCGAGCCAGGGCCAGTTCATGGTGCGCGCGATGACGGCGTATCTGACCGGCTTCCCGCAGAGCGACATCCGCGCCATCCCGGCCGAAATCGGCGGCGGCTTTGGCGGCAAGACCATCGTCTATCTCGAGCCGCTCGCGACGTTGCTGGCGAAGAAATCCGGTCGGCCGGTGAAGATGGTGATGACCCGCGAGGAAGTGATGCGGGCGACGGGGCCAACGTCAGGCTCGAAGAGCACGGTCAAGATCGGCGCCAAAAAGGACGGCACCATCGTCGCCGCCCAAGGCACCTTTTATCTGCAGGCCGGCGCGCTGCCGGGCTCGCCGATCCGCGGCGCGGTGGGTTGCAGTTTTTCGCCCTACGACATCCCGCACGTGCTGTCGGTCGGGTTCGACGTGCTCTCCAACCGCTCCAAGGTCGCCGCCTATCGCGCGCCGGGCGCGCCGATCGGGGCGTATGCGGTGGAGTGCGTGATGGACGAACTGGCCGAGGCACTGAAAATGGATCCCTTGGAGTTGCGGCTGAAGAATGCCGCAAAGCAGGGGACGAAAGCGGCGCACGGCCCGGTATTTCCGCGCATCGGCTACATCGAAACGCTGGAGGCTGCGAAAGCGCATCCGCATTACACCGCGCCGCTCGGCAAGTTTCAAGGCCGTGGCGTGGCATCCGGCTTCTGGTTCAACGCCGGCGGCGAATCCTCGGCGCAGGTCAACATCACCGAGGACGGCAATGTCGTCGTCACCACCGGCCATCCGGATATCGGCGGCTCGCGCGCGGCGATCGCCAATATCTGCGCCGAATTGCTCGGCATCGACTACCGCCGCGTCTCGGTTTTGATCGGCGACACCGCGACCGTCGGCTTCTCGAACCTCACAGGTGGCAGCCGTGTCCTGTTTGCCTCCGCGATGGTGGTGACGCAATCGACCGACAAGATTATCGCCACGCTGCGCGAGCGCGCGGCAAAGATCTGGGAGATCGACCCGGACGCGGTGAAATGGGAAAATGGCGCCGCGCATCCGGCAAGCCCCAATGCCGGCCAGTTCGAGCCGCTGACCTTGGCCGAGTTGGCGGCAAAGGCCCCGTCGATGGGCGGGCCGATCGGCGCCGGCGTGCAGCTCAACACCGAAGGCGCGGAAGGCGGCTTCGGCACCCATATCTGCGACGTCGAGGTCGATGTCGAACTCGGGATCGTGCGCGTGATCCGCTATACCGCCGTGCAGGATGTCGGCCGCGCCGTGCATCCGAGCTATGTCGAGGGCCAGATGCAGGGCGGCGTCGCCCAGGGCATCGGCTGGGCGCTCAACGAAGAGTACATCTACAACAAGCAAGGCACGGTCGATAACCCCGGCTTCCTCGATTATCGCATGCCGGTTTGTTCGGACCTGCCGATGCTCGACACCGTGATGGTCGAAGTGCCGAACCCAAAGCATCCGCAAGGCGTCAAGGGCGTCGGCGAAGTGCCGCTGGTCCCGGTGATGGCCGCGGTCGCCAACGCCGTCCACAACGCGCTCGGCAAACGCTTTTACGCGCTGCCGATGTCGCCGCCGAAGGTGTTGGAGGAACTGGAGAGGTGATGCTTTCGGGCCGATTAGCGACAGCGTAACCCGCCATCTCCTCGATGATCGGTGGGGCGGATCGGCTTGGCGTTTCGCTTCCAGAGTGGTGAGTTGACCCGATATGATGCCTCGTCTCTGGGCCGTTTGGGGTGCGTATGAGAGATCGACGCGCGTTTCTCGCAGTCGCGCTGGTCGTCGCCACGACCGCGCCGGCTCGCGCCTTTTCCGCGGATGGTTGCGAGCAGCAGCGCAAACAATACCCGGCCAATTGGAACGATACGTCGGCCGAGAAGACGCTGTTTACCTGCGAGTCGCAGCAGGGCCGCTTCTACGTCAAAATCGGCGCTACCGACGAAGCCGGCCGGACCCTGATGAGCCTGGTACCGTTTTCACGCACGAATGCCGGGGTGAAGGTAGAAACCGGGCTCGATGTCCTGCGCATCTGGCTGGACAAGGAGCAGACCCGCCGGCTGCGCGGCGGCAAATATCTGGCGACCGTCGTACGCAAGGAAAACTCCTGCTGGATCCGCGGCAACATTGATGAAGACGTCGTGTTTCTGATGGACAACGCCCATCCTCCGGAAGACGACCCGGGTGCTGCAGGCTCCTTCTACAACAAGGCGCCGCGTTTCACGGTGCTGGGCAATGCTTCCGTGAACTGTGAGCCGTTCAAATAGAACCCAAGCCTCATATGTTTTGAAACAGCTACAATTTCCTGCTCACCGTTTCCAGAGCGTTAACTATTGCGCGACGCCCCGGTAGCCGTTGAAGGCACCGACCTTTAGTCAGCACCAACCGTTAGTTCTCTCTATGTGAGAGTTTTGCATGCTCAGAGATGGCCGATATGCTGCCTGGTTCAGGACTTCGCAAGGCGAAGGCACCGGCATCGTGAATCTTGCAAATGGCAGGATATCGGGTGGCGACAGCATATTCACCTACAGTGGCTCGTACGAAGTCGATGACGATCGATTCACCGCAGCGCTGACGACCAGAAGGCATGCCGCGGGCCCACCCACTGTTTTCGGCATCGACGAGGTCGAAGTGAGGTTGACGGGGAAAGTCAATGGCATGACGGCTTCGTGCCGGGGAACGGCCCAACAGGCGCCGGGCGTGACCTTCGAGGCCACGCTTTTCCTTGGCCAGGATACGTCGCCAGAGCCGGCTCGAAAACGCGCGGCGTTGAATTTCGACGCAGACAAACTGCCGAAGGACTCCGATAGCCGATCCCGTGCACGGAATCCCTTTGCGCGCGGACTGTCCAGGATTTGATCCGGCAGCCTTGGCGCCAGCGGTACCGTCCCAATTGTTTGAAAGGCGCGGACGCGCCCCGCCCCTTGACCGCTCCCGCGGTCAGCCGGTGGATCAAATGGCGCTGCAGGAGCTGAACAGCACCGGCTGCGGCAAACATACCCGCCCCGCGGGCGGCATCGATATTGGCCAGACTAGCGCGCCCAAGTATATGATCAAGGAAAGGCTCGCCATCGCGGCGACGGCTTTGCTGGTTGCGCCAACGATCTCGTCTCGTCTGCTGTATGTCCATTGAAAAAGGAAGAACCATGCAAAAGGTCCTGGTCGAGAACTACACCGACGGCACCACGCTGATCACGATCAACCGGCCGGAACGCCGCAACGCGATTTGCGCCGAGACGGCGCTGATGCTGCAAAAGGCATTTGTCGATTTCGAGCGCTCGCCGACGCAGAAGGCCGCGGTGGTGACCGGCGCCGGCAACGAAGCTTTTTCCGGCGGCGCCGACACCGGCAATTTTCCGGAACTGTGGCGCTGCATTCCGACCGTCGGCTTTGAGACCGCCAAGCCGATTGTTTCCGCGGTCGGCGGCTGGTGCGTCGGCGGCGCGCTGGTGCTCTCGATGATGTGCGACCTCACGGTGGCGGCGGAGAACGCCAAATTCTCCTATCCCGAAGCGCGACTGGGTTTTACCGGCGGCCTGATTGCCGGCCTCGCGGCGCGCATTCCGCACAAGATCGCGATGGAAATGATGCTGCTGTGCCGCGTCCTCGATCCGCAGCGCGCCTACGCCATCGGCCTCGTCAACGAGGTGGTTCCGGCCGGACAGCAGGTCCCGGTCGCGCTGAAGATGGCGCGCGAAATGGCCGAGTTCTCGCCGCTGGTGCTGAAGACCTTGAAGCGCTTTGTCACGGAAGGCGTTTTGGCGCAGGGACCGTCCGAACAATCCGGCCGGGCCCAGCGCACCCTCCACGAGGTCAAGGAAAGCGAGGACGCGGAGGAAGCAAGGCTGGCGGTAAAGGAAAAGCGCAAGGCGGCCTTCAAGGGACGCTAAGGCGCGATGAGTTCGGTGGTCTCCCTCTCCCCGCTCTTCGCGAGGCCCGCAATCGGGGCGAGGTGACCAGGCCCGCGGAGCTCACTCCACCCGGTGCAAGGCGCAGAGCTTGTTGCCGTCGGGATCACGCAAATAGGCGATGTAGAGTTTGACGCCGCCGCCTTCGCGAATGCCGGGCGGCTCTTCGCAGGTCTTGCCGCCATGGGCGAGGCCGGCCGCATGCCACGCATCGGCTTGCTCGGCGGAGGCTGCGGCAAAACCGATGGTGCCGCCATTGGCAGGGGTCGCAGCCTTGCCATCGATCGGCTTCGTCACCGAGAAGGTACCGGTCTTGGTGCGGTAGAAAATCCGGTAGCGGTCGACCCTGCCCGGGGGCACGCCGAGCGTACCCAGCAACGCATCATAGAACAACTTGGCCTTGTCCAAATCGTTGGTTCCGATCATCACGTGCGAAAACATCGTTACGTCTCCTTCCCACACTTCGCCGAACGATCGATGCCGCCCTGCGCCTGCCTCTGTTTGCGGGAGGCAACGTAACAGCGCCGATCGGGATACGGAAGCGGCGCGACCCGGCTGCCGACAGCTGGCAATGGCTCAAAGCCGGCTATTTTGACCCAGAGGGCATATTGACGTGGCCCACGCGAGGTTCATTGTGGGTGACACGATCGGCAGGCTGGCGGGAGCGATCCGATGCACCAGCACCATTCGATGATCTGCAAGGGGTGCTGGCAAAATCTGCATCTCCCGGTACTGTTGCGCGGTCCTCTCTCTATCCCCTATCGAATGCTCGGCCTGCGGCCAAGCCGGATGAATCCGAACACCTGCACATTCTGCGAACTGGCCTTTACGCGGATCATGAAGGCCCGCAACGTCACGATCGACGCAACGGTGCTGTTCGCGGACTTACGGGGCTATACGGCCGCGTCCCAGTCGCTGGCTTCGAGCGAGATGAACTCGACGCTCGACGCCTTTTACGACGAGTGCGCCGAAGCGATCTGGAAGCACGACGGACTACTGAACAAGACGCTCGGCGACGCCATCATGGCGGTCTTCAATTTTCCGATCCGGCAGGACGATCACGCAGCGCAGGCGGTGCGCGTCGCGCGGCAAATCCAGCGCCGCTGGCGCGCCCGGCGTACTGAGCTGGTCGAGGGGCTCGACATCGGCGAGGACAGCCTCTGTATCGGCATCGGCATCTCAAGCGGCAAGGTCAGCTTCGGTGAATTCGGTCAGTCGCATCGCGATCTCACCGCGATCGGCACGGTCGTGAACACCGCCGCCCGCGCCCAGTCGGTTGCCCGCGCCGGACAGATTCTGGTCACGGGTGCGGTGCGGGACCGCTGTGAGCAGGACATGGTCAACCGCGACGGAACGAAGTACGACCTGAAGGGGCTCGCGACGCCCGTCGAACTATACGATGCCGGGGAAGCCGACCGTCAACGGCTGGCGTAGATCGCCCTCGCCGGCGCGCAAGCCTCACTCGATCACCTCGTCGGCGCGGGCGAGCAGCGTCGCCGGGATCGTGAGGCCGAGCGCCTTGGCGGTCTTGAGATTGATCACCAGCTGGAATTTTGTCGGCTGCTGGATCGGTAGTCCTCCGTGAAATATCCCGAAGCGATTGATTGGCAATGGAAATTGCGGGGATTGCTGTGATTGGATTTGCCGGCAATCGTAGCTGCTGCGTCGATTTTCTTGCAAATTCGTGTTGAGGATTCCCTCGAATCTGAAGCTGTGATTCTCTACCGATCATGTGATCGGAGGGGATTCGATGCGGCCACGGGAGCGGCGGGAAAGCGGCGAGCAGGATCTGTTTCGTTCGCGGCTGGACCAGGTCATCAACATGGATCACGCGCTGGCGAAGCTGGCGCGGACGATCGACTGGGGATTTCTGGAAGAGAAGTTCGGGGCGGTTTACGCCGACGGCTCCGGCCGGCCGCCGCTGCCGACCCGGCTGATGGCGGGGCTGGCGATTCTCAAGCACACCTACAACCTCAGCGACGAAGTGGTGTGCGAGCAGTGGATCGAGAACCCGTATTACCAGTACTTTTGCGGCGAGGAGTTTTTCCAGCACCGGCTGCCGCTCGATCGCTCCTCGATGACCCACTGGCGCAACCGCATGGGAGAGGAGCGGCTGCAAGCGCTGTTGCAGGAGAGCCTGGCGGTAGCGACGCGAACCGGCGCGATGAAGCCTTCGGAACTCTCGCGCGTCATTGTCGACACCACGGTGCAGCCGAAGAACGTTGCCTTCCCGACCGACGCCAAGCTGTTGAACCGGGCCCGTGAGAAGCTGGCGACGCTGGCCAAAAAGCTGGGCGTGGAGCTCCGGCAGTCGTACACGCGGGTCGGCAAGTCCGCGCTGATCCAGCATCAGCGTTACGCCCATGCCAAGCAGTTCAAGCGCGCCAACCGGGCTCTGCGCACGCTCAAGACCTATCTGGGCCGCGTCATCCGCGACATTGCCCGCAAGATCGACGGCGACCATGGGCTCGAGGGCAGCTTCGCTCACCTGCTCAGCCTTAGCCGGCGGGTGCGCGAGCAGGAACGCGGGCAGCGCGGCGCCAAGGTCTACAGCCTGCATGCCCCCGAAGTGGAATGCATCGGCAAGGGCAAGGCCCACAAGCCTTACGAGTTCGGCGTCAAGGTCAGCGTTGCCATCCCCCTCAAGCATAGCAAGGGCGGCCAGTTCGTCGCCCATGTACAGGCGCTGCCGGGCAATCCCTATGACGGCCATACGCTGGCTGAGGTGATCCCGGGGATCGAGAAACTCGTCGGCGCTACGATCGATCGGCTCCACGCCGATGCCGGCTATCGCGGCCACAACGCGCCACCCGACTACAAGTTCAAAATCTACACCTCAAAACAGAAGCGCCGCGTGACCCCGGCGATCAAACGAGAGATGCGTCGCCGCTCTGCCGTCGAGCCAGTCATCGGCCATCTCAAGGACGAGCACCGAATGGGCCGCAACTATCTCGCCCACCGCAATGGCGACCTCAACAACGCCATCCTCGCCGCCGCCGGCTACAACTTCCGCCGCCTCGTCAAGTGGCTCAGGATTTTGTTGTGCCTCTTCTTCGCCAGCCTCTTCCCTCAGCTAAATCCGTTGCCTGCGTGAAAAGGCCATTCTTCACCGGAGACTCGGTAAATCCGCGGGCGACGCGCCCTTCAGGATCTTGCCGGCGTAAACGCCGGCCTGGCGATAGGCATCGAGGATGTCCGGGTCGTAGCTCATCAGTCCACCCGCAGCAGCAAAGTCGCGAAACTGAAAGATCGCAGGAATCGCCATTGCCGCCACCAGCGCGACGAGCTTGTCGCGATGCACGTCGAACACCGCATCGCTGCCGACCAGCAAGGCATCGGGCTTGTCGTTCGCAAGGGTTGCGAACGCGCTTTCGAGCCCCGCCTCGTCGCTCGCCTCCAGAAAGCGAAGCTTTAATCCCAGCGCCTCCGTCGCCGCGTGGATGTCAGCCGACCGCGCCCGTCCCTCCGGCGTATTGGGATTGGTCAGGGCCGCGAACAGGGTCGCGTTCGGAACGAGCTCACGCAACAACCCCAGCCGCTTCGGCGCAAGGTCCCCGGAAATGATCGTCATCCCCGTGGCATTGCCGCCCGGATGCGAAAGGCTGGCGGCCAGACCCAATCCGACCGGATCGCCGCCGATCACGAAGACAACAGGAATGGTGGAGGTCGCGCCCTTGGCCGCGACCGCGGCGTTCGCGCCACCCGTAGCCGCAAGCACGGTCACGGGTCGGCGGACCAGATCGGCCGCCAATTCCGGCAACCGGTCCAGCCGGCCATCCGCGAAACGGTAATCGATCGAAACATTCTTGCCTTCGGAGGAGCCGGATTCTTCCAATCCTTTTTTGAACGCGGCGACCAGTCTCGTCGTATCCTTGGCCGAGCGGGCGTTAAGAAATCCAACCACCGGCATGGCAGGTTGCTGCGCGCGCGCCACAAGCGGCCATACCGCGGCCGCACCGCCCACAAGCGTGATGAACTCGCGCCGTCGCATGTGCCCCCCTTGAGAAAAAGGCTCTGCGCAATTCCCAAAGACTAGCACCTCTGACGGCCGGTAGAAATGGTATCCAGCGAGCCCGCAGGACTCTCAATTCTTCGCGCCGGCCGACGCGAGAACCGCGGCCCATTTTTCGATGTCGGCGCGGATGAAGTCGGAAAACTCCTTCGGCGTGCCGCCCACGGGGTCGGTGCCCTGCCGCTTCAGCGCGGTGCGAACATCTTCGGTCTTCAACGCTTCGTTGGCCGCCACCGACAGTTTTTCGATGATCGCCGGCGGCGTTCCAGCCGGCGCGAGCAGTCCGATCCAGATTCCGGCGTCGTAGCCCGCCATTCCCGCCTCGTTCAGCGTCGGGACATCGGGCATGATCGATGCGCGCTTCGATTGCGCCACCGTGAATGCCTTCAGCTTGCCCGCCTCGACATGCGGCGCCAGCGTCGCGGCGACGTTGAACATCAGCGTAATGCGGCCCGAGAGCAGGTCCGAGAGCGCCTGGTTGCTGCCGCCCTGATAGGGCACCATCACGATGTGGGTGCCCGCCTTGGCGTTGAACAGTTCGGCCGCCATGTAGCTTGCCGTGGCGTAGCCGGAGGAGCCGAACGTCAGGGTATCGGGCTTGCTCTTCGCCAGCGCAATCAGCTCCTGCAGATTATTGGCCGGCACCGACGGATGCGCCACCAGCACGTTCGGAACGGTGCCGAGCAGCGTGATCGGCGCCAGGTCCCGCCCGAGGTTGAAATTCGATTTGGTCTCCGCCGGGTTGAGCGTGTTGGCGATCGTCGCCATGAACAGCGTGTAACCGTCGGCCGGCGCGCGCATCACCGCTTCGGCCGCGATCATGCTGCTGTTGCCGGGGCGGTTCTCGACCACGAGGGGTTGACCGAGGCTGGCCTCCATCTGCTTGCCGACCAGCCGCGCCAGCACATCCGCGGCGGAGCCTGGACCAAATCCGATCAAGACCTTGATCGGTTGCACGGGATAGGTTTGCGCCACTGCGGAGGCCGAGAACATCGCGGCGGCTGCGCAAAGCGCCAGCGCCCTAAGGCAGCGGCTGAACATATTCCCCCCCGATGCGCACGACGAACCTGGCTTGATTGACGCTTACCGATGCCGGCCCTACAGCATGGAGCATTCCGCGCGTAAGGCCAACCCGCCTGCAAGCGGCGCTGGCAACCCTCGGCACCGCGGCGCCACAATTACGCACCCATATCGGCGGCGCCTTGCGATGCGGCGTCACCCGCGAGGAACTGGTCGAGATCATGATGCAGCTCGTGCCTTATGTCGGCGTTGCCGCCGCCATCAACGGCGTGGCGGCCTGCAGGGAGGTGTTCGCGGCGGCCGACAAGAAGTAGACCGGGATCAATTGGCAGATTGGCGCCGGTACATCGTCAGCCGACGCGTGCCGCCATCCCGCCGTCGACCGGCAGCAGCACGCCGGTGATGAAATTGGCTTCGTCGGAAGCTAGAAATAGAGCGGCGTGGGCCGTGTCCCAGGCGGTTCCCATCTTGCCGCGCAGAGGTACACGGGCGTTGCGCGCTTCGCGCACCGCTGACGTCGTCGAGCCGATCGCCGCGGCGATCCCGGAAATGGCCATCGGCGTGTCCATCAGGCCCGGCAGCACGGCGTTGCAACGCACGCCGTGGCTGGCATTGGCGTTGGCGACACTGGTGGTGAGCCGGTTCATTCCGGCTTTGGAAACCTCGTACGCCACCTGATTGTTGCCAGAGAGCGAGGCCAGCGACGAGATGTTGATGATGGATCCGCCGCCCTGCTCGCGCATGATGGGAATGACGTGCTTGATCGTCATCCACGCGGACTTCAGATTGACGTTGAGGATGCGGTCAAAGGCCTGCTCGGCGGCTCGGTGGGCGGGGCCGTCGCCGCCGCCACCAATACCGACATTGTTGACCAGGATATCGATCCGTCCCCAGCGCGATTTTGCCTCGGCGATCACAGCTGCGCAGTCGACGTCGCGCGATATATCTGCGCGAAACGGCGCAGCGCTCCCGCCTTCTTCGGCAATCATGGCAACCGTTTCCGCAGCGCTTGCCAGGTCACGATCGACGCACAGAACCTGGGCGCCGTGGCGCGCGAAAAGCACCGCCATGGCCCGGCCATTGCCGATGGTTTCGCCGGCGGATTGGCCCGCGCCGGCAATGATGGCGATCTTGCCCTGCAGACGACCGCTCATCTCAAAATCCCTTCAGATCGGAATCCAGCATCTGGCCTTCGTCGAGCTGAACGCCAAAACTGTTGAGCATCATCGAGACCTGGGTGTACTGGCCTGCCGTGAAGACCACGTCCATGCGCTGGCGTTCCTCAAAGTGCCGCGCCAGCTCCGCCCAGACCGGTTCGGTGACGAACTGCTCGCGATGCAGATCATCGGTCGCCCGCAACAAGGCCGCATCGGGCTGGCTCCAGCCGGGTACGTCGGCGCCGAGCTTGATCCGGGCGATCTCGTCATCGGTCAGGCCGGCACGACGCGCGATCGGCACATGCTGGGTCCATTCATAGCCGGCGCGACAGAGGAAACCGGTGCGAAGGATCACGATCTCGCGCTCGCGCGGCGGCAGCGTGTTCTTGCGGCTCAGGACATAGCCGCCCCAGACGAGGAAGGCCTTGGCCGCCGCGGCATGGTTGAGCAGGGTGCGGAAGATATTGAGGACCGGACCGCGCGCCAGCATGGGCTCCACGATCGCGCGCTGTTCCTCGGTCCAGCTTTCGGCTGCGGCGGGCACAACGCGCGGGGCTGTCAGTCGCATATGGTTTTCTCCCGAATGATCTTGTCGTCGTTGCGCGCTGCGGCGCGCCAGCTCCGCGGTCGTACGCTTTCAGCGCGTAACTTAGAGACTTTGACAGCATCATTGGCAAGTCGGGCCCCCGCAACAGGTCCGAATTGGCGCACGGCTTTTCGTAGCAAGGAATATTTGGAAGACAGGAAAGCGATGACGGCGCAAGTTACGCCGAAATCGGCGTGCCCTCCCGCTGGATCGCCTGCGGGCGGCCCTGCTCGTCGATCGAGACGTAGGTGAAATTGCCGTCGGTGACCAGGATCGACAGCATCTCCTTGCGGCGCAGCACCCAGGCTTCGAGATGGACCGTGATCGAGGTTCGCCCGACCCGGACCAGATTGGCGTGCACGGAGACGAGATCGCCGACATAAACCGCTTTGCGGAAATTCATCGCCTCGATCGCGACCGTGACCGTGCGGGATTTCGCGATCTTGGAGGCGAACACGCCACCGCCGAGATCCATCTGGCTGAGCAGCCAGCCGCCAAAGATGTCGCCGTTGGCGTTGGTGTCGGCCGGCATCGCCAGCGTGCGGATGCAGAGATCGCCGAGCGGCTCGGTCTCCAGGCACTCTGGCGCATGTACATGCGTATCGGTCACTTGAAAGTCTCCCAGCCTGCATCAGGCGTAAAGCGTCCGCCGAACTTTTCGGCCAGCGCGCGCAGCGTCGACACCACATTGTCCACCCCGCGGCTCCGCGCATAGTTCAAGGGACCGCCGCGGAACGGCGCATAGCCGGTGCCGAAGATCATGGCGCCGTCGACCACGTCGGCATTGTCGACGATGCCTTCACGCAAGGCCGCGACGCAGACATTCGACATCGGCAGCACGAGGCGATCGACCATTTCCGGTGTCGGTTCCGCCGTCGAAGGCGAAGCCGGCGTCGTGTCGGCCTTGCCGTCCTTCCATGCGTAAAACCCCTTGCCACTCTTGCGGCCGAGTTCACCCTTGGCGACCTTCTCGCGCAGCCAGGCCGGCGTTGGCGGCAGGGAATCGCCGAATTTCGAGCGCAGCATGTCGCCGACATCGAGGCAGATATCGAGGCCGACCTGGTCAGCGAGCTCGATCGGGCCCATCGGCATACCGAACTTTTTCGCGGCCGCATCAATCACCGATTTGTCGATCCTCTCGTCCAGCATCACCATCGCCTCCAGCATGTAGGGCGTCAGCGCGCGGTTGACCAGAAAACCGGGCGAGCTCTTCACCGGCAGCGGCAGCCGGTCGATGGCGCCGACGAACGCCAGCGCCTCCTTCAATAGTTGCGGATCGGTGGCGTCATGACTGACGACTTCGACAAGCTGCAGCCGCGACACCGGATTGAAGAAATGCAGTCCCAGCAGCCGCTCCGGCCTTGCCAGCATGGTGCGCAGATCCTGCAGCGGAATGCTCGAGGTGTTCGTGGCGAGGATCGCGCCGGGCTTCATTTTTGGCTCCAACCCGGCATAGACTTTTTGCTTCAGCTCCAGCTTTTCCGGCACGGCCTCGATGATGAGGTCGGCGTTGCGAACGCCCTCGCCGCCCATATCCGGCATCAGCCTGTCAAGCGCATCCCGCACATCGGTGCGTTTGCGCATGATCTTGCCGAACAAATCCGCGGCGCGCTTGATCGCACCCGCGATCGGCTCCGGCTTCATGTCGGCGAGCGTCACCCGCATATCCTGGCCGGCGCACCATGCGGCGATGTCGCCGCCCATCGCGCCGGCGCCGATGACGTGGACATGCCCGATCTTGTTGCCTGATCCCGCAAGCTTCTTCATCTGCTCACGCAGAAAAAACACCCGGATCAGGTTTTGCGCCGCCGGCGTCACCATCAGATTGGCGAACGAGGTCTTCTCGGCGCTCAGCATCGCGGATCTGTCGCCGCCATGCTTCTCCCAGAGATCGATCAGCGCGTAAGGCGCGGGATAATGCTCCTGCGGAGCGGCGTTGCCGGCCTCGGCGCGCATGCGCGAGGCAAGCAAGCCGCGCACCGGACCAATATTCAAAATGCTCGTGAGAAGCGCGGGCCTGGCCTGCTTCAAGCGGCCGAATACGGCATCCTTGACGGCATTGCGGACGTGGCGCTCCTGCGTCACCGCATCGACCAGCCCCAGCGATTTTGCCTTGCGCGCGTCGATGGTTTTGCCGGTCAGCATCAAGGGCATCGCCTGGATCGGATTGACCAGGCGCGTGAAACGCACGGTACCGCCGAGGCCGGGATGCAGGCCGAGCATCACCTCCGGAAAACCGAACCGCGCGTCGTCGATCGCAATCCGCATCTGGCAGGCCAGCGCCACCTCCAGGCCACCGCCGAGGCAGAAACCGTGGATCACGGCGACCGAGGGAATGCGCAAGGCCTCGAGACGATCGATCACCGCATGGGCCCGGCCGATTTGCATCTCGACGGCGCGCGGATCAGTGGCGCCACGGAATTCGTTGACGTCGGCGCCGGCGATGAAACCGGACTTTTTCGCGGAACGGATCGCCAGCCCGGCGGGCCGCTGGCCTTCCAGCTCCGCCAGCACCTTGTCGAGTTCTTCGATCAGATCGGCTGACAGCGTATTGGCGCTTGAGCCCTCGCGATCGAACAACAGCCAGGCGATGCCGTCGGCATCTCGGGTGAGCTTGAAGTTTTTGTACGGGCCGGCGGCATCAGGCGCCGGCCCGAGTTCGAGCACACGGTCGCCGAGAACGTCCATGATCGCAGAATCCATGATCACACCGTCTCTATCAACATAGCGCCGCCCTGCCCGCCGCCGATACATTCGGTGGCGATGCCGCGCCGGGTGCCGAGCCGCTTCATCGCATTGACGAGGTGCAGCACGATACGGTTGCCGCTGCAGCCGACGGGATGGCCGAGGCTGATGGCGCCGCCATCGACGTTCAGTTTGGTCTGATCGATCTGGCCTGCAGCGCCCTCGAGGCCGAGAATCTCGCGGCAGAATTTTTCATCGTTCCAGGCCGCCAGACATCCGAGCACCTGCGTGGCAAAAGCCTCGTTCAATTCCCAGGTCTCGATATCGGCGAGTGTCAATTCGTTGCGCTTCAACAATGCGCTCGCCGACAGCACCGGACCGAGGCCCATGATCGAGGGATCGAGCGCCGACCACTGGCTGTCGAGGATGACCGCTTTCGGCGTCAGGCCGTGCTTTGCCACGGCCTCTTCAGAAGCGAGAATTACCCACGAGGCGCCGTCGGTGATTTGGGAAGAATTGCCAGCCGTAACCTGTCCCCAGGGCCGCTCGAACACCGGCTTCAATTTTGCGAGCGACTCCGGCGTGGAATCCGGCCGCACGCCATCGTCATGGTCGTAGAATTTGCCATCGCGCGCAAACGAGGTTTCGACCTCACCCTTGAGAAACCCCTGTACTTGCGCATTCGCCAGCCGCTTGTGGCTTTCGGCGGCATAGGCGTCCGATTGGGCGCGGGTGATGCCGAAGAGATGGCCGACCACTTCGGCGGTCTGGCCCATATTGAGTTCGGTGATCGGATCGGTCAGCCCGCGCTCGAGGCCGATGATCGGCTTCAAATAGCTGGGCCGGATCTTTAGAGCGGCGGCGATCTTGGCGCCAATGCCCTTGGCGCCGGCGAGTCCTGCAAACCACCGCACGCCAGCTTGCGGCCATACCAGCGGGGCGTGGCTGAGCGCCTCGGCACCGCCGGCGAGGATCAGATCCGAGACCCCCTCGCGGATATAACGATAGCCGGTGTCGATCGATTGCATGCCGGAGCCGCAATTGATCTGCACGGTGAAGGCGACCATTTTCTCGCCCATGCCGAGCCGAAGTGCTGCGACACGGGCCGGGTTCATCTCGTCGGCAATGACATTGACGCAGCCGAGGATGACCTGATCGAAGGCGGTTGGCGCAAAGGGCTGCCGCGCCAGCAAAGGCCGGCCGCATTGCACCGCGAGATCGCCCGGGGTGAAGGGACCGGGACCGGAGCGCGCTTTAAGGAACGGCGTCCGGCTGCCGTCGATAATAAAAACCGGTCGCGCCATCAGCTCGCCGCCCTCTGCTCACCCAGTTCCTGGAAGAACTGATGCACATCGGCGGGCTTCTTGTAAATCGGCGACAGCGCTTCCGGCGCGAAATCGTCGACCTCGATCACTTTCGCGACGGCTTCCTGCGCCGCCGCGAGCTTTTCGCCCTCGGCCTGCGTGATGACGCCCTTCTTCACGGCTTCGTTCCAGTCGTGCAGGCGCGCCGCATGCATCTTCCTGGCAATATCCTCCGCGGCGGTCACGAGCAGGAACGCCTTCTCCAGCCGCGCCACGCCGCGGTCGTCATCGACATGCGACAGGTCGGGCGTCAGGCGATCGCGCGCCGCCGACGGCTCCAGCACGAGCTGGGCACATTGGTGGACCACAACGTCCGACGGCCCGAGCACCCGCGCGCCGAACGGCTGGATCAGGAATTTCAGGATCACCGCGACGACCCGGTTCGGCAGGTTCGCAAGTATCTCCGCAAAGCGGTTCTCAATCGTCTTGAAACCGCTCGCCATGCACCATTCGAGCGCGGGCAAATCGGCCTGCTGACGCCCCTCGTCCTGCCAGCGCTTCAATGCGGCCGACAGCAGATAGAGCTCGGACAGGATATCGCCGAACCGCGCCGACAGCATTTCCTTGCGCTTGAGCGCACCTCCCAGCGTCAAAAGCGCCATATCGGCGCAAAGCGCGAAGGCCGAGGAGTAGCGCGAGAGCTGACGATAGAATTTTGTCGCCTCACCCGCATCGGGCGCCGGTGCGAACAGGCCGCCGGTCCAGCTCCGGCCCCAGGCCCGGAACATGGTCGTAAAACTGTGGCCAACATGCTTCCAGAAGGCCGCATCGAAGGCGTCGAGGCCCTTGGCGCGGTCCGCTTCGCCGAGCGCATTCATTTCTTGCAGCAGATAGGGATGGGCACGGATCGCGCCCTGCCCGAACACGATCAGATTGCGCGTCAGGATATTGGCGCCCTCGACGGTGATGCCGACCGGCACCGAGCGATAAAGGCCGCCCAGATAGTTTTGCGGGCCGTCGATCACCGCCTTGCCGCCATGGATATCCATGGCGTCGTCGATCGCGATCCGCATCCGCTCGGTGGCATGCAGCTTCATGATGCCGGAAATCACCGCGGGATGATGGCCCTGATTGAGCGCGGCGCAGGTCAGCCGCCGCGCGGCGTCGAGCAGATAGGCAGTCCCGGCGATGCGCGCGAGCGGCTCCTCGATGCCTTCGAATTTGCCGATGGCAATGCCGAATTGCTCGCGGATGCGGGCATAGGCGCCGGTGGTGCGCGCCGCGTAAGCCGCGCCCGCGGCCGACAGCGACGGCAGCGAGATGCCGCGGCCGGCGGCCAGCGCCGTCATCAGCATCTTCCAGCCCTGGCCGAGCCGCTCTTGTCCGCCGATGATGTAGTCCATCGGAATAAAGACGTCCTTGCCCCAGTTCGGGCCGTTCTGAAACACCTGCATCGCCGGCAGATGCCGATGGCCGATCCGGACGCCTTCCAGATGGCTCGGGATCAGCGCCACCGTGATGCCGAGGTCTTCCTGCTGGCCTGCCAGATGATCGGGATCGTAGGCCTTGAAGGCGAGGCCGAGCAGCGTCGCGACCGGCCCAAGCGTGATGTAGCGCTTGTGCCAGTTAAGGCGCAGCCCGAGCACTTCGCGGCCTTCGAAACTGCCCTTGCAGATGACGCCGGTGTCGATCATCGACGCCGCATCCGAGCCGGCCTCCGGGCTGGTCAATCCGAAACAGGGAATATCGCGGCCGTCGGCGAGCCGCGGCAGCCATTGCTGCTGCTGCTCCCTGGTGCCGAAGCGCATCAGCAATTCGCCGGGCCCGAGCGAGTTCGGCACCATCACGGTGACGGCGGCGGCCAGCGACCGCGACGAGATTTTTCGCACCACTTCGGAATGCGCATAGGGCGAGAAGCCGAGCCCGCCAAATTCCTTTGGAATGATCATGCCGAAGAATTTGTGACGCTTGATGAAGGCCCAGGCCTCCGGCGGCAGGTCGCGCCACTCCCAATTGATCTTCCAGTCGTCGAGCATCGCACAGAGTTCGTCGACCGGGCCGTTGAGAAATGTGCGCTCCTCATCCGTCAGCGTCGCCGGCGCGTTGGCGAGCAGTTTTGACCAATCGGGGTTGCCGGTGAAGAGGTCGGCGTCCCACCAGACATCGCCGGCCTCGAGCGCCTCGCGCTCGGTGTCGGACATCGCAGGCAATACGCCTCGCGCCCAGGAAAAGATCGGCTTGGTGATGAAATCGCGGCGGAAGCTCATGGCGGGGGTCCTCATGAATCGGCGGCGCACAAGCTATTTTAGCGCAAAGTGCCTGACGGGGGTGAACACTTCGCTTTGAAAACAGGGAGAAATTGACGCGGGCGGGCGGCGATGGCTAACGCCTGCGGAGCCTGTCAGTTCCAGATTGTGGCGCTGCACGCCTTCCCCCTGTGGAGCCGATCCGAGCGTCAGGGCACAGATATGCATCGGCGTTCTCGCGGCACGATCTGCCCGAGGTTTGCATGTAAATTCTGCCCCTCGAAAAGAGAGGGCGCAGGGAATGCCGGATGCGCGCTGCACCCGCGGTCTCGTGTGCAATGTGCACAAAAAGATGCGCACACGAGCATACAGGGCAGCGGAGGCAATCCGACATTCCCTGCGCAATGGCTTTACGGCTTATAGCGCGCTCTCCCCGGTGATCGGGCTTTCTTGTCACCGTCGCCGGCGGGATACCGCGCTCGATCCGTTTGGATCGATGCGCAACCGCCAACTTGACGCCAGCGTCGAGGCGTCAGGACCACACGACTTCGCCGTACGCTTCGATGCCGTTCGTCAAAAGCACCTCCACGTCCACCGCAACCCGCCCCAACGTTCGTGACGATGGCCGACGCCCCTCTGAGTGGGACGGGATAGAAAAGTTTGTAGCGGTGATTTGCCCGATGGCGGAAGCGAAATATTTTTGATTTCCGGACTTGACACGATTTCGGAAAATCAGAAATGATTTGCCCGTCGGGTCAGTTTGGCGCGGCAATAATCACAGATTTCGCCGAGGATGATTGCGCTGCGGTTGGCAAGGAGAGGGCATCGACGCCGTAGCGGCGGACGCTCAGGTGGTTGGATGCCACCACCCGAGTATCGCAACACCGAGGCATCCGACCAAGGCGATTATCTGGAGGCCGATTTGTATCCAGTACCTGACCGGGGTGGTATCTCTATGAGAAACCCAGCGCGACGAGTCGAAAATCAACCAGTCCAGAAAATCACCGCTGCCGTAGTACGCGGTTTTTCTCTCGACAAGGCCATTCCTTATTTTGCGGTAGCAGTCGACGCACAAATAGATCGCGACGATGCGAGCGACAATTTCATAAAAGAAAAACTCCATGCGAACATCCGTTCATCAAGTCACTGATCCACGACCAGGCCGTATTACCCATCAACCGGCAGGGTTGGGCAGTCATTGCGTTAGCTCTACCTGGTTTGGGTGTGGCCGGATTTGGTTTTGGTTCAATTGCTGGAATGATTACCGTGAAGTCGCGTCTAATGTCCGCTATGGGGTCATTAGCATCGATCTGGGGATGACCATCGATGTCCGCTCAGCGCG
The DNA here is from genome assembly GCF_036924615.1 of Bradyrhizobium sp. AZCC 2289. Classification (NCBI taxonomy): domain Bacteria; kingdom Pseudomonadati; phylum Pseudomonadota; class Alphaproteobacteria; order Hyphomicrobiales; family Nitrobacteraceae; genus Bradyrhizobium; species Bradyrhizobium sp. AZCC 2289. Next base: position 7,022,753 of record NZ_JAZHRY010000001.1, on the reverse strand, counting down.
GATCTTCGGACATGCGCCGCGCCATTCGCACGCTGTAGTCGAGCCTCTTGAGAGTGTATTTTGAGATACCTTGGCGCGGTCAGGCCCGCCGCGGATCATGCCGGCGGGACAACTATCCCTGTTAGTCACGTTGTCCGGTACGCCTGCCTGCTTCGCTACTTTGCGCCACTTTCGACGAAATTCAGCGGTTGACCACGGCATCCCGTTAGTATCGCAAACAATAATTGGGCGGGCGAGGGCGAAGAGGCAGCAAGCTCAATCCGGCCGGACCATCTCGAACATCGCCTCGGGACGCGGGTTATGCCGCGCGATCGCGCCGGTGGGCGCCGCCCGTCGGAAAAGATCAATGCGGCCGGCCACGAACGAGGAGTTCGCGGCCGGCCGCAGCGCTTTAAGACGGGCAAGGCCGTCGCATTACTTCGCAAGCTTAGCCTTGATCTCGGCCAACCCGGCTTCGTAGACGCCAATCAACGCCTCACTGGCTGCGTTTTCCTTTCCCTGGTCCGGGGTATAGGAGCCGCTCCAGGTGATGGTCGAAGACCCATCACCCTTGGCCGTAACCTTGATCGTCGCCTTGTAGTTCGAGACCGGTAGTGGGCTCGAAAGGAACGCATAGGAGTAACTGTGCTCGTTATCGTTCCTCGCGGTTTGCGTTTCCACAAACGCGGCCTTGCCGTCCCTGGTCACGAGAACGCGGGTCGGTGGCGCCTTGCCGTCCTCGATGCATTCGCCCACTGGCGGCAACCAGTTCTTGATCGCGCAGAACGGACCGATCACCGACCAGACAGCCGAGGCGGATGCTTTCACGTCGGCGCTGCGCAAAATTGTAGCCGCAAAGGCGGGTCCAATGCCGACGCTCAGAAGCACCGCTGCGCCCAGCACCACAAAGCACGTCAACAGAACAGTCGGATTACTCGGAAATTTTCTCACGGAAGGTCCTTTTCAATTTGGGAGTTCAAACTTGCGGCTTGAGAGCCGGGTTCGGGCGAGCCGGAGCCCGCATTCCGGCCAGTTACCAAGCGAAGTTGCGAGCGGCCAGTTCACGAAATGAATCGATCCCGGTACAGAAACTGAACTGGAAACAGCGATCTTTCGTCAGTAAGTTCGCGTCTCAGCCAGATGGAGGGAAGCATGGCCGAGGGTAGCTACAGGCAGTTCTGCCCGGTTGCGATGGCCGCGGAGGTTCTGTGCACGCGCTGGACCGTCATCTTGCTCCGCGAACTCGTCGCCGGCTCGACGCGCTTCAACGAACTGCGTCGCGGCGTGCCGCGGATGTCGCCGGCGTTGCTCTCGCGGCGGCTCAAGGATCTTGAAGCCGCCGGGATTGTCGCCCGCGAGGCGTCGCGCTCGGAGTCCGGCGCATTCGAATATCGCCTGACCGCATCGGGGCGAGAACTTGGACCGATCGTCGAGGCATTTGGCATCTGGGGCCAGCGCCGCATCGAAGCGGATTTGTCGCTCCAGCATCTCGATGTTCAACTCCTGATGTGGGATATGCGGCGGAATCTGAATCCGACGCCGATGCCGCAGGGGCGAAAAGTCATTCACTTCATTTATCCCGAACTTCCGGCCACGCAGCGGTCCTGGTGGCTGATCGTCGACCCCACGGACGGCGTCGATCTCTGTTCAGTCGATCCCGGATTCGACGTCGACCTCTATGTGTCTGTCGACTTGCGGACCATGACCGCGATCTGGATGGGGCTGGATACTGTCCGCGCCGCCGTTGCCAACAAGCGCATGATTTTGACTGGCGAGCGACGCATCGCGTCTGCCATGCAGACCTGGCTCGGTCTCAGCCCGTTTGCAAAGGAGAAGAAGCTCGCGAGCTGACCGCCAGTACAGTTCTGGAACTGGAGGCAGGCCAAAATTTTCCTGATAGTCGAAACGACTTGTTCAACTACGAAAGGAAAACAAATGAGTCACGCCGGAAGCTGTTTTTGCGGAGCCGTCAGACTTGTGGTCAAGGGTGCGCCCGAGGGAATGGGTTATTGTCACTGCCGTTCCTGTCGCTCGTGGTCTGGCGGGCCGGTCAACGCCTTCAGCCTCTGGAAGCCGGAGGCGCTCGAGATCGAGTCGGGAGCCGAGCATATTGCGACGTTTCAGAAGACGCCGCTCAGCGAGCGCAAGTACTGCAGGAAATGCGGCGGTCATCTGATGACCAATCATCCGACCCTCGGGCTGGTGGACGTGTTTGTAGCGACGATTCCGACGCTGGAGTTCAAGCCGGGCGTTCACGTCAACTACGCCGAAACGGTGCTGCCAATGCGGGACGGTCTCCCGAAGCTCAAGGATTTTCCCGCCGAGCTTGGGGGCTCCGGCGAAGCCGTCGCGGAATGATCAACCCGTAAGAAAGAAAGGCCGCCCTTCTCGGGCGACCTTTCAGTCGAGATGGTGCCTGGGCTAGCGGTGGCAGACACCCAAATCACGCGGGCCAGGGCGTGGAGGCTATCAATCCGGCCGGACCATCTCGAACATCGCCTCGGGGCGAATTTCGAAATAATCGCCCTTGCGGCCGGCGCGGACGATCGGGCGGGCGAGGCCGGTCTGGTAGACCCCGTCCCTGATCATGGCCTTGTCGATATGAACGGCGACGACCTCGCCCAAAGTCAGCCAGGCCTGCGCCTTTTCGCCGTTGGCGCCCTGCAGCTGGATGATTTGCGTCAACTTGCACTCGAACGAGACCGGGCTTTCCGCCACCCGCGGCACGTTGACGACCTTGCCGGGCACCGCGGTCAGCCCTGCGATCTTGAACTCGCTGACGTCATGGGCGACGTGGGCGGCGGTTGCGTTCATCTGTTTCGCCAGGTCCATGGTGGCGAGATTCCAGACGAACTCGCCGCTCTCCTGGACATTGGCGACGGTGTCCTTCCAGGAGGTCGAGGAGAAGCCGATGATCGGCGGGTGATAGCAGAAGCCGTTGAAGAAGCTGTAGGGCGCGAGGTTGATATTGCCCCTGGAGTCCCGCGACGAAATCCAGCCGATCGGGCGCGGGGCGATGATGGCGTTGAAGGGATCGTGCTTGAGACCGTGGCCGTTCTTCGGTTCGTAAAAATGCAGGTCTTTCGGGCTTTTCGCGTCCATTTAGGTCTCTTCCTTTTTCGTCATTGCGAGCGCAGCGAAGCAATCCATGCCATGTCACGCGGCGCTATGGATTGCTTCGCTGCGCTCGCAATGACGGTACGGATTAATTCCGGGCTGCGGTTTTAGCCCGCGGCGCCAGCCCCGCGATCACAAAATCGATCATCTCGTCGATGGTCGGCCCCGGCTTGTTGCTGGATTGCGCGATCATCTGCGGATGGAAAAACCGGATCATCGCGGTGCAGGCGCACATCGCCGCCAGCTGAAGGTCGGCAACCTCGAATTCGCCGGACGCCGCGCCTTGCGCGATCACGCTGCCGATCGTCTCGGTGATCAGCTGCATATGGGTCACGCAGACGTCCCAGTCCTCCTCCATCGCGATCTCGACCATCTCATGCAGCTTGGAATCGCCGACATAGCGCTCCGAGTTCATGCGATGGATGGTCTTCATCAGCTCGCGCAGGCGCACCGCCGCCGGGCCGCTCTGGGTCGCGATGGCCTGCGCCGCCTCCTCGACCCCGCCCATCAGGCCGCGCGCGACGCCTTCGTGGATCGACTTCTTCGAATCGAAGAAGCGGTACACGTTGGCCGGGCTCATCCGCAGTTCTTTGGCGATGTCGGCGACCGTGGTCTTCTGGTAGCCGATCTGGCGGAACAGACGCTCCGCCACCACGAGAATCCGCTCGCGGGTGTCGGGTTCGATATGTTCGGCAGTCAGCGTCATTGCGTACTCAATGTTCAATTATTCGGCAGCTTCAGCAAGCGGAAATGCGGGCTGGGCTTCCGTCCCATGTTGCGGCGCAGAAACGGGCAGCTCGCTCGGGCCGCTTTCCTCCAGGCTCTTGCGGAACCAAAGGGCGTAGAGGCCCGGCAGGTACAGCAAGGTCAGGAAGGTTGCAACAAACAATCCGCCCATGATGGTGATCGCCATCGGGCCCCAGAAGGCCGAGCGCGACAGCGGGATCATAGCCAGGATCGCCGCGAGCGCCGTCAGCACCACCGGGCGGGCACGCCGGACGGTGGCTTCGACGATGGCTTCCTTGCGCGTCAGGCCGTGGGCGACGTCGGTTTCGATCTGGTCCACCAAAATCACCGCGTTGCGCATGATCATGCCGGCCAGCGCGATCAGGCCGAGCAGCGCCACGAAGCCGAACGGCTGGTTGGCGATATTCAGGCCGAGCGAGGCGCCGACGATGCCGAGCGGCGCGGTGAGGAAGACCAGCAACAGCCGCGAAAAGCTCTGCAACTGGATCATCAACAGCGTCAGCATGACGATCACCATCAGCGGAAACAGCACGAAAATCGACGCGTTGCCCTTGGCGGATTCCTCGAACGCACCGCCCGCCTCGATCCGGTAGGCCGGCTCGAGGTGATCGCGGATCTCCTGCAGTTTTGGCCAGATCTGGTTGGTGACGTCGGGCGCCTGTACGCCGTCGGCGACGTCGGAACGCACCGTGATCGCCATGTCGCGGTTACGCCGCCACATGATCGGCTCCTCATGCGCATACTCGATCCTGGCGATCTGCTGCAGCGGCACGGCCACACCGTTGCGTGACGTGACCGTGAGGTCGCCGACGCGGCCAAGATCGAGCCGTTCGGACGGCACCGCACGCGCGATCACGCCGACCTTCTCGATGCCGTCGCGGATCGTCGTCACCGGCGCGCCCGAGATCAGCATCGCGAGCGCCTGCGAGACGTCCTGCGGCGTGAGACCGAGCGCGCGGGCGCGGTCCTGGTCGACGACCAGTTTGAGGTAGGGCGACTGCTCGTTCCAGTCGAGCTGCGCCTCCTTGATATTCGGATTCTGCCGCATGACGTCGCGCACCTTGTAGGCGATGTCGCGCACCGCGTTGGCGTCGGGGCCGATGACGCGGAACTGGACCGGGAAGCCGACCGGCGGACCGAAATTGAAGCGGTCGACGCGGACGCGCGCTTCGGACAGCGTGCCGTCAGCGACCGCCTGCTCGATCCGCGCCTTGATCCGCTCGCGGGCCTCGACGTCCTTGGCCACGATCACGATCTCGGCAAAGGCTTCGTTCGGCAGTTGCGGATTGAGGCCGAGCCAGAAGCGCGGCGAGCCCTGGCCGACATAGGAGGTATAGGTCGCGATATCCTTGTCGTCCTTCAGCAGCGTTTCCGCCGTCTTCACCGATTTTTCCGTGACGTTGAAGGCGGTGCCTTCGGGCAGGCGCAACTGCAGGAACAGTTCCGGCCGCTCCGACAGCGGGAAGAACTGCTGCTGCACGTGGCCGAAGGCCACGATCGAGGCCACGAAGACACCGACGGTCGCCAGCACCACCTTGACCCGGTGATCGACACACCACTGGATCATGCTTCGAAGAACGCGATACATCCGCGTCTCATAAACCGCGTGCGGATCGTGGTTATGGTGGACGGTGATGTTCGGCAGCAGCTTGACGCCGATATAGGGCGTGAAGATCACCGCCACGAACCAGGAGGCGACCAGCGCGATCGCCACGATCCAGAAAATGCCGCCGGCATATTCGCCGACCGCCGAATTGGCAAAGCCGATGGGGAGGAAGCCAGCGGCAGTGACCAGCGTCCCCGTGAGCATCGGAAACGCGGTAGATTCCCAGGCAAAGGATGCCGCATGGATGCGGTCCCAGCCCTGTTCCATCTTCACCACCATCATCTCGACCGCGATGATGGCGTCGTCGACCAGAAGGCCGAGCGCGATGATCAGCGCGCCCAAGGTGATGCGGTGCAAATCGAGCGACATCGCATTCATCACGATGAACACGATCGCGAGCACCAGCGGCACCGACATCGCCACCACGATGCCGGTGCGCCAGCCGAGCGCCACGAAGGAGACGAACAGCACGATCGCAAGCGCCTCGATGAAGGAGTGCACGAACTCGCCGACGGCGTGCTCGACGACTTTCGGCTGGTCGGCGATCTGCTCGACCTCGATACCCTGCGGCACCGCCTTCATGAAATCAGCGGTCGCCTTTTCGACGTCCTTGCCGAGCTCGAGGATGTTGGCGCCTTTTGTCGTCACGACGCCGATGCCGAGCGCGGCCTTGCCCTCCTGGCGCACGGTGAAGGTCGGGGGATCGACGTAGCCATGGGTGACGGTGGCGATATCGCCGAGGCGGAACACGCGGCCGTTGCTTTCGACCGGGGTTTCGGCGACGGCCTTCACGCCATCGAGCGCGCCGGTAACACGCAGCGGCACGCGCTGCGAGGAGGTCTCGACCGTGCCGGCCGGGGTGACATTGTTCTGCTTGGCGAGCGAGTCGAACAGCGCCTGCGGGGTGATGCCGAGGGTGGCGAGCTTGGCGTGAGAGAACTCGACATAGATGCGCTCGTCCTGGTTACCGTAGAGATCGACTTTGGTAACCCCAGGCACTTTCAATAGCCGCTGGCGAAAACCTTCGGCGGCCTTCTTCAACTGGGCGTAGTCGGCGCCGTTGCCGGTCATCATATAGAGGATCGAGTCGACGTCCGAGAATTCGTCATTGACGACCGGGCCCAGGACGCCGGCCGGCAACTGGCCCTGCACGTCGACCAGTTTCTTGCGCAACAGGTAGAAGAGATAAGGCACGTCCTTCGCCGGGGTGGAATCCTTGAAAGTGACCTGCAGCGCCGCGAAGGCCGGCTTCGAATAGGTCTGCACCTTCTCGAAGAACGGCAATTCCTGCAGCTTCTTCTCGATGGGGTCGGCGACCTGGGTCTGCATTTCCTGGGCGGTGGCGCCGGGCCAGATCGCGGAGATGTTCACGACCTTCACCGTGAAGAACGGATCCTCGGCGCGGCCGAGCCGCTGATAGGAGAAGAAGCCGGCGGCGCCGAGCGCGATCATGAGGAACAGGATCAATGTCGGATGGCTGACCGCCCAGCCCGAAAGATTGAAGCGCTTCATGTCACTCTCCAAATTCCAAAACCGTATGCATTACGCCGTCATTGCGAGCGAAGCGAAGCAATCCAACGTGCAGCAAAGAAAGTGTGGATTGCTTCGTCGCTTCGCTCCTCGCAATGACGACGGGACTAGAACGACAAGGACGAAACGACGCGGACCTTCTGGGCCGGGTCGATCTTCTGCACGCCGAGCGCCACGACTTTCGCGCCCTCATCGACGCCGCCCGATATGACGACGCAATCGCTCTCATAGGATTTCACGGTGACCGGCTTCAGCGTCACCTCGCTCTTGTCATCGACGATATAGAGCGAGGGATCGCCGCCCTGGCTGTACAGCGCCGACAGCGGCAGTTTTGCGACGCGCTCGGTCGCGGAATCCGACAGCGTCATGGTCGCGGTCATGCCGAGCGAGACACTGTCGCCGGCTCCGGGCAGCGAGAACTTCGCCAGATAAGTCCGGGTGGCGGGATCGGCCGTCGGCGCGATCTCGCGCAGTTTTGCCTCATATTTCTTGTTGGCTTCGGACCACAGCGTCACGGTGGCAACACCGGACTTGGCGCGCCCGACCAGCGTCTCTGGGATAGCGACCACGGCTTCCTTCTCGCCAAGGCGCGCGACGCGGATCGCGGTCTGGCCGGAGGCCACGACCTGGCCGGGTTCGACCAGGGTTGCGGTGACGACGCCGCGGGTGTCGGCCTCGAGCGTCGCATAGGAAAGCGAGTTCTTGGTCAATTCGACCGAACGCTCGGCGCGATTGAGACGCGCGCGGGCTTCGTCGGCGGCGGCCCGGCTCGTGTCCATCTGGGCGTCGGTGGTCCAGCCCTTGGCGCGCAGATCCTTGGCGCGCTGCTCGGCGGCGGCGGCCTGCGCCAGCACGCCGGTGGCGGCGCGGAATTCGGCCTCGGCCTGCTCGGCCTGCAGCTTCAGATCGACTTCATCGAGGGTGGCGAGCGGCTGGCCGAGATCGACGGTCTGGCCGACTTCCACGAGGCGCTTTGCGACCTTGCCGGGAACCCGAAAGCCCATGTCGGCCTCGATGCGGGGCTTGATGGTGCCGACGAAACTGCGCTCCGGGGATTCCGCCTCGTAATGCACCGTCGCCACCAGTACGGGACGCCCGGGCGCCACGATTTCGGCGGCCTTTTCATTGCACCCGGTCAGCGCAAACACGGCAAACGCCAGCGCCGCGCCGGTTAGAAGCCTGTAATAGCTCGAGAAAATCGAACGGGCGAACATCGGCCTCTCCATCATCAACACCGTGATGATGACTATCGAATGTTCACTGATGAATGTCAATATTCGTCAGTGGACACCTAACACACTAATTCGTGAGTTCCTGGGTGGCTAGCGCGTAACGCGTAACCATCCCCGTCGCCCCGGCGCAGGCCGGGGCCCATAGCCACCGATGGTCGTGTTGCAAAAGCCGTCCACCCGCGTGCCCCTTCCCGGGGCCGCGGCGTATGGGTCCGGCCCCCCGTGCGCAATTGCGCACTAGGCCGGGACGACGGATGGAGAGATCTCGGCTTACTGCTTTGCGGCCGCGAATTCCGTCTTGGTCTCGTGGCCACCGAGGAAAACCAGCAAGCCCGCGGCGAGCGGCAACAGCGACAGCACCAGCAATCCCATCGACGTGCTGCCGGTCGCTTCCTTGATCCACCCGATCAGAAACGGCCCGCCGAAACCGGCGAGGTTGCCGATCGAGTTGATCAGTGCGATCGCGCCGGCCGCCGCGGTCCCCGAGAGCCACGCGGTCGGCAAGGTCCAGAACACCGCAAAGGTGCAGAACACGCCGATCGCGGCGATCGTCAGCACGATCATCGTCGTGGTTGGATCGCTGATGTAGCTGGAGACGCCAAGCGCCAGCGCGGTCAAGAGCAGCGGGCCGCCGACATGGGCAACGCGTTCGCGGGTGGCATCGGAGTGCCGCGCCCACAGGATCATCGCGACGGTGCCGAACAGATAGGGGATCGCGGTGACGAATCCGGTCTGGGCGTTGGTGAGGCCGAACGCCTTGACGATCTGCGGCAGCCAGAACTGCATGCCGTAGAGCGCGCCGACGAAGCCGAAATAGATCAGGCTGAGCGCGATCACCTTTGGCGACGTCAGCGCCTGCCCGAGCGTCAAATGCGTGGCCGCCTGCTTGGCGGTGTTCTCGGCGTTCAGCTTTGCCGCCAGCCACGCCTTCTGCTCGGCCGTCAGCCAGCCGGCCTTGTCCGGCCGATCGGTCAGATAGAACCAGCTGACGATGCCGAGCAGCACCGAGGGAATGCCCTCGATGACGAACAGCCACTGCCAGCCCTTCAGCCCCATCGCGCCGTCGAGCCCGAGGAGGAGACCGGAGACCGGCGCGCCGATCACGGTGGACACGGGAACGGCAATGGCGAATGCGGCGAGGAAGCGCGCGCGGTATTCCGCCGGGTACCAGTAGGTCAGATACAGAATGATGCCGGGAAAGAAGCCGGCTTCGGCGACGCCGAGCAGGAAGCGCAGGATGTAGAAGCTCCATTCGCCGCTCACGGTCGCCATCAAGCCCGAGATGATGCCCCAGGTCACCATGATGCGGGCGATCCAGCGGCTGGCGCCGAATTTTTCCAGCGCGAGGTTGCTCGGCACCTCGAAGATGAAATAGCCGATGAAGAAGATGCCGGCGCCCCAGGCGAAGATCAGCGGCGTGAACTTCAGTTCCGCGTTCATGGTCAGCGCGGCGAAACCGAGATTGACGCGATCGAGATAGGAGAAGAAGTAAGCCAGCACCAGATACGGAATCAGCCGCAACGAAATCGCACGAATGGTAGAGGTCTCGATCTCGCTTTTGGCAGGCGTCTGACTCATGGAATTTCCCCCGGTTTCTTGTCCGTGACGATTAGTCACTGCCGCCGCTTCTGGCAACGATCGATGCCCGCGCTAGGCGCGCGCGGGCATTCCGTTGCTGCGGGGCTTCCCGGTTCCGATCGGGAGTTTCACTCCGCGAGCTGAAACCGCTCGAAACGATCCAGTTCCTCCTCGATGCGGCGCTTGAAATCCTTGCGTGCGCCCTTCTTCTCGCCCTTGCCGACCCAGCTCCATTTCTGCATCAGCATTTTTTTGTTCTTGCGGTCGGTCTTGAGATCAACGGCGGCGACGATGTCGTCGCCGACCAAGACCGGCAGCGCGAAATAGCCGAACAGGCGTTTTTGCTTCGGCACATAGGCCTCGAAACGGTGGCCATAGCCGAAGAACAATTCGGTGCGCTTGCGCTGGATAATCAGCGGATCGAACGGCGACAGGATGTGCACCAGGCCGGGATCGCCCTCGCCGATCGGCTCAAGCGTCGCCGGATCCGCCCAATGCTCCTGCTTGCCCGCGCCTTCCAGTGCGACCGCGACCAGCTCCTTGCGGCGCACGCGCGCTTCGATCAGCCGCCGGATCGAAGCCTTGCTCGGCGCGTCGAGATGGCAGATCGAATCCAGGCTCACGATCCCCTGCGCGCGAAGCGCGCGATCGAGCAAGTAGGTGGAAACTTCCGTCGCGGAGGCCGGTTTCGGCGGCTTGTCCCAGCCGAAATGCCGCGCCATCAGCTCATAGGTCTTCAGCATGCCGGCGCGTTCTGCGATCGTCACCTCGCCGGAATAGAACGCCAGCTGCAACGCCCGCTTCGAGGGTTTGCGGCTCGCCCACAGATGCTCCTTCTCCGTCAGCACATCGTCCTCGATGTCGCGGATGGTCAGCGCGCCGTCGCGCCGCAGCAGCTGCATCACCTTGCGCGTGTCCGCCGCGCTGACGGATGAAAGCCATTTATGGCCTTCGCGCTTGTGCAGCTTCATCGCGGGCAGGAAGAAGCGCAAATCCTTCGCGGGCACATACGACAGGGCGTGGGTCCAGTATTCGAATACGCTCTTGTCGACGCTCTGGGCCTGCCACAGATCGGCACGCCGATAGCCGGGGATGCGGCTGTAGAGAATGTGATGATGGCAGCGCTCGATCACGTTGATGGTGTCGATCTGCACATAGCCGAGATGCTCGACCGCGGCTGCGACGGCCAACGGCCCGTCGCCAAACGGCACCGGCGTATCGAGCCGCTGGGCGCGCAGCCAGATTCGCCGGGCCTCGGTCTTGGTCACGGGATGGGGGGCGGTCGCGCGGGGCATTGCGCGCAATGTAGCGGGATTCGCGCGTATGAGGAGGCCCGGATTTCAGTGAGCTGTGCGCTCCCTCACCGCTTCGGCCGCTCCGTAATACTGCCGGTCGCGACCTCGGCTTCGCAGGAAGCCTTGCCGCGCTCCGGGGCCTGGCACCGGTACAGGTTCCCGGTGAGACGATCGACCAGCCACGCGCTCTCTTCGGTCGGGCCCTCGAACGCGAGGTAGCGGCCGCCAAGTGCCGTGATCAGCGTCGACAGCAAGATCGCCGCCGCGATCATGGCCGCGCCAATCAAGACCGGCATTGCGCTTGCCGGACCGGTGCGATCCGGTGTGCCTGTGCGATAATTTTGGTACTCACGCTGACGCTTTACTGAAAACACCCGCCCGCCTGTTTCGCTCTACGATCGCCTTCGCGAGCCATTTTCTTAAGTCCCCATCTGGCCGATTTGTTGTCCGCTACCCGGCGCTGGCGCGACCGCATTAAGATTGGAGATGAACAGCAACGTAGAGCACACAGAGCGATGCATCGATCGAACCCGATCGAGGGACGCTGCGACGGGGGCGCAATAGTGTCGGACGCCCTACCGGTTCCAGCGCCGCGAAGCCGCTGTTCCGCAACGTGATCTGGATCACATTCGTCGGTTTGAACCTGTCCTATCCTCGCAACATCAAAACTCCATGCACGCCAAAAAACGCCATGCGCGCCAATTTGCAGGGCGTAAACCGTGAGGATTAGGACAATGACACGCTTTCATGGACTTTCCATCGTGACAATCGGCGCCGCGCTGTCGATGACGGCGGGCCTGGCACTGGCTGGCGACAACACCGTTTCGGCCGATCAGATCCTGAGTGCGCTGAAGCCGAGGCCGCTGACCCGCGGCCTGTCGACCGGCGTACAGGTGGACCCGGCGGTCCAGGCCAAGGAAACCAGTTTCGTCGATACGCTGCGCAACCGCAAAACCCGGTCGCTCTCGCTCGGCGAGCGCGAGGAAATCGCGGAGATCGCATCGAACAAGCCGAAGATCGATCTCGAGATTCACTTCGACTACAACTCGGCCGACATCAGCAAGGGTTCGACGCAGGCGGTGCAGGAACTCGGCAAGGCGCTTTCGAACGCCAGCCTGAAGGATTCGACCTTCGTGGTGGCCGGTCATACCGATGCGATCGGCGGCGAGGCCTATAACCAGGATCTCTCCGAGCGCCGCGCCGACACGATCAAGAAATACCTGGTCGACAAGTACGGCATCGCCGGCGCCAACCTCGTCACCGTCGGTTACGGCAAGACCAAGCTGAAGGATCCGAACGCGCCGATGGACCCGGCCAACCGCCGCGTTCAGGTCGTCAACATGGACACCAAGACCGCGTCGAAGTGACGGGGTGCGATCGATCCGCCTGCCGGTTGCGGCAGGCGGATTCTTCTTCTGAGGCCGGACAACGTTGTTCTGGCGTTCGCGGAGACGACTCGTTGCGATGCCCGCGCACGTCTCAGATCCAGTTCTGGAAAATCATCAGCCGGTTGAACGTCTCCATCGAGGTTCCGATGAACGCGGCCGAGATCGGCAGCATGACGGCGAAGCCCGCGAAACCGACGAGGACGAAGGCCCATAACAGCCAGCGCGGCGTGTTGCCACGCCGGAGCGCATAGACCAGCGCGAAGCTCGCGGTGGTCGCGGCCGGCAGATAGTAATAGATGAAACCGAGCGTTCGCGGCAGCAGCGCCCAGGCAAGGTAAGGCCCGAAGTAGAACGCCAGGATCAGAAATGCATCCGCCCGCCGCGTCACGATCCAGTCGCGCAGGCAGATCGCAACCGCGAGCAGCGCCGGCCACAGGATCAGGGGATTGCCGAGGAACACCACTGCAGCGATCCGGTCGTCGCCGACCTTGTCGAACAGATACCAGACCGGGCGCACCAGAAACGGCCAGGACGGCCACGGGCTCATATAGGTGTGGCCGGCAATTGCGGTGGTCGTGTTATCGGTAAAAATCCGGCGTTGCGCCTCCATTATATCCGGCAGCGACAGGCCGTAGAGCGGAATGAAGCTGGCGAGATAAACGGCCGCCGGAATCAGCACGAAGCACGCGGCGCAGTGATAATATCTGAAGCCGGGCCAGAGGTCGGGACGGTACCAATCCTCGGTGTTGCCATCCGCAAATTGCGTACGCCAACTTTGCATCAGGCGGATCGTGCCGACGATCACGATGCAGACCGCGAGCACGAACAACCCGCTCCATTTGCAGGCGGTCGAGAGACCGAAGGCGATGCCGGCGAGCGCGAACCAGAGATGCGGCCTGTGCTTCCGGAAACCATGCATGAAGGCGGCGATCGCGAACAGGCTGAAGGCGAGCGAAAAAATATCCAGCATCGCGATCCGCGACTGCACGAACAGCATCTGGTTGAAAAACGCGAGCAGGCTGGCGGCGATCGCAGGTCCCTGGGCTGCAAACAGCGCCAGGCCGCATAGATACACCGCGACAACAGCGAGCGATCCGAACAGCACGCCCGGATAACGCCAGCCCAGCGGCCCGTCGCCGAATGAATGGATCGACAGCGCGATCAGCTGCTTTCCCAGCGGCGGATGCATCGGGTTGAGCATCGGCGTCGGCATCACGGGCTCGAGCAACTGCCGCGCCGCCGGCACATAATGCACCTCGTCGAAATAGAATTTCTCCGGCGTGGTCAGGCCGATCAGCATCGCGAAATGCGCGATGAAAAAAATAACTCCCGCAATAATGGCGGTATGCGCGGCCGAACGACGGAGAACAGAAGGTGATTTGCGCACGATGCTCACGGATCAATGGAATTACGGACAAAATCAAGTGTGAGCGGAGCGGATTTTTATGTCCATCGCATTGAACGCATCCTGGTTTCGTTGCCACTAACCATCGGGCTAGTAAGGCGCTGCTTGTGATAAATCTGCCACATCGCATGCACACGCGATCCGGTACGATGTCGGGATAGATCGATCGGTAATGAAATGAATTCGCGTCACTGCTTTTTTTCTGCATTTGCGTTCAGTTTGGTAGTCGCGCTGATGGCAAGTCCCGTTCACGCGCAAACCCGCGTCGGCGAAGCCGCCGTCATCAAGAATGAAGTCGTCCGCGTCGCGGCATCGGCAACCACCCAGATCAATGTCGGCGATAGCCTGTTGCGGGACGAAGTCGTGCGTACCGGCCTCGACAGCGCGGCGCGGCTGGTGATGGCCGACAGCACCAATTTGTCGCTCGGTCCGAATGCGACGATCACGCTCGACCGCACCGTGTTTGACGACGAACACCATTATCGTGACGTCGCGGTGAAGTTGACATCGGGCGCCTTTCGCTTCGTCACCGGAAATTCGCAAAAGGCCGCCTACAAGATCACGACGCCGCTCGCGACCATCGGCGTCCGCGGCACCATCCTCGATATCCTGTCGCAGCGTGGCAAGAGCACCATCAAGCTGCAGGAGGGTGCCGCGACCGTCTGCACCGTCACCTTTCAATGCATCGAGCTGACCCAGCCCGGCGACACTGCGGTCATCACCTCGACCGGCGGCAAGATCACGATTGTAAAAGCCAACAACGTCCTCTGGAGCTTCGCATCCAATTGCGGCGGGACGCCCGGGCTTTGCAGCACCAGCCAATATGCCGACGCCTCGCCGGCCGTGATACCGTCCGTCGAAGACGATCCCACCGGCATGCTGTGCGGGCGCTGACGATGGCAAGATTCATCCGCTGCCTGTTCGCGTCGGCCGCACTCGCCGCAATCTGGCTTTTGCTGGTTCAGATCCAGCCGTCGCCTGCGTTTGCGGCGGGAGACACCGTTGTGAATGGCGATTGTACCGAGTGTGGCGCGACGCCAACACCAACCCCGACGCCTACTCCCACGCCGACCCCCAGCCCGACCCCCCACCCCGAATCCGACCGGCTCGGATTCCAGCGGGGGATCGATCAACGATCTGGCCAAGCAACGCTTCAACCAGATGATCACCAATCGCGTGCTCGGCTCGGTGCTGCTCGGCGTCAACGAACAGGTCAACTGCAGCGATTGCGTCAGTGCATTCGGCTCGGCCGGATCGTTTTCGGCCGGCATCCACGGCCGCAAGAGCCTGACCGCCAATCTGTCGCTGCTGGCGGGCATCGCCTACACCCAATACAGCGAGGGCGGCTACAGCGTCACCAGCGCGCCGATCGGTGCGTTCGCGCTGCGCTATGATTTCGTCGACTGGGGCTCGTCGCGGCCGTTCTTCGATATCGGGGCGATCCTCACCCCCTATGAGAAAGTGCGCTATCGCCGCGGCTACATGACGAGCCTCGGGGCGGTGTCGCTGGATAGCCAGACAACGGCAGACAATTACGGCGCCTATGGCCGTGCGGGCTGGATCAGCCGGCTGTCGCCGCGCGATGAAGTCGCAGCCTCCGTCGAGGTCTGGCAGCTATGGCAGCGCGTCAAGGGCTACACGGATCCCGCCGCCGCGTTCAACCCGTTCGATGCCTCGATCGCCGGCGGCACCGATCGAACCAACCTGGTCAAGGTCGGCGGGCAATGGACGCATCTGTTCGGCTCCAGCGTCGAGGCCAATATCAATGGCGGGTTCGTGCAATCCTTTGCCTCGCATTCCGGCATTGTCGCCACCGTCACCGGCGATGGCCTGGTGGTGCCGACGATCGGAAACCAGAACTGGTTCGAATATGGCGGCCGCCTCGGCTTCCGGATCACCAATGGCTGGATTGCCGACCTCTTCGTCAACGGCACCGCCGGCCCGCAGCCGGTCGGCAACACCATCCACGGCGGCGTCGGCCTGCGGATCAGTTACTAGGCTGAGTACCAGACCGCGACCGTCATCCTGAGAGTCTGCGAAGTTATCTCGGACCTCATCCTGAGGAGCGGCGTCTTCGCCGCGTCTCGAAGGATGGCCGCGAGTACGTGTGTTGCGTCCATCCTTCGAGAC
Organism: Bradyrhizobium sp. AZCC 2289; assembly: GCF_036924615.1. Taxonomy (NCBI): domain Bacteria; kingdom Pseudomonadati; phylum Pseudomonadota; class Alphaproteobacteria; order Hyphomicrobiales; family Nitrobacteraceae; genus Bradyrhizobium; species Bradyrhizobium sp. AZCC 2289. Next base: position 7,006,746 of record NZ_JAZHRY010000001.1, on the reverse strand, counting down.
GCTTGCTTCGCAAGCTCCTCAGGATGAGGTCCGTACTATCCGTCATCCTGAGGAGCCGCGCATTTGCGCGGCGTCTCGAAGGATCGACGGCCCGGGTGTCTCATCCTTCGAGGCTCGCGGAGCTAGCGGCACCTCGCGGCTATGTGCCGGTCAACTTACGTCGCAATCGGGGTCGGCATCGTCAGAAACGCCCGCGTGACGTGCCAGAACAATTGCCGGTTGGTCGCCAGCGTCACCGAATGGGCGGTGCCGGGCAGGATGATGAACTGGCGGTCGCCGCTCGGCAGCTTGTTATAGAATTCCTCGAGGTCGGCGACGGTGGCGATGCCGTCATATTCGCCGCGCACCAGCAGCACCGGCGCCAGCACCTTCTCCGGATGCACCACCGGCAGATTGGCGGTCATGTCGAGATAGGTGCCGGTCGGGATCTGGTCGCCGAACACCATCTCGGCGTCCGCCAGCGCCTCAATGGCGGCGGGATCGGAGGTGCCGGGCTTGTCGCGGGTAGCGATTGATCTGATCATCTCGCGGTCGCGTTTGCGCATGTTGTGCGAGCGATAATATTCAAGCTGCTCGGCGCGTTTTGTCAGGGTCGGCGATCCCTCGCCCTTGTAGGTGAAGGCTGCGAACACCAACCGGTCGATGTGCTCGGGCGCCGCCATGGCATAGGCGCCGGCGCGCAGTGCGCCGGAGGACTCGCCGAGGAAATGAAACTTCTTCCGGCCGGTTTCGCGGGTAACGACTTCGACGGCGACCTTGAGATCCTCGACGCCGCTGGCGATATCGGCATTGCCGGACGTGCGGCCCGACTTGCCGTAATTCTCGTGATCCATGGTCCAGCAGTCAAAACCGTAGCGGGCGAATTCGTTCATGACCGAATATTCGCCGTGCCCGGGCACGTTGAGATCGAACGTCCTGGATGTCACCGACGAGCCATGGACGAAGAACAGGACCGGCCGTGCCGGCTCGCCGGCCTTGGGCGCGCCGAGCCGCTTGCGATATATCCACAGCGGAATATCGCCCTTCTTGGCCCAGTATTCGCTGCTCCAGATTTCGCCGCCCTCGGATGCATCCGCGGTCGCGGCCTGCACCGGCATGGCGCCCGTCATCCCGGCGGCCACACCCACGCCAATGCCCTTGATCACCGCGCGCCGTGGCAGCGGATGCTTCGAACCAGTCATAGCTGATCTCCCTTTCGCTCCCGGATTCCTCGTCCGGTGTTGCTGTCGCCACGATAGCAGCCCGCGCGCTTGTTTGCGAGTGAACCGACGCAAGCGCGTGTCGCTCCATTCCACAATGTCGGATGAACCCACGATTTTGTGAACAAGGCCGCCAAAACAGCGCGCGCCTGCGCTCGGGAAGACGGCTTAGTCTTGGCGGCCTCCTGACCGGAAAAATCCGGCATGAAGCATGGGAGCGAATTGATGCGCAGCGGGGCACCGTAGAGCGCGAAACTCAGGGAGGAATCATGTTCAAAACATCATGCGCGGTTTTGACGACTGCGCTGCTCTGCTGCGGATTTCCCGCGATCGGCCAACAGCTGCCCGACGGACCCGGCAAGGAGTTAGCCGAGGCCAATTGCAACATCTGCCATACGTTGTTGAGCCGCGTGGGTTCGGGCTATACGGCGAGTGGCTGGAGCACCGTGCTGCGGATGATGGTCAATCAAGGCGCTCCGCTGCCGGCTGATCAGATCGAGCCGCTCAAGGCCTACCTGGTCAAGAGCTTCCCGGAAAAGGGCAAGCCCGACGGCGTGGTCATTCCGGGACCGGCCGAGGTTTCGTTCCAGAACTGGCAGGTCCCCACCCCGGGCTCACGACCGCATGACCCGTTGGCAACGAAGGACGGTGCGCTCTGGTACACCGGCCAATTGGCCAACGTGCTCGGCCGGCTGGATCCCGCGACCGGCAAATTCACGGAATTCAAGCTCAAGACGCCGCACTCCGGACCGCACGGGCTGCAGGAGGACCATGACGGCAACATCTGGTACACCGGCAACACCGGATCCTTGATCGGAAAGCTCGATCCGAAGACCGGAGCCGTCACCGAATACCCGACCCCGGAGCAGGGCGATCCGCATACGCTCATCTTCGACAAAAATGGAATCCTGTGGTTCACGATGCAGAACCTCAACCGGATCGGCCGTCTTGACCCGAAGAGTGGCGAGATCAAGCTGCTCACGCCACCGACAGCCAATTCGCGCCCCTACGGCATGGCGTTGAATTCGAAAGGCAGCATTTTCTTCGTGGAGTTCGGCACCAACCAGGTCGGCAGCATCGATCCAAAGACGATGGAATTTCACGAGTACCGGCTGCCGGATGCGGCATCGCGACCGCGCCGCATCACGATCACGAGCGACGACATCGTGTGGTACTCCGACTACGCGCGCGGTTATCTCGGCCGTCTCGATCCGGCGACCGGCAAGGTGACGGAATGGCAGTCGCCGAGTGGACCGAAGTCGGAGCCGTATGGCATCTCGGCGATCAACGATATCATCTGGTATAGCGAGTCCGGCTCGACCCCGAATACCGTGGTGCGCTTCGATCCCAAGACTGAAAAATTCCAGAGCTGGGCGATCCCCGGCGGCGGAAACATCGTGCGCAACACGTCGGTCACGCGCGACGGCAATTTCCTGCTGGCCGACAGCCTGATGAATGACATTACGCTGGTCACGATAAAACGGGACTGAGGCAAGACGACGGATATCGCATGCGATTCCGCGGGCGACGCTTAAGCGTCGCCGGCGGATAGACGCCCCTACTTCTTCTCCGCCGGGTCCCTGTGCACCGGGTCGACCCACAGCACGGTCTCCGGCTTCTCCACCGGCTCGATGTCGAGATTGATCGCGACTGCCTCGCCGTCGCTGCGCACCAGCACGCATTCGAGCGTCTCGTCGCGGCTGGCATTGATTTCCTGATGCGGCACGTAAGGCGGCACGAAAATGAAATCGCCGGGACCCGCTTCCGCGGTGAACTGCAGCTGCTCGCCCCAGCGCATCCGCGCCTTGCCCTTCACGACATAGATGATGCTTTCGAGATGGCCGTGGTGATGCGCGCCGGTCTTGGCGTCGGGCCTGATGGTGACGGTGCCCGCCCATAATTTCTGCGCCCCGACGCGCGCGAAGTTGATCGCGGCCTTGCGGTCCATGCCCGCGGTCGACGGCACGTTGGGATCGAGCTGATTGCCGGGAATGACACGGACGCCGTCATGCTTCCAGCGCTCGTCGTGATCGTGGGAATGATCGCCGTGGGAATGACCGGAATGGGTGTGATCGTGAGAGCCTGACATCATGCTGCTTTCGCTGAAATGTTCATTCGCGAACGGTACATAAAACCGTGATCGCAAGCCAGACGAATAAAGGAACGATCGCCGCATACGAGGCTTGTCCTGTCGACGCTTAACAAAGGAGAGTTCCCATGGGTTCAACGGCAGACAAGATCAAGGGCACCACCAACGAAGCCATCGGCAAGGCCAAGCAGGGCATCGGCGAAGCCACCGGTTCCGATCGCCTGCAGGGCGAAGGCGTGATTCAGGAAGTGAAGGGCAAGGGCCAGAAGGCCGTCGGCGACGCCAAGGAAGCGACGAAAGATGCCGTCAACAAGGCGGCCGCCGCGGCGAACAAGAATCTCTGATCGGCGCTGGTAAAACTGGAATCGAAGAGACCGGTCCATTTGGGCCGGTCTTTTTTGTTACCTCGCCCCGCTTGCGGGCGAGGGAGTTCGAACATCACCGCCGGTTGCCCATCACATCCGGATTAACGACATTCGTCGGTGTGCCCGCGGCGTAAGCCACGATCTGGTCGAAAATATCCGTGAACTGGATTTCGTATTCGTCGCGCGAGACGTAGCCGAGATGCGGGGTGCAAACGACGTTGTCCATGGTCAGCAGGGGATCGTTGACGTCGCGCAGCGGTTCCTTCTCGTAAACGTCCACCGCCGCCATGCCGGGCCGCCCGGCCCGCAGTGCATCGACCAGCGCATTCGGCTCGATCAGCGGCGCGCGGCTGGTATTGACCAGGAGCGCCGTCGGCTTCATGCGCGCGAGATCGTCCGCCCTGACGATGCCGCGGGTGCCATCGACCAGCCGCATATGCATCGAGAGCACATCGCATCGCTCGAAGAAGTCTGCCTTGCTGCTGGCGGTCTCGTAACCGTCGGCGCGCGCTTTCGCCAGTGCTGCTTCCCGCGCCCATACCAGCACCTTCATGCCGAACGCCTTGCCGTAACCGGCAACGACCGCCCCGATCCGCCCGTAGCCGTAGATGCCGAGCGTCTTGCCGCGCAAGGTGTGGCCGACACCGATCTGCCATTTGCCGGCCTTTAGCGCCGCCATCTGCTGCGGGATCGCGCGCATCGCCGAGAGGATCAGGCCCCAGGTGAATTCGGCGGTGGAATAGGACGGCGTATCGGCGTGCTGGCCCGACGACACGACGATGCCGAGCCGGGTGCAGGTGTCGATGTCGATATGGGGATAGACGCTGCGCTGACTAATCAGCTTCAGCTTCGGCAACCGCTCCAGAAGTGGCGTGCGGATTTGCGTCCGCTCGCGGATCAGCACCAGCGCTTCGGTGTCGCGCAGGCGTTCCGCCAGCGCGTCAACATCCTGAACGTGATCGTTCCAGATCGTGACGTCATGGCCGTCGAGCTTGCGAAAGCAGTCGAGGGTGCGCAGCGTGTCGAAATAGTCGTCGAGGATGGAGACCTTCACGATACGCGCTCCCTTCCCTCGCGGCGCTTATTTCACTGCGAGCAATTCGACATCGAACATCAGCGTCGCGTTGGGCGGGATCACACTGCCGGCGCCGCGGGCGCCATAGCCGAGCGCGGGCGGGATGATCAGCGTGCGCTTGCCGCCGACCTTCATGGTGGCGACGCCCGCGTCCCAGCCGGCGATCACCCTGTGCTGCCCGATCGGAAATTCGAACGGCTCGTTGCGGTCGACGGAAGAGTCGAATTTCTTGCCCTTCACGCCGTTTTCGTAGAGCCAGCCGGTGTAATGCATGACGCAGGTCTGGCCGGGTTTCGGCGAAGCGCCGGTGCCGACAGTGCTGTCGATGATCTGCAAACCTGATGCTGTGGTCATGGGTTTTCCTGCGGTCTGGGCTGATGCCATCGTGGCAATAACAACGGGCGTTGAAACCGCTGCCGCTATCGCGGCAAAGCTGGTTTTGATGATCGTGCGTCGGGAAGATCGCATATTGAATACCTCTTCTGAAGGACGGACGTCTCTAGCCCAAGACGGGCCATTTCCATAGCCATTTTTCAGAGAGCAGCCATTCCGTCATTCCGGTCCAGCGCGAAATCGCGCAGCAGTGGCGAGGTCGAGCCTGCGATCAAATCACCGATCAATTGCGCGGCCATAAAACTGAACGTGATCCCGTTGCCACCATAGCCGTAGGCGGCATAGATGCCTTTGGCGCCGGGGACGGGACCGATCAGCGGCAGGCCGTCGCGTGTGGTATCGAAGGTGCCGGACCAGCGGAATTCGATCTCTGTGTTCGCAACCGGCCAGAGTGCTGCGAGCTTTTTTGCCAATGCCCTGGATTTCTCCAGGATCAGGCGATCGCGCCGCTCGGGTTCGATCTCTTCCTCGCTGTCCTCGCCGCCGATGATGATCCGTCCCGCCCGCGTTGTTCGCGCATAGAGATAATCCTTGCTGTTCTCCCAGATCAGTGCGGCGTCCTTCCAGACATTCTGCGGCTGCGGCGTGGTCCCGATGGCCCAACTGGAAGATACAGTTTGAATGGTCGAATGGACGATATCGGGCATGACATAGCCGGTGGCGAGCACGACCGAACGGGCCTCGATCTGGCGGCCGTTATGGAGCTGAACGCCGACCGAGCGCGCGGCCGCGTCGAATTCGACGGCTTCTCCCTCGAACAGGCGGGCGCCGCGGGTAACAGCCAGCCGCAGCAGACCACGCACCAACTGCATGGGATCGGCGTCGGCCGCGCCCGGCGACACGATCGCACCGGCGCGTGCGATCCCATAGCCATCGAGCAGCGGCGCATGGTCCAGAAAATCGCCGGGCAGACCGGCGCGCATTCGAAGCTGATGTTCTCCAAGCAATTCAGCGCTGGTATCGCCCGCAGCCAGATAAAGTGAATCCTTGTCGCGCATGTCGCAGGCGACGCCGAGTTGCAGGACCAGCGATTTCAGGCCGGTAACCGCGGCAAGGCTGGCGCGATAGGCGCGCGATGCCCGCTCGAAGCCATAGGCCTCAGTCAATTCGGTCAGCGATCGATCGATCTCCCACAGCAGCATCGACGTGCTCGCGGCCGTGCTGCCGCGCCCGGGCAGTTCGCGATCGATGATGACGACATTCAGTCCCTGACGCGTCAGTCGCTCGGCGATCAGCGATCCGGTGATACCTGCGCCGATGATAAGTGCATCGCATTTGATGTTCTCGACGACTTCGCGGCGGACCGGTTGTCCGGCGACCGCAAACCACGGCGAACGGCCGCCGCGCAAATCGGCCTGTTCGGTATCGTCTGGATCGAGAACGCCGATAACAAACCCTCTAACGCTGGCGCAAAGTGTCGCGGCGCACGCCTGCGCCTCATCGTCTTAACAGAGACGATAAGATGTTGTTCCGAGTGGAGGAGCGCGGTGCCGTGAGGACGGCGCCGGTTCCACTTTCCTGCCGATGAAACGATCGGAAAGAGCTAAGAAACAGCGATGCCTCAATACCCCAGCGCGCAACCATCCTTGCGCGGATCGGAACCGCCGGTCAGCGTGCCCTTGTCCCAGTCGATCCAGATCGCCTGGCCGCCGCCGAGCGGGCCGACCACGCTGGTGGTCTTGTGCCCGATCTTTTTCAGGCCCTCGACGATGTCGGCCGGCACGCTGTCCTCGAGCTGGTAGACGCCCTCGTAATGCAAACCGCGCGGCATATCGATCGCTTCCTGCACGTCGCAGCCGTAGTCCAGCATGTTGGTCAGCACATGGGTCTGGCCGACCGGCTGATACTGCCCACCCATCACGCCGAACGGCATCACCGCGCGGCCGTTTTTGGTCGCAAGGCTGGGAATGATCGTGTGCAGCGGCCGCTTGCCCGGCGCGATGCAATTGGGATGGCCGGGCTGGATACGGAAGCCGCCGGCGCGATTCTGCAGCAGAATGCCGGTCTTGTTCGACACGATCGCCGAACCGAAGGAGTGCGCGATCGAGTTGATGAACGAGCAAACGTTGCGGTCCTTGTCGACCACGGTGATATAGACGGTCGAGGGATTCATCGGCGGCGCGACGTTGGGCAGATCAAGCAGCCCGTCCATCCGGATCTTGCTGATATGCTCCTCGGCGAATTCCTTTGCCAGAATGCCGGCGACGTCGACGTGAACCTGCTGGGGATCGCCGATATATTGCTCCCGCATCATGTAGGCGATGCGCGCCGCTTCAGCTTCCAGGTGGAAGCGCTCGACGCTGAGCGCCGGAAACTTCGTCAGGTCGAAGCGGGAGAGGATGTTCAGCATGACCAGCATGGTGATGCCCGGGCCGTTCGGCGGGCACTGCCAGACGTCATAGCCCTTGTAGATGGTGCCGATTGGCGACGTCGTCTCGGTGGTATGAGCTGCGAAATCTTCCAGCGTGTGCAGACCGCCGATGCCGCGCAGGGTATCGACCATGTCGGCGGCAATCTCGCCGCTGTAGAACGCATCGCGGCCGCCCTTGGCGATCGCGCGCAGTGTCTTGCCGAGTTCGGGCTGATGGATCACGTCGCCGGCGACCGCGGGCTTGCCATGCGGCAGCAAATAGCGCGCGGTGTTGGTGCCGTTCTTCAGCTTGTCAAAGCCGTTCTTCCAGTCGAAGGCGATGCGCGGGGCGACGATGTAGCCTTCTTCCGCGGCCTTGATCGCGGGCTGCAGCAAAGTGTCGAAACCGAGCTTGCCGTGATCGCGCAGCAGCGTGTCCCAGGCATCGATGGCGCCGGGAATGCTGACTGCATGCGCCGACGTCAGCGGCACCGAATGGATCTTGCGTTCCAGATACCAATCGGCCGTTGCCGCCATCGGCGCGCGGCCCGAGCCATTATAGGCTGTGATCTTGCCCTCGCCCTTGGGCTGCACCAACGCGAAGCAGTCGCCGCCGATCCCGGTCGATTGCGGCTCGATCACCGCCAGCAGCGCGGAGGCCGCGATCGCAGCGTCCACGGCGGTACCGCCGGCGCGCATCACGTCGACCGCCACCAGCGCCGCCGCCGGATGCGACGTCGCCACCATCGCGTTCTGGGTGTGGACCGTCGAACGGCCGGCGAAATGGAAATTCCTCATGACAGATTGCTCACTTGACCGTTGTTTTTGCTGCGTTTGCCCCTGCGGAAACGGGGTTACATGACACATTCATCCCGGGCAGGGCAATGGCTGGCATACCAGAGAATTGGCGCCCCAGCCCTGCTTGGTGAACGCTGGAATGATCCCTGTTTTGCGGGGTTTCCCCTGCCCTGGCTGGCTGATAAACCCCCGAGATGCCCCACAAGGTCGCCGCTCTCTATCAATTTGCCCGGGTCCCGGATTTCCGGGAGCTGCACGAACCGCTGCGCGCAATCTGCGCTCGCCTTGGGCTGAAGGGCAGCGTGCTGCTGGCGCCGGAGGGCATCAACGGCACCGTTGCCGGCACGCCGGAGGCCATCGATGCGTTCGTCGGCGAGTTGCAACATGGCCCCCTGTTCGGCGACCGACTCGACAATCTCGAGCTGAAATTCTCGTCCAGCTCAACCATGCCGTTTGGGCGTATGAAGGTGCGGCTGAAGAAGGAAATCGTCACGCTCGGCGATGCGGAGGTCGATCCGACGCGACAGGTCGGCACCTATGTCGATCCCGCCGACTGGAACGCGCTGATCGCGGCCCCCGACACGCTCGTGATCGATACCCGCAACGCCTTCGAGGTCGCGATGGGGACCTTTGAAGGCGCGGTCGATCCGGGCATCCGGAGCTTTGGCCAGTTCAAGGAATTTACCGCCCAACATCTCGATCCGGCAAAGCACCGGAAGATCGCGATGTTCTGTACCGGCGGTATCAGATGTGAAAAAGCCAGCGCCTATCTGCTCTCGCGCGGCTTTGCCGAGGTCTATCATCTCAAGGGTGGCATCCTGCGATATCTGGAGGGCGTGCCGGAAGACCAGAGCCGCTGGCGCGGTGACTGTTTTGTGTTCGACGAACGCGTCGCGCTGGGACACGGCTTGCGCGAGCGCGGAACGGACGGGGCTTCCGATGAGTGAGGCGAAGGCGCTGAGCGACCGCATCGACGCGCTGGAGGTGCGGCTGACATTCCAGGACGAGACCATCGAGATGCTGAACCTGACCATCACCGCGCAATGGCAGCAGATCGATGCGCTGACGCGCCAGATCGCGGCGCTGAAGGAGCGTGTGCAGGAAGCGGAAAGCAACGCGACCGGCCCGCCAAACGATCCGCCGCCGCATTATTGAGTGTCCACTTAAAAGAACGGCCTCCGCATCGGAGGCCGTTCCCTCAAACTCTACGCAACGCCGTTAGCGATCGCGGTCGATGATGACCTTGCGATCACGGTCGAAGTCGCGGTCGTGACCGCGCTTGATGACGACGGTTTCGTCGCGATCGCGATCCCGGTATTCACGCTCGCGGATCACCTCACGGTCGCGATCACGGTCATGTCCAGTACCGACGGTGACACCGACACCACCGGGACCGACCCCGACGCCGACTTCTTCAGCGCTAACCGGCATCGCCAGCGAAACTCCAGCCACCGCGACGGCAGCCACTACAAGACGCTTGATCATCGCATGTTCCTCGCAAGGAAATTATCAGGGACGCAATTCGCGGCAATATGAATCGTTCCGCGTCGCGTCTAGCGGAAAACCGCGAAAACCCTTTCCCAGAGCGATTCGTTTTCGCGATCGCGGTCATGTTTCGACGGCGCCGGTTGCGTGGCGCTGACGGGATCGGAAGCCGGAAAGCTGTCCATCAGGCCGGCCTCGAGTTTCGCATGGATCTCCCGATCGGCCGCATGCGCCTCACGGGGATTGGCGGCGTGCTTGTCGTGCGGCGCCGGATCGAATCTCTCAGCCATGGGATACCTCCGTTGCCGAGACAACGCGTGAGATTCGGAGGAGTTCCAGCGGGAACCATTGATTGGCCCGGAACGACGCCTCGCGCTCAAGGCAACGTCACAACCCTAAATCGCTTGATAATCGATTCCAGCGGCTACGGCGCCGCATCATGCTGTCGTTGAAACTCATCACCAGAGTGAACCATGGCGACATTTCACCGCATGATCACGGCACTTGATCCGGACAAACTATTTCCACCCGGCAACCGGGACCGGAAAAGATCGCCAGCCGAAAGCCGTGCAACTTCACAATCGCGGCAACCAGGTTGAGACCGAGGCCAACGCCCGGGGTATTCCGGTCTTTTTCCGAGCGATAAAAGCGACGCAATACGGCGTCGCGTTCGCCTTCACTGATACCGCGTCCGGTATCGCTGACGCGCACCACGCTTTCACCTTCGCCGCGGATCAGATCGATATCGACCCTTCCGCCCACCGGGGTAAACTTGATGGCGTTGTCGACGAGGTTGGCCACCGCCTCGATCAACAGGTCGCGATCGCCGTGGACCGATATTTCCGGCGAGGCCTTAACCTTCAGGGCGATGTCCTTGTTTTCCGCAATCGGTTCGTAGATGTCGCGGACCTCGCGCAGCAATTGATCGAGTGCAACGACACCGAAGCCGGCGGAGCGCCGGCTGTTCTCGATTTCCGCCAACCGCAGCAAGGCGGTGACGATCGCCAGCGATTGATCGATGCCGGTGATCGTCTTGTCGGCAGTGGCCTGAAGCTGCTCGAGGGTTACCGCGTTGGCGCGACCGCGTTCCAGGGTCAGGCGTGCGCGCGTCAACGGCGTTCGCAAATCATGGGCAATGTCGTTGCCGACGCCGGCGAGCGCATGGATCATGGTTTCCATTTCGTCGAGCATGCCGTTGACGATCGCGGCCAGTTTCGAGAACGGATCGCCGTCGTCGCTCTGGGGCAGCCGCTCGCGCAGGTCGCCGGCAACGATGCGCTGAACCCGCGTGCTGACCTCCTCGACCCGCTTGGCTGCACGAAGGCTCGCCAGCGTGCCCGCCACCAGGCAGAGGCCCAGAGCAAACACCAGACCAAGCCCGAGCGCCTGACCGATGACACGGGCGACATCGACGGTTTCATCGACCAGTCGCCCGATCACCAGCACTTCGCCATCCGGCAGTTGCCGCGCCACGCCCTGCACCACCTGATTTTCGAGGCTTGCCGCACGTATCGCCATGATCTGCACGCGGTGCGCCGGAGTTCCGGTTTTGAGGCCGCGCGGCAGCTTGGCGATGTTGCCAGCAATGCGGCTTCCGTCGGCTCCGAACAAGCCGGCGAACTGGACACCACGCGAATCCTCCCTCAGATGCGCGTCGATCGCGTCCAGCAGGCGCTGATCCGACAGCAGGGAAATGACGTTGAGTTGCGTCATGATCATCTGATCGGATCGCGCCGTCAGGTAGCTGTCGGTTTTCCAGTAGACGAAGCCGAACAGCGCGACGATGATCGCCGTCAACGCCGCAGCCAGCACCAGCGCCCGGCGAAACGAAGTCGAGCGCACGAGTTCAGGCCAGATCATGCGCTCGCTCCGCCCTGAGGATGACGTGGCACGGCATCAGGTCGGCGTACGCAGGATAAATCCGGCGCCGCGGACATTGTGGATCATGGGTGTTTCGTCCGGGCCGTCCACTTTGTGGCGCAGCCGGCCCATGTGCACGTCCACGAGATTGGTCGCCGGTACGAATTTGTAGTTCCAGACTTCTTCGAGCAGCATGGCCCGCGTCAGCAACTGGTCGCAGCGTTGCATCATGTATTCGAGCAGGCGAAATTCCCGCGGCAACAAATCGATCTCGCGGGCGCCGCGTCTGGCCGTTCGCTCGATCAGGTCGAGCTCCAGCGCCCCCACGCGAAGGATGGTCTCGCGTGATTGCGCCGGCCGGCGCAGCAGCGCCTCGATCCGCGCCACGAGTTCGAGGATCGCGAACGGCTTGGTGAGATAATCGTCGCCGCCCGCCCGCAATCCGCGCACGCGGTCGTCGATCGCACCCAACGCGCTCAGAACCAGCACTGGGGTGCGCACCTGCTCCTGCCGCAGTGTCTCAATGATCGAGAGGCCGTCCATGCCGGGCAGCATCCGATCCACGATCAAGACGTCGGGGCATGACGAACGGGCCGAGGCCAGCCCTGCCGTTCCATCAGCACTCCATTCCACGTCGAAACCACGCTCGACCAGCTCGGCGGTAACCTCTTGTGCCGTTTCATCGTCGTCCTCGATCAGCAAAATTTTTGTCATGAGCGACTTGCCGATGGCCGGAAATGCGAGGGCTCCGCTGGTGGTGGCGCCGATCCGCGGGATTGCTGCAGTCAACCTGATGGCTGCTGCTGCGGTCATCATATATCCCCTTTATTGGGCCTGTTTAAGGGCCGCGACGACGCTATCGCAACTGCACCTGTGCGATCGGGCCCGGACTGTCGGCACGACCCTGCGCGATCACAAGATAGCGGCGCTGGGTCTTGTCCTCGCCGCGCACGATTTGGCGGATCGGCCCGGTGGCATTGACGATCGCCGAGCCTGCCGGATTGGTCATGAATGCCGACAACGGCTCGAGCGGCCCTTTTCCATCAAACTCGCGGGCAAGCGCGAGGACGTAGGGCTGCTTCGGTTCAAGCCCGGTTACCGAGGCCTGCAATATCTGGATCAGGCCTTGATCGAACAGCGAAACGCTGGTCGCGGCCTTATCCTCCGCCGTGTTGCCTGAATGCACTGCGCCCAAAGCCAGATGCACGGCCTGGCCGGCGACACCCAGCGGCTGCAGGTGAGCGGTGCCGTCCCCCTCGGGCACGGCGTTGGGAACGTAGTTGATGGCCTGCGGCGCCTGACCGACAGGGCTCGTCGAAATGACCTTGTTGGTCATGGTATCGATCGCGGCCATGCCATCGGCATTTTCGAGCCCGACGTAAATCCGGCTGCCGTCGCCCGACGGCCAGACCCCATGCGGCAGCTTGCCGACCGGGATGGTCGCAGTTAGCGAGAAATCGTCGGTGCGGAATACCTTGACTTCGTTCAGTCCGCCGACCGTAACATAGGCGAATGTCCCATTAGCGTTGCGGGCGAAGTTGACATGATTGGTGATCGGACCGGTATCGATCGACTTCAATACATTGAACGGTGGCTGCGCATTGAACACCATGGTCCGGCCGATGTCCTTGAGCGTGAACCAGACCTGCTTGCCGTCCGGCGTCGCCGCGATGTTCGGGCAGAACGGGCTGTCCTGCTTGACGTGACCGACGATCTGATGATCGGCGACGCTCACAACGACGGTTTCCGGATTGAACGATGAACAGACATAACCGTATTTGCCGTCGGGCGAGAAGATCTGCATGCCCGGACCCGCCGGCACCTTGATGCGCGACTTCTCTTCAAAACTCTGTCCGTCGAGCACCGCGACATAGTCCTCGCCGCGAACGGTTACCCAGACCTCCTTGCCGTCTGGCGTGAAGAACGGCTCGTGCGGCGAACGGCCGACATAGGTCGTGTGTTTCACCGCATTGGTGGCGGTGTCGATGAAGGTCACGGAGTTGCTGCCGATCGAGACCACCGCGATGGTTTTGTGATCGGGCGAGAAACCCATGCCGTGAACAAGCACCTGGCCCTTGTAGAGCGGACTGAAATTGCCGGGCTGGGGATCGCCGAGCCGGATGACGCCGACCAGCCGGTTGTCGACGGGATCAGTCACCGAGACGGTGTTGGAAAATTGCTCCGCGGAATAAACCCGATCGCGGTGGCTGACCGGAATATCCTGATCCGAAGCCGCACCGGGCGCCTGTCCCGCCATCGCGGGTGCTACACCTGATATCGCCGTGCAAGCCAGAAACGCCAATGCAAGAGAGGTACGTTTCATCGTCGGCTCCTATTGCATCGTCATGGAATGATGGGACACGGCATCGCGCGACATATCCGTCGCGCCGGGGGCGTCCGGCTGCGTCGGCGCAGCCACCGAGGGCGGCAATCGATCGCCGACGGCGAGCCGCATCGCGGCAATCTCCTGCTGCTGCGTGACGACGATTTCCTGCGCCAGACGCCGAAGCTGCTCGTTGTGGCCATAGCGCAGCACGGCCTGCGCCATGTCGATGGCGCCCTGGTGATGCGGCACCATCATCGCGACAAAATCACGATCGATATCCCCGGTCGGCTTGACCGTCATGTCGGCCATCATCTTGCTCATGGCGGCATCGTTTTCCGACAGAAACGGCGTTTCATCGGAACCATCTGACCGATCGGCGACATATTGTATCGGTGCTACGGGACCTTGTATCGGTGCTACGGGACCGCGGACGTGGTGCGGCCGCGTCGGCCCGTGCGCCAGGGCAAGGGACGTGGCGCTAACAGACAGGGTCGTCGCCAGCGAAATCATACGTTTGCGAATAAAGGAACTGGACAGCGAGACCATCTTACCTCCAGACAAAATCGGGACCTGCCGCGAACGGCAGGACGATGCCAAGCGGGGGTGATGGTCTCAATTAAATAGCGATTTAGAATTCTAAAATGGAATTTAGGGAAGGTGACAATCGGCCATCGTAGCCCGGATGGTGCCATCCAGGCTACGCTCTCCCGCGACGTCTACCGCGCATCCTCCAAAATCATGTCGGAGGCTTTTTCGGCGATCATGATGGTCGGCGCGTTGGTATTGCCCGACATCAGGTCCGGCATGATGGAGGCGTCGACCACGCGCAGCCCCTCGATGCCGCGCACCTTCAGCCGTTGATCGACCACCGCCAGGGGATCGTTGCCCATCCGGCAGGTCGAGGTCGGATGATAGACCGTGCTGCCGGTGCGGCGGCAGAAGTCCAGCAACTCGTCGTCGCTCGCGACCTTCGGCCCGGGATCGACTTCGCCGACCGCGTAAGGCTTCAGCGCGGGGGCAGCGAGAATCTTGCGCAGGATCCGGATGCCGTCGATGAAGGCCCGGCGATCGGTCTCGGTCGCGAGATAGTTGATCCGGATTTCCGGCGGCACCGCGGGATCCGCGCTCTTGATCCGCAGCGAGCCGCGGCTCTCGGGGCGCAACTGGCAAACGGAGGCCGTAAAGCCGGACTGCGCATGCAGCTTTTCGCCCATCTTGTCGGTCGAAAACGGCAGGAAGTGGATCTGGATATCGGGCGTCGCCAGGCGTGGATTGGTCTTGAAAAACGCCCCGGACGTGCCCGCGGCGATCGTCAGCGGCCCCTTGCGAAGCGCCGCATATTGCACCCCGGCCATGATGCGCCGAACAGGATTATTGACGACGTCGTTGAGCGTGATGGCCTGCGTGCAGCGCGTCACCAGCCTCACCTGCAAATGATCCTGCAGATCGTTGCCGACGCCGGGCGCATCGAGCACGATGTCGATGCCGTGCTGCTTCAGAAGATCCGCGGGCCCGACGCCGGAGAGCTGCAGCAATTGCGGCGAGTTGTACGCGCCGCTCGAGACCAGAATTTCCTTGCGCGCCTTTGCGGTGCGCAACCGGCCTTCCTGCTTGTATTCGACGGCGCGTGCGCGGCGGCCTTCGAACAGGATGCGCTGCGCCAGCGCCGAGGTTTCCACACGCAGATTGCCGCGCTTGATGGCGGGGCGAAGATAGGAGAATGCCGTGCTGGCGCGCCGGCCGCGCCGGGTCGTGGTCTGGAAAAAACCCGCGCCCTCCTGGCGCTCGCCGTTGAAATCGGGGTTGGTCGGAATGCCGGCCTCGGCCGCGGCCACGACAAAGGCTTCGGACAGCGGATCGGCGTGGCGCCAGTCCGATACCGGCAGCGGACCGCCTGCGCCATGATATTTGTCGGCGCCGCGCTGCTGGTTTTCGGCCTTCCTGAAATAGGGCAGCACGTCGTCATAGCCCCAGCCGGCGTTGCCGCGCTGGCGCCAGCGGTCGTAATCCTCATGCTGGCCACGCACGTAAAGCAGGCCGTTGATCGAGCTCGAGCCGCCGAGCACTTTGCCGCGCGGCTGAAACACCTGCCGGCCGTTCAGCCCCGGCTCCGGCTCGGTCTGGTACATCCAGTTGACGGTTTTTTCCTTGAACAGTTTTCCGTAGCCGAGCGGCACGTGGATCCAGATATTGGTATCCTTCGGGCCGGCCTCGAGCAGCAGCACCGAATGCTTGCCGTCGGCGCTCAGGCGGTTGGCGAGCACGCAGCCGGCCGAGCCGGCGCCGACGATGACATAGTCGTATTCTGCAGCGTGATTGTTATTGTTCATTGGTTTCCCCGGCGGTCGCGTCACCGGTGGTACAGACAAAGCCGCGGTTTGAAAAGACTATCGCCCCGCGTGCAGGTTCTGGATCAATTGCTTAATCAGCATGTTCAATTGGCCGGCATTTTCCGCACCGGCGAAGACGTAGCGATCCGGCCGCACGATGACGGCCTCAATGGCATTGTCCCGCATCCAGTCCGCAAACAGCCGCTATTCAAGCGGCCATCTGAAGGAATTGGATTTCGCAACTCAAGGATTGGAATATCCGAGCACCGAGGGGTCCGGCGCCTGATCGAGATGGGGCATCAGCCCTGGACTTTTGGCCGCCGCGCACTTCCGCCGTTGTGACTGCGGCGAACGGATTTTACTTTGGACGGACGCGCGGAACGCAAAGGACCGGACGCCTTGTCGTCCGCGGCGGACAATTCGTCCAGCGGCGAATTGTCGTCGGGAATGTGGAGTGTCGCCAGAAAATCGGCGCCGGCGCGCATCACGTGCTCGGCGGCAAGCGTAGCCGCGGAGCGCTCGTCGCCGGCGATGATGGCGCGCAGGATGCCGGCATGCTCGTCCCAGCTGCGGGCCTGACGCACCGGATCGGTCGGCGCGAACAGCATCGCCGTTCGCTCGCGCAGCCGCTTCAGCAGATCGGCCAGCACGCGATTGTGGCCGGCAGCCGCCAGTTCCTGGTGAAACTGCTGGTTGAGATCGGAGAGCAGGTCATAACGTTTCGCCGCGACCGCCTCGTTGCCCTGCTTCAGCACGGCCGCGATCCGCTTGAGGATGTCTTGTTCGCGGCGCCGGGCCGCAAGCCGCGCGTTCTGGCCTTCGAGCAGGGCGCGGACCTCGATCGTCTCGCGCGCCTCTTCGTCGGTCATCGACAGCACCGACGCGCCGCGCCGCGCCGTCACTTCGACCAGGCCCTCCGATTCCAGCACACGGATGGCTTCGCGCACGGGATTGCGGGAGACACCGAGTTCATCGGCCAGGCGCCCCTCGATCAGCCGTTCGCCGGGCTTCAGCCGACGGCTCAGGATGGCCTGGCGCAGTTCCTCGATCACCCTGCCGTGCAGGGAGGGGTAATCGTCACCAAGACGTTTGGAGTTTCCCAGCGTGCCTGCCATGAAGTGACCCGTTCGGCCGCGCCCACGAGTTAGCTGAACCGCGAAACGAGATCCAGCCAGTCGTCGGATATCAAGCTGACGGCGACAACACCGTATCTAAACTGCCGTCTGTATACCATCAAGATACCATCAAGCCATTGTCATTCGCCGTCAACAGGTGGCGCTTGCGCGGCGAAGGCGTTGGCTGCTGCGGCCGGCTTCGGTGTCCAGGACACGCTCACATCGCCGTTGAGAAATGTCTGGCATGCCATCCTGTAGCCTGCCGCGAATTGCTCCTCGGTCAGGTGTTTGCGTTCCTTCGGCTTGATCGCATCGGTGTTCTCGAGGCCCTTCTCGATCCGGCACTTGCACGTCCCGCAAATCCCGCCCCCGCATTTGAACGGAATGCCGCCCTTCTCGCGCAAGGATACGCGCAGCAGATTGCTGTTTTCCGGCGCCGTCACGGTTTTCCCGCCATTGGTTAGAAATGTGACTTCGATCATGACGGCTTCCGCACGATGCAGACAGGTTGACGGGTGATCAAAGCTTGCGCAGCTTCGTGTCCATATGGCCGAAAGACGTGAGGTGCTGAAGTTCGCTGAACGCACGTTCCGGCGTCTCGAACTTTTCCAGGAATTTCGAGGGCACCTCGTTCACGATCTGCGGTGACCAGGCTTCGTCGATCACCCTGACCTTGGTATCCCTGAGCAGCTCGGCGATCACGAAGGTCGCTTTCTTCACCCCGTAGAACAGATAATCGTAAGCCGCCAGCGGCCGCAGACCGTCGACGATTTCGGTACGGAATTGCCCGGGCTTGCTTGTCAGTATCACATACATGGGATCGCGACCCTCCGGCTCTGTTTTGCCCGGCAATCCGGCGATGCCTCTTGGCATCTGCCCAGACTCCGCGCGCAGCGTTGCATCAACCCACCCCGCCCGGCGCGACGACGTCGGCCAGCGGCGTTGCCTCCTGTGACAGCTCAATGTCGTGGGTGATCCAGAGCTGACAAGCCAGGCGATATCCGCGCTCGATCCTGGCTCCGAGGCGCTTCTTCTCTTTCCAGTTCGGCTCCGGCAGGTGGTCGCCGCCCTTGATGATCAGGGACGCGCATTTCCCGCACTTGCCCATGCCGCAGCCATACAGAAAGTTCGGATACGGAAACTGCCGTATGCCGGCCCTGACGACGAGATTGGTGTTCTCCTTGATCTCGCCCTGAAAGATCTGGCCGTTCCTGTGAAAAACCACGTTCGGCACTCCGCCAGTCTCCGGTGATGGCGTCGATCAGGCCTGCAACAGGGCGCGTTCGTCAGCCGGCACCCTGGTTTCGGCCGTCTCCAGTTCCGCCAACGGAATGTCATTGGCGACATAGTCGTGATAGAGCGCAGTGGTGTAGAGCAGCCGCATCTGCGCGCCGATTTCGCAGATCTTGAGGCAGCGCTGCTGCAGCTCCACCGTGTTGGCGTGTTCGAGCACGATCTGGTAGCCGCGCTCGCCGTGGATTTCATCGGAGACGATGTGAAGGTGGAAGAACTCGACCTCCTCGTCGGTGAACTTGTATTTCTCGCGCAGGGTCGGCGTCTGCTTGCGATAGATCGAGGGCACCTGCGATTCGAGACCGACCACGAGACCTGCCACCGCGACGATCGGGTCCTCGCGCATCGCAACCGCGTAGCACCAGCTTTGCAGCCCGCGGGTCGTCGGGGTCATGTTGTCGGGATCCTTGACCCGCGCCGCTGACGTGCCGCAGGCCTCGGCGAAACGGATCAAGAGATCGGTATGGCGATCACCGCCGATTTCCTCCTCGTACATGTTGGCGAGCAGGAAATCCTTGGCTTCCTGATATTGTTCGGGCATCCGCGCATAGATGTAGCCGAGATAGTCGGCGAACGGCCCGACATAATGGTAGTGGTTCTCCGCCCAGCGCGCGAGATGCGCGCGGCTCAGCTTGCCGCTGGCCCAGGCGATACTGAAGGGCGCCTTGTTCGCGCTCTTGCCCTTGATCGCGCTTTCGAGTGCGGTGCGAAATTGAACATGATCCATAAGCTGCTGCATCGTCGCGCTCCTGTCGCGTGAGAGATGGCGTCCGGCATCAGGCTGCGGACCTCTTGGTGGGACGGCAGCTGCGCCAATCAGTATATTGTATACAAAATTGGCGCCCTGTCAACGGTTGGACGGCTGGGTTACTCACCGGATTTTCGCGCGAAGATTTTGCGCCTAACGCCTATATTTAGGACATATATTTCACCTATCAGGGCTCCCGTATCAGGGCTCCCGCCATTCCCTGCTCCAGCGACTTCCTGCGATCCGGTCACAATTAATTGTTGCAAATCTAGAATACAGTATACAAACTGCGTCTGTTCTTTTGGGGAGCAACCGACCATGCAACAGCACGTTCCGATCGTCTCCGCGCATTGGGTTTACCTATTCGGCGTCGCCACCATCGTCCTGACGATGATCTGGCGCGCCAACGTCGTCGTGCCGTCGGTGATCGCCACGTTCCTGGTCGCGCTCGCCTGGACGCATAGTCCGGTTTCGGCGCTGGCCAGCATCTTCAACGCCAGCTTCACCGCCGCCAAGGAACTCTTCAATATCTTCCTGGTAATCGCGCTGATGACGGCGCTGTTGAACGCGCTCAAGGTGCTACGCTCCGACATCCGCATGGTCGAGCCGTTTCGCGCGGTCATGAAGAACGGGCACGCCGCCTATTTCGTCCTCGCCGCCATCACCTACGTTATCTCGCTGTTCTTCTGGCCGACGCCCGCGGTGCCGCTGGTTTCGGCCGTGCTGTTGCCGGCGGCGATCGCAGCCGGCCTGCCGCCGCTCGGTGGCGCCCTCGCCATCGCGATCGCCGGACAGGGCATGGCGCTCTCGTCCGACTACGTCATCGGCGTCGCCCCCGGGATCAGCGCCAAGGCTGCCGGCATCGCAGTCAGCGCCGCCACGGTGGCTGACCGGGCACTGGTGCTGTCGCTGATCACCGGCGTGATAGCGATGATGTTGGCTTATCTGTCGATCCGCAAGTCGATCACCAAGCCGGACGACAGGTTGCTCGAACGTTGGCAGGCGCAGTCCGTCAATGGCGACCTGGCACGGGTCGAGGAGGAAGGCACTTTCGACAAGGCGGAGATTGCGCGCGGGACCGCCGAGGGCCAGAAGCCGTTCGCGACCCAGGCACAGATCGACAAGGAGCTTGCCTCCCTGCCGAGCCGCCGGGAGGCATGGTCCAAGTTCTTCGCCGTCGCCACGCCGCTCGCTTTCCTGTGCGTGATCGTCGTGATGGTGCTCGCGAAGGCCGGCATCGGCCATGATCTCAAGGGCGGCGACGCCGCCGCGCTGGTCGGCGGCGTCGCTGCGGTCCTGATGATCTGCGCATCGTTCGTTACCGACAATTTGCGCAAATTCCTCGATGCCAGCGCCGACCATGTCACCGAAGGCTTCGTCTTCGCGTTCAAGGCCATGGGCTCGGTGTTGCCGATTGCCGGCTTCTTCTTTCTCGGCGCCGAGCAGGGCCTGTCCTCGCCCATTCTCGGCGTTCCGGCGGCGCAGGCGCCGAATCTGCTGTTCGAACTCGTTCAGGCGGCACAGGGCTGGATTCCGCACAATCAGGTGTTCGTCGCCTTCGGCGTGCTGATCGCCGGTATGATCACCGGCATCGATGGCTCCGGTTTCGCCGGCCTGCCGCTCACCGGCTCGCTCTCGGGCGCGTTGGCGCCGGGGGTCGGACTCGATCCGGCGACGCTCGCCGCCGTCGGCCAGATGGGCGCGGTATGGACCGGCGGCGGCACGCTGGTGGCGTGGTCATCGCTGATCGCGGTAGCCGGGTTCGCACGCGTGCCGGTGTTCCAGATCGTTCAGACCGTGATGATCCCGGTTGTCACCGGACTGGTGGCGTCGACGATCTGCGCCGTCCTGATCTGGCATTGAAAGGGAGCGGAACGATGCGTGACATGGCGATGCGGGATGCACGGGCTTCCATTGTGAGCGCCACCGATGTCGAGGAGTTCCGCAACCTGATCAATGGTGAGTGGGTGCAAAGCTCGTCGAAACAGCCATTCGACAACGCCAATCCCGCCGACAGCGCCGACATCGTCGGCCGCTTTCAAGCATCTACCGCGGCGGATGCGTGCCTCGCCGTGGACGCGGCATCCGCTGCGTTCGAGGCCTGGAAGAAGACATCGGTCTCCAAGCGCGCTGCGATCCTCAACCGCGCCGCGGATTATCTCGAGGCGCACGCCGACCGGATCGCGCGGGAGATGACGCGGGAAATGGGCAAGGCGCTCAACCTCGCGCGGGATGAAGTGCTGCGTTCGGCGCAGACGCTGCGATTTTACGCGGTTGAAGGCCAGTCGTTGACGGGAGAGGTGTTTCCGAACGACGATGCCGACATGACGGTCTATACCCTGCGCGAGCCGCTCGGGGTCGTGTCGATCATCACGCCGTGGAACTTCCCGATCTCGATACCGGCCCGCAAGATCGCGCCCGCGCTCATCACCGGCAATACGGTCGTCTTCAAGCCGTCTTCCGACGCGCCGTTGAGCGGCTATCGGCTGGCCGAGGCGCTGGCGGTCGCCGGGCTGCCGAAGGGCGTCCTCAACTTCATCACCGGCAAGGCCGGCGAGATTGGTGCGGCCATTACCGAGCCGCCGGTCATCCGCGCCATCTCCTTCACCGGATCGACCGCGGCCGGCGAGCATATCTGCCGATCGGTGGGGTTCACCACCCGTACCCAGATGGAATTGGGCGGCAAGAACCCGTTGATCGTGATGGACGATGCCGACCTCGATCAGGCTGTCGACCTGACCGTCAAGGGCGGTCTCTCGCTGGCAGGCCAAGCCTGCACCGGCACCAGCCGGGTGCTGGTGATGAAACAGGTGCGCGCCGAATTCACCGCGAAACTCGCCGCCAGGGTGAAAGCACTGAAGATCGGCAGCGGCCTTGCGGCCGGCATGGATATGGGGCCGCTGGCGACCGCAAAGCAGCTCGAGACGGTGCTTCGCTACATCGCGATCGGCAGACGCGAGGCGACGCTGCTGTGCGGCGGCGAGCGGCTCACCGGCGCCGGCTATGACGGCGGCTATTACGTCTCGCCGGCGATCTTCACCGACGTCACCCAGCAGATGACGATTGCGCGCGAGGAGATCTTCGGTCCCGTCATCGCGATCATTGAAGTCGACAGCTATGCGGATGCGATCGCCAAGGCCAACGACACCGAATACGGGCTGTCGGCCGCAATCGTGACCCGCAATCCGCGGGTCATGCAGGATTTCGCCAATGACATTCAATCCGGAACGGTGAAGATCAACCGCACCACGACCGGCAACCTGATCAACGCGCCGTTCGGCGGCCTGAAGCGGTCGAGCACGTCGACGTTTCGCGAGTCCGGCCGCACCGGACTGGAATTCTACACGCAGATCAAGACGGTCTATCGCGGCACCTGAGCCGCACTGGACCGCCGGCCCAAATCGACACCTGGAAACAATGCGATGAGACGTTCATTCAAGCTGGAACTCGCCGAGGCCCGCCACATGGTCGCCGCTGCCATCAAAACATCCACCGAGATCGGCGTGCTGGAGACGGTGTGCGTGACCGACGAGGGCGGCTATCCGCTCGCGCTCGAACGGATGGATGGCGCGCGCGTCACCGGCCCCCAGATCGCATGGAACAAGGCGTTCACCGCCGCAGGACACAAGCGCTCCACACATCTGTTCAACCAGGCGCCGAACGGACCTGCGCTGCCCGGCAACGAGGCGTTCGGTATTCAATGGAGCTTTGAAGGCAAGTTCGCGGTTTTCGTCGGCGGCTTTCCGATCGTGGTCGATGACGAAGTCATCGGCGGCATCGGGCTCAGCGGCGGCAATGGCGAGCAGGATACGAAATGCGGTGTGGCGGCGCTGCAGGCCTTGCAAGACCTGTTGCGCGACCATCGCGTGCTCGTCGCCGCCGACATCAAGAAGTGATTTCTTGAAAAAGTGATTTCTTGGGGCCAGGGCGCAATGTGCGCCCCGGCCGCGGCGATCACGCCGGTTGCTTCGCGAGCTTCAGGAAGTCCGGCGGCCGGCGCTCGGCAAACGCCGTAAAGGCCTCACGCGCTTCCACGGTTTTCAGGCGTGCCGCGAACTGCTCGCTCTCGGCCAGGATCTGCGCCATCAGCACTTCCGGATTCCGCATCAGCCGCTTGGTCGTCGAGACGGCCCCGGCCGGCTGCTTGGCCAGACGCGCGGCAAGTGCCCGTGCCTCGCTATCGAGCTTGTCCAATGGGACGACCCTGTTGGCGAGACCCCAGGCGAGTGCGGAACCGGCATCCACCGCTTCGCCGAGCGCGAACATCTCGTAGGCGCGCGCATAACCGATACGCAACGGCATCAGCAGGCTGGAAGCGGCTTCCGGCACCAGCGCCAGGCTGACGAACGGCGTCGATAGCAGCGCATTGTCGGCAAGCACGACGAGGTCGCAATGCAGCAGCATCGTGGTGCCGATGCCGACGGCGCGGCCTTGTACGGCGGCGACCAGCGGGCGGCTCGATCGTGCGAGCGATTGAAGGAATCGGCTGACATGCCGTTCGCCCTGAACATTTCCGGCGGCAATCGCCGCGAACTCGCCGACGTCGTTGCCGGCCGTGAACATGTCGCCCTCGCCCCGGATCAGCACGACGCGGACGGCGGGGTCGGTCTCCGCGGCCTCAATCGCGTCGGCCAGCGCACCATACATCGCGTTGGTCAGCGCGTTCTTCTTGTCGGGCCGCGCCATGGTCAGGCTCAATATCCCGCCGTCGTTTGCGATCTTGATATGCTCGGTCATTGGTCTTCTCCTCTGGGAAATCTGGCTTGCAAACTGGTGAGCCAGCGCGCGACGACATCGATTTCGGCTTCGGTAAATCCCTCGGTGAGGCGCGCGTTGATTTCGGCAAGCCCGGCCTTCGCCTGCGCGAGCGCCCCGCGGCCGGTGGGCGTCAGCCAAAGGCGCCACGCGCGCCCGTCATCCGGATCGGCGCGCCGCCTGATCAGGTTCGCGGCCGTCATCCGGTCGACCAGTCCGCTGATGCCCGGCGGCCCCAAATCGAGCGCCGCGCCGGCTTCGCCCATCAGCACACCGTCGCGCTGGCCGAGGATGAACAGCAGCCCGGATTGCGCAGCCGTCACGCCGCTATCCTGCGTCCGCGCCGCCGCCCAGCGCTGCAGCCGGCGCTGCGCGACGTTGAGCAGGAAGACCAGCCGGCGGTCCTGACGGGAATTCACTTAAATCCCGGCTCCCGAAATTTAGTTCGCATGTGAACTATATAAGCGAAGGCCACGATGTTGTCACGATGAATCTTTGCCGCGCCGGGATGCCGTCGCGCTGCCGTCAGAACAGTCGGAGCGAGGCGTCGAGCGGTGGCGCCCTCACCGCAATCGAAGCGCTTCGAGCAGCGACTTGAAGGCGCGGCTATATTCGCCACCGGCTTTTAGAACATCGGATCGGCCCGCACAGGCGACCGCGGCTTCCGTCACGGCGCCAAGCAGCAGCCGCGCGAGCGGTTCCACGGGTTGGCGGGCGATCAACCCTGCGTCCATCGCCGCAGCGAGAGCCCGCGGAATCTTGCCGCCGAAATGCCGCGCGTCGATTTCACGCCAGCGCTCCCAGCCCAGCACGGCCGGACCATCGCGCAGGATGATCTGGCAGATATCTCCTTTCGCGCAAGCCGCGAAATAGTGCTGGGTGCCCGCGACCATTGCCGCCAGCACGTCCCTCTCGGTTCGCGCCGCGCGATCGATCTCCAGCACGAGATCGCGCGAGACCTGGTCGAACACCGCCTCGAACACCGTCTCTTTGGTCGCGAAGTGATGGTAGACCGCGCCCTTCGCCACTCGCGCGGCTTCCGCGATGTCGTCCATGGTTGTGGCGGCAAAGCCCTGCTCGCCGAACATCTGGCGCGCGGCTTTCAGGATTGCTTCCGTGGTGGCGGCGCTCCGCTCTGCCTGTTTCGCCATCGCGCCTTTCTAATTGAACTTCGCCGCGGCGGCCAGTTGACTTTTCGACCAGCGGTCGGTATTTACCGACCATAAGTCGGTTTATGCCTGCCCATGGTCGTGAGGACGTATCGATGCCAGACCGCCAAATTGTCGAGAGTTTCGTTGCACTGGTCGAAGCCGGCGACTATGTCGGCGCGATCGAGCACTTCTACGCGCCCGACGCCTCAACGCGGGAAAACACCGCCGATCCCGTCATCGGCCGCGACACGCTGATGGCGAAGGAGCGCGGCGTGATGGCAGCATTCCCTAAGATCGAGGCGCAACGGATCGGGCCAAGCCTGATTGACGGCGACACCGTTGCAGCGCGCTGGAAATTCACGTTCACCCGCCCCAACGGCACCGTGCAGGTGCTGGAGGAAATCGCCTGGCAGACCTGGCGCGGCGATCAGTTGATCGAGGAACGCTTCTTCTACGACCCGAAGCAAATGGCCGGCTGAAATCCGGATTGCGCGGAATTGCCTCCAGCCCTGTCAAAATTCCGTCCTGCCGGTACGGGCGGCATTTGTATCGATTTGTTACCTATGCCGCAGACGTGAAGTCACAACCCGGCGCTGTGACGCCGGACGGGCTCAATAATTCATATTTTGTCAAAGGTTTGCAGCGAATTTTCGCGTCCAAGGCCAGCGTTGGGGCCAAGCCCACCGGGTCAGAGATGCGATCGTATCTAGGTTCCTATTTCACGAGATTGTTCGCCGGCGATCTGACGGTGTTCGGTGGACCATCGACAGATGAAGTCCTCGCGGGTCACATCCGCGCCGAGCAGATTTGCCTCGTGCTCGGCTATTCGCTGGGCATCATGCTGGCCAATGCCTGCAACGCGATGGTGCTCGCGATAGCGCTGTGGCATTCGTCCGACAGAAACATGGCTCTGATCTGGGCGGCTGCGGTGGCCAGCGTCGCCATGTTCTTCGGCTGGCAAGCCCATTCATCGCGACGGATCGCAAAGCCGCAATTCGTGTCCCGCCGGGCCATGCACCGGCTGGTGCGAAACGCACTGATTCTCGGGACCGCCTGGGGAATAGTCCCGGTGGCCTTCTTCGCCGATGCCTCCAACGGCGCACAGTTGGTGATCACCTGTCTTTGCGCCGGAATGCTGGCGGGCGGCGCATTCGCTTTCGCCACGATCCCGGTAGCGGCGATCGCCTACACGGCGCCGATCTTTCTGGGTACGGCCATCTGCCTCGGCAGGAACGGCGATTTCGTCTATTTGCTGGTGGCCATCCTGGTCGTGGTCTATGGCAGCGTGCTTCTGCGCGGCGTTTTCGTGAATTCGTTCGCATTCACGCGACGCATCATTGCCCAGCTCGAAGCCGAAAGGACTGTCCGTCAGGATCCCCTGACGCATTTGCCAAACCGCATTGCCTTCAACGAAACCCTCGAAGGCGCCTTGCGGAGGCTGGCGCATTCCGGCGAGGAATTCGCCGTGCTTCTGCTCGACCTCGATCGCTTCAAGGAGGTGAACGACAGGTTCGGTCACCCCGCCGGCGACGAATTTCTCGTTCAAGTGGCGGCAAGATTACGACGGTGCACGCGGGCGGCCGAACATGTCGCCCGCATCGGCGGAGACGAATTTGCGCTGATCATGGCAAATCTGACCAGGCCGGAAGACGCATTCGAAATTGGCGAACGGTTCGTCGCCGCCTTTGCCGATCCATTCCTGATCGAGGGATGCGAGATCGTCGGTGCCACCGGTGTCGGAATTGCGCTGGCACCGCGAGACGGCAACACGCCCCACGATCTCCTGAAACATGCCGACATCGCGCTCTATCGCGCCAAGAAATCGGGGCCGGGCACGATCTGCTTCTTCGAGGCCAGCGACGACAAATCGGCGCGCGACCGCCGGGCGTTGCAGCGGGATCTGGAAGGAGCCATCGAGCGGAACGAGCTGTTTCT
Source organism: Bradyrhizobium sp. AZCC 2289 (assembly GCF_036924615.1). Classification (NCBI taxonomy): domain Bacteria; kingdom Pseudomonadati; phylum Pseudomonadota; class Alphaproteobacteria; order Hyphomicrobiales; family Nitrobacteraceae; genus Bradyrhizobium; species Bradyrhizobium sp. AZCC 2289. The sequence goes on along the minus strand of NZ_JAZHRY010000001.1, from coordinate 6,979,479 downwards.
CGTCTACCAGCCGTTTCTCGGTCTACGCGCCAACCGGATAACCGGCTTCGAGGCATTGCTGCGTTGGCAGCACCCCGTGCGCGGACTGGTTCCACCAAGTGAATTCATTCCAGTTGCCGAGGAGACCGGACTGATCCACCAGATTGGCGAATGGGTCGTCCAGCGCGCCTGTTCGGCGCTTTCGAATTGGCCGGATGACATCAGGGTCGCCGTGAATTTCTCCGCGGCTCAATTTCGTAACACGGGCATTCTGCAGACCACCGTGCAGGCGCTCGCCCAGGCCGGGGTTTCACCCAGCCGCCTTGAAATCGAAATCACCGAATCGATGCTGATTTCCAAATACGGATCGGCATCCTCGATCCTGAATTCACTCCTGCAATTGGGAGTGACCGTGGCCCTCGACGATTTCGGGACGGGGTTCTCGTCGCTGACTTACTTGCGAAAATTGCCCTTGAGCCGTATCAAGATCGATCAGTCCTTCATCCGTGACATGCTGGAACAGCCGGATTGCGCGGCGATCGTGAAATCGGTGATCGGGCTGGCGCAAGACCTGCGGATTGGCGTGGTGGCGGAAGGCGTCGAAACGGCTGATCAGCTCGAGTATTTGCGTCAGACCGACTGCGACGAAGTTCAGGGCTATCTCATCGGCCGACCGATGGCAGCCGACCAGATCCTCGCCATGCTCAACCAGAAAAAGCCGCGGTCGACGCGAGCAGCGTAACCTGCGATCGGGCGCGAGCCGTCGCGGATATCTTCCGCCCCGTCACGACGATAAGGCAACCGCGGACATCCGGAGGAAACCAGCCAATGAAGAGGTGTGATGTCGAAAATCGTCGCCAACGCCGCGATGGGCAGTTTCGGCTGGCAGCTGATGGTGCCGGTGAAATCGGCCGCCGAACACAGCTGCGTGCTCTGGAACGCCATTCCACGCGACTGGGACGACCCGGATGGCTGGGCCGATCGCGCCCTCGACCAATGCCGCGCGCAGCCTTGGAGCCTGATGGTGCTGCACGATTTGCCATCCGGCGCGATGGATCATCTCGAACGTTTTCTGGACCGCGCCGAGGCGCTCGGCGCCCGTTTCCAACAGGACTTCCCGCCCGCCTGCGTTCCCATGCGCTCGGGCGAGATCGTGCTGCCCATCACCCCCTATGTTTCAACCATCGAAGAAGGTGTTCAACCATGAAGATCGCAAGTTTCAAGGCGGCCGGCGCGCCAAGCTACGGCATCGTAACGGACGCAGGCGTGATCGACGTCGCAAAGCGGCTAAAAGCCTATCCCACGCTGAAGGCGCTGCTTTCGAAAGGATCGCTCGACGAACTCAAGGCCTTGCAGGGCGAACGGACGGATTACCCGCTGAAAGACATCGAACTGCTGCCGACCGTGCCCGACCCAGACAAGATCTTCTGCATCGGCGTCAACTACGCCACGCACCTTGCGGAGAGCGGCCATCCCACCCCGCCGCATCCGATGATCTTTACCCGCTTCGCCAACAGCCAGGTCGGCGGCGGCCAGCCGATGATCCGTCCGCTGGAATCCGAGCGCTTCGATTACGAGGGCGAAATGGCCGTCATCATCGGCAAGGCCGGCCGGCGCATTTCGCGCGAGGCGGCGCTGAAACATGTCGCGGGCTATGCCTGCTACAATGACGGCAGCATTCGCGACTGGCAGCGCCACACCTCGCAATTCGCGCCGGGCAAGAACTTTGCCGGCACCGGCGGCTTCGGGCCGTGGATGGTCACGACGGACGAACTTCCCGATATCAGCAAGCAGACCATCGCCACCCGCCTCAACGGCGTCGAGGTGCAGGCCGCGCCGATCTCCGACCTGGTGTTCGACGTCCCCGCCTTGATCGCCTATTGCTCGACTTTCACCGAGCTCGCGCCCGGCGACGTCATCGTGACCGGCACGACAGGCGGCGTTGGGGCCTATCGCACGCCGCCGTTGTGGATGAAGGACGGCGACGTGGTCGAGGTTGAGGTTTCCGGCATCGGCATTTTGCGCAACCCGGTCAAGGACGAGGTGACAGCCGCGGCGACGCGGGCCGCTTGATTGGCCGCAAGCGAAAATAGCAAGAAGGAGGACATCATGAACCTGCCCAGACATCTGTTGCCGACCACCGTGGTCGGAAGTTACCCGCAGCCGGAATGGCTGGTCGATCGCGCGATGCTGTCGAAATCGGTGCCGCGCACCCGCATGCACGCAATGTGGCGGTTGCCGGCCGAACATCTCGAGGAAGCGCAGGACGACGCCACCATCGTTGCCATCAGAGACATGGAGCGCGCCGGCATCGACGTCGTGACCGACGGCGAAATCCGCCGCGAGAGCTATTCCAACCGCTTTGCGACCGCGCTTGACGGCATCGATGCCGACAATCCTGCCATCATCACCGCGCGCAACGGGACCCAGACGCCGGTGCCCCGCGTCGTGGGCCCGGTGAAGCGCGGTCAGCCGGTCGAACTGCACGACATGGAATTTTTGCGCAAAAACACCGATCGCGCCGCCAAGATCACCCTGCCCGGCCCGTTTACGATGAGCCAGCAGGCCAAGAACGAGTTCTACAAGGACGACGAAGAACTGGCGATGGCGTTCGCCGCAGCGGTCAATGCCGAAGCGCTCGACCTGCAGAAGGCCGGCGCCGATGTGATCCAGCTCGACGAGCCCTGGGTCCGCAACAATCCGGATCTGGCGAAGCGCTATGCGGTCAAGGCCATCAACCGTGCGCTACAAGGCATCACCGTGCCGACCGTGGTACATCTGTGCTTTGGCTATGCGGCGGTGGTGCCGGGCTCGACAAAACCCGCCGGCTATTCCTTCCTCGCCGAACTCGCCGACACCAGCGCCGAGCAGATTTCAATCGAGGCGGCGCAGCCGAAACTCGATCTCGGCGTGCTCAAGGATTTGTCCAACAAGAAGATCATGCTCGGCGTGCTCGACCTCGGCGATCCCGAAATCGAGAGGGCTGAAATCGTCGCCGGCCGGATTCGCAACGGCCTCAAGCATGTCGCCGCCGACCGGCTGGTGGTCGCGCCCGATTGCGGCATGAAATACATGCCGCGCCATGTCGCGTTCGGAAAACTGAAGGCGATGTGCGACGCCGCGGCGATGGTGCGGAAGGAGATCGGCTAGCCCCCAACGCGTTATCGCTCGTCTTCGGCCGCCATCAGTCCGAGGAATTGTTCGAATGGGTCGCCCTTAGTGTCGAGCGCATCGTAACGGTACGGGGTTGCGCGGCCGCGGTATCCGGCCAGCGCCGTTCCTTCTGCTACGACGGCATGGCCTGGCTCAAGCGAGAGGCGCGACCAGCTCTCTGCCTCCGCCAGCCAATAGGCCTTGCTGCTCGGCTCGCGCGCCGCGAGCCGCCTGCAAAGCGCCGCTCGCGAACTCAGCTCCAGATGACTTGTCATGAGCATCCCCCACCCGATGAATTCACGTCGCAGTATGAGCCGCCAAGGGGTCAGGATTCCTTGATCTGGCTCAAATCAAATTACCGATTCGTTCCGGCGGCGTCCGGGCGCCACCGGCGGAGGTTCTTTCGATGAGATCGCATGATGCACTCGTCCCGGCAAAACCGGAAGAGGCATTGCTTGGCCGTGATGTATCCATCGCAGCGTGCATATGGCACCCGCTGCGCCGTCGAACCAGCCACACAGCCGGGTCATCGCGGCGGATTCCCCTTCCCCGACCCGTGACCCTGGGAAAATGATTGATTGCTGAAAGGTGACACGGCCGGGACCGTCATGACGATGAAGCCGCGGCCGATCGATTGATGACAGGCGTTGCAGCCGGCGGTCAGCTCATTGAAAGCCTTTTTTGAATCCAGCGCCATTTTTGGCCGCGATGGGTTTGTCCAGCGACGTAATCGGCGGATCGATCATCCCGACATTTTCAACGGGTATATTGGTATAGAACGATATGGCCTCCGTCAGGCCGCCCTTGACCTGTTCCAGCTGATAGGCCGCCAGCTCCCAGTTCTGCTGTCGACCCGCAGTCCACAATTTCAAATGTCTGAACTGGACCGCGCTCATGATGTCGGCCAGCCGGGGCGCATATTTTTGCGCCGGCTGGGCGGTGACCAGGACCGGCGCTGCCAGTCCAACGATGACCACGGCTATCGCCGCGAGATATTTGGTGCATTTGCGCATGTTTAAGTGAATAGCGCTCGCGCGGCCGAGTAAATTGACCTAGCTGTGGGCTTTCAGGAGGTTGTCCATCTGGTCCGAACCGAGGAAGCTGAGGTTGCGAAGCTTCAGTGTTCCACGGAGAGACCAGATGAACAGCCATAAGAATGCTCCCCTGACGCCGAAAGGTCGAGAGGCCATGGTGCGGAGTGTGGCAGCGGGACTGAGCAAAGCGGCCGCCGCGCGCCAGTTCAACACCACGCCAAAGACCGTCGCCAAATGGGTCGGACGGTTCCGCGCAGGCGGTGTCGATGGTTTGCGCGACCGCTCCTCCAGGCCTCTTTCATTGCCAAGCCAAACGGCGCCCGCCACATGCGCCGTGGTTGAGGCCTTGCGCCGCCAGCGCTACACCGGCAAGCAGATCGCGGCCGAGGTCGGCGTGTCTCCGGCGACCGTCAGCCGCATCCTGCAGCGGCTCGGCATCAACAAGCTCTCGGCACTGGAGCCGGCCGAACCGGTGCGCCGGTACGAGCGCGAACACCCCGGCGAGATCATCCACATCGATATCAAAAAGCTGGGCCGTTTCGAGCAAGTCGGCCACCGCATCACCGGCGATCGCCAAAGCAAGAGCCGCAGGGTCGGTTGGGAATATCTGCACCTGGCAATCGACGACCATTCCCGCGTCGCCTATTCGGAAATCTTGCCCGATGAAAAACGTCGATCCTGCCTGAGCTTTCTCTTTAACGCGTTGCGCTTCTTCAGGGCCCATGGTGTCAAAGTCTATCGTGTCATGACCGACAACGGCACTAGCTTCCGATCCCGTCGTTACCCTAAGGCATTGCGCCTGCTCAAAATCAAGCACCTGCGCACTAAGCCCTATACGCCGAAAACCAACGGCAAGGCCGAGCGCTTCGTCCAAACCTCGTTGCGCGAATGGGCCTATGCCCAAGCCTATCTCACATCAGATCATCGGGCTCAGCACCTGCCGATCTGGCTGCATCGATATAACTGGCATCGACCACACAGCAGTCTAAAGTCCAAACCACCCATCAGCCGCCTCGGCTTGACCGAGGACAACCTGTTGAGGCTCCACACCTAGCTCAAACACTTCGGCGAAGAGGTCATGGCCGCATTCCCGCCCCCGGTCTTTTCGGCGAAGTTCAGCCCCGGACGGGCAGCTCTCACGCCTGCGACGGCCGGACTGACGCGAAGCTAGCGTCCCAAAACATCTTTGGCGACGGCGAGCGGATTCATCAAGCTCGCCAAATTCCGGTTCACGACGACCGCGACCTTGCTCGCATCCAGATCGATCTGGCCGACGGCTGTTCCGAGACGATAGTCGCTCAGATCCGAATCCCGATAGATCGTGCCGCCCACCTTGAATTCTCCGGAGTTAATCTGCTTGCGAAGATCGCTCATGCAGAAGAAATAATTGTTCTCACCGACCCGCGTTTGCAGGACCGGCGGATTTTTGCTGCCCAACTTTGCGGCGCGATAGACCTTCATCTCTTCATCCGACAGTTTCAACGTCAGGACCGCTTGCCAATTGTGCGGAGCCTGGTCGGCGTAATAGACCGCTATCACGCTGTTGCCGGCGCCCTCGCCCATCAGCAGGAAATTGTGAATCGTTTTTGGCACCGGGGCGTTTTTTAGATAATAGTCATGCTGGCAGGCATCTCCGGGCATCGCGACCACGCCGTCGGTCGCGATATAGGATTTATGTTGCGATGCCGTTTGCGCCGGCTCGGTGGCGAAGAGCGGAGCGTGTTGGAGCAGAGGTATTTCGGCCTCGGGATTTGCCTTGATCGCCTTGCGCAAGCTTTCCTGTGGCAAATAGGCAGGAAGATAGCGGTATACGATTAACTCGATGTCTTTGCGATCGAGCGAAAAATAAAGCCCGGGCACCACGGAAGCCTTGATCGCGAAGCCTCCCTCATGGTCGGCGTTCTTTTGCAATGACGCCCTGATCGGAAACAGCGACGAGAATTCATCCTTGTCTTTATGAGGCCCGAAAATCCTCGGCAAATCCTGCAGGCAGAAAAAGCTGCGGTCGCGTTGCACGCCGCCTTCATCGAAATAGATCGTCGTGAAGGCCGGCAGGGTTTTGGACCCCTTCAGGACCTTTTGGTATGCGGCGATCTCGTCTGGATCCAGGCGAATACGGAGCAAGAACTGATAATTATGCGGCGGCGTTCCCGAGCGGTGCTCTACGAGGATATGATCGGCATCCTCCTGCCCAAGAATCATGAACGAATGCGAGCCACGCCTCGCCGTCTCTCCTGGCAGCATATAGTCGGTGCCGCAGTCCTTCGATCCGGCCGGATGGCTTCCATCATGATTGTGCATATCGTCCTGGGCGTAAGGCTCGGCGGCCACGGCTGGCGACGCCGTCAGTTGGCTCACGCATCCCGCCATCAATATGAACAACATGACTCCGAAAGGCTTCATCGCGACTCCTGGACTGCTCACCTCCAAATTGTAAAGTACCCGCTGCCGTAGTACAAATAATAGATGCGCGTCATTTCGATAGCCTGTTTGTTGATTCTTGCAGCTACGCGCGGCTTCGCCGAGTCTCCGCGGCCCTCCATTCCGGTTACAACGCTGATCAGCCAGGCGTCGCTGCTTGCGGAGCTCGATCATGACAACACATCCCCACTTTCGCTGTTGACCCTGTTCAGGAAGATTCACGCCTCACAAAAGCTGCCGCTGCCGGCCGTCGCGACCGGGCCCACGCGCGCCAGCGATTTGCTGGGCTTCAACGAAACCTACGCACAATTCGCTGCCGTGATGTCCGCCGACGTTGCCCGGATCATCTCAGGGATGGGAATCGACTGGGAAAAGGAAATTCTTAGGACGTACGACCCGAAGTCGGCCAAAACGGACGCCGGAAAAACCCTGCGTCTGAACGGCAACGTCGCGCGCATGTTCAACGAGAAATGGCTCGGCTCCAGCGACGGGTTGTTCATATTGTCGGGTGTGGTCAACCGGATGGACCGCCGCGATTTCGACCGCGCCCATTGCGGCGAACTACGCTTCATCTACCGGCTCGGTTACGACGTCAAAATGAACGGCAAGACCTACGCGTCGCGCATGCCCTTCACCGTGAATATGGTCTTCAGTTACGGTGACGACGGCAAGAATTGCCGGGATATCGCCGCGCTCTGGCGCATCGATGGAATGGATAAAGACGATCCGACCGTCATTGCCCGGCGCCTGTTGCAGGGCCCACTCGATTTTTCAAACCTGACTTTCAAGCAGATGGAAATCAACGCCCAGGTGGCGCGCTTTCCATCGGACCTTGAAAACATGGAGAATCGCAAGTTCGCGGGTCAAGCGATCTACTGGATGAGGATATTCGCCTTTAGAGGCGGAAAATTTCAGCCCGCCAAACTGGAGAACACGCCGGACGTGCAGGCGATCCTGAAAGATCCCGCCAAGCAGAAGCAGTTGCAGGAATATCTCTCGGGCCACATGGCCGAAATCGACAACGGCGTGTTCAACCTGCCTGAAAGTCTGGAGGCCGACGTCGCGCTCAGTTTCTCCACCGCCGGCAGCTCGCGCGTGGCTAACAGGCCGTTTGATCTCTTGGTCGACAGGGAGCAAGCAGGAAAGATCGTCACGGCGGCCGGAATTCCGGCGAAATCTCTCAAATTCGTGCAATCCGGCGCCGGCCTGCTCGAACGTTTGAATACTTCGTCCTGCATGGGGTGCCATCAATCTTCTTCAACCGCAGGCTTTCATTTCCTGGGAGTGGACCGGTTTGATTTCGGCGGTGGTGCGGACGCAATCAAAAGCGCGCTTGACGGCAACAAACTGCAATTGCCGTTCTCGCCCCACGTCTACGCCGAACTTGCCCGCCGCAAGGATTATGTCGAGAGAGTTTCGTCGGGCCAGACGCCGAACATGTTTCGGCCGCACCCTTCCGCGCCCGCGGCGGTCTGGGAGAACGGAGGCCCGGCCTACGCTCCCGCCGGCGACAATATGCCGTGTCCCTTGAACGCGGATCTTGCGAATTCCGCAAAATGGAGCTGCAGTTCCACCCGCAATCTCAGTTGCCTGGCAGTAGTGACGAACGCCTCGGCTTCTTCCCACCTTGGCCAATGCCTGCCCGGTGCACAGAACATCTACGCGGGCCTGAGTTGCCGCTCGAATGTCATCGACGACTCGACCGCAAAGAGTGACGCAAAAGAGTCGTTGAGTTTCAACCTGCGTTCGTTCAATGATCGCGTCAGCAAAGATGAACTCATCTATAAAATGCCGGAAGGAAAATTGAGCGGCTACGATTACAACTGCCGTCCAACAAGAATTGGCGTGCCACTGGGCCGTATCACCCGTCCGTGCAAGCCCGACGAGTCGAAATTGGCGGCAATTCAGCCCGGGAGCATACCCGACGAAATCTGCGCGATTGTCGGCGGCAAGGGCTTTGAACAAATGGCCAAGGGATATTTCGACAGCGCCGTCTTCGCCGCCGGTGTCGGCCGCGGCCTTTTGAACGTATGCACGCCGTCGCGGTTTTGCCGGGAAGACTATATTTGCCAGGAGATGCCGGACCTTTTGACCGGCGCAAAATTCAACGTCAGTACGCAAACCCTGAATATCCTGAAAAGCCGGAAGATCGGATTTTGCACGCCGACTTATTTCGTCTACCAGCTTCGGCTCGACGGCCATCCGAATCCGAGATAACGCGATCTAGGGCCGGAGAACCGGCGCCGTATTCGGCGCAGGCGCCTGTTCCATCTCGGCATGGTCCGGCAGCTTCTCGCCATGCAGCGCAAGCGGCGACCCGATCCAGAGGGGATCGGCAAGATGGTCCCGGCGCGGGTTGGTCGTGTTGGGGTGGACGAGAATGCTCAAGGGGCCGTGGTTGAGCATCAGCCACGGCACCAGTTCGGGGAAAATCTCCTTGGCAAAGGCGACTTGATACATCGCTTGATCGTGCGGACCGACCTTCACGTCGTGCCATCTCCCCAAGGTGACGGAAAACCGCTCACCCAGCCATCCGCGCAGCCGCTCCGCCTCCGCGCGCGTCGTCGCCGGATCGTAATAGACGTGGGCGTGGAAACTTGCGATCTCGCGCGTCGACCGCGGCGCATCACTCTCGGAAAAATCGGTCATTTCGGTATCCTTCGGATACGGATTGGCATGGAATACCGCTGCAACGCAGCCGCATTTCCAGGAAACTGTCCATCCGAGCTAACAGGGAAAATGTTTTGGAGGAAAGGCCATTTGTGCGGGGGACAAGGAAAGTTGGCCTGCAAGGCATGCTCCTGCCTATCCGGGTAGTTCCCGAATGCATCCGGTATCCCCAGATTAGGATCAGCCCAACCGGAGTTTTTCCCATGACCGATCCCAGTGCAGCCATCCTTTCTTCGTTCTCTTCCGCGCTCGCCAGCGTGGTTGCCCGGGCGACGCCGTCGATCGTCTCGGTGCACTCGCATCGATCGCGCGCTTCCGGCTTCGTCTGGAAACCTGGTCTCGTCGTGACCGCCGACGAGGCGCTGGCGGAAGAAGGCGAGATCTCGATCAAGCTTGCCGATGGAACGGCACGGTCCGGCAGCATCGTCGGCCGCGATCACACGACCGACATCGCTCTTGTGCGGTTCGACGCCAAAGACATCGCGCCGATCAAGCTCTCGCCCGAGGTGCCGGCGCTCGGTTCGCTCTCGATCGTGGTCGCCGCCGAGCGTGGCGCACCTGCCGCAGCGCTCGGCACAATTTCGCTCACCGGCGGCCGCTGGCGCAGCCTTCGCGGCGGCGACATCGACGCCAGGATCGAGCTCGACGTCCGGCTGCGTCACAGCCACCAAGGCGGCCTCGCGCTGAATGCCGCCGGCGAACCGATCGGCATGGCGGTGCTGGGGGCGCGACGGGTGATCGTCATCCCGGCGGCGACGATCGATCGTGTCGCGGCCAGACTCGAAACCCACGGCCGGATCGCGCGCGGCTATCTCGGGGTGGGCCTTCAGCCTATCAAACTCGACGACGGCATCGGCGCGATGGTGATGAGCGTCGACAAGACGGGGCCATCGGCTGCCGCCGGCATCCGGCAAGGCGACGTGATCGTCGGCTGGAACGACGAGAAACTCTCCGGCGTGCGCGCACTGTTGCGGGCCCTCGGCCCCGACAGCGTCGGCTCGGTCGTCGACGTGGCGATCCGGCGCGGCGGCGAGCCTGTGCGGGTCAAGCTGACGATCGGTGAAAGGCCGGAGGCGTGAGCGAGGAGACCGCGCCTGCCATCGTCGTTGCCGTCGAGATCGACGATCCCGTGCTCGCGGACCGGCTCGCATCGCTGCTCGGCGGCGTCGCCGGTCTCCGCCTCGCCGCCCCGGGCGAGACGGCGACCGTCACGGTCGTGTCACGCGATCCGCAAAGCGCCATTGAGCCGCATGGCATCGAGCTTACGCCGCGCGAACGCGACGTGCTGGCACTGATGGCCGAAGGCGCGTCGAACAAGACCATCGCAAGGCAGCTCGGAATATCGGTCCATACCGCCAAATTCCATGTCGGCTCGCTGCTCGACAAGCTCGACGCCACCGGCCGCACCGACGCGGTGGCGCACGCGGCGCGCCGCGGTGTCATCGACCTGTAGCGATGATTACCGAACCCGTCCGCATCAAAACCGTACGGCAAAGGAACAATGAGCAAGGAACAATGAGATTGTAGAGTTTTGGTAGCGAGAGAGGGACTCGCTATCACATCCCACACTTCGGTAAATATTCCGTAATTTCAATATCTTGACCGGATCGGAAGTGCGAGTCCGAGGGTGATACATCTCTACCGGATGTATCACCCTCGCCCGCGCCTTCCGGGAAGGTATAGACGTGGCCCGCCCCTCTTATCTCGGCCGTCGCCCCGACGGCCGGTACTGTATCCAAATAAGGCTGGGGAAACGCGCCGCCGCGATCTATGGCCGCCCCCTGCTCCGTGTCAGCCTCAGGACGGCCGATTTTAGTGAAGCCCGGAGGAGGCTCGTGGACAATCTCGAATGGGTGGTGGAGGTCGTTCAGGCCGCCGACCTTGAGCAACTGGGCGGTATTCTGCACCACCGCCTAGGCCTATACGTCGTAGACGGCGTTCCGGGGAACGAGAGGCGGCTGGCCGAACGGCTGGCGTTCGAACACCAGGTCCGAACCTATATCGCTCGGGCGCAGGAGCGCGGCTACCTGTTCGCACGGCATTTTCCTGGTTTCGCCAGCGGCTGGGTCGATTTCGTCGACCAGAATAAGGTTGCCGAGACGGAAATCGCCAAAAACCTCGGGCGCCGCGCCTATGAGACCGGCCGCGCCGATGAACGGGCTACGACGACCCAAGCCCAGAGCCGCGACCAGCCAGCCATTTTGTCGAACTCCCCTCTGCTGGCCCCGCTTGACCCCGTCGCCCTGATCGAACGGATTGTGCAGAACGAGGTGGCTAGGCGCCTTGGGCCCGGGCCGGCGCCGCGAGTGGAACCCCAGCACTTGTTGCTGCCCCCGACCGCTGGCGATGCCGGTAGTGACACGGAGGCCGGGTCCGGCGATAAACTTATTTCGGTGGCGGCAGCCGAATTTCTGAAACCCGCCGACCGCAAACGCCAGCGCACGACCAAGGGACGAAGCGACGCCGAGCCGGTGATCCGGTTCGCCGTCGAATTCCTTACAGATCCGGTCTTTAATAATGTGACGCCGGGCGATTGGAAGCGACTGGACGAAGCGCTCACCGATATTCCGAAAACAAAGGGAATTCCGCGCGAAAAGGCCAATACTCTATACGACCGCTACAAATATGCGGAACTGCACGGCTGGTCCAAGCTGACCCGCATCACAGAAAAAACCATCAGGTCGAAATATTGGGGTGGCCTGTATAAATTTATTGACTGGGCAATCGCAGAAAAAATCTACCTTGGGCCGAGGCCGCAATTTGAATGCGTCGACCCGGAAAACATGGCAAGCCTGCCACGGGACGCCTTCGAAGACGAAGAGCTCCTGAACCTCCTCAGGCTTCCGCTGTTTACGGGCTGCCGCAACCGATCGCACGTCTGGAAGCCCGGGGACTATTTCGTTCAGTCGGCAATCTATTGGGGCTTTCTGATTTGCATTTTTACGGGAATGCGCCCTGGCGAAGTCGGACAACTTCAGTGCTCACAGATTCGGACCGACGGCACTTTCTATTACTTTGACCTTCGCGACTTCGATGCCCGAGACGGCCGGGTCGCTCTAAAGGACCTGCGCAGTTTAAAAACCAACGCAGCAGGACGCGTGGTGCCGATTCATCCGATCTTGATTGAGTTGGGACTGCTCGATCGAATGCAGGATCACCTCGATCAAGGAGAGCGCCTCTTTCCAGAGTGGGAAAAATATACTCGAAAAGACGGAACCGTGCGCTGGTCACAGCCGCTTTCAAAATCCTGGCAGTATGTGAAGAAGATTTTGAAAATCGAGCGCGCCGATGTCAGCCTTTATTCAACCCGTCATTTCTTTGCGGATCTGCTCGACAATGAGGCGATTGCGCAGCGGACGCGAGACCGAATTCTCGGCCATGCTGGTGACGTCAGCCGACGATACGGCCGCAAAGGTATTCTAGATCCGGCGGTAGCGGCACTCATAGAGGCGCTGGAGCCACCTGTTATCAAGATGGCACGCGAAATATTGTTAGGTGCAAAAGCCAAAGCGGATCGCGGTGAATTGACCGTTCTCAAGACGTACTCAACTGATCGCCAAGGATGAGACGTCGTTCCACCTGACCCTTCTAGCGCGTAGGCTATCTCACAGATTCATGCGGCGGAGAATTTCGCGATGCTGGCTCTGGGCGCAGCAGCGCTTGGGCCGCCGTGACGGGTGTCAGCGGCAAATCTCACTTTGTTAGTTTGTGCGGTCTTGGGAAGTGGAATTGTGTCGCCGGTTCTCCGCCTGCGACGGCCCATAGGTGACAGCAGCGTACTAAGGAACGGCCGCTTTGCGCCAGGAGCAGCCTTTGAGAGTTTCCGCACACTGCGACCGCGCCCGTAGCTATCGTCCTGCGGGCCTTCGAAAAATAGCTCTCGGGAGGTGCTTCAGAGCGAAGTCAAAAGGACGGCTTCACACCGGGCCTCGACGATCTACATTGCCACTGGGTCCCCGCGCCGTGGCAGATTACGGCCTATCCTTGGGACTACCCCGGTAAACCCGGGTGTGCAAAAAGGCCTTATTTTATCTGACTTTCTCGAAGCTACTTTAGGAATGGCGGAGAGGGAGGCATTTCTGCAGCCGGTCGACCAAGCGAAATCGAGGTGCGAGATCGCTCATCCGGACGCCCCCGGTGGGCAACTTTTTTTCACTCGATGGGCCGCTCTAACGATGGCAACCTAGGCCGCCGCGGTGCCCTAGTAGGTGCTCCACCGTCAAAAACCGACAGGGCCAAGGAGTTGGGGAACAGCGCGGTCTACTGCTCGACCGTGATTATTGCGAGCTGCCTGAATTTCCATTCCGCAAGCCATTTTAATAATGCCGACGGTGTTTCGATCGCTACTTTCGACTGGCGTCAGTCGCGCCATCAAGTGTCGATGTCCGGCGTGTCTCGGGCATAATTAGGTATACGACGAGCGAGATCAGGATGGCACCGGTCACGTACCAAAAGAACCACTCCTCTCGGCCAATGGCCTTGAACTGAAGAGCGACCCATTCGGTGCTCCCCCCGAGCAGCGCCGTGGTGATCGCATATGGCAGCCCGACGCCGAGGGCTCTCACCTCAGCGGGAAAGAGTTCGGACTTGACCAGCATGTGGATCGAGGTGAATCCACTGAGAATGAAGAGGGCGCAGAAATTTAGAGCAAATGCTTCCCACGCACTTGCGGCATGGCTCATGGCGGTCAGAAGCGGAACGGTTAGCGTTGCACCAGCGACACCGAAGAAGATCATTACCGGACGGCGTCCGACAAGATCAGACACCAAGCCAAACAATGGCTGAAGGGGGAGATAGCACAATAGTGCCGCTGCGGCGGTCAGCGAGGCCGCTTCCTTCGTCATTCCGACGGTGTTGACCATGAATTTCTGCATGTAGACGGTGTAGGTATAGAATGAGATTGTTCCACCCACCGTGATGCCAACCGCCAGCAGTATTACTTTCCACTGCGTGAGAAGGGCCGCAATCGATCCGCGGTTCTGTTTCTTGATCCCGGTTTCCCGGAAGGCATCGGTTTCGGCGATACCGCGCCGCAGGTAGAGCGCAACGAGCGCGAAGACGCCGCCGATGAAGAATGGAATGCGCCAGCCCCAGGCCTCCATTTGTCCGGGACGAAGGATTGCGTGCTGTAAGAGCAGGAGAAGAGCGAGGGCGGCAAGCTGACCGGACACCACACTTACCTGCAAGAATCCAACGAAAAAGCCGCGGCGCTCCCTTGGCGCCATCTCGCTCAGATAGGTGGCGCTGGTCCCGTACTCTCCACCCATGCTCAAACCCTGGAGCAGACGCGCCACCACCAGAAGGGCCGGTGCCGCGACGCCGATCGTCGCAAATGTCGGCGTCACCGCGATCAGAAGCGAACCGAAACACATAAGGGAGACGGACACCGCAAGCGTTACCCGCCGCCCCTTTCGGTCGGCGTAGCGGCCCATCAGCCAGCTGCCGAGTGGGCGCGCGACATAGCCGACCGCCGCCACCGCAGTGACGTTGAGCAACTGAGCGGTCTGGTCGCCTTGGGGAAAGAACGAGCTGGCGAAATAGATCGAGAATATCGAGTAGACGAGGAAATCGTACCACTCGATCAAGTTCCCGATACATCCGCCGATGATGGATCTCAACTGGATTCGTGTAACAGCGAACCGTTTCCCCGACGCTGTAGCCATCGGCACATCATGCGCTGTGCTGGTCACGACTTTCCTCCCATGTAAGATTTTTTGTTGTTCGCGGATCTCCTGCCGACTTACGTCGCGTAGCGCCGCTCGAGTTCGTCATAGTGGTCCTTCCGGACCAGACGCTGCCGCTCCGCGAAGCTCGCCACGATGGTGCCGTCCTCATCCATGCGCCCGTGCCGGATCAGCGTACCCAGCGCGTTCTGCATTCCGAGGATCGCCCCCTGCAGCGCCACATTGGCGTAGAGCACCATGGCGAACCCGATTTCTGCCAATTCGGCCTGGCCGAAGATCGGGGTACGGCCGCCGACCACAAGATTGACCAGCTGCGGGACCGGCAGCGAGGCGGGAATGCGTCGGACCTCCTCCTCGCTCTCCGGCGCTTCGATGAAAATCAGGTCGGCGCCGGCCTCGACATAGAGCGCCGCGCGATCGAGCGCGGCCTGGAAACCCTCAGTCGCGCGCGCGTCCGTGCGGGCAATGATCAGAAACTCATCGGATCGGCGGGCATCGACCGCCGCCTTGACCTTTGCGGCCATCTCCCGCGGCGCAACCAACTCCTTGCCGGCGAAATGACCGCAGCGCTTCGGCATCTTCTGATCTTCAATCTGCACGGCACACGCTCCGGCCCGTTCCAGCATGCGGACCGTATGCGCCACATTGACGGCGTTGCCGAAGCCGGTGTCGGCATCGACCACAAGCGGCAGGTCGGTGACATTTCGGATTGCCATGGTGTGCTGAACGATCTGCGTCAGATCGACGAAGGACAGGTCAGGAAGCCCGAGCGACATATTGGTCACCCCGGCACCGGTGACGTAGATCGCCTCGAAGCCGAGGTCCGTGATTACGCGGGCCGCCAGCGCGTTGGGAGCACCGGGCACGAGGATGGCTCGCTTCTGCTGTAGCTTCTGTTTGAATGACATGAGTTGGGTCTCCCCGGCATTTGGCGCGTTCGCCGCACTATTCGCTTGCCAGTCCAAATCGGCCCATTAATGCTGCCAGTCAAATATCTAGATACGGGCCAGTCCATACGTCCTGGATATAATTATGGAACTCAGACATCTGCGCTACTTCCTCGCACTCGCCGAGGAGCTCAGTTTCACCCGCGCGGCCGAGCGGGTCGGCATCGCGCAACCGCCGTTCTCCCAGCAGATTCAGGCGCTGGAGCAGGAGATCGGCGTCCGGCTCGTGGACCGAACCCCGCGCCGTGTGGTCTTGACAGAGGCTGGTACTGTCTTGGCAGAACGGGTCCGCTTCATCCTCTCGCGCATCGGGGACGCCGTGGTGGTGACGCAACAGGTTGGGCGGGGTCTGTCAGGCCACGTCTGCGTTGGCTTCACGGAATCCGGCTGCTTTCACCCTGCGGTGACCCGAACCCTGCTTGAGTTTCGCCAAGCCTATCCCGCCCTTCACGTCACTTTGCAAGAGAACAAGTCGACCAATCTCGTGGCCATGATCCGAGAAGGTACGGTCGACGCCGCCTTCATCCGTCCGCCCTTCGAGGCAGACGAGGTCGTGGCCTATACCCCGTTGCTGCACGAGAAAATGGTGGTCGCGGTACCGAGGGGGCATCGACTGGCGTCGCGCAAGGCAACGACACTCGCAGGTCTCTCCGAAGAGGTCTTCGTGTTCTATCATCGAGACGTGCGCCCGGGACTGACCGATACCGTGATCGCCGCCTGCGAACGTTCGGGTTTCCGCCCTCGGCTCAGCCAGGAAGCCCCGCAACTGACCTCGACCTTGAACCTCGTAGCAGCCGGGCTCGGCATTTCTATCGTGCCAGAATCCCTGAAGCATCTTCGCACGAATGACATCGTCTATCTTCGGCTGACCGGCGACGCGCCGCAGGCGGCCCTGGGGTTGGCATCTCGGGCCGACGGGCGATCAGCGGCGGTCGGCAACTTCATCGCAGTCGCACTGAGGATCGCAGATGATCCCAATAGATAGCGACGGCTCGATCGGCGCGAAGCACATCCTACTCATAAGGGCAATGTCGATGCGGCTGTACGATTCGACGGACTTTATCACATGCAACCGAAGCGAATGCTCAATTTTGGTTGCCGTTCGAATGTCGCATTGCCTATTCGATCGCGGATCGGACGTTTGGAGTAAGAAGATCAACGAGCGACGAGATATCGCGGACGGACTCGAGATTCAGGACCATGTTTTCGATCGCGGATTGGCGATCAACCGAAACGATCGGGCGCGTCAAACTCCGGTACTTGTCCAGAATCTCGTCGTTCGTAAGAGCACGTGGGCCGGCTCCTCTCGGATGAGCGACGACCTTGCTGCGCTTACTACCGTCCTTTGAGATGATGGAAACGCGCGTCGTCTCCCTCTCACCGACCGGAAGCTTATCGTAATCTTTGTCATGGTAGGTTCTTGTACGACCAATCAGACCCCAGACGTCGTCCTTGTTGATTCGCTTCTCGGAGAACTGTTCAACCAGGACCTGTCCATCCAGTAACGCCGCGGCAACAGCGTAGGCTACGTTCATTTGCGCCCCGATCGGCTCCAACGGACGGACAGCCTTCCAACCACCATGCCCATAGGCGGCCTCGGGCATGAAGATATCGACCTGCTCGATCTCGCCTACCTTCACCTCCGGCCTCAATTCAAGTGCGGCTCCGATCGCCGCATGCAACAGGCCCATAGCGGCATACGCCTTGACGGCGATGCGATCGGTCTCCCATTCCTCTCCCAGATTAGCATAAATTTGGGAAGCATCGGGGTGATGGCCTTCGCCAAAGACCGATAGCCATCCCCCGTATTCACGTTCGAAAACGCGTTTGATCCCTACGTAACCCACTGCGGCCAAGGCCGCAGCCGTCAGTCCATTCCGCGACGCGAATCCGTGTTGCATGCGCTTGACCATAGATTCGAATTGCGCCGACATCAGACCGCATGATTGTGTGGCGGCACTGCCAAGCGCATCTTCAAACTGCGCCGCATTCAAACCATAGAGACAGCCGGCGGAGGCTGCAGCCGCAAGGGTGCCAAAGACAACGCCCGAATGCCAACCTCTCGACAGCATATCCAGTCCGCCGAGAGCCATACCCACCCGAGGGCCCGTCTCGTAACCAAGGATCGCACCAAGCAAAAACCGCGCGCCGTCTACCGGCCCTACGTGCGGAACCGCTGCGAGCATCGCGGGTAGCACGATCGCATTACTGTGCAGAGGCGCCAGCGGGTGATAGTCGTCCAACTCGAAGCCTTGAATAAAGCTTGAGTTGAGCATGGCCGCAGACGATGAGCTAGTTGTACGTCCGCCCCAACCGATGAGTACGCCCTTACCGACTTCGTCAAGCGCCGTGATGCCTTCTACTCCCTTGCGAGATACGGGCAACTGCGCGCCGACCAACGCGCAGGCGACGCCATCCAAGATCAGATATTTTGCATGCTCGCGCACCGACGACGGAACGTCCTCAATTCTGGTTGCAGCAAGCCACGTCGCGAGCCTACCTGTCGGTCCATGAGGATCCGTTACGGCGCGCGGGTTCTGAAGCGAACTATGAGCATCGGCTTTTGCAGTTCTCATTCGGATTCTCCTGGGGTTGCCGTTCCAACATTTCCGAGACGCCCATCATCCAGCCTCGATTCAAGCCACTGACGAATGCGCATACTTTCTCTCTATTTCGTCGAATTTTGCCTTGCCGACCAGACGCTGCCGCTCCGCGAAGGGCGCGATGCAGCCGTCCTGCTCGAGAAGCCGAGGTCAGCGATCACGCGGGCGGCAAGCGCGTTCGGCGCTCCTGGAAGGATGACGCCTCGATCGCTTTTCAGCATTTTGCGCAGGACCTGAATATGTTCTCTCGCCATCCTTGTCTCCCCGGAGCGCGACTCCCGAGATCGCATTCGCTCCGGTCCGTCGAATCGCCTCACGGAATAAGCCTCGGGGCCTATAGTTGGATCAGCTCTTCGGTTTTTATGATCTGGGCAATTCGGCTCAATAGCCCTATCGACTCGCGATGAGCCTCTTGCGACGCCGCCGCACAAGCGTCTTCAACAATTACCACCGAATAGTCTCGATCATGAGCGTCGCGCGCGGTTGCTTGCACGGCCCAAGGCGTACTGACCCCCGCTAACACAAGCCGATCGATCTTGTTTGCGCGGAGTGCGGACTCCAGGCTCGTGCAATAGAATGCGCTGACTCTCGGTTTTTGGACGATCATATCAACGAGATCAGCTCGCAAATCGGGATGAAAATCGGTACCGTTACTGCCCAGCTCCAACGCTCCAAGCGTTTGGACTGCCCCGAAGAAAGGTGATTGCTTGGGCAGATTTACATAACCGGGCACAAACCCCACTTTGACGAGAATTTTGAGCCAATTTTTCTCACCAGACAAAGATATGATCCGGTTGACCCGGGCGATCGTTTCGCCGTCGAGCGGATGGCCGCCCTTTTGGACGAGCTTGCCGCTTGGGTGGACGATATCGACTATGTAATCCAGTCCAACGAAGGCGGTCCTCAAAGGCATCTCCTCGGTTTGGTCGGTGGCGCGGTTAGAACGTAGCGGTGCGGCCAAGCTCGCGCTTATCTGCGACGCTGCCATTCGCGGCCTGCATCGAGAGCGAGCTCTCGCGTACAACGAGAAGATAGCCGACTGGGTCCGCTCACGTCGCGTTAGAATGTGTTAGAATTGGTTAGCGCGACCGCCATTCGGACGACTGAGGACACGGAGTCTGCTCCGCGCAGGCTCAATGAAAAGCGTTTATGACACCGATAGCGGTTTGTATTGCAACTTTGATTGCAACGACGGATTCTGACGCAGCCGAGACGCCGGCTCCGCCGCGCGGCCATTGCCTGTTGCATGACCATGGCGGCGCAGACTGCAGCTTTACGAGCAAGGCGCAGTGCGAAGCAACTGCCTTCGACCAAGGCGCCGAATGCTACCCGGACAACGGGGACGTCTATCTAGCAAGCTGGAGCGGCCACTGCTTTGCGAGCATCACCGGCGACCCATCCTCTTGTCCAAAGTCGTATAACTCCGAGGAGCCAGCCGCGGCCCGTTAGGGTAGCCTAACGACGTCAATAGCTCGACGAATTGCCGCAGCAGCTATTTCTGGGTTGGTGCATACCCGTCGGTAAGCGTTTGCGTGAAAGCGACCAACGTGTCCTCTTCCTGATCGGTCAGACCCAGGTGCCCAGTCTTGCTCGTATTCATGTTCTCGGTGGTCTCCGGCGCCGGCCAGCAACCCGTGCCCTCGCGGGGATCGTGCGCCGCGCAGCGCGGCAGTACGTCGCGCGTGTTGTAGAAATGGACGATCTCCCTCAGGCTCTTGAAGTAGCCGTTGTGACCGTACGCCTTGACGAAGTCCGGCGAAGGCCGCTTGTCGACATTACGCAGCGTCGGCACCCGGAATCTACCGCGATTCTGCGCTGCCAATGGCTTCCAGCGCGCATCGACGGCCGACGGCTGACTGAGCGGATGGCCGTTAAGCAGGAAGGCCCCTACCCCTCCATCGACGAATCCGGACCCATCCTTGTTTGCGACGTAGCCGCGATCGTCCGGCAGGTTTTCGGAATAGTAAGGAAGGCTCGGATTGGCCGGCGTCCCGATATTGCTCGCGGTAAAGTCCGTAAACAAGGGATCTTCGCCGGGGCCGCCGTCGCGATGACATTCGTTGCATCGTCCCTTCCCGCGGAATATCTCGTTGCCCTGCTGCTCCTCCGGCGTGAACCGTGCCTTGCCAGCGAGCACGGCATCATATTTCGAGGAAAATGCCGTGACTTCGTGCGAGGCTTCGTAACCAGCGATTGATTGCGCCATTTGATCGAAGGTTGCAGCGGCTCGACCGCGGTCCACGGCACTCAGATGCACGGGCGCGGGATCGTCGGACGGCGGCGGACCCGGCGTATTGCAGACCTGCTCAACGTTAGCGGGCCACGCGATCGCGAAAGCCTGCGCACCCCACACGGACTCGAACAGGCCCCGATAGGGTCTGAGTGAGGCGCGATACACCGAGCATGCGGTATCGGGAAGTCCCATCTCTGTCGGATTGACCGGCGGGCCCTCGGCCTGTTCGGCCGCGGGATTGCCAAGACGTCGCCCGGTCGCGCGCATGTCCCAGAAGTTGCCGCCCACGAGATCACCCTGGCCCTCATTGTAGTGCAACACCGGCGCCAGCGGCGCATAGGTGTGGGTCTGCGGCTTGCGTTCGCTGAAACGGGTCCGGACGGATCCGGGATATGAGCCGGTGGTCCGATTGAATTCAGAGACTGGTCCGGTAAACCCGGTTTCAGGCGTGTGGCAGAATGCGCAGGCCTCGTTGCGATTGACCGAAAGCTCCTTGTCGAACAGCATCAGCTTACCGAGCAACTCGATCTGCTGGACCTGATTGTCGGGGACGGTGGTCAGGCGCTTCAAAGTATCTGCTTCGATCCGATCTATATCGGCCTCCACACGGGCAATCTCGGCGAGAGTCGCCGGCGAAAACGGTTCTGAGCTATCCCGCGCGAAAAGGATGGGGATCGCCATAGACATGCAGGCAACAACGGCCACGCAAGCCCCAACTCTTCGGATCATTACATGCGCGATCGCGCGATAGATCCATTTGCGAGTTCTCGCAATCGACATCTGGCCGATCGGACCGCAGAATGCGAACAAAGCGGAGATCAGCATCGATGGCTCCTGCACGGAACTCGCGGATGCGAATGCCCGGTTGTATGTTGCGTTCTATGGCATCCACGCCACCTAGGACAGTAACACCCCTTCAACATTGCGTTGATTGGGCCATCAAATTTCCAACCCCCATTCGGCTAATTTCTTCTTGAACCATGCGCAGATGGATCCAGAGACGGTGTAGATTGACTTCGAACGAGCGCGCAACCTTGAGCGACCGCACGGCGAATTCAACTTCGGCGAGACGTGTCCGATAGTCCGCGAATCGCGACTTGTCTGCGTCCTGTGTAAGTTCGTGTTCGAGCTCCCCTAAAGCCCGGTGCAATTGGTCGATACGAAGATTGTGCAGCCATTTCCAAAAGGGGAGGCGCGAAGCCGATGACCGGGACCATCGTCGCGACAACCGGAATGACAAAGAACACGATTCGATTGAGGAGTAGCCAAAAGGATGTGTACCGTCGCCAAAAGGTCGAGCCCGAGCGGTAAAACGCCTCTGCCGTTGGAAAGAGGGGAAAATCATTAGGTTGCTCGGACGGAAAAGGCGATCAACTTTTGTGGAATATGGGCTGGCCGTAGCAGATATGCCTTCTTCGCTAGGATTCGCTCACTTGAGACCCGTCGTCCGGACTGTCGCCGCAACACCTTGGCAAACAGCCCGTGCACGACAACACCGCCTAGTCGGGCTGTCCGGCGGCTTCCAGGATCAACCGCGTGATCTCGTCGGGATGAGAGATCAGCGAGAGATGGCTCGCCTTCACTTCGATGGTCTTGGCGCCCATCCGCTTGGCCATGAAGCGTTCGAGATCGGGATTGATCGTCCGGTCTTCCGTCGAGACGGCGTAGAAACTCGGTTTAAACCGCCAGGCCGCATGCGTCGTCTTGCCCGCGAGCAGAGTCTTCTGGAACGGCTCCTGGACCGCATAGAGGACCTTGGCCTTCGCTTCCGGCAGGTCGCCCGCGAAATCGCGCAAGAACGCAGCCTCGCTGAGACGCCCTTCATCGCCGTCGAAGACAATCCCGGCGGACGCCGGTGGCGCCGGAAATGTCTTGGCCAACGCCGTGTAATCCTCGCCCGCATCCGGCGCCCGCGCCGCCACATAGACAAGAGCCGACACGTTCGGATGCATGCCGGCCTCTGTCACGATCATTCCGGAGAAGGAATGCCCAACCAGGACCGTCGGACCATTCTGTCGCGCCAGCACCCGCTCTGCCGAGGCCACCGCTTCAGGCAGCGTTGTCAGAGGGTTTTGCACGGAAGTGGCATTGAGGCCCGCTGCCTGCAATCGTGCGATCACCTCGGACCAAGATGACCCGTCGGCGAATAGCCCGTGCACCAGGACGACGTTTCGGGCCTTCGGCACCGGCTGTGCAGCGGCGGCGCTACCCCGGATAAGAGTGCTTGCCGCCCCCGCAGCCACCATGCTTACGAACATGCGTCGATTCATTGGATGCCTCGGCTGAAGACCGTCGTGGTTATTCATGGAAGTTCTCCTTTGCGTAAAGTTGGAGTTGGCTACTGGGAGAGTTTGAGTTAGCTAAGGGTGAGTTTGACCCGGGGCCGCACATCAATGCGGTTCTGACTGCTGTCCGCTGGTTCTGATTTCGCTCTGCCGGTCCCTTCCCCTGAAGCCTCCGAGATAGGACGCGATCGAAACAGAAGGATTGCCACCCCGAACTCAGTGGCGACGTAATGAGTGTCGATACGCGGAGCGGTAAATGGCCCGTCCAGCCGAGCCACGTTGCGTGAAACTTGCCCTTTGCTACTATTCAGCATGCGCCGAAATGCCAGACGGCGAAGACATGATCTTCCAAGAATCGGCTCACATCGTCGACGGAAGCAATCTCCGCGTAGATGGGTGATCTCGCAGCCCCGCGCATACAATTTGCTCAAAAGGCTTTGAGCTCACATTGGCCTAGCCCTCCTGCTGCTGTTGCGGCACATTGGCTTCGGTCGACATAAGAACAATCGATCGCGTCCGCTGAATAGTTGTGGAGGCACCAGGAATGGCTGGCAACTCCTGACGAAGCGTAGTTGTGACGTGCTTGCCTCTCCAATGTTCTTGAGAAAACGGGCGTACTCGCCGCCGCCGACAACAACGCCAGAGCGGCAAGAGTTTTGAATGAAGTCATGATGTTCTCCTATTGCTTTCGTAGGCGCCGCGGGCGAGCTCGAAGAACCTGGTTGCACGCGCAGGCGTCGCGCGAGGCATTGAACAAATCCGATTGAGAACGTCGCGTGATCTTGCGAAGTAAGCGAGTTTGAAGTTGTTAGATTTTGCTAGTCGTGTCGCCGAGAACGCGCGTTTTGGGCGACGCATCGACTCCAAACGGAGCCCCAGTTGGATGAGGTTCGCTGATCACAGTGGCGGTTGCCGTCGACGTTAGCCGTCACAATGAAGTTCCCATATTGATCGATCGCCTTGGTTACGTTCATCGTCAGTCTCTCTCCGATGAGATCTCCCTTCGCGTACTTCGTGATGGCCGGCTTTCCCCAGCCGTGCTGCACCTGATCATTGACGAGAGCGTCTTCGGAAAAAGCGCCCAGTACTGCCCCAAAACATAGAACTGTGCCCCCATTGGTCCAATATGTGATAGAGGCAATTGTGATCTGTTTGGGAGATGGCCATGGAACTGCGCCACATCCGATATTTTCTGGCTGTCGCCGAGGAGCGGCATTTCACGAGGGCGGCGGCCAGGGTTGGCATCGGCCAGCCGCCGCTCAGCCAGCAGATCAAGGACCTGGAAGGAGAGATCGGTGCAGCGCTGTTCCATCGCGTGCCCCACGGCGTGGAGCTTACCGAGGCCGGCAAGGCGTTCTTGGCCGGTGTGAAGGAGATGCCCTTGTTCGCGGAAAGGGCGACCATGGCGGCGCAACGCGCGGCGCGCGGCGAATTGGGGTCGCTACGTGTCGGCTTTACCTCAACGGCGACGTTCAACGTCGTCGTACCCTCGGCGATCCGTACCTTTCGCCGCGCCTATCCCGAAATCTATCTCACGCTCGAGGAGGCCAATACGACACGGCTCGTTATCGGCTTGCAGGAGGGAACGCTCGATGCCGTGTTCCTGCGACCAGGCACGTCCGGTACCGAAGAGCTGCAGCTGCGCCGGCTCCCGGAGGAGCCGATGGTAGTCGCCCTTCCCGAGCGTCACTCCGCTGCCGGTCAGCGAGAGATCGATCTCGCACTATTGAAGGATGATCCGTTTTTGCTGTTCCCGCGGGAAATCGCTCCGATGATCTACGACACAGTTGTCGACGCCTGTCGAAAGGCCGGCTTCGAGCCTATTCTCGGCCAGGTCGCGCCGCACTTTACATCGATCGTGAATCTCGTGGCCGCAGAGCTCGGCGTATCGATCGTCCCGGCGTCCATGATGCAAGTGCGCGTGACGGGCATCGCTTATCGGCAGATTGCCGGCCAGCCGCCGACGACAGGGCTTGCTCTCGCCTTCCGGCGAGGAGAGACGTCGCCCGTGGTGCGCAATTTCATCGCGCGAGCCATTTCCTGACGCGATCTGCCGCCCACCGGTGTCCTCATCGAATGATGCTGATGCAGCTCACCAATGTCGGTTACAGGGCCCGTCAAGCCGGCCCGTTCCGAGCAGCCAGCCGAGGCGTTGCCTTGATGTCTTTTCGCCGGCCGGGCGCAGCCCCCGCGCCAATGATTTTGCATGCTCATTCTTGAAACTTCCAACGAAGCTTATTCGAGCGCACCAATTGCAGCGGACGAATCGGCTGTCGTCATCTGTACGTTTCTAATTTGACGATAGCAACGGGGCAACGCTCCCAGCCATCCGAACACTGCTGCCGGCGCGTACCTGCTGATTTGGATTGATCCCAAAGAGCCCCCGCGAGGCTTTGCCAGGTAGATCATCTCGCCATCTACAAAAGCTATCGCGTTCGCCAGCATCATATATTGGACATAACCAACGCACGCGTCCACGTTTGGATGCACGGAGACCGCTTGACCACAGACAAGCTATGAGTACAGCGAAGACGGTGATGCACGGGACAAGAGAAACGGCACGGGTGCATAGCGAGCTTCATACCAAGTCACACCGCCTCTCAAAGCACCCGCCGTCCTGTTCACGTTAGCTGGCGTCTTATCACCAAAAAATAGAGCGTGCGCCAAGCACATCGATACCTACGAACGGGATCAAACGTCGCGGAGGCGACACTCCCCATCAGAAAAGGAACGATCATGAAAACAGCCTTTGTCGGATTGGACTACATCTTTGACATCGTGCATCCGGACGGAAAGCTGTCCCGGAATTCTAGCCAGGTGCTGAAGCGGTCAATCATTGCCAACGTCAACCGCGCGCTCCACATCTCCCGCGACAAGGGCTGGCTAACCGTGCTGGTCAAGGTCGGCTTTGCACCCGGCTACGTGAACCACCCGAAGGATTCGCCTTTTTTCGGCAACGCGAATAAGGCCGGCGCCATCGAACTTGGCACCAGAGGCACCGACTTTCATCCTGATCTGGAATCTGATTTCGCCGATGTCATCGTGGTGAAGCCACGAGTCAGCGCCTTTTACTGCACCGATCTGGAAGCGGCGCTCCGAGCTAACAAGGTCCAGCGCCTCGTCCTTGCGGGCGTCAGCACGGCATGGGCGGTTCAGGCGACCGCGCGCGACGCTCACGACCGAGATTACCAAGTGGTCATTGTTGAGGACGCCTGCGCCGCCGCAACGGAGGAAGAACATCAAGAATCGATGAAGCTGCTGAGCCAAATCGCGAGGGTCGTCGATGTCGAGGAATTGGTGTCGCTTTGATGGCCTGGACTCACAATCTCGGTGAGGAGTTCGAAACGAGAACGGTGATGCACGCCGCCCTCGTACTGGCACCGCTTGTCGCCGTCGCGACCGCTTCTGGACAGCCGATTTGGCTCGAGGCGGCGATCGTATCGGGTTCAGCCTTCATCGTCATGGAAAAAACGAACCTCGCGCCGCTTGGTGTCGCGCTGCATGGCGTCGCCATCGCCGTGGGTTTTCTCGTACTCTTGGCCGCCATTTCGACGCCGCCGGCGTTCGTCGGCGCGACCGCGGCGATGGCGGGCGCGTCGATCCTTGTTACCGCCAAGGGCGACAAGCTTAGATCTCTCGGCAATTTCACCTTTATCCCCGCGCTTTATTTGGCTTGCAAAGCGGCCGAGGGGACTCCGCGCGCCGCTCTATTAGAGCGTGGGTTGTCCTTCCTCCCTTATATAGCTGCTGCTCTGCTCCCGGTGATTGCCCTGGCCGCGGCAGAACACGTGCGCGACCGCGATCTTGGGGTCAGCCACATCCGGCACCTCACCCGCTTTCGCCGTCGGGTGGTCGACCACGGTGTCGCGGCCTCCTTTGCCGAGGCCATGGTCGCGGTTACTTTTGCCGTTGCTTGTGCGTCGATCTTTGTGGAGTGGCGCCATGTAGAACACGGTCAATGGGTCATATGGTCCGCGGCGAGTGTGGTGACCGGCGATGCCGCAAGCGCAAGACGAAAGCTAGGCGACCGCCTCCTTGGCGCCTTCGTAGGCGTTCCGATCGGCGTAAGCCTAGGATTCCTGATGCCTCACAATGGCATCGTCATAGAACTGGCCACCGTTGGCACGGTGTTGTCCCTAGTGGCATTCCGGCGATACCCGCTCGCTTTCGGCCTACGCTGCGCGCTCGTCGCGCTTGCTATAATCGACGCCGATCAGTCCATTGCGTTCGCCGTGGAGCGCGTCGAAAACGTCGTGCTCGGCGGGGTGATCGGATTAGCCTTCGTATTTGGCATCCACGGCTTGACGCTTGTTGGACAGCTGCGGGCGTCAAGGGGACAGCCGCCCGAGTGACACTGCCATCCAGTCGATGCATGGCGTTCGGGACGGCAACCGCGAATTACACATCAGCACCGAGAGTATCGAGTCTGAGGGCGTGTGCGTCGCGGTGCGGGACACCGGCCCGGGGCTGAGCCCGGAGAGCCTCTCGCGTCTCTTTGAAACTTTTTACACGACAAAGCCGGACGGCATGGGCCTGGGCCTCTCGATCAGCCGCTCGATTATCGAAGCCCATGATGGGCGGCTGTGGGCGACCAGGTGCGAGCCGGGGGGCGCTCTTTCAGTTTACGATCCCCGCCGACTGAGCCGCCATCCGTGATCGACCGCTTTGTACCTTTCGAGCCCACGCCTCGTCGAGTGTCCGCTCCAGCGTTTAAAATCTACTTACACCAGTTCCTTCCAATACTCACTCACATCATACCTCCGCACCTCCTCCACGCAGGCCGTTTCCAGGCCTTGCCGCGGAATTAGCCGGTTATAAAAATCGGGAATGTCGTCACGTTGATAGAGAATGCCGCAGGCGATTCGATCCTGAACCTGCGTAGCGAGTGCCCTCGCCTGCTGCAAATCGCTCGGGTCGTGACCATCGGCATTTGCATCGAAGTACCTGTCGAGCAGATAGCCGTGCGTCGCGAAGTGATTGTATGTCGGACACGCCTGCAACATCTCGACGAAGGCAAAGCCGCGGTGCTGAATGGCGGCTTTGAGAATGCGGGTCATCAATTTGATGTCACCGCTAAAGCCACGGGCAACGAAGGTGGGATTGAGCGAGAAGATCAGCTCCATGCTCGCCAACGTATGCTCGGGGATACCGTTGGGGCTCGTGTTCATGGGCTGGCCCTGTGGCGTGAGCGAACTCGCCTGCCCGGTCGTCAGCCCGAAGTTTGTGTTGTTGTGCAGGACGAACGTGAAGGGATAATTGCTCCTCACGCCATGGATTAGATGCCCGATACCCTCCGAGAACGTTGCGCCATCCCCGCCGAAGGCGATGACTGGCACCTTCATATTTGCAAGCTTGGCGCCTGCTGCAAACGGGATGACACGGCCATGGAGCCCGTGGAAGCGATAGCCCTCGATCTTGTCCGAGCCGTTGCCGTTACAACCGACATCGTAGCAAAGGCAAACCTGCCAGGGATGCAAATTCAATTCCACCAGCGCATACTTCACGGCCGTCCAAATGCCATAGTTGCCGCAACCGTCGCACCAGATGCATTTGGTTTCCGAATAGTACTCGGAAACAGCGGGCGTGCGGGTCTGCGGAGCGATATTCATGATGAGGCACCTGCATGCTCGAAACCGGGAAACTTCGCTTCGCTCTCCGAAATATTCGCGCATCGCTCCAGGACCGACGAAAGCAGCTCATCGTAGAAAAACGGCCGGCCGTCGTACTTGAGAATTCTGTCCGGGATATCCAGACCGCACTCCATCCTGATCAGCATGCCCAGCTGCCCCTGATAGTTCTGCTCCACCAGGACAACGCGTTTGGACCGCTTGACCAGTCTCTGAAGCTCCTGGGTGCGGAGCGGCCAGAGATACGTGTAGTGCAAATACGCAATCTTCCGCCCCCGCAGTTCATCGCTACGCATGACATCCTGCAATACGTCGCCCGTGCTTCCCCAACCGATCGCGAGCAACTCGATTTCGTCGCCTGCATCCATCCAATCGGCTGTCTTCGCGCTGCGACCGCCGGTGCTCAAATGAGGTGCGGGCAGCACCGCTTTTAATCCATGGAACTTCCGCAACCGCTTTTCCATTTGCAACCTGGTATTCAGGCTGGACTCATCCACCGCGCCCACAGCATTGTGTTCATCGCCCTGGGCGCAATAGGTCGCCGCGTCACTGCCGGGAAGCCATCGCAACGAAACGCCGCCCTTGGCGTGCGGGTCAAATCGATCAGACGATTTCAGGAATTTCAGCTTGTCGGGATCGACGACGAGCCGGCCACGATCAATTTCGGCCTTTTCCAGATCGTAGGGGTGTTGGGTGTAGAGCGCCTCGGCGATCTGCTTGTCGGTGAGGACAATGACACTGATTTGATACTGCTCTGCCAGATTGAATGCGACCGGCATCAAATCGAATGCATCCTGGCTATTGCTGACCGAGATTACGCAGCGCGTGAATTCGCCAGCCGAGCAGTTCGCGGCCTGCAAGAGACTGCCTTGGGCCGTCCAGGTCGGCAGGCCGGTCGCCGGACCGGGGCGTTGCGCGAGCACAAACACCGTCGGATTCTCGATCATGGCGTTGAGAGACAGTGTCTCGCTCATGAGATCAAATCCGACACCGGAGGTCGCGGTGAGCGCGCGGGTTCCCATGTACATCGCCCCGCTCACGATCTGCGCGGCGGTGATTTCGTCTTCGGCCTGCTTGACCACCATGTGACTCTTGTTTTCGAACTCGGCAATGAACGACAGCAGCGGGCTTGAGGGCGTCATCGGGTAGCCGGCATAGAGCCGCACCCCCGCATGAACCGCGCCCAGTCCCATCGCCTGACTGCCGGTAATCAGAAGATGGCTGGCAAAGCCTTTGTCAGGCGGCGGCAACGAGACGGAGATCGTCCCCTGCTCTGGATCAACAAAGGAAAATCCCTCATCGATGCATCGCATGTTGAGTTCGAGCAGCGCTTTCTTTTTCGCGAATTTCCCTCCGACGAGGGACTTGAGGGCTTCGATATCCTGGTCAAGCATGGACCAGACAAAGGCGGTCAGCAGCACGTTCGACAGAATTGCCGCCGCACCAAGGCGATTGAGAATATCTTCAACCGGGAAATAGATGACGTGAAGATTTCGCTCCGCGATGAGCTTCTGGTGATGCTCCGGAAACTGCCACCCGGGCGTCACGTGCAGTACGATCCCTCCCGGTTTCAGTTCCTCCATGTTCAGTTCGAGTGCGTGGTGATTGAGCGCGACAAGCAGGTTCACACTGGTTTCGGTGCTGCGGATGTGCTGATTCGAGATGTCGACCTGATAGCTCGCATGCCCGCCCTTGATGAGCGAGGGATACTCGCGATAGCCGAACACGCAATATCCGGATCTCTTGAGACCTTTGGCGATAATCGCGCCAATTGAGTTTATTCCCTGTCCGGAAGCGCCGACGATTTTGAGAGAGATGCGAGACATCGCCTAAGACCAATCTGCCGGCAACGAAGCATCCACCAACTGTTTGCCCCAAACTCTTACTGCCTCCTCCTGGCCGTAGGGTTCGTCTATGATTTTAAGCGTTGGAACAACCAACCGACCATTATGGGCCTCGACGTAGTTCTGCAAATGATCCGCCGTTCGCGCCATGTAAAAGTATCGATGGTCCCCGAGCGCGATACACGCACACGGTTTGCCGGCCAGGTCCAGAGTCTTCGCCTTGCCATGGAGCAGCACCCACATGTGTGGGTTCAATTGTCCTTCGATGCCCCCGGTATTCCAGGTCGAGGAAGCGAGCAGAAGAACATCTCCGCTTAGCAGATCCTGTGGCTGCGCTTTTTCGGCCATCGTTTCCTCGATCTCCCAGCTGGGGGTAGTGCTCTTCAAAGAATCGATCAGCGCCTCCACCACGTACGCCGTGTGACCGCTAGTCGAGGCAAAGACGACATGGAGGGACCGACGCTGAATGAAGTGCGGCACAGCCTCGGCGGTATTGGCGATGTTATTCACGATTTACCTTTGCTTACCCGGTGACAGTTCCCGGCTGGCTTACTTTATCGATAGAAGCTTCCAAGCCGCTCGATGGATTACGCTGCTTTGGCCAAACCAACGTCCGCCCATATCTCCACCAGCGCCTGTACCAAATGTTCGATATCGGCGTCGGTGTGATGCGGGGACGGGGTAATCCGCAGCCTCTCGGTGCCTCGCGGCACCGTCGGATAGTTAATTGGCTGGACATAAATGCCATAGCGATCAATCAGTATGTCGCTGATCTTCTTGCACAGTACCGGATCACGAACCATGACCGGCACGATATGACTGGGATTGTTGAGATGCACGACGCCGGCTTCATCGAGCCGGGAACGCAGCCGCGCCACCCGGTTTTGATGCCGCGCCCGTTCTTCTGAGCTCGATTTCAAATGGCGAATGCTGGTCAGCGCACCAGCAGCTATCGCGGGCGGCAGCGATGTGGTGAAGATAAATCCGGAGGCGAAGCTGCGGACGAAATCGCAGATCGTGGCGGACGCCGCGATATAGCCGCCGATCACGCCAAAGGCCTTTGCCAGTGTGCCCTCGATCACGGTGAGACGATGGCTCAGGCCCTCACGGTCGGCGATGCCGCCACCGTTCGGGCCATAAAGCCCCACGCCATGCACTTCGTCGAGATAGGTCATGGCATTGTGGGCGTCCGCAACGTCGCAGAGTTCCGCGATCGGGGCGATATCACCGTCCATGGAGTATACCGACTCGAAGGCCACCAGCTTCGGCGCGTCCGGATCGAGATCGGACAGTTTTCGTTCGAGATCACGCGGATCGTTATGGTCGAATATCCGCGTTTCGCTACGGCTGTGCCGGATACCCTCGATCATCGAGGCGTGATTGAGTTCGTCCGACAAGATCGTGCAGCCTGGCATGTGCGAGGCCAGCGTGCTGAGCGAGGCCATGTTCGACACATATCCAGACGTAAACAAAAGCGCGGCTTCCTTGCCGTGCAGATCGGCTAGTTCGCGTTCCAGCAGCACATGAAAGTGGTTGGTGCCAGCAATGTTACGCGTGCCACCAGCACCCGCGCCACTGCTGTCCAGTGCCTCGTGCATCGCCGCGAGCACCACGGGATGTTGGCCCATCCCAAGATAATCGTTGGAACACCACACGGTTACTTCGCCAGCGCGGCCGAATTGGTGATGCTTGGCACGGGGAAACGCGCCAACCTTGCGCTCTAGGTCGGCGAATAGGCGATAGCGACCCTCGTGACGAAGAACTTCAAGTTGACGGTGAAAATGAGCTTCGTAGTTCATAACGATCTTCCGTTAACCGCAATCCATTCCAGAGAGTCGCCCTCTTTTTGCGTGTTGAATAGCTGACGGGAGCAGGACACCTGCATTCAGCACACGTCGATAGTTGGAGGCGGATGAAGACCGCACCATGCATACCCTGCGGCCAAGCTCGCGCTTATCTGCCACGCTGCCGTTCGCGGCCTGCATCGAGAGCGAGCTCTCGCGTACAACGAGAAGATAGCCGACTGGGTCCGCTCACGTCGCGTTAGAATGTGTTAGAATTGGTTAGCGCGACCGCCAAAGCAGAGTTCGCGCGCGAGCGCCTCCTGGACCGCCAGACCCTTTTCGCCCAGCGAGGCGAGCGTGCCGCAGGCGCGCCCAGATTCGAACACCTCAATGCGAGGCCTGATCTCCTTGAGACGATCGCGATGACGCAGGACGGTGGCGAGCAGCCTTGCCAGCGAGCTTCAATCCCGCGCTGTTGAATTTTACGTCTGACCGCATTGGTCTTCTCCAAATGCAAATGGGACGCGCCGCGAGATCCATGCGGCCCTGCCAGAAAGCGACGAGGCTGTTGGCCCGACTATTCGAAGATGGTGTTGCAACCGAACCGGCGGGGGCCGGTTCGGCAAAGGCAATTACGACCGTATGAAAGCGAGCAGATCCGCGTTGATCACGTCTGCGTTCGTCGTGCACATGCCGTGTGGAAAGCCCGGGTATACCTTGAGCGTGCCGTTCTTGAGCAGCTTGGCCTGAAGTAATGACGCGTCCTTGTAGGGGACGACCTGATCGTCGTCGCCCTGCATTGCCAACGTCGGCACCGCGATCGCTTTCAGGTCTTCCGTTTGATCGGTCTCCGAGAAGGCCTTGATCCCTTCATAGTGGGCCTTAGCGCTGCCCATCATGCCCTGGCGCCACCAATTCTGGACAATGCCTTGCGAAACTTTCGCGCCCGACCGATTGAAGCCATAGAACGGGCCCGAGGCCACATCGAGAAAGAACTGCGAGCGGTTGGCGGCCAGCGCCTCGCGGAAGCCGTCGAACACCTCGATCGGGGTACCATCCGGGTTTCTCTCGGTCTTGAGCATGAGCGGCGGAACGGCGCTGACCAGAACGGCCTTGGCGACACGGCCTTGCGGCTGTCCATACTTCGCAACATACCGGGCGACCTCGCCGCCGCCGGTCGAATGGCCGATATGGACCGCGTTCTTCAGGTTGAGGTGTTCCGCCACGGCTAAGGCGTCCGCTGCATAATGATCCATGTCGTGACCGTCGCTAACTTGCGACGAACGGCCGTGACCCCGGCGGTCGTGGGCGACGACGCGGTAGCCTTGAGCGAGGAAGAACAGCATCTGCGCGTCCCAGTCGTCCGAGCTCAGGGGCCATCCGTGATGAAAGACAATGGGCTGGGCGCTCTTCGGCCCCCAATCCTTGTAGAAAATCTGTGTCCCGTCCTTAGTCGTTGCGAATGTCATGGTCTCGGCTCCTTGTTCTTGGGTGGAATGGCTCACCTGGATTGAGCGGTTGCGGTGATGGGGGAGAGCAGCGGCGCCGCGGCGACTGCGGCGCCGATGGCAAGGGCTGTCCGTCGGGATGGCGCTGCCACTATCGCTTTCGTTGTTCGGCTTCATCGAGCTCCTTGAAAACTGGATTTGCGGGGTATCGAGCACTGGGAACGGACACCCGAGATCCTGGATCACGCGCGCGAACAGCGCGTTCGCTGTGCCGGGCACCGTGATGGCTTTGCGCTGGCCGATGAGGCGTTTG
This sequence comes from Bradyrhizobium sp. AZCC 2289, assembly GCF_036924615.1. Classification (NCBI taxonomy): domain Bacteria; kingdom Pseudomonadati; phylum Pseudomonadota; class Alphaproteobacteria; order Hyphomicrobiales; family Nitrobacteraceae; genus Bradyrhizobium; species Bradyrhizobium sp. AZCC 2289. The sequence continues at coordinate 6,945,454 of NZ_JAZHRY010000001.1, read as the reverse complement.
AGTTCTGCTGCCGACGTCATGAAGCTTCTCCGCGTGTGAGCTGGAGGTCTCCGCGATGTGCACTACCGCACACTCGATGTCCCCGAGCGTTTCGATTGTCATGTTGCTCTTCTCTCGACAGATTATTTCTCTGCGACCGATGGAACCGTGAACATTGGGGTGCAGGACCGAAGATTCCTCGCGATGCGCATGGTCTATCTCCTTAAAACAGAACGAGATGTTGCATGCGAACGAAGGCGAGCACCTGATCGGTCATCACGCCCGCGAGCCCGAGGTAGTTCGCCGGGTCGGTCAATGCTTGAATCTCGTCTCGAGAGAGGTGCGCCATGACGGTCTGCTGCTCGGCGAGCAAGTCTGCCAGCGGCCGATTCTGCTCCAGCGCCTTACGGCAAAGGTCGTAGACAAGATCGTGCGCCTCGTCGCGGCCGAGCGCCGGGGCGAGGCCCATCATCACGGCTTCCGACACGATGAGCCCGTGCGTGGCTTCGAGGTTTGCCCGCATTCGGTCAGGATGCACCTCAAGACCCTTAAGGACAAACACGGCCTGATTGAGCGCACCGGCCGCCAGCGTGAAGATGCTGGGCAGCGTGATCCATTCGATTTCCCAGGGTCCGGTGGCGCGCTCATGATCCTCATCCATGGCGGTGAGCAGTGCTGCTACCGACTGCCGTACTGATGCCGCGGAGGCCGTGATATAGACGCAGGAGATCGGATTGCGCTTTTGCGGCATAGTCGAAGAGGACCCGCGGTTGGCTACGAACGGCTCGCTGGCTTCGCCGACTTCCGTTTGCATCATCAACTTCAGGTCGGTCGCGAACTTTGCGAGCGTGCCTGTCAGGAGACCTAGAAAACAGCCTGCCTCGGCGATACGATCACGCTCCGTGTGCCAGGCAATATCAGGCTGAGCTAAGCCGAGTTCGCGCGCGAGCGCCTCCTGGACCGCCAGACCCATTTCGCCCAGCGAGGCGAGCGTGCCGCAGGCGCCCCCAAATTCGAACACCTCAATGCGAGGCCGGATCTCCTTGAGACGATCGCGATGGCGCAGGAAGGTGGCGAGCAGCCTTGCCATCTTGAAGCCGAATGTGATCGGCACCGCCTGCTGAAGGTTGCTGCGGCCCGCCATGGGCAGGTCGCGATGATCGCGGGCTAGGTTGGCAGTAGCGGCGATCGCTTCGTCCAGCTTGTTCGCGATGATGTCGAAAGAGGCACGGATCTGGAAGACGGTGGCTGAATCAGTGACATCCTGCGTGGTCGCGCCCCAATGGCACCAGTTGCCCGCGTCACCACGGCACAGATGGCTGATCTGATGGACGACACCCAGCACCGGATAGCCGATGTTGAGTGATTCTTCCTCGAGCCTGGAGAAGTCGATATTTTCGACTTTGCAGACGCGGTTGATCTCGGTGGCGGCGTCCTGTGGAATGAGACCAAGTCCCGCCTGGGCACGCGCGAGCGCCGCTTCCCAGTCGAGGTAGCATTGCGTGCGATACTCGTCCGACCAGATCTGCCGAACTTCTCGGTCGCCGAACATATTGCGGAATACTAGCGAGTCGATCGCGCTGGTTGGCATTCGAAGTCTCCTGTCGATATGGACGCAGATCAGGGATCACTTTTTGGATGCCGATTGATACCTCATACTTCTGAGTACGTGACACGGTCTTTCATTGCGATGCGCACTTCGAGGCCCATTCCGTGGGCCGGCAAGCGTGCCAATTTGAGCTCTGGGTCGGCAAGCCGGCTGCTCAATTCGACGGCCGCCCAGGTAGCGCATCGACCTGGACCGTCGCCGTCATACCGGCGACCAGACGAACTCCATCAGGCACCCGATCGATCTCGATGTGCACCGGCACACGTTGAGCAAGGCGTACCCAAGTGAAGATCGGGTTCACCATGGCAAGCCCCTGCCGGTTTGGTTGCGCGTTTGAGACGTTAATGCCGCGCGCGACGCTGCCGACCTTGCCGCGAACGATCTGGCGGTAGCTCATCAATTTGATCTCGGCAGGATCGCCCTCCTGCATGGAGGCAAGTTGCGTTTCCTCAAAATATGCATCGACCCAGAAGGAATCGGCGTCGACGATCGAGATCTCGTTCTGTCCGACGGTGGCATAGTCACCCAGCTGCACCAGGAGATTGGTCACCCAGCCGTTCACCGGAGAACGGATCTGGGTGCGCTCCAGGTTAACCTTGGCCTGATCGCGGTTGGCGACTGCCTGCTGATATTGCGCCTGGGCCGCGACGGCGTTCGCGTTGAAGATCTGTTTCTGCTCCACCGAGACTGACAGGTCGTCGAGTTTACGCCGGCGCTCTGCCTCGCGCTGTGCATTCTGGGCCGTGGCCTGAGCCTGATCGACCGCTGCATCGGCCAACTGAAGGGCGATCTTGTAGTTGGTCGGATCGATTACCAGCAGCAAATCGCCCTTGTGCACGAACTGATTGTCGGCCGCCGATAGCGCGACGATGCGTCCTGCGACCTCCGGCGCCATGGTGACGACATAGGTGCGCACCGTGCCGTCGCGTGTCCATGGCGCCGCCATATACGCGTCCCACATCGCCCACCCGAGTACCATGGCACACCCGGTCGTCGCGAGCGTTATCAGGAGTGGGATAATTCGGATCGGCGCCCTGTGCATGTTGCGCGCCGTTGGCCGGACGGCACAGAAGGCGTGAAGATCACCATTCTTACTCTCCGGTTGGGCTTCAGCATCGAACATTTTGGTTTCAGGATCAGACATGGCGACCTCAGCGTGAAACGGCGAGGACAATTGTCGACAGCACGATGATATACACCGAGAAAACGAACAGCGCCGAATGCCAGACGTAGGCCAGCAAGCCAAAGCGGCCCCCGGCCCTGCGCAAGACCATGGTAACGCACCATGCCGCCAGCATCATCACGGAGATCGGCGCAACGTAGACGCCGAGCAGATTGACCTCGACGAACTTCAAATTGATGCTCCTGCGTCAAAATAAGAGTGATGTCGGACCAAAGCGTCGCAGATCGCCAGAACTCGGCCACGCGCTCGCAGCACAAACGATGTCTGCGGGTTGCCTTGCCCGAGTGAGGCAAGCCGTTGATCGAGTGTGGTCAGCCCCGCGGTTGCAGTAACGCTGTTCCCCTGCGCAAGGGCCTCGAGCGCAGAGTCGAGCTCCGAGACCAGGCCCAATTGGGGTGCGAGGTGGCGAAGGCGGATGATGTCGGTCCCGACCGACAGTGCCGCCAAGAGCTGCGCCCGCTGCAGCGGATCGGCTTGGTCTGGCAAAGCCGCGAGGCGGCTGTACATACGGTTTTCCCAATCGTCTGGTGACCGCTGCACGGCAGCCGTCGCGAGGCGACGCAGGTCGCGCAAGGTCAGCGCCAGCAGCCTTTCGCTCTGCTTTGCCGGAGACAGCGGCGGCAGCAGGCGAAACGACAGGGCCGCAGCGCCGCAGCCCAGAACGATCGCCAGCGCGGCGTTATAGAATTGCACGGTGTCGTAGCTCGTCTGGTTGGCCGGCGCGAGCAGCGGCACGAAATTGCCGGCCAGGGCGGCAAACATCGTTGCCTGCCATGATTGGGCCATCAGGGCACCCGCCGGAACCAGAAAGAGTCCGATCACGATGCTGAAGCCGGCGAAGGTCTCTACATTCGGCAAGCCCGCAAATGCAACGATTGCGGCGCAAACCGCGGCAAGCCCTACCCCCACCGTGAAGCTCATCGCTACCGCGTAGGCCACATCGGCTTTCGGCGCGAAGATGATGACCGAAATCGCCGTAAAGGTGATGGCCAACGCGCCGTTTGGCCAAGCGGTCACAATCCAGAAAACCTCGACCGCCCCTATGGCCACGAATGCGCGCCCAGCATTTATGAGCGGCGGCACCCAATCGGGCACGTGGAGTCTTGTGCGGCGGCGGCGACCTTGGTGACGGGCAGAGTCGTCGACCAGTAACGCCAGTCCGTCAAGGACATTCGACAAGCCAGCAAGCAATCGGGCGGTTTGGTCGGCAATCAACCGTAGCGACGGCGTACCGGCCGGCATGGCGATCAGCCGCCGCACTGCCGCGTCACACAGCTGGCGCATCCTGCTTGGGTCGGTCACCCAAGGCGTCGCATGGCCCTGCGACGGCACGGACCGCAGCTCCAGTGGCACGCTGTTCAGCACAGCATCGGCTTCCTGCCGAGCTGCGTCATCCGGCAAGCGCGCGAGCCGCCACACCACGGCCGACCAACCGGCCAGCGCTTCAAACAAGCTGTCCTTTGCCGCCTGTAGCACTTGCGAATGATAGCGAAGCCTCGAGGATTCTCCGATCGCATGGTCGATCGCAGGGTCGAGCGCGATGACCTGCCGTACGAGCTCGCGTCGAACCGGCTGCATGTCAGACAACGCCGATCCGGCCAGTGTCAATGCGGAGCCGAACCTGCTTGCGATTTGGGCTGACAGGGCCCCGAGCAGCGCCGCGAGCCGCCGTGGAGCACCGCCGAAATCCGTCCCGGCAAGGACGATTCCGGCGCACGCGATACCAATCCAGATCTCGCTCACACGGGTGATTGCGAGTGTGAAGGCTTCGCCGTTGGGGCCGCCGATGGCGCCGAGTTCATCGCCGGCAATGATCGCAGCCGTGTAGCCGGCCAGCGCCGCTGCGTAGCTCGCGAAATTACCCAAGAGCGTGGCGACAAGCGCGCAGGCCGCGCCCCAGAGCGCAAGACTGACGAGAAAACCAGTGCGGTTCTGCGGAAAACACGCCGTCAGCGCCACGATCGCGATCCCACCCACCAAGGTGCCGATCATGCGAAACCATCCCTTGCGCAGCGAGGCGCCGAGAAGCGGCTGGCACACCAGCGCCGCGGACGTGCCGGCCCAGGAAGCATTGTCGAGTTCCAGCCAGAACGCGACGTAGAGAGCAAGACAGACGGAGGCCCACAGTCGCAGACCGAACAGCATCGGCGGGCCGGAGGTCCGCGCAGCGTTCGCCAAAACCGCCTCCCATCGGCTAACCGCCTTCCGGTCCGGCGCCAGCGCGCCCTTGTCGACGGTGTCCACCATCTTTAGTCCTCCCGATAGCGCGGAAGCATCAAAATTAGCGCCACAGATTCGACCGCGTGAGATCGATGACTTTGTCGGTCCGCCCATTCATGATCGTGCCGGCCGCTCCTCGTGCACATCGTGTGTCAGCCCGCGCTGCGGGCAGGTGCGTCACTTGCGACATAGGGCTTCACCATTTTCTTCGGATCGACGACCCGGTCGAATTCGGCCTCCGTGACAAAGCCCAGTTTCAATGCCGCGGCTTTCAATGTGACATCATTGTCCATGGCGTAGTGGGCCATCTTCGACGCCTTATCGTAGCCGATGACCGGGGAAAGTGCCGTGACGAGCATCAGCGAGCGCTCGACGTATGAATTGATCTTCTTCAGGTTAGGCTTGGTGCCCTCGATCAGGAACTTCCGGAAGTTCACGCAGCCGTCGGTCATGATCGTGATGGAGTGGGTGATGTTGAAGATCATCAGCGGCTTGTAGACATTCATCTCGAGGTAACCACCGGCACCACCGAAGCCTACCGCGACGTCATTGGCCATAACCTGCACGGCAATCATTGTCAGCGCTTCACACTGGGTCGGATTGACCTTGCCCGGCATGATCGAGGAGCCCGGCTCATTCTCCGGGATTTCCAATTCCGCAAATCCGGCGCGCGGTCCGCATGACATGAGGCGAATGTCATTTGCGATCTTGTAGAGTGACACCGCCAACGTGCGCAGCGTTCCGGAGAGCTGAACCAGCGCGTCGTGGGAGCCCTGCACAGTGAATTTGTTCGGCGCGGTGATAAACGGCAGCCCGGTGAGCTCGGCAATCTCGGCAGCCGCCGCTTCGGCAAAGCCCGGTGCCGAGTTGATGCCGGTTCCGACCGCCGTGCCACCGAGTGCCAGGCGATACACGCCTTGCAGGGCTGCTTCAATCCGGTCTAGATCGTCCGATAACATTCCGGCGTACCCGGACCACTCCTGGCCCAAGGTTAGCGGCGTTGCGTCCTGCATGTGGGTTCGCCCGATCTTGACGATGTCGCTCCATGCCTGCGATTTCGTGGCAATCGCGTCGCGTAGCGCGGTGACCGCGGGAATAAGGCGCTGTTTGGTGTTGACGGCCGCGGCGATATACATGGCCGACGGAAACGAGTCGTTCGAGGACTGCGCCATGTTGACGTGATCGTTGGGATGAACCGGGGCGTGGCTGCCGAGAGGGGTCCCGGCGAGCTGGCAGCAACGGTTCGAGATCACCTCGTTGACGTTCATGTTGAACTGGGTGCCGCTGCCCGTCATCCAGACATGCAACGGAAACACGTCGTGGTGCTGGCCGGCGAGGATTTCGTCGCAGGTCTGAACGATCAGTTTATATCGCCGATCGTCAAGCCGCTTGCCGATGTGGTTCGCGGTGGCGGCGGCCTTCTTCAGGATGGCGTAGGAGGTGATCATCTCGCGGGGGATCAGATCCGTGCCGATACTGAAGTGCTCGAGCGACCGCTGGGTCTGTGCACCCCATAGCTTGTTCGCCGGCACGTCGACCACTCCGAGGCTATCGGTCTCTTTTCTCATCTCGACCATGGATCTCTCCTGGAATTGCTGCGTAAAGCTACCTATGGGCAGGATCTTTCTCGCGAGCCGGCGGACACTGCGGATCTGGAGCTGCTGAGATGTCGTTGATCTTGAGCACTAGCGCCGTTTCAGCGCGGGCGCGCCGGCAAGCATCCGCGTCGGTCTTGAGATCAATCCCGTATGTCGGGATGATCGCTTTTAGCCGAGGTAACCAGGCGCCTTCGGTCAGCTCGTTTCCAAAGCATTTCTTGAGCACGTCGATCGAGATGGACGCAGCCGTAGAGGCTCCCGGCGAAGCACCCAGCAACGCCACGATCGACTTGTCTTTCGCCGCCACCAGCTCGGTGCCGAATTCAAGATCACCTACCTCGTGATGGGGCCAACCCTTGCTCTGGTGCGGCTTTATGGTTTGCACGCGTACCCCGGCGACGGCCTCTTTCCAATCGGTCTTCACGGCGCGCGGGAAGAACTGCTTCAGGGTCGCAAACTGATGGCTCGAACTCTGCAGGACCTGACCAATGAGATATTCCGACAACTCGATATTGTCGCGTGCCACGTCGAGCAGCGGGATGATGTTGACGAAGCTCAGTGACGTGAACAGGTCGGTAATTGCACCTCGCTTGAGGAAGCGCGTGGAAAATCCTGCGTAAGGGCCGAACAGCAGCGAGTGTTTGCCGCCGATGATGCGTGTGTCGAGGTGCGGCACCGACATTGGAGGCGAGCCCGAGGCGGCCTTGCCATAGACCTTGGCATGATGGCGTTGACTGACGGTGTCGACATCGCAGCGCAGCCAAATGCCGCTAACGGGGAATCCACCATAACCTCTGCTCTCGGGGATTCTCGACTTCTGCAGCAGCGGCAGGGAGCCACCGCCTGCTCCGATGAAGACGAATTTGGCCGACACGGTTACGAGGCCCCCATCATTGGTGTCCTTGACCGATACGCGCCAGCGTCCGTCGCCTTCGCGGTCCAGACCAACGACCTCGCGATTATAGTGAACGTCGAAGCCAGGCTGATCAGACAGGTGTTTGACAAGCAGGTGGGTCAGCGCGCCATAATCGACATCGGTGCCGGTGACGATGCGGGTTGCCGCGAACGGCTCTTGGTCACCCCGCCCGTCCATGATGAGCGGCGCCCACTCAGCGATTTTACTGCGGTCCCCGCTGTACTCCATGCCGTAATAGCAGTGGTGGGCGGACATTTCTTTGAACCGCTCGCGCAGGAACGCGACATTACCAGCGCTCCAGACAAAGCTCATGTGCGGGCACGGGTGTATGAAAGCGCGCGGGTCGGAGATTGCGCCCTTTTTGACTAAGTACGACCAGAGCTGGCGCGACAGGTCGAACTCGGTGTTGACCTCGAGCGCCTTGGAGATATCGACGCTACCGTCTTTGCGTTGGGGTGTGTAATTCAGTTCGCAATTGGCGGCGTGGCCGGTTCCAGCGTTATTCCAGCCCTCCGAGCTTTCCTGTGCGCAGTCGTCAAGCGTCTCGAACATGGCGACAGTCAGCGACGGTTCGAGCTCCTTCAGGAAGATCCCGAGCGTCGCACTCATGATACCGCCGCCGATTAGAACGACGTCGGGACTATCCGAATTACTGAAGGTGGACATGGGAAGTGCTCCTCATCGAGATCGAACGCGTTCAATGCGGTGACGTGTCGTTCGTAACCGCAAGATCAATGATCCGTTTTGCGGAAGGATGCCGCGACGTTGGGCGCTAGAATCACGTAGGCGCGGCGCCAGGACTGGTCGTCCACCAGCCGCCAGCTATGCCCGGTGCCGGTGGTATCCTCGGCCAGCAAAATGTCACCGGGACGGATGATGAAGGTCTCGTTCTTGGCGGTCTTGAACTCAAGCGTACCGGATAGGGTGATGACGAACTGGCGCGTCGGCGCATCATGCGGCGCAAACGTGCCGCCTGACCTGGTCTCGCGGAACGAGATGCTCGACGACACGATCTTGTCGCCGAGAATATCGCCGCGCTCACCCTTTGGAAGATCGATCGTCCCTTCCTCGAATAGCGAGTTACCATCTTGTGCCGTCCAGATCCGCACGCATCGTATCATCACATCTCTCCTTTGAAGAATGGCTGGGCGCAACGTTGTTTACGTCAGGCGAGCTGCGCCTCACCGCTGCCGAACGACCAGTTTTCGCGTTTCACTTCGACGAGATTGACTACAAGGTCCTCCGGACGCAGCCCAATGCGCTCGTGCAGGCTGTCTGCCAGGGTTTTGTAGAAGCCCCTCTTCACTTCGGCATCACGACCCTCGTTCAGCGTCACCTGAACCACGATCGCATTAGCGGAGCGTTCGATGCCGAGGTAGATCCGGTCGATCAGAAGGTCGCCGGGCGCATGCTCGGTGAAGATGTGGAATCGCTCTCCCAGCGGGACCTTGAGAGCCGCATGCATGGCTTGCTGGATCGCTTCGCCCGCCGCCGTTCGATACTCGGCAGGTTTGCCAGCAGGCAGTTCAACGCGAACGAGGGGCATCGGTTTGTCTCCTATCCGGATATTGCGCCTTCTGGCGAGGCTGTGGCGGCGATAGACGTTGAGGATTGTAATCTGGCTAGTCCCTCCGCCTCCGCTCGGCCAAAGCGACACGCGATCTGATCGAACATAGATGCGAGCTCGTCGAACATGGCCGCGTCGCGCGGAATATCCGTTAAAGCTGCGGCAAGCCGGTAATGTTGTGCCCGCTTGCGAAAGTCAGCCGATGTTACTTGTGCGGGCGGGCTCCTTTTGACTTGTTCAGCGCTCATGGTGTGCCTCCCTCGTTTCACTGTTTTGCCGACGTCACGACTTTGCCTCTGAACACGGTCAGGCTGATCGCGGTGTAAAGCAGCATGAGCGGGAATACGAAGAGACCCGCTCCCCAGAACATGAAGGCAAGGCTTGAGTGGGGGGCGGCCGCCTGTTCGACCGTGATCGAAAACGGAACCATGTAGGGCCAAAACGAGATCGCCAGCGTGCCGAAGGCCGCCGCGAAAATGATGGCAGCCATCAGGAACGGCAGTGCATCCTGTCTGCGCTGAATGCTGGCGGCGAGCGTGATTGCGGCTAACATGCCGGCCGCGGGGAAGACGAACAAAAAGGGCCGGTCGAGCCACCGCGTCATGACCCTGAAGTTATCGGAGAGGGCGTAGACGAGCACGACGATCAGGAAGACGAGCAGCGCCGCCGATAGATAAGGGATGAGACGATAGGCGTCGTCGCGTACGTCGTCCTCGCATTTCCGCACCAGCCAACAGGTGCCGAGCAGCGCGTAGCCCACACATAGGCCGATGCCGCAAAGCACCGCAAAGGGACTGAACCAGCCGAATTCGCCGCCGACATATCGGCCGTCAGAGATCGGCAGACCCTGCACGAGAGCGCCCACCATCAAGCCCTGGGTGAACGCCGCGACAAGCGAACCTCCCGCAAAGCTTGCACTCCAGATCCAGCGTAGCCGCTCGGCCCTGTAGCGAAACTCGAACGCGACGCCGCGCAGGATCAGCCCCGCCAGCATCAAGAGGACCGGAAGATAGAACGCCGACATCAAAATCGAATAGACGACCGGAAAGGCTCCCCAGAGGATCACGCCCGAGACGACGAGCCAGGTCTCGTTGCCATCCCAGACCGGCGCCACTGCACTCATCATGGCGTGCCGTCGCGCCTCGTCGGAGGCCACGCCAAAAAGCATGCCAACGCCCAGGTCGAACCCGTCCAGCAACACGTAGATGAGAATGCTGACGGCCAAGAGCGTTACCCAGAACATGACCATGGCTTATTCTCCCGCCGGAACGCGAAGGGCGACCGCAGTGACCGGCTCGTGGACGACCGACAAGGGGCGGTTGGGGATGGCGGCCGCGGGCGGCAGCACGAGGTGCCCGACCGGTCCCGCGCGCAGCAGCCGGTAGATATAGAAAATGCCGAAGGCAAAAATGAAGGTGTAGATTGCACAGAAGACGATGATCGAGATGGAGGCCGCGCGCACGGTCAGCAAGGGCGTCATCGCATCTGCGGTTCTCAGCACGCCGTAAACCGTCCAGGGTTGGCGTCCCACCTCCGCCGTGAACCACCCGGTCAATGTTGCGATGAAGGGGAGCGGAAAGCTGAAGAATGTCGCCCAGAGCACCAGCCTATTGCGCTCGAGACGTCCGTCTCGATTCAGATACGTTCCGGTCCAGGCCAAGGCCAACATGAGCAGGCCGCAGCCGACCATGATCCTGAAACCGAAGAAAGGAATGAGTATCGGTGGCCAGTCGTTTTCGGGAATGCTTTCGAGCCCCACTTCAGCGGCATCGAGACTGTCGGAGTCGATCAAGCTGCCGAAGGGCGCCGGCAAGGTGATCGCGAAGAGATTGCGCCGCTGCGCAACGTCCGGCCACGCGAGCAGGACTTCGGATGCCGGCTGTTCATCGTGCCATCGCGCCTCGATGGCGGCCATCTTCGCGGGTTGGTAACGCACGACGTATTTACCGTTGAGGTGCCCGAAGAAGAGCTGAATTGGCATCAGCACGGCGGCCAGATACAGGCCCATGCGGAGCATGATCTTCGCCTCGGCGGCGAACGTGCCACGCAGCAGATACCACGCGCCGGTGGCAGCAACGCAGAACGCACCGGTCAGGTAAGCGGCAAGCAGCATGTGCGGAAAACGCGACCAGACCACCGAGTTGAAGATGATCTTGGTCCAATCATTCGGCACGAACATGCCGTTCTCGACGACATAGCCGACCGGAACCTGCATCCAGCTGTTGTTGATCATGATCCAGAACGCCGACAGCGTGGTGCCGAGGGCGACCATCGCGGTCGAAAACAGGTAGAACCAGGGGGCGACCCTCTGACGGCCGAACAGAAGCACGCCGAAGAAAGTCGCCTCCAATGCAAAAGCGGTGAAGGTCTCGTAGGCGAGCAAGGGCCCCTGAACTGGTCCGGACATGCGGGACAGTTCGCTCCAATTGGTACCGAATTCGAATGCCATGACGATCCCGGAGACAACGCCGAATCCGAAAGCCACACCGAAGATTTTGAGCCAGAACTCGAACAAGAGGCGGTAGGTCGGGCGCCCCGTCGCGAGATGAAGGGATTCCAGCACGGTGAGCCAGGCTGCCAGTCCGATCGTGAAGGACGGGAAGATGATGTGAAACGATACGGTGAACGCGAACTGCAGCCGCGAGAGAAGGAGTGCCGTGATGTCCATGGTGCGACGCGCCCCTAACGCCAGAGATTGGTCTTTGCGAGATCGATAACCTCGTCGGCCCGGCCGCCCATGATCGCCTTCACCATGTAGAGCGAGAAGCCCTTCGCCATCTCGACGGTGACCGAGGGTGGCATCGCAAGCTCTGTCCGGTTGACGACCGCATCGATGAGAACGGGGCCGTCATGCGCAAAGGCAGCGGCGATTCCGTCCTCGACCTTGGCGGGGTCTTCGATCCGAATGCCGCGAATACCGACGGCTTCAGCCATTGCCGCGAAATTCGGATTCTTGAGCTCAGTGCCAAAATCGAGAAAGCCCGTGGACTTCTGTTCAAGCTCGATGAAACCGAGCGCACCGTTGTTGAACACGACCACCTTGGCCGGAAGGCGGTGCTGCACGAGGGTGAGCAAGTCGCCCATCAGCATGGTAAAGCCCCCGTCACCCGATAGCGAGATCACCTGCCTGCCGGGAAACGCGGCTTGGGCGCCAATCGCCTGTGGCATCGCATTGGCCATCGAGCCGTGCCAGAATGATCCGATCAGGCGTCGCTTGCCGTTCATCGCAAGGTAACGGGCTGCCCAGACCGTCGGCAGACCGACGTCGCAGGTGAACACTGCATCCTCCGCCGCCAGGTCGTTGATCGCCTTGGCGATCTGCTGGGGGTGAATCGGCGTCTTGCCGGTGGCCGGACGAGCAAGCTCATCGAGGCCTTTGCGCGCTTTGCGATAATGTTCGCGAGCCTGGTCGAGATGAGTGCCGTCTCGCTTCTCCCTGAGGCGCGGCAGGAGTGCGTCGATAGTTGCGCGCACGTCGCCAATTACCGCGAGATCAACCGGTGTTCGGCGTCCGATCACTTCCGCCCTCAAGTCGACCTGGGCGATCCGGACTCCTGAGCCGCGTGGGTAGAATTGTCGATAGGGGAAATCGGTCCCGAGCATGAGCAGGACGTCGCAATCGGTCATCGCGTAATAGCCCGATGAAAATCCGATGAGCCCGGTCATGCCGACGTCATACGGATTCTCCCACTCGACATGTTCCTTGCCCTTCAGCGCGTGAACGACGGGTGCCTCGAGACGCTCGGCGAGAGCTACGATCTGATCATGCGCTCCTTGGCAGCCAGATCCGCACAGCATCGTCACGCGGCTCTCTCCGTTGAGCAATGCGGCCAATTGATCCAAAGCTTCATTTGCCGCCGGCACCGCGGGCCGAACTGGCAGGAGATTCGCAGGAAGCGGATCAGACGTCGGAGCGGCTGGCTGTAACGCAACATCGCCGGGGATAACGACCACAGAAACGCCGCGATTGGTGACGGCTTGACGGATCGCAAGCTCCAGCGTGCGCTGCAGCTGGTTGGCACCGGACACAAACTCGCAATAGTGACTGCACTCCTTGAACAGCTGCTCCGGATGCGTCTCCTGGAAATATCCGGAGCCGATCTCACTCGATGGAATTTGCGCGGCGATAGCGAGGACCGGCACGCGGGACCGATGACAGTCGAACAGACCGTTGATGAGATGCAGGTTGCCCGGCCCGCAACTGCCGGCACAGACCGCAAGCTCTCCCGTCAGATGCGCCTCGGCGCCGGCGGCGAAGGCGGCGACCTCTTCGTGCCTGACATGCACCCATTCGATCTTGCCCTGCCGACGAATTGAATCCGTCAGGCCGTTGAGGCTATCCCCGACGATGCCATAAATCCGTTTGACTCCGGCTGCGATGAGGATTTCCGCGAATTGATCAGCCACCGTCTTTGCCATGATCGCTCTCTTCTCAGTTAACGTGGAAGGTCGTGAGACCTTCGATGACCACGCGGGTCCTGCGCAGTCGATTAGGCGATGCGTTTTTATCCTCACACCAGATGAAGATGTTTGGCTGCTTGAGTCAGCTCGTCGCGGAACTCGGGATGCGCGAGCTCGATCAGTCTGAGCGCGCGTTCGGTCGAGGACAGGCCCTTGAGATTCACGGCTCCGAACTCGGTAACGATGTAATGAGTGTCGATGCGCGGCGTGGTAACTGGCCCGTCCAGCCGAGGCACGATGCGTGATACTTTGCCCTTCGCCGCTGTCGAGCGCGCGGCGATGATCGACTTGCCGCCTTTCGACGCATAGGCGCCGCGCACGAAATCGAGCTGGCCGCCCGAGGCGCTGTACTGGTGGCCCAGCATGTGCTCGGAGTTGCAGGCGCCGGTCAAATCGATCTGAATCGTGGCGTTGATCGAGATGACATTATCATTCCGCGCGATGATCTGCGGGTCATTGACATAGTCGACCGGTGCGCTCACGACTGCCGGATTGTCGTTCAAGAAGTCGTACATCGCCTTCTGACCCATGGCGAAAGTGAAGACGGTCTTGCCGCGATCAATCGCCTTGCGCCGGTTATTGACAACCCCGGCGCGCACGAGATCAACGAGGCCAGGATTTAATGCTTCGGTGTGAATACCGAGATCGTTGCGGCCTTTCAGTTCCGCGCAGACGAGGTTTGGCAAGGCCCCAACACCCATCTGCAAGCAGGCGCCATCGGGCACCAGGCGCGCAATAGTCTGGCCGATCACTTCATCCTCGGCCGCAGGTCCGCGTACAGGGAGTTCGAGCAGCGGTACGTGGTGTTCGACAATGGCGTCCACCTCGGACACATGGAGCTCCGCCCCAGCACCATTCACGCGCGGCATGTTCTTGTTGACCTCGACGATGAGCCGCTTGGCCGCGCGGGCGACCTTGGTCGAATAATCGTTACCGGTGCCGAAGCTGAAATAGCCGTGGCGGTCCATCGGCGAGACGGTGCAAACGAAGGTGTCGATGCCGATCTCTTCGATCAGCAGACGAGGGGCCTGATGAAAGTTGTTGGGCACATAGTTGATAACCTTGCGGTCGCCATCCTCGACGCCCCGCTTGATCAGTGCTCGTTCGATCTCGGTGATGAACATGCAGTACGGGCGGATGCGGTCGTTCAGCTCGTAGCGAAGGATCGTCTTTCCGGCGATGCTGGTGGCCTCGAAGTAATAGACATTGAGATTCTCGATACCGCCGGCTTCGGCACGGTCGGCCAGCGCCTTCAGAAGTGCTGGTGGCTCGGTCATAGCCATACCGAATGAGAGCTTTGATCCCGAAGGAATGGATGACACTGCCTCGTCGGGCGTGGTCAATTTCGATTGGTATCGCGCGTCGATATCCATCGTCGTGTCTCCCGTTATTCAAGCGCTCAGTAATTGGCGGCTTCTTCCGGCGAATGGCCGCGGCGATGGACGAGCATGGTGCGTTCGAAACTCATCACCTCGGCGTCGTCCTGGTTGATACCCCGCGTCCGGACTGTGACGATCCCCTGGGTTGGTCGGCTCTTGGACTCACGCTTATGCAGCACAGTGCTCTCGGCATAGAGCGTGTCGCCGGCGAACACCGGATGGCTCGCCTTCACCTTGTCCCAGCCGAGGTTGGCGACGACCTTGGCGCTGACCGTGCGCACGCTCATGCCGGTGAGCAACGCAAGCGTGAAGGTTGAATCGACCAGCATCTTCTTCCACTCGGTTTTGGCGGCGTACGCCGCATCAAAATGGACCTGCTGGATATTGAGGGTCAGCAGGGTGAAGTAGGTGTTGTCGACGTCTAGGACGGTGCGACCGGGGCGATGCTCGAACACGTCGCCGGGCTCGAAGTCCTCAAAATAGAGGCCGGAGGTTTCACGGTAGCGTCGCTCGCCGACGGCCTTGTAAGCTGGCAAGATGATTTCCATTACATTGTCTCCTTCATCACAGTGGGGTCGAGGGGAATCCGTTGTTGGCTCAGGCCTCGAGTCCTGCCGAAACGAGCGTGCGGCGTGCTTTGCGGGCGACAGCCTCGTCGATCATCTGGCCGTCTACCGTGCCGACTCCCTTGGTGTTCTCGGCGAGAATCGCGCGGGCTCTTTTCACTGCTTCGGCACTCGGCGT
Source organism: Bradyrhizobium sp. AZCC 2289 (assembly GCF_036924615.1). Taxonomy (NCBI): domain Bacteria; kingdom Pseudomonadati; phylum Pseudomonadota; class Alphaproteobacteria; order Hyphomicrobiales; family Nitrobacteraceae; genus Bradyrhizobium; species Bradyrhizobium sp. AZCC 2289. The sequence goes on along the minus strand of NZ_JAZHRY010000001.1, from coordinate 6,929,798 downwards.
AAGCGCCGCATTGATTGCGCCGATTTGTGCAGGGTGAATGGCGGCCTTGGCGCTGAAGCCGAACGTTACCGCGCCGTTGACCTCCCGTTTGAGGCCGGGCTCGTCATGCAGGTCGAAGTACGGCGAATCGACTGACACCGCGCCTGCCAAGGCACAGGCGGCGATGAGGCGGCAGCGCACAACGGCGAGAGGTTCCCATGCGACGGTCGCGCCCAGGTCGGCCGCCATATCCGCCGCACCCAGCATCAGACCCGCGAGCCGCGGCGTAGCCGTCGCGATCGCTTCGACCGCGGCGAGGCCACGGGCGCTCTCGATGAGACCGATGAGACGGGTCGCTTTGCCAGCAGCCGTCAGGAGGCGATCGAGTATTTCAAGATGGCCGGCCGTCTCCGTCTTAGGCAGCACCAGAAAGTCCGGAGCAGCCTGGGATCCGAGCAACGCGTCCAGGTCAGAAATGCCCGTACGCGTGTCGAGCCCGTTAATTCGCAGCGCGTGTAGCGCACCATCGGAAGGCTTTCCCGCCAGGTAATCGAGAGCATTGATCCTGGCACGCGCCTTGTCCCCGGGCGCAACAGCGTCCTCGAGATCCAGGATTGCGACATCGGCGCCGACTTGGGAAGCCTTCACAAAGCGTTCCGGGCGGGTTGCCGGCGTGAACAGCCAGCTTCGAGTGCGGATCGGCGCGGTCATGCGGTTGCCTTTCTGGATAAGTTGCGGCCCGCATCACTGGCCTCTCTGCCGGGTGCCTTTGCGTGGCTAAGCAGTTTCACCAAGTCGCGTGCCTGGATGCTTTCGAGGGAAAGCACGGCGTCTTTGATCTCCCGGCTCAACCCCGCGTCGATGCGACCGACCACGAGTCCATCGAATTTTTCGACGGATTCCTCCCATGTGAACGGACGGGAAGCGAGACCCGGGTAGTCTTGGACCTCGTGCTCAATCACGGTCCCATCTTGCAGCCGGATGGTGATCTTGGCGGGCATCTTGCGCGGATATAGAGCCGTGAACTCGTGGTTCGGACGGGTCGAAACCCTCTTCAACAACGCTTGCACGTCAGGCTTGGCGATGCGGTCCGGCTTGAATTGTGCGGGCGTCACATCGCCATCGATGAGGGCGACCGAAAGCAGGTACGGCAAGCTGTGATCCGCCTGTTCCTTGGTACGAATGACTTTGTCCACGCCGTAAAGTCCGCCACCGGCGAAGTCGAAGGCGAGTTGGAACACCTCCGCCTCGATCGAGACAATCTTGTTGGGATCGATTTTTTTCTGCCTGACCAGCTCGACCATGCAATGGACCGCGGATTGCGTGTGGATCATGGAGTTGTACTTCTTGATGGTGCTCTCCGTGACGCCCTCATATCCCTGTTTGTCCCAGTCGATCTCGATCTTCATCCCAAGAAGGTGGTCGATTCCCAGCGGGCCCTCGATCACTTGCAGCGGTCCCTCCACGCCACGACGGGCAAGGAACAAAGTGTTCATGGCACCGAGCGCCGACTGCGCCGAGGCGAGACCCTTCCATTGCGACAGCGGTTTTGCCCGAACGACGGCGAATGACGCATCGCTCACCGCGGCCATTGCCATCGCGTGACCGATCTGCTGCTCGCTCAAGCCGAGCAGTCGCCCAGCGGCAGCGTTGTGCGAGAAGGCCAGTTGCGCTGTGTGGTCTAAGCCGCGCGTCATGAAGTTGGCATGATCAACGAAGCGCGACTGGACCGTGTAGCCCAGGGCCACCCCGAGCATCAGTTCCCTGCCGCTGCCACCGACGTAGTCGGCAATAGTCAGCGCAACGCCGAAATTGTCCGCCGTATGGCAGGTTTCGCTCTGGGCCAGGAAATTGTCCATGATATCGACGTAGCGCACGAGTGCGGTGTGCCAGAACGCGGCGTAGATCGGGTTCGCCCTTCCACCGCCGATCAGCGTGCACGGGCCGGTGCCACCAAATTCTGCAATTTGCTCGCGACAAGCCTGAACAGGGCCGGCCCCGAGGGCGGCGATGCAGCAGCCCAGCGAATCCAGGATGTGAACCGGCAGTTGCTTGCGCGACTCCGCCGAGAGGTCGTCGAATTTGGCGCGAGCGGCGTACCTGGCGAGAGCTTCGACTTGGGTCATGACGAGAATCTCCTTTTTTGGTGGACAGGTTGGTGTTTTTAAGAAGTCAGAGCGATGAAAATCCCCATCGTAACGATCGAGCCGATGACGCTGAGGAATACGGCGGAAGCTGCCTCCTCCTGCGCCACGCGGTATTGCAGCGCGAACATGATCACTATCGGCATGGTTGGAATCGCCGTCGCCAGCACCGCTTCGCTGACAGTGGGTTCGCCGTAGCCGACCCATCGCAATCCACCCAAGACCAGGGCGGGCTGCAGGATGTTCTTAAGGAATACGAGCAACAAGACGTGCAAGCTGGCTTTGATTTTGCCGGATGCGAGCACAATGCCGCTGGCAAACAGAGCGACGCCCCCGGAGGCGTTTCCCAGCAGGGAAAGCGAGTGGACGATGAGCTGAGGAATGTGGAGGCCCACTCAGTACGACCACGAAAGCGAGAATCGGCGCCCAAACCATCGGCTGTTTGACCGTTTCCGCAAGTTTGGCTGCGGGCGACGCCAATTGCTCCTTGCCCTGCGCGGCCAAGCTCGTTCCCTGCGGCTCTCTCCCAGCCGTATCCAGTGCGAGAAGAAGAATCGTGATTGGCACGACGGTGAGGTTGATGACGAGACTGGCTATCGCTATCGGAATGGCGCTAAGCCCACCGAACAGATCACCGAGGACGGCTGGACCTACAAAGGGTACTGCTGGCGCGGAAGCCGTCAGCGCGTACAAGGCGCTGACGCTCGTTGGCAAGCGAAAGATAATACGGTGGAAAAGAAACACCACGCCGTAGAGGCCAATGATGGCGAGGCACAGAGCGATGACTAACGGAATGTCCTGACTGAGTGCCGTGCGCGACGTCGTGACGGTTCCGGTAAAAAGCGTCAGCGGGACGGCATAAAGCAACACCATCCGATTCAGGACCGAGGCATCTTTTGGACCGAGATCGTGACGCCATGCCGCTATGAAGCCGAGCAAGAAGGTGACGACCATCGGAAGGAGTGCGCCTAATATGGTGTTCAGCATTGGCGTCCTCCTCGATCACCGAGCGTTTCAAATGAGGTGAAACGCCCTGACGCTTCGGGTGCTCTCGACCTCCGGCGCCGTTTTCACGGAGCCACGGAAAGCGAGTTCTTGTGCAAGCGCAGCGCATGGACTAGGCGGCGACCGGTTTCTCTTTGAAAAGTTCGGCGACCAGAGCCGAGTCGAGATAAGCTCGAACTGGTACGATCTTGTCGGCCTCGAAAAGGAGGATCCAACAGTAACGATTGTCGAATCTCATGCCGTTCCTCGCCGTCGCCAAGGAATGAAGTTCGACCACTGCCTCGTCGCCTTTGACGATAAGATATTCCAGGTGGAGCTGAGTTCCCTGTGGAACCAATCGACGTCGTCGGCCACGTGTGAAAACGCCGTTCTCCAGACCTTTCACGAACGTAGTCAGGTGTAACAGCCATCTGAATTCTCCTTGACGTTGTGTACTGGTCGACCCTTTGCCACTGCGATGATCAGAGCTTTGGCTCGGCCGCGATCCGCTGCCTACCGTAAGAATTTACGCAGAAGCCGTGGGAAACGCTTGTTAGCTGTTGTAAGATGCCGTTTGTTGTCGTCAGCAGCAGCAACTCGCAGAGCTTGTTGGGCTGAGGTTGGTAGCCAATAACGACAGTCTCCATTGTGACTGTGCAAAACCGGTCCTCGGCTTAAATCCAAACCCGGTGGTCAGGCGGCTACGAAAGATGACGCCATGATGGAACAGGCCACGGCGACCGGAAACGCAATGTCGTTTGGTCCTTTCAGCCTGGACGCGACCGACGGTTCCTCGTGAGAGGCGGACGACGCCTATGAATAATCGGCGCAACCCACAGTCCAAGGATGTGCTTTCTTTTGGCCCGTTCAGCCTGTTTGCGGCCGAGAGGTTGCTCAAGAAGGCTGACGAGCCGGTGCCGCTCGGTGGCCGCGCGCTTGATATCCTGATCGCACTCGCTGAGCGAGCCGGAGAAGTCGTCACTCAGAAGGAACTAATCTCGACCGTGTGGCCAGACGTGACGGTTGAGGAAGCCAACCTCCGCTTCCAAATGTCTGCCCTTCGGAAGGCGCTTGGTGACGGACGAGGCGGCGCTCGCTATGTGTCGAATGTTGCTGGTCGGGGGTATTGTTTCGTCGCTCCCATCACACGCTCGACAGCCGCCCGAACGGTTCCGGTCAACGGGATCGCCACAACGGAAAGAGTTCAAAAGCTGCCACCGCGACTAGCGCGAATGGTCGGCCGCGATGACACCGTTCGAGCGTTGGCGGATCAACTCCAGATGCGGCGCTTCGTCAGCATCGTCGGTCCCGGCGGTGTCGGCAAAACCACCGTGGCAATCTCCGTCGCTCATGCGCTGATTGACGGATTCCAAGATGCGGCGTTCTTCATCGATTTGGCTGCGCTGACCGATGCCAAGCTCGTGCCGACAGCTGTTGCGTCGGCACTCGGGTTGATAGTGCAGACCCAGGACCCGATCGTTGGTCTGCTGGCCTTCATTGGCGACAGGAAGATCCTTCTGGTGCTCGACAGTTGCGAGCACGTGATCGGCGTTGCGGCAGCGCTGGCCGAACGCGTCGTCAGCGAGGCACCACAGGCGCACATCCTGGCCACCAGCTGCGAGGCACTTCGGGTCGAAGGCGAACATGTCCACCTGTTGCACTCACTTGATTGTCCACCCGAGGATGCCGGCCTGACGGCTATGGAAGCGCTCCGGTATCCCGCCGCCCAGCTGTTCATGGAGCGGGCGGCGGCGAGCGGCTATGACGCCGAGCTTAGCGATACCGATGCACCGATCGCCGCCCGGATCTGCCGCCGGCTTGACGGGATCGCACTTGCCATTGAGCTCGCGGCCAGTCGCGTCGGCTCTCTCGGAATCCGTGGAACCGCGGAGCTGCTCGACAACCGCTTCAGCTTGCTCTGGCATGGCCGTCGCACCGCGTTGCCGCGGCACGAGACGCTGAACGCGATGCTCGATTGGAGTTACAGCCTGCTTTCGGAGCGCGAGAAGGTAGTCCTGTGCGGGCTGTCAGTCTTTGTCGGAAACTTCACGCTTCAGGCCGCCGGCTCCGTTGCGGCGGAGACAGAGACAAACGAGGCGGAAATTATCGACGCGGTCGCGAGCCTCGTTGCAAAATCCCTGATCTCCACGACCGTCATCAATGGATCGGCATACTATCGGCTGCTCGACGCCACACGCGCCTACGCCATTGCCAAACTCGCAGAGCGTGGCGAAGCGGATCGCATCGCCAGGCGCCACGTGATCTATTACTCCAAATTTCTCGAACACGACGAGACCATCCAGTCATTGTTCGCGGAACATTGTCTTTCGGGATACGCCCCGCATATCGGCAACGTGCGGGCGGCGCTCGGATGGGCGCTGTCGGACCATGGCGATGCCGCGGTCGGCGTCGAGCTCGCCACCTGGGCCGCGCCGCTGTTCTTCGGACTGTCGCTGTTCGAGGAATGCAGGGGTTGGTGCGAACGGGCGCTGGCCGCGCTCGACGACGCCAGCCGCGGCACCAGACAGGAGATGATTCTTCAGGAAACTCTGGCGCTGTCGTCGATGCTCACCAGGGGTCACACCGATCGGGTTCGCGCCGCAATCGGGCGTGGACTTGCGCTGGCAGAGGTTCGCCAGGACCGTGTGCGCCAACTGCGCCTTCTCTTCGGTCTATCCATCTTTTTCACGCGACTAGGCGACATCCGCGGCGCCCTGGCGGTCGCGGAACAGGGCAGCGTCATCGCTCAGACTGCCAAGTACCCGGCCGGCGCCGTCTGGGCGGAGTGCTGGGTGGGAAATGCTCACCACTTTCTGGGCCACCAAGCCGTCGCACAACTCCATTGTGAGCGTGCCTTGGCACTGGCAGTCGAGCTTGGTACGTTCAACTTCTTCGGTTTTGATCAGCGCATCCGCGCGCTCGTCGTTCTCTGCCGCATTTTGTGGCTGCGTGGCTTTTCTGATCAGGCGCTTCGAATCGCGCAAAAGATAATCGATGAGGCGGCGAGCCGAGATCACCCAATTCTGATCTGTACTACGCTATTTTATGCCTCGAAGTTGTTACTGTGGACCGGTGATTTGTTGAGAGCCGGCGACCTCAGCGAGCAGCTGATCGCATATGCCGGACGATACTCGCTTGCACCGTACCGTGCTCTTGGCATCGCGCTGAAAGGCGAGCTTGCCATTGCCCGCGACGAGCCGGAAGCCGGTCTCGATTTGCTACGGAGCGCGCTGGAGACCCTGCACGCTCAACAGTACAATCTCCTGATCCCGGGCTTCATCGGCGCGTCGGCGGAAGGCCTGCGAAAGACCGGACGATTCGAGGAGGCGCTGTTCACGATCAATGGAGCCATTGCGCGCGCGACAAATAGTGGGGTGGAACTGGACTTGTCCGAACTGCTCCGGATCAAATCGCAGATTCTCGCGGCGCAAGATGACTGCGAATCAGCGATGACCTACCTGACCGAAGCGCTCGCCGTTGCACACGAGCAATCGGCGCTCGCTTGGGAACTTAGGTCGACGATGGTCCTGGCCCACTTGCTCTCCGAAGACGGCCAGCGCGATCACGCTCGGCATACGCTGGCTCTCATGTACGACCGCTTCACGGAAGGATTCGAAACCGCAGATCTCAAGCTGGCGCGCGCGCTGCTTGAGGATTTGCGATAGCTATTTTGGCCGCTCCAAAGCACGCTGGTAGCCACGATACCATTGCCACTCGCAGAGCTGGTGGGTAGCCAATCGTGGCAACCTTTGTTGTTATTGTGCGGAACCGGCTATTGGCCTAAAATCCGAACCAGGTGATCGCTACGAAAGATCACGCCATGATGGAGCCTGCGACAGAGGCCAGAAACGCAATATCGTTTGGCCCCTTCAGCCTGTTCGTGGCCGAGAGGCTGCTCAAGAAGGTCGACAAGCCGATACCGCTCGGTGGCCGCGCGCTCGACATCCTGATCGCACTCGCGGAGCGGCCCGGGGAAGTCGTCACTCACAAGGAACTTATCTCGACGGCGTGGCCGGATGTGACGGTGGAGGAAGCCAACCTCCGCTTTCAAATGGCTGCCCTTCGGAAGGCACTTGGCGACGGACGAGACGGTGCTCGCTACATATCCAATGTTGCCGGTAGGGGCTATTGCTTTGTTGCGCCAGTTACACGCTCGAGCGCCAAGCAACCGGCTCCGGTGACTGAGATCGGCACAACGGAACGAGTCAAAAAGCTGCCGCCGCGACTGGCGCGAATGGTCGGCCGTGATGACACTGTTCGATCCTTGGCGGAGCAACTCCAGAGGTGGCGCTTCGTCAGCATCGTCGGTCCCGGCGGTGTCGGCAAAACCACCGTAGCGATCTCAGTCGCTCATGCGCTGGTTGACGGATTCCAAGGCGCGGTCTTCTTCATCGATCTGGCTGTTCTGACCGATGCCAAACTCGTGCCGACAGCGATCGCGTCGGTACTGGGGTTGATGGTGCAAACCCAGGACCCGGTCGTTGGTCTGCTGGCCTTTATTGGCGACAGGAAGATCCTGCTCGTGCTCGACAATTGCGAGCATGTGATCGGCGTGGCGGCAGCTCTGGCCGAACGCGTCGTCAGCGAGACACCGCAGGCGCACGTCCTGGCGACCAGCCGCGAAGCGCTCCGGGTGGAAGGTGAACATGTCCACCTATTGTACTCACTCGATTGTCCCCCCGAGGATGTCGGCTCGACTGCTATGGAAGTGCTCAAGTATCCCGCCGCCCAGCTTTTCATGGAGCGGGCCGCGGCGAGCGGCTATGGCGCCGAACTGCGCGATATCGATGCGCCGATAGTAGCCCGGAGCTGCCGCCGGCTTGACGGGATCGCCCTTGCCATCGAGCTCGCGGCCAGTCGCGTCGGCTCCCTTGGGATTTTTGGAACCGCGGAATTGCTCGACAACCGCTTCGGCTTGCTCTGGCAGGGCCGCCGCACCGCGCTGCCGCGGCACGAGACGCTGAACGCGATGCTCGACTGGAGTTACAGCCTGCTTTCGGAGCGCGAGAAGGTAGTGCTGTGCGGGCTGTCGGTCTTTGTCGGGGACTTCACGCTTCAGGCCGCCGGCTCCGTTGCGTCGGAGACGGAGGCAGACGAAGCGGACGTTATCAACGCGGTCACGAGCCTGGTTGCAAAATCCCTGATATCCACGACCGTCATCAACGAATCGACCTATTATCGGCTGCTCGACACCACGAGGGCCTATGCCGCCGCCAAGCTCGCCGAGCGTGGCGGGGCAGATCGCGTCGCCCGGCGCCATGCGATCTTCTTTGCCAAGTTTCTCGAGCACGACGAGATCATCCAGTCGTTGTTTGGCGAACACGATCTATCGGGATACGCTTCGCATATCGGCAACGTGCGGGCGGCGCTCGGATGGGCGCTGTCGGACCACGGCGATGCCGCGGTCGGCGTCGAGCTCGCCACCTGGGCGGCGCCGCTGTTCATCGGATTGTCGCTATTCGGGGAATGCAGGGGTTGGTGTGAACGGGCGCTGGCCGCTCTCGACGCGTCCAGCCGAGGCACCAGACAGGAGATGATTCTTCAGGAAGCCCTGGCACTGGCGTCGATGTTCACCAGGGGTCACAGCGATCAGATTCGCGCCGAATACGAGCGCGGGCTTGCGCTGGCGGAAGCGTTCCAGGATCCTGCGCGCCAACTTAGCCTTCTCGTCGGTCTGAACATTTTTCTCACACGACTCGGCGACCTCCGCGACGCCATGGCGGTCGCGGAACGGGGCGGCGCCATCGCGCAGGCTGCCAAGGACCCGGCCGGCACCGTCTGGGCGGAGTGGAGGGTGGGCATGGCGCACCACTATCTGGGCGACCAAGCCGCGGCACAACTCCATCTTGAGCACGGCATGACGCTCGCGGTCGAGCTTGGTGTCTTCAACGCCAACTTCTTCGGTCTTGATCCGCGCATCTCTGCGCTCAGCTGTCTTGCCCGCACCTTGTGGCTGCGCGGCTTCTCCGATCAGGCGCTTCGAATCGTGCAAAACGCCATAGACGAAGCGGCAAGCCGAGGTCACCCAGTTTCGGTCTGCGGTTCGCTGCTTCATGCCCCGATGTTGTTACTGTGGACCGGCGATTTGCAGGGCGCCAGCGACCTCATCGAGCAGCTGATCGTATACGCCGGACGATACTCGCTTGCACCGTACCTTGCTCATGGCATCGCGCTGAAAGGCGAACTTGCCATCGCCCGCGATGAGCCGGAAGCTGGTCTCGATTTGCTACGGGGCGTGCTGGAGTCCCTGCGCGCCCAGCAGCACAATATCCTCATCACAGATTTCATCGGCGCGTTGGCGGAAGGCCTGCGCAAGACCGGGCAATTCAAGGAGGCGCTTTTTACGATCAACGGAGCTATTGCGCGCGCGACAAATAGTGAAGTGGAAATTAATTTGTCCGAACTGCTTCGGATTAAATCGCAGATTCTCGCGGCACGACATGACCGTGAATCCGCCCTGAACTGCCTGACCGAAGCGCTCACCGTCGCGCGCGCGCAATCTGCACTCGCTTGGGAGCTGAGATCAGCGATGGCCCTGGCACGCTTGCTCGCCGAAGACGGCCAGCGCGATCAGGCCCGGCATGCGCTGGCCATCGTCTACGATCGCTTCACGGAAGGATTCGAAACCGCAGACCTCAGGCTTGCGCGCGCGCTGCTTGAGGATTTGCGATAGCCATTTTAGTCGCTCCACGCCAAGCCGACGACCTCCGCAACATTCTTTCCGCCTGGAGACCCGGCGGAACCGGACTCCCTGCACCCGTCTAACACTTTCTAACGTAATCAAACGGGCCAAGCCGTCGTCCATCGGGCATGGTCGTCGCGTGCAAATTGCCCAGAATCTTTCGAGCCCGACACCATGATGAAATCCTCCGTTCCGCCAAACGCTCCCGTCGCCCTCCCACCCCTGGTGGCCGCCTACGTTGAAGCAACCAACAGCTTCGATCTCGAGCGGTTGATGTTCACTTTCGCCGAAGATGCTCTCGTCAATGACCAGTTACGGGACTACTGGGGAAAGCCGACCATCAGAGAGTGGGCGAAACGCGATATTATCGGCGAGAGACTGACGATGAACGTAACCAAAGTCATCAGCCACTACGGGAACTTCATCGTGACAGCCAACGTCGACGGCAACTATGACAAACGCGGCTTACCCGATCCGCTGGTACTCGCTTTCTATTTCATCCCCCAGAGCGATTTGATCGTTCAACTGATCATTCTTCGTAATCGATACGATATTTGAGAATCAACATGGCCGTCGCTATGGTCATTTCAACCAACGAGATCACCTCATCTAGCTGAAGCTCCCTGGGAGTCGATGCGTCGCCCAAAACGCGCGCCTCAGCAGCATGACTAACACAATCTTACAAAGTCAAACTCGCGTACGTCGCGAGATTGCGCGACGCTTTCAATCAGATTTGTTCAATGCCTCCCAACTAGGAGAGCACGTCATGCGCGAGACACACGGACATGTCAAAGCGACAGAAGGCAGCGCGGCTTTTGGTACCCCACGGATGCCAACGCGACCCATGACTTGGAGCATGACGGCCAAGGCGAAACCACACAAGCCGTCCGAGTTTGAGTCAGTGTTACTTGCGATAGCGGCACACGATCTTCGACAGCCACTTCAAGTCATCCAACTCGCTCACGATTTTCTCGGTCGCGGCGATCGAACGACGTCTGAGCTATGCCAGCTACAGTCCGGTCAAGCCGCCATCGATCGATTGAAAAATCAGCTTGACGAATTGGTTGCCGCCCTTCAGCTCAGCGAGCCCGCCAAGAGAGTGAAACTAACTCCGGTGCGGGTCGGGCCGTTGCTGCAGCAAGCTACCTACGCGAAAAAAGTCGCAGCTCTAACAAAGAGAGTCAGCGTTCGTACGGTTCCGACGAGTGCCACGATTAATAGCAACGCGCTGCTTCTCGGTACCGTGCTGCGCAACTTGGTCAGCAACGCGGTCAAATACACACAGCCCGGTGGCCGCATTCTCGTCGGTTGCCGCCACACCGGCCGGAGCATCCGTATTGACGTGTATGACACCGGGATCGGAATTGCCGGGGACCAGATGCCTCTCATGTTCGATGCCTTCACCCGTCTTGATCCTACGCGACGCGACAGTCTGGGCATCGGCCTCTTCATCGTGCGCCAGGCGATCGGAATACTGGGACACCGCATCGACGTCTCTTCCACTCCCTGTCGCGGGTCCCGCTTTTCCATTTTTGCGAGCCGGGCCAAATGAAAGTGAAATGAGCACCACCTATCCCGGCAATAACCGCCATGGAATCGCGCCGCCGCGCAACACCATCGCAAGTTCTACAGTAGGAAAAAATGCGTGACCATCGTCAATATGCTTCGAACGGTGCAGCCAAGCGTTGCGCTATCTGTGATGGCAAGTTTGGTCTCGTCCGATACTACTCGTGGCGAACCTCCTTTTGTTCCAAGAAATGCGTCGATCGCTTTAGAGCTCGCCGGGCAAGTGACTGCAATTGGCTACCCTGGCTCCAAGTTGCCTTAGACCAGGCCCCGAGAACCGCGTGAGGGCACTATGACATTCCAGCTCTCACAACGAGGCAACGAATACCTAAAAACAGCACAGACTTTGCTCCGCGCGGCCAAAACCATGACCGACCAAGCGATTGTGGATCAGCTTAAGGCTCTTGCCGACGACTACCAGCGGCGAGCGGAGAAAGCTTCGCGTGTTGATGCGGCGAAAGCATCGGCTCGCTCGGCTGCTAATGCTGAAAGCGAGGCATTGTTCGAAGGAGGTTGAACATGACCCAGGTGTATTTCCATTGCTCTAACAAAACGAAGGTTTTGGTCGATCGCTGCGGCGCGGTAGTGGACGACCTCGCGGAGGCCCGTGATCACGCGGCCTGCGTCGTGCGATCCCTCACCACCGCGCGCAGCCTCGAAGATTGGCGCGGCTGGATCTTACACGTTAACGACGACCTGGGTGATGAGCTATTCGTTGTCCCCTTCGCTTTCGTGCTCGGCAAGCCCCATTGAGGCTTGCGATCCGGCCACCGATAACGCCGCTTCGCGATAGGCAGTTGGTATCAAGAGAAGCTGCAGCAAAGGTAAGGTTACAAGAGCTTTTCCATTTTTGCGAACCGAGCCGAAAAGAAGTGAATGAGCGCCACTTATCCCACCATCGGAGCAACGCAAAGACGCACGGCAACGAAGAATGGGAGGTGTTTGCGAACAGTTGCGATCGCTCTCGATTTTAAATCCCGCCGACAATGAAATCCGTTTTCTTGGTCGGTAGGCGCTATCCCGGAGCAGCGATCGGTGACGACGTTGCGAACACTGATGATTGTTGCCGGCACTCTTCCTCAAGTACTTTCTGACGGTCGCAGAGTGCCGTGAGCACCGATCACGTTTGGTTTGCTGCATCCATAAAGGAAGTTCAATGATCACAATCAAGCTATTGTCGGCGGGATTGATCGCCACCGTCATGCTCGCACCGCCTACCATGGCCTGCAAGAATTGCTTAGCCAAGCGGCATGTTGCGAAGAAAGCCGATGCGAGCGCGTCCCCCACCGCTCGCTATATTGACGGCTATGCTCGCATTCCAGCGCCGCACGTCGGCCCATTTGCTACACCGCCAGACGGAGAAAATTGCGATGTCGGCGACAACCCGTTTTTATGCTGAGCTGCGCAGAGGAGCGAGCCGACGGTGTCAAGGAGCGAGAACGTCCCCTTTAACGCTACCGTCCCAGTAGCCAACTCTAATTTTACGCAAAGGAGAACTTCCATGAATAGCCAAGACAATCTTCGGCCAAGGTATCCAATGAATCGACGCGCATTCGTAAGCATGGTGGCCGCGGGGGCAGCGAGCACTCTTGTCCAGGGCACCGCCGCCGCTGCACAGCCGGCGCCGACGGCCAAAAACATCGTCCTTGTGCACGGGCTGTTCGCCGACGGGTCATCCTGGTCCGAGGTGATTGCACGATTGCAGGCAGCGGGGCTCAATGCCACATCCGTGCAAAACCCGCTGACAACCCTGCCTGACGCGGTAGCCTCGGCCGAGCGCGTGCTGGCGCGGCAGGATGGTCCGACGGTCCTGGTTGGGCATTCCTTCTCCGGAATGATCGTAACCGAGGCCGGCATGCATCCGAACGTGTCGGCGCTTGTCTATGTGGCGGCGCGGGCACCGGATGCAGGCGAGGACTACACGGCGTTGGCCAAGACATATCCGACGCCCCCGGCATCCGCCGGGATTCTCTTCGACGGTGATGAAGGACGCCTTTCCGAGCAGGCTTTCCTTCACGATTTTGCCGGCGACCTGCCCGAAGCGAAAGCCAGGGTGCTCTATGCCGTGCAGGAACCATTCCACAAGGCTCTGCTCACAGGCATGACCACGCACGCGGCGTGGCGATCGAAACCGAGCTACTATGCGGTTTCAACGGAAGACCGCACCATCAATCCGGACCTTGAGCGCTTCATGGCCAAGCGGATGAACGCCAAGACCATCGAAGTGAAGGCCAGCCATCTGTCGCTGATTTCCCATCCCGAGGAAATCACGCGGCTGATCCTCGAAGCCGCGGGACAGCAAGCCTGACGAGCCCAGCACGTGCAGAGCACGAAAGGAGCAAGGAGCCATGAAACGCTTTGGATCTGCCGCCTGGAACGGCGGTTCGCGTGAAGGCAAGGGTTCGGTCTCGGCCGAAAGCCACGCGCTGGAAACCCATCCCTACACTTTCTTCAGCCGCTACCATGAAAAGCCCGGTACCAATCGGGAGAAATTGCTTGGCGCGGCTTACGCCACCTGTTTCACCATGTCGTTCGTCAGACTGCTCGACATAGCGAACTTCGTGCCGGAGCAGAACGGCCCTGTCACACATTGGAGGCCGAGTTCAACCGAAAACACGCGCGACGATTGAAGCGCAGAGGTAACGGCATAGCGGATAACGAGGCAAGTACGACAGGAGCTAATGATGACGACCATCAAGACCAGAGACGGTGTCGAGATTTACTATAAGGATTGGGGCTCCGGTCAGCCCATCGTGTTCAGCCATGGCTGGCCGCTATCATCGGATGACTGGGACGCGCAGATGCTGTTCTTCCTCAATCACGGCTATCGCGTCATCGCCCATGACCGCCGCGGCCATGGTCGCTCTAGCCAGACCGGCGAAGGCCACGATATAGATCATTATGCCGACGATCTCGCTGCCGTGACATCGCATCTTGACCTGAAGAAGGCCATTCACGTCGGCCATTCCACCGGTGGCGGCGAAGTGGTGCATTACCTGGCGCGGCATGGCGAGAGCCGGGTGGCGAAGGCGGCCATTCTCTGCGCGGTGCCGCCGTTGATGGTAAGGACGCCGGCCAATCCCAACGGCCTTCCCAAGGAAGTCTTTGACGGATTTCAGATACAGCTCGCGGCCAATCGCTCGCAGTTCTATCGCGACGTCGCCTCAGGTCCGTTCTATGGCTACAACCGGCCGGGCGCCAAATCTTCTGAGGCTGTTATCCAGAATTGGTGGCGTCAGGGCATGACGGGCGGTGCCAAGGCGCATTACGACGGCATTGTCGCTTTCTCGCAGACCGATTTCACCGAAGACCTCAAGAAGATTACCGTGCCGGTGCTGGTGATGCATAGCGAGGACGATCAGATCGTTCCCTATGTGGCCGCCGGGCCGTTGTCAGCCAAGCTCCTGAAGAAAGGGACGCTGAAGACCTATAAGGGCTTTCCGCACGGCATGCCCACGACCGAAGCGGCCACCATCAACATAGACCTACTCGCCTTCATCAAGGGTTAGCTGCCAGCCGAATGCCAAAGGCTTCCGGGACAGGGAATTTGCCGGCCCCTTCCCGAGCCTGATTCCAGACTAATAGGCCCTCAACTCACGGCAGTCACGAAGTGCTGTTTGCGCACGAACGGCCGCTTCGCGCCAATAGCGGCCGGTCGCGAAAACCTGTACGGGAAACTTTGGACTGATTGCTGTGCCGCGTAATATCTAATTCCGGCATCAGCCGGCTTGTTGTAAAGCAAAGGGGTCGATGTGTGTACCTGCGGGAGCCGGATATCCAACTCCCGCAAGCCGGTTTTCGTGCTTACCACCTGCCGGAATGCGCGCCGCCATCGACGTGCAGGGATTCCCCTGTGACATTCTGGGCTTCGGTCAAATAGACGATGGCGTCGACGATGTCCTTGACGCTGGAAATCTTACCCAGCGGCGCCAGAGTTTTCAGGAATTCCGCCGGATCGTCCTTGTGCAATGGCGTATCGACCATGCCGGGCGCAACCGTGTTGAAACGAATACCTTGCTTCCCGTATTCGATCGCCAGGTTACGGGTCATGGCATCAAGGCCGCCCTTGGTAATCATCGGTACCGAAACATTCAAGCCCGCGATGGGATTCTCAACCAACGACGACGTGACGCCGACAACACTGCCACCCGACTTCTGGGCCAGCATCTGCTTCACTGCAAACTGCGTGATGTAGAGATAGCCTTCCAGATTGGTTGACGACAGCTTTTTCAGATCTTCACCCGTGTAATCGGTGAATGCCTTCGGAAAGAAGATGCCGGCATTGTTGACCAGCGCATCGATGGAACCGAACTTTCTGATCGCGGTTTCGGCGACCTTCGCGGCCACAGATGCATCACCGATGTCGCCGTCGACCACTGCGAGCTTGGGGGATGCCGGCAATTCCTTCGACTTGGAAACGCTACGCGACGTGGCGACGACGTTATAGCCCTTGTCAAGAAAGGCTTTTACAGCGCCTGCACCGATACCCTGTGAAGCACCCGTTACGATAACTGTCTTACTCATGATCTTCTCCGTTGTTTGGGTTAGCTGCTGATAGATTCGTTGGCTTCTGCTCGAAACACCGGATCGATTGAAATCGGATTCAGGTGATCGAGATAGTTACTCATCGTCTTGAGGGCGACGCCGATTAGAACCTCCATCATTGTGGCTTCGTTGTACCTGGCCTTGAAGAATCGCTCCTTGACACTTTCCGCGACGAAGCCGCGCTCTCTGACCAGTTCTCGAGTCAAAGCAACCAGCGCATCCTGCCTCTCGTCGGGCAGCGATTTCCTGCAGCGAATTGCCTTGATGACCGCGACGTCGAGTTTCATTGCCTTCAGCACCGTGGCATGAGCCGCCGTGCCGTAGAGGCACCTATTTTCGACCGAAGCGGTAAGGAGGATGATCTGCCTTTCCGTCGCAGACAGCGACGAGCCTTCCCAAGCCGTATCAAGCGCAAGATAGCCATTCAGGACTGATGGCGAATTAGCGAACGTCGCCATCAGATTCGAGATAAACCCGAACTTCTTCCGGAAGGCTTTCATAGCTTCCTTCGAGCCAACGGGCGCTGACTCGACAGTTTGGGGTTCAAGGCATTTCATCGTGGTTTACTTTTTCCGGGAGGGACCGGACCGTTTATCGAACGGCAACTTCACTGAGCTGCGTCGACGATGTTCAGGCGCACGTTGAGGCTGCCGCGCGTTGCATCCGAGTAGGGGCAAACGTGATGAGCCTTTTGCACCAGGGTTTCGGCATCGGCCTTCGTCAACCCGGGCGCGTAAATCGCCAGAGCGACGTCAAGGCCAAAACCGCCATCGGCGCGCGGACCGATCCCCACTGTCGCTGTGACGCTGGCGTCGGCGGTCACCTTCGGGCCACCTTGAGCGCCGACGTACTGCATCGAGCTGAGGAAACAGGCCGCATAACCGGCAGCAAACAACTGCTCCGGATTGGTGCCGGCGGCACCATTGCCGCCCAGTTCCTTGGGTCTGGTGAGGTCGACACTCAGGTTTCCGTCTGCAGTGGCAGCGTGGCCAACACGGCCGCCGGTCGCCTTGGCGTTGGTTTGGTACAGGACTTTGGTCGGCATAACTGACTCCTCTTCATCTTCGGCGATGTTCTTCATCGGCGATGCTCTTCATCGATGGGTCTAACAAATGGGGGCAGAGGGTCCGATTGATTAGTCGGAAATATCTGGAATCACTTTTCCATTTATGGAATAGTCGACGAATGGTCGATTTGAATGATATCGCCGTTTTCGTCAGGGTCGCGCAGTTCGAAAGCTTCAGTCGCGCGGCACACGCCCTCGGCATGCCCGTGTCTACGGTCAGCCGGAAAGTTTCGGCGCTCGAAGCAGAGCTGGGCGTCACGCTGCTGCAAAGGACGACGCGCAAGCTTGCGCTGACTTCACAAGGCCGGGATTATTTCAATCAGTGCAGTGAACCGCTCAACCTGTTGTTCGACGCGGAACGGGTTTTGACGCAGACCCAGAAGAAGCCGGAGGGGTCACTCAAAATCTCCGTGCCCGTGGCTTTGGGGCAAGGCCCTTTTCTGGAATTCATTTCTGATTTTATGAAAAACTATCCGCGCATCAAGATCGATCTTTTCATCACCAACGTCTTCTTGGATCTGATCGCTGAAAATGTGGATGTCGGCATTCGCTTTGGTGAATTGAAGGACTCGACGTTAATTGCCAAAAAGCTGGGCAACCAGGTCCGCTATGTCGTGGCCTCTTCCGAATATTTGAAAGATCGAAAACCTCCGATCAAACCCGAAGACCTCAAGCTTCATCAGTGTGTCTTGCTCAACGGCAAGAACGGCGAGGCGGAGTGGGAATTGCTGAATGGACGAAAACGCGCCAGAATTCGTGTTTCAGGTCCCATTTCTAGCCGAGATTTCCAATCGGTCGGTACGTTTGTTGACCGAGGGCACGGCGTTGGTTTTTTGCCTTCGACCTATTGCGACGACAAAATCAGAAAAGGTGAACTCTTGAGGTTGCTGCCCGACTGGACTTCCGAGGAAGTCGACGTCCATACCGTCTACCCCAGAAGAGACTTCCTGCCTTCAAGGCTCCATGTATTTCTCGAAGCATTGAGGGCCTGGAAGAGCCCACTATGGAGCTGAGGCCGAAAAAAAGAAGGTCAGAATCGAAATCCAGCGGCCTGACGACTTGAAGCTGCTCCGCGAAGGGGTTGTCACGCCAAGGGCGCATCGCCGCCGCCGAGGCCGTTGCGTCCCGTCTCTCAACCCGCTCATCGTGTCCGGCCGAGCCATTGTGCCGAAATACGAAAGAGTGTCTTCCTGCCGCCGGCTGTTCGTCCGACGGTCAAGTCCTCCCATATACCGAACAAGCTCAGGGAGTTCCTGGCTTGCCCAAACGTAACCAAGCAAATAGCGAGCGGCCTTTCCATGACAAAAACGGTCAAGATCGACTTCATATCTGATGTGTCATGCCCCTGGTGCGTGATTGGGTTAGGAAATCTGGATGCGGCGCTGAACCGCCTCGATGGGCAATTGACGGCCGACATCCGTTTTCAGCCCTTCGAGCTCAATCCGGGCATCCCACCGGAGGGTGAGAGCCGCTTCGACAACGTAGCGCGCAAATATGGCGTCGGGCGCGAGCAGGCGATCGCGAACCGCGAGCGCCAGCGCGTTCTGGCCGCGCAAGTGGGCTTCGACATGGTGACAACCGACGAAAGCCGGTTCTACAACACATTCGACGCGCATCGTCTGCTGCACTGGGCCCGGATCGAGGGACGACAGGAAGAGCTGAAGCGCGCGCTGCTCGCCGCCTACCATACCAACATGCAGAATCCAGGTGACCGCAGCGTGCTCGTGGCCTCTGCTAAATCTGCTGGCCTTGACGGCGCCGCTGCGCACGATGTGCTTACCTCAGGGCGCTACGCCGACGAAGTGCGCGACGCAGAAGAGAAATGGCAACGAGCTGGGATAAGCAGCGTTCCTGCTGTGGTGATCAACGATCGCTATCTGATCACAGGGGCCCAGCCGCCCGAGGCGTTCGAGCAGGCCATCCGCAAGGCCGTTTCCGAAGCCGCCTGACCGGCGACGCTGCCCTGACCGGACTGCCCTGATCGACGCCTCAAAGGACACGTCATCGCACTAAAGAAACACTGGCATCGGGCCGTAGACGCCCCCAAGCACGCCAGGAAATGCATTGCGCTTGCCGTCCACGGTACCTAAGTCCCAAGCCTGCCAAGGAGCCAAGCAAACGATCTGTGTGACTAGCGCTCGCGTGGTTTGACAAATCGTAACGCCCATTGGTCAGTCTGCCCTTGCACCTGTTTGTCCTTGACGGGCAAGGTATGGTCATCGTCAGGCCGCCGCAGAAAATTGCCTTCTGCAACCAGTTCGAATCCAGCCGCGGTTACCTCGTGGATCACCTGCGCTTTCTCGATGCGATGCAGCCGCGCAATCGTTGGAAGATCGATTCCAACCGGCGCTTCGTGATCGAGTATAAAATAAGTGCCACCCGGCTTGAGACTGCCAAAAACCGCTCTATTAAACGCTACGGTGTCGACTTGGCCATATTGCGCGATCTTGAGGTCATGATAGTTCTGGGTCAGCCAGACCAGGTCGAGAGGCTTAGGGAAGCTGACGGTCCCGAACGGTAGTGCCTCCTCGCTAACGTTGGTCAGTCGCCCCTCTGCAAGCACCGCCGTGAGCCGCCCCGCCCAGTTCACATTCTCGATCGCGTAGACGTGGCCGCTAACGCCCACCGCACCACTCAACATGCGCGTAAAATAGCCGCCGCCAGGAAAGAACTCACCGACGCTCATGCCTGGCTTCACATCGGCAAACGCAAGAGTTTCCGCTGGCTTACGATTTAAGTCAGTTTTCACATCGCCGGCGGGTCGGGTTGAGTCTGCGACAGCCGCCGCCACATTGGCGGGAACAGGACCATCAGCGGCGAGGACATCTCCAACCGTAGCCAACCCGACGGCTGTGAAAGCGCCCAACAACATCAGCCGGAACATAACAACTCCCATCTTTGTCATTTCGCTTCTAACGAACCAGATATAATCGGCTTCGCGCAGCCGGATCGTACCGCCGCTGCCCGTGGTCGCGGCAAGCATCCCACGGTAAGCCACCTAGGATTGATTGTTCGAACCATCGGCGACCAGCTGCGGCGGTCGCGGGTGCTGCACCGCTCGTCGTCAACGAAAGTGTAATGACGGAAACCACGAAGGCTTGGCCCACGCCGGCCACGAGGGCCGGCGACCTGCGCGATGCTACGATTTGGACTACCGAAGCTGTGTGCGGTATGACAATCCCCTCGGTTGACGCGGCCCGTTTTAACCGGGAGTCGCGCGAGGAAATTTGACTCTTGCCATACAGAGCCGAAGGCTTGAACAGCTCGCCGGTCAGGCCTTCAACTGCGCCGCTACCCCGGCGAGATCGCCCATGCCCCAATGCTCGACAATCAGGCCGTCTTGAACCTTGAAAATATCGCAGGACGTGAATCGGAGCGCACGACCGGTGGGCGCAACTCCCGCGAGCGGGCCGTTATGGGTGCCGCTATAGACGAAGCTTGCGGCCGCAATATTGCCGGACACGACCGTGGCCTCGATCTCCACCTTGAGGTCCGGTATTCCCGCCAGCCGTGCAGTGAAAACTGCCACTATCCCCTGCTTCGGCGACTTGCCCTGTGGTGGCGGCGGTGCGGCCGCGCTCGTCTGATGGTTGACGAAATTATCCGAGAACAGCGCCGCGAATGCCGTGAGGTCGTGCGCGCTCAATGTCGCCGCGAACTTTTCGATCCACGGTGCGGTTGCGTTCTTGTCGGCCGCCAAGGCCGGCGCGACAAGGGCCGGCACGGCAAGAGCCGATCCCGCCAACGTGACCGCCTTCAAAAGATTCCTTCTATCCATAAGGGTTCCCCAATCTGATCATCACATTACGCCGCCACTGAATGAACAGGCGGAACAAGAAGCCGATTAGCATCGATATCACTTGGCGGCCAAACCACTTTTCATTGTAGCCGACGAATCTTTCAGAGAGCTGGTATCGGCCAAAACGATTGCTGGAATCTCACTGCTTACTTTCTGCCGACAAACTCAGACAGTAATCATGCCTTTCGCTACTCCCACCCGAACCGCTCAGAGACGACACCATTGAACTCCGCCCTTGTCGCACATTTCTTCGCGTGAGCGGCCTCAATCGTAGCTCGCTCTCTCAGTCAAGCTTCGATGCAGCAGCGGCGAACAACAACTCTGAGGCCGAAAAGATCCGTCGCGACGTCAGCCAGCATCCATTGAAGACCTTGATAACGGAGAGAATTAGTTCTCCTGTTTGTACCCGACGAACATATTGATCGAGCTGAACAGGCGAGCCGTACTCCGCTATCAAGCCGGCAACCGCGCTGTGCACAGCAAGACTGAACGCAAACAGAAAGTCCGCCGAGGCCAAGACTCTGAGGACATTTCCCACGCGGAGATAGGCAGGCCCAAACCACCGTGCTCAACTCCAATCTTGAGCGATCCAATTCCAACATTGATCGCTTCCCGGAGCTCAGTCGTTGCCACGCTCTCGACTTTTCCCAAGCGGCAGCTCGCGGCATAATTATATTGCGCGCGAATTATTCAGCGATAGTGATGATGCCCATTGTTATCTCGACTCAGCTGTTGGATCGGGCCGGCATTCAGCCGTGATACGCAAACAGTTCGATTGGGTCGTTGAAGCCGCGCACCGGAAATTCGCCGACGCGTTCGAGATCAAACTCGCCTCCGACAGCATCGGCGAACGCACGGGATAGCAGCACCGTTCTGCTTAATTGCTTGGTGAGGGCTTCAAGGCGCGAGGCCATATTGACCGCCGGACCGATGACGGTGAAGTCGAGCCGGGTGCGCGACCCGATATTACCATACATGACGTCTCCGACGTGGACACCTATGCCGTAATTCAGCGACGCACGCCCGGTTTCACTATTCTTCTCGTTCAGGGCAACCATGGCCTGACGGGCTTCGGCCACGGCATGCAGCAGATTGGCGCAGGCCTTGGGCTCGCTGAGCGGAATAATCGCAAGCATGCCGTCGCCGATAAATTTCAGGATTTCCCCGCCATGCCGCACGATCGGCTCCGACATTGCGTCAAAATAGCCGTTCAGGAGATCAATGACGTCATCGCGCGGCCAGTTGTCGGAGATCCGGGTGAAATCACGCAGATCGCAGATCATGATGGCGGCATGTACCGTCGTCCCGCTTCCGCGCCTGGTAGCGCCGGCCAAAATGAGCTCGCTGGCATGCGACCCGACATAGGTTTCGAGCAACGTTCGCGCCAGCCGGTTCTTGACACGGATTTCGCTGACCAGCGCTAGAGCCGGCAACAGTTTCAACAAGCCGGCAATATGCGCATCGTCGAAACCGCCGGGCCGGCCGGTTGCAAAGGTCACGACATGCCGCTTGCCGAGCGTATGATACAGCGGCCACGCCACATAGTCGGTCAGGCCTTTCGCCCGCATCTCGTCGTAGACGGCGTGTTTACGGCCCAGCGAAGGATCGCGCTCGAGATTTTCGCGCACCTCGGCGGCCCCCTCATGGATTTCGTTGCCGGGACTATCGATATATTCGGATCGCTCTCTGACATCGTAGTCGACTCTCGTAAGCTCGGCCTCGCGCATCCCGTCGGCCCACATGATCCGGCCGCCAAGCCATTGCGGATGGTGGATCATGACATGAAGCGATGCGCGCTCGACAGGTATGCCCGCGCGCTGGAGCCGGATACACATTTCACCGAAAATTTTGTCAAGGAAGCGCTCATCGCGGGTGTCGTTCGTCAGCCAGTGCACGACGTCGCCGACAGAATACGCCGTGACGGGATCGATGTTTGGCGGCGCGTTCATATTATTGCTCCTGAGCGATGACCTGGATCGACGGCACAGGATAGGTCATGTCCCCGCTCGACGGCGTCGCCGGTCCGCTCGCGCCCATCGGGCTATCCGAAACTCGCTGCGCGGGATGGCGCCGCGGTAGCGCTGCGCTTTCCCTTTCTACCCACAACCCACCTTTGGCAATTCGAGGGCTTTCGACTTCGACCGCGGTTCAAACGAGCTTCGTCTCGACCGCGATGTTGCCGTGCGTCGCCCGGGAATACGGACACACCTCATGCGTCGCCTCGATCAGGCGCAGCGCCACGTCGGCCGCGATACCGGGCAGGCTGACGTTCAGGCGGACCGCGACATCGAAGCCGGCGCCGTTGGGTCCGACGCCGACCTCTGCGTCGACGGCAAGGTCAGCCGGCAGCGCGACCTTCATCCTGCGAGCCACGTGTTCCATCGCCGGCTCGTGGCAAGCGGACCAGCCTGCGGCGAACAGTCGCTCCAGGTTGGTGCCGGTGCCAGAGGCGCCCGGCCTCGACAACTTGATGTCCAGTTTGCCATCATCGCTACGCGATGATCCAACCCGCCCACCGGTGGTATGGACCTTCGCGGCGTGGATTACTTTCTCTGGTCGATTCATGGTGTTCTCCCGTTAACGCTATTTGCTGGCCGGCGGAACCCCTGACGGTGGGGGCTCAAAGTCGGGACGGCGCCTACGCGTACTCGGTCGATCTCGTGACCGATTCCCATGCATCGATTTCCTTGCCTAACGAATTCAACTTCTCCCGGACCAATCTCAATGCGTCGTTGCCAAGCAGTAGATGCATTGGTGGATCGTCGGTTTCCACGGCTTTCAAGATCGCACGCGCAGCTCTGGCCGGATCACCTGCTTGCTGGCCGCTTTTTTCTTCTCGAGCCCGTCGGATGGGGTCAAAGAGCAAATCGTAATCAGCGATGCTCCGCGGCGAACGGATCATCGATCGCCCCGCCCAGTCGGTCCGGAAGGAACCTGGCGCAACTGCCGTTACCTTGATGCCGAAGCCGCGCACCTCATTCGCCAACACTTCAGATATGCCTTCGAGAGCGAATTTGCTGCCCGCGTAATAGGGAATGCCTGCCAAGCCCACATATCCCGCCATCGAGGTAATGTTGATGATGTGCCCACGGCGCCTCTCACGCATGAATGGCAGCACCGCCTTGATCATCTGACGTCGAACTGACGCTTCATCTCTTCGAGTGAGCTCTCTTCAATAGTCCCTTCGTGGCCGTATCCTGCACTGTTGACGAGGACGTCTATTGGACCGACATCCCTTTCGGCCTGTGCGACCTCGGGACCGATGGCCGCGAAATCCGTGACATCCAATATGATGGCTCGCGCGCGTGCGGAGTCCATCGCACCGAACTCCTGTCGCGCTGCTTCGTTCCGCACCGTGCCGATCACGGAATATCCAGACGAGAGCGCTTCTCTTGCCAGCGCCTGTCCGAGGCCGGAACCAGCACCCGTGATCAGAACATTCCGCTTTGCACTCATCGCCATGTCGTTCCTCCACCATCGTAGCTGTGCTCGATGATCTCGTAATTCGCTGACATGGCGTTGGGTCCAGAGACATGCCCGAAGAACGTTGGGAAATGCCGAGGCAATTGTTCCCGCCGCGCCCGTTCTGGCGTTACGAACCTTCGCCTGACGGCGGACTTGATATTACTGGATAAGTCACAGCTCGCCGATTCGACCCGCTCGCATCCGGCGAGCGGGTCGACGCCAAAGCGTCGGCCGGCGACGGGGGGATGAACCGTCTTTGCCTTTCGCTGGAAGGAAAGGGAAGAACTCGAAATCACGAAGGAATCTCTATCATCCGGTCCTGCGCATTTTGAACCTGGAACCACGAATAGCGCAGGCATACATATTGATCTCCATTCCAACCGACACTTCGATAACTTTTGGCGCCGTCCATTTCATGTGGTCACCTCCTGTATTTAGCAATAGCTCCGCTATTGTGCTGTATCCGGCCCTCACTGAAGCGAAGCGGTCGACCAGAGGACCTTGGGACATGCTATTTCTTCGATCGAATTGCGTCGGCCGTCCCCTGGATGAACGCCTGGATCTTCACGACATCGTCATCGGACAATCTGCCCGTAAAATCGGGCATGCCAAGCGACATGAACGGGCCCTTGAAAACGATGTCTTTCAGGTTTGCTATGGTAGCGCTGTCGGAATAGCCTAGGTTCTTAATATTGCCACCCTTGTCGACGCCAGGAGTACCGTGACAGAATCCGCAGTGGCTAACATACAGTTGTGTACCAGGGCCGACGTTCGCCACATCGTACTTTACGCCCTCCAGCAAGTCTCCAATCGGATACTTTGCGAACTCGGGAAGTGGCGCTTTGCCGCCGATGGCAAAGGTGAACACCGTACCTGGACCTTCCTTGTCGGTCGCGCGCTGCATCTCACCATAGACGCCACCCCATCCTACCGCCACCGACACGTATTGTGTGCCATCGACCAAATAGGTTGCAGGCCCGGCGACGACTCCCGTGCCCGTCGGAGAGTCCCAGAGCTTCTCACCCGTTTTTGCATTGTAGGCAACGAAGCGACCGTCAGCCGTTCCCTGGAACACGAGATTACCCGCCGTCGCCAGCGTTCCTCCATTCCACGGAGACGCATAATCCTGCTTCCACACCTGTTCCTGCTTCACCGGATCCCACGCGATCAAACGACCGAAAGGCTGGCTCTTGGGCGGTGTCAGGTTCACATCGTAGCCGAGATTCCAGCCCAATCCGCTCATCGGATTGCCGGGGACGCTGGCGTTGTGTGTCCAGTTCTTCTGGGCCGTCAGATTCATCGGCACATTCTGCGCCGGGATATAGACGAGGCCCGTTTGTGGATTGAACGACATCGGATGCCAGTTATGAGCGCCGAACGGACCCGGGATCGAATCAAATGATTTGTCGCTCCGAGCTTCCGGCACCTCGATCGGTCTCCCACTCGCATCGTAACCGGTCGCCCAATTCACATCGACGTAGTTCTTTGCCGAAATAAATTTGCCGTTGGTGCGATCGATGACGAAGAAAAAGCCGTTTTTCGGCGCATGGAGGATGACCTTGCGCTCCTGGCCATTGAGCATGATATCCGCGAGGATGATCTGTTGCGTCGACGTGTAATCCCAGTTGTCGCCCGGTGTTTCCTGATAGTGCCAGACGTACTTTCCCGTGTCGGGGTTCAGCGCAACGATCGACGCAAGATACAAATTATCACCGCCTGCAGGGCTCCGCAGATTGCGGGTCCATGGAGCTCCGTTGCCGGTTCCGATGTAAACCAGATTCAGATCCGGGTCGTACGCCATCGTGTCCCACGGCGTACCACCTCCGCCATTGACCCAGTATTTTCCCGCCGGATCCCAAGTCTTGGCCGCGGCTGCCATCGACTCATCTTCGTAGGGCTTGCTCGGATCACCGGGTACGACAAACCAACGCCAAGCTTGCTCACCCGTCTCTGCATCATAGGCGGTGATATAGCCACGCACACCGAACTCGGCTCCGCCGTTGCCGATCAGCACCTTTCCTTTCACAACGCGCGGCGCGCCAGTGACAGTGTAAGAATGGCTGTGATCGATGATCGTATCTTTTTCCCAGACCTTTTTTCCGGTGGCGGCATCGATGGCGACCAACCGGCCATCGTAGGATCCGACAAAGACCTTGCCTTTGTAGAGCGCGACTCCGCGGTTCACGACGTCGCAGCAGCCCTTGTAACCGCCCGTCCGCGGTACTTCAGGATCATACGTCCATATCCGCTTTCCGGTACGCACATCGATGGCATGGACCACGCTCCATGACGCCGATACATACATAATTCCGTCAACAATAAGCGGCGTCGCTTCGACACCACGCAGAGACTCGAGATTATAGGTCCACTTAAGACCAAGATTTTTTACGCTTTCCGTATTGATCTGGCTCAGCTTGCTGTAGCGAGTTTCGTAATAATCAAGTCCGTAACTCAACCAGTCTTTGGTGACTTTCGCGTTGGCTATGATCGCTTCGCTGTCGATTGCCGACGTAATCGACTGGATACGTTGCGGCGACAATGCCTGACCACCCGCGTCCTCGCCCGACGCGCTTGTTCCCCACAATATTGTTCCAAGGAGCGCGATCACGACCCCCGCTATATTCAACTTGGATATGGAACGGGTAACAAACTGTGCGGAACAGTAGTGGGGCGCCCTGAGCTTCATTTTCTTCCCCTTGGTTCAAGACGTTAATTTGGACGTTTGCTTAACTCGGCGTATTTTTTATTTGTCCAAAGTAAAGTCCATGTGCTTCGCTTGTTTGGCTGCAGAGAAAATCAGCGGCGTCGGCACATCCAGACTCAAACATGATCGAACTCGATGTCTGATTGACCGCACCCAGTCGCGACGGCACCCGCTCACTGCTATGGGGCGACTAGTGTTACGCCAATTTCGCGTCATACTCGGAGATTCAGCGTACGTTGCTGCCTGGCTGACGTCCAAGTGAGAGGTTCTTTCGAAATTAAAATGACCATCCGCGCTCAAGAGGGTCAAACGAATAAACTTGATAATCTTATCGCCGAAAGAGATGGGTCTTTCGTTCTCACGTGTAATAGCGCCCGAATCTCGATTGGACGACGTTCCATGCGGACGCCAGCGACCAGGAGTGGATGGTGCTGAAGTTCGTAGCTACCTGATTTCAATGTGGTAAGCTTGTGGTCGGCAACGGCTTGTCTCTTAGGTGGGAGGGGACATGAGGCGACGTGATTTCCTGACCGCGCTCGTCGGTACTGCTCTTCTGGCTAAAACAAACGCACAGCAGCCGCGACCGGTTATCGGCTTCCTGCACCAAGGGGCGCTCCCGCCGCCTTCATTGAAGGCTGCCTTCAGGAAAGGACTGATTGAAGTCGGCATCAGTGATGGCCTTGATATTCGCATTGAAGATCGCGCCGCAGACGGCAAATACGATCAACTTCCTGCGCTGGCGGCAGACTTGGTCAACCGTAAGGTGGCGGTCATAGCTGCAGAACTTCTGCCTGCAGCGTTGGCCGCAAAGGCTGCTACTCAGTCGATCCCGATCGTTTTCCTTAGCGGCAGTGATCCGATCAGGTCAGGTCTGGTGTCGAGCATTAACCGGCCCACGAGCAACGTCACCGGCATTGCATTCATGTTCACTAGATTGGGAGCAAAGAATTTGGAATTGTTGCGCGCGCTGGTACCACAAGCCACGGTAATCGCGGCGCTTGCGAACCCGATCAATCCTAACGCTGTGCCTCAGATCAATGACCTGCAAGCCGCAGCAAGAGCCCTTGGCCTGCAACTTGTCACTCTTGGCGCCAGTAACGACGCAGAGCTTGAGAGTGTCTTCCCGACGCTTTCTCAGCAGCAGATCGGAGCGCTGATCGTTATCGCCGATGGCTACCTTATCAGTCGGCAGGACCGACTTGTGGACTTAGCGAACCGCCTTGCGGTACCCACGATCTATCCCCTGCGGCAGTATGCGGTGGCAGGCGGACTATTGAGCTATGGCGCAAAGCTTCCCGACGCGTTTCGCCAATGCGGAAATTATGTGGGGAACATCCTAAACGGCGCCAAGCCCGCCGATCTACCTATTTTGCAGCCGGAAACCTACGAGCTCGTTATCAATCTCAAGACCGCGAAACAGCTCGGCATCACAGTATCACCCAATCTGCTGGCGCTCGCTGACGAGGTGATCGAATGAGGCGGCGCGAGTTGATCAACGTACGTTGCTGCTCAGCGGACGTCGAGGTCGCATGTACTTTCTAGTCAAATGACCATCCGCGTTCGCGAGGGGCAAACATCTCTCTCGCCGAAAGAGATGGGTCTTTCGTCCTCTCCACACGTAATCGACTGGCAAGTCGCGTAAAAGCGCCGGGATCTCGAAGTATCTCGGCAAGTTTAGGCATGGGCGATTATTCTGATGCCCGGAGAGATAACCTTTGCCGCCGAGGCGCGGATCAGTGCGAATTACTGGTTCACCCGTCACCAGTCGTCATGTCATTGAAAACTGTCAGCGCTCGCTGCGCCATCACCCTGATCAGGTTGGCCCGGTAATCCGAGGAGCCGTGGAGATCATTCAACAGACCGTCGGCTGAGATTTTCACACCGTCGAGTGTGCCCGCTGACCAGTTCGGTTTCAGCGCCGCTTCGATCGCCGGTACCCGTATAACTCCGCTTTGGGATGCCCCCGTGGCAGCGGCGCGCACATCGCCCGATATGGTCTTGGCGACGAACACGCCGGCCAGCGCGAGGCGGGATGCGGGAATTTCGCATAGCCCGCCTTAGCCGGGACAGGAAACGAGACGGCGGTGCTCCCGACTTTATGTTCTCCTGACCTCGTCCAAATCAACGGCAGCGCCCACCAGGATTCGCCGTTCTTCGAGATCACCAAGGCTGTTACCGTTTTGCCGTTGGAGCAATGAACGGGCCAAGCTGGGGATCAAATTTGTGTGCCGTGCCGTGTGCCACTTTCCGGGCGCCCCGCTTTTCGGCCGCATAGATCTGCCCCGTCCTCGTCAGCCTTTTTCGACGGAGCTACCGGTACGCAACAATCAAGGTCGGGCTCAGCACCGCAAATAGTTCTCACTCCAGTCGCGATCTTGCCCCGTCATCAAAAACTCATTCGTCCGGCGGACATTATAGTTATTCTCACTTAAGCAAGCGACAAAAGGTCGTCATAGCACCACCGGTCACACTAATACCGATGGTACCAGCGCGTTGGATGATTTCCCACGATGCAAACATCAGCTCGGCTTCTGCACTGATCGCCATTACCGCGCCAGAATTCACACAGCCGCGGCCGTGCGGCCGCCAGACCAAAGAAAATGCCGGGGTCCAAAGACCCCGGCCAGTCTGGGAGGAAACCTTCAAGACTTCGGTACTGTTCATCGCTACAGCGATGTACCAGCCGTACGGGCTCATTGGGTCGCCGGGATCGCCTCGGACATCGGTTACCCGGCCGCTGGAGAAACGCAGGCGAATTCGATCCGAGTGCCGCCAGGCTCTCGCACCATAAAGTGCACCTTGGGGCCCTTGCCCGATCGTTCCGGCGCGAACTCGATCATGGTGCCGGGCCATGCCGCGACACGCTCATGCAAGGCGTCAAGCGCGCTGCGGTCCGCCACCTTCAATGCAAGGTGGTGCAAACCGATATTGCGACGGCGGTCAAACGGCACGCATTTCTCCGGATCCTCAACCTGCCAGAGCGTCACGATGCCGTTTCCGTCCGATACGAACGATGCCGGATAGCTTTGATTCTCACCAACAACCCTCCAACCTAGGCAATCACAAAAGAAGCTCCGCGCAAGCGCGAGGTCCTTTACAGCAAGTCCAACGTGATCGACGCCGACCGTCAACGGGACATTATCCTGCATAGCTGATCTCCTGGTGCTCGCGCGCGTTGTCAATTGCTTCCAATAACTAGACGGACGCCCCGAACAAGACACGCCCCTGAATTGATGGGGACGGCTGATGTCAACAAGGTTAGCATCAGTCATAAAATGCTGGTAGCAACTTAAGGCCGTCAGTTTGCTTCTTGTCGTGATTGATGAACAATGTAGCTCTGTAGTCCCTGATGATCTGCCTGATCCGTTCCATCGATTCGATGGATGCTTGTCTATCTGTGTTGAGCGAAGGAACCCTGCTCTTAGCGAAGTTCTCTTCTAGATGGACAACATCGCCCGACAGTATGATGAAGCCAGAATTTCTCAGGTGGACGAGCAGCGACTGACTACCGGGCGTATGCCCCGGCGTCGATATGAGAAAAATACTTCCATCACCGAACACGTCGAGGTCTCCGTCGATCAGTCGTAAATTCCTGGGATTTCCCATAAGGCGGCGCGCCAGCGCCATCAACTGATTAACGTTTTCGTTTGGCCCATTGCCTCCGTGTATCCATTCATATTCTGTCCGCTGTATCAGAATCTCGGCATTGGGAAACAGAGTGACGTTGCCAATGTGGTCCCCGTGGCTGTGTGAAATGACGACGTAGGTTACGTCGGGCAGCTTGAGACCAATCTCTGCAAGCTGACCCGTTAATGTCTTGTCCAGGTGATAGAGGATCAGCTTGGGCAGAGTCGACCAACCGTTCGGATCGTTAGCCGTCGCCTCCGGCACTCCAGTGTCCCAAAGTAGCCACTGGCTTCCTCGCTTTATGAGCCAGCATGTCGATGAAAACTCTATACTGTGGCCTTGGTTTTCGCCGGGAGTCCAAATCGATTCATCGTTGGCAATTGAGCGTCCGCAATCCAGTCTGAACAGCTTCTCCGCGAAACCAGCGCTACTTGCGTTCGGCAACTCTCCAGAAGAAGCAATCGTGGTACCCGCCAGCAGGGACAGAAGCAGAAACCTACATGCGGAACCAAGATAACGCTTGCGGATCATATTTTCACTCGGCGATCGTTGAGAAAGGACAGTTCAGCTTCGAACTTGAAAGCTCCGAATTACGTCTACATCTGGTTCGACTCCTAAACCGGGTCCTTGGGGAACAGTGATCATTCCGTTCTTCGGAAGCGCTGCATCGCCGTATAGTTGAGCCTCAAGATCAAAGTACCGCCACTCCACTAGGGCGTCTTCCGAGCCTAGCGCGGCGCTTGCGTGTACACTCGCGAGCAAACCAGGGCCGTCATAGAACGAATGGACCATCACCACGGTCGCATTTGCCGCGGCAACCGCGAATACCTTCTGAAGTTCGGAGATACCTCCCATCTTGGCCGGGCTGGGTTGGACGAAGTCGACCGCGCCAGCAGAAAGCATCTGCTGGAACTCCACCAGCGTTGAGGCATTTTCCCCTGCCGCAATGGGTATCCCACCTTCACGACGCAATCGAGCCAAACCGTCGAAGTTCTCTGGAGGCCAAATTGGTTCTTCCAGCCAGCGCAGATTGAACGGTCGCAGCCTGGCGCTCATATCGAGAGCCTCTCGCACGGTCCATGGACAGTTGACGTCCAGTGTGATCTCCACGTTTTCGCCGGCAGCTTTTCGCGCCTCACGGACTGCATCCACGGTGATTTCATGGAGCTTCAAATGGGAGAAGCCATCGGCCAAAGCTCGATTGACGTTTTCGACCAGAATCTGCGGATCGGTGTAGCGAATGAGACTTGCATAGCAAGATAGCTCCGACACCGCAGTACCACCCAATAGTCGGTGTATAGGTTGGCCGGTTGCCTTTCCCAGAATATCCCATAATGCGATATCGATCGCCGAAATCCCGAACATGATAGCGCCACTGCGCCCGAATATATGAAGCCGTTTCTGAACATCGAGCATCAACGATCCGATGTTCAACGCGCTAACGCCGATACACAACGGAGCGACGACCTTTTCTATCGCAGCCTTGACGGCTGGAATTGCGGTGAAGCCGAACGCCTCGCCCCAGCCAATAATCCCGCCCTCGGTCGTTACCTTGACCAGCAAGGAGTCGGCGCTACTTGCATTCTTCTTTCCCCAAGCCGACGCGGCCGACTTGCCGCCTCCTGCGAACGGAATGCTGACAACGATGACTTCGATCATCGCGATCTTCATATCTCGGCCGGCAGTTCCCTGGTCAGGTGGCACCAGCACTCTCCAATGCCCTCGTCTCCAACTTGGCAGGCGCACCGGCCTCGTACAGTGCAAGGACATCGGCGATGGCTCGGTTAAGCGGCGTCGCAACCCCCACAGCGCTCCCAAGTTGGACTACTCCGCCGGATAACCACCGGATCTCCAACGGCCTGCTGCGTTGCAGGTCATGATGCATCGATGACGTCATGTCGGGCGCCACGTCGTCGGCAAGCGCGAGGCGACGCTCGGCATAATCCGCCTGGAGTTTCGCGCCATGGGCGTTTGCAACCGCGACAACCTCCCGCATGACGTCGAGCAGGAACGCCCGCGTCTGCCGATTCTCCCTGATTGGACCGATCGCACTTCGCATGGCGGTAGTGGTGCCGGACAAGCCGACAAGAAACACGTACTTCTCCCAGATTTCCCGAACAACGTTGGTGGACAGTTCGGCGTTGATGCCTCCCTTCTTACAGGCTTGCAAAAGCTCTTCAGCGCGCGTCGACCGGCGGCCATCGAACTCGCCGAAGATCAGTCGTTGCATCGGTCCCGTCTGCCGGATGACGCCAGGGCGATCGATCGTGGTCGCGACGTAGCCGACCCCGCCCATGATCTGGGCCGGGTCATAGGCATTTCGTAACGCGTCGTCCTTGAGCACACCATTTTGGAACGAAATCAGAGTCGTGTCCGGTCCAACCATCGGCTTGATCTGCTCGAGGACCGTCTCCGTGTCCCACAGCTTGACAGCCAGCAATACGAAATCCGCCACACCGAGATCACTGGGATTGTCTGAGGCTCTCACGGGATTGACGCACACCTTTTCAGGACCGCCTTCGACGACTAGTCCGTTCGCGCGGATGGCCGCCAGGTGAGAGCCCCGCGCAAGGAAGCAAACATCTGCGCCGCCTTGCGCAAGGCGGGCGCCAAAGTAGCCGCCGAAACCTCCTGCACCGATCATCGCTATGCGCATAGTGAGCCCCTGACTTATTGAAATGGGGGAATGGTCGAAATACCGACCGAATCGAGGCGCGTATCTTGCATCGATCCAGCTCGCTCTTTGCAAAGAGCCCAGCTCCATTTCGTAAGGGCACAATGTCAATCCGAAAAACGAATAGTTTAGATTACACCTATCTCGACAACAGATTGCGGGCAGACCAGAGGGTATCGCCCGTAAGGACTAAACTGCTTGGGAACTGCATCCGCTGCGTGACAGCGACCTGAGACCAACCGACCTGTACTCGCGCGACCAGACCTGCCCCGCCATAGCGTTGATCCGCCTTACCACTCATACAACATTGATCCCTCATTCAACCGCACAACGGAACAGTGTTCGCCGAACAATGAACGTTCACGTTCGTGCGAACGAGTCATAAACTGAGTTACTGGATGCGATTTTCGCCTCGCGCTGACGGTTGGCAGAGCATGAGAGGCTAATCGACATGCGGCCTAATCCGATCTTGCGTTGAACTCGTATGCCACCGCCCAACACCTGGAGTTCCAAAAATGACCACCTCGCTCGATTATGCGCCGCCGAAAGTCTGGAGTTGGGACAAGCCGAACGGCGGACGGTTCGCGAACGTCAATCGACCGATCGCCGGCCCGACGCACGAGAAGGAGCTGCCCGTCGGTCGCCATCCCCTCCAACTCTACTCCCAGGGAACACCGAACGGCGTGAAGGTGGCCGTGATGCTTGAGGAGCTATTGGCGCTCGGCCACACTGGCGCAGAATACGACGCCTGGCTGATCAGAATCGACCGCGGCGATCAGTTCGGGAGCGGCTTTGTTGAGCTAAACCCCAACTCCAAGATCCCGGCCCTGGTTGATCAAAGCGGACCGATACCGATCCGGGTTTTCGAGTCCGGTGCCATCCTGATATACCTAGCCGAGAAGTTCGGCGCCTTTCTGCCGACCGGACATGGCGCACGCGCCGAATGTCTGTCGTGGCTGTTCTGGCAGGCGGGAAGCGCGCCATATGCGGGCGGAGGCTTCGGCCACTTTTATGCGTACGCGCCGACCAAGATCGAATACGCCATAGATCGTTTCGCCATGGAGACGAAACGCCAACTCGACGTGCTCGACCGGCGCCTCGAAACAAGCAAATTTATCGCTGGCAGCGACTACACGATCGCCGATATCGCCGCCTGGCCCTGGTACGCTGGTCTGACAAGGGGTTGGCTCTATGATGCGGCTGAGTTCCTTCAGGTGCAAGAGTACAAGAACGTTGCGCGCTGGGTAGACGCGATCGCCGAGCGGCCGGCCGTCCGGCGCGGACGAATGGTCAACCGCGTCAACGGCGAAGCCTCAAGTCAACTGCATGAGCGGCACGATGCCAGTGATTTTGAGACAAAAACGCAAGACAAGCTGGCGACTGGAAGGTAGCAGCTCGCGCATTGGGCGTGTCCGGCGACACGCTCAGCGCAGATATCGGTTCGATCACGCGTTGGTGGCTCGCCACCTTGCTCACATTGCTCAAGTTGGATGGCAAGTGGCAGATCATGAACAAGGTCTTCCATCTTGATAGTTGATATTGGGGTCAACGTTCAAGATGGCCAGCGGGAATTTGTAATTCCTTTCCGCGGCATGCGACATCCCCCGTGAGACCGTTGGACCCGGCTTCGGTCAGGTCCAATTTTTTCCATTCTTCGCATCCGGCGTCTAGACTAGCCGAGGGTCTACGACGCCGGCAGGACCCAGCCGCGCGGCGCCGCACGACGTAATACTAGTTAATTCACGAACCGCGATGCAGGAAGTCGACGACGAGTTTTGTCGTCGCGGCCGGCTGTTCTTCCGTAATCCAGTGCCCGCAATCCGGAATGATCACATCTTCGACGTTTTCGGCGACACACCGAACCACCTCGCCGATCATTGAGCCGAATGTAGCTTCACCACCCAAGGCCAAGACCGGCATCCGAAGCTTACCTTTCGCAAGCAACGCTTTGTTGTCGGCCGCATCCTGGCTGAACGACAGAAACTGGGCAAAGCCCGCTCGCATTGCGCCGGGTTGCGCATAGAGCGCCGCATAATGCTGGCGCTTCGCTTCGTCAAACCGCTCCGGGTGCCGGGAAAGTTCGTTCCAGAAGCGGTCGAGATAGATGCGCTCGCGGCCGGCGACCAGGCGCTCCATATCATGACCACCGAAGCCAAAGTGCCACATCGCCGGCTCCTGCAGGATCTTATCCCAGGGTCCGATGCCGGGCAGCGGCGCATCGATCGCCACCCATCGGCTTACGCGCTCGGGGTGGGTAGCCGCAACTGCGTAGCCGACCATGATGCCGATGTCGTGCGCCACCAGTTCGAACGTACGCACACCCAGAGTATCTAGGGCGCCCACCACGTCCGCCGCCAGATTCTTCTTGTCATAGCCGCCATCAGGCTTCGACGAGAAGCCGGACCCACGCAGGTCTGGTACGATAATCGTGCGGTCTCCGATGAGTGCGCTCGCCAGATGACCCCACATGTCGCCCGATGTGCCGAAGCCGTGCAGCAGGACGACTGCCGGGCCATGACCACCGACCCGCACATGGATCGATGTACCGTTGGTTTCGATCGTCTGCGTCTGCATTACAGCCGGGAAGGGATAAATCCCATCTACTTGGACATGCTCGCTCATTTGTTTGCTCCTGGTCTGGGCGCGTGCCGCACCCGTGAGTGTGAACTGGGCTACCGCGCCCAGGCCGATAGCGGTCGTGCTCATAAAATCGCGGCGAGAGGGGTTGGGGTGCTTGATCATGCGAATTTCTCCTCTGCAGATCGAGGTCGGCGAGTACGTAAAGAGCCGTGCCAAAGCCGGGGTCGAGCCTCCGACTATCGGTGATCGAGGCTGGGCGCGGCATCGGCTCGGCACGTTTTAAAACGATCGTAATAAAACCGGAGCAATTGGTCCTCCAGTCCAGGTACCTCGCCTTAAACCAATCTATATTGAGCGTCCGACAAGACGTACTGTGCACCTTTGTCTGCGATCATGATTGTCGGCGTATTGGTGTTACCCGACGTGATAGTCGGCATTACCGATGCATCGATAACGCGTAGCCCATCGAGTCCGATCACGCGTAGGTGCCGGTCCACAACCGTCAGCGGATCATGTTCTATTCCCATTTTCGCTGTGCCGACCGGATGAAAGATCGTCGTTCCGATGTCGCCAGCGGCCTTGGCGAGATCAGCTTCGTTGTCACCGATCGACGGCCCTGGAAGATACTCCTGCGGATGAAAACGACTAAGCGCCTTTTGCTTCATCAAGCGACGGGTCACGCGGATCGCATCGGCTGCGACACGTCGATCCGCGTCAGTCGAAAGATAATTCGGCGCGATGACCGGTTTCGCTAATGGGTCCGCCGAGCGCAGGCGTAAGGTGCCGCGGGACGTCGGCCGGAGATTGCAGGCCGAAACCGTGATCGCCGGGAAGCGATGCAACGGATCCCCAAATCTGTCGAGCGAGAGTGGCTGGACGTGAAACTGGATGTTTGCGCGGTCGAAGTCGGGCGATGAGGTCGTGAAAATTCCAAGCTGGGACGGCGCCATGGTGAGAGGCCCCCGCCGAAACAGTGCATATTCAAGGCCCATCAGCGCGCGTCCTACCAGCGAGTGATAGGTCTCGTTGAGCGTCTTGGTGCCATGCACCCGGTAGATCGCTCTTTGCTGCAGGTGGTCTTGCAGATTGCGCCCAACGCCAGGCCTGTTGGCGACAGTGGTGATACCAAATTCGCCCAGCCATTCTGCCGGCCCCACACCGGAGCGTTGGAGGATTTCGGGTGACCCGATGGAGCCAGCGGACAGGATCACCTCGCCTTTTGCGCGCGCCTCTACTGTGCGTCCATGCTGCCGAAATCGAACACCCACGGCACGCTTACCTTCGAACAGCACCTTCTCGACCAAAACCCCTGTTTCGAGACGCAAGTTGGTGCGATGCAGCACTGGCTTCAGGAAGCCACGCGCCGAAGACCAGCGGAAACCACGCTTCTGATTGACGTGGAAGTAGCCAACGCCGGTATTGTCCCCAGTGTTGAAGTCCTTCGTCATCGGGATACCCATTTCGACGGCGGCCTTCGTCACGCTGTCGAGGACATCCCATCTCACTCCTGGCGGCTCAACACGCCACTCACCGCCGACACCGTGATGTTCAGACTCGCCCATAAAATGATCATCAAGGCGTTTGAAGACTGGACGAACATCCTCCCATCCCCAGCCGGTAAGACCGAGTTGTCGCCAGTGATCGTAATCAGACGCCTGGCCGCGCATGGAGATCATGGCATTGATCGCGGAGGAGCCGCCCACCACCTTGCCGCGCGGATATTTCAGCGACCGGCCGTTAAGGCCCGCTTCGCTCTCTGTCTCGAACATCCAGTCGGACCGTGGATTGCCGATGGCGAAGAGATAGCCAACCGGAATGTGAAACCAGATCCAGTTGTCGTTGCCGCCGGCTTCCAGAACCAGGACACGGTTGTTGCGATTAGTCGATAGTCGATTCGCAACGACGCAACCCGCGGATCCGGCTCCCACGACAATATAGTCATAGTCGCCGTCCAGTTCAGTGCTGGGAACCACCGTCTTCTCCAATGTTGGGATTTCCATTTGCGCTACGAGAACGCCTGCGGGTGCGGATCACACATCGCAGTAGCCGCCCGAAACACAGAGCAGCTCAGCGATGGCGGAAGATCGGGGCCCGTTTGTTGACGAAGGCGTTCATACCCTCCTTCTGCCCTTCGGTTGCGAACGCAGCCTGGAACAGAAGACGCTCATGGCGCAAACCCTCTGAAAGCGGTCCCTCGAATGCGCGATTGACCGCTTCCTTCGCCATCCTCACGGCTGGTGCGTTGTAGCCGGCGATCGTATGCGCAGCTTCCAACGCAACCTGCAAAAGGTCCGTACTCGATACGACGCGCGCAACGAGACCGACGGCCTTCGCCTCCGCAGCACCGATGGTACGACCGGTAAGGATGAGATCCATGGCAAGCGATTTTCCGATTGCACGCGTCAGCCGTTGTGAACCTCCAATACCGGGTAGAATGCCCAGCTTTACCTCGGGTTGGCCGAACTGCGCGTCTTCCGATGCAATAATGAAGTCACAGAGCATCGCGAGCTCGCACCCACCGCCAAGAGCAAACCCGCCGACTGCCGCTACGATAGGCTTGGAGATCGATTTGACTTCGTCCCACGGGCCAAGAAAATCGTTCATGTAGAAGTCGGTGAAGGCCTTCTCGGCCATTTCCGCAACATCTGCGCCGGCGGCGAAGGCGCGCACACTGCCCGTGATCACGATCGCCCCGACCTGATCGTCAGCGTCGAACGCCTTCAAAGCCGCCAGCGTCTCGATCGCCAGTTGGCCGTTCAAGGCGTTCAAGCTCTTTGGCCGATTCAAGGTAATGAGGCCGACACGGTCGCGGCGCTCGACGATGATCGTCCGCAGCGAGTTATTCGCGGGCGTGGCCTCCGGCTGCTCTGAAGGGGACGGGCTGTCTTCGCGGATTGTTGCGACCGTATTGCTCATCGCCTGTTTCCTTCGTTTCGGAGATACCCGTATCATTCCGCCGCTCGCGGCAGCGAGCCGGAGGCATCGATTTCGGTAAGCAGGACATCATCCGGCGCCGCGTTAGCGTAAGCGCCATGAGTAGCCATCAGTTCGTTCAGAATCGCTTCGCGGTGTTGATTGAGCGCCGGCGAAACGGCGGGCGTTTCAACATCGTTCTCGGGATACCCGGAAAGGCGGATGGGGTTGCCCGCAGTACGGATATGACGCAGCCCCTCACCTTTCACTTTCACGATCATGTTGCGGGCTTTGAGTTGCGGATGGTCGAATAGTCTGTCGATTGTATTGATCGGAGAGCAAGGAACGCCGGCCTCGTTCAGCTTGGCAATCCAGCACTCGACAGGCTCTCGCTTCGTAATTGCTTCAATAGCCGTGACCATTGCGGGTCGATTGCTGCAACGCAGGTCATTGCTCATGAAACGGGGATCGAGCGCCAACTCAGGCGATCCGAGCGCATCCGCCATCAACATGAAAAGCGTATCGTTGCCGGCGGCTATGATGACGCGTCCGTCCATCGCGGCGAAGCTTTCGAATGGGGCCAATGAGGGGTGACTGTCGCCCGTGCGACCAGGTATCTTGCCCTCCACATCATAGCGTGCGAGCGCCGTCTCCATTAGCGCCGCTTGGCAGTCAAGCATGCCAATATCGATGCGCGCTCCCTGTGCGTTTTGCACTCGCTTGTAGAGGGCAGAGACGATGCCTACGGTGGCGAAAAGCGCCGCTCCGAGATCGCCAAAACTGGTCCCGACGCGTGAGGGCGGGCCATCCGGCCATCCCGTCAAGCTCATCACGCCTCCCATGGCTTGCACGACCATGTCGTAGCCCGGCAGATCACTGAATGGCCCGGTATGGCCAAATCCCGAAATCGACGCGTAGACAATATGCGGATGCGTTTTGGCCAGCCGCTCGGCGCCATAGCCGAGACGATCCATAACACCAGGACGAAAGTTCTCAACAACCACATCGGCCCGATCAAGGAGCCGTTCGAGCAATTCTCTATCGCGCGGCGATTTGATATCGAGCGCGATGCTCTCCTTGCCGCGGTTGAAGCACATGAAATAGGCTGACTCACCATCGACAAACGGGCCAAACTCACGCGTGTCATCACCGCTGCCAAGCTTCTCGATCTTGATTACACGCGCACCCAAGTCGGCCAGCACCATGGTGCAATAGGGTCCGGCCAATACGCGTGAGAAGTCGAGCACCGTGATGCCCTCGAGCGGTCCCTTTTTTAGAGCCTCCGCGCCCTGCATGATAACTCCTCCAAGACCTTGGCCGTTGCGCATTTGGTACGCAAACAAACACTTAGAACTCTGGCCGATTAGCTTTCGCGTTACCCCCTTCCCGGCTTTCATCCGACGCGAGAAGCGATCAATCGGTCGCCGTCGTCGACCGTATGGCATCTCAGCCCAAAGCAGCGGGGGCCGATATTTCAGCCCGAAAGCTCGGTCGGTGAAGTACCGGTCCACACCAAAGACCTGAATCCGCCCCCACCCCCGGAGCTTAGGCCGACACCAGCAGATTCGTGGTGACCGGCGCTCGATTCGAACCGGTCGCTAGATCGACGGACGAAGGCTCGGGTAGGTATCGAACGTACTGGCATCGAGGGTGCAGCGGCTCTAGCCGCAGCTCCATTCTGATCAATGGCCGGCGCTCTGGCCTCCATCGACATGCAGGATTTCGCCGGTGACAAAGGGAGCGCTTTCCAGAAACATGATCGCGTCGACGATATCTTGAATTTCTCCCATACGTCCGACTGGATGCAGCTTCGCCTTGAAATCATGTGTTTCTGGAGCGTGCATCGGCGTCTTCATAACGCCGGGCGCAACGGCGTTAACCCGAACTCCCTTTTTTGCGTATTCGATCGCCAGGGATTTCGTGGCTGCGTTCAGCCCACCTTTAGTCATCGAGGCAAGGACCGACGGAACGTTGCTGTTGGCGTGATCGATAAGGCTAGTCGTAATCTGCACGATGTGACCCGACTGCTGCTTTAGCATTTCGACCGCGACGCGTTTGGTAACCCGGAAGAAGCCTCCGAGATTGATCGCTATGACCGAACCGTAATCGTCCTCGGTATAATCAACCAGTGGCTTTGCTATGAAGATTCCTGCATTGTTGATGAGAGTGTCGATGCGTCCGAAACGTGCCAAACCTTCCTCGACAATGCGGTCGGCTGTTTTCGGATCGGCAACGTCTCCCGCGATAGTCAGGACGTCCGAATCCTTGCTGGGCTTGATGGACCGGGAATTGGCGATCACTCGGTAGTTGCGATCGCGATACGCCTTCACAAGCCCTGCGCCGAAGCCCTGCGATGCACCTGTGATGATGGCGACTTTCTGCTCTGTTCCCATCGGGTTTCTCATTGATCAGCAGACGACCTGATTGTCATCCGTCGGACGGTCCACGTCTGATGGGTTACTCATAGTACCATTTGCGCGTTTTTCGAATGGCCGCTGGCCGGCAGCTTCTGTTCCCGAAATCGGAACAGTGCACGGTCGAGCAACGCCTGAAGGCGTGAATTGCAGTCAGCTCATGAATTCTCGACGGGCCGCGCGCACGCTTGTCACGATATGCGCATGCACTTCCGACACTCGACGCGTATGATGGGTGTCGGGGTGCGAAACCAGCCAGTAGTTTCGCACGAAGCGGATCTCTGGTAGCAACCGCTTAAGCTCCGGAAATCGTCGCGCGGCGTAGTCGTGCAGTATTCCTATGCCGTGGCCACCCCTCACCGCCTCCATCTGTGCCACCACGCTCCCACACTCGTAGTGCTTGTTCATGAACTTTCCGAGCGCCGATGCGTAGTCGAGCGCCCGGCTGTAGACAAAATCCTCGACATGCGTGACGAAGAGGTGGCCGGCGAG
Source organism: Bradyrhizobium sp. AZCC 2289 (assembly GCF_036924615.1). Classification (NCBI taxonomy): domain Bacteria; kingdom Pseudomonadati; phylum Pseudomonadota; class Alphaproteobacteria; order Hyphomicrobiales; family Nitrobacteraceae; genus Bradyrhizobium; species Bradyrhizobium sp. AZCC 2289. Next base: position 6,888,164 of record NZ_JAZHRY010000001.1, on the reverse strand, counting down.
ATCGGCCTGTTTCTTGATTGGCCCCAGGCGCTTCAGATAGCTTTCAGCGCCATAGACGCTGAGCGTGTAGTCGGTAAGCTTCTTGACAATGAGCCTACCCTGCTTTGGACGATCCAGCGTGATCGCAATGTCAGCCTCCCGCCTCGACAGCGAGAATGTCCGCGGCAGGGGAACAAGTTGAATGAGCAAGTCGGGATGTTGTGCGGCAAGGGCGCCGAGCTGACCAGCAAGAAAGTAGTTCCCCAGCCCATCGGGAGCGCCGACGCGAACAGTGCCTGAGATTGCCTCCGACGATCTGCCAAGGTGAGCACCGACCTGAAGGAACTCCGATTCAGCCCGCTCGGCTGCAGCAACGAGGGCCTCGCCTGCACTTGTCAGGACGCAGCCCGTCGTACGCCGTTCGACCAATTGAGTTTTCAATTCCTGCTCGAGGGCGGTGAGCTGCCGCGCCACGGTCGCATGATTCACGCCCAAACGCCTGGCAGCACCGAGAATTTGGCCGGTGCGGGCGATCTCCAGGAATATGCGGATACGATCCCAATCCATCGACTTCAATTTCCGCACAACAAATCCGCGATAGCTCTCGCTGATGTGCAGACGTTAACATTTCATGCCGGACTTGTGGAAACAAACAAACAGGTCGGTGCCGGCTGCTCGGTGCTGACAAACGGTGATTTCGGCGGCATGACAACATTGAGCCAAATAATAGCAACCGGGAGGACTGTTCCAATAGGCGTAACAGTGTCTACCGATAAACGTTACACCAATCACACGCCACAACAGCACGGTGATCAAAGTCGTTCCACACTGGCCGGTGCCGATGTTCGCTCCGATCAGAACGCCAGCTGGTCCACCGATCCCGTAGGAAGAGGACACCGACTCGGGGATTGCGCAGGCCTCACAACAACGCGAATGACAGGAACAATACTCGCGTAGAAATTTGGACGGTGTTACCATGCAGCCGATAGAAGCACGCTCAGCAGAGACGGCCCAATGAACTATTCAGAATTGCCACTGACGCGTTATGCGATGAGTGGCGACGTAAGCGTCGCTTATCAGACCATGGGAGATGGTCCCGTCAACATCATAGCCATCCCCGGAATCGTTTCACACGTCGAGTTCTTGCATGAAATGCCTGGGTATACGCCGTTCTTGCAACGTCTTTCAAAATTCGCCCGCGTCATTACGTTTGACAAGCGCGGCCAGGGACTGTCGGACATGATATCTGGCGCCCCCACTCTCGAAGAGCGCATGGATGACGTTCGAGCCGTGCTGGACGCCGTTGGCGCACAACGCGCAGTCCTGCTCGGATTTTCCGAAGGTTGCGCAATGAGCGCAATGTTTGCCGCGTCTTATCCCGAGCGCGTTTCACACCTCGCTTTGTTCGGAGCGTTTGTCCGCTACGCGGAGCTTTTTCCGGTCGCTGACCCGCAGGTAATCGTTCAGGAGCAGATGAAATATTGGGGGACCGGGGCCCTGATGAAAGGTGTGATGGCCAGCAGGGCGACCGATCCTGACGCGGTTGCGAAGTTTGCCAAATTTGAGCGCCTCTCGGCCAGCCCCGGCGCAATGAAGGCCCTCCAGCTATTGAATTTCCAGATCGACGTGGGTCATATCCTCCCAACCGTGCATATCCCGACACTCGTGCTGCACCGTGCAGCCGACGCACAGGTCCCGGTCCAGTTGGGACGCGACTTTGCTGCGCAAATTCCCGGTGCCAAATATATCGAATATCCCGGCATCGATCATGCATTCTGGTCAGGCGACGTAGAGGCATTGCTCGGCGACATCGAAGAGTTCATCACTGGGCATCGCGAGACTGAATCGGCCGATCTGGAGCGCGTCCTGGCCACCGTGCTGTTCACCGACATCGTCGATTCGACGCGTCGCGCTGCCGAAATGGGCGATCAGAACTGGCGTCGGTTGCTGGACAGCCACGATCAGCTGGCGCGTCAGACGGTCGAAAGACACCGTGGCAACTTGATCAAGAACACCGGTGACGGCATTCTTGCCACCTTCGACGGACCAGGTCGCGCCGTTCGTTGCGCGCTGGCATTTTCGGCCGCAGCCAAGCAAATTGGCTTGCCCCTGCGTTCGGGTCTGCATACTGGAGAGATCGAGGTCAGGGGCCGCGATATCGGCGGCATCGCAGTCCACGCGGCGGCCCGCGTAATGGCAAATTCCGGGCCCGAGGAAATCCTCGTATCGCGCGTAGTCTCGGATCTCGTAGCGGGAGCAGGACTGAAGTTCGACGAACGGGGAGCATATGAGCTCAAAGGCCTCCCCGGTCGATGGGATTTGTTTGCAGCCAGTGCGCAATGAGGGCGCTTGGAACGTCAGTCCGTCAATACGGACGGGTCGATAGTGAAGCCCCAACCCGGCCGGCTGGAGACGATGCTGGCGCCTGTTTCGTCTCTCATCAGGGGCTCCTGGTAGAGCGTGTCAAACCAACTGACATATTCATGATAGCTCGCGTTAGGCACGCACGCCATGAGCGCGAGGCTCATTTGCGGAAAGACGTGGGACGACACAGGGATATCGAATGCCTCGCAGAGCGCTGCGGCCTTCATGAACTCTGGAGGTCCCCCCATTCTTTGCAGATCGGGCATCAGAATGTCAGCAGCTTTGAGCTGCAGCAGCTCAAAGATTCCCTGGTGGTTATACGTGTACTCACCAGTGGCAACAGGGATATCGATTGCGGCGACAACCTTGGCTTCTGACTGCGGATTGCTCCCTATAACGGGCTCTTCGTACCAGCCGATATCGAACTCCTCGATCCGGCGCGCGAGCCGGATAGAGGCTTTAGGCGACGCAATCAATTGCGCTGCATCAACCAGCAGTACGACATCGGGACCCAACATCTCTCGAACCGCCCTGACGCGCTCCACGTCCTTGTTGGGATCCGGCAATCCAACGTGCATCTTGATTGCGCGAAAGCCCTGTTCTAGGAGGCCTTCTGCTTCCTTGTGAAGATCGTCGATCGTAGCCGATAGCCACATTGAGTTCACGTAGCTGGGCACGGTGATTCGACAGGCGCCAAGGACATGCGCAACATTGACGCCAAATTGCTTGCCCCGCAGGTCCCAAAGCGCCTCCTCGACGGCAGAAATCGCCAGAGCCGAGACCCCTTGCCGCCCAAAGGCGCGAACGTCGTTAAATGCGTTGAGAACAAAGCTGCCGCTCTGGCCAAGCTGGAGACCGACGACAAGATGTTCGAGGCTCGCGACCATCTCTCGCAGCACCTTTAATCGACGCCCGTTCGTCACATAGCACATCCCCTCGCCGACGAGACCTGCGTCCGTCTCCAGAAATACGCACACACAGTCGATAGACCGCACGTCGTACCTTCCCGTTGAAAAGGGCTTTGCGACAGGCAAGTGGGCGACACGGGTGCGCAGGCGCGTGATCTTCATAGACTTCCTCGCTGGATGCTGGGGTGCCGTCGCGGAAGTGGTTGGAGTGTCGTGTCGGGCGAACTCCGGCGAAGTTCAGGGTAGCGTGTCAAGCAGCGAGGTCAATGGGCTGTGCAATACGCAATTGCTCCGATCTAAGAATCAAAGTGCGTACCTGGAGACTCCGCGATGGGGCGTACCCCAACGCGGACTGATCTTAATCGAAATGACTACCGCTCAATTCGCCTGTTTTGCGGCATCCTCAATCACCTGAGCTACCGCGGCCGGCTGAGAGACAAAAACCGCGTGGCTTGCGGGCACTTCGGTGACCTTGGCGTTCGAACGCTGATACATCCAGCGCTGAAGCTCGGGGGCTATTACGCGATCCTGGGTGGTCAGGATCGCGTAGCTGGGCTTGCTGTGCCAAGCCGCCACAGAGAGGGGGGCAGCCATGGCCTTCTGGGCAAGCTGCTGCTCCGAGTCCGCCATGAACTGAGCTTGCGCCTCCGGTACGTCCGCGGCATAGGTTTCCCGGAACTTCGACGGCGGGATGTAGAAATACTTCTTGTCCGGCGTGGCCCGATTGGTGGCCACCCGCATGGCATCGTTCGGCGCGGCGAACTTCGACATGACCTGACCGCTCGCCTCCCCCTTATCGGGCTGCAGGGCGGCTACATAGACGAGGGCGCTGACTTTAGGATCGGCGCCCGCTTCGGTGATCACCGATCCGCCATAGCTGTGGCCGACCAGCACGACCGGCCCGGTCTGCTGATCGATAACGCGTTTGGTGGCGTCGACGTCCTCGGCGAGGCTGGTGAGCGGCTCCTGGACGATAGTCACGTGGAAGCCGTCTTTGGTTAGGATGTCGTAGACGGCACGCCAGCCTGAGCCGTCCGTCAGCGCGCCATGGACAATGACAATGTCCTTTGCGGCCGGCTTCGTCTCGGCGTGAGCCACCGCGGCTCCCATGGTGATCATGAGGGCTATGGCAACGTTCTTTCGTAGTGTGGGCATGATTGACTCCAAGCTTGGGGCTGAACCGGGACGCGCTAGTAGGAGGCTCGGCTGCGGTGTGCGCGAAATCCGCCGCAACCTCTGTGGCCGGCTTGGCTGGTTCGCAGCTCCGCGGCAGCAGGCATCAGATCTCATGCAAACTGGGGTGTCGTCGCTTGGTAGCTTTGCATTGCCTGTATCTGCTCCCACCACCCGGCGAACCCATCCACCGCGAAGACTTCGTTGGCGTCCGGGGTAAGCGAAACGAGGAAGCAGAGCGGGGCGAGATAGAAATCACCAAGCGAGGGCCGCTCGCCCGCGATAAAGGCACTGCCGCCACGAAGTTTCATTAGCTCCTGCAGCACAAGACGGCTGTTAACGATCCCATTCTTTCTCTTTTCTTCATTTGGTCCGTCGGCGCCGGGGAACAAGTGATATGCAGCGACAGCGATCAGGGCGCTATAACCATAGGATTCAACGATGCCCATCGCCATGCGCATACGCGCTCGGTCCTTTGAATTATCCGGGGTGAACGACGGGCCCGGCAGCACCTCATCCAGATATGGCGCGATTGCGCCGGTTTCGATGAGGCGGACCCCATCGTGGTCGAGCACTGGTACTTTGCCGAACGGATTGCGGGCCAAATGCTCGGGCTGGCGGGGCTCGCCCTTGAGCACGTTCACCGGCACCTGTTCGTAGCGCGCGCCCTTCTCGGCGAGCAACATCCGGATGGTCCGGACATACGTACTGCCGTCGAAACCGTAGAGAACGATCCCAGTCATTTTATTCCCTTCTGCTTGGATTTCGCGCGAACACTGAGATTGCCTCGCCCCGGCAAGAGGCTCACCTTTCCGAGTTAGTTAGACCTTCTGGATGGTCTGAAAATGCCCGTCGTACGGCAATCAGTATTCCTTCATGCGAAACATTGAATGAACCTCACTACGCGATTGGCGTCCTCGTTCTGACGATCCAAGCGGATGCCGGTGAAGACCGTCAGGAATATGCAGATGCGATCCCGACTCATCGACTTCAATTTGCGCACAACAATTCCGCGATAGTTCTCGTTGATATGCAGGTTTCAACGCTTCATATCGAGCTTGTGGAAACAACTTGGAGGTCGTCGTGGTCACGCAAGTCAAGCATTACATCAATGGCAAGCAAATCTCTGGTCGCAGTGGGCGGACGTCGTCCGTCTTCAATCCCGCGACAGGCGAGCAGACGGGACTATTGCCGATCGCGAACGCCGCGGATGTCGCGGATGCCGTCGCTGCGGCAACAAAGGCTGCGCCGGGATGGGCGGCGACGACCCCATTGCGGCGAGCCAGGATACTCAACCGCTTCCTCAGAATTCTCGAGGAACGTATCGACGAACTCGCTGATGTCATTGTCGCCGAGCACGGCAAGGTCCATTCGGATGCCGTCGGTGAAATTCAGCGCGGTATGGAGGTCGTGGAATTCGCGACCGCCGCTCCGCAGCTGTTAAAGGGTGAGTTGACCGAGAACGTCGGCACGCGCGTGGACAGCTACTCCATGCGTCAGCCCCTCGGCGTGGTCGCCGGCATTACTCCGTTCAATTTCCCTGCGATGGTGCCGATGTGGATGTTTCCTGTCGCGCTTGCCTGTGGAAACGCCTTTATCCTGAAGCCCTCCGAACGGGATCCTTCGGCGTCACTGCTAGTCGCGGAATGGCTCAAGGAAGCGGGTCTTCCCGATGGCGTATTCAGCGTGGTCCATGGCGATAAGGAAACCGTTGACGCGCTGCTGCATCACCCCGACATCTCGGCGATCAGCTTCGTGGGATCGACGCCGATCGCGCGGTACATCTATGAAACGGCCGCGACGACAGGAAAGCGTTGCCAGGCGCTGGGCGGCGCCAAGAACCACATGATCATCATGCCCGATGCCGACATGGACCAGGCCGTCGACGCGCTGATGGGCGCCGCTTATGGTTCCGCCGGCGAACGTTGCATGGCGATTTCCGTCGCGGTCCCGGTGGGCGAAACGACTGCCAACAGGTTAATCTCCGCGTTGGCGCCGAAGATTCGTAGCCTCAAAATCGGACCCGGCACCGATCCGGAAGCGGAAATGGGCCCTCTCGTCACCAAGCAGCATCTGGACAAGGTCCGCGGTTACATCGACGCAGGTGTCGCGGAGGGTGCAAAATTGCTCGTGGACGGTCGTGGCTTCACAATGCAGGGCTACCAGGACGGCTACTTCATCGGCGGATCCCTGTTTGATCATGTCACGCCGAATATGAAGATCTACAAGGAAGAGATCTTTGGGCCGGTCCTGTCCGTCGTCCGTGCTCCCGACTACGACACCGCCGCACGGATGATCAACGAGCACGAATTCGGCAACGGCACATCGATCTTCACGCGTGATGGCGATGCAGCTCGGGAATTTGCGCACCAGATCAAGATCGGTATGGTTGGAATCAACGTCCCGATCCCTGTGCCGATGGCATTCCATTCCTTCGGCGGATGGAAAGCGTCGATCTTCGGCGACCACTACATGCACGGCCCGGAAGGCGTTCGCTTCTATACAAGATTGAAAACGATCACGAGCCGCTGGCCAACCGGCATTCGAGCTGGCGCTGAATTCGTAATGCCCACGATGTCTTGATCGCGGCGACGGGCCCGCTGCGCGCTCACGCAGCAGGTCGCGTCCCTCAATCACATGGAGAATTATCATGCCACTCTTGTGCTTCGATCTAATCACGGGTCGTTCGGAAAACCAGATCAAAAAGATATTGGACGTCACCCACGAAGTGATGGTCAACGCCTTCAAGGTACCCGAGCGCGACCGCTATCAAATCGTCAGAGAGCATGCGCCATCTAGAATGATCATCGAGGATACCGGTCTCGGTATCGAACGAACTCCGAACATGATGGTCCTTCAAGTCACCACCCGGCCTCGCAATCGGGCCATGAAGCAAGCGTTCTATAGGTCGTTGGTGGAGAAGCTGGAGGCCGCATGCGGCATAGCTCCAAGCGACGTTGTCGTGACGTTCGTAACGAACACCGACGAGGATTGGTCATTTGGGCTCGGACGCGCTCAGTTCCTCACGGGAGAACTCCAGCAATCGCCGATTGCGGCTGAATAGTTCCCATCGAAACCTAGATCGTCTCAAGCCGCTTCAGCTTGGCTTCGTCCCACTCAATCCCGCTACCGATCCTTTCGGAAGTGAGAACCTTTCCGTCGCAAATGATCAGAGGCTCCTGGACGATTGCGTCTGCCCAGTCGACGTACTCAAGCCAATGGGCGGTGGGCGTCGCGCAAAGGAGGTGCGCGCTGATCTCGGGCATCAGATGCGACGACATCTCGACGCCGTGGGCTGCGGCTATGCCAGCCGCATGTAGCCAACCGGTTACGCCACCTATCCGCGCTACATCGACCATAACGTAATCACTGGCCCGGGCATTAACGGCACGCAGCAAACCTTCCGGACCGTTGAAGTTCTCGCCGATCTGGATGGGGACCCTCAGTTCGCGTGCTATTTCCGCGCTTGCGACATAATCATCATGAGCCATCGGCTCCTCGAGCCAATAGATTCCCTCCCTTTCCAGCTCCCTTCCGCGAAGAATGGCCTCCGCGCTCGTCAGGGCCTGATTGTAGTCCACCATGATCGCAACATCATCGCCGGAAATGCTCCTGCGAACTGCCCGCAAAGCGGCCAGATCCTCGAAGAGAGAGGGATATCCGAGCCGGAGCTTGACGGCCCGGAGCCCGCTCTGCAGAAGAGTTTTGGCCTCTTCCGCAAGGCGATCCGGTTCCATCAGCCCGAGCCCGCGACTGTCATAGGCGCGGAGCGGCTTCGGGCTGGACCCGAGCAGCGAAGACAGAGGAACCCGCTGCACCTGCGCCATCGCGTCCCACATCGCCATGTCCAACAGCGAAAGCGCCATCCGCACGGCGCCAGTCACCCCAAGCAGGGCAAACTGACGCGAAAGGGTCTGCATCGCATCAAACGGCGTGCAATCCCTGCCTTTCAGAAGATCGACCGCCTCGGAGAGATGCGACGATATCGCAACCGCCCCCGAAGGCCGGTAGCAAAACGCATATGCCCTTCCCGTTACGCCGTCTTCGTTGAGCAAATCAACCACCAGCAGCGGCACGGCCTTGACGATCGCCGCACTCGTCCCGAGCGTAAACTTCAGCGGGACCATCATGCCGCGGGTCCTCACCGAGCGAACTCGCTGCGCTCCTGCACTCAAGCCGTCAGCCATCTTGATCATTCAACACTCTTCAGAAAACGCGGCCACTGAGGGTGTCGTAACACAACGCCACCGAAGCCGCTCGCACTGCACATCGCATCATAGCTCGATTCCATCTGCAGCCTATCGGGCTCAGGCTGCCCGGACCGAGCGCCATTGAATGCCCAAGCTCAGGCTTCACGCCTTCTCGACGACCTGCTTCGGGGCCTCTTCGCCGTGAATTCGTCCGGAAATACTCATGTTGTCAGCCGGATGCTCAAACAGAAGAACATTGATGATCTTCGGATCGGACCCGATGGAGTCGTGAGTGACTTTAACGATGTCACGGATCAGCTGCGTCTTGCGGGCCTTGGTAAGGCCGGCGGCGATATGACATTCAATATAGGGCATGGTTACCTCCGATTTGTCATTTCAAACGGGCGATCAGATCTTTATCATTGGCATTGCCTTCGACGAATTCAGGCAAATGCTGCCCGTGTTCCACGAAGTTGATGCCCCGTCCCTCTCTGATGACGAAAAATACGTTGTCGGTGGTTTCGCCGGTCGCCTCGCTGACGACGCGCAGCAGTCCGGCTGAAAGCGCGCGCTTCTGCTCGTCCGAGCGGCCGTACCGCATGTCGCACGAAATCATTGACATCGAGATCCTCCTCAGTTGACGGGAATGACTATTGAATTCCGGGATGAAATGCCGGATAGACGGCCGCGGGGTCGACTTTGCCAAGAAGACCCATCAAGTCGGCGATGGGTCGCTCGTCGATTTTCACGACCGCTTCGACGATGTTGTGGCGTAGCTCCGCATCCGCAAACGGTTCGCTGAGCCAGTTGAACTTCTCGACCGCGCGTTCCCACGATAATGGATTACCGAGACCGCCTTCGTATCCGACCTGTTCACGATCGAACGTGCGGCCATCCCTGGTCTTGATGGCGACACGCGTGCCCAGTTCGTGCGGATATTTCGCAGTGAAGGCATCGTCCGGACGAATCTCCACCCTGCTTAGCAAGGCTTGAGCATCGGCGGCCTGGACACGCGACTGCTCAAGCTGGGCCGGTCCTACCTCGTCATCCAGAAGCGCTGCTGCAATCAGGTACTTCAGATTGTAATCCGCTTGTTCCTTTGTTTGCGGTCTATCCTTCAGGCCGAATGCGCCTCCACCCGCGATATCAAATCCCGATTGGAAGATGTCGCAGCGGACGCCCTCGATGTCTTCGGCCACCAAATCATTGTCGCGCTTCAGCTTGAGTACAGCCTCCAGAACCGGCTGACCATGAATGAGCGAGCAGAACTTCTTCATGATCGTACTCTTGATGATCTCAAGAGAGTCGTTTGACCAGTCAACGTCGATCTTCTGGTCAAACATCCGCAGCAAGCCGTTTGGACCCTCAAAGAGCCCGGACGGACCCGTGAAGCCCCGCTTGGCGAGCGATGCGGAGTAGACGGCCCGCATACCCGTCATTCCCGGTGAAAAGCCCTTCCACTGCGATACCGGTTCAACGTGGACGCAGGTGAGGGAAATGTTGTCGACAGTTGCGATCGAGATCGCATGCGCGATCTGCTCGTCGGTCAGTCCGAACAGCTTTCCTGCTCCCGCTGCCGCGGAGATTGCGAGCTGAATGGCGTGGTTGAATCCCTTGGCCATCACTGGCACGACGGCGGTGAATCGGCACTGGATCTCATAGGCGACCGCAAGGGCAAGCATGAAGTCTTCGCCCGACACCTTTGCGTGTTCCGCGGCAGCCAGGATGGCGCCAAAATTGTCACTAGGATGGCACAGTCCGCCCGGCGACATGTAGCTGTCGAGCAGGTCGACATACCTGACCAGCCCGGAATTGAACAGCGCCGCCTGATCCGGCGCCGTCTTACCGCCGCCAATCAACGTGCACGATCCGCCGGAACGATACTCAGCAAACTGTTCTCGCAGCGCTGCGAACGGCGCCCCCGGAAGCGCAGAGATCGCGCAGCCCAAGCTGTCCAGAATATTTCGTTTGTAGAGCTTGCGCGCGTCAGGCTTCAGCGATGTTGAAACAGCCCGGTCGGCAAAGCTCGCGATCGCATTCACCGTAGAAAGGGATGTTGAACTTTTCATCAGCATGTGAGCGTCCTTGGCCGAATCCAATTCGATCGATCTGGTTTTCGTCGTGCGGGAGAAGCGTGCCTCCGTCAATTGTGATCATCAAGCGAATAGATTCGAGAGGGCAATCTGTGCCGCAGATTGCTCGAGCTACTTTAGAAATCGCTTGAGGAGTGAGCCAACATCACGTGACGAAATCGGGCGGAGTGTAGTCACCCTGAGCCGACGCCATCGATTCTGGCGATTGACCGATCAAATATCGTTGCCACTCAAGCAGGGCTGCGACCCAGATCGGCACACCAAAGCGCGAGCGTTTGCGTCTGCTGAAACGGAATGAGGTTGGGCCTGGCGAGCGAGCGGCACAGGAAATCGTTCGGAGAACCAACCCGCTTGCTCCGCGTACCGGCGGAGAAGGCTATTCGGCGGCTATATGCAATTCCGCGTCCGGTCGTACAATCTGAAGGAAGGCCGAGAGCGCACTGGACACGTAAGAGTCCGTGCGCCGAATGAACACGGTCTGCACTTCAGCAAACTCGGGCGCCAGTTCATGCACCGCGACCTGGCCGTCCTGCCAGGCCGCTGCGACTATGCCCTTGGGCAACAGCGTGATCCCGACACCGGCGGCCACACAGCCCAGAATCGCGTCGATTGAGCCGAATTCCAGAGGCTGTGCAACGAGTATTCCCGCTTTGCTCAACAGATTTTCCAGCCTTATTCGATATGAGCAACCGATGCGGAAAACGATCGTTTTCAGTTCGGTTATCGAGGAAAGATCTTCAATGCCGCGAATTGAGCGAGGAGTTACCAGAACAAGCTCCTCGCGAAAGACGCTCTCCTGTTGCAAATCTTGGTGGTCGACCGGCCCCGCTACAAACGCGCCCTCAAGTCTGCATTCGACAACATCCTCGATGAGACTACAGGTCGTTCCCGTCGTGACCACGGGACGGACCTTCGGGTAGGCTTTTGTAAAGCTTGCGAGTACTGATGGGAGCCGAAGCGCAGCCGTCGTTTCCAGGGTGCCGATTTCCAGCACACCGCCCGGAACGCCGTCATCCCTTGCAGCGGCCTTGGCGTCGCTCAGCAGCCTGGCTATGCGTGCCGAAAAGGGGAGCATCCGCCGCCCAGCAGGCGTGACCTTCACGCCGCGTGCATGCCGCTGGAATAGAAGAACACCAAGCTCGAGCTCCAACGCCCTCACTCGCGCAGTGACATTTGATTGCACAGTGTTCAGCTCAGCCGCCGCCCGGTTCATGCTGCCGTGCCGAGCAACTGCCTCAAAGACTTTCAGATCGGTTGCGTCCATAACATGCCCTATCTTCAAAAGTGAGGGGTTCGGCATTCACGCGCTTGAACGGGTGATATCATGATCCAACCTGTTCGTTTTACAAGACAGAATCCCAGCCACTTCTCTCCAATTTTTGAGCGGCGAGCGGAGTAGGCGATGACAAGGTATCTCCAGAAATAATACCCTTATCGCCAAGGAAGATATCGGCGCGATGGTCAGTGGTGTCCTAGAACCGAGAAATCTGGCTTTCGGCCATCAACAGAGGAAATTGGCCAATGAAGCGATGTCATTAGTTGGTAAGTTGTCGCCATCACCCATTGTGGGGCGGCCCCAAATAAGGAAACTCGCTAAGCAGATCGATGTGGGGCCCAACCTTGTCCCCGATCACCTTCCCGTTTGTGAGGACTGCCAGGAAGACGTCGGCGGCATCCTCGGTGAGCGTACGGCCATTGCTCGGAAACGACGGGGGACACGTCGGGTCGTAGGACAGCACGTCCGGCAGCAGTGATCCCGCCACCCGCCTTGCTTCCTCCGGCGAATAGCCACCGGTGTGCTCCAGCGCATGCGCGAAGACGCCGATGAAACGGGCATCGTCTGCCGGCTCGCCCGCGTGGTAGCTATCGCGCTCGGAGCCGACAAGAAAGACCGCTTGCGCAGGTAACGCACCCCGGTCTGCCTGGATCCAAACTCCGCCCGCGCCGTCCAGCGTGCGCGCCCAAAGGCCGACTCGTTTGGGTCCAAGGGCAGAGTTGGGCAGTTCCAGCACTATGCTGCACACGTCTTTGTCGATAAAGAAATCGTCGCCGGTGAACTGCAGATCGTTCAACGCCCCCCGGGTGTCGAAGAAGAAGGGATCGCTGCGCCAACCCGCGAAGAACCGGTATCGGCCGGCCTCCGTCACGCGCGCGTCCCGACCCATCGACACAGGTGCTGCTTCGAATATGACCTGTCCACTGTCACCCGTTTCGGCGGCCTGCGCACCCTCGACGCGACGCACGGTCGCGGTTTGCGATCCCTCCGCGGAGGACGAGAAGCGCACCCGATACGCGATGTCGGCGACGGCATCGCCGTTCGTATCGATCTTGAGTTCGTACAACGCCTCGGGCGCGAACGGCTCGCGCGTGGTGGGCCCCAGCGGGTTCACGACGGCGGACGGATGGACGTTCATGATGAGGATCGACTTGTCCGCCTCGCCTGGCTTCGAGAAGGCATACAAGTCCGTAAGGTCCAAGCGCGCATCTCCGTGCGGGAAACCGAAATCGGGACCAGAATAATGGTGCGACATGGATCATTTACTCCTCGGTCCTGCCCGCCGGCGCATGAAAGCGGCCGGTTCCCGCGGCAGGCCTCCGCGGCCTCATCTAGGAGGCGGCGTCAAAGAACTCTGCCAACCAAAGCACGTCTGTCAGACGGAACTTCAAAGCAGCGTCGCCTCCAGCGTAATCTTGGTATTAAACAACTTCGAGACCGGGCAGTTCACCTTGGCCAGGCCTGCCAACTTGGCGAACATTGCGTTGTCTGCACCCGGGATCTTCGCCAGTAGCGTCAGATGGACGGACGTAATGGCAAAGCCGTCACCCTGCTTTTCAAGAGTAACTTCAGCCTTGGTCTCCGTATGTTCAACGATGAGTTCGGCCTCGCCGAGGATCCGCGATAGTGTCATGGTGAAACAGGCAGCATGCGCGGCACCGATCAGCTCTTCGGGGTTCGAACCTGGCTTGTCTTCGAGGCGGCTGCCGAACCCATAGGGATAATCCGTTAGTGCGCCGCTATTGGTCGAAATTGCGCCCTCTCCATCCCAAATGCGCCCCTGCCATTTGGCCGAGCCGAATGTCGTCGTCATGGTTACTCCTTTTCGACTGTGGGTGCCTGTCAGGCACGTGACGTAGCCCAACTAAATGACGCCGCCAATATCCGCTAGTCGGAAGACACTTTTTCGCGAAGCGATTGAATGCCGCGTTGATACCTCGCGGCGTTGCATACAAGGCGAGAAAAATGTGTCTTGAGGCGAGGCATGGCGAAATCCACGAATGCACGGACCTTTGGAACGGCAAGCCGACCTTGTGGGGAAATGAGGTGCACGGGCACGGCGGCGGGTTCGTCTTGCGCTAGAAGAATTTGCAGCGCGCCTTGCGAAAGTTGCTCGGCAATGTGATAGGAAAACAGTCGAGTGATGCCACGCCCTTCGACGGTTGAGGCGACGGCGCCACGAACGCTATTCACGACCCAACGTGGCGAGAATTGAACCGACCGAGGGATCGATGATCCCTTCGCTGGCGGAAAGCTCCAGGAGTCGATCCCGAAGTGAGTCATCGCAATGATCTTGTGTTTTGCGAGATCCGCGGGCTGTTCGATTTTCGGATGCGTGGACAAATAGCGGGGCGATGCCGCTACGACACGCCGAACCTCGCCCAACCGGATCGCCACGTGTGTGGAATCCGTCAAATGGGCAATTCGCAAAGCAATATCGATGCCCTCATCAATTAGGCTGACCGGCCTATCCAGCAAAAGTAATCTGACTGAAACGGTCGGATAAGCGTCCATGAAGGCGTCTAAAACCGAACGCAAGACGTCTTCACCTGCCGCAACCGGAGCCGTTATGGTAAGCGTGCCGCGCGGAGCCGATCGCTCACCCGCTGCAACAAGATCAGCTTCTTCGAGATCTGAAATGACGCGGCGACAGACGGCCGCATACCGTTCGCCCGCTTCGCTCAATTTGAACGAACGCGTCGTGCGATGAAGGAGGGTAACGCCAACATGAGCTTCAAGAAACGCAAGCGCACGGCTTATCGCAGCAGGAGACCGCCCCAACTTGCGCCCTGCTTTCCGCAAGCCACCCTCGTCGAGGGCGGCGATGAAGACCTTCATCGCGTCGATTCGGTCCACTTCACTACCGCTTCAAATTGACCCCAAGGCAAACGTAGGGGATCGCCCGGAACGCGACAATAGGGCGAACGCATGATCGATTCTGATAGGGGTATCTGCATCGACGGCTGCTCGGCGAAAGCCTCGTCACGAAAGAGCCGGAACCAAGATCCCGGCTCTCGCGGTGAACACCGTGAGGCGACCGCGACCGGGATAGCCGGTCGCGCGCCTCCATGCCTTCAGATCGGCGGCACCACACCATCTTTTTCTACGAGAAGCACATGCGTCTCAAAGACACCCTGCTTCGTCGGAGTCGTGAGAACGAATACCTTCCTCCCCGCCGTCAGGTCGGCTCGCGTTGCCGGAGCAAAGGTTACAACTGGTGCGCTTTCCGGTACCGTTACCACCTTGCTGCCGCCCTTATAGGAAAGCTTGTGATCAATCCGGCACTATGCGCAGGTTCGCCGATCGTTCTTCCTTTATCCCGCTGCGTTATGGATATTCGAATTTAGGAAATCCGTCGCGCAATCAACACTCTACAGTCTGATGGCCGCGCATCCGCGCCGCCCCTGGATCAGATCAATCACGAGAGCTGCACACAGCAATCGCATTCGCAGATGGCTCCGCGCTGGGCGTCGATTTCCACACTCAACCACGTATCGTCGCAGGCCGCGCGGTCTCCGTTAAGGTGTTCGAGGAGAAGGCTCGCGGGCTCAGGAGCGAACGGCGTCGACACTCGCAGCTACATATCGCCGCTTGTGATCGGAGTTATCACTAAACTTCAATTACCCGTGGGTGAGCCAAGGCCTATGCTCGACTTCTGTCGAAGAAAGGCGAAACGCTCAACATGTTCATCCGTGCCTTTTCCGTCATGGCCGTAGCATCTATGATAATTACGTCCAGCGCTTTCGGCGCGGAACTGGTCGTCATGAGCTCGGTTGGAGCGCGATCTGTGATGGACGAACTCGGGCCTCAATTTGAGCGCGCCAGCGGCGTCGTCCTCAGTTTTAGATACGATACAGCCGCCGCATTGCAGCGTGCGATGGAGGATGGTGCGCGCTTCGATGTCGCCGTGTTAACGTCACCCGTGATGTCAGTGCTTACTGCCGCAAATAAAATAGCAGGGGCTGACCAGTCAACGTTCGCGAGCGCTCTGATTGCAGTAGCGGTCAAACACGGAGCCGCGAAACCCGACATTTCGACGCGGGAGATGTTCGTTCAGACGCTGCTTAGCGCGGACAAGATCTCATACGCCAAGCAAGGGGCGAGCGGCCAGCATTTTCAACGAGTTCTGAAGCAGTTAAATCTTGATGAGGCGCTGAGGGACAAGCTGTTGCCCATGACGGGGGCAAAGGAGATCGAGGCGGTGGCCGACGGATTGGCGACGCTGGGGGTGCAGCTGATCAGCGAGATTCTTCCAATTGAAGGTGTTGACTTGGTTGGACCGCTCCCCGGTGATCTTCAAAATGGCATTGAGCTGAAGATCGCCGTCAGCGCGGAAACCAAGTCGGCCGACATGGCGAGACGATTTATCGCCTACGCCACCTCAAGCGCTGCCGCGGATGTGATCCGCGCGAAGGGTATGATACCGCCGTAGCGCAAGGGCGCACGCGATGGTTCGAGGCGCGCTACGGCCCTTCGATATCGTCGATTGGCCGACTAGATTCCAGCGTTCACCTCTGCAGCAGCACGATAGCCGGACCTGACCGCGCCCTCGATCCACGCTGCATATTCGAGTGAAGTATGCTCGCCGGCAAAGTGGATGCGGCCCTCCGGTCGGATAAGATGCTCCTTCCAGGCGCGGAGCTGCCCTGATGCTGCGATGCCGTATGCACCGCGGGCCCATGGGTCGCGTTGCCACGAATACTCGAAGACCTCATCGATGATCTCCGTGGCACCCGGGAAAACGCGCTCGATGGTACCGGACGCAAACGCATGGCGATCGACCACGCCCATCGCGTCCATGGCAGTTGCGAGTTCACCCTGCTGATAGAGTTGCAGGACACCCGATTCCCCCTGATCGTTGTCGCGGGGACTCCAGATTTCAGCCATCGTGTCGAGCTGGGCGAACCCGCTCAGGCCTTCACGTTCCCACGGTCGCTTTCGTGTCTTGAAGGCGACCTTGGTGGCTGTAGTGTAGCGCATCTGCGCGACAATCAACTGTTTGGCGGAACTCAGAGCCGGGACGATTTCAATGTTCGCCAGCACCGAGAATGGAATCGTGCAAATGACGGCGTCTGCAACGATGTGGTGCTGTCCCGTCGAACTTTCAGCGCTTACCCCAACCTGCAGAGGTTCTTGGCGAATGCTTCGTACAATGCATCCGTAGGCAATCGGCGACCTTAGTCGTACTGCCATGGCCCTTGGCAGAAGATCGTTACCGCCACGAATTCTGCGCAGGCGTGTTCGATCGTAGGTCGCGAGAACGCGAAACAACGTCAAAGCCGAAATCGTCTGCGGAAATGCGCCCAGCGTAAGAAGATTGACCGCGGCGTCCGAAAGTCCCCTGCTCGCCAGGTAATCACGCGCCGTTAGTTCATCGAACCTCATGAGACCCGTGGCCGGCCAATCGGGCCCGTTCATCGTCCCGCTGGCCTTGACCAGTTCAACGCCCGAGAGCATGTGGGTCTTGGTAAGCCCGTCAAGACCGAGCGCCTTCTCCGCGTCAGTCAGATCGAAATGTTGCGCAGGATCGGCGCCCGGGCCAAGAACGAAGCGCCTACCTTGGGCGTATATCACCGCGCTCAGACCGTCGGGATAGAGCGGGTCTGTCTCCAAGCCCATGCGGTCAACATAGTCCATGGCCCATGTGTGCGTTTGAGGAATGCGCCCGGCACCAGCTTCCGCAATCGGCGATCCGCGTCCGTCGCGCATCGTGAGCACCCGCCCACCTGGTCGCGCCTGTGCCTCAACGACGATGACGGCGTGACTAGCCCGCTCAAGTTCAAGAGCCGCCGTCAGGCCGCTCATCCCTGCCCCCAAGACCAGAATGCGCCGTGGGTGTCGTTTCGGAAGCGGCGTCGGCAAGGAAGTCATGGTTCATTGACGGCGATAGGGGCCCAGTCGGTCAAATCGTCAGCGCGTAACCAAATCTTGCAGGTCGTGAGACCCCCGCTGTGCTTGTACGGATCAGGCCTTGACTATTCCGCGTACTGAGCGACGGAAGGTTGCGTCAGCCGCCGATCCCGCTCGGCTTCAGCCGTTGCGATCGATACCAGCCAGCAGACGAGCAGAGTAAGGGGCACGGTGAAAAGTGCCGGGGAGTCATATGGAAAGATCGCGGGACCAAGACCCAGCACTTTTGACCAGATAGTTGGGCCCATTGCCGTCAAAACAACCGACGAGACAAGGCCGAAGGTACCGCCAACGACCGCGCCACGGGTCGTCAAACCGTCCCAGTATATTGCCAACAGTAGCAACGGGAAGTTTGCGCTGGCCGCGATTGCGGTGGCAAGTGCAAGAAGGTAGGCGACGTTCTGACCTTCACACGCCAGTCCAAGCAGTATCCCGAGTACTCCCAGTGTCATCGCGGCGATCCGTGATATCCGAAGCCGCATGCGCTCATCGAGATGCCGGCCGGACAGGCCAACAACGAGATCGTTGGCCGCCGAGGAAGCCCCTGCTATCAGCAATCCCGATACAACGGCCAGGATCGTCGCGAACGCAACCGCCGAGATGAAACCCGCCAGGATGCTTCCACCAACGGCCCGCGCCAAATGGATGGGAGCCAGATTATTTCCGCCAAACAGCACGCCGCTGGCGTTGGCATAGGTGGCATCGCCACGGAGGATTGCGATGCTGCCATATCCGATGACAAACAGCATCGCAAAGAACAGGCCAATGAGACACGTCGCGTAGAAGACTGATACACGCGCTGCTCGCTCGTCGCTAACCGTGAAAAAGCGCATCAGGATGTGAGGCAGCCCTGCGGTACCAAACAGGATTCCGACGCCGAGAGAAAGCGTTGCAACTGCGTCTTGGGCAAAGCCGCGAATATCCATGATCTTGTTGCCGTTCGGATGATTGGTCACCGCCGCTTTGAAGAGGTCGGACACATTGAAACCGAACCTGGCCAGTACCAACGCCGCGATCATGACGCTTCCGCCAATCATTAGAATAGCCTTGATGATCTGTACCCATGTGGCAGCGCGCATGCCGCCGAGGGTCGAAAACACGATCATAAGCAGCCCGACCATGATGACGGACGGCGCGTAACCTATTCCGAACAGCAGTGAAATGAGCTCTCCGGCGCCGACCATTTGCGCGACCAGATAGAAGCTGACGATGACCAGGGTGGAAGCCCCGGCCAGGATGCGAATCGGCCGCTCTCTCAACTTGTGAGTCAGCACGTCGGCGAACGAGTACTTTCCTAGGCGACGGAGCGGTTCTGCGACGAGAAACAGGACGATAGGCCAACTGGCAAGATAGCTTGCAGCTAGGAACATTCCATCCAGACCGGATGCATAGATCGCACCCGACAGCCCAAGGAAGGCACCGGCTGACATATAGTCGCCGGCAATAGCCAGGCCATTCTGGCCTGCCGAGATCGAACTTCCCGCCGTAAGATATTCCGACGAACTTGTTGCACGCCGGGCCGCCCAAAAGCTGATGAGCAGCGTAAGCACCGCGAAGACCACAAAGAACACGATCGTGGAAGATTCAGCCTGGCGAATTTGTGAATCGGATTGCGCAGAGTACGCCGCGTCGCCGACGCCGAAAGTGGATACAGTTGCGAAAAGGAACGGCATGCAGTTCCGTGGAATGCGCATCATTCAATCCTCATGCCGTACGAACACAAACAGGCCGGTCAAAACCACACTGAATGCCATGCAGCTCGCCAACGCGATCATCGCTGGACTGAAGTCAGGTGCAACAACGGCGGCTTGCGTCGTATGCCGTGCGCTGTGGATCAAAAAGGCCATCATCGCCAAGTATGGAACGATCATCACGAGCACCAGCCGGAAACGAAGCGCTCCCGATCTGTTCGCGGTAACGCGCGACGGAACGTATTCGGTGGCTTCATGCACGGTCGTCCCCCTGACGCTTCTGCGTCGCATATCTTGCGATCGGCGGCTTTACGCTAGGCAGCGACTGGTATCGTCATCAAACGATTTTTCGAGATAGCCGTATCTTCCCCGGAGATTGACATGCTGTTTTCTCGGCACACTCAGGCTTGCTGACGCATAGCATGCCCATAGCGGATCGATTCTGCGCCCCTGATTGAAGGTGACGAAGCTCCGGCTCCCGGTCTTATCGTCGCGACAGATACGCCGTTCAGTTCAAATCGCTTCGATATCGAAGATCGGCTCGGATACGATGCCAGCCACCTTGGCGGCTGAAAAAACCTGCCGATCGCCGCCCAACAAACGCCGCACGTCACGCGTTCGCACCATGCTTCGAAACAGGAAGAAATCATGACTGAACGACTCGGGAAAGAACGCGACCGGCCGTCGGCGCTACGGCCAGGCATTTCCAGGCGCGAGGCCCTTTCGCTTGCCACAGCGACGCTCGCCGCCCCGCTGCTGCCAGCATTCGCCAATGCGGCTCAAGGGGCAGAGAGCTCAAACATCCGTCACGCCAATAGGAGTACGCTCATGAGTTTCGTCAAGGTTGGAGACGAAAATTCCACACCCATCGAGATCTATTATGAGGATCATGGTTCGGGTTCGCCGGTCGTCCTCATTCACGGTTGGCCTCTAAACGGCGACGCGTGGGAGAAGCAGGTCAGCGCGCTGTTGGCTGCCGGCCATCGGGTCATCACCTACGATCGACGCGGCTTTGGCCGGTCAAGCAAGCCGGGCATGGGATACAACTACGATACCTTCGCATCCGACCTCAACATCTTGCTGAGTACATTGAATCTCGCCAACGTCTCGCTTGTCGGACACTCCATGGGGACGGGCGAGATTGCCCGATACATCGGCAAGTATGGCACGAAGCGGCTGCACAGGGCCGTGTTGATCGGCACGCTTGGGCCCTATCTGTTAAAGGCGGCGGACAATCCGGATGGCGTGCCAGCAAGTGTATTTAACGGCGTCCGTGCCGGGATCAAAGCCGACCGGCCCGCCGCAATCACGGAGTTCCTCAAGAATTTCTACAGCGTTGGCGGCGCGGACGGAAAGCTCGTCAGCGAACGCGTGATTGAGGCGAATTGGACGGTCGCAATGGGCGCGTCACCCATAGGCACGTTGGCTTGCGTCGACAGTTGGGTCGAGGACTTTCGCAAGGACATTGAACGCAATGACGTGCCGACAATGATTGTACATGGCGATGATGATCGCATTCTACCGGCCGATGCAACGTCGCGGCGGCAAGCGAAACTCATCAAGAACGTCAAGTACGTGGAAATCAAGGGCGGATCTCACGGCATAACATGGACGCGCGCGGAGGAAATCAACGCCGCGCTCGTTGAATTTCTCGCGTAGCGAGAGGCCTTTTACATCGTTCGGGAGTGAACATGAGTTATAAAATTGAAGTCAACGGCAATCCCCACCTCGTCGATGTCGACGGCGATACGCCGCTGCTATGGGTGCTGCGAGACGTGCTCGGTATGACTGGCACCAAATTCGGGTGCGGCATCGCGCAGTGCGGCGCGTGCACCGTGCATATCGATGGCGTCGCGACACGGTCCTGCATCACCAGCGTCGACAGCCTCGGCAAATCTAAGGTCACGACAATCGAGGCGATCGGTAACACGCCGGCAGGCGCCAAGATCCAGAAAGCCTGGCTTGACCATGAGGTCGTCCAGTGCGGCTACTGCCAATCCGGACAGATCATGTCGGCTTCGGCGCTCCTGGCAAGCAATCCACATCCGAGCAATGCCGACATCGATAATGCCATGAGCGGCAACATCTGTCGCTGTGGAACCTATGTACGCATCCGCGAAGCGATCAATCTCGCCGCGCAGACGAATGAGAAACGAGGCTGACCATGATCCGCGATCGCATAGCTTCTTGCGCTTCTGACACCCACCTGTCGCGGCGCAGTTTTCTGGGCACCGGCGCAGCCATCGGCGGCGGCCTGATGCTGAGCCTGAGCCTGCCCCTCGGCCGAAGCGAAGCTGCCAGTTCCGATAGTTTCACGCCGAACGCCTTTATTCGTATCGGCGGAGACGGCCAGGTCGTTCTGACCATGCCTTATGTCGAAATGGGACAGGGCACCTATACCTCGATCCCGATGCTGATCGCCGAAGAGCTTGAAGTGAGCTTGAGCCAGGTGCGCCTCGAGCATGCGCCACCGAACGAAAAGCTCTATGCCAACCCGCTGCTCGGCGTTCAGGCGACCGGCAATTCGAACGCGATGCGCGGCGCGTGGAAGCCGCTGCGCGAAGCTGGCGCCACCGCTCGGATGATGCTGGTCGCGGCGGCCGCCAAGCGTTGGGGCGTCGATGCAAACTCATGCCGCGCGCAGGGCGGCGAGGTGATCCACCACTCGACCGGTCGGCGCCTGAAATACGGTGAGCTTGTCTCTGAGGCGGCCAACATGCCCGTTCCAGGAAACGCCACGCTGAAATCCCCGGGAGATTTCAAGCTGATCGGCACGCGGACCAAACGGCTCGATACACCGGGAAAGGTCAACGGGACCGCGATCTACGGTATCGACGCGCGACCGGCCGGCGTGAAGGTCGCGACGTTGGCGCAATCGCCGGTATTTGGTGGCCGCGTAAAAAGCGTCGACGACACCGCTGCAAAGGCGGTGAAAGGCGTGCGGCAGATCGTTCGGCTGGACGATGCAGTTGCGGTCGTGGCTGATCACATGGGAGCTGCAAAGAAAGGTCTGGCAGCGCTCAAGATCGAATGGGACGATGGTCAGTACGCAAAACTCACCACCGGAAAGATCGCGCGCGAACTCGAACAGGCGACGCTCGGTTCAGGCGCTGTCGCGCAAAGCATCGGTCATGTCGACGAGGCCCTGGCGCGTGCCGCCATCCGGGTCGAGGCGACCTACCAGGTGCCGTTCCTCGCGCACGCAACGATGGAACCGATGAACTGCACGGTCCATGTTCGCAAGGACAGGTGTGATATCTGGATCGGAAACCAGGCCGTAGCCCGTGTTCAGGCGATGGTGGCAAAGGCCGTGGACTTACCTGTCGAGAAAGTCATCGTGCACAATCATCTGATCGGCGGCGGCTTCGGCCGCCGGCTGGAGGCTGACGGCGCGGTCCGCGCGGTCGAGATCGCCAAACATGTTGATGGTCCCGTCAAGGTCGTATGGACCCGCGAGGAAGACATCCAGCACGACATGTACCGGCCCTACTGGTTTGATCGCATCGCGGCCGGCTTGGACGACAAAGGTAGGCCTATAGCGTGGAAGAACCGCTTTGCGGGCTCTTCCGTGATCGCGCGATGGCTGCCGCCGGCCTTCAAGGACGGACTCGATCCCGACTCGACAGAAGGTGCGATCGACCTCGTCTATGACTTGCCGAATTTCCACGTGGAGTTTGTGCGCGTGGAGCCGCCGGCTATTCGGACGGGCTTCTGGCGCAGTGTGGGTCCCTCGCACAACGTCTTCGTGACTGAAAGCTTCATCGACGAGTTGGCGGCGGCAGCCAAGCAGGACGCGGTCGCCTACCGAAGAGCGCTACTCGACAAGTCCCCGCGTGCCAAAGCCGTCCTCGATCTTGCCGCGGAAAAAGCCGGCTGGGGGCAAGCTTTGCCCAAGGGAAGCGGCCGCGGCGTCTCGCTGCAGTTCGCCTTCGGCAGCTGGCTGGCACAGGTAGCTGAGGTCGAAGTCTCGAAAGAAGGCGCCGTCCGCGTTCGCCGTGTGGTCTGCGCGATGGATTGCGGCACCGTGATCAATCCCGACACGGTGCAGGCGCAACTCCAGAGCGGAATCATCTTTGGCGCCACCGCCGCGCTTTACGGCGAGATCACGCTGAAGAGCGGTCGTGTCGAGCAAACCAACTTCGATACCTATCAAATGTTGCGTATGAACGAGACGCCTTCCATTGAGATCCACATCGTAAAAAGCACGGAACCGCCGGGTGGTATGGGCGAGACCGGGACATCGGCAATCGTTCCCGCGATCGCCAATGCGATCTTTGCGGCCACCGGCAAGCGCCTGCGCAAGATGCCAGTCGATGCCAGCCTGCTGAAGCAGGCCTGAGTAAGTGCGTTTTACGTGGAGAGTTTTCGCGATGATTTATGAACTTCGGGTGTATCAGGCCCTTCCGGGCCAAATGGCGAAGTTGCAGACCAGGTTTAAGGACCTGCTTCCTCCCATCTGGAAAAAGCACGGCATCCACGCCATCGGCTTTTGGACGACTCTTGTCGGGGAATCCAGCAACCAACTGACTTACATACTCCAGTGGGAGTCGCTGGCCGATCTCGAGACGACGTGGGCGGCGTTCATGAACGACCCCGCTTGGCACAAGGTGCGCGACGAGGGCGAACGCGATGGACCGATTGTTGCAAACATCAGCAGTGAAATTCTGATGCCAACCGCCTACTCGGCGTTGAAGTAGATTGGCGCTTTCGCAAAGTCCGCAATTCTGATTGAGCAGAGCAAGACCACGCAACATTGGCAGCATCAACTCAAACGTCTCTCTGGATATCCTCATGTAAGCTGTATTGGTCGCCTAACTCCCCCTTTGCGCGAAAGGTAGTCGTGGCTACCAAGGAAATGGGGATCGATCATTGTGTCGAACGCATCGAAACATCTGCAATTCCGACAATGGCGAACGAGGTGCTTTCGGCGCTCAATCCGCTGACCCGCATCCCAACGCTCCAATTGAATACCGGTGAAGTTCTTTTTGATAGCAGCTTGATCTGTGAGTACCTCAATGAGTTCTCGGACGGCAGGTTACTGCCGGAGCCGGGGCCCGCCCGTAGACGAGTTCTCAAGCTGGAACTCTTTGGCGTAGACATCATGGATCGCGCTGTCGTCTGCCGCCAGGAAACTCTCCGGCCAGAAAGCCATCGCTGGAGCGGATGGGTGGATGCTCAGTTTGATCGGATCGGCATGATCCTTGACACTCTCGACGCCAACGTACCGTCTCTCAGTCCTGACCTCGGGACCATCACTGTCGGTTGCGCCCTCGAATATCTTGACTTTCGCTTCCGCGACCGTGCCTGGCGATCGAAACGACCGCGGCTGAGCGCCTGGCACGAGCAATTTGCTTTGCGACCGAGCATGGCAAGCACAAAGCACCCTGAGTAATCAGTTCAATGAGTAGCGGCATGTTCGGTAGGTGTTGTCAAATTGCAGAGGCCGGTCGCCCCGAATCCGTTCACCCTCGGCGGGACGGTCACTTTTGACTGGGAAGGGAGGCATCGCCCTCTGGTGTTTCTCCCAGACTTGCCGGGATCTCTTTCGAGATCCCGGCTCCCTTTTTAGCTCAAACCTGACAATTCTCAGGCAAAGCCCGATGATTTGGTGCCAGCTCCATGGCGGGATTGCCGGCCGCTTTCCTAGACCTCCACAAGCTAAAGGTTGTGCGGAAACAGGCATAACTCCCCGGATATCCGTATCGAAGACTGCTGCCTCACCCCGCCTAGCGGCGTGGCAGCGACTTGAGCAGCGACTTGGCCATCTCCGTGGCCCGATTGATGGCGTTCCGATCGCGATAAACCCTCGAAACGACGAAGCCGCCCTGCACTACCGTTATGAGCATCAGCGCAAGCTCGTTGGCGTCGAGGCGCTTTGCAATTTCGCCGTCGGCTTGAGCTTCGCGCAGAGCTCCTGCAAGGATCTTCTGGAGTTCGCGAAAATAGCGTTCGACCGGCTTCCTCAACGAGGCCTCTGCAATGGACGATTCGCAGGCAAATCTGCCCATCCTGCAACCTTTGAGGCCGTCGCGAGAAACGTCGAGATAGCGGATAACGCGATCCAAAGCAGAACCGTCCGTTCCCACGGTCTCGCGCGCGAGCTCGCACATTTCATCAGACACCTCACCGAAAGCCACAGACGCCAGGTCCATCTTTCCCTTGAAGTGGTGATAGAGGCTGCCTTGCCCCGCACCGCTTTCTTTCAGCAAGTCTCGCGGGCTTACGGCCTCGTAGCCACGCTCCCACATCAACTTCTTGGCTGCCTTAACGAGCTCGCCCTTGGCCTTCATGACACCCTCATGATCGCGTCGAATCAACCGAACGTGATTAGATTTTGTAACTACTAGTATGTACAGACAACCGTCATTAACGGGTATCAGCCATGTTTTCCCCATGCGCGCGTCCATGATCGCGGCACTGTCATGACAGGGACTACGTCTCCGTTTCACGCCGGCGAGCAAACGATCCAAAGTCTCGCCGGTGTGCGCGATCGCATCGAGCGCAAAGGGCGCGCCGTTATTCGGGACTACATGCCGGAGCAGCATCGGGCCTTCTTCGCGGCACTACCGTTCATGGTCGTGGGATTGGCGGACGAGAACGGCTATCCTTGGGCCACCACCTTGTCTGGCCCACCAGGGTTCCTGAATTCGGCGGAACAGAATCTACTTACCATCAAGGCATGGCTCGATCCGGGCGATCCTTTGCGTTCGTGTATTCGGGATGGGGCCCCAATCGGCGGCCTGGGAATCGAATTGTCAACGCGTCGCCGAAACCGGGTCAACGGTCGCATCGAAAATTGCATTGTCGGTGAAGGTTTCGCGATGAGGGTTCAGCAGAGCTTTGGAAACTGCCCGAAATACATTCAGGCACGCAGCGAGCGGCCGCGGATTCGTTCGAGGCCCGTGCCTGAATTCCGAATTGCTCCTCATCTAGGCGATAGCGAGGTCAGCCTTATTGCCGGATCCGACACGTTCTTTGTCGCATCCCGATCGGCGCAACTCGACCAGGAGGAGGCCTCGCAAGGTCTCGACGTCTCCCACCGTGGCGGACGTCCCGGCTTCGTGCGGGTGGTTTCACCCAACGAACTTTGCTTTCCGGATTTCAGCGGCAACCTGCTCTTTAACACGCTCGGGAATCTGGAAGTTGACCCGCGCGCCGGACTTCTGTTCATCGACTTCCAAAGCGGCAGGATGCTGCACATCATCGGCAGGGCCAGGATCTGCTGGGACGTGCCGGAGACGATGCGATCCGCTGGAGTCGAACGGCTCATCTTTTTCGACATCCAATGCGTCGTGACCCGCGACCACGCATTTCCGCATTCGTTCGATTTTGTCAGCTACTCGCCACATTTGGGAACGGAGGGCCAGGATTCCAAAATTCCCCAGTAGGAAGACTCTTCACACGAGGCGCCGACTTCGACCAGCGGACCGCATGTCCGTCCTCGCAAACAAAGCAAGGAGATAGCGATGTTAGATCTAACCCGCCGTAATGCCCCGTTGACGGCAGCATGTGCAGGAGCAGCATTCGGCTGGCCGAAGCGACGCGGCGCAAACTGTTCGACCGCGTCGTGGCCGACAAGGCGCTTGTTACCGGCTACCACTTCCCGTTCCCGGCCGTTGGCAAGATCGTAGCGGACGGCGCAGGTTACACCTTCGCGCCTGCTGCGTAATTTAAGACGACGCCTACGGAGGCGACCATCGTCATCCCGTCGATGGCCGCTTTCGACGCAAAATGGTTTTGGATTCTTCAAGGAAAGGTTCATCGAATGCGCTGGTTTTTGATATCTATCGTCGCCGCGGTCGTTGCGATCGGGGTCTACATCGGGTCTGCCATTGTCTCCCTAAACGGTTTGGTCGGGGCGGCGAAGGCTGGCAACGGCGCCGAGATTCTGGCGCGAACCGATGTGCCTCGACTGAAACGTTCTCTGGTCGACCAGATTGTGATTGCATACCTGATCAGGACCGGTCAGAACCGCCCGATTAAGCCAATTGAGCGGTTGCTGGCAAATACCTACGGAGCAACGATTGCGGATGCACTGGTTGCGAAAATGCTCACCGCGGAAAATCTCACCAATATTCTGAAAAACGGATCGCTTGGTGTCGATGGCGACAGTCAATTGATTGCGCTCGCGGGCATCGATACGTCAAAGGTGCTAGAATCGCTTGGTCGCTTGTCCCTTGTAAAGCCGGTCGAGCTGTCAATCCGGCTGGGCGATGAAGACGGTGCTGGAGCTATCAGTATTCACTTCGAAGGAAACGGCTGGAAACTTTCAGGCCTTAATCTTCCAACGAAAGCCGCCGAAGAACTCGCCATGGGTCTACAGGAAACCAGGCCCGGGAAGGGATAAACCCATCGATGGCGATTCGCGTGAATGTTCCTGAACTTCCGCGCGGATCGTCCAGGAGATAGAGCCGGAATTGTTGAGCGGTGGCGAAGCGGCGGGCGGGTCCGGGGACAAGTGCAGCCCGCGGGGGCGACCGAATTTCTTAAACCGGCTGAAGGCAAACGCCAGCCCAGAACCAAGGGACGAAGCAAAGCCGAATCGGTGATCCGGTTCGCCCTCGGGGAGCCACTGCAAACCTTCGGACATCAGTTCGTCTCAGACCACGAACGGCCGCTTCGCGCCACAAGCGGCCGGTCGGGAATTCTGTTTGCTGAGAGCCCGACTGCTCACTCGTTATAAATAACGGTTACGCGCGCCCCGGCTCGAACCCGCGCGCGATCGCAAGGAGTGATTGCGATGGACGTGACCTACCATGTCGCGACGACGGCGTAGCCGCTAGCGAAGCGGTGAGTGCCCGAGCGCCATACGGCCGTCACGCGCGCGGAGGCGCTCTCGCGCAAGCCCAGCGCGTTGAGCCGCAACGGGGATCCGGCGACCGGCGTGATCCGGAAATTCGGTGACGTGCGCTGTGAGGCCCGACTACCCATCGAGCGAATGCTCGAGGAAGAAACGCAGCATTTCCCTCGTCGCGTCCGGCCCTCGCGGATCGGTGTAGGAGCCGGCGGGACTGCCGCCCGACCACGCGTGGCCGGCGCCGTGAATGTTCCAGTGTTCGGAGATCGCCCGCCCGCCCGAGTCGGTGAGGATGGTGCGGGTATAGGCATGGCCGTCGGGTACGCGGCCAAGAAGCACCTTCGTTGTCGGACTCGTCGCCTTGGCGGACTGCTCGAGAATCCGGTCGCCGTTGTTCGGATGCACCGTGGTGTCGCGATCACCATGGAAAACGATGGTCGGCACAGGAGAGCCGGCCTTCCGAATTGCCTCACCGTTCCCCTGCCGCATCGCGACGAATGCGGAGGGAAGGTCGCTGGCGGCACCGCAGGCGAGGCCGGAATGTATGCCGACAGATGCGTACAGGTCGGCATACGTCGCGCCCATGATGGCGGCGGCAGCCCCGCCGGCCGACAAGCCCGCGACGTAGACGCGCTTCGGATCGATCGCAAGGTCCCGCATGATCTGGCGGGTGATGCCGGCGATCAGCGAGGGTTCGCCCCCACCGCGGCGCTGGTCGCCCGTGCGAAACCAGTTCCAGCATTTCGCCTGGTTGGCTCCGCTCGGCTGTTCGGGATAGGCCACGAAGCAATTCTGCTCTTCCGCCAGGAAGTTCATCCGGGTGCCGGCGGCGAAATCGTCGGGCGACTGGGTGCAGCCATGAAGCATGACCACCAGGGGAAGCGGTTGTCCCTGACAGCGGCTTGGGATGAATAGCTTGTAGGTCCGGCTTCCCGCCGCGTTGCTGAAGGTGCCTTCGATGAACCTTGTGCCCTCGGGCACGATATCCGACGTCGACGGCGGAGCCCGCTTGATCTTACCTCGCAGGCCGAGCCCGGATAACTCTCTCATGCCGTCGAGCGGCGCGGGACGTTTGCGTCTTTGAGCGGAGGCCGCCTGCGGGGGCCGCCGACCTTCGCTCTCCTCGACGACATTAGCCTTTGCGTCAATGGTTGGCGGCTCGAGTCTCGCGAAAGCGGTGCGGGCAGTGCTGCCGGACGTCGGTCCTGGGACCCACTCGCCGCGGAGCATGCGCTGCAGGAGCGCGGTGGCCTCGACCAATTGGCCTGCACGCGTGAGACGGGTTGCTTCACGGACTGTGGTTTGATTCAGCATCGTTTCACCTCATCCTGTCGGCGAGAGCGGCCTTGACCGCGGGAGTGGCATGCAAGGCCCCCAGTACCGAGACCGAGGCGATGGTGGCGCGGGCCAACTCGGGAGTGACGTCCTGGGTGATGGTCGCCAGGCCGAGCACGTTGATGTGCAGCATCTCGCCGGCGCGCTGCGCCGCTTCGAGATCTTCGCGGCTATAATTTCGCAGCCCGAGGTCCAGGCTCTTCCGGGCCGTGGATTGCCTGACGACGTCTGCGTGGCGTTCGAGCTGGTTCCGGATCGCCGTCCGGATGAAATCCGTCCGGTTCGAATAGAACCCTTCCTGCACCATGAGATCGACGTGACCGAGGTCGACATAGCCAAGATTGACCGTGATCTTCTCTGTGTCGGGGGTCCGGGGTCGCAGTTCGCGCACATTATCGGCCATCAAAGCATCCATTTTGCCATCCAGCGGGATGGTATACGGATGTCAGATGGATGTTCCGGTGCAACTTTCAAGGGGTGGCAGGAATGGGAATCGCGGCCAATACGCGAAGGTCGCGGCTATCCGTACTAAAGAATGGTTCACTTCCGTGATGGGCCAGCTCTCCCCGGCCGGTATCACGCGCATCTTTCCGCCGCCGCCGATCAGCGCGTGAGAGCTGACCTCGTCGTCGGTGGGCACGACCGACAGTTCGGTTTCTGGTTTCCAGCCGAGGGTGAGGTCGAGGTCGCCCGGGAAGATCTGCCACCGCGAGCCGTCATCCAGTTCGACGATGTGGCTCTCGGAATGGGACCGATCCTCATGGCGCGTTTCGCGTCGGGCTGGCTCAATGGCGTCGTCCGATCGGCTACTTCTGCCCGGACGGGGCCTGCGCGTTCGAGTCGTTGGGATTGGGCTTGTTGGCCTCGTGATGGCCGACCACACAGCCCGCTGCAGCGCCGAGCTTACCGTGGCCAGCCATGTGGCCAGCAACGCCGCCGACGATGGCGCCCTTGATGCATCCCTTGGCCTCCGCCGGCGAGAAGGAGGTGAGTGCCAGCAGGCAAACGGAGGTGAAAATTGATTTCATGGCTGTTCTCCGAAATCAGGGATGTCCGGCGGGTCAAGTCGTTGGAGGAGGGCCAGTTCCGTCTCGCAACGATTTTGCTAAGTTGGCTACGATGCCCGAGCGTTCGCCTCGACCTTGCGGACACTGGGATGCGATCGACTTAGGCGCCGGCGGCGGCGTCCTCAATTACGAGATCGCCCCGCTCCCCGAGCCTGTCTACTTATTTCTTATCAGTCACGGATGCTGCTTGCGTATGAACGGCCGCTTTGCGCCAGTAGCAGACCTTGGGTCTTGATCCGCTCAGTTGATGGCAAGGGCCGCACTCTCCCCCTCAGTTGCGTGTTGATGCGTTGAGATCGAGTAGCTTTCGCGCTTGAGCTCACTCCAGAGCTCGACCAGGATCTTCGCCGACAAGTGCGCCACATTCTGCTTCACCTCGGCGACGTCGGCTTTTAGTTCGGTCTACGCGCCGCGATCAAGGCTATGCACCTGCGTTGCACTGTCAGGGCCGCCCGTCCCGATTGGCAATGACAGTACCGTGGCCCGCCACAAATTCTACGGGCTCTCAACCCTGTATGGTTATGCTCGCGCCTTCCTCTTCGCCAACCAATCCCGTAAAAGGCCTTCAACGGTCCCGGACACCTTCGTCCCATCTTCGATCGCCGCGATTTTGGCGGCTTTGATCAGGTCTTCGTCAATGATGACCATTAGCGGCCTTTTCCCGACTGGTGCCCTGGGGCCGCTCCTGCCCTTCGCCACCTTCGCTGAACTCCTTTTCACCATCCAACCCTCCCGATTCGAGCATTAACCATAATGCGATTCGATGGGCAGACAGGCAACAATGGAGCGGCACTTGCGCACGCGTGCGCAGTATATATAGTGCGCGCGTTAGCCATCCGTAACTCAATTCACACTTCAACGAGAGAAAGAGCGAGAGACCATGACGCTGTTTTCTGCCAACGACTCCGTGCAGCCCGCCTGCACCACTAACGTCCACCGCCCGATGGGCGATATCGCCGGCCTGCGCGAGGTCCACGACGATGCCGGCCGCCTCACGGTGTCGGCCTTCCCGGTTGCGATGGTGAAGGAGCTGTCGCCGGCGCGTGCTTCGGTTCCGGCCTGCTATGTCCTCGCCAACCACGCCATGGTCCGGATCGGGGAGACCGGGAATGCCCTCCGCAGGCTGTCCACCCACGCCGCCGATCCCACCATGGCTTTCGCCCGTGAGATCTATGTGATCTCGGGCTATCAGCGGGCGTGGTTCGACAAGACGGCTGCGATCTACCTGCAGTACCGCCTGACGGATATTGCCGAACAGGCAGGTCTGGTCGACGTGATCAAGGGCGTGAACCCGCAGGTGCTGGAGTTGCCCAGCCACAAGCGGGCCTCCCTCGACCACTTCGTCGAACATGGCGAAAGGTTGTTGTTCGATGCCGGCTGCCGCGCGTTCCGTTCGAATTTCGCGAGTCAGCGCGGGACGGTGATCGAGACCGAGACCATCATCAGCCCGGACGAAGACGGGCCGATGGAGATCGGGGTGAGCGCGACGCCTTCCATCGGCAGCGAACTCGAGCTCGCTTATGTGGACCTCTGGGCGCGGGGTTACCCGGCGCAGAATGGTTTCGTGGTGATGGCGGGCTCGGAAATCCGCACCGCGGTGAACCCGAGCGTCAACCCGATCCTGCACACCCGCCGCGCGGAGCTCGCGGCCGCGCAGGCCCTGACGCCGATCCCCGGTGTTCAGGACCGGCAGCGCCTGCGCGTGGCGGTCTGGTTCCCGTCGGCCGCTATTGCGGCGAAGACGGTGACCGGCGCCCACGTCGACAGCAGCAAGTGGCAGGCGCCGCGCTACCCGCAGCCGATGTTGATCGCGGTCTAGGGAGCAGAAAATGTCCAAATCAACGAAGGTGCCGGAGCGCAAGCTCCGGCAGGAAGGTGACAATGTCGTCGAGACGGGGCACGGCGGCAACGGTGGGCCGTCGCCAGCTGACAATTCGTCGGATATCGTCAGCCGCATCCCGGACCTGACGCTCCCCGAACCGGCGACCCGCCCCTGGCCGTTCAACCGGGAGGACGCCTCGCCGCTTGCCTGGTGGCGGACGCTGCTGTCGGGCGCGTTCGGGGATGCCGAGCGCCTGCTCCTGCTGACGACGCTCGAACAGATCGACGTGCTCCACGGCGGTGACGACTTCGCGGCCGCGCTCAAGGGCGACCCGTCGGCCGCCATCGACGTCGCATTCTCCATGATGCCGGTGGAGGAGATGACGCTGAAGGTCGACATCGCCATGACGGCGCTGCTGCGGTGTGTGCTTGAGCGCAATGTCGCGGCGGCGCTGGTGCTGGCGCAGGTCCTCGGCCTGACCGACCTCGGCCATGCCTTCGCGACGGAGCTGGCCGCGTCGTGGCTGGCGTATGGCAAGCGCTACTCGGACAATCCGCGCAAGTTCAGCGAGGCCGAGACCGTGCTGCTGACTGCTTTTCAGGAACGTCACCATTATGGAGATGACGCATGAGGGCCCAAATCTTCTCGGATCTCCACGTGAACGTCTCTCCGATCAAACCCATCACCATCGTCCCCGGCGTCGATGTCGTGATCGTCGCCGGCGACGTCTGTGAAGGGATGCTCCGTGCCTTCGAGCAGTTGCGCCGGATCGTCCCGATGGACATCCCGGTCGTGATGGTGCCCGGGAATCACGAATTTTACCGCAAGTTCATCCCTGACGAACTCGCGGTAGCCTTTGCTAACGCCGGTGCGTTCAACCTCCACTTTTTGAACGACACCGCTGTTGAACTAGGTGGCGTCCGGTTCCTGGGTGCAGCGCTCTGGACCGACTATCGAATTTACGGGGAAGCCAACCAGGCCGCGGTGATGAACGCCTGCGCCAAAACCATGAACGATCATCGCTTGATCGGGTGGCAGAAACAGCCATGGTTGCGGTTTAGGCCGCAAGAGGCGGCGCTTTTGCATCACCAGTCGAAGGCGCTCCTGGCCGAAACCCTCGCAGTGCCGTTCGCCGGATCGACTGTCGTTATCAGCCATCACGCAGTGCATTGGAACTCGATCCATCCGCGATTCCGCAGCGATCCGGTGACCGGAGCGTTCCTTTCGGACCAGTCCGCGCTGATCGAGCGTTACCAGCCGACGCTGTGGGTGCACGGTCACGTTCACAACTCGGCCGATTATCACGTCGGGACGAGTCGGATCGTGTGTAATCCGCACGGGTACGGGTCCGAGAATCCCGACTTTAACGCCGCACTAGTGGTGGAACTCAAAGCATGAGCGCCGATAACTCAGACGATTTCGATCTGCCCGCGGTCCAGCGGGATGCCGTCGTCACTGGCGCGGCGGCTGATTCGGCTGACTGGGACGAGCGCCTTGAAGGTCTGCCCAGGCTGCTGCGTTACGCGATGTTGGTCAACGACAATGCCCGTCATGTCGAACAGCGACTGACCGCCGAGATCGACGAACTTTGTCCCAACTTGCCGCTCAACGCGGCCTGGGCGGCGGCGCCGACGGTGGAGGCGGGCCTTGCAGTGGCCGCCGAACTCGACTGCCGTGCCGTCACGGAGAACGATCCGAAGTTACGCGGCTTTGCCGACTGCGTCCGGCTATTGTGCCTGCCGGTACCGCGCGGCGGCGCCTTCTTCGAGGGTCACCAGCGTGTGGCAAAGGCCTTACTGCTCGCGTTTGAGCATGTCCGTGACGGCGATGAGCGGCTCTGCAGCGACATTGAGCGGCTTGTCTTCGGCTGGGCGGCCCTACCCGCCTGCAGCCACATGGTCCTGAGCCACCAATCGGCCGCGCGAAACGCGGTTCTCATCGGCTCGGGCATGGCCAAGCACAGGATCGCCGCCGTGAAGGCTGCGGCTAGACGGGAAAAAGAAAAAGAGAGACGAGCGCGTGAGGAAGCGGAGAAAGAAGCGGCCCAACCCCTACAACAAGGTTCACCTTCGGCCGAAGTGGTGCCTGCAAATCACCTCGTGGTCGCTCGCCTGAGCCGCGAGGCGATGAAGAACGCCAAACTGAGGGAGATACTCGGCCCGCTCAAGGACATCATCAACCTGCCGTTGCCGCTGGTCGCGGTTCCGCCGCTGAACCAAGTGCGCAACACGCTCCTTTACGAATTTCCCTATGCATCAGATGTGATCGACTTTGTGCTCGCCGACCTCGTTGGTCGTACCACGGTGAAGCTGCGTCCACTAATTTTGGTCGGCGATTTTGGCGGCGGCAAATCTCGGTTTGCACGCCGCCTCGGAGAGGTCCTCGGCTTGAGCGTCTGGTGCGAGGACTGCTCGCGCGCCGACGGTGCAGTATTCGGCGGCACTGACCGACGCTGGTATTCCGCCGAGCCGTGTCATCCTTTCCTCGCGATTGCGCAGGCAAAACAGGCCAGCGTTTTGATCCAGCTTGAGGAATTGGAGAAGGCTGCGGTGCGGAATGACTATGGACGGCTATGGGATTGCCTCCTCGGCTTCCTCGAGCTCGAGACAAGTGCGCGCTACCCCGATCCGGCGCTTCAAACGAACCTCCAATTATCACAAGTGTCTTTCCTGGCAACGGTCAACAGTATCGAGCCTCTGCCCGGTCCGCTCCGCGACCGCTTTCGCGTGATCAAGTTTCCGAAGCCAAGCGCGGACGATCTCGATGCGCTCTTGCCGGCCGTGATCGCGGACCTCGCCCAAGAACGCGGTCTGGACGGAAGCTGGGTGCCGCCTCTCGACGGCACCGAACATGCCGCAGTGGCGCAACACTGGCGCGGCGGCTCGGTGCGCCGCCTCCGCCGCATCGTCGAGGCCATCCTGCGCGAACGCGACCTGCGTGCCACGAGGAACTGACCATGACGCACGATCCCACCGAGAAGCCAAAGCCGACGACACCGAACGGGGTGTCGCGGTTGCCACGGCCAGCACGATTGCCGGGGATAACGCCGCGGCCCAGCCCGAGCGGCACCGGGAAAAGCGATAAGATCACCACCAACAATGACAGGACCGACACCGTGACCGACCCTCAGATCGTCTGCCCGAAGTGCAGCACCGAGATCAAGCTGACCGAATCGCTCGCGGCGCCCATGATCGCTGCAACCCGCAAACAATTCGAAGCGCAGCTCGCGGCCAAGGAGGCCGATTTCAATCGCCGTGAGGCCCACCTCAAGCAAACGCAGGCCGACCTCGCCAAGGCACGCGAAACCATAGATGAACAGGTTGCAGCCAAGTTGCGGACCGAACGCGGCGGTATTG
Source organism: Bradyrhizobium sp. AZCC 2289 (assembly GCF_036924615.1). NCBI lineage: Bacteria > Pseudomonadati > Pseudomonadota > Alphaproteobacteria > Hyphomicrobiales > Nitrobacteraceae > Bradyrhizobium > Bradyrhizobium sp. AZCC 2289. The sequence goes on along the minus strand of NZ_JAZHRY010000001.1, from coordinate 6,852,203 downwards.
CTGAAACCGAGGCCAAAAAGGCGCGCCTTGCGCTCGCGGACGATCTCGGCCAGCGCGACCGCCAGCTTGCGGATCTGCAGCAGATGCTCGCCACCAACAATGCGAAGCTTGCCGAAGCCCAGCAGGTCCAGGCCGAAATGTTGCGCAAGGAACGGGAACTTGAGGACGCCAAGCGCGAGTTGGATCTCACGGTGGAGAAAAAGGTTCAGGAGAACCTGGTTGCGGTTCGCGACAAGGCAAGGCTCGACGCCGAAGATTCGTTGAAGGCCAAGGTGACTGAAAAGGAGATCCAGATCGCCGGCATGCAGCGCCAGATCGAGGAACTGCGCCGCAAGGCCGACCAAGGCTCGCAGCAGCTACAGGGCGAAGCCCTCGAAGTCGAACTCGAATCCCTGCTCCGCAGCCGCTTTCAGCGTGACTTGATCGAGCCTGTCGCCAAGGGCGAGTTCGGCGGCGACGTGGTACATCGCGTGCTCGGCCCCGGCGGCAAAGCCTGCGGCACGATCCTCTGGGAGTCCAAGCGAACGAAGGCCTGGAACCCAGCTTGGGTCGGCAAGCTGCGCGATGACCAGCGCGCCGCCAAAGCGGAGGTGGGGCTGATCGTCTCAAGTGCTCTGCCCAAGGGCATCGCGGGCTTTGACCTCGTCGAGAACGTTTGGGTCACGGAGCCCCGGTTTGCGATCCCCCTCGCCGTCGCGCTCCGCCAGTCGCTGATCGACATCGCCGCCAGCCGCCAAGCACAGGAAGGCCAGCAGACCAAGATGAAGATGGTGTACGCCTACCTGACCGGCCCGCGTTTCCGCCACCGCATCGACGCCATCGTCGAAAAATTCACCGATATGCAGGCCGATCTCGATCGCGAACGCAAGACCATGACGCGGCTGTGGGCCAAGAGGGAGGAACAGCTTAGGGGCGTGCTCGATTCGACCGCCGGGTTGTACGGGGATCTCCAGGGGATCGCCGGTCGCGCTATGCAGGAGATCGAGAGCCTGGACGTGTTGATGATCGAGGTGAAGGGCGAGGCAGCTGAGTAGGCTTTACCAGTCTGTTGCGCGTCCCTAGATCGAGTAGAGCTCGTCGGTCCGCCAAAAGCCTGTCTCGTATCGATGATCCCGCCAATATGGCCACCGCCCTAAACCAAGGATTGTAGGACTGGTCGACACGCGGTCAAGCTCCCCCGCGCTCGGGCTTATCGCCCGCCGAATGAGCCAGCCAGTCTATTCCGGTCGACTAGCCTTATGTTTCGCTGCCCGTCGATTGACTTCTAGGCTAAGTACCCGAAATTGCGAATTCTAAGTGACCCGTCGGCGCGCGCCTGCTTCCCACAGTCATTACCGCCTTTTAGGAGCACGTCGGCTTGCCCTCGCTAGAGGTTTTTGGTCAAGCAAGACCCAAGATCCAGTCAAGTATCTGAGCTCGGATCCCTCCCCGCGCGCGCACTTCGCAGAACCTGAGCGTGGCGGCTGGATCTCGCATGGCCGCGGTAGCCGCTCGCAGCGGCGCCTCCACCGAACCTTCGGCAGCGACCTTGTTGAAGCTGCCGACCAATACGCTAATGGCCTTCAAGAGCACGCCATTCTCGGCCAACTGAGCGAGACATTGAGCCAGTTCGCCATTCGCTTCGGCAACCTTTGCCATCTGCAATAGACCACCGGATCGGGCCGCTTTGGCAATCAAGGTCATGCCTCCTGGCTCCAAAGATGTGCAATCGACAGTCTCGCGGAGCAGAGGATTCGATACGAGAGCGACTAGGGTACGATAAAATTCACGATCCCCAATGAGAGCCATCGCAACTATCCTGATCGCCTTCAGCGCGGTGCCGTCTTCGACCAGTTGAGCAAGGCACTGAGTAAGTTCACCGTCCGCGGCCGCAACCGAGGCCATCCGCAACAGACCGCCGGTCCGAGCCGCCTTTGCGATCAAAACCGCGCCACCAGCAGAAGAAGTCGCGCAATCGACGATTTCGCGAACCGCCGGATCCGATACGAGCGCGTCGAAAGTATGATGAACTTTTCGATCTTTGATCAGCGTAGCCGCGACCGTCTTCACAGTTTCTTTTAGCGCCGGGTCGTCGATGGGCATCTTCACATTGAAGTAATGGAATCCGCCATTCTCATCGATTTTTCGTTGCTTGCGCTTTCGCCCCGCCTCCGAAGATACGCCATCTTCGGGTTCGGGGGGCTCCTGCTGAAGCCCCGCCAGGTCGTCGACGGAAACATAAGCGACCGTCTCCTTCAATCGCAGGCGAGCGAGCTCCCTCCCCGATGGGCGGCCACGCCGCGAGCCGTTACCGCGCGCAGCACTATCGTTATGAACCTCGTCTTGCGAGGAAGGGTCTTCATGAGCGCGCATCGTCATCCACTGTGACTAGTCCCGTGACCAGTCCGCTCCCTAAGCTTGAGTTACGCAAAGCAGGTCGGATTCCGGTCGTGGCCGGAAACTGCGACATGCGTCGAGCGCTAGTTCATGTGAAAACGATTTGGATGCCTTTTGGCCTATGGGCCCAAGGCTTACATTTTACCAAGCGAGTGGATCCGCCTGGAGGGATTGAGCCGCTCAGAAGAGCCGGCGAACCCTGCATGTCTTCAGCCCGCTACGAATTCCACCGTAGAACAGGCGACCACCCTCAAGAGTGGCCGACGCCAACAAGATGGGCCGCGCAAACGCGCCTATCAAGGCCGATAAATCGGCATGGTTAACGAGTAAATGAAGCGCCTCGCGGTAGCGCCGTCTAACGCCTGATGCAATTCTGCCGCGTAGCATCGAATAGCCCGGCGCAAGCTGCAAGGTTCGCCGAAATCAAACCACCGATTAACCGAGATCGATGATCGGTCGAGTTACTTTTTTATCTTTGCTGCGGCACGCCTTACGGCTTCCTCACTAACCTTGCCGGTCCTTTCCCTCATCGTGCCCAGTGTCGCATTTGGCGAAAACTGAGGAATGGGCCTTGAGAGATTCTTGTTCAGTGTATCGCTACGCTTTTGCTGAATCTCCCCGTCGTTATCACGGTGACGACCATCCAATCCTGGTTCCTTCATGGGCAGTTCTCCCGTTGCAAATCGACCACATCAATTGTCGCGCGTCGACGCTGCAATACACTACACGAGCGCAACAGAATGGCCCTCTTGGGGGCCAAATGAGAACTCCCTCTAAGCGACACCGTACGATTCTTCCCAAATAGCAACCTTGCCCGCAAGCTTTACAAGCTCGGCGAGCGTTGCGACAGCATAGCTTAAATGCAAGGATAGCAGATTCGCAACCCATGCGAGAGTAGCCGCGTGCCTAAACCGAAGTCGGGTACAAAGAAAAAGAAGGCGGCGGGCCGAGCTCCCGCGCGGATCGAAAATCCGAGCTGGCTGCGAGAAGACCCAACAGGCGCCGCACCGAACCCGCCGGTGCGGCCGCGAACCGATGTCCTGCCCTTTACGAGTCTGACATGGGAGGACTTCGAAAGGCTTTGCGTTCGGTTGGCCGAACGCGGTGCGAACGTCGAAGCGGCATGGGCTTACGGAAAGACCGGGCATGCCCAGCACGGCATCGATGTGCTCGTTCGTCTGCCGGATGGCACCTATCATGTTTGGCAAAGCAAGCGTCACACGTCCATATCTAAAGCCAAGATCGACGCTGCCGTTCAATATTTTCTTAGACGCAAATGGGCGCAGCGAGCTACGCGTTTCGTGCTGGCGGTCGCATGTGAGTTTTCATCGCCAGCGGTCATAGATGCGATCGAGGCAGCGCGCGATAAGCTACGAGCCCGGAACATAGATTTTGAGGCTCTCGATGCTTCGCACTTGACGCAGCAACTCAAAGACGAACCCATAGTCGTCGATGATTTTTTCAAGCGGCAATGGGTCGAAGCCATTTGCCTACCCGAAGCTGTCGAGCAGTTGCGGCAGAGGCTTTCCCGGTTTGACGCGGCCGACCTGAAAAACGGACTGCAGAGTTGCTACAACTCTTGGATTTCGACCGTCGATCCTGGTCTCCCGATCGTCGGAGTCGACGCACAAGGTCGGACCCGGGCTACTACTCCGTTGCCCAAGCGCTATGTTCGGCCAGACTTGCTCATTCAATCCTCGGAGACCGGAGATACAGCCCCGCCAGAGAGAGATTTGGCCGCAAATCGCCAACCTTCTCGAAATGCGGAATCTGGCAGTAGAGAACCTGATCACAGAGCTTCTGATGTACGGCCCCCACGCGCGTTCTTGCGCGAGCGGAGGATGGAGCTGGATGAATATCTCGGCTCGCATACGCGCTCCCTCGTGCTCGGGGACGCGGGCTCAGGCAAGAGCACGCTGCTACGCTTCCTGGCGCTTGATATTCTATCTAGTGAACCCGTGCTGAAGGTCACACAGGAGCGCTTTAGGACCTTGATCCCGGTGTGGCTGCCTTTTGCGCTCTGGGTCCGAATGAGTGCCGACCGCCACGCCCCAGCTCCCCTTGAAGATGTTGCCGCCGAGTATGTGCACGCGCAAGGCGGGCCCGAGCTGGCTGAAAACATGCGGCGCGCAGTCCTTGGAAAGCGAATTGTGCTCCTCGTTGACGGTATTGACGAGGCCGCCAATCCGGCTGTAGCGCAAACGCTGCTTGCGGTCCTGACGACGCTCATTGATCAAACCGGGATCTCAGTTGTTGCTACATCCCGTCCACACGGCGCGCGCAGCTTAAACGGGCTCGGCGACGCCTGGGAACGCGCGACGCTTGCGCCATTGTCCGACGATCAACGCCATGCGTTGGCAAACTTGTGGTTTGGCCTCTTGGAGCGCTTCGAGGCGGACAACGCAACAGATGCCCAGATTCGTACTCGCTCGCGACAGAAAGCAAATGCGTTCGTTTCCGCGCTTCAAGGAAATGTTGGCATCAACCGCCTCTCGCAGACACCGTTGTTCTTGCTCGCCTTCATAAATCTACATAGCCGCGGGCAGGACCTGCCGAGAAACCGGTTCGCTGCGAGCAAAGAAATTGTCGATCAATTGATGGAGCATCAACCCAATCGTCGCGCCGTCAGCGCACTCTCAACGGATCCATCTCAAGCCGAACCTCGCCTTCGAAACCGGATCATTTCAGACTTCGCCTTTGCGCTGCAAGCCGGAGATTTGCGCGGCGCGATACCCGACGCAGCGGATGAGGATGACGCAGTTGCTCGTGGCGCGCGTCTTATCCTGCACAGACAGAATTCAGGGAATCAAGACGCAGCCGAGGCTTCCGCGCGAGCGATTTTTTCTTTCACCGAGGAACGGGCGGGGCTGCTGGTGAACAAGGCACCTGGCAACATCGGTTTCCTGCATCTTTCACTACAGGAGTATCTAGCCGCACGACATCTGATGCAGCTTTCGGCCGATGACAAAATCGCATTCGTAAGTGTGAACGCCGGCACGCTTCGGTGGCGGGAACCAATTCTCTATCTTCTCGCGATGACACCGAACGAGGCCGACACCGGACAGCTCATCGAGGCCATCGAAAAGGCTCAACCAAAAGACGTCGCTGAACAAGCCGCCCGCGACACCTTGCTGGCCGACGCGGTGTTCGCGGATTTTTCGCATGACCTGGGCGTTGTCCGGCGTGTAGCGAAGGAGTGTCTAGCCGAGGCAGAATCAACGGCATGGGGAGAACGGCAGAGGCATTTGCTCACGGCCGCGGTTGACGGGCTGTTTTCGGAATCCGTCCGCAGTCTATGTCAGACGAAATTGGCCGAATGGGTGCCAGACCGACATGGGTATGCTCGCGGAGCAGCTATTGATGCGATTGGGGGTTGGGATGTTTCTTCGCGAACCGCGGCCATTCCAGCGCTCCTGCGTTGCCTCCGATCCGAGAACGAACACATCTGGCGAAAAGCCGCGCAGGTCCTGCCGCTGATTGCCGAGCGACGCGTCGATGTCAAAGACCAACTTCTCCGATTGGCCAGGACGGCCCCCTCGGTTCAGACAGCCCAGGCAGCGTTGTTTTCAGTGGGGTTTGGCTGGACGCAAGACGAAGATGTTGGGGAGATCGCCCGAAGACTCCGCGCAAGCAGCCATGACGGTCTATCTCTTGACGCGATCCGGATACGCGCGCATCGCGGCGAAACCGATGCGGAAGACTTAGACTGTTTCTACGCGATTGCGTATGGGAGGGAGCGCTATTCCGACAGCCTCTTTGCCCACGATCTTGCTGAATATTTCGCCCTCCACCACCGGGATGCCTTCGCCAAGAAATTGGAGTCATCAATTGCTGCACAATTGGGTGACGGCCCCTTTCGCATGAAGCCGCTTGTGGGCGCCCTCCTTCTCTGCGACTCCAACAACGCCAGCGCACGAAGGGAGCTCTCACAATTGTTGGACAGGGACTGGATGTTGGCCGATCTTTTTACCCGTGGAAATTTCCCGGTTGATCGCGTGACATGGACACCCGACCTGGTCGCCAAGATCGAGACCCAAATCGCAGACAAAAAGCGCTATGGTGACCATGATCTCTATTGGATCGCGAAAACCCTGCGTCTGCCGTACCTGAAACAGAGGTTCCTGGATGGCCTGCGCCAAGGCGAGCATCTGGGCTTCTGGTACTCGCGTGGCCTCGCCGAAATATGGGGAAGAGATGATCCAGAAGTGCAGGATCTCTTCGCGTCAATGCTCGATGCAGATCCAAAGCATTTATCTGATGTGGCTGAAGAGCTTCCGCTCATCATCGATGATCGCGCAGCATGCCGCGCGACCCTTCTGCGCGGCATGCACGCCGATGTTCCACGCTATGACTTCCTGTTGAAGGGCTGCAAAAATTTAGGTGTTACAGCCGAGGACGAGGAAATGGTGCAGGCCGCCCTTGCTGCCGGGGAGCGAAAAAGAGCTCCTCTCTATAGGGACATGTGGTGTGCCAACATTATCGCGACCTTTCCAGCGCACCCGCGGGTACGCATAATCGCAGAAGATGAACTTTTACGACGTGATGGCTCGCTTGGCGCGGTCGCGTTTGGCTACCCGAACGACCCTGATATGTGCCACCGCGTGCTGAACGTTCTTTGTCCGCTTGATCAAAGCGCTCGCATGACCCTTATTCGTGCGCTCGAGACAGCCGCACCTGCGAACGCTGTAGCTCACGAGCTTTTGCTGAACGGCCGACAGGACACGGACGGCCTGGTTTGCGCGGAAAGCATCATGGGCGGGATTGAGGCAACGATTGCTCGCGGTCCATTACCCGAGCAAGATCTTCGCTGGCTCGTCGATGAACTAGACACGGTCGGTCCAGAATATGAAAAGCGCAGAACAGCAGCAGTGATTGGGCTGTTGTTGACCGGCAATATCGACCATTTTGTCAGCGCAAAAGAGCACAGTGGGAAACCTCTCGATGTCGCAATCAATCCGGACTTAGCTAAAGAGGATATTTATCTACGTCGGTTGTTACCGCGGTGGCCTGAATTGAGCCAAGCGCTTGGTGGCGATGCGGAGATATTAAGCCGCTTCGAGATCACTCCCGAACGAACCTTAAAATCATTGCACGCCGGGACTCCTCAAGCGGATAGACTGTTTGGTCTTTTGATGGACAAGGTTCCGTCCGCCCAACATCTTCACAAGAAGGATTTGATTACCGCTTTGGCGGAATTTGCGCCGCAAGGCCAAAGCATGCGTGAGCTGCTCGAAACCATGCTGCGTGACTCGCTTCATGGACGAACGATCGGCGACATCACCGCCATGCTTCACGGCGGCCAAATCTTCGCGGACTATTTCCACGACGATCGTGCCTTGCGTGCCTTGGCGATCGACGCGTTCAACGCTTATCCTGGCAATGCAATGGCAACGGGCGCGCTGGTCGAGATTCTGCTTCGTGAGAACGACCGCGCTCTTGCGGACTCAGTATTCGAGAGGGTTCGCGACCGGCAGTATGATACCGGGACAAATTTGAAGCTCATGGCCGCGTTCAGTTCAAGCGAGGGCGTGATCGAGACGCTAACGGACTTCCTCGCTGAAGATATTGAACAGCAGAGCTGGGCCATTCCCTATTGGGTCCCAGCACTGGTTCGGCGGATCAAAGCGGATCCCACCTTGCAAACGCACATGCGCGCAGCTCTGGCTCAAGCGAGCGTGGCCTCAATCAAGGTGACGTTCGCCGCGCTCTTGGGACGCGGGATGGGTTCCGCCGACGATCTACGGCAGTACGCGATCGAGGAACTAGACAGACTTAATAAGGATCCGATACCGGTCATCGGCTACGATCTAACGACCAATTCGCATCGGCTGCTGTTTCAGGTGCTGACCGAACTCACGCTTTAGGTGTTTCACGTCATCCGGTACATCATCGCGACGTATTCGTTCAGCGAGGGACCAAACGGCATGTAGGTGGCCGCTTCTGCCAGCCAATCGCCACCACCGCGAGCGATTTTCGACGCATGCGCATAGGGGTGAAACTCAGACAGCAGGCAGTTGTAAGCGGTAACAATGTCGGCCGGCCCGGCATGTTCGGCAGAATAAAAAAGCACACAAGCACCGGCGCTCCTTTGATCTGGACTCCGTTGCTGGAAGGTAGCCGCCATGCCGTTGGGCCGCCCCACCACGTCCCTAGGCCTTGAGGCCATCGCCTCAAAATCGAGCCCCTCAAACATCGACCAGTCGATTTCCTTGGGCAGGTCGAAGCTTGCCAGTTCCCGGCACGGCTTGCGGCGCAAGGCCGAGCGTTCGCGGTAGTTGCTGTGGACGTCATCCGGCTCATCGCCCATCTGCAATCGGGTCTTGCGTTTCCTGGAAGCTTGGCTGAACCAAATGATGGGTGGCCGAGGTTAGCGAGAATCCGAGCTGCCGAATGGCCAAATCGTCTTATCTCATGACCATGCTATGCGTCTCCTCAGGCTCAGCAATCGTATTGCTATCGGCCTCTATCGATTTCGTCTCCGCGTCTGTTTTCTTCGACAAGGCGGCGCTCCTGTCGAATTTACGAGCCGTGGCGCGCACGAGCAGAAGGCGCGCCATGTCAAAACGCCATATTTTCTTTGCCCGCTTAGAACCGTCGCGTCGCTTTCCATAGTGCTCGGCCGCAGTACCATCCGCTGCGTGATTAACGATCACCGCAATCTCCGCACGGGAGAATCCGCTCGCCTTCAGGCACGAAATCGCAAAGTGCCTAAAGGTATACGTGCAAACCCGCTTTATTTTGCACTCCTTGCTGGCCCTTGCGAGGTGCGCGTTGAGATTATCCTGTAGCCCAACCCTTCCCCCGTAGTGAGCTTCCCACTTGCGTGTATCAGCCGTCCATTTGTCGAATTCGGAACCGAGACACACGTTCTTGAAAAGCCGCGACCTCTCAAAGTAAGCGCCGATATCAATTTCGCAGGTGTCCGTCAGGCCGCGGCCGTTGGTATGCTTTTCGGCGCCAGCGCGAAGAAAATGCCTTTCGCGCCGCAGAATAAGCATTTCACCAGGACGCCAACCGAGGCGGGAGGCAAGAATAATATATCCGGCGATCCAATTCGAAAATTCATCGTCTCTTGAGCGAAAATAGCGAACGAGCTCACGAACCTCGCTCACGGGGATCGATTTGCGGGGGTTCGTCTTTTTAATCGTCTTGGCCGCCACTTTTTTCTGATGGGCGACTTGTTTGCCTTTTTTGGAAGTCTTGGTCTTGGTGATCGGGCTGGGCCAGTCGGTTTTCAGACGCCGGAGTAGTAATGCTTCCTCGCTTCGTGGATCGAACGCATCGTACTCCAGCATCTTTCTCAGCTCCTGCTCGAGCGCGCTGGCATAGAGCTCGATGGTGTGGCCAGCCCACCGGGCGTGCCCGTTCAGGAACCAATGGACGGTTTGCAGGAGCGGCGACCATGGCGCCTCGTTAGGGTTCTCACGCTGATACTGTGCGACCAGCCTGCTGGTCTCACGTTCGTAGGCAGCGATGGCCTCAGCAGTTCTCTGGTTGCTCGGGCTGGGCCGGTCGGTTTTTAGGCGCCGAAGTAGCAACGCTTCCTCGCTGCGTGGATCGAAAGCGTCGTATTCCAACATCCGTCCCACCTCCTGCTCGAGCGCGTTGGCATAGAGCCGGATGGTGTTGCCAGCCCACCGGGCGTGCCCGTTCAGGAACCAATGGACGGTTTGTAGGAGCGGCGACCATGGCGCGTCGTTAGGGTTCTCACGCTGACACTGGGCGACCAGCCTGCTGGTTTCGCGTTCGTAGGCAACGATGGTGTCGGCACTTCTCTGGCTGCTGGCAAGCACGTCCTGTCCTCCCGGAGTAGCGGTCGCGCCGGCAAGAGAGAAGCGATTCGCGAGAGTGGTTGACGCTTTCCGAATTCCGAAGATCATGGTGAGGCGGGCACCTGAGCCCGCGTCAGTAGCGAAAGGAGACCAAGATGCCCCCAATCCAGGGCTATGAAGCGTCGGTCGAGGCCGCCAAGAGGGTTCTCGAGGCGGCAGAAAGCGCTTTGCCGCGCGACATTGCACAGGCCGTTGCGAATGCGGGCTGGGCAGCGTTTCTGCGCGACAGGCATGACGTGCAGGCGCTGGTCGATCACATCGCCGAGACGGCCCAGCAGCGTGACTTCGTTAGCAAGCTGCATGCTGCCGCCGACAAGGCAAGGCAACAGCAGCCCCAGCGGGGCAGGCCGCCGAAGTCGAACCAGGAGACGGCGCAGAACGTCTCCGGTCATACCGATGTAGGCGCAAACGGCAGCGCCGCTACGATCTAATGTTTCTATAACGTTAGAAAATCCGATCGGCCCTGGCGGCCATTGCTGAGGGGTTCGCGCGGATGTATCATTGATACATTCCCTCGTGTGAACAGCGATCGGTCAAGACTAGGAATTACAATAGTTTACCGGGAATGTGGTAGCGAGAGAGGGACTCGAACCCCCGACCCCAGGATTATGATTCCCGTGCTCTAACCAGCTGAGCTACCTCGCCACGGTTCACCGGCGCGGCCAACTATACCGCATTCGCGAACGCGCGGCATATAAGGAGTGGCTCAAGGACCTGTCAAGCAAAGCCGACCGTCCAGCCAAGTGTCTGCAAAACGGAGTTATTTCGGCCGGATCGTGGGGTCGCCACCGGGGCTGCCGGGGGGCGGGATCACCGGCGTGTTGCCGGCGTCGGGGGTCGGCGCGCGCATCTCGGGGTCGACGCCTGCGGGTGGGCACAGCACACCGTCCGACCGGGCCAGTTTATCGCCCAGCGGTTCGGTCCGCTGGCCGGTCGTGGTTCCTTCCGGCACTGCCGTACCTGGGTGTTGCGGGGCCTGTTGCATCGGCGCGCAATTGGTGGCGCGCGATGGCGACGGCGGGGCGGTCTGGGCTGGCGGTGTCGCCGGCGCAGGCGGGGCCTGGGCTGCCGCCACGCCGGAGGCAGCCATCAGCACACATGAAAGAAGCAGCGCGTGTTTTGTCCTCATGGGGAGAAAACGGCCCGCGCGCGCGGTGGTTCCGGGGAAATTTCAGGATTTGCGGAAGCGGATCAGCGAAAAATGCCCCATCGGCGGCATCGGCCGACGCTCGGCCAGGCTGACGCCGCCATGTTTGGCGGCCCACTCGGTCAACCGCGCCCAGGGAAATTCCGGCCGCCAGCCGAGCCGCCGCGCCAGCGGCGCGAACGCCAGCTCGAAGACACGGCGCGGCCCGCTTTCGGCGCCGATGTGATTGACCAGGATCAGTTCGCCGCCGGGTTTCAGCACACGGATGAAATCATCCAGCGTCGCTTCCGGATCCGGCACCGCCGTGATGACATATTGCGCCACCACCGCGTCGAAAAACGAATCCGGAAACGCCAGATTCTTGGCGTCCATCACCGCCAGCGTTTCGACATTGGTCAGGCCGAGCGCACGCACGCGCTGCTGCGCCCGGCGCAGCATCGGTTCGGAAATATCGACGCCGCATAATTTCGTGCTGCGCGAATAATCCGACAGCGACAATCCCGTGCCGACGCCGACGTCGAGGATTCTGCCGCCGATCTTGTCGGCCTCCGCAATGGTCGATTGGCGGCCGGCGTCGAACACCTTGCCGAAGACGAGGTCGTAGACCGGCGCCCAGCGCCCATAAGCCTTTTCGACCCCCTCGCGGTCGATGTCCCCAGCCATTCCCTGCCCCGAACTTTTTTTATCCACGCACGGCTTCAGCGAGCGGAGGTGGCGCGATGGCTTCCCGCGCCCCCCTCGGCGCCGCGTTTTTCGCGGTTGCGCTCTTGATGAATCCGCCGCCGAGCACGCGCGCCTGCCCCGAAGGCGCGTCGTAAAACACGCAGGCCTGGCCCGGCGATACGCCCTCTTCGCCGGCGACGAGTTCGACCTCAAAGCCGCCCTCCACCGCGCGCAACCAGGCCGGCTGCGGCGCCCGCGTCGAGCGCACCCGCACGAACATCTCGATGCCGTCGCCGATCACGTGCTCCAGCGCGCCATCGCCGATCCAGTTGATGTCGCGCAGCGCGATGCGGTCCATCCGCAGGGCCTCGCGCGGCCCCACCACGACGCGGCGGCTGGCGGCATCGAGCCGCACCACGTAAAGGGGCGCGCTGGCCGCGATGCCCAATCCCTTACGCTGGCCCACGGTGAAATGAACGATGCCCTGGTGCCGGCCGATGACGCGGCCGTCGAGGTCGACGATGTCCCCGGGCTCGATCGCGCCAGGCTTCAAGCGGCCGATGATGTCGGTGTAGCGCCCGGTCGGCACGAAGCAGATATCCTGGCTATCCTGCTTGTCGGCGACCTCGAGATCGAAACGTCGCGCCAGCTCGCGCGCCTGCGGCTTGGTCATGTCGCCGAGCGGAAAGCGCAGATAGTCGAGTTGCTCGCGCGTGGTCGCGAACAGGAAGTAGCTCTGGTCGCGATCGGAATCGGCGGCGCAAACCAGCGCGCGCGATCCATCGCCGAGGCGGCGCGATGCGACATAATGGCCGGTCGCCAGCGCCTTGGCGCCAAGCTCGCGCGCGGTCGCCAGCAGATCGCGAAACTTGATCGACCGATTGCACTCGATGCAGGGCACCGGCGTCTCGCCGAGCGCGTAGCTGTCGGCGAAATTGTCGATCACCGATTCCTGGAAACGGCTCTCATAGTCGAGCACGTAATGCGGAATGCCGATCCGCTCGGCGACATTGCGGGCATCGTGGATGTCGCGGCCGGCGCAGCAGGCGCCCTTGCGATGGGTGGCCGCGCCATGGTCGTAAAGCTGCAGCGTGATCCCGACCACGTCGTAGCCCTCGGCCTTCAGCAAGGCAGCCGTCACCGAGGAGTCGACGCCGCCGGACATGGCGACCACGATCCGTGTGTCCTCTGGGCGGCCTTCAAGATCCAGACTGTTCAGCATGACAGGGGTCATCGACTTAAATCGCGAGCCAACGTCTCGCGGAAAGAGTGAAAAAGCCTTTTACATATAAGGCCTTATGGCATCTTTCGGCCTTCTTGGGCCGGATCGGAAGCCGCTCTTTAATATAGGCCGTATTCCCGGGAGGCAATCAGCCGAACCGGTTTTGGCACGCCGGAGACGGCAAATCTTGCCGCCGGGCAGAAAAGGGGGCCACGGCGACGTCGCTGAGGTCCACCTCTCCAGCTATCAAACCATTGAAAATAAAAGGTATTTTTCGGAAGTCACTGGTGGCCCGGTCCTTGCTGACTGGTAGTTGGAAGTTTCATCAAGAGGATCGCCTGTGGTCAGTGTCACGTCAGAAGCATCGTCAAACCTGTCTTTTCAGGGCACGACGCAGCGATCCACCCGGACCGACTTGGCCCAAGCGCAGAATAACGACAGTTTCTCGGCGCTGGTCGACAGCAATACCTCCGCCAGCAACAGCGACAATCGCCCGCAAGATACCGGCCGCCCGCAAGACACCAGCGCGCCCGCCCCGCGTCGCGGCGACGATCAGGCACCGGCCACCGACAGTGCACCACGCGACAACACTGCGGCGGCCGACAAAACGGCGCAAATCAATGCGGACGACCAGAATGCCGCCGCCAGCGCGCCCGCCAATACCAATGCGGATGCCAACGCCACCGCCAATGCCGATGCGTCCGGCCGCGCGAAAGCGAAATCCGCCTCGAAATCCGACGATACGAAGTCGACGTCAAAATCAAAATTGTCTTCCGCCGAAACTAGCTCGGCGAAGGATCAACCCCAGGCAAAGCAGGACGGCGCAGTCGCAGCGGCCGTCAGCGCCGTCGCCACCGCAATTCCCGTCGCCGCGGCGCCGACCACTGTCCCCGCTGCGCCAACCTCGACGGCCGACAAACCCGCCGCTCCGCTTGCAATCGCCGCGGCCGCGATAGCCGCCACCGCGGCAATTACCGAGGCCGCTCCAGCTGCGACATCCGCGGTAACCGGCACCGACGCCAGCGCATCAACGGCTGCAACCGCAATTGCGGCCAAGGCTGCCGATTCAAAAATCGATCTGCACGCCGCATTTACCGAGGCCCTAAGCGTGCAAGGCATGGCCGGCGACGCCACCGCGACGACCGGGGTTGCGTTGGCAGGATCGGTTGCGACCGGCGCTCCGGCAACGTCGAAAGCCGCAGCGCCGGCGAAAGGCCCGGTCATCGCCAAGGAAGGCATCACAATTTCGGGCGATCAGAACACCGCAACCGGCACGACGGGCGCTCCCGCAACGGCCGCGCCCACCGCAATCGTTCCCGGCGTCACCCAGCCCACCGCGGTCGCCGGCAAACAGAAGGCCGAAGGCGGTGTCGTCGACGCCGTCAAGACCGACGCATCGGGCAATTCCACGCCGCCTTTGGTCGCCAACGCCGCCGCCAATGGCGCTTCCGCGGCTGCCGATGCCGGACAGAACTCGGTCAACGCATCCGACAACAGCCTGCAGGCGGCGGGCGCGCTGCAGCCGCAGTTGCAATCGCCGACCGCCGCTCCGGTCGCCGCGTCACAACTGACGGTCACGGCCGCGACCAACGGGGCCGTGCCCTTGAGCGGCGTCGCCATGGAGATCGCGGCATCGGCCAAGAGCGGCAAGAGCCGCTTCGAAATCCGGCTCGATCCAGCCGACCTCGGCCGCATCGATGTCCGCATCGATGTCGATCGCAACGGCCAAGTGACGTCGCATTTGACGGTCGACAAACCGGAAACGCTGTCGCTGTTGCGGCAGGACGCGCCCCAGTTGCAGCGCGCGTTGGATGACGCCGGCTTCAAGACCGGCGGCAGCGGCCTTCAATTCAGCCTGCGCGACCAGTCGTCATCAGGTCAGAACAGCGGCAACGACAGCGGTCGCAACGCGCAGCGGCTGGTGATCAGCGATGACGACACCACCCGCGCCGCAGTAACGGGCCGGACCTATGGCCGCATGCTCGGATCGAGCAGCGGCGTGGACATCAGGGTTTGAGGAGACGGACATGACGACAGCAGCGGCAGCAGCAGGCGCAAACGCGGCCAGCCCAGTGGTTTCGGGGACGACCCCCCAAACCTCCTCTTCCAGTTCGTCCGGAAGTTCGCTGAGTTCGACCACCGGCGCCACGCTGGCAGGAAACTTTCAAACCTTCCTGACGCTGCTGACGACGCAGCTGCAAAACCAGAATCCGCTCGATCCGCTGGACACCAACCAGTTCACGCAGCAATTGGTGCAATTCGCAGGGGTCGAGCAGCAACTCAAAACCAACGATCAGCTGACGACGCTGGTGTCGCTGCAGCAGACCGCCCAATCGACTCAGGCGCTAGGCTTCGTCGGCAAGACTGCGGTGGTAGATGGCAGCACCACGGCTGTTAAGAATGGCAGCGCGACCTGGGAGCTGAGCGTTCCGACCAATTCCAACGTCAATATCTCGATCAGCAACAGCACCGGGCAAACCGTCTTCACGGGCGCCTATGGCGTCAACGCCGGCAACAATCAACCCTTCACATGGGATGGCAAGGGCAACGATGGCACCCAGTGGCCGGACGGCCAATACAAGCTGACCGCCACCGGGGCGGACAGTTCCGGCAATACCGTCGCGATCTCAACCCAGATTCAAGGCGTGGTCGATTCTGTGGACCTCACCCAGTCGCCACCTTTGCTGTCCATCAATAACCAGACCTATACGGTCAACCAGATCAAGAGCATCGCGCAGTAGCCTGCGCGGCCCGGACAACCACCCGTTCGTTCAGATCCTGCTCCGGCCCGGCCTCCTCCAGAGGCCGGGCCGCATGGCATTACGGTCATTTTCAAGGAGATTCGTATTGAAGCCTTGGGCTTAGGCAAATTTTAAGTCGCTCGGCGTAGGTTGTTAGCTGTGAGTTCAGTGGTTGAGAGTTTGTGAGTACGCCATGACAGAACCCCATCGCCCGAGGGTAAAATACGTCATCGGGCCTGACGGCAGTCCGTTAACAATTGCGGACTTGCCCGCGCCCGGGACCAAACGGTGGGTGATCCGCCGCAAGGCCGAAGTCGTTGCCGCGGTTCGCGGCGGCCTGCTCTCCCTTGAGGAGGCCTGCAGCCGCTACACGCTGACGGTCGACGAGTTCCTCTCCTGGCAGTTTTCCATAGACCAGCATGGTCTGGCCGGGCTGCGGACCACCCGCATCCAGCAATATCGCCAGTAAGCGCGCCCAGAACCCGAAAGATTTGATGAAAATCGGCCTTGTCTTGCAAGGCCGATTTTTTTCATGCCGAACTTTCGCGCCAGGTTTTAACCGTCGTTAACCATATCGAAACCATCCCCTAGGCAATAATTGCCCAGTCGGTCCTTGGGGCCGAATCCCTGGGGGCAGTTGGTGCAAAGTCTCGTTGCTTTCCTGAGAGGTCTGGGTGCGTCACGGTTGATGGCGATGGTGGCGGTGACGACCGCGCTGCTCGGCTTCTTCGCGTTTGTCATCATGCGCGTCACCACGCCGCAGATGACGACCCTGTTTACCGACCTCTCGACCGAGGACTCCTCCGGCATCATCAAGGAGCTGGAACGGCAGGCGATTCCCTTCGAGCTGCGCAACGAAGGCGCCGTCATCATGGTGCCGAAGGACAAGGTCACCCGGCTGCGCATGAAGCTGGCCGAAGGCGGCCTGCCCAAGGGCGGCGGCGTCGGCTACGAGATCTTCGACAAATCCGACGCGCTGGGCACCACGAGCTTCGTCCAGAACATCAATCATTTGCGCGCGCTGGAGGGCGAACTCGCCCGCACCATCCGCGCCATCGACCGCATCCAGGCCGCGCGCGTCCATCTGGTGCTGCCGGAACGTCCGCTGTTCTCGCGCGAAACGCCGGAGCCGTCGGCCTCGATCGTGGTGCGGGTGCGCGGCAGCCTGGAGCCGCAGCAGATCCGCGCCATCCGCCACGTGGTCGCCTCCGCCGTCAACGGGCTGAAGCCGCAGCGGGTGTCGATCGTCGACGAAGCCGGTCAATTGCTCGCCGACGGCGCCTCGGGCGAAGGCGACAACGCGGCCGGCGACGAGCGCCGCACGGCCTTCGAGAAGCGGATGCGCAACCAGGTCGAGGCGATCGTCTCCTCGGTGGTGGGCGCAGGGCGCGCGCGCGTCCAGCTCTCGGCCGACTTCGACTACAACAAGGTCACCCAGACTTCGGACAAGTTCGATCCGGAAGGACGGGTGCTGCGCTCCAGCCAGACCCGCGAGGAATCCTCGGCGACCGCCGAAACCAACGGCCAGGTCACCGTCAACAATGAATTGCCGGGCAACCAGAACAACAACGGCGCGGCACAGGCGCGCGACCAGAGCAAGAAGAGCGAAGAGACCAACAATTACGAGATCTCCCGCACCACCAAGACCGAGGTCACCGAGGCCGGGCGGGTCAACCGGATCTCGGTCGCGGTGCTGGTCGACGGCAGCTATTCCAAGAACGAAAAAGGCGAGATGGTCTATGCCGACCGCACCAAAGAGCAGCTCGACCGGATCGCAGCCCTGGTGCGCTCGTCGATCGGCTTCGACCAGAAGCGCGGCGACCAGGTCGAAGTCGTCAATCTCCGATTTGCCGAAGCGCCGGCCGTCCCCCCGGTGGCCGAGCCGACCGGCCTGCTCGGCATGCTGCAATTCACCAAGGACGACGTCATGTACGTCATCGAGCTCGGCGTGATGATGCTGCTCGGCCTGGTGGTGCTGTTCATGGTGATCCGGCCGCTGGTCAAGCGAATCCTGGCTGCCGAAGTCGTCCCGACCCCCGCCCCGCTACCCGCGCTGACCGACGCTCAATCCGCTGAGGCGCCCGGCCAGGCCCTGATTCCCGGTGGCGCCGCCCAATTGATCGACGTCGCCCAGGTTCAGGGCCAGGTCCACGCGCAAGCCGTGCATCGGGTCGGCGAACTGGCCGAGCGAAATCCGAACGAAACCGCCTCCATTGTTCGTCAATGGCTCAGCGAACCGGTCGAGTGATCTGACATGGCCGTACCGCAAACCACCAACGCCAACGACATCACCACCGTCATCTCGGCGCTGGCGAGCCGTCAGGCCAGCCGGCCCAAGGGCAAGCCCCTGACCGGGCCGAAGCGCGCCGCCATCCTGATGCTGGCGCTGGGCGAGCAATATGGCGGCAAGGTCTGGGCGCTGCTCGACGACGACGAGGTCCGCGAGCTGTCGATTCACATGTCGACGCTCGGCACCGTCGAGGCTGACATCGTCGAAGACCTGCTGCTCGAATTCGTCTCGCGGATGTCGGCGTCCGGCGCGCTGATGGGAACGTTCGACGCCACCGAACGGCTGCTGCAGCAATATCTGCCCGTCGAGCGCGTCACCGGCATCATGGACGAAATTCGCGGTCCCGCCGGCCGCAACATGTGGGAGAAGCTCTCCAACGTCCAGGAAGAGGTGCTCGCCAACTACCTCAAGAACGAATACCCGCAGACCATCGCGGTGGTGCTGTCGAAGCTGAAACCGGAGCACGCCGCCCGCGTGCTGGCAATCCTGCCCGAGGATCTGGCGCTCGACGTGGTCGGCCGGATGCTGAAGATGGAAGCGGTGCAAAAGGAAGTCATCGAGCGCGTCGAGCAGACGCTGCGCACCGAATTCATGTCCAATCTGTCGCAGACCCGCCGCCGCGACGCCCACGAGGTGATGGCCGAAATCTTCAACAATTTCGACCGCCAGACCGAGACCCGCTTCATCACCTCGCTGGAAGAGGAAAACCGCGAATCCGCCGAACGTATCAAGGCGCTGATGTTCACGTTCGACGATCTGATCAAGCTGGACTCCGCCTCGGCTCAGACGCTGATGCGCAATATCGACAAGGACAAGCTCGGTATCGCGCTGAAGAGCGCCAACGAGGAGGTCCGCAACTTCTTCTTCGGCAACATGTCCTCGCGCGCCGGCAAGATGCTGATGGACGACATGGCGGCGATGGGACCGGTTCGGCTGCGCGACGTCGACGAGGCGCAGGCGCTGCTGGTCAATCTCGCCAAGGACATGGCGGCCAAGGGCGAAATCACGCTGACCAAGAACCGCGCCGACGACGAGCTGGTGTACTGATGGCCGCGCCCGCAAAATTCCTGTTCGACATGGACTTCGGGGTGCCCGACAAGGCGCGCGAGAAGCCCGCTACGGCTTCCGAGATCGCGCAGAAGATCGCGTCCGCCGAGGCCCGCGCCTATCGCGACGGCTACGACGCGGCGCAGCGCGAGGCGAAGGCGGAAAGCGACCGCCGCACCGCGCTGGCGCTCGAAGAGATCGGGATCGCGATCAAGGGCATCGCAACGCGCTTCTCCGGCGTCGAAACCCGGATGGAGACCGAAGCCGTCGACGTCGCGGTCGCGGTCGCGCGCAAGCTCTGCAACGAGCTGATTTCCGGCGAACCGCTGGCCGAAATCACCGCCCTGGTCGCCGATTGCTTCTCGCATCTGGTGTCGACGCCTCACCTCGTGGTCCGCATCAACGATTCTCTCTACGAGGCCGCCCGCGAAAAGATCGAACGGCAGGCCGCTCAGAGCGGCTTCGAGGGCCGGCTGGTGATCCTGGCCGAGCCGGAGATCGCAACCGGCGACTGCCGGATCGAGTGGGCCGACGGCGGCGTGGTGCTGGAACGCGCCGCCATCGAAGCCAAGATCAACGAACTTGTCGGGCGCTATATGGCGTCCCGCGATCAGGCCGGGTAGCGGCCATGAGGATTGAGCCATGAGTGACACCGACGCACAGGTTCCGCTGCCCGATCTCAACGCCGCCAATCCGGGGCCGGTCGACGACATCTCCTATAATGAAGACGAACAGGCCTCGCGCATTGCCGCCGATCTGGAGGCCGTGTTCGACGTGCCGGTACAGGTCTCGGCCGTGCTCGGCCGCTCCAAGATGGATGTCGGCGAGCTCCTGAAGCTCGGACCCGGCACCGTGCTGGAACTGGATCGCCGGGTCGGCGAAGCCATCGATATCTACGTCAACAACCGGCTGGTGGCGCGTGGCGAGGTCGTACTGGTGGAAGACAAGCTTGGCGTGACCATGACGGAAATCATCAAGGCGGAACGCAACTAACGTTTTTGACGACACGCGCATGAGCGGCGCGAACAGACGAACAGGAGATTATCATGCGGCTTCTCATCGTTGGCACCCTGAAGGGCCAACTTACGACCGCCACCAAGATCGCGATGGACAACGGCGCGTCCGTGACCCACGCCGAGGTGATCGAGCAGGCGATGGCCGTGCTGCGCGGCGGCAAGGGCGCCGACCTGCTGCTGGTCGATGTCGCGCTCGACATCCGCGACCTGGTGATGCGGCTGGAAGCCGAGCACATCCACGTGCCGATCGTGGCCTGCGGCATCTCCAATGACGCCCGCGCTGCGGTCGCCGCCATCCATGCCGGCGCCAAGGAATACATCCCGCTGCCGCCCGATCCCGAACTGATCGCCGCGGTACTCGCAGCCGTCGCCAACGATTCACGCGACCTCGTCTGGCGCGACGAGGCGATGGGCAAGGTGATCAAGCTGGCGCAGCAGATCGCGGGCTCCGACGCTTCGGTCATGATCACCGGCGAGTCCGGCACCGGCAAGGAAGTGCTGGCGCGCTATGTCCACACCCGCTCGGCCCGCGCCAAGCGGCCGTTCATTTCGATCAACTGCGCGGCGATCCCCGAGCATCTCCTGGAATCCGAACTGTTCGGCCACGAGAAGGGCGCATTCACGGGTGCGGTGGCGCGGCGGATCGGCAAATTCGAGGAGGCCACCGGCGGCACGCTGCTGCTCGACGAAATCTCCGAAATGGACGTGCGGCTGCAATCGAAATTGCTGCGCGCGATTCAGGAGCGCGTTATCGACCGCGTCGGCGGCACCAAGCCGGTTCCGGTCGATATCCGCATCATCGCGACCTCGAACCGCAATCTGGCGGACGCGGTGCGCGACGGTACGTTTCGCGAGGATTTGCTGTTTCGCCTCAACGTCGTCAACCTGAAGATCCCGCCCTTGCGCGATCGTCCGGCGGATATTCTCGAACTGGCGCAGCATTTTGCCAAGAAATATGCCGATGCCAATGGCGTGCCGCTGCGCACGATTTCCGCGGACGCACGGCGGGTGCTGACGTCCAACCGCTGGCAGGGCAACGTTCGCGAGCTGGAAAACACCATGCACCGTTCGGTGCTGATGGCCCAGGGCGACGAGATCGGCGCCGACGCCATCCTGACGCCCGACGGCGACCGTCTCGATCTCGCCAAAACGCCGCCCGCGGTAGCGCATGCGACATTCGCCGCCGAACAGGTCACGCGCGCCCTCGTCGGACGTACGGTCGCCGATGTCGAGCGCGACCTGATCCTGGAGACGCTCAAGCATTGCCTGGGCAACCGGACCCACGCCGCCAACATCCTGGGGATCTCGATCCGCACGCTGCGCAACAAGCTGAACGAATATGCCGACGGCGGCCTGCCGATCACGCCGGCAGGCTCGGGCGAGTATGCGCGGTTTGTGGCGGCGGGCTAACACCCAACGCGTTCCCCGGACGCAGCGCAGCGCGTGAGCGGTGCGCTGCAGATCCGGGGTCCATCGTTGCGCGAAAAAGATGAGCATAGGTCGCGGCTCTGCGGAGCAGCGTGAAGGACGCTGCACCGCGTCCGGGACACGAGACCATCATGAATAACTCGGCGCATCCGGCTTGCGGAAGATGTGAATGGGGTCGCCCGGCTGCAGGTCGCGGCCGGTGAAGACAGCATAGGCGTAGAGCGCCAGATAGGCGATCGCAAGCGCGCCGATCCCGTAGAACGCCCAGACCGCAATACGCTTCATCAAATCATCCCACAGCGTTGAGCGACCATGGCAAAACGGTATCGCCATGGCCACGATAGCCGCGCTCATCTAGCTCGACGGAAAACACCGGGCCTTCTAGTCCGCGCGCGGCCAAAACGCCACCACAAGCGGCATCGATGGCGTTGCCGCGTTATCAAATTTTCACGCACCGATGTTCGTGAATCCATTTGTCCCGCAAGCCCGCTATCCCGCCGCGACCTTCTGCGCCGGTGCGACATTGACCGCCAGTTTGCCGTAACGATCCCTAAACGCCTCGGTGTCGATCTCCTCGAGCTGGATCGCGCCGCTCATCACGCCTTTCTTCCAGGCCTCGTGCTCGGGATCGTTCTGGAATTCCGGCATCACTTCCCTGGCGAACAGTTCCAGCGAGTCGCAGATGTGCTCGTGGCTGTTCTTGCCGGCCTGGTTGAGCAGGATCACCTGATCAATGTGCGAGCTGCGGAACCGGCGCAGCTTCTTGCGGAGGGTTTCCGGCGATCCGATCAGGCCGCCGCGCAACGCCGCCTCCTGGGCTTCCGGATTTTCCCGCTTCCACTTGTGGTACTCGTCCCACATGTTGACGGTGCCCGGTGCGGGACGCGCCCGGTTCTGACCCTGGCCGTAATAGCGCAGCGCGAACTGGAAGAAGGTGGCGCCATCGGCGCGCGCCCGCGCCTCCTCGTCGGTCTTCGCGCACATGAAGAACGACACCAGCGCCATGTTCGGATTGATCTCGTAATCGGCGAGCTTCTTCAGCCGCTTGGTGATCGCATTGTAATAGGCGTGCACCCAGGCGTGCGCCGCATCCGCGCTGACGAACTGGAAGCCGAGCGCGCCGAAACCGTGCTGGCCCGCGCGTTCGATGGTCGGCAATTGCGAGCACGCCATCCACAACGGCGGATGCGGTTTCTGAACCGGTTTGGGCACCACGTTGCGCAAGGGAATGTCGAAATACTTGCCGTGATGCTCGGTGCCGACTTTGGTGAACATCGGGAAAATTGCCTGCACCGCTTCCTCGAACACCTCCTTCTTGGTTTCCATGTCGCGGCCGAACGGCGTCAGTTCGGTGATCGAGGCGCTCTCGCCCATCCCGAATTCGCAGCGGCCGTTGCTCAGCAGATCGAGCACCGCGACGCGCTCGGCAACGCGCGCTGGATGATTGGTGGTGAGCTGAAAAATGCCGTGGCCGAGCCGGATTTTTTTGGTGCGCTGGGAAGCGGCGGCGAGAAAGGATTCCGGGGACGGCGAATGCGAATATTCCTCGAGGAAATGATGCTCCACCACCCAGGCATGGTCGTAGCCGCACCGGTCGGCGGTCTCAAGCTGCGTCAGCGCGTTCTGGTAGAGCTTGAGCTCGTCGCCCTCTTCCCACGGACGCGGCAATTGCAGCTCATAGAAGATGCCGAATTTCATGACGTTCGCTCCCAAGGCCGTTTGCTGGACCGCTTGTTGTTTTCGGTCAGTCTATTCGCGGCGCGGGCCAAGTCTAGCCTCGGTTGTGAAACTCCAATTCCGCGCTGCGGAAGTCGGCTTGATTGGAGCGCGCGAATGGTTAGCTTGTGGCGTGTGAGTCGCGGCCGCGCTCCGCTGCCCGCCTCACCCTCCGCCGAGACCCCATGACCATTTTTACGCCGCATCAGGACTCCGCGCTCAAAGCCGTTGCCGACTGGCTCAAGGCAAAGCCTGGCAAGAACGGCACGCCGCCGGTGTTCCGGCTGTTCGGCTATGCCGGCACCGGCAAGACCACGCTGGCGCGGCACATTGCCGACGCCGTCGACGGCGAGGTGAAGTTTGCGGCCTTCACCGGCAAGGCAGCGCTGGTGATGCGCAACAAGGGTTGCGACAACGCCTCCACCATCCACTCGCTGATCTATCGCGCCCGCGAATCCGGCGTCGAGCAGCCGAGCTTTGAACTCTGGGACGACGCGCCGGCCTCGAAGGCAAAACTGATCGTGATCGACGAATGTTCGATGGTCGATGCCGAGCTTGGCCGCGATCTGATGTCGTTCGACTGTCCGCTGCTGGTGCTCGGCGACCCCGCGCAATTGCCGCCGATCCAGGGCGGCGGCTTCTTCACGGATTGCGAGCCCGACGCGATGCTGACCGAAGTGCACCGCCAGGCGCAGGACGACCCGATCGTGCGGATGTCGATGGATATCCGTGAGGGCCGCGAGCTCGAGATCGGCCGCCACGGCGAAAGCGAAGTGGTCACGCGCAACGAATTGGATCCCGATCGGGTGATGAGCGCCGACCAGGTGCTGGTCGGGCGCAACAACACCCGCCGCGCCTACAACATGCGGGTGCGGCAGAAGCAGAACATCGAGGATCCCTTGCCGGTCGCCGGCGACAAGCTCGTCTGCCTGCGCAACAACCGCAAGAAGGGCCTGTTCAACGGCGGGCTGTGGCGGGTGAAATCGCGCGCGCAGTCGAAGTCCAAAATCATTACCATGCGGCTGTCGCCCGACGAGGACTTTGGCCACAAGGTCACGAAAGTCTCGGTGCGCGGCGATTGCTTCGGCGGCGCGATCGAGACCATCCCGTGGGAACAGCGCAAGCCCTATGACGAATTCGATTACGGCTATGTGCTCACGGTGCACAAGTCGCAGGGCTCGCAATGGGACGACGTGGTGCTGTTCGACGAAAGCTTCGCGTTCCAGGACAGCCGCGCCAGGTGGCTCTATACCGGCATCACGCGCGCGGCGAAGCGGCTGAGTGTGGTGGTGTGAGTTCGTTGCTCCGGCTCGCCCCCTAAGGCCTTGCGCAGGGCGTGGCTTTATTCACGAAACCGTGTGTTTTGGCCGGTGTCTCGGGCCGTAACAAAACCCGCCTTTCTCCGTATCTAGGGGCATCGGAGCGAGCCGCAGCGATTGCGAAACGCGGCTTCCGCTCTAGACTGCTCCCCAACCACCACTCCACGAGGAAACCATGTCCCGTAGCCAATTCAGCCGTCTTTCGCTGTGTGCCGCCGCCATCGGGGCACTGGCCATCGCCGCCTTCAACGTTGCGCCCTCGCTTGCCGCGGAAGATGCTGTCGTCATCCCCGCCCCCACCACCGACGCGCAGGCGGCCGGCGGGATCCAGACCGCAGTGATCGCGGGCGGCTGCTTCTGGGGTGTGCAGGGCGTGTTCCAGCACACCGCGGGCGTGGTCAATGCCGTGTCCGGTTACGCCGGCGGCAGCAAGGCGACCGCCGACTACTCGACGGTCTCCACCGGAACCACCGGCCACGCGGAATCGGTCGAGATCAAATACGACCCGAAGAAGATCTCTTATGGCAAGATTTTGCAGATCTTCTTTTCCGTCGCGCACGATCCGACCCAGTTGAACCGCCAGGGCCCGGACTCGGGCACGCAATATCGCTCGGCGATCTTCACCACCTCCGACGAGCAGAAGAAGGTCGCGGAGGCCTATATCGCCCAGCTCAACGCCGCCAAGGTCTACAAGAAGCCGATCGTGACCAAGGTCGGAGCGCTGGAGGCGTTCTATCCGGCGGAGGCCTATCACCAGGACTATCTGACGCTGCACCCGAGTCAGCCCTATATTGCCTATAACGACATCCCGAAGGTCGAGAATTTGAAGAAGATCTTTGCGGACAACTATATCGAGAAGCCGACGTTGGTGAGCAGCGCGAAAGTCACCAACTGAGAAATTAGTTCCCGTCATTGCGAGGAGCGAAGCGACGAAGCAATCCATTCTTTCTTTATGCCGTTAGATGGATTGCTTCGCTTCGCTCGCAATGACGATCAACCATGGGAGATTCCATGTCCGACACCAAAACGACGGTCAAGGTCGAGAAGAGCGACGCCGAGTGGCGCCGCGAACTGACGCCGATGCAGTACGCGGTGCTGCGCGAGAAGGCGACCGAACGGCCGTTCTCCGGCGAGTACGAGCATGAGCACCGCCAGGGCACCTATACCTGCGCCGGCTGCGGGCAGACGCTGTTCGAATCGGACGCCAAGTTCGATTCCGGCTGCGGCTGGCCGAGCTTTACCGCACCTGCGATCGACAGCCATGTCGACGAGGAACGCGACATCAGCCACGGCATGATCCGGACCGAGGTGCTGTGCTCGAAATGCAATGGCCATCTCGGCCACGTCTTCGATGACGGCCCCGGCCCGACCGGCCTGCGCTACTGCATCAATTCGGCGGCGCTGAAGCTGCAGCCGAAATAACCCGCCTTTCCGTTCGAACGTATTCGAACTTGTCTTTCGCCCCGTGCGACCAAGAGCTGGTCGCGCGGGGTTTTTCTTTGCTTCTTCATGTCCTGCCATGCCGGCGCGCAAAACAAGGGAAGTCGAATGCACATATCCAAACGTCTGTTGCTCGGTCTCGGCCTTGCCGGCCTCATCATGGAGAGCGTTGTGGTCCAGCCCGCCTTTGCCGCCGATAAAGTATCGCTGTTCAAGGTCATCACCGCGAAGGATGAAGTCGTCATCGGGCTTTCGGACGACGAGCTGGCAGAGGTCGACGGCAAGAATGCTGGCGGCATCGCCAGGATGCTGGTCGCCAAGGGCTCGATGAGCGTGTGGCAATACGCGGTGCACAAGTCCGCGTCCGGCGATCTCGAACAGGCGCCGCTGCACAGAATAGGCCTGATCGCCACCGACTCGCTGCGCGTCGAACCCTATGCATCGCCGCTGAAGGTGCTGCCGATCGACGAGACGAAGAAGTGACGGCTCTTCCTTCTGCCCTTGTGGGAGAAGGTGATCCATAGGCGGCCTTCGGCCGCCGTTCTTAAGGCAGGACGCCGATGCTTTGCATCGGCTACGGCAAAGCCGCGCCGGATGAGGGGTCTCTATCCGCGGAGACAGACCCCTCACCCGTCGCCTCGCTTCGTGAGGCGCCACCCTCTCCCACAAGGGGAGAGGGGAAGGGCGCGCAATGACGACCTCAGTTCTCGGCGGATCGACCCTGAGCCCTCGCGATCCGGAATCTGCTTGGTTCCGGCCCGCGAGGGCGTAATATCGGGCGATCGGCCGCCGTCGCGGGAGAATGCCATGTCGCTTGGAGCGATACTCATCATCATCCTGATTATCGTCCTGCTGGGCGGCTTCAGCGGCCGGATCGGCGGCTATGGCTACGGCATGGGCCATTCAGGCATGGGTCTCGGCGGCGTGATTTTAATCGTCCTGGTCATCCTGTGGCTGCTCGGCAAGCTGTAACCCGCATAGGCCATTGAAATAACAGGATTAATTCCGGCTGCCGCGGAGCCATGCGCGGATTCATCATCACCCCCGATATGCGCCGTCAGGAGTCGCATTTCTGTCAAACAGGCTTATATTGGGGCCTGACATGACGTGCACGGCGCGCCGCCGGGATGCGGCCGACCGTCATCCAATCCCCATACGCTCTAACGCAAGAGCCAAAAAGATTGAGGTCACAGACCATGCGTCCATTCAGTTACGATACCGCCGCCGAACTGTTTCCTGCCGCGATCCGCAAGAAGAAGCGGGCGGGTTTTGCATATCGGCGTTTTGGCACCGCGGCCGAAGCGGTTCGCTTCGCGATCGAGGAACTGCCGGCGGACTCGCTGAACGGCGCCTATCTGCAGGTCGAGGAGGCCCGCTTCGACCAGAGCGGCATCCGCACCCTGTATGAGAGCGAAGCCTTTCCGCTGCCGCGCCGTCCCCGTGCGCCCGCGCCTTCGGATGCCGACGCCGACGCCGCCTGATATTTAGCGTCGCTGGACGTCACTGCCCTCGGACCTGGTCCGGGGGCTTTGTTTATTGGCGCGGCTGCTTGTCCATCCAGCGCTTCAGCATCCGCACATTGCGGACATTGGCGCGGAACATGACATCGAAGGCGTCGCCCGCGAGCGGCACCATTCCGACCACGCCATCCACCGCCACATTGGCCAGCATCCTTGCGGTGATATGCCAGGGCGCGCCGAGCGCGCGCGCCTCGCGCACCAGCCACAGCGAGATCGCGGTGGTGATGAGATCGCCGATCACCGGGATCAAACCGATAATGCCGTCGATGCCGTAGCGGATATTGGTGCCGGGCAGGATGAAGGCGACGTCGAGCAATTTCGCCAGCGCATCGAGCCGCGCCAGCCGCTGCTCGCGGGTGAGATTGCCGAACGGATTGGCGCTCGACGTGCCGAAATCGAACCGGAATCCCTCGAACTGCGGATGCAGCCCGGCTTCCGGGATTTCGCGCCCGTCCTGGTCGATCACCTTGCCGCGTGCCTGCGCGCCGCCGAACGGCGGCCGCGAACGCGTGCGGTTGGGGGAATAGATTTCGTCGTTGGACATGGCCATCAGATGGTAACGCCAAACCGCGGCGCAAGTTGCCTCACATTACCACCCTGTCACCTTCCCCGCGCCGCTGACGGCGTCAAGCGGCGGCTGTCGCGGCAATAACGTAACGGCGCTCGTAGGATGGGCAAAGGCGCGCTTGCGCCGTGCCCACCATCTACCAGCGATGATTATCCCGAATGGTGGGCACGCTTTCGCTTTGCCCACCCTACGATTCCTGTAGTCGTCATTGCGAGCGCAAGCGAAGCAATCCATCGTGCGGCAAAGCAAGTGTGGATTGCTTCGTCGCTTTCGCTCCTCGCAATGACGTTGATGGAATTTCCTGATTCAAATTTCAAACAGCTCCCGACACGCCTTCGCGTTCTCGCGGCGCGACGCGCCCGAAGTTTTGCACGAACCTTGTCCCTCGAGAAAAGAGGGAGCAGGGAATGCCGGGTGCGCGCTGCACCCGCGGTCTCGCGTGCAAAGATACAGAAAGAAAAACGCACACGAGCATACAGGTTCAGCGGAAACACTCCGGCATTCCCCGCGCAATGGCTTTACGGCTTATATCGGGCTCCCCGGCGACGAATTCGTCTTGTCACCGTCGCTGCCGGCTTGATGGCGGGACTGATCCGGTCGGATCGAACTCACCACCGGCAGCTTGGCACCAGCAACGGGTGTCGGGACCACACGGTTTTGCCGTACGCTTTGGCGCCGTTCGTCCTGCGCGCCGTTGCTCGCTCACGGAAAACCGCCCTGCGAACACACTTGCGCGCCGACGCTGCCGCGTCCACCGCATCCCCGCCCCACGTCCGTGACGATCGCGATACGCCCCTCTTGCGGGCCGGGATGTCGCGAGCTGGTAGCGCTGATTTGCCCGACGGGACAAGCGGAATATTTTCTTAAGGTAGGCTTGACAGAAAATCACTGATTTGCCCGACGGGCGCGTTTCATCTCTCGCTTAAGATGACGTCGAAATCACCGGCTGCGGTTCGTCGACATATTTATGCACCAGCCACGACGAGATCGTCGCGGGGACAAGGCCGACGATACCGTACAGGAAGAACTGCACCACGCCGGAGTCCGACCCGCGCGAGCCATAGAGCAATTCCGCCGCGGCGAATCCGATCACGCCTACGATCAGCATCCGCAGCACCGGGCGAATGCGCGGGACGTGCAGCAAAATGTCGTCCACCGCGCCGACCATCAGCCCCGGCACGATACCGAACAGATAGCTGAAGGGCAGCGTCTTGACGAAGGTTGCGAAAAACTTTCCGACCTCTCCCCAATTGGCCTGGGTCCAGTATCCCGACGACACCGTGGTCGCGAGCAGCAGCAGGAACCCGCCGAAGAAGGGGCCTATTGCGCCGAAGATCAGATAGCGTTTCATATCGCCCCCTCAAACTCAGGACCTGATGCGCCCTCAGTCTTACGATGCTTTTGCGAAAAGTTCGACAGGCTTCAAGCATCATCCCGGGACGAAGAAGGAAGACGTGGATGCCCGGCATGACGCGGAGATCGCGGTATGAAAAATGGGAACGTCAGGCGGTCGCAGATAACGCCCCAGCCCTACTCCCCCCACGCCGCGAACGCGTCGTTGAACGCGCGTTCGCCGGGGGCGCCTTTTTCGATCGCTATGATGGCGCGGCGCTGGTTGACGTAGACCAGCGGCACGTCGAACCACGAACGCTCCTTCAGGAGCTGCAGATTGCGCGCGCGGTCGGCGTCGACATTGGACAGGCCGACCAGGAAGAAGCCGTCGGTGACTTTCACCGCGAGCCCGGCCAGCGGCGTGCCGCGCGCCTGCTCGTTGGATTTCATCAGAATCCCGGGCACGTTGCCGACGCCGCCGCCGGCGAAATCCTGCGGCAGGATGAAGGTCAGTTCGGCGGTGTGGCTGGCCGGCAGCGACGTGTCGGTATTGCGGCGGAACGACATCGTCATCTTGAACTTGCGGTCGGGAATTTCGATGTCGGCGCGCACGGCGATGTCGGCCTTCTGGTTGCCGCTCGCCTTGATCGGTTCGGTGCGCCAGATCACCGAGCCGACATATTGCTTGCCCTTCGGGTCCGACGGATCCTCGTCATACAGCACCACGCGCTGCGCCACCGGCGCTACCTGCTCCGACGAGCCGGGCTGGCCGACGCGATCGGCGATCTTCGGCTTCGACTGCGGCGCGCTGGCATCCTTCGGCGCTTCCACGGCGGGGGAAGATTTGAACAGGCCGCTCACGGTCGTGACGGCCGACTTGCCCCACAGGATCCCGGCGCCGACCAGAATCAGCACGATGCCGATCGCGATCGCGCTCTTGAACGGAAACACCGTGCCGGCGCGCGCGCGCTTTCTCAGCTCGCGATCGCTGCCCTGCCCGATCCGCGAGCGCGGCTGCGGCGGCTGCGGCATCTGCTGCGGCGGCGGCGCGTAGCGATCGGCTTCCTCGATCGACTCGTCGTAGGAATAGGGCGCTTCCGGATCGGCGCCGCGGTTTTCCATGTTCGGCTCGAGCCGGTCGAATTCCGGCGAGGGCGAAGGAACGTTGGCGTAGGTTTTCCGCGCGTTGCGGCTGGCTTGCGCCGCGGCGCGGCCGAGATCGTCGGCGTCGGCGGCAATGTCGCGGAAGCCGCGCACGCCCGGCGGCTGCGGCATTTGCGGTGCGGAATTGTCGGGGCCGCGGCGCGGCGCGCCGGTGCGCTCACGGGTCGGCGGCAGTTGCGGGTCCTGCATCCCGGCCGGCGGCTGCGGACGCGGCGGCGCGGGCGGCGGGGTGTCGGGGCGCAGATTGCGCGGCGGGCGCTGCGGGTCGCCCTCGCCGAGCGGCGGGCGGGCATCGCGCGGTGGCGGCGGTCCCGGCGGGCGCGGACGGGGTGCCGCCGAGGGTGGCGGTGCCGCCGATGGCGGGCCAGACTCCGGGCGCGCATTGGCGCGGCGGAACGCATCGCCGCCCCGCGCAGCTCCGCCGCCGCCGGGGCGCGAGGCCTCGCGGGCGCGCTGGGCGGCCTCGGATTCGACCTTGCGCACAGCCTCTTCCAGCGACAGCCGCTCGCGGGTGATTTCGGATTCGGACAGCGGCGGCTGCACGCCGCGCAGCTGCGCGATCAGCGCGGCGCGGGCCCGCTCGTAGAGCGCACGGCGGCTCTCGCCGGGGGCACTGGGGTCCAGTCCGGCAATGGCGCGGGCGATCAGCGGGTAATAATCAGCCATAACGACTCAACAATGCGGACTTATGGGTAACAACTCGTTAAGCCTCGAACGGGTTTTGAACCAGAATAGTATCTTCGCGTTCGGGGCTGGTGGAAAGCAGCGCGATGGGACAGCCCACCAGTTCCTCGACCCGCCGGACATATTTAATGGCCTGGGCCGGCAGATCCGCCCAGGAACGGGCGTTGGCGGTCGGCTCCTTCCAGCCCTCGATGGTCTCGTAGACCGGCACCACCCGGGCCTGGGCACCCTCGCCGGCCGGCAAATGGTCGATTTCCTTGCCGTCCAGCATATAGCCGGTGCAGACCTCGATGGAGTCGAATCCGTCCAGAATATCGAGTTTGGTCAGCGCCAGGCCGGTGATGCCGCAGGTGCGGACCGTTTGCCGCACCAGCACGGCGTCGAACCAGCCGCAGCGCCGCTTGCGCCCGGTGTTGACGCCGAATTCCTTGCCGCGGCGGCCGATCTCCTCGCCGATCTCGTTGTTCAGTTCGGTCGGGAACGGGCCCTGGCCGACCCGGGTCGTATAGGCCTTGCAGATGCCGAGCACATAGCCGACCGCGCCCGGGCCCATGCCGGTGCCGGTCGCCGCCTGCGCCGCCACGGTGTTGGACGAGGTGACGTAGGGATAGGTGCCGTGGTCGACGTCGAGCAGCGCGCCCTGCGCGCCCTCGAACAGGATGCGTTTGCCCTCGCGGCGCTTGAGGTCGAGCAGCCGCCACACGGTTTCGGCATAAGGCAGAAGCTTCGGCGCCAGCGCGGTCAGCTCCTTCAGGATGCCGCCGCCATCGATTTCTTCCAGATTGAGCCCGCGGCGCAGCGCGTTGTGATGCGCCAGCAGGCGGTCGATCTTGTGCGGCAGGGTGTCGAGATCGGCGAGGTCCATCAGGCGGATGGCGCGGCGGCCGACCTTGTCCTCGTAGGCCGGGCCAATGCCGCGGCGGGTGGTGCCGATCGCGGTGGCGGCGTTGGAGGATTCCCTGAGCGCATCGAGCTCGCGATGCAGCGGCAGGATCAGCGTGACGTTTTCGGCCACCCGCAGGTTTTCCGGGCTGATGGCGACGCCCTGGCCCTTCAGCTTGGTGACTTCATCGAGGAACGCCTGCGGGTCGAACACCACGCCATTGCCGATCACGGCGAGCTTGGACGGCCGCAACACGCCGGACGGCAGCAGTGCCAGTTTATAGGTCTCGCCATTGATGACGAGCGTATGGCCGGCATTGTGGCCGCCCTGGAAGCGCACGACGATGTCGGCCTGCTCCGACAACCAGTCGACGATCTTGCCCTTCCCCTCGTCGCCCCACTGGGCGCCGACGACGACAACATTGGCCATTTCGAAAGTGTTCCCTGCAACTCAGATGTTTCAGACATGACCTCGCCGGAAAAGAACTGCCCGTCTTTCCGGATCATGCGGTAGCGTGCCCAGCCAAAATCACGGCCGGGGGCCGTTCGCATGCAAGGCAGCCCAACCGGATAAAGGAAGCGGGTGATCTAGGCAAGCAAGAAGGGGGCTTTTAGGCCGCTTTGGATGGTATCCAACCCATTGATATCCCCCGAAAATTTATGGCCGCGCCAAGGCGGTGCGGCGGCAGGGCGCGAACACGGAGCGATCCCCCAGATGTCCAAAACAACGCGTGCGACGCAGGCGCTGGAAAAGCTCGGCGTCAAATTCAGGCTGCACACCTACACGTACGATTCCGACGCCGACCGCATCGGCCTGCAGGCCGCCGAGGCGCTCGGCGTCGAGCCGTATCGGATGCTCAAGACGCTGATGGCCGAGGTCGATGGTAAACCCGTGTGCGTCGTGGTGCCGTCGGACTGCGAGGTCAGCATGAAGAAACTCGCCGCCGCGTTCGGGGCCAAGGCCGCCAAGATGATGCGCCCAGGCGATGCCGAACGGCTCACCGGCTACCATGTCGGCGGCATCAGTCCGTTCGGCCAGAAGAAACGCGTACCGGTCGCGATCGAGCAGGCAGCGCTCGGCCACGCCACCGTGTTCGTCAATGGCGGCCAGCGCGGCCTGCAGATCGAACTCGACCCCAACGATGCCGCGAAGGCGGTTGAAGCGATTGTGCAGGCGCTGACGGCGTGAGTGTCAGCGCCTGACGTCCGTTGCTCAATTCGGTTTGTCTTCGCTGGCGAGGCCAACGCTGACGAAATCGGCGAGCCCGGACAATTCCTCCTCGGAGACGTCGTTGATCGTCAGGCGAAGCTGCATGATCGCCAGATCGATCAGATGCGCGGCAAAGGAAGTGCCCGCGGCATTGACGACGCCGCGTTGCTCCACCAGCACTGCAATGACGCCACGCAGACTGCGGGCGCTCACTTCATCCATGTGTCTTGCTTTCATCTTGGCCATCCCGGTTGCGGTGTTCATTGCGATTCCGAATAGAGCGTATCGGCGGGAACGACGCCGACCGGCGGAACGTAGGGCAGCTCCACGCCGGCCTCGAACAGGGTGTTGCGCCGCCGCGCCTGCCGCAATTCGATCGCGATGTTCATCGGCGGCGGCACCAGCGTCACCGAGGCTTTCGGCCACGGCGCCGGGTTCGGCGAAACGCCGGTGAAGCGATAGGCCGCGGCCATTTCCAGCGCGAGCAGTTGCAGCTCCAGCATCGCAACCCCCATACCCGCGCAGGCGCGCGGGCCGGCGCCGAACGGCACATAGGCATCGGTGGTGTAGCGCCGCGTCATCAGGAAGCGATCGGGCTGCTCCCAATGCCTGGGATCGCGCTGCAATTGCCACGGGCAGATCAGCAGCGAGGTGCCGACCTTGAGATCGCGCCCGCCGAACGAGACCGGCGCCATGACCTCGCGCGAGAACCACCAGGCGCTCGGATAAAGCCGGCACACTTCTTTCACCAGCGTGGCGCTGACGTCGGCGCGCCTGACTGCCTCGACGCGCAGCTCGCCATTGTCGCCGAGGCACTCCGCCGCCTCGTCGGCGACCTCGTCCATCAGGGCCGGCTCCGCGGCCATGTGGTACAATAGCCAGGCCGCGGTCGATCCGGTGGTGTGGTGGCCAGCCAGCAGCAGCGTCAGGATCTCGTCGTGGAGATCCCGGTCGCTCAAGCCGAGCGCCTCGAGATCCCTGAGCGCGCTGGTCGAACCGGCGCTGGCGCGCAGACGCTGGACCACGGTCGACATCGCAAGCTTGGCGCAGACCCGGTTCTTGTTGCGACGATACCAGGCCAGCGGACCAATCGGCAGCACGCGGAACATCTCGTCGGCGAGATCGTCCTCGATCGTTCCGACCGCCTGCACCAGCGCCTCTTCGTCGCCGGAGGAAATCACCTGCGCGCCGAACACGGCGATGCAGATCGTCCGCAGCGCCAGCGTTGCCGTGAAGCGATGCGGATCGAACGATCCGAGGCGAGCGATCCTGGCGCCGACCGCGCGGATCTCAGCGCACATCTGCGGCAGATATTTTTCGACGGCGCCCTTGGCCATGTGCTTTTGCAGCACCGCCCGCCGCCGCTTGTGCTCCTCACCATGCAGCATCAGCGAACTCTCGCCGAGCACCGGCGTCAGCTTCTTGATCAGCCGGCCTTTGCCGACCTCGGTCTCCGGCGCCTTCAGGATCGGCCGGATCAGATCGGGATCGTTGACCAAAAGGACCGGGCTTGGGCCGAGATGCAGTGGCTCGAGCCCCAGCGGAGCGGCGTTGCCGCGCTCCAGCAGAAACTGCAGCGGGTCACGCCGAAATGCTCGAACGTCCGAGAACATGTGTGGCATCGGTTATCTCCAGTTGCCGTCCAAGATCGAGAAATTTGCCAAGGCCCGGATTGTCGCCTTGTTTGACCGGGATTTCGCCGGCGACCGCGGTCAGCGAGCGGCCCCGGCTGTCGGCGCCGATCACTTGCGGGGGGCCGAACCGTCGAGTGCGGATGTTCATCCGCTGTAGGAAACGCTCGTAGCTGAGATCGGCCATCGCGACCAAAGCCTCGGCGCCGCGCAGTTCCGCAAAGCGGAACATCAGCGCGTAATTGAGCCGCGCCGACCATGCTTGGGCGGCGGCCGGCAGGACGCCGAACCGGCTGATTTCCCAGACGTTTCGCCGGTTCGGAAAGCGCCGCACCGCGAGCTGGGGAAACACCGACTGGGTCAGATAGGGGTAATCGGTCCGGATTGCGCGGAAGCCGCCGACGAGGTCCGATCCGAAAAACAGCAGGCAGTGTTCGGTGTACCAGGCATCGAACTGGTCGCGCTCGACCTCGCCGATGGTCGAGAGCATCCAGCCGCAATGGTCGACGAACAGGCGCTTGCGGAGCCGGAGCATCGCCTGCACATGGGCAGGGTCAAGCTCTTCGGTGGTGAATAAAGCATGGTACCGATCGAATGGGTGCGGCATGCCATGTCTCCAGATGACGGGATCATCTGGAACAGAAACTGGAAATTGTGATACCCCCTAAAACCGGGGGTTTTAGTAAAATGGTTCTGGAAGAAGCGATCTCCGCTATCGAGTCATCGGATACGATGGACGAACTCCGCGTGTCGCTGCATCGCATTATTCAGGACTACGGATTTTCGGGCTTCGCCTTCATCGACGCAGGCCGGCCCGAACTCGATCTGCCCTACTACACCGGCACCTATCCGCCGGCCTGGGAACGCGCCTACATCCAGAACGATTTCGTGCACACCGATCCCGCTTTGGCGCGGGTGCGCCGAACCAACACGCCGTTTCACTGGGGCAGCCTGAAACTCCCGGAACGCCAGGGAAGGAAACGGCCTCCCGAAGTGAAGATGATGGACGCAGCCCGAGACCATGGCTTCAAGGAAGGCTTCGTGGTGCCGTTTCACTATCGCGACCGGCTCGGCGCCATCCACTCCAGCTCGACCGTGTTCTTCTGGGAAGACGAGCCACGCTGGTTTCAAAAACTGTTCACCTGCCATCGCAATGAGCTGCATTTGCTGATGATCTACTGGGTGCAGCGGGCGATGGATATCGTCAACCGCGATCAGCGCAACGCGCCGACCATTTTGCGGCCGTCCGACGAGGCGGCGGCGATCCAACTCACGGCGCGCGAGAAGGAAGTGATGGCCTGGGCCGCGCGCGGCAAGACGGTTGCCGATACTGCGCAGATCCTCGGGATTTCGCCGGAGACCGTCGAGGGCTTCATCAAGCAGGCGCTGCGCAAGCTCGATGCGTCGAACAAGACGCACGGGGTCGCCAAAAGCATCGCGCTCGGGATCATCGACCTGTGAGCTGCGCGCGCCGGTGGAACATTACAGGTTGGGTTCCGGGCGATTTACGTCCTATGATTGCGAAATCGTGCCATTTCTGGCAACAATAGAGGGAGGTTAGACGGGTGATTGGCATGCGATCGTTTGAAACGATGCGCGGAACGCGTCGATGACGGACAACCCGACCGATGCGCAAACCGACCGGTTGATAAGAGCGCGATTGCGCGAGATCGGGCTTTCGCAAGCCGATCTTGCCGAATTGCTCGACGCGGCGTTTCAGTCGCCGGCGAAGAACGGCGACAGACCGGCCGGGCCCGACGCCGGCCGGCTGGCCGAGGTCGCCGCCGCGCTTGGCCTCCCGGCCCGCCTGGAAAAAGCCGCGCCCTCATCGGCCGAGAGTTGGGGATCGCAGCAATCGCTGCTCGAATTGCGGTTGCTGCGGGCGTTCTGCGAACTGCGCGATCCCCGTGCCCAGCGGATGCTGGTCTATCTCGCCGAGCAGCTTGCGACATGCGCGGGGCGCAGCCCCGGAGATGCGGGTTAGCGCTGCGGTTTCACGCTGGATCGGGCTTCGCGCATGGTCGCGATGCATCTCCGCC
Organism: Bradyrhizobium sp. AZCC 2289; assembly: GCF_036924615.1. NCBI lineage: Bacteria > Pseudomonadati > Pseudomonadota > Alphaproteobacteria > Hyphomicrobiales > Nitrobacteraceae > Bradyrhizobium > Bradyrhizobium sp. AZCC 2289. The sequence goes on along the minus strand of NZ_JAZHRY010000001.1, from coordinate 6,814,936 downwards.
ATTGATGAATGTCGAAAATCCGTGTCTGTGACGCAGGCCGGGCGAACCTTCCGGCCCGGCGTCGGTCGCCGGGCAGGCCGCGGCGTCACGAACCGGGCCTTTCGCGAATGTCTGCCATCGAACCCGCCTTGCGCAGTGCTGCCGGAAGCTGGATCGCCAACCAGCCTTATCTGCTGCTTTGCATCACCGCGATGTGCTGGGCCGGCAACGCCATCGTCGGCCGCCTTGCCGCAGGACATATTCCCCCGGTAACGCTGTCGTTCCTGCGCTGGTCGCTGGCGTTTCTGCTGATTCTTCCCTTTGCCTGGAAGCATCTGGTGCGCGACTGGGCCGCGATCCGCGGCCGTCTCGGCACCATGATCGTGCTCTCCCTCACCGGGGTCGCCGCCTTCAATACCCTGCAATATTGGGCGCTCGAGCACACCCAGGCGCTGAACACACTGCTGCTGCAGTCCGCCGCACCGCTGATCGTAGCCCTATGGTCGCTGATCCTGCTCGGCATACGGCTGACGCTGGCGCAGGCCTGTGGCGTTCTGCTGTCGCTGGCCGGCGTGCTGGTGATCCTGCTGCATGGCGACCTGACGACGCTGTCGAACATCGCGTTCAACAAGGGCGATCTGATCTTCACCGTGGCGCTGGCGATCTTCGCGCTCTATTCGGTGCTGACGTTGAAGCGCCCGCAGATCCATGGGCTGTCGTTCGTCGGCTTCACCTTCGGCTGCGGCGCGGCGTGCCTGATCCCGCTGTTCCTCTGGGAACTGTACGCGCGCCCGGTGATGCAGATCGATACCGCGAACCTGCTGACGCTGGCCTATGTCGCGCTGTTTCCCTCGACGCTGGCCTATCTCTGCTTCAATCGCGGCGTGCAGCTGATCGGCGCCAACCGCGCCGCGCCGTTCTTTCACGTGGTGCCGGTGTTCGGAACCGTGATGTCGATCGTCTTTCTCGGCGAGCATCCGCAGGCCTTCCATTTCATCGGCTTCGCGCTGGTGCTGACGGGCGTCTTCGCAGCGTCGCGGAAGCCCAAAACCGTCTGATCGGCCGACTGCTTCGCGGTGACTCATGGCGGCAAATCCGCTATCTCTTGACCCCGCTTCGCAAAGGTCTCGAGATGGCGCGCGCCAGCAATCTGATGATCGGAACCCTGACGCTGGCGTTGATCGCCGGCTCGCTCAGCGGCTGGCTCGGCTATCGGAAATACGCCGGCCTCAAGGGCGAAACGCCGTTTCGGGTGATCTTCGAAGGTTCGGCGTCCGGCGTGCGCAAGGGCAGCAGCGTGAATTTCGCCGGCGTCCGCGTCGGCGAAGTGGTGTCGCTGAAACTCGACCATCACCGCGTGATCGCGATGACGCGGATCGACAGCACTACGCCGATCCACCGGGATACCCAGGTCGGGCTGGAATTCCAGGGGCTCACCGGCATCGCCGCGATTTCCTTCACCGGCGGCTCGGCCGACGCGCCGCCGCCGCCGGCGGGCCCGGACGGCATCCCCGAATTGACCGCCGATCCGGAAGGCACGATGGGCATGCAGGAGAAGATCCGCGTGGCGCTGCGCAACATCGACAAGGTGATCGCCGATAACGAAGTCGCGGTGAAGGATACACTGCGGAATTTCGAGTCGTTCACCGCGCAGCTTTCGAGCAACGGTCAAACAATCACCGACATCATCGACGCCGCCCTATCCGGCGTCGATGCGGCGGACTCGGGCATGACCAAGACAGAAGCTTTCCTGAAGAATCTCGGCAGCGACAAATATGGCGGCGAACTGCTTCCGACCGTGATCTCGCTGCGCGAATTGATCGAGAGTTTTGACAAGAAGTCCGGCGCCCTGATGGCCGACACCCGCAAGATGCTCGGCGACATCAGCCAGTCCATCAACAAGGCCGACCAGAAACTTGGCGGCCGCGGCGGCAGACGCTAACGTGCTCGCTACCAACAAACAAAAATAACGAAAGCGCCCGACGTGCTCGACAAAACCCTCGACAAAACCACTGTGACATCCGATCCGCCAGCCATCGTGAATCGCGCCAGGAGCGCGGTTCCGCGCGCCCTGAAGCGCTATCTTTCGCTCGACGATTTCGAGGCGACGGCGCGGCGGCGACTGCCGAAATTCCTGTACGGCTACGTCTCCGGCGGCGCCGAGACCGACGCTGCAATGCGCGACAACCGAAAAGCCTTCGATGAATACGGCTTCGTGCCGCGCGTGCTCAACGACGTCTCCGGCCGTGACCAGACCACGACCCTGTTCGGCAAGACCTATGCCTCCCCGTTCGGCATTCCGCCAATGGGCTCGTCGGCGCTGTGCGCCTATCGCGGCGACATCGTGCTGACCCGCGCCGCCGCGGCAACCAATTTGCCGATGATCCTCTCGGCCTCCTCGCTGATTACGCTGGAGGATGTGCGCCGCGAGAATCCTTCCGCCTGGTACCAGGCCTATCTGACGGGCCTGCCCGCGCGCATCGAACCGCTGGTCGATCGCGTTGCCGCGGCCGGCTACGACACCTTCGTCGTCACCGCCGACGTGCCGGTGCCGCCGAACCGCGAGAACAACATCCGCAACGGCTTTCAGGTGCCGCTCGCGATCACGCCGCAGGTGGCCTGGGATACGGTCACGCACCCGCATTGGCTGTTCGGCACCTGGGCGCGCACCGTGATCAATCACGGCATGCCGCATTTCGAGAACATGGACGCCAAGCGCGGCCCGCCGGTGCTGTCGAAAAACCTGATGCGCAATATCGGCCATCGCGACCAGCTTGCCTGGAAGCATGTCGAACTGATCCGCAAGCGCTGGACCGGCAAGCTCGTGGTCAAGGGAATTGTCTCGCCCGCGGACGCGCGCATCGCGCGCGAGAGCGGCGTCGACGGCGTGATGGTCTCCAACCATGGCGGCCGCCAGCTCGACTACGCGATGTCGGCGTTGCGCACCCTGCCGGAGATCGCCGCGCTTGCCAACGGCATGACGGTGATGCTCGACGGCGGCATCCGCCGCGGCACCGACGTGATCAAGGCACTGGCGCTCGGCGCCGATTTCGTCTGGGTCGGCCGGCCGTTTCTTTACGCGGCGATCGCCGGCGGCGAAGCGGGCGTGCAGCGCGCCATCAACCTGCTCCACGCCGAGATCGACCGCGACCTGGCCCTGCTCGGCATTCGCAGCATCGGCGAGATCACGCCGGACCTGGTCCGGAAGTTTTGACGCATTCTCCAGTCCGGCGGCTTCATTCTTCGAGACGCACGCTGACGCGTGCTCCTCAGGATGAGGTCTTGGACCCTCATGGTGAGGAGCGCGGCAACGCCGCGCGTCTCGAACCACGAGGCCACGGGCGACGCAACAGGAATGCGTTCTAACCTGCCACGCGCTCACGCATAGCGCGCGGCTCCCATGCAGATAGCGGTCACCGCGAGCAGCGCCGCGGCAAGGCGCTGGGCCGTCGCGATGCGTGAGCGTGCGGCGGCCTCGTCGGCGGTCCCGCTGCGCAGGCTTCTGATCGCACGGCCCGCGATCAAGCCTTGCACACCGGCAGCGACCAGCGCGGCGACGGCGCCGATCGCAAGGATTTTCTCAGGTGTACCGAATGTCCCCTCATGGACCAGATGGCCGAGATAGCCACCGGTCAGGACCGCGATCACCGCCGCCCCCATTTGCGGCCGGAACAGCTGCTCGCCGCCGACACCGCCGGTTCGCGCCAGCGCAAAGCTCGATCCCGCCCAGAACACCGATGACAACACGTGAAGGGACAAGGCTATGATGAGTACGATCTGCATGACACCGCTTTCGGAATGGTCGTTGTAATTAGATATACACCATGTATATTTAATTAGTCAAAAGGATGGCGGATGCGACGACGCGCCTATGTGAGTTCCGTTCGGACCGCGGCCGCGGCGGAAAAGCGCGACCGCGTCATCGAGGCGGCGGCCAGGACGCTGCGCGAGGATGCGAGCATTTCGAGCTTCTCGCTGGACAATGTGGCGAAGGCGGCCGGCGTGACGCGGCTGACGGTCTACAATCAGTTCGGGTCGCGACGGGGATTGCTGGAAGCCGTGTTCGACGAAATCGCGCGCCAGGGCGGTCTTGAAGGGATCGCCGGCGCGATGGCGATCGCCGACCCGCATGCGGCGCTGGACCGCCTGGTCGAAATCTTCTGCGCTTTCTGGAACCGGGACCCCGCCGTCGGCCGGCTCCATGAAGCCATGGCGACCGATCCCGAATTCGCAAGCGCGCTGATCGACCGCAACGAGCGGCGGCGAAGGGGCGTCCGGGTCCTTGTCGACCGCATCGCCGGAAAAGCCGCATCGCGCCGCGCGCGACAGGACGCCGTCGACACGATCTTTGCGATCACAAGCTACGCCATGTTCGCGATGCTAAGCCCCGGCCGCTCGGTGGACGACGTCTGCCATCTCGTGCAGTCGGCCTGCCGTGCGGCGCTGCAGCCGCTGGCGTCTTAGCCGATCTTGAACTTGCTGTACGCCTCCGCCGTCGCGATGATCACGTGTTCGGCGCAACCGTTGCGGCGATGCAAGTCGCAGCGATTTTCGTAATCCGAAGACGTCATCATGTCGATGAAGTCAGCGACGGTCGGGTAATACACCAGCGCGACATAATCCCATTGATTGCCGTCCCGCTCGCCGAGTGCGACCGCCTTGGCGTCGCCGGTCCACAACAGCGTGCCGCCTCGCGCCTTGATCATCGGCACGGTCAGCGCGCTGTAACGCAAATACGCGTCCCAGCCCGAGCCGTCGCCGTCGAGCGAGCGCGCGTGAAACCGCATCAGGTTCACCATCACGACCGGCCCTCGATGCTCGATCTCCTTCAGCCCCTTGATGTTCAACAAATCCACGCCCATGACGCGCTCCTGACAGCATTCGCGAATTCAGGACATTGTAGCATTGCATGTGCGGGACTTGTCTCGCGGCAAAAATCCGGCACAACTCGGCGCAAGACAATGAGCAATCCCGCACCCACGCCACCCGTCCGCGATCCGATCCGGTGGCTCAACAACCAGCCCTATCTGCTGCTGAGCCTGACTTCGCTGTTCTGGGCCGGCAATATCGTACTGGCGCGCCATGTCGGCGACCATTTGCCGCCGATCACGCTGACCACGATCCGCTGGTTCGGCGTCTTCCTGATCCTGCTGCCGTTCGCCTGGCCGCACCTCAAGCGCGACTGGCAGGTGCTGCGCGCCCATCTGCCGCTGATGCTGTTCCTGTCGGCGATCGGATTTGCCTTCAACAACGCGATTTCGTACTGGGCCATGCAATATACCCAGGCGCTGAACGCGCTTCTGATCCAGTCGTCGGGTCCGCTGTTCGTGGCGCTGTGGTCGCTGATCCTGTTCGGCGTGCGGCTGACCGGCGCCCAACTCGCCGGCATCGCGATCTCGCTTGCCGGCGTGTTGACCATCCTCCTGCGCGGCGATTTTGGTGCGCTCGCCGGCATCGCCTTCAACAAGGGAGATGTGATGTTCGGCGCCTCGCTGGTGTCGTTCGCGCTCTATTCGGCGCTGATGCCGCGCCGGCCGGTGACGCATCAGCTATCGCTGATTTCCTTCACCACCTTTTGCGGTGCGCTGATGCTGCTGCCGTTTGCGGTCTGGGAATATTCGACCGGGGCGGTGCTGAAATTCGATTTCCTGACGCTGGCGACGCTGGCCTATGTGCTGATCTTTCCCTCGACGCTGGCCTATCTGTTCTTCAACCGCGGCATAGCCCTGATCGGCCCGAACCGCGCCGCGCCGTTCTTCCATCTGGTGCCGGTGTTCGGCTCGGCGATGGCAATCCTGCTGCTCGGCGAACAGCCACGGCTGTTTCATCTGGTCGGCTATGCGCTGGTGCTCGCCGGCGTCGTGATCGCGTCAAGACAGGGTTCGGCGAAAGTACGGATCGATTGATGGGTCTCGACTGACGTGTCCCGGACGCGGCGCAGCGTTCTTACGCTGCTCCGCAGAGCCGGGACCCAGCTACCATGGGCCCCGGTTCGGCAGCGCACCACTTCGTGCTGCGCCGCGCCCGGGGCACGATACTTCCGCTTACGCGGCGCGGACCTTGACCAGGAATTCGTCGACCGCGTTGCGCAGCATGCCGGACTGGTTGTCGAGTTCGCGAGCATTCGAGAGCACTTCGGTTGCCGCCTTGCCGGTGGCCGACGCCGCCGACGTGACGCCGCCGATGTGAGCGCTGATCTCGCTGGACCCGGCCGCGACCGACTGGATATTGCGCGCGATCTCGCGGGTGGCGTCGCCCTGCTGGTCGACCGCGGTCGAGATGCTGAGGGTGATCTCGCTCATCTGCGCGATGGTCTCGGTGATGCCGCCGATCGAGGCCACCGCCTCGCTGGTGGAAGCCTGCATCGCCGCCACCTGCGCCGAGATTTCCTCGGTCGCTTTCGCGGTCTGGTTGGCCAGCGCCTTCACTTCGGAGGCCACGACCGCAAAGCCGCGGCCGGATTCACCGGCGCGCGCCGCTTCGATGGTGGCATTGAGCGCCAGCAGGTTGGTTTGGGCGGCGATCGAGTGGATCAGCTTGACCACCTCGCCGATCTTCTCGGCGCCGGTGGACAGGGCGCCAACGGTGGCATTGGTGCGTTCGGCATCGCCGACCGCCTTGCTGGCGATCTCGCTCGAGCGCGCCACCTGCCGGGAAATCTCGGTCACCGAGCTCGAAAGCTCTTCGGCTGCGGCCGCGACCGTTCCGACATTGTTCGATGAACTCTCGGAGGCAGCACCAACCGTCGCGGCGCGCGCGCTCGCGGCGCTCGCGGTAGCGGTCATCGACTGCGCGGTGGTCTGCATGCCCGCCGCGGCGGTCGACACCGAGCGGACGATGCCGTTGACGCTGCGCTCGAAGTCGCTGGCGATATTCTCCATCGCGGTGCGGCGCTCGGCCGCGGCCCGCGCCTGCGTCGCCGCCTCGGCTTCCTCGAGTCCGCGGATCCGCACCGCGCTGTCCTTGAAGATCTGAACCGTTGCCGCCATCGCGCCGACCTCGTCGCCGCGCCCGATACCGGGAATCTCGCCGTCCAGTTTGCCGTCGGCCAGCGCCTGCATGCGGGTGCCGAGCATACCGAGCGGCCTTGAGATGCTGCGGCCGATCACCCAGGCAATGCTGCCGGAGATCACGGCGATGCCGAGAATGGCGAGGCCGAGCAGCCACGCGATCGGCGCCAGCTTGGCATCGAGGTCGTCGAGATAGGCGCCAGTGCCGAGATACATGTCCAGGCCGGGGACGGCGACGGCATAGCCGATCTTGCGGATCGGCTTTTCCTGGCCGGGTTTCACATATTCATAGGGCAGAAGGATTTCGCCCCTGGCCTTGACGCCTTCCATCAACTCGCGGGAGAGTATCCGGCCATTGGTCACGACGTCCATGCGGTTGGTCCCGACCTGCTTTGGATCGGGCGCCATCATGGTGATGCCGTCATAGGAGGTGCCAAAAATGTAGCCGGCGCCGTTGTCGTAGGTCATCGCGTTGGCGCGCTTGCTGAATTCGGCGATCGCGGCTTCCTTGGTCATCTGGCCGGCATCGACCTGCTTCTTGTAGCTTGTGCCCAGGTTGCGGACCATTTCGACCATCGACCTGGTCTGGTCGATGCGCGCGTTCAGCATCTCCCGCTGCATCAAATAGCCTGCGAGCGCGCCTGCAATGCAGAGGCCGAGCAGCGTCACGCCCACCAAAATGCCGAGTTTGGGGGTGATCTTGAGGTTGGTCAGCTTCACGGGGTCTCCGGGAATTGGCGCGCGCGATGCGATTGGTGGATTGATTCACCTCACGCTATCGTGAGACCCTTTAGCGCTTCCTTACGATCGATCTCAGTAGAAGTCCGGACGAGGAAAAAACAATCATGGCTTCAAGCAACCGGCGATTGTAGAGAAAGCCGGTGAGGTCGCGTAATAAGATGAGGGCGGCGGCGAACTGCTGCACCAACCAACACCGAAACATCAAATCGGGAGCAGGAAATGTCGAAATTCAGGGTGGTGACGCCGAAAGGCGCAAGCTTCACGGTCGCCGGCGGCGGCTACGACTATGAAAAGGAGGCGCTCGACCCGATCGGCGCCGAGATCGTCGAGGCGCCGGCCAATGAGGCCGAGTTCATCGCCGCGGCCAAAACCGCCGACGCGATCTACGCCAAGGGCATGCGGATCACGAAAACCGTCATCGACGCCCTGGAAAACTGCAAGGTCATCACGCTCGGCAGCGTCGGCGTCGACAGCGTCGACGTCAAGGCCGCTACCGCGCGCGGCATCCCCGTCACCAACATCCCCGATACTTTCATTGAGGAAGTCGCCGACCACGCCATGATGCTGCTGCTCTCCGGCTTCCGCCGCCTCGTTGAGCAGGACAAGATGGTCCGCACCGGCCGGTGGTCCGAGGGCCGCCCGGCGCTGCTGAAGATCCCGCGGCTGATGGGACAAACGCTCGGCTTCATCTCGTTCGGCCGGGTGGCACGCGCGGTCGCCAAACGCGCCGCACCGTTCGGGCTTCGCATGATGGCCTACGATCCCTTCATCCAGGAGACGCTGATTTCAGACCATGGCGTGATCCCGGCGACCCTGTCGGAGGTGCTGTCGCAGTCCGATTTCCTGTCGATGCATGCGCCGGCGCGGCCGGAGGTGCATCACATGCTCGGCGAAAAGCATTTTCGGCAAATGAAGAAGAGCGCCGTCTTCATCAATACCGGCCGCGGCGCCACCGTGGACGAGGAAGCACTGATCAAGGCCTTGCAGGAAGGCTGGATCGCGCATGCCGCGCTCGACGTGCTGGAGACGGAACCGCCGTCGCACAACAATCCGATGCTCTCCATGGAAAACGTGACGCTGACCGCCCATGTCGCCTCGGCCTCGGCGCGTTTCGACGAGGCACGCAAGCGCCGCGTCGGCTACGAATTGTCACTGGTACTGTCAGGCATGTGGCCGGTCAGCTGCGTCAACCCGTCGGTGCTGCAAAACACCGCGCTTCGACGCTGGCAGCCCGTCAGCATGGATCGCGGTCCGAACAGTTAGCGCGCGGTGAAGGAATAGGGCTCTGACCGCCGCGATCTTACTGCCTTTGCGGAGGTCTGGTAATCTGATGGATGAGGGGCGCCGTCCGGGTAGACGGACCCTCGCTGGCAAAAGCGAGGATGTCATGAGATCTTCACGAGAGCTTTTGTTGTCGCGGCGGCGCTTTTGCCTTTGCTGCGTCGGTGGCGCGGCCTACGCCGCCACCGCCGGATGGCTGACGCCCCGCCAGGCATTTGCGGAAGCGCGGGGCCTCGTCAGCCTGATCAAGGACAGCGCCGCGGCATCGCCCATCACCACCTACAAATTGCGAAACAACATCAGCGTACTTGAAGGCTCCGGCGGCAATATCGCCGTCCTCACCGGGCCGGACGGCAAGGTGATGGTCGACGCCGGCATCGGCGTGTCCCGCGCCCGCCTCACCCAGGCACTCGCCGCGCTCGGCGCCGAACCGATCTCACATTTGATCAACACCCATTGGCACTTCGATCATGCCGACGGCAACGAATGGCTGCATTCGGAAGGCGCCAAGATCATCGCGCAAGACAACACCCGCAAACATCTCTCGGAAATTCAGCGGGTCGAGGACTGGGACTATAATTTCCTGCCCGCTGCAAGCGGCGCGATCCCCAGCGAGGTCTTTGCAAAAGATCACAGTCTGAAGCTCAATGGCGCCTCGATCGGCCTCAGATATTACGGGCCTGCGCATACCGACAGCGATATCTCCGTTACGTTTGCCGAGGCCAGCGTCGTTCACGTCGGCGACACCTTCTGGAATGGAATCTATCCGTTCATCGATTATTCGACCGGCGGCAGCATCGACGGCATGATCGCGGCATCCGACGCCAATCTCGCCGCGGTCGCGAACGACACCATCATCATTCCCGGCCATGGACGGCCCGTCAGCAACAAAGGCGAATTGCAGGCGTTTCGCGACATGCTGGTTGCGATCAGGGATAACGTCGCCAGGCTGAAGCAGCAGGGGAGGACACGGGATGAGGCGGTCGCGGCCAAGCCGACAGCCGCATTCGACGCCATATGGGGCCAGTTCGTGATCGATCCCGGCTATTTCACCCGATTGGTCTACGAGGGCGTGTGAGCCCGGACCTCGCCGTCTGCGACTTCACCTGATCGAGAACGCCACCGGCACGCTGAAGGCGACCGCGCAAAGGCGATGACGACCGAGACCATCCGGAAAATATTCGAGGTCGACGTCACGATCGATTTTTGCCGACCGTGGCGTGCCGTTCCTGCTGCCGCAAACGATGCGGCCGGTGGCCGCACCTGTCAGCCGGCCGGGGTCATGATCACGGCCTTGTCCTTGGGCCAGCGCACGCGCCAAGCGAATGCGATATCCCTGACCTCGCCGGGCTTGACCTCGAAAGCCCATTCGAGCACGCCGCGTTTGTCGCGCAGATTGGTCGCGGTCGGCGCCGTCGTCGCCGGCAGCATCTCGACCACGATGTCCTCGTTCTCGCTGGCCGGCAACTGATCCTCGATCGCAATTTTGATCGGGAAGTCATGGCCGTTGCGCACGCTGGTCTTGAACGAACGTTCGTCGGTCTTCGACGTCGTCACGATCAGGCCTGCCGAACCCTCGTTGCGCCTGACGACGGAGCGTTCGATCTTGACCTTGTCGTCGGCGCCGAAGCCGAGCCGCACCATCTCGTCCTTGCCGGCACCCGCCATCTGGCCGCGGCCGACGAATACGCCGTCGCGATAGATCGCGACCCGGCCCGGCAGCAGCGGCGCGTCCTCGCCTTGCTTGAAACTTGCCTCGAGAAACGCGGTGGGATCCGTGACCGGCACCGCGCGGACCGCTAGTTCGGGCGCAATGGTCGCGGTCGACACAAGCAGGCTCTTGGCGCCCTCGCTGGCGCCGACGCTGACGCGGCCCGAAATTTTGAACATCACCTGGAAGCCGCCGACTTCAGCCACCGCCTGCTGCTCGTCGGCTCGTTTCCCGCCTTGCTCGGGCGCCGCCGACTCCGGCATCGGCGCCGGCATCGCGCGAAGTTTTGCATCCGAGAGCGAGCTCACCGCACCCATCGGCCGCGGCGGTTGCGGATATTGCACGATCAGCGAATTCAGCTCGGGCGCGCTGCCGCCGCGTGCGGTCCGGACGGTGGAAACGGCGAGCGCGACATTCGACCAGTCCTCGCCGGTGCTCTGGGTGATTTCGGCGCGCCGCACCAGTTCGAGCGCGGGCTTGCGGTCCTTCGCGCCGGTGTCGAGCCTTGCGTCGTACAGCGGCGCCCAGCGCGCGTTGCGCACGGTGTAGGTCACCCGCAGCGTCGCCCTGGTCGCGGCAGCAGTCGCAAGATCGATCCGGACCTCGAGCTTGCGCGGCGGCTTCTGCGCGCGATCGGATTCCAGCCGCGCGATGTCGCGGTCGATGTCGCGCTGCTTGCGCTCGGCGTCGCGGATCGCGCTGTCCGCGCTTGCGACTTCGTCGGCGACCGCGGCAAAAGCCGCGCGCCATTCGGCGATCGGACGCGCCTCGCCCTTCTCGCCGAGCCCGGCCGGCGAGGTTTCAGCAAATCGCTCGGCAAACTTGCGGCGCGCGGTGGCGGCATTGATCGCACCATCGAGATTGGCGCGCTCGTCCTTCAACGCTTCGATGCGCTTGTCGAGTTCCGGCAGATTGACCGGCGGCGCCGCGCGCGGCGGCCTGGTGTCGATGGCGCCGATCGTGAGCTTTGCACCCGCCTCGCCCTCGACCCGCAGCGAGGACGGATCCAGCGTCAGTGGGAAATCTTTTGCGACCAGCGTGTTGTCGCCGGAGGGGAGATCGAGCGTGATGAGCCGTGTGACGCTGGCGCCATCGGGATAGACCGTGACGGCATCGACCGCCGAGCTGGCGTCGACATCGGCCGCCCGCGCCGGCACCGTGGCCAAGGCGGCCACAACGACCAGACTGGTCGTGACAAGACTGTTCGCAATCGTTCGCATCAATTCCCTCCCGCAAATCTCTGGCCGCCCCGGTGGCACCGGACGCGTAAAAGTCGCACCACCGCCTGTGATGAGACGCTGCGATCAAGGAACTGGTTCGATTGAGGTAACCGTAAGGCGCCGCCAAGGCAGCGCGGGGGCGGCCGCGGCGCGGAATGACGCGGTCGAGAAAACCGTCGGGGCGCGAAGTATCTCACCCTCCCCTGGAGGAGAGGGTGAATTCGCCGCGGCTTAAAACACCAGCCGCGCCTCAAAACACCAGCGGCTCTAGAATACTAAAGCCTTGGCCTGCTTGACCTGCGGCAGTCCCTGCACCTTGGCAAGCACGTCAGCGGGTACCGCGCCGTCGACTTCGACCAACGCGATGGCGTCACCGCCCTGCTTGTGCCGGCCGAGATGGAAGGTCGCGATGTTGATCTTGGCATCGCCGAGCAGGCTCGCGAACGCGCCGATGAATCCCGGTTTGTCCTCATTGGTGACATAGATCATCGACTTGCCGAACTCGGCATCGACCCGGATGCCCTTGATGTCGACCAGCCGCGGCTTGCCGTCGTGATAGACGGTGCCGGACACCGCCCGTTCCTGCCGCTCGGTGGTGACGGCGACCGTGATCAGGCTTTCATAGTCGCTCTGCGCGGCGCGGACGATCTCGTCCACCACCATGCCGCGCTCCTTGGCCACCACCGGCGCCGAGACCACGTTGACCTCGCCCAGCATCGGCCGCAGCAGGCCCGACAGTACCGCCGAGGTGATCGCCTTGATCTTCATCTCGGCGACATGGCCCTCATAGGTGATCTGGACTTTCAGGATTCCGGTTTCGGTGAGCTGGCCGGCGAACGAGCCGAGCTTTTCGGCCAGTGCAATGAACGGCTTCAGCTTCGGCGCCTCTTCCGCGGTGATCGAGGGGAAGTTCACCGCGTTGGAGATCGCGCCGGTCAGGAGATAGTCGGACATCTGCTCGGCGACCTGAAGTGCGACGTTCTCCTGCGCTTCGGTGGTGGCAGCGCCGAGATGCGGCGTGCAGATCACGTTGGGATGGCCGAACAGCACGTTCTTGGTCGCCGGCTCCTCGACGAACACGTCGAAGGCAGCGCCGGCGACATGCTTCGAGTTCAGCGCATCGACCAGCGCCTGCTCGTCGACCAGTCCGCCGCGGGCGCAGTTGACGATGCGCACGCCCTGCTTCATTTTCGCCAGCGCCGCGGCGTCGATGATGTTTTTGGTCTTCTCGGTCAGCGGCGTGTGCAGCGTGATGAAATCGGCGCGCTTGAGCAGATCGTCGAGTTCGACCTTCTCCACGCCGATGTCCTTGGCGCGTTCCGGCGACAGGAACGGATCGAACGCGATCACCTTCATGCGCAGGCCGAGCGCACGGTCGGCGACGATCGAGCCGATATTGCCGCAGCCGACCACGCCGAGCGTCTTGGCGGTAATCTCGACGCCCATGAAGCGGTTCTTCTCCCATTTGCCGGCTTGCGTCGAGGCGTCGGCCTGCGGAATTTCGCGCGCCAAGGCCAGCATCAGGGTGATGGCATGTTCGGCGGTCGTGATCGAATTGCCGAACGGCGTGTTCATCACGATGATGCCCCTGGCGGTGGCGGCCGGAATCTCGACATTGTCGACGCCGATGCCGGCGCGGCCGATCACCTTCAGCTTCTTCGCCTTTTCCAGGATTTTCGCGGTCGCCTTGGTGGCGGAGCGGATCGCCAGCCCGTCATAATCGCCGATGATCTCGGCGAGCTTGTCCTTGTCCTTGCCGAGATTGGGCTGGAAGTCGACCTCGATGCCGCGATCCTTGAAGATCTGCACGGCGGCGGGCGAAAGCGCGTCGGAAATGAGAACTTTGGGTTTGGACATTGGTGTTGATCCGTTGCTGGACGATGCATTTGCTGTCGTCACCCGCGGGCGAAAGTGCGAAGCACGTCTTCGCACTAGAGACCCGCGGGTCCATCTTTTGGATGGATGGCCGGGTCAAGCCGGGCCATGACGATGATGGGATGACGCTACTTACGCCGCCTTTGCGAGCGACGACTTCATCTCGGCAAAAGCCCAGTCGATCCACTGCGTCAGCAGCGCGACGTCGTTGGCTTCCACGGTGGCGCCGCACCAGATCCGCAAGCCCGCCGGTGCATCGCGGTAATGCGCGAAATCGTAACCGGCGCCTTCCTTCTCCACGAGCGCGACCAGCTTCTTGGAGAAATCCGCCTGCGCGTCGGCGGAGAGCGACGTGATCGCGGGATCGGTCACCTTCATACACACCGAGGTGTTGGACCGGATCGCCGGATCCTTCGCCAGGAAATCGATCCACGGCGTCTTCGCCTTCCAGTCGGCCAGCACCTTGGTGTTGGCGTCGGCGCGCGCGATCAGCGCCTTGAGGCCGCCGACCGATTTCGCCCAGTTCAGCGCATCGAGATAGTCTTCGACGCACAGCATCGACGGCGTGTTGATGGTCTCGCCTTCGAAAATGCCTTCGTTGAGCTTGCCGGCCTTGGTCATGCGGAAAATTTTTGGCAGCGGCCAGGCCGGCTTGTAGCTCTCGAGCCGCGCCACCGCGCGGGGCGACAGCACCAGCATGCCGTGCGCGGCTTCGCCGCCCAGCGCCTTCTGCCAGGAGAAGGTGATGACATCGAGTTTTTGCCAGTCGAGGGCTTGCGCGAACGCGGCGGAAGTCGCGTCGCAAATGGTGAGGCCCTCGCGGTCGGACTTGATCCAGTCCGCGTTCGGCACACGCACGCCCGAAGTGGTGCCGTTCCAGGTGAAGACGACGTCGGACGCCTGATCGACCTTGCTGAGATCGGGAATCTCGCCATAGCCGGCATGCAGCTTGGTGACGTCCTTGAGCTTCAGTTCCTTGACGATATCGCTGACCCAGCCCTCGCCGAAGGATTCCCAGGCGATGGTGGTGACGGGCCGCGCGCCGAGCAGCGACCACAGCGCCATCTCGACCGCGCCGGTATCGGAGGCCGGCACGATGCCTATTCTGTAATCGGCGGGCACTTCAAGCACTTCGCGCGTCAGTTCGATCGCGAGCTTGAGCTTCGCTTTACCGATCTTCGCGCGATGCGAACGGCCAAGGGCTGCGTCTTTGAGATTTTCGGGGTTCCAGCCAGGGCGCTTGGCACAGGGGCCGGAGGAGAAATGCGGCACATTGGGCCGCGAAGCGGGCTTCGCTACAGTCATAATCTATCCTTCCAGATAGTAAGCCTCCCCGTTGGGGGGAGGTGTCCCGCCGCGGTGCATAAGGGAAACGACTGGAGTCGTCAAGGAGCTTCGGAGGTATCCGGTACGCCCCGGAAATCAGTGTGATCTCTGGGGATCGGACATGACCCGGGGATCACAACGGGTTGATGCGGCGCCGCTGACCTGCGGCACCGACCGCGCTAGAGAGCGAGAACTACCTCAAGGATTTGCCGAAGCCGCCGCGCAACTTTGCGCGCGGACAAAGCTTCAGAATCTCAAGGTCATGCCGACATGGCTCCGCCCGAATCCGAGCCGCTCGTAAAACCGTTGCGCATCGACGCGCGTCTGGTGGGTGAGCAGTTCGACCAGCTTGCAGCCTTTGGCGCGCGCCTCGGCGACGGCCCATTGCACCAGCTGTTCGCCGATGCCGCGGCTGCGGCAACGACTGGCGACGCGAACGTCCTCGATCAGCGCGCGCGAGGCGCCCTGCGAGCTCAGTCCCGGCAGGATGCAGAGCTGCAGGCAGCCGACGACGGCCCCCTCGCCGTCCACGGCGACCATGAGCTGGAGGTTCGGATCGCGCTCGACCTGCTCGAACGCCTTGAAATAGCAATCCGGCAGCGGATCTTCGAGCCGCTCCCGCGCGCTGCCGAGCGGATCGTCCGCCAGCATTTTGATGATGATGCCGACGTCATCGCGGCGGGCGCGGCGGATGGTGACCTGCGAGATCGGTGCCATGAAATTTTCCGGTAAGATTCAGCGGGCGGGCGGCAGCCCGAGCGATTTCTCGGTCTCGCCGATCCAGCGGCGCACCGCGGCATAGCCGTCGAGATGAAAGCCGCCTTCATGCGCCACGCGCGTATAGGCCAGCAGCGAAATGTCGGCGAGCGAAATCGCGTTTCCGACCAGGAACGGCGTGATGGCGAGCTGGTGCTCCATCCGCGCCAGCGCCGCGTAGCCGCGCTTGACCTTGTCCGGATCGAGATCGGAGGCCGGCTGGCCGAGATAGAGCATCTGGAAACGGCAGACGGCGATATAGGGCTCATGGCTGTATTGTTCCCAGAACAGCCACTCGTCCATCCTGGCCTGCGCGAAGTCATCGGCGGGAATGAGATCGCTGCCGCGCGCGAGATATCGAATGATAGCGTTGGACTGCGCCAGCGTGCGGCCGTCCTCGAAATCGACGGTCGGCACCTGCCCCGCGCTGTTGAGCTTGAGAAACTCGGCGGTGCGCGTCTCGCGCTTAAGCGTGTCGACGGCAATCCAGCTATAGGGCAGCGCGAGCTTGTCGCAGACCCATTTCACCTTCAGGCAATTGCCCGAATTGGTATCGCCGTAGATTTTCATCGATCGCACGCTCCCGGGCGGGAGCGGCATCGGACCAGCGGTGCGGATGCCTGTCAAGGCGCGGAGGGCTAGAACTTGTACCCGACGCCAAAGCGCAGATTATTCGTGCTGAACGAGATGTCCTTGACCGAGACGAAGCGGACATACTCCCACTCCCCGCGCAGGAACACGCTATCCCACAGGCAGTATTCCAATCCGAGGCCGGCGGTCCAGCCCGCCACGAAACTGTTGTTTCGCACGTCGGATTGGGTTTTCGTGGAGGAGCCCAGAAAGTCCGTGTGGTGCGTGGTGGTGTTCGTAAAGATCGGATTTCCAAAACCGTCCAGCCCGACGAACGTTTGCGTCGTGGTGTCGTAGTCATCGAATTTGTTGTAGGAAACCGTGGCCGACCGCGACGCCTGCACGCGCCCGACGGCCAAACCGCCGAACATGTAGGGAAGGAAGTCACCGGCGGCCCAACCCGCTCGCCCTCGAAACGTCACGACGTCCTTGATCTGCAACGCCGCGCTTCCTGAGAGGGTGGTGTCATACGTGTGGGTATGACCCGCCGGAGGGTTTTCGCCGGCCGGATCGACAATCAGGCGACGGAGGGAATCGGTGGACGAGCTCGAGAGATTATTCATGTAGTTGTAGTTGGCCTCGACGCCCAACACGACATCGCTGAACTGATAGTTGCGGCCCACGAAAGCGCCGAAGCCGTTCGCCTGGGCGTGGTTCTTGGAGAGCGAAACCCATTGCGAGACCGGGTCCTGCAACACGCTGTTGCGCAGCATAAAGTTCGTCAGTGATTTCGGAGCATGACTGAAATCCATATCGGCGGAGGTATAGTCAATCTGACCGCCGACGTACCAGCCATCCCAGTTGTGCCGGGAACTGCTCAGCCCGTCGGTCAATCCCCCGCGAAGAATGGGCAGGTCGGGAAAATCGGCCGCATGCGCACCGGTCACCGCTCCGCACATCCCAACCGCCAACAGAAACCTACGCATCGCAACACTCCCATCGACACACTGGACTTGGCGCCGATCATCGCTCGTTAACCTTAACCAATGGTTGTCGCAGGCAACGATTGCCGCGATGTGATCGGAAAACTGCGACGCACCGGCCGCAAAAGCGAAACGGCGCGGGAAAATCCCCGCGCCGTCTGCAATCGTTAACCGATCAAGGGTGGAATTAACCCTTGTTAGCCCTTGCGCACCAGCGGCGGCGCGTACACAGGCGCGCTCTCGAAATTCCAGCGCACCCCGAGCTTCACGTCATGCGACGTGACGTCCTTGATGGTGAACGGACTGCCGTTCACGACCGTGACGCCGTCGAAGGAATTCGTCGGGCCGGTTTTGAAATCACCCAGGTTCATGTACCGATAAGCGAGTTCGATGGTCACGTTGCGTGTGACCTGGTAGCCGAGGCCTGCATGCAACGCCCATGCAAAATTCCATTTCGACGAGTCGGCGGCGTAGGTCGTTGACGGCGAAGTACCCAGCCCGGTGAACAAGCTAACGCCATCGTCGCGGAAGCCGCTGATAGAGTTGCGCGACGCGCCAACGCCGGCACCGATAAAGGGCGTCACGCACCACCACGTGCCGAGATCGACATAGGCGTTGGCCATGACGACCCACTCCGATTTGCTTGCCGTGTAGTTGTCGGCCACGCTGAAACCGGCAAACGCCGCATTCAAGGGAAGGTTTTGGGAGCCGTGGAAATTGGCCTTGCCGCGATATTCGCCGGTGATGTCGCCCCGGAACCAATTGTTGAACCTGTAACCGACGCCGAGGCCAAACATCGTCGAACTGTCCCAGCCGAACCCATGATCCTGGAGCGCGCCGGGGAAGCTGGCGTTGACCGCATCGATGCTCGCGCTGTGCAGACTCTTGAATTGCTGGTTGGTCATCCCGATATCGCCGCGCAGATACCAACCGCCGAAGTCTTCAACGACCGGCGGTGCATAAGGAACTGCGATCGGCATGTCGGCTGCGAACGCGACCGACGACAACAGGGATGCCGCGCCAGCGGCAATGAGGAACTTAACGCTACGCATTGGCTTCGTCCTTTTGGCCGGTGAGGCAGACAAAGCCTCACATCGAAAAACCCACGGCCGGACGATGGCACTAAATGTTTAAGCGGCACTTAACCCTAATTTTTAAGGTTGATAATCCGTGAGGATTTTTTCGCGCGATGCGTTTGCGCCGCGGAATTGATGCATTTTGCAGCACGCAAAATGCCGAAACCGCCATACATCCTAACGATGTGTTGATAAAATATAGCCCGTAACGAAGGAGAGCCCGCGCCGGCGCGCGGGCTTAACGCAGGGATTTGGGCATCTTCGGCAGGAACACCGCGAGCAGCCCGAGCGCCGGCAGGAAGGCGCAGATCTGATAGACGAAGGCGATGCCGGTGTGGTCGGCGAGCTTGCCGAGCACCGCCGCACCCAGTCCGCCGATACCGAAGGCGACGCCGAAGAACACCCCGGAGATCATGCCGAAGCGGTGCGGCATCAGTTCCTGCGCGAACACGATGATCGATGACGTCGCCGACGACAGGATCAGGCCGATGAACACGGTGAGCACCGCGCCGGTGAACAAGCCTGCATAGGGCAGCGCCAGCGTGAACGGCAGCGCGCCGAGGATCGAGAACCAGATGACGTATTTGCGGCCGAACCGGTCGCCGAGCGGGCCGCCGAAGAACGCGCCCGCCGCGTTGGCGGCGAGGAAGACGAACAGATAGAGCTGGGCGGCCTGGGTCGAGACGCCGAACTTGTCGATCAGATAGAAGATGTAATAGCTCGACAGGCTCGACACGTAGAGCTGCTTGGAGAACAGCAGCGCGACCAGCACGACGAGCGCGGTTCTGACCCGCCGCTGGTCCGGCGCGTCCGGATGCCGCTCGACCGTCGCAAGCTTCCGGGTCGCGATCTGCGGCCGGTACCAGACGCCGATCCGCCACAGGATGACGATCGCCAGGAACGCAATCGATGAAAACCAGGCGATCGAGGGCTGGCCGAACGGCACCACGATCAATGCCGCCAGCACCGGCCCCATCGAGGTGCCGAAGCTGCCGCCGAGCTGGAACACCGATTGCGCGAAACCATAGCGCCCGCCCGAAGCAAGGCGGGCGATCCGCGCCGACTCCGGATGGAACACCGCCGACCCCAGCCCGACCAACGCCGCCGCGATCAGGATGACGCCGTAGGCGTGCGCGACGCTCAGCAGCAGCAGGCCGAAAAACGTGAAGCCCATGCCGATGGCGAGCGAAAACGGCTGCGCCTTCTTGTCGGTGAAATGCCCGACCAGCGGCTGCAGCAGCGATGCCGTGAACTGGAACGCCAGCGTGATCAAGCCGATCTGCGCGAAGTCCAGCGCGTAATTGTCCTTCAGGATCGGATAGACCGACGCGATCAGCGACTGCATGGTGTCGTTGAGGAAATGCGAAAAACTGATTCCCGCCAGCACGACATAGGCCGGCTCCGCCGCGGCCGCCTTGACGGCGAAGCCGGGCGTCGCGTCCGGCATCAGCACCGGCGCGACCGGTGCCTGCTCGGAGACGACGACGGGCTTGTTCACGGCAAAATTCCCGGAAAGATTCGACAGCGGTGCATATTTCCTACGCCGCAGGCGCGGCTGCGACCAGCACCATTAGCCGATGGCAGCGATGCGCTCAGGCCGCCGCGGCCTGGCCGAGCGCCGAGACGATGTGGTCGACCACTTCCTCGACCAGGATGCGGTCGTCGCCCTCACCCATCACGCGGATCACGGGCTCGGTGCCGGACGAGCGGACCAGGAGCCGGCCATGGCCGTTGAGCCGATTTTCGCCGTCGACAATCGCCGACTTCACTTCGGCATCGTCAAGCGGCTTGCCGCTGCGGTAGCGTACGTTCTTCAGAATCTGCGGCAATGGATCGAAGCGATGACAGACCTCCGATACCGGGCGCCGGAGTTTTTGCACCACCGCAAGCACCTGCAGCGCGGCCACGAAGCCATCGCCGGTGGTGGCGTAGTCCGACAAAATAATGTGACCCGACGGTTCGCCGCCGAGATTGTAGCCGCCGCTCAACATCTGCTCGAGCACATAGCGGTCGCCGACCGGCGTGCGCACCATCTCGATGCCGTGCCCTTGCAGGAAACGCTCAAGCCCGAGATTCGACATCACGGTGGAGACAACCCCCGGCCGCGAGAGCCGGCCGTCTTCCTTCCAGCTTTGCGCGATCACCGCGAGCAACTGGTCGCCATCGACCACATGCCCGCGCTCATCGACGAGGATGACGCGATCGGCGTCGCCGTCGAGCGCGATGCCGATGTCGGCGCGCATCTCGCGCACCTTGCGGCTCAGCGCCTCCGGCGAGGTCGATCCGCATTCCTTGTTGATGTTGAATCCATCCGGCTCGACCCCGATGGCGACGACATCCGCGCCGAGCTCCCACAGCGCTTCCGGCACCACCTTGTAGGCCGCGCCGTGCGCGCAATCGATCACCACGCGCAGGCCGTCGAGGCTGATGTCGCGCGGCAGCGTGCGCTTGGCGAATTCGATGTAGCGGTCGTGGACGCCGTCGATCCGGCGGGCGCGCCCGAGACTCGCGCTTTGCGACAGGCGGCGGTCGATCGGCTCGTCGAGCAGCTGCTCGATCTGCCGCTCGACGTCGTCGGACAATTTAAAGCCCTGCGGACCGAACAGCTTGATGCCGTTGTCCTCGAACAGATTGTGGGAGGCGGAAATCATCACGCCGAGATCGGCGCGCATCGACTTGGTCAGCATCGCAACCGCCGGCGTCGGCATCGGGCCGAGCAGCAGCACGTCCATGCCGACCGAGGTGAAGCCGGCAACCATCGCGTATTCGATCATGTAGCCGG
Organism: Bradyrhizobium sp. AZCC 2289; assembly: GCF_036924615.1. NCBI lineage: Bacteria > Pseudomonadati > Pseudomonadota > Alphaproteobacteria > Hyphomicrobiales > Nitrobacteraceae > Bradyrhizobium > Bradyrhizobium sp. AZCC 2289. Next base: position 6,793,626 of record NZ_JAZHRY010000001.1, on the reverse strand, counting down.
AGAGGCGCGTATCCTTGCCTATCACGACACGATGGCGATGGTCGCCGCGTTGAAACACCAGCCCTGCCGCCTGCCCCACCTTGAGCGCGAGCTCCGGCGTGATCAGCCCATTGGCACGGCCCCGAATCCCGTCGGTACCGAAATATTTGCGGCTCATGTATCCCCCAAGCTTCAAGACTTCCCAAGCCGTCCCGGCAAGAAGCCTCGAACGCCCACCATCATAGCGTGCAGAGGCCTTATAGTCCCTCAGGCGCTAAAATGACTTCAAAAAATATGATGAATCATTACCGCCTGATAATGGCAAGGTTTGCACCTAACGCATTGTAAAATAAGGAAAACCCGCGCTGCGGCGAGCCGTCGCGGGCATCTACCCCTCAAGTACTACCCCCTGCGCTTGACGTGATGGTCGCCCTTCGACGGCGGCGGCTGGGTGACATTGACAGGGTCCGAGCCCGGAAAAGTCTCCTCCAGCCCCTCCTCCAGGGCGTCGTCCAGCTGGCGCTTTTCGGCGTCCTTTTCAGTTTCCTTTCGGGCTCCCTTGGCGGCTTTGGAAACGGAAATTGGTCCGGTCATTGGATGTCCTCCCGGCTTGCATGGCTACGCAAGGCGCGCGATTTGGCTCGTGGACCAACCATGCTAGATGACAAGCCAGTGAAGAAATACAAGAAGGGCCGGGACGTCCATGAAGCATATTACCTGCATTGAGGATCTGCGGCAGCTGCACAAGCGCCGCGTGCCGAAGGCATTCTTCGATTATGCGGATCGCGGCTCCTATACCGAAGACACGCTGCGCGCCAACCACGACGATCTCCAGCAGATCAAGTTCCGCCAGCGCATCCTGGTCGACGTCTCGAAGCGCGATCTGTCGACCACGATCCTCGGCGAACCTTCGAAAATGCCACTGATCCTGGCGCCGGTCGGGCTACTCGGCATGCAGCATGGCGATGGCGAGATTCACGCCTGCCGCGCCGCGCAGGCCGCCGGCATTCCGTTCACCCAGAGCACGATGTCGATCTGTTCGATCGAGGATATCGCGGCCTCCGTCGACAAGCCATTCTGGTTCCAGCTTTACGTGATGAAGGACCGCGGCTTCATCAAATCCCTGATCGAGCGCGCGATCGCCGCCAAATGCAGCGCGCTGGTGTTGACCGTCGACCTGCAGGTGATCGGGCAGCGGCACCAGGACATCAAGAACGGCATGACGGTGCCGCCGGAATGGTCGCTGTCGAAGCTGCTCGACTTCGCAAGCAAACCCTCATGGGTCGCCGGCGTGCTGCGCGGCAAGCGCCGCAGCTTCGGCAACATCGTCGGCCATGTCAAAGGCACCGAGGATCTCACCAAACTGTCGGAATGGACCGCGTCGCAGTTCGACACTTCGCTGAACTGGAAGGATATCGACTGGATCCGCAGCATCTGGCCGGGCAAGCTGATCCTGAAGGGCATTCTGGACGTGGAGGATGCCGAGATCGCAGCCAAGACCGGCGCGCAGGCGCTGGTGGTTTCCAACCATGGCGGCCGCCAGCTCGACGGCGCGCCGTCGTCGATCGAGGCGCTGCCTGAAATCGTCGACGCGGTCGGCTCCAAGATCGAGATCATGTTCGACGGCGGCATCCGCACCGGCATGGACGTGATGCGCGCGCTGGCGCTCGGCGCGAAGTCCTGCATGATCGGCCGCGCCTATGCCTACGGGCTCGGCGCCGCCGGCGAGGCCGGCGTCGCCAAGGCGATCGACCTGCTCGCCAAAGAACTCACCACGACCATGGGCCTGTGCGGCGTCAACACCATCGCCGAGATCGACGATCGGGTGATTGCGGTTTGATTTCTATCGTCGTCCCGGCTTACTTCCCCTTCTCCCCTTGTGGGAGAAGGTGGCGCGGATGCAGTCCGCGCCGGATGAGGGGTCTCTATCCGCGGAGACAGACCCCTCACCCGTCGCCTCACTTCGTGAGGCGCCACCCTCTCCCACAAGGGGAGAGGGTAAGAAAGATCACATCGGCGGCGTGATCCCGTCGCGGCCGACATTGACGCGGTTGGCTTCGAGCACGCCGTCGTCCTTCTTCACCGCGCCGAAGATGATGATCTTGGCGCCGGGCTTTATCTCGGACTTGTCGCCGGCGACGAAGGTGACGACCGGCGTGTCCGGCGGCACCACGACTTTCTTCTCGCCGTCCTTGTACTTGACCAGGATGTTCTGACCGTCGGTGCCCTTGACCGTCTGGGCGACGGTGGCGTTGGTCATGGTGCTGCCCGGGCGCTGATCCCAGGGCCGGAAGCCTTCGGCGGCGCCGCGCTGATTCTCGGGGAAGATATGAACAGCGACCGCCTTCTGGGTGCCGTCGGGCTCCGGCATCGCGGTGACGCCGATATAGGAACCCTCCTTGATTTCCGACAGCGCGGTCTTGGCGACGCCGAACACCGCGACATTGTCGGTCATGCGGACCTTCATGTCGGTGCCTTCGCGCGACTTGATTGACAGCATGGCGCCATCGACGGCCTCGATGGTGCCGCGAATGCGAACCGGCGGCGGTTGTTGCGCCCAGGCCGCCGTTCCCAACAGAACAGCAGATATCAGCGACGCCGCGAGCACGCGCGGCAGCAGCGAAGAAATCGTCGGCATGGTGTTCCTCCCAAGGCGGTTTCAGCGATCCATCCCCCGCAAACACCGGGAGCGAGTACCTATTCCCGTGCGGCTCTCGTCATTCCGGGATGGTCCGAAGGACCAGACCCGGAATCTCGATCCGGGCTCGTGCTAGCGCACGCCCCGGAATGACACATTGCGTCACATCGGCGGCGTCAGCCCGTCGCGGCCGACGCTGACGCGGTTGGTCTCGAACGAGCCGTCCGGCAGCTTTTTCATGAACGCGATCACCTTGGCGCCGGCCTTGAGGTCGGATTTGTCGGCGGCGACATAGGTCACAACCGGCGTTTCCGCGGACACCAGGACTTTCTTCTCGCCGTCCTTGTATTTGATCAACAGCGTGTGACCGTCATTGCCGACCACGGACTGATCCACCGTCGCATTGGTCATGGTGCTGTTGGGACGCAGATCGTAGGGCCGCGAGCCCTCGCCGGTGCCGCGCATGGCTTCCGGGAACACATGCACCTCGACCGCGTTCTGGCTGCCGTCCGGTCCGGGCACAGTGGTGGTGCCGATGAAGGAGCCGACCTTGATATCGGACAGCGAAATTTTAGTGATCCCCACCACCTGCACGTCGCTGGTCATGTGCAGCTTGACGTCCTCGCCGCTGCGCGACTTGACCGACAGCACGTCGCCGTCGACGCCTTCGATGGTGCCGCGAACCCGCGACGGCGTCGGCGGCTGCTGGGCGATCGCATAAAGCGTCGAGGCGGCGACCATTGCGACGGCGACGAGCGGGCGAATGAGGGTGGAACGATGGGAAGGCATACGATTCTCCGGGGGCGGGGCACGGGGCACATTGACCTAACACTGGACCCCAGCATCGCAATGATATTCCCGCTCAAAAGAGCGCGATCAGCAAGAACGAGAACCGGTTTTGCGTCGAATCGCGCGGCACTTACCAATTAAGAGAAGGCGCGATCTACCAATTAAGAGAAGGCGTGATCGTTTCACCGCTTCACACACCGGCGGATCACGCGTGCGTGAGATCAGCCTCGATCAGCGCACGAAGTTCTGATGTGACCTGCGGCCGCTGCCCGAACCACAATTCGAACCCGCGCACCGCCTGGTGCAGCAGCATGCCGAGCCCGTCGGCGGTCCTCAATCCCCGCGCCCGCGATGCTGCCAGCAACGGCGTTTCCAGCGGCACATAGACGAGATCGGCGACGACGGCTTCCGCCGGCAGCAGGCCGACATTCAATTCGAGCGCGGGCTGGCCGTGCATCCCGAGCGAAGTCGTATTGACCAAAAGCCCCGCGCGCGGCAGCAAATCGCCGATCGCTTCCCATGCGACGGGCAGGACGCGCGCGCCGAATTGATCCGCCAGCGCCCCGGCGCGCTCCATGGTCCGATTGGCCAGATGCACGCGCTGGATGCCGCGTTCGATCAGCCCGAACACGACCGCGCGCGACGCGCCGCCGGCGCCCAGCACCAGCGCGTCCGTCGCCTTGTCCCAGCCCGGCGCGCCGGCGTCGAGATTGTTGATAAAGCCTTCGACGTCGGTGTTGGTCGAACACAATTCGCCGTCCTGGAACCACAGCGTATTGGCGGCGCCGACGGCGCGGGCGCGCGCGTCCGGCTTGGAGAGCGCCAGCGCCCGCTCCTTGTGCGGAATGGTGACGTTGGCGCCGACAAAGCCGCGGAGCGAAAGCCGAAAGACAAAATCCCCGAACTCGTCGGGCGGGACGGCTTCGATGACGTAGCCGCCCTCGATGCCGAGCGTGCGCAGCCAGTAATGATGGATCAGCGGCGAGCGCGAATGCGCCGCCGGCCAGCCGATCAGACACGCGGCGCGGGGTCTTGTTCCTGATGTCATGGCTGTCCAATCGGGCAAGCGGCGTTCGCTGTCAATGCTATCGCGCCGTCGCGGCGACGATCCCGCTCAGCGCCAGCGCGATGGCGGCGGCAAACCAGATCGCGGCGAGATTGATCCAGTGATAGGCGAGCGCGCCGCACAGAGCCCCCGTCACCAGCGCCGCCCACAGTAACAGGTTCGGCGCCCAGGCCCAGCGCGCGCCGCCGGTCAGCGCCGCCGCTACCAGCTGGCCGACCTTGACCAGCGCGCCGGTCACATAAGTGAGGCCGAGCCCGGCGCCGCCATCGATCTGGAACACCGCGTTCTCAAGCCCCATCGCCAGCACGATCGCGGCAACGGCGACATTCGGCAGACCGAACGTGTAGGCGAACGCGGCGACAGCAAGCAACGACGCCTCCGCCAGCAGCACCAAGGGCTGGCGATGGGCGCCGCGGCCGAGCACGATCAGGCTGCCGGCGGCAGCGCCGATCACGAACAGCGCGATCAGCCCGAGCGCCACGGCCGCGTTCTGCCAGTGCCCTTCCGCCAGGCTGACGCCCATCCGCGTCGAGTTGCCGCTCATGAAGGAAACGTACAGCCCGCCGAGATGCAGGAAGCCGATGGCATCGACGTAGCCGGCCACCGCACTCAGTGCACAGGCGAGCGCGACGTTGCGGCGGGAATCAAGCACGATGGTCTTGCGCACCAATCGTCGTGCGCAAGCTAGCGTTGGCTTTGGCCGTCTGTATTGCCAATGATCATGCCCCCGCTTCCAGGGTCATGATCTCTGCAACATTTACGCCGCAACCCGGTGCGCGGCGATGATCTGGTCGGCGGCGCGGCCGGTGACTTCCGCCATGCGGTCGAAAGCCCGCGTAAAGCCGCCGGCGCCGGCGGTGGCCGAGCGCAACTCCACGATCAGATCGCCGATCTCCGCCTCCGGCATGGTGGCGCGGACGCAATCCCATCCGGGCCAGCCCTCGCGGGTATCGAAGCCGAGGATCTGGCCGCGCCGTGCCGACAGAATGGCGTTGATCTTCGCGGTGGCATCGGTCGGACAGACGATCTCAACCTGGTGGATCGGCTCCAGCAGCACCGGCTGGCACTGCGGCAGCGCCTCGCTCATGCCGATCCGTGCCGCGGTGCGGAACGCGAGATCGGAGGAGTCGACGCTGTGGTAGGAGCCGTCGGTCAAGGTGACGTGAAGGTCGATGACGGGGAAACCGAGCGGCCCGCGCGCGAGACCGTCGACCACGCCCTCTTCGACCGCGCCGATATAGTTGCGCGGCACCGCGCCGCCGACCACCTTTTCGTGGAATTCGAAACCGGTGCCGCGCGGCATCGGCTTGATCTCCAGCACCACGTCGCCGAACTGGCCATGGCCGCCGGACTGCTTCTTGTGCCGGCCGCGCTGGGTGATCGCCTTGCGGATCGTCTCCTGATAGCCGATCGCGGGCGGTTGCGATTTGACGTTGACGCCGAAGCGGTCCTTGAGGCGCTCCAGCGCGACGCGCAGATGCATCTCGCCCTGCCCCCACAGCACGATGTCGTGGGTGCGCGGGTTCTGGATCATGGTCAGCGACGGATCCTCCTCGTTCAGCCGCTGCAGGGCCTGGCCGAGCTTGACGTCGTCCTTGCGATCGGTCGCCGAAAGCGAAATCGCCAGCACCGGCGCTGTCGGTTCGAGCGTCACCAGCGCTGGCGGTGCGGTCTTGCCGCTCGACAGCGTGTCGCCGGTCTTGACGCCATCGAGCTTGCCGAGCGCAACGGTTTCGCCGGCCTCCGCCGCGGCGCGTTTGGTATCGTGCGCGCCGTTGACCGCCAGGATACCCGATACCCGCCCGGCTTCGCCCGACGAGGATTGCAGAGTCGCGCCGTCATCGAGATGGCCGGCGAGGAGCCGCGTCAGCGACAGCTTGCCGCCGTGCTGCAGGTGCACGGTCTTGAGCACATAGGCCAGCGCATCCTTTTGCGAGGCGGCGCCGAGGCGCTTTGCGGTCTCGGCAATGCCGGGCGCTTCATGCCGCAGCGCCTTCATCAGCCGCAGCACGCCGTTCTCGCGGGAGGCGGCGCCGAGCAGCACCGGACAGATCAGCCCCTCGCGCAATTCGCGGGCGAGATCGTCGAACACCGCGTCGCGCGGCGGCTGGATGTCTTCGAGCAATTGCTCCATCAGCGCGTCGTCGTGATCGGCGAGCTTCTCCAGCATCGAGAACCGCGCTTCCTTTTCGCGGTCGAGATTGCCGCCTTCGAGGTCGACGACCTCGGAAGGCTTGTGTTCGCGGTAGACAAAGGCGCGCTCCAGCGCGAGATCGACAAAGCCTTCGATCAATTCGCCGTTCCAGATCGGAATTTGGCGCAGCACCAGCGGCACGCGCGACGCCGGCTGCAGGGTCGCGAGCGTCTCGCGGATGCGCTTGTTGGCGCGATCGATCTTGTTCAGGAACAGAAAGCGGGGAATACCGAGATCCTCGAGCTCGCGCAAAATGATCTGCAGTTGCGGCAGCTTCTTTTCATCGGCCTCGCAGACCACGACCGCGGCATCGACCGCGGGGATCGCGGCGCGCATGTCATGCGCGAACTCGATCGAACCGGGACAATCGATAAAGGTATAGCTGTCGCCCATGAAACTCGTGGTGGCGGCGGTGAGGCCGGTGCCCATCTTGTGGTGGCGTGCCTCGGGGCTGGCATCGCCGACGGAAGTTCCGGCATCGACGCTGCCGGCATTACGAATGGCGCCCGTCCGCGCCAAAATTGCTTCTAACAGTGTGGTTTTACCGCTCTGGAAAGGGCCCACCAGCGCAATGCACCGTGGACCTCGGGGACTTCTGACGTCCTGTCCCATTGCCGCCTCCTCATCTGGAGCTCGGCCCTTGATTGGGTCGGCGCACTGATGCTCCGCCCGTCCCGGCGATTTGGCAAGGGAGAAAAATTCGCTGCGGTGCATCGTGAGGCAGGGGCGCCGGCACCACGGCGTCATTGCGAGGAGCCTTAGCGACGACTTGTCCGCCGTAGCTCAGCGAGCGAAGGCGGAAGCAATCCACACTTTCCAAGTGGATGGATTGCTTCGCTTACGCTCGCAATGACGGGGAGAGTTAGGAAGTTACCGTCCCGGCCTAAGTTCCAGGCTTTCCAGCCCGGCAGCGACGTTGACGCCGACCTGGCCCTGCAAGCTGAGCGGCTGCAGCGCGATCGAATTGTTGGAACCGCCGACCAGTACATTGCCGCCGACGCCGACGCCGAGCGTCGCGCTGCCCTGTGCGCCCGCATAATCACCGGTGAGGTCGCCCGGCCCGAGCCGGGCCGCCGGCGCAAACACGCCCCAGGCCAGCGCCGATTCCTGGGTGATGCCGAGATCGAGACCGACCTTGCGGATGGTCGCGATGTAGCGATCATCCGGCACGCCATCGACGCGCAGCACACAACCGAGATTGGTCACGGAACCGACGACGAAACCGACGCTTGCGCCGCCGCGGCACTCCAGAACGCCGACCTGCACCCGTTGCATCGGCGCTTGCGCGTTGGCTCCGGCGATGGATGCGGCCAGCATGGTCAAAGCGGTACTGGCGAGGAGGATGAAGCGACGCATGAGGAATCTCCGGCTGAAAAGCTGTGATGCGAGCAAGAGAACGAAAACGGCGCCGTGCCCGCGGCGCTGCCTGTTCTATGCCACAACGGAAGCCGCGGTGCCAGATTTTGGTCGCTTCGTCATTCTCCGATGCGCAATTGCGCATCGTAGATGGTCCCAACGGGTCCGCGCGCCGCGCGGCCCGATGACAGGCTCCGGACCAGACCTCAGATGCGCAATTGCGCATCGTGGTTCGCGCCAATGCGCGCCCCGGAATGACGGCACTCTTGAAGCAAATAAAAAAGAGGCCCGCTTCCGCGGGCCTCTTTCGCTGCGTTATATTTCTTCAGCCGCGATGGTGATGCCGGTGATGATAGTGCCGGCGGCCGCCGCCGAACTGAACCGGCTGCAGCTCGAGGCCGGCGACACCGGCGGCGACGTTCAGCCCGGTCTGCCCCTGCACGCTGATCGGCTGCAGCGCGTAGGCATTGGCCGGACCGCCGACCAGGAAATTGCCGCCGCCGCCGATGCCGACCGAGGCGTTGGCGCCGACGCCGCCATAATTGCCGGCGAGATCGCCGCGCGCGAGCCTGGAGTTCGTCGCATTCACCGCCCAGGTGAATTGGGTCTGCTCGGTGACGCCGAGATCGAGGCCGATCCGGCGCACGGTGGCGATATAGGGTTCGGGACGGCGGCCTTCGCTCTGGAACACGCATTCGAGGCTGGTGACCGAGCCGACGACGAAGCCGACATTCTGGCCGCCCTGGCATTGCAGGATGCCGGCGCGCACCGGCGGCATCGCGTGGGCGCTGGCGATCGATGCCGCGAGGGCCGCGATGGCGATACTGAGTGTCGAGAGTCGCATTGGTAGTCTCCGCTTGATGAACTGAATTAGCGGAGCGGACAGGAAGGAAGCGCCGTGTCCAAAACAAGGCGCTTCCAAAAAGATGCCTTCAAAACATCAGGGTTCGACGTGTGATGTGATTTGACACGCCTTTTTTCTGACGCGATTTCTTGGCGCGAACCGGAACCCATCCCGCTATCCAGGTGCGGGACAGGCTTCGCTTGAAAGCGCTCTATCTCAAATTGCCACAAAACCGCTGGATGCGCTTGCAGGCGTCTTCGAGATCGGAGGTTTTCGTCGCATAGGAAATCCGGAACGCCGGTCCCAGACCGAACGCGGAACCCTGCACTACGGCGACGCCTTCGTTCTCCAGGAGCTCGGTGACGAAATCCTCGTCATTGGCGAGCACCTTGCCGGACGGCGAGGTCTTGCCGATGGTGCCGGCGCAGGACGGATAGACGTAGAACGCGCCTTCGGGCCGCGGGCACTCGATCCCCTTGGCCTGGTTGAGCATCGACACCACGAGGTCGCGGCGTTCGTTGAACACCTTGTTGTGCACGGGGATGAAGTCCTGCGGACCGTTGAGCGCTTCGACCGAGGCCCATTGCGCGATCGACGACGGGTTCGATGTCGATTGCGACTGGATCGTCGCCATCGCCTTGATCAGTTCCGCCGGGCCGCCGGCATAGCCGATGCGCCAGCCGGTCATGCAATAGGCTTTCGAGACGCCGTTCACCGTCAGGGTGCGGTCGTACAGTTTCGGCTCGATCTGCGCCGGCGTCGTGAACACGAAGTGGTCATAGACCAGATGCTCGTACATATCGTCGGTCATCACCCAGACATGCGGATATTTCACCAGCACGTCGGTGATCGCCTTCAGCTCGGCACGCGTATAGGCCGCGCCGGTCGGGTTCGACGGCGAACATAGAATGATCCACTTGGTCTTCGGCGTGATCGCCTTTTCCAGATCCGCGGGGTTGAGCTTGAAGCCGTGCGCCGCCGTGCAGACGACCGGCACGGTTTCACCGCCGGCGAGCGCCACCATTTCCGGGTAGCTCACCCAATAGGGCGCGGGAATGATGACCTCGTCGCCCGGATTGATGGTCGCCATCAGCGCATTGTAGAGCACCTGCTTGCCGCCGGTGCCGACGATGATCTGGTTCGGCTTGTAGGTCAGTCCGTTCTCGCGCTGGAATTTGCCGATGATGGCTTCCTTCAGCTCGGGGATGCCGCCGACATCGGTGTACTTGGTCTTGCCGGCCTCGATCGCACGGATCGCCGCCAGCTTGATGTTGCCGGGGGTGTCGAAATCCGGTTCGCCGGCGCCAAGGCCGATGACGTTGCGTCCCGCCGCTTTCAGCGCGCGTGCTTTATCCGTGACCGCGATCGTCGCGGACGGCTTCACACGGTCGAGCGCAGCGGACAGGAAGGGCATCATCATCTCCTGGCAAACGTCGTGAACACGGAAATTCACGACTCTATTTGGATGGGATCGGTGCACCCTAAGGCGCTGGACGCTGCATCGCAAGAAGCTTGGCCCGAAACATCAAAACTTTAGAGATCCATCAATGCCGGCCGCCGGATTTGCGCAACATTCGGAAAAATTCCGCGCCGAAATGACTCATTTCTGGCAATGGCTTGCGGTCTCGCCACCAGCCTGATCGATCGAGCGCACCTGCACCGATTGCTCCGAGATGTGCCGCAGGCCGGCTGGCCGGACCGGCCGCGCGGCTGAAGCCCAGGCCCCGCACGCGGCGCCCGAACCGGGCCGGGCACGATAGGAAAAGATCCAGCCGGACGTCCCCTCGGCGACGATGATCGCGTTGCGATCGTATTCGCGCGCGGGCCGGACCGGGCCAAGACTTCCGCGACAAGACTTCCGCGACAAGGCTTTCGCGACAAGACTTTCGCGATTCCGAATCGGCCAGCCAACACGGTTCGCTGCAGCGCGTCGGTGCCGAGAGTCGCGCAAGCGTGATCTGATTTGTTTTGGTGTGTTAGTGGAATCATTCTGCGCGCGTGCAGTGCGGTAGAGGTTTTCGACTTTTTCCATTCCGAACCTCTTGCGACGCACCCGCATCGGCATCATTGTTTAGCCGCGTTGCGACGCGACAAGATGAACCATTGGCAATCCCCTGCGCTGCGTGCAATGCGCTCGATCGATCGAATGAAATCCGAACAGATGTACACGCTCTATTCGATGCAGCGCTCCGGTAACAGCTACAAGGTCCGCCTTGCGCTGGCGCTGCTCAACGCGCCGTATCATGCGATCGAGATCGACATCCTGCGCGGCGAAAGCCGCACGCCGGATTTTCTGGCGAAGAACCCCAGCGGACAGGTGCCGCTATTGGAAGTCGCCGAAGGACGCTACCTCGCCGAGTCCAACGCCATCCTCTGGTACGTCTGTGGCGGCACGCCGCTGGCGCCGGAATCGCGGGTCGAACGCGCCGAAGCGCTGCAGTGGATGTTCTTCGAACAGCACGCGCTGGAGCCCAACATCGGCGCGGCCTATTTCTGGCTGTCGCTGGTCAAGGGCGGCCGTGACCTGCAGACCCACGCGCTGGAAGACTGGATGGAGCGCGGCTATGCGGCGCTGCAGGTGATGGAAAACCACCTCAAGACCCATCAATATTTTGCCGCGGGCCAGCTCACCGTCGCCGATATCGCGCTGTACGGCTACACCCATGTCGCCGACCGCTGCGACTACGATCTGGCGACCTTCCCGGCGATCCGCGCCTGGCTGCGGCGAGTCGAGCAGACCCCCGGTTTCGTGTCGATGGACTGGAGCCCCGAGGCCGAGATCGACGATCCCGCCCGCCTCGCCGCCGGGGCTTGATCATTCGGCAGCCGTCCGGCCGAAAACGCCATAGACGTTAACAATGGCGGAACCAACGTTAACCTTTGCGGCGATTTGGCCATTTTCCGGGCGGGAGCCGCCGCAATATTGCCCGCGAGGATTGCGAGGTTGCCTGACGTCGCGGGTGATTCGTCCGCGTCCTGAAGGATTCGGACCATGATAAGGTCGCCCGGCACGGCCGGCTTCGAAAGCCGCCTTGCGCCTGTCGCCTCTTCCCGATTGACCAACGCCATTGCCGCCTCGCTGGCGATCGGTGCACTGTCGCTGTGCCTCGCGGTCGTAATGACCGTGCTCTCGATCAAGGTCAGCATGGCGATGCCGATTTCGATGTGATCCCGGCGCTTTTCCGTTTGTACCTTTGGCACGGCACTACGCGATGATCGGCATCGCGATCGGTCGATGATGAAAACACCTGTCGGACTAGTGACCGTCGGGCTGACGTTGGCGATCCTGCTGGCGGCATCGCTGCTGATCGCCACCGGCACGCATGGCGAAAGCCGCGATCCGGCGGCACAGGTTCTGTCGCCGGCCGCGAAGTGACGCGCCAGCAACGCATCAGCGACGACCGGCGCTTCAAGTCCATTTGTGGAAGATCAAAAACGCCCCGACGGCGATGAAGCCAAAGCCGAGCGCGTGGTTCCAGCCCAGCGGCTCCTTCAGATACAACACCGAAAAGCAAGCGAACACGACCAGCGTGATCACCTCCTGCATGGTCTTGAGCTGCGCTGCCGAATAGACCGCACTGCCCCAGCGGTTGGCCGGCACCGCCAGCCAGTATTCGAAGAATGCAATTCCCCAGCTCACCATGATGACGAGCGGCAGCGGGCTTTGCTTGAATTTCAGATGACCGTACCAGGCGAAGGTCATGAAGACGTTGGAAGCAAACAGCATCAGGATCGGCAGGATCGACGGAGAAATGGCGGGCATCAAATATCCTCTTGGCTCGGTCACGCGCGCTAACCATCAGGCATGGAACCCTGTTCCACCGGCGCGTTCCATTATCATTTGATTTAAAAACCGCGAAAGTTTTGCCTGACCGGTCAACCACCGCTTCAGGATGCGACCTCAAAAAGCCGCCGCCCTTGGAAATATCTGGGGAAATATCCGGCAAACTGCCCGCTTATTCCGGGAGGCAACGAGAATAATTCCGGGAGACGACGAGGACGGGCATGCGGTTCGACTGGCGTGCAATCTCCGGTCCGGCTCTGACGACGGCGACGGCGTTGACCGCCTTCCTTGTCGATCGTCATGTCATTGCCGTGCCCAATCCGGCTCCATTGTTCGTCTGCATCGTCGCCTTCGCAAGCTCCGTCAGCGGCATCGCCTCCGGCCTGGTCAGCGCTGCGATCGCGGTGGCCTCCTCGGCGATGTTCTTTCTCAATCACCGCGCGCTGCCCGGCTACGACATCTCGGACCTGGTGCGGATGATGATGCTGGCGGCGACGGCTGCCGGCACGGCCGTGATCACCGGCCTGTTGCGAAAAAAATGGATCGAGGCGTTCGCATCCGAGCAGGAACACCACGTCACCTCGATGCGGCTGGCGGCCGCACTCGACGAGGTCGACATCGGCATCGTGCTGCTGGATTCCGACACCCGCGCCGAATTCATCAACCGCGCCTTCCGCGACTATTTCGCGCTGTCCGACGCGCAGGCCGACTCCAAGCCGCCCTTCATCGCGCTGATGTATCACGCCCGCGACACCGGCGCCTACGAACTCCCCGAGGACGAATTGAGCGCCTTCATCGCGCGGCGGACCGAGATGATGCGATCGGGCGATTCCACCCCGATCAACATCAATCTCGCCGACGGGCAGGTGCTGCGCTTCAGTTGCACAGCATTGCCGGACGGCGGACGCATGCTGAGCTATACGCCCGTCACCGATCTCGTCCGTCATACCGACGATCCCGCGCAAGCCGACTATCTGCGGTCGCTGCGCGGCGGCAGCGCGCGCAGCCTCGCCCGGCACTTGCGCGCCGCGGAATAAGCGCGCCGCGCAAGCTGCATCCCGCACGATTGATCCGGCTCACGCCTGCCTATAGTAAAGGCCGGCGCCATATTCGCGCGCTACCTTCCTTGGAAATGCAGGAATACTCATGTCCAGCGATGTCACCGTTCGCTTCGTCACCCGGCAGGACTACGAGCAATGGCTGCCGCTGTGGGACGGCTACAACGCATTTTATAAACGATCGGGGCCGACCGCGCTGGCGGGCGAAATCACCGCGATGACGTGGGCGCGCTTCTTCGACGCCTACGAGCCGGTGCACGCGCTGGTGGCCGAGAGCGGCGGAGAACTGCTCGGGCTGACGCATTATCTGTTTCACCGCTCGACCACGGCGATCGAGCCGACCTGCTATTTGCAGGATTTATTCACCAGCGAGGCCGCGCGCGGCAAGGGCGTCGGCCGCGCCCTTATCAATGGCGTCTACGAGCAGGCGACGCGCGCCGGATCGTCCCGCGTGTACTGGCAGACGCACGAAACCAATCACACCGCGCAGTTGCTCTACGACAAGGTGGCGGAAAAATCCGGCTTCATCGTCTATCGCAAGCTGTTCTGACCGCCTGTGGATAAGTCCGGTTGTCACGGCCGCGTAATAAAGCGCGGCTAGGTTGCGCCTCGCGTATGATCAGGCCCCCCGTCTCAGATCACGCGCCCCAAGCGGCCCCCGTCAGTCGCCGCGTCTGACCGGGGCCGCATCTTTTTGTGCTGCATTCACATGCAATTGACGGCTGCGGGCGACCGGCCTGAGGCCCCACGGTATGACCGCACCTTGCAGCGCCAAGGCGCGCGGGCCACACTATGATCCTGTCCCCTGCCCCTCTCTTGCCCGCACCCTACAGGATCGTTTTCATGCAAATTCGCAATCTCGGCGGCTCCGGCCTGCGCGTTTCCGCCGTCGGCCTCGGCTGCAACAATTTCGGCCAGCGCACCGATCTCGAAACCTCGCGCAAGGTGATCCACAAGGCAATCGACCTCGGCATCACGCTGTTCGACACCGCCGACATCTATGCCGGTATGGGCGGCTCCGAGACCGTGCTCGGCGCCGTGCTCGGCGATCGCCGCAAGGACATCGTGCTGGCGACCAAATATTCCAAGCCGATGAGCAAGGACGGCACCAAGCAGGGCGCCTCGCGCCGCTACATCATGTCCGCGGTCGAGGCCAGCCTGACGCGGCTGAAGACCGATTACATCGATCTCTACCAGCAGCACGATTACGATCCGCTGACGCCGATCGAGGAAAGCCTGCGCGCGCTCGACGATCTGGTCCGCCAGGGCAAGGTCCGCTACATCGGCAATTCGAATTTTCCGGCGTGGCGGATCGCCGAGGCCGAGCACGTCGCGCGCGCGATCAATGTCGGCCGCTTCGTTTCCTGCCAGGACGAATACAGCCTCGTGGTGCGCGGCATCGAGAAGGATCTGTTGCCGGCGGCACAAGAATACAATCTCGGCCTGCTGCCGTTCTTCCCGCTCGCGAGCGGCCTGTTGACCGGCAAATACCAGCGCGGCGCCGCCGCGCCGGAAGATACCCGGTTCGGCAAGGCGCCCGCGCTCAGGGATCGCTACGTGACGCCGCGCAACGAGGACATCGTCGAGAAGCTGCAAGCCTTTGCCAACGCGCGCGGCCACAGCATGCTCGAACTCGCCTTCTCCTGGCTGGCGTCGCGCCCGCAGGTCTCGAGCGTGATCGCCGGCGCCACCCGCATCGAACAGGTCGAGCAGAACGTGAAAGCGATCGACTGGAGCTTGAGCGCGCAGGAGATCGCCGAGATCGACGGGATCACGAAGGGGTGAGCGGACCGAGGCGCCGGCCTCTCGCCCCCTCTCCCCGTTCTTCACGGGGAGAAGGTTGGGGTGAGGGGCTCTATCCGCGACCGCGATCTATCGATCGACTTGTACCCCTCACCCGGATTGCTTCGCAATCCGACATCTCCCCGGAAGCGGGGCGAGGTTAAATGGGCCACGAGTTCACTTCAAAAGTTCGGCCTGAATCGTCGTCAGAACACCTTCGAGATTGCCGAGCACATCATTGTTCCAGAATCGAAGCACCCTGTAGCCTTCTTCATTCAAGCGACGATCCCGTACAACGTCTGCAGCAGATTCATTGTGCTGCCCACCGTCCACTTCGACAATTAGACGTCCATCACGGCAGACGAAATCACAGATGTAGCCGCCTATCGGCTCCTGCCGTACGAATTTTTGCCCGTCGATTTGGCGATTGCGAATTCGATTCCAAAGAACTGTCTCCGCGTCCGTCTGATTGACGCGCAGCCGCCGTGCGGTCCGGATGGTCTTCCGATCTGGCCCACGCATTGCCTCGCCCCTCACCCGGATTGCTGCGCAATCCGACCTCTCCCCGCAAAGTGCCTGTTCGATTCACACATCTTGAAGCCTCAGAGTGGTGCCGAACTTGATGCGCTGGAAGTCGTCCAACCCCCAGCGCATGGTTTTGGGTCCGGGCTTTCCGTAATAGCCGTCCCATCCGCCGAGCCTGGCGATGACCCAGGCAGCGAAGGCGAGGGAACCTTTGGGGTGCGGGTTTTTCTGGCGGGCAGTCTGCCCTTCGAGTTTAGCCGACAGAGCCTCCAGAATGGGTTGATCGTCCGGTTCGAAGGCATCGGCCAGTTGCCGGTCGGTCGTCCCTTCACGAGCCTTGACCAATTGCATGACGGTAACTGTCGCGACGGTTGCGGCTGCGACGAACTTGATCATGACCTGTGGATCGCCAATGTCGGCTTTCTCGATATCGAATCCTGCCGTCTTGAGGGTTCGGAAGAACTCTTCGATGCTCCACCGCATCCGGTAGAGGTCTACAATTCTGCGCGCCTCGGCCGTGTTCGTGACGGTGTGCGTGGTGAGAAGCCGCCAATGAACCGGCTCACCGTCTTCAAGCGGCGAGACCTCGCGAACGTCGACCAATGTCAGGGTAACGCTTGCCGGCAGATCGGGTGCGGCTCCATGTAGCGGCTTGCACAATTTGACGGACGAGAAGCGCAACGCCAGTTCCGCCGCCCGCGCTTTGCGACCCGGTGCAGCAGGGATTTTCACGCTGTACCGATCCGCTTCCGGCAGGTCGTCGATGAACGTGAACAGCAGCGCGTCGGCCTCCTCGGCGTCCTTGATTTTCCGGTTTTGGCAGGCTCGGACGATCAAATGTGTGTTGGTCGGACGACGCGCAAAATGCTCGTAGAAGTCGCTTTCCCGATCCGACAGCACGGTAATGCTGTTCGCCGCTGCCAGTACCTCGCTGGCACACGTCGTTGTATCGAGCCAGCGCTGCGATTCCTTATCTTCCGTCGCACGAGAGCGCCGCGGTGTGACTGCACCAGTGTCCCGATTCCAAATCGTGGCATCCACCAGCCCGAGTAGCGCGCCGGTTCCAATCTCCAGCGCTATCGCAGCATGCAACAGCAGTCCGCCCAGCGCGCCGCCTTTTCCGACAGGTCCATACCCGCTCGCTCGGGCGCGCCGACCTCCCAACGCCAGTTCGCTGGTATCCTGAGCCACAACGATCTCACGGCCCGCCACTCGCGCTGCGGTGCCGTCACACGCATGGCACACCATTTCGTCGGCAGTCACTGCCGGGTTGTGAAGGAACCGCCTGAACCGCATCTCCTGCGATCGACGTCCCGCAAGCCGTCGGATACGACAACCCGGTCGCTCGACGAGGGCCGCGTGGAACGCCGCCCCCCTTTTTCTAGGCGGCGGTCGCCAAACCGTCCCAGCCCAAATTCCATGGCCGCTATCTCCGCTGCGAATCAACGATCCTCAACGGAATCAGCCCCCAAAAATCTCGGCAACCGAAATGTGTGCATATGACAGCCGCAAAGTGCGGGGAGAGGTTAAGCAACCAGCCCCTTCATCGGCTTCACCGGCGCGCTGTCGGGAAAAACCTGCTCGGCCAGCACGCGTTCGCCAAGGCCGAACTGGTCGTACAGCACGCCTTTCATGACCGCGCGCAAATCGGTGGTCGGCGCGAGGTCGCGGCCCTGATAGAGATTGGCGGGCTTCAGCCCCGGCCAGTCCGCGATCACCCTTCCGCCTTTCACCGCACCGCCCGCGAGCAGCGCGATGGTGCCGGTGCCGTGATCGGTGCCTTCGGTGCCGTTGATGCGCGCGGTGCGGCCGAACTCGGTGGCGACCACGATCACGGTGTCGCGCCAGCGGTCGCCGAGCCCGCTTTCGAATTCCGCCAGCGCGCCGTCGAGCCCGGACAAGAGCTGAGCGAGCCGGCCGACCGGGCCGCCTTCATTGGCATGGGTGTCCCAGCCGTCGAAGGCGAGCGCGCCGATCCGCGGACCGTCATCGGCCGCCATCAGTTTGGCCGCGCCGCGCGCCACCAGCCGCATCGCGGCCACGCCGTTGGTGCCGGGTTTCGGCTTCATGTCGTCGCCCTGGGCTGCCTTGTCGAGCTGCAGGCCCTGGGTCAGCGCTGTCGCCAGCGCGGGATCGCGGTGTTGATAGAGTTCGGCAAGCCGCATCGCGGTATCGTCGGCGGCCTGCGGCAGCGCGACCGGTGCCCAGCCGACGGTCGGCGCTGAGCCGCGCAGCACCAGCGGCGTGGTCGGACCGACGGCGAGCGCACGCATCACCCGGTCGCCCCTGGGCAAGTTTTCCAGCGCACGGTTGAGCCAGCCGGACTGCACCCGGCCCGGCTCGGCAAAGCCGCTTTCGAGCACGTCCTGGCCGTCGAAATGCGAGCGGTCGCGATAGGAGGTCGCGACCGCATGGATCACCGCGGCCTTCTTCTCGCGGTACATCCGCGCGAACGCCGGCATCGCCGGGTGCAGCGCGAAGAACGAATCCAGCATCACCGCCGCATTCGGCCCATCGGTCCGCAGCGCGATCGAACCATGCAGGCCGGCATAATCAGGGTCGCCGATCGGAGCCACGGTGGCGAGCCCGTCGAGCGCGCCGCGCAGGATCACGACGACCAGCCGCGGATCGCGGCCGTCGGCGGCGCGCGCGAATTTCGGCAAATAGGCCCAGGCCGCAAAGGAAGCGCCGCCGAGCAGCAGCGCGCGGCGTGACGTGGCCGATGCCATCGGGCTTTCGCAGCAATCCATCGTCATCTCCTCTGGAATTCCGGCGACATCAGCAACAGCGCCAGCGCCTGCTGCCGCGATTCCGCGCGCTCGATGGTCCGCCGCGTTTCCGGCGAGGCGGCGTCCGCCGCGACCAGTTCAAGCAGATCGCGCGGATCGATCCGGTCGGCGAGGTTGGAAGCGATCTGCGCGGAAATATCGAGGCGCAGCTTGATGCCTTCGGGCGCGGCCCAGGCCGCGTTGGTGTCGGGAAACCCGTTCGGCCCGGCGGGCGACCATAATGGCTGGCCCAGCACGTTGAGGCCGTTGAGATAGCGGCCGGGATCTTCCGGATTGCGCGCCAGCAGCCGGCCGCTGGCGACCAGGAATTCGTAAGGCGAGCGCAGCTTGGTCAGCGGCGCCTGCCAGGCCTCATCGGAATCCACAAGCACCGTCGCCAACGCCTTGAGGTCGCCGTCGCTTTTGGTGAACACATCGTGCAGCCGCGCCACCAGCGAAGGCGGCGGCTCGTCGGCTGTGAAGTGACGGGCGAATTTGGTGGCGACGAACTTTGCGGTGGAGGGATGGCGCGCGATATCCGCCAGCACCGCCTCGCCCTGCGCCACGCCATTGGCCTCGTAGATTTTTCCCATCACCCGTTGCGCGCCGGGCTGGTGCGCATTGGCGTTGAACACGAAGGTGCCGGGCGTGCCGAGCTGGCCTTGCCGTCCGGCATAGGTCCAGCCGGTGATGACGCGCGCCAGCGACGTCACGTCGTCCTGCGAATAGCCGCCGCCGACGCCGAGCGTATGCAGTTCCATGATCTCGCGCGCGAGATTTTCGTTCAGGCCGCGGTTGCGGTTGACCCCGGCGCGCGAATCCGGACCGAGCGATTGCTGATTGTCGAGGAAGAACAGCATCGCCGGATGCTGCTCGACCGCCTGCAGCATGTCGGCGAAGCGCCCGAGCACATGCGGCCGGATCGCCTCGCGTTCGAACGAGCCCGCCCACATCCGCGCCAGCGGGCCCTTGTTGGCGGAGATGCAGAAATGATTGGACCAGAACACCACCAGCCGCTCGGCGAATCCGCAATCGGCGATCGTCCCGCGCTGCAGCCGCGCCAGCGCCTCGGCGCGAAACGTCTTCTGGATGATGTTGAGCGGCTGCGGCGGCGGTTTTGCCGCGCCAGGCTGCATCGTTTCGGCCGGCGTCATCGTGGCATTGGCGCTGCCGTTCTCGGCGGTCTGCATTGCCATTTCTTTGGCAGATTCTTTGGCCGGCTCTTTGGCCATGATGTCCTTGGCGATGCTGGAGAGCGAAAGGTTTCGCCGTTGCACGCGCGCATCCGGCGATGCTTGCTGTGGCGGGCCTTCGGTCGCGGTTGCCGGCGCGCCCGACTTCGACGCCGCGTCGCGGGCCTGCTTGATCTCGAACTGATAGTCGAACACCGCCTTGCCCAGCGCCGCAGTCGACGACAGGCCGGGCACTTCGAGCAGCACGCCGTTGGGGCGGGAGAGCTCGGCCTTGACGAAGCCGCGCGGATCGGAGGCGGCATTGACGAAATCGCCCGACGCGCCGCCGCGGGCACCGAAACCGAAGCGATTGAGCGCAACGAGCGCGGCTTGCGAATCGCGGGCCATCGGGTTTCCCTTGAACCATTCCCCGGCGTATATTGGCGCGCAGTATAACGCGCTTCGAAATGAACCCGAGATTAATTCCGCGGCGGGACGCGGCCCAGATTCCATGACAAATCGGTTAGAAACTCTGCCCTCGCGCCGCCTCGCCTGCTCAGGCTGCGGCACCGAATTCACCTGCAACCCGTCGGGTCCGTGCTGGTGCGCGGAGGAGACCTATCTGCTGCCGATGCCGTTCGACGGCGGCGATTGCCTGTGCGCCGATTGCCTGCGCCTGAAGGCGAAGCAGGCGGCAGAAGCGGCTTCGACGTGACCGGCCAATGGAACATCAGTGCCGTCCTGCTCGACATGGACGGCACCCTGCTCGACACCGAAAAAGTCTATTTCAAAAGCCTGATCGCGGCGCTGAATGCGTGCGGCTTCACCGATGACGTCGCTCCGCTGTGCCGCACCATGGTCGGACTTCCCGGCCCCGACTGCGAGCGCCTGTTGATCGATCGTTACGGCGACGACTTTCCGCTCGCCGAGATCACCAAAGCCTTCGTCGCCAGGCGGGATGAATTCATCGGCGCCGGCCTGCCGCTCAAGCATGGCACGATCGAACTGCTCGATGCGCTGCAGGCGATCGAATGTCCCTTTGCGATCGTAACTTCGTCGTCGCGACGCACCGCCCACGAGCACCTGACGCTTGCCGGAATCCGGTCGCGCTTCGACACCATCCTGACCCGTGACGACGTCACGCGCGGCAAGCCAAGCCCCGATCTGTATCTGCTGGCGGCGGCACGACTTGGCGTGAAGCCGGAACTTTGCGTCGCCGTGGAAGATTCCAATCACGGCGTGACCGCCGCGCACGCCGCCGGCGCCATCACCATCATGGTGCCCGACATGGTGCCGCCGACCGAAGAGTCGCGGGCGCGATGCGCCGCGGTGCTGTCCGATCTCAACGCGGTGCGGGCGATGCTGCTTGACCGCGGCGGGCTTGCGCGCCGCTCGTAGTCGTCGTCATGACCGTACCCGGCGTTCCCCGGACGCTGCGCAGCGCCACCAGCGCGTTCACGCGCGTCTTCGACGCGCTATGGCGATGCGCTGCTGATCCGAGGTCCATCGTTCTGCGCGAAGAGTGGGTCCCGGCTCTGCAGTGCACCGCTGAAGAGGCGCTGCACCGCGTCCGGAACACGATACAGCGCGGGCGGCCGTCAACTCCCGGCGCGGCGCCGCGCACGCATGGCGGCGCTGGTCAATGATGCGGCGGCCTCGCCGGCGGTCTCCATGTAGGAGGGGTCGCGATGCAGGAGAACGACGGCGAAGGAACCATCCAGCAGCAGCAATATCTGCCGCGCGAGCCTGGATGCCTGCGCGATCCCCTCCGCCTCGAAGGTGACGCGCAGCCAGCTTTCGAATTTCTTCTTGTGCGCGGCGCCGATCCTGATCGCGGGGTGGCCGGGCATGTTGGCAAGCTCGGCTGAGGTGCGCAGAAAGCCGCAGCCTTTCCATTTCGGATGCCGGGCGGAACGGGCCAGATTCTTGAAGATGGCCTCGATTCTGGCCGGCAAGCCGCCACGGCTCTCGGCGAACCAGCGCTGGAACAGCGCCAGATTGGGCTGGTCCCGGCCGCCGAGATAGGCCGCGATCAAATCGTCCTTGCTGTCGAAATGATAATACAGCGTGCGCTTGGTGACGCCGGCGGCCGCCGCCACCCGTCGACGCTCACGCTCTTGATGCCCTCGCTGTAGAACAGCTTGCTCGCCGCAGCGATGATGCGTTGAGGTGTATCGGTTTCGGGTCGTGTCATGCCGGGTATGTATACCGACCAGTGAATATACACAACATCCGGCGCATCGTACCCGGCGCATCGTACGGTGGCTCCCGACCGAACCAGGGAGACCACCACCATGTCCGACGCCGTGCTGCTCGATATCAAGGACGGGATCGCGCTCGTCACGCTGAACCGGCCGGAAAAACTCAATGCGCTCAATTACGAACTGATCGACCGGCTGATGGCGCGCATGGATATGATCGAGGTCGCGTCCGAGGTGCGCGCCGTAATCCTCACCGGCGCCGGCGACCGGGCGTTTTCCGCCGGGGCCGACATATCAGAATTTTCGGCAAGCCTGCGCCGGGGGACTAATACGGCGATCCGGGACTTTGTCCGGCGCGGGCAAGCCATGACGGCGCGGCTCGAAGCCTTCAGGAAGCCGGTGATCGCGGCGGTCAACGGCATCGCGTTCGGCGGCGGGTGCGAGATCACCGAGGCGGTCCATCTCGCCATCGCCAGCGACAAGGCACAGTTTGCGAAGCCGGAAATCAATCTCGGCATGCCGCCGACCTTTGGCGGCACCCAGCGGCTGCCGCGTCTGGCCGGACGCAAGCGCGCGCTGGAACTGTTACTGACCGGCGATCCTTTCCCGCCGGCGCGGGCGCTGGAGATCGGGCTCGTCAACAGCGTCGTGCCGCACGATGATTTGCTGTTGGCGGCGCGCGAACTGGCTGATCGTATCATCCGGCATTCGCCGCTCGCGGTCGGCAGCATCCTCACCGCGGTGACGCGCGGCCTGAACATGGGCATCGCCGAAGGGCTTCTGGTCGAGAGCGAACAATTCGCCGCGATGGTGCCGACGCGCGATCTCGCCGAGGGGCTCGAGACGTGGGCGGCGCGTTCGCGGTAGGAAGGTGCCGGAGGAGAGTGCTAAACCGCATACCCCGGCGATTTCCGCGCCATGCCGTCGAACGCTTCGAGCAGCCGTTTACGCCATGCGTAAACCGGATCGTCCTCGGCGAGCAGCTTGAACGGGCTGACCACGCGTGCCCACTGGAACGGGCCGAACACGATATAGTCGGCATAATTCGGTGCCGCGCCGCCGAGATAGTTTTGCGTCCGCAGCGTCAGCCGCAATGGCTCGAGCGATTTGCGAAAACCCTCAACCGCCTTGTCGCGGCCGGCCACCACTTCCTCGAGCGGCTTGCCGAAACGGGCCTCGCGGGTCTTGCGGAAATAGGCGGCATCGACCGGCTTCAGATGCGCGGGGATGTCGGCGACGATCAACGGAAACATGCCGCCCATCACGGTGACGTCGCCCCACCAGTTCAGCATCCGCCCCACCGCACGGCCGCCCTCGCCGCCGAACAGCGACGGCCGGTCCGGATAAGTGTCTTCGAGATAATTGGCGATCACCCAGGAATCGACGATCGGCTTATCGCCGTCGAGCAGCACGGGCACCTTTTCGGATTGATGCGGGGCGATCGCAGCCTTGTCGGTAAAACACCACGGGATCGTTTCCGCCGACAACCCCTTATGCGCCAGCGCCATCCGCGTCCGCCAGCAGAACGGACTGAACGGACGGGCGTCGTCGCTGCCGACGAGTTCGTAGAGTTTGAGGGGCATCGATTAGTCCTCGCGCGGGCGTCAAACTCACTCTGTCATTGCCGGACTTGATCCGGCAATCCATCTTCTTGGGAAGATGGATACGCGGGTCAAGCCCGCGTATGACGAGATTGGTTTACGGCTCGATCCCGCGTCACCGCACCACCGCCGCGGTTTGCCCGAACAAGAGCTTGCGCTCTTCCTCGGTGCGGATCGCGGGCTGGCCGAAATTCGGATTGACCTCCTTGGCGAGGGCGTAAGCGCGCACCGTGGCCGGCCGCTCGCGGATGGTCTCGAGCCAGCGCTTCAGATGCGGAAAATCGTCGATGTTCTGCTCCTGGTTCTTGTAAGGCACGATCCAGGGATAGCTCGCCATGTCTGCGATCGAATACTCGCCGGCGATGAATTCACGATCGGAAAGCCGCTTGTTGAGCACGCCGTAGAGCCGGTTGGTCTCGTTCACATAGCGGTCGATGGCGTATTTGATCTTTTCCACGGCGTAATTTCGGAAGTGATGGTTCTGGCCGGCCATCGGCCCGAGCCCGCCCATCTGCCAGAACGTCCACTGGATCGCGTCGTAGCGGCCGTAGAAATCAGCGGGCAGGAACTTGCCGGTCTTCTCGGCGAGATACAGCAGCATCGCGCCGGATTCGAAGATCGAGATCGGCTTGGCCCCGCCCTTCGGCTCGTGATCGACCATCGCCGGGATCCGGTTGTTCGGCGCGATCGCCAGAAACTCCGGCTTGAACTGATCGCCCTTGCCGATGTTGACCGGGAAGATTTTGTAACGGAGGCCGGCCTCTTCAAGGAACATCGTTATCTTGTGACCGTTCGGCGTGGTCCAGTAATGGAGGTCGATCATGGGACGATCCTGGGCTGATGAAACCGTGCATCGCAAAAGTGGATGCCGATGCATGAATGTGGTCGGATCGTGCGCTCAAGTCAATGGTATTGGCATGACGCGCGCGAAAGTGATGGGCGGCGCCGACGTGCATTGAGGTGACGCGCGATCGGACCTAAGTCACGAGGCACACGAACTTAACGACAGTCTTGCCGGAGGACATGCGATGACCAAGGATCTGGCCCGCCGTGATTTTCTGAAAGCTTCAGCCGCATTCGCCGGCGCCGCCGCCGCCAACGCGTTTTCATGCGTCGCGATCGCCCGCGCCGCGCCGATCGAGGTGCCGACCGTGGACAAGCTCTCGATCCGCGTGCTGGCCGACTCCGGTTCGATCAGTTCTTCCGCCCCAAGCAGGCCAACGGGGTATCGATCGTCCCGATGGCGCGCGGCGGCGATTTCCGCATGACGCTGCACAATGAATGGGGACTGTCGCTGTGGCTGGAGTCGCAGGCTGCAGGCAGCCAGCGGACGCTGATGCTGGACTACGGCTACACGCCTGACGTCCTGATCAACAACATGGAGCTGGTCGGCGTCGATCCGTCGAAACTCGATGCGCTGATTGTCAGCCACGGCCACTACGATCATTTCGGCGGCCTCAACGGCTTCGTCGACAAATTCCGCGACAAGCTTCCCGCCGACGTAAAACTCTACGCCGGCGGCGAGGACAATTTCTGCCATCGCGTCAATCCCACAGCGACCAAAGGCCAGTTCACCGATTTCGGCGCGCTCGATCGCCGCCAGCTCGCGGCGCAGAAAGTCACGACCGCGCTGTGCGAGACGCCGACCGTGATCGCCGGCCATGCCTTCACGACCGGCAAGATCACGCGCCGCAGCATGGAGCGCATCCTGCCGCAGACCTGGGTCGAATTCGGCATCAAGGACGGCTTGGGCTGCAATGCCGGCCACTATCTGCCGGTCGAGATGGAAGGCAAGATCGTGCCCGACGAGCACATCCACGAGCATGCGACCTGCTTCAACATCAAGGACAAGGGCCTCGTCACAACGTAAGACAAATTTTTCCGAAATGACTCTGCGAAACCTGATGCCTGAACGCAGCCGCGATCGCATCCAACGGGAACGTTGAGTCGATGATCGGCTGGATGCCGTTAGCGTCGATCGCGGCGATCATCTCCTGCTGTTCCTGGCGAGAGCCCACGGTGATGCCCTTGATCGTCACGTTCTTGGACATGGCCAAAGCGGTAGGGACATCTCCAGCAACCCCGGTCAACACGCCGATCAAGGAGATATGACCGCCGATCCGGCAGGCCTGGATCGACTGGGACAGGGTTCCGGGGCCGCCGACTTCGACGACCGCGTCAACGCCCTGCCCGGTAGCCAAAGCCGCCGCAGACCGACCCCATTTCGGATCGCTCTTGTAGTTGATCAAGTGGTCCGCACCGAGGTCTTTCAAACGCGCCAGCTTTTCATCGGACGACGAGGTTGCGATCACCGTCGCGCCAGCGGCCTTGGCGAACTGAACTGCAAAGATTGAGACACCGCCGGTCCCTTGGGTCAACACGACATCTCCCGGCTTGATCCGCGCCTCGACCATCAGCGCGCGCCACGCGGTCAGGGCGGCGCAAGGCAAAGTGGCCGCCTGGGCAAAGCTCCACCCCTTGGGCAGGCGTGTGAACGCCGTGGCGGGCATGGCTACATACTCGGCGGCGAAGCCATCTATGTGATCCCCCGGCACTCCCCTGAGCCGGTCGCCCGTTGGACCACCTGACGTCCAATTCGGAAAGAAGGTTGAGAGAACATGATCTCCCGTTTTCACGGCGCTGACGCCATCGCCGATGCCCACGACTTCGCCGGCACCATCGGACATCGGGATGCGGCCGTCGGCAGTCTTGATCCTCCCGGAGACGACAGCGAGGTCGTGAAAGTTCAACGAACTGGCGTGCAGTTTGACCAAAACCTGCCCTGGCCCGGCGATCGGTTCGGAGCGTCCTTCGACGACGATCTTGTCGAGCCCCCCTGGGGCCTTAACGGCGGCGACCTTCACGGGAAGTTTGTCTCCAGTCCCTGGATTTCAACGCTTCGCAGAACTCGGTCTGGAAGCCGATCACACCTGAGCCGCTACTTCACCGGCTGAGAGTAAAACAAACCGGCTTTTGGCAACGCCTTTTGCCCCTTGGTGGGTTCCAAAGGCGCATCCGCGCGTCTTGCCAGTTCTTCTCGCAAAGTCGGCGGCTTGTAGAAATGAAGCAGACCTTGGCCGGTTTCATCTACTCTAGGTCAGCGTTTCCTTGGTTCGAATCATATTAGGCAGCCTCGGCGAGTTTGTAAGACCATGTGTGGACGACCGGGTGGCGATTGACGTCCTTGATGCCGAGCATGATGCGTTCCTTGAGCTCCTGCTTGGACGCCACCCGGATGTGGCGCAGGACCGAGCGGGCGAACTTGGAGAAGAAGCCCTCGATGAGGTTGAGCCAGGATCCGTGCTTGGGCGTGAAGGTGAACGCGAAGCGGCCCGCCGGTTGAGTGGCGAGCCAGGCTTGGGTTTCTCTGGAGATATGCGCCGAGTGGTTGTCCAGGATCAGCTTGATCGCCGTACCGGCCGGGTAAGCGGCATTAAGAAGCTTGAGGAATTCGACAAACTCGCGGCTGCGATGGCGGTCTTTGACCAGGGCGTGGACCTTGCCGGTGAGCAGATCGATCCCGGCCAACAGGCTGAGCGTGCCATGGCGCTTGTACTCATGATCGCGCGAGAATGTCGCGTAGGTGCCAGGCACCGGCGGCAAATCCGGCGATGTGGTCGCGATCGCCTGGATTCCCGGCTTCTCGTCGTAGGAGACAATCGCTACCGGCTTGCGCGATGTTTTAGATTTTTTCTTCTTGGCCGCGGCCTTTTTCAGGACCTGGACCTCGCGATAGACGCACAGAACTTCCGCCATCTTCTGTTCGAACTCGGCGTCGCGGCGTTCAAGATGGTAACGCACCTTATGCGGTTTGATTTCCTCTTGACCGAGAATCTTGCACACCGTGCCTTGGACAAGATTGGCGAGACATCCGTGTCCCGCCGCCGCCCCGTGCTCACGCGCATGGCGCGCCAAAAGACGCGTCGTCCACAACTCGTGCGGATAGCCGTGATCCTTGGCCTTGTCGCACGCCAACGCCACCAGCCAGGCTTTGGCCTCCGGCGTAATCACTGGCTCCTTGCCCGGTCTGGGTCGGTCATCAAGCGCCATTAACGGCCCATAGGCCAGCGCCCGCTCGATGCAGCGTTGGACCGTCTGATGATGCACCCCCACCCGCTGTCCAACGGCAAAAAAAGACGGGTTCTCGCGATAAGCCAGAAGCATCTGCGCACGCTGCACCCGGCTCGCTGGCTCGGTGCGAGACCGTGAAACGGTTATCAGACGCGCAACGTCCTCATCTGTCATCACCACTTCAAGCGCTTGCCGCCATGTTGCCATGATGTCGCTCCTCGTTCAGCTCTTCTCAAACGAGGAATCTACCAACAACCTTCCAGTTCCATAGATGTTGGCTTCTCAATGCCGGTTTCATGAAATCGGTCGTCTAGTCGTTGATTTCGGCAATGTGCGCCGCTCACAGCCGGGAATGACGGTCTGTAGGCCCGCGGATGTACGTTCGACGACAGTCATGTTGATGCTCCGAGGCGATTGCCGCAAATTCAGTGTGACACACAGTTCAACACTCAATAACAGTTTTTCGCAGGCTTCCCCCAGGAAATAAGCAGGAGCAGATCGAGGCAGCGCGCCCTGGTGTGACTACGGCTTCCTCGCGACGCTAAGTGCCGCGTTCTCAATGTCCGCTTTCGCCCCGATAGCGACCAGATATCGAATATTGCAGCATGTCCGTTTTGTGCCAATAACGGACTCCGGTACCGCAGCAAATGGCATCATCAATCATTTCGTCAGCACGCAGCAAGAAGGGCTCGGGAATGGTTAGGCCAACAGCCTTCGCGCTCGCCGGGCGTCATTGAAGCTGGTGACAGGGAGGTCATCGGTTTTGAGCGAATTCCCGCTCACCAGTGGAAAAGTGGCCAACTGCCGGCATTAGATGGCCGCCTCGGTCTGCGCGTCGAAAACGTGAAGCCTGGAACGCCGCATGGCAACGCGCAGCTTGTCGGCCACCCTCACCCTCGCGGTCGGCTCGACGCTCGCCACCATGATACTCTCGCCGACCTTCATATCGAGCAGGATTTCCGAGCCGAGTTGCTCGACCACCTCAATCACCGCATCGAAGCACGGGTGGTCGAGATCAGCGCTACCCGCCACTGTGAGGTCCTCCGGCCGCACACCAAGTATGACCTCGCGCCCGTTATGGCCGCGCAGGCGCTGCGCGATCTCGTCCGGCAGCTTGATGCGCAGGCCGGAGTTCTCGGCGATCAGCGATCCGTCCGCCTCGGTCACCGTAACGGCGGCGAAATTCATGGCCGGGGAGCCGATGAAGCCGGCGACGAACTTGTTGGCGGGCTGATTATACAGCTCGAGCGGCTCCCCCACCTGCTGCACCACGCCGTCCTTCATGACGACGACCCGGTCACCCAGCGTCATAGCCTCGACTTGATCGTGGGTAACGTAGATGGCGGTGGTGCCGAGACGCAGATGCAGCTTCTTGAGCTCAACGCGCATCTGCACCCGCAGCTTGGCATCGAGGTTCGACAGCGGCTCGTCGAACAGGAACACGCGGGGGTGGCGCACGATGGCACGGCCCAAAGCCACCCGCTGGCGCTGGCCGCCGGAGAGCTGCCGCGGCTTGCGCTTTAGCAATTCGCCGATGCCGAGGATGTCGGCCGCCTCGCGCACGCGCTTCTCAATCTCGGGCCTTTCGAATTTGCGCATCTTCAGGCCGAATGCCATGTTGTCGTATACGCTCATATGCGGGTAGAGCGCGTAGTTCTGGAACACCATGGCGATGTCGCGGTCCATGGGCGCAAGTGCGTTGATCACGTTGCCGTCGATTGAGATATCGCCGGAGCTGATCGCTTCCAGCCCGGCGATCATCCTGAGCGTCGTGGTCTTGCCGCAGCCGGACGGTCCGACGAACACCACGAACTCCTTGTCGCGGATCTGCAGATTTACGTCTTTGACAGCGTGCACGCTCTCGTAGAACTTGTTGATCCCCTTGAGGACGACCTGTCCCATTCGCTCACCTGCCTCCCAACCACCTGGGCGCATTCTGCATGCGCGCTTTTCAATCCCCATGATCCGGGGTGCTGTCAGCCCTTCACCGATCCGGTCAATCCCGCGACGTAGTGCTCGACGAAAAACGAATAGGCGATAGCGACCGGGATCGATCCGAGCAGGGCGCCAGCCATCAGCGGCCCCCAGTAGAATACATCGCCGCGGATCAGCTCCGATGTGACGCCCACCGACACGGTCTTCTGCGCAGGCGAGGACAGGAAGACAAGTGCATAGATGAACTCGTTCCACGACAGCGTGAAAGCGAAGATGCCGGCCGAGAGGATGCCTGGAATCGCCACCGGGATGACGATGTAGAGCATGGCCTGCCAGCGCGAGGCTCCGTCAATGCGCGCGCATTCCTCGAGCTCCCTGGGCACGGCCTTGAAGTAGCCCATCATCAGCCAGGTGCAGAACGGAATAAGAAATGTTGGATAGGTCAGGATCAGCGACCAGGGCGTATCGCCCAATCGATAGTTGCGGATGATCTCGGCCAGCGGAATGAACAGCAGCGTCTGGGGCACCAGATAGGTAATGAAGATGGCGGTGCCCAGGCTGCCGGCAAATGGAAAGTTCAGCCGCGACAGAGCATAGCCGGCGAACACGCCGCACACGAGCGAGATAGCGGTTGACGCGAGCGCGATGAACGTCGTGTTCCACAGCCACGATGCGAACAGCGTCTCCTCGAACAGGTACCTGACATGGTCCCAGGTCGGTTTCCAGGTCCAGAACGGATTGTAGTTGATCGAATTCCAGGGCCGGTAAAGCTCGCCGTCCGGCCGCACCGAAGTGATCACCATCCAGTAGAACGGGAACAGCAGGAAAAGCAGGAACAGCGCCATGGGGACGTAGAAGAACACCCACTTTCGCCAGATTGCACCCTCGATCATGGCTCAGCGGACCTCCACGCGGCGGATGTAGAGAAGTTGGATGATGACGACCAGAAACAAGACTGGAAACATTGCGAGCGAGATGGCAGCGCCCTCGCTCAAGAGGCCGGTGCCGATGCCGATCTGATAGGCGTAGGTGGCGAACAGGTGCGTTGCGTTGGCTGGTCCGCCGCCCGTCATCACATAGACGATCTGGAAGTCGGCGAACGTCTGAATCACCGAGAACAGCACGACGACCATGGTCACGGGCAGCAGCAGCGGCCAGGTGATGTGCCAGAATCGCTGCCACGGCTTGGCGCCGTCGATGGCGGCGGCCTCGTTGAGTTCGGGACTGATGGTCTGCAGGCCGGCAAGCAGGCTGATGGCGAAGAACGGCACCCCGCGCCAGATGTTGACGATGATAATCGAGATCATGGCGAGGTCCGGGTCGCCCAGCCAGTTGATCCGACCGGTGATCAAGCCGAAATGGTAGAGCAGCCAATTGAGAACGCTGAACGTCGGGTCGAACATCCACTTCCAGGCGAAAGTCGAGAGCACGGTCGGGATAATGAAAGGCAGCAAGATGAAAGCACGGGTAAAAGCCTTGCCGCGGAAATTACGGTTGAGCAGCATGGCCAGCCACAGCCCGAGCGCCAGCTTGAAGACGGTGGTCACGCCCGTATAGACGAAGGTGTTGTAAACGGAGGTGCGAAAGATCCCGTCATTGAAGATCTTGTAGAAGTTAGCGAGGCCGACGAAGTCGCCGGGCATACCGACGCGCGAGCTGGTGACCGACAGCAATATCCCTCGAATGAAGGGATAGGCAATGAACATGCCGAGCAGCACGATGGTCGGCACCAGCAGCACGAACGCCAGCCAGCGCTCGTCCTCGAGCAACCGCTGTCGCCGCGGAGGGGGCGCCTCGCGGAGCGTGGTGGCGGAAACCGCGCTTATCGCCATGTTCGATCCTCGTCGGCCGGAAGATTCCCCTGCTCCCCACGAAAAATGGGGCGGGGAAGGCTTAACCTCAGACGTAGACCTTCGTGAGTTCAGCCTCTGCCCACTTCACGGCATCCTCGGCGGGCATGCCTTGGACGGCCTTTGCGTACATATCAATGATGATGTACTTGGTTACGACCTCGGCTGCCTTGCGCGTAGAGGGCCCTTGGTAGCCAGCGAAGCGCCCTGTGCGCGCCGCTTGCTTGTAGGGCAGCATGATCGGGTCATCGCCCCACAGCTTGTGCTTTTCCCAATCCGTGGTCGGGCCGACCGAGAAGCCCTTCTGGGAGACGAACCACTTGTCGTAGACGCCCTTGGAGTGAATCCAGCCAAGGAATTTCTTCGCCGCATCCTGGTTCTTCGAATAACCCATCAGGAGATTCGAGAACGGGACGTGATAGCTGAACTGCCCGCCGGGGCCCTTGGGCAGCGCGGCGTGCAGGATGTCGTCCTTCAGCTGCCCGCCTGCCTCCGTCTTGTAAGTATCCGGCTTGCGCAGAGCCTCGATGTAGATCGAGGCGCCATTGAGCGTGGCGCTGCACGTCCCGGACAGAAAAGCGCGGTTGTTGTTGGAATCGTCCCAGGCGAGCCCGCCTTCATCGTGGGCGTCCTTCCAGAAGGCCACCATGAACTTCACCGACTCGACCGTTGCTGGGCTGTTCAGCACAACCGTCTTGCCGTCTGCTTCGACCTCTTTGCCGCCCCAGGACCACAGGTAGGGGTAAGTGAAGGCGGGCGCATCGCCGAAGGTGTGACCCAGCGTTTGGCCGATGGGCCGTCCCTTTGCCTTCAGCTTCTTGCCGGCCTCGCGATACTCTTCCCACGTCTGGGGAAATTTTCCATCCGTGTAGCCGATCTCGGCAAACCAGGACTTTCGGTATGCGATCTGCAGGCCGACGATGCACCACGGCACTGCGATCCATTTCTTGCCGTCATTGGCGACAGCGCGGGATGTTTCGTAGAAGCCGCCCTGGCCCTTGCCGAGTTCCTCAGCGATGTCGCTGACGTCTATGACGCTCTCGCCGTAAAGTTGCCCCCAATTGTTGAGGACGCAGACGACGTCGGGGCCCGACCCCGACTGGATCGCCGAGGTGACGCGGGCCTGGATGTCGTTGGCGTTGATGGTCTCGATATTGAGCTTTATGCCGAGCGCCTTCTCGCCCTCCTTGGCGATTTCGTTGCGCAGAAGCTGATCTGACGCCGGAACGAAGTCGGTCCAGCGCAGCCAGTGTACCGTCGTGCCCTGTGCAAAAGCGGGCGCGCGGCCGGTGGCCAGGATGCCGGCCATGCCGCCCACGAGCGCGGTACCGCTCTTGAGGACGTGACGTCGGGTTACTGTCGTCATGCATTCCTCCCTCGGTGTGTCTGAGCTGATGCCCTTTGGCCAGTCTTACGCCGGCTTGGAGTCCCTTTCAGTCTATCGCGCCTCCGTGGTTCAACGCATGCGCACGCGACAACGTGCGCAATACGTTGGCTCGATGATCATTTGTTGGTGTTCCACTTGCAGCGCCGTGGTGGCGAGTTCGCCGCGAAACAGGGTGAATTCTTTGCAGAGCAACGGCGCGATTACATCGCTCCCAGTCGCAACGGCGTACCACGGGCGGCCTGGATCGCGTCGGCGCTGCTGCCAGCGCATGAACCCTACCGTCATAACGGTCCCTCCCGCGCAGCGACGGTCTTGCCGTGGCCAAGCGGGTTTTCCCCGTCTTATATGAAGTTCGGTACCGGAAGCTGGCGCGACGTCATTGTCGCCCGTCGCACCAGGAAATCAAGTGCTAGCTTTGACGCGCCGGCCATGGTCTCGCTTCGTGAACCGGCCGGCCTCCAAAAGTACCGAACCTCTTACATAGGATACTTCATCTGAGGCGACTACAGATCGCCCATAGCTCTTTTTGTGGGTTCGCCGCCCGTTGACGAATCTCCTTTGAGTCAATCGCGCCAGGTCGCCGGCGGGTCCGAAGGGCCGCTTCGCCCCCTTCATTCCTGGGGATCTGGTCCTTCACCAAGAGCAAGCCGGCGGCAAAGAGCCCGCGGGCGCACCTGTCGCAGCCGAAGGCAATCGAAAAGATGGTGACCCGAGCGGAGGCCACGACCTTCCGGCCTTCGATAACCTGACGACGCTCAAGACCTGGGCTGACGAAGGACCGCCGAAGGGCACGCTCTACCACTACCCGAATCGCTACAACCACCAGATCCTATCGTCCGCCGCGCAGCCAGCCCCGCCCAAGATCGCAGTGCAGATCTATTCCCAGGGCCTCATGACCCAGATGACAGTCCGCCACATGCTGGACGAGCCGCTGCAGAAGACGCTCGCCTGGGCTGAGGACGAGGTTGAAGGCTACTTGCGCACGTGAAGTCGCAACACTGGAGGCTTAAGACCAGCGGCACCCTACTGCGACTGTACTACCTGCGCCGAAAAATGACGGGCGACAGGCGCGCATCCCTAAATTGGGTTACATCGTTGCCCAACGAGCAGACGTTTGTCGGCCTCGCTGGCAGATCCCTTCGGTGCAGAGAGTGCTTCAATCGAATCGGGCGGTTATCGATGGCCACGGTCAAGGGTCCTGCCGACGCATGCTATGTCTCAAATGGGTCATTCGCGACCGGGTCGAGCCTGCAGCAAGTCTGGCCATGTCCGCTATGCCGCCGAACGCTGCAATCGCTTCGTGCGCTGGCGGATCGTGCTCATACGTCCACGCCCTGGTCAGTATGACGCGACCGAGCTTCCGGCCAGCAACAGCCAGCTTCCATAGAGGATGTAGTAGCTCGCGACCGTCGTGATCAGCCGGTTCGCCCAGGTGCGAAACTGCGCATCGCTCATGGCTTCGAGAATCCGCCGCGCCAGGCTGGTGCCGAGCATCGAGGCCGCGATCGCGACGCCGGCCAGCACCGGATCGAGCGTGGCGGCCTGGTCGATGATGCCGCCGAAATAGATCAGTTTGGTGAAATGGCTCGCCACCTGGCAGGTCGCCTTGGTCGCGACGATTTCGCGGCGGCCGAAATTGCCGCCGAGAAAGAGGGTGTCCAGCAGCGGACCGGAAACGCCGGTCATCAGCATCAGCCCCATGCAGATCGAGCCGTACAACGCGCCCTGCCAACACTGTCGGGGTTCGGCTTGATGTTCGCCGGCATCAGCCGCGCCATGAACGGCGTCACGCCGAGGAGGAGCAGCGCCACCGGCTTGTCCGGCACGTAGCGGGTGATCGACCACGCGCCGAGCGCGAGCGCGCATCCGATCAGATAGACCATCACCGGCCGCCAGCGGATATGCGCGCGCCACAGGAAAGCGCGCCAGCCGTTCGACGCCATCTGCGTGATCGCATGCAACACCATCGCGGTCGGCAATGGCATCAGCGCCAGCAGCACGCCGATCAGGATCAGCCCGCCGGCCATGCCGAACAGGCCCGACAGGAACGCGGTCGCGACCATCA
Source organism: Bradyrhizobium sp. AZCC 2289 (assembly GCF_036924615.1). Taxonomy (NCBI): domain Bacteria; kingdom Pseudomonadati; phylum Pseudomonadota; class Alphaproteobacteria; order Hyphomicrobiales; family Nitrobacteraceae; genus Bradyrhizobium; species Bradyrhizobium sp. AZCC 2289. The sequence continues at coordinate 6,758,561 of NZ_JAZHRY010000001.1, read as the reverse complement.
GCAGTCCGAGCGCGGCGATCAAAAACGGCGTCATCAGAATCTCCGCCGTCATTAGTGCCGCGCTTGGACTGACTGCGCAAACTGAGTTATCTTGCTCTGGCATCAGTTTTCCTGAGGGTTATGTGCGGCGGCTGCTCTTTCTCAACGGTATCAAGGCGTTCGAGGCCGCGGCGCGGAGCGGCAGCTTCGCTGCGGCCGGCGCCGAGATGAACGTATCGGCGGCGGCGATCAGCCGGATGGTGCATCTGCTCGAAGAGCGGCTCGGCGTCGCCTTGTTCGAGCGCAAGGCCAATCGGCTCGTGACCACCGCGGCCGGCCGCGCCTATCAGAGCGGCCTGACGCCGATCTTCGATGCGCTGGCGAGCCTGACCGCGCAGGTCACCGCGCCGGCCAGCGTCCGGGTGCTGACCGTCGGCGTCGGACCGACCTTTGCGATGAAATGGCTGATCCCGCGGCTGGCGGATTTCCGCAAACAGGAGCCGGACATCGAGGTGCGCATCACCACCGGCGGCGCCGCGGCACCGTTCGGCGACGACTGGAGCTGCGGCATCAAGCTCGGCGACGGCGAATGGCCGGGTCTGGTCGCCGAACCGCTGTTTGCCGGCGATCTGTTGCCGGTGTGCACGCCGCGGCTGGCCGGCCCGTTGAAACGGCACGCCGACCTGAAGGGGCCGAGCCTGTTGCGCGTCGCCCATTCGCCGGACGATTGGCCGTTATGGCTGCGCGCCGCCGGAATCTCGCGGGTCACCGCGCGCGGACCGGAGTTTCAATTTTATGGCCAGGCGCTGCAGGCGGCGATCGACGGCCTCGGCATTGCGATGGGCATCCGCCCCTATATCGACGACGACCTCGCCGCCGGACGGCTGGTCGCGCCGTTTGCGCTCAGCGTGCCCAAGGGCATGCGCTGGTATCTGGTCTATCGCGACTTCCGCACCGGGCAGCGCGATTTTACCGCGTTCCGGCGCTGGATCATCCGCGCCGCAACCGAGCCCACCAGCCGCGCCAGGGGCCAGCGCTATGCCGGTTGAGCGGGTCGAAACGCTGGTGATCGGCGGCGGCCAGGCCGGGCTGGTGATGAGCCACCGGCTCAAGCAGCGCGGGCTGTCGCATCTGGTGCTGGAGCGGCACCGGATCGCCGAACGCTGGCGCAGCGAACGCTGGGACGGACTGAAGTTTCAGTTTCCGAACTGGTCGGTGCGGCTGCCGGAGTTTTCGTTTCCTCACACCGAGCCCGACGGGTTTGCGAGCACCGACGCAATTGTGGATTTCATCGACGCTTATGCCGCGTTTGTCGCGCCGCCGATCCGCTGCGGCGTCGAAGCGACGCGGCTGCGCCGCCGCGACGGCGGCTCCGGCTTCATCGCAGAGACCACGGACGGGGCCATCGAAGCGCAAAATGTCGTCGTCGCTACCGGTCCCTATCAGCGCGCCCTGGTGCCGGATTTGTTGCGCGACGACGCCATCGTTCAGGTCCACGCCAGCCGATACAAAAATCCCGAACAGCTGCCGCCGGGCGCGGTGCTGGTGGCCGGCGCCGGCGCGTCGGGCGCGCAGATCGCCGAAGAGCTGCATCGCGCCGGCCGCCGCGTCTTTCTCTCGGTCGGCCGCCACACCCGCCTGCCGCGCCGCTACCGCGGCCGCGACCTGATCTGGTGGCTGAGCGAGCTCGGCATCGACCAGACGACGACCGAGCAGCGCGGGCCATCGCGGTTGCTGCCGGTGATATCGGGCGCCTATGGCGGCCACACCATCGACTTCCGCCGCTTCGCCGCCTGCGGCATGACGCTGCTCGGACGGCTGAAGGCGGCACGCGATGGCGTGATCGAGATCGCACCGGATCTCGCCGAAAGCCTCGCCAGCGGCGACGTTGTCTACGCCACCTTCCTCAACATGGTGGATGCGCACGTCCAGCTCCACGGTCTGGATTTTCCGGACGAACCCGCCGCCCGCGCCCATTTGCCGGATCCACCTTGCGTCAGCGCGCCGTGGTTGCGCGTCGATGTCGGCGCCGAGAACATCAATGCGGTGATCTGGGCCACCGGTTACGGCGTCGATTTCGGCTGGATCGATGTCCCGGTGCTCGATGCGCACGGCGAACCGGTTCACCGCAACGGCATTACCGACATACCCGGCCTGTATTTCCTCGGCCTGCAATGGCTGGCGCGGATGAAATCCTCCTTCCTGTCGGGGGTCGGCGACGATGCGGCCGTGCTCGCCGATCACATTGCCGGACGCGGCTGAAGTTCCCTTTCCCCCGGCGCGCCCTGCGCCTGCGGCGAAATATCGCCGGGACATGTGAACCCCTTCACAAAAGCTTCGGCCAGGCCGTGCTTCCCTTGATCCCGGACAATCACAGGAGTCGCGACATGATTTACGGCGGCTTTGAAATTCAGTCGTTCGAGGCGGGGAGCGGGCTATGGCACGCCAGGATTCAACGGGCCGATCAAGAGCCGGTCGTCATCGATGGCATGCCGTTTCCGACGCTCGAAGTCGGCTTCGCATGGCCCGATCCGGATGCGGCGGTCGCGGATGCGAAAGCTCACATCGACCGGCTGGAGCGGCGCTATGCGACGTCCCGGACCATGCGTTCGAGCGAACCCACGACCTCGCCATAGGCGGCTGGAAAATGGTTGCCCCGTACATGGTTGCCCCCCTGCCGCAGCTTGAACCCGAGCAGCAGCCGCCCTCTTCGGCGCCCGTGATGTCGAACTGCCCGCAATGCAACGCCGACCTCGCGGTGCTGAGCATCATCCCCGGCCGCGGCGGCGCCGAATACTGGACCATGCGGTGCACGAAATGCGGCGGCATCCATCTCGATATCGTCAAATCGTCCGCGCCGCCCCGGGATTCCGGCTACCTGCGTATCTGACCAGATTGTTGCGGCTCATTGCGCGGCCGCCGGCTTTCCCTCCGGCAAAACTCCGGCGGTACTGAGGGCGATGCGGAGCATGCGGGCCAGATCCAGCTTCCGGTACGGCTTGGCGAGCAGCAGCACGCCGCGGTCCAGCCTGCCATGATGGATGATGGCATTTTCGGTATAGCCCGACGTAAACAGCACCTTCAGCGCCGGGCGTCGCCGCATCATCTCCGCGGCAAGCTGCCTTCCGTTCATCCCGCCGGGCATGATGACATCGGTGAACAGCAGGTCGAAGGGCGCGCCGCCAGTGGCGATCGCAAGCGCTTCGACGCCGTTGCCGGCTGACAGGGTGGCGTAGCCCAGGCTCTGGAGCTGGGTGGTGACATAGGCGCGCACCAGCGGGTCGTCCTCCACGACCAAAATCGTCTCGTTGCCGCCTTCGATCTCCGATGTCGGTGGCTCCGCCGCAAGCGACTCCCGCCTTGCATCGGCCTGCGGCAGATAGAGCCTGAATGTCGTGCCGTAGCCCTCTTCGCTGTAGACCTTGATGTGTCCGCCGGATTGCTTGACGAAGCCGTAGACCATGCTCAGCCCGAGCCCGGTGCCCTTGCCGACCTCCTTGGTCGAAAAGAACGGGTCGAACACCCGGTCGCGGATCTCCTCGGGAATTCCGCTGCCGGTATCGCTCACCGCGATCATGACATAATCCCCCGCCTGGACGTCGTTGGCGGCGGCGTAGTCCGCGTCAAAACTCACGTTCTTGGTTTCGAGCGTCAGCTTGCCGCCGTCGGGCATGGCGTCGCGGGCGTTGATCGCAAGATTGAGCAGCGCCGAACTGAGCTGGCCCGGGTCGACCAGGGCCTCGCAGAGCGAGGGCGAAAGTTTCGATACGATTTCGACGTGCTCGCCCAGCGCCGGCCGCATCAGCCGTGAGGATTCGACGATCAGTCGGTTGATGTCGGTTTCGTGCGGTTGCAGCGGCTGCTTGCGGGCGAAGGCCAGCAGATGGCCGGTGAGTTCGGCGCCGCGATCGGCGGCCTCGCTGATCAGCCGGGTGATGGCGGCGAGGTTCGGCTTGGCGGCCACCGCCTCGGCGAGGATTTCGATGGTGCCGGTGATCACGGTCAGAACATTGTTGAAGTCGTGCGCGATGCCGCCGGTCAACTGGCCGATCGCTTCCATCTTCTGGGCCTGCCGCAACTGCTCCTCCGCCGCGACCCGTTGCGTGAGATCCCTGATGAAGGAATTGAACACATAGCCGCCGCGCCGGCGCAGCGCCTTCAGGGACACCTCGACCTTGAGCGTGTGTCCATCCTTGCGCATGGCCTCGACCTCAAAGCGCGAACCGCCAGCCGCGTTCTCCGCGTTGCGGATCAGCCGCTCGGTCATGGTCTCGAATTGCGGCAGCAGCGCCTCCGGCAGCATCAGCTCGGTCGGGTGCTTTCCCATCGCCTCCTGCCGCGACCATCCGAAGATCGCCTCGGCCTGCGGATTCCATTGCAGGATGCAGCCTTGCTCGTCGGTCTGAATGAACGCCTCCAGGGCGTTTTCGATGACGTCCCGCGCCATCTGCTCGCTTTCGAGCAGCGCCTCCTGCGCGATCTTCTGCGCGGTGATATCGCGCACAACCTTGGCGGCGCCGATGACCGCTCCCGACTGCGACCTGATCGGGGCGATGCCGAGCGACACGTCGATCCACCTTCTGTTCTTGTCGACGCGAACGGTTTCGCGGTATTCGATTTTTTCTCCGGCGCGTATCTTGTCCAGGATGCCGCGGACCTCGTCCCGCAGCGGCTCCGGCACGATGATATCGATGTGGCTTCCGATCGCTTCCTGCGCGGTGAATCCGAACAGGCGTTCGGCGGCTGGATTCCAGCCGGTGATGATGCCGTCCAGCGTTTCGGTGACGATCGCATCGTTGGAGGATTCCACCGCGGCGAGGAACAGCTGCTCGTGCTCGAAGGTACGGCGGCGCTGCTCGATCTCCTGATTGAGCGCCGCCGTCTTGGCCCGCGACTCCGCCGCCATGTCGGCGAATGCATTGGCGAGCACGCCGATCTCGTAGCCGCCCCCGGCCGGCAGCGCGACCGTCTCGTCGCGGGCAAACCCCTCGACGGCCTTGGTCATCTGCACCAGCGGCCGCGTCAGCGAGCGGGCGACGATCAGCGCCAGCACGAACGCGCAAAACGTCGCGATGGCGCCGCCCAACAGGCTGGAGTCGCGCACGGAAGTGGCGGCGGCCATCAGCACCGAATACGGCACCGTCTGGATCACCGCGACCTGCGGACCGTCGGCGAGGTGCACGAACTGCACGGCGAACCCGAAGCGCCTGCCGGCCCGGTTCGCAATCACGCGCGGCCCCGAATCGCCGCGCGCGAGGATGCCTGCGAAATCCGGAAAATCGTCCTGGATATGAACCGGCTTGCCGGACGCAAAGCCGAATTCGCGGGCCCGGTCGGGATGCACGAGGAAGTCGCCCTGAGCGTTGACGACATAGCTTCGTCCGCCCTTGACCGCGCTGGAGCGGATCCGGTCGAAGGCCGGCCGCATGTCGACATTGATGATCATGATGCCGAACGGCCGCCCGTCCGGCGCACGCACCGCGGTTGCGACGCGCAGCACCGGAATGGGCGGCGGTTCGACAGTGAGGTCGACCGGCGAGACATAGACCCCGCCCGGCGGCAACGCGATGGTTTGCCTGAAGGCGTCCCGATCGTCCTTGCGCTGCAGTTCACTGTCGGGAACGACGCGGACGGCGCCGCCGGGACCCGAGCGGTCGACCCGCACCAATTCGCGCCCGTCGTCGACCCCGATGTAGCGGAATTCGTAATAATTCGGCTTGGGGGCCAGTTCGGCGGCAAAACGCTGCCCCAGCCGCTTCTTCGACTCCGCTTCGACGGCGGCGGCGGCCGGATCGGTGCCGCGGGCAAGATGCGCGGTCATGATGTCGATGATCGCGACCGCCGAGCGAAAGCCGATCACGTCGGCATGCGCACCGCGGACCGAGGCCGAAAGCTCGTTGGCGAGCAGCTGGGCGTGGGTATCGATCCGGTCCAGGGCCCGGGGCCGGGCAAAATCGGCGATATTGCGATAGGTCAGCACCCCGACCGCGGTTGTCGCCAGCAGCACCAACGCCACCATCGCAACGGTCAACCTGGTCGACAACCTCATGGATTGTCCTCTGCGCGACGCCTCGATCGACGTCCGCACCAATGTGCCCCCCGATTGGTTCCAAATCAACCGACCGCGGCGATATTCCCGGGATCGCCTCGAATCCGCGACGCCCGTTAACGATTTGTGCAGCCTGACGGGCATTCCGTCCTGTCGGCGTCACCGCGAAGATGGTGAATACAGGCGCCGCGCGTCTTGAACATCTTCACCGCCTGACGCGACATAGCTAGCGTCGGCGCCGGCAATGGCGCGCTGCAGAGAACCCCATGCGATATCAAAGCGACGATTTGCGCGCCGCGGCTGCGGCCGGCACCATCACTTCCGATCAGCTCGAGGCCCTGCTCGCGTTCCTCGCGACGCGTGCGCCCGCCCAGCCGGTATCGGCCCCGAAATTCGATGTCGTGCATGTGCTCTGGTACATGGGCGCGCTGATCGTGATCTCGGCCATGGGCCTGTTCTCGACGCTGGCGTTCTCGACAATGGGCGGATCGGCGCTCGCTGCCACCGCGCTGGTCTATGCCGCGCTGTTCGGCGCGGCCGGACACTATCTCTGGACGGTCCGAAAGCTTCGCACCCCCGGCGGGCTGTTGATCGCCATCGCGGTATCCATGATCCCGCTCGCGGTCTACGGCGTACAGGACACCTATGGCGTGTGGAGCAGTTTCGGCAAGCCCGGGACGGTTCGCGATTTCTACGTCTGGGTCAAAGGCAGCTGGATTTTTATGGAAATCGCGACCATCGCCGGCGCGATGATCGCGCTGCGGTTCTACCGGTTTCCCTTTATCGTCTTCATCATGGCCGTGGCGTTGTGGTTCCTGTCGATGGACATCGTGCCCTGGATCACTGGCGCGCCGATCGGCAGCTGGGAAACCTCGCGCCGCGTCTCCGTCGGCTTCGGTCTCGGCATCATCGTTGCGGCCATCATCGTCAATCTGCGGCAGCGATCCGGCGATTTCGCTTTTTGGCTGTATGTTTTCGGCGTCATGACCTTCTGGGGCGGCATCACCGCGACCTCCAACGGCACCGCGATCGACAAGGCGCTGTACTGCGCGATGAATGTCGGCTTCCTGCTGCTCGCCGCGTGCCTGGCGCGCCGGGTGTTCGCGATTTTCGGAACCACCGGCATTGCGATCTATCTCGGCGACCTCGCCGACAAGGCCTTCAAGGATTCAATGCTGTTCCCGTTCGCGCTCTCCCTGATCGGCATCGGCATCATCGCGCTCGGGCTGTATTATCACCGCCATCAGGACAGCATCCGCGCCTGGACCGAACGGCATTTGCCGGAAGCGATGAAGCGGCTGCGCCCCGCGAACGCGCCGCGCTGACGGCCGATAAACCTCGCGGCCTGGCGTCAACGAACCCTTTTCTCGCACGCCGATTGCCCCCATATTCCCGGCATGGCGAAGCATCCTGACACCCCCAAAAAGCCCGGCAAAACCCCGAAATCCAAGGCGCCAAGTTCCAAGGCTTCGAGACCCGACGTGCAGCCGATCGGACCGGCGCTGGCGGAACTGCTCAATCCCGCGATCAATCGCGGCGATGCCGGCATGGGTTCGGGCACCGGCCTGCAGCCGCCGCCGGATAATTCCTGGGATCGCCGCGCCGGCGGCGAGGCTGCCGCGCACCGCGCGCGGGCCTCGACCAGGGAGACCAGCGGCGAAGTCGCCAAGCGCGACGTGCTGCCATCTGCCGCCAACCAGAGCTTTGACGAAGCCCCGCAGGCCAATTACGGCACCTCGGCGACGATCCCGACGCTCGACCCCGAGCTGGCAAGGCAACTCGGCTTCACCACCGAGGAGGAAGACGCCGCAGCGTTAGCGCGGCCACCGCGCAACAAGATGGAGGCGCTCGGCGTCGCCGCGACCGCGGATGCGCTGGACGCGCTGATCCGCGAGGGGCGTCCGGAGTTCAAGGGCGAGGATGGCCAGGTCAAGATCTGGACGCCGCATCGCCCGCCGCGCCCGGAAAAATCCGAAGGCGGCGTGCGCTTCGTCATCAAGTCCGAATACGAGCCGAAGGGCGACCAGCCCACCGCGATCAAGGAACTGGTCGAGGGCATCAGCCGCAACGACCGCACGCAAGTGCTGCTCGGCGTCACCGGTTCGGGCAAGACCTACACCATGGCCAAGGTGATCGAGGCCACGCAAAGACCCGCGATCATCCTGGCGCCGAACAAGACGCTGGCGGCGCAGCTCTATGGCGAGTTCAAGAGTTTTTTCCCCGACAATGCGGTGGAGTATTTCGTCAGTTATTACGACTACTACCAGCCCGAGGCCTATGTGCCGCGGACCGACACCTATATCGAGAAGGACTCCTCGATCAACGAGCAGATCGACCGCATGCGCCATTCGGCGACGCGCGCGCTCTTGGAACGCGACGACGTCATCATCGTCGCGTCGGTATCGTGCATCTACGGTATCGGCTCGGTCGAGACCTATACCGCGATGACCTTTGCGCTGAAGAAGGGCGAGCGCATCGACCAGCGGCAGCTGATCGCCGACCTCGTCGCGCTGCAATACAAGCGCACCCAGGCCGATTTTACCCGCGGCACCTTCCGGGTGCGCGGCGACGTCATCGACATCTTTCCGGCGCATTATGAAGACCGCGCCTGGCGCGTGAACCTGTTCGGCGACACCGTCGAGAATATCGAGGAATTCGATCCGCTCACCGGCCACAAGCAGGACGATCTCGAATTCATCAAGATCTACGCCAATTCGCACTATGTGACGCCGCGGCCGACGCTGGTGCAGGCGATCAAGTCGATCAAATCCGAATTGAAGCTGCGGCTCGACCAGCTCCACAACCAGGGCCGCCTCCTGGAGGCGCAGCGGCTGGAGCAGCGCACCACCTTCGATCTCGAAATGATGGAAGCCACCGGAAGCTGCGCCGGCATCGAAAACTATTCGCGCTATCTCACCGGCCGCCGCCCCGGCGAGCCGCCGCCGACGCTGTTCGAATATGTCCCCGACAATGCGCTGGTGTTCGCCGACGAAAGCCACGTCACCGTGCCGCAGATCGGCGGCATGTTCAAAGGCGATTTTCGCCGCAAGGCGACCCTGGCCGAATACGGCTTCCGGCTGCCCTCCTGCATGGACAACCGTCCGCTGCGGTTCGAGGAGTGGGACATGATGCGCCCGCAATCGGTCGCGGTCTCCGCGACGCCGAGCGGCTGGGAGCTGAACGAAAGCGGCGGCGTGTTCGTCGAGCAGGTGATCCGCCCGACCGGGCTGATCGACCCGCCCGTCAATATCCGCCCGGCGCGAACCCAGGTCGACGATCTCGTCGGCGAGGTCCGCGCCACCGCGCAGGCGGGTTACCGCAGCCTGATCACGGTGCTGACAAAACGGATGGCGGAGGACCTCACCGAATATCTGCACGAGCAGGGCATTCGCGTCCGCTACATGCACTCGGATATCGACACCATCGAGCGCATCGAGATTATCAGAGACTTGCGGCTCGGCGCCTTCGACGCGCTGGTCGGCATCAATCTGTTGCGCGAAGGCCTCGACATTCCCGAATGCGCGCTGGTCGCGATCCTCGACGCCGACAAGGAAGGTTTTTTGCGCAGCGAGACCTCGCTGATCCAGACCATCGGCCGCGCCGCGCGCAATGTCGACGGCAAGGTGATCCTCTATGCCGACCAGATGACCGGCTCGATGGAGCGCGCCATCGCCGAGACCGACCGTCGCCGCGAAAAGCAGGTCGAGTATAACAGCCTCCACGGCATCACACCGGAGAGCATCAAAAAATCCATCGGCGACATCATGAACAGCGTCTACGAGCGCGACCATGTGCTGGTGGAAATCGGCGACGGCGGCATGGCGGATGACGTCATCTCGATCGGCCACAATTTCGAGGCGGTTCTCTCCGACCTCGAAACCCGCATGCGCGAAGCCGCCGCCGACCTGAACTTCGAGGAAGCCGCCAGACTGCGCGACGAAGTCAAGCGCCTCCGCGCCACCGAGCTAGCGGTCGTCGACGACCCCACCGCCAAACAGCGCACCGTGCAAGGCAAGGCCGGCGCCTATGCGGGAGCGAAGAAATACGGCGAAGCCGCGAACCTGCCCGCCAGCGCGATGAAGAAGCGCGGCGGAATGCGCGGCGGCGGTGCCTCTTCCCCCTCGCCCCGTTCTTCACGGGGTCGAGACGAGCGAAGCTCGCTCTTAGAGGGTCGGGGTGAGGGGCGATCCACGGGCGGTCCGAGCGGGACCTCCCGCGTCCACAAACCCCATCTCGACGAAATGCACGGCCCGGAATCCCTGCCCTACCGCCCAAACCGCGCCAAGCCTTCGCGTGACGACACCGATGCCGGCAGCGGCAGCAAAATCTTCCAGCCCACCGACTCGCGCCAATCCGGCCCCGAATTCGGCCCCGCCCCGCGCTCCAGCGGCGGCGCGCCGGGGCATCGGGGCGGGTGGAAGAAGAGGTAGAAGCTAACAGCTAGCAATCCGATAGAGTTCCGCTACGCTGGCGCCATGAAACTCGGCTTTGAAGAATCCCAGTCGTCCTATTCCAGCGGTGCGCAGAACGCCCGCACATGGACCGAAGCCTGGGTCAGCGCGTGGGCGTATTGTCCACACTGCGGCAACGCCAGGATTTCTTCGTTTCCAAACAACAGCCCGCTCGCTGATTTCTTCTGCACCTCCTGCCGCGAGGAGTTCGAGCTCAAAAGCCAAAAGGGCAAGTTCGGCAGCAGGGTTGTCGATGGCGCATTCAAGACAAATGCGAGCGCCTGGCTGCCAGCAACAATCCAAACCTTTTACTGATGAACTACGATCTGAAGTCACTCGCGGTCGTCAATCTCTTCATTGTACCGAAGCATTTTTTCGTCCGCGAGATCATCGAGGAACGAAAGCCGCTAAAGGCTACTGCGCGGCGCGCGGGCTGGATCGGCTCCAATATACTGCTCAGCCGGGTACCTGAGTCCGGCAAGATTCATATCGTACAGAAGGGTATCGTCCGCGAGAAAGACCTCGTTCTCGCCGAATGGCAGAAAACGCTTTTCCTCAGAAATGAATCGCCGGAGACACGCGGCTGGCTGCTCGATGTCATGAAATGTGTGGAATCGCTCGGCAAGCGCGATTTCACGCTTGAAGAAGTCTATGCCTTCGAGCGGCATCTGGGTGACCTCTATCCCGGCAACCAGAACGTCAAACCGAAGATACGTCAGCAACTTCAATATTTGCGTGACCGCGGATTTATTGATTTCATTTCGCGAGGAAATTATCGTTTACGAACCTAGGAGACCTGCATGGCCTGGTTTCTCAACTTCTACAAATGCGATCGATGCAAGCGCCGATGGACCGATGAATGGTCCTGTATGTGCGACGACGAGTGCCCGCATTGTGGTAGACGGGACATGACGCCGTACAATAGCGAGGAACTGACCACACTGATCGAGCAGGAAGGCAATGAGTTCATCGTGCTTTGGTCGCCCGAGACGGCCGAGCACGATCCCGACTACCGCGAACTTGGGCGTTTCCCGACCCGCGAAAAGGCGTTGGAGTTTTTGTCCGCTGACGGGTGATCTGAGGCGCGTCATTCGGGAAGCCGCGCCGCGGCTGTCCGGAATCCACGCTCCCGATCGTGGTTACGGATTCTATGATGTGCAATTGCACATTGGGGAATGACGAGGATGGAAAGATCACCCCAGACTCACCACCCCCACCGCCAGCAGCGACAGGATCAGCATCGTCGTCACCGGTTGCAGCGAGACCGCAGGCTGGGTGCGCCATTGCGCGATCTTTTCGGCGAACGACAGGTTGGCGTCGAAGAACAGCGGCTCGTAGCCGTTCCCCAACAGTTTTGGGAATTTCCGCGCCAGGGGCGGCCCGATCAGCGCGTGAAACAGCGCCGCCAGCACCACAAAGATTACGGCGCCGCCTTTCTCGCCGACGATCTCGTGCCTGCCGGGCAAGCTTGAGCATCAGCACGGCGATGGCGAAGGTCGGCAGGCCCTGGAAGATGGCGGTGAGCGCAAAGCCTTCGAGTCGGTTCGAACGGGTTCTCTCCTCGGTGATGGCATTCATGGCGGCATTCCCTGTGCGGACCGTCCTCGATGAGGACCGTCGTTCCTGAATGCCAGTCTGGCTGCTTGCGCTGGCGCGTGCCGTGATGCGGATCACGCAGCGTTTTTAGAGAGGCTCGTCATTCCGGGATGGTGCGCTAGCACCAGACCCGGAATCTCGAGATTCCGGGTTCGCCGCTATCGCGGCGCCCCGGAATGACAGTGAAGAAAATCACCCCGACCGTCGGCTGCTGGTGTTCTGCACCATATTGCCGTGCGCGGCCTGTTCGCGGATGTTTTGCTTTTCGTCGTCGCGATGGCCCCTGGTGGTGTCGAGGGGAACGGCGGGCGCGCTGCCGGGGCCCTTGTGGCTCTGATTGTCGTCGGGAACGGGCTGGATGCCTTTGGTCGGCGGTTTCCTCATGGATGTCTCCGTTACGCACGCTAGGAAAACGCCGGTCGCGTCGACGGCGTTCCCGGGAATTTCGAGCAAGCCGACCCACAAGCGCTTGTGTTGCTCGACGGGCAAATCACACTCTTGCTCGGTCCAGTGCCGCCAACAAAAATATTCCGCTTGGCGCGTCGGGCAAATCAACTCTAGAAGCCTCGCCGTCCTGTCCTTAAGCGAGGGGCGTTGGCCATCGTCACGAACGTTGGGACGGGATGCGGTGGACGCGGCAGCGTCGGCGCGCAAAATGTTCGCAGGGCGGTTTTCCGTGAGCGAGCAACGGCGTGCAGGACGAACGGCGCAGGCGCGTACGGCAAAACCGTGTGGTTCCGACACCCGTTGCTGGTGCCAAGCTGCCGGTGGCGCGATCGATCCGACCGGATCGCTTCGGCCATCAAGCCGGCAGCGACGGTGACAAGACGAATTCGTCGCCGGGGAGAGCACGGCATAAGCCGTAAAACCATTGCGCGGGGAATGCCGGAGTGTTTCCGCTGAACCTGTATGCTCGTGTGCGTTTTTTTCGTGCATCTTTGCACACGAGACCGCGGGTGCAGCGCGCACCCGGCATTCCCTGCTCCCTCTTTTTGAGGGAGACTTATGCAACAACTCGGACGCATCGCGCCGCGAGGCGGCGGACGTGTATTCGCTGTTTGAAATTTGAATCAGAAATTGACGTGAGGGCGCACGGAAAGTGCTCGGATGAGGCTCGTCATTGCGAGCGAAGCGAAGCAATCCATCTCGCCACGAAAAGAAAGAATGGATTGCTTCGTCGCTTCGCTCCTCGCAATGACGCGGAGAGAAAGCGATGACGCGGAGAGAAAGCGATGACGCGGAGAAAAACTTACAGCTTCTCCTGCCCCGCCCGCGGCGCCGGCTGGCCCTGGCCCTGCTGCTGCTTTTCCTGCTCCTTGGCGCGGTGGCGGCCGTAGAGGCAGCCGGCGGCGGCGCCGAGCACGCCGTGATGGCCGGCATAATGACCCGCGACGCCGCCGACCGCGGCGCCTTTCAGGCAGCCTTTTGCATCGGCCGAAGAAGTCGAAACCAGCGCCAATGCGGCGACGGCAAAAATGGCGGCTGCGGTTTTCATGACGCGGTATCTCCTGACGGGGATGTCGCATCGTTAACGGCCATTGCGCTGCGGGGTTCCACGCTGCCACACTTACAGCTGTCATCGCCCGGCTTGACCGGGCGACCCAGTATTCCAGAGACGCCAGCAATGGAATCGAGAGGCCGCGGCGTACTGGATCACCCGCATGCGCGGGTGATGACGATCAAGTGTGGAGCGGCCCGCCGTTCAGCGGCCGGCGCGCCCGGCCAATGGTGCATTTTCACAAACCACTCTTTTTGGTTGTGTGAACCTTTTTTGCCCTGGTGACGTCCAAAGTGTGCTTCCTTTTGCCGATTGATCCCAAAACCGTTCCGGCCACAATGCAACCGTTCCAAGCGAGTCGGATCGAACGCCGACGGAGAACGAGATGTCTGCGGATCTTCACCGTCAGCGCGTGCTGAAATTTCTCGAGGTCTTCTATTCCGGCGACATCGAAGGCGCGCTGGCGCGCTGCACCGACGACGTCGATTTCCTCGCCAACGCCCCGGTCGACCTCCTGCCGCATATGGGCCACCGCCACGGCAAGGAAGCGATGCGGGAGATGTGGACCACGGTCAACGCCCGCTATTCCGAGATGCGCTACGAGGTGCCGATCCTGGTCGCCGAGGGCGACAAGGTCGCGGCGCATATCAGGGTGTTGTTCCGCAAGCGCAGCAATGATCGGGTGATGCAGTTCGACATCGCGGCTTTCTATACGCTGCGCGACGGCCGTATCGCCGAGATCCGGGAGATCATCGACACCTTCGACCTGGTCCAGCAGGTGCTCGAACGCGACGTCACCGCGGTGCTGACCGGCGGCGAACCAGACGGGATCTAGGCCTCCTCGTCATTCCGGGATGGTCCGAAGGACCAGACCCGGAATCTCGAGATTCCGGGTTCGCGCTTTCAGCGCGCCCCGGAATGACAGCGAAAGTTGCGGAGAGGCCCCGGAATGCCGCCCTAGAATTTCCTCCCGCCGCGTTGAACCTCACCGCCCTCGCCGTGACTTACCACTGGGCTTGTTGCGGATATCGGGGCTGAAGAAGAAGCATGAAGATCGCGTTGCTGGCTTTGCTGGGATTGGCATTGGGGGCGCTGGGGGGTTCAGCGCTCGGGATCGGGGCCGGGCTGGCCTGGGTCGAAATCTTTAAAACCGCGAGTTTTGAAGGGTATAGCGGCATGCTGGTGTTCTTGACCTTCATGCCGCTGGGGGCCGCGGTCGGCGGCATCGCCGGCGCCTTGTTGTTCGGCATGATCGCGATCCGGGACGTCGAAATCGCCATCGAACGCGAGCCCGCACGGCGAAGTGACCGGTAAATGCCCGTAACCGTTGCATTTGTGCAATGCAAAAATGTCAATTGTATTTTGGCTAACTCACCCTATTGTTAGTACACTAATGAATGGCAGCCCTTGACGCCGCGTCAAAGCTGACGCCCGCGGGCACGTCGCTGTTTTAGCAATCCAGTCTTGGGAACCACAGCAAATGACAGAGCACAGTCTCTGGCGTTTTTCGCGCGCGTTTCACCGCGCGATCAATGAGCGCCAGTCCGCAGATCTCGAAGCCCTGCTCGACGAGGAGGTCGACTGGGCGATCTATGGTCCGATCGACATGTTTCCGTTCTTCGGCTCACGCCGGGGCAAGGCGGCCGTGATCGAGGTGATCCGGCAGATCGCCGATAATGTCCGCATCCGTCGCTTCGATCGCGAGTCGATCATGCTGGGGACCGATTCGGCATCCTCGATGATGCGCTATTCGCTGACCGCGCTGGATTCGAACAAGCCGATCAGCTTGCGGATCGCGCATTTCGCGCAGTTCAAAGGCGGCCGGCTGACCAATTTCCGGGTCCTGGTCGACAGCTTCGATCTGGTCGAGCAGACCGTCGGCTATCCGATCCATTTGCCGCGGATGGCGGTGTAAACACCGTACGCCTGCCCGCCATAATTTCGCACCAGAGCCGACGCATGTTCGGCGGCATCTGGAATGCGGGCGGGTAATGACTCCCTCAACACGATTTCGCCGGGCAAGGCTGCCGCTGCTGGTGGCCGGCTTCAGCCTGGCCACGCTCCTGGCGGCGGCTGCGCAGACGCCCCCGGCGGAAGACGATGCGGAAGAACCCGCGGCGGAAGCGACAGCTCCCGACGTCAATGACGCCGATGTCATGAAGGACATCGACGTCAGCAAGCTCGACTGGAGCCAGCTCAATGTCGACGCCTCCACCCTGACCGGCCCCGCCCCGAAAGGCCGTGCCGCGCCGAAGATCGCCGGCGCCGAGGCGTCGTGGTCGTCGAACGCCAAGCCGGACGGCTCGTCCGCCGTCTCGGTCAAGCAGTCGGTCTCGCCGTTCCTGGACACGCGGATCGGCGCCGACATGACGGTCGCACGGCAAGGCACGCTGACGGCTTCGGAAGTGCTGTCGGAAAAACTGGCGAATGGCGGCAACTTGCCGCAATCCTCCGGCACCGCCTGGGCGGCGATCACCGCACCCGGGGTCGGCTCGATCTGGGACAAGACCGCGGTCGAAGCCCGCGTCGATCCCGGCCAGGACCAGAGCAAGCTCGGCACCTCCTTGAGCAAATCGCTGCCGCTCAACGAGCAATATTCGGTCACCCTGCAGAACGACTATCATTTGATCCAGCAGGGCATCGTGCCGGTGCCCGGTATCGTCAGCCGCCCGGTGCGCAGCTACGAAACCGACCAGTCGGCCAGGCTCAGCATCACCGATACCGGCACCAGCTTCACGGCCGGCCAGACGCTGTCGACCAACGACGACAAATGGCTGCGCAAGGTCGGCGCCGAGCAGAAGCTGTTCGACGGCGTCACCATCTCGGGCTCGATCGGTGAAACCGCGCAGGGCACCGCCAACAAGAGCTTCAGCGCCGGGTTCAAGCGCAGCTGGTAGTTAAACCTATACCATTCCGCCATTGCCCAGGAATGATCCAGCCTTGCCGCATATTGGCCCAGATGCGGTCAAAATCGGCAGCCCTGATAGCACCGTTCACTTCGTCGTGCGGGGGACGTCCGCGCTCGCTCAAATGCGAAACAGAGGAATAGCCGATGAACGCTACCATTCGTTCCGATCAAGTTGATGCACCCGAGGATGTCGTCGACAGCAATCTCGCTGCGGTCTCCGAAGTCGAGGCCGGGATCCGCGATTTCGTCCGCAACGATATCGCCTATCTGCGCCGCCCGGCGGTTGCCAGCCCGGAAACGGCGCCGCTCGAGCCCAACACCGAGGCCACCGTCAACAACGTGAACTCGCTGATCCAGCGCGTCGCCGGCACCTCGCTCGCCGAAATCGAGAAGCTGATTTCCGAACTGGAAAGCCTGCGCGACCTGCTGCATGCCGAAGGCCAGCGCGTCCAGCGCGAAATCTCCGGTTACGCCCAGCTCAGCCAGGCCGCGATGAAGTCGACGCGCATGATCGCCGACAACGTCACGCAGTGGAAACGCGCCGCCGACGGGCTTCGCAACAGCTAGACCCTCCCGTCCAGACTTGACCTGCCGCCGCCTCCTGCTAATGGAGCGCGGCGGTTTCGTTTGGCTAAAAATTGATTTGAACTTGCCGGCGGTGAACTGCGACCAACAGCAGGCGCCCGCACCAGGGCTTCAGATTTTGGGGATATTTTTCATGGAAAGCGTTCGGCCGGATAATACCGATCCGATCCCGTTGCGGCATTCGTCGCACAGCATGGGCACCATCTTGATCCGGTTCATCGGACTGCTGGCCGTGGCCGTGGTGGTTCTGGCGCTGATCTGGAGCCGCTAATTTTTCGCGCGCAATGATGGCGTTCTCGCGCCAAAGCCCGCCCCGGATCCGATTCCGGGACGCGCCCTATTCAGCGTCTATGGTTAGCAAATCCTCAACCTATCGGCGGGCGAACGACGTGCTCTCGAGCGTGTAGCCGCCGTCGGCATATCCTTTCACCACCATCGCGGTGGTCAGCATCACCCCCACGGTGACGGTTGCGAAGATAAAGCCGACAAATTTCAGGCTGCTGCGATCTGCCATGGTCGTCCCCTGGGCAACGTTCCCCTGGGATCCATATGGCAGGGACAAAGTTCAAAATGCGTTAGCAAAAAAACGGTTCCGTGGAATCATCGACTGCGCCAAAACGCGGTAGCCAGGCGGTAACCATGTTGGCTTCAGGAACCATTGTTCCGCCGCGGCACGAAGGCCGTCGCCAGAAACGAGAACACCACTTCGCCCTGCTGGTTGGTGCCGGTGTTGCGGGCCTGCAGGATGCCCCATTGGGGACGTTTCTCCGACGTTCGCTTGGTCTCGACCTGGTTCGAAAAGCTGATGGTGTCGCCGGCCAACACCGGCTTGATCCAGCGCAGTTCGCGAAAGCCCGGCGACGGCCCCCACACCGCGACTTCCTCGCCGCGCGCGGTCGCCTCTTTCGCCTGGCGCTGGCCGTCGGCGACCAGGAGCTTCATGCACACCGCGGCAACATGCCAGCCAGACGCCGCCAGTCCGCCGAACAGCGACTTGCGTCCCTCCTCTTCGTCGAGATGGAAACGTTGCGGATCGAATTGCGTGGCAAACTTCTTGATTGAATCCGCCGTGAAGGTGAACGAGCCGAACTCGCGCAGTGCGCCGATCTCGATGTCTTCAAAGAAACGCATCGCGTGCTACTCCGCCGCCCCGGTGCGCCGGCTCACGATGATCGGCGATTCCATCTCGCACAGCACCACGCCGGCGGCATTGCGGATCGTGCCCTTGAACGTCACGATGCCGGTCTCGGGACGGCTGCGCGAAATTCTGGCTTCCGCAACATCGACGTCGAGCATCAGATCGTCGCCCGGGCGAAGCGGCGCCAGCCAGCGCATCTCGTTGACCCCGGGCGAACCCAGCGACGCGGTGCGGCCGATAAAACCGTCGACCAGCATCCGCATCATGATCGAGCCGAGATGCCAGCCCGATCCGGACAGGCCCTTGAGCATCGACTTTTGCGCTGCTTCCTCGTCCAGATGCATCGGCTGCGGATCGTACTCGGCGGCGAAGGCGAGAATTTCCTCCCGCGTGACATGGCGCGGGCCGAATGTGCCGAAACGGCCGGTCTTGAAGTCTTCGAAGGTGAGCGTGGTCATGATGGGGATATAATGGAGGGAAGCCCGATTGTGGCCGTTATTTGCAGCAATCTCAACCCGCCCACTCGCATGGCTCGTCCCTGACTTGCCCGAACCGGTATTCGGAGCTAGCCCATTGCCCTCAGGCACAGCTTGGACGCGAATCATATTCGACCTGCCGGGAGAACCACCGATGTTCGATTTTCAGGACCTGTTTCAGTGGGACCGCTTCATCACGCCCACCATTATCAAGACCTTCTACTGGCTGGTGATCGGATTGATCGTACTGTTCGGCATTTCCGGCATCTTCTCCGGCCTGGCCGCCATGGCGATCAGCCCGTTCGGCGGCTTCATCCTGCTGCTGTCGTCGATCGCCGGCGTCGTCGTCGGCGTGGTGTTTTCTCGCATCGCCGCGGAATTCATCCTGATCGTGTTCCGCATCAATGAGCACCTCGGCGCGATCCGCGACCAGGGGCAGATGCGTTAGGACTTCTGCCGTCGTTGCGAGCCACCGGGTCGCGCGAATGCGCGCCCGATGACAGGCTCCGCGAAGCAATCCATCTTGCCGCGCGATGAAAGAATGGATTGCTTCGTCGCTTCGCTCCTCGCAATGACGCCTTAAGCTTCAACATCTCAGGTATTGAACCTGAAATGCATGACGTCGCCGTCGGCGACGACATATTCCTTGCCTTCCAGCCGCAGCTTGCCGGCGTCGCGCGCGCCGGCTTCGCCGCCCAGCGCGACATAGTCGGCATAGGCAATCGTCTCGGCGCGGATAAAGCCTTTTTCGAAATCGGTATGGATCACGCCGGCCGCCGCCGGCGCCTTGGTGCCGCGGTTGATGGTCCAGGCGCGGGCTTCCTTCGGGCCGACGGTGAAATAGGTGATGAGGTCGAGCAGCTGATAGCCGGCGCGGATCAGCCGATCGAGGCCGGCCTCTTCCAAACCGAGCGTGTCGAGGAACTCGGTGCGCTCCTCGCGCGACAGCGTCGCGATCTCGGATTCGATCTTGGCCGAGATCACCACCGCGACCGCGCCCTCCTTCTTCGCATGCTCGAACACCTGCTTCGAAAAGCCATTGCCGTCCTTGGCCGAGCCCTCCTCGACATTGCAGACATACAGCACCGGCTTGGACGTCAGCAGCCCGAGCATGCCAAAGGCGCGCTCTTCCTCCGGCTTGCGCTGGAGATACCGCGCCGGCTTGCCTTCGCGCAACAGCACCAGCGCGCGGTTGACGAGATCGAGTTGCTCCTTGGCGTCCTTGTCGTTGCCCTTGGCCTTCTTGGAGAGATTGTCGACGCGCTTTTCGAGACTGTCGAGATCGGCGAGCATCAGCTCGGTTTCGATGGTCTCGATATCGGCCAATGGCGCGATCTTGCCTTCGACATGGGTGATGTCGGAATCCTCAAAACATCTCACCACATGCGCGACCGCATCGACCTCGCGGATGGTGGCGAGGAACTGGTTGCCGAGGCCTTCGCCCTTGGAGGCGCCGCGGACGAGGCCGGCGATATCGACGAAGGTCAGCCGCGTCGGGATGATCTGCGCGGATTTGGCGATCTCCGACAGCTTGTCGAGCCTGGGATCGGGCACCGCGACCTCGCCGACATTCGGCTCGATGGTACAGAACGGATAATTCGCCGCCTGCGCCGCGGCCGTCTCGGTCAGCGCGTTGAACAGCGTCGATTTGCCGACATTGGGCAGCCCGACGATACCGCATTTGAATCCCATAATGTGTCCTGAAGTCCGTTGCTGACGGTCGGCGGCGCGTTACGCGGCGCCGTCATCGCCCTTGTCAAAAATTCCCTTGGCCTGCAGCGCCAGGTGCACCCTGTTCTGGAACGTCGAATCCTTGTCGGTCGTGAGCAGACCGGCATTGTCGGCGACCGCCTCGCACAGCGCCTCGACCCAGGGCCGATCGCTCTTGGCGAAATCCGACAGCACGTGGCCGTGCACCAATTCCTTGATGCCGGGATGGCCGATCCCGAGCCGCACCCGGCGATACTCGTTGCCGATATGCGAGGAGATCGAGCGCAACCCGTTATGGCCGGCAATGCCGCCGCCGATCTTGACGCGCACCTTCGCCGGCGGCAGTTCGAGCTCGTCCTGGAACACGGTGATCTCGCCGGCCGCAAGTTTGAAGAAATTCGCCGCTTCCTGAACCGCGCGCCCCGACTCGTTCATGAACGTCGTGGGCTTCAGCAAAACGACGCGTTCGCGATCGAGCGTGCCCTCCGACGTCTCGCCCTGAAAGCGGCGGCGCCATGGTGCAAAACCATGACGCCGCGCAATCTCATCGACGACCGCGAAACCGATGTTGTGCCGGTTGTTCGCGTATTTCGCGCCGGGGTTGCCGAGGCCAACAAAGAGTCGCATGCCGCGGCATCCCGCGTCCGCTTACTTCTTCTTGTCGCCACCACCGGCAGGCGCCTTCGCACCCGCCGCCGGAGCCGCAGCACCTGCCGCAGGCGCAGCCGCAGCCGCACCCGCCGCCGGAGCAGCACCGGGCGCCGCAGCAGCGGCCGGACCGGCCGCAGCAGCAGCAGCCGCAGCCTTCTGTTCTTCGGCATAGCCGGACGGCGGCACGATGGTCACGAGCGTCGCGTCTTCACGCGACAGCGACTTCACGCCGGCAGGCAGCTTGATGTCGGACAGATGCAGCGAGTGGCTGATCTCCAGCGTGCCCGCATCGGCCTCGATGTAGGGCGGAATGTTCTCGACCGAGCATTCGATGTCGATGGTGTGGGTAACGACGTTAATCGTGCCGCCGCGCTTGACGCCGGGCGAGGCGTCGCCGTTCATCACGCGCAAGGGAACGCTGACGCGGATGGTGGCGCCTTCGCCGAGCCGCATGAAATCGACATGGATCGGGAAATCACGCACCGGATCGAGGTGGAAGTCGCGCGGAATCACGCGGTGCTTCTTGCCCTCGAGATCGATGTCGTAAATCGTGGTCAGGAACCGGCCGGCCAGGATGCGCTGGCGCAGTTCGGCATCGTCGACCGAGATGGTCACGGGGGGCTGGTTGTCACCATAGATCACTCCGGGAACTCTCCCGGCGCGACGCTCTGCCCGGGCGGCCCCCTTGCCGCTCTTCGGACGTGCGGTCGCCTTCAATTCCTTGACGGTCGCCATTGTGCTTAAGTCCTTGTTTTCTAAAAAGTTAAAGGCCGCATCGCGGCCCGGTAGCGTCCTACAGCAAGCCTCCAGGGGTGCGGGGGCTGCGGACGTGGCGGGCTTTTAGCCCCAAAGAGGCGAAATGACAAGGAAATGCGGGGATTTTTATGGAGGTTGGGGCCCGAAATGGCCCCGGGTTCGTCATTGCCGGGCTCGACCAGGCTCGACCCGGCAATCCATCCTCCTACGCAAGGACTCTTCTGAAAATTGATGGATGCCCGGGTCAAGCCTGGTCAAGCCCGGGCATGACGAGGATAGCGAAGAACGCCCCTAGCCGCCCGTCTTCATGCTCCCGGCGCCGAGGGCGAAACCCCGAGCTTGGCCTCCAGCGCCGCGATCCGCGTTTTCAGCGCCTCGTTTTCCTCGCGCGCCAGCCGGGCCATGTCCTTGACCGCGTCGAACTCCTCGCGCTTGACGAGGTCGAGATCGCGCAGGATGCGTTCGGCCTGATTGCGCATCACGGAATCGACCTCGCGCTTGACGCCCTGGGCGGCGCCGGCGGCATCGTTCATCAGGCGGCCGATCTCGTCGAAAAACCGGTGGCTGGTCTGGGTCATCTGAAACGCTCCGCTCGCTGCAAATTGCATAATTGGTAGCCAAGGATTGGTAGACAATGGCGATCCGGAGGCCACGGTTCAAGGCCGATGTGATGCCGGTTCGCCTTGTCATGCTGCGGTTTCCTTGCAATCGTATCCAGCGCCCACCACGAAATCAGAATCACAAAACACAAAGAAACGCCCATGATCGACCAGCAAATCGACGTCCCCACCAAGGACGGCAAAACCACCACGTTCATCACCCACCCCGAACGCGGGGGCCCGTTTGCCGTCATCATCTTCTACATGGACGCGCCCGCGATCCGCGAGGAACTGCGCGACATGGCCCGCCGGCTTGCTACGTCCGGCTATTACGTGATGCTGCCCAATATGTATTACCGCTCCGGCGCCATGGAGCTCGGGCCGATCAATCCGGATCCGAATTCGCCCGAGCGCAAGCGCATGTTCGAACTGATGAACTCGCTCAGCATTCCGCTGGTGATGGAAGACACCAAAGCGCTGCTCGCTTACGCCGACGGCCAGGCTGCCGCCAACACGAAGATCGTCGGCACCGTCGGCTACTGCATGAGCGGGCAATACGCCGTCAATGCCGCCACGCATTTTCCGGAACGGGTCAAAGCCGCAGCCTCGATATACGGCGTGCAACTGGCCACCGACCGGCCCGACAGCCCGCATCTGGCCGGCCAAAAGACCAAGGCCGAACTTTATTTCGGTTGCGCCGAGACCGATGTCTACGCGCCGATGGAGATCGTCGAGAAGGTCAAGCAGGAAATGAAGGCCGATGGCGCCAATGCCGAGGTCGAACTCTATCCCGGCACCCATCACGGTTTTGCGTTTCCAAAGCGGCCGGTCTACGACCGCGACGCCGCCGAGCGGCACTGGGAGAGGCTGCTGGCGCTCTATCGTCGCAATCTTTCGTAGATTTAGTACCCGATGCCCTTCCTCACCATCACCTTTCCGGTGTTCGACCCGATCGCGATCTCGATCGGGCCGTTCGCGATCCGCTGGTATGCGCTGGCCTATATTGCCGGCATCGTGCTGGGGTGGATCTACGCGCGTACGCTGATCAAGAACGAAAGATTGTGGGGCGCGCCGGCACCGATCTCGCTGGTGCAGCTCGACGACTTCATCCTGTGGGTCACCGTGGGCATCATCCTCGGCGGCCGCACCGGCTACGTGCTGTTCTACAATCTGCCGTTCTTCATCCAGCATCCGGCCGAGATTTTCGAATTGTGGAAGGGCGGCATGTCGTTCCACGGCGGCTTCCTCGGCTGCGTCGCCGCGGTGATCCTGTTCTGCCGCGCGAATAATCTTCCGATTCTGCCGCTCGGCGACATCACCACCGCGGTCGGGCCGATCGGACTGTTTCTCGGGCGGCTCGCCAATTTCATCAACAGCGAGCTGTGGGGCCGGCCGGCGGATTCCAGCGTGCCGTGGGCGATGGTGTTTCCCAATGGCGGACCGCTGCCGCGGCATCCCAGCCAGCTCTATGAGGCCGGGCTCGAGGGCATCCTGCTGTTTGCGATCCTGGCCGTGATGATCCGGATGGGGGCCCTGAAGCGACCCGGCCTGATCCTCGGCAGCTTCATTGCGATTTATGGTTTTGCCCGGATTACCGGCGAGTTCTTCCGGGAGCCCGACCCGCAGCTCGGATTTCTGTGGGGCGGCTTGACTATGGGTATGCTGCTTTCCGTGCCAATGATTATTGTCGGCGCTATCATTATTGTGACGGCTTGGCGCCGCAAGGCGCCGGAGCCTACCTAGAAATCGATTTAAGGCAGGCCGTGACCGAATATTCGCCGCTGCAGTTCGAGATCAAGAAGCTGATCAAATCGTCCGGGCCGATGCCGGTCTGGCGTTACATGGAACTGTGCCTGATGCATCCCGAGCACGGCTATTACGTGTCGCGCGATCCGCTCGGACGGGAGGGCGATTTCACCACCGCGCCCGAAGTGAGCCAGATGTTCGGCGAACTGCTCGGGCTGTGGGCGGCGTCGGTCTGGAAGGCGATCGGTTCGCCGCCGATGTTGCGGCTGGTCGAACTCGGGCCCGGCCGCGGCACCATGATGGCGGACGCGCTGCGCGCGCTTCGGGTATTGCCGCCGCTGTACCAGTCGCTCAGCGTCCATCTGGTCGAAATAAATCCGGTGCTGCGCGAAAAACAGCGGGCGACGCTGTCGGGCGTGCGCAACATCGCCTGGCATGACAGCATCGACGAGGTGCCGGACGGCCCCGCGGTCATCTTGGCCAACGAATATTTCGACGTGCTGCCGATCCACCAGGTGGTGAAGCGCGAGACCGGCTGGCACGAACGCGTGGTTCAGCTCGACGACAGCGGCCGGCTGGAGTTCGGCCCAGCCGCCGAGCCGACGCCGCGGTTCGAGGTGCTGCTGCCGCCGCTGGTGCGCGCGGCCCCCGTCGGCGCGGTGTTCGAATGGCGGCCCGATGCCGAGATCATGAAGATCGCCAGCCGCGTGCGCGACCAGGATGGTGCTGCGCTGATCATCGATTACGGCCATTTGCGCAGCGACGCCGGCGACACCTTTCAGGCCATCGCCCGTCACAGCTTCACCGATCCCCTGAAGAATCCCGGCCAGGCCGACGTCACCGCCCATGTCGATTTCCAGGCGCTGGTGCGCGCCGCCGAGGATCTCGGCGCGCGCGTCCACGGCCCGGTGACGCAGGGCGAGTTTCTCAAGCGGCTCGGCATCGAAACCCGCGCCGTCTCCCTGATGGCGAAAACCACCCACGAGGTTTCCGCCGATATTTCCGGCGCGCTGAAGCGGCTGACCGATTCCGGCCGCGGCGGCATGGGCTCGATGTTCAAGGTGCTGGCGATCACCGAGCCGAACCTCACCGAGCTCGCGGGCCTGAGCGATGCGCCGGCGGCTGGAGCCGATCGGCCATGACCTTCGGATCGTCGCTGCTCTCGGCCATTCCCGGCCTGCGTCACGCCTTCTCGACCCGCGAGGGCGGCGTATCCGGCGGCATCTATGAAAGCCTCAATGGCGGGCTCGGTTCGAATGACGATCCGGCCCATGTCGCGGAAAACCGCCGCCGGATGGCCGCGCAGATGGGGGTCGCGCCGGAGCACTTCCTCAGCGTGCATCAGACCCATTCGCCGGACGTGGTGGTGGCGACCGGACCATGGCAGGGCGACAAGCCGCGCGCCGACGCCCTCGTCACCCGCACCGAAGGCATCGCCATCGGCGTCACCGCGGCCGATTGCGGACCGATATTGTTGGTCGATCCAGCCGCGCGCGTGATCGGCGCGGCGCATGCGGGCTGGAAAGGCGCGCTGACCGGCGTGCTCGAATCCACCGTGGCGGCGATGGAGAAACTCGGCGCCGACAGAGGCGGCATCGTCGCCGCGATTGGCCCGCTGATCCGGCAGCACTCCTACGAGGTGGGCGGCGAATTCGTCGAGCGCT
The DNA here is from genome assembly GCF_036924615.1 of Bradyrhizobium sp. AZCC 2289. Classification (NCBI taxonomy): domain Bacteria; kingdom Pseudomonadati; phylum Pseudomonadota; class Alphaproteobacteria; order Hyphomicrobiales; family Nitrobacteraceae; genus Bradyrhizobium; species Bradyrhizobium sp. AZCC 2289. Next base: position 6,732,755 of record NZ_JAZHRY010000001.1, on the reverse strand, counting down.
TCCTGGACGCCGACGCTGATAATGCCGTGTTCTTCATTCCCTCGGTCCGCGACGGCCACGCGATGTTCGATCTCGCCGGCTTCATCCGGATGCGGCTGGAGAATGCCGGCGTGTTGATGATCGACGACATCGGCGTCGACACCTATTCCGACGAGCGTTTTTATAGCTACCGGCGCTCGGTGCATCGCGGGGAGACGGACTACGGCCGGCACATTCATGCGATCGCGCTGGAGCCGTAACCCCGGCAGAAGTCCTTCAACTTGAACGAAAATCTTCCCGCCGCCGTCAACACCGGTCTCACGCTCAATTTACCTTTGTGTCCTCCCTGCCCTAGACCTTAATGCATTTTAACGATATCGCAGGGACCGATGAGGGACACCATCGCCACCCTGAGCCGAATTCCGCGCGCGGCCATTGCCGCGACGCTGCTGATGCTCGCCTGCTCGCTCGGCGGCTGCGCCAGCGGCGGGGCGGTCAACGACTCCTTTGCGATGGCCTCCACTGGCGGGGCCGCCACCGTGGCCTTCGAATCGATCGACGGCCCGCCGCCGCCGGTGTTCGACCGCATGGTGAGCGTGCTCGACAGTGAGTCGAAGCTGCGGAATCTCTCGATCGTGTCGCGCGAAAGCGGCGCCTCCTACCGCATACGCAGCTATCTCTCGGCGCAGGTCGTTCGCGGCAAAACCATGATCGCCTGGGTCTGGGACGTCTATGACAATAACCAGCAGCGCGCGCTGCGGCTCTCCGGCGAGGAACCCGCCGGCAAGGCCGGACGCGACGCCTGGGCCGCGGCCGACGACCTGGTGTTGCGGAAAATCGCACAAGCGGGCCTCAGCGGCCTCTCCGGCATGATCAACGGAACGCCAGCGGATGCGCCGTCGCCCGGCCCGGCGCCCGGCCGCCGCGGTCCGGCGGTGGCGAGCGCGGAGCAAACCGAGCCCGGATCGGGCAGTTTCAGTGTTAGCTCCCTCAGCTACACCGGACATTAGCCAAATCGCCGGGGTAACGGCCATTTTTGCCCGGGAAAACCGGGGCAATGGGTTGCCAGCCGCGCCACATTTGATATCACCTCGCTCGTCTAAACGCGCCGGTTTTGAGGATCTCTCGATATGCTGAACGTCGTATCCAGCAAGGCGCGAGGAGAAGCGTCGATGTCGGCCAAGAATGGCTCGATCAAGCTGGTCGCCGGCAACTCCAATCCCGCGCTGGCCCAGGAAATCGCCAACTGGCTGCATTTGCCGCTGACCAAGGCCGTGGTCCGGCGCTTCGCGGACATGGAGATTTTCGTCGAGATCCAGGAAAACGTCCGCGGCTCCGACGTCTTCATCGTCCAATCGACGTCGTTTCCGGCCAACGACCATCTGATGGAACTGTTGATCATCACCGATGCGCTGCGCCGGGCTTCCGCGCGCCGCATCACCGCTGTGATCCCCTATTTCGGCTACGCCCGGCAGGACCGCAAGGTCGGTTCGCGCGCGCCGATTTCGGCCAAGCTGGTCGCCAACCTGATCACCCATGCCGGCGTCGACCGCGTCATGACGCTCGATCTGCACGCCGCCCAGATCCAGGGCTTCTTCGACATCCCGGTCGACAATCTCTTCGCCTCGCCGGTGATGGTGCGCGACATCAAGGAGCGCTTCGACCTCGCCAATGTGATGGTAGTGTCGCCCGACGTCGGCGGCGTGGTGCGCGCCCGCGGCCTCGCCAAGCGGATCAACACGCCGCTGGCCATCATCGACAAACGCCGCGAACGCGCCGGCGAATCCGAGGTCATGAACGTGATCGGCGACGCCGCCGGATATACCTGCATCCTGGTCGACGACATCGTCGATTCCGGCGGCACGCTGGTGAACGCCGCCGACGCGCTGCTCGCCAACGGCGCCAAGGATGTCTACGCCTACATCTCCCACGGCGTGCTGTCCGGCGGCGCCGCGGCCCGCATCGCCTCGTCGAAGCTGAAGGAGCTGGTCATCACCGACTCGATCCTGCCGACCGATGCCGTGGTCAAGGCGCCCAACATCCGCACGCTCTCGATCGCCGCATTGATCGGCGAAGCCATCGGCCGCACCGCGGCGGAAGAGTCGGTGTCGAGTTTGTTCGACTGAGGGGTCGCGACCTCTCCACGTCATTGCGAGCGAAGCGAAGCAATCCATCTCGCCGTGCAAAGACAAGCTTGGATTGCTTCGTCGCTTCGCTCCTCGCAATGACGGCCTCATGATATGCCTTCGCGACCTCGCCGCATGATTTGCGCGAGTTTTGCTCTGAACATCCCGCCCTCTCCAATCAGAGGGCGCAGGGAAAGCCGGGTGCGCGCTGCACCCGCGGTCTCGCGTGCAAGATGTGCATAAGAATGCGCACACGAGCATACAGGTTCAGCGGAGAACATCCGGCCTTCCCTGCGCAATGGTTTTACGGCTTACTTCGCGCTCTCCCCGGTGATCGGGCTTTCTTGTCACCGTCATCGCGCGGATACTTCCGCGCAACTTGACGCCGGCATCGAGGCGTCAGGACCACACGACTTCGCCGTCCGCATCAGCCACGCTCGTCAGTCGCAGCTTTCGCGTCCACCGCATCCCACCGCGCGTTTCGTGACGATCGCGAGCCGCCCCTCTTGTCGGGTGAGACGGGCGGAGTCAAATCACTGATTTGCCCGACGCGACAAGCGGAATATTTTTTGAGCGAGGTCTGGACAGGGCAAATCACGTTGAAATTATTTAACAAATTAGGCTGTGCGCGCAGGCGTCATAGAGCCAATGCGAGGCGCAATCCGTGGATGAGGCGACCCGTGAATCGTCAAGATCGCAATTAAACAAGTTGGCCACTGATGCGCCGCCGGGCAGCGCGTTCAGCGTTCGGTCAAACAGTCTTATCGGTCTTCGCGCGGCTTGCGTTTACCGAACAGACCAGCGAGCAACCTGCGCGGCCTGCTCCGCCGTGCCTTTCAAGCATTGGCGCGCAGCCTCGATCTGCGCATCGGTTGCACCGTGACTTCGCGCCCACATTTCTGCGGCCGAAGCTGAATACTTTGCCACGTAAACCCGAACCATCGCGCAAGATACTCGCTGCATGAAGCCTCTCTCTGCAAGCGCCTCGGATGAAAGAGATAAGGTCAGCGCAACAGCGCCAATTCCACGCATCAGCATGGTGCCCCCGTCAGTGCCTATGTGAATACCCCAAGGGCACAGGACCAGACTCGTTTCTGATGCGCAAATTAAACTGAAGAGCAGAATGAACTGTCACCAGGAATCGGTGTAACTGCGAGGCAATCAAAGTAGCGCCCAAAAAGTTCCCGCACGGAACCGATCGGCCTTACTCTGGTCTGCTCTTCCCTCAATACTGTTTGACTGTTTAAAGTCTTATTCGGCATGGGACAAAGTCCGATTGCCGCCCACCAACGGACACCGTCAGCCCCACCGCGCCACGCCCGAAATGCCTATAGCGGATGTCATTATTTCTCCGGATCACCAGACTAGCCCGGCATGCCTGCCTCCCGCAGCGCCGCGATCATTTGATTGCGGATGTCCGAAGAGCGGGTAGGAAAAGCCTCTTCCGCATGAGCCGCGCGAAAGTCAGGCTGTGACCTCAGCAGTCGCGCAGCCGCCTGTTGGGCTTCGACAACCCGTCCGGCGCGAACGGCGTTCACGATGTAGGCGCCCAGCGTATGAGCATTCGCGACAACCTGAATTGATTTCGTCGCCGACGCGCAGCCTTCCTCGTAGCGGCCAAGGCAAAAATACGCGAATGAACTTCCGTTCCAGGCGCTTATCCTCAGCGGGTCGAGAGGACTGAGCCTGATCATCCGGTCGAAGCTCTCAATCGCGCGCTCTGCGTCACCACACATCATGCTGACCCATCCCCGGCTGTACCATGCGATCGCGAGATTCGGATTGAGCTCGACCGCCTGCTCGACCATGGATGCGCCCCGATCATATTCGCCGCCGAGATAGGTCAGCACATGCCCGGATCTCGCCAACGTAAACGCGTCGTCGTCTCCCACTCTCGACGCGCAATGAGCAAGCCGAACAGCTTCGGCGCGCTTTTCGGAGGTTAAAGGCACGCCGCTGATCCCCTGTTCAAACATCAGCGTTGCCGCAGCCATCGCAAATGCGGGACCGTATTCCGGATCCTGCTCACATGCCTTGCGGAAAAACTCGCGTGCCTCCGCCAGCGTCCTCGTCTGCGTCAGCGCCATGCCCCGCAAAAAGCAATCGTAGCTGTCCAGGCTCCCGGTGGGCTTCTGCCTCGCCCGCTCGATCTCCGCCTGCTCGAGTTTCGGAGCAATCAAACCGATTACCCTCGTGGTAACCTGGTCCTGCAGGTCGAACACGTCCTCGAGCGCGCCGTCGAATTTGTCCGCCCATGCTAGGCCTAATGTCCGGGATGAGAGAGAGAGAGAGAGAGAGAGAGAGAGAAGCGGACGTCAACCGGCACGCTGCCCTCCTTGCCAGGGGACCCTGCTGCCCGCCCTCGCCGGTTCGTCACTCAAACCCCGGCCGCGGCACCAAATTCATCAGCATGTTGACGTAGCCGCCATCGACAATGATCTCGTCGCCATTGACATAGGACGCGCGGTCGCTGGCGAGATACAGGATGGCGTCGGCCATGTCCTGCGGCATGCCGATGCGGCGTGCGGGAACGACGGCCTTGCGCCGTTCCGTGACGCCCGGCGTATCGTAGAACGACTGGCTCATCGGGGTGACGACGAGGCCGGGGCTGACGACGTTGCTGCGAATGCCATGCGGCCCCCATTCGTTTGCAAGCTGACGCGACAGCATGATGACCCCGGCCTTGCTGACACTGTAGGCGCCGCTCTGCCCCTGGGCATGGCTGCCCGCGATCGACGCGATATGGACCAGACTGCAGCGCCCGAGCTTTCGCATTGGCCGGCCGAAGGTTTGGGCGCAGAGGAAGTAGCCGGTCAGGTTGACGGCGAGGATCGCGTTCCATTCCGCCAGCGACAGGGTGTCCAGCCCACCCGGCCGCAACACCGCCGCGGTGTTGACCAGCACGCTGCACGGTCCCAGCGATTTCTCGATTGCTTCGGATGCGGCGGTCACGCTCTCGACGCTGGTGGTGTCGCATCGCGTCACGACATGCTCGCCGCCCAATTTGCGCAGCTCTGCGCCCGTCACCTCCAGGCCGCGTTCGTCGAGATCGAACGCCGCGACATGGGCGCCGGCGCGGGCGAGGCTCACAGCGGTGGCGCGGCCGATGCCGCCACCGCCGCCCGTCACCACACAAACGCGGCCCGAAAGTCCAAGCCAATCCGACGAATCCTGCCCGGTCATGCGATCACTCTTGGTTGGTGAGCTTATGCCGGACAGCTTAGCCGAAAGCGCAGGCCAACCAAGCGGGATTCAGTCGCCCCACGCGACAGCGCGTGACGCGCCCCGTATTTGAACCCGGGCCAGACTGCCGATAAAGTGCGGCGGCACCGCCGATTTCAAATCGGTGGTGCATGGAGGCGACAGGCGACCGCAGATTGGTTCGTGTCGCTTTCGTGGGCAATCCTGCACAGACCAGGCAGATGGCGAATGGTTTCTTGTAACGGGGCACGACGAACGGAGCAGGTCCAATGACCGCGCCCGGCACGCCATCCGACCTGCCTCCTGTGTTTCAGCCGGTGGTTCAGGATTTGACCCGCGCCGCGATCTTTCTGGTCGTCACTATCAACCCCGGCACGACGAACAGAGCCGTCGTCCGGTCGTTTTGCAGCGATCTTGCGGCGCTGGTCCGCGCGGTCGGCTTCCGCGATATCGAGGGCAACCTCTCCTGCGTGATAGGGATCGGATCCGACGCCTGGGACAGGCTGTTCGGCCAACCGCGGCCGGCGGAACTGCACCCGTTTCGGGAAATCCAGTCCGGCCCGCGCCATGCGGTTGCAACACCAGGCGATCTCATTTTTCACATTCGCGCCAAACGCATGGACCTCTGTTTCGAGTTGGCGACCCAAATCATGGCCCGGCTCGGCGGCGCCGTTTCGCCGGTCGACGAAGTGCATGGCTTTCGTTATTTCGACGACCGCGATCTGATCGGCTTTGTCGACGGAACCGAAAACCCGACCGGACAGGCCGCGGTCGATGCCGCCTATGTGGGAGCCGAAGACGCCGCCTTCGCCGGCGGCAGTTACGTGATCGTGCAAAAATACCTGCACGATCTGGCGGGCTGGAATGCGCTATCCACTGAAGCGCAGGAGCGCATTATCGGCCGCACCAAGCTTTCGGACATCGAGCTCGACGACGCCACAAAACCGGCTTATGCCCATAACGCGCTCGCCAAGGTCGTGGTGGACGGCAAGGAAATCAAGATTATCCGCGACAACATGCCGTTCGGCCGCGTCGCCGAGCAGGAATTCGGCACCTATTTCATCGGTTACGCACGTTCGCCGCGAACGATCGAGCAGATGCTCGAAAACATGTTCGTAGGCCAGCCTGCCGGTAACTACGATCGTTTGCTCGATTTCAGCGTTGCCAAAACCGGCATTCTGTTCTTCGTGCCATCAGCGACGTTCCTGGAAAATATCGCGGCCGACGATCAGGCTGCGGGACCTTCGCCCACGCCTGCCGTCGCAGCGCCAAAGCCGGCGCCGAGGCGCGAAGGTTCGCTCGAGATTGGTTCGCTCAAAGGAGACCCTGCGTCATGAATAATCTTCACCGCGAGCTTGCCCCGATCTCCGACGCGGCCTGGTCCGAGATCGAAGAGGAAACGTCGCGCACCATCAAGCGCTACCTGGCCGGGCGGCGCGTCGTCGACGTCAAGGGGCCGGGTGGAATGGCGCTTTCCGCCATCGGCACCGGCCATCTGCGCAATGTCGCCGCACCCGGAGACGGAATTGTTGCGCGGCAACGCGAGGTCAAGCCGCTGGTCGAACTGCGCGTTCCCTTCGAACTCGATCGCCAGCAGATCGATGACGTGGAGCGTGGCGCCAACGATTCGGATTGGCAGCCCGCCAAGGACGCCGCACGGCTTTTGGCCTTTGCAGAGGACCGGGCGATCTTCGAGGGCTACGCCGCCGCAGGCATCGGCGGCATCCGCGAGGGAACCAGCAATCCGGTCCTGACCCTTCCGCCCGACGTGCGCGCCTATCCCGACGCCATTGCCCATGCCCTGAGCAAATTGCGGCTCGAGGGCGTCAACGGTCCCTATTCGGTGTTGCTGGGCGCCGATGCCTATACAGCTTTGAGCGAGAGCAGCGACCACGGCTATCCCGTGCTGCGGCACATCAAGGGCCTCGTGGACGGCGAAATCATCTGGGCGCCGGCGATATCAGGCGCATTCGTGCTGACGACGCGCGGCGGCGATTTCGCACTGCATATCGGAGAGGATGTGTCGATCGGCTATTCAGGTCATGACGACAAGACGGTCCGTCTCTACCTTCAGGAGACATTTACTTTCCTGCTGCTGACGACCGAGGCCTCCGTTGCGCTGATCGCCAACGCCGGCAAGGCCAAACCCTGATTTTCGCGCAGGGGCATCTCGCAGACACCGCGAATTCGGCAAACTCCGCAGGCGAGATTGGCGGCCGTCGCATCAGTGCAGGCCGCCCCCTCACATGCGGATTCGGACGCCCGGCGCCTGATAGGCGCGTCGCACGCATCAATTTCACTCTTCAAACAGCGGAGTCATTCGCAGACAGAGTTTCGCGATCTCGCAGCATATGACGCCCGGGTTTTGCTTTGAACTTCCCGCCCAATCAGTCGTGGCGGACCAGGATCGCCCAATTAGTCTAGTGGATAAACTCTGACGCCCGGGACCCACTCCGGTTCGCGGCAATAAGGTTGCCGCCATTCGGTGGCCGAATATGGAGCAGGTAATGAATCCTTTGCCGACCGCGAACCCGGAACTAACGCAGTTCTTCCGCCAGTGGCTGGAAACCTTTGCGGGCTACGTCCGTGAGGTCGACTATGCCTCGGCAAGGCCGCACTTCCATCCGGACGTGCTTGCCTTCGGCACGCACAACGATGTCATCTCCGGCCTGGATCAATGGGTCGCGACGCAATGGGACAATGTCTGGCCAAAGACCACTGACTTCCGTCTCGTCCCTGAGCAGACCGCCGTTCTGGCGTCCCCCGACAGCATGATGGCGACCGTGATCGCGCCGTGGACGAGCACCGGCTATCATCCCGATGGTACCCCGTTTCCGCGCCCCGGCCGGGCCACCCTGCTGTTTTCCAGGAATGCCGATGGCTGGCTATGCACGCATTCCCACATGTCGCTCAATCGTGGCGTACCGCAGATGAGCCATGCCAATCGGCCGGTGAAGGCCGGTGGGGCGGGTTAGCCGACCGGGTCGCGCGAACGGCGGATTACGCTCCGCTAATCCGCCCTACAAACTTCGACATCGACGTTCGGCGCGACAGGATGGAGTCTATCGCCAAGCTCGGACCATCAGCTGTGCGCCGGCCAATGCCGGTCGCGGAACCAGGGGCGGTATTCCGACATCTTCGCGCGTTGCGCCTGCGGCGCATGACGCTTGCATGTCGAGGCCTCTTGGCTGTTCTCGGGCGCCCCCCACCGGAGCTCCACGCAGTCGTTGGGATTGTAGGCCATCTCGAAATCCACCGCCCGATCGACCACATCCTTGACCGACAGCGTCCATTGCGAGCCGTCGCTGCGGGTATAGGACACCTTGCGGGAGGCAAGTTCCGAGGCCAGCACGCCCTGCAGGTCGTTCTTCATGTCCGCCACGCTCTTGCCGGCCGGCATCGCGTACCGGTCCGACCGGCGCGCAAAGCGATCGGGAAATCCCCGCACCACGTCGATGGCGATCAACACACGAAAATCGCGCGCCGGGGTCGAGTAATCCTCCCAGGCGCCGGTGGTCGCAAAGATCGAAGCGCCGTCCGGCATGGAGGTGTCGCCGGTCTGCTTGGCCTGATATTTTCGTCCGTTTTCCACCGCAGTGACGCGCGTCCTGATCTGTTCGCTGAGGCTCGCGATGGCGTCCGTCATCGCGCGCAGCGGATCGAGCGGCTCCGGCGACATGACGTCATCCATGCGATCGTAGAAATCCTCGACGGCGATTTGCGACTGCTCGGGCGAGAAATCGCCGTATTGCGGATTCCTGGCGATTTCGGCGTTGCTCAGCCGCCGCGACGGACCGTTCTTTTCGCGCATGATCGGGCGGAAATGCTTGAAGCCGGGGCTGCCGAGCGACGGCTCGTGCGCGAAAAGGAAATTGCCGCGCCAGAAACGCTTCCGCGTGATCGATCCGTCGGGCTCGGCGTCGACGGCCAGGAAGACGCCCGGCGTGCCGTTGGCTTCCGGCACGCGACGCACCAGCATCAGCACGTGGCCGTAGGGGTCGCCGTACACCGTCCCCGGGCGCAGCGACTGTTGTGTCAGCGCCACGGTGTAGAAATCGGCGTTGTCGTCGCCTGCCCGCACCGCCCCGGTATGGACGACGTCGCCGACGTCGCGCAGATATTCGCCAAAATTCGTCGGCCGCTTCGGCTTCGGCGGAGATGGATTCGCAGGCGGAGTTGCCGTTGGCTCGGCCGGCGGCTGCGACCGGCCGAACAAACCCAGCAGGCCGGGAGTCTGCGCGGGTGGAGCGGCGTCGGCCGCCACCGGCGCTGCGTCTTTCTCTGGCGGCGGCGGCGGACGGGTGACCTCGGGATGCTCGACGTCGAACCACTGGTAGCACTGCGGCGGCCTGCCGCCGACGCCGCGCGAGCAATTCGTATAGCCGAACGGCAGCCCCATCTTGAATGCAAAATAGGCGCGCAGGAAATAGACGAAGTCGGCGCAGTCGGGGCGAAGGCCGGTCTGCGCATTGTCCTCGCCGCGTCCCAGATAGTTGAACAGGAAATTGCGGGACTGGTCGCGCAGCACTTCGTGCCAGGCCTTCCAGGACAGATCCTGGTCGACCGGTGCGTCGAACAGCTTCTCGATCCATGCCGAGAACAGCGCTTCGTTCGTGCTGTTCCAGCCATTGCTCACCTGCCAGATGCTTCCCGCCGGGATGCGCACGCCTTCCGGCTTGCGCGCGCTGACGACGATGTCGCGGGTGATCGGGCTGCACTCCGCCGATGCAGGGTCGCGTTCCAGCTTCGCGTGCCAGGTGCCGGCGGCAGGTGCTGCGACCTCGGCGAACCAGGAATAAGGCGGCCCGCCGCGCGGGTCGGACGGTTTGACCGCGACGTTTCCATCGGGCGCGATCAGCAACAGCACGCCCTGGACCGGCTTTTCGGCGACGACCATGACGCGCAGCGGCGCGCCGGTCCAGGGCGCCCGCGGCGACGGCAAGACGGTAATCTCGGCCGGGCTGGCGCAGCTGTCGGATGCCGCTGCGGCCCGGGATGATTCCGCCATCGAGAAGAGCAGGACGAAAAATCCGCCTGCGATCAGCGAGAATGCCGTCGCAGCGGCAGCAAAGCGGCGCGCAAGAAGCATTTGACTGTAACCCCGTAAAGGACTCGAAACCTGGATTGCCCGGCGGGCTTGTGCGCAGGATAGCGAATTAGCGGGGACAAGTCAGCGGAATTGACTAGACTTCGGCATCGGTTCGCGGCCGCCAGGCGACGCTGAAAAGGAGAGAGAAGATTTGCATGCCTTTGCTGGTTCCAAGCGGCGAATTGAAAATTCGGCCAAGTCGGATTGCAAGTCGGATTGACATCATCTTCGGAACGTTGAAGGGGGCCTGCATACGGGTTGCCTGCGTTTGGTCGCTGGTTGTGGGTTCCGTGGCCAACGCTGCCTCGCCGACACCGGTGGCGGCTGAAAAGGGCATGGTGGTCAGTGCACAGCACCTGGCGACGAAGGTCGGCATCGACATTCTCAAGCGCGGCGGCAGTGCGATAGATGCTGCTGTCGCGGTGGGATACGCCCTGGCTGTGGTCTATCCGGCCGCCGGCAATCTGGGCGGCGGCGGCTTCATGACAATCCGGTTTGGCGATGGACGAAAGACCTTCCTCGATTTTCGAGAGAAGGCCCCTCGTGCGGCGAGCCGGGACATGTATCTGGACAAGGACGGAAACGTCATCAAAGGCCTGAGTACGATCGGCTGGCTGGCGGTTGGCGTCCCCGGCACTGTGTCTGGTCTGGAGTATGCGCGGAAAAAGTACGGGACGATGACGCTTGCAGCGTTGATCGAGCCGGCGATCGAACTGGCCGAGGAAGGATTCACGCTGCAGCAAGGCGACGTCGACATGCTCGCTACGGCGACCGAGGATTTCAGTAGACTGCCGGCTACCGGCGAGATTTTTCTCGACAAGGGACTGCCTTTTGTGGCCGGCCAACGGCTGGTGCAGCGCGACCTTGCCGGCACCTTGCGTTCGATCAGGGAGCAGGGCGTTGACGGCTTCTATCGGGGCAAGACGGGGGCGGCCATCGTCAAGGCTGCCCGGGCAGGCGGCGGAATCATCGATCAGGAAGATCTGGATCGCTACGAGACCCGTGAGCTCGCGCCCGTCGAGTGCGATTACCGGTCCTATCACGTGATCTCGGCACCCCCGCCGAGCTCAGGCGGTGTTGCCATATGCGAGATGCTGAACATTCTGGAGGGATATCAACTCCGTGAGCTGGGTTGGGGATCGGCGCAGGCGCTGCATTACGAAATAGAGGCGATGCGCCACGCCTTTGCCGATAGAAGCAGTTTGCTGGGGGATCCGGATTTTGTCAGCATTCCGATCCGGGAGCTGATCGACAAGCGGTATGCGGCAAAGATCCGGGATGCGATAAAGCCCGACAAGGCCGGAATCTCCGGTGATATCAGGCAGGGTGTTGCGCCGCACGAAGGCAGCAACACGACGCACTTCTCGATCATCGACGATGCCGGCAACGCCGTTTCGATGACATATACGCTCAATGACTGGTTCGGAGCGCGGGTCGTTGCATCAGGCACCGGCGTGTTGATGAATGACGAAATGGACGATTTCACGCCAAATCCTGGTGTCGCCAACGTCGACGGGTTTGTCCCGGGAGACGCGAATGCCATCGCGCCGGGCAAGGCCCCCCGAAGTTCGATGACCCCAACGATCATCACCCTGGACGACAAGCCCGTCCTCATTCTCGGTACTCCGGGCGGAGCCCGGATTATCACGACCGTCCTGCAAACAATCCTGAACGTCGTCGATTTCCAGATGAACGTTCAGGAAGCCGTCGATGCCCCCCGCATCCATCAGCAGTGGCTGCCCGATGTAACCAATACGGAGCGATACGCCGTTTCACCTGACGCCCGCAGAGTGCTGGAGAGCATGGGGTATCGGTTTGAGGATTCGCCGCCGGCTAACCACGTATCCGCGATCATCGTCGGTGCGCCGAGTCTTGGCGGAATGGCAATCGCTCGAAACAGGTTCTACGGTGCGAACGACCCGCGTGGCGGCACCGGACTGGCGCTGGGGTATTAGAGCACTTGAGTTGAATTGGCGCCCGCGTTCAGGTCACCTCGCCCCGCTTGCGGGGAGAGGTCGAATTGCGAAGCAATTCGGGTGAGGGGGACTCTCCGCGCACTGAACTCGTGGAGAGTCCCCCTCACCCCAGCCCTCTCCCCGCAAGCGGCTGTTCGATTCACACATCTTGAAGCCTCAGAGTGGTGCCGAACTTGATGCGCTGGAAGTCGTCCAACCCCCAGCGCATGGTTTTGGGTCCGGGCTTTCCGTAATAGCCGTCCCATCCGCCGAGCCTGGCGATGACCCAGGCAGCGAAGGCGAGGGAACCTTTGGGGTGCGGGTTTTTCTGGCGGGCAGTCTGCCCTTCGAGTTTAGCCGACAGAGCCTCCAGAATGGGTTGATCGTCCGGTTCGAAGGCATCGGCCAGTTGCCGGTCGGTCGTCCCTTCACGAGCCTTGACCAATTGCATGACGGTAACTGTCGCGACGGTTGCGGCTGCGACGAACTTGATCATGACCTGTGGATCGCCAATGTCGGCTTTCTCGATATCGAATCCTGCCGTCTTGAGGGTTCGGAAGAACTCTTCGATGCTCCACCGCATCCGGTAGAGGTCTACAATTCTGCGCGCCTCGGCCGTGTTCGTGACGGTGTGCGTGGTGAGAAGCCGCCAATGAACCGGCTCACCGTCTTCAAGCGGCGAGACCTCGCGAACGTCGACCAATGTCAGGGTAACGCTTGCCGGCAGATCGGGTGCGGCTCCATGTAGCGGCTTGCACAATTTGACGGACGAGAAGCGCAACGCCAGTTCCGCCGCCCGCGCTTTGCGACCCGGTGCAGCAGGGATTTTCACGCTGTACCGATCCGCTTCCGGCAGGTCGTCGATGAACGTGAACAGCAGCGCGTCGGCCTCCTCGGCGTCCTTGATTTTCCGGTTTTGGCAGGCTCGGACGATCAAATGTGTGTTGGTCGGACGACGCGCAAAATGCTCGTAGAAGTCGCTTTCCCGATCCGACAGCACGGTAATGCTGTTCGCCGCTGCCAGTACCTCGCTGGCACACGTCGTTGTATCGAGCCAGCGCTGCGATTCCTTATCTTCCGTCGCACGAGAGCGCCGCGGTGTGACTGCACCAGTGTCCCGATTCCAAATCGTGGCATCCACCAGCCCGAGTAGCGCGCCGGTTCCAATCTCCAGCGCTATCGCAGCATGCAACAGCAGTCCGCCCAGCGCGCCGCCTTTTCCGACAGGTCCATACCCGCTCGCTCGGGCGCGCCGACCTCCCAACGCCAGTTCGCTGGTATCCTGAGCCACAACGATCTCACGGCCCGCCACTCGCGCTGCGGTGCCGTCACACGCATGGCACACCATTTCGTCGGCAGTCACTGCCGGGTTGTGAAGGAACCGCCTGAACCGCATCTCCTGCGATCGACGTCCCGCAAGCCGTCGGATACGACAACCCGGTCGCTCGACGAGGGCCGCGTGGAACGCCGCCCCCCTTTTTCTAGGCGGCGGTCGCCAAACCGTCCCAGCCCAAATTCCATGGCCGCTATCTCCGCTGCGAATCAACGATCCTCAACGGAATCAGCCCCCAAAAATCTCGGCAACCGAAATGTGTGCATATGACAGCCGCAAGCGGGGCGAGGGAGAAGACCATTCGCGTCGACCTAATCTCACCCACTTCAGGCCGCACCGGTCAGCTTGCCCAACCAGCCCTTGGGCGCCGCTTCCGCTGGAGCCTCTGCAACCCCTCCGACAACTTCGCCGAACGACTTGAAAAACTCGCCCGCCAGCTTCTTCGCCGTCGAATCGATCAGGCGCGCGCCGAGTTGCGCCAGCTTGCCGCCGATCTGGGCATCGACCTCGTAGTGCAGGATCGTGACGTCAGGGCTTTCGGATTCAAGCCGCACGGCGGCACCGCCCTTGGCAAACCCGGCAACGCCACCGGAACCCTCGCCCGAGATGCGATAGCTGTTCGGCGGATCGAGATCGGACAGCGTCACCTTGCCGCCAAAAGTCGCCTTCACCGGGCCGACCTTGAAGACGACGGTTGCGGTCATCTCGGTCGGCGAGGTCATGTCGAGCGACTGACAGCCGGGGATGCATTGCTTCAGGATTTCGGGATCGTTGAGCGCCGCCCAGACCTTTTCCTTCGAGGCCGGGATCCGCTGGCTGTCGTTCATCTGCATGTTTGGCTCCTAGCTGTTGGCAACAGGGTTGGGGGCGCGCTGGCCGCGGCGGCGCTCGACGGTGATTTCGGCCAGAATCGACATCGCGATCTCCTCCGGCGTGATGGCGCCGAGGTCGAGCCCTGCAGGCGCCTTGACGCGATCGATCGCTGACGCGTCGACGCCTTCCGCGATCAGCTTTTCGCGCAGCGCCGCCATCTTGCGGCGGCTGCCGACGAAGGCGCGATATTCGGCGTCGGTTGTAACAGCCGCGCGCAAGGCGGCTTCGTCACCCCGCCCTTGGGTCGAGACCACGATGAAGCGCCGCGTCTGGTGCAGTTTTCCGGGCGCAAAGCCGTCGACCAGCGCGTCGGCGTCGGGCACCGCGACCAGATCGGCCGCCGGCACCGCCAGCGTGACGTGATAACCGAGCTGCCGCGCCTGCGCCGCCAGCGACATCGCCACCGGGCTGGCGCCAAAAATCAGCAGCGACGGATGCGGCAGCACCGGCTCGACGAAAATATCCATGGTGCCTTTGCTTGGGCATAGGTTGCTGGCGAAGCGGATGCCGCCGCGGGCCTCGCCGGGCTTGACGCCGAGTTCGGCGAGCAGATCTTCCGGCTGCACCGACACCATGCGCGGTTCGCCATCGGCCAGCGCCTCGCGCGCCGCCTTGAGCACCGCGCCGCGCGCGCAGCCGCCGCCGATCCAGCCGGCCACGATGGTGCCGTCGGGCCGGATGATCGCTTTCGCACCGGCTTTCGCCGCCGTCACCGACACGGTGCGCACCACCGTCGCCAGCACGAACGCCTGTTCGGCGGCCTTCATCTGCGCGACCAGATCCATCACTTCGACATGCGCGGTCATCGGTGTGTTTCCTTCAGACCTCAAGCGTGATGCCTCTCGTTTGGGTCACCTCTCCCGCTTGCGGGGGAGCATAGGCCGCCTTTGGCGGCCGTTCTTCGATAAGAACGCCGAAGCGAAGCTTCGGCTGTGGCGCTCGAAGAGCGCGGCGGGTGGGGGAAACTCTCTCAACTTGGACAGTGCGACTCGCGGCGGCACCCCACCCCAACCCTCCCCCGCAAGCGGGAGAGGGGGCGCACTTCCGTCGCCGCGACAGACTCGATTTGATCTCATTCATTCTCACAGTTTCGCCAGATAGGGTTCAAGCTCGGTCAGGCTTTGCAGCGTATTGGCCGGCGCGTAGAGATCGACATGCGGCAGCGCTGCCTGGATACCCCTGGCTTCGGGCGTATAGCCCTGCCACGCCATCATCGGATTGAGCCAGACGATGCGGCGGCAGCGGCGGCCCAGGGCTGCCATCTCGCGGCCGAGCAGTGCGGCGTCGCCGGTCTCATAGCCGTCGGACACGATCATCACCACGGTGCGCGAATGGATCACGCGCGCGGCGTGCCAGCGGTTGAAGGTCTGCAGGCTCTCGCCAATTTTCGTGCCGCCACCGGCGCCCTGCGCCATGATCGAGAGCCGGTCGAGAGCGCGCGCGGCGTCCTTTTCCTTCATGGCGTCCGAGACATGCGCGAGGCGAGTGTGGAACAGGAACGCCTCGGCCTCGCGAAACTCGTCCAGCACGCCGTGGATGAAGCGCAGGAACACGCCGGTATACATGCTCATCGAGCCGGATGCATCCAGCAGCATCACGAGCCGCAGCGGCTTTTCCTTGCGCTGCCGCTTCACCAGCGAGATCGGCACGCCGCCATGGCTGATATTGCCGTGGATCGTCCGGCGCAGATCGAGCCGGTAGCCGCGCCGCCGCGCCAGATCGCGCCGGGTCAGCCGCGTGCGCATACTCTTTGCCAGTTGCGCCGCGACCGCGTGGGCTTCCTCGATCTGTTCGGGATCGGCCATCTTGCGGAAATCGATCTCGGCAAGATTGTCGGCGCGCGAGGCGCCTTCCATGCGGCCTTCGCCGGCGCGGTCGTTGCCCGCGCCATCGGCAGACGGAACCTGATCCGTTGCACTGTCGCCGCCGGCGCGCGGGTCGGGATGGTCGTTCGCCAGATTCTTCAGCGACGGATTGTTGGCCGCCCTGGCCGATCCCATGGTGACGGATCGCGATTTGACCCGTTTGCCGAGCCAGAACGCGTCAAAAATGCCGTCGAATTTTTCCCAGTCGGATTTCCGCGCCGAGAACAGATGCTTGAACGCTGAGCGCAGCAGGCCCGGTTTTTTCGCATAGCCCGCGGCCATCAAGCCAGCCGCGTCCTGCCCTTCGGCGAGGCCGACCGCAAAGCCGCTGTCGCGCAGGGTTTTGAGAAACGCAGCCAGCTTCCCCGAGACGAGGCGGGAAACCTCGTCGAGCTCTTCATAACCGGGGTTGGTGCCGCAGCAGCTCATGCGACTTTCCCCAACAGGCGTTCGCTGACTTCGCGGGTCATGCGCGACTTGTCCTCATGGGTTTTCAGGAGGCACATCAGGGTTTCGTGCACGGTCTCGGGCACGTCGTGCAGGTCGTGCACGTCGAGCCCGACCAGCGCCGCCGCCCAGTCCAGCGTCTCGGCAACGCCCGGCACCTTGCGCAATTCTTCCTTCCGGATGCTTTCGACCATCCGCGCGATCTGCAGCGACAGCGAGGCGCTGGCGCCGGATATCCGCGCCATGATGATGCGCGCCTCGCGGTCGGCGTCGGGATAGTCGACATAGTGATAGAGGCAGCGGCGGCGCAGCGCGTCGGAGAGTTCGCGGGTGCCGTTCGAGGTCAGCACCACATGCGGGATCGTGGTGGCCTTGACCGTGCCGAGCTCGGGGATCGAGACCTGGAAATCCGACAGCAATTCGAGCAGGAACGCCTCGAACTCGTCGTCGGCGCGGTCGATCTCGTCGATCAACAGCACCGGCGGGGTGTCGCGCCGGATCGCCGCCAACAGCGGCCGCTCCAGCAGGTATTTTTCCGAAAAGATCTGGTCCTCGACTGCATCAGGGTTGTCGCCGCGATGGGCCTGGATCGACAGCAATTGCCGCTGGTAGTTCCATTCGTACAGCGCGGCCGATTGATCGAGCCCCTCATAGCATTGCAGGCGGATCAGCTCGGTCGCGTGCGCGGACGCCAGCGCCTTCGCCACTTCGGTCTTGCCGACGCCCGCCTCGCCTTCCAGCAGCAGCGGCCGCCGCAGCAATTGCATCAGCGAGATCGCGGTCGAAAGCTCGCCGTCGGCGATATAGCCGGAGGCGGCCAGCGCTTGCGCGATCTCGTCACGGTTTTTCATTGGCAGTGCGTTTTCCTTGTGCTGCGTCTATCGTGGCCTCATGGTTCGAGACGCGCGAAGACGCGCTCCTCACCATGAGGGTCTAAAGACCTGCCCTGAACTGCCAGACCTCATCCTGAGGAGCGGCGCCTTCGCCGCGTCTCGAAGGATGAAGCCCCCGCTCTGGCAACTGCGTTACGCAAACACTCCCAGGTTCTTCGCCGCCTTCCAGTTGCGCCAGAAATCGTGCGGCATCTGGATATGGGTACTGCCCAAGAACGAGAACGCGTCGTTGACGGCGTTGGAAAACGCCGGCACGCCGCCGACATTCGGGCTTTCGCCGACACCCTTGGCGCCGATCGGATGATGCGGCGACGGCGTGACGGTGAAATCGGTCTCCCAATGCGGGGTCTCGACCGCGGTCGGCATGAAGAAATCCATGAACGAGCCGGTCACCACATTACCGTCGTCATCATAGCGGATTTCCTGGCCCATCGCGATCGCGAACGCCTCGGTGAGGCCACCATGCACCTGACCCTCGATGATCATCGGGTTGATGCGGGTGCCGCAATCATCCAGCGCGTAGAAGCGCCTGATCTTGTAGACCCCGGTGTCGACGTCGATGTTCATGACGCAGATATAAGCGCCGAACGGATACGTCATGTTGGGCGGATCGTAATAGCTGACCGCTTCCAGCCCGGGTTCCATGCCCGGCGGCACCGAATTATAGGCCGCCCAGCAGATGTCCTTCATCGACATCGTCTTCTCCGGCAGGCCCTTGACCCGGAACCCGTCGATATCCCATTCGAGGTCGTCCTCGTGGACCTCGAGCTTGTAGGCCGCGATCATCTGCGCCTTGGCCTTGATCTTGCGCGCGGCCATCGCGATTGCCGCACCCGCGACCGGTGTCGAGCGCGAACCGTAGGTGCCGAGCCCGTAAGGCGCGGTGTCGGTATTGCCCTCCTCGACGATGATGTCGTCGGCGGGAATGCCGATCTCGGTGGCGATGATCTGCGCCCAGGTGGTCTCGTGGCCCTGGCCCTGGCTCTTGGTGCCCACGCGCGCAATTCCTGCTCCCGTGGGGTGAAGGCGGATTTCGCAGGAATCGAACATCGCGATTCCCAAAATGTCGCAATTCTTCGACGGGCCGGCGCCGACGATCTCGGTGAAGAACGACACGCCGAGACCCATGATCTCGCGGGTCTCGCCGCGCTTGAACGCCGCACGCTTTTCCGCCTGCTCCTTGCGCAGGCCGGCATAGTCGACCGATTCCATCATCTTGCGCATCGCGGTGGCGTAATCGCCGGAATCATATTCCCAGCCCAGCGCCGAGTGATACGGGAACTGCTCCGGCTTGATGAAGTTCTTCAAGCGCAATTCGGCGGGGTCCATGCCGAGCTTTTGCGCCAGAATATCCATCCCGCGCTCGATGCAGTACGCCGCCTCGGTCACCCGGAACGAGCAACGATAGGCGACGCCGCCCGGCGCCTTGTTGGTGTAGATACCGTCGACCGATAGATGCGCGGTCGGGAAGTCATAGGACCCGGTGACGATGTTGAAGAAGCCGGCCGGCCATTTCGACGGGTCGGCGCAGGCGTCGAACGCGCCGTGATCGGCCAGCACATGGACGCGGAGGCCCGTGACCTTGCCCTCCCTGGTCGAGGCGATCTCGGTCGTCATGTGGTAGTCGCGCGCGAACGAGGTCGCGGTCAGGTTCTCGATGCGGTCCTCGACCCATTTTACGGGTTTGCCGGTAACGATGGACGCGACCGCCGCGCAGATATAGCCGGGGTAAGCGCCGACCTTGTTGCCAAAGCCGCCACCGATGTCCGGCGAGATCACATGGATCTTGTGCTCGGGGATCTTGGCGATCAGCGCCACCACGGTGCGGATCACATGCGGGGCCTGGAAGGTGCCCCAGATCGACAGCTCGCCCTTGATCTTGTCGAACGAGCAGACGCACTGGCAGGTCTCCAGCGGCGACGGATGGGTGCGGTGATAGGAGATCATCTCCTTGATCGTGACATCTGCCTTCCTGAACGCGGCATCGGTCAGATCCTTGTCGCCGACGGTCCACTCAAAGATGTGGTTGTGATGCTTGCGCGGGCCGTGTGCGCCTGATGTCTTGCCGGCGAGATCCTCGCGCAGCACCGGCGCATCCTTGTCCATCGCCTTGAACGGATCGATCAGCGGCGGCAGCGGCTCGTATTCGACCACGACCTTGTTGATGCCGTCATCGGCGGCATAGCGGTCGGTCGCGACCACAAACGCCACTTCCTGGTTCTGGAACAGCACCTTGCCGTCGGCCAAAACCATCTGCACGTCGCCCGCGAGCGTCGGCATCCAGGCGAGGTTGACGGTCTTCAGCGTCTCCGCGGTGATGACGGCGAGCACACCCGGCACCTTCAGCGCCTCGTCGCCATTGATCGACTTGACCCGCGCATGGGCATGCGGCGAGCGGACGAAATCGCCGTGCAGCATGCCCGGCAGTTTCAGATCGTCGACGTAATTGCCCTTGCCTTGCGTGAATCGGATGTCCTCGACCCGCTTGCGCTTGCAGCCCATGCCTTCGAGTTTGGCTTCACGTTGTTCCCGCGTGGGAGTCATGTCGTTCATTCCGCAGCCTCCTTGAATTCAACGCCATTGATCCTGGCGGCGGCGTACTGGATCGCCTTGACGATGTTCTGGTAGCCGGTGCAGCGGCAGATATTGCCCGATATGCCCATCCGGATTTCTTCTTCCGTCGGCGACGGGTTTTCTTTCAGCAGACGCTGCGCGCGAAGAATCATGCCGGGGGTGCAGAAGCCGCATTGCAGGCCGTGCATCATGCGAAAGCCTTCCTGCAGCGCGTGCAGCGAGCCGTCGGCATTGGCCATCCCCTCGATGGTGGTGATGTCGGATCCCTGGGCCTGCACCGCGAACATGGTGCAGGATTTTACCGACATGCCGTCGATATCGACGGTGCAGGCGCCGCAATGCGTGGTCTCGCAGCCGATATGGGTGCCGGTCAGCGCCAGATTTTCGCGGATGAAATGCACCAGCAGCGTGCGCGGTTCGACGAGGCCTTCGACCTCGGCGCCGTTCACCTTCATGGTGATGTGGGTTTTTGCCATTTGTCCCTCCCCTAACCAGCTTTGGCTGCAGCGCGGGTCAGCGCCCGCGTCACCATGATGCCGCCGACATGTTTGCGGTATTCGACGGGGCCGCGGGCATCCGCGGCCGGCGCCATGATCGCGACCGCTGCGGCAGCAGCCTTTTTCAGCGTCGCCGCATCGAGGCCGGTGCCGATCACCACCTTGGCGGCGTCCTCAGCGAGCAGCGGCGTTTCCGACAGATTGGTGAGGCCGATTTTGCAGGTGGCGACCTTGCCGCCCGCCATCGTCAGCACCACCGCGGCCGCCGCGGTGGCGTAATCGCCGACCTTGCGCTTCAGCTTTTCGTAGGCGTAGCCGTGACCGGCCGCGGGCACCGGAATCGAGATCGCGGTCAGGAGTTCGCCGGGCTCGAGTGCCGTGAAATAGGCGCCCTGGTAGAACTCGCTTGCCGCGACGTCACGCGCGCCCGACTTGCCTTCGAGCCGGTAGCTCGCGCCCAAAATCATCATCAGCGCCGGCATGTCGTTGCCGGGATCGCCATTGGCGACATTGCCGCCGATGGTGCCGCGATAGCGCACCTGGGGATCGGCGATCACAGCAGCGGTTTCCTGCAGGATCGGCAGTGATTTGGCGATCTCGTCCGACGCCAGCAATTGGTGCAGGGTGGTCATCGCCCCGATCACGATATGGCTGCCGTCGCGGCGGATGCCCTTGAGGCCGTCGATGCCGTGCAGGTCGACGAGATGCTCGGGGATGGCGAGCCTGAGCTTCATCATCGGCACCAGACTGTGACCGCCGGCCAGCGGCCTTGCCTCGTCGCCTAGGGTCAAGAGCAGTGTGACCGCGTCGGCGACCGTCGCCGGCCGGTGATAGCTGAATGGGCCAGGAATCATCGTCTCCTCCATTCGTCCTTTGCGCTTTTGAAATTGGCGCGGACGTTGGAGAAGAGGCTGTCTCCTCGCGTTTTGGCCCGCAATCGCTCGGGCACAAGGTCAGGAAATTCGCACGAATTGCGGATAACCGCGCACGAAATGCGTCAGCCTTGCCGACCTAATCAGGAGGCGTGGCGCCGGACGAGACCGAGGCGCGCCTTCACCTCGGCGATCTTGGCGCGGCTGACCGGCACGCGGTGCGGCGACGGGCCGTCGAGTTCGACGATCGCGCCATCGCCCTCCTTGCGGACAAGGGTGACGTGGGGGATTGCGATGATGTGGCTGCGGTGCACCCGGACGAACAGGCCGGGGTCGAGCTGGGCTTCGGCCTCCGAGATCGACCACGGGCACATCCGCTCCCGGGTCCCGTCATGGACCTTGGTGTAATGGGCGTCGGCGCGGACGCTCCTGATATCGGCGGTAGCGATGAAGTGGGTGCCGTCGGCGCCTTCGACCGGCAGCCGGGGTGCGGGTGCCGCGCGGGGCGGCTGGCCGATGCCGCCGAGCGGCGTTGTTGCCCGCAGCCGCGGGCTGGTGGGCGCGCTGCTGGCGTCGGCCGACGGAACATCAGTCGCCAGCATGGCCGGACTGGCGGCGACCATATCGGCCTCTGCCACAGATTTTTTGCGCGGGTCCGGCACCAGCGACAGCAGGAAGCCGGCCGCAATCACAAAGCAGAGCAGCGCCACCACCAGCGACAGCATTTGCGACGACGCCGCCAGTCCCTCGATGTGGTGATGCGATCCCTCCGACGGCGCGACCAGATGCATGCCGGCCATCGCGGTATAGTGCATGCCGGACACCGCAACCCCGAAGGCGACCGCGCTCAGCGCCAGTTGCACGCCGCCCTGCCGCGCCAGGAACGCACGCAGGCCGCCATAGGCCGTGACGATCGCGATTCCGACCGACAGCACGACCATGGCGGCGTCATGCGTCATTCCGAAGTCGCCGGACAGCCCGTGCATGCCGACGTAATGCATGCTGGCGATCCCGAGCCCGAGCAGCACCGCCGAGGACACCACCCGAAGCAGCGACGGTTCGCCGGTCGAGACAAAGAACAGAGAAATGCCGACCACCAGCGCGCAGATCAGGAACGATACGATGGTCGGCAGCACCAGATAGACCGTGCCCGATGGCAGCGGTGCGGCCAGCATGCCGACGAAATGCATGGTCCAGATGCCGATCGCGAGGAAGAACGCGGCGCCGGCCAGCAGCAGCCGATGACTGGCGTCCGGCGTCCCGCGGATGCGCGCAGTGAGGCCGAAGCCGGTGTAACCACCCAGAACCGCGATCACCACCGAGAGCGCGACGAGATAGGGATCGTGTCCTTCGAACATGATCTTATCGGCCGCCCGTCTCCACGGGCATGCCTCCTCCCGCCGCCGACCTTACATGGCCGGCGGCGGGAATGACAATCAACCGATTGTGGAGGTTTTGCCTACACAATCCCCGCCGCGACCTGGCCGCGCAGCCGCTCCAGGCTGAGCAGCGTGTTGGCGCAGGCTTCGGCGACCTCGATGCCCTTGGTCGCGAAATGTTTACGGAAGAAATCGAAATGCGCGGCGCTTTCGTGGAAGTGCTGCGGCGTCAGCACCGCCGAAAACACCGGCACCTCGGTGCGCAACTGCACATCCATCAGCGCCTTGATCACGGTGTCGGCGACGAACTCATGGCGATAGATGCCGCCATCGACCACGAGCCCGGCAGCGACGATCGCGGTGTAGCGCCGGGTCTTCGCGAGTATCTGCGCATGCAGCGGGATCTCGAACGAGCCCGGCACCTCGAACACATCGATGTTGGTGATATGGCGCGCCGCGCTCTCGGCCAGGAACGCGATGCGGCATTCCTCCACCACGTCGCGATGCCAGGACGATTGCACGAAGGCGACCCGCTGCGGTTTGGCAAAACGCGGATGCGCCGGCGGGTGCGCGGGAGGTTCGGGGGTTTGGCTTTTGGGGTTTTGGACTTCAGGCTCTTGCAACATCTGATTCATGGCTTTCCTCTTTCAGGACCAGAATCAGGGCACACGGAACGAAACAGCCACGCGCGAAAGCGCGGCTGCCGCAACCGTTCTCTTTCATCCGGACTTTAACCGTCGGCTTCGGATTCACACCGAATCTGCTGACCCTTTTTCTCTGGTTTCGCAGAGAAGAAGGCGCTCGCGGGCTTGGGCAACGTCACCCTTACCGCCGGTGGGGATTTTCACCCCGCCCTGAGAACATCGGCTGCCCGGCTGGGCAACCTGCCCGGATTATGTCGAACCGGAGCTGTGCCAGCAAGAACCTTCACTATGGGTAATCCGCATGTGCCCATGACGCCAGAGCGAAACTGGGCGATACTCCAGACGGCCTTTGGCCGGAAAAATTAACGATTAAGGCGGGAACCAACGCGCTGAGCCGGCCTGAGCACAATCCGATTCCGGTTTGTTCTCATGACAAGAGTCAACGCACGCGATCAACTGTGGACGAGCGCCGCTTTCGTTGTGGACGGACTCGGGGTGCGGTTGCGCGGATTCCGCAAATCACATCACTTCATCCCGGCAGGCCTCGGGGGGACCCAGGGGATTGCAGCCGGCAGCAGCGCATCGTTTGGCGCGTTCCGGCGCCGTGTGCGTATCAACAGATTTAAAAGAACAAGGGTCGAGACGGCATGTCCCTCCTCGAAGGCATAATTGATTCCCGGACCAATCCGCTCGCGGTCGTCGAGGATATCGCCGCCAATAACAACTGGGCGTTCGAGCGTTCCGGCGAAGACGAGGTGACCATCGTCTCCAAGGGCGACTGGACCGATTACCAGCTCTCCTTCACCTGGATGGCCGAGATCGAAGCGCTGCATCTGGCCTGCGCCTTCGACATGAAGATTCCGGCCGCGCGGCGACCCGAAGTGCAACGGCTGATCGCCGCGATCAACGAGCAATTATGGGTCGGACATTTCGACATCTGGACCCACACCGGCATGATCATGTACCGGCAGGCGCTGCTGCTGCCGGGCGGGCTCACCGCCTCGGCCGCGCAATGCGAGAGCATGCTGGTCGGCGCCATCCACGCCAGCGAGCGCTACTACCCGGCGTTCCAGTTCGTGGTCTGGGCCGGCAAGACGGCGCAGGAAGCCATGAGTGCGGCGATGTTCGACACCGAGGGCGAGGCGTAGGGCGTTTCTTTCCTCCGTCGTCCCGGCGTAGGCCGGGACCCATACGCCGTGACGTCAAGGCTTTAAGCAAACTGCTTGTCGCCCGCCTTTCGCCTTACTAGAACCGCCTGTGGTTATGGGTCCCGGCCTTCGCCGGGACGACGACCATATTTGTGGTGACATTTGAAAAACAGTAGCGCCTTGCAAAACGCTCACGGCACCATCGCCCTTGCCGGCGCAGGAAAAATGGGCGGCGCGATGCTGACCGGCTGGCTGGCGCAGGGTCTCGATCCCAAACGCGTGGTGGTGATCGAGCCGCATCCGTCGGCCGAGATCAACGCGCTGGCCGCCGAGGGCGTTCGCCTCAATCCGTCAGCCAAGCAGGTCGGCGAAGTCGACACGCTGGTGGTCGCGGTGAAACCGCAGTCGTTCCGCGAGGCCGGCGCCGCGCTGAAACCATTCACGGGACCGTCGACGCTGGTGGTTTCGATCATGGCGGGCACGACTATCGCGTCGCTCGAAGCGGTCTGCGGCGGCAGCGTGGTTCGCGCCATGCCGAACACGCCGGCCGCGATCGGCCGTGGCATCACGGTCGCGGTCGCGGCCAAAAAGGTCAGCGCCGCACAGCGCGCGATCGCCGACGCCTTGTTGCGCGCCACCGGATCGGTCGAATGGGTCGCCAAGGAAAGCCTGATGGACGCGGTGACGGCGGTGTCCGGTTCGGGCCCGGCCTATGTGTTCCTGCTCGCGGAGGAACTGGCGCGCGCCGGCGTCGAGGCCGGCCTGCCGGCCGAGCTCGCCACCAAACTGGCGCGCGAAACCGTCGCCGGCTCCGGCGAGTTGCTGCACCGCTCGGACCTGGCGTCGGCCACGCTGCGCCAGAACGTGACATCCCCCGGCGGCACCACGGCGGCGGCGCTCGACGTGCTGATGGGACCAAACGGGCTGCACCCGCTCTTGACGCGCGCGGTGGCCGCGGCGACGCAGCGTTCGAAGGATCTGGCGAAGTAGCAGCACACTCCGACGTCATCCCTGCGTAACGGCTTCGCCGAACCTCATCCTGAGGAGCTTGCGAAGCAAGCGTCTCGAAGGATGGACGCAACACACGGACTCGCGGCCATCCTTCGAGACGCGGCGAAGACGCCGCTCCTCAGGATGAGGTCCGAGATAGCTTCACAGCCTCTCAGGATGACGTTTGAGCAAGCCGCTATTTCGCCCCAAGCCGCTTGTTGAACGCCTCGACATTGACGAGGCCGCGGGCATGGCGGCCGTCGCCGATCTTGCGCTCGCCCTCAAAGGCCTCGACCTCGAAGCGGATCACGCGGCGCTCCACCGCGATCACTTTTGCTGTGGTCCGCACCGTGGCGCCGACCAGCGAGGCGCCGAGATGACGGATATTGACTTCGGTGCCGACCGTGACCCAGCCCGGCGCAAGAAACCTGCGGATGGCGTCACCGGACGCCATCTCCATTTCCAGGATCATCATCGGCGTCGCGTAGACCATCGGCATATCAGGCACGAAATGCCCGACGGTGCGCTCGACCGGCACGACCAGCGTTCGCTCGGCGCTCATGCCAATCTTGATGACGTCGCGTGCGTCCATGATGATCCCGATGCGCAAACACACTCCCCTGTCGTCCGGGCCTCGAGCCGGGACCCATACCGCGTGATGCCAATGTTGCGCGATGCTGGAGCTACGCCCACGCTAACAACAGGCATTGGTGGTTATGGGTCCCCGCCTTTGCGGGGACGACGAGGGGAAATTACTTCTTCGCCGCCGCCGCGCGCTCAACAAACGTCTTGCCGCCCTTCATCTTGTGCGCCAGCGGGGCTTCGTTGATCTGGATCACGACCGCATCGGCATCGACGCCGAGGTTTTTCACCAGCGCCTGGGTGATGTCGCGCATCATGCCGGCCTTCTGCTCGTCGGTGCGGCCGGCGGCCATGCTCACGGTAATCTCAGGCATTGTTGGTCTCCTCGTTCTCGTTTCTTTTTCGTCATGGCCGGGCTTATCCCGGCCATCCACGATGTCCCGCATCAAACAAGACGTGGGTGCCCGGCACAAGGCCGGGCATGACGCGCTGAATGAATAGCTATCCCCACTTCACGTCATGGCGGGCCAGCACTTCGCGCACCTTGGCGATGATCTCACCCTCGGCGCAGGAAAACTGCGCCGGACGGGTCTCCCGCCATTCCTGGTTGGAGGCGATCGCGGCGGCCGCTTTGGCGCCCTCGATCAGATCCTTGATCTGGATTTCACCGCGCGCCTTTTCATCGGAGCCCTGGATGATGACGCAAGGAGAATTGCGGCGGTCGGCATATTTGAGCTGGTTGCCCATGTTCTTGGGGTTGCCGAGATAGAGTTCGGCGCGGATGTTCGCGTTGCGCAGCTGTGCGACCATCTTCTGGTAGTCCGCGACGCGGTCGCGGTCGAACACGGTGACCACGACAGGCCCGAAGTCCGGCGTGGTGTCGAGCTTGCCGAGCATCGTCAGCGCGGCCTGCAGCCGCGACACGCCGATCGAAAATCCGGTCGCCGGCACCGGCTCGCCGCGGAAGCGCGAGACGAGACCGTCATAGCGCCCGCCGCCGCCGACCGAACCGAAGCGCACGGGGCGGCCCTTTTCGTCTTTGGTTTCGAGCGTGAGTTCAACTTCGTAGACCGGGCCGGTGTAGTATTCGAGGCCGCGCACGACAGAAGGATCGACACGAATTTGATCCTCTCCATAACCGGACGCCGTAACCAGCTTCCTTATTTCTTCTAACTCGGCGCGGCCTTCCTGACCAACTTTGCTATCGCGCAAACGAATATCGATCTGCGCATCTTTCTCTTCGGCATCATCTACCTGCTCGACAATGCTGGTAATCAAAACGATGTCAGCGCGGCTAAGTCCGGCACCTTTCGTGAAGTCGCCGGACTCGTCCTTGCGACCTTCACCAAGCAACTGCTGAACTCCGGATATGCCAAGCCGATCCAGCTTGTCGATCGCGCGCATCACAGTCAGCCACTGACCGTCATCGGCAATGCCGAGCGCGTCTCGCACCCCATCAAGCACCTTGCGGTTGTTCACCTTCACCACATAGCTGCCGCGCGGAATGCCCAGCGCTTCCATCGTATCCGCCGCCATCATGCACATCTCGGCGTCGGCCGCCGGTGACGCTGAACCCACCGTATCGGCATCGAACTGCATGAACTGGCGGAAGCGGCCGGGGCCGGGCTTTTCGTTGCGGTAGACGTAGCCGGCGCGGTAGCTGCGATAGGGTTTTGGCAGCGCCTCAAAATTCTCGGCGACATAGCGCGCCAGCGGTGCGGTCAGATCGTAGCGCAGCGAGATCCACTGCTCGTCATCGTCCTGGAACGAGAACACGCCCTCGTTCGGCCGGTCCTGGTCGGGCAGGAATTTGCCGAGCGCGTCGGTGAACTCCATCGCCGGCGTTTCCACCGGCTCGAAGCCGTAGCGCTCATAGACCTCGCGGATTTTCTCGACCATCTGCCGGGTGGCGGCAATGGCGGCGGGGCCACGGTCTTCCAGCCCGCGGGGCAGGCGGGCGCGGAGTTTTTGCGGTTTTTTGAGTTTGTCGGCCATGGGCGGGTGGTACCAGCCGAGGCGCGATGCGGCAACCGGGGCGGCCGCGCCCCCTCTCCCGCGCTTGCGGGGGAGGGCTGGGGTGGGGGCGACGCGAGCGCCGGTGTTTGCGATAGGCCGGATAGACCCTTGCGGTTAGACCGGCATGATTCCCGACAGTTTATACCCGCTGAAACACCCCCACCCCGGCCCTCCCCCGCAAGCGGGAGAGGGAGAAGGAGCACCGGTCACAGCACCTTTCTGATCCAGTCGTGCGGGTCGGCCGCGCGACCGTACTGGATGTCGACCAGCTTCTTGCGCATCCCCATGGCCACGGGGCCGGCAGCACCCCCGCTGATGAGAAAATCGCCGCTCGCCGAACACACCTTGCCGATCGGCGAGATGACGGCCGCCGTGCCGCAGGCAAAGGCCTCTTTCAGCTTTCCGCTGGCGGCATCCGTGCGCCACTGGTCGATCGTGTAGGTCTCCTCGCGCACGCGGGTGCCGGAATCCCTCGCGAGCGCGATAATCGAATCGCGGGTGATGCCCGGCAGGATCGTGCCGAGCGGCGGCGTCGAGAGCGAACCGTCTTCGAACACGAAGAAGACGTTCATGCCGCCGAGTTCCTCGATGTAGCGGCGCTCGACCGCATCGAGGAAAACGACCTGGTCGCAGCCGTGATCGATGGCCTCGGCCTGCGCACGCAGGCTCGCGGCGTAATTGCCGCCGCATTTGACGGCGCCGGTGCCGCCGATCGCGGCGCGCGTGTAGTTCTCCGACACCCAGATCGACACCGGCGCAGGTCCGCCCTTGAAATAGGAGCCGACCGGCGAGGCGATGACGGCGAAGATGTATTCCGCTGATGGCTTCACGCCGAGGAAGACCTCGCTCGCGATCATGAAGGGCCGCAAATAGAGACTGCCCTCGCCGCCTGGAATCCAGGCGCGGTCGATGCGCACGAGCTGCTCGACCGCCTCGATGAACACAGCCTCGGGCAGCGGCGCCATGGCCATGCGCTCAGCCGAATTGTGGAAGCGCCGGGCATTGGCGTCAGGGCGGAACAGGTTCACGCCGTTGTCGCGCTTGTAGGCCTTGAGGCCTTCGAAAATCTCCTGCGCGTAGTGCAGGACGGCTGTGGCCGGATCGAGCGGGAAATTCGCGCGGGATTCGACGCGCGCGCCATGCCAGCCCTTCGCCTGATTGTAGCGGACCACGGCCATGTGATCGGTGAAGACACGGCCGAAGCCCGGGTCCACGAGCCGTGCCGCGCGTTCCTTCTCAGGAGTCGGATTCGCCGCAGGCTGGATTTCGAAGTTCAAACTCATTTTCTTGCTTTCCGCTGTCGAAACCGGCGCGATTGCTGGCGCCGGCCTGTCTCTCCGGGCCTGCCGGCTTAATAGGTCTGGACTTCACCACCACCAGCCTTGCGGCCGGCTTCCATCGTCAACAGGTCGCAGACGACATGCTTTTGCGGAATGCCGAAGTCCAGTATGTTTGTCGAAATGCCGCTCGACAATCGCACGGTGGTCAAATTCGCGGCCCAAACCGCCATTGCTGGGTCTTTCCGGCCGCCTTAGATGTCATCACGATCGAAACGATCTAATATTTCGTCGCTGCTGGTAGTTTTGTAACATTGAACCCAAGATATGTCAACATGACTGACATAAATTTTTCAGGCCCGGCCGGAGCACCCGATTCGAAGGGTGTGGAGGGGGCTGGCGCGCATTCCCGCGACCTGCGCTGGGACATCATCGAGCTGTTGTTCTTCGCCTACCGGGATTTTGTCGGCGACGCCGACCATGAGCTGGAGGCTTTCGGCTTCGGCCGCGCCCATCACCGGGTGATGCATTTCGTCCATCGCTATCCGGGCCTGAAGGTCGCCGACCTCCTCGACGTGCTCCGCATCACCAAGCAGTCGCTCGGCCGGGTGCTCAAGCAACTGCTCGATGAAGGCTATATCGTGCAGAAGACCGGCAATAACGACCGGCGGCAGCGCCTTCTTTACGCCACGGCGAAAGGTGAGGCGTTGGTGGGCAAGCTCGCCGGCCTGCAGACCGATCGCATCAACCGGGCCGTCGCCGATATCGATCCGGCTGGCGTGGAAACCGTGCGCCAGTTCCTGCGCGCGATGATCGATCGCGACGATCCCGACAAGGTGCTGGAAACGATCTTCGGCAGCGGCAGCAAGAAACCAAGGGAGTGATCGTGGCCCAGGGGCTGACAAACGCCGCAACAACGGCGGGGGCGCCGCTGCAGCCAGCCGACGACGCCCCGCATCTGCTGCTGGTCGACGACGACCGCCGCATCCGCGACCTGTTGTCGCGCTTTCTCTGCGGCGAAGGCTATCGCGTCACCACGGCCGCAAGCGCCAACGACGCACGCGCCAAACTGCTCGGCCTGCATTTCGATCTGCTGATCCTCGACGTGATGATGCCCGGCGAAACCGGGTTCGATCTGGCGCGGTTTATTCGCACCTCGTCCTCGGTGCCGATCATCATGCTGACGGCGCGCCACGAGGCCGAAGCCCGCATCGAGGGCCTGCAGATCGGCGCCGACGACTACGTCGCCAAGCCATTCGAGCCGCGCGAACTGGTGTTGCGGATCGGCAATATTCTAAAGCGCACCGCGCCGCCGCCGGTGGAGACGCTGGAGCAGGTCGCGTTCGGTCCCTACGTGTTTCATCTCGAACGCGGCGAACTGCGCCAGGGCGAGGAGATCATTCACCTGACCGACCGCGAGCGCGAAATGCTGCGCATTCTTGCGGCAGTCCCCGGCGACACCGTGCCGCGTGCCGCGCTGACGGGCGGCGGCACCGTCAACGAGCGCGCCGTCGACGTGCAGATCAACCGTCTGCGGCGCAAGATCGAGAAAGATCCCGCCAATCCCTTGTTCCTGCAGGCGGTGCGCGGCATCGGCTATCGCCTGGTCGCGTCCCCATAGAGGCTTTTGTTTTGACGCATTTGCTGCCGCAGATAAGTCTACGCAATCTGCGTCAACTTGATTGCTATCCGAACCGGTATCCACTTCGCTCGAAAACGCTATAGAGTCAGCCAGCATGAGCACGCTCGACACCGGCCTGACCCTGATCCGCAACGCGTCGCAGCGCGTCTCCGCGGTCAATGGCTGGATGGGCAACGCGTTCAAGGGCTGGATGCCGTCGGGGCTCTATGCCCGCGCACTGCTGATCATGATCGTGCCGATGGTGATCCTGCAGACGGTGGTGGCGTTCGTGTTCATGGAGCGGCACTGGAACACGGTGACGCGGCGACTGTCGGCCGCGGTGGTGCACGACGTCGCCGGCCTGATCGACGTTTACAAGGGTTACCCGCAGGACAAGGACCGCGCGCAGTTGCGCCGCATCGCGCAGCGGATGCAGCTGGTGGTCGATTTTCTCCCGGTCGGCGACATGCCGCCGCCCGGCCCGAAACCGTTCTTCTCGCTGCTCGACCAGACGCTGTCGGTGCAGCTCGGCCGCCAGATCGGCAGGCCGTTCTGGATCGATACCGTCGGCAATTCCAATCTGGTCGAAATCCGGATCCAGCTCGACGACGCCGTGATGCGGGTGTTCGCGCAGCGCAGCTCCGCCTATGCCTCGAATTCGGAGATCTTCATCTTCTGGATGCTGGGCACTTCCTCGATCCTCCTGATCGTCTCGGTGCTGTTCCTGCGCAACCAGATCAAGCCGATCCTGCGGCTGGCCGATGCCGCCGAAAGTTTCGGCAAGGGCCGCGAGGCGCCGAACTTCCGGCCCCGCGGCGCGCGCGAAGTGCGCCGCGCGGCGCAAGCATTCCTGGAAATGAAAGCGCGCATCGAGCGCTCGATCGAGCAGCGCACCGCGATGCTGGCCGGCGTCAGCCACGATTTGCGCACCATCCTGACCCGCTTCAAGCTCGAACTCGTCCTGATCGGCGACAGTCCCGAGGTCGACGGCATGCGCCGGGACGTCGACGAGATGTCCGGCATGCTCGAGGATTATCTCGCGTTTGCGCGCGGCGACAGCGGCGAGATTGCGCAGCCGACCGACATGACGCTGGCGCTGGAAGAATTGCGCAGCGACGCCGAGCGCAACGGCCACACCGCGACGGTGGCGTTCCGCGGCCTGCCGGTGGTGACGGTGAAGCCGGCCTCGTTCAAGCGCTGCCTTGCCAATCTCGTCTCCAATGCTGCAAGGCATGCCAACACGATTTCAATCACCGGCCTGCGCGACCACCGTTACCTGACGGTGACGATCGACGACGACGGACCGGGCATTCCGGCGGACATGCGCGAGGAAGTGTTCAAGCCGTTTCTGCGGCTCGACGATGCCCGCAACCAGGACGAGGGCGGCACCGGCTTAGGCCTTGCGATCGCCCGCGACATCGCGCGCTCGCATGGCGGCGACATCATGCTCGGCGACAGCCCGATGGGCGGCCTGCGGGCGGCGGTGCGGATACCGGTTTAAATCGATTTGCAGCTCGGTGGCCTCATCCTTCGAGACGCGCGAAGACGCGCTCATCAGGATGAGGACCTCAGTCCCTCATGGTGAGGAGCGCAGCAAAGCTGCGCGTCTCCGGACGATGCTTCGCATCGCCTTGAGAACCATGAGGCCCGGACACGTGAACGACGCTACTTCGGCAGCTGCGGGATCTGCTTCGGCATCATGGCCTTCAGCTTTTCCATATCCTTGACGTTCATCTTGAGGCCGCCGGGCATCACGATATCGCCGGGCTTCTGGTCGGCCTTGCAGGCGCCGAGCCACTTCGCCTCGATCGACGTCGTTGAGTCGCGCGTTCCGGCGGGACCGCCCGCGCTGTGCGAGGTCGACTTCACGGTATAGGCGGAATTGAAGTCGCCGATGATTTCGGAATGCGAGGTGATCGACATGCCGGCGATGCCGCAGACGGAATCGCTGACATAGCCGGTCGCGGTCTTCTGGATATCCTGCTTGGAGCACATCTCCTTCGCCATCGGCGAGGCCGCAGTGCTCATGTCCTTGTCGGTGGTCTCGTCGGTGCAGTGCTGCATCGTCATTTCCGGCATCGGGGATCCCGTGTGCAGCACCTTCATTTCCCACAGGCCGGCCTTGCGGACCGGCAGGTCCACCGCGCGGGCATCGCCCGCCGACAGCAGCGTCAGCAGGCCAAGGGCCGAACCAAATGAAACAAGCTGCCGCGTCATCGCCCGCAGTCCCGGCTGATTTTTCCTGCGCATGATCCTTTCGGAAGACCGGTTCTTACGTTGCGCCAAGGCGGCCCTCCGGGTCCGGATCATGCTCCAGGCGAAGCGCCTCAGTAGAGCGAGCGCAGCGGCCGCGCATTGGCGCCATAGGGCACCCAGCGGCAGGCGAACGAAATGTAGCCGCCGGGCTGCGGATCGACCGCGAGGAATTTCACCACCTTGCCGTAATAGGCGCAGTGATCGACCGCGAGCTGGCGGGCGTCGACCTGGGTCGCCATCGAAAAGGCAATGATGCCGCCGGTATCGTTGCCCTTGAACGGCGGCACCCAGTCGGCCCGCGCCGGCGCGCCCGTCAATATTCCGCAGATCGCAACCAGGCTCGCCGCCGTGATGATTCGCATTGCAAACTCCATTCGCTCCGCCGCACCTTAAAGCCCCTCGGCGGCCGTGAAAAGAACGCGTGGCGGCCGGCGTGCGGAGTCTGTCCAGGTGTTGCCGCGTTGCACTTGACCTTGTCCGTGCTTCACGGCACCGTCCCCTCCGTTGGATCATCGGCGGATTCCCCATGCGCAACCTGTTCACCTCCCTGAAAACACTCGGCATTGGCGCCGCGTTCGCGCTGCTGGCCTTCGGCCATGCGGCTGAGGCCGCCAACCCGATGGAGCTGAATTTCGGGCTGTTCGGGCCGAAGTATGACGGGCGCGTTGCGGAATGCGAGAAGGCGCTGGGGACCATCACCTCGCAATTCCACGAGAAAGAAAGCACCTTCTGGAACTCCCCGCTGACCATCACCTCCTATGGTCGGATCCATGAAATCGCGTTCCGGCCCTGGCAATCCGACAATATTCCGCGCCGTTATTGCAGCGCCGACGTCATGACCAGCGACGGCAGGCTGCGCACGGTGCATTACTCGATCATCGAGGACGGCGGCTTTGCCGGTTTCGGCCAGGGCGTCGA
Organism: Bradyrhizobium sp. AZCC 2289; assembly: GCF_036924615.1. Classification (NCBI taxonomy): domain Bacteria; kingdom Pseudomonadati; phylum Pseudomonadota; class Alphaproteobacteria; order Hyphomicrobiales; family Nitrobacteraceae; genus Bradyrhizobium; species Bradyrhizobium sp. AZCC 2289. The sequence continues at coordinate 6,698,220 of NZ_JAZHRY010000001.1, read as the reverse complement.
ATGGTGCGTCACCGGACTTGATCGCAACTGGGCCTATAATCCCGGGTGCAAGTCCGCCCGGCCCTGATTCCAGCCTGAATTCTGCCGACAGACGCGGCCGGCCCGATCGTTTTTCGGGCCCGCTGGTATTTTGTTCTTGAAATGTTCCGGTTCCCTGCTAGGCTCGGGGGCAGTCGAGTAGGGGGTGCTGTGATGTTCCGACCGGCCATGATTTCGCGATTTCTCATTTCCCTTGTCATTTTCTCCCTTGTCATCTTCGTCGGCGTCTTCGGCGGGACGGCATCCGCCCAGGACCGCCGGCAAAACGCGCCCGGCGAATTCGATTTTTACGTGCTGTCGCTGTCGTGGTCGCCGTCGTTCTGCGAGGAAGCCTCCGAACGCGGCAATAGCGGGCGCTCGCAGGCGCAGTGCGGCGGCCGGCCGTTCTCCTTCGTGGTGCACGGCCTGTGGCCGCAATATGAGCGCGGCTTTCCCGAATATTGCGAGCGGCCCTCGCCGCGGCTGGAGCGCAATATCATGACCTCGATGCTGGATTTGATGCCGGCGCCCGGGCTGATCTTCAACGAATGGGACAAGCACGGCACCTGTTCGGGACTGGGCGCGCGGGCCTATTTCGAAACCATCCGCAAGGCCCGCGCGGCGGTGAAAATCCCCGAGGAATTCCTGCAATTGTCGGAACCGAAGACGATTGCGCCCGACGATCTCGAAGCGGCCTTCATCAAGGTCAATCCGGGACTGAGCAGTTCGGCGATCTCGGTGACCTGCAACCGCCAGCGCCTCAGCGAAGTACGGATTTGCCTGAACCGGGATCTGCAATTCCGCTCCTGCGAGGAAATCGACCGCCGCGCCTGCCGCCGCGACCAGGTGCTGATGCCGCCGCTGCGGGGCGGCTGAAATCCCCTCCATCGTCATGCCCACGTCTTGCTTTGGCGTGCCTGCCAAAGACGTGGATGGCCGGGACAAGCCCGGCCATGACGAGTAGAGAAGACGCTAGCGTCTTCTCCAAATTGGTCAGCCGATCCCCAAATGAACTACCGACACGCCTTCCACGCCGGCGGCTTCGCCGACGTCATCAAGCACATCGTGCTGGTGCGTATCCTGACCTATCTGCAGGAAAAGCCGGCCGCCTTTCGCGTCATCGACACCCATGCGGGCGCCGGGATCTACGATCTCGGTGGCGATGAGGCGCGCCGCAGCGGCGAATGGCTGATCGGCATCGCCCGGGTGATGCAGGCGCGGTTCTCCGAAAAGGCCCTGCCGCTGGTTACGCCCTATCTCGATATCGTCCGGGCCTTCAATCCGAAAGCCGACTTGAAAGCCTATCCCGGGTCGCCGCTGATCGCGCGCGCCATGCTGCGGCCGCAGGACCGCCTCACCGCCTGCGAAATCGAGCCGAATGCCCGCAAGCAATTGGTCGGCGCGCTGCGCCGCGACACCCAGGCGCGGGTGGTCGATCTCGATGGCTGGACCGCATTGCCGGCCTTCGTCCCCCCCAACGAGCGCCGTGGCCTGGTCCTGATCGATCCGTCGTTTGAGCAAAAGGACGAGTTCGAACGGCTGGCCGACGGATTTACCGAAGCCTACGAAAAATGGCCGACCGGCAGCTATCTGCTGTGGTACCCGGTCAAGAGCCGGCGCATCACCGACGGCCTTGCGCGCCACGTCGCCGGCGTGGCTGAAACCAGCAAGCCGGCCGGAAAATGCCTGCGGCTGGAGTTCAGCGTCGCGCCGCAGGAGCCCGGCGGGCCGCTGACTTCCACAGGTCTCCTGATCGTCAATCCGCCGTGGACGTTGGCGGGCGAGTTGAAGACCATTTTGCCCGAGCTGGAAAAGCCGCTTGGCCAGGGCGGCGCCGGCCGGTTCAGGCTCGAGACCCCCAAACCCTAGGTACCTCCAATGGGTTGAAAATTGCGATTGAGTCGTAGTCAATTTACGCGAAACCGTATTATGCTCAGCGCGTTGAGACTGGCTTTACGTTCCGCTTCCGCGAATGGTTGCGGCGGAGTGACAAGGCCTCAAAAAAATCCAGGCCGATCGGTGGCGTGACCGGTCGGCTCAGGTGGCCAAGCTTCGGACAGCGAATGTCCGGTCGGCCGCTACGCGATATTTGCGTAGCGGCGGAAAAGTGCGGGGGAGGAGTTCCCGATGGCCATGACTGGTACGGTCAAGTTCTTCAATGGAGAACGCGGCTACGGCTTCATCAAGCCCGATGACGGCGGCCGCGATGTATTCGTCCACATCACCGCCGTGGAGCGGGCTGGATTGAAGGATCTGACAGAAGGACAGCGCATTACGTTCGAGGTCGAACCGGACAAGAAGGGCAAAGGCCCCAAGGCGGTCAACCTGGTGATTTCATCGTGAGCCGGGGCATGATCCGGAAAAAGCCTGCCCCGCACTTGATGCGGGGTGGTTGCGGTTTTCCGACGCGACAAACGCAAGACGTTTGCGCGGAGATCATGCTCTGAACACTCGCCGATGAAAGCGGACTGAGTTATTGGCTGTTGAGATATCTGCCGCGCTTGAGCTCGCTGCTCAGATCGTGGAGGCGTGCATGACGTAGCCGCCTCGCGACGGCGCCGTCTGTTCGGCTTCGGGGAAAAAGCGCTTCGCGATCTCGGCCGGGCCGATATCGTCGATGTGCCGGAAGCCGGTCGCGCTCAACTTCTCGCAAAGCGGCCCGGTGTCCAAATAGCTCTGAATGCGCTCGCCCTGCGCAGCCACCCGATCGGCAAGCGCCTGATGCGCGGCACGTCCGGCGGGCGCGATCGAGGCCGCGGGACTGACATAGTCGAACACCACCTCGGCGCCGCCCGGCAGTTGCGCCATGAAGGCAAGCGTCGCAAAGATCGCCTGCTCGGTCAGATAAGGCGTGACGCCGAGCCAGCTGAAAAAGCTGCGCTCGGTGGCCGCGAAACCCGCCGATTGAAGTTGTTGCGCCAGCGTCTGCCGTTCGAAATCGACCGCCACGAATGTCAGCGTCTCCGGCACCGCGATCGAGGCGGCGGCCAGCATTTCGCGCTTGCGCGCCTGGGTCGCCGGATGATCAACCTCGAAAATTCGCAGGCGGCGGGCAAGCGGCGTTCGATAGGCGAGCGTGTCGAGCCCGGCACCGAGCACCACGAGCTGGGTGGCGCCGTCATTGACCGCCACGTTGAGGGCATCCTCGGCAATGCGCGAGCGCGCGGCAATGAACCACCGAAGCAGCGGCCCGGACGGGTGAGCCGCGGCATGATCGAGCGAGACCTCGATCCCGGTCCCGAGAATGCGCGCCGCCAGCGGATCGGCAAGGATCGATGCGCCGTCCAGCACCTGATGCGCCGCGCGCAAGCGGGCGGCTCCCAACGCGGTCAGACTTGGCTGTCCAGGCTGCATATCCCCAGAATTTTAGGCGCCCGCCACCACGCTGTCCACGCGACAAAAAAATCCCGGCGGCTTGATGCCGCCGGGAGGTTGGAAGCCCGATTTTCTTGTTCTCAGAAGTGGTAGTTCACGCCGGCCCTTATCAACCCGAACCGGTAGCCGTTCGACGCGCCTGTAATGACGAAGTTGCTGTCGGCCAGATCGACATAGAGATATTCGACCTTGGCGCTCCAGTTCGGCGCAAAGCCCATTTCGCCGCCGATGCCGGCGGTCCAGCCGGCACTGGTATGGGATTCCGACAGGCCGAAGGTGGTGGCGCGGAGCTCGCCGAAGGCGAGGCCGCCGGTGCCGTAGAACAGGACGTTGCCGAGCGCATAGCCGACCCGGCCGCGCACCGTGCCGAACCAGGGGTTGGCGAACTTCCACGGCGCAAAGGTATCGTCCGCGCCGGTCGCCTGGATGTCGCCTTCGACACCGAACACCCACGGACCTTGCTGCCAGTTGTAACCGGCCTGGACGCCGCCCGCGACGCCGGACGGCTTGGTCAGGTTGTTGTCGACCGAACCCCAGGCATAGCCGAGGTTGCCGCCGAGATAGGGACCGGCCCAGCTATAGGCATTGAGCGGCTGATTGACGGTAAGGGGCGGGCGCGATCCGTAATTGAGGTCGGCCGCCTGCGCCGACATGGTCCAGCCCGCGGCGATCAGCGCCAACGCGCGCAACAGAAACCTGCTCATCACTCAAACTCCACCACGCAACGGCCGTGACCGCCGGCTGGAAGCCGGCATGGTTACGGAACTCCAGCCTTTTCGCGTAAGATTTATCGAGAGTTTTAAGTTAAAGGGTTGTTAAGCGGGGTTACCGGGCCGCTCATCATTCTTAAGAATGTGTTACCGGACGCGGCCTCCCCCGCCCGGCGACCGCTGGCGATGTGGGACCCCAGCGCTTAATTTAGGCCCATGGATCACGATTCTGCCGACCACCCGAAAACGCCCGCCCCGCAGAAGGCAAGGCGCGGTTCAAAGCCGGATTTGCCGCCGCAAGACCCGGCGCTGCTGTCTGATGATTTCGACCCCGCCATTTCGGCCACGGATGAGGACGACGAAGCCCGCCTTCCGGAGGCGCCCGACGAGCCCGCGGAGGCGATCGGCGAGGGTCCGCTGGCGGTCGGCCATGCCGCGATCGAGAACGCGGTGCGGCTGGCGCCGACCTCGCCCGGCGTCTACCGCATGCTCAACGTGGCCCACGACGTGCTCTATGTCGGCAAGGCGAAAAACGTCCGCAAACGGCTGTCCTCCTATGCCCGCGTCAACGCGCCGCTGCCGGCGCGCATCCTGCGCATGATCGCGGCGACCGTCACCGTCGAGATCATCTCCACCTCGACCGAGACCGAGGCGCTGCTGCTCGAAGCCAATCTGATCAAGCAATTGCGGCCGCGCTTCAACGTGCAGCTGCGCGACGACAAGTCGTTTCCCTATATCCTGATCACCGGCGACCATTGGGCGCCGCAGATCCTGAAACATCGCGGCGCGCAATCGCGGCCGGGACGATATTTCGGACCGTTCGCGTCCGCCGGCGCCGTGGGCCGCACCATCACGGCGCTGCAGCGCGCGTTCCTGATCCGCTCCTGCACCGACGGATTTTTCGAAAGCCGCACGCGCCCTTGCCTGCTCTATCAGATCCGCCGTTGTTCGGGCCCCTGCACCGGCGAGATCGATTTCCCCGGCTATACCGAGCTCGTGCGGGAAGCCAACGACTTCCTTTCCGGCCGCAGCCATCTGGTGAAAAAGGAGCTGGCCGGCGAGATGGAAAAGGCCTCGGCCGAACTCGAATTCGAGACCGCGGCACTCTACCGCGACCGCCTCGCCGCGCTGTCGGCGATCCAGTCGCAGCAGGGTATCAATCCACGCACCGTGGAAGAGGCCGACGTGTTCGCGATCCATCAGGAGGGCGGCTATTCCTGCGTCGAGGTGTTCTTCTTCCGCACCGGACAGAACTGGGGCAACCGCGCCTATTTTCCGCGCGCGGAAAAATCGTTCACGCCGGAGGAAGTGCTGGCCTCGTTCCTGGCGCAATTCTACGACGACAAGCCGCCGCCGAAACTGATCCTGCTCTCGCACGAGATCGAGGAAAGCGCGCTGCTGGCCGACGCGTTGTCGGTGAAAGCCGGGCACAAGGTGGAGGTCTCCACCCCCAAGCGCGGCGAGAAGAAAGAGCTGATCGCGCACGCCCTCACCAATGCGCGCGAGGCGCTCGGCCGCAAGCTCGCCGATACCGCAACGCAAGGCCGCCTGCTGGACGGAATGGTCACCACGCTCGCCCTGCCGCATACGCCCAAGCGCATCGAGGTCTACGACAACAGCCATATCCAGGGCACCAACGCGGTCGGCGCCATGATCGTGGCGGGGCCGGACGGTTTCATCAAGAACCAGTACCGCAAGTTCAACATCAAATCGGAGGGCCTGACGCCGGGCGACGATTACGCGATGATGCGCGAGGTGCTGGAGCGGCGCTTCAAGCGGTTGTTGAAACCTGTGGATGGCGACGCCGCGAAGCCCAAGGCGGACATCAAGACGGACCTCAGGGCGGACGACGATTCGTTTCCGCAATGGCCCGATCTCGTCATCATCGACGGCGGCCGCGGGCAACTGAACGCGGTCCGGGAAATATTTGAAAACCTCGGGCTGACTCAGGTCTCGCTGCTGGCGGTCGCCAAGGGTCCGGACCGCGACGCCGGCCGCGAAACCCTGTTCATGCCGGACCGCGAGGCCATCAAGCTCGAGCCGCGCGACCCCGTGCTGTATTTCATTCAAAGGCTGCGCGACGAGGCGCATCGGTTCGTGATCGGCTCGCACCGCAAGCTGCGCAAAAAGGATATCCGCGAGGCCGGCCTGCAGGAAATTCCGGGCATCGGCCCGTCACGCAAACGTGCCTTGCTGCACCACTTTGGAACGCTGAAGGAGATCGAGCGGGCCTCGATCGCCGACCTCGGCAAGGTTCCAGGGGTCAGCGCGGAAAGCGCCCGCAAGATTTTCGAGTTTTTCCACGCCCAGCCGGGTTAAAGGGGGCCTTGAGTCACACCGGCGTCGCCTGCGACCGATCATCGTAGACCCGCCCAGTTGACCTTCACGCTTCAGCGGTATTGGTAAGACGGATGAACATCGCCACGACAAGGGGACAGGGCAAGACCCTGTCCCTCCCGAATATCCTGACCTACGCCCGCATCGCCGCCATCCCGGTGGTGGTCGGCTGCGTTTTCTGGGAATCCATCCTGGACGGCCCGATGTGGCTGCGCTGGGTGGCGCTGGCCGTGTTCATCGCCGCCGGAGTTACCGACTATCTCGATGGCTACTATGCACGAATCTGGGATCAGCAGTCGGCCTTCGGCCGGATGCTCGACCCGATCGCCGACAAGCTCCTGGTCGCGTCCTGCCTGTTGATGCTGGCCGCCGACAACTCGATCCATGGCTGGACGCTGTGGGCCGCGATCGTGATCCTGTGCCGGGAAATCCTGGTGTCGGGCCTGCGCGAATATCTCGCCGGCCTCCGGGTCAGCGTACCCGTCACCAAGCTCGCAAAGTGGAAGACCACCATTCAACTGGTCGCAATCGGCTTTCTGATCGCCGGCGAGGCCGGCGAGCAGATTATCCCCGCGACCACCCTGATCGGCATCGTGCTGCTCTGGATGTCGGCGATCTTCACGATCTACACCGGCTGGGATTATTTCCGCGCCGGCATCCATCACCTCATCAAGGAGGATGAAGGATGAAGGTCAAATATTTCGCCTGGGTACGCGAGCGGGTCGGCATGGCGGAAGAAACCGTCGAGCCGCCGGCGGATGTGCGGACGGTGGGCGACCTGATCGGCTGGCTGACCAAGCGCGGCGAGAGCTATGCCCATGCGTTCGAGACGCCGCGGGTGATCCGCGCCGCGATCGACCATGCCCATGTCAAGCCGGATGCGGCCATCGCCGGCGCCCGCGAGATTGCCTTTTTCCCGCCGATGACCGGCGGCTGACACATGATCAGGACCCGGCGGGCCACGTTAGTGCAAAGTGGGAACCGGTTTTCCCTCGCGACAAACGCGGAACGCGTTTGCGCGGAGATCATGCCCAATAAGAAGCTCTGATGACCGCCATCGCGACCATCCGCATCCAGGAAGCCGATTTCGACGTCGGCCAGGAGATTGCGGCGCTGACCAGGAACCGCACCGATATCGGCGCCGTCGTCAGCTTCAGCGGCATTTGCCGCGGCAGCGAAAACGGCGAACCGATCGCAGCCCTGACGCTCGAACATTATCCCGGCATGGCCGAGGCCGAAATCAAGCGCCATGCCGACGAGGCGCTGTCGCGCTGGCCGCTGACCGGCCTGACCGTCGTGCATCGGGTCGGGCGCATCACGCCCGGCGAAAATATCGTGCTGGTGCTGGCGGCATCCCAGCACCGGCAGGCGGCGTTTCAGGCCGCAGAGTTCTTGATGGATTATCTGAAAGCCAACGCCCCGTTCTGGAAGCGCGAGGAAGGCCTCAAAGGCTCGAGCTGGATCGAGGCCCGCGGCCACGATGACGCCGCAGCAGAGCGCTGGACCAAATCCTGATGGCCAAACCCAGCAAGGTGCCGGCCAAGCGCGGCCGTGCCGGTTCGACATTCCCAAAGGTCGGTTCCGGCGAATTGCTGACGCTGCTCGATTTCATCCGCTTCGCGGTGAGCCGTTTCATCGAAGCCAAACTGGCGTTCGCGCACGGCACCACCGATCCAGTGGCCGAAGCTGCCTTCCTCGTATGCGAAACCCTGCATCTGCATCCCGACCAGTTCGAAGCCTTCGCGACCGCGCGCGTCACGGCGGCCGAAGGCAAGAAGATCCTCGCCCTGATCGCGCGCCGCGTCACCACGCGAAAGCCCGCCGCCTATCTCGTCAACAAGATCTACATGCGCGGCCTGCCGTTCTATGTCGACGAGCGCACCATCGTGCCGCGCTCCTTCATCGGCGAATTGCTGGACTCCCATTTCGGCGGTAACGACGACGAGCAAGGCGGATCGCTGATCGACGATCCCCTGTCGGTGGAAAGCGTGCTCGATCTCTGCACCGGCTCGGGCTGCCTTGCGATCCTGGCCAGCCGGAATTTTCCAAACGCGGCAATCGATGCGGTGGATATTTCCAGGGACGCGCTCGAAGTCGCCGCGCGCAATGTCGGCGATTACGGATTGGAGCGTCGCCTGGCGCTTCACCGCGGCGATCTGTTCAAGCCGCTGGGCGACAAGCGCTACGATCTCATCATTACCAATCCGCCCTATGTCGATGCGGAAGGCATGGCTTCGCTGCCGCGCGAATGCCGCGCCGAGCCGGAGCTTGCGTTCGACGGTGGCGCCGACGGGCTCGACATCGTCAGACGCATCCTCGATGAGGCCAAGGCGCACCTGACGCCGCAGGGCGGGCTGTTGTGCGAGATCGGCCGCGGCCGCCAACAGCTGGAGGACGCCTACCCGCAATTGCCGCTGCTGTGGCTCGACACCGAGGATTCCGACGGGGAAGTGTTCTGGATCGGCGCTGCGGATCTGTAACCTGTAACTTGCCCTCGAAAGCGCCCGGTCGAGGGGAAATATCGCAGCCGCCGGCGTTCCCGCCACGCGCCGAAGCTGATAGTGATGGGCAGCACCAACCCGTTCAAACCCGAAGAGGCCTCCATGTTGGACAAGAGCCCCCACACCGCCGCCGTCAATGTTCCGAACGATCTCGCCGCGCACTGGATGCCGTTCACCGCAAACCGGGCGTTCAAGAAGAACCCGCGGCTGCTCGCAGGCGCCAAGGACATGCATTACATCACCGTCGACGGCCGCAAGATCATCGACGGCGCCGCCGGCATGTGGTGCTGCAACGCCGGCCACGGCCGCAGCCAGATTTCCGACGCGATCGGCAAGCAGGCCGCCGCCCTCGACTACGCGCCGCCGTTCCAGTTCGGCATCCCGCAGGCGTTCGAACTCGCCAGCCGCATCGCCGATCTGGCGCCCGATGGCCTCGACCACGTGTTCTTCTGCAACTCCGGCTCGGAAGCCGCCGACACCGCGCTCAAGATCGCGCTGGCCTATCACCAGATCAGCGGCCAGGGCGGCCGCGTCAGGCTGATCGGCCGCGAGCGCGGCTATCACGGCGTCGGCTTTGGTGGCACCTCCGTCGGCGGCATCGTTGCTAACCGCAAGATCTACGGCTCGCTGCTGTCGGGCGTCGACCATCTGCCCCACACCTACGACCGCGAGAAGCAGGCCTTTACCAAGGGCGAGCCGGAATATGGCGCGCATTTCGCCGACGAACTGGAGCGGCTGGTCAATCTGCACGGCGCCAACACCATCGCCGCCGTGATCGTCGAGCCGATGGCGGGATCGACCGGCGTGCTGCCGGCGCCGAAGGGCTACCTCACGCGGCTGCGCGAGATCACCCAAAAGCACGGCATTCTCTTGATCTTCGACGAGGTCATCACCGGCTACGGCCGGCTCGGCTTCGCGTTCGCCGCCGAACGCTACGGCGTGACGCCTGACATGCTGACCTTCGCCAAGGGCATCACCAATGGTGCGGCGCCAATGGGTGGCGTTCTGATACGCGGCACCATCCACGACGCCTTCATGAACGGCCCGGAACATATGGTCGAGCTGACCCACGGCTATACCTATTCGGCGCATCCGATCGCCTGCGCGGCGGCGCTCGCGACCCTCCATATCTACCGCGACGAAAAGCTGTTCGAGCGGGCCAACAAGCTCGAGTCGAAATTCGCCGACGCGGTGATGTCGCTGCGGAGCCAGCCAGGCGTGGTCGATATCCGCACGGTTGGCCTCACCGCCGGCATCGACCTCGCGCCGCGCCCGGACCTGCCCGGCAAGCGCGGTCTCGACGCGCTGAACAGCGCCTTCCACGACAACGACCTGATGCTGCGGGTGGCCGGCGACACCCTGGCGCTGACGCCGCCTCTGATCGTCACCGAGGACCAGATCGGCGAGATCGTCGACAAGGTCGCCAAGGTGATTCGCGCCACGGCGTAAGGCTACCTGTGTGTCCCGGACGCAGCGCAGCGCCCCTTCGGCTGTGCGCTGCAGAGCCGGGACCCACCGCTGCACCGCGTCCGGGCCACGTTCCTCTCGGAACCTTCAAAACCGATTCACGTTCATCCCCGGCGGGGACATTCTGTCCTCGCCGGTGGAGGGAACCAGGCATGCTCGCGCCTTCGAGCGACCTGCTGCACGCTGGAGTAGGGCTGAAGCTCAACCAGATCAAACGCGCGACGCGATCCTACCTGCGCGACCGCACCCGTCAGGCGACCGGAACCGTCACTTCCTATGCCACCGCCGCCGGGCTGTTCGCCGCGGCGGGTATTTTTCTGATCGCCGCCTGTCTGGTCGGCGCTACCGCGCTATTTCGCTGGATCGAAATCCATTACGGCCAGTTTCAAGCGTTCGGCGCTATCGGAGCACTGCTCGTCGTGATCGCGGCGATCTGCGCGGGACTGGCCGCCGCAAAATTGCGGCAACCTGCGCCCCATTTCCCCTCCCTGACCAGCCGTCTGCGCGTCGCCATCTCGGCCAATCCGATCAAGCCGGACCAGGCCGAAGCCGTCAGGGACACCGCCGCTTCGATCCTGATGGCCCCCTCGGCGCCGGTGACGCGCGCCCATCGCAAGCGACGCCAAGGTCTCGACAGGAACATGCAGGTCGGCCTGGTCCTGACGGCGACATTGCTGGGCTGGGCGGCGGCACGGCGACGGCGGCAGGCGCGTCGAACGGCAATCTGATGTCGCGCGCACGGTCCGAGCACACGAACAATTTGCTCCTGATCGCCGCCACCACGATCCTGATCCTGACCGCGCAGCGCTATTTTCAGTCGATCCCGGCCGCAAAACCTGCGAATGCCGCGATTTCGCCAGCCGGCGATTTTACGCGCGAACTCTCCGAGCACGGTCGCGGCCGCCGTTCGCGCAACCCGTTGCGAATTCCCTCCGCCGGCTGGAAGGACATCCTTCGGCGCACTTATGCGCGGATCAATGACGACCGTCTGCTCGCCACCGCCGCCGGCGTGGTGTTCTTCGCCCTGCTCGCGGTGTTTCCGGCGGTGACGGCGCTGGTTTCCTGCTACGGCCTGTTCGCCGATCCCACCACCATCGGCGCCAATCTGCAGACGCTGTCGCTGATGTTGCCGGAAGGCTCGTTCCAGATCGTGCAGGACCAGATTGCGCGGGTGCTCGAGAAGGGCAGCACCGCGCTCGGCTGGACTTTCCTGTTCGGCCTCGCGCTGGCGGTCTGGAGCGCCAATGCCGGGGTGAAGGCCGTGATCGACGCGCTCAACGTCGCCTACGAGGAGCGTGAAAAACGCAGCTTTGTGAAACTGAACCTGATGTCGCTGGCCTTCACCACGGGCGGGATCGCCGCGCTGCTGCTGATGGTCGGCGCGGTGGTGGCGTATCCGCTGGCGCTCGATCATCTCGGGCTTGCCCCGGAGAGCCGCTTTATCATCAGCCTGGTGCGGTGGCCGCTGCTGTTCGTGATCCTGCTGCTCGTGCTCGGCGTCCTCTACCGGTTCGGACCAAGCCGCCGTGCGGCGCGGTGGGAGTGGCTGAGCGTGGGGACGCTGGTGGCCGCGCTGGTCTGGATCGCCGGCTCCTCGGCGCTGTCCTGGTATCTCCAGAACTTCGGAAATTACAACGCGACCTACGGCTCGCTTGGCGCCGCGATCGGGCTGATGATGTGGATGTGGATGTCGGCCATCATCCTGCTGTGCGGGGCGGAGCTGAATTCGGAAATCGAGCACCAGACCGCCGTCGATACCGCCGTCGGCCATCCCGAACCGCTGGGCGCCCGCGGCGCCGTGATGGCCGATTCGCTGGGACCTGCGGTTCCACCCCCGTCGAAACAACACTAGCCCACCGAATCAACATTAATGCTAAGGTTGCGGCTGCTGGGGGAGTGTGGCGCGCGACATGATTCGCATTTCGACGATTTTCATCGCCATCTGCATGGTGCTGGTCGCGGCTTCGCTTGGCCTTGTGCTGTATTCGGTGGCGGGCATCAGCGGCACGGAATCCGCGATCGTGGCGCTGACCGCGCTGACCTTCCTGATCCTCTACAACGCCGTCTCGATGCGGCTACGCGATCGCACCGACGTCGGCAGCCAGATCGCGGACCTGTCGCGCGGCACCGCCGACCTCGCCCGCCAGGTGGCGGAATTCGGCCGCCGGCTCGCCGCCGTCGAGGGCCGGGTGGTGTCGGCGAATTCCACCAGCGCCGACCGCATCCAGGCCGTGGTCGGCGAAATCAACGAACTCGGCGTGCTGGTCAAACAGCTTGCGGTCTCCGTCGCCAGCCATGACGACATGCTGTCCTCGGGCGTCCCTGCCCCCGCCCCGGTGAGCCAGCCCGATTTCGACCGTAGCGCGGCACCGCTTGCCACCCCGGCTGGCGAGGCGGCAGCTGACATCGCAACCGCGGTCATCAATGCCACCCCGGCGCCGATTGCGGTTGCCGCCGAGGCCGCCGCGCCCTCGCGCAGCCAGCAAGGGCTGCTCGCCGCGGTGAAAACCGCTGTCGAGGAAAACCGGCTCGATATCTATCTGCAGCCGATGGTGACGCTGCCGCAGCGCAAGGTGCGCTACTACGAGGCGGTGACGCGGCTGCGCGACGACAAGGATCAGGTCATCGCCGCCGACGACTTCATCGGTGTGGCCGAAGCCGGCGGCCTGATCGGGCGCATCGACCACATGGTGATGCTGCGCTGTATCCAGGTGCTGCGCCGGTTGATGGTGCGCAACAAGGATGTCGGCGTGTTCTGCAATGTGTCCGCCGCGACGCTGGGCCATTCCGCCAATTTCGCGCAATGCCTGGATTTCCTCGAGGCCAATCGCGCGCTGGCGCCGTCCTTCGTGCTCGAATTCAAGCAGGCGACGTTCCGCAATCTCGGCGCGACCGAGACCGAGCATCTGGCGGCGCTGTCGCAGCGCGGTTACCGTTTCTCGATCGACCATGTCAGCGATCTCAGGATCGAGCCGCGCGAACTCGCCGATCGCGGCGTCCGCTTCATCAAGGTGCCGGCGGCGCTGCTGCTCGACCCGAAGCAGAGTTCGGCATCCGATATTCACCCCTCCGACCTTTCCGACCTGCTCGGCCGCTTCGGCATCGACCTGATCGCCGAAAAGATCGAGGGCGAGCGCGCGGTGGTCGACCTCCTGGATTTTGACGTGCGGTTTGGGCAGGGTTTCCTGTTTGCACCGCCCCGGCCGTTGCGGCCCGAGGGGGCATCTGCTACCGCCGAGGCCGCTCCGAACAAGGCTCAGGACCCCCAAGCACCCCAAGCCCTGGCACCCCAAGCCCTGGTACCCAATGGCTCCAGTAATCCCGCTCCTACCGCCAATCCCGCCATCGATCCGCCAGCGCGGACGACCGGCAATGCCGCGCTGGCGCGCCGCGCCGCCGGACCGGGCTAACCGGCGTGCGATGCCATGACGTCACTTCGATTCGTCGAGAAATTGCGCGACCTCGTCGGTAGCGTCGAGGTCGTGCTCTCCGACATCTGGGGCGTGGTGCATAACGGGCTCGAGGCCTTTCCCGAAGCCTGTGAAGCGCTGCACACCTATCGCCAGCAGGGCGGCACCGTCATCCTCATCACAAACGCGCCGCGGCCGGCCGATTCGGTGCAGCGGCAATTGCGCAAGCTCGGCGTCGCCGACGACACCTACGATGCGATCGTCTCTTCCGGCGACCTGACCCGGCACTTCGTCGCCGGCCATCCGGGCAAGAAAATATTCTGGCTCGGGCCGGAGCGCGACAGTTCGATCCACCGCGGGCTTGATGCCGTGATCGGTCCGCTGGAGCAGGCCGATTACATCATATGCACCGGCCTGTTCGACGACGAAACTGAATCCGCCGAAGACTATCGCGCGATGATGCTGCAGGCGCTCGAGCGCAAGCTGCCGCTGATCTGCGCCAATCCCGACATCGTCGTCGAGCGTGGCGACCGCCTGATCTATTGCGCGGGCGCGATCGCCGAGCTTTATCGCGAACTCGGCGGCGAGGTGATCTTCTACGGCAAGCCGCACCGGCCGATCTATGAGCGCGCGATGCAATTGGCCGCCGAGCAGCGCGGCCGTCCGGCGCCACTCGACCGCGTGCTGGCGATCGGAGATTCGGTGCGGACGGATCTTGCCGGCGCGCACGGCTTCGGCATCGATTTGCTGTTCGTGACCCGCGGCATCCACTCCGAGGAGTTCGAAGGTATCGAACAGCTCGACCCGGCCTCGGTGAAGGAGCTGTTCGGCCACCCGCCCAGGGCGCTGATGCGCGAGCTGCGGTGGTAGCGCACGCCGCCAAGGCGCGATGCTCGTTCAATTAATGCCGTCATGGCCGGGCACAGCCGTCCGAAGGACGGCGTCGCTTCCGCTCGCCTATGTCCCGGCCATCCACGTCTTGACACACGCGCAGCAAAGACGTGGATGCCCGGGACAAGCCCGGGCATGACGAAAATTGGTGCTTGTTGCTTGGTACGCTGAGAACCTTACGCCGTCGCCATGTCCGGGAAGACCGCTTCGATCTTGGTCTTCAGGGTCGCCGCATTGAACGGCTTGACAATGTAATTGTTCACGCCGGCCTTCTTGGCGGCGATCACGTTCTCGGTCTTGGATTCCGCCGTGATCATGATGAACGGCGTGGTGGCCAGATTGGGGTCGGCACGGACTTCCTTGAGCAGGTCATAGCCCGTCATCGGCTCCATGTTCCAGTCGGAGATCACGAGCCCGTATTTCTTGCCGCGCATCTTGTTCAGCGCCTCGGACCCGTCGGAGGCATCGTCGATGTTTTCGAAGCCGAGCTGCTTCAGAAGATTCCGGATGATGCGGATCATGGTGTTGTAGTCATCGACCACCAGAACCGACATGGACAAATCAACCGCCATCTTCTCTCCCCCACTCGACGCTACGCTACAAACAATAAAGAGCTGCGCGACCCGCAGTCCTCCCCCACCTCTAGCAGCAGGCGTTAAACAGCCCGTTAACCGGCCCGTGTCGGATTGTACCCGTTTTGATGCGATTCCAGCGGCTTGACTTCACCGGCGCCGCCACGTCACGGTCCGGCCGCATCGATCCAATTCCTGAAGAATCCTCAGAAAATGACGACTGGCTTTACCGTTATCCGCGACACCACCCCTGCGAACGCCATCCCCCGCGGCGCCGTGGTGGCGATGGGCAATTTCGATGGCGTCCATCTCGGCCACCGTGCCGTCATCGAGGCCGCCCTGCAGATGGGCCGCGCCCACGGCAAGCCGGCTTTTGCGGTGACCTTCGAGCCGCACCCGCGCAGCTTCTTCAGCCCCAACAGCCCGCAATTCCGCCTCACCGACGAGGCCAACAAGCTGCGGCTGCTGGCCGGAACGGGCCTCGACGGCGCCGTGGTGATGACCTTCGACAAGACCCGCGCCGGGACTTCGGCGCAGGATTTCATTCACCATGACCTGATCGGGCGGCTCGGCATATCGGGCATTGCGGTCGGCTATGACTTCCATTTCGGTAAAGGTAGGGTCGGCTCGCCCAGCCTTCTGGTCAGCGAGGCGCCGCGGCTCGGCATCGAGGTCGATGTCCAGGCCCATGTCGACATCGAGGAGCGGCCGGTTTCCTCCAGCGCCATCCGCATGGCGCTGGCCGAGGGGCAGATCGCGGACGCCACCGCCATGCTGGGCGGGCCGTGGTTCATTACCGGCGAGGTGATCCATGGCGAGAAGCGCGGCCGCGATCTCGGCTTTCCCACCGCCAATATCCGCCTCGACAAGAATTGCAGCCTCAAGCACGGCATCTATGCGGTGCGGGTCGGACGCGGTGCCGAGCGCCTCAATGGCGTGGCGAGCTTCGGCCGCCGCCCGACCTTCGACAATGGCGCGCCCTTGCTCGAAGTGTTCCTGTTCGACTTCGAGGGCGATCTCTATGACGCAGTGCTCGACGTCGCCTTCATCGGCTTCATCCGCGACGAACTGAAGTTCGACAGCATCGATGCGCTGGTCCGGCAAATGGACGACGACAGCGCCAAAGCCCGTGCGGCCTTGGCCGCAGCGCCGGACGCGTTTCCAAGGCTCGGGGTGATCTCTTAAACCGCCGGCCCCGGGGCTTTGCGATTCCCCGGCTGGCTGCTATGGAAAGCGCCATGTTTGCGCGGCGCACCATAAGCATTAGCGGCCCGGCTTCCGCCTGAGCTCTCGGCTCGGCGCAAGACCGGGATTTTCCTCGTTCACCCGCGAATGAATCGCGTATCCCGCGCCTTTCCGAGCCAAATCAGAGCATTCATGTCCGACAAGCCGCCAAAATCCGACGCCACTGACTATTCCAAAACCCTGTTCCTGCCGCAGACCGAATTCCCGATGCGCGCCGGCCTGCCCAAGCGCGAGCCGGAAATCCTCAAATACTGGAACGAGATCGACCTCTACGGCCAGCTGCGCAAGGGCGCCGAGGGCCGGGCGAAATTCGTGCTGCATGACGGCCCGCCCTATGCCAACGGCAACATCCATATCGGGCATGCGCTGAACAAGATCCTGAAAGACGTGGTGACCAAGAGCCAGCAGATGCTGGGCTTCGATTCCAACTACGTGCCGGGTTGGGACTGCCACGGCCTGCCGATCGAATGGAAGATCGAGGAGGAGAATTACCGTTCCAAGGGCAAGCAGAAGCCCAACTTCCGCGACTCCGCGGCGATGGTGGCGTTCCGCAAGGAGTGCCGCGCCTATGCGACGCACTGGCTCAACGTGCAGCGCGAGGAATTCAAGCGGCTCGGCATCATCGGCGACTGGGACCATCCCTACGCCACCATGAGCTATCCGGCCGAAGCGCAGATCGCGCGCGAGCTGATGAAGTTCGCCGCCAACGGCACGCTGTATCGCGGCTCCAAGCCCGTGATGTGGAGCGTGGTGGAGAAGACCGCGCTGGCCGAGGCCGAGGTCGAATATGAGGACTACACCTCGGATATGGTGTGGGTGAAATTTCCGGTGACGTCGCCGGCGCATGGCGCGCTCGCCAATGCCTGCGTCGTGATCTGGACCACCACGCCATGGACGCTGCCCGGCAACCGCGCCATCAGCTTCTCGCCGAAAATCGCCTACGGCCTCTTTGAGGTCACCGACGCGCCAGCGGATAACTGGGCCAAAAACGGCGACCTGCTGATCCTCGCAGATGCGCTGGCGGAAAGCGTGTTCAAGCAGGCGCGCGTCACGGCCTATAAGAAAGTGCGCGATTTGCCGGCCGATACGCTCGACGCGGTGGAATGCGCCCACCCGTTGAAAGGTTTTGGCGGCGGCTACGAATTCATCGTACCCTTGCTGGCCGGCGACCACGTCACCGACGACACCGGCACCGGCTTCGTGCACACCGCGCCCAGCCACGGCCGCGAAGACTTCGACGTCTGGACCGCGAATACCCGCGAACTGGACGCGCGCGGCATCAACACCGCGATCCCCTACACCGTCGACGAGAACGGCGCCTTCACCGACCACGCGCCGGGCTTCACCGGAAAACGCGTGCTCAACGACAAGGGCGAAAAGGGCGACGCCAACGAGGCCGTCATCAAGGCCCTGGTCGAGGCCGGCAAGCTGCTCGCACGCGGACGCCTGAAGCATCAATACCCGCATTCCTGGCGTTCCAAAAAGCCGGTGATCTTCCGCAACACGCCGCAATGGTTCATCGCGATGGACAAGGACATTAAGGACAACGGCAAGGCCAGGCCCGGCGACACGCTGCGCGCCCGCGCGCTGCACGCGATCTCGGTGACGCAATGGGTGCCGCCCGCGGGTGAGAACCGCATCAACGGCATGATCGCGGGCCGGCCGGACTGGGTGATCTCGCGTCAGCGCGCCTGGGGCGTGCCGATCGCGGTGTTCGTCCGCGAAAAGGGCGACGGCTCCGCCGAAATCCTGCAGGACGAAATCGTCAATCAGCGCATCGTCGAGGCGTTCGCGGAGGAAGGAGCCGACGCCTGGTATATGGACGGCGCGCGCGAGCGCTTCCTCGGATCCCGCGCGGGCGAGGACTGGAAGAAGATCGACGACATCTGCGACGTCTGGTTCGATTCCGGCTCGACCCACGCCTTCGTGCTGGAAGACCGCCAAAATTTTCCACAACTCGGCCATATCGTCCGCAAGGTCGACGGCGGCCAGGATACCGTGATGTATCTGGAAGGAAGCGACCAGCATCGCGGCTGGTTTCATTCCTCGCTGCTGGAAAGCAGCGGCACCCGCGGCCGCGCGCCCTATGACATCGTGCTGACCCACGGCTTCACGCTCGATGAGAACGGCCGCAAGATGTCGAAATCGCTCGGCAACACCGTCGAGCCGCAAAAGGTGATGAAGGACTCCGGCGCCGATATCCTGCGGCTGTGGGTCTGCGCCACCGACTATGCCGACGACCAGCGCATCGGCCCGGAAATCCTGAAAAACACCATCGAGACCTACCGCAAGCTGCGCAACTCGATCCGCTGGATGCTCGGCACGCTGTATCATCTGAAACCGGGCGACAAGGTCGCAGCCACGGAGATGCCCGAGCTCGAACGGCTGATGCTGCACCGGTTGAGCGAAATCGATGCCGTCGTGCGGCAGGCCTACGAAAACTTCGATTACAAGACCGTGGTCGCGTCGCTTTCGAACTTCATGAACACCGACCTGTCGGCGTTCTACTTCGATATCCGGAAGGACGCGCTGTACTGCGACCCGCCGTCGTCGACGACGCGCAAGGCCGCGCTTACGACGGTCGATATTCTATGCGACGCGATCCTGAAATGGCTGGCACCGATCATCAGCTTTACCGCCGACGAAGCCTGGCTGATGTATCGGCCCGGCGGGTGTGCTTCGGTGCACATGCTGACGTTTCCGCATAATCTGGCCGGTTACCGCGACGATGCGCTGGCCGCGAAATGGGAGACCATCCGCGACGTGCGCCGCGTCGTCACCGGCGCGCTGGAGCTCGAGCGCGCCGCCAAGAACATCGGCTCGTCGCTGGAAGCCTCGCCGCTGGTCTACGTTTCGGACAAGAAGATCCTCGACACGCTTTTTGATTTGGATCTGGCCGAAGTCTGCATCACCTCGAATGCGATGGTGACCAATGACGATGCGCCGGCGAGCGCGTTCCGGCTCAACGACGTTCCGGGCGTCGCCGTCGTGGTCGAAATGGCTGTCGGCACCAAATGCGCGCGGTCGTGGAAGATCCTGCCGACCGTGGGCGAGGACGCCGAATACCCCGACGTCTCGCCGCGGGATGCGCAGGCCTTGCGCGAATGGAAGGCGCTGGGAGTGGCTATCTAGACGCTATCGTCGTCCCGGCGAACGCCGGGACCCATAATCCCGGACGTTCGAGATAAATACGAGATGATGATCGACGGCCTTTCAAAACTGAACCGACACGGCGTATGGGTCCCGGCGTTCGCCGGGACGACACCGGATATTATCTCGGCGGTCACACGATGACCCCTCCCCTTCGCACCGGCGTCCTCGCGGCCATCGCCACCCTGATCGTCGACCAGGCCTCAAAGCTCTGGCTGCTCCACGCATTCGATATCGCCCATCGCGGGGCGGTGAAGGTAACGCCGTTTTTCGACCTGGTGCTGGCCTGGAACCCCGGCATCAGCTTCGGCTGGTTCCAGAGCGAGAGCCCGGCCGCCCAGATCGGGCTGATGGCGGTCAAGGCGGTGGCGGTGATCGTTCTGGCGATCTGGATGGCGCGGTCGCGCACCCTCTTGGCGACGCTGGCGCTCGCCCTGATCATCGGCGGCGCCATCGGCAACGCCATCGACCGCTTTGCCTATGGCGCGGTGGTCGATTTCGCCCTGTTCCACGTCCAGATCGGGGAGAAAATCCTTAACTGGTACGTGTTTAACCTTGCGGATGTGGCCATTGTTGCCGGGGTGGCGGCCCTATTGTATGACTCCTTCCTGGGGGTACCCGCCGCAAAAGCGCCCTGATCCCGGCCGATACGGACCCTCAAAGCGGTATGTTGCTTGCAAGAGCGGAATGACGCCGTAAGCCCGGCGCGCCCCTTGCGGAAATCTTGAATGGGAACAGCGTGATGCGCGAGACCGAAGCCAGCTTCCGGATTGTGCAGAATTCGTCGAGGACGCTGCGTCGCGCCCTGCGTCTTGCCGTCATCGCCGTGGGCGTCGGCCTCGTCATGACCGCGGGCGCCGCCAGGGCCGGCGACGACGATGAAGACGACAAGACCTTCGAGGAAAAGATCATCGAAGGCATCATGAAGGGCATCGGCGGCACCAACATGGAAAACCAGGGCATCGACTATCGCGAGCGCTCGCCGCTGGTGGTGCCCCCCAAGCTCGATCTGCCGCCGCCGGCTTCTACCTCGGCCGAGGTCAAGGCGCCGAACTGGCCCAAGGACCCCGATGAGCAGCGCCGCAAGGCCGCGATCGCGGCCCGCAAGAAAGCCAACAAGGATCCGGTCGAAGCGGCCCGTATCCTGACGCCAAGCGAATTGGCCAAGGGCAAGACCAGCGAAAGATCGTCAGGCGGCGATTCCGTCGACCAGCCCGGCGGCAATCCCGGCACCAACGCGATTCTCAGCCCCTCGCAGCTCGGCTATAACGGCGGCTTCAGCGGCCTGTTCGGCGGCAGCAAAACCGAGACCGCGCCGTTCAAGGGCGAGCCGACGCGGGAGTCGCTGACGCAGCCGCCGGCCGGCTACCAGACGCCGTCCCCGAACTACGCTTACGGGACCGGGCCGAAGGAATCGCTGAACAAGGAATACAATCCGTCCCAGGGCAAGTATGGCGAATAGTTAAGCTTGTCTCGCAGCTTCGTGACATTGCCGGGTTGCCGCGCGGTGTAGCATGCCGCCGTTTTATCCCGAACGCTTGGGTTCGGGCTTCCAGATAGGTCACGATGTCCTCGCACCGGTTCGCCGTTTCACTCTTTGCATTGATCTCGACGCTCGCTTTCTCCACCGGCAGCGTTCCCGCCCAGACCACGGTGACGTCGGAACGCCCCGCCAGCTTCACGCTCGGCAACGGCCTGCAAGTGGTGGTCATTCCCGACCATCGCACCCCGGTGGTCACGCAGATGATCTGGTACAAGGTCGGCTCCGCCGACGAGACTCCCGGCAAATCCGGACTGGCGCACTTCCTCGAACATCTGATGTTCAAGGGCACCAGCAAGCATCCCGCCGGTGAGTTCTCCCAGACCGTGCTTCGTGTCGGCGGCAACGAGAACGCCTTCACCTCAACCGACTACACCGGCTATTTCCAGCGCGTGCCGCGCGAGCAGCTCGGCACCATGATGGAATTCGAGGCCGACCGCATGACCGGCCTCATCCTCAAGGATGAAAACGTGCTGCCGGAGCGCGACGTCGTGCTCGAGGAATTCAACATGCGGGTCGCCAACAACCCGGATGCGCGGCTGACCGAACAGATCATGGCGGCGCTGTATCTCAATCACCCCTATGGCCGCCCCGTGATCGGCTGGCACCAGGAAATCGAGAAGCTCGACCGCGAGGATGCGCTGGCGTTCTACAAGCGCTTCTATGCGCCGAACAACGCGATCCTGGTGATCGCCGGCGACGTCGACGCCAAGGACATCCGTCCGATGGTGGAAAAGAATTTTGGCGAAATCCCCGCGCAGCCGGCCATTCCCGCGCAGCGTGTCCGTCCGCAGGAACCGGTACCGGCGGCGCCCCGCACCGTGACGCTGTCCGATCCGCGCGTCGAACAGACCGGCTTGCGGCGCTATTACCTCGTTCCCTCTTCCGCCACGGCTGCCGCCGGCGAAGGGCCGGCGCTTGACGTGCTCGCGCAATTGATGGGCGGCGGTGCCAATTCCTACCTTTACCGCGCGCTGGTGATCGACAATCCGCTCGCGATCAGCGCCGGCGCCGGCTACCAGGGCACCGCGCTCGACCCGACGCAGTTCTCGATCTCGGTTTCGCCGAAGCCCGGCGTCGAGTTTTCGCGAATCGAGCAGGTGATCGACAAGGTGATATCGGACGTGGGGCAGAACACCGCCCGCGCCGAGGACCTGGAGCGGGTCAAGACCCAGCTGATCGCCGAGGCGATCTACGCCCAGGACAATCAGGCGACGCTGGCGCGCTGGTATGGCGGCGCGCTCACCACCGGGTTGAGCATCGACGACATCAGAAGCTGGCCGGATCGGATTCGCGCCGTCACCGCCGAACAGGTGCGCGACGCCGCGAAAAAATGGCTCGAGAAGAATCGTTCGGTGACCGGCTATCTGATCAAGGATCCGACGCCGAAACGCGAGGAGAAGCGCTCGTGAATTATTTCCTCACACGGCGCGCCGCCCTGATCGGCGGCGCCTGCCTCGCATTCACGGCGCTTTCAACCGCACCCTCGGAGGCCGCGGCCAAGATCCAGCGCCTGGTTTCCCCCGGCGGGATCGAGGCCTGGTTCGTGCAGGACGCGACTGTGCCCTTGATCGCGATGGAATATGCCTTCGGCGGCGGCGCCACCCAGGACCCAGCCGGAAAGCCCGGCGTCGGCAACATGGTCGCCGACCTGCTCGATGAAGGGTCCGGGGATCTCGATTCCAAGACCTTCCACGAGCGCCTCGACCGCCGCGCGATCGAATTGAGCTTCTCGTCGACGCGCGACTATTTCCGCGGCTCATTGCGGATGCTGAAGGACAACAAGGACGAAGCCTTCGACCTGCTGCGGATGTCGCTGACATCGGCACATTTCGACCCGACCGACGTCGAACGGATTCGCGCCCAGGTAACCTCGGGGCTGCGGCGCGACTCAACCAACCCGACCGCGCTCGCCAGCCGCAAATTCCTCGAAGTCGCCTTCGGCGATCATCCCTACGGCCGGCAGGCAACCGGCACGCTGGACAGCGTGCCGAAGATCGATGTCGCCGACATGAAGGATTATGTCAGCCGCGTGCTGGCCAAGGATACGCTGCGGGTCGCCGTGGTCGGCGACGTCGACGCCGACACGCTCGGCAAGCTGCTCGACAAGACCTTCGGCACGTTGCCGGCCAAGGCCAATCTTGCAGCGATTGCCGATGTCGTGGCCACCAAGCCGCCACAGCGCGCCTTCATTCCGCTCGACGTGCCGCAGACCGTGGTGACGTTCGGCGGTCCCGGCATCAACCGCCACGATCCGGATTTCATGGCCGGCTATGTCGTCAACCACATCCTCGGCGGCGGCGGCCTGTCGTCGCGGCTGTACAAGGAAGTCCGCGAGAAGCGCGGACTGGCCTATTCGGTCTATGAATCGCTGCTCTGGATGGACCACTCCGCGCTGTTCGTCGGCAACACCGGCACCCGTGCCGACCGCGCCGGCGAAACCGTCGACGCCATCGAGAAGGAAATCCACCGCATCGCCGAGGAAGGCCCGACCCAGAAAGAGCTGGATGAGGCAAAATCCTATTTGAAGGGCTCGCAGATGCTGGCGCTCGATACCTCGTCGAAGCTGGCGCAGGCGCTGCTGCAATACCAGCTCGACAAGCTGCCGATCGACTACATCGAAAAGCGCAACGCCATCGTCGATGCGGTGACGCTGGACGACGCCAGGAAGGCCGCGCAGCGGCTCTGGGGCCACGGCCTGCTTACCGTGGTCGTCGGCCGCGCCCCGCAGGCGGCCGCGCAACCGGCAGCGGCGGCACCGGCCGCGAACTAGCGCCAACCACGCGGATTGCACCCTACGCGGTCGGGAACGCATCCTCATCTTTCTTCGTCATGGCCGGGCATAGCCGACCGAAGGACGGCGTCGCTTTCGCTCGCCTATGCCGGCCATCCACGTTTTCTTTTTGACGTACACCGATTAAGACGTGGATGCCCGGAACGCCTGGCGCGAAGACGCGCTTCGCGCTTCTGCCCGGGCATGACGATTTTTGGTGAACGCCATGCTGCGGGTTGCCCGCGACCTTACGATCGACGAGAACGACATCGAGATCGGCTTCGTCCGCGCCTCCGGGCCGGGCGGGCAGAACGTCAACAAGCTCTCGACCGCAGCCCAACTGCGTTTTGACACCCGCAAGATCACGCTTCCCGAGGACGCCGCGCTGCGGCTCAACCGGCTCGCCGGCCAGCGCATGACCAAGGACGGCGTGATCGTGATCCACGCCCAGCGCTTCCGCACCCAGGAGCGCAACCGCGCCGACGCCATCGACCGCCTGCTCGAACTGCTGCGCGAGGCCATGGTGAGGCCGATACCGCGGCGGGCCACCAAACCGACCTTCGGATCGAAGCAGCGCCGTCTCGAAGGCAAAAAACGCCGCAGCGACGTCAAGGCCAAGCGCGGCTCGGGGCAATTCGACGATTGACAAGAAATCCGACGGGCGGACGGGCCTTCCTTGTGGCGGAAAAGAAACTCCGGCCGACGCGCGACCGGAGTTTCCCGCTTCGAAAAAGAGCCCGTCGAAGGGCGCGGCGCTCTAGTTGCGCTTGATTCCGGTCGCGGGATCGGAGGCTGCACCACCGGTACCCCTTGGCGCTCCGCTACCGGCACCTACCGTACCTTTCGCGCCGGTCTTGGCACCGACGCCGGCCTTTTCTCCGGCGGCACCTGTCTGCGCCTGCGCATCGAATTCCTCGTCGCCGCTACCTGACGCTCCGCCCTGCATGTTGGTCGCTCCGCCCTGCATATTGGTCTTGCCCTGTGCGCCGCCGCGGATACGGGTGTCGGACGACGCACCTTGCGCCAGCACGGGTCCGGCGAGCATGGCCGAGATGGCAAGCGCGACCGCTGAGGTCTTCACTAACTTCATTCACTTCTCCCAAGTTTGATGGGGATGAACAGTCCGGCAATTCGCAGCGCCGTCCGCCTGCACCTGACCTGCTCATCGCCCGGAATAGATCGTGTCGCGAACGGCGCACTCGCCATGCAAGCCGCGTCGTGTGGTCATCGTGCAGAAATTTCGGGGTGATTTCGCGAAACCTTGGCCACGGACCGACCGCATATGCGGCGGTCCGGCACCTGACACGACATCATTCACAAAAATTCCGCGAAAATACCTTTTGACACATCGACGCCGACGGCGGCCGGCCAACTCCGGAATAAATTCGGAGCTACGGCGACAATTGAGAAGCTACCGGCGACGCCGGCGCTGGCTTGCGGTTTCGACCAGACCGACCGTCCAGCACATCGGACAGCCGCGAAACGCCAGCAGCGCAAGGGCGCCGAGCGCCAGCGAACCCCATGGATGGATCGCGGCGATTGTGACGGCATACCAAAGCGCCCCAATTCCAACAAAGCCACGCAAACTGTGCTCGAAGAGCGTGTTGCTCGCAAACATGATTTTCTACTCCAAATGGATGGACGTCAGTCGCGGATCAGATATTCGCGGATCATGATCCGCGCGCGGTGAAGGCGGGCCTTGGCGCTCTCGCGGGTCAGGCCGAGGACGGCCGCGATCTCATCGATCGTCATTTCCTCGATATCGCGAAGCAGAATGACTTCGCGATAATGCTCGGGCAGCGACTGGATGGCGCGGCTGAGATCGATCCGAATGTCCTCGGGGCGCAAATGCGCCAGGCGGGCTTCCCCCGCATCAAGTGGATCGTCGGGGATTCCGATCGACATGCGCAGCAGGCGGTGGCAGGCCCGCCTTGCGACCGCGAACAGCCACGCCGAAAACGAAGTCACCGCCCGCAGCGTTCCGATACGCCGATACAACAGCAGCAGCGTTTCCTGGACCGCATCGTCGATATCGGCCACCCGGCAATTGCGCGCGGCATAGCGCCGGACGTCGGGCTGCGCCGCCGCTATCAGCGACAACAGGGCTTTTTCGTCCCCGCACCGCGCGGCGTCGATCAGCCCTGGGGGGCAGCGTCCGGTTCGCGCCAATGCCGTCATGACGAGGAAAGCCTTCTGCCGACCATGGCGCACATCGGGCAGAATCCGACAAATCCGGTCAAGGCGGTAACCACTCCAGAGCAGGCAAGGAGCCCGCCCGCAATCATCGCCGCACCCCCGACAACCCGCGCGGCACGCTCCCAACCTGACAAATTCTTGCGATAAAACATAGCAACTCCTCGTGACTGAGCGAGAGAACTGAACACGTTCTCCCCCCATAGAGCCGCCCGAACGCCGTCTCGGTTCGCGAGTCGTCAGATTTTTTGCAAAACGGCCATCCCGCCGAGTTCGGGAACCGGTTTGGCCCAAGCGGGTTGGCTGAAGTCATGACCGCTTTTGTTCTGCGGTGAAACAGCCCGCTACTACCACCGCTTGTCTGCCGCGACCTAAAGTCTGTGCACGCAAACGGTGATGCACATGACAAGGCTGCGCGCGACACGGGCAATCGGGCTGGGATTCTGCGGCGCGTTGTTCGTCGTGCAGGTTGCCGGCGCGCAAATGCCGCTGCCGGCGGCCAAGCCGCCCGATGGGGCGACGCTGTTCAAGCAGCAATGCGCAACCTGCCACACCGCGAACCTCTCCGACCCGGTCCGGCAAGGTCCGTCGCTATTCAAGATCGTCGGCAGGCCGGCCGGCAGGATGGACGGCTTTCACTACTCCGCCGGCTTCGCAAAGGCCGACTTCGCCTGGGATGAGGCCAGGCTCGACGCCTGGCTGACCAATCCGCAGCAGATGATTCCCGGCGCCGTCATGGCCTATCGCCAGGCGAAGCCCGAGACCCGCGCCGCCGTCATCGCCTATCTCAAGGAGCTGAACTGAATGGCAAAACCGGTTCACTCGATGATCCGCGTGCTCGACGAGGCGAAATCGCTGGATTTCTACACGCGCGCCTTCGGGCTCAAAGTCGCCGACCACCTCAAATTTCCGGATTTCGCATTAATCTATCTGCGACATCCCTCCTCGCCCTTCGAGGTCGAACTGACAGTCAATTTCGATCGCAAGGAAAGCTATTCGCTAGGCGACGGCTATGGCCACCTCGCCGTCGTCGTCGATGACATCGACGCCGAACACGCAAGATTCGAGCAGGAAAAGCTGTCGCCCGGACCGCTGCGCGACTTCAAGCATGACGGCAAGACGCTGGCGCGCTTCTTCTTCGTCGCCGACCCCGACGGTTACAAAATCGAAGTGATCCAGCGCGGCGGCCGCTTTGGCTAATTGCAATCAACAAGCATTCAACGGAGGACAACCCATGAGAGAAGTCGATCGTCGAAGCAAATATAATCGCCGCGTCTTTCTCCAAGGCGCAGCCACGACAGTGCCCGCAGTTGCCATCGCAACAAGCGCGGGCCTGGGGATCACCGACGCCTGGGCTGACGATGCGACCACGCTCACGCCGGCGACGCTGAAGACGCTGGTGAAGATGGCGCGCGATATCTATCCGCACGACTTCCTCGGCGACAGCTACTACATCACCGCGGTCAAGCCGTGGGACGGCAAGGCGGCGAAAGATCCCGCGGTGAAGTCGCTGATCAACGACGGCGTGGCCCGGCTCGACCAGGAGGCAAACGATCGCCACAATGTCCCCTATGCCCAGGTGCCATGGGAGAACGATCGCGTGGCGCTGCTGCAGCGCATCGAGCAGACAGCCTTCTTCCAGCAGATCCGCGGCGACCTCGTCGTCTCCCTCTACAACCAGAAAGAGGTTTGGCCGAAGTTCGGTTACGAGGGCTCGTCGGCCGAACATGGCGGCTACATCAATCGCGGCTTCGCCGATATCGACTGGCTCCCGAAGGCTTGATCCCGCGCAACTGACGGTGAGGAGGAAACAAAATGGCAAAATTCGATCTGAATGACAGCAGCGTGGTCGTGATCGTGGGCTCGGGCGCGGGCGGCGGCACATTGGGCAATGAGCTCGCGCAAAAGGGCGTCAAGGTCGTGATCCTTGAAGCCGGCGCGCGCATCGAGAACCAGGACTTCGTCAACGACGAATGGGAGAGTTTTAGCCAGCTCGCCTGGTCCGACATGCGCACCACATCGGGGAACTGGCGCGTGGCCAAGGACTTCCCCAACGTTCCGGCCTGGATCGTCAAGGCGGTCGGCGGCTCGACGACCCACTGGGCCGGCGCGTCGCTGCGCTTCGACGAACACGAATTCAAGATCAAGACGACCTATGGCGGCATGCCCGGCGCCAATCTGCTGGACTGGCCGATCACGCTCGCCGAAATGGAACCGTGGTACGCCAAGGCCGAAGACAAGATGGGAGTGACGAGGACCAACGGCATTCCCGGCCTGCCCGGCAACAATAATTTCAAGGTGATGGAAGCAGGCGCCAGGAAGCTCGGTTACAAGGAAGTCCATACCGGCCGCATGGCGATCAACAGCGAGCCGCGCGACGGCCGCGGATCCTGCCAGCAGATCGGCTTCTGCTTCCAGGGTTGCAAATCCGGTGCGAAATGGTCGACGCTCTACACCGAAATTCCCAAGGGCGAAGCCACCGGGAATCTCGAAGTGCGCCCCAACAGCATGGCGATCAAGATCGAGCATGATGCATCCGGCAAGGTGACCGGCGTGGTTTATGCCGACGGGTCCGGCGCCATGCAGCGCCAAAAGGCGCGCGTGGTGGCGGTTGCCGGCAACTCGATCGAAAGCCCGCGCCTGTTGCTCAACAGCGCTTCGAACCTGTTCCCGGACGGCCTTGCCAATTCCTCCGGTCAGGTCGGCCGCAACTACATGCGGCACATGACCGGCAGCGTGTATGCCGTGTTCGAAAAATCGGTCCATATGTATCGCGGCACCACCATGGCCGGCATCATCCACGACGAGGCGGCGAACGACCCCAAACGCGGCTTTGTCGGCGGCTATGAGATGGAGACGCTGTCGCTCGGCATACCCTTCATGGCCGCGTTCCTCAATCCGGGCGCGTGGGGACGATCGTTTTCGAGCGCGATGGAAGCCTATCCGCGGATGGCGGGCATGTGGCTGGTCGGCGAGGACATGCCGCAGGAAACCAACCGCATCACGCTCGACCCGAAGGCGAAGGACAAGTTCGGCATGCCGGTCGCGAGCGTGCATTTCGACGACCACCCCAACGACCTCGCGATGCGCGATCACGCCTACAAGCACGGCTCCGCCGTCTACGAGGCCGTCGGCGCCACCGTGACCTATCCGACGCCGCCCTATCCCAGCACCCACAACATGGGCACCAACCGGATGAGCGAGAAACCGAGGGACGGCGTGGTGAACAAGTTCGGCCAGACCCACGACGTCAAGAACCTGTTCGTGTCTGACGGCAGCCAGTTCACCAGCGGTGCCGCCTGCAACCCGACGCTGACGATCGTATCGCTCGCGATCCGCCAGGCGGACCACATCGCCGGCGCGATGCAGCGCAAGGAGATCTAGGTTCGTTAAACCAAAGCGGCTCTGTCCGGAACGGGACAGGGCCGCTTCCTTTTGGACGTGAGCAAATTCTATTCGGCGGCGTCGAGAATGGCCGCTTCATTGCGGTGAAATTCCGGGACGGCGACGGCGTTTCTGGAGCGATAGATCAGGCATGAGCAGCGCAGCAACGACGCGAAATTATTGACCTCGCCATGGTGGTCGAGGACTTCGTTGTGCAGCGTGGTGAGGAACTTGGCGAGGCTCATGCCCTCCTTCGCGGCGATTTCCTCCAGCGTGTCCCAGAACGACATTTCCAGCCGGATCGAGGTGCAGTGCCCGCCGATCCGCAGCGATCGGGTCTGCGATTCATAGTCCCGCTGAGGCTGGTGCGCGAACAGATGGCACATGGCGTTCCTCCCGTCGGATTATAATTTTTCTAAACGATATACCCGTGCCTGCGACCTCACAATCCCGGGCAGGGAACACCTGAATCAATCTCGAACATCAGCATCTTCAAGGCGATAGTTCGCCTTCATCCCCAGCGGGGAACGAATTCCGCTTGCCGCCCATGCATTTGCCGTCGTACCCGCCTAGAATACGCACCACGCTTCGAATCGCGACCGAGACCCCATGCCCGTCCGCCAGCTCCCCGAACAGGTTGTCAACCGCATCGCCGCCGGCGAGGTGGTCGAACGTCCTGCGAGCGTGGTCAAGGAACTCGTTGAAAACGCCATCGACGCCGGCGCCAGCAGGATCGACATTTTCACCGATGGCGGCGGCCGGCGGCGGATCGGCATCACCGATGACGGCAGCGGCATGACCCATGGCGATCTGGCGCTGGCGGTCGATCGCCACGCCACCTCCAAACTCGATGACGAGGATTTGTTGCGGATCCGCACGCTCGGGTTCCGCGGCGAGGCCCTGCCCTCGATCGGCGCCGTCGCCAAACTCGGCATCACCACGCGCCACGCCAGTGAACCCCATGCCTGGTCGCTGTCGGTCGAAGGCGGCGCGAAATCGCAGATCATGCCGGCGGCCCTTGGCCAGGGTACCCGCGTCGAGGTCAGCGATCTCTTTTATGCCACGCCGGCGCGGCTGAAATTTTTGAAGACCGACCGCACCGAGGCCGAGGCGATCCGCGAAGTGGTGCGGCGCCTCGCCATGGCGCGGCCTGATATCGCCTTCACGCTGGCCGGCGAGGAGCGCGCGCCGGTGACCTGGGCTGCGGCCCTGCCCAGCGCCGCAGGCCGGCTGACCCGGCTTGGCGATATCCTGGGAAGCGACTTTCGTTCCAGCGCGATCGAAGTGCACAGCGAGCGTGAAGGCGTCGTGGTCGAAGGCTTTGCCGCCGCGCCCTCGCTCACGCGCGCCAACGCGCTCGGCCAGTATCTGTTCGTCAACGGCCGCCCGGTGCGCGACAAGCTCATTCTCGGCGCGGTGCGCGCGGCCTATTCCGATTACCTGCCGCGCGACCGCCATCCTGTGGTGGCGCTGTTCGTGACGCTGCCGCCGCAGGAAGTCGATGCCAATGTGCATCCGGCCAAGACCGAAGTCCGGTTCCGCAACGCCGGGCTCGTGCGCGCGCTGATCGTGCACGCGCTGAAGGACGGGCTCGCCCGCGAAGGCAGGCGCACCGCCGCCAATACCGACGGCGCGGCCATCTCCGCATTCCGTCCGTCGCTGACGCCACGCCCGGCCAATTGGGACTGGCAGCGCTCGCCGGCCTATCCGGTGACGCCGATGCCTGGTTTCGGCGCCTCGGCGGCAACCGCCTTTGCCGAGCCGGGCCAGGCCGCGTTCGACGTCGGCACGCCGACCGCCGACGTGCGTTTCCAGGAAGCGCCATCGGCCGATCTGCTCGACCGTCCGCTGGGCGCGGCGCGAACGCAGATCCACGAGACCTATATCGTGTCGCAGACCCGCGACGGCTTGATCGTGGTGGACCAGCACGCCGCCCATGAGCGTATCGTCTATGAACGGCTGAAGGCGTCGCTTTCGAAGAACGGCGTGCAGCGGCAGATCCTGCTGATCCCGGAGATCGTCGAGCTTGACGAGGCGACGGTGGAGAAGCTGCTGGAACGGGCCGAGGAACTCTGTTCCTTCGGGCTTGCGATCGAATCCTTCGGCCCCGGCGCTGTCGCGGTGCGCGAGACGCCGTCGCTGCTCGGCAAGGCCAATGCGAGCGGCCTGCTGCGCGACCTCGCCGAGCATATGGTGGAATGGGACGAGGCGCTTCCGCTGGAGCGCCGGCTGATGCATGTCGCCGCCACCATGGCCTGCCACGGCTCGGTGCGCGCCGGCCGCCGCCTCAAGCCGGAAGAGATGAACGCGCTGCTCCGCGAAATGGAAGACACGCCGAATTCCGGCCAGTGCAATCACGGCCGCCCGACCTATGTCGAACTGAAGCTGTCGGATATCGAGAAATTGTTCGGGCGAAGGTAGCACCGCCGCATTATCCCGCTCTTAGAAACACGAACTCCGTATCGTCGTAGGCCCGCCGCTCCAGTTCCTCGAAACCCTGGGGCGCAGCGAATGCCGCCGCTTTCGCCTCCTCGACCACGAGCAGCGCGCCCGGCGTCAGCCAGCCGCCGTCGCGCAGCGAGGCTAGCGCCTTGTCTGCCAGGCCTTTGGCGTAGGGCGGATCCAGAAACACCAGCGAGAACGGCTCGACCGGATGCGCCGGGCCGAGGTCGGTGGCATCGCGGCGGTAGACTTTCGTGACGCCACCAAGGCCGAGCGCCTCGACATTGTTGCGCAACAGCGCCCTAGCCTCGGCGCCATTATCGACGAACAGCGTGAATTTGGCGCCGCGCGACACCGCCTCGATGCCGAGCGCGCCGGTGCCGGCGAACAGGTCGAGCACGCGCGCGTCTTCGATCGGATCGTCATAGGCGTGGACGAGGATATTGAAGACCGACTCGCGCAAGCGATCCGCGGTCGGGCGGATCTCGCGCGACGACGGTGACGCGAGGTTACGGCCCTTCAATCGTCCACCGACGACGCGCATTAGAATTGCTCGTCATGCCCGGGCTTGACCCGGGCATCCACGTTCTTAATCCATCGACCCAAGCAAGACGTGGATGGCCGGGTCAAGCCCGGCCATGACGGCGTATTGGGGGCTGGCGAGATCGTCCCAACCATCGAGGCTCACTCGTCCCGCGGCTTCAGGTCGCGCTTGCCGTGATAGCCGCGCTGCGGGCGGCGCGGAGGGCCGTAGCCATTGGCCTCTTCCTCGTTGCGGGCGCGGGCTTCGTCGCTGCCGGTGCGCTGTACCAGCACGCGGCGGCCTTTGCGGTCGGCGATCAGTGCGCTCTTGCCCAACGGCTTGAACGGTTTTTTGCCGCGCGGGCCCGCATCGTCGGCGGGCTCGTCCTTGGCTTCGCCCGGCATCGGCCGATTGAAGTCGGCGCCTGCAAGGGTTGCGATCTTTTCACCGAGTTGCTCGCGCAGCACCCGGGTCTTGACCTCCTCGACCTGGCCCTCGGCGAGTTCGCCAAGCTGGAACGGACCATAGGACACCCGGATCAGCCGGTTCACCTCGAGGCCGAGATGCGCCATCACGTTGCGGACTTCGCGGTTCTTGCCTTCGCGGATCGCGAACACCAGCCAGACATTGGCGCCCTGGTCGCGCTCCAGGGTCGCGTCGATCGAGCCGTATTTGACGCCGTCGACCTCGACGCCCTTTTTCAATTCATCGAGCTGCGCCTGCGTCACCTCGCCATGGGCGCGGACGCGATAACGCCGCAGCCAGCCGGTGTCGGGCAGTTCGAGCGCGCGCGCCAGCCCGCCATCGTTGGTCAGCAGCAGCAGCCCTTCGGTGTTGAAATCGAGCCGGCCGATCGAGATCAGCCGCGGCAGGCCTTCCGGCAGATTGTCGAACACCGTCGGCCGCCCTTCCGGGTCGGCGTGCGTGGTCATCAGGCCGCGCGGCTTGTGAAACATCCACAGCCGCGTGCGCTCGCGCGGCGGCAACGGCTTGCCGTCGACGGTGATGACATCGTTGGCGGTGACGTCGAGCGCCGGCGAATTGATGACGCGGCCGTTGACGGTGACGCGGCCCTGCGTGATCCATTCCTCGGCGTCGCGGCGCGAGGCCAGCCCTGCGCGCGACACCACTTTTGCGATACGCTCGCCGGATTTTTTTTCGCGCGGCGGCCGCGGCCCGCGCTTTTCGAATTCAGTCGTGCGCTCGCGATAGGCGCCACGGCCGCCGAACGCCGGACGTTTTGCAAAAATCCTGCTGTCGTCCTCGTTCTCGCGGCGCGGCCGATCCTCACCGGCCTCGCTGCGCGGATGTTCCTGCCAGTCGGTGCGGCCCTCGGGGCGCTGACGCGGGCGGTCGAATTTGGGACGGTCCTCGCGGGGACGGTCGAATTTCGGACGCTCACGAAACGGGCGGTCGCCGGAGGGGCGATCCTCGCGCGGCTTGTCGTAGCGAGGTTTGTCAAAACGCGGCTTGTCGAAATTCCGCGCACCGTCACGCGGCGGACGGGAATCGCGTTCGCCACGATCCTCGCGCTTCTGCCACGGTTTGGAATCTCCGCGATCCCCCGCGTCGCGATTCCGGCCACCATCCGGGCGGCTGCCAAAGTCCTTGCGCGGACCACGGTCCGGCGCGCCGCGGGAAAATTTCTTGTCGTCGCCAAATTTGCGCTCGGGGCGATCGCCGTCACGCGACGGCCGCGGACCGTACGGACGATCGCCGCGCGGCCGGTCGCCGTCTTTGCGAAAACCTTCGCCACGCGGGGTATAGGGCCGCTTTTCGCCATCGCGTTCCCGCGGCGTATAGGGCTTTTTGTCGCCGAATTTTCGGTCGGACGATCGCGCAGCCGGGCGGGCGTCGTCGCGATCGCCACGATTGAAGTTCGGACGGTCGCCACGCGGCGTGTACGGGCGCTTGTCGCCGCCACGGTCTTCGCGCGGTTTGAACGAGCGCTTCTCGCCGTCGCGGTCGTCGCGCGGCCGAAATTCCTTCCGCGGTCCACGATCGGGACGATCGCCAGCGGGACGGTCGTCGCGATTGAATCGCGGCGGCCGCGGCGCGTCGCCAAAATCCCGGCGCGGCGGACGATCGTCGCGATTGCCCGCGTAAGGCTTGCCGCCGCCGGCATAGGGCTTCTTGCCGAAGGGTTTGGCGCCGTCGGATTTGCCGGCAAAGCCGCGCTTGGCGAATTTCTTCTCCGGCCCGCGCGCGGCGCCGGAGCGGCCCTTGCCGCCGGACGGGCGGTCACGCCGGCCGCGGGAATCGTTGTCTTTATCATTATCGCGGGGCATGAATGTCTCTCGTAAACGAATGAAATGGCGATCAGGCTGACGTGGATGGGCTGTCATAGCGATAACGCGCGCGCACTTGGCTCAAGGCGCATTCTCACGCAAAACCGGTATCCACTTTTGCTGAAGGCGCACCTCATAGCAGGTTTCTTCCGATGATACGAGGCATGACCGCCCCTTCTTTCATGGATTTGGCCCTGAAAACCGCCGAAAACACCGGAAAAGCGGGCGAAGTTCCGATCGGATGCGTGATTGTCAGGGGGTACGAGGTCATCGCCACCGCCGGCAACCGGACCCTGACCGACCGCGATCCGACCGCGCATGCCGAGATTTTGGCGATCCGGCAGGCCGCGGAGACGATCGGCACCGAGCGGCTGGTCGATTGCGACCTCTATGTCACGCTGGAGCCGTGCACGATGTGCGCCGCCGCGATCTCGTTCGCGCGGATCCGGCGATTGTACTATGGCGCCGCCGATCCCAAGGGCGGCGCGGTCGATTCCGGCGTGCGGTTCTTTGCCTCTCCGACCTGTCATCATGTCCCCGAGGTCTATTCCGCCGTCGGCGAAACCGAGGCGGCGACGCTGCTGAAGGAGTTTTTCAAGGTGCGAAGGTAGGCCTAATCTCGTCATTGCGAGCGAAGCGAAGCAATCCATCTCGCGGCATACCGGATAGATGGATTGCTTCGTCGCTTCGCTCCTCGCAATGACGGGAAAATTACGCCGCCAGGAAAAACTCCCTCAACAATTTCGCCGTTACCTCCGGATTCTCCTCCGTCAGAAAATGTCCGGAATCGACCGGCGATCCCGTGACGTTGGTCGCCCAGTTCTTCCAGGTATCGAGCGGCGTGGCGGCGGCGCTGGCGACGCCCGCGTCGCCCCACAGGGCCAGCATCGGGATCGTGATTTTTTTGCCGGCGTCGTGATCGGCCTTGTCGATCTCGTAATCGGCATAGGCGCCGGCGCGATAATCCTCGCACATCGCATGCAGGCGGGAGGGATCGCGGAACGGCGCCAGATAATGTTCGAGCGCGCGCGGATCGATTGCCGCAAGCGTCTTCGACTTGGTCTGGCTCGCCATCTTCTGCTTGAGGAAGAAATCCGGATTGCCCGATATCAGTGTCTCCGGCAGCGGATATGGCTGCGCCAGAAAGGTCCAGTGATAGATCTTCAGCGCATAGAGCCGGTTCATGCGCTCCCAGTAATTATAGGTCGGCAGGATATCGAGCACCGCCAGCTTCGAGAGACGCCCGGGATGATCGAGCGCCAGCCGGTACGAGACGCGCCCGCCGCGGTCGTGGCCGGCGAGCGCGAAATGGACGTGGCCGAGTTGCTCCATCGCCTCCACCATCGTCTTCGCCATTGCGCGCTTGGTGTAGGGCAAATGCTCCTTGTCGCTGTCGGGCATGTCCGACCAGCCATAACCCGGCAGGTCCGCGATAATCAGCGTGAATTTGTCGGCGAGCTGCGGAGCGACGCGGTGCCACTGCACATGGGTTTGGGAAAATCCGTGCAGCAGCATCAGCGGCGGCCCCTTGCCGCCGACGCGCGCGAAGATGCGCCCCGCCGAGGTGTTGATCCATTCGGAGCCAAAGCCGGGAAACAAATCGGCGAGATCGGGCATGGTCACACACTTTCATAAAATCATCCGCGAAAGCGGATGATCCAGTATTCCAGCGACAGCAGCGATCGACCCGAGAGGCCGCAGCGTACTGGGTACCCCGCTGGAGCCTGTCATCGGGCTCGCTGAAAGCGAGACCCGGTGGCGGGGGACGACAGTTGTTGTTGCTTCAAACTTTGTTTGCCGTTGCCGCTGGCATGTCGCGGGTTTATGCCATTGCCAGGCCCAACCAACAACAAACCGAAACGAGGAAATGCCATGTCGATCGATTTCGAGATTCCGGCCGAAGCCAAGGCGATCCGCGAAAAGGTCCGCAAATGGGTGCATGACGAATGCATCCCCGCGGAAAAGGAACTCGATACCAAGCCGCTCGCCGAGGTACTGGGCCCGCTGCGGAAGAAGGCTCGCGCACAGGGCCTGTGGTGCCCGTGGGTACCGAAGGAATATGGCGGCATGGGCCTCGGCCCGCTGGCCAACGCGCTGGTGCAGATGGAGCTCGGCGAGAGCATGCTCGGCGCGCTGTCGATGAACACGCAGGGCCCCGATGACGCGTCGATGATGACGATCCTGGCCCATGGCACGGAATATCAGAAGGAGAAATTCCTCAAACCCCTGCTCAATGGCGACAAACGGATCTGCTTCTCGATGACCGAAAAGGCCGCCGGCGCCGACGCCACGGGCATGCAGACCACCGCGGTGAAGGACGGCAACGAGAATTACCTCCTCAACGGCGAGAAATGGTTCTCCTCTTCCGCCAGCGTCGCCGACATGGCGCTGGTGATGGCCAAGACCGATCCGAACGCGCCGCGGCACAAGCAATATTCGACCTTCCTCGTCGAACTGCCGAACCCCGGCTACAAGATCAAGCGCAATGTCGCGAACATGGCGCTCGAGGGACCGCATGACGACGTGATCCATGGCGGCCACTCCGAGATCGAGATCAGGGATCTGAAGGTGCCGGCCGACAATCTCGTCGGCGGCGAAGGCAACGGCTTTGCCATGGGCCAGCACCGCCTCGCCTATGGCCGGCTGCGCCATGGCATGCACAACGTCGCCAAGGCCCAGCGCGCGCTCGACATGGCGGCCGCGCATGTGACCAAACGCTCGACCTTCGGCACGCTGCTCGCCGACCGCCAGGCGGTGCAGTTCATGCTCGCCGATTGCGCCAGCGAGCTCTATATCGGCCGGCTGATGCTGCTGCATATCGCCTACAAGGCGGAAAAGGGCATGGACATCAGGCAGGAGAACTCGATCGCAAAGATCTTCCATGCGCACATGGTGCACAAGGTGATCGACACCGCGATCCAGCTCCACGGCGCGCTCGGCTTCAGCCAGGATACGCCGCTCGCCAAATGGTACACCCAGGTCCGCGCGCAACGGCTGGTCGACGGTCCCGACGAAGTGCACAAATGGCGGATCGGCAAGAACGTCATCAAGGCGTTCCGCGAGCACGGCACCACGGCGAGTGCGGCCGGTGGGGATTTGCTCTAGTTGGTACATCGGGTCCTCGTGGTTCGAGACGCGCGGCGTTGCCGCGCTCCTCACCATGAGGGTCTGGAACCTCATCCTGAGGAGCCGCGAAGCGGCGTCTCGAAGGATGAAGCCACCGATCTCTCAATCAAACATGCCTTCGCGATCTCGCCGCATGATTTGCGCGAGGTTTTCCTGAAATGTCCCGCCCTCGGAACTCAGAGGGCGCAGGAAATGCCGGATGCACGCTGCACCCGCGGTCTCGTGTGCAAACATGCACAAAAAAACGCACACGAGCATACAGGTTCAGCGGAGGCAATCCGGCATTCCCTGCGCAATGGCTTTACGGCTTATAACGCGCTCTCCCCGGTGAACGGGCTTTCTTGCCACCGTCGCCATGCGGATCGCTCCACACAACTTGACGCCAGCGTCGGGGCGTCAGGACCACACGACTTCGCCGTACGTTTCAGCGCCGTTCGTCAAAGGCACATCCGCGTCCACCGCATCCCACCGCACGTTCGTGACGATCGCGAGCCGCCCCTCTTGTCGGGTGAGACGGGCGGATTCAAATCACTGATTTGCCCGACGGCGAAAGCGGAATATTTTCTTGGCGCGGGCTTGACAGGTTTTGGGTGATTTGCCCGTCGGGCTGGATTTGAAGAACGCGCCCAAAGCCTCAACGTCATTGCGAGCCACCGGGTCGCGCGAATGCGCGCCCGATGACAGGCTCCGCGAAGCAATCCATAGCGGTCCACGCCGAGGAATGGATTGCTTCGTCGCTACGCTCCTCGCAATGACGACGGAGGTAGTGTCACCCCTTCGCCCGCTCCGCCTCCACCGCCTGCCAGGCGATGTCGCGGCGGCAGAAACCGTCGGGCCATTTGATGCGATCGACCGCCTGATAGGCGCGCGTTTGCGCTTCGCTGACGGTCTTGCCGGAGGCGCAGACGTTCAGCACGCGACCGCCATTGGCGAGAATGGCGCCGTCCTTTGCCACCGTGCCGGCGTGGAAGATTTCGACACCCTCGATTTTAGCCGCGTCATCGAGCCCCTCGATGCGCGTGCCCTTGGTGTAATCGCCAGGATAGCCTTTGGCCGCCATCACCACCGTCAGCGCCGGATCGGGAAACCAGCGGAGGTCGAAGTTCTTCAACTGGCCGTCGCAGGAGGCGAGGAACGCCGGCACGATGTCCGACATCATCCGCAGCATCAAGACCTGGCATTCGGGATCGCCGAAGCGGACGTTGTATTCGAACAGTTTGGGTCCCTGCGCCGTCAGCATTACGCCGGCATAGAGTATGCCGCGGAACGGCGTGCCGCGCGTCTTCATGCCGGCGACCGTCGGCAGGATGATCCGCGCCATGATCTGGTCGTGGATCTCGGGCGTCACGAACGGGGTCGGCGAGTAGGCGCCCATGCCGCCGGTGTTCGGCCCCTGATCGTGATCGAACACCCGCTTGTGGTCCTGCGCTGTGGCCAGCGCGATCGCGGTCTCGCCGTCGCACAGCGCAAAGAAGCTGATCTCGCAGCCCGATAAAAATTCCTCGATCACGACCTCGGCGCCGGCCGAGCCGAATCCGCCTTCGAACATCATCGCGATGGCGGCTTCGGCCTCCGACAAAGTCTTGGCAACCACCACACCCTTGCCGGCGGCGAGGCCGTCGGCCTTGACGACGATCGGCGCGCCCTGCGCGCGCACATAGGCCAGCGCGTCGGCAGCGTTACCGAAACGCCGGTAGGCGCCGGTCGGAATGTTGAATTCGCTGCAGAGGTCCTTGGTGAATCCCTTGGAGCCTTCGAGCTGGGCGGCGAGTTTGCTCGGTCCGAACGCCTTGATCCCGGCGCTCGTGAGGTCGTCGACGATCCCGGCTGCGAGCGGCGTCTCCGGACCGACCACGACCAGATCCACCGCGTTGCGTTTGCAGAAATCGATCACATCAGGATGATCGGCGACATCGAGCGCAATGCATTCGGCTTCCCGGGCGATCCCGGCATTGCCCGGCGCGCACCATAGTTTCGTCAGCAGCGGGGACGCCGCAATCTTCCACGCCAAAGCGTGTTCGCGGCCGCCGGAACCGAGCAGAAGGATGTTCATGAGGAGTGGCCAATTAAGGGTGCGAGACCGTGTCGGTCGCACGAGTCTCCCTCATCCTGCAAGGGGGGATTGCCGTCATTCGGGGATGCGCCGTAAGGCGCAGGCCCGGAATGACGACCTTTATTTGCCGCCCCCCGAGGCCGCGATAATCTCCTGCAGCATCGCGACATGGCGAGCGAAGGCGCCGCGGCCGGCGGCGGTGGCCGTCACCGTGGTCTGCGGCTTCTTGCCGACAAAGGCCTTCTCGACCGAGACATAGCCGGCCTTGGCCAGCGTCTCGATATGGGCGCCGAGATTACCGTCGGTGGCGCCGGTCAGCTTTTTCAGTTTTGAGAACTCAAGCCCCGTGGTCGCCGGCAGCGCGTTGAGCGCCGCCATGATCCGCAGCCGCAGCGGCTGGTGGATGATATCGTCGAGTTCAGTCATCATCAAATCCGGCGCATCCAGAGGCCGCCGAGGACAAGCCCGCCGCCGTGGACCACCGCCATCCACAACAGGAAGGCCGGCCCGATGTAGTAGTAGCCGATCAGCGTCAAGGCGGTCGTGCAGACCGCGATCACGATGAATGCGTAACCGAACCACAGGCCGGCGAGTGCATAAAACAGCATGCCATAGAGGGCCCAGAACACGATCATCTGGCGCGGACCGAAATGGCCGAGCATGACCGTGCAAAAGGCGCCGAATGCACCGATCAGCAGGAAGGTGATCAACGAGCGGATCGGAAAGGCGCGGGCACCGGGGCGAAGGTTGCTGACGAAGCCGATCGCGATGGTGACGGCGAGGCCGAGGAGATTGGTGACAGTCCAGATCGTGTAGCCCTGGCGCGGCCAGGTGTAGTTGGCGATGTAAGCCGCAAACACCAGCACGCCCCATATCGTGATGATGATGCTGGATATCTGATAGATCTGCGATTGGCGGACGCGCCGAACGACGTCGTTGATGTCGTTCAGCGCCGCGCTGGCCTGCTGGCTGTCGATCATGACGGGACTCCGCCCTGCTCGACCAGCTTGATGGAGGCTGACGGCGCGTCCGCTGGCGGGCGATGCTTCCCGATCAAAACATAGGCGATCGTCATCACCACAATCGACAAGACAAATGCCGCCATCCCGATCTGCCCGCGCGTCATCGGCGGCGCCAGCCGCACCGCGATTTCCGTCGCGGCCGCTGATATCGGCGACACGTAGGACCAGGAGATCAAGGAATAGTGGGTCAGTCTCCAGTTCGCCGGCCGCGGGCTGCGCAGGAGCGGCACGATCGCCGACACAACGCAGGCGAAGTTTATGATCGCGGCGACATGGAACAGGTTGAAACTGCCGCTGAACCGATAGACCAGCATCGCCGTCCCGTCAGCGACCAGCATGGCGTAGACATAAAAGTAGCCCCGCGCGCGATGGCCTGCGCCGCGCTTCGGGCGCAGGAACTGGATCAGCCCAACGGCGATGCACAGCATCGCCAGGGTGACGTGGATTGCGCCTGCGAAGGTGAGATTGTGGAACAAGGGTCAGCCCTCCCAACCAACCTGTAACCCGAATATAGAGTACTCTGTATCATAGAGTATGGTGACAGACAAGCCCTCGCATTGGCGATGACGGCGAAAAGTCCCTACCTTGCGCCAAAGCCCGGAAAGACCGAATCGATTGCCGATGCCGCCAGCGGAAAACCTGATCAACGCGCCTGAATTCACCGTCTCGGAACTCTCCTCCGCCCTGAAGCGGACGGTGGAGGACAATTTCGGCCATGTCCGCGTGCGCGGCGAAATCTCCGGCTTCCGCGGGCCGCACTCCTCCGGGCATTGCTATTTCGCGCTGAAGGACGAGAGCGCCAAGATCGAGGCGGTGATCTGGAAGGGCGTGCATGCCCGGATGCGGTTCAAGCCGCAGGAGGGGCTGGAGATCATCGCGACCGGCAAGCTCACGACCTATCCGGGCTCGTCGAAATACCAGATCGTGATCGAGGCGATCGAGCCGGCCGGGATCGGCGCGCTGATGGCGCTGATGGAAGAGCGCAAGAAGAAGCTTGCCGCCGAGGGCCTGTTCGACGAGGCGCGCAAGCAGTTGCTGCCCTGGCTGCCGGAAGTGATCGGCGTCGTCACCTCGCCGACCGGTGCGGTGATCCGCGACATCCTGCACCGGCTGGAAGACCGCTTTCCGCGCCGCGTGCTGGTATGGCCGGTCAAGGTGCAGGGCGAAGGCTCGGCCGAACAGGTTGCGGCCGCGATCCGCGGCTTCAATGCGCTGCCGGCGGGCGGCAAGATCCCGCGGCCGGATTTGCTGATCGTCGCGCGCGGCGGCGGCTCGCTGGAGGATCTGTGGTCGTTCAACGAGGAGATCGTGGTCCGCGCCGCCGCCGACAGCATGATCCCGCTGATCTCGGCGGTCGGGCACGAGACCGACATCACGCTGATCGATTTTGCCGCCGACAAGCGCGCCCCGACGCCGACCGCGGCTGCCGAAATGGCCGTCCCGGTGCGCAGCGAATTGTTCGTCGAGGTTGCCGCGCTGGCGCGGCGCACGATGGTGTGCTGGCTGCGCGGCCAGGAGAGCCGCCGCAACGAACTGCGCGCCGCGGCGCGCGCGCTGCCGGCGGCCGGCGAGTTGCTGGCGATCCCGCGGCAGCGGCTGGATCATCTGGGCTCTGCGCTGCCGCGCGGATTGAAGGCCAATACGCATGCGCATCATCGCCGCTTCGCGCAGATCAGCGCGGGGCTGACGTTGCGCGTGCTGCACGGACAGGTCTCGCAAGCCAGGCAGCGCCTGACCGTCTCCGGCGAGCGGATGAGGCTTTCCACCCGCGCGCTATTGCGCAACCGCAGGGATCGCTTTGCCGGGCTGGAAATCAGGCTGAAAGCCTCGAAGCTCTCCAATGCGCAGGCGCAACGGACCAAAATCGCGCGGGAACGCGAGCGCACGCAACGGCTGGCCGAGCGCGCCCGCCGCGCGCTGGTGACCGCCATGCAGCGGCTCGAGGCGCGCGTCGCCCATAGCGGCCAATTGCTGTCGGCGCTTTCCTATCGCGGCGTGCTCGCGCGCGGTTTTGCATTGGTTCGCGACGAACAGGGTCACGCCGTGCACGCCGCGGCTGCGGTCGGGCCGAACGCGCATCTATCGATCGAATTCGCCGACGGCCGCGTCGCGGCGACCGCGGATGCGGACCGGCCGGCAGCGACCGCAGCACCGGCGAGCGAACCGAAGGCTGTCACGCGTGAGCCGAAGACGGCCGTCCCGCCCAAGCGCGTCGCAAAGCCGGTCGATCAGGGAAGTCTGTTTTAAGCGCGCGGCCTCTCACCGTCATGGCCGGGCTTGTCCCGGCCATCCACGTCTTCGTTTCTTGACGCCGCCAAGTCGCGGATGCCCGGGCATA
This sequence comes from Bradyrhizobium sp. AZCC 2289, assembly GCF_036924615.1. Classification (NCBI taxonomy): domain Bacteria; kingdom Pseudomonadati; phylum Pseudomonadota; class Alphaproteobacteria; order Hyphomicrobiales; family Nitrobacteraceae; genus Bradyrhizobium; species Bradyrhizobium sp. AZCC 2289. The sequence goes on along the minus strand of NZ_JAZHRY010000001.1, from coordinate 6,654,862 downwards.
GGCGCGCGGAAGCGACGCCGTCCTTCGGACGGCTGTGCCCGGGCATGACGATCTATTTCGCCAACATCACCGCGCCAGCCACTCGGCGACACGCTTTTGCGAATCGGCGCGCGCTTCGGCGTCGGTGCCGATATGGCCGTGCTCCGGCACCGCGGCGTCGGCGTTGCCGCCGACCGCATGCAGCGGCAGATTGGCGCGGTCGAAATCATGGGCGGCGCCGGGATAGACTTCGATCCGCGTCAGCGCGGTGCGGCCGCGCGCGCCGTCGACCATCTGGCGGCAGGCCGACGGCGAACTGACGTCGTCCTTGGCCCCGATCAGGAGCAGCGTCGGCACCCGCGCGCTCCAGCCGAGCCCGGAGGAAATGCGGCAGTCCGGATAGAATGCGATCGCCGACCGGAATTCCGGCGCGGTGCCACGCGACGACTGCGGCCGCACCGCCCACAGCAAGGCGCTGGCGCCGTTCGCCCATCCGATCAGGCTGATGCGGTCATGCGCGGCCCAGGGCTGCTGCGCCAGCCATTGCCGCGCCGCCGTGATGTCGGCGACCCGCTCGCGGCGTGCGCGCACGTGCCGCTCGTTGACCCGGCATTGCGGGCCGAGCTCGCGCGAGCCGTAGCTGTCCGGCAGCAGCACCGCATGACCGGTCTTCAACAATTGTTCCGACCAGTCGCGGTAGCGCGGCAGCACCGGCTCGGAATGTCCGCCCAATCCGCCGCAGCCATGCAGCGCGATCACGGTGGGAAACGGCCCGTCGCCGTCCGGCTTGTAGAGCTGGGCGTGCAGGGTCAGATTGGCCGCGGGGATGTCGACCTGATGCGGCGCGGGCAATGCCGCCGCCTCCGCGGCGAATGCCAGCGCCAAGGTCGAGGCAACGGCCAAGACAAAATGCGTCAGGAATGCGGTTGCTGACCGAGGGCGCATCGGGTCTGGCCGGATCTTGATCGCGCTGGAAACGCAGCGAACCATGGGCCGAAGGCTATCATGCGAAAGGGGCACAAAATCATCACAAGTAGGTGGGTTTCGGGGGCGGACACTACGACCTATTTATGATAGATCGAATCTCGAAAATACACTTAAGGCCTCCCGAACGGGCCGGGCCTATCGGAGAATTCAACGGTGCTGAATAAATTCGGTCCCTCGGGCAGTGGCGAAGCGCAGGTGCAATATCTGGACGGCGATTTCCGCGTGATCTCGCCAGGGACCTATGTGCGCTGCGCGATCACCGACGCGCGGATCCCGCTCGACGAACTGAAATACTGGAGCGTCGATTTGCAGGAAGCCTATGCTGTTCCCTCTGCCGTGCTGCAGCGGCATTTTCCCGGCGCGCTGAAGGCGTGAACTCGTCGTCCCGGCCCAGTGCGCAATTGCGCACAAGGAGCCGGGACCCATAGTCACAGGTCGTCGTGGTTATGCCAAGCTGATGCGCCAGCTGTTCTCAGTTATTAACAGCGGTGGTTATGGGTCCCGGCTCCTTGTGCGCAATTGCGCACTGGGCCGGGACGACAAGGATTGTTAATCGCGAAATTTCCTGTCGCGCGCCTTGAACAATCGTTCCGTCACGAACTTCCGCAACAGCGCCGCGTCGTCGAATTCCAGCGTCACCGCGAACGGCACGATCGCGCGGGCCCAGCCGGGCACTTCCCCATTTGTCTGCAGCCGCGCAAAATCCTTTTCCGTCGTCACCAGCGTCAGCCCGTCGCGTTTGGCCTGCGCGATCAGCGCCTCGATCTCGCCTTGCGAAAACGAATAGTGATCGGCGAAGGCGCGCTGCCTGACCAGTTCGATCCCGCTGGCGCGCAAGGTTGCGAAGAAGCGGGCGGGATCGCCGATGCCGGCAAAGGCCAGCACGCGCTGGCCGCGAAGCGACGCGACCGACGCGTCATCGGGTTTTAGACGCGCGCGCAGCACCGGCTTTCCGCGCGACGTGAGTTCGGCCGCCACCGCCTCGGCAGCGGCGCCCTGGCCGACAATGACCAGCGCATCGGTGCGCGCCAATTGCGGCCGCAGCGGCGCGCGCAAGGGGCCGGCCGGAAGCACGCGACCGTTGCCGAGGCCGCGGTCGCTGTCGATCACGATCAGGGAGACGTCCTTGGCCACCGACGGATTCTGGAAACCGTCATCCATCAGGATCACGGACGCGCCTTGCGCGCGCGCCAGCGGGACGCCGTCGGCGCGCTCGCGCGAGACCACCACCGGCAGCGCTGCAGCCATCATCAGCGGCTCGTCGCCGACGTCGGCGGCCGCATGCCTGACGGGATCGACCCTGACCGGGCCGCGCAATTTGCCGCCATAGCCGCGGCTGAGCACGACCGGCGTCTCGCCGAGATCGCGCAGCAGTCCGGCCAGCGCCAGCACCGTCGGCGTCTTGCCGGCGCCGCCGACATGATAATTGCCGACGCAGAGCACGGGAATGCCGGCATCGAGACCATCGCGCTGCAGGCGTTTGGCGGCGATGGCGCCATAGAGCGCGCCGAGCGGCCTCAATAGATGCGATTTCCAGGAAGGCGGGCCGTGCCAGAAGCCCGGCTCACGCATTCGCGGCTCCCATTTCGAGCCGCAGCTGCAACAGATAGGGCTCGAGCGCCGCAAGCGTGCGTTCGAGCGCGCCGCCGAGCTGTTCGACCACGCGCTCGGAGGCCGCCAGCGATGCTTCGCGCGCCTTGGGATCGGCCAGCAGCTGGCCGAGCTGTTTCACCAGCGCCTCCTGGCTATCGGCCCGTCGCGCGCCGCCGGCCGCATCGAGCGCTTCGTAGACATCGGTGAAATTGAAGACATGCGGGCCATGAACGATCGCCGCGCCGAGCTTGACCGCCTCGATCGGATTTTGCCCGCCATGTTCAATCAGCGATCCGCCCATGAACACGATCGGCGCCAGCCGGTAGAACAGGCCCAGTTCGCCCATGGTATCGGCGACATAGATATCGGTCGCCGCCGTCGGCAATTGCTCGCGCGAACGCAAGCTTGCGTGCAGGCCCAAAGCCTCGACAGTGCGGGCGACGGCCTCGCCGCGATCGGCATGGCGCGGCACGATCACGGTCAACAGTCCCGGAAAGAAGCCGGCCAGCGTCTTGTGCGTCTCCGCCAGAATCTCTTCCTCGCCGGGATGCGTGGATGCGGCGACCACGATCGGGCGGCCGCGTGTCATCGCCATCAGCCGCTCGAGCTTTGCCGGATCGGCCGGCGGGGCCGGAACATCCAGCTTCAGATTTCCGGTGGTCACGACGTTGCGGCTGCCGAGTGCCGAAAAGCGATCCGCATCGAGTTGCGACTGCGCCAGGCAGACATCGAACCGGCCGAGCAGCGCCGAAATCGTGTTCGAGACCCGGCGCCAGCGCGGAAACGAGCGCTGCGACATCCGCCCGTTGATCAAGACCATCGGCAGCCGCCGCGCCGCGCTCGCCAGGATCAGATTCGGCCACAGGTCCGATTCGATGAACAGCGCCAGCGACGGGCGCCAGTGGTCGAGAAACCGCGCGACGTAGCGCGGCGCGTCGTAGGGCACATATTGATGGATGACGTCGGGAGGGAACCGCTTGGCGACGATTGCCGCCGACGTCACCGTGCCCGAGGTCAGGAGGATGCGGAGATTCAGCGCCCGCAGCTTCTCGATCAGGGCGGCTGCGGCCAGCACCTCGCCGACGCTGGCGCCGTGAATCCAGACCAGCGGTCCGTGCGGCCGGACGTCGTCGCTCATGCCGCGCCGTTCTCCGACCCGCGCCGGATCTTCCTTGCCGAGCTTGAGCCGCCGCTTGATCAGCGCAGGCGCCAGCGGCACCATCGCGAACGACAGTTTCCGGTAGACGCGCAACGTCATCGGTAGCGAATTAGCCAAGCGCTGCCTCCGGACGCCCGACGGCTGCGTAGGCGCGGCGGGTCGCTTCGTTCAGGTAAGTCTCCACCTGCAGCCGCAGCTTTTCCATGGTCTCGGCGTCGGCGTCAGGCGGCACGTACACGGCATCGATACCTACCACGGCGCCGCGTCCGAATGGCAAATTGATCGTGCTACTGTCCCAATTCTTCAACCGGATGAACCGGCTGGTGACCATCGCAAACGGCAGGATCGGCCGTCCGGACTCCCGCGCCAGCATGATCAGGCCGAGGCCCACGACCCGCGCGCGCTTCGGCACGTCGGCGGTCGTTGCCACATTCCAGTTTTCTTCCAGCGCCAGCACCATCTCCCTGAAGGCGCCGACGCCGCCCTTGCGGTGAAAGGCCCCGCCATGATCGCCGGAGCCCCGGATCGTGCGAATGCCGAGCCGTTCCGCGGCGATCGCGTTGAATTCGCCGTCGCGATGCCGCGAGATCAGCACCTTTGCCCGGTACGACTCCTTGGTCTTGATAAACGGCGTCATGAAGTGCTGGCCATGCCAGAACGCGAGGATCGCCGGCATGACCGGCTCGACCTGCTCATAGACATCGACCGGGTCGTATTTGAACCGGTTGGTCAGCCAGACCAGCCGCAGATATTCGGCCGCGAGGAAACCCAGCGCGCGCTGAACCCAGCTGCTGCGCAGCAAATCGCGAACTAATCTTTTCAACGGGAGGGCTTTGTTTCTTGACCCGGATCCAGCAGCCGGTGGAGGTGGACCACGAAATAGCGCATGTGGGCATTGTCCACGGTCTGCTGCGCTTTCGCCTTCCAGGCCGCATGAGCCGAAGCGTAATTGGGGTACACGCCGACGATTTCGACCTGATCGAGATCCTTGAACGTCGTGTGTTCGAGATCGGTCAACTCGCCGCCGATGACGAGGTGAAGCAATTGCGGCTGGGCACTATCTGGCATGATGGTCTTTCCTAAACGAGGTGCCCGGCAAGCAGCACTGGTCGTGAGCACAGGATTTCCGGCGCGCGTCGACGTGTTCAGGGCAACGGACGGTTTCGAAAATGCTCGACAATGCGTGCATGACGATCGTGTCCCGCTGCCACCAGCACCCCGTGCGCCACCTCCCGGCGATTGTACTCGATCGTGTCCCCCGAGAGCGCGGTCATCCTACCATTCGCTTCCTGCACGATCAAATTGGCCGCCGCAAGGTCCCAGTCGCGGCTCTGGCCGCCCGCAAAAGCGGCATCGAGGCTGCCCTGCGCGACCCGGCACAGCCGCAGCGCCAATGAACCGATTCGCGGAAACAGCGTGATTTCTTCCGCCGACGGGCTCAGCCGCTGCACCAGCGGTTTGGGGCCGGCCATGCGGGAAAAATCCAGCTCGGTGCCGGCGGTCGCCGATACCGCAACGTCGTTGAGCGTCGCGCCCTGCCCGCGCGCGGCAAAGAAGAACTCTTCGCTGACCGGCGCGAACACCGCCGCCAGCACCGGTGTTGCGCCCGCCACCAGCGCCACGCTGACGCACCAGTCTTCGCGGCCCGCGAGATAGGCGCGGGTGCCGTCGATGGGGTCGACGATCCAGACCAGCGGCTTGCCGAGACGCTCATCGTCGTCGACGCTTTCTTCCGACAGCCAGCCATAGTCCGGCGTCGCTGCGCGCAGCCTGCGTTCAAGCAGATCGTTGACGGCGATATCGGCCTCGGAGACCGGCGACGAGGCGCCCTTGGTCCAGTTCTTCAACTCGGTGCGAAACAGCGACAGCGCCAGCGCGCCCGCCTCGCGCACGGTGTCGGTCAGCAGGGCGGCATCGCGTGCGCTGGTGTTGTCGATCGTGTCAGCGTCCGCCAAGCGTCAAACCCTCGATGCGCAGCGTCGGCGCATTGACGCCGTAGCGGAACTCCAGATCGTTGGCCGGGACCAGCGATTTGAACATCGGCAGCAGATGGCCCGCGATCGTCACTTCGCTGACGGGATAGGTGATCTCGCCGTTCTCGATCCAGAAGCCGGACGCGCCGCGGCTGTAGTCGCCGGTGACGCCATTGACGCCAGAGCCGATCAGATCGGTGACGTAAAATCCCTGTTTAATATCGGAGATCAGCTGTTTCGGCGTCAGCTCGCCCGCTTCGAGATGCAGATTGTAGGAAGACGGCGACGGCGACGACGATACGCCGCGATGGGCGTGCCCGGTCGTGACCATGCCGAGCTCGCGGGCAGTTGCGGAATCCAGGAGCCAGGTGGTCAGCACGCCGTCATCGATGATCGCGAGCTTCTTGACCTTGACGCCCTCGACGTCGAAGGTCTGCGAACGCAGGCCGCGCACCCGCAGGGGATCGTCGATGATGCGGATGTTGCCGGCAAACAATTGCTCGCCCAGACGGTCTTTCAGGAAACTGGTCTTGCGCGCGATCGATGCGCCGTTGACCGCGCCGACGAGATGGCCGACCAGCGATCCCGCGACCCTCGGATCGAACACCACGGGCACCTTGCAGGTCTCGACCTTGCGCGGATTGGACCTTGCCACCGTGCGTTCGCCCGCCTTGCGGCCGACGCTTTCAGGCGAGGCGAGATCGGAGGCATGCGGCGCCGACGTGAAATCGTAGTCGCGCTCCATGCCGGTGCCGTCGCCGGAAATCGCGGTCATCGAGATGCCCTGGCTCGAGCGCAGATAAGAGCCGTGGAAACCGGTGGAGGTCACCAGCACCATGCCACCGATACCGCTCGAGGCGGACGCGCCGCCGGATTTGCTGACGCCCTTGACCGCGAGGCCTGCGGCTTCCGCCTCCATGGCGCGGCGCTCGAGTTCCGACGTCGACGGCACCTTGCGGTCGAGCAAATCGAGATCGGGGAAATCGCGCGCCAACAGCGACGGATCGGCCAGCCCGACATATTTGTCGTCGGGCGCCACGCGCGCCATCGCCACCGCGCGCTCGGCCAGCTTGGCGACGCCATCGCCGCTGATGTCGTTGGTCGAAACCACCGCCTGGCGCTTGCCGACCAGCACGCGCAATCCGACATCGTCGCCTTCGGAACGCTCGGATTCCTCGACGCGCCCGTCGCGCACTTCGACGCCCTGCGACACGCCGCGCACCGCCACCGCATCGGCGGCGTCAGCGCCCGCGCGCCTGGCGGCCTCGACGAGGCGCTGCGCCAGCGTCGAGAGCGCGGATTGGTCGAACAGGTCGGAGGTCGCGTCTTTCGACGAACGCGGCGAAGCCTTGGATGGTGAAGCCTTGGATGGTGAAGAGTTCACAAAAAAAATCCCTGACATTGAAGCGAGCGGGAACGCAGATCAGCAGGCCCACCAGATGTGCCTGATTCACAGGGATTTCAAGCATTTTGCGGCTGGAAAAGCCAAACAATTTCGATAATCACGCAAGGTCTCGTCAATCATGTGAGCCAAGGTCTTGTCAATCATGCGAGCGGATGAAGGGCAGGTCACGGCGGGTTAACCAGTCTTTTTAAGGCGAAACGGAAACGGCTCCGCTAAGGTCTCAGCTATCGACCGGGAACATAATCCTGGCGGGGAGACTAAAGCCGTGAGGCGTCAAACATCAACAAGCGGGATCAATCCCGCCGGGTCGAGCCGTGTCATGCGGCTCGACCCTCTTTCTCTTCCGCTCAGCTTCCAAGCGCAGGATACCCGCGCAGACGGCGGCGTGCGGAGAATCGAACTTCACCGCGAACGCGTCGTGCTGCACCGTGCCGTCCAAGGCATGCAGATGGCCATTAACGTTCGCGTCAGCGACTTTCTCGGCGTTGGCCTGCGCGGCCTCGACGACGCGCAGATGCTGGTGCTGGTCCATCGCGACCCGTCCTTGAACATCCCGCTCGGCGTGAGCTCCGACCGCGACGAGATTACTTCCGCCTGGCAGATGTGGAGCGATATCTTCCAGCTGCCGCAATTGCCGGAAGACCACCCGAGCGAACCGGCGGTCCGGCGCCGGCGTCACAACGCAATCCGCGCGCGGCGTCCGAAATTTCTGGTGCGGCGCCGCGGCGGCGACCTGCTCAACCCTGCGAATATCCATCAGGGCGAGCGCGAGATCATCGCGCGGGATTAGGGCGGGTAAATCAGGCTTCTGCAAGCGCGGCTTGCTGATTTCCGATTCGCACCGAAAGCGACCGAATTATTGCATCGCCGCGAAATGACGCGATGTGCCATGTGCGGACATCAACCACTGTTCGGCGCAGTCGTCACGACCGTCCGTCAACACTATCCGATACTCACCTCTTTCCATACTCCGTGAATACGTAGTCGCGGTTCTGCACCACCGTGTGGCACGCGAACCCGCACTTCGCGTCGTTTTCCTGGGGCGGATTGTCCGCCACGGTGGCGGGCCTAAACGTATCGGACACCGCGTCATACTCAAACGCGCCCCATCCCCATCCCCATCCGCCGCTGTCCGCGAACCTCTTGCTGTCCTTCACCATGAAATCAACGTCATGCTGGGTACCGGGCACGGTTGGCTGACCAGGGTACGTCTCTTGTTTTTTCGGGGTCCAGTGAATTTTCGCCATCTTGGCGCCGTCTGCGAAAGGCTTGCCAATGTCGGGCACGCCCTGCCTATAGGCGTCGATCATCACCGGATTCCCAACGATCACAGCAATTACGCCTTCGTTCTCACTGATCGCGATCACCGGCCAGTCCTCGTATCCCCTGAACTCAGAGAACGCGAGCCCGTTCGGTACTTGCAAAGTGTACTTGTCCTGCGCGGAAATCGCGACACCGGCCGCCAAGACGGCGATCAACACCGAAATAACTAGACTGATCGGCGTGCTTTTCTTCATTGTCGCATCTCCCTCATTCGGTTTAGCGGCGGATAACCCTTTGCTGGAAATCGCCTCGTCGCATCGCCTTCTCCGAGGCTCGGGACTGCGCCGAACTGCAGCAAATCATGTCATCGTGCAGCGTCAGAATCCCTTCATTCCGTTTGGACTTGAACGGCAGCACCGTGGTTATCGGGAGTGCCGGGAAGGATCACCAGGTAGCGACGCGGGATCTTGTCCTCGCCACGTACTAACTGGCGGATTGGTCCGATTGCATTGACAACGGCTGCGCCCGCGGGGTTGGTCATGAATCCTTGCAGTGGTTCGAGAACGCCGGTCCCCGACGGCTCACTCGCCAACGCAAGCAGATATGGCTTTCCTGGCTCGAGCCCGGTGACCGCGGCCTCTAATACTTGCACCAAGCCCTGATCCGACAGCGAAACGCTGGTGGGCGCTTTCTCCTCTTTGTTTGCTCCCGGCAGCGCGAGCCACAGCTGCGCCGATTGGCCAGCCACGCCGAGTGGCTGCAGGTTGTTGGTTCCGAGACCTTCGGGGACGACCATCATTCTGGTCATTGCCGCGTTGAGGGTGCCGCTCACCGCGGGCACGGCAACGGGCACGTATACGAGGGCTTGCGGAGCTTGGCCGATCGGACTAGTCGCGATCACTTCGTTCTTTAGTGTATCAATTGCGGCTACCTTATCCTCGTTCTCGAGGCCGACATAGACTCGCGTGCCGTCCCCAGATGGCCAGATACCATGAGGTAACTTGCCCACCGGAATGGTCGCGACCCGCTCAAAATTGTCAGTGCGGAACACCTTAATTTCGTTGAGCCCGCCGATAGTGACATAGGCGAACATGCCGTTGGCATTGCGCACGATATTGACGTGGTTGGTGATCGGACCGGTGTCGAGGGTCTTCAAGAGCGCGAATGGCGGTTGCCCATCGAACACTTGGGTCTTGCCGGTGTCTTTCAGGGTAAACCAGACCTGCTTGCTGTCCGGCGTTGCGGCGATGTTGGGACAGAACGGGCTAGCTTGCGGAACCCTGCCGACGATTTTGTGATCGGCAACGGTGATGACTTCGGTCTCTGGTGTAAAGGAGGAGCAGACATAGCCGTATTTGCCGTCGGGGGAGAAGATCGTCATGCCCGGACCGTTGGGAACGGTAATCCGTGTCTTCTCCTCGTAAGTTGTGCCGTCCAGTACGGAGACGTAGTTCTCGCCGCGGACGACGACCCAAACCTCACTGCCATCCATGGTAAAGAACGGTTCGTGCGGAGAGCGCCCAACATAAGTTATGTGCTTTACACTATTGGTCGCGGTATCGATGAAGATCACCGCATTCGAGCCGATGGCGACAACGGCAATGGTGCGATGATCGGGCGAAAACCCCATGCCGTGCACCAACAGCTGGCCCTTATAGAGCGGACTGAGATTGGCCGGCAGCGGATCGCCGAGACGGATGGTGCCAACGAGCTTGTTGTCGACGGGATCGGTGACGGAGACGGTGTTCGAGTACTGTTCAGCGGAGTAGACGCGATCTTGATGGCTGATGGGAATGTCGGGATCGGAAGCGGCGGACGGCACCTGACCGGCGACGGCGTAGCAGGCACCGATAAGAGCTGTCGTGAGCAACAGAACGACCACAATTGAGCTGCGTCCCATATCACTGCTCCTTTACCAGATGTTGTGCATTACTCGATTTTCGAATCGCTCATTGCCGCGGGCGGGATTTGATCAGGCGACGGTACCGACGGCGGCAGTGGTTGGCCCAGCGACAACCGCATCGCAGTGATCTCTTGCAGCTGGGTGACGATGATTTCCTGAGCCATGCGCCGGAGTGGCTCATTGCGTCCGTAACGGAGTTCGGCCTGCGCCATCTCAATCGCACCCTGATGGTGGGGCACCATCATCGCCACAAAGTCGGTATCGACATCGCCCGACGGCCTGATACCCATGTCGATCATCATCTTTGTCATCGCGCTGACATTCTCGGCGAGGTACGGAGCCTCCGCGGCAGGCGCGGAACCAAAAGGCTTCGCGCAGATTGCTGAGATGTAGTCTGCAAGCGATTGCGGGTTGTTCGAATAGACAGTCAGATATGCTGTCGCGGCAACAGCGCCGACCGCGATCGCCGCGAGGTGTGAGCCTACTGACAAGCGAAGGGTTGGCGACACAGCGGTGCCTCCGGCCAGCCGCGACCGCGACAACGTCTTCTGCGGCCCGCGGAACATTACGCGGGTAGAGTCGTTCAACGCGTCACGGTTTCGAATGGTTCCATACGTCCGCGGATGGTGGCCTTTCTCGCGTGCTGCAGCGGCTTCTCCCGCGCTGTAGGCGGCCGTTGACGATCGATGAGGCTGCTTACGTTGATCTAAATCAAAAACAGGACGGCAGCGTAGCAAGTTCCGGACATCTCTTATGGGTCATTCGCGACCGGGGTCGAGCCAGCGGCAAATCCGGACATCAATTATCAGGGCGAGCGCGAGATCATCGCGCGGGATTGAGCTTTATTCTAGCCGCATACAGCGACGTCATCCTGAGGTGTGCTCTTCGCGCGCTTCGAAGGATGGCAGCACGCACCGGTGCAAGTCATCCTTCGAGGCTCGCCGAAGATGGCGAGCACCTCCCGAGTGAGCGCAATTGCGCTCATCCGGGATGACGTCGTTAGATCGCCCGCATCACGGCATCCACCAGCAATCCCGCAAACAGCAGCAGCCCCGCGTCGCGGTTGGATTTGAAGATCCGCAGGCATAGCGCGGGATCGCCGATATCGAGCCGCCGGATTTGCCGGATCAGATGCGCCGCGAACGCGGCAAGCCCGATCCATGCCGGCCATCGCGCCCCCGCCGGCACCAGCGCAACGCCGATCAGCGCGACCGCGAGCGTGTAGAACACTGCCAGCGCCCGATGGGTGCGCGCGCCGAACAGGCGCGCGGTGGATTTGATGCCGATCAGCGCGTCGTCCTCGGCGTCCTGATGCGCGTAGATGGTGTCGTAGCCGATCACCCAGGCGATCGAGCCGGCATAGAGCGCGAGCGCGGTCAGGTCGATCCGTCCGAGGATGACGGCAAATCCCATCAGCGCGCCCCAGGAGAAGGCCAGCCCAAGCACGACCTGCGGCCACCAGGTGATGCGCTTCATGAAGGGATAGACCGCGACGATGATCAGCGAAGCGATGCCGGTCACGACCGCGAAGCGGTTGAATTGCAGCAGCACGAGCAGCCCGATCAGCGCCTGCAGCACCAGGAAGGCGAGCGCCTGCGGCACGCTCACTTGGCCAGCCGGTATCGGCCGCGACCGCGTCCGCTCGACTTTTGCATCGAGATCGCGATCGGTGATGTCGTTCCAGGTGCACCCCGCCCCGCGCATCACAAAGGCGCCGATGAAGAACAGCACGACGACGAGGGGCAGTTGGCCGATTGCGCGCGAGACGTCGGTAGCCAGCGCCGCCGACCACCAGCACGGCATCAACAGTAGCCACGATCCGATCGGCCGGTCGAAACGCGAGAGCCGCAAATAGGGCCGCGACCACGACGGCGCGCGCGTGTCGACCCAGTTGCCGGTCGCATCGGCGACGCGGGCGGTGGCGTCGCTCATCTTGGACAGGTCATCGGGTGAGAACGTTGCCGTTCAGCGTATCGAACGTGCTGCCGCCCTTTTGCGTCGGCGTCGCTTCCGGAGCCGACGCCGAGGAGCCCAGCACTTCGCTCAGGCTCGGCGCGGCCGGCCCGCGCGTCTGCGCCTGCTGCGCCACCGCGCAGACCTTCTTTAGCATTCCTTCGGTGTTCTTGTGGCCGGCCTTGAGCTGATCGCCGATCTGCGGCGGAATTCCGCATTTGGCCGAGTTGGCTTCGATGTATTTGATCATCTTGATTTCGGACTGGCCGAAATTTCCGATCAGCTTGCAGGCCTCGTCCGGCGGCGCATGCCGCTCGCTCGCGGCCTTGATCAGCTTGCCGCGCTTCTCCGCCTCTTCGCGCAAGGGAATGAACCCTTTCATGCAGGCGTCCGCCGCACCGCCGGATGGCGGCGCCGGTCCGCGCTCGAACGCCGAGCCGGAGATCGGCGCGGCTCCGCCGGAGGGAAATGCGGACGGCGTGGCGCCGATGGAGGCCGATGGCGCTGCGCCGTTAACCGGCGGAAATGCGGGATCGTTGGGCTGGACGGATTGATTGGGCAGCGGCGCCGGGAACGCGCCCTGCGCGAAGGCCTGACCCGCATGGATGGTCACGGCTAAGGTCAGCGGCACAATCAGGCGGCGGATGATCACGGGTGTTTCTCCGGCAAGGTCCAGCGGGCCCCAACGTCTTCCGATCGAAGCGCGACTTGCGATAAGGCATTTTACGATTGCTGGGGCCCCTTAACAACCCGTCGAATTGGGCAACAGCGCGGCGTAGGGCCGCGCTGCGGTCAAAAATCGCCTCCAGATTCTAACGCTTTAGGCTAAAAGCGGCGCCGATCGGGCCATTAGCGCCGCCTGAACTCGACTTTCGGGCCCCGGCCTCTTGGTCGACGCCAAAGGCGGCCGAATCGGGCGCGTTGTCATTGCCGCCGCGCGCGAATCGTCCTGACCGGGCAGCGGAGCGGCAAATGCGCCCCGCGCGAAAACCTGACCCGCTTGAAGGGCGACAGCGGCAGGGGTCAGAGGCACAATCAAGTGGCGGATCATCAAAGCCCCAGCGGTCTTGCGGATCGAAGCGGGATTTCCGAATAACGGCGTTTTACGCCTAGAAGGCGGCACGGATTGGACCTCGCAAAATGCCTGAACTCGACTTGCGCGCCCCCCGCTTGTTCGTCGATGCCCCCTTGAGCCCGGGGCAATCGGTTACGCTCGAGCAAAACCAGAGCAATTATCTGGGCAACGTGCTGCGGCTTTCCGCCGGCGAATCGATCCTGGTTTTCAACGGACGCGACGGCGAGTGGCAGGCCGAGATTGCGGGCCGCAAACGGCCGGACAGCCTGACGATCACAGCCCAAACCCGGCCGCAGGATCGCCTGCCCGATATCGCCTATGTGTTCGCGCCGCTGAAACATGCCCGGCTCGACTACATGGTGCAAAAGGCAGTCGAAATGGGTGCGTCGTCGCTGCAGCCGGTTCTGACGCGATTCACCCAGGTCTCACGGGTCAATGGCGAGCGGATGCGTGCCAATGTCATCGAAGCCGCCGAGCAATGCGGCATCCTGAGCCTGGCCGAGGTCGCCGAGCCCGTGCCCTTCGATCGCTTCCTGAGCCAGCGCGAGAGCAGGCGGCTGCTGGTGTTTTGCGACGAGGCCGCCGAGGTCGAAAATCCGTTGGAGGCGCTGCAGGGGACCTCGGCCGCGGCCGGGATCGACGTCCTGATTGGCCCCGAGGGCGGATTTGCCGAGGAGGAGCGCGCGCTGTTGTTGCGGCAGCCGCAAACCTTGAGGCTTTCGCTGGGACCACGGATCCTGCGGGCCGACACCGCCGGCGTCGCGGCGCTGGCGCTGGTGCAGGCGGCGCGTGGCGACTGGGGCGGATCGGGCTAGCCAAGTCCGGCTAAAATCGTTAACGCACCCGGTCATTAAGCCACTTGCATTAAGCCACTTGGCCAATCGCTGTCGAAACCCCGCTTTGGCCGTGCTAAGGGCTGCGCCAGCCGAGCCCTTGGAACCACCGCAACCCCTCTGGAACCCGATTTTCGGGGCTATTTGGACGTCGAAATGACCGTGACCGCCGCCGTAAGTGGTGCCACCGGGTCCGCCGCATGGGCGGACGCACTGCTGTGGTCGTTTGCGCAGGCCGGTTACGTCCGGGCCGAGCCCGCCATCCTGCAGCCGGCCGAGCCGTTCCTCGATCTCTCCGGCGAGGACATCCGCAAGAGCCTTTATCTGACGACCGACCCCAGCGGCGAGGAGCTGTGCCTTCGTCCCGATCTCACCATTCCGGTGGCGCGGGACTATCTCGCCTCCGGCCAGGCCGGGCAGCCCCAGGGTTTCAGCTATCTCGGCCCGGTATTCCGCTATCGCGGCGGCCAGCCGAGCGAGTTCTTGCAGGCCGGCATCGAATCCTTCGGCCGGCAGGATCGCGCCGCGGCGGATGCGGAAATGCTGGCGCTGGCGCTGGAGGCGACCACCGCCTTTGGACTGAAGGATGTCGAAATCCGCACCGGCGACGTCGCGCTGTTCAACGCACTGATCGACGCGCTCGGGCTCTATCCGGTCTGGCGGCGGCGGCTGATCAAGGATTTCAACCGCAAGGTCAGTCTCGCCGAGGATATCGAGCGGCTGACGCTGGCGACCGCACCCGGCCGCAACGAATATGAGGGCGTGCTGGCGGCCCTTGCCGGCTCCGACCGCAAGGCGGCGCTGGCGCTGGTCACCGACCTGATGTCGATCGCCGGCACCACCAATGTCGGCGGCCGTACGGTTGCCGAAATCGCCGACCGCTTCCTCGAACAATCGACCTTGAAGGGCGGCGCGCTGCCGCGCGATGCGCTCGGGATCATCAAGCGCTTCCCTCGCAATCGCGGGCGATCCTGATGACTCAATCGCACAATTGCGGGCGCTGGCCGAGGACGCCAAGCTCGATATCACTGCGGCGATCGATCAGTTCGAAAGCCGCGTCGGCTTCATGGCCGCGCGCGGCATCGACACCGGCCTGACGCGTTTTTCCACCTCGTTCGGGCGCGGCCTCGATTATTACACCGGCTTCGAGTTCGAGCTGCACGCCAGGGGCAATGACGTCGAGCCGCTGGTGGCGGGCGGCCGTTATGATGGGTTGATGACCCAGCTCGGCGCCGCCTCCCCGATCCCCGCGGTCGGATTCTCGGTGTGGATCGAAACCCTGACGCAACTGGGCAAGCCCGCGCGCGGAGGCCAATCATGACCGCGCCGTTCGTTCTCGCGGTCCCCTCGAAAGGCCGCCTGCAGGAAAACGCCGAAGCGTTCTTTACGCACGCCGGGCTGTCGCTGGCAAAACCGCGCGGCGCGCGCGACTATCGCGGCACCATCGCGGGCCTCGACCATGTCGAGATCGCCTATCTCTCGGCGAGCGAGATCGCTTCCCAGCTTTCGCGCGGCATGGTGCATCTCGGCGTCACCGGCGAGGATCTGGTGCGCGAAAGCATCGCCGATGCGGACAAGCGCGTTCTCCTGATCGACACCCTCGGCTTCGGCAGCGCCAATGTCGTGGTCGCGGTGCCGCAGGCTTGGATCGACGTCCGCACCATGGCCGATCTCGACGACGTCACCACCGGCTTCCGCGCCCAGCATAACCGGCGGATGCGGGTGGCGACCAAATACATCAACCTGACCCGGAGCTTCTTTGCCTCCCACGGCGTGGTCGACTACCGCATCGTCGAGAGCGCCGGCGCCACCGAAGGCGCGCCCGCGGTCGGCACCGCCGAGATGATCGTCGACATCACCACGACCGGGGCCACGCTCGCCGCCAATGGTCTCAAGGTGCTCGACGACGGCATCATCCTGCGCAGCCAGGCCAACCTCGTGGCCTCAAAGGACGCCGACTGGTCGAGCGAAGCGCGCGAAACCGCGCGCGTCATCCTCGATCACATCGCCGCCCGCGCGCGCGCCAGCAAGTACCGCGAGGTCCGCACCCGTTTTGCCGGCTGCAACGACGCGCTGCTAACCGAAGCGCATAATCGTTTCGGCGTGGTCGCGCCGTTCGGCGGACCGACCTCTTCCGGAATGCTGACGCTGCACTGCCCGCCGATGCACCTTTACGCGCTCGGCAGCTTCCTTCGCCAGCATGGCGCCGACACCGTGTCGGTGGCTTCGCTCGACTATGTGCTCGACCGCGAAAACCCGCTGTTCGCCAAACTCGAGGCGTTCCTGCGGCCGTGAGGCGTTTTCGTTCATGGTTGCGACAGCAAGCGGCGAGTAGCATATGCTGCCATGGGAACTTTGGAACCTGACCGATGATGCTGGGTACGGACGTTTCTAGCCTGTCGACCACCGCGGCCAATGCTGCGGCGCAGGGGCTGTCGATCGTCGTGCCGCTGTACAACGAGGCCGCAGGGCTCGCACCGCTGCACGAGCGGCTGGTCGGCCTCGCCAAAACGCTGAGGGGCCGTTACCGCCTCGCCTGCGAAGTGGTCTATGTCGATGACGGCAGCGCCGACGCCACGCTCACCATTGCGCGCGGCCTCGCGGCGGATGCGCTCGACGTCCAGGTGGTGTCGCTGTCGCGCAATTTCGGCAAGGAAGCGGCGCTGATGGCGGGACTCGACCATGCAAGGCGCGGCGCGGTCCTGTTCATGGACGGCGACGGCCAGCACCCGCCGAGCCTGGTCGAGAGGCTCGTCGGCCACTGGATCGATGACGGTTACGACGTCGTCTATACGGCGAAGGCCCATCGCGACAATGAATCGTTCCTGCGCCGGCTTGCGGTGCACGGCTTCTACGCGCTGATCAATTGGGGCGCGCGGCAGAAAATCCCCGAGGATGCCGGCGATTTCCGCCTGCTGTCGCCGCGCGCGGCCGCCGCGCTGAAGCAGCTTCCCGAGCGCAACCGGTTCTTCAAGGGGCTCGCGACCTGGATCGGTTTCCGCCAGATCCGCGTCGACTACGAGCCGGCGCCGCGCGCGCATGGCGTCACCACATTCAGCGCGGGCCGGCTGGTCGGCCTGTCGATCGAAGGGCTGACCTCTTTCTCGGTGGCGCCGCTACGGTTTGCCAGCCTGCTCGGCGTCGTGTTGGCGGCGGGGGCTTTCCTGTTCGGCCTCTCCATCCTGTGGGAGGTCTGGACCACCGGAAAGCAGGTTCCCGGCTATCCCTCGCTGGTGATCGGCCTGATGACCATCGGCGGCGTGCAGCTCATCATGATCGGCATTGTCGGCGAATATATCGGCAAGATCCTGTCGGAGTTGAAAGCGCGTCCGATCTATTTCGTTGCTGAACACAGCGAGAAGCGCGCTGAAGCCGAACCGGCTGAACGCGATGGCGAGCGGACCGCCGCCGAATGAACGACGCCGCGCCTTCGCGCCGGATCTGGCTGTGCGCCGATGATTACGGTCTCAGTGAAGGCGTCAACCGCGGCATTCGCGACCTGATCGCGCGCGGCCGTCTCAATGCGACATCGGCGATGGTGGTCGGTGCTGCGATCGGCCGTGACGAGGTCGCTGCACTGAAGCGCGTCGCCGCCGACCGCCAGCGCTGCGCGATCGGGCTGCACGCGACCCTGACAGCCCCGTTCCGTCCGCTGACGATGCACTTCCGGCCGACCGACGGCGGCATGTTCCTGCCGTTTGCAAAGATGTTGCGCGCAGGCCTGTTGCGGCGGCTCGATCCCGAGATCATCCACGCCGAGCTGATGGTGCAGCTCACGGCGTTCAAGGATCTGTTCGGCCGCGATCCTGAGTTCGTCGACGGCCACCAGCATGTGCAATTGTTTCCGCAGATCCGCGACGCATTTCTGCAAGCCGTCAGGGAAGCCGCGCCCGGCGCCTGGGTTCGGCAGGGCGGACGCCGGCAACCGCTGGCACAACGGCTCGGCGCGCCCAAGGCGCTGGTGCTCGACGTCCTCAGTGCGCAATTTCGCAAAAAGGCTTCGCGCGCGAACATCGCCTTCAACCCCGCCTTCGCCGGTGCCTATGATTTCACCGGCCAGCCGGATTTCGGCGTGCTGATGCGCCAATTCCTCGATTGCTTGCCGGAGGGCGGCCTCGTGATGTGCCATCCCGGCTTCGTCGATGAAACCCTCGTCAGCCTCGATCCCCTGACCACCCAGCGCGAAACCGAGCACGCGTATCTGGCAAGCGCCGATTTCCCGGCGCTATTGGCCGCGAATAATGTTACACTGGATTGATATCGCTGAGGAAAGGCCGGCCGGCCGTTTTGTCGCATACCGAAATTTAATCCGCCCTCCCACTACTTGCGACACAAAGCCCGCCTACATCTCCAGCGCGCTTCGACACCCATTCGACGCGAGGGAGAAGGCCATGACACCGCAAGAACGCCAACTGATTGACGATCTTTTCGACCGGCTCGCCAAACTGGAGAACACCCCGCGCGATCCCGAGGCCATGTCCGCGATCATGCAAGGCCTGCGCAAGGCGCCCAACTCCGTGTACGCGCTGGTGCAGACGGCGCTGGTGCAGGACGAGGCGCTGAAGCGCGCCAATGCCCACATCCAGGAATTGGAAGCGGCGCTTTCGCCTGAACAGAATCAATCCGGACAAGGTCAATCCGGCGGCTTCCTCGATTCGATGCGCGACGCGATCTTCGGGCAAGGCCAGCCGCCGCATGGTTCGGTGCCCAACGTCCGCGCGCCCGATATGGGCAGCCGCCCGGTATGGAACAGCGGCCAGGTGTTGCAGCAGTCGCAATCGCCCGGACAGTATAATCAGCCGCCGTATGGTCAGTCCCAGTCCTATGGCGGCCAGCCTTATGGCGGTCAGTCCTATGGCGCGCCGCAATCTCCGATCGGCGGTGGCGGCTCGTTCCTGGGAACCGCGGCTGCGGCCGCGGCCGGCATGGTCGGTGGATCGCTGCTGCTCGGCAGCATCCGTTCGATGATGGGCGGCGGCGGCCATCAAGCCTTCGCCGATTCCAGCGGACTTGGCGGCAACCAGAAGCCGTGGAGCGATCAATCGGGCAGCGACCTGGCGCGGGATGCCGGGATCAACGACATCGGCTCCTCCGGACAGCGCGCCGACGATGGCTCCAGTTCGCGCGCCGGCCTGTTCGACCAGGCGTCGAACGACGACGACAACGACAACGACATGGATCACGATTCCGACGGCTTTGATGACGACGGCGGTTCTGACTACGCCTGAGCCGATTCATCCCTCAAAAATAAAACGGCCGCCCGATCGAGCGGCCGTTTTTGATTGAGCTCCCCGCAATCAGATGACGACGACCTTGGTGCCGACGCCGACGCGGCCGTAGAGATCCATCACGTCTTCATTTCGCATCCGGATGCAGCCGGACGAGACGTTGGTGCCGATGGTCCAGGGCTCGTTGGAGCCGTGGATGCGATAGAGCGACGATCCCAGATACATCGCGCGCGCGCCGAGCGGATTTTGCGGACCGCCTTCCATGTGCCGCGGCAGGTCGGGACGGCGCACCAGCATTTCCGGCGGCGGCGTCCAGGCCGGCCATTCCTTCTTGGCCGAGATCGTCTTGACGCCGGACCAGGTGAAGCCGGGCCGGCCGACGCCGATGCCGTAGCGCAACGCCTTGCCGTCGCCCTGCACCAGGAACAGGAACTTGTTCGGCGTGTCGACGACGATGGTGCCGGCGCCTTCCTTGCCGTGATACTCGACCACCTGCTTTTCATATCTGGGATCGAACGGGCGCTGCGCGGGATCGGCCGCTTCTTCCTGCTGCGGCATCGATTGCTGCGGGTCCATCGGCGGCAGCAGCGAACGCCGCGCGCCGTATCCGGGCTGCTGCTGATACATCGGCTGCTGCAGGTTGCCTTGCCCCGGTCCGTCGCCGAACAGGAATTCGATGAAGCCGCCGCCCATGTTGGAGCGTTCGGCGGAGGCCATGCGCACCGGCGCCGGCGGCGCGGGCTGATTGGCGTAGACTATTGCAGGTTCGGGAAGCGGCGCGACATCGATCGCCAATGCTTGATGAGGACCCGCAACCAGGAAGGACGCGCTGGCCAGCAGCGCGAGGGACATTTTCTTCATCGACGTACTCTGTACTGTTTCGTCACTGTTCAGTTCTTGGGAGCGTCTGAACGCCGCCGTTGCACGCGATCAATTAAAATCAAAACCGCATCGGTTTGGTAAACGGAAACGGCGTTTCGATTCACCACGTCGTCAATCGCGCGCGGATTTGTCCGGTAGCGTTTATTTTGAGTGAACGCTGGCCGCGCATGGTTAATCGATGGTGTGCAGCGGCCGGCAAAGACGCGGCGGCCTGTTCCCGCGCGTGAACCTCACGTTAAATCGCATCTGCGTAAAACATTGGGAGTGAAGGGGTGGGAAAAAACTCATGTCGGTCAGTCGCAAGCGTTTTCGTATTGAAGAAGCCATTATGGGCGAAGTGCCAATGTCCGCCGACGGCGAGGACATCGGCCCGATGCATCGCGAGATCATGGCCGAGCTCCGCTCCATCCGCGCCCAGATGGCCAACGGCACCGGCCGCGCCGCGGTGACCGAAACCGCCGAAGCGTCGGTCGCGCGCGAGGTTGCCGAAGCCCACACGCTCCTGGAAACCTATCGCGCCCAGATCGAGCAGTGCGAAAAGCTCAAGGTCGAGCTCGACCTGATCCACGACGCCATCAACCGCACCAAGCGCGAAATCGCAACCCTGCACGGCAAGAGCTTCGACGGCGGCGAAATGGCCAAGGTCAATGGCGAGCTCGGCGCCGTGGTCGGCGGCACCGAACAGGCCACCCAGCAGATTCTCGAAGCCACCGAGGCGATCGATCAGGCTGCGACCGCGCTGTCCAAGAACACCTCGCCGGACCAGCAGAAGCTGCTCAGTGAGGAAATCCAGGAACGCGTGATCTCGATCTTCGAGGCCTGCAACTTCCAGGATCTCACCGGCCAGCGCATCAGCAAGGTGATGGGTGCGATGAAGTTCATCGAAAGCCACATCACCGTGATGATGGAAATCTGGGGTGGCGTCGACGCCATCAAGGCCCACGCGGCGCCGATCGTCGATCACCGCGAAGGCGACGCCAAGCTGCTCAACGGCCCGAAGCTGGACGGCGACATCGGTCACGCTTCCCAGGACGACATCGACGCGCTGTTCGACTGAATTTTGGACACGCCGGGGCAACTCCCGGCGGCACCGTCCTCCGAACGACGAAACGCCGGCGCGATGCCGGCGTTTTCTAATTTCGGGTTAGGTTAAATTTCTGGCGGCTCAGGCGCGGGGCGCGCAGCGGACATAGACCATGTTGCCGTAGCGGGTCGCGGCATCCTTGTCGATGAAGCGGGTGATCAGGACGCGGCCATCGAACGAGACGATCTCGCGGTCCTGCTCGCCGGGGGTCGGCCCCGCCGGACCGATATAATTCTTGCCGCTCGGGCTGCCCTTCAGCCGCAGCTCCTGCGGCGTCGCCTGGTCGGCCAGATGCATGACCACGCCGCCGGACTGGCCGGCGCCGATCACGTAGGGTTGCCTGCACTGGTCCTTCGCCATCTTTTCGGTGCGGGCGCGATCCGTCGGATTCTGGAACGAGGCGAGGCCCCAACGGCCGACGATTTCGTCGGCCCGGATGCTCGCCGGCATTTCCGGGGCGACCCCGGGTTCCGTCGGTTCAGCCGTGGTGTTCGACGATAGCGACGGCAGGCTCATGCTGCCGCACGCCCCGAGGAATATCGACAGCGCCGAGGCGGCCGCCAGGTTGGCCACCGCACGCGCATTCCGTAACCCGATCATCGCATTCCCCCGAGCAATTTCCCGGCCGCACCCGTCATGCAGCCAAGCGCAAAACGTCAGCCGGAGCAATGACGTCCATTAAAATACGTCGCCGCTCCGATTTGGTTTCCCAGTGAGCATCCTATATTGGCCTCACCAAGGCCTTAACCCTCTTGCTTGACAGGATCGGCGCCAAGCCATATTCCCCGACCCACAATTAGCACTCCAATACCATGATTGCTAAAGGCGTGGGGCCTCCTGCCCCGCGGTGTCGACCAGCCGGCATTACACGCCAGTCTCGATGAACCAGACCTGAAACCAAGCCTCCAAGAGGAAATGTCATGGCTAAATCCACATTCCGTCCGCTGCATGACCGCGTCGTGGTCAAGCGTATCGATGCCGAAGAGAAGACCAAGGGCGGCATCATTATTCCCGACAGCGCCAAGGAAAAGCCCTCGCAGGGTGAAGTCACCGCGGTCGGCCCGGGCGGCCGTGACGAAGCTGGCAAGCTGATCCCGATCGATCTCAAGGTCGGCGACCGCGTGCTGTTCGGCAAATGGTCGGGCACCGAGGTCAAGCTCGACGGCGAGGAGCTCCTGATCATGAAGGAGTCCGACATCATGGGCGTGCTGGCCTGACAACACACTGACCTCACCCTGAGGAGGCAGCGAAGCTGCCGTCTCGAAGGGTACTTTCCACAAGCTCATCCTTCGAGACGCGGGCCAAGGCCCGCTCCTCAGGATGAGGTTCATTTCCCAGGAGCAATCAACCATGGCCGCCAAAGACGTTAAGTTTTCCGGAGACGCCCGCGATCGCATGCTGCGCGGCGTCGATATCCTCGCCAACGCAGTGAAGGTGACGCTCGGCCCCAAGGGCCGCAACGTCGTCATCGAAAAGAGTTTTGGTGCCCCGCGCATCACCAAGGACGGCGTCACCGTCGCCAAGGAAATCGAGCTCGACGACAAGTTCGAGAACATGGGCGCGCAGATGCTGCGCGAAGTCGCCTCCAAGACCAACGACACCGCCGGTGACGGCACCACCACGGCGACCGTGCTGGCGCAGGCGATCGTGCGCGAAGGCGGCAAGTCGGTCGCCGCCGGCATGAACCCGATGGACCTGAAGCGCGGCATCGACATCGCGGTCGCAGCCGTGGTCAAGGATATCGAAAAGCGCGCCAAGCCGGTCGCGTCCTCCGCCGAGGTCGCCCAGGTCGGCACCATCTCGGCCAATGGCGACGCCGCCATCGGCAAGATGATCGCGCAGGCGATGCAGAAGGTCGGCAACGAAGGCGTCATCACGGTCGAGGAAAACAAGTCGCTCGAGACCGAGGTCGATATCGTCGAGGGCATGAAGTTCGACCGCGGCTACCTGTCGCCCTACTTCATCACCAATGCCGAGAAGATGACGGCCGAGCTCGAGGACGTCTACGTGCTGCTGCACGAGAAGAAGCTGTCCGGCCTGCAGTCGATGCTGCCGGTGCTCGAAGCGGTGGTTCAGTCCGGCCGCCCGCTTTTGATCATCGCCGAAGACGTCGAAGGCGAGGCGCTGGCGACGCTGGTGGTCAACCGCCTGCGCGGCGGCCTGAAGGTCGCCGCCGTCAAGGCGCCCGGCTTCGGCGATCGCCGCAAGGCGATGCTGGAAGACATCGCGATCCTGACCGGCGGTCAGCTGATCTCCGATGAGCTCGGCATGAAGCTGGAAAGCGTCACCATCAACATGCTCGGCCGCGCCCGCAAGGTCGTGATCGACAAGGAAAACACCACGATCGTCAGCGGCGCCGGCAAGAAAAAGGACATCGAAGCCCGCGTCGGCCAGATCAAGGCGCAGATCGAGGAGACCACCTCGGACTACGACCGCGAGAAGCTGCAGGAGCGTCTGGCAAAACTCGCCGGCGGCGTCGCGATCATTCGCGTCGGCGGTGCGACCGAGATCGAGGTGAAGGAGAAGAAGGATCGCGTCGAGGACGCCCTCAATGCGACCCGCGCCGCGGTGCAGGAAGGCATCGTGCCCGGCGGCGGCGTGGCGCTATTGCGCGCCAAGAAGGCGGTCGGCCGTCTCACCAACGACAATTCCGACGTCCAGGCCGGTATCAATATCGTGCTGAAGGCGCTGGAAGCCCCGGTCCGCCAGATCTCCGAGAACGCCGGCGTCGAAGGCTCGATCGTGGTCGGCAAGATCCTCGAGAACAAGTCGGAGACCTGGGGCTTCGACGCCCAGACCGAGGAATATGTCGACATGGTTGCCAAGGGCATCATCGACCCGGCCAAGGTGGTGCGCACCGCCCTGCAGGACGCGGCTTCCGTGGCCGGCCTGCTGGTGACCACCGAAGCCATGGTCGCCGAACTGCCGAAGGAGCCGGCGGCTCCGATGCCGGGCGGTGGCGGCGGCGGCATGGGTGGAATGGGCGGCATGGGCTTCTAAGGCCCCCGTCCGTTACCTCTGATGAAATCGAAGGCCGCCTCCGGGCGGCCTTCTTTTTGGCTAATGACATCGAGGTTTGGTAGCTACGACCATACCGATTCTGTCCTTTCGAGGAATTTCAGATGCGCGCGCTCCTGCTCTGCCTGTTCGGTCTGGTGACGGCCTCGCCGGACCTCGCTTTCGCCCAGATGAAACTCCCCTCCAAGGCCGCGCCTGGCGCCAACGAGGTCAGATATTTCACCTCGATCGACGGGTTGATGGACGGCAATGCCGACGTGGTCCTGAAGGAAACCCGCCAGGGCAAGAACGTCACCGCGGCCGTGCTCGATGTCTGCTACCCCGCCGAGAAAGGTTCCGACCGCAAGGACCGCTTTGTCGCCAACCTCGCCGTCAACGGCCAGAACCTGACCGGCGCCACGCAAACCGTCAGCGATAAACTGCCGGTCACCATCAAGCTGACGCGCAAGCCCACCGGCGACAGTTTCGAATTCCGTGGCCAGATCACCGTCGGCCAGACCGTGACCGAGGTGACGTCTTCGGACAATTCCGATCTCAGCGAGAAGGAATTTCTCGATAACCAGACCACCGATGACGGCATCACGCCGGCTCCTAAGGACTTTACCGAGGTGTCGCCGGAATCGGTCGGCGTGCGGGTCAAGCTCGACGCCGCGCTGGACTACCTGAAGAGCCTGAAGGGCGAGGCCGTCGAGGTCGGCCTTGGCAGCCTCTCCGTGTCCTGCGATGCGATGCGCGCCGGCGAGCAGACCATCAACCTCACCGTCGATCCCGATCACGCCGCAGCCCTGATCGCCAGGGCGAAGTCGGCGCCCGGCGTGGTTGCGGCCGGCTGGACCAGCGGCAGCATGGAGATGGATCGCACCATCCGCTTTGCGTCAGCGGAATGGCGCGACGGCGACAAGATCAACAAGGACAAGATCGCGTCGGCGGTTTCCAGCGTGCTGGCCAGGACGCTTGCGGCGAAAGCCGACGCTGCGGCGTGGAACGCCAATACCGGAAAACTGAAACTGACCTTCAAGCGTCCGAGCCAGGTCTATCCCGCGCTCGGCCTCACCGAGAGCGTCGAGATCACGGCGCAGGTGTCGCCGGACAAACCGGGCGCATCCGACCGGCTGATCCTGTGGATCTCGAGCCCCGTGATCACGACATCGGACGAATCCGCGGGTCCCAGGCTGAACCTGTCCGAAGAGGCCAGCGGCGACGAGGAAGGCGGCGAGCCCAAGAACGACAACGGCTCGGTCGACGCGTTGGCCAGGGAATTCAAAGGCCAGCGCTGGGATGCCGACAAATCGGTCTGGAAATAGGCCGTTTTTCGTAGATCCCGGGACAGTGCCCGAGCCTTCTCCGTTCCGATTTGCATCGGAACGGAGGCTCTATTTATTTTTGACGCGTTTTCTACCGCAGATAAGTCTACGCAATCTACGTAATCTTGATTGCTATGCGAACCGGTATCCACCCCGGATCAAGTCCGGGGCCGGCTTAGCTTGAAAACGCTATAGAGCGCTTGCGCCATGCCGTCAGCGCGTTTGACACGGTGCGCCATTGCGGCAATGAACCCTCTCCGTACACGGGTTCCAGGGGTTCAGGCCGAATGGCGCGTTATGACGTAGTGGTGATCGGCGCCGGCCTTGGCGGTTTGACGGCGGCGGCAATCCTCGCACGCGCCGGACGCAAGGTGCTTGTGATCGAGCGCAGCAACTCGGTGGGCGGCGCGGCGTCGAGCTACAAGTCCGGCGATCTCTTCATCGAAGGTTCATTGCAGGAAACCAGCAACCCTCAGGATAGCAGAGATCCCAAGCACGCCGTGCTGACGCGCGCGGGCGTGCTCGATGCCGTCAAATGGGTCCCGGCCGGCGCGCTCTACGAAGTGCGCGGCGGCCCGCTCCAAAAACCGTTCGTGCTGCCCGACGATTTTGCCGCGGCGAGGGTCGCGCTGACCGAGCGATTTCCGGCGGCGCGGGCCGGCATCCAGCAACTGCTCGACGAAATGGAGGGCATCGCGTCCGCGGCGGCCGCACCCTCATCCGACGAAGCGCCGCAGTCATTGTCGCAAAAGCTCGATCAATTGTTCGGCGACAATGAAGCCGTCAAATGCGCGCTGGCGGCCAATCTTTCTTATTTCCACGACGACCCGGGATCGCTGTGGTGGAGCTTCTTTGCCAGGGCGCAGGGAAGTTACCTTTTGAGCGGCGGACGCTTCGTGCAGGGCGGCTCGCAGCGGCTCTCGAGCGCGCTGGCCCGCGCCGTTCGCACAGCCGGCGGCGAGGTAGTGCTGCGCCGCGTTGCCTCCCGTATCGCGCTCGACCCGCAGGGCCGGACCAGCGCCGTCACCCACACCGCCAAAGACGGCAGCGACGCGCAAATCGCGGAATGCGCGCGGATCATCGGCGGCGCGGCGCCGGCCGCGCTGGCGCCGCTGATGCCGGAAGACGCGGCGGAGAAATTGACCAGAGGCCACGCAGGCCTGACGCCGTCGATCTCCCTGTTCGCGCTGACACTCGGGCTGACGAAGCCGCCACGCGAATACGGCGTCACGGCCTATTCCACGCAATTGCTGCCGGACGACATGAAGCGGCTGGCCGATTACGGGCGCGGCGCGGCCTTGATGGCGGACGAGCCCGCTGAGCGAATGCCGCCGATGTCGATCGTCGATTACGCCGCAATCGATTCCGGCGTTCCCGCGCCGCCTTATGTGTTGTCGGTGTTCGGGCCGGACTGGCTGTCGAACTGGGACAGTTCGGACCTGGATGCCTATCGCGAGAAGCGCGGGCGGTGGCAGCAGGCGATGCTTCGCTATCTCGACAAATTCTATCCGGGCCTCGCCTCCGGCGTGGTCGCATCGTCGTTCAATACTGCGCTGTCGGTCCGGCAATATCTCAACGCGCCCGATGGCGCCGTTTATGGATTTGCGCCGACGCCGCCGCCGCCGGCCGGTAGCGCCCTGGTCCGCTCGCCGCGCACCGCGGTATCAGGACTTTATCTCGCATCCGCCTATGCCGGTTTCGGCGGCTATACCGGCGTGGTGCAGGCCGGCGGCGCCTGCGCCGACATGATTTTGGGCGAGAGCTGATGACCACGTAGCCCAATTGACACATGCGTCGACACAGCGCGCCCGGCGAGGTCGCCGCTACTTGACTCGCCGGCGAAGCCTCTTCAGTGTCCCGCATGGTAGTGCCCGCAAGGGCTAATCAAGGGAATACGGTGCGTCCGTGTGATGCGGACAATGCCGTAGCTGCCCCCGCAACTGTAAGCGGCGAGCCGGCGACCATTTCATACCACTGGGATCGTCAAATCCTGGGAAGGTGGTCCAAGGCCGCGACCCGCGAGCCAGGAGACCTGCTACCAGCCATGGTCATGCGCGAACGCGTCGGGCGGGGTGCTCCGAAGCGTCGCAACAGCTGTAGCTATCTGCCGCATCAAAGGCGAAGGGCGGATAGTCTCGGCAAGCGTGCATGACGGGTTGATTGTTCGCCGTCGAGCGTGTCGTGTCCATTTTCAATATCGGCAACTTCCAAGCGCCGTCGCGCCTTTGCGCGCGCACGGTTTTGATCTCACGTCTGCTGCCCGGCGCTGCGTTTCCGCTACTGGTGGCCGCGACACCCGTGTTCGCGCAACAGCGGACACTCGATCCCGTGGTGGTGTCGCCGCCGAAGCCGCAAAGCGCAACGCACGCGGGCGGCGAGCCGCAAGGCGTGCCAAGGCGCGCGCAGCGCACCGCGCGGAATCCGACGGCAAAACCCGCGCCGCTGCCACCGTCCGATGCCGCGCCGACGCCGCTCAACGGCAACGCCGTCGCGGCGAGCGCGAGCCGGCTCGGCCTCACCGTGCACGAGACGCCGGCGGCGGTCGATGTCGTGACCCAGCCGGCGATGCGCGAGCAGGGTTATCGCACCACCACCGAGACCGCGCAGGGCGCGGTCGGCGTGCTCGCGGGCGATGCGGCCGGCGCACCCGGCGGCTTCTCGATGCGCGGCTTCAGCTTTGGCGACGTGACCACGCTCTACAACGGCATCTGGATCGGACCGCAGAGCATCACCTCGCGGGTGATGGAGACGGCCAATCTCGAACAGGTCGAATTCGTGCACGGTCCATCGTCGATTATGTCGGGGCTCGCCGCGATCGGCGGCTCGGTCAATTATGTGAGCAGGCAACCGGTCACCGGCCCGGTCAGGAACGAACTCGACACCTCCATCGATACGCTCGGCACCTATCGCACGCATTTCGGTTCGGGCGGCAGCACGACCTTGCCGGGACTCGACTATCGATTCGACGTCAGTTCGTCGAAGATCAACAGCTTCGTCGACGGCGACTATCAGCAGCTTAACAGCGTCGCCGGACAGCTCAATTACCGGGTAAGCGACGCCTTCAAGGTGTTCGGCGCCGTCGATTACAAGCGCGACGACGGCCATGCCTATTGGGGCACGCCGCTGGTGACGACCGCATTCGCCGGCGCCTTCGCCACCCACGGCGTGGTGACCGGCAATGCGCTCAACATTTTCAATGCTGCAAGCGCATCCGACACGTCCGCCGTGTTCGGTCCGGTCACTGTCGATTCGCGGACGACCCGGACCAACTACAATGTGGCCGACAATTCCACCGGCGCACACGAGCTGTGGCTTCGCGGCGGATTCGAATGGAACATCAATGACGACGTCACGCTCAAGAACCAGGCCTATGAGTACGGCGCCAGGCGTCACTGGTATGACAGCGAGACCTACGCCTTCAACACCGGCACCTCGCTGATCGACCGCGACCGCTTTTTCGTCACCCACAAGCAGCAGGTGGTCGGCGACAACACCGATCTCGTCTGGAATTCGTCTTTCTTCGGGATCGAAAACCGCCTGGCCGGTCAGCTGCAGGTCAGCCGCAACGACATCCAGTTCGCCCAGGAGGGAAATCCGAACACGTTCCCGGCCGACTCGGTGACCGTGCTCGATCCCGACCCCGGCCTCTACGGCGTGCCGCAGCCGAACATCCGCAACAGCCGCCTCGACAATATCGCGGTCTCGATCGAGGACCGCCTGAAGATCACGCCGATGCTCGCTTTGATTGGCGGCATCCGCGCCGAGGATTTGACGCTCTCGCGTGACGGCGTCAATTTCGACGGCACGATCCCGGCGGGCCAGCCCTTCAGCAAGACATGGACGCCGGTGTCCTACCGCGCCGCCACCACGTTCGAACCGGTGAAGGGGCTGATGTTCTACGGCATGTACGCCACCGCCTTTGATCCGGCCGCGGCCGGCATCTTCTCGGTGACCCCCGGCACATCGCTGGAGTTGACCAGCGCGCGCATCTACGAGACCGGCGTCAAGGCGATCTCTCCCGACAAGCGCGCGGAGTTTACCTTCTCGGCCTACGATATCGAGCGCCGCAATGTCTATGTGCAGATCACCAACGCGGTGGCATCGCTCGCAGGTGCGGTCCACACCAGGGGCATCGAGATCGCGGGCGCGCTGCGTCCGGTCGACAATCTCAAGCTCTGGGGCAATGTGGCGTTCACGGAAGCACGTTACGCCGATTTCGATTTCTTCTCCGGCAATACGCCGTCGAATGTCGCGCCCGTGATCATCAACGCCGGCGCGTCCTGGCGGTTCGATAACTGGCGCTGGCCGGTCGAGATCGGCGGCTCGGTGCGGCATGTCGGACAGCGCTTCCTCTACGAGGACGACCGCACCGTCATGCTGCCTTACACCACGGCGGATCTGTTCGCCTTCGTCGACGTGCCCGGCCGCGACTTGCCGTGGCAAGGGGTGGACAGGATGCGGTTAGCGTTCCGTGTCCGTAACGTGACCAACGCGCTCTATGCGCAATGGTCCGACCCCGGTTATCCCGACCAGGTCTATCTTGGCGCGCCAAGGACGTTCGAACTGTCCGCCTCGGCGAAGTGGTGATGCGCATTATCGCAAGACTGCACCGCTGGTGGGGTGTCGCATTTTGCCTGTTGTTTGCGACGTGGTTCGCCTCGGGCATCGTCATGCATTTCGTGCCGTTTCCGGCACGAGGCAAGGCGGCGGCGACTTTGGACCGCGCCGAAGTTCACACCGAAGCGGCCGCGCGGGATGTTGCGGCCGGTTACGGGCGCGCGTACGGGCTCGACCTGTCGCGCGCAGACGTCGAGCGCGTGGCTTACGATCAATGGACGGTGTCGGGCGATTATGATTCCGATCGTCCGCTTTATCGCGTCATGCTGAACGACGCCGCCCGCACCGAGCTCTACATCTCGTCGACGGCGGGAGATGTTGTTCTGGTGACGACACGGCGGATGCGCATGCTCAATTATGTCGGCAGCATCATGCACTGGATTTACCCGGCGCCGCTTCGCCACCACGCCGAGGCCTGGCGCGCGCTGGTATGGTGGCTGTCGCTGATCGGGGCAATCGGCGCAGGCCTCGGCGTCGTCATCGGCCTCGCCCGGCTTGGTGCCGCTATCCGGCAGAAGACGCCGGCCTATCAGGGCTTGCTGGCCTGGCACCACGGGCTCGGCCTCGTCTTGGCGCCGTTTATCCTCGGCTGGATTGTCTCCGGCTTTCTGTCGCTGGGGGATGACTGGCCCCTGCGTAGCCTTCACACGTTCGATTTTGCCCCCCTCTCGTCGCGTCCGCTGCTGCGGTCGGCCGTGATCGTGACGCTCTGTCTCTGCGGCCTCGCTTTCAGCCTGACCGGCGCCGTGCTGGCGTGGCGGATGACGGCGCGCTCGCCTGAGCGCCAGGCCGCGCGGACCCAATGACAGAGCCTGACAAACCGTTATCGTGGGCACGCGCCGGGCGGCTTTCGGCCTATGACCGGATCGATCCGCTGGATGCGGGAGCCCGATGGAGGATTCGACTTGAAAGAGGAAGCTCGCTGGCGCACCGACATCGAATCCTTGGTCTTCCCGATCGGGGATCAAGCCGCGACCTGTGCCGTTCACCGCGGGGCGTTTCGGACGTTGCTGGGTGCGGAACCGACGCCGCAAGCCTGCCTCGCCTATTTCGGGGAATTCGAAGACGCATTCAGAGCGGCCGCCAGCCTCAAGATAGCGCGCAAATGCATCCCGGCCGGCACGAATCTTCATCTAACGAGTCGCGACATCGCCCGAATATTGCTAGAGTCGAGCCAAATCAAACGCGGAGAACAACGATGACTCAGTCCCAGGTCACGCATTTGCCGGTCGCGGCCGGCCAGCTTGGTCGGCTTGCCCAATCGCTTATGGCAATGATGCTCGGCCTCTTCATCGTGGGCGTCGTGGGTTTCTCCAATATCGATGTCGTTCACAACGCCGCACACGACGTGCGCCATTCGAACGCTTTCCCTTGCCATTGATCAGGTCGCATGGGCACCTTTCGTTCGATCGTGTTTTCATCGGTCATTGCCGGTTTCACCGTTGGCCTGATCGTTACCGGGCTCCAGCAATTCGGCACGGTACCGTTGATTTTGAAGGCCGAGGTCTTCGAGAAGGCGGTCGAGGCTCATCAAGGCGCGCACGCCGCGGCAAGTCCGCAGGAAACGGTCGCCAGCCACAGCCATTCGGACCATGTGCACGCCGCGGAGGCATGGGAGCCCAGGGACGGGCTCGAGCGCAACGCCTACACTGCGGCCGCGAACGTGCTGACCGCCATCGGTTTTGCGCTGCTGCTCGCCGGCTTCTTCTCGGTGCGGAGCGGCGCGACGGGCGAGAGCGTGTCGTGGCATGAAGGCTTGATGTGGGGGCTGGCAGGCTTCGTCGTCTTCACGATCGCCCCCGGAATTGGCCTGCCGCCGGAATTGCCGGGCGTGCCAACGGCACCATTGCTGTCGCGTCAGATCTGGTGGGGCGTGGCCGCGCTGGCGACGGCAGCGGGCCTCGGGCTCGTTGTTTTCCGCCGGTCCGTGCCGGCCTCGATCGCAGGACTGATGCTCATTGTGTTGCCCCATCTGATCGGGGCGCCGGAACTTGAACATGTCGACACCAACGTGCCCAGTTCACTGTCCCACCAGTTCGTGGTTGCCGTGACGCTGACGAGCCTGGTGTTCTGGTCCGTGCTGGGCGGCCTGACGAGCATCGCTTTCGCCTATTTCGACGGCGAAAGCGTAAAGCGGCATCAGCTTCGGGCCTGAGGTGATCGCCTCACGACATCAATGCCAGAATCCGGGGGATGCGAGGTGGGGCTGTCACCGCGTCATCAGAGCGGGCCGAGGATGGCCCATCGAAGATCACAGAATTCCTTCACGGCCGCCGTGACGCCACTGCTGATGATGTCCCGGCGTTCGGGCGATTCCATCTTGAGCTCTTCGTCCCGGTTGATGATCGAGCCCGCCTCGAGCAGGACCGCAGGCATCCGGGTCTTTCTCAGCACGATGAGCTGATCGTAGCTATATACACCGGTTTCCTTGTTCAGCAGCGGGTGCTGGTACCGACCCATGATGGGCTGGGTATATTGCTGGGCATATTGCAGGCCCTCGGCCTTCATTTCCTTGCCGACCAGTTCGGCAAACGAGAGGCTGGTCTTGAAGTCCGGATTGTCGCGGGAGACGAAGACGGAATAGCCGCTGAAGCGGTCGCTGAAATGACTTTTCTTGCCCTCGAATTCCCAGTTCTCGAGGAACGAGTTGGGCACGGAATCATGGTGGATCGACAGGAACAGATCGGCTTGCAGCTTGTTGGCCGCGTCGACTCGCCTGACCAGGCTCGGCCTGGCCTTGCCCTCGGTCACGAGCAACCTGGTCCCGGCAAAGCCTTCGGCCTTCAATTTCTCCTCGATCCGCTGCGCAAGCCGCAGATTGAAGAGGAACTCGGCGACGTTGCGGGCGCTGATCGCGCCTTCCGAATCCGCAGTATGTCCCACATCCAGAACGATCCGGAATTTTTGGGGATCGCACGTGGTTGCGACCGGTTTCAAAGCGGAAGGGCTCAAGGCGACCGGCCCGAGGGCGGCAAGCTTTACAGTGTGGCGCTTTGGCGACGCGGCGGATTTCGCCAAAGTGGCTGACTTTGGCGAGGCGACGCGCTTTGGCGATTTGCCGGGCTTTGACGGGCCTTTGAAGGCATCCGACAGCCAGCCGGCTTCGCTGACCTCGATCGGCAGAAGCACCAATGCGGCCATCGCGGCGATGATGGTGCAGCGGCGGGGCGAAACGCCAAAGCACGATCCGGCGAATTTTCTCCCTGACGACAGCAATCCCTGCTTTCCCCGGAGTGATTTTCCGTGCGCGCCTGATGGCGGCACAAGACGGCGCCAGCGGGGATTATGAACCATGAATTACCGGTTGCAAGCGGCCTGATCGCGAGACCCTAAGAGTAAGTTTGATTGTATCGTTGTCGTCACACGATCCGCTCGGGATCGTCACGTTGCGGAACCCGGCGAAACGCGGTCCGATCGGCGGCTGCCGACGTCACCTCTTTTGCCGCGCCTTGATTTCGTCGAATTTGGCAAGCGCCTCTTCAAACTTGGCATTGAAGAGCCACATCGCGTCAAGAATCTCGCGGTAGGTTGCAGACCTTCTTGCCCTGTCGGCTTGTCCAAAGGTGAAAATGCTGTTGTTTCGCAGATATCCCATGATCCTCGGGTCGGAAATTCTGTAGTTGACCAGGTCGCCAGACTTGAGTGCAGACCTGGTCGGAGCGGGAATAATCTGGATCAGCTCAAACAGCTTCATTTGATCGATCGGATTCGGCAGGGTTTTCACGATCGCGGTTGCCTGCGGGAAAATATCGGCGTGGGCGCTCATCAGGGCATCCCGCACGGCGGTCCAGTGATTGAACCGGTGATCCAGATTGCCGGCCCGCGCCTCTTCCCTGTCGTCACGAAGGCTCAGCGCAGGATCAAAGGCGGCCATCGAGGTTTTGATCGCGGCCCACTTCCTTTGCCCGTTTTGATCTTCGGATGGACCGGTTTGCAGACTCCCCTTGTAGGTATTCGAGCGCGCATTCCCGATGTTCTGATTGCCGTTTGTCTCCGCAAAGAACAGCCCCAGGCTGATACGGCCCGCCGCTTCGGCACCGGCCGCATCGAGGCCCTTGGCCCGCGCGATAGCCGTTCCCAAATCGACGACGTCCTTGAATGGCGTATCCGATTTTTGCGCGTTGGCGGGCGGCGCCTGCATGAGGTCGAACAGTTTCCTGTACTGATCGAGCAGCGGCTCAACGCCGGCGTCGAGGTACGCCGGAGGGATTCCGTATTTGTTGGGCCCGCCGATCCTGGACGGAACAGCGTCGGTGAGGTCCTTGTACGCGCTCAGCATGTTGTTGCGTGCAAGGTAGAGGGCTTGTCCTGGCAGGTTCGGCAGCCGTTGATTCGAATCGATCTGTGCGCGCCGCTGGCCCAGGATCGCCTCGAAATCGCTTGCGGCCTTGTTATACGCTGCGAGTGCGTCCGATTGCTTTTTCGCGAGCGCGGCCGGCTGCCCCATGGCGGGGGACATGAGGCCGAGATTGCCGATCGCGGCCGGGACGAGCAACGCCGTCGTATTGATGGCTGCATCGATGGCGACGGAAACCGGCGGCGTGAAGAAAACTCCGAGAGCAAGCGCAGCCGCGAGCGCAGCAGCGGCATGACTTCTCATCCCCATGGCGGTCTCCCAAAATTTCACCGGACATTACTCATTGGATCGTAAACAATGAATGCGCCGCTTGGCGAGACGAAAGCCGCAAATCCGATGCAATGCCCGCTTCCGGCACGGGGCTTGAGGTAAGCGCTGCCTTGGCGCAAGACCGCGCTTGAGGGAAGAGCGGACATCGTTCCTTGCCTGAGGGGTCCGCTTGTGATCCGGTAGCGAGCCCAAGACACGCCTTGGGAAGCAAACCCTGCGAAAGATGATGAGTTTCTTCGAGCGACTGAAGACAGCAGCGGCAGCCGAGTGGCGGGCCTACACCGGGCACCCCTTCACGAACGCCCTGGCTGACGGTTCGCTCACTGAGGCGGCGTTTCGTCACTACCTCGTTCAGGACTATCTGTTCCTGATCGAGTTCGCCCGCGCCTACGCGCTCGCCGTCTACAAGTCGCCCAAGCTCGCCGACATGCGCGAAGCGGCGGCCGGCCTCTCGGCCATTCTCGACGTCGAGATGAACCTGCATGTAAAACTCTGCGCCGGCTGGGGCCTGTCACCCGCAGATCTTGAACAAGCGCCTCCGGCGATCGAGATGCTGGCCTATACACGCTACGTGCTCGACGCGGGAATGCGCGGCGATCTGTTGGCGCTCAAGGTGGCGCTGGCGCCCTGCGTGATCGGCTACGCCGAGATCGCGACGCGGCTCGCCGCGCAACCCGGCGCGTTCGCTGCAACGAACCCGTATCGCGAGTGGATCGCCGAATATGCCGGCGCGCCGTACCAGGTGGTCGCGGCGAAAGCGCAGGCGCACCTGGATGGTCTCGCCGATCTCTACGCCACGCCGGCTCGCGAGGCCGAGCTGATCGCGATTTTCAAGGAAGCCACCCGGCTCGAAGCCGACTTCTGGGAAATGGGCTGGCGCGTGGGGCCAATGTCCGGACCGCGCAGCCGCATTGGCGGGAACTAACGGGCCGTGGTCGAACAGGCCGTCGTCACGCGCGGAACTACCGAAGATTGAAATTGCCCTGATGACAAATTGGGTGCGCGGCAGTAGCCTGCGGCAAAATAAAATGCACGGGAGGATGGCATGCCAGACGCAACGGTTGCAGCACGTGCTTCGGAAGCGACGAGCAGTACGAAGCAACAGCTCGACGTCGCGGTGGTGGGTGCCGGGTTTGCCGGCCTGTATCTTCTGCATCGGTTGCGCAAGGCCGGCTTCAGTGCCGCGGTGCTGGAGGAAGCCGGTGATGTCGGCGGAACCTGGTACTGGAACCGGTATCCCGGCGCGCGCTGCGACATCCAGACCATCGACTACAGCTACACGTTCGATCCCGAGCTGGAGAGCGCGTGGCAATGGTCGGAGAAATACGCCACCCAGCCGGAAATCCTGCGCTATCTCGGCTTCGTCGCCGACCGCTACGAACTGCGGCGCGACATCCGCTTTCAAACCAAAGTCACTGCGGCGAATTGGGATCAGGCCACCGAACGCTGGCTGCTCAAGACCGACAATGGCGCGACGATCTCCTGCCGCTATTACATCATGGCCACCGGCTGCCTCTCCGCGCCAAAACCGCCGGAGATCGACGGCGTCAAGGATTTCAAGGGCGAGGTTTATTTCACCGGCCGCTGGCCACATGAAGAGGTCAAGCTCGCCGGCAAGCGCGTCGCGGTGATCGGCACGGGATCATCCGGCATCCAGTCGATCCCGCTGATATCAGAGCAGGCGGCGCAACTGACCGTGTTCCAGCGCACGCCGAACTTTGCCCTGCCCGCCCACAATGGTCCTGCACCCGCGGAGCGCATTGCAATGCTGCAAGGCGACCGCGCCGGCTACCGCGAGCAGGCGCGCTGGTCGATGGCGGGTGTACCGTATCCCCAACAGACGGCGGTCAGCTGGCAATTGAGCGATGCCGAGCGCCGCGAGCGGTTCGAGCAGGCGTGGGCCACCGGCGATCTCGTCTACATCCTGACCCAGCTGTGGGCCGACCAGGGCGTCGATGTCGAGGGCAACGCGCTGCTCGCCGAGCTGATCCTCGAGAAGATCCGCGCGACCGTGAAGGATCCCGACACGGCCGCCGCGCTGAGCCCGCATGACCATCCGTTCGGCGCAAAACGTCCCGGCCTCGATACCAACTACTACGCCACCTACAACCGTCCCAACGTCACGCTGGTGAATCTGCGGCAGGAGCCGATCAAACAGATCACGGCCTCCGGCATCACGACCGACAAGCGCACCTTCGACGTCGACGTGATCGTGTTTGCCACCGGCTTCGACGCCATGACAGGGGCGATCATGGCCGTGCATCCAATCACCGGCCGCGGCGGCAAATCACTGTCCGACGTCTGGGCCCACGGGCCGCAGACCTATCTCGGGCTCACGGTCGCGGGCTTCCCCAACCTGTTCATGATCACCGGTCCCGGCAGCCCCTCGGTGCTGTCGAACATGGCGGTGTCGATCGAACAGCACGTCGACTGGGTGGTCGACCGGCTGGTGGCGATGCGCGAGGCCGGCTTCACGACAGTCGAGGCGACCGACACGGCGCAGGCCGGCTGGGCGCGGCACATGGCCGACTGTGCGACGCTCACGCTGCATCGGCTGGCGAATACCTGGTACACGGGCGCCAACGTTCCCGGCAAGGCGCAAGGCGTGATGCCCTATACCGGCGGCGTCGGCCCCTACCGCAGCATCTGCAACGAGGTCGCAAACGGCGGCATGGTCGGCTTCAGGCTCACCGGACCCAACGTTTCAGAGCAATGCAACGACGGCGAGGTCGTTCGCCTGCAGCCGGACGTGCGGCTGGTGCTGGGCATGCTGGCGGAGATGAACCTGCCGCCGATCGAGTCGCTTGGCGCCCAAGGCGCGCGCGACTTCCTCAACGAGTTCAACAAGGGCCGTCCTGCCGGCCGACCGGTCGGCGAGGCCGTTGACGGCACGCTGCAAGGCGCCGATGGTCCGCTGCCCTATCGGCTCTACCGGCCGGCGACGCCGGGGCCACATCCGATCGTGGTCTATTTCCATGGCGGCGGCTGGGTGCTGGGCGATGAGCAGTCCGACGATCCGTTCTGCCGTGACCTGTGCCGGCGAACCGGGATGATCTTCGTCAGCGTCGGCTACCGGCATGCGCCCGAGCACCGCTTCCCGGCGGCGGCAGAGGATGGCTACGCGGCAACGCGGTGGATCGCCGAGCACGCGGCCGACCTCGGCGGCAGACCGGGACCGGTGATGGTTGCAGGCTGGAGCGCCGGCGGCAACATCGCGGCCGTCACCTGCCAGCTGGCGCGTGACCGCGGTGGCCCAGAGATCTCGGGCCAGCTTCTGGTTTGCCCGGTCACCGACTGCACGTTCGACCGCCCGTCCTACACCGACAACGCCACGGGCTACTTCCTGACGCGCTCGCTGATGTACTGGTTCTGGGACATCTACTGTTCGCCCGCGGACCGGACCGATCCGCGCGCCTCGCCGCTGCGCGGCAAGCTCGATGGGCTGCCTCCGGCCCTGGTGGCGATCTGCGAGTTCGATCCGCTGCGCGACGAGGGTGTCGCCTACGCCGAAGCGCTGGCGACCGCCGGCGTGCCGGTCGAGCAGTTGAAGGCGCGCGGCCACTTCCACTCGTCGCTGACCATGGTCGACGTGGTGATCACCGGCGTCAGCGTGCGCGTGCAGATGGCTGAAGCGTTGCGCCGGTTCGCCGGGCTTGCTCCCGAAAGCAGACAAGGTGACGAGGGTGTCCGATCGGATCGGGCTGCCTCACCGCACAAAATCGACGCGGCTGCAGGGTAGGACGCAGGAACAAACGCTTGCGCTGCGTGCAGCCGACGACCTGAGCACGTCGCCGGTGAGTGAGACTAGCGGTTGACCGCAATCCGCAAGCGCTTTTTCCACTATCATCATCAAGCGTTCGACGTTCGATCTTGAAGGCGAAACGACGGTCTTCGAGGACGTTGGCGCGAGTGGCGTACGGGTTGGATGCCGCTGTTGCGCTAAGTGCGGATCACCCCTCACTACAGAACCGGACGTGGCACCGGAAGTGATGTTCGTGAAAGCCGGCGGGATCGACAACATCGACAACAATGAGTGGTTTCAACCCGTCACGGAGCTGTTCGTCACCCGCCGCCGTCCGTGGGTAGCGCCCGTGCCTGGCGCCCAGCAGCTCGACGGGAAGCCAAGCTGCACGGCGGCGTACTGCGTGCCACACCAACGCCAGCAACGACGATCGCCAGTACCACGGTGATCTGTCCGAGGATCACGCGTGCGACATCCGCTCAGGTCGTTCCGCGAAGGTCGAGAAGCACCTTTCCGCCCCGCTGGGCGTGAAGAACCGCTTCGCGCAATGAGGACAGAGGATAGGTTGCCGCGATGGGCACCTGGATCGCGCCGGAAGCGGCGAGCGGTACGGTTTCACGTAACGCCGCGTGAATCTTTGGCTCGATGTCGGGATGGTTCAGGAAGAAGCCTTTGACGACGATGCGCTTCACGATCAGGTCGAACGGGTTGATCGCGACCGGCCCTCCGCCCATGTACGCATAGACAACGAAGATCCCATGCTCGCTGAGCGCGCCGGCGATCATGGCGCTGCTCTTGCCCGCCACTCCGTCGACGGCGAGCGGCACGCGACCGTTTCCGACGGCTGCCCGGATCTTGTCGAGCGCGCCGTCTTCATCCACGACCACGAGGTCACCGCCGACGGCCTGCAGCTCGGGAATGAGCTCCGGGCGGCGCACGAGATTGATCGTCTTCATGCCCCGCGCCTTGGCGATGGCGATAAGCGATCGGCCGACACCTGAATTGGCCGCGTTCTGGACGATCCAGTCGCCAGGCTTGAGATCGGGCGCTTCGTCGAGGAGTAGAGACGCCGTGGGTGGATTGATGCCCAGCATCGCCAGTTGCTGCGGTTCGGCCTCGGGGAGGCTGAACAGACCTGTCGCCGGCACGACCAACCGTTCGCGCCAACTGAATGCATAGAGCGGGATGAGGACCCGATCGCCGACCTTTAGACCGAAGTTTTCACCCATGAATCGCATAAGTATCTGATGCGGTTTGATCATTCGTCCGCGAGGCTACTCGGTTACTGGACACGAACGGGATTGAGCCCGAGCAGATCGAAGGCCGCCTCCTGGAGGGCGGTTGGTTTGGAGTGAAGGGTAAAGCGGTGCTTGGGGCGCGCGGGCACGTGCATGGTGTTGCGAGCGAGTGTTCCGAGATGCGCA
Organism: Bradyrhizobium sp. AZCC 2289; assembly: GCF_036924615.1. NCBI lineage: Bacteria > Pseudomonadati > Pseudomonadota > Alphaproteobacteria > Hyphomicrobiales > Nitrobacteraceae > Bradyrhizobium > Bradyrhizobium sp. AZCC 2289. The sequence goes on along the minus strand of NZ_JAZHRY010000001.1, from coordinate 6,614,813 downwards.
ATGAGGTCACCGAAGCTCATGACGCGCTGACCGTCTGCCGATCGCCTGGTTGTCTTCTTGACCTTGACGACGTCTGACGGTGCGGTGGCCGCAACTGGAGAAGTTCGCTCCGCTTTGGCTGCTGCCAGATCGGTGTCGTGGAACAACAGCGGCGCTAGGGCCTCCCGTAGGAGCCACTCGACATGGTAGGCGAGCATGCACAGGAAGACATGAGCCCGCACCCTGTCCGCGGTCCAATGACGGATCGGCCGGATTTCCAGATCGACGCTCTTCAGGGATCGGAATGCCCGTTCGACGTGCGAGAGATCCTTGTAGGCCTGAACTGCTTCTGCGGCATTCAGATGCTCGGCAGGCATGCTGGTTCGGATCACATAGATGCCGTCGAGGCGCGCCTCTGCCTCGATCTGATCGAGCCGTCTATGCCAGGAGAGATGACCATCGCGGATCGTAACGACGAAGTGCTTGGCCATCTTTCTTTTGTTAAGAACCGCGCCGACCGCCAGACCTATTTCGGCAGCGTCACGCAAGGGAGCGTTCCTGCGCCGGACCTTGGCTTCGATCCGGGCCAGTTCGCGTTCAGTCACTGCTAACAAGTCCTCACGCTTGCGCGCCCGTTCGGCGGCGAGGTCGTGATTGCGGCACGCGATCAGCCGTTCGCCTGGGAACATGTCCGGCGCGCTGATTTCGGCGAGATCGCGATCATCGAACAACGACAGCTGTAACGGCCCATTTTCCGCGGCCAGCGCCTGCACCGCCGGTGCACGCAGGCAGGTGATCCAATCGAGATTCGCGGGCCTAAGTTCGTCGCGAATGCGGGCCGAGGTGATCATGCCGCGATCTCCGACCAGCACCAGACGACTGATCCTGAAGCGATCCTTCACCTTCTCGATCTGCGCGCTCAAGGTTGAGGGATCCGCGGTGTTGCCGTCGAACACCTCCACGGCGATCGGCAGTCCCTCGCGTGTGCAGAGCAGCCCATAGACAATTTGCGGCCGGTCCTTGCGGTGATCCCGGCTGTGGCCATAGCGCGCCAGCGGGCAGCAGCGGCCCTCGAAGTAAGATGAGCTGACGTCATAGAGGACCAGCACGCCGTCTTCGAGATGCCGCCGCGCCAAGCCATTTTCGACGCGGCCCTGACGTTCGAGCAGCCAATCCAGCGCCTCATAGGCCTCCCGCTCCTTGACCCGGCCAAGGTGCAAGACCGCGCCCAGACTCGATACCGCCGTCTCCTCATCGATCGCGCGGACAAAGCCCAGCTTCGATCGTGGCGCAATCAACCGATCAACCACCATGGCGACAACGAGATCGCAGCAGCGTCGCGAGGCCGGATCCTTCGCCGCACCCAGAATCAACCGGTCGAGGCCAATCTTGCGGATCATTCCAAGCGCCGCCGCAACATGGCCGTGCGGCAATGAGCGCTCGACTTCCAGTTCCTGCGGACCAGTGCCGATGACCGTTCCGCCCTTCAGCACCGCCTTCAACGTATCGATCATATCACGCGGCAGCTTGCTGAGATTGGCCAACGTCCGCTTCTGCGAACGGCCTTGCTCGTCGCGATAACTCTCCCGCAGCAACACCGCAGGCGGAGAGTCTCGATTGGGCACCATCTCGATGAACATGCCCGAATCGAATCATATCCTCGCCGATTTGGGAATCCCCTTACATGGACACAATCACAGGATCATTCCCACCCTAACCCACTGCACTGACTCAAGTCTCTCCTGACGACACGAGCAAACTTCGGTTTAGATGCTCCACGCCGCTCCCAACCGCCAGGACGCGGCCGACGCCCTCATTGCCGACAACGCTGGGTAGCGACGGTCGAACCGGAAATGCGCCCTGAATCACGTATAGGTCGTTCATATTGATCGGCGCGTACTCGACACCGACCAACACCTCACCGGCAGCCGGTCCCGAAGGCTCCGGCACGTCGGCAAGCTCGAGCACTTCCGTCGGTTCACCAAAGGCCTTGATCAGCGCTGCACGCATTGGCGATTTTCCCCATTGACTTAGAGGCTGCCGAAATCGACGAGGTCGCGACCGGCGAGCGGCCCGCCCGCCTGCTGCAAGCGGCCACCGGTCGCGAGACCGCCGAGGTAGACCGGCACGAAGCCGAAGCCCTCGATCACGCTCTTGACGAATTCGGTCGGCTCCGGGTGATCCCCGGAGACGAAGATGACGCGGCGGCCACCATTCTTTATGGGTCCTTCATTGAAGCGAGCGGTGACGATCGAATTGAACGCCTTCACGACCCGTGCGCCCGGCGCCAGGCCGGCTACCACTTCGCTCGCCCCCTTGCCGCCCAAGTCGGCCAGCACGAGTTTGGGGCTGTACTCGATGAACGGATTTGTGGCGTCGATGAGCACTCGGCCGTTCCACGCTGGCAGGCCCCGTAGCGCGTCCTCGACATTCGGCCAGGGAACGGCGAGCAGGACATAGTCGAGGCTTGCGGCCTCCTCGACCGTGGCCGTGAATGCTCCACGCCCGAGCTCAGCAACCTTTCTGGCAAGAGATTCTGGACCACGTCGGCTGCTCAAGACCGCTTGATGGCCAGTCGCCAGAGCCTCTCGCGCGAATGCAAGTGCGACCGTGCCGGCGCCGATCGTGCCGAACTTCATGGTCCGGCCTCCTAATTTCTCGAGAAATCGATAAGAACGACGCCGGCCCGGCCTGCTTGACTGACATGCGCAACGGCGTGGGCGATCCGGGACGGCGCGTACCGTTCGGCAACCTCGAACAGGGTTCCGGGCTCATGCGCAAGTCGCTGTGCGAGCGCAATATCGGCTTTGCGCTGCTCCGGTGGCTGCTGCATCCAACTGCCGAGCACCACACCTTTGAGCGTGAGGGAGCGGGGCGGAAATAGACGGATGTCGCTCGTCTCCCCGCCGAGCGAGCCGAAATTTATGACGGTCCCGGTCCGTTCAGCCAACAAATCCGCGACGTCGCCCAACAGACGCCCGCCGACGCTGTCGATCGCGGCGTGGATCTTGGCGCCCTCTGCGGCGGCCCTAACGCGGTCCTTCCAGCCCGCAACCTCCGTCGCGAAAACCGGGGACCCTGGCAAGATCCCGGTGAGTTTCGCCGCGCTAGCTTCGCTTCGGACCAGTCTGATGACCTTTACGCCCCGCTCCGTCAGAACCTTGCCGATAAGGCGCCCGACAGCGGATCCTGCTCCAGTGAGCAGCGCGACGACCGCGGTACGCGCGTCAGGGGGAAGCGAGTCGTGTGCCGCGCGGATCACTGTAAGAGCCGTGACCGTGTTAATCAGCATCTGCGCGCCGACTTCGTCCGGAATCGAGTCCGGCAACGGCACTACGGAGCTGGCCGGAACGGCGGCTTCATCGCTCCAGGCGCCTGATGCGGGGAAGAAGGCCACTCTGAGGCCCTGCTTCAACCCGAGAGCAGGATCGACCTGGGGGCCGACCTCGCTCACGACGCCGGCGCCTTCAAATCCGGGTACCCGCCCACCGGAGGCGACTGTCGGCGGCGTTCCGAACGCTGGCGAGCCCGTGACACCGTGAAGATCGCCGGGATGGATCGGCGCGTAAGATAAGCGGACGCGAACTTGATCTGGCCCAAGCGACGTGGAGGGGCCGCCTTCGACCCGAAGCACTCGCGCCGGTTCTCCGAGTTCGTGGTGGACGATTCTTCTCATGTGAATCTCCAGCGGCTTGAGGCCCGCATCGGTAGCATTGTCACTTCGAGCTGCCGTCGACATTGAAGTGCGAGAGATAAGCCCAGAGATTGGCTATTTCGGTTTCGTCCTTGATGCCCGCGAACACCATCTTGTTCCCGGGAATCTTCCCCCTCGGATTGGCGATGAAGGCGGCGAAGCTGGTCCCATCCCAAACGAACCCTGCATTCTTCACAGCGGGTGAGTACTGGTATCCCCCTGCCGCACCAGTTCGGCGCCCAACCAATCCGTTGAGCTCAGGGCCCAACCTGTTCTTCGCCCCTGGCCCGACGGCGTGGCAGGCTTGGCACTTGCCAAACGATACCTTTCCAGTCGAGCTGTCCTGCGCCGCCGCAATACCAGGCGCGGCGAGAAAGGCCGCGGCAAATATGGAGTATGCAGCTAGTCGTTTCACGTTCCATCTCCCATCGCCTGAATCAATCCGTACGGCCGACTTCGATTTGTCAAACGAAGGTGACTCCATTGCCTCCGAAGGGCTGAGTCCGAATGCGCTTGCCGGTCGCTGAGAAGATGGCGTTGCCAAGAGCCGTGCCTACCGGCATCGTCCCAACCTCGCCGAAGCTGCCCGGCTCGTCGCCAACCGAGATGATCCCGACGATGACATCGGGCGTCTGGTCGATACGGAGGATCTCATACGTATCGAAATTGGTCTGCTCGGGCGCCCCACCCGCGAGGGAGATACGCTCGCTCATGGAGTTGCTCAGACCGAATATCATTCCAGCCTCGACCGCTCGTTCGGCAAGTAGCGGATTGATTGCGAGACCGGAGTCACAGACGCCAACCAGCCGTTCCACTCTGAGGGCGTCCGCCGTTCCAGAGACCTCTGCGATCACGGCGAGTCTGCAGCGATAGAATTCCGATTGGAGATACGCGATGCCCTGGTGGTGACCTGGGGCAGTCTTGCCCCAGCCGGCAATCGCGGCAGCACGGTCGAGGACTGCGATACTTCGGGCGTCTTTCGACAATAACCTGCGACGATAGGCCAGCGGATCTGCACCCGCGATGTGCGCCGCCTCGTCAATCATTGTCTCCAGCATGAAGCCGTTATGCGTATCGTTGTTGCCGCGAAAGGCGCCAATGCGGACCGGAAGCGGGACGTTGACGTAGGTTCCCGCTTCATTCGGAATTCCATACGCGCCGCCTACCAGGTTGAACATCGGCAAGTCCACCGGCTTCTTCTTCGCGTAGAACCACGGGAACAACCGTTGCCACAGACCGTCACACGCGATTTTCGCTTCGTAGGCCACGGGAGTCCCATCGGCGCCGAGACCCATGCGCACGCGGCCCAGGAACGCGGTACGATGCTGGTCGACCCGGAGGTCTTCCTCTCGAGTCCAGACCACTTTCACAGGTCGCCCGGCTGCCTTCGCCAGCAGCACCGCCTCGGTCGTATGCTCCATCCCGGAGCGCCGGCCGAAGTCTCCGCCCTGATACTCGTTGTGCACGATGACGGTCGACGGGTCGATACCGAGCGCGCGTGCCGCGTGGCCCGCATCCAGGCTGGGCGATTTGGTGGAAAGCCACAACTCGACTTGGTCGCCGCTAACGCGGGCGGTACATGAGACAGGCTCCATACATGCGTGCGACAGGAATGGCATCGAGAACTCGGCCTCGAGAACCTTCACGGCGGACTTCATCGCGGTCGCGACGTCTCCATGGCCCCCCATCGTCGGGTGCCCGGGCTGCTCCAGTCCCCGCCTCAGCGCGGCCGCGACTGTGGTGGAAGAGGCGTTGTCATTCGGATGGCTAGCGTATGTCTCCCGCACTTCGGCCAGGGCCTTAACAGCCTGCCAATATTGATCGGCGACAACGGCCACGCCTTGCGGCACCGCCATGATCAGCCTGACGCCCGGCATGCTCTTGGCTTTGGCGTCATCGATCGCCGCGACTGTCGACCCATAGGCGGGGCCGTGTCTTACGGCCGCGTACAACATGTCCGGAGCTTCGAGATCAAGTCCGAAGCGAGCGCTCCCGTCGACCTTTGGCGGAACATCCAACCGGTCCAACGGCTGACCGATCAGGAGAAGCTCCTTTCGAGCGCGCAGCCGAGGCTCTGCCGGAACCGGCTCCTTGGCCGCAGCCGCCGCCAGTTGTCCGAATGTGAGATAGCGGCCGGAATGCGAGTGTGTCACTTTGGATTCCGACACGGACAAGTCGCCCGGGCTGACCCCCAATTGCTTCGCCGCTGCGGCGACGAGCATCTCCCGCGTCGCCGCTGCGGCTCGGCGCATTGTGCCATAGAAGCCTGGGATCGAAGAGCTCCCGGCGGTCAAGACGAGCCCTTCGTAGAGCATCGGATTGATGTATTCTGGCCGTCGTTCCGTAGTGAACCGGTATCGCATTCGCGGCCAAGCGGCTCCCAACTCGGCAGCGATGACCTGGGTCATGCCGGTCGAGTTCCCCTGACCACCCTCGGTTTGCGCAATGATCGCCGTGACGACATCGTCCTCACCGATAGCAAGGAAGGCGTTGAATTGCCCGGAGACCCCTGACGGTTCACCCGCGCGTCCGGGGCTGACCGGTAGTTGGAAAGCGAGGAGAAAAGCGGTCGTACCGATCCCCTCAAGGAAGCCGCGGCGGCTAGTTCCCCCGACTATCTCGCGGCCAGAGCTGGTCTCGACGGTGTTCATGGCCGCACGCTCGCTATTGACCGAGATGCTTCGAGGCGTCCGCGATCGCGGCGCGGATCCGCGGATAGGTGCCGCATCGACAGATGTTGCCGCTCATTGCGGAGTTGACGTCATCACGCGAGGGCTTCGGGTTGGACCCGAGCAACGCTACCGCAGACATGATCTGACCCGACTGGCAGTAGCCACATTGGGGCACATTGTTCTTGATCCAGGCTGACTTGACTGCTTCCGCAACGGGTCCGGAGATTGCTTCGATCGTCGTGACCTTGCCGTCCCCGACGTCGGCAAGAAATGTTTGGCACGAGCGGACAGGCTGGCCATCCAAGTGCACGGTGCACGCACCGCAGAGCGCCTTTCCACAGCCGAATTTCGTTCCTTTGAGACCTAGGAGATCTCGAATAGCCCAGAGCAGGGGCATGTCGGGGTCGACCCCCTCCAAGACCCGCTCCTGTCCGTTCACCGTGAGCTTCATCGCTCGCAGCCTTCCTTGCCGTCCATGTGGTCGCAATCCGGCTCCAATCGAGCACGGTGGCCGTATTCCCGGATTATGCTAAGGTGCTTCCATCTCCTCGGCGGTTTCAATTGCCGGAAGGGTCAAAGTTCTGACCGGGAGGGACAATGCGATGACTGGAATCGCCGCACACGAAATTGGCATCGTGGATTACCCTGGTGCGCAGGTGGCCTGTATCCTGGGCCTTACCGATTTGTTCGGCGCCGCTTCCACGATTGCGCTCGATCAACGGCGATCTGGCCAAAGCCCGCTTCGCGTTACGCACTGGAAACCGATCCATTGCGGCGCCGCGAAACTTTCATGTGTCTATGACAGCGCACCGCGCGGCAGCCCAAAGCCGCGAACGCTGATCATCCCGCCGACCATGGTGAACCTTCCAGATCCTGACGTCCCCGCCGGCGTGGTGTCCTGGGTCCGTAATCGCCATGCCGCCGGCACCACGTTGGTTTCTCTGTGCTCGGGTGCGTTTATCCTTGCCGAAACGGGCCTCGTCGACGGCCTTTCAGTTGCCACACATCAGATTTGCGCAGAGGCGCTGGCGAAGCGTTTTCCGCAAATCGTCGTCGATACGAGTCGGCGCATCATTGACCATGGCGACATCATCACGGCGGGCGGATTTCTGTCATGGATCGATCTTGGACTGTTTCTCGTTGACAGGATTTTCGGCCCGGTTATGTGGGCGGAGACGGCGCGCTTTGTTCTTTCCGGCCCAGCCGCGGGTGAGGCGCGCTATTTTACAGGCTTTGCTCCTCCTCAGACGCACGGAGATCGAGCCGTGTTGAAGGCTCAGGAGTGGGTGCACATGAGGGACGGACGAGGCGTCTCCCTTGCGGCCATGGCGACGGCCGCGGGACTGGAACGGCGCACGCTGCTGCGGCGGTTCGCGAGTGCAACGGGCATGAGCCCGATCGAGTATTGTCGGGCCGTTCGCATTGCGCGAGCGCGCGAGCTCCTGGAGGGAGGGGACACCTCGCAGAAGCAGATCGCCCAATCGCTCGGCTATAAGGACGTGGCCTCATTTGCACGTGTATTTCGCAAGGCCGTAGGTTCGGCGCCGGGAGCCTACCGCAAAAGGTTTGGCCGCAACGGCATCTCGCCAGCCGATTTCGCAGCAAAAGATGGCTCACGTCAGAAGAAGCGCATATTCGAGGCCGGCCTTCAGACGGGCTGAACGAGGCACCGTCACATGCCGACCGACCTTCCAGAATGCATTGTTACCGTGGATTACGCTCTGCTAATCCGGAGGCAGGATTCTCTCGTAGCGTGCTCGCGCGGACTTACCAGGTCCGTTATCGGCACTTTTCGGACCTAACGCGATGTCCGACTTGAGTCCGCAATGCGCACCAAAGCGGACCTCCGTCGACGCCTCTCGATTTATGAGTCCACGCCCTAATTGGTATTGAGACGGAAGCGCAGCGTCGTCGCCCCGACAAACGACACGACGTCGCCCTGCCGCTTCCAGGTCGCCGCATCGGTCAGCGCCGCGATCAGATCGTCGTCGGCCTGCGCCCGCTCCGGCGGACAGGGACGGTTCTCCATCTCACCGGCGACGAAAATCACGGTATTGCCCGCCACCGAGAATTGGCCCTTGCCGCCCTTGCACCAGAGTTCGAGGATCACCTCGCCGCTGTCGCCGATATCGAGGTCCGGGATTCGTTTCGACCCCGGCATGCGCGCGGCTTCCAGGGTCATTTCCATGCCGAACGGAAAACCGTCATCGGCGTGCGCCGGGCCTGACATCGGAGCGACCGACAAAAGTGTCAAGGCGACAGCCGTCTCTCTCCAAATGCGTGCGACTGAAATCATATAACCCCTCAAAATCGTCCAACCTAGATTCTTGTTTTGACGCGTTTTCTTCACGCGAACCGGTGCCCACTTCGCTCGAAAACGCTCCAATAGTGCGCCGCCGTTCTATTGGATGTGCCCGACCTTGACCAGATTGGCGGCGGTAAAAAATATCCAAAAAAAAACAAGTCCCCGCGGGTTGCCGCCGCCCGCGGGGATCTTTGGTTGTTCGCGCGTCGAAGCGCGGTCTACTTCAGGACCATCGCCGTGAACGGATAGACGTAGGCCTGCAACATCACGAGAATGCCGACGAGACACGCCAGCGCGATCGAGTGCTTGAACACGAAGCGCAGGATGGTGCCTTCATGCCCATACCAATTGGTCGCCGTGGAGGCGACGACGATCGATTGCGCGTCGATCATCTTGCCCATCACGCCGCCGGACGAGTTGGCGGCGCCCATCAGCACCGACGACAGCCCAAGCTGTTCGGAGGTGATCTTCTGCAGATTGCCGAACAGGATGTTCGACGCCGTATCCGACCCCGTCAACGCCACGCCCAACCAGCCGAGCAGCGTGCCGAAGAAGGGATAGAGCACGCCCGTTGCGGCAAATGCCAGACCGAGCGTCGCGTCGACGCCGGACAGCCGCGTCAGCGTGCCGATCGCCAGCATCGCCGAGATCGTGATCAGCGAAATCGCGCACAGCCTGATGGTGCGGCCATATTCCGAAATCATCCTGGCCGGCGAAAACCCCGCCAGGAAGCCGGAAATGATCGCGGCAATCAGCATGCCCGTGCCGGTGAACGACAGATAGGTGAAGGCGAAGACGGCACCTTCCGGCGTCGGCTTCGCCGCCACCGGCGGCACCTTGTTGATCATGTTGTGCAGATCGGGAACCGGATAGTTCCATGTAAAGATCGAATTTGCCCAGGTCTTGAACGCCCCATTGCCCCAGATCAGCATCACGACGCAGACGACGATCCATGGCAGCAACGCGCTCCACAGTTCGCCTTGCGTCAGCTCGGTCTTGTCCATGGGCTTCGGCGCCGTCATCGTCGCCGCCGATTCATCCCTGCCGCGCAGCGCCGGCGACAACCAGAGCTGCTTCGGCTGCCATACCCTGAGGAACAGGATCAGGCAGCCCATCGAGATCAGCGAGGCGCCGATATCGACGATCCAGGGATTGATGTAGTTCGAGATCACGAATTGCGGGATCGCGAACGTCAGGCCGGTGACCAGGATCGCGGGCCAAACATCCTTCATGCCGCGCCAGCCGGCGAACGCCCACACCACCCAGAACGGCACGATCAGCGAGAACACCGGCAATTGCCGGCCGACCATCGCGCCTAGAATATAGGGATCGAGACCGGTGACGGAGGCGAGGCCCTGGATCGGCGTGCCCAGCGCGCCATAGGCGACCGGGGCGGTATTGGCGATCAGCGACAGGCCGGAAGCGGCCAGCGGCGAGAAGCCGAGGCCGATCAGGACCGAACCGGTGATGGCGACGGGTGTACCAAAGCCGGAAGCGCCCTCGAAGAACGCACCGAACGAAAACGCGATCAGCAGCAATTGCAGGCGCCGGTCTTCGGTGACGCCGCCGACGGCGCGTTTCAACAGCTCGAATTGGCCCGTTGCCACCGTGATCTGATAGAGAAAGATGACGTTCAGCACGATCCAGCCGATCGGGAAGAACCCGGCGACGATGCCGAGCAGGGAGGCGCGGATCGACATCCCTGCCGGCATGGTGAAGACAAAGATCGCGATCAGGTTGGTCAGGATCACGGCGATGATGGCCGCCATATGCGCCTTGACCTTGCCGCTGGCGATCAGCACCAGCAGCGTTACCACCGGAATTGCGGCGGCGATCGTCGACAACGTGGCATTGCCGAGCGGATTGTAGATTTGATTCCACATGTTGCGGATCCTCCCCACGCCATTATGCAGCGCGCCGGCCAGCGTGAACGGTCTGGCGCGCCTGGCGTGATCGCGGAGGTGTCCCGGTGATGTGCGAAATCTGCCTGCGAATTTGGCAGCGCCAAAAATCGCTCACAAAGCCGCGAAATCCAAAGGTCCCCCGCCCCTCGCCGTTACCGCCATGCTAGGGTTGAGTCGAATGCCGGGACAAGCGAACGCTTGCATGCCAGAGCTACGACTTTAGTCTAGAGCACCCTGATTGTCCCGATTTCTCAGGCCTTTGCAGCCATCTCCCGGAGACGATAATCCGTGAACAACATTCGCTCGACACTCGCGACGGTGTGGCGCATCGCCATCCCGTATTTCCGTTCCGAGGATAAATGGGCCGGCCGCGGCCTGCTCGCCGCGGTGATCGTCATCGAGCTGGCGCTGGTCGGAACCGACGTGCTGGTGAACCAGTGGCGCAACCGGTTCTACAACGCCTTGCAGGCGAAGGATTGGGACGGCTTCGTCCGGGAAAACATCATCTTCTGCGTTCTGGCCGCCATCTCCGTCGTGCTTTCGGTCTACCAGCTCTATCTCAATCAGTGGCTTCAGATCCGCTGGCGCAACTGGATGACCACCCAATATCTCGGCGAATGGCTGCACGACGCCAACCACTACCGCATGCAGCTTCAGGGCGACGCGGCCGATAATCCCGATCAACGCATCACCGACGACGTCAAGCTGTTCGTCGGCCAGACCCTCAGTCTCGGCGTCGGGCTGTTGAGTTCGATCGTCTCGCTGGCGTCCTTTGTCGTGATTCTCTGGGGGCTGTCCGCGGAGGCGCCGTTGCACATGTTCGGCAACACGTTCGCCATCCCCGGCTACCTGGTATGGGGCGCGCTGATCTACGCCATCTTCGGAACGGCCCTGACGCAATGGATCGGCTCGCCGCTGGTCCACCTCGATTTCCAGCAGCAGCGCCTCGAGGCCGATTTCCGTTTCAACCTGGTGCGGGTCCGCGAGAACTCCGAGCAGATCGCGCTGCTGCAGGGCGAAGGCGCCGATCGCCAGCGGCTGTCGGAGCGGTTCGGCCGCGTCGTCGCCAACTGGTACGGCATCATGAGCCGGACCAAGCGATTGACGGCGTTTACCCAAAGCTACTCGCAGGCCGCCGTGATCTTCCCCATGATTCTCGCGGCACCCGCCTATTTCGCCAACAAGATCCAGCTCGGCGCCCTGCTGCAGGCCGCCGAAGCATTCGGCAAGGTGCAGGAGGCGCTGTCCTTCTTCGTCTCGATCTATCGCACGATGGCGGAATGGCGCGCGGTCGTCGCCCGTCTGGACGGATTTGAGAAGGCGATCTCGGGCGCTGCAGCGCTTGCGACCAGCCCCGGTTCGATCGGGAAATTGTCGTCGCCGGGCGGCGAAATCGACCTGCGCGAGCTTCTCGTACGCCTGCCCAATGGCGCACCCCTGGTCGCGGCGAAGAGTCTCAGCCTGCGGCGCGGCGAGCGCACCTTGGTCACCGGTCCGTCCGGCTCCGGCAAGTCGACCCTGTTTCGCGCCATTGCCGGCATCTGGCCGTTCGGCAGCGGTTCGATTTCAATTCCGGCGAACGCCTCGCTGATGACGCTGCCGCAAAAACCATATTTTCCGATCGGGCCGCTGCATGCGGCGATCGTCTATCCCGCCGAAGCCGAAACCTTCGGCCCGGACCGGGTCCGGGATGTTCTCACCCAGGTTGGCCTGCCGCAGCTTGGCCCGCGGCTTGAGGAGGAAGCGCACTGGAACCGGATGCTCTCGCTTGGCGAGCAGCAGCGGCTTGGGCTGGCGCGCGCGCTGTTGCATGCGCCGCAATATCTGTTCCTCGACGAGGCGACCGCTTCGCTCGATGAGCCCTCGGAAGCGGCGCTCTACCGTTTGCTCGAGGAGAAATTGCCGGGGACTGCCATCGTCTCGATCGGGCATCGCTCGACGCTGCAGGCGTTCCACCAGCGCAATGCCGTGCTGGTTCGCGACGGCGAACAGTTCGCGCTAAAGGACGGAGGCGAGCGTGCCACGACGCCGTGACGACGCTACAACCAGCGCCGCGGCCATGACTGGCGGCGAAGCCAGTGGTGCCAGACATAGGCGAACGCGGCCAGCAGCAGCGCGCCGGCCAGCACCGGCGCCAGCAGGAACGACCACGGCAAATTGTTGGAAACCACCAGCAGCGGGTTGATACCCGCCGGCGGGTGAAACGTTCTTGTCAAATACATCGCCAGGATCGACAGGCCGACGGCGGCGGCCGCCGCCCAAGGCTGCGGGCCGGTCAGCTTCAGCACGGCGAGCCCGACCAGGGTTGTGACGAGGTGCCCGCCGATCAGGGCACGCGGTTGCGCCGGCTCCGCTTCCGGCGATCCGATCACCAGCACGATCGAGGTCGCAAACGGGATCACGAACAGCGGATAATGGGCGGCGACGGAGAACCACTCCATGGCGCCGATCGCGATCGCGCCGCCAAGGCCCGCAACCGCTCCTGCCAGGATGTTGCGGTAATCGATGCGGAAAATCGCATGGCTCGCCGCGCGCCGCCAATCCCATTTCATCTTCACGCCAACCGGTCCCCACCCCCGGATCAAGTCCGAGGGCATGCTTCGTTCGAAAACGCTATAGCAGCCCCCGCAAAAGAAAAGGGGCGGCAGATCGCTCTGCCGCCCCCATATCTTCGACTTGGAAGATCTTCGACAGGAAGATATTACTTCAGGTTGCTCACCGCGGTCAGGTCAGCCGAGAGCTTGGCGATGCCGGTCGCGCCGCACCAGTTGGATTCGAACCCACCCGGGTTGATGAGCGAGACGCTGCCAGCTGTGGCAACCCGTGCCGTGTAGTCGCTGGTGAAGGCGTTGCACGCACCCTTGGAGAGGTTGGTGTCGGAGTAGCGCAGATCGAGCGTGAACACCTTGTAGGTGAAGCCGACGCCGATGTTCCAGGTGTTGTAGCTCGGCTCAGGAATACCAGCGGCGAAAACAGTGCCGGGGCCGGTGCCGTAGAAGCGGTCAGACGTACCGAGCCACTGACGGCCGAACTCGCCGGAGACGTACATGCCGACGCCGCTGGTGCCGAAGGTGGTGCTCGGTGCGGTCCACTTGCCAGTGATCGAAGCGTAGTTGCCCCAAGCGCCGAGGTTCAGGAAGTTCGGCGAGTAGTACTCGTTGGCGCCGATCGAGAACTGGTCGTTCAGGGTCACGTTGACCTTGGCATAGCCTTCATAAAAGCTGGCATTCTTCTTGGCGAAGTTGCCGTTGATCGGAAGACCGCCGGTGACGGGGTCGGAATTGCCAAACGGGCTGACGGCGCAGCTTGCGTCGGAGCCGGGAATGCCCGAACCCGGGACCGCGGCGGCGTTGTAGCAGGTGCCACCCGGATAGATGTAGCCCCAGACACCGAAGTCGAAGGCGAACATGCCGACGGTCGGGCGGATACCGCCGTAGATGTCGATTTCAGCGGCGGCGCGGTTCGGGAACGAGATGCTCTCACCGGCGGCGCCGACGTAGAGTTGGAGGTCCTTGTTGATGTTGTAGCGCGGCTCGAAGTAGGCGGCGACCGACGGCTTGTGGTTGGACTGGGTGACACCGCGGAACACGTAGTCGTTCATCAGCGCGCTGCCGAAGGCGACGTCCCAGGGATCGAACGGTGCCGGCGGCGGCGCCTTGACGGCCTTGACGGCCATATCCGCAGCGAGAGCCGAGCCCGATACCATTGCCAGCGCCGTTGCTAACAAAGCCAGTTTCTTCATGACGATCCCCATCACCTTATAAAACAGTCCCGTTCCGGCGCCCCCAGGGCATGCGATAACCGACTGCAACCAAATTCCTTAACCTGAAGCCAATCTGGAACGCGCCATCCGGCAGGTGAAGCAAAAAAGACAAGCATCTGCTGACTTTTTAGGCGTTATGACCAATTCGGGGAATGTTGTTGACGGGTGTTGCATTCCCACAACAATCTTGGCGCTCTCCGTGTCGGCTGGGCGACATCTGGAACCAGGAAAAACACCGGCATGTGCACGGGGACGCCGCGCGCACCGAATCATCCGTGAAGGCCTCGGCCTCAGCCCTCTTTTGTTTGAGCATGATCTCCGCGCAAACGCTTCGCGTTTGTCGCGAGGGAAAACCGGGGCCTACTTTGCGCCAACGCGGCCCTACTTGCCCGGATCATGCTCTGGGAAAGTGGATTTCATGAAAAAGGCCGCAGCGATGAATGCTGCGGCCTTTCGATCGAGTTCTGCCGGCTGAACGGCTGCTAACCACTTCCGTCGGAACCACCGGAAGACCACGACGTGGATGTTGGCGTGGGGCTCGCTGAGGGCTCGCTAGGGGTAGCCCAACTGTGGGCGACGGCCGGCTCGGGGGCCGGTGCCGGCGCTGCGACCGGGGCGGCGGGTTTGGGAGTAGCAGACTTGGGAGCAGCCGGCTTGGGAGCAGCCGGCTTGGGAGCAGCCGGCTTGGCGGCGGCCTTCTTCTTTTTCGCAGGGCTCCTCTTGGCGGCCATTTTCGGCGCGGCCATCGACTTTTTGGCGGATTTCTTGACGGATTTCTTGGCGCCCTTCTTGGCCTTCGCCGATTTCCTGGCCGATTTCTTGGCGGCCTTCTTCGAAGATTTCTTCGCGGCTTTCTTCTTCGCCGTTACAGCTTTCTTGGCCTTTTTGGCCTTCTTGCTTTTCTTGCTCTTCTTCGCTTTAGCCATTGTGATCCTCCTGTTGCCGCTGATCCGTGTCCGTCGAGCGCTTCGAATAGTCCGCTTGGCCCAGCTCGGGATGACGCTTCTTCGAAGCGCCTTCCCGTTCTATTTTTTTTGTCTGAGCATGATCTTTCGGAAAACCGGTAGCCATTTGCGCTAACGCGGCCTTCCGGGTCCGGATCATGCTCGGCTGATCGATCAATTCAATCCTGGCCGCGAACCTCCTGTCGCCCAATCGAGAAGCTCAATCGTGTGCACCACAGGAACTGACGTGCCGCTGGCAATCTGAATCATGCACCCAATATTGCCCGCAGCGATCATGTCCGGTTTGACTGTCGCAATATTGGCGACCTTGCGGTCGCGCAATCTGCTAGCAATGTCGGGCTGGAGAATGTTGTAGGTCCCCGCCGAACCGCAACACAAATGGCTCTCGGGTACATCTTTCACCACGAATCCATTCTTGGAAAGCAATTCTTTCGGAAGCGCTGTGATTTTCTGTCCGTGCTGCAGCGAACAAGCCGAATGATAGGCGATGGTGAGGTTGCCGTTTTGCGTTGAAGGAAGCAGCTCGATGCCGGCGAGATATTCGGTGATATCCTTTGCCAGAAGGGATATTCGCGCAGCGGGACCAGCGAATTCGCGGTCCTCGCGCAGCATGAAACCGTAGTCCTTGATGACGGTGCCGCAGCCCGATGTCGTCACCAGGATGGCGTCGAGGCCGGCTTGTTCCAGCTCCCTTTGCCACACCGAGATGTTGGCGCGGGCGCGCGCCAGCGCGTCGCCATCGTGCCCGAGGTGATGGGTCAGCGCGCCGCAGCATTGTTCGTCCTTGACCAGCACCACCTCGACGCCGTGCCGCGTCAGGAGATTGATCGCAGCCTGGTTGATGCGCGGCGCCAGCACCTGCTGGGCGCAGCCCTGCAGCAGCGCGACCCGCCCGCGCTGCTCGCCAATGGCCGGAAAGACGCTGCCGCCGGCGGGTCCCGGCGCCGGCAGGCCGTTCGGCGCCAGCGCCAGCATCGCCTTGATCCGCCGTAGCAGGGTCGGCGAGGCCGATCCGGCTTTGGGGGTCGGCAGCAGGACCGCGAAGGGCCGGCCGAGCCGCGCCAGGATCATGCTGGCTCGAAACAGGCCTGGCCGCGGCAGCACCCAGGCCAGCACCTGGCGCAAGAGGCGTTCGGCCAGCGGCCGTGAGAAGTCCCGCTCGATCCTGACCCGCGCCTGATCGACCAGATGCATGTAGTTCACGCCCGACGGGCAGGTGGTCATGCAGGCAAGGCAGGAGAGGCAGCGGTCGATGTGCTTGACCACTTCCGCCGTCGGCGGCCTGTCCTTTTCCAGCATCTCCTTGATCAGATAGATCCGGCCGCGCGGGCTATCGAGCTCGTCGCCGAGCAGCACATAGGTCGGACAGGTCGCGGTGCAAAAGCCGCAATGCACGCAGGCGCGCAGGATCTTGTCGGCTTCGGCGATATCGGGATCGGCCAGTTGCGCGAGTGAGAATTCGGTTTTCATGTCGCGACCGCCCGGATCAACCGGCCCCGGTTGAGGATGTTTTTGGGATCGAAGCTCAAGCGAACGCGCTCGCTGAGGCCGGCGAGGCCGCCGGCTTGCGGATGGAACACATCGACATGGCGCCGGACCTGTTCGGACGCCCGTATCAGCGTCGCATGGCCGCCCGCGGCGTCGACGCGCTGACGCACCAGCGCCGCCTGCGCGTCGGCTTTGGGCGGCAGCGCAGCCCAGATCAGCCCGCCGCCCCAGTCATAGATGACGTCGCCGCCGCTGTCCCGCGCCAGCGCCTGACCGAGCGCGCCGCCGGAAGCCGGCGGACAGACGATCCGCCACACCGGCCACGCCCCCAGCGCCCCGCCGGCGGCGAAGGGCTGTACGTCGCGGATGGAACTCCAGACCGCCGCGGAGGCGCCATCCTGCAGGATTTCCGCGCCCCCAAACGGGGCAAGGGACTTGGCGAGCGAAACCGCACGATGCGCGGCGGATGCCGCAATGCCTTCCAACCGCAGCAGCGTGACCGCCTGGCCCGTCGAGCCCAGCCCGGCCAGCGCCTCTGACGCGGGCCGGAACGCCGAATTGGGCAGATGCGCCGCGCCGGAGACATCGAATGGCGAGCCCAGCGCCGCCGTCATCGCGCGGTTGGCGGTGACGTCGTCGAGGGAGCGCAGCATCAGGGTGCGTTCGCTCTCCGGCTTCGGCATCACCTTCAGCGTCACCTCGGTCATGACCGCGAGCGTGCCCCACGACCCGCAAAGCAATTTGCAGAGATCGTAACCGGTGACGTTCTTCACCACCCGCCCGCCGGTCTTGAAGCTGTCGCCGAAGCCGGACACCGCATGCGCCCCAAGCAGATGGTCGCGCGCGCCGCCGGCCTTGATGCGCCGCGGGCCCGCGAGGCCGGCGCCGATCATGCCGCCGATGGTGCCGATGCCGGGCGTGCCCAGCAACGCGGAAGTGTCGACCGGCTCGAACGCGAATTGCTGGTTTTTCGAATCGATCAGCGACTGCACGTCGGCGAGCGGCGCGCCCGCCTGCACCGTAATGATCAGCTCGTTCGGTTCGTAGGCGGTGACCGCGTTCAGCTCGGAAAGATCGAGCAGCGCATTGGTCGCCATCGGCTGGCCGATCAGGCGCTTGGAGCCATGACCGATGATTTCCAGCGGCTGGTCGCTGGCGATCGCCGCGCGCACCACCTGCTCGACGTCGGCGGCGTTACGTACTTTGGAGGTGTCCATCGGAATCTCTAGACGATTGCGCGCAGCGGCGACTTCCGCAACACGAAAGCCGACGCTGCGAAGCTGCCGACAGCTGCAACCGCCGTCAGCAACAGGGCCTTCGCAATCGCATTCAGTGCAACCGCGTGCAGCAGGATGGCGGAACCGATCAGGATCGGTGGATGGATGAGATAGACGCCGAACGCGTTGTCGGAAAGCCACCGCGCGACCGGCCCCTGTCGGTCGAAATGTCGTCGGTAGACAGCAAGCATCAGCAAACCCATTCCCACACAGACAAGCGCTTCCCACAGGCATTTTCCGGCACTGACCGGATTGAAGCCGCCCGCATATTGCGCCCTCTCGCCCTGCAAGCCACCGCCGAACAAGATGAGCGCCGCAAATAGCGGGATTGCAAGGGTCAGTGCGAGCGATGCCCATTGGATGCAAAAACGTTCGGGAAGCTCGGTGATCCAGTGGCCGCGATAGCCCAACGCGCCGGCCGCGAACATCAGGATATATTGCGGAAAATCACCGGGATGGACATTGAGCACCGATGCCCCCTCGGACATGCCGACACGGACCAGAAACGTCGAGGCCGCCATGATGGCGATGAAGATCGCCACTGCTGCCCCATCCCGGCGATCGCCGGCAGGCTCGATCCGGCTCTCTTTCCATCCGGTCAGGCGGATCAGGCCGTAGATGATCGCAAACACGAGAAGTGCCGCGCAAAACCACATCGGCCCGGTTTCCGACAGCCACTCCCCGTCCTTGAGGTGAAGCAGCCACTGGTGTCCAAAAAACCCGCTGCCCCAGGTCCGGGACAGGAAGTATTCGGTGAGCGGTCCGATCACGAGCATGTACAATAGCGTCGGCAATCCGAGCCGGACAAAGCGGTCGCGCAGGAACCGCGAGAACCCCTTCCGGTCATAGGCGGCGGCGGAGAAATAGCCGGCAATGAAGAACAGCGCGGCCATGAAAAACGCCTGCAGAAAGCTCTGGTAGACCCCGAAGAAAAGCGCGGTGCCGAGACCCGTCTGCTGCCGATCGACGTAATACCAGTATCCGAACGGACTGTAGGTGTCGCTCGCGTGCATGCTGAGCACCAGAATGATCATCGACCACCTGATGTTGTCGATGAACAGCAAACGGGATGCGCTTCGCGCTTCGGTCACCGCGCCGGCCGTCTCGCCCATCGGGATGTCGGTCATCGTGTGACACCGGGGATCGTGCCCCCGGGCCCTCAAAACCTTGGCAATTCGGGGAACGCCAGCTTGCCGCCGTGCACATGCACGCGGCCGAGCTCGGCGCAGCGGTGCAGGGTCGGAAACACCTTGCCGGGATTGAGCAGGCCCTGTGCGTCGAACGCGCATTTCAGCCGCTGCTGCTGGTTGAGATCGATCTCGCTGAACATTTCCGGCATCAGATCGCGCTTCTCGATCCCGACCCCATGCTCCCCGGTCAGCACGCCGCCGAGTTCGACGCAGCAGCGCAGGATATCGGCGCCGAACGCCTCGGCCCGCTCCATCTCGCCGGGCTGGTTGGCATCGTACAGGATCAGCGGATGCAGATTGCCGTCGCCGGCGTGGAACACGTTGGCGACGCGCAAATCGTATTTGACCGAAAGGTCGCGGATGCGCGCCAGGGCCTTCGGCAGCGCGCCGCGCGGAATGGTGCCGTCCATGCAGAGATAGTCGGGCGAAATCCGCCCCACCGCCGGAAACGCCGCCTTGCGGCCGGCCCAGAATAAATTGCGTTCAGCTTCCGAGTTGGAGATCTGGCAGGTCGTCGAGCCGCAGCGCTGCGCGATCGCCTCGACACGCCGGATCAACTCGTCGACCTCCACGCCGGGGCCGTCGAGTTCGATAATCAGCAGCGCCTCGACGTCGAGCGAATAGCCGGCATGGACGAAGGCTTCGGCGGCGTGGATCGCAGGCTTGTCCATCATCTCCATGCCGCCCGGGATGATGCCGGCGCCGATGATTTCGGCCACGCATTGGCCGGCCGCCTCGACTTGCGCAAAGCCGACCATCAGCGCGCGTGCGGTTTCCGGTTTCTGCAGGATCCGCACCGTGATCTCGGTGATGACGCCGAGCAGGCCTTCGGAACCCGTGATGATGCCCATCACGTCGTAGCCGCTGGTTTCCGCGGACTTGCCGCCGATGCGGAGGATCTCGCCCGTGATCAGCACGATTTCGCAGCCCAGCACGTTGTTGGTGGTCATGCCGTATTTCAGGCAGTGCACGCCGCCGGAATTCTCAGCGACATTGCCGCCGATCGAGCACGCAATCTGCGACGACGGGTCGGGCGCATAATAGAATCCGGCATGCGCCACCGCCTGGCTGATGGCGAGGTTGGTGACGCCGGGTTCGGTCACCACCACGCGGTTGTCGAAATCGATCTCGCGGATGCGCTTGAATTTGCCGAGGCCCAGCAGCACGCCGTCGGCCAACGGCAGCGCGCCGCCGGACAGCGAGGTGCCGGAACCGCGCGGCACTACCTTGATGCCCTGCTCGAAGCAGTATTTCAGGACGCGCGACACCTGTTCGGTGGTGTCCGGCAGCACCACAACCATTGGCGGCTGGCGATAGGCCATCAGACCGTCGGACTCGTAGGGGACCATTTCGGCCGCGCTGTCGATCACGCCCTCACCCGGCACGATCGCCCGCAAGGCGGCGACGATGGCGTCGCGACGATCCAGAACCGCCTGATCCGAAGCCGGCATCATGATGGCCATGCGTGTTCCCTCCAGGCCCCGCGCCTTATCGAATTGTCACGACAATTCAAGCACGTCTGCCCCGGTTTGGGTAGGCCATCCGGAAGTCGGATTGCCGCCCTCCAGGCGGAGAGTTCTCTCTGGGGCAAGCCTGCCATGCCGAAACCAGTCAAGGTTTCGTGGCTTGTCCAATCGAAGCGGGCCATGCCACAAGCAACCGCACCTCTATCCGGGAAAAATGAAGAGCACCCCATGACAAAATTGAATTTCGGCGCGCTGATTGTCCTCACCTCAATGGCTGCCGCATCGGGCGCGCTGGCGCAGGACGCCGCCGCCGGCAAGACCTCATTCAACAAATGCCTGGCCTGTCACGCGATCGGCGAAGGCGCCAAGAACAAGGTCGGTCCCGAGCTCAACGGCATCGACGGCCGCAAATCCGGCACCGCGCCGGATTATTCCTATTCGGACGCCAACAAGAATTCCGGCATCACCTGGAACGAGGCCCAGTTCAAGGAATACATCAAGGACCCGAAGGCGAAGATTCCCGGCACCAAGATGGCGTTCGCCGGCATCAAGAACGAGAAGGAGATCAACGATCTCTGGGCATTCATCTCGCAATACGACAAGGACGGCAAGACGAAGTAGGTCGAAAGCCACGCTTGGCCGCTGTGTCTGCCTTGGACCGCACGCGAGAGCCAGGGCAGACAGCGCGTGAGGTCCGGGCGGTGCTGCACCCGGACTCATGCGACGTGACCGATATCCGCCATCACTCGATCACCTCGTCGGCGCGGCCGAGTAGCGTTATCGGAACGATGACGCCAAGCGCCTTGGCGGTTTTGAGGTTGATGCGCAACTCGATTTTGGTGGCTTGCTGGACCGGAAGGTCCGCCGGCTTTTCGCCTCTGAGAACACGGCCGACATACGCGCCGGTGAGACGATAGGCATCGACGATGTCGGCGCCATAGCTGATCAAGCCGCCGGCCGCGGTGAACACGCGGTTGGCGCCTATCGTTGGCACCGCGTACCTGGCCGAAAGCGCTGCGAGCTGCCTGCCCCGGCCCGCGAAGATTGCAGTTCCGGCTCCGATCACCAGCCCGCTCGCCCGCAACTGGTTAGCCCTTACGAATACCGCTTCGAATTCGCTTTCGGTGCTGGCGCCCAGCACATGGAGCTCAAGACCCAGTGTGCGGGCCGCGGCCCGCATCTGGTTGGCTGAGGTCTCTGCCACGGTGGGATCGCTCGGGTCGACGAGAAACGCCATGCTTCGCGCCGCGGGAAGTAGCTCGTGCAGCAATTCCAGCCGCTTCGGCGCAACTTCCACATTCGTTTGGGTCACGCCTGTGACGTTGCCGCCTGGCCGGTTCAGACTGGTGACAAGGCCGAGCTGGACTGGGTCGGCGGCGGTTTCGAAGACGATCGGAACGGTCGTGGTTGCCGCCTTTGCAGCCAGCGCCGCCGGCGTGCTGGTGGCGGCAATGACTGTGACCTGACGCTGAACCAGATCGAGCGCCAGCGCCGGAAGGCGGTCATTTTGGCCGTCCGCCCAGCGGTATTCGATCGTCACGTTGCGGCCATCGGCGTAACCGGCTTCGCCGAGCCCTTTGAGAAAAGCCGCCAAGAACGTCTCGTAGTTTTGGGCCGGAAGCGGCGTTGAGGAAGCCGATCACCGGTATCGCGCCCTGCTGCGCGCGTCCGGCTCGCGGCCAGGACACTGAAGTCACGGCCGCCGCGCCCCCGAGAAGCGTGATGAACTCGCGTCGCCTCATGGTCGCCCTCCGGCAGCGACAACATGCTACCACGTGGCCGATCGGCTTCGGCACCGCCTAATTGGCCGCCGCCGTGCTCCTTGCCGTGCCGCCGATCATCGCCTCGATCTCTGCAATCACAAGATCGGGCACCGCGTTCTGCACCATGTGGCCGACGCCGGGCAGCACGATCAGCCTGGCGTTCGGCGCGGCGGCGGCGAGCGGGCGCGAATGGATGCTGGTCGATACCGTTTTGTCGGCGTCTCCAGCCAGAATCGTGATCGGCGCCTTGATCCCGGCGTAGCGCGGCGCCTGTTCGGCGACCGCCGCCTTCAGCGTCACCAGATCCCGGGCATTGGCGAGAAACTCGCGCGGCCGCAGCAGCAATGGCGTCGCGGTGCCCTCGACAAATCCGTCCGGCATGGTCTGCGGCAGAAACACGCCGCGGGCGCCGGGTTCGGCGACGAAAGTGCCGAGCGGCAGCGTGATCGTGTAGGCCAGCAGCGAGCCGATCACGGGCAGGGTGACGATCTCATTGTAGCGTCCGACCCCGCCCGGCCAGGGATAGGCGACCGGCGCCAGCATCACGAGCCCGGCTACGCGCTGCGGATAATCCAGCGCCATGCGCAGGCCGAGCGCGCCGGCCCAGGAATGCACCACGAAGATCGCCCGGCCGACGCCGAGTTTCGCCAGTGCCTCGTCGATCATCCGGCCCTGGATTTCAGGCGTCGAGTCCTCGAGACTGGCGCGCGTACTCCAGCCGTGCCCCGGGCGATCGATCAGGATCACGCGATGATTTCTCGCCAGCCTGTCGCCGACCGGCTGCCGCATCACCTCCAGATTCGAGCTCGCGCCATGCAGCATCACGATCGGCGGGCCAATCGCGTCCCGCGGGCCGATATCGACGACGTGAAGCGCGGCACCCGCCACCTCGATCATCCTGCCCTGGACGGGATGGGCGCGCTCCGCGCGCAAGACGCCCGCCTGCGTGACCAGCGCGAGGAACGCCAGCGCTGCCACGACGATCACTGCCACCATTGAATATGTCCGGATGATCTTGTGCACCCATCAGCTACGGCTGTGGGTGGTGCGGGTTTCGAGGCAGCGGGCCGTCTGTTTGCGTCAAGTCAGATTGTGTCAAGTCGGAGTGCGTCAAGTCGGAGCGGCCCACGCGCCGAAGAGTTTTCCACAAACCGGCCAACCCTGTGGATAGCGGGGTCATACAGGCGTCATCGGCTCTTTTATACGATCGCGTTAGCACTTTCGCCACGGGACGGCGTGCCTGATCGGGGGCGGTTGATGCCGAACCTGTACCCAAAATCCACAGGAACGCGGGCGGAGGCCAAACATTGTTCCACGGTACCATCGGAGGACTTGCAATGATCACCGACCCCAACGAAAGAGCCATCGACCAGATCGTGGCGGCCTGCAACGGCGACCTCCGCGGCGCGCTGAAGGCGCTGCTGCTGGTCAACGAGCACCTCGAGGCCGAGCTCGCGCAGCTCTACGCCGCCGCCCGGGGCGAATTGACCGGCGGCAGCAAGCTTCTGCACTAGCAAGGCTCTGTCCTGGCAAGGCTCTCTCCTAGCAAAGTTCTGCCTGGATTGTGGCTTGTCGCGTGTTCTTCCCGCGGAGCGGTTCGCGCTATGACGCGCCGTCTTTCTCGGCGGCAGGATCATCCTTCGGGCAGACGCCGATGGTCGAGCGTGCGAGTCTGGCTTCCGCGGCGGATCGGTAAGGACCGTCTCCGAACCAAAAATTGCCACCGCCATACGGATAGATGACCGGATTACGGGTGACGATGTCGCATTTGCTCGTCGCGCGATTGCCGACCACCCAATAGAACCCATCCGGAAATGAGGTTGCACCGGTCGCGACGATCATCGCGCCGGCGAGCAGCAATGATTTCATGGCTTCGCTCCGGCACGCTATTCACAGCGAACACAGGCGCGATAGCGAGAAACGTTCCCGCTCACAATCGGTCGTCTTAATTCTTGGTTAACCACGCGCTTCGCGGGTCGATCTATTTGGGCACGATCTGTCGCGAAAGCCGTGTGCTAGATATCGCGGCCTTCGACCTTTTCGCTGAGCGTCTTGACCAGCTCCGGCACTTTTTCGAGGTGCGGGTTGACCGCCAGCGCCTTGCGGAAGGCATCGAGCGCGCGCTTGTCGTCGCCGATATCCTGCATGATCATGCCGAGCCCGGCCAGCGCCCCGAAATGACGGGGTTCGCGGCTCAGCACCTGCTCGATGTCCTCGAGCGAATGGGTGTAGTCGTTCCTCAGGTAATAAAGCGTCGCGCGCCGGTTCCAGGCCTCGATATAATCGGGACGCAGTTTGACCACGGCATCCAGCAGTTTTAGCGCGACATCCATCTGCTGGGCGTCCATCGCTGCCTTGGCGCGCACCATCAACAGGGCCGCGGTATCGCTCGGGGTCTGCAGCCACAGCGCCCAGATCCGGGCCTCGACATGCTTGGCGCTGGTCTCATCCGGTGCTGCCTTGAGCGCGCCGAACAGGAAATCCAGACCACGGGTGCGATCGGCGCCGACCTTGGGCAGCTTGCTCGGCGCTTCCGGCAACTTCTTCTGCTGCTGGGGTGGCGGGATGACCCTTGGGTCGCCCTGGGCGGAGGCCACCACGGGCGCGGCAATCATCGCCGCAGCGATGATCGCAATCCGGCAGTTCCATGCACGCGGGAATCGAAAAGCCATGCTGGAAGTCTAGACGCGGAAAATCGCGCTGCAAAGCAGCACGTCGTCAAAGACCTGTGAAGCGAGGCGGTGGCGCGCGATTCCCGAAACGGGAACTCAGCCCTGACGGGCCTTGAAGCGGCGCTGCACCTTGTTGATCACGTAAACCCGGCCCTTGCGGCGGACCAGACGGTTGTTGCGGTGGCGGCCGCGCAGCGATTTCAGCGAGTTACGGACCTTCATGGGACAATCCTGATGCTTTGAAAGGCCGTGTTGGAGGCCGAACCGAGTTGATGCCCGAAAGTGGCAAAATGAGGTTACTCCCGCCAGCGGCGATCCGCCCGGGATGAGCGGTTTCTAAGCCATCGCATGGCCGAATGTCAATCAACCACTCGCAAAGCCCCCAATCTGCCTTGTCCGGCCGTTATGAAATTGATTCTCCAGCTTTTTTCGCCGGGAAACAGCGTCAATTAGCCTCAGATTTTGCACCCCGGCGCGGGCCCGACCCGTATAAGAGGAATCACGTCGGTCGAGCTGACGACCACGCCTCCCCCGATTGGAACTGACCTCCGTATGACGACCGCTCCCCGGCCGACCGCTCAGACTGCCGTCCTTACGCCCGAAGATCTCATCACCGCTTCCGCGGCCGACGCCGGGATCCTGCTGCCCGCGGGCGTCAGGCCGTTTCGGCTGAACTGGCCCTATATAGTCGGGATCGGCGCCTACCACGCCGTGGCGCTGATGGCCTTTCTGCCCGGCTATTTTAGTTGGAGCGGCCTGATCGTCGCCATCCTGGGCACGCATCTGTGCGGACTGTTCGGCATCAACCTTTGCTATCACCGGCTGCTCACCCATCGCGGCCTCAAATGTCCGAAATGGCTGGAGCACGCGATGGTGGTGATCGCGATGTCCTGCCTGCAGGAAACCCCGGCCCGTTGGGTCGCGATCCACCGCCGGCACCACCAATTCGCCGACGAGCAGCCCGACCCGCACAGCCCGCTTGCGGGTTTCTTCTGGAGCCACATCGGCTGGATTCTGGTCGATCAGCCGGAACTCGCCCGGCTCGGCATTTACGAACGCTATGCCAGGGACATCCTGCGCGATCGCTTTTACGTCGCGCTCGAACGCCACAACTGGCTGGTCTGGATCAATCTCGGACAGATGCCGCTGTTCTTCGGCGCCGGATTCGCAGTGGCCTGGCTATCGGGAGAAGCAACGATCGATGCGGTACGGACCGGACTTGGCATTCTGATGTTCGGCGTCTTCGTCCGCACCGTGCTGGTTTGGCATATTACCTGGGCGATCAATTCGGTGACGCATCTGTGGGGTTACCGGAACTACGAGACCGACGAGGACAGCCGCAACAACCTCGTCGTCGGCCTGATCTCCAACGGCGAGGGTTGGCACAATAACCATCACGCCGACCCGCGCTCGGCCCGCCACGGTCATCGCTGGTGGGAGATCGACAACACCTGGCTCACCATCCGCGTATTGGCGCGGCTTGGTCTTGCCACCGACGTGGTGGCGCCGAATGCGCATCTTGCCGGGCGCCCCAAGGGCGGCAGGCTGACGACACGCGGATCGACCGGCGTCCCGGCCGAGTGAAGGTCAGGCCGCCGCATCCAGCGGGAATTCGACCATCGCCTCGCCGGTCGCGACCTTCTCGTCGTTCTGGTTCCGCACCAGGACGTCGATCAGCACCCAGCGCGAATTTTTCGTCACCTGCTTCGATTTCACGATGCCCAGGGGCTGGATGGTGTCGCCGGGCCGCACCGGCTTGACCCATCGCGTCTCCAGGCGGCGGTGGATCGCGCCGCGCGGATAGGCCCAGTCGGTCAGCATCCGCGAGATCAGCCCGAAATTATTCATGCCGTGCATGATGATGCCGCCGAAATTGGTCTTGCCGAAACTGCCCTTCATGTAGTCGTCGTCGAGATGCAGCGGGTTGTAGTCGAGCGAGGCGTCGCAGAACAGGCGGATGGATTCGCGTGAGACCGCAAATTTCGGTCCGTCGATGGCGTCGCCGGCATTCAGGTCTTCGAATGTGGTCGTCATGATCCCTCCCCTCTGATTGAAGTTCACTCGGGCCGGATGGTCTGGCCGCGGCCGGAACAGATGACGTCGCCATGCTGGTTGAAGAAGACGTTGTCGTGCACCACAAACAACCGCTCGCGCTTGATGAACTTGTCGAGCGCGCGGGCCTGCAAGGTGATGACATCGCCCGGCCGCGCCGGGATGTTGTAGCTCCAGGACTGCCCGGCATTGACGGTGCCCGGAGAGCGCATCCAGTCATCCGCCGGGGTGCAGGAGAACATCAGGAGGATATGAATCGAGGGCGGCGCGATCAGCCCGCCATAACGCGTGGTCTTGGCGTAAACCTCGTCGAAATAGATCGGATGGGTTTCGCCGACCGATTTGCAGTACAGCTGGATCGCCTCCCGCGTCAGCGTGTAGGGGATAGTCTTGCGCGGCTCGCCGGGGACGATGTCGTCCCAGACCTTGCGCAGATTGGCGTCTCTCCAGAAATCGGTCTCGAAGGCTTCCGCCTGCGCCATCGCATCCTCCTTGATCATTGTTCGGTTTCTGGGTTTTGCTTCTGCCGCCTTGCGGAATTTGTTATATAGTATAATCAATTTGCCAAACCGCAAAATCAAGCCGCCGGGAACCCCGAAATGCCCAAGCTGAAGCTGCCCAATATCGAAGACGTCGTGGCGATCGACATCCACACCCATGCCGAAGAGCCCTGCGGCATGCATGGCGACGACGGCTATGATGATTTCCAGGCGCAGATGGCCGACTACTTCAAGTCGCCGCACAAGCATCCGCCGACGGTGCCGGAAACCGCGGCCTATTACCGCTCCAAGAAGATCGCGGCGGTGATCTTCCCCGTCGATGCCGAGCGCGAGACCGGATTCCGCCGCTACAATAATTACGAGATGCTGGAAGTAGCTTCCGAAAATCTCGACGTCCTGATCCCCTTCGTCAGCATCGACCCGCACAAGGGCAAATTGGGCGTGCGCGAGGCGCGCAAGCTGATCGAGGAGTACGGCGTCCGCGGCTTCAAATTCCATCCGACAATGCAGGGCTTCTATCCGAACGACCGCATGGCCTATCCGCTCTACGAAGCCATAAATGAAGGCGGCGCGATCGCGCTGTTCCACACCGGGCAGACCGGCGTCGGTTCAGGCATGCCCGGCGGCATGGGGATGCGCCTGAAATATTCCAACCCGATGTACATGGACGACGTCGCGGCGGATTTCCCGGATCTGAAGATCATCCTCGCCCACCCGTCCTTCCCCTGGCAGGAAGAGGCGCTGTCGGTCGCGACCCACAAGCCGAACGTCTATATCGACCTCTCCGGCTGGTCGCCGAAATATTTCCCGCCGATCCTTGTGCGTTACATCAACTCGATCCTGCAGGACAAGATGCTGTTCGGCTCGGACTGGCCGGTGATCACCCCGGACCGCTGGCTGGCGGATTTTGCCAAGCTCGACATCCGCGACGAGATCCGGCCGAAGGTATTGAAGGCCAACGCTCGCCGGATTTTGGGTATATAAGCGACGCTGCATCACCGGCCGGGATCGTGACCTGTGACGAACTTCGCAAAAGCCGCTGCCTTGGTCGCCGCATTCCTGACCGGAAATGCGGCCGGCGGCGTTGCGGCTGAATCCTCCCCGATCGTCGTCGAAATCGAGAACCCGCTTGCCAGCCCACATCCGCTCCAGGGTTATTTGAGGCAGGCCGGCACTGCGGGCCCCTCGCCCGCCGTCGTGCTGCTGCATAGTTGCAACGGAAATTGGGCGCGGCTCGACGAACGCTGGGGGAAGCGGATTGCGTCCTGGGGCTATGTGACGCTTACCGTGGACAGTTTCGGTCCGCGCGGCATCAAGAACTGCGACGACAGCCCTCCGCTCGATCTGGCCACGGACGCCTACCGCGCCCTGAACTTTCTGGTGCGCGCGCCATTTGTCGATCCGGATCGCATTGCCGTGCTGGGTTTTGCGCAAGGCGGTCGAGTGGCCCTGATGTCGGTCGAACATGGCGCCATCGAACAGACTTCGCCAAACAAATTCCGGGCTGCCGTCGCTTTTTATCCGCCCTGCGGCTCGTTTAGAGGCGATGTGACCGTTCCCACCCTAATCCTGATCGGTGAGCGCGATGACCTGAACCCCGCGACAGCCTGCCGCGACATGGTCGATGGCCGCGACGATATGGGAATATCACGACGGCCGGCCGAGGGTGTTCCGATCAGGCTTATCGTCTATCCCGGCGCCTATCACGCCTTCGACGCGCCCAACCTCAAGACCACGACAAACCTCGCGGGGCACCACCACGAGTTCAACCAATCGGCGACCGATCAATCGATCGCGGCGCTCCACGAATTTCTCGACGCGACGATCGGTCCGAAAATAGCAGAAAAGTGAGGTTTGCGAGGTGAGCATCAAAGCCGTCGTGTTCGATGCCTATGGCACGCTTTACGACATCCAGTCGGTCGCCGCCGTCACCGAACAAGAGTTTCCCGGCTACGGCGACATCATCACCCAGATCTGGCGCATCAAGCAGCTCGAATATACCTGGCTGCGTTCGCTGATGCGGCGCTATGAGGATTTCGCGGTCGTGACGCGAGAGTCGCTCGCCTACACTTTGCGATGCCTCGGGCTGAAATACGACGCTGACGCGTTCGAACGCATCATGGACAAATATCTGCATCTGGATCTTTATCCCGACGCGCTGGCTTCGCTCACGGCGATGAAGCCCAACAAGCTCGCCATTCTCTCCAACGGCAGCCCCGGCATGCTCAACGCGCTGGTGAAGAACAGCGGGCTTGAGAGCGTGCTCGATGCGACCATCAGCGTTGACGCGAAGAGAATCTTCAAGCCTAGTCCGGACGCTTACACGCTGATCGAATCCACCCTCGATATCCCGCCCTCGGACGTGCTGTTCATATCCTCCAACCCCTGGGATGCCTGCGGCGCCAAGGCCTTTGGCCTGAACGTCGCATGGATCGAGCGGGTGACGCCGGAAGCCATGGCGCTGGCTTGCATCGAGAGCGAGGCCGTCGCCCCGCTCACGATGTTCAAGGCGATCCGCACCCAGATGGACGAGCTCGGGCTCGAGCCCGATTACCGCATCCGCGCGCTGTCCGAATTGCCCGGTCTGATTGCCCTGAGGTCCTGAAACATGAGTCTTGAGTCCGTCCGCGCCTTCTTCGCCGAGAAGGCGCCCGAAATCTCCGTGATCGAATCGGCCGTGAGTTCCGCTACCGTGGTGCTGGCGGCCGAGGCCTATGGCGTCGAGCCGGCCAGGATCGCAAAAACGCTGAGCCTGCGGATCGGCGAACGCGTCGTGCTGATTGTCGCCGCCGGCACGTCGCGGATGGACAACAAGAAGGTGAAGGCGCTGTTCGGGGGCAAGCCAAAGATGCTCGGCCTCGACGAGGTCGCCGAGATCACCGGCCACGAAGTCGGCGGCGTCTGTCCGTTCGGACTGAAGACGCCGTTGCCGGTCTATTGCGATGTGTCGCTGAGGGCGTTCGATGTCGTGGTGCCGGCTGCGGGATCGACCCACAGCGCGGTAAAAATCACGCCGGCGCGGATGGCGGAGCTGACATCAGCCGAATGGGTCGACGTCTGCGAGCACAGACCCGAACGCGAAGCGCCGGCCTACTCGTCATCGTCAGAAGGCGAAGGTTGCACCGGCCGCGGCTGAGCGGCGCGCGCGCGCGGCTGCTGGGGCACGCGCGGCGGCGTCGGCTGCTGCTGCTGCGCGCTGGCGTTCGATTCGAACACCGCGCGGCAATTATTCGATAGTTGCGGCGTATTCTGCCGCAAACAGCTCACGATGCGGCTGACGTCCGGGATCTGATCGCCGCAGAGACGCCAGACATCGGGGGTGCAGGCCATCTGCTGTTCCCAGGTTCCGCGATATTCGTCCGAAAACGCCGGAGTTTGAGCGGCCATTCCACCGCCGATCGATACCAGGAGGCTCAGGACAATCCGCTGCATCCTCATGCCGGGGTTCCCTTCTTCGAATCCAGTTGACGCGCAAGTTCCACGCGGTGGCGGTGGAGTAGTCTCAACCCTGTCAATCGAATGAGGCCGGGCAAGGTTCGCGGCGGACAAAAAA
Organism: Bradyrhizobium sp. AZCC 2289; assembly: GCF_036924615.1. NCBI lineage: Bacteria > Pseudomonadati > Pseudomonadota > Alphaproteobacteria > Hyphomicrobiales > Nitrobacteraceae > Bradyrhizobium > Bradyrhizobium sp. AZCC 2289. Next base: position 6,583,570 of record NZ_JAZHRY010000001.1, on the reverse strand, counting down.
ATGTGAAGCCATGTCCCCTACTCCACCTTTCCGATCTTCTTCACCGCGGCGATCAGCCGCGCCGAGTCCTCGGCGACGAATTTTGAAAATTCCGGCGCGTCAAGGTAAGCGACCGGGCTGCCCGCGGTCTCGAAGGTCTTGATCACTTCCGGCGCTTTGACCGCCTGCGCCATCGCTTCGCGCAGCCGCGTCATGATCGGCGCCGGCAAGGCGCTTTGCGCGAACAGCCCGGCCCAGATGTAGAATTCGACATCCCTGTAGCCGAGTTCCCTGAACGTCGGCAGATCGGGAAAACTCGGGATCCGCTCGGCGCCCCAGTTCGCCAGCACGCGCATCTTGCCGTCATCGACCTGCTGCTTCAGCGTACCTGGCGCCGAGGCCAGCGCCTGCACCGTGCCGCTGAGCAACGCGGTCAGCGCGGGACCTGCGCCGCGAAACGGCACATGCAGCAATTTGATGCCGGCGCTGGCCGCGAACATCTCCATCGCGACATGCAGCGTGCCGTACGGACCGGACGAGCCGTATGGAATTTGTCCCGGACGCTTTTTGGCATCGTCGACCAGATCCTGCAGCGTCTTCCACGGCGCCGAGGCCGGCACCGCAAGCAGCGTCGGATCGGCCAGCACGCGCGCGACCGGTGCGAATTGCGAGACTTCGTAGGCGACCGGACGGTCGAACAGCCGGTCGGCTTCGGGCAGCACCGCCAGCGACGACAGCGTCATCAAGAGCGTGTAGCCGTCGGCATCGGCGCGCGCGGCCTGCGCATTGCCGATCGATCCGCCGGCACCGCCGGCGCGGTTGTCGACGATGCAGGGCTTGCCGAGGATGCGCTCCAGCGCCAGCGCCACCGGCCGCGCCGCGAGATCGGCCTGGCCGCCGGCCGGAAACGGCACGATCATGGTGATGTTGCGCGAGGGATAGGGAGTTTGCGCGAAAGCGCCATACGAGAGCGCGGTGTGCGCCAGCGGCAACGCCGCGGCAACTTTCAAGAGTTCGCGGCGGTTCATCGGCAGTTTCTCCCCAGGGATTTTGTTTTGGTTTGTGAAAAGAGAGCCTAGCCGAAACCGCAGCCATTGCGATAGCCGCGCGCCTCTTACCCTCCCCTGGAGGGGCCAAACAAACAGCGCGACGCGCTTACCTCTTCCTCCCCTTCGCAAAATGCTTCGCCAGAAAATCCGCCAGCACCTCGACGCGCGCGGGGCGCGGGCCGCCGGGAGGCGTCACCAGATGCACGGCGCCTTCGGGCTGCTTCCAGCCCTTCAGGATCACCTCGACCTCGCCTGAAGCGATCGCCTCGCCGACGATGAAGTCCGGCAGGTCGGCGATGCCGAGCCCGGCGAGCACCGCCGGCAACAGCGCTTCGCCGTTGTTGACACGCAATTGGCCAGCCGGCCGCACGCTGGCTTGTTCGCCAGCCGCGTTGGTGTAGTGCCAGACGCCGGCCGTCGAGAGATAGGCGTAGCCAAAGCATTTGTGCTGCGCGAGATGCATCGGATGCGTCGGCCGGCCATGGCGTTTCAGGTAAGACGGCGCCGCTACCGTGTAGCGCGGCGTCGCGCAGAGCCGCCGCGCGATCAGGGAAGAATCCGGCAGCCGCGCGATGCGCAGGCCCGCATCAAAGCCTTCGCCGATCAGATCGACCGTCGCGTCGCTCAAATGCAGATCGATCGAGACCTCGGGATAGGCGGCCAAAAATTCCGGCAACAGCGGCGCCACCGCCTTGACCCCGAAGGTCATCGGCACCGCGAGCCGAACCAGCCCGCGCGGCGCCATCGATTGCGACAACGCCTCGTTCTCCGCCGCCTCGCCATCGGCCAGCAAGCGCGTCGCGCGCTCCGACAGTTTTTGCCCGGCATCGGTCAGCGCGAGCCGCCGCGAGGTGCGGTTGAACAGCCGCGCGCCGAGCCGCTCCTCCAGCCGGCTGACCGCTTTCGAGACCGTGGCCTTGGACAGCGCAAGCTCGGCTGCGGCCGCCGCAAACGACCGTAATTCCACGACTTTTGCGAAAATCGCGAGGCCTTCAAAGTCAGGGAGTTTTGCCATCGGGGGCGGCCTTAGGTTCTATTTTGGAAACAATGAGTTTCAATAGTTTCTATTTCTATACCACAGCGGGAGGCATATCGAAGTGTTATCGGAATTCAAGTTACGGAGAAATCCCATGATCAAGAAGCTTTCAGGCAAGGTTGCCCTCGTCACCGGCGGCTCGCGCGGCATCGGCGCGGCGAGCGCCCGGGCGCTGGCCAATGAAGGCGCCAATGTCGCCATCAGCTATGTCGCCTCCCCCGACAAGGCCGAAGCGGTGGTTGCGGAATTGCAGGCCAGCGGCGTCAAGGCCCACGCCTACAAGGCCGACCAGGCTTCGTCCGCTGAAGTCGATCAACTGGTGAAGGACGTCGCAAAGGATTTCGGACGGCTCGATATCCTCGTCAACAATGCCGGCGTTGCCGTCGGCGGACCGATCGACGATGCCAATACCGACACCGCGGCGCTGGCGCGCCAGGACGCGATCAACGTCCACGGCGTGATTACCGCGATCCGCTCGGCCTCGAAGCTGATGGGCGAAGGCGGACGCATCGTGACCATCGGTTCGGGCATCGCAACCCGCGCTTCGTTCCCCGGTCTTGCCGACTACGCCGCCACCAAGGCCGCGGTCGTCGGCTACACCAAGGGCGCATCGCGCGACCTCGGACCGCGCGGCATCACCGTCAACGTGCTGCAGCCGGGCTCGATCAACACCGACATGAACCCGGACGACGATCGCGAGTTCGCCGACGCCCAACGCAAGCAACACGCGCTGCAACGCTTCGGCACCGCGGAGGAGATCGCCGCCGGCGTCGTGTTCCTCACCAGCCCCGAAGCCTCGTTCGTGACCGGCACGGTGCTCAATGTCGATGGCGGCTTCGGCGCCTGATCCAAACGACCGTCAAGGCCGGGCGCGGTGCGCCCGGCACCCCCTGTCATCATCCAAAACGATAAGGAATATCCCATGATCGAACTCAGACCTTTTGCAAAACTCGGCGGTGCCGATCACGGCTGGCTGAAGGCGAAGCATCACTTCTCGTTCGGCAGCCATTACGACCCCAGCAACGTGGGCCACGGCAGCTTGCGCGTCTGGAACGACGACGAGATCGCGCCGAACTCAGGCTTTCCCGCCCATCCCCACGCCAACATGGAAATCATCACCTATGTCCGCGAAGGCGCGATCACGCATCAGGACTCACTTGGCAACAAGGGCCGCACGGAAGCTGGCGACGTCCAGGTGATGAGCGCCGGCAGCGGCATTCGTCATTCCGAATACAATCTGGAGCCGGCAAAGACCAAGATCTTCCAGATCTGGATCGAGCCGACGACGCAAGGCGGCCACCCGACCTGGGGCGCCAAACCGTTCCCGAAGTCGGATCGCTCCGGCAAGCTCGTCACCATCGCCAGCGGTATCGACGGCGACAAGGATGCGCTGCCGATCCGGGCCGATGCGCGGGTGCTCGCCACCACGCTGAAGGCCGGCGAGAGCGCGGAATATGCGCCGGGGAAAACCCGCAACCTCTATCTGGTCCCGGCGGCTGGCAGCGTCGAGGTCAACGGCGTCCGCGTCAACGCCCGCGATGGTGCTGCGATCCGCGGTGAAGCCAAGCTCAGGATCACCGCGCTGGAGGATTCCGAACTGGTGCTGGTCGACGCGGCGTAGGCACCCCCACCCCTCATGCGCGGGCAATAGCCCGCGCGTGTCATCTCGCAAGAACAACCACTACAAACTTAACGGAGAACCATCATGGCCAAAGTACTCGTCCTCTATTATTCCGCCTACGGTCACATCGAGACGATGGCGAACGCCGTCGCCGAAGGCGCCCGCAAAGCCGGCGCCACCGTCGACGTCAAGCGCGTGCCCGAACTGGTGCCGCCGGATGTCGCGAAAGCGTCGTATTACAAGGTCGATCAGGCGGCGCCGGTCGCCAAGGTCGAGGATCTCGCCAATTACGACGCCATCATCGTCGGCACCGGCACGCGGTTCGGCCGGATGAGTTCGCAGATGGCCAATTTCCTCGATCAAGCCGGCGGCCTCTGGATGAAGGGCGCCCTGCACGGCAAGGTCGGCGGCGCCTTCACCGCGACCGCGACCCAGCACGGCGGCCAGGAGACCACGCTGTTCTCGATCATCACCAACCTGTTGCACTTCGGCATGACGATTGTCGGCCTGAACTACGGGTTTGCCGGCCAGATGAAGCTCGACGAAGTCACCGGCGGCGCGCCCTATGGCGCGACCACGATCACCGGCGGCGACGGCAGCCGCCAGCCGAGCGAAAACGAGCTCGCCGGCGCGCGCTATCAAGGACGGGTGATCGCGGAGACCGCGAATAAACTGCATGGCTGATGCGATAGAGGCGGCATTCTCATTTGGGAATGCCGCCCCCACCTATCCCAAGGGGACGATGGGTTATCGCTATGGTCGAAATTCTTTTCATGGCTCAGCTGGTGCGCAATCCGCTGCAGGCGATTGCACGGCGCTGGTGGTGCCGCAGCCTGTTCCGCGCCACGCGCGGCGCGCGCCGCTGCCCGGAATGCACCAAATCGTGAAGCTCGCGTGAGGAATTCGTGATAGGCGATATGCCTTCACGTTCACCGCGCACAGGGTTCAGGCATGAGCAACATATTGCAAGCCCCGTGGCCGGAATTGCCGACCGCGGCGTGGCGTGACACCTATGCGACGGTTCAGCTGTGGACCCAGATCGTCGGCAAGATCCGGCTGACGCGGTCACCCTGGCTCAATCATTCCTGGCATGTCGCCCTCTACGTCACCCCGCGCGGGCTGACGACGTCACCGATTCCGGACGGCGCGCGGGCGTTCCAGATCGACTTCGATTTCATCGATCACGCCTTGCGCATCTCGGCCAGCGACGGCGCGGAGCGGCAGTTCGCGCTGGCCGGGCGGTCAGTGGCGAGCTTTTACGCTGCGGTGATGGCGGCCCTCAGGGAGCTCGGCATCGCCGTCACCATCGACGAAATGCCGAATGAATTGCCGGATCCGGTCCGGTTCTCGCAAGACAGCGCCCATGCGTCCTACGACCCGGATGCGGTGCGGCGCTTTCTGCAAATCCTCGTGAATTGCGACCGCGTCTTCAAGCAGTTCCGCACCGGCTTCCTCGGCAAAGCAAGCCCGGTGCATTTCTTCTGGGGCAGTTTCGATCTGGCGGTAACGCGCTTTTCCGGACGGCGCGCGCCGCGCCATCCCGGCGGCGTGCCCAATCTGCCCGACGCGGTGGCACACGAAGCCTATTCGCACGAGGTCAGCAGCGCCGGCTTCTGGCCGGGCGGCGGCGCGAACGACTATCCCGCTTTCTATTCCTATGCCTATCCCGAACCCGCAGGCTTTCGCACAACGAAGGTGAAGCCGGACGCGGCCTTCTTCAGCGAAGCGCTGGGCGAGTTCATCCTGCCCTATGATGCCGTGCGTACCGCCGTCGATCCCGACAAGGCGCTGCTCGATTTCCTGCAAGGCACTTATGAAGCGGCGGCGATCTCGGCGAAATGGGATCGCGATGCGCTGGAATGCGCGCCGGGCCAGCCCGGCGTAGTGCGGCAGGTTTAGTGCTGCAGCTCCGGCTTGGTCACCGTCTGCCTGATTTCCGTGCCGCAGTCGGAGCATTCATAGGTGAAGTCGATCTTCGCCATGCTCCAATGCGGTTCGACGTCCTTGACGTACATCGGAAGACCGACGCAGATCGGACAAATAATGAAGGCTGGCTCGGCGTCTTCGTGATGGTGAATATAGGCTGGCATGTCGGTTCTCCCCACGGAAGCACTCACCTATCGCCCTTGACCCGAACAGCAGCTTACGCCTCCGCAGTTGCCACAATCATGAACTCTTGCGAACACAGGAAGAACGACCGCACAATCCTGCTGAGTGTGGCAGATCTGCACGACCGTGACTCTTTTGCAACGGACGTCAGTTCTCTTCGCGCGACGCCGGTTTGCCAAGCGCGCGTTTCAAAAAGGCGGTGAGCCGCGGATATCTGCGCAGTTCGCGCGCGGTGCGATAGCGCAACGCATGAGGCAATCCGCGCCAGCTCAAGGCCGCGCTGACATCGACCAGCGGCAACCGCGTGACGCCGAAGCGGCGCTTGTACGCATAATTGCCGGTCGAGAAGTCGAATTCCCGAACGCCGTCCTTGTGCAGCGCTGCCATCGTCCGCTCGATGATCAGCCGGCCCGGCGAACAGTTCGACCATTTGTCGCCGGCATTGCTGATGCGGACCATGACGTAACGCGAACCGCTGCGGATGCCGAGCAGCGTCGCCACTACTTCGTCGCCGACCGTGAGCGCCGATACCAGGGCGTAACCGCTGCCGACGCCATCGCGGACCAGATTGCGGTAGAACGCGGCACAGGTTTCGTCGTTGAGGATGAAGTTGAGGCCGAGGCTTTGCATCCGCGTGCCCTGCTGGACTTCGGTGGTCGAGAGAATTCGCCGTGCCTCATGATGATCGGTGACGAAGCTGAAGCCTGCGGCCGGGTCGCGCGTGAACACGCGCCAGCTCCGCTCGAGTTCCTTGCGCACGGTCTTTTCCAGCGTGTAGCGCCAGCCGTCGTAATCCTCGCCGGTGGTGACGACGTTGCCGTTGGCCGCACACGGGCCGGCATCGTCGAGCAGCGCCAGCGGATTGGGCCGGCCGCCGAGATCGACCGGGACCTTGCGGAGACGGATCAGATCGGCGCCACCGGGCATTTTGCGCAAGGCCGCCCGTAAATCCCGCCACAGCGCGCGCGCTGCGCGGGCGTCGCGCGGTGCCGCATTGCCCAGGATCGGGGCGTTGTAATCGGTGAGATCGAGATCGGCGAATTCGATGATCCGCATGCCCTTTTGCCGACGGCGGATCAGCGGCAGCAACGCCGCCTGCTCGCCGCTCGCGGCATCGGTGACGACGGCAATCAACGGCTCGACACCATCGGCACCGGCAAAGGCGCCATACCAGGCCTCGCACCATTGCGGATGCTGGAACGGCGTCGACGGGTTGATGTCGTTCCAGCGCGCCGTGGCTTGTTTCCAGTCACGGACCAGTTCGACGCGGAAGCTACCCGCGCGGGTCTTCGGCCGCGCGTCCAGCTCTACCAAATGTTCCGCCAGCACCGTCATCGTCGGGACAATCCGCTCACGCCGCCTTCGGCAGGTCGACGATCTTGCCGGGCTGGGCGGCATCGAGGCGGAAGTCGATCGGGCGGCGCACGCTGCGCTCGCGCTTGACCCATTTGCCGTCGCGCAACAGCTTCTGCATCACCGCCTTGGCGAAGAACGACGGACCACGCAGATTGCGCGTCTTCGGCGTGTAGCCGAAGCGATGGCGCAGCATGCCGTTGGCGAGGTTGACGATCTCGTTACGCCGGATTTCCTCGTTGGTGTAGGAGATGGTCATCGAGACGCTGAAGGTGTCGAGGTTCTCGACCCGATGCGGCGCGTTCATCTGCCAGCCCAGCATCTGGCCGGGGCCGATGTCGAGCACCTTGGCGTGGTCGTCGTACCATTCCTTGTAGGGCAGATCGACTTCGACATTGAACAGCGCGATGTCTTCGAGATGTTGCGGCGTGATGAACGGCGCGGTGTTGGGATAGACATAGACGCGCTTGCGGCCGGCGATCTGCACCAGGCTCTGTCCCGGCAGGTCGGCGTGATAATACACTTGCGCGTCGGGTGACGAGATCAGGATGCTTTCCTGATGGCCTTTCGGCATCTGGAAGCCAGGCACCTTGGCGACAATTTCCTCGAACATCCTGTCGACCAGCTTGCGGTAGCGGCTGTCGACCGCGCCGACATCGCGCATGTTGAGCCAGAGCCCGCCGCGGGAAATCGCCTCGATCACTTCGCGCCCCGAGAGATTGCCGATATCGCCCTCGCGCCACAACTTGCTGGAGCCGCGGGCGCCGGTCTGCACCAGGCTATAATGTTCGCGCGGATAACCTTCGATCAGCTTGGCGAGATCGTCCATCGAGAACGCCGGCGACTTGTGCATTTCGTGCTCGAGCCGGATCGGCTGATGGCTCCACAATTCGGAATGCGTCTGGTCCCATTTGTTGAAGATCTTGCTGGTCGTCATTGTCGCGCTCCTGTTGACTTCCTGTTCCATTGCCGCGGTGACCGCGATTCCGGTTGTCCCGAAATCCTGGGGTCGCCGCCAAACCTTTGGCCGCCCGATGTCCCGTAATGAGACGGCCGGGCAATCCCTGCGATCAGATTGGCAAGAACGGTGCCGCCGAGGGCTTGCGGCCGCTTACCGGAAGCTAATGTCTGCGCTGTATGGCTAACGCGGATGTTTTTGGGAAACTTCGCAGCGCTACGATGACGTCAGACCCCCGATACCGGGCGCTGTTTCTTGGCGCGGGACCGCAGATGCAGTGCGGCGTCGGGCATTTTACGCGGTTGCTGCAAGAGAGGATCGAAAAGCTCGATCCCGGCAGCAGCACGACGTTAACCCTGACGCGTACCGAAGGCACCTTCGGTGAGAGCTGGCGCGCCGTCGGCTCGGCACAGAGCGTGGTCTGCAACTTTCCCATCGTGGCCTGGAAGCGCGTGATCCTGGCCCCGCTGCTGACGCTCGCGATGGCGAAGCTGCGACGGCGCAAAATTGTCCTGATTCAGCACGAATGGGGCGGGCTGCACTGGTTGCGACGGCTCACCTACATTCCGGCGCTGTTGCTGGCCGACAGCATCATCATGTTCTCGCCGCTGGTGCGGCGTGAGCTCGCCGACGATCTCCTAGTGGGCTGGACCGCCGGCAAAAGCGTGCTGGCGCCGCTGCCGCCGAACATCGAAGCGCCTGCAGAAAAAGCGGATTCGGATTTGCGCCGGCGCCTCGCCGCCGCCCGGAAAGCGGGGCGGCTGGTGATCGGTCATTTCGGATCGATTTATCCGGCCAAGCAACCCAATGCGCTGCTCCATATCGGCGCGATATTGAAGGAGCGCGGGCTCGAGCCGCTGATCGTCTATATCGGCTCGTTCATCCGCGGCGTCGACAATGTCGAGGAGGGCTTTCGCGCTCGCGCCGCCGAGCTCGGCATCACCGACGACGTGATCGTGAGCGGCTTCGTCGCCTCCGACCAGGAGGTGTTCGGCCTGTTCAATGAGGTCGACGCCTTCTGCTATCCGCTCGATGAAGGCCTCACGGCCCGGCGTTCCAGCATCCTCACCTGCGTGCAATCCGGCCGGCCGCTGATCGTGACGGGTCCTGACTTGCCCGATGAATTCGATCACCACCAGCGTTTCAAGGAATTGATCGACCGCGGCGCCATCGTGCTGGTCGCGCGCGGGTCGGATGATGACGTCCACGCCGACCGGATCGTCACCGCACTTAAATCGACCTCGGTGCCGGCGTCATTCGATTTCGACGGATGGTGGCAGGACGCGGCGGAGGCGGTACGCGCGCAGCTCTGAACGTCACGCCCGCGCGCGAAACCGCGCCAGATAATGCAAGCCGAACATCGCCACCAGGAACGTGAACCACAGGGGATCGGCGCGGTCGAGGAAGAAGCTCTCCATCGACGACAGATAAAGCCCGAACAGCCAGATCCGCAAAAATACCATCGCCAGCGGACCGTTGTTGCCGCCCTCGTCCGTGCCCTGGAAATCGCGCAGCGGCTTGACGACGATCGCCGCCATCAAAAGCGCGAGGCCCGGCAAACCCATGCCGAGCGTGCTGTCGAGATAGCCGTTATGGCTGTGGGAGGCGTAGGCCGCCCATTCCTTGCCTTCCGGCAGGTTCTGGATGGCACTGCTGCCCCAGAAGGACGCGAAGCCGTAGCCGGTCGCCAGCCGTCCCTGCAGCGATTGCACGGCGAAGGTCCAGATGTCGAGGCGGCCGGTGAAACTCGAATCCAGCGGCAACAATTTGGCAATTTCGGCGAGGCTTTCGCTCATCACCGTTCCGACGCTGAGCAGGTTCAACAGCAGCAGCGGCGTCAACAGCATCACGGCACGCAGCCAGAACGAACGAACCACCGACGTCAGCGACGTCAACAACAGCACCGCAAAGCACAGGCTGAGCGAACTCTTGCCGGCGGAATAGAACAGAAACAGCGACGACAGCCCGACCACCGCTACCCCGGCAATCCATCCACCGGCCCGGATAAGGTAGATGCCAAGGAAAAGCAGCATCGCCATCATGGCGGCCGCCATGTTCTTGTGGCCGAACGACCCGCGCCAGTTTCCCGCGAGCTGCGGCTCCTGCAGATCGGTCGCCTGATGGATCGAAAGATGCGGCGCCAGCAATATTCCGAGATAGCAGATCGCCAGCAAGGCCAGCGTGGCGGTGCTGAACCAGCGCATCATTTCAGTTTGCGATTTCGCCAGCAGCGGCAGCGCCGCCGCGACCGCGACGACGCAGGCCGACAAAGTGAAGCGCCGGATCGACGTGCTCGGGTCGAACGACAGCACGACCGTCAGGCACAACCAGCCGGTAAACAGCACGAATGCCGGCGACAACAGCGTCTTGAGCCCCTGGATGTTGTCGCGCATGGCGAGTGCGACGGCCAGCACCGCGAGGCCGCCGAATGCCGCATAGGTCATCACCTCGTTGCCGGTCGTGACGTCGCCGATCTGCATGGTGGAGAGGTCTTCGAACGGCCGCAGCGTCACCCACGCCAGCAGCAAAGCGCCGACGAACACGGCGCCGCGGACGATGTCCATCACCTGCTGGCGCCAGATCTCGCCGACGACGGCGTGGACTTGCGAGGTGGTGACGAACTGGCTCACGAGACGATCTTCGAGGCTTTGTAAGGTTGCGGCTCGATGCCGATCGCGGCCAGCGCGCTGCCGACGGCCACCGTCATCGGGTGCATGGCGATGCTCGGCTTGCGTTCGGTCAGAAACGCCCGCACGGCGTAGGTCAGCGACAGCGGCAGCGCCGCGAACAATTTGAGACCAAGCTTGATCCGCGACCAGACCGTCGGCGTCGCCTTGCGCTGGACGTGATAGTTGATCGCACCGATCCGCAGGCCGCGCGTGATCAGCCAGCTCAGGCTGGTCCGGCTCTGCGGCACGGTCTCATTGATGGTGGCTTCTGACACCCAGTGGAATTTCATGCCAAGGCGCCGGCAACGGTAGAAAAAATCGGTGTCGCCGCCGCCTAGGAAATTGAAGCGCAGATCGAAGGCGGGAGCGCCCACGCGCGCAAACACCGGCCGCCTGATCAGGCAGTTGCCGCAGCCATAGATGACCGGCACCGGGCCCGAGCTGTCGTAGGCCGGCGCAAAGGCCGGATGACGGCGCAGCCCGCGCTTGAGCGCGTCATCGAAATTCGGCAATACCGGCCCGCCCACCACGTCGGCGCCCGTCGTCTCCGCTGCTGACACCATCAGCTCGAGCCAGTCCGGTGAGGCGATTTCATCATCGTCGATCATCAGAAAACTGGTCGCCGCGGGGAACGTCGCCAGCGCGGTCTCGAACGCGGCGTTGATCGCATGACAATTGCCCTGGCGCTGCTCAACGACGCAGAGCCCCGGAAATTTTCCCGACGCCAGGAATTCCACCGCAACCGGAACGCTCTCGGTCCGCAGCGCGTCGTTCTCGACGATGACGACGGCAAAGCGGCGGCCGGTGCGTTGCCCGGCAAGCGACTCCAGCGTCTGCCGCAGGTGCTGCGGCCGGCGGAAACTTGGAATGCAGACCACGATCTCGATCGAAGGATCGAGCGCCGGCGAGATCGCCACCCAGGCGCGCGACGCATCCGGCATGGTCTCAACGTCTTCGGGCAATCCGGTCGAAATCTGGCTCATGGCGAATTCTCGGCGGTTCTCTGTCGTCGTCCCGAAACGGGATCGCTCCGCGATATCGGGACATCGTCGTTCCGGGACGATGGTTCGTTCCGGGAAGCTCTCGGAACCCAAACGTTACAAAGGCATTGTTGCAATATCCGGTCCGGCAGCGCCCCTTGCCGCGCCGATTTCTTGCGACGGTTAACGGACGGCGTTAACCCGAGCTAAACAGCGCGCGTCGGGGCATCAGCGGCTGAACAGTTTTCTGAACAGCTGCTGTGATTCGGGAAACTGATCGTTGTCGATCTGCGTGGGCCACAATCCATCGACGTCAAAATAGGCCGCATAGCCGATAATGGCTTCGTTCTTGACGAACCAGTCATGCATCTGCTGGACGAAAAATGGATTGTCGCCGGCATTGCCGACGCCCCATTCGGGATAACTCATGCGCTTGCCGTGCCGGACCGCAAAGTCCCGGTGCCACTCAAGGCCGAACGGTGCTTTCACATAGAAGAGGTCCCATCGCTCCTCCACCGAGCCTTCGTGCTTGAAATCGTAGACATCGAGGCCGATGGTGTTGACGACGTCGTCGCCGGGATACGCCAGATCCGCGGCGCTGTCCTGGGCGCCCCACCCCGGACACCAGTCGTAGCTGAAATCGGCGGAGTGTTGCCTGAATATTCCGACCACGCGCCGGAACGCCCTGATGTAGTCGGCCTCCTGGTCCTTGGCGAACCACGGCATGGTTGAAAGATTCATTTCCCAGCCAAGGCGGATGATTGCCTTTGGCTGCGCTTCGGCGATCGTGCGCGCCGCCGCCTCGAATTCGGCATCGTGAAGGCCATCGGCGACGTCCGCGAGCGGCGTCCCCTTGACCGTCAGCGGCACCGACCAAACCACGTTCCGCGCCGGGTTGAGCTTTTTCCAGATTCCCGGCACCCAGCCGAATTTGTAAAGATCGTCCCAGGTCGATTGCCCATAGAAGTCGACGCCGAGCACCGACGACGGCTCCTGCTTCAGCCACTTCTCCCAGGCCTGCAGCATGCGTTCGCGACCCACCGGCCCCCAATCGACGAACGCACCCGCAAACTTCGCCGGGTTTGAGAATCCGCGCGACGCGGCACGTGCGTCACTTCCAGCCGAGGCAAGGCTGCCCAGTACGAACACCATCAGGACAAGTGCCGGCCATTTGGACCGATGCCAATGGCGGCGCGTTCGATCAGTTCGACGCATGGTCTGCGCTCGCAAATTTCCTCAAGAAGACTGAAAGCCTTCGCCCGACTTCAACGGACCCCTTTGCCGTGAGATGGCCGGCGTCGAACTGCATGGGAACGCGGTCATCCGCGAACTCGTCGCAATGACCATTGTGGCAAACGGCGTCATAGACCGAGAGGTAGGTCGCGCCACGCGCGGTCACCATCTCTTGCATCGCCAGATCGCGCTCCCGAATGCCGGGCGTACGTCTGGCGTTTGCCGACGCGGGGCTGTCGCGCAGGATTTCATCGGCGAGAAGCCGCGGCAGCGCCGCGTCATATTCGACGATTGGCCCGAGCACCGTGACGTCGACGCCTCTCGACTTCAATATCTCCAGCGTGGTCGACAGGATCGGCAGGTCTTCGTCTTTCCACGATGCGGCAAGAAGAACCTTGTCGATTTTGTTATTGACGAGAAAATCGTCGAACACATACCGCATCAGGGTTCGGCACACCCGCGTATCGTATCGCGATCCCGGCAGCACGGCCGGACGGCAAAGGCTCGCGGTGGCCTGCATGATGTTCACTTCCGGCATCGCTGAAGCCAGACCGGACCAGAGATGCGCCGCATGGCTGTCGCCAACGAGCAGATAATTCGGCCGCGTCGAATCCAACTTCATGCAGGTCTCGGCGTCGAACTGCTGGCGGTTGGTCAACAGGAAACAACGCCCGGTGCGGAACTGGCTTGAGGAATCGTAGGCGAGATAGGCACCGATCTCCACGGCGCGATCCGGAAAACGCGACGGCGCTCCGCCGACGATCAGCGTCAATCCACACAGCGTAAACACCGCCGCCATTGCCGTCGACGCCGCACCGAAAGCGGCGGCTTTGGACGTCTCGCGCGCCAACGCACGGAACGGGAGCTCAACCAGTTTCCACGACAGATAGGCGATACCGACCGACAAGACGATCAGCGTCAGCTTGGCCGACGCGGGCGAGTCGGCCGAGAACAGCGCGTCGGTGCGCTGGAACACCGTCAGCGGCCAATGCCACAAGTAGAGCGAATAGGAGATCAGGCCGATGAATACGATCGGCGACAGCGACAGCAACCGTCCGACCTGCGAAATCCCGCGCTCGCTGGAGGCAATGACCAGGGTAGCGCCGACGCTGGCCAGCGACGTCAACAGAAGCAGCGGCGCCGATGACGATCCCAGAAAAATGACGCCGAGCAGGAGCAACAATCCCGTGGCACCGCAGAGATTTCGCCAGAACCCGGTTTCCGGTGCCGGGATAAACCCGATCGCGAGCAGTGCGCCGAGCGCCAGCTCCCACGCGCGGAATGGCGTGAGGTAGAAGACAAAGGTCTGGTTTCGATAGCTGACCGCGAGTGCTGCGGCAAAGGAGAGCGTGGCGGCGATCGCAAACAGGAGTTTTGCGCGCCTTGGCGCAAACCGGTAGGCAAGCAGCATCAAGAGCGGCACGACGAAGTAGAACTGCTCCTCGACCCCCAGCGACCACGTGTGCAACAACGGCTTGGTTTCGGCCGCCGCCTCGAAATATCCGGCGGTCTGCGCGAAGTAAAAGTTCGAGACCGACGCGACCGCGCCGGCAAGGCTCCTCGAATAGTCCTGCAGCTCGACCGGAAGGCAATAGACATAGGCCAGGACGCTGGTGACCAGGAACATGACGAACAGCGCGGGCAGGATGCGCAGGATCCGGCGCTTGTAGAAATCGCCGAGCGAGAACGATCTGCTGCGAATGTCGGCGTCGATCATGCCGCAGATCAGATAGGCCGAAATAACGAAAAAGATGTCGACGCCGACGAAGCCGCCCGAGAAGCCGGGAACGCCGATGTGGTAGAGCAGCACTGGCACAACGGCGAGCGCCCGCAGGCCGTCGATATCGGCACGGTACTTCATGGCGCGAACGCCGGTTCGGAGCCGCCCGCGGCGAAGGCCGTCGCCGTGCCAAAAGCGGACATCCCGGACAGTCCGGTTGTGCCGAAAAGAACTGACCTCACGGCCCAGTTGCCGCTCGCGAGGAAATCCAGCCGGAAATGCGACCCTATCGTCATGCGTCCATACCTTCGCCGAACCACCTCGGCGATACCGGCTCAGGCTCTGCAAATTCCGGGCAATAGCAGTTCAGTGCGGCTGCAGCGCGCGAATGCGGCTTGAACGATGGTTACCACGCGCGGTTAACCGCCACGCGATGGTTAAGCGCGCGCAAAGTTAACCACACCAAACCGCAGCAATGGCTCGCGGCGCGGTCCGGCACCGATCTTGCTCATTGACTGGCACACGGAAACGGCACCCAGAGAACTGCTCGTGAATGTTATCGCCAGAGAAACCTGCGAGATGAATCCCGTCGCGTTGTTAACCCCAACCTATGGGCGCGACCTCGAGCTCTGCACACTGCTTTGCGAGAGCGTGGACCGTCACGTCATCGCGTTCTCGAAGCATTATCTGCTGGTTCCCGACTGCGACCTGCCGTTGTTCGCCCATCTCGCCAGCGAGCGGCGCATCGTGATTCCGGCATCGGCCTACCTGCCGGATTGGCTGCGGCCGCTGCCGCGCATCATCCAGCGCAAGCGGCGGCAGTTCTGGTGGTCGTTGCGGGCAAAGCCGGTGAGCGGCTGGCACGTCCAGCAATTCCTGAAGATCGCCGCAACCATCTCGCTGCCCCACCAGCGCTATTGTATCCTGGATTCAGACGTTGTGTTTTTCCGGGATTTCGACCTGTCGCGTTTTGAGTACCCGAATCCGATCCCGCTTCTGACCATGGAGAACGCGGTTATCGCGGATCAGCCGCGCCATTCGCGCTGGGTCGAGACCAGCCATCAGCTTCTGGGATACCCCACGCCGACGCTCCCGGCATCCGACTTCATCGGACACATTATATTCTGGGACCAGCAGACCACGCGCGCCCTGACTTCCAGAATCGAGTCCGTGACCAGCCTCGACTGGATCGACGCCCTCTGCAAGACCCGCGAGTTCTCCGAATACATGCTGTACGGATATTTCGTTCAGAACGATCCGGCTTTTTCCACTGTCCATCGCGCCGTCCCGACGACGCCATGCGTCAGCTATTGGGAACAGCCGACGCTGAGCAAGGGTGAACTCAACCAGTTGCTCGAGAGCGCCAACAGGCACGACGTCGCGTTCTCGATCGCATCCTTCTCCGGCACACCGGTCGAAACCATTCGCGCAGCGATCGCCGAGAGCGACGCCATCCTTGCTCCGTTAGCCCTCACCGACGAACCCGCGGGGCTTGCAGCACTATGCTGATCGGGCAAGCCAGCATCAATCTGACCGCCAACATCCTCTCGGCGTTGCTGGGACTGTTGAGCGTATTCATATTTACCCGGCTGCTGTCGCCGCATGATTATGGCGTCTATCTGCTTGGCACAGGCTTCGCTGCCGTCGTCAGCGTTTTCCTGGTCGGCTGGTTCCGTAATCTCATTCTCAGCGGCCACGCGCGCAACGACGGTACCGACGTCCGCGGGCTGGTGATTTCAGGATATTTGATCTGCTGCCTGACCGCGCCGATCGCATACGGGTTGGGACGGCTGCTCGGGCTGGACCCGACGGCGGCACTGGCGGCGGTGGTGCTTTCGGTCGCTATCGGCCTGTTCGAACTGACCCAGGATCTGGTTCGCGCCCGGCTGATGGCGATCTCGGTCATGAAGGCCACCTTGGTCCGCGCCGTTGCGGTGCTTGGCCTTGGCGTTGTGGTAGCGCTCGTCAGCCCGGCCGGCTTCCTGCTGCTGTTGTCGTCCGCACTGGCTTATCTGATCGCGGTACTGGTGCAGTCGCGCACATCCTGGCGCGGCACCATCGTCACATTCGACGGCGCCCGTCTGGCGGCGCTGGCGAAGACGGGCCTGCCCCTGACGCTGTCGCTCACCCTGCTCGGGATTTCCAGCGTCACCGACCGCTTCATGATCGCCAATCTGGTTGGCGCCGCCGACGCCGGAAAATATGTCGCAGCGCTCGACCTGGTCCGGCAGACCCTGATGATGCCGGCGATGAGCGCCGCTGCAGCGTTTTTCCCGCTCGCGGTGCAGATCCACGCCAGGCAAGGCGACGCGGCGGTACGCTCGCATCTCGCCGAATGCGTCGAGCTGCTGCTCAGCATCACCCTGCCGGCCTGCCTCGGCTTTGCGGTCATTTCCTCCCACGTCGCCAACGTCATTCTCGGCGCCGACTTCCGCGAACTGGCGGCGCAGACCATGCCGATCGTCGCCGTCGCCGTGATCTTCCAGATCCTGACGCAGCAATATCTGCATGCAAGCTTCCTGCTGTCGGGCCGCAACGCGTTCTATCTGATCAACACCGCCTCGATCATCGTCGCCAATGTGATCCTGACCTATGTTCTGGTCGACCATTACGGCACCGTCGGCGCGGCCTGGGCACGTCTCGGCGCCGACGCCTTCGGATTTGCCGGTGCGCTGCTGCTCAGCCGCTTTGCCTTCCCGGTTCCGCTTCCGCTCGGCCGGCTGGCCTTGACGGTGATCGCCGGACTGGTGATGGCGATCATCGTCGGCGCGCTCGACCGAAGCCTGCATGTTGCGGATTTGGCCGCCTGCGCCGTGCTGGCGGGCGCCGGGCTCGTCACCTACGCGGCGCTGTGCTGGCTGTTCGACATTTCCCGGATTCGCGGGCGCCTGAAGACCGGCGTTGCGATGTTCCGGACCAAATTCGCAAACATCAACATTGGATGAACCAATGACCAAGACATTAGCTCTCGATCCTGCTCATGCTTCTCCCGCCGACACGGCCGTCAAGCCGGCGCCGGCGCATCCGCAATCCCTGCTCGATCTGCCACCCGGCGAGGCGCGACAGAGCCTGCTGACCGTTCACAGCATTCTCGAGGCGAGACTGCCCGCGGCCGGCCTTGCGATTTACGAGGCCGGCGGCGGCTCGACCAGCTTCCTGCCGCTCAACGTGCTGCGCCGCGCCCACGTCACCGTGGTCGATATCGACGAGGACCAGATCCGCAACAATGATTACGCGCAGGAGACGATCCTCGGCGACATCCAGACCTATCGCTTCGCACCCGACAGTTTCGATCTCGTCATTTGCTACAATGTGATCGAGCACGTGCCCGACGTCGAAGCCGCCCTGCTTGGCTTCTGCCAGTCGCTGAAGCGGAACGGCATGATCCTGATCGGCGCGCCGAATCCGAGGTCGCTGTCCGGCGTCGTCACCAAATACTCGCCGCACTGGTTCCATGTCTGGTTCTACCGCCATGTGCGCGGCGACAAAAACGCCGGCCAGCCCGGCTGCGCGCCGTTCCCGACCCACTTCCATCCGCTGGTCACGCTGTCGAATCTCGAAGCCTTTGCCGACAGGCACGGCCTGCAGATGATCTATCGCAGGCAATACGAGAGCCCGCGCTATCCGGAAATGCGCCGGCGCAAGCCGTTGTTCGCCGCCCTGGTCGACGCCGTCGCTACAGCGATGAATTTTTTCCTGTCCGGCAAGACCGACGTGCGGCACGGCGACTACCACGTGATTTTGCGAAAGCGATGAAAATGAACGCGATGTTGTCCGAAGCACGGGTGAAGGTCAGCCACCGGCTGGCGATGCATCTGCACGTCGACCTGGTTCGGCTGCGCAATGCCACGCCGATGGTCAGCTTCACTTTCGACGATCTTCCAAGAAGCGCGGTGACCACCGGCGCCGAAATCCTCGAAGCGCATGGCGCGCGCGGCACGTTCTATGTGTCGGGCGGCCTGGTCGGCGTCAACACGCCCGACTGGGACTCCGGCGACGCCGCGGATGTCGTGTCGCTGTATCGTCGCGGCCACGAGATCGGCTGTCATACCTTCTCGCATCGGCGCGCCTGCGATCTCGACGAGCTATCGCTGGCTGACGAGATCGCGCGCAACCGCATTTATTTTCGTTCGCTCGATCCCTCCATCGAGATCGGGACCTTCGCCTATCCGTTCGGCTACGGATCGTTCGCCCGAAAGCAGATGCTCAAGGACGCGTTCGTGTCCTGCCGCAGCATCGTCCCCGGCGTGAATTGCGGCAGCGTGGACATGCAGTTCCTTCGCGCGATGCCGCTGATCGATCGCCAGATGACCCGCGACGGGATCGAGCGCGCCTTCGACGAGGCGCAAGAGAATAATGGATGGTTAATTTTCTACGGTCACGACGTCGCCGAGGAGCCGAGCCCCTACGGCTGTTCGCCGGCGCTCGTCGATCACGCCCTCGCGGCGGCGGCGCGCCGGAAAATCCCGGTCCTGACCATGGCGGAGGCGCAGCGATGTGCCCGCGTTTAAACGCTTTGTTTGCCATTTCGGTGAATAGTCCCTCAATGAGTATGGTTAATTTTCCTGTGTGCGTTGTTTCCGCGTTGGCCTGTAGCGCGCGTGGCGTAACCCGAAGAGTAACCCCTCAGCCGAAGCGTGCGGCAGTTGGAATGGAAGCTGGGGTCGATGCTTATTTATGACGAGCCGATAGACCAGGCCAAACCAGACGCAATGCCCGCGCCGGTATCGGCGTCTGCCGGTTTCAGCGTGCTGGATCTGGCCCAGTTGCTGTGGCAGCGGAAAATCGCGATCGCCTCGGCGGCGCTGATCTGCGCCTGCGTCGCGGTCGCGATCGGCAAAAGCCTGTCACCGAAATACACTGCAAGCGCCCAGCTTTACGTCGACCCGCGCGAATTGCAGCTGGTCGATCGCGAACTGACGCCGCGCGCCCAGGATATTTCCGGCCTTGCGATGGTGGTCGAGAGCCAGGCGCGCCTGATCACCTCCAACAATGTGCTGCTGCAGGTGATCCGCGACACCAGTCTCGACACCGATCCCGAATTCGGCGGCACCGGCGCCAAAGGCATCTTCGCTTCGCTGCTGGGCCTGTTCGGGATCGAGTTCCGCCCGACCGCCGAGCAGCAGAAGCTGGTTCAGATGGGCGCGCTGGAAGCGCTGAACCGCCACATCAATGTGAAGAAGACCGACCGCACCTTCATCGTCGACATCGACGTCTGGTCGTATGACCCGGCCAAGGCGGCGATGCTCGCCAACGCGATCTCCAAGGCGTATCTCGCCGAATCGAAGCAGTCGCAGGCCACCGCCGCAAGGCGCGCGACCAGCGACCTCTCCGGCCGGCTGAAGGAATTGCAGGAACGGCTCCGCAACGCCGAGAACACGCTCGCGGTTTACAAGGCACAGAACAATTTCGTCGGCACCCAGGACACGCTGATCAGCGACCAGCAGCTCTCCGCCAGCAACCAGCGGCTCGCCGCGGCGCGGGCGCTGACGCTCGACGCCCAAGCCAAATACGACCAGATCGAAGCCAGCCGCCGCGCCGCCACCGATGCCGGCGCGATCCCCGAGGCGCTGCAATCGCCGACCATCGCCAATCTGCGTGCGCAATTTGCCGAGGCCAAGAAGCGCCAGGCCGAGTTGCAGAGCGAATTGGGACCGCGGCATCCCGCGCTGCGCCAGATGGACAAGCAGGTCGAGGACCTGCGCCGAACCGTCAATGAAGAAGTCGAGCGCTACGCCCAATCGGCCAGGAACGATCTCACCCGTGCCCGCGACTACGAGGCTTCGCTGAACAAGGCGCTCGAGACCCAAAAGCGCCAGAGCGTCCAGATGAGCCAGGCCTCGGTGCGGTTGCGCGAGCTCGAGCGCGACGTCGAGGCGAGCCGGGACGTCTATCAGTCGTTCCTCAAGCGCTCGCGCGAAACCGAGGAACAGGAAAGCCTGAACACCTCTAGCGCGCGCGTCATCGGCGATGCCACCGTGCCGCAACGACGCACCTTCCCGCCGGCGATGAGCCTGATCGCGATGATCGGCTTTGTGTTCGGCGCGCTGGCCGCGGCCGCCTGGATGATCGCCATCGACCGCCTGACGCCGGGCGCAGGCCCGCTTCAGACCAAGACACCGTTCGCCCCGGGGAAGCGGACCGTTGCCGCGGCCCCGAAGCAGCCGCCCGCCACGCCAGCGCGAGCTCAGCCCGTGGTGAGCGCGATCGAGAAGCCGCTGATTGCCCAGTTGCAGGAGTCCGACGTGATGCGGACGCTGGGTGGAATCCTGGCGACGGGCAGCACGGCCGACGTCACCCGGCTCGGCTGGCCGACGCTGCGCGCGGGCCTGCCGCTGATGACATTCCCCGACACGATGCGCGAAATCCGCGCCACGCTGGATAAGCGCACAGCCGCCAAAACCACGCCCGTGATGGCCGCGATCGGTGCAGCCGCTGGCGATGACCGCAGCATCGTTGTGGTGAACATTGCGCTGTCAGCCGCGCGCGACGGCGCCAAGGTACTGATGATCGACGCCGATCACAAAGCGCACGCGCTGACGGACAAGGTAAGCCACCTCGGCAAGCGCGAACCAAGCCGCCTCGGCTGGCTCAGCATCGGCAGCAAGGCGACGCGCGCCATCGAGACCGTAAACGGAATTTCGATCCTGCCCGCCATCCAAAGCGCCGATGCGAGGGTGCGTGATGTCAAGGCAGGCGACGCCATCCGCAACGCGATCGAGCAGGCGCGCGCCGCCGGCGGCTACGACCTGATTATTCTCGACGGACCAGCGATGCCGTGGAGCGCGGCCGACCGCAATCTCATCGGTATCGCCGACGGCCTCGTCGCGGTGCTAGCGGTCCATCTCGATATCAACGACAGCATGGAAGACATCATTGCCGCCCTCGATGGGGCGGAGCGCAAGCTGGTGGGCGTCATCCTGAACGAACTCAACCCCGCGGTCGTCAGCCGTCACCGAGACCAACAATATGCGTGAGCGTCGCGTAAATCCCGTCGGGAGAGCCGCCACCGCCAGCGTGACCCGCATCACATTGGGCGGGCTTCGGCTCGCCGTGCTCGATCTCGAGCAGACCGCGAACTTCATGATCGACATGGTGTTCCCGCAACGCCGAACCAATCGCCCGCTCTATCTGACCTCGGCCAATGGCGAAGTGCTGGCACGCTGCTCGACCGAACCGATGACCGATCGGTTGTTTCGTGCCGCCGACCTGATCAATGCCGACGGCCAGCCGCTCGTCACCGTATCGCGGTTCAAATCATCGACACCGCTTCCCGAACGCGTCGCGACCACCGACCTGTTTCACGTCGTCGCCCGCAAGGCCCAGGCGACGGGATTGACCTTCTACATGTTCGGCGCGGATGAGGCGGAGAATGCCGCCGCCGTCGCCAATGTTCGCAGCCGGTATCCCGCCCTGAAGATCATCGGCCGTTCGCACGGCTATCTCAGGGGCGATGCGCTGCGCACCAAGGTCGATGAAATCAACGCGCTGGCGCCGGATTATCTGTGGGTCGCGCTCGGCGTGCCCTATGAACAGGCCTTTGTCGAGGAATACGCCGCGCGCCTGTCCAATGTCGGCGTCATCAAGACGTCGGGCGGATTGTTCAACTTCCTGTCCGGCAGCCGGGCGCGCGCGCCGCAATGGATGCAGGGCGTCGGGCTGGAATGGGCCTGGCGCATCTGGCTGGAGCCGCGCCGCCTGTTCTGGCGCTACCTGACCACCAATCCGCGCGCGCTCTATCTGCTGTTCAACAAGAGCCGGCCGTCGGTCACTGACCGGACGGGCGACTGATGAGCGGCCGTCCCGCCATCCTGGTCACGGGCGGCGCGGGCTATATCGGCTCGCATTGCTGCAGGGCGCTGGATGCGGCCGGCTATCAGCCGGTTTGCTACGACAATTTTTCCACCGGCCACCGCTCGTTCGTCACGGGCGCCCTGGTCACCGGCGACATCGCGGACAAGGCCACGCTCGCGCACACCTTTGCCCAACATGACATCACCGCCGTCATGCACTTCGCCGCGTCAAGCCTGGTCGGAGAATCCGTCGTCGATCCGCAGAAATACTACCTCAACAATCTGGCCGGCACGCTGGCGCTGCTGGACGCGATGCGCGCGGCCGGCTGCAACCGCCTGGTGTTTTCGTCCACTGGTGCGGTCTACGGCAACGCCGACAGCCAGGCCCTGCCCGAAAATTACGCCTGCGCGCCGATCAATCCGTATGGCGCCTCCAAATGGATGATCGAGCGCGTGCTGGCGGATTATCGCGCGGCTTACGGGCTCGGTTCATTCGCACTGCGCTATTTCAACGCCAGCGGCGCCGATCCCTCAGGCGGTATCGGCGAGCTGCGCGACGTCGAGACTCATCTCATTCCCCGCGCCATGATGGCATTGCAGGGGCACGTGCCCGACTTTGCGGTGTTCGGCGACGATTACGCGACACCCGACGGCACCGCGATCCGCGATTATATCCACGTCACCGATCTGGCGGCAGCCCATGTGCTGGCGCTCAAGCTACTGCTGCAGGGACATTCGGGCGGCGCCTTCAATCTCGGCACCGGCAAGGGATTTTCGGTGCGTGAGATACTCGCGGCCATCCAGGCCGAGACCGGCCGCGAGGTGCCGCATGTGGTCAAGCCACGGCGCGCCGGCGATCCGACCTACCTGGTCGCCGACCCGTCCGCCGCGCGCGCGATATTGAATTTCGAGCCCGCGCATTCGGACCTTGCGACCATCATCCGCACCGCCTGGGCCTGGCATAAAAAAGCTCACCCGCCGAAGACGGGTGAGCCTGTTTTCGGCTCGGCGAGCCTGTCGCCGGCGGCCTGAGTTACAGCGGCTTGATCTGCACCTTGCGGAACTTGACCACGCCCGAACCATACTGAAGCGCGATATGGCCGCTGGCGTGCTTTGAGTCCTGGGCGTCGACGGTCTTTTGGCCATTGAGCACGACAACGAAGTGCGGGCCCTGCGCGGTGATCTCGTAGGTGTTCCATTTGCCGGCGGCCTTCGGCATCGGATCGACCTTGCCGACATCGACGATCGCGCCGGTTCCGTAGCTCGGGTCGGGCCGCTTGTCGAAGATATTCACCTCATAGCAAACCTTCGAGTCGATCTTCTTTGTCTCCTCGCAACGGATGAAGATGCCGCTGTTGGCCTCCTCATCGGTCCAGAACTCCGCCCTGATCTGGAAATCCTTGTAGGGATTCTTGGAGACGAGATAGGACAGGTCCTTGCCGTCGAGCTTGTCGGCGACCAGCGCGCCGTCTTTCATCGCCCAATTGGCTTTTCCAACCTCATCCCAGTCACCCATCTTGCTGCTGTCGAGCAGCGTGATCCAGCCATCGCTCTGGCCGGACGCCACGCCCGAAAATTGAAAGGCGGCGGCGCCGATCAAGAGACCCGCCGCAAGTGCCGACAAACGCTTCATCTAGAGTTTCCTCCCTTGTTTTGGTTGGCCGCAACCTAACACCACAACGCGCGGCGTAAATCCGTTTTTCATGCTGCAGTTGCGTTGTGCAATGTTTCTATTGTCGCACCACGCATGCACATGCGCATCTTGCCCCGCGGGAACGAGACCGGCTAGCATTGGAGACAACCAAGATGGGCGCGTTTCAGATCACGTCAAAAATGGAGGAACCCATGCAGCCGAGAAACCGGCTTTGGCGATATCTCGTGGCGCCGCTCGCGTTCGCCGGCATGCTGAGCATCGGTTCTGCCGCCGAACTCAATCCCGCCGCCGTCATCTACAAATTGCCGGACCAGATCCCATGGAGCCCGGTCAACGCAGCCGGCGCACAAAACGCCGTCGTTGTTGGCGATCCCGCCAAACCCGGCTTCTACATGGTCTACACCAAATGGACCAAGGGCAATCATTTCAGCCGCCCGCATTTCCACCCCAACGACCGTTACATTGTCGTGCTCCAGGGCACCTGGTGGGTAGGATCCGGCCCGAAATTCGACCCCGCCAACACGACGCCGATGCCCGCCGGGAGTTTTGTGACGCATTTCGGCAAGCAGGTGCATTGGGACGGCGCCAAGGATGAAGACGCCGTGTTGCTGATCATGGGTGAAGGCCCGGCGACCTCCACGGCGGCGGAGGAGAAATAACACCGGCGCAGCACTGCCGGCGACGGCAAAATTGAGGGCCCGGCAACCTGGCGGGCGGTCCACGTATTTGCGCCCGTCGCGGATACGGCTATCATCGGCACCAACAAGGGATTTCGATGATGCATCCGGCCGCAAAGCTGCAATTCGAGCGCGTTGTCGACGAGTTTGTGCGTTGGCGCGTGCTTGGTGAGGACGAGCGACCGCCGGCCCCGGCATGGTGGTGGGGCCCGGCGATGGAGGTGCGGGATATTTCGTTTAAGCTGCCGCCGGGCAGTTCCGCCCGGCTGGGATTGTCCGATGGCGCGAGCTACGCGGCGGGCGCCAAAGTCCTGTTTCAATCGCTGGCCGGCCAGACGTTCCAGCCATGGCCATATGATTTCTCGCGCAAGGTGGATTCCACCGATTCCGATGTCCGCGACCTGCATCCGCAACCGTCAGACGACAGCGCTTTTCAGGCTTGAGCGCGGAATGGCGTATTCCGGCGCGTCGCCGCCTTCGGGCTGAAGCGGCGGCGAGGCAAACCGCGGCGCGGCGCGCAGCAGATCGGCCATTTCCCGGGACGGCAGCGGCTTGCTGAACAGAAAGCCCTGCATTTCGTCGCAGGAATGGTCGCGCAGGAACGCCTCCTGCTCGACGGTTTCGACGCCTTCAGCAATGATCGTCATACCCAGCGCCTTGCCCATGCTGATGATCGCCTGCGCGATGGCCCGGTCCTCGGAATCATCCGGCAGGTCGCGAACGAAGGAACGGTCGATCTTGATGGTGTCGATCGGAAACTGCTTCATCAGCGACATCGACGAGTAGCCGGTTCCGAAATCGTCGATCGCAAGCCGGATGCCACGGCTCTGGATCGCATCAAGCACCTTGATCGCGCGCGACACGTTGCGCATCACCATGCTTTCGGTGACCTCGAGCTGTAGCAATACCGGCGACATGCCGCTTGCCAGCAATGCCTCGTCGACGTCGTGCAACAGATGCGCGTCGGCGAATTGCCGCGGCGAGAGATTGACCGCCATCGTCACCGGCCGCAGGCCGCGGCGCTGCCACGCCATATTCTGCGCGCAGGCTTCCTTCAACACCCAGCGCCCGATCGGGACGATCAGCCCGATCTCCTCGGCAAGTGGAATGAATTGCGCTGGCGACACCATGCCGAGGTCGGGATGCGTCCAGCGCAGCAACGCCTCGACGCCGGTGATCTGCCCGCTCGCCATATCGACTTTCGGCTGGTAGTGCAGCGAGAACTGGTTGCGCTCCAGCGCACGGCGCAAGGCGATTTCCAGTGTCAGGCGCTCGATCGATTGCGCCTTGATCTCCCTTGTGAAGAAGCGGAAGCCGTTCTTGCCGTCTTCCTTGGCAAGATACATCGCCATGTCGGCATTCTTGGTCAGAGTCTGCATGTCGGCACCGTCGGACGGGTACATCGCGATACCGATCGAGGCCGTGGTTTGGCATTCGTGACCGCTCAATTGCAGCGGCTGGCTGAGCGCAGACAAAAGCTCGCCGGCGACGCGTTCGACGTCATGGCGTTCGGCTGTTTCTTCCAGGATGACGACGAATTCGTCGCCGCCAAGCCGGGCCACGACGTCGCTCGCGCGCAAGGCGCTGCGCAGCCGGCCCGCGATCTCCACCAGCAACATGTCGCCGGCGTCGTGCCCCAGCGAGTCGTTGATGACCTTGAACCTGTCGAGATCGATGAACAGCAGGGCAAATTTCCGGCGGTAACGGCTCGCGGCATCGATCGCATGGCGAAGCAGTTCGTTGAACATCTCCCGGTTGGGAAGATGGGTCAGACTGTCGTGCGACGCCAGATATTCGATCCGCTCGTCGGCCTTGTTCTTCTCGTCGGCGCGGTCGAAGCTCTCCAGCGCGAACGACACGTTGTCGGCGAGCCGCTGCAGGAGCTCGGCGAATTCCGGCGTGAACGTGTCCTTTTCGGTTGCGACGAAAATCATGACGCCAGCCACCTGGCCGCGCGCGAACAATGGAAAGGACGTGCCGGACTTGGTCCCATCGCTGCGAGCCCTGGCATGAAAAGCGCGGGTATGCGGATCAGCGAAATAATCATTGATGATGCAGGCCCGCCGTGACCGGATCGCCCTGCCGCACGCTCCGCGCCCTTCCGGATGCGCCTCATTGACCGACAGTGTGACCTTCCATGCCCCCTCCGCGGTCGGTCCGGCGGTGGCGACGATGTCAAGATAGTCGCTGTCTGATCTCACCAGCGCTATGGTTGTGGAGGTGAACTTGCCGCCAGTTGCCGCTGCCTCGCTGACCAACTGGTAAAGTTGGGTGCGGGATCCCGCCCGCATGATCGCTTCGTTGGTTGCGCTGAGCGCGGCGAACATGCGCGACAGCCGCTCCTTCTGCTCATCGGCCCGCGCCTTTTCATCGGCGCGGTCGAAATTGTCGAGCGCGAACGCGACATTCTCCGTCAACCGCTGCAGCAACCCGATCAATTCGGGGCTGAACGCACCGAGTTCACTGGAGAGAAACACCAAGGCGCCGATCGCCTCGCCGTCCTTCAGCAACGGCAAAGCCGCGCCGGATCGGGTCCCGCTATCGCGCACGACGGTGTAGAAATGCGCCGAGGTACCGAATTCATCCAGATAATCGTTGCTGATGCAAGGCTTTCGCGTGCGGATCGCGACCCCCGTGAGGCCCTGCCCTTCGGGGCGACTGGCATCGGCCGATAATCGCACCTCTTTTGCCCGCGCCTTGTCGGGTCCGGCGGATGCGACGTTTTCCAGGAAATCCTCACCGGGCCGCAGCAGCGCGATTGCCGTGGAGGTGAATTGGCCGCCGACGGCAGCGGCCTCGCAGACCAGTTCAAACAGCTCGTGGCGAGACTTGGCCCGCATGATCGCCTCGTTGGTCGCACTCAATGCTGCGAACATGCGCGTCAGCCGTTGCTTTTGCTCCTCGGTCCCGGCCTTCTCGTCGGCGCGATCGAAACTTCCGAGCGCAAAGGAGACGTTATCGGCCAGCCGTTGCAGCAGCTCGGCGAATTCGGGAGTAAACGTGCCGCTTTCGGAGGAGATGAAAAGCATCACGCCAACAGGCTTCCCGTCAACCAGCAGCGGAAATGCCGCGCCTGACTTCGCACCCCGGCTGTGAATGACGTCTTGAAACGGAGCGCCTCGCGGGTCGCCGGGAAAATCGTTCGCAATGCAAGCCTGGCGCGAACGGAACGCCGTGCCGCAGAGCCCACGCCCTTCCGGAAGCGCCTCGTTGATCGAAACCTTCAGCCGGCGCGCGTTGTTTGCAGTCGGCCCGGCGACGGCAACCATATCCAGATAGTCGCTGTCGGGCCTGACCAGAACGATGCTGGTCGAATTGAATCTTCCGCCCTTCGCCGCGGCCTGGCAGGCCAGTTCGAACATTTCCGATCGCGATCTGGCCCGCATGATCGCTTCGTTGGTCGCGCTCAGCGCCGCGAACATGCGCGTCAGGCGTTCCTTTTGTCCATCCGCTCTGGCCTTTTCGTTCGCGCGCTCGAAATTATCGAGCGCGAACGAGACGTTCTCCGCAATCCGCGCCAATAGCGCGATGATCTCCTCGTCGGCCGCCCATGATTTGCCGACCGAGAACATCAATACGCCGACGCTCTCGCCGGCCTTGATCAAGGGAACCGCGACGCTGGCAACGACGCGGGTCTCGCGTCCGGCCTGTTGCCAGGGCCCGCTGTCGTGGTCGACGCAAGGCCGCTGCGTCCGGAACGCCTCGCCGCAGATGCCCTTGCCAAACTCATCATCGGGATCGATCGAAAACTGGGTCCGTGCGATCAGATCGAGCCTCTCGCCGGTGGCGGCGGCCAGCTTCAGCCAGATCGAGCCCGGCTCGGCCAGCAGGACGGCGGTGGCCACGGATTTCCCGCTGTGGACGGCGGCATCGCAAACGCGCTGATAGAGCTCCTGCTCGGTCTTGGCGCGAAGAATGGCTTCGTTGGTCGCGCTGATGGCGCCGAACATCCGGGCGAGCCTTCGCATCGCCCGCTCGCTGTTCTTGCGCGCCGCCTCATGGTCGAAATTGTCCAGCGCAAATGAAAGGTTCGCCGACATGCGCTCGAGCAGCGTGACGATCGGGCGATTGATTGACCCCGGCTCGTGCCGGGTCACGAGCAACACGCCGACGCTGCGCCCATTGCAGGTCAGCGGCAGCGCAGCAGCCGCGCCGACATGCCCGGCGCGCGCTCCCCGACGCCAGGCCAGCGAACGCGCGTCATTCAGGAAATCGTTGCTGATGGATACCTTCTGGTCGCGAAAGGCCTGCCCAAGACCCCGGACCCCTCAGGCGTATTGGCAACAATCGAAATATCGATGCTGCGCAGCCTGACGATATCCTCGCCGAAGCCGGCAGCAAAGCGCAGCAGGCTGGTCTCCGGCTCCAGCAAAAAGACAGCCGTCGCCAGGAAGTCTCCGCTGGAAAAAGCGGCTTCGCAGACCTTCTCGTACAATTCCTCTGGCGATTTGGCGTACAGGATCGCTTCGTTGGTTGCGTTCAACGCCGCGAATGTACGCGCGACGTTCTTGAGCTCCCCCAGCAGGCAACGCGGCCGGCCCCTGGGGGATTTATGCGGAGGAGACGCCTAAATGGACGTTATTGTCGGCTCCAAACCGCGATTCAGAGTAAATGCAACGCCAACAACGAGGCCAGAAGCCCCGAAGAACTACGGTTCCGTTGATGAATTCGTAACCCTGCCCTCGGCGACGGCTGCCCGCGCGATTTGCCAGGCAGCGCCGCGGCCGGTTTCGCCCTGTGAAATTCGCAGCGCACGAGGCCGTGCCGACGGCATGGCCACCCGGATATTCTGCCCTTGCTCTCAAGCCATCGCTTTGAGACCATGCCACCGGCGACAACAAACAAGACCCGCCTTTCGCGCGGGCGCCAACGAGGAAATCCCATGCCGATCGTCCAGGCCGACCGTCTCGCGCGCATCGGCACCGCGCTGCTCAGGGCCGCCGGCGCGTCGGACGAGGAGGCCAGCGCCGTGGCGGTCGGCTGCGTCAACGCCAACCTCGCCGGCCACGATTCGCACGGCATCATCGCGGTCCCGACCTATATCGACCGCATCAAGGCCGGCCATATCGTGCCCGGCGCGAAATGGACCATCGTGCAGGAATCGCCGACCACCACGGTGATCGACGGCCATTGGGGTTTTGGGTTTCACGTCAACGCCAAGGCGATGGCGTTGACGATCGAGAAGGCGAAGACCGCCAACGTCGCCGCCTGCACGGTGTTCCGGCAGAGCCATGTCGGGCGGCTCGCGCATTATCCAATGATGGCGATGCAGGCCGGCATGATCGGAATTGCCACCGCCGATTCCGGCCGCTCGCCCAAGCATGTGGCGCCGTTCGGCGGCCGCGAGGCCCGGCTTGGCACCAATCCGATCTCGATCGCGGTGCCGTCCGATCTCGAGGCGCCGTTTTACCTTGATATGGCGACATCGGCGGTGGCCGCCGGCAAGATCGCGCTCGCCGTCGCGCGCGGTGAAGAAATCCCGACCGGCTGGATCATCGATGCCGAGGGGCGGCACACCACCGACCCCAGGGAATATCGTAAGGGCGGTGCATTGCTGCCGCTCGGCGGCAGCGAGGGCTACAAGGGCTCTGGCCTTGCCGCGATGGTCGAGGTGCTGTGCGGCTTGCTGACCGGGCTCGGCTTCGGGGTCGAACCGACCGGGCGTCACAACGACGGCTGCTTCATGGCGGTGTTCAACGTCGCCGCGTTCCGTCCGTTGCAGAATTTCAAGAAGGAAGTCGCCGAATTCGCGCACTATCTGAAATCCACGCCCCCCTCGGAAGGCTCGGGCGGCGTGTTCTATCCGGGCGAGGTCGAATATCTGCGCGAGCAGAAGCGCAGGAAAGAGGGCATCGAGATCGAGGACGCGACCTGGGACAAACTGACGGCGCTGGCCACCGACTACAAGCTCATCACTGAGCTCGATCTGAAGTGACAATTCGCTTGGCCGACCAAGGGAGAACAACATGACACGGCAAATGGCGCTGGTGGGCTTTTTGCAGGCGCAGAACTGCACCAACCTGCCGAGTTCATGGCGGCACCCGGAATCGCGCGACGATTCGATGTCGGCCGATTATTATCAGGAGATCGCCCGGATTCTCGAAGCCGGCAAATTCCACATGGCGTTCTTCGACGACCGGCTGGCAATGCCGGACCGCTACGGCAGCGATCATACCCATACCGTGGAATACGGCATCCGCTGCGTGAAGATGGATCCGATCGTGGTGCTGACCACGATGGGCATGGTGACCGAAAAGCTCGGCCTGGCCTCGACCTGCTCGACCACCTATTACGAGCCGTTCGACGTGGCACGCCGCTTCGCCACCCTCGACCTCATGACAGGCGGCCGCGCGGCCTGGAACGTGGTCACCTCGGTCAATGACGGCGAAGCCCATAATATGGGCAAGGACGCGCACCTCGACCATGATCTCCGTTACGACCGCGCCGACGAGTTCATGGAAGTCGTGCTCGGACACTGGGACTCCTGGGAAGACGGCTCGCTCATCATCGACAAGAAGAGCGGACGGTTCGCCGATCCGACCAAGGTGAAGCGGCTCGATCACAAGGGCGCGTTCTTCAAGTCGCGCGGTCCGTTCACGGTGCCGCGCTCACAGCAGGGTCATCCGGTCGTCATCCAGGCCGGCGCTTCCGGACGCGGCCAGCGCTTTGCAGGCCGATGGGGCGAGGTGATTTTCACCGCCGCGCGCAATCTGGCGAATGCCAAACAGGGCTATGACGCGATCCGGAATGAAGCGGCGAAAGCCGGCCGCGATCCCGACCAGATGTTTCTGTGCAATCTGATCACGCCGGTGTGCGCGGCGACCAAGGCCGAGGCCGAGGACAAGATGGCGCTGATCGGCAAGCTGCCGCTGGAGATCGATGCGCTGTCGCTGCTTGCGGAGGGACTGAATTTCGATTTCGGCGCCAAGGGCATCGACGAGCCGCTGACGACGGAAGAACTGCAGGGCATGCAAGGCATGCTCGGCATCCGCGACGGCGTGCTGAAGACCTCCGGCAAAACCAATCCGAGCACACGCGATTTCATCACTTTCTCCGGCCGCGGCCAGACCCAGGACGCCATTGTCGGCGGACCGAAGGAGATCGCCGACAGGCTGGAAGAAATGTTCCTCGGCCGCGGCTGCGACGGCTTTGTCATTGCCGCGACCTATGTCCCCGGCTCCTATGCCGACTTCGTCAACCATATTGTGCCGGAATTGCAGCGCCGCGGGCTGTTCCACAGGGATTACACCGGCAAGACACTGCGCGAAAATCTGGGCTTGCGGCGTCCGGCCGCCGGCGCCTGGAAAACCCGGCCGCAAGCCGCGGCCGAATAAGAACAAGAGGAAATTTCATGCGTTGGCTCAAATTCACCGCCGCCGGCAAGACATCCTGGGGCGTCGTCGAGGGCGACAAGGTGATCGCCGTCAGCGGCGAGCCCTTCGGCGAATGGCAGCGCACGCCGCAATCGCATGCGCTGAAGGACGTCAAGATCGAACTGCCGCTGATCCCTCGCACCTTCTATTGCGTCGGCCTCAACTACCTCAAGCATCTCAAGGAAGCCGCCGACAAGGCCGGCACGGTCCCGAACATCCCTGACAGACCCGAGATCGGCTATCGCGCCCAGAACGCGCTGATCGCGCATGACGAAGACGTGGTGATCCCGGCGACCGCCACCGAAAAGATCCACTACGAAGGCGAGATCGTCGTCGTGATCGGCAAGAAGGCCAAGCATCTTACCGAGGCCGACGCAATGTCCTGTGTGTTCGGCTACACCATCGGTAACGATGTCAGCGAACGCACCTGGCAGAAGGCCGATCGCGGGCTGTGGCGGGCCAAGAACGCCGATACCTTCAAACCGATGGGCCCGTGGATCGAGACCGATGTCGATCTCGCCGGGATGGAAACGGTCATCCGGGTCAACGGCAAGGAAACCGGCCGCTTCCACACCAACGACATGATCTTCGGCATCGTGCCGTTCATCGTCGAGTTGACGAAATATTTCACGCTGTGGCCGGGCGACGTGATCTGGATGGGCACCGACGGCGCCTCGCCGGACCTGAAGGCTGGCGACGTCGTCGAGATCGACATCACCGGCATCGGCACGCTGCGCAACAAATTCGTCGCCGAGAAGCGATAGCGCATGGGCCGCCATTCCACCGCGCATTATTTCCTCGAAGGGCTGGTCGATCTCGGCGTCGAATACATCTTCGCCAATCTCGGCACCGACCATGTGTCGCTGATCGAGGAAATGGCGCGCTGGGACAAGGAGGGCCGCAAGCACCCCGAGATGATCCTGTGCCCGCATGAAGTCGTGGCGGTGCATATGGCCGGCGGCTACGCGCTGGCGACCGGGCGCGGCCAGGCGGTGCTGGTGCATGTCGATGCCGGCACAGCGAATGCCTGCATGGCGATCCAGAACCTGTTTCGCTACCGTCTGCCGGTGATGCTGTTCGCCGGCCGCGCCCCGCATACGCTGCATGGCGAACTGACGGGATCGCGCGACAGCTATGTGCATTTCGTGCAAGACCCCTTCGATATCGCGAGCATCGTCCGCCCCTATGTCAAATGGGAATATTCGCTGCCCTCCGGCGTCGTGGTGAAGGAAGCGCTGGCCCGCGCCAGCGCCTTTGCGCAGAGCGATCCGCCCGGCCCGGTCTACATGATGCTGCCGCGCGAAACGCTCGCGGAAGAATGGGACGAGGCCGCGATGCCGGCCTATCCGCCGGCGCGTTACGGCAGCGTGCACGCCGGCGGCATCGAGCCCGCGCGGGCCGACGCAATCGCGAAAACCCTGATGGCGGCGGAAAACCCGGTTGCGTTCGCAGCCTATCTCGGCCGCAAGCCGCAGGCGGTGGCGATACTCGACCGGCTGGCGCACGCGACCGGCGTCCGCGTCGCCGAATTCAACTCGATCGACCTCAATATTCCGCAGGATTCGCCGTGCTTCGCCGGCGCCGATCCGCTGCCCTTGCTCGAGCACGCCGATCTCGGCCTGCTGCTCGATTCCGACGTGCCGTTCGTGCCGAAATATGCCGCACAAGCGAATGCGATGAAATGGATCCAGATCGATGTCGATCCGTTGAAGGCGCATTTTCCGATGTGGGGATTTGCAACGGACATGCGGATCCAGGGCGATTGCGCGGTGGTGCTGCAGCAGGTGCTCGATGCGGTCGAAGCCCGCGCCGATGACGCCTATCACAAGCGCATAGCCGAACGCATCGCGAGCTGGAGCAGCGCGCGCGAGACGTCCGCGAAGCGCCGCGCCACGGCCGGCGCCAATAAAGGCGTCGCAGGCGCGCTCAACCCGGCCTTCGTGTTCGCGACGCTGAGCGGAAAGCTGTCGCAGGACGACGTCGTCCTCAATGAAGCCATCCGCAACGGACCGGTCCTGCAGGAACACGTGACCCGCACCAGGCCGCAGAGTTACGTGGGCCTCGCCGGCGGTGGGCTCGGTTTCAGCGGCGGCATGGCGCTGGGGCTGAAGCTCGCGCGATCCGATCGCCGCATCGTGCAAGTGATCGGCGACGGCGGATTTCATTTCTCCTCGCCGGACAGTGTCTACGCGGTGGCGCAGCAGTACCAGATACCGATTTTCACGATCGTGCTCGACAATGGCGGCTGGCAGGCAGTGAAATCGGCGGTGCAGCGGGTTTATCCGAAGGGCATCGCCGCCGAGACCGACCAGTTCCAGTCGCGGCTGATGTCCAGCCGCCAGGGCGACCGGCGGGATTTTTCCGACGTGGCGAGAGCATTCGGCGCCTACGGCGAATGCGTCACCGAGCCGGACGAGCTTGCGGCCGCCATCGATCGCGCGTTTGCGGCGCTCGATGACGGCAAGGCCGCCGTACTGCATGTTCACGTCACACGGCTTTGAATTTTCGATCGCTTTGAAGGGACCAATTCCATGAGAATGCGGGACCGTTATTCTCTGATTGCCGCGTGCCTTGGATTGCTGGCGATTGTTGCTCCCGCTTCCGCACAGGAAGATGTCTCAAAATATCCGTCGCGCGCCATCCACATCATCGTCGGCTTCGCCGCCGGCGGCGGCAACGACATCATCGCGCGCGTCTTCGGACAGAAACTGTCCGAAAGCCTCGGCCAGCCCGTCATCGTCGAAAACAAGCCCGGCGGCGGCGCGATCGTCGCGACCGAATATGTCGCGAAATCCGCGCCCGACGGCTACACGCTGCTGATGAGCGCCAGCGGCATATCGATCAATCCGGCCGTCTACGCCAAACTTCCCTATGACGCGGTCAACGACTTTGTCGCGGTCTCCGAACTCGCCTCGTTTCCGCTGATCATGGTCGTCAACGCTTCGTCGCCGATCAAATCGGTGGCGGAGCTGGTGACCTATGCCAAGGCCAATCCCGACAAGATGAATTATGCGAGCTCATCCGCCTCGTTCCAGCTCGTGACCGAGCTGTTCAAGCAGAAGACCGGCGCGCCGATGCAGGTCATTCCCTACAAGAGCGCCAACGAGTCGGTGCTGGCGGTCATTTCGGGCCAGGTGACCACGACCATTGCGGATGCCGGTCCGGTCCTCAGCCAGGTCAAGGCCGGAACGGTGCGCGCGCTCGCGGTTGCGGCGCCCAAACGGATGGAGGACTTGCCTGATGTCCCGACCCTGAAGGAGGCCGGCGCCGACGTCGACGCCGTGCTGTGGAGCGGGATTTTTGTGCCGAAAGCCACGTCGCCCGAAATCGTGAAGAGGCTCGAAGGCGAATTGATGCAGATCGCCAAGCTGCCCGACGTGATTGCGCGCCTCAAGCTGCTCGGTATCGACACTGTCGGCAATTCATCGAACGAGTTCGCGAAGATCCTGGCAGCCGACCTCGCGCGGTGGGGTGCGGTCGCCAAGGCCAGCAACATCAAGATCGAGCAGTAGCGCCGGTTCGTTTCGGCAAGATCAGCTCGACGATGACGGTGGCGACCGCAGCAACCGCGATATTGAGGATCAGCGCGCCAAGCCCGACATAGAACACATAGCTGGCGCCGCCGAGATCGACGGTCGCGAGCGGCTTCAGGCCATTGCTCCACGCCGTCCACGACCCCCAGCCGATGCCGGCCGCCCAGCCGAGCAGCAGACCTTCGGCGCGGAACCAGCGCGTGAACAATCCGAACACCAGCGCCGGAAAGGTCTGCAGGATCCAGAGGCCGCCGAGCAGTTGCAGGTCGAGGGCGTATTGCGTCGGCAGCAACAGGATGAAAGCGAGCGCGCCGACTTTGACCACCAGCGACGCTATTTTTGCCACCGCCGCCTCCCCGGCATGGCTGATGCCGGGATTGACGTAGGACTTCCAGACGTTGCGGGTGAACAGATTGGCGGCGCCGATACTCATCACCGCCGCCGGCACCAGCGCGCCGATCGCGATCGCCGCAAACGCGAAGCCGGCGAACCATGACGGGAACAATACCTTGAACAGCATCGGCACCACGTCGTTGGGCGAGGATACCTTGATGTGGGCGGCATAGGCCATGTAGCCGAGCAACGCGATCAGGCCGAGCAGCAACGTATAGGCCGGCAGCAGGATCGCATTTTTGCGAATGGTATCGGCGGATTTCGACGCGAAGATACCGGTCAGCGTGTGCGGATACATGAAGGCGGCCAGCGCCGAACCCAGCGCCAGGGTTGCATAAGACAGCATCTGCGCCGGCTGCAAAATGAGCCCGGTCGCGCCGCCTTTTGCGGTGAAGGCATCGTTGGCCGCAGCAAACACCGCGCCATAGCCGCCGAGTTTTGCCGGCACCACGACCACAGCCACCAGCACCACGATATAGATCATGATATCCTTGACGAAGGCGATCAGCGCCGGCGCGCGCAGGCCGGAGCTGTAGGTGTAGAGCGCGAGAATGATGAAGGCGGCGACGAGCGGCAGTTCACCGGTCAGTCCCATCGCCTTGATCACCACGCCCATGCCGATCAGTTGCAGGGCGATATAGGGCATGGTCGCGACCATACCCGTCATCGCAACGGCCAGTTCGAGCCCGCGCGAATTGTAGGTGCCGTGGACGACATCGGCCGCGGTGACATGGCCGTTGGCATGCGCCTGCTTCCACAGCACCGGCATGACTGCGAACACGAAGGGATAGACGATGATGGTGTAAGGCAGCGCAAAGAAGCCGTAGGCGCCGACCGCATAGACCAGCGCCGGCACCGCGATCACGGTGTAGGCGGTATAGAAATCACCGCCGACCAGGAACCAGGTGATCCAGGTGCCGAACTGGCGCCCGCCCAGTCCCCATTCATCGAGGTGTTCGTTGACCGGACCGGCTTTCCAGCGCGCCGCGAAGAAACCCATCACGGTAACGAGCGCAAAGAAGAAGATGAAGACCGAGAGCGAGACCCATTCGATCTGATCAGCCATGACGATGCCCTTCCCTCAAGGCGCTTCGTCAGGCGTGCGGCTGCGATAGACCAGCCAGATCAGCAGCGAAGAGATCGGCACCCAAGCGAGCTGGTACCAGTAGAAAAAGGGAAATCCGAACAGCGATGGCTCGGTGAAATTGTAGAAGGGCACCCATAACAGGCCGATAAACGGCACCAGCAACAGGATCCACATGGCGGACTCCAGGCTCGCGCCGGCGTCTTCGGCCGGCGTTCCCGGTACCCAAACGATCCAGGGAGCGGATCGTTGCTTCACAATCGGGATTTGCGTTGCTGCAGTGCGACGCCGGACGAGTTGATCGGCCCTCCGCGCCGGAAATTCGTCCTCAAAAATGAGGACAGGCGCAAAGCCCGATGGAGGATAAAGTCCAGGCCGAAACCCGCCTTCACCCAACCCTCGATAAGGAGAACGCCATGGGTCGACGCAGCAAGCGTGCATTGATAATCGAGGCAGCCATCGCGAGCCTTGTGATTTGCGGCGGATGGCATTCCGCGCCGGCCCTGGCCGAAACGGCGATCGACCTCGACGGACTTACCGCGGCGCAGGCCGCGGCCGATCTGTGCGCCGGAAAGATCAACAGCAAGGCGCTGACCTCAGCCGCGCTGGCGCGCGCCAAGGCAAACCCAAACCTCAACGCATTCATCACGCTGGATGAGGCCGGCGCGATCAAGGCCGCCGAGGCATTCGACGCCCGCCGCAAGAAGGGGGCCTGCAAGCCCCTTGGCGGCGTGCCGGTTGTGGTCAAGGACAATATCGAGGTGGCTGGCCTGCCCACCAGCGCGGGAACGCCGGCGTTGAAGGGGTACGTTCCGCGCAAGGATGCGCCGGTGGCCGCAAAATTGCGGGCGACCGGTGCGATCATCATCGGCAAGACCAACATGCACGAGCTCGCCTTCGGCATTTCGGGCTACAACACCGCGTTCAAGACCGGCGCCGAATTCGGCGTACGCAACGCCTATGATTTGACCAAAATCGCCGGCGGCTCGTCGTCCGGAACGGCGGCTGCGATCGGCGCCCGGATCGTGACCGCTGGTCTCGGCACCGATACCGGCGGATCGGTCAGGATTCCCTGTGCGCTGAATGGATGCGCGTCGCTGCGTCCAACCGTCGGCCGTTATCCGCAGGAAGGGATCGCGCCGATCTCCCACACCCGCGACACCCCCGGCCCAATGGCTTCCACCATCGCCGATTTGGCGCTGCTCGACCGCGCGCTGGCCGGCGGCGGGGCGATCACGGCGGCTAGCCCGAAGCAGATACGCATCGGGATCGTCAAAACCATGCTGGCGAATCTGGACGGCGATACCGAAGCGGCATTCCGCGCGGCAGTCGATAAACTCAAATCGCAGGGCGTGACGGTCATCGATGTCGAGATGCCGAAACTGGCCGAGCTCAACGGCCAGGTCGGATTTCCCGTCGCGCTCTACGAGGCCTATGACGACATGGTGGCCTTTCTCAAGCGCAGCGGCACCGGCATCACCATCGAGCAACTGGCGAAGGGGATCGCAAGCCCCGACGTGAAGGGCACCTATGACGGGCTCGTCATTCCGCGCAAATTGCCCGGCCCCGACAACACCGTCGTCGATGCCAAGCCGGCTTACGACGCGGCCATGAAAACCGCCCGGCCCGCGCTGCAGGCGCTCTATCGGGATACATTTGCAAAGGAGAAGCTCGACGCCATCGCATTCCCGACCACGCCGAAGGTCGCGATACCGGCAGAGCCCGACGCCAGCAGCCTCGCCAACTTCATCCTCTTCATCCAGAACACCGACCCCGGCAGCAATGCCGGCATTCCCGGCATCCAGATCCCGATCGCACTCGGCGCATCGTCAAAGCTGCCGGTCGGGCTCGAACTCGATGGGCCCGCGGGAAGCGATCGCCGGCTGGTGGCCATCGGCATCGCGTTTGAGAAGGTGTTTGGACGACTGCCGGCGCCATCGGCGCACTAGACGCGGCGTCAATGGTGCCTGGCGACGCCGCTTCGGCGGCGTACGCCGATCTTGTCGACAATGCGGTTCAGATGGGTCCGGATGGTCGAGATTTCGACTTCAAGCCGATGCGCAATCTCCTTCGCTGACCACAACGTCGGCGATCATGCGCGCGATCTCGAACTCGCGTACCGAGAGTTTCAGGATCGGCGATTGACCGTAAGGCTCCGCCGCGGCCGGACCGCCCGAAGCGCGGGCGACAGCACCCGGCTTTCTGCAGCGGCGATTTACATGACCGACAGCCAGCCTAACTGATTATGGCGACCATGTGGAACCCGCGGAACGGATCGCGACCAAAAGCGCGACCGGCCCGACAAACCGACATCAGAACGCCGGACCCTGCCCGTTTCTGCCGTAGGTAATGCGCGGGGTTTGCAGCGTGCCGTCCAGCTGCTTTTTCGCAGCGGCCACG
Organism: Bradyrhizobium sp. AZCC 2289; assembly: GCF_036924615.1. Classification (NCBI taxonomy): domain Bacteria; kingdom Pseudomonadati; phylum Pseudomonadota; class Alphaproteobacteria; order Hyphomicrobiales; family Nitrobacteraceae; genus Bradyrhizobium; species Bradyrhizobium sp. AZCC 2289. The sequence goes on along the minus strand of NZ_JAZHRY010000001.1, from coordinate 6,543,956 downwards.
AAGATCCTGGTGCCGGGCTGCACCTCTTCCCGCTTGCCCATTTCATAGGTGACGACGACGGTCTCGGGCGTCACCAGCAGCTTCTTCTCGCCGTCCTTGTATTTCACCGACAAAACCTGGCCGTTGACGCTGTCGACGGCCTGCTCGACATTGGCGTTGGTCATCTTGCTCTTGGGCATCAGGTCCCAGTCATAATGGCCCTCGCCGGTGCCGCGCATCGATTCCGGGAAGATGTGGACCTCGATGGCTTTCTGGGTGCCGTCCTCCTGCATCATGCCGGCGGAACCGACGAACATGCCCGGCTTGATGTCGGCCATTTTTGCCGGAACGATTGCGACAAACAGCGGATTGTCGCTCACCGTCAGCTTCAGCTCCGCGCCGTCGCGATTCTTGACCACATAGACCGGACCTTCGATGCGCTCGACAGTGCCGCGGATGCGGACGGTTTCCTGGGCTGAAGCCGGCAGGACCATGCAGATGGAAATGAAGCTGGCGGCAGCCAGTACGCGTCGTGCCATGCCGGACATGGTCATCCTCCCTGGGTTCTGGATCGCTCGTTGACGGCTCGTTGTTGCGGTGAAAGTCGTCTATGCAACCCCAGGGGGTGAACAATATTCCCTATTCGGGCTTGATGCCCGCGTCCTGGATCACCTTGCGCCAGCGGGCTTCCTCGCCGTCAAAATAGCGATCGAGCGCGTCCGGCGGCTGCGCGACCATGACGAGGCCCTCGTTGACGCCGAGTTTCTTGAACGCTTCGGATTGAACGGCCTTTGCGGCCGATTTGTTGAGACGATCGACGATCTCGGGCGGAGTCTTGGCCGGTGCATAGAGACCATACCAGGCTTCCGCCGCGTAGCCGGGAACTCCGGCTTCCGAAACCGTCGGCAGTTGCGGGAAGGCCGGCGAGCGTTCCGCCGACGTCACCGCGATCGCGCGCAACTGGCCGGCCTCGACCAGCGAGGCCGCACTTGCCACCGTCGTGAACATCACCTGGATCTGCCCGCCGATCAGGTCGGTGATCGCGGGCGCGGCGCCCTTATAGGGCACCGTGGTCAGATTGACCTTGGCCATATGCTTGAACAGCTCGCCCGCCAGATGCGCCGAGGTCCCGGTGCCATAGGTGCCGTAAGAGAGTTTGTCGGGATCGGCCTTCGCCGCCGCGATCAAATCCGCGACCGACTTGATCGGGGAAGCGGGATTGACTACGACGATGTTGAGGGAGCGCGCCACCAGCGCCACCGCCGCGAAATCATGGTGCGCGTCATAGGGCAGTTTCGCCTGCAGGCTCGGATTGACCGCATTGGCAAACGTGCCCATCAGCAGCGTGTAGCCGTCAGGCGCGCTGGTCGCGACGGACTGGGTACCGATGATGGTGCCTGCCCCGGTTTGTTCTCGATGATCACGGAGACGCCGAGATCCCGGGCCATCTCCTGCGCCAGCGTGCGGGCGACCACATCGGTGCCGCCGCCCGGCGCGAATGGGACCACGATCTTGATCAAGCGATCGGGATAGCCGGCCGAAGCCGGGCCGTTCAGCAGCGCGCATGCTGCAAGCGCTAACAAAACCGACTTGAAAATTCGAGATGACATGCAAAGCCCGATCGCAGGAGGAGACTCCTTCATACACTGGCGCGCTATGCAAGGAAGGATGATGGTCATGACGCGGCGGGCACGTGCAGACGGAACAGCCATCGACTAGCATCCTCGCCAACGACATGAGCAACAAATATCGGGGGAGGATGACATGAGGTATTGGCTGGCCGGACTGATTATGTTGATCGCGCCATCGGCGTTCGCGCAGCAGGCGGTCCCCACTATCGCCTTCGATTCCGTCCCCAATCCGCTGAAGCTGCCGCCGAACATGTATTTCGGCGAAGTGTCGGGCGTATCGGTCAATTCCAAGGGACATGTCTTCGCGCTGTCGCGCGGCAACACCTCGGGGCCGGCCTACGCCGCCGCGGCGACGCAACTGCTGGAGTTCGATGCGAAAGGCCAGTTCGTCCGCGAGATCGGCAAGAACCTGTATGCGTGGTCGTTCGGGCACACGGTCAAGATCGATCCCCAGGACAATATCTGGGTGACCGACAAGGGCTCGGACATGGTGATCAAGTTCGATCCCGAGGGCCGCGTCGTCATGGTGTTCGGCCGCAAGCAGGAAGCCTCCGACGAGGACACCGCGCCGCTGAAACATCCAAAGCCGCCGCTGCCCGCCGAGGACGGCCGGTTTCGCCAAGTCACGGATGTGGCCTGGGACAAGGCCGGCAACACCTTCATCAGCGACGGCTATATCAATTCGCGCGTCGCCAAGGTGGACAAGGACGGCAACTGGCTGAAGTCATGGGGCGACCGCGGCAAGGAGCCCGGCCAGTTCAACACCCCGCACTCGATCGCGACCGACGCCAACGGCAATGTCTATGTCGCCGATCGCGGCAACCACCGGATCCAGGTATTCGACGGCGACGGCAAATTCCTGCGCCAGTTCACCATCGACGTGCCGGTGCCGCCGGGCGCAAAACCTGCGATCGGCAAGATACCGGATGAAGCGATGATGGCCGGCGGCACGTTCTTCCCCGGCTCGCCGTGGTCGATCTGCATTACACCGCCGCCCAACCAGGTGCTCTACAGCTCCGATTCATGGCCCGGCCGCATCTACAAACTGACGCTCGATGGCAAGGTGCTCGGCGTACTCGGGCAGTCCGGCAAGCAGCTGAAGCAATTCGGCTGGATTCACGCGATGGCGTGCCCGTCGGAGAATGTGCTGTATGTGGCGGAGCTGCTGAACTGGCGGGTGCAGAAGTTGTTGCTGAAGCCGTAGTCGGGTTCGTCATTCCGGGATGGCCCGAAGGACCAGGAATCTCGAGATTCTCAGGTGCGCAATTGCGCACCTAGTTCGATGCTTCGCATCGCCCCGGAATGACGGCTCAAATCATCCGGGCCACGGCCGGAATCTTCCGCAGCATCACCGTGAGCCCCCAGCTCAGCGACAGCGTGCCGGCGAATACGACCGCGGCTTTAACGGCGGCCGGCCACGAATAGTCATACACCGCGTATTGCAGCCAGATGATGAAGATGTAGTGCACGAGAAAGATGCCGTAGGCCGACGGCCGCATCGCTTCAAGCAGGCCGATCTTGGATTCCGAGAGCCGCAGCGACCCAGCCAGGACCGTAAACGTCATCGCCGCGCTGAACAGCGCGAAGACGAGGCCGTAGGCGGCTCGCCATGACAGCGGCGGCGCGGTGAAATCCACCACCGAATTGTGGTGCGCATAGACCAGCAACAGGATCGCGCCATAGAACAGCAGCGAAATGGCGAGCCACGTCGGCCAGCGTTTTACCACTTCGCCATTATCCGCAAGTATGCCGGCCTTGAGACTGACGGCGCCGATGCCGACTCCAGTCAGGAAATAGCCGGCGTAGAGCAGGATCCGGCTGGTCTGGATCGGAAGCGGGTAGCCGCCCGGCTCCAGCCAACTCGTATCGCCGAATATCAGGTGCATCGGCAGATAGACCACCACCGAGAAGATCAGAAAACTTATGAAGGCCGTCACCGGCCGGTTGCGAAGAGCAAAGATGGCCCAGCCCAGTGCCGCGACAACACGCGGCGCAACCGACCACACCGCGGCGGCGACGAAATCCAGCGCCAGCAGCACCCACAAAAACCAAGCCGGCCCCGAGGGCCAAGGTCCGACCGTCAGCGTGTGCCACCAGAAATGCGAGAAGTTGAAGTCGGTCGTGCCGGGCAAATGATAGCGCAGGAAGGTCGGATAATAGGCGACCGGCATCAGCACGAAGATCGAGATCAGGAAGGGCACGCCGAGCCGCCAGGCACGATTGCCCAGGAAATTGGCAGCGCCCCGTCGCGTCAGGCTGCCGTGAACGAACAGGCCGGAGATCAGGAACATGCAGGCCATGAAAAAACTGTCGTTGAACAGCACCACCAGATCGAAGCCGAGCCAACGCATTTTGTCGCCGGTGCCGAAATGGGTGTAGTTGACGACGGAATGGTGGATCAGCACCAACAGAATGATGAACGTACGCGCACGATCGAGCGCAACGATGCGTGCCTTCGCCCTGGTGCCCTGATTGTTTTCGTTGGTCTTGCGCAGCATTCATTCAGCTCCAGGTGAGCTGACGTTCGATCATTTTTCGAACGCGTCGTAAACCAGCTTCTTCAGATTCACCTCAACGTGCATCCGCCCGGACGGGGCATCTTCCATCAAGACAAAAAACATGTCCTGGGCACGGTCGACCACGATATAGACGCCGGTGGCGCCGTCCCATTTGATCTCGCCAGGCGAGCCCGGCGGCGGCGGCACCGCATTACCGGGATCGGTACGGACGCCGAAACCATAGCCGAAGCCGAAGCCGTCGCCTGGATAGTAGAAATAATTGCGCGCGACGCCTGAGCCCGGACCGATATGGTCGGTGGTCATCGCCGCGAATGCCGCCGGGCTGAGATAGGTCTTGCCGTCCAGGGTGCCGCCGTTCAGCAGCATCTGCCCATAGCGCGCGAAATCGGCGATGGTCGAAACCATCCCGCCGCCGCCGGATTCCCACCGCGTGATGTCGAGCGAGTTGCGCTCGACATGGCGGTCGCGGCGCAGCGGCTGGGCATAGCGCGCCCGCTCGGCCGGATCGGTCAAAAAGAACTTTGTCGTTGTCATCCCCAAGGGATCGAGCAGCTGCGTCTTTTCGAACTGATACAGCGACTGCCCGGACGCGACCTCGATGACGCGGCCGAGCACGTCGATCGAATGCCCGTAATCCCACAGCGTGCGCGGCTGCTCGGCCAGCGGCACTTTGGCGATCCGCTCGGCGAACCCGGCATTGTCGAAATCGCCGAGATAGATGCTGCCATAGGCGGCCTTCACCAATCCCTCGCCATAGAATCCGTAGGTGATCCCGGACGTATGCAGCAGCAGATCCTCGATCGTGACCGGCCGGACCGGCGGCACGAGGTCGAGCACCGGATGACCGGTAGCGTCCTTGCGCTCGACGCCGACTTTCACACCGGCGAATGATGGAATGTACTTGGCTACGGGATCGCCCAACGCGATCTTGCCGCGATCGACCAGCATCATCGCCGCGAAGCTGGTGATGGTCTTCGTCACCGAATGAATCGGAAAGATCGCGTCCGAAGTCATCTCGATGCCGGCGTCGACATCGCGCTTGCCGAAACATCTGAAATAGACCGGCTTGCCGTGACGCTGGATCAGGACGACGGCGCCGGGAATGTTTCCTTTCGCGACCTGGTCGTTGATGAAATCATCGATGCGGGAAAGCTTGTCGAGCGACAGCACAGCGTTTGGCGGCGGGCCGAATTCGGCGGCGGATAGGGAGGTGGTAATCGAGGCGAATGCGATCGCGGTATAAAGCGTCACGTAACGGCCGGGTGACGCTGATTTGCACATGAACATCCGCCGGCGTTCCCATATTTGTCGAGCGAAACTTATGGCATTGCCGCACGCTGTGGCAACGTCATTGCGAGCGAAGCGAAGCAATCCATGTCGCCACAATGAAAGAATGGATTGCTTCGTCGCTTCGCTCCTGCAATGACGGCCAAAATCGCGTCATCACGAATACGGATTGATCAACTTCTGCAGCTCGGCGCTGTGATGCGCGAGCATGTCGATAAAGGTCCTGACCTTCGCCGACAGATGATGGCGATGCGGATAGACCGCGTTCATCGATAATTCGACCGGCCGATACTCAGGCAACAAACGCACCAGACGGCCGGATTCGAGATCCTCATGAACCAGAAAACCCGCGGCAAGAGCTATCGCGTGGCCGTGCAGCGCGGCCACGCGTAGCGTCTCGCCGCTATTGGAGATCAGATTGCCGGATACCCGCACCGATGCCGGCATACCCTTGCGGTCGACGAACCGCCATTCGTCCTGATAGGGATAATTGACATGGCGAACGCAATTGCGCTCCGACAAGTCGGACAATTGCTCCGGCCGGCCGTATTTCTCGACATAGGCATGCGAACAGCACAGCACCTGCCGCCAGGTGGCGAGGCTGCGCACGATCAGGCTCGAGTCCGGCGGCTGTGTCATGCGGATCACTACATCGTATCCCTCGTCGACCATGTCGACGTTTCGCTCACCCATGCTCAGATCGACCTTGGTGTCGGGATATGTCGAAAGGAATTCGGCGACCACCGGCGCGATGAATGGCACGATGTGGGTCGCGGCATAGATCCTCAGCGTGCCGCGCGGCGTCGATTGCTGGGCGCCGGCGATATCGTCGGCCTGCTCGAGATCGGCGAGGATCTGGACGCAGCGGTCGTAATAGGCCTTGCCGATTTCGGTGAGGCTGACCTTGCGCGTGGTGCGCTGAAGCAGCCGCGCGCCGAGCCGGTCTTCCAGCGACTGGACGTGGTTGCTCACCATCGTCGTGGACATGTTGAGGCGGCGCCCGGCGGCGGAAAACCCGCCGCTATCAACCACCCGGACAAAGGCCGTCAGACTGGTCAAACGATCCATCGGCAAGTCTCCGATTATCCGCTCTCACCGGATAATGCTTCCAGTTTTCCCAGGATTATCACATCGTCGATGACATTGCATCTTCAGGGCGTACCCGGCGCCCTCGTGGGAGGACGCTCCCGAGCTTCCCAGAGGATGCCATGTCGACCACTTCTTATGTCACTGATACTGCACCTAAAATTGGTCTTCGCCCCTCCCGTAAGGCGGTCAAGCGCGCGGCTTTGGCGCTGGCCCTGACCCTCGGCGTCGCCGCCGCCGCGGATTTTGGCTACGGCTATCTCACCATCGGCCGCTATCTGGAGACGACCGATGACGCCTATGTGAAGGCCGACTCCACGATCATCTCGCCAAAAGTCTCCGGCTATATCGCCCAGGTGCTGGTCGGCGATAATGAGAAGGTCAAAGCTGGCCAGTTGCTGGCCCGGATCGACGATCGCGATTTCAAGGCCGCGCTCGACCAGGCACATGCCGACGTCGAAGCGTCGGAAGCCGCCGTGCGCAACCTCAATGCGCAGATTTCGCTGCAAGCGCCGATCATCGAGCAAGGCACCGCCGACGTCGCCGCCGCCGAAGCCAATCTGCAATTCGCCCAAGAGGAACAGGCCCGCTACGACGGGCTGATGAAGACCGGCTCCGGCACCATCCAGCGCGCCCAGCAGACCGACGCGGCGCTGCGCGAAAAGACGGCCCAGCTCCAGCACGGCAAATCGGGGCTGCTGGCCGCGCAGCGCAAGGTCGACGTCCTCACCACCGAACGCGCCAAGGCGGTCGCGCAACTCGATCGCGCCCGCGCGGTCGAAACGCAGGCGGCGCTGAACCTGTCCTACACCAGGATCACAGCACCGGTCGAAGGCACGGTCGGCGCCCGTTCGCTCCGGGTTGGCCAGTATGTGCAGGCCGGCACGCAGTTGATGGCGGTCGTGCCCCTCGATGCGGTCTATGTGGTCGCGAATTTCAAGGAAACGCAGCTCACCCATGTGCGCAACGGCCAGCCGGTCGAAATCAATATCGACAGCTTTCATGGCACCAAACTGCGGGGCCATGTCGACAGCCTGTCGCCGGCCAGCGGTCTCGAATTCGCGCTGCTGCCGCCCGACAACGCCACCGGGAATTTCACCAAGATCGTGCAGCGCGTGCCGGTGAAGATCGTGCTCGACGACCACACGCTGACCGGCCTGCTGCGCCCGGGCATGTCGGCCGAGCCGACCGTCGACACCAAGGCGACCGTGCTGGCCGAGCGCGAAACCAGGGCCCGACTTGCCTCGGACGTTGCCCCCGCCCGCCCGAACGCCCGCCCGAACGGCGGCTAAGCACCTCGGTCCGGTCAGGCATTATCAAATTTGACCGGATAATCCTTCCACATTTTTCCTGATTATCGAAGCCAACCGCCTAATGCATCCTACCTCGACCGAGCAAGAGGAGACCGCCATGACCACGTTCCAGCCCGCGCTCGGCGCCGTTTCCGCCGGCATCGGCGCGCCCAAAGGCGCAGCGACCCCGGGCAAGGCGACGCCGGCGATCTCGGCAAAGACCTGGATCGCGGTGATCGGCGCCACGCTCGGCGCCTTCATGGCGGTGCTCAACATTCAGATCGTCAACGCGTCGCTCGCGGATATTCAGGGCGCGATCGGCGCCGGCATCGATGATGGCGGCTGGATCTCGACCTCCTATCTGGTCGCCGAGATCGTGGTGATCCCCTTGAGCGGCTGGCTCGCGCAGGTGTTCTCGATCCGCATCTATCTTCTGACCAACGCGGTGCTGTTCCTGCTACTGTCGATGGCCTGCGCCTTCGCGCAGGACCTGCCGCAAATGATCGTGCTCCGCGCGATCCAGGGTTTTACCGGTGGCGTGCTGATCCCGATGGCGTTCACGCTGATCATCACGCTGCTGCCGAAGGCAAAGCAGCCGGTCGGTCTGGCGCTGTTCGCGCTGTCGGCGACGTTCGCGCCGGCGATCGGCCCGACCATCGGCGGTTATCTCACGGAAAACTGGGGCTGGCAGTTCATCTTCTATGTCAACCTCGTACCCGGCGCGATCATGATCGGCATGCTGTGGTTCTCGCTGGAAGCAAAACCGATGAAGCTGTCGCTGCTGCGCGAGGGCGACTGGCCGGGCATCATCACCATGGCGGTTGGCCTCAGCGCGCTGCAGACCGTGCTGGAAGAAGGCAACAAGGACGACTGGTTCGGCTCGCCCTTCATCGTCAGGCTGTCGGTTATCGCGGCCGTTGCGCTGACCGCGTTCCTGTGGATCGAGCTGACCGCAAAGAAGCCGCTGTTGAACCTGCGCCTGCTGTTCCGCCGTAATTTCGGCTTCGGCATGTCAGCCAATTTCCTGCTCGGCGTCGCGCTGTACGGTTCGGTGTTCATCCTGCCGGTCTATCTGTCGCGCATTCAGGGCTACAACGCCGAACAGATCGGCATGGTGCTGGCCTGGACCGGCCTGCCGCAACTGCTGCTGATCCCGTTGGTGCCGCGGCTGATGCAGCGCTTCGACCCGCGGCTCATCATCGGCATCGGCTTCGCGCTGTTCGCGGCCTCCAACTTCATGAACATCTATATGACCAACGACTACGCCACCGATCAGCTGTTCTGGCCCAACATCGTTCGCGCGCTCGGCCAGGCGCTGGTGATGGCGCCGCTGTCGGCGGTCGCAACCGCCGGCATCGAGGCGGAGAATGCCGGCTCGGCGTCGGGCCTGTTCAACATGATGCGCAACCTCGGCGGCGCAGTCGGCATAGCCTTGCTGCAGACGCTATTGACCAAGCGCGAGCAGTATCATTCCAACGTACTGATGCAGTCCGTCTCGCTGCTGGAACCGGCGACCCGCATCCGGATCGAGCAACTGACCCAGTATTTCACGAGCCACGGCGTCACGGACCACGCCGAAGCGTCGCACCGCGCGGTGATCGCGATCGGCCACATCGTGCAGAAGCAGGCCTTCATCCTGGCCTTCAGCGATACCTTCTATCTGCTCGGTGCCGCGCTCATCGTCGCGCTCATGGCAGCCCTGCTGCTGAAGAAGCCGAACCATCTTGAAAGCGGCGGCGCCCACTAGGACTATCTATCAAACCGAGAAAGGAGAACGACCATGAAACCCCGCATGAACTACTACCAGGCCGCGCCCGATACGCTCAAAGCGCTCAGCGCGCTGGAAGCCCAGATACAGGCTTCAGGTCTCGAACAGTCGCTGATCGAACTGGTCAAGACCCGGGCCTCGCAGATCAACGGCTGCGCCTACTGCATCAACATGCACACCCAGGACGCCCGCAAGCATGGCGAAACGGAACAGCGGCTGTATCTGTTGAATGCCTGGCGGGAATCCCCCGTTTACACCGACCGCGAACGCGCCGCATTGGCGTGGACCGAGGCGGTGACCCTGATCTCGGAAACCCACGCGCCCGATGACCTCTATGAAGACGTCCGCGCCCAGTTCTCGGAAGCGGAGACCGTCAATTTGACCATGCTGATTGCGACCATCAACGCCTGGAACCGGCTCGCGATCAGTTTCCGCGCCGTGCCTCCGGTGAGGGCGAAGGCCGCGGTGGCGTAAAGCACCGCGAATGGCGGCCTCATGGTTCGAGACGCGCGGCGCTGTCGCGCTCCTCACCATGAGGAGGTGGAGGACCTCATCCTGAGGAGCACGCGCTAGCGTGCGTCTCGAAGGATGAAGCCACCGAACTGCAATGTACCCCCGTTACAACGCCGTTGCCTTGGCGAATTCGACATAGATCTCGCGCAGCCGATCCGTCATCGGACCGGGCTTGCCATTGGCGACCTTCTTGCCGTCGATCGTCACCACCGCCTGCACGAACACGGTGGCGCTGGTGATGAAGGCTTCCTTGGCGGCCAGCGCCTCCTCGATCGAAAACGCGCGCTCCTCGACGCGGAGCTGGCGTTCTTCGGCGAGTGCGACCACCGCCTTGCGGGTGCAGCCGGGCAAAATCGCGCTGCCATTCTGCCGCGTCACCAGCACGTCGTCCTGGGTCAGGATGAACGCCGATGACGAGCCGCCTTCGGTCACCTTGCCGTCCTCGATCATCCAGGCCTCGCCGGCGCCCGCTTCCGCCGCGGCCTGCTTGGCCAGCACCTGCGCCAGCAGCGCCACGCTCTTGATATCGCGCCGGGTCCAGCGCAGGTCGGGCACGGTGATGACGCCGATGCCTGATTTGGCCGACGGCGCGCCAATGATGTCCTTGACCGAGGTGAACATGATCAGCGTCGGATTAACGCCTTTTGGAAACGCGAAGTCGCGGCCGGTATCGGCGCCGCGCGTCACCTCCAGATAGACCATGCCGTTGACGAGGTTGTTGCGCGCGACCAGTTCCTTCTGAATTTCCTGAATCCGCGCCGTCGTCTCCGGCAATTCAAGCTGGATTTCGCCGACCGAGCGCTCCAGCCGCGCCAGATGCGAGGCATTGTCGATCAGCTTGCCGTCAAGCACGGCGGCGACCTCGTAGATGCCGTCGGCGAACAGGAATCCGCGATCGAGGACGGAGACCTTGGCCTCGGACATGGGCACGAACGAGCCGTTGACGTAAGCGATCTGTTCCAAAGCGAGGTCTCCTGGGGGCGGGCAAGTGGTTGCGGCGGACAGTATAAGCCAATCGTTAACGCTTGATCGACGGATTTTGGGGATCAAACGCGATATTGCATACCCTCGTCATTGCGAGGAGCGCAAGCGCCGAAGCAATCCATACTTGCTTTGCCGCACGATGGATTGCTTCGCTTCGCTCGCAATGACGGGGATGGGCAGCCATGCGCTCAATGCGACAAAATCTTCGACAAAAACTTCTGCGCGCGGTCGCTGCGGGGGCTGCCGAAGAAATCGGTCTTCAGCGCATCCTCGACGATTTCGCCCTGGTCCATGAAGATCACCCGGTGCGCGACCTTGCTGGCGAAACCCATCTCATGGGTGACGACCATCATGGTCATACCCTCGCGGGCGAGATCGACCATCACGTCAAGCACCTCGCTGATCATTTCGGGGTCCAGCGCCGAGGTCGGCTCGTCGAACAGCATCGCGATCGGGTCCATCGCCAGTGCGCGGGCAATCGCGACGCGCTGCTGCTGTCCTCCGGACAATTCGGCCGGGTATTTGCGGGCGTGGTCCTTCAGCCCGACGCGGTCGAGCAATTTTGCAGCCTTGGCCATCGCCTCGTCATGCGACCGGCCCAGCACCTTCTCCTGCGCCAGGCACAAATTCTCAATGATCTTCAAATGCGGGAACAGCTCAAAGTGCTGAAACACCATGCCGACACGGGCGCGCAGCTTTGGCAGATCGGTCTTGGGATCGTTGACCTTGATGCCGTCGAGGATGATCTCGCCGCTCTGAAACGGCTCCAGCGCGTTGACGCATTTGATCAGCGTCGACTTTCCCGAGCCCGACGGGCCGCATACCACCACCACTTCGCCCTTGGCGACGCTGGTGGTGCAATCCTTCAGCGCCTGGAAACTCGGCCCATACCATTTATCGACGTGGCTGATCTCGATCATGAAGGCCCCTACCGGACAATGGCAATGCGCGCCTGCAGGCGCCGGACGCCGAAGGACGCGAAACAGGAAATTGCGAAATAGACCACGGCTGCGAACAGGTACATCTCGACCAGCCGGCCGTCGCGCTGCGCCACCTTGCTGGCGGCGCCGAGGAAGTCCGGGATCGAGAGCACATAGACCAGCGACGTATCCTGGAACAGCACGATGGTCTGCGTCAGCAGCACCGGCAGCATGTTCCGGAACGCCTGCGGCAGCACGACATAGCGCATCGACTGGGCGTAGGTCAGGCCAAGCGCGCTTGCGGCGGCGGGCTGTCCTTTCGAGATCGACTGAATGCCGGCGCGCATGATCTCCGAGAAATACGCCGCCTCGAACAGGATGAAGGTGACGAGCGAGGAGGTGAACGCGCCGACGCGGATCGGCCGCGACGATCCGGTCACCCATTGCCCGATATAGGGCACCAGGAAATAGAACCAGAAGATGACCAGCACCAGCGGCAGCGAGCGCATCAGATCGACATAGAGCCCGGCGATGCGGCCGAGCAGTCTGTAGCCTGAGAGCCGCATCAGCGCGATCAGCGTGCCGAAGATCAGGCCGCCCAACGCGCCCAGCCCCGTCAGCGTCAGCGTGAACGTCATGCCGTCGAAGAACAGATAGCCGAGCGAGCGGCGGATGACGTCGAAGTCGAAATTGGCGAACATCAGCTATTTCCCCGTGATGTAACCGGGGATCGCTATGCTGCGCTCAAGGAAGCGCATGGCGATGACAACCACGATATTGATCAGGAGGTACAGCACGGTAGCACCGGTGAAGGCCTCGAACACCTGAAACGAAAATTCCTGCATCGCCCGAGCCTCGCCGGTCAGCTCGATCAGGCCGATGGTGATCGCCACCGAAGTGTTCTTGATGGTCGAGAGAAATTCGGAGGTCAGCGGCGGCATGATGATCCGGAACGCCATCGGCAGCAGCACATAGCGATAGGTCTGCGCCGTCGTCAGCCCGAGCGCGGTCGCCGCCATCTTCTGTCCGCGCGGCAGGGAGTTGACGCCGGCGCGGGTTTGTTCGGCGACGCGCGCGGACATGAACAGGCCGATCCCGATGACCGCGGTGTAGAACGGCGCATAGGGCATCTGCTTCAGCCACAGCCCCCACGCCTGCGGCACGATTTCCGGCAACACGAAGAACCAGATGAACAACTGCACCAGCAGCGGCATGTTGCGAAAAAATTCGACATAGGCGAAGCCGATCCGGGACGCGGCCTTCGACGGCAGCGTGCGCATGACGCCCACAACCGCGCCGAACACCAGCGCAATGATCCAGGCGCAGAGCGAGGTCTCGATCGTCAGCAGCAGCCCGGACAGCAGCATGTCGAGATAGGTGCCGGTCCCGTTCGGGGCCGGCTCAAAGAAGATGCTCCAGTTCCAGTGATAGTTCACGCGAGCTTTCCGTGCGCCAGGGCTACGCCGTCGACCGGCTCACATCGCCTTGTAGGAATCCGGATCGGGAGAATCCGACGGCTTCGAAAATTCATGCTTCAACTCCGCGCCGATCGGCGTGTTGAGGTTCAATCCCTTGGGCGGGATTTTTTGCATGAACCACTTGTCATACAGCTTCTGGCCGTCGGCGCTCTGGTACAGCGCGGCGGTGGCGGCATCGACGACCTTCTTGAAATCCGGATCGTCCTTGCGCAGCATGATGCCGTAGGGCTCGGGCTTGGAGAACGCGTCAGTGGAAATGACGTAGGCGCCGGGATCTTTCGACCCGGCGACGAAGCTGGCGAGCAGGATATCGTCCAGCACCGCCGCAACCGCACGATCGGTCTCGACCATCAGGAACGATTCGGCATGCTCTTTCGCCGGGATGATGTTGATGCCGAGGCTGCGGGCGGCGTTGGCTTCGGTGAGTTGTTTGATGTTGGTGGTGCCCGAGGTCGAGGCCACCGATTTACCCTTGAGGTCCTCGATCGAGCCGAGCTTGCTGGACTTCTTTGACACGAAGCGGGTCGCGGTCAGAAAATGGGTGTTGGTGAACGCCACCTGCTTCAGCCGGTCGGCGTTGTTGGTGGTCGATCCGCATTCGAGGTCGATGGTGCCGTTGGCCAGCAACGGGATACGGGTCGACGACGTCAACGGGTTGAATTCGACCGCGAGCTTGTCGAGCTTGAGGTCCTTCTTCACGGCGTCGACGATCGCAAGGCAGATGTCGATCGCAAAGCCGATCGGCTTCTGGTTGTCGTCCAGATAGGAGAACGGGATCGACGAGTCGCGGTAGCCGATGGTGATGGCGCCGGTTTCCTTGATTTTCTTCAGCGTCCCCGTCAGCTCTTCGGCGTTGGCCTGCGCGGCGCAGAAAGCGGCGCCGATCACGAGCCCAACCATACGCAGGCGTTTCATTCGTCTCTCCTCGCTTGGATGGCGGCAATAATGCACAAATCGGGCCGGAAAAGAACGCAACTTTCGGCCGCCTCACGGCCCAGGACTCCAGAACTTAAGACTCCAGAACTTAAGGCCCATGCAATGGTCGGGCCATTGCATGGGCCAGCAAACCCTCAGCGTGGGTCAGGACGCCGTTATTTGTAGGAATCGGGATCCGGCGAATCCGACGGTTTGGCGAACTCGTTCTTCAGCTCCGCGCTGATCGGCGCGTTGAGGTTCAAGCCCTTGGGCGGAATCTTCTGCGTAAACCACTTGTCATAGAGCTTCTGACCCTCGCTGCTGGTATAGAGCGCCGCGGTTGCGCCATCGACCACCTTCTTGAACGCCGGATCGTCCTTGCGCAGCATGATGCCGTAGGGCTCGGGTTTTGAGAACGCGTCCTTGGAGATGACGTAGTCGTCGGGCGCCTTGGATCCGGCGACGAGGCTTGCCAGCAGGATGTCGTCCATCACGAAGGCGACCGCGCGGTCGGTCTCGACCATCAGGAAGGCTTCGGCGTGATCCTTGGCCGGGATGATATTGACGTTGAGGCCGCGCGCTGCGTTGGCTTCGGTCAGCTGCTTGATGTTGGTGGTGCCCGCCGTCGAGACCACCGACTTGTCCTTGAGATCGGCGATCGCGTTGATCTTGTTTGCCTTCTTGGAGACGTAGCGGCTCGCCGTCAGGAAGTGGGTGTTGGTGAAGGAGATCTGCTTCTGGCGCTCGGCATTGTTGGTGGTCGAACCGCACTCGAGGTCGACGGTGCCATTGGCCAGCAACGGGATGCGGGTCGACGAGGTTACCGGATTGAGCTTGACTTCGAGCTTGTCGAGCTTGAGCTCCTTCTTCACGGCGTCGACGATCTTGTAGCAGATGTCCATCGCAAACCCGATCGGCTTCTGGTTGTCGTCGAGATAGGAAAATGGAATCGAGGAATCGCGGAAGCCGAGCGTGATCGCGCCGGTTTCCTTGATGTTCTTCAGCGTTCCCGTCAGCTCTTCGGCGTTGGCCTGGCCGGCGCAGAGCGCGGCGGCAAGCGCGTAACCGATGATGTACTGGCGTTTCATACGTGTACTCCTTGTCTGGTTGGTATCGATTGCGTGAGAATCTCGCCGAGAACCGGCGCGATGTAGCGGCGAAACTGTTCGGGGTTCTCGCTCATCGGGAAATGACCGAGCTGCTCCATGATCTCGACGCGGGCGCCCCCGATGGCGGCCGCGGTTCGTTTGGTGTCTTCCGGCGTACAGGAAAAATCATACTCGCCCGTGAGCAGATAGAGCGGGCATACTTTAGTATCGATTGCCTCGACCCGGCCGCGCAAATCGCCGTCGACCCGGTAGAAATAGAGATCGCCCTTGAAAACGCCGGGACCGCCCTGTTTGTAGCCCCACAGCGTCTCCATCCGCGAGGCTTGCGGGCTCTGCGGCGCGATCAGGCCGGATACCAGCGCGGCGCAAATCTCGCCGCCATGGACATCGGGGCGGTTCAGCCAGGTGGTGTCGTACCAGGGGGCCTGAAAATCGGCGGCTTCGAGCCCGATCAGCGCGCGGAATTCGGCGGCATGGTCGATCGCGAGATTGAGCACGATGCGGCCGCCGATCGAACACCCCATCACCACGGGCTTGTCCAGCTTCAACGCGCCGCAGAACGCGCGGATCGTCTGAGTGTAGCGCGCGGTGGTGAGCTGATATTCCTCACCGCTCCAGTTCGCCGGCGGATTCGACTTGCCATGCCAGGGCATGTCGAAGGCGATGATGCGGAAGTTCTTTGCGAACTCTTCATCCGCCAGCAGATGCCGCCATTGCCGTCCGTCGGAGCCCGCGGTGTGCAGGCACACCAGCGGAATGCCTGCGCCGTTCTCCTCGAAATAGATGCGATGCATCGCGCCATCGATCTCGACATGGACGTAGCGGCCGACCATCGGCTCGATGGTACCGTTCACGACGACACCGTTGCAGCGTCAGGCCGCGGCAGCGCCAGCAGGTCCTTGAAATACTGCAGATGCGCCATGAAGGGGTGCAGATCGCCTTCCAGCACCGCCTCCCCGCGCTTGGTCAAAGCGAGCAGATCGTGCCAGCCCGGCTTCGGCACAGCTTGCCAGTATTCGGCCCATGCGGCTGATGTCGCACGATACGAGAAACGCCAGGATCGCATCAACACCGGCGCTTGTGTCAGGTCGGTTATCCGGCCGGCCCGGATCGACACGTGGAATGGACGACCCATCGGACCGAGCAGGCAGTCGCAGTCGAGAAACCGGGCGCGCATGACCAGCGCCGGAGTTCGTTCGAGCAATGCGGGGATTTCAGCGAACGCCTTGATAACAGCGGCGTCGGGAGCATCCGAAAGTGGCGTCATGCGATTTGAGGCAGCGGTCCTGCAATGCCGGCATTGGCGGCGCATGATGGCCTGAAAGCCCGGGCGCCCGCAAGACGCCGTGGCCTTTAGCTTACCTTGATAATTGCCTTAGCCGAATTCGCCTTGGCGGGCTGCGCCATCGCCCGCGCCAGCACTTGCGCCTCCTTTTTCAACATCTCGGCCAGTTCCACCTCGCGCCGCCGGATGCGGTCGCTGGAAGCGCCGATGCTCAGCGCCGCCACCACCTCGCCGGCATCGTCGCGGATCGGTACGCCGACCCCACCCATGCCGGGATAGGCGGCATCGATCAGCACGGTGTGGCCATGCTTGCGCGCCGCCACGATCCGCTCGCGCAAATATTTCGGGGTGATACGCGGCGATTTCGCCAGCCGCGGCACGATCACTTCGATGATCGCCTCGATCTCGGCGTCGGGCAACCATACCATCAAGGCGAGGCTGCCGGCTCCGACCCCGAGCGGCCTGCGGCTGCCGATCTGCAGGTAATTCGGCTGCAGCGGATGGCTGCCGACCGAACGCGCCAGATACAGCGCCTCGACGCCGCTGCGCACCGACAACAGCGCGGTGTCGGCGGATTTCTCGGAAAGCCGCAGCAGGCTCGGCTGCGCCAGTTCGGCGATATCGACCGAACGCCGCGCGCCGACCGCCATCACCCGCGCCTCCTGCCCGAGTTCATAGGTCTTGGCGCCGGCGACGCGGCTCACAAAACCTTCCTCGATCAGGGAGGCGAGGATACGCAATGTCGTCGCCTTGTTGAGCGACGTGGCGTCGGCGATATCGGTCAGGCGCAGCGGCGAACGTTGCGCCAGCACCCGCAGGACCGCGCACACTTTCTGGATCGCGTTGAACTTGTCGGGCTGGCCCGGCACGAGTTGCAGCTTCTTCTTGCCCGCTCTCGCTGGCGTCTGCATGGTGGACGCGTTCATGCCGCCCTGCCCTTGCGCATCGCGCTGGAATAGCGCGGGCAGATTTCTTCCGCAAACCGCGTCATCATCGGACCTGGCGTCGGGTAGTAGTCGCTGAAATGATGTTCCAGCAGCCAGGCGGCGTCGTAGCCGAGCCGATGGCCCAGCGCGCAATCCGCCATCAGGTCGGAATAGAGTTGCTGGTCGGGCACACCGGCCACGTCGGCCGCCGCCGCCTGAAATCCGAATCGAACGTCCTGCATCAATCGCCTCTCCACTACTCCCCTGATCCTAGAGAGAGCGGCGCGCGTGCGACAGAGCTTTATTTCGTCTAGCGAAACTCTGAACCGAAATATTTACCGATATTGCAGGATTCCTGTTCACTTCAGCAATAGTATTCCGCTAGGCGAAACCGTCATCCGCGGACGTTTGCCGGATCGTGACCAGCGCACAGAGGCTCACGACGGCGCAGAACGTGAGGTAATATCCGGGCGCGAGATCGCCGAACAAGGCAAAGCTTCCCATCCAGGTCATGGTCGCCGGCGCCATGCCGCCGAATATCGTGACACCGATGTTGTAACTCAAGCCCAGGCCGGTGGCGCGTGTTGCCGGCGGAAACAGTTCGGACATCAGCGCCGCGAGAGGCCCGAAGTAAATGGCCTTCATGGCGCCGAGGCAAAGCACGACCAGAAGGATCACCATCGGCGTCGGCGTTGTCGTCAATATCAGGAAGGCCGGAAAGACTGAGACCAGCAGCAGCAGACAGAGCGCGATCATGTGAGTGGTGCGTCCGATGCGGTCCGAGATCATTCCCGCGATCGGCGGCAACAAGGTGACGGCAACGCCGGCAGCCAGCGCCGCCAGAAACCCAACCGACGGCGCCAGCTTCAGCGTTTTGACCACATAGGTCGGCATGTAGACGATCAAATAGTTGACGGAGGTCGTCACCGCGATCGCGCCGATTCCGAGCAGCACACGAAGCTTTTGCTCTGCGAACACCTTAGCCACCACGGGTTCGTGTTTGGCGGCCGGCGGCGCGGTCGCGTCATCGATATTGTTTCGGATGTAGATGCCGATCGGCCCAATCAGCACACCGAACAGGAAGGGAATGCGCCAGCCCCAGGATTGCAGGTCGGCGGGACTCATCGCCGAGGTGAGCCAGGCGCCGAATCCCGATGCCAGCAATCCACTCAGCCCCTGGCTTGCGAATTGCCAGCTTGCGACGAAGCCACGCCGGTGCGGCATATGCTCCACCAGAAACGCGGTCGAGCTTCCGAACTCGCCGCCGGCGGAAAAGCCCTGCACCAGACGCGCGAGGATGACCGCGATCGGTGCAAGAAGGCCGATGGTCGCGTAGGTCGGCATCAACGCCAGCGACAGCGTACCGAACGTCATCATGACGATGGAGACCATCAGCGACGCCTTGCGGCCGTAACGATCGGCATAGGCGCCAAGCATGACCCCACCGATCGGACGCGCCAGGTACGACAGTCCGAACGTACCGAAGGTCAGCAGCAGCGACGTCGTCGGATCGTCATTCGGGAAGAAGGCTTTCGACACATAAATGGCAAAATAGCCGTAAACGGCGATGTCGTACCATTCCAGCGCGTTGCCGATCGAGGTGGCGACGATGAGCTTTGTAACGTCCTGTTGTTTCGGCACAGACGATACTTCACGCCCTTCGACCGCGGAAAACGCCATCTACAATCCCTTTCAGCGATGCTGGTCTGTTTCGCTCATGTCCTCCAGGACTTGGGCTAAGACTTGGGCGGCAACTCACCCAAATCCCAGAACAGACCGGCCATGATGGCCAGCGCTTCCTCGGTGACGGGCAGCAGAATGTGTTCGTCCGGCGCGTGTTGCGAGCAACCGGGATAGGAGTGCGGGATCCAGATCGTCGGCAGGCCGAGCCCTTCGGCAAAGACGCCGTTGGGCAGCGAGCCGCCGATATTCGGCAGGATCGCCGGCGCCTTTCCCGTGGTCTGCCGGATCGAGTTCGCCGCCCAGTTGACCCAGGGGCTGTCGAAATCGGTGCGCGACGCGCCAAACCGCTGCTGTCCGCTGACTTCCACCATCGGAAAGCCGCCTGCGTGCAGATGTGCCCGAACCGCGTCGACCACCTTTTCATATTCGGTGCCGACCACGAAGCGAAGCTGCAGGACGGCGCGCGCCACCCCCGGAATCGCGTTCGCCGGCTGCTCGATATTGCCCGATGACATCGCCAGCACTTCCAGCGTGTTCCAGGCATAGACGCGTTCGGCGGCGGACAGGCCATCCTCGCCCCAGTTCTCGGAAACCTGCGGCTCATCCGCCGTGGGCTCGACCTCAACATCGGCAAGTGCGGCGCGGATCTGGTTCGAGATGCGCGGCGGCTTCATCACCTCCAGCTTCATCCGCCCCCTGTGATCGACCAGCGAGGCGATGGCGTTTGCCAGGATGGTCGCGGGATTGGCGAGCAGGCCACCCCAATTGCCGGAATGATTGCCGCCTTGGCGAAGGTTCACGTCGAGATGGATTCGCACGCCGCCGCGGCAGCCGAGGAAGACGGTGGGACGATCCGCCGAAAGCCGCGGGCCGTCGGAAGCGAGCAACAGATCGGCCGCCAGCTCATGATGCAGTGACTGGCAGACCTGCGCCAGATCCGGCGAGCCGATCTCCTCGCTGGTCTCGATGATGAACTTGGCATTGAAACCGAGCTTGCCGCCGCGGGCCTCGCGGACGGCGCGCAGTGCCGCGATGTTGATGCTGTGCTGACCCTTGTTGTCGGCGGTGCCCCGGCCATAGACGCGATCGCCTTTGGTCGTTGTTTGCCACGGATCAAGATTGTCGCGCCATTCGCCGACCATGCCGCCGACGACATCGCCATGGCCGTAGGAGAGGACCGTCAACAACGAAGGATCCTCGCGATAGTCAGCCAGCAGATACGGGCCCTTGCCGATCGGCGACTCGATCACCCGGGTCGAAAACCCGAGCTCTTCAAATGCAGGCTGCAGTCCTTCCACGAGATAGGCGCGCAAGGGATCGCCCGGCAAAGGTTGCTGGCTCTGTGTCTGAAACCCGACCCTGCGGTTGAGCTCGGCAAGAAACTCTCCGGAGTGAAGATGCTGACGTGCACTTGCGATCGCGTCGTCTCTGGTCGCCATGGTATTCCTTCGCACTCTAAATGAATCTGGTTCAGTCCCTATTATCGAGATATCAAGACCACCGGAAGTGCTGCTTCGGCAAATGGGTCTTGCCAAAATGCACGGGCATGCAACAATTCGCCGTTGGAAACGTCACTTATGAAAAAGCAAATCCGGCTCAACGCCTTTGCCATGAACTGCGTGGCGCATCAGTCGCCCGGGCTGTGGACGCATCCGCGCGACCGCACCATCGACTATAACCGGCTGCCCTATTGGCTCGATCTGGCCAAAACGCTGGAGCGCGGCCGGTTCGACGGCCTGTTTCTCGCCGATGTGCTCGGCGTCTATGACGTATTCGGCGGTAGCCCGGATGCCGCGCTGCGCAACGCGACACAGACGCCGGCGAACGAGCCTCTGATGCTGATCCCGGTGATGGCGGCGGTGACGCAAAATCTCGGCTTCGGCGTCACCAGCAATCTGTCGTTCGAACCGCCCTATCCGTTTGCGCGGCGGATGTCGACGCTGGATCATCTGACCGAGGGCCGGATCGGCTGGAACGTGGTGACCGGCTATCTCGACAGCGCCGCGCGCGGCGCCGGCAAGGACAAGCAGACCGCGCATGACGACCGCTACGAGATCGCCGACGAATATATGGAACTGGTCTACAAGCTCTGGGAAGGCAGCTGGGAAGACGGTGCCGTGCTGCGCGATCGCGCGCGCGGCATTTTTGCCGATCCCGCCAAGGTGCACCGCATCGAGCACGAAGGGAACAACTATCGGCTCAATGCCATCCATCTGAGCGAGCCGTCGCCGCAGCGGACGCCGGTACTGTATCAGGCCGGCACCTCGCCGCGCGGCCGGCAGTTCGCGGCCCAGCACGCCGAATGCGTTTTCATGTCGGGGCCGTCGGCAAAAATCATTGCGCCGCGCGTTTCCGGCATCCGCGAACTCGCCGCGAAGGTTGGCCGTAACCCCGCCGAGATTTTGATGTTCAGCATGATGACGATCATCCTTGGCCGCACCGAAGCCGAGGCAAAGGCGAAATACGCCGACTATCGGAGCCACATCAATCCCGAGGGCGCGCTGGCGCTGATGTCGGGCTGGACCGGCGTCGACTTCTCGAGCTACGACCTCGACCAGCAGGTCCGCCACGTCCAGAACGACGCCGGCCGCACTGCGCTGGACAACGTCACCCGCGCCGATCCGGACCGGGTCTGGACCGTGCGCGAGGTCGTCGAACATGTCGGCATCGGCGGCGCCGGACCGGTCGTGGTCGGCACGCCGGAAAAGGTCGCCGACGACATCGAGACCTGGTTCGAAGCGACCGACGTCGACGGCCTCAACGTCGCGTTTGCGACCTCGCCCGGCGATTTCGAAGATATCGCCGACATGCTGGTGCCGGAACTGACGCGGCGCGGGCGCTACAAGGATGCCTACACGAGCGGCACGTTGCGCGAAAAACTGTTCGGCGCCGGGCGCGCTCGGCTGACGGCGGAGCATCCGGCCGCGCAGTACCGGCCGCATATGAGCGCGAAGGCGGCGGAGTAAAAGCACCGCTCGCGCAAAGCCGTCATTGCGAGGAGCGAAGCGACGAAGCAATCCACACTTGCTTTGCCGCATGGATTGCTTCGCTTCGCTCGCAATGACGAGTTGATGGATCACGCCTCAATTCACCGCGTTGCTCACCACCACCTCGATCAATTTCGCCCCCGGCCGGCTGAACGCCGATTTCAGCGCCGGCTTCAACTGCGCAGGATCGGTGACCTTCGCCGCCTCCAGCCCGAGCGAATTTGCGATCCCAGTAAAATCCACCGGCGGATCGATGAAATCCATGCCGACGTAATGGTCGTCGCCGTGGAAGGCGAGCAGCCGCTGCTTGATGATGCGGTAGCCGCCATTGTTGACGATGATGAAGGTCAGCGGCAGCTTGTGGTTGGCCGCGGTCCACAGCGACTGGATCGAATACATCGAGCTGCCGTCCCCGGAGTAACACACCACCGGCCGGTCGGGGTTGGCGAGGCTAACGCCGACGGAGGCCGGCAGGCCCCAGCCGATGCCGCCGGAGGCCAGCGCATGATAGCCGTAGCGATCGCGATGCGGGCGCAGCGCCAGTATCTGGCGTGACGACGTCAGGCCTTCATCGACGAGGATGGCGTTATCGGGCATCGCCTCGACCACCTGCAACGACAGCCAGTCCGCATCGATCGGCGATTTATCGCTGGCCTTCGAGATCTGGTCGACCAGCATCCCGCGCTTCGCGGTCCAGTTCTTCGATGCCAGCGCTGCCAATCCCTGCTTGGCACGCGTCTCGAGCGCGGCGCCGCCGGCCGCTTTCAAGGTCGGAGCCAGCGCGCGCAAGGTTTCCTTCACGTCTGCCTTGATCGCGATCTCGGCGCCGTAATTCTTGGCGAGATCCCAGTCGACCAGGCCGACCTGCACGATACCCAGTCCGTCCGGCATCGGATCAATCTCGCTGTAGACCGACATCCGCAACGGATCGCCGCCGAGCGCGATGATGAGATCGTAAGGCTGCAGCGCATCGCGGGCGATCTTCTGGACCCGCGCCAGCGCGCCCATGAAGCAGGGACTCTCGGACAGGAAGTGCGCGCCGTAAGGCGTCGAGGATTGATAGGCCGGGCAGCCCAGTGTCTCCGCAAGCTGGGCTGCTTCCTCCAGCGCGTCGCTCTTGACGATCTCGTCGCCGACAATGATCACCGGCCGCTCGGCTTTGAGGATGCGCGCCACCAGTGCCTGCAGCGATTCGTCGGAAGGTTTTACGCGGGTATCGACCCGGGTCGAGCGGCCGAGTTCGATGCCGGCTTCGGCGTTCAAAATATCCCCGGGCAGCGAAATGAACACCGGCCCGGTCGGCGGCGTGGTCGCTATTTTTGCGGCGCGGCGCACGATCCGCGGCAAATCCTCCAGCCGCGTCACCTCGACCGCCCATTTCACCAGCGGCTCGGCCATCTGCAGCAGCGGCCCATACAGCACCGGCTCCATCAGCCCGTGGCCCTGCTCCTGCTGGCCGGCGGTCAGGATCATCGGCGTGCCCGTGAACTTCGCATTGAACAGCGAGCCCATCGCATTGCCAAGGCCGGGCGCGACGTGGACGTTGCAGGCGACGAGTTTCCCCGATGCGCGGCTAAAACCGTCGGCCATCGCCACGACCAGGCTTTCCTGCATCGCCATCACATAGGTGAGGTCGGGATGGTCCTTCAGCGCGTGCATGATCGGCAATTCGGTGGTGCCGGGATTGCCGAACAAATGCGTGATGCCCTCGTCCTTCAGCAAAGCAAGGAATGCCGAACGCCCCGTAATGCGATTTTTCATGTCCCCTCCTGCCCGCGGCGCGTTGACCTGCGGGATGAGGGCACATGATCAAACCTGCACGGCCGAGGCAATGGACGACGGTCATGGCTGCCCTGCGCGGCCAACCGCAAACGACTTCGTGTCAGCAGGCGCTGACATGTCCGGGCGATGCGCGCCGAACTTGACGGCGGCCGTCTGATATGTAATCAATCTGTTACACTTTATGTCCCGGATAGAAGCAAAGACAGACGCCTTTCGTGCCATCGCCGATCCAACCCGGCGGGCCATTCTCGATCGTCTGCGCGCCGGACCGGCGAATGCCGGCACGCTTGCGGCCGATTTTCGGACCAGCCGGCCGGCCGTTTCGCGGCATTTGAGGGTGCTGCGCGAGGCACGTTTGGTCGTCGACACGCGGATCGGGCGCGAACGCGTCTATGCTGTGAACCCAATGCCGCTGCAAAGCGTTGCCGGCTGGCTGGAAGGCTACCGCGCATTCTGGCAGGCGAGTTTGACGCGGCTGAAGCGTAACCTGGAGGCAAAATGAGTGAGATCAAAACGCGTGCACGCGCAGTTGCAGACCTGATCGACGGCCGCATCGTCGCCTCCGTCGAACTCGCCACGACGCCGGAACGGGTGTTTCAGGCCCTGGCCTCGCGCGAGATCGTCGACTGGTGGGTTAATCCGGGCGTGTTCGACACGCGGGAATGGAGCGGCGACGTCCGGGTCGGCGGGCAATGGCGCGCCTCCGGTATCGCGCGAGGCCAGCCCTATACGCTCGAGGGAAAATTCCTCGAGGTCGACGCACCGCGAAAACTGGTCCAGACGTGGCACCTGGCCGGGGCGGCCGGCACGCCATCGACTGTGACCTATCTGTTGGAGCCGATCGACGGAGGCACGCGCCTTACGGTGCATCATCAGGACATTGTCGCGCCCGACCAACGAAGCAATGTCGGCGCCGGCTGGCGCGCGAGCTTCGAACGTCTTGCGGAAATTCTGTCGGATCATCACGGATAACACGCCGATGGCCTATGATGAAAAGGTGGCCATACGGATCGGAAAATTGCTGTCGAGCCGGACCGACGTCGTCGAGAAGAAGATGATGGGTGGCCTCTGCTTCATGGTCGGCGGCAACATGTGCTGTTCCGTCAGTGGAAAGGGCGGCATTCTGGTGCGCGTCGGACCGGACGCGCATCCGTCGGTGCTAGGCGAGCCGCACGTCCAGCCGATGGAAATGCGCGGGCGCATGATGACCGGCTTTGTGCGCATCGCACCGGAAGGGTACGGGACCGATGCCGGACTGAAGAAATGGATCCAGCGCGGCCTCGATTTCGTCGCGTCGATGCCCGCCAAATCGTCGGCGCGAAAAACGTCGCGAAGCAAGGCGCCGAAGCGGCAACGAAGAGCCTGATCAAAACATCCCCTCTTGATTGACGCGCTTCTTCTTTTTCGAGCGCTGCCAGACCACACCGGGAAAGCCTTTCAGCGGCACCAGCGGCTCGCCGGTATAGGCCCATTCCTGCAGTTCCTCGATCGCGATGTGATAGAGCGGCTGCCGGCCGGTGCGGCCCGAAAACAGCGCGCGCGGAATGTTCACCATATGCGGCGAGCGCGCGCGTTCGTAAAACAAGGGGGTGCCGCAATGCGCGCAGAAACTACGCACGGTCTTTGTCGCCTTGTCCTCGTAGCGCGTGATTTCGGCTTTGCCCTTGGTGATGCGAAGGCGCTTGCGCCAGCTTCCGACATAGGTCGCATAGGCCGCGCCATGCGCGCGGCGGCTCGAGGCCGAATGATCGTGCCAGGCCCAGCGTGCGGGGACGTCGATCTCGAAGCCAACTTTGCCGCACAGGCATTGGCCTGACGTCATTCCTGCTGCAACCGCTGCTTTTGCCATTTGCGCTTTCTGTCTCAGCCGTCATTGCGAGGAGCGATAGCGACGAAGCAATCCACCCTTTCTTTCCGTGGTGAGATGGATTGCTTCGCTTCGCTCGCAATGACGGCAACTTCAGGCCTGCTCCAATTCATCATGCGCAGGATAGTCAGTGTAACCCTTCTCCTCCCCGCCATAGAACGTCGCGCGGTTGTAGGGCGTCAGCGGATAGCCGCGCTGCAGGCGCCGCGGCAAATCCGGATTGGAGATGAAGATGCGGCCGAACGCGATCGCGTCGGCATGGCCTGCGGCGATCGCGGCTTCAGCCGTTTCTCCGGTAAAGCCGCCGGCGGTAATCAGCACGCCCTTCCAGATCGGCCGGAACAGCACCATCGCCGACGGCACGTTCTGATGGTTGACCTCGGCACGGCCGGCGCCGCTGGACCGCGGCTCGATGAAATGCAGATAGGCAAGGCCCAACGGATTGAGCGATTGGACGGCATGGGTGTAGAGCGGCATCGGGTCGGGCTCGCCGCTGCCGTTGGCAACACCGTAGGGCGACAGCCGCACGCCGACGCGGTCGGCGCCCCAGACCTCGGCCACAGCCTTGGTCACTTCCATCAGGAAGCGCGTGCGGTTCTCGATCGATCCGCCGTACTGGTCAATGCGCAGATTGGTATGCGACTGTAAAAACTGCTCGATCAGATAGCCGTTGGCGCCGTGAACCTCGACGCCGTCGAACCCGGCCTTCAACGCGTTCTTCGCGGCTTCCCGGTAGGCGTCGATCACGCCTGGAATCTCCGAAGTCTCCAGCGCGCGCGGCGTCTCGTAGGGCACCGCCTTGCCGTCGGCCGTGCCGGTCTTCAAATCAGGAATCGCTACCGCTGACGGTGCGACCGGTAGCAAGCCGCCGGGCTGGAACGAGGAATGCGACACCCGCCCGACATGCCAGAGCTGGAGCAAGATCACGCCGCCGTTGGCGTGGACGGCATCGACGACCTCCCGCCATCCCGCGATCTGCTGCTCGGTGTAGATGCCGGGGACGCCGGGGCTGCCGAAACCGGTGACCATCACGGGCGATGCTTCGGCGATGATGAGCCCGCCCGGCGTCGCGCGCTGGGCGTAATATTCGACGTTCAGGGGCCGCGGCGCCAGAGACGGCTTCGCCGCCCGCATCCGCGTCAGCGGAGCCATCACGAGACGATGCTTGAGCTGGAAGGGACCGATCTTGAGCGGTGAAAACAACGATGGAAAGTTCATGCCTGCCCCGGATTTTCTTCTATGATCTGGATATGTAACCGGTTCATCTTGTTCGTTAAAGCCGTCAATGGCAAAGCGGGGAACGAAGATCTCCCATGCCGGTTCGTGCATGGTAGGTATGGCGCCAGCCCGATAGATGCGCCAGATATTTGTCCGGAGGACCGCCGATGCCCCATGCCGCAATGTCGCTCAATCATGTTGCCGTGATCACCGGAGGCGCGTCCGGCATCGGGCTCGCCGCCGCGATGCGGTTCGCGCAGCTCGGCATGAAGGTCTGCATTGCCGATCTTGGCGCCGACCGGCTCAAGGAGGTCGCGACAAAACTGGCATCGGTCGCGCCAGGCGGCGCCGACAGCATCATGACCGCGGCTGCCGATGTCAGCCGTTTCGACGAGGTAGCAGGACTGGAAGCCATGGTGCAAAAACGGTTCGGCGGCACCGATATCCTGATGAACAATGCCGGCATCGGCCCGGACAGCACCAGCTTTGGCCCGCTGGAGAACTGGCAGCGCATCCTCGCCGTCAATCTCTGGGGTGTCATCCATGGCTCGCAGGTTTTTGCGCCTCACATGATCGAACGCGGCCGTCCCGGCCTCATCATCAACACCGGTTCCAAGCAGGGCATCACCACCCCGCCCGGCAATCCCGCCTACAATGTCTCCAAGGCCGGCGTGAAAGCCCTCACCGAGGCGCTGCAGCATGAATTGCGCAACATTGATGGCTGCAGGATCAGCGCGCATCTGATGATTCCCGGTCATGTCTTCACCGGTCTCACCTCGCGCGGCCGTACCGAAAAGCCTGCGGGCGCCTGGACCCCGGAGCAAACCGTGGACTTCATGATCGCGCGCATCGACGCCGGCGATTTCTATATCCTTTGCCCCGACAACGACGTGCCGCGACAACTCGACGAACGGCGCATGCTGTGGGCCGCCGGCGACATCGTCGAGAACCGCCCGGCGCTGTCGCGCTGGCATCCGGACTATGCGGAGGCGTTTGCGAAGTTTGTGAAGGGTGGCTAGACCGCGCATGTGACGCGCGCCTGCGTTGCTCCAAAGAAAGCCGTCGTACCCCGCGAAAGCGGGGTATCCAGTACGCCGCGGCTTCTCGGTTCAATCACTGGCGTCTCTGGAATACTGGGTCGCCCGGTCAAGCCGGGCGATGACGAGCAAGTGTGTGACGCATTCGTTGCGCAAGGACACAGCTCCGCGATCTCGCGGCTCAATTCGCCCGAGTTTTGCTCTTCACTCCCGCCCTCCGAAAACAGAGGGCGCAGGAAATGCCGGGGGCGCGCTGCACCCGCGGTCTCGTGTGCAAACATGCACAAAGGAAACGCACACGAGCATACAGGTTCAGCGGAGGCACCCCGGCATTCCCTGCGCAATGGTTTTACGGCTTATATCGTGCTCTCCCCGGTGAACGGGCTTTCTTGCCACCGTCGCCATGCGGATCGCTCCACATAACTTGACGCCAGCGTCGGGGCGTCAGGACCACACGACTTCGCCGTCCGCGTTGGCTGCGTTCGTCTTGCGCAGTCTTCGCGTCCACCGCATCTCACCGCGCGTTTCGTGACGTTGCGCAACGCCCCTCTTCTTGGGTGAGACGCGCGGAGTCAAACCACTGATTTGCCCGACGGCGAAAGCGAAATATTTTTTTGCGTGGGACTGGACAGGTTTTTGCTGATTTGCCCGTCGGGCGGGTTTTTGCACGTCGCACCCGGCGCGCCAGCGGACGCTACAGCGTTTCCTGCTTGTGCCCGCATTGCTTGCAGGTGAATTTGACCCGGGTTGCGCCCTTTTCCGCCTGCAGGCGGTTGGGCGCGCCGCATTTGCCGCAGGTGGTCTCGATCCTCGTATTGCCCTGTTTCACGACCAGGGCTTTCTTTTCCATGGTCTCGCGGATCAGGCGCTCGGCCTCCTCGCGCATTTCTTGTTTCGACATCGGCCGCACCTGTCATGAAGAACGCTCGCTCTGCAATATAGCATGCACATGTCAAATTGCTATTCCGTGTGCGTTCCGCACCGGGACGCGGCCAGGTTCGGCCGCCCCGGCAGCACGACGGCGTCGGCTCACGGGCGGCGATACCACCGTCCGACATCGGACACCCATGCTGACAGAAGCGGCGCAAGCATTTCCGCATATGAACGGGATCACACTCACCGGTCATTTAAACTTGAACAGCAGGAATGTTGTCGAACCATCGATGTTTTGTTAGCGTGCAAGTATTGCATTCTACTATCTCTGGTTTGAATCTGGCTGAAGCGGCATTTGCGGCGGCCGACAGCGATCCGAAGATGATCCAGCCGTCGTAACCATTGTCGATTCTGCAACCTGACCTGCAATTGTCCGGCTTTCTCAAAGCCCTTTGGAATTGTTGCGATTCCGAGTCCATTTTTAAATTGACTAACATCATGGGAGACGAGCATGAGTGCCCAACCTGCCAAGATCAGCAATGCGGTCGAGCTTCCCAACAGCGTCCATCAATTGCCGACCGGATCGAGAGCGCTACGCCGCACCAGCGAGCAGCGGTGGATCGAACTCACCGTCGGCGTTCGCCGCAGCCAGCAGTTGCCGGATCTGTCCGATCTCGACGACAAGCTTCCGGGAGCGCGCACCTACATGACCCGCGATAAGCTCGCGAGCCAATACGGCGCGGATGAGAAATCCGTCGCGGCGATCGAGGCCTTTGCGAAGGCCAACAACCTCGTCGTCACCCACAAGGAGACGGTCTCGGCCCGGATGGGCCTTGCCGGCACCGTTGCCGATGTCAGCAAGGCCTTTGGCGTCACGCTGTTCGACTACTCGCATCCGAAGCTTGGTGACTTTCACGCCCGCACCGGGCCGGTGCACGTGCCACCGGAAGTCGCCGAGGCGATCACCGGCGTCTTCGGCCTGAACAACCATCGCGTCCTGCGGCGTACGTTGCAATCGCGGACGGTGGAGGCAAGCGCCGCCCACGCCGCGAGGGCCTGGTTCATCCCGACCGAACTCGCCGACATCTATAATTTCCCCGCTGGAGGCGCCCAGCAGCAATGCATCGGCCTGCTCGAGTTCGGGGGCGGCGTCGACACCGGCGACCTCACCAGCTATTTCCAGACGATCCAGCAACCGGCCCCCGACGTGCAAATCGTCGCCGTCGACGGCGTTTCGACCGATCCGGGCTCCGACCCCAACTCGACGGGCGAAGTCATGCTCGACGTCGATGTTGCCGGGGCGCTGGCCAATGGCGCGAAGATCGTCACCTATTTCGGGACGTTCGACGAGAAGGGACTGGTCGACGTGCTAGCCAAGGTGGTCAGCGATTCCGCAAACGACCCTTCGGTGATCTCGATCAGCTGGGGCTGGGACGAGAACGAGAACTTCAACAACAGCGGCGTCATCTGGTCGCCGGCCGCGATCGCGCACTGCAACGCGAGTTTCCTGGCTGCGGCACATCTCGGCATCACGGTGTGCGTCTCCACCGGGGATGACGGCGCGGAGGCACAGATGCAGGACGGCCGCGCGCATGTGAACTATCCGGCGACCAGTCCCTATGTCCTTGCGGTCGGAGGAACGACGCTTCACGTCCGCAAGAACGCGAGCGGCACCAAACAGATCACCGAGACGGTGTGGAACGATCGCGGGGGCGGCACCGGCGGCGGCGTCAGCGACATCACGCCGGTCCCGGCCTGGCAGAACGGCAAGGTGGTCAAATCGATCAACCCCGGGCATTTCGCGGGCCGGGCAATTCCCGACGTCGCAGCCGATGCCGATCCCGCGACCGGCTATCTGACGAAGTCGAACGGCAAGCTCACGGTGGTCGGGGGCACCAGCGCTTCCGCGCCGCTCTGGGCCAGCCTGATCGCGCGTATTAACGCGACCATGGGCAAGCGGGTCGGCAACTTCAACGCGCTGCTCTACAGCAAATTCGGTCCGAACAACGTGCTGCGCGACATCACCGCCGGCAACAATGACGTGGAAGGGCTGCTGAACGGCCAGTATCCCGCAGGCCAGGGATGGGATGCGTGCACCGGTTGGGGCTCGCCGGACGGCAAGAAGCTGCTGGCCGCGTTCCAGGGCAACCCGACGAGCTAAAGCGTTTTAGAGCGAGGAATATCAGGCGGTTACGAACCGGCCGTGCGCCAAGCGCCGGCCGGTTCGGCTTTGCGGCCTGTCATCGGCCTGAGACCATCGTGATTAATGACTTCGGGTACGGCGCAGATCGTCCCCGGTTCAACCGACCGGGCGTTGCTGCGTCAGCATACCCGCAAACGTCTTCGCAAAAGTGTGAGCATCGCCCGGCCATCTGGCCGACAGGTAATTGCGATCGCGAACGACAAAGGCCGGCGTCGCGTTGTCGAGGGTGTCACGCTCAAGGCCGGACGTCTTGCGGCGAAAGTGCGGATCGGTCCGCGGCACGTCGCAAAAATCCTCGGCGCGGGCCAGTGCGCGCGTTACTTCCTGCTGCACCGACATAAAGCCCTTCGGTTGCCCGGCCTGCTCCAGATAGGTGCGGTAATAATCCGGATCCCAGAACCGCGTGATGCGCGCCACCGACCAGGCGCTGTTCTCGAACGCCCAGGTCAGGGCGGTGGTCCGATATCCCCGCAGCACCGACTGCCCGGTCCGTTTCGAGCGGCTGCGCGCGGCCAGCAGCACGCCGTGGCAGATCGCCGCCACCGGCTTTGCCGCATCGAAGCAATCGGCGACGATGTTCTGCAGGGTTTCGCTTTCGAGATATTCGCGCATGCCGCGCGCGCGATGCCCGCCGGGCAGCAGTAGCGCATCGTATTCAGCGGGATCGATCGCATCCCAGCGCCGTGGCGCCAGATAATTCGGGTCCGCGGTCATTGCAGCGTAAGCCGTCCGCGCGTCGCGGTTGGCTCGCATCAGAAGCCCGATCAAGGGAAGATTCCGCAACAGCGGAATGGCGCCCCAGGGATCGAGGCCCCGCCCCGTCAGCATCATGTCGTCGGCGGCCGCGGGCCGTCCGTCCGGCGTCGCGAAAAGGACCGTATGTCCGGCGCGCGCGAGCACGAGCCAGCTCACCGCCGCTTCGCTTGGATCGAAATCCCGCGCCGGTAAGGGGACCAGGACGCGCGCCGCCATGGTTGCCTCCTTGGAAGGTGTCAGCCTCTCACACTGTCAGCACCGTCGAACCCGTGGTCTTGCGTGCGGCGAGATCGGCATGCGCCTTGGCCGCGTCCTTTAGCGGATAGGTCTGGTGCACCTCGATCTTGACCGCGCCCGACTTCACCACCTCGAACAGCTCGCCCGCCATGGCGACGAGGTTTTCGCGTTTGGCGGCGTAGGTGTTCAGCGTCGGGCGGGTGACATAGAGCGATCCCTTCTGCGCCAACAGGCCGAGGTTGAGCGGATCGACGTTGCCGGAGGACGCGCCAAACAGCGCAGCGACGCCGAGTGGCGCGAGGCAATCGAGCGATTTCAGAAACGTGTCCTTGCCGACGGAATCATAGACCACGGGCACCTTCTTGCCGCCGGTGATCTCGTCGACGCGTTTGACGAAATCCTCGCGTGTATAGACGATGGTGTGGGCGCAGCCATGGGCCCTGGCGAGCTTTGCTTTTTCATCGCTGCCGACGGTGCCGATCACGGTAGCGCCGAGATGTTTGGCCCACTGGCCGAGGATCAGGCCGACGCCGCCGGCGGCGGCATGCAGCAGGATGGTGTCGCCGGCCTTCACGCGATAGGTCTGGCGGATCAGATATTGCGTGGTCAGGCCCTTCAGCATCATCGCCGCCGCGGTTTTGTCGTCGATGCCGTTGGGCAGTTTCAACAGGCGATCGGCCGGGATCAGCCGCGCTTCGGCATAGGCGCCCATCGGGGCTGCACCATAGCAAATGCGGTCGCCGGGCTTGAGATCGGTGACGCCGGGGCCTACTTCCTCGACCACACCGGCCGCCTCGCCGCCGAGCCCGCTCGGCAGTTGCACCGGATACACGCCGGAGCGATTGTAGATGTCGACAAAGTTCAGCCCGACCGCGGTGTGGCGGATGCGCGCCTCGCCCGGGCCGGGCTTGCCGAGGGCGACTTCCTCCCAGACCAGAACTTCGGGGCCGCCGGTCTGATGAAAACGGATGGCGTGCGTCATGGAATGGCTCCTTCAGGTGAGGTGAACGACAGGGAAAATTGTTGCGGCGGCTCTAGGTCTCGACGATGACGTAATTGTCCTCGACGTGGACCGGAAAGGTCTCGGCGACATACGGGCCCTTTTCGAGCCCCTCTGCCAGCACTTCGCCGCTCTCGACCGCGACCGGATACGACCTCACCTTGACCCGCTGCGGATCGAACCAGGATTGGCCGTTGCGCATGTCGAATTCCCAGCCGTGCCAGGGACAGCGCAGCAATTCACCGACGCGCGAGCGCTGGTAGACGCCGGGCTCCGGCGAGGTCAGTCGCGCCACGCACGCCGCCTTCGCCAGCGGCGCGCCTTCGTGCGGGCAGCGGTTGAGCAGGGCAAAGAATTCACCGTTGACGTGGAAGATGACGATGTCGCGTCCTTCCACGCCGAACACCTTGTTGCCGCCAAGCGGGATATCTGAGGTGCGGGCGACGATGTGCCGGGTCATTTACGCACGTTTACAGCTTGTAGAGCGCGCGGGCGTTGCTGCTGAAGATCTTAGCCCGTTCGATCTCCGTCAGCGGCGTCTTGAACGCGAAGCGCGGATCGTCAAAGTCCCAATGCGGATAATCCGACGAGAACAGCAGGCGATCGACGCCAACCCATTCGATCAGCGAGCGCAGGTGTTTTGCTTCATCCGGCTCGTCGATCGGCTGGGTCGTGAACCAGAAATGCTCCTTCACATATTCGGACGGGCGCCGCTTGAGGTGCGGCACCTCGCTGCGGAAGCGGTCGAAATGCCGATCCATCCGCCACATGGTCGACGGGATCCAGCCGAAGCCGCCCTCGATGAACACGATCTTGAGTTTCGGGAAACGCTCCGGAACGCCTTCGAGCACGAGACTGGTGAGCATCGACCCCATCGTATGCGCATTGGACTGATGCTCCTCGCAATAATAGGACGGCCAGCCGCCGCCGGTCGGCGCGTGCCCGCCATAGCCGCCGACGTGAATGCCGAGCGGCAGGCCGAGCGCCTCGGCGCGTTCGTAGATCGGCCAGTAGCGCCGGCGGCCCAGCGGCTCGTTGGCGCGCGGGCAGACATTGATCTGCACGTAGCGCCCGGTTTTTGCGCAGCGCTCGATCTCCGCAATCGCGAACTGCGTGTCGTCCTGCCCGGCCAGAATCGAGGCCTTCAGCCGCGGCTCGCGGTCGGACCAGAATGCCAGCTGCCAGTCGTTGATGGCGCGCTGGATCGCGGCGCCGAATTCGAGGTTTTGCTGCGAGAAGATGAAGAGGTCGAGCACCTGCAAAATGCCGAATTCGACATCGAGCGGATCGAGGTGCTGCTTCTGCATGAAGGCGAGATCGGAGCCGGGCGGCCCGCCGGTCGGCGGCCAGGCGTCGCGCCGCGCAATCAGAGGCGAGGAGCGCGGATAGGGCGTGGTGCCGATATAGGGCGTGCGCAGATGGCTGCCATATTCCTTCAGATGCTCCTGCCAGCGTTTCGACATGAACCGGTGCAGGTCGGTGTGCGCATGAAGGCTCGGATGCACGTCGCAATCGATGATCCGCAGCCGGCTTTTGGCGGCGACTTCCTGCTGTGGAATGGGGCGGTCGATGACATCACTCATGCGATCCTCCTTTATTCTGGATCATGATCTCTTCGGAAAACCGGTATCCACTTTTCCGGATCATGATCGACTACGAGTCAAGCCTGAGCCGCGGAAAGGTTTCCAGCGGGTTTTCTTCACACATGCGCGAGACGATACTCTTCGGCAGATGCGGCGGCATCGGGTCGTCGCCGTCGAACTGCCAGTGCGGATAATCCGACGCGAACAAGAACATCTTGTCGGAGCCGATCTGCTCGATCACGTCGGCGACGCCAGCGGCATCCGGCGGGCCGTCGAAAGGCTGCATGGTGACGCGGATGTGATCGCGCATGATCGAGGCCGGCTCGCGCTCGACCCAGGGCACCTCGACGCGCACGCCGCGCCAGGTCTTGTTGGCGCGCCACATGAAGGCCGGCAGCCAGCTCACGCCGGATTCCATCAGCACCACTTTCAACCCCGGGAATTTGCCGAACACGCCCTCATAGATCAGGCTCAAGACTTGCGCCTGGAACGCCTGTGCTTCCGCGAGATAATATTCGTAGCGATAGGACGGCCAGCCGATCGAGCTCGGCGCGCCGCGGTACTGGCTGCCGGCATGGATCGCGATCGGCAGTTTGTATTTCTCGGCCACCTGATACACCGGCCAAAAATGCCGCCGCCCGAGCAGCGTCTCGCCTTGCGACAGCACCAGCACGGAGACGAAGCGCTCGTCGGCGGCGCGGCGCTCGATTTCCTCGACCGCCAGATCCGGCGCCTGCATCGGCACCACGATCGAGGCGCGCAATCTTGCATCCTTCGCCAGCCATTCGGCCGCGATCCAGTCGTTGATCGCCTTGCAGAAGCCGGCCGCCATATAGGGATCGAACACCGCCTGCGCGCCGTAGACCACATTGCAGATCGCGTGGCTCGAACCGAGCTGGTCGAACGCGCCGCGCTGCACCATTGCGAGATCGCTCCCGGGCTTGCCCTCGGCGGGTCGCCAGTCGGGCCGGCCGGAAAGCGGCATCGAGGGCGGATAGGAGTTGAGGTCGAGGCCGTCGATCGCGCGGCTGACCACCTGCTCTTTCCAGTGGTCGTCGAGATAGGGCAACAGCGTGGTGCGGGTGCCACCCACCGCGGGATGAATATCGCAGTCGATCCGCGTCGCCGCCATGGAGGGTTCCTCAAGACTTTGTTTTTGGCGAACGATGTGTCGCGGGCGCAAATGTGCCGCCGATGGTTGGCAAGAGCAAGGGTCTAACTGCGGAGCCGGTCTGTCCGGACGGCACACCGGCGCGGCCTTCGCCTGGTTTCGGAACCGATATTTCGGGATTGCGTGTGATATCCCTCACTATTTTGGATTGCGCCGCATGCTATCGACGGCAATCCCGCATTCCAGACGCCGAGGAGGCAAAAATGAAGCTTGGAAAATTGGCAGTCCTGACAGTTTCGCTTTCGCTGGCCGGCGGCACCGCCGCCTCCGCGGCCCCGACCACGGTATCGGGATCGACGGCACTGGCATTGGCCGGCGTGGTGGCACCCTATTCGCTGTTGCCGTCCGCCGAGAAGAAGGCAGTGGCGGCGTTATTCGAGGGGAATTCCAAAATCAGCTACGCCAAGAAGATCACCGTCACCGCCGACAAGATCGTGTGCCGGACCTCCAATGTCGACATCACCGCGCGCTCCTGCGAACTGACCTTCAAGACGACCACGCGCAGCCTGAAGGGGCGCGAGGCCAACGAGATCTACGCTACCGAAGTGACGGCGGGCGTTCCCTCCGACGGCGCCGCCGGATCGATCTTCGAGGCTCTCTCCAAGCTCTCCTGCACCCTCGACCCCAAGGTGATCAAGGAAAACGCCGGCGGCGGCGCCGACTGCACGTTCGAGCCGGGGAACTAGAGCGTTTTCGAGCGAAGTGGGCACCGGTTCGCGTGAAGAAAACGCGTCAAAACAAGAATCTAGAGGATGATCGGTTCTGATTCAATCAGAACCGATCATGCTCCGGGCTCCGGAAAAAGTGCCGAACTGGCGGGAATCGCCCGCAACTGCTATCGATGCCGGATCGATTCAGCAGGGAGCGAATATTCCGCATGCGAACGCGCCGTAACGCTGCGCTTCGAAGCTTGCGGTTGATGCTCGCAGCGAGCGTCGTCTTTCCCTTGTTGCTGTTCTGCTATGCATCCTGGGCGAACTACCATACCGCCTTCAGCCGCGCCGATGAGCGGATCAAGCAGGGGCTGGACCTCAGCGCCGAGCAGGCGCTACGGGTGTTCCGCTCGATCAACGTGACGTTCGACAGCGTCGAGCAGATCACGCGCGGACGCACCGAGCAGACGCTTCGCATCAACGAAGCCGAGTTGAGCGAGCGCCTCAAGCAGTTTGTCAACGCGCTGCCGGACATCGGATCGGTCTGGATCCTGAACGCGCAGGGCGACGCCATCGTATCCTCGCTGTACTTCCCAGTTGCACCGGCCGCGAACGCGCCCGATCGCGCTTATCTGAAAAGCCAGTTGGCCCCGGATTCGAACCTTCATGTCGGCGAGGTGCAGCGCATCCGGATGACGGGGCGGCTGATCGTTCCCGTCAGCAAATGGCGCACGGACACCTCCGGAACCTTCTCCGGCATCACCGAAATCTCGGTCCTGCCCCAGGCCTTCGAGCGGCTCTATGAACCGCTGGCCGAGCGCACCAGCGCGAGCTTTGCCCTGATCAGGGACGACGGCGCCGTACTCGCGCGTTACCCGGTGCCGACCACGACCGGCATCAAGCTCGACGCTTCCACCGGCTTCGGCAAATTGGTTGCGCGCAGTCCCGAAGGCGGCCAATACACGTCGGTTTCCGGTGTCGACGGGATCGAGCGGCGATTTGCGGCGCGCAAGCTCGAGGGATTCCCACTCTATGTCACTTCGAGCCTGGCAACCCGGGATATCGTGCAGGGCTGGCTGTGGCAGATGGCCGGCCATCTGGTCTACGGACTTCCCGCGACCGTCTTTTTCATCGTGCTGATCCTGCTGGCGATGAAAACAACCGGCCAGCTTTATGACGAGGCCGAACGGCGCGAAGCCGCCGAAGCCAGCCTCCGCCAGGCGCAGAAAATGGAGGCAGTCGGGCAATTGACCGGCGGCGTGGCGCACGACTTCAACAATCTCTTGACCATCATCCTCGGCAATCTGCAGCTGGCATTGCGGCAGACGCCGGAAGGCAGGCAACAGCGATTATTGACCAACGTTTATCATGCCGCTGAGCGCGCGGCAGAACTCATCAAGCGGCTGCTGGCGTTTTCGCGCAACCAGCCGCTCAATCCGCGCCCGATCGACGCCAACCGGCTGGTGGCGGATATGTCCGATCTTCTCGGCCGCACGCTGGGCGAGACCATTCTCATCGAAACCGTACGCGGCGGTGGGCTATGGCTGACGGAAGTCGACCAGGCGGAACTGGAATCCGCGCTGCTCAACCTCGCGATCAACGCGCGCGACGCGATGCCACCGGGCGGCAAGCTGACGATCGAAACCGGCAATGCATCTCTCGATGAGGCCTATTGCGAGACCGTGGACGGCGTGAAGCCGGGTCAATACGTCATGATCTCGATGACCGATACCGGCACCGGCATGTCGCAGGAAGTCATCAGCAAGGCGTTCGATCCATTCTTCACCACCAAGCCGGCCGGTACCGGGACCGGTCTCGGCCTTAGCCAGGTCCATGGCTTCGTCAGACAGAGCGGCGGCCACATCCGCATCTACAGCGAACCGGGCGAGGGAACGACAGTCAAGATTTACCTGCCCCGCAGTTTCATCCAGCGCGCCGAAGCCAAAAATAAAACCAAAACTCCCGAGAGCCAGAAAGGCAGGCTGGAAACGGTCCTCGTGGTGGAGGACGATCCGGACGTCCGTTCCTACGTGACGGAAACATTGCGCAGCCTCAATTACGGCGTCCTCGAAGC
Organism: Bradyrhizobium sp. AZCC 2289; assembly: GCF_036924615.1. Classification (NCBI taxonomy): domain Bacteria; kingdom Pseudomonadati; phylum Pseudomonadota; class Alphaproteobacteria; order Hyphomicrobiales; family Nitrobacteraceae; genus Bradyrhizobium; species Bradyrhizobium sp. AZCC 2289. The sequence continues at coordinate 6,505,140 of NZ_JAZHRY010000001.1, read as the reverse complement.
GCCCGACGGCGAAACCGCGCTTGCCCTGGTTCAACGGCCCGGCCCGATCGACCTGCTGCTGACCGACGTCGTGATGCCCGGAATCAACGGCCGCGCGCTTGGCGACGCCGCAAGACAACTTCGCCCGGGGCTGAAGATACTCTATATGACCGGTTACTCCCGCAACGCCATCGTGCATCAGGGACGGCTCGATCCCGGCGTCTCGCTGATCCAGAAGCCGTTCTCGGAGAGTGCGCTGGCTTCCCGCGTTCACGGAGTTCTTTCGACGGCCGAAAACTGAGCCGGCGCCGGTCGCACGAAATTTTCCGCTCCGCTACACCTGCGCCTGCGGCGGATAGTAGATCGGCGTCTGGGGATCGCGGTGCCAGTCGTATTCGGCGGCCGAAACCGCGTTCTCCGCGACCGCGCGTCCTGCCATCCGGGAGACGAGATAAAATCCCATGTCGGTGCTGGCCGAAACGCCAGCGGAAGAGACATATCTTCCGGCATCGACCCAGCGGGAGACGCTGTCCCACAGCACCTTCGGGCCCCACAGCCTCACCGCATCGAACGCCCCGTGATTGGTCGCGGCCGGCAACCCGTCGAGCAGCCCGGCGCGCGCCAATACCCCGGCCCCGGTGCAGACCGACGCCATGATCTTCACCTTGGCATCCATCGCGTGGATCCAGTCGAGCAGGGCCGCGACGTCGGCCGGGTGATCTTTTTCATCGAGCAGCGGCCAGGTTCCGCCGCCGCCCGGTATCATCAGCAAATCGAGCGGCTCCTGCAGCGCCTTCTTGAAATCCCAATCGGGCGCCACGGATGGTCCGTTGATGCTTTTGACGTTGCTGCCGTCCCGGCTGATCAGGACGATTTCGAACGGATAGGGCGGCGGGTCAGAATAGCCAGTGCCGAGGAAGCGCGCGATCGAAAACGCCTCGGCGAAACCCCAGACATCGATCGGCTCGAAATTCGGGTAGACGAATATGCCGATTCTCTGGGTGCGCGGAAACACCGGGCTCGTCATCTCACCGTCCTCCTGATTGCCGTAGCGCAACGGGTTCCTCGATTGCTTCGTCGTGATGCCGGCGTTGCCAGAATGGCGTTTCGCGCCAGCGTTGCTCCATTCGATAGACCTCGCGCCTGTCCTGCCGGTAGCGCGCATATTCGGCCGATATGATCCGTCGGTACTTTGCTGATCCGCCTTCGACGCCCCGAATTGCGTCGAGAAGGGCGAAGGCGCCGAGCTTGCCGGTGCGCAGCGCCTTGAGGATTCCCGCCGAGGACAATGGATCCCAACTCGACGCGGCATCGCCGACCGCCACCCAGCGCGAGCCGCTCACCGTATCAAGGCAATGCGAGCGCGCCGACCATGTGGTGATCCGATCGGGAACGTCCGCGTTCAGCGCCCGCGCAGCGGTCGCCGGCGCCGCGCGCAGATGCGCCAGCCAGCGCTCCCGCCGCGCGAGACCGTCGCCATGAACGATGTCCGCATCGCTCATCCAGACCAGCACCAGTTTCCCGCCGGGGACCGGTGAGGAGTACCACCATCCATTCTCGCAGGCTTCGACCAGCGTCGCGTGATCGCGCGAGGTTTCTTCGCGCAGCTGCACGATCGCGGCGATGCCGACCAGCCGATCGGCAAAGTGCGGGCGATGGCCCAGCGCCGCGGCGAACCTCGCCGACCGGCCGCTTGCATCCACCACGAAATCAGCGGCCACCGCGAGCGGCTGGCCGTTGCGGCAGAGCGTCAGCCGCCAACGGCCGTCCCTGCCCTGCACCACGCCCTCAAAGCGCGTGGCGCGCCAGATCGTAACACCTGCGGCTTCGGCGGCCGCACGCAAGGTCTCGTTGAACGCGGCGCGGTCGAGATGCCAGGCATTGCCGCGCGTCGAGAGCATGAACTCATTGGCGTGCGGACGGTCGCTGCCCCAGCACGCCATAGTCTGGACGGATTCGAGCACGCCGCCGCGTGCGACCTCGTCCCAGCAGCCAAGCCCTTCCAGAAGCTGTCGGGCGCCGGGCGCCAAGGTTTCTCCGACATGCCAATCGGCAAGCATTTCCGCTTCGACCAGCAGAACCCGCAAGGTCCGATCAAACTTCTTCAGTTCGATCCCGGCGGCGGCGCCGGCCGGTCCGCCTCCCAAAATGACGACATCGTAGAACGGCGGATGCACGGAAAGCATCATGAGGCCGGCGTGTCCGACGCCTCGAACTGGAAGCTATTGGTGTCGTTTCCATTTTTATCTTCGATTCTGAGAAAGAATCGCAGGGATGCCCATGCCGTGACCATCGCAAGGTCACCGGAATTGGTCACCGATGTGGGTGACCACGGCAGCGAGCCGAAATAGACGGGACGGTGCACCGGCCACCAATAGGTCAGTTGCGCCATCGACGCGACCGGATCGCCGGTGTTTTCCGGCGCGATGCTGTTCCATTCGCGATAGGTGACGTCGATCGGCTGGTTGGTGCATTCGTTGAAATCGGATTGCCAGGGAACGGCGCTGTATTTCGTCAGGTCGCCCGGCTCCAGACCTTCCTCGAGGCTGGCGTCGGCCGGTTGGCTGAGTTCTCCCTGGGTGACCGTCCTGGACGGATGAATCCGGTAAGGCCCGGAATAGATCGCGAGATTCCGCATGATCCAGCCGGCTTCGGCACCCGGGCAGAATGCGCCGCCCAGCCCCGCCGCCAGCGCGCCGCGATCCAGCGCCGCCCCGGCGCCGGCAACCAGCGGCGGAGGTATGATGTCTTCCTTGCTCTCGTCGATGAACAGGCCGTCCGCCCATTGCTTGAGCAGGAAGAGCATGGTGTCGGTGAGACGGAAGAATTTCGAAGGCGCGACGTTCGATATCGGATTGTCGCCGCACAACAGCGGCATCGCGAAAAGCCTGGATCCCGGCTTGCTCGGACTCGCCGGCGCGAACAGGTCGTTTTCCTGGCCGGCCTTGCGCAACACACCGTAGAGAAATTGCCGCATGTCGTAACGGCGTTTGCGATCAGCTTCCGGCTCGCCATCGAATAGCGGCACCGACAGGTCGTTGAAATCAAAATTGCCGTGGGGGTTGGAGTTGTGCGGATTGCCGCCGGTCAGCGGATCCTTGTCGATGAAATTCTGCGCATCGAGCGGACGCATCAGGATCGGCAGGATGTCGCGGCCGAAATACGGGCGGAAGGCGGGATTCCACTTCGCCAGTCCCCGCCAGATCTTCAACCCCGCCGCATCCTGCGGCACCTTGGCCGCCCCGTCATAGGGCAGCACCCCGTACAGATACGGCACATAACCGAACTGCCGGACGGCGATGTCGAACAGCAGATCGTCCATCGTCACGACATCGAGCGCCTGCGGCACGTAGCGGGGATAGCCGACGATCACCCAGGCCGGATCGATCGACGCCGGCATCGGCCCGGGATCTCCGGGGGTAACCGGGTTGCCGTCGATCGCCACGACCGTGCCGACAAACCGCGCGCTGACCGGCCCGTCGGACGTATCGTCGAACCAGCCGTCATTGTTGGCATAGGCTTCGATCTTTGGATTGCCAAAGCCGCCGAGCATCGAGCCGGAATTCCCGAATCCGCCGAGCACCAGCAGCCGGTTGGCTTTGGCCTGTTGCGTGCAACGAAGTTCGCCGAGACTGGTGATCGAGTGCGGCGTCAGGTCCGGCGGAAAGCTGGTCGGCCCGGCGCTGCGATTGTCGAACACGGCGTGCGGCGCGCCCTTGAAACTGACGCTGCGCGGGCCGGGATCGATGATGAGACGCTGCCGCTCCTCGCTGTTGGTGATGTCGGCGTTGCGGAGCGCGTGATCGGCGGTATAGCCGTGCTCTCCCTGTGTCTCGTCGAACGTGTACCAGCTCGATTTCTTGTTGGCGAGATAGGCGGTCCATTGGATGTCGTCGACCTGGACCGTGAGCAGCTGACCGTTGCGCTTGTTCACGATGTCGACTTGATCGCCGATCAAGACCTCGCGGCCGTCGGGGGATTTGTCATCGTAGACGAATACGCGAAACCGTGCCGCCTGGCGCAGAATGCGATGCTCGGCGTCCTTGAAGTCGGTGACGCCGACTTCGTTGCCCTCCGCATCGAGGATCGGGTTGCCGCTGCCGTCACACCGGATCGGCAGTTGCCCGCCCTGGTCGGACGCAATGTAGAAACCTTCCGGGCTGTTGCCGATCCGGGCGATACCGATTGCGGGATGAATACGAAATGTTGCCATGGCGGGCCTATTGTTGTTTCGATGTCGAGGGTCGATCGAAGAAGTTGAGCGAAACCGCGTCGATTTTCAGCGCGTCGGCCGCCGGCGTACCGTCGGTGTTGAGAACCACGAGATTGACCGCGAACGATGTCGCGCCCTGGCTGGCGAGGCGCTTGACCGCATCGGTGGCATTGAAGCGGATGTTGCTGGGCGTCTTGTGCGGACGCGGGCGCAGATCGAAGGGATCGGTCCGCGGCGCCGGCACGTCGCAATGTCCGGGTCCTCCGATACAGACTCCCGTGAACATGCTGGCGATCCCGACATAATTCGGATTGCCGCGGGTCGGCGTCGCGACGCTGGCGTCCGGCGTATTGAGGAAGGCCCTGATGTGGAAGCCCGGCCGCGCCACATACTGCACGGCATGCAGCCTGATCTCGGCCCGGCCGTGCAGGGCGATCACCTTCGGATGCACGGCGCTCGCGACCGACTGGAAGCGCTGGATCGGGACGGCGCTGTTGGTGAGGAACGATTTCGAGGCCATCATGTATTCGTAGCCAAGCCGCGAAATGCTGTAGGTGTCGTCCACGGTCAGGTTCCACGGCGGCAAAGGATCGCCGGGATCGTCGGGCCCGCCGCCGGGATGGCGCCGTTGCCATTCCGACCAGAGCCTGTCGCAATTGCTGTGATGGCCCCAGAAGATCGGATCGAAGGCGGTGGTCCCCGGATCCTGCATGTCGCCATAAATCGCTTCGTTCGGCGCGACGTTGATGAACGGATTCTGGCCACCCGAGAAATTGTGAATCAGGTTATGTACGGTCTCCAGCGAGCCGAAGAACTGGTTGCCCCTGCTGCCGCTGCCGAAATCGAAAAAGTCATCGATCCCCAGGATCCGCTCGACATCGCCCGGCGTCGGATAGGCTTCGAAGATCAGGTCGCTGTTGCCGCCGGGCCAGCGTTTCCAGTCAAACAGCGGGTTGATGTCGCCAAGGACCGTCTTGATCGCCTCATCGCTGGCGGGGTCGGCGCCGTACTGGATGCCGGCATCGATGAACAGGCGCGCGCCCGAACTGTAGCTCGTGCGCAGTTTGGCGCGCAGACCGGCCAACACGGCCTGCGGGACCTTGCCGCCGTCGGTCAACTTGCGCAGTCCGTCCTCGTCGATCCAGCATTGATAGGCCGGCGGCACGTAACCATTGTCGTTGGTCGCGGCGCCCATGTCGTCGAGCGAGGCCTGCACGTTCTGGCTGTCGGCGGCCCAGTCCCAATAAGGCAGCGTCACGGTCGGATCGATATCCTGCAGCTGTTTCTCGAAACCATAGAGATAGGCGCGATGCCAGGTCAGGAACTGCTCCCAGCCGTGCTGGCACTGATTGGCGTGAATGCGCGCCCAGTAGGCAAAGCTGCGCTCGTCCTGGGGATACACATCGAGCGATTTCATTTGCGCGATCGCGGCGCGCAGCCGGCGCAATTCTTCGTCCGAGAGGTGCTCGACGTTCTTGCGCGCCTTCACGCTGCCGGTTTCCTCGGCCAGTTGATTGGTCGGCCCCTCGAACAGCGCATGCGGCGCGTGTCCGGCCGCCAGCGCGGTGCTCATCTCGCTGACATGCGCGGCCTGGACGCGACTGTGATCTTCGTCCGCGCCGGGACACCCGTCAGCGATCCACTGCGCGATGAAGACGATGTCGGCTTCGGCGACCCGCTTGCCGCCCCAGGGAAGCGGCGGAAACTGCGTGCCGTCGAACGGGAATTGACCGCGCAAACCGCGCACCAGTCCGGCCTCCGCCGCGCCGCCCGACGAGGGCGCCGCCGCATGGCAATGATCCTCGGCGTGACAGCATGACGGCGCGGCTGCCGGCGCCGCGGCTGCCGCACCGCCCGGGCGCATCATCGCGATACCGTAAAGCTCGAAACTGCGCAGCTCCGGCAGCGGCAGGTTCCAGAAGCGCGGATGATTTGAATAGGTGGCGGTGGACGTACCCGCAGCCGCATCCATGATCGCCCGAAAGCGCTGATGACGCGACGGCGGCTCCACAACGTTCGATTCCGGCATGATCTTCACTTCTGGCTCGGCGAAATTTTTGCGGTCACGGGCGACGCCGCGACGCGGAGGGGCAACACGTAACGCGTTCTACAAACGCCGCTCGCGGCGGCGCGACCGGCTCCGTCCTTGCGTCGCAGACGCGACGATCAATCTCCTGGCGGCGAAACGTTCGAACCGATCGGCAATCTTCGGCGCGGATCGCGAAAATCATAAATAACGCACTAACATCAAAACTATTATGACCGAAAAAGACAATTTAAGGTAGCGTCGAGCCCGGTAACCGTCAACGTGCATTCGCGCCGGCGGCGCCGAGACGAAGCGACGAATCGGGCACGCAAAGGATCGGTCGATCCGGCTTGTTGATCGGCGTCAGCATTGACGCGCGCATGAACGAGACTTCGCCCCAACCATGCGAACGGTTTGATCGCCGCGATCAATGTGGAGCCGGTGAACGCACGCAGCGTCCATCCGCGGATTTGGTTCGTCGCGCGCGATACCGATCCCTGCCGCCGACAAACGGGCGCGCTCGATTCGCAGACCTCGCGCTGGCGACGGCCGGATGGGTCTGGGGTGTTACGCGGGGCGACGCCAATGGCCGACCGAGCCAAAGTCACCGCCTCGACCCGGAAATAGCCGGCCGAGCCAGGCGGTCACCGGGAAATCCGGGCGAAACACGACCGCCGGTCAACTGTCGGGGAATTTCCGGGATTGCGGTCGGTGAAGCATAGAATGGTGGTGTGCGCAGTAAGATACGAACCGGTCTCCGCACTTTTGAGCCCTGTTATCCTGTAAATTTCACGTATTGGGGCCTTCGGGCTCACCGATTGGCCGATTCTTTAGAAAACATCGGGGCTTGCATCACACCCAGGGGCTATTCGAGCAATTAAAAAACTGGCGGGGAACAGGTCCCGAACAGGTGTGTAACAGGTCCAATACTGGTCGGGCCGGATGACATACAGTGAGCCTTCACTTGTCCCGCTGACACGAACGGCACGGACAACGACGCGAGCCACTCATAGGAAAAAGGGAGCGCAAGATGCGCTCCCATTAAAGATCATTTAGCTCTGAGCTATTCAAGGCATGCGGCAATAGGGATCCAGGCTGGCCTTTAACAGCGTGACCACGCGCTTGAATTCGTCTGTTACATCTTCAGGATTCTTACGGATACGATATTCGGCATCCGCAATCGCCTCGAGGTTCGAAAGCTGCAACTTCAAGTGCTCCAACGTATATCGTTCCCGCCTCTTATTATATTCGATGATCGCCTTCATATCGCCTGAAGCGGCCTTGAGAATTAACTGCATGTCGATTGCGTGGCTCGCAGGAACCAGCTTTCGCTTCCCCTTCTCTGTAATGGGAATAAGAGTTTCAGCAGCATTAAAGAAATCCTCCCTAAGCTGCTCGTCCGAAATCCTGAGCGGCATCTTTCGCCGGCGACCGCGCGGATTTCCGCAAGTACCCTTTTCGAATTGACCTAAATTATTACGGCCCATTGCGGCCTCCCCAATTCATGGAGCGCGCCACAAAACAAAATGGCGCGGCTCCAGATGATTCCAAGTCTGCGGATGCAAAACTTGACCCATCGGGCGTCACGCCGTCATTTTCGAACTACTTGCCGGATTTGTGCATCACGCAAAGTCCCAAATGGACCCCACCCAGCTCTCGTCACGAGGCATGTTGGTTATAATAGATATCGGCATTTTGAGCAAGTGGAACGGCTCAGTTGTGCCGATGCACCAGAGGTTTTTGCGATTTCTTCAATCTCACAGTAATGATTACTGCAAGGGATCGCCCCTGCGCTGTTCGACCTCTGCGAATGTTTCGTCGGTGACCGCCATCGTGGCCTGTTGGCCTGTGTAAGACTGCCAACGGCGAATGGCCACATCGACATACAGCGGATCCAATTCGATGGCCCGCGCCCTGCGACGGGACTTGTGCGCAGCCATGATCGTGGTCCCCGAGCCGGAAAATGCGTCCAGCACAATGTCGCCACGGCGCGAACAATCCTTGATCGCGTCGATCACGAGCGCGGTCGGCTTCACGGTTGGATGCATTTCGAGCTCGGCATCGCGGCCGGACCGAAACGTGTTCACGCCCGCGTAGTCCCAAACGTTTGTTCGGTAGCGTCCGTGCTTTCCGAGTTCGACCGTATTCACATGCGGCGCAGTACCGACCTTATAGACAAACACCAACTCATGCTTGGAACGGTAAAACGATCCCATCCCACCATTGTTTTTGTTCCAGACACAGAGATTCTTGAGTTCAGAATAGATTCCGCTGGCGGCATTCATCACCTCACCAAGGTGGCGCCAGTCCATGCAGATGAAATGCACGGCTCCGTCGATGCTTGCCGCTGCCAGGTTCCCAAAGACGGTCTTGAGGAAGTGCTCGAACTCGGCCGAGGTCATTTCGCCGGACGCCATCTTGAATTCGCGGTGCTTGACCGCGCCGAGCCCGCCGACATGACCGTCGATCCGAACGTTATAGGGCGGGTCGGTAAAGACGAGACGCGCCGGCTCGCCATCCAGCAGGTCTTCGTAGGAAGCGGGATCGCAGGCATCGGCGCAAAGCAAGCGGTGGTCGCCGAGATGCCAGAGGTCGCCCAGTCTTGAAACTGCCTCGGTATGCGGGGGCGCAAGGAGATCACTTCGGTCCACCCGTTCCGCTTCGGTAGGGCCATCGACCAGTAGGTCGATTTCGGCGGTCTCAAACCCCGTCACTTCCAAATCGAAGCTGATCTCCGCCCCGACCAGTTCCCGCCACAGCCCCTTCAGCTGGTCTATTTCCCAGTCAGCGTTGAGGGCGATCTTGTTGTCGGCCAGCGAGAAGGCAATCTTTTGCTCCGCCGTGAGGTGGGAAAGCCGCAACACCGGGACCGTCTCAAGCCCTGCAATCCGGGCCGCCTCGCACCGCCCATGCCCGACCAGGATGACCCCATCCTCATCGACCACAACGACACTGTTGAACCCGAACTCACGGATGGAGCCGGCGATCTGACTAAGCTGCTTTTGGGAGTGCTGGCGGGCATTCCGCGGGTTCGGCTTAAGCTCGGCGATGGGCAGGTGTCCGATTCGAAAATCACTCATAAGCGCCTCCTTCCAGGAGGTCTATGTATATCAGTAAGTATAGTATACTTCAATCTCACTTCGCTGAGGCCTTTGATTTTGGGCGATGTGGTTAAGCTCAGCCGCGGATGGTGATCTCGACGTCTTCTGGTTTGACGCCGAAGGTGACGGCCAGCGCCTTTTTAGCTTCCGCAATCGTCATCCTGCCCTCCCCTGCCATGGCGGCCGGCCGCGGCGGCATCGGCTTGAACTTCAATCCGCGCAACTCGATGCCCAAGTCTTTCAGCGTGCCATATACAACGGGGTTACGCAGCTCCTTCCTCCAGATTTCGGCAAGCGCAAGCTCGGCGTATTCAGATATCTGGATCCGGTAGCGCGGTTGGTTTCGCTCATTTTCGCTGCCGTCGATCTTTGCGAGTCCGGCAATTCGACCGACAAGGAAGGCAGCCCTGTGCGCAATCCCTTCAGCTCGATTTTTCCAGTCCGATCTCCTGCAACAGACGAGATATTCGAGACGGCCGGCGTTCTTCGGATTTAGAACCCAGTTCCCCGAACCTCCCTCATCCAAAATGCTCTGCTTACTCTCTGCAGTGAACACGACGACGGCGGCTTTTTCGTCCTTGGGCATCTGATCTCAATCCTGCCAATCCCTCAATCGTCGTCCCACGACAACAGAGCCTTCCGAGTAGCCCCGTGGGCGACCATCAGATCGTCTGCAGCCTGATGAAGCAAGCGGCTAGGTGCATGATGCCCGTAGGCTCCCCGCTCGTTGCGCAACCCATGAACCAACAACAATAGCTTATCCGCCAATTCACGAGGCCCGCGGAAGCCCGCCGCTTCGCACAGCCTGACTACACGGCGACGCTCGGCCTGCCAATACTGCTCGATCTCCGCGAGCAGTGGGTTCCTCGAACCTACTTCGAGTTCTGCAGCTGAGCGGGCTAGGAGCCGTTCCGGCTCGAAGCGATCATCCCTTCGCCCTTCCTCGAAAAACATCCAGTATCGCAAACGTCCTTCGGGATCGTTTGGGTATTTTCCTTCAACCTCTCGCCAATAATTCTCCGCTTCCTGAATTAGCGACTTCAAAAAAATGGAAATAAGACGCTGAGGATGACCGAAGTGTTTTAAGACGGTATCGATATTCGAAGTCGCCTCATGCGCAATCGAATGAGGACTCACCCGAATACCAAAGATCCGAAACATTTTATCGGACGTTTCCAGAATGCGCTGCTTTGCGGGCTTGTCCAATAATGAATGGGTAGGCTGTACCGTCTTGAGATCCTTTTTCACCGGAAAATCCCTCTACACATGTGCCCCATATACATAGCACAAAGTATGCCAGAAGTATCTGATCTATCCGGGCGCAGGTGGAAGTGGTCCTCGATGGTCCAAGCACGTCAACGGTTGGGCGAGCTGCCGCGACCAGGTAAGAAAATTGGTAAGCCCATGATTTATTTATGAAAACTGAATGCGTCAGTGACTCCAACTGAGCCGGCTGGGCAAATCTGCCCTCATTTGAAGGATTTTGACCCTGTGGCGGGGGCGGAAGAAGACTAAATCTCACCCATGGCCTTCCTAGTACCTCGTCACATTGATTATGACTGGTTGATTCCGAGCCAGTTCAGGATGGGCAGGTCTTTCGGAGCAACGAGGATTTGGATGCTTCGGGCGACGCCGGGTTGACGCCTGATGAGACCGTTTCGTTCGAGCGTCACGATCATCTGGTGGACCGATGGCGGGCTGACTTGAAAGTGGCGCTGCATGTCGGCTTCAGCGGGCGGGCGCCGGAACATGTGCGCGTAGGTGTAGATGAAAGCCAGGTACTGGCCTTGCTTTTCGGTGAAGCCTTGAGCCGTGAGGCTGCGAGCGGCGCCTGATTTTCGATTCATTTGTCGATTCGTCCGGTCCTCCGACAAGGAGGTCGGGATGAATCTACGTTATCGGGTCGCATTGAGCCAAGCCGAACGCAGCGAACTCACCGCGATGTTGAGCAAGGGCAAGCGGGCCGCCCGCAAGCTCAAGCGCGCCCAGATCTTGCTGGCGGCCGATGCCGGCCGCAGCGATGAAGAGATTGCCCGCGCCGTGGCGGTGGGCGGTTCCACCGTGTACCGGACCAAGCGGCGCTTCGTGGAAGGCAATCTGGAACGGGCGCTGAGCGAGGATCCGCGTCCAGGCGCGGAGCGCAAGCTCACTGGCAAGGAGGAAGCCCTGCTGGTGGCAACGGCTTGCGCAACCCCTCCGGAGGGTCGCGCCCGCTGGACGTTGGAGCTTTTGGCCGACGCCATGGTCAAGCTCACCGGGCACGAGAGCCTGTCGGGCGAGACGGTACGCCGGCGGCTGGCCGAAAACGGCCTCAAGCCATGGCGCAAGGATATGTGGTGCATTCCAAAGGTCGATGGCGAATATGTCGCCCGCATGGAAGACGTGCTCGACCTCTATGCCGAAGCGCCTGATCCCGACCGGCCGGTGGTCTGCTTCGACGAGAGCCCGGTCCAGCTCATCGGCGAGGTTCGCGAGCCGATCCCCGCCGAGCCGGGCCAACTCGAACGCTACGATTGCGAATATCGCCGCAACGGCACCGTCAATCTCTTCGTCTGCGTCGACGTGCATCGGCCCTGGCGCAAGGTCAAAGTCACAGAGCGACGGGCGGCAGAAGATTACGCCCAATGCATGCGCGAACTGGTCGATGTCCATTATCCCGATGCCGCGTGCATCCGGGTCGTGCAGGACAATCTGTCGACCCACTCCGTAGGCGCCCTCTATGCGGCATTCGCACCCGCCGAAGCCCGGCGCATCTTGCGCCGGCTGGAGTTCCACTACACCCCCAAGCATGCCAGTTGGCTCAACATGGTCGAGATCGAGATCGGCGTACTCCGCGGCCAGTGCCTGGACCGCAGAATCGACGATCCCAAGCGTCTGATCAGCGAAATCGCCGCACGGGAGCAGCAACGAAACGCCGCCGCTGCCCGCATCAAATGGATGTTCACAACCGAAAAAGCCCGCGCCAAAATGGGCCGCGCTTATCCCGCAACGTCCAAAGAGTCATAATCACTGTGACGAGGTACTAGGCCGTTTAGGCGGCTATCGCTTTTTGGCCTATTTCTTTCGCGCCATCGCGTCCCTGCGCTTCACAGTCCAATCAGTTTTTGGATAGCCGTTCATGAAGTGCTTGCCGGCTTCGTCGAGGCTGTCGAATAGCTGTAGCAGTTCCTGCTCTAGCAGGCCGACGCGCGGACGCGGCAGTGTGGTGACGGTGGCGGGCATTGCCGCGGTCGCCGGTGCAGCGCCTTTCGGGCGCCGCTTGCGGGGAAATTTGATCACGTAACAGGACATGCTCATTTGGTCACCCTGCGCGATGCCGGCGATTACATCGCGAACTTGCCGAAAAGGAATCGGACCTGCCCGAATGGCAGGATGCGGTCCAAGCGCTGATGCTGGTGGAGCGCGGCGGGCCGATGATGTTCGCGCGCAATGGCGTGATGCGAGCATTGAGCCGCGACCTCAAAACTGCTTAGCAGCCACGCATCTCAAACATGGTAACGCCACAAAGTAGCACCAAATCGGGTGGAACCTAAAATGCGAGACAAGGGGTCCACGAAGGTAGGGGTCCACATGATCTGGCTGCTCGTTTTCGTCTTGATTTGCGCAATCAACGTCGTGGCTGGCCGAGCCCATAGCCGATATCTCGACAGGCTCGAAGCGAGATCGGACTCTATCCAGCTATTTCTGGGCGGTTCCCCTGACTGCGTGGATCAAATCAAGCCTGTTGACCATTTAGCGGCGGAAAAGGATCGCAACTCCACGAGCCTCGCGCCGGGCGGGGATCGGCTTCATGACGCTCGCCGACGCAAAGTCGCTGCTTAGAGTGAGCGCCAAAGCGCGCGTTCGATCAGCCAGCACTGATGGCCAGATGAAGTGCGGCTATCCGATCTGGAAGCGCGGTTTGCATGCAAGGCGTGCGGCAAACGTGGTGCCGACGTGCGGCCGGACTTTCACTGGAACAAGCCGCCCGTCGCGGCGCTGGGCTATCGCTAGTGCCGTGGTCGAGGTTACACTGAGGAGTACGGCTGCTGCGCTGCTACCCGCCGCTTCAAGAGGTGGATTTAGTGAAACGCGGCGATCCCCGCTGCGGTGACAGATTCGAGAACCGGGACTCGTCTGGCGCGGCGCGCACCGCGCTTCCCAAGGAAGAAGCAGACACGCCCCGCACATCCGACACCAGGAACATCGCCAATGATCAAAGAGAGACTAGGAATATTGATAGTGACTTTTTTACTCTGCGTTCCGCTGTGCGCGCGCGCTCAGAGCACGTACACCCAAGGCGGCATTCGCAATGGATATGGCGGCGGATCAATTGGTACAGCGAGTTCGCCGACTTCGGCCAACACCGCTGCAGGATCGGCTTCGATCACCCCATCGGTAAATCGCAATTCGATGGGAACCGGCCAGAAGCCGTCCGAGGGCGCTCTTGGGCTTACCCCTCAACTTCAAAAAGAACTCGGGATTAGTCGGCAACAATAGTCAATCCATTGCATCCCTGAGGGGAGTTTCTGTCGCTGGTCAGTTTTGATTACTCTCTGGCTGTCTGTATTTCAGGCCGCACCTCGCACGAAAAACCCGCCGGGGTGAGCCGGCGGGCTGATAAGGCCACGAAACCATTTTCCAAGTCCGCGAAGCCGGCCGGAAACAAACCCGGCCTAACATCTCCTCATTAGACCAGAGGGGATTCGGTCATGCGGGACTTCATCAACGTTTTGTATCGCGAATTTTGCCTGGCACGTCTGGTTGAGATGCGGCAGTTGGAACTTAAGAACTGACAGTCGCGATTATGAGAAGCGAAACGCCGGTCATGGCAACCGTTTTGACGGCACTGGCAGTTGCCACGGTGGTCCGGGCAACGATAGGCCCGCCACAGCATCATTCGACTAAACCAGCCCGGGTCGCAATCAAGCAGTAAAAGAGAGGCCCGGCGCACGACGTTGCCGGACGACATACGCCGAGCCCCACCAGACCGTGGATTTCCCCTGGGATGGCCCTGTTTAAACTTGGCAAGATTCTTGGCAAAATTGCATTGGTCGCACGCGAGCAGAAAATCACTCTTGGAGAAATGCGCCACTCAGGCCCTCGCCGGCTGCTGGTCTACTGCGGCGACTACAAGTGCTCGCACTCAGTCAAGATCAACGGAGAACGCTGGCCCGATCAGGTCTGGCTGTCAGACCTTGAGCCGCTGTTCGTCTGCCGGGCCCTGCAGGATTTCTGTGATCGCTAGCCAGACTTGACCGTCACACCAAACGCCCTCTTCAGGTCAGTGACCGCCCATCTATTGCCTTTTTTTGGGCGAGAATGACAGTCTTAGCATTCCCCGTAACCTAGCGGCCACCGCAGGGGGGGAGGCTGCAATGACGGATCGATCCCACGAGATCCCGCAGGACGACCTCCGTAACCTTGTCCGCGTTGTCTCAGCTTGCACATTAGGCCTCTGGGCATTCGCAGCAGGTTTGCTGATCGGCGTCTTCCTGTTTTCGTGATCGAGGGCCTGCCCGAGCGGTCGAATTTTTTTGGCGCACCCGGCCGCCGCGCAAGAGACGATGCCGGGGTACTGGCCGAAATAAGTGTCTAAACCCGAATTTAATGGGATCGGCGGATCGCAAAACCTACATCGAAATTGTGTCGGCTCCCTCCGGCACACCTCCCTGGACTGCGGCCCCAGCTGCGCCCCCGCGCTGGGGCCGTTTCTTTGGATCACCCGCCGGATCAAAACAGGCCACTGCTCGCCGACCGGTACTGGCCTGTTTCGATCCCTAGGTGGCCTAGCACTACAGTTGCCTTTTATGCAGTTTTCTGAATCCATGGGCAACCATGATTCGAAGATCGTGGACGCGGCCAGCGTCGATTGAAGAGACGCTTGCGCTGTGGGCGGCGTCGCTTCGTGAGATCAAGAAACGGATACGTCCGTTGTTCAATCAAGATCGTGTTGCGAGGAATGCAGGCTTGTTTCTGGAAAGCCTGCTCGGAGATGAGCAACGCAAGACCGGTTGGATGCGCGCGGAGGCAGCTGGCGATCCCGGTCCTTGGCGGCAACAGGCGATCCTGGGTCGCAGGGATTGGGATGCTGATGGTCTGCGCGATATCGTCCGCGATTATGTCATCGAGCATTTGGCGGATGACGATGCGGTGCTGGTGATCGACGAGACCGGCTTTCTCAAGCAAGGCAAGGCGTCGTGCGGGGTGGCGCGGCAATACACTGGTTCCGCCGGCAAGATCACGAACTGCCAGATCGGCGTCTTCGCCGCCTACGTGTCGCGCCACGGTCATGCGTTCATCGATCGCGCGCTGTATCTTCCGAAGGAATGGACCGACGATCCAGATCGTCTGGAAGCCGCATATGTGCCTCCCGGTGCCGGCTTTGCGACCAAGCCAAAGCTTGCAACGAGCATGATCGCACGCGCCATAGCCGCGTCTGTACCATTCAAGTGGGTTGCCGGTGATACTGTCTACGGTGTTGGCGATATCGAACAGCAATTACGCCGGGCAGGCAAAGGCTACGTGCTCGGGGTCAGCAGCGCTCATGTATTTCAATCCTGGGGCAAGCGGCGATCGGTCGCCGGCAAGGCCGCGGACATCGCTCGGACGCGGCGCGCGTCCGATTGGAAACGCCTGTCGGCAGGGGCCGGAACCAAAGGACCGCGGCTGCACGATTGGTGCTATCTCGAATTGGCCGATCTCGAGGTCGAAGAATTTTACAGCGCAAATCATGGTCTTTGGACACGAGGTCTGCTGATCCGTCGTCGTATCGCCGATGGCGATCTCGCCTTCTTCACCACCTGGTGTCCAGCGGGAACATCCATCGAAACGCTGGTGGCGGTCGAAGGCCATCGGTGGGCGATCGAGGACAGCTTTGAGACCGCGAAAAACGAGTTCGGGCTCGATCACAACGAGAGCAGATCCTGGCATGGGTGGCATCGCCACGTTTCCCTGGTGATGCTCGCCTTCGCCATGATGGCGGTGATCCGCCATCGCGCCAATTCGCCGCCGCCCAAAAAAACGAAACGCCGAACCACGGCAAAACTCAAAATATCACCAATCCGTCATTGATCCGTTGGTCAATCCAGGAAGTCCGCCGCATCGCCATCAGGCTCGCCCGAAAGCGGATCCAACCCGCACACATCATCGCATGGTCACTCTGGCGCAGAGCTCACCAGGCCGCCGCCCAACGGGCCCACTTCAAAAAACGACAACTGTAATGCTAGTTTGAAAATAGCAGTGGCCTAGTTTCAATTTAGGAACCCGGCCGCCCGGCCCAAGTTTATGTTCGGGGCGACAAAAACGCGGGTGCAGTCGCTCGCCTAACACAACAACGTGGTCAAGGCATTCCCGTCGGATCGAACCGATCAGCCTTTCAGCATATGCGTTTTCACGACGTTCAAGAGTTCGTTCCGGTCGAACGATGCTTGCCGCGGGTTCGACACGGCGAAAGGATCGAGCCGGAATGTTTCGTGTTATCCGGGAACGGGATAAACGAATGGGCCTGCGCATGGCGGCGCGACATCCTCTGAAATGTTTTGGACTCGATCAGCGCTAGCGCTCGCGGTCGACCATTCGCATGTAACTCATGCGATCGAACCAGGATGGATCGCCTCCCCCGCCGTTGAGGTACCAGGACCATGCCCGGGCTCTCTCCATATCGGCGCGCTCGGTCGCTGACAGATGGCCGACGTGTTCGCCGAACGGATTCCAGATTTCATCCAAAGAGTCCCGGGGCATCGGTGTTCCTCCGCGCTTTGCCCGGCCAGTCTACAACCGCTCGCGAAATGCGGGTGCATGAAACATCAGCGGTTCGCGAAGTTTGCAATTCATTCCCTTCAATGACCGGGTTCGCATGAACCCGGACTAGGCCCGCGCCAATGAGCGGGGTATGGCGGTCAAGGCCGCCGCCCTGGCGGCGCTCGCCCTGGCCTTGACGGCCATGGGGTCGCAGACCCTGGTCTTCCAGTGATGCCCGGTCTGCATCGCGTGATGCACGACCAGCAGGCTTGACCAGAAGACTTCTTTCCGTAACCTTCAAGCGCTAGAAACGACACGTCCAGGCGAGATACCAGCTTGACCGCTTGCGAGTTTGTCCAATGAAAAAGCCGCCGCTCGATCCCGATATCGCGGACACCGCGCCCACAGATGCGATGCTGACACGTTACGACGAAGAGCACATCATCACCTATTTGCGCCTGCTGGACGCGGATGCGGACGGCGCGGACTGGCAAGAGGTGGCGCGCATCGTGTTGCATATCGATCCGGAACGTGAACCGGAACGCGCCCGGCGAGCCTTCGACAGTCACCTCGCCCGCGCGAGATGGATGACCGAGCAGGGCTACCGGCAGCTGTTGCGAGGCGGCGCATCGAATCTGAATTGATGATCGCCTGTCCCGCGTGAGCCGCAGGCGTAGCGCAGGAAAAGAGGCGTATCAGGCGGAGCGCAGCGACGACAACTCGCCGACGCCGAGACCGGTTAAAAGGGCACCCGCAGGAGCGTGAGCATAGCGACGCCGCAGGCAGCACGCGGGACCGAGTGCCCCCGGCGAGGCGTTCATTATCTTTTGCGCGAGGGATTGTCACCGGAGGCCGAGACCTGTGCCTGTCGTAAATCAAATCCGAACATATTGGTGGTGCAGGCCGCCCAGGACCGAACGGCAGAATGGTCCCGGCCAGTTTGACGGCGCGCGAGACCGGCGCATCCTTCTCCAACATGTACGACAGCAGTATATGACGGAGGTGTCGCTCGCCGAACACAACAACGTGGTCAAGGCACTCCCGTCGGATCGAACCGATCAGCCGTTCGGCATATCCATTTTGCCATGGGGAGTGCGGCGATGTCGGCCGGTCACGAATGCCCATTGATCGAAGTCTTCGGATGAAGACCTCACCATAGGCCCCATCCCGGTCACGGATCAGGTAGCGGGGAGCCTGCTCCCAACCGCATGCTTCCGTGACCTGATTTGCGATCCATTCTGCAGTGGGGTTAGCTGTGACGCCAAACCACAAAATTTGTCGTCTGCCGTGTCCTCGCCATCGACGGCGTCGGTCTCGATGTCCCATCCGTATCGGACGCCCATGTTCAGTTTTTCCCTTGCGAAGCAGTCGCAGTTCGAGGTGGCGGCAGCACGAATTTCCCTGGCATCATTGCCTCCGTTCGATGTGTGACTGAGAAAGCATTGCCGAAAAAGGGCAGGCTCGCCTCATTCGCTGGGAGCGATCGCGTTTTGGCCAGGTTCGTCCAGATAAATGGTAGTTTTACTTTTTTTTTGGAAGTCGATTTCTTTGGAGATGCCGATGTTTTCAACTGATCAAGCCTTGATTGTATCGCTACCGCCTGAGGATACGCATCGCTAACGGTCAACAAATGGGACATGACCCTTTCTGCCAAGAGCCTCGCCGCTTTCTCATAATACAATTTCGAATCAGCGCGGCAGCTCTCGTCACGGTATGTCTGTAGGAGATCGAAATTCGATGCAGCCACACCCAAATAGGCCTTCATTAGCTGTGCCGATTGAGAATCATGATCGATGTGTTCAATTGCGTCTTTCATCGTCGAGATAACTTTGTCCAAACCTTCTCGCTTCTTTTCGATCCGTGCCAACTCGTTGTAGGCGTCGGTCATAATGAAGGTTGAATCGATCCATCTATCTCGCACTTCGCCAGGTTGCCAAATGAGGAGGGCGGACCCCTTTGCAGCTATGGACTTTTTGAATTCATCTATCTCACCGGTGACTTTGCCAATCTCAAGGTGTGCAATCCCAAGGTTGGTTTGGGTGTGCGCCCAAGATGAAGAGTCTCGTTTCTGATTGATGTATTCGAGGGCTTGGTTAAACAATCGCGCGGCTTCTCTTAGCGCTTCGAGATTGTTGGTCTCTTTGCCTAATTGAAAGTTGGCTATCGCAAGATTGTATCTAACCTGTCCCTTTACATAATTGCTTGAACCGGCATCGCTTTCATATGCCTGCTTAAGATATTCAAAGCTCTTCTGTTCCATTTTAGGATCATGCGATTGCTCTCCTATGTTGCGATAGGCAACGGCTAGGTTTGAGAGGGCCGTTGGATCGCTCGATAAGTATCGGGCGCCATTCGGGTTCGCCAAAAGCTTTTCATATATCGAGACTGTTTCGAACGGACGATTCATATGAATATTGCATGCTGCGAGGTACTGCATTGCAGCGATCCAATCGTGCGATCCCACCTCCACCTTGTTGACCATGCCATCGAGAATAACCCCCACAGACTTACTGGCGGAGAGAGAGGAGCTGGGATCGAACCTTCTCTGCGTAGACCAGAGTAGTCTAGGGAACCCAGGCGGATCAGGTTCCCTTTAAAGGGGACGGCCCACCCAGCTCCCCCGGTCAGACCGCAGATGGCTGTACGGCCCCCAGCCTGCCGCGCCCCCGCGGCCAGCCAATCGATAGCCGCGACGAGCGCACGGCAAACGCCCGACATCGGCGCCATGCCCAGGTCGAGCACCCTGATTGACCGGATCCGCGAGCCCGGCGCGGGGTCATCATCCGGATTAGGCCGGCCGATGTCGCCCGCCCGGCGGCTCGCGGGTGAAGGGCTTGCGAATCCCCCAGCCGCGCGCCATGGCGGGATAAAGTCCGCCTTGTACTTCGCCGGACAGGGCTATGGTTGGTTGGCTTGTACTCCATCGAGCGCAGCGCCGAGGCCTCCAACCGAGGGACTTACTCCCCGATGATGGCCATCAACTCCAACACCTTTTGCCTCAGATCCTCTACGTTTCCACCTACAAACCGATCGTGCCGATCCGCCATCAACAAAATGGCATTTAGCACCTGGTCTGAATGCTGAGCCAATACTACGAGGTGTCGGCCGCAGGGTGCGTATCGTCCTGAAATCCAATTTCTGACCGTGCGCTCATTCGCACCCGTCCAGCCCGCCACCAACTTCGCGCGCGAGTTTCGATCCTTGAGCTCCGACGTCAGTGCCGACGCAATTTTCATCGCGAAGGCATGATCGTCAAGGCTGAAATCCGAACCGCCGTGCCCGCCCCTTTTGGGAAAGGACTTACCCCTTTTCGGAAAGGACTTACCCTTTTTTGGAAACGACATTCCAGCCTCCTGTCCCGTAGGATCAGGCGGGTAACTCATGAACGCCTTGGGGGAGGCCGGCAAACTCGCGTTGGATTGGGTGCTGATTGACAAAGCGCATCAAAAGCTTCGGCAAGAGCTCAAATCAAGGGGAAGGTCCTTCTCTAGCCGCCGCCTATGTCCGGATGTCGACGGATCTCCAGAAATACTCCACCGAAAATCAACTCGCCACGATCCGTCGCTATGCCGAACAACGTGGCTTCTCGATCGTGCGAGTCTTTGAAGATTCCGGCCGTAGCGGTCTAAGAATAGACAATCGTGATGGATTGCAATCTCTCATGCTGGAAGTGGAATCTGGCACTGCCGAATTCCAAGCGATTTTGGTTTATGATGTCAGCCGCTGGGGGCGATTTCAGGATGCGGATGAAGGTGCATATCACGAGCACGTTTGCTCTCGTGCGGGAATCCGCGTCCACTATTGCGGCGAGCAATTCGATAACGACGGCAGCATCGGTTCGATCCTGCTAAAGAACGTCAAACGGGTCATGGCCGGCGAATACAGCCGCGAGCTTTCGGTCAAGGTCTTTGCGGGGCAATGCCGACTTATCGAACACGGTTTTCGCCAGGGCGGTCCTGCCGGATTTGGTTTGCGACGCCTCTTGATCGATGAGGGTCGGAACCCCAAGGGTGAGCTCGGCCGTGGTGACCGAAAGAGCCTCCAAACCGATCGTGTTGTGCTTACCCCTGGTCCGCTTGAAGAGATCGAACACGTTCACAGCATCTATTTGATGTTCGTTGAAGAAGGAAAGTCGGAGCGGGAAATCGCGTTAGCTCTAAACCAATGGGGCATCTTAAGCGATCTTGGTCGTCCGTGGACCCGTGCATCGATCCATCAGATTCTGACTAACGAAAAATACATTGGGAACAACATCTTTAATCGCGTTTCATACAAATTAAAGCAACGCCGTGTGGTCAATCGGCCAGACACCTGGGTTCGGGCGGATGGCGTCTTCCCTTCGATCGTAGATCGAGCGCTTTTTGAGCGCGCGAGAGCCATCATCGACCAGCGGGGCAATCATTATTCCGACGAAGAGTTGCTCTCCCTGCTCCAGGCCGTCCTTGACGAAGAGGGATCGTTGTCTGGTCTTATCATCGATGAGCGCGACGGCATGCCTTCGTCGAGCCTATATCGGCACCGATTCGGAAGCCTTTTGAGGGCTTACAACCTGATCGGTTACGCGCCAGATCGTGATTATCGGTACATCGAAATCAACCGGCACATACGCGAGTCCTTCCCCGGAGTGTTAGCTGAAATTGTAGCGGGCCTCGAAAGTGTGGGCGGAACCGTCGTCTGTGACCCCATAACTCAGCTCCTTCTGATCAACAAGGAATTTACGGCATCCATCGTATTAGCGCGGTCCTTCGAGACCCAGGCCGGAGCGCTTCGATGGCAAATTCGCTTTGACACGGGTCTTGCGCCGGACGTCACGGTTGCCGTTCGCCTAGATCGCTCGAACGAACGCCCCCTCGACTATTACATTCTTCCAAGTATCGACATGAATGCTAGCCGGATACGGATGGCGGAAGACAATGCACTTTCGCTCGACGCTTACCGATTCGAATCGCTCGATTTTCTCTATTCGATGGCGGCCCACACCTCATTTCTGGAGGTAGCATGACCAAATCCAAATCGCGAGGACCTAAACATGTAAAGACCATCCCGATTGACCAGATTCGCTTTCTAAATCCGAGAGTGCGCAATCGCCGCAATTTTCAGGAGATCGTGCAGAGCATCGCCAATGTCGGGCTCAAGCGTCCGGTCACGGTTAGCCCACGAAAGAGCAATGCGGACTCGGCAAGCTATGATCTTGTGTGTGGCCAGGGCCGGATCGAAGCGTTCATTCAGCTCGGTCAGACAGAGATTCCGGCCATAGTCATTGAGGCCGAGGAAAGCGATTGCCTAGTTATGAGCCTGGTTGAAAATTGTGCCAGGCGCCAGCATCGAGCTATCGACCTGTTGCAGGATATCAGCACGCTGCGCGGCCGCGGCTATAGCGACCGCGAGATTGCACCAAAGATCGGCGTTAGCGTCGAATACATTCATATGATTGGCGCCCTATTGGAAAAGGGTGAGGAACGGCTCGTCACGGCTGTTGAAGCAGGCATTCTTCCCCTCAATATGGCGATCGAGATTGCAAAATCGAGCGATGAGGATGTTCAGCAAGCTCTGACGCAGGCGTACACGGAAAAGAAATTACGCGGAAAGAAGCTGGTCGCAGTGCGCAGGATTATCGAGCAGCGACGGCGCAGCGGCAAACACATTCATGACAGCCGGTTTGGACGGCGCGACGGCGCCAAGCGACCGCTTACCGGCGAATCGATCATTCGTGTCTATCGCCAAGAGGCGGACCGCCAAAAGCTGCTCGTCAAGAAGGCCGAGGTCACACAAAGCCGATTACTGTTCATCGTCGAGGCTATCCGAGAGCTTCGCGACGATGAGAATTTTGCAAATCTGCTTAAGGCCGAGCGTCTCGACACTATGCCTGCCTTTCTGGAACAGAGGATCGCCGATGGATTAGCGATATGAGCAAACCAGTTGATACCAGTTCCTCAAACACGATCACCCAGGCTTTTGGCTCCGATTTCGTGGTGGTGCAGATCGCCTCGATCTTGCCGGTCAAGGCGATCGAGAAAACCGTAAAATCCAGTCACAAATACCACCAGATTGCAGCCTCTATTCGCGAGATCGGACTGGTCGAACCCCCCGTCGTCATTCAGGACACAAGAGATCCCAATTCCTACCTATTGCTTGATGGCCATTTGCGGATCGAAGTGCTTCGCGACCTGGGGGAGAGCGAGGTCGAATGCCTGGTCTCGACCGATGATGAAGCGTTTACCTACAACAAGCGCATTAGCCGCCTGTCTCCGATCCAGGAGCAGCGAATGATCGCCAAAGCGATCGAGCGCAACGTCCCCAAGGATAAGATCGCACGGGCCCTGGACATCAATGTTCGCAGCATATCGCGTAAAGTTCAGCTGCTGGACGGGATATGCGAGGAGGTCGTCGGCCTATTGAAGGACAGGATGTGTCCACTGGCTGTCTTTGATGTTCTGCGCAAGATGGGCCCCCTGCGTCAGATCGAGGCCGCCGAACTCCTGATTAATGCCAACAATTTTTCTGTCAGTTATGCGTCAGCCATACTGGCCAGCACTCCCCAGGCCCAGCTGGTCACGCCACAGACGCCAAAACGGTTGAAGGGCATGACAGCCGAAGCTATTGCCCGCATGGAACGCGAGCTTTCCCGATTACAGGAAGCGATATCCTCGATCCAGGATTCTTATGGTCAGGATCACCTGCATCTCACTGTCGTAAAGGGCTATCTCCGCAAGTTGATCAGCAATGATCGCGTCGCGCGCTATCTCGAGCAGTATCAGCCTGAGCTATTTATCGAGTTTCAGAAGATCGCCGACATGACGTCAACGCTTCCGAGCGAAGCGGAATAAGGCAAAAAGGGGACCCGGACCCATAAGCGCGGGGACCGCAGGAGAAGCCGCACGCTGGGGCGGATCAATTGCGGCGATGGGGATGGCGGCGAACCCGTCCGGAGCCCATCAGGCTGGTCGAGTTTTCGCTGGCCGGACAGATGAAATGTGTGTCAGCGTGCGAGACCGGCGCACGCTGACACCTGTGACACGGTTATTCAAATCCGATAAAATCAGCCCGCGCTTATTTGTGTCACCTGAGGTTCTGGGTGGCCTTCCCATTTGCATTCGAAGTGCGCACCCGTTCGCACGTTATTGACGAGAGCGGGGCGGAAGCAAACGATACACTCGCCACCCGGATTGCGGACGCTGCGGTACCACAGGCCGTTCGATCCTCTCTCCAAGAGCGTGGCACCGAGCTGTTGGCCTGCGACGTAGCTATTCGGATCGTGACACGCATCGAACTCTGGGCTCGCTCGCACGTCATGAAATTCGGTTTCGAAATCCGCCAGGTACTGACGCATCTGAACCGTCGTTTCGAGGATGCCGCTTTCGGCGATCTCTTTGGTCCTGTGAAAAACTGTCTCCTTAATCGCAGTCTCAATTGACAGCGCCGCATACCAGGCGCCGCGGTCACTGCTCGTAAAGCGGCCACCCGTCTCGTGCGGGTGACAGTACGCTGCCATAATCGCGGTCGCATTGGCGCGTCCCAATACCCATTCCGGAGCCGGAAGAATGCTGAGCACACCAAGCTCGGCCGATATTCGATCGTTGGTCCAGCCTTCAAGCTCTGCGACCGCTTCAAAATCTTGGGGCGACGTGATGAGGTCGAGGATCCCGGTCGGCGGATAGCGGCTTGGGATCAGGCGATGCGTATCCTTCAGGCTCGCCACACTAATCGGCGGGCTCAATTCCAGCCACCTCGTCGGGCATCAAGCAGCCGCCGGACCCGATACAGCCCATCCATCCCGCCATCCGCCGTCATCCATTCGATCGGCGGGCGCCCACCAAATAGCGGATTGGAGTTCGGCAGCCTGATCCAGCGGTCTGCGAAGTCGGGGTAGAGAATATGAAGCGCCTTGAAGATGCCGATCAGGAGCGAGATACGGGTGAGGGCATCGTAGGACAGCGTACCGACGTTACCGTTGCGATAGTTGTGATAGGTC
The DNA here is from genome assembly GCF_036924615.1 of Bradyrhizobium sp. AZCC 2289. Lineage (NCBI taxonomy): Bacteria > Pseudomonadati > Pseudomonadota > Alphaproteobacteria > Hyphomicrobiales > Nitrobacteraceae > Bradyrhizobium > Bradyrhizobium sp. AZCC 2289. Next base: position 6,480,127 of record NZ_JAZHRY010000001.1, on the reverse strand, counting down.
GATTCGCTCGGCCACCCCAACAGCGCGCGACGCTCGCCGACGGAGAGCTTCCAACGGTCGGCAAGATTGAAGAAGGTGCGCATCGCAGGCCCGGACATCTTCTTGCGGACGTCGGGGTCTGATCGACGGTCCAAAGCGACCGGCTCGGCGATGGTTGGGACCTTTTCGGGGATTACCATGCTAAACTCCAAATATGGAGTATATACTCCAGATCTGGAGATAGCTCAAGCGCAGCGCCATGAATCCTATTGATTTGGCAGGGGATTTAGGCTTATGGTCCTACACTATGATTAATTACCCAAACATTCGACCCGTGCGTAGCATAGGGTTGCCGTCCCATTTCGCGCCAAAATCCGCCCGAGCACGCGAATGACGACTATCGACCAAGACCTCGCCGCCATGGCCCAAACGCTCGAAGAGTCAGGAGAATATCGCGTTCTACGACGATTGGCCTTTCGGCAGCGGTTTTCGACACCGACGGAGCTCACCAAAGTCGGAATTTTACTCGACGTCGAGACCACCGGCCTGGATACCGCCTCTGACGAGGTGGTCGAGCTCGGTATGGTCAAGTTCTCCTATCATCCAGACGGCACGGTCGCAGCCGTCCTCGATAGGTTTAGCTCTCTCAACGAGCCAATCAAAACGATTCCCGAAGAAGCCATCAAGCTCCACGGCATCACCAACGAAATGGCCGCCGGCCACAAAATCGATGGCGATTCCGTCACCGCGTTTGCTTCCGACGCCGCGATCATTATCGCCCACAACGCGGCCTTCGACCGCAAATTTGCCGAAAGATATTGGCCGATTTTTGCGACCAAGCCTTGGGCCTGTTCGGTGAGCCAAATTGAATGGCGCGCCCACGGATTTGAAGGATCAAGGCTGGGCTATTTACTCAACGGCATCGGGTTGTTTCACAGGTCACACCGGGCCGTCGACGACTGCCATGCGCTGTTGGAAATTCTGGCGCACACCATTTCTGGCACTGAGCGAACCGCGTTGTCGTTGCTGCTTGAGAACGCCCGCCGAAAAACCATTCGGATTTGGGCGGAACAAGCCCCGTTCGATCTCAAAGACGAACTCAAAAAGCGCGGCTACCGCTGGAGCCCAGGCGATGAGGGCCGCCCGAAAGCCTGGTATGTCGATATCGACGAGGCCAAGCGAGACGACGAGATCGCGTATTTGAGACAATCGATTTATCTTCGGGATGTTGATTTGTTCGAACAGACCCTGTCGGCATTGGATCGATTCTCGATCCGAATTTAGCGGGATCCACCTGGCACTCGGTTTCGCCTACGCTTAAAGGCCGATTCGAAATCGTAAACCATCATCGCTCGTCAGCTTCGGTTTACCAGACCCTTTAAGCTTTCACGGCAGCAGCCGTGACATGGTGGCTGCCAGATCGGGGACACACCTCGACAGGGAAAGCGTCAGGTCAGGCCGCCAAGCGCGCCTGACCCGCTATCTTCTCGGGGAATGCAATGCGCGCGAAGACAACGCCACAGCGGTCCAAGCGCAAAAAGGCAAAGACCCAGCAGACGCCGGCCTATACCTCGCCGACGTTGCTAATGGCCACGCGAAACCTGATCAATATGGTCGCGGTCGTTACGACCTCGGGCGCGGTTCTGCTCACGCTTCTTGCCGCCAAATATTTTTGAGCCGGACGCGGATGAGAAATTATGGAATATTGGCGGGGTGCATTGCAGCATGCGCCTCACTACTCTGACATCCCACGGTCGTTGCCTAACCCGGATCGCTCTCCAAATTCCCTCGGTCGGCTGATTTTCCGAACGACATTCTTGATCAATTCCTTTTCGCGTCGATAGCACACTGCTCTACACGCCAAGCCGGTATGAACGTCGCGATGGAGAGTGCCACCGATGATACTGCCATAGCGTCGTTGGTGTGGATCATGCTGCCCTGTCCTGTTGGTTACTTACTGCGGATAAATTCGATCAGTTTGCCGAAATGCTCGCCGGCACGCTGCTCTTCCAGCAGCCAGCCATGCCCAAACGGCTCGCCGTCCTGCTGCGGCCCCTTGAAGGCCCGGAAGGCGCTGTGACGCATGCGATGGTCATTGGTCCTGGCATTGACGAAGCGCTGCGCTCCGGGAATGACCGCCACGTCAGGCGCTATCCGGCCGTCGAGCGCCGGCGCCAGGAAGATCTGGAATCGTGGCGAGGACCGCGCCATGCGGTTCACTAGGACGATCTGGTCCCCTGCCCGCGACGGCACAGTAAAACTGCGCATCTTCGTCGTCTCGGAGCCAAGCGCCTTGACCCTCACTCCAAGCCTGTCGGCGGTAGCGACGAGTTCAGCTTCCAGTGCCGGCGAAATCCTGGCTTCAGTCCCGCGAATGCGATCCGGCTCCTGCTCGGCAGCGTCGGAGATGGTGGGAGCTTTAGCCGGACGAGACGGCGCCGACGGCGGTGAGGGTCTCGCGGTCGCCACGACTGGTTCGGCCGGGCTTCCGAGCTTGCCACGCGCGACCGACTGGGTAACGCCGGGGTCAAGATTGACCCAAGTGACCGCGCCGCTCGGATGAAGATACGGGACGGGCGACGACAGCCGCCGCGCGTTGACGATCAGCCACGGGAACAGCCAGCCGTTCGCAATGGCGCTTCCCTGCTCCGATGGCGGCACGCCATGGAACTGGACGGAATCGGCAAGCCCCCGCGCATCAAGTTGAGGCAAGCTGTTAACGAGGTCGGCGACACCGACGATCTGGCCAGTGCCTTTTCGGATGAGCGCGATTTCGCCGCGCATCGTTGTGTGCTGGGTGCGCAGTTCCCACGTCTTGCTGCCGTCCATGATCATGCCGATCCATGGCTCCCTGATTATCAAGCCCTTCACAGCCGTGTCCCGCCTTCGGACGTTCCGATGGTCTCATTGAAGAGTACACCGACGTCGGCCTCCCCCACCGGCGGCGCCAGCATGTGGCGCGACAGCGAGCGCTTGGATTCAAGCAATCGGTCGAGATTGGCGTCGAAAGATCTGTCGCCGAGCGACGGATGCACGGCCATCGGCACGTGGACCGTCACCGGCTTTGATTGTCCGATGCGATAGACGCGATCATTGCACTGGTCCTCGACGGCCGGATTCCACCAGCGGCTGAGATGGATCACGTGGTTGGCGGCCGTGATGGTGAGGCCGACGCCTGCAGCTTTCGGCGACAGAACCATCAGGTTGAAGCCCGGAAGTCCGTTCTGAAAGCGATCGACGATGTCCTGGCGCTTCGCGCCCGGCGTCGTTCCGTTGATGATGACGGGCTCCGACCTCAATCCGAGCAGCGTCGCCGCCGCTGCCGCAAAGGTGGCCTGGACGTCGCGATGCTCCAGAAAGACTAGCGCCTTTTCGTCGTTCTTCTCAATCTGCCTAAGAATTGCGAAGACCTCTTTCACTCGCGCGGATTCGCTGACCCATTTGGTCGCCGCTTCCGGATCATAGGGATCGATATCGCCGCCCCCGTCGGGATGAAGCGAAATGGATCGAAGCGCGTGGATCACCTTCAGCATCGCGCCGGGCGATCGCTCGCCTGACTGCGCCTCCCGGACCGCACTCGCATAGGCCTCGCTTTGCGCTGGTGGCATCTCGACGCGATAGGGCTTGATGCTCTTTGCCGGTAGGCCGACCAGGATCTGGTCCTTCATTCGCCGCAGCATGATGGCGGGAAGACCGAGCCGCGGTTCATCAAGCTTTGCCTTGAGGTCTTTCAACGCGTCATGGGCATCTTCGGTATGGGTGGCGGAGAACGTCTTCAGGTCTCCGAGATACCCGGGCGCCACGCGGTCCATGATGCACCACAGATCTTCCAGGCGGTTCTCGATCGGCGTCCCAGTCAGGCCGAGCACGAAATCCGCATTCAGCGCCTTGGCGGCATGGGTATTGATGGTGCCCGGCGACTTCACCTTTTGCATTTCGTCGAAAATGACGATGGAGCATGGAACCCGCGCAAAGGCCCGATGATTGTCGGCGAGCGTCTCATAAGTCGTCAGGATCCAGTCCGCGCTCCGGAGCCTGTCGACATCCAGCGCATCCTCCGGCGTCCAGTCGGCCGCCTTCGCGCGCTTGAGCTTTTTGAGCCCGGAGCCGAACGCGTCGATCCGGTCACCCAGAACATCGGGCGCAAGGTGAAGCGCAGACTCCGCCGCCCAGTTTCGCAGGAGAGCGGTAGGCGCAACGATTAAGATCGGACCTTTGGCGGGCGCGCCCGAAACTCCGCGGGCCTTCGCGGTCATATTGGCTCGAACCCAGGCAATGAAGGCCAATGCCTGGAATGTCTTGCCAAGGCCCATGTCGTCCGCAAGCAGAACGCCTGGCCAGCCAGCCTCCCATGCATCAACCAGCCATTTGAGGCCTTCCGTTTGATGCGGCTTCGGCCGGGTCAGGGCAAGGCTGGCAATCGGCAAGTCCCGGCTGATCAAGACCGGCCGTCGCGGATGGCTGAGCTGATGTTCTACGCCGTCGATATTCTGCTTGATGATGAGCACGTTTTCATCGTCAACAGGCAGATCCTCATCCTCGTCAGGCTCTGGGTTTACATCAGTGCCCGGCTCTTTCGTTGGGAACCGCAAACCTGTTACGGCAGCTTCCACCTCGACGACCGTATAGATTTCCTCATCGATGGCGACGTCCGGACGCTCTTCTCGCTTAGCGACATCGACCTGCTCGATAATCTCGTCGAGCCGTTCCGGCGTCAGTTCGATGGTCCTACCGCGCAACGTGACCGGGAACGTCTCGGGTGCCCACTGCCCAGCCTTCTTCTGCATCCAGGGCAGCTTCGGCGGATCCCAGATTCCCAATCCGAGGACGCGCTCGGAATATTGCCTCGTCTCGACAAAAAGACCAATCGCGGCCAGATCAGCATCATCGCGTCCAAGCGCCGTTGCGATGGCAGGTCGTGGATTACGAAGGAAGTTGCGACGGACCTCCGGATTGGCCTTACGCATTTCGCGAACAACGTCGAGCGCAACCTTGAGGTCCGGGTCGAGGATGACGAAGGTATTGCGGGCGAGAACGTAGGCGTCGTGGGTTTTGCCTGAAGGGCCAAATCGCTCGTCGGCGAACCTCTTCTGCAACTCCGGTGGCAGCAACGCGTCGGCGCTGTCGTCGCGAAGTTCGCCATCGACGGCCTCATCGTCTCCGTCATCCTGAATTGGAGCGTTATCGTCCAGGGACGGAGCCTTGTTGCGCCCCATTAGCACGGGGACCAGGTCAGGTCCGTTTGCGGTTTCGCGCGCGTCGAGCGCGAAACTGCCGGCCTGATAGATCGTCAGTGAACCAAGAAAGCCATCCGCCTTAACCTCTGATCCAGTCACTTCCTGCAGCGCGGCCTGAACCGGTTGCCACTTCGCGATGCGGGTCTCGATATCGCGACCGACGCTGTCATTAAAGCCGTCAATCGCCTCCAGAAGCTCGAACAAGGCAGACGAGAGACGTGAAGTCTGGTCGCCGACCTCAACGAACGCGCCCACCCGATTGGCCGAAACTGAACGCGTGCGTTCGTCAAACCAACGTACGCGGATCGTCCCGTCAGGTGTGTCAAGCCGTCCATCGAACGTCAGCGTCACCGACACCAGCGAGAGCGCCGGCATATTGAGCTGGTTGGCGATCGACGCAGGCATCTTTGCAGCATACCGGTGTGACAACAGGAACGATTTTTCGTCCGCGCGCGCATCCTGGCTTTCTACAGCCGCCATCAGCACACGCGCTGCCACGCCGCTCGAACCCGCCTCATCCGCCCAATCCGACACGGCAACATCGATGGACTTGAGCAGGCGCCGGCGTTTCGCTTGAATGCGAACGCCGTCCGGCAGCAATGAGCAGGAATATGTAAGGGCCATTAGGTTACCTGATACTCGCGTTGACCAATTCGAACGCCGGTCATCTGATGGATCTTTTCCGCTACCTTAGACTGCCACGCATAATTTTCCGCACCTTGGTGCGATATTGCAAAGATGGGTTCAGCGAGATTGGAATATGCTCCTTCAGGAGCCCGCAAATCGTGGGGTCGGTAGGTAATCGCATGGAGCGCAGGAGCCCCGCCCGCTTCCGCGTCATTCCAAATGATGCATCGGCCCGCGTGACTCCATTCCGCAACGACGCCACGACCGATCCGCAGCAAGAGAACCGCCTGTCCCTTCAAAACAGAGCCACGGTCAAACGTTGCAAAAGAGATTTCTTTGCCAAAGGTGCGACGAGCGACGTCTGCACCGAGGGGCGTGAAAACAACCCAGGCATCGGAGATGAGCCCGCGATCATATACCGCGCCCCAAAACGCCCGACGGTGCTTCCACATTCTATCGTCGGCCGTCTGATCAACCACTTCGAGGAACTGTCTGAGGGACTGTTTTGTCAGCCAACGCCGAACAATTGCGGCAGCCTCCCGCATCCGGGCCCACTTCGCCGGCTGCGATCGCGGGTCGCCAAAGAGGCGGAGCAGAATTGCCAGGAATTTGTCAGTGACGCCCTCTTCGGGAGTGGTGTCGCCAAACGGCAAAAGCAGGGCATCCGCAACCAGCGGGCCATGCTCCTGAAACAACAATTCACGGCCATCCCGGAGTGCGAATGTCTTGACGCATTTCAGCCGCACCTCGTGCCGCGGCTCTTTCCCATCACGCATCTGTTCAAGCGCCCTCGCGATGCTATACTTGGCAAAACCGGATTGTGCATTCACGGCGCCCAGCCCATACCCAGACAGCACTTCTGTTGGTGATATGCTACGCTCGACCGCCATCCGCGCCAGGTTTTGCGGCCCATCCACAAAATGGAACAGGCTCAGGTCGTTTTGGAGCGGTGCCCACGGCTTACCCATGCCGCTGGCTAGGCGCATCAGAACTGAGGAGATATCCTCGATCCGATTCCGATCAGGCGCATAACTCGCCATGTAAGACGAGGCCAACGCCCGAAACGGTTGCCTCCTGCCCGAGGTCTCCGTCGCTTTTATCAGCGACGCGACTGTTGGGTTGCTCAACGCCAATGCGGGCGTCGTCTCCCACAGGCACCAGGCCGCATCGCGCGCTTCACGTCGTGTCAGTTCACCCGTGGTGATCACCTTTTCCAAAATGTCTTTGGCGACAAGGTTGTAGTTTTTGCTGGGCTTGGGTGAATCGGAGCCCGAGGCGGCAGAACCGATCTTGTCTGCCTCACGGGCAGTTCGGGTAATCGCCGGAATCGGCAAGGCGGGCAGCCGGGCGGTTCGCAAGGTTCGTATCGAAGCCTTGAAGCCACTCATTTGCGGCGCCCGCTGGCGGTCACAAGTCGGTCGATCTCGACCTTCATGGAGTCCGTCAGGTTGATGATCTGCTTAAGGCGCTGCTTGGAATCGACTTCCATGACGAAGCGGAGGTCGATTCGACGATTCCTAGCCCATGCCTCACGGTTTTCACTGGGATCGATCGGTCGTGTGGACGCGTAGCCCGAGACAGAAATGATTTCCTCATTGCGAGTGTTGCGCAAGGTACGCAGGCTAGGCGCGAAGTTGACGATCTCGCGATAGGTATTCACTGATCTTTCCGCCGAGAGCTGCCAGTTGTACCGATCGTCGCCTCCCCTGGCGCCGGTCGAATCGGTATGCCCCTCGATAAATACAGTCTCAATGCTCGACTCTAGCCCGGCGCGACATTTGTTCTGCCCCGCCGAAATCTGACATGCCACATAGTTCGGGATCACCTTTTCAAGAACGCGTGCGATCCTGTCGACGTTGAATTTGGCTCTGTCCAAGAGAACGGACTGGCTGGCATCGAACCGAACGGCGTCTTCGGTAAGGCGCAAAACGCCGTTCGCCTCGTCGATCTGGACGTCCATGCCGTCCGCTTTAAGCTCCGATTTCAGGGTCGTGAGAAGTTTACGTCGCGTTTCCTGGCTTCTGTCCATCGATGCAATTTCTGCCTTCACATCCTTCTGCAGATCATCGAGCTTGCGCGCGACTTCCCGCGCGACATCGATGGCATTGTCCTGGACATCGGTCTTGGTTCTGAAATCAAGAGCGAAGATCATGAGCATAATGATAAAAATAAACAGTACGCCGACCATCATATCAGTCATCGAGACGAAATAGTTCTCGCCTTCTTCTGATTCTGAGGCGCTCTCGTCCGCAATCATTGCTCAGTCCTCATTGCCGAGCCGGCGACCGAAGCGCGACTTTCAAATCCGAAACTGATTCCCCGAGCTCTTCGGTATTGCTCTTCAACTCCTCCAGGAATGGGTTTAGCCGCGAGATGGCCGTTGCAAAACTTTCATCGACTTTGGACGCGTAGGAGACAAGTTGCTGACCTTGAGTGCTAACTGCCTCTGACAGATCGCCGATTGCCTTTCCGAGCTCCTCGTCGACACGCTCGAATTTCTCGGAATAACCAGTCCAGACGGTGGAAAGCTGGCCAATATGTGCCCCTAGCGTCCCTGCGAAGTCCGCCGCCGATCGCTGTCCAACCTCGAAGCTTGCGACAGACCGAGTTACAGACTCAGCGAGTTTCGCGTTTGAATCGACAACGCTTACGGAAATACGCTCGCTCGCGCCGGACACGGCGGTGGTCAAGCTCTGGGTCGCGCCGGCAATTCTCTCGCCCGACTGCAAAAGCGGAGCCGATGCTGAGCGAACGTCCTGTGCCGTTGCGCCGAAAGCGTCGGCAGCCAGCCGGGTTTGATCGGTGGCGTCTCTCAAAGCTGTCACCTGCGACGTCATTCCCAGTTCGACGCTGCGGATCGTGCTGGCAAAGGTTTCCAATTCGGTTCGAATAGATTGCATCGCCGCCGCGAGGCCATCCTTCAACGCATTCGCTGCCTGAGTTGAGGCCGCCGCGACGGCGTTTACTGCGCCCGATTGGGCCACGCCAACTATTGCATTGGTATCGCTCAATCGGCGCGACATGTCCTGATGGTAAGACTCGAGCCCACCGCGGAAACTCTCAACCTGACCTTCCAGCTTCGCCATGACGCGCGCCATCGCCTCCTCGACCTTCCCAGACGCGCCCGACGCTGCCTGTCCGAGCTGTTCATCCACCTTCTGATTGGCTCGCTCAAACGTCTCGCGCAACGCGCCGACGACATCCATGAGCGCGTTCCGGCTTTGCTCGGAACTCTCATTCATCCGGCCACCAGCGTCGGAGACCAGTCGATTGAGGTTCTCGGCGGCTTCGGTCATCCGGCGCCCGAAGTCTTCGCCCGTCCGACCGATCCCGCCCTGAGCCTCTACGAGCGCACCTTGCATGGTTTGTAATGTTTTGGTCAGCTCACGAAGTTCGTCGCCAGCTCCGACCTGAAGTGTCTGGCTGAACTCCTTCATGAGATCCGAGACTCCGCTCTGGCTCGATTCGGAAATTCGCTCCATCGCGTTGTTGATACTGGCTGTGACAGGAGCCATCGCGGTAGTAAATGCCGATTGTATTTGCGGTGAAATCTTTTCGCCCATGCGAGCAAAGAAGTCAGCGCTGTTTATCTGCTTCAATTCGGTGAGCTGAGCACTAAGGGACTCATTCATATTCCAGGCGATTGACTGTGATGAGACGAATCGCACGCGTTTCTCGAGTTGGTGGTTGAGCCGATCAAAAGCGGCCTCGATCCAAACGGTATAAAATCTAAAGAAAATCGACAACACGATGGACGATCCCAAGCCAGCGATGGAGGTCGTAAATTTGAATGTCGCAACTTTCAGCAGCTGGCGAGTGGCTATTTGCATACCGTTAGCATCGTTGCTACTGACGGCCGCCGATGCCTGTTGAAGCGCCAGAACGAGTCCGATAAAAGTGAGAAGCAGCCCGACACCAACGAAGTAGCCAGGTACACTCCCCATCATCTTCAATCCGGGCAATCGCTCTCTCGCAGCGCCAAAATTGAGGAGGCTGCCGGGGCGCACCGTCGTTTGTATTGCTTTTGCTCCGGGTATGCGGAATGTCGTCTGGTCAAATACTCGCCAAGCTTGGCCAATGAGTGGGTGCTTTGACAGACGCTGGTCAATCGCATCAAAATTTTCTGCGAATAAGGCTGAGCTTCTCGCCCTCGTGACTGGCCGGCTCGCATCGAAAATTGCAAGGCTGATAAGCACCACGTGCATGATAAAGTATGCGACAGCCAATCCGAGAGCCACCGCCCCAATCATAGCGGCCAGCGCAAAGGCGAAATCCTGCGAACTCAGACCTTCAAGATGCCCGGAGGCGAAAGCTAGGCCGATCGTCTCGTGAATGAGGGGGAATTCGAGAATAGGAAACTTCAGCGAAGTGGCGTAAACGGTGGCCGAAACGATAGCCCAGAACAAGACGAAACGAATCACGCCGCTCCACAGAAGGCGCGAAGAAAAAAGTCTCATTCGAAGAGCTCCCGGGGACCTTTAGTTCCAGACGCGCCTTTTGACTGCATTTTTTCATCGGCGCAATGCCGAGTTAGGCGTCAGTTGCCCATCGTCGCTCGTCACTATTTTTCCTCCACTTGTGAAGATGTTGCGAAGATCCCGGCCAGCATTGTGTCCGTGTTGTGAGCCGTCAAGCTCTCACGTCTCGGTCAAATGACGGACACAGAAGTCCCCGCCGTTTCACAATGAAAAGCTGACTTCGGTTATCGAAGGTTACGGAATTTCTCGCCTCAAAAAATTGCAAGCGGTTGGCGTCTTCCACCAGCTCGCGCAAGTACTGGCGCGCCTGAAAAGGGCCCATCCGCCAACAGAAATATGCTGGCTGCAGGACAGTCTTTTGGTGCTCCCTAGGGAAAGCACCGAGCAAAGCCGAAAGCCACTGATTCTTCGAGTGTTTTTGGCCGACCTACCGTTGCTGGGTAGCGAATTCGCGGTTGTCCGGAGGGCTGATCTACAAAAGCTCACGGTCGAGGGTGTGGTATCCCCGCCAAAAGCTTTTATTGGCGGGTAGCTCAGGTAGTAAGGGCCTGTGAATACTCGCTATTTGTAAGCCTTGTGAGGCTTACCTCGCGACTCCGACTTCGACCTTCGATACTATGATCTTATTCGATTTCCGATTCGTATAATTTAACCCGTATCGAGAACTTTTCATATGGCAGTGCAACCAGCAATTACTCCTCCCAATGCGAGCGGATCACTAAAGCCAGCGAAATCACTCGTTTTGGAAAATGCTTCCAACGAAGTTGTATTCGCAGTCGTCGGTTATGTTGGGTCCGGGACGAGCGAGATCGCCACGGCCCTCAAAGGCCTTCTTGAAAGCCCGGCACTGCCTGACGGACAATTCGATGTCGAAATCTTGAAAGCGCGAAAGGTAATCGAAGAATGGGCACCGAAGAATGACGAGCAGGTGCCCAACACACCCCCAAACAATCTGGCCACCACCGAAGCCTTCCAAGACCTCGGCGACAAGATGCGCTCGAAAGGTGACCATGCGATTGTCGCACGACACCTCATCGAAAAGATAAGGCTCACTCGCGCGGACAAGCTTGGGATTCAGAATCCCGGAGAGAGTGAGGTGCAACCTGACGGCACTCGCCGTGCATACATTCTAGATTCGATCCGGCATCCGGCCGAAGTTGAGTTGTTGCGCCGCGTGTACCAAGATGCGTTCGTATTGGTTGCTGTGGTATGCGAAGCAAATACCCGCCTGCAACGCATCGGGAAGAAATACACCAACGCAGGAGTTGGAGATTCTGAAACATTCATGGCGCGCGATGCTCGTGCCGCTGAAAAGCACGGCCAGCGCGTCTCCGATGCATTTCACATGGCGGACTACTTTGTAGACAATACCGCCGATCAATATCTAGAAGGTCAAGAACCCAATCCAGATTGGGATATCAGCGAGAAACTATCGCGGCTTATTCGAATTATGACTGCGGCGGACGTTGTTCGCCCTTCATTAGCCGAGACGGCGATGCATGACGCCTACGGCGCGGCGATGCAGAGTGCGTGCCTGTCACGACAAGTCGGCGCAGCACTTCTAGATGCGAACGGCAATGTAATCGCTACCGGGACGAATGAAGTCCCCCGTGCCGGAGGCGGCGTCTATGGTGAGTCATTCGTAGACAGCCAAGATGACCACCGCTGCGCTTATCAAAAGAGTGGGAAATTCTGCAGCAACACGAAGGAGCAGAATACCATCATCGAGCATTTGATTGAGGACGTTCCGGAGCTCGATAAGCTCGATAACATTAGGAAGAATTCTCTCAAGCTAGAATTGAGGGGTAGCCGCGTCGGGGATCTTCTAGAATTTAGCCGAGCCGTGCACGCCGAAATGGACGCTGTTTTCTCAGCCGCGAGAAAAGGGGTCACTACCGTCGGGACGCGCCTTTTTGTGACAACTTTTCCCTGTCACTATTGCGCACGAGGAATAGTAGCCGCCGGTATCGATGAAGTTCAATACATCGAACCCTACCCCAAGAGCCAAGCACTTACTCTTCATTCCGATGCCATAACTGTTCGCGCGAGTAAATGGCTTGAACCTAGCAAAGGTGGCAACAAAGTTCTGTTTCGCGCCTTTACCGGCGTTGCTCCTCGTCTATACAGACGAGCATTCTTGAAGGATCGCGATCTCAAGGATTCTAAAACAGGGGCATTTCAGATAGGAGTGCCTGAATGGGGCACACCTTGGCACCTTCAAGGTGTTAGCTATGTAGCGCTTGAGGCAGCTTTGGCCAAATCAAAATAATGGCGGATTTCAAAAAGCAAAGACCGAACTTCCTTCGGATTGTAGAGACCGAAGAAATCGACGCGCCTATTTCGCAGGATGTGTTTGCGCGACCTGCTTGGCAAAATACGCTGTTTGCAAACGAAAACCAGTCGCTCGTTATATTCTTAAACGTTGACGCGCTCACAGAGAACGATTTTCGGACGACTATTGAAGGCTCCAAGCCAAGATATGTTTTCGACGTTCGCCGCGTACCGCGCTTTGACATAGGTAGTCTAAATCGCCGAGAGGCGTTCGCGCTATTCAAAAGTCACGCGGCGCAGTACCTCGATCTTTCCAGCCTACATCGCGGCCTCCCCTCCCACCAGAGCTCTTCGGCAAAAGCGGCCGAAACAATATGGGACACGCAACTCGCACGGGCCTTGAAAGGTCCAATTGCGATCCTCGTCGACAGCAATCAATTCGACGAAGAATACGTTGCGCAATTGCTTGAGGGCCTTCCCATGGAGTCGCACGAGCCGTGGGATGTTCTGCGTCTTCCGTTTGTCAAAGCTAGTGCGAGTCGCGCAGATACCGCACGCTCAGTAATTTTCATCAGCCACGCGAACCCAGAGGATAACGTTTTCACTCTCTGGCTAACGCAACAACTTACGTTGCTCGGTTTCGAGGTCTGGTCGGACGTAAACAATCTGAAAGCTGGTGACAAATTCTGGGAAGACATCGAGTCAACCATACGGCTCAAGTCAGCCAAAGTGATTGTCGTACTGTCAAAATCTTCTCAGACAAAGGCAAATCTACTGGATGAGATTGACTTGGCTGTTCGCGTTGAACGCGCCGAAAATATTACCCGATTCGTGATCCCCGTGCGAATTGATGAAATAGGTTTCGACCAAGTCAGAGCCAACCTTGCTCGGAAAAATATCATCGACTTCAATCAAAACTGGGCCAACGGTTTGATGGCTGTCCTTGGAGCACTCGACGAAGATAGGGTACCAAAACGGACGGGGACTCTGTCCAGTGCCATGAGCAAAATTCAGCTGAGCGGCATACATAAGGTGCCGTTAGTCACGCATAAACCAGAGCTACTAACAAGCAATTGGCTACTGATTAATGACCTGCCGGATGTTATACGTCTATTCGACGTCGCCGCACCGGGCGATAAGATCGAAAGTATTGCTCGATCGCTGCGTGTACCATCCTTTAAGTACCTCCGACTTATCGGCTCGTTCTCTAGCGGCGAAGGAATCGCGGGCCCTGACTCGGCTTTGCCCGCTTTGACGGAAAAGTACGCAATACCTTTCGATGATTTCCTCAGAGGAGCCAGCTCTGAACTGCCCGGAATGAGAGCGCGCGACGCGCACAATCTCTCTATTAGCATGCTCCGCCAAGCTTGGGACTTTGAAATGGATAAGCGAGGCTTGCGCAGTTTTGCAATGGCTTCCAATGCCCTGGCTTGGTACATGCCCACTGATTTTATCCCGAATAACAAAGTGCAGTTTCTCGACGCAACTGGCAAAAAGCGCCGAAAATCACTAGTCGGTTGGAGTGAACGTAGAAAAGTCTTTTGGCACTTTGCCGTTGAAGCGCGGCCCGTACTGGGCGCACATCCTCGCTTTGTGCTGCGCCAGCATATTATTTTCACTGCGGACGGTTCGACTCCGCTCGTTAGCAAAGATCGAATGCATGCCCTTCGAAGGCGCTTCTGTAAGAGTTGGTGGAATGACCGTTGGAGAGATATGTTGATCGCCTTCGTCACTTGGTTGAGCCCAAGTGCGGGACTTAATTTGGGTGGTGATACAGTCCTCGGACTTGATGACCAACTTTTCTCGCTTTGGTCTCCTCTATCACTCGAAGACGATGCTAAAGTCTCCGTGGAGTCGACCGACGAAATAGTGGAAGATGACGAACTGTCTGCCGACGATGATGTGGTCGATTTGGAAGATACTTCGGAGTTCTCACCTTCTGAAACATCTGAAGTGATTGGCGAATGACCGACTTTGATAAAGTCAGCGTGCTCGACGAGCCAAAGCTAGAATTCGGGTTTCGACAACAACTTGAAGATCCGAGAAATGGCCTGTTTCTCTTCGGGCCGATAAACGATCACCGCAAACCGTCGCAAATACGCGCTGGCGTTGTTGGGACGCAGCAAGGCGTCTCGATATTTCATGACTGGCTTAATGAAACAAACCGATTCATTCCGCAGGTTTCGGAGGATTCCCCGCATCAATTTGCCTTCCCTGGATTTGAGGCAGCTTTCAGAACTAAGTGGCCGGCTACTCCCGTAGTTGAGATTGCGATCTCGGCAACTGAAATCGCTAACACCATCCGACAGTCGGATAGACACAAAGCCATATTCGACACCGTTTCACTGTTTGAGAAGCCAATTCGGCGGCAACTGCGCGAGGAAGACGCTGCAGTGGACGTCTGGTTTGTGGTTATTCCGGATGAAGTTTGGCGCTTGGGAAGACCTCTTTCCCGGCTGACGAAGACGGAAACGATTTATTCTGGCCGCTCCATCGGCCCAAAAGTCGCAAAGAGGCTATTTACGGAACCCTCGCTTTTTGCAGAGGAAATGAATGCGGCGGAAATCTACCGGTACGAGGTGAATTTTCATCATCAACTCAAAGCACGTCTGATAAATTCGCGCGCTGTCGTTCAAGTCGTACGAGAGAGTACACTAACGAGCGGCTTCTCGGATGACGTCCATCAAAGACGCTTACAAGACCCTGCGACCGTCGCTTGGAATCTTTGTACAACCGCGTTCTTCAAGAGCGGTGGCCGACCATGGAAACTCGCCGATGTGCGTGAAGGTGTTTGCTACGTAGGACTTGTTTTCAAAATCAACACCGCGGACCTTAGTAAGGGGAACGCCTGCTGTGGCGCACAGATGTTCTTGGATTCTGGCGATGGAATGGTTTTTAAGGGTGCGATGGGCCCATGGTACTCGAACGAGACAAAGGAATTTCACCTTCCGAAAACCGAAGCTCGTGCGCTTATGTCTCGGCTGCTCCAGTCATATATCGACGAACACAAAAGAGAACCCGTAGAACTATTTGTTCACGGACGCACGAGATTTAATGACGAAGAATGGGCCGGATTTCGCGAGGCGGTGCCCGCTCATATAAACCTCGTTGGCGTTAGAATAACCCGCTCCCAAGAAATGAAGCTGTTTGCTTCTGGACGCATACCGCTATTGCGGGGGTCATACTATAAACTGGGCCAACGTAGAGCGTTGCTTTGGACAACAGGATATATAGCGCCTCTTGCGACCTACCCCGGCCGCGAAGTCCCGAATCCTCTTCTGATTGAGGTAAACAGAGGTGACGCAGACATTGATAGGGTGCTTGCGGACATTATGGGGCTGACGAAAGTCAACTTCAACGCCTGCCTCTTTGCGGACGGATTGCCCGTAACTTTGCGCTTTGCAGACGCCGTAGGTGAGATACTTACGGCCGCTCCTATTTTAGACGACGCTCCCTTGCCTTTTAGGCATTACATTTAATTCGCGCAGGGTCGATACGCTTAACTTATTCAAATGCGTACAATTGCCGACAAATCAGCGTAGAAAGTGCATGGCTTCGGCCAAGCTGGCGGAGAGAGTGTCCAAATTAGTATATATCGCCCTCATTCGCATACGTTCGCCGACATTCAAGAAACACATGCGCCACAGGCGCGAGCAGTGCGCCGGGCCTCACGTGCGTTCGCCCCAATTCGCGTGCAATCTTCACGCATGTATGGGCCGGAATATGGGCCAAAGCGATCGACGGAAAGGTGAAGTCGCTTATCGACCCCACAGCCGCTCGATCAATGTCCGGATCGCCGGGGTATCAAGACCCTTTTTGGGTCCGTCCTCCGTGACGATCAGCCGACCGGTGGGCGTTCCTTCGCTCCAGCGCTTGATCTTGTTCTCGGCATAGAAGGCGAGCTTGGCTTTCCAGCGGCTTGCATAGTCGGGCTGGTCGAGCATGCCGCAGTGTTCCCAGTACCACGTTTCACCGTCACGATCCTCAATCGAGAAATCCGGCCAACGCTGCCTGTTGTTTTCGCCAACCAGGACGCGTTCAAAGAAATAGCGGATGCCAAGCTTCTTTTCCGCCTCGAACAGCAGATCGGCGATCACCAGTTCGGATTTTGAGCTTACTAAGTCGCCCCTCGCGCTGCGATGGATAAGCTTCTCCTCAAGGAATGTCCGTCCAACAGTGCCGGCAGGGGCTCCCGCCGGCGGGCCCGCATCGATCATCGTCGGCGGCGCAAACAGGTTGGTGATCCGCCGTGCAACCTCGGAGAAAAAGGGCGATCGCAGGGCCCGCAAATGCGCCAAATCGCCTTGATGAAGGATAACGACACGGTCCATTTGCCGGGTGAGAGCGGTGTAAAGCATTTCGCGCGAGAGCAACCGACTGCGCGCCGGCAAGACGAGGATCACTTTACCGAATTCGCTTCCTTGCGCCTTATGCACGGTGACAGCATAGGCCAGCTCCAGGATCGCCGTGCCCTCTTCTGAAAAGTCGCGTCCGCTGAAGCCGTAGGTCAGCTCCGGCTGCGAAGAGAACTGCACCTTCGTCCAGCTGGGTTTGTTGCCTGCTTTGTAGGCATCTCCCACAACGATACCAATCTCGCCGTTGGCAACATAGCCGTCACCTTTTTGTTTATCTGCGAAAGCATAGCTCTGCCGGTTGTGATTGCGGATACAAATAACCTTATCCCCATAAGTTATCTGCTCGGCACCGCGCGGCTGGATCATGCGATATTTGATATAGTACGGTGGGCCTTCATTGGAACTACGCGCGAACCGAAGCGTGTCGCTTCGAAACGCCTCCTTGATGTGGCGATTCAGATCGATAGATCCGCTCGACTGATTGCGATGCGGCGTTAAGATTTGCCACTGGTCACATTTGGCGATGCCGGTCCCTTCCTTGAAATACACATAGTCGCCTTGAGGGCTTCCGCCGAGCGCAACAGCGAGGCTCTTTTGTTGCGCATCCTTGTCCAGGCTCAATTCGTCTAAAAGCGTCGTGTCGAGGATCGCGCGCAACTCCGAGGGCGTCTTCCAGCGAACGAAACGCAGTCGTTCATCTGCGTTGCCGGCTAGAATGCCATCCAAGACTTCGTCTTCTCCCGGGGGCAGATCGCGGCCTGAAAAAAGGTCCGCGAGCTGCACATCAGCGCATGCGAGGTCGCGCGTTAGCGTACCGGTCGCGTTCGCCGACGCATGGCGACGCCTGACGGTGAGTTCAGCCACGCCCTTTCCGGCATGATCACGTTCGAGGTGCGAGATGAGATCGACGAATGGCCGGCCCGCGCCGATCGGCGGGAGCTGGCGCGGATCGCCGACTAGAATTAGGCGCGCAGAAATCGGCAGCGCGTCGACAAGCGCGGTCAGTTGGTCTTCGGTCAACATCGACGCTTCGTCCACGATGCAGGTGGTAACTCCGCCCGCCGATGGGGCATTGGAGTCGGCGAAGTAACGCTGGGTCCAGCCGTCGTATCGCTTGTATTCCTTCAGGAACAACGCAAGCGTTTTGGTATCTTCGGCACGGCGGGTCTGCTGACCGAGCCGCACGCGCGCCTTTCCGGTCGGCGCGAGAAGCGCAACGCCGGAGCCGACGAGCTTCTTTTGTTCGAGGAGTTGCCGAAGTACCGTTGTCTTGCCAGTGCCAGCGGGCCCAATCAGAACCGACAAGCGGTTATTCGCCAATACATCTAGCGCGAACGCCTTCTCGTTACGTGCTTTCTCCTCTTCCTTATCGTCCTTTTTAAGCGGGCCAAAAGCCTTTGCGAGCTTATCCGACCAATCCACCTTTCCAGGCGTGATCTTGCCTGTAACGCGATCGGCGACAGCGCGCCTGATGATCGATCCATAATCCGCGTAGCGCTTCAATTGTAGCGCAAGACCTCCGACGCCCGGCGCTTCGAAGACCGCGATCTCATTTTCGAATTCGTCCTTGCAGAGCTTCGCGGCGGTCGCATCGAGCGGAACTGGTCGCGTTGCAGGCAATTCCTTGGCGAGCCCATGGACGGTGTCGGCACCCAGCAAGGTATGACCTCCCTCGGAGGCTGCTTTCTCTAGAAGGTAGACGCCGATCGCGCGGAGCCGACGCGGATCATCATGCTCGTCGGGATCGATCGTGCATTCCTTCGGAAGCGGATAGCGTTTTAAGACCTCAGTGTCGGGGAAAATGCCGCGGTCGATTGTCCAGATACCAATCGGATCGCGCGACGATCGATCGTTTTCGTAAAGCAGGTATGGGTTCTCAAGCACAGCGTTCACCAGGTTCGTATCTTCGAACCAGCGGATTGCCTGGTCGCGGCTCAGCTCAAAGCGGGACAAAAGGCGTAACAATGACGCGCGGCGTGGTTCCTCCTTGTGAAGGTACGCCCAACGCTTCTGAAGCATCTTGGTGATCTTTGGTGCTCCCGCCGGGGCTGCCCCACCGCGAAATATTTTATCAGCGGCGATCCACGGATCGTCAGTTTCCGCTAGCGTTGCGGAGAGCGCGAGCGCAAATAGCGTTCCGTTAAACCCATTTTCCAGGGCCGAAAGGGCGCTACCGAGACCGGGGCATGGACCGCTCAACTTCCAGAGCCGGTTTATCTGCTGATCAATCCAGGCGATCTGCTGTGGCCACGGCCCTGTCAATTTCGTCGAAGCACGTTCCAGGGCAGTTTTGCACGCAAGCAACGCGGTAATGGCCGCGCCATGCGTGACATGCTCGGAGGCATAGGAAAACTGATCGCGCGATTCATCCGGCGCGCAGGCGAGGAATTCACCGGGATCAAGCGTATCGTCCTCGGCCGCACGTTCAAGGATCGCGTGGTAAGGGAGCACGATCCCGCCGATAAAGTGCCCGGGGTTGGCGGCATCCGGCCTGATCGAATGTTGGATCGGCCGCTCCCACATCATCGCGCGCAAATGACCCTTTGGCGCATCCTTGGCGTATTTGTATTGCTCGACCTTGCCTTTGTGTTTCAGCAGACCGACAGCAACGATAACGCGGCGATCGTCGTCCGCAAGCGGCGTGCGTTTTGCGTAAAAAAACGTCAGCGATTCCTCTTCTACGGCTCGTTCCGAGAATGCATCGAGAAGAGCCTGCTGGTTTTCGTGGTCCTGAATCCAAGCCGTACGCGCAAGAAAGGCGGGCTCCGTGGGCTCGCGTTCCTGGCTGACATCGAGGTCGAGGTTTTTGGCTATCTCAAATCCACTCTCGCGCAACAACCACCGGAAAGGGACTAGCGTCGCACCGAAGGCAGGCACGGGCACTGGTGTGCGCTCGATGTGCTTATGGGCTGGACTCCAATCCGCGTAGTTAAGCCTGACCTTAAGCGTGAGACCATGCTTTGAAAGGAAAGATGCACGCTCTTTAATGCAAGGCGGCTTTCGGTCATCATCTAGATCGTGAATCCATTCGCCGCGGCATCCATCCTCGGCGAGGTCGTTCCTATTTTCCGCAATGGCCTTGAGGACCACGCAGGACTGATTATTAACAGGATCGGTACAGACTCGACCATCCCATTTCGTATCCTGCCACGGCACACGAATAGACAGATGCGTGACGGCTGGCCCTTGCATGAGTTTCCCCCGGTTGCACGCATTGTGCTACGCGCTCCATAAATTACAACCCGGATTTAGGACTTTCAGCCATGCAGGATTCGGTCTGTCTGGTGCGACCACGTTGAGTGAGACGCGACCGAGCATTTGCGTAGGTCTTCGCGCAATCCGCGTCCCGCGCCGCAGCATATTCCTTCCAGAACACGTCTAGTCGATCGCGGACCAGATTCGCACCGCAAGAACTCCGGACTTGCGACACTCACTTGCGTTTTGATTCGAAACTTCCCGGAAGCTTTGATCCGGTAAATCCCCTTTCAGTGAGCGCTCCAAAAGCTGACTTCATGGTGCCACTGCTTGTTTCAGGGCGTCGGCCGCTGTCGGCGATTTCCTTCATATTTGCCGCAATAGTTTCAGCGACGACCTTCACGCGGTCCAAAAAATTCTGCTCCATCGCGTCGAGCCTCTCGTTGAAAGCCTCCAGTCTCACCTCAAAGGACTCCAACTTTTCAAATATTGGTTTGATTGCCGCGCCTACATTTCTTTCGACCTTGCCGAGCTTGGTAGCAAGCTGCTTAGCCTGAGTCATCGAACTTCGAGCTGATTTCAGTTGTGACCGCAAATCCCTTTTGAGGGTCGCGGTCGAAGCTTCATTCTTATGTTTTGAGACTTTACGGGCCTTAGCCATAGCCATGCTCCAGCAGCGCTATTGAGAAACCGGGCGAAGCACCGGATCGCCCACCTTCCCAGTTACGGAGACTCTACCATAGCCTCTCTCTTGACTTACTCATAGCTTATTTTTAGACTAAACGGAACCTAAGGGATCTAAAATGGCTAGCGTTCCAAAAATTGTAAAAGGGCTTCAGAAGGCAAATCGTGATGCCTGGCCCACAACATTGACTTTCTTCGATTGGGCGAGCGGCGTCCGCAGCACGCCGCGTGAGACCACATTTGAGGAGTTGCAGGCCGCTCTCAAAATGACGAAGTCGGAAACAAGAGAGTTCGCCGCCGACATCGAAGCCGCCGGGATCGGTATCAGGATCTTCGGCCGCCGAGGCTTCAAATCGCGAATCAAATGGGAGTACACGCTCCAAAGCGTGGCAAAAGCGGCGCGCGGAATGAGCGAGAGCCTTGAACTCCTAAGCCAAGGCAATCTTCCGGCAGCTGCGGAAAGCAGCGAAGCAGGTGGATATTCAAATCACCCCAACGACGCCGATCATGTTTTCCAACTGCGGTCGAGCAGGCGGGTAAATTTTCGTTTGCCGAAGGACTTAACCGCGAAAGAGGCGGATCGATTAGCGGCTTTTATCAAGACACTTCCACTCGAATAACAATGGAGAAGAACATGAAGACATTCTGCGCTGTCAAAGCTGCAAGCATCCCCGGGTCGGGAGAAGAGGAAAGCGAGCCGGTCGTCTTTCACGTGCTTTGCGACGAGGACCGCAAGCCATCCCCGGGAATTTTCATCACAGGAATCTCAGGCGACCTCAAAGACAGCGGCGACCGATGCCCGTTTGTCGTCCATCCAGACGGGCGCGGAGATTACGGTGCAGCATGCGACGGCGAGCCCGACAGGTACTTCAATACGAATTTTCGGTCTAAGCGGATCGAAACCGGCGGACTTTTCACGGTCTGGTACTTCGACAGGGATCGCGGCAATGCCGAGTGCGAAGCCACTTACAGAATCACCGACGTAACGCCGCTCGCCGGCGCAGCATGGTCGTGAGCGATCCAAAATAATGAGCGTCACCAGACGGTCCTTCTTCAATAGCACCACTGCGGCAGCAGCTGCTGCTTCCGTTGACGCATTGGCGATGCCAAATATACTGAAGGCGCGCCACCGGAGGATCTCTCAGTCCGAACTAACGGCAGCGATCGAACAGCACGCCGTCTGGCTCGAAGATGGCAATCGGGGCAAGCGAGCCGTCTTCAGTGATTGCGATCTGACCGGACTGACCTTCCACAACAGTTCAGACGCGTTCGTCAATCTGCGAGGCTCCGACTTCACTGGAGCCGATTTGACCGGCGTAATTGCTAGAGACATCAGCTTCCTTTGGGCCTCTCTGCAAAACGCGCGGCTTTCCTGGTCACGACTCGAAAAGCTGACTTTCTCCCATGCGAACCTACGGTGTGCGGAATGCGACAATGTCCTTTGGGGCTGGGACGCCACATCGCTGGCCAATCCAGGCCACGCCAACCCGTGCGACGGCTCAAGCTTCCAGTACACTTATGGGGGCAAGGCCAATTTTGCGCGAGCCGCCATTCGAGGGTTTTTCCACGAGGCTCATTTCGCCGGCTGCAATTTTGCGGATGCAAGATTGTCGTATTCGGAATTTTGCGGGACGGGATTTTCCGCATCTACTTTTTATGAAGCCGATCTTACCCGGACCAAATTTAACTTTGCGAAACTCTCGCATGTCAGGTTTCGTCACGCAAATTGCACTTATACAGATTTTACGAACGCCGAAATCGGATATCACGTCACCTTCCCAGCGGGCCTTGGCGTAGGGGCGTCGTAGTTCCAAAGCTCTCGATGAGATACGCCGAGCGCATCCGATCTCGGCAGGGTTCGCCTAGTTGTACCGTATCGCCAGTTGCCATAAGACTAGGGCGAGCAACCTTCGGACGGAATCTCTGGAGGTCAATCCATGGCTGGCATCGCGTCTCTCGTCGAATGGCTGCGGAAGACAAGGGACCGCCTGCTGAAGGCAATCACAACACGCGCCGTAGCCAGTGGCAACCCGAGCATGCAGAAGATCGACGACTACAAGAAGTACTGGAATGAGGTGGTCATTCCAGACTACGACGACTTCTTCGCCGACCTCGACAACCTGAGGAAGGCCTTTCACTGCGCAGGTTCGCTCTTTCACATGGCTGACTGGCTGTACTGGGGAAACCAGGGTTACATCGACGCGAATTTTACCTGGTTCGACGGCAGCGGAGTCGCGCAGCCAGTCAAGGATGAGCGGACGTTCGCAAACGCAGTGCGCGATCTGTACCCGGATTTCGAGCTGATCAGGAATATCGCCAACGCGGGCAAGCATCTTGAGATCAAAAAAGGCAAGCACGCTGCGTCGCCTGTCAGCGCGGCAAACACCTACGTGTCGAGCACAGGATTTGGCATCGGCGGCTGGGGCATGGGGCCATGGGGCGGAACGCCGCGGGTAAGGCAGGAAGGACCAGGTGGTGCAGACCTGGAGCTGTCCGATCTCGCGACATCGGTCCGGGATATGTGGATTGCCCTTTGTGCGAGGCACGGCTTTTCGCTGAGGTAATTCCGAGGCTGACGGGCAGGACCCAGCGGATAGCCCAACGCCATCAGCCGGCCGCCCAGCCACAACGTGAAGGCATTGTCTTCCGGCGTGGCGCGACTGATCAAAATGGCGCCCCGGATTGCCGTCATAGAACGTCCTTATCAGGTCTTCCCGTCAATGCCCCAGTCACAATCTTGAATTTCAGAAGCTCATGATTGAAGGTCAGGTTAGAAGTTCGTTTAGAACGGATGTGAAATACGCGGGGTATGGACCGACGACTTCCCGTGCCTGGGCTGTCGCATTTCGCGCGGCAAGACGCGCCGATTGGCGGTCAACCACGTTCGGAAATGCCTCGGCCAACGTTTGTGCGACGACACGGTCTGCAAATCCTGCCTCAAAGAACCCTAGAGCTGCGATGGAGGTCAAACCGGACTTCATTTGTCGCTGAAGCAAAGCAAGCGCGCCCGACAACTCCCCCTCGTCACCCTCGGCAAGATCGGCAATGGTGGCAAGGATCATGGCCCCTTCGTAGCCAAGCCCACTTTCGCAGATCGCCACCGCGTCTTCGACCGTCGGATAGCGATTGTTACCTCCGATCCGGATATTTCGCTCGATGAGCAGTTGAACAATGTTGCCGAAAGTCGCGCCGCCGATCCAGCTCTCGATAATGAGCGGCATCACGGTTTGATCCGAAAGTGAAGTAATGGTGGTACTCCGATTGTAATGGAGCACCACGGCGGATACGGTGGAGAGCAGTGTCCCAACGCTGAGCGATTCAACAAGCGTGGCACGATTGGTCTCCAACCATGTTTTCAGGGTATTGACTGTGGTCGGAGCTAGCGGAGAGCGGCGAAGCGTCGCGCGAAGCTCTTCCGTGGCCGCGCCCTGTAGTATCCGTTCGGCAATCGTCTGAAACACCGCCTCGATCTGAGTTCGCTGCGCCTCGTCTGCGAGGTAATGCGCAAGCGTATTCCTGGCGAGATTGACCGCGCGTTCCGCCAAACCGTCACCGGCAAATTCAAGGTGAGCCAACAGGAACGAAGCAATGCCGTGTACGATCTGTACCCGCTCTTTTAAGTATCTCCGAAAACGTGACGCATCGACGCCGGGATTGGCCGCAACGATCTGGGTTACGTTAAATTCGACCGTCGACTCGTCGTCGAAAAGCAAGTTGTGAAGTAGATTGACATCGAGCGTGATGGTGCGGGTCGGCTGCCCGTATTCGAAGGGTTCAAATATCGCCGATATGCTGCTGGTGGACGGTTCCGAGTTCGCGAAGTCGAGTAATTCCTTGGCCGTTCGCCAGCGCCAGCGTTCGCGAACCTGCCGCCGTTTGTCGAACACCTTCGTGTCAGCAAAAAGGATGCTGCCTTCAGTGTGCATGCCGGCACGGCCCGCCCGGCCAATCAAATTGTGAAAATCCCGTACAAGAATGCGATCACCGCCCTGATAGACGCCGGTCACGATAAGATATCGGATCGGCAGATTGACGCCCTGCGCCAGGGTGGAGGTGCAAACCACAAAGTTGATGCGGCCGGTCTTCATTCCAAATTCGACGGAAAGGCGCAGTCCGTTCGGAACGCTGGCGTGATGCGGAAAGATGCCAAGCTCAGCCGCTTTTGAGGATGGGGCAGCTACGCCAATTTGCATTGCGAACAACGCCGCGAGCTTTGCAACCTCATCCTGGTCCGAATTCTCGACCGGCTTGGCAAAGTCGTCGGTGCGCTGGAACAAGTCCACGGCAGCCGCGCAAATGTTAACGGCGGTATCCTTGCGCCCGCAAAACACTGCCACGCTGCCGTTGGAAACAAGTTTAAGTCCCAGATAGAGCCCAACGGAGCTACCGTCCTCGGGTGTCGGAAAATAGCGATCCCGTGTTTCGCGTCCAAGCTTGCGAAGCGCAACACGGTCAATCACGCGCGGTACGAAGAATTCGGTGTCGTCCGGGTCAAGCGGACTGACGTATTCCAGGCGGCCCAACTGCGATTGCCAACTGGCGAAGGCGACACGCCGCGCCGTTGGCATGAGCCCTGCTCCGTCAACGATGAGGTCTTCATCGTCGATAAGCCAACCAGCGATATTGCGCGCGTTTGCGATGACAGCCGAAATAAGCACTACCTGAGTCTCTTCGGCCAACAACAACTTGAGTGAGGTCAGCAAGAGTTCATACGTCACGCCTCGCGCGCCGCTATCAAACTGATGTCCTTCATCGTAAATGACGAGGCCAATATGTTGTGCAAGCTCCGGGGTCCTGCGCAGGAGGTACAGGAGCTTTTCTGGCGTCACGATCAGAATTGTTCTCTGCGCCCAAAGGGCCTCAACGGTGAGGTCTTCCTGGAAGCTGTCGGTCGCCTCGTTCAGCACGACGTTCTCGCCAGCAAACGCGCGCGCCATGTCGCCGCGGATGTCGTGGCATAGCGAACGGAATGGGCACACGATCACTGCAAGGGATACGCGGCCGCTCAGAAAGCCGCTGCGCAAGATTAATTCGGTGGCCCGGGTTTTACCCGCGCTGGTCGGCATTTGGATGACGGCCGAGGTGCCTTGCAGGACACCTGCCGCACAAATGCGTTGCTGCGATGGCCATAGCTCACGGGGGAATGCAGTCCGCTGCAAGGCAGGAAGCCAGGTCTGGAGCGGCAGGCCTGACGCGCCGGGCAGAATCGTACGCGCCGCATTTGCGATCTTTTTACGGACAAGCGCGGTAGCGATATCTGCGTAAAGCAGTTCCCGGCCGTCACCCGTATGATAGGCCTCCTCGCGAATCCCGACGATTTCATTTACGGCGTCTTCGGCGCTACCACCGCCGGCCACATACGCAGCAACTGCGTTGAGTACAGCATCAGGATATGCACCATATGCTGTGTGGCCGATGGGCGAATAGTCGGAAAGCAGCAGACGATAGACCAGCAACGCAAGGCCCGAACCGAGCGCAACCGGCGGCGCCTCCGCGCCTCGTACAACCACCACCGCGCTTCCGGGATTGCTAGCCAGATAGTAAGCCGCGGCGCCAAGTAGATGGAAATCGACTTTGATAGTCTCGTCCAAACGGCTGTCGACATAAGCTTCAAAATAGGTCGCTGCGAACCCTAACGCCTCCTCGGTGGTTTGTTCACGCCCGACGACCGTATCACCGACCGCAATGGCCGCCGCCGCATCGCCCAGTAACCCGACCGCGAGCGAGAACAGCAGTTCGGGGCGCTGCGGCAGGGCGATATGCTCCTCCAGCGGCACGTCAAATTCGTACATTTTGGCTTTTGATCGGGTAACCGAAAGCAGCCGTCGCGCCGTTGCCTCAGGCCTCATTGGCAGCCCTTTCGTAAAGTGCATGCACAAGGGCCATCAGGGTGTCCCCGCGTATAACGATGAGCTTCAGATTCGCCGAATTGGGATGCCCGGCCGTCGTTGTTTGCGCGATCAGGGTCTCGTTATATAGCGATGAATTTAGCACGGCAGCCGCGCCACTTATCCGCTTGAACGGACGATCCGCCATGTTCTGGAAACGCTGCACTTTTAGTGCCGGCGCTTCTTCGCCACGCTCAAAGAAGCGTTGCTTGAGGGCATTGAGCGTGGTCGCTTCCCGCAAGGGATCTTTCGCAGAATCCGTCACGGCGTCCTGCAAGCGGTTCTTGGGTGTGTTACCGGAGATGGATGCCTTCGACTCGAAAACGAACAATTCATCGTTGGGATCGACGCCATCGTCATTTACGAACTGAAAGCCCAGGACATCGCAGCCCTTAGTCGACTCATTTCGGCTCCACTTTTGGTCATAACGGAGCTGGCGCGGGCACCAGTAACCAAGCTTGTACTCGATATAGTCTGCGACGAGAATTTCAGCGAAGTCCCCGGAACGAATGCTCGGCCCCGGCTTTTCAGTTGCATCAGGAAATTTAGTCTCCAGCAAATATTCGCCGTTGGTCTTGCCTGTGCCTGCGACCAGCCTTTTTAGCATCTCATCGTCGCAATAATGCTCGCGAAAATGCTTCGCCCAAGCCGACAGGACGGCAGGATCGTCGCCGTGCTGGAGTTCCCACACTTCGATTTCGACACCGTCGGCGGATGTCAGCCGCTCCCCAGTATCAACAAGCCAGTCAAGATGGGCGGGCGTGGGCATCGTGGAAAACAGTCCTTTAAAACGCTTATGGTCAGCACAATCGTTGTTTGGTGATCTCTAAGAAAGTATGCGCTCCAGCCGTAGTTTCCGGCTGCGCCAATCCGGCATCAACGTTTCCAGCAATTCGTAAAAGGCTGGACCGTGATGCGGGTGAATCAAATGAATGAGTTCGTGGGTGATGACATAGTCAATGCAGGCGGTGGGCGCGCGAATGAGGTCGGGATTGAGGGATATCCTGCCTCTCGGGCTCCAGCTTCCCCAGCGTCGCGGCATCGACCGGATTATGGGTAACGGTGGACGGCATCCCAGCTTTACGAAACGCGCCGCGATAATCGTGAAGCGATCCGCAATTCGTGTTCTTCCCTTCTCGCAGTACCAGTTTGAGACAAGCCGCTTTACGACGCTCGGCTCGCGATGTCCGGGCGAGGCCACGTGAAGAAACGCGCCCTTAAGCTTGACCTCCTCCAGGGCACTTTTGTGAAGCTTCAGGCGGTATTGGCGACCGAGATAAAGGTGGGTCTCTCCGCCGACATAGCGGCGCGCGGGCGCGCGCGGGCGGAACTGTTCAAAATGCAGCATCTGGCGGATGAGCCATCGTGCGCGCTTTCGCAAGCGCCGTTCCACCTCCGCCTGCGGGGTGGCCTCAGGGGCGATAACTCGTATCGCCCCATCGGGAAACACGGTGATCGCCATCGTCGCGCGAGCCGAAAACTGCGCGGTGTAATCGAACCTATGGTCTGAATAAGATATTGTTCCCCGCATAGGATCAATCCGGCATCCGGGTGCGGGCGATACTCAGGATACGGTCAATGATTTCATCCATGAGATCGGGCGTGAGCGGGTGCCCCTTCCCATCGCGGACGACATCGAACAGATAATCGTCCAGGTCGTTGCGCATCTCGTTCTGGATGTCGTCACGCTGCGCCCAGTTCACCACGCGCCGCCGAGCAATGATGTCGAGCATCGCCTCGGCGGCCTCCCCGGCGTCCGCCCGCACGTTGACACCCGGTGCGACGGCCGCGAGGTGCTTCTCGATCGCATGATAGAAAGCGACGGCGGTATCGTTGCCGCGTAGGTGCTGGGGCACGTCATCGTGCCGGGGGTGGACAACCTGTTCTCGCGCATCCCGCACGATATTGAGGAACTCCAGTTGCGAAATCCGCTGCGCCCGGTGATCGTCGATGGCTTTCTGGATCAACGCCGAAATCTTCTCAAAATAGACCGGGTCCTCCTCCATGCGCTCCGTAATGGTGCGCTGGGTGAGGCTGGCGATCATATCGGCCTTGGATGCCGGCGTGGCCTGCTCCCCAACCGCTTCCTCGAACGCTTTTTCGTCGAAGATATTGACGGGGGCGGTCAGCGTGATGACCTCGTTGGCGTGAATATGCTGGTCCAGCAGCTTGCGCACGCGTTCTTCGTACAGTTTGAAATCAATATCTTCCTGGTAGCGCTTGCGGACGGCGGTTCGCAGTTTTTGGAACCGACGCAAATCCTCCTTGTACGACGCAATTGCAGATTCATTGCGGGGGTCATTGATCCAGTCTGCGGTCGAGAGTGCAATCGCAAGCGTACGCGCGAACTGCGCCAGACGTTCGTAGAAATCCTCTCGGCGCTCCTCGTCGCCAAGGTGCCGCTCGAAGCCTTCCTCGTCCAGCTTGTTGGGCAATTCTTTGAAGAGGTCCCAAAGCTGGTGCTGACGCTGCGGAAGTTTCTCGATTTCTTCAAGATTCTGGGTGACGACGCCCTGAAGGTCCTCGGCCTCGAACTCAGCGAGGGCCGAGTAGGTCTTGAGCGCGGGGTCCAGCTCGCCAAGGACACCCGCATAGTCGATGATATAGCCGTATTCCTTGTCGTCCTCGACGCGGTTCACGCGCGCGATCGCCTGCAAGAGGCCGTGCGCCTTGAGCGGTTTGTCGAGGTAAAGCACGGTATTCTTGGGCGCGTCGAAGCCGGTCAGGAGCTTGTCGACGACGATGAGGATTTCAGGGTCTTCGCGATCCTTGAACGAGGCGACGATCGACCGGTTATAGCTTTTCTCGTCGCCGTAACGCTCCATCATCTTTTTCCAGAAGCGGACGACTTCTTCGCCAGATTCATCCCCCACCTCGTCATAGCCTTCGCGGTCATCGGGCGCCGAGATGATCACTTCCGACGAGACCATGCCGATTTGGTCGAGCGCGCGCTTGTAGATCAGTGCCGCGCGCTTGGACCGGGTCGCGAGCTGCGCCTTGAAGCTCGTTCCCTTCCAGTTCTTCGCAAAATGCTCGGAGACGTCGTAGGCGACACAATAGATGGCTGGCTCTGTCTGGCCGATTTCACTGTAGCGAGTGAACTTCCGCTTGAGGTCGGCGCGCTGGTCTGGCGTCAGGTTCCGGCTGACACGCTCAAACCAGACATCGATGCCTTCTCTGTTCACATCCTGCTCGACGTGACGCCCCTCGTAGAGCAGCGGAACAACCGCTCCGTCCTTTACGGCCTGGTCGATGGCATAGATATCAATGAGCCCGCCGAACTTCACGGCGGTGCTCTTTTCCCTCTTCATCAGCGGGGTGCCCGTGAAGCCTAGATAGCATGCGTTCGGAAACATCCGCTTCATGCGGGTGTGCATTTCGCCGTACTGGCCGCGATGGCTTTCATCGATCAACAGGAACACGTCGCTCGAAAGGTCGCGGTAGTCCCGGATATTCAAGGCCGTGTCGAACTTATTGATGACGGTCGCGATGATCGAAGCGCGGTCCTGCGAGACAAGTTTCAGGAGATGCCGCCCTGAGGATGCGTTCTCCGGCTCCGCGCCGCAGGCAGCGAAGGTTGCCTTGAGCTGCTCGTCAAGGTCGATACGGTCGGTGACGAGCACGATACGAGGATTCACAATTTCCGTGTCGAGCGCCAGCGCCCTTGCCAGCATGACCATGGTGAGGGACTTGCCGGACCCTTGGGTATGCCAGATGACGCCGCCCTGGCGGCGGCCTTCGGAATCCCGCTGCTTAACCTTGGCGAGGATATTCTTGACCGCGAAGAATTGCTGATAGCGGGCAACCTTCTTGATGCCGAGATCGAACAAGGTAAAGCGCTGGGCAAGATCCAGGAGGCGGTCCGGGCGGCAAAGCGCATAAAGCACCCGGTCCTGCTCGGTAACCGCGCGCCCGTCCCCCATCATGCGCTCGAAGGGAGCCTGCTCTTCCTCGAAGCCGTCGCCAAAAGTGCTTTTCGCCTCGGCTGCGGTCAGCGGCGTGGTCAGCAACGGACCGATGTCGGCGTCGGTGAACTCCCTCTCCCGCCAAAGCGCCCAGAATTTGCGTGAGGTGCCGACCGTGCCGTACCGCACCTTGTTCTTGTTGGTCGCGATGAGGAGCTGAACCGAGCGGAACAGATGCGGGATTTCGTCGGGGCCTTGGTTGCGCAGGTTCTGAGAAATGGCCTCGTCAAAATCCTCGTTCGGTCCCTTGCACTCCATAACGCAGAACGGAATGCCGTTGACGAAGAGCGCGATGTCCGGCCGCCGTGTCTTGGCTGAACCGGAACGCTCGACATCGAACTCCTTGCAGACATGAAAGGTGTTGTTGGCCGGATTGGTCCAATCGATGTATTTCAGAGACCGACCGCGCGTGTCGCCCTCGACGGGCTGATCAAGCGACGTGCCAAGCTGCAACAGATCGGTCGTCAATTCGTTCAACCGCATGATGCCGAGCGGCTCGCGGCTTCGGAGCCGTTCTATCGCGGTTTGGATATTGGCTTCGGAGAACGGATATTGCTTTCCGCGGTACTCGATGGCGTTAAGCCGCATGAGCTGGGCGCGAAGGATATCCTCCAGCAGCACATTAGAAAGCTTGCCGCGCCGCTCGCGGTCAACCTCCGCTTTGGACAACATCACCCATTTGGGCGCCATGGTCTGCAAGAGATGCAATGCCGGAATCTGCGAGAGATGCTTCTCGCCGTCCCTGAATTGGTGCCGCTTGTTCATTGCGCGGCCTCCTCGGTGACGCGGGCTGCCGCCGCATCAACGTCGCTGTCGCGAACCGGCATGCTCCATTGGCCGGTAAGGAGATTTTGCAAGAGGCCCCGCCGCTGCTTTTCGATAGCAGCCCGATAGGATTTCAAAATTTCGATTTCCTTGTCCAACTCTAAAAGATAACGCGCAATACGATCCTGTTCTGGCTTCGGCGGGAATGGAATTTCGAGCTTCAAAAACGCGGTTTTGTTGAGAACTCGGTTTCTGCCTGCACCACCCGGCGACGCGATGCCGAGGTTATGAAAAAATCGCCGCGAGCCGACTGCGTAGCCGAGAAAGTCACGATTCACTCTGTCTTCTTTCACCTCGAATGTCGGAAACCGATGCGAAACAAAGCAGCCTGCATCCTCAGCTTGGGCAAGGGCAATCGCTCCTTCCCATGCGAATGTGATATTTACGATGAGGTCGTGTGGTCCGACGACATAGACGGTCTCCATATCGATCTCTTCGGGACGTTCGATTATTCTTTGAAACGTACCCTTACCGTGGCTCCGTAAACCAAGGGCTTTATAAGCCGTCTTAGGCGTTGGTACTGGACGCGCGACCGCCTCGACAACAGACCCGATCGGGACTGTCTTGCATCGTGACCACGAAACAAGATTTCGATAGTGATAGTCGCGGTTAGATCGCTTGGCTACAATCAATCGGTCAGTCGTATCAATCGCTTCATCCCATTTGCGCAGAACTTCGACAATGCGCTTCCGCTGGACCGCTGGCGGAATCGGGACAAGGCAATATTTTTGAAGTTCAGTGGGATTAAGGTTGGCCTGTCCAATGGCCGGCGTCGCAATTCGCTTGATCGTCCGCTGCGCAAGATCCGAATTTAGCCAATAATTTAGATATTCCGGCTCGATCAGGTCCGTGTTGACGTTGAGGCGAACGAGATACGACGCGAAGACATCATCACGGTCGGCATGAACCAGCCCAACCTTTCCAACCTGATCGAGGCTATTTGTGCGGTTTATCAAAAGATCACCACAACGGAGGCGGTATGACGCCAATTCGTCTTCGCTAACATTGGTTTTGGCGAGGCGATGAGAAAGAACGCGACCGTCCTGGATGTCCTTCATTCCAACGATCGAGGTGGCGCCATCCGGGACGGACGGGCAATTCATACCGTACTGTGTACCGTGAAGGACGTCTCCAACTGTGACGAGCGTCCACTCCGGCGGCAGGTCTTCTCTCTTTACATATGACAATACGGTTCGAAGGGGATTATGCATTTACACCAAGCTCCTTCAAATAGTCCTTCATCTTTGCCTTAACGTCGATGAGCAGGCCCTCAAGCAAATCGATTTCGGATTGCACCGCCTTGATGTCGATTTTCTCCTCTGCTTCAAACGTATCGATGTACCGAGGAATATTCAGGTTGAAGTCATTGTCGACGATCTCATTTAGCGGCACGACGCGCGCATATTTCTCTATGGTTTTGCGCGCGGCGTAAGTTTCAATGATCTTAGATATATGCTCTTCGAGCAGCAGGTTTTGAGCCTTTGCCGGCTGAAACTCTCGGCTCGCGTCGATAAACAGCACGTCCTTTCGCTTTGCGAGTGGACCTCCAGCCTCACGCCGACGGTCGAACAGAAGGACCGCAACCGTTATTGGCGTCGACTGAAACAGGTTTGCAGGCAACCCGACCACGGCATCGAGCAGGTTTTCTTCGAGCACCCCCCGGCGGATTTTTCCTTCGGCGCCGCCACGAAACAGAACGCCGTGCGGGACGACGACCGCTACGCGTCCGGCCTTTTGCCGTGCTGTTTCGATCATATGCGTGATAAAGGCCCAATCACCTGTGCTCTTCGGCGGTACGCCGCGATGAAAACGCTTGTACTTGTCGTTAGCGGCATTCTCTGCACCCCACTTGTCGAGCGAGAACGGCGGATTGGCGATCACGACATCGAAAGCAAGGAGTTTGTCGTCTTCGATCAGCTTAGGATTATTGAGGGTGTCGCCCCACTCCAGTTTCGCGCCGTCGATGTCATGCAGGAACATGTTCATCTTGGCGAGCGCATGCGTGCCGCCGTTCACTTCCTGCCCGTAGAGCATGACGTTCTTTGATCCTACTTCCTGCGCCGCCTCGATCAACAAGGAGCCCGAACCACAGGCAGGATCGGCGATCTTTTCACCCTCTTTGGGCGCAACGAGCTTCGCCAGCACACGCGACACCTGGCGCGGTGTATAGAACTCGCCAGCCTTCTTGCCTGCATCGGAAGCGAAGCGTTCGATCAGGTAGATATAGGCGTCGCCGATGATGTCGCCCTTGGCGAGCCGCTTGGGACGAAGGTCCAGATCCTTGAAGTCGCCGAGCAGGTTGCGAAGGCGGCGATTGCGGTCCTTGGTTTCACCGAGCTTATTGGCGGAGTTGAAGCTGATGTTGCGGAACACGCCGTCGAGCTTGGCCTTGTTGGCTTCTTCAATCGCATCCAGCGCGATATCGATCAGCTCGCCGAGATTGTCGGCGTCCTTGTTTTCCCAAAGCTCCTGAAAGCTTGCGCCTTTCGGCAGCACGAACCGTTCGCGCTCCATGCGGCGCAACAGGCGCGCTTCGTCGCCGCCGTAGCGGGCTTTGGTATCGTCATAATGCTCACGCCATGTGTCGGAGATGGCTTTCCAGAACAGCGTGACCAGCACGTAATCCTTGTACTCGGAGGCGTCGATGAGGCCACGGAACGTGTCGCAAGCCGCCCAGGCTTTGCGGAACACGTCGTCCTTGGTGGTCTTGGTGCCGGTGTCTTGTTCGTTGGCCATGAATGACTCCTCCTATTATCGTTGGGAAATTGCGTTGTCGGGTGATTTGGCTCGAGCCGTTTTGACCGCGCTTGATTTGCCGGTCGACCCGCTCTCAGAGCCAGCGCGTGCCGCAGCCAGCAAATGCAGCTCTTGCATCCGCAGGGCGTTGAGCCGTGTCTCGATATCCGCCTGTTGGCGAACCAGCCGGCTCAAGGCGACCAGCTTGTGCTGATCGGAAAGGCTTGGGAGAGGCAAGGCAAGTTGCTCGATCGCAGAGCGGCGAAGATTGGGAATGGTCGAACCGGTCGCCAACTGGCGAAGCACCGCTTGCGTCGCGGGAAGGTTCAGGAAGAAGACAAGGTAGTCGGCGGTGACGCGCGACGGATCGGGGCGCAGAATAAAAAGCGACCCTGCAGCAACCATCGGCGGCGCGTCTTGCGGTACGGTGGCGGCCCGGTAGCTAAGCCCCCGGGTCTGAAATACCAGCTCTCCCACCGCGAGCGTGTCCGGCGCGCCTTTGCCCGGCACGTCGGCGACGCGGACCATGCCGTCAAGAACGAGGCTGCCGTCTGAGCCAACGTCCTTGCCCTGGACCACCAGAAATTTTCCGGTGGGCTCGTGCACAATGCGCTCCCGAAACGGGGAACCAACGCGGATAGTAGCGGTTTCCTCGATTCTCTGCATTTTGCAATAAAGCCTTTCACTCAAGTTCGTATAGCGGCTGAAATAACCACTGTCAACTATAATTCTGTTGAAAGCCTTTACTGCAAAATATCGAGCGGCTTATGGTATTTAGGAACGGTTTCCGGTCGAGCTACCCGCCCGATTTGGATAGCGTCGCCAAAGGCGAGACGCGGGATCCCCCCGCGAGCGGCTCATTATTTCTTCTTGGGGAATGGCGGGCCTTGGCGACCCAAGGCGATCAAACCTCAATTGGCGGATCGGCGCCCCCTCCCCGCGCCCCACAAACACAGCTGCTTTATCGCGGTTTCATGCGCCATCGATTGGGGGCGGGCTTCTCGAAGAATGTGCTGATTTTCACGCGCAGGGCTTGGCCGATGCGAAACAGTTGGCTCGCGGCGATCGAATTCTTCCCGTTTCCAAATTTTTTTGATTCTGCTGGAAGGTGACGCTGATCTCTTGGCCTACCACTGCGGCCACTTCGTCGCGTCGACGATGTGTCCCCAGATGCGCTCGCATGAAGCGTTGATCAGTAGGGCGTTATGCGAGAACAAATCAGCCTGCGACGGATTGAATCCCTCCGGCCAATGAATGTCCTTCTCGCGGTCGGCGAGGTCCTGCTTCATCGTCATAATGCTGCTCACTTGGTGATTGGCGGCGCGCGCAGGGGCCAACGATCCAGCCAGAGCGAGAGCGGCGATAGCTGCCATTCCAAGCGCTTGCCGGAAATTGCGAGTGGTGCTGGTCATGCTGCCTCTCCCTTGCCGATCAGCCCAGCAATCACGGTATCGAGGGTAACGGTGCCCTGGCGGTGTTCGCCGGCACGCTCAAAGTCGATCCAGCCTTCGTTAAAGCCATCGACCATGCGGATGCGTGGCAGGGGGTTCTTCATGCCCTGCGAGCGGAAAAGCTGTTCCCAGGTCTCGCGCGGAACGGGCTCCACGCGGACCTCGCGGCCGAGAGCGGCGGCAAGGGCACGTCAGATATCGGCGGCCGAGTAACGACGCAGTCCTCTTGAAGGAGCGCCGCGGCTGTGCGGCCGATAGCCGAGCGCGAGCGCGCTTTCGACGACAGGCTGGCAGCCGCCGCCCGGCATGCGGAACGTGCCAAAGCCAAGGCGCGGGATGCTGACGCCGCGAGTGATGATCGTGTCCATGAGTTCCTCCGTTTGCTTTTGAGTCACCAGGGCAAGGTTCGGCCGTTGCGGTCGATGAAGCGCAGGCCGGCCCGGCCGCGACTGCGCTCGACGGTTTCCACGACGAACGGGATGCTTTCTTCGATCGAGAGCGTTGCGGCCGAGGTCCCCATGTCGGTGCGGACCCAGCCTGGCGCGACCAGCAAGAGCGCGCGTGGATCGCCAGCATGGCGCGCCGAGAAGCATTTCATCAGCATGTTGAGGGCGGCCTTGCTGGAGCTGTAGAGCTCCCAGAAGCCTCTGTTTCCGGCGATACTGCCGAGTTCAGAGGTCATGACCGCGATCGCGCCGTTTGCGGGCACGAGATTTTCCAAGAGCTCAACCGCGCGCATCGGTCCGAGCGCATTGGTCAGCATCATGTCGACGAAGTCGCGTTCGTCTACCGCGGACGGCGTCTCCTCATGGGCCTTGCAAAGGCCGGCATTGACGAAGAGCACGTCGATGCGGTGCCCTCCGAGGCGTTCGCGCAAGGCATGCACGGACGCCGCCTCCACAATATCGACCGTTTCGATTTCGAGGCTACCCGGATAACGGCCCTGCAGTTCGCTCAGATCCCGCGACGCACTGCGTTGCGTAGCAATGACCTTGGCGTCGAGCTTGAGCCATTCCTCCGCCATCGCCAGACCCAGCCCGCGCGAGGCGCCTAAAATTAGAACTGTCGACTTCGTGGTCATGCGTTACTCCGATCAGAGGGGGGGACGCCGGCGATGCGCATGCGCATGGCTTCGCTGTCCCTTTGCGTTACTGGCGGGATTGATCCGATCGCCCACCGTCGGAGAGACGATGTCACGGCTTTTGCCTTGATTGTAGCGCCGAAGTGTCCGTACACTTCGGACTAGGAGTCAGTAATTGCCATGCCCTATGACGCTCGCCTTCTTTCCGGTGTGACGGTTCTGATGGCCGTCGTCGAGGCTGGTTCGATGGCCCGCGCGTCCGAGGCGCTCGGTCTCACGTCATCTGGCGTGGGTCGGGCGATCGGGCGGCTGGAAACACGGGTCGGTGTGCGGCTTCTTGAGCGCACTACACGCACCATGACTCTCACAGACGAAGGAAGACGCTTTTACGAGGAAGTCGGACCGCATCTTGATGGGATTGAGCAGGCCGCCATCACAGCCTCGGGTGCAGCAGGCATCGTGCGCGGGCGGCTTCGGGTCAATGTCGATCCATTTTTTTCGCGCGTGGTGCTGGCCGAACAGATTTCCAAGTTTCTCGATCGACATCCCGAAGTTCGGCTCGAACTAATCATGCGGGATCACGTCGGCGATCTGGTCGCCGACGGCTTCGACTTGGCACTGCGCTTCGGCGACCCGCCAGGCGGCTCCCTTATCGCGCGCAAACTGATTGAAACGCGCATTCTGACGGTCGCATCGCCAGAGTTTGTTGCACGCTACGGCCGACCGAAGCACCCGTCCGAAGTCGAGAAGCTACGATGCATAGACTTCTACGATGCGGCGAATGCACGACCATTCGATTGGGAGTTTCGTCAAGGTCGCGAAATTCTGCCTGTTAGACCGCCGGCACGCCTGATGGTGTCGGACGTCGACGCTATGCTTAGCGCGTGTGAAGCTGGGGTTGGCATCGCTCAGATTATGGCCCTCGGTTCAGGCCATCTGCTGGCAGAAGGTAAATTGATCGAGCTTTTTCCGGACTGGCCGGGTGAAGTGTTTCCACTCTACGCACTCTATCCTTCGCGGCAGCTCAGGGCCGCAAAGGTGCGGACTTTCATTGAGTTCACAAGCGACCTGCTTGTGAACTCAACATCGGTCTAGTTACATACTGCACCGTTCCCCACTTCCTTCGGAATCGACCGCACCGGCGACGATCCTCACTTCTTTTTGCGCCCTTTTCGAAGGGTCGCCGGAGGCTTTTCACCCTGCTTGGGCGCCAACAGCAATTCGGCCGCCGCTACCTCCAAGGCGGTAGCGAGCCGATCCAGGGTTTCGACGCTGGGATTTTCGACCCCGCGCTCGATGCGGCCGACGTAAGAGCGGTCAACACCGGCGTCCACCGCCAATGCCTCCTGAGACAAAGCGCGCTTCACGCGAAGCCGGGCTGAGGCGAAAGATCGGCTGCCCATGGATGAACCCTTCAACGACATTCTTGGAAGCCCACGAGGAAGCTGGGGCAATAATGAGCGAGACAACGACGAGCGACGACGCGTGGTTCTATGCGCAGCACGGCCAGCGTATAGGACCCGTACCTGCCGACAAGCTACGCGAACTCTTGGCAGCCCAGACGATCGACGGCGAGACACCGATCTGGCGTAAAGGACTGGCTGACTGGCAGCCGCTGCACGCGACAGAAATCGGGGCGCAGCTCAAGGATACCCCGCCGCCGATCTCCGCAAACCATGTCAACAACGGCTTGGTATGGGCACTCGCCTTCGCGCCGATCGCGTATTTGTTCGTTGATATCGCACTACTTAATTATCAGAACAGCCATCCTGCAGACGACACGTTCTTCGAGGCATTTCTATCGCCTCTCACCTGGCTCGTCCCGGTATTGACGAACGGAGCACTGTGCCTTGTCGACGCGGAGCAACTCAAGCGCGCCGGCTACAGCTCCGGATGGATGACGCTCTTCGCCCTGCTGTTGGCGCCCGTCTACCTCTTCGTACGCGCGCAACGCCTGCGCCAGACGCCGAGCTACGGCTTCCTCTGGATCGCATCGTTCATCGTCTCGATAATATTGCGGGCGGCGTAACATGCATCCAGCTTCTCCAGCTCCGTCGGACGACACCGCT
This sequence comes from Bradyrhizobium sp. AZCC 2289, assembly GCF_036924615.1. NCBI lineage: Bacteria > Pseudomonadati > Pseudomonadota > Alphaproteobacteria > Hyphomicrobiales > Nitrobacteraceae > Bradyrhizobium > Bradyrhizobium sp. AZCC 2289. Next base: position 6,441,286 of record NZ_JAZHRY010000001.1, on the reverse strand, counting down.
CTCATAATCTTCCTAGGAATAGGTTTTCTCATTGTCGGCATCATCTACATTATGCCGAGCATCGTGGCATTCCGCCGCGACCATCCGAACCGTTGGATTATCGCTCTCATCAATATTGTCTTCGGAAGCACCATCATCGGCTGGGGAATCGCAATGATCTGGGCGATGCGGGCGGCTCACCGGGTTGGCTCTGCGAGCAGCGGCGGCGAGTCGGGGTTAAACCTCTTCGTCAATGACGTAAGGAAGGTTCAGCTCGTCGAGCCACCACCGCTGCCTCAAACATCCGCCGTTCAAGAGCTGGAACGCCTTCATGACCTCCTAGTCCGGGGCGCGCTTTCCCAGGTTGAATTCGACGGCCTGAAGGCCAAACTGCTGGGCGGCGCTCCATCACCATAAGAAGGTGGACGCTAATCGAAGCTGAGCTATCCCAGTGAGGCATTGGACATGACGGGCTGGACCATAGCCGCCTTCACCCATCGCGGTCGCGTGCGTCCGGCGAACGAGGACGCCATCTCCATCGATACCCGTGTCCTGACTAGCGACATGAACGCGCCTATCGTCATGACGACACCGGGCAATGGCTGCCTCCTGATGGTCGCGGACGGCATGGGAGGCCACGCGCAGGGCGCGATGGCCAGCCGTGCGGTGCTCGACTATCTGGTTGCAGCCGCCGACCGGATTTCAAATCCGGAATCATGCGCGGAGGCAATCGAGGACGCCAATCAACATCTGTACGCGCTGATGCAGCAGCACGAAGCTGCCCTTGGCATGGGGACAACGTTGGTCGGGGCGTTCCTAACTCCCACCGCGCTGCTGACCTTTAACGTCGGCGACAGCCGCTGCTACCTCTTCAGTGCAGGCCGGCTCATTCAGCTCAGCCACGACGATGTCGCCATCGAAGGAGACAACCGCTCAGGCCATCGCAGGTCGCATGCCATCACCCAAGCACTCGGCGGCTCTTCGTTTCCAATTGCCATCGAGCCCCACACCAATGTCGATGCGCCGCTTGGACCCCAAGAAGCCCTGCTGCTATGCAGCGACGGACTCACCGACATGGTGGACGATAGTGAAATCGGGCACGCTCTGAGTGTCGCCAACGATCCCATCCGAGCTGTGCGTGACCTCGCCGGAAAGGCTTTCAGCGCCGGGGGCCGAGACAACGTCTCTCTGATCGTCGCAAGAAGCTCGATTACCCGGACGCCATGACATAAACGACCGGCAAGAACTTCACCGACAGCGCTCTTTTCCCGCCACATAGGGAATATGGGCTGAAGTATGGGCCGACAAACCGTCGGATGGGGAAAGCACTGATAAATAAGGATTTTTGGGCCTACATGGCGGAGAGAGTGGGATTCAAACCCACGATACGGAAGGCAGGATTTTGGGCCCTTCCAGTGACTATTTGCTCAGAAATGACTGGCTTTCGTCCTTGATCGGAGCGTTGCTGTTGGCGACTTGGAACGGCTGAGGCCGGCTTCGGGGTCTTGCCCTGCCGGGAGTTTTGCCCGGGCGGGGCTGAGTTGGTGCGGCGGATGGCGTCGCACGAACCTCAGAGGATCCCATGACCAAACCCAAATCGAAGCTAAAGGCTGCGGCCCGCTCCACTTCACGATCCACCAGTAAGTTTAGGTCTCGCACTCGGCTGGCGCCTTCATCTTCAAAGACGGCGATGCGGCCCGACACTAAGCACGCCCGCATCCTTGTGATGCTGCGGATGCCGGCGGGAACGACGATCGCCGCGATCATGACCGCCACGCATTGGCAGCAACATTCGGTGCGCGGCTTTCTCGCTGGTGTTGTGCGCAAGAAGCTCGGTCTCAATCTGGTTTCCGAACAGACCGACAAGGGACGAGTCTACCGCATCAAGGATGGCAAGGCTACGTCCACCGCCGATCGCGTAAAGCAGGCGGCATAATGCGATGTTGGAGAAGCGTCACAGCGGTCGCACCTCGACCAAAACTTCCATTGGAGACGAGATCGCGCATCTGCGCGGTCTCGATCTCAAAGGTCTTCGTTCACGATGGCAGAGCGTATTTCAGAGACCGCCGCCCGATCACCTGCCCCGGCATTTAATGTTCGCAATTATCGCCTATCGGATTCAAGCCGACCGCTTGGGCGATTTAGATCATGAGACTGGGCAGGTGCTTGATCGGACGGACGCAAAGGACACCGGCGCGAAGATGTCCGCGCGTCTCGTCAGCTTCGATCAGAAGCGGACCGAACTAACACCGGGAACTGTGTTGGTACGAGAGTGGGATCGTCGATCGCAACGGGTGATGGTGATAGCTGACGGTTTTGCCTGGAACGGCCAGACCTATGACAGTCTCTCCAAGCTTGCCTTCGCGATCACCGGAACCAAGTGGAACGGTCCGCGCTTTTTTGGCCTGAGGGATAAAGAAGATCGGTTAGACGCAAAGGCTCGATCATGAAGGCTCCTTCGATCAGGCCCGTTCGCTGTGCGATCTATACCCGGGTCTCAACCGACCATGGGCTCGACCAGGAGTTCAACTCACTGGACGCCCAGTATGATGCTGCATCAGCTTATATAAAGAGTCAGGCCCATGCCGGCTGGACCCTGATCCGGTCGCGATATGATGACGGCGGATATTCCGGTGGATCCACCGATCGCCCCGACCTGCAGAGATTGCTGGACGATATCCGCTCTCGGAAGCTTGATGTTATTGTCGTCTACAAGGTCGATCGCCTGACGCGATCGCTGGCCGACTTTGCCAAGCTGGTGGAACTGTTCGATGCACATGGCGTGTCGTTCGTCTCGGTCACCCAGCAGTTCAACACCACGACTTCGATGGGCCGGCTGACGCTCAACGTGCTTCTGTCCTTCGCCCAGTTCGAGAGGGAGGTCACTTCCGAGCGCATCCGCGACAAAATTGCTGCCTCTAAACGAAAGGGCCTGTGGGTCGGCGGTCCCCTCCCCCTCGGCTATCACATGAAGGACGACAAGATTGCCGTCGTCGAGGGCGAGGCAGAGCAGGTCCGCCTGATCTACCGACGCTACCTCGAACTCGGCGGCGTCAACGCACTGGTGCGAGACCTCCGGGAGCGGGATATCCGAACCAAATCTAGACTGCTCGCGACCGGTGCCACCCGCGGGGGTATTCTCTTCGGCCGTGGCTCGCTGTTCTACCTGCTGCGCAATCGCTTTTATGTGGGTGAAGTCAAATACAAGGACGAGATCCTGCCCGGCGAACAGCCGGCGATCATGGATCGTGCGCTATTTGATGCGGTCCAGCAAAAGCTCACGAATCAGTGGACCACCCGATCCACGACGCGGAACGCGAGCGACCATCTGTTGACCGGACTTTTGTTCGACGATGTCGGTCATCGCATGGTTCCGACCCATGCAACCAAGGCCGGCGTTCGCTATCGCTATTACGTCTCGCTCCCGCACCTGCATGGAGAATCCAAAACGGCATCAGTCGGGTCGATCTCCCGTGTTCCGGCGACCGACATCGAAAGCATCATCGTTAAGTCTCTCAATGAACATCTGATCGCTCAGAAGGAGAAGCGGGCCTCCAGCCTAACTCACGTTAGAGATAGCAAAGCGGCCTTGGAGCAGGTCGCGCGTATCGATGTGTATGAGGATCGTCTAGCTGTTCGGTTGAAGTCAGCAGACGACGAAGAGATATCTAACGCGGGCGACGGCTATTTACTCTCTATCCCGTGGCAGAAGCCGCCCTCCAGGAGATCCAGGCAGATTCTTATCCCACACGGCATGCCCAAAAGTGAAATCCGCCCAACGCGGATCGAACGTCGCGCGCGCCTCGTCAGCGCCATCGCCCGAGGTCGTCGCTGGCTTGACGAAATCGTTTCGGGCTCCGTGACTGACGTTCAGCAGATCGCGACACGTCAAAAATGCAGCGTGCGCCAGGTCAACATGACGATCTCACTCGCGTTCCTTGCACCAGCTCTTGTGCGGGCCGCGGTCGAAGGTCGTTTGCCACGTGGCATTGGAGTCGAGCGGTTGCGTGATGCGCCAGCCGAATGGAGTCGGCAGTTCGAAGCCCTTGGATTAAATCCGCGATAACTACGGCCGGGCTCGAAACGACGCGCTTTTGGCCTCCCAAGACTCCCAAAATTCCCGGCAGCCGACCGGCATTGGCCGTCAAAACCCTGCCGCGGGGAACGGAATTTTTGGATGCAGAGACTGGAGGCTAAAAATCGGCCTGAGAGACCGCAAGGGTCACCGGAGACCGAAAGAGTGGAACGATACCGGCGAAAATCCCCACAGAAACGGCCTATCGGGAGTCGCCGCCGGGATTTGCGGTTTCGTAGGACTGGATGGTGGTGTGCGCAGTCGGATACGAACCGGTCTCCGGTGGCAATTCCCTGCTAACAGGGAAATTAACAGGGAATTTTATGATTTTCGGGTTTTTGGAGGCGATATCAGTACGAAAAACCCCTGTGCCGCAGTCACTTCTCGGCAAATTCCCTACGCAAATTAACAGGGAAAATATTGCAAGGAACAGGGAATTTTTTGCTGGTTTCAGGGAATTTAGGTAGGCGTCCATTTCTTGCACGGTAAGCGTTGATTTCTCACACACTTGTTTGATGTCCCGCGGGCGCGATCTGTTCTCCCTTTCGATTTACAGATGGAGGAGAGCGAGATGGCGAGCGAGATCCGATCATGGAGGTGCCCAGGGTGAGGTCTTCTGGCGGACGCACCACGAGGCGTGGAAGCGCAGCGACTTAAATCAACGGCAGTATTGCGAGGCGGAAGGCATCCCGCTCAAGGCCTTTGGCAACTGGCGGGCGAAGTTCAAAGCCGAGCCACAGCCGCCCGAGCGCAAGTTGCCTTACCGGCGTCGAGGATTAAGTCCCCCCTTAAGTCCGCCGTTTAGTCACCTGTCATTGTCGGAAACTCAATCCGGCTAGCAAGCGAGGCGATGCTCTTAATTGATGAGAGATGTTTGCAGCCTGATCTGGTTGGCGCTGATCGGATTGTTCCGGTCACGAGCGTCGCTGCAAGCAGAGATCTTAACGTTTCGTCATCAACTCAACGTGCTGCGGCGTAAATCGCCGCAGCGACTGACCTTCACCAGCATCGACCGTCTGGTATTTGCCGGGTTGTACCGGCTGGCACCTGGCGTGCTGGCCGCTTTGAAGATCGTCAGGCCGGAGACTGTGATCCGCTGGCATCGCGCCGGCTTCCGAGCGTATTGGCGCTAGAAATCAAGACCGCGCAGTGGCCGTCCAAAGACCCCGCTGGAAATCCGTCAGCTCATTCGCGAGATCAGTCTCGCCAACCCATTATGGGGCGCACCACGGCTTCATGGCGAGCTTCTCAAGCTCGGCATCGATGTCGGACAGATCGTCGTGTTCGGCGAGCGGCATCTTCGCCATCTGCTGCGATCTTACGCGACCTACTATAACGCGGCTCGCACGCACCTTTCACTCAACAAGGACGCGCCGTCGCCGCGAACAGTACATGCCGTTGGTCGCATTGTGCCTACGCCATTTCTTGACGGACTTCATCATCTGTATGTGCGAGTCTGATTTCCGACAGGCACAGGCAGTTGAAGCGTTCGGCCGTTAGCCAAGATGACTCCCAAACATGCGGGCGTCTGGACATTCGAAGAGCGGCACAGGTCGTCCACATTGTAGCCGGCGCAAGCTTCAGGGGTTCGAGATGCCCGCAAGCAGCGCTTTGTCGAATCGTTCGGGATCGGACATCTGCGGCGCGTGGCCGAGGTCAGGAAATTCGACGAGCTTGGCGCCGCGGATGGCCTTTGCGGCCGCCTTCCCCAATTCGGGATAATTGCCGAGCTTGGGTCGAAGCTCGGGCGGCGCCAGATCCTTGCCCACCGCCGTGGTGTCCTTTTGCCCGATCATGAGCAAGGTCGGGACCGAGATATCACCGAACCGGTAGAGCACCGGCTGGGTCATGATCATGTCGTACAAAAGCGCCGAGTCCCAGGCGACCGGCTCCTTGCCCGGCCCGCGGTTTAGACCGGCGAGCATCTGTACCCAGCGCTCATAGCGGTCCTGCCACTCGCCCGCATAATAGGTCGACTTCTCATACGCCCGGATCGCGTCGGCGTTCGTTGTCAACTCGCGCGCGTACCATTGGTCGACCGAGGTTAGAGGGACACCCTTCGCGTACCAGTCCTCAAGCCCGAGGGGATTGACCATGACCAATTGGCTAACGTCCTTCGGATAAAGCAGCGCGTAGTGGGCCGCCAGCATGCCGCCCGTCGAATGGCCGACAACGACCGGCTTCTCCACGCCGAGTTTGGCAAGTAGCGCATGCGTGTTTCCGGCGAGCTCCCTGAATGTGAACTGATAAACGACAGGCTTGGACGATTTGCAGAACCCGATCTGATCTGGCGCGACGACGCGATAGCCAGCCGCCACAAGATCCTTGATTGTCGGCTCCCAGGTCGCGGAACAGAAATTCTTGCCGTGCAGCAGGACGACCGTCCGTCCGTTCGGATGGTCCGGCTTTACGTCGAGATAAGCCATCTGGAGCGATTGGCGCTCGGAGGTAAAGCTGAAGCGCTCGACCGGGAACGGATAGTCAAATCCTTCCAGCTCTGGCCCATAGGCCGGCCCCTCCTCCGATTGCTGCTGGCCGGACGCAGCGCCCATGACCAGGGCCGAAAGCGCCAGGCCCGCGAGAATAGTCCAGATCCTGAAATTCATGATGTTCCCGCACAGTCTAAAAGATTTGCAGCCCGGCTGACATCTTCTAGCAATGAAGGTGCAGAGCTATCTTGAGAGCGTGGACGTTTTGATGTGGGGCCCTCTCGGAGCGCTAGCGCCATCACCAATCCTATGGCAGCCATGGTAGCCCCAAGAAGTGAGACTGCCGGATATCCGAGGACCTTATCGATCACCACGCCGCCAAGCACTGCCCCGACTGCATTGCCCAGGTTAAATGCGCCGATATTCATGGCAGAGGCGAGGTTCGGCGCGTCTGCCGCGTGCGACATCACTTTGAGCTGCAGTGGTGGTACCAGTGCGAAACCCGCGGCACCCCAAAGAAAGATCAGAATTGCGGTCGGTATCGGCCACTGCATGCTGCCCGCGAACAAGATGAGGAGCAAGATTAGTGCGCCGAGGGTAGCGAATAGCGTGCGATCCACTGAACGATCGGCGAAACGCCCGCCCAACCAATTTCCGGCCGTCAGTCCAATGCCGTAGACGACTAGCATTGCAGTAATGAAGACCGTGGAGGCATGTGTTTCGGAGCGTAGGATTGGGGCGATGTAGGTGAAGACGGTAAACATTGCGCTCGAGCCAACTACGGTTACTGCCAGTGCGGCAAGCACGGGCCTTCGTGTGAGCACTCGGAGTTCGGAGCGCATGTCAGCATCGGCATCGGTTGGAATGTTTGGCAATGCTAGCCGCAGTGATGCCATTGCAACCAAGCCAAGGCCTCCGATTGCCCAGAAAACGGACCGCCAACCGAAGATTTCACCTGCCCAGGTCGCCAAAGGCACGCCACCAACGTTGGCGATCGTCAGTCCCATAAACATCGCAGCGACCGCGCCAGCGCGCCGGTGGGGCGGCACCACGCTCGCGGCGACAATCGAGCCGACACCAAAAAAGGCTCCATGATTGAATGCAGTGAGGATCCGGGCCGCAAGCAACATAGTATAGTCGTGTGAGAGCGCGGCGAGAATGTTGCCTGCCGTGAAAATGCCCATGAGGCTGACCAGCAACATGCGCCGCGGCATTTTTCCCGTCGTGAGCGTCATTAAAGGCGCTCCAACCAGCACGCCGAACGCATACGCGCTGACAAGCAGGCCGGCCGTTGGAATCGACACACCCAGATCTGTGGCAATGACCGGTAGCATTCCCATCGGCGCGAATTCGGTCACGCCGATACCGAATGCCCCGATCGCCAGGGCGAGAATGGGCGGATTGATCTTCATGCGTTCGATCTCCTTCGGCTTTTGCACAAGTCATATGGAGATGCCGCTTTTCCTTCAGTAGACTGCCGTAAAGTCACACATCTTTGCGTAGGATTCACAAATGGCGCGAGAACTGGCAGATATCTCGGGAGAGATGGAAGTATTTAACGCGGTTGTGCGGACCGGCAGTCTCTCTGGTGCGGCACGAGCGCTAGATCTGACGCCGTCTGCTGTTAGCCGGATCATCACGCGAATTGAGGCGCGTCTTGGTGTGCGCCTGATCGTCCGGACCACGCGAAGCTTGATTTTGACGCCCGAAGGAGAGGGGTATCATCGTGCAGCGCGGCGTATTCTTGCCGACATGACCGAGGCTGAAGCTAGCATTGCGGATCAGGCGGCGCCCAAAGGGCGAATTAGGGTGAGTGCGGCGTTGGGCCATGGTCGCCGGTCAGTCGTGCCTCTACTCGGGGGCTTCGTCGAGCGCTATCCAGGCATCCTTGTCGACCTCAGCCTTACCGACGTTCTCGCAGACGTTCTCGGCGGCCAGGCAGATATAGCAATCCGCTTTGGGCCGCTTCTTGACAGTCCATTGACCGCTCGCAAGCTGGGCTCCAACGGTCGGACCATTGTTGCTTCACCTGCTTACTTGTCTAGGGCAGGCGTCCCCCGATCACCTGAAGACCTGCTTGAACACAATTGTCTCAACTTCAACTTTCGCCGCGCGGAACCGATTTGGCCGTTTAGACGCGATGGTGCGGATTTTGAGCTCACGGTTAGTGGGAACGTTGAAGCCAACAATGGCGAGACGCTGGTCCATCTCGCGCAACAGGGAGTAGGTATCGCGCGCGTTGGCAGCTTTCATGTTGAGGATGACATCGTCGAAGGCCGATTGGTGAGGCTTCTTGATTCTTTCAATCCTGGTGACACTGAAGAGATCAACGCTGTGTTTGTCGGCGGCGGCATCATGCCAGCGCGCGTTCGCGTCTTTGTTGACTACCTCGTTGAGCACATGGCTAAATCCAGCGGTTGATCGCGATCAAAGGGATGTGATCATCTGGAGGGATGTCGCGTTGATCGCAACAGGGGTCCTCCTTGCAGTACTGCATTCGCATTCACCTATGACATCTACTTGGAAGAACCTAGTTGGGATGGCGCGGAAGGGATGCGCTACGTCGGGAGAGGTTCAACACGCCCTCCTTGGCCGCACGAAGGCTCGCCCTTGCGGCGAGCTCGCCCTCAACAAGCGCCTGCGCATAGGGAAGGAAGGAAAACGAGCGGCGGATAGAGATCGATCTTCGGGTGCTCGCGCGTAACCCGAGATGCGAGCCGGCGATGCATGGCTGGCGGCTGGCCGATAACCGGCATATGCGGATGAGCGGTTATCCCGGCCGCGTCCGTTCGATGTCGTGGAGCGCGGGCGGCAAGGGCCTCGCCACCTCCGGCTCCGAGAAATCGCATATCAGCGCTGGCCGATCGCCAATCGACCATGAACAGTCGCTCAATTCCAGCACCACGGAGGGCGGCAACGAGACTGTGTCCAGCTGCAAGGTCGGCTATAGCGGCTCCATGCAGCGCGAGCGGTGTGCACAGCAGGGTGGGAACGCCGCTTTCGGCAATGGTAAAGTCACGTAGCCGGACTGCTTGCAGCTCGAGCGCGATCTTGCTTGGCGTTGCTCCTTCCGGCTCTTGCGGAAGGCGCAAGCCATCAGCTTCGCCTGAGAGTTCCAGGAAATGTGCCGCTATGGACGACGCAGTTTCAGCGGCTGATGCAGCGACGAGCGCCGGCCAGAAGAACGCCGCATACGGGAATTGACCTCCTAGATACTGATCCATTTGATAAATGCCCGGTTCGTCCCTTCCTGCCTTGAGCTAGGTCGAGTTCACCCCAGGAACAAGCCTGGAATGACGTGGACGCCAACGGACAGTAAGATTCGCGACATGTCTCAGTTGGGTCATTCGCGTCGGTTTGCAGATGCGCCGATCACTTTCGCGGTAGGGACGCGAGTTACCTCGCGCCCCCCGCACAGATCCGTACGGGCCCAATTCGGGCATACGGCTCCCACCTTGGATGTCTAACGGCGAAGCGCCTCGCTGGCCACGGATGAAGGATTCGCGGTTTCGGGAGCCAGTCGTCTGCCAACCGCTTGATCCGCTCCCAGGTCGTCCAGTCTTTCTGGCTCCGCTGCCGTAGCGTGCGCCGCCAGAGATTGGTAACGTGGAATAGGAACGCGGTCAGGGTCGAACTGTTTGTCGGCACCGCGTGGTAGTTGAAGTAGCCGGTGACGACCTGCTGCAACCATCTTCCCTGCTGGGGAATTGGCTGATGCATGCTCCGTCGCAATTCCTGTTTGATGGCTTGCAGCTTCGCCTGCATGCGGTCCCGCCGGGACTTCCGTTTGATTTGGAATTTGCCCCGACGAGTTTTGCTGCAGATAAAGATGAAGCCCAGGAAGGTGAAGGTCTCCGGTTTGCCGAGCCCGCGCCGCTTGCGGTTTTCCGCCGCGAAGCGTCCAAACTCGATCAGCCGGGTCTTCTCCGAATGAAGCGACAGTGCAAACTCCTGTAACCGCTTACGCATCTCGTCGAGGAAGCGACGGGCGTCGGTCTCGTGCTCGAAACCAACAATGAGGTCGTCGGCGTAGCGCACGATGATCATATTGCCCGCAGCCTCACGCCGTCGCCAGCGCTCGGCCCAGAGGTCGAAAACGTAGTGTAAGTAGAGATTGGCCAGAAGCGGTGAGATCACCGATCCCTGCCCGGTCCCCTTGTCACTGACCGTCACGATCCCGTCTTCCAGGACGCCTGCCTTGAGCCATTTCTGGATCAGGCGGATGATACGTCGGTCGCCGACGCGATGTTCCACAAACTTGATGAGCCACTCCTGGCTCACCGTGTCGAAGAACGAGCGGATGTCGGCGTCCAGTATCCAGTTCACCTTTGTGCTGGTGATCCCGACCACGAGCGCATCCATCGCATCGTGCGTGCTGCGTCCGGTTCGGAACCCATATGAGAACCCGAGGAAATCTTCCTCGTAGATCGCGCTCAGCACCGCAGCCGTCGCCCTCTGGACGATCTTGTCCTCAAGGGCGGCGACCGCGATCGGGCGTTGCCGACCATCCGGCTTGGGTATGTAAACCCGCCGTGACGGCAGTGCCCGATACGCTCCCCGATGGACGCGAGCATGCAGGTCCTCAAGATTGCGCTCAAGGTGCTGCTCGTAATCCCGCCATGTCAGCCCATCCACTCCAGCTGCAGCATTCTCCTTGAGTTCAGAGAATGCCTCTGCGAGGTGATCAATACTGACGTGATGGAAGAGCGCGGTGAACTTCTCCTTCTTCCTTTGCCCTGCAACTTGCCGTATGCGATCCAGCGCCTGTGACACGGTTCCCCGGTACTGAGCCCGGCCCGTGCTTTGCTGACTCACATTCCCCTCGGCCCCCGCCCTTGGCTCCACCAACTCCGCAGCCGATTGCCCGGCTTTGTTCGTTGGCTTCACAGCTACTATGGCGGGGTCAGACTTCTCATGATCGTACATCATCGGCTACGGCTCCTCGCCTTCCCGACACGGACCAGTGCTGCACGCATGCGACGCTGGCCGACCATGAGATCTCCCGGTTCCCAAGCAAAGAGCGTGCGCACATGCCAGTGTCTAAGACCACGCCGGGCCGTCTGGGCGCTCGCGTTATCGCGCCCATCCGTGTTGCCTTCCGTCACCGGAACGACGTCGGCACCCAGGATGAGGGTACTTTCGCGGCTCAATGGCTGGCCTATGCGCTCCCCTGTCAACGCTTCGCCAATACCCTCACGGGTACTGGCGCATGACTCGGGGTCGATGCGGTTCGCTACTCCTTCATCGTGATGGACTTGCACCATCTACTCCTTGCCGGTCTCCCGGCGCACTCCGGTCTTCCCCCATGAACAGACATCGGCAGGATCGGTCGGGATGTCTCAAAAGTGCCAACAAGCGACATACTCGATCACGATCCGTCCGCTCAGGTGGAAGGAAGTAAACTGAAAGAGAGCCCCTTGCGGTTCGCGCTTGATCGCCCACAGCTGTCCGCCGTGGGCTTCGATGATGGCGTGGCAGATAGATAGGCCCACATCCATGCCCTCGGGCTTGGTCGTGTAGAATGGCTCTATCAGGCGCGAGAGGCTCTCCGCGCTCAACCGCCATCTTGGACGCCGGACGCGGGGCCTTGGCCACGTTTGCAAGAATGAATTGGAGCGGCCCGGAATCCGAGGGTGGAGTACTCCCGGGACGAACTGTAACCCTGAAAGCGTTGCGCGCTATCAATTGAGCATCCAAGGCGGTCGCCGAAATCGCTCGGAAATCCAATCCACGAAGCTCCGCGTCTTTCCTGCCGTGAAACGGACCGAGGGGCGTATGATCTGGATCGCGCCTTCTCCTTCGACTGTCCAATCGGTCAGGATCGACACAAGTTGGCCTTCTGCACGCTCGGACGCGGCCAGCCAATCAGAGCACATGACGATGCCTGCTCCAGATATTGCCGCGGTGACGAGGCTTTGAGCATCGTCTGTGCTCAACGGTCCACTGACCATGACGGACGAAATGCGTTTCCCTTTTCTGAAGCGCCACTCGGGATGGCTGGCCAGCCGCGTGAAGCTCAAGCAGGCGTGATTGGCGAGATCGTCTGGCGTCACCGGAGTCCCTCGAGCAGCCAGATAGGAGGGCGCGGCGCAAATCAGCCGTTGGTGGCCCGCGATTCGTTTTGCCACTAGCCGACTGTCACGCAATTCGCCAAGGCGGATGGCAACATCAAAACCCTCGGCGACAATATCGACATAGCGATCGGCGTATTCCGCTTCTATCGCCACCTCGGGATGCGCAGCGAGAAACTCAGGTAGCATCGGCGCTATCCATAGACGCCCAAAGGCGGCGGGCAGCGCCAATCGCAATTTTCCTGTGACCGATCCGCTTGTGCCGGTTGCTTCAGCCTCGGCTTCCTTCATCGCGGCTGTTGCCGCTCTCATTTGCTCGTAAAAACGCAGGCCGGCGCCGGTCGGATTCACATGCCGGGTTGATCGCTCCAACAAACGTGCTCCCAGGCTGGTCTCGAGCGCACTTATTCGCCTGGAGATGATTGACGCGTCGCGCCCCACAACCCGCGCGGCTGCTGTGAAACTTCCCATCTCCACGACCGCCAGGAAGGCAGCAATCTCGTCCATTCTGGTGCCGTCCATTGATGCTCTCAACGCAAGAATATGGTTCGCATAATCCATATTATCACAGGCCTTGCAGGAATATATCGGACTCAGGATGACCCGCTGCCAGCTTTAGCGGCAGTCCCTCGTGGCCCCGTTTTGAGGAAGACCTAGCCGATGACCAATCTCCGCCGCTCGATTGTCCTGAAGAATCGCCCGAAAGGGTTGCCCGCGCTTCAGGACTTCCTCCTGGAAACCGACGCAGTGCCCGAACCCGGCGCGGGCGAGGTGCTGACGCGCACGCTTTGGCTGTCGCTCGATCCCGGGATGCGAGTCCGGATGAACGAAACAAAGACATATGCGGCACGGGCCGAAATCGGCGCTCCGATGCCGGGGGAGACGGTCGGACAGGTCATCGCATCCAGAAACCCGCGCTTCTCCCCGGGGCAAGTCGTGGTCGGCGGGCGGGGCTGGCAGAGCCATATCGTCACATCAGGCCATGCGCTGGTGGTATTGCCGCCTGGTGTGCCGCCTTCGACCTATCTGGGGGTGCTGGGAATGCCCGGTACGACGGCCTATTCGGGCATGAAGGATATTGGTCAACCAAAGCCAGGCGAGACGGTTGTGGTTTCCGCTGCCTCTGGCGCCGTGGGGTCGGTCGCTGGCCAGCTTGCCAAGAGAGCAGGCGCGCGCGCCATTGGAATCGCGGGAGGCGCTGACAAATGCAGGTTTGTCTGCGAGCAACTGGGGTTCGACGATTGTATCGACCACCGCGCTGTCGATGACCTGCCGGCTGCATTGAAGCGGGCATGTCCCGACGGTATCGACGTTTACTTTGAGAATGTTGGCGGCGACGTTCAACTGGCGGTGCTTCCCCTGATGAATACTTTCGGTCGCATGATCATGTGCGGCATGGCGGCCGAGTACAGCGATACGATACCCCGACCAGGTCCAAACCTCGGCTCGACATTTCTTAAACGGCTTCGGATCCAGGGATTCATCTGCGGCGACCATCCTGAATATTATGCGGAATGGCGCGCTTTGGCGGCCCCATGGATCGCCGAAGGTAGTCTGCGCTATCGCGAAGACATCGTGGATGGTTTGGAGAATGCGTACGAGGCGTTCATCGCAATGCTAACTGGCCGCAACTTCGGGAAGACATTAGTTCGCGTCGCAGAGCCTGAAGCAGCCTGAACAAATTGGCGATCGGAGCCTTTGAGACAAAGTTGGCAGGCCAGAAGGAACATTGCAGCCATAATTTTTTGGCCGAGTTTGCGCTTGTGCAACAATGCATCTGTCGGAGTCATTTCATTGGTTGACCTCTCCTTGAAAGCATCACAATGCGCTCCGATACGTCCTTGGGACGAATGCGGCATTCGCAACCGGCTTAGGGAGCTGTGACCGCATTTCTCATGCGATCGATCGGCCCGTCGCCCATTACCTGATAGGCAATGCTAACGTCGTCGCTTGGTGGGTAGCAGATCTCGGTAATTGGAAATCGGTCATTGCGCCAACCTCGGAACCGATCCCATCGGTCGCCGCCGGAATATCCGAGATCAACCCCCTGTGTGTACCGAAAACCTTATTCGAGTTGATGACGTGATGGAATCGCCTAAGCTGGCGGAATGATCGGGCTGTTCTGTTTCGCTCTGGCCGTCCTGGCCTCGCCATTCAAGTCGAAGTTGCGGCTTGAAGCCGAGAACGCGGTGCTTCGACATCAGTTGAATGTCTTGAGGCGCAGGCTGCATGGTCGCGTCCGGCTCACGAACCATGATCGCTGGTTCTTTGTCCAGCTGTACCGCTGATTTCCATCAATCCTGCAGGTTCTCGCAGTCCTCCGGCCCGAGACGCTCGTGCGTTGGCACAGGGCCGGCTTTCGCTGCTACTGGCGTTGGAAGTCGCGCCCATTGGGAGGGCGACCGCAGATCGACACGGAACTGCGCGCATTGTCCGGCGGATGAGCGTCGAAAACCCGCTTTGGGGCGCGCCGCGCATCCACGGCGAACTGCTCAAGCTCGGATTTGAGATCGCTCAGTCGAGCGTCGCCAAGTACATGGTCAAGCGACGGGCGCCACCCAGCCAGGGATGGCGGACTTTCTTGCGTAACCACGCGCCGGACATTGCCGCCATGGACCTGTTCGTTGTTCCAACCATCGGTTTCGACCTGCTCTATGCCTTCGTCATTGTCCGGCTGGATCGCAGAGACCTCGCCTGGATCAGCGTCACAACACATCCGACCGCAGAATGGGTTGCGCGCCAGATCACAGAAGCATTCCCGTGGAATGAAGCTCCACGCTACATGATCCGCGACCGGGATCGCATCTATGGTGCCCTCGTCACTCGCCGATTGCGCGCCATGGGCATCCGGGACAAGCCCACCGCACCGGCCTCACCTTGGCAGAACGGGTTCGCCGAACGGTTGATCGGATCGATTCGCCGCGAGTGCCTGGATCATATCGTCGTTTTGGGTGAGGCCCATCTGCGACGGATCCTGCGATCTTACGCACGCTATTATAACGACATCAGAACGCACCGGTCGTTGGACAAAGACGCGCCGGCTGTTCGCCCGGTTCAGCGCGCCGGAAGCCTAAAAACGTTCCCCGTCCTCGGCGGTCTCCATCACCGCTACCTCAGGGGTTAGGTTTTCGGTACGCACAGGTATAGAGAGCAAGTCCGCTTTGCACCCATGAGCAGACGTCGCCAATGCCGGGTGTCAGGTCCGTAAGGTGCCAAAAGCGGAAGTGACCTTCGGTTAGAATTTTTGCGAAAGACCCGCATACTGTCTTCGGTTGCTGTGCTCGCGCCACGATTGGCCATAGGGCTACGCCTCCAAGCACTTGAAATAAATCGCGCCGTCGCTTACGTCCCCACTCGTACGTTCGTGATGAACGGGTGGACTGTACAGTCTTGATGCTGTGCTAGCCATCAACCCTATGGGTGCGGTCTTTCTACGCACCCAGAGCGGCGCGGAAATCGCGCGTTCGGCGCCAAGCGAGCAACATATTTTCCGCTTCTCACAAATAGGATTTCGGCAACAGCATGTGAATGCCCTTGTTGCCGTCGACCAGTTGCGTGACACGAAGATTGCCGGCGAGCGAACACAGCATATAGGCCTGATTGCGCGACAGGTTGGTGCGTTCGCAGATATGCTTGATCATTTCGCGGACCGCCTGCTTGGCGGCGTCGTCCAGATCCTCGTCGAGGCCGATCGACATCAAATGGGTGGCGCTCTCAGCGAACGGCCATGACAGGTCCATGTCCTTGCGAACCGTGAGGCGGAATGTCCCGGTCACGCCGGTCTCGAGCGCGGTGATGCACACCTCGCCATCGCCTTGCACGCCATGCCCGTCGCCGGCAAAAAAAAGTGCGCCTTCGTTGAATATCGGCAGGTACAGCGTCGTCCCGGGACGAAGTTCCTTGTTGTCCATGTTGCCGCCGAAGCTGCGCGGCACCGGCGAGCCGCAACGTCCCCAGGCCGGCGGGGGCGCGGTGGCGATAATGCCGAAAAACGGATCGAGAGGAATTTCCAGCCCCCACGGCATCACGCAGACATTGCGATCATGGTCGACCTTGGGATGGATGGTTTCATATTCGGTGAACTCGTCCGGCAGCGTGCCGAGCAGCGGCAAAATCGACACGAAGCCCCAATCCTGTCGCACCTTCACGCTGATGATGTCGACCTGAAGGACGTCACCGGGTTTCGCCCCTTTGACGTAAACCGGCCCGGTGATGAAATGAGGTCCCGGGCCCTGAACCAACGTATCGAGGGCCGCCAGATAGTCGGCCGGAACCAGGCTTCGATCTTCCGGCAGCGTTTCCTTGCCGCCGGCGGGGAAGGAATGCAGCGTGACCGTGTCGCCGGATGCGATCTCAAGCACCGGCGGCGTGGCGCTGTCGATATAGCCCCAAACCATATTTTCGGGAGACGAGGAAATTTCGTGGCGGCGCGACATGGGTTGGCTCCGTTGATGGGGTTTGATCGGTCAGATGGCGATGTAGCGGGACAGCAGTTCACGACTGGAAGATTCGGTGCGCCCCGCTTCTGCGACGCTTCCACGCGAAAGCACCACGAAGGCGTCGGCGAGACTGAACGCGAAGTCGAGATATTGCTCGACCAGAAGCAGGGAGATCTTGCCCTTGAAAGAGGTCAGCACATCCTTGATGGCTGCGACGAGATTGGGCTGGATACCCTCGGTGGGTTCGTCGAGAATCAGAAGGCTTGGACGGGTGACCAGCGCGCGGGCGATGGCGAGTTGCTGTTGCTGCCCGCCGGACAGCGCGCCGCCTGGACGCCGCCACATCTGCTTCAACACCGGAAACAGGGCGATGGTCTCCTCCAGCGTCGCCGTGCCGAACGTGCCGTGAGCCCGCGCCGCGGCCTCGATGTTCTCGCCGACGGTCAATTCGGAGAAAATTTCGCGACCCTGCGGCACGTAAGCCAGCCCCGCCGCCGAGCGCCGGTGCGAAGACCATGCCGATATCTCGGTCTCATCGACCAACACGCGGCCCCGCGTCACCGGAAGCACACCCATCAGGCATTTCAGCAGCGTGGTTTTTCCGGCTCCGTTGCGGCCAAGCACGGCCAGGCATTCGCCCGGTATGATCTCGAAGCCAACCTGGCGCAGCACCTGCGCGCTGCCGTAATGCTGATCCAGGCTCTCGACGCGAAATCGCATGACTATCGTCCCAAATAAACGTCTATGACGCGCTCGTCCGCCCGCGCATGGGTCATCGAGCCTTCGAACAAGGTCCTGCCCTCGTGCAAGACGGTGACCCGATCGGCAATGCGTTCGACAAAGTCCATGTCATGCTCGACGACGACGATGGCGCGATCGGGGCGTTTCAGGCTGTGCACCAGCGAAACCGTGCGCTCGGTCTCTTCGTCGGTGAGACCGGCCACCGGCTCGTCCAGCATCAGGACTTTCGGGTTTGACGCCAGCACCATGCCGATCTCAAGCCATTGCTTTTGCCCATGCGCGAGCTCGGAGGCCGAGCGGTTGGCCAAGGCTGACAATCCGACCGCTTCAAGCACCTCGCTGACGCGGTCGCGAAGCGCCGGTTTTGAAAGCGATCGGTGCAGGCCGCCCTGGGCTCCGATCGCGATGTGTTGATGCACGTTGAGTCCTTCGAAAATGCTCGGCTTCTGAAATTTTCGTCGAACGCCGGCCCGGGCAATCGCGGATTCACTGGCGCGCACGATGTCGGTCGCGTCGTCAAAAATCACCTGGCCCTGTTTCGGCCGCGTGATGCCCGAGATCACGTCAAGCAGTGTAGTCTTGCCGGCCCCGTTGGGACCGATCACGGCGCGGACCTCGCCGAAATCGATCGCGAGCGACAGCACGTCGATCGCCCTGAAGCTGCCGAACTCGACGGTCACCGCATCGACCAACAGCGCCACGCCACCCATCAGCGCAACTCCGGTGTTTCGGGAGAGAGGCGCTTCGAGACCATGGGCCGCGCAAATTTGAATTTGGCGAGATCGACCAGCCCGTTTGGAAATACCAGCGCCACCAGCACGATCATGCCCGACAGGATAAAGGGCCACAGCTCCGGCGCGGCCACTGAAAGCCAGAACTTGACCGCATTGACCAGAACCGCGCCGATCACCGCGCCGATCAGGTGGCCTCGTCCGCCGATCGCTACCCAGACCGCAATTTCAAGCGACAAATCGGGTGCGAGCAGCCGGGGATTGATGATGCCGACCTGCGGCACGTAGAGCATCCCGGCCAGAGCCGCGATCAGCGCCGACAGACACCAGACAACGAGTTTCAATAGCAGCGTGTCGTAACCCAGCGTGCGCAGCCGGACTTCGTCGTCCCGCGTCGCGATCATTAAGATGCCGAAGCGGCTCTCCAGCAGCAAACGGCAGCCCAGCAGCGTCAGGCCAAGCACCAGCACCGAACAAGCCGCCATGGCGATCACGACGCCGTTGCCTCCGATCGGCCAGCCGAACACGACCGTGAAACCGGTCATGCCATTGTTGCCGCCAAAGCCGGTATCGTTCCGGAACATCAGCAACATGGCCACGTAGACCAATGCCTGGGTGATGATGGCGAAATAAACGCCGCCAACCCGCGAGCGAAACGAAACGTAGCCGAACACGCCGGCGATCGACAGCGTCACGGCAGCCGCGACCAGGATGGCATAGGAGGAGTAGCCCAGGCCGGCCCAATAGAACGGAAATTCCTTCAACCCCATGAACTGCATGAAGTCCGGCACCTTGCCGGTGACCTCGTAGGAATGCTTGAGCAGATGCATCGCCACCACGTAGCCGCCAATGCCGAAGAACAGCCCGTGGCCGAGCGATAGAATGCCGAGATATCCCCAGATCAGGTCGAGCGACAGCGCCAGCACCGCGAAGGTCGCGAGTTGCCCTATTGCGTTTGCGAGGTAGGGCGAAAGGCCGAACGGTATCGCGATCGAAATCGCGAGCAGAAGGGCCGTGGCCAGCACCACCGCCAGCAGGATCAGAAACGGACGATCCGACCCGAGCGACCTCATTTGCGGCGCCCCTTGATGGCGAACAGTCCTTCGGGCCGCCATTGCAGAAAGCCGATGATCATCAGCAGCACGATCACCTTGGCCGCGACCGCGCCCCACAGCGGCTCGATCAATACATTGACCTGCCCGATGCCAAGCGCCGCGACGACGGTGCCGACGATGGTGCCGACGCCCCCCAATACGACCACCATGAAGCTATCGATGATGAAGTTCTGGCCCATCTGCGGATTGACGCTGTAGATCGGCGCGAGCGCCAGGCCGGCCAGCCCCGCAAGGCCCGAGCCAAGTCCGAAGGCCAGCATATCGACGCGCCGCACCGGAATCCCGATGCAGCCCGCCATGGTCCGGTTTTGCGTGACCGCTCGAATGTTGAGACCTAGCGGCGTCATCCGCATCAACGCCCAGGTCAGCGCCAGCGTCACGATCGCGAATGCGATCGCGAACATGCGATTCCAGGTGAAGATGAAATCGCCGATTACCGGTACCCCGCCGGTGACGTAAAACGGAGTCACGAATTGCAGGTTCTGCGTTCCGAACGTCACCCGCACGAGATTGATGAGGAAAAGGCTCACCGCCCAGGTGGCCAGCAAACTCATCAGGGGACGGCGATAAAGGTGGCGTAACAGCACCGCTTCAAGACCGATGCCGATCGCAGCCGTCGCCAGAAACACGATCGGAATGGCGATGATCAGGTACCAGTCGAGCAATCCGGGCGCGAGGTGGCGCAGGCTCTCCTGCACCAGCCAGGTGACGTAAGCGCCGAGCATGATCAGCTCACCCTGCGCCAGGTTGATCAAGCCCATCAGACCGAAGATGACCGCCAGCCCGATCGCGGCCATGAACAGGATGCTCGCAAAACTCAACCCGTTGTACAGCGTCGCCAGCACGTCGCCGATCGCGATACCGCGGTCGATCGTCGCGGTGGCGGCGTCGACGGCGCGTTTGAAGGCCGGATTGGCAACATAGGCCGGGTCATTCACGAGCGCGCGCACCAGCGTCAGCGCCCGCCGGTCGGGAGTAGCCGCGATCCGCCCGAGCGCGGAGATGCGCTTGGCCGGATCCGGCGAATTCAGCGCGGCGGCCTGGGCCACCGCCGATATCTGTGTTTTCAGGCCTGGATCGGTTTCATCGCGAGCCGCCGCATCGAATAATTGTTCAGGCAGGCTGGATGCCTGGCGCTCCAGCGTGTGCAACGCGGCACTGCGACGGGCAATGTCCGGCGCGCTGCGCAAGG
Organism: Bradyrhizobium sp. AZCC 2289; assembly: GCF_036924615.1. NCBI lineage: Bacteria > Pseudomonadati > Pseudomonadota > Alphaproteobacteria > Hyphomicrobiales > Nitrobacteraceae > Bradyrhizobium > Bradyrhizobium sp. AZCC 2289. Next base: position 6,420,514 of record NZ_JAZHRY010000001.1, on the reverse strand, counting down.
TGAGGGCCGCTTCGGCCATCTCGAACACGGCCCGGTTCTTCAGGCTGAGCAGGGGCGATCGGCTGGCTTCGCCCGCGTTGCGTTGAACGCGGGTTGCGGCGTCGAGGGATCCTTCCGCGGCAACGACCACGGCGCCGCTCGCGTCGCAACTGAGCTTTCGGTCGATCAGGGCGCGGGCGATGGACGCAGCCCAGGCCCGATCGTCAAGCGAGCCATGCGCCGAGATGTGGGTCAGGGCGCGCCCGGCGTCACCCATGGCCGCCGCGTCGCCGCAAACCTTGCTGATCAGGTCGGCCCGCTCTTCCGCCGCAGCCGCCGATAGCTGGGTGGGCAGCAACGCCGCGATGACGTAAACCGCGGCAACGCAAAGGCGACGCATCGTGCCTACCGATCATGGCCGGCCGGATCGGGCCGGCAGCCACTTGAGCCCGCGATCATAACTCAACCGTAGGGACTGAACGGAACGGGCTTGGCTGCATCCTTGGATTGCCACAGAATATCGAAGCCCTGTTTCTCGTTGACCGAGCCAATGAACACGCCGCGCGACACGTAATTGTTTTCGGCCGTCATCTCCAGCTTGTAACCCGATGGGCAATCGAAGCTGAGGCCCGCGAAGGCCTTGCGCACTTCGGGGACGTCGAACGAATTGGCCTTGGCGGCCGCCATCGCCCACAGATGGACCGCGTCATAAGCCGAAATCATGGGGTCGATGGCCACGTCGCCTTTGAAGGGCACGTTCTTGGCCTTTACATAATCGGCCCATTGCTTGAGGAAAGCGGTGTTGGCCGGCGCCTTGGCGTTCTGCAAATAGGCCCAGCAGTTGAGGTGCCCGACCAGCGGTTCGGTGTTGAGGCCCTCGAGGTCGGCTTCGACCATATCCAGGCCCAGCACCGGAACGTCCGTCGCCTTGATGCCCTGGTTGGCGAACTCACGCAGGAAGTCCGGGATCGACGAGCCCACCACGGTGAGGACCACGATCGGCTTGCCGCCCGGCTTGTCGGCGAAGGCGCGAATCTGGTTCACGAGGGTTTGAAAGTTCGAAAAGCCCAGGGGAACATATTCTTCCTGCCAGGCGGTTTCCGCGATGCCCTTGGATTTCCAGTACCCCTTGAGCTGCTTGTTGATGGTTCGCGGCCAGACGTAATCCGAGCCGAGCATGAAGAAGCGCTTGGCGCTGACGCCTTCTTCACTCATCAGATAGTCGACCGCCGGCAACACCGAACTGGCGGGCGGCGAGTTCACATAAACGACGTTCTTCGAGTTCTCGTCGCCCTCGAAGTGAAGCGGATAGAACAACAGGCCGTTGGCCTGTTCGACCACCGGCAACACGGTCTTGCGCGACACCGAGGTCCAGCAACCGAACAGCGCCGCGACTTTATCCTGTTCGAGCATTTGCTTGCCGACTTGCGCGTAGAGCGGCCAATCCGACGCGGGATCCGACACCGCGACCTCGATGGTGCGGCCATTGACGCCGCCCTTGGCATTGATCTCGTCGGCCGCCATGCGAACCACATAGTTCAGACGGCCCTCGATGTTGGCCATGGTGCCCGAGGAGGAGAACAGGCACCCGAGCTTGACCGTGCCGCCCGCGGCGTGGGCCGATCGGATAATCGCCGGCATGCCGATCGATGTTGTCAGCGCCGTTGCACCTAGTCCAGTTGCCTGAAGGAACGAGCGCCGTGAGAACCGAGCCATGAATCTTACTCCTTCTTGCAAATGCGGCTCGATTTCAGTTCATCGTCTGCGGGTAAGCAACATCAAATAGTATTCAGTGCTGCTCAAGCGGCTGGCAGCGCCGTGGTCTTTCAAGGCTTGATGTCAAATTTGTCATTTTGGGATGCGGCGACCGCATCACCTGACCGTGACACGACGTGCGCGCACCGCTCGAATTGCGGGGTCAGCGCGGCCGTATCCGCGAATTCGCGTACCCCGTCGCCTCTACCAACCTACGGGGATTTATGCGATAAAAGCGGCAGTTGAGTAATTACCCACGTATGGGGTCCGGGCCTATGCGACATTCTCAGCACACCGACCACGAGATTCTATTCCTGCTCTATGAAGCGGATGCAGGCATCTCGATTGCTGAAATTTGCAGCACGGCCGGTATATCGCTGCGAACTTTTTATCGCTGGCGCAAACGTTATGGCGGCCTGACCTCGCCCGCCCTTCGCCATTTGAAGGAACTGGAGATCGAAAACCAGCGCTTGCGGACGCTGCTGGACAAGATTTCGGAACGAAAGCATGTGTCGCACCCCGAAACGCCATTTGTGAAAGGGTGTCAGCCGCAACGTCAGGATTTCGGAGGCAGCCCGCGCTCGTCGGTGGATGCCACCCAGCCATCGCGCGGCGCGTCGCTAGGCCGCTTCGCATCCCTCCGCGGCACTCGCTGACATTGGAAGATGCGCTTATCGACCTAACGAACCGCGGCGAGATTGTTCTCGACCCCTTTCTGGGTTCCGGGTCAACCCTTATGGCCGCCGAGAATACCGGGCGGGTGTGCTGTGGCGTCGAGCTTGATCCACTCTACGTGGATGTCATCATCCGACGCTATGAAACGGCAACGGGCACAACCGCTATCCTCGCCGACTGGAGGGCCCTTCGCAACGGTTGCGGCCCGCAGGCGTAACGACGAACGCCAATAATCTTTCGGGAAAGCTGTGTGTGCCGAAAATTAGATTCTGCAATATTGATGGTGAAGGCCGCCAAAGACAGGTCGTGAGACGACGGCGCCGAGGCGCTCAATCGCGCGATGGAGAGGGGCGTCCTTGTTCAGAGATCGATGGGTCCTCGACACATTATATAATAGGCGGCATATCCGCGTAGGATCAGGCGCAGGTGCGCTTCGCCAAACACGATCATGTGGTCGAGACATTCGCGGCGGATCGAGCCGATGAGTCTCTCGACGTAAGCATTTTGCCAGGGCGATCGGGATCGGATGGTCCCGAATGCCCATTGCACGGATCCGCTGCAAGAAGACTGGACCATACGAGGTGTCGCGATCCCGAATGAGATATCGCGGCGCGTGGTCCCACGGGAACGCCTCGGTGACTTGGCGCGAGATCCACTCCGCGTTGGGTTTGCCGTCACGCCAAACGACACCCAAAGCCGTCGTCCGTGGCGCACAATGACAAGACAATACAGAATTTGGAATGCGATCGTCGGCAGGACAAAGAGGCCGATCGCCGAAGGCGATCGATCGAACCCGCCATGAAAGACATCAATATTCACCAACTGGTTAGTCGCCATTGGTGAATCAAAACGGCCAAGCGTTGAAAATATTGGATTTTTGGCCTTGACTGGCGGAGAGAGGGCGGACAATCTTCGTTGAAAGACAAAGCATTTTCGACCTTCCAGGGCCAAAACCCACCATTTGAGCCACGGCCGAAAAATGAGGTTTCGCCTACCGACAAAAGCCCGTTCCGCCAATGGCCCGTCATCGACAAACTGCCATTAGTCTAGCCTTGAGCGAGCGCCGGGCGCCGGGCGCTCAGCCCCGTTGCGGATTCAAAGGCGGCGCCGATGCGAAGCACCATGCTTTCATCGAAGGCGCGGCCGACGATCTGCATCGACAGCGGCAGGCCCGACGCCGAGAAGCCGGTCGGGATCGACATGGCCGGGTTGCCGGTGACGTTGAACGGCATGGTCTGGATCGGCCAGTTGGGCGGGTTGTTCGGATCGATATCGGCGAAGGCCGGCGCCGGTATCAGGGCGCTTGCCGTGATCAGTGCGTCATGGTTCTTCAGCTGCAGATTGACGGCGCGCGATAGCTCGCGACGCAACCGCATCGCCTGCTGGATATCGGCCCCGGTTACGAAAGCGCCGAGCGTCATCCGCAAATAGGTCAGCTGACCGAAATCGAGCGGCCGCCTCTGGTAGTCCTGCTCATGAATGGCGAACGCCTCGGTGTACATGATGATGCGGCCGCAGGCATTGAAGAGGTCGTAGTCCGGCAGCGTGATCTCCTCAACCACGGCGCCGAGCTTCGCAAGCCGCTCCGCGGCGTGGTCGATCGCCGCAACCACCTCGGCCGACACATCTTCCGTCTTGGCGAAGAAATGCCTGGGCAGGCCGATCCGCAGCCCGTCCACGCCCCGATCGAGCCCATCCAGATAGTTCGGTATGGGAATATCGACGCTGGCCGGATCGAGCGCGTCATAACCGGCGATAGTCTGCAGCGCAATCGCGCTATCCTCGACCGTCCACGACAACGGGCCGCAATGATCGAGCGTGGTGGAGAGCGGAAACACGCCGCGTCGGGAGACCAGGCCGTAGGTCGGCTTCAACCCGACCGTGCCGCAATAGGCGGCGGGGCCACGGATCGAGCCGCCGGTGTCCGAACCCATCGCCATGCGCACCAGCCCGGCGGCGACCGCAGCCCCCGAGCCGGAGGACGAGCCGCCCGGAATGTGCTCACGATTCCAGGGATTGCGCGCCGGCGGAAACGGCAGATCGAAGCTCGGACCGCCGAGCGCGAATTCATGGGTGGCAAGCTTGCCGAGCAGCACCGCGCCTTGCGCCTTGAACTTGCTCTCGACCACGGAATCGGCGGCCGGCACATGATCCAGCCGCAGCTTGGAATGGCAGGTCGAGCGGATGCCGGCGGTGTCGTAGATGTCTTTCAGCGCGTAAGGCACGCCCTGCATCGGCCCGTTGTCGATCCCCTTGGCGAAGGCGACGTCCGCGGCCACAGCATCGGCGCGGGCGCGATCGGCTGTCACGGTGATGAAGCTGTCGAGCGCGGGATCGATCGCGGCAATGCGCGACAGCGCGTCCTCGGTGAGCGCCGTCGAGGTGATCGATCCGTCGCGCAGCTTGCGGCCGGCGTCGGCGATGCTGAGCTCGAACAATTTCGTATCGCTCATGATCAAAGCCCCCGCGTCACGCTGTGGATCGAGAATGTGCCGGCCGGCTCGTCTGCTGCGGTGCGCGGCTGGCGCATCGTGGCCAGCATGCGGCGCAGATCCTTGAAGCCCGCGAACAGCGCAGCTTTGCGGTCTTCGGAAATGGCGAGGCCAGCGCGTTTGGCGAGAACGTCGAATTCAAGGGCAAGCGCGGCCTCGTCGGGCGTTTCCGGCATGATGATCATCCTTTCTTGTCGTTATAGCGTTTGATTGTTCAGACTGCTGCGATCGCCGGCCGGCGCGCATGCCAGTCGGTGTCGCGTTGATAGGCGTCGGCCGCCTGCAGCACCGCGGCTTCCGCGAACGGACGCCCGCTGATCTGCAGCCCGATCGGCAGGCCGTTCGGATCGAAGCCGCAGGGAATGCTCATCGACGGCAGGCCGAGATAGTTGAACGGCCGGGTGTTGGTGGAGATGCCGAGCGCCGCCTGCTCCGTTCCCGGCGGGCCGTCGTCGATATCGGTGGCCGCGAGCGTCGGCAGGCAGGTGCGGATGGTGGGCGTGACCAGGAGATCGACCTGGCTGAACACCTCCTTGGCGAACGCCTTCAGGATCGGGCCGCGCCGGCTTAGGGCCTCGACGTAATAGGTGGCGGGGATCGCATAGCCCGGAAACATCCGCGCATTGATATGGGTGGCGAAGTCCTGCGGCCGTTGGCGCATCCACTCGGCGTGGATCGTGGCGCCCTCCACGCGCGACACCACTGCGGCATAGGTCGCGACCGCATCCATCAGCGGCAATGTCAGAGGCACGATCGTTGCGCCGCGCCCGGCCAGCACGGAAGCTGCCGCCTCGATCGCTGCCCGCACCGGCGCGTCCACCTCGTCGAGGAAGTAGGTCGAGGACATACCGATACGGATACCGCGAAGGTCGCCGGTCAGCCCCGCCTCGTAATCAGGCACCGGCATCTCGGCGCTGGTCGGGTCGCGCGGATCGTGCCCGGCGATGACGGTCATGATCCGGGCGCAATCGCGCGCGGTGCGGGCGAGCGGGCCGACATTGTCGGCCGAGAAGGAGAGCGGCATCACGCCGCAGCGGCTGACGCGCGTCTGCGTCGGCTTGATTCCGCTTACCCCGTTCGCCGCGGCGGGAAGACGGATCGACCCGCCGGTGTCCGACCCCAGCGCCGCGAAGGTGAAACGGGACGCGACCGCCGCACCCGATCCGCTGGAGGAGCCGCCGGTGATATACGAAAGATTCCAGGGATTGCGGCAATCGCCGTGATGACGATTGTGGCCGGTGCCGTTCTGCGCGAACTCCGCCATGTTGAGGCCGGCGAACGCATAAGCGCCGGCAGCGCTGAGCCGCTCGATCACGGTCGCGCTGTAGTCCGGCACGAAATCGCGGCGAATGGCCGAGCCGCAACTGGAGAGACGGCCGGCCTGGTAGTACATGTCCTTGTGCGCCAGCGGCAGCCCGTGCAACGACCCGAGCGGTCCGCCCGCGGCACGCTTGGCATCGGCGGCACGGGCAGCAGTGAATGCAGCCTCTTTGTCCACCCAGATCGTCGCGTTGACCGCGTCCTCATGGGAGTCGAGATTGGCGAGGCACGCCTCCAGCAGCGATACCGCACTCACCTCGCCCTTGCGCACCGCATCCGCCGCTTGGACCAGCGACAGGTCGGCAACATCAAGCCTTGCCGCCATCATGCGCGCACCCCGATCGATGCCGCTTCAACCAGCGCCGCCTCGAAGCTCGCGGGCTCATCCTCGAAGCGCATGGTGCCACGCAGCGCCTCGAAGTCGCGGATCAGCTTCTCCAGATCGCCGAGCATCCGCAGGGCCACCTCGTTCGGCGGCTGCACGCCATGCCAGGTCGCGATCGACGCGACCATATCGTTCACGAACTTCGTTTTCTCACTCATGCACTGTTGTCCTTCATGCCGGCTCTCTTAGCAAACCTGGCAACACATCCGCGACGCGCAGGCAGCGAGCCATCCGGCCCGGCGCCGGGTAGACCGGGTCGGGGAAGGCCTGGCGGCATGCCTCGGTGGCGAGACCGCAGCGCGGCGCGAAGCTGCAACCGCCCGGCAGCCGCCGCAAATCAGGCGGGCTCCCCGGGATCGCGGCGATATCCTGGTCCGGCGCCTGGTCGTGCACGGTTGAGGCTAACAGACCCGCGGTGTAAGGATGCGCCGGCGCGCGCAAGACGTCCGCGACCGGCCCCTCCTCGATCACCCGCCCGGCATACATTACCGCCACGCGATCCGCGATCTCCGCCACCACACCCAAATCGTGGGTGACGAAGATGGTGCCCATCCCCAGTTCCTGCTGCAGGCGGCGCAGCAGGATCAGCACCTGGATCTGCACCGTCGCGTCCAGCGCCGTGGTCGGCTCGTCGGCCAGCAAGAGCCGCGGCCCGCAGGACAGCGCGATCGCGATCATCGCGCGCTGCCGCAGCCCTCCCGACAACTCATGCGGATAGGCATCGAGCCGGCGCGCGGCAGATGGGATCTTAACCAGATCCAGCAGTTCGAGCGCGCGGGCGCGGGCCTCAGCTCTGGTGCCGCCCTTGTGTCGGCGGATCATCTCCACCAGGTGCTGGCCGATGGTATAGACCGGGTCCAGCGCGGTCATCGGCTCCTGGAACACCATCGCGACCGCGCCGCCGCGAAAGGCCCGTAACGCCTTTCCCTCCAGCGCGAGAACATCCTGTCCGCCGAGCTCGACCCGGCCCGCCACCTGCGCTTGCTTCGGCAGTAGCCGCATCAGCGCGCGCAGCGTGACGGACTTGCCCGAGCCGGACTCGCCCAAAAGACACAGCACTTCACCTGCGCGCAGGCTGAACGTGGCTCCGTTGACGGCGGTCACCGTCGCCTCGCGGCTCACGAACTTCACGGTCAGATCCCGCACGTCCAGCAGCGGCGCAGCCGCCTCGATGTGGCCGTCCATCAGGCGGACCCCGCCAGGCTGTGACCGGAATCTGGCGTCGTCATATGACACGCCGCGACATGGGAGGAGCGGTCCTCCCAGTGTCCCAGTGTCGGCATCCGCGCTTCGCACACGGACTCCGCATGCGGGCATCGGGTGCGGAAACGGCAGCCCGAGGGCGGGTCGATCGGACTCGGCGGGTCGCCCACCAGAGGCGGCGCCTCGATCCGCCGTCCGGCGTCCATCGACAGGCGAGACCCCAGCAGCGCCCTTGTGTAGGGGTGGCGCGCTCGGGCAAATACCTCGGCCGCCGGGCCAAGCTCAACCACCTGTCCCAGATACATCACCAGCACGCGGTCGCTGATATAGCGCACCACGTTGAGGTCGTGGCTGATGAACAAATAGGTCAGGTTCAAAGTGCGCTTGAGCTGTCGCAGCAAATTGAGCACCTGGGCCTCGACCGACTTGTCCAGCGCGGAGACGGCTTCGTCGAGGATCACCATGCGCGGTCCGACCGCGAGCGCGCGGGCGATGTTGACGCGCTGCTTCTGGCCGCCGGACAGCTCGTGCGGGTAGCGCGGGCCGAACAGATCCGGCCGAAGACCCACCTTGACCAGGATCTCGTGGGCGATCCGGTGCGCCTCGGTCTTGCTGCGGCCGTTCACCATCGGGCCGAAGGCGATGGAATCCTGCACCGGCATACGCGGGTTGAGCGAGGAGTAGCTGTCCTGGAACACCATCTGCACCTGACGGCGCAAGTCCGCCACGTTGACGCCGCTACTTTCGCCCACGGCGTCGCCGTCGAACACCAGTTCGCCGGAGTCCGGCACCACCAGATGCAGCAAGAGCCGCGCCAGCGTTGACTTGCCGCAGCCGGACTCGCCGACCACGCCAAGGGTTTCACCCTTGAACAGCGTGAACGAGACGCCATCCACGGCGCGCACCACCGCGCCCTTGCCGGCACCCTTCACCCGGAAATGGCGCTGCAGCTCGCGCGCGATCAGCATCGGCTGCGCGGCGCCGCCGCGGTCGCGCGGATCCACATAGGGCTGCATCTCGACGGCGGCGCTCATCCGCGCACATCCATCGCGCCGCGCACGCCGTCGCTGACGAGATTGAAGCAGATCGAGGTGATGAAGATCGCGATGCCCGGCAGCGCGCAGCCCAGCGGGTTGACGTAGAGCGACTGGCGCAAGGTCGAGAGCATCAGGCCCCAGTCCGGCTCCGGCGGCTGCACGCCCAGGCCCAGGAAGGACAGGCCCGAAGCGAGCAGGATGCTGACGCTGACGAGGCTGGAGGCATAGATGAACACGGGTCCCAGCACGTTGCCCAGCACGTGGTGGCGGATGATTGTGAGCGTGCTGGCACCGCTGGCGCGGGCGGCCTCGATGTAGTCCAGGTTCTTCACCTGCGCGGTCGCCGTCTCCGCGACGCGGCACATCGCGGGCGTGAACACCAAGCTCAAGGAGATAATGCCGTTGATCATGCCGCCGCCCATCGCGCCGGAAATCGCGACCGCCAGCAGGATGGACGGAAAGGCGTAGAACACGTCCATGGTGCGCATGATGGCGGTATTGGCCACGCGCCCGGCGAAGCCGCCGATCACGCCCAGCATGCCGCCGACCACGGTTGCGATCAAAACCGGCGCCAGGCCCATCACCAGCGAGATACGGCCGCCATAGATCAGCCGGCTCATCATGTCGCGGCCCAACTCGTCGGTGCCCCAGGGATGGCCACGCCAGCCGAACGGCTTGAGACGACCGACGATACTCTGCTGGTACGGATCGAACGGCGCGATCAGCGGAGCCGCGATCGCCACGATCACGATCGCCAGCACCACGAGTCCGAAGGCGATCGTCATCCAGTCGTAGCGCAGACGGTGCAGCACCGACTGCCAATAGCCGCGCACCTGGATCGCGGGTGCCCCGTCGATCTCCGAAGCCGCCGGGATCGCGCCCCGGCGCCACCATCGCTCTCTCATTCATGCTCGGCGGATCCTCGGGTCCAGCACCGCTTGCAACAGGTCCACGATCAAATTGGTGGCGACGAAGATCAGCGAGAGCGCGAGGATCGTGCCCTGCAGCACGGGGATGTCGCGGTTGATGATCGCCTTGAACAGCAGGAAGCCGCTGCCGGGCCAGGTGAACACCGTCTCCACCAGAATGGAGCCGCCCATCAGATAGCCGAATTGCAGCCCCATCACCGCCAGCACCTGTGGCGAGGCGTTCTTGAGCACGTGCCGGATCACCGCGCCCTCGCCCAGGCCCATGGCGCGCAGCGTAGTGACGAAATCCTGGCTGCGGACCTCCGCCACGGCCGCGCGCGTGGTGCGTGCGATGATGCCGATCGGGATCATCGCCAGCGTGGTCACCGGCAGCACCAGGAATTGCGCGTCGCTCCAGTGCCATAGTGTGAAGGCAGCCGAGCCGGATTGCCCCATCCCGCTGGCGGGCAGCACCATCAATTCGACCGCGAAGATGATCACGAGTACCAGTCCCAGCCAGTAGTTCGGCAGGCTGACGCCGATCACCGCCGCGCCTGTCACGATGCGATCCGTGGCCCGCCCGGGGAAGCAGCCGGCCAGCGCTCCCATGCCATAGCCCGTGATGAACGAGAGCGGCGCCGCGAACAGCGCCAGCATCGCCGTGTTGCCGAGCGCGCCGAACACCTCCAGCGTGACCGCGCGCTGGCTGGCGATCGAGCGGCCGAAGTCTCCATGCAGAACGTGCCACAGCCAGATCGCGTATTGCACCGGGATCGGCCGGTCGAAGCCATAGGCGTGCTTGACGATCGCGATGGTCTCGGCCGTCGCGTCCGGCGGCAGCACCGTCTGCAACGGGTCGCCCGGCGCCAGATACACCAGGGAAAAGCATACGACGCTGACGCCGAGCGCGATCGGGATCGCGAATAGCACGCGGCGAATGACGTAGCCGAGCATGCCCGCTCCTATTAAGGATCGACCGTGATCGGCGTCAGGTCCTGGAACCAGTTCTGCGCCTGCACGAAGCCATGCACTTTCGGCGACAGCGCGCGCGGGTTGAGGTCGTGCACGACAAAGATCATCAACGCTTGTTCGGATTCGTATTCGTGCAGCCTGGTCAGCAGCGCCAGCTGCTTCTCAGGCTCGAACTCTTCGAAGATCTGCTTGACCAGCGCGTCCGCCTCCGGCGTGCCGAAATGGCCCCAATTGCTGCCGGCGGGCGACCAGTAGGCCGTGGCAACCGGTTTGATGATGGCGCTCACCGGATCCAGCAGGCCGCGCGAGGCGTTCATCCCGTCCACGTTCGGGTATTTCGGGACGCCGGAGCGAGCGACATCCAGCAGCGCGTTCCAATCCATGACGTTGAGCGTGACCTCGAACCCCGCATCTTCCAGTTGCTGCTTGACCAGCTCGTTCATCGGCAGCGACTGCATCTGCCCGGAGCCGGAAGTGGAGATGGCCAGCGTAACCTTGCAGGGCAGGCAGTTTGCTTCCTTCAACAGGGCGCGCGCCTTCTCCTTGTCGAATTTGTAGATCACCGGATGGCCGTAATACGGCAGGGTCGGCGGCACCTCGGCATATTCGGGCGTCGCCATGCCGCCGACAAGGTCCACCACGTCGTCGCGGTTGATGGCGTAATTCGCCGCCTGGCGGACGCGAAGGTCCGTGAAGGGACCGCGGGTGAAGTTCAAAACGTACGGCCAGTTGTGCGGATAGACGTTGGAGACGATCTGCATATTGGCGCGCTTCAGCACGGGAATCGCATCCGGCGCCGGCGCTTCGATAAAATTCACCTGATCGGAGAGCAGCGCCGCGGTGCGGGTCGCAGCCTCCGGCATCGGCAGCAGCACCAGGCGGTCCTGCTTCGGCACGCGCGCCTTGTCCCAGTAGTCGTTGTTCGGCACCAGCTCCATGCGTTCATGCGCGGTCATGCTGGCGAAGCGATAGGGGCCGGTGCCGGAGGGCTGATTGGCGTAGGCAGTCCAGTCGTAGTGCAACGCCTCCGCCCGGCAGCGGCTGATCATCAGCACGTAGGACATGTCATACGGAAACAGCGATTCGACGAATTTCGTGTTGATCGCAACGCTATGGTCGTCGATCTTCTCGATGCTCTCGAAGTTGGTCAGGTAGGCGCGGGACAGCGCGAATTGCTGCGTGAAAAACTGCGGTGCCTTTGGGTCGCTGACGCGCTGGAAGTTCCAGACGACGTCGTCGGCCGTGAAATCGCAGCCATCATGCCACTTCACGCCCTGTCGCAGGGTGAAGATCCAGCGCTTGTGGTTGGCCGGATCGATATGCCACTCGGTTGCGAGGCCAGGCTTGATGTCCGACGCCCTGTCGCTCTTGGACAAATCCCAGTTAATCAAGGCGTCGTACAGATTCCAGCCGACGAATCGAAAGCCTTCAAAACCTTGGTCTGGATTACCCGTCGTGACCGGCAAATCGCCCGCGGTCATCGCCACCTTCAAGACGCCGGCTGCCTGGGCCGACGGAGCGGGGGCGATCAGCCCTCCAGCAATGAGGCCGGCCATTGCGCCGCGCCACGAGAGCATCTTGAGGGCAGAACACGTCATCGTGCCTCCGTTGTCGCACCTCGCGCCGCGAGGAAGGATATCGCGCTGTGACGCAGCATAGTCGGAGGTAGATTTTGTTAGCAAGCCGCACTAATTTGCTTTTCTTGATCAATGTTTGTGCACTTGTCAGGCATTGCGCGATTTGACAGCCCGCCAAAGGCGGGCTGTCTCTTTCCGATATCGGGAACGCATGATTGCGGTAGAGTCGAGATGTGGCGCGGCCGCTTCGCTGCAAGAACCCAATGACATGCCCCTCCCGGCCCAGCCCTCTCCCTAGCCACTCCCGAAACATCCCACCGAACCCAGCCTTCTATATGGGCTCGGACACCACGCAGAAGTTTTGGAATGGCTCGCATACGGGTGCTCACCGCACTCAAGATCAAACAGAATCTCAAACCGGGAATGTATGCCGATGGGCTTGGACTGTAGAACGCCCCGACCTGGACACGATCCGCGAACAGCGCAATCGGCACCAGGGGGTTCGCCGCCGTGCGCAGATGCAGGAACAGCCAGGCGACCGCTACCTGTGTGTACCGAAAACCTTATCCGAGTTGATGCCGTGACGGAATCGCCTAGGCTGGCGGAATGATCGGGCTGCTCTGTTTCGTTCTGGCCGTCCTGGCCTCGCCATTCAAGTCGAAGTTGCGGCTTGAAGCTGAGAACGCGGTGCTTCGACATCAGTTGATTGTCTTGAGGCGCAGGCTCCATGGTCGCGTCCGGCTTACGAACCATGATCGCTGGTTCCTTATCGAGCTGTATCGCTGGTTTCCATCAATCCTGCAGGCTCTCACAATCATCCGGCCCGAGACGCTCGTGCGTTGGCACAGGGCCGGCTTTCGCTGCTACTGGCGTTGGAAGTCGCGCCCATTGGGAGGGCGACCGCAGATCCACACGGAGCTGCGCGCATTGATCCGGCGGATGAGCGTCGAAAATCCGCTTTGGGGCGCGCCGCGCATCCACGGCGAACTGCTCAACCTCGGGTTTGAAGTCGCGCAGTCGAGCGTCGCCAAGTACATGGTCAAACGACGGGCGCCGCCCAGCCAGGGATGGCGGACGTCTTGCGCAACCACGCGCCGGACATTGCCGCCATGGACCTGTTCGTTGTTCCAACTCTCGGCTTCGACCTGCTCTATGCCTTCGTCATCGTCCGGCTCGACCGCAGAGACCTCGTCTGGATCAACGTCACAGCACATCCGACGGCGGAATGGGTTGCACGTCAGATAACCGAGGCATTTCCCTGGGATGAGGCTCCGCGCCACCTGATCCGCGATCGCGACCGGATCTATGGCAGCGTCGTCACGCGCCGAGTGCGCGCCATGGGCATCCGGGACAAGCCTACCGCACCAGCTTCGCCCTGGCAGAACGGCTTTGTCGAACGGCTGATCGGATCGATCCGGCGTGAATGTGTGGACCACATCATTGTCTTGGGCGAGATTCATTTGCGTCGGGTCCTCAAATCCTACGCCGATTATTACAATCCTGTTTCATAACACCCATCTGTCTATGTGATTGGAGAGAAGAGGTTTTGCTGATCTGGATGCGATCCCGTGGGGTGATTTGCGTTCTGCCTCGCGCGATGAACGACGCGCTGAGCCGCCGGTTCGCCGAGCGTTGATCGGCTGAATATCCACGGACCATCCGGCAGAGGATGCCGCCCTTCGATCTCGCCGGTTTCGGCGGCGAGCCTAAGCGTCTTCGGAGCGAGCCTTTGTCAACGCATGCACGATTGCGCTTGATTTTGCTGCTCCGCAGCGGAGAATCACGCGGCGATCTCCATACGACGCTTTTTCGGTGTGCCCGCCGTACAGGCAAATCAGCTTAAACTGTAAGCAAGTATGTTAATTAGAGTGACATCGACTTGAATTGGATGCACTCAATCGGAATAGCGGCCATGAGCTCGCCTCGCTGGTAAACCGCATGAAAACAAAGCCAATGGCATGCCTTTTGCTCGAGTTTGTCCAAACAGGAGAGACTTATGGGCGACCTCGAATTTTTCTCGGCAAAGAATTTCGCCCTGCAGAAGGGAGGGTCGCTGCCGGAGGCCCTGCTTGGCTTCAAGACCTGGGGCACACTCTCCCCCGCCCGCGACAACGTCATCGTCTCGCCGACCTGGTTCAGCGGTGACCATAACGGCGCCGAAGCAGCCCTGATCGGCCGCGATCGGGCCTTGAACCCGGACAAATACTTCATCGTGGTACCGAACCTGCTCGGGGGTGGCGTGTCGTCCTCGCCCAGCAACACGCCTGCCCCATTCGAGCGCACCCGGTTTCCGCACACGACGCTCTACGACAACGTGCTATTGCAGCGGCTGATGCTGAAGGAACGCTTCGGTATCGACCGCATCAAGGCCGTCGTCGGCTGGTCCCTGGGCGCAGGCCAGACCTTCCAGTGGGGCGCGCAATATCCCGATATGGTCGAGGCCATCGTGCCGCTCTGCGGCTCGTCAAAAACCGCCCATTTCAACAAGGCGTTCCTGATTTCTCTAAAGCGGGCGCTGGAACTCGATCCCGTGTTTGCGAAGGGTTTCTACACGGCGCCGCCGCTGGACGGGTTGAAGGCCTTCGCCGCAATCTATGCCGGCTGGGGCTTCTCCGAACCGTTCTTCCGCATGGAGGAATTCCGCAAGATGAACGCCAAAACCAGCGAGGAGTTCGTCGAATTCTATTGGGAGCCGGCCTTCATCCACCACGACGCCAATAATCTTTTGGCCATGCTGTGGACCTGGCTCAACGCCGACATCAGCGACAGCCCGGCCTACGGCGGGGATTTCGACAAGGCGCTTGGCGAAATCAAGGCGCGCACAATCATTCTCCCCGGCCAATACGACAGCTATTTCCCGCCGGTCGACAGCGTCTATGAGGCCAGCAAGATACCGGGCGCTGAGTGCCGTCCCATTCCGTCGACCTGGGGACACATGACCTTGTGGAATCCAGACGACCGGCCGTTTATCGACGCGGCGATCAACGATGCGCTGGGCACGGCCTAAAGGTTCCGCGCCGCCTCCGGCATGCGATCCATGACCCACTGATCGAAGGTATGGACGAGATCGTCGCGCCAGGACAGCGGGCCCGGCTGAAACAGCCGTGAATGCAGCGCCTTTTGCAGCTTTTCTAGCACGCCAACATCTTCGAGGGCGACGCTTTCCCACCGCTTGTAGTACGGCGCGGCGTCAGCCTCGAAGGTCGGCTGTTCAACCGTCTTGCGCGGGAAGCAACCGCCAATCGACAGCACAGTCCGGTCGGCCGCAACCGGGCGCACGGTCAGCCACCACATGCAGTCCTGCGCGCAGCAGAACTGCGTCGTCGGATGCAGGAACATGAAGAACGTGCCTTGTTTGGCCTGGTCCGACAGACCCTCGATCGGCTGGAACGGCGGCTCGTCGCCGTTCATGACTGCGATGCTGCTCTTGGACAGCACCTGCATGCCCATCCACTCGCCCACGCCTGAGAAACTCACCGACTTCTGCGCGCCGACGGTCTCCGCGTGCACGGTGCCGGTGTGATAGGATTCCATCGCGTTTTCAACGAGAAGCTTCCAATTGCACTTCGCCTCGATCTCCTTGCGCCAAGTGACGACCATGTCATCCATGTTATGCGAAGCGAGCAGATCGGCGAGATCGCCGATCTCTTCCTTCACCGACGGCGCGTCGTTGCTGTAGTTGATGAAAACGAAGCCCGCCCAAGTCTCCAGCCGGATCGGCAGCAGTCCATATTCGGCTTTGTCGAAGCCCTCGGTCTCGTCCATCGACGGCGCCGCCAGCACGGCACCATTCAGGCGGTAGCTCCAGGCGTGATACGGGCAGAGGATCTTGCGCGCGGTGCCGCAGCCTTCCAGCAGCAGTGCGCCGCGGTGGCGACAGAAATTCGCGAAAGCGCGCAACGTGCCGGCATCGTCGCGTACGATCAGGACAGGGCCGCCCACCGTCTCGATCGAGCTGTACTGGCCAGGATTGGCCCACTCGTCGACACGCCCGACGATGACCCAGCCGCGCGCATGAATGTTTTCGACCTCAGCCTTGAAGAACGCTTCCGACGTGTAGCAATTGGCCGGAAGGCTGCGCGCCTCCGACAGTGCGGGGCCTTTCCAGATATAGCGCGAGGGCTGAAAAGCCGATGGTTTGGTCGGTGCTGTCATTACGCATCTCCAGGCTGGCACAAGACTTTCATTGGCCTAGCTCGCAAGATTCGCGCCACAGCCATGTGGAGCCGCTGCCGCGCCGAACTTGGCCCGACATGTGCTTTGGAGCAGGCGATGACGGCGTCAGCGGCCGTCGAATGGAACCAGGCGATCGAGGGATGACGACATGACCAGTCCGGCGCGGGATTTTCGCGGCTACGGCAGCCAACCGCCCCATGCGCAATGGCCGGGCGACGCGCGCATCGCCATCAATATCAACCTGAATTTCGAGGCCGGCGGCGAGCGTTCCATCCAGGACGGCGACGGCACCTCGGAGAGCATGCTGAGCGACACCGGTTTCCCCGGCTATTCCGGCAAGCGCAGCCCGATCGTCGAGTCGGCCTTCGAATACGGCACGCGCGCGGGCGTCTGGCGAATCCTGAGGATTCTCAAGAAGTTCGACGTCAAGTGCAGCGTGCTTGGCGTGGTGAAGTCGCTGGAGAGAAACCCGGACGCGCTGGCCGCGTTCATGGCCGACGGTCATGAAATCGTCAGCCACGGCTACCGCTGGCTGGATTATCAATCGGTCGACGAGCCAACCGAGCGCGAACATATCCGCCTCGCGGTCGAGAGCATCAAGGCAATGACCGGCAAAGCCCCTGTCGGCTGGATGACCGGCCGGCCGAGCGAAAATACGCGGCGGCTGCTCGCCGAGCATGGCGGATTTCTTTACGACCGCGACACGCTCAACGATGAGTTGCCCTATTGGGTCGAGGCGGGCGGCGCGCCATACCTTGTCATCCCCTATTCCTATGAGACGAACGACAATCGTTACGACCACAACGGCTTCGGCACCGCCGACGATTTCGCGCGCTACATGATCGACTGTTTCGACATGCTCTATGAGGAAGGCATTGACCGGCCCAAAATCATGAGCATCGGCCTGCATGATAGGTTGGTCGGCCGGCCGGCGCGCGCGGTCGGCCTGGTCAAATTTCTCGAGCACGTGCGCCGGCACGACCGGGTCTGGTTCTGTTCGGGAGAGGACATCGCCGAACACTGGCGCAAGACGCATCCCCATCCCGGCGCCGGCAAATCTTGAAAAGCATTGCTTTGAAAAACATCCTCGTCACCGGCGCCGCGGGCCTTGTCGGTACAGCCGTCGTCCGCCGACTTGCGGCGGATGGACAATCGCTGACCGCGACCGACATGCGCGATGCGAATGTGCCGGATGGCGTGCGCTTTGAGGCCGCCGATCTGACGAACCAGACTGCTATGGCGGCTCTGCTGCGGAGCCACGCCGTCGATACCGTCATCCACTGCGGCGCGATTTCCGGGCCGATGGTGGCGGCTGACGATCCCCATCTTGTGGCTGCAGTCAATGTCGGCGGCACGCTCAATCTGGCCGAAGCGGCCAGAAAGGCCGGCGTTACGCGGTTTCTCGCGCTGTCGTCGACATCGGTCTACGGCCTACAGGCGACATTAAACCCGGTGACCGAAGACGCGCCGCTCAATGCCACCGACGTTTACGGCGCCAGCAAGATCGCCACGGAAGCGATCTTGCGCGCCTACCGGTATGATCTCGGTGTGCCCACGATCGTTTTGCGCATTGCGTCGGTCTATGGACCCGGCCGCACGACCGATTGTTTCATTCGTGACTTGATCCGCAGCGCAGCCGCCGGGACAGCCATCAGCCTGTTCGATGAAGGCGGCTTCCGGCGTCAAATCATCCACATCGACGACGTAGCTCGCAGCATCGTTCAAAGCATTTCAGCCAAGGTTTGGAATGACTTCGCCTACAATATCGGCGGCGGCGAGTGGCTGACCGAACGCGAGCTTGCCGCATTGGCGGCGAGTATCCTGCCGCGACTTCAAGTCGCCGCGGTTTCGGCGCCGGCCAGGTGCATCGACGGCTATATGGGTCCGCTCGACTTCAGTCGGGCGTCAGCCGCTTTCGGTTACGCACCGCAGACAGATATAAGTCAGGGCATCGCGTCTTACGCCGAACATCTTGCCGTAGAAGTTCACTGACTGACCCAGAACCGAAGTGGCAAGCTTTTTGCTTAGTTCTGATTGCGCACATCTGACCGCACACAGGATCCGTTTGGACATCCTCAAAGATCGGCAAAGGAGTATCGTCTATGTCTCGTTTGAAGGGTTCACTCTCGGCGTTAAGTTCTCTCGGACTCGTCGCCGCTCTCCTTGTCAATGCGACGCCAGCATCGGCCGAAGCCAAGTGCGAACCGGATAAGGTTGCGACGAAGTATCCAACCATCGCCGGCAAGACTCTCAAGATAGGCCAGGACGGCGAGAGCCCGCCCTACAGCTTCCGTGATCCGAAGGACTTCAAGAACCTGATCGGTCTCGACGCTGACCTCGCCCGCGAAACCTTTGCATGCGCCGGCATCAAAATCGAATTCGTCACCGGTGGCTGGTCGGGACTGCTGCCGGCCGTCATCGCCGGCCAGACCGACATGATGTGGGACACGCTCTATTATACTCCGAAGCGCGCCCAACAGGCCGATTTCGTCACCTATCTGACGGCCGCAACCGGCGCCCTCGTCGCCAAGGGTAATCCGCTAAACATCAAGTCGCTCGACGATGTTTGCGGCAAGCGCGCGACCGTCGGTCTCGGCACCGTCGAAGAAGCCTCGTTCCGCGAACTCAGCAAGAAATGCGCGACCGATAACAAGAAAGAAATCTCGCTGGTAACCTACCCCGACATGCCGGGCGGAACACGCCTGATCGCGAACGATCGCGCCGATGTCATGACGACCGACCTGAACATGGTGAACTCGTTCATCAAGGGCAATCCGACTGCGTTCGACCGCGGCTTCATGATCGTCAGCGATTACAAGATCGCCGTCGGTTACACCAAGGGCAACAAGGATCTCGGCCAAGCCATTCTCGACGGCCTGACCGTTCTCAAGGAGAGCGGCAAGATGAAGGAGATTTTCGAGAAGTATGGTGTCGATTATTCGCTCGCGCGGGCCAACGAAATTTTGACCAAGTAGCCGCAATTGAAGAGAATGGCGATGCGATTGAACGAATCGCGTGCGGCCTTGCCACACGCGATTCTCGCTTTTCTCCTTGTCATGGCATCCGTCGCGCCGGCCCTCGCCGCCGAAGGCCCACCACTGAAGCCGTGGCAGGAATTTCTCTCCTACATTGTCGAGCCCTTCCTTTTGGAAGGCGCGCTGCTCGCACTGCAAATTTCCGCGCTCGCCATGATCGGCGGCATCACGCTCGGGCTTGGCCTGGCGCTGATGCGCTTGTCGCATCACCCCGCCATTCGCGGCTCGGCCTGGTTTTACATCTGGTTCGTGCGCGGAACGCCGCAGCTCCTGCAGCTGGTGTTCCTCTATGACGCGCTGCCACCGCTCGGCATCAAGCTCGACACATTCACGACCGCGGTCCTCGGCTTTGCCTTGAATGAAGCCGCTTTCAGCGCTGAAATCATTCGCGGCGGCATCATGTCGGTCAACCGCAACCAGAATATCGCTGCAACCTCGTTCGGCATGGGTCGGTTTCTGACCTTGCGGCGTATCATCCTGCCGCAAGCCATGCGCGCGATCCTGCCTGGCATGTCGAACGACGTCATCGGCATGATCAAGGGCACGTCGATCGCCTCGGTGATATTCGTCAACGAACTGACGTTCCGCAGCCAGCAGATCGTGGGCCAAAACTTCAAGTTCTTCACGGTGTTCGCCGCAGCCGGTGTCATCTACCTGATCATGACCAGCGCGGTGTCCGCCTGTCAGGCCTTGCTCGAGCGCCGTTTCAACATCGAGATCGATCGCGAGGCCGGACGTGGATCAGGCCTCAGCTTTTTCAGCTTGTCGCTGTCGCTACCCGGCTTTGGACCGAAGCCAGTCGAGCTTCCTGCGCCGGCCGCACTGGCGCCAGCGCCTGCGACGAAAGACAATGTTGCAGCCGCCGCATCGCTCGACTGGATCCGCAACATCACTAACCCGACCAGCGCCGAACTCGATGTCGAGCAAAAGCCCTTTGTCGAATTCAGGAATGTGCACAAGGCCTATGGCTCGCGTGAAGTGCTCCGCGGCATCGATCTGACCGTCAAGAAGGGCGAGGTTGTCGTCGTCATGGGGCCGAGCGGCTCCGGCAAGAGCACGCTGCTGCGACTCGTCAATCACCTCGAATCGCTCGACTGGGGCGAGATTTTCGTCGAAGGAAAATATGTCGGCTATCAACGCCGCTACAACAAGATGCGGCCGATACGGGATCTCGCCAAGGCCCGCGCCGACGCCCGGATCGGTATGGTGTTCCAGCACTTCAATCTGTTTGAGCATCTCAGCGCGATCGAGAACGTGATGGAAGCGCCGGTTCAGGTCTATGGCGAGAAGCCGGAGACGGCGCGCACCCTCGCCCTCAAACTTCTCGCCAGCGTCGGACTGAGTCAGCACGCCAGCAAACTGCCGCATCGGCTGTCCGGCGGCCAGCAGCAACGCGTCGCAATCGCCCGTGCGCTTGCTATTTCGCCGCGCCTGATGCTGTTCGACGAACCAACCTCCGCACTCGATCCCGAACTGGTCGGCGAAGTGCTCGGAGTTATGCGAAGACTAGCTGAAGCCGGCATGACGATGATCGTCGTCACCCACGAAGTTCGTTTCGCGCAAGAGGTTGCCGACCGCGTCGTATTCATGGACGAAGGCATGATTATCGAGCAAGGCACGCCTGCAGAAGTGCTCGGCGCGCCGAAGCACGAGCGCACCCAGCGCTTCCTTCGCATGGTCGAACGCGAGGCGGACCCGGTCTGACGGTCGCGAACGAGGACGCTTGCCCGTTGATGGCAAGAAGACATTCACGGCATGACGTCGCCGCCGTTCGGGTGCAACGTTTGCCCGACGTAGAAGTCGCCATCGGCAGATGCGAGCAATACCGCCGATGGCGCGATCTCTTCCGGCCGACCGACACGCCGCAGCGGTAGGCTGCCGGCCTTCCACGCCTTCCATTCGTCGCTCAGCGTGTCGTTGAGCCGTGTATCGACCGGCCCCGGCGCGATCGAGTTGACGAGAACCCCGTGCGGCGCGGCTTCCTGCGCGAAGGCGCGGGTAAAGCCAACGACACCGGCCTTGGCGGCGCTGTAATGCGCGAGACCAGGCGCACCTTTGTAGGCCAGATTGGAACTGATGTTGATGATGCGGCCAGAGCCGCGCGCCTTCATGCCGATATAGGCCAGTTGCGAAAGTACGAAGGTGGCGCGCAAATGCACATTGACCATCCAGTCGAATCTTTCGAGAAGAATGTTCTCGACCTGGACCTCCTCGCTGACGCCGGCATTGTTGACGAGGATATCTACCTGGCCCAGCGCCGCCTCCGCCTCGATATAGAATGCACGCGCCGCTGCGGCGTCGCCGATATCGCAGTGATAGGCAAAGCCGCGTTGGCCAAACTGCTGCACGTCCGCCACCACGCTCGCAGCTCCATCGGGGTCATCGACATGACAAAACGCAACATCGGCGCCTTCCTCGGCAAAGGCATGGGCGATCGCTGCGCCGATGCCCCTGCTTCCGCCGGTGATGAGCGCCTTTTTGCCGATGAGTTTTGGCGTTCTGGACATCACGATCCTGCAACTTCAGCTGATGTTCTACTCGCAAATAGCATGCCACCGCGATCGGTCATGCCGAAACCAAACTAGGCAGCTTGCCATGGGCTCCGAACCACCACGCGCCACTTCGATGGGCTTGAACAGGTACGGTTTTTGCTAGGAACGCTCCGAAGCCGTTTGCATTCCGAAGAGGTATTTGGATGATAAGGGTGCTCCGAAAGATATTTGAGCTGGCTTACGGCGATTACCTTGCGTTGGAATATGGGCGCTACGCTCACAGTCTGAGTCCTAGCGATTCCGTATCGAACACATGCAACACGCATGACGTCTTCGCTGCAATTTGGCACGACTGACCTGCCCCGCGGACACGAATGGATCGGACGGTGAACAGGGTCCCGAAACGAATTCGAGGCAGACCCGAGCTACGATGCGCTACTCCGATAGATCGCGATGAACGGCAAGCATCACGTGATGCCGTTGCGTGGCTGCGAACGGGCGGGCTCGACGAGGCGATTCGTCACGCGCTAGTCCGGGGGTAACTGAACGACGCGGTCGCCTGCGTTTGGTCGACAGCAGGAGAGGTGTACAGGCTCCGCCACAACCTGTATTCAGACGCAGCTTAATGGCTCGGTGCTCGGGGCGCGCGAGCACTGACAGCTGATTTGATTCTCGACCGCCGAGATCACTGCAATCGACGGCGTGGACGCAATTCACCTAGGAGAAATGACATGCTTCCAAAGTCAGGGCACACCTATACTCAGGAGCGTCGCGGAATAGCAGCGGTTCAGAGCTTTGCTGCTGGCACCGGGCAGATTTGGCGGGAGACGAACACCGGGGACGTAGGCATCGATGGTCACTTAGAGTTCGTGAATGCTGAAGGTTTTGCAACAGGCAAAACGGTTGCCCTGCAGGTGAAATCTGGACCTTCCTTTTTTACCCACCAAGTACCTACCGGCTGGAAATTCTATCCTGAGCCAAAGCACAGGTCATATTGGGAGGGCTATCCGCTGCCCGTGATCTTGGTGTTGCACAACCCGGATATGGCTGCATCGTATTGGGTAGATGTGCGCCAGTGCCTTCGCTCGCCTGCCAGCTCCGAGGACGCCTATGTACTCGTTCCACATCAGAACATGTTGGATGAGCACGCCGTGCCGCAGATATTCGAGACCGCTGGCGCTCAAGTGGACCCTTTCATTTATGATCTCGATGATGTTGTGAGGGAGATGGTCGCTAGGAGATCGCAAAATGGCTCATTTCCCATTTCGTATTTTGACCTATTCACGCAGGGCTTAACCAACCTTGCCCGATCAGTGTACTTCCACATGGATTTGGCCTCAAACGCGGCCGAGTGGTATCTGGCAGAGAGCGGTTCGGAATTCGGCGTGGGCGTTGGTGAAGGGGAACACGAGTTTCTATTCGGATACGTACGATTTTTGCTGGCGCAGAACTTGGCGAACGTCGATTTCGCCGATTGTCTCATAGACTGGATTGACCGCAAGATGCAGCCCCGCTTTGTGGCCCCCCTCACCGCGAGAGGCAGGCGGCTCGTAAAGGCAATTCACGCAATGGAAGCCGAGATGATAAAGGCGGGCCAATTGCCCAACGAGGAATATCTACACGTAGCGCAGGAGGGCTTCTTTGCTATGATACCTGCATCCTATTTTCGTCGGCTCCCAAGAATTCAACGATTCCAGGAGGTGATCGAAAGCAACCTGCTGGCAAAGAAGTGAAAAGCTCCAAACCACCGTATTCCAGCCCCCGCGAAGAAGCAGGAACAAAGCAACCATCAGTCATCCAAATTCAGCAGATCAAGAGTCCGATCCGTCGCCATCATCGGCAGCGGGAAACCTTAATCGGCCTTGGTCTCAACCGGATCGATCGTGTCGCCCTTGTTCCAGCGACCCCCGCTTCGCGTGGTATGATCGCCAAGGTGCAGCATCTAGTTCGCGTGCGCATCGAACCATTGTCGTCTCATCGCTTCGATGGCTTGGCCGGATATGCGCGGGCGCCGATGACCCGGGTGCTGTTTGAGGAGATCGAATGGTTCTCCACTCCAGGCGAACGCGTGCTCGGAATACTTGTGCGCGACAATACCGATCACGATTTCGGCTGGATCATTTTAGCTCGCGACGAGCATTTCCGCTTTCGCGCTATCGACGTCGGTCATTCACAGCCAACGCAAAAGGCGGCACGCGATCAACTTTTCGCGTCCATGACAGCCCAAAACGCTGCGAGCGCCCAATCGCACCATCAAGGAGATGCTAAAGGCAAGCCAACCGATTTCTTTACGCCGGTCACGCCAGAAGACCGACTCAACCCTCTCTTCAAGATACTGTCCAACGACGAGCGCTACTCGCCCGCGCGCGGCATCATCGAGGCGATGATGCGCTGGTATGGAGACGCCGACGGCAATTTCGTCGAGCAATTCCAAACGACAGGATTCAACCCACGGATTTGGGAGCTCTACCTATTCGCCACTTTCACCGAGCTAGGATATGCGCGCTCGGAAGAGTTCGCGGTACCCGACTTCTTGCTATCGGGCCCGTTCGGCAGCTTCGGCGTGGAAGCAACCACCGCAAACCCCCCTGGCGCGGAGATTCCGAACGACAAAGCTGAGCTCCAGCGGTTTATCGAAAATTTCGTCCCCATCAAAATCGGTCGGGCGCTACGAACGAAGCTAGATCGAAAAACTCCCTATTGGGAGATGCCACAGATGAAAGGACGACCGTTTGTCCTCGCGGTCCAGGACTTTCATTTTGCCAATGCGATGCAAATGGTGGTTTCTGCGGCCACGGAATACGTGTTCGGCGTCCGTCATAGCCTCAACAAAGGTTTGAAAGTGGAATGGATCGACGAGCATGTCTGGGAAGGGCTGCGCGAAAAATCAGGTTTCTTTCGCTTACCCAATGCTGAGCATATCAGCGCAGTAGTTATCAATTCTCAAGGCACGCTGCCGAAGTTCAACCGGATGGCTTACCTGGCAGAATTTGGCAACAGGCGTATCCGCATGGTCCGCACCGGCTTTGCCCGCGGCGAGCACAATCCGGGCAATCCAATGCCGAAGCCCTTCGTTCATGAGGTATATGCGCCCGCTTACAACGAAAGCTGGGTCGAAGGCATGGTCGTGCTTCATAATCCGAACGCGCTCATTCCGCTCGACCCTGAGCTCATTCCAGGGGCGAGCCATGAATTTCTCCAGCCGGACGGCCGTATTATGTCACTTGTACCGGACTTCCATCCGGTATTCTCGATGACAGCAATCTCGATCGGATAATAATCAATGAGAGCGTTGGTGCGCCAGCATCGCGTGTACGCGATGTGCTCAACTCGATGACCAAGTCCGACTATGCTGGTCGAGCCCCGGAAAGCTGATGCGCTTCCGGCCTTCGCGCCTAAAATTCACGACCGCTATCTGGTGGTTGGCGAGGGCTTTCTGGAAGTTCAGGTCCTCGACCGGGTTCTCCACGACAAGGAAGCGCCTCGGCGGCCGAGCCTGGGCGGCACCGTAGACGACGAGTTGCCCGATGGCGGTGTAGAGCGTAGAGGTGTCCTGGTTCGTCTTGATCTCGAAGAGGTGGCGAAGCTTCCCGTCCTTCGTAAGGCTGTACAGGTCCGGCTTCATCTCTTTGTGCTCTGACGTGAAGGTACAGAGCCCGCGTCGCTTGAGTTCGCGATGAAGTTCATCGACAATCAGGTCGTGCCATCGGTCGATTTCATACTCCGCGCTTCGGGTGCCTGATGTCTTGCCCACGTACCCCTGCTTGTAAGTAGGCCCTTGCGGAACGTGATCTGCGAGCCTTCCCTCCCGGGCGAGACCGCGGAGGCGCTGGGCCTCGCTGACAAATGCCCCTAGACGCTTGGTGAACCCCAGCTGCCCGATTGCTCCGATGACGAACAGGCGTTCGACCTTCCCATTTGGCCAGAGCGCCTGCTGCTTTGAAAAGCCGTTGACCTGCTGTTCAAATGACCGGGCGTCAACGACGCCAGTCCTGCCACCCTTCAGCTCTCCCTTGTGCGCGAGATAGGTGTTGCCGGCTTCGTCGACCAGGACGCGGCCGGTCAGGTACCGGTCAATTTGCCTGGCAGCGAAGTTTATTTCGATCGTCGGAACCTGGACGGGCCCGGGAGCAACATCGATCCCATAGCAGAACTGCCATCGTTTCCATTCTTCGGACCACCACATGTAAGACCAGAGCTGGTCATCCGACCGATATTGGAGGCGCGCATCGGCAATCTTTTCGGCAGGGCCGGGCCAGACAAGCCTGCGGATGTAAACCTCGGCGCCAGCACCGAGCTGTGCCTTCAATAGCCTGGAGGCCCGGGCTGTATCCCGCGGATCAGCCGCAACCATTAACATCGACAGCACCCACGTCTTTCAAAGGACCACCTCTCTTGTTGGCACCGTGCCTCACTACCCAACACTAGGCAACCATTAGGAGGTTCAGTGTCCGCCGGTCATGCCGGCGTGCGGTCGTGCTGACTGGCACAAGTGGCAGCATCCGTACACCGCACTGCAAGATTGCCTTGCAACGACTTGATGCGCCGGACATCGGACAAACAGCACCAGATCGAAGCAGGACTGATCCGATGGGGACTTGCGTCAATTCCTCTGCCGAGAGAGCATGAGCTGGGAGGGGCACGTGAAAATAATATCATTCGACCAGCTGGCTACGTCTGATCTTTATGTTGACGCCTGCTACAAGGGGCGCCGCGTTAGCAATGCGGGAGCTGATCCGCTTCCTCGCCTGCTGCGAGTTGATAGCCAGGGCGGTTTCCGCAAGCGAGGAAAGGTGGCGGGCAAGCTGCACATGCTTGTCCTGACCTCCAGTCTCGCTGATTCGGATTGGCCGGATTCGCTCGATCGCGAGACGGGAGTCTTCACCTATTACGGCGATAACAAGGAGCCGGGCCGCGAACTCCACGATACCGGTCGCGACGGCAATCTCATGCTGCAGAAGATATTTAACGCGGCCCGTTCAGGAGTTGAGGGGCGACGCGAAGTGCCACCCACCTTCATCTTCAGCGGGGCGGGCACGTGGCGCGACATGATCTTCCTCGGGCTTGCGGTGCCGGGAGCATCCGACCTGGACTCATCCGAGGAGCTTGTCGCGATCTGGCGGACGGCTGGAGGTCAGCGGTTCCAGAACTACCGCGCCAGATTCACGGTGCTGGATGCGTCGGTCATTTCCCGGGCCTGGATTGACAGTTTGATTGCCGGAGAACCCGAGGACGCGCTTGCTCCGGATGCTTGGCAGACATGGGTAAGGACAGGACGTCGTCGAGCGCTCATGTCGACGCGCTCTCTGGAGTATCGGAGCAAGATCGAACAGCTGCCCGCGGAAAAGGACGGCGAGGCCATGGTCCAGGTTATCCGGGACCATTTCAGGGAAAGCCCTCACGCCTTCGAACACTGCGCTGCCGCCATCACACGGTTCATGATGCCGGATGTCGTGACGCTGGACGTAACGCGGCCTTCTCGTGACGGCGGACGCGACGGTGTCGGCCAGCTTCGCGTCGGCACGGGGCCGAGCGGCATCCTTGTCGATTTTGCTCTGGAAGCGAAGTGCTACTCGTCGTCAAACTCGGTTGGCGTCCGGGAAATGTCGCGGCTTATTTCTCGACTCAGACACCGTCAGTTCGGTGTTCTGGTAACTACCAGCTGGGTTGATCTGCAGGCTTACAAGGAAATCAAGGAGGACGCGCACCCGATCGTAGTCGTCTCGGCAGCTGACATTGTCGATCTGCTTCGCAGAAACGGCAAAGGTAGCGCTGCGATAGTCGCCACCTGGCTTGCCGAGGAATTCCCCAGAGCCACCTAGGAAATAGCCGCAGCTTCTGCAGCGGCGGATACTTCGATCACGCCGGCACGTGCACATGCCTGATAAGCCTCAAGTGCGGGCTTGGCCTGTTTCGCAGATGGCTTCTTGTCCCATCCTCCGGCGGCGTAACTGGCTAGCGTTCGACAGATGGCCGCGACCTTCCAGTGGACCGCACCAGCCTTGTAGCCGCGCTCCGCAACCTCAAGCCACGTTGCTGCAGTAACGTTCATGCATTGCTCGATCCGCTCATAATCAGCAACCGAATGCGCTCTGGGTTGGGCTGTTGCGACTTCGTCGCCATCGACTACACCGGCATAAGACAGTTCCGGCGGGAGAGGGTCAGAAAGCGCGGGTAACCCGTTCACGATATCCAGCCAGCACTCCTCTTTCTTGAACCATTCGCTTGGATTCTTCTGGCCGGCGGATTGGCGCAGCAGCGTGTCGATCTGCGGAGCCCATGCCTCGACCAGCGTTTCAAGTTCGGTGCTGACGGACTGCCGGGACCACAGCCGTTCGAAGTCCATGCGGCCTCCGGTCTTGTGGGCCAGGCCGGAGACCACATAGGCCGTGATCTGCGCTCCGTAGGCGGGAAATTTCATGGCCCGAATCTTCTTCTCGGCGGCGCGATAAACAATGGCCTTTGCAACGAGCCGCTTGAACCACGCCGCGTCAGGCGGCGGCGGTGCGCTGTCCTTCATCCGCTGCATGAAATGCTGGAAGTTCTTCTGCCCGCCGAGGCAGACGCGGAAAGGCAGGCCGTCCCAGGCGGTGAGATAACGAGCCAAGTCAAGCTTGCTGAGCCGCCGCTGCTTGGGCGTCTGCGCACGGAATGTCTGCTGGTCGGACTTCCGGTAGGCTGCCTTTGCCTCCGCGGCCAAGTAGGAACCTCGGGCGCGTTCGTAGAACCAGCGACCCTTTCCGTCATTGAGCCACGTATTGTTGGCCAGCGTCTCGATCTCCTGATGGAAGGGATCGCCGGCCGAGAAGTCAGCGAGCTGGACGGTATTCTGCCGGTTTGCTGCTCGTGAGATGGAGGCAACCATCTCGCTCAGGTCGGCACCGCCGACCTTGATGATCTTGATGGGAACGGCGACGTTTCCGAGGTTGAGGCTGTCCTTGCGACGCGCGCGGTGGAGTGAAGCGGTGGTCTGTCCGCCATTGACAATCTGCAGACCTTTGAGCGACTTGATTGACAGTCGACCAGCCTGATCATTGACGATTTCAAGGTCGTCAACCGTTGCGACGATGCCGTTGTTGTAGGCCAGGAACATCGATGGCTGGTCGGCGATGGTGCGTCTGAGTTCTGCGTTGACGCTCTTTCGGCCTTGCAAGCCAAGGAACGCGCGCACGTTCAATTCGAGCAGACGCACGCCATAGCGGTCATAGATGCGTGAAAGCGCTTCGCCCGGCAGCACAGAAAGATAGGCGTCGTATTCTCCAGCCTGACTAGGGACGTGCAGACAGGGGACGGGAGCGCCTGTCAGAGCCTGCAGGTCGACGGCGATGTCGGCGCGCGTCTCGCCCTCGCCAAGAATTCTCTGCAGCCGCACGATATCGTAGGTATCAAAATCGACTTTGCGATCCCGCCAGTCGGTTGATCCGGCGGTCTTGTCGACTAGGCCGTTCGTGAGAAGGATGATCTTGACGCTTCCGAGCGTCGACCCCTGAGCCTCGATGAGCCTCGCAAGGTCGCTGGCATCGCTGTTGGAAGGTTCGAGCTGCGCGGCAAGACCCTCAATGCAGGCGTTGACGAAACGAATGGCACGCTCGAACGCCCGCGTCACTTCGGCCTGGGGTATCCGGGCCGGCGGAAGGTCCTCGCGGTAGATCGTCGTGTACAGTTCGAGCCGAGACCGATCCTCGTCGAACGAGTAGCCATCAATGCGATAGATCGAGTTTCGGACGCGGCCTTGCTGGAACAGCGGAAACGTACCTTCCAGCTGCTCGGCATCCTCAAGGCGCTCAAGGACGAGACGCGTGAACACTTCCTCTGAAAAAGGAATCTCGGTCAGGCCGTCGTTGACGTCGCTGACGAACTCCTTGGCGAAACGCTGTACCGCGTCGTCCATCACACCGAGGCCCCGCTCTGAAACTGTTCAAGGACCGATGACGCTGATGTTGAAAAGCCCGTGAGAGCGCGAACGTCCAGAGCATATTGGGCATCACTCACAGCCTGCGGAACGCTGGTCCTGTCCAGCCGTGGAAAGGCGGCCCCGACATTATAGGCTTCGATCGTTCTGATCTCGACGTGCGGGCTGGACCTGGCGACCGTATCGTCCGGCATCAGCCCTCGCCTGAGGAGGGCGTTTTCGAAAGTTCTGCGGGATGGCTCTTCAAGCCGCGTCACGATGTCAGACACGATAGCTCCCAGAGTTGTGCCCTCAGGCGATTCAATCAGCCGGACATGCAGTAGGTCAAGGCGTCTGAGGCCTGTCGTGTCGAGCTGGTCGAGGGTGGCGATACGGACCTGGGACGAGGGACCAAGGCTGCTCTTCACTTCCAGCGCATGACCCTCCCGGTGAAAGTCATGAAGGCCGTCGTCAGGTGCCGCCCAGAAGCCGAATGCCGAGCGATCCAAAGCGATCAGCTCTCTAAGGACGAGAAGCTCGCCGATCAGACCGGTTGCCTCTTCGCGAGAAAGGCCGCTGTTGCGTTCGCGAAGGAAGCGACGCCACGCCTCAAGCCGGTCAAGAAACACCAGCAGCGATCGGTCATTTCCTTCCGAAGCGGAAATGGCGTCAGCGCAGACGGTGGTAAAGAGATCGATCCTGTCCCGGTCTTCGAGGGAAAGGACAAGAAGAGGGCCTCGTTCATCACGAACAACGCCAAGGCGCATGCCGCCTACTTCGAAGTGATCTTCCGCGGGCGCGATCCCCTCGATGACCAGACATGGGGCGTTATCAACAGCTCGCAGCGCGGCATGTACGTCAAGCTGCAGCTGATCCGAGAGTCGTCGCGTCCGGTATGCTCTGCTCTGTGCGAAATGGCCGGCAAGTTCTTGCCACGCTTCACGAAGGCGTTCAGACCAGAGCGGATTCATTCCTGCTCCTCTCGGCTTCGCACGGTATTCTCAAGATACAGCCGTCGCCGCGCCGTGGGGCTGTCAGGGAAGCTCACGACGACACCGATGACCGGTCGGTCGGTGTCCATTTTGGGTACGCTGGGATCGAGGGGGTAGATGATCAGCAGGCCGTTCTGCGGCCGCCGGCCACGCAGATCGCGGATGCTCGGCCCGGAAGGACGATCAGTCGCCGGCTTGCTGACGGCCTGGCGTTCACTGTTGGTCTCGGCCAGTGCTGCGGTGAATTCGTCCTCGGTTAGGTCGATGGCCTCGTCGAACGGACTCAGAATCGTCTTTACGATGTAGCGGTCTTCAGCTCCTTCATCTCGCGGGGTACGCTTCACGGATTTGATCTGACGGCCGCCGACACTGACAGTTCTGCCGTCAGCGCCGGGCAGGAACACGGTCCATTCGGTGAGCTCGTTCTGCGTGATCTGCGCGCGGATATACTGTGCGAGCTTGCCGCCTTCGATCTGCAGACTCTCAGGAGGAAACGCGAGCCCCGACAGAAACTCAGCTATCGCGCGACCGGAAACATTGCTCCACAGCTCGCCTTTGGCCGTCTTCCCCGCCGAGCCGGGTCGAACAGGCGAATCTCTGCCCTGGCCAAGGCTCTCAACGAAAGCATCGGTTGCCGCTGCGTTCTGTTCGACCAGCCCTTTGTCGCGGAACATCACCGTCTGAATCTTGCCTTCACCGGCAAAGCTCACCTGCCGCGGCGTCGCATGGCGCTGCTTGCCGGGCGCGGTGACATTGAGAATACTGTGTCCTTCCACCCTGAGGCCATACTCCTTCGGAGTCGCGCCGGTCTGCTGCATATGGATAAATTCGGAGCGCAGTTCCTTGTTGGCCGTAGCAACGTGCGTGAACCAGTCCTCCATGTCAGGCGTCGTATAGAGCCGGCAGACATCCGCGAACCCGCGCCTGTAGCCGAACCAGCGCCCCATCTGCAGCAGACTGTCGTACTGACGGGCAATTCGCAGAAAGTAGCTGACCGTCAGGCCTTCGAGGGTAAGGCCACGCGAGAGCTTGTCTCCACCAACCGCAATGACCGATCGGCCTGTTTCCTTGTAGCTGTCGTAGTCGATATCATTCTTCGATTTGCCGTTGGCGAGGATGACCTGAATCTTGTCCGAGCTGTCCGGCAGGAAGTCGAGAACCTGCGACCAGGCCGACCTGATCGTCTGCCGTCCGAAAACCGTCGGGGCCAACTCATCCGCGGCAGGCTCGAAATCTTCGAGCCACATGCGGTGAAGTCGATCGATGGTCTCGCGATCACCGCCCGAGACGAGGGCGCGGGTATTGACGAGATACGCTTCGACCTGACGGTGCACAACCTGATGCACATCGACGAACCGCGAGACGTGTATGAGCATGGAGTTGTGTTCACGGCCCTGACCGCGCGCGGCACGCGAAGCGCACGCCAGCAGAAACGCATCTATCGATCTCTCCAGACTCGGCGGAATCGCGTCCTGTCCGTCGAATCTTGGAACAAGCGTCCTGTCGTGCTTGTCAGGTATCCAGGCTTCAGCTGTCTGGTCAACATGACGAATGAGAGGCAGCCCCTCGTCGTCACCCTCATCATTGGTGCCGAAGACCGCGGCAGGACCGAAATAGTCGTCCGGCGGGGTAAGCGAGACGATGAACGTTGCGGGGAACAGGTCGGCGCCATAGTCCTGGGCGCGACGTTCATCGTGCATGAGGATGTTGGCAAAAGGTGTAGCGGTGTAGGCGACATAGGCCGACCGCTCGAACGCATATAGCAGCTTGCGGATTTCGCCGTTGATGCGTTTGGGGTCATAGTCTTCGTCGAATGTACCGTCCGGCAGCAGAGGCTGATCTCCGGTGTCGACTGAGGCTTGGTCCGCCTCGTCGTCGATGACTAGCAGAGGCGCGGCACGAGATTCATCGGGAAGGCGCTTGATCCAGCGGTTCAGATTCTGCAGCACCTTGCCCTGTTTCTTCACCACAAGAAGACATGGCTGGCTCAGCGGCGCGAAGTTGGCCTGGTTGGCTACCTTCTGACTGAAATCTCCTCCAATCGACGAGACCGTAAGGCTGTCGACAATAAGGCGAGGATTGATCCTGCCAACGCCGATAGGAATACGCCTTCCGGTGTCGCTAAAGGATTTCGGGTCGGTATCGTACCCGAGAAAGTCCTTGTCGAGACGCTTCTGCGTCTGCAGCCGAAGAACATTGTGCATGCCGGCAAGTACGACAATGACACGATAGCCTGCGTCAGCGGCACGGTTGATCACACCGGCATAGTGCGCAGTCTTTCCGGACTGCACGTCACCCACGACGAGGCCTCTCCAATCCCAGGGGCCGAGGCGGTCCGGATCGTCGAGCACCTCCAGGACACGCGCGGTGCTTTCACGAAGCTGGCGCACCGACTCGTCCGCCCAGTCGCTCTCTTCAAGTTTCTGAAGATATCGCTCCATGAACGGGCCGGGCTTGCGTCGTTCTCCGACATACCATTCGGGCGGACGGCTGCGATCCGTCAGCGAAATTGATGGTCCCTGTTCGACGACGAAGATCGTTTCAAGCGAGCGGATGGCCGTCGCGATTTCATCCGCAGAATACGAACGGCCGGTGGCCGCGCCCGCAGTCGGTACGACCAGTTGAACAACCTGTTCGATCGCGCCACGGTCAACCAGCGCTCCACCTTCCTTGCGCATCAGCAGGAATTGACGAGCGCTGACGATCAGCGCAGCTACCGGGTCGCCGCTCATGCTGCAGCTCCCAGAATTTCGAGCAGATGGTTGCGCAGTCGGGCTGGTGGCTGAGGCAGGTGCCGCAAGAGAAGATCAACCCGCGCCGCGGCGGGAAGCGTCGTTGGAAGGATCTTGGCAAGCTCGGTCAGACTTCCGGTGAGCTGATCCAGCTGTTCATCGTCCATGGCGCGGATGGGTGCCCCCTGAGCCTCGGAGATGTCGAGCCAGATCCTTTCGACAGGCACCGACTGTTCGATGAGTGTCAGCAGCGCGTCGAACTGCTTGCGCTCAGCCTTCAGGCCATCGGCGAATGCGGCGAGGGCTGGATGCTTCCGGTTGATACGGTAGTTCGTGCCGTTGGGACCCGCACTGGCGAGCCACAAGGGATCACTATTTGCTTCCTGGGATCGCGCACGCGGGCCCAGGCCGCGCCAGACGAAGACTTCACGCGCCTGCGCCCTGCAATGTTCTGCAATCGCTGTGAGCCTTGCCCGCAAGGCGCCGGGAGGTCTGGCGTGGGATTTTCTGACATCGATGCGCCAGTCGGCGTCCAGCTCGGTTGGAAGGTCGACCTGAATGCGTGCGAGCCGGCTGGACTCGTCGCGGGTCCACGCACGGGCTCCTCCAAGACCCAGCCAGCTCCCGGCCACAAGAAGCCGCTTTGCACGATAGACATAGAAGCCCTGACGCGCGTTCCATCCTCCAGGGCCGCCTGCGGCTTCATATTCCGCATCGTTGGTGAAGCGGTCTCGGTGGGGAAGAATATAGGGTTTTACCTCGAAGCTGGAGCTGCCGTACCGGATTCGCTCCGACCGCATTTCGATGATCGAGGCGTGGTTCTTCTGAAAGGGGTCCCAGGGCTTCACGGTTCGCCCATTCGTAAGAATGCAAATGCGCCTGGTATCTTCGCCGAGGAACCGATGAAAAACCATGCCGAGGTGGGCGCGGATGTCCTGAAGGCGCAAATAGAAGGCGTCCTTTTGAAGCCCGGACAGCCCTCCCAGCGAGTCCATGCGATCCCACAGGACTAGCGTCCCGTGTTCAAGCTGGAGCAGTTTTGTGGCCAGCGGGTGTTGCGGTAACATCGCCGGCTCGGTCGCAAACCATCCGCGCTTTGCAATCTCGTCAACGTCGAGGACCATGGCAGATGTCCCGCCGGCCGCCCTGCTGACGATCGTAAGCCTGCGGCACTGGGACAGCGATGCCGTCTTCAGCCCCAGCCCGAACCTGCCGAGGTCGCCGGCCGTTCGCGTCGAAGTTGGACCGCTGCCGCCGAAGCGCAGAGCTTCGACCAGAGTGGCGCGATCCATGCCATTGCCGTCATCCAGCAGCGCAGCCTGCGGATGTC
This sequence comes from Bradyrhizobium sp. AZCC 2289, assembly GCF_036924615.1. Classification (NCBI taxonomy): domain Bacteria; kingdom Pseudomonadati; phylum Pseudomonadota; class Alphaproteobacteria; order Hyphomicrobiales; family Nitrobacteraceae; genus Bradyrhizobium; species Bradyrhizobium sp. AZCC 2289. Next base: position 6,385,563 of record NZ_JAZHRY010000001.1, on the reverse strand, counting down.
CATCGTTCCATTCGAGTTCAAGTTCAATGGTTGCCGCCTCTGCCGCAATACTGTTGTCGATCAGGTCGGCGACGGCGGTTTCCGGCGAATAACCCAGACCCCTGAGGGACTCTACAAGAGCTGCTGCCGAAGGCGTGATCTCGACCGGCCGCTCTTTTGCCATGTCCTTAGGCAACTTGGCGATCGTCTGTGTGATCTGCGGACTGTGCAGCCAAATCCAGCTGCTCCCGCACGACCCGCGCAACGGCCAAGCCGAGCAGCGGCGGCACTGCATTTCCGATCTGCCGGAAGGCAGCATTCATAGCGCCTGCAAACGCAAAACCATCAGGGAAGGACTGGAGACGCGCAGCTTCGCGCACGGAGACGGTCCGACACTGCTGACTGTCGTAATGGATGTGGGAATAGGTATCCTTGCCCATGTGAGCCGTCAGCGTGCGCGACGGCTTCGCGGGATCAAGCTTCCACCACCTGTTCGGGAATTTTTCGGGGTCGTAAGGCGGGACCATTTCCGCTCTGAGGTTGCGGTAAGCCGCTGAGTTCCTGGAAACGCTGCCCAGCCGCTTTCTGCGAAGGGCCTGCTCGAACATTTCTTCGGCAAGCTTCCTCGCCAGAGGGTAATCGGTGCCATGATCCATGGCTTGAAAAATGGGGAAGTCGCGCGGCGTAAGGCGGACAAGGTGACCGTCCGTACCGGCGTCGCTGGCGAATCCATCCCAGGCCCGCATCATGCTAGCGTATTCCGAGAGTGCCTTCTTGCTCTCGCGATAAGGCAGTTCGTCAGTGAGCTTGCGTCGGCGGATGACGCGAGGGTCGTTGACATGCTCGGTTATCCGAGGGAGGTCTGCGAGCGCTTGCCTCGTTCCCACAGCCGGCTTCAACGTGTCTGATGGTTCGTGAAGCTGGTGGAAGCGCCCGCTGGTCTGATCGACGTGCTTGAGGGCCACACGGCGCGTCCCCTGATAACCGCTCGGCAGCTGGGCGAAATGAGTAGGCTCAGGAAAACGGGGTGTTTCACCAAGGACGCGGGCGAGGGCTACAATGAAAAGCCGCTCTCTGATCTGCGGTACGCCAAAATAGGCGGCGTTGAGCAGGGTGTAGCCTGTCGAATATCCGGCAGCTTCCAGACTGTCGCAAATTTCCTCCGGCACGTTGTGACCGCCGAAGTTAAGAATGTCCGGGACGTTCTCGATGACGATTGCAAGCGGCTGCGTATCCTCGACGTATTTCAGAAATCGGCGATACAGCGCGGCGCGCGGGTCCTTCTGGAAAGCATCCTCTTCACCGCCGGATACGGAGCGAAGCTTCGACCGGCCGATGCGAGCAAAGGCCTGGCAGGGCAGACCGGCGGCCAGGACGTCAAACGAGTCTGCGGTGGCAGTCTGCAGCTCAAGTTCGGCTACCAGCTGATCTGCTGAGACGCTTTCCATGTTTCGCGGCGCGGCCCAGGGCCCTTCCAGGTCGCGACCACTGGCGAAGTTGAGGGCGTAGCTTTTTGCGGCTTCGGGATCGATCTCTATGTGGGCAGCAAGCTCAAATCCCGCGGTCTGCAGGCCCAGGGACAGGCCGCCGCAGCCGGAACAGATTTCGAGGGCGCGCGGGCTTCCACCCGAGCGCAGCCGGGCGAGCTTCCTTTGGCGAATCAGCAGTGCATCTGCGGTAATCATCGGCGACCCAGCAATTCCTTCAACCTCTTGCGGAGGCCGTCAGAATCCGCCGCTTCGCACTCCCAAATGACAGCGACGCGCCAACCCATCCCCTCCAGCCCGGTCTGCACGCTTTTATCGCGTACCACGTTCTTCTTAAACTTTTCACGCCAGAATTGTATATTTGATTTAGGCTCATAGCAATAAGGGCAGCCCTGATGCCTGTGCCAAAAACAGCCGTGGACGAACAGGGCGGTCTTCTGGCTGGGGAAAACCAAGTCCGGAGACCCGGGGAGCTTACTGACGTGGAGCCGGAATCTGAAGCCAAGCCGGTGCGCGGAACTCCTGACCAACAGCTCGGGCTTCGTCCCCTTGCCTCGAATGCGGCTCATTATCTCGGAGCGACGAGCCGGGGTAACGATATCTGCCACTTCGCAACATCCTTGTTGGGGCAGACATATCACATCGCCCTAACCGTAGCCCGCGCCAGGGATAAAAAATGCACCGGAAAGAGGCTCTCAGACATCTGTTGGGCCAGCCGTTTGCATGCGTTCACCGATCTCACCCTGCCACTCCCGCAACATCCCCGCCCGTCGACTGAACCCCTCGCTCTATATGGGCATGGGCTCAGACACGACGCGGAAGATTTGGAATGGCTCGCATACGGGTGCTCACCGCACTCAAGATCAAACAGAATCTCAAACCGGGAATGTATGCCGATGGGCTTGGGCTTTACCTAAAGGTCCGCCCCGGCAATTCGAAGAGTTGGATTTTCCGGTATCGCACTGGGGGCAAGCTCCGGGATATGGGCCTTGGCCCGTTTCATACCGTGTCGCTCGCCGAGGCGCGCGAGAAAGCCGAGATCTGCCGGGTCATGCGCCTCAAGGGCCTCGATCCGCTGGAGGAGCGCCTCAAGGAACAGCAAGCCAGGACAATCGAGGCGGCTGAGGCCATCATCTTCGAAAAGTGCGCTGAGACTTACATCGCCACTCATAAGGCCGGCTGGAAGAACGGCAAGCATGCCGACCAATGGACGGCGACGCTTCAGACCTATGTTTATCCCGTCTTCAAGGACAAGCCGGTCGCCGCGATCGACGACGCGCTGGTTCCGAAGGTGTTGCAGCCGATCTGGAAGGACAAGACCGAGACGGCGTCACGGCTTCGCGGCAGGATCGAGCGCATTCTCGATTGGGCTCGCATCATGAAATACCGCGCGGGCGACAACCCGGCACGGTGGAAGGGGCACCTCGATCATCTTCTGCCGAAACGCTCACGGGTCGCGGCCATCGTGCATCATGCGGCCCTGCCGATCGACAAGACGCCCGGCTTCATCTGGATTCTGCGACAGGAAGAGACGGTCGTTGCGCGTGCATTCGAGCTGCGCAGCCGGAGTGTCTCGCACGCAACGGGGTCTTTCTCGATTGAAAGGACGCTCGAGAACCTTAGCCCATATTGGGCAGTGTTCGCCGAATGAAATCCCTCGCTCAGCCCGCCAGGACCAGCGAAGATGTCAATTATCGGTATTGTCCTTGGACTTCCTGCCATTTATCCGAAATAGGGTCGAAGGCGGGCCGGCGCGGCGCGCGACGCCGCGTTTTCCCTGGTTTCTGGGCTTCATGCAAGCGCGATTGCAGAATCTCAGAAAAAGGCCGGCGCCCCTTAAAAGAGCAACAAGATTGCTCTAAGTTTCTCTCGACTTCGGCGCCGGCGCAAGCATTGGTCGAAAGGACACTGGATCTAGTCGTCTCGCATTTTCGAGGCAAGCCGTGCGAATCAGGGGGTCAAGCGATGTCACGCAAAACAGAAGCGATGGTTACCTCAGATTGCCGCCTTCCAACCCGACTTAGCCTTGAGGAAGACAGGGCGCTGCGATTTGCCGCCAGAGCCCGCGCCAAAGGCGGGACGCCCACTGTTGGTGCGATCGTTCTCATCCCCGACCCAAGAAATATCTTGCCTCACGCGAAAAGCCCAATCAAGGCGATGTTTTTGCGCGTAGGAGGCAACGCTTACCAAGTCGCATCGTTCGCGCAGGCGTCGCAGATGTTCTGCGTCGCGCGGGACAAAAGCGGCGAAGGTGCGAGCAACACCCCATCACCTCTTATTGTCGACGATGCCGGTTCGGTTATTGCTCACGTTTCCTACAATGGTCGGGTGTGGCCGGGCGATGCTTGGACCGTCGACGCGATGCCGCTCTATGACAATCGGGTGGCGTGATGCCAAACCGCGTTCAAATGATCGACGCGTTGCGCACCAAGTTAGCGGCCCGCGCCGTGGTGCCTGCAAGCCTCCCGCTTCTCAGCGAAGGCGCAACCTACCAGATGGAATTGACCGTCAGCGAAACGCTCACGAGCGCCACGCTGCGCCGGATCGTTGACGACACGCCGCTTGGTCGCGGTTTCAGTTTTCAACTGCCGGGCCGCCGAGTTTTCGTTTACGAGAAGGATTTGCGGCCCGGCCCAGACGTCATGTTGCTTGCGATGGTACCTTGAGACGATCGGAGCGACCATCGCGCGTCGCGCACTGGATCCGTAAAGACCGCGTTGAAGGCAACGTCCATTGCGGCTGGAGCGATGCACGAAGTTGGACCTCTCTCTGTGGCATTAGACATATTTGTAGCAGCGTTTCCGGCCCGCACTCACTCCTGAGTTTTCGGAACGCGCGATCGTTTTGGAAGTCTTTTGACAATTTTTCTCAGAATCGACTGGCTTTCGTACTTGATCGGAGCGTTGCTGTGTGGCGACTTGGAGCGGCTTGAGCAGCTTCGGGGGTCTTGCCCTGCCGGCTAATTTGCCCGGGCGGGGCCGTGGTGGTGCGGCGGACGGCGTCGCGTCAACTCAGAGGACTCCATGACCAAGCCCAAATCAAAGACCAAGGTTGCTACCCGCTCAGCCGCGCGAAGGATCAGTAAGGGCAAGTCTCAAGCGCGATCTGCGGCTGCGGCGTCAAAGTCTGCAGGCCGCCCCGACACCAAGCACGCCCGCATCATCACGATGCTGCGGGCGCCCGCTGGCACAACGATTGCTGCCATTATGGCTGCGACGGAATGGCAGCAACACTCGGTGCGCGGCTTTCTTGCCGGCGTCGTTCGAAAGAAACTGGGTCTCAATCTGGTTTCTGAACAGACTGACAAAGGCCGGATCTACCGCATCAAGGATGGAAAGGCTTCGTCAGCCACCGTCGACCGCGCGAAGCAGGAGGCGTAATGTGATGGTGCAGAAGCGTCGCAGCGGTCGCGTCTCAACCAAAGCTTCCATTGGAGACGAGATCGCGCATCTGCGCGGTCTCGATCTCGAAGGGCTTCGTTCACGATGGCAAAGCGCATTTCAGAGAGCGGCGCCCAATAACCTGCCGCGGCATCTGCTGTTCGCAATCATTGCATATCGAATTCAAGCTGACCGGTTTGGCGATTTAGATCACGAGACCAGGCAGGTTCTGGATCGGACAGACGCCAAGAGCACCAACGTGACGATGTCCACGCGTCTCGTCAGCTTCGACCAGAAACGAATTGAACTGACTCCGGGAACTGTGTTGGTCCGAGAGTGGGATCGACATTCTCAACGGGTGATGGTGATGGCCGATGGGTTTGTCTGGAATGGCCAAACCTATGACAGCCTCTCCAAGGTCGCCTTCGCAATTACGGGTACGAAATGGAACGGTCCTCGCTTCTTCGGCCTCAGGGATAAAGGGGACCGAACTGCCATTGGGGCTCGGTCATGACGATTCCTAGGGTCAAAGCGGTCCGTTGCGCGATCTACACCCGGGTCTCGACCGACCACGGGCTGGATCAAGAGTTCAACTCGCTTGATGCCCAGTACGACGCTGCCTCGTCCTACATAAAGAGTCAGGCGCATGCCGGCTGGACGTTGATTCGATCGAGGTACGACGACGGTGGATATTCCGGTGGGTCCACCGACCGCCCGGACCTGCAGAGATTGCTGGATGATATCCGCGCCCGGAAGCTTGATGTGATCGTCGTTTATAAGGTTGATCGTCTCACCCGATCATTGGCCGACTTTGCCAAGCTGGTCGAACTGTTTGACGCTCAAGGCGTATCGTTCGTCTCAGTTACCCAGCAGTTCAATACCACGACCTCGATGGGCCGGCTGACGCTTAACGTACTTCTGTCCTTTGCCCAGTTCGAGCGGGAGGTCACCTCCGAACGTATCCGCGACAAGATTGCCGCTTCCAAACGAAAAGGCCTTTGGGTCGGGGGTACCCTGCCCCTCGGTTATCACATGAACGACGGCAAGATCGCCGTCATCGAGGACGAGGCCGAGCGGGTCCGGCAGATTTATCGGCGCTATCTCGAACTCGGCAGCGTCAATGCACTGGCGCGAGATCTCCGGGAGCGGAACATCCGAACCAAATCGAGGCTGCTCGCGACAGGCGCGACCCGCGGTGGCATTCTTTTTGGCCGGGGCTCACTGTTCTATCTGCTGCGCAATCGCTTTTATATCGGTGAGGTCAAATACAAGGACGAGATCCTGCCCGGCGAGCAACCGGCCATCATGGATCGTGCATTGTTCGATGCGGTCCAGCAAAAGCTTACGGAGCAGTGGACCACCCAGTCCACGGCGCGGAACGCGAGCGACCATCTGTTGACCGGACTTTTGTTCGACGATGCCGGTCACCGCATGGTGCCGACCCATGCGACCAAGGCAGGCGTTCGCTACCGCTATTATGTTTCGCTGCCACACCTTCACGGAGAATCCAAAACAGCACTGGTTGGATCGGTCTCCCGTATTGCGGCGATAGAAATAGAAGACGTCATTGTCAAATCTCTCCAGGAGCATCTGATCGCTCAGAAGGAAAAGCCATCCTCGATCGTCGGGCAGGTTGGAGATCGCAAAGTAGTGCAGGATTGGGTCGTTCGCATCGATGTTCGCGAGGATCATCTGGCTATTCGGCTGAAGTCAGCAGACGACGAAGAAACATCCGGCTCGACCGACGATCATCGACTCTCAATCCCATGGCAGAAACCGCCATCCAGAAGATCCCGGCAAATCCTGCTTCCGCATGGCGTCCCCAGAAGCGAAGTTCGTCCGACTCGAATCGAGCGTCGCGCCCGCCTGGTCAGTGCGATCTCCCGAGGTCGTCGCTGGCTTGACGAGATCGTATCGGGCTCGGTCTCCGATGCTCAGCAGATCGCCACACGGCAAAAATGCAGCGTGCGCCAAGTCAACATGACGATCTCGCTGGCTTTCCTCGCACCGGACCTCGTTAGAGCAGCAGTCGAAGGTCGGCTGCCGCGAGGCATAGGAGTCGAACGTTTGCGCGATGCCCCAGCCGAATGGGGTAAGCAGTTTGAGGCGCTCGGATTGAACCCGCAATAATCAAGACCGCGTTTTACCTCGCAAGGTTCCCGGATTACCGACGGTTCAGGCCGCCGAACTCTCCTGCGGGGAACGAAATTTTTAGATGCAGAGACGGGAGGCCGAAATCGGCCCGAGAGACCGCAACCGTCACCGAAGACCGAAAGGCCGGAATAATACCGGCGGAAGTCCCCCCAGAAACCGCCCCTTTTAGGTCCGCCTGGAAATCCGCGGTTTGGCGAGACTGGGTGGTGGAGACGGTATGGTTCGAACTGCCAACTCCCCACCCAGTCATCGAACCGGTCTCTGACACTCGAGTCAGGAACGGAAATTTTCGATGCAGAGACCGGGGGCCGAAATGGCCTCATTCGCGGCGATTGCAGGAGCAGAGACTGCGCCAACCAGAGAATTTGGCAGACATGTCTTTGACATCACGACGCTATTGCGAGTGTCTATTACTCTATACAACTACAGAGTGTGCGTGGTGGGGACAATCTGGACCAAACTGCCTGCTCCCCACACAGTCATCGAACCGGTCTCTCAATTCCAACGGATTTTGGGGGTGTGTAAGCGTAAGCTTGGTACTTAAATCTCACTTTTGAAACATGGCTGCCGGTGCAAATAGGCACATCATCCGCGATCAGCAGGGATGTAGGGGATCACGCCTTTCTGAAATGCAATCTCCTGAACCTCGCGCGGCATCTGACGCAAATCCACCAATATGCCATTAACCTCCGCCATCCACACCAGCGGGTTTTGATCCATTAGTCTTTGTAGCGACCATTTCGGATCAAGTTGGTGAGTTTTCAGCGTGTCGAAAATGATGCGCGCTTTTGCACTGGCGGTGCTCTGCCCGACTCCACATGCGGTACATACGTCGGCCATTGTCATATACGGCTTCATTGATTGATCTGATAGGAAATTTATCTGACCCAACACGTAGATGATGGCACAGGCCCAAGTACGTGGCTGCCCCGAGGAGACCGGGCTAGTTCGCTTGCGACAGAGCGCTGCAGCCATGAGCCGCGCTAGCTCGCGGTATTCGTTATCCAAGTGATCACGACAGACTTTGTCAGTGAGAGCAACGATGGCGTCATAAGTTGCCCGCATGTCCGGGGGGATTGATTTTGCGCCGCTATGTTTTGCCATTCGGACGCTCACCGGAAATTGATGGTTCTCTCATTGCTGCGTCGAGTGTATCCAAGATTCTGCTTCAGCACAGTGTCGGCGATCTCAAACTCATCCACCGCTTCCAACCTTCAGAGTTAATCCATTCAGAAAAATCACACACTCATTCTCGCGAGCCCCTCAATATCGCCGGTGAACAGCTCCCCCGCACGAGTGACATCGTAGCCAAGAGCCCTGTAGCCGGCCTCCCGTTTGGCAGCCATTTTCGCCAACATGGGTTCGTTCTCGTCGACGTAATCGTAGATAACCACCTCTCGCTTCGTTGCATGCAGACGATGAAGTCTGCCAGCATACTGGGCGAGGGTTCCTCGCCATGATATCGGGATGGTGAGAAACAGCGTATCAAGGCGTGCATCATCGAAGCCCTCACCGAGATAGCTACCGGTTGCCACTATGACCCGCTCCTCGGCGTCGGGGATGGCTTTCAGTGCCTCGCTGACGTGGCTGCGTTCCTTCGGCTTCATTCCCCCTTTTAGCACAATGACATTCTTAGCGAACTTCACTAAACGCTCTGAAATCGTCTGAAGATGGTCTTTGCGCTCAGTAATCACTACCGGGGAGCGCCCTGCTTCAAGGGCGGAGAGGACGTCATCAAAAATCATTTGATTGCGAGCCTCGTCGCGCGCCAGGGAGGCATAGAGTTCGTGTATCGACATGGCCCCATCCGGGCTCTGCCGTTCGGCACGGAACGTAGTTTTCTTGACGATAACGCGGTGTGAAAATGGCCTTGTTGCAGCTTGTTTCCTCGCGTCGACGCGATAGCGGATCGGACCGCATTGCATGAAGATGATCGGGTGGTGACCGTCTTTCCTCGTCACAGTCGCTGATAGGCCAAGCACATATTTCGCCTTGGCGGCGCGAGCTACTGCCTCAAAGCTGACGGCAGACAAGTGATGGCATTCATCCACAATGAGTTGGCCATAGTCCGCCACGAGATCGGATACATCCCCCTTCCTCACCAAGCTTTGGATGGTGGCGACATCGATCACGCCCGTCGGCCGCTTCCTGCCGCCACGGATGACCCCGATGCGGTCCTCGTCGATGTCGAGGAATGCACGTAGCCGCGCTACCCATTGATCCAACAATTGCTGTCGGTGCACCAAGATCAATGTATTGGTGTTTCGTTCCGCTATCAGCTTGGCGGCGATCACGGTCTTCCCGAAAGCGGTAGTGGCCGCGAGTACGCCAGTGTTGTGCGCTATTAGAGCATCTGCCGCTGTCTGCTGTTCTTTGGTTAGCGTTCCAAGAAAGCGCGTCCCAATGGGTGTGCCGCTAAATCGCTCATCTCTCAACTCTGGCCGGATACCAATGGTAGTAAGGAGGTCGATAGCGGCATCGAAGCAGCCTCGCGGCAGGGCCACGTGCTCGGCAAATAGCTCGGCACAGGAAATTACGCGCGGTTTGCCAAACGTCGGCAGTCGCATCGCTTGAGCCGCGTAGAATTCAGGATTTTGAAAGGCAGCAAGACGGATCAAACGATTGACGAGCGCGGGCGGCAATGTTCTCCGATCAATGTACACCTGATTGCTTGAAACCACCTCGACCCTCGCCGGCATCACACCAACGATCGGCTGCTCGGCCTTTCGCCGCGACGGCGGAGCCGTCCAAGGCTCTTCGTTATCGTCATCGAGCGGAAGGCGTACTCCCAGAATCCGTCCAGCGACCGATGCGTGTTCTACCAGCGTGGTGACTTCGGCCCGGCTCATGCGCCGATGGCTCGACAGGAAAGCCCACTGGTCATCGTATGGTCGTAGGTTGTCGTCCACGAAAGACACTGTTTCCCTTCTGTCGCGGTTCACTCTGTAGTGGCAACGCTATCAAATTGCCGAACCCGCCGGCAGGCATAGTGTCCTGACTGGGAAAGAACCGATCGTAGGATTCGAACCCAAGGTCGGGACAACGCTCCATCGTCTCCGTAACTAAATGCGCACCGAGTCTGCGTGCCTCTGAAGCGGGAACCGGTTCCGAGAAAAAGATCCAGACGTGCGCCCCATTGCCGGAGCGGGAACGCTCAAGGGCTGCAGGCACACTCCTTTCCCGGCATGTCGCCAGGAACGCTAGCGCATCGCGCTGCCAATACTGCTTGTCGAAGTCGGCGGCTAAGAACCAGCAAGTCTCGTCCATCAAGAGCGGATACACGCCGGCTACGAACGGCTCCGCCCGCTCCGGCTTAGCGATATTCCGTCCCAGGAGATGGCTTCTCACAATCTCATCATTCACAGGCACGAATGCCTGGTTAGGGCAGTTGCCGCATTTGACCCGCGGCTTCTCGCAGATACCGCGAACCCATTCGTTGTGGCACGCAGGTGCGTAGCCTACCTTATTTGTCTTTGAATTTTCCCACCTGCGCGGAAAGACATCGTCGCGACCATGGAAGAGCGAATGAAAAAGGGCGACCTTCTCGGCATTTGACGGCGCCGTAGTGGTGGTTGAAATATCTCCTGCCGTTTGCATTGGCAGCCCTGGCTGCGCCGCAGCCTTACTTCGCAACTTCAGTTGTTCAAGCGCGGTAAGAAGCGTCGCGCGCTCGCGGTCAAGTTCAGCGAGGCGCTTTTGGAGATCTGCAGTCTCCTTGTTGAGGGGATCGTCCACCGACCAGCACTCTCATGTCTTCATCACGTCGCCTAGAATCCGCCGAAAGCTCGTGCGGAGAATATAAAATTACTTGGGCTCCGCGAACTCCTGGCGGAGAATAGCAGGCATCACCCTGATCGGTCGATGCCGACGGCGGAAATGTCCGAGCTGCTTTAACGCCATCAAGCGTCCGAAAATGCCAACTCCCCTCCCAGTCATCGAACCGGTCTCCGACACACGAGTCAGGAACGGAAATTTTCGATGCAGAGACCGCGGGACGAAATGGGCTCATTCGGCTCGATTGCCTGAGCAGAGACCGCGCTAACCAGAGAATTTGGCAGACATGTCTTTGAGATTGCGGCACTACTGCGAGTGTTCTAACAAAGATACAACTATAGAGTGTGGGTGGTGGGCGCGACAGGGATCGAACCTGTGACCCCTACCATGTCAAGGTAGTGCTCTCCCGCTGAGCTACGCGCCCTAAGTCGTATTGGGTGGGGTCCGTATATCGGCTCCAAAGCGGGCAGGCAAGGACACCTGGGTGCTATTTGGAGCCTTTAATTGATGCTTTTGGGGACCGAATCAGGCCGCCAGCATCTTGTTCACTTCGTTGACCAATTCGCGCAGGTGGACCGGCTTTGACAGCACCTTGGCGTTTTTCGGCGCCTCCGAATCGGAATTGAGCGCCACTGCGGCAAATCCGGTGATGAACATGATCTTGATGTCGGGATCGAGTTCCGAGGCGCGGCGCGCCAGCTCGATGCCGTCCATCTCGGGCATCACGATATCGGTGAGCAGCATCTCGAACGGTTCTTCGCGCAGCCGCTGATAGGCCGACATGCCATTGTCATGGGGCGAGACCTGAAATCCGGCGTTTTCCAGCGCCTTGACCAGGAAGCGGCGCATGTCGTTGTCGTCTTCGGCGAGGAGGATTTTGTGCATGGGGTTTGTTCGTCGAATCCGGCTCATGAAATTGGGTCCGCACACTAAGCCCGATAGAGGGTAAATTTCGGGTGAAAGGCGATGGCGTTAGGTCGGTGGCCTGCTCAGCTATTTCTGTACCGGAATCCGCCCCAAAGCAATGAAGACGGGCGTTTCGGCGCATTAAGACTTGTTCCAGCACGTTTGCGACGTTTTTCACTTGGCAGATTGGTTGTGATTACCGACAATGTCTCTCATAAAACCTCCGATTTTCTGGCAGAATCGCCTGACTCAGGAAGCGCGGATCAAGGGACGGCGCCCGACGATGACCGAGTTTGATGGCGAATTGTCGCCTCCGTTCGAGATCGTGGAGCCGGCCGACTGGCGGGCGCCGATCATCTTCAATTCTCCCCATTCCGGTTCGGTCTATCCGAGCGAATTCCTCGACGCGTCGCGGATCGATCTGCCGTCGCTGCGCCGCTCCGAGGATTCGTTCATGGACGAATTGATCGCCGATTTGAGCGATCGCGGATTCCCGACTGTCCGGGTCAATTTCCCCCGCTCCTATGTCGACGTGAACCGCGAGCCCTATGAGCTCGATCCGCGCATGTTCACCGGGCGACTGCCGAGCTTTGCCAATACGCGCTCGATGCGGGTCGCCGGCGGGCTCGGCACCATCCCGCGTGTGGTCGGCGACGGCCAGGAGATCTATCGCGAGCGGCTCAGCGTCGACGAGGCGCTGGGACGGATCGAGACGCTCTACAAGCCGTATCACCGCGCGCTGCGGCGGCTGATCAACAAGGCGCACCAGGCTTTCGGCGCCGTGATCGTGGTGGATTGTCATTCGATGCCGTCGGTCGGCGTGTCGCGGGACGAGCCGCGGCGACCCGATATCGTGATCGGCGACCGCTACGGCACCAGTTGCGCGGGCCTGCTTCCCGATATCGTCGAGGAGATCATGAGCGGGCTCGGTTATTCGATCGGACGCAACAAGCCCTATGCCGGCGGCTTCATCACCGAACACTACGGCAACCCCGCCAGCGGATTGCATACCGTGCAGCTCGAACTCAACCGCGCGATATATATGGACGAGCGGCGGCGCGAACGCGGGCCGCGGTTTACACAAGTCGTCGCCGATTTCGCCACCCTGGCCGATGCGCTGGCGCAGGTATCGCTCGGCGATCTCGGCCCGTTCCAGGCGGCGGCGGAGTAAGTCCGCGTCGTCATTCCGGGTTCGCTTCGCGCCCCGGAATGACTCCCCAAAAGAAAAAAGGGCCGCTTGAATGAACAAGCGGCCCAAGTCTAGGGAGGAAACGCCCAAGGAGGGCAGCGATAGCGCGAGGCGCTACCGCACCGCACCAATATGCGACCGCGCTGCACAAAACGCAAGTCCTTTCGAAACCTTTCCAGCGCAATCTTGATGCGGCTGGCTGTTAAGCCACAGGTCGGTTAAATTCTATTTTCATAAACAAAATCAATATATTGCACGAACCTATCCGTGAAAACCCGTGTGACGGCGGGGCCACAATCGATAAAATCTCGACTTCGTGAATGGCCGTGACATCGAAAATGCATGGCTAAAACGAACCTGATTCGAAAGCCGGAAGTGGCCGATGACGGTAGGATAACGCTCCGTTAACCGTGCGCGGATCGCAGGATTGAGATAGGCAATAGCGCTCCGGATTCTCCTCCGCATCGTACGCCCTAAGGAACTGCCGTGACGGTCATCGATTTTACAGCCTTCATCGGCCGCCTTGCGACCGCTTCCGGCGAAACCATCCTGCCGTTTTTCCGGACATCGCTGTCGATCGACAATAAGAGCGCCAGCGATTTCGATCCGGTCACCGAGGCCGACCGCGCCGCAGAAGCGGTGATGCGGCGGCTGATCAAGGGCAACTTTCCCCAGCACGGCATCGTCGGTGAGGAATTCGGCAATGAGCGCGAAGACGCCGAATATGTCTGGGTGCTGGATCCGATCGACGGCACCAAATCCTTCATCGGCGGCTTTCCGATCTGGGGCACGCTGATCGCGCTGCTGCACAAGGGCACGCCGGTGTTCGGGATGATGCACCAGCCCTTCATCGGCGAACGCTTTTCCGGCGACAGCGGCTCGGCGCATTACTCCGGACCCTCGGGCGAACGCAAACTGGCGGTGCGGCGCTGCGCGGCGCTGAACGAGGCAACCGCCTACACCACGAGCCCGCTGTTGATGAACGCCCCCGACCGCCTGGCCTTCGGCCGGGTTGAGGATGCGGTGCAGCTGACGCGCTATGGCGGCGATTGCTATTCCTACTGCATGCTCGCCGCCGGCCATCTCGATCTCGTGGTCGAGACCGAGTTGAAGCCTTACGACATCGCCGCCCTGATCCCGATCATCACCGGGGCCGGCGGCGTCGTCACCACCTGGGACGGCAAGCCCGCGCAAAACGGCGGCCGCATCATCGCCGCGGGCGACCCGCGCGTGCATGAAGCGGCGATGAAGCTGCTCAACAGTTAGGGCGTGAACCCATAAATTCGAGCGGTCGGCGGAACGTCCGCTTTGGTGCGCATTCCGGACTCGAGTCGGACATCGCGCGAGGTCAGAAAAGTGCCATTAGCGGAAGTGAGCTGGCTGTGAAGCGGATGGTTTCCATCGCGGACAGTCCTTGATCGCTATTCCTCCAGTTCGCGGCGTGCAAGCCATGCTTCCTGTGCGAATCGAAACAGCGCAACCCCCAAGAGCAACGTGGCCACAAAAAACAAAATGCCCGCGCCAATAGACATGTTTCAGGCCAAAGAACTGGCTCGCGAAAAGGGCTGCAAGAAGGAGCGTAGCGCAGACCCCGCCGCCGAGCGACAATATGATGCCGTCATTCAGCAGGCGCGCACGGCGCGTGAGCGAACGAAGTGCCATGCTGCTTCCAACCGCAGAGCGGTCTTGATCTGGGAGTGCTCTGGTCGCTTTGATGTATGCGTTGACGGCCGCGAGCCGTGACATCATCAGGGACACGAAAGCAGCAATAGCACCAAGAAAGAACGAGGGTGCAAGGCATTTGAAAAAATCTGCGTAAGCCTGTCAATGTCTGGAACCAATTCCATGCTTCGGTTGCTCCATCCCCTGGCCTCGTGTGAATTTGCGATTTCGGTCAACTTTCTTCCACGCGAGCATCGGTTGATCTCTGCGGGCGAGACGTAGTGATGCGCAATGCGCCTATCAGCGCCTGCCGACACGGTTGACCGGGCCGCGATGACACTCGTTCGACGGGATGGCACGTCAGTATCTTGCCACAAACAGTCATCGCATAATGCAACCTTTGGGGACACCGCGCGTCTAGCAATAGACAACGGGGCCAGCAGCCGGCGCGACGACAACCGGAGCCGCGACAGCCGGACGCGCGACGCAGCCCTTTGGCACGCCGACCGTCTTGCAATAGACGACAGCGTTGGCCGGCCCGGCACTCATGGAGACTCCGATAAGCAGCGCGAACCCCGTGCATGACAAACTGACGACTCGAAACATGATCATTCCTCCACCGCAGGTAGGATCCTGTCGTAAGGCTTGTTCAGTTAAGGGGCCGTTTGACTGAATAGTAAGTCAACATTGCTCACCAATGAAATCAAATGCAGTCGCCATTCCATTTGAATGACAAGGGCGCACTCACTCCATGTCCCTTCGGGGTCAAAAGCTACTGACGGCCCCGAAGTCCGACTTCCGCTTTACCCTCGAAGGCGGACTCAACTCGGACATCGCGCCGTGTCTCAAAAGTGCCAGAAGCGGACGAACTCTAACCTGCCTGCTGTGGGAGCGAATGCTCGAGGAAGAAACGCAGCATTTCCCTCGTGGCGTCCGGTCCTCGCGGATCAGTGTAAGAGCCAGCAGGGCTGCCTCCCGACCACGCGTGTCCAGCTCCATGGATGTTCCAGTGCTCAAAAATTCCGCGTCCGCTCGCATCGGTATGGATCGTGCGGGTAAAGGCGTGTCCTCCGGGTACCCGCCCGCGATGCACCTTCTTTTGCGTGCTCGTTGTTCTCATAGACTGCTCAAGAATATGATCGCCGTTCTTTGGATGCACTGTGATGTCGCGATCACCGTGAAAAACAATGGTCGGGACAGGTGGCCCGTCACCTAGAATTACGCTGTCATCGGACCCGCTACCTTGTCGCATGGCGACAAACGCAGAAGGAATGTCAGTGGCGGCCCCACAGGCGAGGCCAGAATGTATGCCGATTGCCGCGTACAGATCGTGGTACGTTGCTCCCATGATAGCAGCCGCGGCCGCTCCGGCCGACATTCCACCAACGTAAACGCGCTTTGGATCGACCGCATAGTCGCGCATGATCTGGCGGGTGATGCCCGCAATTAGCGAAGGCTCGCCTCTGCCCCGCTGCTGGTCGGCTGTGCGAAACCAGTTCCAGCACTTCGCCTGGTTTGCCTCACTGCGCTGTGCAGGGTAGACCACAAAGCAGGTTTGTTCTTCTGCGATAAAATTCATCCTCGTACCGGCGGCGAAATCGTCTGGCGACTGGGTGCAGCCGTGTAGCATGACGACCAATGGAACCGGTTGCCCCTGATAACGGCTGGGGATGAAGAGCCTGTAGGCACGGCTTCCCGCCGGATTGCTGTAGGTACCTTCGATGAACCTTGCGCCCTCCGGCACGATGTCCGGCGTGGACAGCGGGGCGCGCGTAATCACACCTCGCAGTCCGAGCCCAGAGTGCTCCTTTGTGCGATCGGGGAACGCGCCGAACATGCGCGGTTGAGCGGGTGTGGCCCGCGCTACGTGCGGACTATCCGTCTCCTCAATGTTATTGGCCTTCGCGTCAATGATTGGCAGCTCGCGTCCTGTAAGAGCGATGCGACCGGTGGTGCGCAATGTCGGCGCGCTCGCACCGCGAAGCATGCGCTGAAGGAGCACGGTGGCCTCGACGAGTTGGCCCGAGCGCGTGAGGCGTGTGGCTTCGCGAACTATGTCCTGTTTCAGCATCGCCTTCACCGCGTCCTGTCGGCGAGAGCGGCCTTGACCGCCGGACTGGCATGCAAAGCTCCCAGCACGGAGATTGAGGCAATCGTCGCTCGAGCAAGCTCGGGTGTGACGTCTTGGGCGATAGTGGCAAGGCCTAGAACATTGATGTGCAGCTTCTCGCCGGCTCGCCGCGCCGCTTCGAGATCCTCGCGGCTGTAGTTCCGCAGACCGAGGTCCAGACTTTTTCGTGCCGTGGACTGCTTGACCACGTCTGCGTGGCGTTCGAGCTGGTTGCGGATTGCGGTCCGAATGAAGTCGGTACGGTTCGAGTAGAACCCTTCCTGCACCATTAAATCGACGTGACCAAGATCGACATAATTAAGATTGATCGTGATTTTTTCGGTGTCAGCGGGCTTTGGTCGGAGTTCGTGGACATTGTCAGCCATGATTATTACCATCCATGCACCATCTAACTGGATGTTATATGGATGTCTGCGAGCGCCTGTCAAGTGCGTACCCGCGTCAGAAGCGATCTTGCCAATGACCGTTTTGGGTCATTCGCGTCGGTTTTGGAATGTCCCCAGCATGTCCGGTTAGGGGTTAATCTCGGAAGTGCCGATTGTCCGGGTTTGCCGGTTGAAGGCACCGGTTTTGACGTGATTCAAGCGTCCAAAGCGGGGCCTCGAATCATGCGGTATGAACTCACGGACTTTGAATGGACGGCCATCAGGTCGTTCCTTCCGAACAAGCCGCGTGGCGTTCCCCGTGTTGACGACCGACGCGTCCTGAATGGCATTTTTGGGTCTTACGCTCAGGTGTTCCCTGGCGCGATCTGCCGGAAACCTATGGCCCTCGCACCACTTGCTATAACCGCTTCGTTCGTTGGCGGCGGGCTGGCGTATGGGACCGGATCATGGATGCACTGGCCGCCGGTCATGACGCGGCAGTGCAGATGATCGATACCTCCGTCGTGCGAGTGCACCAGCATGGAGCCTGCGTCGCCGACAACGATCAACAAGATATGGGCCGCTCACGAGGGGGCCTGACAAGCAAGATTCACGCGGTGGTGGATACCAATGGCCTGCCGGTCCATCTCGCCATCACGCCGGGTGAGGCGCACGACAATCGGTTGTGTTCGGTTCTTCTCGGCGCATTGCTTCCAAAGGCAATGTTACTCGCGGATCGCGGATACGATGCGGACTGGATCAGGGAGCTTGCCCGCCGGCAAGGAGCGTGGGCAAACATTCCGCCGAAGCGCAATCGCATAGACCGCTTCAACCCATATCTGTATCGCGCGCGCAACTTGATCGAACGGTTTTTCAACAAGATCAACCAGTGCCGTCGCGACTCGATATGACAAGCTCGCGGCCAACTATCTAGCCTTCGTCAAGCTCGCATCCATCCGCATTTGGCTGCGTGCTAATGAGTCCACGCCCTAGTACGACAGCCTACCAGGCCAACTGCTTGCGCAGCATCGCGCCCAGAATATTGGAATAGTCGTCCGTCCAAATCGCGCTGGACGGGTCGGGCTGCAACGGTGTCCAGCTTTCGGCGACGGCGCCGACATCGCGCGGGCCGCGCCCCAGCACGATCACCCGGGCGTTGGCGTGCAGGTCGGTGAAAATTCCGCCGGCCGCCCGGTCCTCCCTGAGAAAGGCCACCAGCCCCAGCGACTGCGCGACGTTCGCAACCACGGGCGCGAGATCGAGATGGCGATTGGAGATGTGGGCGAGGATGACGCCGTGCGGCGATAGTTTTGCAAGGTAGCCGCGGAAAGCCTCGCGCGTCAAAAGGTGAACCGGGATGGCATCCGACGAAAATGCATCCAGCACGATCAGATCATATTGGCCGGAAGCAGCCGGCAGGGTCAGCCGCGCATCGCCAAGCATGATCGAGGCGTCCGGCTCGCAAGCCGACACGAATTTGAAGAAATGCGGATCGCTGGCGATACGAACCACCTCCGGGTCGATCTCGAAGAAGTCCCACCGCTCCGAACTCTTGCGAAGACAGGCAAGGGTCCCGGTGCCCAGTCCGATCACCGCCACACGATCGAACCCGCCCAGGGCGGTGCGCGCGGACCCGATGCTTTCAGCGAACGGACCGCCTGCATAATAATAGGAGGCCGGCGCCGGCGGGCCGTCGATGGACGTACCGTCGTCGCTGCGCAGGACCTGCGCGCCATGAATCGTGGTGCCGTGATAGAGCAGGCGCGCCTTGCCGTCGGCGGTTTCCACGACCTTGTGAACACCAAAGAAACTTCGCGCGGTTTCGATCGGGGCCAGCCCTGGACGCCAGAACGCCGTGATCGTGAACCCCAGCATCACGAGCGCGAAGAAGCGCATCGGCCGGTTCCGCTGCAGCAGCATGGCGGCGGCCAGCACGGCGGAAGCAACCTGAAAGGGCAGTTCAAGTGTCGCCGGCAGCTTGAGGCGGGTGAACCACCAGACCAGCACCAGCACCGCGCTCAGCGCCAGCCACGGCAATGCTTCCGCCGCTCCCTTGCGCACGCCGGTGAAGAAACCCGGCATGCACAACAGCGCGGCGGCGATCAGGATCGGATATTCGTAGTTGCCGTTGAATATCTGCGGGGCCAGCAGGCCGGCGAATGCGCCGCCGATCACCCCGCCCAGCGAGGTGAACAGATAGAATTCCGTCAATCGCTGCGCGCCCGGACGGCGCGCATAGACCTCGCCATGGCACATCAAGGTCAGCAGCGCGAATGCTGCGAGATTGAGCAGGATCGTCGCTACCCAGTAGACCTTGTCGCCGCCGATCAGGCTGACGGCGAGTGGCGCCACCGCAAACGGGACCAGCCAGACCACGGTCGTGTGCGCAATCCATGGCCGCTCGCGAAAGATGGCGACGAAGGTCAGCAAGTAGATCGCCAGCGGGACCACCCACAGGAACGGGGCTGCCGCGATATCGGTGGTGATATGCGCTGTCACCGCGACCACGAGGCCTGACGGAATCCCGGCGAGCACCACCCATCGCGCCCGTTCGCCGATACCGGTTGCGGAATCATCCAGCGGCTTGTGCCGTGTCGCGGTGCTGGAGCCGGTATCCCCGGCGAATAGTGCGGCGGCTGCGACCAGAACCGCCAGGATCGCGAATCCAGCCGACCAGATCCGCGTTTGGACGCCGAGCGTCAGCCAGGGTTCGATGACGACGGGATAGGCGAACAGCGCGGCGAACGAGCCCAGATTGGACGCCGCATAGAGCACATAGGGGTTTTCGGCTTGCGGATGCCCGCTCGCCGCGAACCAGCTTTGCAGCAGCGGCGCGCTGGCCGACAGCGTGAAGAACGGCAGGCCGATCGAAACCGCGAACAGACCGAACAGCCACAGCGCAATCCCGCTGGACGGCGGCGCGCCCCATCCGGCAGCAATGCCGATCGGCAGCGTCATCGCGGTCGCGCCGATCAACAACAGATGCAAGAGCGCGGCGCGGCGACAGCAACCGCCCGAGAACATGCGCGTAGCAGTAACCCGCCAGTAACGCCGTCTGGAAAAACACCATCGCCACCGACCACACCGCCGGCGCGCCGCCGAGCCGCGGCAGCACCATCTTTGCGAACATCGGCTGGATCGAGAACAACAGCAGCGCCGAGACGAACAGGGTGGCCGCGTAAAAATAGGGAACAAGGCGGCCGGCCGCCGCGCGCGGATTGACCGACGCCAGAGTCTCGGAAGAGGCGCTCTCAAAGCTCGACATCGTCGCCACCGTTGCAATGTATGCGTGCACGGTAGCCGTCGGCCCCTAAGCAAGATTTAATACATGGCCCGAAATGCCCGGATTGGGGCATGCGCGTCAGACGCTGACCCGAACGCCCGCCACGGCGACAGGGACGGCAACCTCTGGAATCCGACCACGGCAAACGGCATACTGATTCCCGCCACGGACGACAACGCCGGTTTTAAGGGCCTGCGCCGCAAAAAGATCCGTGCCTGGGGGCTCGCATGAGAATCGCACGCACGCTGGTGGCTGGATTATTGCTGCCGCTGTTGACCGCAGCAGCCTTCGCCCAGGATTTCCCTGCAAAACCGATCCGGCTGATCGTGCCGTTTCCCGCCGGCGGCCCCAACGACATCATTGCGCGCATCGTCGGCCAGCGCATGTCGGAACTGATCAAGCAGCCGGTGCTGATCGACAATCGCGGCGGCCAGGCCGGCGTGCTCGGAACGGATGCGATCGCGAAATCCGCGCCTGACGGCTACACCATCGGCATTGTCAGCGCGAGCGCCTTGGCCATCAGCCCGGCGATGGAGAAAGTCGCCTACAATCCGCAAAAAGATCTGGTGCCGGTCACGCTGGTGGTGACCGTGCCGGAGATGCTGGTGATCGCGACCAACGTTCCCGCCAACAACATGAAAGAACTGGTCGCGCTGGTGAAGGCGCAGCCCGGCAAGCTCAATTTTGCTTCCTCCGGTCAAGGCAGCCTGCCTCATCTGGCGGGCGAACTGTTCAAGCTGACCGCCAAGCTCGACGTCGTTCACGTGCCCTATCGAGGTGCTGCACCCGCCATCAACGATCTGCTCGGCCAGCAGGTGCAGATGACGTTCCTCGATCTGCCGGTGATCCTGCCGCACATCAAGGCCGGCGCGCTGCGCGGAATCGCACTTGGCGCGCGCGAGCGCGCACCGACGGCGCCGGATGTACCGACCACCGCCGAAGTCGGAATGCCGGATCTCTTGATCGAAAACTGGTACGGCATGATCGCGCCGGCGGGAACGCCCGTAAAGATCGTGGCCGCCTTGAACCGGATCGCGAACGAGGCGATGGCCGATCCGGGCGTCAAGTCCAGGCTTGCCGATCAAGGCCTCACCACGGCCGGCGACACGCCAGAACATTTTCGCGGATTTATCGACGCCGAAATCAAGAAATGGGCTGATGTCATCAAGAAAGCCGGCGTCGAGACGACGAAGTAATTTGACGCGACGCGCTTGCACGTCCGTCATGGCCGGGCATAGCCGTCCAAAGGACGGCGTCGCGTCCACTCGCCTATGCCCGGGCATGACGAACCTTAATTCTGCTGCCCCTCACGTCACCGCCTTGCGCAAAAATTCCGCCAATTGCTTGGCCGGGCGCGGTAGCGCCTTGAAGCTGCGGGCGCAGATCGTCAGCTTCCGGTTGGCCCAGGAATCGCGGATTCGGATCATCATGATCGGCATCGATCGCGCGCAGCGCCTGGCCGCGGTTTCCGGCATCACGGCGACGCCGACATCGGCGGCGACCATCTGGCAGATCGCGTCGAAATCGCGCATCCGGGCCCGGAATCGCAGGCGCGCCCCTAACCGGGCGGCGTGTTTTGAGATGTGGACCTGCAACGCGGTCGACGCCGTCAGCCCGACGAAGTCGCGGCCGGTCACCTCCACAAAATCGATCTGGCGGCGGTTGGCGAGATCGCTGCGCTTTGATGCCACCAGCATCAGCCGGTCCTCGCTGAATAAAAAGCGTTCGACGCTGTCCGGCAGCGCGTGCTCGGCCGCAAAGCCGAGATCGGCCGCGCCGGTCGCAATCGCGGCCGCGATATCCGCGCTTTCGCGTTCCTCGACATCGACATTGATATCCGGATGTTCACGCAGGAACGCGGCGAGCGCCCGCGGCAGATGCTCCGAGAGGCCCGAGGTGTTGGCGAGCAGCAGCACGCTCGCCCTGACGCCGCTGGCGAAAGCTGAAAGATCGCCGCGCATCGCCTCCACATTGTGCATCACGATCCTGGCATGATCGAGCAGGCTTTCACCGGCCGCGGTCAGTTCGACGCCGCGGCGGCCGCGCTTGAGCAGCGAAATGCCGAGCGCCGCCTCCAGGCCCTTGATCCGTTCGCTGGCGGACGCCAGCGCAAGATGGGCGCGCACAGCACCTTGCGTGATGCTGCGCGCGTCGGCCACCGCGATGAACAGTTGCAGGTCGACCAGGTCGAAACGCATGGTGCACCTGCCTTCGGCATGGACGAAGGCTATCTCCGTAATCTCCAGATTGTGCCGATAACGCCGATCGGTCAATATGCCCGGATGTTCGATTCCCTGTTGCTTCTCATCACCGCCGCGTTCCTGCTCGCTGGCTTCATCAAGGGCGTGCTCGGGCTCGGCCTGCCGACGGTCGCGATGGGCCTGCTGGCGGTGACGATGCCGCCGGCGCAGGCGCTGGCCATCGTCATCGTGCCGGCGATCATCACCAACGTCTGGCAGACCTTTGTCGGCCCCTATCTGCGCGACATCGTCCTCAGGCTATGGCCACTGATGGTCGGCACCGCCGTCGGCATCTGGCTCAACAGGGGAATGCTGACCGGCCCCTACGCGCCCTATGCCGCAGTCGTGCTCGGCGCGCTGCTGGTGATCTATGCAATCATCGGCCTGAGCAAGTTCCGCTTCAAGGTCGCCCGCAGCGACGAGAAATGGATCGGCGGCATCGTCGGCCTGATGACGGGCGTGATCTCGGCGACGACCGGGGTCCAGGTGATCCCGTCGATGCCGTTCATGCAGGCAATCGGCATGGAAAAAGACGAACTGGTGCAGGCGCTCGGGGTGTTCTTCACGGTGGCGACCGTGGCGCTCGCCTTCAACCTCACCACGGCGGGCCTGCTGACGGCGGCGACCGCGCTGCCCGGCGCGGTGGCGATGGTGGCGTCCTTCGCCGGGATGTTCATCGGGCAGGCGGTTCGAAACCGGATGCGGCCGGACTTATTCCGCCGCTGGTTCCTGATCGCGATGATCTTCCTAGGAATCTATCTTGCCGCCAGCGCGCTGCTGAAAATTCACGGCTGAAGGGAGCCCGGTTCTGACCGGGCTCCAGCTTTTTGTTTTGACGCGTTTTCTTGACGCGAACCGGTTACCACCCCGGATCAAGTCCGGGGCAGGCTTTCGCTTGAAAACGCTTTGCTAATTACCGCGCCTGAAGCATCGCGACGCGGACGCCGAGATAGACGAACATCCCGCCGAGGGCGCGATTGATCCAGGCGATGACGCCCTGCGACTGCCGGATGCGGCCGGCGGCCCTGGCCGCGAACGCCGCCAGGCCGAAGCACCAGAGCGTGCCGGTGGAGATTAAGATCAGGCCGAGCAGCAGGAAGGCGAGCGTCTTGTGCGGCGAATCCGCTGCGACAAATTGCGGCAGGAACGCCAGAAAAAACAGCGCCACCTTCGGATTGAGGGCGTCGGTGAGTACGCCCTGCCAGAACACTCGGCGCAGCGATATTCCATCACCCGGAACTGCGACCTCCGCAACCGGGCGCGGACGCGACAGCAGTATCTGCAGGCCGGTGAAGAGCAGATAGGCCGCGCCGACCAGTTTCACCGCCGCGAACGCGGCCGATGAAGCCATCAGCAGCGCCGACAGGCCGATCGCGGCACCGAAAACGTGGACCAGACAGCCGCAACTGATGCCGATTGCGGCCGCCGCCCCGCCGCGCCACCCCAACTGGATGCTGCGGCCGACGATATAGGCGGTGTCCGGACCGGGCACGACGTTGAGCATCAATCCGGACAGGACGAAGAGCCAGAGTTCGTGAATGCCGAGCATGATACGGACTTCCTTGCCTCGCCGCGCCAGCCAAAGGGGTGGATTGCTTTAATTTAATATGACGGCCGGACCGGACTTCCGCCACATAAGCATGCTTTATAATGATTGGATTCCGGCGACCAACGACGTATTACGGCGGTCATCTGAACATTCTGGGGCACAGGAGACATGGAGAGACGTCTGGCTGCGATCGTGTGCGCTGACGTTGCCGGCTACTCCCGCATGATGGGCGCCGACGAGGAAGGCACGCATGCCACCTTCAAGGCGCATCGGACCGCGATTTACCCGATCATTCTCAATCATGGCGGCCGGGTCGTGAAGAACACCGGCGACGGCTTCCTGCTGGAGTTTCCCAGCATCGTCGGCGCCATCGAGGCTTCGATCGCCATGCAGTCCCTGATGGCGGAGCGTAACAACCACCTCCCCTCCGACCGGGTCATGCAGTTCCGCCTGGGCATCCACATGGGCGATGTCATGGCCGATGAGGAAGAGGTGTTCGGGGACGACGTGAACATCGCCGTCCGGCTTGAATCGGTGGCCGCGCCCGGCGGCATCGCGGTTTCGGCCAAGGCCTATCACGAGGCGGGAAGGCATCTCGGCACCGCGCTGGTCGACGCCGGCAGCTACCGTTTCAAGAACATTGCCGAGGCGGTCGCGGTCTGGACCTGGGAACCGACGGGGATCGACAGCAGCCGCAGCCTGGCGCCGAAGGACACGACGAACCTCGCGGCCCAATACCGGACGGCGATCGTCGGCGTGCTGCCATTCGCCAATCTCAGCGACTCGACCGACGAATATTTTTCCGACGGACTGACCGAGGACCTGATTCACGCGCTTTCGCTGCAATCCTTCTACCGGGTGCTGAGCCGGAATTCGACCTTCGCGTTCAAGGGCAAGAACCAGAGCACGCGCCTGATCGCGCGGGAAATCGACGCCAGCTACCTGATCCAGGGCTCGGTGCGGCGCGCCGCATCCAAAATTCGCGTCACCGCCGAACTGATCGCGCCGGAAAGCGGCGAGCAGTTGTGGAACGGCCGGTATGACCGGGACATCGGCGATCTCTTCGCGATGCAGGACGAGATCACCACCAGCCTGTCGGCGGCGATCGCGGCCGAGATCTATCGCGCGGAAGCTGCCGCGCCGCCCCGGGCATCGTCGAACGATCTGACCGCCTGGGACCGATTCCTCAAGGGGCTGTCCCACTATTATCAGGGCACCAAGGCGGATTTCGAAACCTCGATCGCCCTGTTCAAGGAGGCCATCGCGCTCGATCCGACGCTTTCGATCGCCCGCGCTTATCTCGCCACCATCATGATCCAGGGCACCCAGTTCGGCTGGATCAAGAGCACGCGCGAATTGTGGACCACGGCGATGAGCCTCGCCGAAAGCAGCGTCAGGCTCGATCCACGCTCGTCCTTCGCATTCCAGATCCTGGCCTACCTGCACGCGACGGAAGGCCATTACGAGGCCGCCATGGACGCCTCGCGGCGCGCCGTCGAGTTGAACCCGTACGATATGGGCGCCCGCGGCGTTCAGGGGATGTGTCACTTCGTGATCGGCGAGCATCGCCAGGCGATTGCGCTGTTTTCGATGGCGGCCCAGCGCGGCAACAGCGATCCCAGATATCAATTCGCGGCGACCAACGCGTTCAGCCACTATCTGCTGGGGCAATATGACGCTTCGCTGTCCTGGGCGCGCGAGGCGCTCTATGTGAATCCAAACCATCTGCAGGTGCTGGCCGTCAGGGCGGCGGCGCTGGCGCAATTGGGACGAACCGAGGAGGCGGTGAAAGCCGCGGGCGATCTGCAAACCAACTATCCCGGCATCACCGTCGAGCGGCATTTGAGGAATTTCCGCTGGAAGCTTGCCGACGACGTCGCGCATTATCGCGACGGACTTGTGAAGGCCGGCGTGCCGCTCGGCAAATTGGTGCTGGTCGAGCCGACGCCGAAGCTTGCAGCGGATTCGTAACGGCGCTGTCGTTTGGCGGCGAGCCGCCTGATCCTCAAGCCTTCGGTTGACACGGCTTCGAATTCCGCCAAAACTCACGTGCATCCTGAAGTAGTGCGTCGCCGGAAAATTCGCCTTTCGGGAGCTTCATTCACTTCGAATCGAGGCGCGTTCGCTTTTCATCATTCGCTGTTTTCTAGGATTTGGATCCATGCAAGACCAGCCCATCATTCCAGGCCAGCCGCCCGCCGAGCAGATCGCCGTTTCGCCCGATAATCCCTGCCCGTTCCTGCGCGGGCTGGTCGCTGGCGGCTATGTCGACGGCCACACCGTCCCGCTGCAAAAGCTCTGCAACACCATCGAGGCCGCCAGCGGCGAACGGGGCGCGAAGGAAAAAGTGGTGGGCATGGAGACCTACATGGTCGCCGTCGGCGCCAATGGCCTCAGCCCGCTGCGCCTGCTGAAGAGCGCGACCTCCGGCGCGGATCTCGACGAGCTGCGCAATGGTCCGCTGGACAAGCACGGCGCCGGTTCGCGCATCCTGGATGCGACCGCGCATGTGCACGAGGACGAAATCGACCGTCTCGCCACCTTCGGGAAAGATTGCAAGGATCCGTCCGGCGGCACCGAGCGCGGGCTGACGAGCCAGGAGATCACCACCTTTATGGCGGCCAATATCAAGCGCGCAGGCGACCAGGCGCGATGGTATTACCCGATGCTGATGAAGGGCGAATGGCCGGTGTTGCTGAACATCATGGGCAAGGGCGAAGGCGACGAACGCTATCTCAGCGTCGCCGAGGTGAGGACGCTGTTCGTCGAGCGGCGCTTCCCGGATCGCATTGTCGCACGGCTGCAGCACGGCCCTTAGGGTTCTCGGTTTTTGTTCTGACGCGCTTTCTGCCGCAGATAAGTCTACGCAATCTGCGCAAGCTTGATTGCTATGCGAACCGGTATCCACCCCGGATCAAGTCCGGGGCAGGCTTTCGCTCGAAAACGCTATGGACCCTCACTTGAACAGCGGCGTGCCCGGCACGAAGGCGTCGAACGCGGCCCAGAATTGCGCGCGGTAGCGGTCCTGTTCCTGCAGGATCTCGTGCTTGGAGCCGGCGATCACCAGATGCGAGCCGGCGCGCAAGTGATAGGCGAACTCCTCGATCGCCGCCGTCGAGACGATGGTGTCGCTGCTGGCGGCCAGCATCAGGATCGGCTGGCGGATTTCCAAAGGGTAGTTGGCCGCGCGAAAACCGTGCATTGCCCGGAAGGCGGTATCGGCCCAGGCCACCGTCGGCGAGCCGATGCCGAGGGTCGGATCCTCCTCCAGGATCGCGGTGTTGCGGGCGAAACGCACGGGATCGCTGGTGAAGGGATTGTTGATGAAGGATTCCGAGCCGGTCAGCGCGTCGCTGCCGCCGGGAACGTAGCGGCCGCCCTGCCCGGCGAGCCGCATGACCCGCAGCAGCGCACGCGCCGGAAACGAGGTCGCGCGGCCGGGAAGATCGATCATCGGCGCCGACAGCACCATGCGGTCGAACCAGCGCTTGCCTGAATGGGCGACCCGCAGCATCACCGCGCCGCCCATCGAATGCGCCAGCGCGAAAAAGGGCGGCGGGCAATCCGGCAGCACCACCTGCTGCACGAAGGTTTCGACATCGACTTCGAAATCGGAGAAATCGCGGACATAGCCCTTGCGCGGATCGCGCAGGCGCCGCGACGAATGGCCCTGGCCGCGCCAGTCGATCATCGCCACCGCAAAACCGCGGTCGCGCAGATCGCGCACCGTCTCGAAATATTTCTCGATCTGCTCGCCGCGCCCGGTGAAGACGCAGACCGTGCCCTTGCGGCCGGCCGGCGGCGCCCAGCGCGCGAAGCGCAATTCGGCGCCGTCGGGCGTCTTGATGGTGCCTGAGACGACATCCTCCGGAACCGGATTGGCAGGGATCGAGACGAGCGTCATGGACGGGGAACCGGCTAGGTGAGAGGGGCTGGAAATCAAGGCGTGCGCGCCAAAAAGGACCTGGTTTCGGCCCTCTTGAACGCCGTTTCACCCCTCCCATATCATTTCCGTGCAGGCCGCTACCAGCGTTTCGGAACCGGAACGAATGGCTGCACACAGACTAGGCCCGGCCCGATGGCGGGCGGGTAATTGCAACAGTCGCTCAATGGAGGACTACCCTATGCGTACCTACGATCTCACCCCGTTCTATCGTTCCACCGTCGGCTTCGACCGCTTCTTCAACCTGCTCGATCAGGCCACCGCCGACGGCAGCCCCGGCTATCCCCCCTACAACATCGAGCGCACCGGTGAGAACGCCTACCGCATCAGCGTTGCGGTCTCCGGCTTCTCGCAGAGCGAGCTTTCGATCGTCGCCAAGGAAAACACCCTGACGATCAAGGGCGAGAAAACCGCCAGCGAGAACGGCAACGACAATTCCAAGGTGC
This sequence comes from Bradyrhizobium sp. AZCC 2289, assembly GCF_036924615.1. Lineage (NCBI taxonomy): Bacteria > Pseudomonadati > Pseudomonadota > Alphaproteobacteria > Hyphomicrobiales > Nitrobacteraceae > Bradyrhizobium > Bradyrhizobium sp. AZCC 2289. The sequence continues at coordinate 6,357,075 of NZ_JAZHRY010000001.1, read as the reverse complement.
TGTACCGCGGCATCGCCGCGCGTGCCTTCGAGCGCGCCTTCCAGCTTGCCGATTTCGTGCAGGTCAAGAACGCCTCGCTCGAGAACGGCCTGCTCCATGTCGATCTCGTCCGCGAGATCCCCGAGGCCAAGAAGCCCCGCAGCATTCCGATCTCTTCGGGCGCCGAGGCGCCGCAGGTGGTCGACGGCTCGGCCGCCAAGGTCGCCGCGTAACGCGGTTCGAGCGTCAGCAGATATTTGGCTGAACGTGAAAACGCCCCGGGAAACCGGGGCGTTTTTTGATGCCCCGTCATTGCGAGGAGCCAACGGGTCCCGCCTTCGGCGGGCCCGATGATAAACTCCGCGACGAAGCAATCCATTCTTTCTTTACGCTGCTGGATGGATTGCTTCGCGGAGCCTGTCATCGGGCGCGCGTTCGCGCGACCCGTTGGCTCGCAATGACGTCGCTACTCAACTCGCGCGCCGTCCCACCCGCCTTTCAATGCTTCACAACGCCGTGTGCCTCGTAACATCGCAGGCCATCGGATCGAAACATCTGCGTGGAGCATCCGCATCGCGCGGAAGACTTAAATCACGGAGTTGGTTCGATGAAGATGGTACGGTTTGCAACGGCACTGGCGATCGGCGTGCTGGCGGGCACGCTTGGCGGATTCCAGGCGCAGGCGCAAACGGCCGCGCCGGTCGTGGCGAAAAATGTCGTGCTGGTGCATGGGGCGTGGGCGGATGGCTCAAGCTGGGCGGAAGTCATTCCCTATCTGCAAGCCGCCGGGTTGAAGGTCACCGCCGTACAAAATCCGCTGACGTCGCTGGAAGATTCCGTCGCGGCGACGCGCCGCGCCCTGGCGCTGCAGGACGGCCCGACCGTGCTGGTCGCCCATTCCTGGGGCGGCACCGTCATCAGCGAGACCGGGGTGGACCCGAAAGTGTCGGCGCTGGTCTACGTCGCCGCGCGCGGCCCCGACGCCGGCGAGGATTTTGTCGCGCTGTCCGGAAAATTTCCGACCGGCGCGGTCCGTGCCGGCATCAGGGAACATGACGGTTTCACCAAACTGTCCGAGGAGTCTTTCCTCAAATATTTCGCAAATGGCGTGGAGCCGAAAAAGGCCGAGGTACTCTATGCCGTGCAGGAGCCGACAGCCGTGTCCCTGTTCGGCGGCCGAACCACCGTGGCCGCGTGGCGCTCAAAACCGTCATGGTATGCGGTCTCGAAGCTCGATCAGACCATCAACCCCGATCTGGAGCGATTTCTGGCCAGGCGCATGAACGCAACCACCGTGGAACTGGACGCCGGTCACCTGTCGCTGGTGTCGCATCCCCGGGAGATCGCCGACCTGATCCTGGCGGCCGCCGGACACAAGGAATAGGCCTCGATTGGCTTCTCGTTGCCGGGCATCGCCGTCCGACGGGGGGCTGCCCCTTCTACTCCAACCCCTGCGCGGCGGGCATTTCCTGCGTCGGCTGGATCGACGGCGCGGCGGGCTTGGCCTGGCCGACGGTGGGAGCCGCGGCCGGCGGAACCGGCGCCGTTTCAGCAGGTTTTGCCACGGCCGCCGCTTGCTGGGCCGGCTCCGGCGCGGGCCTGGTGGCGAGCGGGCTTGCCTTCGGCACCGGCACCGTGCGGCTGGCGACATGCGGGATCGGTCGCGGCGGACGCGGCACGCCCCGGACAGTGGCGATCGGCGGCAGCGGTCCTGGCGCGCCATAGGTGATGTTCAGATCGTCGTTGAAATTGTCGCCCATCCGGTCGGCCGGCATGAAGCGGATGATCCGCCCGGTGCGCGCGTCGATGACGAGCTTGCCATCGTCGCCGCCGCGGTCGATCACGGAAATCGTGTAGACGACGCCGCGCTGCTGCGGAATGCCGAGCGGCGAAAACCCGGCCTCGCGAACCACGGTGTAGACCTCCATCGGCGGCAGCAGCGTCGGCCCGTGACCGTAGCGCGCAACCGGCGCCTCCGGCGGCATCGCCGCATAGGGCCCGCTGACATCGGATACCGCCGTGTAACCCACATGGGGCGCCGGCAACTGTGCCTGCGCTCCGGTCGCGGCCAGAGCCAGTCCGGCCGCCACGACCCATCCTGTGAACAACTTCATCGCCGATGCTCCTGTAAGCCGCTGGTAGGTAAGCCGCTGGTAGGCCCCTTGGCGTCTTCGCGCCCTTGTCCCGGCGCGAATCTGGTGGCCGAATCCGGCGGACCTTGGGCCGGATCGCGGCGCGTTTGCTTCAAATCCGGGGCGGGCTGTTCGTACCCGCAACAGCCAAGGATCAGCCATGCGGGCGGGGACTTTCACGCGCTTGTGTGATACAGAAAAATTTGGCATGGTCGGAGTTAGGACAGTATCACTGTCTCAATTACGGGGCTTTCCCGGCACAGGGATTGCAACGAAAACTTGGCGCTTCGAGCACCAAGGAAAGTGCAGGCAAGGCCGTTCCTCAGGGACGTTGAACGCCCAGGCCTGAATTTATGAAATTGCGGCTCGCGGAGGACGAGCGGTGGCCCGGTGGGTGCCGCAAGCGCCCAAGGTGCGCCGACGATGACGGTGAGGCCCTTAGCCTGATTGAGAGGATTGAGATGAGCGGGTCGGAAATCGAGCGCGAAAACATCGTGACAGAATCGCTGTCGTCGACCGCGGCCTCGAAACCGGCGGAAGTGGCGCGCGAGCACACCTGGCGTCCGCCGGCCGAGGGCCTATACGACCTCAGCCTGGAAAAGGATTCCTGCGGCGTCGGCTTCATCGCCAACATCAAGGGCAAGAAGTCGCATCAGATCGTCTCCGACGCGATCAGCATTCTCTGCAACCTCGAGCATCGCGGCGCGGTCGGCGCCGATCCGCGCGCCGGCGACGGCGCCGGCATCCTGGTGCAGATCCCGCATAATTTTTTCGTGCGCAAGGCGGCCGAGATCGGCTTCCAGCTGCCGAACCCCGGCGAATATGCGGTCGGCGCGCTGTTCATGCCGCGCGAGACGGCATGGCGCAATATCATCAAGAGCATCGTCGCCGAACAGATCAAGCAGGAAGGGCTGACGCTGCTCGGCTGGCGCGACGTGCCGACCGAAAACTCTTCGCTCGGCGAAACCGTCAAGCCGACCGAGCCTGCGAACATGCAGGTGTTCATCGGCCGCAACGGCACGGCGAAGACCGAGGACGATTTCGAGCGCCGGCTCTACATCCTGCGCAAGTCGATCTCGCAGGCGATCTATCAGCGCCGCGACCGCGGTCTTGCCGGCTACTACCCGGTCTCGATGTCGTGCCGCACCGTGATCTACAAGGGCATGTTCCTGGCCGACCAACTCGCCAAGTATTATCCCGATCTGCACGAGCCCGATTTCGAGAGCGCGCTGGCGCTGGTGCATCAGCGCTTCTCGACCAACACTTTCCCGACCTGGTCGCTGGCGCATCCGTACCGCATGATCGCGCACAACGGCGAGATCAACACGCTGCGCGGCAACGTCAACTGGATGGCCGCGCGACAGGCTTCCGTGCATTCGGAACTGTACGGCAAGGACATCAACCGGCTGTGGCCGATTTCCTATGAGGGCCAGTCCGACACCGCCTGCTTCGACAATGCGCTCGAATTCCTGGTGCAGGGCGGCTACTCGCTGCCGCATGCGGTCATGATGATGATTCCGGAAGCCTGGGCCGGCAATCCGCTGATGGATGAGACGCGCCGCGCCTTCTACGAATATCACGCCGCGCTGATGGAGCCGTGGGACGGCCCCGCCGCGATTGCGTTTACCGACGGCCGCCAGATCGGCGCCACGCTGGACCGCAACGGCCTGCGCCCGGCGCGCTATCTCGTGACCAGGGACGACCGCATCGTGATGGCGTCCGAAATGGGCGTGCTGAAAATCCCCGAGGAAGACATCGTCACCAAGTGGCGGCTGCAGCCCGGCAAGATGCTGCTGGTCGACCTCGAACAGGGCCGGCTCATTCCCGACGACGAGATCAAGGCGCAGCTCGCCAAGAGCCATCCCTATCGCGACTGGCTCGGCCGCACCCAGATTCAGCTCGAGGAATTGCCGGATGCGGCCTCCAAGGGCATGCGCTCCAACCTGCCGCTGCTCGACCGCCAGCAAGCGTTTGGCTACAGCCAGGAAGACGTCACGATCCTGATGACGCCGATGGCGGCCACCGGCGAGGAAGCCGCGGGCTCGATGGGCAACGACACGCCGATCTCGGCGCTGTCGGACCGGCCGAAGCCGCTGTTCACCTATTTCAAGCAGAATTTTGCGCAGGTGACGAACCCGCCGATCGATCCGATCCGCGAGGAGCTCGTCATGAGCCTCGTGTCGATCATCGGGCCGCGGCCGAACCTGTTCGACCTGCAGGGCATGGCGTCCACCAAGCGCCTCGAAGTGCGCCAGCCGATCCTGACCGACGCGGATCTGGAAAAGATCCGCTCGATCTCGGACGTCGCCGAAGCCCATTTCAAGTCGCGTACGCTGGATACCACCTTCCACGCCGGCTTCGGCGCGGCGGGTCTGGAACAGGTGCTCGACGAATTGTGCGCGCGCGCCGAAGGCGCGGTGCGCGAAGGCATCAACATCATCATCCTGTCCGACCGCATGGCGGGCTCGGACCGGATTCCGATCCCCTCGCTGCTCGCTTGCGCCGCCGTGCATCATCATCTGATCCGCACCGGCTTGCGCACCTCGGTCGGGCTCGTGATCGAATCCGGCGAACCGCGCGAAGTGCATCATTTCGCCTGTCTGGCCGGTTACGGCGCCGAAGCGATCAATCCATATCTGGCGTTCGAAACCATCATCGCGATGAAGGACCGGCTGCCGGGCGCGCTCGGCGACTACGAAATCGTCAAGCGCTACATCAAGTCGATCGGCAAGGGCCTGCTCAAGGTGATGTCCAAGATGGGCATCTCGACCTACCAGTCCTATTGCGGCGCGCAGATTTTCGACGCCGTCGGATTGAAGGCGGACTTCGTCGCCAAGTATTTTGTCGGCACCCACACCCGCATCGAGGGCGTGGGCCTGGCCGAAATCGCCGAGGAAACCGCACGCCGCCATGCGGACGCATTCGGCGATGCGCAGGTCTACAAGACCGCGCTCGACGTCGGCGGCGAATATGCCTACCGCACCCGCGGCGAGGATCACGCCTGGACGGCTGAATCGGTCTCGATGCTGCAGCATGCCGCGCGCGGCAATTCGCTGGAGCGTTACAGGTCGTTCGCAAAGATCCTCAACGAGCAGTCCGAGCGGCTGTTGACGCTGCGCGGCCTGTTCCGGATCAAGACCGCCGAGGACGAGAAGCGCAAGCCGATCAAGCTCGATCAGGTCGAACCGGCCAAGGACATCGTCAAGCGGTTCGCCACCGGCGCGATGAGTTTTGGCTCGATCTCGCGCGAGGCGCACACGACATTGGCGATCGCGATGAACCGGATCGGCGGCAAGTCCAACACCGGCGAAGGCGGTGAGGAAAGCGATCGGTTCAAGCCGCTGCCGAACGGCGACAGCATGCGCTCGGCGATCAAGCAGGTCGCTTCGGGACGCTTCGGCGTGACGACGGAATATCTCGTCAACTCCGACATGATGCAGATCAAGATGGCGCAGGGCGCCAAGCCCGGTGAAGGCGGACAACTGCCCGGCCACAAGGTCGACGCCATCATCGCCCGCGTCCGGCATTCGACGCCCGGCGTTGGCCTGATCTCGCCGCCGCCGCACCACGACATCTATTCGATCGAGGATCTGGCGCAGCTGATCTACGACCTCAAGAACGTCAATCCGGACGGTCAGGTCTCGGTCAAGCTGGTCTCCGAAATCGGCGTCGGCACGGTTGCGGCCGGTGTGGCCAAGGCGCGCGCCGACCACGTCACCATCGCAGGTTTTGAGGGCGGCACCGGTGCCTCCCCCCTCACCTCGATCAAGCACGCCGGCTCGCCGTGGGAAATCGGGCTCGCCGAAACCCACCAGACGCTGGTGCGCGAGCGGCTGCGCAGCCGCATCGTGGTCCAGGTCGACGGCGGCTTCCGCACCGGACGCGACGTCGTGATCGGCGCGCTGCTCGGCGCCGACGAGTTCGGATTTGCCACAGCACCGCTGATCGCGGCCGGCTGCATCATGATGCGCAAGTGCCATCTCAACACCTGCCCGGTCGGCGTCGCGACGCAAGATCCCGTGCTGCGCAAGCGTTTCACCGGTCAGCCCGAGCACGTCATCAACTACTTCTTCTTCGTCGCCGAGGAAGTTCGCGAGATCATGGCGCATCTCGGCTACCGCACCTTCGACGAGATGGTCGGCCAGACCCAGATGCTCGACCAGTCCAAGCTGGTGGCGCACTGGAAGGCCAAGGGACTGGACTTCTCAAAGCTGTTCGTGCGCCAGAAGGAACTGCCGGGCCAGAAGATCTATCACTCGGAAAAGCAGAACCATCACCTGGAGGCCGTGCTCGACCGCCGGCTGATCGAGAAGGCGCAGGCGGCGCTGGACCGCGGCGCGCCGGTCAAGATCGAAGAGGAGATCAACAATACCGACCGCTCGGCCGGCGCAATGCTGTCGGGCGCGGTAGCGAAGATCTACGGCCATGCCGGCCTGCCGCATGACACCATCCAGGTCAGCCTCAAGGGCACCGCGGGTCAGGCGTTCGGCGCCTGGCTCGCGCGCGGCGTCACCTTCGATCTCGAAGGCGAAGGCAACGACTATGTCGGCAAGGGCCTGTCCGGCGGCCGCATCATCGTCAAGCCGCCGCACAATTCCGGCATCGTGCCGGAGGAATCCATCATCGTCGGCAATACCGTGATGTATGGCGCGATCGAGGGTGAATGCTATTTCCGCGGCATCGCTGGCGAGCGCTTCGCGGTGCGTAACTCCGGCGCGATCGCCGTGGTCGAAGGCGCCGGCGACCATTGCTGCGAATACATGACCGGCGGCATCGTGGTGGTGCTGGGCAAGACCGGACGCAATTTTGCGGCCGGCATGTCGGGCGGCATCGCCTATGTGCTGGACGAGGCCGGCGACTTCGCAAAACTCTGCAACATGGCGATGGTCGAACTCGAACCGGTGCTGTCGGAAGAGAATATCAACGCCAACACCTATCACCACTCCGGCGATCTCGAAGCGCATGGCCGGGTCGACGTGTTCCAGAACCTGCTCGATTCCGACGTCGAGCGGCTGCACGTCCTGATCACGCGCCACGCCAAGCTGACCGACTCGAAGAAGGCCGCCGAGATTCTGGCGAACTGGAAGATCTGGCTGCCGAAATTCCGCAAGGTGATGCCGGTGGAATACCGCCGCGCGCTGAAGGAAATGAAGGCCCACGCCGACGCCGAGCCGAAAATCGCGATCGGGGCATAGGCACAAGAGAACTCAAAACCGTCATTGCGAGCGCAGCGAAGCAATCCATCAGGCCACAGGCGAAACATGGATTGCTTCGTCGCTCCACTCCTCGCAATGACGGGGGAACGACGGGAAGCAACGAAGACGAAGTAGGTATGCAGGGGCGTCAGGTTTAATGGGCAAGATCACAGGTTTTCTCGAGATCGACCGGAACGAGCGCAAGTACTCGCCGGTCACAGAGCGCGTAAAGCACTATCGCGAATTCGTCATTCCCTTGAGCGAGAAAGACACCCGCGACCAGGCCGCGCGCTGCATGAATTGCGGCATTCCCTATTGCCACGGCACCGGCTCGGTGCAGCCGGGCACGCCCGGCTGTCCGGTCAACAACCAGATCCCCGACTTCAACGACCTCGTCTATCAGGGCAACTGGGAAGAAGCCTCGCGCAATCTGCACTCGACCAACAATTTCCCGGAATTCACCGGCCGCATCTGTCCGGCGCCGTGCGAGGCTTCCTGCACGCTGAACATCGACGACAACCCGGTCACCATCAAGACCATCGAATGCGCCATCGTCGACCGCGCCTGGGACAATGGCTGGCTGAAGCCGGAAATCGCCCCCGCGAGGACCGGCAAGAAGGTCGCGATCATCGGCTCGGGCCCGGCGGGGCTTGCCGCCGCCCAACAGCTCGCGCGCGCCGGCCACGACGTCCATGTCTACGAGAAATTCGCCAAGGCCGGCGGCCTGCTGCGTTACGGCATTCCCGACTTCAAGATGGAAAAGCACATCATCGACCGCCGCGTGGCGCAGATGGAAGCCGAGGGCGTCACGTTCCATTACGGCGCCCATGTCGGCGGCAGCACACAAGGCGCGATCGATCCGCGCGAACTGCTCAATCAATATGACGCGGTGGCGCTGACCGGCGGCGCCGAAGCCGGCCGCGATCTGCCGATCCCCGGCCGCGATCTCGACGGCATCCATTTTGCGATGGATTTCCTGCCGCAGCAGAACCGCCGCGTCTCGAGTGAGCCACTCGGCGACGTTTCGGAAATTCTCGCCGCGGGCAAGCACGTGGTCGTGATCGGCGGCGGCGACACCGGCTCCGACTGCATCGGCACGTCGTTCCGTCAGGGCGCTAAATCGGTGACGCAACTCGAGATCATGCCGGCGCCGCCCGAGCATGAGAACAAGGGCCTGACCTGGCCGAACTGGCCGCTGAAGATGCGGACCTCGTCGAGCCAGGCCGAAGGCGCCAAGCGCGAATACGCGGTGCTGACGCAGAAATTCTCCGGCGTCGACGGCAAGGTGCAAAAACTGCATTGCGTGCAGGTCGACGACAAGTTCAAGCCGATCGCCGGCACCGAATTCGACCTCGACGCGCAGCTGGTGCTGCTGGCGATGGGTTTTGTGCATCCGGTGCACGAGGGCCTGCTGAAGATGCTCGGCGTCGATCTCGACCAGCGCGGCAACGTCCGCGCCAATTTGACCGACTACAAGACCTCGCGCCCCAACGTGTTCTCCGCCGGCGACATGCGCCGTGGCCAATCGCTGGTGGTGTGGGCGATCCGCGAAGGCCGGCTGTGCGCGCGGGCGATCGATCAGTATCTGATGGGAAGCACGACGCTGCCGAGGTGAGGCGGCGTCGGTACCGGGCTTGTCCCGGCAACCCGCGCTACGATGACCGGTCGTAGATCGTTTCCGGTTTCGCGACCGCCTTCACGCCTTCGCTCTCCCGGAGAACGCGCCGCAGCCTGCGGGCGGCCAGCAGGGCTGTTTGAACGTTCTTGTCGCTTGAGCTCTCTTCAAAAAAGATGACCACTTCGCAACTCGGGCATTGCCTGGAATATCCGGGCTGAACCCTTCGCGCCCTGTCCCGAAAAGTGGACCGGCATCGTTTGCAATGGATCTGGACTGAATCGGACATGATGCTCCCCGCCCCAGGGGCAGGTTATTTCGCACCGGTTAAGTTTCGGTCTTCTTTGGCGGAGGAAGCCGGCTGACGATCCGACCTGATAGCCGGCGCGGCCCAGCTGGTATCGCCCGCGTATCAGCCCTAGTGCTGCAGCCTCACGCCCAGCATCACCACCGTCGACGCGGTGCTGTTGCCGGGGATGTTCGAATTCAACCAGTCGCGGCGCAGCGTGCCCGTGACCCAAAAACTGCGGTTCATTTTGTAAACGAGGTCACCGGAGATCGAATAGATGCGGTCGAAGCGCAGATCGCCCTGATAGGCCTGCGTGCCCCAGGTGAATTTTCCGATGCCCGTGAGCCAGCGGCGGAAATCGTGATCGACTTCCGCGGTGTAGAGATGCGTCAAAACGCCGGAGACGCCGGGCACCGTGGTCTCGTCGATCGACGTCGTGGCGATGAATTTCGCCGTCGTCAACGGCGTCGCGGACCATATCAGCGAGGCCGACGTCAGCAGGCCCTGCAACGGCAGCAGCCGCTGATCCTCGTAGGTGCGCGCCGCCCAGCCGATCGAAGCTTCGCCGATCAAAATCCGGGAGAATTCGAAGGTGGTGCCGGCCCTGACGCTTCCGCCGCTGGAATTGCGCTGATAACCGTTGCGATCGACCAGCAGGTCGTGCGAGCGGACGTTGCCATCGATCTCGCCGAACGGCTTGAGGCCAGGTATCAAATCGTAGCTGACACGGCCGAGGCCGCCGAACTGATTGTAGTTGCGATCGTCGTTGCTGGTGACGGAGCCATCGGTCAATACCGAGTTCTGATAGACGGTGCGGTCGACCGTGGCGCCTCCGGAGAGCTGAAGCCGGTTGAAATTCTGATCGAGCCCGAAGGTGCCGCCGAACGTCGCGTAGACCGGATATCTGGCGAGGCCGACCTGCACGTTCGGGCTGCCGGGATTGTCGGTGGCGACGCGCAGCCGCGTCTGTGCCAACAACCTTGTGTCATGGGTGACATCGAGCCGGCCATCGACATGGCCGATGAAATCCGGGCGATCGACATTGGTCGGCGCCGACGACGCCACGCCGTCCACCGGCGGAAAGGTGTTGGTGTAACCCGTGAACGATCCCCGCAAGTCAGCCACCAGCGCGTGGCGCTCCCAGTTGGAGACGGCCAGGAATTCCGGCGCGATGACGTAGACCGGCGAGCCCTTCGGGACAAAGGTGCGCCCGGGATTGGTGTCGTAGCCGCCTCTCAATTCGAGCGCCGACTTGATCAGGAAACCGCCGGCGTAATCGCCGACCGGGCCGAACGGATCGTCGTCGATCCTGAGCCGCTTGCGCGGCGGCTGGCCTGCGACCGTGCCGGCCATCGCCGGGGGGATCGGCGCCTTGTTGGCGGATTCCGACGGCGGAATCGAAAGCCGCGGGGGCGCATTCGATGCAATCGGCGGCGGCAGACTGCCGGGTCCGGTCGGCGGCTTCGGCTTCACCTGGCCCGGATAATATTTCGGCTTCTTGCGCCTGCGATTGAGCGAGTCATAGCCGATGTCGGCGGCGCCGCTCGCGGCGGGCAGGCCGTAACTCGGGATTTGCCCGATCCGCGATGGCGCCGGGGTATCGGTGTCGCGTTCGCGGAGCCTTGCGTCGTCGGCGGCATTGCCGGTTTTGTCGACGGTGCCGATGCCGGTGCGGCGCAACGGCGAATCCGGCGCGGTGATCTGGCTGGAGCGAGTCGGGCTGAACAGGTCGGGCGTGACGGTTTGGGCCAGCGCCGGCGCCTCACCTGACGCGATCAGCGCAAGGCATGGCAAAAGCGCGCGGAAGAGGGTCGCGCGCCTGCTTCGGCCCCTTGCTGGACCCGCCATCACGATAAAAATACCCCAACAAATTCACTTACTTAAGCGACGGGTTCCAAGCGCGCGTGGAAACGTCGTTAATGGAGTTAAAACAATTATGGTTAATGAGCCGTTGAGAGCCGGAAGGGCGCGTCGCCTCACGCGGCGGGCCATGCTAAGGAGGGCTCCGGGGCCGAAGAGACCGAGGCCCCCTCCCTGGGACCAGACATGGCCAATCCGAAACCGCTGATGGCAAAATCATCCGGCACCGATTCCGCGAATGCCGCTGTCAAGTCGGCCCTGCGCACGCTCGAGGCGGAAGCCGGCGGCATCGCGGCCGTGACCGCGGCACTGCAATCCGATCTCGGCGCCCTCTTCAATGCGGCGGCCGAGTTGATCCGCAACGCCAAGGGACGGCTGATCGTCACGGGACTGGGCAAATCAGGCCATATCGGCCGCAAGGTCGCGGCGACGTTTGCCTCCACCGGCACGCCGGCGTTTTTCGTGCATGCCGCGGAGGCGAGCCACGGCGATCTCGGCATGATCACCGCCGACGACGTCATCCTGGCGCTGTCATGGTCCGGCGAGCAGCCGGAGATGAGGAATCTGATCAGCTATGCCGCGCGCTTCCGCATCCCGCTGATCGCGATCACGGCAGAGCGGGAATCGACGCTTGCCAAGGCGGCCGACTTCGCACTGACGCTGCCGAAGGCGCGCGAAGCCTGCCCGCACAATCTCGCGCCCACCACCTCTTCGCTGATGATGCTCGCGCTCGGCGACGCACTGGCGATCGCACTATTGGAGGGCCGCGGCTTCACCTCGGTCGATTTCAGCGTGCTGCATCCCGGCGGCAAGCTCGGCGCCATGTTGAAATATACCCGCGACCTCATGCATTCCGGCAACGCCGTGCCGCTCAAGCCGCTCGGCACCAAAATGTCCGACGCGCTGGTCGAGATGACCTCGAAAGGCTTTGGCTGCGTCGGCATCGTCGACAACAGAGGCCAGATCGCCGGCATCGTCACCGACGGCGATTTGCGGCGCCAGATGCGGCCGGATCTGATGACGGCACTGGTCGACGAGGTCATGACCAGGAATCCCAAGACGATCGACCGCGACACGCTGGCCGGCGAGGCGCTGGAGATGCTCAATTCGTCCAAGATCACCGCGCTGATCGTGACCGACGCGAACAAGCCGGTCGGCATCGTGCATCTGCACGATCTGTTGCGCGCCGGCGTGGCGTAGTCCTCGTCATTCCGGGGCCCGTCGAATACGCGAACCTCAGATGCGCAATTGCGCATCGGGGAATCTCGAGATTCTCAGGTGCGCAATTGCGCACCTAGCTCGATGCTTCGCATCGACCCGGAATGACGGTTACCGCGGAAACCGCGCCGCCGTCGTCTCCAGCGGCAAGGCCAGCGTGTTCGCCAGATACGACACCGTGCGATAGAAGCCGCAGAGCATGATGATCTCCAGGATCTTTGCATCGTCGCAATGCGCCGACAGCGCTTTGAATTCGGCATCGCTGAGCGTCGCGCGTTCATGCAGCGCGTCGACGGCGGCAATCAGCGCCTGTTCGGCCGCCGACCAGCATGCGGCATCGGATTCCCCGAGTACGGTGGCGCGGACCTGCTCGTCGGTGAGCTGGGCTGCTTCCGCAAACGCCGCGACATGCACGCCCCATTCATATTCGCAACCGTTCCGCGCGGTGGTACGATCGATGACGATCTCGCGTTCCCGCAACGACAGCGGCCCCCGGTCCAGCAGGCTGCCGCCGCGAAACTTCTCCCAGGCGCGGGGCTGGCCGGCCATGACGCGGAACAGCACCAACGGCGGCGCGCCGCGCATGATGCGGTCGAACTGCTGCTGAATATCCGGCGCGTAAGGCGGTTCGAGCGGCGCAATGCGTGACATGGCTGGCTCCTGTGCTACACTAATTGTAGCAATACGCTACAATATCTGTAGCAGTCCGCAAGAGGGTTTTCGATGCCGAAACCGGCTTCCGTCACGAAGAAGCGCGCCGTCCGCGGCTCCCGCACGGGCCGGCCGATCATGGCGCTGCTCGACCTGCTGGGCCGGCGCTGGAGCCTGCGCATCATCTGGGAGCTGCGCGAGGCGTCGCTGACCTCGCGCGCCTTGCGTACCGCGTGCGATGAAGCTTCCCCCACCATCCTGCAGACGCGGCTGACGGAGCTGCGCGAGGCGGGCTTCGTCGAACTCGTTGCCGGGGACGGCTATCGCCTCACCGAATTGGGCAAGGAGCTGCAGGAGAATTTTCTGGCCGTGCATCACTTTGCCGAGCGCTGGAGTAAACGCGGGACGGGCTAAGCCGCCGCCACCGTCAGGCTGGCGCCGTCGGCCTGCACGATCCTGACCCGGCTGCCGGCCGGCGTATCGGGACCGGCGACGCGCCAGACAGTGTCGTCGATCCGCACCGTGCCGGCGCCGTCGACGATCGGCTTTTCCAGCGTGAACACCCGGCCGATCAGCGCTTCGGTGCGCTTGTTGAGGAACGGGTTGCTCTGGCTGACGCTGCCCTCGCTCTTCGCAAGCCGACGCCATACCGGTACCGCCGCGGCCGCGAACACCGCGAACATCAACAATTGCGTCTGCCAGGATGGATCGATCGCGAACGACAGCAATCCGACCAGCAGCGCAGCGAGCCCGAGCCAGAACAGGAACACACCGGGTGCCGCCAGCTCCAGCGCCATCAGGATGAAGCCGAAGATCAGCCAATTCCAGGTGCCTAACGTCGAAAACATCTCGGCCATGACACGACCTCTATTTTGTAACGAACTCGACAATACGACCGCGGTGCGCCCCCTCTCCCAACCAACTCGGATTTACCCGAGTTGGCATCTTAAATTGTCGAAGTCGGATATATCCGACTTCGATGGGAGAGGGTTGGGGTGAGGGGTTAAGGTCTATCGATAGTCCGAGACCCCTCACCCGGATCGCATCCGGCGATGCGATCCGACCTCTCCCAATGGGAGAGGTGAACGAGATCGCATGCGCCGATGCACTCATTACCAAACAACTTTACCTCTGCGGCGCCACCGGCGGCGGTGTGGGGCCGGCTGATGGCACCGAGGAGCGGCGCGCGGCGGCCGTGGCGGATGCGGCGCTTTCGCCGAAGGTCGCTTTTGCGATCTCGCCGATGCCGGCCAGCGAGCCCAAAATGCTAACCGCCTCGATCGGCAGCATCAGGAGCTTCTGGTTCGGCGAGTCCGCGAACTGCCCGAACGCCTTGATGTATTTGTCGGCGATAAAATAGTTCAGCGCGGCGACGTCGCCCTTGGCGATGGCTTCACTGACCATCTGCGTCGCCTTGGCCTCGGCTTCCGCGGAGCGCTCGCGCGCTTCGGCGTCGCGGAATGCGGCCTCCTTGCGGCCTTCGGCCTGCAGGATCTGGCCCTGTTTTGCACCCTCTGCGCGCAAGATTTCAGATTGCCGCTGGCCCTCGGCCTGCAGAATGTCGGCACGCTTGACGCGCTCGGCCTTCATCTGCCGGCCCATGGCTTCCACAAGGTCCGCGGGCGGCACGATGTCCTTGATCTCGATACGGTTGACCTTCAGGCCCCACGGCGAGACGGCGGCGTCGACCACCCGCAACAGGCGCTCGTTGATCTCGTCGCGATGCGACAGCACCTGGTCGAGATCCATCGCACCCATCACCGAGCGGATGTTGGTCATGGTCAGCACGATGATCGCCTGATTGAGGTTGGAGACCTCGTAGCTGGCCTTGGCGGCGTCGAACACCTGGAAGAACGCGACGCCGTCGACGGTCACGGTGGCGTTGTCCTTGGTGATCACTTCCTGCTCGGGAATGTTGATCACCTGCTCCATCATGTTCATCTTGCGGCCGACGCGGTCGAAATAGGGAATGATGAGATTGAGCCCCGGCGCCAGCGTGCGGGTGTATTTGCCGAACCGTTCGATGGTCCAGTCATAACCTTGCGGCACGGTCTTGACGCCGGCGAACAATGTAACAATGACGAGCAAAACGAGTGCGATCGCGAAAAAGTCGAAACCAGTCATAAATTCCTCCAAAGCCGGCAAGAACCGTTGCCGGGCGCGGTCTCAATATTTGTCTGCCCACCGGCAGCGCCGGTTCACCCGGCTGTTCTCGGTCCGGATAGGTATGTATCCCTTTCGCCATCGCCAGATGGTTGGCTTCCGAACGCCCGACAAGTAGCTTGTTTTGTTCGGAAAACGCCCTGCTTCAATTAGCCGTGTCCTCCGTTAATTTCAGGCCGGCGATAGGCTGTGCATTGCGCGAGTACGGCTAAGCGAAATTCATTTCATTCGATGACCGCATCGGCTGTGGCGAGAAGGGCCGGCGGCACATCGATGCCGAGCGCCTTCGCGGTCGTGCGGTTCACCGCCAGCTCGAATTTGGTCGGCTGCTCGACCGGAATATCGGATGGCTTGGCCCCCTTGAGTATCTTGTCCACGTAGGTCGCGGTACGGCGATTCAAATCCGGAATATTCGCCCCGTAGGAAATGAGACCGCCGACTTCGACAAACTCCCGGGCGTTGTACATCGCGGGCAGCCGGTATTTTGCGGCAAGGTCGACGAGACGCTTTCTCTCCTGATAGAACATGGGGCTTGGAAACTCGAACAGCGCATCGGCGTGCGCGTTTGCCATATCGGAGAATGCGCGCTCGAACTCATCCGGACTGCGCACTTCGGCCAATTGCAACCGCAGGTCCCGGCTATCAGCAGTATCCGTAACCTGCTTCAACATGCCTGATGTCGTCTGCTCGGAGAACGCGCCGGGGTGCCAAAGCACGGCGATCTTCGATATCGAAGGCATCAATTCCTTCAACAGGGCAAGACGCTTGGGGACAAGCTCCGGACCGAGGAAGGTGGTCCCGGTAAGATTGCCGCCGGGACGCGACAGGCTCGCCACCAATCCATCTTGCACGGGATCGCCCATCGAGCCGACGACGATCGGAATCGTCGAAGTTGCATGCTGGGCGGCACGGCCGGCTGGCGTCGCCATGGCCACGATGACATCAACCTTGAGACCCACGAGTTCGGAAGCAGCGGCCGGGAGCTGGTCGATTGTGCCGTCCGTCCCCCTCGGTTCAAAGACGATATTCTTTCCCGCGACATAGCCGAGTTCGGCAAAAGCCTGGCGAACGATGTCAAAGCCCACACGGACATCCGGCTGTTCAAGGGAGCCGTTGACCAGGAGGCCTATCCGCGGGATTTTCGCTGCTGGCTGCGCGCGCGCAGCGAACGGAAGGGCCGCCGCGGCGCCGAGGACGGTGATGAAATCGCGTCGCCTCACGGGCTCCCCTTATAATCTATCAATGAACCCTAACATGCGCCGACCAGATCAGGGCCTCATCATTGACGAGGCAACGCAATTAACAATCAAATCCAGCCTTGCAATTCGCGCAAGACCAGCTGGCGGATGACGTCCATGCCGGGTTCGCTGTCGTTCAGGCAGGGGATGAAGGCAAATTGCTCGCCGCCATTGTGCTTGAAAATCTCTGCGTTTTCCTGCGCGATCTCTTCCAGCGTCTCCAGGCAATCGGCGGAGAAGCCGGGGGTCACCACAGCAATGCGGCGCACACCATCTTTCGCCGATTTTTCGATGGTCTTGTCGGTATAGGGCTGCAGCCATTGATCGAAGCCGAAGCGCGATTGAAAGGTAAGGATCAGTTTTGTCGCATCAAGGTCCATGCACTTGCGCAAGGCGTCCGTTGTTGCGACGCACTGCGCATAATAGGGATCGCCCTTGTCGACATATTCTTGCGGCATGCCGTGATATGACGCGACGATCAGCTCGGGCTGGAACGGCAGCGTCGAAAGATGCGCATTGATCGAGACCGCGAGCGCCTCGATATAATCGGGGTCTTCGTAATAGGGCGGCGTCACCCGCAGGATCGGCTGCGCGCGCATCCCGGCCAGCACGCGAAACACTTCATCGCACACGGTGGCCGAGGTCGCCGCGGAATATTGCGGATAGAGCGGCACCACCAGCAGCCGGTCGCAGCCTTGCGCGGCCAGGGCCTCGATGCGCGACTTGATCGACGGATTGCCGTAACGCATCGCCCAGTCGACCACGACATGGTCATGGTCCGAGATCGCCGCGGCGAGCTTTTCGGCCTGTGCGCGCGTGATCGTCTTGAGCGGGGATTCGTTTTTCTCGGTGTTCCATATCTTCTGGTAATCGCGCGCCTTGCGGCCGGGCCGGATGCGCAGGATCACCCCGTTCAGGATCAGCTTCCACCACAGCCCCTGATCTTCGATCACGCGCGGATCGGACAGGAACTCCTTCAGATAGGCGCGAACGCCTTTGGCGTCTGATGTGTCGGGGGTGCCGAGATTGACCAGCAGCACGCCGACGCGTTCCGGCTGCGACTCCGGCGCCGGCTTTGCACTTTCAAAGGGAGCGACCACGGTCATGATTTCAGTGGCTTCGCGCGTTGCACCATCCTTGTCAAGATAATGGCTGGTTCGATATTGTCCATGGATTACCGCGGTCTGGAGGAACCATGACGGTTGCCGAATGGTGCGTTTTCGGAACGCTGATGCTCTATCTGTTGACGATCGCCTCCGTCAAATGGATGGGGCATCAACGCTTCGACAATGCAAAGCCGCGCGATCCCGACTTCTACGAGGACCCGATCCGGGCGCGGGCGCTCGGCGCCCATCAGAACGGCATCGAGGCGTTTCCGTTCTTTGCGGTCGCCGTGCTGCTGGCGGAGTTTCGGCTGGGGCCGCTGCGGCTGATCGACGAGCTGGCGGTGCTGTTTCTGATCGTGCGGATTGCCTATGTCTTCACCTATCTCGGCAACCGCCCGACGCTGCGTTCGATCCTGTGGAGCCTCGGCTTTGCAATCAACATCGCGATCTTCTTCCTGCCGGTGCTGCGCGGTTATTTGCCTGTTTGAATCCTCATGGTGAGGAGCGCGTCTTCGCGCGTCTCGAACCATGAGGCCCGTGGCCATCCTTCGAGACGCCGCTTCGCGGCTCCTCAGGATAGACAACGGCGCGCTTGCGCCGCGCGCAAACCGGACGACCGGCACCTCCGAGATTGCCCCCTGACCGGACATGCCGCAGAGATGTTAAACTCGGCGCGATTGACTCATTTGAGACATGGGCGATTCTGGCTGCGTCATCGACTCGCGTGAAGCATCTGCAGCTCGGCAATGCGATTGTCGGCGCGGCGGAGCCGGCGACAAAGCTCGCGGTTGATATTCTGCATCACCATCACATACGCATGGATGTCGGCCTTGTAGCACGCGTAGAGTTTTTGGGCCGTGAGTTCGTACAGCACGGTTGGGCTCTCCGCGACGACGGTGGCTGATCGGTTCTGCATTTCGATGAGCGTCATTTCGCCGAAAAAATCGCCGGGCTCAAGGCCCGCCATGCGAATGACGCGCCCCGAATCCCCCAGCTTGCTCACCACGAGCTCGCCGGAGTGAACAACGAACATTGAGCGCCCCGGTTCTCCTTCCGCTACGACAGTGGCGCCCACGTCGAAGCAGCGCTCGACCAGCATTGAGATCAAGAGATCGAGGCTTGCGTCTGAGAGGCCACCGAAGAAAGGTGTGGCGAGCAAGAATGCTTTCAGATCGGGGGAGCTGACAGCCATGGACGAAATATACTCCCGCTCCCAGCGGCGGCAAGCGGGCCAAGCCCGACGGGACGTATCTACGATAAATACTCGCGCGGGGGCGCCGGCTGCCGATCGAGCAGGCAGCCCCGCCTGATCATTGCGCCAAGAGGCTCCGTGGGGCTGGCGGCCTCTTTCTGACCCCATAACGTGTTTTCGGCTGGCACCTTTGGGACATGCCGACTGCGTCGAGCGATGTCCGCTGTCGGGGGTAACCGGAAGACATTTGCTCAGACTGGGTTCTTCCGAGTTTGACCCAACTGAAGCATTCCAGGTGATCAACATGCTTTAATGGAGATCGATCACACTACGAAAATTCCGACCAGCAAGATCGTCGACAAAACACTGAACGCGGTGACGTTCGCATCCCATAACCACGGTCCTACCGGCGATCGAAAGGGCGGGTAGCCGTTTTGATCATAGAGGGCGCCGCCAAACAGCTTTCGCGCAACTAGCGTGGCGAAAAAAGCCCCATAAACCGCAGCGCCAAGCGCCCCCGCAAACAACAACCTTTCTCGCGGAAGCGGTCCTTTCAGCCAAATCAGGCAGAGGGCGATGACAGCGATTCCAGTATAGCTCAGTACCTGCCACACGACGTGGAAGCGTGCGTGCGGCGTCCATAATGGATTAGTTGCATGGGTGCGATTGAAATCGGCTTTGATCGTCACGAAACCATATCCGATGGCCGCAAGCGTCAAAAGAAGCCTTGATAGCAAATGTCCGTCGCTGATGCTTTCCATTGGCCGCCCTCAATCGAGAATTGTGATCTTCATGCCCGTAGATCATTCCGGCTGTATCCAATCACAATCAAGACCCGGATGGCCACTTCCGCTGTTGCGAATATTTTCGGTCAACGCCAGGCATGGATGCCTGCCTGATCGGGGCGGCTTTTCGTTGGCACGCATCGTCCGCCGATGTCCGAGTCTGGCGCCAGAAGCGGACCTTCCTCAAATCCAGCTTTTGACAACCCACAGCCGGCTCTCGACGATTGAAGGGCCGGTTCTTCTCAGATCGCCGGGCGCGATGGCCCCTGCGCAAGCGTCGGCAGAACCGCAGCCAGTGCCGCGGCGGCCTTGTCGGGCCGCGCCTTCTCGTAGATCGCGAACTCAAGGTCAGGAAGCCGCGGCAGCCCTTCTTGCACACCGAGAATGCGCAAGCCCGCAATCAGCGCGCTGGCAGGAAGCGGGGTGATGGCGAGGCCCGCGAGCGCCGCCGCGCGCACGCCTGTCAAACTGGGGCTGGTATAGACGATCTCCCAGGTCAGTTCCTTGTCATTGAGCGCGGCGAGTGCAGCCTCGCGAGAAACGGATCGCTCGCGATACAGGGCCAGCGGCAGCGCCGCACCCGTAACAAGATCGAACGTGTCGGCCGCGGCCCAGACCAGCGGCTCACGCCACACCAGACGCCCTTTCGAGGTTCCGAGCGGGCGCTTTGCGAAAACGACGTCAAGCCGCCCCGCATTAAGTTGCTCGATCAATTCCGCGCTGACGCCGATCTGCACCTCGAGCTTCACGCCGGGATGGAGCTTGGCGAAGCGGCCGAGAGCCGAAGGCAGCGAGCCGCCGGCGACCTCCTCGACCACGCCGAGACGCACCGTGCCAGACAGCCGCGGCCCCGCCAGGCGATGACGGGCCGCTTCCTCAAGTTGCAACAGGCGACGCGCGTCGCCGAGCAGCATCTCGCCATCGTCGGTCAATACGACACTGCGCGTTGTCCGCCGGAACAAGGGCCGTTTGGTCTCGAGTTCAAGCCGCTTGATCTGCTGACTCACCGTCGACTGCGTCAGGTTGAGCCGCTCCGCAGCGCGGTGGAAACCGCCGCAATCGGCCACGGCAACAAAGGCACGTAACAACTCGAATTCCATCATCGGCGATTAATCCGATTCAACGATCAATCATATTATGAAATATCGCTTCTGTGATCAATACCGACGCCTATTCTCGAATGATCAAACGTCAAACGATGGAGAAAGAGACATGCTCACGCTCGACCGCCGGACGCTCCTGCGTGCCGGCTCTGCCGCCGTCGGGGCCGCCGCACTCGCCCCCACCGCCCTCGCCCTCGCCCGTGCGCCCCAGGCGGGCAAGCAGGCGCAGCCCGGCTTCTACCGCTTCAAGCTCGGCACCATCGAGATCACCGTCGTCAGCGACGGCACGCTCGCATTCCCGGCCGAAACGCTGTGGGGCGATCGGGCCGAGGACGCAAGAGGCCTGCTCACATCCACTTTCCAGCCGTCCAGCCCGGTGGGACTGCAAATCAACACCATTCTCGTCAACACCGGCGACAAGCTGGTGTTGATCGACGCAGGCTGCGGCGTCGACAAGTTCCAGAACACGAACGGCAGGTTGCTTGGCAACCTCGCCAGCGCGGGCTACGCCCCGGGCGATATCGACATGATCCTGTTCACTCACTGCCATTTCGACCACCTGTGGGGTATCAGTGACGGCAAGAACGCGTCGCTGCTGTTTCCCTCGGCCGAATTCGTCGCCAGCGAGACCGAGGTCCGCCCCCGATCTGGTCGGCAAAGTGTCCGCCAAGCAGCAGCCGCTGGTTACCCAGGCGAATCTGAAATTGGCCAGCCCCCGCCTGCGCCTGATCAAGGCCGGAGCGGAGGTGGCGCCGGGCGTGACCACCTTCGACACCGCCGGTCACACGCCAGGCCACATGTCGGTGCATATCAGTTCCGGCAGGGAAGAAATGCTCCTCACCGGCGACGTCGTAGTCGACACGGCGATCGGCTTCCAGCATCCGGAGTGGGCGTTCGGGTTCGACCTGGACGTGCCACAAGCAACAAAGACGCGCATGGCCTTCCTCGACCGCGCAGCGGCCGACAAGACGCTGGTCGGTAGCTACCATCTACCCTTCCCTGGCTTCGGGCACGTAGTACGCGAGGCGAGCGGCTACCGCTGGCTGCCGGCAGATTGGCAGTGGACGACCTGACCACCACGCCGGGCGGGGGGTGCTCCCCCGCCGGCCTCATAAGCGCTACGCAGAACCCTAGGTGAGAAGGCCAGCGAAAATGAATCTCTTGAACATAGTGACCTCGCCGCGAAAGCAAAAATCTGCGTCCACCGCTATCGTCAATGCATTCCTCTCGGAATTTGGGGAGCACGTCCGTGACGTTACAGTTGATAGGTTGGATATTTGGCAAGAGCGACTTCCCGAATTCGACGCGGAGGCAATCAATGCCAAATACAAGGGCGTATCCGGCGAAACGATGACGCCGGTCGAGACGGCAACATGGGAAAAGATTAGAGAGTTGGCGTCACGCTTCCAACGGGCAGATCGCATCGTTCTGGGCGTGCCCATGTGGAATTTCTCTGTCCCTTACAAACTTAAGCAGCTGATTGATCTGTCTTGTCAAAGAAACATGCTGTTTACGTTCGACGGAGAGTTCTATGGACCGTCGTTGAGCATCGATAAGGCTTTCGTTGTGTATGTCAGGGGACAAAGCGACGAGGCCGGCTTTAAAACTGTCTCACAGCCAGGCTTCGAATATCTCAGCGGGTACGTCGAATTTTGGCTGCGGTTCATAGGCGTCCGCAGTGTCGTAACTCTCACCGTCGAACACACTTGGGACGGCCGCGCGGTCGACATGATCGACGCCGGAAAGAGACAAGCGATAGTACTGGCGAGGCAATTTTGATTGTTGCCCAATACCTCAATGCAAAGGCTCCGCGAGACGCATGGAAGGCAAAGCAAGATTTGTCTTTCCAGTCGTGATCACCGCCATTATCGCTTTTGTCGTGAGCGAGCGTTGACGTTCTTCAATATCGGCTGACGGAATGATTTTGTGGTGCGATGGTGGTCCGCCTTCGCCATCGGCTGGCCGATCGCGGCCAGCACCGCTTATCTCGCGATCCCCTTCGCCCGCAGCCTCATCCAGCGCATCGTCGCCGCCATCGAAAGGACCTGAGCAGCTCCTTGCGGGACGGCTTGACGTCGTGTTCGCCAGGGGTCTGCTCGGCACCTCGCACAGACGCTCGAAATCCAGATGCAATTGATCCTATTTTTAGATCAATCATATTATAGAATATCGTTTCTATAATCAATGAGGGCCTCCTACCTTTCGCATCAAGACAGCATTGAGCGAAGGAGGCCCATCATGTCAGGCACGTCACGACGCGGAGCAGATCACGCCTCCCGTCTCGCGCGGGCTGCCGCGCTCAGCGGGACGAGCGGAAAAGTCTGCCCCGCCGACCGCGCGACGCGGTTGCTCGAAGCAATCATCGAGCCTGGCGACCGCGTGACGATCGAAGGCGACAATCAGAAGCAGGCGGATTTTCTCGCCGCAGCCCTGGCGAAGGTGGATCCTGCGCGGGTGCACGATCTGCACATGGTGCAATCTGTGTTGGCGCTGCCCGACCATCTCGCCGTGTTCGAGCGCGGTATCGCGAACCGCCTGGATTTCTCCTATGCGGGGCCGCAAAGCCGCAAGCTTGCCGAACTCGTCGCTGCGAACGCGGTCAGGATCGGCGCGATCCACACCTATCTCGAACTCTACGCGCGCATGCTGGTGGACCTGACGCCGCAGGTCGCACTTGTCGTCGCCGACAAGGCCGACCGCGACGGCAATCTCTATACCGGCCCGAACACAGAGGATACGCCGACCATCATAGAGGCGGCGGCGTTCCGCGGCGGCATCGTAGTCGCGCAGGTCAATGAGATCGTGGACCGCCTGCCGCGGGTCGACGTGCCCGGCGACTGGGTTGATGTCGTGGTGCCGAGCCCGAAGCCCTATCTGATCGATCCGCTGTTCACGCGCGATCCCGCCAAGATCAGGAACGAGAACGTGCTGATGGCGATGATGGCAATCGCCGCGGTCTACGAGCCCTATCAGGTGCAGCGGCTCAATCACGGCATCGGCTATGCGACCGCGGCGATCGAACTGATCCTGCCGACCTTTGCCGCCCAGCGCGGACTGAAGGGCAATATCGCCAGGCATTTCGTGCTGAACCCGCACCCGACCCTGATCCCCGCGATCGAAGCCGGCGTCGTCGACAGCGTCTATTGCTTCGGCTCCGAGTTGGGCATGGAACGCTACGTCTCGAGCCGCGCCGATATTTTCCCGGTCGGCGCCGACGGTAATCTGCGGTCCAACCGCGCGCTCGCGCAGGTCGCCGGACAATACGCCTGCGACCTCTTCATCGGCGGCACGTTGCAGATCGACCCGCAGGGCAACAGTTCCACGGCCACGAAGGGCCGGATCACGGGCTTCGGCGGTGCGCCGAATATGGGCGCCGACCCGCGTGGCCGCCGCCACGACAGTCCGACCTGGCTGCGCGCCGGTCAGGAAGCCGGCGAAAGCCTGCGCGGACGCAAGCTTGTGGTGCAGATGGTCCAGACCCATCAGCCGAATGGCACACCGAGCTTTGTCGAACGGCTGGACGCGTTCGACCTCGCAGCCTCGGCCGGTTTTGCGCTACCGCCGGTGATGATCCATGGCGACGACGTCACCCATGTCGTCACCGAACGTGGCGTGGCCAACCTTTTGCGCTGCCGGTCGCCGCTGCAGCGCGAGGCCGCATTGCGCGCCGTCGCCGGCGATACTGAGTTCGGCAGGCGACAGTCGCCCGAAACAAGCGACAGCCTGCGCCGCCGCGGCATCGTGATGCTCCCCTCTGACCTCGGCATCGATGTCAACAGCGCAACCCGCGACTGGCTCGCGGCGCAAACCATCGACGACCTCGTGACGGCGTCAGGCGGACTCTACGTGCCGCCGGCGAAATTTCGCCGCGCCATCGTCACTCACACTTGAGAAGGAGATAGCGATGACCCCGATCAGCCTGACTTCCAGCGTCCTGTCCAACCCGAAACTGACGCCTCTCGACCGCGCGAAGCAGCTCACAGCAACGCTGCTGTCCGAACGCAGTGAGGCGTCGGGAGCGCTGCTCGCGCGGCAATTGCACGAGGTGCTGCGCGCTCTCGACGCCAGCGATCGACACGGCTTCCAGCGCTATCTCGCCACGGAGTTCCAGCCCGACAGAGCGGCGCTGTGCGCGGCGGCGGAGCGCTATCTCGCCGACGGCACGGCGGAAGCCGCGGCCGCTCTCGCACGGGCCGCCGATCCGCCCCGCCAGGAATTGCTGCGGCGAATCAACATGGCACCCGGAGGCACCGGCGCGCTGATGGCGATGCGCAGTGAAATTGCTTCATGGCTGCGGGGCGAACCGGAACTGAAGCTGCTCGACGCCGACCTCAAGCATCTGTTCGCCTCGTGGTTCAACCGCGGCTTCATCGAGTTGAAGCGCCTCGACTGGCAGACGCCGGCCGCGGTGCTGGAGAAGCTGATCGCCTATGAGGCCGTGCATGAGATCAAGGGCTGGGACGATCTGCGGCGGCGCCTTGCGCCCGACCGCCGCTGCTTCGCATTCTTCCATCCCGCGCTTCCCGGCGAGCCGCTGATCTTCGTCGAAGTCGCATTGGTGCAGGGGTTGGCCACAGCCATGCCGCCGCTGCTCGCACGGGAGACGGATGAGGAGGCCGCACGGGCGCAAGCTGCGCGCGCCGACACCGCGATTTTCTATTCGATCTCCAACTGTCAGGACGGCCTGCGCGGCGTAGCGTTCGGCAATCTCCTGATCAAACAGGTGGTCGAGGAGCTCAAGGCAGAGTTTCCGCAGCTGAAGCGTTTTTCCACCCTGTCGCCGGTGCCGGGGTTTCGGCGCTGGCTCGGTCCACGGCTTGCGAATGGAAGCGACCCCGACGCCGCGCTGTTGCCACAACTCGAGAGCGGCGATTGGTGGAATGACCCAACGCAGAGCGAGAAGCTGCGCGCCCCGTTGCTGCGGCTTTGCGCCCGCTATCTGACGCGGCCGCCATCGATACGCGTCGACCCCGTGGCGCGTTTTCACCTCGGCAATGGCGCGCGGCTCGAACGGATCAATTGGCTCGGAAACAGCGCGCCACGCGGCATCCAGGAATCCTTCGGCATCATGGTGAACTACCTCTACGACCGCGACGCCATCAACGACAACCACGAAGCCTTCGTGCGTGACGGCACCGTCGTGCGTTCGCCGGAGGTCGACGCGCTGCTCCAATCGTGAACGAGCGGGGGCGCTCGCATCAGCGGCGGCAGAAAGGTGGTGAATGACGACAACAGATCAACATCCCGGCGTGCGGCACCATACCTCGGCGCCCGCGCCACGCAGCGAGACACTCCCAACTTAACCCTGACGATGAAGGAAGAGAATCGTGATGATGAATAGACGCAGTTTCTCGACGGCCCTGCTTGCTGGTGCGGCAGCCTCGTTGATCTCCACACGTGGCATGGCCGCAAACTCAACTCCGGTGAAGGCGCGCAACGTCGTGCTTGTGCACGGGCTGTTCGCCGACGGCTCGTGCTGGTCGGAGGTGATCGCGCGATTGCAGGCAGCGGGGCTCAACGCCACGGCCGTGCAAAATCCGCTGACGACGCTGCCGGAGGCGGTGGCTTCGGCCGAGCGTGTGCTGGCGCGGCAGGATGGCCCGACGGTGCTGGTGGGTCATTCCTTCTCCGGGATGATCGTCACGGAGGCCGGGGTGCATCCGAACGTCTCCGCGCTCGTCTATGTAGCGGCACGCGCGCCAGATGCGGGCGAGGACTACACGGCGCTGGCGAAGACCTATCCGACGCCGCCGGCGACGGCCGGGATCGTGTTCGACGGCGATGAAGGACGCCTTTCCGAGAAGGCTTTCCTTCGCGATTTTGCCGGCGACCTGCCGGAAGCCAAGGCCAGGGTGCTCTACGCCGTGCAGGAGCCGTTCCAAAAGGCTCTGCTCACCGGCAAGACCACGCACGCGGCCTGGCGATCGAAGCCGAGCTACTATGCGGTATCAACGGAAGATCGCACGATCAACCCGGACCTTGAGCGCTTCATGGCCAAGCGGATGGGCGCCAAGACCATCGAGGTGAAGGCCAGCCATCTCTCGCTGATCTCCCATCCGGACGAAATCACGCGGCTGATCCTCGAAGCCGCAGGACAGCAAGCCTGACGAGCCCAGCACATGCACAACACGAAAGGAAGCAAGGAGCCATGAAACGTTTTGGATCTGCCGCTTGGAACGGCGGCCTGCGTGAAGGCAAGGGCTCGGTCTCGACCGAGAGCCGCGCACTGGAAACCTATCCCTACACGTTCTTCAGCCGCTACGGTGAAAAGCCGGGCACCAATCCGGAGGAGCTGCTTGGGGCGGCTCACGCCGCCTGTTTCACCATGTCGTTCGTCAGACTACTCGGCATGGCGAACTTCGTGCCGGAGCAGGTCGACAGCAAATCAGAAGTCGTCATCGACAAGGACGGCGATGGCTTTTCCATCACCTCGGTCCATCTCACCGTCACCGCGAAGATACCGGGCATCGACCAGGTCGCGTTCCAGTCAATCGCCGCAAAAGCAAAGGCCGGTTGCCCTGTCTCCAAATTGATGAGGGTCGAGATTGGCTTCGGAGCCACTCTCCTCTCGTGAGTCTGCGCTGAAGGGGTGCGCAGGGTGGATCGCCGCGCTGCGCGCCTCTTATTAGAGCGGGATGAGATCAGGCTTGGTCATATCCGGCATTGGTGAAGTAGTTTGCGCACTCAGCGGATGTGACTGTATCGAGGATCGGCAGGATGGCGGCCAAGGCGTGCGCGCACTCAGCGCATCAACGCAATTGGTACATCCTAAACCGTGGAGACTGGAGATGCCGTTTGTAACCTTCACCGTCCGGCGCGGCCTCAGCGCGGCCGACAAGTCCCGCTTGTCGGAGGCAATGTTAGAAGCCCAGGTGGCCGCCGGCTATCACCGAGCCGACCGCTTTCACCGCTTTCTTGAGGCCGACCAGGATGACCTTCTGGTAGATCCCCGCTTCCCCGACTACGCAACGGACAGAACCGATCGGTTCATGGTCGTTGAGGTAGTCATCTCCAGCGGGAGGCCGACAGGAACCGCCGCCACCATTGCGGACGAAGCGGTCAGACTGTTCGGCGAGCGCCTACACCTCGCGCCTCAGGACATCCTATTCGTCTTCCACGAGGTGGAACCGAACCTCCCGCGCTTTCCTGCTGCGTTGATCAGGCGAGAGGCGACCGCGGATGCCGGGCGCCAAGGCCGTCCTTGATCCCCGACATACCGCGCTTGGGATTGCTATACTGCGGCGCGTGGTGATCCCGGCAAGGTGGAGACCCTATGACGAGAGAATTGGAAGGCAAGGTTGCCGCCGTGACCGGGGCCGCGTCGGGCATCGGATTGGCCAGTACCGAGGCGATGTTGGCTGCAGGCGCGCGCGTGGTGATGGTCGACCGCGACGCGGCAGCGCTGAAGACGCTCTGCAACAAGCACGGCGACGCAGTGATCCCGCTGGTCATCGACCTGCTCGATCCAAAGGACTGCGCCACGCTGCTGCCGAGAGTCCTGGAGAAGGCAGGCCAACTCGACATCCTGCATGCAAATGCGGGTACCTATGTCGGCGGCGACCTGGTCGATACCGACACCGGGGCTATCGACCGGATGCTGAACTTGAATGTCAACGTCGTGATGAAGAATGTGCACGACGTGCTGCCTCACATGATCGAGCGTCGGACCGGCGACATCATCGTCACGAGTTCCCTGGCGGCCCATTTTCCGACGCCATGGGAGCCGGTCTATGCGTCGTCCAAATGGGCGATCAACTGCTTTGTCCAGACGGTGCGGCGCCAAGTCTTCAAGCATGGCATTCGCGTGGGCTCAATCTCACCCGGCCCTGTCATCAGCGCCCTGCTCGCGGACTGGCCGCCTGAGAAGCTGAAGGAAGCCAGGGCGTCGGGGAGTCTGCTGGAGGCCAGCGAAGTGGCTGATGTGGTCACGTTCATGTTGACGCGGCCACGCGGCATGACAATTCGCGACGTGGTGATGCTGCCGACTAATTTCGATCTGTAGCGGGCGTCCTCATGTCCGTTTCCGGGGGAAGACCGGAAGTAGCCGGCCGACGCTCCAAATGACGCGATTGACCACGAACGGACATTCCTTGATCTAGACCGAAGTTTTCACCCATGAATCGCATAAGTATCTGATGCGGTTTGATCATTCGTCCGCGAGGCTACTCGGTTACTGGACACGAACGGGATTGAGCCCGAGCAGATCGAAGGCCGCCTCCTGGAGGGCGGTTGGTTTGGAGTGAAGGGTAAAGCGGTGCTTGGGGCGCGCGGGCACGTGCATGGTGTTGCGAGCGAGTGTTCCGAGATGCGCAATGAGGTCACCGAAGCTCATGACGCGCTGACCGTCTGCCGATCGCCTGGTTGTCTTCTTGACCTTGACGACGTCTGACGGTGCGGTGGCCGCAACTGGAGAAGTTCGCTCCGCTTTGGCTGCTGCCAGATCGGTGTCGTGGAACAACAGCGGCGCTAGGGCCTCCCGTAGGAGCCACTCGACATGGTAGGCGAGCATGCACAGGAAGACATGAGCCCGCACCCTGTCCGCGGTCCAATGACGGATCGGCCGGATTTCCAGATCGACGCTCTTCAGGGATCGGAATGCCCGTTCGACGTGCGAGAGATCCTTGTAGGCCTGAACTGCTTCTGCGGCATTCAGATGCTCGGCAGGCATGCTGGTTCGGATCACATAGATGCCGTCGAGGCGCGCCTCTGCCTCGATCTGATCGAGCCGTCTATGCCAGGAGAGATGACCATCGCGGATCGTAACGACGAAGTGCTTGGCCATCTTTCTTTTGTTAAGAACCGCGCCGACCGCCAGACCTATTTCGGCAGCGTCACGCAAGGGAGCGTTCCTGCGCCGGACCTTGGCTTCGATCCGGGCCAGTTCGCGTTCAGTCACTGCTAACAAGTCCTCACGCTTGCGCGCCCGTTCGGCGGCGAGGTCGTGATTGCGGCACGCGATCAGCCGTTCGCCTGGGAACATGTCCGGCGCGCTGATTTCGGCGAGATCGCGATCATCGAACAACGACAGCTGTAACGGCCCATTTTCCGCGGCCAGCGCCTGCACCGCCGGTGCACGCAGGCAGGTGATCCAATCGAGATTCGCGGGCCTAAGTTCGTCGCGAATGCGGGCCGAGGTGATCATGCCGCGATCTCCGACCAGCACCAGACGACTGATCCTGAAGCGATCCTTCACCTTCTCGATCTGCGCGCTCAAGGTTGAGGGATCCGCGGTGTTGCCGTCGAACACCTCCACGGCGATCGGCAGTCCCTCGCGTGTGCAGAGCAGCCCATAGACAATTTGCGGCCGGTCCTTGCGGTGATCCCGGCTGTGGCCATAGCGCGCCAGCGGGCAGCAGCGGCCCTCGAAGTAAGATGAGCTGACGTCATAGAGGACCAGCACGCCGTCTTCGAGATGCCGCCGCGCCAAGCCATTTTCGACGCGGCCCTGACGTTCGAGCAGCCAATCCAGCGCCTCATAGGCCTCCCGCTCCTTGACCCGGCCAAGGTGCAAGACCGCGCCCAGACTCGATACCGCCGTCTCCTCATCGATCGCGCGGACAAAGCCCAGCTTCGATCGTGGCGCAATCAACCGATCAACCACCATGGCGACAACGAGATCGCAGCAGCGTCGCGAGGCCGGATCCTTCGCCGCACCCAGAATCAACCGGTCGAGGCCAATCTTGCGGATCATTCCAAGCGCCGCCGCAACATGGCCGTGCGGCAATGAGCGCTCGACTTCCAGTTCCTGCGGACCAGTGCCGATGACCGTTCCGCCCTTCAGCACCGCCTTCAACGTATCGATCATATCACGCGGCAGCTTGCTGAGATTGGCCAACGTCCGCTTCTGCGAACGGCCTTGCTCGTCGCGATAACTCTCCCGCAGCAACACCGCAGGCGGAGAGTCTCGATTGGGCACCATCTCGATGAACATGCCCGAATCGAATCATATCCTCGCCGATTTGGGAATCCCCTTACATGGACACAATCACAGGATCATTCCCACCCTAACCCACTGCACTGACTCAAGTCTCTCCTGACGACACGAGCAAACTTCGGTCTAGATCAACCACGAAGAGCGGAGGGACCCATTCCTTGACGCGTCCATGTTTGCTTTTGACCTGGGGTGGTCACGGACGGTCAAAAGTTTTTTCCGTATTGCGTGATCCAGCTCACAATAGGTTCTCCGTCTACGTGGTGCTCTAATATGCGTTAGGACGCCCGCGCAAATCAGTTGCCGGTTACCGCTGCGCCTACGAAATCGTCAGCGACCCTTTTAACCGGCGACTAATCATAAAGCCCTGCGGGCCTGCACTGCGGAGACGTGACTATTCTTCCGGAGAAGACTTATGAGGAGAGTGGTTCGTCTGACCCAGCTTCTGCTCTTGTCGGGGGTGTTCCTCGGTCCGTCGGTCGCCCATGCCACTTTATCAGCCCACCTTCAACGCGGTGAGAAGATCGTGGATCTCCCGGTAGCAGGCAGAAATGCCGAGGTCTGCGTAATTCCCAAGCATTTCGCAGGTGGCGAATATTCCGACAAGGATATCGAGGTCGAGACCAGGCTCTGCAATATAGACGGGAATTCGAACGCCGCAGTTTGTCCGAAACTAAACAGCACGAACCCGGGTCTCGATTTTTATTCGCTTCCTCAAGGTGTCGCCCGTGACGACGTCGCGGCGCGTTGCGAGACATCAGGCGCCAAAAAGATCGCCAAATATAAGCTCAGCACGAGCTGCAGCTATACGCCTTCCATCCTGGGCTATTATCACATGTCGCGTATGCTTGGCGGTATCGGTAACGTTCCGCCGACAGTTCTACGCACGTTCGATCTGAAAAATCACATTGCTCTCGGTCACAAGGCCTTGGACCAGACCAAATCGGGCACTCTTATTCATCAAACCTGGGCAGGCCTGATGGCGCAGTTGACGGCCGGCGCCGAAGCCAACAGACGGGATTTCTTGCTCACCGACGATTTTGCCCAATCGTATGGCGCGCTCAGCGAGAACCCTACGAAAGAAGAGTTCTACAAAGAGTTCTTCAATGGTGGTGCAACCAATGTTGCGCGCGCGCAGAACTTTCGCAACGGGAACCCGATCATCGGAATGCTGGCCCGCAACTCGGACATTAGTACGCTCGTGGGACGAAACTTCACGACCGAAAATTTTCAGAAGATGGTACAACTCAAAGATGCTGCGGACCTGATCGTGATCGACACCCTTATGAACCAGCAGGACCGCTTCGGCAATATTCACGATCTCCAGACCTATTACTATCTCGATGCCAACGATCTGAACCAGGACGGCAGCGCCAAACTGAAGTCGAGCAAGAGCTTAACTCCCGAGGAGGCTGCGCGGGTTGGAGCCGTTCAAGTCAAGAAGATGCTCCTGAAGGATAATGACTGCGGCGTCGCCAAAGATAATATCGCAAAGCAAACGGGCTTAGCTGATCGTATTGCACACATCGATCCAGGGACCTATCGCCTCGTTCTACGTTTTGACGGTATTGCCGATTCTGCGGAAACCAGAGAATTCTTCGTTCGAGAATTGGTTTTCACCGCCAATGATTATGCGGCAGTCCGCAAGAATCTGAAGGATCTTGCGACGAAGCTGCATCAAACCTGCCTACAAGGCCGACTGAAGCTTGATCTGGATCTTCAGACACACTTTTCGGCTCAACCTCTGAAAGCGCAGAGTTGTGACCTCTAACACTTTGGCAGCGGTCACTTGAAGTAAGATGTGCTTGTGAGACCGCCAGCGAGAAAAAACGTTGGAACCAGGCTATGGGTACGAACGCGACGAGCGGTCAATTCGATCAGGTCGAAGTGTCCAAGAACCTTTCGCAACTGATCCGCAGCAATACGCCCCACTATTGGACCTACATGAAACATCGGGCGGATCTAAGCAGCTTGAAGCAATATCTTCCGTTCGAAGGGATAGTAAGCGGCGACCCGCACATGGGCAATTTCTCGGTTCTGCCTCTAAAACAGGTGGGCGGATCACGACAGATGAGATATGCCGACATCGACTTTGACGATGCCGGCCGCGGACCGTTCGTACTAGACATAATTCGCTACCTGATAGCTTCGAAGTCTATAAGCGGGAAAATCAAGAAGCGTCCGCTGGAAATAAGCTATCTTGCGGGCATCGCGGGCAAAGAGTTGGATCCGCCAAAAGAGATGCGATCGCTGCTGGCTATGCCGGTCTCCGACTATGACGACATGGCGACACGGTATGTCGAGAAAAACTCTTCAAAACACGGATTCGTATTCAGAAAGGGAAAGATC
Source organism: Bradyrhizobium sp. AZCC 2289 (assembly GCF_036924615.1). Classification (NCBI taxonomy): domain Bacteria; kingdom Pseudomonadati; phylum Pseudomonadota; class Alphaproteobacteria; order Hyphomicrobiales; family Nitrobacteraceae; genus Bradyrhizobium; species Bradyrhizobium sp. AZCC 2289. Next base: position 6,324,269 of record NZ_JAZHRY010000001.1, on the reverse strand, counting down.
GAGCCGTACCACGCGAAGATTGCCCGCTCGACGATCGAGCGGCTGTTTCCCGCTGAGAAAGTCATCGATCTGGCAATCCGGCCCGAAGAACGTGGCGGGAGCGTCGATCAGCTGCGCATCTGGGTCCTGGTCGAACAGCAGAAATCCCGGCGCATCGTCGAGTTGAAGCAGTACGGCAAGCCTGCGATTGCCAACTACCGGGCTCAGCCACCGGTTCATGAATGGCTGAACGAGGTTCGCCGGACATTCTGGCCAGGCCTGGATGGCTCTGCCTATGACCTTGTCGACCTTCCCGGTGCCGGCCTGTTCTGGATTCGCGAAAAGCACGTGTCACTCATCGACCTGCCTTATTCGAGCGAAAAAAGCAGCGATATCGCCTGGTTGGATGATATCGCGCGTTACGACGCCAATGTGCTGGGTCTGGCGCACGGACGCCAGGCCGAAGCCGCTCACTACCGCGCCGTCGTCGAAAAGGACGCCGACGCGTTCCACAATGCAACGGCACCCGTCGCCAAGGCTTATCTTGAACTTGCTCGCGGAAATTTCCGCGACGAGTGACGCTGACTGGTTGCCTTGCCAAACAAAGTTCAGTCGAAGTGACGCTTACGGCTGTGCGATAGATACGTAACCGCCTTCTCGATCGACCGCACAAATCCGCTATCGGCAAATTTCGATTGGCAGTTTGTGATCACCTTCACAGATGTTTCCCGTTCGTAGGCGCAGAGTGCTCAATGCGACAGCGATCCTAATTCAACGAACCGAAGAATCTTCTTTGAAGTCGGTTGACGACGATCTCCGCGGTCACAGCAGCGTGCAATTGCCCACCCAATTAACGTGAGGAAACGCAATGTGCAAAATCGCCAGATTTTTTTCAGTGCTGTTTTTGGGTTTGTCAGTCGGCGTTGGCGCCCTTGCGCAGCCCGCAGGAACGGAAGACGCCGACATGACGAAAGAGAAGCTTTTCCCGGTTGGGGGCGGTGTAGGACTCACGCACTTCCGAGTTGTCATGCCCGGAGTCCTTTATCGCGGCGGCACGGAAGGCCCGCGCGCGAGCGTCGATGGACCACGGCGGCCGCTTCAAAATCAATCTCTCCAGGCGCTATGCAAAGCCGGCTTTTCGCAAGCGGTGTACGCGTATCGAACCGGATGGAATGGAACCGAGAATGTCAGTTGCGGCGCCAATTCGCTGCAATATGACTATCACAAGTGGGACAACCGTGTGGCCTTGAAACAGGTCTTCGTCAAACTGCATGACATCATCACTCAGGATAAGGGGGCGATGTACGTCCATTGCTGGTATGGCCTGCACGCTTCGGGTTTTATCTCGGCGACCGCGCTCGCTCAATTTTGCGGCACAGCGGGATGGGATTCCCGCAAAGCGGCAGCATATTGGGACAGCGTGATCCCGCCCTCAATTCGTTATCCAAAAGAGCATGATGAAGTCGCAAATTTCGTGCGATTCACGGATCCTGAGCTGCAGATTTCCGAGCAAGACTCGACGCGCGTTTGCCCGCCGCACAATTGAGCGCGGCCTGAGAGCGCTAAGGGGGCGGTCTCTTTCGTTTTGTCCGCTTTTGGCAGATAGTGTTGCAAAAGTCCCAAACAGTCCTGCGGCGGAATATCCGCCAAAGGACGAAACAAGCGACAATCGCCGACCAATGCAGCCTCAAACCCGTTAGCGGAATCGCCTGTGAGTTTGGCGCACGGCGACGTAGTCCCCCACATTATTATTCGATCGTCGCGCCTACGGCTCGGAGAATTTGAGTTCCCTACCGCAAAAAGACTTTCGCAACACTATCGGCACTTGTCGGACCTCACCCCATGTCCGACTTGAGTCCGGAATGCGCGCCAAAACGGACGTCCCCCGACCGCCCTGAATTTATGGGTTCGCGCCCAGACTACAAACACGTCACCCGCTCGGCCGCGAGATAGCCGAACAGCAGGCCGAGCCCGAACAGCAGCACCAGTCCGGCGGCGCCGAATTCGATCCCGCGCATAACCAAGGTGCCGCCGCCGTCGCGGCCGGCGCTGAGGCGCTGCGCCAGGCCGCGTGCGGACACCGCGACAGTGGCGATGGTCGCGACCGTGATCGCAGTGCCGAGCCCCATCACGAAGGTCGCGGCGATGCCGGCCCAGAACAGGCCCTGCGCCAGCGCGAACACCAGCACCAGGATCGCGCCCGAACAGGGCCGCAAGCCCACGGCGAAGATCGTGCCGAGGCCGCGCCGCCAACCGCCGGGACCGGCGAGTTGGTCCGGCGTCGGGCCATGGGAGTGGCCGCAATGCTCGTCATGGTCGTGGTCATGATGATCATGGCCGTGATGATGGTGATGGCCGTGATCGTGATGGTGATGCACCAGGGCCAAAGCGGGCGCCGGTCGCGGCGCCTGCAGCGCGCGCATAAAGCCGCCGCCCTTGGTCCAGACCAGCCGGGCGCCGAACGCGGCGATCAGGGCGTAGCTTGCGATCTCGATTCCCTTCTCCGCCCCGCACATGGTCTTGGCGGTGGCGTTGAGAAGCCAGGCGCAGATCCCGACCACCACCACTGCGACCAGCGACTGCAGCAGCGCCGAGGCAAACGACAACACGATGCCGCGCCGCGCGGTCTCCTGGTTGGCGACCAGATAGGACGAGATCACCGCCTTGCCGTGGCCGGGGCCGGCGGCGTGAAAGATGCCATACGCAAACGAGATCGCAAGCAGCGTCCAGACCGCCGAGCCGTCGGATTTCGCGGCGCGGATGGTCGCCGATATCTCGCGATAGAATTCCGCCTGCTTTGCCAGCAGCCATCCGACGAAGCCGCCGACCTGCGGCTCGGCGGCGGCGCCCGCCCGCGGGCCGCCGAACGGATTTTGTGCCAGCAGGTCGTGCAGCGCGCCGTCGAACAGCACGACGGCGGCAAGTACCGCCACGCCAAGCCAGAGATGGCGCGCGGCGTTCGATCGGGGGTTTGGCGTCACGGGCAATCCACGGTGATCTTGTTGGCGAACATCATGCCGTAGGTCGAGCCGGCGCCGCCCATGAAATTCTGCTCGCCGAGCTTTTGTGCGCCGGCGGTGCCGTCATTGGGCCGCTGGAACTGCGTCTTGCAGTCGGCGGGTGCGCCGACCAGTTTGATCGGGTCCTGGTCGGCATATTTGAAGTCGATGAAGAACTCGGGATCGAACACTTCGAGCACGAGCTGCTTTGCCTTGAACGGCGTCTTCACCGGCAGCGTAAAATGCAGCGTCAGAGCTGAGTCCTTGAATTCGAGGAAGTAGTCCACCGGCTCCAGAAAATTCTCCTTCTTGCCGTCGGCCTTGGCGAAGGTGAAGAAGCGGAATTCCTTCAGCGACTCGACATTGGTCTGCGCCAGCGATGCGAGTTCCTCGCGGCTGTAGGCGCCTTTGACCTTGGCCTCGATGCCCTGCAGGGCATAGGTCGAGAACATGTCGTCAAAAGTCCAGGCGTGGCGGACGCCGGTGACGGTGCCGTCGGGCGCGTAGATCAACTCGCTCTTAGCCGTGATCCAGACATGCGGATGCGCCTCCGCCGTCGCGGCGCAAAGCGCGACGCCGCCGGAAACCAGCAGCCCGAGCCCCCAGCGTAAGGCGGCCTTCACCTCAGGCCGCCTCGGGCGTTTCCAGAAGCCCCCGGCGCCGCAGCAGCGCGTCGGGCTCGGGCTCCCGGCCGCGGAACGCGACATAGGCGTCCTCGGGGTCGCGCGAGCCGCCGGACGAATAGATATCGTCGTGCAGGCGTTTTGCGACAGCGGGATCGAAGATGTCGCCGGCCTCCTCGAAGGCGCCGAAGGCGTCGGCGTCCATCACTTCCGACCACATGTAGCTGTAATAGCCGGAAGCATAATGGTCGCCGGAGAAGATGTGGCCGAACTGGGTCGGCCGGTGCCGCAGCGCGATTTCCGCGGGCATGCCGATTTTTTCCAGCTCGGCCTTTTCGAACGTCCGCACGTCGCGGCTGGCGGCGGCCGGCTGGGTGTGGAATTCGAGATCGATCAGCGCCGAGGACACGAATTCCACGGTGGCAAAACCCTGGTTGAATTTGCGCGCGGCGAGGAAGCGGTTCAGGAGATCGTCCGGCAGCGGTTCACCGGTCTCGTAATGTTTTGCGAACTTCCGCAGCACCTGCGGCTGCTCCTGCCAGTGCTCGTAAAGCTGCGAGGGCAGCTCGACGAAATCGGTGAAGACGGAGGTGCCCGATAGCGAGGGATAGGTCACATCAGACAGCATGCCGTGCAGGCCGTGGCCGAACTCGTGGAACAGGGTGCGGGCGTCGTCCGGCGACAAAAGCGACGGCACGCCGTCGGCGCCCTTGGCGAAATTGCAGACATTGATGATCAAAGGCGCGATCGCGCCGTCGAGCTTCTGCTGGTCGCGCAGCGAGGTCATCCAGGCGCCCGAGCGTTTTGAGGACCGGGCGAAGTAGTCGCCATAGAACAGCGCCTTGTGCTGGCCGTTGGCGTCCTTCACCTCCCAGACCCGGACGTCCGGATGCCAGGTCGGAACGTCCTTGCGCTCGGCGAAGGTGATACCGAACAGCCGGGTGGCGCAGTCGAACGCGGCCTCGATCATGTGGTCAAGCACCAGATAGGGTTTTATGGCGGCATCGTCGAAATTGGCGCGTGCCTGCCGCAGTTTTTCGGCGTAGTAGCGCCAGTCCCACGGCGCCAGCGCGAAATTGCCGCCCTCCTCCGTGACCAGCGCCTGCAGCGCGTCCCGGTCGGCCAGCGCCCGGGCGCGGGCCGGCTTCCAGACCCGCTCCAGCAGGCCCCGCACCGCCTCCGGCGTCTTGGCCATGGAATCCTCCAGCCGATAGGCGGCGTAGGTCGCAAAGCCCAGGATTTTGGCACTCTCCTCGCGGAGGCTGAGGATCTCCACGATGGCCTCGTTGTTGTCGTTGGCATTGCCGTTGTCGCCGCGCGCCGTAAACGCCTTGAAGACCTTTTCACGCAGGTCGCGGCGGGTCGAGTTCTTCAGGAACGGCTCCACGAACGACCGCGACAGCGTCATGATCGCCTTGCCGGCCATGCCACGCTCTTCCGCGGCGGCCTTTGCACCCGCCACAAAACTGTCGGACAGCCCGGCGCGGTCGTCCTCGCCGAGCTCCATGAACCAGTCCTGCTCGTCGCCGAGCAGATGGTGGCTGAACGCGGTGCCGAGATGCGCCAGCCGCTCGTTGATCTCGGCCATCCGGGTTTTTGCGGCCTCGTCGAGGCCGGCGCCGGCGCGGTGGAAGCGGGTATAGGTCCGCTCCAGCAGCCGCATCTCCTCACCTGACAGCCCGAGGCTGGCGCGCTTCTCGTGCAGCATCGCGATGCGGCCGAACAGCACCGCATTCATCATGATCGGATTCCAGTGCCGCGCCATCCGCAGGGAGACCTCCTTGTCGATCTCCAGGATCGCCGGATTGGAGTTCGCCGAGACCAGGTCGTAGAACACCGCCGAGACCTTGGAGAGCAGCTTTCCCGAGCGCTCCAGCGCGGTGATGGTGTTGGCGAAGTCGGGCGTGGAGGGATCGTGGGTGATCGCCGCGATCTCGGCGGCGTGATCGGCAAAGGCCTGCTCAAAGGCGGGCATGAAATGCTCAGGGACGATCTCGGCAAAGGGCGGCGCCTCGAACGGCGTCTGCCATGCTTTCAGAAGCGGATTGGTGACTGCCGTTTGCTGGGTTTCTGACATCGCAATTCCCGTTTTTCGCCACTGGAGCCCTTTCGGGCTCCAGGCTTGTTTTTGACGCATTTTCTACCGCAGATAAGTCTACGCAATCTGCGTAAACTTGATTGCTATGCGAACCGGTACCCACTTCGCTCGAAAACGCTTTGAAAGATGGCCCAATCTATATCACGCGATACGGCATTTTTGGGCCTTTTGTGCTTGATACACGGGCACTTTTCGGAGAGATTGCGGCCCCTGAACAGGACCTGATCCATGAGCCCACAGTCTTCATCCACCGGCAAGAACGAGATCGTCTGGCCGAGCGTCGTCACCGTCATCTCGGCGGCGATCCTGATCGGTGCGGAGGTGTTCGGCGCGGCGTTTGCCGGCGGCTGGGCGCTCGCGATTCTGTTCGGGCTCAACGACACCGGCGCGCACATCCTGCAGGCGGCGTTGTTTGCGATCGGCGTCCTCATCATGGTGGCGTTCATCCGCGCCGCCCAGCGCGTCGAGCCGTTCACAAAGCGCGCCTGACGCGCCCGCACAAAACGTGCCTGACGCGCGCCCGCACGAAGCGCGCTTGCAGCGAGCGAGCGAGAAACCGCTGCGGCACAGGCGCCAAAGCACTTACGCTTTGTTCAGAAGTCTTAACGCCTGTTCATGTTCAGCGCGGCCCGAGCGCGGCATTGCAAGCTCGCGTTAGGGAAATTTGCGCACAGCCTAAAAAAAATGTTGCGAAGCGGACTCAAAAGAACTATTTCCCGTTTTGCCCAATTTCGCACGTGCCTGTGGTCGTGTGTCAGTCGGTAGGTATCCGGACAAGAGGCCGGACAGCCGCCAAGGGATGAAGAACCGAGGGTCGCTCAAGTCCAGGACCGAACAGGTCGACGTCTTGAGAGGCCAGCATCTCTCTCAAGAGATGCCGTTGAAGGTCTCTGCATCCTTTGCAACCGTGACTGGCAGCCGGAGGCGAACCGGCGCACCCCGCTCTCAACGGGGGACGCGACTTAAAGCAACGACGGATCGGGCTTTTTTGGTCTCTACCGGCATTCCAACGCCGGCGCGGGCTACTGAAAAGGCTTGTCCTTCATTGCCAGGTGTGCGGGCGGGAAATTTCCCAACCAATCCACGGCAGCACAGTCTGGTTTGAGTCTTTTGGCTTCGTTGCGCCTCCAAAGCGTGATGTGGCCGGAGCGCTCTTATCCGACATCATTTTTTGAACGGATCCCCGTCGCTGGGCCGTTTGGGAGAGTGCTATGACCGAACGTATTCAGGAATTCCTGCGCAACCGCCGCAGCGAGGGCCAGGACACCGAGCCTTGCCTCGTGGTCGACCTCGAAGTCGTGCGTGACAACTACCAGACCTTCGCCAAGGCGTTGCCGGACAGCCGCGTGTTCTACGCGGTGAAGGCTAATCCTGCGCCAGAGGTGCTGTCGCTGCTGGCCTCGATGGGCTCGTGCTTCGACACCGCAACCGTCGCCGAAATCGAAATGGCGCTGGCTGCCGGTGCGACGCCCGACCGCATCTCCTATGGCAATACGATCAAGAAGGAGCGCGACATCGCGCGTGCCTTCGCGCTCGGCATTCGCCTGTTCGCGGTCGACTGCGCCGCCGAGGTCGAGAAGGTCGCCCGTGCCGCCCCCGGCGCCAAGGTGTTCTGCCGCATTCTCTATGACTGCGCAGGCGCCGAGTGGCCGCTGTCGCGCAAGTTCGGCTGCGACCCGGAGATGGCGGTCGAGGTGCTCGACCTCGCCAAGCGTCTGGGCCTGGAGCCGTGCGGCATCTCGTTCCATGTCGGCTCGCAGCAGCGCAAGGTGAAGGCGTGGGATCGTGCCCTGTCGATGGCCTCGACGGTGTTCCGTGACTGCGCCGAGCGCGGGATCAACCTCACCATGGTCAACATGGGCGGCGGATTCCCGACCAAGTACCTCAAGGACGTTCCTCCGGTCGTACAATACGGCCGGTCGATCTTCCGTGCGCTGCGCAAGCATTTCGGCAACCAGATCCCGGAGACCATCATCGAGCCGGGACGCGGCATGGTCGGCAATGCCGGCATCATCGAGACCGAAGTCGTCCTGATCTCCAGGAAGAGCGACGAGGACGAGGTGCGCTGGGTGTATCTCGACATCGGCAAGTTCGGCGGTCTCGCCGAGACGATGGACGAGTCGATCCGCTACGCCATCCGCACCCCGCATGACGGGGCGGACATGACGCCGTGCGTGCTCGCGGGTCCGACCTGCGACAGCGCCGACGTGTTGTACGAGAAGATGCCGTATCCGCTCCCGGTGACGCTCGAGATCGGCGACAAGCTGCTGATCGAAGGCACCGGGGCCTATACGTCGACTTACTCGGCGGTGGCGTTCAACGGCATCCCGCCGCTGCGGACCTACCACATCTAAGCTGCCTCTTTTGAGGCTCGACTAACCGGGAGCCGGCATGCCGGCTCCCACCCCTTCATTTGCGAATTTTCTGACAACGCTGCCGCGGCGTGATCGCCGTTGGCAGTGAGGACTGACGTGCCATGACTGCTTTGCGGAACACCACCGTTGCCCTCATCCCTGACGCCGCTCCGTTCGCGATCCGTGCGGAGCGAGCTTCAGACGTCGTTGCGCGTGAAGCGCTGCTGGATGCCTGCTTTGGCGACAATCGCCATGCGCGCACCTGCCAGCGCCTGCGCGACGGACGCGCGCCCGCCGAAGGCCTTGCCCTCTCGGTCGTGCGCCAGGAGGGGCAAGGCCGGTTGGTCGGAACCGTGCGGTTGTGGCACGTCAGCGCGGGGGGCAAGCCGGCGCTGATGCTGGGGCCGCTGGCGGTCGACGCGACCTGCCGCGGCCTCGGCGTCGGCGCTGCACTGATGAACCACGCGCTGGCTGTCGCCAAGGCGCGCGGCCATGGCGCAGTGATCCTGCTCGGCGATGCGCCCTACTACGCCCGCTTCGGCTTCTCTGGTCTCAAGACCGGCGAGCTGTCGCTGCCCGGCCCGTTCGAGCGCGACCGCCTGCTCGGCCTCGAGCTCTGCGAAGGCGCGCTCGATAGCGCTTGGGGCATGATCGCCCCGACCGGCGCATTGTTGCTCAAGCCCAAGGCGGAGCGGAAGGCCGTCCGGGCGAGGAAGGCACTCCAAATCGTGCCGCACGCGGCGTAAGGCGCGCGCGATGTCGGAGAGCCTCCCTCAACCGCGCGATGCTGCGCGCCCGCGCCTGAGCGGCTTCATCACGACCATCCTGATGATCCTGATCTCGGTCATGATCGTCAGGGACATTTTTGTGCGCCGCTGGGGCGCTGCCACGCCTCCGGCCTCCGACGTGACAGAGCGCTCACGCTGATACAGCGAACGCTTGCGTGTAGCCGGGAAATGCCCCTAAACACCGCGGAAAGCTTTTGTATTTGATGCGTTTTCTTCACGCGAACCGGTACCCACTTCGCTCGAAAACGCTATGAAACCGAGGTCCTGATGCCCCGCCGCCTGATTTCCACTGGCTCGCCGTTCGAGAAGACCGCGGGCTACAGCCGCGCCGTCATCGACGGCGATTTCGCCTTTGTGGCCGGCACCACCGGCTACGACTACACCACCATGACGATGCCGGATGATGTCACGAGCCAGTCACGCAACTGCTTCAAGACCATCGAGGCCGCCCTGAAAGAAGGCGGTTTCGCGATGGCCGATATCGTCCGCGCGACCTACTACATCACCGACGCCAAGGACGCGGACGCCCATTTCGCGGTCTGCGGCGAAGTTCTCGGCGACATCCGCCCGGCCGCCACGCTGCTGGTGGTCGCGGGTCTCTACAAGCCCGAGATGAAGGTCGAGATCGAAGTGACCGCCAAGCGACGTTCCGCCTGATCCCCCAGTCTTTTGTTTGACGCGTTTTCTTCACGCGAACCGGTATCCACTTCGCTTGAAAACGCTATAACGCCGCAGCCAGCCTTAATCTTCTGGAGATATTCATGAGCCCGTCCGCGCCAATCCACGCGAAAATTTCCGGCCCCATTGTCATGATCGGCTTCGGCTCGATCGGCAAAGGCACGCTGCCTTTGATCGAGCGGCATTTCGATTACGACAAATCGCGCTTCGTGATCATCGATCCGCATGAGGACGGCGAGATCGCCAGGCAGCATGGCGTGCGCTTCATCAAGCAGGGCATCACCCGCGACAATTACCGCGAGGTGCTGGTGCCGTTGTTGACCGCCGGCGGCGGCCAGGGCTTTTGCGTCAACCTCTCGGTCGACACCTCCTCGGTCGATATCATGACCATGTGCCGGGAGATCGGCGCGCTCTATATCGACACCGTGGTCGAGCCATGGCTCGGCTTCTATTTCGACAAGAACATCGGCCCCGAAAAGCGCTCGAACTACGCGCTGCGCGAGACGCTGCTGGCAGCCAAGCGCAAGACCCCGGGCGGGCCGACCGCCGTTTCAACCTGCGGCGCCAATCCCGGCATGGTGTCGTGGTTCGTCAAGCAGGCGCTGCTCGACATCGCCCGCGACACCAAGATCGAATTCAACGAGCCGAAGAGCCGGGAAGGCTGGGGCCAGCTTGCCCACAAGCTCGGCGTCAAGGGCATCCATATCGCCGAGCGCGATACCCAACGCTCGAAGAAGCCGAAGCCGATGGACGTGTTCGTCAACACCTGGTCGGTGGAGGGCTTTGTCTCCGAAGGCATGCAGCCGGCCGAACTCGGCTGGGGCACGCATGAAAAATGGATGCCGGACAACGGCCGCCAGCACACTGAAGGCTGCGGCGCCGCGATCTATCTTCTGCAGCCCGGCGCCAACACCCGCGTGCGCTCCTGGTGCCCGACGCCGGGCGCGCAATACGGCTTCCTCGTCACCCACAACGAGTCGATCTCGATCGCGGATTATTTCACGGTGCGCGACGGCGCCAAGGTGATCTATCGCCCGACCTGCCATTACGCCTATCACCCCGCCAACGACGCCGTGCTCTCGTTGCACGAAATCTTTGGGGCGACCGGCCAGATGCAGCAGAAGTGGCACATCCTGGACGAGAACGAGATCGAGGACGGCATCGACGAGCTCGGCGTGCTGCTCTACGGCCACGCCAGGAACGCCTATTGGTACGGTTCGCAGCTCTCGATCGAGGAGACCCGTGAGATTGCCCCCTACCAGAACGCCACCGGCATGCAGGTGACTTCAGCCGTGCTCGCCGGCATGGTGTGGGCGCTGGAAAATCCGACCGCCGGCATCGTCGAAGCCGATGAGATGGATTTCCACCGCTGCCTCGAAATCCAGCGGCCGTATCTCGGCCCGGTGAAGGGTTTCTACACCGACTGGACCCCGCTGTCGGACCGGCCCGGCCTGTTCCCGGAAGACATCGACACCTCGGATCCCTGGCAGTTCCGCAACGTGCTGGTGCGGTGAACCGGCGAGGCTTCTGTGCAGAAGCCGGCCGGTTCCTGGCGACCTATCCACAGCCATGAGAAGGGCGATGATGACGCGCTTGTCATCGCCGCGTTATCTTCACGCCGGGGTAGTGACCGACTCACCGGCGGGCACAACATGAACCATGCATCACTTCTCAATCCGTTCCACCTGAACCAGGAGCCGGCCAGGCCGGTCCGGATCGTCAATCGAGCGATAGCGCGATCGAGGCCGGTCTGTTCAAGCTGCCAGTCCGACGACATTATCGCCCACGCCACCGTTCAGTGGAGCAACGAATCGCAGGAATGGGAACTGGCCAGCACCTTCGGTCGGCCGACCCACTGCAATCACTGCGACGGCGCATGCGAGATCACCTGGTTGCCTTTGAAATAGCTTCACTGTGAGGGCAGACCGGGAGGATGCGCGAAGCTGACAAACGACCCGACTCATGATGCGGATCATGGTAACCGGGGATTAATCACATCGCGCCATTCTGCGGGGTACCTTGTTCTGCGAGGACTTGGAGCCGTCGCCGCAGCCTCATTCCAGCGACGGCTCCCCCAGTGGAGCGATGAACATGCGCGCCATGATCGCCATCATGCTGTCGGCAGCGACGCTTGCCGCCTGTACGCCCGAGAATACTGACGTGACCGGCTCGATCGGAACCTGCGTCAGGAAGCTTTATAGCGCCTACAATCCCAAGGACATGAAGCAGTGTGTCGGTGCCTGCATCGCCTGCGAAAGCGGCGTCGTCACGACCTGCTCGACCTCCTGCACGCTCAAGGGCGCGCAGTAACCCGCCTGCGGCGTTACTTCGCCGTATAATCGAACGCCACCGTCCCCAGCCCCAGCGTCAGATCCGCCTTGAAGTGCAGCGCCGAGATCACCTCGCGCACCGGCAGCCGCGCGACGTCGCAAAGCGCGTGGGGAAACAGGCCGAGCGCGGCCGGGCCGGTCCAGGCTTCCTTCAGCGTGATGTCCTCGAGATGGAAGCGCACCAGTTCGCAAATCCGCGGACTGCCGTCGACATGCGGAATGATTTTCAAAATGAAGTTCGGCGCCTTCAGGCTCTTGAGCACGGTGTCGTGGTCGACCGGCCGGTGCTTGTAGCCCATGGTGGCAGAGGCGCAGAGCACCGAGCCGTAATGCAGCGCGCCGACCAGCACGTCGCTCTCGACGGCGATCTTCGGCGACGCCAGCTTTTTCGGAAATCCCCAGAGTTCGCGGCCGCCGGCGATCGGGCCTTCGTCGTCCAGGTACATCGCATGGGTATAGCCGCCCTCCACACCGTCGAGGCGGACCGGGATCACCTGCCCGGTTTCGGTGTAATCGCCGAAGCCGGTTGAATCCGGCATGCGGATGAATTCGTATTTGACGATCGAATCAACAATCTCGAGCGGCTCCGGCACCACGGCGGCCAGCGCTTCCGGATCGGTCCGGTAGGTGATGATGAAATATTCGCGATTATAGAAACGATAGGGCCCCGGCGGAAACGAGGGATTGGTCAGCGGCATCGAATAGGCGGTTCGCCTGACATCGTCGATCTTCATCATCTGCCTCACCTGTCGCCGGCGCTCTCGCGCGATGAGCGATTATGGGGCAGCCAGGTGACACAGGCGAGACTGTAAAATCGGCAGGCCAGTCAAAACGGCGTCAGAGATCCCTGTCGACCTCATGGTGAGGAGCGCGCCCTTGCGCGCGTCTCCGGACGAAGCTTCGCATCGCCGGGAGAACCATGAGCATCCGCGGCCCATCCTTCGAGACGCGCCCCTTAGGGGGCGCTCCTCAGGATGAGGGGCGAGGATGTGGACAATCAAGAAACCTACTTTTCCTTGATCGGCGGCGCGGTCTTTTCCGCAGGCGCCGGCGGCAGCGCGGGCTCAGCGCCCGCCTTCTGTGCTTCGGCATCCGGACGGGCCGGCTGCGGCGGAACGTTGGACGGCCGTGTACCCGTCGTGACCGGCTCGGCCGGCGCCGACGGTTTCGTCTCCGCGCCCGGCGTCGACTGCAACGGCGGTGTCGCCTGCGCCAGTTGCTGCGGATCGTGGGTTTTGAGTTGGGTCAGCGAAAGGCCAGAAATCACCAGCCCGGTCGTGACCAGCGCGACCGCGAGCAGAAAATCCTTCGTGTAACCGCGTTTCCTGTCCTCGGGAGACATATCGTTCACCGCGAAATTGTTCGCGATATCAACGATTCCGGCGGCGCATGGTTCCGGCGGCGCAGCGCCCGGAAAGCTGGCGAAAACGCCTCAAAAGCCGCGATTAGTCCTTGGTATTCAGTTCCCAGGTGGCGTGCCGCACGCCGGGCTGCCGCTCCAGATCGGCGGCTACCGCGTCCAGCTCTTTGGGATCGATGGCGGTAGAGACCAGCGTCGCCACGATCTCCAGCAGATCGTCGCCATGTTCGGCGACTTCGACATCGGCGACCGGATATTTGGCGCTTTCCAGCCTCTCCACCAGATGGTCGCGCATGCCGGGCAATGCTGCCGGGGTGACCGCGAGCTTGAAATAATAGGTCGCTTCCGACGACCGCTCGTCGAGCGGAATGCGGTTGATGGCGTTCACCAGCGGACGCAGCAAGGTGTTGCCGGCGAGCACGAACACGGTCAGCGCCGCCGCTTGCGCGATCATGTCGGCGCCGGCGCAGGAGCCGACCGCGGCGGAGGCCCACAACGTCGCCGCGGTATTGAGGCCGCGCACGTCCATGCCCTGCTTCATGATGACGCCGGCGCCGAGGAAGCCGATCCCCGAAACGACGTAGGCAATCACCCGCACCGCGCCATCGGCGCCGGAAAGATGCATCGCAAGATCGACGAAGGCCGCGGCGCCGACGGCGACCAGCACATTGGTGCGCAGCCCCGCAGTGCGCTGCCGGTACTGCCGTTCGGCGCCGATCAGGGTGCCCAGAATGAACGCCGCCGCCAGGCTGACCAGCGTGTCGAGAAAATCGGCGGTCTGGAAGGTGGTCAGGAATCGCATGCTGCCTGCCTAGGCGAGAGACATCACGGTCCTATCACAATTCCAGCAAGCCCGCGTCGCCATCCTCGGCCGCGTAGGCCAGCAGCGTGCCCTTGGCGTTCCAGGCCAAGCCTGCGACCGCGGCGCCGCCGTTCCGGCGCACCAAAATCTCCGCGCCGTCTTCGAGCCGCACCATCAGCACGGTGCCGTCGCTGTAGCCCGCCGCCAGAATATCCTGCTTCGGATGACAGGCGACCGCGGAAACCCGCACCTGCAGCGGCGCCAGCATCGCCGGCTCCTTGCCCATCGGGCCATCCTTGCTGCCGAACGGCCAGACGATCACGGTATCGGCGCCGGAGGTGGCGAGGCCCTTGCCGCCCGCGCTCCACGACATCGAACGGACGCGGCCGGGATAACCGCTCATCCGCATGTGCCGGTTGTCGGCCAGCCGCCAGCCATGCATCGCCGGCTCGTGCATCGCGGTGACCAGGAATTTGTTGTCCGGACTGAACGTCACCGCAAGATGCGAGCCGGCCCATTCCAGAAATTCCGGCTGCGCGGCCATGTTGGGAAACCACAGCGTCACGCCGTTGTAATGCGCGACCGCCAGCCGCAGGCCCTTTGGCGCAAACGCCAGCCCGCCGACCGTCGAGGGCAGATCGAAGGATTTCTCCTCGCCCTTGCCGCTGCGCACATAGGCGGTCTTGCCGGCCGACCACGCCACCGGGCCGTCGGGGTGAACAGCGACATTGTCGATCCAGCGGCGTTTGGCGTCGGTCGCAAGCTGCGTAACCTCGCCCTTGGCATTGAACGCAACGACCTTGCCGTCATCGCCACCCATGACGATGCGCGCGCCGTCGGACATCGCGCAGAGGATGCCGCCGCCATGAACGGGGGTTTGCGCAATATCGCCCTTGGCGTTGACCACGGACACATTCTCCTCGGCACCGACAAAGCAGGCGCTGTCGCCGAGGAAATGCACTGACGTGACGGACTGGCCGAGCGGCAACGGCCGCACTTTGTCGGTCACCGACACGATGGAGGCGGATTCGCCCGGATCGAACTCTTTCATCACGTGGTGATACAGCCTTCGAAACCGTCGCGGATCATCTGTTCCGGCAATTCGCGACCGATGAAGACGAGGCGGCTCTCGCGTGCCTCGCCGTCCTTCCACTTCCGCTGGTGATCGCCCTCGAGCATCATGTGGACGCCCTGGAACACATAGCGGTCGTCGTCGTCGGTGAAGGCCAGAATGCCCTTCGAGCGCAAAATCTTCTGGCCTTCGCTGGCGACCAGGTTCTGCAGCCACGGCATGAATTTGGTCGCGTCGAGCGGCTTGTCTGATCGCAGTGACAGCGATTGCATGTCCTCGTCGTGGTAGTGCTTCAGCCCGCCGTGGCTGTGGCTATGGCCGTGATCGTGGTCATGGCCGTGGTGATGACCGTGATCGTGGTCATGATCGTGCCCATCGCCGGCGTCCAGAAATTCCGGTTCGATTTCGAGGATACGGTCGAGATCGAACGCGCCGCGCTCCAGCACGTCCGACAGTGCTACCTTGCAGCGCTCGGTGCGGTGCAGCTTGGCATAGGGATTGATGGCGCGGATCCGCGCCTCGACTTCGGCGAGTTCCGGCTTGGAGACGAGGTCGGTCTTGTTCAGCACGATGACGTCGGCGAACGCGATCTGGTTCTTGGCTTCGGGGGCATCCTTCAGCCGGTCGCTCAGCCATTTGGCGTCGGCGACGGTCACGACCGCATCGAGCCGGGCGTGCTTCTGCACGTCCTCGTCGACAAAGAAGGTCTGCGCCACCGGCGCCGGATCGGCCAGCCCCGTGGTCTCGACGATGATGGCGTCGAACTTGCCCTTGCGCTTCATCAACCCGTCGAGGATGCGTACGAGGTCGCCGCGCACGGTGCAGCAGACGCAGCCATTGTTCATTTCGAACACTTCTTCGTCGGCGCCGATGATCAGGTCGTTGTCGATGCCGATCTCGCCGAATTCGTTGACGATGACGGCGTATTTCTTGCCGTGGTTTTCCGACAGGATGCGATTGAGCAGCGTGGTCTTGCCGGCGCCGAGATAGCCCGTCAGTACGGTCACGGGAATTTTGGAGGAAGAAGGTTCAGACATAACAACTCCGAAAGCGGGGACTTCTGGCGCGCCCCGGCCAGCAGGGAGGCCCCTGCCCTAGTTGGCGAGCGCGCTGGTCAGGGCCTTTATATTGTGCCTGACCATATCAATGTAAGTGGGGGCATCGCCCTTTTCGGGCGTCAGACTGTCCGAATAAAGGGTCCCGCCGACTTTGGCGCCGGTTTCGGCCGCGATTTGGCGGATCAGCCTGGGATCGCTGATATTTTCAAGAAAAACAGCCGGAATTTTCGCGGTTTTGACCTGGGTGATGATGACAGCGATATCGCGGGCGCTGGCCTCGGATTCCGTCGAGACGCCCAGCGGCGCGATGAAGTCGACGCCATAGGCGGCGGCGAAATAGCCGAAGGCGCGGTGGGTCGAGATCACCTTGCGGCGGGCGTCCGGAATCTGCGCCACAGCTACGCGGACCTCGCGGTCGAGCGTATCGAGCTTTGACAGATAGGCGCCGGCATTGGCCCGGAATGCCTCGGCGTCCGCGGGGTCGGCGGCAACCAGCGCGTCGCGGATATTGCCCACATAGATTTTCGCGTTGACCACGGATTGCCAGGCATGCGGATCGGCGTCGGAACCGAGCCTGAGCGGCGCGATGCCGGAGGTCGCGGTCACGATGACGGCCTTGCCGCTGGCGGACTGCACCAGCCGCGGCAACCAACCCTCGAGCCCAAAACCGTTGACGACGACGAGCTTCGCATCCGCGATCTTTTTCGCGTCCGCCGGCGTCGGCGCGTAGACATGCGCGTCGCCGTCGGGACCGACCAGCTCCGCGACGCTGACGCGGTCGCCACCGACATTGCGGACGAAGTCGCCCAGGATCGAGAAGCTCGCGACCACGTTGAGGCGATCCTGCGCGCGGGCCGGAAGGATGGCCGTCGCGAGCATGAGGAAAATAAGCCAGAAACGTCGCATCGCTACGCTTCCAGATGGCGGCCGGGAAACAGCTGCCGGACCAGCCCGCTGACGCTGCCGAACAGCACCGACACCACATAGAGCCCTGCCGCCACCAGAATGATCGCGGGACCCGAGGGAATGCGGGTCTGGAACGACAGCACCAGCCCGGCATAGCCGGAGATCATTGCGCTCGCGACCGCGATGCAGATCATGCCGGTGATATCGCGCGACCAGAATCGCGCGATGCCGGCGGGCAGGATCATCAGGCCGACGCCCAGCAAGGTGCCGAGCGCATGAAAGCCGTTGACGAGGTTGATCACGACCAGCGCCAGGAACGCCAGATGCGCGGGCGCGCCGGCCCTCGAGACCGTGCGCAGGAACACCGGATCGACGCATTCGATCACCAACGGGCGGTAGATCACCGCCAGCACCAGCATCGTGATGGTGGCGTTGAACGCGATCACCAGCAGCGTCTGATCGTCCATGGCGAGGATGTTGCCGAACAACACGTGCAGCAGATCGATATTGGTGCCCTTGATGGAGACAATGGTGACGCCGAGCGCCAGCGACACCAGATAGAAGGTCGCCAGCGACGCGTCTTCCTTCAATTCGGTGGTGCGCGCGACCACGCCGGCGAGGATCGCGACCGTAAAGCCCGCGATCAGGCCGCCGGTCGTCATCGCGAACAGACTGAGCCCGGAGATCAGGAAACCGATCGCCGCCCCCGGCAGGATCGCATGCGCCATGGCGTCGCCGACCAGGCTCATCCGCCGCAGCATCAAAAACACCCCGATCGGCGCGCCACCGAGTGAGAGCGCGATCACGGCCGCGAGCGCGCGGCGCATGAACTCGAATTCGGTGAAAGGCGCGATCAGCGCATCGTAAATCATCGGAGGTCAGGCCGCCCGCGAAGGCGCGTGCACGACACAGGCGGCGGCGCCATCGTCGAACGCCTCGCACATCCGCCGCGCCTCGATGAGGTTTTCCGCGGTCAGCACCTGCGCGGTCGGGCCCCACGCCACCTCGCCACGGGCCAGCAGCAGGGTTTCGGGGAAATTGCTACGCACTAGATCCATGTCATGCAGCGCCGCCAGCACCGTGCGTTTTTCGCCGTGCCAGCGCTTCACCAGCGCCAGCAGGTCGGCCGAGGTCTTGGCGTCGATGGCATTGAACGGCTCGTCCAGCACGATCAGGCGCGCGTCCTGCAGCAGCACGCGGGCGAACAGCATGCGCTGCATCTGACCGCCCGACAGCGTGCCGATCGTGCGGTTCTCAAAACCGTTGAGGCCGACGGCGGCCAGTGCCTGCGCAATCTTGTCCTGCGCCGCCTTGCCCATGCCGCCGAAAAATCCGGTCGAGCGCCACAACCCGGTGCCGACGAAATCGAACACCGAAATAGGAAAGCTGCGATCGATATCCACGGTCTGCGGCAGATAGGCGATATCCCTGTGGTCGAGACCGCCGCGCGCGATCGAGCCGGCGAGGGGCTTGAGGATGCCGGCGATGCCGCGAAACAGCGTCGACTTGCCGGCGCCGTTAGGGCCGATCACCGCCAGCAGCGCGCCTTCGGCGACCTCGCCATCGAGGTGATGCACCGCCGGATGCCGGTCATAGCCCAGCGTGACGTCGCGGAATTGCAATCGCGCGGCCATGCTCACCTCATCGCCAGCCATACGGCCGCCCACAGCGCGGCGCTGACCGCGACCGCAGCACTTAGCCTGGAAAGCACGGTCATGCGCAGGATCGACCAGGGTGCCGCCTGCGCCGGATGCGGCGTCGCCGGCCCATGGCTGTGGGAACCGCCATGGGCGTGGCCGTGGTGATGTCCATGGTCGTGGGAATGGGCGTGAGGCATCCCAAAATGTTATATTATAACATTACCTGAGTCCACCTTTGGGGGTCTCACGGCTTCCCGATCGCCATCGCGATCGCCGCCGCCAGGAACGGAAACGGCACCGACACCGCCGCGCGGAACCAGACGAAGCGCGCCGGCATGAACGGGATTTCCCACAGGATCAGGCGCTGAAACGCGAACAGCGCCCAGGCGACCACATAGGCAATGACCTGCGGCGTCCCGCCGCCGGACTTCAAGGCGACCGCGCCGATCGAAAAACCGACCACCGGGCCCCCCGGCGTCGCGCCGCCGGCGATCACGGCGGTCAGCACGCCGAGCCAGCCGCTGTTCGGCCCCAGCCAGCCGGTGATGATCTCCTGCGGAATGACCGCGGCGATGTAGCCCGAGCCGATCACACCGAGCGCGATGCGCGGCACGATGTTGATGAATTCGAGCGATCCCTCACGGAGCGACGACACCAGCACCAATTTCCCGCGCTGCCGGGCAATCAAGCCAAGGGCTACGACCGAGCCCCACAGGATGATGTCGATGATCAGGGCGGCGCTCATTCCGGCTCGCCCTTCGGATACATCCGCACAAAGACGAACCGCCCGAGCGCGCCGGCCAGGACCGGGATCGGCAGCGAGATCACGATCCGCCACAGCGTAAAGTCGACGCCCATGATCGGCAGCTCCCAGGCGACGGCCCGGCCGTAACCGATCAGCGTCCAGCTCACCACCATCGAAATGGTCGCGCCGAAATCGGCGCCGACCGTGAGCAATGCCGCCGCCACCGGATAGGCGGTGAACGGCCCGCCCGGCAGGATGGCGCCAAACGCGGTGCCGATCAAAAGCCCCTTCAATCCGGATTTCGGCCCCAGCGAGCGCGACACTTTTTCGTGCGGCAGGATTTCGGCGATGAAGGCGCCGAGCAGGCAGCCGGCCAGCACGCGCGGCAGGATGCCGCCGAACAGCGTCAGATCGTGGGTCAGAATTTCCAGCACCCCGGCCATGCCGTCGCGCCGGTAGACCAGCGTCGCGCTGACCACGACAAGCACGGCAATGAACAGCATCGACCAACTGATCGGCTTGCGGACCCGCAACGGCCGCGGCTCGGCATCCGCGTCATCGGCAGGCGCCGGGTCTTTCAAGGAAGATTCTGACAAGGCAATGAGTCGGACGGGTGATGGATTCCACCTTGCTTAGTCCCGGCGCCCCACTGAAGCAAACGGAAGCTGGACCATACCCATGCGCATCTCAGGGATGGCCATGCGGGAGTGACACGCGGCCCGGTTCAGAGGTGAAGGTGAAGGCGAGCAGGCGGCGCGGCGTTAAGCAAAACAAAGGGCGGCAGCGAAACGCTGCCGACCTGGATTTCTCTCGAATGGATCAGAGCTTGCCGAACAGCTCGTCGACATAGTCCCAGTTGACGAGATGATCGACGAACGCCTTCAAGTAATCCGGACGGCGGTTGCGATAGTCGATGTAGTAGGAGTGCTCCCAGACGTCGCAGCCGAGGATCGGCGTTGCGCCGTAGCACAGCGGGCTCTCGCCGTTCGCGGTCTTGGAGACTTCGAGCTTGCCGTTCTTGACCTGCAGCCAGCACCAGCCGGAGCCGAACTGGCCGACGCCGGCGGCGGCGAAATCGGTCTTGAACTTCTCGAGGCCGCCGAGGTCTTCGTTGATCTTCTTTTCCAGCCGGCCGGGCAATTTGCTGCCGCCGCCATTCGGCTTCATCCAGCTCCAGAAATGCAGATGGTTGAAGTGCTGGCCGGCATTGTTGAACACGGCCGGGTTCTTCCCGAACGATCCCTTGACGATGTCCTCAAGGGATTTGCCCTCGAATTCGGTCCCCTTGATCGCGTTGTTGCCGTTGGTCACGTAGGCTTGGTGATGCTTGTCGTGGTGGTATTCCAGCGTTTCCTTGGACATATGGGGCGCAAGGGCGTCATGGGCATAGGGCAGATTGGGCAGCGTAAAGGTCATGGGGTGATGTCCGAACTGGTGGGAGACGTGATCTAACGGGAACCCTTATAGAAGGTTCCATCGCGCTTAAACACCGCAATTTGGCAAAACCGGCCGCCAGTAGCGGCGCACCGGTTTGCAAAACCTGATTTCATGGAATTAAATCCAAAATATTGTTGGGAATGAATTGCTTATGGGGGAGGGAAATCATGCAAGCCAGAATGCCCTGCGCCATTGCGGTGCTGGCGGCCTCGATGCTGGCGACGGCTGGTCCCGGCGAAGCCGCCGGGACTTCGGTTCGCGCGCGCTTCAGCTTCGATGCGGTCGCCAATTGCGAGAAGCCGGCCGTACAGAACTATCCGGTCCACGCCGAGGGGACAGGCGTGCTCTCCACCGATCGCACGGCAACCCTCGACATGAACTCCAATGTCGAGGGACGGGTTCGTTATAACGCCAAGCTCGGCGCCAAGCCGACCGAGGCGATCGGCGGTTCGGCTTCGCTGCGCGTCGCGGGCAGGCACACGCTGCAGGCGGTACGCGATTATCCGAACAATTCAATCGTCGTCTACATGACCGTGATCGGCAATTCCTGTTCGTTGCGGATCGAAAACCGGCTGAAGCCGGGCAAGCGGCAGTATACGTTCACTGGCAATCTCGGCGTCGCCTATTGCTCGAAGCCGCGCATTATCCATACCGAATGCACGCCTTACTGAGATATCGGCCGGATCGGGAAGCGCCCGATGGGCGCGGCGCTTTTCATTCGCAGAATGAGGTGCCGTTATAGACGAAGCATTTGCCTCCGCCCCGCTTCGGCCCGGCCGGTGCGTGGTGCGCGCGTTCTGTCACCCGCGGCGCGCGCTCGGGCCGTTTTTGGCAGCTGCCGTTCGCGCCCGGCACAAAACCTTCGTCACAGGTGATCTTGACGCATCGATCGCCGCTGGCGCGATATCCGCGCTCGCAATCGAGCGGGCAGACGCGGCCGATCCTGGCGCGCACCGCGTCGAGCGCATCGATGCTGGCGAGCTTGACGTCGAATTTGGTCCCGGCGCTATCGTTGAACGCGGAAAGCGCGCGGCGGGCCGATCCGTTCCATTCCCCGTCGATGTCGCCGGTCTTGCAACCGACCCGCTTCAGTTCGGCCTGCAGCAGGCGAGGAATATCCTGCGCGACCGGCTGCTCCGGCTTGACCTCGGATGGCGAGCGCGAGGCCACCACCGGGTTCGCAGGCTTGGCCGCAGCGGGCTGATCTTCTTTCGGCGGCTCGGCCGGAGCGGTACTGGTTTCCTCAGGCCTTTTTGCGCTCTCGGTCGCGGTGCTTCGCTCGGCCTCCGCGGCAAGCTTGTTGCGCTGCGCCTTGGCCAGATCGGTGTAGAAGCCGGACGGGTGGGCCGCGACAAACGAATCCCAGGCTTCCCTCGTGCCGACGCGTTCGGCCAATTCGTAGTCGCGGCGGACATCGGTATTGGCGTTGCCGGCTGCAGCAGGCGCGGGCACCAGCGCCACGTCGTTGCCGCCCAGCGAATTCGTCGTGTAGGGCTCCTGCTGGTTGCCGGTCGCGTTCATGACGTCGTCGCGGACAAATCCGAAGGCCTTGCGGATATCGAGGCCGGGCCTGGTCAGGTGTTTCACCAGCGCCGCCGAAAACGGGCTGTTCGTGCCGTCACCATCGGCGGCGGTCGAGCCCTCCTTGGCGGCAAAGGCGATAAACGTGTTCGGCCTGTTGGCCTCGACGCCGACCAGGCCCCGGCCCAGCGACCGCGAGGCGATGGTTCGCTTCATCTTCTTCGCAAACGGATTGTCGCGGCAGGCATCGAGGATGATCAGACGCAACTTCGTTGCGGGCTCGGCCGCGAACAGAATCCGGTTCAGCGCGATGGCTTCGTCATCGACATCCGCATCACGCTCGAGGGTTGCGTCGACCGGCACGACGTAATTGACGCCATCGACCTCGAGCCCGTGACCGGCAAAATAGATCACCGCGATATCTGCACCGCGCGCCTTGTCGGTGAAATCGCGCAGTGCCCGGCGCATTTCCATGTATTTCAGGTCGCGGCGCGATTCGACCACGTCGAACGAGGCTTTCCTGAGCGTCTCGGCGATGGCGGTGGCATCGTTGGCGGGATTGGTAAGCGCTGCGACGTTCTGATAGTTCGAGTTGCCGATGACCAGCGCGACGCGCTTTTCCGCCAACGCGGATTGACTGGCAAAACACAGTGCCAGCACGGCAACGACCAATGCGGTAAGCCGGCGCATCGATATTCCCGGGGTTCGATCGCGGAAACATACCATTTGCCGTTATCTCAGCAAGATAACGGCCGATGATCTGTGATTTCGATCACTAAATTCGCTCGATTTGAGAATTTTGTTCGAGGCCGCGCCGGAATCGGTAACTTTCCAGCCGCGCAACGGCTATGACGGGAGCGCGAAAGGTCTGCAATGAGCATCGAAATCGACGTCCTGAACGGGGACGCCTCCTGGAAATTGGCCGAACCGCTGCTGGAGGCGGTCTGGCCGCCGCATGTGCTGGAAAAGCTGCCCTGGGGCGATGTCGTCTTTGCCCATGCCGACCTTAGGGTGCTGATCGATGCGCCCTCGGGCGGCCTCGCCTGCCATGTCGGCATCTATTTCCGCACCGTCACCTGGAACGGCCGCAAGGTTAGTGTCGGCGGCATCGGCGGCGTTGCGACCCGCGAAGACTGCCGCAGCCACGGTTATGCGAGCGTGGCGCTCAACGCCGCAATCCAGACCCTGCGCCACCACGAAGCCATCAGGTTCGGACTGCTGTTCTGCGAGCCGCACAATTTCGCATTTTACCAGGCGCGCGGCTGGCATCCCTTTTCCGGCGAAATCTACGCCGAACAACCCGGCGGGCGAATTCGCTTCGAGGCATTGGCCCCGTTCGTTCACGACATCGGGCGGGCGCCGCGCGACGGCAGCATCGACCTATGCGGCCTGCCGTGGTGACCCTTGCACGGCCATGGGTGGCCTGCGCGGGCGACGCCCCATAATATGTTAGCCGTAATCTTTTGAATTAAAGGCCGACCGATCGGTGACGCATGACCATTGACGCCCCGATCGACGTGCGCCCGGCGGCCGTCCCGATCAACAGCCTGTTGACCGCGCCGATCCTGCCGACGCTGTTGAAGCTCGCCATTCCCAACACGATCGCGATGTTCGGCAGCACATTGGTTGCGGTGGCCGAAACCTCCTATATCGGCCGGCTCGGCACCGAGCCGCTGGCCGGAATCGCGCTGGTGTTTCCCTTCATCATGCTGACGCAGATGATGTCGGCAGGGGCGATGGGCGGCGGCGTTTCGTCGGCGATCAGCCGCGCGCTCGGCGCCGGCAATCGCGACCGCGCCGCGGCGCTGGCGCTGCACGCCGCCATGATCGGCGTCTGCGCCGGACTGTTCTTCACATTGATGATGCTTGGTTTCGGCCGCGAATTCTATTTCTCGCTGGGCGGCCGCGGCGGCGTGCTCGAACAGTCCATGCAATATTCGCAGGTGCTGTTCTCCGGCGCGATTTCGATCTGGCTGGTGAATACGCTGGCCTCGGTGCTGCGCGGCACCGGCGATATGCGCCTGCCGTCGGCGACGCTGATCGCAACCGCGATCGTCCAGATCGCGGTCGGCGGCGGCTTCGGCCTCGGGCTGTTCGGCCTGCCGAAGCTCGGCATGCGCGGCGTCGCCACCGGTCAGCTCACCGCCTTCACGCTCGGCGCGATATTCCTGGCGTGGTATCTCTTGAGCGGCCGCAGCCGGCTGACGCTGAATTTTGCAACCTTCAAGTTCCAGAGCGACATGTTCGTCGATATTCTCAAGGTCGGCGCGGTCTCCTGCCTGTCGCCGCTGCAGACCGTGCTGACCATCCTGATCTTCACCAAGATCCTGGCGAGTTTCGGCACCGAGACGCTGGCCGGTTACGGCATGGGTTCGCGGCTGGAATTTTTGCTGACCCCGATCGCATTCGCATTCGGCGTCGCCTCGGTGCCGATGGTTGGCATGGCTGTCGGCGCCGGTCTCGTGACGCGGGCGCGGCGTGTGGCCTGGACCGCGGGCATAGCTGCCGGGTTGACCGTGGGTTTCATCGGCCTCGTGGTCGCGATCAGGCCTTCGTTGTGGGTGTCGCTGTTCACCAGCGATCCCGGCGTGAACGCGGCGGCCTATTCCTATTTCGCTCTCGCAGGTCCCGCCTTCGGCTTCTTCGGCGTCGGCGCCTGCCTCTATTTCGCGGCGCAGGGTGCGGCGAGAGTTGGCGGGCCGGTGCTGGCCGGCACCGGACGCCTGCTGCTGGTGGGCGTGGGCGGCTGGTGGCTGGTGGCGTCGGGTGCGCCGGCCTGGACCTTGTTTGCGCTCGTCGGCGCCGCGATGGTGGTGTACGGGCTCGGCACAGTGCTGGCAATCAAGGTCACGAGCTGGGGCAAATAGCCCCAGTTTGTTTGGCATTGCACAAATTCGATTTGTTGTTATTCAGGCCTGCTCTTCGAGGATGATTCATGGCCTGCAGATTCGCATTTTTCGTCGCAATGTTGATCGCGTTGCCGGGCGTATTGCCCGCGCGCGCACAGACGGCCGGCGATCCGTCCGGCCTCTGGCTGACGCAGGCCGGCGATGCCAAAGTGCGCGTCAGCAAATGCGGCGCGGGGATTTGCGGCGTCGTGGTCTGGCTGCGAGAGCCGGCCGATCCCGCCACCGGCAAACCTCAGGTCGATGACAAGAACCCCAATCCGGCCCTGAGGCAGCGTCCGATGATCGGGCTTCCGCTGTTCGGCGGCATGCGCGCCAGCGCGCCCGGCAAATGGTCCGGCCAGATCTACAACGCCGACGACGGCAGCACCTATGCAAGCAACGTCTCGGTGACGGGTCAGGATACGCTCCGGGTCGAAGGCTGCGTCGGCGCGCTCTGCGGCGGCGAAAACTGGACGCGGGCGGGACGCTAAGTAGATATTGTCCTCATCCCTGCGTAACGGCTTCGCCGTTATCGCTGGAGGAGGGGCGTCGGAGTTTATCATCGGGCCGCGCTTTGCGCGGACCCGTTGGCCGCGTCTCGAAGGATGGCGGCATCGGGGCTCTCATGGTTCGAGACGGCGCAAATGCGCCTCCTCACCATGAGGAATGAACATTCTATGCCGCCGTCGCCTTCAGCGCTGTCGCCGCCGAGGCATAACCGCCGCGCGCGCCGTCGATGAAGTGGACGTGGTCGCTGCGCATCACCGACGGCGTGAAGCAGGTCATCATCGCGGCGTCCTGCCGGTGCAGGCCGTAGCGCACGATCCCGCTTGAGGCTGCCGCCACCAGAATCTGCGTCAGCGCGCGCTCGAGCTCCGGCGTGCAGTCGAGGATCATCCGCAACCCGTCGTCATATTTGCGGAAGTCGGAATTCTCCACCACCTGCTGCAGGTAGGTTTTCGGCACGAAATTGCCGACCTTGATGCCGAAGCGCATGACGACGTAGGCCCACAGGGTAACGGCAAGCACCACGCCGCGGCGCTTCAATAGCGAGCCGCCTCGCGCAGCACGAGCCTCGTATTCCACACCCTGCGGCG
Source organism: Bradyrhizobium sp. AZCC 2289 (assembly GCF_036924615.1). Lineage (NCBI taxonomy): Bacteria > Pseudomonadati > Pseudomonadota > Alphaproteobacteria > Hyphomicrobiales > Nitrobacteraceae > Bradyrhizobium > Bradyrhizobium sp. AZCC 2289. The sequence goes on along the minus strand of NZ_JAZHRY010000001.1, from coordinate 6,297,894 downwards.
GCCATCGCAGCGGCGGACCGCCCGGCGGCACCGGACGTCCCGCGTCGGGGCTGCGCTCGGAGAGCGCGATGACGTCCTCGATCACCTTGCGGAAGGCGCGCGGATCGGCGCCTTGCGCCGGCACCACCAGCACCGAGAGGATGAGACCGCGCGCGGAAGGAATTTCCTCGAACCGGCACGAAAGCCCGGATAGATCGGGCTGCGTGCCCGGAGACGCGGGCTGAACCGCGAACTCGCCGCGCTTCATCGCCGCATCTGCCCAGCCAAGACCGCCGCCGGAAAACATCGCATAGGACAGATTGGGCGATGGTCCGAACCGGGCGACGCGGACATCCAACCCGTTTGCCCGGACCGCCGCAACCGGCACCAGCGCCACCCGCATCACGAGGTCGAGACTTTCTTCGACCCAGGTCGCGGTCGCCGCCAACGCCTTGCGCGCGTGTTCGAGATCGCCGGGCGACACCGCAAAGCTGGCGCCATCGCCCCCGAACACGAACGGAAATTCGCGGCCGTCGAGCGCATTGGTGACAGCGGCGATGACGGAGGCGCCGGCCATGTTGACCGCCTTGTAGCGCTGCGCCGCGATCGCCTTGGTCGATTCCACGATGTCGGCGACGCCGATGCTCCAGTCGTCCGGCAACGGCGAATACAGCGCCGGGTCCATCAGGCTGCCAAAGCCACGAAAGACCGGAATGCCGCCGTAGAAGGTGTCGCTGCCGTCGGTCATCGTGATCCGGACTTATCCCGTGCTCGAAGCTGTCTAGCAGATACGGCCGAATTTGGCATTCGGTTCGCACGGCGGCCGGACGAAATCCGAACTCCCGCGCTGCAACTGTGTCCTACTTCACCAACACGTCATATCCTTGGGTTGTATTCATACTTCCGACAATCAGGAAATCGGAAGGAGTGCCGCCATGACCCTTGCCTATGGATACGTCAAGACCAAGGTGACCTCGGAGCCAATCATGAAGCCGTCGCGTCATGGACACGAAACCCAGTATCACCTGCACTGCAATCTGCAGGTCGATGGCGCCACCTGGGACGTCGCCGTCAATGTCGGCACCAATGACGCCGACGATCTGCTCAAATACAAGCTCGCGTTCGATTTCCGCCACCCGCTGATCCAGACGCTGGGGGCCGCCGCTGCCGGCTCGCACGATCTGACCGGCCAGGCCGCACTTCCCGCGCTCGACTTCCTGCGCAGCGACCTGCTTGCCAATACCGGCAAATGGCGCGACAGCGACGTGATGGACGGCTCCGACACCGCCGAACCCGCGGGCTCGCTGAAGCGCCTGTTGTCGAAAGCGCATCAGGAAAATATCGACGTCTATATCTTCGGCCGCTTTTACAGCGAAGGCGACGGCCTGCACGACGTCCACCTCAATCAGGGATCGACCCAGAGCTTCATCCATCGCCCGGGCAACGATTCCAACGACCACAACGACGTCTGGCAGGACGGCGCGGTGCTGGTCGATGTCGGCAATCCGGAGTGGGCGGCGTACTTCTCCGCGTTCAACCAGCAGCTGGTGCCGACCGACGACCTCGGCAATCCCCTGCCGGGTGGTGCTACGATTTGAAGTCGCGCGCCTGCCTATCCCTTCGCCAGCCCGCGCAGCACCAGCTGATTGAGCCGGCCCGCGAACGCCGCCGGGTCTTCCGGCAATTCGCCGTCCAGGATTTGTGCCTGCTCCAGCAGCAGCAACGACAGATCCGCGGCCGCGTCCTTTGCGCCGGAAATCGCCGCGACCAGCGGATGGCGCATGTTGATCTCGAGGATCGGCTTTGTAACCGAGCCTTTGTTCTGCTGCGCCAGCAGCCGCTCCAGCATGCGATCGCGCCCGTCACCGCCGGCGACCAGACATGACGCGCTCGACGTCAACCGCTGCGATGCCCGCACGTCGGAGACGCGATCGCCGAGCGTATCCTTGATGACGGCGATGGTCGCGGCCTCGTCGGCGGCGGAGTCCTCCTTCTTGTCGTCGGCCTTCTCCTCGAGCAGCGGGATCAGGCCGAAATCGACATCGCCCTGGCTCAGCGACTTCAGCGGCTTGCCGCCGAAATCCAGCGGCGCCGAGGTCCAGAACGCGTCGACCGGATCGGTCAGCAGCAACACCTCGATGCCGCGGGCCTTGGCGGATTCCAGCTTCGGGTTCGATTTCAGCCGCTCGATGCTGTCGCCGGTAAGGTAATAGATCTCGGTCTGGTTCGGCTTCAGGTCCTCGACATATTGCTTGATCGAACGCTTCTCGCCCGACGTCGTGGTGAAGCGCGACAGCGCCAGCAATTTCTCGCGCCGCTCGTAATCCTCCCAGAGGCCTTCCTTGATGACGGCGCCGAACGCGTCCCAGACTTTTGCGAACGTCTCCGGCTCCCTGTCGCCGAGGCTTTCGAGTTCGCCTATGACGCGGCTGGTAACGGCCTTGCGGATCTGAGTCAGCTGCGGATTGTTCTGCAGCATTTCGCGGGAAATATTGAGCGGCAGATCCTCGCTGTCGATGACGCCGCGGATGAAGCGCAGATAGGCCGGCAGCAGATCGGCGTCGTCGGCGATGAAGACGCGGCGGACATAGAGTTTTACCTTGCCTTTGCGCGCCTGGTCGAACAGGTCGAACGGTTTTGTCGAGGGCGCAAACAGCAGCACCGCATAGGACTGCCGGCCCTCGGCGCGGTAATGCAGCGTCATCGCCGGCTCGTCGAAGGCGCCGGCGATCGATTGGTAAGCCTGCTTGTAGTCCTCCGCCGTCAGCTCCGATTTCGGCCGCTGCCACAGCGCGCTGGCGGAATTGATCTGGCGCGGCTCGCCTTCTTCGGAAACTAGCTCGATCGGAAACTGGATGTTGTCGGAATAGGCGCGGACGATGCGCTCAATCTCGTTGGCCTCGAGATATTTTGCCGCGTCCTTTTTCAGGTGCAGCACAATCTCGGTGCCGCGCGCGACCCGCTTGCCGTCTTCCTCGCTGGCCGGCGCGATCTCAAAACCGCTGCCGCCCGATGAGGACCAGGTCCACGCCTCATCGGCGCTGGCGCGGCGGCTGGTGACCATGATGCGGTCGGCGACCATGAAGGCGGAATAAAAGCCGACGCCGAACTGGCCGATCAAATTGGCGCCGTCCTTGGCCTCGGTGAGGCGGGACAGGAAGGATTTGGTGCCGGAGCGCGCAATGGTGCCGAGATTGTCGATCAGCTCCTGCCGGTCCATGCCGATACCGCTGTCGACCACCGAGAGTGTGTCCGCCTTCTTGTTGGGCTGGATGCGGATTTTGGGCGGCGCGCCGTCGGAAATCAGATCGGGCGCGGCGATCGCCTCATAGCGCAGCTTGTCGCAGGCGTCCGACGCATTCGAGATCAACTCGCGCAGGAAAATATCGGTCTCCGAATAAACCGAATGCACCATCAGGTGCAGGAGTTCGGCGACCTCGGCCTGGAACGGCTGGGATTCGGGGGCGGTGGTAGTGGTCATGACGGGGCTCGATGGTCAAACGGAGTGACGGGAAAGGCCTGATATAGCAACGCTATCTCGGGTGGCAAGATTATAACGGCCACATCACTGCCCGCGGTCCAGCCTAATCCGAAATCGCCGCGAGATATCGCCGGACCGAGGCATCGAACGCAGCCTTCGCGCCCGCCGCGATATTGCGCCCCCACCACGCCCCGTAGATGCGATCGAACGCCAGCGGCTCGACCGCGCCGGCTATCCTGCGCACCGACGCCGCATTCATGGGAATGTAGTTCGGATAGCTGTACATGAAGCTCAGGGATCGCCGGTCCATCGCCACCATGGCGACATCGCCGGTGAGCAGCGCCCCCCGGCCATCGGCGCCGGTGCGCCAATGCATGATCGTGCCGCCGGCGAAATGCCCGCCGGTGCGGACGAGAACAATGTCGTCGGAAATCCGATGGCTTTCTCCCGACCACCGCACGATCGCGGGATGCGGCCGCGTGATCCACTGGCGATCGTCGCCGTGCAGATAGACCGGCACGCCGCCGAACGCCTCGCTCCAGTCGGCGACCGCGCCGTAGTAATGCGGATGCGAGATCGCGATCGCTTTCAGGCCGCCGAGCGACCTGACGTGGTCGACCGCCTCGCTGCTGACGAGGGGAAGGCAATCCCACATTACGACGCCATCCGGCTCCGGCACCAGCAGCGCGCGCTGCCCGATCGCAAAACCCGGCTCAACGCCGATCCCGGAAATCCCGAGGTCGTCGCGCCAGACAAGTTTATGGCGTTTCGCCAGCTCCTCCCGGGTGAGCCACGCCTGCCCTTTCCAGTTCACAAACTGCCGCTCGTCCTCGCAGATCAAGCATGACGGGGGCGGCGCGGCGTTTTCGGGAAACTGGGCACCGCATTGTTCGCACGTCCAGAACGGCATCAATGGCTCTCCAATCCGGAGAGAAAGGTAACGCAAAATGAAGCGGACGAAAGCGCAAATTAAAGCGCCTCAACCGGGTACGGCTGAGGCGCTTTCTGGAGGCTCGACCGAAGTTAGGGCGACTTCGTCAGGGCAACCACGTGCAGGCGGGTCATCCGCACATAGACAAAGACCGGGAGAAGGCCGCGCTTATTCGGCGCCATGCGATATTTTTCGAATCGACGGATCTGCCGACCGCCATCCGAGCGACGCGCAGGCTAGAGACATGCCAGCGCATACGGCCTCAACGCGTCGCTGCGGTAAACGCATGCTCAAAGCTCGCGAGCTTCTCAATCGGCAAATCCGACACGGCAACATAGGTGAATTCGTGATCGCTCCAGCTTCGCATGTTGTAGCTGGCGACGACGCCGTCGGGTACGGATTGTCCCTGCTGCAGACTGATCAGGCTGATGGTATGCGCGGCATGCTGATAAACCAATGTCGCAACCGGAATGTGCCGATGACGTCGACGCGTCCTCCGGCAAGCCTGATTCCCTGCGCCGCGAGATCAACGACCTGGGGCGACTCCGGCAGCCGCGCGGTGAACCAGGGCTTGACCGTGTGACGATCCGACGACGCAATGTCGAACGGCTGCGGCGCGAGCAGACTTCGAATGTGACCCGCCGCGATCTCGCGAGCAACGTCGGGCTGCAGGTCCGCGCGTTCGATCGTCGACATCACCGAACCGCCGAGAACCGCACCGACAATGGTCGACGCCGCCGGCGCGCGCCAGGACCAGCTTCTTGGCGCCGGATACCCCGCCTCGGGATCTATCACCGCGGCCTGTTCGCGTGCCGATGCGAGCGCGGCGCTAACCCTGGCGTGCAATGTCACGGGGATGTGGTGTTTCGGAAGCGATCGCAGCGCGTCCCGCAAGGCGATGATGTTGTCGTACCTTGCCGTCAGCGATGCGTCGGAGGCGAGGGGCGTTTCTGCACGCGCGCCATACGCGCCCTCCTGTTCGATCTGCAGCAGTTCGGCCGCTGAAGGCTCTTCAGCCGGGACGACCATCTTCGAACGATTTTTTGCCAACCAGGTATAGGCGGTATTACGGACGATCGAGAGTGACCACGCACGGGCATTGCCGGCGCCAAACCCCCGAATGGCGCGAAAGGCGCGCAATGCGGCGTCCTGAACGACATCTTCGGCGTCCGAGGCGCTGCCGGTAAACCAGCGCGCCAAGCGATAGGCCTCCGCCATATGCGGCAGAAATGCTTCATCAAACAGAGTGCGCTCGTCTTTATCCTGCACGATCGAACCAGCCGCCGACCTTTGGCCAGACGATGGGTCTGGACCCGAGCGTTGCTCTTTTGAAATGCGTTCGTATCGCAAGACCCTATCCCGGCCAGCGCAACGACAAGGGACCTCCCAGGGACCGACCCGAGACCGCGTTCAAGACTTGACGATCACTGTTTCGACCGTCCTTCATCGGAAACAGCGACTGGTAATGTTGACTCGGCTGGCCGGCGATTTACTCTCGGGAGCCGTTCGACGTTGCCTTCATGCGGCGTTGCAGGCGAAGAGGTCGCCGCACGGCCATTCGGGCGCCCGAAGCATTCGCTCAAGCCGCGGATACAACTCTTGCAGTTCTTCGGCATCGATGCGCTGGACTTGGTGCCCACAAAATAGAAAGGGCGGTCTGGACGAACCGCCCTTTCCCCTGGCTACCCCGGCTGCCATGCTCAATCACAGCCGGAGCAACCCGAGCGAAAAATATCTATCGCGTGACGCCGGCCGCACCGCCGCGTTGCATCCGCGGCGTTGTCACCGGTGCCGGCGCCACGTTGCGCGTCGACGCCATGGCGTTGGACGCGCCGCCTTGCGGCCACGCCGTACCGATGCCGAGGCTGGAATTCGGATAATAGAACGACTGCGCGCCTGGCTCCTGCACGACCGGTTGCGCCGACAAGGGCGTCACCATCGACGCCGCTACAATCGCAGCAACCCCAAGAGCCATCAGACCTTTGATCATCGAACTTCTCCAACAGTTGACCCGGCGTTAGTGCAATGGGCCACTGCGACATTGACTCGAACAGGCGCCGGAATATTCCGTCCCTCTCAACCGGCTGGATCCACGTGGCCGTAACCAGCAAGTGAAGAGAGCGCGAGCGCTTCAGCGATGATGCAAATCCGCCGGGAGCGCGTGCACGCCCCCGGCGGGTAGAGCCGGTCAGAACGGATAGTAACGAAGCTGCGTCATGACGATGTGATCGTCGGTCTTCGGAGCGCCGCCAACGCCCGCAAAGGCGAAACGCTGGTCGTAGGAATACTGGGTACCGACCTTCACCGCGCCATACGCGCCCTTCAACACGGTGTCGTAAAAGCCGATCGTGTATTGCCGAACTTCCGATGTATTGCCGTTGCAGGTTGCAGCCGGCGAATTTTCGATGTTGCAACCGGTGTTGTTGTAAAGCGGGTTGCCGTAGCCAAACGGTACGGTTCCAACATTGGAGAACGTGGGGCGCGTTTTCTCGAGCCCAACATAGGCGTAGAGATCGAGCGCCGGCGTCGTATGCCACACCCCGCCCGCCTGCAGCGCCGTAATGGGTAGCAGTTGAATCGAACCGTCCTGCCGCAGCACCGCGTCGGAGAAGGGTGCCGCGGTGAATCGCCCGAGGGCGCCATAGTCCGCCGAGACCGTGACGTCGAACGTCTTCGGAATCACCTCGAGCGCGACGTGGGTTCCGAAGCTGACATTGTCGACGCTGTGGTTCTCGAAATTGAACCGGTCGTAGAAATTCCGGTACAGCGCCCACCCTTCAACATGGAATTTGTTGGCGCCAAGCAACGGAATCCCACGCGGCCTTCGCCGTGATGTCGGGAATACGGTTGAGGCCGAGATTGTTGGCGTTGTTGAAGAAGCTGCCGCCGGGTCCGGTCAGGTTGACCAGCAGGTTGGGATTGAGCACCCCTTGCGGCCCGACCGCCGGCGTGCCGACGAACAACGTATTGCCGCCGAAATAGGCCGTCTGCGGATTTTCCGCCGAGAGGCCGAGCTGAAACTTCGATCCGATATTCTGCCAGACTCGGATGCCCGGCACCTTTCCTTCCGGACAGGGATCGAACGCCGACGGTCCCTTGTAGACCGACGCCGGCTTCATCGCAGCGAGCTTCGCACGCGTCGTTGTTCGAGTAACGTGCGCCTCCCTCAAGACGGGACCGAAAGCAGCGATGCAAAATTCCCGATCGCTTTTCTTTTCTTAATTTTCTTTAACAAGGCGCATCGGTTTCGTAATGGCCGTTCGTCGGTTTGACTGAATCGATTTGGAAACACGCCTCAGCCTCGTGCGAGGCCGAGGCGTGTCCGGGAGTAGTCATGGAGATGTTTCGACACGATCTGAGTTCGGCTTGCTTCTGACCGGGAGAACTCACTCGCTCTCTCGGACAGACACGCGCCTCCCTCAGAAGAGATATCGACAGCCGAAGCGAAACATTCCCGGCTGGATAAAAAATTTTTTGATGGTCCGCGTCGGCGCGACAAAACGTCCGCCCAAAAAAAGCGCCTCAGCCCGGGGAAGCTGAGGCAAGTTTACGCCATGAGACTTTCGAATACCTGCAGGATCTTGTCGGTGCCGAAGGCGGTGTTGTTGACGGTGCCGAGCGTGTAGCCCGCGAGGAAGTCGTTGCCCGCCGCCAGCGGCGTTTTCGGATTGGCGAAATCGATGTGCTCATAGCCGCCGAAAAGCTTGAGCGGGGCCGTAGGCGTATTTGGCCAGCAGCATGACGCTGGTGTTGTCGGAAACCGTACCGGAGACGAAACCGTTGCCTGGATTGATCAGCGTCGCAGGCAGGACGGTTCCCACGGGCAGCGGCGCCGAGGTAACGGCGTCGGTCATTTTCCCGACAACGGCATCGACCGACAACCCGAGATAATCCCCGCCGACTTGACCTTGAATGAACGTCCGCGGACCCGCGCCATCCTGCGCACCGATCGAGGTCTCGACGACAGCACGGAATCCCCCGTAGCTGACGGCATATTTGAGCGCCCTGTCCAGAATGCGATCCTCGGTAGCGCCACCGCCACCGGTGGCGCCCTGGAAACCGATCGGCGAAAAGGCTGCCGAACTGCCCAACGGGTCGTAGGCGACCACCCCGTCCGACGTCAGCGCTCCCTGTCGTCCGAACGTCAACCCCACGCCGCGATGTTGAACGGCTGGCCGTCTCTCGCGGAATCGGCGAACGAATTCTGGGCGCCGACCGCCAGACCGTTGTTTTGCACGATCGAGCCGAGTCCGTCGGAAAGCTTGCCGGACTGGGGATTAAACGCGGTCTGCAGATTGAATACCCCATACACATTGTCGATCAGCTCCTGCTTGCCCTTCAGCCCGATGAACGAGCCGCCGAACGGATTGGGCGCCACCAAACTGCGAGCCGTTGCTGTTCTTTGCGATGAGATAATTCCAACCGGCGCCGGCCGAATTGTTCAGCGGCGCGCCGTGGTTCTGATAAACCGCGCCGACGTCGACCTGGCCGTAGAGCGTGATGCCGTGCCAGGTCAGACTATCATCCTGGTCGAGCTTCTTGACCACGGCCTTGTAGGACGCGGCCATGGCGTCAGCAGGATTTGCGGATTTTTGCGTGAGGGCCTTGGGCGCGACAGCCGGGCTGGACTCGAGCTTGCGTTGTCGTTCTTTCAAGATCGGCTATCTTTTTGGTGAGGACTTCATTTTGCTGACGGAGCTGCTCCGACTGGCTCTTGAGATCCGATAACTCTCCGGCGTTCGCAGCCGTCGCCATGCCGAGACTCGCGGCAGCAATTATCAATGCCCTTTTCAAGACCTGGTCTCCCCCTGTCGGGGCCGATGGAACGAGACCCCACAGAGAGATGACTGGAATTCAAAGCAGGAAATTCTCGAGCTGCATTTTCATTTTCTCGCGTCGCGTCGCGCCGCTGTGCGCATCGCGCGGGCGCATCTCAATGGAACAGATGAACCAGTCCGATGCTGATCGCGAGCAACGCGAGCAAGGACAGCGTGACCGCTGCCGTCACCTTGCCGCCAATGCCGGCGAGAAGACGAATATCGACGCCGAGCCCGAGTGCGGCCATCGAGACCACCGTCAGGAACGCCGCGATCCTGGTGACGGGCGCCACAACGCCATCCGGGACCAGCTGCAAGGAACGAAACGCGGCAAGGACGAGAAAGCCGATGATGAACCAGGGCACCAGCGTGAACGGGCTCATCGCCTTCATCGACAATCCGCCCGCCCGCTTGCGCGACATCAGGATGGAAAGACCGACCACGACCGGACCCAGCATCAGCACGCGTATCAGTTTCACCAACGTTCCGATCTGGGTGCTGACCAGACCGGCGGGCAATGTGGCCGCGAGCACCTGCGGGACGGCGTAGACCGTAAGCCCGGCAAGAATTCCGTACTGCGTCGCCGATAGACGTAAGAGCGGAATCAAGAGCGGCAGACCCAATACCATCAAGACGCCGAGAATGGCGGTAAAGGAGATCGAGGACGCGATGTCATCGGCGTCGGCGCCAATGACGGGCGCCACCGCCGCGATCGCGGAGTTTCCGCAGATGGAATTGCCGCAGGCAATCAGGATCGCGAGCCTGGTCGACAGGCCGAACATTCGACTGAGGCTGTAACTGACGGCGAGCGCAACGACGACGGTCGCAACGATCGCGGCCATCAGGAGGGAGCCGGCGGCGGCGATCGCAGCGAAGCTGATCGACGCGCCCAACAGCATCACGGCGAGTTCGAGCAGTTGCTTGGCGCTGAATGCGATACCGACCGACCAGCGCTCGAGCGGATTCCAGACGGTGCGGATGGCGGCTCCCAGCAGGATCGCGATGACGAGCGCCTCGACATAGGGATGCGCGAAGGCGCGCTCTTCCAGGCTCTGGGCACCCAATGCGACCAGTGAAATCAGCGCACAGAGCGCGACGCCGGGCAACAGCGAGATCAGCCGGCTGACCGTGCGTCCCAGCCGGCTTCGGGAATTGGAGGGATCCGCGTCTTCAGGCACAAAAACTCTCCCCTGTTAGGAGAATTTATGCGCCGAACCCGCAATTAAAGATAATATCTTTTCGGCCTGCCCCCATAGAGAGAAGTTATGTCCCTCAATCTGCATCTGCTCCGCTTGTTCGCCACCGTGGTCCAGACCGGGAGCTTCTCACGCGCGGCCGAAATCCTGAGCATCAGCCAGCCGGCGATATCCAAGGGGGTACGGGACTTCGAGTTGCAGGTCGGCTGTCGCCTGCTGGACCGCACCCGGAAAGGCGTGCGGCCGACCCGGGAAGGACAGGCGCTTGCCCGGCACGCGGAAACCCTGTTCGCAGCCGAACGCGCCGCCGAAGACGAGCTTCGCTCGCTGCGCAGTCTCGACAGCGGATCGCTCCGCGTCGGCGCGAGCACCACGATCGCGACCTACATGATCCCCGAATATCTCGGCATCTTCCACCGGACCTATCCGGGTATCGATCTCCACATCGTTACCGCCAACACCCGCGACATCGCGGACCTCATGGCACGACACGAGATAGAGATCGCGCTGGTCGAAGGTCCGGTGGAAGACGACAGTCTGGTCAGCGAGCCCTGGCGGACCGACGTCATGAGCCTGATCGTCGGGCCGCTTCACCGGTTTGCGTCATCGAAGGGCCCGGTCGACTGCAGGGAGCTCGAACAGGAAATTCTGATCGTGCGGGAGCCCGGCTCCGGTTCGCGTGAAGTCGTGACACAAGCGCTTGCTGCGCAACGCGTGGAGCCGCTGAGAACACTGGAAATCGGAGGCACCGAAGCGATCAAGCAGGCGGTCGCCGCCGGCGTCGGCGTATCGATCGTGTCGACGGTTGCCGTCGCCGATCAGGTCAGGCTCGGGCGCCTCAACGTGATACCGCTCAAGGACCTGCGCATCGAACGCATGCTGTGGCAGCTGAAGACCCCGGGCCGGCTCGACATTCCGGCGGCCACGGCCTTTGAGCGCATGATCCGCGAGCCCGTTGGCGAGCAGGCGGAACGCAAGCGCGCGCAGGTCAGGCTCAGGCGGGATTAATGAACGCGAAGATGCCGCCGCTGCCTGGTTCGAAGTAGATCGCGCGTGCAACGACGATGGTGAAAACCAGCAACCAGAACACGGATGCGCCGAGCCACATCAAGCGCTTCGAAGCCCGCCCGCGCGAACCTGCCGCGTCGGCAACCGCCTTCGACATCGTGAATGGATCAAATTCAGGCTTGCTCACAATCGCTTCCACTGATCGCAATGACTGGGATAGATGTCGCGAATTTCGGCCGGGAAGCAATGGAAGCAAAATGTCTTTTGATGCACCGGGCTGGAAACTTGTTCTCGATCCCAATGCCGGACGACGGTTTCCTTCTCGATGCCTTAATTCGACATCGGAGACGCGACGGTCCAGCTGCGGCGGTCAACGCAAGCATCAAAACGAAACCCCAGTAATCCATTAAGATTACTGGGGTTTTCATCAACTTGGTTGCGGGGATAGGATTTGAACCTATGACCTTCAGGTTATGAGCCTGACGAGCTACCGGGCTGCTCCACCCCGCGTTAAACCGTTGCGCGCCTTTTTCCGAAAAACCAGTGCCGAAACGATCCCGGCGAACGCCAGATGGCGCCGATCGATCCCGTCCGGAGGCTTCCTGAGAAGGCGACCCGGGCCGAAGCCATCGGGTGCGAGCGCTATGTATCAACGTGGCTCTGGTTTGGAAAGGCCCAAAGACCGGTTTCTGCGCTTTTTGTGACGTCCAAACCGGAGGTTTTGCGCCCCAACACGGTAAGTGGAACCGCACTTGCCAGAAACACCGCAAAAGCGGAGCTTTGCGCCAAGATTTGCGCCAAGAGACGACCGGGAGAGCGCCATGGACCAGCCACTGAAAAGCCCGGGGCAGCACGCCCTGGAGGAGGCCTTTCATCGCCAGTTCGAGCTGTCGCGCATCGAGCCCGCACCGGCGCTTGCGCTCAGGCTCGACCGGCTGAAGCGGCTGCGGGTGGTGATCTCGGAGAACGAGGCGGGGTTCGAAGCGGCCATCTCGGCGGATTTCGGCCATCGCAGCCCGATCGAGACCGCGATCGCCGAGGCCATGCTGGTGCTCGGCGAAATCAAGCACGCCGCCAAACATCTGAGGAAATGGATGGCGCCGCAGCGCATCGCCACCACGCTGCAATTTGCGCCCGCCAAGAACCGCCTGATCCCGCAGCCGCTCGGCGTGGTCGGCATCATCGCGCCCTGGAATTATGCGCTGCAACTGACCCTGGCGCCGGCGGTGGCCGCCCTTGCCGCGGGCAACCGCGTGATGATCAAGCCGAGCGAGCTGGTGCCGCGGTTCTCCGCGCTGCTCCAGGAAGTGCTCGCGCAAAAGTTCGACGCCACTGAGATGATCGTGACCGGGATCGACGACGAGATCGCAAAAGCCTTTGCCGCGTTGCCGTTCGATCATCTTGTCTTCACGGGCTCGACCCGCGTCGGCCGTCTCGTGGCGGAGGCGGCCGGGCGCAATTTGACGCCGGTCACGCTCGAGCTCGGCGGCAAATCGCCCGCGATCGTCGACCGCTCCGCCGATCTCAACGAGGCAGCCGAGCGCATCGCCTACGGAAAACTGCTCAACGCCGGCCAGACCTGCATCGCGCCCGATTATGCACTGGTGCCGGAAGCATCCATGCTGGATTTCGTCGTCCGGCTCGAGGGCCACATGCTGCGGATGTTCGGCACCGATCCCGACAACAAGGATTACACCTCGATCGTCTCGGACCGGCACTATGCGCGGCTCGAGGCCTTGGTGGCGGACGCCGCGGCCAAGGGCGCCAGCATCCTGCAGGCGGCAAAACCCGGCGATCCCGCCTGGAAATCGAAGCGTAAGTTTCCACCGACGATCATCGTCGGCGCGACATCCGAGATGACCGTAATGCAGGAAGAGATTTTTGGGCCGCTGCTGCCCGTGGTCGGTTACAGGAATGCGGGCGAGCCGATCGCCTTTATCAACGGGCGTGACCGTCCGCTGGCGCTGTACTGGTTCGGCAAGGACGATGCCGCGCGCGACGAGGTGCTTTCGCGCACGGTCTCCGGCGGCGTCACCGTCAACGATTGTCTGTTTCACTTTGCCCAGATCAACCAGCCGATGGGCGGGGTCGGCGCGTCCGGCACCGGCGCCTATCACGGTGAATGGGGTTTTCGGACGTTGACCAAGCTGAAGCCGGTATTCTATCGCTCGCCTTTCAACCGGCTCGCCGATCTCTATCCGCCCTATGGCGCGAAGATCGCGCGGCTGCAAAAACTGCTGAGGTTCTTGTCGTAACAATTCGAACGTAACCGTCATTGCGAGCGCAGCGAAGCAATCCATAGGGCCACAAAACAAGTGTGGATTGCTTCGTCGCTTCGCTCCTCGCAATGACGAGGACTGACAGAGCGAACAACAAACCTGGGGGAACACGCGTGACGGATACATTTGATTTCGTGGTGGTGGGCGGCGGCTCCGGCGGCTGCGCGGTGGCGGGACGGCTTTCCGAGGACGCCGGGACGTCGGTGGCGGTGCTGGATGCCGGCGGCAAGAACGACAATTGGGTGGTCACGACACCGTTCGCGCTGGCCCTGATGGTCCCGAGCAAACTCAACAACTGGGCGTTCGACACCGTGCCGCAGAAAGGCCTCAACGGCCGCATCGGCTATCAGCCGCGCGGCAAGGGTCTCGGCGGCTCGTCCGCGATCAATGCGATGGTCTATATCCGCGGCCACCGCTCCGATTACGATCAGTGGGCCTCGCTCGGCAATCCCGGCTGGTCGTTTTCCGACGTGCTGCCCTACTTCAAGCGCGCGGAAGACAATGCCGATTTCGGCGGCGAGTATCACGGCAAGGGCGGCCCGCTCGCCGTCAACAAATTGCGCTCCGACAATCCGGTCCAGCAGACTTTTCTGCAGGCCGCCCAGGAGGCGCAGTTTCGCCTTCGGGAAGATTTCAACGCCGATGAGCACGAAGGGCTCGGCGTCTATCAGGTGACCCAGAGGAACGGCGAGCGCTGGAGTGCAGCGCGCGCCTACATTCATCCGCATATGGGATCGCGCGCCAATCTACGCGTCGAAACCCAGGCGCAGGCGACCCGGATCCTGTTCGAGGGCAAACGCGCGGTCGGCGTCGAATACCGGCAGGGCAAGGCGTTGAAGCAGATCCGCGCGCGGCGCGAGGTGATTCTCTCCTCCGGCGCGTTCCAGACGCCGCAATTGTTGATGCTGTCGGGTGTCGGCGACAGCACCGCGCTCGGCAGCCACGGCATCGCAAGCGTCCATCACCTGCCCGGCGTCGGACAGAATCTGCAGGATCATGTGGACTTTGTGTTCGGCTACATGTCGGACGATCCGAATTTCAACGGCCTTTCGTTCAAGGGCCTGCCGCGGCTGTTGCGGGCCATCGGCCAGTACCGGCGCGAACGCCGCGGACCGATGACCTCGAACTTCGCCGAGTGCGGCGGTTTTCTGAAGACCCGGCCCGACCTCGACATCCCCGACATCCAGTTGCATTTCGGCATGGCGCTGGCCGACGATCACGGCCGCAAGCGCCACATGGGCACCGGCTTCACCTGCCACGTCTGCCTGTTGCGGCCGAAGAGCCGCGGCGACGTCGCGCTCGGCAGCGCCGATCCGTTTTCCCCGCCGGTGATCGATCCGAATTTCTTCGGCGAGCCGGACGATTTGGAAACAATGGTCGCGGGCTACAAGACCACGCGACGGCTTTTGGAAACGCCGGCGCTGCGCGCCCTGCAGAAAAAGGACATGTTCACCGAAGGGGTGCGCACCGACGACGACATCCGCGCCGTGCTGCGCGCCCGCGCCGACACCGTCTATCACCCGGTCGGCACCTGCAAGATGGGCGTCAATGATCCCCTCGCCGTGGTCGATCCCAAACTGAAAGTCCACGGTCTCGAAGGCCTGCGCGTGGTCGACGCTTCCGTCATGCCGACCCTGATCGGCGGCAACACCAACGCACCGACCATCATGATCGGCGAGAAGGCCGCCGACATGATCAAGGCGGAGCTGCGGGCGAATTGATTTCTTGCGCGAACGATCCATCCTCGCCGTCATTGCGAGGAGCAAAGCGACGAAGCAATCCACTCTTCCTTGCGTAGCAGCATGGATTGCTTCGCTTCGCTCGCAATGACGTGGATAGGCTGCCCGTGCGATGCAACACCATCGTCGTCCCGGCGAAGGCCGGGACCCATAACCACCGATGTGGCTTGTGAAACGAACTGGAGCTCCATCCTGACATAATCTGAGCATCGGCGATGGGTCCTGGATCGCTTATCCGGACGACAAAAATTATCTCGCGGCGCGATGCGTCAAGCGCTCCCCAAAATCATCCCCCGTCTCGCAGGCTGGCGCTTCTCGGCTCGCTCAAGCGCCAACAGCGGATCGGGTTCGTATCGCGACAGACAAGCCGCGGCATCCGCGCCAGTTACAGCGACAGTGCACTTAATCCGTTTGGCAGCGTCGCAAGATTATGAACGCACGTGAGGTCAGAGCTAGCCGGTCAAATTAAGTGCATAGCAATTCCTCCCGTGATTCCTGTGGTCGCCAGATAGCTCGAAAGGAACTTGATCGGCGCGGCAGGCCGGCGAAGGAGCCGGGAAAATCTCGACAATCCAAGGGAGGAATTGACCCAATTACGTATTATACGTATAATGCAAACTTGATCAACTGCTCTGGGAGATACCCCATCATGGTCCAGACGAGCGCCCTGGAATTCCAGCGCAAATTCGGAGAGTTTCAACACCAGGCCCAGCGCGAGCCGGTGGAAATTACGCGTCACGGCCGGCGGGAGTTCGTGCTGATGTCGGCTGAGCATTATGACTGGCTAACGGCGGCTGCCAAGCGCACCACCCGAACAGTCGATGCGACGCAGGTGGTGATCGACGCTGTTGAACGGGCCGAGATGGACCCTGAACATACCGCGCTTGACGAACTGCTCAAGTGAGCAGGTGAAGTGGCCTTTCCCGAGCCCAAGCCGGGCTTCGTCGTCCGCTATGATTATCTTTGGACCCATGAAGCGGCCGCGGGTCGTGATCAGGGAAAGGACCGTCCGGCCTGTCTCGTCGCGGCAAGCGACAGCCAGACGCGGCCGCGTTTTGTGGTCCTGTTGCCGATCACCCATACGCCACCCGATGGGGATACGATCGGAATTGAGATTCCGGCGAAGGTCAAAGAGGCAATCGGTCTCGACGATGCGCGGAGCTGGGTCATCGTATCCGAGCACAACATCGACGAATGGCCGAACGCCGGTCTTTCACCGCTTCCGGGGAAGCCGGGTGTGTTCGGCTATGGCTTCATTCCACCCGGCCTGTTCGCTCAGATCAAAGCCAGGTTTCTCGAACTCGCTCGACAGAACAAGAGCGGGGCGGTGCGCCGTTGATTGCGAACGGATGCAAGGGAAGCAGGGAAGCCTTCGATATGCGGGGGATGGGTGGAGTACGCAGCAACCACGATCTGCTGCCCAAACAGATTAAGTGCACCGCAACTGCGTGAGAAGTTGATACGACGATCCGGGAGTTCACGAGGCGAGGGCGGCTCAGAAGGAAGGCTAGCCTAGTAACTCTTTCCTGGCATTTTTATACCAAGGAGCATGCTTCGCGTCATCCCAGTTGTGAGGCATAAGCATCAACCGAGGTAGAGTATTGAATTCCTCAAGAAGAGACAGAAGAGAATATATATTATTGACGACTGCCTTATTTATCTCCTTCATTTCAGAATCGTGGATTCGTGAACAAGCAGTCCACGGTATTTTATCTCCGCCATCGAGTGTAGTCACAATGACTTCGGAATCATCGGCATACTCCCCCTTCGAGTTCTTAGGCCACATACCGCGTGTATGTCCTCAATGGGTGTATTGTTTCTATAACCGTGAGCGGCGAGTATTTTTGCGACAAGTTTTGTTCCGTCTTTTTTCACGATAGTAACTCCTTCCAAAGGACGTCTGGGCTTTTGCTTTGAGTACTAAGCGGCGAAACTCAATGCCGAATTGCCGTGACAGTGCACTTAATCCGTCTTGGCTACGGCTCACGCGATGCGGATCGCTACCGGTCAATTAAACGCACTGTCACCATAACCCGTATTCGGTGTTTGCGGCGACAGCCCCCTCACCCGTCGCCTCACTTCGTGAGGCGCCACCCTCTCCCACAAGGGGAGAGGGGCGGACTATTTCACGCGCGCGTCGTCGATCCACCACTTCCGGCCGTTGACGGACACTTCCACGTAACCGTCGCCGTTTTCGTCACTGGCAACCATCTCGACCCTGGTCCCGGCGGACAAGCGGATGGGGCAGCTCTCGTTGGCTTTCACACCCTCCCTGGTCAGCGATGCCCGGGTGTACGCATACGCCGCCGCCCAACTTGTGCAGGCAAAGGCTTCGCGGGTGATGATGCCTTGTCTCGCAAGCGCCGCGCCCATCGACGCGGCGAGCGCGACAAATGTGGTCTTAATGGCTGTCGTTTGCATGATGCATAGAACCATCGAAGCGCGCGAAATGCCAGCCGTCGTTGCTCTCATGATCGGCGAGAAAGCCGCCGACATGATCAGGGCCGAGTTGCGGGCGAATTGATTTGCCACTTCACGCCAATTCCGCCGTCATTGCGAGGAGCGAAGCGACGAAGCAATCCATTCTTTTGTGGGCTGGCAAGATGGATTGCTTCGCTTCGCTCGCAATGACGTGGATAGACTGCGCCGCCGAGATTGGATTCGGCGCCGACCCGGCGTTGCGGAATCCCCGGTGATGAGGATGATTTCTTTACTGACGTCGAATAGGTCAGACATGACGCGGTCCTTCGCAACAAAGCGGGCTCATTGATACCTACATTTTAGCGATCGCAACCCGATTCATTGGCCAACCACCGAGGCGCCGGCAACAGGCGGAGACTCTGATCCATGAACAGTTTCGATGTTGTCGTCTATGTCGGATTGCTCATTGCCGTGGTTACCGGCTTCAACACCGGCCTGCTGCGCAGCGCGATCACGATCCTCGCCTATCTGTTCGCGATGCCGATCGCGGTGTGGGCAACGTCGGCCCTCGCCCCGCAGCTCGACGGCAGGCTCGGCTCGCCGCTGACGCAGAATTCACTGCTGTTCTTTGGAACTTTTCTGATCGCCGGCATGGTGCTCGGAAAATGCGCGCGCATGGCGCTCGATGATACGATCGGATCGGAAGCCGGCATCGGCGACCGGCTTGGCGGCGCGGCGCTTGGCGCGGCGCGTGTCGGCCTGGTCGCGGTCACACTGGTGCTGATCTTCGACCAGCTCGTTCCGGTCGATCGCCAGCCGGCATTTTTGACCGGCTCGCAGCTGCGGCCGCTGTTTTCAGCGGCCGGGCAAATGGGATTCCGGTCCCTGCCGCCCGACGTCGCCGCCACCGTCGATCGCCTCAAGCGCGAACAGCGGATCTAGACCGGGCGGCCGGCGCGATAGCCGCTTGCTGATATGCATTTTGACCGGACCCGCTCCCTTATCAGAGCCGGGAATGTTGGCTACAGTGATACGGTCGAACTTCAAAAAATCACCTGACATAACGGGAGTGAAACTGTGGATCTTGGGATCAAAGGCCGTCGCGCCATCGTTTGCGCATCGAGCAAGGGCCTGGGGCGCGCCTGCGCGATGGCGCTGGCCAATGAGGGCGTGCATGTCACCTTGACGGCGCGCGGCGCCGAGGTGCTGAAAAAGACCGCCGATGAAATCCGGAAAGCGCATCCTGGCGTCACCGTGACCGAAGTCGCCGGCGACATAACCACGCCGGCGGGTCGCGAGGCCGCGCTCAAGGCCTGCCCGGATCCGGACATCCTGATCAACAATGCCGGCGGCCCGCCGCCCGGCGATTTCCGCAACTGGACCCGCGACGACTGGATCAAGGCAATCGACGCCAACATGCTGACCCCGATCGAACTGATCAAGGCGACCGTGGACGGCATGATGGCGCGCAAATTCGGCCGCATCGTCAATATCACCTCGGCCGCGGTGAAGGCGCCGATCGAGATACTGGGCCTGTCCAACGGCGCCCGCGCCGGCCTCACCGGCTTTGTCGCCGGCATCGCGCGCAAGACCGTGATCAACAACGTCACCATCAACGGCCTGCTGCCGGGCCCCTTCAACACCGATCGCCTGCGCGGCACCGCCAAGGGCGATGCCGACAAGCGCGGCCTCACCGTGGACCAGATCTTGGCGGAGCGTGCCAAGCTCAATCCGGCCGGGCGTTTCGGCGATCCGGAAGAATTCGGTGAGGCTTGTGCGTTCCTGTGCAGCGCCAAGTCGGGCTTCATCACCGGGCAAAACATCCTGCTCGACGGCGGCGCGTTCCCGGGCACGCTGTGAAGGCTGTCTGGTACGAGCGAACCGGTGCTGCGCCGACGGTGCTGACCGTCGGCGAGATGGCGACGCCGACGGCGGGTCCGGGCGAGGTCCGCGTCCGGCTGGAAGCCTCCGGCGTCAACCCGGCCGATGTCGGCCGCCGCGGCGGCAGCTATCGCGCGTTGGAATTTCCGCGCGTGATCCCCAACAGCGACGGCGCGGGAATCATCGATCAGATCGGCGACGGCGTCACGCGCTTTGATGTCGGCGACCGGGTCTGGCTGTTCAACGGCCAGCGCAACGGCCGCGCCTTCGGCACCGCGGCGGAATATATTGCGCTGGCGGATTATCTGGTGACGCCGTTGCCCGAGGATGTTTCCTTTGCCGCCGGTGCGACGCTCGGCATCCCCTGCATGACCGCATGGTGCAGCCTGTTCTGCGACGGGCCGATCACGGGACAAACCGTTCTGGTCACCGGCGGCGCCGGCGCGGTCGGCCATTACGCGGTGCAGCTTGCGAAATGGGGCGGTGCTACCGTGATCGCAACCGTCAGCTCGCAGCCTAAGGACATGGAGGCACGGCTGGCCGGCGCCGATCTCGTCATCAACTACCGGACCGAGGATGTCGTCTCAAAAGTGATGGCGTTCACCGACAAGCGCGGCGTCGACCGCGTGGTCGATGTCGACTTCGGCGGCAACATCGCGACCACGCTGAAAATCATGGCGCTCAATTCGACCATTGCGGTCTACGCCACCAACGGCAATCGCACACCGACCATCCCGATGCGCGACCTGATGGAAAAATGCATCGCGCTGCGCACGCTGGTGCTGTTCGCACTGCCGCCGCCGCTGCTGGCCGCAGCCCAGCAAGACATCTCAAGATGGCTGGCCGCGGGAACGCGCGTCCACAACATCGCCGCACAGTTCGCGCTTTCGGAAACCACGCAGGCCCATCTCGCCGTGGAGAAGGGCGACAAGATGGGCACGGTGATTGTCGACTGCGCGCGCTAGCACGCGATCAATTGGCTCGGAAGGAAAAGTGCCGGATGCACTGGAATGTAGGTAAGGTCAGGATCACGAAAATCGTCGAACTGGAGACGGTCGGCAGCACGCGATTCATCCTGCCGCTCGCCACCAACGAGGAAATCCAGAAGCTGCCCTGGCTGATTCCGCATTTCGCCAATGACGAGGGCCGCCTGAAAATGTCGATCCACTCGCTCGTGGTGGAGACGCCGCAGCGCCGGATCATCGTCGACACCGGACTCGGCAACGACAAGCAGGGCCGCAATGTGCCGACCTGGAATAACCGGAACGATCCCTTCCTCGATACCCTGACCAAGGCGGGTTTTTCCCCTGACAGCATCGACACCGTGCTGTGCACGCATCTGCATGTCGACCACGTCGGCTGGAACACCACGCTCGTCGGCGGCAAATGGGTGCCGACATTTTCGAATGCGCGATACGTCTTCGGCAAGACCGAATACGAATACTGGCGCGACCACAGCGTGGAGCCGGACAAGATTGCCGTGTTCGCGGATTCCGTGAAGCCGATCGCCGACGCCGGCAAGGCCGATCTCGTCGCCAGCGACCACAAGCTTGCGGATGAAATCACCTTGATCCCGACGCCCGGCCACAGCCCCGGCCATATGAGCATCCACATCCAGTCGGACGGCGAAGCGGGCCTGCTCTCCGGCGACGTCGCCCATCATCCCTGCCAGATGGCCCATCTCGACTGGTCGTCGACCGCCGATTCCGACCCCAAACAATCGGCCGTGACGCGGCGCGACCTGTTCTCGCGCTTTGCCGATACGCCAACCCTGGTGATCGGCGGGCACTTCAATGCCGGCCATATCAGGCGGGAGGGGGATGCCTTCAAGTTTATCGCGCTGGGATGACGGTGTCCCTCATGGTGAGGAGCGCGTCTTCGCGCGTCTCCGGACGATGCTTGGCATCGCCGGGCGAACCATGCTGCCCATCCTTCGAGACGCGGCCTGCGGCCGCTCCTCAGGATGAGGGTAGCTGCAATGCAGCGGCAGTCTGCCATTGAATTTCCCGCCGCGCTGTTCCATGAAGCATCCCGGTAAGAGCGCAAGAAACCCTGAGAAATCCTCAAAAAACCCCGTAGGGAGTGATCAAAAATGAAGCTTGTTCGGTATGGCGCGAAGGGTGCGGAAAAGCCCGGCCTGATCGATAAATCCGGGCAGTTGCGCGATCTTTCCGCGCATGTGAAAGACCTCGACGGCGAGGCCTATTCGCCCGCCTCGCTGGCCAAGCTCGCCGGGCTCGATCCGTCAAAACTCCCCGCCGTCGACGGCAAGCCGCGCTTCGGCGCGCCGGTCACCGGCATCTCGAAATTCGTCGCCATCGGCCTAAACTATGTCGATCACGCCAAAGAAACCGGCAACCCGATTCCCCCGGAGCCGATCTTCTTCCTGAAGGCCAACACCGCGCTCTCCGGCCCGAACGACGCCGTGGAGAAGCCGCGCGGCTCGACCAAGCTCGACTGGGAAGTCGAAATCGCCGCCATCATCGGCACCCGCGCCAAATATGTCAGCGAGGCCGACGCGCTCAACCACGTCGCCGGCTACTGCATCTGCAACGACGTTTCCGAGCGCAATTTCCAGATCGAGCGCGGCGGTCAATGGACCAAGGGCAAGTCGCACGACACGTTTGGGCCGGTCGGCCCGTGGCTCGCGACCAAGGACGAAATCGCCGACGTGCAGAAGCTGTCGATGTGGCTCGACGTCAACGGTCAGCGCCGCCAGACCGGCTCGACCTCGACCATGATCTTCACCATGGCGAAGTGCATCTCCTACGTCTCGCAGTTCATGACGCTGTTGCCCGGCGACATCGTCACGACCGGCACGCCTCCGGGCGTCGGCACCGGCATGAAGCCGCCGCAGTTCCTCAATGCCGGCGACGTCGTCACGCTCGGCATCGAAGGCCTCGGCGAACAGCGCCAGGAAATCATCGCGGCGTGAACTACCACCGTCATCCTGAGGAGCGCGCCACCGGCGCGCGTCTCGAAGGATGGGCCACGACGACCGTCATCCTTCGAGGCTCGCGAAGTGCTCGCACCTCAGGATGACGGGCACCTTCTTGTTTAGGGAATTTCAGCATGAAACTCACTTTCTCCCCCGCCTCGCCGTTCGCCCGCAAGGTTCGCATTGCCGCGATCGAGACCGGGCTGATCGACAAGATCGAATTCGTTCCATCAGCGGTGGTGCCTGGCCAGTCCAACGAGGAATATTCGCGCATCACGCCGCTGAAGAAACTGCCGGTGCTGATCCTCGACAATGGCGACGTCATTCTCGATTCCTACGTCATAACAGAATATCTCGACGAGCTCGCCGGCGGCGGCAAGCTAATCCCGGCCTCCGGCCCGACCCGCTGGCAGGTGAAGACCGATCATTCGCTGCTGCAGGGCATGCTCGATTCCATGCTGCTGTGCCGCTACGAAAAGATGGTGCGGCCGCAGGGACTGCAGTGGCAGGCCTGGTCCGACGACCACTGGAACCGGGCCTGGACCGGCATGGCGCGGTTCGAGAACAAGCCCGAGGTGCTGTCGCGGCCGTTCGACATCGTGCAGATCGGGCTTACTTGCGTGCTCGGCTACGCCGATTTCCGTTTTGCCGATTGCGGCTGGCGCAAGGCCTATCCGAAGCTCGATGCGTTCCATCAAAAGATGCTGGAGCGGCCATCGGTGAAAATCTCGGTGCCGCCGGCGGCGTAAGCGGAGATCCCCATGAGCCTCAAATTCAGCGTCGGCGATCTCACCATCCATCGCGTCATCGAGCAGGAAACCACCTTCCTGCCGGCGCTTGAGATGCTGCCCGGCCTGACGCCGGAGCTGCTGGCCGAGAACCGGGCGTGGATGCAAAAGGCCGGCGCGCTCGACGCCAGCGACGTGCTGATCCTGTGTTTCCAATCCTACGTCGTGAAGACGCCGCACCATACCATTCTGGTCGATAGCTGCATCGGCAACGACAAGCCGCGGCCGACTCGCCCGAAATGGAACATGAAGACCGACGACACCTACGCGCGTGCGCTGGCGGCGGCAGGATTTTCCGTTGGCGATATCGACTATGTGATGTGCACGCATCTGCACGTCGATCATGTCGGCTGGAACACGCGGCTGGAGAACGGCCGCTGGGTGCCGACGTTTCCGAATGCGCGCTATGTGTTCGGCAAGACCGAGTTCGATTACTGGACCGAGCAGAATGCGAAAGCGCCGGTGCCGCCGTTTGGAGACAGCGTGCTGCCGATCGTCGAAGCCAGCAAGGCCGAGATCGTACGCAACGATTATCGGATCGGCGATCACGCGCGCATCCTGCCGACACCCGGCCATACGCCCGGCCATGTCGCCTTCACCTTCGGCCGGGCTAAGGACGACGCGGTGTTCGCCGGCGATCTGATGCATTCCCCGCTGCAGACGCGTTATCCCGAGATGTCGGCGAAGTTCGATGTCGATCAGGCGCAGGCCGCGACGACGCGGCGCGGCTTTCTGGAACGCTATTGCGACGCCGACACGCTGTGCTGCACCGCGCATTTCCCCTCGCCCTCGACGGGGAAAATCCGGCGGCTGGGGAACGGATTTTCCTGCGAGGCGGTTTAACCCGACGCTGGGCTCAGCTCACCTCTCCCCGCTTGCGGGGAGAGGTCGGATTGCGCAGCAATCCGGGTGAGGGGGTACCGGTCTATCGATTGGCATCGACTCGCTGATAGTGCCCCTCACCATAGCCGATGCTTCGCATCGGCGTTCTTCCCCTAAGAACGGCGGCCATAGGCCGCTTACGCCTCTCCCCGCAAGTGCGGGGCGAGGGAGCAAATCCACAGATTCAATCAAACAAACTCGGCGTGTGGTTCACCACGGCACCCTCGATCGCCAGCATCTTCAGCTTGGTGACCACGCCGCCATTGGCGGAGAAGCCGCCGGGCTTGCCGCCCGCCGCCAGCACGCGGTGACAGGGCACCACGATCGGGCACGGATTGCGCCCGAGCGCCTGGCCGACATCGCGCGACAGTTCGACGCCGCCGAGTTTTTTGGCGATATCGCCATAGGTCATGGTCTTGCCCGGCGGAATTTTCCGCGCGATGTCGTAGACGCCGCGGTTGAATTCGGGAACGCCGTCGAGGTCGAGCACGACTTCCGCAAGATCGTTCGGCTTGCCCGCGAGCAGCTCGAGAATCCCGTCGATCGCGCCTTGCACTTCCGCCGTCGGCGGGGCTTCCGTGACATCGCCATCGCGCTGAAGAATGCGCTTGCGGGTCTTGTCCTCGCTGCCCATCGGCAGTTGCACGCCGGTGATGCCGCGCGCGCCCCACACAATGCCGCAAGGTCCGATCGCGGTGTCGAAGATCGCAAAATGCTGGCCGGTCATGGCTGGCTCCAAATCCTGTAATCCCTGTTGTGAGCTTGCTATCTCGCTGCAATATGGGCTTGGAAATTGTTGCTATCCACCCGAATCCTGAGGGAACTTGACGGCGTAAACAAGTTCCGATGATCTGGGTCGTCGCAGCGCCATGCAATGGCGACAAGCCCCACTCGCCTCACCCCACGAGCCCCCGATGCAAACGCTTCACGTCAACGGATACGACATGGCCTATCTCGAGGTCGGCGAGGGGCCGCCGCTGGTGTGCGTGCATGGCTCGCTGTGCGACTTCCGGATCTGGTCGGCGGTGCTGGGACAGCTATCGAAAAAGCATCGCGTGATCGCGGTCAGCTTAAGGCACTTCTTTCCCGATCGTTGGGACGGCGTCGGCGACACCTATTCGATCGCCCAGCACGCCGCCGACGTCATCGCCTTCATCGAGCAGCTGGATACCGGGCCGGTCGATCTGATGGGCCATTCCCGCGGCGGGCACATCGCGTTTCGCGTCGCGCAGCGCCGGCCTGATTTATTGCGAAAACTGATCCTGGCCGAACCCGGCGGCGAGTTCGACGCCACGCTCGATCCGGCCTTCAAGCCCGGGCCCTCACCGCTGGCAGCGAGGATTGCCGCGGCCGCCGAGGTCATCGCCAAGGGCGATATCGACGGCGGCTTGCAGATCTTTATGGACGCGCTGGAAGGCCCCGGCGCCTGGAAGCGGCTGCCGGCGACGCCAAAACAATTGCTACGCGACAACGCCACCACCCTGATCGGCCAGACCCGGGACAAGCGTCCGCCGTTTTCCAAAGCCGATGCGGAGGCGATCGAGACGCCGACGCTGTTCATCGGCGGTGCCAACACCAAGGGCGCGCTGGCGCAGGTGCTGCATACGCTGGCAGCGCATGTGAAGGGCGCGCGAACCGAGATGATTCCGGGCACCACGCATCCGATGTTCGAACAGGCGCCGCAGAAATATTGCGAGATCGTGCTCGATTTCCTGACCGGGGCGTGAACCGATGCAAACGCTGCGCGTCAACGGTTACGACATGGCCTATCTCGAAGTCGGAAAGGGCCCGCCGCTGGTCTGTGTGCACGGCACGCTCGGCGATTTCCGCACCTGGTATGCGGTACTGGGGCCGCTGGCGCACCAGCATCGCGTGATCTCGGTCAGCCTGCGGCATTTCTTTCCCGAACACTGGGACGGCGCCGGCAGCGATTATCTGATGTCGCAGCATGTCGCCGACGTCATCGCGTTCATCGAGCAGATCGCGCCCAAACCGGTCGACCTGATGGGCCATTCGCGCGGCGGCCACATCGCCTTCCGCGTCGCGCAAGCACGGCCTGATCTGCTGCGACGCGTGGTGCTGGCCGAACCTGGCGGCGACCTCGACGCGTCGCTTGATCCTGCCCCGGCAGCTTCCGGTCCCTCGCCGCTTGCGGCGCGGATGCCGATCGCGTTGGAAAAAGTCAGGAGTGGCGACATCGACGGCGCGATGATGCTGATCGTCGACATGATCGACGGCGACGGCGCGTGGGCCCGCCTGCCAACTGCCGCGAAGCAGCAGCTGCGCGACAACGCTTTCACGCTGATCGGCCAGGTCGGCGAGAACCGAGGGCCTTTTGCAAAAGCCGAAGCGCAATCGATCACGACGCCGACGCTGCTGATTGGTGGCGGCGATACCAAGGGCTCGTTATCCCGGATATGGCGCGTGCTCGCCGAGCATATTCCGGGCGCAAGGACCGCGGTCATCCCCGGCGCCCGCCACTGGATGAACAGGCGCCGCAGGAGTTTTCGAAAGCCGTGCTCGCGTTTCTGGCGGGGTAGCACTTCACCCTCTCCCCTCGTGGGAGAGGGTGGCGCGTTTGAGCGAAGCGAAATTGCGCCGGGTGAGGGGTCTCTATCCGCGGAGACAGACCCTTCCCGAAACCTTCAAGGGCCGCGCGCGGGCAGCAAAACCCGCGCTGGTCGACGGCGCACTGGCGCTCGCCGTCATCTTCGGCGGACAATTGCGCATCGTGCTGCGCCTCACCATCAGCGGCGACCGGATCGCCGCGGTGGAGGCGGTCGCCGATGCCGCGCAGATCGCCGAATTCGATGTGGAGGTGCTTGAGCGCTGAACCGGCTCAAAAGTGCCCTTGACCGGCGTCTTCGCCAGCGGTACTCATTTGGAACACGGAATTCCGTATTCTATATTGGGCACCGGCATGATCCCGTTAGGCCCGCTCCCCAACTTGATCGACCAGGTCTATGCGCGGATCCTGGAGGCGATCATCGATCGCACGTTGCCGCCGGGGCAGCGCATCCGGCAGAACGAGCTGGCCGAGAAACTCGGGGTGTCGCGTCAGCCGGTTTCCCATGCACTGCATCTGCTGCACCGGCAGGGTCTTGTTGCCGAAAGCGGCCGTCGCGGCTTTGAGGTCACCCAGCTCGATCCGCAGCGCATCCGGCAGCTCTACGAGGTGCGCGGCGCCATCGACGCACTCGCGGCGCGATTGGCCGCCGGGCGGATCAAGACCGATGCCTCCGGCCGCGCGCGGCTGGAAGCGGCGCTGCAGGCCGGACGCGCCATCGACAAGACGACACCACTGGCGAAACTGATCGCGCTCGACGTCGATTTTCACAGCGCGATCCATCGGCTGTCCGGTAATCCCGCGATCGAGGAGATGATCGCGCCGCAATGGCCGCATATGCGCCGCTCGATGGCGACGGTGCTGGCCGAACTCGATTATCGCGAGAGCGCCTGGGCCGAGCACGAGGCGATTGTAGCGCAGATCGTTGCGGGCAACGCCAAAGCGGCCGAAGCCGCAGCGCTGGCGCATGCGCAGACCGCAGGACGACTGACGGAAGAGAGACTGAGGGCCACCGACGAGGCGTGCCTGAATGAAACGCCGTCATTCCGGGATGGTGCGCCAGCACCAGACCCGGAATCTCGAGATTCCGGGTTCGCGCTTTGCGCGCCCCGGAATGACAAAAAATGAACAACAGGAGGAAAGCCATGAAACTGACCCAGCAGCAGATCGACACTTTCAACCGCGAAGGCTGGCTGTTTCTGCCTGAGCTGTTCAGCCAGGAGGAAGTCGATTATCTCGCGCGCGAGGCCGTCGGCATCTACGACGCCGATCGCCCCGAGGTGTGGCGCGAAAAGAGCGGCGCGCCGCGCACCGCCTTTGCAGCCCATCTCTACAACGAGGCGTTCGGCGCGCTCGGCGCGCATCCGCGCATGATCGAACCGGTGGAACAGATTTTTGGCGAGAAGGTCTACATGCACCAGTACAAGATCAACGCCAAATCCGCCTTCACCGGCGACGTCTGGCAATGGCATCAGGATTACGGCACCTGGAAGCGCGATGACGGCATGCCGGAGCCGCGCGCGATGAACATCGCGATCTTCCTCGACGAGGTGATGCCGATCAACGGTCCCTTGATGCTCGTGCCGAAGAGCCAGCACGCCGGCGACTTGCAGGCTGCGCATGATCTTCAGACCACATCCTATCCGTTGTGGACGCTGGATGAGGCGACGGTGACCAAGCTCGTAAAGGAAGGCGGCATCGTCGCACCCACCGGCAAGGCCGGCGGCATGCTGATGTTCCACGGCAATCTGGTGCATGGCTCGGCCGGCAACATCACGCCCTATCCGCGCAAGATCGTCTATCTGACGCTGAACGCGGTCTCGAACTATATCCGCACCCCGACGCGGCCGGAATACATCGCCCATCGCGATTTCACGCCGATCCAGACCGTGGCTGACGACGCGCTGCTGCGGTTGGCGCGTGCGCATCGCCAGGCGGCGGAGTAAGCTAGCGCTCGCGACACTAAATACGTCGTCATGCCCGGCCATAGCAGTCAAGCTTGCGCAGACTGCGTAAACTTGTCTGCGGTGCCGGGCATCCACGTCTTCACGCGGCGGGACAAAAGACGTGGATGGCCGGGACAAGCCCGGCCATGACGGAATAAAATGCCGGCCGCTTTCGCAACAAATTCATTCCCCGGATCCTTCCCCCATGAACCTTTCCCACCTCCTCAACGCCCGCAGAGCATCCGGCAAACCGGTTCGCGTCGCCCTGATCGGGGCTGGCAAATTCGGCTCGATGTTCCTGTCGCAGGTACCGCATACACCGGGGCTCGAGGTGCCGCTGATCATCGACCTCGACCGCGACCGCGCCCGCGAGGCCTGCCGCACGGTCGGCTGGGATGAGGCGCGGATCGCCGCCACCGCCTTCACCGACGACGGCGCGCGCGCGATCGCGGGCGGCGCGATGGATGTGGTGGTCGAAGCCACCGGCAATCCCGCGGTCGGCATCCGGCACGCACGGGCGGCGATTGCGGCGGGCAAGCATGTCGTGATGGTCAATGTCGAGGCCGACGTGCTGGCAGGGCCGCTGCTGGCGGAGGAAGCGCGTAAAGCGGGCGTGGTCTATTCGCTGGCCTATGGCGATCAGCCGGCGTTAACCGCCGAAATGGTCGATTGGGCGCGCGCTACGGGATTCCGGGTCGTCGCCGCCGGTAAAGGAACAAAGTATCTGCCGGCCTATCACGACGTGACGCCGGAAGGCGTCTGGAGCCATTACGGGCTCACCGCGGGCGAAGCGCAATCGGCGGGCATGAACCCGCAGATGTTCAATTCGTTTCTCGACGGCACCAAATCCGCGATCGAAATGGCGGCGATCGCCAACGCTTGCCTGCTCGATGTCCCGACCGACGGCTTGCTGTTTCCGCCCTGCGGCGTCGACGATCTGCCGCATGTGATGCGGCCGCGCGACAAAGGCGGCGTGCTGGAAAAATCCGGCGTGGTCGAAGTGGTGTCGTCGCTGGAGCGCGACGGCCGGCCGGTGTTCCGCGACCTGCGCTGGGGCGTCTATGTCGTGCTGGAGGCGCCGAACGATTATGCCGCCGATTGCTTCAGGCAATACGGCCTGAAAACCGACGCGTCGGGGCGATATGCCGCGATGTACAAGCCGTATCATCTGATCGGACTGGAGCTGAACATCTCGATTTTGTCGGCAGCATTGCGCAACGAGCCGACCGGCCAGCCGCATGGTTTTCGTGGCGACGTCGCAGCGGTCGCCAAACGCGACCTGCGTGCCGGCGAAATGCTCGACGGCGAAGGCGGCTACACGGTGTGGGGCAGACTGATGCCGGCGGCCGCCAGCCTTGCCGCCGGCGCGCTGCCGATTGGGCTGGCGCATCGCGTCAAGCTGAAGAACGATGTCGCCCACGGCGCCGTGGTGCGCTGGAGCGATGTCGAGGTCGACGCCAACAACGACACCATCAAGACCCGCAAGGCGATGGAAGCGGCATTCGCGGGCGCTAAGGCAGCAACCGCAGCGTCCGTGCCTGCCTGAACCATTTCTGGAACATCGCTTCGGTATCCATCATTTCGGTGAAACCGGCCTGATTGATCTTCACCGTCGAGACGATCGAGGGCGGGCCCGATTGGGTCTGGCCATGACGCATGCTGTAGTCGGCATATTGAAACGACAGGTCGACGAACGCCTCCAGATCCGGTGAGATCAGATTGTGCCTGCGCCGCAGCTCATCCCACGGCGCGATCCATGCGGGATATTGCCGCGCCAGCGACAGCGGCACCGCATCGCCCGGCTTCATCTCCAGCGCATCGGCAATGGCCGGCCAGATATTCTCCCAGGTGAAGACGTCGCCATTGGTGACGTTGAAGACCTGGTTGCGCGCAGCGTCGGCTTCCCCGGACCAGGCGATCGCGCGCGCCAGCAGGTCGACGTCGACCGCCTGCGACACCCGCGCGGCGCCGCCGGGATAATCGAGCGGGCGTCCCTGCTTGCGCAGCATCGCGGCATAGACGCCGAGCGGCGGGATCAGGTCCATGGCGCCGCCCATCGCAAGGCCTATGATCAGGACCGGACGCAGAATGCTCCAGTGCCAGGCCTTGCCCTGCTGCAATTCGCGCAGAAAATTCTCTTGCGCCCAGTAAAAATTCGGCTGCTCGTACATTTCCGAGCGGCCTTCGCGCGCCGGCACAATGAGCGGGCGGACGTGAACGCCGTAGGCCTTGGTGCCCTGCAGCAGCGCGACGTGCCTGAGTTGCGGCGCGACCGGCTCGAGCGCGGCCATCAGGTTGCGCAGCATCAGGTCGTTGGTGCGGATCTGGTTCGGATCGAGCCAGCCGTCGATCAGGTTCGGCGCTTCGTACAGCGCGGCATAGGTCAGATGCGTTGTGCCCTGCAATTCCGTCGCGGCGCCGGCGCATTGCGCTGATATGGTGAGGTCGATCGGCACATGGCGCGCGCCATGGAGCTCGCGCGGCTTGCGCCGCGACAGCGCGACCACTTCGCATCCGCCCAATGCACCGAAGTGCCGCAAGGCGGCATTTCCCACCAGCCCCGTCGCGCCCGCGACCACGACTTTCCTGCCCGCCATTTCCAACTCCGCTGCGATGACCTGCTCTAGAGTTTCGGTTCTGATTGAATCAGAACCGAAGCTCTAGATTCTTGTTTTGACGCGTTTTCTTCACGCGAACCGGTATCCACTTCGCTCGAAAACGCTCTAACTAGCAAATTGCGGCCGACGCCGCAGCGTGCCGTCTTAGACTTTCGTCAGACGGACCAGGCCTGGCGGCCCTCTTCGCAACTGCGGTGGAAGCACAACGCTTGATTATCGGCCGTCGATTGTTCATCCTGCCCGTGGAACCGCAAATCTCTGATTTGATTGCGTCCAAAACCAAGAGCCTTTGAAGGCCCACGAGCCTTTGAAGGCGGGGCTTCATCAACAACTTAACGTCGTCCGTCGGCGAACAAAAAACGGCATCAAGATCGTTGTCCCTCGTCGAGGTATCGGCACAAAGGGGAAGCGCATGAAACGTCGTGATTTTTTGAAGGTGGGCGGCATCGGTCTCGCCGCGAGTGCAGTTGCTGCACCCGCGATCGCGGAATCAATGCCGGAAGTGAAGTGGCGGCTGGCCGCCAGCTGGCCGAAGGCGCTCGATACGCTCTACGGCGGCTGCGAATTCTTTTGCAAGCGGGTTGCCGAGATCACTGACAACAAATTCCAGATCCAGTCGTTCGCCGCCGGTGAAATCGTGCCGGGCTTGCAGGTGCTTGACGCCGTCTCCAACGGCACCGTCGAGATGGGCAACACCGCGCTCTATTACTATTGGGGCAAGAACCCCGCGTTTACGTTCGGCACGGCGCTGCCGTTCGGCCTTAACACGCGCCAGCATATTTCGTGGCTGGTATGGGGCGGCGGCACCGATATGCTCAACGATCTTCTGAAGGAATATAACTGCCTGGGTATTCCGACCGGCTCTACGGGCGCGCAGATGGGCGGCTGGTTCCGGAAGGAGATCAAATCCATGGAGGATTTCAAAGGTCTCAAATTCCGCGTCGGCGGGTTCGCCGGAAACATCATCGCCAAGGTCGGCGGCGTACCGCAGCAGATCGCGGGCGGCGATATCTATCCGGCGCTCGAGAAGGGTACCATCGATGCAGCGGAATGGGTCGGTCCCTATGACGACGAGAAACTCGGCTTCGTCAAGGTCGCGAAGTTCTACTATTATCCCGGCTGGTGGGAGGGCACCGGCCAGGGCCACAATTTGATCAACCTGGCCAAGTGGAACGCGCTGCCCAAGCACTATCAGGCGGTGCTTCAGGCGGCCTCGGAAGACACATATACCTGGGTCACCGGGAAGTATGACTACGTCAACCCGCCGGCGCTGAAGCGGTTGCTGGTCGCAGGCGCGCAGCTGCGGCCATTCCCGCAGGAAGTGCTGGAGACCTGCTATAGCGCCGCGAACGAGATCTATGCCGATCTCTCGAAGAGCAACCCGCACTTCAACAAGCTGTACGCGAGCCTGTCAGCCTACCGCA
>NZ_JAZHRY010000001.1:4800000-6260000 GCF_036924615.1 Bradyrhizobium sp. AZCC 2289 | reverse complement strand
CGAAGGTGGGTTTCCCCATTCGGAAATCCGTGGATCAAAGCTTCTTCGCAGCTCCCCACGGCTTATCGCAGCGTAGCACGTCCTTCATCGCCTCTCAGCGCCAAGGCATCCACCGAACACCCTTAAGGCACTTGATTGCTCTCATTATCAATGTCCACACACTCGGCAGAATGTAGTCCGCACAATTGCCTTGAGGTCGAAACCCCAAAGCGCACACCCTCGATGAATGTTATGCGCGGCCGGACATTGATTAGAAAGACCAGCTTGCTTCGTAAGATCGAACCGATAGCGAGGCGGTCAAGCTTCGCTAAAAAGATCATTTACAACTCGCTCATCTTGCGATGAACGAGCGCCGAAATGACCTGGAGATTATGAGTGAGGCCTGCAAATTGCTTTGCAGATCCCAAACTCGGATCGATCTCCTCTTTACGATGTCAGAAATCCCGCACGCGCGTCCCGGAGGACACGACATGCGAAGTGATGTTTCGCGGACGATGATCAAAAGGCCAGCTCGTCGATCTTCGATCTCATCTGGTGGAGCCAGACGGGATCGAACCGACGACCTCATGCTTGCAAAGCACGCGCTCTCCCAGCTGAGCTATGGCCCCGTACCAGAAGACGAATGCTTTACGTCGATCTTTGAGACGCAATGCGCTCGATCAAGGTGGTGGGCCTGGGAAGACTTGAACTTCCGACCTCACGCTTATCAAGCGCGCGCTCTAACCAACTGAGCTACAAGCCCCTAACACGAGAGGCATGCCTGCGCGCACCGGTTCGCACCAGATGCATCGCACAAGCGCTGAGCCCCTGGCGCGTGTTCGTCCGCGAAGAAAGAGAAACGTAGACGGCGAAATCCCGCCAATGCAGCTCAACGATCCTGACGATCGTTGGCCACTGATGTTTCTAAAACGATCCGATAGATGGCCGAAGCTATCTGAAGGATCATCCTTAGAAAGGAGGTGATCCAGCCGCAGGTTCCCCTACGGCTACCTTGTTACGACTTCACCCCAGTCGCTGACCCTACCGTGGCCGGCTGCCTCCCTTGCGGGTTAGCGCACCGTCTTCAGGTAAAACCAACTCCCATGGTGTGACGGGCGGTGTGTACAAGGCCCGGGAACGTATTCACCGTGGCGTGCTGATCCACGATTACTAGCGATTCCAACTTCATGGGCTCGAGTTGCAGAGCCCAATCCGAACTGAGACGGCTTTTTGAGATTTGCGAAGGGTTGCCCCTTAGCGTCCCATTGTCACCGCCATTGTAGCACGTGTGTAGCCCAGCCCGTAAGGGCCATGAGGACTTGACGTCATCCCCACCTTCCTCGCGGCTTATCACCGGCAGTCTCCTTAGAGTGCTCAACTAAATGGTAGCAACTAAGGACGGGGGTTGCGCTCGTTGCGGGACTTAACCCAACATCTCACGACACGAGCTGACGACAGCCATGCAGCACCTGTCTCCGGTCCAGCCGAACTGAAGAACTCCATCTCTGGAGTCCGCGACCGGGATGTCAAGGGCTGGTAAGGTTCTGCGCGTTGCGTCGAATTAAACCACATGCTCCACCGCTTGTGCGGGCCCCCGTCAATTCCTTTGAGTTTTAATCTTGCGACCGTACTCCCCAGGCGGAATGCTTAAAGCGTTAGCTGCGCCACTAGTGAGTAAACCCACTAACGGCTGGCATTCATCGTTTACGGCGTGGACTACCAGGGTATCTAATCCTGTTTGCTCCCCACGCTTTCGTGCCTCAGCGTCAGTATCGGGCCAGTGAGCCGCCTTCGCCACTGGTGTTCTTGCGAATATCTACGAATTTCACCTCTACACTCGCAGTTCCACTCACCTCTCCCGAACTCAAGATCTTCAGTATCAAAGGCAGTTCTGGAGTTGAGCTCCAGGATTTCACCCCTGACTTAAAGACCCGCCTACGCACCCTTTACGCCCAGTGATTCCGAGCAACGCTAGCCCCCTTCGTATTACCGCGGCTGCTGGCACGAAGTTAGCCGGGGCTTATTCTTGCGGTACCGTCATTATCTTCCCGCACAAAAGAGCTTTACAACCCTAGGGCCTTCATCACTCACGCGGCATGGCTGGATCAGGCTTGCGCCCATTGTCCAATATTCCCCACTGCTGCCTCCCGTAGGAGTTTGGGCCGTGTCTCAGTCCCAATGTGGCTGATCATCCTCTCAGACCAGCTACTGATCGTCGCCTTGGTGAGCCGTTACCTCACCAACTAGCTAATCAGACGCGGGCCAATCTTTCGGCGATAAATCTTTCCCCGTAAGGGCTTATCCGGTATTAGCACAAGTTTCCCTGTGTTGTTCCGAACCAAAAGGTATGTTCCCACGCGTTACTCACCCGTCTGCCGCTGACGTATTGCTACGCCCGCTCGACTTGCATGTGTTAAGCCTGCCGCCAGCGTTCGCTCTGAGCCAGGATCAAACTCTCAAGTTGGACTTGAAACTTCAAACCGGCTGATCACAACGTTTGACGAGGTCCCACCATATTTATCGCCTGCGATTCACATCGCGGACGACGATGGTGTAACCTATGTAAACGTGTACCGCCGAAGTCTTTCGTCCGGCCTCAATCAATGAA
The DNA here is from genome assembly GCF_036924615.1 of Bradyrhizobium sp. AZCC 2289. Classification (NCBI taxonomy): domain Bacteria; kingdom Pseudomonadati; phylum Pseudomonadota; class Alphaproteobacteria; order Hyphomicrobiales; family Nitrobacteraceae; genus Bradyrhizobium; species Bradyrhizobium sp. AZCC 2289. Next base: position 6,257,413 of record NZ_JAZHRY010000001.1, on the reverse strand, counting down.
AACCGAAGTCTTCAAGTAATCGAGACCACGCAAGGACTCCGCCGTCCACGTTTCTCTTTCTTCATCTTCACTTGTCAAACAGCCCGGGACCCGAGGGACCCTCTCCCCTGAGGGAGTTCCGACACCCTTATCCGACGGCGAATAACAACCGATTTCTATCGGCTGTTGATCCACTCATCAGAATGAGGAGCATCAAGGGCGCGAAAGACTGCCTTGGCCGTTGGGCCAATGCAGCGCCGCGCTCAGTGGCCGGGTTATAGGCCCGCCCAATCGGACCTGTCAACAGCCATCGTCAACAAAATGTCGCATCGTGTGGAAGAAATTTTCGACGCCAAGAAGTCTAGATATTTGCGGACTTTGCGCCGTACTTGAGCCACAATCCTGCGACGTTCTGGCTATAACGTATGCACGGAAGCGCCGGATGCCAGTGGGGGCTGCCGGTGTTCATCTACCAGGGACAGGCGATCTTCCATGAACCCGTCGCCTTTCCCACGCGGCCGAAACATATCGAGAGATCTGCGCGCCATTGACGTTCGAGACTCCGGCCGGTCTTCTTCTGGCCTCTGATTCCCGAATCTCCATGCGTGCGGCACGCCATGCTCCGGGATCGCCCCTAGGAGGGCAAATCCGGGTCAGGAACGAGCAAAGGTCTTGTCGAATGTTGAAGGAATTTGGGGGGATACAGGGTTGAGCCAGAGGGCGTCACGCGGGAGCGGCTACGGACGCGAGACCGGGATCATTGATCTCGGTCACGAGCCGCCACTTTCCGTCGATGGCTCCGAGGCCGCGGTGATCGATCGCCGCCGTGTCTCCGTACAATGGTTTAGCGGCACTATTCTGACTGGTCTGTGCGGCGCAGCTCTGATCGGCGGCGCCGTTTTTGCGTCGCTGGACGGCGAAATGACCTTTGCCAAGGTGCCGGAGCGCGTCGAGGGCGCGCTGCGCGGCGCGTTCAGCGGCAGCGACAAAGCCGTCAGCCTGCACAAGAGCGACCGCCTGCCGCCGCCCAGCGAGTCGACCGCCGCGCGCAATGTGGTGCGGGCGTCCACCGTCACCCGCGTCGGCAACCGCGACGTGATGCGGGTGCGGCCGTTCATCCGGATCTCCGGCAATCTGTCGATGACGACCAGCGATCTCAGCGCCAAGATCCCGCCTTTCAATGCCCAGCGCATGCTGACCGACGTCGGCGCCGAGACGCCGGCCCCCTCCGACGATCCGAACGAGGCCGCCGAGCCCGACGCCGAGGTCTCCTTCGTCACCAAGGACCTCGCACCGGTGCTGCCGAAGGCAAAACTCGCCGCCGTGGTCGCGCTCGATGAAGTGTTGATGCGGGTACGCGACGCCGCGAACTGGCGCGGCAACACCGGCGGCGTGCGCTATACCGCCCTTGCGAATGCCACGGCCGACGCCAGCGGCTCTCAATCCGACCTCAAGATGGCCTATGCCCCGGAAGGCAGCGTCGCCGACCCCTATGCCGGCTTCGAAACCCGCGTGGTGCCGGAAAACGTCACGCTGCTGCCGAAGACCAAGGAACAGGCGACCGGCGGCAATCCATCCGGCGAGCGCGTTCACGTCGTCAAGAAGGGCGATACCGTCACCTCGATCCTGCGCGATCAGGGCGCGACGCCGGATGAGGCCAAGGCGATCGCGGCGACGCTTGGCCCCCGCGGCCGCGACGGCGGCTTGAAGGAAGGCCAGAAGCTCCGCATCCTGATGGCGCCGGCAGCGCCGGGTCCCAGTACGCGGCTGCAGCCCTATCGCGTGATCGTCGCCAACGACACCTCGATCGAAGCCGTGGCCGCCTTGTCCGACCTTGGCAAATATGTCGCCGTCGACGTCCAGAGCATGAACACCGTCACCGAGACCGCCGACAACAGCGACGACGATGATGACGACGGCAGCGGCGTGCGGCTCTATCAAAGCATTTACGAGACCGCGATGCGCAACAAGGTGCCGACGAGCGTCATCGAGGACATGATTCGCATCTATTCCTACGACGTCGATTTCCAGCGCAAGGTGCAGCCGGGCGATTCTTTCGACGTGTTCTACGCCGGCGAGGACGAAGGCGCGACCATCACCGAAAAAACCGAGGTGCTGTTTGCAGCACTCACCGTCGGCGGGGAAACCAAGAAATATTACCGTTTCCAGACCCCCGACGATTCGGTGGTCGACTACTATGACGAGACCGGCAAGAGCGCGAAGAAGTTCCTGGTCCGCAAGCCCGTCAACAACGCGATCATGCGCTCGGGCTTCGGCGGCCGCCGCCATCCGATCCTGGGCTACGTCAAGATGCATACCGGCGTCGACTGGGCCACGGCCTACGGCACCCCGATTTTCGCGTCCGGCAACGGCGTGGTCGAGAAAGTCGGACCGGAAGGCGGCTACGGCAAATATGTCCGCCTGAAGCACAACAACGGCTACGAGACCGCCTACGGCCACATGTCGGCCTTCGCCAAGGGCATGGAAGTCGGCAAGCGGGTGCGGCAAGGCCAGGTGATCGGCTTCGTCGGTTCGACCGGGCAATCGACCGGCCCCCACGTGCACTACGAAATTCTAGTCAACGGCCGGTTCGTCGACCCGATGCGCGTCAAACTGCCGCGCGGCCGTTCGCTCGAGGGACCGGTCATGGCAAGCTTCGAGAAGGAACGCGATCGCCTCGATGCCCAGATGAGCAATCGCGGCGGCGCGGCGCGCGTCTCCGAGGCCACCGGCGCTGCGCCGGTGCGGCAGGTCAGCAATCGCTGAGCCTTTTCGATCGAATCTTCCGAAAATCCCACGCCGTTCGCGCGGCGTCATATGTCAGGTTTATGGCTGCGGCGCCTGACTTTTCCGGCAGGTTTCGTTTGCCAAACGAGCATCCCGGACGAATACTGTTTCCCATAAGCAACGGGAGGTAGCGTCATGACGAGCAGACTTGCACTTGGTGCGGCTGTCGCGGCGACGGTTTTTTGCGCCAGCAGCGCTTCGGCGCAGACCTATGTGGTGACCCAACTCGTTCCCGGCTCGGCGTTTCACGGCGTGCACGGCCTCGGAATCGACAAGGCCGGGCGATTGTTTGCTGGCAGCGTCGCAGGTGCCGCGCTTTACGAGGTCGATCGCGGCACCGGCACCGCCAAGATCGCAATCCCGACGCCGGAAGGCATGGCGGACGACATCGCGTTCGCGCCCGACGGCACCATGGCGTGGACCGGATTTCTCACTGGCGATCTCTACTCCCGCAAGGGTGACGGCCCGATCAAGAAACTCGCGTCCGGCCTGGCCGGGATCAACTCGCTCGCTTACCGCAAGGACGGCCGGCTTTACGCCTCCACCGTCTTCCTCGGCGACACCCTCTACGAGATCGACGTCGAGGGCGTGAAGCCGCCGCGCCAGATCATGGAGAAGATGGGCGGCCTCAACGGCTTCGAATTCGGGCCGGACGACCTATTGTACGGCCCGCTATGGTTCAAGGGCCAGGTCGCAAAGGTCGATGTCGACAAGGCCGAGCTGACGGTGGTCGCGGACGGCTTCAAGGTCCCGGCGGCGGTGAATTTCGATTCCAAAGGCAATCTCTGGGTGGTCGATACCGCGCTTGGCCAGCTGGTGCGGGTCGATCCGAAAACCGGCGCGAAGAAGGTGGTCGCCCAGCTCAAGCCGTCGCTCGACAACCTCGCGATCGACGACCAGGACCATATCTACGTCTCCAACATGGCCGACAACGGAATCCAGGAGGTCGATCCGGAGACCGGCGCCGCCAAACAGATCATATCAGGCAAGCTGGCCTTGCCCGGCGGCATCGGCGTCGTCTCCGACGGCTACAGGGACACCATCTATGTCGCCGACGTGTTCGCCTACCGCACCGTCGATGGCACCACCGGCGAGGTCTCCGAGCCCGCCCGCATGCATGCCGATGGCGTGACGCTGGAATATCCGATGAGCGCCACCGCGAAGGGCGATAACGTGATCCTGTCGAGCTGGTTCACCGGCACGGTCCAGGTGATCGACCGCAAGACCGGCAAGACCAAAGAGATGATGCATGGCTTCAAGGCGCCCCATGACGCGGTGCTGCTCGATGACGGCAGCCTCCTGGTCAACGAGCTCGGCAGCAAATCGCTGCTGCGCGTCAGCGGCGAACACGGCAAGGACCGCACGGTCGTCATCGGCGATCTCGCCGGACCGGTCGGACTGGTCGCAGGCGCCGGCGGCACGGTCTATCTCACCGAAGCCTTTGCCGGACAGGTGTCGAAAATCGAGGCCAATGGCGAGAAAACCATCCTCGCCAAGGACCTGAAGATGCCAGAGGGCATCGCGCTGGCCTTCGACGGCCGATTGATCGTGGCCGAAGTCGGCGCCAAGCGCATCATCCAGGTCGATCCGGTGACGGGCACCGTCACCGAGATCGCCGGCAATCTGCCGATCGGGCTTGCCGGTGCGCCGGGCGGCCTGCCGACCAACATCCCGACCGGGGTCGGCGTCGGCATGTCGGGCACGATCTACTTCTCGTCGGATATCGAGAACGCAATCTATAAAATCACAAAAAAATAGGCGCGGGAACCAGGCGGCGTGCCCGTGACCCGGCTTCCACTGGACGGGGCCCCGGGGCGGTGTGGCGGCGAAAGCAGCGTTATCGAACAGCAGCCTACCAAGCGCTCGCATCATCGCGAGAGGCCAGCAAATCGCGGCTCCGAATTTGCAACCGCACTTACACCGGAGCACGCCGGGGTTGTCTTTTTCCGGTGGTCACCGGCTACCGGCCAGGGCAAAGCGCCCGCTCATGCCGCTGGTTTCATTAAATTTTTATCGCGCGGCCGCGGAACCGGCGCGGTCGTTCTCCCGTTGTTCCCTACGGGGAGACCTTCTCAATGGAGGTTGTCATGGAGAACTGGACGAACGCAAAATTATGTGACGTCGCGAACTTGATCCTCGGCGCAGTTCTGTTCGTGTCGCCCTGGATATTCGGATTCGATGCTGGACGAGCCTCGCAAAACGCCAGCATCGCCGGCATCGTGATTGCAGCGCTTGCCATCGGAGCACTTGCGGCATTCGCTGTGTGGGAGGAATGGCTGAACCTCATCGTGGGATTGTGGACGCTGGTTTCACCCTGGGTATTGGGCTTCCAGGGAACCAACGCGATGACGGTCCATGTGGTGATCGGCGCCGCCGTGGCGCTGCTTGCGGCCATCGAACTCTGGATCACGTCGCATCATCCGCCGCGGCTTACCACGCATAGCTGAGGCACGACGTTTCTCCGCCCGCCGCCGCTGGCGGGCGGAGCCAGCTGAGGGATAACAAGCCATGAAGCGCGTCACACGTGACGACGTTATCAAAGCGATCGGCCCGGTCGACGATGTGACCATCGCCGAAATCATTGGCACCGGCGCGACGGTGGACGAATTGGCGGAGGCTCAGGCCTGGATCGCCAACGACGAACCGCTGATGAACGACGGCCGGCCGCTGGCGACCGGTCGCGTTCGCCAACTCGTCGATATCCTCGCGGAGATCGAGCAGAGCGAGGCCGACGAGGACGGCAAGGAACCCGGACCTGCCGTCAGCGAGGCCTGATGCACCCCGGCATTAGGCATCCAGGGTCAAGCGCGGGCTCATCGCCGGCCGCCCATCTCAGTTCAGCTTGCGCTTCGGCACCGGGGCCTCGAACTGCGCGATCTCGGCGGTCTGCGGCGCCTTGCCGTTGAAGGTCAGCACATTGCCTTCGCTCGAGATCACGACGCGGTCGCCGTCGGCGACCTCGCCGGCGAGGATCATCTCGGCCAGCGGATCCTGCAGATTGCGCTGGATCACCCGTTTCAAGGGGCGTGCGCCATAGGCGGGATCCCAGCCCTTGGCCGCCAGCCAGTCGCGTGCCGGCGCATCGAGCGTCAGCGTGATCTTGCGCTCTTCCAACAGCTTCTGCAGCCGAGAGAACTGGATCTCGACGATCCGGCCCATCTCGCTCTTCTGCAGGCGGTGGAACAGGATGATCTCGTCGACGCGATTGAGGAACTCGGGCCGGAAATGCGCCCGCACCATGCCCATGACCTGCTCGCGCACCGCGGAAGTGTCCTCGCCTTCCGGCTGATTGACCAGAAACTCCGAACCGAGATTCGAGGTCATGATGATCAGCGTATTGCGGAAGTCGACGGTGCGGCCCTGGCCATCGGTCAGGCGGCCGTCGTCGAGCACCTGCAGCAGCACGTTGAAGACGTCCGGATGCGCCTTCTCGATCTCGTCGAACAGCACCACCTGATAGGGCCGCCGCCGCACCGCTTCGGTCAGCGCGCCGCCCTCGTCATAGCCGACATAGCCGGGAGGCGCGCCGATCAGCCGCGACACCGAATGCTTCTCCATGTATTCGGACATGTCGAGACGGACCATCGCGGTCTCGTCATTGAACAGATACTCCGCCAGGGCCTTGGTCAGCTCGGTCTTGCCGACGCCGGTGGGGCCTAAGAACATGAACGAGCCCATCGGGCGGTTCGGATCCTGCAGGCCGGCGCGGGAACGACGCACGGCGGTCGCCACCGCACGCACGGCTTCGGCCTGGCCGACCACGCGCTGGCCGAGGCTGCCCTCCATCTTCAAGAGCTTGTCCTTTTCGCCCTCCAGCATCTTGTCGACGGGAACGCCAGTCCAGCGCGACACCACCTGCGCGATGTGGTTGGCGGTGACCGCCTCCTCCATCATCTCGCCGGGGTTTTCCTTGGCTTCGATGTCGGCGAGCCGCTTCTCCAACTCGGGGATCCGGCCATAGGCCAGTTCGCCCGCGCGCTGGAATTCGCCGCGGCGCTGCGCGTTGGCGAGTTCGATGCGCAAACCGTCGAGTTCGCTCTTCAGCTTCTGGGCGTTGGAGAGCTTGTTCTTTTCCGCGCTCCAGCGCGAGGTCAGGGCCGCCGACTTCTCCTCGAGCTCGGCGAGCTCCCTCTCAAGCGTCTGCAGCCGGCTTTTCGAGCCGGGATCGCTTTCCTTCTTCAGCGCCTCCTGCTCGATCTTGAGCCGGATGATTTCCCGGTCCATCGAATCGAGCTCTTCGGGCTTGGAATCGACCTGCATCTTCAGCCGCGCCGCCGCCTCGTCCATCAAATCGATGGCCTTGTCGGGCAGGAAGCGGTCGGTGATGTAGCGGTTCGACAGCGTGGTCGCCGCCACCAATGCGGAATCGGTGATGCGCACGCCGTGATGCTGTTCGTATTTGTCCTTCAGGCCGCGCAAAATCGAAATAGTGTCCTCGACGGTCGGCTCGGAAACGAAGATCGGCTGGAACCGGCGCGCCAGCGCGGCGTCCTTTTCGACATGCTTGCGATATTCGTCGAGCGTGGTCGCGCCGATGCAATGCAGCTCGCCGCGCGCCAGCGCGGGCTTCAAGAGATTGGAGGCGTCCATCGCGCCATCGGCCTTGCCGGCGCCGATCAGCGTGTGCATCTCGTCGATGAACAGGATGATCGAGCCTTCGGCGGAGGTGACTTCCTGCAGCACGGCTTTCAACCGCTCCTCGAACTCGCCGCGGTACTTTGCGCCGGCAATCAGCGAACCCAGATCGAGCGACAGCAGCTTCTTGTCCTTCAGGCTTTCCGGTACGTCGCCGTTGACGATCCGCAGCGCCAGACCTTCGGCGATCGCGGTCTTGCCGACGCCGGGTTCGCCAATCAGCACGGGATTGTTCTTGGTGCGCCGGGAAAGCACTTGGATAGTACGGCGGATTTCCTCGTCGCGGCCGATCACCGGATCGAGTTTGCCCTCGCGCGCGGCCTGGGTCAGGTCGCGGGCATATTTCTTCAGCGCGTCATAGGCGTTCTCGGCCGTGGCCGAATCGGCGGTGCGGCCCTTGCGCAGCGCCTCGATCGCCGCATTGAGGTTTTGCGGCGTGACGCCGCCTTTGCTCAAAATGGTGCCCGCCTCGCTGCCCTTTTCGAGCGCCAGGCCCAACAGCAGCCGTTCGACGGTGACAAAGCTGTCGCCGGCTTTTTCGGCGGCTTTCTCGGCGGCGTCGAACGCGCGCGCCAGCTCCGGCGCCAGGTAAACCTGTCCGGCCCCGCTGCCGGACACTTTTGGCAGCTTGTTGAGGGCGTCCTCGGTGGCCTTGAGGATGGCGCGGGAATTACCGCCGGCGCGGTCGATCAGTCCCCCGGCAAGCCCCTCGCTGTCGTCCAGCAGCACTTTGAGCATATGCAGCGGCGAGAACTGCTGGTGGCCGTCGCGCACGGCCAGTGATTGCGCAGACTGGATAAATCCGCGCGCCCGCTCGGTATATTTTTCAATATTCATCGTTGAGTTCCCTCAGCCTGCCGGCACCACCCCTAAGGCATGGCGACAGCATCTTCATTGGGTTTCCACTGACCGCGTTGACATTCCTCAACCGGCCGTGGTCGTCGCCGTCATTTCAGGCTTGACGCAAATGTGGGCATCGACAGGGAAAACGGAAGGGGCGTGATCACGATTTTGAGAGCGGTGGCGCCCTGATCGGGAATCTCCTAAAAGGCCGCATGTCCCCTGCCCCATCCGCGCAAATCGCCGGTATCTACCGCTATCCCGTCAAAGGCCTGACCCCGGAACCGCTGCCGAGCGCCGCGCTGAGCGCCGGCCAGACGCTGCTTTCCGACCGCCGCTACGCCATCGAAAACGGCCCCTCCGGCTTCGACCCGGCCGAGCCCAAATGGATGCCAAAACCGCATTTCCTGATGCTGCAGCGGGATGAATGGCTGGCGGCGCTGCAGACCCATTTCGACGATGCGAGCCATATCCTGACCATCCGCCGCAACGGAGCCATCGCGGCCCAGGGCGATCTCGAAACCGCCGAAGGCCGGGCCGCAATCGAGCAGTTCTTCGCTCGGACCTTTGCCGGGGCGATCAAGGGGCCGCCAAAGGTCCTGACCAGCCCGGGCCACAGCTTTTCCGATGTCGCCCGCAAGGTCGTCTCGATCATCAATCTGGCGAGCCTGCGCGCCATCGAGAACATGGTCGAACAGCCCGTGCACCCCTTGCGCTTCCGCGCCAACCTCTATGTCGAGGGCTGGCCGGCGTGGCACGAATTCGAGTTGCTCGACCGGACCCTCGCCATTGGCGAGGCGCGGCTCAAGGTGGTGAAACGGATCACCCGCTGCGCCGCCGTCAACGTCGATCCCGACACCGCGGCGCGCGACCTCGCCATCCCGCAGGCGCTGATGCGCCGGCTCGGTCACAACGAGTGCGGCATCTATGCCGAGGTGATCACCGGCGGCAGCATCAGCGTCGGCGATGCAATCGCGGCGGAGCAGCCGGTGTTGTTGTGACTTAGCTCGCGGCGGTCGAATGCCGTCATTGCGAGCCAGTCGCTTCGGATTCGATGCAGTCCCTCTCGACTCGTCGTCGCCCTGCTTGACCGGGCGATCCAGTATTCCAGAGACGGCAGCGATAAAGCGCATCAGCGGCTCTAAGAATTTTCGTTCGCCACCCCAGAAGAACTTTTGCAAAAATATCGGCACCTTTGAGACATGCCGGGGCGGTCTGACAACGTCCGTTGTTCGGGGTAGACCGGAAGGGGCTGGCAGGGATCAAAACAGAGCTTTTGACCCATACGCGACGTACGCGCCTCGTCCAGTTCTGGTTGAACTTGGTCTCAAGAACGGGTCTTTAGACAAGCCCGCACAATCGGAGCTAGGATCAGCATAGTCACCGAGTTGGTGGAGCATTCGCAAATATGATGAATCTATTGATTTCGTTGCTTGTGTTCGCGCTGATATTTGGCGGCGCCCTGGCTGGGATGGCCGTTCGGCCGTTATTGTCGGAACACCACTTGCACTCGGACTCCAAAGACGTCGTAAAGCTGACCGCGGGCCTGATTGGCACACTGACCGCACTCGTACTGGGTCTGTTGATCGCATCCGCAAAAACTACGTTCGACCAGAAAACAAACCGGGTCAGGCAGATGACCGCAACGGTCATCCTTCTGGACGATCTGATTACGCAATACGGACCGGAAGCAACCTCTGTCCGAAAGCTCCTGCGGCAGAGCATACCACCGATGGCTGATCGGATTTGGCACGAGCAAGCGAACCCAACCGGGAAACCCGCTCGCTTCGAGTCCAGCGTGGAGGCGTGGGCATTCTATGATGAGCTCGAACGGCTATCGCCGAACAACGATACGCAACGTTCCCTGCAGTCTCGCGCTATTGCGGCTTTCACGGAAGGCGCGCAAATGCGACTGCAGTTGTTTACGCAGGCCGGCAGTTCAATTCCGACGCCCTTTCTGGTAATTATGGTATTTTGGCTGAGCGCGATCTTTGTGAGCGCCACCCTCTTTGCGCGGGCGAACATGGTCGTCACGATCTCGCTGTTTGTATGCGCGCTGTCGTTTGCCGGCGCGATCTTTCTGGTTTTGGAGCTGGATGATCCCTTCACGGGACTCATGGGGATTTCAAGCTCGATACTGCGGAGTGCACTTTTGCCGCTGAACTCGTAAGCTCTGGTGGTTGAGACCACCGAGGTAGATTGGAAGTAACTGGCCGATGGTGAAACTGGCGCGATTTACCCGAAGCGGGCGTCGGCGTCGGTTGCCGGACGACGTGGGCGACCTCTTCCAGAGGCGACCTGAAGCCGTTACGGTGCCGTAGATCGGAGATTGAGATGGACGATCGAACCGTGCGGGTGGCGCTGCAGCGCCATTGGGATGCTTCGGACGCGAGCGATTTCAAGGTCGAACATGAAATCTACCGCGAGGATGCTGTGCTTGATTATCCGCAATCGGGCGAGCGGATCCGCGGTCGGCACAACATTCAGGAGAGTCGAACCGTCCAGCCAAATAAGAAGCGGTTTACGGTCCGGCGAATGATCGGCAGCGGTGATCTCTGGGTCACTGAATTCGTACTTACCTATGACGGCGTACCATCCTACGCGGTGAGCATCATGGAATTCCGCGAAGGATTGGTAGCCAACGAAACGCAATATTTCGCCGATCGGTTTGACCCCGCACCCTCGCGTGCGCATCTTGTTGAACGAGTGGGCGAAATCACATCGTTCTAAATGCACCGCCGAGGAGAACCCGGATCGGCGTTGATGTAGATGAGACTTCATTAGGGCTTGTGCCCTGCCTTCGACGACCGCTCATGGCACGTTTAAGACATGCCGACAGACTCCGGGAGTGTCCGTTGATCGGAGTAGACCGGAAGTGATCGGCAGAGGGTCAAAACGGCGCTGATGGTAGAGTCGAGATGTGGCGCGGTGGTGTTAGGTAGAACATATCTGTTGCCGCCCCTTTCGTCTGGCGGTGCCTTAGTGGTTCCACCATGGCTCCGTTTCCACATCCACCGGGTCGCCGGAGGCAGTTGCCCGCCTCCGGCTCCCACAGAACGTAGCATGCGGATTTGCCGCACTACGCTCTTCGACAGTTGATTCACAGCACTGCAAGAGCCTGCAACTCCGTATATGGGAGGCGCAGCTTTGGTTTCAGTAACGGCGTCCGTTCGTTGATCTGGTTGAACATGCTCCAGTTGAGGGCTCGTCCGGCCCAGCTGCGGCTGCGCAACATCCGATGCCAGTAACGCTCCACGGCGCGGTACACCTTCACGAGACACCGAAGATTCCCGGCGACACCGTAATAGGCATAGTGGCCGCGTAGGAAGGCGTTGATTTCGCCGACCTGGTCACTGATCGTGTGATGTCGTATTTGCCGCATAAGCTCCTGCAGAGACGTAAGGCTGCGCCACAAGCGAGATTTCTCGGTGCGCATCCCAACCTTGAAGTTACCCTTCTGGTTTCGCGTGCAATACAGCGTCAGACCCAAGAAGTAGATGGTCTCCGGGCGTTTTCTGCCGCGTTTGCCTGCGTGTCGCTGCGCGAACCGACCAAACTCAACCAATTTGGTCTTGGTCGGCTCAAGAGTGAGGCCGAACTTTCCCAACCGAAGGCGTAAGGCGTCCTGAACACGGATGGCGTCCGATCGATATTGGAAGCAGATCACAAAGTCATCGATATAGCGCACCAGCCGGGCTTCGCCCCGCAACCGGCTCTTCACCACGCGTTCGAACCAGAGGTCGAGCACGTAGTGAAGATAGAGGTTACTCAAAAGTACGCTGATCGATCCCCCTTGCGGTGTTCCTTCCTCGTTCGGATGGACCTTTCCATCTTCTAAGACACCCGCTTTCAGCCAGCGCCGGATCAAACTGATCAGGCGTGGATCACCGACTCGATGCGCGACGAACCGGAGCACCCAATCATGATTGAGACTCCCGAAGAAGTTCTTGAGATCCGCCTCCAGCACCCAGCCCATCTTGCCGCCGGCGATGACCTCATTGAGGGTCGCCAGAGCATGATGAGCGCTGAGCTTTGGCCGGCCACCGAATGAGCAGGGCAGAAAGTCCTGCTCATAAATGGCAGACAACACTTCGGCCGTGCTGCGCTGGAGCGCCCGGTCGGCGACAGTCGGCACGCCAAGTGGCCGCTTTTCCGTCTTGCCGGGTTTGGGGATATAGACCCGCCGGATATCCGGCGCTCTATATCCTTGGCGGTGAATGGACTGGAGCATCGGCTCTATCCATCCATCGAAGCTCTTCTTCGCCGTCTCCACCGTCTGTCCATCCACCCCAGTGGCCGACCGCTTCGGAATCTGCAACAGATTCTTCCGCACCCGATCGCGCGTGATGTGATGAGCCAGCGACGTGAAACGGAGTTTTGGTTCGCGTCGAGCTTTCACTGCTATTTGTTCAAGTTTCGTTTCCATGGTCAGCTGATCTTCTCACTGAGTAGAAGGCCGTAACTCCCGTTGAATGGAGCCCATGTCGCCCAAGAACAATTCAACTACCGCTGACCGCTTCCCCATGTAGCCGGCTCTCCCGTCCTCGGAGTACTACCAGTCAGTCTGACTTCCACCCGGTCATCAGACCCTTCTCGCCTCTTCGGCTTGGCAGGTCCTACAGGCTTGCGCCTGAACCGGATGGATCTCCCTTGTTCACGTTGCTTCCTTTGGTTGCATGCTGGCGGTACGAACCCCGGGAGCATCTCAGACCGCTCGCGTTGTCGCGGCCTGCGATTCCGCCTTCCCCTTTGAGCGACAGGGTCGGCTACTCCGATCACGTTCGATTTCGGGGCTATTTTCCCGTTCACTTCATTCCGGCCTACAACCTCCCTGTCTACGCTTCGCAACGGCCGTTACCGGACGCCACGCAAGACTCGGTTCGCGGCTGCTCGCTAGGCTTTGCCGCGGCCGTCATCGCAGACGGCAGACTTCAACGCGCTTGCAAGGCGCAACGCTCATCGAACCGGACAGGCAGATTTCCCGCATCCGGCTCTCGGACAAGACTTCACGCTTTCGCGTGCAACGCCATCTGCAGCTTCTGGACATTTATTGGAGTTGACTAGGTTTCCCAATCTCCGAGGTCCTTCACCACGTATTGCGTCTGTCTTGAACTGAGGTCCCTTCCCTCCACCGGAGTTACCCGGCTTCCGCGGTACTATGAACCTCTCCGCCACCCCAGGGCGCCCAGCCTGTCCCTCACGGGCTTCCGGTTGGTCATCGCGGACCACGCCTTGGGGCTTCCCGTGTTTCGTACGCTTTCCTTGTGTACATGCCGCCGCCACTACCCCGGCGCAGCGTCTGAACGTATCGCTTCGCTCATTTCATCCAGACGTATCAGTCTTCCCCCGATAGGGTTGTCGGGTCGACCTGCGCATTGTCCTTTTCGAGGATTGCTCGGCGTTCACTCGCGTTACGGCCTGCACACTCGCGCTGTCACCAATTCGTGACACGCTAATCGAAGGCTTCAGCCACTTCGTTACCTCCATGACTGCTCCGATTGCTTCCGGCTGGAGCGATTGCCGGGTGGGGCTTGCACCCACTGGAAAGCGCCGCCGCCTTTGCACGGCGCACACCCACTACAGACATCGGCAATCCTCCAAAGATGCTCCGTCTGACCGCTCCTGACGCCTTCCAAGTGTGGCGTTTGGAAGGTTACAATGCCGCATTATGATGCGTGGGGGTGCCATGAGGTCGCGCCAGTTCAAGAGACTTATCGGCGGCGCGACAGCAGCATGGCCGCGCGCCGAACGAGCGGCCCCATTACCGGACGATGCAGCCGGGGACTCAGTTCGAAAAGAAGAACAAGATCTCCCATTAATTATCGCAAACATGCCCGCAACTGGGCAGCAAAAGGCGATTGCCGTCGGCGTCGCGGTCCTCTTGTTCGTCGCGGCGGCGGTTATCGCACCGTTCGCGAGCATCCAGTTGGGCCGGGTGGATGCCTTCATTCCAGTTTTGCAGACAGCCTTGACCATTGTCGATTTTATCACGGCAACCCTTCTGTTTGCTCAATATTCTATCCAGCCGCAGGGCGCTCTTCTCGCGCTCGCAAGCGGTTACATTTGCAGCGGTTCGTTCGCATTCCTACAGACGCTGGCCTTTCCGGGCGCGTACGCCCCCGCTGGTCTGATCGGTGATGGGCCTAACAGTCCAGCTTGGATTTACGTGCTTTGGCACACCACGTTTCCGGCAGCGATTCTTGTCTATGCGCTCTCCAAGGATGCCACGGGAGCCGCCAGACCGGGCAGAGCGGTAATAGCAGCCATTGCAATCACCATTGCTTGCGTACTTGCGGTGATAACAGGACTGATTTGGATCGTGACGACGAAAGCGGAATATCTCCCGAGTTTCTACACCGAGGTCAGATTTCAGACGCCCCTTGGCAATCAGGCCAACGTGGCGCTCTTGTTATGGGGTTTGATTGCGCTCGCCGTGCTGCTATTTCGCAGACGCACAATCCTCGATCTATGGTTGATGCTGACTTTGCTTGCCTACTCGCCAAACTTCTTGGTGGCGATCATCGGCAGCTCGGTACGATTTTCCATCGGTTGGTACGCGGCTCGCTGCTTTGTTCTGGTGGGCAGTTGCATGTTGCTGGGCGTGTTGCTCATCGAAACAATGTTTCTCTATTCGCGACTTGCCAGCGCCATCACTTTGCAGCGACGCGAACGCACCAACCGGCTTTTAAGCGTGGAGATTGTCACGAGCGCCATCGCCCATGAGTTGAGAACGCCATTGGCAGCCATCGCGCTTAATGCCAGTACGGCCCTCAGCCAACTACGGTCGAATCCTCCCAAACTGGAAGATATCGAAGACATCCTTACGGACATAGAGGGCGACAGCTATCGCGCGAATGCAATGATTTCGAACATTCGCGAAATGACAACTAAGACGATTCATCGAAGCGCTCTGACAAGCGCTGAGGAAGTGGGGCAGCTCGCACTAAGATTGCTAAAACACGATCTTCAAATCAACGAAATATCCGTCACTACGGAGTTTCAAGGCAACCTTCCCGAGGTGCAGATAGATGGCATGGAACTCCAGCAAGTACTCTTGAACCTCGTCAGAAATGCTATCGATGCAATGTCCTCCTCGCCCCCTGAAGCACGACGGCTGCGGCTTAAGACCAGTTTCGACGGTCAATCGACAGTATTGATGTCGGTCCAAGACTCCGGACCTGGAATTTCCGCCGAGGAGCGAGAGCGCATATTCGATCCGTTCTTTACGACGAAACCTGGTGGTATGGGATTGGGGCTCGCCATCTCTTCTACCTTGGTTGCAAACCATGGGGGCAAATTGAGGCTGGTCAATTCTGACTCCGACGGCTCCATTTTTGAGCTTGCAATACCAGTCGGCGCGCAGCGCTCGCCCGTGTCGATAAGTTGATCGAATGAACCTCACTGGCTTCCATTCTTGGCACTTTTCGGACCTGCCGCGATGTCCGACTTGAGTCCGTTATGCGCTCAAAATCGGACATCGGTGGAACGGGTCGATCAAGGTGACATTCGCGCCGTCTCTCCGCAGACAACCCCAGAGGCGGTAACGTTGACTGGTTAGGTTAAGAGGCGAGTTTCGTTGCGCTGTTGCCACTAGCCGTTATTCTCGCGCAAATGATTTCAACTTTTGTTCTAATGATTAATCGCGATGAAAAGACCGCTTGAAGTTTTGAGTGAGGTTGTTTGCCCCGCCTGCCATGGCACGGGGTTTCAGAAGATCAAACAGCCAACGCAACCGGGGCCGAAGCTGGGCGGCTCGCCGAGCACGTGCGTCAGCTCGAAAGTGAAGGCAGTGTCGTTGCTCGCATACTCCGTGGTGAGCTGTTGAATTTGGAGCAGGCTGCCGACGTTGCTGAATGCTCCGATGAAAAAATCCGCAAACAGTGCGAGCTGACCTCCGGAACGAACCACCCGCTTGGGATCAAATTTGCGAACCGGTGGATGGTAGGCAAATTAGAGCTGCTCGACGATCTTGAGCAGGGCAAGATCGACCGCCGCCGTGGTCCGCATGTGCGTCAGAGCGCTGAGGAGCGGGCGCGAAAATATGAAGGGTGGGCGCGGCCACAGGAGCCTCCTGCGGTGCCGAAGCCTGCGGCACTCCATTGCTCCGAAGTACTATGACACGCAGCTTGACGGGGCGTCCTGTCCTGAGATGAGCGGTTTGCAACCTTCACTCAAGACAGGCGCGCCCCATGGCTGACGAAAGCCATCGTTGCGCCGTAGATGCTACTGGCGCGTGCCGACAGTCCCCGGTTCGCCGTCACCCGTAATTTCGAGGGTAAATCGACCAAAACCTGCCGGTTTGGCTTCCCATCTGTCGGCCTTTCCTGATAGTGCGGCAAGGGTGCCGGAAGCGAACTTGATCAGCCCTTTTCCAGAGGCCTCGGTACCGGCGGGCTTGCCATCCTTCATGATAGTGGACCCTGCACCCTCGGTGAGTTGGGTAACCGCAAGCCCCCCGGCCGCCCGGATAGTTCCGCCGCCAGAATAATACTTTCCTTGAGGGCCATCCCACTCACTGGTCGAAGACCCTGAGTACAGCGCGCCTTTCAGCAGGCCCTCCATACCAACACAAGAATATTGGACCGTGACGATCCGATGCCCATCCTTGTCACCGATGGGGTCCTGACTTGCCGCGCCAACAACGCTGCATTCAAGTCGCCCGACCGTTTCCGCCAGCGCAAATCCGGTTGCGCCGATCAAGCCGAGACTGGAACACACAACTGTAACTACAAACCGCTTGTTCATTGAAATCTCCTCTAAACGCGTGTGCAAGCGCACTCGATGCATCGAGTGCCGCAGAACAGCCAAAAAAAGTAGTTGGCCTATTGAGGCTTAGTGCCCGCCGGTGGCTCTGACGCTGCCGCTAAAAAATGGGGACCTCGGCACGTCCGCTGTGGCAGCTCCCAGAAAGCAGCACTTAACCATACACCTCCAGAAAGGATACCGGAAGAAGCGCCTGGTGAGAATTTCACAATGGATGAGAAGCGGCCCACTCGTTTTGGCGCACGCCACAACAATCGGTGCTCCATGTGGCGCGCACCACAGCTCCAGTCTTCGCAAATCGTTGTTCAGTCCTTATAGGCTTGCGGCATGGCACCATTTTTCCGACGAAAGTCCCCTATGGACAAACTTGAAACCGAACTTGGGGGCCTGCGTAGTCGCGCCGACACCCTCAGTGCGCGTCACGCGGCTGCCGATGCGGCGTTCCTTGACGCCAAAGCAAAGCTCCAGCGTCACCACCTTGAGGCCGACGGTCCGCGAAATACCGCGACCATGACGGTCGTGCGCGGTTCGCAGGCCAATACGAAGACGCCATGATGGAAACGCAAACAAGCTTCCTTTTGCAACCGAGTACAGGTTGTACGCGAAGGTTGGCATGTGCCTCTCATATGGCCCGAAAGGCTCGGCGCTGCTGCAGAGGGTCGCGTATTACGTGGACCGGATCCTCATGGGGGCAAAGCCGGAGGATCTGCCGGTCGAGTTGCCAACCGAGTTTGAACTCGTCATCAATCTCAAGACCGCGAAGGCTCTTGGACTGAGCGTGCCCGAAGCGCTGCTCGCAACGGCTGATTTGGTCGTTGAATAAGCATTGCCTTTTGCCGCGCTGCTGCAGGAGTCCGATGTTGGCACTTTTTCGGACCTGCCGCGATGTCCGACTTGAGTCCGTTATGCGCTCAAAATCGGACATCGCTGGAACGGGTAGATCAAGGTGACGTTCGCGCCGTCTCTCCGCAGACAACCCCAGAGGCGGTAACGTTGACTGGTTAGGTTAAGAGGCAAGTTTCGTTGCGCTGTTGCCACTAGCCGTTATTCTCGCGCAAATGATCTCAACTTTTGTTTTAGTGATTGATCGCGATGAAAAGACCGCTTGAAGTTTTGAGTGAGGTTGTTTGCCCCGCCTGCGATGGCACGGGGTTTCAGAAGATCAAACAGCCAACGCGGCCGGGCCGTAAAATCTTTCCCCCAAAATGCACGGAATGCCTCGGCAAAGGCCGAATAAAGAAACCCGCCGCACCGTGAGTCAAATCCGAAGTGCCGACCGGCTAGGGATGAGCACTAGAGCGCTTTCCACTTGATATGGGTCACTACGCGTATCCGGCATGTCGAAAGTAGTTCGCGCACTGCTCGGGTGCAAATGTCTTGATGAGCCTGCCGATCAGCTTCATCAGCGTTGTCACGGTGCGAGCGGCCCCCTTGCGCAGCGCTGTCTTTAGCTTCGAGAATGCCATTTCGATCGGATTGAGGTCGGGCGAGTAGGCCGGCAAATAGCGCACCTTGGCGCCGACCGCTTCGACCGCCTGGCGAACGCCGTCGATCTTGTGGGTGCGCAGGTTATCCATGAATACGATATCGCCTTTGCGCAGCGTCGGCGCGAGGATCTGCTCAACATAAGCGAGGAACGATGGCCCATCCATCGCGCCGTCAATGACATAAGGCGCCGTCAGGCCATTGATGCGCAGCGCGGCAACGAGCGTCAGCGTCTTCCAGTGGCCGTGCGGCACGCTCGCAACGAGACGCTCGCCACGCGGTGAGCGGCCGCGATGCCGGACCATCTTGGTCGTAACCGCCGTCTCGTCGATGAAGACGAGGCGCGGCGCATCAAGCTTGGATTGCTCGACCCTCAGCGCGGCACGCGCTGCAGCGACATCAGGACGATCCTGTTCGGCGGCGTGCAGAGTTTTTTTGAACGTGATGTCGTGGCGTTCGTAGAAGCGCCAGACCGAGGTCGTACCGGTTTTCAGCCGCTTCTCGGACTTGAGCCGCGCGCGAATCTCTTCGAGCGTCAAGTCCGGCTCCGCTGCGACCAGATCAAGCAGCCATTGGCGATGCGCCTCGAGCGGCGAGCGGCTGTGGCCCGTGCCGGGCAATGCCGCTACACTGCCCGTTGTCGCCCAGCGCTCGATCCAGCGGATTGCGGTCGAGGCGCCGAGACCGAGCACCCGCGCCGCTTCCCGTCTGCTCTCGCCGTCTTCGACAAGCGCGACCGCCCGCGCCCTGAGGTCTTTCGAGTATCCCTTCGCCATCGCGCGACCTCGCCGTTGCTGTCAAAGCAACTCGAATCTGATTTGCGCGCCTCTGGGAACCCCCTTACTGTTCCGATTCACATCAACCGAAAACCGCTCTAGCATCGTCCGAACAGTCGGTGGGCCTGCCGCCTTGCCTAATGCAAGCACGATATAACCACGGCTCAACATAGCTGCCCGTCCACATACCGCGCCGTATCGCTCTCGCAAACAAACGGCATGGCAGCATGCATCCCATTGACATTTCCATATGCTCCTAGCCCGCTCCCGCATCACCATCTTGAGCGCGTCATGCCCTCGTCTCGTTCCAAGGCGCGCGCATGCAAACGTCGAGCTCTTCGTCGGTCGTGAAGATCACCGGCATGGCCTTTGGGGAGGTCGGCTCGATGACAGCCTTCGGCAGCGCTCGCGCTGCAGAGCGCTGGTTCATTAAGGCGTCCATACCGTTCCGATGCAGCCAGAGAAGCCCCATGGCGAGCTGCCGCAAATCGTTGCGCGCCGCGCCGACGGGTAGCTGTCTTGCCCGGCGCAGTGCGTCGGCAGCTTGCTTTTCCAGTCCTGACAGCGTGCGTTCCATCTGCTGTCCCAAACAGACCGGTGACCGGCACGGTGGGGCCGCCCGCGTTGCTCTGAAATTCAGGCGGCCCCTGCCGACCACATCAATTGTTCTGCCCCACGGCAGAGGCCATAGCCAGCCGTTAAGATACGAGCAGGCGGAGGTAAAAGTTTCATGACAACGCGAGCGCAGCGGCGCTGCTTATCAGCGGATGGATCGAATGCAAGAGCGCAACGCCGCTCTAGCGGAATATGCTCGCTAGGCGGCGTTGTTTATTGCACTGGGCCCTGAAATCCCCAGCCAAGCCTGATCGTGCAACACATGTGCCAGCAGTCAACGCTCCAGTCTGAAACACCGTGATCATACGGACCCGAGTAACTCGCAGCGCCTTCGAATGTTTCACTTCAAGTTCACTTTGGCGGTTTATCGCACGCATAACGCCGATCCGGACGCCTTCTCCTCTATTGATGGAAGCATCCTTTTTCCGTTTCCCCGCTCGGCATCCATCACCACGCTCCTCGTCTATACCGCCGCCCGATCTTCTTTCTCCGCGCCGCGCATCACGATCTTGAGCCCGTCATCCAGCAGCGGCCGCTACAGCCCCTTCGCCTCATCCCACGGCGCGCGCATCCAGGCATCGCGCTCCTCGTCGGTCGTCAGAAGCACCAGCAGCCTGTTAATGAATTGAAGAAAAAGCCGCCACTCAGACATCCCGCCGGGAGGATTGGTGCGGGTAGTGCCCGTCATTTCGTAACTGGACGCGGTGTGGGTTTTGACCGGTCGTGTGCGGCGCGTAGAGGCTTTAGCAACCGAGGAGGCCATCACAACGATGGTGGATTATAGGAGCGATCTTACCTTGGGTGATCTCCGAGCAATCCTTGCAGCGCAGGTAGCGTTCCAGCTCGTGGATCGGCGTCGCTTTCGGCCGTCGCACGATATCGAGGACGACGGTCTGATGCGTGTCGTACCCGAGACAATGAGCTCCAACTGACTCGGAATGATTTGCCTGATACAAACGGAGTACTCCGTGAAGGGCATACTCTACCCCCGAGAGAATGTTGCGCTTAGATCACTTTGGTGTTCGGCTAACGGTCTACAGAGTACCTTCCGATATCGAGCCCAGCGAGAGGTGAGGCCGTTATCGGCGACGTGGCAGCTCTAATACATTGGCGAGAGAGGTTATCTGTGGGAGGAGCAAATGACGCAGTTCCTTTCAGGACGCCAGTCTGCTGAGCCCAATTCAGCGAGAGCGCATGAATTGAAGTTGTCGCTGAAAGTTCATCATCGAGAAGAAAGCCACGCGCTCTCAGGAGCTGATCCCGGTCCAGCGGGCTTCGATTTCGTCCTGCCGGATGACGACCCCGGTGCTGAACCTCTCAGGGCGCTTCCGTCCCGAGGTTTCACGGGGCGGAGAGTTTGATGAAAAATGGCAGGTGAATGACTGCGGATGGCTTGCAATTCCACCGTGCCGTCGAGGACATGGAAATCTGGAGCACGAGCAGCGACGGCTTTTCGTTCGTGATCACATACGAGAGCCCCGTCGGCCCCGGCTTTCGCGGGCGGCCTGGCTATGTGGCGTCATGGCGCCCCATTCATCACGGCAGTGGCGCGATCAAGATCGGCGGCTCGCCCTTCAATACTTTCGCCGAGGCCGAGGAAGCCTGCAACACCATGCTGAAATATTTGACCAAGCAAAACTGATGTGAGGCTTGGGACCAAGTTGCGAAGGCCGGCCTTTTGTCTATTCGCTCGAGCGTCACTGAAATGCGGGTCGTGCTGCAAAGGCCGTTACGCGCCGCCCGTGCACTTGATCCAGTTGACCGAGACGCGGGAGATTGCGCCGTATCGGTGGAGGCACCCAGACGACGATGATCCGCCCTCAGATTTCAAATCCGGTGTTCACGTCTTCCGCAGATAACTTGCCCGTAGTTGCCCCGGGTTGCCGTATAAATCACGGCACTCTTGCGTCAGGCGGCGCTGTTGCAGGGGATAGTCTTCATGAAAGAAGCCACGAACCGGAAAAGCACACACATCATCGGGTCGAGTCTCGCTGCCGGTCCCTGAAAGCCGAGCATTCGTTTATTCCAAGCCTCACAGGCGAGCCGATCGGCTTCCTTGCGCGCCTCAGCAGCCCGCTCCGCCGATGCCCGGACCGAGCCGCCGTAGATGGTCTCTCGTGACTTGGTGCCCATGCCCGCATGAAAGCGCGGTCTTGGTTGGTACGCAAATTATCAATCCGTTGGGGATCGATCCGGGAGCTGGCTACTGGGCGTCGTGCGTGTGGATGGGTCCGCTGCTAAGGACAGATCGGACCTCAGGCCGCGCGCGTTGGTTCACCCGCTTTTGATCCATAGCGTCGAATTTGGCTCTGAATTTCCGCAGCGAATATTTGATGTCGACCCCATTTCGCCAGTCAAGATTTCCTGATTTGATTGTCGCTTGGTGGCGACCGGAATTTGTTCATGGAGGTCAATTTGCGTGGCCTCCTTCGACAGTGTAACCATCTCGTGCACGGAATTCTTGGGCTTTGTCGGTTCTGCGACCCTTTGGGGAAGATCGTGCCTGACCTGAACCAAGAGATGAACGATCAACCGAAAGTCCGGTGGCTTACGCTGCTTGCCGCTCTTGGCCTGCTGTGTGTTGGAATCGACAGGATCTTTTTCGACAGAATTGTGGGTGACGATCCCCTGGCGAACATCGAGAAGGCGCTTTCCATCGTGGTTGGGTGTTTACTGAGCGCCCTTGGCATCGGCCTCTTTGTAGCTGCCTTGAGAGGGCGCTTTCCTGTAACCGCAATGAACTCCATTAAGGGAAGGCTGCTGACCCATGCCTTTTGCGCTGCACTCTCGGCGTTTGTTTGTGGTTTCTGCCTTGTCCGCTCGATCAAGCCCTTCGATATTCCTTACCTCACAGTCATGGTCTTATTCGGCGTTTCTCTCATTTCCGACCTGCTCTGGACGCGCCGCGAGGTCCGGCGCTTAGCTGTCAGCGAGACTGCAAAGAAGCACGCAACTCAATTTCTGTGGTCTTGTATTTTCTTCAGTATGATTTCCTCAGGTTTTGGTATGGCGCTGTCGGGCTTCGTTTTGTTTAGTACCGATTTCATCCGGATGTTTGGCGCGGTCTTCTGGAGCGCAATTACGGGCGTTGCGATTTATCCGGTTCTCCGCGATACGAAACGCCTCGCCGATGCAGCAGGCTCAAGCCAGACGAACCACGCTAACGGTTGCGGAAGCAATTAATCCGAACGCGAATCGCACTTTTCTGACGTGACAGTCGCCCATACTTGACTGCCCGCATTATTGGGTGGAGCGGACAATCGCTTGCTCGCCCCGCCGATGCGACGCGTGCAGCCTAAGGAGCAGATTTCAATGACGGGATGGATGGTGACGGTCTCGGTCGTCAAGGATGACGATGAAATCGGCCACGAAATGTATGCTGTCGCAATCGGCGATCCAGCGCAAGCTGTGAAGTCAGCGTTGAAGGCAGCCGACGGTGAGGCGGCGGTGCAGGCAAAACTGGTCACATGGCTCTCCCACAAGGGGAGAGGGCAAGAAAGAGCTGCCCTACGCCGCGTTGCTGCCTTCCTGACGGCTGGCTTCGAACAGGAACCAGGTGCGGCGCTCGGTCTCGTCGATGAAGGTCTCGAGCAGACCGGCGGTGCCGGAATCCTCGTGGTCATCCGCGAGCTTGTGGGCCTTTCGCATGGCGGCAGCGATGTGCTTGTTGTCTTCCATCAGCTCGCGCAGCATTTCCCGCGGCGGGACGTAGGCCTCGTTATTGTCCTGGATGGTCTGCAGCTTGGCGATCTGCCCGATCGAGCGCAGCGTGGTGCCGCCGAGCTTGCGGACGCGTTCGGCGAGCTGGTCGGTGGTGGCGAAAATTGCGTCCGACTGCTCATCCAGCATCAGATGATAGTCGCGGAAATGCCGGCCGCTGGTGTGCCAGTGGAAATTCTTGGTCTTCAGGTAGAGCGCGAACGCATCAGCCAGCAGCGTATTGAGCGACGCCGAAATCCTGTCGACGGCTGCCGGCGGCAGGTCGCTCGGCGTATCGAGATCGGGGGACACTCTGTCGGACTTGTTGTCAGGCTTGGCTTTGCTCACGTTGGACCTTCCTGTTAGGAAACCGGACATCGGCGGTATTGGACATTGACCGCCGAACCACCTAACGCATCACTGACCCGCCGGTTCCTGCCGCCGGAGCCCCAGATTCGCCGGACGCTGCACGCATGGATGATTGGATCGACTATTACGATTCCACGCATACGATTTATGCGAGCAAGCTGCATCGCGACCTGCATTTCCAGCTCATCGCCAGGGATATCATCGGCTACATCTCCTCGCCCGATGCAGTCGTGCTGGATTATGCTTGCGGCGAGGCCCTGTCCGCGGCCAAGGTGGCGGAGGCCTGCGGCAAGCTGTATCTCGCCGAGCCCGCGCCCGGTGTCCGCGGCCGGCTGATCGCGCGCTTTGCGCCGAACACCAAGATCCGCGTCCGCTCGCTGGATGATTTGCGGAAGATGGACGAGAAGTCGGTCGATCTCGTCATCATGAATTCGGTCGCCCAGTACATGACCTCGGCTGAGCTGGATTCCGCACTTGCCGTGATCCGGCGGCTGTTAAGACCCTCCGGACGGCTGGTGCTCGGCGATATCCTGCGGCCCGAGGTCGGCATGATCAGGGACGTGCTGGCGCTGTTGAAATTCGCAGCCACCCACGGCTTCCTGAAAGACGCGCTTTACGGCCTGGCCAGCACGGCCCTGTCCGACTACCGGCAATTGCGAACGCGGGTCGGCCTGCAGCGCTACGGCGAAAGCGAGATGATCCAAAAACTCGCCGCCGCCGGTTTCACCGCCTCGCGCGCCCATGTCAATATCGGGCACAATCCGTGGCGGATGACGTTTGTGGCGCGGCACGCCTTCGACCGGGCCCAGTCCACTTGGGATCAAGCCACTTAGGATCAAGCCGGTCTGGATCGGGCCGATCTGGATCGGGCCGGTCAGGATCCGGCCAGTTAGGGTTAATGAAGGGCAAGCATGGCTCACCCTGGCGCGATCGGCGATGATCGCCGCGGCCCGGTGGCGGAAAGCTTCCCACGCGAGAGCGGTGCATCGCTCTATATCCTGGTTCAAATCCAGGCCGGGCCTCCACGCTTCGCCCTGAAGGGCTACGCGTGGCGCAGCCACGCGAGACCGGCGGGGCAAAGCGTGTCCGGCGTAGCTGGAGCGAAGCGGAAGCGTAGACGGACTGGGGCCGCGCCGAAGCGCCCTGCGCGACGGCGGACCGAGCGTAAAATCCCTGAATTTGCCGGTTGATGGGGCCTTTTTGGGCCTTTCGCGGGTGCGGAATCTGGTCTAAAGACCACCCCGCGCGCGAGGGTAACCTCCCGCTATGGCTCAAGGGACGCGCGACAGCGCGCCCTTTTTTTGTGCCCAAATTCCAGTCCGTGAGAGCTGATGCCCAAAAGAACCGACATCTCCACCATCCTGATCATCGGCGCCGGTCCCATCGTGATCGGCCAGGCCTGCGAATTCGATTATTCGGGCACGCAGGCGGTGAAGACGCTGAAGGAAGAGGGCTACCGCATCGTCCTCGTCAATTCCAATCCGGCGACGATCATGACCGACCCGGAGCTGGCGGACGCGACCTATATCGAGCCGATCACGCCGGAAATCGTCGCAAAAATCATCGAGAAAGAACGTTACGTCATTCCCGGCGGCTTTGCGCTGCTGCCGACCATGGGCGGACAGACCGCGTTGAACTGCGCGCTGAGCCTGCGCAAGCAGGGCACATTGGCAAAATTCGACGTCGAGATGATCGGCGCCACGGCTGACGCCATCGACAAGGCGGAAGACCGCGGCCGTTTCCGCGAGGCCATGACCCGGATCGGGCTGGAAACGCCGCGCTCGATCCAGACCAAGAATTTGCCCGACGCGCTGCGCGCGCTCGACGACATCGGCCTGCCCGCGATCATCCGCCCGTCCTTCACCATGGGCGGCACCGGCGGCGGCATCGCCTACACCAAACACGAGTTCATCGAGATCGTCGAACGCGGCATCGACGCCTCCCCCACCGACGAAGTCCTGATCGAGGAAAGCGTGTTGGGGTGGAAAGAGTTCGAGATGGAGGTGGTGCGCGACAGACACGACAATTGCATCATCATCTGTTCGATCGAGAACCTCGATCCGATGGGCGTGCACACCGGCGATTCCATCACGGTGGCGCCTGCCCTGACCTTGACCGACAAGGAATACCAGATCATGCGCGACGCCTCGCTGGCGGTGCTGCGCGAGATCGGGGTCGAGACCGGCGGCTCCAACGTGCAGTTCGGCGTCAATCCCGCCGACGGCCGCATGGTCGTGATCGAGATGAATCCGCGGGTGTCGCGTTCGTCGGCGCTCGCGTCCAAAGCCACCGGCTTTCCGATTGCAAAGGTCGCAGCCAAGCTCGCGGTCGGCTATACGCTGGACGAGATCGCCAACGACATCACCGGGGGGGCTACGCCGGCCTCGTTCGAGCCGACCATCGATTACGTCGTCACCAAGATTCCGCGCTTTGCGTTCGAAAAGTTTCCCGGCGCCTCGCACACGCTGACGACGTCGATGAAGTCGGTCGGCGAAGTGATGGCGATCGGCCGCACCTTCCAGGAAAGCCTGCAGAAGGCGCTGCGCGGGCTGGAAACCGGCCTCACCGGCCTCGATGAAATCGAGATCGAGGGGCTCGGCCGCGGCGACGACAAGAATGCGATCCGCGCGGCACTGGGCACGCCGACGCCGAACCGGATCCTGCAGGTGGCGCAGGCGATGCGGCTCGGCTGGACCGACGACGAGATCTTCACCTCCTGCAAGATCGACCCCTGGTTCCTCAGCGAGATGCGCGGCATCGTCGCAATGGAAGCCAAGATCAAGGCCAACGGATTGCCGTCGAATGCGTTCGGCATGCGGACGCTGAAGGGCATGGGCTTTTCCGACGCGCGGCTCGCGGTACTAACCGAGGCCACCGAGGCCGACGTGACCGCCAAGCGTCATGCGCTCGGCGTCCGCCCGGTGTTCAAGCGCATCGATACCTGCGCGGCCGAGTTCGCGTCGCCCACCGCCTACATGTATTCGACCTATGAAGCGCCGTTCGCGGGCGCGCTCGCGGACGAGAGCGCGCCGTCCGACAAGACGAAGGTCATCATCCTCGGCGGCGGCCCCAACCGGATCGGCCAGGGCATCGAATTCGATTATTGCTGCTGCCACGCCTGTTTCGCGCTGGATGACGCCGGCTACGAAACCATCATGATCAATTGCAATCCGGAAACCGTGTCGACCGACTACGACACCGCGGATAGATTGTACTTCGAACCGCTCACCGCCGAAGACGTGCTCGAGATCATCGCGACCGAGCGCAAGAACGGCACCCTGCACGGCGTGATCGTGCAGTTCGGCGGCCAGACCCCGCTCAAGCTTGCCCGCGCGCTGGAAGCCGCCGACGTGCCGATCCTCGGCACTTCGCCCGACGCCATCGACTTGGCCGAAGACCGCGACCGCTTCAAGCGCGTGCTCGACAAGCTCAGGCTGAAGCAGCCGAAGAACGGCATCGCCTATTCGGTGGAGCAGGCGCGGCTGGTGGCATCCGATCTCGGCCTGCCGCTGGTGGTGCGTCCGTCCTATGTGCTGGGCGGCCGCGCGATGCAGATCATCCGCGAGGAAAACCAGCTCAACGATTATCTGCTCGGCACCCTGCCCGAACTGGTGCCGGGTGACGTCAAGGCGCGGTACCCGAACGACAAGACCGGCCAGATCAACACCGTGCTGGGTACCAATCCGCTGCTGTTCGACCGCTATCTGTCCGACGCTATCGAGATCGACGTCGACTGCCTCTGCGACGGCAAGGACACCTTCATCGTCGGCATCATGGAGCACATCGAGGAAGCCGGCATCCACTCCGGCGATTCCGCCTGCTCGCTGCCGCCGCATTCGATCGACGCCCAGATGATCTCCGAACTGGAGCGGCAAACGTGCGAAATGGCGCTCGGCCTCGACGTGGTCGGGTTGATGAACGTGCAATACGCCATCAAGGACGGCGATATCTACGTGCTCGAGGTCAATCCGCGGGCGTCGCGCACCGTGCCGTTCGTCGCCAAAGTGGTCGGCACGCCGGTCGCCAAGATCGCCGCCAGAATCATGGCCGGCGAGAAGCTCACGGATTTCAACCTGAAAAAGCACAAGCTCGGCCATGTCGGCGTCAAGGAAGCGGTCTTTCCCTTCGCGCGCTTCCCCGGCGTCGATACCGTGCTGGGGCCGGAGATGCGCTCGACCGGCGAGGTGATGGGCATCGACCGTTCGTTCGAAGTCGCTTTCGCCAAGAGCCAGCTCGGCGGCGGTACCCGCGTGCCGCGCAAGGGCACGGTGTTCGTCTCGGTGCGCGAGGACGACAAGACCCGCATTGCGGATGCGGTAAAGCTGCTGCACACGCTCGGCTTCAAGGTGATGGCCACCTCGGGCACCCAGCGTTTCCTCACCGACTTTGGCGTACCGACCGAGAAGGTGAACAAGGTGCTGGAGGGACGGCCGCATATCGTCGACGCCATCACCAATGGCGACATCCAGCTCGTCTTCAACACCACCGAAGGCCCCCAGGCGCTGGCCGACAGCCGTTCGTTGCGGCGCGCTGCCCTCTTGCATAAAGTGCCATATTACACCACTCTTTCGGGTGCTGTGGCGGCCGCGCAGGGCATCCGCGCCTATCTGGGCGGGGACCTTGAGGTGCGCACCCTGCAGAGTTACTTTTCCGAAAACTGATCGTAAGCGGCGGAAATGCCCGCTAAACGATTGGCAATAAAGCCATATGGCTGGAACTCACCGCGCGAATGAATGTTGTATCGGCCCTTAACGGGGCCGAAATTTAATAGGCTGGCAGGCTCGCATTCCGGGCCATCAAGGCCGAATCTGACGAATCAAGAAACGTCTCGTGCGCGCCGCGTCGCGGTTCGCACGACCGAAGGACAGAAGATATGATGGAAAAGGTTCCGATGACCGCTGGCGGCTATGCCGCCCTGGAGGTCGAGTTGAAGAAGCGCCAGTCGGAGGACCGTCCGCGCATCATCGAGCATATCGCCGAGGCGCGCTCGCATGGCGACCTCTCGGAGAACGCGGAGTATCACGCCGCCAAGGAAGAGCAGTCGCACAATGAAGGCCGCATCGCCGAGCTGGAAGACAAGCTCGCGCGCGCCGACATCATCGACATCTCGAAACTTTCCGGCGATACCGTCAAATTCGGCGCCACCGTCACGCTGGTCGACGAGGACACCGAGAAGAAGGCGGTGTGGCAGATCGTCGGCGAACCCGAGGCCGACGCCAAGAAGGGCCGCATCTCGATCACCTCGCCGCTGGCCCGCGCCCTGATCGGCAAGAAGAAGGGCGCAACCGTGGAAGTCGTGGCCCCCGGCGGCGCCAAGGCCTACGAGATCACCAAGGTCGAGTGGCGCTAGTTACTTGCGGGTTATCTGTTCGAAAAAGCCGCGTCTTGCACGCGGCTTTTTTGTTGCACATGACGGAGCACCGCCGATCACACAGCGCTGACAGGATTGTGAGTGGAGGCGCGGCCGGATTCATAATAGGTGACGCCGCATAATGATTATGATTGATAACTAAGTGAGATGGTTGCGTCGATGCGTAGCTGCG
This sequence comes from Bradyrhizobium sp. AZCC 2289, assembly GCF_036924615.1. Lineage (NCBI taxonomy): Bacteria > Pseudomonadati > Pseudomonadota > Alphaproteobacteria > Hyphomicrobiales > Nitrobacteraceae > Bradyrhizobium > Bradyrhizobium sp. AZCC 2289. The sequence goes on along the minus strand of NZ_JAZHRY010000001.1, from coordinate 6,227,922 downwards.
ATCGTTTGCTGGCGCGGGCGTTGCCGGCAGGTGTTGCGTGAGGCTCATCATGAGCGCGTGGCGTATAGGGTTTGGCCGGGGGTGAAAAACAGCGCCGCGCAGGCGCATCTTGTTGCGTTGCAATCGCGCGGAACGGCAACGGGCCGTGCGTGTTCGGAATGATTTGATTTCACAGGTGTTGACATCACAAGCCGGTGACGAAGACCGTGTAACGCGGTAGTGCTAGATTATCGTGTCAAACAAGGGGGAAAATGACATGGACCAGATGTTCTCGAAGTGGCAACCGATGGCGCTCAGCCTGTTTCGTTTCATCGCCGGGCTGCTGCTGTTTCAGTACGGCGTCGCGAAGCTTCTGAAATTCCCGCCGGATTCGCCGTTTGCAAAAGTTGAACTGATGTCATTGATCGGAGCTGCCGGCGCCATCGAGTTGATTTTGGGCGCCCTGCTGATGCTCGGTCTCTTTACGCGTCCGGTCGCGTTCATTCTGTCAGGTGAAATGGCTTTCGCCTATTTCCTCGGTCATTTTCCGAAGAGCTTTTACCCGGTCATCAACGGCGGCACCGCGGCGATCCTGTTCTGCTTCGCCTGTCTCTATCTGGCGACGTCGGGCCCCGGGCCGATCAGCGTCGATGAGATGCGGAAGAAGAGCTGAAGAGAGTTACCGTCATTCCGGGATGGTGCGTAAGCACCGGACCCGGAATCTCGAGGTTCCCCGATGCGCAATTGCGCCTCCGAGGTTCGATGCTACGCATCGCTCCGGAACGACCAACACATCAGCCCGCCACCTTCAGGTCGAGCGGCACCGCGGCTTCGTATTTCGAATTGTGCAGCACCAGCGATGTCCGGACATTGCGCACATGCGGCGCCGCGGTCAGGTGCGTGACGAAATCCTGGAACGTCGCCATGTCCGGCGCCACGCATTTCAGAATGAAATCCACTTCCCCCGACAGCATCCAGCATTCCCGCACCAGGGGCTCGGCGCGCACGAATTCCTCGAAGGCGCGGAGATCGGCTTCCGCCTGGCTGGACAGGTGCACCGAGGCGAACACCGTGACATCGAAACCGAGCCGGCGCGGGTCGAGCAGCCCGCGGTAACCCAGGATATAGCCCTCCTCCTCCAGCGTCCGCACCCGGCGCAGGCAGGGCGGCGGCGAAATGCCGACGCGTTTGGCCAGTTCGACGTTGGTGATTCGGCCATCGGCCTGGATTTCGGCGAGGATTTTGAGGTCGATTTCGTCAAGATTCTTCGACACGCGGGTCCGGTTCCTTGGGCGCAGAGAGTTTCGCAGGTGCTGTGGTAACTCTCTTAGCGCAGGCGGTGCGGCTTGCGCAATTTTATTGCGCGTGCAGCGCGCAATTTTGCGCAGTTCCGGGGAAAATTCGCCGATATGGATTGCAATTCTTGCATAGCTTCCCAGATGTCATAGACTTGGATTTGACACTTTTGGCGCCGCCGCGATGCCTTTCCGGGCGCTTCCCGCACAAGTCCTGACCAAAGTCCCCGAAGAAAGGGATCTGCCTATGTCCGCGCCTGTTCATGCCAAGGTCGTCATTATCGGTTCCGGCCCGGCCGGTTACACCGCAGCGATCTACGCGGCGCGGGCGATGCTGGAGCCGATCCTGATTCAGGGCATCCAGCCCGGCGGCCAGCTCACCATCACCACCGACGTCGAGAACTATCCGGGTTTTGCGGATGTGATCCAGGGTCCATGGCTGATGGAGCAGATGGAGAAGCAGGCGGCGCATGTCGGCACCAAGCTCGTGACCGATCTCGTCACCAAGCTTGAGCTGTCGCAGCGGCCATTCCGCCTGACCTGCGACAGCGGCGATGTGTATCTCGCCGAAACCGTGATCCTGGCCACCGGCGCGCAGGCGCGCTGGCTCGGTAAGCCGTCGGAAGAGAAATTCAAGGGCTTTGGCGTCTCGGCCTGCGCGACCTGCGACGGCTTCTTCTACCGCGGCAAGGAAGTGGTCGTGGTCGGCGGCGGCAACACCGCGGTCGAGGAAGCGCTGTTCCTCACCAACTTCGCCTCGCAAGTGACCATCGTGCATCGCCGCGATCATTTCCGCGCCGAGCGCATCCTGCAGGACCGGCTGTTCAAGCACCCCAAGATCAAGGTGGTTTGGGACTCGGCGATCGACGAAATCTGCGGCACTGAAAATCCGGGCAAGGTCACCCATGTCCGCCTGAAAAACGTCAAGAGCGGTACGCTGACGGAAGTGTCGGCCGACGGCGTCTTCATCGCGATCGGGCACGCGCCTGCGACCGACCTCGTCAAAGGCCAGATCAAGCTGAAACCATCCGGCTATGTCGAGGTGGCACCGAACTCGACCGCGACTTCGGTGCCCGGCGTATTCGCGGCCGGCGACGTCGCGGACGAAACCTACCGGCAGGCGGTCACGGCCGCCGGCCTTGGCTGCATGGCGGCGCTGGAGGCCGAGCGCTTCCTGGCTTTGCGCGCGAGCGATCGCGCGGCGGCGGAATAATCATGGCGCGCACTCGGGACGGATTTACAGACATGGATTGGGACAAGCTGAAGGTTTTTCACGCGGCGGCGGAGGCGGGAAGCTTCACCCATGCCGGCGAGCAGCTTGGGCTTTCCCAATCGGCGGTCTCGCGGCAGGTGAGCGCGCTGGAGCAGGAGCTCTCGGTCTCGCTGTTCCACCGCCACGCCCGCGGCCTGATCCTCACCGAACAGGGCGATCTGCTGTTCCGCACCGCGCATGACGTTTTCATGCAGTTGCAGGCGGCCCGCGCCAAGCTCACCGACAGCCGCGAGCGGCCGAGCGGCGACCTCAAGATCACCACACCGCCGGCGCTCGGCATCAACTGGCTGATTCCGCGGCTCGACGAATTCACCGCACTTTATCCGGATATAAGGATCTCGCTGATCGTGACCGACGAGGATCTCGATCTGTCGATGCGTGAGGCCGACGTCGCGATCCGCACCCGCAAGCCGACCCAGCCGGACCTGATCCAGAGAAAACTGTTCTCGATCGGCTTCCATGCCTATTGCTCGCCGGAATACATCAAGCGCTTCGGCACGCCGCGCACGCTCGACGACCTCGACTCGCATCGCATCATCATGCTCGGCGATGCACAGGTGCAGCCGCATCTGCAGAACCGCAACTGGCTGATCGAAGCCGGCCGCAACGGCTCCGGTCCGCGCGAGGCCTATTTCAAGGTCAACAATATCCTGGGCCTGGTGCGCGCCTGCCAGCAGGGGCTCGGCATCGCAGCACTGCCGGATTATCTGGTCGAGGAAAACAACCGCCTGGTGCAGCTGTTCGGCGAGTCCGACTCGATCCAGCTCGACACCTATTTCGTCTATCCGGAAGAGCTGAAGACGGTGGCGCGGGTGCAGGTGTTCCGCGATTTCGTGGTGAGCAAGGCGCAGCGCTGGCCCTCCTAGGAGCGGGCAACTTCGTCATCCCGCTTCCGGATTAGCGGTTCTTATACCGCCCCCGGGACTCCGCATGACTGACATGCGGCTCGGACGGTTGATGCAAGCCGCCGATGGGGATCATAGTGGTTCCACGCTGAGCGTTCGCGTCGCGCATATGTCCCCCTCCTCCAGCGGCGCGGAAGCTCAGTAATCCCTCTTGGAAGGTGATTGTGTCGGCCTCACGTGGCCAATACCTTAAGCCGGGCTCTTTTGAGCCCGGCTTTTTTTTGCCCGTTCGTCATCGCCGGTGCGCGGATTGACAAGCGTGCGCCGCACCAGCATCATCGTCACATGATCACGAATTCGTGCACCGCAACGTCGTCGAAAAAAGGTCCCCTGCTGGGGATCCGAGATCGACGCGCGCGATAAACTGTTCGCTCATACCCGATCCCGAAAACCCCGCCGTCTGGACGGGGTTTTTTATTGGTCCCGTCTCCGGCTCACTCCTCAAGGAGACGACCAATGACCGACCAACCAAGGATTTGCCTTCAAACCCGATTTCAGGGCCTGTGGCTGCCCCTCGTCACGCCGTTTCGCGACGGCGAACTCGACGAGCCGTCATTGCGCCGGCTGGTCCGGCATTACGCCGACGGCTCTGTCGATGGCTTGATCCTCGCGGCCACCTCGGGCGAGGGCATGACGCTCGGGATCGACGAACTCGAGCAGCTCGTAGGGACGGTGCGGTCCGAACTCGCCGAGGCGAGGCGCGCCCTGCCTATCTGTCTTGGCCTGTCGGGCGCCAGCACGCAGAAGATGCGCGATGCGCTGGACGAGACGGCGGCGTGGCCGATCGACGGCTATCTGATCGCGAGCCCCTATTACACGCGGCCGTCGCAGCGCGGTCTGGTGCAGCATTTCAATGCGCTCGCCGACCACGCCGCATGGCCGATCGTGCTCTACAACATCCCCTACCGGACTGCGGTCAATCTCAGCAACGAGACGCTGCTGCAACTGGCGGAACATCCAAACATCATCGGCATCAAGGATTGCGGCGCCGACCGCGGGCAATCGATCGAGTTCCTGCGCCGCCGGCCATCCGGCTTCCGCGTGCTGACCGGCGAGGACGCGCAATATTTCGACGCGCTCACCGACGGCGCCGACGGCGCGATCCTGTTGTCGGCGCATATCGAGACGGAGCTTTTCGCATCGGTGCGGACCTTGCTGAAGCAGGGTGACCGCGATGCCGCGCTGGCGCGTTGGGAAAGCATTTCCGAGCTCACAAACCTGTTGTTCGCCGAGCCGAGCCCGGCGCCCGCAAAATACTGGCTGGCGCGGACCGGGCTGATCGACAGCGCCGAGGTCCGCCTGCCGATGGTGGAAGTGGGCGCCGAACTGGCGGCCCGGCTCGATCGGGAGATCGGGCGGCGCACACCGCAGCTGTTGCGCCGCGCTTAAGCGGCCCTCGGCTGCCTGCTTTGCGTTAGGCCGGCTTCTATCTCCGTCATCCCTGCGTAACGGCTTCGCCGCTATCGTGGAGATGATGGAGACGGCTCTGCGGCGATCCGCGTAGTTAACAATCGCCGACCGCAACACTTCAAAGTCGCAGGAAGCTGCGAGCGTGACTTTAGAATTCTAGGCTTATTGATATCCCCTCATAAAAAACGGGGGGAAGCCAATGAATACCGAAATCACACACAATCCGAAATTTCCGACCTGCGAGCGCGCCCAGCGGATGCACGACGTCCTTTTGGTGTCGTCGTTTGCGCTGTGGGCGATGCTGATCGGCTTCGTGCCGGTCATGACCTATCGCCTGCTGATCGCCTGATGTGGCGGATGCAGTGGTTAATCCGCGGTAGCACCTGTGGTCAAATGCGAGCGAAATCGCGACCGGGTTTTTAAAAAAGGTCGCGTATCAAGGTCGCCACAACAGCGAAAAAACGCGGGGGCGTCGTGAACTTCGAAAACAATACTATCCCTGACCAACGGGGCTTTACCACCGAGGACGTGCTTTGGGCGGTCGGGATCTGGTCGGTGATCCTGACCCTGTCGCCGGTCATCGTGTTCTACATGCTGATGGTGGCGTGAAGGCCATCAGCCGTCATTGCGAGCGCAAGCGAAGCAATCCATAGCACCGCGAACGGTGGAATGGATTGCTTCCGCCTTCGCTCGCGAGCTACGGCGGACAAGTCGTCGCGGAGTTTATCATCGGGCCCGCCGAAGGCGGGACCCGGTGGCTCCTCGCAATGACGAGGCGATAATTCTGCGCAAAAACATAATAGAAAAACGCGCGGAGCCCGCGCGTCTTTTATCCAGAAGATACGGCGTTGTTACGCCGCCTGCTTGTGCATGGCGCCGGACGCCGACGCGGTACCACGGATCGCCTTGATCGAACGTTCGATCGCAGCCCAGAGCCTTCCGATCTCGGCTGCGGCCCGGCCTTCCGCGTAATATTCGCGGGCGCCTTCGCCGTTGCCGAGCGCCATCAACAGATCGGCGCGGTTGGTGATCTGGCCGCTCCACACCGGCGCACGGAATTTTGCCAGTGCTTCGCGCGCGATGGTGACGATCCGGCTTTCGACGCCGTCCCGTTGCGCAGGTGCGCCGTTGATTACGACCGCATAGGGCTTGCGCGCCGTGCGGCATATCTGAATGGTTTCCTGCACCGCGTTAACGTCGAACACGCCCGGCCGCGCCGGAATGATCACCATCGTGGCGTTCTTGATGGCGTCGTCGACGACCGCCGACAGATTCGGCGGCGTGTCGATGAACACCCATTCAATACCGTCGCGCTTGGCGGCGGCGATGATCCCGCTGACGGAATTCACAGCAGCCTTGATCGGCGGTTCGTTGGTGCCACGCAATTTGTGCCACAGGGTCAGCGAACCCTGCGGATCGGCGTCGATCATCAAACAGGGTTTCGTCGCCTTGTGGACATGCGCAGCGAGATGAGCAGCCAGGGTACTTTTTCCCGAGCCCCCTTTACGCGAAGCGAAAACAATGACGTTCATACCTTGGCCTCCAGATTGACCCCAGGAGACGAAAATGAATCAGCGCGCTGATTCGTGAAAGAAAAATTTACTAGCAATCGCGAAGAAGCCACGGATTAGCCGCCAAGGCTGCTTTTTGAGTCACACCTTGCGCCGCAACACAACCGAAGATGGAGTTGGCCGGGCGATTGAACGGCGATTGAAGTGACTCACTGCGCGCTTTTCGCACGCTGGCGCGCGATCCATTTGCGTTCAACCCATCCGAGCAGTCGCGCCATCGGCTGCTGCAGCACCGGGACGTCCTGCGCGAACAAAAGGAGTCCGAGCGGCAACATCCAGAGTCCGAGCACCGGCAAAAAGCTGAAAACCCCGCCGACGATCAACAGAATGGCGAGCGGAATCCGGGCGTAGCGCGACGACGGCTTGCGCAACCAGCCGACTAGCCTGGCCGGCCGCGGCGGCAACCTGCCCTCGAACCAGCCAAAATGCCGGTCGAGTTCTGCCTGATGATCTTCGCGCATCTCACTCTCCACGTCCGGGAGAGATGTCGACGCGCGCTGCCGCCGCAAGGCGGCAGTCTGTCGCGCGACCAGGGACTTGAAACGGTGCGCGGCGGTCAGGTCGCCGCGGGTTTTGCCGGCTTCTTGGGCTTGCGCGGCGTGGTATTGGCAGGCTTCGTTCGCGCCGCGGCCGGTTTGATGGCCATCGGCCGGCCGGCCGGCGCGACCGCAACCGGCTCGGGGTCGGGCCTGAAGTAGACCCGGCAGCCCGGCGAGAGCTGGGATTTTTTCCGGATCATGCAGGCGGTGATGCGGTCGACGTCGGGAACGAACTCGCCGCACAGCTGCATCGCATCGCCAGAGCAGGCTTGCTGCTGTTCGGGCGTATAGGCCTGGCCCGCAGCCGGCCACATCGCAACCGCGAGCGCCACAGCGAGCATCGAAGCGAACTGGAAACTCCCGAACCGGACCATCGTCACGAATCCCCCCGAAGCGCGATTTCGGGAATTGTGGGTGAATGCCGCTGGCTTGGCAAGCCGGGGTAGACCAAACAGCGGTAGACATTGGGGCCACAGGGCTATGCCGCGCGCAGAATCAGCGATGTGGGGCGTGGTACAGTTGGGTGGGTACTGCCGTGGAAGCAAATTACCCTTGATAAACCGAGTGAATTTGGCCGCGACCGATTTGCTTTTGTAGCGCGCTTTTGTAGTGAATTCCTGGCATGCAAGACGCTGCCGCTCAGTCTTGGCATGCAACGCTGCCGCTCAGTAAAGAGCCCGCCAGGATCATCCGTAAGCAGGGTTGTGCAGCGGGCCGCCACGACAGATCACGGCTGTCTGTTCCCAAGCGTTTACACGCGCCGTGTCTTGCTTGGCAGATGTACGCTTTCGCCCAGACGCGGAACTAAAGTTCAAGTGGGCCCGAACTTAGACTAGGCCGTGGCCGGAGCGGCGATCCTTTCCTTCAGTTCGGTGCAGGTCTTGCGAACCTCCGCCGTCATCTGCGAACAGTCCTCAATCTGAACGAAGATGCGCTTGGCCTCCTCGCGGTAGCGCATTGCGGTTTCCTTCATCTCCTGGGTCACGGCGAGCGCATCGCGGGTCATCGCCTCGCATTGCTTGACGCGCTCGATCAGTTCCGCGCCCATCGCCTCGATGTCTTTCGCCGCAGCTTCGTATTCGCGGACAATGGCTTCCGCTGTCAGCTTGCCGATTTCCGTGGCCCCCTCGCGGTGCTCGACATAGTCCGGCATCGACACGGTCGGCTCACGCACCCTTGGCGGCGCGAAAGTGACAGGCCGCGGCTCATGGATTGGTGGTCTGTTTCGAAACTCTGCCTCGATTTCGCTCTCTAGATCAATGACGCTCGAGACTCGTCCTACTGTTGACTGAACCATCACTAATACTCCCTTGGTTAACAAAGTGAGTCCTCGTAATCGAGCTTAATCAGACTCCGCTTCTTCGGACGCTGCTTCGCGCTCTTGCGAAGAGAGAAGAGAATATCGCCAAAGTTCCCGTAGTTCTACTGTGACCAATGACGATTGTTCACTAAACGTTCCTTCAATGAATTAGCGGCTACGTTTTTCAACTTAGGACACGGGGGCACAAAGGCTCCTGTACTCTCCTCGGGCGCTCGCGAAGCGTGTGTCCCACAGGGCCCACCTGTCCAACCCAGCCCAGGCTCAAGTCCTCACTGGGTGTCCCGGATGATTGCTTTGCTGAATAGCAGAGTCAGTGAACGGGTCGGGGGTCTTATGGGCTTCCGAACAATGACGGCCGCAGCCTGCATGGCCACTCAGACAGGACAACGCTCATCATCAACCTCGCCACGGGTCTCGTTGCCACCGGAATAGTGGCGTTATCGTTAGAAAGCGTGGGAGTGGCTTTGGTGTTCTTTGGCCTCGCAGGTTGGCTCATCAGCCACGCATAACGACCACCGCCTCGTTTAGGCAGTCACTCGCCCTCCAGAGGCAGCAAGCGATTGGCAGAGCGTTCGTTGGACCCCCCTTTTGCCTTTGAAATCCCGATGATCCGCTCAGATCAAAACTTCAAAATTCGCCAGTAAACCTCGGCGCTGCTGCTGAACTGACGGCTAGGGTGTTCAAGCCAAAAATCGGGACCTCCATTTTAAAACATTGAGGCAATCGGAACACATTGGAACCGTTCGGCGCGCTGCTTCGTCAAAGGGTCTTAGGCTTGCTCAAGCGCGACCGAGCTTCAGGATGCGCTTCAAGTGTGCGAGCCTCGGCATACGGCCGCTTGACGAGCCTTGGCCAGCATCTACCTTCTTGGCCCTGGGGCACGCAAAGGACCAGCCATGGACGAGACCCTCATTTACGACGTGGGTGCCCACAAGGGCGAGGATACTGAATTCTATCTAAAAAAGGGATTTCGCGTCGTCGCCATAGAGGCGATGCCAGAATTCTGCGAATCCATCAGCAACCGGTTTTCGGAATACGTGAAGTCGGGCGCTCTATCAGTCGTTAATCTTGCAGTGTCGAACTCGCCCGGGGACATCCGCTTTTATGTCGACGATCGTGTTTCGGAATGGGGAACAACGAATCAAGATTGGTCCGAAAGAAACAAGAATTTCGGCGCAGGTGTGGGACGGACGTTGACGATACGCGCTGCGAAGTTAGCGGACATTCTGAAGGAGCACGGTATCCCGAGATACTGCAAAATCGATATTGAGGGCAACGACCTCGAAGCGTTGGCGTCTCTGGAAAATCTCTCTGAGCTACCGCAATTCGTGTCCATTGAATCTGACAAATCAAGCTGGAAAAAACTTATCGAAGAATTCGAGACGTTCGAAAGACTAGGATACCGGAAATACAGAATAATTGATCAGTCACTTGTCTACATGCAGAAATGTCCAACGGCTCCGAAAGAAGGAAATTTTGTTGATTGGCGGTTTAAGAACGGAAGCAGCGGCCTTTTCGGAAATGAATTGCCGGGAACATGGGTAAATGCACTTGAAGCTATCGAAGTCTACAAGGGCATATTTCGCGGATATGCGATCAATGGAGACCTTGGACTGTTCGGTGGCGGCCCAAAAAGCATGTTTAATATGGTCGGCAAGATTCAAGAGAAGGTGTTTCGCCTCAAGGGCTCTAGACATTACTTGAATCCCGCGATGCAGTTCCCGCCGCCCGGTTGGTACGACACCCATGCGGCGAGAGAGTGATCGGCCTAAAGACAGAGTCCGCTCTACGGCGCGACCCGCGCGGCTTTTAGCCGTGCTGGCGTTCGTCATGGCTGAAGAAACTGAATGCGGTGCGTGGTGCCTCGCGGACATCAGCGGGGATGCCCTTGCGCGCAACATACTCACCATTCTTGGATCGAACTAACGCGACCATCCTGACTGCCATTTGGAACGCTCTTTGTATTTAGCGCGCTCAAATACGTCAGGCCTATCAATACGATGCTGGAACCACAGGGAATTTTGTGTGGTGGTACAGTTGGGTGGGCTCGAACCACCGACCTCCTGTTCCACAGACAGGCGCTCTAACCAACTGAGCTACAACTGCATCCTTGCGAGATCCCTCAAATGGGGGTCCGCGAATGGGGCGGAAACTAGGTGCAACGCCCCGCTTTGGCAAGGCCGGGAAGCAGTCAATTGCGCCCGCAAAACGACCTCTCAAACGAAAAGCCCGGGCTGTCCGCCCGGGCTCTCCTCCAAACGCAAAGCGCCGATCGATCAGGCGGCCGGCTTATAAAGCTTCGACGCGCTGGCCTTGATCGGCTCGACGGTCTCGGTCGCAACCTTCTGGCCCAATTCGGCCAGTTCCTTGGCCTGGGCGGCAAGCGTCTCAAACTGCTTGCGAGTATGCGAGGTCCACAGCTCCAGCGCGGCCGACGGCGTTTTCACGCCGAACAATTCCTGCGCGAAGTCGAGCGAGGCCGAGGTGTTCGCCTTGAAGAATTCGAGCAGCTTGGCGGAGTATTCGCTGGCGCCCTTGCTGGCGGTCGTGAACACCGCCTCGATGGTGCCGTTATGGGTCTCGGCGGCATCCTTGAACTTGGCGTAGCTGTCGCGGACCTGCGAAACGCCCTTTTCGGCGAACGCGCGCACTTGCTCGGGAACCTCGAACGGGATGATGGAGGCGGAGAACGGATCGTTGGGGTTGGTCATGGCATTTATCCTTCGCAATGGGGTGAAACACTGTGACCCATTGCGTACCCGGCTACGCGAAATGCCGGAAACGTCGAATCGGATCACCTACTCAAACTCACGGAAGTGCCCAACCACGGGCCTGCCTAATAAGCACCCATATCATGGCAATTTTGTGCATTGCAACGAAGAATTGAGTGCAACGCCGCATACCCGACCCGGAATGGATGCAAGTTCCGCGTTGGAACCGCTAGGGTTGTGTCGAGAGCGTTAGGCCTTGGGCTTGGCGGCCTCCATGGCGGCCTTGCTCACGATCTGGCCCATTTCGCTGGCCTGCTCCGCCAGTGACCGCATTTGACCCTGCACATAGTCGCTGTGCAGCCGCATCACCTCGGTCAGGTCCTTGGCTTTCAGCAGCGACTGGGCATAGTCCAGGGAGGCCTGCACGTTCTTTTCGGCATAGGCGATCGCCTTGCTGCTGATGTCCTTGGCGCCGGCGCGAACCGTTGCGCCGCGCTCCTCGAGCGAACCTGCGGTCGCCTGCGCGGAGGTCAGGAATTTCTCGAAAGTCTTGCGGGCCTGATCGAAGCTCGCCTCGGCCATCGCCTTCATGTCCTTCGGAATCTCGAAACGCGTATCTTCATTCATGATCGCACTCCTTTTTCGTTGGCGGGTTTCGTTGGCGGAGCCAGCCTTAAGCCCCGGTTCCCGGCAACCCGCATCAGGATATCGCCAAAAGACCTCACCGGTGTGACGCGGTATCCGTCGGCTCCCTATCGTGGACCCCTGATGGCGCTTTGCAACATCCCAACGCGTAGGGCGGCTAAACAGTTCGACTGGATTAAGGTTATCTCGGCTTTGGATAGCGCCGCCGTAGCCGGGCCGTGGACCTGCCGCTCCTCGCTTGCGATACTCGCGATCCACCAAGGCTGCCATCGTTTGGCCGCCGGTTTCTGAAGCCATTATCGGGCAAAAAGCCCAACCTGTGCGGTCATATCGTCGCGATGAATAATGCGGAATTCCAGTTGCACCTGCTTGGCGATCCCAGATTGGCGTTGCATGCAACCAGCGCCCTGCCCGCATGGCTTTGGTCGATCGACGGCACCCGGATTCTGTGGGCCAATCCGGTTGGCGCCCGCGTGTTCGGCGCCGCCAATGCGGCAGCCCTCGCGCAGAAGATTTTCGGACCGGCGGATCCGCACCGGCGACAGGTCGCGCGGCTCGGCGGCCGGTTGCCGCACAATGGCGCGATCCGGCTGGAGCGTCTGCGCGGCTTCGGCGCTTTGCCCGGCATGCTCGCGACCTGCGGCTGCGCGCGGCTCGATTTTCCGGATGGCAGCCACGGCATCCTCGTTACAACGGGCAGCGCCTCCGGCCGCACCATGCCGCTGGTCGAACGGCTGCAGCGGCTGGTCGAGGGCATCGACCGGCCGATCGCGGTGTTTGCCTGCGACGGCATGTTCATCGGCGCCAGCGATGCGGCGCGTCCGCTGCTCGGCTTTCGCAATCTCTCCGAGGCCGGTCTCGACGCGGCGCGCGCCGACGCGTTGAAACAGGGCCGTGTCGAAACGCCTGTCGGCATCGGCCACATGGTGCTGCAGCGTGTCGGCCAGGGCGCCGATATCGGCCTGGTCGCACTGATCGCGCCCGGCACCACCCAGGCCGCTCATCATACGCGGCCTGCCGCGCCGCTGCTGCCGGAAGCCAAACTGCCCGAGGCGGAAGCGGTCGCTGCCGTGACGGAGCCGCCGGCCGCTGCGGCCGTCGATCGATCCTTCGCAAGCTACGAAGCGCCGGCACTATCCGGCGAAGCGCCCGCCGAGTTCGCCTTGTTCGATGCATTTGAGGAGCCGCCTGCGGAAGCCGTCGCTGAACATGTCGTTGCGGAAGAGCCGGCCGAACCCGACATGCAGACGCTGCCACCCGATCTTCCGCATGACAGAGGCGCGCCGGTCGAAGCGTCAGACAGCGAAACATCGTATGATGAAACGCCGCCTGTTGATTCCCCGCATTCCGAACTGCCGCAGCAGACGGTGACACCGGAGATCGAAGTGCCGCCGCACGAGCCATCGCCCTACGTCGAGGCCGTCGCCGATGAACCGGCAGCCGAGCCTGTCGAGGAGCCGGCGCCTGCGCCCGTTGCAGAATCACCGCCACCACCGGCCGCCGAAATTTCCGCGCCGGCGCAGGCGCCGATGCCGGTCAAGGCGCCGTCATGGCTCGACGAGCCGCTGCCGAATACGCGCCGGCTGCCGCTGCGCTTCATGTGGCAGATGGATCATGAGGGCCGCTTCTCGCTCGGCTCGGACGAATTCACCCGCCTGATCGGTGCGCGCACTGCCGCCGGTTTCGGCCGGCTGTGGAGCGACATCTCGCACGCTTTCGGACTCGATCCTGAAGGCCGCGTGATGAAGGCATTTGCCACGCGCGATACCTGGAGCGGCATCACGCTGAACTGGCCGGTCGATGGCGGCGGCCGCCTGCCGGTCGAATTGTCGGGCCTGCCGATCTTCGACGGCACGCGGAATTTTGCCGGCTATCGGGGCTTCGGCGTTTGCCGCGACCTCGACGGACTGGCGCGGCTGGCCGCGTTGCGCCGCTATGAGTTCTTCGGTGCGCCGCTTGCGCCGCAAGCGTTGTCGGCTGACGTCGTTAAGGCAGGTTCGGCCCCGGACGCGCCAGGCGAAGATCGGCCTGCAAAAGACGCGTCCGCTCACGACGTACCAACGCCAGAACTGCCTACTCGAGATCTGCCCGCTGAACACCTGCTCACCGAAGATCTGCCCGCCAAAGACTTGCTCGAAGAAACCTTGCCTCAAGAAAATTTGCCTCTGGAAAACTTGATCGCCGAGGAGCCGCCCATTGCGGATGTTCCCGGCGACCTCAGCGTTGCTCCGGCTGCCGAATTGCCGGAACCGATAGCGTCAGAGACTTCACAACAAACCGATTTGGAAACGCCCGTGGAAACCCCCGTGGAAATGCCAGCGGAAACGCCGAAGAATGTGTTGCCGTTCCGCCCGATCGGCGACAGCAAACCGCCGTCGCTGACGCCGGTCGAAAACAGCGCCTTCAACGAACTCGCGCGGCAATTGTCGGCACGGCTCGAGACCGAGATGGGCGCGGACACAACGCCGCCCGCGATCGATGTCGACGAGACCGTGGTCGGGCCGCCCGCGTCTGAAACGCGCGACGTGGCAAGTGAACTGAAAAGTGAACTGAACAGCGAACCGCCGGCCGGGGAACAGCCCGATTGGCTGGCGCCCCCGGAACCGCCCGCGCGCGGCGAGGCCAAACGCGACAAGGCGCTGCTCGATCTCATTCCGGTCGGCGTGCTGATCTACCGGCTCGACCGGCTGCTCTACGCCAACCCCGCGTTTCTCGCGCAGATGGGCTATGCCGGCCTGCACGCGCTGGAAGAAGCCGGCGGCCTCGACGCGCTCTATGTCGAGCCCGGCGTGTCGAACGCCTCCAGCACGTCGGACACCGGCACGCCGGTCAAGATTTCCGCGAGCCAGCCGTCGGAGCAACAGACGCCGCCGCAGGCTGTCGACGCGCGGCTCTACACGATTTCATGGGACGGCGATTCCGCGCTCGCCCTGATCTATTCGGGCCCGCATTCGCAAGGCGCGGCTGTCGCGGCTGCGATCGCGGAAGTGGCCCCGGTCGTCGAGCCCTCGGCGGTCGGCCACGCCGACGCCGAGGAACTCGGCGCCATCCTCGACACCACGGCCGAAGGCATCGTGATGTTCGACGCCGAGGGCAATATCAATTCGGCCAATCGCAGCGCCGAAGCGCTGTTCGGCTATGACGGCGCCGAGCTCGTGCAGCGCAATCTCGCCGATTTGTTCGCGCCGGAGAGCCAGCACGCGGTGTTCGACTATCTCGCCAGCATCAAATCCGGCAGCGTCGAAAGCCTGCTCGATCACGGCCTCGATGCGCTCGGGCGCGTCGCCAAGGGCGGCCTCATCCCGCTGGCGATGACCATGGGACGGACGCGGACCGACGGGCCGAATTTCTTCGCCGTGTTCCGCGATCTTACGCCTGCAAAAAAGACCGAGGGCGAATTGCGCGAGGCGCGGCGGCTGGCCGATCGCGGCGCCAACGCCAAGGCCGACGTGCTGGCGCGGATCAGCCATGAGGTGCGCACGCCGCTGAACGCCATCATCGGTTTTGCCGAGGTGATGATCGGCGAGCGTTTCGGTTCGCTCGGCAACGAGCGCTACGCCGAATACATGAAGGACATCCGCGCCTCCGGCGAACGGGTGATCGCCATCATCAACGATCTGCTCGACCTCTCCAGGATCGAGACTGGCAAGCTCGATCTTTCCTTCACCAACCAGAACCTCAATGAACTGGTCGAGAGCTGCGTCGCTGTGATGCAGCCGCAGGCCAACCGCGAACGTATCATCATCCGCACGTCGCTCGCGCATATGTTGCCGCCGGTGGTGGCCGACGCCCGCGCGCTGCGCCAGATCACGCTGAACCTGATCGGCAATTCGATCCATCTCGCCAATGCCGGCGGCCAGGTCATCGTCTCCACGGCGCTGTCGGATTTCGGCGAGGTGGTGCTGCGCGTCCGCGATACCGGCCAGGGCCTCAACGACAATGAGGTGGCCGCGGCGCTGGAGCCGTTCCGCACCCCGCCGCCATCGGATCAGTCCTCCGACAATTCGCCGGTCAATCTGTCGCTGACCAAGGCCCTGGTCGAAGCCAACCGCGCCAAATTCCAGATCAAGACCGGCGGCCGTACGGGCACGCTGATCGAGGTGGTGTTTTCCCACGCGACCGCGAAGGCCTAGATGTGGGCTTTCAGGAGGTTGTCCATCTGGTCCGAACCGAGGAAGCTGAGGTTGCGAAGCTTCAGTGTTCCACGGAGAGACCAGATGAACAGCCATAAGAATGCTCCCCTGACGCCGAAAGGTCGAGAGGCCATGGTGCGGAGTGTGGCAGCGGGACTGAGCAAAGCGGCCGCCGCGCGCCAGTTCAACACCACGCCAAAGACCGTCGCCAAATGGGTCGGACGGTTCCGCGCAGGCGGTGTCGATGGTTTGCGCGACCGCTCCTCCAGGCCTCTTTCATTGCCAAGCCAAACGGCGCCCGCCACATGCGCCGTGGTTGAGGCCTTGCGCCGCCAGCGCTACACCGGCAAGCAGATCGCGGCCGAGGTCGGCGTGTCTCCGGCGACCGTCAGCCGCATCCTGCAGCGGCTCGGCATCAACAAGCTCTCGGCACTGGAGCCGGCCGAACCGGTGCGCCGGTACGAGCGCGAACACCCCGGCGAGATCATCCACATCGATATCAAAAAGCTGGGCCGTTTCGAGCAAGTCGGCCACCGCATCACCGGCGATCGCCAAAGCAAGAGCCGCAGGGTCGGTTGGGAATATCTGCACCTGGCAATCGACGACCATTCCCGCGTCGCCTATTCGGAAATCTTGCCCGATGAAAAACGTCGATCCTGCCTGAGCTTTCTCTTTAACGCGTTGCGCTTCTTCAGGGCCCATGGTGTCAAAGTCTATCGTGTCATGACCGACAACGGCACTAGCTTCCGATCCCGTCGTTACCCTAAGGCATTGCGCCTGCTCAAAATCAAGCACCTGCGCACTAAGCCCTATACGCCGAAAACCAACGGCAAGGCCGAGCGCTTCGTCCAAACCTCGTTGCGCGAATGGGCCTATGCCCAAGCCTATCTCACATCAGATCATCGGGCTCAGCACCTGCCGATCTGGCTGCATCGATATAACTGGCATCGACCACACAGCAGTCTAAAGTCCAAACCACCCATCAGCCGCCTCGGCTTGACCGAGGACAACCTGTTGAGGCTCCACACCTAGATTGCTTCATCATGGCCGGGCATAGCCGTCCGAAGGACGGCGTCGCTTCCGCTCGCCGATGACCAGCCATCCACGTCTTTCTTGCCTCAATGCAGCTAAGACGTGGATAACCGGCATCGCAGACAGGTTTACGCAGTCTGCGCAAGGCAGACAGCTAATGGCCGGGCACGACGAGCCAGCTCCGCTGCGGGCATCTGTCGCGCCCAAACAGCACGCCACGGCATAACTTTTGCTCGATCAACCTTGCTCGAATGCATCCGCCCCGGATCGCCTATATTATAAGCAGTTTGGAACGCCTGATGATGCGCTGCCTCGTTGTCGCGGATCTGCATTATTCACTGCCGCAATTCGACTGGTTGATCGCCGCCGCGCCACAATTCGATCTCGTGATCTTTGCCGGCGATGCGCTCGCCGTCGGCTCCTTCGTCGATTTCCGCGCCCAGATCGTGGTGGTGAAGAAATATCTTTCGCTGTTGTCCGGCATCACCCGCGTCGTTCTGTGCTCGGGCAATCACGACCTCGACGAACGCAGCCCGGAGGGCGAGAAGATATCCCGCTGGGTCGGCGAGGCGCGCGAACTCGGCATCACCTGCGATGGCGACAGTTTTGCGATCGGCGACACCCTGTTCACGATCTGCCCGTGGTGGGACGGGCCGCGGGTGAAAGCGCGCATCGAGAACCAGCTTCTTGAGGCCGCCGCCAAACGGCTGAAGCGATGGGTTTGGGTTCATCACGCGCCGCCCGCGAATTCGCCGACGAGTTGGGGCGGCAAGCGGTTCTTCGGCGACGTCGAGCTGGTGCAATGGATCCAGCGCTACCAGCCTGCGATGGTGATCTCGGGCCACGTGCATCAGTCGCCGTTCATCCCCGACGGATCCTGGTTCGACCGGCTCGGCACCACCTGGGTCTTCAACGCCGGGCTGCAGCCCGGCCGGCCACCGGTCCATATCGTGCTCGATATCGACGAAGGCACGGCGTTCTGGCTGTCCGCTGGCGACGCGCAATGGATCGACCTCAACGCGCCGATGCAGCGGCCGGCGGCGCCGGTCATACATCCACCGGCCTGGCTCACATCCTTGGGTCGGATTGCCGATCCGATCCTGGCTGGACCTGCGACGGCGGCAGGTTGATCATGCTCTGCAGGACCTCGCCGACCATCGCGAGATGGGTGCCGTGGCCGGCATATTGGTGCATCAAATCGGCAAGATAGGTGGTCGCGACATTGAGCCGTTGCGCCAGCAATCGCGCGATCAGCAGCGCCACCGCCGGCTGGTCGCGCAAGAACGACGCGGCGTCGTTGAACTCGTAAATGACTGAATCGGACGCCGCGCGCACGGTCGCGCTGTGCGGCTGATCGAGCAGAACCGACATCTCGCCGAACATCGCGCCGGGCTCGGTGATGACGGCGACGACGCTGTCGCCCTTGATGACCTCCACCCGCCCCTCGACCAGAACAAACAAATGGCCGGTCTTGCCGCCCTCGCGGATGAAAAGCATGCCCGCCGGCACCTTTCGCTCCGTTCCTCCGGTGCAATAGTCAAGTACCGCGCGCATCAACATCATCTCCGCTTCGAGGCCAAAATTTCCGCTTCAAAGATTTCCGCTTCAAAGACTAGGCACGATGGATGCCGGCGTCGAACGGATAAGTTTCGCCGCCTGCTCAAATTGTCAGCAGTGATAGCTCGAGCCCGGCCGCGCCGTCACTTCGCAATGACCACTTCGATCGACGTCCGCTGGGCCAGCGGACTGCCTGCCGGCGGGGTCTGGCTCAGCACCTCTCCAGCGGGCTTGCCGTCTGCCGGCCTCGTGATCTCCAGCAACAGGACCTGCGGCTCGACCCCGCTCACCGGCGGTGTCGCCTCCATGTGTCTTTCGCGAACTACTGCGACTTCGTCGCGCGCCGTGACAATGGACTTGCCGACCAGATCGGGAACCACCTGGGGGGTCGGCGCGCCCGCCTGCGGCGCGCGCTGCGGTGCCGCCTGCCTCGCGGTCCGCGTCGGCTCGCCTGCCGGTCTGGGCGGTTCGACCGAAGCGTTCGCGCGGCGATTGCTCCACAGCATTGGCGACACCAGCATCCGGATTTGCTTCTGCGCGCACGCCTCCCCAAGCGCAGCTTCGCTGCCATAGGCGCGGACCGTGTCGTCATAGCCGAGGCAGGCGAGCCGGTAGATCAGCTCTTGCGACAGCATGCCTTCGAAATAGCCACCATGTACGTTCGGCTTTTGATGATGCACGACATACGCAAAGAGCAGATGGAGATGCGAATACCATTTCAGCCTGGCCTCGGCGTCGTACTCCTTGCGCCATCTCGCAAAGGTCAGCAGCGCCAGCCAGTTGTTTCGGGTGTCGGGCTGATCCGGATTATCGCGGTCGATATAATCGGTACAGTCAAAATAGGTGAACCTCTTGGGTAGTGGAGCCTGTTCGGGTGCCGCTGCGGCGGTCACGAGGCGTTTCTCCCTGGCGTCCTCGAGCGTGTCGTACAATTCCTGCAGCGTCAGATTTCCGATCCGCAGCACCCGCAGATAATCCTGCTCGTTTACGTCGATCATGCCGAAACTGCGCGACAGGATCTCGACATTGCCGAGCCGAAAGCCGTGGTTCTTGCTCTTGGCGGGGAACACGAAGTAATTCGCCAGCGTCGATATCTGCCGCAAAACCTCGTCGCCCTCGTTGCTGAACAGATAGGCTTCGTCAAAGCGTGACAACGCCGAGGCGAGGAAATTGCCGCGGGTGGACAACAATGTCTCGGCCGGAATGTCCGGCGAAGCCAGCACGAAGCGCTTGAGCTCGAAGGTTTTGCCGATCAAATTGAGGGGCGGTTCGGGCCGCAGTGCGGGCGGCGAGCCGGCCCCGTAGGAATTCAAGGCATCGACCGGCACGGCAAAGACGTCGGACAAGGTACGGATGGCGTTAGTGACAACGAAACCACCCATGCTGTGGCCGATGAAGGAGAGTTGAACCCGCGGCCATGGCTCGGTCCTGCTGCTCTGTTCACGCTGACGCATGATTTCGGCGTCGATGGCACGAATGACCTGAATGAGATCGGGTATGCCGTAATTCGAAGCGCGGTAATTGTCGCGAAAATACACGATAATCCGCAGCAGCACGGCCATCAGCATCAGGCCGGCTGCAGTCCAGCCGATCAGTGTAAAGACGTGCTCGCCAAGCCGGCCGAGCCAGTTCAGAACGACATTCGCCGTGCCCGGGATAAAGTAGAACGGAAGCGAGATCACGACGACAAGGATGCCCAATGTCAGAATCCAGCCCGCGAGCGTCGGCAGAGCGTCCCTCGCACCGCGCCTCGGTGCTCCCATATTTTCCGATGGCCAGCGATAGCCGACGCAGACGAGACCCTCCCGGCTGCTGATCTGCGGGTCACGACCGATTGCCAGGGCAGCGGACATGTACATCCGCAACACATTCGGCTCCGGATTGTTGAAGCCGTGAACCATCACGACCAGATTTGGATTTTGTCCTTTGCCCAGATCTTCCGCGATCTGCTTCACCGCTTTCTCGGAATCATCCATCTTTTCCAAATGGGGCGCATACTCCGGAGGCAGGTCTGATGGCGGCGCTTCGTCGTCGACATTGTCGGGCGCCGTGCTTTCGATGAAGTAGGTCGATGTCGCCGTACCCTTGGCTTTATATGCGCGGAAAAAGTCCATGACCCGCCCCCTGCCAAAACCCGCTTCGGCTAGGCTACGGAGGGTCGCACAATTTTACAAGCTTTGGTTGCAAGACAGCGGTGACTACTCACGCCGGCGCCGAGTTGGTCGCGGGCAGGAAATCGCCGATCATCTCGAGAAAAATCGCGGGCGCTTGCAGCTGCGGCACATGGGCGCAGCCCGGGATGATCTTGAGATGCGCGTGCGGCAGGCCCGCCGCCAGTTCATGCGACATCGGCGGCGGCGTCGCCTCGTCATGTTCGCCGACCAGCACGAGGACCGGCATCTTCACCTTGTCGAGCTCGGGCCGCAGATCGAGGCTGGCGAGCGCATCGCAGGCGGCGCGAAAAATTTGCGGATCGGTCCTGAGAAATGCCTGGCGGCGATCGGCCATCAGATCGGGATGGCCAGTCTGAAAGTCCGGCGCGAACAGCCGGCGCATCGCGACATCGGTGATCGCCGACAACCCCTTGGCCATGGCGACCGCCGCCATGCTGCGAAAAGCCTCGCGGCCCGGTTCCGAGAACGCCGCGCCGCTGTCGGCGAGAATAAGCCTCGCCGCGATGCCGGGGTGACGAATAGCCATTTGCAGCGCGACGAAGCCGCCATAGCCATTGCCGAGCACGATGGCGTCCTCACCGCCGGCGGCGTCCTTGACCGCTTCCGCCATCCGGTCGGCGACTTCGGCGAGGCCGCCGCCGACCGCACGCGATCGGCCAAAACCCGGCAATTCCGGAACGATGACGCGATGCGATTTCGATAATTCCGGCACGATGGCGTCGAAACTTGCGCGGTCCGACAACAGCGAGTGGAACAGAAACAACGGCGGTCCATTGCCCGACTGCGCTGCGTTGACGGTGCCCTGCGCCAAAAGCCGATCCATCCCGATCTCTCTTTCCAACATCGCGCGACGCCCCGCATGGGTGCGCCGATCCGCCGATTGATAGATCAAAACACGCGGAATTCAAGTCTTTAAGTCTTGACGTGATATTTCACGACTGCGAGATTATGGTCGACTGTGGAAGGAATTTCGATGCTTTTACGAGATAATGTCTATGAGAGCCTGCGCTCTGATATTCTGACATGTCACTTCGCGCCGGGCGATGATATGCGCGAGCAGGATCTCGCCGAGCGCTATGCCGTGAGCCGCCAGCCGGTGCGCGAGGCGCTGCTGCGGCTCGCGCGCGAGCATCTCGTCACCGTGCAGCCGCGCCAGGGTTACCGCGTCAATCCGATCTCGCTCGCGGACGCGCGCGACCTGTTGCGATTCCGCCTCGCGCTGGAGCCCGCCTGCGTGGCGGAGGCGATTGAGAACGCCACCGACGCCGTGCTGAAGTCGCTGAACGAATTCCGCCGCTTTTCGGGCAACTACGAGGATTTCATCGCCTATAACCGCGCGTTTCACTCCGCGCTGGCGCATGCTTCCGGCAATCGCCGCATGGCCGCGGCGTTGTGCGACCTGATCGGACAGGCCGACCGGCTGGTGCGCGTCAGCGTCGCCAATCTCAGGGGCCACGACCCCTTAAAACTGGTCGGCGAGCACGTAGCCCTGATCGAGGCGATGCAGCGGCGCGACGGCCGCGGCGCCGGCCGCATCATCAAGGCCCACATCGCCCAGACCGAAAAACGCGTGCTGCCGGCGCTGAAGCGCAACGCCGTCATCGTCGAAGGGAGGGAGGCATGAACATTCCTTCGAAACCGGCGTCCATCGACGTCGAAATCCACGGAAATTTCGTCGATGGCCGCGAGATCGAGGCCGGTAACGGCGAGATGCTCGACGTCCGCAATCCCGCCACCGGCGACGTGATCGCGCGGATCCCGAATTCGACCAGGGAAGACATCGACCGCGCCATGAAGAGCGCCCGCTTAGCCTTCGAAGGCAAGGCGTGGGGCGGCATGGATACGCGCGCGCGGGCGCGGCTGGTCAATCGGCTCGCGGATGCGTTTGAAGCCAATCTCGACACGCTGTACCGGCTGGAGACGCTGAACAACGGCCGTCCCGTCAACGAGACCCGCGCGCAATTGTCGCGGCTACCGGATTTCTTCCGCTACTTTGCAGGACTCGCGCTGGCGCGTCGTGACTCCGTGATCCCCGTCGAGGGCGCCTATTTGAACTACACCCTGCGCACCCCCATCGGCATCGTCGCCAACTGCACGCCGTTCAACCATCCCTTGATGATCCTGTGCAAGTCGCTGGCGGCGGTGCTGGCGAGCGGATGCGTTACCGTGGTCAAGCCGTCGGAATACACGCCGCTGACGACGCTAAAACTGGCGCAGATTTTTACCGAAGCCGGCCTGCCGCCCGGCGTGTTCAACATCGTGCTGGGCCTCGGCCAAAGCGCCGGCAAGATGCTGGCCGAACATCCCGATATCACCAAGCTGGTGCTGACCGGCGGCGCCGCGGCAAAAGTGTTCGCGCACCAGACCATGGAACTCGGCGGCAAGACTCCCGTCATGGTGTTCGACGATTTCGACGTCGACCGCGCCGTTAACTACGCCGCGTTCGGCGCCTTCATCGGCGCGGGCCAGACCTGCGTCTGCGCCTCCCGCCATATCGTGCAGGCCTCGATCTATGACGAGTTCGTCGAAAAACTGAAGGCGAAGACCGAGACCATCCGGATCGGCGATCCCTTCGATCCTGCGACCCAGCTCGGGCCGGTGATTTCGGCACGGCAGCGCGACCGCGTGCTCACCTATTCGCGGTTCGGCCATGAAGACGGTGCGCGGCTCGTCACCGGCGGTGTCGCCGCCAAGGTGCCCGGCCACGACAATGGCTATTTCGTCGCGCCAACGGTGTTTGCCGACGTGAAGTCCGACATGCGCATCTTCCAGGAGGAAGTGTTCGGTCCCTTCACCTCGGTGACGCCGTTCAAGGATGAAGCCGACGCGCTGCGGCTCGCCAATGATTCCCCGTTCGGACTGGCGGCGGCGATCCGCACAAGCGACATCGGCCGCGCCCATCGCGTCGCGTCCGCCGTCAAGGCCGGCATCGTCTGGATCAACGACCATCACCGCCTCGACCCGGCCTCGCCCTGGGGCGGCGTCGGCGATTCCGGCATCGGCCGTGAATGCGGCACCGAAAGTTTTGACGATCATTTCAACACCAAGAGCGTGATGGTCGCCACCCATGACCAGCCGTTCGACTGGTACCGCGACACGGCGAACCAACGACGATTGAACTAGCGCATGATCCCGAAAAGTGGGTACTGGTTTTCGGAAAAGATCATGCGCCACCAATAAAGCAAACAACCGACGGCAACTCCGCGTCCAGAGAAGACCGGGGGCCGATCGGCCAACAAGGCGACAAAGGGGGAAACTTGATATGGCTCACGCAGTAAACGCCGGTGCGCGGCTCGACCGGCTCCCGGTTTCATCGTTTCACTACCGGATCTTCTGGCTGGTCGGGGCCGGCATGTTTTTCGACGGATACGATCTCTATATCGCCGGCGGCGTGCTGGCATCGGCGGTGCAATCCAAATTCTCGACCGTGCCGCAAAATCTGCAATTCATTTCACTGACCTTTGTCGGCATGACGCTGGGTGCGCTGATCACCGGATTTGTCGGCGACAAACTGGGGCGGCGGTTCACTTATCAGATCAATTTGCTGATCTTCGGGCTGGCGTCGCTGGCCGCCGCCTTCTCGCAGGATATGAATCAGCTGATCGCCTGCCGCTTCATTCAGGGCCTCGGCTTGGGTGCCGAAATCGTCGTCGGCTATTCGACGCTGACCGAATTCGTGCCGCCGAAGACACGCGGGCGCTGGCTGTCGATGATGGCGTTCCTGACGGTGACCGGCTTCCCGGTGACCGCGTTGCTTGGCTATCTGATCATCCCGGCCTTTGGCTGGCGCCCGATGTTCATTATTGCCGGCGTCGGCTCGCTGATCGTCTGGTATCTGCGCAAGAATCTCCCGGAATCGCCGCGCTGGCTTGAATCGCAGAGTCGCACCGAGGAAGCCGAAGCCTTGATGCAATCGATCGAAAAGGAATCCGCAGGCGGCGGGACGCTGCCGCCGCTGGTGGTGCCGACGCCTGTCGCGCAGGTCGCCGCCTTCGACATGCTGAAGCCCCCGCTTTTGCAACGCATGATCGTGGGCTCCTGGGTGCTCATTACCATCAATACATTGATCTTCGGCTTCGTGATCTTCCTGCCGCAGTTCTTCCTGCGCCAGGGACTGACCATCGCCAATTCGCTGGCCTATACGCTGGTGTTGTCGGCTGCATCGCTGGTCGGCTGCGCGCTCGGCGCCTATTTGTCCGACGCCATCGGACGGCGCGGGAGCATCATCGGCGCGTCGATCGTGACCATCATCACCGGCTACATCTATGCCCGCTTCAACGCCGCGTCCGATCCGGAGGTCGTGTTGAGTGTCGGCTTCGTGCTGATCGTCGCGATCTATGTGCAGACCGCGCTCCTGTTCGGCGTTTATACGACAGAGCTGTTCCCGACCGAGATCAGGTTGCGTGCCAATGGCATCTGCAACACGCTCGGACGGGGCGCCACCGTGGTCTCGCCCTTCATCGTCGGCGCCCTGATGGCGTCCTACCAGCTGCCGGGCGTGGTCTGGCTGATGATCGGCCTTGTGGTGATTCAAATCGTGGTGGTGTGGGCCTGGGGCGTCGAGCCGCGCAATCGCGGGCTGGAGGAAGTCGCGACGGCTAAGGCGTGAGGTCCGTCGTCATTGCGAGGAGCGAGCGACCGAAGCAATCCATCTTTCTTTTTGCGTCATGATGGATTGCTTCGCTTCGCTCGCAATGACGGCTTTGGGGCGTAGGTAAAACATCTACGTCGTCCCGGCCTTGAGCCGGGACCCATAACCGCCGCCGCAAATTTTTGAAACGAGCTGGAGCACAAGCCAGACGTGACCACGACCATCGGTGGTTATGGGTCCCGGCGTTCGCCGGGACGACAATGACCACGGGTGGAATTTTAGGCGTTCTTCAGCGCGACCCGGAATTCGGCTTCGGTCTTCGACTTCACCTCGTCGAGCGTGACGCCGTCGGCGAGTTCGATCAGCGCCATGCCGTCCTTGCCGTGCTTGTCGATGGTGAATACCGCGAGATCCGTCACCACCATGTCGACGACCTTTTCGCCGGTCAGCGGCAGATTGCACTTCTTCAAAAGCTTCGGGCCGTCCTTGGCGGAATGCTCCATGACCACGACGACGCGCTTGACGCCGGCGACCAGGTCCATCGCGCCGCCCATGCCCTTGACCATCTTGCCCGGGATCATCCAGTTGGCGAGGTCGCCATTCTCGGCCACCTGCATCGCGCCGAGGATCGAGAGATCGATATGCCCGCCGCGCACCATGCCGAAGGATTCGGCGCTGGAGAAATAGCTGGTCGACGGCAATTCGCTCACCGTCTGCTTGCCGGCATTGATGAGGTCGGCGTCTTCCTCGCCCTCGTACGGAAACGGTCCCATGCCGAGCATGCCGTTCTCGCTCTGCAAGTTCACGTCGATACCGTCCGGGATGTAGTTCGAGACCAGCGTCGGAATGCCGATGCCGAGATTGACGTAATAGCCGTCGCGCAACTCTTTCGCGGCGCGCGCAGCCATCTGTTCACGGGTCCAGGCCATGGGGCTCTCCTGCTAAGGGTTGTTTCTTTGGTTCAGCATGATCTTATCGGAAAACCGGTTCCCACTTTTCCGGATCATGCTGCCGGGCGCGGGCGGGTGTTGCGGAATTCGATCCGCTTCTTGCCGACACCGACCTCGACGATGCGATTGACGAAAATGCCGGGCGTATGGATATGATCGGGGTCGATCTCCCCGGCCGGCACCAGATGCTCGACCTCGGCGACGGTGATCTTGGCGGCGGTCGCCATCATCGGGTTAAAATTCCGCGCGGTCTTGCGGTAGACGAGGTTGCCGGCGGTATCGCCCTTCCAGGCGTGCACGATGGCGAGATCGGCGAACAGGCCGCGCTCCATGATGTACTTCTCGCCATCGAATTCCTTCACCTCTTTGCCCTCGGCGATCAGCGTGCCGACGCCGGTCTTGGTGAAGAACGCCGGAATGCCGGCGCCGCCGGCGCGGATGCGCTCGGCCAGCGTGCCCTGCGGGTTGAATTCGAGTTCCAGTTCGCCGGCGAGATATTGCTGCGCGAACAGCTTGTTCTCGCCGACATAGGACGAGATCATCTTCTTGATCTGCCGCGTCTCCAGGAGCCGGCTCAGCCCGATACCGTCGACGCCCGCATTGTTGGAGATGACCGTCAGACCCTTGACCCCGGAATCGCGGATCGCGTCCGACAAGGTCTCGGCAATGCCGCACAGGCCGAAGCCGCCCGACATGATCATCATGCCGTCCTTGAGAATGCCGTCGAGTGCCGATTTGGCGTCGGGATAGACCTTGTTCATGAAAATAGGACCTGATGGAGGGAGCCGCTTGCGGCCAGTATTAACAGGGATTATTAGGCGAAATCTTCGCAATGCGTCAATGACGGGGCATTCGGACCATCGGACCCGGCCGGCAACCTCAGGATGGCCTTGAAAGCGTCAAGAAAACCCTTCAAGTTGCGTGGGTTGACACGGGCTTTCGGATGCGCTGCCCGCTTT
Source organism: Bradyrhizobium sp. AZCC 2289 (assembly GCF_036924615.1). Lineage (NCBI taxonomy): Bacteria > Pseudomonadati > Pseudomonadota > Alphaproteobacteria > Hyphomicrobiales > Nitrobacteraceae > Bradyrhizobium > Bradyrhizobium sp. AZCC 2289. Next base: position 6,200,877 of record NZ_JAZHRY010000001.1, on the reverse strand, counting down.
TTCAACACCGATCCGACAACCTCAAGCCGACATCCATGAACCAGACTTGGATATGTCATTGACGATGGCCCAAGGAATGAAGCGCCTGGGAATGCCGATTGCGGCGCTTCTCGGCCTGGCGCTGGTCGGCCTGATCGGGACCTCCTGGTTCCTCAACCGGGACGCGCTGCGCGAGGCGGTCGAGGCGCAGATCCGCGCCGTCACCGGGCTGGATCTCATGATCACGGGCGCGATCGACGTCTCGGTATTTCCCGGCAGCTATGTCTCGTTTCATGACGTCGGGCTGAAGGGCGGCGGCACTACCGCCCCCGCGCTGCAGGTCGACGTGCTGACCGCCAATTTGCGCCTGCTGCCGCTGTTGCTGCGGCGGTTCGAGATCGCCGACGTCATGATGCTGCGCCCGCATATCCGCGTCGTCAGGGACGGCAATGGCGAGAGCAACTGGACCCCGTTCGTCGAGACCATCGCGCGCACCATGAAGCCCGGCGCCGAGAACCAGGTGTCGTTTTCGGAAATCAGGATCCAGGACGGTGTGCTCGATTACGAGGACTCGACCAACCACGTCTCCGAGCAGCTCGGCGATATCGACCTGTCGCTGGCCTGGCCGTCGATCTCGCGCTCGTTTGCCGCGACCGGGCAGTTCGACTGGCGCGGCGAGCGCGTCGACGGCTCGATCTCGGCCGGTGATTTCGTCGCGATGCTGTCGGGCGATCGTTCCGGGCTGAAGGCGCGGCTGGCGAGCGCGCCGCTGAAACTCGCGTTCGACGGCACAGTCGCCAACCGCACCAGCCTGATGATGGAAGGCACCGCCACCATCGACAGCCTGTCGCTGCGCAACGCGCTGCGCTGGATGGGACAGGCCGCACCGGCCGGCGGCGGCTTCGGCCGCTTCGCGCTGAAGGCCCGCGCCAACGTCGTCGGCGGCTCGGTCGCGCTGACCAATGTCAATGTCGAGCTCGACGGCAATGTCGCCGAGGGCGTGATGACCTTTGTCAATAACGGCCGCCAGACGCTGCAGGCGACGCTGGCCGCCGGCAACCTCGATTTCACGCCCTACATTTCCACCTTCCGCCTGCTCGCCAGCGGCGCGCACGACTGGAACCGGCAGTTGTTCGATCTCAACTCGCTGTCCACCACCGACCTCGACATGCGGCTGTCGGCGGCGCGGGTGACGGTCGGACCGACCAGACTCGGCCGCACCGCGTTCGGCGCCAATCTGCGCGGCGGCGCGCTGGCGCTCTCGGTCGGCGAAGCGCAGATGTATGGCGGCATCGCCAACGGCTCGTTCGGGGTCGCACGCTCGGATGCGGTCGCCGACGTCAAGGCCCAGTTCCAGTTCACCGACGTCGACCTGCAGGCCTGCGCATCCGAATTGTTCGGCATCAACAAGCTTTCGGGCCGCGGCAATCTCAGCGTTTCGCTGGTGGCCTCGGGCTCCAGTCCGTTCGGCCTTGCCTCCTCGCTCGACGGCACCGCCACGCTGACCGGCCATGACGGCGCGATCGCGGGCTTCAATGTCGAGCAATTGCTGAAGCGGCTGGAGCGCCGGCCTTTGTCCGGCGGCGGCAATTTCCGCAACGGTTCGACGCCCTACGACAACCTCAACGTCTCGGTGAAATTCGCCGACGGGATTGCCACCGCCGAAGACGTCCGCGTCGAGGGCGCCGCCGCGCGCATCACCCTGACCGGCACCGCCTCGGTGCCGTCCCGCGAATACGATCTCAAGGGCGTCGCCAGCCTGACCGCGGCATCGAGCGGCAACGATAAAGGCTTCGATCTGCCGTTCGTGGTGCAGGGCCCGTGGGACGATCCGCTGGTGTTTCCGGATCCGGATATCCTGATCCGCCGCTCGCCGGGTGCGGCGCAATTGCTCGAATCGGTGAAGGATCGCAAGACCCGCGACGCAGTGCGCTCGGTGATCGAGCGCTTTACCGGCGGCGGCGCACGGCCGGCGGCGCCGGACGCCGCGGTGTCGGCGCCCGCGCCCGCGAGCGCGCCGGCGGCGGCTGAAAACGCGAAGCCGAACTGACGCCCCTTCGGGCGCCCACAGAGATCACCTCCCTGTCGACTGCCGCGCGCCACCGGCATGATGCCGGCTTATTGTAGCGCAAGGCGGACTGCTGTTGGATGGTCGCCAAGACCAACCGAGAAATCCGCTCACCGGCAGCTTCGATTGCCGCGCATGCGCGCTCTTGGCCAACGACAATGGGGAGGCTTCCGAAAAATGGCGAAAATCAGGGTCGGTCTGGCCGGCTGCGGCTTCGTTGCGGAGCTGCACATGCATGCCTACAGGCGCGTCTACGGCGTCGATGTCGAAGTCAGGGCGGTCGCGGCGCGGGGCGATCATGTCGTCGATTTTGCCCGCCGGCACCAGATCCCGACCGCGTACCGCAGCTTTGGCGACCTGATCGCCGACGGCGATATCGATATCGTCGACATCTGCACGCCACCCAATCTGCATACCGCGATGATCGTCGACGCCATGCAGGCCGGCAAGCATGTGATCTGCGAAAAGCCGTTCGCCGGCTATTTCGGGCGCGACGGCGACCAGGCGCCGATCGGCAAGCATGTGTCGAAGGCGCTGATGTACGCGCGCGTGCTGGAAGAAATGGAAAGCGTCCGCACCGCCATCGGCAACACCGGCAAGCTGTTCATGTATGCCGAAGACTGGATCTACGCGCCGGCGGTGACCAAGACCGTGGAGATCCTCAAAGCCACCAAGGACAAGATCCTGTTCATGAAGGGCGAAGAGAGCCACTCCGGCTCGCACGCGGCGCATGCCGCGCAATGGGCGATGACCGGCGGCGGCTCGCTGATCCGGATGGGATGCCATCCGCTTTCGGCGGTGCTTTATCTCAAGCAGGTCGAGGCCAGGGCGCGCGGCGAGACGATCGGCGTTTTGAGCGTGAGCTGCGACGTCGGCAATGTCACCGCGTGCCTGCGCCCGGACGAACGCGCCGTTCTCAAGGCCAATCCGGTCGACGTCGAGGACTGGGGCGTGCTCACCGTCACCTTCTCCGACGGCACCAAGGCGACCGTGTTTTCCGGCGACATGATCCTGGGCGGCGTGCGCAACCTGATCGAGACCCACACCAATAGCGGCGCGCTGTTCGCCAACATCACGCCGAACACGCACCTGATGAGCTACCAGACCAGCGAGGAGAAGCTCGCCAGCGTCTACATCACTGAAAAGGTCGATCGCAAGACCGGCTGGCAATATGTCTGCCTCGAGGAAGAATGGACCCGCGGGTACTTGCAGGAAATCCAGGATTTCATGGAATGCGTCGCGACCGGAAGGCAGCCGCTCTCCGACCTCGCGCTGGCGTTCGAGACCATCAAGGTCAACTACGCCGGCTATTGGGCCGCCGAAGAGGGCCGGCGCGTGATGCTGTGAGGTGCTGGAGCAGGATGCGCTTGGGTGGAATCATGACGGCGCATTCCGTGGCCTCGTGGTTCGAGACGCGCGGCGTTGCCGCGCTCCTCACCATGAGGGACTAAGACCTCATCCTGAGTGCCAGTGAAGCTATCTCGGACCTCATCCTGAGGAGCGGCGTCTTCGCCGCGTCTCGAAGGATGAAGCCAAATGCTATAGACTACACGGCATAGATCGACGATTTCGGCAGCGGGAATACCGGGTCCTGGGTCCTGATATTGGTCGGCCAGACCACCGAGATATGTTCGCCGGCATTTTGCATCACGACCGGGGTCGAGCGCTCGTTCTGGCCGGACATCGGCGTGCCCGGCGGATAGAATTTGACGCCATAGCCCTGAATCGTGCCGCCCGGCGGGATGTCGACGTCCAGCGCTGCCTTGCGGATCGCCTCGGGGTCGAAGCTGCCGTATTTGTCCTTGGCCACCGGCAGCACGTTGTTGAGCAGCACCCAGGTCTGGTTGAAACCCATCGAACAATGCGGCGGAACGTCGGTTGCGCCTGTCTTGGCCTTGTAGCGCTCCAACATGATCTTGGTGAGGTCGCCGATGCCGGGCGCGAGCTTGGCGGGATCGAGCAGTTGCGCCGGCACCGGATCGATGTTGCAGAAATTATCGATGTCGGCGGCGAACGTCGTGCGCAGCTTGTCGAGCTGGCTGTAGCCGGCGCCGGCGCCGAACAGCATCTTGAACTTGAGGCCGCTCTCGCGCGCCTGGCGCAGGAACAGGGTGATGTCGGGGTTGTATCCCGCATGCGAGATCACGTCGGGTTTGGCGCGCTTCAGCTTGGTCACCAGCACCGAGAGGTCGGGCGCGGCCGCCGAATAACCTTCCTTCAGCACGACCTGGAGGCCGGCCTCTTTCGAATAGGCCTCGTCGGCCGCGGCAACGCCGACGCCATAGGGCCCGTCTTCGTGAATGATTGCGATCTTCACGTCCTTGGGCTCCATGCCGAGCTTGCCCTTGGCGTGTTCGCTGAGGAAGCCCGCAAAGGCCTGGCCGTATTGATCGGAGTGAATCTGCGCACGGAAGACGTATTGCAGGTTCTTGTCCTTGAACACGGCGGTCGCAACCGCTGTCGTGATCCAGAGGATCTTCTTGTGCTGCTCGACCTTGGCCGCGAGCGGGACCGCATGCGAACTCGCATAAACGCCGTTGATGATGTCGACCTTCTCCTGGTTGATCAGGCGTTCGACCTCGTTGATCGCGACGTCGGGCTTGCTCTGGCAGTCGGCGGTGACGGCGGCGATCTTGTGCTTGCCGCCGATGCCGCCCTTCTCATTGACAAGATCGATCGCAATCTGCGTTCCGATCGAGGAGGCAACCGAGCCGCCGGCGGCGAACGGACCGGTCAGGTCGTAGACCACGCCGATGCGCACCGTTTCGGATTCCGCCCGCGCCCGCGTCCAATCGAGGCTCACGACGGCAGCCGCCGCCGAAGTCTTGAGCAGCGTTCTGCGTGAAGTCGGCATTGTAGATCCTCCCCACTGAACCGTCGTTTTCTGACTGGCCGTTGTTATTTTGGCCCGAGTATTTTGAGAATGTGCCCCAAAGTCAACACGCGCGGTCTCATCACAACGGCGTGTCGAGCGCGTTTGCCCGGTCTGTTGCGGCGCAAACCGAACTTCGCCGCGGACATTGGTCACGGTGAAATTCAACGGCGGCATCGCGACCGCCGAAGCCGCAGCGAAAAAGAGTTGGCTGGTTAAATGAGCAAGAGTACCAATGGTGCCGGCGCACGATGAGGTCATTCGCCAGCTTGATCCCGATCGAACGCCATCCGCCCTAACCGGCGGATCCCAAAAGATAATAAACTGCCAGTGAGGAAACCTCATGAACGTGCCAGCCCGGGCGATGCCCAGTTCGCAGACTTCCGATTCACCTCGCGGCATGGCGCTTCTGCGCGATCCGCTGCTTAACAAGGGGACGGCTTTTACGGAAGCGGAGCGGGATGCGCTTGGATTACGCGGGCTGCTGCCCGCTCACGTGCTCTCGATGGACGATCAAGTCGCACGCGTAATGACCAACCTGCGTGCCCTCCCCAGCGATCTCGAAAAGTACATCGCGCTCAACGCGCTGCACGATCGCAACGAGGCGCTGTTCTTCCGCGTCGTTTGCGAAAACATCGATGAAATCCAGCCGCTGATCTACACCCCGACGGTGGGGCTGGCCTGCCAGCGGTTCGGCCTCATCTTCCAGCGGCCGCGCGGCATGTTCATCAGCGCCAACGATCGCGGGCGGATCGCAGAACTCTTCGCCAACTGGCCATATGCGGCGAAGCTCATCGTCGTCACCGACGGCGAGCGTATCCTCGGCCTCGGCGACCTCGGCGCGCACGGCATGGGCATTCCGGTCGGCAAGCTCTCGCTTTACTCGGCCTGCGCCGGCGTTCACCCGGAACACTGCCTGCCGGTGATGCTGGATGTCGGCACCAACAACGAGGAATTTCTGAACGACCCCTATTATATCGGCCTGCGGCAGAAACGCCTGAGCGGCGCGGCTTACGACGAGTTCGTCGACGAATTCGTCACCGCGGCGCGCGCGGCTTTCCCAGGCGTGCTGATCCAGTTCGAGGATTTCGCCAATCACTCGGCGTTCCGGCTGCTGCACAAATATCGCGACAAGATAAATGTCTTCAACGACGACATTCAGGGAACGGCCGCGGTGGCGCTCGCGGGCCTGTTCTCGGCGCTGCGCGTGAGCGGCGGAAAGCTTGCCGACCAGAGGGTGCTGTTCCTTGGCGCCGGCGAGGCTGCGACCGGCATCGCCGACCTCGTGGTCTCCGCCATGATGGCCGAAGGCGTATCCGAAGCCGAGGCGCTTTGGCGCACCTGGCTCGTGGACTCGCGCGGCCTGGTCGTGAAGAACCGGGCGGGCCTCACCGAGCACAAACTGCGCTACGCGCATGACCACGCGCCGGTCGGCGATTTCCTGACCGCGATCCGGACGCTCAGGCCCACCGCGATCATCGGCGTTGCCGCCGTCGGCGGCGCCTTCACGCCCGAGGTGCTGCAGACCATGGCCGAAATCAACGCGCGACCGATCGTGTTTGCGCTCTCCAATCCGACCTCGAAGGCGGAATGCTCGGCCGAGGAGGCGTACCGCCACACCGGCGGGCGCGCGCTGTTCGCGTGCGGCAGCCCGTACGATCCGGTGCAACTCGGCGGCAAGACGTTCGTGCCGCGCCAGGGCAACAATTCCTACATCTTCCCCGGCGTCGGTCTCGGTGCGATCGCGTGCGGATCACGGCTGGTGACCGATGAGATGTTCATGGCTGCCGCGCACACGCTGGCCTACCTCGTCAACCCCGACGACATCGAACAGGGCAGCCTGTATCCGGCGCTGCCGCGGATCCGCGACGTCTCGGCACACATCGCGATGGCGGTTGCCGAGGTCGCCTACAGGCGCGGCCTTGCAACCGTGCCAAAGCCGAACGACATGATGGCGTTCATCGAGTCGCAAATGTACGACCCGCATTATTGAGCGCAGAAGGCGGATTCAGTAGGGCGGATTGGCGTCAGCGTAATCCGCCGCCAAGACGCCGTGTTGGCGGATACGCCGGAGTCTGTCATCGGGCCGCGCCTTGCGCGGACCCGTTGGGCTCAATCCGCTCTACGCGCTGAATGTCCGCTTTGCCAGCAGGGGACGTTCCCAAGAAGTAATCGGACATAATGGTTGCGCGCTTCCGGGTCCGGAAATGATCCGCAAAAGGACCTGCGAGCAACGAATCTGGAGGGCAAATCAAAGCCTGCCCGAATAGCTCGCGACCAACTTCACCAGATCGGCTTGCCGTTTTGTGGCGGTCTTTTCATAGATGCGATGCAAATGAGTTTTGACGGTCTGGTCCGAGATGCCCAGCACCGGCGCGACTTCAGGCACTCCGCCGATCTCGACGATGGCAAACATGACCCGCACCTCCGCTGGCGTCAGCTTGAACTCGTCGGCGACCGCCTCGGGCGGTGACGGCAAATCCAGCGCTGCCTTGCGGACGAACATCGCCGCCGTAGCCGCGTAGGAAACGCCAGCCTTGCGGCGCGCTCCCGAGGTCAGGGGCAATATGTGAGCGACATAGCGCTCGCCGGTGCGCGCCTTCAGCGGCAAGGCGATGCCCCTTTTTCCGACGGCGGCGTCGCCCGCCTGGGCCGCCGCGAATATGTCCAGCAGATTCCGGTTACCCTCCGGATCAAGCGCTCCGATCCGGCCATTGGTGGCGCGCAGCACGTTTGCTTCGGCGATCAGGCGATGCGCGCTGGCATTGGCGTGAATGATGCGCCCGCTCAAGTCCACGATAAACATGCCGGAGGCGAGTTCATCGAGACTGTCAGCCAGCGCGGCTGCCTCGACGCGATGCAGATCGATCACCTTGCCGATCAGCATGGCGCGCCGAACATGCGGTGTAATCAGCTCAAATCGCCGGCGCATGCGATCGTCGACCTGCCCCTGCTTGGCGTGGCGCATCGCGGTAAACAGCGCACAGCTTGTTGTACCCTTTTCCAGGTTTGAAAACAGGCCGTCCATCAGGCTCTGTGGCGCAAGCCATTCGCGAAAGAAGCGCGTCCGAACGAACTCCTCGCACGAAAGCACGTCGGGAACCGCAACCGGCATCTCGACGTCAAAAAAGACGACCCCGGGAAAGATCGGATTTATCTTGCCGTACTTCTGCAAATAGAGATCGAAATAGTGAGGCGCGCTGGACTCGCGGCCCCACCAGAACAGCGCATCGATAGCCCTGCTGATCGAGTCCTGCGAATGCAGGCTGGCCGAGGCGGCGCCGACATAGCCGCAGATGCTTTCGATGGCACTCGGCCACAGCCCCGGATCGAGCGACGCATCGTAGACGTCGCCGATGACCTACGAAAGCTCGTCCGCTTCACGCATGCAGATGGCTCCAGCCAGCCCTGCCCTCCCGGGACCGTAACACGTCCCGGGAGCCCGCACAGCCGGCGTCTCCATCGATCGGGTGACGCGGCGACTGATCCGGTCCGGTAAATTACGGCCCGTCGGGTGACCGCAGCGGCAACCACAACTGGCAGGCCGACCTCCCGCACGACTGGAGCACGATGGCCCCGTCGGACAGCCCAACTGGTCCGTGAAAAAGGAGAACATCATGCGCGACGAAGCCAAGATCAAATTGCGTGAGAGCCTGCGCGGCTCGGTCATCGAGCGCGGCGCGGCCAATTATGATGAAGCCCGTGCGCTCTATAACGGCATGATCGACAAGCACCCGTTGCTGATCGCCCGCTGTGTCGATGTCGCCGACGTGATCGCGGCGGTGAATTTCGGCCGCGACAACGGCCTCTGCATCGCGATACGCGGCGGCGGTCACAATGGGCCAGGGCTCGCCAGCGTCGATGATGGCCTGGTCATCGACCTGTCGGACATCAAGGGCGTGCGCGTCGACCCGGTTGCCCGCACCGCGCGGGTCGGCGCCGGGTGTACCCAGGGCGACGTCGACCACGCCACCCACGCGTTCGGCCTCGCCGTGCCGGCCGGCATTATCTCGACCACCGGCGTCGCCGGCCTCACCTTGAGCGGCGGCCACGGTTATCTCACCCGCAAATACGGCCTGACCATCGACAATCTGATCGAGGCCGACGTCGTGCTGGCCGATGGCAGCTTCGTCGTCGCCAGCAAGGACAACAACGCCGATCTGTTCTGGGCGCTGCGCGGCGGCGGCGGCAATTTCGGCGTCGTCACCTCCTTTGTGTTCCGGCTGCATCCGGTGAGCACGGTGTTTGCCGGACCGATCGCCTGGGACCAGAAGCACGCGCGCACCATCATGCAGCATTATCGCGATTTCCTGCCGAAAGCACCGGAGGAACTCGGCATTTTCCTCGGGCTCAAGACGGTCCTGTCGAGCGCACCGTTTCCGCAAGAATTGTGGGGCAAGCGCATCTGCCTGCTGATGTGCTGTTACGACGGCGCCGAGGACAACGGCAAGAAGGCCTTGGCGCCGCTAATCGACGCGCTGCCGGCGCCATGGTTCAACTGGATGGGAACGATGCCGTATCCGGCCGTGCAGAGCATGTTCGATGGGCTCTACCCGAAGGGAATGCAGTGGTATTGGCGGGGCGACTTCGTCAAGACTCTCTCGGACACAGCGATCGATGCCCATCTCGAACAGGCGGCAAAAACGCCGAGCGAATTGTCGCTGATGCATCTCTACCCGATCGACGGCGCCGTCCATCGCGTCGGCAGCGGCGACACCGCCTGGAATTGCCGCGACGCGACCTGGTCGATGGTGATCGCCGGTATCGACCCGAACCCGCAGAAGGCGGGGCCGGTCACACGATGGACAAAAGCCTATTGGGAGGCGGTGCATCCGTTCGACCTCGGCGGCGCCTATCCGAATTTCATGATGGACGATGAGGGCGACGCCCGGCTCAAGGCGACCTACGGGGGAAACTATGCCCGGCTGGCCGCTGTGAAGAGCAAATATGATGCTGCCAACGTGTTCCGGGTCAACCAGAACATCAAGCCGGTCGCCACGACATCACGGGCCGGATCATGAAGGTGCGCGGTTTACCCGGCGCGATTGCCCGCCTGCGAAGAACCCTCGCCGCGTCGTGAGTTCGAGGCCGATCGGTTGGCCACAAATACGGGGTTTGGACAAAAGTCGCCGGCGAACGCGATTCTGTAGTCTGCGAGTCCGACGGAAGCTCTGCTCGCTTGCTATCCCTTGAGCGCTCGGCGCCATGCGCCTGGACTCACGCCGACAATTCGGGTGAAGTGATGAGTGAAATGGCTTTGATCGCAAAAGCCGCACTCCGCAGCGATGTCTGTGAGCGACAGCCGGTCATCGCGCAGCCTTTCCTTGGACAGCACGATTCGCTGCCCAATCAGCCAGTTATGCGGCGCCACTCCCAGTGTGCGGCGGAAGGCGCGCGAGAAATGACCCACCGACAGGCCGCACTCCCGCGCCACCTGCTTTAGCGGCGCGCCCTGAAGGTTGGCGCGAAGAAGTTCTTTTGCCCGTCGCTCCTGCCACGGCGCGAGCGCGCCTCGCATCGGCAGCGAATCCGGCCGCATGCCTCCGTAGGTCTGAGCGATATGCACCCCAAACGCCATGAGGACATGGTCGACAAAGAACGGATTGGCTTGATCGGGATGGCTGAGGGCGGGGAGCAGCAAGTTCCCCAATCTGGAAATCACGACGTCGTTGACGCCCGCTCCGGGCTTATAGCTCAGGTCGCGAATTCGCGGCGCATTGGTATCGTCGGCGATCGCGTCCAGCGCCGCACGCGGTAGATAGAACGCCAGAGCGTGATAGGGCTTGTCGAGGAGTCTTCTGGGTTCTCGTTTCAGGTCCGACAAAGTGAACTCCCCGGCCCGCAAGTCGCACATCGGAGCTTGTTGGCCATCCTCCCAATATTTGCAACTTGAACGATCGCGGAGTTGCAAACCGATGAGAAAAGCATCTTCCAGCCGCAGCGAGCCGCTCATTTCCGGAAGCGGATTGTCACATCGAACCTCCGTGACGGCAATGTCAGCTTTACGCAATGTTCGGGTAAAGATCGCGGGTGCGTTTTCGACCTGAAATCGCTCGCCTAGTCGTTTTCCAAAAGCGTCGGTCATGGCTATTCGCCTCCGCTGAGGTGTAGGTGTAAGTTTTCTCTCCTGCACAAGATCATTTTGACGCGGGTAACAACTCGCAGAATGGAGCAGATTGTTACCGCAGCGATAAAGTCGGATGAGTTCGGTGTTTGGCCTGATCTTCTAGCTGCGAGTTGCCTTTCCCAATCAGATCGCGGTCAGGATGGCTTTCGGCTCGAGGAATGCTTCGAGTCCGTAGACACCATTCTCACGGCCGATCCCGGACTGCTTGACGCCTCCGAAGGGCGCAAGCGGTTCGTGAGTGAGCGTATTCACCTGTATCCTGCCGGCTTCAATTTCCTCAGCGACGCGCAACGCCCGCTGCGTGTCGGCGGAGAACACGTAACCCTGGAGACCATAGGTCGTATCGTTCGCGATCGAGATCGCCTCCTCCTCATTGTCGTATGGCAGAACGGACAGGACTGGCCCGAAGATCTCTTCCTGAGCGATCTGCATGTCGTTGCGAACGTCAGTGAAGACGGTGGGACGGACAAACCAGCCGCGCGGCAGGTCTTTGGGACGGCCCTCGCCACCGGTAAGGAGACGAGCGCCTGCCGCGACGCCGGTGCGGATGTAGCGCTGTACGCGCTCCCACTGTTTCTGGCTGACCATCGGCCCGATGACCGCGTCCGCATCGTCGGGACGACCGACCCTCGTGGCCTCCACCGTGCGCCGGATCAGCTCTTCCGCCGCCGGCTGAATGCTGCGCGGCACCAGGATGCGCGTGCCGGCAAGGCACGCCTGGCCGCTGTTTATGAAGCCGGCGGCGATGGCCATGGGAATGGCCTTCTCGAGATTGGCGTCGTCGAGAATGATCGTCGGCGACTTGCCCCCCAGCTCCAGGGTGACGCGCTTGCAGGTCTCGGCCCCAGCGCGCAGGATCTGCTTTCCGACAGCGGTCGAGCCGGTGAACGAGATCTTGGCGACGTCGGGATGCGAGGTGAGCACGGTGCCGACCGTTTCGCCGCGACCTGTAAGGATGTTGACGACGCCGGGCGGCAGTCCTGCCGCAAGGAAAGCGTCGATGACGACATCGGTCTGGAAGGCGCTCATCTCGCTGGGCTTCACGATCGAAGCGCACCCGGCAGCCAGCGCGTAGGCAACTTTCGAGCAGATGAAGCCCGCGTTGCTGTTCCAGGGCGTGATGAGGCCGGCCACCCCGATCGGTCTCATGACGACGTCCGCGGTGCCGGCTTTCCGTTCAAATTCGTAGGATTTGAGAATCTCGATGGCATCGGCGAGCGACTGCGTCGCGTGGCGGGCGGCGGCCTCGGCGCGCTTTGCGGGAGCGCCATACTCCAGCATCGAGGCCAGCATGATCGCCTTATGTCGGCGTTCGATTTCCGCATGCAACTGCCTGAGCATGTCGATACGCTCGGCCTTCGACGTACGAGAAAGCGGGGCCTGGGCCGCCTTTGCGGCAGCGATAGCCGCCCGAGCGTCCTGCTCGTCCGCCAACCGGACCTGGCCTATGATTTTCTCCTCAGACGGGTTGTACAGATGGAAGAGCTCCGTGCCGTGGGGCACCACTCGTTTTCCGCCGACGTAGACTCGTTCGATCTTGCGCATTCCGGATTCCTTTCGTCCGACACATAGCGCTCCCGGATTGACCGCATAACCGATCCATTTCAGGATGACGTGGTGCAGGAAATCGAACAATGAAACCCGGGTTAGCCGAACTCACTGCGGTGCTGGCTGTCGCGCGGCAGCGCAATTTTCGCGCAGCGGCCGACGAGCTCGGGATGTCTCGCTCCGCACTGAGCCATGCAGTGTCCACCCTCGAGCGGCGGATCGGCGTGCGGCTATTCAACCGAACCACACGCAGCGTATCGCTTACCGAGGCCGGCGAGCAGTTCGTCGCCAGCGTCTCGCCCGCACTCAAGCAAATCGAGCATGCGGTCATGGCAGCGACTAGCCGCCAAGCTACGCCGTCAGGCGCGCTGCGGATCAACGCTTCCGTCGCAGCCGCGCATCAGATGTGGCCCATCTTCGAGGAGTATGTTCGGCGGTATCCCGCAGTTACCCTTGATCTCGCAACCGACGGACGCTTCGTCGACGTCGTGGACGAGGGATTTGATGCCGGCGTCCGGCTTGCTGAAAGCGTGCCAAAGGACATGGTTGCGATACCCATCGGCCCGCGGCAGAGCTTCGCGGTCGTAGGGTCGACAGCATATTTTCGGAAGTACCCCAAACCGAAGTCTCCGGCCGACCTGAAGGATCATCGTTGCATTCAAAGGCGCCTCCCCAGCGGGTCCATTTTCAGATGGGAGTTCGAAAAGCGAGGCGAGCGATTTCTCGTCGACGTAAACGGGGTCCTGACATTGGACGAACCAGCCCTGGTGCAAAAGGCGGCGATGGCCGGCTTGGGCCTTGCGTATCTAAACCTGCTGCAAGTGCATCCGGACATCAAAAGGAACCGTTTAGTTCGTGTTCTCGACGAGTGGACAGAGCCTTTCGACGGCGTATGCCTCTATTATCCGGGACGACGGCACGTTCCGGCGCCGCTACGCGCCCTCATCGACCTCGTGAAGGAGATCAGGAGCCGGGAGTCGCGCGAGAAGTAGCCAGAATCGTACATAAGAATCTTCGGGCGACATCTCACCGTCAGAGGAAACCCATGCGATCGGCATACACATGACTGTCTAATCAGTCACCAAAACTTGCCTTGCATTGATGGGTATCGTGACCGTACGCCGAGCGCCCTGAGAGGGCTAAATCATCTGCTCATGGCACTTGGCCGACGTCGATAGTTTGCGAATGACCGCTTCGCGCCAGAAGCGGCAATCAGGAATGGCATTGGGTGAGACCATGACGCATTTTCTCATCACTTCCCTTAAGCCCACCGTCATCAGAGCCGAACGGGGGAACTGATCGTCCTGAAGACTTATCAGAGCAATCGTTAGAGGGAATTTGGCGTAACGGCGCGGTTGCAATTCGCCGGATCGACAGAGCGAGACATCGCCGACGGACCTCGATACGCGGTGACGTCCAAAGAAAAGGGCGGTTCGGTCGGTGGATCGGGCCAATGCCTGGCGTCATACGAAGGCACTCAATCCCGTAATGGACTTGCCGACGATCAGCGTGTTCATCTCCCTTGTGCCCTCATAGGAGTAGATTGCTTCGGCATCGGCCACGAAGCGTCCGATGTGGTTCTCAAGCAGGATGCCGTTGCCGCCGAGCAACTCGCGCGCATAGCCGACGGTTTCTCGGCATTTGACCGTGCAGAACGCTTTCGCGAGCGACGCATGCTCGTCGCGCATCACGCCTTCGTCCTGAAGCTGGGCGAGACGCAGCATCATCGCCTGGGTCGAGGTGACGTTGCCGAGCATCCTCACCAGCAGGTCCTGAACGAGTTGGAAGCCGCCGATAGGCCTTCCGAATTGCGTCCGCTCCGTCGCATAGCGGAGCGCATGCTCGTATGCTCCCATCTGGCAGCCTACGGCGAACCACGCCACGCCGGTGCGCGTCATCCTGAGAACCTTGGCGGTGTCCTTGAACGAGTTGGCGTTCTGCAGGCGGTCGGCCTCGGGAACGCGGCAGTCGTTCAGGGTGATCAACCCGTTCTGCACGACCCGCAATGCCATCTTGGTCTTGATCTTCTCGACCGAGAAGCCGGGATTGTCCTTTCCCACAACAAAGCCCTTGACCTGGTTCGAGCCTTCCTCTCGCGCCCAGATCACGTTGATGTCGGCGAACGTGGCATTTCCGATCCATTTCTTCTGGCCGTTGAGGATCCAGCTGTCGCCTTCGCGGCGGCATGTCGTCATCATTCCGCCTGATGTCGCCGAGCCCACTAGCGGCTCGGTCAGGCCGAACGAGCCGATCTTGTCGAAGCGCATCATGGGCGGCAGCCAGCGTTGCTTCTGCGGCTCGTCGCCGCACAGATAGATCGATCCGGCCGAAAGGCCCGTGTGCACGCCCCAGAACGTCGCGACCGACGCATCGACACGCGCCAACTCCATCGCGACAAGGCCGTTCAGCAGCCAGCTGCCGCCGGCGGCGCCATATCCCTGATAGCCCACCCCTCCGATACCGACCTCGGCCATCTTCGGGATGATCTCGAAGGGAAATGCATCGCGGCTCCAATAATCCTCGATCACCGGCGCGACGACGCCTTCCGTGAACTCGCGAACATTTTTGAGCAGCGCCCGCTCGCTCTCGTTCAGTACGGCGGCTATCCTGTAGAAATCACCTTCGATTGGAGGCGGAGCGTAGTCCGTCTTCCCGATTGATTTTGCCTGCTGAGTCGCCATCGGTTTCTCCCTGCGCTGAGTGGTGAGGCCTGCCTGCGTTTGCTGGCTCCCAGCAAAGCTGGCTTGTCGCTTTGCCGGAGATCCTCCTGGTTCAGGTCGGCTCGTTTCGAGCAATGCTGGCGCGTATCCCCTCAAGAGCCTCTTTCATGCGGTTCTCGATATACAACGTCGTGTCTGTCATCATTTCCTCCCTTCCCGCTGCGTTTGGACATCGCGGCGTCCTCCGAATGTCGGAATGAGGTCTCTGACCCAACCAGCCAATCGCGAAAGTGGAGATGATGGATCGACGTGCTTGCTCGCGTCGGCCAGAAATGCCTCGATCAGGGCGGCGGTTTCCACCGGCCGCGTCACGATGAACAGGTGCCCGTCCTCGATCATCCGGAGCTCGGCATTCGGGATCAGGCCCGCTAGAATGTGACCATTGACCGGAGGGACCAGTGGATCGTCGCGGCCCATCAGAACGAGCGTCGGCTGCGGCAGCGACCACAGCCACGGCAGACTGGTCCAGCCGCTCATCGCGAGAAGCTGATACAGATAGCCCAGGCTTCGCGCACCGTGCATCGCGACCGCGTGCCGGCCGATCAGGGATGGGTCGTTACGAAAGGCTCCCCCGTAAATATCCGCCGCTATCCTGTTCATGTAGTCCTTGTCGGTGTAGCGGCGCGGCGTAGCCATTTTCCACAACACGGAGGGGCTTGCCGGCACCATCGTGAAACCGGGCGCCGTCGCAGCGAGCACCAACCGCCGGCACAGCTTTGGATATTGATGCGCGAACTGCTGCGCGATTCCGCCGCCCCAGGAGACGCCGGCGACGTCGATCTCTGCGTAGCCGAGCTCTGCAACGAGGCCCGCGGCAAGCCGCGCCAGCGTTGATGGGCGATACGGAAGGAGCGGCCTGGGTGAACCGCCGACGCCGGGCACGTCAAAGATGATTGCCGTCGTGCTCGTAAGTGCTTCAAGGAACGGCTTCGCCAACTCCCAATTGGCGCCGATCCCGTTGAACAGCAACAGCGGCGGCTGCTGGCCGCTGCCGTGCCTGATGGCAACCTGGAGCAACTGCCCCTCGACCGCGATTTGCCGCGCCTCGATCTCCGGCGTCGCGCTTCGGTTCCCTCCTGCAGGATCGTTAGTCAAAGACGTAAGTCCCCGGAGCTGCCGCAAGGACCGGATGGCGTTCGCTACCCAGCGACGCGGCTGCCGCGACCTCTTCGCCCGATCGTGCGTGCAGCCAATCGCGCCAGTCGAGCCACCAGCTTCCCTTACGCTTCTCGGCCGAGGCCATGAATGCGTCTGGACCGGATCGATGGACCGTTCCGATCATGAAGGAGGCCTTCGGATTGGTTGGCGGGTTGAGGAGGCTCTGGAGGTGGCCGCTGTTCGAAAGCACGAAGGTGGTCCCCTCGCCCATGATCTGGGCGGTCTTGTGCACACCCTTCCAGGGCGTGATGTGGTCGGTCACGCCGGCGATCACGTAACTGTCGACCCTGGTTCTGCTCATGTCGATCGTCTTGCCGTTCAGCGTGAGCTTTCCGGCGTTGACGAACGGGTTGGTGAAATAGAGATCCAGGTAATCGCCATGCAGGCCGGCTGGAAGTCGGGTTGTGTCGGCATTCCAGTACAGGATATCGAAGGCCGGCGGCTGGTTGCCGAGCAGGTAGTTGTTGACCCA
The DNA here is from genome assembly GCF_036924615.1 of Bradyrhizobium sp. AZCC 2289. NCBI lineage: Bacteria > Pseudomonadati > Pseudomonadota > Alphaproteobacteria > Hyphomicrobiales > Nitrobacteraceae > Bradyrhizobium > Bradyrhizobium sp. AZCC 2289. The sequence continues at coordinate 6,183,933 of NZ_JAZHRY010000001.1, read as the reverse complement.
GTAATTCCAGATCAGGTCGTTCGGCCTCATCCAGGCGAACATTCGTGCCAGTTCGTGGCCGTCGACCATGCCGCGCAGCCGGGAGGTTTCCTTGGCCGCGCGCATCGTCTCCGGCGTCATCAGGCAGCCGAATGCGCTCTCGTCGGCGGTGTTCGGATCGAGCAGGCAGACCGCGAGCACCATATTCCTGATCTTCTGTTGCCCCGCGCTTCCAAGCGTCGCGAAATACGCCGTCGAGGTGATACCCCCGGAACAGGATCCCATCATCGAGATATCGTCGCTGCCGGTCACGTCCCGCGCGACATCGACAGCTTCGTCAAGCGCTGCGACATAGGTATCGAGGCCCCATTCACGATGCGCGGTTGTCGGATTGCGCCAGCTGATGCAGAACACCTGAATGCCGCTGTCGACCAGGAAGCGCACCATGCTTTTGTCGGGCGACAGATCCAACGCGTAGTATTTGTTGATCTGCGGCGGGGTGACGAGCAGCGGCCGCTTTCTCACCTTCGGCGTCGTCGGCGAATACTGTATCAACTCCAGCAATTCGTTGCGGAAGACCACGCCACCCTTCGTTGTCGCCAGATTCTCACCGACCTTGAACGCACTCTGATCGACCATTGACGGCATGCCGCCGTTCTTGGTGAGGTCATCGAGGTAGTTCTTCAACCCCTGCCAGACGCTGCGGCCGCCGGTATCCACGAAATTGCGCATCGCCGCCGGATTGGTCAGCATTGCATTGGTGGGCGCGACCGCATCTATCAGGATTTCCGTGACCAGATGCGCCCGCGCCTTGTCGATGTTGCTCAGGCTCGTCTTGTCGACAAAGCCGCTGACTGCATCGCCCCAGGCAAGATAGGCCTTGAGCATCCCGCTGTGCAGCGAACTCTGCTTCCAGGTGGCATCGGAAAATCGCCGGTCGCCCGCCTTCGGCGCACGCTCGGACTTGCCGGCGACGATGGAGCCGAGTTCGCTCAGGAAAGAGAGCCATTGCTCGGCGGCGACCTTCGGCTCGTTGACGATAGCCTTGAACAGGGTGCCGGCGCCGTCGACGAAATCCTGCCCCCGGATGCCAACCAGGGGATTGAGTGCCAGCGTATTTCGGGATGCTTCCTCGGAGATCCCCTCCATTGGGGGAGTTTGCTCGCGATTTTCCGTGTTCATTGCCGCGCTCCCGCTGCGGGAAGCAGAAGCGCCAGCGTCTCGGCCACCAAAGCTGGCTTCTCCGATCCCTCTACTTCCAGCGTGTTCTGGGTCTTCATGATCACCTGCCCGCCTTCTCTCGGCTCGAGCCCGGCGAGAACAACGCGCAGCCTGACTCGCGCCCCGGCCGGGACGGGAGCCAGAAAGCGAACCTTGTCGATTCCGTAATTCAGCCCGGCGGCGGCATCAGTCGGGACGACACCGATCTCCATCGCCAGCGGGGCCACCATCGCGAGCGTCAGATAGCCGTGGGCGATGGGACTGCGGAACGGACTTTCCTGCTTCGACCTCTCGACGTCCACGTGAATCCATTGGTGATCGCCGGTGCAGGACGCAAACGCGTCGATACGCGCCTGGTCGATCTTAACCCAACCAGAGACGCCGAGTTCATGCCCAACTTTTTGGCCTAGACCGGCAAGGGTGAGGCTGCTCATGCTTTCCTCCTCAATCATTCGCGGCTGCATTCGGATAGCTACCCGTAGCGTTCGCGCAGCTCCTTCTTGTTGATCTTGCCGACACTCGTCTTTGGAATGCTGTCGATGAAGAGGATCTTCTCCGGAATTCCGTATTTCGAGATGACGCCCTTGTCGGCGAACACTTTGAGATGGTCCTTGATAATCGCGGCGCTGACGCCATTCGCATCGGACGCCCGCTTGACCACGAGCGCGAGCGGCCGCTCACCCCATTTGTCGTCCTTGACGCCGATGACGGCCGCCTCTGCGACGCCCGTGCATTGCGAGATCAGGTCCTCGATCTGCAACGACGAGACCCACTCGCCGCCGGTCTTGATCACGTCCTTGATCCGGTCGGTGATGTGCACATAGCCGTTCGCGTCGATCACGGCGATATCGCTGGTATGCAGGTAGCCCCCGGCCCAGAGTTGCTCCGAGCCCTCGGGATTGTTGAAATAACCCTGGGTGAGCCAGGGCGCCCGCAGCACGATCTCGCCGGCGGACTTGCCGTCATGCGGCACATTCTTCATATCGGAATCGACGATGCGCAGATCCACCAGCGGCCCGGCGATCCCGGCCTTGGCGCGGAACTCGACTTCCCCATCCGGATCGCCGGTCAAGTCCTTCGATCGGACGTGGGACACCGCGGCAAGCGGGCCGGTCTCAGACATCCCATAGCCCGCGAAGATGTCGATGCCCGCAACCAGCGCCCGCTTGGCCAGCGCCTTCGGCAAGGCCGAACCGCCGATCACCATCTTGAGGCCGCTCAGATCGACATTCGCCGCAGCGGCCGCGTCGAGCAGCATCTGCAGGATAGTCGGCACGCCATGGGTGAAGGTGACACCTTCATTCTTGATCAGCTTGACCAGCATCGCCGGCTCGTAGCGTCCGGGATAGACCTGCTTGGCGCCGGCAAGTGTCGCGGACCAAGGAAAACCCCAGGCATGGACGTGAAACATTGGCGTAATCGGCATGTAGACGTCGTCACGTGAGAAGCGGCCCTGCGTGCCCGACATCCCGAACAGCGCCAATCCACAGATCGAGTGCAGCACGAGTTGCCGGTGGCTGTAATAGACCCCCTTGGGCAGCCCGGTCGTGCCGGTTGTGTAGAAAGTAGTCGCCTGGGTGTTCTCGTCGAAATCAGGAAAGTCGTAGTCAGGCGCAGCCGCAGCAAGCAGGCTCTCATATTCGCCGACGAAGGACAGACTGCCAGTCTGCGGGGCGGGTCGGTCCGACATCACGATCAGCCGTTTGACCTTCGGCAACTGGGCCTTCAGCCCCTCCACCAATTCGACGAACTCATCGTTGACGAGAAGCGTCGAGGCGCCAGCGTGGTCGATCGTGTAGGCGATCTGTTCGGGTGACAGGCGGACATTCACCGTCTGCAACACGGCGCCCATCATCGGGATCGCGAAGAAAGCTTCGAGAAACCGGTGGCTGTCCCAGTCGAGGACGCCCACGGTGTCACCGGGCACAACCCCCGCTTTGCTCAGCGCCGACGCGAGACGGCTTATCCGCTCCCTGATCTGGAGATAGGTGAAGCGCCTCAGATCGCGGTAAACGACCTCCTGATCCGGCGCTTGCACGCTCGGCGTGTGCCACAATTGCTTGAAAATCAAAGGATATTGATAAGCTGATTTGGTGACCTGGATCAGCCTTCCCACCATGGCGGCCTCCCTCGAATTGTCTTCCTCCGGCCGTTCCGGCGTCCGCCATTCTAGGCGAGCGGATCGCTTGGTCTGCCGTCGAGTATCCCGACGATCGCACCGCACGGCACCGGCCCGAGCCTCGCGCGCAGCCTGGTGCTTGTGAAGGTCTGAAACGGACGACGAGCGGTCCGAGACGGACAAGTTGCCCGTCATCGGGAGCTGGGTCTTGAATAAGAATGCTCCTTTTTACGACCCAGGGGAAGCCGGAGCCTCAGCCGGTCAACCCGACGGCGATCGGAAAAAGCTGCTATCCTGTCCCGACAACAAGTGACAGAAGCCCTGTCCCGACGACAAGTGACGGGAGCTTCGAATCGTGTGGGTGTCCCAAGGCAGGTTCAGTTGTTCAACTCCAAGCAGCCCGGCAGGTCCTCCGCTTTGCACTCCATTCCGAACAACGCAAAGGAGAGGCCGATCGTTGGATTGAGTGAGCGTGTTTACGAACCGACCAAACTTGCCGCGCTATTCGACGTACTCGTCGACCAGGGTTGCCCAGCCGGTGAAATACTGAGAAACGTCAACTTGACCGTGGACGAGGTACACTCTCCGAAGTCAAGGATTTCGCTCGCGGATTTGATGACGGCCTGCAAGAACGCAATTCGGCTCTCAAGCGACCCGCACCTGCCATACCGCATCGGTACAACAATCCACATCTCCGCTTATGGCATGTACGGGTTCGCCATTCTTTGCTGCCCCGATTTTCGCAAGGCTATGGCTTTTGCCGAGTTGTATCACGCCCTCGCGGCGCCGCTGGCAACGATCGAATTCACCGAGGAGGAGGGAGTCGCGGGCTGGATCATTGAGCCCAATGCACGCGCTGCAACCGATCCGCAAGTCTACCGCTTCATCACCGAGATGCAGATCGGCATTCATATATCGCTGATGCGGGATATCATGGGCCCTTCGTTCACTCCGGATCAGATCAGCGTGGCCTATCCGGAAGCCCATGACTTTGGCCTGCCCGCGGACCAGATCGGATGTCGTCTAGGCTTCGCGAGCAGCACCAACCAGATCATTTTTCGGTCGGCATGGCTGGACCAAGCTGCAAATCTCGGCAACAAGACGACGTACCCAGCGATCGAGGCCCTCTGCGACGACCTGCTCAACGAGCTGAAATCGCGAATTGGAGTAGCCGGAGAGATTCGCGCACTCCTGCTCAGAGATATCACCAACCCTCCGACCGTCGCCGCCGTAGCGAAGCTCCTTGAAGTGAGCGATCGCTCGTTGCGACGTCAGCTACGGGAACAAGGGATTTCCTTCCGCGGCTTGCTGGATGAACTGCGAATGCAAATCGCGCTGAAATACCTGCGCACAACAAGGCTGGCGAACGAGGATATCGCGCTGGCGCTCGGATTCAGCGATGCCGCAAATTTCCGCCGCGCATTTCGCCGCTGGACGAACAAGTCACCTAGCGAGATCAGAGGCGAGTAACCACCCATTCTGCGAATTGGCGACAGTCGCCAACGGCCGCTCTGCGCCATGAGCGGTCCTTCATTGACAATCATCATCTACGTTCGAAATATTTTCGGACTTGCGACCAAGGAAGCGAGCCACCCCTCGATGATGGAAACGAGTTGACCTTGCCCCCAAGTTTTATCCAATCCCGAGTTCGCTCGTGGCGTTTGGGTTGCCCGGTTGGACGGTGGTAGCGACGGGAGCTGGCGCGGAGCCATCGGCATAGCGCAGCGCCAGATCCCGGCGCGGATTGCAGGTGAAGGCGTACTCGGAAGGTGTCTTCCATCCGAGCTGAGAATGGGGGCGTGAGCCGTTGTAGTCGGCGCGCCAGCATCCAAGGGCAACGCGAGCCTGCGCCAGCGAAGAGAACAGCGTTTCGTTTAACAATTCATCCCGTAGCCGGCCGTTAAAGCTCTCGATGAAGGCGTTCTGCATGGGTTTGCCCGGCGCGATGTAATGCCATTCGACGCGGGCTTGGTCCGCCCATGTGAGGACGGCGTTACTGGTAAGCTCGCTGCCATTGTCGCTGACGATCATCTTCGGCTTGCCGCGCTCGATCATCAGCTGATCCAGTTCCCGCGCCACGCGGACCCCGGAGAGCGAGGTGTCGGCCACCAGCGCCAGGCTTTCTCGGGTGCAGTCATCAACGATGGTCAGGATGCGGAAGCGGCGGCAGTCGGTGAGTTGATCCGACACGAAGTCGAGCGACCAGCGTTCGTTGGGCGCCATCGGAACCAGCATCGGCGCCCTGGTTCCGATGGCCCGCTTGCGGCCGCCACGGCGGCGCACCGCCAGCTTCTCCTCCCGATAGAGCCGGAACAGCCTCTTGTGGTTGATCACGTAGCCCTCCCGCTTGAGCAGAATATGCAGGCGTCGGTAGCCGAAACGGCGGCGTTCCTGGGCGATCGCCTTCATGCGCTGACGAATGCCGGCATCATCCGCCCGGGTCGTCTGATATCTCATGGTCATGCGGCAGCAGCCGATGGCTTTACACGCCCGCCGTTCGCTCATCCCGTGGGCTTCCACCAGATGAGCGACAGCTTTCCGCTTCCCCGCGGGCGTCACCATTTCTTTCCCAAGAGATCCTTCAGCGCCACATTATCCAGCATGGCGTCAGCCAGAAGCCGCTTCAGCTTCGCGTTCTCGTCCTCCAGCGACCGCAGCCGCTTGGCCTCAGAGACGTCCATCCCTCCGAATTTGGCCTTCCATTTGTAGATGCTGGCGTCGCTGACGCCATGCTTGCGGCAGAGATCGGCGACCGGGACCCCGGCCTCGTGCTCCTTCAAAATCCCGATGATCTGTTCTTCTGTAAATCGATTGCGCTTCATGCTCTGGTCCTCGTCTTGGGCCAGAGCGAACTTCAAACTGGATTAAGCCCGAGGGGCAAGGTCAGAGTCGAGCGACGACTTCCGCTGTATCCCCGACAGCGGACATCGTCCGCCATCGCGGCCATGTCCGAAAAGTGCCATTAGCGGACTAAGCAGACGATCTTAGATCGCCCAGGAGACGCTGAGCTTTCGACAAATTTGCCGTTTCGATCCCTTCAGTGAACTGGCCGCAAATGCCGGGCAGCAGAGTCAGCGCCTCTTTCCTCCGACCTCGGCTTGCCCAAAGTTCACTCAAAGCCAGCGTTGTCCTGAGCTCCCAGGCAAGAGCTCCCTGCTTCTGCGCGAGGGCCATCGATTGCAGAAATAGGCTTTCTGCTTTAGCAACATCTTTATCCACACCCAGCGCAAGTGCACCCCTCGCGCGAAGGATTTCAGGAGTCCACCAATGCTCGGGGCCCTGGTCTTCCGCATCGATCTTCGCCATCCAGGTTAAAGCGTCGTCGTATCGGTCCGCATCGATTGCGGCCAGGATGAGTTCGGTACGGAACACCGGATGGAAGATTCCATACTGGCCGCCCGCAAGCAGTTTGAGACCTTCGCTGACGAGCATCGGCGCGTCGTCATATTGCCCCCGTTGGGCCTGGCATAACCCCAATATGCAAAGACCAATCCCTTGATAGCCGCCGGCAGAATGGGATCTCCCATGCTCCGTAAGTTCAAGTGCGTCATTTTCGATTGCATCGATATCGATTCCCGATAGATATCTGTTAAGGCTGGTCCACGCCTTCGCCACGCTGATGGGAACCGGGAAACCCAGTGTCGTTGCGGTCTCCATCGCACGCGCACCCATTTTCTCTGCCTGCCTAGGCAGTCCCTGAAGCCAAAGCAGATTGGAAAGCGTAGCAAGGGTGTCGGTACGGCGGTCATAGCCGACTTGCCTGAGCTGCGCGTACCGGGATGTTTCGGTATCGGTATAGAGTGAACGTTGAAGATGCGGGCGGGCCTCCCTATGACGTCCCAGGCGATGCTCGGTTGTGCCGAGCATCCACTCCGCCATCGACCTCAGTCCAGGATCGGCAATATTCTTGGCCGTGTCGGTACACCTTTCTGCAAGGTCGAATGCCTCTCGATAGTAAGGCGTCCGCACCGCTTGTCCCCAAAGGACCAAATATGCGTATACTTCCCCCTTTACATCGTTGAGGCTGATAGCCAGCTCCAGGGCCTTGGCCCCGAACACTTTGACCTGATCCGATGCACCGTGCGTAAATAGCACGGTACTTGCGAGCGCCATCTGTATGGACAGTTGTTTTTGCGTTGAAGGAGTGCCCGTATCCGCCGCGGCCGCGGCGAGATTTGCCCAATGGCGATACTCGGTCAAAAGCGCTTTGCCATACCATAGAGATGCCGAATAGGCCGCCAGGTCGACGCCGATCGACGGATCGCCGCCTGGGCCGAACGCCCAATTCAGTGCGGCCCGGACGTTGTCGACGTCTGGGGCGGCTGTGCCGGCTTGGTCTTGATAGACCGTCTCCCGATCCGCCGCGTTCTCGAGAATGTCGCGATAGCAAAGGGCATGTCGCCGCCTCAACAGCTCGCTTTCGCCAGTATCCCTCAGTTTTGCGGAGGCATAGGTACGTGTGGTATCAAGCAGTCGATAGCGCGGGACCGGTCCGGACATATCTGTCGAGGCAAGCGATTTTGCGATCAATTCCGTGATCGCGTTATGAATGTTGGCCTCTTCGATGTCGGCTGTTCCAACAACGTTCTGTGCGACGTCGAGGGCGAAGCCGCCGACGAATACGGACAATCGTCGCAGCACCAGGCGCTCGAGATCGGAAAGCAGATTATAGCTCCAATTCAGCGTTGCGTTCAGGGTCTGTTGTCTGGGCGGCGCAGTCCGGCGTCCTGGCCAAAGCAGAGAAAATTGGCTGTCGAGCAGCTCCGCAGTGCGCCGTATGCCATATGCTTCAACCCGACCGGCCGTGAGCTCGATGGCCAGCGCCACGCCACCGAGTTTACGGCAAATGCTTCCGACAATCGGAGCATCTTCGTCGGTCAACTGTATCGGCATTCCGCTGGCCGCTACGCGTTCAAGGAATACTTGCACGGCCGGAAACGCGAGCGCTTCGTCTGCCGTAATGTCTTGCCGATCCGGCGGGCTATCGAGCGGCGACAGTCGATAAACGTGTTCCCCATGGGCGCGCAGCGTTTCACGGCTCGTTGCCAAAATGTGCAGGCCAGGAGTCCCCTCAAAAAGCCTCTGCGCCATTGCGGCGACCTCGGTGATGAGATGTTCGGAACTATCGAGTAGAAGAAGGGTCCGCTTTCCCCTCATATGAGCAACGAGAGCAGGGATGGGATCTTCCGATTGTACGGGAAGGCCAAACGCTGACGCCACGGTGCCCGCAAGCAGGCGCGGATCACTGATCGTCCCAAGGTCCACAAAACACACAGCACCGCTAAATTCGGTCAACAGCGCATGTGCAACGGACAGCGCGACGGTTGTCTTGCCCATGCCGCCGTGCCCAACGATGGTGACGAAACGCTCGGTCACGAGCTTTTCACTGATGACCCGGACGGTATCGTCGCGCCCTCGCATGTGTGTCAAACGTTGTGGAAGACAATAGATCGGTGTGTCGAGCGATGATTTGACATCCGGCGTGGAGCGTTCGTACGAAACAGGGGCGCTAAAACAATAACCGCGGCCAGTCACGTTGGTAATGTAATGCTCGCCGGATTGTCCTCCGTCGAGCGCCTTGCGCAGGAAAGCAATGTGCACGCGGAGACTGATTTCTTCCACAGTGACGTTCGGCCAAACCTTGGCAATGAGATCCTTGTGAGCGACCACTTCTCCGGCGCGTTCGACCAACGCCAATAGAATATCGAAAGCCCTGGCGCCCAGCTTGACGGGGTCGTCCCCTTTTTTGAGAAGACGTTGCGCTGAATACAGTCGGAATGGCCCAAAGGATACGGCGTCCATAGATGATAGCGTCCCTCAAGCAACGATCGCGTCGATGGCCTAGTCTTGGTCGAGCGCAGCGCCGGCCATCTTGATTAATTTTGATAACGCGATGCGAACTACCGCGGAGACATCCTCGGCAAGGAAAAGAACTTGGCGCACCGTAAGAGAAAGCGACATCGTGTTTCAACCCCCACAATGTATTGCAGGACGCTTAGCACGATTGTCATACAGAATCGCACGGTCCCGACCGTGCGGTCCTCACTTTGAGGAAGCATTGCGGCTCGTCTAATGTCCAGTTAGGGTCAAAAGCTGCCCTGACGACCCCGAAGTCCAACTTCCGGTTTATACCAGTCAAGGGACATCGTCGGAAGACCCGCTAGGTCCGTTTCGTGCCAAAAAACGGAAATGCCCTTTATTTCATCCAATCAATTCGTTGGCACGGGCAAGTAGTGTCGGGAGACGTCGAGTCCACGGGGATAGTGTCCGAGGGGTCAACACCGGGCCTTCAGAGCTTGAACCAAGGCTGCAATCAGTCTCACATCCGCGTCCTGCGCGGCAGCCACGTCGACCGTCGTCTTGTCGATGCCCCCTGGACCCAGCAGCGTGACGAACCGTCCCTGTCGAATCCAGTTGCGAACCTCGAACACCGCCGCCTCGTTACTAACCAGCATGACAGGTTGCGCAGCGAGCTTTCCTCCGAAATTGGGACTATTGCTCCCGCCGCCCTCGCCATCTTCAAGTCGGGCGACGGTGCCGACGAACGAATAGCCCCGTCCCTTGATGTTCGCGATGTATCGATTGCCAAATTGGCCGTCACCAAGCGCCTTGCGGATTGCGGCCACATGGACCCGGAGGTTCCCTTCCCCAACGGTTACGTCCGACCAGACGTGATCCATCAGCTCCTGCTTTGCGATGACCTCACCTGGGCGGTTGGCAAGATAGGTCAAAATATCAAACGCCCGATCCCCGAGGGAAAGCGCCCGACCGTCGCGCAGGAGCATCCTCTCGCCAATCGAAAGCTCGAAACGGCCGAACCTCAGCTTCTGCCCGTTCGCCAATACTCCCAGCCTGGAGCGGTTAGGGTCCGAGCGGCGTTTAATTTCCGACTGCAGAATGGATGACACCGTGACTGGTGACGCCTTTGCTGCCTCATGATCGCTGTCGAAACTCATGTTCCGCTCCGTCAGGCTGACACCATGGGCTCCCGCGTCAGACGGAGTGCGACCGACTTCGCCTCCGCGTTTCGCCGCCCAACGCCCATTCTGGCGGTGTCGCGTGCCGCAATAAATTGCTCGCAGGTAGTTCGGTCGTAGTTCTTTAGCTTCTTGTCCTAAGCCAAGGTTTGGGGACTCGAGCGTTGCGGCTTCTCAGGCATCAGGTTGAGCTTGGCCGCCATCTGACCAAACTCGGGAAGCGAACGAGCATTCATTTTCTGCATCGCCCTGCTGCGGTGGACCTTCACTGTAGCCTGAGCGATACCGATATCGCCGGCAATTTGCTTGCTAAGGCGCCCCTGCGCGACGTGAATCATGATTTCTCGCTCCCTGGGACTTAAGGTCGCGAAACGCTTTCTGAGATCGGCCCGCGCGCTTTCATTCTCTCGACGGATGCGATCACGCATCAGGCCCAACTGAATGGCGTCGAGAAATTCCTGATCGCGTACAGGCTTGGTGAGGAACTCGATCGCGCCGCCTTTCATGGCTTGCACCGACATCGGAATATCGCCGTGCCCGGTGATAAAGATGATGGGGAACTCTCGGCCTGCCGCTGCGAGCTCACGCTGGAATTCAAGGCCGCTTTGCCCCGGCAACCTCACGTCCAGTACCAGGCAGTTGGGTCCATCCGTCGGTTCGGATTTGAGAAAGTCGGAAACGGACGCAAAAAGTTTGCTGTTCAAGCCCACGGAACGCAACAGGCGCCCGATCGAGTGACGAAGCTCGACGTCGTCGTCGATGACGAGGATGGTGGCCGTGTCGTCGGGCATAGCTGCCGCTCAGCGTTAGATGACTGCAAAATCGAGCCCCAGTCTTCATTCGCAAGACTAGCCAAGCAAATACGACCTTAGTCCCAAACCGAGAACCTGAACAGGCCGATTCTGAACGGGACCCGCGGGGCCGCATAAGCCAAGGTTTACTGTGGTCGCGATTGCCCGGTGGCGTGCTTTGGCGCAAGATTCACGTCTAGGCTCAGCATGCGACCGCGCCGTCGGGAACGCTTGTATGACGTCTTCGAACGAACTGCGGGAGGCCGTATGCCAAAACGGTCATTGGTCTCGGTCGTTGAAGACGATCAGTTCTTTCGTGAGTCAATGAGAAGGTTCATGAGGTCGCTGGGCTATCGAGTTGAGGCGTTCGCATCGGCAGCCGATTTCCTCGCATCCCCCCATCTCGCCGAAACGGCCTGCCTGATCGCCGACGTCAATATGCCGGCGATGACCGGACTGGAACTCTGCCGGCATCTTAGCAATGCAGGGCGGACGATTCCGACAATCCTCGTGACTGCCTATCCCAATGATGTTGACCGAAACCGCGCCTTCACCGATGGAGTCGTTTGCTACCTTCGCAAGCCTGTCAACGAACAGCAGCTGAAGCGATGCCTTCACGCAGCTCTCACATTCGGTGAATGAACGCCTGAAGAAAACTCAAGGTCCCACCTGCACGGCGGGCAAGGTGAACTGAAATATGGCGCCGCGGGGCTCATTCGCCTCTGCCCATAACCGGCCCCCATGGGCGTCGATGATAGACCGGCAAATCGATAGCCCCATCCCCACACCGTGGGCCTTCGTGGTGTAAAACGCCTCAAAAGCGCGTTCCAGATGTGCCGGATCTATACCAGGCCCGGAATCGCGCACTGCCACGAGAACGCCCGCGTGGTGTTGCGCCGTGCTGATCAATAGCTCGCGTGGCTCTGCCTCAACCGAGCCCATGGCTTCAGCCGCGTTCAGGATCAGGTTCAGCACCACCTGCTGCAACTGAACGCGATCGCAGTGAACCGGAAGTAACCCTTCAGAAAGCCGGGTCTGGACCGAGACGGCGTTTTTGCTGATTGTGCTTCGCCCCAACACGATTACCTCGTTGATCGCATCATTAAGATCGAAGTGCTCCTTTCGCGGAGGCGTCTTGTTGATGTGATCACGGATGCGGTCGACGATGTCTCCGGCGCGATCGGTATCGCCCACAACGCAGCTGAGTGCCTCCCTGACCTCGCTCAACTCCGGTGGCTGCATGTCCAGAAAATTCTGTGCCGCGCGGGCGTTGTTGCGGGCGCTGGCGATCGGTTGTGTGATTTCGTGAGACAGCGAGGCGGCCAATTCCCCCATCATGCTCACGCGGTTCATGTGCGCGAAATCCGATTGCATCTGCTCCAGTTGCGCCAGCGCTCGTGTGCGATCCTCAATATCCGTCAGTAGATCGTACCACCGCACAATGCGCCCGGTGTCATCGCGAAACGGGACGCCGCGGGTTTCAAACCATCGATATTCACCGTCGAAGCGGCGCAGGCGTTGTTCGATGTTAAAGGGAATCCCGGAGGCTATCGCTCTCTTAAAAACTTCAACAACACGACGAAGATCTTCAGGATGCACCATATCGTTTGTTCCCCAGTTCTTTATCCATTCCGGCGGTTGGCCAAAATACTCCAAGAGCTGGCGATTGACGGTTTCGACTTCACCGTTCGGGGCCAAGACCCCAACGAGACCGGGTATCCCGTCAATTGCTAAACGTAAACTTCGTTCGCTTTCACGCAATGCCTCCTGCGCGTGCATGATCTCTGTCACATCTGTACAGGTGCCGCGATAGCCGTGAAATTCTCCATTGGGGTCAAACAAGGGCTTGCCGCTCGCCCTCACGTACATCGGAGAGCCGTCGTTGCTCATCCCGCGATATACAAAGTCCCGGAACGGTTTAAATGAAAAAACAGTTTCCTGGAGAAGCCGCCACTTCTCGGGTTCCGTTTCAAGGTCCAGAGCGTGATCCCAGTACGCCGTGCCGATTCGGTCGGCCGCGCTGAAACCAAAGGCATTCTCGCTCAGCATCGTGAATGTGTAATCCGGACCCATTTCGCAGAACCAGTCGGAGCCCGTCTCCGCGTAGTCGCGGAACTTCGCCTCGCTCTCCCGCAGCGCATCCTCGGCGCGCCGGCGCTCCGTCACGTCGACGAACGTCCCCACAACCTCGAGAAGCTCGCCGCCCGCGGAGAACAGGTGACGAGCATTTGATTCCAGGCACTTGATTGTTCCATCGGGCAACAAAATTCTGAACGCGGCCACGTAGTCTCTCTTCTCACGCAGTGCCGCGTCGGCTTCTTCGCGCAGCCGGCTCCGATCGTCCGGATGGATCTGTTGCCAAACCCAATCGCGGGTCGGCATACCTTGCAGCGGATCACGCCCAAAAATGCGGTAACTTTCCTCAGACCAATAGACGATCGTCCTTTCACCCTTCCGGTTCACCGCCCAGCCGCCGGTGTGGCTCAGCCTCTCAGCTTCCGCAAGATAGGCTTCGCTGCGACGTAGCTGATCTTCGACTTTCTTCCTTTCATCGATGTCAACACACAGGCCATACCACTGAATTATGCGTCCTTCCCGATCGCGCAAAGGCTCACACCGAGCATCGTGCCAACGAAACTCGCCGTCCGCCCGGCGTAAACGCATGACACCCTGGTACGAAGTTTCGGTCTGGATTGCGTGCCAGAAAGCCTCCGCAGTCTCTGGATAGTCGGCCGGGTGCACGAACGCCTCCCAACCGCGATGCCGGAATTCCTCAAACGGCATGCCGCTGTAGTCCAACATGCGCTGATTGATATGGGTCGGCTCGCCATCGGGCCCGTTCGACCAGACGAGGCCCGGTACTGTTTCGACAATTTGGCGGAGCTTATATTCGCTTTCCCGCAGCGCTCGCTCAGCGCACTTGAGCGCCGCGAATCCGGACTGTTCTCCGTTCTTCTTGCTTTCATCGTTGTCGGCCGTCATCTTCAGCCCGCAGGTTTTGTGCATCGAACAAGCGTCATAGCGGCCTCAATGGCTAACTCTTTCGCTCTGGATAAATTGCCTCAGGAAATGCTATCGCAAAAACTCCTTGAGAGCCACGGTCCGAGTACGCGCCGTTCGTCGAGCCGGAGGCAATGACAGCTACGGGCGCCCAACTAATGTCCGGGTTGGGTCAAACCCGGAAAAGCTCAATACGAGCATATGTTTTCCGCTGTTCAACTGAGAACGGACATTGACGGGTTCTCGCGCGCTTGCGATGGATAGCAAAATGTCCGTGCGTATTACGCGACCTTGCCGCGTCCTACTGTCTGGCGAACCTCAAAACCCTCGAATTGGGGGTGATCCAGATACAGCGGCTTGTTATCCCCTGCCCGACTATGCGCAGCACGGAACGCCTCTGATTTGGTCCACGCTTCAAACACGGCACGGTTTTCCCAGACGGTGTGAGAAGCATAAAGCGTGTGATCCTCAGCCTCGGGACCTTTGAGAAGGTGAAACTCTACGAAGCCCGGGACTTTTTCGAGATGACTGTCGCGCGACATCCAGACCTGCTCGAAGGCTGCTTCAGACCCTTTGGCAACGCGGAAACGGTTCATTGCGATAAACATCATGATCTCCTACTCTCGATTGCTGCAATGGAAACATAGCACGAGCAAGCGCGAGATTGCGATCCGCTAGGAGTCCGCGCAGCGTTGACGTGAAAAGGTAGAACCCTCTCCCCGAGCGAAGCTTGGATTTGTCCACTTAGAAAATTGTAAACGGGGACAAAGTTGGGAGGCCAGTTTGTACCCTGCTCAATCATGGGCCAGAGCTCAAGGGCGCCTCGTGACCCGCGTTTGGCAGCGATCGTTTTGCCCTCAGCAGCGGATCCAAGGATCGCTCCCCGAACGGCCGCTTCGCGCCAAGAGCGGTCGTTACTGATTTGAACCGCTGTAGTGCAGTGCAGCGCTTCGACGAACAGAGCGAAGGCTGGTAGAGGTGATGGCCTGAAAAACGGCGAGCCACCGATTGAGAACGCGGACAACACGACCCTTTCGCGAATGAGCCAAGCCGGAAGGTGGACTCGAAAGGCTCCGCATCACAGGCAGATACTCAGAATCTTCAAGCGGCAGGTTTCCTTTGTGCGAGCTTTGGGCTTTGCAACAGCTGCTTGCTTCGTACCGGTCGTCAACTTGGGACGTTCATAGTCCCCTGCAATCTCCATCGCCCAATACGTACGCCCTGTTGTCGCGCTTTTCACGCTGGCTACACCCACTCGCGAGGCGCCGTGCAAGAGAAGGTTTCTTCGGTGCCCCGCTGAATCAATCCACTGGCTAAGCGTCTTTGGGAAGCTGTCGTAGCCATAGGCGATGTTCTCTGCGGCTCGGCCCGCGCCGGCCGAATGGACCCGCGAGGTGAAGCCGCCGAGCACATCGTGGTCGAGCTTGTCCTTTGCCGCCATCGCCTCGGCTTGCTGGTGCGCAATACGCGTGAGCGTCGAATCCATGACGACCCGCCCCTCCCCATGCTGAACGCGATAGCTCGAGATCATGTCCGCGGGGGATTCTGCTTGGGCGAACGTAGGACAGCCGCAAACAGCAAGTGAGACGTAGAGGAAGAGTGACGGCTTCATTGTTTCCGATTATCCCCATGCCAAACGCGCTTAAGCAAATCTTCCATCCTGATCTGCTCGTTTCCATTTTTCCACGCGCGATCAGGAATCCAGGGCGCGGCTGCCTACGCGTACCAACTTGCCGTCCCGGGACTGAACACAGCGGACCAAGATGTAAAAGCCCCAGAAGACAACAAGAAATCGCTCACGGTTGCCGCCGGGACCTATTTCTATGAAATCTAACAGGCGCCGGTATTGCCTGTCCATGAAGCCATCGCGGTTTCGGCTGCTCGGCCAGGCCGCAGAACCCGCAAACGTGCGCCCCTCCAACCGGTAATGCATCTTAGCGGCCGGTCATGCGATCACTATATCGCGGCCTTTTCGTCCATCTCGATTCTTTATGGCGATTTTCGTATGTTGCAAACACTATCATCCATGTCTGCTTCTCAAAAGTGAGCAGGCCTTGCGACAGCGATTACTCAACGTCCGACAAACAGGCTCGGCTCGCGCGACTCCTGGCCGACGCCAGCCGCCTAATCCCACGCAGCTCCAGTAACTAGATCAATATGGTGACGTCATGGCTCCCTCTCGTGCCACTCCCGTAGGCGACCGCATCGTTGAACCGATGATTGCGTTTGCAGGCTGCTCCAAGCAGCATCGAATCCTCGTAGCCGGGTCCAGGGCCGTCGAGCTGATGTTGGAGCTGCATCGCCGCGGCTATGCTCGCGCGGCCGCCACGGCAAACTGCGGCCATCCGGCCGGCCAATACGGCGTAGCGTTGGTTGACTGGCGGCGGCGCACGTTCAAAACCCTGGAGGTCGCGCTTGATTGGCTGGTGGAGTTCTTGAGCCCCACCGGTGTGCTGGTGGTCTGGGTTGATCCTCAAAAGGCCTCGGCTAACGAAACCCTTCGCCTTTCGCTGGAAGGGCGCGGATTTGTCGTTGAGGACGGTACGGTCCATGAATGCGGCTGCGCCGTTTTGGCGCGCCGACGCGAAATGAACCCGATCCGCAAAGCCGCATAACCTGCCGTTATCCTCCTGTGGCTAGACGGGCGGCCCGGCCGCCTGTGCCATCGCGAAAACGTGTTAGGCATGGGCCGGCCGTAAGAAGAGGCGGCCCCGTCGTACTCGAAATCGTGGGTTCCATGAGGCTGCTGTCGCGGCGGCTGTCATGCACAGGAGAATGCCAAATGGCGATCATGGAAACTAAACCGCCCATTCCGCGTGCGATTCTCGTCGGCGTCCAGATCCCGGGTGTCGATGACGTCGCGCATGCCGCGAGCATCGAAGAGTTGGGCCGCCTGGTGATGACGCTCGGCTACGAGGTCGCCGGAACATTATCGCAGAAGCGAGACGCGATCGACGGCGGGACGGTGCTCGGCAAGGGGCGGCTTGAGGAACTCGCGGCGATTACCGGCGGGACGGGCGTCGTCGGCTCGATGGCATTACCCCGGAAGTCAAAGGCGCGCGAGCGCTTCGAAGTCGCCGACGGGAAGAAGTCGAACGCCGCGCAGATCGAGCCTGATCTGAAGGCGCCGCCGAATCCGGAGTTCGTGATCGTCGATCATGACATCTCGCCGAGCCAAGCACGCAACCTCGAGCGTGCGACCGGCGCGCAAGTACTTGATCGAACCGGAGTGATCGTGGAGATTTTCCATCGTCATGCGCATAGCCGCGAGGCGAAGTTGCAGGTTGAGATGGCGCGGTTGAAGTACATCGCGCCACGCCTGCGGGAATCGTCGGCGGGCGGCGAGCGGCAGCAGGGCTACGGCGCGGGCGAGTCCGATCTCGAACTGGATCGACGCAAGATCCGCGATCGCCTCGCGGAGCTGAAGGAGCAGTTGGGGGATATCCAGCGAGACAATGACGAGCGCCGTTCGGCTCGTCGCGATCAGCTCCGGGTCGCACTGGTCGGGTACACGAACGCAGGCAAGTCATCGCTCATGCGAGCGCTGACGGGTAGCGAGGTACTGGTCGCGGACAAGCTCTTCGCGACGCTTGACACGACAGTGCGCGCTCTGCAGCCCGCGGCAAAGCCGCGCGTTCTCATTTCCGACACGGTCGGGTTCATCAAGAAACTGCCGCACGATCTCGTTGCGTCATTTCGATCCACGCTCGCCGAAGCGCTGGAAGCATCGCTGCTGCTGTTCGTCGTCGACGCGTCCGATCCCACGCACGAATCGCAGCTAGAGGTGAGCCGGAACGTGCTGCGCGAGATCGGCGCGGACGTCGTCCCGTCGCGCCTGCTCCTCAACAAGATCGATCACGTGAGCCAGGCGGATCGTGCCGCCCTCCGCGCAAAGCACCCCGACGCAATCCTCCTCTCCGCGAAGTCATCCGAGGACGTGGCCGTGCTTCGCGAGACGATTGTCGCGTTTTTTGAAGCTGCGATGGTGGAGGACCAATTAGTGTTGCCGTACGCGAAACAAGGGTTGCTCAGCGATGTGTATGAGAACATGCGCGTGCTCTCCGAGGAGTACGACATCACGGGCCGGATCATGAAGGTGCGCGGTTTGCCCGGCGCGATCGCCCGCCTGCAAAGAACCCTCGCCGCGTCGTGAGTTCGAGGCCGATCGGTTGGCTACAAATACGGGTTTTGGACAAAAGTCGCCGGTGCTAAGTCGACACAACGACACGGGCGGCAGGCGCAGCGGCTCGCCGGCTGCGCGCCACGAGCAGGAGATGGGTGGCGCGATCCATGAACTCCTGGCGTGAGGCATGCGCCTCCTCAAGCCGCTCTAGTTCATCGGCAAGCTGACCATCGTCTGGCGGCGAGACGGGATTCCACCGGGAATCCGGCATGAAACGACTGTGAAAGAGGTCGAGGCCGCGCAAATCTTCGATGTCGAAACAGCCGGCAAAATGGTCTTGCAATTCGGCCGCAGTAAACAGGTGAAAGCCGAATGCCATATGTCGGCCATCGCTGAGGTCGATTTCACACCGATCCCTGACGTGATCTTGTTTCAATCGGCGGACTTTCTCGATCGAGTCTACAAAGGCCGTTGGAGTGCTGCCAATCGGACGGACCGTCGTTATGCAATATCCCGACGTGACGCGTGCCATCTCTTTTGAGATTTCCGGCAAGCGCGTAACAGGCAGATGGCTGAGCGCGCTGTACAGGCAAAGAGTCAGATCGACGGAGGCATCGGGTTCCGGAAACCGGTCCGCAAGGTCTGCGACGTCGAATGTGAGATTCACTCCGGGAAGGCTGGAAGGATTTCGGGCCGCCAACCGCGCCTGTTGTATTTGCGTTTGTGCGATGTCGAATCCACGCGCGGTAATGCCGCTGAATCCGAGCGCATGTGCGCGTATGACCAGTCGGCGCAGCCATGTACCGGGTCCGCAACCCGCATCGAGGAGCCTGACCGAGCTTGCACCGGAAGCCCGCAGGTCGGTTAGTTTCTTCTCCAATACGGCCCAGACGCAGCGATCCGCGTAAGCGTGCATTCCGTCAAAGGCAAATGGCTGCGAAGGGTCGCCATCGGCATAGGAGACATAATCGTCACCAGCTTGGTTGTAGATTTCCGCAACATCATTCACTGCCTCATTATCAACTGCCAGGACAGAATGCCCAACTGGATGTGAGACGGGCAAATTTGACGCCCATTTCCGCGTAGGGATTGAATCGTGGTCAAACATGTGAGGCCTGCCAGACACGAGGTATCTTAAGTTTCCATTCTTGCGGCTCATAGGGCTGAAGAGCCGGCCGACACGCAGAAGATGCGCCGGGGGCTATATGAAGTCGAGACTGATTGCCGTTGCCATTCATAAGCGCGTCATATGCGGCAATGACGGTTCGCGCCGCCGGACCACGGTCTCGAACAGCTTTCACAACAGATCGCAGTCACGGAAGCGGCCATGCCTATTCTTGGCGGCACGCATGATCTGGCAGAGCTACCGCCTGCGCTCTAAGTTTCCCGGCTATATTGCTCGTACAGTTTGGCGGCGTTGTCCCAGCGAATAGCTTCCATGTAGACGTCGACGTAGCGCGCGGCCGCCGCACCGTAGTCCATGTGATAGGCGTGCTCGTACATATCGAGCACCAGGACCGGACGACCGCCTGCAAGCGTCGTGGTGTGATCGGCAGCCCATTGGTTGACAAGCCGCTTGTCGCGAGGTGAGTACGCGAGGATCACCCAACCCGAACCACCGCCTTCGGCCTTGCCCATCGCTGCGAACTCGGATCGCCAGCGCTCCATACTGCCGAAATCACGCGCGATGGCGTCAGCAAGGGGTCCACTGGCTCTTGCGCCACCACCAAGCCCATCAAAATAGATTTCGTGGAGGATCATCGAATTTGAGGCGACTAGTTCCTCACGCTTCAATCCGTTGATGACGAAATTCGGAGCCTTGGCGAAATCAAGCTCTGCCAGTTGGGTGCCAATCGCATTAAGGCGCTTCACCGCGCCGACATAGTTGTTCTCATAGTGGCTAACGAGCACCTTTTCCGAGATGCCCGTGATGGCTTTCGGATCGAAGGGCATCGGTTTGGCTTGATAAGGCATCGCTTTAGCTGCGGCCTGCGGGTTGCCCTGAGCAAGCGCCCGTGTTCCGGCAAGCACAGCCGTCGATGCTGCGGCAGCACTTACGGCCTTGAGAAAGTTTCGGCGTTCGGTGGTCATGGTCATCGGACTCTCCACGTGTTGATTGCCCCCGCATGGTAGAAGCCGCCCGCGCAGTTCATGGCACGACGGCTCGGCTCTCCGCAGGCGCGGAGAACCGGATGCTGGCGGAAAAACGCACAGCGGTAGTGAAAAGTGGCAAAAGCGGTCGATCGCGAATTTCCATTTAAGCCAGATCCAGATCGCTTCGGGGCAAGACCTGCATTCACGAGAGATGACCTCAGCGCCCTCTCGCGCCAAGGCCATCTCGCGGCCAGATACTCAATCTGTCAGCTGACCGTTCCAGATCGCGATCAACATCGATCTACGACCGTCCATCAACCGCACACCTGATGGGGTTGGAGGTGCCAGCCATGCTTGGTGTGCACGCGTCGCCGGACCACGTAGCAACTGCCGTCGTCGGCGTATGAATCGCTGGAGGCATACGGATAATAGCCATACGGATAGTCGTAAGCGTAGTCGTCATAGTAGCCGTACGGGTAGAAGCCGAAGCCGAAACGTCGTCGCCCGAAGTCGCGATCATGAAATCCACGGCCGCGGAATTCACCGCCACGAAATCCACCTCCGTGGAAACCGCCGCCATCATGGAATCCGCCGGCCATGCCGCCACCATGGAAGCCGCCAGCTATGCCGCCGCCATGGAAACCGCCTCCTCCGAAGCCGCCACCACCAAAGCCGCCACCATGGAAACCGCCACCGCCCATGCCGCCGCCGTGAAAACCGCCACCGCCGCCGCCAAAGCCACCGCCGCCCATGCCGCCCCCGTGGCCGCCTCCACCGCCGCCACCGCCACCGCCACCACCACGAGCCAACGCCATCGTTGGCGACACCAGGCCAACGGACGCAACTGCCAATAACGCGATCATTGTCTTACGCAACATAACCATTCTCCGTCACAGATTTATCGTTCCCAACCAGGACCGGGCTTTGCAGGTAGGAATCGTTTTGGAAAATCGCTACCAGCTTCGACGACTCCGTTACTCAACTCTCCGCGAGCCACGCCTGATTAAATTTAAATTCATTGAACGAGTTGTTCGCGGGGCGCGCGCGCGGCGCGGCGGAAGCGCGCCCGCACTGTTGCAGATGTAGCTTGATTTGGAATCTCGTAGCCAACATCTGCTGAAATTGAACGACAGCGATTTCGCCTTCAGTCTCCATGCCGTGATTCTAGGAGTTCTCTCGGACCATCTGGGGCTGGACCGCCGTTGTCAGTGGTGGGACGCCCTTGGTGCTTGCCACCACCGGTGTCTCCTCCGAAAGGCCGGCGGTCACCTCGATGCGACCGTTATCGATGAGACCCGTCTTGACGGTGAGGCGTGTGATCCGATTGTCGGCGATTGTGTACACGAAGTTGCCGTCGCCATCCGTACCTACAGCAGCGCCAGGCAGAGTAAGCGCATCGGGATGCCGGTTCATTTCCAGGGAGACCTCCGCATACGTACCCGGATAAAGCTGTTCCTTGGGGTTGGGCAGATCGATCTCGGTACGCATGTTGCGGGTCTCGGGATCAAGACGCAGGGAAAAGCGGGTTACCTTGCCGATGAACGGCTTACCGTCGAAGCCGGACGGCTTGACGATGGCCGGATCGCCGACGTGAAGGTGGGGTACGTCGTTCTCCGGAACGTCGCAAAACACCCGGATCGTGTCGATTCGCTGCACCGTGAAAAGTGAACCTGCCGACGGCGTCGTTCGCGTGGCCGTGGCGGCCTGGACCAGATCACCCCGGTTCACCTGGCGCCGGGCCACTACGCCATCGAAGGGCGCCACGATCTGCGTATAGGTGAGCAGCGTCTTGATCTTCTCAACCGTCGCGGCGGCGACGTCGACCTGGTTGGCGGCGAGGTCGCGGTTCGCTTCCGCAACGCCGAGATCCGCCTTGGCGATCTCCGCATTGGCGTGCACCTGATCGAGCGTCCGGTCGCTGATGAAGCCCCGTCCCTCGCCCAACTGGTCCCGGTCCTTCGCCAAGGCGTTCTGAAGCGCAAAGTCCGCCTTGTTGTGGTCCAGTTGGCGGCGCGCGCTCTCCAGCGAACTTTTCTTGGATTCGAGTTGGGCCTTGGCTTCGGCAAGCTCCT
Source organism: Bradyrhizobium sp. AZCC 2289 (assembly GCF_036924615.1). NCBI lineage: Bacteria > Pseudomonadati > Pseudomonadota > Alphaproteobacteria > Hyphomicrobiales > Nitrobacteraceae > Bradyrhizobium > Bradyrhizobium sp. AZCC 2289. The sequence goes on along the minus strand of NZ_JAZHRY010000001.1, from coordinate 6,161,557 downwards.
GCTTCATTTCGGGAACATCGATCACCGCGAGCACTTGACCTGCCTTGACGTGATCGCCGATATCGACGCGAACATCGGACAGGTATCCGGAGACCTTGGCGAAGAGATCTGTTTCCTCAAAAGCTTCGAGGGTGGCGTTGGTCTGGAGACGCTGGGCCACCGTGGCGCGGCGCGGACGAACAACTTCGACCCGCGGCAGGTTATCCGGCTTCCACGGACTCACAAGCGATGGCGATGGCGATGCTGCCAAATGCCAATTGGCAACAATGCCAGCCGCGCCGACGCCGATGATGCCTGCCAAGACCTTGATGCCCGTTAGACTCATGAAATTCATGGTGTTGCGCCTTTAGATTCCGTTTTTGGCTGCTCGTTTATTCCGCCGCCCGGTCATAGTATTCGGTGGGTCTGTCGCCACGATCCGACACCGAGGCGGGCCGCGGCTCCGGCTCGAAATATCGGCTATGGGGGTCGTCAGGATCGAGCGACGCGGAAATCGGGGCATGCCGCGACTGCAGCGTGGCCAGGATCGCCGGCAGGATGATGAGCGTGGCGCAAGTCGCGCCGAGAAGACCGCCGATCACCGCCCGCCCAAGCGGCGCGCTTTGCTCTCCGCCTTCGCCCAGGCCCAGTGCCATTGGCATCATCCCGGCCAGCATCGCAAAACTTGTCATCAGGATCGGACGCAGACGGCTTCGTGCGCCTTCTATTGCAGCCTCCCATGGCTCGCGGCCCTCGATCCGGCTGCGCTCGGCGAAAGTCACGAGCAGGATGGCGTTTGCCACCGCCACGCCGATCGCCATGATCGCGCCCATGAAGGATTGAATGTTGAGCGTGGTCCGGGTGAGCCACAGCATAAGCACGACCCCGGCGATGACGGCGGGAACCGTCGACCCCACCGCCAGGGAAAGCCGGAACGATTGGAAATTGGCGGTCAGCAGCAGGAGGATGACACCCACCGCCATCAAGAGCCCCAGCCGCAGGCCTCCGAACATCTCTGCCATCGGCTGGACTTGCCCGCGCACGGTCACGTTCACCCGATCGGGCGGCTTTCCCGTATCTTTGATAGCCTGCTGCACGCGGGCTGCCGCGCGTCCGAGATCCTCGCCCGAGATGTTTGCGCTCAGCGTCAGCATGCGCTGCATGTTGTAGCGGTCATATTCGCCGAGCGCTGTGCTGTCGGTAACGCCGGCAACATTGCGGAGGTCGATCTGTCCGCCCGACCGGCGAGCGATGGGCAGGTTCTTCACCTCCTCCAGGGAATTCATCTGGTGCTCGGGGATCTCGACCTGCACCTGATAACCAATGCCGCTCTTGGGATCGGCCCAATAGTTCGCCGAGGTGTAGCGACTGGATGATGTGCCCGCGACGACCGATTTCGCCACGTCATCCGCCGTCACCCCCAATACGCCCGCTCGCTCGCGGTCTACATTGACCTTCACGGTCGGGTAATCGAGTTCCTGCTCAAATCCGAGGTCGCGCAGCGTCGGCACCTGTGCCAATTTCGCTCGCAACTTATCGGCATATTGGCGGCTATCGGCGAGGTTCGGCCCGCTCACGGCCACTTCGATCGGTGTCGGCGCGCCGAAGCTCATCACTCGGCTGACGATGTCGCTTGGCTCGAATGAGAAGCGCACACCCGGCAGTTCCTGGGGCAATTTCCGCCGCAGCCGCTCCTTCAAATCCTCGATGCCGATCCCGGCGCCGCGCTTGAGCTGCACCTGCAGCACCGCCTCCTCGGAGCCGGAACTCCAGAGATAAATGGTATTGATGGGGTAATTGGGCGGCTGCGTTCCGACAAAACCGAGGCTGATTTCCACGTTATCCGGCCCGACCTCGCGCTTGATCGCGTCGAGTGTCTTCAGCGCGATCTGCTCGGTCCGCTCGATGCGCGTCCCGGCGGGAGCCCGGAGATGCAATTGGAGCTGGCCGGTATCCACGCTCGGAAAAATCTCGGTGCCGAGCGAACTGCCGACCACGAAAATGATTGCGCCGCTGATGATGAGATAGGAAAGCACGACGATGCGCCGTCGTTTCATGACGGCGCGCGCGAACCGATCGTACCTGGCACGCAGTCGATCGAAAAACGTTTCTTGCGGCTGGTGCGTGCTTGAATTGCGCAGCATCCAGACGGACAGCACCGGCACAAAGGTACTGGAAAGCAGATACGATCCCACCATCGAGAAGCCAACTGCCAAGGCCAGCGGCACGAACAAATTGTGTGCGGCGCCAGTCATGAAGAAGGCGGGAATGAACACCGCCAGAATGCAGAGCATGGCCACGAACCGGGGCAGCGTCGTCTCGGCCGTGGCCTCGCTCGCGGCACGGGCAAGGCTGCGGCCATCAGCAAGACGCGTGTGGATATTCTCGATGGTGACTGTCGCCTCGTCGACCAGGATGCCGACAGCCAACGCCAACCCGCCCAGGGTCATGATGTTGATGGTCTGACCCGATACCCAGAGCGCTGTCACCGACCCGAGGATCGCGAGCGGAATGTTCAAGACCACGACGAGCGAACTGCGCCAATCCCGCAGAAACAGCAGCACCATAAGGCCCGTGAGCACGGCGCCGAGAGCGCCTTCGACGAACAGGCCCTGGATGGCGCGCGTCACGTAGGGGGACTGGTCGAACTGGTAACTGACCTCAACATCGTCCGGCAGCACGGATTGGAAGCGTGGCAAGCTGGCTTTGACGGCTTGGACGACCGCGAGCGTCGAGGCGTCCGCCCGTTTGGTTACGGGGATGTAGACCGTGCGATGTCCATCTACCAGCGCGTAGCCGGTCTGGATGTCGGCGCCGTCTTCGACCGATCCGACGTCGCGTATGAAGATCGTCTGCGTTCCGTGCGAGCGGATGGGAATGTTGTTCAGGCCCTTGAAATCCCCGACAACGGAGTTGATCGGCACCATTGGCATGAGGTCGCCGATGCGGACATTACCTGATGGGCTGACCGTATTACCGGCACCCAACGCCTGGACCACCTCGTCCGGCGACATGTTGTAGGAACGCAGCTTGTCGGGATCCAGGCGAACGAGGATGGTGCGCTGGCTGGAGCCGAAGGGCGGCGGTGCCGAGACGCCTGGCAAGGTGGCGAACAATGGGCGCACCTTGAAGAGCGCCGCGTCCTGGAGCTCGGCGACTGTTTTTGTCTTGCTGGAGAAGACGAGATCGCCGACCGGGACGCTGCCACCGTCGAACCGCATCACGAAAGGCGGCACGGTTCCGGTGGGCATGAAGGCGCGGGCACGATCGACGTAGCCGACCGTCTCCGCCGTGGCCTGCGCCATGTTGGTGCCGGGATGGAATTGGAGCTTGATCAGCCCTACGCCCTGGATCGATTTGCTTTCGACATGCTCGATGCCGGTGATGTAGAGGAAGTGGTACTCGTAATAGTTGACGATGAACCCTTCCATCTGCGCGGGGTCCATGCCGCCGTACGGCTGGGCCACATACAGGACGGGCACCCCGAGATCTGGGAAGATGTCCCGAGACATCCGATCGACCGCCAGAAAACCCGCCAATGCAACGGCTATCACCATCGTCAAAAGCGAGATCGGGCGTCGCAGTGCGAACGAAACCAGGTTCATCGTGACGCCTCAGCCGGTTTCGCCGGGCCGAGCGCGTCCCGACGGCACCATCGGAAACTGACGAAACATTTCAGAGAAATGCGGCTCATATGTCCGTCCCAACGCTCAGCCCCCGAGGTCCAACGACCTCGTCGGTGAGCAGAACTTGGACGGCGAACCGTCTTAGAAGGCCGGGGGTCTGCAGGCCCCGACGGTAGATGACGATCCAACATCGCAATCAAATGCGGTCGCCTCAAGTAAATTAACTTTCAGTTTTGGCAAGCCTTATCCGCACGAATTTGTGATGTCGTCAAAGTATGGGCCTCCGTTCCGTAGAATGCTGTATTCCGACGGAATGCTGGAAAGGTAGAGGCCCCAACGCCTTCGCAAAGCATCCTTTCTCGGCCATTCATCAATAAATCTCATGATCCAAGTCGTGTTTGACTTGGAACGATAGGGTTTCGTTTTCCGACTATGATGCGGTTTCCTATGGAAAGTGAGCTGATGCGCCGCTTGCCACCGCTGAACGCGCTGAAAGCCTTCGAAGCCGCGGCTCGGAGTGAGAGCTTCACGCGCGCGGCCGAGGAATTGATCGTCACCCCCCAAAAGGAGACCCAATTTGGACGCGGGCCCGCCGGTGCCTGTGGGCCGATGCCGCTACTTCCCTCAAGATTTCGGTAAGCGATTTAGTGGAATGGTCAAACAGAAGCTCCATCTGTTGTTTTGCAAACAACGACGGAGAAAACATGAAACTCACGACAATAGCATTAGCCTCTGCGTTCGCGCTCTCCGGTACGTTCGCGCTTGCAAAAACGGTTCGTCATAAGCCGAGCGTCAGGACCTATGACTTGCACAGGGGTATACCGCTCGGCAGATCAGGTTTTTTGAATCCGAACTACGGCAATCCAGACGGTGCAACCAGCGTGTCCGCGGGCGGATTGATGTGGAACGGAAGGAGCGCGTCCGAGTGGGGCGGCGGCTAGGGGACCCGGGCAATTCAGCGCGTGAGCTGACCCTGCAAAACCGGCCCTTGAGCCTCGCCCTTGGTTCGGGTGCGGAGGTCAGGCCGGCAACACTAACCGCAAAGGCTATTCGCGCCGCGTGGTATCAGGATCTTCAGTCAACGTGATTGCTAACCCCGTCAGGGTCGCTCCGATACCGAAGGTTATCGCGCATGTGCCCACGAACATTAGCATAACGGCATCTGGAGCTGGGCTGTAACTGATCAAGGTCGCGATGCCCAACGCGGTGACGTGAGTGACGAGAAACGCGAAGGTGAGACCGACGGCAACGCCCATCGCCGTGTGGCTGGTAGCCTCCATGAGTAGCGAAGGCTTGATCAATGCAGACCGCTTCTTGGGGCGCACAAGCCTGACCTCCGGCATGTCGTGTTTGTTTGCTGGCAACTGCAGTCGAAGCGTGAATTGTCTGGCTAGATCAATTCGACCGCTGCGCTATTATTGAGCGCCTGGACCTGATCGCAGCGAGGATTCTCGTTTCAGTGAAAACATGCCCCAGTGCGAATAGCTGATCCATTCATCATGATCGTTCATGTCATCGGCTCCTTGTGTATCATTCATGATCTGCACAACGGTCAGACAATGTTTAGATAATGGCCAACCGCACCGTTCCCATTAAAACTTTCTTTAGTTCAGCCTTGGACACCAGCAGCGCTCAGCCGACCATCGAAGCTGTCGAGCGCGAACCGGCTTGGTCCACCAAGGTTCGCTTGGGTCCGAGCGCTGGCACAGCACGCTTGACCTGCACGAGTGCTGCCCCATTCCCTTCTTCACCGTCAGTCGCGTTCGAGGATCTTGGCGCCCGGGTAGACTCCGCGGGCGTACGCAACGACCAGCGCGCGGTCCTGTGCCTCCAAGAACGGAGTCCGGATCTGACACGATCCGACGATGAGGTGCCACAAACCGTTAAGCTTCTGGATGGTGACGTTCATGATAGTGCTTCACATTCGCGAGCATCTGACCGAGCCGATGCCTTAGCCGCATCAGCGTGTGCGGCTTTCTCAGCTCGCCGCTCATAGTCCTCAGCAAGCGCCTTAAGCTGACCCGCAACGTGTTGGTCGGTCATTGTTTGGGCCGCCCGAAGTATGGTCCGCGCCGTGTCCAAATATGCTTTGCTCAGCATTTCGCCTCCGCAATCCCGGTTCGAACGGCATAACGCCGTCGAACTACAACCAATCACAGAGAGACGGATCGGACCATTGCACAGACGTTCATCAGTGCCTTACAAATGTTTGAGACGATGATACTTAGGTTTACGATTGACCACCTGCACGCCTCGCACCTTCGTTCAAAGTGCAGCTGATACCGGTCGGCGTGCGCGATGCTGCAGAAATCGAAGCGAGTATCACTTCATTCGCACGCGAACCGAATGGCGGGCTCCTTGTGCTCCCCGGTCCCGTAGCCACACTGCATCGCAACTCGGTTATTGCCATGGCAGCGCAGCACCGTCTGCCGGCCGTTTATCCGTATCGCTTTTTCGTGACGAATGGTGGTCTCATATCGTACGGCGTTGATCTGCCATCAATACAGACAAGCGGCATCGTATGTTGATCGAGTTTTGAAGGGAGCCAGGCCAGGCGATCTGCCGGTCCAGCTTCCGACAACATTCCAGTTGGTGATCAATCTCAAAACCGCAAAGACGCTTGGCTTTGCTCTGTCAGCGACGCTCGTGGCCCGCGCCGATGAGGTGATCGAGTGATCGGCGATGTCCGTTTATGGCTGCCGGGGAATCACGGTGACAGTCCACCGAAATTGCCGGTCTCACTTACGGGGTGCAGCCGGAAGGGTGGATTAGCGTCGGCGTAATCCGCCGCCAGGGACGCAGGGTTGTCGGCTTACGCCGGAGCCTGTCATCGGGCGCGCATCGCGCGGATCCGTTGGGTTCAATCGGCCGCACGGCTCTTCAGGGTCGGACCAAGCGAGTTTTTCCTATTTTGCGCTTGCAACGGATACAAGTCCGCTGTATTTAACCAATAGGTTTTCAACTAGTGAGTTGAATATATGCCCTCAGACCCGCTTAGCTCGACGTTATTTGCTCTCTCCGATCCAACGCGCCGAGGACTCCTTGCCCGTTTGGCGACCGGCGACGCAAACGTGACTGACCTCGCCGAGCCCTATGACATGAGCCTTGCGGCGATCTCAAAGCATCTCAAGGTGCTCGAAACGGCAGGCCTGATTTCGCGTGGTCGAGATGCTCAGTGGCGCCCGTGCCACCTTGAAGCCGGTCCACTTCGCGGCGTCGTCGAATGGCTCGAAAGCTACCGACGTTTCTGGGACCGAAGCCTCGACAGCTTGGGTGAATATTTGACGTCAATGCAACGGCAAGGCTCCGAAGACGAAGGAAGCTAGCGCTGACAATTGCAAGCCTGCAGATAGAAATCAAAAAGGAATATCTCCGTGACATCCATAATTGACGCCAGTTCGCTCGATGAGCCCGTTGTCATCGTCACCCGCATGTTCAATGCATCACGCGCCCTCGTTTGGGATGCGATCACGGATCCCAGGCACGTTGCGCATTGGTATGGCGGCCCGGGGTTCACAAATCCGGTATGCGAGATGGACCTGCGGCCAGGCGGCATCTGGCGACACGTCATGCAGGCTCCCAACGGAGCACAGTTCTCGATCAACAGCGTATTTCTGGAAGTAGTCAAACCGGAACGGCTCGTATGGAAGACGATCAAGGATGAGAACCGCAAGCCGGCTCCGCCGACGGCGATCAGCACGGTCACGCTTGAAGAGCACGGCAATCAGACAAAGTGGACCCTCGTCGCGCGCTTCGATTCGATCGCCGAGCGGGACATCTCCGCCGGCATGGGCTTCGGCAAGATGATCGGCATGGGCGCGGACCGTATCGCAGAATATCTCAAAGCGATGTGACGTCGCGGAAACCAGGATCTTTTCATCACGCACGATTAATCAACCCAAAGGCAATTGCATGACAACGAAATCTGAAACTGCGACGGGTACAAGATCGATGATCTGGATTGGCTGGATCATGAGCGGCATCGTGGTGGTGTTTCTCCTGTTCGATGGCACCACGAAGCTGATGATGATCACTCCAGTGGTGGATGCGACCACCGGAATTGGCTATCCGGTGGGCGTCATACGACCCCTTGGGATCGTCTGCCTCGCCTGCGCTATTCTGTACGCGATACCCCGAACCTCCATTTTTGGCGCGATCCTTCTGACGGGTTTTCTAGGCGGCGCGGTCGCAAGCAAAGTACGGCTGGAGGATCCGCTCTTTAGCCAGGTCCTCTTCGGAGTCTATGTCGGCATTCTCGCTTGGGGCGGCCTCTATTTGCGCGATGGCAGGCTGCGTGCCCTGATTCCCTTGCGTCGCGGTCCGGCATCATGAGCCTTGGTTCCGAAGGCGTGCGAAGGGTAATCTCCAGGGACGGCACGGCCATCGCCTTCGAAAGGTCGGGGGCAGGGCCCGTGATCATCCTCGTAGATGGCGCCCTGTGTAGCCGATCTTTCGGGCCCACCCCGAAATTAGCGCCACTCCTTGCAAGGCACTTCACGGTATTCACCTACGACCGTCGCGGCCGCGGTGAGAGCGCCGATACTGCGCCCTACGAGAAAGAGCGTGAGGTCGAAGATATCGATGCCCTCATAAGGGAGGCTGGTGGATCGGCGTTCGTACTGGGCCTGTCCTCTGGAGCGGCTCTTGCCCTCCTGGCGGCCGCAAGCGGTCTCAACATCACGAAGCTTGCGCTCTACGAACCGCCGTTTATGGTTGACAAGGAAGCCCATAAGCCACCGGTGGATCACGAGGCGCGCCTTAAGCAGTTGATCTGCGCGGATCGCCGAAGCGACGCGGTTAAGTTCTTCATGAGAGATGTTGTAGGCATGCCTGCAGTATTCGCCGCTGCAATGCCCTTGATGTTTCCCGTTTGGTCAAAACTGAAGGCCGTCGCGCATACACTTCCCTACGATGCGGCTGTCATGGGCGACTATGCCTTGCCGGCGGAGCGGATCGCATCAGTAACGATTCCGACGCTGGTAATGGATGGCGAGAAGACTGATGTGAGGCTCCGCCGCGCGGTACAGGCCACGGCCGGTGTTCTTCGCAATGCGCAGCACCTTACCCTGAAAGGTCAGACTCACAACGTTTCCGCTACGTCCCTCGCGCCCGTATTGGTGAAGTTTCTCGGCGGCTGAACCGCTCGGCGCGCCGATTGCCGGGCCAACACGCAGTGTGCTTTAACCACAGAGGACCAAGCGGCATTTTCTCGCCACGGCGCGTTGCGCCAAACAGCTAATTTCGTGAACCGGATCAACGTGATTTGCCCTGTCCAGACCCATCGCAAAAAATAAATCCCTTCGCGTTTCCCCCAAATCAGAACCATAACTCCCGCCGTCTCATCCCTCACGAGGGGGCGTTGGCCATCGTCACGAACGTTGGGATGGGATGCGGTGGACGCGGCAGCGTCGGGCGCGCTTGGGATCGCAGGGCGGTTCTTCCGTGAGCGATCGAGGCGCGCAGGACGAACGGCGCCAAAGCCCGTGGAGCCTTTTGGCGAAGACGGGCGGCTGCGTACGGCAAAACCGTGTGGTCCTGACACCCGTTGCTGGTGTCAAGTCGGCGGAGGTTTTGAAGGCCCAACCGGGTTCAGCAGAACCGCCAATTCGCCGACGACGGTGACAAGACGAATTCGTCGCCGGGGAGAGCGCGGCATAAGCCGTAAAACCATTGTGCAGGGAATGCCGGGATGCTCCGACTGTACCTGTATGCTCGTGTGCGTTTCTTCGCACAATTTTGCACACGAGACCGCGGGTGCAGCAAGCACCCGGTGTTCCCTGCGCCCTCTTCTTGATGGGCGAAGAATTTTCAACGGCTCGGGCGCATTGCGCCGCGAGGGCGCGGACTCATATTTATGCACCGTCATTGCGAGCGCAGCGAAGCAATCCATCTCGCCCAGCAAAGAAAGAATGGATTGCTTCGCGGAGCCTGTCATCGGGCGGCGCTTTGCGCCGACCCGGTGGCTCGCAATGACGTGGAGAGTCAGTACCACCCTCTGCCGTCCTCGCCGCGCGGAAAGAACCGAAAAGCCGCCGCGTACTGGATACCCCGCTTGCGCGGGGTATGAGAGCACCGCACGTGTGAAGGGCGACCTGGCCGGAGAACGGCCCTCCCCCTACACAAGTCTGCGATCCCCCATCTGGATCGGGCCGCTGCCATGGGCTAGTGTTTTATCCAACCGGTTAAAAAGCCGGCATATCGAGGGAGAACAACGTGAGATCCAAGGGATTAGGTGCGCTTTCAATCGCGATCGCCGCTGCCGGGCTGTTATATGCCGCAGCGCCCGCGTTCGCCCAGCAAAAGACGATCACCGTCTGGTTCGGCAAGGGCTTCTACAAGTCCGAGGACGACGCGCTGCTGGAGGCGATCAAGAAATTCGAGGCCAAGACCGGCATCAAGGTCGAATTGTCGCAATACGCGATTCAGGACATGATTCCGAAGACGGTGGCGGCGCTGGATTCGGGCACTGTACCCGATGTCGCCTATTCCGACAGCTACGACGTGCAGGCGCAAGGCAAATGGGCGTTCGAGGGCAGGCTCGAGGATCTCTCCGACATCCTGCTGCCGATGAAGTCGGCGTTTGCGCCGAACACGCTGGAGACCGCGCTGCTCTATAACGACGTCACCAAGAAGAAGGCCTATTACGGCTTCCCGCTGAAGCAGCAGAGCATGCACGTCCAGATCTGGCAGGACATGCTGGAGCAGGCCGGCTTCAAGCAAAGCGACATTCCGACCAAATGGGAAGACTACTGGTCGTTCTGGTGCGACAAGGTGCAGCCCGCGATCCGCAAGGCCACGGGTAGCCGCATCTATGCCGTCGGCCAGCCGATGGGCGTGGAATCGACCGATTCGTTCCAGTCGTTCTACACGTTCATGGACGCCTACAACGTCAAGCTCGTCGACGATGACGGCAAGCTTTTGGTTGACGACCCCAAGGTGCGGGACAATTTGATCCACGCGCTGAAGGACTACACCGACACCTATGTCCGCGGCTGCACGCCGCCCTCCTCCACCACCTGGAAGGACCCGGACAACAACGTCGCGTTCCACAACAGAACCATCGTGATGACGCACAACTTCACGATCTCGATCGCGGCGAAATGGCTCGACGACGCCAACAATCCGGCGCTGACCCCCGAACAGCGCGCCGCCGGCAAGAAGGCGTATGAGGAAACCATCATCACCGCCTCGTTCCCCAACAAGCCGGACGGCACGCCGATCAAATACCGCTCCGACGTCAAGACCGGGCTGATCTTCGCCAACGCCAAGAACAAGGCGGAGGGCAAGGAATTCGTCAAATACCTGCTGCAGGAAGAGAACGTCCGGCCCTATATCGAGGGCGCGCTCGGCCGCTGGTTCCCGGTGACGACCGCAAGCCAGCAGAGCCCGTTCTGGCAGGCTGACCGGCATCGCAAGGCGGTCTATACTCAGTTCACGGGCGGCACCACACCGTTCGACTTCACCAAGAACTGGAAGTTCACGATCCTGAACAACGAGAACGTCTGGGCCAAGGCGATGAACCGGGTGGTGAGCGAGAAGGTGCCGGTCGACAAGGCCGTCGACGAGCTGATCGCCCGCATCAAGCAGGTCGCGGGGTAGGAGCAAACCATGCCGACCGCCGGTCGCGTATTTTCTCGTCGTCCCTGCGAACGCAGGGACCCATACGCCGCGGCGGTCGTTTTGAAAGATGCTGGTCGATGGCTTTCGCGCAGCAACAGCGGCCTGTGGTTATGGGTCCCTGCTTTCGCAGGGACGACAGCGTAGCCGCGGCCGGCATCTCGTTCTAAGAGTAGACCCATGGCGATCACGCTCTCAGCATCCGACCTCCCAAGCCCGCCGCTGTCGGCGCGGCTGACCACGCCGCAGGTCTGGGGCATCGTGCTGCTCGCGCCCTATATCCTCGTGTTCCTGGCGTTCGTGGTCTATCCCGTCGGCTATGGCCTGTGGCTGGCGCGGCACCCCGAGAGCTATGTCGCGCTCTATCATGATCCGATTTTTGCGCGCGCCGCGGTCAATACGCTGATCTTCCTCGTCATCGGCATCAATTTCAAAATGCTGGTGGCGCTGTTCCTGTCCGGCTTCTTCGTGCAGTCGCGTTCCTGGATCAAATGGCTGTCGGTGCTGTTCATCCTGCCCTGGGCGGTGCCGTCGATCCCGACCATCCTGTCGGTGCGCTTCATGCTCAATCCCGAATGGGGCGTGATCAACCAGCTGATCTTCAAATTCACCGGCGAGGATGGCCCGAACTGGCTGAACGACCCGACGGTGGCGCTGACGATGGCGATCGGCATGCACATCTGGAAGTCGCTGCCGTTCTGGACCCTGATCCTGATGACCGGACGGCTTGCGATCTCCCACGATCTGTTCGAGGCGGCCGATGTCGACGGCGCCAGCTGGTGGCAGAAATTCCGCTTCATCACCTGGCCGTCGATGCAGATGCTCTACATCACCTGCACGCTGCTTTCGATGATCTGGACGCTGGGTGATTTCAACAGCGTCTATCTGCTCACCGGCGGCGGACCGGCCGATCTCACGCACGTGCTGTCGACGCTCGGCATCCGCTACCTCCGGCTCGACCAGCTCAGTCTGGCGATGGCGTCGATCGTCTGCGCACTGCCGTTCGTGCTGCCGCTGGTCTATTTCATGATGAAACGGCTTTCGCGATGAAGTTGCCCACGCTCAGAGAAGTCGGCACCGAAGCAAAGCTGCTCTTGATCGGCATCCCCGTGTTCATCTGGACCATGGTGCCGATCTACCACATGTTCCTGTTCGCGATCTCGCCGAAGGAGGATGCATTCTCCGGCAAACTCTGGCCGGCGCATCCGACGCTGCATAATTTCCACATCGTGTTTTACCAGGAACATTATTTCCTGCGCGATTTCTGGATCCAGTTCTGGAATTCGGTGGTGATCGCAGTCGCCACCGGGGCGCTGACGCTATTCATCGCAACCGCGGCGGCGTTTTCGATCTCGCGACTGAAAGTGCCCGGCGGCCGGGCCGTTATGAATCTGGCGCTGTTCACCTACTTCATTCCCGCCGCCTTCCTCGCGGTGCCGATGTACCGGACCATGGGCAATTACGGCCTGTTGAACAATCACTGGTCGCTGATTCTGGCGATGGTGACGATCGCTTCGCCCTACGCGATCTGGGTGTTGAAGCAGGCCTCGGACAAGCTGCCGGTGGAACTGGACGAGGCCGCGACCATGGACGGCGCCACCACGCTGCAACTGTTCCGGCTGGTCTATGTGCCCTTGATGATGCCGTCGCTGGTCGCGGTCGGCACCTACGCAATCCTGCTCGCCTGGAACGAATATCTCTACGCGTTCCTGCTGCTGTCGAAAGATACCGACATCACGCTCCCGGTCGCGCTCGGCAATTTCCTCGCCGCCGACGATTCGCCGTGGGAACTGCTGATGACCACGGGCTTCATCTACGCGCTGCCGCCGGCCGCGATCTACTACGCGTTCAAGCGCTATATGGTGGGCGGCTTGACCGCGGGCGCGGTGAAATCCTGAGCAATGGACCTGGGTTGAACCCGTCATCCGCGCACAACGACCCATATGTGCTTGCGCGATCTCGGGGAACGTTCGGCCATGCGGACCAACGACGCGATCCATCTGGGCCTGATGCTGTTGGCGTTCGCCGCCGCCTATCTGGTGCCGTTCGAACTCTTGCTGCTGGCCTATGTCGTGCTCGGCCCGGCGCACTATTTCACCGAAATCTCGTGGCTGCACGATCGCAGCTATTTCCTGCCCCATCGCGGCATCGCCGTGGCGCTCGCCGTGGTCGCCGCCGGCGCGACGCTGATCGACGACGCCTCATGGTTCGGTTTTGCGATGTGGGCGGCGCTGGTGGTCTGCGCGATGCTCGCGGCCGCGACCTCCGCCGCCGAGGGCACGTTGATTTTCATGGCGGCGATCGCGTTATCGGCAATCATGGTTTCGAGCGGATCGTCGCTCGCCGTCCTCGGCATCCTGATTCCGACGCTGATCCATGTATCGCTGTTCACGCTGGTGTTCATGACGCTCGGCGCCTGGCGCTCCCGGAGCCGGACGCAAGTAGCACTGGTCGTTGTCTATCTGATCGCGATTGCGGTGATCCTGCTGGCGCCGCCAACAGCGGAGATCCGGATCGCGAGCTTTGCGCAGGCCGCCAGGGATTATTTCGGCAATGTCGGCCCGGCGTTGAGCCGGCTGTTCGGCATTCCCGGCGTGAGGCTCGATACTCGGCTCACGAGCCTGCTCGCCTTCGTCTACACCTATCACTACCTCAACTGGTTCATCAAAGCCGACGTGATCCGCTGGGCCGATATTTCCCGGGCGCGGCTGGCGTTGGTGATCGCGGCGAGCGCCGGTTCGACCGCGCTGTATTTCTACGACTACGCGTTCGGCTTCACCTTCCTGCTGGCGCTGAGCCTGGTCCATATTCTGCTGGAGTTTCCGCTCGACAGTCTGGCCTTGCGGCAACTCGGCGCGGCCGCATGGAGCGGACTGCACGGCAGCGGCGCCGCCGCCGCGCCGGTAAAGACCCGTTCCAGCGCTGCGCGCACCAAAGCTTCACAGCGAACCGGGAGATCGTAAGTGCGCAGCAACAAGCAGCGCGAACACCCGGGGCGGCGTATGGGTCAAAATGCCGAAAGCAAACTGCATCGAAGTTCCGTCAATCGTTCACAGCGGCGCCGCGCTCTCGCCCTGCCCGCTCGACAATTTCGAGGCAAAGGACGCCACCACGATCACCACCGCGATCAGGGCAATCACCATGGTGCATATGGCGTTGATCTCCGGCTTCACCCCGAGCCGCACCTCGGAATAGATCCGGATCGGCAGCGTCGCCGAGCCAGGGCCGGTGGTGAAGCTTGCGATCACGACGTCGTCGAGCGACAGCGTGAACGCCAGCATCCAGCCGGCCGCGATCGCCGGGATGATCAGCGGCAAGGTCACGAACAGAAACGCGCGCACCGGATCGCAGCCGAGATCCATCGCGGCTTCCTCCAGGCTGCGATCGAGCGAGGTGAGCCGCGACTGCACCACTACGGTGACGAAGCACATGGTCAGCGTGGTATGCGCAGTCGTCACGGTCCAGAACCCGCGCTCGGCGTCGAGCGCGACGAACAGCAGCAGCAGCGACAGCCCGGAAATCACTTCGGGCATCACCAGCGGCGAATACAGCATGCCGGAGAACAGCGCCCTGCCCTTGAAGCGCTCGCCGCGCGCCAGCCCGACGGCCGCGAGCGTGCCGAGCAACGTCGCCAGCGTGGCCGACACCGCGGCGACCCGGAGGCTCATCCAGGCCGCGTCCAGCATGGCGCGGTCGTTGAAGAATTCATGATACCAGCGCAGCGACCAGCCGCCCCACACCGTGACCAGCCGGGAAGCGTTGAACGAATAGATCACGAGGATGACGATCGGCAGGTACAGAAACGCCAGCCCCAGCGCCAGCGAGGTAATGTTGAACCGCGATATCCTGTTCACCTTGCCCGCCATCAGCCCGCGCCTTCCAGTTGGCGGCGCTGCAGCCGGTCATATAGCAGAAGCGGCGGCACCAACAGCGCCAGCAGCGCAATCGCTGTGGCCGCAGCCACCGGCCAGTCCCGGTTGGTGAAGAATTCCAGCCACAGCGTCTGGCCGATCATCATCGAATTGGAGCCGGCCAAAAGATCAGGGATCACGAATTCGCCGACGATCGGAATGAAACACAACAGCGCGCCGGCACCGACGCCCGGCAGCGACAGCGGAAACGTCACCAACCAGAACGCCTGCCGCGGCGGGGCGCCGAGATCGCTGGCCGCTTCCAGCAACGCAGCATCCATCTTGGCGAGCGTGGCATAGAGCGGCAGGATCATGAACGGCAGATAGGAATAGACGATGCCGAGATACATTGCGCTGTCGGTCGACAGCCACACTATTGGCGTGGAGACGATATGCAGCGCCAGCAGGATTTTGTTGAGCAGGCCGTCATGCTGCAAAATGTTGATCCAGGCATAGATCCTGATCAGGAACGAGGTCCAGAACGGCACGATCACCAGCATCATCGCCACGCTCTGCCAGCGCTGCGGCAACCGCGCCATGCCATAGGCGATGGGATAGCCGATTGCGAGCAGGATCACCGTCGACGTCACAGCGACGACGAGGCTGCGCAAATAAGACAGGATGTAGAGATTGTCGGAAATCAAAAGCTTGAAATTATCCGGCGACAACTCGCCGAAGGCGGCCTTGATCGCAGCCAATCCCTCGGTGAGATCGAACACCGGCGTGTAAGGCGGCTGCGCGATCGCGGTCTGCGACAGGCTGATTTTCAGGACGAAGCCGAATGGCACCAGGAAGAACAGCACCATCCAGACACAGGGCGCGATCGCGGCAAAGCGCGCCGGACGGGCAAAGATGCGGCGCGCGCTCATTGCTCCAGCACCACGCAATCGTCGGGCGTGAACCAGGCCACCACCCGCTGGCTCGCGCTATAGGCATCGATGTCGAGCCGCGCGGTGTTGGCCATCGACGAGCGCACCACCGCGCCGGTTTCGAGCCTGACCTTGTAGGTCGTGAGCCCACCGAGATAGCTGACCTCAATGACCACACCCTCCAGCCGGTTGATCGCATGCGATGTGCCCGCATCCGACACCGGGCCGCGGCGCGACAATTTTACTTTCTCGGGGCGGATCGCGACGCTGACGATGGTCTTGGTGACCGGCTGGCGTGGCTCGGCGACCGTGATCGTGCCGGCATCGCGCGTCGCAATCGTCAGGCGGTTATTGTCGCGCGAGGAGACCTCGCCGTCGAACAGATTGACGTCGCCGACGAACTCGGCGACCCAGCGCGAATGCGGCGCCTCATAGAGCTCGCGCGGAGTTGCGACCTGTTCGAGACGGCCGGCGTCCATCACGCCGATCCGGTTCGCCATCGTCATCGCCTCTTCCTGATCGTGGGTGACGATGATGAAGGTGGTGCCGAGGCGCCGCTGCAGGTCCATCAATTCGGCTTGCGTGCTTTCGCGCAGCTTCTTGTCGAGTGCCGCGAGCGGCTCGTCGAGCAGCAGCACCTGCGGGCGGCGCGCCAGCGACCGCGCCAGCGCCACGCGCTGTTTCTGGCCGCCGGAGAGCTGGTCCGGCTTGCGTTTCTCGAGCCCGTCGAGCTTGACGAGGGAAACCATTTCCGCGACGCGGGTCGCGATATCGGCGCCCGCCATACGAGCGCGCTTGAGGCCGAACGCGATATTGTCCCGCACCGAAAGATGCGGAAACAGCGCGTAGTTCTGGAACATCATGTTGACCGGGCGCTCGTGCGGCAGCACCTGCGCGATGTCCTTGCCGTCGAGCAGGATGTGGCCCTCATCCGGCGTCTCGAACCCGGCGAGCATGCGCAAGAGCGTGGTCTTGCCGCAACCGCTCGGGCCGAGCAGTGCGAAAAACTCTCCGGCGCGGATATCGAGCGACAGCCGGTCCACCGCGCGGAAGGAGCCGAACTTTTTCCCGACCCCCTCGATGCGCAGCAGCGGAATGTCGACGGCAGCCGGCGACGGCGCGGGCCCGACCGGCTCCGCGGCCGTTTCGATTTTCGCTACTTCCTCAGCCATACCCTACTAGTACACGGCGGGCGGGCTCGGGCGCAACGCGTCGCCGCCGCTCTACCCCATCGCCGCCATGAACGCCGCCAACGCCTCGCGATCGGCGGCCGGCATGGTCAGGCCGAGCTTGGAGCGCCGCCACAAGATGTCGTCCGGAAAGCGCGCCCACTCCTTGGACATGAGATAGCGCACTTCGGCGCCGGTCAATTCCGGTCCGAAGGCCGGACCGAGATCGGCCTTCCGCCTGGCATCGCCAAGGATGTCCTTGACGTTGGTGCCATAGGCTCCGACCAGGCGGCGGGCCTGGTCCTCGCCGAGGAACCGCCAACGCTGGCACGCGGCATCGACCTCGGCCTCGAACCGCTCGCAGGCGAAATCGCCGCCCAGCAGCGGCGCTTTGGCGGTCCAGCGCGGCGACATCGGATAGAACGGCGTCAGCCGGGAGACGGCCTTTTCCGCGCGCAGACGCGAGGTCGTGACGTCGCCGCCGAAAATCGTGATCAGCGGCGCGTTGCGGCGTCCGTAATCGAACGTCATCGACCCGTCGCGCGCCGGGCGCTTGCCCGCGGGGTCGATCACCGTGTTGGCGCCGGACACCGTCCGCACCACGTCGACGGCCTCGATCCTTTCGCGGAAATAGCGGTTCGCCGCCTCGCACAAATAAGCCACGTCGCCGGCCCCCATCGCGACAATGGCAGGGTCGCCCTTGAACGCGTGGCCCACGGTGCCGATCAGCGTGAAATCGCGTTCATAGGGGCTGGCGAAAATCAGCCGCCGGTCGGAATTCTGGAACACATAGACGTTGTCGCTGTCGAACAATCGGCGGACCACGATCTGGCTCATCTGCATGAGGCCGTGGTTCAGCGGCGGCTGGCGCAACACGGTTTCGGTGACGGAAGCGGTCCAGGCCCCGGTCGCATTGGCGAGCGCGCGCGCCGTGATCACCTGGCGATGGCCGCGATCGATCGTCACCAGCCGCCAAAACTCTCCCCGTTCGGCGCGGGTGCAGCGCGCGCCGGTGCGGATCATCGCGCCGCGCGCCGCGGCATCGACGGCGTTCAGCACCACCAGCCGGGAATCGTCGACGACGCAGTCGGAATATTCGAACGCGGTGCCGAACGGCCGCTTCAGCGCGTTGCCGACCGGATGATGGGTGACGTCGATGGTCGCGGACGCCGGCAGACCGCTGCGCGAGGCCAGCCGGTCGTACAGCAACAGCCACGACCGCAACTGCCACGCCGGGCGTTCATCGGCGTGGGCGGGGATCGCAAAGCGCATCGGACGCACCAGATGCGGCGCGATCCTGAGCCAGACGTCGCGCTCCGCCAGCGCGGCATGGACGCGAAAGAAGGCCCGGCGCTCCAGCCCCGCCAGGTCGCCGTGGATCAGCCGTGGCGACGCCTGGGATGCGCCAGAGCCGAGATCGCCTTGCTCCAGCAGGATCACGCGCAGGCCGCGGCCGGCGGCGTCGCGCGCGATGCTGACACCGTTCAACCCGCCGCCGATGATCGCGAGATCGTAATCCGCCATGCGCAACGCTTAACGCAGAGAACCGAAGTTCACCACACCTAGAGCGCTTTCCACTTGATATGGGTCACTACGCGTATCCGGCATGTCGAAAGTAGTTCGCGCACTGCTCGGGTGCAAATGTCTTGATGAGCCTGCCGATCAGCTTCATCAGCGTTGTCACGGTGCGAGCGGCCCCCTTGCGCAGCGCTGTCTTTAGCTTCGAGAATGCCATTTCGATCGGATTGAGGTCGGGCGAGTAGGCCGGCAAATAGCGCACCTTGGCGCCGACCGCTTCGACCGCCTGGCGAACGCCGTCGATCTTGTGGGTGCGCAGGTTATCCATGAATACGATATCGCCTTTGCGCAGCGTCGGCGCGAGGATCTGCTCAACATAAGCGAGGAACGATGGCCCATCCATCGCGCCGTCAATGACATAAGGCGCCGTCAGGCCATTGATGCGCAGCGCGGCAACGAGCGTCAGCGTCTTCCAGTGGCCGTGCGGCACGCTCGCAACGAGACGCTCGCCACGCGGTGAGCGGCCGCGATGCCGGACCATCTTGGTCGTAACCGCCGTCTCGTCGATGAAGACGAGGCGCGGCGCATCAAGCTTGGATTGCTCGACCCTCAGCGCGGCACGCGCTGCAGCGACATCAGGACGATCCTGTTCGGCGGCGTGCAGAGTTTTTTTTGAACGTGATGTCGTGGCGTTCGTAGAAGCGCCAGACCGAGGTCGTACCGGTTTTCAGCCGCTTCTCGGACTTGAGCCGCGCGCGAATCTCTTCGAGCGTCAAGTCCGGCTCCGCTGCGACCAGATCAAGCAGCCATTGGCGATGCGCCTCGAGCGGCTGTGGCCCGTGCCGGGCAATGCCGCTACACTGCCCGTTGTCGCCCAGCGCTCGATCCAGCGGATTGCGGTCGAGGCGCCGAGACCGAGCACCCGCGCCGCTTCCCGTCTGCTCTCGCCGTCTTCGACAAGCGCGACCGCCCGCGCCCTGAGGTCTTTCGAGTATCCCTTCGCCATCGCGCGACCTCGCCGTTGCTGTCAAAGCAACTCGAATCTGATTTGCGCGCCTCTGGGAACCCCCTTACTGTTCCGATTCACATCAACCGAAAACCGCTCTAGCCCGTCTTGCGCACGGTCTCCATGACATCGCCGCCGCTGCGGCCGACCAGGGCTGCGTATTGGCCGATCGGGAAAGGCTTGCCGATGAAATAGCCCTGCACCGCGTCGCAACCCTCTTCCGACAGGAAGCCGAGCTGCTCCTGGGTCTCCACGCCCTCGGCGACGATCGACATTTCGAGGCCGTGGCCGAGGTCGATGACGGCGCGCACGATCGCCGCCGATTGCGGATTGCGCCCGAGATTCATGACAAAGGCGCGGTCGATCTTGATCTTGTCGAACGGGAACGCCTGCAGATAGCTCAGCGAGGAATAGCCCGAGCCAAAATCGTCCATCGAAATCCTCACGCCGAGCGCCTTCAGCCGCCGCAACAGCGCAACGCCGCGATCGAAATCCTCGATCAGCACGCCCTCGGTGATTTCCAGCTCGAGCCGGTCGGGCGCCAGCCCGGTTTCGAGCAGGATCGAATGCACCAGGCTGACCACGTCGCCGTGCATGAATTGCGCCGGCGACAGGTTGATCGCGACCTGCAGCGGCACCGGCCAGGAGGCCGCCTCGCGGCAGGCTTCGCGCAGGATCCACTCGCCCATTTCGACGATCAGGCCGCTTTCTTCCGCCAGCGGAATGAACTCGCCGGGCGGGACGAAACCGCGCACCGGATGCAGCCAGCGCGCCAGCGCCTCGAAGCCGATCACTTCGCTCGTCGCAACTGTCGCACCCGACGTGGCCTGCGGCTGGTAGTGCAGCGACAATTCGCCGTTCCTGATCGCGACCGAGAGATCCTGGTGCAGCACGCGGCGGTCGCGGATCTGCTGGTCCATCTCGGGCTCGAAAATGCTGATCGAGCCGCGCGATTTCGCCTTGGCGCGGAACAGGGCCGCGCCTGCATTGGCGAGCAGCGAGGCGGCGTCCGAACCGTTGTGCGGGAACACCGAGATGCCGGTGGTGCAGCCGGTGCGGACCGATTTGCCGTCGATCAGGAACTCGTTCGCCAACGCTTCGCCAAGCTGTTCGGCCAGCAACTTGCCGGAGGCCGGCTGCTTGCCGTCGATGATCAATCCGAACTCGTCGCCCGAGAGCCGGGCCACCACGCCGCCGCGGGCGGAGTCCTGAAGACGGCTCGCCACTTCGATCAGCAATTTGTCGCCCATCGCATGGCCGAACACATCGTTGATTTCCTTCAACCCGTCGAGGTCGACGCACAGCACCGCGAACTCCTCATCGGTGCCGGCGCAGGCCTCGATCATCTGGGCGAGCGCCTGCAGGAAGGCGGCGCGGTTCGGCAGGTCGGTCAGGCCGTCATGATAGGCCATGTGCGCCATCCGCGACTCGGTCTGGCGCCGATCGGTGACGTCCTCATGGGTCTTGATCAGATATTGCGGCTCGCCGGTATCGTCCAGCACGGTCATGCGGCGGGTCAGGAACAGCCGCAACCCGTCCTTGGTGGAGATCGGATGTTCTTCGGTCAGCAGGCCGCGTTTTTTGATCGCCGCCTCGTCGCGCGCGATGATCAGCTTGGCTTCGCGCGGATTGAAGATGTCGGCCGCCGTCAAGCCGGTGGCGTCCTCGCGGCGGCGGTTGAGAATGGTCTCGGCGCTCCGGTTGGCCAGCAAATAGCGTCCGTCGCTGACGCGCTCGACGATCAGCGAAACCGGAATGTTGTCGACCACGAGTTCGAGGAACTTCTTGTTGTTTTCCAGCTCGCGGGAAAGCGACCGGCGTTCGGTGACGTCGTCGAACAGTGCGATCAGGAATTCCGGCTCGTTGTTTTCGTTGCGCGCGACCACCCGATTGGAGGCGAGAATGCGTTTCTCCGAACCGCGCTCGACGAAGAGCTCGCTGCGGAAGTAACCTTCGGGCGCATCGAGCGCGGACCGGTCCGCCTTGTCGATGCTTGCCGCGGTTCCGGGGCTGAAAATCTCGTCGGCGCGCTTGCCGACGATGTGATCGCGGGAGAAGCGCGAGAAACGTTCGAACGCGCGGTTGGCGAAAATATAGCGGCCGTCCTCGATGTTCTTGGCGGCGACGCAGACCGGAACGTTATCGAGCACCGATTCCAGGAACTGGGTGGTCGACGCCAGCTTTCGCGACAGTTTGCGCTGCTCGGTGCAGTCATCATGGGTTGCGACCGAGCCGCCGTTCGGCAGCATAAAATGCTTGACCAGAACCGATCTGCCGTCGGGCAGTTCGGTGATCAGGCCGTCCGGGCGGCTGGACCGGGCATAGAATTCTTCGACGCTGATATCCAGCACGCCACGCCTGCGCCGTAACTCCAGCAATTCCGGACCGGTCATGTTGCGGGGGACGTCCGAGCGCGCCAGGCCGTAGATTTCGAGATAGCGGTCGTTGCAGAAGATGATCCGGCGCTCCGCATCGGTCATCACAACGCCCTGATTGAGATTGTTCAGGGCCGAACTGATAAATGCATTGCGCCGCAGTTGCGACCGCTTGACCTTGCGCAAGGCCGAAAGCACCCACAGCCCGATCGCCATCAGAAATGATGCGATGACTAGGCCGCC
This sequence comes from Bradyrhizobium sp. AZCC 2289, assembly GCF_036924615.1. Classification (NCBI taxonomy): domain Bacteria; kingdom Pseudomonadati; phylum Pseudomonadota; class Alphaproteobacteria; order Hyphomicrobiales; family Nitrobacteraceae; genus Bradyrhizobium; species Bradyrhizobium sp. AZCC 2289. The sequence continues at coordinate 6,139,244 of NZ_JAZHRY010000001.1, read as the reverse complement.
GAGCAGAATGATCCATATCGTATTCGGATCGGCGGAGCCGACATAGTTCGGGGGCGCAAAGTCATCGGATGCCGCCCATGCGTCCGCGCACGGCGCCAGGATAACGATAAGAGGGGCGACCATGCGCAGCACGGCCCGCGCCGGAATCGAATCCTTCCCGCCTGCCTGCCAATTCTTGTCAGCCATCATTCACCCGCGGATTTCCGCGGCGGAGTGTCTGGCTTCACGGGTTTGGATCGGGTAAACGCCTGCTCTTGCAACCCACAAATGTGGCTCAAATTGCGGCAATTGCCCTGACATGATTAATGCTTCACTAACGGGGGCGGCGTTCGAGGTGTATTTCGAGACAATCCAAGGGGTTGCCAAGGGGTTGCTCGACCGCTTTGCTGAACGAAAAGATAATAACTGAGCGCGGCTGCAGCCTAACTTCGCGCCAAATTTCCGGACCGGAAGCGTACATGGACAAGGTTGATTGCGTCGTCATCGGAGCCGGTGTGATCGGGCTTGCGGTGGCGCGGCAGCTCGCCCAGGCGGGCCGCGAAGTGATCGTGCTGGAGGCGGCCGAGGGCATCGGCACCGTGACTTCGTCGCGCAACAGCGAGGTGATCCATGCCGGCATCTATTATCGCGCCGGCAGCCTGATGGCGCAGATGTGCGTCAGCGGCAAGCACGCGCTCTACCGGTACTGCCGCGATCACGGAATCCCGCATCGCAATTGCGGCAAGCTGATCGTCGCAACGACGCCGAAAGAAACCGAAAAACTGCAATCGATCCGGGCCCATGCCGAAGCCAATGGCGTGCTCGATATGCAGCTTCTGGCGGGCGACGCCGCCCGCGCGCTGGAGCCGGCGCTGAATTGCGATGCGGCGCTGCTGTCGCCGTCCACCGGGATCATCGACAGCCACGCCTACATGCTGGCGCTGCGGGGCGATGCCGAAGCGGCAGGCGCAGCATACGCGTTTTACACGCCGCTCATGCGCGCCAAGGCCGCCGCAGGCAGGATCGAAATCGAGGCCGGCGGCGACGCGCCGATGACGCTGGAATGCAATCTGCTCGTCAATGCGGCCGGGCTCGGCGCGCCGGCCGTCGCGCGCAGCGTCGAAGGCATGCCGATCGAGCTGATACCGTCCGCCTATCTGGCGAAGGGGAACTATTTCAGTTGCAGCGCCCGGGCGCCGTTTTCACACCTGATCTATCCGGTGCCCGAGCCCGGCGGACTGGGCGTGCACCTCACGCTCGACATGGCCGGACAGGCGCGGTTCGGTCCCGACGTGGAATGGGTGGATGCGATCGACTACGCGGTCAATCCGGCGCGGGCGGACCGGTTCTATCCGGCAATCCGGAAATACTGGCCGACGCTGCCGGACGGCGCGCTGATGCCGAGCTATTCCGGAATCCGGCCGAAGATCGTTCCGCCGGCGGTCGCGACCCAGGATTTCCTGATCCAGGGACCGCGCGACCACGGCGTGAGCGGCCTGATCAACCTGTTCGGCATCGAATCGCCCGGATTGACGTCGTCACTGGCGATCGCGGACCATGTCGGCGAACTGGCCAAGGCGTAGCAACACCTCTGCGGCGGATGAGCACAAGGCGCGCTCATCCGGCGACAAAGGGTGCTTCCAACGCTACTTGGGGAGTTACGACTAGTGGAGAGTCTCGCTCGCGGTATGCTTCAACCGCTCGATCTCATCCTTGACCATCAACTTGCGGCGCTTCAACTCGAGGATTTGCAGGTCGTCTGTGGAAAGGTGCACGAGCGCTTCGTGCAATTCATTTTCGAGAATCTTGTGTTTACGTTCCAGTTCAACAAGATGCGCCTGTATTGCCATACGAAATCTCCTCGGTGGGTAAAACCTCAGATTCGATCCGGACGAATAAGTGTACACAAGCCACCGAATCTGTCGATGGGTATCGCGAATCGCCTGGCTCATATTTTCGGATTTATCTGTAACCAATCGTGAGTATGGAACCTGGTCAGCTTGCGGAGCGGGCTCACAGGGACGATATTCGCCCGGCGGCTTCCGAAAAACCGTTTACAACCTCATCGTGCTTATTAGCTAACGTACACCATGACCAACGAAGATGAGCGCGAACTCCATACTGAGCTGGCAAGGCTGCAGCAGGAGCACCGCGATCTCGACGCGGCGATCGATGCCCTGCATCAATCGCCGGCGCCTGACTTGCTGCGGCTGCAGCGCTTGAAGAAGCGCAAGCTGCAATTGCGCGACCGCATCGCCTTCATCGAAGACCAGATCACGCCTGATATCATTGCCTGATTGCCGTTGTTGACTGCCACTCCGGCATCGCGCAGACGGGTCCGCGTGATGCGCGGCCCGATGTCAGGCTCCGGACCGGACTCAGGTGCCGCCCGTCAACTCCAGCAGCACGCCGGCGAGCGCTTCGGCCTCGTAGGGTTTCTGCAAAAACCGCCCGCCCTCCGGCAGATCCTTTTCCCCGACATCCACAAGGCCTGAGGTCGCGACGATCTTGATCGGGGGCCAGCGGCCCCTGACCGCGCGAGCGAGTTTCAACCCGTCCATCGAACCCGGCATCTGGATATCGGTAAACACGACACTGATGTCGCGGCGGGCCTCCAGGATTTCGATCGCGTCATCGGCATTGGCAGCTTCGACAACCTCGAAGCCTGCATCGGTGATCATGCCGACCGCGTCCATCCGCAACAGAAACTCGTCCTCGACGATCAACACCACAGGCCTTTTGCGGGCCGCAGGACGCATGCGCTTAAACTCCCCGCCAATCGGCGTTAAGTGCCGAATATCGTTTTCGTTCCGCGCCGCGCGATTTTCCCGAAACCCGCTTCCGAAAGCGCTCGCCGATGGCGGAACCAGCGACGTGACATCGTCGCCGCGACGCGGTTCACCTTCCGCACGCCGCTTGCGCGAGGCGGGCAGCAGTGCTGGGAAAGCGAATTTTGCGCGGCTGCTCCGGCTTGACTCTGCAAGAACAAAAGAAGAACATATCCCTGCCGCCAGCCAAAGAGGGAGCTTCCCATGTCCGCATCATCGTCCCTGTCCGACAACAGCCGTTACGAGCAGGCCTGCGACCAGGCGATCACGATGTGCGACGGCAATCTGCGCTCGACCATCAAGGCGCTGATCATGGCGAACGAATATCTGGAAACCGAACTGGAGGAATTGCAGGCGGCGATCGCGGCCGGCTGCGTGCCGGCCAGAGCGTATTCCAGCGAAGTGGCGACCGGTTCGCGTGACGAGAGCGCGTCGAAACAAAAGACGGGGTCGTCACGCGCAAGCAGTAGTGCCGCCTAATCGATCAAGACGGGAGTGATAAAGATGGCCGATGTCACGTACTACGTAGCACTGCCATTCCTGCAGGATGACGACGGCTCGCCGGTCGCGGGCGCGGCGGAGGAATGCCAGAGCCCGACCACCGCATTGCGGCGCGCCGAGATCCTGTCGCGGACCCCCGGCAGCATCGGCGCCGTTGCGTTCAGCCGTACCGGCGATCCCATGATCGGCGAATTCGGCGACGCGCAATTGCTGCGGAAATTCGGCAACGTGCCGGACGATCTGAGCGGGCTGTAGATTTTTTTCGTCATTGCAGCGAGCGAAGCAATCCGGTCCGTCTTGCTGGTTTGACCGCTTATGGATTGCTTCCGCCTTCGCTCGTTGAGCTACGGCGGACAAGTCGCGGAGCCGGTTGTCGGACGCGCGGTTCGCGCGACCCGCTGGCTCGAAGTGACGATGGCATGCTGTTCGCTTCACCCTCATGCCGCCGCTGCGCCTTGCGCACATACATCGCGCTGTCGGCCTCTTCCAGCGCGCGGCCGGCTTCGGCGTGAGGACCGAGGATCGCGACGCCGGCGGATGCGCCCGCGGCGACGGTTTGGCCGCTAAACACGAAAGTGAGACGATCGATCGCCGCCTCCAGCGCCGCCGCCTTGGCCTTGGCATCGGTCTCGCTGAGGTTCCACAACAGCAGCGCGAACTCGTCGCCGCCGAGCCGGCCGACCACATCCGAAGAGCGCACCTGGCTGCAGAGCGTGGCCGCAATGGCCTTGAGCACCTGATCGCCGGCGGCGTGCCCGAAGGCATCGTTGACCGGCTTTAAGCGATCGACGTCGAGTATGATCAAGGCGCCGCTGGCGTGATAGCGCTTGATGTAGGCGATCGAGCGGTGGAGTTCGCGCTCGAAACCGCGCCGGTTCAGGATATCCAGCAGGAAGTCGGTCTCGGCCGAGGCCTGCAACTCGTCGATCCGCGCCAGCGCCTGCGCCAACTGCGTCTTGAGCCGCCGAATCGTCGATTTGGCATCGCCGAGCGCGGCCGGCGGCGGCGGGGGGACGGGCGCAGGGGGGCGGCGCGGCGCGGCCTTGCGCCCTGCCGCGGCGGTTTTACGGCTTTTTGCAGCCCCTGAGGCTGCCGCCCTGGTTTTCTTCTTCATGGCCTTCCCTGTGCAGGCTTGCTTATGAAGGCTTGCCGGGATTCACCAAGACAGGATAGTCCATTCCGTACCCCTTGCCACGCCTTGGATGAAGCCCGGGCCGACCCTATAATCCGGCCTATGTTTCTGGATTCCCGAACAGAATTGACGACATGACCGCCCCCATCGCCATCATCATGGGAAGCCAGTCCGACTGGGAAACCATGCGCCATACCGCCGAAACACTGGCGGCGCTCGGTATTGCCTGCGAAAAGCGCATCGTCTCGGCCCATCGCACCCCGGACCGGCTGTACGCTTTCGCCAAGGGGGCCAAGTCCGAGGGCTTTCAGATCATTATCGCCGGCGCCGGAGGTGCGGCGCATCTGCCGGGTATGGCGGCGGCGCTGACGGAACTTCCGGTGTTCGGCGTTCCCGTCGAATCCAGGGCGCTGTCCGGCGTCGATTCGCTGTACTCGATCGTGCAGATGCCCGCAGGCATCCCGGTCGGGACGCTGGCGATCGGCAAAGCCGGCGCCATCAATGCCGCGCTGCTCGCGGCCAGCGTGCTCGCGCTGAACGATCCAGCGCTGGCGGCAAGGCTCGCCGCCTGGCGTCAACAGCAAACCGAGGCGGTCGCCGAGCGGCCGGAGGGAACGGCGTGACAGCTTCAAGTCAGGTGAAGCTGCAGCCGGGCGACACCATCGGAATTCTCGGCGGCGGACAATTGGGCCGGATGCTGGCCATGGCGGCGGCGCGCCTCGGGTTCAGGTGCCAGGTGTTTTCGCCGGACCCGGATTCGCCCGCCTTCGACGTCGTGCTGAACGCGACCTGCGCCGAATATGCCGATGTCGAGGCGCTGGAGCTGTTCGCCAACGACGTCGACGTCGTCACCTATGAATTCGAGAACGTACCAGCCGCGACCGCCATGGTGCTGGCTGCGCGCCGCCCGGTGCTCCCTGCGCAGAAGATCCTCGAGACCACGCAGGACCGGCTGATCGAAAAGGACTTTATCACCAGGCTCGGCATCGGCACCGCGGACTATGCCGATGTGTCTTCGGCGGCGACACTGCGCGCGGCAATCAACCGCATTGGCCTTCCCGCGGTGATAAAAACCCGCCGCTTCGGCTATGACGGCAAGGGCCAGGCCATCATCCGCGAGGGCGACGATCCCGATCAGATCTGGAACGATCTCGGCACCAAATCCGCGATCCTCGAGGCGTTCGTGCCGTTCGAGCGCGAAATCTCCGTGATCGCCGCGCGCAGCGCCAACGGCGATGTCGAATGCTACGACGTCACCGAAAACGAGCACCGCGACCATATCCTGAAACTCTCGCGCGCCCCGGCCGATATCCCGGACGAGCTCGCCGCGCAGGCGCGATCGATCGCCGAGAAGATCGCCAATGCGCTGGACTATGTCGGCGTGCTCGCGGTCGAGATGTTCGTGGTGATGGAGAATGGCGGGCCGCAGGTGCTGGTCAACGAGATCGCGCCGCGGGTGCACAATTCCGGCCACTGGACGCTCGACGGCGCCTCGATCTCGCAATTCGAGCAGCACATCCGCGCCATTGCCGGCTGGCCGCTCGGCAAGCCGGTCCGCCATGGCCCGGTGACTATGACGAACCTGATCGGCGACGACATCCTGGGCTATGAGCAATGGCTGACGGTCCCCGGTGCGACCGTGCACCTTTACGGCAAGGGCCCGCCGCGGCCGGGCCGCAAGATGGGACACGTCACCGAGGTGCTGCCGCGTGAGAAATAGCCGCCGCCCGCGTCAGGTACCTGCGACGACACCGCCCGGCTCATCGCTGAGCCAGCGATAGATCACGCCACCCAGCACCCCGCCGATCAGCGGCGCGACCCAGAACAGCCAGAGCTGCGCCAGCGCCCATCCGCCGACGAACAGCGCCGGACCGGTGCTGCGCGCCGGATTCACCGAAGTGTTGGTGACGGGAATGCTGACGAGATGGATCATCACCAGCGCCAATCCGATGGCGAGCGGCGCGAAGCCTGCGGGCGCCTTGCCGTGGGTCGCGCCCATGATGATGAACAGGAACATCATGGTCATCACCACTTCCATGATGAAGCACGCGACCAGGCTGTATTGGCCCGGCGAATGCGCCTCATAGCCGTTGGACGCAAAACCCTTGGCAAGGTCGAAGCCGGCAGCGCCGCTGGCAATGACATAAAGCAGCGCGGAGGCGGCGATGGCGCCGATCACCTGCGCGATGACATAGGGGGCGATCTGCCCGGCCGGAAAGCGCCCGCCTGCGGCGAGGCCCACCGTCACCGCGGGATTGAGATGGCAGCCGGAGATATGGCCGATCGCATAGGCCATGGTCACGACGCTAAGCCCGAACGTCAGCGCGACCCCCACCAATCCGATGCCGACTTGGGGAAATGCGGCCGCGATGACCGCGCTGCCGCAGCCCGCGAAAGTCAGCCAAAACGTCCCAATCGCCTCGGCTGCGTACTTTCTTGTGTTCATGATTTCCTCCCCTTTGCTGACCGAAACCTAGGCAAGCCTCGTTAAGGTGCACTGAAGGTCTGGAACCAAGCTTTATGCGAAGTGATTCGGGCCTTTTCCGGCACAAATCCCCGTCCCGCAGATGGACATGGCCGGTTTTGTCTGATACATCCGCGCCCTCAAGGTTAAGGGTCAGGCCTTTCGCCGACCCTTTGCTTTACCCGAATTCCTATCCGTTCAATTGAAAGAGGATGCCGCGTGCAGGTTCTCGTCCGCGATAACAACGTCGATCAAGCCCTCAAGGCGCTGAAGAAGAAGATGCAGCGCGAGGGCATTTTCCGCGAGATGAAGCTCCGCGGACACTATGAAAAGCCCTCCGAGAAGAAGGCCCGCGAAAAGGCCGAAGCCGTGCGCCGTGCGCGCAAACTGGCCCGCAAGAAGCTGCAGCGCGAAGGCCTGCTGCCGATGAAGCCGAAGCCGGTGTTTGGCGCCGGTCCGGGTGCCGAGCGCGGTGGCGCTGGCGGCGGCCGTGGTGGTCCGGGCGCAGGTCGCGGACCGCGCTGATCCCTGGTGCAGATTTGAGAATCCGATGACGCGGGCCTTGCGCCCGCGTTGTTGTTTTGCGGGGCGCATTTTCCGGGTTACCAATACAGGGTTCTCCGCGCGAGCATTTTCCACAATGGCTATTCCGGCTCCCCTGGCTGCCTCCGGAGTTTGGCGTTGCCGCCGCCGCGCCGCGGCGCCGCTGGTCCTGCTTGCGATCACCCTTGCGATCCCGCTTGCCGGCTGCTCGTTCGATCTGGGATCGTGGGGATCCGACAGTGAAAAGCCGACGCCGGTCGCGCAGAAACCGACCGATGATATCAGCGCCCGCAGCGTCAGCGATGCCCAGGGCTACACCACGCGCGGCCAGGTGCTGGCCAAATCCGGCAAGACCGAAGAGGCCCTTGCGGAATTCGATCGCGCGCTCGCGCTTGACCCCTACAACGCGCAAGCCCTGTACAGCCGCGGCCTGATTTATCAGGGCGAGAAGCAGCACCAGCAGGCGATCGAGGATTTCACCGCGGCCAATGGCCTGACACCGCAAAGGGCCGAGCCGCTGGTTGGTCGAGCGACCAGTTACCTCGCAATCGACAAGGCCAAGGAAGCCGCCGCCGATCTCGACGAGGCCGTGCAGGCCGACCCGAACAGCGCCCCGGCCTGGGCCGCGCGCGGCCTGACGTACGAGCGGCTCGGCGACAAGGCCAAGGCAGCCGCTTCCTATAGCCGCGCGATTGCGATCCGCCCCAAGGACGAAGCCTCGCGCAGCGGCCTCGCGCGCGTCGGCGGCTGAATTAGCTTTTGGTTCGACGCGTTTTCGTGGGCAGATAAGTCGACGCAACCCGCCTCGCTCTCCACGTGCGGGGCAGGCTTTCGCCAGAAAACGCTATTGGTTATTTCGGCAGGACGGCGTGGAACACCGACTTCGCCGCCGACAGCATGTCGTCGGCGACGCTGGTGTGCTCCTTGGCCATCGGCTCGGCCGCCTCGGCGCGCAGATCGAGCGGCGGCCGTACGAGCGGAATGTCGGCCGGCGGGGTCGGACGACTCGGGTCGCTGATTCCGGCATAAGGCGGCTTCGGCTGCGACCCCTGGTCGAGCGCGTCGCCTGCCGGGCTCGCTGGCGTCGAGACCATGATCGGCGGCGGCAGCGGGCGTAGCGCCGGCGCGGTCACGACACGGGGGGTGTCGGGAACGCCCGCTACCTCGGGCGCACGCGGTGCATCCGGCGTACGGGCGGCCTGCTGCGCACGGGGCGTATTGTCGCTGCTGCCGCGCAGGCGCTCGATCGCGGCCCGGGCGAGATCGTTGGCGTCGCGGTGCTCATCGGGTGCAACCGCGGCTTCAACCGGCGGCGCGGGATTTGGCGTCACCGCGACCGGGGCCGGGGCCACGGCAGGCGTAATGGGCTGCACGGGCGACGGAAGCACGACCCTGACGGCCGTCTTTTCGCGCGGCGCCGGCGCGTGACGGCGCGGTTCGGCAGGAATGCTGGCGGTCTCAGCCGGCGCGTCGGCCGGCTTTACATCGGCGGGTTTTGCTTCAGCTTTTTCTTGAGCTTTTTCTTGAGGCTTCTCGATTACCACGGCCTTTTCGGAAGCCGACCGCTCGAGCAGCGTACGTTCCGACATGCCCTTGGCTTTCACGCCGGCCTCGGGGAGGTTGCTGACCTCGGTGGGCTTTTCGACCGGCTTGCTGTCGGCGGTGGCCTTGAGATTGGCCTTGGAATCGTTTTTGGGATCGGCGGCCGACACGGCCGCGGCGACAGGGGCGTTGGCCCCCGGTTTGCTCACGATGTAATGGTTGACGATGTAGGCCCCGATAATCGTCGCTGCCACCGACGGCAGGATGTCCATCGTAAATTTCTTCAGGTAATTCAGCATTGCCGGCCACTCCCCGCCGCTATTTGATGCTGGAACTTTGAGGCACATTGAGGGATCAACTGCGACGGATCGATGGCAATTGCCCGGTCGCCGCAACGTTTCGTGTCACAGACGTTTCGATCAGCTTAAGATGGGCGGTTAGGATAGCCGGTCGGGCGCGGCCGTAACCGGCCTGATCCCCTGGAAGTCGGAACGGCTCGCCGGCCCGCCAAAGCCCAACCTGCCGTGTTCCGTACGGACAAGGCGCGGAACCGCGGATGCCCGATTGGTTACGGTTTCAGCTCGACCTCCAGGAACACGATTTCGCTTGCCGTTTCGTTGAGCACGTCGTGTTCCACGCCGGCTTTCCGGAAATAGGATTTACCGACGCCGAGCTGCGCTTTCGAGCGTTCGCCGTTGGGCGCCACGATGGTCATTTCACCCGATGTCACCGGCACGATCACGTAATCCATCCCATGGGTGTGATGGCCGGTGGCGCTGCCCGGCGCCAGCCGCCACTCGGTGACGCGAACCTCGGGGGTGTCGACCTGAACGTCGGATTTGGCGCTGAGCATGGTTTGGTTCACTCCAGGGAACTACGGCAAGCAATTACGGCAGGTAATTACGGCACGAATACCAGGAACACGAATACGGCAAACACCACCATATGCACCAGCCCAAACAGGATGTTGGTGCGCCCGGTGCCGAAGGTGAGCATGCTGATGATGAAGGTCAGTACCAGCAGCACCGTCTCCTGGGCGTCGAGTCCCAGCACCAGCTGCTTGTCCAGCGCATAGGCGGCCACCGCGACCGCCGGGACCGTCAGCCCGATGGTCGCCACCGACGAGCCGAGCGCGAGGTTGATGCTCTTCTGCAGGTCGTTCTTGCGGGCGGCGCCGACCGCCGCGACGCTCTCCGGCAGCAGGATCAACAGCGCCACCAGCACACCGGCGAAGGCCGGCGGCGCGCCGATCATCGCGGTGACGACATCGACCACGAGCGAAAATTTCTTCGCCAGCAGTACGACCGCCAGCAGTGAGACCAGCAGCAGCCCAATGCTCAGCGCCAGCATGCCGTTCGACAGCGGCGCTCCGTCATCCCCGGCACCGGCCTTCCCGCTGATGAAATAATCGCGATGGCGGATGGTCTGGGTGTAGAGGAACACGCCGTAGAGAAGAAGGGTGACGACGCTGACGAAGCCAAGCTGGGCCGCCGAATAGACCGGCCCCGGCGTCGTCAGCGTATGATTGGGCATGATCAGCGTGATGGTCGCCATCACGAACAGCACGCTGAGATAGACGTTGGCGCCGGAGACCTGAACGTCCTGCTCGCGGTAGCGCAAGCCCCCGATGAAGATGCAGATGCCGACCAGGCCGTTGCACACGATCATGACGACCGCGAACACCGTGTCGCGCGCCAAGGTCGGCACCGGCTTGTCGCCGAGCATGATGGTCGCGATCAGCGCGACTTCGATGCTGGTGACCGCCAGCGTCAGCAGCAGCGTGCCATAGGGCTCGCCGATCCGCTCGGCGATCATCTCGGCATGATGGACGGCCGCAAACACAGTGCCGAAAATGATCGCGAGCAGCACCGCCGCGAACGCCAGCCCGCCGGCCGACGGCGCGAACGTCAGTCCGAGCGCGCTGGCGACGACAAAAAGCAGCACCGCCAGTGCCGGAAAAATCCATGCCGATCGCGGCATCGGGCCGTGTGCGCTCATGCAACCAAATCCTCAAAATCCTGCGCGCGGACTATGCGCCAAACAATCGCGGCCGTCAGCTTTTCGCTGCATTGATGAATTGTCGCGCTACCTCACTCGCGCCAAAACTGTCCAGATCGTTGTGGCCGCCTTCGGGGAAGCGGACGAACTGCTTCGGTTCGTGCGCCAGCGCGAACAGCCGTTCGCCAAAGGCAATCGGAATCGTGGGATCGCGCGCGCCGTGCATGATCAGGAGCGGCGCTTTGACCCGCGCGATCCGCCGGTCGGAGCGAAAGGAATCCAGCATCACCAGCCGCACCGGAAAAATCCAGAACGCCGCGGCGGCGACGTCCACGATCGACGTATAGGGCGCCTCAAGGATCAGCCTGCCAACCGGTTGTTCGGCCGCCACCGCCACCGCGACACCGGTGCCGAGCGAAAAACCCCAGACCACAATCCGGTCCGCGCTATAGCGCGCCGTCGTGAAGGCATAAGCCGCCGCGGCATCCGCGAGCACGCCGCGTTCGCTCGGTTTTCCGCTCGAGCCGGCATAGCCGCGATACGACAGGGCAACGATGCCGGTCCCGTCCGAGACCAGATCGCGAAAGCGGCCAAAGAAACCGGCGAGATAATCGCCGTTGCCGTGGAAATAAAGCACCACCGGATGACCCGGCTTCGCCGGCACATGCCAGACGATGACCTTCTCGCCATCGGCCGTGGTCAGGATATGCTCTTCGGCTTCCGGAAAGCCGGCCGCTTCCGGCGAGGTGCGCGCCGTTTGCGGGACCGGAAACAGGAACGCCCGCTGCACCAGGAACAGCACGGCCAGACCGCAGGCATAGCCGACCGAAACGATGATCAGCAGCCATTTCAGGGCGGTCATGATTTCCCGTCGGTGGGTTACATCGCCTTGACGATGTTCTCGGTGACCTTCTTGGCGTCGCCGAGCAGCATCATGGTGTTGTCGCGATAGAACAGCGGGTTGTCGATGCCGGCATAGCCCGAGGCCAGCGAGCGTTTGATGAACATCACGGTGCCCGCCTTCCACACCTGCAGCACCGGCATGCCGTAGATCGGCGAGGATTTATCGTCCTCGGCGGCGGGGTTGGTGACGTCGTTGGCGCCGATCACGAAAGCAATGTCAGCCTGGGCGAATTCGGAGTTGATGTCCTCGAGCTCGAACACCTCGTCATAGGGCACGTTGGCCTCGGCGAGCAGCACGTTCATATGGCCGGGCATGCGGCCTGCGACCGGGTGAATCGCGTACTTCACCTCGACGCCTTCCTTCTTCAGCGTGTCGGCCATTTCACGCAGCGCGTGCTGGGCCTGCGCCACCGCCATGCCGTAACCGGGCACGATGATGACTTTGGAGGCGTTCTTCATGATGAAGGCGGCGTCGTCGGCCGAGCCGAGCTTGGCCGGCTTCTGATCGCCGCTGCCGCCACCTACTGCCGCCGTCTCGCCGCCAAAACCACCGAGGATAACCGAGATGAAGGAACGGTTCATCGCGTGGCACATGATGTAGGACAGGATCGCACCGGACGAGCCGACCAGCGCGCCGGTGATGATCAGCGCGGAATTGCCGAGCGTGAAGCCGATGCCGGCCGCGGCCCAGCCGGAATAGGAGTTCAGCATCGAGATCACGACCGGCATGTCGGCGCCGCCGATCGGGATGATCATGAGCACGCCGAGCGCCAGCGCGATGATCGTGATCAGCCAGAAGTCGAGCGCGCTGCCGGAGAGCACGAGGCCGACGATGAAGAACACCAGGGCCAGGGCCAGGGCGATGTTGATGATGTGGCGTCCGGGCAGGATGATCGGCGCGCCGCTCATGCGGGCCGACAGTTTCAGGAACGCGATCACCGAGCCGGTGAAGGTCAGCGCGCCGATGGCGACGCCGAGCGACATTTCGACCAGGCTCTGCGCATGAATGTTGCCGGGGGTGCCGATGTCGAAGGCTTCCGGAGCATAGAAGGCACCGGCGGCGACCAGCACCGCGGCCATGCCAACCAGCGAATGGAACGCGGCGACCAGTTCCGGCATCGAGGTCATCGGCACCCGCCGCGCGATCACAGCACCGATGCTGCCGCCGATCGCGATGCCGGCCACGACCAGGATCCAGGACATGGCGTCGGACGGCGGATGGCTGGCGAGCGTGGTCGCGATCGCGATCACCATGCCGATCATGCCGAAGAAATTGCCCTGCCGGGATGAGGCCGGACTGGACAGCCCGCGCAGCGACAGGATGAACAACACACCCGCCACGAGATACAAAACTGCAGCCAGATTGGCGTTCATCTCAGGTCCCCCTTTATCTTCGTCACCCCGAGGTGCACGCCGCTCACTTGGCCTTCTTCTTGTACATCGCCAGCATGCGCTGGGTGACAAGGAAGCCGCCGAAGATATTCACGCTGGCGAAGATCAGGGCGATGAAGCCAAAGCCGCGCGCCCAGCCGCTGCCGCCACTGACCATGCCGACACCGCCCGCGAGCAGCGCGCCGACCACGATCACCGAGGAGATCGCATTCGTCACCGACATCAGCGGGGTATGCAGCGCCGGCGTCACCGACCACACCACGAAATAGCCGACGAACACGGCGAGGACGAAAATCGACAGCCGGAACGTAAAGGGATCAACGACTTGGGCTACATGCTCCATGGCTTCTCTCCTCAGGCCTTCGGCTGGAAATTCGGATGGATGACGGCGCCGTCCTTGGTCAGCGCGGTGGCTTTCACCAGTTCGTCGTCCCAGTTCACCGCGAGCGACTTGTTGGGCTTGTCGATCAGGGTCTCGATGAATGAAAACAGGTTGCGGGCGTACAGGCTCGACGCCGATGCCGCGACGCGGCCGGCGACATTGGTGTAGCCGACGATCTTGACGCCGTCGGCGTCGACGATCTCGCCGGGCCTGGCGCCCTCGACATTGCCGCCGCGCTCGACCGCGAGATCGACCAGCACCGAACCCGGCTTCATCGACTTGACCATCTCGCCGCTGACGAGTTTCGGCGCCGGGCGCCCCGGGATCAGCGCCGTCGTGATCACGATGTCCTGCTTCTTGAGATGTTCGGCGGTGAGCGCGGCCTGCTTGGCCTGATACTCTTTCGACATTTCCTTGGCGTAGCCGCCGGCGGTCTGGGCGTTCTTGAATTCCTCGTCCTCGACCGCAAGGAATTTGGCGCCGAGACTTTCGACCTGCTCTTTGGTTGCGGGCCGCACGTCGGTCGCGGTGACGACGGCGCCGAGCCGCCGCGCGGTCGCGATCGCCTGCAGGCCGGCGACGCCGACGCCCATCACGAACACTTTGGCGGCAGGAATGGTGCCGGCCGCAGTCATCATCATCGGAAACGCACGGCCAAAGGCTTCGGCCGCTTCGATCACCGCGCGGTAGCCGGCGAGGTTCGCCTGCGACGACAGCACGTCCATCACCTGGGCGCGGGTGATGCGCGGCATCAATTCCATCGCAAACGCCGAGACGCCGGCATCCGCGATGGTTTTCAGCGCGGCCTCATTGCCGTAGGGATCCATGATGGCGATGACCAGCGCGCCGCGCTTGTACTGGGCAAGCTCGCTGGCCTCGGGCCGCTTCACCTTGATGATGATGTCGGCATCCTTCAACGCGTCCGCGCTGACGGTAGCGCCGGCCGCGGTGAATTCCGAATCCGGCAGGCCCGACTTGAGCCCAGCGCCCGGTTCGACCGCGATATCGACGCCCAACGCCTTGAACTTCTTGATGGTGTCGGGGGAAGCGGCGACCCGCGGCTCGGATGGATCGATTTCCTTGGCAACGGCAATCTTCATGGGGCCTCCGGCGGCGCGAGGGGCGCGCGCACAATCAAACTAGCGTTATTTTCGCCAGCTTGGATACCGGTTTCGCAACCGGATGAGATGCAATTTTTCGGATCGCCGCCGGATCCGGCGGCGCGGCCAGCGATGGATCAAGTGAGAAAGAAGCCCATCAGGGCGACGATGATGACGACGGCGGCAGTGCCGTATTTCACCAGCATGATGAAACCTTCATAGGTCTGCTCATGGGCCGGATAATCGTTGCCATCAGCGGTCGTGTAGGCCACTTCGTTATGCTCTGCCATCGGTATCCCCAGTCAAAGTTCGAAATCTGGCGTCGAAATACCGCAAAGTGGTTCGGAGGGCAACGCCGGGCGAGCCCGTATTGGCTACTTATCGGGTCATTCGGAAGGCCAATTATCCCTGATCCAGCGGGTCAGGCTCGCCTCGCTCACTTCGCCGGCGGCAAGGGAAAAGATCATGGCCGCCGCCTCCGCTTCAGGCACGATAAAATCAACGCCGTTCACGCCCAGGAAGGTGTACAGCGCCAGCAGCGAGGTGCGCTTATTGCCGTCTACAAACGGATGATTGCGCGCGATCCCAAAGTCATAGGCCGCCGCCAGTTCGGGCAGCTCAGCCTGCTCACAGGACCACCTGTTTTTCGGCCGATCGAGAGCAGATTCGAGCATGCCCTCGTCTCGCAAACCGCTTGCGCCACCGTGGATCGTGAGTTGCTCATCGTGGATCGCAACAATCATTTGGCGGGTGAGCCAAAACGGCTCGGTCATTTGGCAAGCTCGGCCAAGGCATTGTGGTAACGCTTCATGCCACGCCGCGCGACTTCCATCGCCTTCTCGAAATCCGGATCGTGGGGAGTTAGTCGAACTCCACCGTCGGGCGTAAGTGTCGCATAAAGCGTATCGCCAACGCTGACATTCATTCGAGCCATTACATCCTTCGAGAGGATAATCCCCGAAGAATTGCCAATCTTCTTGATCTCGACTGTTCCGATTAATCGGCCACGGGTATCAGGCGCAATTTTCGATCGTTCGCTCATGGCCAAATCTCCGTTATACGGAATGTATAACGGAATTTACCTCTCCGTTCAACAGATGTTTTACGCGGGAACCCTCAGCCCATCGCCTCCAGTTCGTCGATCATCCCCGAAATCACCGACAGCCCGCCGTCCCAGAATTTGGGGTCCTTGGCATCGAGCCCGAACGGCTTGAGCAGTTCGGAATAATGTTTGGTGCCGCCGGCGGCGAGCATGGCGAGGTAGCGCTCGGCAAAGCCGTCGGAGGCGTTCTCGTAGACCGCGTAGAGCGAATTCACCAGGCAATCGCCGAACGCATAGGCGTAGACGTAGAACGGCGAGTGGATGAAGTGCGGGATGTACATCCAGAAATTTTCGTAACCCGGGCGGATGTCGATCGCAGGGCCCAGGCTCTCGCCCTGCACGCTGAGCCAGATCTGGCCGATCCGCTCGGCGGTCAGTTCGCCGTTCTTCCGCTCGGTGTGAATCGCGCGCTCGAACGAATAGAACGCGACCTGCCGCACCACGGTGTTGATCATGTCCTCGACCTTGCCGGCGAGCAGCGCCTGGCGCTGCTTTGAGTTTTTGGTCTGCGCCAGGAGCCGCTTGAAGGTCAGCATTTCGCCGAACACGCTGGCGGTCTCGGCCAAGGTCAGCGGCGTCGGCGCCATCAGCGCTCCATTTTTGGCCGCCAGCACCTGATGCACGCCATGGCCGAGTTCATGCGCCAGCGTCATCACGTCGCGCGGCTTGCCCTGATAATTCATCAGCACATAGGGATGCGCCGAGGGCGTGGTGGGATGCGAGAAGGCGCCCGGTGCCTTGCCCGGCCGCACCGGCGCGTCGATCCAGCGATCGGTAAAGAACCGTTCGGCGATATCGGCCATCTCTGCGGAAAAGCCGCGGTACGCGGTGAGCACCATGTTGCGCGCCTCGGGCCAGGCGATGGTGCCGGTGGCCGCGAACGGCAGCGGCGCGTTGCGATCCCAATGCGCGAGCTTCTTCTTTTTGAACCAACCGGCCTTCAGCGCATAATAGCGATGCGACAGTTTTGGATAGGCCGCGCGAACCGAACCGACCAGCGCATCGACCACCTCGCGCTCGACGCGGTTGTTCAGATGCCGGGAATCGGCGACGTCCTGGAAACCGCGCCAGCGATCGGAAATCTCCTTGTCCTTGGCGAGCGTGTTGGTGATCAGCGCAAAGGTGCGCTCATTGTCCTTGAAGGTTTTTGCCAGCGCCTGGCCCGCCGCCTTGCGCTTTTCCGGCGCGCGGTCCTGCAGCAGGTTGAGCGTCGGCTCGATCGCCAGTTCTTTTCCCGAGACCTTGAAGCGCAGGCCGGAGATGGTCTGGTCGAACAGCCGGTTCCAGGCGGCATAGCCGCTCTGGGATTTTTCGTGGAACAGCTGCTCGACGCGATCCTCGAGCTGATACGGCTTGTCCTTGCGCAGATCCTCGATCCACGGCCGGTAATGCCCAAGCTCGGGCGTCTGCAGCGCGCGTTCGATCACGCTATCGTCAACACGGTTGAGTTCGAGCGCGAAAAACAACAGATGCACCGACGCATTGGTCATCCGTTCGGCAACGTCGCCGTAGAATTTGGTGATGGCGGGATCGACGCTGTCGCCGGCATGAATAAGGCCGGCATAGGAGCCGAGCCGGCCGGCGAGATCGTCGATCGCCTCATAGCGCCTGACCGCTTCGGCCAGCCATTTGCCGCCGTCTTCTTTTGCGGTGTGTTCCGCAAGCTTGCCTTTGTAGTCGGTCTCAAACGCGACGCAATCTGCATCCATCTTTTGCAAATCACGCGTAACTTCCGGCGCGTCGATACCGGAATAGAGATCGGCCAGATTCCATTCCGGCAATTTGCCCGGCTTGGTTGCAGATTTGGCCGCGGGTTTGGTCGAAACTTTGGACAAAGCTTTCTTGGCGGTGGATTTGCGTTGAGCGGTCGACTTGCGGAGAGCTGACGAGGAGCGCGAGGTCATCTTGTTCGAAACCTGTGTTCAATCAGAGAAGCTGCGACGGTGGAATGAAAGCGGGACGGCAAGGTTTAAGAGGGCGTTAATCGGCATCGGCGACAGTGCCCCGATTCGAGACAGATAGTCGTAACGCGCGGGGAAAACCATGGCTGCCTCCATTTTGATTGCCGACGACGACGCCGTACAGCGCCGTTTGGTTGAAAACATGGTGCAGAAATGCGGTTACGAGGCCGTCGTCGTCGCCAGCGGCGACGCGGCCGTAGCCTTACTGACTGCACCGGACGGCCAGGAGATCGACGCCGTGGTGCTCGATCTGGTCATGCCCGGCCTCGATGGCCTCGGCGTGCTCGCAAAAATTCGTGAAGCCGGCCTGAGCGTCCCCGTCATCGTGCAGACCGCGCATGGCGGCATCGACAATGTAGTGTCCGCGATGCGCGCCGGCGCCCAGGATTTTGTAGTCAAGCCGGCCAGCTTCGAACGGCTGCAGGTGTCGCTGCGCAACGCGCTCAATACCTCGGCGCTGAAGGGCGAATTGCAACGCATCCGGCACAGCCGCGAGGGCCGGCTGACCTTTGCCGACATCATCACCCGCAGCGAAACCATGGCCGCCGTGCTGCGCACCGCGCAGAAGGCGGCCTCTTCCACCATTCCGGTGCTGATCGAGGGCGAATCCGGCGTCGGCAAGGAATTGTTCGCCCGCGCCATCCACGGCAGCGGCGAGCGCAAATCAAAGCCGTTCGTGGCGGTCAATTGCGGCGCGATCCCCGACAATCTCGTGGAGTCGATCCTGTTCGGCCATGAGAAGGGCGCCTTCACCGGCGCCACCGAACGCCACATGGGCAAATTCGTCGAAGCCACCGGCGGCACGCTGTTTCTCGACGAGGTCGGCGAATTGCCGCTGGCCGCCCAAGTGAAGCTGCTGCGCGCGCTGCAGGAAGGCACGGTTGAAGCGGTCGGCGGCCGCAAGCCGGTGAAGGTCGACGTCCGCATCATTTCCGCGACCAACCGCAAGCTGCTCGACCTCGTCAAGAACGGTCAGTTCCGCGAGGATCTGTTCTATCGCCTGCACGTTTTGCCGCTGACGATCCCGCCGTTGCGGATGCGCCGCGAAGACATCCCGCATCTGTTGCGGCATTTCCTGGCGCGGTTTTGCGCCGAAGAAAATCGCACCATCACCGGCATCAGCGGCGAGGCGATGGCGCATCTTTCGCAGCTCGATTGGCCCGGCAACATCCGCCAGCTCGAAAACACCGTGTATCGCGCCGTTGTCATGAGCGAGAGCGACCAGCTTGGCCTGGCGGATTTCCCGCAAGCCGCAGCCCACAATGTTCCGGACGGTCATGTCCAGCACAGCGAACCCCTGATCGTTGGGCCTTCGACCGCGCCGGCCATGGGTTCCGGTATTGAAGTACCTATGACGCCCCTCGCGGCCGTGGGCAGCCTTGCGATGCTGACCAGCGCCGGCGAAGTGCGGCCGCTCGAGGAGATGGAGAACGAGATCATCCGGTTTGCGATCTCGCATTACCGCGGCCAGATGTCGGAAGTCGCGCGGCGGTTGAAGATCGGCCGCTCGACGCTCTATCGCAAACTCGACGAAGCCGCCGCCGACGATCCGGCCGAGGGCGGCGCGAACACCACAAGTTGAAGCGGTTGCGCGATTGTGGCGGTCCGGCGGCGACGCGCTGAGGTCGAGGAACATCTCGCTTTCCAGAACATTTGAACCGTGGCTTGCCGGTGACAGACAAACCTCCTGGAGCGTGGCAAAACCGCGCAACCTGAATGCAAGTGTGTGTGTTCGAGGTCAGTTTGTCGTGAGTTGCCCCGCATGGCGCTGGCTGCATGAGAGGGGCCCATGTATCGTCTGCGTTTGAAGCGTTGCGTCACAAGCGTACCGACTTTTGAACGATCAGGCCGGCGCTTTCGCGCAAGCTGTGATGGACGATGACCAACGACTGTTCCATGCCGGGGCAGTTTCGCCCAAGGGGGTGTGACGATGCGTGACTGTTCGAAGAGCCGTGCTGGATTTGACCGCGTGCTGATGGCCGTCGCGGCAACCTTCCTCACGGTGACCGCGACCTCTGCCCTGGCCCAGGATACGCCCCACGCCAGCGCCGCAGAACTCGCGATCGATGCGGCAATCCCGCGTCCCGAACCGGCAAACGTCCCGCCGCCCACCGCAAGTGATTTCAAGATCGACACTACCGCATTGGTGCCAGACGCCGGCAAAACGGCAGAACCCAAAGCGACTGAAGCGACTGAGAAGGCGCCAGAGACGAAAACCACCGAGAAGTCAGTCGAGCCCAAACCAACCGAAACCGCTACCGCTCCTGCGCCAGCTCCCAAAGCAAGCGACACCGCGACCGTAACGCCCGCGGCCGCTCCGGCTGCGACCGCTGTCGCGCCGGCCGCCGAGCCGGCCAAGGAGCTGGTGAAGGCTGCCAGCAATGTGGCGCCGGAAGATCAGCCGGTCGCCGACAAATTGCGCGAAATGCTGGGCGGAAAATCGCTGCGCTACTTCGATCGCAAGGCCGAGCGCGCCGCCGTCGAGAAATTCTATGGCGCCCGCGAATACGCGCCCGTTTGGACCCAGGCCGGCAAATTGACCGACAGCGGCAAGGGCGTCGTCGCGCGCCTGAAGGATGCCGCCGCCGACGGCCTCAATGCCGCCGACTACCCGGTGCCGGATTTTGCCGCCGCGACTTCGCCGGACGCGCTGGCCGACGCCGAGATGAAACTGACCGCCAGCATGCTGGACTATGCCCGTCAGGCCCAGAGCGGCCGGATGCACTGGTCGCAGGTCTCGGCCGACATCCTCTATCCGGAGCATCCGACCGATCCGGCGGAAGTGCTGGCGCATGTGACGACGGCCAATGACGCTTCCGCAGCGCTCGATGGCTACAACCCGCCGCACAAGCTCTACAAGGAATTGAAGGCCAAGCTCGCTGAACTGCGCGGCCAGGGCGAAGGCGCGGCGATCCAGATCGCCGACGGCCCGGCGCTTGTCTTCAAGCCCGGTACCAAGAAGCAGCCGGCCGTGGCGCCGGAAGATTCGCGCGTGCCGCAGCTGCGGGCCAAGCTCGGCGTTAGCGAAAACGCTGATGACACGCATTACGACGCCAAGGTCGCCGAGGCCGTGCGCAAGTTCCAGGAAGGCGCCGAACTGAAGGCGACCGGTGTCCTGGACGACCGTACCGTCAAGGCGATCAACAGCCCGAAGCGCGACAGGCAGATCGACACCGTGATCGTCAACATGGAGCGCTGGCGCTGGCTGCCGCGCCAGCTCGGCGCGTCATCGATCGGCAACGCCTATGTCATCCTGAACATCCCGGACTATACGCTGAAGGTGATGCAGAACGGCGGGCAGGTCTGGACCACCCGCGTGGTGACCGGCAAGCCGGGCCAGCACGCCACCCCGCTGCTGACCGAGACGATGAAGTACATCACGGTCAACCCGACCTGGAACGTGCCGCCGTCGATCGTTTACAACGAATATCTGCCTGCCCTGCAGCAGGACCCGACCGTCCTGCAGCGTATGGGACTAAAGCTTGAGCAGAATCGCGACGGCTCGGTCCACATCTCGCAGCCGCCCGGCGAAGCCAATGCGCTCGGCCGCATTCGCTTCAACTTCCCGAACAAGTTCCTGGTCTATCAGCACGACACCCCGGACAAGAATCTGTTTGCCAAGGAAGATCGCGCCTTCAGCCATGGCTGCATGCGGGTGCAGAATCCGGATCAATACGCCTCGGTGTTGATGAACATCGAGCAGCCGAACGACCGTTACACGCCGGAGAAGATCCGCAGCATGTATGGCTCGAGCGAAATCGACCTGAAATTCGCGACGCCGATCCCGGTGAACATCACCTATCAGACCGCCTTCGTGGATGATGCCGGCAGGCTGCAGATCCGCAAGGACGTCTACGGCCGCGATGCCACCATGCTGTCGATGCTCAAGGGCGGCCGAAGCAAGGATCTGGAAAACGTGATGGCGCATTCGCAGCCGAGCTACGGTGGTGGCGGCCGTCCAATCCTGCCGGCCGGCGTCAGCTTCGCCAGCGACAACAGCTCTTCCGGTCCGTCGTTCTTCGAGCGGCTGTTCGGCGGCGGGTCGCCGACGCCCCCGGCTCCGGTTGGCCGGCGCCAGCAGCCGCGGCGGGTGATCACCCGTTAACCCCTCGCTGGTCGCGGACAGCCTGAATTTTTAAACAAAATCAACGATTTTGCCCGCTGGGCGAGATCGTTTACGTTAACCATTATCGGTCTCGGTTTCGGCACCGGGCACTTTTTCGCCACACTCGACGGGTTAGGTTAAGCCTAACTTGGGAGGCGGGAAGGTAAACTTCGGTTAACCCTCTCGCTTTAAGAAAGCGTTCATCCTCTTTCGCTGGGGTTTTTGCGGAAGAGCTCATTGATCGCTCGTCGACTGGGTGGGCTCATAGTGCTGGCTGTTCTCGCACGCCAATTCAATCCGCTGTCGCTACCGAAGGCCGGATATCAAATCGGCCTGACTTCCCTGTTGCTCCTCGCCGGAGCCGGGTCGGTGCACGATGCGACCGCGCTGAACGAGACCCGCACGCTTTCCTTCCATCACACCCATTCCGACGAAGACCTGACCGTCACCTTCAAGCGTGACGGGCGCTACGACGAAGAAGCGCTGAAGCAGCTCAATCACTTTCTCCGCGACTGGCGCAGCCAGGAACAGACCACGATGGATCGTCATCTGTTCGACATCCTCTGGGAAGTCTACCGCGACGTCGACGGCAAGAAGCCGATCCAGATCATCTCCTCCTACCGCTCCCCCGCCACCAACGCCATGCTCCGCCGCCGCTCTTCGGGCGTGGCCCGCTTCAGCCAGCACATGCTCGGCCACGCCATGGATTTCTACATCCCGGACGTGCCGCTGGAGCAGATCCGCTTTGCCGGGCTCAGGCTGCAGCGCGGCGGCGTCGGCTTCTATCCGACCTCGGGATCGCCGTTCGTCCATCTCGATACCGGCAGCATCCGTCACTGGCCGCGCATGAACCACGACCAGCTCGCCCGGGTGTTCCCGGACGGCCGCACCGTGCATGTTCCCTCCGATGGCAAACCGCTCAAGGGCTATGAGCTCGCGCTGGCCGACATCGAAAAGCGCGGCGATGACGCCGCGACCGTGAGCAAGCCGAGCCTGTTTGCAAGACTGTTCCGGGGCAAGTCGAGCGACGACGACGAGGAAGCCGGCGCTACCGCTGTGGCCGACAAACCGGCACCGGCGACCGTCGTGGCTGCCGCCGCATCCGCAAAATCCGCCGATGCCAAGCCTGCCGACGCCGTACCGATGCCGCGCTCTAAGCCGCAGGTCACAGCGACCCTGCAATTGGCCTCGGCCGACGCGCAGATCGTCCCGGCGCCGAAGTCCGGGCCGGAGACCAGGCAGGCTGCTGCGGACAAGGCTGAGCCGCAACCGCAGAGCCCGGCCGACATCATCAACGCCCGCGGCTTCTGGGGCGACATCCCCGCCGCGCCGAACCAGGCGACGCCGGCGCAGGTCGCCGCCCTCAACGCCCGCGCGGCCATCGGCGCCGCCGATCCGCAGCCGACCGCCAGCGTTTCCGAGGCTTTCAAGAGGGCGCTCGCCTATGCACCGGCCGCCACCTCGCCGGTCGACCGCGCCAACGTCGTCGCGGCCTCCGCGGCGATCCCGCACAGCGTCCGGCCGACGCACAATGCCGCCGCCGCGACCGAGATCAACACGGTCGTCGCCAAGGGCCCGCAGGGTCAGGGCAGCGTGATCTCGACATCGACCCGGATATCGGCCGCCAAGGGCAACGATGTCTGGATGCGAGTCGTGATGCTGGCGCCGAGCGCGAGCGACGCGATGTCGACCACGGTGATGGGCGATACCGACATGACCCTGATGCGCGCCTTCTTCGTCAAGCCGCAGGCCTCGATCGCGATGACGTTCTCGGACGATCCGATGATGGGGATCGTCTGCGACCGCTTCACCGGATCGGCCACCGCCAAGCTCGCGACCCAGTCGTTCGTGCTGCGCACCGCGTCGCTGCGCTAAGCCCTGCTGCTTCCACACAGTCTGAATCGTCGTCGCGAAAGCAGGAATCCATACGACGTGTTCTGTCGTTGGCGCACGGTGTCGGACGCCCCCCTGCGCCGCCTGCCGGCGCCCAAGACAATGTCCAGGACAATTTCATTTTCCTTCCGCGTTTCCGCACCGCGGCGTCAGGCCGGCAGGCCCGCCTTGAGGAGACCGGCCTGATGACGCTCGCGGTCGACTTCGCGCTTGTAGTGCTGGGTGCCCAGGTAGGCAGCCGTCGAGAATTTCGGCTCGTGCTTTAGCGTCTCTGCCGCGTGCGCGGTGGCCGCTACCGGGTTGCCCATCTGCGCGAACGTGGCCGCGAGGAAGGCATGATGCGTGTGGTCAGGCCGCGTGATCCGCGAAAAGGCCTCGGCGGCTTCGGCGTATTTCTCGGCGCAATAGCAGGCGCGCCCGAGGTGGCTCCAGAAGCGCTCCGGATGGTAGGGGTTGAGGCGCATCGCCTTCTTGATCCAGTCGATGCCTTCCTCCGGCCGCCCCAGCCAGGTCAAGAGCTCGCCCTGCTGCACGACAACGAGGTCGTAGTTGGGGTTGAGCGCGAGCGCCCGCTCCTGGTGATACGCGGCCTTGTCATGGTCGTCGCGGTTCAGATTCAGTGCGGCGAGAATCCGGTGCACGTCGCTGTCATTGTCGTCGAGCGCCAGCGTTATCTCCAGCTCCGCCGCCACCTGCTGGAAGGTGGCATCGCGATCGGCGCACCAGTCATAGACCCAGGTCTGGCCCAGTACGCATGCCTTCCAGGCGTGAGCATGAGCATAGTTCGGGTCGAGCGAGAGGGCACGCTCGAGCAGGCGCTGCGCCTCGGCGTTGTCCTCCCGTGTCGAGCGGTGGTGCCGAATCTTGGCAGCCAGCACGCACTCATAAGCCGCCATACTGTCGGTCGGCTTGCGTTTCGCGCGGTCGTGCGTGGCGGCCTCGACCCGGCCGGGGAGCGTCGCGACGATTGCGCGGGTCATCTCGTCCTGGATCGCGAAGATATCCTCGAGCTCGCGGTCATAGCGCTCGGCCCAAATGTGCCGGTCGGTCTCTGCGTCAATCAGCTGTACGGTGACACGGATGCGACTACCTGCTTTTCGCACGCTCCCTTCCAGCACGTAGTCGACGCCGAACTCGCGCGCGACCTCCTGCACGTTCACCGCCTTGCCCTTGTGCACGAAGGTTGAGTTGCGCGAGATGACGAGCAGGTCGTGGAAGCGTGACAGCTCCGTAATGATGTCCTCGGTGAGGCCGTCCGCGAAGAACTCCTGCTCCGGATCGCCGCTCATGTTGGCGAGCGGCAGCACGGCGATGGACGGCTTCTTGGAGAACGCTGCCGCCGCCGCAGCATGCGTCGCACCCTCTGGCAAGGCTTTTGGATCCGCATCGAGCCGAATCCGGAAGACACGGATCGGACGGGCGATGTTCTTGACACTCTGGTCCCCGAGATCCTCGAATGCGACGTCGTCCAGCCGGTTACCGACCTGATCGCGCACCGCGCCCGAGATACAGATGCCACCCGGCTCGGCAAGCATTTCGAGCCGCGCCGCCACGTTGACGCCGTCGCCAAAGATGTCGTTGTCCTCGACGATCACGTCGCCCAGATTGATGCCGATGCGGAACTGGATCCATCGCGCCGGCGCGACGTCCGCATTGCGCCGCGCCATCCGGCGCTGAACCTCGGCCGCGCACAGGACGGCGTCGGCGACGCTATGGAATTCGACCAGCATTCCGTCGCCGGTGGTCTTGATGATGCGGCCGTGGTTCTTCGCGATCGCCGGATCGATGAGCTCGATCCGATGGGTCTTGAGACGCGCAAGGGTACCCGTCTCGTCAACCTCCATGAGTCGGCTGTAGCCGACCATGTCGGCGGCAAGGACCGCTGCGAGCCTGCGCTCTGGTCCAGGCACGTCCATCTCTACGGTTCCTTGACCGAGCAGATGGCCGGCAGTCTAACAGATGCGAGGCCGTTGCCCAAGCTGGCATGCGCCGGAAACGGCTCGCCGCCGGCGCCTCACAGCATCCCGAGCGCCTGCATGTAGGTTTCCAAAATGGTCTCCTCCTCGGCGCGCTCGTTGGCGTCCTGCTTGCGCAGGCGGACGATGGTGCGCAGCGCCTTGACGTCAAAGCCGTTGCCCTTGGCTTCGGCATAGACGTCGCGGATATCGTCCGAAATGGTCTTCTTTTCTTCTTCCAGCCGCTCGATGCGCTCGATGATGGCCTTGAGCTGGTCTTTTGCGAATTTCGTCGCGGGTTCGTCCTGAACGGCGGCGGCAGAGGTGGCCATCGGGTACTCCTGAGGGAACTGACGGATGAGGCTGAAAGATCAAGCGCCGCACGCTTTGCCGCGCGGCGCTTTTCCGGTTTGACCCTCAAGAGTGCGGTGCCTTGCGTCAAGGCAACAACGCATTCATCCACAGCGCGCCCACAGGAAGGTCGTAGCCGGATGAGCGGAAGCTGCATCCGGGGAAACCCCAGTCGTCATGGCCGGGCAGAAGCGCGAAGCGCGTCTTCGCGCTAGATGTCCCGGGCATCCACGCCTTGGCGACATTAAAGGAAGAAGACGTGGATGGCCGGGACAAGCCCGGCCATGACGGGACGCTGGAGAAGAGCGGAAGGATAAAGATTCAGTGCCCGCTCTGGGCCTTTTTCATCGCTTCGAGCTGCGCGGGGCTGGCGCTGCCTTGAAATTTCGACTTCCAGGTCTCATAGGGCATGCCGTAGACCGCCTCGCGGCTCTCGTCCTTGCTCATGGCGGCGCCCTTGCCGTCGGCCTCTTCCTTCATCCAGTTGGACAGGCAGTTGCGGCAGAATCCCGCCAAATTCATCAGGTCGATGTTCTGGACGTCGGTGCGGGAGCGGAGATGCTCGACCAGACGCCGGAAAACCGCAGCTTCAAGTTCCGTTCTGGTTTTGTCGTCAATCGTCATGGCCGTGATCCCGCGGTTTGGCGAGCATGATCCGGAAAACGGGGCAGATCGGCCCTCAGGACCAGGCTCCAACAATCAAATCGAGCATATTGATATCAGGTAGGAATTGTCACAGATTTTGCCACATCCGCGCGCAAAACTGGATGTTATCGGTGGTATTTTGGCCCCCGAGGTGGGAGACAGCCTCCCAGCCGGTTCCCACCGGGCCCAGGCGAAATCGTCAATCATTTGATATAGCTTCGCTGCATGACTGCAAAAGATTCTCTGCCTTCCACCCCCCTTTCCGCTCGCCTGACCGCCGGACTGATGCCGGTGCTGGCGTTTGCGGTGATGTGCCTGTGGAACAGTTCGGCGGCGGCTGATTTTCGTCTCTGCAACAACACCGCGAGCCGGGTCGGCATCGCGCTCGGCTACAAGGACGCGGAGGGCTGGACCACCGAGGGCTGGTGGAACGTGTCATCGCGCAGCTGCGAGACGCTGCTGCGCGGAACGCTTATCGCACGGTACTATTATATCTACGCCCTCGACTACGACCGCGGCGGCGAATGGTCGGGGCAGGCCTTCATGTGCTCGCGCGACAAGGAATTCACCATCAAGGGCACCGAGAATTGCCTGGCGCGCGGTTTCGACCGCACCGGCTTCTTCGAGGTCGATACCGGCGAACAGCGAGCCTGGACCGTGCAACTGACCGAAGCCAATGAACAACCGGCGCAGCGGGTACCGGGAATTCCTGGCACCGTCGGCCCAACGGGGCCCGGCGGCCTTCCTCAGGGCCTGCCCAACTCGCCGGGCGGAACGCCTCCGGGCGCGTCTGGTCTGCCACCAGCCGCAGCACCCGGAAGCAAGCAATGAGACGTCTGCGTCGTATCAAGATCCTCGCGACCCTCGGCCCCGCCTCTTCCGACAGCACGATGATCCGCAAGCTGTTCGAAGCCGGCGCCGACATGTTCCGCATCAATATGAGCCACACCCCGCACGACAAGATGCGCGAACTGGTCAAGACCATCCGCAATGTCGAGAGCAGTTACGGCCGGCCGATCGGCATCCTGGTCGATCTGCAGGGCCCGAAGCTGCGGCTCGGGTCGTTCGCCGACGGCGCAGTCCAACTCCATAACGGCCGGAGCTTTGTGCTCGATTCCGACAAGACGCCCGGCGACGAGACCCGCGTCCACCTTCCGCATCCGGAAATCCTGGCGGCGCTGCGGCCCGGCCATGCGCTGCTGCTCGACGACGGCAAGGTGCGGCTGATCGCGGAAGAGACCTCGCCCGAGCGCGCCGTGACGCGGGTGGTGATCGGCGGCAAGATGTCGGACCGCAAGGGCGTCAGCCTGCCCGACACCGACCTGCCGCTCTCGGCGATGACGCCCAAGGACCGCGCCGATCTGGAAGCCGCGCTGGTGACCGGCGTCGACTGGATCGCGTTGTCGTTCGTGCAGCGCGCCGAGGACGTCCTCGAGGCCAAGAGAATGATCCGCGGCCGTGCCGCCGTGATGGCCAAGATCGAAAAGCCGCAGGCGATCGACCGGCTTGCCGAAATCATCGAGGCGGCCGACGCGTTGATGGTGGCGCGCGGCGATCTCGGCGTCGAACTGCCGCTGGAGCGGGTACCGAGCCTGCAGAAGCAAATGACGCGGATGGCGCGCCGCGCCGGCAAGCCGGTGGTGGTGGCAACGCAGATGCTGGAATCGATGATCCAGGCTCCGGTGCCGACCCGCGCCGAAGTCTCGGACGTCGCCACCGCCGTCTATGAGGGCGCCGACGCCATCATGCTGTCGGCCGAGTCCGCTGCCGGCAAATTTCCGGTCGAGGCGGTCTCGACCATGAACCGCATCGGCGAGGAAGTGGAGCGCGATCCGACTTATCGCGGGGTGCTCAACGCGCAGCGCGCGGAGCCGGAGCCGACCGTCGGCGACGCCATCGCCGACGCCGCGCGGCAGATTGCCGAGACCCTCGATCTGTCGGCCATCATTTGCTGGACCAGTTCAGGATCGACCGCATTGCGGGTGGCGCGCGAGCGGCCGAAGCCGCCGGTCGTCGCCATCACGCCGAACATCTCGACGGGCCGCAAGCTGTCCGCGGTCTGGGGCGTGCATTGCGTGGTCGCGGAAGACGCGCACGACCAGGACGACATGGTCAACCGCGCCGGCTCGATCGCTTTCAGGGATGGCTTCGCCAAAGCCGGCCAGCGCGTGATCATCGTCGCCGGGGTGCCGCTCGGCATCCCCGGCACCACCAACATGGTGCGCATCGCCTCCGTCGGATCCGGCAGCGACGTGGATATGTGACGGCGCCGTAGATGCCCGCACCGTCATTCCGGGGCACGAGTCAGCTTGAACCTCAGATGCGCAATTGCGCATCGTAGTTCGCGTCTTCGACGCGCTCCCGGCATGACAGCTAACCCTGCAGTATCGCGTCGAGCGTGATCTTCGTATTCAGCAATTTCGACACCGGGCAACCGGCCTTGGCCATACCGGCCAGTTCCTGAAGCTTAGCGTTATCAGCGCCGGGAATCTTTGCCGTCAAGGCGAGATGCACCGAGGTGATGGCAAAACCCTCGCCGACTTTTTCGAGCGTGACGTCGGCCCTGGTTTCCATGTGTTCTGCAGTGAGCTTGGCCTCGCCCAGGATCAGCGACAGCGCCATCGTGAAGCAGGCGGCGTGGGCCGCACCGATCAGTTCTTCCGGGTTGGAGCCCGGCTTGCCCTCGAAGCGGCTGGCGAAACCGTAGGGATAGTCCTGCAGCGCACCGCTCTTGGTCGAGATCGCGCCCTTGCCGTCCCTGATACCACCCTTCCATTTGGCCGATCCGGATGTCGTCGTCATCTGTTGCTCCCTTAATCACCGATGGAGGTATCGATCACGCGTAACCTGACGAAAGGTTGCGTCAAAGGAGTGTCGCCGACTGATGATTTTTTAGGCCCCGACCAGCGCCTTCGCCGGCAGCACCGCCTGCACCACGAGGCCGCGGGCGCGGGCGTCCATCACGCCGACCGCGCGCAGCGCCAACAGCGTCACGGTCTGGACCGCGTCGCGCAGTTTCGCGGAATCGTCGGTATGGTCCGGCGCCAGCGGTCCGACCAGCGATTCATGCAGTGCACCGAGCAGGGCGGTGGCCGCAAGCGCGGTGTCCTGCGCCGGCAGATGGCCCGCGCGCACCGCGGCATCGATCCGCGTTCCGATCTCTCCGGATATTTCGCGGCGGCTGGCGAGCCTTGAAGCCGTGACATCGACATCGACCGGCTCAGCCAGAATGCCCCAGGCGAGCTTGCGCTCCGACAGCACATGCACCGCGACCGTGGTGACGGCGGCGGCCAGCGCCGACGAGGGGCCAGGCGCCGCATCCGCGGCGCGGCGGATCGCGGCCAGTTCGTCGCGCGAGACTTCCGCGATCAGCTCCGAAATCAGGTCGGCCTTGGAGGGGAAATAACGGTAGACAGTGCCGGCCGCGACGTTGGCGCGAACCGCCACCGGCGCGATCTGCACCGCGGCCATGCCGCCGTCGGCGGCGGCACTCCGCGCCGCTGCCAGAATGGCGCTGCGCCGCGCCGCCAGCCGCTTCACCACCTGATGGGTTCGCCGGTACACCATGGCGCGTTTCCCCCGTCCCCGGCGCGGTTGCCCCCGATTGGCGGGCAGAACGCGCGCATCTTCAATGTTTTGAGCGATTGAGCGCCAATCGCTTTGAAGAAGTGAACAACTATTCAGGCCGGATGACAAGACGCAAAGCAAATATGACAGCCTGGAGGATATCGCAGGCTTCCGGGTCCCACGGCATCCCTGCCGGATTCGGGGCGACCCAGCCGCTGCGCGGAACAGCGCAAAAATGTTGAGTTTTATCTTCCGAAATCACTGAGCGGTTCGGTTAACTCCTCCTTCGCCAAACATCGTCATTTTCCCGCGCTCGCGCGCGCAATTTTACCGGAGTGTATGGTGGCCGTGGTCGAGTAGCGGAGCCCCGGCGCCATCCCTTGCGCCTGTCCCACCCAGACAAGATGCAGATGTCCATTTCCTTCGCTAACCCGATCGCCAACGGCGCCAATATCCGCAGCTTCGCACGAGCGCTGGTACCGCTCCTTGCCGGTGCGGGAGCCTATCTGCTGTTTTTGTCGATGGGCGAGATCCTGCTGCGGGATTCCGACACCCTCTGGCAGATCAGGATCGGGCAGTGGATCGTCGAGCATGGCGCCATGCCCTACACGGACGTTCATTCGTTCACCCGGTTTGGCGAGCCCTGGATGTCGAGTTCCTGGCTCTCGCAGGTGCTGTTTGCCGTCGCTTATGGATCGATGGATTGGGCCGGGCCGGTTGTCCTGACCTCGCTCGCGATCGGCGTGACGGTTGCGATCTTCATCTATCTGCTCGAGGAATATATCGACCCGGCACGCTCGATCCTGATTGTCACGCTGGCGGTGCTGATGTCGGCAACGCACTTCCTGGCGCGCCCGCACATGTTGGCGTTCCCGGCGATGGTGGCTTTTATCGGCGGGCTGATGGCGGCCGCGGATCGTCGCGATCAGCCGTCGTGGCTGTTGTTGCCGGTGTTGGCGCTGTGGGCCAACCTCCATGGCGGCTTCGTTCTGGGATTGGCGCTGGTCGGACCGATCGGACTGGAAGCGGTGTGGTGCTGCGAACCCAGGCGCCGCGTTGCGCTGGCCGCGCGCTGGGCGTTGTTCGGCCTTGCCGCCGTTGCCGCGTGCTGCTGTACGCCCTATGGCTGGAACACCTTGCTGGGCGCCGTGAAAATTCTCAGCCTGGGCAAGCTGCTGACGCTGATCTGGGAGTGGATGCCGGCCAATTTCGGCTCCATCAGCTTCTTCGAAGTCGCGCTGCTCGGGCTGATCGGCCTCGCCTTCTTTCGAGGGCTGGTGCTGTCGGTGCCGAGAATCCTGCTGCTGTTGGGCCTGATCTGGATGGCCCTGTCGCATGTCAGGAACATCGAGGTCTTCGCATTCCTGGCCCCGCTGGTTCTGGCCAAGCCGTTTGCCGAGCAACTGGGAACGGGCCAAACTGCCGTCGTTCGAGAACTCCAGTCCCGGTCCCGTGTCGTGATGCTTGCCGCGCTCGCGGTCGCCGTCGCGGGATGGGCTTCCACGAAGACGTTCGCCGCGCATCATCCGTTTTCGTTCTTCGAGGCCCAGACCCCGGTCGCCGCGGTCGACGTCCTCAAGCAACGGCAGGCGCAGCGGATATTCAGCACGGCTCCGTTTGGCGGCTATCTGCTTTCCCGCGACATCAAGACTTTCATCGACGGCCGCGCCGAACTGTACGGCGAACAATTCGTCATCGATTACTTCGATGCGATCGAGGCCAAGGACGTCGATCTCCTGCTGCGCCTGCTTGAGACGTACCGGATCGATGCCACCCTGCTGAATCCGACGCTGCCCGCAACCAAGTTGCTGGATCACCTGCCGGGCTGGAAGCGGCTGTATGCGGATGACATCGCGGTCATCCATGTCCGCGACGACCGGCCAGGGACCACGCAATCCTCGGTGCCGGAATCGCCCCGCTAATCAATTCCCCGTCTGCAATTCGCCGAAACGCTCCCAGCTCTTGCCGCTGAAGCGCATGAACTGCATCTGATCGACCGGGACGTGGTCGGTCGGCGAGGTATTGATCTTGATGCCCGGCAGCAGCATCGGCAATTCCAGATCGTGAATCGAATAGGCCTGCTTCAGGATGTTCTCGGTCGACAGATCGTCGCCGCAGGCTTTCAGCACGGCCTCCAGCGCCATCGCGCTGTTGTAGGAATTGACGTAGTTGGTGTCGTGCTGGTCGGCCTCGGGCACGTATTTGGTCATGAATTCCCGCCACCCCTTGACGCCGGCATCGTCCTTCCAGGCGGGATCGTCGGGGTCTTTCACATAGGCGGTGGAGAGAATGCCGATGCCGGCCTCCAGCCCCGCGGGCTCCATCACGGTCGAAACCCAGACCGCGACGTTGGAGAGGAAAATCATCGGCCGCCAGCCGACCTCGTAGGCCTTGCGGATCGATTGCGCGGCGAATTTCGGCGTCGCCGCGATCACGAACAGATCGGCGCCGGAAGCCTTCAGCTTGACGATCTGCGAGTCGATGGTCGGATCGGATATTTCGTAGGTCGCGCCGGTGACCAGCGAATCGTATTTCTCACCGAGCACGTCCTTCAGCCCCAACAGATAATCACGGCCGAAATCGTCGTTCTGCGAGATGACGGCGAATTTGGCATTCGGATTTTTCGCCAGCGCATAGCGCGCGTAAAGCCGCGCCTCGTAGCGGAACGGCCCCTGCACGCCCAACGTCGCCTGCGGGTATTGCGTCAGGTCGGCAAATTTCGAGGCGCCCGAGCCGATGAACAATTGCGGGATGTTCTTGGCCTGCAGATATTTCGCGATCGCGGTGTTGTGGGCGGTGCCGATCGAGGAGAAGATCAGCGCGACTTCGTCGCTCTCCACCAGCCGCCGCGTCTGCTCCACCGTCTTCGGCGGCGCGTAGCTGTCGTCGAGCGAGATCAGATTGACCTTGCGGCCGTTGATGCCGCCGCGCTCGTTGATCATCCTGAAATAGCCGACCTCGCCCTTGCCGAGCGCGCCGAACGCGGACACCGGCCCGCTGTAGGGCATGGTCTGCCCGATCCTGATTTCGGTCGCGGTGACGCCGCGGATTTCGGCGGCGGTTGAGGCCCAAGGCAAAGTCAGCACCGCCAGCGCGCTCAGCGCGCCAAGTCTCGTGACGAAACGCATCGACGCCTCCCCCCGTTTATTTCGCCGCGCTCAAATGGCGACCGCGGCCGGCGCGGTTCGTCCGCGCTCTCCTGACGCGGA
The DNA here is from genome assembly GCF_036924615.1 of Bradyrhizobium sp. AZCC 2289. Lineage (NCBI taxonomy): Bacteria > Pseudomonadati > Pseudomonadota > Alphaproteobacteria > Hyphomicrobiales > Nitrobacteraceae > Bradyrhizobium > Bradyrhizobium sp. AZCC 2289. The sequence continues at coordinate 6,105,692 of NZ_JAZHRY010000001.1, read as the reverse complement.
AACATGCCATGACGGGCGGATGGCCGCCAATCGTAATCATTATGAAACAGAAGCAAAAGGCAGCTTGTGGCAATAAGGCCGGGACTATTTCGGTCGCTTGGCCCGCTGGTCCTTCGGAATCACGAACTTCAATCCCGACCAGAGGTCATCGATCGCACAGACCTTGATGTCGATGAGGCCGAGCGGAAGCGCCGTGTCCCGCACCACGACATCCGTCAGATCGGTCGCAACGCCGGAAGCCTTCTTCGGCCACGACACCCAGATCATGCCATCCGGTTCGATCGCGGCACGATAGCTGCCCAGCTTGCCGGCGAGCCCTGCAGCTTGCGTGGCGAACACATGCACCATATCAAGCGGCGGCTTCAGCCTGACGGCCACCGTCACGTCATCGGGCAATTTACCGACGATATCGCTGTAGCCCGCAGGCGCGTGGCCTACAAAAATGCGAAAGCCCGGCTTGATGCCGAGCTTTTGCACAACCGGTTTGCCGGAATAGCCGGCCACGGCCCAGTCTTTAAGCCTGCGGCTGCGGCTCCAGGCCGGCATCCGGATCGGGACGCGGGCGCGACTTGCCGGCCGGCGGCACGGCCGAGGCACGCGGCGTGGTCGGCTCGAGCACCGACTCGCGGTTCGGCTTCTTGCCCTTGAGCAAATCCTGAATCTCGTCGCCGGAAAGCGTCTCGAATTCGAGCAGGCCTTTTGCCAGGGCTTCAAGATCGGCACGCTTCTCGGTGAGAATGCGCGTCGCTTCGTTGTAGCCGTTTTCGACAAAACGCCGGATCTCGGTGTCGATCTTCTGAACCGTCGCCTCCGATGCGTTCTGGGTGCGCGACACCGACATGCCCAGGAAAACCTCGTCCTGGTTTTCGCCATAGGACACGGTGCCGAGCGCCTCGGAGAGGCCCCAGCGCGTCACCATCATGCGCGCCAGCCTTGTGGCCTGCTCGATGTCGGACGAGGCCCCGGAGGTGACCTTTTCGCGGCCGAAGATCAATTCTTCCGCGACACGGCCGCCCATCATGATGGCCAGGCGTGAGGTCATCTGCTCCAGCGACATCGACAGTTTGTCGCGTTCCGGCAATTGCATCACCATGCCGAGCGCACGGCCGCGCGGAATGATCGTCGCCTTGTGGATCGGATCGGTCGCGACGACGTTGAGGCCGACGATGGCGTGGCCGCCCTCGTGATAGGCCGTCAGCAATTTCTCTTCCTCGGTCATGACCAGCGATTTGCGCTCGGCGCCCATCATCACCTTGTCTTTGGCTTCTTCGAATTCGGCCTGGGTCACCATGCGCTTGTTGCGGCGGGCGGCGGTCAGGGCGGCTTCATTGACGAGGTTCATCAAGTCCGCACCGGAGAAGCCGGGCGTACCGCGCGCGATGGTTTTCAGGTTGATATCCGGCGCCAGCGGCACCTTGCGGACGTGAACCTTGAGTATCTGCTCGCGGCCGACGACGTCGGGATTGGGCACCACCACCTGGCGGTCGAAACGGCCGGGACGCAGCAGTGCGGGATCGAGCACGTCGGGACGGTTGGTCGCCGCGATCAGGATCACGCCTTCATTGGCTTCAAAGCCGTCCATCTCGACCAGCAACTGGTTGAGCGTCTGTTCGCGCTCGTCATTGCCGCCGCCCAAACCTGCACCACGATGCCGGCCGACCGCGTCGATTTCGTCGATGAAGATGATGCAGGGCGCGTTCTTTTTCGCCTGCTCGAACATGTCGCGGACGCGGCTTGCGCCGACGCCGACGAACATTTCGACGAAGTCCGAGCCCGAGATCGTGAAGAACGGCACATTGGCTTCGCCCGCGACCGCACGCGCGATCAGCGTCTTGCCGGTGCCGGGAGGGCCGACCAAAAGCACGCCGCGCGGAATCCGGCCGCCGAGGCGCTGGAATTTGCCGGGGTCGCGCAGGAATTCGACGATCTCCTGCAGGTCCTGCTTGGCCTCGTCGACGCCGGCGACATCCTCAAACGTGACGCGGCCATGCGCTTCGGTCAGCATCTTGGCGCGCGACTTGCCAAAGCCCATCGCCTTGCCGGCGCCGCCCTGCATCTGCCGCGACAGGAAGATCCAGACGCCGATCAGCGCGATGAACGGCAGCCATGAGACCAGCAGCGACACGAACCACGGCACGTTGTCGCCGGGCGGCTTCGCGGTGATCGTGACCTTGCCGTTGTACAGGCGCGAGACCAGCGTCGGGTCGTTCGGCGCATAGGTCTGGAAACTGGAGCCGTTGGTGAAGGTGCCGTGGATCTCCGGCCCCTGGATCACGACGTCGCGAACGTGATTCTGGTCGACTTCGCTCAACAACTGCGAAAATGAGATGTCCTGCGAGGACGCGCGCTGACCCGGATTCTGGAAAAGCGTAAACAGCGCCAACAGCAGCAAGACGATAATGACCCAGAGGGCGAAATTCCGCAGATTGGCGTTCATCGATCTTCCTTCGTGGTCGCGCGGATCGCGGCCTCTTATCCTTTGGCAGGCGCCTCAGGGAATCCTCCTGGAGAATCCCGTCGGCCGACTGCCTACAATCTAGGTGTCGCTGGGGTTGATGCCAAGGGAACTACGCAGGACTATTTAGCGCATCCTAGCGCGATTCCCGGTCAAATAATGGCGCTGAAACTGGTGTTTTTCGGGGGTGGTTAAGAGTCCCCGGCGATTTATGGCCGAGATCGCGGCTTTCGATCAGGGTCCACACCGGAAACCCGGCAAATCAAGGGGCCATCCGACGGCGGCGAGGCGGCGCCGGTTCGACCCGGATTCGACCGCCGATGACGCCGACGACCGCGCCGGCGAGGGTCTGTTTCAGCCTCGGCCGGCCGTCCGCTACCGCCCGGTCCAGTGCCGCCAGCAAGGTCTCGACCTTGCCGAGTTCGGCCGGCCCCTCATGACCGACACGATCGATCGCGCGCTTCAACAGCCGCAGCCGGATTTCTTCAGGGATCGCGGCAAAGGCGTTTGCGTCGAAGCTATTGGCGTCGACTCCGGCGCGCGACGCGCCACGATCCCGGAGCGCGAGATAACGCTCGGCGCCATCGGCCAGCACTTCCACGGCGGCATTCGCGCGCGCCAGCCGCGCCGCCAGCCGCGCGAGATTCCTGGCATCGCCGCCCTCCTCCGCGAGAACGGGCATGATCGCGCGCAACCGCGGCCGGGTGAAGCCGGTGTCACGGTTGGTCGGATCGTCGGCAAAACCGACTTTGGCCTTGTTCAGCGTCGCGATCAGCCGTGATTTCGAAACATCCAGCAGCGGTCGCGCGAGCCGCACGCCGTCGCGCTCGCTCTCGCGCGCCATCGCCGCCAGCCCCGCGATGCCGCTGCCGCGCAGCATCCGCATCAACAGCGTCTCGGCCTGGTCGTCGCGGGTATGTGCGGTGAGGATATGCGTCGCGCCGTGCTTGCGCGCGGCTTGCGCCAGCAGGCGGTATCGCGCGGCGCGGGCCGCGGCCGGCAATCCGGTCTTTGGCTTGGCGCCGGTCCAGCGCAGGGTCTGGTGCGGCAGATCGAGCGACTTCGCCAGCCGCTTGACGTCACGGGCTTCGCGCGCGGCTTCCGCGCGCAAGCCATGATCGACGGTAACCGCGATCAGCCGCGGGCCGCGCGTCAACGCACGGCGCCAGCGTGCCGCGAGCCACATCAACGCGACGGAATCCGGACCACCGGAAATCGCGAGCACGATGGCAGGCGCGGCTTTCCAGTCCGCGAACAGATTTTTCGCGTCCTGGGCCGAAACCGGGAAATGGTCGTCGTCAGGCATGCCCGCGCCGTTGAGGCCGGAGCCCAACGGGCTCCATCAACACCGCTCTAGCACTTAACCCGCTTTTGCTCACGGTCAACGGCGGCTTTGACGCCAGCCGAGGCGCGCGGATATTTCCGCGTCACTTCGCCGAACGCGGCGCAGGCGGCTTCCTTTTCCTTCAGCGCCGCCAGCGACTGGCCGAGCCGCAGCAGAGCGTCGGCCGCCTTGGCGGATTTGTCGAATCTGGTGGTCACGCCAAGAAAGGTTTCGGCCGCATCACGATATTGCTGGCGCTGGAAATAGCTCTCGCCGAGCCAGTATTGCGAATCCGCGATCAAGGGATCGCTCGGATATTTCTGCGCAAAATTCTTCATGGTCTCTTCGGCCAGCGCATAGTCCTTGCGCTGCATGTAGCCGATGCCGAGATCGAACTCGTCCTTCGGCGTCGCCGAGGGCGGCAGCGTGGTCAGCGCGGCGCCGGCACCTGGAGCGCGCGGCGGTGGAGCGCCGGCACCGGCCGGGCTGGTGTTGCCAAGGTCGAGCGGCTCGCCCGGCCCGCGGCCGCCGGGAGCGCCGACCCCGGCATCGTTGGCGATCGGCAGCTGACCGCCACCAAGCGCGCGCGGCGCGCCGGGCGCATTCGGATTCTGGTTGGGGTCGAAGGCGTCACCGCGGCGACGGCCCGGGGCCTGCGGCGCCTGGGGCTCCTGAATGATTGGCGCCGGGGCTGCGATCTGCGGCTGCTGGTCATAGCCGCCCTGAGGTTGGCCGTAACCCGGCTGAGGTTGCCCGTAACCGGGCTGCTGGGCCTGAGGTTGCCGATAGGCCGGATTGGGCTGCGCCACGGGCGGCAATGCGGCGACGCCGGGCTGGGCGACGGGGGGCTGGCCACCGGGCGCCACCGGCGCGCCGCCGAGCTGCCGCAGCCGCTCTTCGAGCTGGCGGTTGCGGTATTGCAGCTCCTCGTTCTGGCCGGTCAGTTGCCGGAGCTGGTTTTCCAGCCGCTGGATCCGCATTTCCGCATCGGCATCGTCGGATTGCGCAAAAGCCTGGGAAGACAAAGCCAGCATCACGACGATCGCCGCGACGCCCGAAGAGTTAAGAAACCTGGATGACATTTTGCCCTGTCGACGAAATCGGCGTGACATTAAAAGCGGAACACATTGAGAGACGGAGTACGCCAGAATTGTGACTGGCGCCCGCGAATCCGGCACTGGATCGCGCTTATGGTTTAGTCTCGGCGCCCAAACAAGCAAGCGGCGGTGATCCCGGATTCTATCGCGCGCCCAAAATAAAACCGGCGCCCGAAGGCGCCGGTGAGAAATCTCTGAAAACCCGAACGGGGTCAGGAACTGGCGTTCAGCACCGTGACGGCGCGGCGGTTCTGCGACCAGCAGGAAATATCGTTACACACCGCGACCGGACGCTCCTTGCCGTAGGAGATCGTGCGCATCCGGCTCGGATCGATCCCGCGCGAGGTGAGATAGGTCTTCACGGACTGGGCGCGCCGCGCCCCCAGCGCGATATTATATTCGCGGGTGCCGCGCTCGTCCGCATGGCCCTCGATGGTGAAGGCATAGCGGTTATAGGTCTGCAGCCACTGCGCCTGCTTTTCCAGGGTCGCGATCGCCTGCGGGCTCAGATCGGTCTGGTCGCTCTCGAAGAACACGCGGTCGCCGACATTGACCACGAAGTCCTGCTGGCTGCCCGGGGTCGCCGCACTGGCCATCGCGCCTTCGGCGCCGAGGTTACTCCTGGCGCAGGCGCCCATCGACAGCGCCACCGCAAGCACCGCGGCCAGCTTCAATCCCTGGAGGATACGCATCTGATATTTCATTCCGGAGCCTCCACGCTCACGTTATTCCACTGTCATCCGGTCTACAGGGCGATGGTTAAGCGAACGTTCCGTCAACCTTGATGGGATGTTGCCAAACCCGATCAAATGCCGACGAACCGCGAAAAGCAACCGCGATGGTTAATGGTTTGTAAATGTGGCGCGACGGTGAAGGCAAGCGCCAACGAGGCCGGAATCACCGGTTCCGGCGTTCATTTTCGGCCCCTGACGGGTGGCTGACGGGATGACGGAGCAGATTCGCCGCTCAGCGCCGGTTCAGCCCTGCCGTTCAGGAATTGGGAACGATCGATGTTCGCTCCAACGGCGCCACCATGTCCAGTGGCAAATCGTGCCCGCTGCGGCGTTCGAACAGCATGCGCCGTTCAAAAGCGGTGGAGCGCATCATCGGATAACGTTCGAAAACCTTGTCGCGCAAGGCCGGAAAATCCGCCGCCATCAGCCCGACCGGCTTCAAGAGGCCTGGAAAGAACCGCGGCTCGGCGATCGTCTCGTGCAGAAACACGCGCCGATAAAATGCCTGATGCTCGGCGCGGACGATGGCAAGCCCGAGATCGGCGTTAAAATACTCACACGCCATGTAAGCCAGCCGAAGCGTGACATAGGGCAGTTCCGGAATGCGCCCCGCCGTATCGGGATCGGCGACGAAGCGGGCCGGATCGATGATGACCTCGCCCCGATCGAGCCTGGGGTAAAGAATCTCGCCGAATGCTTCCGCCGAGCACGATTCCCGCCATTCGGGCGTCAGCACACTGATCCGAACGGAACTGCAGAGGTCCCCCTGAATATAGACGCCGAAGGTCCAGGAGTTGGGCAAGTCGTCATATTGATCGGTGACGCGTTGCGCGGGCGATTCCGCGACGGCGCCTTCGCGAAGATAGGCCCGGTAGCGCAGGTTATAGATTTCTTCTTTTTCCTGCGGAGTTTCGGCGAGACGATAGTCGACTTGGTCTAACAGGTCCGAACTTCGTCCGACGGCCGTGGAAGATACTTCGGCCGGGGACCTCATATGATACTCCTTGGACGTCTGGGATTTTTGAACAACTTGTGCGAGCGAAGGAAAGATTAACAGCTAGTTAACGAAATTGCAAAGGGATCACGACGTTAGGGTTAACCTGGAACCGGGTTGGCGCGCTCCGATGACGCGCTCGACGACCCGTAAAGTTACGGGATTATCCTTGATGCAATTCTACTGGATCGATGGTTCGCTAGGATTTCGCTAGGATAATGAGCGGACGATTACCTTTCCGGCGCGCGACAGGCTCCACCCCTTGATCAAGGTGTACACGGCCGGTATCACAACCAGCGTCAGTGCCGTCGAGGAAACCATTCCCCCGATCATCGGGACGGCGATCCGCTGCATCACCTCCGATCCGGTGCCGGTGCTCCACATGATGGGAAGCAGCCCGGCCATGTTGGCGACAACCGTCATCATCTTGGGCCGCACGCACTCGACCGCTCCCAGCATGACCGCTTCGTGCAGGCCGGCCCGCGTGAACGGGGTTCCTTCCGCCAGGCGTCTGGCTTCCAGTTCGCTGGATTCCCATTCCTATCCGTGGTTGCGAGGGCCACGAACGCTCACTCCATTTTGGTGCACAAACATGAAAGGGTTGCGGAGGCCAGTGCTCATCCGCAACCCTTTGCGCGTCGGGCCGAGTTAATAGACCGCGGCCGACTCCGCGTGCGCTCCAATGGCGCGCTCTATTGCACGTTTGCGGATATCATCGAGATTTTGGGCCACCCTGGTAACGCGGCGAGGATCTAACGTCATTCGGATTCAGCACGGGCCGCAGAGGTTGCTCCGCTCGGTCGTAAGCGAGCGCGGAATTGAAATCGCTTTGCGAGCCAACAGTTCTGGTTTGCGCGCTTTGTCTGGCATCACTCGGCCAATAGCTTTTGTCCGTGATCGTCGAGCCCGCGTGGGCCGTCGCAGATATCGCCACCAGTGGCAGCAAGAGTGAAATCTTGAGAAGGTGTTTTGTTAACATGGTCCGGCTCCATCATTGTTGGAAGCGCGTCATGTGTGCGCTTCTAACAATGAGTTCGGAGCAAATCGTCTGGCGGTTACATCACCCTGACGTGACGCGGGCTGACTCCGCGCGTCACCAACGCAATAGTCGCGGCCCCAATGCTGCGCCAGCCAACGTGCACAGCACAATCGTGCCGCCGTACCAGACCGCGACGAACGGCAATGAATCGTCGGTGCAGTGAAGCGCGTAAGCCACCGCGCTGATGCCGCCGGCGACAAGACCGGCGAACGCGCCGGCCCGGCGCAGGTCGGTCGGCGCCGCCTGGCGCACCGCCCAGATCGTTAACGCAAACGGTACGATGGCAATGATCGGGATCGACAGCAGACATTCCAGCCACTCATCACCCGCGACCATTCGGTCCCAGTGCGAAACGGGCGCCGAACCGAGGCTGACGAGCGCCAGCGCGACGATCACCAGGAACGGCAGAATGACGACCAGCGTGCCGTGCCTCAGCGCACCGCCTGGACGGGACAGCCTGGTCAGGTAGGTTGTCGCCGTACCGGCGATGGCTGCGGCGAAGGCGATCTTCAGAAACAAGAATGTCCACGCGCCGACAGTGGAAAGACCTGTGCGTGGGCCAAGCCCGACCAGGATGGCAGCGACAGCAAGCAGCGATCCAGCGGCAACCGCCATGGCGATACGGCGGCCGACAGCTCTGAAGTCCGCTGGGTCGATGCGCGCGCTCAAGACCTCAACAAGATCGTCGGTTTTCATGGTCCGTTCTCCGTATCCCGCCAGCCTCCCGACAGGCGCCATCTTCCGTCCTACCCATTCTTGCTGTCTATCGCATAAGGCATTTTGCGTCCCTCTTCCGGCCAATTCGGAACGTTTCACCTTCGGGTTACGCGATCACACGGACGTGATGGCGGAGGTCGAGGCATGCCATCGAGGAGCGCTCCGCCGATGGCCGCCTCCGACCAGCGCCTTGCTACTTCTTCTCGTCCTGCTTCTCGCTCGCGCCATGATCGGAATGGCCCATGCCCTGGCCGCAGCACTTCATTTTTTGCATGCCCGACATCATGCCCATCATGCCGTTGCCATCCGAGCCCATGCCCATCATGCCGCTACCGCCGGCGTCCGTCCCCATCTTATCTGCGGCCGGCGGCGTCGCAGATTTCGCGGACGAGTCTTGCGCAAGAACAGCGGAGCCAGCGGCAATACTCACCACGACGACGAGTGCTGCAATCGCCACTTCCGCACGGCTTCTAATAAGCCTTGGCTGTTTGGTTTCCATCGAGAATGCTCCTTTGATTTCCAGTTGCTCGACCGACATGATTAAAAACCCAGGGCCCGCCTTGCGCCTGCAAGCTCGCCGATCCCGCTGCCGCCGTTCATCGCCGCGACGAGCAAGAGGAAGCTCGTCAGAAATGCGACTTGCGGCAGCGAAGTGGTGGAAGCCGGCCAGTCGAAGCTCCACAGGGCGCTTGCGAAGCCGCCTCCCGAGAACGCGCCTTGAATTCCGCCGTATCGGAGGAGCCGGCCTTCCAGGCGAGTCAGAGCCGGCACGGCGTAGACGGTTGCGGTCTTGGATAACGTAACCATAGGTAAGCTCCGGCTTGCTGGCAGCGGGCAGATCCCCGCGAGTCGAACCTTGTCGGTGAAGAGCGCTTCATGCGCCCCTTCTGCAGATGAGTTCGGGACTCTTCGATGGCCGGTTACATCATCACGCGCAGGTGAAGAGGGCGAACATAATCTCCAGCCGCGGGCTCACGATGAAGCCTGCGTCGACCTGGAGGAACGATCGCTGAAGCGACGTGCGAGGTCGAAGCAAAACCGTACGACGGCGACCGCCGCGACGGCGGCCAGCACAACCAGTAACAGAGCGGTCAGCGCCAGAGCCGCGTCGGCGAGCCGGATGCCGGCAATCGTCAAAGCGCCTGTGCCCGTATTCATGCAATTCATCATCATGTCAGCACACTCACTCCGGATGCGCCTTTAAGATTGCGACATTCGGCTCGCTACAAACGGCCTGAGGAGAGCGGCCACGGCGAGGAGAAGTGCCAGCGCCACGAGGACATGGAGGACCGGTGCAGATGTGAGGACGACCAGCAACTGCGCGGACAATCGGCCCGTAAAGCCAAGGGCTTGCGCAACGATCCCGTTCGAACTCATGTGGTGCATGTGAGACATCGTGTGGTGCATTTCAGACATGCCTTCCATGTTGGCGTTCCTCCATCCTTTTTCGTCGTTTGCTCGTGGCTCATTCAGCCGGTCGGGTTTGTGAATTCGCGAATCGCGTGTGAAGCGATACCGATCCTGCTCGTTTTCCAAGGACTGGAATCATTCTGATCAGGATCGTGTCCCGAACGACAAAATGGTGGAAAAGCGCCGCCAGCACGTGAAGGGAAATCAACGCAAGAAGCGTCCAGACAAAGAAAACATGAACGTGGTACGCCGTCATCGCGCTGACCGGACCGCCGATGGAAAGGCCGGAGCCGAGAAGATCGATGTTCGGCAACCCGGGAACGGTCATGCAGCACCCCATCTCTGAGGCGACGATCCAGCCGGTCAGCGGCGTCAGCACCATCAAGGCGTAGAGCGTCCAATGCATGGCCTCTGCGACGAGCTTGGGAATGCGAGATCCGCCGCTCTCCTCCTTGGGCCATGGCAACAACGTCCGCAGGAAGAGCCTGATGACCACGAGACCAAGCACTGTGAGGCCGGCGTAGGCGTGTGCGGCAAATGTCTCCTGGCGCGGGCCGTTTCCGTAGACGGCGCTCAAGCCGAAATACAGCGCAAGGATCATTGCCCAGGCCGCGCCCCAGTGGGCGATGACCGAGACGATGTTGGGTCGTTTCAATTGTTGGGTCACCGGTATCAATGGATGTGGGGGGGAATTGCGAAGCCGATCTTGTGGTCAAGACCGGCACATCTGGCGGATATGCCGGTCGGACCGACGTCAATGCCATTTGAGCTTAGCGACCGCCCGGATGGGTGTGCGCGAACTCACCCTGAAATGCAATCAAGCCCGACTTCGGCCCGCCCAGATATCGAGGCCCAGAGGATTCCGAGGTCTGGCCGATCGCAGCGAATGCGTCACGCGGCGCATGTTGCGTGCTGACAGTACGGTAGGCGCTGGGGCCCACTTCGCTCGGCCAATAACGCGTGTCGGAAATCGTCGCACCCGCATTCGCGGTAGCCGACATCGCTACCAGCGATGCCAGAAGGGAAATCGCAAGAACGGGTTTGGTAAACTTCGCCGACATTCTTAGCTCCTTGTCATTTGAAGAGCGCTCCATGCGCGCTTCTACAAACGAGTTCGGAAACTTTTGTGGGCCGGTTACTTAATCACGGCGAGGTGAAAACGAAGAACCGGGCCGCTGCAAAACCGGCCGTCGACGTGGCTTCTCGATTATTCGTCGCTGTTCCTGCCGATGATGGAAGCCAGCGCCTTCAGGCCGCGGTGAATGCTGATCTTCACGTTCGATTCCGACATGCCGTAGCGTGCTGCGGTTTTGTCTCGCGGCGAACTAGCTTCTTGCAATCCGAGAGAGCATTTTTGGGCCAGCAGTCGGGGCGTGAGTGACGCACCTTTTTGGCCGCGATTTATTGGCCAGGCCAGAAAAAGCAGGCCCGTTCGGTTGGCGAACGAGCCTGCTGCGGCGAGCGGAGAATCGGACGCTCTACTCTACTCGCCGATGGACGAAGAGTGGGGTCACTTCTTCGCCTCATCCTTCTTCATAGCGTCGTGGGACATTGCATCGTCCTTCTTCATGGCATCGTGAGACATCGCATCGTCCTTCTTCATGGCATCGTGAGACATCGCATCGTCCTTCCTCATGGCATCGTGGGACATTGCATCGTCCTTTTTCATGGTATCGTGGGACATCTTGTCTTGCGCGAAAGCAACAGAGGCAGACGCTGCTCCCAGCGAGATGATGACGGCGGAAGCGAGAAGCAAAACGCGAGAGGCACTTTTCATAGTCTGTATCCTTTCAAGAAGGGCGCTCCATGCGCCCTTCTGCAAATGAGTTCGGAGCTTTTCGTCGGCCGGTTACACAATCACGCCGACGTGAAAACAGAGAAGAACATTGAATTCGCATAGCCCGGCCGGTATCCCTGCTAGATTTTGAGTGCGCGATATTCAGCGCGCATCAAAATGATCAAGGATGCCGGCCGGGCCGACGTCAATGCCAATTGAGCTTAGCGACCGCCCGGATGGGTGTGCGCGAACTCACCCTGAAATGCAATCAAGCCGGACTTCGGCCCGCCCAGATATCGAGGCCCAGAGGATTCCGAGGTCTGGCCGATCGCAGCGAATGCGTCACGCGGCGCATGTTGCGTGCTGACAGTACGGTAGGCGCTGGGGCCCACTTCGCTCGGCCAATAACGCGTGTCGGAAATCGTCGCACCCGCATTCGCTGTTGCGGACATCGCCACCAGCGATGCCAGGAGTGAAATCGAAAGAAGAGGTTTGGTAAACTTCGTCGACATTGTATGCTCCTTTGTCATTTGAAGGGCGCTTCGTGCACGCTTCTGCAAATGAGTTCGGAGCTTTTCGTGGGCCAGTTACACGATAACGCCGACGTGAAAATGAGCGATCGAGCCGCCGCAACGCCCGGCGCCGACGCAGCTTCTTGATTATCCGTCGCTGTTCCTGCCGATGATGGAAGCCAGCGCCTTCAGGCCGCGGTGGATGCTGATCTTCACGTTCGATTCCGACATGCCGTAGCGCGCTGCGGTTTCGGCAACGCTCTTGCCCTCCAGCTTGACGGCTTCGATCGCCTGGCGCGTCCTCTGCGGCAGCCGGCCGAGAAGTTTCGCCATGTCGTGCGTCCCCTCGGTCGACGCGTGGTCGTCCGCCGCCATCAGTTCCTGATGATCGTCGATAGGGACATCCATCCGCGACATCTTGTTGCTGCGAAGGTGGTCGATCAGCTTGTAGCGCGCGATTGCATGAAGCCAGGGCGTGAACAGTGCATCGGGATCGTAGGTGTGACGCTTGAGATGGACCGCCAGCAGCGTCTCCTGGACCAGATCTTCCGCCTCCTCGGCGCCGCGTCCCGCCCCCATCATCCTGCGCTTGTAGTAGGCGCGAAGACGAGGCGCGAGCTTCGCGAGCAGCGTGCGGTAGGCGGCCGCATCGCCGCGCTGGCTTGCCAGCATCAGTCCTCTAAGCTCAGCTTCGGTGGTCGTCATGCCTGCGATACTCTGTTAGTTCGCTGATCGCACGGATTTGGTTACGTAGCCGGGCGTTAGCCAAGGAATCTCTTCGTTGGCGAACCTTTCGCCCTGAGGGCGTCATTCCGCTGCCTGCGAACGGTTGAGGGCACCGGCCGTCGTCCGAACCTCGAGGCCCCCTTGAACCGGAACAGCCGCATTCGGCTCTCGGGGCAACCCAAATCCCTTGATCAAGGCATAGACAGCCGGGATCACGATGAGCGTCAGGATTGTGGATGAGATCATGCCGCCGATCATCGGGACCGCAATACGCTGCATCACCTCGGAGCCGGTGCCGGTGCTCCACAGGATCGGAATGAGCCCGGCCATGATGGCGACGACGGTCATCATCTTGGGTCGCACACGCTCGACCGCGCCAAGCATGATGGCTTCGTTCAGGTCTGCTCGCGTGAACGGCTTGCCTTCCGCCAGCCGCCGGGAGTGCAGTTCCTTCATAGCCTGGTCGAGATAGATCAACATGATGACGCCGGTCTCCGCCGCGACCCCGGCGAGCGCGATAAAGCCCACGGCCACCGCGACGGACATGTTGAAGCCGAGCCACCACATCAGCCAGAAACCGCCGACGAGCGCGAACGGCAGCGACAGCATCACGATCAGCGTCTCGGTCAACCTTCGGAAATTCAGATACAGCAGCAGGAAGATGATCAGCAGCGTGACCGGCACCACGATCTTCAGCCGGGCGGTGGCGCGCTCGAGATATTCGAACTGACCGCTCCAGACGACGTAGTTTCCGGGAGGAAACTTTACGCTCGCGGCCACGGCCGCCTTGGCATCGGCGACGTAGCCGCCAAGATCGCGGTCGCGGATATCCACGAAAATGTAGACCGCGAGCTGGCCGTTCTCGGTCCGGATCGTCGTCGGACCGCGCGTCAACTTGATGGCGGCGACCTCACCCAGCGGAACAGTCCCGCCGCCCGGCATGGCCACCAGCACATCACGCGCGATCGATTGCGGGTCGCTGCGCAGATCGCGCGGATAACGCAGATTGACACCGTATCGTTCGCGACCTTCAACGGTCGTCGTGATCGTCTCGCCGCCAAGGGCGGACGAGACAGTGTCCTGCACATCGCTGACCATCAGACCATAGCGCGCCAGCGCTTCCCGGTCGGGCGCGATGTCCAGGTAGTAGCCCCCGATGACACGTTCCGCGTAGGCGCTTGAGGTGCCCGGCACCGACTTCACGACGGTTTCGATCTGCCGTGCCAATTTCTCCATCTCCGTCAGGTCTTTACCGATGATCTTTATGCCGACCGGGGTGCGAATTCCGGTCGCAAGCATGTCGGTGCGTGCCTTGATCGGCATGGTCCAGGCGTTGGAGACGCCCGGAAACTGCAAAGCCTTGTCCAGCTCGGCGATCAGCCCGTCGACGGTCAGGCCCGCGCGCCACTGCTGTTTCGGTTTGAGATTGACGATGGTCTCGAACATTTCGGTGGGAGCAGGGTCGGTCGCCGTCTCGGCCCGTCCCGCCTTGCCATAGACCGACTCAACTTCAGGAAACGTCTTGATGATCTTGTTCTGGGTCTGAAGGATTTCCGCTGCCTTGGTCACCGAGAGCCCCGGCAACGTCGTCGGCATATACATCAGCGTGCCTTCGTTCAGGCTCGGCATGAACTCGGTTCCGAGCTGCCGGGCCGGCCACAGGCTGACCACCAGGGCGACAAGCGCAAGAAAGATCGTCAGCGTCTTGGCTTTCAATACCCCCTGGATCAAGGGCCTATAGATCCAGATCAGGAACCGGTTGATCGGGTTCTTGTGCTCCGGAATGATCTTGCCGCGAATGAACAACACCATCAGAACCGGAACCAGAGTGACCGACAGGATCGCCGCCGCCGCCATCGAAAACGTCTTGGTAAAGGCGAGCGGGCTGAACAGCCGCCCCTCCTGCGATTCCATGGTGAAGATCGGCAGGAACGATACCGTGATGATCAGAAGGCTGAAAAACAGCGCGGGGCCGACTTCGCTCGCCGCTTCGATCAGAACGTCCAGCCGCGGCTTGTCGGGAGGCGCACGTTCGAGATGCTTGTGCGCGTTCTCGATCATGACAATGGCGCCGTCGATCATGGCGCCGATCGCAATCGCGATGCCGCCGAGGCTCATGATGTTCGAGCCGATGCCCAGCACCTTCATGGCGGCGAAAGCCATCAGGATGCCGACCGGCAACATGACAATCGCGACAAGAGCGCTACGCACATGCAGCAGGAACACGATGCACACGAGCGCGACGACAATGCTTTCCTCCGTGAGCGTGCGCTTGAGCGTCTCGATCGCGTTGTAGATGAGGTTCGATCGGTCATAGACCGGGATGATCTCGACGCCCTTCGGCAGGGCCGACGCCATATCGGCGAGCCGCGCCTTCACATTGTCGATGACGTCAAGTGCGTTTTGGCCGAAACGCTGCAGTGCAATGCCACTGGCGACCTCGCCCTCCCCGTTGAGCTCGGTGATGCCGCGGCGCTCGTCAGGACCAAGCTCGATCCGCGCCACGTCTTTGAGCAAGACGGGCGTGCCCTTTTCGACTTTCAGAACGACATTGGAGAGATCGGAAATGCTTTTGACATAGCCGCGTCCGCGCACGATGAATTCGAATTCCGAGAGTTCGACGGTACGGCCGCCGACATCCATGTTGCTGCCGCGGACAACGTCGCGCACCTTCGCAAGCGGGATATTGAGCGACCTCAAACGGTTCGGATCGACGATGATATTATATTGCTTGACGAAGCCGCCGACGCTTGCGACTTCGGCGACACCCTCGGCCTTGGAAATGCCGTAGCGTATGGTCCAATCCTGCAGGGATCGCAGGTCGGCCAGCGATTTGTCTTTGGACTGCAGCGCGTATTGATAGACCCAGCCAACGCCAGTCGCATCCGGTCCCAGCGTCGGCGTGACGCCGTTCGGCAGCTTGCGCGCGGCTGCATTAAGGTATTCCAGCACACGCGAGCGCGCCCAATAGATATCGGTGCCATCCTCGAAGATAATGTAGACGAACGAGACGCCGAAGAAGGAGAAGCCCCGCACCACTTTCGATTTCGGAACCGTCAGCATCGCGGTCGTCAGGGGGTATGTCACCTGATCTTCGATGACCTGCGGCGCCTGGCCTTTGTAATCGGTATAAACGATGACCTGGGTGTCGGAGAGGTCGGGAATCGCGTCCAGCGCCGAGTTTTTCAGCGCATAGACCCCGGCTGCTGCAGCGAAGACCGCGCCGATCAGGACCAGCATCAGGTTGCGGGCTGACGAGTCGATGAGCCGGGCGATCATTGCGATTTCTCCCCGGAATCCAGCCCATTGAGCGCGGCTTTGAGATTGCTTTCGGCGTCGATCAGGAAATTCGCGGAGACGACGACCTTGTCGTTTTCAGCGAGCCCTTCCTTGATCTCGACGCGGCCAGCGCCGCGCCGTCCGAGCCTGACGGCGCGTGGCTCGAAACGCCCCTCGCCCTTGTCGAGCAACACAATCTGCCGTTCGCCGCTATCGATGACCGCACTGTTGGAGACAGTTAAAACCGGAGTCTCCGCACCGGTGGTGATTTCCACATCCGCATACATGTCTGGCCGCAACAGATCTTCCGGATTTGGTAATTCGATTCTGACCCGTGCGGTCCGCGTCTCCGCCATCAGGTGCGGATAGATCAACGTGACGTTGCCGGCGAAAACCCGATCGGGATAGGCCCGAAGCCGGACGCTGGCCTTTTGTCCGACATCGATCAGGGAAAGATCGCGCTCCGCGATATCGGCCAACACCCAGACGACATCATGATCCGCGATCCGGAACAGAACATCACCCGGAGCGGCGCGCATGCCGTTAACGGCTACGCGCTCCACGATTTCGCCGTCCTGCGGCGCGAGCCAGCTCACATAAGTCGGGATTTCGCGCGTGCGCTCGATCTCGGCAATGAACTTCTCGGGGGCATCCAGATTTTCAAGGCGCCGGCGTGCGCCTTTCAAGGCTTCATTGCTGATGCCGGCGGTGGGGCGGGCATTGAGCGCCGAAAGATATTCGGCGGCGGCGCTCGACAGGCTCGGGCCGTAGATGCGCATCAGCCGCTGTCCCTTATGGACATGCGAGCCGGTGGTGACGTTTTCGACGGTGTCGATGAAGCCTTCGAAACGCAGCGATACGACCGCTTTGCGGCGCTCGTCTTCCTGAACGGTGCCTGGTGCACGAACCACCGTGCTCAGAGTGCGCCGCTCTGCCACCTCGGTCTGAACACCCGCCTTCTGCAATTTGCCCGGGCTCACCTTGACCGAGGAATCGTCGTCTTGCTCGCCCTCATAGACGGGCAAATAATCCATTCCCATCGAATCCTTCTTCGGAGTCGGCGAGGTGTCGGGAAGGCCCATCGGGTTGCGGTAGTAGCGGATTTTGCCTCGATCCCCGCCTTTAGCAGTCGTAGTTTCCGGAGCCTGCTGCTCGAAACTCACGTCTTCGCTGGCGCGGACCGCGAGATAGTCTTTGCCCGCCCGAAGTCTTCTTCGGAGTGAGCGAATAGTCCGGTAATCCGTCCGGATCGCGGTAGTAGATGACGGCTCCGGTCGCGGCTGACCGGGCCGGGCTCGGTTTCGCAGCCGCGGCCAGAACACCGTCGAGCCATCCGGGAAGCGGACCGTTCGAACGTCCGACGGCCAACCCGGCCACTCCGGCAACCATGATCGCGGATACGATCAGAAAAACGCCTGCAGGCCGTCTCATAGCGAACCTCCCGCCAGACGTTCCATCTCGGCATATTTCGTTTGCAGTTCCACCTTGAGCTTCAGCAAGTCGAGTTGGACCGTTCGAAGCCGTCGCTCCGATTCAAAAACTGAAGAAAGATCGGACGTGCCGGCCTGAAATCCGTTTCGCGCGTTGTCGACAGAAGAGCGGGCCGGCGGCAGTTGTCGCGTTGCGTAGATTTGCACGACCTTCCGAAGCGCATCGACGCTGAACCAGGCGTCAGCGATCTGTCCGTCAATCCGCAGTCGCAGCGCCTCATTGCGGGCTTGCGCCGCGCCAAGACGCGCGCCCGCCGCTCGTTGCTCGGCGTCTTTGACCTCGTAGTGTAGCGGCACATTAAATTTGGCCATAAACTCGCCAGTATCTTCCGTGCCGGGCCGCTGCACGTATTTCGCGCCGAGCGTCACGTCGGGGTAATAGTTGAGGTCGGTGAGGGACTTGGTTTGAGCTGCGGAATTGCTCTGCGCCCCAGCCAGCGCCAACATCGGGTTTGCCGATCGTGCGAGCCCCTGAACCTGGGCGAGGCTGATCGCTTTAACGTTCCGAAAGCCAGTCGGCGCAGCCAATGGAGCCAAGGACGGACGTCCGATCAGGGCATTGAGCCGTGCCGCCGCTGATTTCTGTTCGCCCTGCCGGCGAACGACATCGCCCTCGGCGGTAGCGGCTTCGATTTCAGCCTTGATGACGTCCTGCTGATCGACCGATGTCGTGCCGTATCGTGACCGCAACAGGCCGAGTATCTCGTCATAGCGCCGTTTGATTTCGACGGAGATTCCTGTGGCCTCATACGCGGCGTTGTATTCGCCGTGCGCGGCAACGACCTGCGCAATGAGATCGGTAACGATCGCGCGTCCCTGGAATTTTGCAGCATCGGCATCCGATTGCGCGATATCGCGCTCAAGGCCGTATTTGCCCCACAGCTTGACTTCTTGCTCTAAGCCAAAGCGTCGCTGTCCGACGCCAAGCCGATTGACGTCCCACGCTTCGAGAACGAGGGTCGGATCGGCAAGGACCCCGGCCGTTCCGATTTTGTGGACCGCCGCATCGAAATCGAGCGAGGCGGCCGCCACCGTCGGATTGAGGCGTTTGGCAATTGCGACAACGCTTTCCACGGTCGCGCCCGGCAAGGTTTGCTCGGCCGCTCCCACGGGAGACAACCACAGCACTGCTGTGGTTGCTCCGATCGCCAACCGAATGATGCCGCTCGCGCGGGTCACGGTGTCGCCTTCAGGACAAGCTTGTTCTCGACGGTGCCGGTTTCGCCCTGCACTTTTGCGCCCAGCGAAAGCTGCCACCCGCCGGCCATGCTCAAGGTCGCCTTGAACTTGTAGATACCGGGTTCCGAGCCGGGCATCGGCGCAATCCTGGTTGCCATCTCCTGCATTCCGTCGGGAGCCATATCCAGACGTGTCGCGAAAATGACCGCATCCGGCACGAGCTTGCCGTCGGGCTTATGGACGAGGCGAACGGAGATGATCGCGTCACCCTTCTTGACGGCCTGGTCGACCAGCTGGAATTCGTAGTCCTTGACGTCGGCGCGGGCGCCCGTGACCGAACCGATGATGGCAATGGCGATCAGCGCGGCCTGGACGGCACGCGCATAGTTGAAGCTTTTCATTTTTGAATCCTCGAAGTCCTGATGTGCCGCCAACGGCGGCATGCGTTCATCCGCGTGGCCCTGGGACCGCGCAGCAGCAGACGGCGTGGTGACGCCGATCAGGTCAGGATTCGAGGAGGATGATCTGGAGGGTCGCCGATGAGGCCGTCGGCAACAACGTCGACGATCGCGAAGGACAGCCTGCGGGTCTGGAAAGAAACCTGGATACCGTTGGTCGGCGACGGTTCGGCCTGAGCGATCGTCAGCATGCACATGGCGACCAGGGGGCAATCCTGGCAGCCATTGTTCTTCTGTTCGTCGTTCTTCTGTTCGTCCGGACAACACTGCATGTCCGCGGACATAGCAGCCATATCGCCCATCTTGCTAACAGACAGCCGCTCTGCCGCCGCCGGGGATACCAGCGGCGCAGCAACAAGCCCAACGATCACAAAGACCGCAAGCAGACGACCGATGAGCCGGCGAAGATTCATATTCGCATCATCACACGGTACCGGGAACTTGTGAAGGACCATCACTTCACATGTTCGCCAGCAGGGCGAAATCGCGTGAAAATCGTCAGGCGATCGAGCGCGAGGACACCGCGATCAGCTGGTCATCCGGCGCACGGCGGCCGTGCGAGGCGTTCAGCAACTGGCGAATCCGGACCGCCGGAACCGGCCGGCTGAACAGGTAGCCCTGCGCTTCAGTCACCGCGCCATCGGCGCTGATCAGTTCCAGCTGCTCGGTGGTCTCGATACCCTCGACCACGACCGACATTCCGAGGTCGGCCGAAAGCCGCGCCACGCCGCGCAGCAGCGTCAGCGGACGGTCGGTGTCGATGCCCTCGAGGAAGGAGCGATCGATCTTCACTTTCTGCAGCGGGAAATTATGCAGATAGCTCAGGCTCGAATAACCGGTGCCGAAATCGTCCAGCGAGATTCGCACGCCGAGCGAATGCAGTTGCGACAGCACATCGTGGGTGATCTGGGTGTTGCGCAGCAGGGATGATTCGGTGATCTCGATTTCGAGGCGGTGCGCCGGCAGGCCGGAGACCTCGAGCGCGTAGCGCACTTCGCTCAGCACGTCGCGCTGATGGAACTGCTGCGGCGAGAAATTGACCGCGACGCTGACGGCTTCGGGCCACTTCATGCATTCCATGCAGGCCTTGCGCAGGATCCAGCGGCCGAGATCGACGATCAGGCCCATGTCCTCGGCGACCGGAATGATGTCGATCGGGGAAACCGTGCCGCGCACCGGATGATTCCAGCGCAGCAGCGCTTCGCAGGTCGCGATCCTGCCGGACTTGAGATTGACCAGCGGCTGATAGAACAGCTCGAATTCCTCGTTCGCCAGCGCCTTGCGCAGGTCGAGCTCCAGGATACGGCGGGCTTCGACGGTCTGCGCCATCTCCTCGCGGAAGAAGCAGAAGGTGCCGCGGCCGTCGGCCTTGGCGCGGTACAGCGCCATGTCGGCGTTCTTCAGCAGCGTATCGGCGCTGACACCGGCCGTCGTCATGGCGATGCCGACGCTCGCGCCGATCTCGACCAGATGATTGTCGATCCTGTAACGCTCGCTCAGGCGATCGACGATGCGCCGGGCGAGCACGGCGGCGTCCTCGTGGGAACGGATGTTCTGCTGGAACACGACGAATTCGTCACCGCCGAATCGCGCCACGAAATCCTCGGGCCGCAGCATCTCGCGCATGCGGCCGGCGACCGCGCACAGCAACTGGTCGCCGCAGGGATGCCCCAGCGTGTCGTTGACCTGCTTGAACTGGTCGAGGTCGACGAACAGCAGCGCCGACAATTGATCGGCGCCCTGCTGAATGGACAGCAGGCGCCCGATCTCGTCGCGGAAATTGACCCGGTTGGGAAGCTCGGTCAGTTCGTCGTAACGCGCGAGATGGCTGATCCGGGCCTCCGCGTCGCGCCGCTCGGTGATGTCTTCGAGCAAGACCACCGCACCGCCGCCCGCCATCGGCTGGAAGGTCCAGGAGAGCGACCGGTTGCGCGCAATATCGGGGTCGGTCGTTATCATATCGCGCGTCTGCGTGTTCTCGATTTCCGCGAGGATCATCCGGCCGCTCGGCGCCGAGATGGATCCGGCGCTGACGCAGGCGTCGATGATGTCGGACGCGCTGCCGCCACGCTGCACCAGCTTGTCCGACAGGTGCATCATTTCGCTGAAGCGATGATTCATGACCGCAAGGCGGCCGTCGGCGCGGAACATGCACAGCCCGTGCGGCATGTTGTTCAAGGCGGTATCGAACTGTCCGGCCAGCGCCGCTTCCCTGAAGCTCGAGGTCAGCGCCTTGACGAAGATGGCGTGAAGACTGAGGTTGATACCCTTCAGTCCGATGAAGAACAGCACCAGCAGCACGGCAAGGCCGACATAATAGAACCCGCCGTGCAAGGCCAACGCCAGCGACATCGGGCCGCATGCCAGCAGGATGTGATACTGGATCAGCTTCGGGCTGCCGTAGTTGCGGGCCGCGCCGCCGGCGGTGTAACCGATCGTCACGGCGACACACACCATGTGCGCGACCGCATCGTCGTTGCCGAAAATGGTGAGGAAGCACCAGACGCCGAGCACGCCGGCATAGATCATGGCGCCGATCGCGTAGCGCGGCTCCCAATGTTTCGCCTGTTCGAATGTCAGCACCGCGGTGCGCCGTTCGTATTTGCGCATCTGGAAGGCGCGGACGGTGCCGATTCCGATGATCAGAACCGCGCACGGCCACAGCCAGACGTTCCCGGTCTTGAGCGCGGTCAGCAACGCCGCGACGGCGGAGCAGACCGAGCCGAACAGCATGGGCCAGAAATTCTGGCACATGGAATCGATCAGCGCCGCGTAAAGAACCGGCTCGAGCTCTTCCTGGCTGCTTCGCTTTTTTTGATCGACCAACTGCATCGGCAGTGTACGCGTCCTGTTCCGGGTGCGTACTTTTTACCCTTCCCAGATGAAGTCTTTCTGAGGGAACATCGTTACCGAGACGTTGCTTTTCATGTCGACTTGTAGAAATTTACTCGAAAAATCAGCATGCTAGGCAATGTTTGCCGATTAACGGCGCTTCTTCCGCGAGGGCGCTGTGATTCTCAGGACAACAGTGGCGACCATGCCGGATCGGACGCGAAGCCGGGGGTCGGAACGCGCTGTTCGTTGCGTCCGGAGATGTCCACGGTGAACAGCGACGGTCCGCCATTGCCGCCGGGATCGCGGAAGAACATCAGCACCCGGCCGTTCGGCGCAAAGGTCGGCCCTTCATTGTGATAACCGGAGGTCAGGATTCGTTCGCCCGAGCCATCGGTCTTCATGATGCCGATGGCGAATTGCCCGCCGCCCTGCTTGGTGAAGGCGATGTAGTCGCCGCGCGGCGACCAGACCGGCGTCGAATAGCTGCCGTCGCCGAACGAGATGCGTTGCGCCGGTCCGCCGGTTGCCGGCATCACATAGATCTGCGGCTTGCCGCCGCGGTCGGATTCGAAGCACAGCCGCGTGCCGTCAGGCGCATAGGACGGCGAGGTGTCGATCGCCGGCGTGTCGGTCAGGCGCGTGGTCGATTTCGAGCGCAGGTCCATCACGAACAGGTTGGAATTGCCGCCCTGCTGCAGGCTCATGATCACGCGCTGGCCGTCCGGCGAAAATCGCGGCGAGAACGACATGCCGGGGAAATTGCCGACGATCTCGCGCTGCCCGGTTTCGATATTGAACAGATAGACGCGCGGGTCGCCCTGGCCGAACTCCATATAGGTGATTTCCTGGGTCGACGGCGAAAACCGCGGCGTCAGCACGAGGTCGGCGCCCTTGGTCAGATAGCGCACATTGGCGCCATCCTGATCCATCAGCGCCAGCCGCTTGACGCGGCGTTCCTTGGGTCCGGTTTCATCGACGAACACCACGCGGCTGTCGAAATAGCCTTTTTCGCCGGTCAGACGCTCGTAGATCTGATCGGAGATGATGTGCGCGATCCGGCGCCAGTATTCCGGCGAGGTGAAATATTGCAGGCCGGTGAGTTGTTGGGTGGTGTTGACGTCCCAGAGGCGGAATTCGGCTTTCAGGCGGCCATCGGGCTGCCGGGTCATGCGGCCGGTGACCAGCGCCTGCGCGTTGATGCTTTTCCAGCTCTGGAACTGCGGTGCCGCATCGATATTCGAAATGCGCTCGATGTAGGCGGCCTGGTCGATCGGCGCGAACAACCCGCTGCGCTTGAGGTTGTTGGTGATGACCTGGGACACGCCGGCGCCGACTTCGGCGTCTCCTGGCGTTCCCGCCACGAAATTCGGGATCGCGATCGGAAGCGGCGCGAAATCGCCACCCTGGACCGGCACTTGTTTTGGCCCTTGCGCAAACGCGCTACGAACCGGAGCGCCCGCCAGGACGCCGAGCGAAACCATGCCGGAAACAAGCTGGCGGCGATTCAAGCGAAACGCCATTTCGCGCGATTGATCGTTGTCGGTCATTGTTTTTGGGCTTTTCTCACGTTTCAGGCTTGAAGACCGGCGCAAAATATTTCCATTCATCGTAATAGACCTGAGGCAAATTGTACGGCTGGCATTCGATGATCGCGCGTATCGCGCTTTCCTGATAGACTCGCAGGTAGGGAGTCGCCGGGATCTCTTCCGGAATCGGCGATCCCTCGAGCGTACCGTCGCGCTTCAGCTTGATGTCGATGATGGCCCGGGGATTCTGGGTTTCGATCCCACCATACGGCACCTTCCAGCAGCGATCGACCTGTCGCTTGAACAGCGCGCCCCATGTCGCGGAATTGTCCGCGGCCTTGCCCTTGGAGAGCCCGAGCGCCGCGTTGGAATTCAGCGTTTCGCCGGTCACGGCCTGGCGCGACGGATCGCGCTTGTCGAGCAGGGCTGCGATCTTCGACTGATCGAAAGTGCGTTCGGTCTTCGGCTTGGGTTGCTCAGGCGGCTTGGCGGCCTGGACCGGCGGTTTCGGCGGCGGCTTCTTCTCTTCTTTCTTGATGGCTTCCGCGATCGGATCGACCTTGGGCGGATCGGGCTTCTTCTCGATCGGCTTCGGTTCTTCCTTCGGCTTCTCGACGACCTTCGGCGGATCCGGCTTTTTCTCGACCGGCTTTTCCTCGACCTTCGGCTCCGGCGGCGGCGCGGTGTCGGTGACGACCGGCGCCTTCTCGGTCACCTTGCCGACGGCGTCGTCAACCGGCTTCGCCTCGGCAACCTTGTCGACCAGCGGTTTCGGATTTTCCTTTTTGCCGGTCTTCGAGCCAGCCATGACATGGGCGAGTTGTTCGTCGGAAACAACATCGACGGCAACGGAGTCCTCCGGCGCCATTTCGAAGGCCCTGCTCGAGAACGACACCAGTCCCCACCCGAGCACGAGGACGTGCAGGGCGATCGACGCAGCCAGTGTCTTGTCGATCTTGACCTTCACCTGAGCCTTCTTGCTCCACCGTCAGCCATCACTTGACGCGTTTCCTTCACGCGAACCGATGCACACCCCCGGATCAAGTCCGAGGGCATGCTTCGCTCGAAAACGCCATCGCTCACGAGCCCTGCTCGGGAACGATGACGATATTCGCCTTGAAGCCGGCGGTCCTAATATACCCCAATAATTTCATCATATCCGTGTAACAAACGTCCTTGTCGCCGCGCAGAAAGACCACGCTCTCGGCATCCGAGCGGGTCTCCCGGATCGCCTTGATCTTGGGCAGCAGGTCGGCGGAGGAAATCAGCGTATCCCCGAGATAGAGTTCGACATTCGAATTGCAGGCTCCGCCGGTGCGCTTGACCGACAGCGTCAAGGGCGGGGCGTTCGACGACAGCGACTTGCCGCCGCTGGCGACCGGCAGGTCGATATCGATGGTCGACGTCATCAAGGGTGCGGCCACCATGAAGATGATCAGCAGCACCAGCATGACGTCCACCATCGGGGTGACGTTGATCTCCGCCATCACGGCGGCGCGACGCCGGCCGCGGCGTCCGCCGCCGGCCGAACCTGCCATGTTCATCGCCATGATCTGATGCTCACGGGTGCGCTCGTCATAGGCCGCTCCTCACGCCCGCTCGTCGATCTGGCGCGACAGGATCGCTGAAAATTCGTCGGCGAACCCTTCCAGGCGCTGGGCCTGCCGGTTCACCTCGGAGGTGAACTTATTGTAGAAAATAGTCGCCGGAATTGCGGCGATGAGGCCGATCGCGGTGGCAAACAG
The DNA here is from genome assembly GCF_036924615.1 of Bradyrhizobium sp. AZCC 2289. Classification (NCBI taxonomy): domain Bacteria; kingdom Pseudomonadati; phylum Pseudomonadota; class Alphaproteobacteria; order Hyphomicrobiales; family Nitrobacteraceae; genus Bradyrhizobium; species Bradyrhizobium sp. AZCC 2289. The sequence continues at coordinate 6,080,395 of NZ_JAZHRY010000001.1, read as the reverse complement.
CGCTTCGGCGATGCCGGGCGCCACCACCGCCAGCGAGGTGTTTTTCGAGGCCGCGATCGACTGGAAGCTCGACATGATGCCCCAGACGGTGCCGAACAGGCCGACGAACGGGCCGGCGGAACCGACGGTCGCCAGCACCAGGAGCCGCCGTTCCAGCCGCTCGACCTCGCGGGCGATCGAGACGTTCATGACCTTCTCGATCCGCATCTGCAAGCCCGCAAAGGACCGCGACTGGCTTTCGAACGACCGTTTCCATTCGCGCATGGCGGCGACGAAACAGGCCGCCATCGATTGCGTCGGCTTGGCCGAAAGCGCCCGATAAAGCTCCTCGATCGACTGCCCGGACCAGAACGCCTGTTCGAAGCGATCCATCGCGCGCTTGGTGCGCCCATACAGAATGATCTTGTCGATCGCGATCGCCCAGACCCAGACCGAACAGGCGAGCAGGCCCAGCATGACCGCTTTCACGATCCACGCGGCCTGCATGAACAGCGAAATCAGCGAGACATCGCTCGATATCATCGGCAATGCTGACTGAAGCGTGTCGGGCGTCATAAGCGGTATCCTCTCAACGCAATCTCTCGTTTGAGCATGATCTTTTCGGAAAACCGGGTCCCACTTTTCCGGATCATGCTCCGTCCCAAATCCTCCGGGAGCAAATGGCTGCCGGTTCCACAGCCGCGCGTCGGGCGCGGCGTTGAGCGCCAGCGCGAGAGCCTCATTGGTGTCGCATGGGGGGCCCGTCCAAAGCCGGGTCCTGCTTCCCCTGCCAACGTGTCAAAACGAGGGCTATTCGCGCGTCATTACGCCCCTAACCAGACGCCAATCATGGTTAATGCGAGGTTACCAAAGGGGAATTTGGCGGCGGGAAATCAAGGCGGACCGGGCGGTTACGAGAGCTGGAACCGGGTTCGAGACGCCAATCCCAGCCACCAGTCCGCGCTCTCGCGGCGCCATACGCCCGAGTCTTGCAAGAACCTTGTCCCTCCGAAAACAGAGGGCGCAGGGAAAGCCGGGTGCGCGCTGCACCCGCGGTCTCGCGCGCCATTTGTGCACAAGAACACGCACACGAGCATACAGGTTCAGCGGAGGCATCCGGCCTTCCCTGCGCAATGGTTTTACGGCTTATAGCGCGCTCTCCCCGGTGAACGGGCTTTCTTGCCACCGTCGCCCCTGAGAAGCTTGCTTCCCTGGAACTTGACGCCAGCGTCGGGGCGTCAGGACCACACGATTTCGCCGTCCGCCTCAGTGCCGTTCGTCAATGGCACATCCGCGTCCACCGCATCTCAACCCGCGTTTCGTGACGATCGCGACCCGCCCCTCTTCTCGGGTGAGACGGGCGGAGAAACACCACTGATTTGCCCGACGCGACAAGAGGAATATTTTCTTGAAGTGGACTTGACAGAAAATCACTGATTTGCCCGTCGGGCTGTTTTTTGATGGTCGGGCGCGAGGTCGCAACGCTTCCGACCAAACCCGCCAAACGCCGCGCCGGCGCAAAAGCAAACCGCCCGTCTGCTGTTCGCAAACGGGCGGTTGTGTCGCCATCAGGTGTCATGGGGGCATTACGCCTGAGGCTGAACTGTCAGCCGGAAAAACCTGAACTCCGGCGTTGCGCTCAACCCTGCTGCGGCTGATCGTTCGGCGGGGTCGGACGCTGCTTGTGCTGCGCCATGAAGGCGTCGAACTCTTCCTTGTCCTTAGCGTGGCGCAGGCGGTCGAGGAAATCGCGGAATTCGACCTGCTCTTCCTCGAGACGCCGCAGGGTTTCCATGCGGTATTCGTCGAAGGCGCGGTTGCCGCTCGAGGGTGGACCGAAGCCGCCGAACGGAAAGCCGCGGCGTTCCATGCGGCCGCGCATCCGCTCCATCTTGTACTGCATCCGCTCCATCTTGTTCTGCCAGCGATCCTGGTGGCTCCAGCAACCCATTTTTCTGCTCCCGAGTGTGAAAAAGAGTAGGGCAAGTCCGATCGGCCACCAGATGATGAAGCCGAGGATGGTCACGGCAATCCAGCCGGGATGCCAGGGGCTATCAAGCATATGCGGACGGTACGGTTCTTCCACCGGGCCGCGCCATCGATTGACATCTGCGGTGTAGGCCATTTCCCTCTCCATGACGGCATCACGCCGTTGTGAATGTAAATAACATTTACATACCTAAACCATCCAGCGGTTTTGTCAAGCCGGGCGCCATCGGCGGCCGTCAAATTATTTGCGCAATTTTATTTCGGCTTGCCCCAAGGACCACCTGAAGGACCGCCCGGCGGGATGGGCGGCGGACCCGGCGGATTCTGGTCTGCAGAATCTTTCGCCGAAGGCCGGCGGTCGGTCGGGAAACCGAGACCGCGCAGATAAATCAGCACTTCGGCTTCCAGCAGATCTTCCGGCGACATCGGCAGCTTGCGCCGGGCGGCGTCGCCACGGCCGAACAACGACGCCACGCCGTGCGACATCGACCAGATGTGCAGCGCCATCATCAACGCGGGCGGTCGCGGCATGCCGGGCGGCGCCAGCGCAGCGAGGCGCTCGGCGGCGGCGCGGATAATGGCGAAAGCACGCTCGCTTGCGGCCATTAATGTCGGATTGAGGTCGACGGGGATGCCCGATTCGAACATCGCCGAATAGAACGCCGGCTCCTCGCGGGCAAAGGCGAGATAGGCTTTGCCGACCCGCTCGAATGCAGTGACGGTGTCGGGGCGGCCATCGTCCCAGGCCTGCGTCAGCAGCGCCTCGAACTGCTCGAAGCCGCGCTGCGCGATGCTGGAAAGCAATTCCTCGCGGTCGCGAAAATGCCGGTAGGGCGCAGCCGGGCTGACGCCGGCCATTCGCGCGGCGTCGGCAAAGGTAAATCCGGCCGCGCCCTTTTGCGCGATCAGATTGAGCGCCGCCTGCAGCAGCGCCTCTTTCAGATTGCCGTGATGGTAGCCGCGCTCGGCGCGGCGCTCTTCCTTGCGCCAACTCATGTGAAAGGCTTTTACATGAGCCGGCCAGCGACGTCACTAGATGAGATTGGATCGAGTTACAGCCACGATGCAGCTGCGCGCCCTCTCCCGCTTGCGGGGAGGGTTGGGGTGGGGGTGCCGCCGCGAGTCACATTGCCCGTGGGGAGAGAGTTCCCCCACCCGCATCGCATCTCACGATGCGACATAGCCGAAGCTTCGCTTCGGCGTTCTTATCAAAGAACGGCCGCCAAAGGCGGCCTATGCTCCCCCGCAAGCGGGAGAGGTGAAGCGAGTTCACGGCTAGGCGTTCACAAAGATTAACGCCGGGCCGTCTTGCCCTGCATCTCGGTGAATTCGGCCGCGACCTGTTGCAGCTCTTCGGAGAAATCCGCCATTTCCTGCACCTGGCGGATTTCGATGGTCTCGTTCGTGGACGCCGGACACTTTTTCGCCCAGGCGATCGCCGCCTCGCGCGAGGCCACGTCGATCATCCAGTAGCCGCCGAGCACTTCCTTGGCCTCGGTGAAGGGGCCGTCGGTCACGACCGGCTTGCCGGTGGCAAACGAGACCCGCGCGCCCATCGACGGCGGATGCAGTCCGTCGAGCGTGATCAGGACGCCGGCGTCCTTCAGCGCCTCGTTGTATTTCATCATCGCCGCCATCCGATCGGGATCGAGTTGGACATCCGGCGGCGCGGTCTCATAGCCCAGGGGGATCATCAGCATCATGAATCGCATGGTGGGTGTCCTGTTTTTTGTTGTCGTTCCGGGGCGCGCCGAAGACGCGAACCCGGAACCTCGAGATTCCGGGTTCAGTCCTGCAGACTGCCCCGGAATGACGAAGGAGGCACTACTTCTTCCCGGCCTGCGCACGCAGCCGTTCTTCCTGCTCGCGCAGTTCGGGCGTCAGCGCTTCGCCGAAATCCTCCGCCGAAAAGACCTGCCGGATTTCGATCTCGTCGCCGTTGCCGAACGGCGCGCGCTTCATCCAGCCGATCGCTTCATCCAGCGATTTGGTCTTGATCAGCCAGAACCCGGCGATCAGGTCGCCGGTCAGTTCGAACGGCCCGCGGCTCAGCGCGTTTTGCCTGTCGGAATATTTGATGCGTGCGCCCCTGGACGTCGGATGCAGACCCTCGCCGGCCTCGATCACGCCGGCCTTGGCCATTTCCTCGTTGAACTTGCCCATCGCGGTGAGCAATTCCGTACTCGGCATCACACCCGCCTCGCTGTCCTTGCTGGCCTTCACAATCACCATAAATCGCATCGTCTCGCTCCGTTTGATCCTTATTGCTCCGCGCGGCGACCAGCCGGCGCTCATCAACAAGACGAACCGGGTTTTGCGGCACCGACATGTCCTGAGCAATTATTTTGGAGGTCATTGCCAACAGTTTAGGAGCACAGCGCAACCGACCAAGTGGCTAGGTGCGTCATCCTGCCAGTCTGACACGAAAAGCAGCCAATGGAAGAAAGACGTGGATGGCCGGGACGAAGCCCGGCCATGACGGAAAGTGAATCATTTTTCAGGTAGTTAGAAAGAGTCCGAAAACGCTAGCTGCTCTTTGCTCTAGGCGCCTGCCCGTTGCTTCAACTGCTCAAATTCAGCGGGCCGATAGGCGGCTCCATCCGGCATGATGATTTCCACGTTCAGGCACCCGTCCGATATCAGTTCGGCGGCCTTCTTTATCGCAGCGGGTACGGAGTCGCGGTTCAGGGTGACGGTCCCGGACGTATCGAGCGCGGTGATGTAGAACTTCATTTGCGGCTCCCCAAGTTCGGTTGCCGTCCAGTCTGACCGGGCTGGCGGCGGCGTCAAGAGGACGGTCGTCCGGGTATGGCGCTTTTTACAGAATTGCGACGTATGGCATTGGGCCTCCGGCCAGCCGGCCTGACCTCATAGTGCTGCGGCGAAGCGCACCATCAATCGTCGATCGCCTGATAGGCGCAGGTCCAGAAATCCTTGAACACCGCGGGCGGCTGCGGGGAATCCATCATCCGCTGGGTCAGCAGGATTCCGGTGAGATTTTCTTTTGGGTCGGAATACCAGGAGGTTCCATAGCCGCCGTCCCAGCCGAACCGGCCGGGTACGTTGCAGAGATCGTCACGCCCCATGAAAACCGAAAGCCCCAGGCCCCAACCCAAATTGTCGCCCAACAGCAATTCCGAGCCCTGCTTCTGTTCCGGCGTAAGCTGGTCGGTCGTCATCAGTTCGACCGAGGGCCGCGACAGGATGCGTTCGCTGCCCAGCCGCCCGCCATTCAGCATCATCTGCGCGAAGGCGTTGAGATCGTCGGCGGTCGAGACCAGACCGGCACTGCCGTTCTCGAATACCGGCGGCTGCGCGAATTTGCCGGTGGCGGGATCGTCGAACACTTTCAGCGCGCTGCTTGCGTGATCCCGCGTATAGGCGGTCGCAAAGCGGCCGAGCTTCTCCTGCGGCACGAAGAACGCCGTGTCCCTCATGCCGAGCGGCGCAAAGATGCGCTCGTGCAGGAATTTGGCAAACGACATACCGGCGACGCGCGCGATCAGCACGCCGAGGATTTCGGTGCCTGAATTGTACAGCCAGCGTTCGCCGGGCTGGTAGACCAGCGGCAGAGTGCCATAGCGCCGCATCAGTTCGTCCGGCGGAAACGATGGAAATACCGGGCCCGGCGCGAAGCCGGCTTCCGCAATCGCCTTCTGGATCGGATAGCGATCCGGAAATACCGGGATCATGCCAAGACCCAGCCGGAACGTCATGAGATCGCGCAGCGTGATCGCGCGTTTGGCCGGCACGGTGTCGTCGACCGCCGCATCGATCGCGCGCAGCACCTTGCGATCGGCCAGTTCCGGCAGCCAGCGATCGACGGGATCGTCGAGCCGCAGCTTGCATTCCTCGACCAGCATCATCGCTGCCGCCGCCGTCACCGGCTTGGTCATCGAGGTGATGCGAAGAATACTGTCGCGCCGCATCGGCGCACCGTCGATCGCCAGTTTGCCGATGGCGTCGGCGTGAATCTCGCCATCCCGGCTCACCAGCGTCACCAGGCCGGGCACCTCACCGCTTTCGACGTGGCGCGCCATGATATCGTGCATGCGGCCGAGACGCGTTTTCGAAAGTCCGCCGTTACCGGTCATTATCCGTTCCATGGGAGATATCCAATCGTGGTCGCCTTGATGTGACGGGCCGGATCGCGCCTGCCCTGCCTGTCCAGCGGGTTCATGACTGCAGTTTTGCAAACACGCCGTTGTTGTAGGTCGCGCCGAAATAGACATCGATGCGCTTGATCTTGTCGCCTTCGAAGACGAAACACTCGGTATTGCGAAAGCTCTTTCCGTCCCTGGCCATGCATTGATAGGTCACAAAGGCCGCATCGCCTTCGACCAGGATCCTTTCGAGATCCTGCCGTTCGATCCAGTCGCTGGGCTTCCAGCACCGCGCGAAATAGGTCGCCTTGTCGATGCGGTCGTCATAGGGACTGGTGAAACAGAAATCGTCGGTGAAGGACGCCTCGACGGCCTTGCGATCGTTCGACCGGTAGGCCGCAAACAGGGCGCGGATGATCTCCGCCTTGCGTGAAGAGGGCATCTCGTCTCCTTACGCCGGCCGCACGATGCCGGCGCAGGTCATGCGTGCGCCGGCCGCGACAATGAGCCAACGACAGGAAAGCTTCATGCGGTGCTCCGTCCCGATTCCCACATACGGGTCCGCGGTTCAGACAACCGTCTTCCGAACCGCGACTCCAACGTTAAGACGAACGAGCTCCCGCCAAACCGACACGCCCGCCAAAAATTTTTCGGCTTATTTCGGCACCATCCTGAAATACGGCTCGGCCTCCTCGATCACGCGGGCGATCGAGGGCCGCGCCTTCAGGCGTTCGAAATAGGCCGTCAGTTTTTTGTTATCGCCGAACGGTTCCACCATGTTGCCGTAAAACAGCGGCGGCAGCGCGGCGCAATCGGCGAGGCTGAAATCATTGCCCATCGCCCAGCCACCGCCAGCCATCTGCTGTTCGATCATGCCGTAAGACGTCCGCAGCTGCGCCCGCGCCTCTTCGACGCCATGCGCATCCTTCTTGTCTTCGGGGCGACGCCGGTCGCCCATGATCTTCTGCATCGGCAGATGCACATAGAGATCGTAGAAGCGGTCGCGCAGCCGCGTCTGCCACGCCAGCTCCGGATCGTCGGGGATGAATTTCGTCCGCCCGGGATAATACCGGTCGAGATATTCGATGATGACGCTCGACTCCGGAACGGTCTGGTTCCGCGCCTCGTCGCGCAGCACCGGAAATTTGCCGATTCCCCACAGTTTCAGCAGCGCCGCGCGCTCGGCCGGATTGCCGAGATCGACCGAATTCGGCGTGAATGGCGTGCCGTTCTCATAGAGCGCGATCAGCGCCTTCCAGCAGAACGACGCCAGCGGGTGGAAATGCAGTGTCAGCGACATGACGTCTCCTTGTATTGCCCGGCGGCTTGCCGAAGCGCCGCCCCAGGACGAACCGGATGATGCAGCACCGACATGTCCGGCGAAATTATTTCGATGGGCAAGGCACGCGTGCGCGGTGCCCGCCGCTCACGTCTACGCCCCCCACCTTCGCGTCATCTCTGCCGCACCCTCCATCATGGCTTCGAACACCGGTGACGCCAGCACGGCGTGGATGTGAAGCGTCGTGGTGCCGGAGTTGCGAAAACCGTGCTGGCGCAAGGCCGGCACGATCAGCGACTGCCCGGCCGTCAGGACGGCGCGGTCTTCATCGATCCACATTTCGGCTTCGCCCTCGCGCACCGTCAGCACCTCTTCGACCGGATGCGAATGGGTCGGCGCGCCGGCGCCGGGCGCGACCCATTGTTCGAAGATGCAGAGTTGCGTGGCGCCGTTGACGGCGGAAGCCACCATGCGGGTTTCGACGCCCGCCCGCCAATGTTCCGGATCTCTCTGCCTGGGATCGATGATCTTCATGACCCATCCTTTCGCTTCCTTCCGTGCTAGGAGAACAAGGAATCACCAAAACGACGGATAAAGCCATGGCCCCTGCCCCACAAAAAGTCGCACTCCTCACCGGCGCCGCGCGCGGCATCGGGCTTGCGACCGCAAAACGGTTTCTGGCCGAGGGCTGGCACGTGGCGCTGCTGGATATCGAAGGCGAATTGCTGGACGGCGCGGTCGCGGCGCTGGCCAATCCGGACAACACGCTGGCACTGCATTGCGACGTCAGCGATGCCGACGCGGTCGCGGCCGCCATGGCCACGTTGAGCCAGCGCTTCGGCCGGCTCGACGCATTGGTCAACAATGCCGGCGTTGCCGTGTTCGCGCCGCTGCTGGAGACCTCAGATGCGGACTGGAACCGGATCCTGTCGGTCAATCTCACCGGGCCCTTCCTGTGCACCAAGGCGGCCGCCCCCCTGATGCGCGAGCATGGCGGCGGCGCGGTGGTCAACATCACGTCCATCTCGGCGGTGCGCGCCTCGACGCTGCGCTCGGCCTACGGCACCAGCAAGGCCGGCCTTGCGCATCTGACCAAACAGCTCGCAGTCGAACTCGCTTCCCTCGGCATCCGCGTCAACGGCGTGGCGCCGGGCCCGGTCGAGACCGCGATGGCCAAGGCCGTGCATACGCCGGAGATTCGCGCCGACTATCACGACGCGATTCCGCTCAATCGCTACGGCCTCGAGGAAGAACTGGCGGAAGCCGTGTTCTTCCTGTGCTGCGATCGTTCGAGCTACATCACCGGACAGATTTTGGCGGTCGATGGCGGCTTCGATGCCGCCGGCATCGGCTTGCCGACGCTGCGCGGCGAGCGGCGAAACGGATAGCGCTCAAATCCACCAGCGCCGATTGACCGCGACGACGCGCCAACCGCCATCGAGGCGATCGATCCGGGTCAGCGACAGCGGATCGATCACAAAACGCAGCGCGCTGTCGGGCGCAAGATCGAGCGCGATCGCGAGCACGGCGCGGATGGTGCCGGAATGCACCACCAGCACGGCGTCGCCCGCGGGCAGCGATGCAAGCCCTGCCCGCGCGCGCGCGATCTGGTCGACAAAGCTTTCGCCGCCGGGCGGCCGGTTGCCGGCCGGCGATTTCCAGAATTCGCGATAGGCCTCGCCGAGCTCGGCGGTGAGATCGTCGTGACGCCGCCCGGTCCAGGCGCCAAAATCCTGTTCGCGAAAGGCCGGGTTATCGACCGCTTCAAGCCCCAGCGTGCGCGCGGTTTCCCGCGTGCGGCGCGCCGGGCTGCAGACGGCAAGCGCATTCGGCGGCAATTTGACCTTGAGCGCGGCAAAGGCCGCGGCATCGCCGAGATCGGCCGGCGCATCCGGGCCATGAATGACGCCGCGCGGCCCATCGACCGGCGCGTGCCGGATCAGCCAGAGATTTGTCTCAAGGCTCATCGCGATCAGGCCAGCCGGGCGGCGAGCAGCACGAGGATCGCGGTCTCGGCGACCTGCTCGGCGCCACCCAGCACGTCGCCGGTCTGGCCGCCGATCTGGCGCTTCGCAAGCCACGCCATGCCGATCGCGCCGGCTGCGGCCATGATGGCGGCGAGCAGCGCGTTGACAAAGGACAGCGACAGCCATGCGATCGCAAAAGCAAAAGCCGCGGCCATCGCCGCCGTCGCCGCATCGGGCCGGCCGGCATTGGCGGCGAGCCCGTCCGTGCGCGCATAGGGCTGGCTGATCGCCATCCAGGGCAGCACGCCGCGCGCCAGCGCATGCGCCGCGATCAGGCTTTGCACGACATAGCCGTCCGGGATTGCGGCCAGCGCCGAAAGTTTTGTCGCAAAACTCACCAGCAGGATCAACGCGCCATAGGTGCCGAGCCGGCTGTCGCGCATGATCTCCAGTTTCGCCGCGACATCGCGGCCGCCGCCGAATCCATCGGCGACATCGGCCAGCCCGTCCTCATGCAGCGCACCGGTCAGCATGGCGGCGGCGCCGAGCGCCAGTGCGGCCGCCGCCAGATCGGGCACGCCGATGTGCCGCAAACCGAGGCAGAGCAAGCCGACCGCGGCGCCAATCAGGGCGCCCACAATCGGAAACATCCGGTGCGCGCGCACGAAATTCGGCGGCATCGCGCCTTCCGGATGCGGCATCGGCAGCCGGGTCAGGAAACTGACCGCGGTTTTGAAATCGTCGAGCCATTCGTTCATGGTGGTGCCCAGAGAATTGCTTTAGCTTGCGACCCGCTCGACTTGCCCAGGGAATCGCATGCAGTTCGACACTTTAGACGACATCCGCGCCTTCTGTCGTGATCTGCCTCAGGGCAATGCGCATGTCGCCGACGCCGCGACGCGCCGGCAACAGAACCTCACAAAACCGCCGGGAAGCCTCGGCCGTCTCGAAGAACTGGCGATCTGGCTGGCGCGGTGGCAGGGCCGCGAAGTGCCGTGGCTCGGGCGCGTCACGATTGCGGTGTTTGCCGGCAATCACGGCGTCGCCGGCCGCGGCGTCTCCGCCTATCCGCAGGCGGTCACCGGACAGATGGTGGCGAATTTCGCCGCCGGCGGTGCGGCCATCAATCAGATCGCACAATCGGCCGGCGCCGAATTGCGCGTGGTGCCGATCGAACTCGACCGGCCGACGCGCGATTTCACCGTGGCATCCGCGATGGATGCGGACGAGTTTCTCGCCGCGATCGATATCGGCTACCGCACCGTGCCCGGCGATTGCGACCTCCTCGCCGTCGGCGAGATGGGCATTGCGAATACCACGACGGCGGCGATGCTGTGCGCGGCGCTGCTCGGCGGCGGCGGCAAACGCTGGGCCGGGCGCGGCACCGGGGTCGACGAGGGCGGGCTGTTGCGCAAGCGCGCGGCGATCGATGCCGGGCTGGATTTTCATCGCGGCATGCTCGGCGATCCCTTAAGGGTAGCGGCAGCGCTCGGCGGCCGCGAGCTTGCCGCGATAGCGGGCGCCGTCCTGGCGGCGCGGCGTCAGGGGATTCCGGTGCTGCTCGACGGCTTCGTGGCGACCGCCGCGGTGCTGCCGCTCGCACGCCTTGAGCGAGGCGCGCTCGATCATTGCCGCGCCGGGCATGTCTCCGCCGAATCCGGCCACCGCGAATTGCTGCGCGAACTCACGCTCGACCCGCTGCTCGATCTCGGCATGCGGCTCGGCGAGGCCTCCGGCGCGGCGGTTGCGATCCTGCTGGCGCGCGCGGCGCTCGCCTGCCACGCCGGGATGGCGACTTTCGCCGAGGCCGGGGTTTCCGGCGCCGGCGACTGAAAGGGCCCTTGCCGCGTGCGCCAAGCCTGATTAACTCAAATGATCATCAGACGCGAAGGAGCCGCTGATGCGAAGGGCCGTGATTAAATTGGTGATTAAATTGGCTGTTGCGATCGTGGCGCTGTGCGCGGCGATCTCGCCCACAGAGGCCGAGGTGCGCATTCTGGCGAGCCCGGGCGGACAGGTCGGCCCGTTCCTCGACTTGTTCGAACAAGTGCGCGCCTCCGGCGAACGCGTCGTGATCGACGGACCGTGCCTGTCGGCCTGCACGCTGGTGCTGTCCATCGTACCGGACAGCCGTATCTGCGTAACGCGGCGCGCGGTGCTCGGATTTCATGCCGCGCGATCGATCGACGGGCGCGGCCAGATGTATGCCGAGCCGGAAGCGTCGCAAGCGGTGCTGGAAGCCTATCCCGCGGCGGTGCGCGGCTGGATCAGCCGCCGCGGCGGATTGACGTCGCGGCTGCTGCTGCTGCGCGGGCGGGAACTCGCCGCGATCTACCCGAGGTGCAGGTAGAGATTTCGTATTGCCCGCAGCTCACATGCCTTCCAGCGGGCAATTCACCATCCAGGGTATGCCGAACTGGTCGACGCACATGCCAAAGCCCTTGGAGAAGAAGGTCTTGCCGAACGGCATGTTGACGCTGCCGCCTTCCGAGAGTGCCTTGAACTTGCGCTCGGCCTCGGCGGGATCGCCGACCGTCAGCGACACCGAAAAGCCCTGCGGCTTTTGAAAGTGATCGGGCGGCGCGTCGGACGCCATCAGCACCTGACTGCCGATCGACATCCGCGCATGCATGATCTTTTGCTTGCGCTCCGGCGGCGACGCCATCTCGGGCGGCCCCTCTTCATTTCGGAGCATCATCTCGATCTTGCCGCCGAGCGTCTTTTCATAGAACTTGAACGCCGCCTCGCAGTTGCTGTTGTAGAACAGGTAGGGATTAAGCATCGTTTACTCCTTGCTGAAGTTTGCCGTTAAACCGGCGGTCTTGAACGTCGGATTATTTCTCGGCGAGCTTTTTCAGATTGGCGAGACCAACTTCGAAATCCTTGCCGATCATGTTGTCCAGGTTGATGAACACCTGCATCAGCCGGGACATGAAGACCGCGGGTCCGTGCATCACCCAGGTAAGATTGGTGGCATCGCCCTGCGGCAGCATTGTGAATTCGGCGGTGTTGTGGCCCTCGAACGGTTTGAAGAAATCGAGCTTGATGACGATCTTCGACGGCATGATCGTGTCGAGGATTTCCATCCGGCCGGAACCGACGTTGTTGTTGCCGTCCCACGCATAGACCGCGCTCTTGCCGCTTTCCGCACCGCTATAGGTACGCTTCATTGCGCGATCCTTGTTCTCGTACGGCGACCAGGCCACCCACTGGTGGAAATCATTGATCAAGGGAAATATTTTTTCCGCCGGCGCCTTGATGCTGATCGCGCGCTGTACGGCGAAGGTATTGGGTTTGGTCAGCGCAAGCACCAGCACGATGGCGATGGCAATGGCAAGAATGACGGCGATGATGGCAATGACTTCGAACATGGTGGGCTCCGTGTCGTTGAAATACCGATAAGACAAATTAGCGGCGGAATGGTAGCAGCGAACGCAGGTTGCGGTCGCGCAACCACAACCCGCCCCATAGCATCAGGCCGAGATAAAGTCCGAACAGGGTGTGGCTGAACAAGGGGCTGCCGATCCGCACATGCGAAGCGATTGCGCCACCGAGATAGCCGGTCACAAGGATCGCTCCGAGGATCGAGGTCGGCGGGATCGAATAGAGCACGGTGCAGACGACGGTGATGACCCCGAGGCTTCGCGCCAGGCTTTCGTTCGAGCCATAGCCCATTTTGTCCATCGTTTCCGTGACAACCGGCCACGGCACCAGCTTGATGGCGCCGTCGAACAGCAGGAAGACGATCACCAGACCGCTGAGAATTCGGCCCAGCAAGCGCGCGCATTTTGAGTCCGGCACGGTCTCGGCGATATCGGACATGGCTCGCTCCGTGAAGGGATCGTGTTGCTCTGCCCCTAGGACGAATGGGCGGAGCGAAATCCGACAGGGGGCGAATTATTTTTTTGAAATTTTGCCGCCGCGCGGCTGGCTGTCGCGCATCAGGCGGTCGAGATGCATCCGGATATGGGCGGCTTCGGCTGACGTGTGGGCCAGCGCGATAGCGCGGTCAAAGGCTACCCGGGCTTCGTCATTGCGGCCGAGCTGCATCAGGAACGCGCCGCGCACGCCGAAGAAATGAAAGTAATTCGACAGCCGCGGCGCCAAAGGCTCGATCATCTGAAGCGCCGCCTCCGGCCCCCGCACCTTGGAGACCGCGACCGCGCGGTTGAGCGTGACCACCGGCGACGGCTGCATGATCTCGAGCGCGCCATAGAGCAGGTCGATCTGGGTCCAGTCGGTATCCTCAGGTTTTTCGGCGCGGGCGTGCAAGGCCGCGATCGCGGCCTGGACCTGGTAGGGCCCGCTGCGGCGATGGCGCATCGCCTTGTCGATCAGCGCCAGCCCTTCGGCGATCGTCTTCTGGTTCCACAGGCTACGGTCCTGATCGTCGAGCAGGATCACCGCGCCGTCCTGGTCGAATCGTGCCGCGGCGCGGGCATGCTGGAGCAACAACAGCGCTGTCAGCCCCATGATCTCGGCCTCGCTCTGGAACAGCCGCAGCAACAGCCGCGCCAGGCGAATCGCCTCCTCGCACAGGGGGCTGCGGATCTCTGCGGTATCGCCGCTGGCCGAATAGCCCTCGTTGAAGATCAGATAGATCATCGCGGCCACCGCCGACAGCCGCTCGCTACGCTCCACCGCGCCCGGCGTCTCGAACGGCACGCTGGCTTCGGCTACGCGGGCCTTGGCGCGGGTGATGCGCTGCTCCATCGCGGCTTCCGAGACCAGGAAGGCGCGCGCGATCTGTTTGACCGTCAGCCCCGAGACGATGCGCAGCGCCAGCGCGATCTGCTGCGTCGCCGGCAAATCCGGATGGCAGCAGATGAACAGCAGCCGCAAAATGTCGTCGCGATAATGCGAGCCGTCGAGCCGTTCGGCGAGCGCAGCCTCGGCGTCGTCGGTGTCGGAAATCGCCTGGTCGTCCTCGGGCAGCGGCTGCTGCTTGCGGCCGCGCCTGATATCGTCGATCGCAACATTGCGCCCGACCATGATCAGCCAGCCGGCGGGATCGCGCGGCGGGCCGTTCTGCGGCCAGCTTTTGAGCGCGCGCAGGCAGGCGTTCTGGAATGCTTCCTCGGCGGTGTCGAGATTACGGAAATAGCGCAGCAGCGCGCCGACCGCCTGGGGACGCGCCGAGGTCAACGCGGCATCTATCCAGGCGGTGTCGGTCACGTCGCGAGGCTCCCGGGGTTCAAGAGCCCGACCGGGCGGATCTCATAGGCGCCGCCGGGATTGGCCTTGCCGAGATCGCGGGCGACGTCGAGCGCCTCGTCGAGGTTCTTGCAGTCGACGATGTAGAAGCCGAGCAATTGTTCCTTGGTCTCGGCAAAGGGGCCGTCGAGCACGATCGGCGGGTCGTCCTTGCGCAGCGTGGTTGCCGATGTCGTCGGCAACAGCCGCGCCACCGGACCGAGCCGGCCCTGTTTGGTCAATTTGTCCTGCACGACGGCGAGTTTCTGCATCACCGCGGCGTCCTGTTCCTTGGTCCAGGAGCCGGTGAAGTCTTCGTCGTGATAGCAAAGGATGGCGTACAGCATGGGATGCGGCATCTCCGTTGTCTCTAGGACGAACGATTATGCCCGCAGCCGACAGATGCGGTAAGAAATTTTCAGTCGCACGTCGCGGTGATTGTTCCGTCAGCAAGACGCCAGGCGGAGCATCGCCGCAACGATGGAAAACTTACGGATTACCAGTAGACGCCGTACCGGGCGGCGATCCGGCGCGCCTTGGCCTCGTCGGCCTCATAGCCCCGCACATGGGACTTCCCAGCCTGCCTGGAGGCGTAATGCCTGGAGCCTTCCGGCTTGGCGGCGTCGGTCTTGACGTCAGCATTGGATTCTTGGGCGTTGGTCTGCTGAGCCTGGGTGTCTTGCGGCTTGGCGGTCTCGACGGCCCTGGTCTCATCATTGGCGGCCAGTGTCATGTTGCGGCTCTCGCCGGCGTGAGCCGACATCGAGGCCAGCACGAAAGCGGATATCAGGATCAATTTGCGCATCGGAGGTCTCCCCTCGTTGACGAAAGGAGGCTAAAGCAACGGTTCAATTCGTAATGTGACGCAGGTCACGCTGGGTGCGGAAGGTGTTGGAATGGGTAAAGGTGCGCTCGCTCTGCTGGTGCATGGCGGGACTGAAAACTGGTCGCCACGGCGGTGGAAGGCCCGATTCGATGAGGTCTGCCGGGACCGGCCGGTTTTGCTGTTGCCGGACGCTTCGTTCGATCCCGCCGCGGTCCATTACGCCGCGGTGTGGAAGCCGCAGCCGGGCGAACTGGCCGCATTCCCCCATCTGCGCGTCATCTTCAATCTGGGCGCGGGCGTCGACGCGCTGATGGCGGACAAGTCGCTGCCCGACGTGCCGCTGGTGCGGGTCGCGGTCTCCGATCTCACCGCGCGGATGACGGAATATGTCGTGCTGCATGTGCTGATGCATCACCGGCAGGAGTTGTACTTACGGGAGTCGCAGCGCGAAAAACGCTGGGCGCCGAAATCGCAATGGGCGGCCGGCGCCATCACGGTCGGCATCATGGGGCTGGGCACGCTCGGGGCGGACGCGGCCGAGGTGCTGCGGCGGATCGGCTTTCGTGTCGTGGGCTGGAGCCGGAGCCCGAAGCGGATCGACGGCGTCGAATGCTTTCACGGCGAAGCGCTGCTCGAACCGTTCCTGCTCCAGACCGACATCCTGGTCTGCCTGCTGCCGTTGACGCCGGAAACGCGGCACGTTCTGGGTCGCGGCCTGTTCGCCAAGCTCAACCGCAAGAGCCCGATGGGCGCGCCGGTCCTGATCAACGCCGGACGCGGCGGCCTGCAAAACGAGGCCGACATCCTGCAATGCCTTGATGACGGCACGCTCGGCGCGGCCTCGCTCGACGTCTACGCCACCGAGCCGCTGCCCACGGACAGTCCGTTCTGGAGCCATCCCAGGGTGGTGCTGACGCCGCACAATGCGGCCGACACCGACGCGGACGAAATCTCGAAATATGTCGCGCAGCAGATCGAACGCTTCGAGGCCGGCGGCGCGCTGGAGAACATCGTCGATCGCGGACGGGGGTATTGATACTCACTGTCGTCCCTGCGAAAGCAGGGACGACATCTGTGTATGTTCGCGCACTTCGCGTCACGCCATCGCGGTCCGTCGCCGTACAGTGACGTGGGTCGCGTTCGCTCCCGCAACGCTCTTGGCACAGACAAAGCCCAGCGCCGGCAAGTCGAGCCCCGCGAACAGGTTCTCTCCCCTCCCCAGAAGGACCGGAGAAACGGCCAGATGAAGTTCGTCGAGCAGACCTGCCTGCAGATATTGTCTGACAACGGAGACACCGCCGCCGATGCGAACGTCCTTGCCACCGGCCACATCTGCCGCCCGCTTTAGCGCCGCCTCGATACCGTCGGTCACGAAGTGAAACACGGTGCCGCCTGCCATCTCGATGGAAGGGCGCGGATGATGCGTCAGGACGAACACCGGCACGTGGTAGGGCGGATTGTCTCCCCACCAGCCCTTCCAGGAGTGGTCGGGCCATTGGCCGCGGATCGGGCCGAACATGTTTCGCCCCATGATCCATGCGCCCAAATTTTCCATCGACGTTCGGGCGATGTGATCGTCGGTGTCGGTCGTTCCGCCCTCCTGGCCGATCATTTCATGAAACATCCGTGTCTTGCGCATCCAATTGGTCACCTCAATACCGGGAACACCAAATGGATGCTCCAGGTCCTGATTTGGACCCGCCCCAAATCCGTCGAGCGATACCGAGAACGCGGAAGCCCTTACTTTTCCCATTGTGTCTCTCTTTCATCGTGAACCACCTCCGGGGACGAACGGGGAAGCGGTGGGCCGACAAATCATGTTGCAAATATTTTGAAGCGAAATGCCCGGGCTATTTCACGCCCAGCATCACGTCGATCGCGCCGTTGACGATCGCTTCCAGCTCCTTGCGCGGGACGCGGGCGCGGGCGCGGATCGCGATGGTGTGGACGGTGGCGGAGGCGAGATGGGCCAGCACGGTGGCGTCGGCGCCGGCGGGCAATTCGCCGTTCTGCTTCGCGAGGCGGAAACAGGCCGCAAAAGCCTTGTCGAGTTCGATAAATCCTTCCAGCACCATGGCGCGGATCTCGGGATCGGACACCGCCTCGGAGGCCGCGGTCATCACCGTGAAGCAGCCGCGCGGGCCGGCTTCGCCGGAGAGATAGATATCGAGCGCGACGGCATAGATGCGCTGTAGCCGCTGCCGGATCGGCAGTTCGTCACGAAAGATGTCGATCATCGCCGCACGCGCATCGGCGCGGTAGCGCTGATAGCTCTTGATGTAGAGCTCGCGCTTGTCGCCGAACGCGCCATAGAGGCTCGGCCGGTTCATGCCGGTGGCGGCGCTGAGATCGTCCAGCGAGGTCGCCGCAAATCCGTCTTTGCGGAACAGATCGAGCGCCTTGCCGAGTGCGATTTCCGGCTGATAGGCGCGCGGTCGTCCGCGGCGTTTTGGCTCGGCCGCGACCTCGATTTTGGCGGCAGCCAGCGGCTCCTTGGTTTTTTGTACCATTTCGCAATAAATCCCTTGACGTGATTTATAATATGCGAAACAGTATAAAAATCAACCGAGCTCGAAAGTCTCGGGCCAACCACCAAGGAGGCACCCATGGACCTGTATTTTTCGCCGCTCGCCTGTTCGCTGGCGACAAGGATCGCGCTGTATGAAGCCGGTGCTACGGCCAACTATCTCGAGGTCGATCCCAAGACCAAGGTGGTGCAGAACGACGGCTCGGATTTCCGCAAAGTGAACCCGCTCGGGCTGGTGCCGACGTTACGCACCGACGAGGGGCTGCTGCTGACCGAGAACGCGGCGATCCTGCAATACGTCGCCGACCGCTTTCCGCAGGCCGGCATCGCCACCGGACCCGGCATGGAACGCAGCCAGTTGCACCAATGGCTCTGCTTCATCGGCACCGAACTGCACAAGGGATTGTTCGTACCGGTGCTCGACAAGACGGCGTCGCCGGAGGTCAAGACCTACATCCTCGGCAAGGGCCTTTCGCGGCTCGACTATCTCGAAAACTATTTGAAGGGCCGCGAATTCCTGCTCGACCATTTCAGCGTCGCCGACGCCTACCTCGTCACCGTCATCAACTGGACGATGGCGACGCCGCCGATCGAACTGGCGAAATGGCCGGCCGTGAAGGCGTATTACGAGCGGCTGCGCACGCGCCCGAGCATCGCGAAAGCGGTCGCGGAAGAGTTCGAGCTGTATAAGGCCGAACTCGCGCGGCACAAGGCGGCGGCATAAGGCTGCAAATGGCGGGGACACCACGAGACGGCGTCCTCGCGCCCCAAGCGAGGGCAACGAATTTCAGCCAGCCTCATGCTTAACACATCTTTGATTTCGCAAGTTTCGACAATTTGTTGCTGGGAAATGTACCGATCTTTACGCTTTCGTGCGCAGTATGACGGTGCCACACCTATGGGGAGCAGCAGAATGCCGCAGCCGCGGTTGTACAGAAGAGTTGTGCCGTCGGGCCAGATGTCGAGAACGGGAAAGATCATCCTCGGCCCGAAGGAACCGATCGTGACTTGCACCGTCGTCGATTATTCCGCCGGTGGCGCCTGTCTCGAAGTCTGCGGTCGGAGTTCGATACCGGACCGTTTCGAATTCCTCTATGGCAGCGTGAGAAAGAAAAGCCGCGTCGTTTGGCGACGCGGCATACGGTTTGGGGTGGCATTCTAGGGCCGTGAAGAGCGGTTCGATTATCGACGCTCGAGGGTCCCCTTAAAACGGGCTCTCGCCCAATCCCGGCACATCCGCCGGCCGCGGTCCCGGCGCGGCCCAGTGAAAGCGCCGGTCTTTCTCCGCAATCGCGACATCGTTGATGCTGGCTTCACGCCGGCGCATCAGGCCGTGCGCGTCGAACTCCCACTGCTCGTTGCCATAGGAGCGGTGCCACTGCCCGGCGGCGTCGTGCCATTCATATTGAAAGCGCACCGCGATACGGTTTTGATCGAACGCCCAGAGATCCTTGATCAGGCGATAGTCTTTCTCCTTTTCCCATTTGCGGGTGAGGAAAGTGACAATCGCGGCGCGGCCTTCAAAAAATTCGGAGCGGTTACGCCAGCGGCTGTCCTCGGTATAGGCCAGCGCCACCCGTTCGGGATCGCGCGAATTCCAGGCGTCTTCGGCCATGCGGGCCTTTTGGGCGGCGGTTTCCCGGGTGAACGGCGGCAGCGGCGGACGTGTCATGGAGTGGCCTCGGCTGTTGGTGTGGCCGCGACTCTACCGCTCCGTCTTGCAGAGTCGATGGCTGATTGCCTATCGGCCAATAGCTAGATCACATCGGCCTTCATCAGCAGCCGCAGCGATTTCGGGATCGGATGCGCCTTGCCCTCGGAGATGAAGGCGACGCGCACCTGCGCCTTCACGAGGATTTCATCGCCGCGCCGCACCTCCTGCGCCAGCGTGATCGAGGCGCCCTTCACCACCACCGGCCACGTCACCACGTCGAGCACGTCATCCATCCGCGCCGGCCGCAAATAGTCGATCGCCATCGAGCGCACCACAAAGGCAAAGCCCGGCGATTCCTGCTGCGCCTGCTCGAACAGCGCGCACTGCTCCGCACCCATCAGCCGCAGATGATTGGTCCGCCCCCGCTCCATGAAGCGCAGATAATTGGCGTGATAGACGATGCCGGAAAAATCCGTGTCCTCGTAATAGACCCGGATCTGCATGTGATGGCGGCCGTCGCGGATCTCGCCGTCGAGATGGGGAAAAGTCACTTGCGGCCCTCGATCGCCCTGGAAAGCAATCGTTTTGCGCAAAATCCGTTTGGCGCGCAAGCGTAGTGGCGCCCAAAGCGGGCTAAGACAGCGTCGGACCCGACCTGCCCAGCGTGACCAGCCCGATTTCCGGCGGGACGCCGAGACGGAACGGCATGATGCTGCAGCCGAGGCCGCCGGAGACGATGATGTCGCAGTTCATGCGAAGATGGCCATAAGTCAGCTTTTGTCCGGACGGCGCCACCGGCGACCAGCCCAAGAGGCGCACCTGGCCGCCATGGGTATGGCCGGACAGTTGCACCGCGACCCGTGACGGCACGCGAGCGGCGACATCGGGCTCATGCGCCAGAAGGATGACCGGCGCATCGTCGGTCACCTTCTTCAGCGTCGCGCCGAGATCGTCGACACCGATGCGCCGAACGGGACGGAAATGCCGCGCCGGAAGATAAGCCAGCTGGTCGCCGAGACCCGCCAGCCAGAACGGATGGCCGTCCTTGCTCAGGCGTTTGGCGTCATTTTCGTAAACCGGGATGCCGGCATCTTCCAGCGCGCGCCGGGCATTGACCGTCCCGCGCCCCTCGCGCTGCACGGTCTTGTCTTCCCAGTAATCGTGATTGCCGAGAATCGCATGCACGCCAAGCGGCGCCTTGAGGGTGGCCAGCACCGGCGCCCATTCGTTGGCGGGAATGAAGCGCGTGACATGGCGATGTCCGGCGACATAGTCGCCGAGCATGACGATGATATCGGCATCGAGCGCATTGGTGCGTTCGACGATGGCGTGAATCCGCTCCAGCGACATCCAGGGATCGCAGGCGTGAAGGTCGGCGACGACGGCGACCTTGAGCTGGAGATCGGCCGGCCATTTCGGCGGCGTCAGGTGATAGCGCACGACCCGAAGCTGGAGCACCGGTTCGCCGAAGCCGTAAGCCGCGGTGGAGACGCCGAGCGCACCCAAGCCACCCAAACCCTGAAAGAATTGTCGTCGTGAAAACATGGCGGCCAATCGTGATGCAGGTGCTTGCTAATGCGGGATTCAAGCAGAATTGGGTCGCGTTTGTGCAGAATGTCAGCAGCGCCGCCCGCCTTCGTCGCCACACAATCCATCAGACGGCGCCGGCAGCCCGCCTCTGCGACGCCAGCGGCAACACATGGTCGCGGGTCAAGGGCGCCAGCGGAAGATCGGCCGGCGCCGCCGGGTCGACCCAGACCATCGCCTCGATCTCGGCTTGCGGCGCAATGTGGCCGGTGACATCGATCTCGTACAGCGATGCGCGGACCCGAAAGCCGGGCTCGTTGGCCGAGACGGCGTCAAACTCGCCGAGACGCTGGATCGAGTCGGGGACCAAACGGCAACCAAGCTCCTCGTCGATTTCGCGCGCCAGCGCCGTGACGTCGTCTTCGCCGGAATCGCGTTTTCCGCCCGGCTGCATGAACGCCGTCGTCCCGCGCTTGCGCACCAGCAACACCCGGCCGGCCGGATCACGGATCAGGGCCGCGACGATCTCGATGGTGCCCGACATCATCACTCCTCTTCGCTTTGCCCGAACAATCCGAATTGGGCGGGATCGCGCGCCGGCTCGGCGAGGCCGAGATGGCGGAACGCGTGCGACGTCAAGAGCCGGCCGCGCGGGGTGCGCTGCAGATAACCGCACTGGATCAGAAACGGCTCGATGATGTCCTCGATCGCGTCGCGCGGCTCCGACAACGCCGCCGCCATGGTCTCGACGCCGACCGGACCGCCGCCATAGTTCATCGCGATGGTGGTGAGATAGCGCCGGTCCATCGCATCGAGGCCGGCGGCGTCGACCTCGAGCGCGCTCAGCGCATGGTCGGCGATGGCGCGGTCGATCGAACTGGCGTCCGCGGCGGACGCAAAATCCCGCACCCGCCGCAGCAGCCGGCCGGCGATCCGCGGCGTGCCGCGGGCGCGGCGCGCGATCTCGTTGGCGCCGTCCGCCGTCATGCCGATATTGAGCACGCGGGCGCCGCGGGTGACGATCTTCTCCAGTTCTTCCTCGGTATAAAAGTTCAGCCGCACCGGAATGCCAAAGCGGTCGCGCAGCGGATTGGTGAGCAGCCCTGCGCGCGTGGTGGCGCCGACCAGGGTGAATTTGGCCAGATCGATCTTGACCGAGCGCGCCGCCGGTCCCTCGCCGATGATGAGGTCGAGCTGAAAATCCTCCATCGCGGGATAGAGCACTTCCTCGACCGCCGGGCTGAGGCGATGGATTTCATCGATGAACAAAACGTCGCGCTCTTCGAGATTGGTCAGGAGTGCGGCGAGATCGCCGGCCTTGGCAATCACCGGGCCGGAGGTGGCGCGAAATCCGACGCCGAGTTCGCGCGCGACGATCTGCGCCAGCGTGGTCTTGCCGAGTCCGGGCGGGCCGACGAACAACACGTGATCCAGTGCCTCGCCGCGTTTGCGCGCGGCCTCGATGAAGATCGAAAGATTGGCCCGCGCCTGCGCCTGGCCGACGAATTCGGACAGCAATTGCGGCCGCAGCGCGGTGTCGCCGACATCGTCGCTGCGGCGCTCGGGTGTGACGATGCGGGAGGGCGGGTTCACTTCGACAATTCCTTCAGCCCCAACCGGATCAGTTGCGCGGTTTCCGCCTTCTCGCCGGCGCTGCGCGAGGCGGCGGCGATCGCGGCGGCCGCCTGCGGCTGGCCGTAGCCGAGATTGACCAGCGCCGAGATTGCGTCGGTGACCGGGCGCGGCGCGCGGTCATTGTCGAGCGCGCCGCTCAGATGCACCAGCGCCGGATCGACACTGGCGAACGCCGGCGCCTTGTCCTTCAATTCGGTGACGATGCGCTCGGCCACTTTGGGACCGACGCCCGGCGTGCGCGTCACCGCGGCCTTGTCGCGCAGCGCGATCGCGTTCGCAAGATCCGCCGGCGGCAGCGTGGAGAGCACGGCGAGCGCGACCTTGGCGCCGACGCCCTGCACGGTCTGCAACAGCCGGAACCATTCGCGCTCCATGTCGCTGCGAAAGCCGAACAGTTTGATCTGATCCTCGCGCACATAGGTCTCGATCGACAGCACCGCGGCCTCACCGGGCGCCGGCAGCGCCTGCAACGTGCGCGACGAGCAATGCACCTGATAGCCGACGCCGCCGACATCGAGGATGACATAATCCTCGCCGTAGCTGTCGATCAGGCCCTTGAGTTTGCCGATCATAGCCCGGCCACCTTCAGCCGCAGCGATGCGCTCTGGCGGTGATGCGCATGCGTAATGGCAATCGCCAGCGCGTCGGCGGCGTCGGCGGATTTCGGTTCGGCCTTGGGCAGTAATATCCTCAGCATCACCGCGATCTGGTTCTTGTCGGCGTGGCCGGCGCCGACCACCGTCTTCTTGACCTGGTTGGGGGCATACTCCGCAACGGAGATGCCGAACATCGCCGGCGCCAGCATGGCAACCCCGCGCGCCTGGCCGAGTTTCAGCGTGGCGACGCCGTCCTTGTTGACAAAGGTCTGCTCGACCGCGGCCTCGGCCGGCTTGAAATCGCCGAGCACAGCGGCAAGCCCCTCATGGATCGCCAATAGCCGGCTTGCCAGCGGCAGATTGTCCGGCGCCTCCACCGAGCCGCAGCCGATGAAGACCAGCCGGTTGCCCTCGGTCTCGATCACGCCCCAGCCGGTGCGGCGCAGGCCGGGGTCGATGCCGATGATCCGGACGGGATGGCGAATCGGTGGGGATGTCATGGCGTAGTGATAACGCCAGAGGCCGGTGAACGAAACATAAACAGAGCGTCATCCCCTGCCGGGTCGTCATACCCCGCGAAAGCGGGGTATCCAGTACGCCGCGGCGTTGCGGCTCTTACGCCGGTCTCTGGAATACTGGATCGCCCGGTCAAGCGGGACGACGACAGCGGAGTGTGAAGCGGCAACCGTGGCCTCACCCGCCCATCTTCGCCATTAGCGCGTCCGACACCTCGAAATTGGCGTAGACGTTCTGCACGTCGTCATGTTCGTTCAACAGATCGATCAGCTTCAACAGCTTCTCGCCGGTCTCGTCGTCGACCGCGACCGTGTTGTGCGGTTTCCAGGTCAGCGCCGCCTTGCGGGCTTCGCCGAATTTGGCCTCCAGCGCCTTCGCCACCTCGCGGAAGGTTTCCTGCGAGGCATAGATCTCGTGGCCGCTCGCGCTCGAGATCACGTCGTCGGCGCCGGCCTCGATCGCCGCGTCCAGCATCGCATCGTCGGAGGCCACGCTTGAATCATATTCGATGATGCCGGTGTGATCGAACATGAAGGCCACCGAACCGGTTTCGCCGAGATTGCCGCCGGATTTGGTGAAGTAGGAGCGGATGTCGGAAGCGGCGCGGTTGCGGTTGTCGGTCAGGGCTTCGACGATCACGGCGACGCCGCCGGGGCCATACCCCTCGTAGCGCATTTCGTCGTAGTGTTCGCCGCCAGTGCCGGTCGCCTTCTTGATGGCGCGTTCAATCGAGTCCTTCGACATGTTTTCCTGGCGGGCGGAGATGATCGCCGCGCGCAGCCGCGCGTTCATTGCCGGATCGGGCTGGCCCATCTTGGCCGCGACCGTGATTTCCCGCGCCAATTTGCCGAAAAGCTTCGACCTCTGGGCATCCTGCCGGCCCTTGCGGTGCATGATGTTCTTGAATTGGGAATGGCCGGCCATGCGGGGTCTCTTGGATTCGCCAGGGGAATTTGGGGGTGAAAGCGCGGCCTTATAAGCCCGTGACCGGCCAAAATCAAAGATTTGACGCCGTTTTGGGTATGAAAGTAGTGCCGCCTGCTGGAATATGAGGCAGTTGTTAACCATGACTTCATGCCCGGATGAGAGGATGTCCCACCCAATTTCAACTTTTAAGAGTTCCCATGGCGTTCGGTTTGTTTCGAAAGCGAGTGCCGGAACCGGCTGCGCCTGCCGTCGAACCCAAGGTTCCGGCAAGCGCCGCCGTGGCCGGCGCAACCGCCTCCCCCGAGAGTGATTCGGCCAAGGAAATCCTCGAACTGCTCGAACTCGAACTCGGCGCCATGATCCGCCAGCTCGAGCGCGCGGCCGGTTCGGTCGCCAGCGGCGCCGAAGCGACCGCGGCAACACTATCGACCATCCGCCAGCGCACCGACGCCCTCACCGGCCGCACCAGCGCCGCGCAGTCCACGGCGACGACATTCTCGCAGGCCGCCGACAAATTCACCCACTCGGCACAGGGCATAGGAGCGCAGGTACGCGACGCCGGCAAGCTCGCGGATCTCGCCAGCGACGCTGCCCGCGAAGCCAGCGCCAATGTGGATCGCTTAAGGGAATCCTCCGCCGCCATCGGCAACGTCGTCAATCTGATTGCACAGATTGCGCGGCAAACCACGCTGCTGGCGCTCAATTCCACCATCGAGGCAGCGCGCGCCGGCGACGCCGGCCGCGGCTTTGCCGTGGTCGCCACCGAGGTCAAGGCGCTCGCGGTGCAGACCCAGCACGCCACCGAGGAGATCACCAAAAAGATCGAAGCGCTGCAGAAGGATGCCGCGGGTTCGGTCGATGCGGTGCATCGGATTTCGCAGGCGATCGAGGCGATCCGGCCGGTATTCGAGAACGTCAACGGCGCTGTGGCCGAGCAGAACCAGACCACCGGCGAAATGTCCGAGAACGCCGCCTCCGCTTCCCATTTCATCGTCTCGGTCGGCGACAGCGCCACCGAGATCGGCAGCGCGACCAAGGAAGCCGAGGCGCATGGCGAGAACGTCGCCAAAGCGGGCCAGGCGGTCACGACGTTCGCGCAGAAGCTCAAATCGCGCTGCGCCGTGCTGCTGCGCCAGGGCGAGCGGACGGACCACCGCAAGGGCGAAAAGCTGCCCTGCAACCTCAAGATCGAAATCCAGACCGCGCGCGGCCCGATCAGTGCGCCGGTCTATGAGATTTCCATGGAAGGCATCTTGGTCTGCGGCCCCGCTGCCGACGGCCTGCCGCAACACCAGAGCCTCAGTGCGACGCTGCAGGACATCGGCGCCTGCAGGATTCGGATCGGCGAACGCACCAACGCGGGCGCGCAGGCACGGTTCGAGGCGCCGAATGCCGAGCTCAGCGAAAAGATCGAAGACAAATTGTGGTCGATCCGCGACGAGAACACCGAATTCGTCACCCGCGCCATGGAAGCCGGCGCAGCGCTGACCAGGATTTTCGAAGGCGGGGTCGCAAGCGGCGCCATCTCCATCGAAGACATGTTCGATACCGACTATGTCGAGATCGCAGGCACCAACCCGGTCCAGCATCGCACCAAGATTCTGGACTGGGCGGATCGTACGCTGCCACCGTTCCAGGAAGCTTTCCTTGCCAAGGATCCGCGCATGGCGTTCTGCGTGATGATCGATCGCAATGGCTACCTGCCGGTGCACAACAAGATCTACTCGCACCCGCAGCGCCCCGGCGACGTCGCCTTCAACACCGCCAACAGCCGCAACCGCCGCATCTTCAACGACACGGCGGGCCTGGCCGCCGGCCGCAATCAGCGTACCTATCTGATCCAGAGCTATGCCCGCGACATGGGCAACGGCAAGACCGTCATGATGCGCGAGATCGACGTCCCGGTCCGCGTCAACGGCCGCCATTGGGGTGGCTTCCGCACCGCGTACAGACTGTGACCCGCATTTCAACGAAGGGGATGCCGTGATGCCGGCAGCTCAGAGTTCGGAACTGAATCACGCCCAGGCCGCGCCGTCGGCCAGCGAGCGCCTGGTCGACCAGCTTGCCAACCGGATCGGCGGCCTCGGGGTCGAACTTGCCGACGTCGCCGGCAACCTCCAGGAGGTCGCGGGCCGCGTCTTCGGCCAATCCGACCGGTTCGGCCAGTTGCAGAAAACCGCCGAGACCATGGTCTCCGCCAATCACGGCATCGCCGGCGCGTCGCAGGCGGTGCAGTCGGCCGCCACGGCCGCGGTCGGAGAAATCACCCAGTCGCGCGCCGTGGTGGAGACCGCGGTCCAGCACATC
This sequence comes from Bradyrhizobium sp. AZCC 2289, assembly GCF_036924615.1. Taxonomy (NCBI): domain Bacteria; kingdom Pseudomonadati; phylum Pseudomonadota; class Alphaproteobacteria; order Hyphomicrobiales; family Nitrobacteraceae; genus Bradyrhizobium; species Bradyrhizobium sp. AZCC 2289. The sequence continues at coordinate 6,053,370 of NZ_JAZHRY010000001.1, read as the reverse complement.
GCCGAACTGATCGAGGCGGTCGGCCGTATCGAGCATCGCCTGAGTTCGGTCGGCGCCGCGCTGTCCGAAGTCGCAAAAGTATCCGGATCGATCGAGGCGATCGCGCGGCAAACCAATTTGCTGGCGCTGAACGCCACCATCGAGGCCGCGCGCGCGGGTGCGGCGGGAAGAGGATTTGCGGTCGTCGCCAGCGAGGTGAAGAATCTCGCCGAAGCGACCCGGCAGGCGACCCATCTGATCGACGATACCGTTCGCGGCCTCGATGGCCAGGTCAACAGCCTGATCGGCGAAAGCGGCGAGGCTTCGCTCCGGGCCAAGAATGCCGGCGAAGGCGCTGCCCAGATCCAAGGCATCATCGCCCGCGTCCAGAATGGCTTTACGGCGGTCGGGAGCGAGATCGACGGCGTAGCCAAGGCGGCCACCTCCAATCTCTCGCACTGCGACAAGGTCATCGACGAGCTCGGCAACCTTGCCAAGGGCGTCGATCTCTCATCGACCGAGTTGAAGCATGCCGACGACCGGGTCGCCAAGCTGCTCGAGATCTCGGAAGGGCTGATTGCCCTCATTGCCGACAGCGGCGTGGAGACCTCGGACGCGCCATTGATCCGTGTCGTGATCGATACGGCGAAGCAAATCTCGGCCGCCTTCGAAAGCGCGATCGCGCGCGGCGAGATCAGCCTCGATCAGTTGATGGACGAGAAATACCACGAAATCGCCGGCACCGATCCGAAGCAATACATGACCGACTACGTCACCTTCACCGACCGCGTCCTGCCGGCGATCCAGGATCCAATTCAAAAATGCGATCCGAGAATCGTGTTTTGTGTCGCATGGGCCAAAGGCGGCTATCTGCCGACCCATAATCCGAACTATCGCCACCCGCAGGGGCCGGACCCGGTCTGGAACAACGCGAACTGCCGGAACCGGCGGCTGTTCAGCGATCGCGCGGTCAAGAAAGTGGCGGCGAATACCAAACCGTTCCTGCTGCAAACCTACCGGCGCGACATGGGCGGCGGCAATTTCGTGCTGATGAAGGATCTGTCGTCGCCGATCGTCATCCGCGGCCGCCACTGGGGCGCCTTCCGCATGGGTTTTCGGCAGTCCTGAGCAACCGGCCGGTTGCGCCAGCGAAGCTTCTCGTCCGAATGCAATCCGGGGTGTAACAATGACCGGGCCCGTGACGGAGTTGAACAACCCATGAAACACCTGCTCGATGCCGGGAAGCTGCTGCTGCTCGACATGGCGTCGACATTGTTTTTCCTGGTCGTTTACCTCACGACGGGGAACGTCACCTTGGCGGTCGTGCTCGGCATGGCGCTGGGTGCAGCCCAGATCGGCTGGCAGTTTCTGCGCAAGAAGCCGATCGACACCATGCAGTGGATGAGCCTCTTCCTGGTGTTGGGCGCGGGCGCCGCCACGTTGATCACCCGCGACCCGCGCTTCGTGATGATCAAGCCGACCGTGATCTACACCGTCGTCGGCATCGTGATGCTCAGGCCCGGATGGATCAACCGCTATCTGCCGCCGGTCGCGATCGAAATGGTGCCGGATATCGCCTTCATCTTCGGCTACGTCTGGGCCGGCCTGATGTTCTTTTCCGCCGGCCTGAACCTGATCGTGGCCCTCAACTATAGCGTGGCGACCTGGTCGGTGTTCATGTCGATCTACGGCATCGTCAGCAAGCTTGTCCTGTTCCTGATCGGCTTTGCCACCATGCGCACCATCGGCGTCCGCCGCCGCCGCGCCCAAATGATCGCTGCCGCTTCCTGACGGCGAAGCGATCAGCGCTTGCGCATGGTCCACGAACCGCCGGCGATTTCAGCTAGGGCGTGAACCCATAAATCCAGAGTGGTCGGCGGACGTCCGCTTTAGTGTGCATTCCGGACTCACGTCGGACGTCGCGTGAGGTCCGAAAAGTGCCAACAGCGGACCTTCTACAACGCAACGGTCACGTCAGCTTTGTGCCCCACAAGCGGAACATCGCCGCCTAACTCGACGAGAATGCCATGGTGGCTTGATGCGCCTCGGAGGAAACATCAAGTGTCAGCATCGCTGACATGCCTGAGCAAAAAAAGTCGGCACTTTCGATGACAAACGCAAATGCGTAGCCGCGTGCAAGAATTCGTTCTAGTCTTCCCGACGCTCGGTCGGCGTTCGAGACTGACCTAGAGCCAGATCATGATCAAAACGCCAACCACGATTGCTGCTAAGGTCGCAGTGGGATTTTCGTTTGCGCAACAGGCGTTGGGATAGTCGGACTGGAGCCCTACTGAACACCTCACCATGGTTGACATCGTTCCACGCGAACCGCCCGCGGTCTGTGGAGAAGACAGGATCAGAACTGGCGAATTTCAAACGGGAGGAACGGCAATGGCTGACAACTTGAGAGGCGCATGTGACGGGATCTTGCAAAGGATCGTGACTGGCAAGCCCCGCGTTCCCGGCGTAGTGGCGATGATCACCAGCCGCTCGGCCAATATCTATGAAGGCGCCGCCGGCGAGCGTCTTCTTGGCGGGCAGGCAATGACGACCGACACTGTGTTCGCCATCTACTCAACCACGAAAGCGATCGCCGGCACGGCCGTTATGCAATGCGTCGAGGAAGGCAAGCTCGACCTGGACGCCCCTGCCAAAACTTACGTCCCCGACATCGGCAAGCTCGAAGTGCTCGACGGATTTGGCGCCGACGGGACGCCGAAGCTGCGGGCGCCGAAGCGAGACATCACCACCCGGATGCTGATGCTGCATACGGCCGGCCTCGGCTACGACTTCTTCAACGCCAACTATTTCCGCCTCGCGCAGGAGCGCGGTCAGCCGAGCGTAATCACCTGCTCGAAGGCATCCCTGATGACACCGCTGCTGTTCGATCCCGGTGACAAATGGGAATATGGCAGCAACATTGATTGGTGCGGCCAGGTCGTCGAGAGCATCCGCGGCAAGCGCCTCGGAGAGGTGATGAAGGAGCGGATCTTCGCGCCGCTCGGGATGGAGGACATCGCCTTCTCGCTGACTCCTTCGATGCGGGCGCGTCTCGCCGTCATCCATCAACGCGGGGCCGACGGGTCGCTTACCCCGCTTCCCGATATGCAATTGCCGCCCGATCCGGAAGTCGACATGGGCGGCCACGGACTCCACGCCTCGATCGGCGAGTACATGAAATTCATCCGCATGTGGCTGAACGATGGAACTGGGCCGCATGGCCGGGTGCTCAAGAAGGAGACTGTCGAGGCCGCGGTACGCAATGGCCTGCAAGCGCACCAGACGGTCACGATGCTGCCCGGCGTCATTCCGGCGCTGTCGAACGATGCCGAGTTCTTCCCCGGCCTGAAGAAATCCTGGTCTTACACCTTCATGGTCAACGACGAGGATGCGCCGACCGGCCGGCCGGCCGGGGCGATCGGCTGGGCCGGTCTCCCCAACCTGTTCTTCTGGATCGACCGGAAGAACGGCTTCGGAGGATATTGGGCGACGCAGATCCTGCCGTTCGGCGACCCGACTTCATTCGGTGGCTACCTGGAGTTCGAGACGACTGCCTATGCGACGGGTGAGGCGCGCGCGGCGGCGTAATGCTGGCGAGCGCCTTGTTGTGCCACGGCGCCTCCCGGGTTTTCGAAATTGAACGGATCGAGGGGCGTCGCGAGCGCGTGCATTGCGATGTTGCCGGCGGACGTCGGCCTGTCATTGGCGCAGGCTGGCGACAGGACAACTGACCAAAGATACAGGGAGAAGGCTCACAACAGGAGGAGTGTCATGACGAATGTGCAAGGCGAGTCACAAAGGGCTGGCGCGAAAACGGAGTTCGATGCCGTCATCATCGGCGCCGGATTTTCCGGCATGTACATGCTGCATTCGCTGCGCGACAAGCTCGACCTGAACGTTACCGTGTTCGAGGCCGGCGACGGAGTCGGCGGCACCTGGTACTGGAATCGCTATCCCGGCGCACGCTGTGACTCCGACAGCTACATCTACTGCTACACGTTCGACAAGAACCTATTGCAGGAATGGAACTGGTCCGAGCGCTATCCGGAACAGGACGAGATCCTGCGCTACCTCGAGCACTGCGCCGAGCGCTTCGACCTTAAGCCCGACATCCAGTTCGGCAAGCGCGTCATCGAGGTCGTCTTCGACGATGATACCGAGCTTTGGACGGTGCGCACGGACAAAGGCGACGTGGTCAGGGCTCGCTTCGTCATCGCCGCGGTCGGCGCCTTGTCGGCCGCCAACATGCCGCCGTTCAAGGGCTTGGAGTCATTCAAGGGCAAGTGCTACCACACCAGCAAATGGCCGCACGACGGCGTCGACTTCACCGCCAAGCGGGTCGGCGTCATTGGCACGGGCGCTACCGGAGTGCAGGCGATTCCGGAAATCGCGCAGCAGGCCAAGCACCTGACGGTGTTCCAGCGCACGCCGGCCTTCTGCGTGCCGGCGCGCAACGGCCGTGTCGACCCCGAAGTCACAAGGGCGCGCAAGGCCGACTACGACGAGATCCGCCAGCGCATCAAGAACTCGTTCTTCGGCTTCGAGCTGAACTTCATCCCGAAGTCGGTGCTCGATACTACGCCCGAGGAGCGAGAGCAGGAGTTCGACAGGATGTGGGAGGTCGGCGGCTTTCCCTTCTGGCTGGCCAACTACCAGGACATGTTCTTCTCCAAGGAGGCGAACGATATTATCGCCGACTACCTCAAGAGGAAGATCCGCGCGACGATCAACGACCCGGTGGTCGCCGAGAAACTGACTCCGAAGACCTATCCCTACGGCACCAAGCGCCAACCGCTGGACACCAACTACTTCGAGACCTTCAACAAGAAGAACGTGCTGCTGGTGGATGCGAGCACCGACGGCCCGATCGAGGAGATCACGCCGAACGGGATTCGCGCGGGCGGCAAGGAATACCCGCTCGACATTATCGTCGTCGCCACCGGCTTCGACGCGCTGACCGGCTCGCTAAAGAACCTCGGCATCAAGGGCCGCGGCGGCAGGGTGCTGGCGCAAGAGTGGGAGGACGGCCCGCAGACTTATCTCGGCCTTGCCACGGCCGGCTACCCGAACCTGTTCACGATCACCGGCCCGCAGAGCCCCTCGGTGCTGTCGAACGTGCCGGTGTCGATCGAACAGCACGTCGAGTGGATTACAGAATGCATCGCCCATATGCGCAGAAACAAGCTTGCAACGATCGAGGCGACCCCGCAGGCGCAAGACGCGTGGGCCGACCATGTCTCCGAGGTGGTGAACGGTACCTTGTTGCCGGGCGCCAATTCCTGGTACATGGGCGCCAACATCGCCGGCAAGCCGCGCCGCTTCTTGCCCTATCTCGGCCCGGAAGGCGTCGGCGGCTATCGCAGGAAGTGCGCGGAGGTCGCCGAGAAGGGCTACGACGGGTTCGTGTTCGTGAGCGAAGGCCAGCGCGGGACCGTGCACACAGTTGCGGCCGAATAAACTTGACGAAGCTGGACCGGGGGGGTTGCGTTCAACGGCGCGACTCCCGGCATAGCAGGCGTGGAAGCGCTCGATTTCCGGAGCACACGTTGAGAACCTTGCGGAGAAGCTCAAGGGTTCGCGCGCCCATAAGCATATGATCGCCTCGATGACCGCTTGGGGTCATTCGCGTCGATTTTGGCATGTCCGCGGCATGTCCGGTTAGGGGGGTAATCTCGGAAATGCCGGTTGTCCGGTTTTGCAGCTTGAAGACATCAGCTTGGACGTGAATCAGTCGTCCGTGAAGAACCCGGACTTCAGTTCGGAACGAGCTGAATTCGGCGGATGAGCTGGACGAGGATTTGGCGCAAAAAGAACTCCAGCCAGCGGAGGAGGCGGCGGAAGTTGTAGCCGGCAGCGGCGAGGACGGCGTTGATGGCATCGCCTTGGCGGTGCCAGAGATAGTTCCGGCCCATCCGGTGTTCGGATTTGAGGTGCCCGATCACCGGCTCGACGGCGGAGCGCCTGCGTAGCTCGCGCTTGATCTGCGGGGTCACCCGCCGCTTCTGGCCTGAGGTGAACACCCTGAACTTGTATTCGGGCGGCGCATTGTGGCCGCGATAGCCTTTGTCGAGAACGAGGCGCTCGATGATGTTGCCGATCAGCACCTCCATGTCCGGGATCACGGTCTTGAGCGTATGACCGTCATAGGGATTGCCGGGCAGCGCCTTCACATGGGTAACGAACTGACCGCCCTTGGCGTGCGCCAGCGTGGTGGCGACGGAGACCTTGACCCCGAACTCGTAAGGCCGGTGCGCCTTGCCCTTGCCGATGCACTCCACTTCCGGCGCGTGCAGCGAGTAGACCTTGGGGCCGCGCTGGTGCTGCTTCTGGTCAAGCACCCGTCGCGCCAGCGCCAGCATGCGTCCAAGGACAATCTCGCCGAGCGGGTCGGTGCGGCCTTCGATCTTGCGGGCAATGTCGCGGATGACGCGTCCGAGATAGGTTCTGAGCGTCTTCAAGGCCCGGTTGGCGCGCTTGAACTGCTTGGCGTGGGCATAGCGCTGGTGCTTGATCAGGGCGAACTTGCCCACCCGTGCATAGGATTGCCGCAACGCGAGGCCCTGCCGCTTTGCCAGCCGGACCAGGATCTCGCGGGCTCGGTTGAGAAGCCTGGCATCGGTCGGGAACATCACGTTCTTGGGCTGCACCGTGGTGTCGACAATGACGCGGTTGAGGTCGGACGGCTTGATCGCCTCGGTCTTGGTCGCGACCGAAAGGCTCTCCTGGAGCAGGGCTTGCAGCTTCTCCTCGCCCATGCGCTGGCGCCAGCGCGTCAGCGAGGAGCGGTCAAACACCAGGCGATGCTGGAAGAACTCCTCGCCACAGAAGAACTGGTAATAGGGATTCTCCACCCAGCGCTCGCACAACACCTCATCGGAGAGATCGCAGGTGTGCTTGAGGATGGCCAGCCCCGCCATCAAGCGCGTCGGCAGCGGCGGCCGGCCCGGCTTGTCCTCGTAGACCGCGCCGAACCGTTCCTCGAGGAACGACCAGTCGATCGTCCGCGCCAGCTTCACCAGCGCATGGTTCATGTCGATGATCGCGTCCAGCCGCGAGCGCAGAAGATCGGCCTGTCCGCTGTCCCGTCGTTCCTTGGGTCGCATCGTCCCCTCCGATGCGACCAAGGAATCACGACCCGCGACTCCCGCCCAATGGCTTGGACAGTTCTTCACGGACGACTGAATCAAGCGCCCAAACCGGGGCCTGAAGCGGCAGCCCAGGGCGCGTGGGTTTTGATTGCAACGGGGCCGGCTGCCGATCCGGCAAAAATGGCGGGCGAAGCCTACTCCGGCAAACCCGCGTCGCGAAGTGCGGCAGCTATTTGATCCCGCCGCTCGGGCCAGCGGACGGGAAATGCCTCGCTGGCGTGAGAGACGCGAAAGCCGGGCTGCAGCTTCAAAACCCGGCTGATCGCCTTGTTCGCCTCCTCCTTGCGTCCGATGCGGACAGCGTTCATGGCGAAGGTCAACAGCGAATGCGCGTTGGCATCGAACTGCATCGATTTCATCGCCGCCGCGCAGCCATCCTCGTGACGCGAGAGACAGAAAAATGCATGCGACGAACCGTTCCAGGCGCTTAATCGCAGCGGGTCCAGCGGACTCAGCCTGATCATGTGGTCGAAGCTCTCAATCGCGCGTTCGGCCTCGTCGCACAGCAGATAGACGAAGCCGCGCGAATACCATGCGATGGCAAGATTTGGATTGAGCGCGACCGCCTGTTCCACCATGGCTACGCCGCGTTCATACTCCTGTCCCAGATAGGTCAGTACGTGGCCGGCTGTCGCCAGCACATACGGATCCTCCTCGGCCAGTCTCGCCGCCAGCCGTGCATGCCGGATCGCCTCGGCGCGGGCATCGGCTTTTAGCGGCATGCCATAGATGGCCTGCCGCGCCATCCACATCCAGGCCACCATGGCGTGGGCCATGGCATATTCCGGGTCTCGCTCGATCGCCTTCCTGAACAACTCATGCGTTTCGAGCGGCGAGGACCGCTGATGCAGCAGCGCCATGCCGCGCAGGTAGAAATCGTAGCTGTCGAGCTTCTCGGTAGGCTTTTGTCGCGCCCGTTCGAACTCGGCCTGCTCGAGTCTGGGGGCGATCAATCCCACCACACTGGCGGCGACCTGGTCCTGCAGGCCGAACACGTCCTCGAACCCGCCTTCGAACCTGTCCGCCCAGATATGATTGCCGGTCGCAGCCTCGATCAGCTGGCCGGAAATGCGAACCCGGTTGCCTACCCGGCGGACGCTTCCCTCGAGCACGTAGCGCACCCCGAGTTCACGCCCAACCTGCTTGATATCGACGGATTTTCCCTTGTAGGCGAAACTCGAATTGCGCGCGATCACGAACAGCGACTTGAACCGCGACAGCGCGGTGATGATCTCCTCAACCATGCCGTCGGCGAAATATTCCTGCTCGGGATCGGCGCTCATGTTATCGAACGGCAGCACCGCGATCGATGGCCGATCGGGAAGCGCCAGCGGCTGGCTGGGCGCGGCGGGATTTATCGCGGGCGCCGATGTGCGCTCCTCGCCAATCCGGATATGCCATACCCGCATCGGCTCGGCGATGTTCTTCAGATTTTGCGAACCCATGTCGTCGAAGGTGACACGGACCTTGCCGCGGACCTGGCGTTGCGTGTCGTCGGAGATGCAGATGCCGCCGGGCTCCGCGATCTGCAGAAGACGCGCGGCGATATTGACGCCGTCGCCGAATATATCGTCGGCTTCGATCATCACGTCACCAAGGTGAATGCCGATGCGGAATTCGATTCTGACATCCAGCGGCAGCGCGGCGTTCTGTTCCGCCATACTGCGCTGTACTTCGATCGCGCAGCGCGCCGCGTCGACGGCGCTGGGGAATTCGACCAGCATTTCGTCACCGGCGGTCTTGACGATGCGGCCGCGATGCGTGGCGACGGCGGGACCAATCAAAGACCGCCGGAGCCTCTTGAGATCGGCCCGCGCCCGCTCCGCATCGACGCGCATCAAACGAGCGTAGTCGGCGACATCCGCCACCACCACCGCCGCCAATCGTCGTTCCACGCGCTCGCTGGTCAAAGGTTCCTCGGGATCGAACAATCTTCCTCGCCGCATCAAAGCATGGCGACGTGATGCAGGCTAGCTCGACCAAAAGCCCGGTGTCGCCGGCTCCAGCCTGCCGCCGGCCCGCACCGGCGCGATTCGCAGCGCCAGCCCGGTGGCATTGTCGGTTTCGACCGCGACGCCGCTCAGTGTTGCAACGCCGAAGGCCGGCTCGAAACGGCCCGATGAAATGCCGGTCGTGAAGCGGTGCAGCGGCTCTTCCTTCTGCATGCCGATGATCGAATCGTAATCGCCGGTCATGCCGGCATCGGTCATATAGGCGGTGCCGCCCGGCAGCACCTGATGATCGGCGGTCGGGACATGGGTGTGGGTGCCGACCACGAGGCTGGCGCGGCCGTCGCAGAAGAATCCCATGCCCTGCTTCTCGCTGGACGCCTCGCCGTGGAAATCGACCACGATGGCATCGGCCGCCTCGCGCAGCGGACAGGCCTCGAGTTCGCGGCCGACCGCGTTGAAGGGATCGTTGAGCGGCTCCATGAAGACGCGGCCCATGGCGTTGATGACCAGCGCGCGTTTGCCGTTCTTGGTGTCGATCAGGGCGGCACCCCGGCCCGGCGTATGGCGCGGAAAATTCACCGGCCGGATCAGGCGCGGCGCGCGCTCGATGAAGACCAGCGCTTCCTTCTGATTCCAGGCGTGGTTGCCGAGCGTGATCGCATCGGCCCCGGCGTCGAGGAAATCCTGGTAGATCGCCTCGGTGATGCCGAACCCTCCGGCGGAATTCTCCCCATTGACGATGACGAGATCGAGCGACCAGTCACGGACCATGCCGGGCAGATGCTCCGAGATAGCGGTGCGGCCGGTCTTGCCGACGACGTCACCGATAAAGAGAATTCGCAAAATTCAGCTCCGGAAATCGAACACTTTCTTTTCGGTTAGCACATAATCCAGCGCCACGTCGTGCGGCAGCGCCGGGACAGCCTTTATTTGCTGTGCGGAAAATCCGATGCCGACGGCCGTGATGGCCTTCATCTTGCGCAAATGTGCAAGCGTGTAGTCGTAATGTCCGGCGCCATAACCAATGCGGTGCCCCAGGGGATCGAACGCCGCCAGCGGCACCAGCATGATGTCGGGAACGGCCTCGGCGGCAGCAGGCGACGGCTCGAGAATACCGAGCGGCCCGAGCATCAGCCGGTCGTCGGGCGACCACGCACGAAACGCCAGCGACTTGCCGCGCGCCAAAACCGCCGGCAGCGCCAGCTTCGCCCCCTGTTCGGCGAGCCTTCGCATCAACGGTGCCGGATCGATCTCGCTGCGGATCGGCGAGTAGCCGGAGACGATCATCCCGGGAGCGATTTCGAACGGCAGCCCGCGTCTGGCGATGGCTTCCGCCGCGGCGGCGCGTTGCTCGTCGCTCAATGCATCGCGCTTTGCCAGCGCAATGGCACGAAGCTCTGCTTTGGATGAACTTCCCGACATGCAGTGTTCTATTCCACCGTCATTGCCCGCCAACCGGTCGGCCGAATGGCCGCCCGATGACAGACTCCGGCGGGCGATCCCGGATTGCAGGTTCGTTCGTCTTCAGATTGCGATGCCGGTAGTGTACGGCTCGACGCAGAAATCAACAGAAACAAAAGTGCGAAGCCGCAGAGGCCGTTGAAGCGCTCGATCCCGGAGTTCCCTACGAAAGTAGGTGGGCACCATATGACCGGATCCACGGACCCGGCCAGGGACAGTTCCCTAAAGGATCGATAAGGCCCCGGGGATATATGGCTCCTGACGCGCAACGCAGCTTCGCCCGGCCAATGTAGCTACGATAGGGCCGCTCCGCCAGCGGTAAGAAAACACTCGTCGTCCCGGCCTTGAGCCGGGACGACGAAAACTTCTACCCGATCGCGACGCCGCCCCCAATGGTGCGGTTCAGCACCTGCGTGGTCTTTTCGATGCGGTCGGCGGCCGCATTGAGCGCATTGGCGACCGCGACCTGCGTCGTCCGGGCGCGATCGGCGGCGGCGATACGAACATTGCGCAAGGCGTCGAGCTCTTCCTCGAGGCTACGGATGCGATGGCTGGCGTCGAGCAGTTCGTCGCACACCGTCAAGGCCGCCATCACCACGAGCCGCGCGTCGCCGATTTCGCCGAATTTGCCGCGCAGGCTGCCGATGCGCGATTCCAGACTCTCGGCGAGCTTGAGCAGCCGCACCTCCTGGCCTTCCTCGCAGGCCATGCGGTATTGCCGGCCATTGATGGTGACGTTGATGTGACTCATGATCCCTCTCCGGCATCGAGAACGGCACGGATGGTGCCGATCGCCGCATCCAGCTTTTCGGCGATCTCGCGATTGGTGCGCTCCAGCCGCCGCGACTTCACCAGCGAGCCGTCGAGTTCGTCGGCCAGCCGCGAGCGATCCGCGCCGAGCGCCTGGATCCGGCTCGCCAGCTCGTTCTCGTCGCGGTCCGCTTCGCGCCGCCGCTCGGCCGCACTTTCCAGCGCGTCAAGTGCCGCCATCAGCCGCCGCGTCGCGGCCTCGATGTCGGCGAAGCTAGGCTCGGCGTTGCCGGAGCCGTTGGCGGGACGATCGCTCATGGGTGACAGCGCAGACCTCAGGTCGAGCCAGCCGCACAGCAAAATCCGCGGTTCGGCAAGCGGTTAGGCGGTGAAATTTACGTTGCAAGCGAGGCCAGCGCAACGCCGCCGCAAAGCTATGCACCGGTAGATCAGGATCCCGCTTTTCGAAGCATGCTTTAGGCAACTTTTCCCGCAATAAGCGCGTTTCCTCGCCTTGGACTCAGGGGATTGAGGTGCTATCCAGCCCTGACTTCCCGTAGCCATAACGCTCGTATTGCGGCCTCCCGGCCGGTACGTACCGCAACCAAGCACCTCATTTCAGGCGGATTTTCATCATGACGCAGGTCGATCATACCCGTATGGCCAATGCGATCCGTGGCCTCGCCATGGACGCCGTCGAGAAGGCGAAATCCGGCCATCCCGGCCTGCCGATGGGCGCCGCCGATATCGCGACCGTCTTGTTCACACAGTTCCTGAAATACGATGCCGCCGAGCCAAACTGGCCGGACCGCGACCGTTTTGTGCTGTCGGCCGGGCACGGCTCGATGCTGCTGTATGCGTTGCTTTATCTCACCGGCAACAAGGACATGACGCTCGACCAGCTCAAGCATTTCCGCCAGCTGGGATCGCTGACCCCGGGGCATCCGGAAAACTTCCACACCAAGGGCATCGAGACCACGACCGGACCGCTCGGCCAGGGCATCGCGACATCGGTCGGCATGGCGCTGGCGGAGAAGATGCTGGCCGCGGAGTTCGGCAAGAAGATCGTCGGCCATCATACGTATGTGCTCGCCTCCGACGGCGACCTGATGGAGGGCGTGTCGCAGGAAGCGATCGCGATGGCGGGCCACTGGAAGCTCAACAAGCTGATCGTGCTCTATGACGACAACGGCATTTCGATCGACGGCCCGACCTCGATCTCCGACTCCGTCGACCAGGTGAAGCGCTTCAAGTCCGCCGGCTGGGCGGCCGAACTGATCGACGGCCAGGATCAAAAGGCGATTGCGGCCGCGATCACCCGCGCGCAGAAATCCAACAAGCCGTCCTTGATCGCGTGCAAGACCACCATCGGTTATGGCGCCCCGACCCGGGCCGGCACGGCAAAGGCCCATGGCGAGGCGCTCGGCGCCGACGAGCTCAAGGGCGCCAAGGAAAAGCTCGGCATTTCGCTGGAGCCGTTCTCGGTGCCCGACGATGTGTTGAAAGCCTGGCGCGAAGCCGGCGGCCGGGGTGCCGCGGCCCGCACGGCCTGGCAGGCGCAGTTTGAACAATTGGGCAACCGCAAGCGCGCCGAATTCGAGCGCCGGTTGCGCCATGAGCGGCCGGCCTCGCTGGCAAAGGCGCTGAAGGCCCACAAGAAGGCGCTGCTGGAGACGCCGCAGAATATCGCCACCCGCAAATCGTCGGAATCCGCGATCGAGGCGATCGCGGCGGCGATGCCGATGGAGTTTTTGGCGGGCTCCGCCGATCTCACCGGCTCCAACAACAACAAGGCGAAATCGGCGGTGGCGTTTTCCGCCAAGACGCCGAAGGGCCGCTTCATCCATTACGGCATCCGCGAGCACGGCATGGCTGCTGCGATGAACGGCATCTTCCTGCATGGCGGCTTTGCGCCGAACGGCGCCACCTTCCTGGTGTTCACCGACTATGCGCGGCCGGCGATGCGGCTGGCGGCGCTGATGGGCACCGGCGTCGTCTATGTCATGACCCACGATTCGATCGGGCTCGGCGAAGACGGCCCGACGCACCAGCCGGTCGAACATCTGGCGGCGCTGCGCGCGATTCCCAATATGCGCGTGTTCCGGCCCTGCGACGCCATGGAGACGACCGAGTGCTGGGAACTCGCGCTGAATCGGATCGACGGCCCGACGGTGCTGGCGTTGACCCGCCAGAACCTGCCGCAGCTACGAACCACCGCGCCGTCGGAAAATCCCTGCGGCCACGGCGCCTATGAACTGGTCGCCGCCCAGGGCGAGGCAAAAGTGTCGTTGTTCGCCTCGGGTTCCGAGGTCGAAATCGCGGTGGCCGCCCAGAAGCAATTGGCCGAACGCGGCATCGCGTCGCGGGTGGTGTCGGTGCCCTCGCTCGAATTGCTGCTGGCGCAGTCGGCGGTGCGTCAGCAGTCGATCATCGGCAACGCGCCGGTCAAGATCGCGATCGAGGCCGCGGTGCGCTGGGGCTGGGACGCCGTGATCGGCCAGGATGGCGAATTCGTGGGTATGCACGGTTTCGGCGCCAGTGCGCCTGCCAAGGATCTTTACAAGCACTTCGGAATTACCGCCGAGGCTGCGGTTAACGCCGCCCTGAAGCGCTTGGGCTAGTGGTTGAGCTTGCCCGGAAAAAGGACTAGGTAATTTCGATCTTGTCCGTTCTCGCCCGGCCGAACCGGGCGATCCGCCGTCAGCACCTCCGGAGAGCCCCTCCGCGGGGTCGTCAATAGCTATTAAGGGAGAAACGAGCATGGCAATCCGCGTCGCGATCAACGGGTTCGGCCGTATCGGCCGCAATGTGCTGCGTGCCATCGCCGAGTCCGGCCGCAAGGATATCGAGGTGGTCGCGATCAACGATCTCGGCCCGGTCGAGACCAACGCCCATCTCCTGCGCTTCGATTCCGTGCATGGCCGGTTCCCGGGAACCGTGACCGTCGACGGCGACTCGATCAGCCTCGGCAACGGCAAGATCAAGGTCACCGCGCACCGCGATCCGGCGACGCTGCCCTGGAAAGACCTCGGCGTCGATATCGCGCTGGAATGCACCGGCATCTTCACCGCCAAGGACAAGGCCTCCGCGCATCTGACCGCCGGCGCCAAGCGCGTGCTGGTCTCAGCGCCCGCCGACAATGCGGACGCGACCATCGTCTATGGCGTCAACCACGACAAACTGACCAGGGATCATCTGGTCGTCTCCAACGGCTCCTGCACCACCAACTGCCTCGCGCCGATCGCAAAAGTCCTGAACGACACCGTCGGCATCGAGACCGGCTTCATGACCACGATCCACGCCTATACCGGCGACCAGCCGACGCTCGATACCCTGCACAAGGATCTCTATCGCGGCCGTGCCGCGGCGATGTCGATGATCCCGACCTCGACCGGTGCCGCCAAGGCGATCGGTCTGGTGCTGCCGGAATTGAAGGGCAAGCTCGACGGCGTCGCGATCCGCGTGCCGACCCCGAACGTCTCGGTGGTCGACCTCAAGATCGTCGCCAAGCGCGCGACCGAGGTGAAGGAAATCAACGAGGCGATGAAGCGCGCTTCCGAGCAGGAGCTGAAGGGCATTCTGGGCTACACCACCGCGCCCAACGTCTCGATCGACTTCAACCACGATCCGCACTCGTCCACCTATCATGTGGACCAGACCAAGGTGCTGAACGGCACGCTGGTGCGGGTGATGGCCTGGTACGACAACGAATGGGGTTTCTCCAACCGCATGGCGGACACCGCCGTGGCGATGGGGAAGCTGCTGTAAATTCCTAGCCTCATGGTTCGAGACGCGCGCAAAGAGCGCGCTCCTCACCATGAGGGAGAAACCTCATCCTGAGGAGCCGCGCACAGCGCGGCGTCTCGAAGGATGAGCAGCGTGAGACCCAGATGTCCAAATCATTCCGCACGCTCGATGACGTCGACGTAAGGGGCAAGCGCGTGCTGCTGCGCGTCGACCTCAACGTACCCATGGAGAACGGCCGCGTCACCGACGCAACCAGGCTCGAACGCGTTGCGCCGACCATCGCCGAAATCTCCGGCAAGGGCGGCAAGGTCATCCTGCTGGCACATTTCGGCCGGCCCAAGGGACGCGATCCCAAGGAATCGCTGAAGCCCGTTGCTGACGCGCTTTCACAGGTCATCAAGCAGCCGGTCGCCTTCGCGGAGGATTGCGTCGGTGAAGCCGCCGCCAGGGCCGTCGATGCGATGAAGGATGGCGACATCCTTTGTCTCGAAAACACCCGCTTCCACAAAGAGGAAGAAAAGAACGATCCGGCCTTCGTCGCCGAACTGGCAAAGCTTGGCGACATCTGGGTCAACGACGCGTTCTCTGCAGCGCACCGCGCGCATGCCTCGACCGAAGGGCTCGGCCACAGGTTGCCGGCCTATGCCGGCCGCACCATGCAGGCCGAACTCGACGCGCTCGGCAAGGCGCTGGAGGCGCCGACCAAACCGGTGATCGCGATCATCGGCGGCGCAAAGGTTTCCACCAAGATCGATCTGTTGGAAAACCTCGTCAGCAAGGTCGACGCGCTGGTGATCGGCGGCGGCATGGCCAACACCTTCCTGCACGCCCAGGGCGTCGGCGTCGGCAAATCGCTGGCGGAGAAGGATCTGGCCGCGACCGCGTTGCGGATCATGGAAAAGGCGGAAGCCGCGAATTGCGCGATCATCCTGCCGGTGGATGCCGTGGTCGCCTATCATTTCGCGGCCAATTCGCCGTCGCACGCCTATGGCCTCGACGCCATTCCGGCCGACGGCATGATCCTCGATGTCGGCCCGCAATCGATCGCGCGAATCCATGCCGCGATCGACGATGCCGCAACGCTGGTCTGGAACGGCCCGCTCGGGGCGTTCGAGATGACCCCGTTCGACCGCGGCACCGTGGTGGCGGCCAAGCATGCGGCCGAGCGGACCAAGGCCAGGAAGCTGGTTTCGGTCGCCGGCGGCGGCGACACCGTCGCGGCGCTGAACCAGGCCGGCGTGGCCGGCGATTTTTCCTATGTTTCGACCGCAGGTGGTGCGTTTCTTGAATGGATGGAAGGCAAACCGTTGCCCGGCGTCGAAGTTCTAAAATTACGCTAGCAGAGCGTTTTCAAGCGAAGTGGGCACCGGTTCGCGGCAAGAAAACGCGTCAAAACAAAGAGATTTGACCAGATCGAGCGCCCAGGGCGCTGTAAAGACAGGGAGAATTCGGATGGCTCGGATCACGTTGCGTCAATTGCTCGACCACGCGGCAGAGCACGATTACGGCGTGCCGGCCTTCAACATCAACAATATGGAGCAGGCGCTCGCCATCATGGACGCCGCCTCCTCGCTCGACGCTCCCGTCATCATCCAGGCCTCGCGCGGCGCGCGCTCCTACGCCAACGACATCATGCTGAAGCACATGATGGATGCAGTCACCGAGATCTATCCGCAGATTCCGGTCTGCGTGCATCTCGACCACGGCAACGGGCCCGACACCTGCATGACCGCGATCCAGGCCGGCTTCACCTCGGTCATGATGGACGGCTCGCTGAAGGCCGACGGCAAGAGCCCGGCCGACTGGAACTACAATGTCGGCGTCACCAAGACCGTCACCGACATGGCCCATCTCGGCGGCATCTCGGTCGAAGGCGAACTCGGCGTGCTCGGCTCGCTGGAAACCGGCATGGGCGACAAGGAAGACGGCCACGGCGCCGAAGGCAAATTGTCCCACGACCAGCTGCTGACCAATCCCGACGAAGCCGTAAAATTCGTCCAGGAGACAAAGGTCGACGCGCTGGCGATCGCGATGGGCACCTCGCACGGCGCCTACAAATTCACCCGCAAGCCGGACGGCGATATCCTCGCCATGAACGTGATCGAGGAGATTCACCGCAAGCTGCCGAACACGCATCTGGTCATGCACGGCTCCTCCTCGGTGCCGCAGGATCTGCAGGAGATCATCAACGCCAATGGCGGCAAGATGAAGCCGACCTGGGGCGTGCCGGTCTCCGAGATCCAGCGCGGCATCAAGAACGGTGTCCGCAAGATCAACATCGACACCGACAACCGGATGGCGATGACGGGGCAGATCCGCAAAGTCCTGAAAGACAATCCGGAAGAGTTCGACCCGCGCAAATATCTTAAACCCGCGATGGAAGCGATGGCCAAACTGTGCAAGCAGCGGCTGCAGGAATTCAACACCGCGGGGCAAGCCGGCAAGATCAAGAAGGTGCTGACGACGGCCGAGATGGCCAGGCGCTACAGCAAGGGCGAACTTGATCCGAGAGTAGCCTGACCCCGCGCCATTGCGCCGCGGGGGGCCGCCGGCCGCGACGAACGTTTTCTAGGCAATTGCCCGAGAACCGCCTATTTTGGCTTGCAAGGGCAGTTGATCTGGAGAACGGTTCAATGAATCTCGCTGACCTCAACAAGGTTGCGCTTGCCATGGTCACCCCGGGCAAGGGCATCCTCGCCGCCGACGAATCCTCAGGCACGATCAAGAAGCGTTTTGACGCCATCGGGGTCGAATCGACCGAGGAGACGCGCCGCGACTACCGGGAAATGCTGTTGCGCTCCCAGGAGGCGATGAGCAAATACATCTCGGGCGTCATCCTCTATGACGAAACCATCTGGCAGAACGCCAAGGACGGCACGCCGCTGGTCAAACTGATCGAGCAGTCCGGCGCCGTCCCCGGCATCAAGGTCGATGAGGGAACCCAGGCGTTGCCGAATTGCCCCGGCGAATTGATCACCGCCGGCCTCGACAAACTCGCCGAGCGCTTGAAGAAATATTACGAGCGCGGCGCGCGGTTCGCCAAATGGCGGGCGGTGATCGATATCGGCGCGGACATTCCCACCATGACCGCGATCCATGTCAACGCGCATGCGCTGGCCCGCTACGCCGCGTTGTGCCAGGCCGCGCAGATCGTGCCGATCGTCGAGCCGGAAGTGCTGATGGACGGCGATCACGACATCGACCGCTGCTTTGAGGTGACCCAGCACGTCCTGGACAAGACGTTCCAGGAGTTGCGGGTCCAGCGCGTCGCGCTGGAGGGCATGATCCTGAAGCCCAACATGGCGATATCAGGCAAGAAAAGCGCAAAGCCGTCGCCCGTTGAAGAGGTTGCGGAGAAAACCATCCGGCTGCTGAAGGCGTGCGTTCCCGCTGCCGTGCCCGGTATCGCCTTTTTGTCCGGCGGACAGTCCGACGAGGAAGCAACCGCCCACCTCAACGCCATGAACCGGATCGGCGGCCTGCCTTCTAATCTGCCTTGGCGGCTGACCTTCTCCTACGGCCGCGCGCTGCAGGCAGCGCCGCAAAAGGCGTGGTCGGGCAGGCCTGAGAACGCCGCCGCGGGCCAACGCGCCTTTATCCACCGTGCGCGGATGAATGCGCTGGCGAGCAAGGGCGAGTGGGAAACCGGCCTGGAAAAGAAGGTCGCATAGACTTGGCCGCAAAACCTGTTCCACCGCGCCCGGTGCCGCGGCTCTACCTCGCAACGCCCGAAATAGACGATCCGTCGCAGCTGGCGGCCGGCCTCTCCGGCTTGCTCGCCGCCGCCGATGTCGCAGCCGTGCTGCTGCGGCTGAAACAGACCGACCAGCGCACCCTGATCTCGCGCATCAAGACGCTGGCGCCGGTGGTGCAGGACGGCGGCGCGGCACTGCTGCTCGATGGCCATGTCGAACTGGTGGCCCGGGCCGGCGCCGACGGCGCGCATCTGACCGGCATTGCCGCCATGGAAGACGCGCTGCCATCGTTGAAGCCCGACCGTATCGCCGGCGTCGGCGGCCTCACCACGCGGCACGATTCGATGGCTGCGGGCGAAGCCGGCGCGGACTATGTGCTGTTCGGCGAACCCGACGCGCGCGGGCAGCGGCCCTCGGTGGAGGCGATCGCCGAACGCCTGCAATGGTGGGCCGAACTGTTCGAGCCGCCGTGCGTGGGCTTTGCCGCCTCGCGCGAAGAGGCCGGCGAATTCGCCGCCGCGGGAGCGGATTTCATCCTGGTCGGCGACTTCGTCTGGGCCGATCCGCGCGGCGCGGAGACGGCGCTGATCGAGGTCGAGCAGGCGATCCGGCAGGCGCACGCTACGGCGTCAGACAAAACCAGGGCGGAGCAGGGATAGCGCCGGAAATGAAACTCCTGCGTCCCATATCGATCTTCGCGGGTTGCCTGATGCTGGCGGCCGGCGCATCGGCGCAAATCCAGCTCACACCGCCGGCAGCCCAAACGCCGCCGAGCAAACCGGCCGCCAGGAAAGAGACACCAAAGCCAAAAGCGGCGGCGGCGGCCAAGAAACCCGCGGCAACGCCAAAGCCTGCGGCGACGCCGACCCCCACCCCCACGCCGACGCCCACCTTCGACGATCCCAATGTCGATTCCGTCTACGGCGCCTATCAGCGCGGCCTCTACAAGACCACGTTCGATCTCGCGACCACGCGCGCGCAATATGCGCGTGACCCGAAGGCGATGACCATGCTGGGCGAGCTCTACGCCAACGCGCTCGGCGTCAAGCGTGACTACGCGAAAGCCGCTGAATGGTACCAGCGCGCCGCCGACGGCGGCGACCGCGAGGGCATGTTCGCGCTGGCCATGATGCGGCTCGCCGGCCGCGGTGGTCCGGTCAACCGCGAGGAAGCGGTAAAGCTGCTGGCGTCGTCAGCAAAACTCGGCAACCCAAAGGCGGCCTATAATCTCGCGCTGCTTTATCTCGACGGTCAGACGCTGCCGCAGGACCTCAAGCGCGCCGCCGAGCTGCTGCGCGTCGCCGCCGACGCCGGCAGTCCCGAGGCGCAATATGCGCTCGCGACTTTCTACAAGGAGGGCACCGGCGTCCCGAAGGACATCGACAAGGCGGTGCGGCTGCTGCAGGCCGCCTCGCTCGCCGACAATGTCGATGCCGAAGTCGAATATGCCATTGCGCTCTACAACGGCACCGGCACGCCGAAGAACCAGGCCGCCGGCGTCGCGCTGCTGCGCAAGGCAGCCCGGCAAAACAGCCCGATCGCGCAGAACCGCCTCGCCCGCGTGCTGGTGAGCGGACAGGGCGCGCCGATGGACAAGATCGAGGGCCTGAAATGGCACATCGTCGCCAAAACCGCCGGCAAAGGCGACCTGGAGCTGGACGAGGCGCTGGCGAACCTCAGCGCCGAGGATCGCGCCAAGGCCGAGGAAGCTGCGCGCAAATGGATCGGCAAAGACGTCAAATGACGCCTTGACGGCGCCGTTTCGAGAGGGCACCCAGTCCAAGCCCCGGCGGCACCGAGCCGCCTGTCTCCGACCCCCCTTAAGCCCCAGAACATGCTATCTTCCGCCCTCATCAACGTCATGGTCAAGGCCGCGCGCCGCGCCGGCCGCAGCCTCAGTCGCGACCTCGGCGAAATCGAGAATCTGCAGGTGTCGCTGAAGGGTCCGGCGAATTTCGTCTCGCTCGCCGACAAGCGCGCCGAGGAAATGCTCTACGCGGATCTCGCCAAGTCGCGGCCGGGTTATGGCTTCATCGGCGAGGAAGGCGGCAATCGCGAAGGCGCCGACAAGAGCCACACCTGGATCGTCGATCCCCTGGACGGCACCACCAACTTCCTGCACGGCATTCCGCAATTTGCGATCTCGATCGGCCTGCAGCGCGAGGGCACCATCATCGCCGGCGTGATTTACAATCCCGCCAATGACGAGCTCTACATCGCCGAACGCGGCAAGGGCGCGTTCCTCAACGACCAGCGGCTGCGCGTCGCCGGCCGCCGCAAGCTCGACGAATGCGTGGTGGCCTGCGGCCTGCCCCATATCGGGCGCGGCGATCACGAATTGGCGCTCCGCGAAATGGCCGTCCTCCAGAACAAGGTCGCAGGCTTCCGCCGCTTCGGCGCCGCCTCCCTCGACATGGCCTTCGTTGCCGCCGGCCGCCTCGATGGCTACTGGGAACGCAATTTGCAGCCCTGGGACATGGCCGCCGGCCAGATCATGATCCGCGAGGCTGGCGGCGTGGTCTCGGGCATGCAGGGCAGCGACGATCCGCTGAAGACGGGAGACGTCATCTGCGGCAATGAGTTCGTGCACGGGGAATTGGTGAAGATACTGAAGCCGCTGGGGAAGTGAGCCACAGCTGTCATGCGCGGGCTCGACCTGCGCATCCATCGTCTTCGCGAGAGTCCTTGCTCGATGGATTGCCGGGTCTCTGATCTCAAGACGCGCTCCGCACTTTTGCCCGGCAACATGAGCGACTACGCCGCCCTCATCCGGTAATGGCTGACGCCCCACTCGCTGCCGTCGGCGTAACCGAACAAGCCTGATGTCGCGAGGAAGAACCAACGCCAGCGGCGCATCCACAAAGCGGTGTCGTCGCCATAGACTTCGCGGAGAATGCCTTCGATCTCGTCGCGGTTCGCATCGAAATTCACCAGCCAGTCCTGGGCGGTGCGCTGGTAATGCGTGCCGCTCCAGCGCCATTCCTTCTCGATCCTGAGCAGATCGGCATATTGCCGGATCAAATGATGGCTCGGCATCACGCGGCCAACGAAGAAATGCTGCGCGATCCAGTCCTCGGCATCGGCGCGGTCGAACAGATAGGCTCCGGAGCGATGGGTGAAGATGTGCACGAAGAAACGGCCGTCGGGCTTCAGCCATGAACGAACACCCGTCATCAGTTCGCGCCAGTTCATCATGTGTTCGAACATCTCGACCGAGACGATACGGTCGAACTGCGCGTTCGCGTCGAACACATTCATGTCAGCGGTGACGACGCGCAGATTTGGCAATCCGCGTTTCGCCGCTTCGCGCTCGATATGTTCGCGCTGCGAATTCGAATTCGACACCGCCGTCACCTCTGAGCGCGGAAATTGCCGCGCCATCCACAGCGACAGCGAGCCCCAACCGCAGCCGAGTTCGAGGATCGATTGTCCATCGAAGAGATCGGCATGCTCGACGGTCTGGCGCAGCGATTCTTCCTCGGCCTCCCGCAGCGTGGTGGCCGGCTCCCTGTAGAAGCACGACGAATATTTGCGATTGGGGCCGAGCACATGGGCGAAGAACGCCGCCGGCACTTCGTAACGCTGGACATTGGCTGCGTCGGTATGTTCGGCAATCGCACGGGCCGCCATCTCGTCGGCAAACCAGGCGTCGCTTTCGGCATTGCCGGTGGCGAGTTTGGTGGCGGTGCGCGAGCACAGCCGGTGGATCGCGGCGCGGATGATGACGTCCGGCAGCGGCACCCGTTCGGCGGTGCCGATGATGGTCGAGACGAAGCTCATGTGACCACTCCCTTCATTTTGAGCACGATCTTTTCCGAAAACCGGGCTCCACTGGCGCGCGCGACCGGCCACAGCGCGCTGCCGGCGCCGGTGAGGCCAAGCGAGAAGGTCCAGATGGTGTCGACCCAGCCGGAATTGCCGGTGCGCTGCTGCACCAGGAAGGCGCCCGCCATCAGGATCGACAGCGAAACGGCGATGGCGCCCCGCGCTTCCAGATACAAAATGGTCATGCAAAATCCCGCTTGGGTGGGCTAAGATTCCGAACGCCACGATATACGCCTGAAACAAAGCCGGCTTTCAGCCTGAAGTTCCCGGCCGGCCGGCCTGAATCAGGGCTTTCCAGCTTTTTTCCCCCCGCCGCTGTGCCATATTGGTGGCCGAAACCGAATCTTCGCAACGGATATGCCCGCAATGCCCTCAGGTCCCGCCGCCCGCTCCGAAATGGAGATCGAACTGAGCAAGTTGTCCTCGCCGCGGATCTTTCTGGTGCGGATGCTGGTGTTTCTGGTGCTGTGCGCGCTCGTGACGATTGTGCTTTACAAGCAGATCATCAACGCCTTCTTCGCCAATCCCGGCCTCAACGCACTGATCGGCATGGTGCTTTTGATCGGCACCATCCTGTCGTTCCGGCAGGTGATCCGGCTCTATCCCGAAGTGGCATGGGTCAATAATTTCCGCATCGCCGATCCCGGCCTCGCGATCGACCGGCGTCCGAGGCTGCTGGCGCCGATGGCGGCGATCCTGGGCGGCGAGCGCACTGGGCGGATGTCGATCTCGCAGCAGACCATGCGGCATTTGCTGGATTCGATCGCGACAAGGCTGGACGAAGCCCGCGACATCTCCCGCTACATGACGGGTTTGCTGGTTTTCCTCGGCCTGCTCGGCACCTTCTGGGGCCTGATCGAGACCGTCGGTTCCGTCGGCAAGGTGATCGACGGGCTGAAAGTCGGCGGCGACGCGGGCGCCCTGTTCGATACCCTGAAGGAGGGTCTCGCCGCGCCGCTCGGCGGCATGGGCATTTCGTTCTCGTCCTCGCTGTTCGGTCTCGCTGGCTCGCTGATCCTCGGCTTCCTCGATCTGCAATCGAGCCAGGCTCAGAACCGCTTCTATACCGATCTCGAGGACTGGCTTGCCTCGACCGTGCGCGAATATTCCGGCGAGGGTGCCGCCGGCGTCAGCGGCGAGTTGCAGCATGCGATGGAAAAGCTGCGTGCCGTCGTCGAGGAAGGCGGCGGCACCCGTGGCACGACCGCAGCGATGGCCAATCTCGCCGAAGCGATTCAGGGCCTGGTCGCGCATATGCGCACCGAGCAGCAGATGATCCGCGAATGGGCCGACGGTCAGGGCGAGCAAAACCGCGAGATCAAGAAGCTGCTGGAGCGGATCGCCCGGCAGCCCGAGAAGAGTTAGAAACGAACTCGTGTCCCGGACGCGGCGTAGCACCATAAGCGCGTTTACGCGCGTCTCTACGACGCGCTATGGTGATGCGACGCGGAGCCGGGACCCAACATCCAGGTCCCGGCTCTGCGGAGCAGCGTTACACGCTGCACCGCGTCCGGGACACGATACCGGAGAATCTTGAATGGCCCTCGCCCGTGCACGCCGCAGCGAATCCGGTTTCAACTACTGGCCGGGATTCGTCGACGCACTGTCGACGCTGGTGCTCTCGATCGTGTTCCTGCTCTCGGTGTTTTTGGTGGTGCAGTTCTTCCTGTCGCAGGAGGTCACCGGCAAGGACAAGGCGCTGGAGCAGCTCAACGCCAAGATCGCGCAACTGAGCGATCTGCTGTCGCTGGAAAAGCTCGGCAAGCTCTCCCTCGACGACCAGGTATCGCAGTTGCGCGCGGGCCTCGCGTCCGCCGAGGGTGAGCGCGACCGCATCAAGGGGCTCTATGAAGGGCTTGCCGGCGCCGGCAGCGACGCCCAGGGCCGCGCCAATGAACTCAACAAGGCGCTGGATTCCGAAAAAGCCGTGACGGCGCGGGCGCTGGCGCAGATCGAGGTGCTGAACCAGCAGATCAGCGCGCTGCGCCGTCAGTTGGCGGCGCTGGAAGAAGCGCTCGACGCCTCCGAAAAACGCGACAAGGAATCGCAGGGCCGCATCGCCGACCTCGGCCAGCGCCTGAACGTTGCGCTGGCGCAGCGGGTGCAGGAATTGTCGCGCTACCGTTCGGAATTCTTCGGCCGCCTGCGCACCATTCTCGGCAACCGGCCGGATATCCGCATCGTCGGCGACCGGTTTGTGTTCCAGTCGGAAGTGTTCTTCGACACCGGACAGGCCTTGCTGTTGCCCGAGGGCCGCGCCGAGCTCGACAAGCTCGCGACCGCGCTCATTGATCTGGACAAGCAGATCCCGAGCGAAATCGCCTGGGTGCTGCGGGTCGACGGCCACACCGACGTGCGGCCGATCAACAGCCCCTTGTTCAAGTCGAACTGGGAATTATCGTCCGCGCGCGCCATCTCGGTGGTGCAATATCTGGTCTCGCTCGGCGTGCCGGCGCAGCGGCTGGTCGCGGCTGGCTTTGCCGAATTCCAGCCGCTCGACACCGCGCCTACGGAAGAGGCCTACAAGCGCAACCGCCGCATCGAGTTGAAGCTGACGGAACGGTGAGTGTGGCGTTGGCACGAAAAGCGCCACACCTGGCCGGGCTTGTCCCGGCCATCCACGTCTCAAGACGGTTGAAAGAAGGACGCAGATGCCGGGACAGGCCCGGGCATGACGGCATTGTGCGCAGCGCAAGAGCGGAGGCGATCGATGACGCGGGCCGAATTTGCCAAGGGCTCAGCGACGTTTTTGGCGGTGATCGTCGCAGGATTTCTATCCACGACCTATGCCAATCAGCGCATCGCCGCGGTCGACCGGAATGCAGCGCCGACCGATCGTCCCAAAGCATCGGCGCCCGGCACATCCCCAACAGCCTGCGTCCGAAAGGACGGCTCCTGGAAAAACTGGCCGTGGTCGAATGTGCCGACGCTTTCACCGAAATGCGCCGACGATTGATAGATTAGGCGCTCAAATCCCCTCGAACTGCAGCCGCGCCAGCCGCGCATAGAGCCCGTTGGCCGCGACCAGCGAGGCATGGGTGCCCTGCTCGACGATCTTGCCCTGGTCCATCACCATGATGCGGTCGCAGGACAAAACCGTGGCCAGCCGGTGCGCGATGACGAGCGTGGTGCGATGGCGCATCAGTTCTTCCAGCGCGGTCTGCACCAGCGTTTCGCTTTCCGCGTCCAGCGCCGACGTCGCCTCGTCGAGCAGCAACAGCGGCGCATCGCGCAGGATCGCGCGCGCGATCGCGATGCGCTGGCGCTGGCCGCCCGACAGCGTCACGCCGCGCTCCCCAAGCTGCGCCTCGAAGCCGCCGGGCAGACGTCGCAGGAATTCGCTGGCGTGCGCTAGATCGGCGGCGCGCTCGACCTCGGCATCGCTGGCGTCGGGCCGGCCGAAGCGGATGTTTTCGCGCGCGGAAGCCGCGAACACCACGGAGTCCTGCGGCACCAGCGCGATGCGCGCGCGCACGTCGACCGGATCGGCCGACTTGATCGGCACGCCGTCGAGCGAGATCGCCCCCGACGCCGGGTCGTAGAACCGCAGCAGCAGATGAAACAGGGTGCTCTTGCCCGCGCCCGACGGACCGACGATCGCGACCTTCTCTCCCGCTTTCACCGACAGCGAAACGCCATCGATCGCCAGCACATCCGGCCGCGCCGGATAGGCGAAGCTGACATCATCGAAACCGACATCGCCGCGCGGCGGCGCCGGCAGCGCCAGCGGCGACGACGGCGCCGTGATCTGCGATTTCACCCGCAGGATCTCGAACAGCCGTTCGGCCGCACCGGAGGCCGCCGAGACTTCGCCCCAGACCTCGCTGAGCTGGCCGAGGCCGGTCGCGGCGAATGCCGCGTACAGCACGAACTGGCCGAGCCGGCCGGGACTGATCGAGCCGGTCAGCACGTCGTGCGATCCGACCCACAGGATCGCGACAACGCTGGAGAACACGATGAAGATGATGATGAAGGTCAGCACCGCGCGGGCCCGGGTGGAACTGCGCGCCGCCTCATAGGCCTGTTCGACATTGCCGCCGAACCGCGCATTGGCCAGTTGCTCGCTGGTAAAGGCCTGCACGGTCCGGATCGCGCCGAGCAGTTCGGACGCATAGGACGTCGCGTCCGCCAGCGTATCCTGTGCGTTGCGCGACAGCCGCCGCACCCAGCGCCCGAACGCCACCAGCGGGATCACGATCACCGGGATCGCCAGCAGCACGAAGCCCGAGAGCCTTGCGCTTGTGATCACCATCATGGTGGTGGCGCCGAAGAACAGCATCAGATTGCGCAGCGCGATCGATACCGATGCGCCGACCGCAGATTTAATCTGGGTGGTATCGGCCGTCAGCCGCGACACCAGTTCGCCGCTGCGCGCGGAATCGAAGAAGGCGGGCGACAGCGCGATCAGATGCGCGAACACGTCGCGCCGGAGATCGGCGACGATGCGCTCGCCGATGGTCATGACCAGATAGTACCGCGATGCGCTGGCGCCGGCCAGCATCGCGACCACCGCGATCATGACGCTGAAATAGCTGTTGATCATGGCGATGCCTTCGGGACTGAAGCCGAAGTCGATCATGCGCCGGACCGCGACCGGCACGACCAGGGTCGTGATCGCAGCGATGGTGAGCGAGACAAAGGCGAGCATCGCGCGGCCGCGATATCGCGCCACGTAAGGCGCCAGCGCCAGCAGCGGACGCAGCTTGGCGCCGCTCTTCGCCGGATGCGTCAGCTGGGTTTCGATGAAGGCCTCTTCCTCGAGCAGCGTGTCGCGCCGCGGCGGCGCGCCGCCACCGGTGTCTTCAAGCTGTTCCGCTGTGCTCATGTCATCCGACCCGGTTGCAAGCCCCCAGATAGGCTTCGCCGCCCCCTTAGGCAAATCCGGGAGATTCCCAATCAGGCAGGATACGTAGCTTGTTTTAACCGCCCGGCTGCGTTATAGACCCGGCCAAATCCGTACCCTTTGACACTTTGAGACGGGCGCCGGCGCGCCGAAGGATATGCCATGAAAGCCGAAATTCACCCGAATTATCATACGATTACGGTCGTCATGACCGACGGTACGGAGTATCTGACCCGCTCCACCTGGGGCAAGGAAGGCGACAAGCTGAACCTCGACATCGACTCCAAGTCGCACCCGGCCTGGACCGGCGGCACCCAGCAAATGCTCGATCGCGGCGGCCGCGTGTCCCGGTTCCAGAAGAAGTTTTCGGGCTTCCTCAAGAAGGACTGAGGGTTTCGAACCTCGTCGTTTCAGCCCAGAAATGCAAAACGCCCCTGAACAGGGGCGTTTTTTGTTGGGCAACCCCATCCCGTCATTGCGAGCCACCGGGTCGCGCGAACGCGCGCCCGATGACAGGCTCCGCGAAGCAATCCATAGGGCAACGATGCGGAAAGCTGGATTGCTTCGTCGCTTCGCTCCTCGCAATGACGATGTTGATAGAAGCCCGGCTTACTGCTCGAACGCCGCCTTCAGCCGGTTGAGCTGCGGCACCAGCGGATTGCCGATCGGCGCGCGTTCGGTCGCCGGCGCATGGATCGTGACATCGAGCCTGCGCACCCTCGATTGCAGGTTCATCGAACGCGAAATCAGGTCCTGCAATTGTTGGGGCAATTTTGCGATCATGTCTTCGGGGCCGGGATCGGCGGCCGAGAGCTTGACCTTGGTCTTTTCGCGGTTGGCCTGGCTCAGCGTCATCTCGCCTTCCTTCACCGCGCGATGCAGCAACAGCCAGGACGCAAGCTGCATCAGCCGCGTGGTCAGCCGCATGCTTTCGGTCGCATAGGTGAGGCTGACGGAGCGTTCGAGCGCCTTGGCTTCGGTGCGGCCGTCGCCATCGAGATAGGCGGCGGTCTGCTCGACGAGATCCATGCCTTCCCGGAACAAGGTTCCGAATGCCGCCGAATTAGTCAGCCGCTCGCTGAACTGAACGAGCGCGGATTCGCTTTGCAAACGGTCCGCCATGGTTAACGCCCTCACGCCACTGCTACGCTGCCGGCTTGGAAAACCGCCGGCTTATGATGAACAAGTCATTGCGCTTGTGCGGGCGAGAGTCCAGCCGCAACCGGATTTATGGTTTCCAGCGCAGTGACGGGACAGGCGAAAGGCAGAATCCGCAACCGCGCCAAAAAAGAGCCGCCGTTTCCGGCGGCTTTTGAAGTTGATAACAGGGAGGCGTCAAACAGAGTGGACAGGAGCCACTCGGTGTCCAAACGAGGACGATCCAAGTCATAATCGAGAAAGCTTAACCGATCGTAAATGAGCGATTTTCTTTAGGCTTCGTTTGCCATGTCGGCCATTGGCCTAGTTTGGGACAGGCGCGCTCGTCGTCCCGGCGGTAGGCCGCGACGACGTGTGGCGAGTTCGAATTCTCTACGACTTGAAAAAACTGTTCGCCGCATCCTTCGATGCGCGCTTCTTGGCCGACGCTTGCTGCAGCCGTTCGATTTCCGAATTCATCAATGCGATGCGCTCGGTCAGTTCCTCGACCGACAACAGCGACAGGTCCTGTCCGATCTCGTGGGTGACCTTGTTCCGCGGCTTGTCGTCATCCTCGGCGGCCATGCGTTTTGCTCCGTGTTCGGCGATCCCCTGAGGCGGTTGCCAGCCGCTATGCGGCTGGCTAATGCAGGGGCCGCTTTCAAAATTCTCAGCCTTTCGCAAGGACAAATCATGGAAAAGCTGCCCGCGCAAATGACCGTCATCGGCATCAGCAAGCCCGGCAGCCCCGAGGTGCTGTTGCCGGAAACCCGCAGCGTCCCAGTGCCCGGTCCCGGCGAAATCCTGGTCAAGGTGTTGGCCGCCGGCGTCAACCGTCCCGACGTCGCACAGCGCTCCGGCGCCTACCCGCCGCCGCCCGGCGCCAGCGATCTGCCCGGCCTTGAAATCGCCGGCGAAGTGGTCGCGCTCGGCGCGGGCGCCACCAGGCACAAGCTTGGCGACAAGGTGATGTCGCTGGTGGCCGGTGGCGGCTACGCCCAATATTGCATCGCGCAAGATGGGCAGGCGATGGCGGTGCCGCCGAGCCTGTCGATGCAGGAAGCCGGCGCGGTCCCGGAAACGCTGATGACGGTCTGGCACAATGTGTTCGAGCGCGGCGCCCTGAAGCCGGGCGAGACGCTCTTGATCCATGGCGGCTCGTCCGGCATCGGCACCATGGCGATCCAGCTCGCCAAGGCGCTCGGTTCCAAGGTCATGGTCACCGTCGGCTCCAAGGACAAGGCCGACGCCTGCCTCAAGCTCGGCGCCGACCGCGCCATCAACTACAAGACCGAAGATTTCGTCGCCGTGGTCAAGGCGGAGACCAATAATGCGGGCGCCAACCTCATTCTCGATATGGTCGCCGGCGACTACGTCGATCGCAACTATGATGCCGCCGCGATCGACGGCCGTATCGTCCAGATCGCAACGCTCAACGGCCCCAAGGTGACCGTCAACATTGCCAAGGTGATGGTGAAGCGCCTGACCCACACTGGCTCGACGCTCCGCCCCCGTAGTAATGCGGACAAGGCCGCGATGGTCGCCGCCATCGAGGCCAAAGTGATGCCGCTATTGCGCGAGGGACGGGTAAAACCCCTGATGGACAGCACATTCCCGCTGGAAAAGGCCGCTGACGCGCACCGCCGGATGGAGACCAGTGAACATATTGGCAAAATTGTGTTGGCGGTTTAACGATCCCGAGCGAAGCGGAGGCGGAAACCCTTTGATTTCCTTCGCTTTCATGTCATTTATCGCGGCAACGAAGGGCCATTCGCTGCGCCCGGAATGATGTTGATCGCGGAGTACTGACATTGCGTCTGATCAGGTGCCTTGCGCCGCTCGCGCTGGGCCTCATGATTGTTGCCGCCGCGCCGCCCGCGCGCGCCATCGACGCGGTCAGCGTCCGCAGCGACGCGCCTGCAATCGATCTCACCGCGGTGCTCGATCATCAGCGCAGCGATACCGACCGTATCCAGGTTTCCACCGCGCCCGGCACCGACGGCATCGTCCGCCGCATCGAAGTCCGCGCCCGCGAAGGCGGCCAGTACTGGGTGGTGTTCGCGCTCGCCAACAACACCGATGATCAGCTCGACCGCCTGATCGTCGCTCCTCACTATCGCATCGTATCTTCGGGGCTCTTGTGGCCCGATTTGGGACTGTCGCGCATCGCCACCATCACGCCGTCGACCGGCGACCGCCCCGAGCGTCAGGAGAGCGCGACCGCCGACATCTTCCGCATCACGCTCGATCCCGGCGCCGTCATCACCTTCGTCGCGGAATTGCGCACCGATAAATTGCCGCAGCTCTATCTGTGGGAACCCGACGCCTACAAGGACAAGGTCAACTCGTTCACGCTCTACCAGGGCATCGTGATCGGTATTTCCGGCCTGCTGGCGCTGGTGCTGACCATCCTGTTCGTGGTCAAGGGCAGCATCATGTTCCCGGCCGCCGCGGCGCTGGCCTGGGCGGTGCTGGTCTATATCGGGGTCGATTTCGGCTTCTGGGGCAAGGTGCTCGACATGTCGAACAACGCCGAGCGCGTCTGGCGCGCGGCGGGCGAGGCGATCCTGGCGGCGACGCTTTTGGTGTTTTTGTTCGCCTATCTCAATCTGAGCCGCTGGCATGTGCGTTATTCCCACATCACCGTCGGCTGGCTCACTTTCCTGGGCTCGCTGGTGGCGCTGGCGCTGTTCGATCCGGCGGTGGCCTCGGGCATCGCGCGGATGTCGCTGGTGCTGATTGCCTTCGCCGGCTTTGCCCTCATCGTCTATCTCTCCACCCACGGTTTCGACCGCGCGGTGCTGTTGATCCCGACCTGGTTCCTGCTGGTGGTCTGGGTGGTCGCCGCCGGCATGGCGGTGGCAGGCTCCGTCACCAACGACATCGTCGGCCCGGCACTGCTCGGCGGCCTCGTGCTGATCGTGATGCTGATCGGATTTACGGTCATGCAGCACGCTTTTGCGGGCGGCGGCGCTACCACCGGCGTGGTTTCCGACGTCGAGCGCCGCGCGCTGGCGCTGACCGGCTCGGGCGATTTGATCTGGGACTGGGACGTTTCCGCCGACAAGGTGTTCACCAGCCCCGAGACCGAAAGCCTGCTCGGCCTCAAGCGCGGCACCTTGGAAGGCCCGGCCGCAAAATGGCTCGAGGTGCTGCATCCCCTCGACCAGGACCGCTTCCGCGCCGCGCTCGACAGCGTGCTCGACCAGCGCCGCGGCCGCCTGGTGCAGGATTTCCGCTTGCGCACCCCCGACGGCCACTTCATGTGGTTTGCGCTCAAAGCGCGCCCGGTGGTCGGCTCCGACGGCGAGGTCTCGCGCGTGGTCGGCACGCTGACCGACGTGACCGAGGCCAAGAACGCCGAAGAGCGCATGCTGCACGATAGCGTGCATGACAATTTGACCGGCCTGCCGAACCGCAAATTGTTCATCGACCGCCTCGGCGCGGTCGCCAATTTCGCCAAGACCATGCCGAACCTGCGGCCGACGCTGATGGTGATCGACCTCGACCGCTTCAAGCAGGTCAATGATTCCGTCGGCATCGCAGTCGGCGACTCGATCCTGCTGACGCTGGCGCGGCGGCTGACCCGGATCCTCAAACCGCAGGATACGCTGGCCCGACTCGCCGGCGACCAGTTCGGCCTGATCCTGATGTCGGAACAGGATCCGGCGCGCATCACCGCCTTCGCCGAAACCATCCGCAAGACCATCCGTGCGCCGATCGCCTTCAACGACCGCGAGATCTTTCTGACCGCCTCGATCGGGCTCGCATTGTCCGATCCGCAGACACAGCTCTCTGATGAAATCATCAAGGATGCTGAGCTCGCGATGTATCATTCCAAGCGCATCGGCGGCGACCGCATCGACGTCTACAAGCCGGCGATGCGTGCGCGCAAAACCGACCGGCTGACGCTGGAATCGGAACTGCGCCGCGCCATCGAGCGCCAGGAAATCACCATCCTGTACCAGCCGATCGTGCGGCTCGAGGATCGCTCGATCGCCGGCTTCGAGGCGCTGGCGCGTTGGGATCATCCAAAACTCGGGCGGATGTCGCCGTCGGAATTCATCTCGATCGCCGAAGAGATCGGCCTGATCGTCGATCTCGGCATGTTCGTGATGGACCAGACCGCCAAACAGCTTGCGATCTGGCAGCGCGCGATGCGCTCGCGCGAGCCGATCTTCGCCAGCGTCAACGTCTCCTCGCGGCAATTGCTGCGCCACGATCTGATCCACGATATCCGCACCGTGCTGTCGCGCTCCTCGGTGGCGCGCGGCACGCTGAAGCTGGAATTGACGGAATCGCTGGTCATGGAGAATCCGGAGCACGCGGCGCAGATGCTGACCCGCATCCGCGAACTCGGCACCGGCCTGTCGCTGGACGATTTCGGCACCGGCCATTCGTCGCTGGCCTACCTGCAGCGTTTCCCGTTCGACACCATCAAGATCGACCAGTCCTTCGTGCGCACCACCAGCCGCGGCACCCGCCCGGTGATCCTGAAATCGATCATCGCACTCGCCCACGACCTCGGCATGGACGTCGTCGCCGAGGGCGCGGAGACGGATTCGGATGCGGTCGAGCTCTATCAACTGGGCTGCGAATACGCGCAAGGCTTTGCCTTCGGCGAGCCGATGGACGCCGATGCCGCGATGCGGCTGTTGACCGAAGAGCGGCTGGAAGCGGCGAGTTAGGCCGTCCAGAAGCGGACGCGACTCTCTCCGTCGTCCCGGCGAACGCCAGGCGAACGCCGGGACCCATAACCACCGATATTGGTTATGAAGGGGATTGGAGCTCCAGCCTGAAATAACATAGGCATCGGTGGTTATGGGTCCCGGATCGCGTTCGCGGAGCCTGTCATCGGGCCGGCCAGAGGCCGGACCCGTTGGCTCACTTGTCCGGGACGACGAAAATTATTCCCGCGGCGCGGATAGCGTCCGGGTTTTGCGTCGCCACCCTCGGAATGAGAGGGAGCAGGGAATGCCGGGTGCGCGCTGCACCCGCGGTCTCGTGTGCAAAATTGCACAAGGAAAAACGCACACGAGCATACAGGTTCAGCGGAGGCAATCCGGCATTCCCCGCGCAATGGTTTTACGGCTTATGCCGTGCTCCCCGGCGACGAATTCGTCTTGTCACCGTCATCGGCGGATTAAGGCTGGTCAAGCTCGGTTGAGTTGACTTCGCCTCCGCCAACTTGACACCAGCAACGGGTGCCAGGACCACACGGTTTTGCCGTACGCGATAGCGTCGTTCGTCTTGCGCACCACTGATTGCTCACAGGCTTGAAACCCACCCTGCAACCACAAGCGCGCGCAACGCTGCCGCGTCCACCGCATCCCATCTCAACGTCCGCGATACGCCCCTGTGAGGGACGGGATGGCGAGAGTTCTGAACTGATTTGGGGTCAATTGAAAACAGGAATATTTTTCTTATGATAGACTCGACAGCTATTTTGCTGATTTGCCCGTCAGGCAAGACTCTGGGGAATTTCACGGCGCCCACAGCCGCTTCGGCCACTCTTCGGAAGTTGCTTCTGACCTCCTGCACGTCGGTTCGTGGTCGCCAAGCGGGCATCGTTCAGGATCGAACTGAAGTCGGAAATGACCCGACTCGGAAGTAGGCCCTAGTCCAGCAGCGGCCCGATATGCTTTGATGCGTGGGGCTGGAACTGAGCCGCATGGTGGCCTCATGTACATAGTCATTCGAAAGTACACCAAGGTTCGCTCGGTTGCGGATGCTGCTCGCCGCGCCAAAAGCGGCATCGGTCAGATCCTAAGGGAATCGCGCGGATTCAGATCTTATTATGTACTGGATGGGGGCGAAGGCGTCGGTGTCGCTGTGATGATATTCGAGGACCGCGAAACCGCCAATGCGGCGAACGAAAAAGTACGGGAGTTCGTTCAAGCAAGCCTGCATGACCTGGATCTTGGAGACCCCGAAATCATCGCCGGGGAAGTTTTGGTGAATATAGAATCTGATGCGTAATTGTTCGTAAAGGCTACCTATCCGCTGCATGCGCAAGCATGGCGTCGAGAGGCGGTCGCAGCGCTTGTCAACAAGAAAAGTCGCGTTCACTTCGACCTTTGCGGGTGAACGCCAAGTCTTCACTCAGAAAATTGTCCCGAGGAGTGCACGCGCGATGTCCGCCTGTTGGCACTTTTGAGACATGCTGACAGGCCCCGAGCATGTCTGCTTACCGGGGAAGACCGGAAGTGGCCGGTGCACGGTCAAAACGTCGCGAATGGTGGAGTCGAGATGTGGCGCGGTGGCTTTAGGTTCGAACATATCTGTTTTCCGCCTCTTTCGTTTGGCGGTGCCTTAGTGGTTCCACCATGGCTCCGTTTCCACATCCACCGGGTCGCCGGAGGCAGTTGCCCGCCTCCGGCTCCCACAGAACGTAGCATGCGGATTTGCCGCACTACGCTCTTCGACAGTTGATTCACAGCACTGCAAGAGCCTGCAACTCCGTATATGGGAGGCGCAGCTTTGGTTTCAGTAACGGCGTCCGTTCGTTGATCTGGTTGAACATGCTCCAGTTGAGGGCTCGTCCGGCCCAGCTGCGGCTGCGCAACATCCGATGCCAGTAACGCTCCACGGCGCGGTACACCTTCACGAGACACCGAAGATTCCCGGCGACACCGTAATAGGCATAGTGGCCGCGTAGGAAGGCGTTGATTTCGCCGACCTGGTCACTGATCGTGTGATGTCGTATTTGCCGCATAAGCTCCTGCAGAGACGTAAGGCTGCGCCACAAGCGAGATTTCTCGGTGCGCATCCCAACCTTGAAGTTACCCTTCTGGTTTCGCGTGCAATACAGCGTCAGACCCAAGAAGTAGATGGTCTCCGGGCGTTTTCTGCCGCGTTTGCCTGCGTGTCGCTGCGCGAACCGACCAAACTCAACCAATTTGGTCTTGGTCGGCTCAAGAGTGAGGCCGAACTTTCCCAACCGAAGGCGTAAGGCGTCCTGAACACGGATGGCGTCCGATCGATATTGGAAGCAGATCACAAAGTCATCGATATAGCGCACCAGCCGGGCTTCGCCCCGCAACCGGCTCTTCACCACGCGTTCGAACCAGAGGTCGAGCACGTAGTGAAGATAGAGGTTACTCAAAAGTACGCTGATCGATCCCCCTTGCGGTGTTCCTTCCTCGTTCGGATGGACCTTTCCATCTTCTAAGACACCCGCTTTCAGCCAGCGCCGGATCAAACTGATCAGGCGTGGATCACCGACTCGATGCGCGACGAACCGGAGCACCCAATCATGATTGAGACTCCCGAAGAAGTTCTTGAGATCCGCCTCCAGCACCCAGCCCATCTTGCCGCCGGCGATGACCTCATTGAGGGTCGCCAGAGCATGATGAGCGCTGAGCTTTGGCCGGCCACCGAATGAGCAGGGCAGAAAGTCCTGCTCATAAATGGCAGACAACACTTCGGCCGTGCTGCGCTGGAGCGCCCGGTCGGCGACAGTCGGCACGCCAAGTGGCCGCTTTTCCGTCTTGCCGGGTTTGGGGATATAGACCCGCCGGATATCCGGCGCTCTATATCCTTGGCGGTGAATGGACTGGAGCATCGGCTCTATCCATCCATCGAAGCTCTTCTTCGCCGTCTCCACCGTCTGTCCATCCACCCCAGTGGCCGACCGCTTCGGAATCTGCAACAGATTCTTCCGCACCCGATCGCGCGTGATGTGATGAGCCAGCGACGTGAAACGGAGTTTTGGTTCGCGTCGAGCTTTCACTGCTATTTGTTCAAGTTTCGTTTCCATGGTCAGCTGATCTTCTCACTGAGTAGAAGGCCGTAACTCCCGTTGAATGGAGCCCATGTCGCCCAAGAACAATTCAACTACCGCTGACCGCTTCCCCATGTAGCCGGCTTTCCCGTCCTCGGAGTACTACCAGTCAGTCTGACTTCCACCCGGTCATCAGACCCTTCTCACCTCTTCGGCTTGGCAGGTCCTACAGGCTTGCGCCTGAACCGGATGGATCTCCCTTGTTCACGTTGCTTCCTATGGTTGCATGCTGGCGGTACGAACCCCGGGAGCATCTCAGACCGCTCGCGTTGTCGCGGCCTGCGATTCCGCCTTCCCCTTTGAGCGACAGGGTCGGCTACTCCGATCACGTTCGATTTCGGGGCTATTTTCCCGTTCACTTCATTCCGGCCTACAACCTCCCTGTCTACGCTTCGCAACGGCCGTTACCGGACGCCACGCAAGACTCGGTTCGCGGCTGCTCGCTAGGCTTTGCCGCGGCCGTCATCGCAGACGGCAGACTTCAACGCGCTTGCAAGGCGCAACGCTCATCGAACCGGACAGGCAGATTTCCCGCATCCGGCTCTCGGACAAGACTTCACGCCTTCACCCACGGCACGTCGTGTCCAAGCGCAGTTAAGCGTACGAGCCCGAAGTGCCCGTAGAGGTGCGAGAGTGGATAAGCCCCGCCCTTACGTCGCCTGACCTTGTGCTTGGAGCGCAACCACCGGCGCAACCGCACAGCGGTGTAGTTGTCGATCGCCCGGTACGCCTTGTTGACGGTGCCTACCTTGAAGTAGTTCGCCCATCCGCGCAGCATGCGGTTCAACTTACCCACCAGCTCTGTGGTTTCTTGCCATATCCCAGATCGGACGGTCAGCGCGTGAATGTTCTCCACCATGCGCTTGATGCTTTTCTTCGATGGCCGGTACCCCAGGCGCGCCTGGCCGGTTCTCGCTGAGTACATCCGTCCGAACGAGTATCCCAGGAAGTCGAACTCCTCTTCCGGTACCTTGCAGATTCGTGTCTTCTCCTCGTTGACCGTTAGCTTCAGCTTGCTCATGATCTTGCGCAGTTGCTGCAAGGCTTCTTCGGCTTTGCCCCTCCGGCACAAGATCACGAGGTCGTCGGCATAGGTCACGATGCGAGAGCCGAGGCTTTGCTCCAGCCCGAGCATCTTCCATCCCAACACAAACCGGCGCATGTAGAGATTCGCCAGCAGCGGTGAGATGGGTGAGCCCTGCGGAATGCCTCGCCGCCTGTCACGGGCTTCGGTCGTGCGTTTCGTCCGTCCTCGATCGTCGGTTTCTTCCACGGGACATTCCAGCCACATCTTGATCAGATGCAGCACGCGCCGATCAACAATCCGGCGCGCTACCGACTTTAGAAGTTCGGCATGCGGAATGCTCCCGAAGTAGTCCGCGAGGTCGGCGTCAACGACTTCCGGATGGCCGCGGAACAGCTGCGCTTCCACCTCGACCACCGCCTGTTGGGCATTGCGCCCGGGAC
This sequence comes from Bradyrhizobium sp. AZCC 2289, assembly GCF_036924615.1. NCBI lineage: Bacteria > Pseudomonadati > Pseudomonadota > Alphaproteobacteria > Hyphomicrobiales > Nitrobacteraceae > Bradyrhizobium > Bradyrhizobium sp. AZCC 2289. The sequence continues at coordinate 6,015,583 of NZ_JAZHRY010000001.1, read as the reverse complement.
GGTAGGCATACTGCTCTGGCGGAAGATCGGCCTCAAAGATCGGTTCCAGCACCAGCATCGCTGCCGTCATGCAGACCCGATCACGCAAGGTCGAAATGCCCAATGGCCTGAGTTTGCCATTGGCCTTCGGTATGTACACTCTTCTGATAGGATCCGGTCGATACGTCTCCTGCCTGAGCGCAAGCGCCAGTTCGCCAAGCCACCGCTGCACCCCCGTACGCCTCGATGTCCGCGAAGTCCTGACCATCCACACCCGGTGCGCCCTTGTTGGAACGGCACTGGGCATAAGCATGGGCCAGAATGTCCTCGCGGCTGATCTTGTCGTACAGGGCATAGAACCGATAGCCGGCTTCTGCCTTCGCTTTCGCGTGCAACGCCGTCTGCAGTTTCTGAACACTCTTCGGAGTTGATAGGTTGCCCAATCTCCAAATCCCTCACCACTTGTTGCGTCTGTTTTGAACTGAGGTCCCTTCCCTCCACCGGCATTACCCGGCTTCAGCGGTACTACGAACCTCTCCGCCACCCCCGGGGCGCCCAGCCTGTCCCTCGCGGGCTTCCGGTTGGTCATTGCTGACCACGCCATGGGGCTTCCCGTGTTGCGTACGCTTTCCTTGTGTACATGCTGTCGCCACTACCCCGGCGCAGCGGTTGGGCGTACTCTTCGCTCTACTCCACCCAGCCGTATCAGCCCTCCCCGAAAGGGTTGTCGGGTCGGCCTGCGCATCGTCCTTTTCGAGGCTTGCTCGGCGTTCACTCGCGTTACGGCCTGCACACTCGCGCTGTCACCAATTCGTGACACGCTAATCGAAGGCTTCAGCCACTTCGTTACCTCCATGACTGCTCCGATTGCTTCCGGCTGGAGCGGTTGCCGGGTGGGGCTTGCACCCACTGGAAAGCGCCGCCTTTGCACGGCGCACACCCATCTCGGACATTGGGCAATCGGACATCGGCTTATTTTTCTGCTAAATAGTTATTTGATTTCCCGGCCGAGGTGCGTCTTGAGCGAAGAGCGCGTGGAACGGCGACTGGCGGCTATTCTTGCGGCGGACATCGCGGGATATAGTCGGCTGATGGGCGCCAACGAAGAAGGTACGGTAGCCCAGTTAAAGTCGATTAGAAAAGCGCTTGTCGACCCCGCAATCGCGGCGCATCGCGGCCACATCGTCAAGACTACGGGCGACGGAATGCTGGTCGAGTTTGCCAGCGCCGTCGATGCGGTGCACAATGCGGTTGAAATCCAGCGCAGCATGGCCGAGCAAAATACCGCCGTGCCGCAGGATCAAAGGATCGAATTCCGCATCGGCATTCATGTCGGTGACATCATTTTTGATGATAATGATATCTTCGGCGACGGCGTCAATATTGCTGCCCGCCTTGAAGGCATCGCCGAACCGGGCGGGGTCTGCATGTCCGATGATGCCTATCGGCAGGTTCGAGGCAAGGTCGAGATCGCCTGTGATGATATGGGACAGCAGTCCCTTAGAAATATAGCTGAGCCGATGCGAGCGTGGCGGGTACGGCTGACTGGTCAAGCCCCTTCCGCAGTAAAATCAGGTCTGGCTATGAGCCAACCTCAGGTCCTCCCTCCCCCCGACAAGCCGTCCATCGCCGTGCTCCCGTTTCAGAACATGAGCGGCGATCCGGAACAGGAATACTTTGCCGATGGAATGGCCGAGGACATCATCACGGCGCTGTCCCGTTTCAAGGCGCTATTTGTCATCGCCCGAAACTCCAGCTTCACCTACAAGGCGCACGCCGTCGACGTGAAGCAGGTGGGGCGCGAGCTTGGGGTGCGCTACGTGTTGGAAGGGAGCGTTCGCAAGGCGGCAAAACGAGTGCGCATCACGGGACAACTGGTCGATACCGCTACTGGAGCACATCTTTGGGCCGATCGGTTTGATGGCGGGCTCGGCGACATCTTCGATCTGCAGGACCAGGTGACTGAGAGCGTTGTCGGGGCGATCGCGCCTGCGGTGGAAAAAGCCGAGATCGAGCGCGCCAAGCGCAAGCCGACCGCGAGTCTCGACGCTTATGCCCTCTATTTGCGCGGTCTGGCCCGGCTTTATCAGTTTGGTAACCGGCAAGCGAACGACGAGGCATTGCGCCTGTTCAACAGCGCGATCGAGCTCGACCCGGAATTTGCCTCCGCCTACGGTCGTGCAGCCTTTTGCTACGTCATTGCCAAGATCAATGGCTGGATTTCAGACACAGCGAACGCGATTGCCGAAGTGAAGAGGCTCACCCAACGGGCGGTTGAGTTGGGCAAGGATGACGCGATCGCGCTCGCCGCTGGCGGGAATGCGTTAGCGTTTGTTGTTCGGGATCTCGGGGTAGGCGCCGGCTTAGTCGATCGCGCGCTTGTGCTTAATTCCAATTTGGCCGAGGCATGGAATTTCGGCGGCTGGGTAAAAATCTGGCTCGGCGAGCCGGAAACGGCGATCGAGCGCTTCGCACGTGCCATGCGCCTGAGCCCACTTGATCCGTGGCTGATGGGAATGCGAGCCGGGACCGCGTATGCACATTTCTTCCTGGGCCGCTATGACGAAGCGGCATCATGGGCGGCAATGGCATTGCAGTGCAGTCCGGACTATCTACCTGGATTACGTATCACCGCCGCAAGCAACGCAATGGCCGGGCGGCCGGAGCAAGCACACAAGGCAGCGGCTCGGCTGCGAGAACTGAACCCCACGCGCCTTTCCAATTTCAAAGACGTGCTTGGCCCTTATCGACGTGCTGAGGACGTCGCGCGATATGAAGAAGGATTGCGGCAAGCAGGGCTGCCCGAGTGACTATCCCGGCCAAGGTACGTCGCCCTTGGCGACGAGGTGATCGAATGAGCGCGACTTCCGCTAACGGCACTTTTGAGACATGCTGACAGGCTCCCAGCATATCTGCTTACAGGGGAAGACCGGAAGTCACCGTCGGATAGTCAAAACGACGCGAATGCCCCCAACTCGGACATCGAGGGCAGCGGATCGCTACGATACCGATGAGCCGCTGCCGGGGCCGGAAGGCATCGCACGTCTGATCGTCGCAGAGCGGGCCGCGTGATCAGCCATTGTTGTTTCGGCCAGTTCGACGGCGAACAGGGACAGCATGAGCCCTACCATTGGCACTGCGGGAATCAGGTATCGCCAGACGTCGAGGGTGTGGGCGCCGGCGGCGGTCACGATCGAAGCCGCCCACATCACGAGCACGATACCCGCGCGCGTCACGAAGCCGGGGCGCCGACGCCGCACAGCGGTCACCGTCCAAAACATGACGGCGATAACGAAGGCGGTAGACAATGCCCTGAACAGATAGGCGGAGATGCCTGGGAGATCGGACAACAGGCCGATCCGAACTGGTCCGCCTTGCAGATCGATCGGCTGAGCCGCCCGGCCATGCCGCATCATGATGTCGGACACGTGCGGCACGTCGTCGGTCGACACCGGTATGGCAGGGTCGAGTCCGTAGGCCGGCCATGCGACCGAGACCCCATAGGCCATCTGACGGACGAACTTGCCCGCGTAGGCCAGCGGCCGGTCACGTACGGCGGCCAGGAAGATGCGCCGATAGGCTGCGGCCGCGCCTGCGGCGTTCCCGGCACCGCCGGCGACGTCTCGATCCAGTGCGGTGTCGAAGAGGCACGCGTCGCCGAAGAACCCGAGCACGGGCCAGCGACCCGGCTCCGCGGCGAAGTCGGCGGCAAGCCGCGCCATCGTGGCGTCCGCGCTGTCGCCGGCCGCCGACACGATCTCGCGTCGCGCTGCATCGCTTGCAAGCACGATGTTCAGGTGATTGCAGAACAGTGTCTTGGGGACGAACACGACCGAGGCTTGGTCGGAGTCGGAAGCCCCGAACCGGGAACCGGCGGCGAGGAGTGCCAGCGCTGCCGCGACGGACACGGCAATCACGGCAAGGCGCGCGGACGTGTCTGGCCGGGCGAGGCGGGCGCCCACCACGACGGCGGCGATTGGGACCAGGACTCCCTGCGATCTGAAGCACGCCGCGAGCGCCGCGCACAGGACGGAGACAGCGACCGCGCAGCACCGCGCTGTTTTGCCGACGCAGGTGGCAACGAGCAATCCAGCCGTCGCCAGATTGAGGAAGACCGCAAACAGAAGCTCTGCGGTGAGGACGTTCCTGAACAGCAGCAGGCCCGGATACGTCGCGACGAGGATGATCGGCACGAGCCCACCGGCGTTGCGCGTCGCCGCATGGGCGGTTGCCGCAAGCGCCAGCATCAGGACGGCCCACGCCGCCTGCTGCAGGCGTACCACCGTTCCGAGGTCGCCTCCGAACGCAAACGTCACGGCCAGGAACGCCGGGTAGCCCGGATCGCGCCCACCCGCCACGGTCGGCCTTCCAGCCTCGAGCGTGCGAAGCGCAGATTCCACGAAGGACGGCGTGTCGCCCCAGATGACCGGGACCGCCGGCCTGAACGATACCACGATCGCCACCAGCAGCGCGGCCCACGCCAGCACGGCCCATGGCCCCGGGGACGCGACGCCGCCCCGGGGGGCGGCTCCGCCCGTTGTTCGCGCTGGAGCTTCGCGGTCGGACCGCACGATATCGCCGTCCACACGGGATGAAGTTCGAATACCGCCCCTGGTTCACGCTAGACCAAAACGATCTGCAAGACCATCGGAGGGCACGGCGCGCTCCCGTTCGTGACGACCCGCGACCGCCCCTCTTGCCGGGAAAGGATGGGACGAGCTGGCAGCGCTGATTTGCCCGACGGGTTAAGAGCTGACTTGACGACGAAATATGGCGTCACTTCTGTCGGACGAACGGCTCTGCCGACACGCCGTTGATGGTGCAGCTTCCTTGCTGGATACCGGCGCCGAGGGGCAGCACGTTCCACGGGTAATCGAGATCCGGCTTGGTGAGGGCGTTGAGTTCGGCCACAACCGCATCGTCCAGATGTATGAAGGAGCTGCGTCGGCGATGTTCGCCGACCGAAGATCAGGCCATCGATCGATGGTGGTATGCTCCCCATCACCGGTCGCGTAACGAGAGACGATGTCCACCATCTCACTATAGATTGTTTTGCTGCCGTTCATGACATCGTACCTGCCAACGTTATCCTGCTGCGGCGCAAGGATATCCGATCCTGCAAACAGATCCACAGCGCTCGGCGCCCTTTTGCAGGATCGTGGATGAATCTTGCAGGTCCAGATCACGGCCGGGGGCCATTGCATCCGTGCTGCTAGAGTTCCGCTTCTGGCACTTTTCGGACCTCGCGGAATTTCCGACTCGAGTCCGTAGCGCACCAAAGCGGACGTCCGCTAACGCTGCGGATTTATGGGTTCACGCCCGGTCAGTTCGGGGGAACGAACCGCGGAACGACGGCCTGTTGCGCGGCGAAACTATTTCCCCGCCTTCATCTTCTTGAACCTCACGCTCTTCCCGTCGGCCTGCCGCGTCGCGATATAGCCGGCTTCGAGGCAGGCTTCGCGCTGCGGCATCTTCTCCTGCGGGCTGCGTAGCGTTTCCCACCATGAGGCGCGATGCGCCGCGCGCGGCAGGGCGGCGTCGATGATCTCCTCGATCTGCTCGAAGCTCAGCACGAATTCGGGAAGCTTTTGCTTCTTCAGGTAGTCCCGCAACAGGTCGTAGTCGTTCACAGGGGGGTCTCGGGGCAGGTAGGTCTGGGGCAGTTGTCGCGTGGCACGGTCGCGTTGACACGAATCCGGCAACCAATCGTTAACTCATTACCGCGTCGCTGTCGCGATTTAAGGCAGCGACAAGGTTTCCGGTGCATCCAAGGAGGTTGGAGCGGACGATGCCATTCGGACGGCGAAAAGACGCGGCTGGAACCAGCAGGCGCTGGCGGCTATCGGCAAAGCTGCTGATCGCCTCGTCGGTTGCGACCGTGATCGGCTTTTCCGCGATTTGCGCCTGCGTCATGCTCGACATGCGCCGCGGCGAGGAAGAGCTGGCGCGGCAGACGCTCGAGAATCTGGCCTCCGGCATCGACACCGATATCAGCCGCAATATCGAATTGTACGACCTGTCGCTGCGCGCGGTCGCCAGCAATCTGGTGATGCCGGAGATCAAGGACGTCAGCAAGGAGCTGCGGCACCTGATCCTGTTTGATCACGCTGCGACCGCCAAGCATTTCGGCGCGATCCAGGTGTTCGACGCGAAGGGCAAGCTGACCATCGACGCTTCGAGCCTCGATCCGGTGCCGGAAGATCGCAGCGACGAAGAGTATTTTCGGGTTCATCGCGAGGATCCCGACATCGGCCTGTTCATCAGCAAGCCGATGCTGCACCGGAGCGCCTATGCGATCGTGCTGAGCCAGCGCATCACCGGCCCCGACGGCAGCTTTCTCGGCGTGGTCGCCGGCTCGATCCGGTTTTCCTATTTCCATGACCTGTTCGGGCGGCTGAGCCTCAACCCCGGCGACATCATCACCGTGCTGCGTCGCGATCGAACGATCATCATGCGGACACCGTTCGACCTCGACGTCATCGGCAAGAACCTGGCGGAGCGGTCAAACTGGAATCCGGCGAACCTGCAGAGCAACGGGTCCTATTCCGGTGTCGGCCCGGTAGACGGGATTGCCCGGCTATACGTGCGGCGCAGCAGCACCAGTCCCCTCTACACCGTGGTCGGCAAGCCCCTGGACGGCATCTTCAGCCTCTGGCGCACCGAGGCGATCCGGATCGGCGCGATCATGACGGCGCTGATCCTGTTCGTGCTCGGCACCGCGCTGTTCCTGGCGCGCGAGATCGGCCGCCGCGCCAAGGCCGAGGACAAGCTCGAGGAGCTCGCCACCACCGACGCGCTGACCGGGCTGAAGAACCGGCGCAAGTTCGATAGCGAGATCGATGCCGAGTGGCGGCGCGCCGTGCGCAACGACATGCCGGTCGCGCTGTTGATGATCGATGCCGACCATTTCAAGTCCTACAACGACACCTATGGCCACCAGGCCGGCGACCAGGTGCTGGTCGGCATCGCCATTTGCATTTCGGACTCGGTGCGCCGGGCCGGCGATTGCCCGGCGCGTTTCGGCGGCGAGGAATTCGCGGTGCTTTTGCCGGGGCTCTCGGCGATCGAAGCGGTCGGGGTCGCCGAAGCCATCCGGCGGAAAGTCGAATGCTGGTCCGAAGACCCGACGGCCACTACCGTCAGTATCGGAGCCGCGAGCATGACGCCCGCTGCGGGGATGCATTGGTCCGATCTCATCGAAGCCGCCGACAAGGCGCTCTACGCAGCCAAGGCCAACGGCCGCAACCAGACGGTGCTGGCGAGTGTGCCTAAGCTGTCGCTGGTGGCTTAGGAGCCTGCACCAACCGCGTCATTGCGAGCCACCGGGTCGCGCGAATGCGCGCCCGATGACAGGCTCCGCGAAGCAATCCATCGTGCTACGAAAAGAAAGAATGGATTGCTTCGTCGCTACGCTCCTCGCAATGACGGCAAAAACGCCAACGCCCTCGCCTCTACTTCTCCAGATATTTCTTCATCTCCGCGCGCAGGCCGTCGCGCAGGTCGGGGCGGGCCATGCCGAAGGCGATGTTGGCGCGCAGAAAACCCGGCTTCGAGCCGCAATCGTGGCGCTCGCCTTCGAACTCGACGCCGTAGAAGCTCTGCGATTTGGCAAGGCCTATCATCGCATCGGTGAGCTGGATTTCGCCGCCGGCGCCACGTTCCTGGGTCTCGAGGATCTTGAAGATCTCGGGTTGCAGGATGTAGCGCCCGGTGATCGACAGATTGGATGGCGCCGTTCCCTTCGGCGGCTTCTCCACCATGCCGTCGACCTCGAACATGTTGCCATGGGCGTGGCGCTTGCCGACGCCGCAGATGCCGTATTGGTGGGTGAGATGGTCGGGCACCGCTTCGACCGCGATCAGGTTGGATTTTTCGCCGAGCTTGCTGGCGGCCTCGATCATCTGCGCAAGGCAGCCCGGCGTGTTCAGCACCAGTTCGTCCGGCAGCACCACCGCGAACGGCTCGTCGCCGACGATATCGCGCGCGCACCACACCGCATGGCCGAGGCCGAGTGGCGCCTGCTGCCGGGTAAAGCTGGTGGCGCCGGCGGGCGGCTGGTCGCGCGCCAGGATGTCCTGCTCGGCCTTCTTGTTACCGCGCGCGGCGAGCGTGGTGTCGAGTTCGAACATCCGGTCGAAATGATCCTCGATCACGCCCTTGTTGCGCCCGGTGACGAAGATGAAATGCTCGATGCCGGCCTCCTTGGCCTCGTCGACCACGTACTGGATCAGCGGCTTGTCGACGATGGTCAGCATTTCCTTCGGCATCGCCTTGGTGGCGGGCAGGACGCGGGTGCCGAGGCCGGCGACCGGGAAGACGGCTTTGCGGATTTTCATGGGGGATGTCGGGGGCCTTGCGAGGGAGGGAGCGCGCGATTGTTCGCACGTTGGTAGCCACTTTGCACCCGGGAACAAAGGCGGATGTGTGATGCCGATTGTTTCATCCCCCTTGCGGCAGAAGGGGGCAGCAACAAAATCTCGCCTTTGTTAAGCTATTGGAAACCGCGACAAGGCCTTCTGAAACGGGATTTCAGGCGGACGGGCACGACATGCGTTTGACGGGACCATCGATCACCCATCGGACCGGCGCGATCATCATCGTGACGGCGCTGCTGTTTTCCGGCCAGGCCTGCGCGCAGTCGCAGGACGGCAACAGCGTTTCGAATTTTTTCGGCAATATCTTCTCAGGCCCTAAATCCGCCACGCCGCCGCAAGCGGCGCCCGGCCCCGATGGCGCGCCGCCGCCCTGGAGCGGCGAGGACGGCGCCTCCGGCCATCCCCTGATGACCGCGAGCGCGATCCGTCAGGCGGCGGCGAATTTCCCGAACTGCGTCGCTTCGATGTGGCCCGATGCCGCACGCCGCAACATCACCCAGCAAAATTTCGAGCGCTTCACCACAGGGCTGGAGCCAGACCTGCGCATCATGGACCTGATGGATTCGCAGCCCGAATTCACCAAGGCGATCTGGGACTATCTCGACATTCTCGTGAACGACAACCGCCTCGCCAAGGGCCGCGAGATCCTAGCCAAGTACAAGCCGCAATTCGACGCTGCGGAAAAGACCTACGGCGTCGACCGCTATGCGGTCGCGGCGATCTGGGGCATCGAGTCGAACTACTCGACCCAGATGGGCGATCGCGGCGTGCTCAATTCCACTGCGACGCTGGCCTGCATCGGCCGCCGCCAGGCCTATTTCAAGGACGAGTTCCTCTCGGCGCTGGAAATCCTCAACCGCGGCGATCTCAAGCCCGAACAGATGCGCGGCTCCTGGGCCGGGGCGTTCGGGCCGACCCAGTTCATGCCGACCGCGTTCAAGCGCTACGCGGTCGACGGCGATGGCGACGGCCGCCGCGACGTCGTCGATGATCCGGCCGACCTGATCGCCTCGACCGCCAACAACCTCAGGAAGGACGGCTGGCAGACCGGTCAAACCTGGGGCTATGAGGTCGCCCTGCCGCAAAACTTTAATTTCATGCTGGCGGATCGCGCCAAGGCGATGTCGATCGCCAAATGGCAGCAGCAGGGGCTGAAGCGCGCCGACGGCAAGCCGTTCCCGAACTCCGCCGAGACCGCCTATCTGCTGGCGCCCGCAGGTGCCGAGGGCCCCGGTTTCCTGATGCTGCAGAATTTCCGGGTGATCATGAAATACAACCCGGCGGAGGCCTATGCGCTCGCGATCGGGCACTTCGCCGACCGCCTGCGCGGCGGCCCGCCGTTCGTGCAGCCCTGGCCGCGGCAGGAACGGGTGCTGTCGCGGGCGGAGCGGCTGGAACTGCAGCAATTGCTGGCCCAGCGCGGCTTCTATCGCGGCACGCCGGACGGCCAGTTTGGCGGGCAGACCCGGGAGGCGCTGCGCAGCTTCCAGGCCTCGATCGGGGCGCCAGCGGACGGATTTGCCTCCGCCGACGTGCTGGAGCGCCTGAGAGGGCGGTAGGCTTTTGTTTTGACGCGTTTTCTTGACGCGAACCGGCTCCCACTTCGCTTGAAAACGCTATGAACCTCTTCCGGCCCCAAAAGTAACCGTGAAAACCGGTATTTTGGGGATGCCTTGACGGCGGCGGCCGATGCCCGGTTTATGGTGGAAAATCTGCCCGCTTGCGGCCTGATTCCGCTATTATAGCCGATACCTTCACGATCCATTGCGACGAGCCGGATGCCGAAGCCCAAATCGTTTTTGCGCGCGTTCACTGACACCGGGCCCTTGGTCGCGCTGGCGGTTGCGATCGCGTTGTTGATCGGCATCGTTGGACCGGCTTCGGCGCAGTTCTTCAATTTCAATTTCGGCGGGCCGGCGCGGCCGGCACCGCAGCCACGCAGCGGCGGTGGTGGCTGGTTCGGCGGCGACTTCTTTGCCCCCTCTCAGCAGCAGGCCCCGCAACGTCCCCGCGAGGATTTTTCCAGGGCGCCGGCGCCTGCCAAGCGCGAAACCGTACCGGAGCGCAACGTGCTGGTGCTTGGCGACGGCATGGCGGACTGGCTCGCCTACGGTCTGGAGGAGGCCTACGCCGAACAGCCCGAAATGGGCGTGATCCGCAAGCACAAGACCGTATCCGGCCTGATCAAGTATCAGCCCAAGGGCGATCCGGCCGATTGGGCCGCCGCTGCCCGGGGCATCCTCGCGACCGAAAAGCCTGATGCCATCGTGGTCATGCTCGGCCTCAACGACCGCGTCGCCTTGCGCGAGCCGGCGGCGGACAAGTCGGCCGATAAAAAGGGCGACAAGAAAGACGATAAAAAGGACGCCCGCGCCAAGCCGGATGCCAAGCCCGGCGATGCGAAACCCGGCACCAAGCCGGACGGCTCGCCCGATGCGGCCGCAAAACCCGACGACAAGCTGGTCGATACCGAATTGTCGCCGGACGATGCCGCCGACAATGCCGATGCGCCGCCGATCATCGCGCCGGAAAAGAGCGCGCGTTCGCCGAACGGCATTTATGAGTTCCGCGAGGAACGCTGGGTCGAGCTCTACACCAAGAAGATCGAGGAGATGATCGGCGTCTTGAAATCCAAGGGCGTGCCGGTGCTGTGGGTCGGCCTGCCCGCGATCTTTGGGCAGAGGGGAACGGCGGACATGCTGTTCCTGGATGCGCTGTATCGCGACGCCGCCCGCAAGGCCGGCATCACCTATGTTGACGTCTGGGACGGCTTTGTCGATGAAGCCGGCCGCTTCATGCTCAAAGGCCCGGACTTCGAAGGTCAGCCGCGCTTGCTGCGGTCGAAAGACGGAGTCTATTTCAACAAGTACGGCGCGCTCAAACTCGCGCATTATGTCGAGCGCGAGGTGACGCGCCTGTTGGCCGCGCATTCCGGGCCGATCGCGCTTCCGACCGAACCTGCAACCCCCGATGCCAATGCCGTCCCCGGCCAGCCGGCGCCGCGTCCGCTGGCCGGACCGATCCTGCCGCTGGTGGCATCCTCCGTCGGCACCGATCAATTGCTCGGCGGACCCGGCTCACGCCCCGCCGCGGTCGACGCGCTGGCCGCACGGACGCTGGTGAAGGGCGAGCCGCTGGCGCCGCCCGCCGGCCGCGCCGATGATTTCGCCTGGCCGCGCCGTGAGATCGGCCGCGAGCAGGCCAAGGGCGATACGCCGGTCGCCGCCACCGCGCCGGATGGAACGGTGTCCGCTACAGCGCCCGCCGCGCCGCCGAAGTCGGCGCAGAAAAGGGTTTTCCGGCCGGCTCAGAACAGTTCGCCCTCGCTGAACAGTTCGCCCTCGCTGCGGGATTTCTTCGGCGGTTTTGGTACGACGCCGCATCAGGTGGCTCCACCGCCGCCACGTGCGCCCGGCGTGCCGCGTCCGCCCGGCAATGTCGGACGGTCGGCCGAAGTCCCGCCGGGCAATTTCACGAGATGGTGACCGTCGTCATTCCCCGATGTGCGATTGCACATCGTGGGCGATGCGAAGCATCGAACCCGGAATCTCGCGCCCAATCACTTCTGGATTCCGGGTTCGCGCTTTCAGCGTGCCCCGGAATGACGGGTTAGTCTAACCGTAATAGCGCCAGCGCGGCGGCGGGCGGCGCGGCGGTCGCGTCATCAATAGCGCCAGCGCAAATCCAATTCCGCCCGCGACCAGCAACGCGCCAAGCGGATTCTCCTGCACGGTCCTGGCGACGGCCTGCTGGCCGCCACGAAGCGTGTCGCCGCGGTTGTCGTAGGCGTCCTTGGCATAGTTCACGGCCGCATCGGTGGCCTCGCGCGCGACGTCCTTGGCCTGACCGTACAAATTCTGCACCGTGCCCGCCGCTTCGCGCGCGCGGCCCGTGGCCTGCGTGTTGGCATCGCCCGTGACATCGCCGACGGCGCCTTCGACCTTACCGGCGAAATCCTTTGCCGACCCGGCAATTCGATCCTTGTCCATCGCGTCTACTCCCTGATTGTTCAGAGAGGTAACCGGCGAGACCCGCTCCAGTTCCTGGACTTTAGGTTTGACGCGTTTTCTTCACGCGAACCGGTCCCCACCCCGCATCAAGTGCGGGGCTGGCTTCGCTCGAAAACGCTATGCGTCAAAGAATCAGTCCGCCATCGACCACCAGCGTCTGGCCGATGATGTAGGACGACAACGGCGATGCCAGGAACAATGCGGCGCCGGCCATGTCGGCGGGCGTGCCCAGCCGCTTCAACGGGATCCGCTCCAGCGCGCCTTCGAGCCGCTTCGGATTGGCCGTCGTCGCCTTGGTCATCTTGGTGTCGACCAGGCCGGGCGCGATGCCGTTGACTCGGATGCCGTTCCCGGCCCACGCCTCGCCGAGCGTTCGCGTCAGCCCGACCGCGCCGGTCTTCGAGGCGTTGTAGGCGGGATTGCCCATCGTCGAATGATAGGCCGCGGTCGAACTGACGATGATGAGCGAGCCTTGGCTGGCCGCCAGCATCGCGTGAAATTTCGTCGCACACGCCATCAGGCTCATCAGGTTGACTTCCAGCACCTTGCGAAAGCCGTCCATCTCGAATTCCCCGCGGCGGTAGATCACCGCGCCCTGCGCCAGCACCAGCACGTCGAGTTTTGCAAACGAAGGAGCGAATTTCTCGATCGCCTGCGGATTGCTGACGTCGAGCTGCGCATATTCCAGGCCTTCGAGATGCGATCCTTCTTCGGCTGAATAATCGCCGGCCTTCGCGCGGGTGCCGCAAACGTGCACGCGCGCACCCTTGGCGCGGAACGCCTGCGCGATGCCGTTGCCGATGCCGCTGGAGCCGCCGACCACCAGCACCTGCTTGCCGCTGAAATCCAGTTCGTTCATCACTCCCGTTCCTTTTTTTGTGTTCTAACTCAGCCCTTCATCGAGAAATTTGACCATGAGAACCTCATCGTAATATCGCCCCTCCTGCTTGAGGGATCTTTTTTCAAAGCCGTACTCGACAAAGCCCATGGCGTTATAAAGCCGGCGCGCAGCTTCGTTCTCGCTCACCACATTGAGTTGAACCATCTCCACGCGCCCACGTGCGTGGCTTAGGATGGCCGCAACAAGCCCTTTTCCAACACCCGCGTTTCGCGCAGCGGAACGAACATACATGCCCCAAAGCAGCGCTTTATGCGCTTGCTTCGTACTTTCCTGCGCGACATATCCCGCTATTCCAGCGAGCGTCCCGTCAAGGAAAGCGGCAAAAATATCCGAGCGGCCAACGGCAGCTTCGAACCACGATAGCGGCTGCGCGTTTTCTCGCTCAAACGTGCTGCCGAAGGCCTCGGGATTTTGCTTGAGAGCTTCCAGCCGGATGTCCCGATAGAGGGCGGCGTCCGAAGTTTCCAGACGACGAATCTGCAGACCGGAAATATTGGCCACCATTGCATCCTGTTCTTGCCTGGTTTGACCTGTCTGCGGATCGGTGCCAGCCTTGTCAATCCTGCAACGCAACGCATCATTTTCCATGAGCATTCCATGTCTGATTTCAAACAACTCAGCCGCTCGGTTACGGGCCTGACCGTTCTCGTCACCGGCGCCGCCAGCGGCATGGGCCGCGCCACCGCGCTGGTGTTCGCAGCCGAAGGCGCCAAGGTCGCCGTCACCGACATCAACGCCGACGCCACGCAGGCGGTGGCCGGCGAGATCAACGCAAAGGGCGGCGCGGCAAAAGCCTGGATGCTCGATGTCGCCAACCGCGATAACATCACCGCCGTCGTCAATGACGTGGCCGCGCATTTCGGCGGGCTCGACATCGTCATCAACAATGCCGGCATCTCCGTGCGCGTCGCGATCGATGATGACGGCTATGACGAAGCATGGGCCAAAGGGCTGGCGGTGATGCTGACCGCACATCAACGCATCATCCGCGCCGCGTTGCCCTATTTGAGAAAGTCGAAATCGCCGCGGATCGTCAATATCGCTTCCACCGAAGCGCTCGGCGCTACCGCCTTGCACAGTCCCTACTCCGCCGCCAAAGCCGGCGTCGCCGGCCTGACGCGCTCGCTCGCGGTGGAACTCGGCCGCGAAGGCATCACGGTGAACTGCATCTGCCCGGGGCCGATCAGGACCGCGATCACGGAGCGGATTTCGGAGGAGCACAAGACCATCTATGCCAAACGCCGCACCGCACTCGGCCGCTACGGCGACCCCGAGGAAGTGGCGCACATGACGCTGAGCCTGTGCCTGCCGGCGGCCTCGTTCCTGACCGGTGCGGTGATCCCGGTGGACGGCGGGCTGATGGCGCGGAACGCGTGAGGCGTTCCCCGGAAATGTTGCGCTGCTGATCCGGAGTCCATGCTCGCTGCTTTGGTCCCGGCTCAGCGGTGCACCGTCAAGAGACGCTGCACCGCGTCCGGGACACGGAATTAGCGCAATGCCGCATGCCCTGCGCGGCGTTGACATCACGATGCGCGGGAGTAGTTTTTCATCCAAACGAAGCGGCAAAACCGCCCGCCGCATCCTGGAGAAAACGCCATGACGGTCACGATCCGGCAGCTGGGCAAGCACTTTTTCGGCGAGGTTTCCGGCGTCGATCTGCGCCAGCCGCTGACGCCGCAGGAGGCCAGGGATATCGAAGCCGGCATGGACAAATATGCCGTGCTGCTGTTTCGCGGCCAGGACATTACCGACGCGCAGCAAATGGCCTTCGCGCTGAATTTCGGCGAGCGCGAGAATCCGCGCGGCGGCAATGTCGTCAAGCCGCATGAGTCGCGCCTAGCCTCGACCGGACTCAACGACGTTTCCAATCTCGACAAGGACGGCAAACCGCTGCCACGTGACAGTCGTGCTCATCTGTTCAATCTCGGCAATTGCCTCTGGCATTCCGACAGTTCGTTCCGCCCGATCCCGGCAAAATTTTCGCTGCTGTCGGCGCGGGTGGTGAACCCGAAGGGCGGCAACACCGAATTCGCCGACATGCGCGCGGCCTATGACGCGCTCGACGACGAGACCAAGGCCGAAATCGAGGACATGATCTGCGAACATTCCCTGATGTATTCGCGCGGATCGCTCGGCTTCCTCGACTACACCGATGAAGAGAAGGAAATGTTCAAGCCGGTGCGGCAGCGGCTGGTGCGCACGCATCCGGTGCATGGCCGCAAGTCGCTGTACCTGTCGTCGCATGCCGGCGCGATTCTCGGCATGAGCATGCCCGAAGCCCGGCTGTTGCTGCGCGATCTCACCGAGCACGCCACGCAACCGGAATTCGTCCATGTCCATAAATGGACGGTGCATGACCTCATCATGTGGGACAACCGCCAGACCATGCACCGCGTCCGCCGCTACGACCAGTCGCAGCCCCGCGACATGCGCCGCGCTACGGTGGCGGGAACGCAGCCGACGGTGGCGCAGCAGGCGGCGGAGTAGACTTGTCGTCCCGGTCTCGAGCCGGGACCCATACGCTGTGCCCTCTCAACTGAGATCGAGATAGTCGACAACGTGATGGAGCAACCATCGCAGCCCACAATAGGCTTTCGTGGTTATGGGCCCCGGCGTTCGCCGGGGCGACACAAACTACGCGTGCCCGGCTTCGTTCGACAGCATGCCGAGATCGATCCCGATCTTGCGCAGTGCGCGCTGGTATTTCTCCTCGACATCGTCGCCGAAGATCAGATCCGGATCGGCATCGCAATGCAGCCAGCCATTGTGCTGGATTTCGTTTTCCAGTTGCCCCGGCGCCCAGCCGGCATAACCCAGCGCCAGGATCGCATGCTTGGGTCCCGCACCCTTCGCGATTGCCTTGAGGATGTCGACGGTCGCCGTCAGACAGATGCCCTCGTCGATGTTGAGGGTGGCATCCTTGATGTGGAAATCGCTGGAATGCAGCACGAAGCCGCGGCCGGTATCGACCGGGCCGCCCTTCAGCACCTTCATGGTCTCGGCGTTTTCCGGCAGCGTGATCTGGTCGGCGGTCTTGATGATGTCGAGTTGTACCAGCAATCCCGGGAAATCGATGCTGCCCGCCGGGCGATTGACGATGATGCCCATGGCGCCTTCGGAGGAATGCGCGCACATGTAGATGACCGAACGCTCGAAACGCGGATCGCCCATGACCGGCATGGCGATCAGCAACTGGCCGTCGAGATAACCGTCATCGGACGAGTTATGGCCAACGCCGGCCGCCTTGACCCCAGCAGCCTCGCCGCCAACGGGCTTCGGTATCTTGCCTACAGGGCTCATCCGCAAACCCCTCTCATGCCGATTCACATCCTGATATTGGACGGCGGTTCTGTCAAATAAACTTCGTGCCGCAAAGGCGGCGCATCACAAGCAATTCAATGGTTTGCGGCGAAACTTGGCTGTAAAGACCTGTCATGACCGTCATAGTTCCCATCCGCGCCGCGCTCGGCTTTGCCGCCACATTGTCCGTCGCATGTGCCGCAATCGAGGTTCGTGCCGAGGATGCCTCGCCGTGGCAACAGGACACCCATTCCGCCATCCGGTTGCTGGCGGGATCGCGCAGCGGCGCGGTATTGCTCGGCGGTATCGCGGTCAAGCTGCAGCCGGGATGGCACACCTATTGGCGGACGCCCGGCGATTCCGGGGTTCCGCCGCGGTTCGATTTCTCCAAATCGGAAAATGTGGAAGCCGTGACGGTGCTGTGGCCGGCGCCGACCAAGTTCGATGACGGCGCGGGCGGCACGTCGCTGGGCTACACGCATCAGATCGTGCTGCCGCTCAGGATCGTCGCCAAGAATGCCGACAAGCCGGTGACGCTGCGCGCCGACATCAATTACGCGGTCTGCGAAAAGCTCTGCATTCCCGTCGAGGCCAGCGCCGAACTTGCTTTCGCCAGCGTCGCAAGCACCTCGGACGCCGAACTGTCCGCCGCGCTGGACACCGTCCCCAAGCCCGCCAATATCGGCGATCCCAATCCGCTCACCATCCGTGACGTCAAGCGCGACGGCAAGGCGAACGTGCTGGTCGACGTCACCGCGCCCGAAGCCAAGGAAGTCAGCCTGTTCGTCGAGGGGCCGACACCGGACTGGGCGTTGCCGGTTCCAAAGCTGGTCGAGGACAGCCCGCCCGGAGTGAAGCGTTTTGTCTTCGAGCTCGACGGTCTGCCGCCGGGTGCAACCGCGGAAGGCGCCGCGCTCAAACTGACGCTGATCGGCGGCGCCAAGGCGTATGAATTCAACATCAATCTGAACTGACCCTTCACCGTCGTCCCGGCCAGGCCACCGGGTCGCGCGAATGCGCGCCCGATGACAGGCTCCGCGCGAGTCGGGACCCATAACCACAGGTCTGAGTGGTTGCACGAAGGTCGTCGAACAGCTTTTCCAAGACGAGGGGCCGCGGCAGTATGGGTCCCGGCCCCCGTGCGCAATTGCGCACTAGCACTACAGTTGCCTTTTATGCAGTTTTCTGAATCCATGGGCAACCATGATTCGAAGATCGTGGACGCGGCCAGCGTCGATTGAAGAGACGCTTGCGCTGTGGGCGGCGTCGCTTCGTGAGATCAAGCAACGGATACGTCCGTTGTTCAATCAAGATCGTGTTGCGAGGAATGCAGGCTTGTTTCTGGAAAGCCTGCTCGGAGATGAGCAACGCAAGACCGGTTGGATGCGCGCGGAGGCAGCTGGCGATCCCGGTCCTTGGCGGCAACAGGCGATCCTGGGTCGCAGGGATTGGGACGCTGATGCCCTGCGCGACATCGTCCGGGACTATGTCATTGAGCACCTGGCGGATGACGATGCGGTGCTCGTGATCGACGAGACCGGCTTTCTCAAGCAGGGCAAGGCATCGTGCGGAGTGGCGCGGCAATACACTGGTTCCGCCGGCAAGATCACGAACTGCCAGATCGGCGTCTTCGCCGCCTACGTGTCGCGCCACGGTCATGCGTTCATCGATCGCGCGCTGTATCTTCCGAAGGAATGGACCGACGATCCAGATCGTCTGGAAGCCGCATATGTGCCTCCCGGTGCCGGCTTTGCGACCAAGCCAAAGCTTGCAACGAGCATGATCGCACGCGCCATAGCCGCGTCTGTACCATTCAAGTGGGTTGCCGGTGATACTGTCTACGGTGTCGGCGATATCGAACAGCAATTACGCCGGGCAGGCAAAGGCTACGTGCTCGGGGTCAGCAGCGCTCATGTATTTCAATCCTGGGGCAAGCGGCGATCGGTCGCCGGCAAGGCCGCGGACATCGCTCGGACGCGGCGCGCGTCCGATTGGAAACGCCTGTCGGCAGGGGCCGGAACCAAAGGACCGCGGCTGCACGATTGGTGCTATCTCGAATTGGCCGATCTCGAGGTCGAAGAATTTTACAGCGCAAATCATGGTCTTTGGACACGAGGTCTGCTGATCCGTCGTCGCATCGCCGATGATGACCTCGCCTTCTTCACCACCTGGTGTCCAGCGGGAACATCCATCGAAACGCTGGTGGCGGTCGAAGGCCATCGATGGGCGATCGAGGACAGCTTTGAAACCGCGAAAAACGAGTTCGGGCTCGATCACAACGAGAGCAGATCCTGGCATGGCTGGCACCGTCACGTGTCCCTGGTGATGCTCGCCTTCGCCATGATGGCCGCGATCCGACATCGCGCTAACCCGCCACCGCCCAAAAAAACGAAACGGCGCCCCCCGGCAAAAGCCAAAACATATCCACGCCGCCACTGATCCGTTGGTCAATCCAGGAAATCCGCCGCATTGCCATCAGACTCGCTCGAAAACGGATTCAACCCGCACACATCATCGCATGGTCTTTCTGGCGCAGAGCTCACCAGGCCGCCGCTCAACGCGCCCACTTCAAATCAACAAAGCAACTGTAATGCTAGGCCGGGACGACGGGCCCACACCCAACCTAATCTTAACGAATCGTTGATAGATCGGACCATCGCCGCGCTCTCGCCGCGCTCCGGGAATTTCCGCCTTGGCCGTGATGGACACGCAATCCACAACCGTTTCGTCTGCCGGCGTGATCGCTCGCCTGCGATCGAAAGCAGGCCGTTTTCTTGGCGGCTCGAGCGAAGCCTCCGTGACCAAGCGGCTGGCCGGCACGATCTTCATCATCCGCGTCTTCAGCGCGGCGCTGGCCTATCTGTCGCAGATCCTGCTGGCGCGCTGGATGGGCGGCTCGGATTACGGCGTCTATGTCTATGTCTGGACCTGGGTGCTGCTGCTCGGCAGCATGATGGATTTCGGCATCTCGGCGTCCGCGCAAAAGCTCATTCCGGAATACCGCGCCCGCGGCGAGCACGCGCTGCTGCGCGGCTTCCTGTCCGGCAGCCGCTGGTTGACCTTTGCGGTATCCTCCATCGTCTCGCTGCTGCTGGCGGGCCTCGTCAAAACGCTGTCGCCCTGGATCGACGCCAACGCCGTTTTGCCGCTCTATATCGGCTGCCTGACGCTGCCGGCCTTCGTGGTCGCCAACACCCAGGACGGCATTGCGCGGTCGCATGACTGGATGCGGCTCGGATTGATGCCGCAATTCATCGTCCGCCAGTCGCTGATCATCGGCCTCACCGCAGGCGCCTTTGCGCTCGGCTTCCACCTCGGCGCAACCGTCGCGATGCTGGCCAGCGCCGGCGCGGTCTGGATCGCCATGCTCGGGCAGATGGTGGTGCTGAACCGCAAGCTCGGCGGCCATATCGAGCCGGGCGCCAAGGCCTATGATTTCCGCGGCTGGCTCGCGGTCTCGCTGCCGATCCTGCTGGTGGAAAGCTTCTATCTTTTGTTGTCCTACACCGACGTGCTGGTGCTGCAGCAGTTCCGCTCGTCGGAAGAGGTCGGCGTCTATTTCGCGGTCGTCAAGACGCTGGCGCTGGTGTCCTTCATCCACTACGCGATGGCGGCAACGACCGCGCACCGGTTTGCCGAATATCACGCGCTCGGCGACAAGCCGCGGCTCGAGGCCTATGTGGCCCATGCGATCAACTGGACCTTTTGGCCCTCGCTCGCCGCAACCTTCGCGCTGCTGGCGCTGGGCAAGCCGTTGTTGTGGCTGTTCGGTCCGCAATTCGTCGCCGGCTACGACATCATGTTCATCGCCGCGATCGGCCTTGTGGTGCGCTCGGCGATCGGCCCGGTGGAGCGGCTCCTCAATATGCTCGGCCATCAGCACATCTGCGCGCTGGCCTATGCGCTCTCCTTTGTCATGAACCTGGTGCTGTGCGTCGTGCTGGTGCCGCGCTTCGGCGGCCATGGCGCCGCAGCCGCGACCTCGATCTCGCTCGTGTTCGAGACCGTGCTCTTATTCTGGATCGTCCGGCAACGCCTTGGGCTGCACGTGCTGGCGTTCGGGAAATAGCCAAGCATCCGAACTGTCATCACCCGCGAAAGCGGGTGATCCAGTAATCGCAATCGTCAGAAGTTTAACGGAGAGCTCCCGGCCTACTGGATGCTCCGCTTTCGCGGGGCATGACGAGTACCCCTACTCCGCGGTCCAGCCGCCGTCGATCGAGAGGTTGGCGCCGGTGATCTGGGCGGCATCGTCGCCGCACAGGAACAGCGCCAGGGCTGCGACCTGCTCGGAGGTCACGAACTCCTTGGTGGGCTGCGCCTCCAGCAGCACGTCGTGGATGACCTGCTCCTTGGTCAGATTGCGCGCCTTCATGGTCTCGGGAATCTGGTGCTCGACCAGCGGCGTCCAGACGTAGCCGGGGCTGATGCAGTTGCAGGTGATCTTGAAGGTCGCAAGCTCCAGCGCCGCCGTCTTGGTCAGGCCGGCGATGCCGTGCTTGGCCGACACATAGGCCGACTTGAACGGCGAAGCCACCAGCGAATGCGCGGAGGCGGTATTGATGATGCGGCCCCAGCCGCGCTTCTTCATGCCCGGCACGGCGGCACGGATGCCGTAAAACGCCGACGACAGATTGATCGCGATGATCATTTCCCATTTTTCGGGCGGGAACTCCTCGATCGGGGAGACGAACTGAATGCCGGCATTGTTGACGAGGATATCGACCGAGCCGAAGGTCTTTTCGCCGAGCGCGACCATTTCGGCGATCTCGGCGGGCTTGGTCATGTCAGCGGGCGAGTGCACCGCCTTGACCTTGAAATCGGTCTCGATGCCGGAGCGTTCCTTCTCGATATCGGCGGGCACGCCCATGCCGTTGAGAACGATGTTGGCGCCGGCGCCGGCGAAGGCGCGCGCGTAAGCCAATCCGATGCCGCTGGTCGATCCGGTCACCACGGCGGTCTTGCCTGTCAACGTACCCATATCTGCTTCACTCCTTTTTGGCTTCGGGGGTCTCGGTACCGTCCCCCGTGAGATCGTAAGTCACCATGGTCTCGCCGGACTGCGGCCGTTCCAGCCAATCCTTGTGACGCATCGACAGATGAACGTCGCGGACACCCGCGTTCCAGTGCTCGACCATGCCGACATGCGAAAAATCGTAATCCTTGGAGGAGGATTCGTAGTTCTTGCTCTTGTAGATCAGATGCACCACCGTGACGGTGTTTTCCTCGGCGGCCTGGCATAGAATTTTGACCGAAGGATCGTTCCTGAGATCATCCGGCAACTTTCCAAGCAACTCGCGCAGTGCCATGCGGGCGTTGTGAATCTGCTTGTTCTTGTCGGTGTTCATGCGGGTACGGCTGGAAAAGCGAATGTCCTTTTCGCGCTCCGCAGCCTCGAGCAGCGACACCGGCAGCTGTCCGCGGGCCGAGAACAGGTCGACCTGGAAGATCAACAGGTCGCGCTTGACTTCCTCATCGAGCACGAAGTCCAGCGGCGTGTTGGAGGCGATGCCGCCATCCCAGTAATGCTCGCCCTCGATCTCGACGGACGGAAAGCCCGGCGGCAGCGCGCCGGACGCCATGATGTGCTCGGGGCCGATCTTCTTGCCGAGCTTCTTGAACTCGTAATTGTCGAAATACCTGAAATTGCCCGAGGCCACGCCGACCGCGCCGACGCTGAGCCGCATCTTCAAATCGTTGATGCGGTCGAAATCGACCAACCGCTCCAGCGTCTTCTTCAGCGGCGAGGTGTCGTAATAGCTCTGCGATTGCGGGCTGCCCGGCGGCCACAGCGGCGCGGGCGGCAAACGCGGCGTGAAAAAGCCGGGCACGCCGAAGGTGGCGATCAGGGCGGCGCTGGTCTCGTTGAATAGCGAGCGCGCGCGGTCGCCTGACGTGACGGGATTCCAGGGCACCGGGGATGACACCATCTCCCAGAATTCCTTCAGCCGGTCGACGCGCTTTTCCGGCGAGTTACCGGCGATGATCGCAGAGTTGATGGCGCCGATCGAAATGCCGGCAATCCATTCCGGTTCGAACCCCTGACGGCACAGCGCCTGAAAGGCGCCGGCCTGATAGGAACCGAGCGCACCACCGCCCTGCAGGACCAGCACCCGTTGCGCTTTCGCAGGCGTCGTTGCTGGCGCGGAATCGGAACTATCCATTGTGACCGTCAAATTAGAGGACAATAGCCACCGCACCGTGGCGGCAGTTCGCGACGGCGTCAATCCGCGAGATGGAACGGAACATCACGCGGAGTTTATCGCGATAGCGTGGGATGATTTTTCTTCGAAACGTCATCCCGCTCTATCATTTTGTTTGAGCATGATCTTTTCGCAAAAAACGGTGCCTGCTTTGCGCTAAGGCCTGCGGGTCCGGATCACGCTTCAAGTTGATGCAAGAATGAGGGTCCAGAACACCTTGTACTTGGTGTTTGGAGCATAACTCGCCGCAATGCCCAATTTTGTGACACCATTTTTGAGCATATTGGCCTTGTGCGGCGGTGAATCGCGCCAGCCGGAAAACGCCTCCGCCAGGGTGTGATATCCGGCGGACACATTTTCGACCGCCAGCGTCGCGGGGTAGCCGGAGGCCGCCAGCCGCTTGTCCAGCGGGGCCTTCACGTCATGATCCATCTTGTTGCGGCTCGCCATCGCCTGGGACTGCTGTTCGGCGAGCTTCATCAGGTCCAGGTCGACCGCCACGGTGCCAAGGCCGTTGTTCTGGCGGTATTGGGAGATCATGATGGCCGCCGCCTGCGGATCGAGCACCGCGCCGGCCTGGGCCATGTCGAGATACATGGCGGGCTGGTCCGGAATCTTGGTGTCTGCCGCGCACCCACCCAGCAACAAAAGTCCTAAAATCGCGGCCCCGGCGCGCATGATTCGAAATTTCCCCAAAATTGAGGGGCAGTTGTTGCATATCAACCGTGGCTGAATGGTGAAGATAGCCGCTTTTGACGTCATTCCGGGGCGCGAAGCGAACCCGGAATCTCGAGATTCCCCGGTGCGCAATTGCGCACCTGAGGTCTCGTGCTAACGCACCATCCCGGAATGACAGGTGGATCAGCCCTGCGCCGCAAAAATCCGGTAGCGCCGGGGCTGCAGGCCGACGATTTCCCCGGCCTGCAGTTCCCGGTCCCGGGGGGCGTCGATCTCGATCACGGTTTTGCCTTCGCCGCCCGAGAGCGCGACTTCCGCCCGCTGGATCGGGCCGAACGAGCGGACATGGCGCACGGCCCCCTCCAGCGCGCCGGATCCGGCCGGGCCGATCTGCATGTCATGGCGGCGGACGAACAGGTTCGAGGCGCCGGATGCCGCCCCATTGGCGGCGATGTTCAAGGGCCTGCCGCCGAGCCGCACCGAACCGCCGCTGACATCGACCGGCAGCACGATGGATTCGCCGATGAAGCCATGCACGAACGCGGTGGCCGGATTGTCATAGACGTCGCCGGGCGTGCCGATCTGCTCGATGCGGCCCTTGTCCATTACCACGACGCGGTTGGCGACCTCGAGCGCCTCTTCCTGGTCATGGGTCACGAAGATCGATGTCACGTGGATTTCGGAATGCAGCGAGCGCAGCCACTGCCGCAGCTCTTTGCGCACCTTGGCATCGAGCGCACCGAACGGCTCGTCGAGCAGCAGGATGCGCGGCTCGATCGCGAGCGCGCGCGCCAATGCGATGCGCTGGCGCTGGCCGCCGGACAATTGACTGGGATAGCGATTGGCCAGCCAGTCGAGTTGCACGAGATCGAGCAGCTCCTTGACGCGGGCGCGGATCGTGGCTTCGTCCTTGCGGTTGGCGCGCGGCTGGACCCGCAAGCCAAAGGCGACGTTCTCGAACACCGTCATGTGGCGGAACAGCGCGTAATGCTGGAACACGAATCCGACCTGACGCTCGCTCGCGCCACGCGCCAGCGCGTCTTCACCGCCGATCGACACTTCGCCGGCATCAGGCCAGTCCAGCCCGGCGATGATCCGCAGCAGCGTGGTCTTGCCCGAGCCGGAGGGACCGAGCAGCGCCAGCAATTCGCCGTCGCCGACCTTCAGGTCGACATTGTCGAGGGCGGCGAAGGCGCCGAATTTCTTTACGATGTTTTTGACTTCAATCGTCACTTGAATCGTCCCTTGGTATTTGCCCTTCGTCCAGACGCCGCTCGAGAACGGTTTTCACCACCAGCGTGATCAACGCCAGCATCGCCAGCAATGATGCGATCGCGAACGACGCCACGAATTGATATTCATTGTAGAGGATCTCGACCAATAGCGGCATGGTGTTGGTCTCGCCGCGGATATGGCCGGACACCACCGACACCGCGCCGAACTCGCCCATCGCGCGCGCATTGCACAGCAATACGCCATAGAGCAGACCCCATTTGATATTGGGCAGCGTGACGCGGAAGAACGTCTGCAATCCCGACGCGCCGAGCGAAATCGCCGCTTCCTCCTCCTGCGTGCCCTGCTCCTGCATCAAGGGGATCAGCGCGCGGGCGACGAACGGGAACGTCACGAAGACGGTCGCCAGCGCAATGCCGGGCACCGCGAACAGCACGTGGATATTGTGCGCCTGCAACCAAGGGCCGAAATACCCCTGCGCGCCGAACAGCAGCACGAAGACCAGTCCCGATATGACCGGACTGACCGAGAACGGCAGGTCGATCAGCGTGATCAGAAAGGTCTTGCCGCGAAAGTCGAATTTGGCGATCGCCCATGCCGCGATCACGCCGAACACCAGATTGAGGCCGACCGAAATCGCCGCCACCAGCAGCGTCAGCCTGATCGCCGAGAGCGCTTCCGGTTCCGTCAGCGCCGCCAGATACGAGGAGATGCCCTTGGAGAAGGCCTGCGCGAATACGACCACCAGCGGCAGCACGACGAACACGGTCAGGAAAGTCAGCGCGAGCGCAATGATGACGAAGCGGACCGGACCCGGCTCGGTTCGCGAGTCGCGCGGTGAGACGATCGCGCGCGCGCGCTCCTGCTCGCGCGAGGGCGGAGAAGCGACATCAAGGTCGGCTGTCGGGGCGTAGACCCGCAACTGTGTGGGTGAAGTCGCCAAGCCGGATTGCATCGTCATCGATCGGCCCTCAATGCGCGGGGATTCGGGTTTGCGCCCAGCGCTGCAGGCGATTGACCGCGAAGATAATCAGGAATGACGCGACCAGCATGACGACGGCGATCGAGGTGGCGTCGGCATAGCGGAATTCGGACAGCCGGATCACGATCAAAAGCGGCGCGATTTCCGAGACGTTGGGCAGATTGCCGGCGATGAAGATGACCGAGCCGTATTCGCCGACGGCGCGCGCGAACGCCAGCGCAAATCCGGTCAAGAGCGCCGGGATCAGGCTCGGCAGGATCACCCGGAACACGGTGTGCCAGCGATTGGCCCCAAGGCTTGCGGCGGCTTCCTCGATTTCAACGTCGAGGTCGAGCAGTACCGGCTGGACGGTTCGCACCACGAAGGGGATGCCGATGAAGATCATCGCGATGAAAATCCCGATCGGCGTGAACGCCACCTTGATGCCGAGTTCGGCCAGCGGCGCGCCCAGCCAGCCCTTTTGCGCGAACAGCGAGGTCAGCGCGACACCAGCCACCGCGGTCGGCAGTGCAAAGGGGATATCGACGATGGCGTCGAACAGCCGCCGGCCGGGAAACCGATAGCGCACCAGCGCCCAGACGATGATCGTGCCCATCACCAGGTTGACCAGCGCCGCGGCAAAGGAGAGACCGAACGAAATCTTCAGCGCATTGAGCGTGCGGCGGCTGGTGACGATGCCCCAGAACTGGTCAAAGCTGAGCTCGAACGTCTTGAGGAACAGACCGGCCAGCGGAATCAAGATGATGATGGAGAGCCATGTCAGGGTCAGCCCCATGGTGAGACCGAACCCCGGCAGAGTGCTGCGCCGAGCAACCGCTGTGCTCACCATTTCCCCTGCTCGCGCGTCGGCTCGATCGACGGATCAGTTCTTGTAGATCTGATCGAAAATGCCGCCTTCGCCGAAGTGATCCTTCTGCGCCTTGGCCCAACCACCGAAAACGTCGTCGATGGTGAAAAGTTCGACCTTGGCAAACGATTTTTCGTATTCCTTGCCAATCTCCGGATCGCGCGGCCGATAGGAATTGCGCGCGGCAATTTCCTGACCTTCCTTGGTGTACCAATACCTCAGGTAAGCCTCGGCGACGGCGCGGGTGCCCTTCGTATCGGCAACCTTGTCGACCACCGCCAGCGGCGGTTCGGCCAGGATCGAAAGCGGCGGCGACACGATCTCGAATTTGTCCTTGCCGAATTCGCGCTGCGCCAGAAACGCTTCATTCTCCCACGCCAGCAGCACGTCGCCGACGCCGCGCTCGACGAATGTCACCGTCGAGCCGCGCGCGCCGGTATCGAGCACCGGCACGTTCTTGTAGAGATCGCCGACGAATTGCCTCGCCTTGTCGGCGGAACCGAATTTCTTCAGCGCATAGCCCCAGGCGGCGAGATAGTTCCAGCGCGCGCCGCCGGAGGTTTTCGGGTTCGGCGTGATCACCTCGACACCGGGTTTGATCAAATCGTCCCAATCCTTGATGGCTTTGGGATTGCCCTTGCGCACCAGGAACACGATCGTCGAGGTGTAGGGCGAGGCGTTGAGCGGCAACCGTTTCTGCCAGTCGGCGGCGATGAGACCTTTTGCCGCAATGGCGTCGATGTCATAGGCCAGCGCCAGCGTGACGGTATCCGCTGGCAACCCGTCGATCACGGCGCGCGCCTGCGAACCGGAACCGCCATGCGACTGCTTGATCTCGACGCTCCTGCCGGTTTCCTTACTGTAGGCGGCGGCGAACGCCTTGTTGAAATCGACATAGAGCTCGCGCGTCGGATCGTAGGACACGTTGAGCAGCGTCACGTCGGCGGCGAGCGCCGAGCCGGCCCAGACCAGGCCCGCGACGATGGGGAGAATACGACGGAACATCCTTGGTCTCCATTCGGCCTGACGACAGACGTCATCGAAAGCGCGAAGGACATAACTCGCAACGAAGGCACCCTAAGTCAACGAAACCGCATTTCGTTGTTTGCGGCGTTGCAGCGTCGTTGTGCTACGAAGTCTTGGTCGTATGGATGCCGCATTCCGTCTTGGCTCGGCCGCGCCAACGGCCAGCGCGCTCATCTTCGCCGGGCGCGGTCCGGCTGCTGCAAGGCATACACCCAACCGAGAGATAACCCGATGCGACAAGTGGATGCTGCGGCAATTTTGCGAGCCGGTAGATCGCCTCGATTTCCTCCCGCGAGACGTTCGCGAACGGATTGAACTTCAGCCGCGCGCCGTCGTCCTCGACAACGGGAATCTCGGCGCGGGCACCGCCCTGAAAGCGCTTGCGCCCGTTGATCCACGCCGAGAACGGTTTTAACGCACGTGCCAGCGGCTCCACCTTGCGGATCCGGCAGCAGGCATCGGGATCGGAGAACCACAATTCGCGGTCGGGATCCTCACGCGACAGCGTCTCTTCCAGAGGCTTGATCGAACGGACGTCGCGCAAGCCGAGCTTCGCGATCAGCGTGTCGCGATAGGCCAGCGTCTCCTCGAACAGCCAGCCGGTATCGAGGAAGACCACGGGGATGGCTGGATCGACGTCCGCCATCACTTTGAGCAGCGCCGCCGATTCCGTGCCGAACGACGAGACCAGCGCGAGATGCTCGCGCCCGACCGTCTTCAGTGCCGTCTCGATGACTTCCGCAGGCGAGGCCGCGCGCAACGCCCGATCGAGCGTGCCGGCCGGCGGCAACTGGACGGTCCGTTCCGATAAAGCTTCAGCTGCGAAAACACTCACTGGCCGGCACTCTCCGAATGACGCAACTGCATCCGCCGATTGAGCGCGGTGACGCGGCCGTCGCCGGTCGGCTGGTAGAATACCGAATAGCGCTTCACGGTGGCGGCGAACGCTTCCGCGTCGCTTTCCTTCTTCACCTCAAACGCGTCGAAGCCGGCGCGCTGCATGAAGACGAACTGGTCACGCAGCACCTGGCCGGTGGCACGGAGCTCGCCGTCATAGCCGTGGCGCTCGCGCAGCAACCGCGCCTGGCTGTAGGCGCGGCCGTCGCGAAAACTCGGAAATACCAGCGCGACCACCGCCAGCCGGTCGAGATGGGGCACGAGATCGTCGAGGTCGCGGTTGTTCGGCCAGATCACGCCGGTCTTGCCGGTGCGCCGCGACAACGCTTCGGGATCCTCGAGAAACCGCGCCGCCGAAATCAGGATCGCGCCATCGCCCGGCAGCTCGGCCCCGTCGGGCACGTGGACGAAAGCGTCGGTGGTTATTCTTCCCTGCTTAACGAGTGGCATAGACGCGCTCCCTGAAAGGTTCGACGCCGAGCCGCTTCACCGTGTCGACGAAGAGTTCTTCCGCACGGTCGCGCAGCGCCAGATAGGCTTCGACAATGTCTTCGATCACGTCGGCGACCTCGGCATAGGGCACCGCAGGCCCGATCAAGGTGCCCATCTCCGCGTTTTCGTCGGCACGGCCGCCGATCGTGATCTGGTAAAATTCCTCGCCGTTCTTCTCGACGCCGAGAATGCCGATGTGGCCGACATGGTGATGGCCGCAGGCATTGATGCAGCCGGAGATGTTGATGTGCAGCCGGCCGATCAGATTGGCGGTGTCGTGATTGGAAAAACGGCGGGTCAGTTCCTGCGCGATCGGGATCGAGCGCGCATTGGCCAGCGAGCAATAGTCCAGGCCCGGACAGGCGATGATATCGGTGACCAGATTGACGTTCGGCGTCGCGACGCCGATCTTGTCGAGCGCTTTCCAGAGCACCGGCAGATCGCGCTTGGCGACATGGGGCAGCGCCAGGTTCTGCTCGTGGCCGACGCGGATTTCGCCAAACGAGTATCTGTCGGCGAGATCGGCGATCGCGTCCATCTGGTCGGCGGTGGCATCGCCGGGCGGGCCGCCCACCGGCTTCAGCGACAGCGTCACGATCGAATAGCCCTGCACCTTGTGCGGAAACACCGAATTCTTGCGCCAGCGTTCGAACAGCGGGTCGTGCGCCGCCTGCTTCAGCTCGTCCGGCATGTGCGGCAGTTTCTCATAGGCGGGGTAGGAAAAGCGCGAGCGGATTTCCTCGATGTCGGCGTGATCCAGCGTCAGCGCGCTGTCGCGCAGCTGCTGCCACTCTTCCTCGACCTCCTTGGCGAACTTCTCGATGCCGAGCTCGTGCACCAGGATCTTGATGCGCGCCTTGTAGATATTGTCGCGGCGACCGTA
This sequence comes from Bradyrhizobium sp. AZCC 2289, assembly GCF_036924615.1. NCBI lineage: Bacteria > Pseudomonadati > Pseudomonadota > Alphaproteobacteria > Hyphomicrobiales > Nitrobacteraceae > Bradyrhizobium > Bradyrhizobium sp. AZCC 2289. The sequence continues at coordinate 5,985,777 of NZ_JAZHRY010000001.1, read as the reverse complement.
CTGGTTGTAGACCCGCAGGATCGCCTCGACATAGCTCAGGAGATCGCGGCCGTGAACGAACGGCTTGATGGTCTTGCCGATAAAGGGCGTACGGCCGAGCCCGCCGCCGACCAGCACTTCAAAGCCGGTCTCCCCGTCGGCATTCTTGATCAGACGCAGGCCGATATCGTGGATCTTGATCGCCGCGCGATCGTGCTCGGAGGCGGTGATCGCGAATTTGAACTTGCGCGGCAGGAACGAGAATTCCGGATGCAGCGTGGTGTATTGCCGCAAAAGCTCCGACCAGATGCGGGGATCCTCGATCTCGCCCGGCGCCACGCCGGCCCACTGGTCCGAGGTGACATTGCGGGTGTTGTTGCCCGAGGTCTGCATCGCGTGGATGCCGACTTCGGCCAGATCGGACAGCGCGTCCGGCAATTCGGCGAGCTTGATCCAGTTGTACTGGATGTTCTGCCGGGTGGTGAAGTGGCCGTAGCCGCGGTCGTAGCGGCGCGCAACATGCGCAAGCCGCCGCAACTGCTTCGATGACAGCGTGCCGTAGGGAATCGCGACACGGAACATATAGGCGTGCAGTTGCAGATAGACGCCGTTCTGCAGCCGCAGCATCTTGAATTCGTCTTCGGTCAGTTCGCCCGAGAGGCGCCGCTTCACCTGATCGCGGAATTCGGAGACCCGCTCATTGATGAGGGTGCGGTCGAGTTCGTCATATGCGTACATGATGGGTCGCCTTACGCCGGAACCGGAAGATCGATGGTGAGGCCTTCCGACCGGATTTGTTCGCGGAGATTGCCGGGCTCGATCTTGCCGGTGTCCTTGACCTCGACCGGCGCGATATAGGCGCCGATCGCGCCGACGTCATCGGCGACGGATTCGGCGAGCAGCTCACGCGCTTCGTCGGCGGTGCGGACGATCGCGGCATCCGACAAGTCGGTCGACCAGCCCTTGGCAGCGGTGCGATAGATCACGACGCCATCCCAGGTACGATTGGCGGTCACCATCGACGGCTTGGTTATTCTGATTTTCTTTTGTTCGAGCGGAGAGGTCATTCGGCGGCTTCCACCAGTTTGGAGATCATTTGACTTGGGTTGGACCGGCGCCATGGCGCGGAATGCGCGACCACATCGCCGATAATGAGAATGGCAGGGCCGCCGTCGATCTTTTTGACCAGATCAGGCAGTTGCGCCAGCGTGCCGACAGCGGCCTGTGCGTCCGGCCGCGTCACGCGGGCGAATACGCCGACCGGCGTCTGCGGCGATCGTCCTGCGGCCAACAGGCCTGCGCGGACCGATGGCGCCGCGGTCATGCCCATGTAGACGACGACCGTCATCCTGGTGTCCGTCAGCGCCGACCAGTCGACGGTTTCGGCATCCCTTGCCTTGTGCGCGGTGAGGAAGGTGATACGCAGCGCTTCGTGCCGATAGGTCAGCGGCGCTTCGAATTGCGCGGCGGCGCCGAGGCCGGCGGTAATGCCCGGCACCACCGAATAGGCGACGCCGGCCTTGCGCAGCGCTTCGATTTCTTCGCCGCCGCGGCCGAAGATGAAGGGGTCACCGCCCTTGAGCCGCACCGCGCGCTGCCCTGACCGGGCAGCGTCGATCAGCAATTTGTTGACCGCGTCCAGGCCGATGCCGGGCTTGCCGACGCGGCGGCCGACCGCAACGCGCGCAGCATCGCGGCGGGCGCGATCGAGAATTTCGGATGAGACCAGCTCGTCGTAAAAGACAATGTCGGCGTCCTGCAGCGCACGCAACGCCTTGATGGTGAGAAGATCCGGGTCGCCCGGCCCGGCTCCGACCAGCGTGACCCTGCCCTCGACCTTGCCTTGCGCCTGCGCGCCGGCAAAAGCGGAAGGATCGGCAATCTCCTGCAGCGCCGTTGCAGCCTCGGCCTTGCGTCCGTCCAGCACCAGCGCGCCGATCGGACCATCGATCACGCGCTCCCAAAACCGGCGGCGCAGCGCAAATTCGGGAATGCGCGCGCTGATCGATTTGCGGAAGTCGCCGATCAAGCTGGCGAGATCGCCGATTCTCGCCGGCAGCATCGCCTCGATGCGTTCGCGCACGCGGCGTGCGACCACGGGCGACGCGCCACCGGTACCGACGGCCACGATGACGTCGCCGCGATCGACGATGGCGGGAAAGATGAAAGTGGAATGGACGAGATCGTCCATCACGTTGACGGGAAGCCCGACGGCTTTCGCGCGCACCGACATCGCGACGCCGATGTCGCCGGCGCCCGCACAGAGGATCGCGATCACGCCTGAGAGGTCGGTAGCCAGGGGATCGGCGTGAGCCAGTTCGATCCGTGCCACATCGGCGTCATCGAGGCCGCTTACATCATGATGACCGTCGGTCGCAAACCAGCGAACCCCGGCGCCGGCGGCCGTCAGCAACCGCAACTTTGCGCGCGCGAGGTCGCCGGCTCCGACGAGCAGCACCTTGCCGCTTTGCAGATCGAGAAACACGGGCAGGAATCGCATGCGACACTCGCTTCCCCAACTTCCGGGGTTGACTGGAATTATTTTCTATATATGTCTCGTTCAACGGCCGCAAAGAGAAAATTATTTCTTCTCTATTGCAGTGCAACTATAGAATTTCCGTCCCCAAAGGCCAAGGCCCAGAGATGCATCTTCTCAACAACGATTTCGCCAAAGACCGCTTGCGTAGCGTGGACCTGACCAAGGGACCGAGCGCCGCGCAAATTTTGCACGAAGGACGTCTGCTGCCGCCCTCGATGGACCACCTCGACGAACTCGAGGCGCAAAGCATCTACATCCTGCGCGAAGCGTTCGCGCGGCTGAAGAAGCTGGCGCTGCTGTGGTCGCTGGGCAAGGATTCCAACGTGATGATCTGGCTGGCACGCAAGGCCTTCTTCGGCCGCGTGCCGTTCCCGGCGTTGCACGTCGATACCGGCAAGAAATTTCCGGAGATGTACGCGTTCCGCGATCGCTTCGGCAAGGAATGGGAGCTCGATCTCAAGGTCGAGCCCTGCCCCTCGATCGACAGCGTCGATCCGACCTTGCCGCCGGCCGCGCGATCCGCCGCGCGCAAGACCGAAGGTCTGAAGCTCGCGCTGACCAAATATGGCTTTGACGGATTGATCGCCGGCATTCGCCGCGACGAAGAAGCCACCCGCGCCAAAGAGCGCGTGTTCTCGCCCCGCGGCCTGGAAGGCGGATGGGACGTGCGCGATCAGCCGCCGGAATTCTGGGACCATTTCAACGCGTCGCCGCCTACAGGAGCGCATTTGCGCATTCACCCGATCCTGCATTGGACCGAGGCCGACATCTGGGCCTACACCAAGCGCGAGAACATTCCGATCATCCCGCTTTATTTGTCGCAAAACGGCAAGCGCTACCGCTCGCTCGGCGATCAGGACATCACCAATCCGGTGGCGTCGACGGCTTCCAACATCGATGAGATCCTGACCGAGCTCGACGGCACCAAGGTACCGGAACGCGCCGGCCGCGCGCTCGATCATGAAACCGAAGATGCGTTCGAGCGGCTGCGTGTCGCCGGCTACCTCTGACCGACATTTGCTGTGAGCGTTGCAATGAACATGATCCTCCCCCTGGCCGTATCGGCAACCCCCAACGGCACCACGCGCCCGCAGGTCCGCATCGTCATCGTCGGCCATGTCGATCATGGCAAATCCACCCTGGTCGGACGGCTGCTGCACGAGACCGGCAGCCTGCCCGAGGGCAAGCTGGAAATGCTGAAAGCCGTCAGCGCCCGGCGCGGCATGCCGTTCGAATGGTCGTTTCTCCTGGATGCGCTGCAGACCGAGCGCGACCAGGGCATCACCATCGACACCACGCAGATCCGCTTTCGCACCCGCTCGCGCGATGTGGTGCTGATCGACGCGCCCGGCCACGCCGAATTCCTGCGCAACATGATCACCGGGGCTTCGCAGGCCGATGGCGCGGTGCTAATCATCGACGCGCTGGAAGGCGTGCGCGACCAGACAAGGCGTCACGGCTATCTGCTGCATTTGCTCGGCATCAAGCAGGTCGCCGTGGTCGTCAACAAGATGGACCGGGTCGATTTCAGCGCCGATCGCTTCAAGGAGATCAGCGACGAAATTTCCGCGCATCTGATCGGCCTCGGCGTCACGCCTTCGGCCGTGATTCCGATTTCCGCGCGCGACGGCGACGGCGTTGCCGAACACACGCCGCGGATCGGCTGGTACAAGGGGCCGACCGTGGTCGAGGCGCTCGACGCGCTCGAACCGGCGCGCCCGCGGGAGCAACTGGCGCTGCGGCTGCCGGTGCAGGCGATCTACAAATTCGACGACCGCCGCATCGTCGCCGGCCGCATCGAGTCGGGCAGTCTGAGCGCCGGCGATGAGATCGTCATCATGCCCGCGGGCAAGATCGCGAAGATCAAGACGGTCGAGAGCTGGCCGGTGACGCCGGTCAATGGCCCGCAAGGCGCCGGCCGCTCGGTCGGCATCACGCTCGACCGCGAATTGTTTCTCGAGCGCGGCGACGTGATCGGCCACCCCGGGCAAAGCCCGCGCGACACGCGCCGGATTCGCGCACGGATTTTCTGGCTCCACGACAAGGAGCTATCGAAGGGCGACGCGATCCTGATCCGGCTCGGCACCCGGGAAGCCCGCGCCACCGTGGTCGCGATCGAGAAGGCGGTCGATCCCGGCGAACTCTCCAACGAGGAGACCAAGTCGATCGCGCGCAATCACGTCGGCGAAATCGACATTTCGCTGGCGCAGCCGATCGCAGCCGATCCCTATTCCGAGAATCCGCGCACCGGACGGCTGGTGATCGAAGTCAACGGCCGCATTGCCGGCGGCGGCCTTGTGCTGTCGGTCGACGCCGGTCAGCGTGCGGTCCCGATCGACATCGTGCCGGTGGAATCCGCATTGCGTTCCGACGAACGCTCGGCGCGCTATCGCCACAACGGCGCGGTGATCTGGCTGACCGGTTTGCCGGGCTCCGGTAAATCGACGCTGGCCCGCGCGCTGGAACGGCGGCTGTTCGGCCGGGGCGGCTCGCCGATTCTGCTCGACGGCGATACCTTGCGCGCCGGCCTCAATGGCGACCTCGGCTTTTCCGCGCAGGACCGTACCGAAAACATCCGGCGCCTCGCCGAAGTCGCGACCCATCTCGCACGCAACGGGCATATCGCCATCGTCGCCGCGGTCTCGCCGTCGGTCGAGGATCGCGCCGCGGCGCGCCGCATTGCCGATACGTCGTTCCGCGAAATCTATGTCGCGACCCCGGCGGAAGTCTGCGAGAGCCGCGATCCCAAGGGCCATTACGCCAAGGCGCGCGCGGGCGCGTTGCCGGCCTTCACCGGGATCGGCAAGGATTACCAGCCGCCCACCGAATGCGAGTTGACGATCGATACCTCCTCCCGCGCGGTTGCGGACGCGACCGACGAGATCGAGCGGATGCTGGCGCAGAGTGGCATTCTGTTCGACGAACTCGTGGACCTCGCCGCCAATATCTGAGGCGTCAGCCCGCCCCTTTTGACGGGCAAATCAGCCCCGTCCGGGGCTTCTCATGACCGTGGCTTTAGGGCTAAAAGGGCCGTCAACGCGGCCCCTTTGGCGCGTTTTTGCTGCTTTTCTTCTGAAAACAGCCTCTAACCGCGCGTTTCTTTTGAGAAAGCCCATCATGAATCGTGTTGATGCCCACGGATTGAAGATCGCCCCCATTCTGTTCGATTTCATCGCCAAGGAGGCGACGCCCAAGACCGGGATTTCACCCGACGCGTTCTGGGCCGGACTTTCCGCCATCGTCCAGAAGCTGGGGCCAAAAAACAGGGAATTGCTGGCTGTCCGCGACGCCCTGCAGACCAAGATCGACGGCTGGCATCGCGCCAACAAGGGCAAGCCGTTCGACATGAACGCCTACACGGCGTTCCTCAAGGAAATCGGCTACCTGCTGCCGGAGCCCGCGACGCACAAGGTCGAAACCGCAAATGTCGATGAAGAGATCGGCAAGATCTGCGGCCCGCAGCTCGTCGTCCCCTTGACCAACGCACGCTATGCGCTGAACGCGGCGAATGCGCGCTGGGGCAGCCTGTACGACGCCTTCTACGGCACCGACGCGATCCCGCACGATCCGAGCGAGAGCGGCAAAGGCTACAACAAGGCGCGCGGCGACAAGGTGATCGCCAAGGCCAAGGCGTTCCTCGACGCGGCAGCTCCCTTGGCGACCGGAAGCCACACCGACGTGACCTCCTACAGCGTCATCGCCGGCCAGCTAGCGGTCAAGCTGAAGAGCGGCAACGCCACCGCGCTGAAGTCGAGCGACCAGTTCGCCGGCTACCAGGGCGACGTGGCGGCGCCGACCGCGATCCTGCTGGTCAACAACGGCATGCATATCGAAGTCAAAATCGATCGCAGCAACATGATCGGCAAGGACGATCCGGCCGGGGTTGCCGACATGATCCTGGAATCGGCGGTCTCCACCATCCTCGACATGGAAGACAGCGTCGCCGCGGTCGACGCCGAAGACAAGGTGCTGGTCTATCGCAACACGCTCGGCCTGATGGACGGCTCGCTGTCCGCCGATTTCGAGAAGGGCGGCAAGACGCTCAAGCGCGCGCTCAATCCCGACCGCGTCTACAAGACGCCGGATGGCAAGCAGCTCACGCTGCACGGGCGCAGCCTTTTGTTGATGCGCAATGTCGGCCATCACATGTTCACCGACGCCGTGCTGGACGCCAAGGGCGAGGAAATTCCGGAAGGCCTGCTGGATGCCGCAGTCGCCGGTCTGGTCGCGATCCACGATCTCAAGGGCTCTTCGAAGACCAAGAACAGCCGCGCCGGTTCGGTCTACATCGTCAAGCCGAAGATGCACGGCCCCGACGAGGTGGCGCTGACTTGCGAATTATTCGGCGAAGTCGAGAAGATGCTGTCTTTGCCGGAAAACACCATGAAGGTCGGCATCATGGACGAGGAGCGCCGCACCACGGTCAACCTCAAGGCTTGCATCCAGAACGCCTCCAGACGCATCTGCTTCATCAACACCGGCTTCCTCGACCGCACCGGCGACGAAATCCATACCTCGATGGAAGCCGGTCCGATGATCCGCAAGAACGACATGAAGGCGCAGCCCTGGATCAAGGCCTATGAAGACTGGAACGTCGATATCGGTCTGATCGACGGCCTGCCCGGCCATGCCCAGATCGGCAAGGGCATGTGGGCCGCGCCCGACAAGATGGCGGACATGCTGACGCAAAAGCTCGGCCATCCCCAGGCCGGCGCCACCACCGCCTGGGTGCCGTCGCCAACGGCTGCGACCCTGCACGCGCTGCATTATCACCAGGTCAACGTGATCGCGCGCCAGCAGCAGTTCGACAAGGGCGGCCCGCGCGCAAAGCTGTCCGACATCCTCACCATTCCGGTGTCACAGTCGAACTGGGCGCCCGACGATGTGAAGCAGGAGATCGACAACAACTGCCAGGGCATTTTGGGCTACGTCGTGCGCTGGATCGACCAGGGCGTCGGCTGCTCCAAGGTGCCCGACATCCACGACGTCGGCCTGATGGAAGACCGCGCGACCTTGCGCATCTCGAGCCAGCATCTGGCGAACTGGCTGCATCAGGGCGTCATCACCAGGGATCAGGTGATGGAGTCCTTGAAGCGCATGGCGGTCGTGGTCGACGGCCAGAACAAGAGCGATCCGCTGTACAAGCCGATGGCGCCCGGTTTCGACGGCGTGGCCTTCAAGGCCGCCTGCGATCTCGTCTTCAAGGGCCGCGAGCAGCCGAACGGTTACACCGAATACATCCTCACCGCGCGTCGCCGCGAGGCGAAGGCGGCGGGTTAACCGATCGCTGAAGTAGGTTTTCGTCATTCCGGGATGGTCCGCAGGACCAGACCTCAGGTGCGCAATTGCGCACCGGGGAATCTCGAGATTCCGGGTTCGATGCTTCGCATCGCCCCGGAATGACAGCTCAAAACACCGCGATATATTTCAACAGCGAGATCACGCCGAGCACGATCACGACGACGCGCGCGATCTGCTTGGCGCGGCCGTCGAGCGGAAGCATGTTGATGAGATAGAGAATGAGAATAACGACCAGAAACGTAACGAGTGCGCTGACGAGCATGCGGGCCCCCTGAATGCACAGTGAAAGTCGCGGTGTTTTGCTAACGTGTGGGAGCGCGCCGGGTTCCAGGGATGGAACTTATGCGGGTGCGGTCTCTCAATAGGGCTTAACCCCTCACCCGGCGCTACGCGCCGACCTCTCCCAATGGGAGAGGTGAAGAGCAGGCAATTTTCCCTCTACTCCGCCGCCACCACCGGCACCCGGCTGTATTTCGCCCTCACCCGTTCCGGGACCGGTGAAAAATTCAGCGCGGCGCCGCGGCGGTCGGCGCTGCGGCCGGCGACCAGGAGGCCGTTTTCGCCGGCGACGATGTCGCCCTTGCGCAGCGTCGGGTCGTCCTCGATCTTGACCGGCGCCAGCCCGAACTGGTCGCGGCCGTTGCAGGTACAGCCGGCCACGATCTCGGTGCGGTAGCGGAACGCATTCGGCAGTTCCGAATAGGGCGTTCCGTCTTCGCCGGCGGCGTTATCGATGCTGCTGCCGTAGACCAGTTTAGTTTCGCTTGCCGGGCAGAAGCTGTTGCAGGACGCCGCGCGGCTCGCATTGTCGGGCGCGGTCACCGGGAAATAGCGGCCGTCGCAGGTTCGCACGCAATAGGCCAGACCCCCGCCGCCGTAGCGCGGGCGCTCCATCGGCGTGGTGACAGGCCCGCCGCCGTCGGAGAACGGCAGCGAGATATAGGGCGATGGCGCATGCCGCCGGCCGCCGAACGCGCCGAACAGCGCCGATAGGAAATCCTCGGCCTGCGCGGCCGGCGCCAGCGCGGAGGCCACCGTCAACGCCGCCACGCCCCAAACCAATCGCCTGGCTGATCGACCAATCATGATCCCGCCTCAGTATCCTCTTGCGACAACAGGCGCGCGCTTCGGCAGCACCACGACCTTGGTGCCGACATCGACCCGGCTGAACAGGTCGGTGACGTCCTCATTGGTCAGACGAATGCAGCCGGAGGAGACGAATTTGCCGATGGTCGAGGGATCGTTGGTGCCGTGGATCCGGTACTGGCTGGTGCCGAGATACATCGCGCGCGCGCCGAGCGGATTGCCGGGCCCGCCGGCCATGAAGCGCGGCAGATAGGGCTGGCGTGCGATCATCTCCGCCGGCGGATGCCAATCCGGCCACTCGGCCTTGCGGCTGATGGTCTGCACGCCCGACCAGGTAAAGCCCTCGCGGCCGACGCCGACGCCATAACGGATCGCGCGGCCCTGACCCAGCACGTAATAGAGCGCGGTATTGCCGGTATCGATGATGACGGTGCCGGGCGCCTCTGTCGTACGGAAGGCAATGATTGTGCGCCGCAGCCGCTCCGGCACCACGCCCTCGTCGGCCGGCGCGGGCGCGGTCATCGCCTCATCCGTCGAGGCATACCCGACGAGCGTTCGGCCGAGCAGTTGCGCGCTGGCCGGGCCCGGAAAAACGGCCGACGCCAGCATGACGGCGCTGGCGAAGACGAGCGCGCTGGTCACGCGCGATGATGATCGGCGAATGGCGGCGAAAGACTGTGTCATGTGCTGCCCCGTTGGATGTGCATCCCCCAGGATGCTCTGCACAACAAACGCGGTCATGCCCTCGCAGTTCCGTTCGGCTCGGCTCGAACGGTGCGCTGTCAAGCGCGCTACCCTCACGATCGCGCGATGGAACCTTTGCCGCCGCGCGCCGTTGGTCGCCCGAGTTCGGTTCGCGCCGTCGCGGCTGTTGCTTCATTGCCGTCTTGGCGCGGGGGAGAACTTTTGTGCGTGTCCTTCCCAGTGAACGTCTGCTTTCCAACGCGCCGCAAGGCACACCCGTGCCCGACAGCAAGGACGAACAGCCGCCGGTGATCCGCCGCGCGGAGGTCGTGGCCTTCGCGCTGGTCGCGCTGCTGATCATCTCTGTCATCGCCGTGCTCTACGTCGCCAAGGCGTTCTTTCTCCCCATCGTGATGGCCTTCATCGTCGGCACCATGCTGTCGCCGGCGGCAAGCCTTTTGGAGCGTTACCGGATTCCCCGCGCGGTCGGCGCGGTGCTGATCGTGACCACGGCCGGCGCCGCCGTCGCCTTCATGGTCGGCCTGATCTCGTCGCCCCTGATGGAGTGGAGCTCGCGGCTGCCGGAGCTCGGCACGATCCTGAGGGACAAGCTGCATGTGTTCGACCGGCCGCTGGCGCTCTGGCAGGAGTTGCAGAGCATGGTCGGCGGCCCCGATACGCTGGCCTCGTTCCAGATGCCGAAATTCGACTGGGTTCAGCCGGCGCTGGAATTCCTGTCGCCGACCTTTGCCGAATTCCTGCTGTTCATCGCCACCCTGATCCTGTTCATCGCAAGCTGGAAAGATTCGCGCCGCGCCTTGATCATGAACTTCGGCGGCCGCACCGCGCGGCTTAGAACCCTGCGGATCATCAACGAGATCGAAGAGCATCTCGGCAATTACCTGCTGATGGTGACCACCATCAATGTCGGCGTCGGCATTGCCACCGGGATCATTTGCGCCCTGACCGGCATGCCCAATCCGGCCGGGCTCGGCGCGCTGGCCGCGACCTTGAACTTCATTCCCATTATCGGCCCGGTGGCGATGTTCGTGGTGCTGATGGGAGTCGGCATCGTCGCCTTCCCGACCATCGGCGCCGGGCTGATCGCGCCAATTGCGTTCGCCGTGCTGACCTTCCTGGAAGGCCATTTCATCACGCCGACGATCGTCGGCCGAAGGCTTTCGCTCAATGCGCTCGCCGTGTTCATGGCACTGGCGTTCTGGACCTGGCTGTGGGGCCCGATGGGCGCCTTCCTCTCGTCGCCGCTGCTGATCGTGGCGCTGATCATCAAGGAACATCTGCTTCCGGTCGATTCGCCGCAGCTTCCCGAGGACTAGCCTGGCTTCGCATCGGGAACTTCCCATCCGGCGAAACGTTTTCCCATAGATCAATTCAGTATCCCGGAGCTTTTGATGTCGACGACCCCTGGCGAAGCCGCAGTGAAAAATCTGACGGACAAAGCGACCTATGAACGTCTGGAAAAGGATGTAGCCGCCGTGAAAAACGATATCGCAGCCCTGACCGAGCAGATCACCGACGCGCTCAACTCTTTTGCGGGCACCGCCGGCAAGCAGGCGCGGCGCGGCTACCAGCAGGCCCGCGCCAATGCCGAGCAGGCCGTGGACGACATGTCCGAGCGTGGCAGCGCGATGATGGGTGCCGCGCAGGATGCGGCGGCGTCGATCGAGGAAACGCTCGAAGACGTCATCACGCAACGGCCGCTGGCGACCGTCGGCCTCGCGCTCGGCCTCGGTTTCCTGATCGGCGCGACGTGGCGCAGGTAATAGCGATGGCTGTCCGTCACAAGCCGGATTTCTGGTCGAGATGGCGGCGCTGGTGGGCCGCTGCTTCGTTCGTTGACGTTCTCTACCAAGCGAGGCGGGGCCATGTTTCAGCGACTGATCGATGATTTCAAGGATTCGACCGGCACGGCGCTGCGGCTGACCTCGCTCGCCGCAGCGGCCGGCGTGGCGCTGTTCATCACCACCTCGTTTCTCTGCGCGGCGGCATTCGTGCTGGTGCTGGAAAACTACGGCCCGGTGCAGGCCTGCTTCACCGGGGCTGCCATCTTCTTCGTGGTCACACTGATCGCCGCCGGCAGTTACATGGTGCGCAAGAACCGGATCAGGGCGCGCGCGGAAGCGAACGCAAAATCCGCCGCGCAAACAATGCTGGCCGACCCCATGGTCGTCGCCGCCGGCCTCCAGATCGTACGCGCGATCGGCGTCAAGCGGTTGATCCCGATCCTCGCGGTCGGCGGCTTGGCGCTGGGATTCCTGGCCAGCCGCGGCGGCGCGTCCAGCACCGAAGCGCCGGCGGAGTAGTCGCCGTTGCAGCCAATGTGGCACACTGCGGCGCTCAACATAGGTCGTCGTACCCCGCGAATGCGGGGTATCCAGTACGCCGCGGCTTCTCGGCTCAATCACTGGCGTCTCTGGAATACTGGGTCGCCCAGTCAAGCCGGGCGATGACGAGTGAGGGTGTGGCGCGTTCGTGCGCAAAGACATGGTTTCGCGATCTCGCCGCGCATTCCGCGCGAGTTTTGCTCTGAAACATTCCGCCCTCGCCAATCAGAGGGCGCAGGGAATGCCGGGTGCGCGCTGCACCCGCGGTCTCGTGTGCAAAATTGTGCGAAGAAACGCACACGAGCATACAGGTTCAGCGGAAACACTCCGGCATTCCCCGCGCAATGGTTTTACGGCTTATGCCGTGCTCTCCCCGGCGACGAATTCGTCTTGTCACCGTCGCTGCCGGCTTGATGGCTCATCCGATCCGGTCGGATCGAAATCGCCACCGACAGCTTGGCACCAGCAACGGGTGTCGGGACCACACGGTTTTGCCGTACGCTGAAAGCGCCGTTCGTCCTGCGCGCAGTCGTTCACTCACGAGAGACTCGCCCCGTGAACAAACCTGCGCGCCGACGCTGCCGCGTCCACCGCATCCCCTCCCACGTTCGTGACGACGCGCGACCGCCCCTCTTGCCGGGAAAGGACGGGGCAAGCTGGTAGCGCTGATTTGCCCGACGGCGGAAGGGAAATATTTTTCTCGGAGGGGCTGGACAGCTTTTTTTGATTTGCCCGACGGGCAGTTTATTGGCGCATCGGCCGTCATTGCGAGCCCACGGGTCGCGCGAATGCGCGCCCGATGACAGGCTTCTGCGAAGCAATCCATGCTTCAACACCGGAAGCTTGGATTGCTTCGTCGCGACGCTCCTTGCAATGACGAGGGAGGCAAGCGCCCCTCACGTCACGCAGCGCCCCGGCTGCAGCAGCTTTGCGACTTCCGTCAACACGCTGACCACGGGCTCGCAGGCGATCGCCGTTCTGCCGGGCTTCGTCAGCGAGGGGACTGCCGGGCGGGTGCGGGTTTCCGAGGACACGGGCACGCGGACCAGGACCGAGGTGTCGGCCACACCGGCGACCCGCAGCGCAATTGTCTGGGTCTGGCCGCGCGCCGGCACCAGGGCCGCCCGATCGGCCTTGGCGGCGCGGTTGACGCTAGATTCGGGCGCGACGAATGCCGCCTGCACGCCAGTCAGGTCATGGCCGGTGGCGAACTGAACGGCGCCGAGCGCCAGTGAGAGGGCCAGCGTTGCGAAAATTCCCTTATGGATCTGTGACATGTGTATCCCCGCCCCAAGGCTGATCGGAAAGCACTGATCGGGAAGTTCAATGCAAACACAACGCGAACAAACGGTTCCGGGTCGCAGGCCCCGCGATCACTTAACCGTGTACGAAAAAATTTTGAGAAGGCGGGAACGACTTCGGGGGTTGGGAGTCATCCCGGCAGCCGGTTATTCCCCCTGCCCCATTGACCGGCGACGTAGGGCGCGACCGTGGTGATGCCGGTCGCGCCCTGCTTTTTTCTGCGGGAATTTGGCAGGTTTTTGGACCCGCCCCACCATCCGCCCCACCAATCTTCTTAGCTTAGGTAACGTGCCCCTGAAGTTCCTCCGGGATTTTGCAGAGTTCGCCCCCAAGGAGGGGCGAACGATGAAGTAATCGAGGTTCACCGTATCCATCCGGCAAGCACCGCGGGTAACTGGGTTTGGTGTTCAATGGGGATGGAACAGCCCGTCGGACTTCAGGGTGTCGATCGCTTCGGAGCGGGTGAGGTCGCGATATAGACAGAACCATTCTCCGGTGTGGCGGTGCCAGTGGAGATTGAAGCGGTCGCGGCTGATCCAGTCGAGGCGTGCGAAAGGGGCGTCGAACTCTTCGCCGAGATTCTCCGGGAAGCCGGAGCGGTAGCGCTGAATGAAGCGATACTTGGTGCCGTGCCATTTGCCGAGGATATCGACGGGATAGTTGAACTGCGTCGGCCGGATGGTCGGCAGGAAGCGGGGCTTCAGGAAGTCATCGATCAGGTGCTGGCAAGCGGCGGCCACCGCCGATTTTTCTGCCGTAGAGAAGCCGGTTGATCTCATATCTGCTCTTGGCTCAGGCTGCTTCAGCGCGGCTCGGCATGGGCTTTCGCCAATTCCACGGCAGAAGCTCATCCAGCCGGAGAGCAGCATGGTCGTTGATGCGCGCCAGTATGTCGGCGAGCCAGGCTTGCGGATCGACGTCGTTGAGCCTGGCAGTCTGGATCAGTGCTAGCATAACCGCGGCGCGCTCGCCGCCACGATCCGACCCCGCGAACAGCCAAGACTTCCGGCCAAGGGCAATCCCGCGCAGCTCGCGCTCGGCCGCATTGTTACTCAGGCAGATGCGGCCGTCCTCAAGGAAGCGCGTGAAGACGTCGATGCGCTTTAGCATGTAGTTCATGGCCTTGGCCACTTCGTTGTGGTGCGAGAGCTTGCCCCGCTCTCGTTTCATCCACTCGATGAGATCGTTGACCGGCGGCGCGACGTCTTTGCGGCGCGCGGCTACGCGCGCTTCGGGCAACGAGCCGTTGATCGAGCGCTCCAGCGCAAAGATCGCGTCAAACCTCTGAACCGCCTCGAAAGCGATCGGCGAGATTGTCGCAGGCTTCTGGTTGCGGGCCTTCGAAGCGATGTCGGCAAGCTCGAACAGCTTGCGCCTCGCATGCGCCCAGCAGCCGGCTTCCGTGATCGGTCCCGGCTTTCGATCCACCTCGTAGAGCGCATTGAACCCGGCATAGGCGTCGGCCTGAAGGATCCCGCAATAGCCGGCGAGATGCTGCTCGGGATGGATGCCGGCCCGATCCGGCGAGTAGAAGAACACGGCAGCCGGCGGCGCGGCGCCACCGAAGGGACGATCGTCACGGACATAGGTCCAAATCCGCCCGGTACGGGTCTTCACCTTGGCCAGCACCGGCACGGTGGTGTCGTCACCATGGATCCGCTCGGCCGCGAAGACATGCGCCTTGATCAGCTCGTAGAGTGGCCTCAGCGTGGCCGCACAGGCGCCGACATGATCGGCCATGGTCGAGACCGACAGCTCGATCCCCTCGCGCGCATATTGCTCGCTCTGCCGATTGAGCGGCTGATGGTTGGCGTACTTCTCCACCAGCATCATCGCCAGCAGGCTCGGGCCGGCAAAGCCACGTGCAATCGCATGGAACGGCGCCGGCGGCTGCGTGATCACCTCACACGACCGGCAGCTGAACTTCTCCCGCACGTGCTCGGTCACGAACCATTGCCGCGGGACGACGTCGAGCGTCTCGGTGATGTCCTCGCCGATCTTGGAGAGCTTGCTGCCGCCGCAGCAGGGGCACGAGGTCGGCGCGGCGTGAACAATCCGCCGGCGCGGCAGATCGGCGGGAAAGTTGCGCCGCGTCGCCGGGCGCCGCGTGAAGCCCCGCACCTGGACGCGCGCCGCCTCAGCCTTCGCCTCGTCCTCGCCGGCCGCCGCGGCCAACTCCTCGAGCTGCAATTCCAGCTGATCGATCAGCCGCTGACTGCGCTCGGAGCGCGGCCCGAACATCTCGCGCTTCATCTTGGCGATCACCAATTGCAGGTGCGCGATCAGCGCTTCCGCGCCCGACAGCTTGGCGCGGGCCTCGATCAGCGCCGCCTTCAGCGTAGCGCTGTCCTCGGGAAGATGATCGGGTGTTGTCGTTGCCATGGCACGACTGAATCACAATCCCGGGCGATTCGCTGGCTTCATTCACCGCCATGAGTCAACGGGTCGCATTCAACCCGCCGCCGACGGGCGCCAGGTGTGAAGTGGATTGCGCCAATCGATGCCTTCGAGCATGTAGCCGAGCTGCGCCGACGTAATCACCATTGCGCCGTCAGCCGCCGATGGCCAGATAAACCGGCCGCGTTCCAGCCGCTTGGCATAGAGCGACATGCCGAGCCCATCGTGCCAGAGTATCTTGATCAGTTTGCCGCTTCTCCCGCGGAACACGTAGAGGTCGCCGCCGTGAGGATCGCGCTTGAAGGCTTCCTGCACCAGCAAGGCCAGAGAGTTCATGCCGCACCGCATGTCGGTGTGGCCCGTCGCAATCCACACCCGGACCCCAGACGGAACCGGGATCATCGCCGCCGTCCATCGGCCAGCGCTGCAACCGCCGCCGTCAACATCGCCGGCTCGACTGCGCCCACAATCCGCATCCGCGCTCCGCTCGCGAACTCGATCTCGATGGCGCCGCGGTCGGCCGGACCGGCCGCTGCAACCTCCGGAGCGATCTGAACCGGCGCAAAGCCTGTTCCCCGCCATGCTCGCAGCTGACGGCGCCAGCCATACAGCTGGCTTGCATGAATCCCGGCTTCTCGGGCAATCGACGACACGCTGGCACCCGGCTCCAGCGACGCCGCCACCAGTTGCTCCTTCTCCGCCGAACTCCAGCGACGCCGCCGCTCAACCGAGGTAATCACCTCGACCCGCCCGTTCGTCATGTGACTACGCCTGCATATCTTCAGCGCCATGGGATCCCAAAATCTCCCGGTGAGCTGACCAACCACGAAGCGATCATTTACACGCGGGGCGGCGGGCAATCCTGGACGTTTCGAAAGGGCGCGGCGGAAGTGCCAGTAGTTCTGCAAGGGCGGTTGAAAGTGACCCAGGCGGAAGGCCTGCGGGAGGCGGTGAACCACGACATGGGTCTAGCGGTGGCCCTGGAGTGGGTTTTCTCGCCCGAGCTTAAATCCGGAAAGGTCGTGGATATCTTGCAGGACTGGGCCTTGCCGCCGACCAATCTGTCCGCCGTATACCCGACCGGCCGCCTCGCCAGCACCAAGGCGCGCGCATTCGTTTCGTTCGTCGCGGGGATTATGGGCGGCCTGGACTCGGCTCCGCCGCCACGGGAGCGCGTTCAAGAAGGAGCTGCGCGTCACACCCCACGAGTTCTTTCGGGCCGCTGACGCCTATTGAGCGGGCGGCGCACGGCGATCCGCGGCGGCGGATCCATTCCCTTAGCGTACGAGCCACTCCGCCTTGCTTGCACCACTACGGCGTGTCGTAGAAGCCAGGTGTAACGGACATGCTCACTTGATCAGTGACACCCTGGTAGTGGCCGCAGGGCGTCTCGGCCTCGAAGACGTCCGGCGCCAGGTATTCATGCCCGCCCGCCGTACCAGCGGTGGCATAGGTGTAGCTCTTGTCGAACACGCCCATTTGAAGGAGCCAGAGCGAGAGGCGCGCCAATGAGATCCGGACCCGATAGCTCCCGCCGTCGATTGCTCTGCGCTTCAGTGCAGCAATAGCGCCGATGCTGGCCATCCAGGAGGTGACGTAGTCATTCACCACGAAAATCTCAGGTAGCTTCGGATCTTCCACCGATCCCTCGAGCGCTAACACGCCAGTAACCCCGCCCGCGGTCTGATCGAAGCCGATTCGGTTCGCCCAGGGTCCTTTGGGGCCATAAATCGAGATGTCGACATGGACGATGCCGGGGCGAATACCAGCCAATTCGTCCGTCGACAGGCCCATCTGCTCGATGAACCCGGGCCGCCGGTTGGCGAAGAAGACATCCGCGTCCTGCAACAGTGCCTTCAGGCGCGCCATCTCATCGAGGCGGCCAATATCCATGATGGACGACCGCATGCCGACGTTGGCGGAGTAGTAGTTGAAATCCATCTCGAAATCGTTGGGCCGCCAGATGTTCAAGACATCCGCGCCGTGATGCGCGAAAGCCCGTCCGAAGCCCGAGCCGGCGATGACATGGCCAAGCCCCAGCGCGCGCACGCAACTCAATGGTCGGGTGGGGTAACGCGCGAACGGCTCTGGGGCGCTGTCCGCAATCTTCTCGATTTCGATGAGCGGCATGCGCTCGACGTACTGCCCCTGTTCCTCCGCGAGAAACTCCTCCGGGCTGCGAACGACCGTTGCCTGCAGCCCTTCACGGCTCATCGCCTCCTCAAGCGCGAAAGCGTCCCATTTTCGGACCGCCTCACCGATCGCTTTCGGATCATCGTTGCAGCCAAAGAAGGCAAGCGCTTTGGTTTTGAGAGCAGGATAGATGTTCATGAGCAGCATCCGGCGCCCGTCCCTCGTCGGATACATGTACGTCGGCATAAAGGGATTTGTCGGATCGGCGGGATTTCCGGGAGGATACCCATTCAGCAGCTCCCACTTCCGATCGTAGAAGGGACAGAGGCGGTGCAGGACCTGGCCGAGGTTGACGGCGAGATCCTGGCCCTTGCCTCCTCGAAATCGCCACAAATCAGCGACCGAAACCGCCTTGGCCATCAAGCTAACAGCGGCCATCGTGGCAAGCGGCAAGGCACTCTTCACAACTGGATCACGGCCAATAAAGACGACTTCGCCGCCGCCGGAATGAGGATCGAGACCGACAACGCTTAGGACATCCGCCAACTCGCGCATCGGATCGACACGACGGTCGTCGTGGATCGGGTTTGCAACAGCATCAATGATGCGGCGTCCTAGTCCGCCCATGGCGCTCTCCTATCGGGCACTTTTGCGCTCGCCGGCCAGTCCGGAGGAACCTGTGACAATTGCGGTGCGCTTTGCCGTCGCCATTTAAATTTTCTCCTCTACCTCGGCACCTCCTCATCAAGATCAATCGGTGAAGCTGTCGCCGAACATCGGCAGACCGCTCTTCGAGTCCGCACGAGCCGCCTCATCCTGGAGCACGTCCCAGTGCTCGGCCAACACCCCGTCGGCGATGCGCACGATGTCGGCGGCTATCCAATTTCTGGGCAGTCCGGTGCCGGAGAAGCGACCGTGGACGATCACGAAATCGCCTTCGGCCACGATCACACTTGGCTCATATTTGAGTGACGCGGGGCTGGCCTTGATGAGGTTAAAGAGACCTTCGCGACCCGGCTCGATGTGAGCGCTGTGCTGGATGTAGTTCGGCGACCAATATCGCGCGGCCGCCTCATAATCCCGTTTGTTGAAGAGTGTGTCGAATGCTTCGAGGACAAGCGTTTTGTTGTTTTTTTCCATCGACGCCATCTCTCATGCTCCTCCCTCTTAACTTATCTCGTCGACCCGGTCCGGGTAGAAGGCGATGTAGTCCTTGATCTGCGCCATCGCTTCGAACGGGGTCTCATACGTCCACACCGCATTCCGCGAACGATCACCGCCAGCGGGAATGTTGTAGTAGGAAGCGTCGCCCTTGTAGGGGCAATACGAGGTGTGTTCGCTGCGCGTCAGCGCGGCCATATCGACATCCCGGCGAGGGATATACTGAACGGGCGGATAGGACGCCTCGCGAAGCGTCAACGCAGCGCTTGTGTCGGCGATGATTTTTCCGCCGACCTTGACCACGACGCGAGATGAGTTCGCTTCGATCGAAATCGGGCTGGTCGGGCCCCGGACTCTTCACCGGCTTGTCAGTCATGACCTGTTTCCTTTTTGGCAGGTGTAGGTGGTTATTATCGCCCTCCGAATGTCTGAAGATGAAAAATCCAGCTCGGAGTGAGTGATCACGTGCCAGTTTTGCCGCCGTTGATCCTGATGATTTGGCCGGTAATGAAAGACGCTTTGTCTGAGCCGAGAAACACGACGGCGTCGGCGATCTCTTCCGGCCTCGCACCGCGTTTGAGCGGTACGGCGGCAAAGAAGGCTGCTTTCTTGTCGGGCGTGCCCGTTAGACGATCGAGCATCGCGGTCTCGGTTGGACCAGGTGCGACTGCATTGACGCGGACGCCGAAGGGAGCGGCTTCGAGAGCGGCGGATTTCGTGAGACCTTCCACCGCGTGCTTGCTTGCCGTGTAGAGCGCGAGATTCGCTGCACCGCGCTCGCCCATGGTCGAAGAAATATTGATGATGTTGCCTGAGCCCTGCGGCTGCATCATGACTCGCAGTTCGTGCTTCAAGCTCAGAAGCGTGCCCAGTACATTGGTGTCGAACATCCCTGCATAGCTGTCGGAAGTCTGCTCGGTCAGCGGGCCACGTATTCCTTCGGTGCCGGCATTGTTGACCGCGATATCCAGCCGGTCGAAGCATTTGACAGTTTGTTCGACAAGGCTGCGCACCTGGTCTTCGTGACGCACGTCCGCCAGAATGAAAGCGGCTTCAGCGCCGAGGCCGCGAAGCTTGCTTTCGAGCGCCTCGCCTTCGGCCTTGCGGCGGCCGGATACAACGACCGCTGCGCCTTCTTTGGCAAAGGCAAGCGCCGTGGCATGACCGATGCCGGTCAGAGCGCCGGTGATGAGGACAACAGGAGTGTTCATGGCGCTTGCTCTTCGGACAGGAACAGGGAAACGTGCTGGACGAACCGATTGGGATATTGGTACTGCGACCCGTGGTTAGCGTCCGGATAAAGGATCAGCTGTGCATTCGGGAGGTGCCGCTGCAGGATTGAAGAGTTTACCGAATAGATGATCACGTCGTTGTCGCCATTGACGACCAACGTCGGCTGACGGATCGACTTCAGATATTCGAACGGCTTCTCACGCGGAGCGCCCCACTTGCCGATCGCCTCGATCTGGGCGGGCGCAACTTTTTCGTTGACCTCGGGATCGCGATACTGGGCGCGCAGGCGAAAGCGTTTGAGGAACTCGCGGCCTGCAGCCTGACTTTTCTCGGATCGCGTGAAGTGTACGCGAAGCCAAAGATGATCAGGTTCGTCATAAGTGGCGCCGAAGATTTCTTGAGCC
Organism: Bradyrhizobium sp. AZCC 2289; assembly: GCF_036924615.1. Lineage (NCBI taxonomy): Bacteria > Pseudomonadati > Pseudomonadota > Alphaproteobacteria > Hyphomicrobiales > Nitrobacteraceae > Bradyrhizobium > Bradyrhizobium sp. AZCC 2289. The sequence goes on along the minus strand of NZ_JAZHRY010000001.1, from coordinate 5,965,213 downwards.
TCCGGCGTGAGGGTCGCCATGCCTTCGCCGCTGCGCGGGCCGGTGCCGACGAGGACCAGGCGCCTCACGAGGTCGGACGCCTGAAGGGTGATCTCCTGTGCGACAAAGCCGCCGATCGAAAATCCGAGCACATCGACCTTCGGCAGTCCCAGCGCCTTGATAAAAGAGACTGCGTTTGTCCCCATTTGCTCACAGCAAGTCGGAACCTCGCCCGAGCTGCTGGAGACGCCGGCGTTGTTGAACAGGATCACCTCTCGCGTCGCCGCGAGACCATCGGTAACCGCCGGATCCCAATGGTCCATTGTCCCCGTGAAGTGCTGGTTGAACACGAGCGGCACCCCGCCCGACTTCCCGAAGCGGCGATAGGCGAAGCGGATGCTGTTGGCCTCGACGAACTGTGTTGGCGCGGTCTGGTGGGTATGAATCATTTTTGGGCGGGTATGAATCATTGTTGTCACGCCCTCATCACTCGGCCGGCGCCGCATCGGACAGGAGCGCCAGCGCTGCACTCGCGCAGTCCACATCGTTCTGCACCGTGGGCGCCCCGCTCACCCCGATCGCCCCGACGACTTCTCCGTCCACCTTGATCGGAAACCCTCCTCCGTACGCCGCGACGCGCGAAAGCGTGGGAATGCCGGCCAGAAGCGACGGGTCGCGCTGTATGAAGTTGAAAAAATCCTGCGTGGAGACGCCGAACAGCGCTGTGTAGGCCTTGTTCTGCGCAATCTCGATGGAGAGGATCGGGGCTCCATCCATCCGGCTAAAGGCCTTGAGATTGCCGCCATCATCGAGGATCGCCACATTCTCTGCAACGCCAAGTTTTCTGGCTTTCGCCACCGCCTGATCCACCATTTTCTGCGCGAGTTCAGAAGAGATGCTGTGCTTCTTCACTACGTTAGCCATTGGACTCCTCCCGCCATTTGAGATGTGTCGCGCGTTCATTGGGTGTGCGTGGTCATCATCGACTGTGTTGCGCAATTCCCGATCGATGGAGCGTGAACGGGAATTGCCTTCAGTTAGCAGTTTGACCGCCGTCGACGTTGAGGACATGGCCGGTGATGTATGAAGCTTCGTCCGACGCAATGAAGACGATCGCGTTGGCAAGCTCCTCCGAGAGGCCGAGGCGACCCATCGGAACACCCTGCACCAAAGCCGCCTTGTTCTCCGGCGTTGCGGTGAAGCGGGTCAACATGCCGGTATCCGTCGGGCCCGGCGCGACAGCATTCACGCGGATTCCCGACTTGGCGATCTCAAGCGCGACCGATTTGGTGATGCCTTCGACAGCATGCTTGCTGCCCACATAGATGGAGGCTCCGGCCGCGGCCTCGTGCCCATAGGTCGAGGAAATGTTGATAATGCTGCCGCTGCCCTGCGGCTGCATCACCCGCACTTCGTGCTTCATGCTCAGGATCACACCGAGAACATTGGTGTCGAAGGTCGCGGCATAGCTTTCCGCGGTCTGGTCGGTGATCGGACCGACCCTACCTTCGGTGCCGGCGTTATTCACGGCGACGTCCAGTCGGCCAAACCGCGCGACGATCTTGTCGACCAGGGCGCGGACGTCATCCTCCTTGCGGACGTCGGCGTTGATAAACTCGGCCTCCGAACCAAAACCGCTTAACTCCTTAGCCAGCGCCTTGCCAGGTTCGTCGCGCCGCCCAGCTACGACAACTTTCGCCCCCTTCTTGGCGAAGGCGACGGCCGCAGCGCGCCCGATACCGGTGAGTCCTCCAGTGACCAAGACAACTTGCGTACTCATTCTACGCTCCTGCGCTGGGCCGCCAGCAACGCGACGGCATTTCGTTACAGCTGATTTATCCAATCCACCGTGCCGGCAGAAGGCGCAGAAATGGGATATGGCTTATTCCAGTGAAGCTCTAAATCGAGAGGCCGAGCGGGCTGGAAGAACCACATGTCCAGCTTCTCGCGGCACTGGCGCAAATATCTGCGATTAGGCTGCAGGCCACCCGGAGTGGCCTAGACGTAGCAAAAGCACAGGACCGCTTAGGGTCATTTTCGACCCATTCGGCGTGGATCGTCGGCTGCCTGATGTTCGCATTACCTCGCCTTCGTCCGACTTGCGTCAGTCAGGCTATGGCTGCGCGCTAATGAGTCCACGGCCTACTAGCTCTGAATGGCGTGCCATTCGGAATAATACAGTTATTAGTTTGCTCCTTATTGTCTGCAAATCTGTAAGCGTCCGCTTGGCGCCAGGAGCTGCCAGTCGCGATTCAATCTCGGAAGTAGAAATCGCCCGTCAGATTGGCCAAGTAGCGCAAAGCGGACGTACCCCACGCAACTAAATTAGGCGGCTTCGCGCCGGCGACGTCGCTCCGCCAGATCCGTGATACGGACAACATTCGGCGGAAGATTAGGCTCGGCGGCGAGCACTGGCTGAACGATCTCAGGTTCAATAACTGTGGTCTCGCAGGTTACCGCTTCGATGGATGTCAGGAAGGCGCGGCCGGCATCAGTGATCTGCCACCCGCTGTCGTCTCGGATAACATAGCCACTGGAAAAAATGCTCAGATCCGGCGCGCGCGCCGCCAGGAGCTTCATGCGGTCTGACCAATCCGCGCCGCTAGACATTAAGATGGCGACAGATCTAGTGACGTCAGCGTGCGTTGCTCGTCCTCCAGGGTGTCCCGCCAGGACCTTCAACGTCGTGATCTGAATGCTCACGCCACGCCCCGCAACCACTGATGACAATACGCAAAATGAAAGATACCGAACGTATCGGCCTGTTGGGGGATATGTCGAGTGATTGCAGTCGACGCGAAGGCCGGCTCTGCCGAGTTTTCCCGACAGCGTCAAATTGGCAACAGGTTAGCGGTCATTGTGCGGAAATAGCCGAGCGCGAGCGCTTGGGGGCTTTGCGCCACAAGCAGCCGTTCCATAACCGCTCATTACGTGAACGCCGCATGTAGCCATGGATCGTCAAGCTCGTGAGTTTGATTGGCGCGCTGTTATGGTCGTTGTTCTGGTTCAAGAAGGAGCGCGATACACCTACGGCTGTCGCAAAGCGGATTCTAAAGCCCTTCTGCGAGGCGGAATCGGGGGCAAATGATTTGCCGCTGGACAACGGACATGACGGTCCGCACTGAAGTTACCTTATTGCGGTTGGAGATCTAGCGCGCGCACCATGGCTATGTATTTGTCGCGCTCGCTTTTGAGAAAGGCCTCGGCCTGATCGACACTCATTGGTTCCAGTCGCCGGGAGGCATCCCTCTGGATCCGTACGAGGTTGTCTTCGCTTGTGGTCCACTCATTCATCGCATCGTTCAACCGAGTGACAACGTCATCCGGCGTGCCGGGCGGCGCAAACAACGCCGACCAGAGGCTGTATTCGAAATTCCTGCCCCATGCGCTCTCGCCGATCGTCGGTACGTCCGGCAGGGCTGGATTGCGATTCGCGCTGGCGATGGCGAGCGCCTTGACCTGGCCGGTCTGGATCAGGCTGAGCGTCGAGCCGCCTAGTGGCGCAAAGGTGAGGTCAATGTGCCCACCCGACATGTCGGCCAGCACCGGCGCGACGCCCCTGTAAGGCACTTCCAGAAATTTCGCGCCGGTCCGCTGCTGCAAATCCGCGCCAACGATATGCGATGTCGAGCCGGTGCCCCAATGCGCCAGCGTCATCTCCTTGCCGCCGGGCTTGCGCGAATAGGCGATCAATTCGTCAACGTTCTTGAAGGAATGAGCGTTGCCGGACAAGAGGACAAAATCGGAGATCCCGACCACGCCCAGCAGGCGGAATTTTTCAGGCTGGTACTTCGCGGAGGCAACCATGAAGGGCGCGACCAGGAAATCTGTGCCTGCCGTGCCGAGCAGCGTGTAACCATCGGGACCGGCCCTGAGAACGGCCATGACGCTGATCGAACCGTTGGCGCCAGGAACGTTCTCGGTAATCAGCGAAGAGCCGAGATTGCGCTGAAGCACGATATTCGCAGCACGGATTGACACATCCGCCGGGCCGCCGGCAGGGAAAGCCACCTTGATCGTGATCGGCTTGTTGGGATAGCCCTGTGCACTGACGGCGGAGCTTGTGCCGACGGCAATGGCGGCCAGCATCAGCCCTTGCAGGCAGATTCGGTAGATTGACAGATTCATGGTAGAGTCCGGTTGTATTATTTTCTTCGGGGTGTCAGCTTAGCTCAGCGCCGCGAACGCGGTCCGTTCGAAAGCCATCAGTTCTTCCGTCCGGCCGTCACGTACCTTCAGTAGCCACTGCGGATCCTGAAGCAGCGCCCGGCCCACCGCGACGAGATCGAACTCCTCGCGATCGAGGCGGCGGATCAACTCGTCGAGGGATGCCGGACGGGAGCTTTCTCCGCCGTATGCGGCAATGAATTCGCCCGTCAGACCCACCGACCCGACCGAAATCGTCGGTACTCCCGTCACTTTCTTCGCCCATCCGGCAAAATTCAGATCGGAGCCATCGAACTCCGGTTCCCAGAAGCGGCGTTGCGAGCAATGCAAAATGTCCACTCCCGCGTCGACGAGAGGTTTGAGCCAGGTTTCCAATGCGCGTGGCGTATCGGCCAGCTTCACTTCATAGTCCTGCTGCTTCCACTGGCTGATCCGGAGCAATATCGGAAAATCCGTTCCGACCGACTTGCGCACCGCGTGGACGATATCAGCGGCAAACCGGGCTCGGCCGGGCAAGTCCTTGCCTCCATAGCTATCCTCGCGGCGATTGGTACCCTCCCAAAAGAACTGATCGATCAGATAGCCGTGCGCGCCGTGCAATTCGACGGCATCGAACCCCAGGTGCTTCGCCGCAAGCGCCGCATCGGCGAAAGCGCGAATGGCGTCTGCGATGTCCTCTTCGCTCATCGGCTCGCCGAACTTCTTCTCCGGTCGCGACAGGCCGGACGGACTGTCGTAGGCACCGGGAGGAGACCAATTCTGGGCGCGCGTGCGAACGGCTCCGACATGCCATAGCTGCGGTGCCATCAGGCCGCCCGCAGCGTGTACCTCGTCAACCACACGCCGCCACCCCGCCAGCTCCTTCTCGCCATGGAAGCGGGGAACATTCGGATCGTTCAGGGATGCCGGACGATCCACGCCCGTCCCCTCCGAGATGATGAACCCGACCGCTCCTTCGGCACGGCGGCGGTAGTACCGCGCGACGTCTTCGGTCGGAATTCCGCCCGGAGAGAATGAGCGCGTCATTGGCGCCATTACGATCCGGTTCGGCAAGTTTAGCCCTTTCATCTTGAAAGGTCGGAAAAGTGCGTCGCTGGACATTCATGCTCCCTGATTCAGTTAGTAGCTTTACGGGCTCCGATCACCCGCATTGCTCATTCAAAAGGCAAGATCACTTTTCGTCGGCGCTGAGAACCTTGCCGAATTGCTCCCACGTGGTTCCGTTCCACCGCTGCAGCTGCAGCTGCGTGTACGCCATACTGCTTTCCGGGCCCGTGTTGATCGTAACACCCGGTATGAGAGTGGGGAGCGACAAACCGCGTATGCTCCGCGATTGCTTGACGATGTTCTCGCGCGATAGGTCGTCACCGCACTGCTTGAGCACTTGCTCCAGGATCTGTCCTTGCTGCGTACCGAACAGATAGTTGGCATCACCGATGTCCGCGCCCGGCAGGTATTTCGCGAAATGGTCACGGTACCATTTGATGCCGGCGTCTTCGGCCCATTTCTTGTCGTTCGGATCCTTGGTGATCGTTGCAGCGATGATGCCCACGGCCTTTTCCGGTCCCGCGGGAACAATAGTCGAAGAGACCGAGCTCGAAACGAAGTTGATCAGGAACAGCGGCTTCCAGCCAATCTCGTCAACCTTCTTGATGGCTTGCGCCGCGAATTTCGGTGTGCCGGCAACCAGAAACGCCTCTGCCCCGGACGATTTCAACTTCACCACGTGGGAATCGATCGTCGGCTCGGTCACTTCATAGGAAGATGATACAACTTTCTTGTCGAAGTCGTCTTTCAGATAGCCTTTTCCAAATCGTCGTTCTGATACAGGATCGCAATCTTTGCGTCCGGCCGGGCCTGAGTGATGTATTTCGCGTAGATTCGCCCTTCCGTGTCATAGCTTGGCAACCCCGTTGTGGTCATCGGAAATTCAGCGAAGCTCGTGAACTTGGTAACTCCGCTCACCACAAATAGATGAGGCACCTTCTTGGCGTTGACGTACTTTATCGTGGCACTGATACCGGGCGTACCCAGCGGGCCGAACAGGAATGCCACCTCGTCGCTTTCGATAAGCTTTCTGGTCTGCTCGACTGTCTTGGGTGGACTGTAAGCATCGTCGTAGGTGATGAGGTTTATCTTGCGGCCGTTGATGCCGCCCCGATCGTTGATCGAGTTGATGTAGGCGATCAGACCCTTTCCGGTATTGCTGAGCGGCGATGCGGGACCACTAAACGGGAACGTAGCCCCCACCTTCACTTCGGCGCTCGTGACGCCGGGCGTTTCCGCACGCGCGAGTGTCCCGACGATCGTCGCGCCGATCGCGGCGGCTATTAAAGTCCTCTTGAACATCGACATCTCCCTTGTCCCGCGACGGTTGTGCCGCGCATTATTCGTTCAAATTCCTGAGATTTTCCGCGATCGACGTCGTTTCTCGCGACGTATGTCAGCCCGCGGCTGCCGCATCGGATGCCTTCGCCGCTCCTCGTTCGATCGCCATCTCTCGCAACTTGTGCTTAAGTATCTTGCCGGTAGACGCTGCAGGCAGAGCGTCGAGCACGATCAATTCAGTCGGACGCTTATACGAAGTGAGCTGTCGGGCTGCGTACGACGTCAGGTCTTCGGCGGTGACGCTGGCGCCGGGCAGAAGCTGCACGAATGCGACGACCTCCTCGTTGCCATCAACTGATCGTCCCACAACAGCTGATTGGACGACTTGGTCGTGCGCGTTCAACACCGCCTCCACCTCAGCGGGGTAAACGTTGAAGCCGGAGCGGATGATCAGTTCTTTGGTGCGGCCAGCGATGTAGAGATGGCCTTCGCTGTTCACACGAACGAGGTCCCCTGTGTTGAACCATCCCTGGTTATCGATCGCCGTCGCCGTCAGGTCGGGAGCGCGATAGTAACCGAGCATCACGTTGGGGCCTCGGACGTGCAGTTCGCCCACCTCGCCGGTCACAACGTTCTTGCCCTGCCTGTCCGCGATCCGGTGCTCGATACCGGGAAGGAAGGGGCCGACTGACTCGTCTGAGACGGGGTGTTCTGAACGAACACCCGACAGGCCGGGCGAACACTCGGTTATGCCGTAGTTGTTCAACAGCGGGATTCCGAATTCGTCCTCGATCCGCTTCTTCAGATCAATATCCAAGGGCGCGCCGGCGACGGCCATGATCCGCAGCTTGCCTCGCTCGAGCCGCTCGATGCCCTTGACCGCCTTGTGTTCGAGCAGACGCTGATATGTGGCAGGCACACCGAACAGGCTCGTAATCCCTTCCTCGGCGATGGCATGGGCCAGCGTCGCGGGATCGGCCTTGGCCACAACATACAAAGTGCCGCCGTGCATCAGCGTCGCGATCAGCAGAATCGTATACCCGACGATATGGGACATCGGCAGCACGCCGTAGATGCGGTCGGCCGGACCGCTTTGGCGAAGAATTCCTGAAGTCTTTGCGGTAAAGAGCAGGTTGCGGTGGCTCAGCATGACTCCCTTCGGAGCACCGGTCGTGCCCGAGGTGTACAAGAGGCCCGCGACCTGGCGGGCGCCATCCTTCTCGACGGGTTCCGCCTTCGCATCCTCATTGAGAGTGCCGATACCGATTCCACCGAACGGTCCCACAGCGGCGATTCTCGCACCGACGCGGCTGGCGTGATCGGCCGCCTCCTTCGAAAGCGCCGCGTTGAACAGCACGCGCCTGGCGCCGCTGTGCGTCCCGATCAGGTCGATTTCCCTCGCTGAGAGGCGCGGATTGACCGCAATGCCCCATGCATCGAGCTTGCTGGCCGCAAAGAGCATCGCCCCCAGAGCCACGCTGTTCTCGCTCGCAATCATCACGCGATCACCGGGCCTGATCCCCAAATCCGTGAGATCCTTCGTTGTGGCGTCGACAGCCTCCGAAAACTGCCGGTAGCTCCACGAACGCGCCCCTTCAACGAATGCGGGATGATCCGGGATGTCCCGCACGAACGGCGCATAAACCTCGTGAACCCTGGACGGCAGGCCGTCCAGCAATTCGGCCGTAGTGACGTCGTCGACACTCCTCATGCCATCCTCCTCGCGCCTTGTTTTCGGGCGCGCTGCGCGGCCCCCTTCAAACGGGCAGGTTCACCGACGGATCAAGTAAATAGTTCTAAAATAGAACTGTCAAGCCGGATGGTTATACCGCAATCTATAAATATAGATATTCTGGCGCACACAAATTCAATTCCTATTTGGAATTTAGTGTTCCAAACACAAATCGATCGGAGAAATCAGTGAGACAAGACTCGGTTGAGGAAGCGCAGTGCTCGTTCGAACGCAAAGTCGCGGTGGCGCTCGTGCAGTCTGCTGTTCCTGCGTCAAAGCTTGCTTCTCGTGCCGGGAAAGCGAGAAATGCGCCGACTCGGGAGGCATTGCTCAGGCGCTACGTAGGCCCGCACCGAAGTAAGTGCGAGTCACCACTTCTCGGCCCACGGTCGGAGCACGACTTCGAACGCCCAGGTCGACCGATGCTGACGGTGCAGTTGCAGATAGGTCTTCGCGATATGGTCGGGGTCGGCCATGTTGTCATCGACCGTCGTTCCCGCCAGCCGGTGCGCGCGCGTCCCATCCTCCTGGGTCCAGCCGATCGCAGCATCAATCGGCACATTCGCGATGTGGATACCCTGCGGCATCAGCTCTCTTGCCATGCTCTGCGCGAGGCCGGACTTGGCATGACATGCCATTGCAAAGGCACCACTTGACGGGAAGCCTTTGAGCGCGGCGCTGGCGTTCGTGAAGATGATCGTTCCTCTCGCGCCGTTGGCATCGGGTTCGTTTCCGAGCATGAGCCGAGCTGCCTGTTGACCTACCAGAAACGCGGAGAACGCCGAATTTCGAAGTGTTTCGAGCGCCATGACCGGGTCGGCTTCGATAACGCTCTTGCGGAAAATGCCGGGAACCCGGCCATCGATGTTATGCACGACGAGCCTCGGCGTCCCGATGTCTTGAACGACATTTGCAAACAGCTGTGCCACGGCTGCCGGTTCGCTTGCATCGCAGGCGTATCGGCGCACGCCATGCGTCTTTTCGAGAGCCTCAAGGACCGCCTTTCTGGGATTCCTGGCTGCGACGCAAACACGCATGCCGTTTTCCGCAAACAGCCTGGCGCAACTCGAGCTGATGCCCGGGCCGCCGCCGACAATGAGTGCAACGTCCTGTACGGAAGTTTGGGTGTCGCGGTTTGATTCAGTCATGTTGCTTCCTCGGATGCGTTTGGTGGCCGGCTGTAATTGGGAACACGCTTCTCGATGAAAGCCCGCACAGCCTCGGCGTGCTGCTCGGTACCCGCTGCAACGACCATCTTCTCGGTCTCGTGATCCAATGACGTCAGGAAGTCGGCCGACAGCGCAAGGTCGAGATTATCCTTGATGGAGGCAAATGCACTTCCCGGACCGTTCGCCAATATCCTCGCGATCCCAAACGCTTCGTTCTGCAGGTTAGCATCAGGTACCACGCGATTTACCAGCCCCAGCGCTTCGCAGCGGCGTGCATCGATCCGTTCGGACAAGAACATCAGTTCACGGGCGCGCGCCGTCCCGGCCAGCCGGGTCAACAGCCACGAAATGCCGTAATCGCCGGTGAGCGCAATTCTGGCATAACCAGTCGTCATGATGGTGGATTCGGCTGCGATACGAATGTCGCAGGCGAGCGCGATCGCAAGCCCAGCGCCAGCAGCCGGTCCTGGCAGCGCCGCGATGGTGGGTTTACGCACCGAAACAAGGACGCCGGTTAGGGTTCGCTGACGTTCCTTCAATCGCGCAACCTTGTCGTTGAATGACATGGCGGGTGCGGCAGAGTTGCCGCCCATCCCCTTGACGTCGCCGCCCGAACAGAAAGCGGTGCCTGCACCCGTGATCAGCAACGCGCCGACATCCGGATCGTCGCCGTTGCGCTTGATCATCCGGCGCAACGCTGGCGTGAGATGGTCGGACAGCGAGTTTCGTGCCTCCGGCCGGTTCAAGGTGATCACGGCGACGCGATCCCGGATCGCACACAGCAGTTCGTCCGTCCCTGTATCAATCGAGATTGACCCATCAGTCATGGTTTTGACCTTTCAAGTCCCGCGCTTGGATATCTTTCTCTCCGGTCATCCATCACCAATTTTCGCGGAACGGCCGCAGCTCCGTGAGGAACGACCAGGCCGATCGGTCCTGGCCGTAGAGATGGTACAGTTCGTCGGCGATGGCGGCAGGCTTGATGAAGAATTCATCCGGTTTGTCGCCCATCCGCGCGCGCATCCTGGGCGTGTCGATCACGGCGTCGATGAGGACATAGGCGACGTGGACACCGAGAGGCCCCATGTCACGTGCGATCGACTCGGCCAAAATACGCTGCGCCGCCTTTGTCGGAGCAAAGCCGGCGAAATTGGCCTTGCCCCGGATCGACGACGTGTTTCCGGTTACCAGGATTGCGCCCTTGCCGCGATCGATCATGTCGGGAGCCACTTCGCGCGCCAGGTACAGCAAGCCCATCACGTTGACCTCGAAATTGCCCTTCAGCATCTTCGGATCGATCTCGCGAAAGCTTCCCCAGCCTCCGCCTACCGCGTTGTGGATCAGAACCTCAGCCCCGCCAAAGCGGCGCTTTACGTCAGTGACCACGGTCCGCACCTGGCCCTCGTCTGAGACGTCGCAGGTCACCGCGTGCCTTGCGAAAGGCGATTGATGAGCTCTGTCGAGCGAGCAAGCGCTATGATACGGAACCCGCCAGCAGAAAAGCGTTTGACGATGGCAGCTCCGGTGCCCGGCCCTACCCCGGTCACGATCGCGATTGGTTTCTCGATCATTTGACGCTCCCGTCGAGCCGTTGTCCGGCCGCTCTCATATGAATTCGCTCGGACTGCGACTGACAGGCGGCAGCCTCGTGCGCGGACGCCAGGGCCAGACGAACCGCGACGTTCTTGTGGTAGGGCGTGCCCGCAATCGGATCGCGGTTGCCGCTCTCGGTGAGCAGATTGATGCGCGGCCCGTTGGTCAGGCGCTCTCCGTCCGGCGTCGGGTATGCCTGACCGTAGCCGTGCGGCAGCGCCAACTGGCCATTCCGCATGGCGTTATCGACCTTGCAGCGGACGACGAGCCGCCCCACCACCGATTCGACGGCAATCCAGTCGCCATCCTTGGCGCCCAATTCGCTCAGATCGTTCGAATTGATCAACATGGCGCCGTCCGGGTCGTCGCGACGCCATGCGGGATCGCGAAAGATCTGGTTGGCATTGAACATGCGGCGGCCACCAGCCGCCAGCATGAACGGGAACTCCTTTGGCGCGCCCGCGGCCTGCGGATCAAGACGCGCCAGCCATTCCAGCATCTGCGGGACCACCAAGCGAACCTTCCGATCCGAATGACTGATCAACGACCAGACCTCGTCATACTCGTGCCGGGTCACCGCCGTGCCTTGCCGGCTGGACACGATGGTGTCGAACAGGAGATCGCCGAGTTGATGATCCCTCACCTCGTCCGATGCGCCGATCGCCCGCCGCACCGCTTGCGGCGATCGCTTCGCGCAAGCCAAAGCCGCGCTCCACAAGGGAGCCGCGGCCGCCGTGCCATCCGGAAGCGTCTGCCCCAGCGTATGGTAGAGCACCAGGGCAGGAACTGCGCCGGTCGAGGGGTTCTCCGCGATGAAAGCTCGAAAGGCGATGGCGAACTCGGCTCGCGAACGCCGCGCCGCCTCCCGCAGGGGCGCGAGCACATTGTCACCCGGTAAAAGCCCCAGGGCGATGGCAAGCCGCGTGTAGATCTCGGGCTCCGGCAAGGTGCCGGCGAGCGGCGGCAATACACCGGCACGAACATGAAAATAGTTCGTCGGAAATTCGAAGTTGAACAGGGTGAATTCAGCTTTCTCGAATTGTGAGGACGCCGGGAGAACGTAATGCGCGAGCCGTGCGGTTTCGGTCATCGCAACGTCAATCACGACGCATAGTTCCAGCGAGCGCAGCGCGCGTTCCACCGCCTCGGTATTTGCCGCCGTGTTGGCGGGATTGGAACTGTCGATCCAGGCGCAGCGCAACCGGTCAGGGTGATCCTTGAGCACCGCTTCGGGGAAAATGTTCGGCGGCAACAGGCCCCCAATAATCGCGTCCCCGGTCGGCGCGAATGTCTGGTTCGGAGAATTGCCCCATAGCGGCAGAAGCCAGCTATGCAATTGATTGGTACCTTTCCGGCCGAAATTGCCAGAAAGCATGATCAGGAGTTTTTCCAGATAGGAGTTGAGTGTCGAGTTGATGCCTTGCTGGATACCAAGTTCGACCCGCACCACCATGGCCTTCGCCGCGGCGATCATTGCGGCGCAACGCTCCAGGTTCGCGATCGGGATATCGGCGGCAGCAGCCCATTCTTCGACGGGGATGTTCAATAGTGCTTGCCTCACTTCCGCAAAGCCGATCGTGTGCTCCTCGATGAACGCATGGTCGATCCGGTCGGAACGGACGAGCGCGGCCAGCAGCGCGCCAAGGAGAAACGCGTCGGTGCCGGGACGAACCGCGAGATGGAGGTCCGCCATTTCGGCGGTTTCCGTTCGCCTGGGATCAATGACGATCAGCTTGCGTGCGGGATCCTTGCGGATTTGATTGAGATGATCGCGTGCATTGGGGAAACCGTGCGCGATCCAGGGATTTGCACCGACGACAAGCAAGAGATCGCAATGATGCACGTCCTCGGCGGTGTGGCAGGTCTGGCTGCCGAACATGTGGCCGTTGACCCAGAAGTCGCCGGTTTTCTCCTGCGAAAGCGCGTTGAAGACGCTGCGTGAACCCAGGGCGCGCAACAATCCACTGGCATAGGCACCGCCGGCATGGTTGCCCTGCCCGCCGCCGCCGTAAAGGGCGATACTCTTGCCGCCATACCTGTCGACGATGTCTCGCAGCCGCTCCGCGATTTCTGCGATCGCCACGTCCCACTCGATTTCATCGAAGCCGCCGTCGGCGCGACGACGCAGCGGGGTCGTGAGCCGATCCCGGTGATCCGCATAATATGGAATCCGGGTCGCCTTGTTGCATAGATAGCCCTGTGATTTCGGGCTCGAACGGTCGCCACGCACCTTCTCGAGGCGTCCGTCATTCACCAAAACTTCGACACCGCAATTGATGTAACAAAGGTTACAGGCTGTCTTGAGCCACTTGCCGGCCGTCATGGTGACCTCCCTGACGTTATGATTTGTCGCAGCGCGTCACCATCCCTCGGAGCCATTCTGGACCGCACCCTTGAAGGCGTCGGCAACATTGCAACGCCGGTCATCTTATATGATTATCGTCATATAACAACAGCGATCAACGGGAGAGTTCGCCATGACCGCCACCAGACCTGCAGCCCCGCGGCCTCGATTGGCGTAAATTCCGCGTGGGTCGCTTGTCAGTCACTCGTTAGGTTTGTGAAGTCAGGCTTTCGCCGCTCGGCAAACGCCGCGAACGCTTCACGCGCTTCGGCGGTCTGCAGCCGCTCGGCAAATAGAGCGCTTTCCCGGTTCGTTTGCGCAGCGATCTTGTCCATTTCACGCATCAGCGCCTTGGTGTGACCAAGAGAGCCTGCGGGCCGCTTGGTCAGGGCTTCGGCGGCCAGCCTGGCCCTGGCGCGCAAATCTGCGGCCGGCACCACGGCGTTGGCGAGGCCGCAGGCCAATGCGGTCGCCGCGTCAAGCGGCTCGCCCAACGCAAACATGGCATAGGCGCGGACATGTCCGATGCGGGCAGGCAGCAGCCAACTCGAAGCCGCCTCGGGAACAAGCGCCAAGTTTACGAACGGCGTCATCAGCCTTGCCGTGTCGGCAAGAAAGACCAGGTCGCAATGCAGCAACATCGTGGTGCCGACGCCGACCGCGTTGCCCTGCACGGCGGCGACGAGTGGACGGGTGGCCTTGCCGAGATTGCGGATGAACCGGAACGCCTGGCTTTCTGCTGTGTCGCTTCCATTGGCCTGGGCGCTGAAATCGGCAATATCGTTTCCCGACGTGAAACTGTCGCCGTCCCCCTGGAACAGAACGACCCGTACGGCCGGATCTTTCTCCGCGCGCTCCATCCCATCCGACATCGCGTTATACATGGCATTGCTGAGCGCGTTCTTCTTTTCAGCGCGAGCCAGGGTTATCGTCATGATGCCTGCGGCGGTCTCGGTTTTCACATGCTCGGTCATCGATCGTTCCTCTCGTCAGGTGCCATGGAATTCCGGTTTACTGCTGCCGGGCGGGCGCTTCATTTCGAACATGTTTTCGGTCCTGACCTCGAGATAATCACCGCCACGGCCCGCGCGCAGGATGGGATGCGCAAGTGCCGTGTTGTAGACACCGTCCTCGATCAAGGATTTGTCGATGTATACGGCGACGACCTCGCCGAGCACGAACCAGCCTTCGACTTTCTCGCCACGCGCATTCGCCAGCTGAGAGACGTCGACGACCTTGCATTCCATGGCGGCCCTACTCTCGCCTACCCGCGGCACAGCGACGTGGCGCCCGGGGATTGGCGTCAGGCCCGCAGCTTCGAACTCGCTCACGCCGTGACCGAGCGGCGCCGACGTCACGTTCATGCGCTCGCCCAGATCCATCGTGACCAGATTCCAGACGAATTCGCGGGTCTCGCTGACGTTCTTGACGGTGTCCTTCCACGAAATCGAGGAGAACCCGATGATCGGAGGGTCGTAGAGGAATGCGTTGAAGAAGCTGTATGGCGCGAGATTCAGTTGACCAGCCGCATTCCGCGACGAAATCCAGCCAATCGGACGCGGCGCGACAATCGCGTTGAACGGGTTGTGCCGGAGCCCGTGGCCCTTCGAAGGCTCATAGTAGTGGAAATCGTCGGGATTCATGAATCCCCCTTCCCGAGGCTGTTGAAAGGCCATCCACTGCTGATCCCTCGTGCTGCTTCAACGCTCACGCGATCGCCCGAGCGGCAGCCGGCCTCTGCTCGGCACCATCGAGGAAGCCAGCCAGGCGCTGACAGATGATCCGTTCGGCGTCCGCCATGATGCGATCGATCAGTTCCTTGACCGTCGGGATGTCTCGAATGAGGCCCGCGACCATGCCGCAACTCCAGGCGCCGGCGTCCATATCGCCGTCGATCATCACCTTGGGATAGACGCCTGCCACCTGATCGTGGATGTCTTCGATTTTGAGTTGCCTGCCCTTCTCCCGTTCGATTTCGAGCAGGTGCTCGACACCCTTGTTGTTCAGAACGCGCTCGGTGTTCCGGAGCCCGCGCATGACCAGACGCGTGTCGAGCTCCGAGGCCTTGACCAGCGCATCCTTGACGTTCTGGTGCACCGGCGCTTCCTTGGTGGCAATAAAGCGCGTTCCCATGTTCATTCCGGCGGCGCCCATCGCAAGGGCGGCGACCAGGCTGCGCGCATCTGCCATGCCGCCGGAGGCGACGAACGGGATCTTCAGTTCCTCAGCCGCACGCGGCAACAGGATCATGTTGGGCATATCGTCCTCGCCGGGATGGCCGCCGCATTCGAAGCCATCGACACTGACGGCGTCGCAACCGATCTGCTCGGCCTTCAGCGAGTGGCGAACCGACGTGCATTTGTGAATCACCTTGATGCCGCCCGCCTTCAAAGCCGGCATGTACTGCTCGGGGCTGCGACCCGCGGTTTCGACGACCTTGATGCCGCCTTCCCGGATGGCTGCGATGTATTCCGGATAGGGCGGCGCGCTGAAGGTCGGCAGGAACGTCAGGTTCACGCCTAACGGCTTGTCCGTCATATCTTGGCAACGCGCGATCTCCTTGGCCAATAGCTCCGGGGTCCTCTGCGTCAGACCGGTGATGATCCCGAGGCCGCCGGCATTTGATACCGCGGCCGCGAGTTCGGCAAATCCGACATAGTGCATTCCGCCCTGGATGATGGGATGTTCGATGCCGAACATTTCGGTGACTGCTGTCTTCACGCGCGTGCCTCCGATGTGTTTGCCGATCCGGGTCTTCTTGAGATGCTAATCGTTAGTGGACAATTTCGAGAAGTCCGGCAGCGCCCATGCCACCGCCCACGCACATGGTGACGACGGCGTATTTGGCCTTGCGCCGCCGCCCCTCGATCAAGGCGTGACCGGTCAGCCGCGCTCCGGTCATGCCGTAGGGATGGCCAACCGCGATCGAGCCGCCATTGACGTTGAGCTTTTCCGGATCGATCCCTAGCTTGTCGCGGCAATAGATTACTTGCACCGCGAATGCCTCGTTCAATTCCCAGAGATCGATGTCCTCGATCTTAAGTCCGTGACGTTTGAGTAGCCGCGGCACAGCGTAGACCGGCCCCACTCCCATCTCGTCCGGCTCACAGCCTGCCGCGACGAACCCGCGGAAAATGCCAAGCGGTTTTAGTCCCTTCTGCGCCGCCAGCTTGTCGCTCATGATGACGGCGGCACTCGCGCCGTCGGAGAGCTGACTCGCATTGCCACCCGTAATGGTAAAACCCGGCCCCTTGGCCGGCTTGACGCTCGCGAGACCCTCAGCAGTGGTATCGGGACGTGGCCCCTCGTCAGTCGACAGCGTCACTTGCTGATACGACACGGCACCGGTCGCCTTGTCGGTCACCGCCATCGTCGTCTTGATCGGTGCAAGCTCGTCGTTGAAGCGGCCGGCCTGTTGCGCTGTCGCGGTCCGGCGCTGGCTCTCCAAGCTATACTCGTCCTGGCGTCCGCGCGAAATATCGTAGCGCTTTGCCACGACCTCGGCTGTATCCAGCATCGCCATGTAAGCATCGCCCTTCATGGCGAGCAGCTCCGAATCGACGGCATGAAACGTGTTCATCTGGTTGTTTTGCACCAGGCTGATAGACTCGCCACCACCTCCGATCGCGACTTCAACGCCATCGAAGATCACCGAGCGCGCCGCCAACGCAATCGCTTGAAGGCCAGAAGCGCATTGGCGATCGATGGTCGTCCCGGCCACGCTCACCGGAAGTCCTGCGCGCAGCAGCGCCTTGCGCGCAATATTGCTGCCCGTAGTGCCCTGTTGCATGGCGCAACCCATCACGACATCCTCTACCTCGGCGCCGTCGATCCCGGCGCGTGACAGCGCCGACGAGATCGCATGCCCCAGGAGGGTGGCGCCCTCGGTATGGTTGAGCGCGCCCTTGTATGCCTTGCCGATCGGGGTACGGGCGGTCGAGACGATCACAGCTTCAGTCATTGCTATACCTTTGGTTGGACACGATGGTCGGATTTCCGCCTCGGACGGAGATTCCGCTTTGCTGCGCGTATCGCATCAGATGATAGGCAGGATCGCCAAATTGGATGTTGATGGAGCTTATTCGCTTGAAGTAATGGCCGACGTTCAATTCGTCGCTCATACCCATGCCTCCGTGTACCTGCACCGCTTGCTCCGCGACGAAGCGCGCGGCGGTGCCGACTTTCGACTTCGCGCCAGACGCCAGTTTCGATCCATTTGGCTCACGGGCCGCAAGGCTGAGGCTCAAATGTTGTGTCAGCGAGATCGACTCTTCGAGCGCGATGAACATATCGACCATGCGGTGCTGCAACACCTGAAACGTCCCGAGGGCGACTCCAAATTGCTTGCGCGCTTTGCTGTATTCAAGCGTCGCGGAATTCAGTACTGACATCGCGCCGACTGCTTCCGCGCAGAGCGCCGCGATAGCACGGTCGCGGCAGGCTTCCAGCGCCGCGACGCCTTCTCCCTCGGCACCAAGCAGCTGGTCCGCCGGCACTTGAACGTCCATCAGCGTGAGTTCGGCAGCCCGCCGACCATCCATGGTTTTGAAGCTTTGCAAGTGGAGATTGGCTGAATGGCGATCGACGCCGCGCACAACCCGAGCTCGGCGAACGCGCTCCAATGCTTGCGACTCCAACCTTCGTCCGTCGCAACAATCTTTCGCCGCTCGTCGAAATCGTACTGATCGCGCAGGAACCGCTGAATGCTGGAACGGAGCAATTCCTGTTCTTCAGTAAACTGGATATCCATCCGATGCCTCGTGCGATGTGGTCAGAGACCAAGAACTGCTTTCGCGATGATGTTGCGCTGGATTTCATTCGATCCCCCGTAAATGCTGAGCTTTCGGGAGTTCAGATATTTCTCCGTCGCCGTGTGCCCGTACTCGGGCCCCGGCATGAAGTGGTTGGCGCTCACCGGGTGTTCGCGAATCGCCAGACCGTAGATGCCGATCGCCTGATGCGTTAGATCCGTGATGCGTTGGAATATTTCAGTGCCCCTGATCTTGAACAGCGACGCAGCCGGTCCCGGATCGATGCCACGCGACATCTGCGCGACGATTCGTAGTTCGGTCGCTTCCAACGCGAGCACATCGAGTTCGACGCGCGCGATTTCCTTGATGAATTCTCCGAAAGTCGGGTCGTCTTCACCGACTTCGGTTCTCACGATCCGCTTGAGACGCTCCAGATAGCGCGTCGACCGGCCGATGCCGGCCATGCTGGTACGCTCGTTGCCCAGCAGGAACTTCGCGTAGGTCCAGCCCTTGTTTTCCTCGCCGATCAAATTTTCCGCCGGGACGCGCACGTCCTCGAGGAACACGTCATTGACTTCGTGGGATCCGTCAATGGTGATGATGGGTCGCACGGTAACGCCGGGCGATTTCATGTCGATCAGGAGGAAGGAAATGCCAGCCTGGGCCTTGGCGGACGGATCGGTCCGCACCAGGCAGAAAATCCAGTCGGCATGCTGAGCGAGTGTCGTCCAGGTCTTGTGGCCGTTGACAACGTAGTGATCACCGTCCCGCACAGCTTTGGTGCGGACCGACGCGAGGTCGGAGCCGGAGCCCGGCTCCGAATAACCCTGGCACCACCAATGCTCCCCGGAGAGGATTCGCGGCAGAAACTTCTGTTTTTGCGCGTCGTTGCCGAATGTGTAGATGACCGGGCCGACCATGGTGACGCTGAACGCGAGCGGCGGTAGCGTCCCGGCGCGTGATGTCTCCTGCTCAAAGATGAAGCGCTGCGTGATCGACCAGCCCGGCCCTCCGTACTCCTTGGGCCAAAGCGGCGCGATCCATCCCTTCTGGTGGAGGATACGGTGCCAGAGCAGCATCTGCTCCTTGGAAAGGTCGGTTTCCGGATTGGGAACGCGCATTTCCGCTGGATAGTTCCCCGCGATGAAGGCGCGCACCTCGTCACGAAACGCAGCCTCCTCGCTGGAAAGATTGAGCTCCATTGTGAGAGGCTCCCGCTACCACTTCTCGCCGAACGGACGGATTTCATGCTCAAAGGTCCAGGCATCGCGCGGCTGTTGATAGAGTTGCCAGTAAGCCTCCGCGACAGCGGCCGGACGCATCAGGCGATTGGGATCGAGGTTTTCGATCGCTTGCGCACCTTCGCGGCTCACGATCAACTGTCGCACCCATTCGGTATCGACGCTGGAATCGATCACGAGATGGGCCACATGGATGTTTTTGGGGCCAAGCTCGCGTGCGGCTGATTGTGCAACCGCCCGCAATCCGAACTTTGCGCTCGCAAACGCCGCGAAACCCGAACCCCCGCGCATGCTCGCCGTAGCGCCCGTGAAGAAGATGTTTCCCTTGCCGCGCGGAAGCATCAAGCGGGCCGCCTCTCGACCAGCAAGAAAGCCCGAATAGCATGCCATTTCCCACACCTTGCGGAAAACCCTTTCGGTCGTATCGACGATCGGAAAGTTCACGTTGGCGCCGATGTTGAACACACAGACCTCCAACGGCGCGTGCTTGTCGGCGTCGCCCAGGAAGGACACCATCTCGTCCTCCTTGCGCGCGTCGAGTGCCCGCCCATACACCGTTCTGCCCGCCGACTCTATTTCCTTGACTAGCGGGGCAAGCTTCTCTCCCTGGCGGCGTCCGACAAATACAGTGAAACCTTCGGACGCAAACTTCTTGGCGATCTCTCCGCCGATGAAGTCGCCGGCCCCGACAACTGCTACGGTCGCGTTTCTCTTCTGCAAGGGTATTCTCCCGGTCAGGTTAGATCTGTCGTCTGCGAAGTTTGGCGGCCTGCGCCGGCGGGGTTTCACCACCTTCGCCACGCAAGGACTCC
The DNA here is from genome assembly GCF_036924615.1 of Bradyrhizobium sp. AZCC 2289. Taxonomy (NCBI): domain Bacteria; kingdom Pseudomonadati; phylum Pseudomonadota; class Alphaproteobacteria; order Hyphomicrobiales; family Nitrobacteraceae; genus Bradyrhizobium; species Bradyrhizobium sp. AZCC 2289. The sequence goes on along the minus strand of NZ_JAZHRY010000001.1, from coordinate 5,945,097 downwards.
GCCAGCTTGTGCTTCAGTATCTTGCCGGTTGAGGTGGCCGGCAAAGCATCGAGGATGATAATTTTGGACGGCCGCTTGTATGAAGTGAGCTGAAGTCGGGTGAAATTCATCAGATCGTCCGGCGTCACGCGTGACCCCGGCAGCAGCTGCACAAAGGCGACAATCTCCTCATTGCCCTCGGCGGTACGGCCGACCACCGCGGACTGCAAGACGTCCCTGTGTGAACTGAGGACCGCTTCGACCTCGGCGGGATAGACGTTGAAACCTGAACGGATAATCATTTCCTTGGTGCGGCCGACAATGTACAGGCAGTCGCCGTCAAAACGCGCTAGATCGCCGGTATTGAACCAACCCTCGCTGTCGACGACCTTGGCGGTCTGCTCGGGGGCGCGATAGTAGCCAAGCATCACGTTGCGCCCGCGGACATGTAGCTCCCCGACCTCACCTCTTCCCGTCGGAATGCCGTCGAGTGTTCTGACCCGTGCCTCTACTCCCGGCAGCACAGTGCCAACCGCCTGGTCGGAGCGCGGCGCATCGAAGCGCACGCCCGATATCCCCGGCGAACATTCGGTGATCCCGTAGCCGTTGAGCAGCGGAAGGCCGAACTCCTTTTCCACGCGCGACTTCAGATTCAAATCGAGGGGTGCACCGGCGACGGCGATCAAGCGTAGCGACCCTCGGGCGAGCTGCTTCACGCCCGATACGCTTTTGTACTCCAGCAGGCGCTGATAGGTGGCGGGCACGCCATTGAGGATGGTAACGCCCTCCTCCGCGATCGCTTTGTCGGTCGCGGCGGGATCGTATTTGCTGACCATCCGCACCGTGCCGCCGACCATCAATGTCATGATCAGGAGCGAGATACCTACGATATGGGAGATCGGCAAGACGAGATAAATCTTGTCGTCCCGATTCATCTTGCGGAAATACGCAGTGGTCTTTGCACTGAACAGGAGGTTGTCATGCGAGAGCATCACGCCCTTCGGGGTCCCCGTCGTTCCAGAGGTGTAGATCAGAACCGCGACTTGTTTTACGGGATCGGACTCGACCGGCTCGATGGTTGCGCCTTCGTTGAGCGGACCAACACCAATCTTCAGCAGTGGGCCTATTCGCTGGTTCTCTGCGCCATAGCGCGACGCGTGAGCCGCGGCCTCCTTGGAAATTCCTGATCTGAAGAACATCCGGCGGGCGCCGCTATGGTCGCGGATCTGATCCAGTTCGCGTGCGGACAGTCGCGGGTTGGCGACGATCGCCCAGGCGTCGAGCCGACTCGTCGCCAGCAGCAAGGCGGCGAGCGCAATACAATTTTCGCTGACAACGATCATCCGGTCGCCCGGCCTGATCCCCAGCGACGAGAGGACAGTGGCGATCTCGCTAACACGCTGATCCAGATCGCGGTAGCTCCAGGAAGCCCCGTCTTCGACCAACGCGATCCGGTCAGGATCTTTGGCAAGTGCTACACCATGGATGCGGCTCGGCAGGCCGACAGCGATCTCGTCGAGATTGATCGTCTCTGAAAGCTTCGCCACGACCGACCTCCCGACCAATGCATGCCTACTTTCGCAACGCGGCACATTCGGCGCTTACCTAACGTTCTTTTTTAGAACTCGTCAATCACTAATTCACCGCCCCGCTTCACGAGTCCGAATGGGCAACTTATCTGTCCTATTATTACCCAATTGCTGTTGAAGACCGTCGTTTACAATGTACCGGCTCGCCGCTGCGATTAAAGTATCAAATAAGAACTTGATGGGAGAAGCGGAATGGCCGAGGGCCGCGGCGTTGCGATACTTGTGGGTGCGGGCGACGCCATCGGAGCGGCCGTCGCCCGGCGTTTTGCGAAGGGCGGCTATACGGTTTGCGTCTGCAGACGTGATGCATCCAAGTCGCAGGGGCTTGTGGGCGAGCTAAGGGCTGCCGGACATAACATTCATGCGTTCAGCGTCGATACCCGTCAAGAAGCAGAGGTCCAAGGCATATTCGCGCGGATCGAGAAGGAGTTCGGGCCCATCGAGGTCTGCCTCTTCAACGCGGGATCGAACGTCAACAAGCCATTGCTGGAGACAACCGAGAAGCTGTTCTTCAAGGCCTGGGAACTGGCCTGCTATGGCGGCTTCCTGGTCGGACGTGAAGCTGCCCGCGTCATGCTTCCGCGCAGACACGGCACCATCTTCTTTACGGGTGCGACGGCCAGCGTGCGCGGTGGCCAGGGGTTTGCGGCATTTTCATCAGCGAAGTTCGGACTTCGTGCCGTGGCGCAAGCAATGGCGCGTGAACTGGGGCCGAAGAACATTCACGTCGTGCATCTCTTGATCGACGCCGGCGTCGATAGCGAGGCGATTCATCAGCGCATGAAAGCAGCAAAGGGAATCGAGGCAAGCGACATTCCCGCCGACAGCCTGACCAAGACGTCCTCCATTGCCGATGCCTACTGGTTCACCCACCAGCAAAGCAGGGATGGCTGGACCCACGAGCTCGATCTCCGCCCGTCCGCAGAGAAGTGGTAACATGGGCACTGCACCGGATCTGACCCTGTGGGGCGTCGGCACAAGCCGCACGATTCGTCCACATTGGGCGATGCACGAACTGGCATTACTTTACAAAACGAAGCCGATTGGGCCGCGGACCGGCGAGACCAAGACGGCCGAATATACCAAACTGAATCCCCGGCAGAAGGTACCCCTGTTGCAGGACGGCGACTTTTGCATCGGTGAGAGTGCGGCGATCGTTGCCTACCTTTCGCGAATGTATTCAACGCCCGAACGCGCGCTGATACCCGACACGCCGCGCGACTATGCCGCCTGGCTGGAGTGGTGCTTCTTCATCGTTGCAGAGCTGGATTCCACCAGCCTTTACGTGATGCGGCGGCACCGGGCCGATGCGCTTGGGCCGATCTATGGCGTTGCACCCGAGGTGGTCGCCAAGGCCGGCGAGTATTTTCGCGAACAGTTGCGGCATGTCGAAGTCGCGCTGACAGATGGCCGGCAGTTCCTGATGGGCGACAGGTTCACCAGTGCTGACATCCTGCTGACGACATGTCTGGATTGGGCGATCGCTTACGGTGTCGGCATTTGCGACAACGCGCAGCCCTATCTCGAACGCATGCAGTCGCGGGAAGCCTATCAGCACGCCAAGAAAGCGAACGTGCCGCTGGCGCCAATCACACCAGTGGCGCAAAAAAGCTAACGGCCCGGATTCGTTGCGTGCGTCGAACGCTCCGCCTAGACCGCCACGCGCACGCTGCGCTCGGCGACCATCCTGTCGATGGCGCTGTCGTCGTAACCCAACTCCCGCAGCACATCGCGTGAGTGCTGGCCGATCCGGGGCGCAGGCCCGCCGATCGCGGCCTCATTGATCTCGAAGCGCGCCGCCGGCTTCGGCTGCCGCACCCGCCCGACCCTCGGCTGATCGAACTCGGCGATGATATCGCGCGCGATCACCTGTTCATTGTGGATGATTTCGCCCCGGCGCAGGATCGGCGCGCAAGGCACGTCAGCGGCATCGAGCCGTTCCAGCCATTCGGCGGTCGTACGTTGACCGATGTATTCGGCCATCTTGTTGATGCGCGCCGTGGCGTTGACTGAGCGCGCCGATGGCGTCGCAAATCGAGGATCCTTCGTCAGTTCGGGGTCGCCGGAGGCCCGGCAAAACCCCTGCCATTCGGAATCCGAGATGGTACCGGCCGTGATGTAGCCGTCGCTGGTCTTGAACACGAGATCCGGTCGATCGTTGGGATCGGCGGCGGTGGTCTCGGCTCCCACTACGGTGTATTGCATCATGCCTTCCGGCCACAAATACGAGATCATCGTATCCAGCATCGCGACCTGAATGTGTTCGCCCTGCCCGGTCTTCTCGCGGGCATAGAGCGCCGCTGCCGCCGCCTGCGCGGTGAACACGGCGGTCGTCTTGTCGCACACGATGGTGCGGATCATCTGCGGGCGGTTCGTGACCGGCTGCGACTGGATATCGGCAAAGCCCGACAGGCCCTGAATGATCGGGTCGTAAACGCGCTTCTTCACATAGGGTCCGGTGTCGCCAACCCCGCTGATCGAGACATAGATCAAACGCGGGTGGCGCTGGCGCAACTCACCAACGCCGAGACCGAGGCGTTCCATGGTGCCGGGCCGAAAATTCTGCACCAGGACATCCGCCTGCGCGACCAGCTTGGCGAGAACCTCACGGCCGGCCGCACTCTTGACGTCGATCGACAGTGAGCGCTTTCCGCGGTTTGAAGAGATAAAGAGCGCGGAGAACTCGCCATCCTTGTCGATGGTAGCGCGGCTGCGCCGGGTGATATCGCCGCCGATCGGCTCGATCTTCAGGACATCAGCCCCCTGATCCGCCAGAAACATGGTCGCGAAAGGACCCGACACCACGCCTGTCAAATCGAGGACGCGAACACCGCTAAGTGGGCCAGGCATAGGCGTTCTCCCTGAGTTTACTTCGTTGTGGAGCCGACCGAGTTTTCGCCATGCAGGCTCGGGACATCGGCCTGGCTCTTCAGGCCTCAATTCCCAACCTTAGGCCGATTTCGGAACGAGCTGACTGGTCTGTTCGTCGATCGACTCCTCGACGTCACGGAGTTGGTCCTTGCCGAAGAACATTTCCTTTCCAACGAAGAAAGTCGGTGAGCCGAATGCTCCGCGGTTGACCGCGTCAGTGGTCCGATCGATCAACCCCTTCTTGACGTCATCCTGCTGCGCACGCGCAATCAACCGGTCGATATCGATGCCTGAGGAGATGAATGCGTTCCGGAAGGTTTCGAGGTCATCCATCTTCTTGGGCTCTTCCCACATATGATGATAGGCAGCGCGGAAATAGGGTTCAAACGTGCCCTCGAACTGAGCCGCGACCGCGCCGCGCATCAGCATCAGCGTGTTGACCGGAAAGAAGGGATTCTGCCGAAATTTCGTGATGTTATGGCGCCGGATGAAGCGCTGGGTCTCGAGCGCCTGGTATTCCGGCTTGTTCTTGATTCCGCGCAGCGAGTCTGACGGAGACATGTTGCCGGTCCCCTTGAAGATGCCGCCGAGCAGAACCGGAACATATTCGAATTTTACGCCGGTGCGCCATTCGATTCCCGGAAGGACCCGTTCCGCCAGGTACGCGTTCGGGCTGCCGAAATCGAACAGGAATTCAACTTTTAGGGGCATAACAGCTCCTCCCGCAGAGCGCAGTGATGGTCGGGTTTGGTGGTCCTCTAGCCTAACTCTGGCTACTATTCGTTCATACAGTTCTAAAATTGAACTGTCAATTCTATGCTGGATTCTGCTAGTTTTAGCTGATCGCTGGGGTATTGTTTGAAATTGAGTACCTATCTAGAATGGTACAACCGGTTGCGGTTCCCTCGATGATTCGAGCGGAACAGGCGCCGGACGACCGGAGAGCAGGAATGAAATGGGATGAACTTGAGGAAGAGCCATGTTCGATGGCTCGAACCATCGGTGTGATTGGCGACCGTTGGACGCTTCTGATCCTCCGCGAATGCTTTCTGCGCACGCGCCGCTTCGAGGGTTTTCAGTCAGCGCTTGGAATCACCCGCCATTTGCTCGCCGAACGGCTGAAGAAGCTGGTTCGCCAAGGCGTCTTGCGCCGCATTCCATATCAGGAATCGCCCAAACGCCACGAGTATATCCTGACGCAAAAGGGCCTCGATCTCTATCCGATCATGATGGCGATCGTCCATTGGGGCGACGTCCACATGGTCGACGTACGCGGACGCCCGCTGCTGCATGAGCACCGCAAGTGCGGCAAGATGTTCGATCCAGTGATGGTCTGCTCGGAATGCGGCGAGCCGCTTTCTGCAAAGGAAGTTCATGTCCATCCTGGCCCGGGTGCGCGCCCGGCTTTAGAGAAGGTCTCTCTCGTCAAAACGGTGAAGCCGAAGACCCGCAGGCAAGCGGCGTGACGTAAATCCCGTCCGCCCGCAACTCTGTCGACGGCCGATATCCGTGCAATTACGGTACAGCATGGATTGTGGGTGGTACGATCCAAAACCGTCACTGAGTATAAGTGGTGCGGGCTACAGCAATCTCAAACCCCAGCATCGCATGCAAGGAACTGGGTGGTAGCGAGGGCTGCGAAAGGCGGATACCGAGGGCTTACGCACAATTGGGTCCGGCCGGGTACCGGCGGCGGTGCAAAATCAACTCTGATCGAGCGGCGTCTTGTCGTCTCGCTGATCGCATCGGCTGGCTGGAAGATGCCGTCGTAAATCGCGCGCGCTTCTCGAACTAGACGGGCTCGCTCGAGTTCGGACTTGGAATAAACCGAATGACTTCACCCATGTGCAAAGCGCGCGGTGTCCCTGCATCAGGTGAGGGCTTCGTCCGATTGCAAGTCGCGTCCGTGTGATGGTCGTTTACCCTCTTCGAAGCACACAATATCAATTTTGCAATTATGGTGTAGTCTGAATCCATGCACGTCGATTGTCGACTTGCATCGAGCCAACTTTTGGGATCACGGAGGGCAACATGGCCAAGAAAGCGAAGAAGGCAAAGAAGGCAAAGAAGACAACCAAGAAGAAAAAGAAGTAGCCGTTCGACGAAACCTCTTAGTATCCGGATAGCATCTGAGGTCCGTTACGCCCTTTGCAGCACGGACAGGCCACAGCTTTCGCCGACAGAATATCCGCGCAACAAATAGTCAGGCCGGACCATTATGCAGATGGCTGCTGCATAACGGTCCGGCTTTTCTTCTGGCTTGATCAAGCTATTGCGTTATTGTGCGCGCCGGAGACTGGCACACTGTAGCTCAGGTTACCTTTGAACAATTCGCACTTGTGCAGTTGGCGCTGCTCGCCTGTCCGAATGGCGTCGCAGCGGAGTTCGCAGGTCAGGGCATGCCCCGCCTCATCGTGACGCCCCGACACGAAAGTCCGGGCGCCTTCTTGAGCGAAGGCCAAGGCCGTGGCGCGGCTAATACCGGTCAAGGCGCCTGTAATCAGGACGGCGGGTGCACTCATGGACGTTCTCCTTTGAAAGCGGGCTGTAGTGCGGGAAGGATCTGCGGAAAGCACGTCTAAGGCCAAGGCGACCCGCCATTGCCTTGATCGCTTCCGTCGCAGGTGATGAGGTGGCCCTGGCGCACGCGACGACAACGCACGCTGTGTTACGGAATGATTCGGTCACGCTGAAAATCCAAGAACATCCGAAGGAACATCTCCTCGGTGTCCACCAGGTCGTGGAATCCGAAACGGCGGGCCTTGCTGGTATCGGAGACGATATCGTAATCGGAAGCGAACACGCCGTCCGGGTAGCCCCAGGCCGCAATCTCTTCGAAGCGGAATTTCTGCAATCCGTTCTTTTCGACGATCTTTTCCCAGATCGGCCCCTTGTCCGCCATGGACCGCGCAAGGTTGATATGTCGGGGCGGAGCCAGCTCCATCCCGAAGAAATTGGCGAATTTGGGCCACAGGTTCTGCCACCTGATCAGATCACTGTTGGTGATGTTAAAGGCCTGGTTGGCGCATCTCGGATCGGTTGCCATCCACTCGACGGCCTTTGCCAGAAGCGCGGCGTCCGTACATTGGTAGAGTGCGGTATAGGCGCCGGGCTTGCCTGGAAAGCTGAGAGGCAGCCCCAATGCCTTGCAGACGTTCGCATAGACTGCGATCGCCAGGGTCAGGTTCATCGGTCCTCCCGTGGAGAATCCGCAGACCGCGTGCGGACGCCCAACCGACCAGGTCCAGCGCTTTCCTTTCTGGAATTCTTCGAGAAAGTCCTGTTGGTCGTAATAGAAATTCGGCGGCATGTGCCGTGGATCGTCCTCCTTGGTCGGAGTCTTGTACGGACCGAGGTGATTTCCGTACCACCTGGTGCCCTGAGAGAGATGAATGTGCTCGAGCGCAGGTGACGCGGCCTCGACGGTCTTGACGAGATTGAAGAACATGTTGGAATTCGCCGACATCGTCTCGCCGGGTTCCGGGCGTTCCGTAATGGCCAAATAGAACAAATGCGATATATTGGTGAGCGGCCCGAGCTTTGTCCGGCAATCAGCGGGATCGAGAAGATCCACAACGATGTGCCTGTAATCACCGGGGATCCGCGGCTTGCGGCGCGACACCGCAACGATATCCCAGCCTCCCTGCTCAAGCAGGTGAGCCAGCATGTAGCCGCCGGCCAGGCCGGAGGCTCCTGTGACCAGCGCGGTACGCTTCGTCCTCGACATCTGTCTTCTCCTCTAGGCGAGCCACAACTTCACTCCGAACAACCGCGGACGCCGGTTAGCTGATCTCGTCCACACGGTCCGGGTAAAATGCGACGTAATCCTTGATCTGCGCCATCGCTTCAAACGGGGTCTCATAGGTCCACACCGCATTGATGGCGCGATCCCCGCCGGCCGGAATGCTGTAGTAGGAAGCGTCGCCCTTGTAGGGGCAATACGTCGAGTGTTCGCTGCGCGAAAGCGCGGCCATGTCGACATCCCGCCGTGGGATATACTGAACGGGTGGATAGGACGCTTCGCGAAGCGTCAACGCATCGCGCGTATCGGCGATGATTTTCCCGCCAACCTTGACCACGACGCGAGATGGGTTCGCGTCGATCGTGATGGGATGGTCGGGACCCGGAATCTTGATTGTCTTGTCAGCCATGAGATGTATCCTTCTGGGTTGGAACGAGGGCACGTCAATCTTCAGGCGCTGACCAGTCGAGTGGTAGCTTGTCGGCCTTTCGATGCCATCACGCCCCGGCCCTCCGGATCCTGATTGTCGGCACCACCGGAAATGCCGCGGTTTGCCGGCCGGCCGAGCACCGCCCGGCCAGCCGATAATTCCTGCGCGACCTCCGCCACTCGACGGCCCAGGAACTCTGCGGTCCGAAGATCGGAGCGCGGTGGAGCGACGTCGCCGCTCAGGTCCATGTCGGCCTGGCCAGCCATTCCCAGCGTGTAGCTGTCGCGGTTGAGGATGTCCTCGTTGGTATAGGAGCGGTTATTCCCATAATTCATGCCGAGATTGACCCAATGCATCTGGTGCTGGGCCGCAAATGTCATCAGTTGAACCAGCGAGTTCTGCTTGTCGCCGCCGCGGGACGCGCCATTGGTGAAGCCTGCAGCGACCTTGCCCTCCCAGCGCTTCTCGACATATTGGAGATGCGAGGTCGCATCCATGAACGCTTTGAACGGCGCCGACAGGCTGCCCATGTAGGTGGGAGCGCCCATGATGATGGCGTCTGCACCATCGAGGAGCTCCCATCGGCCAGGCGCCTGTTCCGTGGCGACAAGCTCCACGCTCGCGCCATTGACGACCGCTGCGCCGCGCGCGACTGCCTCGGCGATCTTCTCAGTGTGACCATATCCGCTGTGATAGACGACGACAATTTTGACCGGAACTGACATGAGGCCCTCTTGGTTCGTGGTTAGGTCCGACGACGGCGGCATAAGCGGTATGTCGGACATTGGATTAGGCCAAACTCAATTGATCGCCCCGCGCGCCACCATCTGAAACGGTGCCGCGGCATCCAAAAACCGCGTCACGTCGGCGACGAACAGTGCGGGATATTGGTATTGCGAGCCGTGATTGGAATCGGGATAGAGGATCAGTTGCGCGTTGGGCAGGTTGCGCTGAAGAATGAGCGAATTCGCGGTATAGATGATGACGTCATGGCTGCCGTTGATCACCAGGGTCGGCTGGGCAATCTCCCGCAGGTAGTCCAATGCACCCCAGCGCGGCGCCCCCCATTTGCCGAGCGCGGCGATCTGCGCCGGCGCGACCTTCTCATTCACCTCGGGGTCGCGTCCCTGTTGGCGAAGGCGGAACCGTTTCAGAAAGGCGCGGCCGGCAGCCTGGCTCGCCTCGCTCGGTGCGAAGAAGACGCCAAGCCACACATCGTCCGGGTTTTCGTATGTCTTGCCGAACACGGCCTGAGCCTCGGGCGTCAGGCTCGCCATGCCCTCGCCGCCCCGCGGGCCAGTCCCCACCAGGACCAGGCGGCGAACCAGCGCAGGATTTTGCAGCGTCAACTCCTGCGCGACCAAGCCGCCGAGCGAGAAACCGAGGATGTCGACCTTCGCAAGACCGAGCGCCATGATGAAGGCCGCCGCATTGGCCGCCATCTCGTCGACCGAAGTTGGCACCTCGCCGCTCGTCGACGAAATGCCTGCATTGTTGAACAGGATCACCTCCCGCGTCGCGGCCAGGCCGTCGGTCACCAGCGGGTCCCAATGGTCCATCGTGCCGGTGAAATGCATGTTGAAGACCAGCGGCACGCCACCCGGTTTGCCGAAGCGTCGGTAAGCGAAGCGGATGCCGTTGGCTTCGACGAACTGCGTCGGCGCGGTCTGGTGGGTCTGAATCATGTTCGGGGTGGAATGAATCTGTGGGCGGCTATGAATCATGATCGTCGCTTCCTTGTTGCCGGATCAGTTAACGGTCTTGCCACCATCGACGTTGAGGACATGACCGGTGATGAACCTGGCTTCGTCGGAAGCGATGAACACGATGCCGTCGGCGACCTCCTCCGAGAGCCCGAGGCGGCCCATCGGAACCGTTGTCGCCAGCGCCGCCTTGTTCTCCGGCGTGCCGGTGAAGCGGGTCAGCATGCCGGTGTCGGTGGGACCGGGTGCCACGGCATTGACGCGAATTCCCGATTTGGCGGTTTCGAGCGCCACCGACTTGGTGATGCCTTCGACGGCATGCTTGGCGCCGACATAGATCGAGGCCCCGGCCGCGCCCGCGTGCCCATAGGTCGAGGAGATGTTAATGATGCTGCCGCTCTTCTGAGCCTGCATGGCGCGCACTTCGTGCTTCATGCTCAGCACTACGCCGAGGACGTTGGTCTCGAACGTCGCAGCAAAGCTTTCCGCGGTCTGGTCGGTGATCGGGCCGACCTGACCTTCGGTGGCGGCGTTGTTCACCGCGACATCGAGGCGGCCAAAGCGTGCGACGGTCTTGTCGACGAGCGTGCGGACGTCATCTTCCTTGCGGACGTCGGCATTGATGAACTCTGCCTCCGAACCGAGCGCACGCAACTCCGTGACGAGAGCCTTGCCGGCCTCGTCACGCCGGCCGGATACGACGACCTTTGCGCCCTTTTTGGCGAAGGCGATGGCGGCGGCACGGCCGATGCCGGTCAAGGCGCCGGTGATCAATACGCCTGGGTTGCTCATGGTCTGATTCCCTTTGATTTCAGTTTTCCTGCCGGTGAAGCATGGAATGCCCCGCCGGGAAGCCGATCCGCGCCGCGGCGTTCTCCCGCAGGCGCTTCCATGATTGGGCAAGTAGGAACCACTGGCGTCATCGCCAAAGACTTTATAAGTTGGATGACATGCCTGAGAGATATGGAAGCCCGAAATGGAGCTACGCCACCTTCGCTATTTCGTCGCGGTCGCCGAAGAAGGCAGCCTGACGCTTGCCGCCGAGAAAAGGCTGCACACCGCGCAGCCTTCGCTGAGCCGGCAAATCCGCGATCTTGAATACGAGGTCGGCTTCCCGTTGATGAGCCGCAGCGTGCACGGCATCGAATTGACCGCCGCGGGCAAGGCCTTTCTCGACCATGCGCGGCTGGCGCTCACGCAGGCCGAGGCTGCGGTGGAGGCCGCGCGGCGCGCCGCTCAACCGCCGCGAACATTGTTTGCGATCGGCTTCCTCACCGGCTATGAGATGGATTGGTTGCAAGCCGTGATGGAAATCCTGCGCGCCGAATTGCCGAGCACTGAAGTCATCATCCATAGCCAGGACTCGCCGGATCTCGCAGCAGGCCTTACTCACGGAAAGATCGACCTCGCCTTCATGCGTCCGGAAAAACAGGCGCCCGCTCTGAAATTCAGGCTGTTGCGCAAGGACCCGCTGATCGTCGTGATGCCGCGCGATCACGCTTTAGCTTCTCGGAGTTCCATTCGCCCGCAGGACATCGCGGGCCAGACCTTTATCGGAGTGTCCCCGGTCAGGGCACCGACCCTGTGGGCTGTTATCAACGATTACCTCAAGCCTCTCGGCGTGAAACCCGACCATCAGGCCGAGAACCTGGCAATGGGGATTTCGCTGGTGGCATCCACCGGAGGCATCGGCCTGCTTCCGCTCTATTCTCAAAATCTGTTGCCGAAAACCGTCGTCAGCCGACCGATACACGGCGCACCGCCAATGGTTGACCTAGTGATCGGTTATAACGAGGCCAACACATCGCCACTCTTGAAATCTATTCTGACGAAAGTGGATGATTTGAAGCTTCGAGTTGCAAAGAGCGGCGGCCGATAAATCCTGGCTGCTGCGCAATGGTCGGACAAATCGGAAACAATTAGAGCTTACGTTTCACAATAGCCCTTTACGCGAGTACACTCCCCCGGGGGCTACCCACGCCTAGCGCGACCGATAAGCCCTGCTGATTTTTTAGTAGGTCAGCACATGGCTCCATTCTCCTGCGCCGCTGGTTATGCAGCCATCCGCTGACAATGGCGCAACTGAGCATCGGGGCGATCGCTCGTGAGCCCCACCGGAACCGGATTCGGCCGACCGCCTTCGGCTTCCGAGCGGGTGTCACCGCTTCAGACCGTCCAACCTCCGGCAAATGGAATAACCTGGCCGTAGAAGAAATCACTTTCGGGCCCAGCTAAAAACAACACGGTCTGAGCGCATTCCCTCCCGGTCGCGAGGCGGCCGGCAGGACATTCCGCAAGCCGCTGGCGGAACGCGTCGGTTTCCTGGTAGGCCTTCGGAAAATAGGTGGGATTCTCGACATAAGACTGCGCCGTCGCATTAACGTTGACGTAGGGCGCCACTTCCATCGCGACATGTCTCATGTAGCCGTGCTGGGCGGCGCGTGCGCCACCGTAGAGGGCCACGCCGCCGCTTCGACCCCGCAGACTGTCGGCACTGCCGACGACGACAATCTTGCCACGCTTCCGCTCCAGCATCTGCGGCAAGACAGCGCGCGTCAACCGATGCAGCGGGTAGAAGAGCCGCCGCATCGCATACTCCATGTCCTCATCGCTCTTTTTATGAACGGGGGCGTATTTGTGAGGGTAGGCAAAGTTGGCGATCAAGATATCGACATGCCCGACCTCCCGAATGAGGTCATCTGCGGCCCTGGAGATCGTAAGATCCCGGTCCACCGCGAAGACTTCGCCATCCTCTTCCCTGAAGAGTTTCACGATGTCAGCGCCAGCGTACTCATTACAGTCCGTAACGATCGCTCTCTTCCCAGCAAGCCTACCGGCCATTTTTTGTCTCCTGTTGTGTAAGGGTGATGCGGCTTTGCCTAGGACAAGAGAGTGTTCCTGCATTTGCGACAACATGGGGGCGCATCCGGCTCGCCCTTTCAGCGCGTCTGCCGCCCTGACTGTCGCTCGTGGCGCCCTAATCTACTCTCTCTAACTACCGACCTACAAATTTTCCGGGACGCCTCTCTACAAAACTTCGAATGCCTTCGACGGCATCTTCGCTGGTCCTCAAGCGGCTCTGCAGGTTCTGCAGTTCGGCGACGGCCTCATTCGGTCCCTCAAACACGGACCTTCGAACATTGGCAAGAGTGGCCGCCACCGCAAGCGGGGCCTGCGCCGCAATGCGCTCCGCCAACGCCATTGCACGGGCTCCCTCTTCGCCTGGCGCAACGATCTCCTGTACAAAGCCCAACCGAAGCGCTGTTTCGGCATCGAACTCGTCGCCGGTAAGCAGGAATCGTAATGCATTGCCCAGTCCCGCACGTTCGGCCATGCGGATCGTTGCGCCCGCGCTCGCCATGATCCCGCGCTGGACTTCGAGTTGCGCAAACCGGCAATCGGACGCTGCCACGACCATGTCGGCAGCGAGCATTAGTTCGATGCCTAAAGTAAAACAAATGCCTTGAACGGCGGCCACAACCGGCTTGTTGCGAAGCTTCCGCAGATTGACCGGGTCAATCTTATCGGAAGGAAATAGCGACTTGCCTTCAGCAAAGCGCCCGACAAGCTTACCGAGTTCGAGCCCGGCAGTGAAGTTCCTCCCGCTGGCGCGGAGAACGCCGCATCGGATGGCGCTATCGTTCTCCATCTGCGTGAACGCTTCCGAGAGTTCATCGAGCATCACCGCGCTGAATCCGTTCAGCTTTGCCGGCCGATCGATCGTGATTACCAGGATCGCGCCCTCCTTTCGGGTCAGAATGCGACCGTCGGTTGGATCTGGTTCTATTTTCATAGAGCGCTGGTTCCGTGAGCGTAATAAGGCTTCATAAACGTGTTCCAACGGTGCGTATTTGTGCGAAGGCTATTTGTGCACATGGTTGCTGCAACAGCAGCAGGAGTATTAGGTGCCTTGTTGCCCCTGAAAAAGACTTTGTAGGTTGCCAGTCATCACTTCCAGGTATGGCTGCTTTATCGCTCGAACGACTTCACAACCTGTGCCCCACTGTCCTGAAACGCTGTTGTGCGGATTGTTACCTTTTCCCGCAGACAATGTGCGACTCCGACGCCCGACGAGTGCATTTCCAGAGGTTAGATGCCCGCGTCGTCTCACGGCCGGAGCAGTCGAATTCAGAGACCGACCTTTCCATACACGCCAGCTATCGCTTCAAGCGAAGAAGGTCTTTGTCCGGCGCCGAAGCTCGCTCTAAATCGTTGAGCGTCGAGACGACGTGATCGACGGCGTCTCCTCACAGCAAGAACAACTCTCGTGCAACGCGACCAACGCTTGTTGGCCAGCTCGCTGCGCCAACAACGCAAAAGGAGATCGACATGGCAGGACGCCTTGACGGAAAGCGGGTCATAGTGACGGATTGCAATGAATACAACGGCGCAGACATCGTAGAACTCTTCAGGGAGGAAGGAGCGGAAGTCCTCGCCGATTCGCGCGACTTGACGGTTCCAACCGCATCCGACGAGCTCGTTCGTGAAGTCGGACGAGTGGATATTCTAATCGCGAATCTAGCGTACCCGCACAAGTTCGCGCCGGTGCGCGAGAAATCCGACGAGGATATGGAGTACGCCTTCAACCGGATCGTCTATCCACTTCACCGTTTGACTCGAGCGGTATTGCCGCAAATGCTGGAACGCAAGAAAGGCAAGATTGTCGTGGTGGGTAGCGCCGCAAGCTTGCGCGGGCGCCCCGGGGGCGTTTCGATCTATGGAGCCGCACGCGGCGCGCAGCACAGCTATATGAAGAACGCGGCCATGGAGGTCGCCCCGTTCGTCAACATCAACGCTACCGCTCAGACTTATGTGGACAACCTGACCTATTGGCCCCTCCAATATCGCGAGACCGAGGAATTTCGGCAACGTCTCGCGGAGTGCCCCGCGGAGCGACTTGCGACGGAACGCGAATGCGCACAAGCAGTCCTGTTTCTCGCTGGGCCGGAGAGCGACTTCTTTTACGGACAGATACTGCCATTCGCCGGAGGGTGGACGGTCTAATTTTGCGTGGCGGGGGCGTTCATTCAGCGATGGCGATGACCGCCCCTGAGTCGTGATCGGGCTATTGACGCGGAAGCCATTCCGGCCGGTTGGCCCCACGCGGAACAAGCGGAAAGCCAAAGTGTCCTGGCGTGCCGCTCATCTTCACCTGATCCGTGACGCCCTGATAATGCCCGCAGGGAGTTTCGGCCTCAAAAAGCTCCGGTATGGAGAACGCATGATCGCCGTCCGTTCCGGCAACGCGGCGTGCATAGGCTTTGTCGAACATTCCCAACTGCAGCAGCCAGAGGGACAGCCGGGCCAGCGATATGCGGACGCGATAGCTGCCTCCCTCTATAGCCCTGCGTCGAAGCGCGGCGATGGCGCCAACGGCGGCAAACCAGGAAGTGACATAGTCGTTGACCACAAACACCTCGGGCAACTTCGGGCACTCTGCCGTTCCTTCGAGAGCCAGAACGCCGGTAACCGCTCCAGCGATCTGATCGAAGCCTATACGATTTGCCCAGGGCCCTCGCGGCCCGTATATCGACATGTCGACGTGCACAATTCCCGGCCGCAGTACGGCGAGTTCGTGGCTCGACAGTCCGAACCTATCCAAAAACCCGGGTCGCCTATTGGCAAAGAACACGTCGGCGCCCGCTGCCAATGTCTTGAATCGTGCCAACTCGTCAGGGCGGGCGATGTCCATTATGGACGATCGCATTCCAACGTTTGAAGAGTAGTAGTTGAAATCGATTTCCATGTCGTTCGGCCGCCAGACGTTCAGAACGTCCGCTCCGTGATATGCCAGCGCGCGTCCGAAGCCCGAGCCGGCAATAACATGTGCGAGACCAAGGGCGCGAAGTCCATCGAGCGGCGCCTTGGGATTCGTCGTGAACGGCTCGGGCGCACTTTCTGCAATCTTCTCGATTTCGATTAGAGGCAGCTCCTCTACGTATCGGAATTGCTCCTCATGGAGAAACTCCTCGGCGCTTCGCACGATCGTGGCCTGAAGTCCCACTCTATTCATGGCGTTCTCGAGATCGACCGCATCCCATTTACGAACGACCTCGCCGATCGCGCGGGGATCGTCGTTGCACCCCAGAAAAGCGAGCGCCCTCGTTTTCAATGCCGGATAGATATTCATCAGAAGAACCCGACGCCCATCGCGCGTCTGATACATGTTAGTCGGCATGAACGGGGTGGTCGGATCCGTCGGATTGCCGGGAGCATAGCCGTTCAACAGTTCCCACTTTCGGTCGTTGAAGGGACACAGGCGCCGAAGCGCCATCCCGAGATCGAGCGAAAGATCTTGGCCGGCTCCTCCTCTGAACCGCCACAACTCGGCGATCGAAACCGCTTTGGCCATCAGGCCTACTGCCGCCATTGTTGCAAGCGGCAGAGGGCTGCTGACAATGGGATCACGCCCGGTGAAAGTGACCTCGCCCCCGGCAGACCCCAAATCGAGTCCGACGACCTCAAGGACCGCAGCCAGTTCACGCAGGGGATCAATCGTTCGATCATCCCGAATTGGAGAAGCCAGGGCTATTCTGATGCGCTGCGAAAGTTCACTCAATGCTTCCTCCATTTTCAGGCGCAGAGATGCAGGCGATTGAGCTCGCCTAAACATCTCGCCAAAAGGGCTTACGCAAACTTGCTTCCTTTGGAAAAGACTTTAAGTTCAGCCAGTCATACATAATGGGTATGGGACATGGAGCTTCGTCATCTGCGCTACTTCGTGGCAATCGCTGAGGAGGGCAACCTTACGCAGGCTGCCGAGCGGCGGCTTCATACGGCTCAGCCGTCGCTAAGCCGACAGCTGCGGGACTTGGAAACCGAAC
Source organism: Bradyrhizobium sp. AZCC 2289 (assembly GCF_036924615.1). Classification (NCBI taxonomy): domain Bacteria; kingdom Pseudomonadati; phylum Pseudomonadota; class Alphaproteobacteria; order Hyphomicrobiales; family Nitrobacteraceae; genus Bradyrhizobium; species Bradyrhizobium sp. AZCC 2289. The sequence goes on along the minus strand of NZ_JAZHRY010000001.1, from coordinate 5,927,959 downwards.
TCGGCGTTAAGTTGCTTTTGCGCGGACCGCGCGGGGTTCAGCTGACGGCGGCTGGCCGGGCCTTTCTGGACCCGGCACGCGCTGCCCTGCTGCAAGTCGAGGCGGCCACCGCGGCGGCTCAACGCGCGGCACGATCGGAAAAGGCGATTCTCGTTTTCGGCTTTCTCGCCGGCTACGAGATGATTTGGCTGCCAGATGTGATGCGAGTGTTGCGCGAGGATTTGGCAAGCGTCGAAGTCGTCATCCGCAGCCAATCATCGCCAGAGCTCGCGGAAGGCCTCCTTTGCGGCAAGATTGACGTCGCCTTTCTTCGTCCCGACAAAGGCGAGCCAGTCTTAGCCTACCGCACGTTGACGAACGAGCCGCTCATAGCGGCGATTCCGCGCAGTCATTCTCTGGCTGCAAGCGATACTGTTCACCCACAGGATCTCATGGGCGGTCCGCTCATCACCGTTGCTAGAGAGACCGCTCCCTATCTGAGAGCCGCCGTGGAGAGCTACGCGGCTCGGTCGGGCATGGTTCTCAATGTCAGCCACGAAGCGGAGAATCTGACAACGGCAATGTCGCTGATCGCTTCGACCGGCATACCCTGCCTGCTTCCGCTTTCCGCTGTTAATCTATTTCCGCCCTCGGTAATAGCCCGGCCGCTAAAAGCGCCCGTCCCCACCGTCGCCCTGGCGGTCGGCTACAACACCACGAACGCGTCCGAGGTACTCCATCGCTTCCTCGACAGGATCGAAGATCTCGTGAAGGACGTCACGAGGAGAACGGCAGCCAGCGTCGCAGCGGCTGAAGATCGACCGATCGCCGCCGCATAATCCTGTCTTGTTGGGTAGTCTAGGTCCGGACTCAATTGAGGTAGAGGTGCTGCAGCTGCTCCTCGCTTATCTGAGCCGGCGAAGCGTGCATCGCAACACGCCCGCGAGACAGAACGTAAACGTCCGTCGCGAGCATAAGAAGCCGCGGCACCGTTTGCTCCGCGACGATGACCGTGAGCCCGGTGTCGTGGTGGAGCCGTTGTACAACGTCAAAAACGCTCTGCACCATAATCGGCGAAAGGCCCAGGCTCGGTTCATCGAGGAGCAGCAAATCGGGTTCAGTCAGCAAAGCCATCGCGATAACGAGCATTTGGAGTTGCCCACCGGACAGAAGGCCAGCCCTGCGTCCGCGCATTTCGCGGAGAAACGGAAAATAACTGAATACCAGATCCAGCCGCCGACGGGCACTGCCTCTCCGCAGTAGCGATGCCGCGCGCAGATTTTCCGCGATCGTCAGGTCACGAAAGCATTGCCTCCCATCCTGGACCAGCGCGATTCCGTGCCTGGAAATCAAGGCAGGATGCCATCCATGAACCGCCTTGCTCTTGAAGGTTATCTCTCCTCCCGTGATCTCGCCTTGCTCGAACGGCAACATGCCGGCGATCGCCTTGAGTAACGTCGTCTTGCCGGCTCCGTTTGGGCCGAGCAAGGCGACGATGCCGCCTTTACCCACCTGCATATCGATATGCTCCAGCGCCGCGATGGCGCCGTCATAGCGAACGGAAACATTGACAACGCTGAGCATGTCCGTCCCGCCTTCAGCGCGCGTCGAACCAGTCGCCGACGGCTACAAATTCACCGTTCTTGATCACGGCGACACGCGCCTGTGTCGTGCCTTGGTGATTGCTGTAGTCTGCGGGCGGCGTGATCCCTCCTGTATCCACGTTTTTGAGGCCGACCATCTCATTTCGCACGCTTTTGCGAAACGCCGCGATGTCCTCAGGTACCTTGCCGCCGTTCTTCGCCACTGCCGCCTCGATGGCACGCGCCATCACGATGCCTTCGAACCAACCCCTCATGTAGAACACGTCTTTTTTCTCGACCTCATTTGTCTTCATGAACTGCTTGATCTGTTCCATGGCCGGGATTTGACTTCCGAAGTCAGAAAATACCACCAAGGCACGGTACCCTTCCGCGGCGGCCCCGAGTTGCTTCGGAATTGCCGGCCCCAAGCTGTTGGCGCTGCCCGCGAATTTGCTGGCGGGCAAGCCGACTTTCGCCGCATCGCGTAGCGCCACCAACACTTGAGGAGTACTGCCCTGCACAAAGACCAAATCAGGATCGAAGGCCTTTATCCGAAGCATTTGGGCCGTGATATCTTGAGCGTCAAAGGGAAACTCAATCGTCTCCAGTTTGAGACCCAATCTTTCTGCCTCACCCGACTGGCGTACGATACCGGTCGGGCCCCGGCCATATTCGTTGTCCGGAAATAGAATTACTGCTCGCTTGCCCCCACTTTTTGCGGCGGCGCGCAATGCGATGATGATTTGCTGCTCATAAGTCGGCCCCGGAATAAACATGTATGGCAGGTTTTTCGGATCCACCAGTTCCCCGGCCCCGGACTGGGTGATGAACGGAACGGCATCCTGATTAATCTGGTCCCGCAATGCCTTGGCTGCTCCCGTCGACCAACCGTTGACGAAGACAGCCTGCTCGCGATCGACACAACGGCGATAATTCCTCAACTCCTCATCAAGCTTGTAACGGCCGTCGAGCAACACCGTACGGACCTTGTGGCCGGCGATCCCCCCTTTGGTTTGGTTCAGAAATTCGAGGTAATCCCGCGCCGCATAGCTGATGCCGTTCACCAGCGCATCGGGTCCGGTCAGAGATCCCCAAATACACACGGTTATCTCGGCTGCCTTAACCGGTGCGGCGGCCAGCAACACGGCGGCGACCGTAGCCGTCCTAAAGAACGTTTTCATTTCGTTTCCTCCCTTTGCGATTGTTGCGTAATGTTATCTACGTTGCGGGTTGCTTCCGACTGCGCGCATCGCGTTGAAGCATCAGCTTTCTAAACAGGGCGCTCAATCCGCGCGGCTCGAATACCAAAAAGACGATGATCAATAGGCCAAAGGTAAATTCTCGAAGCGCCGAAAGAAGACTCGCAATCCCGAACGACTCGGCGATACGTTGAATGGCTTCCGGCAGCAGAGTGACGAACAACGATCCCAATAACGGGCCGGTCAACGAACCCAGCCCACCGACAATGATCATCGCGAGATAATCGACCGACAGCCCAAGCGTAAACGCCTCAGGATCGGCCAGCCGCGCGTTGAACCCCGACAGCGCACCGGCAATGCCGGCAAAAAAGCCACTGATAAGGAACGCCCAGATCTTCGTATGGGCCACATCGATGCCCATCCCCTTCGCCACGATTTCACCCTCGCGGACAACGAGGAAAGATCGCCCTAGGTCGGTATTCTTGATGCGGTACATCGCCCACCACGCCAACAACAGAGATAGAACGCATACCGTCGCAAACATGCGGTCATTCTGAATGACGACGCCCAGTACCCTCAGTTGCCGAATCGGCAAACCGGAAACGCCGTGCGTGATCGGTTCGAGGATCTTGAACAGATAATCAACGATGAACTGTGCCGCGAGCGTGGCGACTCCAAAGTAGAGCCCTCTCAATCGCAGAGCAGGAAGTCCGATCACTAGGCTCGCAATCGCCGAAACGAAACCCGCTGCCGGAAGCGCCAATATGTCCCAACCCGCATTCCCGAGATTGCCCGCGGTGTATGCACCCACCCCCATGAGCGCCCCTTGAGCGAAATTGATAAGCCCGCACATGCCCGTGAGCAGATTGAGCGCGAGCGCTCCTATAGCGGCGATAGCAACCGAAATGAGGAGATATGTCGCATAACGATCGAGCCAAGGGATGACGAAGAGCAACGCAAGAGTGAATAGAACTGCGAGGATGGTCGGGGACGAATGTCGGAGCATCACAACCGCTCCGTTCCCTTGCGGCCGAATATCCCCTGTGGCCGGACAAGTAGAATCGCGACCAAAAGGCAATAAGGCACGACCTGCTGAAGGGCGCCAACCGAGTACACACTCGTATAGGCACGAAGGAAGTTCTCCAGCATTGGCGTCAACATTCCGGCCGTCAGCGTCTGCAAAACACCGAGCAACAGACCCGCAACGATGGCGCCCGCGAGGCTATCCAAGCCGCCAAGCACGACCACCGAGAATGCCGCAAGGCCGATGCTGCCGAGACCAAGCGATAGCCCGTTCAAGGTGGCAAGCAGGGTGCCCCCCAGTCCGGCCAAAGCAGCAGACATCGACCAGGCAAAACTGTTTTGATTGCCGGTATGGATGCCAATTGCGAGCGCTGCTTTGGTGTTGTTGGCGGTACAGCGCTGCATCAACCCCAAGTTCGTGAAACGATAGAACGCGAGAAAGCCAAGGCTTAGACAGATCGAAAGAACTCCTGCCGCGATATAGTTGTACGTTATGAATATCCCGAACATGTCCAATGCGCCGTCGGGGAACAGAGCGGGATAGGCACGCTGATCGGACCCCCAAATCATGAGACAGACAGCATTGATAAGAATCATCATGCCGAGCGTCGCCATCATGACCGCGACGAGCGGCGCCCTCGCCATGGGGCGCAACATAAGCCGCTCCGCCGCCATCCCGACGATCGCCATTCCGGCGGCAGAGCCGACGACGGCGAGCGGTGTCGGAATTTCGGCCGCTCTCAGCGCGTAGGTCAGGTAAGCCCCGAGGACCAAAAAGCCACCTTGGCCGAAATTCACGACGCCCGTGCACTTGTAGATAAGCACGATACCTAATGCTATCAGCGAGTAGACGCTGCCGACGGCGAGGCCGGCGGTTATCAGCTGCAGAGCGAAATTCATGCTTCCCCCAGGTAGACGCGGCGCACCTCAGGATCCTTCTGCGCCTCCTGGCTTGAACCCTCGAAAATCTTGGCACCCGATGCCATGACGACGATTCGGTCGCATGTACTATTAACGACGTGCATCTTGTGTTCCACCATGATCACCGCGCATCCGATCCTGTCGCGCACCGATCGAATGACTTCTGCCATCGTTGCGCTTTCATGACTGGTCAAGCCCGCCACCGGCTCATCGAGTAATAGAAGCTTCGGCCGTGCGGCCAGGGCGCGCGCGAGATCGACTGCCTTGCGCAATCCGTATGACAACTTCTGGAGCGGCTGGTTTGCGATGTCAGTCAGACGCAGCGGACGCAGGACGGTCTCGGTCAACCGGTTTTCGCGATCGCGCTCGCTGCGCCAAAATCGCTCAAGCAGCCCCCGCGACGAACGGCCCGCCGCTTCACCGAGCTTGACGATGTCGAGAACCGTGAGATCGTGAAGCGACGATACATTCTGGAACGTCCGGACCACGCCCCTCCTGATGATTTCGTGCGGCGCGCGGCCGACCAATTGCTCACCGTCCCAGGTGGCACTCCCAGCGTCGACGCGGGATGCGCCCGAGATGCAGTTAATGAAGGTCGTCTTGCCAGCGCCGTTCGGACCGATCAGCCCCAAGATCTCTCCCGGAGAGACTGAAAGCGAGAGTCTATCGACGGCATGAACGCCGCCAAACCGAATTGATACGTCCGTCGCCACAAAGGTCATCGAATATCATTGTCCGGGCTAATTTCATTTGGGGCACGTTGAACAAAGTGGGAAAACGTCAATCCGGGAACACCGCCTCCTTCGCGTAGTCCGCCTCCGGCACGTGTTCCATCCATACCGTTCCCTCGCCTTGGTCGTTCTTTTCGGTAAGGGCCAAATGGACGTGGAGGTGATTGGAGTCGGCACCGTGCCAATGACGGACGCCAGCCGGAATCACAATCGTGTCTCCCGGCTGAATGATCCGTGGAGGCTCACCTTCCCAACCGATGCGGCCGACTCCCGACAGAACGTGAAGCGTTTGGCCGATCGTATGCGTGTGCCATGCGGTGCGCCCACCCGGAGCAAAGGTGACGCGAAACGCGCGCAGCTTCGACGGCAGCTGCCCTACAATTATTTCATCCTGAAACACCGAACCGGTGAAATTGCTCGCCAAAGCTTGCTTGGTGGCACGCGAAACCGCTCGGATAATCTTGATCTTCATCTTCGTCCACCGTTGCTGTTCTCTTGGGCAACTAGCCACGTCCGCTCGCGGCAGAGAAAGACTTTGTTTGGTCGGACGCATACTCGCGCGATATGGTGCAAAGCAGCGTAACGACAGTTCAGGTCGTCAGGTCAGACGACCAGCGCGAGCGCCGCCCGCCTCTCCGCAAGAAAGCTGAGTTCCGAGCTGCGCTTTTCTCATCGCCCGCACGGTCCGGGCGAATGCGGGCCACGAGTGCGGAATCCTTCGCTGCGCAAACCAACGTGACTGCGTTCGATACCCGCTGGGCATCGCGGCCGACGTAAAAAGTCTTTCGCAAGAACGTAGAGACAGGGTTACGTGTCGAATGTTCGATCGCACCGTCGTGCTCGGATCCCACTGACGTCATCCATCAAGATATCGTCGAATCCTCGCTTCCCTCAAGGAGAACGCATGCCCGCCAAAAAGCACCTGTTGATGGTCGTCACGAGCCACAGTGATATTGACGGAGAGCCAGGTACTGGAGTTTGGTTTCCCGAATTTTCGGAGCCATATTCTGTTTTTACTAAGGCAGGGCTTGAGATAACGGTTGCGAGTCCACGTGGAGGTCCTTCGCCGGTTGACCCCCGTCGCTACCCCAGTGCCGAACACATCGTGGAGGTACGTGACGCACTTGAGCGAATGAACGCTACTCGACCTCTTGCCCGGATTCGGGAGTCCGATTTCGATGGCATCTTCATGCCTGGGGGACACGGCCCAATGTTCGATCTTGCCGTCGACCCGCCCTTCAAGGCGCTGGTGCGCGATTTCTGGCTTGCGAAGAAGCCGGTGGGCGCTGTTTGCCACGGGCCGGCGGCTTTGTTGAATGTCACCCTTGATAACGGATCGACGCTCCTCAATGGGCGTCGTGTCACAGGTTTTACGAAGGGCGAAGACGCCCTCGACGCCCTCTTCAAGCACATGCCATTCTCCCTTCAAGAAAGAATGATGGCCGAAGGTGCAGTATTTATCGAGCAGCCTCCAAGGACGGCGCACACTGAGACCGATGGAATGTTGGTCACCGGGCAAAATCCTGCGTCGGCGATCGCGACCGCCGATGCCTTTTTGGCCATACTCATGGGAGATAGCCACTCCGGCGCCTGAACAGGCAACGTTCCGCCGTACCCCACTTTTTTCGTCCAGAAGCAAACCCCGGCTCTCGTGTGAGGAGGGCGCCGAAAGAACCCGCCCTCTCGGACGACCTCTGTTTTTCCGAGCGATGAGCAGCGATCAGGGCGATCCGGCGAGGTTTCATGGAATTAAAGAATCTTCGATACTTCGTCGCAGTTGCCGAAGCAGAGAACCTGACTCACGCCGCGGACGATAGACTGCCAACCGCTGACCCTTCGGCCAGCCGACATATCCGCAAGCTCGAGTCGGACTTCGGCGTCCTGCTGATGGCGCGTGGTCCCCAAGGCATGAAGTTGACTCCGGCGGGTCGTGCATTTCTCGACCACGCGCGTCTTATTTTGTCTCAAGTCGAGCGGGCTCGCGAAGCCATGCAGCAGGTCAGCCAACCTGCAAGAAACTCGTTTACGCTCGGTTTTCTCGTGGGATATGAGACGGCATGGTTGCCCGAAGTGGTAAGAATTCTTCGTCCAGAACTCAAGGAGATAGACCTGGTCGTTTACAGTCGTTCCACGGTGGAACTAATGCGCGCCCTGCTTGGCGGCGAGATCGATGCGGCTTTTCTACGTCCGGAACCGAATTCGCCGAGACTGACCTTCAGGCCCCTCGTACGAGAGCCGATCGTAGCTGTGCTCCCGAGCAACAATCCTCTCGCGAACCGTCGATCTATTCGGCCTCAGGACCTTGCTAAAGAAGACTTCATCTCAATTGCGAAGGCGTCCGGTCCGACGCTTCGGTCGATGGTTGACGAATATGCTGCACAATCTGGAATCGAGTTGCGGCACACCTGCGAGGCACACGACCTTCCTACCGCAATTTCTCTGGTCCTATCGACCCCGGGGGTTAGCCTATTGCCGCGCTATGCGCAGAACCTACTGCCTTTGTCGGCGGTCATCCGACCCCTTCAAGGGCGGGCCCCAGAAATTGCTCTGGCGATCGGCTACAATACAACAAAGGTTACTCCGATATTGGAGCATCTGCTTTCTCGATTGGAGGATTTGGTGACTTGGGCTACATCGCATCCATCGATAGCAAAAGCTTGAGATTGCCTGCGATCGTCCACCCAACATGATCCGAACCGTGAAACACTCTGGCGTCGTTGAGTCGCTGGATCCGGCGGGATGGCCGTGACCGAGGCGAACAACTTTTGTCCGGTAGCGGGCCAGCGCAGCAATTCGCGAAGGGAATCCGCTAGGCGGCAAATCCTAGCCGATCCTCCTCGACCGGATTAGCCGGCAGAGTGACTGCAACGGAATGGGTCCGCTTCTTCAGATGATAGGAAGCAGCCAGAGAACGCCGCGACGCGTTCCGAAGCCCATCCTGATGCGCCCAGCTGCTGCAGCCCTATTTCCGCGCAGCGGTGATCAAGGCGGAGCAGGCCTGACGCGAAAGGCGACGATTTCACGATGTCCTCGTCGCGCCCGATACCCACCTCTCGGCAAGCCGTTCGTCTCAGCTGCCTTGCGCCGGTTGCGGCATTTCAGCGGAGGCTTCCGTGGCGGTCCAGTCGCCAGCCCAATCACCATCACGCAGCATCTCGTCGCCGCTATGAACGGTAAATTCGACGAACACAGTCTTCTTGGGGACGCCCAGCAGCTCGCTGCAGAGGTCGACGATGCGCAAACCCAGTTCGAGACGTCGGTCGAGCGAGCGGCCACGCCGGGTCTCGACAAGCACCATCGTGATCGGCTCCGGTCCGTCCGCGCCAAGGTGGAACAAGTTGTCCTCGCCAAGCTCCGCAATCCCGACATTGGGACGCCACAACTGCGTCTGCATCACGTCAGCGTAGAGACAGCACAGGCGAGCCGCGAGGTCTCGCTTGGTTTGCGATGGATAGGTTTTGGCAAGGTCGAGATGCATATACGGCATGGTCGGATTTTCCTTTCAGTTTAGCAATTTCTCTGATGGCCTTACTTTGGCGATCCGCGTTTCGTCGTCTTGCGCTCACGCATTTATTGAAAAGCCAAACCGAATTAGTATGTATGAATAAATATTATGGCGGCGGTCCGCATCGAACTGCGGCGCGCGACAGACGCGAGTTTCTGCCAAACCTTGCCATCAGCATCTGCCGCCTCCGCGCCCTCTTGCTTGAAATAATCTGAAATCACGCAGGGCATGAAGCTTAAAAGTTACCGTCCCGGCTTTCCAATCTCCAAAACGCTCCAACTAAGCCAACTTTTTCGAATATCTCGATTGCCTCCCCTACGGACCACTTGCGCCAATTTCGGTCGCAATGATGGGCGTACCATTCCCGCCCAAGATCCTGAACCTGGGTAATCGGGACAGCCGATCCGACTGGAATTCCGTGTCGTTCGCTCCAAATCTGCACGTCGGACTCGTGCCGGAAAGGCAGAACGGTGGCGCAAAAGTGGTGAACGTTGTCCCATGCTGCTCGTGGAGGAACGGCAAAATGCACCCACAGATCTTTCTCCTCGACCTCGCCCTTTACGATGTGGATATCGATGTCTTCCATCTCGCCGCCAAGTCTGGCGTGGATCACCGCGTTCCCACCCACCAAGGCGGCAATTCCGCAGCCACACCAGATACAAGGGGCCCACCAACCCTGATCGCCGTTCTGGACCCACGTCGCCGTCGGGGAGACGGAGAACGGGTGGATCACCCAGGGCTCGCAAACATGGGGATGCAATACGACGCCGTGGCTTTCGGCCAGGCGGGACAGAGACTTTTCGATTTCCTTGACGGGCTTTGCCAGGGCGACCGAGACCTCATGCCGGCTTGGCGCACGGCCTGTTTGACGCAGTCGATCGATGAAAGCATGGTGGACTTGCGCATCCAAGGGAGCAGTGTGCATCGGATGGTCTCCTGGGTATTGAACTTCTAAAGCTAACCGTGACAATTCTCGGGGTTGGCGGGCGTAGTCTAACCAGCGTGACGAGAGTTGTGTTCTCGAATGGGTAGCAGTTCGTACAGTTGCCACTTCCACGTCGGTTTAATTTCGAAAGTGCCTCTTGAACATAGGCGTAGCCGCCGCTTGAGCTCCACCTGAAGCAAGTCCGCAAGCGTCGCCGCCCGCCGCGGCCTGCTCAGTATCTTTGTGCTACCGGTTTAGATGAGCCTCACTATCGTCTCAACTTCGCCACCCCGCACGTCAGCCGAAGGTCCCGGCATAGGAACCGCCGTCCAGCAGCAGGTTCTGGCCGGTGATATAGCCGGAGGATGCTGCGCAAAGGAACGCGCATGTCAGCCCGAACTCCTCGGGAGATCCAAAGCGCCCCGCGGGAATTAGTTCAAGCATCGCGCGAGCCGCGGCTTCGACATCGCTCCCGTATTGGCGGGCCAGGTATTTCTGGGCGGCCGGCAGGCGGTCAGTCGCATGAGGGCCAGGCAATAAGCTATTGATCGTTACGTTGTGGCGGGCGACTTGCCGCGCAAGACCGGCGACGAATCCGGTCAGCCCTGTGCGGGCGCCATTCGACAGCCCCAGGAATGGGATCGGCGCCTTGACTGCGCTTGAGGTTATATTGACGATGCGCCCGAAGTTCCGTTCGATCATTCCGTCGATCGTGCGGCGGATGAGCTCGATCGGGGTCAGCATGTTCGCGTCCAATCCGGCGATCCAATCCTCGCGCGACCAATCCCGAAAGTCACCCGGCGGTGGACCGCCCGCATTAGTCACGAGGATATCGATCACAGGGAGGGTCGCCAGAGCGGCATCCTGCCCGTCGCGAGTGGTAATGTCGCAGGCAACCGTGTTCACCGGAATGCCAGCCGCTTGTTGAATCTCGAAGGCCGCGGATTCGAGCGCCTCCCGGTTTCTGGCGTTAATTGTCACGTTGACTCCTTCGAGTGCCAACGCCATCGCGCAGGCTTTGCCCAAGCCTTTGCTTGCCGCACACACCAAGGCATGCCGACCGGCGATCTCAAGGTTCATTCAATGGCCTCCTTTATGCCAAACATGTCTCTTAGGCCGGGATTTATCCGAGGCGATCACGACTCTTTACTGCGAGAGATGCGCGACGCTCATGCCGGGTCTGAGCGAATGCAGAGGGAGGCAACAAGAGCGACATGGGTGGCGTCGGCTATGGCGCGCTTGGAGGTCACCCCGGAAGGCCCTCTCATAGGAATGGTGCTGAGTGGCATCACAATTTCTCAAACACGTGTCTAGGGCCTGTCAATGGCAACAGCAGCGGCCTATTCGCAACCATCGTTGCAGTATCGGTTTACTGTTGGTGGCGGTCCCGCCTTCGTGGCCCGGCAAATTTGCGCGAGCGGTGAGGACTCCGTTTCCAATGATTCGGTCCATTTGACGCGCTGGCCGGACGCCACTCGCGCGACCAAACCCTAGGGTTCGACTGTCTGCGCGAACGTCCCTCAGGAAGCCCCTTCCCGCACGACATGGGAGGTGGTCGTCCCGTGGGCCAGAAGCCTACCCGCCGCGTCGAGCAATCTGCCTTCGGCTATGGCCATCTGCCGACCGACGTGCAGCGTCTTGCCCTCGCCGCGCACGACCCCCGTATCGGCGGACATCGGCCTTATGAAGTTTATCTTGTATTCAAGCGTCACGGCGGAAAGGCCTGGCTCGAGCGAAGTTACGATGGCTGCAGCCATACAGGTATCGAGCAGCACCGCGGCGTAACCTCCATGGACTAATCCCAAGGGATTGTAGTGCTCCGCCGTCGGTATCGCGGTTAACGCGACGAGTCCAGGCGCGGCGGCCTCGATGTTGATATCAAAAAGCTCGAGCATCGGCGGACGCGCCAAGGAACCCTCTATGAGCGCTCTGAAGTATTTGAGACCTGAGAAAGAGGAGATACCCTCGTTTGCAATAGGATGGATGCTCTTGCCCTCCAATCGTTCGCCCTCGGTCATCACTGTATTCATTGGCATGCAGCACCTCCCCGTTGGGGCGACCTGACCACCTCGGATCTAGCGGCGCTTGGCCGCAACGGGTCCGTCCTGGAAGATCCGTCCGTGGGTTGCAAAGAGTCCGGAAACTGAAATAACGAACTGTGGCCGGAATCCGGATAGATGACCAGTTGGGCGGTAGGCGTTGTCTGAGAGAGCGTGAACGAATTGATGGTCGGAACCATGAACTTTATCATCATCCTTGTCCCACTGCGCTTTCAAACGACATCCTCGTCATGTATTCGTTCCGGGATTACGACTGCATGTGCCGAGACTGACGGAGTGAACGGCTCGGTAGGTCACTTCGGCTTGAGACATTTTCTTCTCTCTCTCCATGGATATCAGCGTGTGACCACGGGTGTGAGGTCGTAAATGCCACCTTTTCGGTCATGGCTACCGTGACGGTCGATCGCATCGTTGCAACACGATAATTCGAACTGCTGGACGTCGCGTCATCCCCGTCGGAAAAGCAACGGAATTCTCCGTGCTGCCCGACAGAAGATGGAAATTCACCGCGCCGCGGGCGCATTGCAGTACGATAATCATTCCATCTTCCTACCCTGCGATGAATACATAGCGATCAGCCCTGTTTCAAGCGTCTTTACAGCGCGCTTTGGATCGCGGCTAAGCTGCTTGAATCCCAGACCTTGATCAATGAGGTTTTTAGATTAGCTGGGTTCTGGGGCGCACGAAGAGAGTCGAGCGATAGAGCGGAAACCGTGGAGAAAGAAGCAAAGACTGACGCCGAACTCGAAGAAATGATCCTTCAGAGACTGGTCATCGTCAGTGTTTTCGCAACGGTACGGCCGGACGCATCGCTCGTCCAACGCCCCACTGTGAATAGGACATCGTGAGCATTCCAATGAAGCCGTCCAGAAAAAGACCGCCGTTCGCTTTGTGGTGGTTTTCTGTTTTGCTTTTATTGAACGGCTGTGGAGGGGCAGAACCTGAGTGTGATTCTTTGGACACGCATAATGCAGTAGTCAAGATCATTTCGGGCGACAGCAATAATGCACTTGTCACATACGCTGTCAAAAATTCGAATTCGGTTGCGGCAATGGCGAGTAATGCGAATACAGAAGCTGAAAAATTAGCGATTTTGGAACGAGCGAGACAAGGCGCGGTATATAGGTTGGAGGATACAATCCTTATAAATTCGAGAAACAGGGCAACGCGAGAGATTACTTGTAGTGGGTTATTGTATGTGACTGTTGGGGATACGATTGCCCAAAAACAAGTAGGTTTTAAAGTCGAACGGACGACGGATGGAAAGATGTCCGTTTCAGTCGATCCGTTTTTGTTTTAGCGCTGGCCTGTCCACCGGCATGGCGATGTTGGACCACTAATGTCTTCGCACCCGCCCGAGCGAATTCCGGACCGATATCCCTTTCGACCATCGCCAGTACAAGATCCATCGTCGCGGTCATGCCGGCCACGGCGCTCAGCGCAACCCTTCGGAAGGTTGTTATCCGATCGAGGGTGGCCGACGGGCCGCTCACCGATTTCCGGGTTTCCCTGGACCGGGACTCTGATGCGTCCGAAACCGTCGCGGCAGTGCTTGTTGGCCCCTACGGGCGTCCCGTTCTGTATCACAAGCGACAGTTCGACTGGTTATGTCGGACGATAACGCTTTGCTGGGTTCTACGATCACGTCAAGGTTTTGCTCCCGTCCGAAGCGGACGGTAGCGAATACCGGGATCGGTTGTCCGAGTTCGCCGTATCGACTGCGAACTCCGGGCGTCCAAGGGCTGCCGTCGACGAGATCTGGTTCGTCACCTGATGCCGCCGAGCGGTTGGCAGCGAAGATCAGGCATTGACGTCGACAACCGTGCGGCCCTGGACTTTGCCAGCAAACATTCGCCGCACGACATCGGGAACCTCGGCGAGGCCGACCACCTGCGTCGTCCGGGCGAGCTTGTTCGGATCGAGATCGCGTGCCAGACGCGACCAGGCCTCGATCCGCACCTCTTGCGGGGCATTAACGGAGTCGATACCCGCAAGGGTGACGTTCCGGAGGATGAAGGGCAGGACCGTTCCCGGAAGATCGACACCCTGCGCCAGCCCGCAGGCGGTCACGACGCCGCGATACTGCGTCTGCGCCAGCACGTTCACAAGCGTGCGACTGCCGACGCTATCGACCGCGCCAGCCCAACGCTCGCGCGCGATAGGAGCTCCCGGCTCCGAAAGCGTTTGCCGATCAATGATCTCGGTCGCGCCGAGATCGCGCAGATAATCCGCTTCCCCAGGACGCCCAGTCGATGCAATGACACGATAGCCGAGATCGGACAGGATCGCGATCGCAATTGAACCGACGCCGCCATTTGCGCCGGTGACGAGGATGTCACCGCGCTTCGGCGTGAGGCCGCCATGCTCGAGGGCCAATACCGACAGCATCGCCGTGTAACCAGCCGTGCCGATAGCCATGGCGTCCTTTGTCGAAAAAGGTGCCGGGAGCTTGACCAGCCATTCGCCTTTCAAGCGCGCCTTCTGCGCGTACCCTCCGTGATGGGTCTGGCTCAGCCCCCAGCTATTGGCGACAACGCGGTCTCCGACAGCGATGCCGGGATAGGAGGATTTCTCCACCGTTCCGGCCAGGTCGATACCTGGAACCAGGGGGAACTGTTTGATGACCTCCGTGCCCCCGGTAATGGCAAGGGCGTCCTTGAAGTTCACAGTCGAATATTCGACGGCGACCGTAACATCGCCGGGCATGAGGTCTTGCTCATTCATTTCGACCACGCTCGTCGAAATCTTTTCATCTTTCTTTGCCGCAAGCAGCGCTCTGAAGGCCATCTGATATCCCGCATCCATTTTTCAGTGGACGCCGAAGTACGATGGTGGCAGTCATACCACAAGAGGGTACAATTATCGCCGGTACTATCATTTATGTAGGTATCTCATGCGCCCCAAAAGACTCGATCCGAGAAGCGGTTGCTCCGTCGAAGTGACACTCTCCGTCGTTGGCGGCATCTGGAAACCGACGATTCTCTTTCATCTCTTTACCGGCAAAAAGAGATTCATGGAGCTCACCCGGGCCATCCCCAATGCCACGCAGAGGATGCTGACACTTCAGCTACGCGAATTGGAAGCTGATGGAATCATTGTGCGCCACGTATTTCCCCAGATTCCGCCAAAGGTAGAATACGAAATCTCTCCCTCTGGCCAGAGCCTCGGTCCCCTATTAGTCTCACTTCGCGAATGGGGGCTGCATTATAGAAACTCAACACAAGGCGCTTCTCAACAAAAACACAATCACGGCAACGAAGTAGGCGCTCGACCGCTAAATTCATGCATGGTGAAGAGCCGAGCGATGGGCCGATGAGGTGCGCGCGGGCTGAAACACAGCTTGGGATTCCGGCGCCCTATCGAGATCGCCCGTAGGCTGTATTGTTCGAGCCGAGCATCTTGATGACGGCCTCAACCTGCTGCATCTGCTCAGACAAGCTGGCGTGCTCCTGCCCGTTCTCGAGTATCTCCACGCTAAGCTAGGCATACAGCCGTTCAAGGGCGTAGGTCTGCCGCGCATAGGTGTCTTCGTTGTCTCCGGAGAAGATGGAGTATCGTTTTCTGGTTCCTGCCACGTCACTATAGAGCGCTCTTCTCAGCCAACAGGAGCGATCGCCAATACCAGCGGCGCACTACTCGCACCGAGCAGTTGGAAAGCCTTCCTGCCCATACTTAGCTAATTCCCAGGAAGGCGCGGTTCCAAGTCGGACTGATCAGTATTTCATTCACGCAGACATGCGGCGGCATGTTCGCTACGAACGCAATTGCTTTTCCGACGTCTTTCGGCTGCAGCATCTTGGCCATGATCTCCTCGCTCGGCGGGATCGGCCTCATCTTCATGATCGGAGTTGCAACCTCGCCTGGACAGAGACAGCATGCGCGCAAACCGTTTTGACACTCGTCCATATTGAAGGAGTGGGTGAGCGCCAGAACCGCATGTTTGGTAGCGGTATAGGCCGGGCCCGTCATTTTCGAGACGATCCGACCGGCCCAGGAGGATACGTTGATGATACAGCCATCTTTCTGGGCGCGCATTGCGGGCAAGACGGCACGCATGCAGTACATAAGTCCGTCGAGATTAACGTCTACGATTTGATCCCATCCCTTCACTTCCATATCCGCCCAACTGCGTTTCGGCAGATTCAAGCCGGCGCTGTTAACGAGAAGATCGATGCGGCCGTACTTCTCAAGGATCGAGCTTGCAACGCCGGCTACCCGTTCAGCGTCGGTGACGTCGAGCGGAAAGATGTCGACCGTTTTTCCCCTGACGGCGAGTTCCTTCGCCGCATCAGCCAGTACCTCAGGCCGCCTGCCAGAGATGACGACCGTCCATCCGTCATCTGCCAACGCCTCCGCGCCCGCCTGACCGATTCCGCTGCCTCCGCCAGTCACCCAGGCTATTCGCTTCGCTCCGCCACTCATCACATCCGACCTCTAAGTTCTGAATACGATTTGAATATAGACACCTCCGCGATCGGCCGGATTCGCGCCTGGAATGGAGGCCGAACGCAACCCAAACTAACCTCGCTTCGCGATCTATCCTACGTCATAAATGCAGCCTTTTCGGCCAAGCCGGCAATCAAGTCGGGGCGTGCTCGGGTTTCGTTCAAGTGCGCTCGGCGCGCCACAAACTATCGACCGTAGATAAAGTCTGGACAAATCGCTGGCCGCGATGGCCGAAACCGCGGCATCTTTGACCTTTGGGGCAGGATCCGATGGCTGTAAACGGCCTTTTCTAGCTCCACGCGCGCAAACAATCTCAACAATGTTTCGGGAAACGATAACCGACGGGAGAAATTGATGGACACCTACAGCCAGATCGTTGTCGCATCGCGTCCGACAGGTACGCCTACGTCGAAAAACTTTCGTGTTGAGACGGGACCGATTCCTGCCGCTGCGGACGGTCAGGTATTGCTGCGCACCAAGTACTTGTCGCTCGACCCCTACATGCGCGGTCGAATGAACGACGCAAAGTCTTACGCTACTCCCGTCAGCATCGGTGGAATCATGGAGGGAGAGGTGGTGGCCGAGGTTCTGAAATCGAAGCATCCGGACTACCGTCAGGGAGATTTGGTTCAAGGACGGATCGGTTGGCGGACCCATGCCGCAGTCGAACCAACGGATTTGAAGCGAGTGGAGACCGGCGGTAATCCGGCGACCACCGCCCTCGGTGTGCTGGGGATGCCCGGCTTCACAGCCTATTCCGGGATGAAAGTCATCGGACAGCCGAAGCCCGGCGAGACCGTGGTCGTAGCAGCGGCGAGCGGACCGGTCGGTTCTCTAGTCGGGCAACTTGCCCAGCTCTCTGGCGCGCGGGCCATCGGCATCGCGGGTGGACCCGAAAAATGCGCCTACATGCGCGACGAACTGAAGTTCGACGCCGTCATCGACCACCGCGCCGACGACATGCCAGAGGCCTTGGCGAAATCGTGTCCGGACGGCATCGACGTCTATTTCGAGAACGTTGGTGGCCCAATCTGGCAGGCTGTGCTCCCACTGCTCAATCGCTATGCCCGCATCCCAGCCTGCGGCTTGATCGCGCACTACAACGGACCGGGTGCGGCGGAACAGGACTCGCTTTCCTCGACCATGCTGGCCATGGTCAGGAGGAGCCTGCTGATGCGTGGCTTCATCAATACCGAGTTCGTCGACGATCACTACGACGACTTCATGCGGGATTTGATTCCCTTAGTCGCGTGCGGACACATTCGCTACCGCGAGGATATCGTCGACGGATTGAATAATGCGCCTGAAGCGTTCATCGGCATGCTCTCCGGACGCAATTTTGGCAAGCTCCTAATCAGGGTCAGTTGACGAATGGCTCGTACCCTGCGAGCGAGAACTCGCGCTGGAGCGAGTTGAACGTTGGACGTCGTCAACCCATGGCACGGCAGGCTGATAGTCCGCGATGCCTTCACTCAACTCGACCTCCCCGTAGACGAGCCTCTTTGTATTTTCCAAGAGGCGCCGGATTGATCCGATCACCCAAATTGCCGTGGCGCTTCTTCACGAAGTTTGGGCCGTCCGGAATTTCGCCTCGCTGAATCCAAGACTATGGTGTCAGGAGCGAAAATTCAGACCTTGCGCATCGAGCTGCCTGATCAGCGCCGCATAAGTGTCCTGACCGAAGCCGCGGTGCTTGTCGAAACCCTTTGCCACGGCAGTTTGCGACTGCCGAACGGTTCGCGTCAGCACCGCCTCGTCGAGCGGCCGCAACTCCCGGCCCATTTTCATGGTGTTGACCTGGACCTCGCACGCGCGTTGCATCTGATACATCCGGAAGAATGCCGCCGCGGCGCTTTCGCCGCAGGTCAGCAGGCCATGATGGCGGAGGATCATGTAATTGCTGTCGCCCAGCGATTTCACCAGCCGCTCGCGTTCGCCGAGGTCGATCGAGATACCCTCGAAATCGTGATACGCCACTTGACCATGGAGCTGCGCGCCGTAAAAATTATGTGGCGACAATCCATGTTCCGAACAGGCAACGGTTACCCCTTCCGTGGTGTGGGTATGCACGATGTAATGTGCATTGTCGCGAGCGATGTGAATCGCCGAGTGGATAGTAAAACCCGGCGCGTTGACCGGCGCGTCGCTGCCATCGACGACCCGACCGTCGACGTCGATCTTGACCAGGTTGGAAGCCGTTATCTCACTATACAGCAGGCCGAACCGGTTGATCAGGAAATGCCGCTCGGGTCCCGGCACCCGGGCGGTGATGTGATTGTAGATCAGCTCCGTCCACCCGAACATGTGGCAGAGCCGGTAGAACGCCGCGAGATTCTCGCGGGTCTCTTTTTCTTCGGGCGACAGCGACCTCATCGACTGCATCGCGTGCTGGTTCATGGTGGTTTCTCCCCGCCGATATCCAGAATTCAGTTCAGGAAATCCGGCTGTTCTTTCAGGATGCGTGCGTAGAGCGATTGAAACTGGAACCAGCCGCTGAAGGCGGAGCCGACCACCTGATACGCCTGCTGGGCCGACTTCTCAGAGATAATCTTGAGCGACTGACCGGTTCTGGCCGCGGCCGCTTCGGCAAGAAGCTGGACCTGGCATGAGCGCTCCATGGTGATGAACCACCAGGCGGCCTCATCGACGGTCTGGCCGACCGTCAGCAGGCCGTGGCTTTGCAGGATCGCGGCCTTGCACGGGCCCAGCGCCTTGGCGATCTGCTGTCCCTCGTCGACCTCGACCGCGACCCCACCATAGTCGTCGTAGAGCGCGTGATCGCTATAGAAGGCGCAGACGTCCTGGGAGATCGGATCGAGTTTGCGCCCCAGTGCTGCAAAGGCGCGCCCATAGGTCGAATGCGCATGCGCCGCCCCGACCGAGTCCGGCCGCGCGGCATGGATGCGAGAGTGGATCGCGAAGGCCGCGGCATTCACTGGCTTTCCGCCCTCGATCACCTGTCCGTCATGGCCGACCCTGATCAGGTCCGAAGTCTTGATCAGACTGAAGTGCAATCCGAAGGGATTGACCCAGAACGTGTCGCTGAATTCCGGATCGCGCGCGGTGATATGACCGACGACGCCCTCGTCGAACCCGAATTTGGAAAACAGTCGGAAGCTTGCTGCGAGCCGCTGTTTTCGATGCAACCGCTCCTCGGCCACGCTCGAGAACATCGGCGGCCTGGGAAGACCGGTATACATCTTGTCCGCCGCTCCAGATTCGGCGGCCGGCGTTGCGCTTGAAAATCGTTGCGGTACGTTCATGGTGATTTCCCTCCCTTTTTTTGATTGAATCGATACCATCCTGCCGCGTGCTGGCCGACTGTCGCTGGCCAAACTCGACCAAGGGTTTTTGACTTTGTTCGTGCCTCCCGCACGGCTGAAATGCTGTTGTTCTGCTTTATCCTCACATGCGCTTCGCGGGCATGGGATTGCGGTCATCACCTATTGATGCCAGCATGGGAGGCAGACCGGATTGACGCAAATGATTTTCCTTGCATCGACATGAACAGGATTCACATGCAACGGTCGCGATCGCCCCTGCCACCATTGTCCACGCTTCGTCCATTCGAGGCCGCTGTCAGGCTCGGAAGCTTCAAGGCTGCCGCGGAGGAACTTCGCCTCACACAGTCGGCGATCAGCCACCAGATCAGTTCTCTGGAGACCCACTTCCGCACTACGCTTTTTGTTCGTCAGGGCAACAGCCTAGCCCTGACCAAGGACGGTGCATTCTATGGTGCGGCGATCGTGAAGATTTTCACGGAGCTGACCAGGGCCGGCGAGACGTTTTCAAAGCGAGAGAATCACAGCGTATTGCGGGTCAGCGCCTCACCCAGCTTCGCCATGTTCGCTGCCATTCCCTATGCCGAGGAGTTCAAATCGAGAAACGCCTCCCTGGACCTTCGCCTGGAGGCCCGCAACACCAGCGTCGATTTCGAGGCAGAGAGCATTGATGCCGCGATTGAGGTCGGCAGTCCGCCATTCCGGGGATTGCGCGCTCATCGGCTGTTCCGGTCTAGACTTGGTCCGCTCGCCCATCCGGATCTTTGCGCGAAGTTCGGAACCATCAAGACGGCAAGGGATCTGGCGCGAATGCCGCTCATCGAACTCAACAATATTCCCGGGTTGTGGGGCCGGTGGTTCGCCAGTGCCGATCGTCGCGTCAAGGTCGGCGAATTGCGGCTGTCGAGCGACAGTCTGCTGGCTGCCATCCAAATGGCGGAGGCCGGCAGCGGCGTCCTGCTGGCGCCGTTTCCTCTGATCACCTCGCTTGTGTCGTCGGGCCGGCTCAAGATTCTGTTTCGCCCTTCATTGCCGGTCGAGCGGCCTGACTTTCACCTCGTCTACAGGAAAGGCGATGCCGGAAGTACAAAAATCAAGGCGCTGACGCTATGGCTGAACGGGGTAACCGCCGAATTGGAACAGAAAGCCCGTGCGAAAGGCTTGTAACCGCAAAGTCTGCACCGGTCTCCAGTCGACCGTATAAATGTTCTTCGCCTGCTGATGAGGTCACCCGAGCAGCGCGGCTAATCCTTCACAACACGGGCGACCTCACTGGAATCAAGTATGACTCAACACACCGATCTGTTTCCTGGCTTTGAATCTCATTCGATCGACACCAACGCGGGAAGTATCTTCGTACGCGCCGGTGGGAACGGCCCGCCGCTCCTGCTGCTACACGGCTACCCGCAGACGCACGTCATGTGGCACCGGATGGCAGCCGCACTTGCCGACAAATTCACGTTGATTATTCCCGACCTGCCCGGCTACGGATCTTCGGATATGCCGGCGACCGATGCGGAACACACGCCCTACACAAAGCGCGCGATGGGCCGAGTCATGGTCGAGATTATGGAGAAGCTCGGCTACAGCCGATTCGCATTGTTAGGCCATGACCGGGGCGGGCGCGTCGGATATCGTCTTGCGCTGGACGAACCGGAGCGACTTTCAAGGCTGGCAGTGCTCGACATACTTCCGACCTTTGACTATTGGGCAAAACTAGACCGGCAGTCGGCGCTGCGCATTTTCCACTGGACATTTCTCGCCCAGCCTTACCCCGTTCCAGAAAATTTGATTTCCAAGAATTCGGACGATTTCTTTGGACCTGCCTTCGCGAAGGGTTTCGATCCCCGCGCAGTGCATCAGTATCTCGGTGCACTGCGAGACCCGGCCCGTGTTCATGCGATCTGTGAAGACTACCGCGCGGGCGCCTACGCTGACTTCGAACATGACAAGGCCGATCGTGAGGCCGGAAGGAAAATTGTTTGCCCGCTGTTCGTGGCGTGGGGAAGTCGAGGCATCGCTTCCGCTGCGGCAACTCCGCTTGAAACCTGGAAGGCCTGGGCTACGGATGTAAGCGGCTCGGAGGTAGCCGCCGGTCACTTTCTATGTGAAGAGAATCCAGAAGGTACCATCTTTGCACTCATGCCTTTTCTTACCCAAAAATGATGCAGAGTTCTAAGATTTGAGTCGGAATTGGAGCCCCGCTCGCGAAAACGGGATCTGAGTCGCGAACCGATCAGGTAGGGATGCTTGCGCCGTCAAAAAGTTCGTGTCCACGGCAATCCCTACTCAATGCCACCTTCGAATTTGTACAACCCATCCGCTTACTCTATTAGCCTCGGAGAGACTTCGTAAGCTGTAGATGAAAAGGACATCCTACGCCCAGTTCATCCACGAGAACTGAGGATTGTTTCGCGGAACCCCACTGTGTAAAGTCGATCGCCGTGGACCTATATGAGTTCGAACGCGCCGCCGCAAGATGTCCGGCTATTCCGCAGGGGCCGCGAGGACGGCTTCGGACGTCCGCTTGCGAATCGTCAGCACCGCCCCCGACGCGATGATGCACGCGACACCTGCCGCGAAGAAAGCCGGGAGATAGCTGAGCAGCGCGTCCCGCGATAGACCGGCCCCGAAGGCGGCGGTCGCCGACCCCATCTGATGGGCCACGAAGATCCAGCCAAAGACCAGCGGAGTCTTTTCCCGCCCAAACGTCTGACCCGTCAGCTTGACCGTGGGGGGCACCGTTGCGATCCAATCCAGCCCGTAGAAGATGGCGAAGATGCTGAGACCGTAGAGCGAGAAGTCGGTGTACGGCAGCATCAAGAGGCTGAGACCGCGGAGGCCGTAGTACCAAAACAGAAGCCACCGGTTGTCGTAACGGTCGGAAAGCCAGCCCGAAAGGATCGTTCCCACGAAGTCGAACGCGCCCATGGTCGCAAGCACGCCGGACGCGGCGATCGTCCCAATTCCGAAGTCGTGGCACAGCGGGATGAAATGGTTCTGCACCAAGCCGCTGGTAGACAAGCCGCAGATGAAGAAGGTGCTCGCAAGGATCCAAAACGTCCTGTTCCCAGCAGCAAGCGACAATGCCGCAAAGCTGAGCTGCAGCGCGTTGCCGCCGGAGAAACGCGACGGCGCCGGAACGACGGTCGCTTCGCCGTACGACGGAAGATCGACGTCGCCAGGGTGGTCGCGCACGACAATGAGCACCAGGACAAGGCAGATCAGGCAGAGCGTTGCCGCTGGCATCATCGCGTAGCGCCAGCCGAAGTCTTCGGAGAGGTACGCCGCAGTCGGCAGAAAAAGCAGTTGTCCCGTCGCATTGCTGGCGCCGAGCACCCCGATGACGAGCCCTCGCCGCTTGGTGAACCAGCGCGTGGCGATGGTGGCGCCGAGCACGTTCGCGGTCGCGCCCGTCGAAAGCCCGATCATTATGCCCCAGGTCAACCAAAGCTGCCAGACCGAAGTGATCTGCGTCGCCAGAGCCAGTCCAATGATGATAAGTGCCAATGCTGTGCCGACGATGGTTCGTACTCCGTAGCGGAGCATAACGGCGGCGGCGAACGGCGCCACCATCCCGTACAGAAGGACGCGTAGCGCGAGTGCTCCGGAGATCGCTCCAAGATCCCAGCCGAATTCGGTCTTCAACGGAAGCATCAGGACGCCGACCATTCCCATAGCGGCCGACGTCGACAGCATGGTCAGGAATATGACGGCCACGACAGCCCATCCGTAGTGGATGCCCATCCGCTGAAACGCCCGTGGCAGAAGATTTGAAGGCATCAAGGAGCGTTCCCTCAGCGAGCATATTCGGTGACGGAATAGACCGCGCTTTTGTTGAACTATAAAGATGACGACCGTCATGTAATTATGGCCCTCATCCGCACCCATCATAATTTGGTGATTTGCGCTGCGCTGGGCCTCGATGCCAGACACCGCCGACCGTAGCGAAGCGCATCTCCCGGGAACACCAGGTGAATCCAGCCTAGAGAGCCGGCGACGAAGGGCATCTGGCCAGCAGGGTGCACGTTTCAACGACGAATTTGCCCGATCAAAACCAGGACGGCCGTGTCCGGACACCGCGGCCGAAAGACTCGCAGGTAGCAAGCCGCGGGGCGCAGATTGCGATCTGGCCGCAAGTAGGTAGACAGCCAAAGGCGCACACAGACCCCACAATGAGGGGCCAGATTTGCAGCGCGTAAGAAGATCAATGAATGATACGCTCGACGGCAACGGCGGTCGCTTCGCCGCCGCCAATGCAGAGTGCCGCAACGCCACGCCTGAGGTTTTGGGCCTCCAACGCATGTAACAGGGTCACAATCAATCGCGCGCCAGTGGCGCCGATGGGGTGGCCGAGCGCGCAGGCGCCGCCATTGATGTTGAGTTTGTCTCTATCGATGCCGAGGTCGCGTTGCGCCGCCATCGCCACGACGGCAAAGGCCTCGTTGATCTCGAAGAGATCGACATCGCCGACGCTCCAGCCGACCTTGTCAAGCAGCTTTCGGATCGCCGGGATCGGCGCGGTGGTGAACCATTGTGGTTCCTGGCTGTGGGTGGCGTGGCCCTTAATGATGGCACGCGTAGGCAACCCGTCGCGATCGGCGAGCGATCGCTTTGTCAGGATCAGCGCCGCGGCGCCGTCGGCATTGGCCGAGGAAGCTGCCGGCGTGATGGTGCCGTTGGCGCGGAATGCCGGCTTCAGCCCCGGAATCTTGGCCGGATCGACTTTGAGGGGAATCTCGTCATTGCCGATGGTCCGCGGCCCGGCCTTTTCGGTCACCGTGATCGGCACGATCTCGGCCTTAAACGCGCCACCCTCAACCGCCTTGCGGGCGCGGGTCAGCGTCTCCATGGCGTAGGCGTCCTGGTCGGCGCGGGTGAACTGATAAGCTTCGGCGGTGGCTTCGCCGAAATCGCCCATCGAACGGCCAGGCTCATATGCGTCTTCCAATCCGTCCATCATCATGTGGTCGATGATCCGGTCATGGCCGGCGCGATAGCCCGAGCGCGCTTTCGCCAACAGATAGGGCGCGTTGCTCATGCTCTCCATCCCGCCGGAGACGACGATCTCCGCCGAGCCGGCATTGATAATGTCGTGCGCCAGCATGGTGGCCTTCATGCCGGAGCCGCAGACCTTGTTGATGGTGGTGGCGCCGGTGGCATCCGGCAATTTGGCACCACGCGCGGCCTGTCGGGCCGGGGCCTGACCTTGTCCTGCCGGCAGCACGCAGCCCATGAACACCTCGTCGATCCGTTCCGGCGCGAGCTTTGCCCGCTCCAGCGCCGCGCCGATCACATGAGAACCGAGCTTGTGCGCGGAAAACGGCGAGAGATCGCCCATGAACCGGCCGAGCGGCGTGCGGGCGGCGGAGACAATGACGATCGGGTCGGAAGCGGACATGACGGCTCCTGTTCGACTGATGCAGTGCGTTATATGACGATAGTCATCTATGCCGGGGAATAATGCAACCGAATGTTGGCCGCGGTGAGATTAGTTGCCGTCACGAATTGTTCTGCAAAGACATAAGCCGTGGCAACGCATCCATGACCAAGAAAGCGAATTGTGATTGTTACAGGCGTCGGCCTCGGTACCGAGGCCGACGATCGCAACGCGTTCTAGCAAGGTCCCTGGAGCCGCTAACAAGTCCTGCGGGAAGCCAAGCGAAATGGCGCTCACCTAGTCCGTCGTCACAGAGTTAGTCGATCAGCGCCAACCTACCGGAGGCAATTGCACCTCTTACCGGTCTTACCGATTGCAGTTCCTTCTGCGAACACGCGTCAAGCCGCGCTTTCGGGGTCATGTTCACTCAGCTCGTCGTCTGGACCCCCTGAAGCTTCGGTAAGGTTTCGAGATCGGAGCCGAATCGACATCCTGCTCGCAACTAGCCTCCGATCTCACCGTTGATAACGGGACCGAACAACTCCCAGTTTTCTCCCTTGAAACGCATCATCTGGAGCTGCTCGATGGGATAGAAATCGGTGGCGCTGGTGTTGATCTTGATGCCGGGCAACAGGCCTGCCGGCTGGAAATCCTTCAAGTTCGCCGCTTGTTTCATCACGTTAGCGCGGGTGAGATCGTCACCGCACTGCTGCAGCACATGGACCATAGTTTGCGCAAGGGCGTATCCGGCCAACGCCAAGTAGTCGGCCTTGTTACCTTCAGGGAACCACTTATCCATGAATGCAACAAACTTCTTTACCTCGGGATCGTCTTTCCAGAGCGGATCAACGCCGTCTTTGGTGTATTGCGCCGAGATGATGTCCTGTGCGTTATCGAAACCTGCCGGCTTGATGACGCTGCCTACGGAAGCGCTGACGTTGGCGACGATGTGCAGCGGTTTCCAGCCTAGCTCCGCAATTTTCTTGATCGCCTGTGCCGCGACTTTCGGCGTTGAAAAATTAATGAAAACATCGGCACCGGCGGCCTTCAGCTTGACGATATGACTGTCGATGGTTGGCTCGGATACCTCGTAACCGTCCTCGGCGACAATCATTGAAGCTGCCTTTGGGCCGAGACCGTCCTTGAGGCCCCTCAGAATATCTTTCCCGAAATCATCATTCTGATAAAGCACCGCGATCTTGGCGTCAGGCTTTTCCTTCATCAGAAACTTGGCGTAGATTCGCGCTTCGCTCTGATAACTAGGCTGCCAGCCCATGGTCCAAGGGAATTCCTTCGGGTCGCCCCACTTTGACGCGCCAGTGGCGACGAACAGCTGCGGCACCTTCTTCGCGTTCATGTATTTGTGAATCGCGGAATTGCTCGGTGTTCCCAGCGAACTGAAGATCAACAGAACCTCATCGCTTTCGACGAGCTTGCGGGCTTGCTCCACCGTCTTTGGAGGGCTGTAAGCGTCGTCAAACGTAATGAAGTTAATCTTGCGACCGTTGATGCGGCCCTCGGCATTGATTTTCTTGAAATAGGCCTCTTCGGTCCTACCTACCACGCCGTATGAGGATGCCGGACCGCTGTACGGCATGATGTTGCCGATCCTTATCTCGGTGTCTGTTGCACCGGTATCGTATTTTTTCTGGGCAACGGCGCTACCGTTGGCGATAGCCATTGCGACGATTGCGATCGGTATTGCGCGCTTAAGCTTTGTCGAAGACATTTTGTTTCCTCTGGATTTTCCGACTCTTGTCGTAAATGGACTCCAAATAGTCCGCGAATTGCCTTGCACCGTGCCGCACCACGAAGACGACAAGGAACGGCGGGACGCCGAACACGGCGCCGGAGAGTCCCTTGGAGAGTCCCTTGGAGATTCCCTCCGCGATGTTCGGCACGAAGATGAAGAAAGCGGAACCCACGATCGAGCCCGGCATTGAAATCGTTTGGTCCCCGGTGATCATCTCCATCTCAAATGCCAGACCGATCTCTCGACCTTCGCTTCGGCACTACCCGAGGCCGACAGCAAGAAAGGTCTTTCCCCGAGGTCGCCAGCTAATTGCTGCCAGCTTCCAGCGTGAAACGAATTCCTCTCAGCGATAATGCGGCCAAGCGAACAAACATTCTCGCCACCTCGATCGTTCTGCTTGGGCAAATATCAGGGCATGCAAAGCGAAACAGCGTCCAGCCGTAGAGTAAAACGGTCGAAGTAATTCACCCGTGACGAAGGCCATCAACTCGAAATTCGAGATGAATTTGATAATTTCATGCCACCGGAACCCACGATTAAAAATCATGTCGCCCCTTCGCCACGAAATCAGCATCCGATGAAACCGATCGTCCAACTGCATCGCTACTTTTGATAAACGTCTAGAACAGCCTCATATCGCTTGTCGTTCGCGCCGAGGCTAAACTATCGATGTCACGCCTGGAACGTCATTTATGCCACCTTTTCGGACGCCAAATATTCTCGGTGGCACTAGCTCTCAGCCGGGACGACAATTCCGTCCACCGCATGCTCCGACTACTTGGGGCGACGGTTATCTAAGCGCGCGATTTCCAATGGAACGAGCCGGCAATTAGACGGATTCGGCTGGGGGCACGCGACTACACGGGCACGCTACGTGCTATCACTGCGCATTGAGCCAAGCGGATATGTTATCGACGGTATCTTGGTAGAAAGTTCGATACAGCCCCTCCGTACCATACGCGATATGTGGCACGCCGAGCACATTGTCCAAAGAACGAAACGGATGATTTGCAGGCAGAGGTTCGACGTCAAAGACGTCCAAAGCCGCGCCGACGATCTTTCGCGTTTGTAGTACCTTTATCAGAGCCTGCTCGTTTACGACCGGTCCACGAGACGTGTTGATCAAGCGCGACGTTGGCTTCATCAAAGCGAGCTCCGCTTCGCCCACTATTCCCCTAGTCCGTTCGCTGAGGACAACGTGTATGGTTAGAATGTCTGACTGGCGGAATAATTCGTCTTTAGAGACGCTTGTCGCACCCGCCGCAGCCGCCCGTTCAGGGGTCATATTCTGACTCCAGACAATCACATTCATGCCGAATGCGTTTCCGATTTTTGCGACCTGCGCGCCTACATTGCCAAGCCCGAGAACGCCGAGAGTGCTTCCGTTGAGATCTCCTCCAATCGATCGTTGCCAACCTCCCGATCGGAAATTGCTGTTTTCTGCGACTAGGTTGCGAGCGCTCGCCAAAATCAATGCCCATGTGAATTCGATGGTCGGTTCCGACCTGTAGCCAGTATGAGCAATTGCTATCCCACGCTCGGCGGCTGCAGAGACATCTATGGCAGCGTTGCGGGATCCGGTTGAAGCAATCAGTTTCAAATTCGGAAGGCGGGCAATAATTTCACGCGACAGTGGCGTCCTTTCCCGCATAATGCTGACCACATCAAACGGATGCAGCCGCTCTACAACAGCGTTCGCGCCGGCGACGTGATCGTTAAAGACCGTAATTGTCGCGCGGTCTTTCAAGGCGGACCAATCGGCCATTCGCATAGCCAGGTTCGGATAGTCGTCCAGGACCGCGACTTTTATGTTGATGGCTTTTGAGTTCATTTTGTTTCGGCCTCCTCAGTGATGTTCGTTTTCGCTCTGGCCGCAGCCGCGAGTTTAACGTTCCGGTACTTGTTGTTAGAACCCAGACTAAGCTATCCGGGACATATCTAGCGCGTCATATCTGCCACCTTTTGAGACGTCAAAGAGCCACTAGTTTCGCGAAGCACCTTTTGCCGATATAGCCCGATCAGCGCAAACCGCATGCGATCGTTCAGCTAAAGCGGATGCCCGCTTAGTCCAGCCCGAGGGCTGGCCCCACAGAGCCGCGCGAAATACTGGCGGCCATCCCGCGAGCGACCGCGGGATTAGATGCAGTGCCGGTACGGCTCTCGGTCACCCCTCACAAAGTCGTTCAGAACCGTCGTTGAGAAATTTGCCAAAATGTTCCGGGTGCCGATCCGTTTGCTCCAAAAACCGGCAGGTTCTCCCAAGACATGTCCTAAAAGGTTGCGTATATGACGTTTGAGATGGCCGCAGACGACTGTATTCACGATCGTTGATTGGGGGACACGATGCCTCCTTCCTCGCCGCTGTGTCCTCTCCTGTGATCTCGGAGACTGCCGCTAGGTCAACCGGAGGAAGGGAGCTTTTTGTTAGCTCCGACGCGAAGTCAAAGGCGACCATATCTTTGCCGACAGGTTGAAGATCTAAGCAAATGCATTCACCGGTCTGCCGTAAGGGTCGAACCTTATTGTCGGGACAGCGTTCCGATAAACCCCCGTCGTCCGAACTATCCTAAGATCAGCATGAACTCAGGTCGTGGCGATCAGAGTTTATTGCCACCAACCTGACGTGACTGCCTTCCGACGAAGGCCTACCGCTAAGACGATGGATCCTCGCAATGATGCAATCGGCTTCTGATTCCGCAGATCAGCGTCTTGTTGAGTATGACGTTGAGCGACGCGTCCAACTGACGTTCGCCGTCTCACCAGAACAGGCCGGAAAATTCCTTCCTTCCTCATGGCAGGTCGCGTCGATGCCTACCGGTCCTTCTGAAGGCGCAAATTTCATGATAGCGTTCCGAAACAGATTGTTGACGGTACACTACGACGCAGATGGCGACGCACGAATGGGCGAGCAGGACCGCGGCGCGATCCTGCTCGTGTTCGCAAAACATTCCGAAAGCGGAGAATTCGCCTTCAGGGTCATCGGGTCATTTTCGGCGAACGCCAACGCCGTCCCGGGCCCCATAAAAACGCTCAGTTTGCCACTGTCGATATGGAGCAAGGCATGACCGCGAAGGAGACCTCGGACAGTTCCGGGTTCGAGCGTTGGCGGATACGTGACGATGCCGGAGGTGTGTTGAGACTGCTTCTTCGCTATCGAGCAGGGGCGCCGCTAAGAACCGGCGGGGAAATGAAAATATTCGGCGGTCCCGACCCGGCCTTTTTCCGTGTCTATCGCACCGACAAGGCGTCAGATTTCGTCAAGAGCGCACCAAACAAAGTAGACCACATCGACGAGTTTCAGTTCGATAGCACAATTTCGGAATTCTCAAATATCTTCGACGGCACCCAAAAGGTAATCAGCATTTGGACCGAACCTTGGTATCTGCGCCATGTGCTGCTGCAAAATCCGGGATCGTAGACGGTGGTGCGGAATCATTTTTCCTGCGCCGAGAACCTCTCGTTTCTTCCTACAAATGCTGTTCGACGGCTCCTGATTACGTTTTGTGCGAAATGTCATCCCACGCGGCGCTAAATCATTATGGGGGGAGCCAAGTAAGCGACGGTGTGATTCTGCTGAATCAGTACTGCCTCACCGATTGTTCAGGTTTCGCGGGCTGGCGCACTTGGGTCGAACCCACCGTCGGCGATTCTGGCCGACATGCGAATCTTCCTCAATTCATTCTTTAGCTGTTTCAACTCGTGTTCCAGCCCACTGATCCGATCGATGGTATAATCGAAGGAAGAATACTCCATTGCTGCCACCAACGTTTTGAGCCAATCCCGTCCCTTCCGAAGAATCTTCACGGTTCCGTTTGTCATACCCGCCTCCTTCATGAGTGGTCAGTATTGCAGACCGAAAGCGGTCCCCCGCCGGGGATCGCTCGTAACCCGTTACTCCGCTTGTGTTCGGTCAAGCTAGGCTCCGATACGCGCAAAGCAGCCTCGATAAAAAGCGCTCGTAAAGGCCACGCGTGACAATCCCACTATGAGGAGCGGCAAGCAGGTTTGCCAATTCCCGCCATTTAGTCTCCCGAAATGGCAGTCGATCCAACAACTGTCGGTGGCGATCACCGACACGTGGTGTGGATTTCCGCATCCTTCTTGAACACGATCGCACGGTTTCAGAGGTGCGGCACAGTAGATGCGAAGGCGTCGATCTTCATCGCACGCTCGCAGAGCGCCGCCAGACGAGGAAAGTTCTTCGCGTTGACGTGATCGGGAAGAACGAATCCCGCAGACGCCTGATAGCAGACCACGGCCATGATATCGGCCTGACTGAGCTTATTGTCCACGAGCCAGCCATCTTTAGTCTGCGCCTCGGGCAGTTTCAACCCGATGATCGCCTGCTCGGCCAATCCCTCGAACACAGATTGCAGTTGATGGCTTTTCGGGCGGAGGCTTTCGTCATATAGGGCGGTGAGCTTCGGGTAGATGTTGAGTCCGATTCCGAGGAGTTGTAACGCCTTGAGACGCGGGGCGCCTGACGGTGGCATAAGCGCCTTCTCGGGCCCGGCCATCTCGTGCAACACCTCGATGATGCCAGCGCTATCGATCAGGCTTTCGCCATTACCCAGTACGAGTGCCGGTACCTTGCCCATCGGGCTGTAGCGTCGAACTTCTTCCTTGTTGACATAGGCGTTGAGATTGAGGTGCTCGAAAGGAATATCAAGCAGCTTCATCGTGATACCAGCCCGGCGGGTAAATCCCGAGAGCCAAGGGCCAACAAGTTTCATCATCGTTTTCTCCACGTTAGGGTTGGGGTTAGTGTCAGGACGTCAGAACTTTTCTTTGAATGGGCGGACGTCTAGCTCTTGCGTCCAGGCAGACGGATGCTGGAGATGTAGCTGCCAATAGGTCTCAGCGATCGCCTTGGTATTGAGTGCGCCGTTCTCCCCCAGCTGCTCGAAGATGCCCGGGAACAGCGATCGAACCCGATCGCCCTCGATCGCACCGTCGACGATGACGTGCGCGACATGAATCCCCTGCGGGCCGAACTCGCGTGCCATGCTCTGCGAGATTATGCGCAGACCCGCCTTGCTCGCGCCGAAATGGGCAAAGCCCGGCATACCGCGAAGCGAACCCGAGGCTCCTGTGAAGAAGATGGAGCCTCGACCGAGCGGCACAAAACGGCGTGCCGCCTCACGGCCCACCAGAAATCCACCGAGAGTGTTTGTCCGCCAGAAGTCCTCGAAAGTTGAGGCTTCCATTTTCCGAAAATCGATCTTCTGGTTCAGGCCGACGTTATAAGTGACGAGGTCGGCGGGACCACCATCCTTGTCCTCGGTCATTGCTGCCTCGAATAGCCGGATGACATCCTTTTCCTGCGTCGTGTCGACGGCATAGGCGGCCGCGCGGCCACCGCTGTGCCGGATCGCGGCTGCAACTTTCTCCACCTTTTCGAGCGTGCGTCCGGCGACCAGGACGTGTCGGCCATTGGCGGCGTAGCAACGGCTCAACGCCGCTCCAAGACCGTCCTCGGCACCGACACCCACAACGACGGCCTTGGCGGGTGACTCCTTTTCCTCGATTGCCTGCGCCATTTCGTTCTCCTTCGACCCACTCCTGGGTCGACTAGCGGTTGAGCAATCCGACTCAACCTTATATGACGATGTCGATCACAATTGTCTTTGTTGGAAAGTTCCGCTCCGACTGTCAAGCCCCTTGTCTGCTCCTTCGTTCGCGTGACTGTGTTTCGAAAGGACGTTAAGCGCTGCGCCACGAAATAACTGGACGAACGCCCTCCTCCCTCTCAGCCAAAATCTTGCGAGTAAACCCCGATTATCGATTGTATTCACAATCGTGATATGTGAACTTGAGACTGTTAGTGGTGACGATTCGAGGAGAAAGCGTTGGGCGTGTCGAGAGAACGGGCTGCGGAAAACCGCCTCGCGATTGTTGCCGCAGCAACGCAGCTATTCAGAGAACGCGGAGTAGAGGCCGTCGGGCTGAACGAACTGATGAAGCATGCCGGCTTTACACAAGGTGGCTTCTACAACCACTTTGAGTCGAAGGCCGCCCTCGTTGCCGAGGTGCTTGCTTCGGCGATGGTTGAGGGGATTGCCGAACTCGCCGAGAGCGCAAGAGAACCCGTCGATGAATCGACCACCGCTCTTCGGCGCTACATAAATCGTTATCTGTCGCAGACCCACCGCGACGACATCGCCCACGGCTGCCCCGTCGCTGGATTTGCTGGCGATGCTCCTCGCTTGGGCGTCGGAGCACAGTTGCATTTCGCGGGCGGATTGGACGATCAGATAACGATCCTGGCTGGGCTGATCGCCGAAAGTGGATCTATAGCTGCGGCAGGCGAGCGAAGGACGTTGCGCGATCAGGCAATCAGCTTGCATTGCGAAATGGTGGGTGCCCTGGTCCTGTCACGGTCTGTCGCGCAGGCAGCGCCAGCGCTCTCGAACGAGATTCTGGAGAACGCTAAACGAGATGTACTCGCATCTCTGGATCAGCGTTCGAGCTAGACTCGCAAGCCGCACAACAAAAAGTCGTCCGGCGCGAGTATCAGCCCGGTTGGGCTTCAGATCCAGATTCTCGATGATATGAATCCCAAGATGAGCGATCAGAATGAGGTTAAGTTCGAGCGTAATGTCGTGATGGCGCATAAGCTCAAACGCAGCGGTATCGGATCCCAGGGCAAATGTCGCGAGCCACCGACCAGCTTGCACTCCCGGCACAGGCGGAAATCAGGCCGAGATAACGAGCACTAACCCTCGTGTCCTAGAAGGTGGCAAAAATGGCGTTTCCCGCTACTGGGGATCGATCTAGTTGATTATCGGTCGTGAGAAAGCGAATTTGGGAGCGCGCAAGGCGATCTCGCAAGCGACGAAGTTTCGCCGTCTCTCGTCCCGAGAAAGATTCCCCAAACTGAGTCGACAAAACGAAGACCTGTGTCTGTTACTTTAGGAGAAACCGATGGGTGTGGTTGAGGCGGTCAATTTCTCGGGTTATGGCGGGCTGCGGCAGTTTGAATTGCCCAAGCCGCAGCCGGCGAAGGACGGTGTATTGGTCCGCATCACGGCCGCCGGCGTCACGCCGCTCGATCATACGATCCTATCGGGCGGACACCCTCGGGCCAAAGCGCCGCTGGTGCTCGGCAATGAGGGCGCCGGCGTCATCGAAGACCCCGGCGACTCCACCTTTCCGGTGGGCAGCCGCGTCATGTTCACAGGGCCCTATGGCGTTCGTGAGAATGGCGCTTGGCAGGAATGGCTGCTGGTCAGACCCGAACATCTGGCGTTGGTGCCCGAGACGATCGACGATGTGGTCGCGGCCAGCCTTCCCGTAGCCTATCTGACGGCGCAAATCACACTGACGCTCGCCGGGTTCGCACCCGGCAAGACGGTGCTGGCTCCGGGCATCGGCGGGTCAGTCGGCAACGCGACCTATCAGCTCGCGCGGGCACAGGGCGCAGGCAAGGTGATTTCGACGGCCGGCAGCGCTGCGAAGGCAGCGAGGGCTCGGGAGCTTGGCTTCGAGAACGTTATTGACCTCACTACAGAGGGCCTCGCCGAGGGTGTTCGCCGGATAACGGCGGGCGCGGGCGTCGACATCGTTATCGAGAGTATCGGCGGCTCCTTGACTGGCGAGGCCCTGAGCAGCATCGGTCTCGGGGGTGTCCTGATCACGTTGGGTTATTCCGCCGGACGTAAAACCGCCATCGATGTGACAGACCTGATCTGGAAAGGCGCGCGGATGGCCGGCTTCTCTCTATTTGCCCAGTCGCCGCTTGCCGTCGCTACCGCGTGGCGGGAGGTCATACCGCTGATCGTGGGCGGATCCGTCAAGCCCATCGTGGAGCGGGTCTATCCCCTCGGCGAGGCTGGGGAAGCCTTGCGCCATCTGATTGAGGATCGGCCGTTTGGCAAAATCGTCTTGAAGGTTTAACCGAATTGATGAACTTATCGACTCCGGTGCGAGCGGATCGTCCAGTGAAGCTTTTCTCCATGCATCGGAGCACTGGTTGATAGAGAGTGTTGCGTTCGGGTTCGGTCGCCGCCCGGAGATCGCGATCGCAGCGCCTGCCTTCATCAACCGATGTTGACGATCGAAAAGCTCGACGCTGGTAATGCCGATCAACCCACTTGGTGTCCGCCGCAATATCACCGGACCGTGGCATGCCTCAGCTTGGTGAACTTATCGGATCATCCACAGCTAGGCAGGAGATCACGTAGAAAACCGAGCCGCGATTGATGATCTCGCGCTTGCGAGGACGTCGGCCGACAGTTCATGGTTCGACACCGTTGCACGAGCCATCACGATGCCACCGACCATCGCAGCGACTATGCCGATTGCGTGTTTTTTCGCCTGCAGTCTGGAAACGCCATCGTCGACGAGACGACCGGCAATTCTTTCAATATAGTCGGCGACGCCGCGCGCATATTCTCTCTGAACTGCCTTGCCCTGGTTATCGATCCCCGAGGCAAAGGCCGGCATCGGGCACCCCTTTCCGCGGTTGTCTCGGTGCGCGGCCGAGATGTAGCGATCCAGATAAGAGCTGAGCGAAATATCACTGGTCCACGCGCTCAAACGATCTTCAAATGCGATGCGGCAGGCGCTGGCGGCGAGATCCGCCTTGGAACGGAAATGGCCGTAGAAGGCACCATGCGTCAATCCAGCATCGATCATGATTTCGGAAACACTCGGTGCGTCGAAACCACGCTCGCGAAAATGCCGCGAGGCCGACTCCAATATCGCCCGATAATGTTCTTCCGATTTTTCTTTGGTTACTTTCAGGCGGTTTTCTCCAGCGCCGGGTGGGGAGATGATTTTGACTCCACAACCATCGCCACAAACATTACCGACGTAATCATATTCGGTAAGGACGGTCAGCGCAAGCCAATCTGAGGAATTGAAGCTTTGCGTCGTCGTTGAATTCACTGAATCAATTGGTCTGATTCCACTTCCTGCTCCGTGTTTTCCTTTTCTTAGAGCTCCACAGGGGGGTGCTTTGCTTCAATGTCCCGAGAGGCTGTTTTTAAGCCACGCAGGTTCTTGACTACAATGATTATTGATATCATATATACACTTGGGCGTATAATCCTCCCGCGCCAGCGGTCCTCCCCGCCGGCTGCGAGACTACACGCCCGAGACCTCCAGGCTTGGCCGCTGCGGGAGCCCCCCGCGGCGGTCGTTTTCTTATGGTCGGCCTTACCGCCCTCACATATTGAAGCGCGCGAAGAGAACGACCCCAAGTGCTTGATTTCCCGAGCACGCTACAGTGGTCCTTGCTGCAAATCGCGGGGTCATCGCTGCGCTTCAACGAGAAACCGGCAACCCTTTGAAGAGCCGGAGCTTCCTTCGAAACGACAGAAAGTGGTGCTTAGAATGATGTATTTATGTTTGACCGGCGAACCAAACCTTTGACTTCGAAAATTCACTTTCGAGGAACCGCCCGACCTCCCTGGACAGTTTTCTGAGATCGCTCTCCCTTCGGTGCAACAACCAGACATTTACCTTCGCCGATTCTTGCGGTAGGACCCGCACGAGCCCCTCAGCCAGGGCAAACGGCACCGCGAGAAACGCCAATCCGATCCCCTCCGCCGCAGCGGCGAAGTGGTTGGCCATAGGTGCTACCCGGATCACGCTCCTTGCCTCCGGCGCCGCGAAGATGCTTCTAAACATCTTCATTTGGCGAGCGCCGTCATTTTTGAACCCAGGAAATTCCGCGGTCTGTCCGATTATGTGGTGATCGTTTAGTTCGGCAAGCGTGCGCGGCTCCGGATGTTTTGCCAAGTATTCTGCGGACCCGAATATCCCGAATGAAACGTTAGCAACCTTTTTCCCCACCAGTTCATCTTCACCGGGATCGCCCATCCTGATGACGAAATCGAGATCGCTCGTTGCGACGTTTTGCTGATGGAGGGTCGAGACGATTTCGAGCTGCACGCGGCTGTTCAATTCCCTCAAGCGCTTGACGCGAGGCAGCAGCCAATGCTTCGTCAGACCTTCAGTTGCGGATATTCTTACCACGGAGGCTCTTTGGCCGACTTGTGACCGCAGGCGATGCTGAAGCGATTCGAAGGCGACCATCATAGTGCCGGCCGACCGCCGCAACTTTTCGCCTTCCTGCGTGAGGCTGACTCCAGAGGAGGCACGGTAGAACAGGGGCGCTCCAATATGTCGTTCTAACTCCCGCAGACGCCTACTCAATGTCGGCTGGCTCATTCCAAGCTCGTGCGCAGCGCGGTTTACGCTCCCGGACCGAGCGACTGCGAAAAAAAGTCTAAATAGATCCCAATTCGCTTCCGCCAATGTCCATTCCGTGGTTGCATCAGGGTAACAATTTAGGAGACAGCCGTCGTCTCAACTTATTCGGCTTCGACATCTCTGCCAATGCTGTTCGCGATGCTCTGGTTTGAAACCTTGTTCCACTTGCCTTCTCTAGGTTGCGCCGGCTTTTTGAGCGAAACTCCAAGCCGCCCGCGCAAGCGGGACAGATAGCGCCGCCGATTCGGCAGCTTTGTCGCTCGCCGCGGTACCTTCCCTGATCCGCGCGGCAATCCCTTGCGTGATGCCGGCAAGCCGGAAAAGATTGTAGGAAAAGTACCAATTGATATCGGGAATTGACGACTGCCCAGAGGCCCTGCAATAGATCTCTTCCGCCTCTTCGATCCTGGGAATATTCAGTTGCTTTAGATCTGCGCCCTCCAACCCCGGCATCACCCACTGCATCAACAAATAAGTGAAATCGGCCATCGGATCACCAAGTGGGGAGAGCTCCCAGTCCAGCACGGCGACGACGCGCGGTTCATTCGCGTGGAAGATCATATTATCGAGCCGGTAATCGCCGTGCACGACCGACACGCGTTCCTGCTTCGGCACCGTGGGTGGAAGCCACTCAATCAGGCGATCCATTTCCGGAATGACGTCGATTGCCGACGCGCGATACTGCTTGGTCCACCTTCGACCTGGCGGGCGAAATAATTGCCAGGCTTACCGAAGTTGCCAAGGCCTAGCGTTTCCGGGTCGTAACTGTGAAGCTTTGCAAGGGTCGTGATCTTGTCGGTGAAAATTAGTGACCGCTCTTGCGGTGGCTGACTTGGCAGTGTCGGATTCCAGAACACTCGCCCTGGTTCCATCGACATGATGTAAAAGGCCGACCCGATAACTTCATCGTCGACGCAAAGTGCGTAAGGCCGCGCGACCGGAAAGCCCTGCTTGTACAAGGCTGCGATGACCCTGAATTCACGATCGACGGCGTGTGCCGACGGCAGCAGTTTGCCGAATGGTTTGCGGCGCAAGACGTAGGAAGCGCCGCGCGTGTTGAGCCGATAGGTTGGATTCGACTGACCGCCCTTGAACTGAAGGACCGTAAGCTGTCCCAGATACCCGTCAATATTCCCGCGCATCCAGCGATCGAGGCTCGCCTCATCAATGCGATGACGCTCCTCGACCGGCTTAACGCCCGCATATTCCTCGTCCCGCTTTATGCTGTGCGCCACGCGCCCATCCGCCAGGCTATGGAAGCGCCGCGTTGGCGTATTTGCGCAGCTCCAAGCGTGCAATGGCCCGATTGTGAACTTCGTCGGGGCCGTCCGCGAGGCGCAACGCGCGGACACCTGAATAAGCTTTGGCCAACCCCGCTTCGTCAGAGACGCCAGCCCCCCCGAATGCCTGGATCGCATCATCGATGATCTTCAGCGCCATGTTGGGTGCGGCTACCTTGATCATCGCAATTTCGAGTTGCGCGGTCTTGTTGCCCACTTTGTCCATCATATCGGCAGCCTTAAGGCACAGCAGGCGCGTCATTTCGATATCGGTTCGGGCCTCGGCGATCCGCTGCTCCCAGATCGAATATTCAATGATCTTCCTGCCGAACGCCGTGCGCGACGACAGTCGCCTCACCATCTTTTCCAACGCTGCTTCCGCCGCGCCGATCGTACGCATGCAGTGATGGATACGTCCCGGACCGAGGCGGCCCTGGGCTATCTCGAAGCCTTTGCCCTCGCCGAGCAGTATATTGCCCGCCGGGACACGGACGTTTTCGAGCAGAATCTGCCCGTGTCCGTGCGGGGCATCATCGAATCCGAATACTGGAAGCATTTTTTCAATCTTGATACCAGGCGTGTCGAGCGGCACGAGAATCTGCGACTGCTGCTGATGCCTCGGCGCGTTCACATCTGTCTTACCCATGACGATTGCGAGCTTGCAACGCGGGTCGCCCGCGCCTGACGACCACCATTTGCGACCGTTGATGACATATCGTTCACCATCACGCTTGATGCTGGTCTCGATATTCGTCGCGTCGGACGATGCGACCGCGGGTTCGGTCATTAGAAACGTGGAGCGGATCTCGCCGTCCATCAACGGGCGTAGCCACGCCTTTTTTTGCTCCCGGTTGCCATAACGTATCAGCGCTTCCATATTGCCCGTGTCCGGCGCGGAGCAATTGAAGACCTCCGAGGCCCAATAGACGCGGCCCATCTCCTCGGCCAGCATAGCGTATTCGAGATTGGAAACGCCGGCGCCGCGAAACTCTTCATCCTCATGCGACGACGGCGGCATGAACAAGTTCCAGAGGCCTTCGGTCCTAGCCTTCTTCTTCAGATCTTCGACGACCTTGATTACTTTCCAACGGTCGCCGGCGGCGTCCTGCTCCTTATAGATCTCTTCCGCAGGGCGCACGTGTTTTTGCATGAACGAAGAAACACGATGCAACCATTCACGCTGGCGATCAGACATCGAGAAGTCCATCAGGCTATCCTCACTTTTGACTCTTTGAAATTTGTCGCGGCGTTTGGAGCCTCGTGGCCACCGCCTATGACACGTTTGCCGCACCGTCCCGTTCTCTCCGCGACGGAAGCGAAACCATCACTCCCCCGATCGCCGTAGACCCAGCGTAGGACTTTGCCTCGTCCCTGCGATCGCGACCGTAATGTTCGAGATGGAGAAAGGTCGCTCGCAGCAGTTGATTGTGTCCGGCCTCGGCAAGAGAAGCGGGCTCCAATCTACAATCGCTTTCCTTGACTTTCCTTCGGACGCGGCGCCAAGGCCCATTTTTGGATTCTTCAGTTGCTCACTTGATTGTTTCTCCCATTCCGATTCCAGCTTGGGGAGGTCGATTCCGCGCCGCACCAGAGTCAGTTCACACTCAAAGCTTGCGAACAGCGCCAAAATACCCGTGCCGGCGGCGGCGCCAAGCCTATCGCGCCGAGCATACGGTTGCAGGCACTTGCGCGAAACGTCGTATTCACCACCTTTTAGGACATCATCGAGGCGATCCACGCGACGTGCCGGTTTACTATTTTCACTGGTTTTCAGGTCATCTGCTCCGGCGCAATCCAGGCCTCGGAAGAGCAAGCAGGACGCTTGCGCGACAGTTTTATGTTGTACGTGTGCTGTCAGACGCCGACGATCCCAACAACTCGATTGGAGCGGAATTGCAAACGCAGACATTGGACCATGATCCCTTCGGCACCATCATCCTTTCTAACCATTAGATTGATAATGAATGCCAACGAGTATCGACGACTGGCTTTGCGGGTGCCGACGCGTCGTGTCACCCACCAGGAGTTCGCCTTTGCTCCCTGCAGAATGTACCCTCCTGCCCTAGTCATCGTTGAATAGCCGTGATGCAATATTTTGGTAGCAGGACGTTCGCGCGGGCTGCTCTGTTGGTGGCGGCACGCGCTCGTCACCTTCAACGTTTGCGGCGGAGTTCTGCTGCGAAGATGAAGCGCCAGGAACCTCGTGGACGTTTGGGTTTTCACGACTTTCGTCTTCTTCGACGACGCCTGGGCCTATTTTCAATATGAGTCGCGACACGACCAAATGAACACAGGAGAAAACACGGCATGAGCACGACGACGGCTCCGGTGGGGCAAATCCGAACCGAGGTGCACGGACACGTGCTGAAGATCATAATCGACAACCCGGCCAAGAAGAATTCCTTCAGCCCGCAGATGATGTTTCAGATGTCGGACGCCCTCACGCTTCTGGATAAGACAGATGAATATTGGGTTGGTGTCGTTTGCGCGGAAGGTGGCGACTTCACGGCGGGCCTGGACATGCCGAAATTTTTCGGCCCAAAGGCCGAGAACTGGGACTTGAGGGAGGGGACTATCGACGTCTTCGCACTCGCCAACAGGTGTCGCAAGCCGATCGTCACCGCCGTACAGGGTATCGTCTTCACGATTGGCATCGAGATGATGCTTGCAGGCGATATTGTCATTGCCGCCGATGACTGCAGATTCTGCCAGATGGAATCCAAGCGCGGCATCGCGCCGTTCGGGGGAGCGCACTTTCGCTTCCTGACAAGGGCCGGCTGGGGTGACGCCATGTACCATCTTTTCTTATGTGACGAGTTTACCTCCGAACGGGCGTACAAGATCGGTCTCGTGCAGGAGGTTGTGCCGGCAGGCCAGCAGATCGAGCGCGCCATGGTGGTCGCGGAAACAATCGCCAAGAATGCGCCTATCGGAATTCAGGTTACGAAGGAAGCGGCGTTGAAGTTCATCGAGAGCGGCGAGCGGGCGGCCGTCGACTATATTCCGAAAATCAAAGATCGCGTATTCAACAGCGAAGATTTCAAAGAGGGAATACAGTCATTTGTCGAGCGGCGAGCGGCCGTTTTCCGCGGCCGATAGACGTATCAGGGTCGTTCAACTGCTTAGATTAAGGACAAGACATGGGTAGCATAAAGAAAGCTTTTGACCTTGCCGGAAAGACCGCACTTGTCACCGGTGGGTCACGCGGGCTCGGATTGCAGATTGCGGAGGCGCTCGGCGAGCAGGGAGCCAAGATGATTCTGTCGTCACGCAAGACGGCCGATCTGAAGCAGGCGCAGGAGCACCTCGCGGGTCTGGGCATCAAGTCTGATTGGATCGCCGCCGACAATG
Organism: Bradyrhizobium sp. AZCC 2289; assembly: GCF_036924615.1. NCBI lineage: Bacteria > Pseudomonadati > Pseudomonadota > Alphaproteobacteria > Hyphomicrobiales > Nitrobacteraceae > Bradyrhizobium > Bradyrhizobium sp. AZCC 2289. Next base: position 5,886,324 of record NZ_JAZHRY010000001.1, on the reverse strand, counting down.
CCAGGGAGGATGACGTCAAGCGGCTTGCGGATGAGGCAATCGACAAATTGGGCAAGGTCGACATTCTGGTCAACAACGCGGGCGCGACCTGGGGCGCATCCACGGAAGATCATCCCATCGAGGCCTGGGACAAACTGATGACTCTCAACATCCGATCCCTGTTTCTGCTCAGCCAGCGGATCGGGAAACTGTCGATGATTCCGAACAAATACGGCCGCATCATCAATCTCGCATCGATTGCCGGCCTTCGTGGCGGCAACGGCGATATGCAAATGATCGCCTATCACACCAGCAAGGGCTCAGTGGTGAATTTCACTCGCGCGTTAGCCGGCGATTGGGGACGCCACGGGATCACCGTCAACGCGCTCGCACCGGGCTTCTTTCCGTCGAAAATGACGAAGGGCACGCTCGAGGCGGTTGGCGCGGACAAGCTTGCGGCGAGTGCGCCGCTGCGTCGTATCGGCGACCAGGACGATCTCAAAGGCGCTGCGATCTTGTTCGCAAGCGATGCCGGCAAACACATCACGGGACAGATACTTGCCATTGACGGCGGTTTGACCGCCGTCTTGCCGGCTGCCTAGCTAGAGCATGATCCGGACAATTGGGAACCGGTTTTCCGGATCATGCTCAAACAAAATGATAGAGCGTTTGAACACCGGCGTTTCCTGCCGACTAAAAATGCCCAAGCAATGGTTCCGAAAACCACCGCGACGCCAGCCCCTATCATCCGTCAAAACGAGAACCACCTGTCATGACTGAGATGACGCTTGATAACGTAGAACACTTTGTCGGCAAGAACCTCGGAACCTCGGATTGGATCGAGGTCGACCAATCCAGAATAGACCAATTCGCCGAATGTACCGGCGACCGACAATGGATCCACGTAGACGTCGAACGCGCAAAAAGAGAAAGTCCGTTCCAGGCGACGATCGCGCACGGATATCTCAGCCTGTCCCTGGTTACCGCGCTTGCAATGGATTTGGGCTTTGCGCCCAAGGACGCCTCGGTCATCGTCAACTATGGGCTCGACAGGGTGAGGTTCATCACGCCGGTCAAAGCAGGCCAGCGGGTTCGGTTGAAACTCGCTATGGCCGGCATCGAACCTAGGGATAATCGACAGTTCGTGATCAAGAGCACAGCAACACTGGAAATTGAAAACAACCAAGCTCCCGCTCTGGCGGCCGAAATTTTGGTCCTGGTCGTACCCTGACCCGGACTATCGTCCCGCAACGGTATCGACATGATCGGAGGCAACCGGTAGTATCGAATACTCTCGTGCATCCGCACCGGCGCAATTCAGGCCTGAATAGGGGTTTTCTTCTATGTCATGCCTCCATATTGGCGCCGCCGATCGCCGCCCGCGAGCCGCGTGGAAATACGCGCTCGGCAACCACCCTGCGCGACTGGCAAAAGCGGCACCGCAAATTTGCGCAATAACGCGTTTCGGAACGCATATGCGAGTCGACGAGAGCGTGCCGGAAGGCAGAGAGAATAGGCAGCAACGGTCTCAATTACGAATTTGCGCACCAGTGCGCTCAATTCGGTATTTCCGGCGCCCGCGATCCGATGAACGCTCCCTGCAACGACCAACTAAAACCTGGTCGCCACCTTATGCAGCAGGGTTGCCCAAGATGTCCTTGGCAGCTTGCCTTAACCTGACTTTGTCGACTTTGCCGGTAAGATTTCGCGGCAGTACGGAGATGTACTCGATGCGGCGCGGTACTTTGTAGTGCGCCAGTTTCTCGCTGCAATATCCAACCAGAACCGTTGGGTCGACGTCCATTTGCTCGCGCAGCACGACGAACGCAAAAACGTCCTCGCCAAGTTTTTCATGCGGCACGGCGAGAACCGCGGCTTCTCGCACGGCGGGATGCTCGACAAGAACGTTTTCGACCTCGACCGATCCAACCTTGAAGCCCCCCCGGATGATCATATCCTTCATCCGATCGACGTGATAGAAGTAGCCTTCGGTATCCATATATCCGAGGTCGCCGGTGTGAAGCCATCCGCCAGCGAGTGCTTGCGCGGTCGCTTCGGGATCACGGTGGTAGCCGCGCATGACACCTGGTCCGCGAATGAGGATCTGCCCAATCTCGCCCGCCTTGACGTCATGGTCGGTCGCGTCGGCGATTCGCATCTCGCACAGAACCGGTCGTCCTACCGATCCGAGATGTTCGTTGAAAACCTCCGGCGAGAGATAGGAGCCGACAGTTGACGATTCCGTCATCGAATATATCTGGGCCATTTTTATCCACGGGAAGCGAGCATTCACCCGATTCAGCGCCGTCACCGTGATCGGCGCCGAGCCGAAGCAAAACAACCTGACGGTCTCCAGCGAATGCCTGGTCGGGTCGAATTGCTCGGTCATGAAGATGAGGATTGAGGGCACCACCAGCAGGACCGTAGTGCCCTCGGCGCGCGCCCGTGCAAAAGTGATCTCAGAGTCAAACCGGGGATCAATTACCAGCGCTGCACCGGCACAGAACGATCCCATTCTTGCGACAAAGCAGCCGGCGCTGGTGGTGAGCGGTATCGGTGACTGTACGATGTCGTCAGCACGAATTCCCCAGCCGCGGGCCATCGCAAAGCCGCCCGCGATACTATTCGCATGAGAGAGTGTAACGGCTTTAGGTCGCCCTGTGGTACCCGACGTCATGATGACAAACGCGTCGTCTGAAGCGTCTGGGGACGGATGTGTTCTTTCGAGCGGACACGGCGGTGTGAGGAGTTGATCCCACCTGAGCGCACACGGCACACCTGGCGGGGCAACTTCGAACACCGGACCCAAGCCCGGCAGCCGCGCGCGGAGCGCGACGACTTCGGCGGCACACTCCTGTCCGCTTATCACTACCCGGCATTCCGTAAGGCTCAACGTATGCAGCAACTCGTCGCGTTTTGACCCAGGGTTGATCAGAACCGCCACGGCGCCCAGACGAAGGCAGGCAAGCTCCGTGAGCACAAACTCATAGGCTGCGGAGTTTCCCAGAGCGATTCCTACGCGATCACCTTTGACAATGCCGCATTCATGCAGGCCAGCCGCCACATCTTCGGCCCGGCTCGCGAGTTCTTGGTAGGTGAGCCGCTTCACGGCACCGTCGACTGACGGCGCGACCAGCGCAAGCCTCTCCGGATATTGCCTCGCGTTCTCCCGAACGACTTCGACAGCGGTTTGCCATTTGATGTCCTCCGGCATCGGGACAACGGCCTGCAACCGGTCATCTCGCATGTCCATCATGACGCCCTGCCCAAAGCCGGTATGCGCTGGTTGCTGAACGCTGCCATCGCATCGCGATGATTGTCGGCGTCATCGGTCATCAGAAGTTCGTAGCCGACGCCCGCGTCGAGCATGGACGACGCGGGCTGCGCCACGCGCACGTCACGCTCGTCGGCACGTACCGCATGATTAATAAATCCGATGCGGGCCGCCTCTGTTGCCGTCATCGTTCACCTCCCCTACTGTTCGCGAACATCGAAGGGCGTTTGAAGGGCGTTTGCAAAGCAATCGACGCGAATATTACAGAGGTCGATAGTTCCAAAGAAGCGTCATCGGTGTTGGACGGCTGTTCACAATTGAACAATGGCGTTCGGTAGCCCGCGCCCATCGCGCCCGCTGGAAACGCTCATGCTGCCGTGTGTAGTCAGCCCAGGATCAAGTTATTCAGATGGGAATAGTCAATCATCAGGTTTGGTGTTGCCTACGGCGACAAATCTAAACTACCTACCCATCATACGAAGCCGTTGCGTTGAGCGCGACGCGATCATTGACGACCAAAGCAAATTCGGTGGTTGCTGGCCCTGTCGACGCGATCTCGCCGGAACAGTCCTGAAACATGCGGGATGAGAAGTCCCGCTTACGAGGATGCCTATGCTGGAAAATGGCGTGAGCGGGGTTGTGAAAACGGAAATTCGCGACGGGCTCGCGATCCTCACGATCGATAACCCCCCTGTCAACGCGCTAAGCATAGACGTGCGCCGCGGTTTAAGCCAAGCCATCGAGAATGTATCCGAAGATACCCAAGTTCGAGCCGTGGTTATCACCTGCGCCGGTTGCACCTTCATCAGCGGCGCCGATATCCGCGAATTTGGGAAACCGTTCCAGCCCCCGAATTTGACCGACGTGATCAGCCAAATCGACGGTTGCAACAAACCAGTGATCGCCGCCATTCACGGGGTTGCCCTTGGTGGCGGCCTTGAGGTGGCGCTCGGCTGTCATTTCCGGATCGCCACCAAAGACGCAAAACTGGGGCTGCCAGAGGTAAAGCTGGGTTTGCTTCCCGGAGCTGGCGGAACGCAACGTCTGCCGCGCGCGGTTGGCCCGGAATTGGCCGTTAGAATGATCGTGAGCGGCGAGCCCATCTCCGCGGCGGCAGCACTGAACAGCGGCCTCATCGACGAAGTCGTCGATGGCTCGGCTGCTACGGGTGGAGAGACCTTTGCTCGCACCATCCTCGCGGAGGAGATTCCGATACGGCGACTTCGTGATGACGATTCCAAACTTCTTGCAGCGAGGAACAACCGCACGATATTCACGGACGCCGTGGCTGCTGTGAACAAGAAGAATCGTGGTTTAGAAGCTCTGGTTGCAGCTGCCGATGCGGTCGGTTGGAGCCTCGACGTTCCGTTCGACGAGGCGCTGACGCGCGAATCCAATGTGTTTCTCAAGCTGATGAGCGGCGATCAGTCAAAGGCCCAACGCTACGCCTTTTTCGCGGAGCGTGACGCAGCAAAAATCGTTGACCTTCCGGCGGGTACAGAGCCGCGCAGGGTCGCGACCGTGGCGATCATCGGGGCTGGAACCATGGGCGGCGGGATTGCGATGTCATTTGCGAATGCAGGTGTACCTGTCACGCTCCTCGAACTGGCGCAAGAACCGCTCGATCACGGCCTGAACATCATTCGCAAGAATTACGAAGCGACTGCTGCACGGTCTGGCCTTTCCGCAGATTGGGTTTCCGAACGCCTCAACTTAATCAACGGCGCCGTCGGTTTGGCCGAAGCGAAGGATGCCGACCTTGTCGTTGAAGCGGTCTACGAGACGATGGTAGTCAAGCTGGATGTATTCAAAAAGCTGGATCAACTGGCGAAGCCCGGCGCTGTGCTCGCAACGAACACCTCGTTCCTCGACGTTAACAAAATTGGGGCAGCGACGAAGCGGCCCCAGGACGTGATCGGATTGCATTTCTTCAGTCCGGCGAACGTGATGAGGCTTTGCGAGATTGTCAGGGGCTACAAGACCGCCCCCGACGTCTTGGCGACCGGCGTGGCGATCGCGCGACGCATCGGAAAGGTGCCCGCGGTCGTTGGCGTCTGCCACGGGTTCGTGGGCAACCGCATGCTCATGGTTCGGGGCAAACAGGCCGATAAGCTGCTGCTTGAGGGGGTGTTGCCGCAGCAAGTGGATGCCGTGATCACCAAATTCGGGATGCCGATGGGGCCGTTCGCGATGCTCGATCTTGCCGGACTTGATATTGGCTGGCGATCGCGCAAGGACCGCGGTGAGACTTCAGAAATCGAGGATGCGTTGTGCGAAGCGGGGCGGTTCGGTCAAAAGACTGGCAAAGGCTACTACCGATACGAGCAGGGCTCTCGGTCGCCGTTGCCGGATACAGATGTAGAAAATCTCATCACCAACACTTGGGCTCGTCGTGGCCTGAAGCGGCGGGCAGTCAGCGACGACGAGATACTCGATCGCATCTTGTACCCGATGATCAACGAAGGTGCTCGGATTCTCGAAGAAGGAATAGCCGCGCGCGCCAGCGACATCGATGTTGTCTGGCTGTACGGATACGGCTGGCCGATTCATCGAGGCGGTCCCATGTATTACGCCGATGAAATCGGCCTGGCTCAGGTCGCCGAGCGGCTATCTTACCAATCCGCAATCGACGGCGACGCCTCACTGCGGCCGAGCTCACTACTTAGCCGATTGGCATCATCGGGACAGACCTTCGCATCATTTAATCGGTCTAGGGATCATTGAGGTCCGCGCGCACGGGGTTCATCGCGCGCCGCCGAAGACTCATCATGTCCCCCGGGATACCGTAATTGGGTATTGCGTAGCATGACGTCCATAATATATCATCTGCAAAATACCCATTGGAATATCGATCCACCGGGTGGCGTCATTATAGATGGTTGGGGTGGTCCGATCATGACTAAGGCAGTGCCTTGACAGAAGTGATGCGCCCGACGATTTCTTCATCAAGCTGGCCGCGATACAATCAAGATCGTTCGGCATGGTCGTTCCTCAGCGAGTTGCGTCCCTTTGGAGAAAAATGGTGAGAGCGAAGCATTTCCACCTGCCGCCTCGGGGCTTCTTCCCGCACAGTGGAGACAGCGATGCGCTATGCCAAGGGGCATAAGGATCGTACTCGGGGCCGAATCGTCGAAAGTGCGTCCCTAGCTCTGCGCGAAGAGGGCGCCAACGGAGTGAGCGTTGCCGCCTTGATGGATCTCGCTGGTTTGACCCATGGCGGGTTCTACGCCCACTTCGAATCACGCGAGGCTCTCGTCGTCGAGGCGATAGCGATGGCTATGGATCGAACCATATCGCGCTGGCTGCAGGCAATTGAGACGACGCCAGTCCCGGACCGGTTCGATGCGATCGTTGATATCTACATCAATGCCCCACATCGAGACAATCGGGGACTTGGTTGTCCGCTGCCGGCCCTGGCAGCGGACATTGCGCGTTCGAGTAAAACGGCTCGTCGCGCGTTCGCCCAAAAGCTCCAAGAGATGATCGAGATCATGGGCCGCCAACTTCCGAACCTTTCGGCAGAAGATGGCCGCCGGATCGCGACGGCCGCAATCGCGACGATGACGGGAACTATCGTACTTTCGCGGGCGTCGGGCGAGAGAGAACTATCCGATTACATTCTGGAGGCTGGTCGTCAGACTCTACGTCTTCGAACAGTGGCTCGAAAGCCGAACGTCGTGAAAACGAACGCCAGCCGCCGCACCGCTAGGAAGGATCGCGCTTAGTGCCGCCAACGACGTTCAGCATTTTTTCCATAAAGAAAACAGTTCCGACATCAAATGTCGTCTGGGTCATGTGCACCACCGACCGTCTTGTTGCAGCCAGGCCGACTCCGTGGACCGCAAAACAACCAAAGGCCTTTGCGCATCGCGACAAGGGCTAATTCGCTGCGACCATAAGCTTGATCGACATTGCCCAGCCAAGTGGGTATCGATAATGCCGTAGCTTAGGCAAAAGCTCCAAAAAGCGAAGGGTCGATTTTCCCGCTTAGACGTCTACCGAGCTCTGTGGAGAAACGAGCGAGTACCTGCAGCGGGCTATGGTACAGCCGGACGCTTTGAATCAATCCGGCAGCATCGCGCGTCAGTATCGTGGCACCGCAAACGTCGAGGCCGAAGACTTTCCCTTCCCATTCAAGATATGTCTTGTCGTTGTCAACGGTCTCGTTCGTGAAGGCGATGGTGTCGTACATGCTGCTTGCCGTACCAAAAAAAGGCGGCGATGGACTCAACTCCGACACAAGGAGCCCGCAAGACCGACGCCCTGAGTATAGGTCTCTCGACAAAGGCCGCGGCGAATTCGGGCGATCCGTTCTTACGTACAATCGCGATCCAATCTTCTCCGGGCGACCTGTTTGACGCCTTCAATCCGTCGGCCATACGGGCTTCTCCATCGGCGCTAATCGCAGGGACTTCGCAACCTTCGCGGAAGCTAACTTCGGTCCCCTTACGTCTCCAACGTCAAAATTGCAACCATTTAGGCCAACCACTGCGGCCCGGGCAATTGGGCATTGCCACGCATCTTTTTCTCATTTTCGAGCCCGGTTTCCCCGAGAAACATCGCTGGGCCGCTGGGCGTAGGCCAGTAGTTAAGGATCAATCATGCGGTGTTCGGCTCCGAGTTCCGCAGCAGGCACACAATTTTACACTGGTCACCGCCAAGTCGAATCACGTTTGTCCAGACACGCCCGCGCTCACCGGCTTCCCCGTCGCATTCGCCTTTTTGAATGCCGGACGATTGCGCAGGCGGTCAATATAAGCCGCCAGGTTTGCCTGGCCCGAAAGATCGGCGCCGGCCTTAGTGGCGGCCATACATGCTTGACCGAGCATGATGTCGGCCGCACTGAAGTTCCCGGCCAAGAATTTGCCAGCGCGTACGCCGGCATCAACGGCGGCCAACATTTTTGAGAGAACTTTCGTAGCTCGATCCACATTAACTTGGTTCCGACGATCGGGCGAAAGGAGAACCGTTTCCACAACGATAGTGTTAACCGGCGGCATGATCATTCCTTCAGCGAAATGAAACCACTGGAGATACAACGGAAACTCTCGTGAAAGGACATCGGGTACAAGCCGCCCGTTGCCGTATTTCGCCAACACGTATTGTACGATTGCTCCCGACTCGAAGATCGTGACTTCGCCATCGATGAGTGTCGGCACCCGGCCCAGCGGATGAATCCCGAGATAGGCGGGCGATCGCATGCTTGGATCCCCAAACTTGAGGAACTCCAATTCGTAGGGCAAACCCAGCTCCTCGAACAGCCACACTATGCGGACCGCTCGCGTGTCAGGCGCAAAATAGATCTTCATAAAGCGTCCTCCACTTTTGTCGGCATATGCCGACTTCTAAGATGATGTTAATAACTTGTCAATTAGAGGCACCAGCGGCGTACTGGCGGCGCCCCCCAACATGTCTCTTTCGGCGGCCAAAACGCTGCCACGAACGACTGCACTTTCGCACCTCAACTCGATCCGCAGCCCAGATATGCGCACAGAGTTTGCTTTCATCGCTGCGTTGGCCTTGACGCACTCGACGCCTGCCGTTCCTTTACTTTCGATATGGATGCTGGATATGACCGTTCCAAAGGGGGACCGTTCTAAAGCGCCCAGCCATCAGGCTGACCCCGATGTGTTTCTTGCGTGGTGCGCCGCGATGAGCGGGGTGTCTATGTATCAGGCGCAAGGATGCGTCAGACGGGGCTGTCATGTCACATCGGTTGATCTTTATGCCAACCATGCGGATTACCGAAGGCGATCGCAATTGGTCGGTGGTGGGTGCCATCCGATCCGATGCTCCGGGATTGACCTACGTTGTGGGACGTCAGACCAATGCGCGGGCCGTCGACGGGCACGTTGAGTCCAACCACGACTCGAGCGATCGAGACGCTATTCACGATTTAGAGATGGATACTCATTCTAAATGATCTTCAGCCACGAGCTATATCAAGCTTGGAAAACTCGCATTTGGAAAACTCGCATAAAGCCGGAATCGCTCGCGTTGCGGGAAAATAGCCCGCGAAGATATGGAAATCTGTATATTTTCCTTTTTTAACGCGGCAAATGCCTATATTTTTCTGGAGAGGAGATTCACGTTACATGGGCGGTGGAAGACACAACGCCAACTCTACTTGCAGTGCGGTAGCACTCCGGAAAGCGTCGCGGCGTTTGTCTCAGTTTTACGACACGGCGCTTGCGCCGGCGGGACTCACCGTCACCCAGTATAGCCTGCTCACTGAATTGGTGAAACGCGGCGAAAATGCTCCGACTGTGACTGAACTCGCGGAAGCTATGGTGATGGATAGGTCTGGCCTAGGTCATACCCTGGGCCCTCTGGAAAGAGACGGGCTTATCGCGCTTGCAGTGGACAGCCGGGATGCTCGAGCGCGGAATGTGGTCTTGACTGTGAGGGGAAAAGCGCTGCAAAAGCACGCCACCGCGTTCTGGGCACGGGCGCAAAAAAAGTTTACCGAAATCTTCGGAGCTCGCCAAGCTGCTGACCTTCATGCAACTTTGCTTGCGATCGCTCATGACGAACGACTAGGTTCGTCCTAAGCTGAATTTGGCTTAGCGGTGGCGATCCCGTTCTTGGGTCTAGCCTAGCGCAGTTTTCATCCATTCGGCGATGGCTGGGCCAATCTTCTCTCCCGAGTCTTCCTGAATAAAGTGCGAGCCGGCGACTGTGACTTCCCTTTGATTTTTCCAAGTTCGACAGAATTCCCGCATTGGGCCGGTCAGTATTGCTCCAGGATCTGCGTTGACGAACAATTTTGGGATTTCGTTTTCCGCCATCCATTTCGCGTATGCGTCGACTATCGCGACGACGTCGGGCGGATTTCCACCAATCGGGATTTGGCGGGGCCAAGTGAGCATTGGCCACCGGTCTTCGCGTTTCAGGAACGGCCGCCGATATTCTGTCATTTCGATATCTGATAGTTTGCGGATGACGGATCCCGGCAGAACCTTCTCGATGAAGAGGTTGCGGTCGAGGATGAGCTCCTCGCCTTTCTCCGAGCGGAAGCCCTGGAAAATCGGCACTGCGGCTTTGTTCCAGTCGCTCCAATCTTTAATCGGACAGACGATCCCTTCCATGTAAGCGATTCCGCGGACGCGATCGCGATGGTGGTTAGCCCAATCAAAGCCGAGCGCCGATCCCCAGTCATGGATGACGAGGACCACCTTTTCTTTGGGCGAAAGAACTTTGTCGATTAGAGCCCAAAGATACTTGCGGTGTGTCGAAAAGCTATAAGTCGAAGGCCCAGCATCAGGCAGTTTGTCAGAGTCTCCCATTCCGATAAGGTCCGGTGCCACAACCCGACCGATAGACCGTAGACTTGGAACTACGTCTCTCCACAAGTAGGAGGAAGTTGGATTGCCATGTAGAAAGAGAATCGGTGCGCCTTCGCCCGATTGGTGGCATGCCATCCTTAGTCCCAAGGCATCAAAGGTCGTTTTAGTTAACGGTGTTTCACTCATCGCGCAGCTCCTCGACAAAAATCGATTTGTTGCGGCAGGCCTAGCTGCCGGGGCATTTGTGATGTCACCAACCAAGTTGGTCCGGTGCATCGATGGGGCTTTCGTTGCCCGAATCTGTCCGCCATCATCCACGATCGGTGCATCGCGGTTCCTTTGAAAAGTCGGTCTTTTGCGATTCCGATCCACGCCCGTCTTCTCGGAACTGAGCCGGACGGCATCGGTTGCCGAAGAGCTCCCGCTCCCTAAGAGGCGTCCTTTGAAGTCTCCCCCTACTAATGATCAATAGAGGCCCAGGCGCGGGTCCAGCGTGCATACCGTTCGTATGCTCGAATGTGCCAATAACTCTCCGCCACATGATCTGGACTGAGGATCCCGGATTATGGTGCCTTAAGGGCAATCGCCTGCTCCGACTGTGAGAGCGACCGCTGGGCTCATCTCGGGCGTTTGGCGTCATGAAGCAGGCTTCTTGCAATCAAGCTCGATAGGCAATATGCGTATATGCCTATAACTGCCAAGTCAAATAGTATGTCCCGATGGAGGATGTCACTAGTGGCATTCCGCCTAATCGCTTTGAACGCGCGCTGACAAGCCGGCGATGCGAACCGCGCATGAGCCTCGTGGGCACCTTGTAGAGGCGCAAAGACGCTTCGCAATATTGCACTGGACGGAGACGAAAATGACCAGCGTGACACTCAAGATCGATGATGCCCTGGGCGTCGTCACCATTTCCAGGCCTCCGCTTAACCTGTTCACATGGGAGATGCTGGACGAGTTAAGTGACGCGATCGACCAGATTGCGGCAGCTCCGTTGCGCGCCCTGTTGCTAAAAGCGAGCGGACCGCATTTCAGCGCCGGCGCTGATGTTCCAGCCATGTTCGAAGGTCTGTCGGCACACGCTGCCGAAGCCCAACTTGCCAAGCAAGTCCCGCTCATGGAACGTTTGCAATACCTTCCAATTCCTACGATCGCCGCGGTTCGAGGAATGTGCCTGACGGCCGGCCTGGAGATTGTACTTCGCTGCGACATCCTGTGGGCCAGCGAAACGGCACAGTTTGCTCAATTGGAAGCCATGATAGGCGCCACGACGTTGCTTGGAGGCGCCCAGATTCTAAGCGAGCGCGCCGGTCCCGCACGTGCAACGGAGATTTGCTATTCCACGTCCATCTACGGTGCTGCTGATTTTGAGAGATGGGGCATCGTCACCAAGGTTTTTCCAGACGCGGAACTCGACGATGCTGCCATGAATTTCGCGAAACAGCTGGCCGAGGGCCCGACGCGAGCGTTGAGAGCGACCAAACGCCTGATAAGGGCTGCTGCTGAAGGCGGCGCTTCTACTGCTGATCGCCTTTTGGGGGTTGTCGGCGCCCCCCTGTTGGAAACGAACGATATGCAGGCTGGGGTGCGAGCAGTCGCGGAACACGGCGCACGAAACTTCAGAGGCAAGTTCGCCTTTCAGGGGAAATGATTTGATGAACGGCCGCTAGTTCGGAAGTTTTAGCCGATGACCTCAAATCTGTTTTCCGTTGCGGGCAAAATGGCGCTGATTACAGGTAGCTCGCTAGGATCGGCTTTTGCCAAGGCAGCAGCTGCCTTGAGCCAGGTAGGGGGAATATGGGACTCGCCCCAAGCGTAGGGAATTCGCTGGGCAGACTGTCGGATCCTACGGACCACTTTGGTGTCTCGATGAACAAAGCCGATGCCCCGATCGCTGAATACACAGAGGCCGCTTCCCCAACGGAAGTGCTCGGCTGCGTTCACCGCCCATGGCTTTCGGAGCGAGCGCTGTTTCCTTGAATCTCGGGACGCTTCGCGACATCGCCATCCAACGAAGGGTACAATGCGCTCTTCCGACTTGCTACTAGCGCGATGTCGGAGCTAGACCTTGGTTCGGATCTTGCGAAGAAACTCGGCGATACGAAAGACGTATGCGCCGTTCGTGGGGACTGAGGTGAGGCACGGCTATTGCGTTCTAGACGAATCCAGAGCTTGGGTCTGTTCTCTTCACATTCTTCCATATGCGCGCCGTAAGCCCGACGTTAGAAAAGACCGCCGCGGAGATCCCGCGGCGGCCAGGTCTGGTGGTCTCGGGAAGTGCAGGCCTCCACCTGGGGCCGCGAAAACTGCTGGCCCGGGGGGTTACACGCCCAATTATATATATATGATACCAATAATAATTGTAATCAAGGACCGACAGTGCGGTTAGGACGCATTCCCCCGGGTTACGGATAGCAAGCCGCCCCCGTCTAAGCTGGGTTGTGGGCAGGCCTGTTCCTGTTGGTCGGCGTCGTTGCTTCTGCAAGTCCTGCCGCTTTGGGTTTTACGGATTGACTTTGCGGCACACATTCATTATGCTTATCATGAAACGAAAGAAATGATGAGAGGGTTGGATTTATTCATGTGCTCACCAGACGCGTTATACGCTCAGCTACTGCTCTTAAGCCAGGATATGAAGCAAAAAGGCGCTACAGAGGATCCTGCTGATCGTCCGAATGATGATTACGTCCCGCACAAGCGGCTTTTGGGGTCTGTGACATCTAGGCTTCGCGCACTCTCCGGACTTCTGGCCGGCCTGAGTCAAGGGCGGCGAAAATACTTAGAGGGGTTGTCATCCTCTCGGCTTTAGGTCGCTGCACCGGCTCTCTTGCCTCAAATATGGGGGTTGCTACAGTTCGCGCGGGCAGCTGTGCGCCGCGGCCAGCTTGTTGCTCGCTATGGGATCTTCATGCAGTTCACGAAGTTTAGTCGAACTGGTCTAACGGTCTCCCGCCTCTGCCTTGGCACAGGAACGTTCGGCAAACAGACCGACGAAGCTGAGTCCTTTCGGGTCTTCGACAAGGCGACGGACGCCGGCGTGAATTTCATCGACACCGCGGACGTCTACCCGGGCGGCGCAGATCTGCCTGAAGTCGGCCGAGCAGAGGAGATCACCGGCCTCTGGCTGAAAGGCAAACGCAGGCGATTCGTTCTCGGGACGAAGGCCGGAGGGCGGATGGGATCCTCCCCTTGGGATCAGGGCTCGTCTCGCAGGCACCTCCTTGACGCGATCGAGGCATCGTTGCGGCGCCTGAACACCGATTTCGTGGATCTCTATCAACTTCACATAGATGACCCCGCGACACCGCTGGATGAGACCGCTGAAGCGCTTGATGCCATCATCCGATCCGGCAAGGCGCGCTATATCGGCGTTTCGAATTTCCTGGCCTATCGATTGGCGCGGGCTATCGGCCTGCAGGATACGCTGAGGTTGGCGCGCTTCGTCTCGGTACAACCTCGGTACAACCTTCTGTTCCGGGAGATCGAGCGGGAACTGTTGCCGCTGGCTCAAGAGGAAAACCTAGCGGTGATCCCGTTCAACCCGCTTGCCGGTGGCCTCCTTAGCGGGAAATATCAGCAGGACGAGAAGCCGGAAAAGGGACGCTTTTCGGCGGAAGTCGGACAGTTCGGCACCGTGTATCGGGACCGCTACTGGCATCAGCGCGAGTTCGTGACGGTCGGCAAGCTGCGTGAGATCGCTGGCGAGGAAGGCGAAGCGCTGCCGAAACTGGCAGTCGCTTGGATTCTGGCGAACCCGGCTATCACGTCCGTCATTCTCGGTGCGAGCCGAACCGAGCAATTGACCAACACGCTCGCTGCTGCCGACTATAGCCTCGCTCCGGAGCTGAAGACTAAGCTCGATGACCTCTCCGCTGAGTATCGCCGCGGCGACGCAGTGCGTTAGGGGATCACGCAAGCGAGGCTGAATTGTGCCGGATGGGGATCCATCCCTCGATATGACAGATCGACATGAGCGCAATCCACAACTTCGGCACGGTTCGAGGGAAGTGACGACAACTCAGAGCGTCGAGCACAAAGTGCTCCGCTACATAGTTCGCAGCTTTTATTCTGAATGGCGCACCAAACATCTTTCCGCGGAATACAGGGCGCACATCGCCGAGCGGCGCCGATACGTCGAAACCGGCAGACGCGTCAGATTTTTTGCCGCGCATACATCTCGAACGCTAGCAACGTCGCTGGCTTGGCGGACTTCTTCTGGGCGGGCCGGGCGTGGTTGATCCCGGCCGGATGATACGCTGCATCAGCTTCACCGCGCAACTGGAGCTGACTTGAAGTGCCAGTCCATCCGCACCTGGTTTACGACGTGATCCGCACGGATCTGTGAAGCAGATACACCGCGAAGAATTGGAGGACGGCAATGAAGAGTGGCCCAGCGAATTTCCCCAGATCGTGCTGAAACAGACCGATTCCAGCATCCAGCAATTGAATGCCGCCCGCGAGCGTGCCCAGGATCAGCAACGCAGACGTCGCTCGTTTGTAGATTGCCGCCAATGCAAACAAAGCTAGCGGGATTATGCGCGCCGCCGCGTACATCGCCAATAGCAACGACGCCTCCGTTGGAATCGAGCCGGCAGGCACCACGACTTCCGGACGGAAGATCGCCGCGATGGTAAAGCCACTCGCGACCAGGACATTGATTCCCGTGACCAGCGAAGCCAGCCGCATCGCCTTTATTGTTGTCATTGATTTCGCCTTCTGATCGCGGTGCCAGACGCCCCAGCCCTCGAGGCGTTTCCACCAGTTGCATAACCGGCTGCTTAACTAGAGCAGGTCAATCCGGCTCATGATGCAGGCCCAGGGCGATTAGACATCACGCCGACCGAGAACGGCTTCGATCCCGCGGATAAGGTATTAGCGACATGACCGCAAACTCCGAGCCCAAGGAAAGGTGAACCGAAGCGGGATAATGCTTTCTCCGCAACGGCCGGCGCCGCTACGACCTACGCCAGCGCGCCTTCGTCCTTCTTCACGCCGTTGTCGACGAGCATTATCTTAAGCTCTCCGGATTGGAACATCTCCCGCACGATGTCGCAGCCGCCCTGGAACTGGCCTTTCACGTAGAGTTGGGGAACGGTTGGCCAATCCGAAAATTCCTTGATGCCTTTCCGGAGCTCGTCCGACGCGAGAACGTCTATGTCTCTATAGATAACGTCCAGATGGTCCAGAATCTTTACCACCTGCGCGGAGAACCCGCATTGTGGCGATTGTGCTGTTCCCTTCATGAACAGTACGACATCGTTCGATGCGACCTGCTCCGCAATAAATTCCCTAATCTCCACGACTTTTGCTCCATTTGTGCCGCACGGTGTCGATTCTTAATAATTATATCCATAATCTAACATTACAAAGCCCGCTTACAAGACCCCTGCCCGTCACGCTTTCGTCAATCGGGCATAATCCCGATCGACGCGGGCAACGTTCGTAGGCAGCGGCTCTTAGCTCGGCCGAGACCAAGGTTGAGTCCTAAGAATAGTTGTTGACTATAAAGATGATAAATATAATGATTAATACCTTACCGCCGGGCGGCGACGAGGCGCCAGCGTGACCAGAAGTGGGCTTCGCACGCGGACTGCTGCCCTTCGGAAGTGTGCATGGGTTCGAGCGGCCATAAGGAAACGTGCGATGCGTCTGACGAGACGAAAACTTCTATGGGGTGGGTTGCGGCAGCAACAATCGGCGTTTCCTCAACAAGGGGTTGGTGGCAGCCCCGCGATGAGCGCTTCGCCGACATCGGCGAATTCAAGCAGCCGACACTTGTGGTGAACGGCAGCTGCGACATCATGATCTCCACGGTCAATTCGTTCAATCTAGCGCGGAACATACTTAACGCCAGGCTTGTCGTTTATTCGGACGTCGGGCGCGGATCGCTCTTCCAATACCCGGAGTTGTTCCTGTCACATGCAACGCCGCTTCTGGACGCATGATATCCAAGGACGGTCAGTCACATCCGATAAGCAGGTTTACAGAACTGCCGCTCGGCTCATCACAAGTCTCAAAATCGCGGCCAGCGGCCTTTCGTTCGTGATTCGGTGAACGGTCGATGTTCTCTTGTAACCAGCAGTAAAGGTTGGGTGTCGGACAATTTCCCGTTGCCGCTTAAAGGGGACGTCCGAAAGAGGAATCTGCAATGAAGATTGCCGTTGCCAAGGAAATCGATCCGTCCGAGCCGCGGGTCGCCGCTTTCCCCGACACCATCAAGAAGTTCAAGGCGTTGGGCATCGACATCGCGGTCGAGCCGGGCGCCGGCATCAAGTCGGGCCTGCCGGATTCCGAATTCACCGCGGCCGGCGCTACCGTCAGCGCGGACGCGTTGAAGGATGCCGACATCATCATCAAGGTGAAGCGGCCGGAAGCCTCCGAGCTTGCCCAGTACAAGCGCGGCGCGCTGGTCATCGCCATCATGGATCCTTACGGCAATGAGGCCGCGCTGAAAACAATCGCGGACGCCGGTGTCGCGGCGTTCGCGATGGAATTGATGCCGCGCATCACCCGCGCGCAGGTGATGGACGTGCTGTCGAGCCAGGCGAATCTGGCCGGCTATCGCGCGGTGATCGAAGCGGCCGAAGCCTTTGGCCGTGCCTTCCCGATGATGATGACCGCGGCCGGCACCATTCCGGCCGCAAAAGTGTTCGTGATGGGCGTCGGCGTCGCCGGCCTGCAGGCGATCGCGACCGCGCGGCGGCTCGGCGCAGTCGTCACCGCGACCGATGTGCGGCCCGCAACCAAAGAGCAGGTCGAAAGTCTCGGCGCCAAATTCCTCGCGGTCGAGGACGAGGAATTCAAGAACGCCCAGACCGCCGGCGGCTACGCCAAGGAAATGTCGAAAGAGTATCAGGCCAAGCAGGCCGCGCTCACCGCCGAACATCTCAAGAAGCAGGACATCGTGATCACGACGGCGCTGATCCCGGGGCGCCCGGCGCCGAAACTCGTCAGCGGCGAGATGGTCAAGTCGATGAAGCCGGGTTCGGTGCTGGTCGATCTCGCGGTCGAGCGCGGCGGCAATGTCGAGGGCGCCAGGCCCGGCGAGATCGTCGACGCCGACGGCGTCAAGATCGTCGGCTACACCAATGTCGCCGGCCGCGTCGCGGCATCGGCGTCGAGCCTGTACGCCCGCAACCTGTTTTCATTCATCGAGACCCTGATCGACAAGCCCAACAAGTCGCTCGCGGTGAACTGGGACGACGAACTGGTGAAAGCCACCGCGCTGACCAAGGACGGCGCCGTCATCCATCCGAATTTCCAGCCGAAGGCCTGAGGAGAGAAGCCATGGAGCATGTAGCCCAAGTCGTTGATCCCTTTACGTTCCGGCTGTCGATTTTCGTCCTCGCCGTGTTCGTCGGCTATTTCGTGGTGTGGTCGGTGACGCCGGCGCTGCATACCCCGCTGATGTCGGTGACGAATGCGATCTCCTCGGTGATCGTGGTCGGCGCGCTGCTCGCGGGCGGTGTCGGCATGGTCAGTGGCGGCAGCGGCTGGGCGCGCGGCTTTGGCTTCATCGCCCTGATCTTCGCCAGCGTGAATATCTTCGGCGGCTTCCTTGTCACCCAGCGCATGCTGGCGATGTACAAGAAGAAGGCCAAGTGAGCGGCGTGCACCTCGGGGTGACGAAGATAAAGGGGGACCTGAGATGAACGCCAATCTGGCTGCAGTTTTGTATCTCGTGGCGGGTGTGTTGTTCATCCTGTCGCTGCGCGGGCTGTCCAGTCCGGCCTCATCCCGGCAGGGCAATTTCTTCGGCATGATCGGCATGGTGATCGCGATCGCGACCACGCTCGCCAGCCATCCGCCGTCCGACGCCATGTCCTGGATCCTGGTCGTGGCCGGCATCGCGATCGGCGGCAGCATCGGTGCTGTGATCGCGCGGCGGGTGCCGATGACCTCGATGCCGGAACTGGTCGCCGCGTTCCATTCGCTGGTTGGCATGGCCGCGGTGCTGGTCGCCGCCGGTGCCTTCTATGCTCCGGAAGCCTTCGACATCGGCACCCCCGGCAACATTCATGCGCAGAGCCTGGTCGAAATGTCGCTCGGCGTCGCCATCGGCGCGCTGACCTTCACCGGCTCGGTGATCGCGTTCCTGAAACTGTCGGCCCGCATGAGCGGCGCGCCGATCATCCTGCCCGGACGCCACATCATCAACATCGCCCTGGCCCTGGCCCTGGTGTTCTTCATCGTCGGCCTCGTGCTCTCCGGCAGCGCGCTCGACTTCTGGCTGATCACGATCATCGCGCTGGCGCTCGGCGTGCTCATGATCATCCCGATCGGCGGCGCCGACATGCCGGTCGTGATCTCGATGCTGAACTCCTATTCCGGCTGGGCCGCGGCCGGCATCGGCTTCACGCTCGGCAATTCCGCGCTGATCATCACCGGCGCGCTGGTCGGCTCGTCCGGTGCGATCCTGTCCTACATCATGTGCCACGCGATGAACCGTTCCTTCATCTCGGTTATCCTCGGTGGTTTTGGCGGCGAGACGGCGGCAGTAGGTGGCGGCAGCGCCGACCAGAAGCCCGCCAAGCTCGGCTCGGCCGACGACGCCGCTTTCATCATGAAGAACGCGTCCAAGGTCATCATCGTGCCCGGCTACGGCATGGCGGTGGCGCAGGCCCAGCATGCGCTGCGCGAAATGGCCGATACGCTGAAGAAGGAAGGCGTCGAGGTGAAATACGCGATTCACCCGGTCGCCGGCCGCATGCCCGGCCATATGAACGTGCTGCTCGCCGAAGCCAACGTGCCCTATGACGAGGTGTTCGAACTCGAGGACATCAACTCCGAATTCGCCCAGGCTGACATTGCTTTCGTGATCGGCGCCAACGACGTCACCAACCCCGCCGCCGAGGACGATAAATCCTCGCCGATCTACGGCATGCCGGTGCTGCAGGTGTGGAAGGCGGGCACCGTGATGTTCATCAAACGCTCGCTGGCCTCGGGCTATGCCGGCATCGACAACCCGCTGTTCTATCGCGACAACACCATGATGCTGCTCGGCGACGCCAAGAAGGTCACCGAGAACATCGTCAAGGCGATGTGAGGAACAACCAAGCTGTTCTGGTCGAACAGACCGAGGGCCTTGCGCTCGTTATCAAATCGGCCACACAAACGCGCGGTTCGACAAAGGGAGGTTTCATTATCCTTTTGGTTGAACAGAGTTTCCGGTTCGCCGCGATCGTTGCGGACGGCTACTGCAGAGCACGGCAAGATCATCGACGGCTTCACTGACTCTGAACCGCAAGCCCCAGTATCGACACGCTTAACCCCATATCGGCCACCAGAAGCCAACGAGAAAAAATCAAGGAAGAGGAGACAAATATGAAGAATAGAATTTCGGCGCTTTTGCTCGGAACCGCGCTGACACTCGCCACCGGCGATCTTGCTTTTGCGCAGGACAAGACCGTCAAAATCGGTGCGCTATCCGATCAATCCGGGCTTTACGCCGACCTAGCCGGACCGGGCTCGACGCTGGCTGCTCAAATGGCAGTCGAGGATTCCGGTCTGACCGCCAAGGGTTGGAAAATCGACATCATCTCCGGGGATCACCAGAACAAGCCCGATGTTGGCGCCGCGATCACGCGGCAGTGGCTCGACGTCGACAAGGTTGACGTCATCGTCGACGTGCCGAACTCCGGCGTCGCGCTCGCCGTCAACCACGTCGTTAAGGAAAGAAACGGCGTCTACATCAACTCGGGTGCTGCGACCTCGGATCTCACCAACGCGCAATGCTCTCCGAATACCGTGCACTGGACCTACGACACCTACATGCTCGCCCATGCCACCGGGCGGGCACTGGTGAAGGCCGGCGGCGACGCCTGGTTTTTCCTCACCGCAGATTATGCCTTTGGCGCCGCGCTCGAACGCGACACCACGGCCGTCGTCCTTGCTAACGGCGGCAAGGTCGTCGGCAGTGCAAGGCATCCGTTGAATACATCGGACTTCTCTTCGTTCCTGTTAATGGCGCAGTCATCGAAGGCCAAAATCATCGGGCTCGCCAATGCCAGTGGCGATACCACAAACGCCGTCAAGCAGGCAGCCGAATTCGGTATCCTCAAGGGCGGGCAAAAGCTCGCGGCGCTTCTGCTGTTGCTCACCGACGTCAAAGCCATCGGTCTCGAAACTGCGCAGGGCCTGAACTTCACCGAGACTTTCTATTGGGACCTGAACGACCAGACCCGCGGATTCTCCAAGAGATTCGCCGCCCGGATGAAGAATAGCGCGCCCCCGACCATGGTTCAAGCCGGCGTCTATTCGGGCCTGACCCACTACTTCAAGGCGCTCGAGGCGATGGGTGGCGATCCGCATGACGGCGCCAAGGTGGTAGCAAAAATGAAGGAAATGCCAACCGACGATTCGTTGCTCGGTAAGGGACCAATTCGCGCGGACGGTCGCAAGATTCATCCGGCCTACCTGTTTGAAGTCAAGAAGCCGGAGGAATCCAATGGACCGTGGGACTATTACAAGCTGGTCGGAACTACCCCGGCTGATGAGGCTTTCAGACCGCTTTCGGAAAGCGCTTGCCCACTGGTGAGGAAGTGACCTCGATTGCCTACCGGCCCTGCCTCGATGGGACCGAGGGAGAGGTGTCGATCAACGTGCCGGCGATCTGCACCTAGCCTCTGGTAGGGTTGATCAACGGCTCGTTCTATGCGCTGCCCGCTCTCGGGCGCGGCCGAAGCTGTCTGCTCGACCTGATCATTAGCTCTCGAAGCGTCGATACGGACATTCTTTCCTCCGAGAATTTCGTTTGAGCGCTGAGCCGCGGTCGCGTGCCTAGCTACCGACGAAACTCGGTTCGACCTTGTCCTTGAACGCCTTCACGCCCGCAAGGCCGTCATGCGACCGGGACATTTGCACAATCGAGGCCGCTTCATGTTTCATCTGATGTTCGAGCTCCGTGTCATTGCTCAGAAGCAACAGCCGTTTGATGGACCCGTACGCGAGCGTCGGGCCGCGGGCGATCTGTTGAGCAATCTCATCGACAGCCGCCACCAATTCCTCGGGCGCGACCACCCGATTGACCAGTCCCCAAGCCATCGCTTCGTCCGCGGACAACAGGCGGTTCAAAAGGAACAACTCCCTCGTCCGGCGAAGACCGATCAGGCGTGGCATGTACCAGGTCGTGCTTCCGTCCGGAGTGAGTCCGATTTTTGTGTAGGCGCTAGTAAATTTGGCCTTCTGGGAGACAACGGCGAGATCGGCGGCGGCCATCAGGCCGAGGCCGGCGCCCGCGACCATGCCGTTCACCTTGGCTACGACCGGTGCCCGCATGCGCGCAAGTATCGAGATCGCTTCATGGAGATGCGTCGTCATTTCCTTGATCAAGCTGTCGACCCGCTCCGGATCCGCTGCGAAGCCTGCGACATCACCGCCCGCGCAGAACGCACGGTCGCCGGCGCCGGTCAGCACAACACATCGCACGGCCGAATCGGCGCTGCACTGCTTGGCGGCAAGGGCAAGCTCCTTTGCCGTCAGCACGTCGATCGCGTTCAACTGCGCCGGTCGATTGATCGTGATGCTCGCGACACCGTTTTCTATCTCATAAATGAGTGTTTCGTAAGTCATACTATTTCCTTTGCCTGTTATTCCCAGATCATTGGGTCGATCGCTGTTCGATGAGCTGTTGCGTTGATGACCTCACCACATTTGCCACCGTCGAGTATCTGGCGTCCCGCGCGCCGCGAGCGGCGCATCGGTCATCACGATCCAGCCCTTGCCCCTACTCGCTCGCAAAGCAATCGTTTCGACGACGGGAAGCAGGGTCTCATCCACCACGATGAAGGTCACGTCGCTGTGCTGGGTCACAAATCCAGGGTCCTCGGGGCCTAAGCGCGGGTTTCTCTGCGACATCACTGCAGCGACATCAGTGATCGGGCAGTGCAGCTCGAAATGTCGCTGGCTATTCCAGTCCAGGACGCCCGCCCAGTCGCCCGGCATTGAGCCGGGCAGCGTCCCCCATCGTCGACGGAGAGCCTTTGCCTGTCTTTCGATTCAGGACTAATTCTCCCGAGGGCAATCAGCGAGTGCGTTAGAGGTGAAGCAGGTACCTGGCTCCTTTTCTTTGGCCCATGGATCTGTTCAAGCCGTTGGCTGATCCCCGCGCAGGTCGCCCAGGGGTTAGTTGCTTTGGATGAAGAGCTGGATCAGAGCAACGATCGTGTCCGGTACGTCTTCCTGGCTGAAATGCCCTGCACCAGGAAGTTCGACGATAGGGCGATCTGGCCAGATACCCCGAAAATCAGCGATCTGAACTTCGGGAGCGATGCCCCTGTCCTTCATGCCGACCGCAAGCATTGCGGGTTTCGCTTTCAAATTGTCGATGAGGGGGAAACCTTCGCGGACATACGGCACAATACGACCGAGGAGCGCATCCAACGGAAACTCGATGGCACCAACACAGTCCGCTTTGCTAGGAAACGGTGCGCTATACGCCGCGACCCAATTGGCGTCCACCACGCCCGAATTCTCGAAGCCGATAGCTTTCATGATGCTGAGAACGTTCGTACCGAGGTGCCCCAGCACTTCATGGAGCGTGTTGGCTTCATGATGACTCTTAATGAACTGAAACCACGGCGTTAGCTCGGTGGGTTTTGCCCGCCCATAGCCAGTGAGGGTATTGAGGAAGAACAACCTTTTGACTCGTTCTGGATGACGCAACACATAGGCCGCTCCGATGGGGCCGCCCCAGTCCTGGATTACAAAGGTAATGTTCTTGAGATCGAGTTCATCGATGAGGCGCGTCAGATTTTCTACGTGGGTCTTGAGCGAATACTCGCGATCAGGAGGCGTCTCGCTCTTACCGAAACCCATGTGATCCGGCACTAGTACCCGGTTCGCCTTTGACAAGGGCGGAATGAAACGTCGATAAAGATAGCCCCAGGTCGGTTCTCCGCGGAGGCAAATGATGGGCTCACCGTTCCCCTCGTCGACGTAGTGCATCCGGAAACCGTTGCCTTCGAAATAATGTGGTGCAAACGGCCAGGTTCCACCAAAGTTCTCGCGCTCTGGAATCATATCAACCCCTTGTTCCGGTCGGTTAGGTGTCACACTAGGTGGTCTTTGGCGACCGCCCGCAAAGCGACCATATTCAAGACGACAATCTCACGCCTGCCCTTCACGACTACTAGTCGCGACTCTTCGCGGCTCGTGGTCACTCGTGTCACGCCAATCAGATCGACAAGTGATGATCGCTAGAGAAGGTTGAAGCAACCATCACGACGTACAGCGTCGAGCGCGGCTATTTTGAGGGAAGTCGCGGATACGCATGCGACCACCCTTGGACCTAGGCCCCTGGCAAGACGGCCGTAGAACCGCCGTCGATGGCAAGTATCTGTCCCGTGATGTGTTTGCCGGCATCGCTTGCGAACAAGATCGCAGCGCCTTTGAGATCGTCCTGGTCGCCGATACGACGCAGCGGCGCACTCGCCGCAAGCTTGTCCGCGCCAACCGCCTCGAGCGTGCCCTTCGTCATTTTCGACGGAAAGAAGCCCGGTGCGAGCGCGTTGACGGTAATCCCGTGGCGTCCCCAATCGCCGGCTAACGCGCGAGTGAAATTCACCACTGCACCCTTGCTCGTGTGATAGGCGATCATTTGCATATCGCCATTGCCGCCACGAAGACCGGCAATCGATGCGAGATTGATGATGCGGCCGTATTTGTTCGGAATCATCGACAGTTTTCCGATCCGCTGGCTGAGCAGAAATAGGGACCGGATATTGAGATTCATCAGCTTGTCCCAGGCCTCGATGGGATGATCTTCCGTGGATGCGCCCCAGGTCGCGCCCGCGTTGTTGACCAGAATGTCGACCTTGCCCAATTTGTCGATTGCCTCGTCCGCAAGCCGCTTGACGTCATCCTCCCTGGCATTGTCGGCGGCGATCCAATCAGACTTGATGCTCAGGCCCGCGAGGTGCTCCTGCGCCTGCTTCAGATCGGCCGTCTTGCGTGATGACAGAATGATCTTGGCTCCCTGCTCCCCGAGCGCCTCCGCGATCTGCAATCCAAGCCCGCGTGACCCACCGGTGACAAGTGCGGTCTTTCCGGCAAGGTCAAAAGCTTTCTTTATGCTACCCATGTCTTGTCCTCGGTAATGACAATATCA
Source organism: Bradyrhizobium sp. AZCC 2289 (assembly GCF_036924615.1). Taxonomy (NCBI): domain Bacteria; kingdom Pseudomonadati; phylum Pseudomonadota; class Alphaproteobacteria; order Hyphomicrobiales; family Nitrobacteraceae; genus Bradyrhizobium; species Bradyrhizobium sp. AZCC 2289. The sequence goes on along the minus strand of NZ_JAZHRY010000001.1, from coordinate 5,861,678 downwards.
CCCGCGAGCATCATCTCGACGCCGACCGTGTAAGCGGCACATCAAGTACCGCTCCGCTTCAGTCGATTAATCGGCGACTCGAATAAGCAGCTTTCCAAAATTACGCCCCTCGAGCATGCCCATGAATGCAGCAGGTGCGTTCTCAAGACCGTCAACGACGTCTTCTCGCTGATGAATCGATCCGTCTTTCAACCCAGCGCCAATCTCTCGCTCGAAATCTGGAAACAGCTCGGGGTAATTGTCGACGATGAACCCGCGTATGGTCAAACTTTTCGAAAGAATCTGACGGATCGTTGCCGGAACTCGATCCGGACCCGGGGGAACCGGCGCACCGAATTGCGCAACTAGTCCGCACACCGGTACGCGCGCAAACTGATTCAGCAACGGCCATACCGCCGTCCAAACGGCGCCACCAACATTCTCGAAATAGACGTCGACACCTTTCGGGCAAGCCGCCGCGAGCCGTTGCTCGAAATCAGCTGCACGATGGTCGACTGCCTCGTCGAAACCAAGCTTGTCCTTAATGAAGGCACACTTTTCGGCTCCTCCGACGATTCCTACTGCGCGAGCGCCCGCTCTGCGCGCAAGCTGGCCTACGAGTGAGCCGACCGCCCCGCTCGCTGCGGCAACCACTACGGTTTCACCGGGTTTGGGTTGACCAATTACCCTCATTCCGATGTAGGCGGCAGAGCCGGGTATCCCAAGAACTCCAACAAAAGCGGTCGGGGGAGCAATCATAGGATCTAGTTTCCGCAGGTCCTTGCCATTTGAGAGGCTCAGCGTTTGCCACCCGGCCTTGGCGAGCACGATATCGCCCACACTATAAGCCGGATGGTTCGAGACCAGCACTTCCGAGATGGTTCGGCCAAACATCACCTCGCCGATCGCCGTAGACGTAGCGTAGGACTTTGCCTCGTCCATGCGAGCGCGAATGTAAGGTTCGAGCGAGAGAAACTTTGTCCGCAGCAGTAGCTCATTGTCACCGGGTTGGGCAACAGAACCGGTCTCAAACCTAAAATCGCTTTCCTTAGGCTTGCCGATCGGACGAGCTGCCAATACCCATTTGCGTGCGCTCCAGTTACTCACCTGATTGTTTCTCCCGTTCCGATACTACTTTATGGAAATCCACGCCGCGTCGCGTTGCTCCAAAGTCAACTCTCGCTCTGCGACCATCGCTAAACGCTCGCCCCGGCGGCGGCTCAAGCATATCGCACCGAACATACGGTTGCAGGGACCTGAGCGAAACGTCATATTCGCCACTTTTTAGGACATCACCAGATGAGTTTCGTGAGGCAAAGCGGACACTTGCTCGACCGTTATACGTTGCGTGCACGAGCACTTCTGCGCACAGCCGGATTGAAGCGTAAATTCAAATCCGTACTTCGACGGCGTCCCCGTCGATAGCATCATCGTCGTTGGGGCTCTCAGGGCAATGTCGTCCGGGCCTTTTTCCGACCCGCTTCGCCGGAATGAACCGACTACCGTTCAAACGGCTGCAGTTCGTTCAGCGAATAATCTGGTGATCAATTTTGTGACCACGCCGATGCATACTTTGAGCAAGTCGCTGTTGGAAGGATCCAAGGCGAACTCTCGAGTACGCAGACAAAGCATTTTTCGACCTGGCTTCAATACTCTGCACGTGAGAGTTCCTGCGATCGAAGAGTTGCAGGGTCGGACGCTTTTCGCACGCACCCTAGCAATTCCCTCCTAGTGCGCCCGTTGAGCATCCAACATGATGCATTCTTTCCAACGTTTCCGGCAGATCGCTATTTATCCGCCGATGACAACGTGGTTCGCGACAACTCAGCTTCCTGAAGTTGGCGCCACATAACCTTACCGGACGCATTCTTCGGTAGCGCCTCCACAAACTCAACAATGCGCGGCGTCTTATAGGCGCTGACCTGGGTTCGCGTCCAATCAATGATGTTTTGTTCGGTCAACTCGCTGTATGCCCCCTTGCGCACGACCACGGCCTTGACAGTTTCACCGCGATACGAATCGTTGACGCCGATGACACATACCTCCTGTATTCCAGGATGATGGAACATCACGGCTTCGAGCTCGGCGGGCCATATCTTATAACCGGAAGCGTTGATCATGCGCTTCAGCCGATCCATGATGAAGAAATATCCGTCCTCATCTCGATATCCCAAATCGCCGGTTCGCAGAAACCGTTTCCCGTCGATCGTTACGAATGCCGTCTCGGTCGCTTCCTCGTGGCCCCAATACCCGAGAAATACCTGCGGACCATGAATGACGATTTCACCCTTCTCTCCGATGGCTTGCACAGCGCCGGACTCGACGTCGATCACGCGCGCGTCCACGCCGATGAATGGCACACCGAGACATTGCAGCTTCGGTGCATCGCAAGGATTGAAGATCGTTACCGCCGCTGTTTCTGTAAGACCGTAGCCCTCCACAAAGCGGAGCTGGAACTGGTCAAACAGCCGTTCGGCGATGGCCTGAGGCATAGCGGATCCCCCACCACCGATATAAACAAGGCTGGAAAGATCGTACTGTTCGAGCTTTGGACTTCCCATCAGATCTATGATCATTGTTGGTATACATGTCCAGTGGCTCACACTGTGTCGCGACACGAGTTGGCTTGCTAACTCGCGATCCCAGCGGGGCATGAGCACCATCGTGCTTCCCGCGTAGATGCAGGCATGCAATACACAAACGAGACCTGTGATGTGAAATAACGGCAGAACTGCTAGTGCAACGGTTTCTGACGTCATGTCGAGCCAGAGGCTTGTCGCGATCGCGTTAAGCACTAGATTTGCGTGGGTCAGCATGCATCCTTTTGGCGATCCTGTCGTACCACTGGTGTAAGGCAGCAAGGCCAGATCATCGCGACCAGTGAGCAAGGAGGATAACTCGTCCGTGGATTGCATGACTTCCTGCCAATCATGCACGTCGCCCTGCGACAAGCTCGGAAGCGGATGGCGCTCGTTCAACCAATTCCGCCATTGTGATGGTATGGCGGACTTGTCTGTTCCTTTCAACACATCATCAAACTGGGTCACGATTAGATGGCGAAGTCGTTCCCCATCGATCCCGTTGCTCGCTGAGGCGACCTCGAGAGCGAGGTCGCCGGTCGTGATAGCGACACAGGCCTTTGCGTCTGTAATATAATGGCGCAACTCTTGCACGCGGTTCATGGGATTGACCGGCACCACCACGGCATTGGCACGCGCTATTGCATAGTGCGCAACAATCAGTTGCGGGCAATTTTGCATGACAACGAGTACACGATCTCCGCCTTCAACGCCGAGCGCAGCTAGGCGTGCAGCGAGGCGCTCGGCAGCGGATAGGAGTTCGACGTAGCTGATTTGACGATCAAAGAAGATCAACGCGGATCTGTCTGGATACCGCTTGGCGCTAACGACCAAGCAATCCCATAGCGACACCGCAGGCGGCTCTAACACCAGCGGTAACCGAGCCGGCCATGCCTTCAATCGATTTTGCCCCATCCTCACTTTGTCCTCATGTTACGAAACTGTTCCCAATACCTCACTACGGTGCTTCAACCCGTCCGTGTCGGAGATCAGCGCGTTAACGGAGCTGATCCCCGCACTGCCGTCGTCTTCCGAGCGCCGAGTGACGGTCGCACCGTCCGGCAACACGGGATCGACGCATCTTGTGACCTTCTACACGGTGCCGCCGATGGCGTGGCTGGGTCTACGCGGCAACCGCAAATTGGAAGCTCCCGAACAAATGTCGGATTAGCGATGCTTCTAGAGCCCAAGATGCAAGCTGCTGGCGACGTTGGAGCATCAGTAATCCCTGCAAGCCTCGGACATCGGGTTTCTATGACGGTGACGTGTTCTTGAGTAATTCCTGCATCATGAGTTGATGCACGAGCTGAATGGCCTTGAGTGGGCGTATCATGACCTTAAAACTCGTTATTTTATCGTCGTCGTTCCAGGAAATGATATCCACTCCGTTGATCGAAATCCCGTTGATCACAGTCTGCAGTTCCAACACGCTGGAATTGGAGGCAGTCCACTCACGCACATACACAAAGCTTGGATTGTGAAAGACTCGTTGCCCTGAGTATAGGTATTTCACGGTGATCGCTTTGCCGACTTGCGGCGTATGCACGACCGGTGACTCGAAGATCACTTCCTCGGCGAGACAAGCTTCCAATTCAGGGAGCGCGCCAGTGGAAAAGAATCTCTTCCAGTTGGTGATTGCAATTGGTTGCATGCGCGTCCTATTCTTGTTGCAGGGGACCAGCGCTGGCGTATACGGCGCGAACCATATAGGGCTGCAGGACACCTGTGCGAAACGTCATATCCGCCACTTTTTAGGACATGACGAAGATGACATCCGAAACCCCGAAGCCCAACGCGAGATCGCTTTGTGATGTACGCTTGCCTCTCCTCGGCGCGTCACGGTTCACTTCGCGAAGCCTCGACGTCTTTCTCGACAACGTCGCGCACACCGCTGCCGATCACGCCTGCCTCGAGTCCGGTGGTCATCGCGGCCAGGTCGTTCTGCAGGTTCTGGAGACCCAGGCCGTTGGCCAGTCGTCGTCAGGTGACGGAGCGTGCTCCGTCGACGAGCAAGACTTGGCCCGAGATGTATGAGCCCGCGGGCGAAGCAAGCAGGATTGCGGCGCCTACCACTTCCTCGGCCTCGGCGATGCGACCTGCCGGAGTTCTGGCCATTCGCACTTTCTCCCGCTCCGGATCGCCCCAAAAATCCTTGGAGAAGGCGGTCCGAACCATTGATGGTGCGATCGCGTTCGCCCTGACGTTAGACGCACCCCACTCGACTGCGATGCTCCGAACGATTCCGTTCAAGGCGGCCTTCGCGGCGCCGTATCCACCCAAAAGCGGGCTCGCGCGTTGCGAGGCGATGCTCGACATCATTACTATGCTTCCGTAGCGACGTTCGGCCATTTCCGGCAGGAACTGTCGGGCAAGTGCGAGATTGCTGCTGACCGTTGAGATCAGCAGGTTATCCAGTGCGTCCAAATCGGATTCATGCACGGGCCCTATGGACACGGGGCCGACGGCAACGCAGAACAGGATGTCTACCTTACCGAATGCGCGTTTAGCTTCCGTGCCGAATTGCCCGATATCTCGTCTATCGGTGATATCGCATCGCACGCCCGCAACATCGAAGCCTTCCTTGGACAGCGCATGTGCAGCTTGTTCAGTGTCTTCCTGCGTGTTGCTTGAGACTACGATTTTGGCGCCACACTGAGCGAGGCCTCGCGCAATTGCAAAGCGGTCGAGCCGGTAAGGGCGGCAACTTTGCCGGATAGATCGAACCCTTTGTACATATCGTTTACTCCCTAGTTGCCGACGGAGATCAATCATTAACGCCCGGACCAGGGCGAGTGGCGAGCTTCGGATCTCGTTCTGAGATTTCCCTGGCTGCGGTGCTACTGAGCAAGCATACCCCCGTCGACTGGAAGAATGTGGCCTGTCACCATTGCCGAAGCTGGGCTCGCTAGGAAGAGAACCGGACCGGTGACGTCATCTACCTCCGCGAGCCGGCCAAGGGGCGTCAGTTGCTCGAATTTGGAGACGAGATCTGGTTGGTCGGTGAGCGCGGCGATGAAAGGCGTCCGCACAGGGCCGGGAGCCACGGCATTTACCCGGATCCGAAGAGGCGCCCACTCGATCGCCCATGATCGAGTCATATTCACCACGGCCCCCTTGGTCGCTTGGTAGGCTATGTTGGGGTACCAACCTCCGGACAACCCCAGCATCGAGGCCGTGTTGACGATGCGGCCGCCCGGTACCATGTGCCGAACCGCCGCCCGGGCACAGATGAACATGCCGGTCATGTTAACGGCTACCACGGCATTCCAGTCGTCCAGGGTCAATTCGAGCGACGGATGGCGACGGTTTATACCAGCATTGTTGAACAGAACGTCGATCTGACCGTATCGAAGCGCGACGTCGGCGAAAGCCCGTTCGATCGCATCCGCCTCCCTCACGTCGGCCGTGATCGCTTGGCCGGAGATCCCAATTTCGTCCGCGACCTGAGTCGCTGCTGCCTCACGGGCGTCGAGAACCACGACCTGTGCGCCCGCCGCAGCGAAGGCAATCGCCACTGCTCTACCAATGCCGCTGCCGCCGCCAGTCACGACAGCAATTTGACCTTCAAGTAGAAAATTCGGAAGGGGGAGCATGTTCTTTTCCTCTCGCAGTTGGTCTCGAAGTCCACTCCTTGTCGAGTTCTTCCGGCTCCCGCCCCCCTCTCCGACATTGAGGCGGAAGGTTTTGCATCCGGTGAGCCAAACGCTTCGCAGACATGATTTACGTCAGACAGTCACGACCACTTTTCCGAACTGCGCGCCGGTTTCGAGATAGCGATGGGCGGCAACGATCTCATCGAACGGAAAGGTTCTTGCAATGATTGGCCGTAACGCGCCGGAGGCGAGTCCTTCGCCGATGAACAGCTTGAGCGCCGCAAGCTTGTCGTCGAGCGCTACCGCGGTCGGGAGAACAAATCCTCGGATCGTCAAATCCTTCCACAAGACATTCGCGAGCGGCAGCGGGGTGACGTCGGAACTGAATCGACCGTAAGGGATCAGCAAACCTCCGATCGCCGTCGCCTCGGCAAGTTTTTCAAAGGCTGGCCCACCCACTGCGTCGAACACCACCTCGGCGCCCTTGCCGCCGGTCAACCTAGCCACCTCTGTAACGATGTCCTGTTCCTCGGTAGCGATTACATGCGCAGCTCCCGCTTCGAGTAGTGCGGCCGCCTTCGCGGAAGTCCGGGTCAATGCAACCGGTTTCGCGCCGACCTTGCGTGCGGTCTGGATCGCAGCAAGTCCCGCACTGCTTGATGCTGCGGTAATCAATACCGTCTGACCGGTTGAAAGGCGGGCGATGTCGATCAGCCCGACCCACGCGGTGCCTAACGCCATCCAGGTCGCCGCCGCCTCCTGCCAACCCTGATTGGGGGGTATTTTGACGAGTGTCCTGGCCGGCGCGAGGGCAACCTCGCCATAGTAGCCGCGCCCCAGATCACCAGGGATGACTGCCACCCGGTCGCCCACCGCAAGACCGTCCACGTCCGATCCAAATGCTTCAATTATGCCGGCTGCCTCCACGCCAAGCTGCGCAGGCAAAGTTGCCTTGGTTGCGGATTTGCCAGACCGCATCAGAACTTCACCTCGATTCAGGCCGATAGCCCTTATCCGTAAGCGGACCTCCTTAGGACCAGGTTCGGGCACGACAACGTCTTCGATCTTCAGTACATCCGGACCGCCGAACTCGTGGAATCGAACGCTGCGTGACATTGGGCTCTCTCCTGATCGACAATTAAGTAGATCGCTCGCCAGTAGCGGGGAACGCCATTTTTGCCACCTTCTAGGACACGGCAGCTATAGTTCGGTCGTATTGTGAGTGCCGAAAACCGCCGAACGCTGCCGTTTAAGGAGCACGCCATCTTGGTCGGTCGTGACGTCCATACTCCCGCACACGCGAGAGGCGACCAATCCATCACCTTCGTTGCTGGCGTTCCTTCTGAGGCTCATGGGTTTGGAGGCTGATCGCCGCCGCATCGCAGCAGAAGGTACGGTAGAGATTCTCGACAACAGATTCGATATGCGACGTTGCCAACAGGTTCTGGAGAGATCGGAATGGGTAGTTCGCCTGCAAGGGCTCCGTGTCAGAAACGTCGACTGCCGCTCCCGCGATTGTTCGTCCGCGCAAGGTTGTCGATGAGCGCTTGCTCATCGACCATCGGGCCGCGCGACGCGTTGACCAACCGCGTTGTGAGCTTCTTGAGCGCCAGCTCGACGCCTCCGACGTTTCGAGGCTTTCAAAACATCGAAGTCGGTCCGCAGTCCCAGCAAACGGCCACAGAAATGGCCGCATCCTCATAAAGTTCGCACCTTTTACGCGGACGGCGGACCGATCCAAATTCAAATTCGATTCATTGCTGATCCCGAAGAGAACACCGATTTCGCATACCGTCGCGGCGCCGATATTCGAGTTTTTCCAACCTACATGTTCCTCATCAGAAGTCGCCGGTCCGTTGCCGTTTTGCGGCGATGACATCGCGAGCCTCGCGTGGACGCTGGAGAACCACTTGTCGGCGAGGTACCTTTAGCATAGCGCGCATACCCGCCAGGCGTGCCGGCTTCACTGCGCTACTATCCGGCCCGATGCTTGCCAACGACGAGTTATGATCCTTCACGGCCGATTTCTAACATCGGGCTACCGAAAAATTGGATCGCTGCGGACGTGCGTCTTGCCGACGGCGTCCTCGCCAAACATTGGGATATGTTGCAGGACGAAGTGACCAGGGCCGAGTCGCGAGGCGGATTGCCTATGTTCGGCGAGAAATTCTCGGAATGACGGCGCGTCGCCTTGCAGGGTGGCAGGCTGCTGAGTGACCACCAGATCGGCATCCCGGAGCGCGGGCAAGGAGCCGGACGGGATATCATGAAGCAGTTGCGCCTCCCTCCGCGTCTGGCGCCGCATCGCCTGCGGTGGCAGCCCGAATGCGCGCACGAACGCCCGCCGCATTCTTTCGCGATCCGCAAAGCCCGTCTGCCACGCGATACTCTCGATTGGATGCCGGCTGTCTTCCAACATCAACCGGGCGGCTTCAAGACGAAGCCTCTCGATGGCCTTTGCCGGCGACTCGCCGGTCTCGGCCGCAAACGCCCGCGTGAATTGACGGGGACTCAAATGGGCGGCGTCCGCCAGCTTTTCAACGGTAAGCTCGGTATGCAGATTTTTTCTCGCGAATGCGAGAGCGGTTTGAATTCGGTCGGACTTTGGCTCGAGTTGGAGAAGGGCCGAGAACTGCGACTGGCCGCCGGCACGCCGATGATGGATCACCATTTTCTTTGCGACCGAACTAGCAATTTCCGGTCCCATATCACTTTCGACCATCGCAAGCGCTAGATCCATCGTCGCTGTCATACCCGCAGAAGTCCATATCGATCCATCGATCACGAATATCCGGTCTTCCTGCACCTTTACTTTCGGGTAGCGTCTCTGAAGTTCTCGGGCGTAGTCCCAGTGCGTTGTCACCCGCTTGCCGTCGAGAAGGCCCGCTTCGGCAAGCGTGAATGTGCCGACGCAAGTCGCAGCCATCCTTCGGCAAGTCTCGGAAGCCTTCCGCAGGAACGCCAGCATTCCCTCGGACGGCCTGAACGACTGTTCCGTACTGCCCCCGACGATAAGCGTATCGAAGAGGGAATCGTCGAACGGCTCGGTCTCAACCACGAGCCCGGCCGACGTCCGTACTCTCCCCCCGTTCTCCGACAGAAAATGAACGTCGTAGCGGTGTTCACCAAGCTCCGAGTTCGCGACCTCGAAGATAGACATCGCAGCAAGGCTCATCACGTGAAAGCCAGGAAAGGTCACCACTCCTATTCGCTGCAAGGGAACCTCCCCCATCTGTTATAGCGTTGTTCAGGGCGACGGTTGTCCTCGCCGTGCTATCCGATTTACGCTTGGCGATCGCTTGCTGAAACGTCCACCGCTGCAATTCCGAGCTCTACGAGCTTGTCCAGCTCGAGCCAAGCTCGCATCGGGTATCTTCTCTCGCCAAGGACTGCTGCATCACCGGCGCCAGCAAACCGTTCGAGAGGATCGGCTATCTGTAAGCAGGCACGGTTCGATAGGGCCACCGGGTCAACCGATCCGCCCACCGACGTGAGATTGACCGTCAACGCGAAGCTTAGATTCTGCTTGCATCTCGCCCCGCCGGTTCGATTGACGATTGCCGGAACCAATGGCGTTGCCTGAGAAACGCGGTTCTGAATGTCGACCGTGGCGATATCGATCGGATACCCGACGTCAAGTGTGGTCCTGACCTTTGTCGAGCCAATGATCCGCTGCTCGAACGGCGTCTTTTCCGTATCGGCCACTACCTGCGCGCTGGCGCCGGGGTACGGCGCGCTGACGACGACCTGCGACGGCGCAATGTTCGGAAGCTGCGGGATCGGGTCAGGGGCCGGTTTCGATAGGGCCGCTGCGCCGTTCCGGAATTTGCCGCTTGACTTACAAGCACTGCCACGCCGACGGACCCGCTGCTGCCCAATCGTGTGCTCGTCCGGGGCAGATATCTTGCAGTGCAGCATTTCGAGCTTCATCGGCAAATCACTGACCCAGCGCAGGTTTTCAAAGACCCACCCTTCATCGCCCGATACCGCACTTTGGACCATCTTGACGTGACGGCAGCAGGAAGGTTAGGGGTTATGGTTATGAATAGTTACTGACCGGTCACACACATGTCAAGGCGCAGGCCAATGATTTCTGAAGGAGTGTTTATGGGGAGCGGCCGGACTTCGCCTCGCCCGCGCGAGCGGATCGTTGCCACTGCGCGAAACCTGTTTCATCAGCATGGAATCCGTGGCGTGGGTATCGACACGATAGCCGAGGCGGCGGCCACGAATAAGACGACACTGTATCGTCACTTCAATTCGAAGGACGAATTGATCATCGAGTGTCTGCGGTCCAGGGCCGAGGAAGGCAGAGAATTTTGGGCCGAGATCGAGGCGAGTAGCCCTGAGGACGGTCTTGCGCAGCTAAGATTTTGGGTGGGGCGCGTGGCAATGCGCCTTGTCAACGACTGCCGCGGCTGTGATTTCACGAACGCCGCTGTCGAACTGACCGAGGAAGACCATCCGGCACGCAAGATCGTCGGGGATATCAAAACCGAATATCGAGACTGGCTCGCCAAGCTTTGTCGCAAGGCCGGGATCCCGAGGGGCGAACTCCTGGCCGATACATTATCACTACTGCTCGAAGGGGCCCGCACCAGCCGGCAAAGCGTTGGACCGGAAGGTCCAAGTTCCCAGTTCCAGACTATAGCGGAGGCAATCATCGAATCCTTTCGATGATAAGAAAGGTAGAAGCTCCAAAGTCCCTGGCAGAAATCGCGACGGCCGCTCACAATCTCGTGCAATATCGTCGAGCAACGTGATAGCTCTGATTGCTCGAGCGCTTTTCCAGTGAATTCACCGCCTCGATGATTTTCACCTGCGGACAGACGTGAGTTCCTGTGTGCGCCTCAATCGGCCGCATCGCCCGCAGGAACCCTAGTCGTGATCGCAACGTTAAAGCCTCGCGGACAACGGCTGATCTAGGAAGATCGTCCCCGGGGCGAGAGTTCAAGAAGCAGCCGCAAGACCGATGCAACATTCCACGACGCCACACTTACGTTTGCTGTCGTGCCGCCGCCATTGCAGCACATGCTTTATGTCCCGAAACGTGGGCTAAACGTCATTTAACGCACCGCTTTGATCGCCTAGCTTTCGCCTATCCAAAACGCTGCCCGCTAAGCGTCTTCGGAGACGACGAGAGCGCCTGATGAGATGTTAGAGGTTAATGGCGATATCGAAAAGATGGTCGAACTGCTGGGGGCTGCGCGGAGCGAAATGGTCACGCAACTGGCGGTCGCCATGGCCATTACGCGAGACGCCCGGCTTCGGGGGCGACTGGGCGAAATCGCCGCAATCGATCCGGGTCAGGAGTTCGTGATCGGTCAGCTAAAGAAACAGAGCTGGCTCAAGGTCGGAGGGAACGGGTACACCGTCGATCGCAAGCGACAGGACGGGCTATCAGTCATAGATCTTGATGAAGTGCTTCGGACGCTACCGGAATTCGAACGATCGCTGCAGGATTCGATGCAGCGGACGCACGCAACGAGAGATTCGTACAACATTCTTGAGGCTCTCTTCGAACCGTCGCCTATTCAATCGCGATCAAACTTCAACGAGATATTCAAGTGGGCGCCTCTATTGGAACAGATCGCCTACAAGGCTGCGATGCGGATCCTTCAGATCCTCGATACGCTTCGGTCCGTTGTGCGGCTCGAACTGAGCGGAGCGCCCGGAATCGGCGCCACGAGCCTGCACACCTATTGGCAACTCGTCCATGCACTGGGCCAACTCACTTTGGTTGCCTCAAACAACGAGGCTCGCCCCTGGCTTGCAGATATGGCCAATAGCTTCATATGGCAGAGGTGGACGCCAAGTTTCGTGCTCCTGAGAGAACGTACGTTTTGGCTTGCTGCAATCGCGGCGAGGTCGGCGGCCGCCTTCGGCGACGCCGTCGTGGAAGGCTATCTGAGGAGGCTGTCGCAAGCCGAGCATCCCATGATGGTCTTCGACGCACTCTTCGGTTTGACGGCTATAGCCTTGGCCAATCCTTCGTCGAAGGCTTCGATCCTGACGGAACTCTACGGATTGAGAGACGCCAATCTTGCACTCACCCGGGACCATAGCGCCTATCTCATCTCGTACGAAAGCTCTGTCCGCGTACTGTCCCGACCGCCGGTCGAACTGCGGGAGTTCCGTGAACTGCACTGGCGTGTGGGCAGCCCTAAGGGCATGGCCACGCGCCCTGCCCTTGTCGGCGATCCGACTGCACTTTCCGCGGCTGGAGAATATCTCGGGTTTTCGATGCTGCCATTCGTTGCCTATAGCTTCCATGACGAGCATTTCCCGAAATATTCGGGCTCCTCCGAAACGGAAATATCCCGAGGGAAGGTTGCGGCCATTTTTCGTCGCGCATGGGTCCCGGAGCCGGTGACTTCCGTTCGGCATCTACTGAATTGAATAAAACAGGTCTGCAGAAGCGGCTTAGCCTCGGAGGATTTTCATGAGCGACCAAAAGCGCGTGCTATGCTCGAGCTGCGACATATATTGTCAGGTTCTGGCCGAGGTTTCCGATGATGGCGCCGCGCGAATCAAGGCCGCCGACAACGCGCCATTTCGGGCCAATATATGCATGAAGGGCGTTCATGCGCCGGAGGGATTTCTGCATCCGGACCGAATTAGGTTCGCGCTCCGCCGGGTGGGCGAGCGAGGCTCCGGACAATGGGAGCGGGTGACCTGGGACCACGCATTGGACGATATCGCTGCGCGCCTTTCTGCGGTGATCGAGCAATACGGACCCGAAGGGTTTGCCGTGTCGGCCAGTCCCTGGAATCTTCAGTCCGACAATGGCGTTGGTCGCCGCTTCATGAATCTAGTGGGTAGTCCGAACTGGATGAGCGGGGTCGCCCTTTGCGCCGGTAATACCGGCGCGATTAACCGGATGGTCTACGGTTGGTTTCCTTACCCGGACTATACGAAGACGAAATGTATCGTGCTGTTCGGCCACAACCCTCGAAAGCACAGCTGGACGCCGGTCTACAATTCAATTCGCGCAGCGCAACAACGCGGCGCAAAGTTGATCGTTCTAGACCCAAGACGCAGCGAAAATGCCGAGCTTGCGGATATCTGGCTTCCGTTGCGGGTCGGTACGGATGCGGCGATGTGCATGGGGTGGCTTAAAGTTATCATCGACGAAGGCCTTTACGATCAGGACTTCGTTGCGCGGTGGACGACAGGGTTTGAAGAGTTTCGCGCTCGCGTAAATGAGTTTCCGCTCGAACGCGTAGCCCGCATCACGGGAGTTCCGGCTGACCAGATTGCCGCAGCCGCACGCATGTATGCGACTGCAACTCCAGGCGTCATTCCATGGACGCCCATCACGGACCAGCAGCGTAACAGCACGTCTGCAATTAGGCTGCATTGCGCCCTTCGTGCGCTAACGGGAAATCTTGACGTCGCTGGCGGAGAGGTCTTGCACGGATTCCATCCGGATATCGTCTCGGAAAGTGAGATCGAACTCCACGAGGAACTTTCGGAAACTCAAAAAGCTAAACAACTCGGTTCACAAAAACATCCCGCATTTACCTATCGGGGAATGGAAGCCCTGCGAGAGCCAACCAAACGGGTCTGGGGTCTGGAGTACGCCAACCTGATATCAGGCAGCTATATGGCCAACCCTTCTGCAGTCTTTACAGCCATGGCGGACGGCGCACCGTACCCAGTAAAAGCGTTCTTCACGCTTGGCAACAATACTTTATTGAGTTTTGCCAATTTGCAGTTGATCTACCGCGCGCTTATGAATCAAGACTTGGTAGTATCGTTCGAGCATATGATGACGCCGACTTCGCAGTTGGCAGACTACGTTTTGCCGAGTGACAGTTGGCTGGAGCGTGCGAGCCTCTCCGACGGATTCGGATGGACCTCGATCTTTCGTCCTTCGCAGAAGGCGATGGAGCCGCCTGGCGAGTGCCGGAGCATCTACGATTTTTGGCGCGGTTTGGCGGCCCGAGTGGGAATTGCCGACAAGTTTCCGTGGAAGAACGCCGAGGAGCTACTCGATTTTCGGGTGGCGGCGCTCGGTATGAATTTTTCGCAATTCGCCGAGAGACATCCGTACCACATGAGAAAACTGGCCTTCAAAAAATACGAAAAGACCGGCTTCGCCACGCCGTCCGGCAAGGTCGAACTCAAATCGTCCGTCTTGGAGTCGCTGGGCTTTGATCCATTGCCCTATTACCGCGGCGAACCGACGCCGGATCCCGCGTTTCCGCTCATGGCATTCACCGGGGTGCGCGAGGACGAGTTTTTCCAGACCGGTCATCGCCACATTGCCTCGTTGCGTTCGCGCCGTCCCGAGCCTGAGATTTTTCTGCATCCTGACGATGCCGTCATGATCGGGGTAACGGGAGGTGAATGGGTTGAGGTTTCGACGAGCCAAGGGCACTGCAAGGGACGGACAGCTATACGGGACGACATGCCGAGAGGCCTGGTCCGCGTTCCCCACGGATGGTGGAAGCCGGAAATGCCGAAAGGAAAAGAAGGGCTATCTGGTGCCTGGGATTTTGCAGACGCACAGATTTGCCCCGATGATGACGACTACCTGGATCTCGAGCAGGGAATACCTCATTTGAAAGGCTTACCTTGCTCGGTGCACAAGCTGCCAACCTTACGCGCGTCCGAGAGCATAGCGGCGGTGTTGCCGGATTCGTTGCGGCCAAATAAATACTGACTGGAGCGATCTATCCGCCGCCTGAAGCGGCTCGCCAAGAGGCACGGGGTGAGGCTGCGCTAATCCTATCTGCGTGTCGAAGTAGCACGAGGCCACCGCCTCCAACCACCGCGCGAAGATCCGGTCGATCCGGCAAAGGACACCATGTCCACATGTGGAGCCTCCATTTTCCAATGCCCGCTTTTCTGTGCGTCGACATAGGCGGGACGGCTGAAGTCGCGGGATAGTCGCGAAGAGCGACGCGTGTAGATCCAACATCGAGCACAGGCTGCGAGACAACCCTCAAAAGGAGCCGAACCGATTCACACGACGGCCCAGCGCTGGGATCTTCACTTGGGGCCGCGCGAGTAGTCCGACGGCTGTGATGGCGCCGCATGCAGCGGTGGCGGCCATCGCAAGCGCCCATGTAGCGTACAATCTGCGATCGATAAGTGCGCCGCTCAGAAGGGGGGCTATGATGTTGGCGCTCGACATGAGCGACTGGTTGAGGCCCATGATCACACCTTGACGATTGAGTGGGACGCTTCGCGACAACTCCGCCGTAAGCGTCGTTCGAATGAACATCGTGCCGAGGATGATCAGCGTCAGGGAAAGGGCGAGAAGACTGATCCTTTCCACAACGGCGATTCCCAAAAATCCCGCTCCCATACACGCAAAGGCGATCGTAACGATGATCCTGTCAGGCGCATATCGACTGGCTCGTGTGATCAATAGGCCTTGGACAAGGATATTGATGAAGCCAGCGTAAGCGAACACGCCGCCGAGCTCTTTGGCACCGAACGGATGCCCCTGCCAGCTAAAGCGAGCGGAAAGGAACAGTGCAATCTGGGATAAGAACATCGAGTTCACTAGGAAAAATAAGATCAGAAGGCCGAGCAGGACCCACGCGGACGGCATCACCAGCAAATCCCGCGC
This sequence comes from Bradyrhizobium sp. AZCC 2289, assembly GCF_036924615.1. Classification (NCBI taxonomy): domain Bacteria; kingdom Pseudomonadati; phylum Pseudomonadota; class Alphaproteobacteria; order Hyphomicrobiales; family Nitrobacteraceae; genus Bradyrhizobium; species Bradyrhizobium sp. AZCC 2289. The sequence goes on along the minus strand of NZ_JAZHRY010000001.1, from coordinate 5,845,944 downwards.
ACTCTCCGGTTCGGGTGCGGAATGGATGTCGAGAACTCCCGACTCTGGGTGGTCCGGCGGAAGCAGACCGATCGTGGCGATGATGCTGATCAGCGACAACAATGCAGCCGCCCAGATCGGGGCCGTGCTTCCGAATTGGACCAGCAGTCCCGATAGGGCGGGACCTACCAGCATACCGGTTCCGATCGCGCCACTTGTCGTCCCGAGCGCTTGCTTGCGCGTCGACGGCGCGCTGTGCTCGGCCGCATACGCGTGGGCGACCGAGATATTGCCTGACGTCAGCCCGTCGATGATTCGTGCCAGGAAAACCACCGTCAGGCTGTTCGCAGACGCAAGCAGCACAAATCCAATCAGGGTTCCGATCTGGCTGACAATCAGCACACCTCTGCGTCCGTATCTGTCTGACAACGTGCCGACCACCGGACCGGCAATCAGCTGACAGAGTGCATAGACGGAGATCAGAGCGCCAATGGTGAAAGGAGTCGCGCCGAGCTGTTGTGAGTAGAACGGCAACAGCGGCAGGATGATTCCCATTCCCGTAGCATCTACCGCCACGACGATGAATGTCGGGATCAGCGCTAGGACCTCCGTGCGGCATGCAACGGGTAAATCGTGCTGCGGTTTCATGACATCGCTCCGACGTGACGAGCGGGAGGCCCCTTGATCAGGGATTGCGTGGCCTGCTCGTCCTTTGGATGCATCTTATGCTATGTAGTTGCAGACTTCTAATTTGAATGCTATCTAATTTCGCATGGCTCTATCCCAAGCAAAAATCCATGCTGAAATCGGCCTCCTGATCACGCGGATTGGGCGCCTGTGGCGTCGGGAGGCGGATCAAGCGCTGGCTGCGCATGGCCTGTCTGAGGCGACGGCAATCCCTCTAATTGTACTGTTGCGCAGAGGAAAAAGCGCGCGGCAATGCGTGCTGGCCGAGGAAGTGGGCATCGAAGGGCCCTCCCTGGTCCGACTCGTCGATCTGCTGCAAGCCGAGGGGCTGGTGGAGCGCCGCGAGGACCCGACGGACCGGCGGGCAAAAACGCTCCATCTCACGGCATTGGGCGAAAAAAGAGCCAACGAGCTTGATGGGATATTGCGTCGCGTTCGGGCCCATCTGTTGAAGAACATTTCGGGCGAGGACCTTGCCGTGACGTTCGAGGTTTTGCAGAGGATCGAGCAGCGGGCCAGCCGTTTACTCGAGGCTGCTCTGGAGAAAACTCAGTTATGAGTTCGAATCAGCCGTTCCTGGTCCGTCACGCGAGCATCGTCTTCTCTCTCAAGACCTTCGCGGCGGCGATGCTGGCGCTGGTCATCGCGTTTTGGATGGATCTGCCCCGCCCTTATTGGGCGATGGCGACGGTCTATGTCGTCTCGCAGCCGCTTGCCGGCGCGACCAATTCCAAGGCGTTCTACCGCCTATTGGGGACAGTGATCGGCGCATCGGCCACCGTGGCAATCCTGCCCAACCTTGTCGATACACCGGAACTGCTAAGCTTGGTCATTGCGCTTTGGGTAGGGCTTTGTCTCTATCTTTCGCTGCTCGACAGCACGCCGCGCGGCTATGTGTTTATGCTCGCTGGATACACGGTAGCCTTTATCGGCTTTCCGCAGGTCTCGGAACCGGCGAGCATCTTCGATACGGCGTTGGCGAGGGTCGAGGAGATCGCGCTCGGCATCATCTGTGCCAGCCTAGTGTCGAGCATCGTGTTGCCGCGCAGCGTAGCCCCCACCGTTGCTGCGCGCGTCGACAAATGGCTATCCGATGCACAGCGCCTCAGCCAGAGCGTACTCGCCGGACTTGGCTCGGAACAGGTGTCGCTGAATCAACGGTTACACCTTGCTGCCGACGCGGTCGAAATCGACACTTTGTCGAGCCACTTGGCTTACGATAGGTCGATCGATGTCATTGCCGCGCGCGGGCTGCGTACGCTTCATTTGCACATGCTTGCGCTGCTACTACTGCTGGCCTCGATCGGTGATAGCATCGCGGCGCTCGGGGACAGATTGCGAACGACGCAGCCGGCCCTCGGCGGTCTGCTCGTCGATTTGGCGAACTGGGTTGCGACTGATGGCCATGAGCAGCAACCAGTCGACCGACTTCGTGCCGCGATCGCTGCGCAGAAACCGAAGCTTGATGCTAACGCATCGTGGGATCGGATTCTGGTCGCCAGCCTGTTGATAAGGCTGCGTGAACTGGTCGATCTCTCGCAAGATTGCAGGGCTCTCCGCCTCGCCATCGCGGCCGGTCACGACGCATCGCATGTGGAACTGGCGTTCCGTCCCGAGGCCGGTGCCGCGCGGGTCAGACACCGCGATCACGGTATGGCGGTTTGGTCCGGAGTAGGCACCATAATCTCGATCTTGATCTGTTGCGGCTTCTGGATCGGAGCCGGCTGGCCCGACGGCGCAACAGCACCGATGATGGCCGCCGCAGCCTGCTCTCTCCTTGCGGCTCAGGACGATCCTGCGCCTGGGATCCGCGGCTTCGCCTGGTGGTCGATCGTCTCCATCACCATCGTCGCGGTCTACCTGTTCGCCGTGCTGCCGATGGTCTCGAATGTCGAGATACTCATCGTGGTGCTTGCACCGTCTTTCCTAGTGTTCGGCGCCCTTCTCGCGCGCCCGGCCTCGGCCTTCGCCGGTTTGGCACTCGCAATCATCACCACGACGCTGCTGGCGTTACAGTCGACATACAGCGCTGATTTTGCTGCGTTTGCCAACTCCGGACTATCGATTGTGATTGGTTTAGCGACAGCTGCCGTGATGACAAGACTGACGCGTTCGGTTGGCGCCGAGTGGATTGCGAGACGCCTGATAAGAGCGAACCGGATGACATTGGCCTCGGCCGCTGAGCGGCGAGGCAGGGGCGACAGGGCGGCATTTGCCGGTGTTATACTGAATCGTCTCGGACTACTCGCTCCACGCCTTGCCGCCATTCCCGACAGCGATCTTCGCGATGTGGACATCCTCGGCCAATTGCGCGTCGGCCTCAATATCGTCGACCTGCGCCGCGCCCGCGATGGGCTGGCTCCACGCACGCTGCGCGCGATGGATGAGATGCTGGACCGGCTTGCCGTTGCGTTCCGCAGCCATGCCGGTGGGCCCATGCCGCCGGAGCTGCTCATGCACATCGATCTCGCGCTAACTGAGGCGATGACCGAGTCCCGCGATAACGTGAGGGAAGATACGCTGATCGGTCTGGTGGGGATTCGCCGCGGGCTATTTCCGGATGCGCCGGCCTGTCAGGCTAAGACTCCGGATCCATCAACTTTCAGGGGCGTCGCCGCATGAGGTACGAAATCGACGTCTTTGGAGTCCTTGTCCCCTCGCTGCTGCTATGGCTTCTCGTCAGCTATGCCCTGTGCGCGATGCTACGTCCGGTTTTCCAACGAACCGGCCTTTATCACCTTGTATGGCATCGCGCGCTGTTCGACCTTGCTCTGTTCGTCTGTCTGCTGGGGGGCGCTGTTTACCTGTCCTCGGAGTTTCTGCCGTGAAAAACACTTTCAGATTGCTGAACCGGTTCACCGTCACGGCTGTCGCCATTGTGGCTGCTCTCATCGTCGGAAACCATCTGTGGGCGTACTACATGGACGCGCCATGGACGCGCAACGGCCACGTCCGCGCCGATGTCGTCGCTATTGCGCCGGATGTGTCGGGCTTCGTGACCGAGATCCTGGTCCGCGACAATCAACAGGTGCGCCGCGGCGATGTCATTTTTCGTATCGACCGGGCGCGCTTTGCGTTGGCGTTGCAGCAGACAGACGCCGTTGTCGCTGGCCGCAAGGCCTCGCTCGATCAGGCGACGAGCGACCTGAAGCGCTATCGCGGGCTCACTACGGACGCCGTCTCACAGCAAAAACAGGAACAGGTGCTGGCCGCCCAGTTGCAGGCCAAGGGCGCCTACGATCAGGCGGTGGCCGACCAAGCAGTAGCCCAGCTCAATCTCGATCGGAGCGAAGTCCATGCTGCGGTGAACGGCACAATCTCCAATATGGACCTCCGCCCCGGCGCCTATGTGACAGCAGGCAAAGGCGTGATGGCTTTGGTCGATACCGACACGCTGCATGTGGATGGCTATTTCGAGGAAACCAAATTACCACGCATTCATGTCGGTGATCGGGTCACCATCCACCTCATGGGAAATGCAGCTCGACTCGTGGGGCACGTCGAGAGCATTGCTGCCGGCATTGAAGACCGAGATCGCGGCGAGGGAGCAAGCCTGCTTGCTAACGTCAACCCAACATTCAGTTGGGTGCGTTTGGCGCAGCGTGTTCCAGTGCGCATCTCGCTCGACAGTGTGCCGGCCGACGGAACCCTTGTGGCGGGCCGCTCAGCGACTGTAGAGATCCTGTCGCAGGAGCCGATTGGCTTTCCGTGGTTTCGCTACCGGTCCGCTGCAGCTCAACAGCCAGAACGTCTATAGCGGCGCCGGTCAGATCCAGCGCAGCCTCCAGCATTTTTATAAGCAAACAATGAGAAGCACTTTACCAACCCTCGTAACTCTCTAGAGACCTCTGGAGATGCCCCACCGGAGGTCCTATTCATTCCAGGGGCGCCGATCCAGAACTTACCCCAGCGCTTCCGCTCGAAAATCCGGATAACCGGAACTATCCGGACCCGCATGTTGCTGCAGTGATTTTCCCGGAAGCGATCAACATTTAGCGGCGGAGGTCATAAATAAGCGTCATGGCAAGACCCCGCAGCTTCGATCCGGACGAGGTCCTAGATATTGCTCGCGATGTTTTTTGGCGTAAGGGCTTTCAGGCGACCTCCCTGGATGAGATCACCGCAGCGAGCGGCATTGCGAAACCCAGCCTCTATGCCGCTTTCGGCAACAAAAACGCACTCTTCTTGAAAATTCTCAATCGTTACCACGAGGGTATTCTTGCGCGTACTGAGGGGGTTTTGTCCCGACACAGCTCGGCGCGTGAGGCCATTAGGCAATGGCTCAACGGCCTCTTGCAGAGCTCCCGTATCAAGGGACAGCGAGGGTGTCTGTCAATTAACGCTGCGACAGACGGCGCGCTCGATCAAGATGAGTACCGCACAAGCATCGCGAGATATAATAGGCGTCTCGAGGGGCTATTGCGAGCCCGCCTTCGAGCCGATCGCGCCCAATTCAACAAGAACTTTGACCCGGATCTTACCGCGCATGCGATCATGGTCGTGCGTGCGGGTCTAATGTCGCTCGCACGTCAGCCTCCCGAGCCAAAGAAAGCTAAGGCAATCATTTACCATCTGATGACGTTGCTCGCTTAGGCTGCCGTCACTTCGTCGAGGGGACGCAACCGGCGAACATGCGCGAAGGGATGCGTCCGAACCGCGAAGTCGGACGAACCAGATCGATCGGGATACTTTGGGCCCACGTGGTCAGAAAAACTACGACAAAGGTTTCGTCACGAAGGTTGGCGGTGCCGGACCTGTCCTCACAAACGTGCCGGCTCAAGTATCCAGAAAGAGCTGGGTATGCGCCACGAAGAGCGCGGGATACTGGAATAGCGCTCCATGCCCGGAGTCCGGATAAACAATCAATTGAGAATTAGGAATATGCTGCGAAAGCGTGAACGAGTTGATGGTCGGCACCATGATGTCGCTATTGCCGTTTACCACGAGCGTCGGTTGTTTGATGGTCTTCAAATCAGCATATCGTTCGCCGCGTGGCCGAATCCATTCCATCAGAGCCGCTTGCTGCGCCTTCATTGTTTGAACCGACGACGGAGTATCAGCATCCTTGCGCTGATGACGCCGCTCCCAAAATGCCCTCCCGGCGGCCTGACCTGCTTCTGAAGGCGAGAAGAAGAGAAACAGAAACTCCTCGCAGACGGGCACGGGATTTCCGGCGACTTCCGAAACACGCGGATTCATCCTCGGCTCGCCATCACGCGGCCCCGTTCCCGCAAGCACGAGGCGCCTAACGAGATTTGAATGACGCATCACCAAACTCTGCGCAACGTAGCCTCCGAGGGAGAAGCCCAGCACATCGACCTGAGACAATTCCGAGGCATTGACGAATGCAGCGACGTGGTCGCCCATCGCGTCGACCGTCTCCGGCGTTTCGCCGCTCGAACTAGCGACACCTGCATTATTGAAGAGGATCACGGGACGTCCTTGTGCAAGACCGTCTGTAACCCGCGGATCCCAGTTATCTAAGCCGCCACGGAAGTGTTGAAGGAAGACAAGGGGCGTTCCACGTTCTGAGCCGAAGCGCCTGTACGCGTATCGGATTCCGTTTTCTTCGACGAAGCGGGTCGGAGCCGTGAAGTGGGTTTCTTTCGTCATATTCATTCCTTTGGCTACTGCGGAAGCGGCCGCCAAGCATCCTGGCCTCAGTCGCCCACCCGCATTAGCACCCGACCAAACGGCCGGTCCTCGATCAGGTGGCGAACCGCGTCCGCCGCATCGGAGAGCGGAAACACTTTGGCGACAGTTGGTTGGATCGCACCTTCAGACAGATAGCCGATGAGTGTCTTCTGCGCAGCGGCCAACGTCTCCGGCGCAAAGGCCCTAAAAGTGAAGCCACGTATCTTCGCTGCCTTCCAGATGATGTCGGTGAGGTTGACGCTCGCCTCGCGACCGCCGGCGTAGCCGATCACCGCGTACGTCCCTCCGGGAAGCAGGCAACCGAGAGCCTCGCGCGTGAGCTTTCCGCCCACCCCATCGATAACGACGTCCACGCCGCTGCCACCCGTCAGCCTCATCACGCCGTCTCGCAGGCTCTCGCGCGAGAGGTCGATGACGTGCTCGTAGCCGGCAGCATGCGCCTTCTCCGCTTTCGCGCTAGTGCTGGCGGTGGAAATCGCGAGCGATGCGCCAAGCTTGCGGGCAATTTGCACACTCTCCATACCCACCGCGCCACCTATACCGGGAGCGAGCACGCTCTGCCCCGGTTTGAAGGCAACAAACTCCGTCAGCACGAGATACCCTGTCAGATAGCCAGCGCCGGCGAGGAAGGCCGCGGCGTGATCGTCATCGATATGCGACGGGATTGGCATCAGGCCCGCGGCGGGTACGGTAACCAGTTCTCGCCAAGTGCCGTCAGCAATAATGCCAAAGCCAGGCCCGGTGACGAACACGCGGTCACCGATTTTAAATCTGGGGCTCTTCGTCTCCACGACTGTGCCCGCCCCCATCTGACCGCCAATACGCGGCAAATTCTCTGGCGTGGCCGCATAATGGTGGCCCGAGCGAAAGGTGTTATCCAGCGGATTGATCCCGACTGTGCGCATCCGCACGAGTACCTGACCGTCGTTCGCAGCCGGCGCCGGAAGATCAACGAACTTGTTCTCCGCATAACCGCCGTAGGCACCATACTGGATCGCTTTCATGAGTGGGGCTCCTTTCAAGTCGCGCTTTTCGCGGCAATGGCGCTGCCCCAGAGCGATCCCGGGTTGATCCGGTTGGGGTAGAGGGCGAGCATCCGGTCGTAGAGGTCGCGAGCGGTCGCGGTTTCGCGGTCCACGCGATCGAAATCGCGGATATATCGGCGTGTTGCTTCGATGTGGAGAGGGCTGCAATCTGGGTCGAGGGGACCATGGCCAACGACAACCGCCTGCGGATTGATCGCGGCGAGCCGATCGATGGCTGCGAGCCAAGCCTGCCGGCCGGCTCGGTCAGACTCCACAAGGAACGGATGCGTTTCGTTGTAAATCGCGTCACCGGCGATCAGCAGGCCAAGCGACGGGATATGCAGCGCGGTCGTGTCGTCAGTGTCTGTGTGACCGGTGTCGATCACGTAGATCTCGTGTCCCTCCAGATCGAAGTGCTCCGCGTGCAATTCCGCGGCGATCGTCAGACGTTCTGGAATCTGTCCCGGCCAGCGACGGGACCAATTATTCGCGACCACGTCGGGGGCAGCCGCCGTGCGCATCGCCCGCACCACGTTGGGTCGAGCGACGGCGCGCGCCTGCGGAAAGCGCTGCAACAGTGAGGTTAGACCGAAGAAGTGGTCCGGATGGCCGTGCGTCAGATAGATCGTGCGCAGCGTTCGGCCCTTGGCCTCTATCCAGTCGGCCAGCTCTGCTGTTTGCGCCTCGCCGAGAAAGGTGTCGACCAGCAGCGCATCACGCTCACCCCAAATGAGGGTGACGGTGTTCGCAACCCAAGTCAGCGCCTCCTTGCCGGGCGGGACGCCCTGGGTGGCGCTGCTGCGCTGCCGGATGAAGAGTTCCCAGTGAAGCGTCGGGTCTCGCGAATCCGTGGTTTTCATTGGCGCTTCACCCTGCCCAGAACATTCAGAGATAGGCCTCGAACCAACACGTGAATGCGGGATGGCTCGGTGCCTACCGTCACAAGAGGAATTCTTGCCCCGAGGCGCCAAGCGCTCGCTGGCGCCGTTCAACGGGGCGCGGCGTAGAGGTAGCTTGCGGACAAATCGACGAAGCCGGCCTGCTGCAGATCGGGGAAAGCGGCTCTTAGGTTCTCGCTGTAGGTTTTCGCGTTGGCGGAAGCCGCATGGATCTCCTTGGCGCGCTTGACGTAGTCGATCGTGCTGTCGATCGCGGAGCGGCCGACGGGCGTGTCATGCCCGATGATGATCGTGTCGTAGCCTTGAAGCGCCTTGAGCTGTTCGAGAACGATCATCCAGTGATCGAACTGATTTGCACCCGTGAAGGGGTGTTGGTTCGGTGAAAACACCAGATCGAACGCCATCAACACTTTTTGGTCAGGCAGTAGCGCGGCGAGTTGCAATTCCGATTCGCCGTCGACGAACCGTTTAAAGTCATAGGTGACGCCGTCGATCCGTTGCACACCCTCGGTGATTATCTCTGTCGGGATGGTCACCTTCGTCGCGACCTTGTCGCCGTAAGTCCGGCGGAGGCCATCGAGCCTCGCCGGGCCTCTGGCACGGACCTGGTCAGCGATCCCGTCCAGCGCGAACACGCGGGCGTCGGGGAAACGCTCGGTCAGAACCTGAAGACCGCCCCAGTGATCGGTATGCCCATGCGAGAGAATGATCCGATCGATGGGCTTGCCGAGCGTCTGCACATATGACGCAGCTTCCTCGGCATAGGGTAGCAAGAGCTGACCATCGAAGATGACGACCGCCGTTGGTCCCTCGATCATCTGGGTATTGACGTGAAACCCATCGGTAGGGCTGAGGTAGGAATGAATTTTGACGGGTCCGAACTGGCTCACGAGGATGGCCCCCATGCGGTCCGACGCCGCGGCATCCTTGGTCACGGGCGCGCCACTGTTCTGCGCCAGCTCAGGGTTTTTGGCGGCGGCGGCCGAGGTGGGCAAGCCGACGAATGAGACCAGCGCGGCCGCAGCGAGCTGGAGAAACTGAGAACGGGACAGATCGGCTTGCGACAAACGCTGAAACTGTGAGTTGCCTGGCAGCATTTTCTTTTTCTCCCTTGTCCCGGACTTCTTGAAAAAACCAATGAACGCAACGACAGCCTTGGAGCCCGTGAGATGGTCGCTGATACGGTGACGGTCGCCCGCGTATCCAACAGATCGATCCGCGAGCGAAAGAGCGACGTGTTGCTAGTCGTCCCCGACGGCGATTCTCAAGCACTGCTGCCTGGAAGACATCGCGCGCCGGCGAGATGTCTTCCGCTCGCTACCAGATCCACGGGGTAGCTTCCCAGTGGTACGCCGCCTCGCGTCGGACGACATGTCCAATCCCTGGGAACGGAAAGTGATAGCCCATCGCCATGACCCTATCGGTCGCGACGCGGTTTAGAATGGACTTGCGCGACTTGATCGCCTGCGCGGGATCGTAGTCGAAGATGGGCGACCAGTTGGGACGCTGCAAGCTCGTCACCGGGTGATGGGCAATGTCTCCCATATGCATGAGTTGCTCCTTGCCCGAAGCGAACAGGATTGTGGCATGGGACGGCGAATGTCCCGGCGCAGCGATATAATGCACGCCGCTTGTGATTTCCCCGCCCTGCTTCACGAACCGGGATCGGGAGGCTATCTGTGGCAGGTCTCGAGCTGCCTCAATCGTGCCCTTCTTGAACCCATCGGGCATGGGCGAACTGTTGACCTCACTTTCGTAACGGCTGCCGGTCCAGTAGTTCCACTCCGTGTCGACAAAAACGAACTGAGCCTTCGGAAATGCCAAAGCGCCCGATTTCGTCACCAAGCCACCGATATGATCCAGATGACCGTGCGACGTCACGACCAGATCGATACTCTCTGGCGCGATTCCGGCCCGGCCAAGGTTCGCCTCGAGCCCGGGAAAGCTACCGAAGGACGGACCCAGTTTTTCTCCAAAGCCGGAATCAACAAGGATACGCTCCCGTCCCGTGTCCACCACCAGGATGTTGTTGGTGATTTGGATCACCGGCTGCATGAAGTTTGCCTTCAACACCGGAGCGAGTTCAGCTTCAGAGGCGTTCATAGCTAGGATCGGCCTGATCGGGATCTGCCCATAGCCATCCGAGATCACGGTCGCCTGGAAGTCGCCGATCTTGAAGCGATAGAAGCCATCGCCGTTTAGAGGCTCTGCGCCGGCTTGACGGACGCCTTCCGCCAGCGCCGAGGCGGGGGTGAGCAACGGCGTTCCCATTGCAGCAACAGCCAGCCCGGTGCCGGCACGAAATACACTGCGACGCGTCAAGATCGTCGGGGGCTTAATCATGGCTATCTCCAGGTTGAAGGCGCTGCGTACCAACGCGGAAGCGGCAGTGTTCACAAATGATGAAAAACACAATGTCGATCGCAATTGTCTTTGTCAATAAAATTTCGTTGAAAGGTACTATTTTACTATTTCAGTTAAACTCAACACCCTCGCATTGAGTCAATTCATTGAATTCGCGCCAGATAGCGCACCCTCTTCGTGCCTCTGTGCATCTCAGCCTGTTGTCGGAATCTGACCGTAATTGTTGATTGTAAACGTAATCGTGAAGCATTACGTCAATGCCTGTGGCGGCAAACGAATCGAGGAGCAAGCTTTGGGCGTGTCGAGAGAACAGGCTTCGGAAAACCGCCGCGCGATTGTTGCCGCGGCGACGCGGCTATTCAGAGAGCGCGGAGTGGAGGCCGTCGGGCTGAGCGAACTGATGAAGCATGCCGGCTTTACGCAAGGTGGCTTCTACAACCACTTCGAGTCAAAGGCCGCTCTGGTTGCCGAGGTGCTTGCTTCGGCAATGGCTCAGGGGAACGCCGAGTTAGCCAGGAACGCAAGGGTGCCGGTCGATGAGTCAACCACCGCTCTTCGGCGCTACATCAGCTGGTATTTGTCGCAGGGCCATCGCGACGACATCGACCACGGCTGCCCCGTCACCGGATTTGCCGGCGATGCCGCTCGCTTCGGCGCCGAAGCACAGTCGCATTTCGCAGGCGGATTGGACGATCAGATAACGATCCTGGCCGGACTGATCGCCGAAAGTGGATCTTTGGCTGCGGCACGCGAGCGCCGGACGTTACGCGAACGGGCAATCAGCTTGCATTGCGAAATGCTGGGCGCGCTCGTCCTATCACGGTCTGTCGCGCAAGCTGCGCCGGCGCTTTCGAACGAGATTCTGGAGAACGTCAAGCGAGATGTACTCGCATCTCTCGATGAGGGTTCGAGCGATGCCCCCAAACCGCGAAAGAAACACTAGGCAGAACGCGTCCGGTGCGGAGCTCTGAAGACGGTGATGATCGAACACGAACCAGTTGAAGGGCTAACGGCATGGATCCTACCGCAAGCGAAGGCGTTTCCGCTCTCTCTGGTCTTAAGTACTTCAGAGCGCTCATAGAGGGTTCCATTGCGCGCCCGGGGATACTCAAGCTTTTCGATATCAACTTTGAGGCTGCCGAGCCTGGGCTCATCGTGCTAACCGCGACACCGACGGCAGAGTACTACAATCCCTTGGGGTTCGTGCATGGTGGTTACGCGGCCGTCCTGCTTGATAGCTGTATGGCAGCAGCCATCGTAACTTCGCTCGAGCCTGGCCTTTCCCCCATGACGCTCGAATACAAGATAAACTTCACAAGACCGATGTCTGCCGATACGGGGGTCGTCCGCGGAGAGGGCAAGACGCTACATGTCGGTCGGCAGATGGCCATCGGCGAAGGCAGATTGCTCGACGCGAAGGGTAGGCTTCTCGCCCACGGGACGACCACCTGCCATGTCGTGCGGGATGGGGTTACCTGAGGGTCTTTGCGCAGCGCGAACGCCTTGCCAGACCCGAACTAACAGTCAGACTAGTCAGCCGAGCCCCGAATAGCGTCCTCCATCGTTTCAATTAGACAGCATCATCGGGACCGGACTCCTTCGCCGCTCGCGCCAATTCCGCGATCCCACGAAAGGGGTAATGTCGGCAACAATATGCCGATCGCCTGCGACGATTTCGCTGGACTACGACGTGCAAGGCGACGCGCCGTCATTCCGAGAATTTCTCGCCGAACATAGGCAATCCGCTTCGCGACTCGGCCCTGGACGCTTTGACCTGCAGCATATCCCAGTGTTCGGCGAGCGCCGTCATCGAGACGCACGATGTCCGCAGCTCAGCGACGAACTTCCTGTTGATGCCACCTAGTAGTTTACCTCGAGCACCTCGAGGCCCTGTTGGAGCGAGATCTCAATCTCTCTTTCTCGTGCCCGCATAAACCCTTCGCGAGCCTTCAATCGCTTCCAGTAGTCCCCGATGGCTGCTGGAAAATGGCCTGCAAGTCCAAGGTGCGTTGCGAAGCCGAGCGCGTATCCCAATGAGATATCGGCGGCCGTGAAGCGATCGCCGCAGACGTAAGGCTTGCCCTCAAAGAAAGTCGCTGCATTCTTCAACCTCGATGCAAACCAACGGCGGTAATCGTCAGCGACGATGGGATTCCGTTTTTCCGGAGGCTCCAACACGCTATAGCGGAAGAAGATGGTCTGTGGAAATGTAAGGGTTGCCTCACCCATATGCATAAAATTCAGGTACGCTCCATAACTCGGGTCGTCCACCGCAACGGCGAGTGTCTGCGGCGCGTAGCGAGCCGCCACATATTGGCAGATCGCTGAGGACTCCGTCATTCTAATTTCGTCATCGAAAAGCGCCGGAACCGTTCCGAGCGGATTGATCGCGTGATAGCCCTTGTGCATCACCCGCGGAGGGAATGGCAGGACGATCAATTCATACGGAACACGCGCCTCCTCCAACGTCCACAGAGCGCGGAACGAACGCGAACCCATACAGTGGTACAGTATTAACACCTAGGTACTCCTCCAAAGAAGGGATTTATAGCGAAGCGGAACGATTGAAGTTTATTGGACTCTCGCCGGCTAAGCGCCGAGCACTTCATGCGCAAATCCGTAGCGGCCGAGGGTTTCGGAGATAGCTTGGGTCGACGCGGACAGATCGTGATGAATTCGAGATATGCTGACAGTAACCAATAGCCGGCCGCCGTCGCCTTCGCGTACCGCAACATCTGCTTTCTCGCCGTCGAGGGAGGAAAGGGATCCTAACGCTGCCTGCGCTGCACGACGCGTTGCATCGCGCCGTAATGCCGTCTTGTCGATCTTGCCCACGGCGGTCATTGGCATTTCATCGAGGATGTAGACGTGGCGCGGGCGAGCGGGCGGCTCGGGCACGTTCTCGGCGAGTTGAACCATCAGGGACTCAGGCGAGGTGCTCGACCCGCTCACAACAGTCACGTAGACGACAGGCACTTCGCCCGCGTAGGCATCCGGCATTCCGACGGCAGCAGCAATACCGACTCCCGCGCACTTTCCGGCTGCGTCCTCGATAACAGCGGGGTCGATGTTGTGCCCGCTGCGAATGATGACGTCCTTCGCACGGCCTGTGACGACAACCCGACCGTCGGTCCCGCAAAAGCCGATATCGCCAGTGACAAGCCATCCATCTTCAGTGAAAGGTCTCTGCTTGCTGCCGGCAAAGAGATAGCCCGGAAATACGTGAGGCCCCCTAGTCACCAACACACCGGCTTTGCCAGCCGCGACGGCTTTGCCGACGCCGCCATTGCCCAGAAGCTCCCGCACTTCCACTTCGGCCCCTCCAATCACCTCGCCGATGGAATGGGGATCGGGAACGCCGGAATGGTGGCAAGCGGCGATCAGCCCGGCGGTTTCGGTCATGCCGTACAATTGGCGAACCTCGATCGAACAGCGTTCTTTGAGGGACTTCGCGATGGCGGCCGGCAGGTACGCCCCGCCGGTTGCGAAGAACTTCAAGGATGAAATGTCGGCGTTGCCAACCGGTACATCGAGCAGCGACACAAGCGTTGTCGGAATGCCGCAGCCTATGGTTACCTTCAGGCTTTCAACCAGTCTCCAGTAGTTGGCGACCACGCCCGGATTTCGGAAACCGGTCGCAGTCGGCAAGATCACTTCCCCACCCCTTCCGAGTGGCGATAATCCGAGCAGCAAGGAACCGGCGACATGAAAGATCGGCAAACCGTTGAGCACACGCGTAGTGCTATCGAACCGCCAGGAGTCAGCCAGCGCAGCCGCCGAGAAAACCTGGTTCCGATGCAAGTGCTGCGCGACTTTTGGAGAACCCGTCGTACCGCCGGTATGAAAGTATGCTGCAACGTCTTCGGCCGCAGGCAGTAAATCTGTTGACGGCGCTGCGGTTTGACGGTCCCTTAGTGCGATGCGAAGGGAGATCCCGTCACCCGAAGCGGCCCCGGTCGTAACGATGTGTGCGAGCGATGGAACGCGCTTCCGCATATGTTCAGCTTTGCTCCAAAGCTCGGGGGCCTCGGGGCCGATTGTCACCAGCACCTTGGACCCGACCGCGAGCATCATCGCCTCAACTTCATCGGAACGAAGCAGAAAATTGATTGGATTGACGATCCCGACAGTCTCTGCCGCGAAAAACGCAACGAGCGCGTCCGGCACGTTCGGCGAAAGAATACTGACGACGTCGTGCCGCCCGACGCCCAGTTCGCGAAAGAGATGCGCGATCTGATGAAGGCGCGCGATGAACTCTCCGTGCGTCAGCTTGGTTGTCGAAAGCGTGTCGGCGTCTTCAACATAGGTGATCGCCGTTCCAGTCGGATTCGCCGCACTCGCCCGGCTTAGGAGGTCATACGCGGTCGAGGCCGAAGACGTGGATCGAACGCCGGCGATTTCCGAACCCATGACGGCTCTCTCCCTTTTATTTTCCTGTGTGGCTCTTTATTATTCTGTCGTGGTCACCAACAAAGGCGGCAGCAATTCGGGTCCATCCCTTTTTACGTACAATCGCGATCCAATCTTCGCGGGACGATCGGTTGAACGCCTTCGATCCGTCGACAATAAGGGCTTCTCCAAGAGAGTCGCGGCGCAACTCGCAGGGACTTCGCAACCTTAGCGGAAGCTAACTTCGGTGCGTCATGCTTCCAATGTCATAATTGCAACCATTTCGGCCAACCACGGCGTCGGGCAAGTTGGACGGACGCATCCTGCGCAGCGGTTGCCCAAAAGGCGGTAGGAAGGCTGGACGCATAGGCTCGTGATTGGCGACCGCAGTCGCTTGCGCCACCATGTCGATGGATGGGTGACTCGCTCGCCACCGATTCTCGGCGTGTGCCCAATCGGTTTCTGCCGGTGCCGACCAAGTGCGGCGCTATCGTCCCTTGAATTTGAAAGTCGGGCGCGGCAGGTCGGCTTTGAACGCTTCGACGGCGGCAGGCAGCGCTGACTTGACATCTTCGGTTTCGAACAGCGGCAGCGCTAGGTCCAGCAACGCGCCATCGGCCGCCGCCAAGCCTCCTGCAGTCCAGATACGCAGCAAGGACTTGTGAGCGAGATGGGCTCGCGTCGGCCCATCCGCCAACTTGCGTGCGAAAGCGGCCGCCTCTTCAAGCAACGATTCGTCCGCGACCACCCGATTGATGACGCCGCGTTCCAGCATCTGCTGCGCCGGAACTTGCTCCGAAGTGAGGGCCCACTCCATGGCGAAAGCTCTGCCGACACGTTCGGCAACTCGCTGTATGCCACCGAGCATCGTCACGATTCCGAGCGATTGCTCGGGGTGCCCAAAGCGGGCGCTGGCGCCAGCGAATATTATGTCTGATCGAATCGCGAGCTCGAAACCGCCCCCGAAGCAAAGGCCCTGCACAGCTGCGACCGTCAGGACTGGAAGCCGTTCCCATTGATTGACGGTACCGAGACGCTTTTCGAAGGCCGCGCGTAGTTGCTCCGGACTCAGCGTGGGCCAAGGAACAATATCTCCTCCATAGCTGAAGTCCGGTCCATCGGCCGACAGAAGTGCGGCACGCGCTCCGCTGCCGGCGATCAACGATATGGCGTCGCGCAATTCGTCGAAGAACTCCTGTGCTAGCCGGTTTTGCGGCGGATTGCTCAGGACGAGCCTCGCCAAGTTACCCTCTATGGTGATACTGATATGCGACATCGGAGCTCCTTGGCTGAAAACCGTTCTGAACTACATTCGACGCGCGGTTGCCGAGCAACCAGCGTCCGCGACGCGCGCGTGTGGGTCGATCGAGGTTCTTCGACTGCAACCCTTCCCTGGCCGCGATCCAATGCTCATTGACGTGCTCGTTCGTCCTGCGACGGCGGGTTAGCAACGCTAAGGCGGCTCAGCACAATTCAAAAGGTCGCAGATGCCACCATTTGCGACTCGCTAGGCGTCCCGGCCGGCCATGGCCTAATGACTGTCGACTGGATAGAGCCCTTTCGCACTCCGCGACACATTGGGCAGCACAGGGTTGTCGAACCGAGTGCGACGCCGGGCCACTATGAGGATTAGGAGGGCACTTACGATGCCCGTCAACGCGGTGGGAGACATCGCGAGATTCGTGCTTCCGGCTCGTTCGAAGATTACTCCATATACGTTAACCATCAATCCGCCGACGAGCGATCCGATTGCATTGATGGCCGCCAAGCCGACCGCGGCGGAGCCGGGAGAGAGAAACTCCATTGAAAGCGCCCAGAACGGAGCCTTGAACGAGTAGGCGCCGACGAGAACGCAGGTCAGCAAGAAACGCATTGTAATTAAGTCGCCGGATAAACCCGCACCACCGAAGCCAATCGCGATCAACAACAAGGGCTCTGCTGCATGCCATCTTCGTTCACTGCGTCCCCAGACGATCATCAGAACGGACGCCACACCATAAGGGATGGAATTCAGCAAATCCGTTTGAACGTCGTCGAACCCACGCGCCTTGATCAGCTGCGGTTGCCAAGCCCAAAGTACGCTACCGGCAGCGAGAGCCGCGGAGCACGCCAACGCTAGCCCCCCAGAAATAGCCGTTTACGGCCAACTGCCACGGTGAGGCGTCCCCCATGCGGCGAGCTGCTTCCCGTTCGCCTTGAAGCCTCGTTGTGAGCCATGCCCTTTGCTCAAGTGTCAGCCAGGAGGCCTGCTCCGGACGATCCGTCAAAATGAAGAGGCAAGCGATCCCAAGGAGGACAATGGGAAGACCCTCGGCGACGAACAGCCATTGCCAGCCTTGGTATCCGAACAAGCCGTCGAACGACAGCAGCCACGCGGAAAACTGGGAGCCCAGGAATCCCGACACGGGAATCGCGACCATGAACCGCGCAATCGCCGCCCTCACCTTGCCGGCGCCCCTGCTTCGCCGCTTGCGACCCTAGGCAATTCGGTTTCCGTCAGTTCTTTGTAGCCCAAGAAAGTCTCTGCCTCGATCGCCCGCATCGCCATTCTCGATAACGCACCAGTCCTGTATTCGGCTATTGTCGCTACGGATGCGATGCGCAAAGCATTTCCCCGTCAACGATGGAATCGAACATCTTGATGCGAACTAGCCCCTATCGCGCAGCCGATGTGGTCGACATACGTCGCAGGCCCGCGATCAGACAGAGCGCCGATATCGCCAACATTGCTCCGATGACGGCCAGACCACCGAACAGGCTTCCGGTCAGCTCGCTTGCCCAGCCGATGATGACCGGGCTCACAAAGCCGCCGATCGCTCCGGCGCTGCTGATGAAGCCAATGCCGAACGCTTTTGACGTTGATGAGAGATAGGCCGGCGGGATGGTCCAGAACACAGCGACCGCCGCCCAAGCGCCGGCCGAGGCGACCGAGAGCAAAGCCATGGTCGGGCCCACCCCGGTTGGGACCGCACCTATCAAGGCAAGGCCGGCAGCCGCGGCGACCATCGACGCCACGAAATGCCATCGACGCTCTCGCCGCCGGTCGGAACTACGCGCGACGAAGAAGACGCTAACGATCGCGACCAGGGGCGGCACTGCGGCCAGGAAGCCGATCGTTGTCGAGGCTAGGCCGTAATACTTGAGCAGCGTCGGCGTCCAAAGCGAAACAGCCTGAGTGCCGGCCAGTATTGATAGATAGGCCAACGCCAGTAGATAGACTGCTGGATCCCGCAGCGCGTCGGCAAACGAATTGCTCTGACGGGCTGTGGCAGACGGCTGCTCGGACTGCAATCTCATCTTGAGCATATCCTTCTCCGCCGGTGTCAGCCATTTTGCGCTCTCCGGTTTATCGTCGATGTAAAAGAAACAGAAGATGCCGAGCAGAACCGCCGGCATTCCTTCGAACACAAAGATGATCTGCCAGCCGCGCAGACCGAGCATGCCGTTCAAGGACAACAGCCATCCCGATAACGGACTGCCTATAACGCCCGCGATGGAAGCCCCCATAGCGAAGAACGATGTTGCCCTGCCCCGGATTTCTCCCGGAAGCCAGAAGCTGAAGTAGAGGATCACGCCGGGAAAGAAGCCGGCCTCTGCCGCCCCTAGCAGAAAACGCATCACGTAGAACTGGGTTGGCGTGGTCACGAACACCATTCCGACCGAGATCGCCCCCCAGAGGATCATGATACGGGAAAATGTGAGCCGCGCTCCGATGCGGGCCAGCAACAGGTTGCTCGGCACTTCGAATAGGAAATAGCCGACGAAGAAAAGGCCGGCCCCGAGGCCAAAGATTGCCTCGTTGAAAGCCAGGTCGCTCATGAATTGAAGTTTGGCGAAGGCCACGTTGCCGCGGTCGATCTGCGCGACGATGTAGCCGACCACGGCGATAGGCACGATTCGACGAGCGACTTTCCAGGATAGGTTGTCGGCTATATCGGATCCCGAAGTGCTTGAGATGGCTGCTTCGAGGGAAGGCGGGAGCGTTTTCTCCGCAACCCCCATTTGCAAATTTGCACTCATGTTCTTTCCCAATATTTTCTCATTTTTGATAATTTTCGTGGGCCACGTCACGCTGTGGATCTCAGACGCCTACGATCTTTCGTCGTTTTGGCGGCCACACTTCATTGTAGGCGTACGGCCGCTTCGACTTGCTCATTCGCTTCGCCTAATAGATATCAAGGCCGTGGCATTCTTTACGTCCACGATATAATTCTGCCGCGAATGCTGGCTTCGCGGCTGGTTACCGGCGCCGCTTCGCCTGATCCGCGCAGGAGACCATCATGCTAACCCGGGCTCTGATCAGCCGATTTAGCGGCAGCGGCCGGGGGCGTCTTTGTGGCATTGCAAAGGTGGCTTCGCCGCGCTCCTAAGAATGAGGACTAACTTCAGTTCAGCTTCTCGATCGCCATGGCGACGCCCTGGCCGACGCCGACGCACATGGTGGCGAGCGCGAGCTTGCCGCCGCGCTTCTCCATGCCGTGCACCGCCGTCATCACCAGCCGCGCGCCGCTCATGCCCAGCGGATGGCCGAGCGCGATCGCGCCGCCATGCGGGTTGACGAAATCGGCGTCGTCCTGGACGCCCAATTGGCGCAGGCACGCGATGCCCTGCGAGGCGAAGGCTTCGTTGAGCTCGATCAGGTCGAAATCGCTGATCTTCAGGCTCAGCCGCTCCATCAGCTTGCGGGTCGCCGGCACCGGACCGATGCCCATGATGCGCGGCGGCACCGCCGCCGAGGCCAGGCCGAGAATGCGCGCCCGCGGCGTCAGCCCGCACTTCTTCACCGCGGCTTCGGAAGCGAGGATCATTGCAGCCGCGCCGTCATTGACGCCGGAGGCGTTGCCGGCCGTGACCGTGCCGGGATTGCGCACGATCGGCTTGAGTTTTGTCAGGCCTTCCAGCGTGGTTTCGGGACGCGGATGCTCGTCCTTGTCGACCGTAACAGGCCCGGCCTTGCCACCGGGAATCGTGATCGGCGTGATTTCTTCGGCACAATAGCCCGACGCAATCGCCTTACCGGCGCGCTGCTGCGAGCGGATTGCGAACGCATCCTGATCGGCGCGCGACACCTGGAATTCCTCGGCGACGTTCTCGCCGGTCTCGGGCATCGAATCGACGCCATATTGCGCCTTCAGCAGCGGATTGATGAAGCGCCAGCCGATGGTGGTGTCGACAATATCGGTCGAACGCGAAAACGCTTCCGGCGCCTTGCCCATCACGAACGGCGCCCGCGTCATCGATTCGACGCCGCCGGCAATCGCAAGATCGATTTCGCCCGCGCGGATCGCGCGGCCGGCGGCGCCGACCGCATCAAGGCCGGAGGCGCAGAGCCGGTTGAGGGTCAGGCCGGGAACCGATTCCGGCATGCCCGCCAGCAGCAGCGCCATGCGCGCCACGTTGCGGTTGTCCTCGCCGGCCTGGTTGGCGCAGCCGAAATAGACCTCGTCGACCTGGGACCAGTCGAGGTTAGGATGCCGGGCCATCAGGGCCTTGATCGGGGCCGCGGCCAGATCGTCGGTGCGCGCCTTGGCCAGCGCCCCGCCGAAGCGGCCGATCGGGGTCCTCAAGGCGTCACAAATAAATACATCGCGCATCAAATTTCTCACTAGTTGCCACATTTTCAGGGAATGGAGTGGTTCGAGCCATAGGCTCGAACCAGCTTGCTACTTCGCCATATTGATCACTTTGGGCTGCGTGAATTGCTCCAAGCCTTCCTGGCCGAATTCCGCACCCACTCCTGATTGCTTCGAGCCGGCGAATGGTATGTCGACCTGAAGATCGAGATGCTTGTTGATCCACACTGAGGCGGTTTGCCAGTACGCAGCCAGCCGATCCAGCGCCCACGATGATATAGTCGAAGCTGCCCAGTGACGTCATGTCCTTTGGCACTATGTCTCGCCTCCCTCAGTCAGGCCTTGAATCGCGAAAGTGCGGCCGATCATCGTCGCGATTCCTTCGAGGCTGAAATCTGTTCGACAACACGTTCGTCATGCTACCCGCAGTGAGCGCGCGAACTCTGCAATGGCGTGGCCGATGGCATGGGGACTATCTTCCTGAACAAAGTGTAGCCCGTCGACGGCGACCTCCGTCTGGTTGGGCCAGGTCCGGCAAAAATCGCGACGTTCCTCAGTCAAAATGACACCAGGCTCCACATTGATAAAAAGCTTTGGAATTTCGCTTTGAGCTAGCCATTGACCGTAGTCTTCAACAATCCTGGTCACATGCGGCGGGTCGCCGTCGATCGGAATGTTGCGCGGCCATGAAAGCGTCGGGCGGCGCCCCTCACCAGGGACAGCGAAGGGTTCCCGATAGGCGTTCATTTCCTGTTCAGTCAATCGACGCTTGATCGAGTGCGGTAAATTCCATTCAATGAACATGTTGTCCTGCAGAACAACCCTCTCACCTTCTTCGCTGCGGTACATGCGGAACGCATTGCGGCGCGCCTCAGGCCATTTAGACCAGCTAAATGGGGCGACGATCGCCTCCATATAGACGATGCCCGCCACGCGGTCCGGATGCTGGCGAGCCCAGTCGAAGCCGAGGGCCGAACCCCAATCATGCAGCACGAGAATGATTCGGTTCCCAAGCGCTAGTTGATCCCAAAGCGCGAACAGATAGTCCCGCTGCTCTTGGTAATGATAACGTTCCGGTCCAGAGTTCGGAAGCTTGTCCGATTTTCCCATCCCAATCAGATCACAGGCAACAAGACGCCCCAGTCCCTCACAATGAGGCATGACGTTGCGCCATAGGTACGACGACGTGGGATTACCGTGCTGGAAAACAATCGCGTCTCCCGCGCCCTCGTCGATATAAGCCATCGAGAGCCCATCAACCTTCGCGATCTTTAGCTTTCCGTAAGGCTCTGCCGAGATGCGCATCGCGAAATCCCTCTGTTTAACGGAAGCACGTAACGTGTGATGAAAGCTGCAATATCTGTAGCGAAATGGCATTTACTCCCGTCGATGCCGCCTTCGTACCGTGACTTTCCTGAGACACTATTTAGCTGGCGCGTCGGCGGATGCTCTCACTCGCTCGATTTCAACGTCATCCATTTGGAGCAGATCGCGGAGCACTTCATACGTATGCTCCCCGAGTAAAGGAGGAGCCATCCTGTAACGAACAGGGGTTTCTGAAAGCCGTAGAGGGCTGGCGGTGGTCGGCGCCATCACGCCCAGCGGATGGGCGATGTCGCGGCGTAGCCCCCGTACCTTGACTTGTGGATCTTCAAAAACTTGCGAGATGTCGTTGATCGGACCACAAGGTACACCGGCCGCCTCAAGATCCCTCAGCCATTCATCGCGTGATCTGGTCTTCATAATCAAGGTCAAGCGCTCGATGAGTTCGACGCGGTTGCCGATCCGTGCACTATTTGTGGCATAGCGAGGGTCAGCACCGAGTTCGGGCACTCCGAGAACGGTCGCGTAAGCCCGAAATTGGCTATCGTTGCCCACGGCCACAATCAAATGTCCATCCGAAGCGGCAAATGTTTGGTATGGCACAACGTTCTGATGAGCGTTGCCAGCGCGGCGCGGCGCTTTTCCGGAAGTAAAAAAGTTCGAATTCTGGTTGGATAGCATTGCAACATGCGAGTCCAAGAGTGCGATATCAAGGTGCTGACCGAGACCACTGCGGTGGCGTTCGACGAGAGCGCCCAACACGGCCACGGACGCATACATACCCGCGACGATATCGGTCACCGCGATGCCGGCCTTTTGTGGCCCCCCGCCCGGCAGATCATCGCGTTCGCCCGTAATGCTCATCAGGCCGCCCATGCCCTGGATAGCAAAGTCGTAGCCGGGTCTTTGGCTATAAGGACCAAACTGACCAAAACCCGTGACAGAGCAATAGATCAGCCTGGGGTTGATCTTCTTCAGAGACTCGTAGTCGAGGCCATATTTCTTCAGCCCTCCTACCTTGTAGTTCTCGACGAGCACGTCGCTGATCAAGACGAGCTTGCGGACGACATCCGCGCCTTCCTGCGTCGAAAGGTCAATCTCGATGGACCGCTTGTTTCGATTGCAACTTAAATAGTATGCGGCTTCGCTGGTATCGCTGTTGTCAACGCTCTTCAGATACGGCGGCCCCCAGCCGCGGGTATCGTCGCCGACACGGGGACGTTCGACCTTGATGACGTCGGCGCCGAGATCGGCCAGAATTTGCGTGCACCATGGTCCGGCCAATACCCGACTGAGATCCACTACGCGCACACCGAACAACGGGCTCGTTCGCACGGTCATGATTTCGGTCCCGGTGCTGAAGACCCGGCGGATGCATGCGATTTCATGGGGCAACCTTGTCAGACATCGAAAGCGCGACCTTGCCGACCACTTGCCGCGTTTCAAGCGTCCTAAGCGCCTGTTTGAGTTCGCCAAGTGGGAAAACGGCCGATACGGTTGGCCGGATGCGCTTTTCGTTGGCCCAGGTCAGCAAGGTCCGCATCACCTGCTGCAACTCGGCGGCGTGCTGACGGCGTTCATCGCGCGGTGTCCAGCCGATGTAGCGGCCAAAAAAGAAACCGTGCCATGTGAGATTCTTGACGAGAAGGATATTCGGCGCGATCGGTGGCATTTTGCCGCTGGCAACTCCCACACTGAGCAAGCGGCCATTGGCGGCAGTTGCGCGAATGGCCATTTCCGAAAGATCGCCGCCCACGGGATCGACGACGATATCGACGCCGCGCCCCCCGGTGAGTTTCTTAACCTGAGCCGCCAACTCGGCGTCAGGCGCAACAGCATGTCGGGCACCGCGCGCGATCGCTTCGTCCCGCTTGGTTGCGGTGCTGGCACAAGCGATCACATTGGCTCCCATCAGGGATGCGAGTTCGACCGCAGCTAATCCGACACCGGCGCCGGCCCCGAGTACCAGGATGTCTTCACCGGGCTTAAGACCGCAACGCCATTGCAGGCCGCAATAGGCCGTACCGTAGGAGATCGGCACCGGCAGGGCTTCTAACGACAAAAGGCCCTTGGGCAGCGGATAGACGGTGCATTCATCCAGGGTAAGGAGCTCGCCAAAGCAACCCCAATCCGCGACGGCGACGACGGCATCTCCGACCTTCAACCGGGTCACCCGGGATCCACAGGCTGTCACGGTGCCGACCGCTTCCGTACCGGGCGTGAACGGAAGCGCCGGCTTGGTTTGATAGTGCCCCTTGATCATCAAGCCGGTCGCGTGGCTGACGCTGGCGTAATCGATTTGGATCGTGACCTCGGTGGCATTCGGGGCGACCGGCTCCACGCAGTCTTCGACCCTGACGTCTTCAACCGAGCCGTAGGCTTTGCATCTAAGGGCGCGCATGATCAGACTTTCTCCAACACGATCTCGGCCTGGCGAACGACTCCAGCCTCGAGAAGCGAGTCAACTTCGCTTTTCGGCACACCGGCGGCTTGCAAAATCTCGACAGAATGCTGGCCGATATCCGGCGCTGCAATCGCTGCGCGCGGGTTAGCGACGCCCGGCATCCCGACGAACTGGACTTCGCCGACTCCCGGCTGATGTAGGGTTTTGAAGAGCCCTAGATGCTTGGCCTGCGGATGGGTGATCAGCGACGCGTAGTCGCGCACCTCCGCGTGAAGCACATCCTCAGCTTTGAGACGTTCGGCCCAAAGGGCGGTCGTCGCTTTCGCCATAAGACCGGTTAGTTCAGCATGAAGCACGTCGCGATTCTTCAACCTGTCGGCATTGGTCTTGAAACGCGCATCTTCAAGCCATTGCGGTAAACTCAGGGCGCGACAGAGCCTCGCGAACTGGTCATTGTTCAGAGCGAGCACGGACAGCGCGCCGTCGACGGTTGCAAAGACGCCATTGGGCGCGCTGACCGCCCCCGTCGGACGCTCGCCCGCAATTGAATGAGTCGCGATGTCATTGGATTGCAATGCCGCGCAAGCCTCGAACAAGCTGATCTTGACGTGGGATCCAACCCCGTTTTTGAGGCGAGCGTAGAGAGCGGCTGCGGTCAATTGCGCCGCATACAAACCTGTCGATATGTCCGCCAGCAACAGCCCGACGCGCCGAGGATTGCGATCTGTATCCTGGTTCGAAAACATGAGGCCGCTATCGGCCTGGATCACCGAGTCCGAAGCGGGAGCATCGGCGTAAGGACCATCCTGACCATATCCGCTGATCGAGACGTAAACCAATCCCGGGCGCTGGGCAGCCAAAGTCTCGAAGCCGATGCCCAATCGCTCCGCTACGCCCGGGCGGAAATTCTGGATCAAAACATCAGTCTGGATTGCGAGTTTGCGGAGGATACGTCGTCCCGCTTCCTTGCGGGCGTCGAGACAAATTCCTTTCTTCCCCGCATTGTAGCTTACTGACGTTGCGCTCTGCCTGCCTCGAACGACACCGATGTTCCGCCCCCAATCGCCCTCGGGCGGATCGATCTTAATGACTTCGGCGCCCTGCTGCCAAAGCATCTCGGCGCAATAGGGGCCGGCTATACCCTGGCTCACATCCAGTACGCGCAGCCCGGAAAAGGGCAGGCTGAATTTGGCTCCCATTTGACACCTCCCGCGTTTTCACCCGCGTTTTCACTTCTCTTAGGAAGCTAGGAAAGCATTGGTGCCTTGACAATCTATCTGCATATACCTCTATTGGTGAATCATGATTGACAATAAATTCGATCTCAATTTGCTCCGACTCTTCGTTACAATCGTCGAAGCCCCAAATCTGAGCGTAGCCGCGGAGCGGTCCCTCACGACTAGATCGAACATCTCCCATCGACTTAAGGTGCTTGAAACCGCAATGAAGGCCCAACTGCTTCGCCGCACGACGCGGCGGATGGAACTGACCGAAGCCGGAAGGACACTTTATCAACATTGTATGCGCATGCTGGAGCAACTCGACAGCGCACGCGCTTCGATCGACAATCTCGGTAACAGGATCGCAGGCGACGTAAGGCTTCGATTGCCGACTGGGCTAGGAAATATTTATTTGGCGCCCGTTCTCTTGGACTTTGCACGAGCCTATCCTGAAGTATCCCTTCGCGTAATGTTGAACGACCATATCTCCGATCTTATTTCTGCAGAGGTTGATGTCGCGCTAAAGATCACGTCCACGCCACCCGATGACTACGTCGCGCACAGACTCTGTGATATCCAATGGTGCCTTTGTACAACGCCGTCCTATTTAAAAGACCGTCCCGTCGAAGATTGGAAGGACTTGCAGTCTTCCGCTCTGATCAGTCCTGCGGCGCTGGGCCGCAGTTTCGACCTTAAGCTCATACGCAATAAAATCGTAACCGCGGTGCGCGTTACACCTCGCCTGCAATCCGGCGATTTTACATTTTTGGTCAGCACTGTGGTTGACGGTTTGGGGATCGCACTATTGCCGCGATATGCAGTATGGCGATTGCTTCGTGACGGACGCCTCATCGAAGTCCTGCCTGAGTACGACCCGCAAGGAGTGGGCAACGTTGCTTATCTTTTGACTATTCCCAACAGATTTACGACGCCCGCAACGAGAACCTTGATGCAGTTCATAATGCAGCATGTGAAGAGTAATCAGAGCAATTGGACGCGTTAATGTTGCGGAAAGACTAGCCGAGTGGGTCCATGGTCTGGGCATCCACGGGCCGCAGCCGAATCATGGCTGGAGGCATCGGTTTAAAAGTGTCGCCCGCGACGTGCCCCGGTTGGATCGCTTTGATCTCCATCGCGCGCGCTGCGTGGCACTCCGAACAGTGCACCAACGCGTCGAAGCAGGTGTTGATCTTGTAGGACCGTCTCGAACTACCACCGCACATCGGCCACTCCAGAGCAGGCATGCTGTGATAACGCGCGAGATCGAGTTGTGCGAATGCCAATTAGTCACGATCATCATCGATATCGTTCATGAGAGAGATCTCCATCCGAAGGAACGGCCTGATCGGATCGGCGGAACATTTCCGGGTCATCAGTAGTGATTTTACGTGCTCCTATTCTTCAGCACGAGCATTCAGGACTGGGTTACAGTGAATGCGATGCTCACCCCTCAGTCGCGAGCGCGGGATGGACACTTGAATCAGTTCGATTGCGCAGCAGGCCAAGCCAAACTGCAGCCACATCATCGACCCGGTGCGCGGCCAGGTGATCAGGTCGTTAACGGCGGTGACGATAACCGCTTGTCCGAAAGTTGATCGCTGATTGCGTCAAACGATCGGTCGTGTTTCCCGGGATCGTACGCCCCGGAGACTACGTGTTTGCCGAGCGGGCGGGGTGATCGATGCCATTGCGGCCTCGGCTTTGGTTCCGTCGCCCAAGGAGTTTCCCCGCAACGGTTGATCAACATGCAATTGTCTGATCTTGTCCAGGGGCACCAGCGGTCATTGCAGGGGTCGCCTTGGTCGCATCCGAGATCAAGCCGAGCCAGGCGACTGCGAATGCTTGCTGCTCGCACGCAACGGTTTCCAGACGTTTTGTCATCCACTCGCTGCAGATGGCTGTCGCTTCGGACGGACTCTTCGCGGTCAGAAGCCTGGTTCCAAATTCTGCTTCGATCTGACGTATCTTCCGCAGCGTTTCAAGCCACGACCGGTGCATGTCTCTCATCCGCTCAAATAAGTTGCTGTTGAAGGCTATGAAGTCTGCCGGCTTGTTCATGTTGCTTCCTCTAAGGTCAAACCTCTCCATGGAACGAAACAGAGGGAAGGACCGTCCGATGGTTGATAGTGGACGAACCATTAAAGCGGCCGGCATGACTATGATAATGCTTTTATGTCAGCAGCCTTATGAAGGCGTTTCATCAAGAAGACTCGGCTACTGAAATGCCGGATGTCAGCGAGGCCGGTGATGCTATGCGCTCTAGTCTTGCGTGAATGAGACGACGCTTGTTCGTTCGTTTCTCCGGCTATTGAAGGCGTTGGTTGCATTCGACAATAGCACCCCGAAGTTCGTAGCTTCCGACCAGCGGATTCGACGTTATCGTAGGCGTTTGCGCGAGGTGAATCCCGGGAACCCGAAAAAGGTGGTTAAGGAAAATTACGCTCTCAAGCAATGCGACTGCTGCACCGGGACAGCGATGCGGACCATCACCAAAACTCATCAAACTTCGCGGAAACCTGCGACCCAAAATCCGTCGGTTCGGATCGAGCCTGTGAGGACAGAGTCCCGCTGCCGCCCGGTCGGCGTTGACAGCGCGAATATCAATCGCTAGCAGCGTCCCGGCCGATATATGTTCCGGTCGTCCGTCGTTATCAAGAATCAGGTTTTGTTCGGCGCGGCGATAGAGCAGGCCAACGACAGGTTCAAGTCTGAGTATCTCCTCCAGGATTGTTATCCGGTCGATCTCGTCACCGCTCAGAAACCGCATCCGCAGATCCATGCGGTCAAAGAGATGCCAAGCAGCCACACCAATCAGTTCGCGGGTGGTTGCGACGCCTGCCGCCCCGTAGGTGATGCACTCGGTTAGGATCTCGCGGTTGCTGCAGCCTTGGGCGATCAAATGCGAAATGATGTCTTCGCGCCTCGCGACCCGGCGCGATCTTATCGCTGGCATCACGTCGCATAGAAAGAATCGCAGTATACGATAAGAGCCAAAGACAAGCCTTACGAAGGTCGCCACTTTGCCGACGTTCCACTGCTCCTTGTCGGCCAAGAAACTATTCAACCGTTTTGCCAGGCCTCGCCTACGGCTGTCAGACAGCCCAACTATTTCCGCGGTCACGGCAACGGACAACTCGATGCTTAAATCATCAAGGTAAGCCTGACAGTCCGGGGCGTGCGCAAGAGAGCGCAAGGAGTCGCACATGGGCTTCTGCTCTTCGGGAAAATTGCATCTGCAATTGTCAATATTGTCTTTGCCGCGGCGCCCGAGTTCTGCAGAGCCGAAAGCTCCCGACTGAAGACACCTGTAGCAAGTCGCGAGTTTGGCAACCGCGTGCCGGGAATAAAGCCGGTGGCGCTTATCGATGGGTCATTTTTTGATCCTGGCGGGCGCCTTAGCTAATTGCGTATGTCGGCCAATCAGGCCCGATCAATTGCAACCCAGCGGTCGCAAAAGGTCGCTACCCGTTGGCAAGCTGGCGGCGGCGCGAACGGTGAGCTCAGTGGACCGGTATGAGGCCAGAAACGTCGCCATCGTTGGCGCCACCGAGGTCAGGCGCAAGAATTGCTCGGTTGTGAGTCTCATCGTTTCCATCCCATTTTTTGGTGTGTCGCCTTCCTCCATGGGCCATACGTCAATATCAACGAATGGGACGAGAGGAGCGCTCCTATCTCTCTTGCGGCCAATGATTAGAGCGCGTGGCATCAATATGATAATGCTTAAATGTCAGAACCATTATGAAGGGGCTTCATCATGGGAATCGACTAGTGCGGATCTTCGAGATTTCTACAATGAAGGGACGTCACCAACCCTGTGCTTGACTGGTTGCCTCGATCGCCCCCGGCGCAGGATCTGGTTTTCTCTTGTTCCCTCGCGCCGACCGTGTTGCCTCGCTGCAAGTCGAACCGGAGTTTCCGCACATTGGCGCTCGCTTTAGCGGCGTCGCCCGCCTTGACGCCGCTAGCAATGCGAACCTGATTGCCATCGGCGATGCCGTCGGGCGGCGCGACGATGATGCGATCGTCCGGAGAGATGCCCGACGCCAGTTGGATATCGCGGCCGAGATTGCGGGAGATAAGCGCCATCACTACGCACAACCTTTGTCATCTCGTCTTGAAGCGCGTGCTGCGTGAACGGATGCCAGATCGGCGACCTCTTCTTTTGCATCATGGCTCGAAATCATCAGGTCGAAATGAGGCTTTGAACGCGGTCTGCAGCGCGTCTGCCGTGAGGGGAGAAAGCCAGGGCAATCGCCCTAACCAACGCACCCGCCCGATCTCGCAAATTGCGCTCTCATTCTCAGCATTTTTTTCGCCAATGAATGCGATCCCAACAATGCGAATCTGACGCTTTCGCAGAGCCTCTATCGACAGCAGCGAGTGATTGATGGTACCCAGTGCCGTGCTCCCGCAAAGCACGACGGGAAGCCGCCATCGCTCGAAGATGTCGATGTAAAGCGTGCCGTAATTCAGCGGCACCATCAGCCCCCCGGCCCCCTCGATGACGAGCGGGCGCTCCCCGGTGTCCGGCACGTCGAGTGAATCCGCGTCGATACGAACTCCGTCAATTTCGGCGGAATGATAGGGCGAAGCGGGCGTTCGAAGGCGGTAATGCTCCGGTACGATGCGATCAGGTAAGAGACTTCCTAGCCGCGCGACGACTTGTGTATCGGTCTCTCCTTCGAGGCCAGCCTGAATCGGTTTCCAATAGTTCGCGCCGAGGAGATCGGCGAGCCCCGCGGAAAAAACCGTCTTTCCGATCCCGGTATCTGTGCCTGTCACCACGATCCGCTGCCTCATCGCGAATCGCCCCACGTCTCTTCGACTAACGCATCAAGCATCTCGCATACATCATCTTCCCTGACGTTAAGCGTCAGGGAAATTCGCAACCGTGCCGTTCCCGCCGGCACGGTTGGCGGCCGTATCCCACGGATGTCAAAGCCGCGAGCCTGCAGGGCCGACGCGAGCCGCATTGCACGCGCATTATCGCCGACAATATAAGGAACGATCTGTGAATTCGAAGAACTCGAGCGGCCGCGCACGACGATCTCCCGATGTGTGAACGCGACCAAGTTGGTCAGACGTTGCTGCCGGTCAGGTTCCTCCTGCAGGATCAATAGCGCCTCCCGCACTGCGACGGCTGTCAAAGGTGACGGCGCGGTGGCGAAAATAAACGGACGGCAGCGATTGACCATGAAGTCGCGCAGCACGCGTGTCGTGGCGACGAGCGCGCCGGCGGCACCCAGCGCTTTGCCGCAAGTATGAACGACCACCAGATTTTCGCGCCCCTCGAAGGGAGCGGTGAGTCCTCGTCCCTGCTCCCCGTAGACGCCTGTGGCATGAGCCTCATCCACCATCAGGAATGCATCATGCCGATCCGCGATCGCAACGAGCTCTTCGAGCTGCGCGAAATCGCCATCCATGCTGTAAAGACTTTCGACCACGATCCAGACACGGCCCTTTCCGCCTTCCTCTCGCCAGTCGCGAATCGTGTTTTCGACCGACTGGGAGTCGTTATGTGCGCTTTCGCGAAATTCAGCTCGGCCGGCCTGTGCGCCTTCACGAATGCTTGCGTGCACGAGAGAATCGAGAACGAGTAGATCGCCGCGTTGCGGCAGCGTTGTCAGGACGGCAAAATTTGCGACATATCCACTGCCGAAAAAAAGCGCCGTCTCTGCTCCGAAGAACCTCGCGGCTTCTCCTTCGAGGTGTTCGTGCTCCTCGCAGTTTCCGCGCAGGAGCCGCGATCCGCCCGCTCCGATCGGTGTGCCGGCCTCTAGCGCCGCCGCGACAGCCTGTTTCATACGCGGCGCGCTTGCCAGCGCGAGATAATCATTCGAGACAAAATCGATACCTGCCCGCGGCTGGAGGCCCCGCAGCCGCTCGTCGTCTTTCAGGGCATCCAAGGCTCTGACATAGCGGCAACCGGCAACCATATCCGCATGGGTCGGATTCATTGTTCACTTTCAGGCAAGCCATCAGTCGCGCAAAAGTCTTTGATGACCGCAAAATGCAAAAGTTCTCAGCAGAGGCCTCGTCGCTTTCAACTGGGTAGGATGCGGTTTTCTTCATCGACCAGCACGACACGCGGTGTGAATGCTCTCGCTTCGACCTCCTCACATGAGAATTTCTGCGCGGTCAATTCGCTGGCGCAATGACCGGCGTCGTCACCATCCGCAAACATGCCAATTCTCCCCTGTTGGCCGGCTCTTCCAGCCGAAAACGCTTTCAATGACTCGTCGCTCGCAGGGGGAACGCACGTTCACTTCGTGCCCGGATGGCCCCGAAGTATCACCCTACGCCGCTGTCGGGCGGCGACCGCAAGGCTCTGGCGAAAGAGCTCGGCAAGGCGCCGCGATGGCCAACATCCTGGCTACCCAATCGGCGGAGACGCGGGCCAAGGGGGAGGCCCTCATCCAGCAAGCAGATAAGCTGCTTTGCGAAAGCTGGAACGAACGCATGTGGTCAGACGGTGAGCCGATCGATCCGTCCCCAACCATCGACCAGGCCGTGAATGGAGGCTTCCCTTGGCTGGAGATCCGGTGCGCGCGCTGCAAGACGCCGAGCGACGTCGACCTTGCGGCGATGAAGCACCCGCCGACCACCTTCGTGCACGATCTCGCCAGCCGACTGCGCTGCCGCAAATGCGCCAAGGCAGGCCGGCGTCCATCCGCGACTCTGCTACAATTGGCCTGGCAGCCGCGCCACCCTCGAACCGAAGCCTGACCGATGTGCAATCTCTATTCGATCACGACCAACCAGGCCGCCATCATCGCGCTGTTTCGTGTCGTGAACCGATACGTTGGCAATCTGGCACCGATGCCGGGGGTGTTTCCGGACTACAAAGCACCAATTGTGCGCAACGGGACCGAGGGCCGCGAGCTCGCCACGGCGCGGTGGGGGATGCCATCGTCGTCAAAGGCGCAGATGGACGCCACCAAGAAACGGGCTGAAAAGCTGCAGGCCAAGGGCAAGTCGGTCGACTTCAAGGAATTGCTCCGAATGGAGCCCGACGGCGGCACGACAAACATCCGCAACGTCAAGAGCAAACACTGGACGAGATGGCTGGGACCCGAAAACCGCTGCGTGGTGCCGTTCAACTCCTTCAGCGAGTTCAACAAGGCCGAGGGCGGCGACATCTGGTTTGCGCTCGACGAGAGCCGCCCCCTCGCCTGCTTCGCCGGCATCAGGACCAATTGGACGTCGGTGAGGAAGGTCAAGGAGGGCGAGACTACCAACGACATCTTCGCGTTCCTCACGACGGAGGCGAACGCCGAGGTCCACGTCATCCATCCAACGGCGATGCCGGTGATCCTGACGACCCCGGACGAAGTCGAGACTTGGATGAGCGCTCCTCCCAATGAGGCCTTGAAGCTGCAGCGGCCGCTTCCCGACGGATCGCTCCGGATCGTCGCCCGCGGCGTCAAGGAAGATACGGCCGGGCTAGCGACGTGACCATCGAGGACGATGACGACCAGGCAGCTTCCCCGGGCCGCCAACGCAAGATCATCCACATCGACATGGACGCCTTCTATGCATCCGTCGAGCAGCGGGACAATCCGGATCTCCGCGGTAAGCCGGTCGCCGTCGGCGGATCCCGGGAGCGCGGCGTCGTGGCGGCGGCCAGCTACGAAGCGCGCAAGTTCGGCGTCAGGTCGGCCATGCCATCAGTGACCGCGAAGCGGCAATGCCCAGACCTGATCTTCGTGAAGCCGCGTTTCGAAGTGTACAAGACGATCTCCCAGCAAATCCGCGAGATCTTCGCCGAGCACACGCCGATCATCGAGCCGCTGTCACTGGACGAGGCCTACCTCGACGTGACCGAAAATCTGCAGAGCATTCCGCTGGCGCGGGACGTTGCGTTGGCGATCCGTGCCAAGATCAAGCAGGAGACCGGGCTCAACGCCTCCGCCGGCATCTCCTACAACAAGTTTCTGGCAAAGCTCGCCTCCGACCACCGGAAGCCGAACGGCCAATATGTCATCACGCCGGAGATGGGCCCGGCGTTCGTAGAAAGCCTTCCGGTCGGCAAGTTTCATGGAATCGGGCCGGCGACCAGCGCCAAGATGAACTCCCTCGGTCTCCACACCGGCCTCGACATGCGTAACCAGTCGCTCGAATTTATGCAGACCAATTTCGGCAAGGCTGGAAGCTATTACTACTGGATCTCGCGGGGCGTCGACAATCGTGAGGTCCGCGCCGACCGGATCCGAAAATCCGTCGGCGCCGAAAACACGTTCTCCATCGACCTCACCGACTTCGACGCCATGGTCGTCGAACTCGAGCCGCTCATCGACAAGGTCTGGCGATACTGCGAAGGTGCCGGCAACCGGGGACGCACGGTTACGCTTAAAATGAAGTTCAACGACTTCGAGATCATCACGCGCAGTAGATCTGTGCCCGTCGCGGTTTCGAGCCGCAGCGACCTAGAACGCCTATCGGTCGCTTTACTGCAGAATGAGATGCCGGTCCCCAAACCGGTCCGGCTTCTGGGCGTCTCGCTGTCGGCGCTGCAGCATGCAGACGACGCGGAACCGCAGCTGGCGTTGCCGATGTAATCGCGTCACGTCACTTCCTTCTCAAGTAGATCGATGAGCTGGATCTGTCCCGATAGGGTCTTCGATCGGGCGGTTTCCAGGTCGAACCACTCAGCGCGATCAACTTCCGGAAAGGGTTGGAGACGGCCACTCTTAGGCGGCCACTCGATCTCGAAGGTATCTGGACGGCGATGACGTGTCGAATCAGTTTCTCCGCAGAACGCGATCACGCGCTTTCCGCTGCGTTGGCGGAGGAAATGCAAGCTCACTCATGTTAAAGCCTGGCCTCGATGGCTTGGAATTCAGGCGCGATCTGCGTCGATATCAAACGTTGCAACAAGTATTTCGCGCACTTCCGAATAACAACCCGGTGAAAGCTGCTCCTCTAGCAAAACCATGATTTCACGCAAAATCTCGTCACGGGCTTCTTGTTGAACGCGTTCCCGGTCCAGATCCATTACCGCGGTTCCGACGCGAGCCAGCGCTTCGCGCTTGATATCAACCAGCTCGGCGCCTATCGCCTGAAATTCCGCAAGCGTCGGCAAATCTGCGCCCTGTGAGCCCTTGGCGATCTGCTTTTGATACTTAGTTATATCGGTTGATAATTTGATCGCGGCATCTGCATCTTGAAAATCGCTCTTCTTCAAACGACGGATATTCTTTTTCGCCTTTTCTAGGTTTTCGCGTTGCGCTTCGACCGAATTCTGGCCGGTTGTCGATACCGAGTATGCTTCTTTACCGAGGGAAGTAACGACCGCGGCTAATTCGCCACGCACCTTTTTCCAGGCTGCGTCCTCCTCGAAACCATCGCGTCTTGCGTTTGGGACGAGCGCGCCTGCGTTCATATAAATTTCGCCTAAGTAATAGTCTTGAAAGCGCACGTAGGACTTTGCGTGCTCTCGGAAAATTTCACGAACGATCTCAGTCCCATCTATTTGGATATTTCTCACTCGCACACGAAGTCCGCTGACGCGTGGATCTGTATAAGCGCCCGATTCCGATTTCTTACCTATCCACGCCCACCATTGTCCACTTGTCGACGCTTCGATGTGGCAGTCGGCCAGATTCACTTTACCAGATTCGAAATCGTACTCGCTTACGTACCGTTTGTAGACGCGTTCTGGTTTACCTTCTCCATCCTTGATCGTGATCGCAACTTCTTCGACAGGAATTTGATGCTTTTCCGCTGCATCCTTTATCTTCTGAACGAATGGAAATTCAGAGGAGAATGGAACGGGCGCGACCTGACTAATGAAGTCGGACATCTCCGAACTCGAGATGCATTCGTCCGGAGCGTCCGTAAATCCATCGAGCTTCACTTGAAAATAATGACGCTTAATCTCGTTGGAGGGCGACTTATAGGCATGAACGCTTTCTTTTAGCAGGATCTGCGCCGACTTTGAGCTCCCTTTACCAGGAGCCATTGCGGCGCGCATGGCTTTCGCATTAAAGACCACGGTCGTTTCTTCGTTTTCACCGCGTGTTTTCGTTGTGAAGGTCACGGTGTCACTGAAGACAATGCCTGCCAATCGTCCAATTCCTCGGAAGCCGGCATTTTTTCTGTAGCTTTTTCCCGAGGCCCCAACTCTCGTTAGCACCTCAGCCGCGCTCTTTGAGGATAGCCCAGCACCGTTGTCGCGAATCGTAAGGCTGTTCTTGTCGGCGGCAAGTTCGATCTCGACCAACCCTTCCCCGGGCTTGAGAATGTGCAGTTCATTGATGGCGCGCTGTATCGAGTCAAAGCTGTTCTGGATAACCACCCTGTCATGAAGCTCACGAGCCAAGCAGACGACCTTAGTATGATTGAAGTCGGCCATGATCTCCTTTGTGAATACCTCCCTAATGTTTTTGGATCCAGGCACATCGGCGCGCACGCTCTCTAGATGTGCTGCCACGTCGGGATTGACGGCATCGCGACTATCCAACAATGCCCGCCTCAACGCGGCGATCGACAGATGGATATGCGCCTCCGATCCGCGGCGCGACGCACCTCTTCGTTGGTCGCCGGACGGCCAGGGCTTGAATGGGGAGCAGATTCATTTATGCCCTTCCATAGCAAGCCGCAGCGCCTTCGGTATACGTTGCGCTTTTCCGCCTGAGATAAACGCCACACGTACACGCGCCGTGACCAAGAGATCCTCTGCGCGCCTGCATTCCTGCAGTAAGGTAATTGACGCGCCTCTCACCTCTTGCGTTAGAGTAACGACGTCAAGCACGTCGTCCAAGACCGCCGGCTTTAGAAAATCGATTGTCATCGACCGGACGACAAAGGTAAAGCCGGGCGCATCGTTCTGCGCTTCTTGGAGCAGCGCGTGCTGACTGGTCCCGAGCAGGCGCAAGTAATTCGTCCTGCCGCGTTCCATAAAGCGCAAAAAATTCGCGTGATACACAATTTGGCCGGAATCCGTATCTTCGAAATAGACGCGGACCTGCATCTGATGGCGTCCATCGCGAATTTCGCCGTCAAGAGAGGCTGTCACAGTGCGATTCCCCTTGTTGCGGTTTTCGAGAACTAGTTCTCTTGCACGGACGCGCTTCTCCGAGCAATCGTCAAAATCCTGGGCACGGCAGCTCCGTCTCGTTCGCACTGTGCGTATCGGGCGGCAGAGCACCGAAGGGGTGCTCGCCCGCAGTGCTGGTACGTTGTTGGGAATCTACAGCGGCTCTCGGCGCTGCCATCGTGTCGACGGAATTGAAGTATCGCTCCGGTGGAGGCCACCTTGCGGGGAGCGGTAGATGTGAAGACATAGGCGCATGACGATGCACCAGCGTTTTTGCTGAAAATCGCCCCCGATTTCGATATCTGGAAGGTAGAGCAAGTCCAGTAGCGGTCAGCCGCTTTGGCGTCGTCTCCCGCAGGGCGCAGGTGACGGCTCCGATGGTTGCCAGGAGTTGGCAGAGGATTCGTGTCGCAGGCGCGCGCAAGCAGTTAGATCCATCCGGTCGCGGAGTCGCACGCCAGTGGGTCGGTGCGAGTCCGACGTGTCTTGCCTCCGGTTCAATAACGTTCGTCGTGTGATGACGCGAAGACGGCGTCGTCAAGCTATGAACGGGATCAATCGGATATCTCGCACCCTCAGACACAAGTATTCTACTCCGCTTTGCTTAGCCAATTCCCTCCGGCCTACGATTATCTTTGCAGCAACACGCTAGCGCCCGACATTCGAAGAATCTTATTTTCATTCACGACAGCAACAGTCAACATGAATAGACTCGCCATTGCCGATTGAGACTTCCATGAGCGCTGCAGGAGTAAAAGTCATCCGTTACCCTGTCGTGACTCTTACCAGGTCATGGCGCTTGCCGACTGAGGCTGCTGGACGGCGATCCGCATCGGGCGAAAGCCGAATGCAGGGGCTTCGATCGAGTCTCCGAGCGGAGGATGCGAACGCCGCACGTGATCCCTGTCGGCTATCCATAGCGCACGCTGAAAATTTAAGGTAGCTTGTGAAGGCTTTGCTGTAATGCGTACCCGAATCCGATCGCCTCGGGGCCAAAAGGCGATCATCTGACCGCTTGATCCTTCTCACCTTCAAAGCTGGGACAATCCCAACAATGAGGAAATTTGGCTTGAGCTGGCGCGTGCCATTGGACGGCAGCTTGCGCGGGATGAACAAGGCGTTTCGGGGCAGTCGATAGGGGAATGGGATGGCGACACCATCACCAAAAAATAGGGCCGCGATATACGCCCGCTACTCGAGCGACATGCAAAAAGTGACCTCGATTGACGGTCAGCCATTACTCTGCCGGAAGGTCGCCGCACGCAATAGCCTCGATGTCGTTGGTGAATTTGTCGACGCTGCAAAGTCTGGCCTTACCGAAGACACGCGAGATGGCTATCAGCGTTTGCTCGAAGGGGTGCGAAAGCAAGACTTCGACGTGATCATCGTCGAGCATTTCGACCGCTTGTCGCGCGACCCCGCCACTATCCAGCGGCTCAAGCAGGTGTTTGAGTTCAACCGCGTTGAGCTGATGGATCAGAAAGGCGTTTATGCGACGGCGACTGACATCAGCATCGCAAGTCTCTACAATACGATTTACAAGCCACAGCTCGCCGACAAGGTTCGGCGCGGGCACGATAACGCTGTCACCAACGGAAGAATTCCCGGCTCATACGCCTATGGTTATCGGCCGAAGCCGGGCGCGCCTGGCGCGCGGATGATCGATGAGAGCGAAGCAAGGATCGTGCGCCGTATCTTCACCGAGTACACATCGGGCCGTTCAACGCGAGATATCGCCGCCGATCTCACCCGCGAAGGCGTGCCCTCGCCTGGGGCCACCCGTCATAAGAACAAGGCTGGTCGTACCGCCTGGAATCATCAGTGCATCACTGGCGGTCGCCATGGTCGCGGCATTATCGGCAACGAACTGTATATCGGC
Organism: Bradyrhizobium sp. AZCC 2289; assembly: GCF_036924615.1. Classification (NCBI taxonomy): domain Bacteria; kingdom Pseudomonadati; phylum Pseudomonadota; class Alphaproteobacteria; order Hyphomicrobiales; family Nitrobacteraceae; genus Bradyrhizobium; species Bradyrhizobium sp. AZCC 2289. Next base: position 5,807,509 of record NZ_JAZHRY010000001.1, on the reverse strand, counting down.
GAAATACATTGGAATGTTCGCTCAACAATTCTCAATCCGGAAACGCAGAAGAAGCAGAAGCGCCGCAATCCGGAAGAACGCCACATCATCGTCAAAAACGCCGAGCTGCGGATCGTTCCCCAAGCGCTCTGGGATAGAGCGCAGAAGGTTCGCAGTGAGCGCGCTATTCACATGTTCGGGCCGACCGGCAAGCCGCGGCGCCGACCCGTGGTCCCGCGCAACAACGAGCATCCGCTTGCAGGAGTCCTTCGGTGCGGCGTTTGCAATGGCCATATGCGAATCGCTCAATCCTCCCGGAATGGCGGACCACGCGCCGCATGCGCCAACGCGCATCAGCGAAGCACCTGCGAGCATACCCGCAGCTTTGACATGGACGTTCTACTGAAGGATGTTGCGGAGAAAATGGAAGCAAGATTGCTTTCTCCGAAAGCCATTGAAGAGGCGATGCGTGCCTGGAAGGAGGAGCGGAAGAGCGATCAGCGAAAGAACAGCGAACGCTCTAACCTGGAGCGTCGGCGCCATATGCTGAATACAGAGATCGAACGCTTGTCATATGCAATCGCGAACAGCCGTCGCAAGCCGGATGAGTTGGTCAAGCGGATAGATGAATGTGACGCGGAGCGGGAAACTGTCGAGGAGCGCCTGCGGTTGTTCGGGAACGGTGGCGAAAACGTGATCCCGTTCGATCATCCGAGGTTTGGTGACCGGTACCGTTTGGAGGCAAAGAGACTGGTCACCGCGCTCAAGACAAATCCGAAGGCGATCGAGACTCGTGTCGCTTTCCGTAACTTGGTCGACTGCATTATAGTGCATCCGGTGCGCAAGCGGATGCCCTACGAATACACCCCGTACATGAACGCCGCAGCCCTTTTCAGCATGCAGCTTTTCCCAGAAAACTGTCCCAAAACAGGGAAGACCAGCACGTTTGTCTGTTACGACAACGTCCAGTCAGAGAACCCTTGCTTTGCGTTGTCGCTACATGTTTGGACCAATTCTGTCAGGTCCAAGGGGCGTTATACTGGCGCGTTCTCGCTAGATCGGAACGCAAATTCGCGCATGCCCGCATTTGTCGTGTTGGAGAAATCGACTACGCGCTCTCGTTCTCCAGCGATTTGAACGACGCGGATGCTTCCGTCAAACTTGTAGGCGCTCGTCACGCTCAGCGATTGAAGCATAAACAAGCGGTCCCAACCCGGATGCGTTGCCGTAAGATGTGCATTAGCATCAGAGCCCGTGGTCACCCCTTTTGAAACAATCAAACTTTGAATTTCATGGATATAGCGGCTCAGATACTCTTTCAAAATATTGTCCAGATTCACGTCAATCTTTGAAGGTAGCGATTGGACTGCCACATAAAGTTCGCCATACCTGCTCGCCAAATCAGCTTTTCCATCCAACGCGAGCCATGTGAGCTCATTTTCCATCGCGGCGCGCTTGGCTGAGTCATCAAGCACGTAGTTGTCTCCAGCGTAAGACGGCAGGTAGGGCAGTCAATCTATCTCGCGAGCGATACGTATTGCGTTGAGCGTATCGTGGAAAGCATTCAATTGAACGATGTTGGTCACGAAAGGATTTCAGCGGCGGGACAAGAACTGGGCTTAATGCTGTCCGAGAAAGGTAAGAAGAATTGTGCTATTTTAACAATGAAACCGCCGGCAAATACAAAACAGTTGCGCCTCGATGCAACAGCCGCGGTGAATGACAACTTCACTCCAACCTCTAACCCCTACCACTATCGGAGCGCTGAGCGCGTGACTTTAGTCGAATTTCATCAATTGGCTCTCCCCTTCGCTGTGGTCGCCCAGACGGGAACGGATTGCTTCGATCAATTACTCAGGCGGCTAATGGTGCTGTGGCTGACGTTATATGACCGCGCGATGTCCGTTAGCACCTCCCCCGCCTCGCGGCGAGATATAGCCTCCCGCCGCTGGTGCACCGTCAGTTTAGGCTTGCGACCCATAACCACCCCCCTCGCCTTCGCACGTTCGCGCCCCTCCCCGGTTCGCGTCCGGATTAGCTCCCGCTCGAACTCGGCAAGACCACCCAAGACCGTCAGCATTAGTCGTCCGTGGGCTGTTGTAGTGTCAGCTCAGGTGTCGCGAAGTGACTTGAAGCCAGCGCTTCTTTCGGCGATCGTTCCCAAGAGGTTGAGTAGATCGCGCGTCGAACGCGCCAAACGATCGAGCCGGGTGACGACCAGCACATCACCCTTTGCCAGAATCGCCATCAGGCGGGCCAGTTGCTTACGATCAGACCGAGCGCCGCTGACCTTCTCCTGGAAAATTTTCTCGCAGTTCGCCAGCTTGAGCTCTGCCAGCTGGGCCCCAAGTGACTGGCCATCTGTGCTTACCCGCGCGTATCCGTAAACCGCCATCTCGAACTCCATTTCGCACGTGATTTATGCACAGAATAAAGCCGCCAACAGATTTGTGCATAAATTATGATTTTTGCACGGGATGATCGATGTCCGTTGTTGGGGGCAGAACGGACTCAGCGCGGAAATCACTGAACCGACGCGATTGCCGAGTAGGCCCGGGGAATTTCACCCCGCCTCTCACAGATCCGGACTTGACATTCTCACGTCATCCGGCTCGTGCCACCGCGCGAAGGCTGCCGCCTTCCATTTAAAGTCGGGTTCCTCCCGTTGCCGGTTGACCCGATCACAATGGCGATGGCCTGCTCCCTTCACCGGGAGGTCCATGCTGAATCTTTCGTGCTTGAGAAAATTGCGTGCGCGCGTCTTCAATCGACGAGCAGGATCGCTTCGACTTCGACCGACATACCGTTCGGCAGGGAGCCCATGCCGACGGCAGATCGGGCGTGGCGGCCGGCCTCGCCGAGCGCATCCACGAACAAATCGGAGCAGCCGTTGATGACCTTCGGATGCGCCGCGAAATCAGGCTCTGCGTTGACCATGCCGAGCAGCTTCACGACCGCCGAAATGCGGCTGAGCTCCCCGACCGCCATTTTGGCGGCGCCGAGCAGATTGAGCCCCGCCAGTCTCGCGTGCTCATGGGCCTGCTCGGCCGTAAGGTCTCGGCCGACGCGGCCGATGTGGAACGTGCCGTCGGCCTTCTTGGGACCTTGTCCGGACAGGAATAGAAGATTGCCGGCCCAGCGAAACGGAACGTAGTTGGCCGAGGGAACGATCGTCCGCGGCAGGACGAGCCCCATAGAAGCGAGTTTCTCTTCCGGCGTCATTGCACTCATCTCCATTGCGGCACGTCGTTCAGGCCGTGTCGGCTTTTCCATAGGTCGAGGTGGAATTGCCTATCTGGCGCTTCCCATCTGGGGGCGGCGTTCCCAGCGCCCGTCAATCGTCTTCACCAGGGCGCTGTCGTAGAGATAGGCCGTGGTGCAGGCGTGCTGCGGGATCAGGAGAACCCGGTCGCCCACCGACAGATTGTTGCCCTCCACAACGGTGTGCTCCTCGTTCATGAGCAGGATGCGGCCATTCCAGCGGAAGCGATCGGCCAGCGGCTTGTCCGGGGTGATGGCTTTACAGCCGGCATCCAGCGTAAGGGTACCGGAACGGGCCGAGACGACACTCGCCAGTACGAAGGCAGCGGGCCGCCAGCCGAGATGCGCCAGCTCGACATCATGCTGCGCGCTGGAATAGGTCCAGCTGCCGGGGGACACACAGGCAGCCACGTCCACCGGCCAGATGTCGAAGGTGTAGCTGCCGCCCGCGACGACATCGGTCTCGATCCCTTCGGTTCGCAGCACATCTCCGAGCCTACGCACCTTCGCGGACAGTTCCCGCACCTGGGCTCCGCGCTCGGCATAGGTGCCCTTCACGTGGCCGTCGTAAACGTGCCAGCCAGCTAGGTGCCCGCACTCGTGGACGGCGCGCGCCAGGGGCAGGGCGACTTCCGACATCGGCATCCCGGTGCGGCCAAGCCCGGGATCGAGATCGACGCGCAGACTTATGTTGTTATCCGCGCCGGTCAGTAGGGTTTCCCAGATTTCGAGAGCGGCGAAGGAATCGACGAGGCCGACAAATGTGGTGCTCCGGTGTTCGCGGGCAAACAACACGAAGCGCGCGATATTGGCGCTGCTGGCGGTCGGATAGGCCCAGGTGACATGCGGCGCACCCGCGCCGACAGCCATCTCGACCTCCGCGACCGTCGCCGCCTTGAAGGCGCGGACACCCTGCGACAGCAGCAATTCGACTACCCACGGCGCACGGTGCGTCTTGAGGTGCGGCATCAGCCGGTCAATGCCGCCGCAGGCTTCCGCCGTCTTCCGCAGATTGTGCCGGACACGCTCCTCGAAGATGACAAAGGATGGCGTTCCGGTGTTGTCGGGCGGCAATTCGGGCCCTGCGCCCGTCGTTACGGGCTCGATGAGATCGTGCTCCACGTGTGATTTCCTCTGTAGGCCGAGCCGCTCGCGGCGGGCGTCGGAAGGTGTTGTCAGGCGGCGACCGCGCGCTTGCGGATATCGATAGCGAGCATCGATTGCAGGTTCCCGCCAAGGACCGCGTCCTTCTCGCTTGAGCTCAGGAAGCTGCAGTGATGGCGGACGTAATCCAGGCTCTGGGTGTACGTGCAAAAGCGTTCGACATTCGGCATGTCGGAGCCCCAGACCAGCTTGGACGCACCGAACAGATCGCGCATGCCGCGCACCAGTTCCTGCGCCTGCGGGTAGGGATATTCCCACGCGCCGCCCCAGGTGATGGGGAACATGATCTCGATCAGCAGATTGTCGTGCCGCATGGCGGCGAGTACCTCGTCTGGGAAATCCCACGCGCCCGATTTGCCGAAGAAGCTGACGGGGGGGCCCATGACCAGCACCCAGCGAATGTTGGTGTAGCGGTCCATCAGGCCGTGCAGACGCACGAGATTGCTAATGTAGCTCGCCGCGTCGTAATCGGGGATCGCGGTGATCTCGAAGAACACTGGCAGGCCGGCGGTGTCGATCTTCGACCAGAATGCGTCATAACGAGCATCGTCGAACGCGACGTCGAACCCGTAGCGGGCAAACGCGTCGAGCGCAAAGTACACGCCTTTCAATCCCAGATCGCGATGGGCGCGGTCGAACTCCGCAAGTCCCGCATCGGCGAAAGCGCGCGGCTCATCGACATTCAGCAGGGCCGTGAATTTGTCAGGATACTGGTTCTGGGCGAACGCGTTGTAATCGTTCATCGCGCCATAGCCCCACCCGGTTTGCAGGATGCAGTGGTCGACGCCCGCATAGCTCATCTGGGCCAGCATCAGTTCCGGCGGCGCCACGATCTGCTGCATCCCGACCGGCATATATTGGGAATGATAGTCTTCGCCGTCGATCGTGAAATCGAGACGGCCATAATTGCCTACCCTGAAGTCGACGTCCTTGAGCCCCGCCCACGAATTGTCGCCTTCCCGGAACAGCACGGCCCCCGAGACCTCCTTTCCGTCGCGCGCCCTGAAAACCCGGGCCGAGGTCCGAGTCTGAACCTTCTGGATATACTTGCGGTGGATCTCGCTCGACGGGTGACCGCAGGCTTCAGCCCAGTGCTGGAAGACATGCGCGTGGCAATCGATAATCATCATTTCCTCATGCAGTGCAGGTGAGCGGGCGCGGCTCCCCTTGGCGAGGGCCCGCGGTCTTGATCCGAGGGGCTCAGGCGAGCTCCGCCAGATACTTGTCATAGAGCCGCTTTACTTCGCCGCTGCCGATGACGTAGGAGGCCCAGGAATCCAGGAAGTTCTTCCACGCGGCATCGCCGTGGCGGATGAGCCAGGTGTTGGGACGCTTGTCGAAGGGATGTTCCTGGTCGACAATATGAGCCCAGGCGCCATTACGTTTTACGAGCGCTATGGCGTCGCTGTCGCCCACGACGTAGGCCGTGGCGCGCTTCGTGCGCACCGGCTCCGCAGCCATGACCTGCTGGCCGGCGATGGCCATGAACTTGGACTTGGGGAACATCAACGGCAGACGCTGTTCCTCGCTGGAGCCTGCGCTCACGGAAAAGGTCACGTCCGGGCTGTTGAGATCCTCGACCGTCTTGAACTTCTCGGCATCGTCCTTGTGCACGATGGCGTGGCTGCCCTTCGCCCAAAGAGGTCCGACGAAGTTGCAGGCGAGGCCGCGGGGGATCGTGTAGACGGCGGACGATCCGAACAGGTCGAAGTCGCCCTTTCGCAGGCCCACGGTGGCGTTGGCAAAGGTGACCTCCTGCCAGTCCACCGTCATTTCGAGGTCACGAGCGAGCATGTCGACGAGTTCCTTGTAGATGCCTCGCAGCTCGCCGCTCTTTGCGTCCTTGAAGAACCACAGGGGGGTCTGCGCGAACCCGACCTTCAGGGGATGGCCCTTCTTGATCTTCGCGAGCACCGAGTCCGGAGGGATTCCGCTTTCGAGCAACTGCGCCTTCGTTTCCTGCGGGGGCGCGGCGACAAGGGCCACACCCGCGCCCACGATGGCTGCTCCGGTGAGCAATGACCTTCTGCTGAGGTCAGAGGCTTCCTGGCTGTCCTTCATGTCCTTGGTCATCGCCCATTCTCCTGTCGTGTCTCGAGGTGAGGTCGTGAAAGCTTCTTGGCTGCTTTAGTTAGCGATAGATGAGGCCGATCTTTGTGTTGAGCGTGTCTGATATCTTTGTTTGCCGCCATCGATATTGTGAATGTTATGAAGAAATATACTAAAGCCACAGATGTAAGTATTTCTATCGGCTCAAACCATTGATTTACAATTCGCAGCGCTTCGTACATCAGATCCGGGATGGCGATTACTGATACGAGCGTTGATGATTTGATGATGACTGCGATCTGGTTGATCAGGGACGGGGCCATCACCAGCCCGACCTGGGGTAGCATGATGCGCCCCATGATCTGGCGGGGGCGAAGGCCCACCGCGAGGCCGGCTTCGATCTGGCCTTTCGGCAGCCCCTCGATGCCGGACCGGAAGGTCTCGGCGAAATAGCCGCTCGATTGAAGCGCCAGGGCAATGATGCCGGCGCCGGTGACGGTGCCGGGAAAGCCGAAAATGTCCGGCCAGACATAGTTGACCCAGAGCAGCTGAACGAGGACCGGCGTGGCTCTGCAGAATTCGATGTAGGCGATCGCGAAATACCTGAAGTATGGCACGTAGAGGCGGACGACGCACGCCATCAGGCCAAGGACAATCGCCAGGAGAAACGCCCACAAGCAGACATAGCCCGTGACCCACAGCCCCCGAAGCAGGCTGTCGACATTGGCGAGAACGAAGCGGTTGAAATTGTCGATCATGGCGTCACGCCCACCCGCGACGGCGCCAGCCGTCGGTGAGGCGCTGAATGGCCTGGGATGCAGCGATGATGATAACGCAGTAGAGCAAGGCGGCGCCGGTATAGAGGGGCAAAGGCCGCATCTGCTCGACGTTCACCATCGACACGCGGTACATGATGTCTTCGACCGCGATGAGCGAGACGATGGATGTCGCCTTGAACAGCGACACGTATTGGTTCAGCGCATCCGGCAACATCCGACGCACGGCCTGCGGCGCCACCACGCGCCAGGTGATGTGCCACCGCGAGAGACCGAGCGACATCGCCGCTTCGATGTGCCCTTTGGGGACCGACAGCAGCCCTGCCCGCACGGTCTCCGACATGAAGCCGCTATAGGCCACACCGAGCGCAAGGACGGCGGCCATATACGGGCTGAAATCGAACCGGGTCCTGAGCAGACCCGTGATCAGGATCGGCAGGATGTAATAGACCCAGACCAGCAGGATATATTCGGGGGTGTTGCGAAAGAACTCGGCGTAGCCGGCCGCGCTCAAGCGCACGATCCGGCGTTTACTGAGCCGCGCCGAGCCGATTATGAAGGCAAGGGCCGTCGCCAGAACCGCGCTGGTCAGGAAAATCGAGATGTTCTGGCCGAAGCCGGCAATAAGCGTGTGCCGGTATTCCCAGAACAAGGCAGGATCAAGAGATTCCCTCAACCGCTCGAACATAGGATCAGTTCAGCACGGTGGAGACGAAGCGGCGGCAGCGCTCGCTCTTGGCGTTGCCGAAGATCTGTTCGGGAGGGCCGTCCTCTTCGATGCACCCTTCGTGCAGAAACAGAACGCGGTCCGAGACGTCACGGGCGAACCGCATCTCGTGCGTGACGACGACCATCGTCGTGCCTTCGGACGCGATTGCGCGCATCACTTCAAGCACCTCGACCGTCAGTTCCGGATCGAGGGCCGAAGTGGCTTCGTCGAACAGCATGACCTTGGGCTGCATGGCAAGCGCACGTGCGATTGCAACACGCTGCTGCTGGCCTCCGGACAGGCGGGCGGGATAAGCGTCTGCCTTGTCGAGCAGGTTCACCTTCGCAAGAAATGCGCGGCCCAGTTCGACCGCCTCATCCCGCTGCAGGCCCCGCACCCGCATGGGCGCCTCGATCACATTGGCCAGGGCCGTCATATGTGGCCACAGATTGAACTGCTGGAAAACCATTCCGAGCTTTGCCCGCATGCGGGCGATGTTGCCGGCTGTATCCGTCTGACGCCGGCCATCCGCGGTAAGGACGCTGCCGATCGGCTCGCCGTCTATCTGGATGTCGCCCGACGTCGGCTTTTCCAGGTGGTTCAGGCAGCGCAAGAAAGTGCTCTTCCCCGATCCGCTCGCGCCGAGAAGCGTCGTCACCGTGCCCTGCTCGACATCGAGTGAAATGTCTTTCAGGACCTGCAAATGTCCGAACGACTTGCAGAGGTTTCGAACCCTTATCATCGGAGCTGAGGCTGGCATGTCTCTCCTGCTGGGGCTGATAATCAAGCCCGTGTAGCATTAGAGATTTTGATTTTGTTGGCAATGGCTTCGAGCGCCGGCTCGCGCCGGCTCGACCCCAAAAAACACCGATCATATGTTGGTGGTTCAGATTCTGCTCGCCTTGCGAGCATCCACTAATACTCTATAACCCCATATTTTCTTGGCATAAGTTCGCATGATCCTGCGTGATATAGCGTTGACCGCCTCATTTATATGCAATTTTAGGATAGCCAATATTTGTATCAAGTATTGATTCCTCTTATGATGTTGCGCCATCAGGGATGGCGATGCAGCCATGACCGGGCCACATGAAACCGTTTTCTGGATACGACTTACGGACGCTCGAAATCTTCACGCAGGTTTGCGAACTCCGCAGCATGACGCTAGCGGCCCAGAGGCTCGGTATGACGCAGCCCGCCGTCTCCCAGGCTATCCGGCATCTGGAGGATGTATTGGGCGTCCCTCTGGTCGATAGGCGATCCCGCCCCCTGATGCTGACAGCCGCCGGCGAATGGCTGTCGCGCACTGCAGGTCAGGTTCTGCAGGATGCCAAGCAGATCGCGCTGACCATCCGCCAGTTCGGAGAGGGCCGCGCTCTGCGGCTCAGGATCGGCCTCGTCGATTCCCTGTCGGACCCGTTCGTGCCGGCGATGATGAAACGGCTGACGCCGACGGTTCATTATCTGTCGATATCGTCCGGGCTCGCGCGCACGCTGCGCGCCGGCCTCATCGACCGCAGCCTTGACCTTATCATCACGAATGACCCGTTGGATGACGCCGGCGAGATCCGCAAAATCCCAATTCTGACGGAGCCTTATCTGCTGGTCGTGCCGGCATCGCTCAACGCCAAGGACATCAGCCTCGCCCATCTCGCGTCGACGATGCCGCTTATTCGTTGGAACGCTCGGTCCCAAACGGGCGCGGACATCGAACGGCAACTGGGGCGTCTCAGGATCGACCTCAGCCGACACTTCGAATTCGATTCCGCTCGCACCATTCTCGGAATGGTGGCAGCGGAGCTTGGCTGGGCGATCATGACGCCCCTGTCGATTTTCGAGATGAACCCCGTTCTGAATAAAGTGAAGCTCCTGCCGTTTCCGGGTCCGTCATTTTCGCGAACTATCGCAGTCGCCGTTCCGCCAGGCGAAAACGAAACTCTTGCCGAACAAATTGGGCGGGTGTCCGTGAAATTACTGCAGGATCTTTATGTCCCGGAGATATTGAACGCCCTTCCGTGGTTGGTGTTCGAAAAGGCCAAGGAGGGGAAATCAATTCGTATCGGGAGCAGAAACGATCTAGCGGCGCATTGATGACCCTCGCCGAAACTCTTTGATTTCAGAGGCAGAACGGAACGATGCGTAAGACTGGCTGTTGGCGCCGGGGTCGGCCGAGCTTCAGCGGCAGACGCTGCACCAGGAGAACGCGTAACGCAACAACGCTGCTCGCGTTGATCGACGCGGCGAACGACGACGACGACGATGATGATGTGTTCGACGATGTCGCAACGCGGTTCGGCCGCTTCGGGCTTGGCCCTCGCGGTCGGTGACACGATGTGCATCTAACTTCCGCTTCTGGCGCGAATCTATTTCCGGAGCGAACGAGAGCTCCTGACCCCTAAGCGGACGGGAGGGTCGAATAACGATCGTCAGCGCCGCAACAATTCCTGACTTTGCTCAGCATAACGAACCTATCGAAACCCGACAGAATATCAGCACTATCTCTATCTGGCTCTGTCCTATGGAAGGTGAGGCTTGTAATTAACAGGTCAGGACCACCAACCAGCAGTTTATGTTCGGACCATTCTTTGTTGAAGGTCAGCGGTCGGACCTCCATTCGCAAGCACGGATTTCACTTCTTTCATAAATTCTTGAGCTAGCCGTGACAGAGGCCGGCTTGTCGTCCAGATCACCGAGGCTGCCACTGGAGTCGAAGGTTCAAAGGGACGCACCTCTAAGGCGGATCTGTTGCTGGCGAGGGCCGACAAGGGATCGACTACGGCTACTCCGATCCCACTCTCGGCAAGAACACATGCTGTGCTGCCATGGCGGACTTCGACTGCGGAGTCGTAACGGAAACCTTCAAGTTCAAAACTATTTCTAACGAGGGCGCCTAGCCGGGAATTCTGTTCAAGACCGACGAGACTATGCGCCTGCAGGTCCCCCGGTCTTATGACTGACTTACAGGTTAACGGATGACCAGGCTGAAATACGCACACCATGTCCTGGATCGACAGAACCTCACTGCTCAACGAAGGCATTATCGGGAGTCCTAGAACGAAGCCTAAATCCACGACATTCTTTTCCACGCTGTCGATAACATGCTCGAACTGTCTGACCTCAAAACTGACCCGAACTTTTGTGCGCTTGCGGAGAAAGCGCCTTAGTGTCGGCGGGATCAGGGAATAGCCCAACGGCGGAGTCGACAGAATATTCAACACCCCTGCGCGTGTTTGCTGCAGGTCCCGTATACGAACATCAAGGGATGAGTGCAGAGCAAATATTGCTTCTGATTCCGCAGAAATTATATTGGCTTCCTGGGTTGGATAAAGGCGCGAATTCACACGTTCAAACAATGCGAAACCAACCTGGGCTTCCATGTTTTTGATGGCGTTACTTACGGTAGGCTGAGAGAGGCCGAGCTCTTTTGCGGCGCTAATCGTCGTTTTGCACTTGATCACTGACCGGAGGATCTCCAGCTGGCGAAATGACATATTTCTCATATGAATACTCTTAGCTCAATCATTATAACCCGCTCTCTTGTACGCGACCGGCGGTGCTGCAAAGATTGCCCATAGATCAAAGTCTGGAGACGAATCGGATGCTTACGTTCGTAACATTCCCCGAAGGCCATAGAATTATCTACCTTGTTGTTTGAGCCTCTCCTCGGAACATAGGGGATAGCCGCGATGCTGGTTTGTAGCGCTCGGTCTATCAACTGCGCTTGTGGCAGCCGGCCGATCTGCCGATGCTAAGCGTAACACGCAGAGTTGGCGACAATTATGAAGCCACATTATGACCTCCTTCTCACCGACGGGATGTGCGTTTTTCCCTGGGGCGAAATCGCGACGGATGTCGGCGTGCGCGACGGGCGGATCGTGGCCATCGGCTCTCTAAAAAATGGAAGCTCGGACCGGACTATTGCAGCGCGTGGGCTTCACGTCCTGCCTGGGCTGATCGACTCCCATGTTCATCTGCGTGATCCGGGCGATGACGCTATTGAGACGGTTAGTTCGGGCACACGTGCTGCAGTGCTGGGCGGAATATGCACTGTGTTCGATATGCCAAATACTAGTCCGGCTGTTGACACCGCGGAGATGGTAGCCTGGAAACAGGAGTACGTTTCAAGGGAAAGCTGGTGCGATATCGGTTTCTACGTGGCGGGTACAAAATCAAACGCCGCAAACCTTGCCGCACTTGAAACAAAGAATGGGATTTGTGGCATCAAGGTGTTCACGGGCGGGATCGCTTCCAATTTCGTTGTCGACGATGACGAAAGTTTGGAGGCCATTTTTAGGGCCGGCCGCCGCGTTGTCTCGTTTCACAGCGAGGATGAAGAAAGACTGAGGTCGAGAAGGAGTCAGTTCCGAGTCGGCGACCCATACGCTAAGCATATGGAATGGCATGACGAGGAATGCGCGATGATCGCAACCCGACGGCTGATCGCGTTGGCGCGAATTACCGGGCGCCGAATCCATATCTTGCATGTTTCGACCGCTGAAGAATTGGATTACCTCAAAGATCACAAGAACCGCGTCAGCGTCGAGGTATTGGCCAATCATCTCACCCAGATCGCCCCAGATTGCTATGAGCGCAAGCGCGGCTATGCAGTTATGAATCCGCCGATCAGAGACCGACGTCATTATAATGCGTGCTGGCAAGCGATCCGTGATGGAGTGGTTGATACGATTGGTTCGGATCATTCGCCCCATAGTCGCGGAGCAAAGGAAAGGCCCTGGCCGGAATGCTCCGCCGGACTCACCGGTGTCCAGACCCTAGTGCCGTTGATGCTGGATCATGTGAATGCTGGTCGCCTGCCCCTCACTCGTCTCGTCGACCTCATGAGCGCTGGTCCCGCGCGAATTTACGGAGTTAGCGGAAAGGGGCGGCTTGCTGTTGGTTACGACGCTGATTTCACGTTGGTCGACCTTCAGCGTCGGCGGACTATCGAGGACGGCTGGATCGTATCGCCATGCGGATGGACTCCCTTCGACGGAGTTGAGGTGAAGGGATGGCCGATCGCTACCATTATTCGCGGCGACACCGTGATGTTCGACGACGAAATCATCGGTGCTCCGCGAGGCCGCCTCGCGCGGTTCCGATGACGATTTCAGCACTGCGACATCTTTGTGCATCGCCGACTGGCACCGACCCACAGCACGTAACGGAAAAATGCAATGCGACAAACATCTCACAGGAAATTGTTATGAACCGTATCCTTCGTATCGCGGGTGCACAGATGGGCCCGACCCAACGCGCGGACACCCGCGAAAACACCCTTGCTCGCATGATCAGCCTGTTTGAACAGGCCGCAAGCAAGAAAGTTGATCTGGTTGTCTTCCCAGAACTGGCGTTTACCACATTTTTCCCCCGCTGGCTGCTATCGGGGCCCGAGCTGGACAGCTATTTCGAGATGGATATGCCCAACCCGTCCGTTCAGCCTCTGTTCGATTGCGCACGCCGGCTGCAAACTGGATTTTATGTCGGATACGCGGAGCTTACCCCAGACGGCAGGCGCTTCAACACGGCGATCATCGTCGGCAAGAGTGGTGAGATCCTCTCAAAGTATCGAAAGGTGCATCTTCCCGGATACGTGGAGCCGAAGCGGGAAAACAAATTTCAGCAACTCGAGAAGCGCTATTTTGAGTATGGCGATTTCGGTTTCGCGTGCTTTGAATCACCTCAGTTCAAAAATGCAGTTCTCGGTATGCTTATCTGCAACGATCGCCGCTGGGCAGAAGCCTGGCGCGTGCTTGGGCTGCAAAACGTGGAGCTCGTATGCATCGGCTACAATTCGGCGGCCTACGATCCCAGCGGCGGCGATGGAGAAGATGCCACACTGCGCAGTTTCCACTCCAAACTTGTCGTTCAAGCGAACGCTTATATGAACGCAACCTGGGCGATTTCGATCGCAAAAGCCGGCGTTGAAGATGGTGCCGGTCTTATCGGCGGCTCCTGCATTGTCGACCCGAATGGACAGATCGTTGCGGAAGCGCTCACACTTAAAGACGAGATCATCGTGGCCGATTGCGATCTCTCCCTGTGCCGGCACGGAAAGGACAAGATGTTCAATTTCTCAGCTCACCGTCGGCCGCAGTGGTACGGACTCATCACAGAGCAGAGCGGAACGCTATCTCCTTCTCACCTGCCAGGAGGTAACGAGAATATCGCCTGATCTAATGATTCAGGCAAGGAAGATGGGTTTAATCGCCGCCTAAGGTAAAAGTTCTCTAAACCAGAAACCGTAAGGGTGTCGAATGGCAGATGATCTAAAGAAAGACGAAATTCAGAGCCTTGGGCGGCGGTCGCTTCTCGCAGGTGCCGCATTGGCAGGAGCAGCGGGTGTGACGCTGGCCGTAAGTAGCACTCAGTCGCGCGCCCAGATGCTGGACAGCGGAGTCCCTGATACCTCAGTATTGGCCAAAGTTCGAAAAGGGGGTTCGTTGTCGGTCGGCTATGCGCAGACGCCGCTATGGTTCTTCAAGGACGCAAAAACTGGCGATCTGCGGGGTATCTACAAGGAACTCGTCGATATGCTTGCCCGCGATCTCGAAATGACCGTGGAATGGAAGGAAGTAACCTTCGCCAATGCCACCGTGGGCCTGCGTAAAGGGGACTTCGATCTCTTCGGTTCCTCTGCTGTCTTCACCGTTCCGCGGGCGCTTGCCTGCAATTACATTGGTCCGCTTTGGGCAAAAGGCAGCTACGTGATCGTCCACAAAGACGACGCAGAGCGGTTCAAGCAGGCTTCCGATTGTAACGACGCGAGTGTTACCTTCTCCGTGAATGCGGGCTCAAGCGAGGAGCAGAGGCTTCCACTCCTGTTTCCCAAGGCAAAATTCATGGCGATAACCGGTCAGCAAGTGATGGCAGCCGAACCGGTTCGGACAAAGCGGGCAACAGCTTATGTCTTGCCGGACAGCGATGCGCTCGCTCTCGTCAAGCGCAACAGCGGCTGGGCGCACATTGTCGATATCGATCATCCCTTCGACAGGCGCCCAAACACCTGGCTGATCCGCCATGGCGACATTCCTTGGAAAAATTTCCTCGATATGTGGAGTTCCTATGTCGTCGCAAGCGGAGAAGTACAGCGCCTTTATGATCGCTACCTCGCCGAACTTGGGTAAGCATCAAAATAGCGCGTTTTGCTATAGAAATCGCTGAACGCATCAATGGTGGGTAGATTGCGTCGTCAATCATCTACCATTGACGTTTTCGAACTTGGGAAGCGGCGATCCATGGGCCGACGACCTTGCACGGCGATTACGGAAGGAAAATCTGAAGGCCCATTCCACGGATACAGAACACGGGTGCCGCCGCGCAGACATCGTCGTGACGGCGACCCCGTCGCGCTCCGCTCTTTTCGAAAGCAATCGGATTCGCCCAGGCAGGCACATCGCCAGCATGGGGGCGGATGCTAAGGGCAAAAAGGAACTTCCTACGGATCTTCTCATCCGTTCGTCTCTGTTTTGCGATCTTCCAGAGCAATCCGTGACGATTGGAGAGTTTCAGCACATCCCAAAGGATCAAGCTATTCCGATCGTGCCGATCGGAATAGCTCTTCGGGGATCGAGAAGCGAGGCGACTCTGAAGTTCCTCAAGCGTCACGACCGAAGGAATGGGATCAAATGTCAGCGCCGGATTCTCTGGGACGAAATCTCTTATATCAGTTGCTTCCGTCTCACCACATCACGTCGCCACCGTTGGGCGATATAGTTTGTCCGATCATAAAGGTCGACTCGTCCGAAGCAAGATAGACATAAGCCCATGCGACCTCCTCGGGCGTGCCAACGCGCTTTATTGGCAATGAATCGATTTTTTGTTGTGCCCAATCAGAGTCACCAGAGCGCCACATTGCAGTATCCGTAGGCCCCGGGCATACGACATTTACCCGGACGCCTAGAGGCGCAACCTCCCGAGCAACCGCTACAGACAAGGCCACTACGGCGGCCTTGGATGCGGAATAGAGGCTAGCGCCCGCTGCCGGCTTGTGCGCGAGTTGCGATGAGGTATTTATTA
Organism: Bradyrhizobium sp. AZCC 2289; assembly: GCF_036924615.1. Classification (NCBI taxonomy): domain Bacteria; kingdom Pseudomonadati; phylum Pseudomonadota; class Alphaproteobacteria; order Hyphomicrobiales; family Nitrobacteraceae; genus Bradyrhizobium; species Bradyrhizobium sp. AZCC 2289. The sequence continues at coordinate 5,791,555 of NZ_JAZHRY010000001.1, read as the reverse complement.
TCGATCCAGAGCCTTGGGCCGTCATGATCGGAATGGCGAATTCCATTCCGTGGCTCGTACCGATGAGATTTACCCCAAGAATTTGATCCCACCCAACAGAAACTTGTTTCTGAAAAGGCGTCTTGGCGAGAGAAATTCCTGCGTTGTTGACAAGCACGTCAAGGCGTCCGAACGTTGCGTGCGCGCTATTTATAACCCTCTCCACGTCTTCTCGAGATCGCACATCCACCGAGGCGCTGATGACTCGACGTCCCATTTCAGCGATCTCGGCGCAGAGGGTGTCGAGATCGCTTTGCTTGTCATGATCTGCAACGAAGACGTCTGCGCCCTCGCGTGCAAACAGGAGCGCGATTGCTCGTCCGATACCGACACCCGCACCGATAATAACTGTTTTCTTTCCACTTAGGCGCAGCATCATATCACCTTCTTTCTTACGTGACAGTGTTTGAAGGCAAGCCTCATGTTCCTACTTGCCCAGTCGCTCTGTGGCGCTAAAAATGGTCGCGCCTCGCTTACGTGCTGATGACGACTATATCAACAGGGGCGCTAATTATGTTTCTGCAATTTCAATAGGATCAATCAATAGATGGAAAGAATCTTGGTTATAGCCTTGCCCTGAGGTGGACAGATCGGTTCTCAGGAAGTGAACAGGGCTGCCGGACTTTCGGAGGACAAACGAAGCCCCAAGGTAGTTCAAACGGCCCGTCGCTCAGGATTACATCGAGCTATGTTGGGTTTTACGTGACGGGCCGATCAGGCGGCGCTTTGTGATCGGTCGGAATGATTCTCGAGGCCGTCCTTGAAATCTGACATCGTTGACAACTTTCGGCGATTGGTTTTCCCCCATCAATCATCGCAAGATTTTGGCAGCCGCCCCCGCGCGTCCCAGGTCTAGCCCGCGCGTATGCGACCTGCCCCTCGGACGGATCGATCCCGGTGTTACGGCGTCAGAAATCTATATGCGACTCAGAGCCACCATGCTCGCGAAAATCAGCAGTGCCGGGAGGGATTTTCGGATCCTTGGCCTCGTCGAATGGCGCGCAGCCGATAGACCGGGCTGAGGTTTAGGCCGTCTCTGGAACCGCACGACTTTGCCGTCTGTCGTTGGTGTGCGAGCGTTTGGTTCCGGCGCCGCGCCCACGCCTCCCATCTCGCTGTAATAAGCGCTGTAAACCTCGCGAACGGCCAGGGCCGTGGACTCGGCCTCGCTCATCGTCTCGAGTCGGGTTCGATAGTTAGTCAGAAAGCTCTGCGCGTTTGACGGAAGGTCATCGAAACCACCGAGCTTGGCCATCATGAGCCAAGTGGCAAAATCCGCCTCGGCCTTCGTGCGAGCTTTCTTGGCGATACTGGTACGCCGGCGTTCATGGCGATCGTTGGACAGTTCGCTTGGGTGTCTCGGTTGACGTCAGGTGTCCCGCTTGGCGCCTGGCTTGGCGCGCGAGGATTTGCCCTTGCCGCCGAAGCCGCCAAGCGGGCGCGCTGGACCAAATTAAAGGGGCTTGCCGGCCGGCATCGTTTGATCCGACCAATCTGCTGGCGCCGCTGGTTGAGATCGGCGATCCGCTCAATCTGGAGGTCGTCGCCGATCTCCAAACCTTTCGATGATGGTTTTGTGAGCGAGCTTCGAAAGCATCCGGCTAAGGCCGCACGCGAGACGCGTGCTTTGAGCGCAACTCGCGCTAAACGGCCGTCAATTGCCCAAAACACGCCGTCCACACATCATCGCAAGCGGGCATCACGTGGCCGTGGTCCGTTTCGGCGGCGTCAGTGCGCAGGCTGTTCCGCCCCACCCATCGATCCGCACCGCGGCACCCTTCTCGATCTGCGTGGCATCCGTCGACACCCAGCCTGGACCAAGGTCTGGCTATCCTGGATGCCACATTCATGCAGGCGTCGACCATCATGTCTCGCAGACGCGCGTACTGACGGGAAGGCGAGAGAGCCGGGAGCACGCCGTGCCATCCGATGGTCTTGTAGAGCGTTTTGGTCTAGCATGAAGAAACCCACGGAGTATTCGGCGAGACGACTTGCGACATAAATTTTCCAATAACGGGATCGCGGATGATTACTATTCCATCTTGCGCGCGGACAGCCTCGGAAAGCCGTCGCTCAAGTTCTGTGCCGGCGCGACCGATATCGAGCATAAGATCGGCATCGGCCTGTGTCTGGCGTTGAAATTCCGACTGTTGCTTCGATTGCGTTTCGGCCTCGCCGCCTCTCAAGGACCCGTCCGATATCATCACATGGATTCCCCCGTTTCCGGCAAAGTAGCAGAAAACCTGCAGTTGCGCCTCTCCATACCCGCGACGGGCTGTGGCCGCGATTTGTCCAGGCCCCAACCCATAGGGCGATTCGACTCGGTCGGATAACGTCCGGCTGTCAGATCTCGAGACGCTGTTGCCAACCGCGCAACCGTAGTGACGGCCTCAACCAGTGCGTTTCTTCCTCTGAGGCTGGTGTATCAGATCACATGGGCTAACCGATAAAGCGCGTGCAAGATGTCCCAAGACCGTCACGCTTGCCGATACGGCCGCTCGTTTCAATAGAACCTAAATAGCGAGCGCTCAGACCTGCTCGGTCGGCCAACTCCTCTTGCGTCAGCTTCTGGGCATGGCGCTCTCGACGCAAATTTGTCGCCAAAACCTCTTTCAAATCCATGAGGTAAGGGCACAGCCGCAGGAACGATCTTTCTAGGAACGATCGTTCCGATTCGACTTGCGGTAGCGAGAATCAGTCTGCTAGCTTAGTCGAACGCCCGTTTTGGGCCCGCTTTTACCCTCAACTGACGCCAGCTCTCGTTCGGCGCCAGCCCGAGCCGCTCCGTTTTCCGTACCAGCTTTGCAGCGACAAGATGTTGCTCCGCGAGAAATTGAAAAATTGTCCATCCAATTTTTAGGCCGGCGGAATGTAGGACCGAGCGACGTCCGTAAGCGATTCTCCTGCCTCCCGCCAGGCAATCGCTTCCCTAATCAGCCGGAGCCGATGCATGTCGTTTGGTGAATCGCAGATTGAATTGCATCCGTCTCCGACATGGCGGGAAACACGCCCGTTTGTGCAAGAGTTTTTTAATTTTTGGCTGGATGGCGAGGACAGTTTTTGGGCGAAGACTATGTGGATTGGATTAGAGAATGCCGGCCTTTTCTCCAATTCCGGAACTGGCTTCCTGTGGACCCGATCTAACGTGGCCGCCCTCAGCTTAATCTATGCTGAGTCAGTGTGTCGCCTAGGGTTAGACTTCCCTTCTTGGATTCAGGATCGCAGCGAGCTGATCGATATCTTCAAATCGTACAACGATTGTGAAGCACGACTCATCGAAGTGAGGAACGCCATCCTAATTTATTTTGGCGGCGCACACGGCGGGGGACAAACAAAGCTGTTTGAATTTACGCTGTCAAATATTGTAATTGGGTCCAACATATGCAGCGATCTGGGTGAAATTAGAAAATACGTAAAAGTTTGCGTCAAGCGACTCCCGAACTACACAGCATATAGAGAGGATCGATTATTTGAGCTTTGGAGTGGTGGTGCGATTTTACATCCGGACTATCTGGAGTGCCTTCCCTGACGGGGGTGTGCGGAGATATACCGGCCAAAAAATCAGCCTAGACTTTTTTGGGCGAGCCAATCGCGGCGGTGCACTTTTCAAGTGAGGGCCATTGAGTCGTGCGATCTAGAACCGGGCAACGCCTAAAGACCGAACTTCCGGAATACTATGTCGTGCTCTGCGCGCGGCGATACGCCGGTCGGGAAGCTTATGGCAGCCGTGTCGGACGACGAGCGACGGTGGGTGAAAATGCGCCTCTCATATATTCTGGAATCTGGTTCGATCGAGTATCAGCGAGAGTACGAGCGAAGAGTTCGTCCCTACCCCGACGACTTCCGCAAGGCGCTTATCGAGAAAGACGGATCAATCATTTCGCGCTCTATAAGCCGAGCTGAATCCGAGATCGTGAGATACGCTTGCGCGATCCCAGCGTTTAATTCGATCGACAATCTGTCAGCTTTTGAGATGCAAGGCTTGGCCGATATGTACGAAGGCTGGGCGCAAAGCGACCGCACGGACTGCGTCAACGTCGCCAGGCTACATGGGTGGTCAGACGGCTTACGAAGTTTGGTCGAAGTTATAGGAATCGATTACGTCCCTCCAGAGGCACCGCCAGGTGCCCCGGTTTCCCTTGTGAAATTCTTGGCCCTCAAAATGGGGCGGTGAGATTTCTTGCTCTCGCGATGTTGGCTTGGCTGACTACTTACGCGCCGAAGGAGATATCCGGTGAAGGAACAGCTATCGTTACCAGGTTTTCCCGACGAACCGGGATTTTTTGATTCGCTGGAAACATGGGAGCAGTTTTTGGCCGAAGTGGAAGCGATACCGCACTCGGTTCAGAAGCCGCAAACAGTCCTGCACGCCGAGCACATGATCGCGCTCAAAAAGGAAGAACTCGCCCCGATGCCGAGCAACTTGCCGGTCATAGTGGCATTCATCGACGGGCCGTGTCCGTTCGGCGACAATTTATCGGAATGGCAGGAGTTTCTGACCGAAATGGAGCAATTGCCCGACTCCGTCCAAAAGCGACAAGCCGTCAACGACGCCAAGCAAATGATTGCGATGAAGCTGTGGGAGTATGGCAGGCGTCGGTGACGTCAGGGGCGCAGTTCAAATCCTGGAGCATATGAATAGCCCCTCGTAACCACCCGACGGACGCTTGGCGACCACCTCTTGGTATAGCGGCCCGTTCTTGCAGTTGCCGTTCCTTTCTACTTTCGGTGCGCCACTGCCGTCCGCGCCACCGTGCATACGACACCTCCGCCGGCCAGTAACCGGGGCCAATTTGCGTGGACCTCATGACCGGGTCTTGGCTCCACAGCGGGCGGGCCGTGACACGGGGGCCGTTCTAGCAGGACCCATGGGCTTTTCCGTCACTTTTGATCTGCTTACGAACGGGCGGAGGTATGGTTGGCCTCCATTTGAGGGTGTCCCACTGTCTCACCCAGCATTTCACACATTTGTCGGGTGAGTCACCCGATCTCCGGACCGTTAAAGCCCGGCCGATCTAATCTTTGAGGGAGATCGCGACCGGCGACCTCTCGTAGGCGCTGGCGGCGCCGCTCGGCAAGGACGCTGCTGGGTTGTAGGGATTCGCCATCGGCGCAGCCAGGAAGCTTTGGCGCGCGAATGCGGAATTAACTGCACCTACCTGTCGGGCGTGGGGCGGTCTGAACGAAATTGTCTCTATCGACAATATTGCCCGCATCGCGAAGGGCCTTCGCGTGCCACCATCCAAGCTGTTAGAGGATAGCTAATCCGGCTTCCTACCGGCCGAAGGTATAGTTTACCGTCGTTTTGCGGGTGTCCCACTATCTCATTTTATGTTTCACACATTTAGCGGGTGACTCACTCGATCTCCCGACCCCTAAACCCGAATTCCGATTGACCGATGACATTCGACAATTTCAGCGCGATGCGATCGCCCTACTGGCGATGCCCAACTGGTTATGCCCGGTGGCGCCGTATATGCCTTGCATGCGGTGCTGGCCGGAAATTGTCGGAGAGGAAGTAATTTTACAAAATCGCAGACGCCAAACTGACAAAACTGACAAAAGGGCGGTGTCCGCAGCGAACCGGCTATTTTTCGATTTTTCCTGTCGACCACGCCAAATGTCTCATTGTAGTCGCATCTTTCGATCCGCCTCTATTTGCCGCCATGCCAGAGCCTCGGCTTCGTCACGGGACAAGCCTTGGTCAAACTCTAGGATGGCGGCGCGCTCGTCGAAGGCTGCTTGCCAATCTTCGTCATCCCAGGGTGACCAGTTGTCGAAAGTGCGGAAACCTTGGAAAGGGTCAGTCGGCGAGCTGACAAAACTGACAGAACTTGCCGCTCCTCTATCGGCGGAGACGACCGTTGAAAGGCCGTCGGACTGACCTGACGAAACTGACAAAACAACTGATTGGCCGGTTTTGTCAGTTTTGTCGGTACGGTCTGGGGGACCTTTTTCGCCTTCTCGGAGCTGGTTCAGCCATTTTCCCATCGAATCAGCCCTCCGCCTTCAGGGCCGGATTCCAGATGTAAGAGACTGCTGGTCGCCGTCCCAACATGTGAACCACAGGTGGAACCTCACGGCAGTGGTTGGTGCTGAGAAGCATGTCGATGGCTGACTCCACCGCGTCTTGGTCGCCTAAAGATGCCCATCCTTTGCGCCGAATATCGCGCGCAGTGAACGGCTCAGGCAATTGTTGCCGACGTTCGACGATCAGCCGCGCGCCATCTGCGGCCATAGTCTCGCCGGCCGAATAAAGGCGGTTCGCATGACTGAGGAGATAGTCAGCCCAGCCTAGCGCGCGTCGCAGTGCCAACTCGTTCACCTCGAAACGTCCGCCGTCGATCAACTCGAACAACAACGCCAGCGCCGCCACCGTCTTCGGCAGATTAAGCAGATGACTTTCGCGCGTGGACGACAGCGATCCAGAGCCTGCCTTTGTCTGGCTCTCTGTCATCCATTGCTCAAAGAGCGCTTGGCTCTCCGGCGTAAAGCGTAGGACCGCCGGCTTGTGCGTGTTACCCATCGAAAGGTCGTACAGGTTGCGGAACACATTTTCATAGGCCGTGCGCGCCTTCGCGTCCGGCTTTCGGTCGACCCACCTCCATGATGACCCGCGATCATCCGGCCAAACTGTCATTTGCAGACGCTGGATCAGACCGTCATTGCTGGTACCGGACAAGGCGCCGCGCACGATCGGTGCAATGCGTGAAGGCTGGATGCCGCCGATGATGCTGACGGTACACTGTTCGATATGAATAGTGCCACGCCCTATACGGTCATAGGTAAAGCGACCATCGCCATTGTAGGCTTCAAGGTAAAAGGCTCGCTCACTTTGGTGCTCTTCGCTTTCCAGCCGCACCAAAAACCCGGCCAACTCGTCGCGGATCAGCAGGAGGCCGCGGGGATTTTCGTTCAAAAGTTCGCCGAGCTTTTCCACGGTGGTGTCGTTCACAACGATTCGTGGGCAAGGCGGCTCTTCTTCGTCGCCGGTCAGGCCAGCCAAAATCCTCCGAGCGCCTTCACGATCGCCATCCTCCAACGCCGCTTGCGCCTTCCTCTTCGCACCTTTGACATCGAGGCTAAACAATTCGTCATCAATCTCGGCGGTCTTGATCTTCTCTTCCCATTTTTTGCGCAGGTCGTCCTCAATGGAATAAATTGGGGCCAGCGCGGCATTCATTGCCGGTGACTTCATTGCACTCGGCCTGCCAATGATCGCTCCCCAAAGGTTGGGGACAACCTCCCAATCATCGTTCTGCTTTGGACAAATACGAACGCGGTTTCCAATTGCTGCGGCAAGACCACATAGCGCGGCGACGGCGGCGAAGTCGGGTGGCGCTTGTTGTCGATCGGCTACATCCAAAACGTAGTCGCGGATCGCCGGCGGTAACAATTCAGGTATGAACTGTTCAACCGGCGGCAGCGTCGAGATGATCGGCATGATGGGAGGCCAGCGTGGGTCCTCCTCAGCAGGAAGGACCGGCTTGGCTCGTACCAACAGCTGGGAGAGATCGCTGTCTGACACGCCCGCCGGGAGTGGGTCCGCGAGATCCCATTTTGAGGAAAAAGTCTGCGGAATGACTACACTATGGATTGAGGCGGCACCTACACCAAGCAAGATATCGGCGACGTCTTTCCCGTAGGCCGCGCCGCGATCGTCAGCGTCCGGCCAAATAACGACGCGGCAGCCTGCCAAGGGTGTCCAATCGGTTTTCCTTGCGGCCTGGGCCCCGCCCGACGACGTGACGACCACGTAGTTTGGAAATCGTTTACTAGCAGCATCAACGGTCTTCTCACCTTCTACGACCAATACTGGCGACAACGGATTAGCGGCAAGATGGTTGAGACCATATAGCGGGCGAGGGTCCCGAAAGCCTTGGCAACGCCATTCGCTGCGGCCGTCCGGTCCAGAGCAAAACGTGAAGGGCTTGTACTGCTTGGCTGCCAGCGCGCCATTCGCGGGTCGATCGAACCGAACTACGAAGCCCAGCAATCGGCCCTCTGCGTCGCTATAGCGCCATCTGCGGGAAAATTCATAACCGCCTGGTGTGAGGCGCTTGAGGAAATCCGAAGATAAGCTCGGGGCGTCGGCAGGCACCGGCAAGATAGGTTGCCAAGCGTACGGTATCGGCGGGGCTGCGGGATGATCAGTCGATATTTGCGCAAAGGGATTTTCGGGGAGGATCATTTCGGACCCACCGAAATGCCGAGCGTAGCGGCGACCATGCGAGCGGCTTCAGATTGGCGTAGGCCAAACAAGTACGCCGCCAAGGAGATTACGCCGGCACCACGGTCGCCAGAAGCGAAGTCCGCCCATTTTCCGTTCGACAAGTTTATGGAGAACGAGCCGGGGGTACGATCGGCTCGCGTCGGATTGCGAACGATGTATTCTTTCCCCCGCCGCTTTCCGCCGGCGAGCCATCGCAGCAGGATGGTCGGCAGCACGGCAAGCGCCGCCTTGTCGATGGTGGCGAAGTCGATGTGCTTACTCATCGGTGCCGTCCGCAATGTCGGACGTGGATTTGCGCGGCTTACCGAGCTTAGCCTTCGCGTAACGGTCAAGTTCCTCGCGGTCGTAGAGCGGGATGCGTCCTGCGGAGTGAAACGCGGGACCGCCACCTACAACAGCCTTCTTTGCCAGCGTACTGGCTGCGGTCGGCAAGCCCCAGTCTTCGCTCAGGTACTTCGCAGCAAGACGTCGGCGTAGAAATTTTGGAGAACTCATGTCAATTTCCATGAATGTTGAGGACATTGACAGCAATGACCGGTAACCTCGGCGACAAAAAATGCATCGGAATCACATCTTTTCCGCGTGAAATTATCGTGGTAGTTCATAAGCTTATGAGAGGCTTGCGGGCATTCGCAATCTCGAAGCGGGTTTAATTGGCGGTGGTCACGCTCACCGGCAGAGTGGCGCACCATGGCCCGTCCGGTCCCGGTAGTGGCTGACGTATTTCAGGCGCAGCACGGTCATGGATCGCTTCACCGAGGTTGCCGCGCTGGTCGGCACGATTAATCTGCCGATCGCCCCCGCCGGGACGAAAATCTTCCAAAATGCTCAAATGGCGAACTGACAAAACCGACGAAACCCCCTCGCCCCCTTTTTGTCGGTTCTGTCTCCGGGCATTTTTTTGGGTCGCGTCAGTCAGAGGGCCGTCAAACGACCTGATCGCGAATCTTGTGATCGGCTTGGCGATCATAAATTCCAGGTGCTTGATCGGCGCCTAGCTAGTCAGGTCGCCTGGCGACTGCCGGCGGCGCCGGCGATGAAGACAGTGCTGGCGACCACGGTGGCGGCGACGACGTTGCGCGGCGCGGCGGACACCGCCGTCGCACGAATTGGTGGGGCTCCCTAGCACGCGCATATCTATCGCGGATCTGTCCAAACGGCACGTGGCCGGTTTGCAGGAGCGACGACGGCGAGCTATTTCGGCCCGGTACGCGGCGGTGTCCGCCTACGCTTCTTTAGATTGCCGACTTGACGATTCGAGATCGCTCCCTCCGTCCCGACAGCAGCGAGTGCAGCTTCACAAAAGCGGACAAACGGGCTTTTTAGGTGACGGCCATTACAGCCATCGTACTGGCGGCCGCTTTTCAAACCCAACTCTAGCCATATCCGTTCAATCTTTAGCGCAAACGCAAAATGTATCGATGGAGGCGCACCCATGCGCTTCTTGGGTCGGAATTTATCGAGTAGATCGGGAAAAAGGCGCAAGAGTTCGATGCCTCGTAGCCGCAGCCTCCTCTCAAGGTTTTGTTCCACATTGGTGCGTATAAGAGGCGGGATCGATTCCCACAGCATTATGACTGGCAGCGAGTGCTTTGACGAGCCATCAGCATGAAGCGCGACAAGCGCGTCTGCTGCGCTTTTTTGGGGCGATAGCTTAGGTAGGCAAGCCGCAATACAATTCACCAATTCGATGAATGTTTCGGTGTCGAATTTGCCATCCTTTGTTACTTCAGCGGTCCGAACGCTTATCATCGATTTGGCAGCTGTAGGCAGCTCCGAGATTGCAGCGTTTAGTTTTTTGAATATTTCAATCAATTCGTCTAAGCGACCGGTCTCATGCTCCTTAGCGTTCTGCCGTTGCGCGAATCGAGATTCCGCGAGTCGATGATCTGCCGCGGCGTCTAGCGCCTTCAATGCGGCATCATTCGCCTTGCGGGAGGGTATCTTCTTTTTGGCCAAAATCTCGAACATGATCTTTGCAGATTCGCGACTCGTCGATCCGGGCTGCGCTTTTAGCTTCATGCGATCCACATACGCAAAAATCGGGAACGTGATTTCTCGCATCGGTGTTTCTGATTTGGTCGCCCGATCATTAGAATTGACTGTCATTGCGGCTTTCGTTGCTTCGGACCTGAAGTCCGTTCTGTCGTATTTCAGCGGCTGTACTTTCCGCAGCAGCGGCCGGCTAGACTTCTTCTGCTTTCTCTTCATTGTTTGCACGGCCGCGTTATTGTTTGCATCGCTGCGTTGCGCTCTGCATGTGGACGGTGCGGCGGGCGGGTGCGGACCAGCTTTCGGGAGCTACCCAAACCGCACCGATTGTTCAGGTTTTGCGAAGTTGGATCACTTTGTTTGCTTTCCGTCCTGTCATTGCGTCGTCGATGTGCTGCGCGATTCGGTCAGCCGCAGCCAACAACGCAGAATCGATCTTATGGATATAGCCCTCGGTCACGCTCGTGCGGGAGTGGCCGACTAAAGCTTTGATGGTTGGAAGCGAATAGCCAAGATCCTCCGCGGTCGAACTGAAAGAGTGACGCAAGCCGTTGCTTGTAATCCCGGGCACTTCTTTGCCCGCTATTTTTTGGAGCCACCGGGTTAGGCCGGTATGATGCTTGGCGTTGGTCGTGATTGCGGGGAAGACATATTTGGATTTGGCTGAAGCTGCTTTCACGACCTCCATCACCGCGGATCCAACCGGGCGAATGCTTTTACCGGTCTTTGTATCGCCCAGGCGGAGCGCCATGCCGGCGCTATCCACTTCCGTTTTGAGCAGCCCCTCGATCTCGTTCAGTCTACAGCCCGTTAACGTTGCTGCCCTACTGGCCAACAAACGCTGCCAATGATGTCCGGCGGCCTCTGCAGCGGCGAGACATTTGCCGAGATGACGATAGCCGGCGTCATCCATGCGCCATTCGTGAGTTCCGTCCTTTGGACGCACGATGCCATTGCAGGGATTGTCGAGCCGGTAACCCTCACTAACCGCGTAGCTAAAGATCCCGCCAAGCAACCCCGTCGTCCGGGCTGCCGTCCCCTTGCCCCCGGTAACGATTGCCCGCCCCCGCAACTTCGTCTTCACGTCGGTTGCGGATTTTCCGGCAATCACGTCACGCTGGAATTTCCCAGCATCGATAGCTGTGAAATCCTTGACCGTCCGCTTCCCGATCAGGGGAATGATGTGTCGGTTGATCCGGCCGATGTTCGTATAGATCGTGCTTGAGCTTTTGGCCTCACCGCGGCGGGTGAGGATCAGGCCCGCCTCCGCCTTGACCAAGTATTCCCGGGAAAGTTCCTCGATCGTCATGGCGCCGCGGGCGAGCTTGCGACTCTCCGCCGGGTCGGCTCCCCTGACTACCTGCGCCAGTGCCAGTTTGGCTTCCTTGCGTGCCTCTTCTGCCGTTAAGACGCCATAGCGGCCTAGAGTGTGGCGGCGGCTGCGGCCATTCGCGTTGCGATACTGCACCATGAACGACTTGGCGCCGCTTTTCTTAACCCGGAGCCCAAAACCGGGCAGATCGTCGTCCCAAAGGTACAGATCGGCCCCGTTGGCTTTCGCAGCATCGACACTCCTTTTGGTCCACGTGGGTGACGAACTGGCCGCCCTTGGCATGGCTGATCGTGGTTGCGACGGAGACTTTGACGCCGAACTCGTAAGGCCGATGAGCCTTGCCCTTGCCGATGCATTCGACTTCCGGCGCATGCAGGGAATAGACCTTCCGGCCGCGCTGATGTTGCTTCTGCTCGCGCACGCGCCGCGCCAGCAATAACAGCTGTGCGAACGTCCCTTCACGCCCGCTGTCGCCCTCGATCTTGCGACCGATGTCGCGGATGACGCGGCCGAGATAGGTGCGCAGCTTCTTGAGCAACCGATTGGCGCGCTTGAACTGCTTGGCGTGGGCATAGCGCTGGTGCTGGATCAGGGCGAACTTGCCCACCCGCGCATAGGACTGACGCAAATCTACCCCGTGGTGCTTCGCCAGCCGCACCAGCTTCTCGCGGGCCCGGTTCAGAAGCTTGGCATCGGTGGGGAACGTCACGTTCTTGGGCTGCACCGTGGTATCGACGATCACCCGTGACAGTTCGGACGGCTTGATTGCCTTGGTCCTGGTGGCAACCGACAAGCTTTCCTGGAGCAACGCTTGCAGCCGCGCCTCGCCCATCCGGTTGCGCCAGCGCGTCAGCGACGAGCGATCGAACACCAGCCGATGCTGGAAGAACTCCTCGCCGCAGAAGAACTGATAATAGGGGTTCTCGACCCAGCGCTCGCACAGCACCTCATCGGACAGGTCGTAGGTGTGCTTGAGGATCGCCAGCCCCGCCATCAATCGCGTCGGCAGTGGTGGGCGGCCCGGATCATCCGAGTAGACCGCCCCAAACTCCCGTTCCAGGAATCCCCAATCCACCGTGCGCCCCAGCGCCACCAGCGGATGCTTCAGGTCGATGATCTGATCGAGCCGAGAGCGGAACAGATCCTGCTCACCCGTCTCACGCCGTTCCGGTGGCCGCATCTGGTCCCCCGCCAAAACACTCAAAGGCGAGTGAATCACAAATCAAATTTGCAAGGAATCCCCTTCCGCACACCCCATTCCCGGCAAACTCGATTGCCTCAGCCTGCCGTTTCCAGATTCTAAATCAACGACTTGGGAATTCTTCACGGACGACTTGGTCAAATTGGCCATTTTTCGCCAGGTAAGCACCGGGTAAGCATGGGCCGGAAAACCGGGGAAATGTCGGGAAACGACCGCTGCCCCTAGATCAGCCCAAATAGAGCCTATAACTTGCCTCTGGTAATGCCAAGCCATTTCCGGTAAGCACGGGCAATGCACCAACCGTTGCCCTCCGAAGGCAAAGGTCACACGTTCGAATCGTGTCGGGTGCGCCAATGAAATCAGGGGCTTATCGATTTTTGGATTTTCGTCCCGCAGCGTCGTCTTACGGGCCACGCATCACGATCCTAATGGCGATCAGCATTCTCTCGCGATAGGCGGCGAGCGTGTCTACGGAAGCCTTGATGCCCTTGGCGCTCATCAGGAGTTGCTCTGACAGTTCGGCGACCGTGACGCCGGCCTGCTCCCAGCGGTCCGCGACGCCCGCCTCCGTGAGTAGAGCGGCTGCAATCCCCATCAGGTCCCGCTCCGATTGGACAAGGAGGGTGCCGGCGGCAGACTGCGCTGACTGCAGCAGTTCGAGGGCATCCTCTCGCGACGCGTTGTGAAACGCGCTGCAGTGCACGGCCTCAAAGGCGCCCAGCAGGCGATCCCTGAGACTGAGGTTCCCGTCCTCCGCCGCTGCGCGGGCGGCGGAGATCAGGTGCGACATTAGATGTTGAAGAGCCTCGCTGAACAGGCGATCTTTCGTATCGAAATAGAGATACAGGCCTTGCCGGGAGACTCCCGCTGCCCGAGCGACGTCATCCATGGATGTTTTCTTGAAGCCGTACCGCAGGAAGATCGCTGTCGCGGCCACGAGAATGGCCTCGCGCTGTGCCGAGCCTGGCGCCCTGCTGCTTTTTACGTTCATCGGTCAGCCCCGCTTTGACGAAATCGGATGCCGCGCCAGGCGCTCGGCATCGCCGTCGGATTGTCCGTGCAGCTCGTCAAGTCAGGAGCTGCGCGTCGCCCGCTTCGGCATTGCGGAGAACGTCCCATGGATAATCCCAGTCCGGGCGTGATGCCTCGTCCAGCTCTTTGAGATCCGCGCTGGTGAGCTTGATGGAGAGGGCGCGCAGATTGTCCTCGAGTTGCGCCTCGGTCCGCGCGCCGACGATGATGCTGGACGTTTGTGGGCGAGCAAGAAGCCAGGCGAGCGACACAGCGGAATGAGTGGTTTCATGCTGTTCCGCAATTCGGCCGACCACGTCGAGCAGGTTCCAGTTCTTCTCGTCGTCAAAGGCTCGGAGATCATCCTGATGTACGTCGAGGCGAGATCCCGCCGGCGCCGGTCGGCCGCGCTGGTATTTTCCGGATAGAAAGCCCCGCGCGAGGGGAGACCAAACGAGCACGCCGAGCCCAAACGCCGCCGCGGCAGGAATGAGTTCTCGCTCGGCCGAGCGCCGGACCAGCGACCACTGGAGTTGGATGGATTCGTAGCGGTGGGTCTGGAGCCTATCCGCGGCCCAGAGCGACTCGACAAGGCTGTACCCCGCGTAGTTGGCGCAACCGATGTACCGAACCTTCCCCTCTGTCACGAGGTCGTCCAGCGCCCGCAGTGTCTCGTCTATAGCAACGTTTCTGTCCTGCATGTGCACCTGATAGAGGTCGATCACGTCCGTCTTCAGGCGGCGAAGAGATCCCTCGCAAGCCGTCATGATCGCCTTGCGCGAGAGGCCCCAATCGTGCGGCCCAGGTTTGTGAGTCATCCCGAAGCCGATGGGGAAGCGGCATTTAGTTGCAATGAGCAGTTGGTCCCGCTTGCCGGCTGCCCACTCACCCGTCAGTTCTTCGCTGCGCCCTTCAGTGTAGACGTTAGCGGTATCAACGAGGTTGATCCCGGCTTCCACCGCGCGATCAAAGACCCGCCGCGCCTCTTCTTCGGAGGACGTGACCCCCTTCAGGTTCGTCTGCGACGCTCCGAATGTCATCGCGCCGAGCGAGAGTGCGCTCACGCGCAATCCCGAAGTGCCAAGTCTGCGTAATTCCACTGACCGATCTCCTGAAGTGAACAATGGCCAACCGTATGCCTGTTTGAATCCGAGCGGCTAAGCCCAAGTCAGATCGTGCTTGCGGATGGGTGTCGAGCGGATGCGCTTGCCGATGGCGCGGAAGATAGCATTGCCGACCGCCGGGCCGACCGGGCCGACCGGCGGCTCGCCCAGTTCGGAGAAGCGGTCATGGCCGGACAGGCCGCCGAAATGGATATTCACCTGCGGCGTGTCACCGGTGCGCAGGATCTGATACTGGTCGAAATTGCTCTCGACCATCCGCCCATCCTTGACGTTGACCTCTTCGTTCAGCGCCATGTTGAGCCCGAAGATCGCCCCGCCCTGCGCCAAGTTCAGCACCGCGTCGCGATTGACGATACGACCGCAATCGAACGCCGCGTCCAGCTGTTGGACATTCAATATGCCGCTTTTGGTCACCTCAACCGTGGCGACGACGCCGACCGTCGTCCCGGCCTCGGGCTTGCCGTTCATGCCCCAATTGGCGATCGCGATCCCCTGCCCCATGCCCTTGGGCAGGCTCTTGCCCCAGCCCGACTTGTCGGCGACTTCGCGCAACACCTTGGCCCAGCCAGGATCGGGCCAGTTTGCCAGCAGCTTCAGCCGGTATTCAAGCGGGTCGACGCCCGCCGCCAGCGCGCATTCGTCGATAAACGTCTCGACCATGAAGGCGTAGGAATTGTAGCCCGGCCCGCGATAGGAGCCGGTGACGACATGGAATGGCAGCAATCTGGCATCGACCAGGACATTGGGGATGCAGCCGAGCGCATAGGGGCTGTCGGCCAGCACGGGGAAATGCCCCTTGGCGGCTTGGCTGGCGATGAACACCGCCGGCATACCGGTCTTGTCTAGCCCGGACCTGAGCTTTGCCGCCACCAGCGGACGATACTTGCCCTGACGCGTCTGCTCCTCGCGCGACCAGATCGTATGGACCGGGCGGCCCGGGAATTTCTTCGCTATGGCGACGACCATCCTCAGATCGTCGCCGAAGATGCGGCGGCCGAACGCGCCGCCGACGAAGGTCTGATGGAAGTACACCTTGGCCGGGTCCATGCCCGACTCATCGGCGGCGACCCAGAAGGCCTGCTTCGATTGCTGCGCCGGATGCCAAACATCGAGCCGGTCGGCCGTCACCAGGGCGGTGCCGTTCAATGGTTCCATCGGCGCCTGGTCGGAGAACGGGGTGACATAGGTCGCCTCGACGATCTTGTCCTGTTTGTCGATCAGCCCGACATCGCCAGTCTGCTTCTCGACCTTGTCCGCCGGCCGTTCCAGCGCGGCAAGGCACGCGTCGACCATTTGCTCGGTCGTTTTCCACTGCGTTCCGTCGCCGTCGTCCCACTCGATCTGGATCGCGTCGAGCGCCTTGCCCGCCTGCCAGTAATGCTCGGCGATCACCGCGATGGCGGCGCGCACATGGGTCTCGTCATAGCCGAGGGGCGCACCGCTCTTGCCCGGAAGCCCGCGCGGCTCGTCAGGGTCGACCGTGACCACCGCAAGCACACCCGGCATCGCCTTGGCCTTTTCGGCGTCGAAGCTCTTAACCTTGCCGCAATGGACCGGCGATTGGCGAAGCGCGGCATAGACCATGCCGGGCAGCCGCACATCCATGCCGTAGATCATGCTGCCATTGACGATCTGCGGGATGTTGAGCTTGGCGGGCGAAGCTTTGCCCAGCAGCACCCATTCGCTCTGGGGCTTGGGTGTGGGTTCGACTGGAAGCTTCACCGCGGCAGCCTTGGCGGCGATCTCGCCATAACGCAGCGTGCGGCTGGTCGGCGTATGGGTCAGCACGCTGTCCTTGGCCGAGATTTCCGCGACAGGCACCTTCCATTCGATGGCGGCGGCGGCCTTCAGCCGCTCGCGGGCGCTGGCGCCGACCTGGAGCATCAGCTTCATGCGCTCGCTGTTCGTCGAGCGGCCGCTGAAATAGTCGGTTATCGGGTCGTTCTTGCTGTAAACGCTATCTTCGCGATAATCGCGACTGGTCGGCGCGAATTCGGCGCGGATCTTGTCCCAGTCGCAGGCCAACTCCTCGGCCACCAGCATCGGTGTCTGGGTCATCGCGCCGTTGCCGATCTCGGGCGTCGCCACCCGCACCGTCACGATGTCGTCGGCGCCGATCGAAATCCATGGCGTGAATTCGGCGCCCGGCAGAGCGTCCGTCTCGCCCCAAGGAACGGGGCCGAGGAAGGCCGCATCAGCAGAGTCAGCCGAGACGACGCCCAGGGCCATGCCGCCGCCGAACGCCGCGGTTGAGACGATGAATTGACGCCGGCTGATCGTGGGCATGGTTCCCATCTCGGCCTCAGTCCTTCGATCCGGCGGCGGCTTTGTGGATCGCCGCACGCACGCGCGGATAGGTGCCGCAGCGGCAGATATTATCGACATCGGCGTCGATATCCTGGTCGGTGGGATTGGGAGTAGTCTTGAGCAACGCCGCCGCCGCCATCAGCATGCCGGACTGGCAATAGCCGCATTGCGGCACGTTCATCTCGATCCATAGTCGTTGCAGCGGATGACTTGAATCCTGCGACAGGCCCTCGATCGTCGTGACGCTGGCCCCGGCCGCGCCTTCGAGAGGCACCTGACACGACCGCGTCGGGGTGCCGTCGATATGGACGGTGCAGGCGCCGCACTGGGCGATGCCGCAGCCATATTTCGTGCCCGTCATTCCCAGATGGTCGCGCAGCACCCACAGCAGCGGCGTCGATGGGTCGGCGTCGACGCTCTGGTGTTGCCCGTTGACCGTCAGATCGTATGGCATCTCATCAATCCTGAAGGGACGTCAAATACGATATAGACACAATAGACCTAATTTGTCAAACATGTTGCTGACGGGACCGGTCGAGGGAGGGCGCACCGATGCCCGTAGAACTTCACTCGACCTCGGCCGATCAAGTGGCGTTCCACTAGAGCCCGTAGCGGATTTCCGACGGGCAGCTGCCCTTCCAGACCGGAGATAGAGGTACGGTGTCGAAAAGGACTCGTTCGCCACGCCACCCGCGCGCAGGGCATAGCCGGGCTGCGCGCAACGAGTAGCATTCAGAGGTCATCACAATGGAAAGTCCGGGTTTATGGTCCTCACACTCCGGTTGCTGCTCGCAGCTCTCGGTCTCGTCGCCGTCTGCATTTGCCTATCGATCTTGCTTCATGGTCCAGCTGACACGGCAAACAGTTTCGAGGCACTTTTCAACGCACTTACGGGGCTTAACTATCCGGTCACCGGCGCGTGGCCGCCTACGATGGATAGCGAGTTGCGATTCTACGCGGCGCTCTGGGGAGCATACGGTTTCATCCTGATCGCTGTAGCCCGAAACCTGCGAGCGATGCTTCATTACGTGCCGCTGTTAGCGGCGACATTTTTCGTTGGTGGAGCAGGTCGCGCCCTATCCTATTTCCAAGTCGGACCACCGCATCCATTCTTCGTTTTTTTGATGGTGATCGAACTGGTGCTTCCCATTATTTTCCTGATGCTTTGGTTTCGTGTCCGTTCGCAAGTTGCGTAGGCACTACGACAAAGATTTAGTGGAGCATGCCGAACCGCCCTCTTCTGACGTCCTGCCAGGCTTGATATTATTTGTTAGCCCGAGACAGGCCTCAAACCTTGCTGTCTGGCTTCCTTTTCCCAACCTCCGCGCATTCCACCCGCCACCGAATCGATCAAGCAGCACAAATTTGGTTCCGTCGGGAACAGCAGAATCAAGCCGGCTCAACATTCCGGCATTGGTATCACCCGAAACTCCGGCGTTGGTAATGTGCACGCTCTTGCCTCTTGTTGCGAGCATGGCCTCCGATTGTGCCGGCCAGGCCTCCGAGCTAGTGACACCTCGGCCGGCATTTCCAATAGACTGGTGGCCACGGGCCAGACGATTTTGAAGTTTCGACGCGAGATCGAAGCGTTTCTGCGATAGGATCGATCATTGTTCTCAGAATAGCGAGATTTCCGACCGACACATCAGTTGCCACGCTACCTGCATGAGCTGACGATTTCTGCCAATTGCTCACTCGCGCGAATGAAGCAGAACTGAAGTCTCAGGCTGGGCCAGCATATCGCGTTGTAAACAAAGAAAAACTGGCGCACCCGACACGATTCGAACCTGTGACCTTGCCTTCGGAGCGCAGGAATACAGCTTCTGGCAATAGCAGTCACGCTGCGGCCTCGAATAGCAATTTGAGATGGTTGCGTGTCCCCGCAACCACTTTCGTTATAACTCACTCGCCGCCCCGGTCTAACCGCCGGGACGAATTTTTGGCCGATCACGCTTATGGCGCGCTTCCCCGTGGCTGAATGAATTTGGCCATAGTACTTCACTTCCGATAACTGGTGCACTCGCGGTCGAGAAGGAGAACCGAATACTATTGGGGTTCCACCAGATTGGCCCCTAGTTTCAGGGCGTAGCAAATATCACCGTTTGAGGGTGCGCCGACCAGCTACTGAGGGGGCCCGCGCGGGTGAGGATCGATCTGCACGGTGGCCGTCATCCCAGCCACGAGGCGGACGCCATCCGGCACCTGATCGATGTGGATGCGCACTGGCACGCGCTGCGCAAGCCGCACCCAGGTGAAGATCGGATTTACCGAGGCGAGTCCCGCCTGATTCGGCTGAGCGTTTGGCACGTTAATGCCGCGAGCTACGCCGTCGACGTGGCCATGGACGAGTTGGCTGTAGCCCATTAGTTTGACGGTTGTCGGGTCGCCGTCATGGATCCTGCCGAGACTGGTCTCCTCGAAGTAGCCATCGACCCAAAAGAATCGGCGTCGACGACTGAGATTAGCCGTTGACCGACGGTGGCGTAGTCGCCAAGTCGCGCCAGCAAATTGGTCACATATCCGTTCACCGGAGAACGGATCACAGTCCGCCTGAGATCGAGCTGCGCCTTGGCAATAGCGGCCTTGTCCAAGGCAACGATCGCCTCCGATTGATGCAGTGTGCTGGTCGTTTGCTGGTAGATGTCCGTCGAGGCCCAGCCTTCCTTCGCGAGGCTGGCTTTTCGGTTCTCGTTCGCGCGGGCATAGTCGAGCGCGGCGCCATCGCGCTGCGCCTGGGCCTCCGCTTGCTCGAGGGCGATGCGATAGTCGGCCGGATCGATTTCGAACAGTTCGTCACCCTTGTGCACGAACTGGTTGTCCGCAACCGGCAGCTTGATGATTCGTCCGGCCACCTCCGGCGCCATGGTGACGACATAGGCCCGCACTGTGCCGTCGCGGGTCCAGGGCGCACCCATGTACGTCTGCCACGTTGTCCAAGCGAGTACGGCTGCAACCGCGACCGTGCCCAGCGTGATGAGTAATGGAGCGACGCGGATGCGCGACTTGATATTGTCGCGGTCGCTCGCTACGCGACGCGGAACGCCGTGTCCATCGCCTTGCCTGGCGTGCTTTGATTTCAGTTCAATGCTCGACATCAGCCCCCCTCAACGCGCGGCAATAAGTACGATGGACGAGAGGATGATTATGTAGAACGCGAAATCGAACAGCGCCGGGTGCCAGACGTGATGCAGCAAACCGAAACGGTCCGCCGCCCGGCGCAGCGCGAACAGGACAACCCACGCTGCCGCCATCATCAATGAAATGGGGGCGACGTAGACGCCAAACAGATCGACTTCGGCAAAACTCATCGTGCCGCTCCTGAATCGAAATAAGCGGCATGCTGAGCGAGCGCCTCCGACATCGCGAGAATGCTGCTGCGCGCCCGCAGCCTGACCCGCGCTCCCCGCCCGGGCATAGCCGCCAGCCTCTGATCGAGCCGGGCAAGGCGTTCGGTCGCAACTGAGCTGTCGCCTCTCGCCAAGGCATCAAATGCCGTGTCGAGCTCGGCATCCTGATCGAACCGGTGAGCGATACGGCGCAGCCGAATGATTTCGGTCCCTACTGAAAGGGCGGCCATGAGCTGCGCGCGCTGCAATGGCTCGGCCTGTTCAGGCAGCGCCGAGAGGCGGCTATATGCCCTGCCTTCCCATTCATTTGCCGTCCACGGAATCGGCCCCGTCGTCAGGCGGCGTAGATCCCGCAACGAAAGTGCCAGAAGCCGATGGGTTCGGAGCTCCGGCGATAGCGGCGGCAGCAAACGGAAGGCGAGTGTCGCGGCGCCTGCTCCCGCAACGATTGCCAGAGCAGAATTATAGAATTGTTGAGTGTCGTAGGTGATTTGGTTCTCTGGTGCGACGAGCGGAATAAACCAGGATGCAATGGCTCCGAACATTGCCGCCTGCCAGGGTAGAGTTGAAAGTGCACCTGCAGGTATCAACACCAGACCGATCGCGATCCCTAAGCTGACGAAAGTCTCGCTACCCGGGAGCACCGCGAACTTGACGATCGCCGCGAGAGCGACGGCCAGACTGATGCCCACTAAGCGGCTCTTCGCACTGGCGTAGGCTTGGTCAGCGGCCGGCGAGAACGTGATGACGAAGATCGCGGACCAGGTCACGGCCAAGGCTCCGCTCGGCCATGCGGTAGCAAGCCAAAAGAGCTCGACAACGCTAATCACGATGAACACGCGCGTCGCGTTGACGAGAGCGGGAAGCCAATCGGGTACACGGAGCTGAACCACGCGAGCTTGCGGAACGCCTTGCTCCGAAGCGGTCAACAGCATCATTGCATTGAGCGCACGCGATATGCCGATCAGCGCCTCCGCCGTCCCGTCGGCTAGAAGTCGCAGCGATGGCGTGTCGGCTGGCAGCGCCACCAGAGCCCTTACCGCGGCCGCGCAGGCCCTGCGCAAGCGAGGAGGATCGGCTGTCAAGCGTGTCGCTTCGCGCTGCCCCGGCGCCAAGCGCAGCTCCCAAGGCAGACTTCGCAGAACGACGTCTGCCTCACGCTCACGCTGGTCAATCGGCAGAAGCTCGAGGTGATTGGCTACTGTGCGCCAGCCCGACAGAGCGGCGAACAAGCCTCCAACCCCCGCCTGCAATCCCCACAAGCGATAGCGCAGGTCCGAGGTTTCGCCGATCGCCTCGTCGATGACCGGGTCGAGCGCGATCACGCGCCGGATGAGATCCCGCCGAGCCGATCGCGTCTCCTCCCCACCCAGCCCGGCGAGCGTGCCGGACAGTCCAGCGATGACCTCGGCGGAGAGGGCGGAGAATTGGGCGGAAAGTCGGCCCCGCGCCCGGCCGAAATCGGTTCCGGCCAGCACAATACCCGCACAGACAATTCCGATGCAGATCTCGCTGACCCGGGTTACGGCCAACGTGAAAGCCTCGCCGTTTACGCCCCCGGTCGCACCGAGTAGATCGCTGGCGATGACTACCGCCGTGAAGCCAGCGAGTGCCGCCCCATACGAGGCGAAGTTGCGCAGGATGGTGGCGACGAAGCCGCACGCAGCGCCCCAGACGGCAAGACCCACGAGGAAACCGATGCGGCTTTGTGGGAAACATGCCGTCAGGACCACGATCGCTACCGCTCCAACCACGGTGCCGATCAAGCGGAACGAGGCTTTGCGCAGCGAAGCGCCGAGACTAGGCTGACAGACGATCGCCGCGGAAGTGCCGGCCCAGTATGCATTGTCGAGTTCGAGCCAAAACGCGACATAGAGTGCGAGGCAGACCGCGGCCCAAAGGCGCAATCCGAAGAGTAGCGCCGGACCCGCTGAGCATAACGCGCCCGCAACCGCTCGGTAGGCCTGAGCCGAATTCATGGCCCAAAGTCCAGCCCGGTTCATGTATCGCGGCCTCCCTCGAGATTAGTAGTCATCCCCATCGCAACCGCCAGCAGTGCTAGCCCTGCAGGCAAAGCCAGGGACCTAAGGCCGATTGCCGCCTCGCATGTCGCCCCCAAGCCGCAACCGATGGCGAAGCCGACGATCGTCGGCCAGGTGCGCATCGCCCGGTCGCGCGCCTTGGCGACGTCAGCCGGCTCGCGCCCGAGCATCACGTCACCGACATCCATCATGAAACGCGTGATGTTGGTCGTCATGACCGCCGTTGACGGCGCCCCTTTCAGCGAGATCTGTACAAGCGCGTTTTGCACGGCCATCGCCGAGACGCCGAGCATGCCCGCAAGGATCGCCTTCGTTGCGTCCGGATCGATGCGCGGGCCGGCGGAAGCGCACAGGACGAAAAAGCCGGCCAGCAGCAGGAACTGCAGCAGAAGGAGGGGTCGCAGCGAGGCGAACCCGATCCTCTCCAAGGCACCGGCCAGCAGTCTCGTCAACCCCAGCGCCGCCACAAACACTGGGACCGACAGCATCGACGCGACAGGCGCGCCGCTGCCGCTGACGAGATGCGCGGCAAGGATGACAAGGTTGCCGGTAACGTGTGCGGTGAACAGGCCGCCAAGTCCGAGAAAGCCGATGGCGTCCACGCTTCCCGCGATAACGCTGAGCACGATCGGAAGCAACTTCGCATTGAGCGAGTTCTCCACCAACGACGTCCGGAACCGGGGCGTCCGGCGTCCAACTGTCTCCGACATGTGCCTAACCGTGGTCTGCGGAGCGACGCTCCGGCGCCGACCAATGCCTGGCGTGCGGCACGATCATGGCGCCTGTTCTCCGACACACTTATAAAACAGAAATGAACCGACCCATCTACACGCAACACCTACTGCGATTCCCACCATAGTGTCCGCAAGACGCAGCAACGGCTGCTGCCAGGCGTCCGCGGGACTCATTGCTGCGACGACCATGACAACGACCGTCGTTATTCCCACTGTGACGATGTCGTCACGCCGACCTAACAGCGCCATTACCAATGTACCGAGGGCTATTAATGCTGCCATCCCCGCCGGGGTAAACGGGAAGAGCAAGAGGTAGAGCAAGCACAGTGCGAAGCTGACGCATGTGGCTATTAGGCGTGCGATGCCGGCAGACAGGCTCCGGAGACGGGTTTCCCTGAAGACGAACACGGTGGCGACTACCGCCCACATTCCGCCCAAGAAGTCGGAAGACTCGTCGACAAATCGAGACAGGGTATGTGTCATGATCCAATAAGTGATGAGGCACGCTATCGCCATGTTGAGGGCATAGACGACATCCCACGAAGATAGCTTTGGGTTTTTCGCTTGCGGCATGATTGCGTTCCGCGATCGTACTGGTTCACTCCGGGATGAGCGGTCTTCTGCTTCCTGCGAGCCCGTAGAGTCGAGACTGTGAGCTCGCGCTCCGCGAGAAAGCAGGGCGGCCACCGCCGGCCGCCCTGGGACATGCGTCAGTATTGAGGTTTGTAGAGCTGCCCCTCGATCCACGCGCGGATGTCCCGCGGCCGCTTCACCTGAGCCAAGCCCTCGTCGAACATGAACTCGGCCACGCGGGTGGCGGTTGTGATTTCCGTTTCCAGAATGTTGTCCTGGCCCGGAAATAGCATGCCCTTTGCCCGGAGGTCTGGGCCGATCTGATCGGCGGAGGCCTGAGCGGCGACGATGAAGCACTCGTCGGTGATCCGCTGCGGACGCGTCACGTAGGTTGCGAGTCCGACCGCAGGAAAGATGTAAAAATTGTTTGCCTGACCGGGATGGTAAGTTCTGCCATTCAGCGTCACGTCCGGGAATTGCACGCCGGCCGCAAACAGCGCTTTGCCCTTCGACCAGGTGTATGCCTGCTCGGCCGTGCACTCCGCCTTGTCCGTGGGATTGGAGAGCGCGAAGATGATCGGCCGTTCATTGAGCTTGCTCATAGCCTCGACAACACGCTGGTTGAACGCACCACCCTTGGTGCTGACGCCGATCAGGATCGTTGGCTTCAGCGTCTCAATCGTTTTCACGAGATCCTTCGAAGGCGCCGCCTTGTGCGCGTATACTTTCTGCGCTTCCGACAGGCTGGCGCGAGATGGCTCCAGCAGCCCGTCGACATCGAACATGGAGATGCGGCTGCGCGCTTCATCCTGGGACAGCCCCTCGTCTTGCAAGGCTGCGGCGATCAACTTGGCGATTCCTATCCCGGCCGAGCCGGCGCCCAGGAACAGGATACGCTGGTCAGTCAACGGAGCGTTGATGATCTGCAACGCCGTCGTTAGTCCAGCAAGCGCGACGCTGGCTGTACCCTGGATGTCGTCGTTGTAACATAGTATCTTGTCGGCGTAGCGGTTGAGCAATCGGATCGCATCGGTGCCCTTCCAGTCCTCGAAGTGGATGCAGCAATCAGGGAAGACCTGCTGCACCGCTTGGACAAATTCTTCGACGAGTTCGTCCAGTTCCTCATCGGACGGGGGCTTCTCACGTGAGCCAAGATAGAGCGGATCGGCGCGGAGCGCCTCGTTGGTCGTGCCGATATCGAACAGAACCGGCAGCAGGCACTCTGGAGGGACCGCCGCACACGCTGTATAGAGTTGCAGCTTGCCGATCGGGACTCCCATGCCGTTGGCGCCGATATCGCCGAGGCCGAGGATGCGGCCTCCTGTAGAAACGCAGATGAAACGTATATCCCGCTGCGGCCAGTTGCGCAGAACTTCGGCGATCCGTCCCTTCATTTGGCGTGTGATATACATGCCTCGCGCGCGGCGATAGATGTGGCCGAAGGCGAGGCAGGCATCGGCGACAGTCGGGTCGTAGAGGATTGGTATGAAGCGCGCCGGATCGGACATAACCGTGCGATAGAACAAGGTCTCATTCCGATCGGACAAGCCGACAAGATAAATGTATTGCTCAAGGTCGTTCGGCTTGCCGTCGAGGTGTCCCAGCACGCGCTCGACCTGCCGGTCGAGCGTATCCGTCGAGGTCGGCAGAAGACCTTCGAGCCCGAAGCGCTTGCGCTCGTCTGGAGTGAACGCCGTACCCTTGTTAAGAACGGGGTCGTTCAGCAACGCAACGCCATACGGGGTATCAAGGGACTGAGTGTTGGCGGTCGGTATCATTTGATTTCTCCTCTGTTTCAGTGGGTTGGACTTCAGTGGGTTGGGTTGCCAGCTGCTCGCGCAATTGGCAGGACGGAAAGCGAGCGCACGCCCTGTGCGCCGTGGATAAGGACACCCTCGATATCCGCCGTCGCGGATGGGCCGGTGTGGAAGCTGGCATAGTGCCTCTCGCGGAACTCGGGCCGGCGATAGGCGTGGTGCAGGTTGACGACAATGTCGGCGGGATCGAGGAGCACGATCAGGTGCTGCGCGAGGTAGGCGACCCCGTTGATGCGGAGATCGGCATCGCTCAGGAGGACGGAGCCGGTCTCCGCGACGGCGAACGATGCTCGGACGATGGCAAAATCGACATCCGCCAGATCCCGTGGCGCGTCCACCCCAGCGATATCCCGGTTGCCCGCGATCTCCGGCACGGTAGAGCACACGATTCTAGCGTCCACGATCTTCGCCCGGACCGGCGCCAGGAGGTCGCCGGAGGCCGGCGGATCGAGGAGCATGCCGCCCATGCGGTGCAGACTTTCTTTGAAAGCAGACAGAAGCGACGCCGGCGGGTCGTCGTCGAAGAGGGGTACGTGAGGCAGCGGCCGGTCCACGCGTGGCAGATTGGCTCGGATCGAGGCCAGGATGTCGTCGCGGCTGCTCATCGCTTCGCTCCCCGGTTGGCGTGATACCAGCTGTGGAAAGTTTGTTTGGGCGGATGCGGCACCTCGCGGTGCTTCCCCCAGGCGTTGAGGCCGTTGTAGATGATGAAGCGAGGCAGATGGGCGAGCGCCGTATCGGCAGCGGCGATCGCAGCGCGATAGGCAGCGGGCCGGGACAACAACACACCGGCGGCCTTCATTGCGGCCTTTTTGGCGAACGGCACCTCGTGCTGCTTCACGAGAACGCGCCGCCACGCATAGATCTGCTCGTGGATGTTGATCTTCACCGGGCAGACATTGGTGCAACTGCCGTTCAGCGACGAAGCGAATGGCAGGTTGCTGTATTTCCGCGCGTTAAAGGTCGGATCGATGATGAGCCCGATCGGGCCGGAGTAGGTGGCGCCGTAGCTCAGGCCACCGCTGCGCCGATAGACCGGACAGGTGTTCATGCAGGCGCCGCAGCGGATGCATTTCAGGGACGTCCAGAACTCCTCCAGGCCCAGGCGCTCTGACCGGCCGTTGTCCACGAGCACCACATGCATCTCGCCACCCGCCCGAGGTCCGCGGAAATGGGAGGTGTACTGGGTCATCGGCGAGCCGAGGGCGCTGCGCGACAAGAGGCGGACGAGCACCGCCAGGTGCTCCAGGCGGGGAATGATCTTCTCGATGCCGATCGAGGCGATATGCAGCTTCGGCACGTTGGCCGACAAATCGGCGTTGCCCTCGTTGGTGCAGACGACGAAGGTCCCGGTCTCGGCGACCACGAAATTGGCCCCCGTCATGCCCGCGTCGGCATTGAGAATCAGCGGGCGGGTCGCCTCCCGTTGTGCTTCCGCCAAGTAGTGGACGTCGCTATTGCCAGGGTCGGTGCCGATCGTATGTGAGAATACTTCCGCCACATCGGTGCGCAGCTTGTGCACGGCGGGCACCACGACATGGCTTGGATCCTCGTTGTCAAGCTGCTGAATGCGCTCGCCGAGGTCGGTCTCGATCACCTCAATCCCGACGGAAGCCATATAATGCCGAAAGCCGCACTCCTCAGTCAGCATCGACTTGCTCTTGATCAGCGATGTCGCGCCGTGGTCGCGCAGGATGCCGTGCACAATCTGGTTATGCTCGGCGGCGTCGCGTGCCCAATGCACGTGGATCCCGTTCGATCGCGCATTGGCCTCGAACTGGTCGAGATACTCGTCGAGATGAGTGAGCGTGTGCTCCTTGATCGCCGAAGCGAGGGAGCGAAGCTCCTCCCATTCGGGAATGCCGTGCATCTCGCGGTCGCGCTTCTGTCGCAGATCCCAGAGCCTCTCGTCATGCATCTTCTCGTGCTCGGTAGCGGCGATGAAGCGCGCGGCAGCCTCTTGCTGGTCGATCGGTCGGTTGCCGCGGACCTTGGCGCCCCGCGGCTGTGGCTCGGGAGCCGGCCGCAGAGGCTTCGATGTTCCCTCGGCGTGATCAAGGCGGCGGCCGCCGCGGATGATGGCATCGGGATCGCCCTCGGCCCGCAGTTCGGGATGCAGCATGGCGCTGTGGATTCGCTCGCGTATCGTGCTCATGCGCTGGCTCCGTTCAGGATCTGGGCGATGTGAATGAACTTCATCGGAACGCCGATGCGTTCGGCGCAGCCCTGCTGATGCATCAGACACGAGCTGTCGGCCGAGATGATGTATTCGGCGCCGGCCTGCGCATGGTCGCGGACCTTGTCGTAGCCCATCTTGGTGGAAACGACTTCCTCGAACACCGAGAAGGTGCCGCCGAAGCCGCAACATTCGTCCGGGCGGGCAGGCCGCACGAACTCTATTCCGTCAACTTTGGAAAGCAGGTCGATGGGCTTGGAGAAGAACGGCGCGTGCAACTCCGACGGAAGCGCGTGCTTAAGCCGGCGCAGCGTGCCGCAACTGTTGTGCAGGCCGACCCGATGCGGAAATCGGGCCCAGGGAAAGGCGTCGACCTTCTGGATGTCGTGCAGAAATTCGACCAGCTCGAAGGTCCGCGCGCGGACCTCCTTGACTTCGTCGGTCTGCTCTATCGCGTCAAAATTGTCCCGCACGTGATGGACGCAGCTGCCGGACGGTGAAACGACGTAGTCGAAGCCGGAGAAGTTGCGCACGAACAGCGCCTCGGTATCGGCGCATTCGGCGTTGAATCCACTATTGGCCATCGGCTGGCCGCAGCAGGTCTGGTCCCGCGGGTAGTCGACATCGTGGCCGAATCGCTCCAAGAGCTCGAGTGTCGCGATACCGACCCCTGGGAAAAAGGCGTCGATGTAACAGGGGATGAAGAGCCCGATTCGCATTTGTACCTCCTCGAATTGACGCCGCGATTAGTAGTGTCCGGCTGTTGGTCCGACCTTGCCTCTGAAGACGCTGTAGCTGAGGAGCGTGTAGAGCAGCATCAGGGGGAAGACGACGACGCCACCCCAGAACATGAACGTGAGACTGGACTGCGGCGCGGCTGCTTCCTCGATGGTGATGATGCCCGGGATGATGTAGGGCCAAAAGGACAGCGCGAGGGTGCCGAAGGCCGACACGAAGATCAGCGCGACCATGTAGAACGGCCAGTGGTCATTGTGGTTGAGGATGCTGAGCGCGAGCACTGTTGCGGCGACCGCGCCAATCGCAGGGAATACGAACAGGTACGGCCGATCAATCCAGCGATGCAGAATTGGAAGGTGTTCGGCCAGCGCGTAAACGAAGACAAGCACGAGGAACGCCTGCACCGCGACCGAGAGAACGGGAATCTGCCGACGCGCCACAACACGAACCTCGGCGTCGCATTTCGTCAGCAGCCAGCAGGCGCCGAGAAGCGCGTAGCCAAGGCACAGCCCGATGCCGCATAGCGCCGCAAACGGCGTGAGCCAGCCGAAGTCACCACCGGAATACTGGGCGCTCGTGACTTGCAACCCTTCCACCAGAACGCCGACCGTCAGCCCTTGTATAAAAGCCGCGATCAGAGATCCGCCGGCGAAGCTCAAATCCCATATCCACCGCATCCGCTGCGTCTTGTAGCGAAATTCAAACGCCACACCGCGCAAGATCAGGCCCAGCAGCATGACGATCAGAGGGAGATAGAACGCCGACAGCAACGTGGCATAGACGACCGGGAAAGCTCCCCACAGGATCACCGCGGTCACAACGAGCCAGGTCTCGTTGCCGTCCCAGATCGGCGCGACGGCGCTCAGCATGGCGCCTCGCCTGATTTCGCTGTTCGTCAAGCCGAACAGCATGCCGACGCCGAGGTCGACGCCATCGAGCAGCACGTAGAGCAAAATGCTGATGGCCAAAAGCAGGACCCAAAACATGACCATGGCTATTCTCCAGCGTCAGCGTGGCTGTGCTCGGGAAAAATGTGATCTGCGTTGGCCAGCCTCATCGGCCGGTTGGGGACTGCAAGACGCGGGACCTCGAACAGCTTGCCAACAGGACCGGTACGGATGAGCCGGTAGATGTAAAACGTGCCGAACAGGAAGATGAAGGCGTAGACCGCGCAAAAGATAACGAGCGAGATGGTCGCCGCGCGCGTCGTCAAGAACGGCGTCATGGCGTCCGCGGTTCGCAAAACTCCATAGACCACCCAAGGCTGACGGCCGACTTCAGCGGTGAACCAGCCCGTAATGATCGCGACGAAGGGCAGCGGAAAACTCAGGAAAGTCAGCCAGAGCAGGAGACGATTGCTCTCCAGGCGCTGCTTGAAATTCAGATAGGTACCGAGCCAGGCGAGCCCCAGCATCACCAAGCCGCATCCCACCATGATCCGGAAGCTGAAGAACGGGATGACCACCGGCGGCCAGTTCTCCGGGGGGATGCTGTTGAGTCCGGTTTCCGCCGCGGTGAGACTATCGGAATCGATCAGGCTGCCGAACGGCGAGGGTAGCGTGATCGCGTACAGGTTGCGCCGGTTCTCCACGTCCGGCCAGGCGAACAAGACTTCGGAACCTGGTTTCTCATCGTTCCAGCGTCCCTCGATCGCAGCCATTTTTGCAGGTTGATACGTGTTGACGTAGCCACCGCAGAGATGCCCAAAGAAGAGCTGGACCGGTATCAGGACAGCGGCGAGACCAAGGCCCATGCGCAGCATGATGCGGGACTCGGCGTGATATTCCCTCCGCAACACGTACCACGCGCCGGTCGCGGCAACGCAGAAAGCACCGGTCAGGTAGGAAGCCAGTAACATGTGCGGAAATCGCGACCAGACCACCGAGTTGAAAATGATCTTGGTCCAGTCGTTTGGAACGAAGGCGCCATTTTCGATGACATAACCGGTCGGCACCTGCATCCAGCTGTTATTGACCATGATCCAGAACGCCGAAAACGTGGTTCCCAGCGCCACCATCGCGGTTGAAAACAAATAGAACCACGGCGGCACGCGACTGCGGCCAAAGATGAGGACGCCGAAGAAACTGGCCTCGAGCATGAAGGCGGTGAAGGTCTCGTACATCAGGAGCGGACCCTGGATCGGCCCGGACATTTTGGACAATACGCTCCAGTTCGTGCCGAACTGGAATGCCATCACGATCCCGGATACCACGCCCAACCCGAACGCCACGCCGAATATTTTAAGCCAGAAGTCGAAGATCACGCGATAGACCGGCCGGCCAGTCGCAAGACGCAATGCCTCAAGAACGGTAAGCCACGCTGCCAGCCCGATTGTGAAGGATGGAAAAATGATATGGAACGTGATGGTGAAGGCAAACTGAATTCGAGACAGGAGAAGCGCCGTTATTTCCATTTGCATCCTCCGGGTTTACGCCCACAGGTTCGACTGAGCGAGATCGACGAGATCGTCACCGCGGCCGTTGAATACGGCTTTCACCATGTAGAGCGTGAAGCCTTTGGCCATTTCGGCGGTAATGGCGGGCGGGACCGGCAGCACCGTCCGGCTCACCACCGCATCGACCAGCACCGGTCCGTCATGGGCAAGTGCGGCCGCGATGCCCTGGTCGACGTCGGCGGGATCCTCGATCCGGATTCCGCGCACGCCACAGGCCTCCGCCATGGCGGCGAAGTTCGGATTCTTGAACTCGGTGCCGAAATCGAGAAAGCCCGCGGATTTCTGTTCGATCTCGATAAAGCCGAGCGCGCTGTTGTTGAACACAACGACCTTCACCGGCAGGCCGAGCTGCGCAAGGCTGAGGAAATCGCCCATCAGCATGGTGAAACCACCATCGCCCGATAGCGAGATCACCTGCCGCCCCGGAAACGCCGTCTGCGCGCCAATCGCATGCGGCATCGCATTGGCCATCGAGCCATGCCAGAACGATCCGATCAGCCGCCGCTGGCCGTTCATAGCCAGATAGCGCGCGGCCCACACCGTTGGCAGACCGACGTCGCAGGTGAAGATGGCGTCCGCTGAAGCCTGATCGCTGACCGCTTTGGCGACCTGCTGCGGATGGATCGGTTTGCGGCCGGGCCGGTTGACCGCGAGCCCATCGAGCTCTTTGCGGGCCCTGCGGTAATGTTCCGTCGCCCGGTCGAGATGGGTGCGGTCGCGCGTCTTCGTGACGAGCGGCAACACACTTTCAAGGGTCGCGCGAACGTCGCCCATCACGCCGAGATCGACCGGCGCCCGCCGGCCGATCTGTTCGGGCCGCACATCCACCTGCGCGATGCGCACCCCCGCACCGCGCGGATAGAACTGGCGATAGGGAAAATCGGTGCCGAGCATCAACAGGATGTCGCAATCGAGCATGGCGTAGTAGCCCGAGGAGAAGCCGATCAGCCCGGTCATGCCTACATCAAACGGGTTGTCCCACTCGACATGCTCCTTGCCCCGGAACGCATGCACGATCGGGGCCTTCAGCCGATCGGCCAGTGCAAGGACCTCATCATGCGCGCCCTGGCACCCCGAGCCGCACAGCATGGTGACACGGCCATCGCCGTTGAGGAGCGCTGCGAGCCGATCGACATCTGCACGCGTCGGCATCGCGACAGCTTGGCTGGGCAGCAGGCCCGCCATTTTTGGTGCCGGCGCGTCCGCGGCGGGCTGAAGGGCGACATCGCCCGGAATTACCAAGACCGAGACGCCGCGATTACCCACCGCTTGCCGAATCGCGATCTCCAGAGTGCGGGGCATCTGGTTGGCTCCCGAGATCAGCTCACAATAGTGACTGCACTCCTTGAACAGATTCTCCGGATGGGTTTCCTGAAAATATCCGGCGCCGAGCTCGGCCGTCGGGATCTGTGCCGCAATCGCAAGCACTGGCACGCGCGACCTCTGACAATCGAACAGGCCATTGATGAGGTGCAGATTGCCGGGTCCGCAGCTTCCGGCGCAGACCGCAAGCTCTCCTGTCAGGTGCGCCTCGGCACCGGCCGCGAAGGCCGCGACCTCCTCGTGCCGCACATGGACCCACTCGATCTTGCCCTGGCGGCGGATCGCATCGGTCAGGCCATTCAGGCTGTCGCCGACGATACCATAGATTCGCTTCACGCCGGCTGCGGCGAGGGTTTCTGCAAACTGGTCAGCAACTGTTTTGGCCACAACTATATTTTCTCCATCGATGGAATCGGGACTTCTCTTTGTGTCTCCGGCTTCCTTAACGCGCCGATAGGCTGGTCTTGGCGAGATCAATTTCCTTGGCGACGTAGGGCCTGACCATTTTTGCGGGATCGACGACGCGGTCGAACTCCTGCTCGGTAACGAAGCCGAGCTTCAGCGCCGCTGCCTTGAGCGTGAGATCGTTGTCCATCGCGTAATGCGCGATCTTGGACGCTTTGTCATAGCCGATCACCGGCGCCAGCGCTGTAACCAGCATCAGTGAGCGGTCGACATATTCCTTGATCTTCTTCACGTTCGGCATGGTTCCTTCGACGAGGAACTTGCGGAAATTTGTGCAGCCGTCGGTCATGATCGTGATCGATTGCGTGATGTTGTGGATCATCAGCGGCTTGTAGACGTTCATCTCGAGATAACCGCTGGCGCCGCCGAAGCCGACCGCGACGTCGTTGGCCATCACCTGCACGGCGATCATCGTCAACGCCTCGGCCTGAGTCGGATTGACCTTGCCCGGCATGATTGACGAACCCGGCTCATTCTCGGGAATCATAAGTTCGGCGAAGCCGGCGCGCGGACCGCAGGACATCAGCCGGATGTCGTTGCCGATTTTATAGAGGGAGACTGCCAGCGTGCGGAACGTGCCGGAAAGCTGCACCAGTGCGTCATGCGCGCCCTGCACGGTGAATTTGTTCGGCGCGCTGACGAAGGGCAGACGTGTCAGCTTGGCAATCTCGGCGGCCGCTGCCGGAGCAAAGCCCGGCGCCGCGTTGATCCCGGTGCCGACGGCGGTGCCGCCGAGGGCTAACCGGTAAACTCCCTTGAGCGCGTCCTCAATACGTTCAAGGTCGTCTACCAGCATGCCGGCGTAGCCCGACCATTCCTGTCCGAGCGTAATCGGCGTCGCGTCCTGCATGTGGGTGCGGCCGATCTTGACGATATCGGCCCATTCGTTCGCTTTGGCGGCGATCGCGTCACGCAGGGCCTTTACCGATGGAACGAGGCGTTGCGTCACATTTACTGCGGCAGCGATATACATCGCGGAAGGAAAACTGTCGTTCGACGATTGCGACATGTTGACGTGGTCGTTCGGGTGAACCGGCTTCTTGCTGCCGAGCGGCGTGCCCGCGAGTTGGCAGCATCTGTTGGAGATCACTTCGTTCACATTCATGTTGAACTGAGTGCCGCTGCCGGTCATCCAGACGTGCAGTGGAAACATATCGTGATGCTGGCCATCGATAATTTCATCGCAAACCTGAACGATCAGCTTGTGCGCCTGATCGTCGAGCCGCTTACCGGCATGATTTGCATTTGCCGCCGCCTTCTTCAGGACCGCGTAGGCCGTGATCATTTCGCGCGGCATCAGGTCCTTGCCGATGCTGAAATGCTCAAGCGACCGTTGCGTCTGCGCACCCCAAAGCATATCGGCTGCAACATCGACCTCGCCGAGGCTGTCCATTTCCTTGCGAATGTTGCTTATCAAGTCGCGGCTTATCGTTTGTTTTGACTGCGCCATTCAAATTCTCCAGTTTGACATGAACTGAACTGGCGGAGCAATGCCGGCCTCGATCCGCGACGAACACCTCTTGGGTTCGTCACACGAGCATTGCTGTCGCGTGCGTCCTTGGGTTTACAATTACAAAGAAGCTGGGCTTCTGCACGTTAGAAGTTGTTAGAGTTTGTTGGAGTCAGCTCTCTCTGCTTGAGTCCCCGGAGTCCAGGTAAATTCTTCGCGAGTGCTGGAGCCGCGCTGAGAACGAATCCTTCGCCGCGGATATTGCGAATCATGGGGACTTCATTTGACCCGTCGACCTTGCGACGCAGCCGGCCCATGTGCACATCGACGACGTTTGTCTCCGGAACGAATTTATAATGCCATACATCTTCGATAAGGTCAGCGCGCGTCAGCACTTGGTCGCTCCGTTGCATCATGTACTTGAGCAATTGGAATTCGCGCGGCAGCAGATCAATCGGCCGGCTGCCACGCCTCGCGGTGCGATCGATGAGATCGAGCTCCAGTGATCCCACGCGCAGCACCGTTTCGCGCGGCTCGATCGGCGAGCGAACACAAGATTCCAATCTCGAGATTATTACCACTATCGACAAGGGCCGTTTCGAGAGACCGTGGTCCTTTGGCTTTTGCGCGCGATCGTGCTCGAGCGAACGTTGTGTCCGTGCTCCGCAGAGCTTGTCGGCGAGGACATCGACCCCGCCAAGGCTGTCCATTGCTTTGCGAATCTTGCTGCTCATGCTTTTCAACCTCCTTGAAAATTACGTCGAGCCGCGGCGCATTC
Source organism: Bradyrhizobium sp. AZCC 2289 (assembly GCF_036924615.1). Taxonomy (NCBI): domain Bacteria; kingdom Pseudomonadati; phylum Pseudomonadota; class Alphaproteobacteria; order Hyphomicrobiales; family Nitrobacteraceae; genus Bradyrhizobium; species Bradyrhizobium sp. AZCC 2289. The sequence continues at coordinate 5,756,417 of NZ_JAZHRY010000001.1, read as the reverse complement.
GCTGAATGCCTTCGGCTGTCGCAGGTGATCCAGAGCCGTTGTGCTCAGTGCTCCGTTCAATGCGCGCCTTGAGCGCCGGGAACAAACGACCGGCATTGCCGTACGATAGGCTTTGCAAATCGGCTTTGTTGAATGCCGGGTAATGTCCAATGTCGGCGATGGCCGGTGCAAATGTCGATTTCGGCATCAGTGGGTAGTCAAGTCCCATCACCAGCTGCGATGCCGGCACTAGTTTGAGAATGGCTCCGAGCTGGGCCTCGGAGGTGGCAGCCGTCAGGTCGTAGTAGAACGAAGCGATGCCTTCCCGGACCTCCTCAGGGGAAAGCGCGAGCCGTCCGGGCGCCACGCCGAAGGTGTGCTCAAGCACTTGGATCCGGTTGACCAGGTAGGGGATGGTGCCACCGCCGTGGGTTGAGATGATCTTGATGTTTGAGAAGCGTTTCTTAGCGCCGGTGGCGACCATGTTGGCAATCATGCGAGTAGTATCGAACATGAACTCGAGCACCGACGGGTTCAGCCCGATGAGCAACCTCTGCGCTGCTTTCGTGAACGTGGGATGGACGAACAGCGTTACACCGCGCCGGTTCAACTCCTCGAACCACGGATCGAATTGCGGCTCGCCGAGATAGACATCGCTGATGCTCGTTGAGGTGCTGACCCCGTCCATCTTCAATATGTCGAGCGCATAAACGATCTCGGTTGCGACCCCGTCTGCATCCTGACCGGGCAACGTCGCGACCGCCCCAAACCGGCTGGGCCATCTGGAAACGATGTCGGCCAGCGTTTCATTGACGCGCCTGGCGATGTCGCGCGCCTCTTGCCCCGTCGCGTGGTTGGCCGAGTCAGGGTCGGAGAGGACGCAGGCCGAGATGTCATGCTCGTCCATATACGAGATCGCGCTTTCGACAGACCACTCAGGCTGCGGTTGCCCAGGTCCCACCGGCGCACCTGGCCCGTAAGGCAGGATAGGATGTGAATGAACGTCGATGATTTTGGCGAGACCAGCCATCGGAGTACCTCCTGATCAGAACGGAATAACAGTAGGAAGAGCTGAACTGTATGAAGCCACTGCATTTCTCACCTCTGCACCGCCGCTCCAGCGGTCGAAGTCCGCTCCGTTTCGCCGAAAGGGTTGCTTCGCTGTTGCGCAGCCGTTGAGAAGTTGAACGTGCAGCGCTGTCGTCGCTAGGTCGTGACTCCAGAATTGCAGAGAAGCCGCGTCTCGGCACGTTAGACGTTGTTGAATTTCGTTAGCCTCGGCCTTCTCTGCCCGAGCTTTCCGCGTGCAACTTCAAAGTAGAGTTTGGGTTTCGAGCAAATGTGCTGGCCAGCGCTCAGGTCGTCTTCGCACGATGAGCCAGTAAAGACATCCGTGGAACGTGGCGATAGGCGCCTTTTCCATGAGGGCGATAGGTCGCGCCTGCGTCAGACCAATGGCTCCGCTGGCTCATACATTGGTTTGATCCACATCACGATTTCTGCCATGCTATAGGTGGCTTGACGTCACCGTTTACGGCCCACACCAATGCCGTTCGAGACGAGCAATAGGGCGGTTGTGCACGTGGTCGACGACGACGCCGCCCTGCGCGGCGCGTTGGAGAGCCTGTTCGACTCGGTGGGACTTGACACCCGAACCTACGGAGCCGCTCGCGACTTTCTTGACGCGAGCCTTGCGGATAAGCCCGGATGCATCGTTATCGACATCCGCTTGCCCGATATGAGCGGGCTCGAGTTCCAGGCCCAGCTCACCCAGTTAGGCGTTCCCCTGCCGGTGATCATGATGACCGGATACGGCGACATTCCGATGACGGTCCGCGCGATGAAGCGAGGCGCGGTGGATTTTCTTCCGAAGCCATTCCGTGATCAGGACATGCTCGATGCCGTGATGGTGGCCATCGAACGCGACCGCCAGCGGCGGACTGCCGACGACAATGCTTCGCAGGTGCGACAACGGTTCGGGACACTGACCCCTCGCGAACAGCAGGTGATGATGCTGGTGACAACCGGGAAGATGAACAAACAGGTGGCGGGAGAACTTGGAGTAAGCGAGATCACTGCGAAAATTCATCGAGGCGCGGCCATGCGCAAGATGGGCGCACGGACATTGGCTGACCTCGTGCGGATGGCCGACGTAGTCAAGCCCAAGCCCCCTTAAACGCTGGGTAACACCTCTGTATAATGTTGTGGTGGCCCGGCCAGATGCAACAACTGCTCTCTCGCCACCGCCGACCCGCACCCATACCCGAGGATGATGTGTGTCAAGAGAGTTCTTAATCGCCGTCATCGACGACGACGAGCCATTCCGACTAGCGCTGGTCGATTCGCTCTGTTCGTTGGAATACCGCGCGCGCGGGTTTGCATCCGCGGAAGAGTTTTTTGCTGCAAACGGGGAAAGCTCGTGCGACTGCGTCGTCACTGACATTCATATGCCCGGAATGAGCGGGCTTGATCTCCAGCATCTGCTTATGGCACGTGATTTGCGATTGCCTGTCATCATGATTACCGCACGCGGAGAGCCGGGGCTGGAAGCTAGGGTGGCAGCCAGTGGCGCTGTCTGCCTGCTTAGAAAGCCATTTGGAGCAGATGCCCTGATTGGCTGTCTCGAAAAGGTTTTGGAAGTCTGATCCCAGCGCCGCTTGCCGGTCTCCGAGTTGCATGCATGGCGACCGCACTCAATCCCGGTCGCCGCCATGATTTGGGCCGCAATCGCGGCGCAACCGTCGTCGTCTAGCCATAATATAGCACCGATCGTGATACGATCGCATTCTTAGCCTCTGTTTTTGGATTGACGGGCCGGAGCAAACGTCACCTAATCAACGTACTAGAGTAGTCCTCCTGGCGGAGGCCCTCGTGAACGAGCTCTCAAGCTACATATTCACCTCGCTCAGGGAGGGAGACATCGCTCTCTACCGGGGCTCCGGCAACGGCTTGGTGCCGATCCTGCTTGCTGCCGCGGAAGAAACGTCACTCGGTTGCGTCGAGCAGCTTAAACACGAATTTGCGCTCAAGGCCGAACTTGACGCTGACTGGGCGGCGCGACCCGTCGCGCTGACGCACTACAACGACCGCATGACGCTGGTGCTTGAGGATCCCGGCGGTGTGCCGGTCGATCGACTGCTTGGCCGGCCGCTGGACCTATCGCAGTTCCTGCGCATTGCGATCCCTCTCGCGGAGGCGCTCCGCCGAGTGCATGAGCGAGGCCTTATCCATAAAGACATCAAGCCGGCAAATATCCTGGTGAACGAGGCAAGCGGCGGGGTGTGGCTGACGGGGTTCGGCATTGCCTCGCGTCTGCCGCGTGAGCACCAGGCCCCGGCGCCGCCGGAGGTGATCGCCGGGACGCTCGCCTACATGGCGCCGGAACAAACCGGCAGGATGAACCGCTCGGTAGACTCCCGTAGCGATCTCTACGCTCTGGGTGTCACCTTCTACGAAATGTTGACGGGGCAGCTCCCCTTCACCGCCGCCGATCCGATGGAGTGGGTGCACTGCCATATCGCCCGGCAACCGGCGCCGCCCAACGAACAGGTCGCGGGCGTCCCAGGCCCGCTATCGGCAATCGTGATGAAGCTCCTCACCAAGACCGCCGAGGAGCGCTACCAGACTGCCGCGGGTGTCGAGGCCGATCTGCGGCGCGGTTTGGCAGAGTGGGAATCGCATGGTCGTATCGACCCGTTCTCGCTCGGCGCTTACGACACATCGGACCGGCTACTGATTCCGGAGAAGCTCTACGGCCGGGAGCGCGAGATTGAGGCACTGATCGCGCTCTTTGACCGGGTCGCAGCGAACGGCACCTCGGAACTCGTGCTCGTCTCCGGCTATGCCGGGATCGGCAAATCCTCGGTCGTGAACGAGCTGCACAAGGCGCTGGTACCGCCGCGTGGCCTGTTCGCGTCGGGCAAGTTCGACCAGTACAAGCGCGACATCCCGTACGCCACTCTGGGCCAAGCCTTCCAGAGCCTTGTCCGCTCGCTCCTCACCGAGAGCGAGGAGGAGCTTGGCCGCTGGCGGCTCTCCCTAAGCGAGGCGCTGGGTCTGAATGGTCAACTCATCGTCAACCTCGTTCCCGAGCTGGAGCTCGTGATGGGGAAACAGCCGCCGGTCGTGGATCTGCAGCCGCAGGACGCGCAGAACCGTTTCCAGATGGTGTTCCGACGCTTCCTTGGCGTATTCGCGCGCAAGGAGCATCCACTCGCCCTGTTTCTTGACGATTTGCAATGGCTTGATACAGCGACGCTCGACCTCCTCGTGCATCTGGTCACGCATCCAGAGGTGCGGCACCTGCTGCTGGTCGGGGCCTACCGTGACAACGAGGTCGGCCCCGCGCACCCGCTTCTGCGGACGCTGGAGGCGATCCGCGCTGTCGATGCGAGGGTGCAGGAGATCGTGCTGGCGCCGCTCGAGCTCGATGATGTTGGCCGGCTCATCGCTGACGCGCTGCATTGCGAGCCGGAGGATGTGCGGCCCTTAGCGCAACTGGTGCAGGAGAAGACCGGCGGAAATCCGTTCTTCGCAATCCAGTTCTTCACCGCGCTGGCCGAAGAGGGGCTGCTGGCATTCCACCCGGTTACGGGAGCTTGGCGATGGGACATCAACCTCATCCGTGCCAAGAGCTACACCGACAACGTGATGGATCTCATGGTCGGGAAGCTGAAACGGTTTTCCTCCACCACCCGGGAAGTCCTCAAACAGCTCGCCTGCCTGGGCAATGTGGCCCCGACCGCCACTCTGGCCCTGGTTCACGGGACTACCGAGGAGTCGGTGCATGCGGCCCTCTGGGAAGCCGTCTGCGCTGGGCTCGTCTTCCACCAGGAGAGCGCCTACAAATTCCTCCACGACCGCATCCAGCAGGCGGCCTATTCGCTGATTGCCGAAGAGCAGCGGGCCGACGTCCACCTGCGCATCGGCCGTGCGCTGCTGGCGAGCATGACACCGGATGAACTCACTGAGCATCTTTTCGATGTTGCGAACCAGTTCAATCGGGGCGCAGTGCGGCTGATCGATCGGGACGAGAAAGCGCGGGTGGCGACGCTCGACCTGCGTGCCGGGCGAAAGGCCAAGGCGTCGGCGGCCTATGCGTCGGCGTGCGCGCATTTAGCGGCCGGCATGGCCATGCTCGACGAAAGCTACTGGGGCAGCCAGTACGAGTTGACGTTCAGCTTGTGGCTTGAAAACGCGGAGTGCGAGTTTCTGAGGGGTAAATTTGACAAGGCGGAGCAACTGATCGTCGAGTTGGCGCAGCGCGCGGCATCAAAAGTCGATAAGGCGGCCGTCTGCCACCTGAAGGTCCAGTACCACGTCGCGAAGTCGGAGAACCCGCAAGCCGTGGACAGCGCACTCACGTGCCTGCGCCTGTTCGGCATCGACCTCCCGGCCCACCCGACCTTGGAGCAGGTCCAGGCCGAATACGAGGCGGTCTGGCAGACCCTCAATGGGCGCCCGATCGAGAGCCTGATTGATCTGCCCCTGATGAGCGATCCGGAACTGCAGGTCGTCATGCAAGTGCTCGCGGTCCTTGGTCCTCCCGCCTACTTTACCGACTTCCGTTTGTATTGCTTGCAAGTGTGTCGCATGGCGAACATCAGCATGCAGCACGGGGCGAGCGGCGCTGCCGCGCACGCCTATGGCTTTTTGGGAATTGTGCTCGCGGCAGTCTTTCACCGTTATCGCGATGCCTACGGCTTCGCCAAACTCGCCTGCGACCTGGTCGAGAAGCACGGCTTTATTGCCTACCAGTCGAAGGTTTACTCGGCGATGGCAGCGGTTGCATTTTGGACGCAGCCGATAGCGAACGTGATCGATTTCATTCGGACGGGCATTCGCACGGCGATCGAGACGGGTGATCTGTACTTTGCGTGCTACGGCATGCACGGATGTATCGCAAGCCTTCTCGTGCGGAGCGATCCACTCGACGTTGTCTGGCGCGAGTCGGAGATGGCGCTGGACCTCGCCCGGGAAGCCAAGTACGGCGACACGTCCCACGTCATCATAAGCCAGCAACGCTTCATCGCGACCATGCAGGGCCGGACCGCGACCTTCTCCAGCTTCAGCGACACTCGGTTCGACGAGGCGACATTCGAGGCGCAGCTGACCGCGGACTGCATGAGCTTGACGAGCGCCTGGTACTGGATCCTCAAATTGAAGGCACGGTTCCTGTCAGGCGACTACGCCGAGGCCCTCGCGGCGGCCGACAAAGCAAAGCCGCTGCTTTCGGCCACATTCGTGCTGATAGAGCTGCTTGACTACCATTACTACACCGCACTGACGGTCTCAGCGCTGTATGAGAATGCGTCGGCCGACGAGCAGCCCGAGTGGCGTAACCTCCTGGCGGAGCATCGGGAACAATTGCGTGAGTGGGCCGAAAACTACCCGCCGACGTTCGCAGACAAGCACCAACTGGTATTGGCCGAGATCGCCCGCCTTGAAGGACGAGACGCCGATGCCATGCGGCTGTACGAGCAGGCCATTCAATCGGCTCGCGAGCATGGCTTCGTCCAGAATGAAGGGGTTGCCCACGAGCTTGCTGCAGGATTCTACCTCGATCGCGGTTCCACGACCGCTGCACGCGCCCATCTGGAGAATGCGCGCAGTTGCTTTGCGCGGTGGGGAGCGATTGGCAAGGTGCAGCAACTCGATCGGCGCTACCCGCGTCCGCGCGAGAGAACGGCGGCACCTCTGCCGATCGCGATGATCGGCACGCCCGCTGAGCAGCTGGATGTCGGAACGGTGCTCAAGGCCGCGCAGGCGGTGTCGGGCGAGATCGAACTCGGCAAGCTCATCGGGACGCTGCTGCGGATCGCGGTCGAGCATGCCGGCGCCGAGCGTGGCTTGCTCATCCTGTTCCAGAGCGACGAACCCCGGACCGTCGCAGAAGCGATGAGCAGCCGCGACCATGTCGAGGTCACGCTGCGCGAGGCGGCCGTGTCTCCGGCCGAGCTTCCGGTATCCATGCTCCATTACGTGACGCGGACGCGGCAAAGCGTGATCCTTGATGACGCCTTGGTGCAGAATCCGTTCTCGGCGGACGAGTACATCTGCCAGAAGTTCGCCCGATCGGTCCTCTGCCTGTCCTTGGTCAAACAGTCAAAGCTCATCGGGGTGCTCTATCTCGAAAACAGGCTGGCGGCGCACGTGTTCACGCCCGCGCGGATCTCGGTGCTGGAACTGCTGGCATCTCAAGCGGCGATTTCGCTGGAGAACGCCCGTCTGTACAGCGATCTTAGGGAACGGGAGGCCAGGATACGTGGCCTAGTCGATTCGAACATCATCGGAATCGTGATCTGGGATGTCCAGGGCCGGATCATCGAAGCCAACCAAGCCTTTCTTGATATTGTCGGATATGCCCGGGAAGATCTCGTTTCAGGTCGGCTGCGATGGACAGAGCTGACGCCGGCCGAATGGCGCGATGCCGACGACCAGGCCTTGGCAGAGCTGAAAACGTTTGGGACGGTGCAACCGCGTGAGAAAGAGTACTTCCGCAAAGACGGCAGCCGGGTGCCGATTCTAATCGCCCGCGCGCTTTTCGAGTGGAAACAAGATGAGGGGGTTGCCTTTGTCCTCGACATGACCGACCGCAAGCGGGCAGAAGAGATGCTGCGCGCCGGCGAGCAGCGATATCGGCACCTTTTTGAGCAAATGCCGATCGCCATGTGGCAAGTCGACGGGCGTGGCATTGCGGACTTGTTGGCTGGCCTGCGAGCCGCCGGCGTGACCGACTTGGGCACCTACCTGGATCAGGATCCGGATTTCCTGGTTCGCTTAATGGACGCTCTCATCGTGGAAGAGGTGAACGAACACGCAATCAAGATGTTTGGCGCGAAGGATCGGAATCAGCTGTTGGGACCTAGCGGATTTTATTGGCAAAGAAGGCCCGATACGTTCCGACGCGCAATGGAATCCAGGTTCCGCGGACTGCCTACGTTTCAAGAAGAAACGAAGTTTGTCACGCTCGACGGGCGCGAAATCGACGTCCTGTTCACAGCCGCCAGGCTGGAATCGATCGGCGAGCGTGGAATCGGTCTTGGCGGAGCTATCGACATAACAGACCGGATTCGCGCCCAGGAACGGCTTCAGCAAGTGCAGGCGGATTTCGCGCACGCGGCGCGGCTTTCTGTGCTCGGGGAGATCGCTGCGTCGATCGCGCACGAGGTCAACCAGCCGCTGGCCGCCGTGAGGACCAACGGCGAAACCGGGCTGCGTTGGCTCGATCGACCCGAGCCGAACATCCCGAAAGCGCGCGAATTGATGCAACGTGTCCTCAACGATGCCGATCGCGCCGCCGATATCATCGCGCGAATTCGGGCGATGGCAACAGGGCGGGCGCCGCAACAGACCGCACTGGCGCTCCATGACGTGATCGCGGAGTCGATGCTCTTCCTTCACCATGAACTCCAATCTAAAGGGGTCTCCGTTTCCCTCGAGTTGGCGCCGGCGCTTCCTCAGGTGACTGGGGACCGCACCCAGCTTAATCAGGTGATCGTGAATCTGGTGATCAATGCCGTGCAGGCGATGGTGCAGTCGGCAACGGGCCGCCGCAGCATTTTCATTCGGACCGTGCTGTCCGATCCCGAAACGGTGTGCTGCGTTATCGAGGACAGCGGCCCGGGAATAGATCCGACGCATCTCCCCCATCTTTTTGACAGTTTCTTTACGACAAAGGATACCGGCATGGGCATGGGCCTGTCGATCTGCCGATCCATCATTGAAGCGCATGACGGCCACATTGAAGCCGATAACACGTCCGCTCTGGGCGGAGCCCGGTTCAGTTTTGCCTTGCCCGCGAATCGGGCTTCGGCAGACTGAGACTTCATACGATCCGCGGCTCTTTCATGCGTCATCGACCCTCTGGTGTTCCGTGGCCAAGGGCCAAACGCGCCGAGACTTTGTTCCACCTATACGTTGAGATGAGCTGTCTTTCCGGAAGGTGGATGGGCGCATGCGCAAGCGCGCGTAGGATGGGTTTGACGCTGCTTTCGATGAGAACGGCCGCGACTATGACCGGCTCAAATTCGTTCTGTCTTTTGGCCTAGCTCGTCGGGACGTCGTCGCCGGGCGACGCGAAGCCGATATCTTGTTTGAAATACTCTTGAGCGAGAGGTCCACCCGGAAGTTGGTCGGTGGTGGAAGGCATCCTCAGCATCGATGGTGGGCGCCCCATGCGGCGATCCTGGTGCGGATGGTGTTGCGCGGTCGAACCATGGAGGCGGTCAATGGCGCGAGGGACCACTTGCGCTATTTGGGTTCATCCCATGCCGGGATGTCCAAGCCGTCAGTTATATGAAGTCGGACTGGGGGATATCTGGGCGAGAAGGGATGAATATCATGGATACGCAGACTAAGAGGCCTCTTTCTCCGGACCCGATCTGCTTTGGCCCTTTCCGTCTTTCCATCACGGAGCGGGTCTTCGAAAAAGAGGGCGTCCCGGTTCGGCTCGGCAGCCGTGCTCTCGACATTCTTATCGCTCTCGTCGAGCGCCCAGGCGAAGTAGTTACCAAGAAGGACCTATTCGCGAGAGTGTGGCCGGACCTTGTGGTCGATGAGAGCAACCTTCGCTATCACGTTTCGGCATTGCGCAAGGCACTCGGAGAACGGCAATCGGGCACATGCTATGTGACCAATGTGTCGGGCCGCGGCTACTGTTTTGTCGTGCCGATTTTGCGTGCCGCTTCGGGCCTTAGAGAGGGCTCTACAATATAGGACCTGCAGCCATATGCCGCCTCACAACACTAAAATCTTATTTATTTGAGAGCTCAATGTGCGTCGACTACCGTCAAATCGCGAGATCTCACCGGGGCGTCCGGACGGCAAGGGAAAGCACTCGTATGCCTCCATCTTGCGGACGTTGCAAACACCAGGAGGGATCTTGGAGGCAAGCTCTACACCAATGGCGCGCACGAGCGGAGAGCCATTGATTTTCGCTGATGGTGCGGCTCCCGCAAAGCTCATCCTTCCAGAGATCGAGTGGCGGAAGCGTCCGGTCAGTAAAGATACCCGCCCAGATGCAGGGCATCGCGTAACGCTCTCCCGATGGACGGTAACGAAGCCAGCCACGCCATTGGAGCTGGAGGCAAACTATCCCGATGACTCACACCTCATCACATTTCCTCTCGTTCCCAGTTCAGTAGAATTCTTTTTTGCAGGCAAGCAGGTGGCAAACGGAAATATTCAGATGAATACCGTTTTAATGACGGGACCGGGAGAACCAAGTCGCACCATTTTCACAAGAACATTCGATTGCGTTCGTATTTATCTGTCGCAATCATTTCTTGCCGAGTGTGGAAATTTATGGACGTGCGCCCTCTGGTCCAATCGAGCTCTTTGATCCTCATTTCATGGCGGATCCCATTGTCTTTCAGTTGTCGAGCCTGCTGGCACAAGCCGATGATGATGGAGGTCCAGCCGGACCGACCTTTGTCGATGGCGTAAGCATAGCGCTGGCTTCTCGCCTTTTCACGCTTAACTCGATGAGGGGTGGAGCTCTTGCATCGAATAAATCCACGCCGCTTCCTAAATGGCGATTGAAGCGCGTCTTCGACTATATCGAGGCGAACCTGACCAGGCCGATCTATTTGGCTGAACTCGGCAATGTCGTCGGCCTGACTCGGATGCACTTTGCTGCCCAATTTCGTGCGGCAACTGGATGTTCTCCCTATAACTACATCCTGAGAAGGAAGGTGGCATATTCACAACGGCTCGTTCTCGATCCGCAGTTGTCGATTGCCGATGTGGCCGCCATGATAGGCTTTAGTTCGCAAGCGCATTTTACGGTCGCCTTCAAGAAGGTTATCGGAACGACTCCTGTTCGCTGGCGTCAATCCTCTTGCTAACCGCAGCCCGTTTTGAGCGCCTTGGACATCTCTACGCATTACGCTACCGCGTCGCTATCGAGTGCGTCATGACCGCGACTGACAATCGAAACGCAATTGCTTTGAAAGAGTTTCCTCGAAGGATGCCGCACAGTTCCTGCAAAGACATGCGTCATTTCGATTTTTGGACCCAGTTCGATTCAAATAATCCGAGGTCGATTCTGAAAGACGATTGCGTTGCAGGAGGCTATAGCGGTCATCAAACGGCTGTGTAATTGACTGTGGCATCCAGCGGAACGGACCTCGTCAACGCCTTTGCTCGGGCAGTGTTGGTTTGGGCGTGCGGTTCTCCAGGCATTGGCAGCCCCGGTGAAGTTGGGGTCAGCGCGGGGCTGCGCCGTTCTGAAGGAGCGATAGATACGGCGCTTGGCTACCTGGGTTCACTGTCAGAGTCACCGTTGTTGAGAGCGGAATTGAAGAAGGGGGTATACCTAGGCAAGACGAAATGAATATCATGGATGCGCAGTCCAAGCGGACTTTCTCTACGGACCTAATCTGTTTCGGCCATTTCCGTCTTTCCGTCACGGAGCGGATCCTGGAAAAAGGTGGCGTCCGGGTTCGGCTTGGCAGCCGAGCTCTCGACATTCTTATCGCTCTCGTCGAACGCCCGGCCGAAGTGGTCAGCAAGAAGGAGTTATTTGCGAGAGTGTGGCCCGACCTTGTGGTCGATGAGGGCAACATTCGGTATCACGTCTTGGCGTTGCGCAAGGCGCTCGGCGAAGGTCGATCGGATGGACGTTATGTGACCAATGTGTCGGGTCGCGGTTACTGTTTTGTCGCGCCGATTTCGCGCGTTGCAAGTCAGCCGGCGCCCTTGAGGAATTTAGCGGTCGGGCTCCCCCCAAGTCCGACCGGGATGGTGGGACGTGACGAAACGGTTCGGCTTATCTGCGAGGAACTGACCACGCGACGCTTCTTGACTATCGTCGGTCCAGGCGGGATCGGCAAAACTACCCTTGCTATCTCGGTCGGCCATACGATGCTCGCCGCCTTCGACGGCGCGGTTCATTACGTTGACTTCGGGCCACTAGGCAGTCCGTCTCTCGTTGCCAACAGGGTCGCATCGACCGTAGGTCTCCCGGTCAATTTCGATGATCCAGTTGCTGCGCTACCCGCCTTCCTACGCGACAGACGAATGCTGCTGGTGCTCGATAGCTGTGAGCATTTGATCGAGACGATCGCGCCATTGGCGGAGCGCATCTTCCGGGAGGCTCCAGAGGTCCATATCCTGACGACGAGCAGAGAATCGCTGCAGGTCGAAGGCGAGCAGGTCCATCGATTGGATCCGTTGGCCTTCCCTCCTGATGATGAATCGTTGACGGCTACTCAGGCGCTGACCTTTCCGGCGGTACAACTGTTTGTTGAGCGCGCCGCTGCGCAAGGTGGTTTCCAGTTGAATAATGCCGACGCGCCGATCGTTGGCAAAGTCTGCCGCAGACTTGACGGAATTGCCCTTGCGCTCGAACTCGCCGCCGGACGCGTCGACGCCTATGGAATCAGGGGGATTGCGTCGTTTCTCGATGGCCCATGCAGGCTGCTGTGGCAAGGACGACGCACGGCGTCACCCCGGCATCAGACGCTAAGCGCCATGCTCGACTCGAGCTACAATTTGCTCCCTGAATCCGAACGCCTGATTTTCCGCAGGCTCTCAGTGTTCGTCGGAGCCTTTTCTCTTGAGGCCGCGCAATTCGTCGCTGCAGGGGACATCCTAGAGAGTGAACAAGTCGCCGAGGCCATCGCAGGTCTGGTCACGAAATCCCTTGTCGCGGTGGAGACGAACCGCACGGGGACGCTCTATCGGCTGCTAGATACTACCCGCGCTTACGTCCTGGCAAAAATGATAGACAGCGGCGAAAGAAACACAATCGCGCAACGGCACGCAATCCACTATCGCGAATTCCTGGAGCGTATCGAGATCACCTCCCTTACTTGCTCCAAAAATGATGGCGCCGCCGAACGCTGGCGGCATGTAAGCAATGCGCGGGCTGCTTTGGAATGGAGCTTCTCGGAGCAGGGAGACAAGGAGCTCGGCACCGCGCTCGCGGCAGCGTCAGCTCCGCACTTTCTTGAATTGTCGTTATTGACGGAGTGTCGTTTCTGGATGGAACGAGCGATAGCCGAACACGGTGGTCAAGGCGATCGTCGTGAGATGGCATTGCAAGAAGCGCTTGCTGTATCGCTGATGTTCATCAAAGGAAATAGCGATGAGGTCCTCGCAGCTCTTACCACGGCACTCTCCCTCGCAAAGGTTCTGGAATTGCTATACCACCAGATGCGGCTATCGGCTGCGCATCATACTTTCCTGGTGCGGATTGGAGATTTCCGTGGGGCTGCAGCTGTTGCCGAGCAAAATGTAGCCGTTGCGAAGATGACATCTGATCCAACAGCAATGATGATGGCAGATTGGATGTTGGGGGTTTCCCATCATCTTCTAGGTGATCAGGCCAGCGCACGGAAGCATTGTGAAACTGCACTGAAGCAAGCGCCAAATCAGAATTCAAGCCTGATTCGCTCCGGATATGATCAGCGTATTCGCGCCCTGCTCACTTTAGCTCGCGTACTTTGGCTGGGAGGCTTTGCCAACTGCGCTGTAACAGTTGCAACGCAGGCACTGCATCAGGCAACCGCGCTTGACCATCCCGTCTCGCTTTGCCTTTGTGGGATCTACAGAGTGACGTTGTTTCTTTGGACAGGCGAATGGTCTGAAGCGGACAGGATTATCGATGGGTTGATTGCATATGCGGAAAAATACTCCTTACGATGTCATCATGCCATTTGCCTTGGCTTGAAAGGAGAACTCTCTCTCCGGCAGGGCGATACGGAAGCTGGCCTGCGGCTATTGAATGGCTCTCTTGACGCTCTAGAGGCAGTTCAGCACCAAACTATGACGCCAGTATTTGCTAGCGATTTAGCGATAGGCCTGGCAAGGGCAGGGCGCCCTGACGAGGCTGATGCTGCCATTGACAAGGCGATGGGTTCTGGTGACCCAACTCGTCCGCACTTCTATCACCCCGAGATAATGCGCATTAAAGGAGAACTCCTCGCGTCCAGACAGCATTCGTCCGAGGCCGAGAGTTGGTTCTCGCGCTCGCTGGATCTCGCGCGGGAGCAGTCGGCTCTGGCATGGGAGCTTAGAACGGCAACGAGCCTTGCTCATTTGTGGGCTCGCCAAGGTCGAGGTGACGAGGCAACGCGCGTGCTGCGACCGGTATATGACCGATTCACCGAGGGATTCGACACTTTCGATCTAAGGAGCGCAGAATGTCTTTTGGATAAGTTGAAAGAGGATTGTCTGGCGGCGGTTCAGATGGATTGCATGCCTGCTAGAGGCAGTTTGCCGTCGCCGACGATCGTCAACCGGCACTCGCTCAACGCGGCACGATCCCCCGCGAAATAGGGTCGCGTTCTGCTCGCCACGTACATCTCAAACAGCCGCCACCGAGGTCCAACTCGGAACAGTGCTCCAACTCGTACCGAGTGTCAGAATTGAGTGCGAAGAGACTCGAATTCCTCTCGGCAGGTCTCGCTGAAATCACGCAGGAGATCGATTGACCCGCTGTTCGCCATCTCCCGTAGTTCTAGAAAGGTTTTGTTGGATTCCAGGTATGTATCGACGATTTTTCGCGCGACTGACTCGGCACTTTTGATCGTTTTTGGCGAGGAGAGGACGCGAATTCTATTCACCCTGGCATATAGCTCGACCAGGGCCGGTATGTCCGCTTTGTCGTGCTGCAGTGCGTCGATATAGCATCCCGAAGCCCTCTCGATAAATTCTCTATAGAGTTCTTGTCGTTGGAGTGTGTCCTGCGCGCGCCACTGTGCCCTTGCCTGTGCGTGCTGAGTCAGCCAGGACGCGAGTACGGATGTAAGTCCGCCTGTGATGGTTCCCGCGAGTGCCGCAAGGGCGGACATTGTGGATAAGTTCATGAGAGTCTCATGCTGGCAGCGTGCTCTCTGACATCACGGTATGGTCCGGCTTCGCGGCCTCAATCATTAGCCAAAGCGAAGCAGTCGAAGTAGGCGTTCTTGGCACTGGAAACGATAGAGGTCGTCGCGTCCCCATCATCCTCATCGAGGAAAGCCGGACCATTGCTGCCGGCAGGTTGGCTTGGACTCTCTCAGAACTTTCGTTGCAGGCTTGCCACGGAAGCTCAACCAGAGAAGGCCAAGCTCTAACTAATTTCAACAACATCTAACGTGCGGGGGCACAGCTTTCTCTGCAATCTTGAGCTGGGACGCTCATGCGCCGCCTGCTGGCGACGGCACTGATCGTGCGGCTTCAACGGAAACACTTTTGTCGTCGCGGTGAGAAGGGTCGAGATGCACTTTGTGAGACTATCGGTCAGGCTGCTGACGACGGCCGCAATCGTGGTCAGTTTGAATGCAACTGCGCAAGCGCAGCCAGCGCCGAGCGGGCCGCCCGCCGTCGGCGTGATAAAGACCACAACGCGGCCGATCACTGAAACCAGCGAATTTCTCGGCCGGATCGAAGCCACCAATCGCGTCAATGTGGTCGCGCGTGTGACCGCATTCATAGAAAAGCGAGTCTTCATAGAAGGTGCAGAGGTCAAGACCGGCGATCGGCTCTATCAGCTTGAGCGTGGTCCGTTCGAGGCCGATCTCGCGACGAAGCAGGCGCAGGTCGCACAGACGCAGGCGACGCTGGAGAATGCCAAGCTGACCACCGAGCGCGCGCGGACGCTCCTCGGTGGGCCGGCCGGGATGCAATCGACCTATGACGCCGCAATCTCCAACCAGCGCAGTCTTGAGGCACAGGTGCTGGCTGCGCAAGCGCAGGTGAAATTCTCGCAGATCAATCTCGACTACACCGAGATCCATTCGCCTATCGATGGGATGATCGGCCGCACTGCGGTGACGGACGGCAATGTCGTCAGTCCGAGTTCCGGGGTGCTCACGACCATTGTCAGCCAGGATCCGATGTACGTTACTTTCCCGGTCCCGGTGCGCCAGGCGCTTGATTTGCGGGAGCGCTATGCGACCAAGGGCGGCTTCAACGCGGTGGTGATCAAGGTCCGGCTGCCGAACGGTCGCACTTTCGGCCAGGCCGGAAAACTGAACTTCGCCAACAACACCATCGCGCAAAGCACCGACACCCTCACGGTACGCGGCGTCATCCCCAATCCGACGGTGCATGATCCCTCCACCACGGGTCCGGTGCGCGAACTGACCGACGGCGAATTCGTCACCGTTATGCTGGAGGGCGTGCAACCGGTCGAGGTGCTGGCGATCCCGCGCGCCGCCGTGTTGTCCGATCAGCAAGGCGATTACGTCTTCACGGTGGGAGCCGACAACAAAGCCGAGCAGCGCCGCATTCAGCTCGGGCAGTCCACCTCGACAATTGCCGCCGTCATCAATGGGCTCAAGCTGGGTGAGAAGGTGATCGCCGAAGGGTTGCAACGCGTGCGTCCCGGCCAGCCCGTTGCGCCGGGGCCAGCGAGTGCGCTGGTCGAATCCAGTATGAAGGCGGCCGCCGGTGAGGATCGCACCCAAACGGATAGCGGCAACGTCCGGCCGGCGGGCAAAACCCCATGATCTCAGCGGTCTTTGTCGATCGTCCCCGTCTCGCGATTGTCATCGCGTTCGTTATTT
Organism: Bradyrhizobium sp. AZCC 2289; assembly: GCF_036924615.1. Taxonomy (NCBI): domain Bacteria; kingdom Pseudomonadati; phylum Pseudomonadota; class Alphaproteobacteria; order Hyphomicrobiales; family Nitrobacteraceae; genus Bradyrhizobium; species Bradyrhizobium sp. AZCC 2289. The sequence goes on along the minus strand of NZ_JAZHRY010000001.1, from coordinate 5,739,942 downwards.
CCATCGCGGGTGCGCTGGCGGCCACGAAGATTCCTGTGGCGCAATTTCCCGATATCGTTCCGCCGCAGGTGACGGTCACGGGGGTATTTCCGGGCGCCTCCGCGTCGGTGATAGAAACAAGCGTCGCCCAGCCGCTGGAAGCGCAGGTCGTCGGCGTCGATAATGCACTCTACATGAAGTCGACCAGCGGTGACGACGGCAGCTACACACTTACCGTGTCGTTTGCACTCGGTACCAATCCGGACATCAACACCGTCAACGTCAACAACCGTGTGCAGACCGCGCTGTCGCAATTGCCCCCCGAGGTGCAGCAGCAGGGCTTGGTGGTACAGAAGAAATCGTCGGCGGTGCTGCAGTTCATCGTGCTCTACAGCGAGAACGGTGAACAGGATCCAGTGTTCATCACCAACTACGCCATCATCAACATCCTCGATGCGATCTCGCGCACGCCGGGCGTTGGCCAGGCGCAGCTGTTCGGCAAGATGAACTATTCGATGCGTATCTGGTTCGATTCGCAGCGGCTCACCAGCCTCAGCCTCGCGCCCTCCGATGTCATTTCGGCGATCAAGGCCCAGAGCGTGCAGGCGCCGGTCGGACGTATCGGCGCTCGACCGATCAGTGATCAGCAGCAGTTTCAGTTCAACGTGCAGACGCAAGGCCGGCTGACCGATGCCAAGCAGTTTGGCGACATCGTGCTGCGGGCCAATCCCGACGGCTCGGTATTGCGGATCAGCGACGTCGCCCGCGTCGAGATCGGCGCGCAGAACCTCGACAGTGAATCGCGGATCGACGGTCGTGCGGGCGTGCCGATCGGCATTTATCTGGCGCCCGGCGCCAATGCGGTGACGACGGCAAAGGCCGTGCAGGCCACATTGCAAAGACTGTCGACCCGGTTTCCGGCGGGCCTGACCTATCTGGTGCATTACGACTCGACGACTTTCGTCAGCGACACGATCGCCGAAGTGTTGAAGACACTCAGCGAAGCCTTCATCCTGGTCGTGATCGTGGTGTTCCTGTTCCTCGGCAACATGCGGGCGACCATCATTCCGGCGATCGCGATCCCGGTCAGCCTGATCGGCACGTTCGCCGTGCTATTGGTGCTCGGCTATTCGGCCAACACCGTATCGTTGCTGGCGATGGTGCTTGCTATCGGTATCGTGGTCGATGACGCCATCGTGGTGGTGGAGAACGTCGAGCGGGTGATGGAGGAAGAGCCGGAACTTTCGCCGGCAGAGGCTACCAAGAAGGCGATGGCCCAGATCACCGCGCCAATTATCGCGATTACGCTGGTGCTGCTGTCGGTGTTCGTGCCGATCGCCTTCATTCCCGGAATCTCCGGCACGCTGTTTCGCCAGTTCGCGGTGACGATCAGCGCCGCGATGACGATCTCGGCCCTGAACGCACTCACGCTGTCGCCCGCGCTTTGTGCCGTGTTCCTGCGCCACACGGGACCGCGGCGCGGCATCATGGGACGCGTGCTCGCCGGTATCGACTGGGTTCGGGACGGCTACGCCGGCATCGTGCGTCGGCTGGTGCGGATGGCGGTGCTGTCGCTGCTGCTGGTGCTGGTGTTTGCGGCCGGCGTGTTCGGTGTGTCGCGGCTGACGCCGACCAGCTTTCTGCCCGAAGAGGACCAGGGCGCGTTCTTCATCGCGGTGCAGTTGCCGGATGGCGCGTCGGTAGCGCGCACAAGCGAAGTGACCAAGCAGGTTGAAAGCCTGCTGAAGCAGATGCCGGCCATTGAGCACACGCTCTCGATCATCGGCTTTTCGCTGCTCGACGGGGCATCCGAACCGAACAACGCCTTCATGGTAGCGCGGTTGAAGCCGTTCGCGGACCGCAAGGCGGCGACAGATTCGGCGCAGGCGCTGATCCGGCGCACGTTCGGCGCAGGCTCGCAGATCCGGCAGGCCAACGTGTTGCCATTCAACCTGCCGCCGATCATCGGACTGTCGACCAGCGGCGGCTTCGAATATCAGCTTGAGGCACTGGAGGGACAGGACCCGGTCGCGCTGGGCAGCGTGATGGGCGGGCTGATCGCCGGAGCCAACCGAACCCCTGAGCTCACGCGCGTGTTCTCGACCTTCACGGCGACGAATCCGTCGGTGTATCTCGACATCGACCGCGCCAAGGCTCAGGCGCTTGGCCTCAACATGAGTGACGTGTTTACCGCGCTGCAGGCGACGCTCGGCGGCATCTACGTCAACAACTTCAACCTGTATGGCCGCACCTGGCAGGTCAACGTGCAGGGCGAGGCATCCAACCGCGGCGACATTCCCGACATCTGGCAGATCTACGTGCGCAACAACACCGGCCAGATGGTGCCGATCCGCTCCATCGCGAGCCTCAAGATCGTAACGGGACCTCAGGTGATCACCCGCTACAACAACTACCGCTCAATCACCGTGAACGGCAGCCCGGCGCCGGGTGTCTCGTCAGGATCGGCGCTCGCCGCCATGGCGAGTGTGTCCGAGGCAACGCTGCCGGCCGGCTACGCTTATGAGTGGACCGGCACCGCCTACCAGGAGCAGCAGGCTTCCGGCCAGACGGGAATCATTCTCGCGCTCGCGGTCCTGTTCGCCTATTTGTTCCTGGTGGCGCTGTACGAAAGCTGGATGATCCCGATTCCGGTGTTGCTATCGGTGGTGGTCGGCGTGCTTGGGTCATACATCGGCATCAAGGTCGCCGGACTGAATCTCGATCTCTACGGCCAGATCGGACTCATTGTGTTGATCGCTCTCGCTGCCAAGAACGGCATTCTGATCGTCGAATTCGCCAAGGAGCGGCGCGAGGCCGGCATGGCGATCGACGAGGCGGCGATCCTCGGCGCCCAGACTCGGTTCCGCGCGGTGATGATGACCTCGATCGCCTTCATTCTCGGGCTGCTGCCACTGGTGATCGCCACTGGTGCTGCGCAGATTAGCCGGCGTGGCGTTGGCACTCCCGTGTTCGCCGGCATGCTGGCCGCGAGTTCGATCGGTATCTTTCTTGTGCCGATGCTCTACGTGACGTTCCAGAAGTTGCGCGAGCGCGTGAAGGCACGGCTCGGCAAGTCGGCCAAGCAGTTTCCTTCGGATGTCCCTCCGCCGTCGGGTACGACCTGAGGTCGACCGTACTGACGACTGCGATCGATCAACGGATCATACGCTCGAATGGCTAAGAGAGTGAATGATGGTCACGAGAGTCTCTATAGGCGCAAGCAACACTTGCGACTATTCGCGTAACGTTAGGAACCGCTCCCATTCCGGTTCGCCTCCCAATCGCTCGACAAGAGTGTCGATGAGAACCCGCACCTTACCTGGGACGTAGGAGCCCGGGGGTCGTACAACGTGAATGGCATGTTCGGAGGTCGGATAGTCGAGCAGAAGCGGCTCGAGGGTGCCGCTTTCGATAGCATCCGAGACCATGAACGATGGTGCTTCGGTAATGCCGAGCCCTGCGATAGCCCATTGCAGTATGGCTTCGCCACTATCAGACCGAAGGCGCCCCTCGGGCCGGAAGGAAATAGAACGTTTACCCGAGTGGAATTGCCAATCGGCCGCCACGCGGCCCGTATAAATGAGACATTGGTGCGCAGCGAGGTCGCTCGGCATACGCGGTCGTCCGTTGCGGGCGAGATAGTCAGGACTCGCGACAAACACGGACCTGACGGGAGCGATCCGGCGGGCTATGAGGCTCGAGTCCCTGAGCGTTCCGATGCGGATCGCGGCATCGAACCGTTCTCTGATCAAGTCGACCATCCGGTCGCTGTACGAGACATCCATCTCAAATCTTGGATGCCGCTCCGCCATTTGCGTTAGGATGGGAGTCACGTAGCGGACACCAAAGGACAATGGCGCCGATAAGCGAAGACACCCGACTACCTCGCCGCCCTGGTGGGCTACTGCTTCTCGCGCCTCCTCGAGTTCGGCCAGTATGCGCTCGCTTCGCGCCTTGAATTCCAACCCGGCCTCTGTCGGGCTGATGCCGCGCGTGGTTCGGCTCAGGAGGCGGGCACCAAGATCCGCTTCGAGCCTGGCAATTCGTCTGCTCACGATGGATTTGGAGATTCCCAAACGTTTGGCGGCCCGATTGAAGCCGCCGCTCTCAACGACCTCCACGAATCCTCTCAGATCGTCTAGCTCGATCACGATTAGTGTTCCTATTTGAGCAACAGGTTGGTGCTAATTATAGGCATACTGGTGCGTATATTGCACTACTATCTGCAGCCCATCCCAACGATCAGGCCCTTAGGAGGGGCTCAGGCATGTCGACAGTTCTTGTTCTCACCAGCAGCGCGCTGGGCGCTGCATCCGTCTCAAACCAACTTGTGCAGGATGCCATCACGCAGCTCGTTCTGCAGGACCTCCAGCTTCGCGTTTTCACGCGCGATCTGGGCGGCAAGCCGATCCCCCATCTGACCATCGACTCCGCTAACGCGCTGCGCGGAGCGGAACCCGCGAATGCCGCGCAGGCAGTTGCTCAAGCGCTCTCTGACGAGCTGATCGCCGAACTTAAGGCTGCCGACACCCTCGTCATCGGCGCGCCTATGTACAATTTCGGTATCGCCTCGACTTTGAAGACCTGGTTCGACTACGTGCTGCGCGCAGGGATCACCTTTAAGTACAGCGAAAGCGGCCCCGTGGGGCTGCTCGAGGGCAAGCGTGTCATCGTCATCGAGACCCGCGGTGGTCTCTACAGCGAGGGTCCGGCACAGGTGATGGATTCCCAGGAGCCTCATCTTCGAAATCTATTGAGCTTCATGGGTATCACGAACGTGAAGTTTTTCCGGGCGGAGAAGCTGGCCTTTGGTCCAGAGGCGCGCGAACAGGCAATCGATGCTGCACGGGCGCAGCTCACGGAAGCGATCCAGAAAGAATTTCTTGAGGCCGCATAGGAATTCTACCTCAATGCAGCATGCATCCTGACAGGTACGGTCCATGACGGTGGGCACGTTCAGGGTCGATAGCATCCACCAAACAACCGCACCGCGAGACCCAGATGTTGTTCAAGGCACCTCAGAGCAAGCTTCGTCATGAGATGGGGCCGTTCACGATCATCACCAACTTGCCTGGCCGCGCGATTCCGAGCCACTGGGACCACGGATACGGACCGCTCGCCCGCTTCGACGAGTCGATCCTGGAGCCGGGAGGGTTCATCCCAATGCACGAGCATCGGAACGATGAAATCATCTCCTATGTAAGCGATGGTATGATTCACCATGCGGACATGGCCGGCGGCAGCTTCCCGATATCGCCAAGCCAAATCATGATCATGAATGCTGGCAAGAGTTTCTGGCACGAGGAACAGACGAAGCCAGACGCCGAAACAGCGCGCGTCATGCAGATTTTCGTGCGGCCGCATACCGTCGATCTCGCGCCCTCCATCCAGCTCCGGAACCTCGAGGCTCCGGTGCTCAATACTTGGCGGTTTCTCGTGGGACCTGAGGATTCGGACGCACCCGCGATCATTCGAAACGACGTGCGCCTTTACGATATCCATCTCGAAGCAGGGGTTCGGGCAGCGGTTCCTAGTTGGGACAACTGGGACACTCTGGTCCATGTCTATCGAGGTGGAGCGCAGGTCAATGGCACGACTCTCGCGCAAGCTGAGGGCGCCCTTGTGGTCAACGAAACACCGGTGATCGTCACGGCCGGGTCCGATGCGACCTTGCTCGCGTTCTTGATCAACCGCCGCGCAACTCTAACGCACGCTGGCACCATCGGTGGCTGACCGCCGGACTGGGCGATGGCGATAACCAAGTAATCAAGGGACATGGCGACCAGCCGATGATCTGCCGCTTGTTTCGGTACTCTCGTTGACGGCCGGTTAGTGCTTGATGTCGTTGAAAAGTCGGCTGTGGTGGAGTTGGCCTGCTGCTGATTCACTGTACTTTCAGTGAATCAGGAAGCACCGTCGATGTTGGGCGATCGACTGATCGATGCAGGAGAGTTTAGCGACAATCAACGCCCAGATAACAGCGCTCCACTCGAAGAGCTGTTACGGAGTTTGAATGTCTCTGCCATTGCGGAAGCCGCCTGACGCTAATTGAAGCAGCCATTTGGTCGACATTAGATAGCATTGAATTTGTTTCGATCAACGCACGATGGCGTCCTAAGGCCATTCGTATCGACGTTCTGACTTCCGTCCTGCGCTTCCTCGTTGTTTTTCGTTCGATGGACCTGACGAGGGAGCGGCGGAATGGCGGTGGAAGAGGAGGGGAAAAGGCCTCGTCCGGCCAATGACAACGGATCGCGCTCCGGTGAGTCGCTTGACCCGCGAATTCTGCGGATTGCAGAAGCTATCGGCCGACAGCTTGCTCGCGAGCAGGCTAAGCCGCCGGCCGCCGCCAATGACAACGAACCGTGGCCACGATAGGGACAGGTTCTTCAGCTACAATTTCATCTACTTGGCTTGTTTGCACAGGTGACGGTCAGACTCCCGGAGAAAAATGGGCAGGGACGGAGTGTGGGCGGGCGCCGGTGAAAACATGCATCTTGACGGCGGCGGAAATTGTAGAATCGATGTGAAGGCCTGATCCGGAGAGAACGTCATGCTCAAGGTTGCACTTTACGCCCGCTATTCGACCGACAATCAGAGCGTGGCGTCGATCGAGGACCAGTTCCGCATCTGTCGTGAGCATGTGGGCAAGGAGGGTTGGCAGGTCTTCGATACCTATCATGACGCCGCAATTTCCGGCGCCAGCGTCATTCTCCGGCCGGGTGTCCAATCGCTGTTGCAGGACGCCCAGCGTGGCAAGTTCGACATCGTGCTCGCCGAAGCACTGGACCGCGTCTCGCGCGATCAGGCCGACGTGGCGACACTGTTCAAGCATCTGCGCTTTGCCGGCGTGCAGATCGTCACCCTGGCCGAAGGGGAAATCTCCGAACTTCATGTCGGTCTCAAAGGCACGATGAACGCTCTGTTCCTGAAGGACCTCGCTGCCAAGACCCATCGTGGTCTGCGCGGACGGGTGGAGAAGGGCAAGGCTGGCGGTGGACTCTGCTACGGCTATGAGGTGGTGAAGCGCACCGACAGTGAGGGCGAGCCGGTGCGGGGCGAACGCAAGGTCAATGAGGCCGGAGGTCAAATCGAAGATATCCAATTCGGTGGACCTTGAGCGCGGCGTCTTTCAATGCGTGAAATACCGAGCTGTCCTCCAGGCGCAGTCAGATGTCTCAAACCCCGAAAGCAGAGCAACTGTCCGCGCGCTTTTGGTCTCCGAACACCCTCTCGGCAGCAAGCTGGCCAAGTGGGCAAGAAAGCTCGATGTGGAAGTACGAGTGATAAGTCCACTTAGGTAAGGCACAGCCAAAGGATTGGGGCTCAATCAAAACTCGGTGGCAGCATCGCACGCGCTAGGGCGCGTACCCGTGAATCGCCAGCAATGTCCGCTTCGCTCCGATACCCAGCGCATTTGAGCAACCGCGGCAATGTCGCGATGCGCCAGAAGCTGACTTAAAAGCGACGACTTGAATTGCCTCCTTGTCCTCAGTTGCAGACCGACGACGGAGGACTCAGTTATTGGACCTCGGCGATCTTCGGTCCGGATGACAGCATCTGCACGTTAGTTGTCGAGGGCCGGTTCGACGGCGATGCCGGGTCCGGCGATCGGAAAGCGGCGTCGGGCGGCGCTCCCTGGGATGGTCGACGGGCAGCGGTTGCCGGAAGCACAATCACCTTCGCTCCGACTTTCACCCGCTCATAAAGGTCCACGACGTCCTCATTGGTCAGCCGGATACAGCCGGACGACACCCGCTTCCCGATCGTATCAGGCTTGTTGGTGCCGTGAATTCTATATTCGGTCTCGCCTAGATACATCGCCCGAGCGCCGAGCGGGCTGCCGGGACCGCCTGCCATAAACCGCGGCAGATAAGGCTGACGCACAAGCATCTCTGCAGGCGGACGCCAATCCGGCCATTCTGTTTTACGGGCCACAGTCTGCTCGCCGGACCATGTGAAACCTTCGCGGCCGACGCCGATGCCGTAGCGCATCGCTTGCGTGTCGTTCAGAACAAAATAAAGGAATGTGTTTTTGGTATCGATGATCACGGTGCCCGGGGGCTGGTGGCTGGTGTAGTCAATCACCTGCCGAACAAGCGCTCCGGGACCGTCAGCGGCTTTTGGTGGTTCGACCAGAGGGGCCGGGGTCGGAATCGGAGCCGGAGCTGGCGCTGATGCATGAACCGGAGTTGCCACGTAAAACGGAGTTGACGATGCCTGGGCTTGGGGTGCGGACGGCTTCCGTGTCGGTTGCACGCTCGCCGGGCGAGACAGCAAACTATACCCCAATGCGACGACGGCCACGGCGCCAATTGCAACTCTCGCAACCATTGGGATTGCGAGCGTCTCTGCCTTTCCACGTTTGGCCCGCTTACTCATATCTTTCCCCAGGTCACCATGCCTTGAAGAGGTACCCAGCAAAATTTAAGAAACTTCGAAGCGATGTCGCTCAGACGGGAACCGTTGGCTATGGTTAACGCCGAGCTCTTGTCCGGCAACATAGAAATTGGAAGTACCGCTTGATAATTGGCTAGCGACGTCGACAACGCGCTTCTCATCGCGGAACGAGTCGAGGTCTGAGTCGCTCGGCTGAGCGGACACGCTCCGCTCATTTATGCACAGCGGCTTCCGCCATACGAGTCCGTCCAAAGTGTTCGCCATCGTTTCCGTTTCTACTACGCCTTTTCGAATTTCCTTTCAGCCGCATGTACGGTTCGGCAGGTTTAATCCGATTGTGGTAGAGATCATCGAAGCGCATGCACCCCATGGTTGACAATGATAGCAACAAGCGGCGCCGGCTCGTCGAGTTCAAGGACGGTTGCCGCTATGGCAAATTCGGAAAGACTAAAGCTTATGAGCTGATCGCCCACGAGAGGATCAGGGCCTACAAGATGGGAGGCAAGACCATGATCGACCTCGACAGCGTGGATGAATATCACGCTTCGCTACCGAGGCTCGAAGCGAGAGCAAGCTAGGCCCCCGATCTGCGCAGCGAGACGGCGGGCGCACCGTTGCGCAGGCTGCCGAGGCGATTAGACTAATGCCGCATTAAACGCACGCGGTCGGCCCGATAGGCCGCACGGTTATAGATGCCGCGGATATTGTTTTTGTCGCCCTTGCTGAGGTGGCGCCGCACCACTTCGTCGCGCCGCCGGCGCTTTTTCTCCGTGTCGTGGGCGAGTTGGGCTTCCACCACATCGCCGTCGAACGCGCCCTCCTCGTTGAGCAGGGTCGACGCGGTCGCGCGGAAGCCGTCCGCGCAGTGGTCGCCGCCAGGGCCAGTATCGCAGCCCTCAGCGTCACGCGATCAGATTCTGCGTCGGGTCTCGCGCCAAGCGCAACCGAGTCGACCCCGAAGTCGTCCAGCATGAAGTGTCTCGCTCGGCATCGCAGGACAATGGCTGCGCACGACATGACCCTCTCCTGACCTCACGATATTACGTTAGGTCGATCCCGCCGGGATTCGTGTCAGAGCCGGGTTCGATTCCGGTCGGGGTGATTGTGGAGACCGGAACGGCATGGGGCGTTCCCTGCTGCAAGGAGCCTGCTGTTTTATTTTTTTTGCCAGCTATACGGCGCGTCAAGTTGTTGGTATTTCTGTTGGTATCGGCAACAATCGAAGATAAAAACTTCTAAAAATCAAATGGTTACGGCCCTAGGCGGTTATCGGCCAGGGGCACCAGGCTGAAAACATAAGTAATAACAATAACTTACACCATTGGTTTGGTTCCATATTTTCAGAAAAATTTTCGTTGCGCGTTGAAAACACACGTAAAAGTTCACTGCAGCCGTCCGTTTTGTTGGCATTTTTGTTGGTATCAATCAGTGCTGCATTTTGCTTCCGCATAGAGTCAAAGGATCAACGACGTTTATTCGGGGCCGTGGCGTAAGAAGACTGGCGATGGGACAGGCTCTCGCACCGGGGAGGAGTAGTCGGCGGCATGCTCCGTTCACCACTTTTCGCGTGAGGTTCGGGCGTCAACCTCAAATGACCAACCCTCGGGCTGGCTCCATAGAGAAACGCGAATGCGTTGACGATCGCCTCAATGCTGATCAGGCTTTCTTCCCGGCTGGCCGCGTCGGGGAAACGTTGAAAGATTTTGTCACCCGCGATCGCGCCGTCGACGATGACATGACCGACATGGATTTCGTCCTCGGCGGGGTAGATGACGGGACGCATCGTCGGCGCTAAGGCACAGGACCGATGCCGTTCCGCGACGCCGAGACGAAAACCCTCGAGTAGGATGTCCGCCTGTGCGACCAGACGCATGAATGTGGCCCGTGCGTCCGTTCGCTTCAGATCAATTGACACTGAGCGCTCGTTACGATTCCTCAGATCGATTCCGTCGGAAATTCGATCCCAAGATCGCTGCTGCCGACGCGATCGAGACAACCAACGACTGGCTTGAGTAGGTCAGGAAAGCCGGTCATCCCAAAGGACTGGGGGAACTTTCCCCTCAATCCCGCCGGGTGCTAAAAGAAGCTTTCTCTTTCTTGGAGCTCACCTCTGCCCCGCTCGATCGTCGCCTGGTTCGCCGTCTGCTGGGGGCTGTTCCTCGTTGCCGCCTTAGTCGTAGGCGCGATGCTAATCGCGCTTTATAAAGAGACGACGAGCCAACGAACCGAACGAGCCGCGGTAAGTCTAGGACGAGCCTGCGATGCGGTCCTTCGCGAGATCCGTGTGCCACCATCCAGCGGGAGCAACGTGGCGGCTCAACCGGACTACTTGTCTTCCGCCACGCGGGCACTCGAGCCGTTTGCAGGGGTGGAGGGCGGCATCTGGAAAGTTTCCACTGGTTCGCTCGCCTATGCGTTTCCGAGCTATGAGGGCAGCGGTCAGAAGACCGACCTCCCACAGGCCGAAGAACCAACCATTCGCCAGGTCGTCGAAACCGCAATCATCAGCCGCCGCCAGGTCGAATGGAAACGTGATGCGCGCTCACAGATTCTGCTGATCCAGGCTTGCCCGCTTGCTGACGGGGACGCCGGAATGGCTGCCTGGACCATGACTCGTGTCGTCACGGTCGCCGGCCGGCCCTTTCTTCTGGCAACCACCGGCTTGGCGTTTCTGCTGATCGTCCTTCTGGGGTCAGCCGCATTGTTGGCGCGGGTTCTCTGGCGCTGGTCGCAGCGGCTGCGGACCGTGGAATCGGCGCTGGCGACCGGCGCAGAAGATTTGCCGGTGCTGCAATTGACGGGGCAGCGCGACCTCGACCGCATTGTGAAGGCCATCAACGGCGCGGGGTCCAAGGCGCTGGAATCCCGCCGCCGGACGGAGAGTTTGCAACAGCGTATTGCGGAAAGCGAGCTTGGCGAAGAACTGTTCGATCGGGTTAAGGTCGGGTGAGTATTTCGGAAGGTAAAAGAGACGGGCGTCTGCGGCCCGGATGGCGCTGCGGACGGCCTTGCCCTTGTGCGAACCGAGATTGTCCATGATCACGATGTCGCCGGGTCGCAAGGTCGGAACCAAAACCTTCTCAATGTAGAGTTGGAAGGTCTCGCTGTTGATCGGCTCATCGATGAACCACGGGGCGGTGGTGCGATCCTGACGCAGAGCGGCCAGGAAAGTCATGGTTTTCCAGCGGCCGTGTGGCACCTTGGCTTTGATCCGCTGACCGAGCGGCGCCCAGCCTCGCAGCGGCGCCATGTTAGTCTTTGTCCAGGTCTCGTCGATGAACACCAGGCGAGAGGGATCGATCCATTCCCGATACTTGGTCCACTGCGCCCGCCGACGGGCAACGTCGGGACGGTCCTGCTCGGCGGCAATCAGCGTCTTTTTTTGTAACTGAGCTTCTCAGCGTGGATGAACTCCCACACCGTACGGTAATCCACCTTCAGGCCACGCTCGGCGAGTTCAATCACCAGTCCGCGGATCGTGAAATCCGCCTTCCCGCAGCGCTTCACCAGCCACTCGCGATGGCGTCCCGCGATCTTTTTGGGCCTTAACCACCGATCTTGTCAGGCTCAACACTGCCGGTCTTGCGAAAGCGCTGCACCCAGAGAATTGCTGTGCTGATCCCCACCCCAAATTGCGCCGCCGCCTGATGGCACGACACACCACTCTTAATGACAGCGCCAACAACGCGCTCACGTAGATCTATTGAATACGGTTGCCCCATCCATGCTGGCCTCCTTCCCAGCCAGCATGTTGAATCACCCGTCTGATTTGGGAATCCTCAATCGATTCAATCTAACCCATCCCGCTCTAGTTGCCGCGATCGGGAACGGCGACACCAAATAGGCGATTTCCTCGGGTTCCCAACCAGCTTCCTCAGCTTTCATCAATGTCGCAGGTCGGTGCGCTGGCGCAAACCCGTTCCCACTTCATCCATCCCAACCGACATTCACATGCGGGACCGACCACTGCGAAACGGCCATCGGCTCAAGCACCGGCGTACCAAGGAACGGCGCCGACAAGCAGTAGACGCCGGCATGCGTCGATAGCCAGATCAGGTTCCGGTCCCATTCGATGAAGACTGCTTCGCTCGTACCGCGGCGCCAGCTCATGTAGTTGTCGATCTCGCCGTCACGCGGCGGGACGAAATAGGCCACCTCCTTCGGCTCGGTCGGGTCCGAAATGTCGAAGAGACGAAGGCCGGCGTTGAGATAGGACATCGCGACAATATCCGGCCGCGCTTTCCCGGGCGCAATCCAGTGCTGCATGACCCTCGAGCTGAAACGGCCGCGCGCCATCGCAAAGTCCTTGTATGGCGCATCCGGATGCGGCATCGGGCGTGGGAACAGGCCGATGATGCGCGGATTGGCCGGATCCTTCACATCGACGACATAGCTCGTGTGCCAAGGCTCGCGGCAGTCGGATTCAAGCGACTCCGGGATTGCGATGACGAGATTCTGAAGTCGCGGAAAGCGCGCCGAATCGGCATTCACGGGCACGACATGGTGATAGGGAATGGCGCCGATCGCCTCGAGCGGATGCGTTATCTTGCCGAAGACCTTGGGATTGCGGATGTCGGACAAGTCGTGGACATACAGCCCGAAATGTCCGTAGCCGCCATAGCCGACCTTGCCGCCGTCCTCGACCCTGACCGGCACGATGCAGGGCGTCCGATTACCGGTCCATGAGCACTGATCGCCGGCGAAAGGATAGGTCGAGCGATAGAGTTCCTCTTCGTCTAGCCGCTGGCCGGGAACCCACCATTTCGAGACCTCCTTTACCTTTGTAGGGTCGGACATATCGACGATCATCAATCCGTTGCTGTAGACACGCTCTGTGCTTTCCATACGCAACTGGTCATCCCAACCGCATGCGAGATAGCCGTATTTGCCGCCATCATAGAAAGGACAATGGACGCCAAAGCCGGTCTTGCCCGTCTCGAACTCGTTCAGCAGCTCGGCCTTTTCGGGGTTTGTCACATCGTAGGTCTTGATGCCGCGAAAGCCGCGATCGTTGATCGACTTGTTCCGGTATTCCTCGTGATATTTGCCGCGCGGATATTGTTGCGTTCCTGGCGTCAGCGGCATCTGATGCGAGACGACGCGAATCCATTTTTTCAATTGCTTGTTGTACACGCAGCTTTGAAACGTGGCGAGGTTGCTCTCCTTGATCACCGTCGCATTCGTGGGGTCGGTGATATCCAGCCAGCCGCCTTGAAAAGCGACCATGCGGCGTTTGCCTTTCGCCCACATACATGAATGCTCATCCCCGAAGATGTTCAGACCGACCCCTGGGAAATAAGAAACGATTTCCATGTTGGAGATATACTGATTGCGGTCGAGATAGCTCAACGCGCCGGCGGGCAGCCGTAATGGCACCACGCCACCGCCGGGCATGACGCTGGCTTTCTCGGCGTCGGCGAAGTTCGAGGACGAAGCATTATGATTCTTGACCATTTTCGGATCTCCTATGAGAGTTTGTTATTGGTTTTACGATCCAAGGCGACGTTGGACCGACGCCGGAACTTCGGAGGCGCGGAGCTGCGTGGAGTTCAGCTCCGCGAGTTTGCCGCTTATGTTCTAACTGGAGACAGTTCGGGCTTGCGTGTCGTGCCCGCGACGATGACCAAGATCGTGGCGATGAGTGCAAAGCCCGACGTCTGCAGGACACCCGCCGTCGTCCAGTTCGTTGCTTCCTTCAGCAGCGCCAGCGTATAGCCGGCAAAGGCAGCCGGGATGTAATAGCTGGCAATGAACAGCCCTGCGGTCTGCGCCGTCCTGGCAGGCCCCAGCGAATCGATGATGATGGCAGACATGTTGGCGTAAAGCAGGCTGAGGACTGCGATGCCGAAGACGACGGCGACAACGGCATGCAGCATCACGGATCGCTCCAGTTCGGTGAAAGAGAGCCCTCCCGACAGCGCTGCGAGCGGAAGTGCTGCCATAAGCACCTTCTGATGACCGACGCGGTCGCCGAGCCATCCACCGACAGGCCCCAAGAAGCCGCCGATACCGATGGCGCTCATCACCCACGCCGCCTGCTGCGGCGAGAAGCCGAGAGCGCTGCGCAGATATGTCGGATAGAGGCCGGAGAAACCGAAGACGGCAACGCCGGCACAAATCGATGCGAGCCCCAATGTGATGGTCGTGGCGTTCCAGATCGTATCGTTCGCTCTCGTGTCGACGCCGTCTTTGCGGCCGCCACTCGCATTCTCCTCGTTCGCGCGGCTCTCGCTGAACCACGGCCTGACACATAGCGCGACGATCGCCATCGCGATGATGCCGCCGATACCGAACACGACGAACGGCATTTTCCAGCCATATGCGGACAGGAGAGAAGCCGTCATCATGGGACCGGCAAAGGACCCGATGCCGTAGAAGGACGAAACCACACCCGTCATCAAGGCGCGGTTTCGATAAAAATAGCTGGCGCCAATCGCTATCAACGCCGTCACCTGCATGGCCTCGCCAAGCCCCGATACAAAACGGTAGGCGAGAAGATCGGCCAGCCCTGTCGCGTAAGCCGTCAGCAACGTGGCGACCGAGAAGACGAAGAGCCCCAGCAACACGACCGACTTGCGCGACGTGCTGCTGAGCAGATAACCGGTCGGTATCCCGGCCAGCCCCATGCCAAGCGTGAACATGGTTGAGGCGAGACCGACCTGCGGCAGCGACAGGCTCATGGCGTCGCGCACTTCGATGGCCAGAACTGAAAACAGGCCTCGATCAATCGAGTTCAATACGTAAGACAGGAGCAGGATGAAGAACATCGCGATCGCGGCATGATTTTTCTGCACGATCTTTTCCTTTCGCTAGGCGGACAGTTCGTCGTTCAGAGCTTGCGCTGGTCAATGCCGAACTTGTCCGCAAGCCAGTCGATCATCAGCTCCTGCCCGAGCGTCGGATTGTCGTGCTGGCAATGCTCGGCACCCGTCATGTCGGATTCAACGAGCAGGAAGGTGACGTCGACACCCGCCTTCTTGGCGTAATCGTAGCCTTCGCGGGCCGCCTGGACGCCGAGCACGTCGTGGCCGCCATGCAGGATCAGGTAGGGACATTTCATGTTCTCGAATACGCCGCGCATGTCGAAAGGCCTGGTCTTCTCGGCAACGCCTTTCATCGAGTCCGCGCCGAACACCCACTTCATGTGGCTGGCGAGACCATGATTCTCCGGCCGGTCCTTGTAGCGTTCATAGAGACTGAGCACGCCGCCATGCGAGATCGCCGCCGCAAGGCGCGGCTCCATGGCACCGGCGCGCGCGGCGTGGTAGCCGCCGAACGAGGAGCCCGACATTGCGATGCGGCTCATATCGACATCGCTGCGGGTGGCCAGCCAATCGATGCACTTGCCGACGGGCACTTCATAGTCGAACCGCGTGGTCAGGCCGTGTCGGCGCAAGGTTGCGCCCTGCCCAGGTCCATCCATCAGCAGGACGGAAATGCCGCGCTGCAGGGCGCCACGTCCGGTCATGAACCACAGCTCGTCCTTGAATGAATCGAGCCCGCCGAAGGAGATCAGAACCGGCTGCTTGCCGTGCCCGAAAGGCGAGCGGATGAAATAGCCGGCCATCGGCTTGCCCGGTTCATAGGGGACCTCAACGACCTCACCTTGCGGACAGGTCCAGCGCAGAAAGCTGTGCGTCGCCTTCTCGCATTTGTCGAAGGTCGGCAGCCGCCGCGGGTCATTCGGCTCGAGCCAGAATTCGGCCGAACGATACATGTCGGCCGCGCGCAGATAGCAATTCATGGCGGTCTGGATATGGCCTTTGGCCTCCTCGGTCTCGCCGCGCCGCATATTGTTGTCGGCAACGACCATCCACTCCTTGTGCCAACTGTCGTAATCGCCGGGGATCATCCGGCTCGCGGCCAGAAAACTCTCGGACACCGATCCTCCACCCTCCTGCGTCTCGCCCAGGGCGCGACGATACTGGTAGGACGGCCATGGGAACTCCGGCCAGTGATGCCAGCCATACGGCTCATAATGCGGATCAGTATCCAGAACCTCGGCGTCGATCAGTTTCTTCTCGCCCACAGTCATGGTCATGCCTCCCTTTGAGACCCGCTGCGCGAGCCGTTTATTGCTGTTGATGGCTGGAATGATGTCAGGCGGTGCGCATGCCCCAGCGCACGAGGGTTTTCTCTTCGATCCAGTCGAAGAACAGGTTTTCGGAGACCCAGCCGATCATGGCGATCGTGATCATGCCGCAAATCATGATGTCGGGACGCAACTGCCAACGGGCGTCGTCGATGAGAAAGCCAAGACCCGTGATCGACGAAATCATCTCCGCGCCGACGATGACGCGCCAGCCGACGCCGTAGGTCAGCCGCATGCCGGTGATGATGTATGGCAACGAGCCCGGGATCAGGATGCGGCGGGTGTAAAGGCTGCGCGGCGCAAGATAAACCCTGGCCACGTCGGTGTACTGGCCGGACAGGGTCTGCACGCCGGTCATGGTGTTGAACATAATCGACCAGATGCCGGAGAAGAAGATCACGAACACGGTCGAGGTGAAGCCCACGCCGAACCACAGGATGGCCAGCGGAATCCAGGCAATGCCGGGGATCGGATAAAGCAGCCGGCAGAGCGGCAAGAACGCGGCGCGCGCGGTCGGCGATGTGCCGAGCGCAAGGCCTGCCGGGATGCCGACCAGCGCAGCGAGAGACACGCCGGTGATCTGGCGGCCGACGCTGGCCGCCATATTCGTGAAGAGCTTGCCGTTCGCAATCAGCTCCTGAAAGGCGAGAACCACTTTCCAGGGCGACGGGAACGCCCATTTCGGCATCAGACCGAGCCGGTAGACGATTTCCCAAATCGCAATGAAGGCAACGATGGTCGCGATGCCGAGCAAACGCTCGCGGCTGGGCAACCATCGCCGTGACGATGCGGCTACCGCTTCCGGGGCGGCTTCCGCGACGACGTTCTTCGAATAGGAGACATCCGCCATGGTCAGGCTCCCGCCATCAGGTCGGCCTCTTCGAGCGCCGCCGCACGCGCGATCTCCTCGCCCAGCACCGCTCGCACCTCGCGCTGGCGCTGGTTCATCTCGATGCTGGCCATGTCGCGCGGACGTGCCTCGGAGACCATGACGATCTGCTTGACGCGGCCCGGCCGCGCCGTCATCACGACAATGCGGTCCGACAGATAGATCGCCTCCTCGATCGAGTGCGTCACGAAGACCACAGTCTTGCGGTACTCACGCCAGATTCGCAGCAACTCATCCTGCAGCAATTGGCGGGTCTGCGCATCGAGCGCGCCGAACGGCTCGTCCATCAGCAGCAGCGACGGGTCGACGGCGAGCGCACGCGCGATCGACACCCGCTGCTTCATGCCGCCCGAGAGCTGATGCGGGAAGCGCTCGGCGAAGTCCGAAAGCCCAACTACCTTCAGGAGCCGTTTCGACACCTCACGCCGCTCCGCCACCGGAAGCTTGCGCGCTTCAAGGCCGAATTCGACATTGTCGCGCACGGTCATCCAGGGGAATAGCGCATAGTCCTGGAACACGACCGCACGTTCCGGGCCAGGTCCGTTCACCGGTTTGCCGTTGATCGTGATGCGGCCCGAGGTCGCCGGGATCAAGCCGGCGATGATCTTGAGCAGCGTCGACTTTCCGCAGCCGGACGGACCGAGCAGGCAGACGAACTCGCCTTCCTCGATCTGCAGATTGATGTCGACGAGTGCCGATGTCTGCGAGCCATGCGAGATGTAGGTCTTGTTGAGATTCTCGACCGTCAGCATCGGCGCCCGCTCACTTCAGCTTTTCGTAGCCGGGATAACCGGGATAGCTGTCCGCGAAGCTGGTATCGACCACCTCTTCGTAGGTCACCGGATTCTGGAGCAAACCATCCTCCTTCATCCAGCCCATCAGCGCATCGATCCAGGGGCGCGGCGGCTTGTCATATTGCCATCCGCAATTGTCGTAGGACTTCTCCAGCAGCGACGTATCGATATTCGGGGTGTAGTGCTTCAGCACATCGAGGCCGACCTTCTTGTCGGTCTTCATCAGGTGGACAGCGTCGAGATGTGCCCAGACGAGCCGCTTGGCGAGCTCCGGATGTTCCTTGATGAACTTGCGCGTCATGATCATGCCGTTGCGCAGCATGTCCGAACCGAGCTTGCTCTTGTCGATCAGGTCATTCGGCGCCAGCAGGAGCTTGGCGCCCTTGTCGACGGCGTTGGTGCCGTAAGGCTCGAAAGGAAACGCCGCCGCGATGTCACCGGTCACCAAGGCGGCCGCCACCTCCGGCACCGGAACCTGCGCGAGCTGAACATCCTTCTCGGAGAGCCCGAAGCGCGGCAGGATCTGCTTGGTCAATGTCAGATACTGGACGTCGAACTTGGTCACGATGCCGATGCGTTTGCCCTTGATGTCGGCCCACGATTTGACATTCGGAGCAGCCACGATCATCGCGCAATTCGCCGATGACGCCGCCACGATCACATTGTCGATGCCGGCGGAGAGATACCGGATCGCCGATGCATATTGATTGTAGCCGACGTCGAAATCCCCGATCGACATCATCTGGTTGGATCGCTGGTAATTGCCTCCCATGAAGTCGACGTTGACGCCGTACTTCTCCCACAGCTTGGTGTATTCGGCGAGGAACGGCTGGATGTGGTCATATCCAGGGGCGCCTGCGACCAGGCGCACCTTGTAATTGTCGGGCTGCTGCGCCAACGACGCGTTGGAGACGGCGATGCTTGCGCATAGTCCGGCGATGAGAGCCTTCATCTTCATGTCGATAGACCTCGATCTACATTTGCCCGGACTGAATGCGTCAAACTGGATGCATGAAGCGTGCCGCTATTCCGCGGCCATGGGATTCACCATTGGGGTGCGCTCCGTCATGAGCTTGACCTCGGTCCAGGCCTTGGTCATGTCGCCGAGCGCAGCGACCTCGTGCGCGGCGATCTGTTCAAGGACGGCGCCGGCCTTGGCCAGATCCGCCTCGTAACGCAGCACCTTGAAGAGGTCCGACGAGGCCTGCATGTGCTCAGCCGCCGAGGCTGCAGCCGTGGTCTCCAGCCCCCGCGCCCCGAGCTCCTGTGTAACTCGGCGCAGGTAGCCAGCCGCACCGGCTCGGCCAAGCACGCCGTGGTTTGGAATGTTGCCGCGGACGAACAGCGGAATCGGATCGCCCTTCGGGCTGACCGTATCCTTGACCTTGCCGGCCTTGATCAGCGCTGCAAACGCCGCCATGCCGGGCGCGCCGGTTTCGAAGCGCGGAATCTGCCACTGATTGCCAAACAGGGCATACGGCTTCGGATATTCGCCGGAGAGGATTTTCAGGTTGCGGCGGAAGGAATGGCGGATCGACTTGGCGATGTCCCATGCGGGATCGCGCTCGGGCTCCACCCACACCATGAGGTACGGGCCATAGCCGTCATGGAGGCTCCATTCGCCGCCGAACGGGTGATGATGCTCCCACGGCTCATAACCGTTCGGACCGCGTTGCGAGGATTGCGCCCACGCCTCGCGGAAGACATCGATCGGCGCGTCGTAGCGCGAATGCGGCATCACGTCGTTCGGCTCGAAGATCGTCACGGTGCCACGGTCGAGATCGTAGCCCGCGACCACCACGTGATGGCCGAACCCGGTCTTGCCCATGGTCTCGTGCTGGAATTTCAACCGCGGCGAGCTTTTGGCGCCGTAGGGCAGCATCAGCGAGTAATGCAGACCGACCTGCACGGGAACGCCGCGGTCGACAAGGCCGCGAAGCTTCGCAAAGGCTTCCTCGAAGCCGCCTTCATGATCCTGTTCCCAGTGGCCGCGATAGCCGAGCGCCTGCGGCGTATATTCCCAGATCTCGTGAAAGGCGCCCGCGCCACCATTGAAAGCGGGCGCGCCCCAGACCGGCGACCAGCGGAACGAGAAGCCGTCGCCCGAGGTGCCGTCCGCAAACAGCACATCGCTTTCGCCGTGCAGGCGGAACATGCCGAGTAATCCGGTGAAATAGCAGCGGCCCGAATTGCCTTGCTCAGGGTAACCTTTTGGCCCCATCCACGTCATCGAGTAGTAGGCTTCATCATACGGCTTGATCACAGACATCGGCGTTGTCCCGTGTTGTTGGTTATTGGGTTCAGATCAGCGGGTTCATGGCTTTCTTGCGCAGCTCGCGCTCATTGATTCCGAAGACGTCGGCCAGCCAGTCGGCCATCAATTCCTGGCCGATGGTTGGATTGTCATGCTGGCAGTGATCCGCGCCGGTCTCCTCCTCGGTCACGAAGCGAAGCGTGACGTTGACGCCCTTTGACTTCGCATAGTCGGCGACCTTCTGCGCCGAGGCGACCCCGAGCACGTCGTGACCGCCGTGAACGATGAGGTAAGGACATTTCATGTGATCGAGATGGCCCTCGAGCACGAAAGGCTTGGCTTTCTCCATCGCCTCTTTCATGGAGCCGACGCCGAACACGGTCTTGATGTGGTCGGCGAGGCCGTGGTCTTCCTTCGCGCCGGCCCACAGCTCCGGTATCGACCAGATCGCGCCATGGGAGATGGCCGCCGCGAGCCGATGCTCGTAACAGCCGGCGCGCGCCGCGTAATAGCCGCCAAGGGACGAGCCGCAGACCGCGATCTTCGCCGGATCGATGTCCTTGCGCGTCAGGAGATAGTCGATGCACTTGCCGATCGGCACTTCATAGTCCGGCCGGGTCGGAATCCTGTGACGACGCAGCGTGCCGCCCTGCCCTGGGCCGTCGATCATCAGAACCGAGATGCCGCGCTGGAGCGCGCCATGCGCCTGCATGAACCACATCTCGTCCTTGATCGAGTCCAGACCTCCCATGCAGATGAGGACCGGCTGCTTGCCGGTGTCGAACGGCGCGCGGACGAAATAGGCGAACAGCGTCTTGCCGTTCTCATAGGGAATCTGCAGCACCTCGCCCGCCGGCTTGAGGTTCTGGATAAACTTTCGCGAGCATTCCTCCATGTCGGTGAACGCTTCGAGGCGGCGCGGATCGGAATATTCGAGCCAGAACTCGGTGTGGCGATAGTAATTGGCCGCGCGCAGCCAGCAGTTCATCGCGGTGCGGACGTAACCCTTGCCGAACTCCTCGTCACCGCGGGCCTGGTTGAAATCCGCAATCCGCTTCCATTCGCGGTGCCAGCTCTCCTTGTCGCCGGGGATCATGCGGCTCGCGGCGAGGAAACATTCGGAGACGGCGCCGCCGCCCTCCTGCGTTTCGCCCAGCGCGCGGCGGAACTGGTAGCTCATCCACGGATATTTCGGCCAATGGTGCCAGCCGTAAGGCTGATAGACGCCGTGCGTCACGTCCGTGACCTGATCGATCAGAAGCTCTTCCGCCATGTCAGCCGCAACTCCCTTTTCTCATTTTTCACGCGCGTCGATGGCTTTGTCGGCACGCGCGCACGGGACGCTAGCAGGTTTTTTTATCCATTCAAGTCGCTTGAATTTTGTTCACTATTGCTTTCATTTTGGGCAACCGAGCCTTTCGCCCCGCGCTATCGTTGGCTAATACCCCGAGGCCGCGACTCCTGAGCTTTGCAAGGCGCGGTTGAATTCAGTGGCGTGAGAGCCGCTGCAGAGATGGACGAGTAATGCTGAAGAAGATGAACCGTGCCGAGAAGAAGGCGGTGAAGGCAGCCGATCTGCCAAGCGGCCCAAATCAATATCTCGGCGTGAAGCTGCGGCATACGCGCATGACCAAGGGATTGCGGCTGCGCGACCTTGCCGAAAAGGCGGAGTGCTCCGAGAGCATGCTGTCGAAGATCGAGAACGGTCGCGCCGTTCCGTCGTTGAAGACGCTGTACCGCATAGCGGAAGCAATGGGCCTGACCGTCGGGCAGTTGTTTGCGCAGCCTGCCGAGCCGAATGGTCTGGTATCCCGCGGCGGCGAGCGCCCTATCGTGCAGGCGGACCCGCTGCGCAACGGCCCCGGACTGACGCTCGAACGACTGATCCCCTATCATCAATCCCACCTTCTCCAAGGCAGCATCCACAATATCGCGCCGGGCGGCAGCGGCGGTGGCCTCGTCGCGCATGAAGGCGAGGAAGTCGCCTACATTCTCGAGGGCCAGGTCGAGTTCATCGTCGGTGACGAGCGCTTCCTGCTCAAAACCGGCGATTCGATTTGCTATCGATCCGAGCAGCCGCACGGATATCGCAACGGCGGCGACGGCCACGCCAAGATGATCATCGTCAACACGCCGCCGAGTTTCTAAATCCTGCAACAGCGCCGATTGCCCTCCATTCAAGCCACTTGAATACCCCGACGATCGCCTATGCCGGCACCTGCGAGCGATACCAGTCGAGAATCTCGGCGCCCGTCCACATCACCACGCCTTCGTGTCCGAGAATGTAGTCGTACAGCATCTCCAGATATTTGATCCGGTGCGGCACGCCCGTTAGATACGGATGGATGGAAATCGCCATGACGCGCGGCGCCTTGGCGCCGTCGAGGTAAAGCCGGTCGAAATGATCGCGGCCGCGGCGCAAGATCTCGTCCGAGGGCTGTTGCTGCACCGCGCTGATCACGACATCGTTGATCTCGACGGTGTAGGGAACGGAGACGATGTCGCGATGACGCGTCTTCAAGGTGATTGGCTGCTCATCGAGAACCCAATCGGCGACATATTCGATACCGGCCTCAGCGAGGAAATCGAGCGTCTCGTCGGTCTCGGTCAGCCCCGGACTTTCCCAGCCGCGCGGCGGCTTGCCGGTGAACTTCTTGATCGCCGCAATCGTATCTGTTATCGCCGCTTTCTGGTCTTCGACTCTGTGCATCGGCTTCTGCACGAAACCGTGCCCCATGAAATCCCAGCCGGCGTCTCGGGCAGCCTGGCATGCTTCCGGATAGAGCTCACAGACCGAGCCGTTGAGAGCGAAGGTCGCCTTCAGATTCCGACTGCCAAGCGTTTCGATGAAACGCCAATAGCCGACACGCATTCCATATTCGTGCCAGGCCCAATTCGGAACGTCCGGAAGCAGCGGCTGCCCCATCGGTGGCGGCAGCACCGCGCGCGGCATCGCCGCGGTCGGACTCCAATTCTCGACATTGACGATGGTCCACACCGCTACCCGCGCATTGTTGGGAAGCTTGAGCGCGGGCCTGCGGTGGATCGGGGTGTAGGGCAACCGGCCGCGAACACTCTTGCCGATTAATTCGGTCATCTTGTTTTCTTTCCCTGGTTCAAGCTTCGCAGAGCAGCTTCAGCGCCGTGCCGCAGCAGACGCACTGACGCTCCAGCGGCGTAATCCCGGGCACCGCATCGATCGTGGCCTTGGGATCAGTGTCGGCCATATCGAATGGCGCATCGGTGCCGATGCAGACATGATCCGCTCCGACGAGATCGATGAGATAGCGCAGCGCCTGCGGCTCGAACACGAGGCTGTCGAAATAGATCCGCTTCAGCAGTTCCTTCGGCGAGGATTTGCTGATGGCATTGGTCTCGCTGCGCACCTTATGCCCGTGGACCAGCCGCCCGATCTGGTAGGGAATGAAGCCGCCGCCATGCGCGAGCACGATTCTGAGGTCCGGCAATTCGTCGAGCCGGCCGGAGAACATGAGATTGGCGAGCATCACCGTGGTGTCGAGCGGATTGCCGATCAGGTTGGTGAGATAATAGTTTTCGAGACCGCTCTTGGCGCCGACATAATATGGATGCGCAAACACGAAGACGTTGAGCTCGGAAGCACGCCGCAGCAGCGGACGAAACCGCTCCTCGGCAAGCTGTGCGCCTTCGATGGAGGTGCCGAGCTCGACCGCCTTGAAGCCGTAAGCCTGAACGACGCGTTCCAGCTCCGCGACTGCGGCGTCGGGGTGCTGCATCGGCACCGTCGCCATGCCGCGCAACCGCGTAGGGTTCGCGCCGACCATGTCGGCGACACCGTCGTTAACGAGACCGGCGACTTCGAGCGCTAAATCGGCATCGGCCCAGTAATAGAACATCGGCGGCGCCGGCGAGATCACGGAGATATCGATACCCTTGCGATCCATGGCCTCGACCTTGGCCTCGACGCGGCGAAACTCCTCAAACAGCGGATAGACGTATCCCTGGTCGTGAATGATTTTGCGTGCGGCCACCTCGCCCTCGACACGTGCCCGGAAGCGCTTGGGATTGGCTGCGATCGCCGCGACAATGCGATCAGGAATGACGTGGCTATGAATGTCGATTTGCATGGAGGTTACGCCTCAATCGGCAGCGTTACGGGAGTCGCGGTCGGAACAGGAAAGGTCGGGCAGATGCAGGCACGAAATCATGCGACGTCCTAAGCAGCGCTCTTGTCTGCCGTCGCGAAAATATTCAGCGCCATGATCTCGGTGGTATCCAGAAC
This sequence comes from Bradyrhizobium sp. AZCC 2289, assembly GCF_036924615.1. Taxonomy (NCBI): domain Bacteria; kingdom Pseudomonadati; phylum Pseudomonadota; class Alphaproteobacteria; order Hyphomicrobiales; family Nitrobacteraceae; genus Bradyrhizobium; species Bradyrhizobium sp. AZCC 2289. The sequence goes on along the minus strand of NZ_JAZHRY010000001.1, from coordinate 5,715,273 downwards.
GAGTCCGAATGCGGTCTTGATGCAGAGCAGGCCCGCCTCGTGCAGCGCCGGCCCGTCCATCGTCTCGACGCAATCCTTCACGACGATCACGGCGTAGTCGCGCACATTGGCAGCGGTCGTCGTCGCGAGCACGCAGGAGTTGGTGTTTACGCCGGTGATGAGCAGCGTGTTGATGCCGTGCGCCCGCAATGTGAACTCGAGGTCGGTGCCAAGGAAGCAATCGTAGCGCTTCTTGGTATCGACCACGAAGTCGCGCTCCCGATCATGGAGCTCGGGGATGATCTCAACGCCGGGCATGCCGGCGATGTTGTGGCGCAGCACGTTCTTGCGCGTATTCGTGGGGTCTTCGGCGCGCGTGCGCCAGAACGGATTGGAAGCGATCTCCGTGACGTCGCGATACTGCGTCAACAGGTGAATGACCGGCATGTTCGCGCCGCGCGCCCAGTCGAACAGACGCTTGTTGGCGGCGATCACCTGTCTTGCGACCTCCGGCGAGGTCGGCATGGTCGCGACTTCCATGTCGAGATGACCACGATGCAGATCGATCGCGACGATGGCGGCCCTGGGATGATCGACGCCGAGATTCATGCAGACAGTTCCTTTTGGACTCGTGGAGGTGCGACGACCTGTGAGAGCGTCCGTCGGCAGTCTGCAATACATTTGGCGCCGGAGTCAAAAATAATGTATACATTTTACAATGGTCGAAATTCAATGCGTGAAAACTGTGCGCTTTAATGTCATTTGGCTGGCTAAATTCGGGTGAATGCTTTCTTTCTCAGCCGAGAATGTATACAATATAGCCATGCAATTGAGACCCGAATGACCAATTCGCACCCTTCCGAAACATCGTCCTTCACGCGATTCGAATCCGTCGTCGAAGCGCTGCGCGCGGCCATTCTTGCGGGTGAATTTCAGGCAGGCGAACGCCTGCACGAGGTGAAATTGACCGCGCGGCTCGGAGTCTCGCGCACCCCTGTTCGCGCCGCCCTTCAGAAGCTGGCATCGGAAGGCCTGCTCGATTACACGCCGAACCGCGGCTACACGCTGCGGGAATACTCGATTAGCGAAGTGATCAGCGCCTACGAGGTTCGCGCCGTGCTGGAGGGGCTGGCCGCGCGGCTCAGTGCCGAGCGCGGGCTGGACGTCCGCGAGGTCGCGACGCTTCAACAAGCGTTGCGCGACGGCGATGACCTGCTTCGCAACGGCCAGATCACGGACGACCACCGCTCGCAATACAGCCGTATCAATGCCTGCTTCCACGAAACGATCCACGGATCGGCTGGCTCACGGCTCCTCGGCGAGACGCTCTATCTCTGCCAGCAGGTGCCGGTGTCGTCACCGCGATACATCGTGGCATTCGAGGAACGGGACGTTCGCCGCCGCCATGACGATCACCACCGCATCTTCGAGGCGATCATCGGCCGCGAGGCCTGGCGCGCGGAAATGCTGATGCGCGATCACGTGGCCAGCGTCAAATCATCCTTGGTGCGCTCCCTCTCGTCGCCCGCTGCGTTCGACGAAGAGCTGCGACTCCAGCAAGGCCGCCGCTGACCGAGTTTGCCCGAATGGGGCTGTGGACGCATCTTGCAGGCGCTTGGTTTGGCTTGGCGGGCGCACCAAGGCTCGAACCTGAGACCCACCACGGCGGCGGGCTGGCACTACGTGAGATTCATAGTTTTAAATCTCTGCATGCCGAATTGATAGTCACCTTGACCTCAATCTACTGCGCGTCTTCTTCGCGATTTGGGATCTTCGTAGCCTTACTGCCGCGGGTGACCGCCTCGGCCTGACCCAGCCGGCCATTAGCCATGCTCTGCGGCGATTGAGGGAGCGTTTCGGCGATCCGCTGTTCGTACGGGTGGCAAATCGAATGCTTCCGACGGATGCAGCTGTTCGCTTGCACGAGCCTCTTGACCAGGCGTTCGAACTTCTCAATCGTACCTTGCAAAGCGGTGTCGTATTCGATCCGCGTTCAACCGAGCGAACCTTCAGAGTGGCGATGTCAGACATTGCCGAGGTCTACATTTTACCTCGGCTGGTAAGCGAACTGTCACGCATCTCGCGACCTTGCTTGGCATGCGTTATTTTTGCCAGCTAATGGCGTGCGTCATCTTGTTGGTATTTCTGCTGGTATCGGCAGCCATCGGCGGCTGAAATTATTTCAAAATTAATTGGTTATAGTATTAGGCGATTGTCGGCCAGGGGCACCAACCTACGCTGCTGCGCAGCTTCGGTTGGCAGGCCAACATCGACCTGCCACCGCCTCTCTCCCACCGTCCCCCTCAAACCGCCCGCTTGTTCGGCTCTGGGCGCTGGCCGGCGCCCCCTTCGACGTTCCGCCAATCCGACTGCGCTTCGTCGGCGCTTTCGAAAATATGCGCGGCGACGCCGCGTTTTTCCAGGGCTTCGCCCAGCTTGATGCGCAGGAAGCCCGAGGTGGTGTAGCGGGAGACGCCGGAATAGAAGCGCTCGGTCAGGCTGCGCACCATCGCCGAATATTCGTCGAGCAGTTCGGGCAGTATCGAGAAATTGTCGTAGTTGACGATCGCGTAGACGCGCCGGTTGAGCCCGCCGAGCCGGGCTTCCACGGCGCGCGCGATCGCGTCGATGTCGGCGCGGCTGCGCAGCGCAAAGCGCTCCAGATTGACGAAGAACAGGTTTTGCTGCTCGTCCAGCGTGAAGCGCTGGCCGAGCGGGATCGTCAGCATATCGTTGTGCAGGCCCATCGCACCCTCGCGGAAAATCCGTGGGTCCATAACAACCGGATCGCGCGGGATCGCCGGCTTGAAATCCATCAGCGCCAGAATGTCGCGCTCGACATCGATGCCGGGCGCGACTTCGGTCAGTTCAAGCCCGTCTGGCGTCAGCGCAAACACGCAGCGCTCGGTGACGTAGAGCACGCGCTGCCCGCGCCCGGCCGCAACCGCGCCGCTGAACGTCACATGCTCCACCGCCTCGACGAATTTGCGCGCTTTGGCTTCCTCTGAAATGACCAGCTTGCCGTCGGACACAGCAATGCGCTGGCGTCCTGCGCCAAACGTGCCGACAAAGACCACCTCCTTGGCGCTCTGGCTGATGTTGATGAAGCCGCCGGCGCCGGCGAGCTTTGGACCGAACTTGCTGACGTTGAGATTGCCGGAACGATCGACCTGCGCCAGCCCGAGAAAGGCGGCGTCGAGGCCGCCGCCGTCATAGAAATCGAACTGGTAGGGCTGGTCGATCACTGCCTGCGTATTGATCGCGGCACCGAAATCGATGCCGCTGGCGGGGATGCCGCCGATCACCCCGGGCTCGGCGGTCAGCGTGATGAGATCGATGATGCGCTCCTCGTTGGCGACGGAAGCGATGCCTTCGGGCATGCCGATGCCGAGATTGACGACGCTGTTGGCCTTCAGCTCGAACGCGGCGCGGCGCGCGATGATCTTGCGCTCGCTCAGCGGCATCGCCGGCAACGAGCCGGCGCGCACCCTGATCTCGCTGGAGTAGGCCGGGTTATATTGCGTGCCAAAGGTCTGCCAGTGGTTTTCCGGTTTTGCCACCACGACGCAATCGACCAAAATGCCGGGGATCTTGACCTGGCGGGGATTGAGGCTGCCGCTGTCGGCGACGCGCTCGACCTGCGCAATGACGATGCCGCCGGAGTTATGCGCCGCCATGGCAATCGCGAGCGCCTCCAGCGTCAGCGCTTCCTTCTCCATGGTGAGATTGCCTTCCGCGTCGCCGGTGGTGGCGCGGATGATCCCGACGTCGATCGGAAAGATCTTGTAGAACAGGCATTCCTGGCCGCCGAGGGTGACCAGCTCGACCATATCCTCGGTGGTGCGGGCGTTGAGCTTGCCACCGCCGTGGCGCGGATCGACGAAGGTGCCGATGCCGACGCGCGAGATGTGGCCGGGCCGCCGCGCGGCGATGTCGCGAAACATGTGGGTGATGACGCCCTGCGGCAGATTGTAGGCCTCGATCTGGTTGGAGATCGCGAGCTGCTGCAATTTGGGCGCCAGCCCCCAGTGGCCGCCGATGACGCGCTTGACCAGTCCCTCATGGGCAAAATGATTGAGGCCGCGGTGCTTGCCGTCGCCCTGCCCCGCCGCATACACCAGCGTCAGGTTGCGCGGCTTGCCCTGCGTGTAGGGCGCGTCGACCTCGGTTGAGAGATAAAGCTCTTCCAGCGCCAGCGCGATCTCCTCCGCAAAGCCGATGCCGACAAAGCCGCCGGTGGCGACCGTGTCGCCATCGCGGATGAGACGCACCGCTTCGGCGGCCGTGACAATCTTGCCCTTCTCTGAGCTGCGCAAATAGGGCAGCGCCGGATGCTGGCTCATCGCGTTCCTCCCTAAACTCTAAACCAGCCCCGTGAGGTAGTAGACGCCGATCACGAAAAACACCGCTGCCGTCTTCAGGCAGGTCACGGCAAAGATGTCCTTGTACGACTGCCGGTGGGTCAGCCCGGTCACCGCGAGCAGGGTGATGACCGCGCCGTTGTGCGGCAACGTATCCATGCCGCCGCTCGCCATCGAGGCGACGCGATGCAGGACTTCGGGCGGAATGTGCGCCGCTTCCGCCAGGGCGATGAAATCCTTCGCCATGGCGGCCAGCGCAATCGACATGCCGCCCGACGCCGAGCCGGTGATACCGGCGAGCGAGGTGACGGTGATGGCTTCGTTGACCAGCGGGTTGGGCATACTCTTCAGGGCATCCTTGATGACGATAAAGCCGGGCAGTGCGGCGATCACGCCGCCAAAACCATATTCGGACGCGGTATTCATCGCCGCCAGCAACGCACCGCCGATCGCGGCCTTGCTGCCTTCGGCGAAGGTCTTTTTCAGTTTGGGAAACGCGAACACGAACACGGTGAGAATGCCCGCGATCAGCGCGCCCTCCACCGCCCAGATCGCCTTGATGCTGGCAATCGGGGTTGCGATCGAATGGTCCAGCGCCAGCGTCAGATCGTAATTCGTGCCGTAGGCGCGATCGATCAGGCCGCCGAACACGCCGGGAAAACCGCCGAGCAGCAAATTGACCAGGAACACCACGATCAGCGGCAGAAAGGCGACGAATGCCGGCGCCAGCTCTTTGGTATCGACCGGCGGCGGCTCGTTGCTGTGGCCCTCGCCATAGCCCTCGCCCGACGCTGCCGCCTGGCGGCGGCGCCATTCGAGATAGAGCATGCCGAACACGAAGATGAAAATCGCGCCTGCCGTGCCGAGGATCGGCGCCGCGCCATTGGTGGTCTTGAAGTAGGTGGTGGGAATGATGTTCTGGATTTGCGGACTGAAGGGCAGCGAATCCATGGTGAAGGAAAAGGCGCCAAGCGCGATCGTGCCGGGGATCAGGCGCTTTGGGATATTGCCGGCGCGGAACATTTCGGCGGCAAAGGGATAGGCGGCGAACACCACGACAAACAATGAGACGCCGCCGTAAGTGAGAACCGCACAGACCAGCACGATCGCGAGCATCGCGCGCTGGCTGCCGACCAGGCCGATGACGGCGGCCACGATCGATTTGGAAAAGCCGGAGAGCTCGATCACCTTGCCGAAGACAGCGCCGAGCAGGAACACCGGAAAGTACAGTTTTGCAAAACCAACCATCTTGTCCATGAAGAGGCTGGTGAAGGCGGCCGGCACGGCGCCGGGATCGGTCGGCAGCACCGCGCCGAGGGCGGCGACCGGCGCAAACAGAATGACGCTGAAGCCGCGATAGGCGACGAACATCAGGAAAACGAGGGCGGCGAGCGCGACCAGAAAACTCATTCATTCCTCCCGGCAGGATTTTTCTTGCGCATTTTTCATGCGTTGTTTCGGGACCAGAGCAAGGTTCGCGCCAGATGCATTGTGATCGAGCAAAATGCTTGAAAACCCGGCAGTTTGCGCAACTGCCGGCGGCATTGCGGCTGATACCATCACGTCAACTTTCCGAGACTCGATACACATCGAGTCTCGAAAGTCAGACAGAAGACGAATCCGGCACCGCCAGCCCGAATTTGGCGAGCTTCTTGTAAAACGTGGCGCGCGAGATCCGCAGCATTTTGGCGGCTTCCGAAATCTGCCCATTGGCGGCGGCAAGCGCACATTCAAGCGTGCGCCTTTCAAACTCCGCTTCGGCTTCCGCATAGGGCACGACGGCACCCGCAGGCGCCGTGGCCGGTGCTGCGATCCTCGCCTCGGCGCCGACGGGCAGGATGCGGGCGAAATCGTCGCCGGTGAGGCGGCCGGAATCGCTCAGGATCAGTGCGCGCTCCAGAATGTTGCGCAGCTCCCTGACATTTCCCGGCCAGTCGTAGCGGGCCAGCGCCGCGAGGCCCGAGGGGGTCAACCGCGCGTTGAGGTAATCGCCGGAATGGATGATGTCGTCGAGCAGCCGCGCGCAGATCTCGGGCAGATCGCCGGCGCAGTCGCGTAGCGGCGGCAACTCGATCGAGAGCACGTTGAGCCGGTAGTAGAGATCGGCCCGGAATGTGCCTTCATTGACCCGCTTCTGCAGGTCGACATTGGTCGCCGCGATGACGCGAACGTCGACCTTCGTCACCTTGTCCGATCCGACCGGCTCGATTTCCCGCTCCTGCAACACGCGCAGCAGCTTGACCTGCAACTGCAGCGGCATCTCGCCGATTTCGTCGAGGAACAAGGTGCCGCCGTCGGCGGTCCGGAACTTGCCGTCGCGGCCCTTGCGGTCGGCGCCGGTATAGGCGCCCGAGGCGACGCCGAAGAACTCCGACTCGATCAGCGTATCGGGAATGGCGGCGACATTGACGCTGACGAAGGGTTTGTCCGCACGCGCGGAGGCGTTGTGGATCGCTTGCGCCAGCAGTTCCTTGCCGGTGCCGGTTTCACCTGACAGCAACACCGTCACGCTTTGCCGCGCCGCCCGGCCGGCCAATTCCTTGGCCCGCGCAATGCCGGAGGTGGTGCCGACATAATCGTCGAAAGTGAACCGCGCAGTGCGCGCCTGCGACAATTGCCGTTTCGCCAGCCGCAGATCGCTTTCGAGCTGCGCCATCCGCGCAATCAGCGGCTTGAGATTGTCGATATGATCCGACAGCACGAAACCGATGGCGCCGATGACATTCCGGTTCTCGTCCTCGATCGGCATCCGCGTCACGACCAGCGGCTCGCCGCCGAGCTCCATGATATCGAGCAGGATCGGCTCGCCGGTCTCGGCGACGCGGCGCATCAGGCTGTTGGGGATGATCTCCTCGATCGGACGCCCGATTGCTTCCGAGACGTGATTGAGCCGGAGCGAGTGCAAATATTTTTCATTGACATAGACCACGCGCCCGGCGCGATCGATCGCAATGGCGCCCTCACACAGGCTCTCCAGCCGCTCGAACAGCGTTTCCATCGCGCGTGCGCGGACGGTCTCGGGATCGCTGACGATGGACTTGCGATCGGACATACTTCGAAGCTGCCTCGTTGACTTCCATTGTAGCAAGAGACCCGATGATTTCACACCGCGAAATCCGTCACCAGTCGCGCGGCACGGTACCCGGACACGGCTTCGCGATATCGCGGCGCGAGGCGCCCGAATTGTGTTGGAATCTTTGCCCCGAGAAAATCAGAGGGCGCAGGAAACGCCGGGTGCCCTAACATTACAGTTGTCGTTTTTTGAAGTGGGCCCGTTGGGCGGCGGCCTGGTGAGTTCTGCGCCAGAGTGACCATGCGATGATGTGTGCGGGTTGGATCCGCTTTCGGGCGAGCCTGATGGCGATGCGGCGGACTTCCTGGATTGACCAACGGATCAATGACGGATTGGTGATATTTTGAGTTTTGCCGTGGTTCGGCGTTTCGTTTTTTTGGGCGGCGGCGAATTGGCGCGATGGCGGATCACCGCCATCATGGCGAAGGCGAGCATCACCAGGGAAACGTGGCGATGCCACCCATGCCAGGATCTGCTCTCGTTGTGATCGAGCCCGAACTCGTTTTTCGCGGTCTCAAAGCTGTCCTCGATCGCCCACCGATGGCCTTCGACCGCCACCAGCGTTTCGATGGATGTTCCCGCTGGACACCAGGTGGTGAAGAAGGCGAGATCGCCATCGGCGATACGACGACGGATCAGCAGACCTCGTGTCCAAAGACCATGATTTGCGCTGTAAAATTCTTCGACCTCGAGATCGGCCAATTCGAGATAGCACCAATCGTGCAGCCGCGGTCCTTTGGTTCCGGCCCCTGCCGACAGGCGTTTCCAATCGGACGCGCGCCGCGTCCGAGCGATGTCCGCGGCCTTGCCGGCGACCGATCGCCGCTTGCCCCAGGATTGAAATACATGAGCGCTGCTGACCCCGAGCACGTAGCCTTTGCCTGCCCGGCGTAATTGCTGTTCGATATCGCCAACACCGTAGACAGTATCACCGGCAACCCACTTGAATGGTACAGACGCGGCTATGGCGCGTGCGATCATGCTCGTTGCAAGCTTTGGCTTGGTCGCAAAGCCGGCACCGGGAGGCACATATGCGGCTTCCAGACGATCTGGATCGTCGGTCCATTCCTTCGGAAGATACAGCGCGCGATCGATGAACGCATGACCGTGGCGCGACACGTAGGCGGCGAAGACGCCGATCTGGCAGTTCGTGATCTTGCCGGCGGAACCAGTGTATTGCCGCGCCACCCCGCACGACGCCTTGCCTTGCTTGAGAAAGCCGGTCTCGTCGATCACGAGCACCGCATCGTCATCCGCCAAATGCTCGATGACATAATCGCGGACGATATCGCGCAGACCATCAGCATCCCAATCCCTGCGACCCAGGATCGCCTGTTGCCGCCAAGGACCGGGATCGCCAGCTGCCTCCGCGCGCATCCAACCGGTCTTGCGTTGCTCATCTCCGAGCAGGCTTTCCAGAAACAAGCCTGCATTCCTCGCAACACGATCTTGATTGAACAACGGACGTATCCGTTGCTTGATCTCACGAAGCGACGCCGCCCACAGCGCAAGCGTCTCTTCAATCGACGCTGGCCGCGTCCACGATCTTCGAATCATGGTTGCCCATGGATTCAGAAAACTGCATAAAAGGCAACTGTAGTGCTAAGCACCCGCAGCCCCTGTGCATTGGTAGTAAGCACAGGGTAGTCACCACAGGTACCCGGAACACCCGGCGCTTCCTGCGCAATGGTTTTACGGCTTATATCGTGCTCCCCGGCGACGAATTCGTCTTGCCACCGTCATCGGCGAATTGACGGCTTTGCGAAACCCGGTTGGGTCCGCAAAACCTCCGCCGACTTGACACCAGCAACGGGTGCCAGGACCACACGGTTTTGCCGTACGCGAACGTCTTCGCCCAGAGGCCTCGGTGGCTGTGCAGCCCGCCGAAGCGTTGATGAAGACGGATGCAGCGCCGTTCGTCTGCGCGCCGGTCGATCGCTCACGGGCAAAGCCCGCCCTGCGATCCCGTTTCGCGCCCGACGCTGTCGCGTCCACCGCATCCCGCACCCAACGTCCGTGACGATCGCGATACGCCCCTCTGGCGGGCCGGGATGGGGCGAGCTTCTATCGCTGATTTGCCCGACGGGACAAGAGGATTATTTTCTTAAGATGGGCTTGACAGAAAATCACTGATTTGCCCGTCGGGCGTGTTTTCCACTAAGGTCGCCCGATGGACATGCTCGTCAAGCTCTATGCTCTGCCCGATTCGCGGCCTGCCTACGATCGATTGCTTAAGGCCGGAATTGTCATGCGGCGCGCGCTCGCCCCCGAAAAGCACAAGGTCACAGCCTGGGTGCGGCAGGCATTCAGCGAGGCATGGGCCAGCGAAGCCGAGGTCGCCTTCGGCCGCCAGCCGGTCTCCTGCTTCATCGCGGTCCAGCAAAAGAAGATCGTGGGATTCGCCTGCCATGATGCGACCTGTCCCAACTTCTTCGGTCCCACCGGCGTCGACCCGAAGGCGCAAAAAAGCGGAATCGGGAAAGCCCTGCTGTTCGCCTGTCTCGAGGACATGAAGCATCAGGGTTTCGGCTACGCCATCATCGGCGGCGTCGGGCCGGCTGACTTTTATTCGAAAGCGGTCGGCGCGGTGGCGATCGAGGGATCGGAGCCCGGGATTTATCGGGGGCTGCTGTAGCGGGCCGTGCGCGGGAGTGGCCGAGGCCGCCGAGGGGTGCGGTGCGCCAAGGGCTAGACTGCGGCCCCGCGCGGCCAGCCTGGCATCCGAAGGCAGAAGACAACGTTGATCTATGTCAACATCATCCATCCGAGGGAGCCGACGCTCTCCGCGACTTTTTGCGACTACGCTGTTGCGCCTGCGACTTTTCAGGAGGGCCGAGCATGACGCGGCACCCTTTCGGGCAGGAACGGTGAACTCACCCCGTCAATCGCATTGGAGTTCGCCAAATTATCGGATCAAACTGGATCGCCAAACCTGCATTTCGAGAGCACCCTGATCATAAGCAGTTCGCGCGTGAGGTCTTGGGAGGATTTCGCAATGACAACAATGACAGCCGCATCTTCCGGTGGTCCAGCCAAGCAAGAAGGTGCACTGGTTCGGATCGCAATCGGCTTCACCGCGTGGGCGGAGCGCTGGTTTCCCGACGCCTTTATTTTTGTCGCCATTGCCGTCGTGGTGGTCGCGCTCGCAGCACTGATAAACGGGGCTTCGCCGCTTGCTGTTAGTGTAGCCTTCGGCAACGGCTTTTGGAGTCTGATCACCTTCACCATGCAAATGGCCTTCGTTGCTATCGGTGGATACGTGGTCGCTACCTCCGCCCCAGCGCGGCGCCTTATCGGCTGGCTTGCTGATTTGCCCAGCACCGGCACTGGTGCCGTGGGGCTCGTCGCCATCGTGAGCATATTGGCCTCGTTGCTTAACTGGGGGCTCAGCCTGATCCTTGGTGGACTGTTGGTGCTTGCGCTTGCGGCGCGCCGCGAATTGCGGATGGATTACCGCGCTGCAGCGGCTGCGGCGTATCTGGGGCTCGGTGCGACTTGGGCGATGGGGCTGTCTTCGTCGGCAGCGCAGTTGCAGGCAAATCCTGCAAGCTTGCCGAAGAGCCTATTATCGATCACCGGCGTTATTCCGTTTTCCGAGACGATCTTTCTATGGCAATCGATGGTGATTACTGCTTCGCTTCTCGTGATTTCCGTCGTCATTGCGGTTTGGTCGGCCCCAGGACCCAACACCGCGGTCACCGCCGAAGCAATGGGGATCGATGCCTCACGCGAAGACGCGATTGTCGTGGCGCCGCCCAAGCAGCCTGGGGAATGGCTCGAACATTCACCCATCCTTACTATTCTGCTCGCGCTCCTCGCGCTTGGCTGGGTGATCAACGAATTCTCTCGCCAAGATTGGATGATCGCAATTTCTAGCCTCAATACCTACAACTTCATGTTTATCATGCTCGGACTTCTCCTCCATTGGCGGCCGAAGCGATTTTTGGCGGCGGTTGTCAAGTCGGTACCGGCGACGTCCGGCGTGCTGATCCAGTTCCCGTTCTACGGCGCAATCGCCGCCATCCTGACCCAGGCGAAGAATGGTGCAGGCGTAACCGTTTCCGATCAGATCACCCATGCCTTCGTAAGCATGTCTACCCAGCATCTCTATCCGTTGGTGATCGGAATTTATTCGGCGGTCTTGGGTTTCTTCATCCCGTCTGGGGGCGGGAAGTGGCTGCTCGAAGCGCCCTATGTCATGCAGGCGGCCACCGACCTCAAAGTGCACCTCGGCTGGGCCGTGCAGGTTTACAATGCCGCGGAAGCATTGCCCAATCTCATCAACCCGTTCTGGATGCTGCCGCTGCTCGGCGTTCTAGGTCTGCGCGCTCGTGACGTCGTGGGTTTCACGTTCCTGCAATTACTCCTGCATCTGCCAGTCGTGCTGTTCTTGCTGTGGGCGCTGGCCTACACGCTCGAATATCATCCGCCGGTGATGCCATGAGAAACGTCCGATTGCGGGCCACCCGTACAGGGCGGATTGGGCCGAAACCGTAATCCGCCAACTCGGGGGCATTAACGGCGGATCACGCTGACGCTAATCCTACGGGCTGCGTTGCAACGGATACGGCATTGGGACAGGCGTGGGCTGAGGCGGGTTTTTACAGCGATCTCCCGGCCTGATGGCCTCCGTGGCCATTACGCCTCCCGACACTTCCGAAAGCTCGGAAGAGTTTAGTTCGCTTAATTCACGCCCGTCGTGAGCCTAGCTAGCTCCGATGGCAGCACGCGAAACCATACCATTGCGGCATTTCCGGCCTCCTTCGTGCTGCTTGGAAAACGGCTTCATCACCGACCGAGAATTATTTCGTGGGGATCATCCGCCAAGGCGAGCTCGTCGAATGTGATCGGGCGCACATTCGGTCCGACGACGGTGGGATAAGGAAGGTCCATCAGTGATGGAGGAGATCCCCATGACCAAGCAGAACCAGAACCGCCAGACCAGCAGAGCTGAACTTAGCCTGGACGAACTCGAATCCGTCTCAGGCGGCGCCATCACCTGCCGCAAGTCAGGTCGAGATCAACAGGAATACCTGACGTTCAAGCTCGATACGGTTTTGGCAAGCGGCTAATCCCGCATTGGAGTTCGTGTAACGGGCCTGTGTTCAGAGCTCGAGGGCGGATTCAGCCCGACGGGTCCGCGCAAGGCGCGGCCCGATGACAGGCTCCGGCGTCATCCGCCAATTCGGCGGCCTCCAGCGGCGGATTACGCCGACGCTAATCCGCCCTTGCGAGCTTCTGCACGGTGTTGAAGCAGGGAAGCGACCCCGGCCCGTCAACGCCCCGGCGAACCGATCCGGTAGTTGAGGCCGAGCATCACCGTATCGACCCGATGACTGATCCGGATCGGCTCCGGCGACGGATCAAGGATGAATGTCGTGTTGAGCGTGCCGGATCCAAAATCCATGTGGCTGTATTCGGCGAATACCGACCAGTTCGCCGCGATCAGATATTCGAGGCCGGCACCGACCGTCCAACCGGTGCGCGTCTCCGCCGCGCTATAGGTATCGGTGACGCCCATTCCCGTGATCGCATATTTGAGATCCGATCGCATCCAGGCGGCGCCGCCCCTGGCGTAGACCAACAACTGCGGCTGGATCGCATAGCCGATACGCGCCGTCGCCGTCGCCAGCCACGAAACCCGGGAACTGAGGTCGAACACGTTTGGAAATTGCGGGTCGCCGAAGGCGGGCACGACGTGGTTGCTGTCCTTGAAATCGATCGCGTCGAACATGCCCTGCGCGCCGATCACCCAATTGCCGGCCTGATAATCGCAGCCGATCTGGCCACCCCCCATGGCGCCGGTCGCACGCTCTGACCCCAGGTCGAAATTCGGCAGGCGGTGCGGATTGACGTTGGTAAAGTTCTCGTGGTCCGAGCCGCCGCCGGCATTCGCGCCGATATAGCAGCCCGTCCAACTGTAAAGCGGCGCCATGGCGGGCGCCTTCGTCGACATCCGGGTCGGCAGATCGGCAGCGCCCGACGGCCCGCTTGCAACGCCGGCAACGAGCGCAATACCCAATAGAAGCAGCTTTTGCATGAGACCCCGACCAATCCTGTAAACGGCATTCCCCGGTTGGGATGCCCGACGCGACTCTCTCGCGCTCGCAGAATTACGCTAGGCGGCGTTGCCGGATCGGTCTTGGACTATGCGGAAACAACGGCAGGACTGGGCGGAAGTCGCGGAAGTTTAATTGTTGTGTTGCCGCGATGCCGCATGGCCTAGAGTGGCGCAGCAACGGAAGCGATTCATGAATTCCCCGCCGGACAATTTCTTCAGATTATCGACGGATCAGTTTGCGGAGCGGGATCGTATCGAGGCGGCGCGCGAATTGATCGGGCGCTCGCTGATGAAGATGGAATTCGATCTGCTGCCCGATGTTCCCTTCAATATAGAGATGGTGTTCCGGGTGCTGCCCGATTTCGGCCTCGCGTCCGGCACCTGTTCCGCGATGGATTGCCTGCGCACGGCGCAGATGATCGAGAGCGACGACCTCATTCTGACGGTCGCACTATCCGGCGGCAGCGTTCTTCATGTACGCGATAGCGAGATCGAGATCGGCGGCGGCATGGCCGCGCTCACGCGCACGACCGACGTCAGCCGCTGCGCCATTCATTCGACCTCCGAATTCGTCAACTTCCGTTTTCCCTTCGACAAGATCGCGCCGATGATCGCCGATCTTGACGCTGCCGCGATGCGGCCGATTCCGGCAGACACCGAGGCGTTGCGGTTACTGGTGCATTACGCCAGCGCGTTGAAGAACGAGGCCATGCTGGCGACGCCGGAGCTCCAAAGCCTGATCTCCAGCCATCTGCAGGATTTGGCGGTGCTGGCGATCGGTGCGACGCGCGATGCCGAAATGATCGCAAGCCACCGCGGCATTCCCGCCGCGCGGCTGCGGGCGATCAAGGCCGACATTGTCAGGAATTTTGCCGACCGCGATCTCTCGATCGATGCCGTCGCGCAGCGCAACGGCATCACACCGCGCTACGTCAGCATGCTGCTCGAGAGCGATGCGACGACGTTTTCCGAATTCGTGCTGGCGCAGCGGCTGCATCGGGCGCATCAGATGCTGACCGGCCAGCGATGGTCGAACCGAACCGTGAGTTCGGTTGCGTTCGATGCGGGTTTTGGCGACCTGTCCTACTTCAATCGGGCCTTCCGCCGGCGCTATGGCGCGACACCCTCCGACGTCCGCAACAAGGCGCGAGGCGAGCAGTGGCGCTGAGGCTTGGGTACCTCGAACGGCGGAAGAGCTTCATCGGCTTGTTCGCAAGCGCGCCACGTCCGGCGGAAGGCCTGCTCGTGCAGAAAACAACCCAATGTTGCAGTAGAGCCACAGCCAGTTCGTTCCGTCTGTGACTATTATGATGCGGCAACTACCTTGGATTCGGAGGGCGTCTTCCTGGCGGCAGATCGGACATCGCCAGCACTGGGAATGTAGTGGGAATGAAACAGGTTGTTCTGGCCGGCACGGTGCTGCTGGCGACGGCGATCGGGGCTAACGCCGCCGATCTTCCGGTCAAGGCGTTTTTCAAGGCGCCGCCTGTGCCTTCCTGGAGCTGGAGCGGCTTCTACGCCGGCGTCAACGCCGGGTACAGCTTTGGCAACGATACCTTCGACGAGAATTTTGTCGGCGCCGCCCAGCTCCCTGGCGTCGGCCATGTGCTGCCGCGCGGGGCCGTGGCCGGCGGTCAGCTCGGCTACAACTGGCAGTTCGGTCATGTGGTGTTTGGCGTCGAAGCCGACGGACAGTGGACCGGTCAGCGGGATACCGGCTGCGGCGGCCTCGAATGTGTTCTCAACTTCAACGGCGAGGTCGGCGCCTTTTCGATGCGCCACGAGCTCAATTGGTTCGCCACCGCGCGCGGCCGGGTGGGCTTGGCCAACGAGGGCTACCTGATCTATGCCACGGGCGGCGCGGCGTGGGCCGGGATGCGCGAGACGGCGATGGGCCAGATCGATGAGGCGCGAGGCGAAGTCGCCGTGAACAATGTGCTCAGCGGCTGGGCGTTGGGCGGCGGCATCGAGGCGCGGCTCTGGGGCAATTGGAGCGCCAAGGTCGAGTATTTGCATCTCGACTTCAACGGCACGACCACGACGAGCCACATCGTCGGAGGACCCGTCGCCGGCGTCGGCTTCGATGTCATGAGTTTGGCCAAGACCCGCGTCACCGACGACATCGCCCGCGTCGGTCTGAACTACGGATTCTGGAACACCCCGGCGGTGGCTCCGGCGCCGATCGATCCATCGGCCGCGGCGTGGCGCTGGACCGGCTTCTATCTCGGCATCAACGGCGGCTATGGCACCGGCAACACCACGTTCCAGCAATACAATTTCATCGATCCTGCGGTGCTGCCGCCGGGACCCGGCATCACCAATAATGTCTCCTCGTTTGCGCCCCAGAAGCTCGGACCGCGGGGCGCCCTGGCTGGCGGCCAGGGCGGTTTCAACTGGCAGATCGAGCATGTCGTGGTCGGCGTCGAGGCCGACGCGCAATGGACCCGTCAGGATGACGTCGGCTGCGGCCAGGGTTGCGTCTCCGGCGAAAGCGAGGCCCAGCGGCTGAACTGGTTTGCGACGGCGCGCGCCCGCCTCGGCTGGGCCAACGACGGTTATCTGCTGTACGTGACCGGCGGCGGCGCCTGGGGCGAGATCGAACAAACCAGCACGATGGTGTCCAGCGACATTTTCACCTTGCATTCGAAGCAGACCCGCAGCGGCTGGGTCGGTGGCGGCGGCATCGAAGCCCGGCTTGTCGGCAACTGGACCGCCAAGGCCGAATATCTCCATATCGATCTCGGCAGCACGACCAACTCGCTCGCGGTCACCGACATTTTCTATAACTCGTTCTCGGTCAAGTCCTCGTTCCGGGACGACATCTTCCGCGCCGGCTTGAACTGCAAGCTGGGTATGAACTAAGCGCGGTTTCCTCACGCGCGCCCGCATCAAGTGCGTAGGGCGGATTGGAGCCGACCGCGTGCGTTCGATGCGGGTTTTGGCGACCTGTCCTATTTCAATCGGGCCTTCCGCCGGCACTATGGCGCGCCACCCTCCAACGTCCGCAACAAGGCGCGGGGCGAGCAGCAACGCTGAGGCTTGGTCTCGGCTATCGCACCTCTAATGGCGGATTACGCCTTCGGCTCCGATCCGCGCTACGCGCTCATTGGTATACATCGGTATTATTGGTAATATCGTTGGTTGACTATTGGTTTTTTATCGGTAATCTATCGGTGTCGCGCGACCGCTAACCGATGGACATCCTCTTATGCCGATTAGTCAGAAGCTGATGGTCGAAGCCGGGCTCCGCCTGCTGGAACAGGGTGGCTACTCAATCATCGGTGCTGTTGAAGGGGCCCACCACAGGGCAACCGTTAAGAGGGTCGCGGGCGGCAGCACCGTCCAAGTGCGGACCTGCAACCTGCCACAACTACCAATGGTCTTCACGGAAAAGGAGGTCCTCAGCCACAGCATTCCAGATCGGGTTTCGACTGCGCTGACCTACGATTATGTGCTGGCGGTTATCCCTGCGACGCTGACCACGGTCTCTGCGTTTCTGATCCCGTCTCGGACCGTGCGCGACTATGTACTCACGCAGCTCGATCTCGGCCTCAAAGATCTCTCCCCGCACCTCAATCAAAAGCTTTGGCAAACGTATCGGCTACCGGGATCGATCGACGTCAGCGGGCTGATCGAGGAAACTGAAGATGGAAAGGCCGAAAGTGGTCCTCCGCTGACCAAGAACGACGTCGAGGGTTCGATGACGCTCCGCGATCGCATCGAGCAGCACCGCACGAACATTGCACGCGATGCCGGCGTTACGTCGGAGAAAGTGCGGATCGAGATCGACTTTAGCTGAATGGCACAAGAAAGGACCTTCCTTCCAAGCGATCCATCCCCCTCATCCGATCTCCTTCGGCACCACCATCTCTACCTGCGGCTGCCCCGCCACCGACGTCACCGCAAACGCCCGCGGCTGCGTCAGCACCTCCGGCTGCAGGATCTGGTCGAGTTGCTCGCGCGTCAGAAGCTTCTTTTCCAGCACCAGGTCGTAGACGCTGGCGCCCGTGACCAGTGCCTGCTGGGCGATCTCGGTGGCGTTGGCGTAGCCGATATAGGGGTTGAGCGCGGTCACGATGCCGATCGAGTTTTCGACGCCGCGGCGCAGATGCTCGCGATTGGCGGTGATGCCGCTGACGCATTTCGTCGCCAGGGTCAGGCAGCCGGCGCGCAGATGATTGACGCTCTTGAACAGGCTGTGGGCGATGATCGGCTCGAACGCATTGAGCTGCAACTGGCCGGCCTCGGCCGCAAAGCTCACGGTGACGTCGTTGCCGATCACCTCGAAGGCGATCTGGTTGACGACCTCGGGTATCACGGGGTTGACCTTGCCCGGCATGATGCTGGAGCCGGCCTGCATCGGCGGCAGGTTGATCTCGCCGAGGCCGACGCGCGGGCCGGACGACAGCAGCCGCAGATCGTTGCAGGTCTTCGACAGTTTCACCGCCACGCGCTTGAGCACGCCGGAAAGCTGCACGAACGCGCCGCAGTCCTGGGTCGCCTCGATCAGGTTCGTCGCTGTCACCACCGGAATGCCGGTGACTGACCGCAAATGCCGGCACACCAGCCCGGCATAGTCCGGATGCGAATTGATGCCGGTGCCGATCGCGGTCGCTCCCATGTTGATTTCGCAAATCAGCAGCACCGCCTCCTTCAGCCGCTGCTCGTCCTCGCCCAGCATCACCGCGTAGGTCGAGAACTCCTGTCCCAGCGTCATCGGCACCGCGTCCTGCAACTGGGTGCGGCCCATCTTGACGATGTCCCTGAACTCATCGGACTTGTGCTCGAAGGCTTCGCGCAGCACCGCCATGGCTTCGACCAGCCGCATGATTCCCGAATAGCCCGCGATCTTGAGCGCCGTCGGATAGACGTCGTTGGTGCTCTGGCTCATATTGACGTGCTCGTTGGGATGCAGAAACTTGTAATCGCCCTTCGGCCGGCCCAATAGCTCCAGCGCGCGGTTCGCAATCACCTCGTTGGCGTTCATGTTGGTCGAGGTGCCGGCGCCGCCCTGGATGACGTCGACCACGAATTGCTCATGCCATTTTCCGGCCCGCACTTCCTCGGCGGCGGCGACGATGGCATCGGCCAGCTTGGCATCCAGTAGCCCAAGCTCCCGGTTGCTCTTCGCCGCCGCCAGCTTGATCGAGGCCAGCGCCGCGACGAGATCCGGATAGATCGAGATCGGGGTACCGCTGATCGGAAAATTCTCCACCGCGCGGAGCGTGTGAACGCCGTAGTAAGCGTCTGCCGGTACATCCCGGTCGCCCAGAAGATCGTGTTCGCGTCGCGTGCTCATCGGAGCCCTCTCGTCGGGGGTGTTGGTGAGCTCCCGATAAGATCAGGAAGGGGCGATCTTTCCAAGCCTCATCAAATGTGACCGTCCGGAGACGCGCAGGCTTTGGCGCGGCGGCGGCGAGGCGGTCACGATGCGCCGCCGGTATTTGCGACGAATTCTGCGATCAACCCGGCCAGCCGTCATTCACTCCGCATCGAACAATCTGATCCTGGGCATATCGAGCTTCACCGGCTCGGCCGCGAAAGCTTGCGCCGGCTCGGTTTGCTCCCTGACCTTCTGCTCGACGTCACGCAGCTCCTGCTCCTGCCGCTGCTGGTACCGGCGCTTCCCGGCCCATTGCTGGCGGCGGTCGGCTCGCCGCTTCTCTGCGCCGGCCCGCTTCATGTCGACGTCGCGGACCTTTGCAGATGAGTCTTCGCCTGAAGCGGCCTCTGCACGTGCTGGAGCTTGTGCGACCGGCGCCACGGCCGGCTGCGCCGCGGCCTGCGTGGCGTTCGCCGGTTCTGTCTGAGTTTGCTGCGGTTGGTTCTCCACGGGCGCCGCGACGACGACGGGATTCGTTGCCGCTGCCTGCGTCGCCGCGAGATACGGCACCGGTTCCGAAGGGTCTGCGATCACACGTATCGGCCGCGCCGACATCCGTTGCTCCAGCCTGGTCATCTCGGTGCCATTCCTGGACGGATGGGGGTTGACGATGTTGGCCACCAGCAGCCCGCCGCCAAGGCCCGCAACGATGGCCGCGATCACGGTTCCCGCTCCCGCGAAATAAGCTGTCGATGTGCGCATGGCTCGGCTCCTATTCCTGCAGGCAAACGCGCAGGGGTGGGCCGATGTTCCGACGCGAAGGCGCACGCGCGGGCAGGAACCCGGCGATCAGCGATGATCACGACGCATATCTCGCGCGGCCGCGCGTCGATACGATTGGATTCAGCTTTCAGGAAACAGCGGCGTGGCGGCTTCAACCGCTCAAATCATCGCGGCGACTTTTTCCAGCCCGATGATGCGGGCGAGCGAACGCACTTCGCTCTTCTGGTCTTCGCGGAGCTGGAACAGCAGCGGCATTGCCGCAGATTTCAATTGCTGGACTTCTTCGGAGTCGGGATCGATCGGCACGCCGGTGGCGCCCGGGTCGACCTGCCGCTTGGCGTGGATCTTGCGGGCGACGGCGCGCAACGCGCTCTCCACCGGCGGCCAATAGGATTCCTGCGCTGAGGACAATTTCAGGCGTTCCTTGATGCCGGCGATCTGCATGTCGCTCAATAGCGCGTAGGTCTTTTGCGGCTGCGGCTTGCTGGCGGCCTTCGGCTTCGGCGCCGCGGCCGGGTCGGCCAGCTTCGGCATGACGATGTCAGAGGGGGCGCCGGAGGCATAGGCCTGGCGCTGCGGTTCGGTCAGTAGCACAGATTGAGGTTGGGCTTGGGTTTGAGGTTGGGTCTGGGCTTGCGGCTCGGCTTGAACCTGTGCCGGAATTTGGGTTTGCGGCGGTTCGAACGACGCCAGCGCCAAAGCGGCGACGGCAAGCCGGTCCTTCTTGGCTTCCTTGTTCGAAACAAGGGGCTTGTCGATCACCGCAGAAGCCACCTCGTATCGCGCCGCCGATACACTGTCGCGGCCGAGAATACTGGTGGCGGCGGCACCGACCACGAGGAAACAGGTCAGCGCGACGAGGGTAATGGCTCTGGTCAAAAAGGTCTCCATTCGCGTCGACCGCCTCGGCCTACCCTCGAAAACTGGATGCTAATTAAGGCTTTACCATGCCGCTGAAGGGGTCACGGCACGGGGAAAGAGCTGAAAATCGTGCTGAAACAACCGGAAATTCAGGCCGCCGCCGCCAGATCATAGGCATCCTGGATATCCGCGACGATTTCGTGCGCTTCCCATACCGCGCCCGGCGCGACCGAGCGCAGGCTGACCGTCCAGTTGGTCCTGCGCGTGCGGGGCGTGCTGACGATGTCGAATTCGACGCTGCGGCACATCGGATGCCGCTGCAGGGCATAAAACACCCGGGTCTTGAGTTCATCGATTGTCGCCGGGGTTTTTGCAAAAAGCGCCTCGAAATCCATCTCGCATCCCCTTCTCTGTCGGGCGGTCCGGTGGTGGCGGCGGACCATCCTCTGGGACTATTGTTGGGGCTGCCGTGGTTAACGGCGCGTTAAGGCCGCGCAGCCTCGACAGGGCGCCGATGGCGCCGCGGAACGGTTTTGAATGGCGGGATCGACACATCAGAGCACGACGGAAGCGGCGGCAACGCCGTCGGTCCGCACCGCCTTGCTGGCGGCCACCACCGTCTCGATCGTCACGCTGTTGATTGCGACCTTCGAATTGGCGATGGCGGACTGGCCTTTGAGCTTTGTCCTGCTCGGCATCCTGCCGCTGGTCGCCTTGATGTTTTTCGGCTGCGGCCTGTGGTCGGCGACATTGCTGATAAGGGTCCGCCACGGCGGGGCCCAGTTCGCGGCACCGTTTTTCATTTGCGCGTTGACGCTTACGATCCTCGCCTACGCGCCGCTGCAGCAGATCGCGTTACAGCGAAATTTCGACTGGCACCGCACTGAGCGCGAACGGATCGTGGCGCGGGTCGAAGCCGGCGATCTCAAGCCCAATGTCGACACCAACGAAAACCTGATCGCGCTCGGCGACGACGCGCCGAATGTCTCCGCAGGCGGTAACGACATCGTCGTCGACCAGACCGACCAGGGCACCTATGTGCTGTTCCTGACATCGCGCGGCCTGAAGCACACTTTCACCGGCTTCCTGCACGTGCCGTCTGGCGGCGATCCCAAAAAATTCTCCGAGTTCGACGACAAGCCGCCGACCCGGCTCGTGCGCTACGGCAAGGATTGGTATTTCGTGGCGAACTAGGGCTGCCTCGAACCACTTCTCCTCTCGTCGTCGCCCGGCTTGACCGGGCGATCCAGTACTCCGTGTCCTGCATCGTAATCACGACGTGTGCCGCGGTGTACTGGATGCCCCGCTTGAATGTTTGGTCCGGACAGATCGCTGACGGGTGTCCGGGCTAAACATTGAAGCGGGGCATGACAGTGAATGCCCGTTTACAAATTGAGCGTTTCTCTCAGCCGAGCTTCACATGCGCACTCGCGGCTTCGTATTCCGCAACCGTCCGCGCCACGAGTTCATCGACCGGGAGCACCTCGGTCACACCCGAGGTCGCATGGCCTGCGCTCCAGATATCGCGCCAGCGTTTCGGGCGGTTTTCGCGCGCGCCGACGTCGATGTCCTTGCCGATTTCGATCGCGCCGCGCTGCGGCAGATCGTCGGGGTCGAGGCCTGCCGCCTCGATCGACGGCCGCAGCATGTTGGTCTGCAATCCCGTGAACGCGGTGGTCAGCAGAATATCGTCGGCGGAGCTGGCGACCAGCATCGCCTTGTATCGCGCGTCCGCCATGCTTTCGCGTGTGGCGATGAATTTGGTGCCCATATAGGCGAGATCGCAGCCGAGCGCCTGCGCCGCACGGAGCGCGTGGCCGTCGCCGATGCCGCCCGCGAGCACCACCGGCCCGTCGAAGAACGCCCGCACCGCGCGCACGAACACGAACGGGTTGAGCCAGCCGGTCTGGCCGCCCGCGCCCGCCGTCAGCAGCACCAGCCCGTCGGCGCCGGCGGCCACCGCGCGCTCGGCGTGGCGGATGCTGGCGACATCGGCGAAAACCAGCGCGCCGGCATCGTGCAGCGGCACCAGCACCGGCGCCGGCGATCCGACCGATGTGATGACCATCTCGGGCCGGTGCCGCAGCAACACCGCTAGATCCTGCGCGAGCCGCGCGTTGGAGCGATGCACGATCAGGTTCGCGCAAACCGGCGCCGCGGGCTTGCCGCTTGCGTCCGAATGCTGGCGCAGCCGCTGGTCTATCTCGCCGAGCCAGCCATCGAGCTCCTCGGGGCTGCGGCAATTCACCGTCGGGAATGAACCGATCACGCCGTTACGGCAGGCGGCCGCCACCAGTTCGACCCCGGAGACGAGGAACATCGGTGCGGCGATCAACGGCAGGCTGAGCCGGTCGCAGAAGCGCGAAAGAGGATCGGCGGTTGGCAAAGGGCTTGTTCCCGGCTTGAGCAGCGGCTTTTGTGTGCTAGCGTTGCGGCCAACTTTGGCACGATCAAACGCCGAAGACAAAGCGACACAATTGGGAGGACGAGAGAATGAGCGATCCGCTCTATGCGTTTCCATCGACGTGCGAACAGACGCTGCGCGCGCTGGCGCGCTACCCGTCGCGCACGGCGTTCAGCTGGCCGGGCGGATCAATCAGCTATCAGGGCGCGACCGACCTGATCGGGCGGATCCAGAAAGTGTTCATGCAGCTCGGCTTTGCGCCCGGCACCCGCGTCGCGTTTTTGACCGCCAACCGCGCCGACACCTGGTGCGCGGGAGTAGCCGCGCAACTGGCGCGGCTTGCGATCACCTGGCTGCATCCCCTGGGATCGCTCGACGATCAACTGTTCCAGCTCGAGGATTCCGAGGCGCAGATGCTGGTGATCGACGGCGTCACGTTCCGCGATCGCGGCGGCGATCTCGCCGCCAAGGCGCTCGGCGTGAAAACCGTCTTTACGCTCGGGCCGGCCAATTACGGCGTCGACCTGTTGCAGGCGATCGAGACCGCCGGCCACGCGAGCCCGCGCTGCCTCGCCGGCCCCGACGATATCGCGACGCTGAATTACACCGGCGGCACGACCGGCAAATCCAAGGGCGCGCTGCGTTACCACCGCGAATATGGCGGCTTTGCCAGCGCGATCCTGGCCGATTTCGAAATTCCGGAAACGCCGCGCTATCTCACGGTGGCGCCGATCAGCCACGTCGCCGGCACCAAGGTGCTGCCGACGCTGATGCGCGGTGGCACCGTGCATATGCTCAAGGGCTTCGATCCGGAGGCGGTGTTCAAGACGATCGCGCGCGAGCGCATCAACTTCACGCTGTTCGTGCCGACCATGATCTATGTGATGCTGGATCATCCTTCGCTCGACAAGACCGATCTGTCCTCGCTCGAATTGCTGCTTTATGGGGCGTCGGCGATGTCGCCGAGCCGGCTGGTCGAGGGCATCGAGCGGATCGGGCCGGTGTTCTCGCAG
The DNA here is from genome assembly GCF_036924615.1 of Bradyrhizobium sp. AZCC 2289. Lineage (NCBI taxonomy): Bacteria > Pseudomonadati > Pseudomonadota > Alphaproteobacteria > Hyphomicrobiales > Nitrobacteraceae > Bradyrhizobium > Bradyrhizobium sp. AZCC 2289. The sequence continues at coordinate 5,691,415 of NZ_JAZHRY010000001.1, read as the reverse complement.
CTCTATGGCCAGACCGAATGCTATCCGGTCTCGGTGCTGCGCAAGGCGGACCACGATCCCAAGACGCCCGAGCTGTTCCTGTCCTGCGGATTCCCGATTGCCGCATGCCAGGTCAGGATTTTGGACAATGACGACCAGGAGGTCGCAACCGGCGAGGCCGGCGAGATCTGCGTGCGCGCCACGCATGTGATGGCGGAATACTGGAGACGGCCCGAGCAGACCGCGGAAACGCTGAAGAGTGGCTGGCTGCATACCGGCGACATCGCCCGCGCCGACGAGCGCGGTTACATGTTCATCCTCGACCGCAAGAAGGACATGATCGTCTCCGGCGGCTTCAACATTTTTCCGCGCGAGATCGAGGATGTGTTGTCGGAGCACGCCGACGTCGCCATGGTCGCCGTCGTGGGCGTGCCCGACGACAAATGGGGCGAGGCCGTTACCGCCGTGATCGTCGCGCGCGACGGTACGAGGCCGAACGCGGACGAACTGATCAACCTCGTCAAAGCCAGGAAGGGTTCGGCGCACGCGCCAAAGCACATCAAGTTCGTCAAGGAGCTGCCGATGACCGGCGTCGGCAAGGTCGACAAGAAGGTGCTGAAGGCGGGCTTTTGGGTCGGCCACGAGCGGATGGTGGGGTAGATGCTCTCGTGTCCCGGACGCGGTGCAGCGCCTCTTAGCGCTGCTCCGCAGAGCCGGGACCCTCAGTGCCGCTTGCTGGGTCCCGGATCAGCAGCGCACCACGCCGCAAGACATAGCGCGTCGAAGACGCGCGTGAACGCGCTGATGGCGCTGCGCAGCATCCGGGACCCGAGTGCTGCTGAATCTGCCTCACGCCGCCGGCTCGTAGAACAGCACGACATTGCCATTGCCGAACGCCCGCGACTTCGCGAGCTTCATCGGCAGCTTGCGCTTGACGCCCTCGAACAGCGTGCGGCCGCTGCCGACGACGAGCGGGTTGAGCACGATCTGGTATTCGTCGATCAATCCGGCTTCCGCCAATTGGGCGACGAGGCTGCCGCTTCCCATGATCACGATGTCTGGACCGGGCTTTTGCTTCAGCTTGCGGACTTCGGTCGCAAGATCGCCCTTGAACAGCGTGGTGTTGCTCCATGAGGCCTGGTCCATCGTCGTGGAAAACACGTATTTCCTTAAGTTGTTCATCCGCTCGGCAATGATGGGATTGCTTTGCATCGCAAGCGGCGTCGGCCAGAAGCTCGCCATCAAATCATAGGTGATCCGGCCGAACAGCAGCTGGCCGCCGCCGCGCGCGTTCTCCGCAACGAAGGCCTGCCACTCCGGGTCCTGCTTATGGGCCCAGCTCATGTCGCCATTGGCATCGGTGAAATAGCCATCCAGCGACATCGAATTGTAGACAACCAGCTTTGGCATTGATTGCTCCTTCCGGGATTTGGTGGTCGATCGCCCGCGAAAATTCGCGATCAGTGCACTTCGGGCAGCTGCTCGGTCCGGCCTTCCACCCAGCGCAGCGATCCCGGCGTCGTCAGCATTTCGCCGGACTCCAGCAGCGTCTTGATTCCGGAGAGAATCATCGGCCAGCCGCCATAGAGCTGGTTGTTGGCGCCGTCGCGCAGCTGATCGTGGGTGACGGTGAGCCGGCAGGAATCGCCGACCTGTTCGATCTCCCAGGTCACCCGCGACGTCCCCTCGCCCTTGACGTCCTCGCCCCAGACCGCCCGAAAACTCTGCACCAGCCGGCGCGGCGGATGGATCTCCAGATTCTCGCCCTCGAAGATCAAATTGCCGTGGCCGCGGCCCTCGTAGCGCGAGCCCTGGGCCCAATCCGACGTGACGACGGCGCCGAACGTGTATTTGCGCCGCATCTCGGTGTCGGTGATGGCGTGCCAGAGGCGCTCGGGCGTGGTCTTGATGTAGATTTCGAAAACCTTCTCCATCGTCTTCTCCAATGTGCGCTTGAGTTCGCTCAGGTCGGCGGCCCAGGGTTCGGCGTATTTGCTGACCCAGCGGTCGTGGACCAGCCGGATCGGAACCGGGTTCAGGAAGTGCAATTTCTCGCGGCCGCGCCGCTTGCTCACGACGAGACCGGCCTCCTCGAGCGCCTTCAGGTGCTTCATCACACCGAAGCGCGTCATCGGCAGCCGCTGCTCGAGTTCGCTCAGCGTCTGCCCATCCCGCTTGAACAATTCGTCGAGCAGGCTTCGGCGCGTCGGGTCCGCAAGGGCTCTGAACACAGCATCCATGGGACGGATAATAGGTGACCATTTGGTCACATGTCAAGGCTGATGCGACCGGCCCAGCCCTTGCCGCCGATGGCAGGACGCCCGCAAGTTGTGTTACGGAAAACCCGGCCTGGCAGCGCATCGCGTGACTTCGACGCGTTACCGCTTCTCGATCACGAGGCTCTGGACGGCGCGGCCGAAATAGCCGCTTCGATCCGCGAGCCGCGACATCGCCAGCCCCGCGCCGTCAGGGCCGATCCAGCATTCCCCATCGAGCAGGATCCACTCGCCGACCGGCTGCCGCGCAAAATTGACGCTGAGGTCGGCGTTGATGAAGGTCCATTGCCGGAAATCCAGCGCGGACGATGTGCCGTTGGAAAAGTCGGCCGCGACCACGGCGCGCATCGCCTGCGAGATCGGCGATCCCGCGATCAGCGGCTGGTCGATCCGAAACCAGATCGCGGCGGGGCCGACCATGCCGAAGCGGCCATGCGCGGCGCGCATCGAAATGCACTTTGTGAATGGACTGCCGGCATTGTCGGCGGGTTCGACCATCGATTGATCCGGCCCCGGCAGTTCAAGCGGCAAATCCGCGATCTCAGGCGGCAATGCCAGCGACTGCGTCTTGATCTTCAGCACGGTCGCGCCGACCACGACAACGCCGTCGGCGAGCAGTTTGATCGCGCAAAGCTGGATCTTGCGGCCCTCGCGCAAGATTTCGCGCTCGATCGTCAACGGCGCCACCGGCACGGGGCGCATCAGATCGATGGTGACGCGGGCAATCTGCATCGGCACCGGCGACGGTATCGCCTCGGCCGCCCACACCACCAGCGCCGCCGGCGCCGATCCGTGCTGCATGCGCGGATCCCAGGGGCCGGCTGCGTCGGGGCTGGTGACGACGCGATCGCCGTCGACGCGAAAGATCGGATCCATCAAGCGGGCATCACTTGGTGCCGAACATCCGGTCGCCGGCGTCGCCAAGGCCCGGCAGGATGTAGCCGTGGTCGTTCAGCCTTTCGTCGACGGCCGCGGTCCAGACCGGGATGTCGGGATGCTCCTTCTGGAAGTGCGCAATCCCCTCGGGCGCGGCCAGCAGGCAGACAAACCTGATGTCACGGGCGCCCCGCGACTTGAGCAGGGCTGCGGCCGCGCAGGCGGAATTGCCGGTCGCAAGCATCGGATCCATCAGGATCACCGTGCGATCCGACAGATCCTGCGGCGCCTTGAAGTAATATTCGACAGCTTGCAACGTCTTGGGATCGCGATAGAGCCCGATATGCGCCACGCGCGCCGACGGCACCATCGCCAGCATTCCGTCCAGAAATCCGACGCCGGCGCGCAGGATCGGCGCCAGCGTCAGTTTCTTGCCCGCGATCATCAGCGCCTGCATCGGGGTCAGCGGCGTCTCGATGTCCACCAGTTCGAGCGGCAAGTCGCGCGTGACTTCATAGCAAAGCAGCATCCCGATCTCGTTCGTGAGCTCGCGAAAGCCCTTGATCGAACGCTCGCGCTCCCGCATCAGCGTAAGCTTGTGCTGGACCAGGGGATGGTTGACGACGTTGAGCTTGCTGGCTGTCATGCCGGTCTTTGTGGCACAGGGGTTGCCCCGTCATCAAGCGGCGCCACGCGATTTCCTTCCCTCTCCCCTTGTGGGAGAGGGTGGCGCCTCACGAAGTGAGGCGACGGGTGAGGGGTCTGTCTCCGCGGATAGAGACCCCTCATCCGATCCTCGCTTCGCCGTAGCCGATGCAAAGCATCGGCGTCCTGCCTTAAGAACGGCGGCCGAAGGCCGCCTATGGATCACCTTCTCCCACAAGGGGAGAAGGGAAGTAAGTGAGCGTCACAGCGCGGGGTCGATGGCCTCGGCGTATTCTTGTCTGAACCGCGCGATCAGGTCGGCGGCGGGCAGCACCTTGGCGACGCTGCCGACGCCCTGGCCGCTGCCCCAGATTTCCTTCCAGGCCTTTGGCTTTGCCCGTTCGCCCGACGCGTCGGTGCCAAAACTCATTTTCGACGGATCCGAGGTCGGCAGGTTTTCCGGATCCATGCCGGCGGCGACGATCGACGGCTTCAGATAATTGCCGTGCACGCCGGTGAACAGGTTCGAATAGACGATGTCTTCCGCACCCGCCGCCGTGATCATCTGCTTGTAGCCTTCCACCGCATTGGCTTCCGCGGTGGCGATGAAGGCGGAGCCGATATAGGCGAAGTCGGCGCCGAGAATCCGCGCGGCGCGAATGGCGCGGCCGGTGGCGATCGCGCCCGACAGCGCGATCGGACCGTCGAACCATTGCCGCGTCTCCGCGACGAAGGCGAACGGCGAAATCTCGCCGGCATGGCCGCCGGCGCCGGCGGAGACCAGGATCAGGCCATCGGCGCCCTTCTCGACTGCCTTGTGCGCGAACCTCTGATTGATGACGTCGTGGAAGACGATGCCGCCCCAGCCATGGGCTGCCTGATTGAGCTCCTCGCGCGCGCCGAGCGAGGTGATCATCATCGGCACTTTGTGTTTCTCGCAAACCGCAAGGTCGTGATCGAGCCGGTTGTTCGACTTGTGCACGATCTGGTTCACCGCGAACGGCGCCGACAGCCGGTCGGGATGCGCCTTGTCGTGGGCGGCGAGCTCCTCCTTGATCCGCGCGATCCATTCGTCGAGCAGCGCCGCCGGCCGCGCGTTCAGTGCCGGGAACGATCCGACCACGCCGGCCTTGCATTGCGCGATCACCAGGTCGGGTACGGAAATGATGAACAGCGGCGCACCGATGACGGGAACCGACAGACGCCCCTTGAACAAGGCCGGCATGGACATTCGAAAAGCTCCTTCGGGTTAGTCAGCGGAGTGAGGCGTTGGGCCCTGGGGATGCCAGACATCATACCAACTAGCCAATCTTTCCACTGTCAAGTATTGCGTTTTGACGCTGGATCATGAACCGATCGGATCATACTCTATTGGCATAGCGCCCGGATCACGTAATTCTCGGTCTTGCAGTCGCCCGGCTCGCGTTTGCGGCCCGGCAGGAACACTTTCGGCGAGCATTTTTCGGCCGCGTCGGTGTCGAGGCTCTTGCCTTCCTTGTAACCCTTGCTCTGACAGAGCCTGTCGGCGCCGGCCTTGCAGTCCGGTGCACCGTTGGTGGCGACCACACACGCCGCGCGCCCGGTCACCATCAGCGACGGCTTCGCCATGTTCGACAAGCTCTCGCCGGCATCTTTTGCGCGGGCGTTGAGATCGTCGATGGTCTCGCCTGGGCTCTTCATTTTCGGCAGGATCGCGAGCGATTTCTCGAACAGCTTTCCCATTTCATTGATCAGGCCCGGATTTTCCTCGCGCGCCGCTGGCGGCGGCGGCGCGGGCTCGATCTGCTGCGGCACCGGCTGCTGCGGCACCGGTTGCTGCGGCACCGGTTGCTGCGCCGGCGACTGCACGCCGAGCGAAGACGGCGGCGCGGCCTGCGGCCAGGAGGCCACCGGCGCCATCGTCAGCATCGACAACGCCAGGCCCGCGGTCGCGACATGCGCGCCGAACGGCCTGAAGAGAATGTCGATTCGATCGAGCATATTGGCCAGCGTAACCTGAAGGCCCGGACCGGCAAAGCTGCTTCCGGCTAGATCAACCTGAACGCGATGTAGAATCCAAGCACGAGGACCGCAGCCCCGAGCGCCACCCACAGACCCAACCGCTTTTCCAGTTCGGCCCGAATGACATCGCCGTAGCGGTTGAGCAGGACGGCGACCACGAAGAACCGCCCGCCGCGTGCGACAATCGAGCACAGTATAAACAGCCCGATGTTGTAGCCGGCGAAACCCGAGGTGATGGTGACGAGCTTGTAGGGGATCGGCGTCAAACCCTTCACCAGGATGATCACCGCGCCCCATTGGGCATACGACGCGCGGAAGGCGTCGACCTTATCGCTGAGGCCGTAGAGCGTGATCAGCCAGTGCCCGAGCGAGTCATAGAGCAGCGCGCCGATCGCATATCCGAGCAAGCCGCCGGTCACCGACGCGACCGTGCAGATGGCGGCGAACCACCATGCCCGCTTCGGCCGCGCCAGCGACATCGGCAGCAGCATGATATCGGGGGGGACCGGGAAGAAGGAACTTTCGGCAAAGGCTACGGCTGCCAGAATCCAGAGCGCGTAGGGCTTGTCGGCGGCGTCGATGCACCAGTCGTAAATTCGTCTCAGCATGGGCGCGATGAACCACCATCGGGCGCATTTGTCCATGGCGGTCAATGAGGGATTTTGAGGCTTCTTGCAGCGTTTTCGAGCGAAAGCCGCGCGCTTAGCGTCGCTTGCGCAGGCGGTTTTCGAGCGCGACAATTCGCCGCCGCACTTCCGGGGTAGCGGGGACCGCCGACAGTTTCACCGTGGACTTCGGCAGCTTCTCGGCAATGCCCATTAGATGTTCCCGCCGCTCCATCTCGCGCCAGACGTCCTCGGGCCTTACCCCGGCCGACGCCCATAGAACGGTCAGGTTATAGAGCAGGTCCGCGCTCTCGCGGACCACCGCGTCGGTCTTGCCGTTGACGGCGTCGATCACGACTTCGATGGCTTCCTCGGCGAGTTTCTTGGCCATCTTGGCCGGACCGCGCTGAAACAGCCGGGCCGTGCGCGACGTTGCCGGATCGAGATCCTTGGCCGCGATCACCGCTTGATAAAGCCGCCCGAGCGAATCACTCATTGCTCGAACCTAATCGAAACTCATGGCCAGCGTGTTAACGGTCGGTTTGACACCAAAAAAATCCACCGGCCGGAACAGCCGGTGGATTCGTTTTTCCTAAAATTTTGTCGTTACCAGCCGGCATTGGGATGGCCGCGGAAATACGGCACGGATGCCTTGGAGCCGTAGTAGCCGCCACCGTAATACGGGCCACCCCCGTAAGACACCGGGCCGCCGTAGTAGGTCGGGCCGCCGCCGTAATAACCATAGCTGTCATAATAGTCGCGGCGGTCCTGGGCCGCGGCAATCGCCAGACCCGTTCCGACGATCCCCGCAAAAGCGGCCGCGGCCGCAGCACCGCCGCCACCGCGATAATATCTGCGGCGGGCGCTGATGTCCGTCGCGCCGCTAGTCCCGGTCGCGGCCGTGATGCCCTTGCCTGAGGGTGCCGAGCCCGCGAACGCCATCGACGGTTCAACCGCCGTCAGCGCAACCGCCACAACCGTCGCCACCGCGCAGGCGCGGCCAATCGATGAAAACACAGCTTTTCGCGCAAACATCACATTATCCTCCGTGGTCGCATGGCCCGACAGGCCTTGGATAGCTAACCACTGCGCCGATGTTAGGTTCCCGATTCCGAATGGGAGCTGAACGATCTCTGGCGGAATCGTGGCAGTCATCGACCATTCAGACTGGATGCGGCAAAATGCGTGCGTTCGGTGCTTGTAATGACGCGCGCGATGTCGTGAAACAGACATAGCCGGCGCGGCAACTTGCCCCACCCCATGCTGACGTAAGCCCGATGCGCGTAATCCGGACCACAGCCATCCGCTCGATCCTGGCCGCGCTGATCGGCCTTTGCGCAAACGTGTGCGGCGATCCGAACCGGAGCCTGGCCGCCGACGAACCGCGGCCCCCGATCGCAATCCAGTTTTCGCTCGATCGGCCGATCGAGGCGGGCGCGGCCCCGTTCATACTGGCGTCGGCCCGCGGTCTGTTCAGCTCGGAAGGTCTGGCGGTCACGATCAATCTCGCCAGCGGATCGCCGGACGCCATTGCACGGGTTGCGGCCGGCAGCAGCGATTTCGCGCTGGTCGATATCAACGAACTCATTCGTTTTCACGACAAGGCAAGCGCGCCGCCGATCAAGGCGGTGTTCGTGCTGTTCAACAAATCGCCCTATGCCATCGTCGCCCGCAAGAGCCGGGGCATCCACGCACTCTCCGATATCGAAGGCAAAACCCTCGGCGTCGCCGAGGGCGATCTTTCGATCCGGCTGTGGCCCGCTTTGGCGCGGCAAAACGGGATCAAGGCCGCAAGCGTCAAGCAGAACAGAATCAGCGCCGCGGTGCGCGAGCCGATCTTGTCGGCGGGGCAGGTCGATGCGGTAGCCGGCTTTTCCTATCTGTCGGCGGTCAATTTGAGGGATCGCGGCGTTCCGGCCGATGACCTTGCCGTGTTTCAATATGCCGATTACGGCTGCGAGGCCTACGGGTTCGCCATCATCGTCAACCCGGCATTCGCGGCCAGGAAGCCCGAGGCGGTGAAGGGTTTTTTGCGCGCGGTCATTGCCGGCACGCAACTCGCCATCCGCGAGCCGGAGCGTGCGGCGGATGAGGTTGTCAGCCGGATGGACGGCGGATCGCGCGATCTCGAACTCGAGCGCCTGCGTACGGTGATCTCCGACAACATCCTCACCGGCGAAGTCAAACACAACGGCATCGGCGGCATCGATACCGCGCGGTTCGAGCGCTCGATCGACCAGATCGCGGAAGATTTCAAATTCCAGAAGCGGCCGACGGCTGCCGATATTTTCGACGATACCTTCCTGCCCCCGCTCAACGTCCGTCTGATCAATTGACTAAAAGGCGTGGACGCTGGTTCTTGCGCTGGTTCTTGCGCTGGTTCTTGCGCTGGTTCTTGGCGGCGATCCCTGATTAGAATACAGCTCGACCGCTCGCGCCCGTTGCCCCCTCCAGCCATTCCGGCATGTCCATGCTTCGCCTTTATACCCGCGTCCTGGAGTTGCTCGGCAAGGAGGCCCGGCTCGGCTGGATTCTCGCCGGCGCCAATTTGCTGCTGGCCGGCGCACAGTTCGCAGAACCCGTGCTGTTCGGCCGTATCGTCGACGTGCTGTCCGGCAAGCCGTCGACGGGTCCGCTTTCCTCGTCCTCGGCATGGCCGTTGCTGGGAGCCTGGGCGGCGTTCGGCCTGTTCACCATCGGCTGCAGCGCCGCGGTCGCGCTCAACGCCGATCGCCTCGCGCATCGCCAGCGTCAGGCAGTTTTGACCGATTATTTCGAACACATCATGCAACTGCCGTTGACCTTCCATACCGGCACCCATTCCGGCCGGCTGATGAAGGTGATGCTGAACGGCACCGATGCGCTGTGGCGGCTCTGGCTCGGTTTCTTCCGCGAGCATTTTGCCGCGATCCTGTCGCTGGTCGTGCTGTTGCCGCTGTCGCTCTACATCAACTGGCGGCTGGCGATCCTGCTGTTCGTGCTGTGCGTGGTGTTCACGGTGCTGACCACATTGGTGGTGCGCAAGACCTACGGAATGCAGAGCGAGGTCGAGGCGCAATACAGCGACCTTTCGGCGCGCGCCTCCGACGCGCTCGGCAATGTCGCACTGGTGCAGAGCTTCGTGCGCATCGACGCCGAAGTGCAGGGCCTGCGCTTCGTCGCCGACAAGCTGTTGGCCGCGCAGATGCCGGTGCTGTCATGGTGGGCGCTGGTCACCGTCATCACGCGCGCCTCCACCACCATCACCGTGCTCGCGATCTTCACCGTCGGCATCGTGCTGCACGAACAGGGGTTGACCTCTGTCGGCGAGATCGTGATGTTCGTCAGCTTCGCGACCATGCTGATCCAGAAGCTCGAACAGGTGGTCAGCTTCATCAACAACGTGTTCATGGAAGCGCCGCGGCTGCAGGAGTTCTTCGACGTACTCGACGCCGTCCCCGCGGTCCGGGACCGCCCCGGTGCGATCGATACCGGACGGCTCTCCGGCCTGGTCGAATTCCACGACGTGTCGTTCTCCTACGACGGCAAGCGTCCCGCGGTCGAAGACCTTTCTTTCACGGCGCTGCCCGGCCAGACCATCGCGCTGGTCGGCCCGACCGGCGCCGGCAAGTCGACCGCGATCGCGCTGTTGCACCGCGCCTTCGACCCGCAATCCGGCATCATCAAGATCGACGGCATGGATATCCGCGGCCTGAAGCTGACCGCGCTCAGGCGGAATATCGGCGTCGTGTTCCAGGAAGCACTGCTGTTCAACCGCTCGATCGCCGACAATCTGCGCGTCGGCAAGCCGGACGCCACCGAACCGGAAATGCGTACCGCGGCCGCGCGCGCCCAGGCGCTGGAATTCATCGAACGCGGCGAGCGGAAATTCGAAACCCATGCCGGCGAACGCGGCCGCATGCTCTCCGGCGGCGAAAGGCAGCGCCTGTCGATCGCACGCGCGATTTTGAAGGACCCACCGATCCTGATCCTCGACGAGGCGACCAGCGCGCTCGACGCCGTCACCGAGGCCAAGGTTAACGCCGCTCTCGATGAAGTGATGAGGGGACGCACCACCTTCGTGATCGCGCACCGGCTTTCGACCATTCGCAACGCCACCCGCATCCTGGTGTTCGACAACGGCCGCGTGATCGAAAGCGGAACTTTCGATGAACTCGTGGCCAAAGGCGGCCGTTTTGCGGAACTCGCAAGGGCCCAGTTCATGGTGCAGGAAAATGCCCGCGCCAGCATCGAGGCGAAGTAGGCCGGCGGGACCATCATCACGCTTCGGATTTCGCCGAAATTGCGTCCAATTCGTCCACGATTTAATCGCCGGGCCTCTGTTCTGGATCGGCAAGCCGGTATAGGTTTGCGCTGCGGTAAGCGACCGCGCCGGACACGCTTGAAACCCGAAAGTCAGATGTCAGACCTCCTTTGCCAAGGCGGGTCTCAAAGGACCGGAATCGGATAGTGCATTTTCTTCAACCACTGCTTCGCAACTCATCGTTGATCCGGATATTTTTCGTCGCAGCGCTTGCTGTCGTTACGTCGCGTATGGTGCACGCGGAAGCGTGGCTGGTCATCGAAGCCGATACCGGAAAGGTCCTGCAGGCGGATAACGCCACGATGCCGTGGTACCCCGCCTCCGTCACCAAGATGATGACGGCCTATGCCACGCTCAAGGCCGTCAAGGACGGCAAGCTGTCGCTCGATACGCTGTTCACGGTGTCGCCCGTCGCCGCCTCGCAGTCGCCCTCCAAGATGGGCTTGCGGCCCGGCACGCAGGTCACCGTCGAAAATGCGCTGGCGATGATGCTGGTGAAATCGGCCAACGACATGGCCGTGGTGCTCGCCGAGGGCGTTGGCGGCTCGATCGACGGATTCTCGGCGATCATGAACGAGCACGCGCGGCGGCTCGGCATGACGCAGACCAGTTACGTCAATCCGAATGGCCTGCCCGCCGACGGTCAGATCACCTCGGCGCGCGATCTGGCGATCCTCGCCCGCGCCATCATTCGCGATCTGCCGGAATACGAATATTTCTACCACATCCCCTCGATCCGCTACGGCCGCCGGGTCACCAACAATTTCAACCATCTGATCGGACGCTATCCCGGCGCCGACGGCTTCAAGACCGGCTTCATCTGCGCCTCCGGATATAATCTGGTGGGCTCGGCGACCCGCAACGGCAAGCGGCTGATCGCCGTGGTGCTCGGCTCTTCATCCGGCCATATGCGCGCGGTGCGGGCCGCGCAGTTGCTCGAGCGCGGTTTCGCCGCCAACGGACTGTCGTGGTTGCGTCCCTCGCTCGGTACCGTCGACAATCTGGCGCCGATCGATGCCTCGCCACCGAACCTGCGCGACGAGATGTGCGGCGGCAAGCGCCACAAGCCGGCCAGCGACGAGGATGAAGAGACCAGCGCCGCCAACGCCGGCGGTTCTGCGAGCGGCGGCGAGAGCGCTGTCACTTTCTTCACCGCCGGACTGCAGCCGCCGATGCTGAAGCCGTCGGCACTGCTGGCGGAGGGCCCCGTGGCCTCCGAACCCATGGTGGTGTATACCGGCCCGAAGCGAACCGGAGCGGCCCTGATCGCCGCGGTCGCGGCGGACACCGAAAAGCAGGCGACGCCGCGGCGCGGAAAGAAATCGCGGGTCGCGGCCAGGAAGCCGGACGCGGCGGCTTCGCCCAAGAACGAAGCCAAGACCGAAGCGAAGACCGAAGCCAAATCCGATGCCAAACCGGCCCCGGTCAGGCACGCCAACGCCAAGCCCGATGCCGCCCCGAAGGCGGCCGAAAAGCCCGCCGCCACCGCCGACAAGCCGGCAGCAAAACCGGCCAAGCCCAAGGCTGCCGCCAAGCCCAAAACCGAGACCAAGCCCGCCGGCTAATAGCGCCGTCGGACCCCTCGCTTAGGCAAGTTTTTGGACTCCCTGACCGGTTGTTTTTGGCCGACAATGCGTCGATAGCGCGCAGCCGCTTGCCATCGGCCGCGGCATTCTAAATACTGCCAAAAACAAGGCGACCCGGCCAAGAAACGGGGGCTCTAAACCAGAGGGGAAATACCATGGAGCGAATCTGGCTCAAGCAATACCCGGCCGGCGTGCCCGCCGACATCGACGTCACCCAGTATTCATCGCTGGTTGAGCTGCTGGAAGAAAGCTTTGCGAAGTTTTCCGATCGCAAGGCCTTCATCTGCATGGACAAGTCGATCAGCTACCACGACCTCGACGAGATGTCACAGGCGCTCGCCGCCTATCTGCAGAGCAAGGGCCTGCAGAAGGGGGCCCGCGTCGCGCTGATGATGCCGAACGTGCTGCAATATCCGGTCTCAACCGCCGCCGTGCTGCGCGCCGGCTATGCGGTGGTGAACGTCAATCCGCTCTACACCCCGCGCGAACTCGAACATCAGCTGAAGGATTCCGGCGCCGAAGCGATCGTGGTGCTGGAGAATTTCGCCACCACCGTGCAGCAGGTGATCGCCAGGACCGCGGTCAAGCATGTGATCGTCGGCAGCATGGGCGACCTGCTCGGCTTCAAGGGCGTGATCGTCAATCTGGTGCTCCGCCGCGTCAGGAAGATGGTGCCGCCCTATTCGATTCCGGGCGCCGTCACCTTCAACGACGCGCTTGCGGCCGGCCGCGGCCTGAAATTCACCAAGCCTGCGATCACGCGCGAAGACGTCGCTTTCCTGCAATATACCGGCGGCACGACGGGCGTTTCCAAGGGCGCCACCCTGCTCCACCGCAACGTGCTCGCCAATGTGCTGCAGAACGACGCCTGGCTGCAACCGGCGCTGAAGAAGCCGCCGATTGTCGACCAAATGGTCATTGTCTGCGCGCTGCCGCTTTATCACATCTTCGCACTGACCGCGTGCTACCTGCTGGGAGTGCGCAGCGGCGGCACCAATCTGTTGATTCCCAACCCGCGCGACATGGCCGGCTTCGTCAAGGAACTGGCGAAGTACCAGGTCAGCTTTTTTCCGGCGGTGAACACGCTCTACAATGGCCTGTTGAACACGCCAGGCTTTGACAAGCTCGATTTCTCCAAGCTGAAAATCGCCAATGGCGGCGGCATGGCGACGCAAAAGCCGGTCGCCGAGAAGTGGCTGGCGGTGACCGGTGTCCCGCTGTCGGAGGGCTATGGCCTGTCGGAGACTTCGCCAACGCTGACCTGCAATCCCGCCGACACCGACAAGTTCTCCGGCTCGATCGGCATTCCCGTTCCCTCGACCCATCTCTCGATCCGCGACGATGACGGCAACGAAGTGCCGCTCGGCCAGCCCGGCGAAATCTGCGCCAAGGGTCCGCAGGTGATGGCCGGCTACTGGAACCGGCCGGAAGAGACCGCGAACGTGATGACTGCCGATGGCTATTTCCGCACCGGCGATATCGGCGTGATGGATGAGAACGGCTACACCAAGATCGTGGACCGCAAGAAGGACATGATCCTGGTCTCCGGCTTCAACGTCTATCCGAACGAAATCGAGGAAGTGATCGCGAGCCATCCGGGCGTGCTGGAATGCGCCGTGATCGGCGTCCAGGACGCGAAATCGGGCGAGGCCGTGAAAGCCTTCATCGTCAAGAAGGACCCCAATTTGACCGCCGAGGAGGTGATCAAATTCTGCGCCACGCAGCTGACCGCCTACAAGGTCCCCAAGCAGATCGAGTTCAGGACCGACCTGCCCAAGACCAATGTCGGCAAGATCCTGCGCCGCGAACTGCGCGACGAGAAGAAGGCCGCGGCCTGAGGCCCACCGCCGTCATTGCGCGGAGCGGGAATAATTCAAGCCTCGTCATTCCGGGATGGTGCGTCAGCACCAGACCCGGAATCTTGAGATTCCGGGTTCGATGCTTCGCATCGCCCCGGAATGACGGCTTCGCCCATCAAACCACGGTGAGGTAGTTTCCTCGCCACGCCAAAATGCTCTAAGACACACCCGCACATCCTAGGGAGAATTGACGATGACGATCAGCGTTGGCGACAAGTTGCCGGAAGCCAAGTTTCGCGTGATGACGGCGGAAGGTCCGCAGGTCAAAACCACCGACGATATTTTCAAGGGCAAGAAGGTGGCGCTGTTCGCGGTGCCCGGCGCCTATACCGGCACCTGCCACAAGATGCACCTGCCCAGCATCTTCCTCAACGCCTATGCCATCAAGGACAAGGGCGTGAACACGATCGCGATCGTCTCGGTCAACGACGCCTTCGTCATGAACGCCTGGAAGCGCGACACCGACCAGCGCGACGAGGCGGTGTTCCTCGCCGACGGCAATGCCGATTTCACCAAGGCGATCGGCATGGAGCTCGACGCTTCCGGCAATGGCCTCGGCATCCGCTCGCATCGTTACTCGATGCTGGTGGAAGACGGCGTGGTCAAGAAGCTCAACCGCGAGCCCGCTCCCGGCAAGGTCGAGGTTTCCGGCGGCGATACGCTGCTGGGGCAGCTGTAAGTCGATCGCGCGCGGCGCTCGCGCCACTCACAACAGTCGTCGCTCGGCTTTGCTTCACTTCTCCCCTTGTGGGAGAAGGTGGCGCGCGCAGCGCGCCGGATGAGGGGTCTCTATCCGCGGAGAGAACCCCTCACCCGTCCACGATACTTCGTATCGTGGCCACCCTCTCCCACAAGGGGAGAGGGGAAGAGAGCCGCTTCGCTCTCCCCGCCTACGCCTTCAACCGCGCCATGGCGACGCCCTCGCGCGCGAGCTGGTCGGCGCGCTCGTTTTCCTCGTGGCCGGCGTGGCCCTTGATCCAGTGCCAGTGCACCTGATGCGGTTTCAGCGCGGCGTCGAGCCGCTGCCACAAATCGACATTCTTGACCGGCTTCTTGTCCGCGGTGCGCCAGCCGTTCTTCTTCCAGCCATGGATCCAGCCGGTGATGCCCTGGCGGACATACTGGCTGTCGGTGGTGAGGTCGACCACGCAGGGTTTCTTCAGCGCTTCCAGCGCCGAGATCGCCGCCATCAATTCCATGCGGTTATTGGTGGTGTGCGCCTCGCCGCCCTTCAATTCCTTCTCGGTATCGCCGAATTTCAGGATCGCCCCCCAGCCGCCGGGCCCCGGATTGCCCGAGCAGGCGCCGTCGGTGAAAACCGTCACCCGTGGCAATTCGCTCACGCCGCGCATCCCGGCTGCGTCACGCCGTAATCGCGCAGGCTGGAGACGCTTTGCTGGAAGCGCAGCTTGCGGACATATTCGAGCGGGTCTTTCGGCTTCACCAGCGCGCCCGGCGGCACGTTGAGGAAATCGACCAGACGCGTGAGCAAAAAGCGCAGCGCGGCGCCGCGCGCCAGGAGCGGCAGCGCGTCCTGCTCGGCATCCGACAGTTTGCGCTCGCGGCCATAGGCGTTGAGCAGCGCGCGGGCCTTGGTGACGTTGAAGGAATGATCCGGCTCGAAGCACCAGGCGTTGAGGCAGATCGCGATGTCGTAGGCCAAAATATCGTTGCAGGAAAACGGAAAATCGATCAGGCCCGACAATTTGTCGCCGAGGAAGAAGACGTTGTCGGGAAACAGATCGGCATGGATGACGCCGACCGGAAGGCTCGCAGGCCAGCGCGCTTCCAGATGATCGAGTTCGCGGGCGATGAAATCGCGCAGGCCCGCCTGCACGCTGTCGGCGCGCGGTGCGTCCAGATCGAACAGCGGCCGCCAGCCTTCGATCGACAGCGGATTTTTCCGGAACAGCGGAAAGTCGCGGCCGGCGAGATGCATTTTTGCGAGCGCCTCACCGACCCCGCTGCAATGCGCCGCATTGGGCCGCCGCGGCCACATGCCTTCGAGGAAATTGATGATGGCCGCCGGCCGGTCCGCCAGCGTCGAATAGACTTCGCCCTTGCGGTTCCTGGCCGGCTGCGGGCAGCGCACGCCGCGCTCGGCCAGATGCGCCATCAACGAAAGAAAGTACGGCAAGTCGTCGGCCGCCACACGCTTTTCATAAAGCGTGAGGATGTAGGCGCCCTTGCTGGTGTGCATCAGAAAATTGGAATTCTCGACGCCTTCGGCGATGCCCTTGTAGGACAGCAATTCGCCGATGTCGTAACCCCTCAGGAATTCCGCGAGCTCTTCGGCGGCAACGTCCGTGTACACCGCCATGGGGACGCGCCTTAAGCCGCGTCGGGTCGCAATGAACGCGGCAGCGGGAAGAATTCATTCTCTTCGGCGGCCGATACCGTCTCCACATGCAGCTCATAACGCTCGGCGAACGCGCCCATGATCTCCTCGACGATCACTTCGGGCGCCGAGGCGCCCGCGGTGATGCCGAGGCTCCTGATGCCCTCGAAGCGCGGCCAGTCGAGATCGCTGGCGCGCTGCGCCAGCACGGCGATGGGACAGCCCTCGCGTTCGGCGACTTCGCGCAGGCGCTGCGAATTCGACGAGTTCGGCGCGCCGACCACGATCAAAGCATCGACCACCGGCGCCACCTTTTTCACCGCCAGCTGGCGGTTGGTGGTGGCGTAGCAGATGTCTTCCTTGTGAGGTCCGGAGATGTTCGGAAACCGCTCCTTCAGCATCGCGACGATCTCGGCAGTGTCGTCGATCGACAGCGTCGTCTGGGTCACGAAAGCGAGGTTGTTGGGATCCTTCGGCATAAAGGTCTTGGCGTCTTCGTTGGTCTCGATCAGCGTCACCGCGCCCTGCGGCAGTTGCCCGAGCGTGCCGACCACTTCCGGATGGTGGGAATGCCCGATCAGCAGGATTTCGCGGCCGCGCTTGAAATGGATCGCGGCCTCGCGATGCACCTTGGTGACCAGCGGGCAAGTCGCGTCGAGCGAGAAGAAATTGCGGGCGCGGGCGTCGGCCGGGACCGATTTCGGCACCCCGTGGGCCGAAAACACCACCGGTGCGTTGGTATTGTCGGGGATTTCGGCCAGTTCCTCGACGAAAATCGCGCCCTTGGTCTTCAGGCTGTCGACCACGTAGCGGTTATGCACGATCTCATGGCGGACATAGACCGGCGCGCCGTAGATGGTCAGTGCCCGTTCCACGGTGTCGATGGCCCGAACTACGCCGGCGCAGAAGCCCCGGGGTGAACAAAGCACGATTTTCAGGTCTGGTTTGGCTGGCATAGGGGCTATCTCGGGGACCGAATCACCCCTCGCCGGCGGGCGGGGAACGGCCAATTCGCATAAGGACTTGGGGCTGCTTTGGGGCACTGTCAAGGCACTTTTGCTGGGCCATTGCGCCAATAGCCCCTCCGGGCTTATATAGGGCCTCAATTCCCGTCATCGCTGATGACCACTGACTTCGCCTCCAAAAGAGGTGGGCGGAGCACAAAGGAGATTTGCCATGAGCAATGCACCGCTGATGCCCAAGGCGACGGCCGTGTGGCTGGTTGATAATACCGCGCTGACCTTCGACCAGGTGGCGGATTTCACCAAAATGCATCCGTTGGAGGTCCGCGCCATCGCCGACGGCGACGCCGCCCAAGGGATCAAAGGCATGGACCCGATTTCGACCGGGCAATTGACCCGCGACGAGATCGAAAAGGGCGAAAAGGACCCGAACTACCGCCTCAAGCTCGGCGAGAGCAAGGTGGCGCTGCCGCCGGCCGCCAAGAAGAAGGGTCCGCGCTACACCCCGGTGTCGCGCCGCCACGAGCGGCCGAGCGCGATCCTGTGGCTGGTGCGCAACCACCCCGAATTGAAGGACGCGCAGATCATGCGCCTGGTCGGCACCACCAAGACCACGATCGCCAGCGTCCGCGACCGCACCCACTGGAACGCTTCGACGCTGACCCCGATGGACCCGGTGACGCTCGGCCTGTGCTCGCAGATCGAACTCGATTTCGAGGTGCAGCGCGCCGCCAAGGAAAAGCCGGTCCCTGCAGCCTATGGCGGCGCCACTCTGTTGCCGGCCTCCGAGACCACCAAGAAGGAGCCGGAATACGAGCCGACCGAAAAGCAGCGCGACGACCTCAACGTCGACGCCGTGTTCGCCAAGCTGAAGACGATCGGCGGCAAGAAGCAGGACGACGAATAAGGTATTTCGCATTCCCGTTGAGAGATTTTCGAACGCGGCGGGGGCAACCTGCCGCGTTTTTGTTTTGGGATGGCGACAAGGCGCTTGCGGCGCGCCTGCCAAGGATTTTAATCCGCAAAACGACTGGTCGGAACGACGAATGCTTCCCGGGGACCGTCCCTCCCGGAAGCTCTACTACGGATGGCGCATTTGTGCCGCGACCGTAACCGGAGTAGCTTTTCCGCGTATTTTGAGAAGCCCTTTGCGGCAAGAGGCCTTTGTGCGCACGGTTCTGATTATTCTGGGAATTTGGCTGCTGTTAAACGTGCTGTTCGTGGTGGTGATGACACCTCCGCGCCGGCCGCGAAAGTACGGCGCGCCTCGCTCTTCCGATGCCAACCTCGCGCCCGCAGCGATCGACCAGGAAACGCATCGCTACGATGCCGAGGAAAAAACCTCGCTCGGCTTCATTATCATTTCGGTGGCGATGGGCGCCTTCTTCGTGCTGGTCGCACCGATCGCCGAGGCCGTTGACGCGCTCAAGGTTGCTTTCAGGAAGAAGCCGCCCGCCGAGTGAGCGGCTGCCTCACGCCTTCTTCAAAAACTCCGTGCGCAGCACCAGGCCCTTGACCTTGTCGGTGCGGTGAAGGGCTTTTTTCTTCCTTCTCCCCTTGCGGGCGAAGGTGGCGCGGACGCAGTCCGCGACGGATGAGGGGTTCTTTCCGCGGAGACGGACCCCTCACCCGTCGCCTCACTTCGTGAGGCGCCACGCTCTCCCACAAGGGAGAGGGGAAGAAAGAGACCCTCACCTGACCTAGCCCAGTTCGATCTCGCCGGATATCTCGTGGCTGAGACTGACGCCACCGATGGTGAGCACCATTTTGGCCGGCAGTTTTTCATGGCCCTTCAGGCTACCGCTGGCGACGGCGTCGCGGACCGCTTTTTCGATTTCACGCTGCGAGGTGATGCCGACCTTCTTGAGGAAGCCGCGCAGGCTGGTGTTGAAAACGTCCTCGTTCATGGTGCTCTCCCGATGTCACGGCCGGTCCGGATGATTCAACATGTATTCGCCGAGATCGCGCTGGCGGCGGTCGGCGCGGGCGTTGGCGTTGTTGCGCTGGACGTCGCGGTCCTTGCGGCAGGCGATGTATTCCGACGAGCCGACCGCGACATTGTTGGCGCGGCAGAAGGCGTCGTCGTCATCGCCGCCCGCAATGGTCATGGTCGGCTGCCCCCGATCGAGGCAGCCCGCGAGCAGCGGGGCGATGAGCAAGAGCGCGATGTGAGGTCGTGCGAAATTACGTCGCATGCTTTGTCCGTTCGTCCGGTTTCGTCATTGCCGGGGGCCTGTCCCCGACTTGATCGGGGATGACCCGGCAATCCATCGAAATAAAGGCAATTGCCCGATAGTGGAGGTGGAATATAGACCTTGTTCCGTCATTGCGAGGAGCGTTAGCGACGAAGCAATCCATTCTTTCCTTGCGTGTCGAGATGGATTGCTTCGCTTGCGCTCGCAATGACGGCCTTCGCCGTCACACCCTCCCCTTCAACGCTTCCCCGATCTCGTCGAGCACCTTGGGATCCTCGATGGTCGCGGGCATGGTCCAGGCCTCGCCGTCGGCGATCTTCTTGATGGTGCCGCGCAGGATTTTGCCCGACCGCGTTTTCGGCAGCCGGCCGACGGTGATCGCGAGCTTGAAGGCGGCGACGGGGCCGAGTTTTTCCCGCACCAGCGCCACGATCTCCTTTTCAATCTCGAGCGGGCTGCGCGTCACGCCGGCCTTGAGCACCAGGAAGCCGCAGGGCACCTCGCCCTTGATCGCATCCTTGATGCCGAGCACCGCGCATTCGGCGACATCGGAATGCGAGGCGAGAATTTCTTCCATGCCGCCGGTCGAAAGCCGATGACCGGCGACATTGATGATGTCGTCGGTGCGGCCCATTACGAACACATAGCCGTCCGCATCCTTGTAGCCGGCGTCGGAGGTTTTGTAATAGCCGGGGAATTCGGTGAGATAGGCCTCCTTGAAGCGGTCGTCCTGCTGCCACAGCGTCGGCAGGCAGGCCGGCGGCATCGGCAGTTTTATGACGATCGAGCCCATGGTACCGGCCGGCAGCGGCTTGGCCGCTTCATCGACCACGTCGACCTGATAGCCCGGCATCGGCACCGTCGGCGAACCGTGCTTGACCGGCAGCATCCCCAAGCCCATCGGATTGCCGGCGATGCACCAGCCGGTTTCGGTCTGCCACCAGTGATCTATGACAGGCACCTTCAACTGCGCTTCCGCCCATTCCACCGTCGGCGGATCGGCGCGCTCGCCGGCCAGAAACAGCGTGCGGAATTTCGACAGGTCGTATTTGCGGATGAACGCGCCCTCCGGATCCTCCTTGCGGATGGCGCGGAACGCGGTCGGCGCGGTGAACAGCGCCACCGCCTCGTGTTCCGCGATCACGCGCCAGAACGCGCCGGCATCCGGCGTGCCGATCGGCTTTCCCTCATACATGATCGAGGTCGCGCCGTGGATCAGCGGCCCGTAGACGATATAGCTGTGGCCGACCACCCAGCCGATGTCGGAGCCGCACCACCAGACTTCGCCGGGCTTGACGCCGTAGAGATTGAACATCGACCATTTCAGCGCGACCAGATGCCCGCCATTGTCGCGCACCACGCCCTTGGGGATTCCCGTGGTGCCGGAGGTGTAGAGGATGTAGAGCGGATCGGTCGCGAGCACGGGGACGCAGTCGGCGGATTTCTTCGCCGCCATTGCCTTGCTGCGCAGCCCGGCCCAGTCATGATCGCGGCCGGCGGTGAGATCGCAGCCCTGTTGCGGCCGCCGCAGCACGATGCAGGTCTCGGGCTTGACGCTCGAAAGCCTGATCGCCTCGTCGAGCAGCGGCTTGTATTGCACGATGCGGCCGGGCTCGAGCCCGCAGCTCGCCGAGAAGATCAGTTTTGGCTTGGCGTCCTCAATTCGTGTCGCAAGCTCCTTGGCCGCAAAGCCGCCGAACACCACGCTGTGCACCGCACCGATCCGCGCGCAGGCCAGCATCGCGATGACAGCCTCCGGCACCATCGGCATATAGAGGATGACGCGGTCGCCTTTGGTCACGCCGAAATCGTGCATGATCGCCGCGAGCGTTTTCACCTCGTGCAGCATCTCGGCATAGGTCAATTTGGTGATGCTGCCGGCCAGCGGCGAATCGTGGATCAGCGCCACCTGGTCGGCGCGACCACCCGCGACATGGCGATCGAGCGCGTTGTAGCAGGTGTTGACCATGGCGCCCGTAAACCAGCAGCCGTAGGGGCCCATCGAGGGATCGAAGATCTTCATGGCCGGCTCGATCCAGTCGATCTCGGCCGCCGCCTCCGCCCAAAAACCCTCGGGATCCCGGAGCGAGCGGGCGTAGACCTCGTGATACCGGCTTTTCTCGTGGATGTTCATGGCGTGTCTCCCCTAATCTGCCCTCCGTCATGCCCGGGCATAGTAGTCTGCTTTGCGCAGACTACGTACACTTGTCTGCGCTCCCGGGCATCCACGTCCTTGCTTCCTTTGAAGAGGTAGGACGTGGATGGCCGGGACAAGCCCGGCCATGACGATGCGAGCAAATAGCGTTGTTCTTTGAGCCATTGTCACGGGAAGCGGCGCCAGATCAAGCCGGAACAGTGCGTCAGAATGCGCGGCGAACGCGACTCTTGCCTCTCCCATTGGGAGAGGTGGAGGCACCCGCCTACTGCTGGGCGGCGGTATTGAGCTGGTCCAGCCGATCCACCATCGCCTGGCGCAGATCGTAGCCGCGGCGGCCGAAGGACGCGTTGCGCTTGTCGATGAAGTCGCGCTGCTGCCGGGTCAGCGCCAGCGCCGCGCGATGGCTGTCGGATTCTGCGCTGGCGATCACCCTGAGGAACACATCGTTGATGTCGCGGTCGAGCTGGGCGAGGCCGGGGTCGGCGCAAATCGCTTTCTCCACCTGACGCTTCGCGGTGGCGCAATTGAAGCTCGGCAAATTCTTCTGGTAGGCCAGCGTGCCCAGCCGTTCGACTTCGAGCGCAATCTCCTGATGGTTGGTGGCCGCGGTCTTGTCGGAGGGATCGAGGCGGATCGCCTCGGCGTAATCCTGCAGCGCGCGGGCCCGATCGCCCTTGCCGCGCCATGCCGCGCCGCGGTTGTTGTAGGCACGTTGAAACTTCGGATCCAGTTTCAATGCCGCATCGTAATCCGCAATGGCGCGGTCGTAGTTCTTCAGCGCCTGATACGCATCGCCGCGGTTGGTCAGGAATTTTGCCTCGGGACGAATTCCAATCGCCTCGTCGTAATCGGCGATCGCGCGGGCGTAATCGCCATTGCCGGCGAGGTGCAGCCCGCGATTGTCGAAGAATTCCGGCTGCGACGGATCGATCCGGATCGCCGCACTGTCGTCCTCGAGCGCGCGCTCGGAGCGGCCGAGCATGCGATAGGCCGAGGCCCGGTTGGTATAGGTCCTTGCCCGGCTCGGTTCGAGGCGGATCGCCTGGTCGTAATCGGCGATCGCCTTCCGATACTCGCCCTTGAAGTACCAGGCGGCGCCGCGGTCGGAAAACGCCTGCGCGAAATCCGGCTTGAGCCGCAGCGCCTCGTCATAATCCTCGATGGCGCGATCGTATTTGCCGGCATTGTTGAAGGCGTTGCCGCGGCTCTCGTAGCCGTTGGCATTGTCCGGCTCGAGCCTGATGGCCTGGTTCAGCGCCTCAAGCGCAGCCTCCCTCTTGCCGGTCTGGCGAAGGATTTCGCCGCGGGCGCGAAACGCGCGCGCACGGTTGGGGTCTTTGGCAATGACCGCATCGATCTCGGCCAGCGCCTTGTCGCTCGCGCCGTTGCCATAGTGCGCAACGGCGCGGGTAATCATGGCATCGAGGCGGTCGGCGTCCGGCGTCGCCGGATTGTCGATCAGCGCGGTGCAGCTTTCGATCAGTTGTGCAGGAGCCGCAACCGTCAGCGCAGCGCAGGTGACCGGCGGTTCCGCGGGCGTTTCGGCGCGTGCGCCGGCCGACGCCAGGATGGCGATGGCAAGCACCGCGCTTGCGGCAAAGGGTGAAATCGATGATCGCATGGCCGGCTCTCAAAATACGGGCACCTCGCGCGGACATGCCGCGTTTGACGCTATGTCGCCGCAGCCTGCGCCGAGGTTCGAAGAGCCTTCGGAATCTCTAAGCGAGCGAACCAGAGTGCGCCGCGAGCACCACTTCACCTCTCCCTTTGGGAGAGGTGAAGTGGCTAATAACCGTCGACGCCCAGCAATTTCTGCAGCCGCTCCTTCATCGCCTTGCGCAGATCGTAACCCGGCCGACCGAACGCGGCATTGCGGCTTGCGATAAACGCATCTTGCTCGCGCTGCAGCGCGCGCGCTTCACCGGGACTCCTGGCCTCGCCGATCACCCTGATATTGGCCGCGTTGATTTCGCGGTCAAGATCGGCGATCTCCGGATTGGCGCAGATCGCCTTCTCCACCGCGCGGCGAGCGGTAGCGCAATTGAAGCTCGGCTTGCCGGCAACCGCCTTCAGCGCGCCGAGCCGCTCCAGCTCCTGCGCCAGCGACTTGTAATTGCCACGCGCGGCCGGATGATCGGGCTTCAGCTTGATCGCCGCACCAAAATCGGCCAGCGCCTTCGGCCGGTCGCCCTTCTTGCGCCAGAGTTCGCCGCGCGCGTTGAAGATATCGGGCTGGGTCGGATCGAGCCGCAGCACCGCGTCATAGTCCGATATGGCGCGGTCGATCATATCCTTGCGCCCAAAGGCGCCGCCGCGTCCGATCAGCGCCTTGATGCGGTCGGCTCTTTCAGTCTTTTCGTTATCGATCAGCGCGCCGCAGGTACTGACGATCTTGTCATTATCGTCGCCGGCGGCGGCCGCAGCCACGCATGGCGCGGGGTCAATCAGCAAATCCCTGGCCGGCTCGGCGCCGGCCGCGAACGCGCCGTGCGGAAGTGCTCCCCACAGAAAACAGCCGGCCGCCGCGTTCCGGATCAGGATTGCAAAAACATCTTGCATGGGATGGCCGGCAAACGTCCTCTATCGCCGAAAATGATCCTAGCAAGCGCGGTGCGGTTCGCCCAGCGGCAGATTTGCCGCGATTATCCGTGGCGACTTTGATAATAGATCGCCGGGAATATCGCGGAGATTCAGGAAGAGTTCGACCGCGCCGAACTGAGCCGCAGGGTTGATCGCTGGCGCAGGCTGTCTTGCGAACGCCGTCTCGCCCTTCTACGCCCGACAGGTGAGCCCGCCATCGACGACGAGCTCGATGCCGGTGACATACCTGGACTCGTCCGACGCCAGATACAGCGCCGCGTTCGCGACATCCCAGGCCTCGCCCATGTGTCCCATCGGCACCTGCGCATCGCGGGCGCGCCACATCGCCCTTGGCATAGCTCGCCGCCAGGCCCGCCGAGTGTTCGACCATCGGCGTCTTCATCAGGCCCGGAAGGATGGCGTTGACCCTGACGTGCCGGGCTGCAAATTCGACCGCAGTGGTGCGCGTCATCTGATTCATCGCGGCCTTGCTGGCGCCGTAGCTGACGTAGGAAATGCCGACATGGCGGATCGAGGCGATCGACGAAATGTTGATGATCGCCCCCCCGCCCTGCCGCACCATCACGGGAATCACGTGCTTCATCGCGAGATAGGCGCTCTTGAGATTGACCGCGAAGACATGATCCCAGCTGGCCTCGTTGACCTCGACCACGCTGCCCATCTCGGCAATCCCGACATTGTTGTCGAGCACGTCGATGCGGCCATAGGCATTCAGGCACGCCGCCACCATCGCCTCGACCTGATCGGCTTGCGAGACATCGGCGGTGAACGCCGTCGCCTTGCCGCCCTCGCCGGTGATGATCTTCACGGTCTCTGCGGCGGCGGCCGCATTGCGGTCGACGCAAAACACCTGCGCGCCCTCGCGCGCAAAGGTCACGGCGGTTGCCTTGCCATTGCCCCAGCCCGGACCGATCGAGCCCGCGCCGACTACCATCGCGATCTTGCCCTTGAGCCGTTCCATCGACTTCTCCTTATGTTTTCCGTTATCGTTCGCAGGCGCGCATGGTCGTGACATTAGCACCGATCGGATGCCCGAAGATCTCCGACAGCGTCCGGCAATTTCCGTCCACGCATAACCGCCATTCGCCGGCGGCGCCGGAATTACCGAGGATGACTTCCGGCATCGGCGCCCGCTTCGGCTGCCATTGAAACCAGCCGTCGACGAGGCGCGCGTCCGGCGGCGGCTCCATGCCGGCGCCAAAGCCCTTGATGCGCGCCTGCACCAGTTCAAGGCCTTGTGGCGTGATGTGCCAGTCTTCCTGCCAGGCGGTCTTTTCGATCGAATGGGTCCATACAAGCGTGAACGCGGCGATCGACAGCGTTTTCACCACGCCCAGGGAGGCGAGGCACAGGCTCAAGCCGCCGCCACCGCGTTGCGCGGGCGCTGCCGCCATTGCCAGAGCACGAGAGCCGCCGCGAGCGCAAAACCCAGCGTGTCGCTGAAGCGGAAATCGCCGAGCAGGCACAGCGCCGCGACGAAGGCGAGCGCGATTTCAGGCCACGACAGCCGCGTGAACAGAAAGCCGATCGCGACGATGCCGAACAGGCCGATCGCGACCAGCGCCTTGAAGGTCGCCAGCGCCACCGCGCCGTAGAACCCGAGCTGGGCCGCCATGGGATCGCCGGCTTGCAGCATCAGCGCCGGCGAGTAGACGAAGATGAAGGGAATGACATAGCCCGCAAGCGCGATGCGCATCGCCTCCCAGCCGATCTTGTCGGGATTTTCCCGCGCGATCGGCGCCGCCGCCAGCGCCGCCAGCGCCACCGGCGGCGAGAGGTCGGCCATGATGCCGTAGTAGAACGCGAACATGTGGCTGGAAATCAAGGGCACGCCGAGCTTGGCGAGCGCAGGTGCGGCCAGAGCAGCGGTGATGATGTAGGTCGGGATCGTCGGGATGCCGGTGCCGAGCAGGATCGACAGCAGCATGGTCATGATCAGCGCGAGGAACAGGCTTTTCGCGCCGAGCCCGATAATCCAGCCGCCGAAGATGGTGCCGACGCCGGTCTGCGTCATCATGCCGATGATGGTGCCGACGATGGCGCAGGCCATGCCCACCGTGAGCGCCGATTTGGCGCTGTCGGCGAGCGAATCGCGGCAGGCGGCGAGCGTGGCGCGGCCGCCGCGCGTGATTGCCGCGATCAGGATCAGCCCGCCGACCACGCTTGCGACCGGCAGGATCTCCAGCCCGTTGCGCGACACCGCGCCAACCACCAGCGCCAGCCCGATCCAGAAAATGTAACGCACCACGAGGTTGGAGAAACCGAGCGTGATGCTGGTACCCAGGATCAGCGCCACCGTGAGCGCGAGGCCCATGCTGCCGGCGTAAAGGGGGGTAAAGCCTTCGAACAGCATGTAGACCAGTGCCGCCAGCGGCAGCACCAGGTACCAGCGCGCCACCAGCGCCTTCCAGGCGCTCGGGATTTCCGAGCGCTTCATGCCGACGAGGCCGTGCTTGCCGGCTTCCAGATGCACCATCCAGAACGCGGAGGCGAAATACAGCATCGCCGGAATCACCGCGGCCTTGACGATGGCGGAATATTCGACGCCCAGCGTCTCCGCCATGATGAAGGCGACCGCGCCCATCACCGGCGGCATGATCTGTCCGCCCATCGAGGCGGTGGCTTCGACGCCGGCGGCAAAGGCGCGGCGATAGCCGAACCTGATCATCAGGGGGATCGTAAACTGGCCGACGGTGACGACGTTGGCGACGCCGGAGCCCGAGATCGTGCCCATCATGCCCGACGCGAACACCGCGACCTTGGCCGGTCCGCCGCGGGTGCGGCCGAACAGGCCGAGCGACACATCGGTGAACAGCTGGATCATGCCGGCGCGTTCGAGGAACGAGCCGAACAGGATGAACAGGAAGATGTAGGTCGCCGACACGTAGATCGGCACGCCGTAAAACCCTTCCGTGCCGTAGGAGAGATGGGTGATGATCTGATCGAAATCATAGCCGCGATGATTGAACGGCGCCGGCAGATACTGGCCGAAGAACCAGTACAGCAGGCAGGCACCGCACATCAGCGGCAGTGCCAGGCCCATCAGGCGCCGCGTGCCTTCGAAAATCAGAACGGCCAGCAGCGCGCCTACGGCAAGGTCGGTATTGGTCGGATCGCCGTCGCGAGCGATCAGGTCGGCATAAAAGATCCACTGATAGAGCCCGCATAGGAATCCGACGCCACCAATCAGCCAGCCGACCGCGCGGCCGAAAGCGTTCTTGGCGGTGAAATTGCCGATCAGGCCGAAGGTCATCAGGATCAGGAAGCCGACGTGGACGCCGCGCACCACCTGGCTCGGCAGCACGTTCCAGGCCGCGACCACGAGCTGGAACACCGCAAACGCGATACCGATGAGGTAGGCCAGATGGCCCCAGCCGCCGGGGCCAAAGCCTTCCGGAAACCCGTGCTCGAAATTGTCGAATTCGACCTTGACCGGCGCTTCTGCGCCCTCGGCCTGCAGCATGTGAATCATTCCCCCGCCCGTGCCCGCGACGCTTATATCACCGGTTCGACCCGGGGAAAGGTCACGGCAGGCACGGCGGACGCGGAGGGCGCTACTTGATCAGCCCCTTCTCCTGGTAATAGCGGATCGCGCCGGGGTGCAGCGGCACCGGGCTGCCGGTGGCTGCCGTCTCGAGCTTGATCTCCTTGCCGGCGGAGTGCGAATTCGCCAGTTCCGGCAAGGATTCGAAGATCAGCTTGGTCATCTGGTAGGCGAGGTCGTCGCTGACGGCGGAACTCGTCACCAGATAATTGATCACGGCCGCGGTCGGGACGTCCTTGTCCTGGCCGGTATAGGTGTTGGCGGGGATGGTCACCGAGACGAAGGGCGGGCCGATCTTGTCGACGATCTCCTTCGGCACCGACACCACGGTGATGTCGGCCGAGGTCGAGAGATCCTTCAGTGAGGCGACGCCGAGGCCGGCCGATTGCAGCGTCGCATTGAGCTGGCGATTCTTCATCAGGTCGACGGATTCGGCGAACGGCAGATATTCGACCTTGCCGATGTCCTTGTAGGTCATCCCGGCGGCGGCCAGGATCGCGCGCGAGTTGAGCTCGGTACCGGATTTGGGCGCGCCGACCGAGAGGCTCTTGCCCTTCAGATCGGCGAGCGTCTTGATGCCGCTGTCGGCGGTGGCGACGATCTGGATGTAGTTCGGATAGATCGCGCCGATGGTGCGCAGCTTGTCGAGCTTGGACTTGAAGCCGGCCTCCTCGTCGCCTTCCCATGCGGCCTTGAGTGAGTCGCCGAGCGTGAACGCGATCTCGCCGCGGCCCTGCTGCAGCAGGATCAGGTTTTCGACCGACGCCTTGGTGGCCTGCACCTGGGTCTTTACGTTCGGGATCTTGTCGCCAAAGATTTTCCCGATCGCGACGCCGAGCGGGTAATACACGCCGGAGGTGCCGCCGGTCAGCACGTTAATGAATGATTGGGCTTGGGCGGCAGGCGCCGCCAAAGCCGCTGCCGCCACAATTGCGGCCGCCATCAACTTCGAATTCATGAGCATTATTCCCCCTAAAAATTCCGCCGGAAGTTGGACGGGGCGAGGCCCCCGGTCAACCCATCCAAACGACGCACGCGAAGGTCAAATACGCATGCGCGGTCGCGCTGGACGCATGCGGGAACCGGCGAGACCGGCAGTATCGAGCCGGAGTGACGATCGGGCAGCGAGATGCGACACGGCGTTCCGCGCTATCCGCCTCGCGCATCGAAACGTCGCGCAGCTGAAATAATCCGAGGCGCGATTCTCGCCTCGAAGAGCTCGCCGCAGTGGCACGAACTGTGGACAAGCCGACAAGCGAACACAGACGTTAACGCGCATCCAACGATGAGACATCGGCGCGGGCGCGCGCGTCGGTTCATGGGGCAAGCCCGGGGCGGCAACCGACAACGGTTGGGCGCTGTCCTGGTATCTCGCGGCCCGATTCGTTGCCGATTTCGTTACAATTTTATTCTCAATGCCGACTTTAACCCTACCAAAGCAATCATCGTTGCGTCCCTAAAACTCCAAGATTACCGCCGCCGCGCGGATGTACGACTATCGTCGGCATCTTTGGAGACGGCGAGAATGATTCACATCAATCCCAGCGAACACGCGCGATCCGTCGGGTTCGGACAACGAAAGGTAATGCCGCGCGCATGCGTCACCGACGGCAAAAAGCACCTTCGGACCTTCCTTTCCGACGCTCTCGAGGAACTGGGTTTCATTACCAGCGAATGCGGCCAGGCCGGCGAGCTGGCTGCCGTCCTGGACGCGCAACAGCCCGATTTGTTCGTCCTCGGCGTGTCTTTCGACGGGGTCGAGGTCGGTAAAATTCTCGAGACCCTGGTCAGGAAGAATTTCACCGGCAAAGTTCTGGTCATCGGCCAACCGGGATCGATCATGGTAAAGGCCATCAGGCAAATTGGCGAGGAATACGGTATCGCGATGCTGCCCTGCCTGCAGACGCCTTTCAGCGCCGGGACGCTGCGCGACAGCGTTGCGACGCTGCTGCCTTCAGAACCGGCGCCGAGCCCGGCGGTGGACGTGGCCGAGGCGTTGAAGGCCGGCTGGCTCGAATTGTGGTATCAGCAGAAAATCAATGTCCGCACCCTGGTGCCCAGTGGCGCCGAAGCGCTGGTGCGGATGCGGCATCCCGCCTGGGGTGTGGTTCCGCCGGCCTACTTCATCCCCGACGACAAGGATCCGCATTTTCGCGGCCTGTCGGAATTCGTGATCGGGCGCGCCATCGAGGATTGGCGCTACCTTCTCGAGCAGCAGGGGCCGGTCGATCTCTCGATCAATATGCCGGTGTCGTTTCTCGGCGATCGGCAGGCGGTACGCGATCTGTGCCGCGCGATACCCGATCATCCAGCGTTCAGCGGCTTGCTGATCGAGATCGACAGCGCCGAGGTAATCGGCAATCTGGATCTCGTGATCGATGTCGCACGCGACGTGCGCCTACATAATATTGCGATCGTGCTCGACAATGTCGGCGCGGAATGGCCGGCGCTGATGGGGCTTCGGAGCTTTCCGTTCGTCGAGTTGAAGGTCGATCATCAATTCGTCACCGGCTGCGCGGATGACCGGCTGAAGGCGACGGTGTGCCGCCGAATCGTCGAACTGGCCCAGGACCATGGCGCGCGCGCGGTGGCCCAGGGCGTCGAGACCCGCGCCGATTTTCTCGCCGCGCACGGCATGGGCTTCGATCTGATGCAGGGCTACCTGTTCAACAAGCCGATGGGGATCAGAAAATTTGCCCGGTCGCGCCCCTTGCTGGCGTCCAGCCCGGACAGGAGGCCATGAGCGGCCCCGGCAGGTCCGGACCTGCCGCCTTCACTGAAACGACATGTCGAGGCATTTCGAGATGTCGGAGCCGAGTCCGGACGAAATGATGATGCAGCCGCGTACCTTCAGCGCATTGTTGTCGCTGGCCCACACCGAATAGCCGCCGGGACCGAAGAACGAATTTGTGTTCGGCGGCTCGGTTTCGGTGGCGTCGAACGAATAGTTCGAGTCGGCCTCGAAGATGCGGGGCTTCTTGGTGCAGCCGCCGTCGGTCTGCACGTTGATGACTTCCTTGTTGTCCCGCGTCAGCGCCAGCGTAACCTGGCAGCGGAAATATTCGGAGGTCTTGACGTTGAAGACATACGCATAGGATTTGCAGGTCGCGGTGTTGAGCTTGCCCGCGCTCAGGCCCCGGCTGCACGAAATTCGCTGGTTGTTGCTGAGCTTGAATTCATCGGCCGCAGCCGCTTGAGCCAGCGTCATGAACGACAGCGCAACACCGAAACCGATTTTCATGACGAGGTTCATCCGAATCATCCCTATGAGGTTTTTTGCAATACACGGTTGTAGACGGAAAGGGGAACATAGTCGCGAAGCGGGACGTGGGAAATCACAAAGTCGCCGGAGCGACGTGATGGCCCGAGGTGCGGCGAAGGTGGCATTGACGAAATAACAGCGTTCGTGATTTGTTCAAGAAGCTGGGCAAGGGAGCCAATTTTGGCCGCCGGGAGGATGACGATGACGGGATTTTCGACCAAAACCTTTTTGCTGGCGGCAGCACTGGCCGCACTGACGACATCCGCTTTTGCGCAAGGGGCCGCGCCGACGCCCTGGGAGCTGAAGCCGGACACCGGCTATGGCTACGACAAGGACGGCAAGACGTTCGCCTACAAGATGGGGACCAACAATGCCGGCATGCTGCTGAAGGGCGCCAAAAAAGTGCCGAAGGGCACGTTGTTCTTCATCGGCCACAACGGGCAGCTCTACATGCGGACCGGACCCTATCTCGAGGGCGACGGCAAGTTCATGTTCGGCTCGAATTGAGGGGGCTCGGTCGTTCCGGCCAAGTGAGCGCAGCGAACGCTGAGCCAGGACCCATATTCCGCGGCGGTAATGATTTAGGGAAATCTCTAATTCACTGCCGAAACGAGAGGCCGCGGCGTTTGGGTCCCGGCTCGCGCTTCGCTTGGCCGGGACGACGTTCAACCTAAAACGCCGCCGCCAATTCCTTTGCGCCGGGCTTGTTACTGTTGCTGTCCATCCGATCGTCGGTGACTGCCAACAGCTTCGCCACCGTGTTGTGGCGGATCGCGACCGGATTGCGTTCGTAGCCGCCGCGCTGGAAGAAATTCGAGGTCGGCACCTGTTCGCGCATCGCCTGCGGCATCGTCACCATGTCGAGCCCGGTGCCATCGCCGGTCAGGTTCATCATTTCAAGTTCGGCCGCGGTCAGCGGGCGATTGTACCCCTTGGCGCGGGCGAAGATCACCGAGGTCAAGAGTTT
Source organism: Bradyrhizobium sp. AZCC 2289 (assembly GCF_036924615.1). Classification (NCBI taxonomy): domain Bacteria; kingdom Pseudomonadati; phylum Pseudomonadota; class Alphaproteobacteria; order Hyphomicrobiales; family Nitrobacteraceae; genus Bradyrhizobium; species Bradyrhizobium sp. AZCC 2289. The sequence goes on along the minus strand of NZ_JAZHRY010000001.1, from coordinate 5,659,258 downwards.
GTGGGTCTGCAGCAGCGGCCCGACGTCGATGTCCAGCACCATGGCGTGCACCGCCCAGCCCTGCGGCGTATCGGCGAGTTTTTCGTGCGCCGACCAGTCGTCGGGCACGGTGCGCGTGAACGCCACCATCCGCTTCAGGACCGCGATCTTGTGCTCCAACGCCTTGCGCGGCGGACCGGAAAGCGTGGCGGCCTTCTCGGTCAGTTCCCTGACGAACTCGTGGCCCTGTTCGGCGACCAGTTCGATGCTGTTGGTGGTGAGCAACTGGTTATAGCCGATCGCGCTCGAAATCGCGCGCTTGCCGCCATGCTCGATTCCCGACTGCACGTCGTAATTGCCGGTGCCGCCGGTCTCGAACGAATAGACCCGCACCGCCTGCTCGCGGGTCAGGCCGGAGGCCAGCGCGTAGCGAGCATACGCACGTTTGAATTCGGCTTCCGTCGCCGGCCGTTGCGGCGTGAACTGGAAATGCTCGGCGGCCGCCATCAAGAGGTCCGCGACCACCGGAATAGCCTTGGGCTCGCGCGGCGGCTTTCCCTCTTCGGGCTCGGGATTTGCCGGCCGTTTCGGGCCGGTATAGACCGGCGGCTGCGTCAGCACGTAATCGTCAAGCGTGATGATCAGGTGCTCGCGCCGCTTGGCATTGCGGCCGCGCCGTTTTTCGGAGATCGACGCCCAATAGGCGCCGGCCTCCTCGTCGAACGCCGCGCGTGCTTCCTGATATTCCCTGAGCTTGCGGCGATATTCGGCGATCGCCTGCGGCGAAGCCGCCTGCGCCATCGCATTGGCGGTCGAAGCCGAAAGCGTGCCGAGCTTGACCGCCACGGCCGGCGGCGCACCCGCGAACCACGCGAGCGCGACCAACCCAAATCCAACGCGAATCAATTGCGGGCGCATCGCCCTGTTGTAGCAAGCGCTCGGCTTAAGTCAGCCACGAAACCACCTCTTCCTGAGGGAGAGGTAAAGGAGAGAGTCTGCGTCAGTCGAATCTACTTCCACGCGAACACCGGCTGTTCCAGCTCGGCAACGCGGGTAGCACGACCCGCCAGCACTTCGCGGAACTGATAGATCAGCGCCGCGGTCGGCGCGTGGATATGTTGACCGGCGAGGCGAAAGCGGATCACGCGCCGGGTGCTTTCGGGGATCGTGGTGAAGCTGAACGCGTCCTCCCGCTCGATCTCCTCCAGCGCAATCCGATGCACGGACGCGACCTCCGCGGGATTGGGTAAAATCGCCGCCCTCCCCGTCACCCACACCACGACCGGCGTGATGAGGTAGCCGGACCGGGTCGGATAGTCGTCGAGCCGGCCGAGCACGTCACTCGTCCCAAGCTCGAGGCCGAGCTCCTCGTGCACCTCGCGCAATGCCGCCTCGGCTTGCGTCTCGCCGGGATCACAGCGCCCGCCCGGCAGCGCCCATTGGGCGCTGTGCGAACGCAGGCTCGCCGCACGCCGGGTCAACAGAAACGCCGTATCGCCGCCGGCGTCACTTTCCGTGAGCGCGATGGCGACCGCGGCGCGCTTTAGCGCCGGCGCGGCTTGATCCGGCTGCGTGCGGGGGAATGCCGCGCAGAGCTCTGCGATATTCCGCCGGGTGGCATCATCAAATGAACGGGCCATTGCGCTTGACTACAACAGTCCTGCGACCGATGAAATGACCCGGACCACCTGCCGGGAACGGAACGCAGACATGACGAGCAAGGCCGCGGACAAACTCAAATCCGACGGCTGGAAGATCGTCGAAACATCGGGGTTCCTGCACCTGATCGGACCGCTGTGGCAGCGGGTCGCGGACGGCGAGCATGAATATGCGCTCGTTACCGAGGACAAGCACCACAACCGCCGCGGCCTGGTGCAGGGCGGTGTCCTCATGACCTTCGCCGACCGCACCTGCGGCATGACCGCGCGCTACGTCTCGGGCAAGCCGACGCTGGCGACCGTGCAGATGGATACGCATTTCGTCGAGGCCGGCAAGATCGGCGAGGTGCTGGTGTCGCGTCCGCACGTGGTGCGCTCAACCCGCAGCCTGATTTTCATCACGACCGAGGTAACCGTCGACAAGCGCTGTATCGCGATGGCGTCCGGCGTGTTTAAGATATTGAGGAACGAGTGAGGGAGCGCCGTCTCCCCGCGTCATTGCGAGGAGCGATAGCGACGAAGCAATCCAGACTTGCTTTGCCGCCCGATGGATTGCTTCGCGGAGCCTGTCATCGGGCGCGCATTCGCGCGACCCGTTGGCTCGCAATGACAACCCAAAGAGTGAGGACCACATGCAATACCGCCAACTCGGCCGCAGCGGCCTGAAGATCTCGCCGATCTGTCTCGGCACCATGATGTTCGGCGGGCCGACCGACGAGGCGACCTCGTCGCGGATCGTGGCGAAAGCGCGCGAGGCCGGCATCAACTTCATCGACTCGGCCGACGCCTATAATGGCGGCAAGTCCGAGCAGGTGGTCGGCCGCGCGATTGCGAACGTCCGGCAGAACTGGGTGCTCGCGACCAAGCTCGCCAACCCGATCGGCGACGATCCCAATCACGGCGGGCTGTCGCGGCGCTGGGTGCTGCAGGCGGCGGACGAAAGCCTGAACCGGCTCGGCACCGACTACATCGACATCTATTACCTGCACAAGGAGGACCATGCGACGCCGCTGGACGAGACCGTGCGCGCGATGGGCGACCTGATCCGGCAGGGCAAGGTGCGCTATTTCGGCGTCTCGAACTACCGCGCCTGGCGCGTCGCCGAGATCTGCAACATCTGCGACCGGCTCGGCATCGACCGCCCGATCGTCAGCCAACCCTATTACAACGCGATGAACCGCATGCCGGAAGTCGAGCATTTTCCGGCCTGCGGCTATTACGGCCTCGGCATCGTGCCCTATAGCCCGCTGGCGCGCGGCGTGCTGACCGGCAAATACCGCCTGGATGCCGCACCCGACAAGGACACCCGCGCAGGGCGCAACGACAAGCGCATGATGCAGACCGAGTGGCGACCGGAATCGCTGCAGCTTGCGCAGGAGATCAGGAGCCACGCGGAAGCCCGAGGCATCACCGCCGGACAGTTCGCGGTGTCGTGGGTGCTCAACTCCTCGTTCGTCAATGCGGTGGTCGCCGGCCCCCGCACCGAGCAGCAATGGGACGATTACCTGAAGGCGCTCGACTATCGCTTCACCGCAGAGGACGAGGCGCTGATCGACCGGCTGGTGACGAGCGGACATCCGTCGACGCCGGGATTCAACGATCCGGCGTATCCGATCGAGGGGCGGCGGGCGAAGACGGCGAACTGAAGCAAAACCGCGCGTGAGGCATCGATGTCCCATCAGGATCGCTACGGCCTGACCCTGTCGACCACCTCCTCTGAAGCCGCCACCGCCTATCGCGACGGCATCGACCTCTTGCTGTCGGCATGGACGGGTGCTGCGGAGGCGTTCGATCGCGCGGTCGCGGCCGATCCGGAATTCGCGCTGGCGCAGATCGCCCGTGCCCGCATCCATACTTTCTATCAGCAGGGCGACGTGGCGCGGAAAAAGGCGGCGCTGGCGCGTGAGCTGGTCGCCCGCAACGGCACGGAGCGGGAGCGGGGCCATGTCGAGACGCTGGCGCTGGCCGTGGAAGGCCAGATCCCGGCGGCGCTGGTCGCAGCCCTGGCGCATCTGGAAACTGCGCCGCGCGATGCGCTGGTGATGTCGCTGCCGCTCGGCGCGTTCGGGCTGTTCGCGTTTTCCGGCATGGCCGGCCACGACCAGGCGCGGGTGGACCTGTGCGAACGCCACGCGCATCATTACGGCGACGACTGGTGGTTCCTCACCTATCACGGCTGGTCGCTGACCGAGAACGGCGAGCTCGCCCGCGGCCGCGCCATGACGGAGCGCGCCTTCGGCCTGCGCCGCGCCAACGCCAATGCGGTGCACTCCCTGCTCCACGCGATGTTCGAGGACGGCTCGCTCGCCGACGCCGATGCGCTGGTGACCGAGTGGGTCCCGGGCTACGACCGTTCCGGCATCCTGCACGGCCATATAAGCTGGCATCAGGCGCTGGGCGCGCTCGAGCAAAGCGATGCGGCCAAGGCGCTGGCGATTTATGCGGATGTCCTGAAACCCGCGGTCACCTCAGCGCCGCCGATCAACGTCATCTCCGACGGCGCATCGCTGCTGTGGCGGCTTTCGGCCTACGGCCATGACGTGCCGCACGAGCTCTGGACCGAGGCGGACGCCTTTGCGCAACGCGCCTTTCCGAAATCGAGCATTCCGTTCGCCGACGTCCATATGGCGCTGTTCGCGGCCGCAACCCACAACTCCGCCGCGCTGGAACAGCGCCTCGGCGTGATCGAGCAGCGTTTGTCCGAGGGCAAGCTGGCGGCCGGACCTGTGGTGCCGAAAATCTGCCGGGCGATGAACGCCTTTGCCGATGCGGACTATCAGGGCTGCATCCGCCATCTGGCGCCGGTGCTCGACGATGTCGTGCGGATCGGCGGCAGTCACGCGCAGCGCGAAATCATCGAGGACACCTTCATCGTCGCGCTGATGCGCGGCGGCGAACTGGCCCGCGCCCGCACGCTGCTCGACCAGCGCTTGCATCGCCGGCCCTCGCCGCGCGATGCGCGCTGGATGGCGGCGGCGGTGGGTTGAGCCATTTTGGCGTCTCCCGGGAACAATAGCCCGAGCGCGCCGTTGAATACGTTGGCGCGCGGCGAACAATTGTCGGCGTCAGCGGAAAATTCCGATGGCTTTGATCCCGATAACCGTTGTCGCCGTGCTGTTGCTCGGGGGCGGCGGGTATTGGGGTCGCCATCGTGGTTACTGATGAGAATCACAATGATCGACTTTCCAAACCATAGTCGCTCCTACGACGGGACGCGACACGCTGTGCGGTTTTGGGGATATGACAGCGCGATCGAGGCGTCGTTTTTCGTCGACGAAGCGGCGCTGACGCGGATGCAGCCGGGGGTCCCGCCCGACGAATCGGGCTTCCTGCATGCCTTCGACGCCAACCGCGATAAAATCTGCGCCGCGGCAGCCAGGGTTTACGTTCGCGGCAGCCGGGGATCTTACGATCTGGGCCCGTCCAACTTTTGAAACGGCCGGTCTCAATCCGCCGGGCATAGCCCTTCTTCAATCGCAACCGAGTGCAATGTGCCGGCATCGGTGATGCCTTCGGCGGCGGTTGCAAGGATTCGCGAGGCCATCTTCGCCTTGGTCGCCGGCGTGGCGGGCTTGCCCGACGCGGTGTCGATATGGGCCGAGGCCTGTTCCAGCACGGATTTCATCATGGCGACGAGTTCCGGCTTGAAGTCGATGGGCGAAATCTTTGTCATGCGTACTCCGTTGGCGCGGACATAGCGCGGCAACGTGACTCTAATGCGACCATCGTGTGGACGTTCGCCTTGGAGGTTAATGACGAAGCCGTGACGGTTGGATCGCTTCTGATTCAATTGTCAAACAGCGGCATCGTCATTGCGAGGAGCGTCAGCGACGAAGCAATCCATACTTCCGCGAGCCGAGGGATGGATTGCTTCGCTTCGCTCGCAATGACGGCGAAACAGGAACCCGCGTTCTCGCGGCGCGATGTTAGCTTTGCCCACCCGACGAACTACTGCTAATCCGAGGGGCCGATCCACACCCCCCCTGGACGGCCACGCCCCTTCCCTGACGTTCGAGACCCGGCACGTCGTCTCGTCGAGCATCTCGATGCAGGCGGTGCCGCGCAGGACGGCGCCGTCAGGCTTGACGACCAGCACCGGCGCTTCCGGGGCGTGCATCCGCGACGTGACGATGAGATCGCCGTTCGGCATGACGACCACGGGGCCGGCGCCCCAGCCCGGGGTGCTCTGCGCGTTGCAGGCGACCCGCGCGGCAGTGGCCTTGTCGGCCGGCGACATCGCAGTCTGTGCATTCAGGTCATCGATCAGCGGGCGCAACACGCCTGCCCCGCTCACCCCTTGCGCGCCTGACGCCGCCACGAAGGCGGTGCCGTAGGCGACGCCGGGCCCGGTGTCGGGCGTCAGCGTCGAGGTCGGCGCGCTCATCGCGAGAGGTGGCTCGGTCGTGGTCGGCATGACCTGCATTATCGCAAGGGCTCGACCTCAGGTCGAACCCGATTTTCCTACGAACCGCGAACCTCACTTCACCATGGCGCCGTAGACGATGTCCTGGACGTTCTCGCGGTAATATTTTCGCAGTTCGCCGGGCGCCGCGGTGCCGACCACCACGACGAGGCGCTCCTTCGGGTCGACGAAGAACTGCGTGCCGTAGGCGCCGTTCCAGGTGAACTCGCCGGGGTTGCCGGGGACCGACGACAGGCCTTCGCTGGTGCGAACCGCGACGCCGAGGCCGAAACCAAAGCCGCCGCGATGCGGCTCCACATTCGCGACGTTGTTCTTGATCTCGGGTCCAAGGTGGTTGGAGGTCATGAGATGCACGGTCTTCGGACCAAGGATGCGCTGACCGTCGAGCTCGCCGCCGTTGAGCAGCATTTGCCCGAAGCGGACATAGTCGCCGACGGTGGCGAACGAGCAGGCGCCGCCGCAATCGAATTTGATCGGCGTGTCCAAAAGCTTGATGCTCTGCGGCTTGCCGGTGACGGGATCACTGGGGAACGGATAAGCGAGACGGTCGCGCTGCGCCTCCGAAGGGTGGAACGTGGCATCCTTCATGCCGAGCGGCTGCCAGACATTTTTCGCCAGATAGTCGCCGAGCCGCTGCGAGCTGACTTTTTCGATCACCGCGCCGAGCACGTCGATCGAAAACCCATATTCGAATTCCGTCGACGGCTGGTGCACCAGCGGCAGTTTGGTGATGCGATCGATGAAGGCCTGGGTGTCGCCCGCGATCGCGGGGTCGGTGCCACCCGGGTACATCCGCGCCAGCGGGCTCGAAGAGTCCGGCCGCCCGCCATACATCAGGCCGGAGGTGTGGCGATACAAGTCGTGAATCGCGATCGGCGACGCCTGCGCTTCCATCTTCAACGAGCCGTCCGCCTGCGGGACGCCCACCATCATGTCGGCAAAACCCGGATAGTAGTCCGCGACCTTGGCCTGAAGCGGCAGGCGGCCCTGCTCCATCAGCGTGAGACCTGCGACCGCCACCATCGGCTTGGTCATCGACGCCAGCGCGAACACGGCATCGATCGGCATCGGCGTGCCCTTGGTCGCATCGAGCTGGCCATACGCCTTGTAATGGACGAGCTTGCCGTCGCGGGCGATGGCGACCACGGCGCCGGGCACGCGTTTGGCGGCGATCTCGCGCGCGAAGAAATCGTCGAGCCGGGCCAGCCCTGCTGGCGAGAAGCCGACGTCGTCCGGCTTTGCCTCCGGCAATGGCCCGGCCTGCGCCGCATGAGCAGCGAACCCGGCGACAACAGCCGCGGCCAAGATGAGTTTCTTCATGATTTCCTCCCAGGGCGGATTTTTTTACCCGCGATTGTCGCGGTTGTTATGCCAATTCGGCTCCGCCACGGGCATGCTAAAACACGCCCGCCAGGGCAACAAGCCGTACGCGGTCGCAACGGCTATGCGTCCGTGCGCAGCGATTCCACCGTCGCGCCGGCATCGGCTCACTGAAAATAAGCCGCGCTGCCGAATCTGGCTTCAGTCGCTTTGACATAGTCCAGCACGAAGCCGAGATTCCGTGTCAGCCGCTGCACATAGATATCGGGCCCCATCAGCGAATAGAAACCGAGATCGACCACGAAAGCCTTGGGATCGGTGTATCCGAGATAGCCCGTTGCCGGCGCGTCCAGGAATCGCTTGATATCGGCGAGCTTCTGGACGGCGGACCGGTCGAATCGGCTGAACCAGTTCAGGTTGCGCGCGCTCCAGTTGCTGGAGATATCCGCGCCGCCGTTGTCGGTCGCGTAAAAATGCGCCTGTCCCTGATCGTCTTTTCGAATGACGACGTTTCCTCCGCTGTAGCGATCCCATTGCTGGGTCACCGCGTCGATCAGCATGATCACGGAATATTCGCGCGCCAGCTCAAGCTCGTCTCCGACATAGCCGCTCTTCAGCGTGACGTTCCTGCCTCGCACCGGCTGTGGCGCGGACGCCTGCAGCAAACGAATGATCGGATGATTCGCGTTTGGCGCGCCATTCGGCGCGGCGTGGGTATTTGCAATTTCGTCCAGGGTGGCGTTGGTATCGTCCTTCTTGGCCTTGACGCACCCTTTCAGCGGCATGCCTGTCTGGATCGCCCTGAGTATATTTGCCTTGTTTTCGAGCCGCTGCCGGTTGCTGATGTGAGCGCTTTCGATCAGCGACTTGAGCGCCTTGCTGCCCACGGGACCAAGCACATAGGGTGCGGCCGTACGATAGACGGAATCGAAACCCATCAGCGCGCTGAGTTGGAAGGCCCCGATCTCGACATCGGGATTGGCCGCGCTGTTGTGCGGAATAAAGGATCCGCGGGATTTGTAGCCTTTCGGGTCCGAGGTATCGATCTTCTCGATCTTCATGTTGATCGACGTCGACCCGGACAATTCCTTGAATTGATAGCTCGCGCTATCGTCGAGATTCATGCCCTTCCATTTTTTCATCCAGTCCGTGGTATCGGGCGCAAGCGTCTGGCCCTTGGCCTGAAGCGCCTCCAGGATCGGATAGCCCTGAATTTCGCTACCCGGCGCCGCAGATGCGGCGAATGCGGACACGAGAGCGATTGAGAGAGCTGTTACAAGTGCCGCAGCATGCGCTTTGGCGCATCGGCCGATCCCCTTCGATGTGATCATCGCCGCTTCTCCTCGCAATTGTATAATAATATGCATCAATGTGGGGTAGTATAGCCGATCTGGCCGAAGTTCGAAGCGGCTTTTTGCGTGCAAGGAACCGCGTTCTCGCGGCGCGATGCGCCCGAGTTTTGCGTCATTGTTCACCCTCTTCGAAAACAGAGGGCGCAGGGAAAGCCGGGTGCGCGCTGCACCCGCGGTCACGCGTGCAATTTGCACAAAGAAGTGCGCACACGAGCATACAGGTTCAGCGGAGAACATCCGGCCTTCCCTGCGCAGTGGTTTACGGCTTACTTCGTGCTCTTGTGTCCGCAAAATCTGTCAGAATGTGCAAACGGGCGGTTTTGACCAACCGCCCGTTCGCTGGATCTGAGCCCGTTCGTGCTCGAAGGCCATAGAGCCTGCCGGGGAGCGTGGGACAGGTCCGGTGTCTTCCTCAACCCGAACAGTTGCATGGGCTTGGAGCCCGAACCGAGCAAGGAAGGGAGCTGGATGATGGCACAAAATGATCTCGTTGTCGCGGGAATCGATGTCGCCAAGGACAAGGTGGATGTTTGCATTCGTTCGCTGGCTTTGAGGCGCACGTTTGCAGCCACAGCCGAAGGTCGCCGCGAACTGGCATCGTGGCTCCGCCGGCGGAAGGTCAGCAAGGCGGTGATGGAGGCGAGCGGCGGCTACGAGCGCGAGTGGGCCAAGGCGCTGCGTGATGCCAGGATCGAGGTTCGGATCGTCGATCCGAAGCGCGTTCGCAGCTTCGCTCAATCGGCCGGACGGCTCGCCAAGAATGACACGATCGATGCCGAGATGATTGCCTGGTTCGCCGAGACCTTCGACGAAGCTCCGGGCCAAGCCTATGACGCGAAGCGCGAAGAGCTTCATCAGATGGTGAATGCGCGCCAGGCACTGAAGGAGATGCAGACCAAGCTGGAAAGCCAGGGCGAGCATGCGCTGCCGGCCGCGGTGCAGCGGATTCACGCCCGGATCCTGAAGACGATCGGTGTCGAGCTGGTCAAGATCGAGGCCGCGATCTCGGCCAAGATCCAGGCGACGCCGCATTTTACCGAACTCGCCGAGATCATCGAAAGCGTTCCGGGCCTCGCCCGCACCACCTCTGCTGCGCTCATCGCCGCCATGCCGGAACTGGGGCAAGCCAACAACAGGATCGTTGCGGCCTTGTTGGGTGTCGCCCCTTACGATGACGACAGTGGCCGACGTCGAGGCGAGCGGCACATCAAGGGCGGGCGCCGTCGGATCCGCAACGTGTTCTATATGGCCTGCCTTGGGGCGGCGACACAGCACAATCCGGTCCTCAAGGCCTTTTACGATCGCCTGGTTGCCAAGGGAAAAGAAAAGAAGGTGGCGCTGACCGCCTGCATGCGCAAGCTGATCAGCATTCTCAACATCATGATCGAGCGGCGCCAAAAGTGGGATGCCAATCGGTACGCATTGAGCTGATCGAGCGCCTCCTCTGCGCTCGGTCTGCGACCGAGCGCCTGCCAAGCCAAAGGACCGGTGAGCGGACGGGCTCAAGGCCGAAGCCGCCGGAGGCGGTGGCGCTTGCCAGCCTTGAACCCGGCCGATCACTGGTCCAATTCATCACAGTTGCTCCCCGGTGAGGCGTGCTCTTTTGCCACCATCGCCCGCGAGAAGCCTGGGCTCTCGCGAACTTGGCGCCAGCGTCGGGCGCCAGAACCACACGACTTCGCCGTCCGCTTCCGCCACGTTCGTCTTCGTGACATCCGCGTCCACCGCATCCCACCGCAACGTACCTGACGATCGCGACCCGCCCCTCTTTCGGGTGAGACGCGCGGAGAGAAACCACTGATTTGCCCGACGGCGGAAGCGAAATATTTTTGCGCGAGGGACTGGACAGGCTTTTACTGATTTGCCCGTCGGGCAATTTTGTCGCACCTGATGCTTCCACATCGTCATTGCGAGCCAACGGGTCGGCGCAAAGCGCCGCCCGATGACAGGCTCCGCGAAGCAATCCATAGCGCCGCATGCAGAGACATGGATTGCTTCGTCGCTATCGCTCCTCGCAATGACGACGAAGCGAGGCCGCAGGGCGACTTCGCGTCCCCCCTCTCCCCGGTCTGAACATCCACAAGGGGAGAGGGAAGTCGGCGCCGAAAATGCTATAGTGATCGGTGACGGAAGACAGCGTGTGCGAACAGGAGAAGTGTTCAATGACCCAGCGCAGCAGGCTTGCGACGGCTACTTTGATCGCGTTGGCGGCGCTGGCGGCTGCCGCCCCGCACGCGAAGGCGGCGCAATGCGGCAATGGTCCGGGTGGCTTCGAGACCTGGAAGCAGGAGTTCGCCCGCGAGGCCGGGGCTAAGGGCATCGGCGCCACCGCGGTCGCCGCCCTGATGCAGACGCATTATGCGAGCGCAACCATTGGCGCCGACCGCAGCCAGCACAGTTTTGGTCTTTCGCTCGATCAGTTCCTCGCCAAGCGCGGCGCCTCGACCATCGTCGCGCGCGGCCGTTCCCTTAAAGCTTCGCAAGCGGCATTGTTCGCATCGATCCAGCAGCGCTACGGCGTGCCGCCGGGGCCGCTGATCGCGATCTGGGGCATGGAGACCGGCTTTGGCAGCCAGCGCGGCAACCAGAACATGCTGTCGTCGATCGCGACCCTGGCCTACGACTGCCGCCGCCCGGAATTCTTCACCGAGCAGCTTTACGCTGCGCTAAAGCTCGTCGACCGCGGCGCGCTGTCGGGCGCCACGCGCGGCTCCATGCATGGCGAGGTCGGCCAGACCCAATTCATGCCCAAGAACATTCTGGCCTACGGCACCGGCAATCTCGACGTCGCCGCCAACGCGTTGAACTCGACCGCCAACTTCCTCCACGCCCACGGCTGGCGCGCCGGCGCCGGCTACCAGCCCGGCGAACCCAATTTTGCGGCGATCGAGGCCTGGAATGCCGCGGGGGTTTATCAGAAGGCGATTGCGATTATGGGAAGGCAGATTGATGGAGGCGAGTAAGGCGGGGCGGTGAGGCGGTGGCCTGAGGCTCGTCGGGCAAAAGCTTGTCGGGCATTAGTGTCGCACGTCGGAACATCGAGCCAAACTGACGATTAGCACTCTACACCGTTTCCAGGAGTGCTCACATGAAGAAGTTGGCTATCGTACTTGCTGTTGGTGCAACCGCGCTGATTGGAAGTTCTGCTGCAGATGCTGCAGATCATTCTGGCCCAGCGAAGGCCACGGCTGGTGCTTCTCAATCCACGGATCTGAGTTCGCGCCATCGTTATTATCGCCATTACGGCTATCGCCACTATCGCCACTATGGCTATCGTCACTACCGTCCGTATTACGGGAGCTACGGCTATGCCCCGCGGCCGTACTATGGTTATGGCGGCGGGTACGGCGGGCCGTACTACGGCGGTTATGGCTATGGCGGGCCGAGCGTAAGCTTTAGCTTCGGCGGCGGCGGATACCGCGGTTGGTAGCGGCAAAAAGCCCGCTGCGATGCGGGCTTTTTCTTTTGCAGCAGCGAAGGGATGGGGCGTGCTGTCGGGCGCCACGCGCGGCTCCATGCATGGCGAGGTCGGCCAGACCCAGTTCATGCCAAAAAACATTCTGGCCTACGGCACCGGCAATCTCGACGTCGCCGCCAACGCGCTGAACTCGACCGCCAACTTCCTCCGCGCCCACGGCTGGCGCGCCGGCGCCGGCTACCAGCCCGGTGAACCCAATTTTGCGGCGATCGAAGCCTGGAATGCAGCGGGGGTCTATCAGAAGGCGATTGCGATTATGGGGAGGCAGATTGATGGGGGCGGCTAAGCGGCGGGTGGTGACTACGTCCGGTAGGGCGGGGATTCCTTGATGTGCGGAGGCGGTGAAGCTTCCCCGATGAACGCCGCGCCGGGTGGAGGTAGAATACGGAATGATCGATTCGTTCCCCTCAGACAAACTAATTGCGCTTTTAGAGAAGCAGGCCGCAGCCGCTGACAAGCAGATGGTGGCCGCCCTTCACTCTCAATGGGAACAGTTTGGCGAGATCAGGGATAAGACCGTCCTGACTCGGTTAGTTATGCAAAGTGAGCCAGATTATCAGCGCTACTTAGCTGCGCATCCCGCTCGCGGGATCCATGAAGACGTGGCGAACGTCAACAGAGCATTTGATATTTTGAGCGAGTCCCGCAGGACTCTCGTTGAATTGGCAGGGACGTACCATTCTCAGGTTGAACACGACTTGGTCACTGACGATTAAACAAACCACCTTCTCAAAAGGGCCACCAAAGAGATTTATACATATTCTTGCGCGGCAATTTCTTTAGTTCAAGCCTATAGACACTTAGTCTCGGGCGATCCTGACGTTTTGACAAGATACGCGGCCCTAAAGGCCGCGCTGATCCCGCAATCTGGAATTGTCATATTCTTTGCCGAACTCAGGAAAGCAAATAACCACCTTCACATTCTCACGGCAGCGCCTCACCATTCCGTAACGCACGATTTCACTTCGGGCACTCGGGAGGTGCGGAGTGGCTTGGCATTTGACCGCGATAAGATTTCGCGAAGCGGGGGATGGAGCGGCACAGCGAAGTCCTACGTATCAAGCCGAGACAATCTCGAGGTGATATCGCTCCTTGAGGAACATTACGCGATTGTATCCGAATTTAACCGCGTCGTTCTCTTTCGGACCGGCATCCATAGCAGCGTGGGCTACCGGGACCTGCTGCGCATATATCTCGCACGAAAGACCATGAGCTATCGAAATTCCCTTGCCCTCATTCTTCAGATCGCGATTCCAAAGAAGCTTGATCCTTACGAATATTTGCTGAGATATTTCACAGAGAGTGAGCTTCAAAATATCTACGGCCTGCCCGATCATTCGAAAGAACAAGTCGACTACTTGATTTCGTTGCGTGACCCTCTCGGCATCTGTCCCGAGGACACTCGCAGCCAACTCTATCATCTGTTTGGAGCGACGGGTAGATAGGCCCATCAGTGCCAGTCAGATTATCCTACTGGCCTCCATCGCGGGTGCCGAAGACTTTCTCAAGCCAGATAGTCGCTTCGATGTAGATGGAAGTCAGCTTATCATCGGCGGTCAGGAGTCCGTCAAAGTAGGTCGCGAACGTAGCGAAATTTATATCCACGAGGTCATTTCGCAAGCGCGGCGCGCTAACCTTCAATGCACCCCCGACCGATATCCACCTCAGCGCAAGCAAGATCATGCACAGCGCAATACGAAAGATAAAGCGATCGGGCGCTTCCTTACCATCAGGGAAAGTACTTACAGTAGGATGATCGCCGAGCAGCATCGCGGCCAACATCATCACGTGGCGAAGCGTCTTTTCGATGAACGCGTCGGTGTAAGGCGCACCCGAACGCAGTCGCCGCAGGTCACCCGACGTGTATGTTGCAGCGATTCCATCCAGTGCCTCCGTAATGGTTACCGTATCCGCCAGCATTCGGTCCATGTGCGCCGTCGCTTCGCGGCCACGTTCGAGCAACTGTCTCGTTATCTTCGGGTCCCCGTTCTGCGCCCTGGGAAGCAGTGAACAGTACTCGGCAAACCCTTTCGTTTGCTCGTCATCAATCATTCGTCGCCAGTAGTCAGACCCGCGGCCGTCAAGACTGCACGCGTGCTGCGTGCCATGCAAAACGATCACCTGAGCGGGATATGCGGCTAAGATCGCCATCGAGCGCTGGATCGATAAGAGCGTGTTGCCCTTATAGGCCTCCATCGCGGCGTAGTCGGTGAGGACAGCAAAATTATCGGACGACGCCTCCAGGTAATCCCGTAGCCGCTCGTCCTGTAGAAAGTTACTGTCAACGATCTTCCGCATGGAATTACGGCGCCAGTGCATTCAACTGATATGTCGCGTTTGCTATTAAGCATTGCGAATTAACTGCACCGTCGCCGTAACCCTGCATTTCAGTCTCTCCTTCCATTCCGGCCCTTTATATCACGCCGCCGCGAATTACGGTGACAATGCACTTAATTGGACGGAATGTTTAGTGCACTGTCGCCTTAATCCGAAAGTGCCCGCTTGCAGGCCGGATAGATCCGTTTGCCATGATCGACCTCATCGAGGAATGCGACTGCGCAATTCTTCAAGGATGACGTGCGGTCCGAAGAACCCGCCAACGCGTCGTTTGTCGGCGGATTTCTCCGTCAACAGCTTTCTTGATTGCCACCAGTCAAACAAGTGCCTTGCCCTACGGCCAGGCGAGGAAATCAGGAACAAACCCAGATAATCGCTACCGCCATCGGCAAGCCCAAGGCCAAGGCGACGGCAATCGTCGCGGTGAATGCGGAAAGCAAATTTGCCTCAGGGTGCACCTTGTCCAGTTCAGACATCGCTCTACTCCACGGCTCGGCAGGGCAAAAAGCCGTCACCGGGACAAAGCGGCGACGGCTTCTCGCTCGCACACACGTTTCCAGAAGGGACGGACCAATGGTGCTCGGACATGGTTAATGGAGTATTAACAACGCAGGATCGGCATCAAATATGCAGCCAAAGCTGGACATTCCCATATGGCGGCCGCGACCTTTGATCGCCCGTCCGTCGCCCCCTTGCGATCCTGACGCGCTCTCGAACTGTCCGAACTATGACAGCGTGGAATAACAGAAAATAACAATGACGAAGCATTTCAATGCGCGTCCTCTTCGCAAGGGGACACGCTTGCGCATCGGTCAACTGCTCCATGCGCCACCCGCTCGTCCAATTCGGGGGGTATGATACGCCCCTCACCCGAGGAACCTGGTCAGTGCAGGTTTTGCATAAGGACGAGGAAGTCTACTATGCGTTTGTCAAAAGTAGCCGCTTTGGCGTTTATCGTTGGAGCTACAAGCTTCATGTCCGTGTCTTTAGCGCTGGCCGCTTCTGACTGTCCAACATTAGCAGAACTAGCGGATTGGGGAGAGAATTCGACCGGCGACATTAGCGTCATGTCTGGGGGAAGTTGCCAATTTCCGATCAAGATGCGCGGCACGGTCAGTGGTTCGGACATTTTACAAAAGCCGCTACACGGCAAGTTGAAAAAACTCAACATAGCTACTTACGAATACAAGGCGAAGGCCAGATATAAGGGAAGCGATACTTTTGCCATCAAGGCAACGGGTCAGGGGCCGACGACTTCTGGCACGTCGATAATAACTGTGCACGCGACGATCAAATAGCGGTC
This sequence comes from Bradyrhizobium sp. AZCC 2289, assembly GCF_036924615.1. Lineage (NCBI taxonomy): Bacteria > Pseudomonadati > Pseudomonadota > Alphaproteobacteria > Hyphomicrobiales > Nitrobacteraceae > Bradyrhizobium > Bradyrhizobium sp. AZCC 2289. Next base: position 5,643,408 of record NZ_JAZHRY010000001.1, on the reverse strand, counting down.
CTCCATGGCGGACGCGCGTATCCGCCAACGCCTGCGGTATCGCTTCCCGGAAACCGCCTTGAAGCTCTCAAGGGCGATTTGGCGGGTAAGCACTCGATCCGCATCAATGATCCGTGGCGGGTCGTGTTCAGGTGGACCGATGCGGGTCCCGAAGACGTGGACATCAAATTCTTCAAGACCGGCGCTGCGTTCGGGATGAACATTCAGGCGCGCTTCGATCTCGAAACCGCCGAAGGCGCGCTGGCGGCGCGGATCAGGAAAATCGCGCCTTACGAGGCGGCGTGAAGGCGATGCTCGCAGCCGGCGCCGCCCAGGAGTGAGGTCGAACCACCCGGCTTCGCCCAACCGGCCGCGCCATCATGTCAGGCCGCTGAAAGCGGTATCAGGACTTGCGCAAGCACTCCCCTGCGATCCAGCCGGTTGGCGATGGTCAGCTGGAAATTGTTTCTTTCCGCGATCTTGCGCGCGATCGCCAGTCCCAGACCGGTTCCTTCGATATCGGCAGGCGCGGCCCGATAGAATCGATCGAAGATGCGCGGCAGTGCGGTCTCCGGAATGCCGATTCCGGAATCCAGTATCCTGACGGATATATCCGAATTGGCCCGCTTGATGAGAACGTCGACGTTGCCGCCGGGCGCGGTGTAACGGATCGCGTTATCGATCAGGTTGGCAAACAGCAGGCGGATATCCGCATCGGGCACCCTGGCGCGAAAATCGTCATCGAAGGTCATACCGATCTCGACGCCACTCCTTGCAGAGGCCGGGACAAACTCCGACACGACCGACAGCATCAATTCCCTGAGATCGACGACCGCTTCGGTTCTGTCGAGTGACGAATTGTCCAGACGCGCCATTTTGAGTAATTGCCCCACCATCGCGCTTGCACGCCGGATGCCGCCGCTCAGTTCGTTGAGGATCTCGTTCCGGGCCGCAACGTCAGGCTGGCCCCTGAGATTGTCGATCTGGATTTGCAATGCGGCCAGCGGCGTGCGCAGCTCGTGGGCGGCTTCCGACACGAATTGCTTCTGTTGCTCGACCGCAAGCTGATGCCGGTCGATCAGATGGTTGATCGCGCCGATGATCGGAACGAACTCGTCGGGCATTTTGCCCGGGATGATCGGATCCTTTGCGTCGACGCTTCGCAGCGCGAGCGCATTTGCAAAACCGGCGAAACGCTGCAGCAGCCGGTCTATTCCCAGAATGACCGCGATCCACGCGATCGGGAGTGCGGCCAGCAGCGGCACCGCCGCGGCCTCGGCGGCATGGTTTGCGATTTCGATGCGGGCGCTCCAGCGTTGCGCGACCTGGGCAAACAGATCGCCATCGCCGGCGGTGAACACACGCCAGGAATTGCCGCCGAATTCGACGTCGGAAAATCCCAGCTCCGTCGATCTTGGCAGCCGGTCGGTTGCCGGCCCCTGGTGAATCAGTTCGCCGGTTACGGTCCATATCTGCACGGCGATGCGATTTTCGATTTCGGTTTTCTGCAGCGGCGCCTGGGCGACCTCCGACAGGCCGCGGCCGGCATTGATGGCGATCTGCTGCAGTTCGTTGTCGAGCAGCTTGTTGACCTCGACGGTCGCGACATGCCGCGTCGCGAGCACCGCCGCGGTCGCGACCAGCGCGATCAGGATGGTGGTCCATATCAGGGCGACCTTGCGCAAGGAGGTCATGTGCTGTCCCTTGTGATCATCCAGCCGGCGCCGCGCACATTGCGAATGATGTCCTTGTCAAACCGCTTCCGGATCGAATGAATCAGCACGTCGACGGCGTTACTTTCGACCTCTTCACCCCAGCCGTAAATCTGCTGTTCGATCTGTGCGCGGGAAACGATCGTGCCGGGCCGCTGCATCAACACCCGCAACAACGCGAATTCCCGGGCCGAGAGAATCCGTTTCATATCCTTGTACTCGGCCTCATGGGTCGCAAGGTCGAGCGAGATATCGCCGCTGACGACCAGGGATTGAGCCTGTCCGTGAAAGCGGCGCATCACGGCTCGCATGCGGGCCAGCAGTTCGCCGAGCTGAAACGGCTTGATGATGTAGTCGTCGGCGCCGAGGTCGAGGCCGGCAATGCGGTCGTCAAGGCCGTCCCTTGCGGTAATCACCAGGATGGGAAGCACCTTGCGCGTCGCGCGGGCGTGCCGCAGCACTTCCAGTCCGGACATGTCCGGCAAACCGAGGTCGAGCAACACAAGTGCATGTTCCTCGGCCTCCGATTTCAATGCCATTCGGCCATCCGCTCCGGATCTGACCCAGTCGACGGACATCCCGTGATTTTCCAAGCCCCGGGTGAGGCTGCGGCCGATCATCGCGTCGTCTTCGATTAGCAAGATCCGCATTCTGCCGAAGTCCCCGCATCGGTAGGCGATGCCGGGATTCTTAAGGCGTTCCGCTGCCGGGGACAAACCTAATTACCAGCTAATTCTAGTCTTCTATGGTGCGCCGCGGCCTGGTCATGGTCTTCGTGTGCGCGGGCGCGCCCACGCGGATTTTTGCGATCTGGAATTCGACCGAAAAGACGCCAATCCAAAGCGTGTCCGTTCCGTATCGCTGCCGCCTCTAACGACCTTCCAGCACGAATTGGAAGGCTTGGTCATTGCGGGGGACGCTGCGTGAGGAAACGAAAACCCTATTCCAAAACCCACTGGGACCTGAAGGCCGATCGCGCGATCGAGTGCGCACGCGGCATGCCGCAGGGGCCGGACCGGCATGACGCCATGAAGCGAGCCGGCCTGCTGCGAAACCTGGCCGCCTTGATGCGGGAAATCGCGACGCGGGAGAAGCCGGTTCGCGGCAAGAAACCGACCCGGCCAAAGCGGAACGATCCAGGAAAGCTGCTGCACGACTCCGATTTCGACCGCACCGGCGACCTTCCGGCTTGAGAGACCGGATCGTCGCGCCAGCATCGTCATCGCTCGATGCGACGCTCGACAATTTCATTGACCACGACATGCGATCGATCGATCGACCGAAGCAGTCGCCTAATGATTGCTCGGTGCGAACGCGTGATGCAGGCGTGTCGCGACGCGGGAATATTTTCGTTTCAAATCCGCCACACAAATGCATTCGCGCTGCGGAAGCATTTTCGTGCTCGAAAGATAACATCGCCGTCTAATTTCTTTCGCGAAGCGCCAAGCTCTTACGCTGGTGTTTTGTATCCCATACCGTTTGCGCGCTCGGGATTTGATCGAGCTCGAATCGGTTTTGGGGGAAGTCATGAACAAATTGCTCGGCTCGGCGGCCATCATGAGAAGCGCAACGATGACGCTCGCGTGCATCGCCGGAATCGGAATCACGCAAACCGCGTTTGCGGAAGACAAGTCGGACGCGGCACAAGAGGTCGAAATGCTTCGACGCGAAATGCAGCAGATGAAGGCATCGCAGAAGACCTTGCAGGCGAAGCTGGACGCACTGGCCGCCGCATCCAGCTCGCAAGCAGCGCATCGTCGAAATGGCGATGCACCGGTGATGAAAGCGCCGCAACCGGCATGGCCGGCAGGCGTCCAGATTCCTGCGCCGGCAGGGTCAGTCGCGCCTGACATCGCCGCGGTGCCGCAGCTCGCGCACACTTCCCAGACCGGAATCGTGCGGGGACCCGCGCCCGTACTGGGCGACACGCTGAGCACCCGGGTGTGGGGCGTGGATGTCGGCGTCTATGGTTTCCTCGATCTTTCCTTCGATCGCGCCAACAACGGCGTGAAGACCATCAACCAGGTTTCGAGCAACGAGTCGTTCCTGGGCGTCGCCGGTGGCATCGACATGGGATCGCCCTATTGGCGGGCGATTTTCCAGATCGAAACCATGGCGGAGGTGTCGGCAACGCCGGGCGTCGCAAGCTCGATCGGATCGCGCAATTCGTTTGCCGGCGTCGCCACACCCTATGGCAAGCTCATGTTCGGCAAGGACGACACGCCCTACAAGCGTTCGACCGCGCTGATGAACCCGTTCAAGGGGAGCGTCGGAGACTACAACTCGATCATGGGCAATTCAGCCGGCGAAGGTCGAACCGAATTCGACTATCGAATGCCGCATTCGGTGTTCTACGATTCTCCCGAGATTTACGGCTTCACCTTCAACGCGCTGTATTCGCCGGGCCAGAAGCTGGATGACCTCGCCGCCGCCGGCAACAACGCGTTTCCGGTCGGCGAACTGGTATGTTCAGGCTCGCAGCAGCCCAGCCTGAACGGCGCCACGCCTAACGCCCAGGGTACCCAGACGCTGTGCAACGACGGCGCGTTCAAGGACGCCTATAGCGCAGCCCTCAGCTATTCGTATGGTTCGCTGTACTTGACGGCGGCCTATGAGCTGCACAAGGACGTCAACCGGCAGTCCGACAAGGGCGGCGTGATTGCCGACGAGGCCGCGGCCAAGGTCGGGGCGTCGTATCACTTCCAGTTCAACAATCAATTGTCGTTCGTCTATGAGGAGCTGTATCGATACGGTGTGGCGGCAGCCACGAACGAACGGCAGCGGCCAGGCTTCTATGTCAGTGACGTTCAGGATCTGGGATACGGCGTCGACCTTATGGCGGGCTATGCGCATGCCGGCCAAACCCCCGGCAGCCCCAAATTTCCCGGACTTGATGACCGGGTCAACATGTACTCGCTCGGGCTGAAGTATCACTGGAACGAGCACACCAGTCTCTATCTCGTCGCCGCCTACCTCACGCAGGGGCCCGGCGCCCATTATGGACTTGGTGCCGGCGAGGGACACGGCGCTCCGGTGCTGTCGCCACGGGTTGCAACCGGCGGTCCGATGCCCGGTCAAACCGTCAGTGCGGTCTCGAGCGGAATGCAAATCGCATTCTGATGCAAATTCGGATACCCAACCGGGCTCGGCACGTCGCCGAGCCCGGTTTTTTGATTGCCGGAGCAAAATCGAGATCGCCGGCGGCTTGATGGCGCCGTCTATCGACAGCTCGCCCTGCCGCATCCGTCGCTGCGGACTTCCGCGCGGCCGTGGATTGTAATAGGCTCGACCGAAAATCGGGGACGGGAATGAGCAAGAGGGACAAGATCGCGGTGCTTGGCTCCGCCCTGTTGTTGCTCGCCATATTGACGGCCGGAGCGGTCGGGCTGTTCAAGGCGTATCGCTACAACGAGGCGCCGCCGGAATCGAACAGCGGATCCCAGTCGAAATCAGAAAAACTGGAAACCAACATCAGGTTTTCTTTTCACGAGCTGCGGCCCCGAAGTTTCGTGTGAACGAGACGCCGCGGCGGGTCCGAACCGCCTTTGAATGAACATTCAGCCGCCCCGGCGCGACCAAGAACCGATCCGCTGGAACCTGCCCGATGCGTTATTCGACTTTTGCCGCCGTCGCGAACGGGAACTCGCCGCCCGGTCGCAAAATCCTGTGCGTCCTGACCGCCCTTGCCTTGATGGCAGCCGCCTCACCGGCTGCCGCCAGCGAGTGGCGTTACGGTTGCAGAGGCGTGCTCCCGAGCGGGGACGCGCCGATCGTCATCTTCAACCGCGCCTCGCTCGTCATGCTGCCGAAGGCCTGGGTCAAGGGATCGCTGTTTGCCTCGGTGTACGACGAGCTTCTGAGCTCGAGCTTTCGAGCGACCAACAACAATTCGGGGCTGGTTCCGAACATGGTATTTACACGCGATGACCATCCCGACGAGAAGCTGACGCTGACCGAGCAGTCGTCCAAGACGATTTCGGACGTTCAACGTCCGGCCGGGCGCCAACCGCGCTCGGAGCAAACAACCACGTACACGAAGGTCTATCGATGGGTCAGCGACGGTATCTATGCGGGTCCATACGATATCAAAATGGACTGCATCAATTATGAACTCTCGGCGCCGTTACACCGATAGACCTCGTTGCGGGTCGTCGCATCGGCCTGCACTGTCAACCGTAATTCCCCCGGCAAACGGAAATAGTCGGTCCAGCCTCTCCCTACTCGATCACCTCGTCGGCGCGCAGAACGAGAGCGGACGGGATGATGACACCGAGCGTCCTGGCGGACTTGAGGTTGAGGACAAGCTCGAACTTTGTCGGTTGTTGGACCGGCAAATCGGCCGGCTTCGCACCCTTCAGAAGTTTGGCGACCTGGTCGGCGGAGAGCGAGTAAAGTTCCTCGGTTGTGATGCCATAACTCGCGAGGCACCCGGCTTCGACCATATTGCGCCATTGGCAGACCGCAGGGATCCTGGCAGCGAGGCTCAACTCTCCAAGCCGTTGCCGCAAGCTGGTGAACAGCGACGAAGAGACAATATTAACGCCTTCGGCGTGGCCCGCCCGCAACGCCTTGAAGGTCGGCTCTAAATCGTCAGGCCCGTGGACGTCGATCGTTTGAATTTCGACACCGAGATGGCGCGCAGTCTGGTCAATCCTCCGCAAGCGCTCTCCGCCGCTTGTCGCCGGATCGTTGATTACGCCAAAGCGTTTGGCATCCGGCAGCAGCTCTTTCAGCAATTCGATTTTCTTGGCGTCGAGTTCGGTCGCAAGAATGCTTACACCCGTCATGTTGCTGCCGGGCTTTGCCAGGCTGGCGGCGAGCCCGGAGCCTACGAGGTCATCAGCAACACACACGATAGGAATCGTCGCGGTCGCGGCTTGTGCGGCCTGCCCGGCCGGCTCTCCAAACGCCAGAATGACGGTGGCGCCGTCGCGCACCAGCCCCTCGGCGAGTCCTGGAAACCGTTCCAGTCTGCCCTCGGCGAGGCGCATTTCGAGGCGAACGTTCTTTCCATCAACGAGCCCAAACCTCGCGAGCGACTCGCGCAATAGCTGGGGACCCGGTTTTCCAACACCAGTTTGCTGATAAGCCTGTGTTGTAGAGGGAGAGAGCCAGCCGATGACCGGGAGCCTGACCTGCGCCTCCTGCGCATGCGGAAAGGCCGTGCTGCACAGCCAAATGATCAGTGTGAAAACGAGCCGCATCAATACCCTCGTTCAGGCTGATGACTGCGCTAAATGCAGATCAAGCTATACCAAGTCGCGCTTCGAGGGCATCGGGACGCCGGCAAGGAAGCTGGCAACGCGCTCGGCTCCGAGGCTGCTCGAAATGCCAGGTGCGGGAATCGAGCGAAAAATTGCGGCGTAGCGGAAAACTTAGGCGAATGGTGCGCCATTCAGAATAAAACTACGAACTCGTATGTTATTGAAGTAACTATATAATTTAAGGTGCCAGTGCCTGAACCGCGTGCGCGGATCTCATCATGGCCTGGCTGTAACAGCAGTCCACTCGCGAGAGGCCGGATACATTTATGCAACTGAAATCGTCACCCACGACGTCACGACACCTTGCACGGACGGGGCGGACCATACATTCCTTCCAGAAGGGTCCTTCAAGGCCGAATTGTCCATGGCGTCGGCCAGCAACCGCTTCAGCCGCGTGTTCTCGTCCTCCAGCGTCTTCAGCCGCGTGGCCTCCGACACCTCCATCCCGCCGAACTTCGCTTTTCATTTGTAGATGCTAGCGTTGCTGACGCCATGCTTGCGGCAGATCGGCGACCGAAACGTCGGCCTCATGCTCTTTCAAAATTCCGATGATCTGCTCTTCTGAAAAGCGGCCACGCTTCGTGGTCTGGTCCTCGTGCGGCGCGTCATTACCGCAATCCGCGTCGTAGCGTCGCATCATCCCGAACATTCTTGCCAAACCCCTGCGCAAGTCTTTGACTTCTCCCAATAAAAAGGGGGCTAATCCGCAAGGGATCGTTATTCCAAGGGGAGGAGGAAACCATGACCAAATCAAACAAGGGGAGTACTTCCAGCCGCCGCCGCTTTCTCAAGGTCGCTGCTGCGGGGGCCGCCGCGACGGTAGCCGCGCCGACGATCGTTAGCGCGCAGGGCCCAATTAGTATGCGCTTTCAGAGCACTTGGCCGTCGAAGGATATCTTTCACGAATACGCCCTCGACTACGCCAAGACGGTCAACGACATGACCGGCGGCGACCTCAAGATCGACGTGCTTCCCGCCGGCGCCGTGGTGCCCGCGTTCGGGCTGATCGATGCCGTGTCGAAAGGCACGCTCGACGGCGGCCACGGCGTGCTGGTCTACCACTACGGCAAGCAGAACGCGCTGGCGCTGTGGGGCTCGGGTCCGGGCTACGCCATGGACGCCAACATGCTGCTCGCCTGGCACAGGTGGGGCGGCGGCAAGGAGCTTCTCGCCAAACTGTATGCATCGCTCGGCCTGAACGTCGTTTCATTCCCGTACGCTCCGATGGCGACGCAGCCGCTCGGGTGGTTCAAGAAACCGGTCACCAGCGTCGACGACTTCAACGGCGTCAAATTCCGCACCGTCGGCATCTCCATCGACATGTTCACGGCCATGGGCGCCGCGGTGAACGCGCTGCCCGGCGGCGAAATCGTGTCGGCGATGGATCGCGGCCTGCTCGACGCGGCTGAGTTCAACAACGCCACGTCGGACCGCCTGCTTGGCTTCGCCGACGTCTCCAAGGTCTGCATGCTGCAGAGCTACCACCAGAACGCCGAGCAGCTGGAGATCACGTTCAACAAGACGAAATACGACGCGCTGCCAGACAAGATGAAGGCGATCATTGCCAATGCGGTGAGCGCCGCTTCGCAAGAGATGCAATGGAAGGCGATCGACCGATACTCGCAGGACTACATCGAGTTGCAGACCAAGGACAAGGTGAAGTTCTACAAGACGCCGGATGCAATTCTCAAACGGCAGCTTGAGATCTTCGATGACATCGTGAAGAAGTACTCGGCGACAAATCCGCTGTTCAAGGAAATCGTCGAATCGCAGATCGCGTTTGCCCGCCGGGTGACGCAATGGGAACAGGACACCGTCGTCAACCGCAAGATGGCGTTCGATTACTACTTCGGGCCAAAAGGGACCGCGAAGAAGAGCTGACGACATATTGAATCGGCAAGGCACCGTTCGGGACGGCGACCGGATGGTGCTTTGTCATTTCATTCTTTCCTCGGATTAATCGGCGGCGACCAATGACCGTCCAGAAACTTCTGCTTGTCATTGACGAAATCAGCACGTGGTGCGGCAAGGCCGCGGCCTGGTTGATCATATTGCTGATGGCCGTCGTCTGCGTCGAAGTGTTCAAGCGCTACATCATGAACATGCCGACGGCGTGGATCTTCGATCTTAATAACATGCTGTACGGAAGCGCGTTTATGCTGTGCGGCGCCTACACGCTGGCGCAGAACGCCCATGTCCGCGGCGACTTCCTTTACAGCTCGATGCGACCGCGCATGCAGGCGTGGCTGGACATCGTGCTATATGCGGGTTTTTTTATCCCCGGTATCGCCGCCCTCATATATGCGGGCTTTGACTACGCCGCCGACTCGTGGCGGATCGCGGAGCATTCGAATGTCACGGCAGATGGGCCGCCGGTTTATCACTTCAAATCCGTGATCCCCATCGCCGGCGCGCTGGTGATGCTGCAAGGCGTCGCCGAGATCGTGCGTTGCGTCGTCTGCCTGCGGACCGGCGAATGGCCCAGCCGACTGAGGGACGTCGCGGAGATCGACGTCATCGAGCAGCAGCTCGCCCACAGCGAATATGTCGATGAGGAGTCGCGCAAGTTTGCCATCGAGCGGGCGCATGAAATCGACGAGAGTGCGCGCCAGCGCGGTATGGGCGGGGACCTGAACACATGAGCGATCCGGCACTCGGGCTCCTGATGCTCACGCTCATCGTGGTTGTGATCATGATGGGCTTCCCGACAGCGTTCACGCTGATGGGCCTGGGCATAGTTTTTGGCTACATCGCGTTCTATGACCCGACGCATTCCTGGGCCGACAACCGCGTGTTCGATTTGATGGTTGAGCGCACCTACGGCGCCATGACCAACGACGTCCTGATCTCCATCCCGCTGTTCGTGCTGATGGGCTACGTGATGGAGCGCGGCGCGCTGGTCGACAAGATGTTCTACTCGATCCAGCTCGCGTTCCGCCGCGTGCCGGCTTCGCTTGCGGTCGCGACCCTGATCGTCTGCACGTTTTGGGGGATCGCGAGCGGCCTTGTCGGCGCGGTGGTGGTGCTGATGGGCGTCATCGCATTTAATCCCATGCTCAAGGCGGGGTACGACGTGAAGCTCGCCTCCGGCGTCATCACGGCCGGCGGCACGCTCGGCATTCTGATTCCGCCGTCGGTCATGATCATCGTCTATGCCGCGGTCGCCGGTCAGTCGATCGTCAAGCTGTACGCGGCGGCGATGTTCCCCGGCTTCTTTCTGTCGTTCCTGTATCTCATTTACATAGTCGCCTGGGCGATGATCAATCCGAAGATCGCCCCGCCATTGCCGGAGGACCAAACGAAGGTTCCGGTGCCGGCATGGCTGTCGAAGTTCGAGGATACCTATCGTTCGCAAACGATCCTGATCTCGTTGATCAAGGGGCTGCTCTCGCCGTCGAGGGCAAGGCAAATCGACGCGGAAGGCCGTCTGGTCAGCTACTGGATGCTGCTCTCAAGTTTCGGTTACGCGCTGGTGCCGTTTATGATCGTCGCCGGCACGATGGCCACCGTCTGGTGGTACGTCGTTATTCACCAGCAGGCTGCCATCGAACTCGCGGTAACCGGCGTGCAGCAATTGGGCACACCAGAGCTGGTTACGAACGAGGCCACGCCCGCTGAACTGGGGCCAGGACTCGAATTCTACCTCTGGTTCTGGGGCATCACGGCTGTTTGCGCGCTGTTGCAGGTCCGTTACTACTGGAGGTTCAACGCCGAGCGGCTCTCGGTTGTGAGACTGCTGGCCTCGTCGACCATGCCGCTCGGCATTCTCACCGTCGTCGTGCTCGCCGTAATCCTGTTCGGAATCTGCACCGCAACCGAGTCCGCCGCCGTTGGCGCCTTTGGCGCATTCTTGCTGGCGGTGCAAGCCCGCACGCTCGACTGGAAGCGTACCAAGGAAGCGGTGTTCCTGACCGCGAAGACCACCGCGATGGTGTGCTGGCTGTTCGTCGGCTCGGCGCTGTTCTCGGCGGTGTTCGCGATTCTCGGCGGCCAGGCGCTGCTCGAGCACTGGGTGCTGTCGCTCAACATGACACCTGTGCAGTTCATGCTCCTGTCGCAGGCGATCATCTTCGTGCTCGGCTGGCCGCTCGAATGGACCGAGATCATCATCATCTTCGTGCCGATCTTCCTGCCGATGCTGAAGCACTTCAACATCGACCCGATCCTGTGGGGCACGCTGGTGTTCGTGAACTTGCAGGCGGCGTTCCTGTCGCCGCCGGTGGCGATGTCGGCCTTCTATCTGAAGGGCGTGTCGCCAAAGCATGTCACGCTGAACCAGATCTTTGCCGGCATGATGCCCTACATGCTGATCGTTATCCTGTGCATGGTCATCATGTACCTCTGGCCCGGCATGACGCTGTGGCTGCCGAACTATCTGTACGGAGGTTGAGGCGCGGCGGGCGGCAGAGAGCGGCTTGGCAGACCAAATGGTGCCCAGGGGCGTGATCGAACCATCGGGCTTCGCCCAACGGGCTACGCCGGGACGAGCTTTCACTCGGAAAGTCCTTTGGCTACAGCAGGACCGAACTTGGTGGTGCCCAGGGGCGGGATCGAACCACCGACACTGCGATTTTCAGTCGCATGCTCTACCAACTGAGCTACCTGGGCATTTCCCTGCGGCCATGGCCCGGGAGCGCCGGTTTATAGTCAGGCTGGGCGGCTGTGTCCACCCGCCTTCGCCTTCGGCTACGGCGCGGCGGGCCCCGCTTCGATTCTGCCCCCAAGGTATTGAGAATTAACCGCTATTTCGCATCGGGGCAGCTGTTGCGGGAGTCTGGCTCAAGCGTGATGGGATTAGGTCGAACGGCGACCGCGGAGGGACCGCGCTCCCTCTCCCGCTTGCGGGGGCGGGTTGGGGTGGGGGTGCCGCCGCGAGTCAGACTGCCCGTGTGGAGAGAGTTTCCCCACCCGCAAGCGGGAGAGGTGCAGCGAAGCCGTTCCCCCCTTAATTCTCCACCCTGATCCTGGCCTCCTGGATCACCGGGCCCCATTTGTCGATTTCCGACTTCAGGAAGCGGGCCAGCTCGGCCCGGGTCGAGCCTTTCGGGTTGGCGCCGAGTTCCTCGAACCGGGTCTTGACCGCGGGATGGACCAGCGCCGCGTTGGTGTCGGCGTTGATCTTGGCGACGACGTCCGGCGGCGTCTTGATCGGCACGAAGAAGCCGAACCACGAAAACACGTCGAAGCCGGGCACGCCGGATTCGGCGATGGTCGGAATCTCCGGCACGACCGACACGCGCTCCTTCGTCGTCACCGCGAGCGCGCGCACCTGGCCGCCCCTGGCGTGCTGCAGGATCGAGGGCATGTTGTCGAAGATGACGTCGACGCGGCCGGGAATGAGGTCGTTGATCGCCGGCGCGCCGCCGCGATAGGGGATGTGCGTCATCTCAACCTTGGCGAGCCGCTTGAACAGCTCGCCGCTCAGATGCAGCGTGGTGCCGTTGCCGGACGAGGCGTAGGTGACCTTGCCGCGGTTGGCGTTGCAATAGGCGATGAACTCCTGGACCGATTTCGCGGGCGAGGAATTCGGCACGCACATCAGATTGGGCTGGGTGATCAGCATCGTCACCGGCGCAAAGTCGGCGACGGAATCGTAGGTCAATGACGGATAGAGAAACTGGTTGGTCGCCATCCCCGGCCCGGCGATGAAGATGGTGTAGCCGTCGGCGTCGGAATGGGCGACCATGTCGGCGGCGATGTTGCCGCCGGCGCCCGGCTTGTTCTCGATCACCACCGACTGGCCCCAGACCTCCTGCAGGCGGTTGCCGACCAGGCGCGCGGTGATGTCGGTCGAGCCGCCCGGCGTGAACGGCACCACGATGCGCACCGGCTTGACCGGCCAGTCGGCGGCAAGGGCGCGCGAGGTTAGAATCGAAGGCGCGGCCACGGCAGCAGCCGTGAGGCCGACAAAATTGCGGCGATTCAGCATGGGACGACCCCTCCGGCAGGAACCGCCTGATTGCCTCAGGTCGTGCTGTTGCAGGGGAGTGTGGAGACAGGCCCCGATTAAATCAATGCGCCTAAAGCGGGATGGGGCATTGTCCGGTGCGGTGGCTTCATCCTTCGAGACGCCCCGCTTCGCGGGGCTCCTCAGGATGAGGTCTCAAACCCTCATGGTGAGGAGCGCGGCACCGCCGCGCGTCTCCGGACGATGCTTCGCATCGCCGGGAGAACCATGAGGCCACGGAATGCGCCGTCATGATTCTACCCGAACGGAATAAGCCTATTCCGCGTCTTCCTCGTCGTCCTTGCCGGGAATGACGTAGGAGCCGGACAGCCAGCGGTTGAGATCGACATCGCGGCAGCGCGGCGAACAGAACGGCAGCGTCGGGCCGGAGGCCGGCTTGCCGCAGGTCGGGCACTTCTTTGCGGCCGCCTTGCCGGAGCCGGTATCGTTGGTTGGCTTAGCTGGCATTCAACCAGCCGAAGCGGATCGGAAAGCCCTCGCCGCCGAGCAGCGTGACCGTCTCGTACAGCGGCAGGCCGACGATGTTGCTGTAGGAGCCGACCATCTTGACCACGAAGGATCCGGCGATGCCCTGCACCGCGTAGCCGCCGGCTTTGCCGCGCCATTCGCCGGAGCCGATATAGGCCTGGATGTCGTCCTCGCTGAGCCGCTTGAAGCGCACCCGGGTCTCGATCAGGCGCTGGCGAAAGGCCTCCTTCGGCGTCACCAGGCAGATCGCGGTGTAGACGCGGTGGTTGCGGCCCGACAACAGCCGCAGGCATTGCGCGGCCTCGTCGACCAGATTGGCCTTCGGCAGGATGCGGCGGCCGACCGCGACCACGGTGTCGGCGGCGAGGATGAAGGAGCCACGCAGCTCGTCGTCGAGCTGGACGGATTTCAGCGCCGCATCGGCCTTGGCGCGGGCGAGGCGATTGGCGCAGGCGCGCGGCAGTTCGCCCCGCTTCGGGGTCTCGTCGACGTCGGCGGGACGCAGCGCGTCGGGCTCGATACCGGACTGGTTGAGCAGGCTGAGCCGTCGCGGCGAACCGGAGGCAAGAACGAATTTGGGACGGCCAAGCATGCGAATTTTTTTCGGGAAGGATTCGGGGGCTGAATGCGCGCGGAACCTATCGGAAGGCACCGCTTTTCACAACCGGGGAACCCGACCATCGCGGCCCCCGAGCAAGCGGGAGCTCCGGCGCCGTGACGCAGGATCGGCACGGCCAACATTGCGATTCCGTGACACCGGCCTTGTCGGATCGAGCCGCGGCGGATTCAGCGCACCGGATCGATCGGCGTCGCCACACCGAGGCGGGCCTCGATGGCCTCGGCTGCTTCGAGGCAGAGGTCTTCGCGTAACCGCCGCCCGGTGATCAGCACGCCGATCGGCAATCCGGTGTCGGCGTCGCGACCGGCCGGCACGCAGGCCGACGGCAGCCCGAGCAGATTGGCCGGAACCACCGGGCGCATCAGCTCCTTGGTCGCAGCCGCTCCCGCCGGGGTCGCCGAGTCAAAACCATGCTCGAACGGCAATTGCGTCCAGGTCGGCGACAGCAGCAGCGGCCGGTCCGCCATGAAGCTCGACCAGGCGCGGGCGATGCCGTCGCGCTCGACCATCAGCTGCGACCATGCCGCGAGGTCGGCCAAGGGCGTTACCGCCGCATTGAAGCCATCCAGAAAAGCCATCGCCTCGGCGCCCATCATCGGCGACAGCATCGCCAACACCGAGCCGAAATCGCCCATGATGAAGCGGGCCCAGCAGTTGACCGCGTCGGCGTAGCGCGGCGGGCTGGCTTCTTCGACGACATAACCGGCGTCGGCCAGCGCCGCTGCGGCGCGCCGCACCGTCGCCGCCACCTTTGGATCGGTGCTGCCGCCGGGCGGCTCGGGCAATACGGCGACGCGAATCGGCCGGGCCACTGCCGGGCCATCGAACGGCGCATCGATCGACCAGGGGTCGCGCGGATGCGCCCCCATCAGGACGCGCAGGCCGAGCCGCACATCCGCGACGCGGCGGGCCATCGGACCCTGCACGTTCATCAGTTGCACCGCCAGCATGCGGTCTTCGGCCGGCACATAACCCGCATCCGGCACGCGGCCGGCGGACGGACGGATCGAGGCGATGCCGCAAGCGTTGGCCGGATTGCGCAGCGAGCCGCCGATGTCGTTGCCAAGGCCGATCGGACTCATGCCGCTGGCCAGCGCCGCGGCCTCGCCGCCGCTGGAGCCGCCGGCGGTGCGCCCGGGGTGCCAGGGATTACGGGTCAGACCGTGCAGCGAACTGTCGGTGTGCACGCGCAGCGCCATGTCGAGTAGATTGGTGCGGCCGATCGGGATCGCGCCGGCGGCGCGCATGCGTTCGACCACCGGCGCATCCGCCGGCACCACCGCCTTGGCCAGCGCCGGCACGCCCCAGGTGGTCGGCAGCCCGGCCATGTCGATATTTTCCTTCACCGTAAACGGCACGCCATGCAGCGGGCCGACGGCCTCGCCGGCCGCCAGCCGCCGGTCGGCCACGGCCGCCGCCGCGCGGGCCTCGTCGGCCAGGATTTTCACCACGGCATTGAGCGCCGGGTTCACGGCATCGATACGCGCCAAATGGGCATCGACCACCTCCGCCGAACTGAGCTGCCGGCGCGCAATGCGCTGCGCCAGTTCGGTGGCCGGGAGCTGCCAGATCTCGCTCATTATTTACTCCCCCATGTGCAATGAAGCTGCGCCACCCGCCCGCCGGTCAGACTAACACTGCGCCTGCCTTGCGTCGCCCCTGCGAAAGCAGGGGCCCATAACCACCGGCCGTCGTAGTGGAAAAGAAATGTGCGACAGCCACTACCTCAAATTGCTCCGCCGCGGCGTATGGGTCCCTGCTTTTCGACAGCGCGGATGTGTCACCCGCTTGCCGCGCCCACCTTGGAAAACCGCTTGCGGATGCGCAGCAGAAGCGTGTCGCAGACCTCGCGATAAGCCCCGAGCTTCTGCTCGCGGCTGCCCTCGGTGCCGGTCGGGTCATGCGTCGGCCAGTATTCGACGTCGGCTGCCATGGTGCGCGTCAGTTCCAGCGCCCTGTGGTGCGCTTCCGGCGACAGCGTGATGATCAGGTCGAAATTCAGCCCTTCCCAATCGTCGAGTTCCTCGAACGTCATCGGCTTGTGACGCGAGATGTCCTGGCCGAGTTCCGCCATCACGGCGACCGCGAACGGATCCAGTTCGCCCTTCTTGACGCCGGCCGACCTGACATAAAGCGCCTGCGGGAACATCTGCTGCAGCAGGCTCTCGGCCATCGGCGAACGCACGCTGTTGAAGCCGCATGCGAACAGCACGGCTTGCGGATTACGGGCGCGAAGCGGCGCCATCATGCGCTCAGGCTTTTCTCGTTTGAGGCGAGACCTTCTCCGGCATCGGGATCATGCGCTTCATGTGAAGCATGACCTGCTCCGAAAACCGCTTCGCACTTTTCGGGGTCATGCGTTCTGTTTTACGCATGATCTGATCCGAAAACCGGTCCCCACTTTTCGGGATCATGCGTCCTGCCCCTTCCAGTGCAGAACGCAGATCAGCGTGAACAGCCGCCGGGCGGTTTCGAAATCGATCCTTACCTTGCCTTTCAGCCGTTCCTGCAGGGTGCGCGAACCTTCGTCATGGATGCCGCGGCGGCCCATGTCGATGGCCTCGATCTTGTCCGGCGTCGCGGTCCGGATCGCCTGATAATAGCTGTCGCAGATCATGAAATAGTCCTTCACGATGCGCCGGAACGGCGTCAGCGACAGCAAATGCGCCACCACGGGCGTGCCGTCCTCGCGGCGGATGTCGAACGCCAGCCGGTTGCCGGTGATGGCCAGATGCAGCGTGAACGGCCCGGTCTCTGCCCCTTCCGGCGCGAACAGGTTCTGCTCGATCAGATCGTAGATCGCGATCGCACGTTCATGCTCGATGTCGGGGCCGGAACGCCCGATCGATTCCTCATCGAGCGTCACCGCGACGATGCGCTTGTGCTGGTCCTCGTCTGGTGGCGGCTTGGTCATGTGAGGTTGAGACGAAGTCCTACGGAACGTGAATGGGCATCGAGACCTTCAGCTTTACCAAGCGTCATCGCAGCCGGTCCCAGCGCGCGCAACTGGTCCGGCCCGCATTTGAGGATCGAGGTCCGCTTCATGAAGTCAAGTACGCCGAGGCCCGACGAGAACCGCGCCGAGCGCGCGGTCGGCAGCACGTGGTTGGAGCCGCCGACATAATCGCCGATCGCCTCCGGCGTATGGGGGCCGAGGAAGATCGCGCCGGCGTTGCGGATTTTTGCCGACAGCGCCTCGGCATCCGCGGTCATGATTTCGAGATGCTCGGCGGCGATGGCGTTGGCGAGCACCACCGCCTCGTCGAGCTGTTTTACCATGATGATGGCGCCAAACTCGTTCCACGAGGCCCGCGCGATTTGCGCGCGTGGCAGCGTCACAAGCTGGGCTTCCAGCGCGCGTTCGACCTCGGCGGCCAGCGCCGCGCTGTCGGTGATCAGGATCGACTGCGCGCTGGCGTCGTGCTCGGCCTGCGCCAGCAGATCGGCGGCGATCCAGCCGGCGTTGCCGGTATCGTCGGCGATGACCAGCACTTCAGAGGGACCCGCGATCATGTCGATGCCGACCTTGCCGAAAACCTGGCGCTTGGCGGCGGCGACATAGGCGTTGCCGGGGCCGACGATTTTGGCGACCGGCGCGATGGTGGCGGTGCCGTAGGCCAACGCCGCCACCGCCTGCGCGCCGCCGACGCGATAGATTTCGGAGACGCCGCCGAGATGGGCCGCCGCCAGCACCAGCGGATTGAGCTTGCCGTCCGGCGACGGCACCACCATCACCACGCGCGGCACGCCCGCGACTTTCGCCGGCACCGCGTTCATCAGCACCGAGGACGGATAGGCGGCGGTGCCGCCGGGAACGTAGAGCCCGACCGCATCGACCGCGCTCCAGCGCCAGCCGAGCTCGACGCCGAGCGCATCGGTGAAGCGCTCGTCCTTCGGCAATTGACGGCGGTGAAAAACCTCGATCCGGTCGCGCGCGAATTTCAGCGCATCCAGGGTTGGGGCATCGCAGGCCCCGACCGCGGCGTCGACCTCGGCCGCGGTCACGCGCAGGCCGGAGGCTGCAATGTCGAGCCGGTCGAACTTGCGCGTCGCCTCGATCAGCGCGGCGTCGCCGCGCGCGGCCACGTCGTCGACGATGGCGCGGGTCGCCCGTTCGACGTCGGCCGAGACTTCGCGCTTGGCGACGAGAAATTTCGCGAATTGCGCGTCGAAATCGGCGTTGCTTCGGTCAAGGCGAACGGGCATGACGGCTTTCTGGGACTCATCTAAGGGCCCATGCTCAATGGCGCGGCGGCCAAGGGCCGTCAACCCTTTGGGGCCGGTCATTCCGGGATGGTCCCAACGGGTCGGCTTTTGCGCCGCCCGATGACAGGCTCCGGACCAGACCCGGAATCTCGAGATTCCGGGTTCGATGCTTCGCATCGCCCCGGAATGACCCTGTCACACCTCGAACCCTGACGGCGCGGTGCCGACATCGCTGGTCCCGAGATCGTCTGTCCCAAGGTCGGTCAGCTCGCATTCCAGGCATTCGACGTCCAGCCGCAGCGCCCCGCCATGGCCAAACAGCAGCAGCGCGCTGCCGCCTGGGACCTCGCCGGGGTGGAATTCGATCCCGACCAGTTCCAGCGTCGCCTGGGGCTGCCCGAGGTCGATGTTGCGCGACTTGCAGGCCAGCACCCGGTCGAAGCGCAGCGCCGCGATCAGGCGGCGGGGGCGCGTTCCGCCGGTTAACGTCTGTTCCCAGTCCAGCCGGTTCATGCCGACCACCAGCCGCATTTGGTCCTGCCGCCAGACGATATCGGATGTCTGCACGCGGGCGTCCTGCACATGCGCGGATATCACCGCGAGATCGTCCGCATCGAGCGCAATCAGTTTGAGCTGGTCGGGCACCGCCATCGGCAAAACCTTACCTTCAATTTGCGCGTATCCTAATCGCAAAACCGGTACGGATCATGACCGCGGAGATGGTTTTGCGGGATACGCGTTAGTCGCTGATGCGCTGGATCGACGCGCCGCAGGCCGACAGTTTTTCCTCCAGCCGCTCAAAGCCGCGGTCGAGGTGATAGACCCGGTTGACCATGGTCTCGCCTTCGGCGGCAAGCCC
This sequence comes from Bradyrhizobium sp. AZCC 2289, assembly GCF_036924615.1. NCBI lineage: Bacteria > Pseudomonadati > Pseudomonadota > Alphaproteobacteria > Hyphomicrobiales > Nitrobacteraceae > Bradyrhizobium > Bradyrhizobium sp. AZCC 2289. The sequence continues at coordinate 5,624,333 of NZ_JAZHRY010000001.1, read as the reverse complement.
CGCGATCACCAGCGACACCGACGCGCGCAAATCGGTCGCCATGACCGGCGCGCCGCGCAGTATTGCGGACCCCTCGATGGTCGCGGTCTCGCCATCGAGCGAAATCTTCGCGCCGAACCGCGCCAGCTCCTGAACGTGCATGAAGCGGTTTTCGAAGATCGTCTCGGTAATCTCCGAGGAGCCGCCGGCGCAGGCCATCAGCGCCATCAATTGCGCCTGCAGATCGGTGGGAAAGCCCGGAAACGGCGCGGTCGCGACCTTGACCGGCCTGATCCCGGCGCCATTGCGCGCGACGCGAATGCCCTCATTATTGATGGAGATGACGGCGCCGGCCTCGGTCAGCACGTCGAGCGCCGACTGCAGCAGCTCCGGCCGCGCGCCCGAGAGCTGCACGTCGCCGCCGGTCATGGCCACCGCCATCGCATAGGTGCCGGCCTCGATGCGATCGGGCAGCACGGTATGCCGCGCGCCATGAAGTTTTGTCACGCCCTCGATGACGATACGCGGCGTGCCGGCGCCGCTGATGCGCGCGCCCATCTTGTTCAGGCAGTCGGCGACGTCCTTAATTTCCGGCTCGCAGGCCGCATTGGTGATTTCAGTCGTGCCGCTGGCGAGGCTTGCCGCCATCAGCGCGACATGGGTGCCGCTCACGGTCACCTTGGGGAAATCGATCGGGGCGCCGCGCAGGCCGCCCGGCGCTTTCGCGATCACATAGCCGCCATCAATGGCGATGTCGGCGCCGAGTTTCTCCATCGCCATGATCAAGAGATCGACCGGCCGCGTGCCGATCGCGCAGCCGCCCGGCAGCGAGACCTTTGCCACGTGCATCCGGGCCAAGAGCGGCGCGATCACCCAGAAGCTGGCGCGCATCCGCGACACCAGCTCATAGGGCGCGGTGGTGTCGATGATATCGGCCGCCGAAATATGCAGGGTCTGGCCCTGATATTCGCGGTCGCCGGGCCGCTTGCCCGCGGACATGATGTCGACGCCATGATTGCCGAGGATGCGCTGCAATTGCGCGACGTCGGCGAGCCGCGGCACGTTGTCGAGGATCAGCGTTTCCTCGGTCAGCAAGCCTGCGATCATCAGAGGCAGCGCCGCATTCTTCGCACCCGAGATCGCAATGGTGCCGTTGAGCTTGCTGCCGCCGACAATACGAATGCGGTCCATATTATTTCCTGCCCCGATTATTTCTTGACTATAGGGGGTATGCGCCCAGCGCAAAAGGCCTTGAAATTTGCGGCTATTTGATGGGTTGGATATCCAACCGCAGTGTCATTCCGGGGCGGTGCGTAGCACCGAACCCGGAATCTCGAGATTCCGGGTTCGCGCTGCGCGCGCCCCGGAATGACGACGCGATTAAATGCGATTGATATCCTCGCTCTCCAGCACCGGCTTCGGATAGCCGTCCCTGGCGACCTTGATCATGGCGCGGCCGAGTTGCTCGGAGGTCGTCATGTATTTCGGCGCGACGCGATTGAGGTATGACAACAGCGGCGCGGTGACGACATAGATCGCCTGGACCCAAGCGGTCTTCGATCGCACCCCGTGCAGCGGCTGGATGCCGGCGGGCCGGAACATGTAGGCCGCCTTGAACGGCAGCTTGAGCAGGTCGTTTTCGGTCTTGCCTTTGACCCGCGCCCACATCTGCGGGCCCTGCTCGGTTGAATCGGTGCTGCGGCCGGTGACGTAGGTGAACACCATGCCGGGATTGAGCCGTGACAGCGTCTTCGCCGCCGCAAGCGTGATATCGTAGGTCAGATGCCGGTAGCGCGCCTCGTCCATGCCGATCGAGGAAACGCCGAGGCAGAAGAAGCAGGCGTCGTATCCTGCGAGTTGCGATTCGATCGCCGAGAAATCCGTAAAATCATCGTGCAGGACTTCGCTGAGCTTGGCGTGCGTCCGCCCGGTCGGGCTGCGCCCGACCACCACCACGCGCTCGATGCCCGGATCGATCAGGCATTCGCGCAGGACGCCCTGCCCGACCATGCCGGTGGCGCCGAACAGGATGACTTTCATATCAGGGTGAACTCCGTTCATCGCTTGATGAACGCCAGCAGATCGGCGTTGATCGTGGCGGCTTCCGTGGTCGGCATGCCGTGCGGAAAGCCCTTGTAGGTCTTCAAGCTGCCGTTCTTCAACAGCTTGGCCGACAGCGGCCCGGAATCGGCATAGGGGACGATCTGGTCGTCATCGCCATGCATCACCAGCACGGGCACGGAGATCTTCTTGAGGTCGTCGGTGAAATCGGTCTGCGAGAAGGCGACGATGCCGTCGTAATGCGCCTTGGCGCCGCCCATCATGCCCTGGCGCCACCAGTTCTGGATTACGGCCTCGGAAGGTTTGGCGCCCGGCCGATTGTAGCCGTAGAACGGCCCCGCCGGGAGTGCGCGATAGAATTCCGAGCGATTGGCCGCGAGTTGCGCCTGCAATCCGTCAAACACTTCCTTGGGCAGGCCGCCAGGATTGGCGGGTGTCTGCACCATCAGCGGCGGCACCGCGCTGATGATGGCCGCCTTTGCCACCCGGCTCTCGCCATGGCGGGCAATGTAATGCACCACCTCGCCGCCGCCGGTGGAATGGCCGACGTGAACCGCATTCTTAAGGTCGAGATGCGCCGTCACCGCCGCCAGATCATCGGCATAATGATCCATGTCATGGCCGTCGCCGGTCTGGCTGGACCGGCCGTGGCCGCGGCGGTCATGGGCGATGACGCGATAGCCGTGGTTGAGAAAAAACAGCATCTGCGCGTCCCAGTCATCTGATGACAACGGCCAGCCGTGGCTGAACACGATGGGCTGCCCCGAGCCCCAGTCCTTGTAGAAAATCTCGATGCCGTCCTTGGTCGTGATCGTGGGCATGATGCGCTCCTCTTTGTCGTCATTCCGGGACACGCGTAAGCGTGGACCCGGAATCCAGAGATATGTTGATCGAGATTCCGGGTTCGCGCTTCGCGCGCCCCGGAATGACGAGACTGGTTCAGCCGAATTTCACGCCGGCTTGAATCGCCGCCACGCGCCGATGATCATCAGGACGAAGAACACCAGCACGATGCCCTGGACCACCGCGAACACCGGTCCGGACGGCGGATTGCCCGGCGCCACCGCGGTCAGCGCCGGTATCTTGAGGAAGCTCTGGATCACCAGCACGAACACATTGAAGTAGAGCGAGAGCAGGGCCGTCACCACATAGATCCAGCGCCACGAACCGGAAAGCTTCATGGCGTAGAGCGCGATGCAGGCGATCGCCAGCAGCACCAGCGAGAGGATACCGATCATGTGCGACGGCAGCACCTGCGTGAACGGAAACAGGAAGCCGGTGGCGCTGGTCAGGATCGTGAACAGCAGGAAGATCGCGGTCAGGCCGGGCTTCCGGTCGGAGGCGAGCATCCCGAACATCACGACCAGGCCTGCGACAATTCCGATCAGGCTGATGATCACGTGAACCAACGTGAACGTCGCCAAGCTCATCCCCAAGACCATGTGGTGCACTCCCCGTTGAGAACCGGTCAGGAGGTTACGACGCAGCGGAGAAAATTACCACATGCATCCGTGGCAGGATGGTCAGCATATCATGTGCATCAACTAAAGTATGGATTTGCTTGAACAGTTTGCATGTCTGTCACAAATAAAGGCAGCTCAAAAAACTGGAGCTAGTAATAACGCGGGATTTTCCCGTTATGCGGTGTCTTGCGGTTCGAGAGGTCGAACAGCACTTCATCGACATAGCACCAGCCCCAGCCTTCCGGCGGATCATAGCCTTCGATGATCGGATGGCCGGTGGCGTGGAAATGCGCTGACGCGTGCTTGTTCGGGGAATCGTCGCAGCAGCCGACATGGCCGCAGCTGCGGCAGATCCGCAGATGCAGCCACCGGCTGCCGCTCTTGAGGCATTCCTCGCAGCCGAGCGCGCTCGGCGTGACGGTATGGATGCCGGCGATGTGGGTGCAGCCTTTTGACATGCGCTTTCTTTGTTTTGACGCGTTTTCTACGCAGATAAGTCTACGCAATCTGCGCAAGCTTGATTGCTATGCGAACCGGCATCCATCGCGCATCAAGTGCTGGACAGGCCCCGCTTGAAAACGCTTTGTTCTACAGCGCCGGCTTGGCGCTGTCGCCGAGAAAGCCGTGCAGCGCCGCCACCACCTGCGCGCCCTCGCCGATGGCGCCGCCGACACGCTTGACCGAGCCCGAGCGCACGTCGCCGACCGCGAACACGCCAGGCACGGTGGTCTCCAGCGGCGGCACCGGGCGTTCGCCGTTCTGGCCGTCCTGCACGCCGGTCAGCACGAATCCGGCGCGGTCGACCTTGACGCCGCAGCCCTCGAGCCAGCCGGTCGCCGGATCAGCGCCGACGAACAGGAACAGGTTGCGGACGTCGAGCATGTAAACATCCGGACCCAGGCGGCTGCGCCAGCGCACGCGCGCGAGCGTTTCGCTGCCTTCCAGCCCGACCACTTCGGCGTTGAAAATCAATTCGATGTTCGGCGTCGCCTCGATGCGCTCGATCAGATAGCGCGACATGCTGGAGCCCAGGCCGCCGCCACGGATCATCATGTGAACTTTTCGCGCGTGTCCCGAGAGGAACACCGCAGCCTGTCCCGCCGAATTGCCGCCACCGACCAGCACGACGTCCTGGTTGGCGCACAGCCTGGCTTCGATCGGCGAAGCCCAGTACCAGACGCCGCGGCCTTCAAACCGGTCGAGATTTTCGATCTCGGGCCGCCGATAGCGCGCCCCGCTGGCCACCACGATTGATCTTGCACGCAGGAAGCGTCCGCATTGGGTCGCGAGTTCGAAGGCGCCGCTGTTCTTCGAGCAGTCGAGCGACTTGATCGACACCGGGATCAGCATTTCGGCGCCGAACTTCTGCGCCTGGCTGAATGCGCGCCCCGCCAGCGCCTGCCCGGATATCCCGGTTGGAAATCCCAGATAGTTTTCGATTCGCGCGCTGGCGCCGGCCTGACCGCCATAGGCCCTCGAGTCGAACACCGCGACCGACAATCCTTCCGAGGCCGCATAGACGGCGGTGGCGAGCCCGGCCGGACCGCTGCCGACCACCGCGACATCGTAAACCTTGTCGGGCCCGTGGTGACCGATCATACCCATCGCCATCGCAAGCGCCGTCTCGGTGGGATTGCGCAGCACCGTGCCGTCCGGGCACACCACCAGCGGCAGATCGGCGCGCGAGGCCGAATAGCGCGCGACGAGGTCGGCGGCATCCTTGTCGGTGGCGGGATCGAGCAGATGATGCGGCTGGCCGTTGCGCGCCAGGAAATTCTGCAGCCGCGCCATGTCGCCGAGCGAAACAGGGCCGATCAGCACCGGGCCGCCGACGCCGCCCTGGATCAGGCTGACCCGGCGCAGGATCAGCGCGCGCATGATGCGCTCGCCGAGATCGGCTTCCGCGACCAGCAGCGCGCGCAGTTTGTCGGGGGGAATCAGCAGCGTTTCGACATCGCCCTCGGCGTGGCCGTCGACCAGCGCGACGCGGCCGGAGAGCTGGCCGATCTCGGCCAGGAATTGACCCGGGCCCTGATCGATCACCGGGGAGACATGGCCAAGGCCGTCGCGCTGGGTGATCGCGACTTCGCCCGACAGTATCACGAACATGCCTGGCCCCGGCTTGCCGGTCTCGAACAGGGCTTCGCCGTGCTTGAAGAAGACCACCTCGCCGAACCGGCGCATGCGGTCGATTTCGTGCGGCGTCAGCGTCGGGAAGGTCTGCTCATGACGCGGGAACGCAAAGGAATTAGTCGCTGTCGCCGGATCGGCCGTGGTGTTGTCTGCGCTCATCTCGCCGCTCGCTTGCCTGGAAAGAAAATCGAATCATCACTTGTGCGGAAAGCATTTTTGGGGCCTTCCGGCGAACGGCCGGGATTTTCCCGACGGCTAACGGCCCGGCTCTTTTCCGCTGCCGTCATCTAGTGGCGCTTCAGCGTCTTCGGAAGATGCGCCCACCGCATCGCTACGCCCGCGCGCCTGCGATTTCCGGCGCTTGAGATTTTCGCGCAGCGCCAGTTTCAGCCGGTCCTTTCGCGAATCCTTCACAGGCGACCCCGGTTGTCGCTCGCGCTTGGCTTGATCGTCTTTCATCGCAGGCCCGCTCGAATACAAAGTCATTCCGGAGAATACACCGGCGACCGGACCACATGCACGGGCGCAACCAACGCTGCACGGCCAGCCCCGCTCATGATGCCACGCTGGGATTTTCCGCCAATATCGGCAACTGGCCATTTGGGGAGTATCGGTCGCTTCAAATGCGACGAAGCCGGCAAAATGAGGTCATGTTCCGCCCGCTGAAGGCGCTGGCGGAGCAGACTGAGCAAACCGGGAACCGGATCGGCCCGGAATTGCCAAGGTTGAAGCAGAAAGCGGGTGTCCCGGCCGATTTTTTTGGGCCTTCTTCTACGCTTCTGACCCTGCCGCGTGCTTGCGCCAGAGGGGTCGTTGTGGCAAGAACCGGCCGCCTGTAGGGCCCGTGTTTGGGCCGATTCTCCTGATCCGGGCATGCTGCCGTAGCTCAGTGGTAGAGCACTCCATTGGTAATGGAGAGGTCGACAGTTCAATCCTGTCTGGCAGCACCATTCATTCCACCGCAAAAGCCTTGTAAAATCAGCATAATTCGACGTTTTGGCTTTGTCGTCGGTTTCAGCCATTTCAGCTATTTCGGCCGGAACAGACCAAGAAAGCATGTGCCAACTGACACAAAACTGGCACAGCGGTTCTACTTTTGTCTCCGACCTTTTGAGCGTCGAGTCTGCCTTCGCCCCGCTGGATCGGAGCGGCGGCGGGTCCTGGGACAGCCGCTGACTGCCAGGCGGATGCGGAAGCCATTTCGAAACTGACCACCGCCACGCGCCTTGCGGCTCCGTTATGCAGTCTCTTGGCGAAGGGGCGCCCCCGAGCAGCGTTATGCTGCCGCTCGCTGGCGGGACCCCCGTTCATGAAGCAGCCAAAGCCGTCCGCGCACGGTCGCAAACCAACCTGGATATCAATAGATTGCCCGCATGAAGAAGATCGGCTTTCTCTCGTTCGGGCACTGGACGCCCTCGTCGCAATCACAGACCCGCTCGGCCGCAGACACGCTCCTGCAATCCATCGAACTCGCCGTTGCGGCCGAGGAATTGGGCGCGGACGGGGCCTATTTCCGGGTCCATCACTTCGCCCGCCAGCTTGCCTCGCCTTTCCCGCTCCTAGCGGCCGTCGGCGCGAAGACAAGCCGCATCGAGATCGGGACGGCGGTGATCGACATGCGCTACGAGAACCCGCTCTACATGGCCGAGGACGCGGGCGCAGCCGATCTCATCGCCGGCGGGCGGCTGCAGCTCGGCATCAGCCGAGGCTCGCCCGAGCAGGTGATCGATGGCTGGCGGTATTTCGGTTATCAGCCGGCCGAGGGCCAGAATGACGCCGACATGGGGCGGCGTCATGCGGAGGTGTTCTTCGATCTGCTGCGCGGCGAGGGCTTCGCCCAGCCGAATCCACGACCCATGTTTCCAAATCCGCCCGGGCTGTTGCGCCTGGAACCCCATTCTGAAGGCCTGCGCGACCGTATATGGTGGGGCGCCGGCTCGAACGCCACGGCGATCTGGGCAGCAAAGATTGGGATGAACCTGCAGAGCTCGACGCTCAAAAACGACGAAACAGGCGAGGCCTTCCACGTGCAGCAGGCCGCCCAGATCCGGGCCTACCGTGCTGCCTGGAAGGAGGCAGGCCATGCACGAGAGCCACGAGTCTCCGTCAGCCGCAGCATTTTCGCCTTGGTCGACGATCGCGACCGCACCTATTTTGGGCGCGGGCGCGAAGATGATGACCAGATCGGATTCATCGACGAGAGGACCCGGGCGATCTTCGGCCGTAGCTATGCCGCCGAGCCGCATGTCCTAATCGAGCAGCTCAGGAAAGACGAAGCTATCACCGAGGCCGATACGCTGCTGCTGACCGTTCCCAACCAATTGGGCGTTGCCTACAACGCGCATGTGATCGAAGCGATCCTGACCCACGTCGCTCCCGCCCTGGGGTGGCGTTAATGAAGCGCCCTACCATATCTCACGAAAAAGGAGGCTGACTTGAGTGTTGCCTTCACCAAGGAAGACAGTGCCGAAACTGCGTCGGAGACTCTGCTGCCCGACCGCCCGATTTCACCTCATCCGAACCTTGTTACGGAAGCGGGATTGAAGGCTCTTGAATTTCAACTCCACCAGGCCCGCGAGGCGTATGAGACGGCGCAAAAGATCGAGGAGGTTAATGAACGACGGCGGCAAGCGGCAATCCCGTTGCGTGATGTGCGCTACTTTGCGGCGAGAGTTCGGACGGCTCAGGTCGTCACCAATCCTACGTCGACTGACACTGTCGCCTTTGGGAGCACCGTGACCTTCAGCCGCGACGATGGGCGCGTGCAGAAATATCATATCGTGGGAGAGGACGAAGCGGACCCTAAGGCCGGTTCGATTTCCTTCGTATCCCCAGTGGCAAGGTTTCTGATGGGCAAAGCTGTCGGGGATGAAGTCGGCGCATCAGGCCAAAAGCTTGAGATCATTTCGATCTCATAGCACGTCCCGCACCGGGCGCAGCCGAACTTTGGAATGGCCGCTTCGCGCCAGGAGCAGCCCTTCAACCGCCTAAGTGCGACGCGCTTCTTCAATCAGCCAATCCCGGAAGGCCACCAAGGCCGGGTTGGACTCCGACGACATCGGGTAAACCGCATAATGGCAGTAGGAAACGCGCAGGCTGTGTTCGGACAGGCGAACCAGCTTTCCGGCCAGGATATCCGATCCTGTGAACGACAGGCGCCCGAGCGCAATCCCCTGTCCTGTCACCGCGGCCTCCATGAGCGCGTTTGTGTCGGTAAAGGAAGTGCCTGCGATATCGCGATCAAGCTTCAAACCGGCAGACCTGAACCAGGCGCGCCACGACAAGTTGCGGTCGATCAGCAGCGGCTCCGATAAAATCGATGCGGGATCTTTCGGCAGACGCCCGCCGTTGAGGCTCGGACTGCATACCGGGAAAAACTCTTCCTCGAGAAGCTTGATGGCCCGGAGTCCTTTCCAATCGCCCATCCCGAACCGAATTGCGATGTCGACACCGTCTGATTTGAAGTTGGCCAGAGACTGAGCCGTCTTGACGTGCAGATTGATGTGCGGAAACCGCGCCTTGAAACGAGGAAGGCGCGGAACCAGCCACCGGGCCGCCATGACCGGCAGCAGGCTTACGGTAATTTCTGCGTCGGTCCGATACGTCTTGATGCTGCCGAGCGACGCGCTCAATTCCGAGAAAGCGTTTTTGACGCCGGCCTGCAGTCTAACTCCGCTGGACGTGGGCACCATTCGGTTGCCCTGCCGCTCGAAAAGGGTGAGCCCCAGTTCTTCTTCCAGCTGTCTTATACGCTGGCTGACGGCGCTGTGCGTCACGTGCAATTCGCGCGCCGCCTCGGAGTAGCTGCCGTGGCGGCAGGCCACCTCGAACACCCGCAAGGTCTCCAGCGACGGTAATCGTGCCATTCGCGAGTTGTTAGAAGCGCTAACAAGTGTTGTCAAATCTTATCGTTCGATCCGCGGCCTTGTCGGAAGTAATCGACAGATCCGAGATGGAGCACCCGCCATGCAAGCCTCCCACGTCATGTCATGCCAAGCCGGCAAACCTTCACGATCCGAAAAGTGCAGCCGACAATCGCGCGAAGCTCGCGCCGGATTTTCCGGAATCGCTGCGCCGGCCATGAGCCGCCGGCACACGGAAGCGAGCCGGCAGCCTCGCGGTCAAGCCGCAGATTTTGACTCCCGTACCCACATGCTGCTGGAGCAGCCAATCGTGCCCACAATCATGCGGCTGGCAATACCCAATGCCGCCGTCATGACCGTCCAGGTCCTGATCGGATTGCTCGAAGTCTATTTCGTTTCGCGACTGGGTGTGGATGCTCTGGCCGGCGTCGCGCCGGTATTTCCGCTGGTTTCGCTGGTGCTCGCCGTCGCCCAGGGCGCGATCGGCGGCGGGTTTGTCACGACCGTCGCACGCGCCCTTGGGACCGGCCGGATGGACGCCGCAAGTGAATATGCGTGGTACGCCGTCACCTTAAGTGTTCCGCTTGGCCTCGCGACAACAGGCGTCATGGTTGTGTTGGGTCCAGGCCTCTACGGCCACATGGGCATCTCCGGAAATGCTCTCGCAATTGCTCTCTCGTATTCGTCCACCATTTTTGCGGGCGCCACGCTGATCTGGTTGTTCAACCTGCTGATGGCCGTGGTTCGTGGCACCGGCAACTTGCAAGTCCCGGTGATCGTGGTCGGTGGCGGAGCCTTGATCCTTGTCCCGCTTTCGCCGGCATTGATCTTTGGCGCCTTTGGTTATCCAGGGCTTGGTCCGTCGGGCGGCGCCGTGGCGATGCTCGTGTATTACGCTTTCGGAACCCTTGCCTACGCAGCCTATCTCTGGGGCAAGTTCGGCGTCCTCAAGCCGTCATTTCGCGTGCCAAAACTCTCCCTCGCCCCGGCGCTTGCGATTCTCCGTGTCGGCGGAATGTCGGCCATCGTCTCGGCCACCACGAACCTGACACTCGCGATCGTCACGGCCTATGTGGGAATGGGCGGGATCGAGGCTTTGGCAGGTTATAGTGCCGGCTCGCGGCTGGAGTTTCTTTTGGTGCCCCTTGCCTACGGCGTCGGCGGTCCGGTCGGAATCGTGGTGAGCGCGAACCTCGGCGCCGGCAAGATCGAACGGGCCGTAAGGGCGTCATGGGCTGGTGTTCTGATGGCCTGCGCCCTGACCGAATCGATCGGACTGGCCGCGGCTGCCTTTCCGAAGCTGTGGATCGGAATTTTCAGCCAGGATCCGTCCGTGCTGCAGGTTGGCGCAGAATATCTGCACCGCGTCGGGCCGTTTTTTGGATTCTTTGGGCTCGGCTATGTTCTTTATTGCGTCGGACAAGCAACCAGACAGATGGGAGCCTCTGTCCTCGCCGCTCTGCTCAGGGCCGCCATCGCGGTGCTCGGGGGCTTTGTGGTTGTCTGGTTAAAGGCCGACGTCACATGGAATTTCGTTGCCGTGGCGTTGGGAATGGTCGCTTTCGGCCTGTTCGCATTGCCACCTCTGGTTAGCCGCTCCGGCTATGAGTAACGTGCCTTCGATGGAGGTGATTTGCGTCACGATCGGAAAGTGCCTGAGAGCGTGTACCCCAAGCCACTCAGTTGTCATCGTGTCACTAGACGACACCTGGACTCGGACAGCGGCTGGAACGCCTCGTCGGTGTAATAGTCCCACTTTTCCTTGATTTGGTCCGGCGCCTTCACTTGCACGAGATAGAGGTCGTGGACCATGCGTCCGTCGGCACGGATGTGGCCGTTGCGCGCGAACACATCGTTGATCGGCGTTGCCTTGAGCTGCTTCATAGCGAGGCAGATTCTTTCAATGCTCCGTGCTGGCATCGAAGACGCCAAATAGGTCATGGGTCGCGAGGACTTCGGAACTCGCAAAGGTCGACGCAACTCGATGCCACTGAAAGCGCGTAAACTCACTCCATTGAACTTTCGAAAGACGCCCGCCCCGAATGCCCTCCTGAGGCCGCGTCCTGCGATCGCAACTAAGTCCTGGCAAATGCCTGGACCAGCGCTCGGATCGGCTCCTCGGCGCGCTGCAAGGGCTCCAGGCGGCGATAGGTGCGCGCGAGCAGCAGCGCTCCCTCGAACTGACTCAGCGCTGCAGTCGCCAGCAGCCTGGCGCGCTCGGCGTTGAAGTGGAACGACTGCAGACCGGTCGCGATCTCTTGCTCCCAGCTCTGAAACGCGGCACCCGCTGCTGCGGTCAACGCTTCCGATGCCCCTGACATCTCGAGCGCCGTTGGCGCAATCGGGCATCCCTCCTTGAAATCGGAACGCTCGAGATCGGCCGCCATGCCACGGACGATCCGGATCAAGAACTCATCGGCGGATTTCGATGTCTTTGCGGCCCCTGCGATGGCTTGGCGGACAGAATCTCCGGCGTATGTCAGGGCAGCAACCGCGATCTCTTCTTTGCCGTTCGGGAAATGGAAATAGAGCGAACCGCGGGGCGAGCCGGCTGCGGCCAGAATGTCGCTCAGCGCGGTGCCGTTATAGCCCTGACGACGCAGGAGTTTGGCCGCCGCGATGATGGTTTTCTCTTTGGAATCAGGCTTGTCGCTCATGTCCCCCAAATAGCACTTGACGATCGGTATGTCGACCTACATACTATGTCGGTCGACATACTTACATGGATTCACGCCGGAGTACGCGGATGCGCAAAGCCATCAGGTCATCGCTACTATTCTTTCTGGTGATCGGCGGAATCGGCGAGGCCGCGGCGCAGTCCCCCTCTAATCAACCAAGGGCAAGCGGCATGGAAACAGACACAGCGAAAATCAAGCAAGCAATGCTCGGAAACTGGGAAAGCATCGCGCCGGAGGTGCGGCCGAGCAAGAACCCGGACGGCTCGCTCAAACCGTTCTACCTCAAGCGCGCATTCAAATATCTGCCGTCGGATCGATTCGAACTCGAGATCGTCAACTCGGCCGACCCGTACGGGGCGGTGCCGCTCGCACGCATCAGGATTGGCGGCCACATGCTGTGGCAAGGCTCACACCCGATCGCTCCGGGAGCGCAGAAGCTCGACTTCGTTGCCGACGAGAGCTACGAGGTAACTCCGCTCGCGCAGGGGTTTGCCGATGTGCTCAATAAGGTCGCGTCGGCTGGATACGCTCCTTGGACGCTCAACGCGCCTCAGAGCATATTCGGAGAGAGCTTCGCTCCCTTCGCCCTGAAAGAAGGGACGAACTTCATGGAGTACGATCTCGTCTACCTCAAAGGCGACCTGCTGTTCTGGGGGGCGCGCAATATCGACGGCCGCGGCTTTGATACGGAGCAGAACCGCCCCACCAACCTCCAGATCCCGTTGATCCGGAAGTGAGCCTGTTGCGAAGTGACTTAATCTCCTGAGCAAGGATCTCCTTCATGGCCGTTTCGGCGCAGGCTGAAATCCCCTCGCAACTCGGCAGATCGGCGATCGTGACGGGGGCGACGGGCGGTCTCGGTTACGAGACCGCCCTGGCGTTGGCCAAGGCCGGGGCAGAGGTCATTGTGACCGGCCGCGACAATCGGAAGGGGCAGTCTGCGATCGAGAAGATCAATCGTGAAGTGTCCGGCGCTCGGTTAAGCTACGAGCCGCTCGATCTGGCCAACCTCGCGTCCATCGCAGATTTTTCGCAGCGGATGCATTCCCGGCAGTCGCTGGATCTCCTGATAAACAATGCAGGAGTGATGGCACTGCCGCGCCGGCAAACCACGACAGACGGCTTTGAAATGCAGTTTGGAACAAACTATCTGGGTCACTTTGCTCTCACGGCTCGGCTGATGCCATTGTTGCGCCGGGCGAGCGGGCCACGCGTCGTAAATGTCAGCAGCCTGGCACACCGAACCGCGTTCATCGATTTCGATGATTTGCAGGGAGCGCGGGTATACTCGCCATGGAAGGCGTATGGGCAATCCAAGCTCGCGCTGCTGATGTTTGCGCTTGAGCTGCAACGGCGGAGTGACGCGACCGGCTGGAACTTGACCAGCAATGCGGCCCATCCGGGATTTGCCCGCACGGGCCTCTTCGCGAGCGGTCCGGGCGGTTTGCTTTCTCTTGCGAGCGATTTCGCCGCTCCGTTTTTTGGTCAATCGGCAACCGACGGAGCCCGACCGATCCTGTTCGCGGCGACGAGCCCAAAAGCGACGCCGGGCGCCTGTTATGGACCCGGCGGACTCGGCGAATTGCGAGGCGCACCGGCGCCGGCCCTGATCATGCCCCAGGCCCGCGACGCGGCAAGGGCAGCGAGACTTTGGGACGTTTCCGAGAAACTCGCAGAGACGTCTTTCAATTGACGGCAGGCAGATGCAATCGCAAAGCACGTCATTTACCTCGGACTTTCGACGAACAATCTGGAGCTGATGTTGCGGTTCTGATTTCTGTCAAAGTACGGCCAGAGCCGCTGCTCGTTCCCGTGATCAGCTAGTTGTTTGCCACTTCAGAACTCCTTTTTCGATTTGCCGGGCGCCGGGCAACCCTAAGCGTTCTTCAATTACGTTGCGCCGTCCAATAGCCCGACCATCGCGCGCTTCCTGAGCGGTCGCTCCAGGTCCAGCGGCCGGTGGCGGCGGAGGGTTTGCGCCCGCATCAGGCAAACCACAGCATTATTTGTCCTTATCGGCTACGGATTTGCGCAGAACTCGACTGGCACGTTCCGGATTGACCTTTGCGCGCGGGAGTTGACCGCCGAATCGCTTCCGGTTGAAAGGCACGGCGCCAGAGCCCGCGACAATTTCGACGTCTTCGAGCTGCAACGGCTTGCCGCGCGCTGACAGCAAGGTGGGATATTCGATTTGCCGTCCGCTGGTGCGATCCTTGAAAACCACCTGCGGCCCTGCCGGCTCGGCAAGCCAGTCATCGCCCCACTTTTTTAGTGCCAGGTAGGTCGGAAAAAACTCGCGCCCCTTTTTGGTCAAGACATATTCGTAACGCCCGCCATGCTCCGGCAACGGCACGCGCGTCATCATGCCGAGATCAACGAACTTCTTCAGCCGAGCGCTGAGAATGTTCGGCGCAACGCCAAGATAGTATTGAAACTCGTCGAACCGCCTGGTCCCATAATAGGCTTCCCGCAGCAGCAGGATCGACCAGCGGTCGCCGACCACCTCCATGGCACGGGCGATGGAGCATTCCTTGTTGGAGGAACCGGAGCGCTTCACGGTGTGTCTCGCAGTCTGTTACCTCGGTGATTCCCGATCGCTTATAGCAGGGGATCCGTACTTTCCGCCTGCCCCTTTTCGATCTTGAAGTCGCTTCGCCGAGGACGGCAGCGCGGTCAAGCCGCCTGCCCGGCAGGCTCCCGTGGTTTGACCGCAGCTTCAGGTTCAAGCGCGCGACGGTGCGTAACGAGCACCCCGGTCTCGGAGAGCCGCTGCAGTTCCGCCTCGCTCACGCCCAGTTCGCGAAACACCTCCCTGTTGTGTTCGCCCTGGAAAGCCGGTGTGCCGATCGGTGTCAGTTCATCGCTGGAAAAGCGCCAGGGGCGGCCCGGCAACTTGTATTCGCCGCCGCTGCGATCCGGAACGAGCTGGACCGCACCCCAATAGTCGCTCCAGTCCGATTTCGTCAGCTCCTTGATCGAGCGGATTTCGCCCATCGCGATCTTGGCCTCATCGAACTGGGCGTCGAGTGTCGCCATGTCGGGAAAAGTCAACATCCAGGACTGGATGATCTGGTGCAACGCGCCGAAATTCAGCCGCCGCGCCGCAGCGCTCGAAAACCGCGGGTCGTCCATCAGATCGACGCGACGCATCGCGCGGAGCCAGGACGGAAACGTCCGGCTGCCGATAATGCTGGTGGCGACGGTGAAATGCTCACCCTGCGGACCCGTGAAGAAGGAGCAATCGGTGGCGCCAAGCACCGCAGGCTCTGCACCGATGTCGTCGTCCGACAGATCGACATGCGCGCGTTCATTGACCGCGAGCAAGGTCGCCGCCATCGCAACGTCGATATACTGGCCCTGCCCGGTTGTCTGGCGACTGTGGAGCGCCGCCAGGATGGCGATCACCGCCTGCAATCCCGCATAGACGTCAGCATGCGACAGGCTGTCGGTGCGCGGCTCTTTCAAGGCCTCGCCATAGTGCCGAACGCTGTTCTCGGTGAAGCCGGCCTCGGCCTGCACCGTCGGCGCATATGCCATCCGGCTGCGCCAGGGACCGCCCTGACCGTAACCGGTGATCGACGCGTAGATCAGCCGTGGATTGCGCTTCGACAGAGTCTCGTAATCGAGACCGAAGAAGCCGAGCGTCCCCGCGCGAAAGTTCTCGACCACAACGTCCGCAGTATCGCAGAGCTTCAGCGCGAGATCATACGCGCCGGGAATGTTTAGATTGATGCTGACGTTGCGCTTGCCGGCGTTCTGCTGCGCATAATAGCCCGACATGCCGTCGGTCGACGGAAACGCAAAGCGCGACACGTCCGGGCTCGGCGGTTCGACCTTGATGACCCCGGCGCCAAGATCCTGTAAGGTCCGCGCGCACAGTGGACCTGCGAGTACGCGGGAAAAGTCGACGACGCGAATTCCGCTGAGAGGACCACCCATGGTCAGCGCCCCCCGAATTTGGCGAGGCCGGGGCCGTTTTTGCGGAACGAGGCAAGGCCGGCTTTCAGATCTTCCGACGCCCAGATCGGCGCCTGTACCCTTGCCATCGCCTCGTCGGCCGCGGCCACCCCCTCGTTGACGGCGATGTGGGCGAGTTCCTTGGTGGCCGCGTGGGCCAATGTCGGACCTTGCGCGAATTCCTCGGCGATCGCCATGGTCGCCTTCTCCAGCGATTCTTCCGGAACGGTCAGATTGATCAGGCCCCACTTCTCCAGCGTCGGCGCATCGTAACGACGCGCCAGCATCGACATCTCCTTGGCCCGCAACGCGCCAATGCGCTGCACCTGGCGCTGGATGCCGCCCAGCAATGGATGCAGCCCTAGCGTTGCTTCCACCGAACCGATCTTCGCCGACGACGCCGCGATGACGTAGTCGCAACACAACGCCAGTTCGAGCCCCCCGCCAAGGCAGACGCCATGGACACTCGCGATCAACGGGATCGGTAGCAGTTCCATGAAGCGGAGGAACTCGACGCCGTTCAAGCGGCGGTTTTCGCCGCCCGTATCGCCACTGCCCTGCTCCACGCGTCTGTCGAAAATATCGAGATCGGCGCCGGCAGAGAAATGCCGAAGCCCGCTGCGAAGGACGATTGCCCGGCTACCGGCTTTCTGCGCCGCTTCGACCTGCTCGACGATGGCATTGATGAGCTTTGGCCCAAGCAAATTGTAGGGCCGATAGACCATGGTCAACACGGAAATATTGCCGCGCTGCTCGCGCGTAATCAGCACATCCTCGGACACCACGCACCTCCATCGTTCGGCGCGACGATACGCGCCCTGCCTGTTCATTCCGGTCAGATTACAACATGACTTGCATTTTGCAAGTCATGTTTGCGTGGCCGGATCAAGTTAAATGACAACCGTCATTTCAAATCAGCGGGGCTTCGGTTTGCAGACTCAGGGCGGTTCGAGGCTCTATTTCCGAAAGTGCGTCAAACGCCAGCGGACCAGTTCGTCCGCTCCCGGACCTGCCTGCGGCAGCAAATCCTGCTTTCCGACGCGTTGCCCGGTCTCGTTGTCGACCATTGCAAGCTTCACCGTGTGTCCGGTTTTTCGATCCACAAATTTGAGTGGAGGCCCCACGTTTCCGGAAACCGCCCACTTGTCTCCCACCTGCAACAGCGCCTGCATCACGAGGATGGTGTCCCGACCCTTCGCGGTCAGAACGTATTCATATCGCTCGGGATTGGTCTGGTACCGGCGCCGCTCGATCAATTCGCTGTCCTCAAGGTGCTTCAACCGGTCGGACAAGGTTGCGTTGGTTACTCCCGTTGACCGGCGCAGGTCCTCGTACCTGCTCAGCCCGAGCGACAGGTCGCGCAGAATCAGTACGGCCCAACGGTCGCCGATCGCGTCCATGACGCCGGCGATCGAGCACGCCATCCCATCAAAACTCTTTGACTTCATAAAATGCTTGCCTCTTTACCACTCTTATCATTAGAGTGACTCGCTGTCGACCGCTATCTCCGCTTCCGCGGGCCGGCTCCGGCGATAGCGGAGCCACCGATATCGACGGAAAGGGACAATGAACATGTGCGAGCTTCGCGACCTCGTCATCGAGGCCCACGGAGGCATCGAGCGTTGGAATAAAGTGAAAACCATCGAGGGCGACATGTCCATCACCGGCGGCCTGTGGGCGCGAAAAGGGTGGCCCGACGTTCTCAAGAACGTCCACGTCACGGCCGCCGCCGGTCATCAATGGATTAGCTACCGGCCCTTCATCAGCGAAGGCATGCGGAGTTCATGCACCCCCGACCATACCGTGATCGAAGCGCTCGACGGAAAGCCCGTCAAGGATCGCAGGAATCCCCGCGCCGCCTTTGACGGCCATACCGTTGAAACGCCTTGGGACGACTTGAATCTCGCCTATTTCAGCGGTTATGCGATGTGGAATTACCTGAATACGCCCTTCATCTTCGCGCTACCAGGATTTCAAGCCGAAGAAATGGAACCTTGGGACGAAAACGGCCAAGAACGCCGGCTGCTCCGGGTTGTTTTTCCGGATCACGTTGCAACGCACTGCCCCGAGCAGATTTTCCACGTCAATGGCGAGGGCTTGATTTGCCGGGTGGACTACAGCGCACCCGTCGCCGGGGGCGCACCGACGGCGCACTACCTGTACGACTACAGGGATTTTTCCGGAATCAAGGTGGCCACGCGGCGGCGGGCGCTTCGCAGGAAAGCTGACGGCACCGCGATTCCAGATCCGGTTTTCGTCGCGATCGATATCGCCGAGCTCAGCTTCTCATGACTGGACCGTTGCCCGCCTCGGAGGAAAGAATGATCGATACCGACAAAAAGCATCACGTCGTGACGATCGACGTCAACGGCGTGCGTCACACCGCTTCGGTGGAAGCACGCAAGCTTCTGGTTCATCTGCTACGAGACGATTTCGGCCTCACAGGGACCCATGTCGGCTGCGACACCTCGCAGTGCGGCGCCTGCACCGTCGATATCGATGGACAAGCGGTCAAATCCTGCACGGTTCTCGCCGTGATGGCGGACGGTTCTTCGATCACGACGATCGAAGGACTCGCGCCCGGCAATGGCGAATTGCATCCGGTTCAGGCGGCATTCCATGAGCATCACGCCCTGCAATGCGGCTTCTGTACGCCGGGGATGATCATGACGGTCCGTCAGTTGCTCAAGCAAAGCCCGAATCCGACGGAACGCGAAATCCGTCACGGCCTCGCCGGCAACATCTGCCGCTGTACCGGCTACAACAACATCGTGCGCGCCGTGGAATCCCTTGCCTCGGAGACACATCGCCATGACTGAAGCAGCCGCGATCAAATATGTCGGCCAGCCGCTGCGGCGGCGCGAGGATTTCAAGTTCGTCACGGGCAAGGGACGCTATACCGACGATATCAAGGCGGCGGGCATGTTGCATATGGCGGTCCTACGATCGCCTCACGCGCATGCCGTCATCAGGCAAGTCGATCTCTCGGTGGCACAGACGGCGCCAGGCGTCCGTTTGGCTTTGTCGGGGGCCGACCTCGCGGGCAAGATCGGCGCGATCGTTCCCAACTGGATCATACCGGGGACAAAGGTGCCGAACAGACCTGTCGTCGCCATCGACCGGGTTCGTTTCGTCGGCGAATGCGTCGCGCTGGTGATCGCCGAAACCCAGGCGATGGCCCACGATGCCATCGGGCTTATCGATGTCGACTATGAGACACTTCCTGCCGTGATCGACGAGGAAGCCGCGATCGGCGACGGCGCGCCGCAACTGCACGAGAACGTGCCCAACAACATCACCACGATCTACCGGATCGGCGGCGGCGACTATGGCAAGGCCGTGCGAGAAGCCGATCAGGTCATTGCACTTCGCGTTGCCAACAACCGCCTGATCCCGACCTGCATGGAGACGCGCTCCATTCTGGCCGAACCGAACGTCGACGGAAGCCTGACCATCTACCTGCAGAGCCAGGTGCCCCACATGCATCGCCGCTGGATCGCGGACACGGTTGGCATTCCCGAACACCAGTTGCGGATTGTGGCGCCCGATATCGGCGGCGGATTCGGCGCCAAGATGCATCTGTACCCGGAGGAACTGCTCTGCCCGTATCTGGCGCGCCGGCTGGGCGTTCCGGTCAAGTGGTGGGAATCCCGCTCCGAAAGCCACCAGTCCACCAACCATGGCCGGGCGCACACCGAGACCATCGAAATCGCGTTTCGCAACGATGGCAAGATTCTCGGCCTGAAAGTCGAGACGCTCGGCAATGTCGGCGCCTACCTGTCGAACATGGCAAGCGGCGGTCCGACCGTGAATACGATCAATTTCGGCACCGGCGGTTACAAGATCGAGCACTATGAGGCGCGCTCCAGGGTGATCGTGACCAACACCGTGCCGGTCGATGCCTATCGCGGTTATGGCCGGCCCGAGGGGGGATACATCGCCGAACGGGCGATCGACGCGGTCGCGCGTCACCTCGACATCGATCAGGTCGAGGTGCGTCAAAGGAATTTCATTCAGCGCGGTGATTTTCCGTACAAACCCTACAACGGCCCCGCCGTGATCTACGATAGCGGCGACTATGAAGGCTGCCTGGCAAAGGCAATGGAGGCCTTCAATTTTGCCGCACGCAGCAGCGAACGCGATCAATTGCGGGCCAAGGGCCGCTATCGCGGCATCGGTGTCGCAGCCTATACCCACATGTGCGGCATGGCGCCGTCACGCCGTCTGGCGTTAATAGGATTCAACCGCGGAGGCTGGGAAAGCGCGCGGGTCAGCGTGGACTCGAGCGGCCGGGTAACGATTTTTTCCGGATCCATGAGTCAGGGCCACGGCCACGTCACCTCGCTGGCGCAGATTGCCGCCGACGTCCTGCAGCTACCGATCGAGCACATCGACGTGGTGCAGGGCGACACGCGGCAAGTCCAGGCCGGTCACGGCACCTTCAACTCACGCTCGATGGCGGTGGGCGGATCGGGCGTTCATGTCTCCTCCACCCGCGTGGTCGCAAAGGCAAAGAAGATTGCCGCAAGCATGCTGGAAGTGGACGAAGGGGACGTTTCCTATCGGGCGGGCCAGTTCAGCGTCGCCGGGACCGACATCGCACCGTTGACGTTCGGCGCAGTGGCCCGGATGGCCTATGTCGGCCACCAGCTGCCGGACGGAATGGAGCCTGGCCTCGACGAGACGGTGTTTTACGATCCCAAGGGCATGGGCGCGCCTTCGGGAATCCACATGGCCTATGTCGAGGTCGATCCGGAGACGGGGATCGTCGATATTCTCGATTATGTCGCCGTTGACGACGCCGGCACGATTATCAATCCCCTGCTTGCCGCTGGACAGATTCATGGCGGCGTCGTGCAGGGTATCGCGCAGGCGCTCTATGAAGAAGTCAGCTACGACCCCGATACCGGGCAATTGATGACCGGCTCGCTGCTCGACTATGCGGTGCCGCGCGCCGAACATGTCCCCAGCATACGAACGCTGTTTCAGCAGACGCCCTCCCCCACCAACCCGATCGGCGTAAAGGGTATTGGCGAAAGCGGCTCGATCGCGGCGCCGCCATGTATGGTGCACGCCGTGCTCGACGCGCTTTCGCCATTCGGGATAAAACATCTCGACATGCCGATGACGCCACCGCGCGTCTGGTCGGCGATTCAGAACGCACGCGCCGGAGCAGGCCGATGATCCCCTCATCATTCGATTATGTTCGCGCAACCTCGCTCGCCCACGCGATCGGGCTGCTGCAGAAGGATCCCGACGGCAGCAAGCTCGTTGCCGGCGGACATACGCTGATCCCGACGTTGAAATTGCGGCTGGCATCGCCTGCGCTTTTGATCGACATCGGAGGCATCGGCGAATTGAAGGGAATCCAGATCGCCGACCGCATCAGGATCGGCGCCCTGACAACGCATGCCGAACTGCTGGCGTCCGAACCCCTGCGAACGGTGCTGCCGATCTTCCATCAAGCCGCCGACCTGATTGCCGACCCGCAGGTGCGCAATCGCGGTACGATCGGCGGCTCACTGGCAAACGCCGACCCCGCGGCCGACTGGCCGGCGGTGGTCGTCGCACTGAAGGGAGAACTGGAGCTCGCAGGCCCGATCGGCAACAGGCAGGTCGCGGCAAGGGACTTCTTCGTCGACATCATGACCACTGCGCTCGAGCCGGAAGAAGTGCTTGTGGCCATCCACATCCCCTACCCTAACGCCGGTGCGCAGTTCCGATATCGCAAGATCCGCCACCCGGCGAGTGGCTATGCCGTGGTCGGAGTTGCCGTGGCACTGCGCCAGCAAGACGGCATCGTTTCGGAAGCCACGATTGCCATCACCGGCGCGACCGGCCGGGCTTTTGCGGCGGATTCCGCGAGCGCGCATCTGGTCGGCAAGCCACTATCGACCGAAACCATCGCAAACGCCGCCTTGCTCGCCAGTGAACAGGCCGAGTGCCTGTCGGATGGCTACGCGTCGGCTGATTATCGCAAGCATCTCGTCGAGACCGAGGTCAGCAGGGCGTTGACGTCGCTGACCAATGCCTGATCGGCAAGCGCATTTTCCAGCTCGGCGAACGATCGCAATTATCCCGCGACCTTCGAAAAATCAGGCTTGCGGCGCTCGGCAAATGCCGCGAACGCTTCGCGGGCTTCGCCGGTCTGCAGGCGCTCGCGAAACAACGCGCCTTCCCGGCTGATTTGAGCGGCGATCTTGTCCATGTCGCGCATCAACGCCTTGGTGTGGTTCAGTGAACCGGCCGGTCGTTTGGTCAGGGCCTCGGCCGCCGCCCGAGCCCTGGCGCGCAAATCTGCGGCCGGCACGACGGCGTTGGCCAGGCCGCAGGCCAAGGCGGTGGCGGCATCGAGCGGTTCGCCCAACGCAAACATCGCGTAGGCACGAACGTGCCCGATCCGCGCCGGCAGCAACCAGCTCGAGGCGGCCTCCGGAACCAGCGCCAGATTCACGAACGGCGTCATCAGCTTTGCGGTGTCGGCAAGGAAAACCAGGTCGCAATGCAGCAGCATCGTGGTGCCGACGCCGACCGCGTTGCCTTGTACGGCGGCAACGAGCGGACGGGTGGCCTTACCGAGATTGCTAATGAACCGATGCGCCTGGGGCTCACCGGTGTCCTTGCCATTGGCTTGGGCACTGAAATCGGCAAGGTCATTTCCGGCCGTAAAACTGTCACCGTCTCCCTGGAATAGAACCACGCGGACAGCCGGATCCTTCTCCGCGCGCTCCAACCCATCCGACATGGCGCTATACATAGCGTTGCTCAGAGCGTTCTTTTTGTCGGCGCGGGCCAGCGTCAATGTCATGATGCCAGCGGACAGTTCGGTTCTTACATGTTCAGTCATGATCGCTCTTCTCCTTGCAGCTTTTGTCTGGTCGCCGAGCACTCGATGCTATCCTCGCTCTTCGCCCCGCCGATTGACCGCTTAGGGCGTGCCGTCCGGCTTCAAGAATCTCGTCGGACAGCTCCTTGTCGCCGACCGCACGCGCGAGCGCGATCGATCCCATCATGGTTGCAAGCGCGCCGGCAGCGATCTGGCGTGCCTCCTTCGGCGATTTATCCGGAAACAACATGGTGACCACGTCGATCATTTCGTCGAGCTTCCTTGCAAATATGTGGCGCGCCTTCTTGCCTGAACGGGCGACGTCAGCACCGAGGGCCGGCAGCACGCAGCCGTGTGCCCGATCATCACGATGACCAGGGCTCAGATATTCTTCAACGATAACGTCGAACCGTTCCTCGACCGGCATTCCCTTCATAAGCTTCAGCCATTGGGAGACCTTTCGATCCATGGCCAAGGCGAACGCCTCGACCACCAGAGCTTCGCGCGATTCGAAATGAGCGTAGAAGCCACCGTGCGTGAGACCCGCGAGCTTCATCAAGTCGGCCACGCTCATGCCGTCGGCGCCGCCTTGACGCAGACCATACGAGGCCTCCTCGACAATCCGGCTCCGGGTCTGCAGCCCGTGGCCCTTCACGTAACGCATTGCCGGCTCCATCGAAAATTCGGAGACAGTCTGAGCATTTGCGGCTCGATTTCGAGAAACGGTCCCCACCCTCCTCCCACAGCATTGTGTATGAGCAGTTTCGGAGAGTTGTATCGATTGCGGACGTCTGCAACAGCGTCAGCGACCTGTCTTTCGCTGGAAACGTCGCTGATCATCGCGTGGGTATCCGGAAGCTCCTGTTCCAGCGCGCGGATGGGATCTGGCGAGCGCGCCAGGGCAATGACACGAAATCCTTCCGCCGCGAAACGCCGGACGATCGCGGACCCGGTGCCAGGGCCGACACCCGTAACAATGACAATCGGCTTGTCAGGCATCGACGCCTCGCCAGAACTTCGATCGCCGGAACGGGGTTCTAGACAGCATAGGCGCACCAGACGATCGGTTGCGATCGCACTATATTAGATGACAATCATCATACCACGCAACTGCAATTTGGGCGGCAGGCGGCGGCCCTAACGCCCCGCGAATGCGGGTTTTCGCTTGTCGACGAAGGCGCGCACCGCCTCCTTGTGATCGGTCGTCCGCGACGACCGGACCATGTTTTCCGCTTCCTGATCCATTGAATCCAGAAAATCCGATTTCAAGGCATGGTCAAGGTTGTCCTTGATGTAGGCCAGCGCGATCGACGGTCCCTCGGCCAGCGACCTTGCGAGCGCAAATGAGGCCTCGCGCATCTCGGCGTCGGGCACCACACGGTTGACGAGGCCTAGCGTCTCGCAACGGCGGGCGTCGATCCGTTCGGACAGGAACATCAGTTCCCGCGCCCGCGACGTTCCGACAAGCCGGGTCAGCAACCATGCGATACCGTAGTCCCCCGTCAGCCCGATGCGGGCGTATCCCGTGGACATGATCGCGGATTCGCTGGCGATGCGGATATCGCAAGCAAGCGCGAGGGCCAGTCCGGCGCCTGCCGCGGGACCCGGAAGCGCTGCAATCGTCGGCTTTCTCACCGCCACCAGCGCACCGGTCAAGGTGCGTTGCTTGGTCCGCAGATCGGCAACGCGTTCTTCGAACGGTATTTCGGCCTTGTTGGAACTGGCACCCATGCCCTTGACATCGCCGCCGGCACAAAAGGCGCTGCCCGTACCCGTGATCAGCAACGCCCCGACGCCAGGATCATCGCCGCATTGCTTGACCATCCGTCGCAAGGCCGGAGTCAGACGATCGGAGAGCGCGTTGCGCGCCTCCGGGCGATTGAGCGTGATAACCGCGACGCGGTCGCGGATTTCGCACAACAGCTCGCTGGTTCCGGTGTCGATCTCGGTCCGACCTTCTGCCATCTCAGCCACTCCTTTTTTTGATTCCATCGAAATCGCGATCTCCGGCGTGGACGTCACCGATCGTTCATAGACCGCAAAAGCCTCACGCAATCTCCTAAACGACGATCACTTGGCCGCAAGGTTCGGACGAATAGATCAGTTCCATCTGCGTCGCCCGATTGATCAGGACGGCGCGTTGATTGATGTACGCCTTGTCCGTGATCTCGCCAGCCGCCAGCGAGGGCGGCTCCTCAAGGAGCGTGAAGGCGGAGATGCGCTCGCTGCTTCCGACACCGGTATTGTAGAGCCGGAGGCATTGTTGGAGAAATGCGATCACGCCCGGATCACAATTGAGATTGCCGTCGGCGTTCGTGGCGTGCTTTCTGGCCATGACCGGGTTCAACCAGCCCAGCACTGCGCACGATTGGCGATTTTCGCCGGCAATGACGACGTCCTGCAAAACACCGTGAGTGGCCGCCAGTGCCGCGGCTCGCAGATTGCCGACAGCCACCCATGTCCCGTTGGCGAGCTTGAAGTTTTCGGAAACCCGGCCGGTGAAGCGCAGACCACGGCTCGGGTCGGCAGGATCGATGAACGACACGGTGTCGCCGACCCGGTAGAAACCTTCATCGTCAAAAGCCGCCGACGTCAAATCCGGGCGGCCAAGATAGCCTGGCGTCACATTGGGGCCGCGCACGCGGGCCTCATAAGTATCGCCGGCAGGGATGAGCTTTAACTCTATCCCAGGAGCCGGAAGTCCCAACTCACCCGGCGCGTCGGTCGCCCAGTGCGTGGTGGCGATCGTGGGCGACGTTTCGGTGGTACCGTAGCCTGACATCACCGGAATAGGCCTGGCCGTCGACGCCTTCGCCAGGTGATAGAGCTTGTCCAGCGTGGTCCGTGATATCGCAGCGCCCGCGTAACTCATGCGGTCGAGCTGCCGGAAAAAATTGGTTCGCAGATCCTGGTCGGTCTCCAACGCCTCGCACAATAGCGTGTATCCCGCCGGCACATTGAACATTGCTGTCGGCGATATTTCTTTCAAATTGGCAATCGTCTTGTGAAACAATTGCGGGACCGGGCGCCCCTCATCGATGTAGAGCGTGCCGCCATGCTTCAGAATGCCGTGCAGGATGACATTGCTTCCCATGGTGTGATGCCATGGAAGCCATTCGACCTGCACTGGCGCTTCACGAGGCGATACCAGCAACGCTCCCATCTGCAGCGAACTTGCCATCATCTTGTGGGTGTTGATCACACCTTTGGGAAGCCCGGTCGAACCCGAGGTGAACAGGATTTTGGCGGCGGCTTCCTTGTCGATCGAACGAAAGGCCTGCTCGAACTCCGCGCCGGGACGCGTCAGGTAGAGCGATTGAACCGACACGGATCCAGCCTTCTGATCCGCCGCAATCCATGTCGCCGACGCAAACTCCGGAATCTTGCGTGCGCCCGAATAGGTCTCGCTATCCTGCACGAAAACGAACGAGGGCCGAAGCAGCGTTGCGATATCCTGCAAGCGAGCCAGGCCGCCCGGCATGAGCGAATAGTTCGGAGATATCGGGGCTGCGACGACCCCGACCGTCATCGCCGCGAACATGACGATTGCCTGCTCGATCGAATTGCCGGAGAGAATGGCAAGTCTGTCACCGCGCCTGGCGCCCAGATCGATCATGGCCTGCCCAACCGACTGCACTCTTTGCCAGAGTTCGGCATAGGAAATCCTTTGCCACTCGCCGTCGCGGCCGCGCTGGGCTAGAAATACGCGCTGCGGCGCCTTCTCCGCCCACTCCGGGATAAAATCCAGGATCGACCATTGCGGGCTTTCGAACCTGATCGGGGACCGCAGCACGAGCGTTCCGTCAGGGCGCTTCTCGATCCCGACCTCTCGCGGCGCGAATCGGAGGCCTTCTGCAGGCACAAATGGAGATTCGTGACGGGTCATGCGGCGCGTGCTCCTGTCTGACGATCTATGCTGTTCGTTGATTGCCCAGGGGTTTGCGTGTCTGGCCCCTTGGATCGCAACGGCCGCTATGCGGCAAGTTGAAGAATCTCGACGATATCCTCCGGACCCTTGATGACCCGTGGGTTCGCCCTGGTGAAGATCGAAAGCATCGCATTGCGACCGATCAGTTCAAACTTCTCCTTGGTCACACCAACCTCCGAAAGATGGCCGGGTAACCCCAATCGACCGATGAACTGGGAGAAAACGTCGCTGGCCTTGGCGTCCGGCGCGCGCCACGCTTCGGCAATTTTCCTTTGGGCCTCATCCGTCACGGGCTGATTGTATTTCAGCACGCTCGGCATCATCACCGCCGTACACAGATAATGCGGAACATCGCAGGTGCCGCCCAGCACGTGTCCGATCGCGTGACTGGCCCCCATCGGAACGCGGCATTGTAGTCCGAAGGCGGACATCCAGGAGCCGAGCTGGCAAAACTGTCGCGCTTCCAAATCGTCCGGCTTTTCTTTGGTGGCCAATAGGCCGTCGTACAGGTACCGCAAACCTCGCAGGCACACACTTTCCACCAACGGATTGCCCCTCGGAGAGCAAACCGCTTCGATCCCGTGGTCCATCGCGCGCGTGCCTGATCCGAGCCACAAAGTCGCCGGGGTGTGCCTCGTAATTTCCGGATCCAGGATGATCGACAGCGGCATCATCAATGGATGGCTGAATATTTGCTTCAACTTCCTGCGCGAGTCCGTAACGAGAGTTCCAGAGTTATACTCTCCACCCGAGAGTGTGCTGGGGATCGCGATCATCCTCACCTTCGGAGCGCGAAATGGACCTGGCCGCGGACCATCGGGCGTCGAGACCAGTTCGAATCCATCGAGGCCGGATTCATCGGTGATATTGTGTTCAAGGCACATCAAGACGATCTTGGCCGCATCGACGACGGATCCGCCCCCCACGGCGACGATCAAATCCGCTTTCGTTTCTGCGGCGTGCGCGGTTGCCTCCACCGCCGACGCTCGCGTCGTATGTTGCGGGACGCCGTCGAAGGTGCCGGCATATCTGCTACCCAGCGCCTTGCGGATCTTTTCGATCTCATCGGTCTGCGTGTTCAGCGTTCTGCTGACAATGAGGAAGACGCGCTTGGCATCGCGCCGTTCGGCCTCCTCGCGCAAAGCCTGGCCCGCTGGCTTGCCGAAAATCACCTGATCCATCGGCGGATATTGATGAAAGCCGACTTTTGTCATGCTAGTTCTCCATTCATGGCATTCGCGAGAAGCGGTTTCGTCCTTTATTCCATGGCGCCATCCCCTTGATGCGTCATTCGGAACTTGCGTCCAAAATCCCGCCGAACGGCTCCCAGCCGCTGCCACTCCACCGCTGTAGCTGCATCTGGCTCCAGATCATGTTGCTGGATTCGCCGGTATTCACCTCGATTCCTGGAAACGCTGTCGGAAGCACCACATGACTCAGCGACTTTGCCTGTTTCAGGATATTTTTTCGCGAAAGATCATCCCCGCACTGCTTGAGTATCCGCTCGAGAATCATGCCCTGCATATAGCCGGTGAGATAGCTGGTGTTCTCAAAGTCCGCCCCCGGCAGGTACTTGCCAAAGAACGCCTTGTAACCCTGCACGCCTTCATCGTCGTTCCACCTTGAATCGGTCGGGTCCTTGTTGATGGTACCGACGATGACGCCGACGGAATTCTCCAGTCCGGCAGGTTTCAACGTGCCGCCGATCGACCCCGATGGAAAGTTGATGATTATCTTGGCCTTCCAGCCGATCTCGGCCGCCTTGCGGATTGCCTGCGCGGCAAATTTCGGCGTGCCGGCAATGAACAGCGCCTCGGCGCCCGAGCTCTTGAGATTGACGACCTGGGAATCTATGGTCGGTTCGGTCACCTCATATGCTGCGGTGACAACCCGCTTTTCGAACTCTCCCTTCAAGAACGATTTGAAGGCGCTGACGTAGTCCTTACCGAGGTCGTCGTTCTGGAAGAGAATCGCGTATTTTGCTCCGGGCAATGCCTTGTCGAGGAACTTGGCGTAAATTCTTCCCTCAGTCTGGTAGCTGACCAGACCGGTCGTCGTCAGCGGATATTCGCCTATGTCGGTGAATTTGCTGGAGCCACTGACGATCGCGATCGAGGGAACGCCCTTGCCCTTGAGATACTTCGCCGTCGCCGAATTGCCGGGAGTGCCGAGTTGGCCGAAGATGAATGATACCTCGTCACTTTCGACCAGCTTGCGGGCGTGCTCTACCGCTTTCGGCGGACTGTAGGCATCGTCCATCGCGACGTAATTTATCTTGCGGCCGTTTATGCCGCCACGATCGTTGATCGACTGCACATAGGCCAACACGCCCTTGCCAACCAGGCCGATCGAGGACGCAGGACCACTGAAAGGGAATATCCCGCCGATCTTGATTTCCGTCTTGGTCACGCCAGGTTCATCGGCAGCCAGAGCGGGCGATGCAAGCAGCGATGCAGCCACGCACGCGGCTGCGATGCCGAATTTGATACTCATGCCTCTCTCCCGTTACGTCGGTTCGAGCCGTGCGCTTTGCTTCTCAGGCTGTCAGTTTCGAAAACTCGAGCACACTGCTCACTTCATGCGACTTTCATTGCCTTCGACTGTTCAACGCCGTCGAGAAAGCCGACCAGGCGTTCGCGGATCAGCCGCTCAGCGTCCGCCATGATGCGATCGATCAGTTCCCTGACCGTCGGGATGTCGTGGATCAGCCCGACCACCATGCCGCAGCTCCAGGCGCCGGCATCCATCTCGCCGTCGATCATCACCTTGGGATAGACGCCCGCGACCTGCTCGTGGATGTCATGGATCTTGAGACTCGCGCCCTTTTCGCGCTCGATCTCGAGGAGGTGATCGACGCCCGTGTTCTTGAGCACGCGCTCGGTATTGCGCAGCGCGCGCATCACCAGCACCGTGTCGAGCTCGGAGGCCTCGACCAGCGCCTTTTTCACGTTGGGGTGGACCGGCGCTTCCTTGGTTGCAATAAAGCGTGTGCCCATGTTCATGCCGGCGGCGCCCATCGACAGCGCCGCGACCAGGCTGCGCGCATCCGCCATGCCGCCCGAGGCGACGAACGGAATCTTCAGTTCATCTGCTGCGCGCGGCAGCAGGATCATGTTCGGGATATCGTCCTCGCCGGGATGGCCGCCGCACTCGAAGCCGTCGACACTGACGGCGTCGCAGCCGATCTTCTCGGCTTTCAGCGAATGCCGAACCGAGGTGCATTTGTGGATCACTTTGATGCCGGCGGCCTTCAACGCCGGCATGTACTGCTCTGGGCTGCGGCCCGCGGTTTCCACCGCCTTGACGCCACCTTCCTTGATCGCGGCGATATATTCCGGATAGGGCGGCGCAGTGAAGCTCGGCAGGAAGGTCAGGTTCACGCCGAACGGCTTGTCGGTCATGTCGCGGCAGCGCGCGATTTCCTTGGCCAGCAGCTCCGGCGTCTTCTGGGTCAGGCCGGTGATGATGCCAAGGCCGCCGGCATTCGACACTGCGGCCGCGAGTTCGGCAAAGCCGACATAATGCATGCCGCCCTGGATGATCGGATGCTGGATCCCGAACAGTTCAGTGATTGCTGTCTTCACGTGTGAGCTCTCCGTTTTCCGATCAGTGGACGATTTCAAACAAACCCGCCGCGCCCATGCCGCCACCAATGCACATGGTCACCACGCCGTATTTCGCCTTGCGTCGCCGGCCCTCGATCAGGAGGTGGCCGGTCAACCGCGCGCCGGTCATGCCATAGGGATGGCCGATCGCGATCGAGCCGCCATTGACGTTGAGCTTGTCAGGATCGATGCCAAGCTTGTCGCGGCAATAGATCACCTGCACCGCATAGGCCTCGTTGAGCTCCCAGAGGTCGATGTCGTCGATCTTCAGGCCGTGCCGCTTCAGGAGCCGCGGGATCGCGGCGACCGGGCCGACGCCCATCTCGTCCGGCTCGACGCCGGCGGCGACGAAGCCGCGGAAGATGCCAAGCGGCTTCAGGCCCTTCTGCGAGGCGATCTTGTCGCTCATGATCACGCAAGCCGAGGCGCCGTCGGAAAGCTGGCTGGCATTGCCGGCGCTGATGGTCTTGCCCTCGAACACCGGCTTGATCTTCGAAAGACCATCGGCTGTCGTGTCGGGGCGCGGTCCCTCGTCCTTTGCCAGCGTCACCTGCTGATAGGTAACTTCCCTGGTGTCCTTGTTGACGACGGCCATTTTGGTCGTGATCGGAACGATCTCATCGTTGAAGCGGCCGCCCTGCAGCGCGGCGCCGACCCGGCGCTGGCATTCGAGGCTGTACTCATCCTGCCGGTTGCGGCCGATTCCGTAGCGCTCGGCGACGACTTCGGCGGTCTCCAGCATCGACATGTAGATCTCGGGCTTCATCGCCATCAGCTCGTCGTCGACGGCGTGAAACCGGTTCATGTGCTCGTTCTGCACCAGGCTGATCGACTCGATGCCGCCGCCGATCGCGATCTCGACGCCGTCGAGCATCACCGAGCGCGCCGCGACCGCGATCGCCTGCAGTCCGGACGCGCACTGGCGGTCGATGGTGGTGCCGGCGACCGTGACCGGAAGGCCGGCGCGGATCGCGCCTTTGCGGGCGACGTTCATCACCATGGTGCCCTGCTGCATGGCGCAGCCCATCACCACGTCCTCGACTTCGCCGGGCGCAATCCCGGCGCGCTTCACCGCTTCGGCCATCACATGGCCGGCCAGGGTCGGGCCGTCGGTGTTGTTGAGCGCGCCGCGATATGCCTTGCCGACGCCGGTGCGGGCGGTGGAAACGATCACTGCTTCGGTTGTCATGTTTGCCTCTCTGCCTTAAGCGGCCGCGTCGAGCTGCGCAAACCGCAGCAAATGAAACGCGGGATCGCCGAACTGGATGTTGATGGAGGAAATCCGTTTGAAGTAATGGCCGACGTTCAATTCGTCGGTCATGCCCATGCCGCCGTGGAGCTGCACCGCCTGGTCGGCGATGAACCTGCCGGCATAGCCGATCTTCGACTTGGCACCGGACGCGAGCCGGGAGAGGCCGGCCTCATTCGCACCGAGGCTGAGGCTGAGGTGCTGCATCAGCGAGAGCGCTTCCTGATGCGCGATGAACATGTCGACCAACCGGTGCTGCAGCACCTGGAACGAGCCGATTGTCGAGCCGAATTGTTTTCTGGTCTTTGAGTATTCCAGCGTCGCGGAGTTCAGCTCGGCCATCGCACCGACCGCTTCCGCACAGAGCGCGCCGACGGCGCGGTCACGGCAGGCTTCCAGCGCGCCCACGCCCTCGCCCTTCTTGCCGAGCAACTGCCCCCTGACGTCGCGCAGGCTGATTTCGGCAGCACGGCGGCCGTCGATGGTCTTGAAGCTCTGCAGGTCGAGATTCGCGGCACGGCGATCGACCACGAACAGGCTGACGCCGCTGCGATCGTCGCGATGGCCGGAGGTCCGGGCGGAGACGATCAAATAGTCCGCCCAGGGCGCGGCGATCACCGCAGTCTTTTCGCCGGTTAGGACGTAGTCCTTGCCCTCGCGCCGCGCCGCGGTCGCGACGTTGGCGAGATCGAAGCGCGAGCCCTTCTCGGTCCAGGCCAGCGCCCAAGTCTTCATGCCGGCGATGATGTCGGGGATAAACCCCTGCTTCTGCTCCCCGGATCCCGTGTGCTCGAGCAGGCCGCCAGCGAGCACCACCGTCTCGACAAACGGCTCGACCACGAGGTGACGCCCGAACTCCTGCATGATGATCATGGTCGACAGCGGCCCGCCGCCGAGACCGCCGACGTCCTCGGAGAACAGCGCGGCGAACAGGCCGAGTGCGGCAAACGCCTCCCATTGTTTGCGGCCGAAACCCTCTTCGCTCGCGACGATCTTGCGGCGCGCCTCGAAATCATACTGGTCGCGCAACAGGCGCTGGACGCTGGATCGCAGTAATTCCTGCTCTTCCGTGAACTGGATATCCATCCGATTCCCCTGTTTGCCGATCCCTAGAGGCCGAGCACCGCTTTTGCGATGATGTTGCGCTGAATCTCGTTCGACCCGCCGTAGATGCTGAGCTTGCGCGAGTTCAGGTATTTTTTTCGACGCGGTATGGCCGTAGTCCGGCCCCGGAAGGAAATGATTGGCGCTGACCGGATGCTCACGGATCGCCAGGCCATAATTGCCGATCGCGCGGTGGGTCAGCTCGGTGATGTTCTGGAAGATCTCGGTGCCGCGGATCTTGAACAGCGACGCCGCCGGTCCCGGATCGATGCCGCGCGCCATCTGCGCCACGACGCGCAGCTCGGTCGCCTCCAGAGCCAGCACGTCGAGCTCGACGCGGGCGATATCCCTGATAAATTCGAGATGCGCGGGATCGCCGTCTCGAATCTCGGCCTTCACGATCTGTTTCAGCTTGTTGAGGTAACGCGTCGAACGGCCGATGCCGGCCATGCTGGTACGCTCATTTCCGAGCAGGAATTTTGCGTAGGTCCAACCCCTGTTTTCCTCACCGATCAGATTCTCGACCGGAACGCGCACGTCCTCGAGAAACACGTCGTTGACCTCGTGCGATCCGTCGATGGTGATGATCGGACGCACGGTGACGCCCGGCGACTTCATGTCGATCAGGAGGAACGAAATGCCGGATTGCGGCTTGGCCGCCGGATCAGTGCGGACCAGACAGAAAATCCAGTCGGCGTGCTGTGCCAGTGTCGTCCAGGTCTTGTGGCCGTTGACGATGTAGTGATCGCCATCCCGCACCGCCTTGGTGCGGACAGTGGCGAGGTCGGAGCCGGAGCCCGGCTCCGAATAGCCCTGGCACCACCAGTCTTCACCAGAGAGAATCCGCGGCAGAAATTTCTGCTTCTGCGCGTCGCTCCCGAACGTGTAAATCACCGGGCCGACCATGGTGACGCTGAACGCCAATGGCGGCAGGGTTCCGGCGCGCGAAGTCTCCTGTTCGAAGACAAAACGTTGCGTGATCGACCAGCCCGGCCCGCCATATTCCTTCGGCCAAAGCGGCGCGATCCATCCTTTTTTGTGGAGGATCCGGTGCCAAAGCAGCATCTGCTCCTTGGTCAGGTCGGTCTCCGGATTGGCAACGCGCATTTCCGGCGGATAGTTCGCCGCGATGAAGGCCCGCACCTCGTCGCGAAACGCGGCGTCCTCGCTGGAAAGGTTCAGCTCCACGAGCAGCTCCCGTTACCACTTCTCGCCGAACGGGCGTATTTCCAACTCGAACGTCCAGGCGCTGCGCGGCTGCTGGTAGAGCAGCCAATAGGACTCCGCAACCGACGACGGCGGCATCAGGAGATCCGGGTTATCGAGGGCGCCCGGCCCCAGCGCCTCGATCCGCCGCTGGCGCACCCATTCTGTGTCGACGCCCGAGTCGATGATGAGATGGGCGACGTGGATGTTTTTCGGACCCAACTCGCGCGCCGTCGCCTGGGCAACGGCCCGCAAACCAAACTTCGCGCTGGCGAAGGCCGCATAGCCGCTGCCGCCGCGCAGGCTTGCGGTCGCACCGGTGAAGAAGATATTGCCCTTGCCTCGGGGCAGCATCAGGCGCGCCGCTTCGCGGCCAGCGAGAAAGCCGGAATAGCAGGCCATTTCCCAGACTTTTCGAAACACCCGCTCCGTGGTCTCGACGATCGGGAAGTTGACGTTGGCGCCGATGTTGAAAATGCACACCTCAAGTGGGGCGTGCTTGTCGGCATCGCCGAGGAACGAGATGATCTCGTCTTCCTTGCGTGCATCCAGCGAGCGGGCGTGGATTTCGCCACCCGCTTCGCGGATATCCTTCACGAGTGGTTCCAGCTTGGCCCCATCGCGACGGCCGGCAAAGATCGTGAAGCCCTGCGATGCGAATTTCTTTGCAATCTCGCCGCCGATGTAGTCCCCGGCACCGATCACGGCCACGGTTGCGTTTCTCTTCTGCAAGGGTATTCTCCCGGTTAGGTCAACTCTCTGATTTCCGATATCTGGACTACGCGCCACGCAATGATGCCGCGAGCTTGTGCTTGAGGATCTTGCCGGTCGAGGTCGCCGGCAAGGCATCGAGCACGACGATCTCCGACGGCCGCTTGTACGAAGTGAGTTGCGGATTGATGTAAGCCATCAGATCAGCCGGCTTCACAAGTGAGCCCGGCATCAGCTGCACGAAGGCAACGACCTCTTCGTTGCCTTCGACGGCGCGACCGACCACGGCGCACTGAACCACCGCTTCATGCGAACTGAGGACGGCTTCGACCTCCGCCGGATAGACGTTGAAGCCCGAGCGGATGATCATTTCCTTGGTGCGCCCGACGATATAGAGGCAATCGCCCTCGAAGCGCGCGAGATCGCCGGTATTGAACCAGCCCTCGCTATCGATCGCCTTCGCGGTCAGATCAGGCGCGCGGTAGTAGCCGCGCATCACGTTCGGCCCGCGGACGTGCAGTTCGCCGATTTCGCCTCTTGCCACCGGTATGCCATCGACCGTCCTGATCCGGGCCTCGACGCCCGGCAGCAGCGTCCCAACCGCCTGATCGTCGCGTGGCGCATCGAAACGCACGCCCGATATTCCGGGCGAGCATTCGGTGATGCCGTAACCGTTTGACAGCGGCAAACCGAACTCGTGTTCGACGCGCGACTTCAAATCGAGATCGAGCGGAGCACCGGCCACCGCGATCAGCCGCAACGATCCGCGATCCAGCTGCTTTAGACCTGCCACCGCCTTGTATTCCAGCAGGCGCTGATAGGTCGCAGGCACACCGTTGAGAATGGTGATTCCCTCCCCGGCGATCGCCTTGGCGAGCGCAGCCGGATCGTACTTGCTGACCAGACGGACGGTGCCGCCGACCATCAGGGTCATGATGAGCAATGAAATGCCGACAATGTGCGAGATCGGCAGCACGACATATACCTTGTCGCCAGCACTCATTCGGCGAAAACGCGCTGTGGTCTTGGCGCTGATGAGCAGGTTTTCGTGGGTGAGCATCACGCCCTTCGGCGTACCCGTTGTTCCTGACGTGTAGATCAGTGCCGCGACCTGTTTTGCCGGGTCTTTCTCGACCGGTTCAGCGACAGTATCTTCGTTCAATGGGCCGACACCGATCGCCTTTAAAGGCCCCAGTTCCCGGACCTCCGCGCGACCGCGCTGCGCATGAGCCGCCGCTTCCTTCGAAATTTCCGGGGTGAAAAACATCCGCCGCGCGCCGCTGTGATCGCGGATCTGGTCAAGTTCGCGCGGGGACAATCTCGGATTGGCGACGATCGCCCACGCGTCGATCCGGCTCGCCGCCAGCAGCAAGGCGGCAAGCGCGATGCAGTTTTCGCTGACGACGACCATACGATCGCCCGCCCTGACACCGAGTGATTTGAGACCAGCAGCAATGTCCGCGACCGTGCGATCCAGTTCCCGATAGCTCCAGGAGGCGCCATCTTCGATCAGCGCTGTGTGGCGGGGAGATGCGGCAACGTGCCGGTCAATGACCCGATGTATGCGCCCTGGAAGCCCGGCGCTGATTTCGCTGAGATCGAGTGCTTCCGATAGTGCCACGGCTGACCTCCCGACAACGCCCCACTTTTTTGCGCGACGCTGGATTCGAAGTACGTTCTTTTTTAGAACTCGTCAATTACATTTTGCATTTGGGTCAGAAATCATGACCTAACCGCGCTGCTTCGTTTTCTGCATTAAGGCGGTTCGCGGCGGGCCATAACCGGCAATATCTAATAGGTATCAAATAGGTACTTAAGGATCGTGCGTCAGTTGCGGCGGAGCGGTGCTTGTCAGCGCAGGCAATGCTATCGCTGCGGCCGTTGCGCGACGTTGCGCCAAGAGCGGCTGCACGGTTTGTGTCTGTCGACGTGAGGCCGCCAGGTCCGAAGAGCTAGTCGACGAATTGAAAGCCGCTAGTCAGGACATGCCCGCCTTCAGCGTTGCGGAGCTGAAGAGCGCGGAGAAGAACTCTCCGGTTTTGTTGATGCTGCGCCGGTGAGTGATATCGCCGCCGCTCGATCCCGAAAACGTCGGCCCAAATCCGCGAGAAAACATCATTACGCGGATATCGGCCCGCGGGTCGCGATGTCAGGCCGTCCTGAAAATGACCTGGCTGGTCTGCTCGACAATCGATTCCTCGACGTCGCGGAGCTGGTCCTTGCCGAAGAACATTTCGTTGCCGACGAAGAAGGTGGGCGAACCAAATGCGCCGCGATTGACCGCATCGGTCGTCAGATCAATCAGCCGTTTTTTGACGTCGTCCTGCTGCGCGCGCGCCATCAGCTTTTCAATATCGATGCCGGAGGAGATGAACGCGCTACGGAAGACCTCGAGGTCGTCCATCTTCTTCGGTTCCTCCCACATATGATGGTAGGCGGCGCGGAAATATGGCTCGAACATACCTTCGAACTGGGCCGCGACCGCGCCCCGCATCAGCATCAACGTGTTAACCGGGAAAAACGGATTTGAACGAAATTTTGTGATGTTGTGGCGACGAATAAAGCGTTGGGTTTCCAGCGCCTGATACTCGGGCTTGTTCTTTATTCCACGAAGCGACTCGGCCGGCGACATATTGTTGGTCGCCTTGTAGATTCCGCCGAGCAGAACCGGAACATATTCGAACTTCACGCCAGTGCGCCATTCGATCGCCGGAAGCGCCATCTCCGCCAGGTAGGCGTTGGGGCTGCCGAAATCGAACTGAAATTCCACTTTCAGGGGACTGACCACCGGCTTCTCCTCTGGAGCGCATGTTGTTGTTTCAAGGGGCTGATGGAATGACCAGCAGCCGTACGTCGGACCTATAGGCTCGTAACTATAGTTCTAAAAAAGAACTGTCAAGTGAAACCCATTCGCGGTATTCTATAGGACCGACAAGGGCTATTCGGGTGATTGTTTCACCTTGAGTACCTATTTAGAATGGCGTGACGGTTCGAGGTTCCCTCATCCGATTCGACGGGCCGTGCCGACTGGAGAGAGCAGGAATGAAGTGGGATGCCCTGGAGGAAGAGCCATGTTCGCTGGCCCGCACCATCGGTGTGATCGGCGATCGCTGGACCCTCTTGATCTTGCGCGAGTGCTTTCTGCGCACGCGACGGTTCGAGGGATTTCAAACGGCGCTCGGGATCACGCGCCATCTGCTCGCCGAACGGCTTAAGAAGCTGGTCCGGCAGGGCGTACTGCGTCGCATTCCATATCAGGAATCGCCCAAACGGCATGAGTACATCCTGACCCAAAAAGGCCTGGACCTGTATCCGGTCATGATGGCGTTGGTGCATTGGGGCGATACCCACATGGTCGACGAACGCGGACGGCCCCTGCTGCATGAACATCGCAATTGCGGCAAGATGTTTGATCCCGTGATGATTTGCTCCGAATGCCGTGAGCCGCTTCTGCCCAAGGAGGTTCATACTCATCCAGGTCCCGGCGCGCGCTCTGCCGCCGAGAGACTAGCCGCCCAGAAGTCTACCAAGGCAAAGCCGCGCCGCCGCGCGGCATAGGAGCCGACCTTTTGCCATCAAGTCCGATCGAGGCCTCAGTCCACGAGGCGAGCCGTACCGCTCGGCATGCGAAGCGCTAGGGAGCGCCTGACCAGTCTTGGGCATTGATTTGCTCGCTGCGCAGCGCCGATCCTAGCACCTCGACAGTAGCGGTGGCTCCACATGGCGTCACTTTGCCGACATCTCCAATTTATCCAATGACCGCTTTGCGCCAGCAGCAGCCGTTCGATGGGCGCTTCCTTAATTTTAACGGGCAGGACTCTTTTTTCGCAGTGACCGGCGGTTGGCCGTGATCCGCATCAGTCTAGGCGATCAAGGCCCTGCATCTTGTCGCTCCCCGATACGGCGGCGACTGACGTGAATCACCGAGCGGGCCCCGGCTTTTCGGGCAGCGCTTCGAGATGACACGCCGCCCACTGACCGCTTCCGGTCGACCGAAGCTCCGGCTCTTCCGTCCGACAGCGATCGAACACGAATGGACACCTTGTGTGGAAACGGCATCCGCTGGGTGGATTGATCGGGCTCGGCACGTCGCCCTTCAGGATCATCGGGTTGCGGGCGGCCCCGGGCTCCGGCACCGGCACCGCTGAGAGCAGTGCCCTGGTGTAGGGATGCTTCGGCGCAGTGAAGATTTGCTGCCTCGGCGCCATCTCGACAATCTTGCCGAGATACATGACGGCGACACGATGCGTCATGTGCTCGACGATCGCCAGATCGTGGCTGATGAACAGCAGCGCGAGGCCGAACTGCTGCTGCAGATCCTGCAGCAAGTTGACGATCTGCGCCTTGACCGAGACGTCGAGCGCCGAGACCGCCTCGTCGCAGACGATCAGTTCGGGTTCCGCCGCGAGTGCGCGGGCGATGCCGATGCGCTGGCGCTGACCGCCGGAGAATTCGTGAGGCCGGCGGTTCAGCGCGTCGCGCGGCAGCCGCACGGTGTCCATCAGCGCCGCAACCTTCGCCTCGAGTTCGGCGGAAGATTTTGCGAGACCGAAATTGCGGATCGGCTCGGCCAGGATATCGCGCACGCGCATCCGCGGATTGAGACTGGAGAACGGATCCTGGAACACCACCTGCACGCGGCGGCGCATGCTGCGCAGCCCTGCGGGTGAAAGACCGTCGATACGTTGGCCGTCCAGCACCACCTGGCCGGCGGTGATGTCGAACAGTCGCAGGATGGCGCGGCCGACCGTTGACTTGCCGCAGCCGGACTCGCCGACGAGAGACAAGGTCTCGCCACGCTCGACCTCGAAGGACACGCCGTCCACGGCATAGATCCAGGCCTTGCGGCGGAACAAGCCGCCGCGGACCGGAAAATGCTTCTTGAGGTCGTTGACCTGGAGCAGCGGCGCACTCATGCCGCGGCCGCCGCCTTGGGCGCGTAATGGCAGGCGGCGATGTGGCGGGGAGCCTTCTGTTCGAGACCCGGCGCGACCTCGCGACAGAGATCGGTCGCCAGCGAACACCGCCCGGCAAAGACGCAACCCTCGATCCGCGTCTTGAGGCTCGGCACTTGCCCGGGGATCTCGGCGAGGCGCCGCGCCGCACCCGTGAGCGAGGAGCCAAGCTTGGGCACCGCGCCGAGCAGGCCCTGCGTATAGGGATGACGGGGCGAGCGGAACAGCTCGGCCA
Source organism: Bradyrhizobium sp. AZCC 2289 (assembly GCF_036924615.1). NCBI lineage: Bacteria > Pseudomonadati > Pseudomonadota > Alphaproteobacteria > Hyphomicrobiales > Nitrobacteraceae > Bradyrhizobium > Bradyrhizobium sp. AZCC 2289. The sequence continues at coordinate 5,584,380 of NZ_JAZHRY010000001.1, read as the reverse complement.
CCGGCGCCTCCTCAACCTTGCGGCCGGCATACATGACCATGACGCGCTCGGCGATTTCGGCGACCACGCCGAGATCATGGGTGATCAGAACGATCGCCGCGCCGACGCGGCGCTTGAGGTCCAGCATCAACTGCAGGATCTGCGCCTGGATCGTGACGTCCAGCGCCGTGGTCGGCTCGTCGGCGATCAGGAGTTTTGGGTTGCAGGCGAGTGCCATGGCGATCATCACGCGCTGGCGCATTCCGCCCGAGAGCTGATGCGGATATTCGCGCACGCGCCGCACCGGCTCCGGGATGCCGACCAATGTCAGCATCTCGATGGCGCGTGCCTCGGCGCCCTGCTTGTCGAGGCCCTGATGCATCCGCAGCGTCTCGCCGATCTGCCGGCCGACGGTCAGCACCGGATTGAGGCTCGACATCGGCTCCTGGAAGATCATCGAAATATCGTTGCCGCGGATGGCGCGCATCTCGCGCTCGGAGAACGGCAGCAGATCCCTTCCCTGGAAAAGGACAGAGCCCGCGATCTTGCCCGGGGGCTCGGGGATGAGCCGCATCAGCGACATCGCGGTGACCGACTTGCCGCAGCCGGATTCACCGACGATGGCCAGCGTCTCGCCTTCGTCGACATGGAAGGAGACGCCGTCGACGGCGCGGTTGATACCCTCGGGGGTACGGAAATGGGTCTGCAGATTCTGGACTTCGAGCAATGCCATCTATAGGCCCTTGGCCATTCGCGGATCGAGCGCATCACGCAGGCCGTCGCCCAGCAAGTTGACGGCAAGCACAGTGACCGACAGGAACGCGGCGGGAAAGAACACGATGAAGGGCTTTACCTGCCACAGCGCCCTGCCCTCGGCCATGATGTTGCCCCAGGACGGAATGGTGGGCGGCGTGCCGGCGCCGATAAAGGAGAGGATGGACTCCACGATCATGGCACTGGCGCAGATATAGGTTGCCTGGACCAGCATCGGCGCCAGCGTGTTGGGCAGGATGTGGCGCAGGATGATCATCGGTGTTCGCGTGCCGGAGGCTGTGGCCGCGTCCACATAAGGCTGCTCGCGCAGCGACAGCACGACACTGCGCACCAGACGCGTCACGCGCGGGATTTCGGCAACCGTGATGGCCATGATGACGTTGCCGACGCTGCCGCGTGTCAACGCCATCAGCGCGACCGCGAGCAGGATCGGCGGGATCGACATCAGCCCGTCGATGAACCGCATCAGGATGCCATCGACCCATCGCACGAAACCCGAGACGAGGCCGATGGCAAGACCGGCGATCGAGGCAAGTAGCGCCACCGAAAGGCCTACGGTGAGCGACACCCGCGCACCGTAGAGCACGCGTGAATAGATGTCGCGGCCCAGCATGTCGCTGCCGAACCAGAAGTCCGCCGATGGCGCGCGCGTACGCTTGGCGGGCGCGAGCGCGGTGGGGTCGACGGTCCCGAGATACGGCGCGAAGACCGCGATCAACACGAGGCAGAGCAGCAACGCGCCGCCGATCGCCACCGTCGGATGATTGCGCAGGAAGCCGAGGACGCCGCGCCGGATTTTAACCGGCAGCAGAAGATCCGGCAGGTGCGGCGCGATGACGAGGCCTGGCGGCACCGGCGCCGTGCTTGATGTCGAGACGGTCAATAGCGGATCCTCGGATCGACCAAGGTGTAGGTGAGGTCGACTATCAGGTTGACCAGCACATAGAGGAAGCTGAACAGCAGCACGATGCCCTGGATCACGGGATAGTCGCGGCGCAGGATCGCATCGATCGTCAGCCGGCCGAGGCCTGGAATCGCGAACACGCTTTCGGTCACCACGGCACCGCCGATCAGGAGGGCGATGCCGATACCGATCACCGTCACGATCGGAACGGCTGCGTTTTTCAGCGCATGAACGAACAGGATGCTGCGCTGGTCCAGGCCCTTGGCGCGGGCGGTGCGGATATAATCCTGCTGCAGCACCTCGAGCATGGAGGCTCGGGTAATGCGCGCAATCAGCGCGATGTAGACACTGCCGAGCGCGACGGCCGGGAGGATCAGGTTCCGCAGCCATGGCCAGAAGCCTTCGGCCAGCGGCGTGTAGCCCTGCACGGGAAGCCATTCGAACTGCAGCGCGAACACGTAGGCAAGGACGTATCCGACAACAAAGACGGGAAGCGAGAACGCGAACACGGCGAATGCCATGATGGTACGGTCCACCCAGCTCCCCGCCTTCCATGCCGCCATCACGCCGAGCGGCACGGCGATGAGAATGGTCAGGACGAGGGTAACCGCCATCAGCGAGAGCGTCGGCTCGATGCGCTGCGCAATCAGCGAGGCGACCGGCAGGTTGGTAAAGATCGAGGTGCCGAGATCGAAGTGCAGGATGTGCCAGACCCAGCTCCCGAACTGGACCAGAAACGGCCGATCGAGGCCGAGGCTCTGGCGAATACGCTCAACGTCGGCGGGGCTCGCCTGGTCGCCCGCGATCACCGCCGCCGGGTCGCCCGGCGCGATGTAGAGCAGACTAAAGACGAACAGCGCGACGATCGCCATCACGGGCAGGGTCGCGAGAATGCGCCGGACGATATACGAGACCATGTCGGTTCACCGCACCGTCATGAGGTCTTTGACACGCCCCAGAAGAATGGCAGCGGTCCCTTCACCACACCGGAGACGTTCTTGCGCCACGCCGTGTAGCTCAGGAAGAAGCCGGTCGGCGCATAGACGACGTCCTCGAGCGCCGCCCTGTTGAGGCGATTGACCGCAGCCTTCTCCTCATCGAGATTTTTGGCGTCGAACCATGCCAGCACTTCCTTTTCCACGGGCTCGCTCGTCGGCCAGCCAAACCACGCCTTGTCGCCATTGGCACGAATGGCGTTGTAGGCGGCGGGATTGATGCAATCCGCGCCGGCGTGCCAGGTGTGAAACACCTGCCAGCCCCCCTGGCCCGGAGGCGTCTTCTGGGCGCGGCGGGAACCGACGGTGCCCCAGTCGGTCGCGACGAAGTCGACATTCATGCCCATCTGCTTCAACAGATCCGCGGTGACATCGCCCTGCGCTTTGGTGATCGGCTGATCCTGCGCCACCACGCAGGTGACCGGCTGGCCCGAATAACCGCTCTCGGCCAAAAGCTTCTTGGCGGCTGCGAAATCGCGCTTGCCCTTCAGGATCTCGCCGCCCTCCTCGGTGTAGAGCGGCGTATCCGGCGTGAAGAAGCCCGGCAGCGGCTTCCAGAGCGAGGTATCGTCCCCAACCAGCGCACGCATGTAGTCTTCCTGGCTCAGCGCCGCGAGCACGGCGCGTCGCGCCCTCACGTCGTTGAAGGGCGGGTGCAAATGGTTCATCCGGAACGAACCGATGTTGCCGAGCGGGTCGGCGATGTCGACGTTGATGTTGCGGCTCTTCTTGAGCGACGGCACGAGATCGGTGATCGGACTCTCCCACCAATCGACCTCGCCGTTCTGAAGGGCTGCCGCCGCCGTGGCAGGATCCGGGATCACCACCCATTCCACGCGGTCGACCAGCATCTGCTTGCCGCCGGCGAGCCAGGACGCCTTCTCCTGCCGCGGCATGTAATCGGCAAACTTCTCAAACACCGCCTTGGCGCCCGGCACCCACTCGCTCTTCGCGAACTTCATGGGGCCCGAGCCGATATAGTCGGGGATCTGCTTGAACGGGTCGGTCTGGGCGATCCGCTCCGGCATGACGAAGGCACAGGGAGTACTGTTCTTGCCCAGCGCCAACAGCATCTTCGGATAGGGCTGCTTCAGCCCCCATCTGAAGGTCCTGTCGTCGACGGCGATCAACTCGTTCTGGATCGCCTTGAGCATCAGCCCCATGGGATCGCGCGCCGACCAACGCGTCAGGCTCGCCACCACATCCTTGCTCAGCACAGGCTCGCCGTCGTGGAACTTCAACCCCGGCCGGAGCCGGAAGGTCCAGACCAGACCGTCATCGGACACTTCCTCGGACTCGACCATCTGGCGCTGCGGCTGCAGCGTGGCGTCGAGGCCGTAGAGGGTGTCCCAGACCAGCGCGGCGGCGTTGCGCACGACATACTGGGTCCCCCAGATGGGATCGAAATTCGCGAGGTTGGCCTGGGGCACAAAGCGCAGGGTGCGCGCCGCGGCGCCTTGGGAAAGGGCCGGCATCGAAAGGCCGCCCGTCGCTGCCAGGCTGCCCGCCCCGGCCAATCCTTTCAACAGAGTCCTGCGATCCATAGCGCTCTCCCAGTCTCGCGTTGTTACGGCGGTTCTACCCATTTCATTGGCCGAGGGTTCGGCACCAAATGAGGTGAAACGGGCCAGTCAGACCGATGCCGATCTGCCTCTTTTGCTTGCAATTGGTATGCCAGCACGGCCCGCTCGTTCCGCCGCCAGAGTCCAGCCGGCCACAAATCAGAAAGCATTTGCGAGCGATCAAATTTTCGAGCGATCACATCAATTTACGTTCAGCTTAGCCTGCGAGGGGCTTGAATTTCGACGATTGGTTGGGGTGCCACCAACGGCCGCCAATGACGACGCCTTCCGACACGATCTTGCGGTCGCCGATCAGATGCTCGCCGACGACGTCGACGTAGTCGAACTGGCCTTGCTTGATCGAGATGAGGGTGGCGTCACCGACGCTCCCCGGCTTGAGGCTGCCGAGTTCGGGACGCCGCAGCGCCATCGCCGCATTGACCGTCGAGGCCGCGACCACGTCAGGGAGCGGCATGCCCATGCACAGGAACTTGGACATGGTCGTCACCTGATCGAAGGCTGGACCATCGATGCAGAGGAGATGGACGTCCGAGGAGATGGTGTCGGGATAGAAGCCGTTGGCGAGCATCGCGCGTGCGGTTTTGAAGGCGAAAGAACCTTTGCCGTGGCCGATGTCGAACAACACGCCGCGTTCTCGCGCCTCCAGCACCACCTTTTTCACCGTGCCCTGGACGGTGGCGGGCGTGTTGGGAAACGGCCGGAATGCGTGGGTGAGAACGTCGTCCGGACGCAGCCGGGCGAGCACCTCCTCGTAGCTCGGCGGCGGATGGTCGATGTGCGCCATCAGTGGCATGCCGACCTGCTCGGCCACCTCAAGCGCGATTTCGAGCGGCACGATCCCCGAAGTGCCGGAGGCGTGAAGACCTACTCGAACCTTGATGCCGACGATGAGGTCGCGATTGGCCTCGGCCACGCTGACGGCGTCGACCGGATTCATCAGGCGCATCTCCTCGCTCTCGCCGACCATGACCCGATGCGAGAAGCCGAAGATTCCGGCATGCGAGACATGCAGATAAGCGAGAATTCGGACCTGGCTCGGCTCGATCACGTGCTTGCGGAAGCCCGCGAAATTGCCGGGGCCGGCGCTGCCGGTGTCGACCGCCGTGGTGACGCCGGAGGTGCGGCAGAACTCCTCGGCGTCGATGCCGAGCGAGGTGCCTCCCCAATAGACGTGGGTGTGCAGATCGATCAGGCCCGGGGTAACGATGGTACCCGAGATGTCGCGCACGTCGGTTCCCGGATCGGCCTTGAGCTCGTTTCCGACCATGGCCACCTTGCCGGCGGCGAAGGCGACATCCGTCACGGCATCGAGCTTCTGGGAGGGGTCAATGACCCGGCCGCCGCGCAGGATCAAATCGAAAGGCATCGTAATCTCCTGATATGACAGTGAAGGAAGCGGCGGGAGCGCGTCTGGCCTATCCGACGGACGCCGACAGGCGCGACGAGAGCCGGGTCGGCTTGACGTGGGTATTCATGTGCAGCTTCCACTGGTAGCATTGGTCGTGCGGATCAAGTTCGCGAAAGAAGATTCCGGACATTCTAGTTTTCCGGAGGCGGCACCGCGCCGGTGCGGCTGGTGATCAGGCCGTAATGCTCGATACGGCGATGGTTGGCAAAGTTGAAGATCGTTTTCTTGCCGAAGACGGTGGCGTCGAGATCGCAGGCGTGAACCAGCAGTTCGTCCTCTTCGGTCCTGGCCTCGACGACGATCTCGCCATTGGGATCGACGATCAGGCTGCCACCAATCAGGGGATGTCCATCCTCGACACCGGCCTTTGCGACGCACACGACCCATGTCGAGTTCTGGTAGGCGCCGGCCTGCACGGACAGCTGGTTGTGAAACAACCGCTTCTCCGGCCCCTCCTCGCTCTTCTCGGCATTGACTGAGGGCGTGTTGTAACCGATCAGCACCATCTCGACGCCCTGCAGGCCCATCACGCGATAGGTCTCCGGCCAGCGCCGGTCGTTGCAGATCGCCATGCCGAGGATGCCGCCAAGCGCGCGCCAGACGTTGAAACCGAGATCACCCGGTTCGAAGTAGCGCTTCTCCAGATGCTGGAAGGCGCGTTCTGTATCGAACTCCGAATGGCCCGGCAGATGAACCTTGCGATACTTCCCGACAATTTGGGCGGATTTATCGGTGAGGATGCAGGTGTTGAAATGGTGCCTGTCCGGTGTCAGTTCGGCGTAGCCGAAGCTCATCGCCATCTGGTGTCGGGCCGCTCGCTCGAACAGCGGTTTCGTCGTCGCATTGGGCATCTCGCGTTCGAACCAGCCATCGGCCTCGGCCTGATCCTCCATGTACCAGCGCGGAAAGAAAGTAGTGAGTGCGAGCTCCGGATACACGATCAGATCGGCGCCCCTGGCTTTGGCTTCATCCATCAGCGCGATCATGCGCTTCACGACGGCTTCACGGCCGTCGGCTTTCTGGATCGGGCCCATTTGGGCAGCGGCAACATTGATGACGCGCATGGCTAGGTTTCTGGATGCTTTTATTGAGGCTGCGTTGTGTAAAAATGAAGCAGTTGGCTGAGTTCGGAGTTCTTTCCGGCCCAACCGGAGTCAGCAATTAAAGTTTTGATTCACTCGAAGTCAATTCCGGAGAAGGTCCGAGGTGACGCACGTCTGTTCTGCGTTTCCGGCTGGCCCGTCATCGGCCACCGGCAGTTCTGACGAGGGGACGATCATCAACTCAATGCAGGCGACCGATCGTCGTGCGTGCCGCGTGACCGTGCTTGGTCGAGCGCGACAAACGCACGACGAATGGTGCTAAGCACCCTCTCGTTTTTCGGCGATGATCGGCCGGGACGGACGCGACGGACAGTCCATCTCATTTTCGAGGCTGCTGCGTCCAGGCTGAAAAGGTTAACAGCCGAGGCGGCTTAACGGTGGCGGGATTGGAATCGCCGTTGTGTTCGGTCGGTATTTGATTATACTGCTCGCTCAGCTGCAACCGCTGCTGATTTGATCGTTGGTGACCAGGCCCGTCTGTTCAGGCGGGCCGTCGCCGTTTCAGGGTCTGTAGCGATGACTCGTTCGAATCGGGTTGACCATATTCGCATTACCTCGCACCCGGCACCGGGCGCCAAGCTTAACTTCCCGATCGCCTGGGGCGCACCCAGCGCGCGCGAGCGCGGACCGGTGATTGGCACGGTGTCGCGGCCGCAGGATCGCAACGTGATCGGTACCCACGGCGGCTCCTATTCGGTCTATCGCGCGCTCGCCGTGTCATCAGGCGCACTCGATCCGATCCGGCGTCCGGATCTCACCAACACCCATCCCGCCGAAACGATCGGGCCGTTTCCGCAATGGACTGATCCGCAGCGGATCGTCTCGCTCGATCCGTGGGGACATCTCGCCGCTGAAAACTTCGCAAAGGAGATTGCCGAAGGCATCGACATCCGTCCGAGTATCGCCATTACGCGCGCCCGTCTCGATCTGCCCGAACTGCAGGCGGCGATCGAAGCCGGGCGGCTCAAGCACGACGGCGAGTTCGTACACAAGAATGGAAGCGTCTCCGTGGTCAAGATTGCGATCGACCCGGTGTGGTATCTGCCTGGCCTCGCGCAGCGCTTCGCAACCACCGAGAACAATCTGCGCCGGCAACTGTTCGAACAGACCGGAGGCATGTTTCCGGAACTGGTGACACGGCCTGACCTGCAGGTATTTCTGCCGCCGATCGGCGGCACCACGGCCTATCTGTTCGGCGACGTTGCCAAGCTGCCGGACCACCGCACCAAGATAACTTGCCGCGTGCATGACGAGTGCAACGGCTCCGACGTGTTTGGTTCGGACATCTGCACCTGCCGTCCATACCTGATCCACGGCATCGAGGAATGCGCGCGCGCCGGGCAAACCGGCGGATTAGGCATCATCATCTACAATCGCAAGGAAGGCCGCGCGCTCGGCGAAGTCACGAAATTTCTTGTCTACAACGCACGCAAGCGCCAGGAAGGCGGCGATGCCGCGGCTCAGTATTTCGAGCGCACCGAATGTGTCGCCGGCGTGCAGGATGCCCGATTCCAGCAGTTGATGCCGGATGTGGTGCACTGGCTCGGACTGAAGCGAATCGACCGCTTCGTTTCCATGAGCGACATGAAGCACGATGCGCTGACCAGCCAAGGCGTCGAAATCGTCGAACGCGTGCCAATTCCCGACGATCTTGTGCCCGCCGACGCGCATGTGGAAATCGCGGCAAAGAAGGCCGCCGGTTACTATACGGCCGAGCCGCAGCAAGACCCGATCAATCCGGTCGGCCGATCGCTCGAAAAATATTGAGAGGGGCGGCAGTGTCCCTTGCAAATCCGGAGACGTCAGCCGCCTTGTCATTGCTGAATGCCAGGGCGGTTCGCGAGCGCGCGCATCGTATGCTCGCGATCGGCCTTGACGATGCGCTTCCGAACTTCCGTATCCACCTCGATTGCATCGACCGCACGGTCGACCTGGTGCTGAAGGTGACGCGCGAAGCACATCCCTCCTTCGAAATACCCTTTCATTCGCGCTGGCGGCACTTCGTCGCCAACGGAGACAATCGTTGGGCTGATATCGCCGACCAGAGCAGATGGGCCGATCGCGCGGCCCGCGCCCGGGCCGAATTCGATCTGGCAATCGTCAGCGTCTTTCTCGATGCCGGCGCCGGTCCATCGTGGCGCTATCGCGATCCAAAAACCGGATCGGCGATCGGCCGTTCGGAGGGATTGGGACTGGCGAGCCTTGCCATGTTCGCGGGCGGCGCATTCTCGGCTGATCCGCGTGAGCCATTGCGGGTCGATGCCGGCGTGCTTGCAAATTTCGCCGCTGCCGACCTCGAGCGCGGCATGCGGGTGTCGGATGCCAATCCGCTGGTCGGGATGGACGGTCGCGCTGAGCTGTTGCGCCGCCTCGGCACGCTGGTGGCCTCGAAACCGGACGTATTCGGCAGCCGCGACACAGCGCGGCCCGGCGGCCTGTTCGATCAACTTGCGCTGCTCGCAGACGGCCAAGAGCTTCCCGCCCCAACGATTCTGACGGAGCTGCTGCAACAGCTCGGGCCGATCTGGCCATCGCGGCTGACGCTGGGCGGGATCGCGCTCGGAGACTGCTGGAAGCATCCGGCGTTAACGACAGCGGACGCGACCAGCGGTTTGGTACCGCTGCACAAGCTCTCGCAATGGCTGGCCTATTCGCTGATCGAACCGCTGCAAACCGCCGGCATCCGCGTAACCGATATCGATGGCCTCACCGGCCTTGCCGAATATCGCAACGGCGGACTTTTCGTCGATACCGGCGTGCTCGCGTTTCGCGATGCGGAAGCAGCGCAGCAGGAGCACGAGGTAGCATCGTCGCTGGTTGTGGAATGGCGCGCGCTGACAGTGGCACTGCTTGACCGCATCGCCGATGGCGTGCGGCACCGCCTCAAGCTCGATGCCACCTCGCTGCCACTAGCGAAAATTCTCGAGGGCGGGACCTGGGCTGCCGGCCGGCGGCTGGCGCGCGAACGTCGCGCTGACGCTTCGCCTCCGGTGAAAATTATCAGCGACGGCACTGTATTCTAGATCCGGGGTCAGCAACATGGACGGCGTCACGATCGTTGAGCATCCGCTGGTGCAGCACAAGCTGACGCTATTGCGGAAAAAGGACATTTCGACCAAGTCGTTTCGCGAACTCCTCAAGGAGATCGGGATGCTGCTGTGTTACGAAGTCACCCGTGATCTGCCGCTGGCCGATGTCGACATCGAGACGCCGCTTGCGCACATGAAGTCACCGCGGATCACGGGAAAGAAGCTGGTGTTCGCGCCGGTGCTGCGGGCCGGCATGACCTTTGCGGAAGGCATGGTTGATCTGGTGCCAACCGCTCGGATCGCTCACATCGGCCTTTACCGCGAACCGCAAACCTTCGTTGCCGTGGAATATTTCTTTAAAGCGCCGAGCGATCTGCACGAGCGGCTGGTGATTGTAATCTCCCCGGTGCTGGCAACGGCGAACTCCGCCGTCGCGGCGGTCGACCGATTAAAAGAGCGCGGCGCGAACGACATTCGATTGGTATGTCTCATTGGCGTGCCGGAAGGTGTCGAGCGCATACGCGGCATTCACCCCGACGTTCCGATTTGGCTCGCGGCGATTGACGAAGGGCTGGACTCCAATGCCTACATTTTGCCAGGTCTCGGCGACGCCGGTGACCGTGCCTACGGCACTAAGTAGGCTGGCGATCGATTCAGCCACCTAACGAACGTTCCCAGCCAAACGGAGCCACCGCGCGGCAGGATTGCGTCGCCATAAAAGGTGATGATCAGCGATCCCGTGCGCGAAGATTCGCGCCTGAATCTTCTAACAATGCCCGAAAGTGGACGATGTCCCGTAAAACGGGAAATAGCGTATTCCTTCGCGGCAACCAATGTCCATGGATAGCCACCTACTCGTCCCGTCGCATACGGGCTCCGGTGCCATGAGCGGCCGCTTAGCGCCAGAAGCGGCCTCTCAGTGGATATCGCAGCGTTCCAGCCTTGCCTTCCGGTACCTACAACAGCGTAACCGTGAACCACCGGTCTCGCGCGTGACCCGCAATCTTGCGATTACTGGTTTGCTCGCCTAAGGCGGGCGGCGCATCGAGCGCGCTCGGGATTTGCGATTAAATTCCGACAAAACCCTTGTGGAGATTGCCAAGGCTTGTGGGTTCTCCGGTCAGAGCCATCTCACGCGAGCATTCGGTCAAATCGTCGGCACCAGTCCCGGATTGTGGCGCCGCGCAAGGCGGACCTAGCGCGTTAGGATGATCCGGCATGTTCAAAACTCTCGAACGTCACAAGTCCGGCTGCCGCGACGCAACGACCACGACGCCACTGGGCGCGGTCGAGTTCAAAACGATGGAGTTCCCATCTGCATGTGGAGCAGATAAGGCGCACAATGGAGGTTTAGAGGGCACACCTTTCCCCCTCGCAACATGCTGACTATGCGGCAATATCAGGTCCACACCGACCGGACTTGCTGTGCACACCATTGATCTAGGACCGCGCAGCAATGAGTTGCTCGCGCCGCTTCCACACGAAGACTTCCAACTCATAATTCCGCAGGGGCTACGCTGCCGATCCGAGGATCTCTGCCGTGATCCCGCGATCGCGCTGGAGGAATTCCACGGTGTTGCCGTCGGGATCCTCGACGAAAATGGTGCCAATTCCGAAATCAAGCGGTTCATCGGCCGAGGTGATGTCGCGCCGACGCGCTTGATCGACGGTGAGTTGATACGGGCGCAGGCCGTGCGTCAGAAGCAAGCTGGCGATCTCTTCGAGACGGGCGACCTCCAGGGTGAAGTGCCTCGCCGGGTTGACTTGTTCTAGGTCGGGGCGGGACGGCATCAGGTGAACCGAAAAATGGTCCCCTGCGAAAAGCCAGTTTGGCTTTTGTTCGCAGGGCGTGAGGCCTAGAATTCCGACATAGAACGCCTCTGCGCGGTCCATATTTTGGACAGGAACGCCGATGTGGTGCAGTCCTTTGACAAGCAATTTGTTGCTCCCTCGACGACATCAACTAAGACGAAATTCCCTAATAGGGGATGGTTTGGAAAAATGGAAGCCAGTTCTACTGACAATCTCTTGAAACAAGAGACAGGTCGCAACCATGATTTGCGATCCTATCGTAATTCAGCTCTAGCCGCGCGGGCATGATACATGATCCGAAAAGCCTTCCCGTTGGCCGTACCGCTGACGATTTCGGAAAGGACTATGTCAGAGGGTTGCGTGCTGAACTTGGGACGAAAGCCTCGCAGATTGTCGCTGAGGCTCCTATGAACTTTCCGATCCGACAACCGACTCGCAAAGTATAACGAACAAATAAGCGCTGAGAAGCCGGATAGGCGGCCGCCAACGTCCGTTCCCGGCCAAGACAGCCGTAGGGTCTTTCTGAACGACGTCCATCATCCCCCGAGAAACAACGCCATGAATGGGCATGGCCAATCAGACCGGCTGCTTGTGCTATTACGCAGATGGCCACCGAGGACCGATGCCATTTGCCTCGACGGGCAGATCTAATGCCTCGCCGGTTTAGCTGCATGGCCATGGCAGCGTATCAGCCGCGGAAAAGATCGAGCTAACCTGCCGCCCTGCACATCAAGGCTCTATGCGCCGACTTTCGATATCTTGAACAAGCGACTGGCGTTGCCGAAGGTAATTTTCTCTCGATCGGCTTCCGATAACTGCGCCCTATTCACCAAGCCCACCGGATCGTCATCACCCATGTCGAAAGGAAAGTCGGAGCCCAACATCAGCCGCTCAGTGCCAACCATCGCTACCAGCGCCTCGATCAGGTCAGTGCGAAACACGCAAGTATCGAACCATAGCCGCTTCAGATAACTGGATGGAGCCTCTGCGGTCAGGCGTTTCACCTCGGGACGGACCTTCCACGCGTGATCCATGCGACCGGCATAGAATGGATAGAAGCCGCCGCCATGGGCTATCACCAGGTCGAGTTCGGGATGCCGGTCGAGCACGCCGCCGAGAATGAAATGCGAAATGGCGATCGTCTCCTCGATAGGTTGGCCAACGCTATTGACCATGAAGAATTCGCCAAGCCTCTGGCCATGCGAGAAGCCCAGCGGATGCACGAAGAGTGGCACGCGCAGCTTCGCCAGGCGCGCATAGAGCGGGTCGAAGACCGCATTCGACAGTTCGAGATTTTCGACGCGGGTGTCGATCTGGAAGCCGCGCAGGCCGAGCGTCTCGACCGCATGCACGGCTTCCTCGATAGCTCGGGCGGGAAACCGCATCGGCAGCGTACCCATGCCGGCGAAATGCGCGGGGTCTTCGGCAACCAATGCGGCGACATCCTCGTTCTGTACCCGCGACAAGGCCACCTGCAATTCTTCACCGGCCCAGTAGTGCTGCTGCGCCGGTGCCGGCGCGATGACCTGAAAATCGACGCCCATCCGCTGCATCACCTCGCGGCGCGCTACGACGTCGAGCATCGGCCTCTGCAACAGCTTGCCTTGCTCGGCGTCGGTGGCCCGGCTTTCCGGAGACATGTCGCGGCGATAGGGATTGTCCATTGGATGATGGCCGGCGACCAGCGGATCGACGCGCTTGCTGATGGAATGGGTGTGCATATCGACGACGGTCATGCGATCACTTTACTCAATTCAGTTCCGAGGCCGGCGCCAGCCGGTCTTCGTTCATGGCTTTTCTCACTGCACGCCGAGGCGTTGGAATAGCAGATCGGTATGCTGACTCAGTTCCTTCGCATCACCTTGATGCACGATCTGCCCGGTCTCAAGGATGTATACCCGGTCGGCAACGGCCAATGCGCTGTAGAGATTCTGTTCGACCAGCAGGATTGACAGCCCCTCGCGCTTCAGATCAAGAATGATTCCTTCGAGATGCTGCACCATCACTGGCGCCAGGCCTTCGGATGGCTCATCCATCAGGATAAGTTGCGGATCGATCATCAGCGCGCGGCCGACCGCGAGCATGCCGCGCTCGCCACCGGACAATTGTCCGCCGCGGTGATGTCGCCGCTCCGCAAGACGCGGAAAAATCCCAAACACTCGGTCGACCGTCCAGCCGTCCTTGGCGCGCGCGCTCTTCAGCATGGTAAGATGTTCGGTCACCGTCAGCGACGAAAACAGCCGCCTGCCCTGCGGCACGATCGCGATCTTGCGGTCGGCGATGTCGTGCGGGCGCTGGCCGACCAGACTTTCGCCGCGCCAGGTGATCGAGCCTGAGCGAATCTGCGGCGGCGTCAGCCCCATGATCGAGCGGATAAAGGTGGTCTTGCCCATGCCGTTGCGGCCAAGCAGCGCGACGATCTCGCCGGCGCCGACGTCGAGCGAGACGCCGCGGACCACGACCGCTTCGCCATAGCCGCTGTGCAGGTCGCGAACCTCAAGCATGACGCGGCTTCCCGAGATACACTTCCTGAACCTTCTTGTTGCGACGGATGCCCTCCGGCGCTTCCTCCACCAGAATGCGTCCTTCAAACATGCAGGTCACGAAGTCGACGAGACCAAGCGCGAGATCCATGTCATGCTCGATCAGCACCACCGTGATGTCTCGAGCCAGCGACCGGATGATCTCCGCAACCATTGAGCGCTCCGATGGCGATAGGCCAGCAGCCGGCTCGTCGAGCAGCAGCATTGTTGGGGTCGTGACAAGTGAGAGTGCAATCTCGAGCTGGCGTTGTTCGCCATAGGACAATTCCTTTACCGTGACATCGGCACGTTCCGCAATGCGGGCCGCGCCGAGCGCAGCAGCGATGCGCGGCGCTTCGACGGAATCCCTATCGGGCCTGCCGAACAGCGAAAATTTGCGCGGCGACAACCCGCGCAAGGCCAGGATCATGTTGTCCTGCACGCTCAGCGTCGGAAACAGATTGGTGATCTGGAAGGTGCGGGAAATGCCGAGCTGCGCGCGGCGATGCGGCGGCAGCTTCGTGATGTCGTGACCATCGAACATGATCCGGCCACCGGTCGGCGGTACCATCCCGGCGATGGCGTTGAACAGCGTGGTCTTGCCGGCGCCGTTGGGGCCGATGATGGCGCGGCGCTGGCCGCGCGGCACGGACAGGCTCACGCCGTCGACCGCACGCAGCGCGTCGAAGGCAACCACAGCATCTGTCAGCGTCAGGATCGGCTCGGGCACGAATACAATTCCCAGCGGAGCATTATCGGGCGAAGTGGATACCGGTTCGCCGTCCGGCAAAGCGATCAATTATAGTCGGGACCCGGCTATTGAGCCGCGTCCCGAAATCGGTGATGGATCAGGCCTTCTTGATGCCCTGGAAGTTGCGCGAATAGGGCGGCTGCTTCAGGTAGGTCTCCGGATCGTATTTCCAGAACTGCGAGACGTTCGGATAGGTGGTGACCGGCACGTTCCAGAATTTGCCGTCGGCGCGTTTCACGACCTTGCGGATATAGACGTCGTAGATTGGGTTGCCGTAGGCATCGAGCTTGACGGCCTTCCCGAGCGGCGAGCCATCGAGTTCGGTCTTCAATACGGTGTCGATGAAGGCTTCGCGGTCTTCCACCTTGCCACCCATCTTCTTCAGCGCTGCGTCGATCCACATCACGCCGGAATACATCGAGAAACCGTAGAGCGACGGGATCTTGCCGTACTTCGCCTCATACTCCCTGGCGAACTTCTGCGTCACCGGATTGTCGGACCCCTCCGCAAAATGCGCCGGCGACATGATGCCTTCGCATTCCTCGCCAAGCGTCCGGATCACCGACTGGTCGGTGCCGTTCATCGCGGCGAGCAGCGGCGTCTTCGCCTTCAGGCCGAAACTGGAATACTGCTGGATGAAACGGGTAGCATCCGCACCGGTCTCCATCGCGAAGATCGCATCGACTTTGAGGTCGGCGATCTGGCCTAGATAGGGGCTGAAGTCCGCCGTGTTGAGCGGATGCCAGAACTGCTGCACGATCTCGCCACCGCCTTCGGTGAACACCTGGGCGAGCCCGCCGCACTGCTCGTGGCCGAAGGTGTAGTCCTGGCTGATGGTAGCGATCTTCTTGTAACCCTGCTTCAGCGCCCAATCGCCGAGCGGATGGGTGAATTCACTGGCGCTGTACCCGGCGACGCGGATGACGTTCTTGATACGCTGACGCTGCGTCAGGTCGTCGGCAGCAATAATCGGAATAAAGTAGGGCGTGCCAGTACCCTTGACGTAGTTGGCGACCGCCAATCCGGTGTTGGCGAGCAGATTACCGATCAGCATGTGGCAATTGCCCTGCTCGACCAGGCGGCGTGCTTTCTGCAAGGCGGTATCGGGGTTGGAGGCGTCGTCCTCGATCACCAATTCGACCTTTCGGCCACCCATCTCGCCCTTGACCTGATCAAGATAGAACTGCACACCCTCGACCATCTCCTTGCCGCCCGACGCGACAACGCCGGTGAGCGGCGCGAGCAGACCGATCTTGATCGGGCCTGCCTGCGCCTGGGCACTGCGCCATGGTCCGACGCCTGCGCCTGCGACGGTTAATGCGGCCGTTGTGTTTTTCAGAAATTGCCTGCGGTCCATTTCGATATCCTTTCGTAAAAGCATTCGATTAACGCACCTTGCGCGTCAGAGTGGCGCGCAGCTTGCCGATGATGCCCTCGGGGGCGAAGATCATGATGAGGATGAAGGTGATGCCGAGCACCATTTGCCAGCGCTCGGTATAGGCGCTGACCACGTTCTCCAGCGCGATGATCGCGGCGGCGCCAACGAACGCGCCAAACAGCGTGCCTACACCGCCGGCGATCATCATCAACACGCCCTCGACTGACTGCGCCAGCGCCACGGTTGACGGGCTGACGAAGTTGTTGAACATCGCATACAGTGCGCCTGCAACTCCGGCAAAGAATCCGGACACGGTGAAGCCGATGAATAAATGTAGCGGCACGTTGTAGCCGAGGCTGCGCATGCGGCTTTCGCTGTCGCGGATGCCGCGCAGCGTCAGACCGAACGGCGAGCGCACGAACCGCCACATCGCAAATGACACCACTGCGGCGCTGGCAAGCACGGCCCAATAAAACGCGCTGTTGGTCAACAGCACCGCCGGACGAACGTCGCCGCGCATACCGTTTTCGCCACCGGTCACCTGGGTCCAACGCAAGCAGATACCCCAGACGATCATGCCGAGCGCCAATGTCAGCAGCAGGAAGTAGACACCGGAGGTGCGCACCGCGAGCAATCCGAAGATCGCCGCAACCACTGTGGCGGCCAACACGCCGGCGGCGAAGGCGACCGCCGGCGGCAGTCCGGCATGGGTCGTGGCGTAGACGACGATATAGGTGGAGACGCCGAAGATCGCGCCATGGCCAAGCGACGTGCGCCCGGCAAAGCCGGCAAGGATATCGATCGACATCGCGAGAATGCCGAAGATCAGCACTTCGGTGGCGAGTCCGACCTGATAATTCGACAGCGCCAGTGGCAAGGCCGCGGCAGCGACAACAATGATGGCGGCGATCAGCGCTGCGCGACCAGTCATCCCGGCGACACGCGAAGGCGTCGGTGTGAGCGGCATCGTCATGCGGCCCGTCCGAACAGACCGAGCGGACGGAATGCCAGCAGCACCGCCATGGGACCGAAAATCACGAAATAGGCCAGTTCCGGAAACATCACCTGGCCGAGCGTGTTGAGCAGGCCGACCAGCAGGCTGCCGACACCAACACCGACCAGGCTGCCGCGCCCGCCGATGATCACCACCGCGAGGCTGAATACCAGGATCTCGGCATCGGCCGACGGATACAGCGACAGAAAGGCGCCGCCCATCAAGCCGCCGAGGCCGGCCAAAGCCGAACCGAGCAAAAAGGTGACAAGAAACACGCGGCGGATATTGACCCCTGACGCTTCCACCATCTCGGCATCATCGACGCCGGCGCGAATCAAGGCGCCGAGACGCGTATGATTCAGCAGCAGCCAAAGCGCTGCGAACACCACGATGCCGGTGACCAACACAAACAAACGATAGGTCGGATAAAATACGCCCAACACACGTAGGCCGCCGCGCAGCGTCTGCGGGATCGGCACCGTAAAACTGTCGCCGCCCCAGATCACCAGGGCCAGATCATTAAGTACGAACGCAAAGCCGAGCGTCAGCAGCACCTGACGCAGCTCGTTGCCTCGTACAAAACGCAGCAAACCCTGGTCGAGCACGAAGCCGATCGCTGCAATGGCAGCCATGGCGCCAATGCCGCCGAGCGCAAAGCTGCCGGTCTTTACTGCGACGGTGAAGCCGATGTAACCGCCGAACAGATACAGCGCGCCATGGGCCAGATTGACGATGCGCAGCAACCCGAATATCAGCGTAAAGCCGCTCGCCACCACAAACAGCAGTGCGGCGAAGGTCAATCCGTTGAGGAGTTGAAAGATACTCATCCCTGATCCGTGACTACGGCGGTTTCGGTCCCACGGAGAGATACCAGTCGAGGATCTGTTCTCCGGTCATGAACGCGACGTCCGGCTTCTTCCGGATGGTTTCGAAGATACGGCGGAAATATTTCAGGCGATGCGGCGCACCCATGATGTAGGGATGCAAAACCAGCGCCATGATCCGGGCGGAATCCGCTGCATCGTCGTAGATTTGTTCGAACTGGTCGATGGCGCGGTCGTAATACTCCGAGGCCTTGTGATGCTGGATCAGCATCATCGCGACGTCATTGCATTCCTGGGTATAGGGCACATTGACGATAGGCTTGGTGGTGGTCTTGAGCCAGACGGGCTGGTCGTCCAGCACCCAGTCGGCGACATAATCGTAACCCTCCTCCTTGAGCAGGTCCGGAGTCTCCCAGGTCTCGGTGAGGCCAGGGCCAAGCCAGCCACGCGGCCGCTTGCCGGTCGCCTTCGCTATCACGTCGGCGGTCTTGCGTATGTCCTCGCTCTCGTTCTCCACCTTCTGCATGTTGCGCTGGGTGAAGCCGTGGCCCATGAACTCCCAATTGCGCGCCATCGCCGCCTCGACGATCGGCGGATAGGCCGCGAGCGCCGAACCGTTGATGGCGAGTACGCCAGGGATCTTGAATTCGTCGAACACCTTGAGGATGCGCCAGAACCCGACGCGGTTGCCGTATTCGTGCCAGGCCCAGTTCGGAATGTCGGGGGTTGGCGAGCCGCCGGCCGGCGGCGTCAGCACGGTGCGCGGCATCGTCTGCCTGGCGTCCCACTCCTCGATGTTGACGATCACCCACATTGCCATCCGCGCGCCATTCGGCAGCTTCAGCGGCGGACGGGTCGCAATCGGCGAATAGGCAATGCGTTCGGTGGGCAACATGGTCATGCCTCAAGTGGAGCGATGGCGATGGTAAGCGAAGGCAACCCGTCGATATGGGCGGCAATCAGATCGCCGGGCACAACGGGACCGACTCCCGCCGGGGTGCCAGTATAAATCAGATCGCCTGCGCCGAGCGTGACTTGCTTCGACAGTTGCGCGATCACCTCGGGCACGCTCCAGATCATCTGCCCGATATCGCCGCGCTGGCGCTCGGTGCCGTTCACCGAAAGCGTGATGATGCTGCCCTTGAAATGCCGCGCATCGCGCGCCGGCGCGATGGTGCCGCACGGCGCAGAGGCGTCGAAGCTCTTGCCGACTTCCCACGGCAGACGCTGATCGCGCGCGTCACGCTGACGATCGCGCCGCGTCAGATCGATGCCGACGGCATAGCCCCAGATATGATCGCGCGCGTCGGCAACGGCAATGTCACGCCCGCCGCGGCCGATCGCGATCACCAGTTCCACTTCGAACTGAAAATCGGAGGTGAACGGCGGATAGGGCACCTGCGCGCCATCGGGCACCACGGCATCGCGCGGCTTCTGGAAGAAGAACGGCGGATCGCGTTCGTCGGCTTCCTTCATCTCGCGAATGTGGTCGACATAGTTGCGGCCGACGCAATAGACCCGGCGAACAGGAAAGAAGCCGCCGCCGACGACCGGCACCTCGGTGGCCGGGATCGCTGGCAGCACGCGCTGGACCGCGGCGCTCACGCCTTCGATCCCGGCTGCACGGCGGTCTGCCCGTTGTACCAATCGAGAATCTGCTCGCCATTCCAGTGCACGACGCCCTCGAACTTGTTCACGTAGTCGTAGATCGCCTCAAGATACTTGATCCGGAACGGCTGTCCGCTGATGTAAGGGTGGATCGCGAGCGACAGGATCTTCGGCCGATCCCTGCTCTCCTCATACAGCCGGTCGAAGCTGTCGATTGCGCGCTTGAGCATATGATCGCTCTCGTGATGCTGCACCATCATCATCGGAATGTCGTTCAACTCCGCCGTATAGGGCAGCGTCACCAGCGGCCCTTTGGCGGTACGGATCACGGTCGGTTCGTCGTCATAGACCCAGTCGCCGATATATTTGACGCCGGCTTCAGCGAGGTATTCGGGGGTCTCCAGCGTCTGGGTCAGGCCGGGTCCGAGCCAGCCAACCGGCCGCTTGCCGGTGAATTTTTCGATCACGCCCATCGAGCGATCGATCATCGCCTTCTGGTCCGGCTCCTTGTGGATCGGCCCCTGCTCATAGGCGTGGCCCATGAATTCCCAGTTGGCATCCTTGGCCTGTTGCGCCACGCGCGGATAATCCTCGCAGACCCGCGCGTTGATCGAGAGGGTCGGCGCGATCCCGAGTTTCCTGTAGAGATCGAAGAAACGCCACACCCCAACGCGCATGCCGTATTCGTGCCAGCTCCAGTTCGGCACATCCGGCAGCAGCGGAATTCCTGTAGGCGCCGGCAGTACCTGCCTCGCCATCGGCTTACCGATGTCCCAGACTTCGAGATTGACGATGGTCCATATCACGATGCGGGCGCCGCCCGGCAGCTTCAGCGCCGGACGGTCGACGATGGCGGAATAATCGCAGCGGTCGCGCGGGATCATAGGGGTGGTCATAGGAAGTTACTCTTCGGTCGGTTGGTAATCTGAGCGGTCATGCAGCACTGTTCCGGCGCGGGGCAAGCCCGTCGGGCGCCATCACCGCGTCAGTGTCCATCACAAGTCCGAAGGCGGTCTTGATGCAGGCGAGGCCGGCTGCGTGCAACTCGGGGCCGTCCATACTGTCGACGCAGTCCTCGACCACGATCACCGCATAATCGCGGACATTGGCCGCGGTCGTTGTCGCCAGCACGCAGGAATTGGTATTCACGCCGGTGATCAGAAGTGTGTTGATGCCGTGCGAGCGCAGCAGGAAATCGAGATCGGTGCCGAGGAAACAGTCGTACCGTTTCTTGGTGTTGACGACGAAATCACGGGGATCTAGCAGCTGCGGCATCACCGTGCAGCCGGGTCCACCGATGATGTTGTGACGCATCACGTTCTTGCGGGTGGCGGTCGGGTCTTCGGCGCGGGTCCGCCAGAACGGATTGGCGCGAATTTCGTCGGCGTCGCGATAGGATGTCACCTGATGGACGATCGGAATATCGACGCTGCGGCACCAGTCGAACAGCCGCTTGTTGGCGGCGATGATGCGGGTCGCGACCTCGGGCGTGGTCGGCATGGTCGCCACCGCCATATCGAGATGACCGCGATGCAGGTCGATCGCGACCACAGCGGCCCTGGGATGAACGACACCGAGATTCATTTCGCGCCTCATATCAAGGAATTGATGGATGTTCTCAACAAAGCACGCTGATCGATTCCAAAGCGATCGGCGAGCCAATCGGCCAGCACTTCCTGGCCGATGGTTGGATTGTCATGCTGGCAGTGCTCGGCGCCGGTTTCCTCGGGGTCGAGCACCCGCATCGTCGCGTCAACGCCGTGCGCCCTGGCATAATCGTAGGTGCTGCGCGCCGCGGTCACCGTCAGCACATCGTGGCCGCCGTGCAGCACCAGATAGGGACAAGCCATGTGTTCGAGATGCCCCTTCAGCGTGAACGGCTTCATCAGCGCGTGTGCCTCGGCCATCGTTTTCGCGCCGAACACCCAGCGGATGTGCATGGCAAGACCGAAGTCGTCGCCCTTGGTGCCCCACATGTCGTGCACCGACCAAATCGCGCCATGCGAAATAGCTGCCGCCAATCGTGGCTCGTAACACGCCGCGCGCGCCGCGTAGTAGCCTCCGAGACTCGATCCGCACACGGCGATGCGTAACTCATCAACGTCGGGACGTTGTTCGAGCCAGTCGATGCATTTGCCGATTGGTACTTCGCTATCCGCGCGGGTGACGATCTTGTGGCGACGCAGCGTGCCGCCCTGTCCAGGCCCATCGATCATCAGCACCGAGATGCCGCGCTGCAGGCAGCCATGAGCCTGCATGAACCACATCTCGTCCTTGATGGAATCGAGCCCGCCCATGCAGATCAGCACCGGCAATTTGTCGCCGGGAAACGGCGCGCGAATGAAGTAGCCGCAGATCGGCTTGCCCGGCTCATAGGGAATCTCGACCACCTCGCCGGGCGGATTGAGGTGACCGATGAACTTGTGAGAGCAGCCTTCCATCTTTTCGAAAGTGGGAAGCCTGCGCGGATCGTCAGGTTCAAGATGGAATTCAGCCTGCCGGTAATAATCTGCCGCGCGCAGGAAGCAGTTCATCGCAGTGCGGATGTGACCGGACTTCTCTTCCGTGAGCCCGCGATCCCAGTTGCGGTCGGCAATCCGCATCCACTCGGCGTGCCAGCTTTCCAGATCGCCCGGAGTCATCCGCGATCCCGCCTGCATTACCTCGCTGACGCTGCCACCCCCTTCCTGGGTTTCGCCCAAGCCGCGACGGAATTGATAAGCCAGCCAGGGATGTTCCGGCCAATGATGCCAGCCAAATGGCTCGTAGTGCGGACCGCGATCAGCAGTGATCTGCTCGATGGCGCTCTCACTTATGTTGGGATTCGCCGTCGCCATCGGACCTACGCCATTTTCACCATCGTTGGACGATCCATGGTTCTTTGAAGTCAGTGCCGAGTCAATGAAAATTACATACACTTTGGCCGTTGCATATCATTTCCGCGCCATGCCCAGCATCTAGGCACGATAATTCTGCAGCCAAATATGGATTTTTCAGCAAGCATGTGGTCGAATGCTGCGGCGGGATTTCAAAGTGTATTCACCCTGAGGTAGCCCACTCAATGGCCGACCAAGCTGTTCTTGAGCCAACCGGCGGATCGCGCGCTGGCAATCGAGCCCTCTCGGTGATGGACCAGATCCGGGAAGCCGTTCTGAACGGCTCGGTCGCTGCCGGCGAGCGGCTCAACGAAGTCAGGCTCAGCCGGGCGCTGGCGGTCTCGCGCACGCCGGTGCGCGCCGCATTGCAAGCGCTCGCGGGCGAAGGATTGCTGGATTACGCGCCCAATCGCGGCTTCACCGTCCGCGAATTTCCGCTCGATGCCATTGTCGATGCCTACGAGATCCGCGCCTCGCTCGAAGGGGTTGCTGCGCGGTTTGCCGCAGAACGCGGGCTCAGTCCGGACGAAAAGGCGACGATCGAGCGCAGCCTCCGCGCCGGCGACAGATTGCTGGAGCGCGGCTCGTTCGAAACCGGCGACCTCACAATCTATCGTGACATAAATGGTGACTTCCACGACACATTGCTCGCCGCCGCGCGCAACCGGATGCTGGCCGAGATGATCCGGATCTGCCATCACGTGCCGGTGTCGTCGAGCCGCAACATCGTTGCCTTCGAGCATCGCGACGTTCGCCGCCGCCACGACGATCATCATCGGATCTATGAGGCAATCATTGCCCGCGAGCCGTGGCGGGCGGAGATGTTGATGCGCGAGCACGTCTCGAGCGTGAAGGCATCGCTGGTCAAATCCATGACCGAGCGCAGCAGGGACAATGACGCCGACGCTACATCTGCCGGCCGGCTCCTGGTCAAATAGGCAACAGACAGGCGAAAGGTCAAAGGTGGCACTTTGTTTGCATGCAAACGACAACCGATCAGGGAAAGGATGCAGATGCTTCAAAATTCATTCAAGAGCGCGATCGTCGGCGCGGCGGTCATCTGCCTGTCCGCGGGCGTGGCACGTGAATCGAAGGCCGACGCTGCGAGTTGCGCATCGCCGATCCCGCTTGGTCTGACCACCGCCCTCACCGGCAATCTGGCGTTGCTCGGCACGCAGGCCCGCAACGGCGTCGAATTTGCTGTCGATGAAATCAATGCCAATGGGGGGATTGCCGGCAAGAAACTCGCCCTGACGACGGAAGACACCGGTGCATCCAGCACCGACGCACTCAACGCGATGAATCGTATACTCGAAGGCAAGCCGCTGATTATCTTTGGATCGATGATCAGCCCGCATATTTTCGCGCAGACCGAGGATGTCACCAAATCGGAGACGCCGTTTCTTGTCGGCGCCACAAATGCCAAGGTCACTGCGCAAGGCAGCAAGTGGCTGTTCCGGACCCATGTCCATGACGGCCAGCTGGCCGATCTCATTCCCGAATATCTGGTGAAATCGCTCGGGAAGACCAAGCCCGGCATCATGGCCGTGGCAGACGATTACGGCCTTGGTGCTTCCAAGGGCATTCAGGGCGCGCTCGCCAAACTCAACGCGACGCCGGCGGCGGTGACATCATATGCCCCGTCCGACAAGGACATGAGCGCGCAGCTTCTGGAAATCAAGGACAAGGGAGCGGACAGCCTGATCCTGTTCGGCCGGCCCGCCGACGTGACGCTCGTGATCAAGCAGATGAACGATCTCGGCATCAAGCTGACGACGATCGGAAACGCCAGCATGGTTGCGCAGACAACGCTCAATAATCTGTCGGCGGCAGAGGCCGACGGCGGCTATGCCATCGGCGGCATGATTCCGCAAACATCGACCGACACCAAAATCCTGGATTGGGCGAAACGAGTGCAGGAAAAATACAAGGTACCGGCAGACAATTTTACCGTCTCGTACTACGACACCGTCTATATGCTGAAATCGATCATCGAAAAAGTCGGCTGCGACAAGCCGGCGATACGTGACGCATTGGCGGCCACCAAAGACTGGAAAGGCATGCTGATTGACTACCAGGCGGACGCGCGGGGCGACCTCGCACACACGCTTGGCATCTACCGCAACAAAGGCAAGACACCGGAGCTTGCCGGGCCGATTAAGGAAAGCGGATTCTAAATCCTTCATGGGCCAGCTCGTCATCAACGGTCTTGCACTCGGGAGCATCTACGCTCTCGTCGCCCTAGGCCTGCTGCTGATCTTCAACACCGTTCAGATCGTCAATTTCGCCCAGGGACAGCTCCTGATGCTGGGGGCGTTCATTGGGATCAGCAGCGCTGTGACGCATGAATTGCCGGTCGCGATGGCATGGATCATCACCATGGTGGCAATGGCCTTCGTCGGCATCGTCTTCATGGTTCTGGTTTATTTTCCGCTCCGCGGGCGACCGCCGTTTCTGGTGATCCTGACGACGATCGCCATGGGGATCGTTCTGGAGAACCTCGCGCTGATCATCTGGGGACCATTGCCGGTGTCGATGCCCTCCCCGGTCCACGGCGCCCCACTACGATTTTCGGGCGTCGTCATTTCCATGCATCAGATTTTCATCTTCGTGACACTAGCGGTAATCCTGCTGCTGCAATTCCTGCTGCTTACAAAGACGCGGTTCGGCATCTTGATGCAGGCTACCGCGCAGGACCTGCACACGGCCCGCCTGGTCGGAATTCCCGTCAACCGCACCATTGCAGTGGCCTTCGCGCTCGGTGCGATGCTTTCCGGCGTGGCCGGCCTGCTGGTGGCGCCGATATTCCTCGCCGAACCCACCATGGGGGGCAGCTTGGGCCTGAAGGGATTTGTCGTCAGCGTCATCGGCGGCTTCGGCAACCTGCCGGGGGCCGTCATCGGCGGGCTCTTTCTCGGGTTGATCGAGACTTTCGGCGCTCGCTACATCTCGTCAAATTTTCGCGACGCCTATGCCTTCATCGTCATGATCGCCGTACTGGTCGCATGGCCGCGTGGCCTGTTCGGCGAAAAGAGCAGCGAGAAGGTGTAAGTTGAAGACCTCGAGCTTGAAGACTCGGATCGCCCTCGCGCTGTTCGCCATTGCCGTGCTGACGATTCCATTGGCGGCCCGTGATGGCTACATCATTCAACTGCTCAACATCGCCATGCTTAACGCGATCGTGGTGCTCGGTCTGAATTTCGCGACCGGCTGGACTGGCCAGATCAACTTCGGCCAGGCGGCCTTTTATGGGCTCGGCGCCTATACCACTGCCATTGCCACCAAGGCCGGTCTGCCCTGGATCTCAACACCGTTCCTTTCGGTGGCGGTCGTGGTCGCCGCAAGCCTCGTACTCGGCCTGCCGACGCTGCGTCTGCGAACCTACTATCTCGCCATGACCACGATCGGCTTCGGCGAAATCGTACGGCTGATCATCGTGCATTGGGAGCCGGTCACGGGTGGCACCTCGGGCTTGCGAGCGATACCTGGCATCAGCCTGTTCGGCTTCGGTCCGCAAGGACAGATTCAGCACTATTACGTGTTGATCGCCGTACTGGCGGTCGCTGTGCTGGTTGCGGTGCGGATCAGGCATTCGGCGCTCGGCCGCGCCATGATTGCGACAAAGGATTCCGAGATTGCCGCCGAACAGAGCGGCGTCGACACCACACGAACCAAGCTGCTCGCCTTCATCATAGGCGCGATCTACGCCGGCCTGGCCGGCTGCCTGTATGCGTCCTCCATCCGTTTCATCAGCCCCGACAGCTTCTCCGGAATCCAGGCCGTCCTACTCATGACGATGCTGATCGTTGGCGGCATGGGCTCGATTGCCGGCTGTATCATCGGCGCGGTGGCGCTGACGCTTTTGCCGGAGGCTCTGCGGTTTCTCGGACAATGGTACCTGGTGCTCTATGGTCTCGGCGTCATCGTCGTTATCGTCCTGGCTCCCGGCGGTCTCGCATCCATTGCCTCCACGATCCGGCTTCGCCTTGCGGGGGCGCGATGAGCGACCGCCCGATCCTCGCCGCGCGTGGCGTGACCAAACGGTTCGGTGGCCTTGTCGCGCTGGATGGCGTCGATCTCGATATTCCGCGCGGCGTTGTCCAGGCGATCATCGGACCGAACGGCTCCGGCAAGACCACACTGCTCAATGCACTCAGCGGCGCCTCGCATGCCGATGCCGGTTCGATTCAAATCGACGGCCAGGAGCTGTTCAGACTTAAGCCACATCGAATCGCACGGCTTGGGCTTGCCCGTACATTTCAGACCATCCGGATTTTCAATAACCTGAGCGTGATCGAAAACGTCAAGGTTGCCGGCGCGTGCAACACGCCAATATCCCTGTTTGGCATCGTCACAGAGGATGCCCGTCAAAAGCAACATGAAGCGGAGATCGAGCACCGCGCGCGCGAGGCGCTGGAGGTCGTCGGCCTCGGCGGCCGTGCCAATGATCGGGCTGCACAACTGCCTTACGCCCAGCAACGATTGCTGGAGATTGCGCGAGCGCTCGCGTCGAAACCTGACGTGTTGCTGCTCGATGAACCGGCGGCCGGCATGAACATGACCGAAAGCATGAAACTGCTTGGTACGATCGCGGACTTGAAAACCAGCGGCATGACGATCCTGCTGGTCGAGCACAATGTGCGCCTGGTGATGGGCATCAGCGACCGCGTGGTGGTGCTGGATTTCGGCAAGAAGATTGCAGAAGGCACGCCAGAGGAGGTGCAGCGTAATCCGAAGGTTATCGAGGCCTATTTGGGCAGGCGGCACCGGCATGCTTAAGGTCGAAAACCTCAGGGTTTCCTACGGCCATATCGAAGTGCTGAAGGGCATTTCCTTTGATGTCGATCCGGGCGAAATCGTGGCCCTGATCGGCGGCAACGGTGCCGGCAAGACCACGACGCTGAGTACGATTTCCGGTCTGCTCCGGCCGACCTCGGGCAAAATTACCTGGAAAGGCGAGACGATAAATGGCGCGGCCGTGGAGAACATTGTCAGCGCCGGCGTCGCCCATTGCCCTGAAGGTCGTCGTATCTTTCCCGGCCTCACGGTGCGCGAGAATCTGATCACAGGCACGGCATCGCGCTCTTACAGGAAATCTGAAATCGAGGCCGATCTGGCGCTGGTGCTCGACCTGTTTCCGCGCCTGAAGGAGCGTTTCACGCAGGGCGGTTGGTCGCTTTCCGGCGGCGAACAGCAGATGCTGGCCATCGGCCGCGCGCTGATGAGCCGCCCCAGCCTGCTGATGCTGGACGAACCATCGCTCGGATTGGCACCCATTGTGATTGAACAGGTATTTGACAAGATCCTGGAACTCAACAAGCGTACCGGCCTCAGCGTCCTTCTGGTAGAGCAAAATTCGGCGATGGCGCTCGATATTTCCGCGCGCGCCTTCGTGATGGAGACCGGCACAATCACACTGTCCGGGCCATCAGCGGCCCTTGCCGACGATCCGCGGATTCGCGAGGCATATCTTGGAGGCTAACTCTTGCAGCGGTTGGATCGGATGCGATCAACAACAACTGCCTCGCCTGCCACTCGGCCGACCATGTATTGAACCAGCCTTCGCTGTCCCGGGCGGCCTGGCAAGAAGCCGTCAACAAGATGATCACCGCCTACAAGGCTCCTGTCAGCCCTGACGATGCTAAAGCGATCGTGGACTATTTGGTCCGCACCAAAGGCGCTTCATAGATCCGGTAACACAAAGCTCGCAGCGATCGCATTCTCGCGCCGCAAACTTCAACGAAATGAAATCAGCCCGCCATGACGAAACTTGGAATGAGTGTTGGAATCTTGGCCACGGTGTTCTGTTTTTTAGTCAGGGCAGAGACCGTGAACGTAATGCCCCTTGATCAAGCCGGAGCCCAGACGGTCCTGCACGCCGCGAATGAGCGCGCAGCAGCGGAATGCGCCCTCGGCAATCGCGGTGGTCGATCCTGCCGGCGATCTGCTTGCTTTCCAGCGGATGGATGGTGTCCGTCTGGCAAGCGCGGATCTTGCCATCGAGAAGGCACGAACGGCCGCGCGGCTACAACGGCCGACGGCGGAGATCGAGGACAACATTAATCGAGGCCGAACGGCATTCGTCACCGCCGGCATCGCGGCACTGCGCGGCGGCGTGCCGATACGCGTAAACGGCGAAGTCGTGGGCGCGGTAGGTGTTGCCGGCTTGAGCAAGGAGATCGACGCCGATATCGCGAACACCGCGGCGGCGGCGCTGCGCCCCTTACCGAAGACAGATCAGCGTAGGTGACGGAGTTACAGTTCGCTCCATGCACGAACGTCGCGTCTTCATCATCAGTCTTGCGCGTGCGTCCCATCCAGATTCGAAACTCGGGCCATAGCAAGCGCCCACCATCTCGCTATGGGCGGTGCTGATGGCCTACCTGTCTCTGCCACCCCCCTGGGCGTCGCGGCCACCGGTCTTGCGCGCGCAGACCTGTGCCGCTCCATCGGACGGTAGGCAATTGCAGTGGGATGGTGTAGGCGGTCAGGACACACTTCGGCGAACATCTTGCTCAATCCGTCGAAGCCGGAGGTCGGCCGGCGGCCGGGCTCCTGAAGAATCCTGATTGAAGGAAAGTCATGACCTCTCGTCGTTCCAGCCTCCGTGGACCAACCAAACAACCTGACCAGGACGCGAATCCGGCTGCGGCCTATTACCCCGATGCCACGTGGCAGCACAGGACGCCTTCAGAGTCGGGCGTTCGTCCCGACCTCCTGAAGCAGGCGATCGATTTTGCAGTCGCCGGGGAGACGAAGGCACCCCGCGACCTGGTGATGAACCATTATCAAACCTTCGGCCGCGAGCCGTTCGGCTACGCGATCGGGCCGATCCAGGAACGCGGAGATCCGACTGGGATCATCATTCATAAGGGCTACATCGTGGCCGAATGGGGAGAACCGCTGAGGGTCGACATGACTCACAGCGTGACGAAGAGCTTCCTTTCCAGCGTCGTCGGAATTGCCGTCGAGCGGGGCATGATCAAAAACGTCCATGATGTCGTACGGGATTATGTCGCGCCGATACAGCTCTACGCCCCGCCTTCGACCACCAACAAATCGGATCGGCTCAACAGGTCCGATCTGCTGTTCCCGTTTGAATCGCCGCACAACCGCACGATCACCTGGGACGATCTGTTGCGACAGACCAGCGACTGGGAAGGCACGCTATGGGGCAAGCCGGACTGGGCGGATCGGCCTGGCGACAATCCGGCGGAATGGGGGACGTTGCCGCGCAACAAGCCGGGCACTTCTTATAAATACAACGATACCCGCACGAATGTGATGGCGCTCGCAGCCCTCAACGTCTGGCGGCGCCCGCTGCCGCAGGTCCTGAAGGAAAACATCATGGACCCGATCGGCGCCTCCAGCACCTGGCGCTGGTTCGGCTACGAGAATTCCTGGGTCGTTCTGGATGGCACCGTAATGCAGTCGGTGACCGGCGGCGGGCACTGGGGCGGTGGCATGTTTATCAATGCCTCCGACATGGCTCGCTTCGGCTACCTCACGCTGCGTCGCGGCAAGTGGAAAGATCGTCAATTGCTCTCGGAGCAATGGATCGATCAGGCACGCACGCCTACCAAGCCGGAGCCGATCTACGGGTATATGAACTGGTTTCTTAACACTGACCGGAAGCGCTGGCCGAGTGCTCCGGCCACCGCTTTTGCCCACGTCGGCAACGGCACCAACATGGTCTATGTCGATCAGGAGCACGATCTCGTGGCCGTGGTTCGCTGGATCGATCCTGAGGCCGTCGACGGTTTCCTGAAGCGGTTGCTGGCGGCCGTCGACCAAGGATAGATGGGCGCCATCGCTTGGCAAAGACCGCCGTAGCGGCAGGGGCCGCAGCCAGGATGATGGCATGCGGGTTGCTTCTGTTCCGCGACGCCGTATGTTTCTGCGTCGTCTGCTTTTTTCGGAGTTGAGAGGACAATAAATGCGATCGGATACCTGGCTCCGCGGCCTGCTGCTGGCCGCCTGCACGACACTGGCAATGGCGGCCCCGGCGCTGGCGCAAAAATCGGCTGACACGTTGCGCATCACCTGGCGCGATGCCATTCCCGATGTCGACCCCTACTACAATTCGCAGCGCACCGGCATGGTGGTGGCGTTCCACGCCTTCGACTGCCTGGTCTATCGCGATCCCGTCACCATGGAGATCAAGCCGGCATTGGCGACGTCGTGGAAGCAGGTCGATACCACCACGATCGACTTCACCCTGCGCGAGGGCGTGACGTTCCAGAACGGCGACCCGTTTACCGCCGACGATGTGGTCTACACGATCAACGACATCATCCACGACAAGCAGGTGGCAATCCCGGCCTATTACACATCCTATGCCGGCGCCGAGAAGATCGACGACTTTCACGTGCGCCTCAAGCTGACCGGTGTGTCGCCGGCCGTGATGGAATATCTGGCGATGGTCACGCCGATCTGGCCGAAGGCCTATCGCGAGAAAATCGGTGCCGATGCCTACGCCCGGGCTCCGATCGGCACCGGCCCCTACAAGATCACCAAGGTCGACGGCACCACCGAGATCGATATGGAGCGGTATGACGGCTACTACGCCGGCAGCCCCAAGGGCCGGCCCGCCATCCGCTATATCAAGATCCACGAAGTGCCCGACGCAACCACCGAGCTGACCGAGCTGCTCGGCGGAAAAGCCGACTGGATTTGGGGCTATAATGCCGATCAGTTCGCTAATATCGCGCGGATGCCAAATTTGAATTCGGTGCGGTTCGGCACCATGCGGGTCCATTTCGTGACCATCGACGCCGCCGGCCGTTCAGGCGCCGACAATCCGCTGACCAAGCTGAAGGTGCGGCAGGCGGTCATCTCGGCCATCGACCGCGCCACGATGGCCAAGCAGCTGATCCAGGGCGATTCGCAGGTCATCGACACGCCGTGTTTCCCCAGCCAGTTCGGCTGTGACGTAGCCGCCGCCGTGAAATATCCGTACGACCCGGCCAAGGCCAAGCAGCTTCTGGCTGAGGCCGGGTATCCCAACGGCTTCGATACCGAGCTGGTGTCTTATGCAACACCGCAGGTCGGCGCGGCCTTGCAGAATTATCTCAAGGCTGTCGGCATCAACCTGCGCATCCAGCAGCTCCAGATCGGCGCGGCCATCCAGCTGGCGGAAGCAGGCAAGGCACCGCTGTATTCGGGGAGTTGGGGCAGCAATTCCGTCAACGATGCCTCGGCGTTCATGCCCTATTGGCTCGGCGGCGGATTGAACGACTACGCGCGCGATGCCGATGTGCAAAACCTGTTGAAGCAGGCCGGGGCCAGCATCGATCCGGAGCTGCGTCGCCAGGCCTTTAGCGAGGCGATCCACCTGTCCACGGAGCGGGTTGATTTCGTGCCGCTGTTCAGCGACGTCCGCTATGTCGCATTTTCAAAGCAGTTGAATTTCCAGGGCTTCCCGGACGACGTGCCGCGTTTCTATCTGTCGACCTGGAAATAGCGACTGGCGCCTGCCCTATGCCGGGATCGCCAGCAGACATTCGACCAGACGGCCATCCTTGCGGATGTTGTCTGGCATGATAGCGGCGCATTTCGCCAATGCGCTCGGGCAACGCGGGTGGAAACGACAACCCGGCGGGATATTGGTGGGATCCGGGTAGGCGTCGCCCAGACCGACATCGGGAATGCCGAGAGCCGGATCCGGTGTCAGCACGGAGGCCAGCAGCGCCTGTGTGTAGGGGTGCGTGGGGGTGCGGAACAGCTCCTGCGCCGGCGCCTGCTCGACGATCCGGCCGAGGTACATCACCGCCACTTCCGTGGCGATGTATTCCACCACCGCCAGGTTGTGGCTGATGAAGAGATAGGTCAGTCCAAGCTCCCGCCGCAATTCCGCCAGCAAGTTGAGAATCTGCGCCTGCACGGAGACATCCAGCGCGCTGGTGGGCTCGTCGCACACCACGATGCGCGGGTGCAGCACGAGGGCCCGCGCGATGGCCACACGCTGCCGCTGGCCGCCGGAGAGCTGGCCCGGCATGCGCTCGGCCATCTCGCTGGAAATTCCAACGCGCGCCAGCATCTCCATGACGCGATCGGCCTGCTGCGCCTTCGGCAGATTGCCCTGGGAGGCCAGCGGCAGACCGACGATGTCGCGAATGCGCTGGCGCGGGTTGAGCGAGGAGTACGGGTCCTGAAACACGGGCTGGATCAGTCGGGCACGTTCGCGCCGATCCATGCCGGTCAGGCTGCGTCCATCCACAAGAATCTCGCCCGAGGTTGGCGGCAGCAGGCCCATGATGAGACGGGCAAGCGTTGACTTGCCGCAGCCGGACTCGCCCACCACCCCCAGCACATCGCCCGCCGGGAGCGAGAACGTCACCCCGTCCACCGCGCGCACCGGGCCACGGGCACTCGCCATGCCGCGGCGCTGCTGGAATTCGCGGTACACGTTCCGAACTTCGATCGCATGGGTCATGCCGCGGCAGCTCGCTTCCAATCCGGCGGCAGCCGGCAGAGATAGCGATGATCGCCATCGGCGTCGCGCAGCGGCACGGTCCGGGCGCATTCCGGCGTAGCCAACGTACAGCGGTCGCGAAACCCGCAACCCACGAAGCCCGGCGCTATGCGAGGTACCACGCCCGGAATGTTGCCCAGCGGTTCGCCAGTCTGCGTCGTGCCGGGCACGGGAATGCAGTCCAATAGACCGCGCGTGTAGGGGTGCGTGGGCGCGGCGAACACCTCAGCCACGGTGCCGGTTTCCACCACCTCGCCCGCATACATCACCGAGACACGCTGCGCCATCCGCGCCACCACGCCGAGATCATGCGTGATCAGCAGCAATGCCAGTCCCAACTCCTGCTGCAGCTTCTGCAGCAGCCGCAGGATCTGCGCCTGCACCGTCACATCGAGAGCCGTTGTCGGTTCGTCGGCGATCAGCAACTCTGGATCGCACATCAGCGCCATGGCGATCATCACCCGCTGGCGCAGGCCGCCGGAGAGCTGATGGGGATATTGCCCGAGACGCATTCCCGGAGCGGTAATGCCCACGCGCGCCAGCAGTTCGGCCGCCCTGTCCATGGCCTGCCGCCGCGTGGCCCGGCGATGGCGTTCGAAAACCTCGGACATTTGCGACCCGATCGTGTAGGCCGGGTTCAGGCTCGTCATCGGTTCCTGGAAGATCATCGCCATCTTGTCGCCGCGCAGCCGCGCCATCTGACGCTCCGACATGCCCAGCAGATCCTGGCCCTGGAAGCGGATGTGATCTGCGGTGCGGCTGATCCCGCGCGGCAGCAGGTTCATCACCGACAGCGCCGTAATGGATTTGCCGCAGCCGGACTCGCCTACCATGCAATGGGTTTCGCCGCGCCCTACCGCGAGCGACAGGCCCCGCACCGCTTCGGTACGCCCGCCGATGGACACCCGCAGATTGGCGACGGTGAGAACCGGGTTTGGTACGACGGGTGTCATCGCCGCAGATCCGCTCCGAGCATGTCCCGCAGCCCGTCACCCAAGAGGTTGATGCCGAGCACCAGCACGAACAGCGCGACCCCGGGGGTCATGATCACCCACGGGCTGAAGAACATGTATTCCTTGGCTTCGGCGATCATCAGCCCCCAGCTCGGCAAAGGCGGCGGCACGCCCAGGCCGAGAAACGACAGTGCCGCTTCAAGCAGGATCGCCAAGGCCATTTCCAGCGTCGCCACAACCACCAGGTGATTGGCTATATTGGGAAGCACCTCGCGCACCAGAATATGCACTTGCGAGGCGCCGGCGGCGCGGGCGGCGGCGATGTAATCGAGGTTGCGCACCTGCATCGTCGTGGTACGAGCCACCACGGCGAACCGGTCCCACAGCAACAGCCCGAGCGTGAGGATCACCACCGCAAGCGAACTG
The DNA here is from genome assembly GCF_036924615.1 of Bradyrhizobium sp. AZCC 2289. Classification (NCBI taxonomy): domain Bacteria; kingdom Pseudomonadati; phylum Pseudomonadota; class Alphaproteobacteria; order Hyphomicrobiales; family Nitrobacteraceae; genus Bradyrhizobium; species Bradyrhizobium sp. AZCC 2289. Next base: position 5,549,987 of record NZ_JAZHRY010000001.1, on the reverse strand, counting down.
CCAACCAGCGCCACCACTGTCAACGCCACCAGGATCAGCGGGAATCGACAGCCGGCAGGTGATCAGGAACATCACAGCGTCGTCGGTCCGCCCGCCATAGAACCCGCCGATGATTCCGACCGTGATGCCGATAAGGCCGGATGTGATGACGGTCAGCACGCCGATCAGCATGGAAATGCGCGTGCCGTAGATGAGGCGCGACAAGTAATCCCGCCCGATCTGATCCGTACCCAACAGATGCTCCGGCTGGCTGCCTTCCATCCACACCGGAGGAATGAGGCGGAGGTTAAGATCCTGCGCGAATGGATCATGCGGCGTCAGATAGGGCGCGAAAATCGCGACCAGCACCGCGGTCCCAACGATCACCGCGCCCAGCAGCGTGGCGAGGTGACGAAAGGCAGGTAACCGTCCGCGGCCCGGCCGGGCTTGTGCGATCAAAACACTCATCCGCGCAGCCTTGGGTCGAGCACCGCATTCATCATGTCCGCCAGCAAGGTCAGCACGATGTAGATGACCGCCAGTAACAGCACGACGGCCTGTACCACCGGAAAATCATTTTTGATGATCGATTCCCAGGCCAGATAGCCGACGCCCGGCAGCGCGAACACCGACTCAATCACCACGGACCCTCCCAACATGAAGCCAAGCTGCACGGCCGCGATCGAAACGACCGGCATCGCCGCATTGCGCAAGGCGTGCTTGAGGATGATCTTCGGCCGGCTTAACCCCTTCGCGCGCGCGGTGCGAATATAATCCGCTGCCAATGCGTCGATCATTCCCGAGCGGGTCAGGCGCATCAGCGCCGGGATCGCCGAAAATGCCAGCACGATCCCCGGCATGATGTAGCCCTGCCATGTGTCGACGCCGGAAATAGGCAGCCATTGCAACTCCAGTCCCAGCAGGACGATCATGACCAGACCGAGCCAGAAGCCCGGCATCGCCTGCCCCAGCAGTGCCACCATCATGATGCCTCGGTCCATCGCCGAGCCCTCCCGCACCGCCGCCAGAATGCCGAGCGGCAGGGCGACCAACAGCGCGATAGAAAGGCCGGTCAGGCCAAGTGTCAGAGTGACCGGCAATCGGTCGCGGATCAGTCCCCATACCGGGACATGGTAGAGGAAGGATCGGCCGAGGTCGCCCTCGGCAGCGTGGCCGGCCCAATCGAGAAACTGCACCACCAACGGCCGGTCGAGGCCATAATTCCTGGTAATGATCGCGATGTCGGCCGCACTGGCGTTCGGACCTGCGATAGACGCGGCCAGGTCGCCGGAAAGGCGGGTCAAGATGAAGCTGACGACCAGAACGGTCAAGCACACCGAGGCGGCCAGCCACAGTTTGCGAACGATAAACAAGGCCATAGTCGAGGACTACGATAGCGCGCGGGTCGCTGCAAGTTCAGATGTAGAACCATAGCAACGGCGACATCCGCATCTGCCTGTGTTTTCTGCATATGCACGCAACGTGCTCGCCAATTTGCCCAAGCCTATAGCAACGACCGCCGCCCTAGGGGGGCCGCCGAGAGTCGCGACATCAGCTGCGCTCTGGCCGAACTCATGCGCCCCTCGAGGGCTGCGCCTTCGTCCAGGGGAATGGGCCAGAATCCAAATCCTTATCTGCAGGTCAAGTGGGCCCTGGACAAGCAGGCGCGCGACGCTGCCCAGCAGGGGCTGCCGGTCGTAATCGGAATCCCGACGATGAGCTTTGGGGAATTCGATCCGGGCCGAACGACAGGCCGCTTCGTTCTCGAAATGGCGAACCGCACACTACCCGGGTTCGTCGAAGGTCGGCGTAACGTCATCTATGCAGGAGACGCCGGGCGCGGGCTCGTCCGAGTGTGCGAGGATGGCCGCGTCGGCGAGCGCTATCTGCTCGCAGGCGAAAACCTGACCATGTCCGAATTGATGGGCAAGATTTCAAAAGCCACTGGCGGGCCCATGCCGAAATCGATACCCCTTCCTGCAGCGCGCCTTGTGAGTGTCCTGCAGAGCGCCCGCTATAAATTCCTTCGAGGACCAGAGCCCAAGATCAGTTCAAGCGCCATTGCGGTTATGGCGTCGGGGCAGTTCATCAGTGGCGAAAAGGCGGCACGTTCTCTGGGCTTCAAGCCAGAGGTCTCCGTAGACGAGGCCATTCACCGAACGCTGAGATGGTTCCAATCACAAGGCATGGTCGCCAGCAACTAAGCCACCTCAATCCGTTCCTTGGGTCAAAACCGTCGACGACAAGGCTGAAGCAGTTGCCTTTTGAGGCGTGTCGGACTGAGCCCCACGGCTGCCGCAGGGACGTCTGCTGGATGAATCGGTCGCACGTACGCACACGATTCGCCGGTTCTCGGCGAGACGCTTCACGCGCTAGGTGCTGTCAGCCAGCTCGGCCATACCGGATGGCGAAGTCCTATCCCTGACCGACCAGGTCGACATAGCCATCCGTCAGGTTGGGATCGATGGTCACTTCCGGGTGCTCGGCCAAGAACGCATCGAGGATGGGAACGAGATAGCTCCGGCCAAGGTCGATTGGCGCGCTCAGTCGGATCGGTCCTGATATTTTCTCTACGCCCAACCGAAAGAGAGCTTCCAGTTCGTCAGCTTCCGCCAACAGGCGCCTTGCCCCTTGAACCGGGAGTCGCCCTTCGTCGGTCAGGTTGATGGCGCGTGTCGTGCGATGCAAGAGCGCCGCTCCGTAGTATTTCCAACCAAGCGAGCAAAGCGAGGCGTGCAGCAATTTCGCATTCAACTGCTTGAGGACATCATCGATGCCGCGCACTCGACTTTGGCAACGCAGTTACGCGTGGAATACGTCTGTGGCGCGCGCGTGTCCTCCCTTCTCCAAGGCTGCTCTCTCGGTGACCTCGACATGGTCTCACTGACGTTGACGTTCCGCGACACGAAGAACGGCGACGACGTTCCCTGTGCGCTGCCCAAGCAACAGAAATCCTAAGTCAGGCCACTCCATTGGTAATGGAGAGGTCGACAGTTCAATCCTGTCTGGCAGCACCATTCTCTCGATCCCAAAACTTTTGTCCGGTTTGCCTGACCGCCCTGATCGGGCCCGGGCGGCCCGCCGGCGGGTCCAGCAAGGGACCGGCTTCAACCTCGCTTGTGCGCGTCAGCGCCGCCAAGGGTATCGCATCGACGCGGACGCCTGCGCCAAAACGAAAAACCTCCGGCAGGGCATTGCCGGAGGTTTCGGAGGTTTAGCATCAAGTAGGTTATGTCTCCTTGAAGCCTGCCATTTTAATACCTTAGAAAATTACCTGAGTAAATCATGTTTTTTTGCCCGGCTCCCATGAGCAAAAGCGACAGCGCAAAGCCGCACGCATCACCGGCCGCGCACTGCGGAGCGGGCGAGCATTGGCATTGCCGCGACGACAGCGGCGTCACACGGCGTCAAGCAACGAAAAACCCCCGGCAGTTTCCTGCCGGGGGTTCTCCTGGAGTTTGATCAGACGATCAGGATCAGAAGTTGCGCTGAGCGCGAACGTTGAAGCTGACGGTGTCCTGGTCCTTGAACTCGTACACGGTGGTCGGCTTCGGCGCAGCCGCGCCGAGGGTCGAGGTACCCGTGAACTTCTGGTCAAGGTGGAACCACATGACTTCAGCCGAGAACGTCAGGTTCTTGACGGGGGTCCAACGGGTGACCACGCCGAGCTGCGAGACGTTGAAGTCCGGGTTGCAGCTGAAGTCCGCGGACTTCGTCGCCAGGCCGCCGGTGCTGCCGATGTAAGCCTGGCAGTAAGCGCCCTTCGCGGAGCTCAGATCGCCAGCGCTACCGCCGTAACGGACAGCCGAATAGCTGCCGAACAGGCTGGACGACCAGTAGGGATCCCAGTTGTGGTTGAACGCACCGCGGATACCCCAAGCCTGAGTCAGCTTGAGCTGACCGTCGCCGCCGGCGAACGGACCAGTGGTGGCATGGTTCGGGAGCCAGACAGCGTCAGTCGTCGCACCGAAACCGATGCTCTGATAGGCGCCCGCACGACCCGTATTGCCGAACATCGCAAAGCTCGGCGAAGCGGAGCTGGTGGAGATCACGTTCTTCGTGTCACCCAAAGCGTAGGTCGCGTCGATCTTGACGTCGTCGCCGGCACCGGTCGGGATGTTCTTGATCTGCAACGCAGCCATCACCGAACCGCCCCACTTGGTGTCGGGGTGACCGCCGATTTCCGACAGCGCGGTCGGAGATGCAGCAGCAGGTCCAACAGCACCAGCCGGAACAGCAACGCCGTTCAGGAAGTCGTAAGAACCGCTGACTTCATGCGCCGCAGCCGAAATCTGGAACAGACCCCAGGCCTGGTCGACGCGGATGTTGCCGACGACGTCCGGAGCATGCACGCCGGCGTAAGCGTTGCCGCCGTTGCCGGTCGCGTTGAGTGCGTAAGCCAGATTGTAGACCGAGGTACGGTTGAACACGGTCGGATCATCGAGACCGATGGTGCCCGACACGCCGTTGCCGAACTGGGCGGTGTACTGGATGTTGTTCACGCCGGTGACGGTGTCATGACCGCCGAGCAGGAACGACGAGTTGTTGCCCGGATAACCGTTCCACGGCGTCGCGAAGGCCGAGGACGACTTACCGAAGGTGAAGCCGGCGAACTGGATGAACACGTACTCGACGGCGACGTAGCCTTCGCCGGGCTGGTTCAGCAGGCCGGTGTTGGTGCCGGCGGCCGGCGATGCGGTGAACGCAGCCGGGTTGGTCGTGTTGTTGCCCTGGGTCGTGAACTGGAAGTCGGCCTGACCGAAGGTACGGACGACGCCGTATTCCGTGGCGGTGCGGGTATCGACCGTCAGCGCCATACGGGAGCGGGCGGCGAAGTAATCGCGATAGCGATTGCCCTGGCCGAGATCGCCCGACCACGCCGGCTGATCGTAGATGCTGCCGTTGAACGTGGTGTCAATGCGCAGATAACCACCCAGCTTGATGCAGGTGTCGGTGCCCGGGATGTAGAAGAAACCAGCTCCGTACAGGGAGCAGACCCTCACGTATTCGACCGCTTTGGCCTTTACGGGAAGATCGGCCGCCTGAGCCCCACTCATGGCGATAAGACCCGCCGCTGAGCCGAGGATAAGGCTCTTAACCATCTTCATGTTAACCTCCAAATTGTTCTTCGCATTGCAACATGCAAAGCGGATTAGACTGCCGTCGAAAAAACGTTGAAGATCAACGCATCTTCAAGCTGGTGGACTTCAGCGAACCACCTGAGACGAGACGGTTTGAGGCGCCCCCCTCCGTCACGCGAAAGTTATGCATGTGCTAATTAGATAATCAAATTAGTTTATTTGCTCAGCTATTGATTGAGGCGCCGATGTGACTTTTCGGCAACTGGCCCACCGCACCGCCTTCAGCAGAAAATTCCCGGCGAATACCGTGTAAATTGCTGCAGATAGCCGATTTACTCGTGTCGTTTTCGTCGAACATCCGTTATGGGATGACGAGAACCCGAGTACGGCGCCCAATGGATGAGTCCGCCAAGAAGAATCAGGATGTCATTCGGCGATTCGCCTGGGAAATCGCCTCGATCAGCGTGCACCTGGAAGAACTTCGCCACTTCTGGGCCAAGACCCTCGGTATCAGCGGTCCGCAATGGATGATGATCGTGGCGCTGGCGGATCTCGACCAGGGCGACGGCGCACCGGTCAACGCCGTTTCGAAGATGCTGCATGTCGATCCGTCATTCGTCACGACGCAATCGAAGCTTCTCGAGAAAAAGGGCTTCATCCGCCGCAAGCCCTCGAGCGAAGACGCCAGGATCGTCAAGATGTCGCTGACGGACAAGACCTACAAGCACCTGGCAAGCCTGGCGGCGCAACAGGAAAGCCTGAACGAATTCATTTTCGCGGAATTCAGCGCCGGCGAAATCGACGAGCTGACCGGCAAACTGGCCTCGCTCAAAAAACGGCTGGAAAAAGCCTGTCTGAAAGTCGCCGTCGATTTTTGAGGCGCTTCGGAAGACCGACGCGCTAGGATTCTTTAGGATTCTTGCGGCTGGCGATCGAAGCTGACGCATCCCGCTCCCAGGCGGGAGGCAATCCAGTCGAAAATGAACTCGTTCGCCAGCGTCGGATTGTCGATGTGACCCTGGGCGGCGGCGGTCTCCGCGCGCTCGAAGATTTTCAGCGTGACGTCGCGGCGGTCGACTCCGAGCTGATCGGCCAGCTCCGTCACGCGATCGGTCTTGAGCCAGCCGCGCGCGCCCACGGTGATCAGCAGCGGACAACGGATGTTGCGCAGGATGCGGCTGGTTTCGGAGCTCCAGCCGGTGTCGTCACCTGCGGGCGCCATTCGCCGCTTCAGGAACGCCTGCTCGTGCAAATCCCAGATGCCGCCATCGCAAACGGCCGCAGCAAAACGCGGATCGTAAGCGATACCGCGCGCGACAAAGGATGAACTCCAGCCGTCGCCAAGGATCGCGATGCGGCCGTCGTCGACGTCGTCCCTGCCGACCAGGTAATCCATCACGGGCTCGATCGCCGATTCGAGCTTTTGGCGCCGCATCAGCTGTTCGAATGGCAGGCCGGTCCCGTCACCGAGAACGTCGACCGCGAGCAGCGAAATTCCGCGCTCGAAGGCATGGGGCGCCAGCTTGAAGAGATATTCTTCCTTTCGATGCCCGGGCTCGCCAATGCAAATTACGACCGGCGCAGGATCTTTCGTGGCGCGCGCAGGCAGATAATAGCCCTGCAGCGCGAATTCACTCAGCCAGGGAATGGAGACGACTTCGCCGCAAGGCCGGCGGTGGCGCAGGTAATTGGCGGCGCATTCGCGCATCGCCGATACCGCGGCCCGCTGTTTGTCCGGCGCAAGGTCGAAAGGGTACGCGGCCGCGGTATAGTAGTTCAGCGCGCGAAGCCAGTTGCTCCTCGCCGTGACCAGATTGCCCGCGGCAAACGCCGCAAACCCCCGGTCGTTGTTGGCGTCCGCCGTCTTCGACCATTCGTCGTACCAGCAATCGTCGTCCGTGAAGTCGATGCGGCTTGCGGTCAGCCAGCATTCGGAGACCGTCGAGCCGCCTTCCTGGGCCGCGGCCAATAACCGCATGAACTCGAGCGAGAGGTCCTCCCGCTCAGGCCAGCAGATCCACCCATCGCGGTTGAGATCGAACCTCATGTGGCAAGCCGGTTGCGTGCGGATGAGGGCGGCGGTGAATGCCGCAATCCCGGCAAACGATTGACGGCGGCGAGCAAACGCGCATGCGCGATGAATGTTTCAGCCGACTTCAACACGCCCAGCCTCTATGCTTTCATTGCGGGATAGAAGCCTGCCCGATTCCGTGCAAGTCACATCGTTGTGCGAACCTGCCGCGCATAGCGGGGTTGCTTGCGCGAGGGAGCACAAGCAACGAGGGACCGCGACAGCTCGTCGCTATAAACGTGAAAGCCTTGATATTCTGCGGTAAGATCGACTTTTGTTTCTGGTTGTTTCTGGTTGTTTCTGGTCGGACAGCAGGGTGGCAGCATGACAGATGAAATGTCGGATGAGCTGCCATCGCGCGTACGAAAGGATCCTCAGACGTGACGCCGCAAGTCCTGGTATTGATCGCCGGTGTCTTGCTTGCCGCTCCGGCGCTTGCGCAAGCCGACCTTGCGGCGGCGCCGGCCGGGCTCACCCTGCAGGTGACGACCGATCCTTCCAGCATCGCCTGCCGTCGCATCGAAAAGCTGGATCCGGCATCGTCAGCTTTTCTGCCGTTGCATCGGACCTTCCATGATGGTTTCGACACCCATCCGCTGTCGACCGGAAGATGGGTACCCCACTACGCCGGCGGCGCCGCCTGGCCGGAAGCGCGCTACTGGGGCGGCGACGGCTCCGATTTCAAACGCAAGACCAGCGCCAACGGCGAACAGCAGATTTATGTCGATCCCCGCTATGGCGGACGATCGACCACGCCGCTCGGGCTGGACCCGTTCAAGGTCAGGAACGGCGTTCTCTCGATTGTCGCAAGGCGGACACCGGCCGAGCTCAAGCCGGTCCTGTTCAACAACGAGTACATCTCGGGCATCCTGACCACCCAGGGCACGTTTTCGCAAAAATACGGCTACTTCGAACTCCGCTCCAAGATACCGGTCGGGATCGGCGTCTGGCCGGCGTTCTGGCTGCTCGCCGATGACGGCGGCTGGCCACCCGAAGTCGACGTCATGGAAGGACGCGGGCAGCGGCCCGGCGACCTCGTGATGACGACGCATTGGCGGATTCCGACCGGCCGCATCGAATCCTGCGGGTTCGACTTTGCCTTGCCGGACGCTGCAACCGAATTTCACGACTACGGCGTGCTATGGATGCAGGATCGCATCATCTATTACATCGACCGCAAGCCGGTCTCGGATATCAAAGTGCCGATCGGCTTCAACGATCCGATGTACATGATCGTGAATCTGGCGATGGGTTCGAAGGATTTCGGCGGCGTGGGATTCGTCGATGGCCAATCGCCCGCGACGGTCGCCTTCGAGATCGACCGGATCTCCGTCTATCAGATCGACGCCGTTCCGATGGGAGAAAAGGATGCTCGGTAAGTTCTCGCGCCGGCAATTTGCCAGGCTTGCCGGCCTTTCCGCACTCGGCATGGCGACATCGGCCAGGTCTGCGGACAGCGACGCCAGGCCGGTATCCGACCGCCGGCCTGCTGCCGGCTTCCCGAAAGACTTTATATGGGGCACCGCCACCTCGTCATATCAAATCGAGGGCGCTGTCGACGAAGACGGCCGCGGCCGTTCGATCTGGGACACATTCAGCCATACGCCGGGCAAGATCGCGGACGGCACCAACGCCGACCGCGCCAACGACCACTATCATCGCTACAAGCAAGACGTCGGCCTGGTCAAGCAACTCGGCGTCAAGGCCTATCGGTTCTCGATCGCGTGGCCGCGGGTGTTTCCGGAAGGCACCGGCGCGCCGAATCCAAAGGGCCTCGACTTCTACGACCGCCTGCTGGATGAGCTCCTGAACAACGGCATCGAGCCCTATGCGACGCTGTATCACTGGGACCTGCCGCAAGCGTTGCAGGATCGCGTCGGCGGCTGGCAATCCAGCGACACCTCCAAGGCGTTTGCGGACTATGCCGGCTATGTGGCGCAGCGCCTGACCGATCGCGTGAAGAACATCTTCACGATCAACGAGGCCGGCCGTTTCCTGAACTTCGGCTATGGCTGGGGTATCGACGCCCCCGGCCTCAAACTGCCGGTGGCCGAACTGAACCAGGCCCGCCACCACGTCGTGCTGGGGCACGGCCTTGCGGTGCAGGCGATCCGTGCGCACGGGCGCGCCGGCACCAAGGTGGGTTTCGCCGAAAACATCGCGGCCTGCGTGCCCGCGATCGATACGCCGGAAAATGTTCGCGCCACCGAGATGGCGACGCGGGAGTTGAACGCAGGCATTCTGAGCGTGATCCTCGAGGGCCAATACACCGAGGGATTTCTGGAATATTCCGGTGCGGCCGCCCCCAAATTCACCGCCGACGAACTCAAGATCATTGCCTCGCCGAACGATTTCGTCGGCCTCAACATCTACGCGCCGCAATTCTACATCGCGGCCTCCGACAAAAAGCCGGGCTGGACCGTGCTGCCCTTCCCCGCCTCGTTTCCGCACATGAAGTCCGAATGGCTGCGCATCGGCCCGGAGGTGATTTATTGGGTGCCGCGGATTGCCGCGAAAATCTGGAACCTCGACACGATCTACATCAGCGAGAACGGAACCTCCTCGGAGGATAAACTGGCCGCCGACGGCCAGGTCTACGACCTCGACCGCATCATGTTCCTGCGCAACTACCTAACGCAATTGCAGCGCGCGACCGCCGAAGGCGTGCCGGTCCGCGGCTATTTCCTGTGGAGCCTGATGGACAATTTCGAATGGATATTCGGGTTCGAACAGCGCTTCGGGCTGTATCACGTGGATTTCGACACCCAGGCGCGCCTGCCCAAATTGAGCGCGTCGTTCTATCGCGACGTCGTCGCGCGCAACGCGATCGGCGCCTGATGGCGCGCGGCCGGGAGGCCGGGCTCCGGCCGGCTTCATTCATATCGCGCCGCTTGCCGTATCGGGATCGAAGCCTGCTCGAAGGCAGGATGCTTCCGGTCCATTGCCACAGTCGCGGCACCTTCATGCGCCAAATTCCGCGATGATTCGTGGCTCATGAACACGCCTGCGGCGCCGACCATCAGCACAACACGCGAACATGGCGCCGACCCATCTCCAGTAGAGATCGCAGTCGACGGGGGTGAGACTTTCGATTAACCGGCGCATGTTCGCCTCCTTAAGGGAACGAATACGCGCCGTATAGACTGCAACCAACGCCTGATATGTGACGCACGGCACAGATGCCGCGTCAAAACGGAGAACCAGTGACCGGGGCCGAACTAAAAAAACTTCGCGAAGATCTCGGTGAGGCCGTCGGCCGGCCGCTGGCTGTTGCCGACATGGCAAAGCTGTGCGGGTTGCCGGCCGCCGACGGCGCTACCACGATCCGCAAATGGGAAGTCACCGGCCCGAGCGGCCCCGTGGTCCAGCTGCTTCGCATCCTGGCGATGGCCAGCGATCGCTACCCGATCCTCGAGATGTTCAACGTGTTCGACCGCCACGACGTCCCCGAGAAGGAGCGGCCGGTGCGCCGGCAGGCGTTCCGCGAACAGATGCGCAGCGACGTACGGCGCCGTCTTGGCTGAGGGATGGCTACAAGAAGCCCGCTGGGCTTTCGAAAATTAAGCCTTCCTTCAGCTTTGATTAGGCCTTCGTTAAGTACAGAAAACGTTTGTTTGCCAACAGGTTGGGTTCTCATTCGGCGTGACCGGCCAGTGACAGCATTTTATTCAAATGCTGGCTAACTGCGCGCCACGGAGGGCGCCGGCACGCGGCGTCTCCGAACGATTTTGCCGGAGACCAGACCATGAAGAAGTTCCTGCTTGCCACCGTGGCGCTCGCAGCCCTTGGCGCGACCGCGCCGGCGCTTGGCGCCGATCTCGGCGCGCGCCCGTACTACAACAAGGCGCCGGCCTATGCCGCGCCGCTTTACAACTGGACCGGCTTCTATATCGGCGGTCACGTCGGCGGCGCGTTCAGCGGCAGCAATGCTTTCAACGGCCTCGTGCTCAGCGACTACAGCGCCCGCCTGATGGGCGGCGTGCAGGCCGGCGCCGACTGGCAGTTCGAGCCGAACTGGGTCGTCGGCGCCGAGGGACAATACTCCTGGCTCGGCCGCAACAATCTCAATGCGGTCTTTCCCACCGGCCTCGCCTTCACCAGCGACCAGCGCGCGCTGGCTTCGATCACCGCCCGTGTCGGCTATACCTGGGGCCCGGGTCTCGTCTACGTCAAAGGCGGCTACGCCTATTCCGATAACCGCGACACCCTGACGCTTGCAGGCGCGCCGGTCGCCTTCGCGCTCGATACAGACCATCGCAACGGCTACACCGTCGGCGCCGGCGTGGAATACATGATCACCCAGAACTGGTCGGCCAAGGGCGAGTATCAGTACTATAATTTCGGCGACACCCGCTTCGTGACGCCCGCTGTACTGGTGCCGTTCGGCAGCTTCCACAATGAGGAGCACACGCTGAAGCTCGGCGTCAATTATCGCTTCAACTTCGGCGGCCCGGTCGTCGCGCGCTACTGACCGGCTGCTACCATAACTTGCAGAAGGCCGGCTTCCACGCCGGCCTTGTTTGCGTTTTGGGGTCGTGGCGCGAACGCCCGTCCTGCAGCCGCATCGCGGCTTGATTCCGACTCGCGGAAAAACCCCGACCAGATCGAAAAAACTCCGCTTAGAAATCGCTTAAATCCGCCCCGTTTTCCCGACTTTATTAACCCGGTACCGCGATACTGCCGCCCGAGGATTCATCCAAGGGTAGTGCGCACGGAGCATCGGCAAATGGCGTTACAGTTCGGAATCGGCAAACCAAAACTCAAAGGCTCCCGCTTTCCGCAGATGGGGGTCAGGGGCAGCCTGTTTGCCGCCTTCGCGGTCATCGCCAGCATGGCGATCGTGATCAGCGTCGGCGCCGGCTTCGTGTTTAGACAGCTCGGCGGCACCATGGTCGATCTGAGCGGGCGCGACATTCCCCGTCTCGCCGCGAGCCTGCAATTGTCGGCGCAGAGCGCCAGCCTTGCCAGCCAGGGACCGGCGGTGCTCGCCGCGCGCAGCGAAGAGGCGCTGTCCGAACGCTCCAGGAAGATGAAGGAGACCCAGACGCTCGCGCTGCAAAAGCTCGGCGAGATCGTCGAACTGGGGGCCGACAAGACCGTCGTCGCCGCTCTCACCGAGACCGTGAAGAACATCGATGACATGATCAAGAGCCTGGGCTCGGCTGCACGCGAGCGGCTCGACGTCGCGGCCTTGCACGAGAAGCAATATAACGCGCTGCGCAAGGCGCAGACCGACTTCGTCGCCGCCTCGAGCCCCGCGATGATGGACGCCGAGAGCCAGATCAACGCGATCCTGGGATCGGCCAATCTTTCCACCGACGACGCAACCGAGGCCGCGCGCACGGTCGAGCAGCTCGGCAATGTGATCGCCAGCACCAATTTGATGGCCTCCGACATGACGGCGGCGCTGACGGCCAATAACAGCGACGCGCTCGAGGCCATCGAGAAGGAATTCAAGCAGACCCAGGCGCGCGTCAAAGCGAACCTCGAACAGCTGCCGAAGAATGCCGGCACCAAGGCGCTCAAGGAGGCGGCGCTGAAATTGCTGGCGCTGGGCGAGGGCAAGACCCGCGTCTTCAAGATCCGCCAGCAGGAACTCGACGCCGCCGATTACGGCGAGACCATTCTGGAAGAAACCCGCAAGCTCAATGTCGGCCTCGGCATCAGCGTCCAGCAGCTGGTCGACGGCGTGCAGAAGGAAACCGACGCGTCGACCTGGCAGGCGCGCCAGCAGATTGCTTTCGCCACCAAGGTGATGCTCGCGCTCGGCGTGCTGACGCTGGTCGGTTCGATCCTGTTCGTCTGGCTCTATGTCGGCCGCAACATCCTGCGGCGGATCCGCAGCCTGCAACGCTCGATGCAGCTGTTGTCCGGCGGCGATCTCGAATCGGAAATCTATCACAGCCATCAGCGCGACGAGATCGCGTCGATGGCCAACTCGCTGCAGGTGTTTCGCGAGAGCATGATCGAGGCCCGCGCGCTCACGGCCGATCAGGACAAGGACCGTACCGCCAAGGCCGAACGCGCCTCGCGCGTGGAGGCCCGGATCGTCGAATTCGAATCGACCGTCCGCAACGCGCTGGACAGTTTGCAGACTGCGGCCGGCTCGATGCAGACGACCGCGCAAAGCATGTCCGCGACCGCCGATCAGTCCAGCGCGCTGGTCAGCGCGGTGGCGTCGGCCGCCGAGGAAACCTCCGTCAACGTGCAAACCGTATCGTCGGGCACCGAACAGCTCTCCTCCTCGATCTCCGAGATCGGCCGTCAGGTCGTCACTTCGGCGGAAATCGCCCGCAAGGCGGTGGAAGAAGCCGGCGCCACCGATGCCACCATGCAGGGTCTTGCCGATAACGCCGGGCGCATCAGCGTGGTGGTCGACCTGATCCAGACTATCGCCTCGCAAACCAATTTGCTGGCGCTCAACGCCACCATCGAAGCCGCGCGCGCCGGCGAAGCCGGCCGCGGATTCGCCGTGGTCGCTTCAGAAGTGAAGAGCCTCGCCAACCAGACCGCGAAGGCGACCGACGAAATCCGCCAGCAGATCGTCAGCATGCAGACGGTGACGAATTCGGCGGTCGGCGCCATCAGGAACATCAGCAGCACGATCAGCGAGATCAACGACGTCACCACCGCGATCGCAGCCGCGGTCGAGGAGCAGGGTGCGGCGACGCGCGAGATCGCACGCAACATTCAGCATGCCGCCGGCGGCACCAGCGAGGTTTCCAGCAACATCGTCGGTGTCAGCAGCGCCTCGACGGAGGCCGGAACCGCCGCCAGCGAGGTGCTGAACGCCTCCGGCGCGCTGCGCCGCGAAGCCGACGTGCTGCGTGCGGAGATCGACGCGTTCCTGGAGAATATCCGGGCGGCGTAAGGACCACGTCATTCCGGGATGGTCCGAAGGACCAGACCCGGATTGACGACGGGGGTTTGCGGGCGCGCGTCCTCCGCGACCCATGTGTTTTAAACAAACCCTCAATTGATTTTCGGCTGGCGCCGCGCCGAATGTGCGGCTAAGTCGATACCATGCATTCGAAAACAGACAGCGTTCACTCCTCGGCTGAGGCACTGCGATACCCCTGGGAAAACCACCCCGGCCACGATCAGGTCGTCGAGGTAATGCCGGGCGTGTTGTGGGTACGGCTGAAGCTGCCGTTCCGGCTCAATCACGTGAACATCTATCTGCTGGCCGATGGCGACGGCTGGGCGATGGTGGATTCCGGATTCGGCAATGAGGAAACGATCGCGGCCTGGACCACGCTGTTCGACGGCCCGCTCAGGCATGTGAAGGTCTCCCGCCTGATCGTGACCCATTCGCATCCCGACCATGTCGGGCTTGCGGGCTGGATCGTCGAGCGCTTCGACTGCCCGCTTTATATGTCGCAGGTCGAGTACCTGCAGTCGGTCTATCACCAGAAACCGCGGCACCGAAGAACGCAAGCTGGCGCAGCGGCTGTTCTTCCGGCGCCACGGCATGGACGAGAACCTGACCGACAAACTGCTCGGCCGCGGCCAGGATTATCTGAAACGGGTGTCGGTGCTTCCGCCGGCCTATCGCCGCATCTCGCATGGCGATGAAATCTCGATCGGCACGCGGCGCTTCAAGGTCATCACCGGCGGCGGCCATGCGCTCGACCAGGTGATGCTGTATTGCGCGGCCGACAAATTGTTCCTGTCGGCCGATCAGGTCCTGAGCAAGATCTCGCCCAATGTCAGCGTCTGGGCGGTCGAGCCCGACCAGAATTCGCTCGGCGAATATTTGGCCTCGCTGGCGAGCCTCACCACCACCCTGCCCTATGATTTGCTGGTGCTGCCTGGCCATGGCGTGCCGTTCTACGGCTTGAAAACCCGCATCAAGCAGCTGGCCGATCACCACGAGGACCGCTGCCGGCTGATCGCCGATGCCTGTCGGGAAATCCCGCAGACCTCGAAGGAACTGGTGCCGGTCGTGTTCCACAAGCACGTCCTCGACGTCCACCAGATGGGCTTTGCCGCCGGCGAACTGATCGCCCACGTCAATTACATGCTGGTCGAGGGACGCCTGACCTCGGAAGTGACCGACGGCGTGCTGCGCTTCCGGACCACCTGAGGCCTTTCGGGCGGGTCCTTATCTTATCCCCGGTTCCCAACGCGGGTGATCTCGGAAAGGGACGCTTCGGCGCGACGCTGGAAGATGACGGCGCCCTGACGCCGGGCAATGTCGAAGGCGACCGCAAAGGCCACGCGCACCTCGTCCACATTGCCGCGATCGAGCGCCAGCAGACACGCGCCGCGCAAGCGATAGATCTCGGGCAAATAGAAACCAATGCCCGGCTCCTCTATCCCGGCGATGGCGCGATCGAGATGAGCGAGGCCATCCGCCGGTCGGCCGGCGGCCAGCAGCACTTCAGCGGCCAGGCCAAGATAATATTGTGGAAGCGGACCCACCCTTGTTGCATTGTCGATCTCGGCATCGATCAGCCGCGCGGAGTCGGCGACGCCCGTTCCAATCGCGGTAGCCCAGCCGGCCAGCACCAGGCTGCCCGCGCGCCACGGCAACAGACCGAATTTTTCCGCCAGCCCTGCCGCGCGATGCGCTGCCGTAAATGTGGCATCGCGATCGGCCCCAAGCTGGTGGCCGATGCCGCTATTGTGGAGCCCATGAGCGAGGCTGTTGGGATGGTCGAGCGTTTCGGCGAGGGCGACCGCCTGCGCGAGGTTTTGCCTGGCCTGTTGCCCCTCGCCCGCCAGTTGCAATGAGTTGCCGCACTGCGAATGCGCGCAAACGCCGGGATCGTGACCGCCGAATTGATGACCAAGATGACGATGGCGCGCCATGTCATAGCGCTCGATGCCGTTCCGGCAACCGTCAATTCCGCCCATGACGTCGCCTTGGAAAAAGGCCGTCGACCACTGGCAATGGTGCGCCTCGAGTAACAGTTCGTCGTTGCCGGAGCGTTGCGCCAGCGTGACGAGTTCGCTTGCCCGCTCGCGCGCCAGCGCGGTCTTGCGCCTGAGATTGGCATTGATCCACAGGCCCCATTTGGCCTGGAATAACTTGGCGCCTTCACCCAATTTCTCGCCGATTTCGCTGGCCTTTGTGTAGGCATCCTCCACATCGACACTCTGCAGGCCGCGAACGACGACCGAGGCTGAGCCGAGCTTGAGCAGAAAATCCAGTTGTCGGTGCATCCCATCTTGGGTCGGCAATGCTTCGGCGAGTCTGAGACCCGCCGAGAAATGCGCGATCGCTTCCGGATAAGCCGAACGGCTCACGGCCTGATCGCCGGCCCGCATGCGATAGTCGCAGGCGGGCACAAACAGGCCGGCCTCGCCGAAATGATGCGCCAGCAAGTCCGGTTCGCTGGCGGCAATGCCGGCGAACCGCTCCTCAAGCGCTTTGGCGATGCGTTCGTGCCATTCGCGCCGACGCGCCAAAAGCAAACTCTCATAAGCGGCGTCCCGCACCAGCGCATGCTTGAAACTAAAGCTCCGTTCCAGACTGCGCTCCTCGGGAAAGACAATTCCCGCTGCAACCAGCTTCGCCAGCGTGGTCTCAAGTTCGCCGGCACTGCTGGGGGCAACCGCATCGAGCAGTGAAAAGGTGAATTGCCGGCCGATGACGGCGGCGATCTGAGCCACTTCGCGCGCTTCGCCAAGGCGGTCGAGACGGGCCATCAGCGAATCCTTGAGCGTCGTCGGCACCGCACTGTCTCCACTCGCCGATTCCATGACGCTCTTCGTCAACTCCTCGACGAACAGTGGGATGCCGTCAGTTTTAGCGACGATCGCAGCGACCGTTTCCACGGACAAGCCGTGCGCAGCGGCGACACCGGCGACCAATTGCGTGCATTCCCCGCGTCCCAAACGACCGAGGGTCAACAGCGTCGCATGCGGCCGCGCCAGCCAGGGCGGTGTGAAATCCGGACGCGCGGTTACCAGCGCAAGCGCTCGCGTCTTGCCGAGACTGTCGGTCAGACGCATCATCATTTCAAGCGTGGTGGCGTCGATCCAATGCGCGTCCTCCAGCACGACGATCACCGGATGGCTCTCGCCCATACGAAGAAACTCGTCGACGATGAAGGCCAGTGTCGACGCCTTGCGTTGAGCTGGCGTCTGCGCCGGCGCTCCCTGCGCTGCAAGCGGGAGCGACATGAGATCGGCCAACAACGAAAGCGCTGCCGTATCCGTAGCCGTCCGCTGCGCAAACAGGGCGCCAAGTTTCTCGATCCTTGCATTCGGCGTATCTGTTGCGGTGATGCGAGCAGCGCGATTGAGGTACTGGATCACCGGATAAAGCGCACTATCGCTGTGATAGGGTGAGCATTGCAAATTGATGCGTGCATAGGGCTCGCTGGCAAGCGCTTCATGCAGTGCCTCGATCGCGCGCGATTTTCCGATGCCCGCTTCGCCGATTACCGTGACAATCTGGCCTTCACCTTGCCGCGCCAGCTGCCAGCGTTCGAGCATTAACCCCATTTCATGGGCGCGGCCGATCAGTGGCAAATTCCGACCGGTGCGAATCGCGGCAAAGCGGCTTTCGACCGACGCTGCACATCGCACGCGCCAGGCGGGCACCGGGCGGGCGAACCCTTTCAATTCGTGTTCTCCCGTGCGCTCGAGCTCAAACAGCCCACCCAGCAGATTCTGGGTCGCCTCACTGACGATAATGGTGTCAGGCCCGGCAAGCGCCTGCAGCCGTGCGGCAAGGTTGGGGGTTTCGCCGACAATTGTGCGCTCTTGCGCCGTGCCGATCCCAATGATTTCGCCGACCACGACGAGGCCGGTGGCGATGCCGATTCGGGCCTGCACCCGCGTATTGTCTGGCAATTCGATGCTGCCGGCTTCCGCCAGGATGCCGATGGCGGCGTGAACGGCGCGTTCCGCCGCATCCTCGAAGGCACGGGGAAAACCGAAATAGGCCAGAACGCCATCGCCCATGAACTTGGCGACGTAGCCTCCGTATCTCCCGATCGCGCCGGCGGCCGCATCCTGATAACGCCGGATCAAACTCCCGAGCAGCTCGGGATCGACCTTACCTGACAGCGCTGTCGAGCCCACCATGTCGGCGAACAAGACCGTCACCTGACGCCGCTCAGCGTCACCCGGCCCCGAACCTTCGCGGTGGGAGGGCTTGGGTGGGGCGGCCTCATCGCCGCGTCCGGCGATCGCCTTCAACAGCCTGCGGCGGTTGCCCAGCGATAGGCCAAGCTGTTCGAGATCGCGCTCACTCAGTTCGGGCAGGATATCGAGGTCGATGTCGTTCGCCTCGAATGCATCCGCATATTGCTCGAAATTGTGCCGGCGCAACCAGTCCCGAAGACCGCCCATGCGTGAGTTCCCCACACCACCCGCGAAGCGCAGACTGGCACGTACATTCGAATTGTAGGCCAGCCGGCGACGCAGAAGAAGCCAAGGATCGAGGCGAACCCCAACAAATCCATAGCTATTCGGCCGCAAAGGGCGCACGGTCGGGCATGCGAGTCTCCATGCCGCGCCAGACGAACGTGCCTGTTCGAGCCTTAAATCGCGCCGGCCTTTTGCTGCCGCCATGGTGACGCTGTCGGCACTGCTTTTTGCGAACGGACTGCCCAACCTTCCAGCGTTGCTGATCGAGCCGCACCGCAACCCCGGCGGAATTTGGCGCATCAAATTCAGCTATGAGACCAGCGAACCGCTTTCGATGAGCGCGGTCCAGGCGTCGACAATGGCCTCATCGCTTCATGAGATCGGCGAGGCCGAATTGGCCGACGAGATCGACGGCGCGCTGAAAAGTGCGGCGCGCTATTCGTCGATGTGAGGTTCTGCATTCGATTACGGCGTCATCAACAAAGCCAACCACATACCCAAGGGAGATCGACATGGCCAAAGGCGAGCAAAAGGGCAATCGGGAAACCAAGAAACCCAAGAAAGAGAAGATCAAGACCATCGCCGCGGCGCCAAGCCAGAAGACCGCGGGATGGCAGCCGACCTTCGGTTCCGGCAAAAAGAAATAGCGCGCGGATAACGTCAGTATCTGCGCCCTTTCGGGCGGTCGGCTGTAATGGCGGGCGCGCCTGCGTTGCGTGTTGGCATGCGGCTGTTTGATCGTGGCTGCGCCGGGCGGTGCCGCCCTCATAAGGAAATTCGATGAAAACTGCTCTCTCCATATTGGCGCTCTTCGTATTCGCGCAAAGTGCTCTGGCCGCAGGCCCGAAATGCAGTGCTATTGAAAGCACGAGCGCGCGGCTCGCCTGCTATGACGCGGCCTCTCCTCCGAAAGTAGAAAAGCCGGCAGCGGTTGAAAAAGCGGGCTCGCGCCCTGAATACAACGACCCCTTCCTTGCGGAAGACGCCCGAACCACTGCCAAGCTGAACAATATCTGCCGCGGTTGTTGAAGACGGCGGCAAGCATGATGGCTCCGCTTTCTCGCGGACGAACGAACAAGACGCGAAAGCACACCAATGGCCAAAGCGTCCGACTACCGAATCGTCACGTTTCAGCGGAAACCCGGGCAGTGGCGTGCCAACATCACGCCGGTCGTTGCTCCAGCTACGATCACGCGGGGCGCGATCCTGGGATTTGTGACGGCGGAAGACAGCAGCTCGGAAGAAAATGCCGTGATCGCGGCAGGTCGCGCGATCAAGGAATTGGACACATAGCCCGGATTTCACCGCGCGCTTGCGCAACGCGATGAGTTCGCCGGGTCAATCGGGTGCGAGCCGAGTTCCCGG
Organism: Bradyrhizobium sp. AZCC 2289; assembly: GCF_036924615.1. Lineage (NCBI taxonomy): Bacteria > Pseudomonadati > Pseudomonadota > Alphaproteobacteria > Hyphomicrobiales > Nitrobacteraceae > Bradyrhizobium > Bradyrhizobium sp. AZCC 2289. The sequence goes on along the minus strand of NZ_JAZHRY010000001.1, from coordinate 5,530,166 downwards.
GACGTTCCGTGCGACTTACCGCGCCGGCTTCTTGGCCGGCGATTTCCCGGTTCGCAGCCGGCCTGTCTTGTGCACCTTCGAGCGGGCCTCCGGCAAACCTTCTCGGAAACCGGGGAGGTGGACCAACGCAGTACTGGCGGCGAGCCCGAAGAAGCTGGAGCGGCTCATGCCGAGTTCGGCCGCACGCCGGTCGACCCGGCCGATCAGGCTCTTCGGCAAATAGACATTGACCCGCTCCGACGGATCCGGCGGGTCCACCCCGACAATGAAATAAGCGAGGAAGTCGCAGCCCTTGGGAAGCATGATCCGTGCGATCGGCGTCGGCTCGGGAAGCGGCCGGTCCTGCTCGAACAGCGCATCGACCGCTTGCGCCAGAGCGTTCTCCGCCCTTTCGATGGCTTTCTCCTGCGATGTCCCGCCGGCGACGCAGTCCGGATAATCGGGAAACCACGCCCCGAACGTCCCCTTCGGGCCGCGCTCCAGCACCGCCGGATAAAGCCGTCTTTTCATTTGGCCGCCTCCCCGAATTATGCTATTTCACACACTTCTGGTGTGTTTAATCACACACCACCCTAGCATCGTCGCGCGGGACGGGAAAGAGACGGATGGATCGGCAGGACGAGCGCCGCATCATCCGCGCGGCCTATTCGAGGCAGGTTCTGGCCGCCCGGCGACGATCCGCGCCTCGACGCCGCGCAGCCTGGTCTGTCGCTGCCGACCGGCATCCTTGCTCGCGTCAATGGCTGGCTCGATTGAGCCTGCTTCCAATTCGGCGAAAATGGGCGCACGATCTTTAAATGCGAGTCCTCATGTCGCGGCGAGCGAACTTCCGTGTTCAAAGGCTGCGGCCGTGATGATCGCCGCGTCATCAACATGCCCAAGGGGAGACCGCCATGGCCAAAGGCGAGCAAAAGAGCAATCGGGAAGCCAAGAAACCCAAGAAAGATAAGATCAAGACCATTGCCGCGGCGCCAAGCCAGAAGGCCGCGGGATGGCAGCCGAACGTCGGTACCGGCAAGAAGAAATAGCGGGATCCGCGCATTCCCAGGCGGTCACTCCGCCTCGAACGCCTCGATGAAGCGCACCAGAAACTCGCGAAAGACGGTCTGATCTTTCGGCGAGAAGGCGCCGAACACCCGTTGCTCGATCGGGTCGACCCGTTGACGCGCGGCGTGGAGCGCCTCGCGTCCGACCTCGGTCATGTGCAGTTCGAGCACGCTGGGATGCCGCGGGTGCGGTGATCGCGTGATCAGACCCTGCTGCTCCATGGTCTTGAGCAGAATCATCATGGCCTGCGGCGTAACCAGGCAGGCGCGTGCCAGCGTCGCCGCGGTGATCCCCGGCTGCCGATCGAGTTCGAACAGCGCCACGTATTGCGACGGGGTCAGGCCGACCGATTTCAACGCCGTGCTTTTGGTCCGGACCATCGCCTGCTCGGCGCGCTTGACCAGCATGCCAAGGCGCTCCGGCTCGGAAGACGGACGCGGCGAGGACTTGCCGTCGACGGCTTTGCGCGCGGAAGATCTGTGCCCGGGCAATTTGCCTTTGCGGTTCACTTCCACGGCACGATCGCCCCGCTGCGCACCACCGAGCCGAACGGGCCCGGTTCTTCCCGGCCGACATGGACGAGCTCGCCATAGAAGGATTCGTGTGGCGAGGGGTCCATCGCCAGGTCCAGGAGCGGGCCCGCGACCTCGTCCGGCTGCGGCGCGCCGGTGAGGTCGAGCCAGGCGCGCGACGCTCCGGTATCGATCAGACCCGGCGAGATCGATGCGATCAGGATCCCGCGCCGCAAATCGTCGGCCCGGCGCTGGCCCGCGAGCACGCGCACGGCCGCGACCTGGCCGATCTTGGACGGAATGTTGATCCAGGCCGGCCAGGCCTGGCCCGGCGCGCGGCCGGAGCGCACCGCGTCGCGCCAATTGCAGACCGCGCGGTCGACGTCGTCGAGCGATTGCAGGTTTTCGAACCGCGGGTGCAGCGCCGGCGCCAGCGCGCGCAGGCTGCCGGCCCGGCTTGCAACCACGAACAGCCGCCCGCCGTCGCGCAGCAGCGGAGCGAAGCTGCGCAGCACATGCGTCGTGCCCAGATTGTTGGCCTCGACATAATAATCGATCACGGCGCGCGGATCGTCGTCGGGCTGCACCCGCGCGTAATGATTGGAAAAGACGATATCGACGCCGCCATGGCGCGACACCAGCAGATCCGCGAACCGTTCGACCGCCCCTCTGGCCTGGCGACATCGAGGACTTCGCCGCGCACCTCCGCCCTGGCGTTCGAGAGACCCTGCACGGATTCGGCGACCCGGGCCGGGTCGCGTCCGGTCAAATACACGGTGTCGGTGGGCTCGAGCCGCTGCGCCAGCCCCTCCGCGAGCGAGAAGCCGAGATTGCGCGTCGCGCCAGTGATCAATGCTATTCTGTTCATAGCCTTATTGTTATCAACATATTGATAAGAATCAAGGCCAACGAGGGGAAATTTTCGACCCGATCCGCACGACGTCGGGCACTTTCGATTTGATGTTTCATCGGTCGGGGGCGGTAGCGGCGGTCGGCGCCGCTTCAAGCGAACGCATCGCACGCTAGCGCGTTGATCGAGATCAAGTTTTGCCCCGCCCAGGTATGATCCCGGAGCCCCGCTCAAATGTGGGATTCCGCATGGACATCAAAGCTGGAAAAGCTCTAAAAAGGCACAGTTCCAAGAAGGATGGCCGCACCGGCCAGTTCCGCTCCGGGTCTTGCGATGGATTACAGCAAATTCTTCAGTGCCGCCCTCAACCGCCTGCATGACGAGCGGCGCTACCGCGTTTTCGCCGATCTCGAGCGGATCGCCGGCCGGTTCCCGCATGCGGTCTGGCACTCGCCGAAAGGCAAGCGCGACGTCGTGATCTGGTGCTCCAACGACTATCTCGGCATGGGCCAGCACCCCAAAGTGGTCGGCGCCATGGTCGAGACCGCGACCCGGGTCGGCACCGGCGCCGGCGGCACCCGCAACATCGCCGGCACCCACCATCCCCTCGTGCAGCTTGAAGCGGAACTCGCCGACCTCCACGGCAAGGAAGCCTCGCTGCTGTTCACCTCGGGCTATGTCTCGAACCAGACCGGCATTTCGACCCTCGCCAAACTGATTCCGAACTGCCTGATCCTGTCGGATGCGCTCAACCACAATTCGATGATCGAAGGCGTCCGCCAGGCCGGCTGCGACCGCCAGATCTTCCGTCATAACGACATAGCGCATCTCGAACAGCTGTTGATCGCCGCGGGCCCGGACCGGCCCAAGCTAATCGCCTGCGAGAGCCTTTATTCGATGGACGGCGATGTCGCCCCGCTCGCCAGGATCTGCGATCTCGCCGAGAAATATGGCGCGATGACCTATGTCGATGAGGTCCATGCGGTCGGCATGTACGGCCCGCGCGGCGGCGGCATTGCCGAGCGCGACGGCGTCATGCACCGGATCGATGTGCTGGAAGGCACATTGGCAAAGGCGTTCGGCTGCCTCGGCGGCTATATCGCCGGCAATGCCGACATCATCGATGCCGTCCGCTCCTATGCGCCGGGCTTCATCTTCACCACCGCGCTGCCGCCCGCGATCTGCTCGGCCGCAACGGCTGCGATCCGCCACCTGAAGACCTCGAACTGGGAGCGCGAGCGCCACCAGGACCGCGCCGCCCGCGTCAAGGCGATCCTGACCGCCGCCGGCCTGCCCGTGATGTCGAGCGACACCCATATCGTGCCGCTGTTCGTCGGCGACCCCGAAAAGTGCAAGCGGGCGTCCGACATCCTACTCGAGGAGCACGGCATCTACATCCAGCCGATCAACTATCCGACGGTCGCCAAGGGCACCGAGCGCTTGAGGATCACGCCGTCGCCCTACCACGATGACGGCCTGATCGACGGGCTCGCCGAGGCGCTGCTGCAGGTCTGGGAACGGCTCGGCCTGCCGCTCAAGCAGAAGTCGCTGGCGGCCGAATAACCTTAACCCTCTCCGGGCCCGAAAATCGGCACCTGACCGGCAGTGCACGATGCGCCGCCGGTCTGATCCGGCTATACTCCCGTCTTGCGACGGCGCAGCCGTCGCGCGCCAGGGAGACACGATGCTGCACGACTGGGGCGTCATCGCCGCCGCATTCGCCTATATCGGGTTGCTGTTCTTCATCGCCAGCCATGGCGACCGGCTGTCGTCGACCCAACGTGGCCGCGCCAGCGGCCTGATCTATCCGTTGTCGCTGGCGATCTATTGCACCTCCTGGACCTTCTTCGGCTCGGTCGGCTTCGCCACCCGCACCAGCGTCGATTTCCTCGCGATCTATATCGGCCCGATCCTGATGATCGGACTTTGCACGCCGCTGCTGCGCCGCGTGATCGCGCTGGCGAAATCGCAGAACATCACCTCGATCGCCGACTTCATCGGCGCGCGCTACGGCAAGAGCCAGGCGGTGGCCGCGACCGTCGCCATGATCGCGATCATCGGCTCGGTTCCCTATATCGCGCTGCAACTCAAGGCGACGGCCTCCTCGCTCGAGACCATCCTGAGCGAGGACGAGGCGTTCTCCTCCATCCCGATCATCGGCGACATCGCACTGGTCGTGACGCTCGCCATGGCGGTGTTCGCGGTGCTGTTCGGCACCCGCCAGACCGACGCCACCGAGCACCAGCACGGCCTGATGCTGGCGGTCGCCACCGAATCCATCGTCAAGCTGGTGGCGTTCATCGCCGCCGGCGCCTTCGTCACCTTCTGGATGTTCTCGCCGCATGAACTGGTCGAACGCGCGATGAAGACGCCCGAAGCGGTGCGCGCGATCAACTATGTGCCCTCGATCGGCAATTTCCTGATCATGACGCTGCTGTCGTTTTGCGCGATCATGCTGCTGCCGCGCCAATTCCATGTCAGCGTGGTGGAGAATTCCAACAGCGCCGAGGTCAGCCGGGCGCGCTGGCTGTTCCCGCTCTACCTGGTCGCCGTCAACCTGTTCGTGATTCCGATCGCGATCGCGGGCCTTATCATCTTCCCGTTCGGCGCGGTCAACAGCGACATGTACGTTTTGGCGCTGCCGATCGAGGGGAATTCGCCGTTGCTCAGCGTCGGCGTCTTCATCGGCGGGCTGTCGGCATCGACCGCGATGGTGATCGTGGAATGCGTCGCGCTGTCGATCATGGTCTCCAACGACATCGTGCTTCCGCTGGTGCTGCCGCGCAGCGGGGAGATCCATGCGGCGCAGAAGGACTTTGGCAACTTCCTGCTCAAGGTGCGCCGCTTTGCGATCTTCGCTATCATGGTGATGGCTTATTTCTACTATCGCGCGCTCGGCAATACCCAGTTGGTGGCGATCGGCCTGCTGTCGTTCGCTGCGGTTGCGCAGCTCGCACCGGCGTTTTTCGGCGGCCTGTTCTGGCGTGGTGGCACCGCGCGGGGCGCCATGGCCGGCATGCTGGTCGGGTTCGCGGTGTGGCTCTACACGCTGTTCATCCCGAGCTTTCTGGAAACCTCTACCGCCGGCCTGATGCTGCTGCAGCACGGCCCGTTCGGCATCGAGGCGTTGCGTCCGCAGGCGCTGTTCGGCGCCGAGCTGCCGCCCTTGCTGCACGGCGTGCTGTGGTCGCTCTCGCTCAACATCCTGGCCTATGTCGTGCTGTCGCTGGCGCGCCTGCCGTCGTCGATCGAACGGCTGCAGGCCGACCTGTTCGTTCCGAACACGCTGACGCCGATCGCGCCGACGTTCCGCCGCTGGCGCTCCACCGTGACCGTGCAGGACATCCAGAGCACGGTGGCGCAATATCTCGGCCCCGACCGCGCGGCCCACGCCTTCGAGGCCTTTGCCGCCGCCCATCCCGGCAACCTCGACCCGGCGGCGCCCGCCGATTTCGAACTGCTGCAGCACGCCGAACGCCTGATTGCGTCCTCGATCGGGGCGGCCTCCTCGCGCCTGGTGATGTCGCTGTTGCTGCGCAAGCGCACCGTCTCCGCCAAGGCCGCGCTCAAGCTGCTCGACGATTCCCACGCCGCGCTGCATTTCAACCGCGAGATCCTGCAGACCGCGCTGAACCATGTGCGCCAGGGCATCGCGGTGTTCGACGCCGATCTGCAGCTGATCTGCTCGAACCGGCAGTTCGGTGAAATTCTGGCACTGCCGCCACACCTGGTGCAGCTCGGCATTCCCTTGCAGGAAATCCTCGAATTCATGGCCGCCGTCAGCGCGTCCGGCTTCGGCGACAGCGACAGTTTGATGCGCCGGCTCGCTGCCTACACCACCGAAGGCGAGCCCTATCTGGAGCGGCTTCCCGACCGCCATATGGTGATCGAGGTCCGCTCCAACCGGATGCCGGGCGGCGGGCTTGTCATCACCTTCTCCGACGTCACGCCGAGCTTCGAGGCCGCCGAGGCGCTGGAGCGGTCCAATGCGACGCTGGAGAAGCGCGTGCGCGACCGCACCGAGGAGCTCACCCGCCTGAATTCCGAGCTGGCGCTCGCCAAGAGCACCGCCGAGGACGCCAATATCTCCAAGACGCGGTTTCTGGCCGCCGCCAGCCACGACATCCTGCAACCGCTCAACGCAGCGCGGCTCTATGTGACGAGCCTGGTCGAGCGCCAGAGCGGCGGCGAGGATTCGCGGCTGGTCGAGAACATCGACGACTCGCTGGAGGCGATCGAGGAAATCCTCGGCGCGCTGCTGGATATTTCCAGGCTCGACGCCGGCGCCATGACGACCTCGATCACGAGCTTCAAGATGGCCGATCTGATGCGCTCGCTCGAGATCGAATTTGCGCCGATTGCGCGGGCCAAGGGGCTGAAGCTGAGCTTCGTGCCCTGCTCGCTGCCGGTGGAATCCGATCGTTTGCTGCTGCGGCGGCTGCTGCAGAACTTCATCTCCAACGCCATCAAATACACCCCGCGCGGGCGCGTGCTGGTCGGCTGCCGCCGCCGCGGCCAGTCCCTGCAGGTCGGCGTCTACGACACCGGCGTCGGCATTCCCGTCCTCAAGCGCGGCGAGATCTTCAAGGAGTTCCACCGTCTCGAGCAGGGTGCGCGGATCGCGCGCGGCCTGGGGCTCGGGCTCTCGATCGTCGAACGGCTCGCCCGTGTGCTCAACCACGGCATCGCGCTCGACGCCAATGCCAGCGGCGGCTCGGTGTTCTCGGTCACGGTGCCGACAGCAAAGGCGGTCAACTACACGGCGGCCGTCACCAGTGCGACGCCGCTGTCCAAGACGCCGATGAGCGGCTCGCTGATCGTGTGCATCGAGAACGACGCGGCGATCCTCGACGGCATGAAGACGCTAATGACCGCCTGGGACGCCGAGGTGATCGCGGTCGCCGATCCCGAAGCCGCGATCGCTGCGATCGAAACCGCCGGCCGGCGCGTCACCGGCCTGTTGGTCGACTACCATCTCGACCGCGGCAACGGCGTCGCCGCGATCCGCGACATCCGCCGCCGCTTCGGCGACACCATTCCGGCGATCCTGATCACGGCCGACCGCAGCCCGCATGTCCACGCCGCCGCGCGCGAGGAAAAGATCGCGGTGCTCAACAAGCCGGTCAAGCCGGCATCGCTGCGCGCGCTGATCGGACAATGGCGCACCCAGCAGATGGTGGCGGCGGAGTAGTTAGCCGGTCGGCGTGGCTTCCTTAAGGCGAAGGCGTTCCCGGGCGCCATTGGCCGCCGGCGATCTTGGCCGCCGCGATCACGGCCTGGGTTCGGCTTTCGACGCCGAGCTTCTGCAGGATCGCCGAGACATGCGCCTTGATGGTCGCCTCGGAGACGCCGAGTTCATAGGCGATCTGCTTGTTGAGCAACCCCTCCGACAGCATCATCAGCACCCGCACCTGCTGCGGGGTCAGCGTCACCAGCCGGTCGCGCAGGCGCGTCATATCCGGGTCGTTGGCCGATGTGAGGTCGGTGTCCTGCGGGACCCAGACGTCGCCATCCATCACCTTCATGATCGCGTCGCGCAGCGTCTCGACCCCGAAGCGTTTTGGGATGAAGCCGGAGGCGCCGAAATCGAGCGAGCGGCGGATGGTGCCGGCGTCGTCGCTGGCGGAAACGATCACCACGGGGATCGCCGGATATTGCGCGCGCAGGTAAATCAGGCCGGAGAAGCCCGAAATCCCCGGCATGGTCAGATCGAGCAGGATCAAATCGACGTCGGAATCCTGTTCCAGGAGCGCGGTGAGATCGTCGAACGACCCGGCCTCGCTGATGACGGCCGAGCGCACGACGCTCGCCACCGCCTGCCGCAACGCGTCGCGGAACAATGGATGGTCATCGGCGATGACGAGGTGGGTACTGGCAGCGGTCGTCATTCGTTTCTCGCAAAGGGCCTGCGGCAGACCCGGACCGCTTTGTCTCCTGCCGGGCCGTCGTGTGCAAGCGCCCAATCCTATCACATCTCAAAGCAGTTAACCCGCGCGGTTGTGCGCTGCAATACCGGGCATTCCTCCGCATTGATCCATCGCAACCAAAAGGCTTCGGTGGACGAAAAGCGAAAGGGCCAAAAGTCGTATTGGGACGGGTTTCACAGCGATGTTACCTTAACGCCGGAGCCTGCGCTCAATCCGGCCCAAGATCGGCGCACGGGCAAGCTTTGCATCAATGCTTTCGGGGAGCGAACCAAAATGTCTACCATGACTGCAACTTCGGCCAGGACCGGCGGAATGACCAAGGACGAACGTTTCGTCATTCTCGCCTCCTCGCTCGGCACCGTCTTCGAATGGTACGATTTCTACCTGTACGGATCGCTCGCCCCGATCATCGGCGCGCAGTTCTTCTCGGCCTATCCGCCGGCGACCCGCGACATCTTCGCGCTGCTCGCCTTCGCCGCGGGCTTCCTGGTTCGCCCGTTCGGCGCCATCGTGTTCGGGCGCATCGGCGATATCGTCGGCCGCAAATACACCTTCCTCGTCACCATCCTGATCATGGGTCTGTCGACCTTCATCGTCGGCCTGCTGCCCAATGCGGCGACCATCGGCTTTGCCGCACCGGTCATCCTGATCGCGTTGCGTCTGGCGCAAGGTCTCGCGCTCGGCGGCGAGTATGGCGGAGCCGCGACCTATGTGGCCGAGCATTCACCGCAGGGCAAGCGCGGCTATTACACCTCGTTCATCCAGACCACGGCGACGCTCGGCCTGTTCCTGTCGCTGCTGGTGATCCTGTTCACGCGTTCCGCGCTCGGCGAGCCTGAATTCGCCGCCTGGGGCTGGCGCATTCCGTTCCTGGTTTCGGTCGTCTTGCTCGGCGTTTCGGTCTGGATCCGGCTGCGCCTGAACGAATCGCCGGTGTTCCAGAAAATGAAGGACGAGGGCAAGACCTCGAAGGCCCCGTTGACCGAGGCCTTCGCCAACTGGAGCAACGCCAAGATCGTCATCCTGGCGCTGCTCGGCGGCACCATGGGTCAGGGCGTGGTCTGGTATACCGGCCAGTTCTACGCGCTGTTCTTCCTGCAATCGATCCTGAAGGTCGACGGCTACACCGCCAACCTTCTGATCGCGTGGTCGCTGTTGTTCGGCACCGGCTTCTTCGTCGTGTTCGGCGCCCTGTCCGACAAGATCGGCCGCAAGCCGATCATTCTGGCGGGCTGCCTGATCGCGGCGCTGACGTTCTTCCCGATCTTCCGGATGATCACGACCAACGCCAACCCGGCGCTGGAAAAGGCGATCGAAGCCACCAAGGTGGAAGTGGTCTCCGATCCCGCACTCTGCGGCGATCTGTTCAACCCGGTCGGCACCCGCGTCTTCACCGCGCCGTGCGACACCGCCCGCGCCTTCCTCGCGTCGTCGTCGGTCAAGTATTCGACCTCGTACGGCGCCGCAGGCTCCGGCGTGAAGGTGATGGTGAATGGCAAGGAAGTGGTCTACGCCGACGCGAAAGCCGGTAACCCGGCCGTCGCCGCAGCGGTTGCCGCCGCCGGCTATCCCAAAGCGGGCGACGCCGGCATCGTGAAGATGTCGAACCCGTTCGATATCTTCCGTCCGCAGGTTCTGGCGATTATCGGACTGCTGTTCATCCTGGTGATCTTCGTCACCATGGTGTACGGGCCGATCGCCGCGGTGTTGGTCGAACTGTTCCCGACCAAGATCCGCTACACCTCGATGTCGCTGCCCTATCACATCGGCAACGGCTGGTTCGGCGGCTTGTTGCCTGCGACCGCGTTCGCGATCGTGGCGTCCACCGGCGATATCTATGCCGGTCTTTGGTATCCGATCATCTTTGCCGCGATCACCGCGGTCGTCGGCTTCTTCTTCCTGCCGGAAACCAAGGACGTCGACATCAAGACCAACTGACGGTCTCGATAGCGGCGACAGCCGTCCGGACCAGACTTGAACAACAAACCGGCCGCGGATCGCTCCGCGGCCGGTTTTGTTTTCAGCCGACGCTTCCGATGAACTGCAGCACGATTTCGCGCCGATGCGGTCGCGTGCGATGCTCGATCAGGTAGATCGCCTGCCAGGTGCCGAGCGCAAGTTCGCCCTGCAGCACCGGAACCTGCAGCGAGGTCGCGGTCAGCATGGTCTTGACATGCGCCGGCATGTCGTCGGGCCCTTCGGTGTCATGCGTCCATCCGGCATTCTCGGGCGCCAGGCGATGCAGCGCCGTCGTCAAATCGTCGAGCACCGACGGGTCGGCATTTTCCTGGATCGTCAGCGACGCCGAGGTATGGCGAATGAACAGCGTCACCGCGCCCTCGCGCGCGTGCGCGTCCGCCACGAATTTTGCGATCTCGGCGCTGAGATCGGTGAAGCCGGCACCTCGCGTCTGCACCGCGAGAAGCGACGAGACGATGGCAGGGGCGGCGATCGTGGATGGCGGCGTGCGGGAGAGCGATTTGGGTGCGGTCATAAACTCTTTCTCTCCGTCGTCCCTGCGAAAGCAGGGACCCATACTCCGCGGCCTCTCGTGTTTGGGAGGAAGGAGTTGATACCTTCTGCAACAACCAACGGTGGTGATTATGGGTCCCTGCTTTCGCAGGGACGACAGCTGTAAAGCCCCGTCAAATCTTGCCGTTGATGTCCCTCTGAACCCGGTTGGCCATCTCGATCAAACGCCGCCAGGCCCGCTCCAGGAACGACATCATGCGATCCATGTCGCGATCGCTCGGCAGCGGAATCTCGATCTTGCGCTCGCCCTCGGCGACCTTCGGCTCCGGCTTCCGCAGCGAATCCGATTTCGGCTGGGATTCATCTTTCGGCAGCGCGTCGCTTTTCGGCAGCGGCTCCTCGATCTTGCCGGCAATCGTCGGCTCGCGCGCCGCCAGCTCGGCCTTGAGCTTGTCATTGTCGGCCTGCAGCCGGCCGATTTCCGCATCGAGAGCGGCGCGCTCATCAGGCACCGCGTAGCAGGCCCAGCCCGCGCCGGAATTGTTGCAGGTCGAAACCGTGCCGGTTCGCGTATCGAGCCGGAGCACGCCGTCTGCCGTCGGCGACAGCGCATAGCGGCCGTTCTCGGTGTCCGGCGCCGCCTGCGCGACCGCGCCCGCTGCGCCGCCGAGACAAACCGCCAGCGCGGCAAGGCCAAGGAAAGAGGAGAATTTCGAGGACGACGTCGCTGTGCTCATGAGCTTGCTCCCGCCTCAGGACGGTTCTGGTACCTCAGCCTCATAGCGTTTTCGAGCGAAAGCCTGCCCCGGACTTGTTCCGGGGTGGGTACCGGTTCGCATAGCAATCAAGCCTGGCGCAGATTGCGTAGACTTATCTGCGGTAGAAAACGCGTCAAAGCAAAAAGCTATACCTGTGACCTATAGGGCGCGCGGCCCGACTTCAACGCGTCTGCCAGCAATTCGATCCGATCCTGTCCCCAGAATACCTCGCCGTCGAGCACATAGACCGGCGAGCCGAACACGTCCGACGCCAGCGCATCCTGGCGGTTCTGCTCATAGGCCGCGCTGATCTCCTCGGACTGCGAACGCTCGACCAATTGCCGGCCGGGAAGCCCGGATTCGTCGGCCAGTTGGACGATGGTGGCGGGATCGGCGAGATTGAGCTGATCCTCCCAGACGCCGGCAAAGGCCCGCCGCAGATATCGATCGGGATCGAGACCGGCCTCGAGGGCCGCGATCACCACGCCATCGGCAAGCCGGGCGTTGAACGGCCAGTTCGCCGGCTGCAGATGGAATTTCAGGCCGCGCTTGTCGCGCCAGCGCTGCAGCTCGACCATCCGGTAGCGCTGCCGCACCGGGTGGCGCTTCATAAGCGGCAGCCCGCCGGTCTCCGAGAACAGATCGACCAGCACCACCGGCTTGTGATTCACCTTGAGATCGTAGGTACTTACGAGGTCCCGAAAAAAGTTATGCCCGATATAGGCCCAAGGCGATTGAAACGAGAAATAGTAATCGACCTGACGCGGCATGCGGGCTCCGGGAAGAAGGATTTGAGGTGCGCGGGTGCATCCCAACAGACCCGTCTGAGCCGCGCAAGATTGATCCGTGCCGAATAAGCTGCTGCACTGCGATGACGGGTCCACAGCGCAGTGGAATATTTCCAAATAAATCCAGTTAAATCAATGCACTAACTGGTTACGACGCAATCTTGACTTGATTAGACGCGGTAAGTATGGTCCGCGCGGCTTTTAAGGGTGACGGGCGCAATTTCCATCCACCGCGGCATCGTTTAGTCTGCAGCATGGCTGAAGACACCAACGACGGCGCAAATGGAAATCGCGATCAATCGTCGTCCGATGAAGCCGCGCTTTCCGCAAGGCTCGGAAGTCTCGACAACCGGTTGTCCGAAATTCGGGACAGCCGCAAAATCGGGACTGACCAACCCGGCACTGAAAGCGGCGACAGGGCTGCCAGGGCTTCCGCCATGGCGCTTGGTTTCCGCCTTTCCTCGGAGTTGGTTGCGGGCGTTGCCGTCGGGGCAGGGATTGGCTGGGGTTTCGACCGTTTGTTGTCGACATCGCCGTTCGGTTTCATCGTGTTTTTGCTGCTCGGCTTCGTCGCCGGCGTGGTCAACGTGGTGAGATCTGCAGGCGTAGCTTCAGGCAGGCGCTGAGCACTGACGGGAAGTCACGACATTTGAAATTCGATTGCCGGCCGCAGTGCCGGAGGACCAAGAGCCGCGCGGATGAAAATCGACCCGATCCACCAGTTCAATATCGAGCCGCTGTTCACGATCGGCCACATCGGCAATCAGACGATCGCGTTCACGAACTCGTCGCTCTACATGTTCGTCGCGGTGGCCTTGATCTCGATCCTGATGATCGGTGGCGTCTCGGGTCGGCAACTGGTGCCGGGGCGATTCCAGTCGATGGCCGAAATCTCCTACGAGTTCGTCGCCGGCACGATCCGCAGCACTGCCGGCGCGGAAGGCATGAAGTTCTTCCCGCTGATCTTCTCGCTGTTCATGTTCATCTGCGTTTCGAACCTCGTCGGCATCATTCCCTATACCTTCACGATTTCGAGCCACATCATCGTCACCGTGGCGCTGGCGCTCCTGGTGTTTCTCACCGTGCTGATCTACGGCGTCTACAAGAACGGCCTGAAATTCTTCAAGATTTTCGTGCCGTCCGGTGTTCCGATCTACATTCTGCCGCTGGTCATGTTCATCGAAATCCTGTCGTTCTTCCTGCGGCCGGTCTCGCACAGCGTGCGTCTGTTCGCCAACATGCTGGCCGGCCACATCGCGCTGAAGGTGTTCGCGGGCTTCGTCGCGATGCTCGGCGTCTCGCTCGGCGCGCTCGGCTGGATCGGCGGCGTGATGCCGCTGGCGCTCACGGTTGCGCTCACCGCGCTCGAGCTCCTGGTCGCGTTCCTGCAGGCCTATGTGTTCGCGATCCTCACCTGCATCTACCTCAACGACGCCCTTCATCCGGGACACTAAGCGGTCCCGGGAATTCCCACCCACCACCCTTGTCTTTCTTCCTAAGGAGCTAAAAATGGAACCGGCAGCAGCTAAACTTATCGGCGCGGGCATCGCATGCATCGGCATGGGCGGTGCGGGCGTCGGCGTGGGCATCATCTTCGGCAACTACCTTGCCGCGGCGGTGCGCAATCCCTCCGCAGCCCAGGGCCAGTTCGGCAACCTGATCTTCGGCTTTGCCGTGACCGAAGCCCTCGGCATCTTCTCGCTGCTGATCGCACTGCTGCTGCTGTTCGTCCCGCTCTGAGCGGAATCCCTTCGCGCCGCCGCTCGTCGGCGGTGCGCCTGACAGCAACAGGAGAACTCCATGGCTGAGAGTCATGGCGAGGCAAAAGGCCAGAAGACCGGCGCCCATACCGAGGCGGATGGAGGTCATCACAGCGGCGGGTTCCCGCCGTTCGATTCCTCCACCTTCGCGTCCCAATTGGTGTCGCTGGTCATCGCCTTCGTCGCGCTTTATCTGATCGTCTCACGCATCGCGCTGCCGCGGGTCGGCAGCGTCATCGATGCGCGGCAGGATGCGATCGAGGGCGATCTGGCGGCAGCGCAGAAGCTGAAGGACGAGTCCGACGCGGCGCTGAAGGCCTACGAAAGCGAACTGGCGGCCGCGCGCTCTCGCGCCCAGGCCATCGGCAACGAGACCCGCGAGAAGTTGAACGCGGCCTCGGAAGCCGAGCGCAAGACGCTGGAAGACCAGCTTTCCGCCAAGCTCGCCCAGGCCGAGAAAACCATCGCGGCAACCCGCGAGACCGCGATGACCAATGTTCGCGGCATCGCGGCCGACGCGGCCGCGGCCATCGTGCAGCGGCTGACCGGCGTGCTGCCTGACGGCAGCGCGGTGAACAGCGCCGTCGACGCTTCGTTGAAGGGATAGTCCGATGTTCTACGAACCGGAAACCTGGGTTGCGATCGCGTTCGTCATCCTGATGATCGTGTTTGCCTATCTCGGTGTCCACAAGACGGTGCTGAAGGCGCTGGACCACCGCGCCGAACGCATCAGGGCCGAACTCGACGACGCCCGTCGCCTCAAGGAAGAAGCCGCAAAGCTGCTCGCGGAATACAAGACCAAGCGGGCCAGCGCCGAACGCGAGGCCGAAGAGATCATCTCGAACGCCAAGGCCGACGCCGAACGCATCGCGGTGGAAGCCAAGGCCAAGATGGAAGATTTTGTCGCCCGGCGCACCAAGACCGCCGAGAGCAAGATCGCGCTGGCCGAAGCGCAGGCAATCGCCGACGTCCGTTCGGCGGCGGCCAATGCCGCGGTGGCGGCGGCCTCGACCATCCTGTCGCAGTCGGTCAAGGGCACGGTGGCCGATGACCTGCTGGCGAAGGGCATCGCCGAAGTTCGCGCCAAGCTGAACTGATCGATCTCACCTGATACAAAAAGCCGGCGCGAGTTCATCGCGCCGGCTTTTTTGTTGGCTTTTAGCTGTCATCGCCCGCGAAGGCGGGCGATCCAGTATTCCAGAGACGCCAGCGATAAAAGCCGAGAAGCCGCGGCGTACGGGATACCCGCTTTCGCGGGTATGACGACCTTGCATGTGTCACGCGCCGATTGTCGACAATCACTTCTTCTTCGTCGCCTTCGGCTTCGGTTCCGGCTTCAGGGCCTGCGGGTCGAACCCGATATAGAAGATGTAGGTGTCGCCGACCGCGACCGACGGCGCCGGATATACCAGGTCATCGGCGACCAGCGTGAACGGTTCGCTGCCCGATTCCGACATCCCGACCGTGGTCTGGTAGACCTTGGTGGCGATGGTCTTCTCCGACACGCCGCCCTGCACCACGGCAACGCGCAGCGGAATCTGCACCGAGGTCGGGGCACCGGCCGGGCCGGCGATAATGCGGCCCTGGATTCCGACCCGCGCGGTGATCTCGCCGCCATTGATCTGGCATTCGCGGGCGGTCTTGGTGATGGTCGCCTGAAACTTGAGATCGTTGCCGATCGGCTGCTTGCCGGGCGCCGCCACCGCATAGGTCGAGGCGCCGGCGCGGATCTTCACGTCCGGGCAGAACAGGCCGGACTGGTCGACGTTGTCGGACCCCGGCGCCGCCGGCGTATTGGCCGCCGGCTCGTCCGACTTGCCGCCGAACAGGCTCTTGAAGCGATCGCTCAGCGATTGCGCAGCCACAGGCTGAGCCAGCAGGCTGCAGCCGAGCGCGGCCGCTATCGCGACCCTGACCAAACGATTGTCACCCATGCGACGTCCCTGACATCATCCGACCGTCTTCCAAGGCCGCCTTATAACAGCGCAATGGCGGCGAACCCAAGGCACTTAAAGGCAAGGCGCATGGAGGCACATCAGGGCGCTTCTAGGCGCCTCGTGTTGGGGTTCAGCCGCGGAAATCCTCGTGCAACAGGCCGAACAGCAGATGATCCTGCCAGACCCCGTTGATGCAGAGATAGCGCCGCGCCAGCCCCTCGCGGGTAAAGCCGCATTTCTCCAGCACCCGGATCGAGGGCGTATTGGAGGGAATGCAGGCGGCCTCGATGCGGTGCAGATTGAGCTCGCCGAACAGCGACGGCAGCAATACGCGCAGCGCCGTCGTCATATAACCGCGATGGGCATGGGGCTGGCCGACCCAATAGCCGATGGTGCCGGCCTGCACGATGCCGCGGCGGACATTGGCGAGTGTAATGCCGCCGATCATCATGCCGTCCGATTCGCGGAAGATGATGAACGGATAGGACCGGTCGGCGGCGATGTCTTCGGCATAGCGGCGCAGGCGGCGCCGGAAACCGGCACGGGAGAGATCGTCGGACGGCCAGATCGGCTCCCACGGCGTCAGATAGGCGCGGCTATGTTCGCGGAGCTGCGCCCATTGCAGGAAATCCGACATCTGCGGCGCGCGCAGCAACAGACCGTACCCGCGTGGCACCAGTGCCGCCGGTCCGCTGGATGGCAAACGAAACAGGGCCATACCTGAAACTCCCCCGCCCGCATCCGGTCGCAGGGCGCCTGCCCTCAATGCAGGAGCGTTTTCGCCTTCGACCGGGTCAATCCTTCCGCAAAAGACACCGCCGTGTCCAGACCCCTTCCGCTGCCAAGGGCGACAACCGCCGGCCGGCTGCGCGACAACAGGCCCCGCGCGGCGTCGCGGGTCGATTCCACGCTGACCGCGTCGATCCGCCCGACAAGTTCCTCCGCCGTCAGCGGCCGGCCATAGGCCAGCATGTGACGCGCCAGCTGCTCGGCGCGGGAGGAACAGCTCTCCAGCGCCATCAGCAGCCCCGCCTTCATCTGCGCCTTGGCGCGGGCGATCTCGGCTTCGGTCAGGGTTTCGACGGCGTCGTTGATGACGTCGACGATCACTTCCATCATCTCCGGCGCGTCGGCCGGATCGGTGCCGGTATAGAGCCCGAAAAAGCCGGTATCGGTATAGGGCGCGTGGAACGTGTAGATCGAGTAGCACAGGCCGCGCTTTTCGCGCACTTCCTGGAACAGCCGCGACGACATCCCGCCACCCAGCGTGTTGGTGAAGACCTGGAGCGAGAACAGCGACAGATCGGTCTGCGGCACGCCCTCGAGCGCCAGCGTCAGATGCGCCTGTTCGAGATCGCGATGCACCACGCGCGAACCGCCCTTGCCGAACATCGCCGCCTGCGGCTTCGGCGCGGGCGTGCCTTCAAAACTCGCAAAGCGCTGCGTCGCTTCCTCGACGACGCGCTTGTGATCCACGGCGCCCGCCGCCGCCACCACCATGTCCGGGCCGCGATAATGCGTCGTGAGATAACTGCGCAGCATGTCGCGATCGAATTTCTTCAGCGTCTTGGCGGTGCCGAGCAGCGAGCGCCCCATCGGCTGGTCCGGATAGCAGAGCTCGTTGAGATGCTCGAACACGACGTCGTCCGGCGTGTCCTGCGCCGCCCCGATCTCCTGCACGATGACGCTCTTCTCGCGCTCCAGTTCGTCCGGCACGAAGGAGGGATTGGCGAGGATGTCGGACAGCACGTCGAGCGCCAGCGGCACGTCGGCCTTCATCACCCGCGCGTAATAGGCCGTGGTTTCGGTCGAGGTGCCGGCGTTGAGATCGCCGCCGACCGCCTCGATCTCCTCGACGATCTCGCGCGAGGAGCGCCGCGCGGTGCCCTTGAACGCCATATGCTCCAAGAGATGCGAGATGCCGTGCTCGTTGGGCTTTTCGTCGCGGCCGCCGACCCCGGTCCAGACGCCGAGCGCGGCGGTCTCCAGATGCGGCATGGTGTCGGTGACGACGGTAAGGCCGGACGCCAGCTTGGTAACGTCGACGCTCATCCGGCAACTCCCTGCTTGGCGGCACGGCTGACCGAGCGGACGAATCGCTCGACCGCCGCCGAATCGTTTTTCATCACCGTGATGTGTTCGGATTTGGTCATCAGGCCGTCGAGCCAGGCCGGCAGTTGCGGCCGCACGCCGCAGGCAGCTTCGACCGCATCGGGGAATTTCGCCGGGTGCGCGGTCGACAGCACGATGTTGGGTATCCTGGAATCGGAACTGTCGCGATCGGCCACTGCCAGCGCGACCGCGGTATGGGGATCGACGAGATCGCCGGCCTCGCGCCAGGCGGCGCGGATCGCGGCTGCCGTTTCAGTCTCGTCGGCGCGGCCGGCGTCGAATTCCTCGCGGATCGCAGCCAGTGTCGCGTCCGGCAGCACGAAGCGGCTGGATTGCTTCAGCGACGCCATCAGCCGGCGTACGCTGTCGGCGTCGCGGCGGCTTGCCTCGAACAACAGCCGCTCGAAATTCGAGGAGATCTGGATGTCCATCGACGGCGACGCGGTGGCGTGGACCTCGCGCACTTCGTAGATGCCGGTCTTCAGCGTGCGGGCCAGGATATCGTTGATGTTGGCGGCGATCCGCAGGGTTCGCACCGGCAGGCCCATTCGCTTGGCGACATAGCCCGCAAAAATATCGCCGAAATTTCCGGTCGGCACGGTGAAGTCCACCGTCCGCGCCGGGGCGCCGAGCGCGACAGCTGACGTGAAGTAGTAGACGACCTGGGCCACGATGCGCGCCCAGTTGATCGAATTGACGCCGGAGAGCGAGACCGCATCGCGAAAGCCGTGATGGTTGAACAGCGCCTTCACGATCGCCTGGCAATCGTCAAAGGTGCCCTCGATCGCGAGCGCATGCACGTTGGCGGCGCCCGATGTCGTCATCATCCGCCGCTGCACGTCGGAAATGCGGCCATTCGGAAACAGCACGATCAGGTCGACATTATCGAGACCGGCAAACGCATCGACCGCAGCCCCCCCGGTATCGCCCGAGGTGGCGACGACGATGGTGGTACGCTGCGCGCGCCTGGCCAGCACGTGATCCATCAGCCGCGAGATCAGCTGCATCGCGACGTCCTTGAAGGCGAGCGTCGGACCGTGGAACAGTTCCAGCACGAACTGGCTGGCGCCGGTCTGGCGAAGCGGCACCACGGCTGGATGGCGGAAGGTGGCGTAGGCCTCGTTGGCCATGCGGCCGAGATCGGCGTCGGAAATCTCGCCGCCGGCGAACGGCCGGATCACATCGACCGCAACTTCCCAATAGGGCCGGCCGAAAAATCCGGCGATGGTCTGGTGCGAAAGCTGCGGCCACACCTCAGGCACGTAGAGGCCGCCGTCGCGGGCAAGCCCGGTCAGCATCACATCGCAGAAGCCAAGTGCGGGGGCCTCCCCCCGGGTCGAAATATACCGCGTCAAACCGCCCTCCAAAGGCGCGGACCTGCCGTTAAGCCTTTGATATTGATGGATTATAGTTCTCACTCCGGGTGAAAACCGTCGGGCACCATAAAGCGTTTTCGAAAGAATGGGAAATGCCATGACGCCTCGAATCGTCATACCCCGCCACCGGGTCTTGCCGTTGGCGAGCCCGATGACAGGCTCTTGCGGGGTATCCCGTGCACCGCGGCTTCTCGGTTAATCACTGACGTCTCTGGAATACTGGATCGCCCCCATGCGCGGGCGACGACATATGAGAAATTGGCACGCAGCTTCGCGGTCTCAGGGCCGATCACCGCGATGGAAGCACGCGTACCGCGAGAAGATCTGCGCCACCGTGCGCATGGTGGACACCGGCGGCCGAGATCATCGATCTCGCGAACAGCGTGATGACGGAAGTTTTGAAGCCGAGCTGAATGCCGCCATTCTTCATTTCGATTCACCGGTTGCATCTGGCTCGCCGATCCGAAGCCGCCTGCCCTTCGTACTTGAACGCTCCGCGTCACCGAAGCATACACATCATCGCGCTTGTGGACTCCGTGAGACGCACCGGAATCCGACGTGGCTGGTCGAGGTATCGATCGCCTCGGCATGGCGCGCCGCTGGGCGATAGCGGCGGCAATAGTTCGGCGCGCAGAGATGCGAGCCGCCCTTGATGACCTTGCGCGGGATTTTGACGTTGGGCTCGCGAGGATCGTAGCTGTCCTCCTCGTGGCCGCCGCGTGGATTTTCGGGTACGCAGCACGCCTTCGGCGCATCCGCCTCGTGCCTGGCCGCGTACCAGTCCGAGGTCCATTCCCAAACATTGCCGATCATGTCGTGCAGGCCATAGCCGTTGGCCGGGAAGGCCGTCACCGGCGAGGTGCGCTCGTAGCCATCTTCGTGAAGGTTATGCAGCGGGAATTCACCCTGCCAGGTGTTGGCCATGTGGACGCCACCAGGCGTCAATTCGTCGCCCCATGCGAACTCGGCGCCATCGAGGCCGCCGCGCGCGGCGAACTCCCACTCGGCTTCGGTCGGCAGATCCTTTCCCGCCCACCGCGCATAGGCCAACGCATCCGAATAGGCGACGTGCACCACGGGATGATCGTCCAATGCGCCGATGTTGCTGTTGGGCCCGTAGGGGTGCCGCCAGTCGGCTCCCTTCATGAACGACCACCACTGGCTCCAGTCGCGCAGGTCGAACGTCGATCGCGGCCGCACGAACACGAGCGAGCCGGCGTAGAGCATGTGCGGCAACGCGCCGGGATAATCTCGTGGATCTGGTGAAATTTCGGCAAGAGTCTTGTGACCGGTCGCGATGACGAAGCGCTTGAACTGGTGGTTGGTCACCGGCGTGCGGTCGATCCAGAATCCATCCACCCTCACGCGGTGCGCCGGCGCTTCCTCGGGATAATGATCGTCGGAACCCATGCGGAACATGGCGCCGGGAATCCAGACCATGTCGGCGGTCCGGCACCCCTCCGGTCGCCGTTCGTCCCGCCTGATGTCGGTCCCCAGCAACGTCATGACGCAGACCCCCGACGTGCGCGGTTACGCCCTTTCCATCGCGGCCGCGCGCGTGGTGGTAGCGCGAGGCGGAAGCAGATCAGTCAGCCCCTCTTCCCTTTTTCTGCGCATTTTTTTGGCACAACGCATTGGCGCATAAGCTTCGCAGCTCAAGGAGTTACAGGCGCGAAGCATCAGCGTGTCGATACGCTAGATGAATCTCGAACCGGTGTGATGTGCAGTTTGTGCCAATTTGCGGCGAGGTCACTTCTCAACCTGAATGTGTAATTTCGCAAACCGGTCGATTCGTCGATTTGGCCGCTGATCTGCAGACAATCTGAGTGAATCCGCGACGCAGATATCCGGATCCGCGAAGAGACCTTCATGGTTCCGCGCGCAGATCGTCGCGGCCCGACCAAGCGCGTTGTCGACGCACCAAAGTTGTGCCTAAATGTCCGCGCGGTGATTTGGGCTCGGCGGACTGCTTCATCGCGCAGCTTTCGATCGTGGTCGAAACAAACGGCCAGGCTCGTGAGCCGGGAAGCGGTCAATGCGAAGTTCTGAGGCAAGGGAGCCTCGAATCATGAGCCCGCATCTTTCGGTTAACAGCTGTCGTCTGTACAGTTTTGAGGGTCTTCATCAGGCGATACGGGGATCCCAGGTCGAGGTGATGCAACTCGGACGCGGAAAGTTTCGCGGCGCGTTGAGCCACGTCGGCATCGGAGATTTCTCGCTCAGTATTGGTTCGTTTTCCGTCGGCGTCCGCACCCAACGCATTGCGACCGACGACAAGCTCGTCATCGGAATGCTGCTGAACGCGGAAGATCCCGTCACCCATTGGTCTTTCGACATGCGGCCGGCCGACGTCCTGGTCATGCCTCCCAGTACCGAGCATGACGGAACTTTCCACGCCGCCGCTTCCTACGCGGCGATCCGTCTCGATCTGGCCGAGGTCGCCTCTCTGTTCAGGGGCGAACCACGATTGAGCGATCCAGCCACATGGATCAGCAAGAGCCATTATCGGGCGGACCCCTCGATCGGCATTGCATCGACGCGCCGATTGCCGCTGATCGTTTCCCGCCTGGCACGGCAACAGGCGGCGTTATCCGACGGTGCCGCCGATTTCTGGAAACGGGCGATCGTGGACGCCGTGACGGCAACGATCATGCATTCACTGCCACCAGACAGCCGCGGCCCGCTGCCATCGGCGATACAGCTGGTCAGGAACGTCGAGGATTATCTCGACAAGGCCGGCGCCCGGCCCGTCCACGTTTCCGAAATCTGCGCGCATTTCAACGTCTCGCGGCGGAGTCTGCATCGCGCGTTTGACGACGTTCTTGGTCTGGGACCCGTGACGTTCCTGCGACACAAGCGGCTGTGCGCCATTCATTCCGTTCTGAGGCAGAGCGACCCTGCGGCGGTCACCGTTGCCAAGGTGGCGATGCAGCAGGGCTTCATCGAACTCGGACGCTTCTCCCACTACTATCATTCGCTGTTTGGCGAATATCCATCGGAAACGCTCGGTGGCCGCGGGGCTCGGGCCCGTCAGGAGCCTCGCCGGCATGCCGCTGGAATATCTGCGTGATCGGCACGGGCCGAACCGGGTAATGGCATCCGGCCTTTTGGGAAGAACCCGTCCGCGCCGCTACTCGCCGCCAATATCGACGGCGATGTCGGCAGCCTTCAGCGCCGCAATGGTCGAAGCCAGATGCGACCGGTCCCGGGTTTCGATCACCACCTCGAGCTGCACCGCCTTGGCCGGCAGATCGGTGAAGATGCGCTGATGCGACACCTCGACGATGTTGGCGCCGGTCTTGCTCAGGACCGCGACGACGGTGGCGAGCTGGCCGGGCCGGTCGACAATGTCGAACCTCAGTTGTGACAGGCGGCCCTCGCGGGCCAGTTGACGCGTCAGCACGCCCGCGAGCAGCCGCGTATCGATATTGCCGCCGCTGAGGACCAGACCGACCGCACGGCCCTTGAAGCGCGCCTCATTGGCGAGCACCGCGGCGAGGCCCGCAGCACCCGCGCCTTCGGTCACGGTCTTCTCGATGGTGATGAGAAGGCTCAGCGCCTGCTCGATCTGCTGCTCGGTGACGAGCACGATGTCATCGACCAGTGCGCCCACGATCTCGGACGTGATCCGGCCAGGCGCCTTGACCGCAATCCCCTCCGCCAGCGTATCGCCGCGCATCGCAAGCTGCTGCCGCTTGATCAAATTGTACATCGACGGATACAGCGAGGCCTGCACGCCGACGATCTCGATACCGGGCTTGAGCGTCTTGGCCGCGACGGCGATGCCGGAGATCAGGCCGCCGCCACCGATCGGCACGATCAGCACGTCGAGGTCGGGCACCGAAGCGAGCATCTCGAGCGCGATGGTGCCCTGACCGGCGATGATCAGCGGATCGTCGTAGGGATGGATGTAGGTCAGGCGCTCCTTGCGGCCATGCTCCGCGGCGAGGGCTGCCGCTTCCTCCAGCGTCGCGCCGCCTTCGATCACGTTGGCGCCGTGCCGGCGCGTGTTCTCGATCTTCATGGTTGGCGTGCCCAGCGGCACGAAGATGGTTGCCGGGATCGAAAGGCACGCCGCGTGATAGGCCACGCCCTGCGCGTGGTTGCCGGCCGAGGCGGCAATCACGCCCCGCCGCCGTTCATCGGCGGACAGCGCCGACAGCCGGTTGAGCGCGCCGCGCTCCTTGAAGGTCGCGGTGAACTGCAAATTTTCGAACTTGAGCCAGACGTTAGCACCGGTGATGTCCGACAGCGTGCGGCTGCGCTCGAAATTGGTTCGCTTGACGTGGCCGGCGAGCACGGAAGCGGCCGCCTCGACGTCGCGGAGGGTGACCGGCAAGCGGGCAAGGGAAGCAGTCAATGTTTCGCTCATCAATGTCGCCGGTCTATTCTGTTACCTATGTAGCCGGTTAGGACCGATCGCGATACGCCCCCTTCAAGGGCGGTCTGGTCCAAAGCGGGGCCTGTTGACGTTCAACGCGCAAGTCCATTTATGGTCCTGAATGCATATGATGCTTGTGGGATGAATCATTTAAGGTAGCCGATGGATCTCAAGCAATTGCGTACGTTCCGGGCCGTGGCGGAGCTCGGGAGCCTCAGCAAGGCGGCGGACCGGCTTCGGGCCGCGCAACCTGCGCTCAGCCGGCACATCAAGCTGCTCGAGCACGAGCTTCGGGTCGAGCTGTTCGTCCGCAACGGGCGCGGCATGCTTTTGACAAGTGCGGGCCGGATGCTGCTCGACCGCACTACGGGTCTGGTCCGTCAGATCGAGCAGGTGCGCGACGATTTGCAATCGGCGAGCGGCAAGCCGTCCGGACGCGTCATCCTCGGGCTGGTTCCGACGGTGAGTGCGGTTTTCTCCGGACGGTTCGCCCGCCGCGTCATCACGGATTTTCCGGACGTCTCGCTGCGCATCGTGGAAAGCTATGGCGGGCATCTGGTGGAATGGCTGCATCGGGGCGAGATGGATCTGGCGATCACCTACGGCCCCGCGGTGGATCTCCATCTCCAGGTGCAATCGATCGGACGCGAAGACATCGCCGTGGTGGGGCCGCCGGGGTCGGGCCTGAACAGGAAGAAGCATGTCGACCTGAAGTGGCTGGTGAAGCAGAACCTGATCGTTCCCAGTATTTCGCATGGTCTGCGGGCGTTGCTGGAAAAGGCCGTGGCGCGGGAAAAATTGACGCTCAACCCGCTGATCGAGGCCGATTCCTATCGCGCCCAGATCAGCCTGATGGAAGAGGGACTCGGCTACACGCTGCTGCCGCCCTCCGCGATCCGCGCCGAACTGGCGGCGCAGCGCCTGGAGATGGCCGCCCTCGTCAGCCCGTCGATCTCGCGCGAACTCATCCTGGCGTCGCCGATCGACCATCCCGCGTCGATCGCCACGACAACGATCTCGACGCTGATCATGTCCGAAATCGAGCAGCTCGAGAAGGAAGGCTTCTGGAAGATCAAGATGACGGTATGACAGCGCGCCTCAATTATAAAGCGCGCTGTCGCCCAGGACCGACTGCCGGAAGCGCGTCGTCAGGATGACGCCGTCGGACGGCGGCATCACAAACACCAGCGCCTCGGGATGGATCTTGATCTGCGCAAACACCGGTCCGCTTCCCTGATGCGCGAGATCGCGGATCTCGGTGACCTCGGCTTGCGTTCTGACCACCCGCGACGTCCGAATGCCGGCCGCAGCCGCCATCGCCGCCAGATCCACGCCGGCGGCGGTGTGGGTCTTCTGCATGCCGGTTTCGCCGAAACGCTCGTTGTCGAGCACCGCGATCGTGAGATTCGCGGGCTTCTCGACCGCGATGGTGGCAAGGGCGCCAATGCTCATCAGCATCTCGCCATCACCGGTGATGACGAGCACCCGCCGCTTCGGCTGCGCCATCGCAAGCCCCAGCCCGATCATGGAAGCGGCGCCCATCGCGCCCCACAGCGGAAAATTATTGGGGTGATCGCCCGCGGCCGAGACGTCCCAGTTCGGCGCGCCGAGGCCGGCGATCACGAGCAGATCGCCCCGCGCCCGCAGCAGTTCATTGACGACGTCACGACGGTGAAGCAACGCATTCGGATGGGTCATTTGCGGGCAAGCTCCTTGAAATTCTTGGCGCCGAGCACGCGCTGTCCGATCAGGACCGCCGCCGGCCGCCAGGTGTTGAAGGCGAGGTTCGCGGCGCCCTGGACCGTCGAGGCGACCAGATCGGGCTCATCCGCCCGCGTCACGATCACGCCCATCGCCTCCAGCACCGCGCGCGTGCCCTGCCCCATCGGGATCTGCCATGGGTTGAACTCACCCCAATCGCCGCGCATCGTCACGATCATCAGCAGCGGCATGTGGCAGATGGCGGGCAGCGAGAGCATGTTGATGCAATTGCCGACGCCGCTGGACTGCAGCAGGAGCACGCCGCGTTCGCCGCCCAGCCAGGCGCCGGCCAGCATCGCCACGCCTTCTTCCTCCGTCGTCAGGGTGACGAGGCGGGTTTCCGGATCGGCCTCAAACGAACGAATCAGACGGCTATGGCCGGCGTCCGGCACCATGGCGACCTGCCGCACGCCCGCGTCCTTCAGCGCTCGGTAGACCTCGTCCGGCCATGACGGCAGGGCCGGCGGGGATGACCCCTGGCCTCCGGTTTTTGTTCCAATATCTGCCATAGAACTGCATTCCCTGTTCGATTTGCGCACCTGATCTGCGCCGAGAGTAAACTGTTGCCGCAAAGCTGCGAATTTCAATGTCGACATGGCTTCTATTGCAAATTTGAAACCCTCGGCACCGGCCGTGCAGGCCCGTGATCGGGGCTGCACGCAGGGTATTCACCCGCCTTCGGTTCGGATCATTAGCGAATTCTTAACGATGATATCTTTCCGCCGGACGGAACCGGCGCGAAGAACCATTTCAACACTGATCGGCCATAGGCTTTCGGCCAAAACGGCGCTTCCGCCCGGGGTAAGACCTCGTGGCTTCCAGGCGGGCACCAGGGTTGGATAATGCTCGGACACGATTGCGCTGTGATAGAGGACCCGGATTTCCTGCTGGCCGCACTTGAGCGGGCGAACGATGCCGTCGTGATCGTCGACAGCGATCTGCGCGTCAGCCATTTCAACGCGGCAGCCGAACTCGTCTGGGGGCTGGACCGCACGGAAGTGCTGGGTCGTCATGTAGGCTGTCTGGGGCTTGGAGATCTGCAACAGCATTCGGCGCCGGTCTCGGGTGAAACGAGCGGCGACGACGCTTTCAGGACACACAGCTCCGAGATCACGATCACGCGCAGGGATGGCAGCCGGATTCGCGCCGCGCTGTCGCTTTCGCCGGTCGAGGCCGACGGCCAGATCTCGACCATCGCATACGTTCGCGACATCACCGCCGAAGCCGACCGTCGCGCACGATTGGCGCTGCTTTCAGAGGTCGCGGACCGCACCAACCGAGCCGTCGTCGTCACCGATCCCGACCGGAGGATCGTCTACATCAACGCGGCGTTTACAGGAATGTTCGGCTACACCCCCGAGGAAGCAACGGGACGGCAGGTGCGAGAGCTGCTCGTGGGTCGCCATACCGACCCCGGGACGCTGGCCAGGTTGCGAAGCTGGATCGGTGAGGAAAACGGCGGTGAGGAGGAAGTCCTCGCTTATGACAAGAACGGCGACGAGATCTGGGTCTCGGCCAACGTCAAGGCGTTCCGCAACGCCCGCGGCCGGGTCAAATACGTGTTCGCCCTGCTGACCGATATCACCGAGACCAGGCAGTTGCGGTCGCTGCAGCAGCTGATCATGAACGCACTGGCCGATGAAATCCCCTTGACCGATATCGCCGATCGGCTTTGCCGGCGTGTCGAGGAGATCGCGCCCGATGTCGTGTCCTCGCTGCTCCACATCGACGCCGCTGGACTAATTCATCCGCTGGGCGGCCCCAGCCTCCCCGAAGATTATTCCCGGGCGCTGGATGGCGTCGCCATCGGTCCGGATATCGGCTCCTGCGGTTCCGCGGCCTATTACGGCAACGCCGTGCTGGCGCAGGATATCGACACCGATCCGCGCTGGCAGCCGTTCAAGACCCGGCCGCTCGAGGTCGGCTTGCGCGCCTGCTGGTCGACGCCGATCAAGGGCAAGGATGGCCGCGTGATTGGAACCTTCGCCTTCTATTTCAGGGAATGCCGCCCGCCAAGCCGCTGGCATCAGCGCATCGTCGACGCCTGCGTCCATCTCGGCGCGCTGGCGATCGAGCGCAAGGAAGCGCGCGCCCAGATCGCGCGGCTCGCCTATTACGATACGTTAACCGGCCTGCCGAACCGCGCGCGCCTGCGCGACATGATCGCCGAGGCGGTCCAGGCCTGTCCCGCCGGCGGACACGTCGCGTTGGCGTTTCTCGATGTCGACAATTTCAAGGACGTCAACGATACGCTTGGACACTCGGCCGGCGACGAATTGCTGGTCGAATTCGCCCAACGCCTGCGCGCGCAGATTCAGCCGGGCGACCTGCTGGGACGTCTCGGCGGTGACGAATTCGTGATCGTGTTGCCGAACCGCGACGCTGCCGAGGCTTCAACGGTCGCTTCGCGGATCACGGAAGCTGTCTCCACGCCGCTCCAGATCGGAACCAAGCAGGTGCCAATGTCCGCCAGCATCGGCATCAGCATCTATCCGGACAACGCTGATGACATCGATACTCTGATACAGCAGGCCGATGCGGCCATGTACAAGGCCAAGCGCGCCGGCCGCTCCACCTATCGCTTCTTCTCGGCGGACATGGACCGGCTCGCCGAACAACGGCTGGCCCACAGCGCGGCGTTGCGCAATGCGATCGCCAACGATGCCCTGAAATTGCATTATCAGCCGCAGATCCGGACCAGCGATGGCGCCATCCATGGCGTCGAGGCGCTGGCGCGCTGGCATGACCCGGTGCTCGGCGAGGTCTCGCCCGCGAAATTTATCCCGTTGGCCGAAGAGTGCGGACTGATCGAGCAGATCGGCCTGTGGTCGGTCCGCGAGGCCTGCCGGCAAATGGCGGAATGGCGCAAGGCCGGGCTGGATATCCCCTGCGTGTCGGTCAATCTGTCGCCGATCAATTTCCAGAACGTGAATCTGGCATCAGTTGTCGCCGGGATCCTCGCGGATCACGGCCTGCCAGCGGAAGTGCTGATGCTCGAGATCACCGAGGGCGTGTTCCTGAACGAGCGCTCGGTCGCGATCGAGACCATGAATGCCCTTCGCAAGCAGGGTGTCGGCCTGTCGCTGGACGATTTTGGAACCGGCTATTCGAGTCTCAGCCGGTTGGCGCATCTGCCAATCCGCGAGCTGAAGATCGATCGCAGCTTCATGCGCGATGTCGAGAGCGACCCCACTGCGCGGGCGATCGTTACCACCGTGATCCGCGTTGGCCAGAGCCTGCAGCTCACCGTCGTGGCCGAAGGGGTCGAAACAGATGGGCAGCGAGACTTGCTTGCAGAACTTGGATGCGACGTCGTTCAGGGATTTCTCTATGCGCGCGCGCTGTCACCTCCTGCGTTCGGGCGTTGGCTGCTTGACCACAGCGCCGCGCGGGCGAGTGCGATGCTCAGGCGCGTTGGCCGATCCCTGGCCCGGCCGCCGGCCGGGTCTTCGCCTCATGATGCGCAAGCGGGCGCGGGATCGCATCAGGCGGGCGTCGCCAATACCATTTAGGCAATGGTTGGCACTCTCTGCACGTGATCACCCGATGTGCCATCGGCCTTTGTGAATATCGAACTTGACCGAACCCTCGCTCCGCATTTTCATCAGGAGCGATTGGCATGCTTCCTCATTCGGAATATTGGCGCGCCGCATCACCTCGAACACCTTAAGCGGCTTCTCGCGCAGCGCGTCCAGAATCTTCTCTCGCTCATTTAACATCGCTCAAACCCCTTTTGCTTTTCGACGGTATGGCCCACGAGCGCAAAATTGCAAGCGGTTAAAAGCAATTCGACTGCCGCAACATGTAAGGAGGGCTGGCCAACGGGTCCGCGCGAGGCGCGGCCCGATGCCAGATTCCGGCTTAACCCGCCTTTTGTCATCAATGGAGGGCGACTATGCTTCGCTACCCCTGCGGGCCGATCCGATTTGCAGTCGGCCCGAATCTTACCTAGCGTAGCCGAAATGTTGGGACGAAAACTTCAATGCAGCCTGATCGATCGAATGCCGCCAGAGCATGTTCGGAATGCACGGCCTGCTGTGACGGCTGGCTGAGGATCACTGTCCGTGGTCAGGATGTTTCGCCGGGAAATCCCTGCCGCTTCAGTGTCGCGCACAAATGCAGCATCTACCAGGACAGGCCGGTGGATCCGTGCCAGCAATTCATTTGCGGGTGGCTCGCCGACAACAGTCCGCTTCCCGAATGGATGCGGCCGGACAAGGCGAATTTGATTCTGCTTGCCTCAAACTTTCAGTGGCGGGGCGTCCCGGTCCATGTTGCCGTCGCCGTCGGCGCACGGCCGAAGGAGAAAGCGATCAACTGGCTGAAGGAGTTTTGTCGGCAGAGCCAACGGCCGCTGATCTTCCAGACCGACGGCGAATGGATCGCATATGGCCCCCCGCAATTCCAGACCGAAATGGCGGAGAGCGGCAGGAATCCGTGGACGTGACCGAGCGACCCTGCGCGAATTGCGATCCGCGGAGCTCACAGTGAGCAAGGGTTTTCCAAACTACTTGCTGCCGGGATTTCGTACCGCTTTGTCCAAAAACTCCTGGAGCGATGCGATGCAGCCAAGGTCGCGATAGATCCGGTGCTTCCGGTCGCGTATTTGGGCGGACAGTCGGCTTCGCTTCGTTACCTCGCGGCCGAGCGCGCCTGCAATGTCGACATATTCATCGACGGTCCGCGCGGTGGTCTCGCCGACCCCCATCATGTCAAGGATTGCCGCCGCGTGGCGGCCGCGCATCATCGCGCCGGCCAATGTCACGATGGGAAGATCGTGAACGAGGCTCTCGAGGATCGAATTGCAGCCCGACCAGCCGATGCTATCCAGCACGACGTCGCATTGACCGATGGCGGCGACGAACAGATCCGGCGCCAGCCGGGGCAGGAAAACACAGTGATCGCCGGCGTCGAGTCCGGCGGCCTTGAAGGCGCGTTCAAGCCTATTTCGGAACAAGTCGGTGACGCCGCTACCGCCTCCGAATTCGATGAAAGCAAATTGGGAGTCGGGAACCTCCGTGGCGATGCGCACGAAGACCTGGTCGAATTGCGGCAGGTACTTTGGCAACGATTGGCCGCACCAATAGACAACGGCATGGTCGCGCAGCCCGAGCCCGGCTCGATCCATCGCAGGCGGCGAAACGTCCGGCGGTTCGACGTAGATCGATAGATTGGGCAACCGCACCAGTTTTTCAGAATAGTGACCGGCGGCATCCGCGGGTTCCATGAGATCGCTGCTGATGAAGTAATCGATGGTCGGAAATCCCGATGTGACCGGATGTCCCCAGGAAACGCATTGAACCGCGGCGAACCGCTGCGCCGCGAGTTGCGCCGACACCTTGTCCATGCCGATTTCGGGAAAGATCAGAACATGCGGCGCGTCGTCGAGGACCGCGCGCCGCCACCCGTCGAGCGATAGCGGACCCTGCACGAAGCGGTCGCACATCGCTGCCGCCGCCTCGGTCTCGCCATCGCGTTCAGGATTCGTGTAATAGCCGGAGACGTGAAACCGATCGCGGTCCAGCATTTTGAGCCATCCTTTGATCGGGATCTTCCAGTTCGAATGCTGCCGGAAAAACCCGCTGACGATACCGAGCCTGATCTTCTCGCCCGGGGCGGGCGGATCCGGGAAAATCGGCGTCTGATATCTCGCAGCCATGATTTTGCAGACCAGCGCGCCATAGCGAGCTTGAAGCTCGCGGTCGTTGCGGCCCTGATAGGGAAGATAGAACGGCTGATGCGACCCGATTGCCTCGGTGAGAGCGGTGGGGACGGCCGAGCGCTCCAGATTCGCGGACAGTTTTGCCAGCCGGCCTGCATAGGCCGCGCGCCGCTCGTCGATCTCCGCCGCATCCGCGTAAAGCGCCAGCAGCTCCGCCATGCACAAAGCGAGTTCGGCTTCCGCAAAATCCGGCCTGAGCGCAACCGCGCGCTCGAAATGCGCCCGCGCCTCCGCGATCCTGGCTTCGCCGCGCAGCGCGACGCCACAATTATAGTGCGCCATGAAGAAGTTCGGCTCGAGCCGCAGCGCTGACCGATATTGCGCGATCGCTTCCTCGCGCCGGCCGAGGCTGCGGAGAATATTGCCAAGATTGTTGCGGGCGCCGGCGCTGTCCGGACGCAGTGCGACCGCCCGCTCCGCATGGGCCAGCGCTTCGGGCAGCCGATCGCTGTTCTGAAGCAGCAAAGCCAATTGGAGATGGGCGTCGACAAAGTCAGGGCGCAGCGCGATGGCGCTGCGGTAATGCTTCTCGGCGTCAGGCCTTTGACCAGCCAGTTCGAGCACCGAGCCCAGATTGAAATGGGCAAGTGGCGAATCGGGCGCGGCTTTCAGGACCTGTTCGAACTGCACCAATGCTTCGTCGAGGCGCCCGAGCGACCGCAATCCGCGTCCGAGATTGTTGCGCGCCTCGATATATCCGGGATTAAGCGCCACCGCGCGCTCGAAGCAGGGGATCGCGTCGGCAAACGATCCATTGGCGGCGAGGATCACACCGCGGTCGTTGTGGGCCTCGGCAAAATCCGGATCGAGGGTCACGGCCCGGTCGAGCAGCGACACCGCATCGGGCCGCCCGAGCTGATGGGCGACCACGCCGTAGAGGTGAAACGCGCGCGCGTTGTCTGGATCACTATCGCAGACGGACTGGTAGAGCCGCTCGGCCTCAGCGAGACGGCCGGCGCGATGGTGCGCCATCGCGGCTGCGAGCGTCTGCTCTGAACGGCCCCCCGCGGTCATGCCCCTGTTCCGAAACCAGCCCCCCGTTCAGCGCCCGTCGCAAGACCGGTAGCGACCGAGACCCAAATCTCGCTCGCAGGGACTTCCGTAGACCCAGACCGGCTGATCGCAGGGCAGCGCACGCGTCGACCGAAACGGCGTATCGCAGGCGATGTTCTGGGCGGGATGCAGCACCAGCGTCGGACCTTCATAGGGCGCCGGCGCGACCGGTTGCGGCTGGTATCGAACAACATGCGCGTGACGATGATGTCTTGTATAATTTTTTGGCGCCTTATAGGCATCGGCCCATCCCTGGCTGGTGCCGAATGCCACCAAAGAAGCCAGCGCGACGACGATTCGCATCAACATGGTTGCTCTCCCTTATTTCCCGCAGCCGTCTCGATTGAAAATGCCGCTGGCCTCTCGCCGGAAAGCCAAGTCTGCCACATTCGCGCGTAGGCCGCCTCGATATTTCCCGTCAACTTTGGCAGATCGAACAACGCACATGTGTCACGGTTTTCCTGCAAGGTTCGCCGCAGCGCGGCCAAGCGTTGCGGGTCACGCGCCAGCGCCAGCGCGGTCTGTTCATATTGTTCGAGCGATTGGGTGATCAATTCGCCCATGCCGGTCGCTGTCAGCAGGCTGCCGGCGACGCGGCCGGCGAAGGTTTCTCCGCTGCAGGTGAGCACGGGAACTCCGGCCCACAGCGCATCGCTCGCAGTGGTGTGGGCGTTGCACGGCAAATTATCGAGAAACAGGTCGGCATGCCGGTGGCGCCCGAGATGCTCGGCTGACGGGACGACCGGGGCGAAGACCAGCCGGGTGGGGTCGACGCCGCGTTTCCCGGCTTCCGCACGCAGGTTCTCTTTCACGAGCTGGTTGGCCTCGAGCAGCCACAAGACGCTGCCGGGAACCGAACCCAGCAGGCGCATCCAGATATCGAAAAATGCCGGCGACAGCTTGTAGGCGTTGTTGAAGCAGCAAAACACGAGGCCTTCGGCCGGCAGGCCACATTGCTGCCGCGAAGCGCCAGCGGTCACCTCGCGCCGCCTGTCGTTCACCTGATAGCTGCAGGGAAGGTGGACCAGCCGCTCCGAAAAGAACGGCTGCTGGCTGGCCGGAACGACAACGGGATCGACGATGAGGTAGTCAATGAAATCGGCCCCCATGGTAGCGGGGTAGCCGAGATAGCTCACCTGCACCGGCGCCGGGCGATGGGCCGAAATCGCCGGTCGCGCGTGATGGGTATAGCCCTTGAGATCGATCAGGATGTCGACCTGGTCGGCGTGAATGAGCCGTGCCGCTTCGCGGTGAGACGCGGCGCGGATGTCGACAAAGCGATCGAACCCGCGCGCCAGCCGCGCACGCATCGGGCTGTTGTCGTCTGGACCGTAGGAATAGGCGAAAACCCCGAAGCGGTCGCGATCATGGCGCTCGAACAACTCGGCCATCAGCCCCGCGGTGGCGTGCTGATGAAAGTCCCCCGAGAGATAGCCGAGCCGGATGCGCCCGCGCCCGACCGATACCCGATGCGCGAAGACCGCGTCCGGCGGCCTGATCGGCTCGATCCATTGCCGGGCGCAGACCAGTTGATCCCTGGCGGATGCCGGCGTCGAGAGCAGGTAAAACGGCGGGATGCGAACCCCCTGCCGCACCATGCCGAGGAGCTTCTCCTGATCGGCAGTGTAATCATCCCAGGCGCACGCCTGCGCGCGATGATAGGCGAACTGGCCGAAGGCATCGGCGTAATCGGGACGAAGCCGCAACGCGTTGCGATAGGCCGCGATCGCCTCGGACAGATTGCCGAGCTCTCGCGAGGCGTTGCCGAGATTGTAAAATGCCTCGGGGAAATCGGGCCTGTGCGTCAATGCCTGTTGGAACGCCGCCCGCGCATCCTCGAACCTGCCCTGCGCCAATAACGCCGTCCCCAGATTGTTGCTTGCATCGGCGTGACCGGGCATGCGCTCGAGCAAGGCGCGGTAAAGATCGATCGCCTCGCTTGCGCGTCCGAGTTCCTGAAGCACGATGCCGGCATTGTTGATCGCGTCGGTGTAATCCTTCCGGAGTTCGATGGCCCGGCCGTAATCCGCCAGCGCCGCTTCCAGTTTCGACTGCTGCTGCAGGACCGTGGCGCGATTGTAGATCGCCTCGGCATAGTCCGGCTGCAGCTTGACGGCATCGTCAAAAGCCGCGAGCGCCGCATCGGGGAGACCCTGGTCCTTCAGGACCGTTCCCAGATTGTTGTGAACGACGGCAATGCCGGGGTTGAGCGAAATGACCCGGCGATAGGCCGCTTCGGCGGCTTTCAGCTCATGCTGTTGATGCAGCACACCGCCGAGATTGAACCCGGCCTCCGCGTAGCCCGGCCTGAGCGTGAGCGCGTCGCGATAGGCCGACGCCGCCTGGTCGAGCCGGCCCTGCATCTGAAGCAGCACGCCGATGTTGTTGTGCGCCTCGGCGTAGTCGCGCCTCGCCGTGATGGCGGACCGATAGGCTGCCATGGCTTCGTCGAGATCGCCGTGCTGTCTCAGCGCGTTGCCGAGCGCCAGGAAGGCCTCCGCGTAATTCGGATCGAGTTTGATGGCCTGCCGGTGCGCGGCGATGGCGTCCACCAGCCTGCCCTGCTGCTGCAACACCGATCCGAGATTATTGTGACTTGCCGGATAATCCGGCCGGAGCTCGATCTCTCGACGAATCAGCCGCTCGGCGCTTGTCAGATCGCCCTGCTGAGCGGCGATGATCGCAAGGTTGCCATGCGCCGCCGCGTTGGTGGGATCCATTCTCAGGACCGAAGCATAGAGCCGCTTCGCATCTCCTATTCTGCCCTTGCGGTGTGCTGCCAGGGCGTCTTCCAACAGCTG
The DNA here is from genome assembly GCF_036924615.1 of Bradyrhizobium sp. AZCC 2289. NCBI lineage: Bacteria > Pseudomonadati > Pseudomonadota > Alphaproteobacteria > Hyphomicrobiales > Nitrobacteraceae > Bradyrhizobium > Bradyrhizobium sp. AZCC 2289. Next base: position 5,494,909 of record NZ_JAZHRY010000001.1, on the reverse strand, counting down.
TTGCGGTGTCGAATGTCCCACAGCGTCGTTCGTTCTCACGCCGAATCCGGCCGCATTCAATCGGGCTGCCGATAATTGGTGTACTGGATATCGAAACTGGTCGCGCCATAGAGCTTCACATAGACGATCGGACCGGTGAGCTTGACTTCGTCGATCGAGCGCGGCCCCTTGAACAGGGTTCCCTCGTTCTCGTGGCCGGCGGGATAGATCACGGCCTGGCCCGTCGGCGGCGTGAGCGTGACGATCATGGTCACCGCGGTCGCCGATTCCGGAATGTATTTCGACACGTCGACCTTGATCGGTGTCGGCTCGACGGGCTGATCAGGCGGAACTTCAGCTTGTGCGAATTGCACCAGGGCCGGCGGCGGCTGCATATCCATGGTCTGGTTCCCTGTAACGCTTGCAGGTTTGCCAAATTCTACCCTGGCGAGGCGCCGGTAAAATCAATTTCTTGGGGCATCCTGCCGGCGTTCGACGATCGATGGCGATTGGACTTCCCGGCCGCGATCGAAGCAGATCGCCTAAAGCGAAGGGGGACCCGTCGCCAAGTCCCCCTTCATCCCCAGTTCGCTGGCGCTCAGAAGTTGAACGTCATACCCGTGGTCGCAGCTCTGATGGTTGCGCCACCGATCGTGTTGTTGAACTGATCGCGAGAGCAGACCTGGTAGCCATGGCCACTCGCACCAAGGCAGTAGTGCGCGCCCGGACCTTGATTGAGCTGGGAGCCGACAATGTACCAGCTGGCCCAATCGCTGAAGTAGTAGCGGGCGCCGATCGCATACTGGCTGGCATCATTCGAGAACAGGTTTCCTTGTAGTGTTGCCAACGGTGCCAGCGCCGGATCGTTGACACTCAGCATCGCCGGGTTGCCCGGGCTCTTGAAGGCGTGAGCGTAGGAGGCGCTGAGGGCCCACATGCCAATCTTCTGCGTGGCGCTGGCGAATACGGCATCGCGCGAGCGTTCGTTGAACGGTTGTTCGGCAGGGGTCACCTCGCGCCGGATCCACTCGTAATAGGCATTCAGCTGCAGGTCGCCGAGACCATCGTTGAAGTGATAGCCGCCGCCCACCTTCGCAGCCCATTCGTTGTGCGTGCCGGTCAGGACTTGCGAACCATCAGCCAGGAAGACCGGAGCAAACGCGGGCGTACCGGCCAGGGCGGGTTCGAGCCCGTCGTCGCCGTGACGATTGACCTGTTCATGGAGCTCGAAGGCGGCGATCGCCGAGAACGGCCCGTTCTTGTAGGTCAAAGACGCGCTGTAGGCGTTGCCGAAGGAGCCGTCGGTGCAACCATTGCCGCCGATATTGCCGGCAAGCGCGCCGCCGGTGTTCGGGAAGTTGCTGCCGCTGCCGCGCGCCGACGCGCCGTTGCATTGAAATAGATCGCCGTATGCATAGTCGCTGTTATCCCTGGCCTCGTTCTGGCCTGGCGAGATCAGCGCACTGAGCTGGAAGCCGTTGAAGATCGGCGACTCATACCAGATCGCGTGATTCATACGCCAATCGAACTCGGCGCGGTTGTCGCCGCCGGTATTGCCCATGATCGAATTATAATCGCCAAGCGTTCGAGTGAACGGATCCATCGCCGCTGTGGATTTCTTGTACGGTGTATCGGTTTTACCGGCCTTGATGGAGCCCCACGGCCCCTCCATCCCGACGAAGCTGTCGCGCGTTCCGAACGCCGCGCGCTCGGTTGGCGCCGACGCGAAATCGACTTGAGATTCGATCTGGGCCACGACGGCCATGCCGTCCCAGCCATACGGAGCGAGGTTATGCCTGACGCGAATACCGAAGCTGGAAATGTTGCTCGCGACGCCGAATTTCGTTCCCTGATCGTAAACTGACGGATTGAAGACGTCGCCGGATATATCGATCGATCCATAAAGCGTAACCGTCGTGTTATCGATCAGCGGTCCCAAGGGACCCGCTTTTACCGGAATGCCGCCAATCGTCATGCCGCCGGGCTTGGGTGCCGGTGAGGTCGCGACGCCGGCGTGCAGAACCGGATTGCCCTTGAATTTGCTGGGGTCGGTAACGGCCGGCGCGGGCGCCGGCGCCGCTGCTACCGGCTTTGCCGCGGACAGGCTGCGCACTTTTGCGCGCAGCTCGGCGTTTTCTTTTTCGATCTTGTCGAGCCGCGCCATCACGTCATCGAGTGTCGCAGATCGTGCCGCACCGCTGAACGAGACCAAGCAAAGAGCGGCGCAAGCCGTCCCCGATAGAAGCGTATTCCTCATGACGTTTTTTTCCCCGCGTTCGTAGTCGATTCAACTTACGAGCGTGGGGAGCGTAATGTATACCAAATGCCATAGGAAAGAGCTGGGGGTCCTTAGCGTGACAAATATGCAAAGTGTCGCAAAAAAGGTACAAGAGTACTGCCGCAATGCAGCATTTTGTCGCAGGGACCGCTCCATAACGCCGCACGCGCTCTGGTTGTGGCGCGTATCTTCTGCCGACTGATTGATCAAAGCATTCTAAACAAGGCGCTTTCGGCCCCCTTGTCGAAGCGAGACGCGTCCGATCAATCTCGCCGCTGCGCTCGCCACCACACGCCGAACGCGATCACCACCGCGCCCGCCAGCGCAAACCAGGTGACGGCGTATTGCAGGTGATCATCCTTGAGGTGAACTTCGAGCGGCCCGGGTTTTGGAATGCCGCTGGCGGGCACCGGACTTTCCAGATCGATGTAGAACGGCGCGATTTGTTTGCCGCCCTTGCTCCAGCTGAGCGCGCGCGCCATCGCAAGATGATCGCGCGTGAACCACAGCCGCCTGGCGGCATTTTCAGCCGGCGTCAGCGTGCCCGCGATTTCGGGAAAGCGGATATAACCGGTCAGGTTCGCGGGCGCATCGGTGACGAACCGGCTCACCGCGCGATCCTGCTGGGCGCGATCCTGCATCGTGTTCTGCACGAAGCCGGCATTGACCACGACGATCGCTCCATCCGGCAGCCGCGCCGGCAAAAACGCCCAGGTGCCCGGACCGGAGACATCCTCACGCACGGCGGAGCCGGAAGAGTAGACCATGGCGTCGGCAAGCTTTGCGTAGGTCGCGGCAAAGCTGACGCGGCGGAATTCGTCGTGCGCCTGCGTCAGCGCGCTCCATTGCGAAGGCGCCGGCAGCGCCTCGGGCGCGGCGGCGAGCCGTTCGTTCAGCGCCGCTATCAAAACGTGCTTCTCGACCCGGCGCTGCAATTGCCAGATCCCGAGGCCGGCAAACACCGCCACCATCACCAGCGTGAAAGCGCCAAAACCGGCGATGCCGCCGCGCCGCGAAACCGATCCGGTCATTTCGGCTCGCGGTCGATCAGCCGGCCGGGGGCGGCCTTGTGATGGAATTGCAGCGCTATCAACAGCGACTTCATCGAGCGCAACGGCAGCAGCGTGGTCACGAGGATCAGCGGCAGCCAGAGTACGGCGTGCACCCAGAACGGCGGCTGGTAATTCACTTCCACGATCAGCGCGGCGCCGACCACGATCGCGCCGGCCAGCATGATGATGAAAATCGCAGGGCCGTCGCCGGAGTCGATGAAGGCGTAGTCGAGCCCGCAGGATTCACAGCGCGGCGCCAGCGTGAGAAACCCCGCGTAAAGCTTGCCCTCGCCGCAGCGCGGGCATTTGCAGGCGATGCCGCGCATCGCGCTCTGCGCCAATGGGGGCAGCGTCTGATCCGGCATGCTCTGGTCTTTCGTTGTTTTGAAACAAAAAGGGCGGCCCTGCGGCCGCCCCCTTGTATCACAATGGCTTCTGGCTAATGCGCGCCGTGCGCCATGGTTTCCGCGCCGTGGAACCAGACATAGATGCAGATGAACAGGAACAGCCACACCACGTCGACGAAGTGCCAGTACCAGGCGGCGAATTCGAAGCCGAGGTGCTGGGTCGGGGTGAAATGGCCGGCATAGGCGCGGATCAGGCAGACGGTCAGGAAGATGGTGCCGACCAGCACGTGGAAACCGTGAAAGCCGGTCGCCATGAAGAAGGTCGCGCCGTAGATGTTGCCGGAGAAGCCGAACGCGGCGTGGGCGTATTCATAGGCCTGCACGCAGGTGAAGCAGGCGCCGAGCACGATGGTCAGGATCAGACCGTATTTGAGTCCCTGGCGGTCGTTCTCCAAAAGCGCGTGATGCGCCCAGGTCACCGTGGTGCCCGAGGTCAACAGCAGCAGCGTGTTGAGCAGCGGCAGATGCCAGGGATCGAAGGTCTCGATGCCATGCGGCGGCCAGGTGCCCGGCACGCTGCAGGCGCCCATCGCTGTTCCGGCACCGCAGCCGAACACCGCGTCGCGCGTGGCGTGGACCGCGTCGGCGGGGAACAGCGCGGAGTTGAAGAAGGCCCAGAACCAGGCGACGAAGAACATCACCTCGGAGGCGATGAACAGGATCATGCCGTAGCGGTGGCTGATCTGCACCACGCGGGTGTGGTCGCCCTTGTACTGGGCTTCGCGGATCACGTCGCCCCACCAGCTCGCCATGGTGTAGAGCACGCCGATGGTGCCGATGCCGAACACGATCGGGGCGGCCGCATACATATGATGCATCCAGCCGATCGCACCGACGGCCATGATGAACGCCGAGATCGACCCGACGACCGGCCATGGGCTCGGATCGACGAGGTGATAATCGTGGTGCTTGACTTGCGCCTCAGCCATTGCGGTCTCTCCGTTAGCGGTGCCGTATCCTTCGGCACGTATTCGTCTCAAAAATCAAATCGAAAAATTCCGGTAGCCTGGAATTCCCGGTGTCAGAGGTTTCCCTTGCGCTTGTCCGGCTCGCTCGCAGCCAGCGGCTTCGGCAAGGGATCGCGCACGGGATAGAAGGTGTAGGACAGCGTGATGGTGTTCAGTCCGTCGTTCTCGCTGTCGGCGGCGAGCGCCGGATCGACATAGAACACCACGGGCATGTCGCGCTTCTCGCCCGGCGCCATGGTCTGTTCGGTGAAGCAGAAGCAGTTGATCTTCTCGAAATACGATCCCACCGTCAGCGGGGTGACGTTATAGGCGGCCTGGCCGGCGGTGGTCCGCGCCGCCTGGTTGGTCACCGAATAGAACACGGTGACGACTTCGCCGATCTTGACCTCGATCTCGTTCTGCTCCGGCTCGAACTTCCACGGCAAACCGGGTGCGACATTGGCGTCGAAACGCACCGTCACCTTGCGCGCCAGCGGCGCGCCCGAGGGCGCCGAGGTCGCCACCTGGGTGGTACCGTTGAAGCCGGTGGCGCGGCAGAACCAGTTGTAGAAGGGAACGGCGGCGTAGGACGCGCCGACCATCAGCACCACGACGAAACCGCAGATCGAGGCCACGACCGCATCGCGCGTCAGGCCGCGGCGCGAGACCATTTTGTGGCTTGCGGCAGGCGCTTCGCGTTGAGTGGGTTGCTCTGTCATATCAACTACATCGGCCGCACGAGAACGGCCGGCCCCTTGACCAGGGTGACCGCGAAAAACAACAGGACCAGCACGCCGAGCGCGAGCGCGATCGCGATCGAGCGGTGACGGCGGCTTCTTTTCTGCGCCTCGGTGAGGACGATTCCATCTGGCATCCGCTTGTCGTCCATTCGCGTCCCATGCGCCCCCTACCCGATCGCCGATGCGGCGGCGCGAACAACGACCTCGAGCAACAGGGTCGCGAACAGCGCGAACAGATAAAGGATCGAGAAGGCAAACAGTTTTCGCGTCGCGCGCGTGGCCGCAACGCCCTCGCGGCGGCGATAGACGTTGATGGCGAGCGCCAGCATGCCGGCGCCGAGCACCAGCGAGGTCACGCCATAGACCGCGTCGAAATAGCCGAGCGGCCAGGGCGCGACGGCGACGGCCACCAGCACCACGGTGTAGAGCAGGATCTGCAGCCGCGTCGCGTCGGGACCGGCGACGACCGGCAGCATCGGCACGCCGGCGCGGGCATAGTCGTCGCTGCGGAACAGCGCCAGCGCCCAGAAATGCGGCGGGGTCCAGAAGAAGATGATCAGGAAGAGCAGAATCGGCTCCATCGACAGCGAGCCGGTCGCCGCCGCCCATGCCACCACCGGCGGCAGCGCGCCCGCGGCGCCGCCGATCACGATGTTCTGCGCGGTCCAGCGCTTCAGCAGCATGGTGTAGATCACGACGTAGAAGAAGATCGTGAACGCGAGCAGCCCGCCCGCGACCCAGTTGACGAGAATGCCTAGCGTCATCACCGAGAAGAACGCCAGCGTCATTCCGAACGCCGTCGCCTCCGGCGCGGTGATGCGTCCGCGCGGGATCGGCCGGTTGGCGGTGCGCGACATCAACGCGTCGATATCGCCCTCATAGGCCATGTTCAGCGCGCCGGAAGCGCCGGCTCCGACCGCGATGCAGAGGATCGAGGTGAAGGCGAGGACGGGATGGAAATGGCCCGGCGCGATGATGAGGCCGACCAGCGCGGTGAAGACCACCAGCGACATCACCCGCGGCTTCAACAGCGCGATGTAATCGCCGACCTCGGCCTCGGAAATCCGAGGGCCCAGCTCAATGGCGTTGTGGTCGACAACCGACAAAACAAATCTCGCTTTGGTTAGAAGCACGGCGCGCCCTTACGGCGCGCCGTGCATTTTTAGTTTACTGCACGCGCGGCAGCACTTCGAACTGGTGGAACGGCGGCGGCGACGACAGCGTCCATTCCAGCGTGGTGGCGCCGGCGCCCCACGGATTGTCGGCCGCCTGCTGCTTGCGCACGAAGGCGTCGATCACGCCGTAGATGAAGATCAGCACGCCGAAGCCGGAGATGTAGGAGCCGATCGAGGACACCAGGTTCCAGCCCGCGAACGCGTCGGGATAATCGACGTAGCGGCGCGGCATGCCGGAGAGGCCGAGGAAATGCTGCGGGAAGAACACCAGATTCACGCCGATGAAGGTGAACCAGAAGTGCGCCTTGCCGATCGCCTCCGAATACATGTAGCCCGACATTTTCGGGAACCAGTAGTACCAGCCGGCGAAGATGCCGAACACGGCGCCCAGCGACAGCACGTAGTGGAAGTGCGCGACCACGTAATAGGTATCCTGCAGCACGCGATCGACGCCGGCATTCGCCAGCACGACGCCGGTGACGCCGCCGAGCGTGAACAGGAAGATGAAGCCGATCGCCCACAGCATCGGCGTCTTGAACTCGATCGAGCCGCCCCACATCGTGGCGATCCAGGAGAAGATCTTCACGCCGGTCGGTACCGCGATCACCATGGTGGCGGCGACGAAATAGGCCTGCGTCGCGCTGGACATGCCGACCGTGTACATGTGGTGCGCCCACACCACGAAGCCGATGCCGCCGATCGCGACCATGGCGTAGGCCATGCCGAGATAGCCGAACACCGGCTTCTTCGAGAAGGTCGAGACGATCTGGCTGACCATGCCGAACGCGGGCAGGATCAGGATGTAGACTTCGGGATGGCCGAAGAACCAGAACAGATGCTGGAACAGCACCGGATCGCCGCCGCCGTCGGCGGCGAAGAAGGTGGTGCCGAAATTGCGGTCGGTGAGCAGCATGGTGATCGCACCGGCCAGCACCGGCAGCGACAGCAACAGCAGGAACACCGTCACCAGGATCGACCACACGAACAGCGGCATCTTGTGTAGCGTCATGCCCGGCGCGCGCATGTTGAAGATGGTGGTGATGAAGTTGATGGCGCCGAGGATCGAGGAGGCGCCGGCCAGATGGATCGACAGAATGGCGAAATCGACCGCCGGTCCGGGATGGCCCGAGGTCGACAGCGGTGCATACAAGGTCCAGCCTGCGCCGACGCCGTTGGCGCCCGGCTCACCCTCGACGAAGGTCGACAGCAGGAGCAGCGCGAAGGAAGCCGGCAGCAGCCAGAACGAGATGTTGTTCATGCGCGGGAACGCCATGTCGGGCGCGCCGATCATCAGCGGCACGAACCAGTTGCCGAAGCCGCCGATCATCGCCGGCATCACCATGAAGAAGATCATGATCAGGCCGTGCGAGGTCACGAACACATTGTAGGTGTGGGTTTCGTGGAAGATCTGGACGCCGGGATACATCAGCTCGGCGCGGATCGCGATCGACATCGCCGCACCAATGACACCCGCGATGATCGCGAACACCAGGTACATCGTGCCGATGTCCTTGTGGTTCGTCGAATAGACGAAGCGCCGCCATCCGGTCGGATGAGCATGCGCGTGATCGTCATGGGCGTGGTCGTCGTGTGTCGCTGCGCCTGTTGCCATGTTCCAAATCCTGCCTTGCAGTCCCTTGATCGGACCCTTTAGGTCCCGTCGCCCTTGTCCCGTTGCGCTGAAGCTGTCAGCTTACTGCGCGGCCTGACCAGCCGAAGCGAACGAATTCGCCGGGTTGGTCGCAAACTTCTTCTTCGCAGCCTCAGCCCAGCTCGCGAATTCCTGATCGTTCACGACCCGCACCGCGATCGGCATGAAGGCGTGATCCTTGCCGCACAGTTCCGAGCACTGGCCGTAATACATGCCGAGCTTGGTGGCCTTGAACCAGGTCTCGTTGAGACGGCCGGGCACCGAGTCGATCTTGATGCCGAAGGCCGGCACCGCGAAGGAGTGGATCACGTCGGCGCCGGTGGTCTGGATCCGGATGATCTTGTTGATCGGCACCACCATCTCGTTGTCGACGCCGAGCAGCCGCGGCTGCTTGTCCTGCGCCAGCAGCGAATCGAACTCGAACTTGCCGTTATCGGGATAGGCGTAGCTCCAGTACCACTGCTTGCCGGTCGCCTTGATGGTCAGGTCGGCCTTCGGGATATCGAGTTCCTGGAACAGCAGGCGGAACGACGGCACCGCGATGCCGACCAGGATCAGCACCGGAATCAGCGTCCAGGCCACTTCGATCAGCGTGTTGTGGGTGGTCCTGGAAGGGACCGGATTGGCCTTGGCGTTGAACTTCACCACCACGATGATGAGCAGCGCGAGCACGAACAAGGTGATGACCGTGATCAGCACGAACAGGAAGTTATGGAACCAGGTGATGTTCTCCATCACCGGCGAGCCGGCTTCCTGCAGCTTGTATTCCCACGGCGCAGGCTGCCCCAATTCGGCGAATGCCGTCCCGCTGGCGGCCAGCGTCATGCCTGCCACCGCTAATCCCAGCAAATGCCGGCCCATCTGGCCCTTCGACATCTTCATGCCGCTCGCGCTCCCTTGATAAATCCCCAAAGCATCCCCGGCCGGATGGCCGGAAATGCCGCACGATCCGCCCTGACAAACGGCCTTACGACGTACTCTATGAGTGCACCTTGTAAGCACACCTTAGGAGCACTCGAGCCAGATCGCTAGAACGCGTCGAAATCCAGCCTCTCAAACCATAATTCGCAGGCTCTCGCAATGCAGTAGTGGGACGCAAAGCCATGCGTCACGGGCTAATCTCCGGATGTCACATTTTCCCGGTAAATCAGGCCAAAGCCGCACTTTTGGCGGATAGCGCCGCTTGACAGCCGGATTGCCGGATGTACGCACAGACGGGGTGCTTCACAGGAACCTGATTCGCAGGTCCTGAGCGGCCCCGCCGGGCGCGGCAATGCTGGAAGGATGCCTTCAAGGCGCCGTCATTACGGTATCAGTCGGTTCGCGTGCTGTCCGGCAGGGCCCAACGGGAATATCGCCGGCTTGGCCCTTGGAAATACCGGCCTTTGGAAACCAGAGGCCTTGGAAAATATCAGAGGATCGACCCGGATGGGGCGTTCGAAACATCAGGCGAGACTGAAAGCGCAGCCAGGATGGGCGCCCACCCGCTGGCTGGGCAGCTTGCTGGCCATAGCTTTGCTGCTCGGCTTGACCCAGGCGGCCAGCGCGCAAGGCGCGGTGCGGTCGGTCCATGGCGACTGGCAGATCCGCTGCGACACCCCGCCGGGCGCGCAGGGCGAGCAATGCGCCCTGATCCAGAGCGTGGTAGCCGAAGACCGCTCCAACGCCGGCCTCACCGTGATCGTGCTGAAAACCGCCGACCAGAAGAGCAAGCTGATGCGGGTGGTCGCTCCGCTCGGCGTGTTGCTGCCCTCAGGCCTCGGCCTGAAACTCGACAATGTCGACGTCGGCCGCGCCGGTTTCGTCCGCTGCCTGCCGAACGGCTGCGTTGCCGAAGTCGTGATGGACGAGAAATTGCTCGGGCAGTTGCGGACCGCCAAGACCGCGACATTCATCATCTTCGAGACCCCGGAAGAGGGGATCGGGTTTCCGCTCAGCCTGAACGGGCTCGGCGAGGGGTATGACAAGTTGCCCTAGGGGTATTCTTCAGCCACCAGGACCCTCCCTATTTGTGGCCACAGTGCCTATCTTCAAACATTCGTCGCCCCGGCCAAGCGAAGCGCGAGCCGGGAGTCATAGCCACAGGTTGCCGTGTTGTAAGATGAGCCCGCCGCGAGTCTATGCTTAAGCACCGGAACCTGTGGTTAAGGGTCCCCGCATTCGCCGGGACGACTGGAACAATCGTGTTGGAGACGTCATGACCAATCTCGCCACCACCTCCCTCGTCGACCGCGCCAATCTCGACCGCGATGCCGTCCGCCGCGAGATCGCGCGGGGGCTCGAGGGGGCCGACGACGGCGAATTGTTCCTGGAATATGGCCAGACCGAAGCCTTGATGTTCGACAATGGCCGGCTGAAGCAGGCAACCTATGACACCTCGCAGGGGTTTGGTCTGCGCGCGGTCAAGGACGACGCGGTCGGCTATGCGCATTCGTCCGACGTGTCGTTGCCGGCGCTGATGCGCGCCGCGGACGCGGTGTCAGCCGTCCGCGGCGGCTATTCGGGCTCGTTCGCAGCTGCCCCCGCGCACACCAACGTCAAACTCTATGGCGACGACAATCCGCTGGATGGGCCGGGGTTCGAGAGCAAGGTCAAGCTGCTCGCCGAGATCGACGCCTATGTCCGCGACAAGGATCCGCGGGTGCGGCAGGTCTCCGCCAGCCTCAGCGCCACTTGGCAGGTGGTCGAGATCGTACGCCCGGACGGCGAGAGCTATCGCGACATTCGCCCCCTGGTGCGGGTCAATATTTCCGTGGTCGCGGGCCAGGGCGACCGCCAGGAAAGCGGCAGCAAGGGCTATGGCGGCCGCGAAGGCTACGCGCGCTTCATCGAAACCAAGGCGTGGCGGGAAGCGGCCGACGGCGCGATCCGCGAGGCGCTGGTCAATCTGGAATCGGTTCCCGCGCCCGCCGGCGAAATGGACGTGGTGCTGGGCGCCGGCTGGCCCGGCGTGATGCTGCATGAGGCGGTCGGCCATGGGCTGGAAGGCGATTTCAACCGCAAGCAGACCTCGGCTTTCGCCGGCCTGATGGGCAAGCAGGTCGCGGCCAAGGGCGTCACCGTGGTCGATGACGGCACTATGGCTTCCCGACGAGGCTCGCTGTCGATCGACGACGAGGGCACGCCGACCAACCGCACCGTGCTGATCGAGGACGGCATTCTGGTCGGCTACATGCAGGACCGCCAGAACGCGCGGTTGATGAACATGAAGCCGACCGGCAACGGCCGCCGCCAGAGCTACGCGCATGTGCCGATGCCGCGCATGACCAACACCTACATGCTGTCAGGTAGCCGCGACCCCGCGGAAATCCTGGCCTCGGTGAAGAACGGTATCTACGCCGCCAATTTCGGCGGCGGCCAGGTCGACATCACCTCGGGCAAATACGTGTTCCAGTGCACCGAGGCCTACAGAATAGAGAACGGCAAGCTCGGCGCGCCCCTGAAAGGCGCAATGCTGATCGGCAACGGGCCGACCGACCTGCACAGAATAACCATGATCGGCAACGATCTTGCGCTGGATACCGGAATCGGCACCTGCGGCAAGAACGGCCAGGGCGTGCCGGTCGGCGTCGGCCAGCCGACGCTGCGGATGGAACGGATTACGGTTGGAGGAACGGGCTAGTGAGCACCGATAGCGAACCATCAGCCGCAGCAAAACCTTCGAGCTGGCGCGCCCAGGCCGTCCAGCTCGTGGCCATCGTCATGGCCGTGTTCGTCGCCAAGGGCGCACTGGCCGAGCCGTTTTACGTGCCGTCCGGCTCGATGGAGCCGACGCTCTTGATCGGCGACGCGCTGCTGGCGTCGAAATATCCGTACGGCTACGGCGCGGCGTCGTTGCCGATCCAGATCACGCTGCCGGAAACCGGCCGCGTGTTCGGCGAGACGCCGAAGCGCGGCGACGTCGTGGTGTTCCGCTGGCCCGGCGACCGTTCGCAGGCCTGGGTCAAGCGCGTGGTCGGACTGCCCGGCGATCGCATCCAGATGCGGCAGGGCCAGCTCTTCATCAACGACCATGCCGCGACGCTGAAGCCCGACGGCCTTGGCGAGGCGGAAGACGATTCCGGCAGCAGCGAGCGGGCCTATCGCTATGTCGAGACGCTGCCGAACGGCGTCACCCACGCGATCTTCAAGATGCGCGACAACGGCCAGCTCGACAACACGCCGGAAATCACCGTGCCGGCCGGAAAACTGTTCGTGCTCGGCGATAACCGCGACAACTCGGCCGACAGCCGCGTCGCCGTGCGCGATGGCGGCGTCGGCCTGTTGCCGATCGACAATCTGGTCGGCCGCGCCGACGCGGTGGTCGGATCCTGGGACATGGGCATACGCAGCCAGCCGGTATGGACCTGGCTTTCAGGTTTTCGCCTCGCGCGGTTCTTCACCGCAGTGAATTGAGCCAAGTCCAAATGACCTTCGACGACGTCAGGAAAATCGCACTGGCGTGGCCGGAGGTCGAGGACGGCACCTCCTACGGCACGCCGGCGCTGAAAGTGCGCAAGAAGATGCTGGCGCGCTTGAAGAAAGACGGCGACAGCCTGGTGATGCCGGGCGTTCCCCAGGATGAGCGCGACATGCTGGTGGAGAGCCAGCCAAAAGTATTTTACTTCACCGATCACTACCGCAATTACCCGATGGTGCTGATCCACCTGTCGAAGGCCAAGCGCGCGGCGGTCGAACCGCTGCTGCGCCGGCACTGGCGGACGCTGGCCTCGAAGAAGGCGATTGCGTCGATGGATTCGTAGGTCCTTCCGTCATTGCGAGCGCAAGCGACGCAATCCATTTCGCAGCAAAGCAAGTATGGATTCCTTCGTCGCGGAGTTTATCACCGGGCCCGCCAGAGGCGGGACCCGTTGGCTCCTCGCAATGACGGCTGGGAGACATGCGCGTAACCTGGCCTACCAACCGCCTGCGAATGGCCATGAACCGCGATCAATTCCTCGCCGCCACCTTGCGCAATCCCGTCAACGAAATCATCGCCGATGAATTGTTTCGCCTTGCGCTGCCGGACGCGTGGATCGTGTCGGGCTGTCTGGTGCAGACGGTCTGGAATGTCCTGACCGGGCGCGCGGTCGATTACGGTATCAGCGATTACGACGTGTTCTATTTCGATCCCGACATGTCATGGCAGGCCGAGGATATCGTGATCCGAAACCTGCAAGGCCGTCTCGGAAACCTCAACGTCACAATCGAAGCGCGCAATCAGGCTCGCGTTCATCTCTGGTATCCCGAAAAGCACGGCCTGCCCTATCCGCCGCTCGCTTGTTCGACCAATGGTATCGACCGCTTTCTCACCAGAAATACCCGCATCGGAATCCGGCGAACGCCTGATCGCTACGACGTCTATGCGCCCGATGGATTTGACGATGTCGCCGGCATGATCGTGCGACCGAACCGGGCTGCGAATTTTTCGCCTGTGAATTACGAGGCGAAGGCCGCGCGCTGGAAAAAGCTGTGGCCGGAGATCCGTGTGCTACCGGCCGATGCAGCACCGTAAGGCCGGTCCGCTTCGGCCATCGCGCTTCGAGCCGCGGCGGACAAGTCCTTCGACTATTTACAGCACGCGTCTTTGCCACGCTCCTGGATCGGCGGGCACAGCACCGATCCATAGGAACAGAACACGCAACAATCGCCCGGCAGCGGCTTCAGTTTCTCGCCACAGCCCTTGCAGACGTAAAAGAACTGGCACGCATCCGTCGGCATTTGCTCCGTCGCCTGGAAGCTGCACTTTGGGCAAGTCAGGGTCGATTCGAGTTGCATTGCGCACCCGCTAAAACGACGTCGTTAATTCGGTGAGCCATTGCGGCAAGGCCTCGACAATAACGGCCTCGATACGAAATGCGCAATATTGAGCCCGATTGTTTCGGCGCGCGCAGCGGAGTTGCGCGCCGGCGCACGAAGAATTTACCGCACCACGCCCGAGGTGAACCCGGCTTTCCGCCGCGGCGGCTTGATCTCTTTCTTCAAATAGCAATGCGCGTCGCGGCCGGCATAGCCCGGCCGTGCATAGGTCCAGGCGCGGCATTTGTTGTCGGCGGCGCAGGCGGCCTTGCAGGCTTCATCGCCGTCGCCGCTGCTGAGATCGAAGTTCCTGTAGTCGCCCCCGAACCGGTCGATCGAGGTTTCGACCGTGCTGTTGCGGGGTTCGACCACGCCGGCGCCGCGCACGCCGGAGACGCAGCAATTGTCCTGGACGCGGGCCGGCACGTTGCTCTTGAGCCAGCAAACCGCGCTGGCGCTGATGTCCGTCGGATAGTTGAAACTCCACGCCCGGCAGCGCTTGTCGCGCTCGCAGACCAGCGCGCAATCAGCGGGATCGCCCGAGGTGACCGGGGAACTCAGATAGTCGGCACCGGGACGGTCGAAATTGGCCTGCGCCAGCCCTTCGCGCGCAACAATGACGGTCGCCAGAAAGGCGAGCGTCACCACACACGCCCTGAGCAGGCGGCCTATCCCCATATGCTGTTGCTTTCGACTGCGCGTCTGTCCCGCGAGCCGTCATTTGACCGCCATCAACCTGTACGGCTGATGAACGGCCCAAAAATGATGCAATTGGCTGATAGCTCTTGATTCTTGTTTTGACGCAGAGACGCGTTTTCTACCGCAGATAAGTCTACGCAATCTGCGTAAACTTGATTGCTATGCGAACCGGTATCCATCCCGCATCAAGTGCGGGGCAGGCTTTAGCTCGAAAACGCTCTCTAGAACGCATATTCCTGATAGGCCGGCTCCACGCAGCCGTGCCAGGCGCCGTTGAATTTCTCCAGCATCTCCTCCGCCGGCGTGCGGCCGGAGTCGACGATCTGGTCGAGCGGCTCGAGATGGCGGCCCTCGTCGCGGCCGAGATGATCGACATGGCCGCGGCGGCGCAGTCCCGCATGGGCCAGCGCCAGGCATTCCTTGGCGATCTCGAACAAATAGCGATCCCTGATCCTGGACTTGAAACCGAAACGCGGCACGTCGTCGCGCAACGCCTGACGTTCATGCGCATTCCAGTGCTTTACGATGTCCCATGCCGCGTTCAGGCTGGTATCGTCGTACAGCAATCCGACCCAGAACGCCGGCAGCGCCGGCAGCCGTCCCCACGGCACGCCGTCGGCGCCGCGCATTTCCAGATAGCGCTTCAGCCGCACTTCCGGGAAAATCGTCGAGAGATGGTTGGCCCAGTCCGACAGCGTCGGGCGCTCGCCGGGGAATGCGCAATTCCTGCCGTCGAAGAAGTCGCGGAACGATGAGCCCGCGACGTCGATATAGTCGTCGCCGCGCTTGACGAAATACATCGGCACATCCAGCGCGTAGTCGACCCAGCGCTCGAACCCCATGCCGTCCTCGAACGCCCAGGGGATCATGCCGGAACGCGCATTGTCGGTGTCGCGCCAGATCTCGGAACGGAACGACAGAAAACCGTTGGGCTTGCCTTCCGTGAACGGCGAATTGGCGAACAGCGCGGTCGCGATCGGCTGCAACGCCACCGACACCCGCAATTTCTTGACCATGTCGGATTCGGAGGAGAAGTCGAGATTGGTCTGCACCGTGCAGGTGCGGTACATCATGTCGAGGCCGTATTTGCCGACCTTCGGCATGTAATTGGTCATGATCTTGTAGCGGCCCTTGGGCATCACCGGAATCTGCGCCCGCGACCATGACGGCGTCATGCCGAGGCCGAGGAAGCCGATCCCCAACGGCGTTGCGATCTCGCGCACCTGCGCCAGATGCGCCATCAGTTCTGACTGGGTCTGATGCACGGTCTCGACCGGCGCACCCGACAATTCGAACTGGCCGCCGGGCTCCAGCGAAATCGCGCCGCCGCCGGTGACGTCGTAAAGCCCGATGATGCTGCCGCGCTCCATGATCGGTTCCCAGCCGAGCAGCAGCTTCATGCCCTCCAGCAGCGCGCCGATGCCGCGCGCGCCCTCGTAAGGCACGGGTTCGCGGCCCTGCAGCGTGAAGGGGGTTTTCTCGTGCTCGGTGCCGATCCGGAACTCGGACGGCGGCTTCACGCCCGCTTCCAGCCACGCAACTAATTCGTCGCGCGATTGCAGCGGCGTCATATCGATCTGGTCACGCGCCATAAAAAATCCGAATGTGGGGCGATTCGACCGAACGCGCCGTGTGGCAGGGGCATCCACGAACCCCGGGGCTCGCGGATGCAGATGGTAAAAACGATATCATCGGGCCGGTACGCCGTCTCTTGCGGCGGCGGCCGGCTTGGCCTCGCTGCAGGAGCAACCCAGCCGGTCGAGCAGACCGCAGAGTTTGACGGCATCGGCATCGGACAATTTGGAGCCGACGTATTTTTCGATCGCGGCGGAATAGGCGTTCCACATTTTCTTCTGCAGCTCGCGCCCGGCTTCCGTGATCTCGACGAACAGGCCGCGCTTGTCGATCTTGCATTCGCGCCGCGCCGCCAGCCCCTCGTCGACCAGACGGTCGATCAGCCGCGAGGTCGAGTATTGCGGCAGCAGCATTTGCTTTTCCAGTTCGACCGGGCGCATTTCGCCGGACGGCGCGCGCGACAATTCGAGCAGCGCATCATACCAGGCCAGCGGCGGAAAGCCGGCCTTCTTCAAATCCTGTTCGACGCAGTCCAGCACCCGGCTCTGCACCCGCATCAGGCGGATCCAGGCGGCGGTCACCTCGGTCGATGGTTTGCGTTTCATGGTCTAGTCCATACCTGTCACAGGCAAGTGTACCGCACTAAATGCAGCTGCATCAATCTTGACTATTTCATGCATATGCATTTAGTCATTCCGCAGCGTTTTCAAGCGAAGTAGGTCCGGTTCACGTGAAGAAAACGCGTCAAAATGAAGATTTTGAGCCTGGTCGGTTCTGATCCGATCAGAACCGACCAGGCTCAAGGGCCTTAGCCAATAATCCGAGGGAAGGAAAATCCTATGAAATTGTATTATTCACCCGGTGCCTGTTCGCTCTCCCCCCATATCGCGCTGCTGGAGGCCGGTCTCCCCTACGATCTGGTCAAAGTCGACCTGCGGGCCAAGAAGCTGGAAAACGGTGACGATTTTCTGAAGATCAATCCGAAGGGCCAGGTGCCGGCGCTGGCGCTCGACAGCGGCGAACTGGTGACCGAAGGCCCGGTCATCGTGCAGATGATCGCCGACAAGGCCAAGGACAAGAACCTCGCGCCGGCCCGCGACAGCACCGAACGCTACAAGTTGCTGGAGTGGCTCAACTTCATCACCACCGAATTGCACAAGAATTTCGGCCCGATGTTCTCGCCGGTGCTGGCCGACGACGCCAAGGCCTTCTTCAAGGACCGGGTGATGGGCAAGTTCAGGTATGTCGACAGCCAGCTTGGCGGCGGCGAGTATCTGATGGGCAAGCACTTCACTGTTGCCGACGGCTACCTGTTCACCATGCTGTCCTGGGCCGACCGGATGAAATTCGACCTCTCGGGTCTGCCGAATCTTTTGGCCTACAAGGCCCGCGTCGGCGCCCGCCCGATGGTCCAGGAAGCGCTCACCAAGGAAGGCCTGATGAAGGCGGCGTGAGCTTTCAGCGACAAATAAAATATGCGAAGGGCCGGATCGATGATCCGGCCCCTTATTGTTGATCCATCATTGCCGTCATTCCGGGGCGATGCGCAGCATCGAACCCGGAATCTCGAGATTCCGGGTCTGGTGCTGACGCACCATCCCGGAATGACGGGACCCGATTGCGTTACGCCGCGGCCTGCTTCTTCGGCGGGAAGCGGCCGTAGAAGGTCTCGCCCTTCGCTGCCATCTCGACCAGGAGTTTCGGCGGGGTGAAGCGGGAGCCATATTTGGCCTCCAGCTTGTGGCACAATTCGACGAATTTTTTCGTGCCCATGAAGTCGATATAGGACAGCGCACCGCCAGTGAACGGGGCAAAGCCGAAGCCTAAGATCGAGCCGACGTCGGCTTCGCGCGGATCGACGATCACGTGATCCTCCACGGTGCGCGCGGCCTCCACCGCCTGGACCACCAGGAAGCGCTGCTTCAACTCCTCTACCTCGAGCGTGTCGGGATCGAGATGCTTGGGCTGCAGGCCGGCCAGTCCAGCCCACAGGCTCTTCTGGCCCTTGCCCTTTTCGGGATAGTCGTAAAAACCCTTGCCGTTCTTGCGGCCGAAGCGGCCCTGCTTCTCCACCATCTCGACCATCAGCTTCTTCTGCGCCTGGTCGATGGCGTTCGGACCGAGATCGGCCTCGGTCGCTTTCATGATCTTGAGGCCGAGATCGAGGGCTACCTCATCCGACAGCGACAGCGGCCCGACCGGCATGCCCGCCATCCTGGCGGTGTTCTCGATCATCGCGGGCGGCACGCCCTCGAGCAGCATCTCGCTGCCTTCGGCGATGTAGCGCATCACGCAGCGGTTGGCGAAGAAGCCGCGGGAGTCGTTCACGACAATCGGCGTCTTGCCGATCACGCGGACATAATCCAGCGCGGTAGCGAGCGCGACGTCGCCGGTGTTCTTGCCGACGATGATCTCGACCAGCATCATCTTCTCGACCGGCGAGAAGAAGTGGATGCCGACGAACTTGCCCTGGTCCTTGAATTCCTCGGCCAGCGAGGTGATCGGCAAGGTCGAGGTGTTGGAGGCGAAGATCGCGCCGTCCTTCAGCAGCGGCTGCGCCTTGGCGTAGGTTTCCGCCTTGACCTTGCGGTCCTCGAACACCGCTTCGATGACGAGATCGCAATCCTTCAGGACATTATAGTCGGCGGTGGCGCTGATGCGACCCAGAATGGCGTCGCGGTCGCTTTCCTTGGCGCGGCCCTTCTTGATCAGATGGTCGATAACCGATTGGGCGTGGCCCTTGCCCTTGTCGGCGCTCTCCTGGTCGCGGTCGATCAAGACCACGTCGATGCCGGCGCGCGCCGAGACATAGCCGACGCTGGCGCCCATGAAACCGGCGCCGATCACGGCGAGCTTCTTGACCCTGGTCGGCGGCACGTTTGGCGGCCGCCGCGCGCCCTTGTTCAACTCCTGCATCGACAGGAACAGGCTGCGGATCATTGCCGCGGCCTCCTTCGAGCGCAGGATCTGCGTGAAGTAGCGCGATTCAACGCGCAACGCGGCGTCGATCGGCAACTGCAGGCCCTCGTACACGCAGCTCATGATGGCGCGCGCCGCCGGATAATTGTCATAGGTCTCGCGGCGGAAGATCGCATTGCCAGCCGGGAACATCATCATGCCGGCCTTGGAGAAAACCGGACCGCCGGGCAGCTTGAAACCCTTCTCGTCCCAGGGTGCGATGGCCTTGCCGCCGCCCTTGATCCAGTCTTTTGCCGCCTTGATCAGGTCGGCCGCGGGAACGATGGCGTGGATCAGGTTAAGCGCCTTGGCCTTGTCGAGATTGATCGCTTCGCCCTTGAGCAGCAACTGCATCGCGTCCTGCGGCGAGACGATGCGCGGCACGCGCTGGGTGCCGCCGGCGCCGGGGAACAGGCCGACCTTGATTTCGGGCAGGCCGAGGCGGGTTTTGGGATTTTCGGCGGCGACGCGGTAGTGACAGGACAGCGTGAGTTCGAAACCGCCGCCGAGCGCCAGGCCGTTGATCGCTGCGACCCACGGCTTGCCCGAGGTCTCGATGGAGCGGAACACCAGCGAGAACCGGCGGCTCTGGTCGAACAGCATCTGGTTGGCGGCAACTTCACCCTTGGCCTTGAGCATTTCGGCATAGCTGCGGCTCATGCCCTCCAGCATCGATAGATCGGCGCCGGCGGACAACGCCTCCTTGCCCGAGGTGATGACGACGCCCTTCACGGCGGCATCGGCCGAGGTCTGCTTCACGATCTCCTCGAGCTCGTTGACCGAGGTCTCGTCCAGCACGTTCATCGAACGGCCGGGCGTGTCCCATGTCACCAGCGCAATGCCGTCGGCGTCGGTTTCGATCTTGAAATTCTTGAAGGCCATGTTGGTCGCTCCCTCGATGCCGGCAGCCGATGTCAGGCGCGGCGGTTGACTCTGTGATCTCGTAGGGTGGGTTAGCGAAGCGTAACCCACCGCTTCTTTCGCCATAGCAAGGTGGGTTACGCCTTCGGCTAACCCACCCTACGGCAGTTACACCCGCTCGATAATCGTCGCGGTACCCATGCCGCCGCCGATGCACAGCGTCACCAGCGCGGTTGATTTATTGGTGCGCTCGAGTTCGTCGAGTACGGTGCCCAAAATCATGGCGCCGGTCGCGCCGAGCGGATGGCCGAGCGCGATCGCGCCGCCATTGACGTTGATCTTCGAAGGATCGATGTCGAAGGCCTGGATGTAGCGCAGCACCACGGACGCAAAGGCTTCGTTCAACTCGAACAGGTCGATGTCCGACTTCTTCATGCCGGAACGCTCGAACAGCTTTTCGGTAACGTCGACCGGACCGGTCAGCATCATCGCGGGCTCGGAGCCGATATTGGCAAACGCCCGGATTTTCGCGCGCGGCTTCAGGCCGTGCTTGCTACCTGCTTCCTTGCTGCCGAGCAGCACCGCGCCGGCGCCATCGACGATGCCGGAAGAGTTGCCGGCGTGGTGCACGTAGTTGATCTTTTCGACTTCCGGATGCGACTGGATCGCCACCGCATCGAAACCCATCGCGCCGACCGCCGCGAACGAGGCCTGCAACTGGCCGAGCGACTGCATCGTCGTGGTCGGGCGCATGTGTTCGTCCTTGGCGAGGAGGGTGAGGCCGTTGATATCCTTCACCGGCACCACCGAATTCTTGAAGCGGCCCTCGTCCCAGGCCTTTGCCGCGCGCTGCTGGCTCTGCACCGCATAGGCGTCGACGTCGTCGCGGGAGAAACCGTATTTGGTCGCGATCAAATCGGCCGAGACGCCTTGCGGCATGAAATAGGCCGGCACCGCGATCGAGGGATCCATCGGCCAGGCGCCGCCGGAGGCGCCGATGCCGACGCGGCTCATGGATTCGGCGCCGCCGCCGATCACGAGGTCATGCTGGCCGCTCATGATCTGGGCCGCGGCGAAATTCACGGCATCGAGGCCGGAAGCGCAGAAGCGGCTGATCTGGACGCCCGGCACGGCCTCGCCGAGACCGGCCTTCAGCGCCGCGAACCGCGCGATGTCGGAGCCGGCTTCGCCGACCGGATCGACCACGCCCAGGATGACGTCGTCGACCACGTCTTCGCTAAGATGGTTGCGCTCCTTCAGCGCCTGCAGCGGCACCGTCGCCAGCGCCAGCGCGGTCACCTCATGGAGCGCGCCATCGGCCTTGCCGCGGCCGCGTGGGGTGCGAACGTGATCGTAGATATATGCCTCAGGCATGACGCCCTCCTGATATGAGGATCATAATATATAGCTATCTTTTGTTTGAGCATGATCTTTTCGGAAAACCGGTATCCACTTTTCCGGATCATGCTCGCGAAGCCGCGGGGAAACGGCGAAAGAAACTCAGAACGCTTCCGCCGCCAGTTCCATGGTGGTCGCGCTTCCGGTCTGGATGCGCGCAAGATGTACGGTGGTTTCCGGCAGCATCCGTTCCATGAAGAAGCGGCCGGTCACGAGCTTGGTGGTCAGATAGGATGTGGCACTGCCGGCCGCAATCTTGTCCAGAGCCACTTTCGCCATTCGCGCCCACATATAGCCAAAGGTGACGAGGCCGAACAATTGCATGTAATCGGTGGCGGCGGCGCCGGCATTGTCGGGTTTCGCCAGCGCATTCTGCATCAGCCAGCCGGTGGCCTGCTGCAAATGGCCGAGCGCGGTGGAGAGCGGCGCCACATAGGGCTTCATCGCCTCGTCGGCACCGTGGTCCTTGGCGAACGCGGCAACCTCGCCAAAGAACGCCATCGCGGCGCGGCCGCCGTCGCGCGGCAATTTGCGGCCGACCAGGTCGAGGGCCTGAATCCCGTTGGCGCCCTCATAGATCATGGCGATGCGGGCATCGCGCACGAACTGCTCCATGCCATGTTCGGCGATATAGCCGTGGCCGCCATATATCTGCTGCGCCAGCACCGCGTTGGAAAACCCGACGTCGGTCATCACGCCCTTCATGACAGGCGTCATCAGCCCCATGTGGTCGTCCGCCTCCTGGCGATCCTTGGGATCGCTGGAGCGGTGGGCCACGTCGCTCTTCAGCGCGGTCCAGATCACCATGGCGCGCGCGGCCTCGTTGAAGGCGCGGATGGTGAGCAGCGTGCGCCGAACGTCGGGATGTACGATGATCGGGTCGGCCGGCTTGTCGGCCGCCTTGGCGCCCGTCAGCGAACGGCCCTGCAGGCGCTCGCGCGCATAGGCCACCGCGTTCTGATAAGCGACTTCGGATTGCGCCAGCCCCTGCACGGCGACGCCGAGGCGGGCCTCGTTCATCATCACGAACATGCCCTGCATGCCCTTGTTCTCTTCGCCGATCAGCCAGCCGGTGGCGCTGTCGTAGTTCATCACGCAGGTCGAATTGCCGTGGATGCCCATCTTGTGCTCGATCGAGCCGCAGGAAACGCCGTTGCGTTGCCCCAGCGAGCCGTCGGCATTGACCAGGATTTTGGGCACCACGAACAGCGACACGCCCTTGATGCCGGCGGGTGCGCCTTCGATCCGCGCCAGCACCAGATGGATGATGTTGTCGGCGAGATCGTGCTCGCCGGCGGAGATGAAGATCTTGGTGCCCGTGATCTTGTAGCTGCCGTCGGCCTGCTTGACGGCCTTGGTGCGCAGCAGGCCCAAATCCGTGCCGCACTGTGGCTCGGTGAGATTCATGGTGCCGGTCCATTCGCCGGCCACCATCTTCGGCACGAACATCTTCTTCTGCTCGGGCTTGCCATGCACGATCAGCGCCGCGGTCGCGCCCATGGTCAGGCCGCCATACATCGAGAACGCCATGTTCGCCGAACTCTGGAATTCGGTGACGGCCTGGCTGAGCGTGACCGGCAGCCCCTGCCCGCCATATTCCGTCGGCGCGGACAAGCCCAGCCAGCCGCCCTCGGTGACCTGCCTGAAGGCTTCCTTGAATCCCTTCGGGGTGGTGACGCTGCCGTCGTCGTGGCGGACACAGCCTTCGAGATCGCCGACCCGGTTGAGCGGCTGCAGCACTTCCTCACTGAGCTTGGCGGCCTCGCCCAGGATAGCCTCGCGGACATCGGCGGAGGCGTCGGTAAAGCCGGGAAGATTGTCGTAGCGATCGATCTGGAACACGTCGTTCAGCAGAAAATTCACGTCCTCAACGGGGGCTTTATAGATCGGCATGGTTTTCTCCCGGCTCGCTGTTCATGCAGCGCAGCAACGTTTGCGTTCCCAAAATGGACCTTAACCGGTTCCGTCGATTCAAGGCACTATTAAAGGCAGTTACGATCGAGACAGTGGTTGCGACTTTGCGACGCCGGCATCGTTCCCCTGCTTCACGAGTTGTTCTCCCATCAGCCGGTGCAGCAGGTTGATCGCCTTGAGCGGACGCACCATCACCTTGAAATGCGTGATCTTGCCGTCGGCGTCGAAGGTGATGATATCGAGCCGTTGATCCTGATGCCTTCGATCTCTTTTTCGAACTCGAGCACCGCGCCATTGGCGCTGCGCCATTCGCCGACATAGGCGAAGCCCGGACCGCCCAGCACCTTTTCAGCACTCGCGAGATATTTGAAGGTGATGTCGCGGCCGCGTTGCGGCGTATGCACGACGGGACTCTCGAACACTGCATCGGGGTGGAGCAGATCCCACAGCGCCGCGGTGTCGTGGGACTTCATATAGCTGTACCATTTGTCGAGCCCGGTCATTGGGACGTCTCCTATGGGCGAACGCGCGGTGCCCGGCTTGGGGCGGGTTCAGTCTGACCGTTGATATGCACATTGACGCATATGCGCCTATGTGCATAAAGTCAAGGATGATGGTCGAAAAGGAGTGGCGGCCGATGGCGCTTGGCGACGCGATCCTCGCATGCCTGACCGAACGTCCGATGACGGGCTATGAACTCGCCAAGACGTTCGATGCCTCGATCGGTTTCTTCTGGAAGGCCGACCACCAGCAGATTTATCGCGAGCTCTCGCGGCTGCGCGACCGTGGCCACGTGCAGGGCCGCGAGGTCGTGCAGTCCGGCAAGCCGAACAAGCTGGTCTACACCCTCACGCCAGAGGGTGGAGCCGCGCTGAGGCATTGGGCCGCCCGGCCAAGCAGCCCAGCATCGATGAAGGACGATCTGCTGGTGCGGCTTTACGCGCTCGACAGCGTCGACATCGAACCGTTGCGAGACGATCTGATGGCACGGCTGGAGCATCACCGCGACCGCCTCGCCCGCTACGAACGCCTGCTCACCAAGCGCTTCCCGCAAGGAACCGCGTCCACGGCGGATACCGGCAGACTGCTGCTGCTGCACATGGGACTTCGTCATGAGCGTAGCGTGGCCGAGTGGTGCGAAGAGGCCATCGACGCCTTGTCCGCCATTTCTAGCCGGACGAACGTGCTGCCGCTCGCGGACAGCCAACACGACAGCAACGGCTGAGCTGCCGCGACCCGGCTGATCGGGACGGAGCCCGGAACCCGGCTTTGGCCGCAACGCCTCGGCACGCCCCTCGATTGTACCGCCAGCGGCAACTTTACTGGCCCAAGTGCCCAAACCTTAACCCGTTATTTACCGTAACGCGAAAAAGTCAGGATCTGAGGCAGACGACCTGCGCGGAATTCGATTGTCTCTTCGTTGGGACGCGCGGGGAGGCTGCAGGCGCAGGGTGTGGGCGCCGGAGCGGAACCGGATCTGAGCATGAATTCGCGCGTATCGTGGAGTGTTGACGGCATCGATCCATCCGTCCGCGAAAGGGCCGAGGCAGCCGCGCGCCGCGCCGGCATGACCTTGAGCGACTGGCTCAATTCCACCATCGGCGAATCAGCCCCTCCCCCCTTCCGCAGCGCGCCTTACGATCAACGGCCGGCGATGCCGAGCCAGGAAAGCCGCGACGTCGCCGACATTCACCAGCGGCTGGATTCGATCACCCGGCAGATCGAACAGATTTCGCAGCCGAGACCGCGGAGCGAAACGGCCCCGCGCAGCGAAAATGCGCCGCGCAATGAGGCGCCCCGCAGCGAGCCGTCCGTCGCCCGGCAGTTGAACGACGCCATCTCGCGTCTCGACGCGCGGCTGTCGCAGATTTCAAACCCGGCCCCGGTGCGCCAGGCCCAGACCCAGACCCAGGACAGGCAGCGCCAGTCCGAGGCGGTCGAGCGCGCGGCCGCCCAGGTCTATCGTCCCTCGCCGCCGCTGAGCCCCGCCTCGTTCGATTCGGCGATCACGGAAATCGCGGCGCGCCAGAACGAACTCGATGGTCCGCCGCCCCGGCAGATGCCGCCGCGCAACGCTCCGCCGATGGCCCCGGCTAAGCCGCCGATGGCGGCTTACGCTCCCCCGCCGGCGCCGCAGCCTGCGCCTTCGGGCCCGGATTTCTCCTCGCTCGAACGTCATCTGATCAAGATCACCAGCCAGATCGAGGCGCTGCAGCGCCCCGACCATGTCGAGCAGTCGATCGCCATGTTCCGCAGCGAACTCGCCGAAATCCGCGCCGCCATCACCGAAGCGATGCCGCGCCGCGCGATCGAATCGATCGAGAACGAAATCCGCTCGCTGTCGCGCCGCATCGACGAAAACCGGCAGAACGGCACCGACGGCCAGGCGCTTTCCGGCATCGAGCGCGCGCTCTCCGAAATCCGCGAGGTGCTGGGCTCGCTGACCCCGGCCGAACAACTCGCCGGCTATGACGAGGCGATCCGCAATCTCGGCGCCAAGCTCGATCTGATCCTGCGCGCCAATGACGATCCGTCGACCGTCCAGCAGCTCGAGGGCGCGATCGCCGCATTGCGCGCCATCGTCTCCAACGTCGCTTCCAACGACGCGCTGGCGCGGCTTTCCGAAGACGTGCACACGCTGGCGTCCAAGGTCGATCAGCTGTCCCGTTCCAACAACAACAGCGATTCATTTGCTGTCCTCGAACAGCGCATCGCCGCGCTGAGCTCGACGCTGGAAAGCCGCGAGCGGCCGGCCGCGAGCGATAATTCGGAACAGATCGAAGCCGCACTGCGGGCGCTGACCGAACGGCTCGACCGGATGCCGGTCGGCAACGACAACGCTTCGGCGTTTGCCCATCTCGAACAGCGCGTGTCGTATTTGCTGGAGCGGATCGAGTCCTCCACCGGCAATGGCTCCGGCAATCTCGGGCGGGTCGAGGACGGGCTGCAGGACATCCTGCGCAGCCTCGAACGCCAGCACGCGAACCTTGTTGCGCTCGCCGACAACACTCGCAACGTCAGCGCGCCGGCGCCGCTGTCGATGGACCCGGACCTCGTCAATATCGTCAAGCGCGAATTGTCCGACATCCGTTTCAGCCAGTCGGAAACCGACCGCCGCACCCAGGATTCGCTGGAGACGGTTCACAACACACTCGGCCATGTGGTCGATCGCCTGGCGATGATCGAAGGCGATCTGCGCGCGGTCCGCGCCGCGCCCCCGGTGGCGCCGCAGCCCATGATGGCGCCGCCTGCGCCGGCGCCAGCGCCCGAATGGATCGAGCCGCGCGTGGAAGCGCGGACCGAAATGCCCCGGGTCGCGATGCCGCCGCAGGCCTTCGTGCCGCAGCCGAAACCCGAATTGCCGAATCCCGCCGCCGCGCAGGAGCATTTTGCGGCCGCGCCGCGCGAATTCCATGCCGCGCAGCCGCCGGCCATAGCCGCCGCCGCCCCAGCGACGCCGCGCGCGATCAGCGAAATCCTCGAGCCGCACGCAGCACCGCCGCGCATTGCGATCGAACCGGAATTGCCGCCGGACCATCCGCTGGAGCCGGGTACCCGTCCGACGGCGCGGATGTCTTCGCCCTCCGAGCGCATCGCAGCCTCGGAAAGCGCGATCAGCGAAATTCCAGCCGCCAAGAAAGAGCCCGTCAGCACCTCGAGCTTCATTGCCGCCGCGCGCCGCGCCGCCCAGGCCGCCGCGGCTCAGCCCGTCAACGAGAAGGCCGCGCGCGCGGCGTCGAAGGCCGCCGCCAAGGACAAATCCAAGGACAAATCCAAGGTCAAAATCGCGGTTGAGGGCCAGGCGCCCTCGACCGTCACCTCGAAGATCCGTTCGCTGCTGGTTGGCGCGAGCGTGGTCGTGATCGTGCTCGGCACCTTCAAGATGGCGATGAGCCTGCTCGACACCGGCAGCGCGCCGCCCATGCCGGCGATGGAAAATTCGAGCGAGCAGACCGCCCCGCCGCCACCGCCCGCCGACACTAGCGCGCAGCCCGCGATGCCGGCGCCCGCGGCGCCGTCGATCACCTCGCCGACCCCGATCGGCCGGCAATCCAACAACAGTTCCGCACCCAACACGCTCGACAGCGCGCAGGTTGCGATCCCGCAAGCAACGGCCTCGCCCCTCGTCGCCAGCGACATCACCGGCGCGATCCCGACGACGCCGGCCCCCGGCAAACTGGCCACCGTGCAGGTGCCGCCGACCGAGCGGCTGCCTGACGGCATCGGCGGACCGAACTTGCGCGCCGCGGCGCTGAAAGGCGATCCGACCGCGGCCTATGAGATCGGCGTGCGCTTTGCCGAGGGCAAGGGCATTGCGCCGAATCTGGACGAAGCAGCGAAATGGTATGACCGCGCCGCGCAGGCCGGCGTGGTGCCCGCGATCTTCCGGCTCGGGACCTTCTACGAGAAGGGCATGAGCGTGAAAAAGGACGTCGATACCGCGCGGCGCTACTATCTGCAGGCGGCCGAGCGCGGCAACGCCAAGGCAATGCATAATCTGGCCGTACTCGACGCCGACGGCGGCGGCCAGGGCGCCAATTACAACAGCGCGTCGCAATGGTTCCGCAAGGCGGCCGATCGCGGCGTCGCCGACAGCCAGTTCAACCTCGGCATCCTCTATGCCCGCGGCATCGGCGTCGAACAGAACCTCGCCGAATCCTTCAAATGGTTCAGCCTGGCCGCAAGCCAGGGCGATGCCGACGCCAGCCGTAAGCGCGACGATATCGCCAAGCGGCTCGACGCCCAGTCGCTCGCCGCGGCAAAACTCGCGATCCAGACCTTTACAGCCGAGCCGCAGCCCGACGATGCCGTCAATGTGGCGACCCCGCAAGGCGGCTGGGACAGTGCTCCCGCGCAGGCCAATGTGACCAAGCCCGCCGCCAAGCCGGCTCCGGCCAAGCGCACCGCCGCCGCGCACTAAGGCCTTGAGCGACGCCGCGCGGGCGTCGCCGGATGTATCTCAGCGATGAACCCGTGTAGATAAGCGCGCCACCAAGGGTGTGCGCGCGATCTTGCCGAACGCTGTGACGCCCGGGCGCGACCCCGTCGCCGACACCCAGCGGACCGCGGGGATGGTCTTGAGCTATGTGACCAGGATGGGCGTCTCCTCGGCCATCGTGGAAGCCATGTCGGAGACCAGGGACGTCCGCTGGCTCGGCACCAAGGAAGCTTCCGCGATGAACCTCATCACCGATCCGCTTCGGGTGCCGTGAGCCCGCCACCCACGCATTAATCCTGATTATTCACCACGCCCGAAGGCGCGTGGGGCTTTGCGGCAAAAAAAGCCCCGCGGGCGGATTCTTTAGTCCCTCCGACCTCCGATTTCGGTTATGCAAAGATGCGGCGCCCGATCCGCGCTCGCCCGTTTTGCGCGCGCGAGATGCGGATTTCGCCGCCGGCAAATGCCCGATCAAGAATCCATGCCGTGAAGCGGCCTTCAGCCGGCTCGCGGCGCAATCATAAAAGCGACCCGCGTGCAGCTGTACCTCCCGATCGCCGACATTCCGGTCAATGTTTTCCTCATCCTGGCGATGGGCGCGGCGGTTGGTTTCGTTTCCGGCATGTTCGGCATCGGCGGCGGTTTTCTGATGACGCCGCTCCTGATCTTCGTCGGCATCGCGCCCGCGGTCGCGGTCGCTTCGGTCGCGAGCCATATCGCGGCCTCCTCGTTCTCCGGCGCGATATCCTATTGGCGGCGGCGCGCCATCGATCCGATGCTGGCGCTGGTGCTGCTCAGCGGCGGCAGTATCGGCACCGCGCTCGGGGTGTGGACCTTCACGCGGCTGCGCGCGCTCGGCCAGCTCGATCTGTTGATCGCGCTGTCCTATGTGATCCTGCTGACCGCCGTCGGCGGGCTGATGTTCTGGGAAGGCCTGCGCGCGCTGCTGCGGGCCAGGCGCGGCGGCGCGGCACCGGCGCGCCGCTCCGGCAGCCATGGCTGGGTTCATGGCTTGCCGCTGAAGATGCGCTTCAAGCGCTCGAAGATCTATCTGTCGGTCATTCCCATCATCGTGGTCGGCCTGGTGATCGGCTTCATCGGCGCGGTGATGGGCATCGGCGGCGGCTTCATCCTGGTGCCGCTGATGATCTATCTGTTGCGGGTGCCGACCTCGACCGTGATCGGCACCTCGATGGTGCTCACGCTGGTCACCATGGTGTTTGCCACCCTGCTGCATGCGGTCACCAATCATCTGGTCGACGCCGTGCTGGCGCTGATCCTGATGGTCGGCGGCGTCACCGGCGCGCAGTTCGGCGCCCGTGCCGGGCAGAAAATCCGCGGCGAACATCTGCGCCTGCTGCTCGGGCTTTTGGTTCTCGCCGTCGGCGTCCGCTTCGCCATTGAACTCGTGATCCGTCCCGAGGATCTCTTCACCATCCGGGAAACCGGAGGCACGGGATGACCGCGCGCGTCCGCCTCACGCTCGCGGGCCTGGTACTGGCCACGGCGCTGGCGGCAACGCCTGTGCGCGCCGAACGGCTGATCGTGTCGGTGTCGAACCATCGCGTGACCGTGACGCCGAACTATTCCGGTGAGGAACTGGTGCTGTTCGGCTCGGTCGAAAAGGACGCCACGACCCCGGCCAGCCGCAACAATTACGATCTCGTGGTCACCGTTGCCGGCCCGCGCGCCGACATGGTGACGCGCCGCAAGGAACGCAAATTCGGCATCTGGATCAACACCGACTCGCGGCAGTTCCTGCAGGTGCCGACCTATCTCGCACTGTTTTCCAACCGGCCGTTCGATGCCATCGCTTCGCCCGAGGTGCAGCGGCGGCAACAGCTCGGCCTCAACAATGTGCTGCTGACCCAGCGCGTCGGCCCCGACTATGCCGACGTGGTGCCGAACGACGCGTTCCGCAGCGCCTTCGTGCGGCTGCGCAGCGAACACGGGCTCTATCGCGAGGCGACCTCGGCGGTGACGTTCCTGACGCCGACGCTGTTTCGCACCGGCATTCCGCTGCCGGCCGCGGTGCCGATCGGCACCTATGACGTCGAGATCAAACTGTTTGCCGATGGCGCGCTGGTGACCAAGACCGAGACCGCGTTCGAGATCGTCAAGGTCGGCTTCGAACAGTTCGTCGCCACCACCGCGAGGCAGAATGGGCTCGTCTACGGGCTGGTAACGGCGTTCATGGCGCTGATGACGGGCTGGATGGCGTCCATTGTGTTCCGGAAGGATTGAGCGAAGCAGTCGTCATTCCGGGATGGTCCGAAGGACCAGACCCGGAATCTCGAGATTCCGGGTTCGATGCTTCGCATCGCCCCGGAATGACCTCAAACAAATAGCCCGACCCCCATCGCCAGCACGCTGAGCAGCATCGCCGCGGTCGACAGCCATCCGAGCCAATAGAGCGGGCCAGCGATGACGAAATGGCCCATCACGTCCTTGCGGCGGGACATGATCATCAACAGCACCATCACGGGAACGGCGAGCACGCCGTTGACGACCGCGCTCCAGTACAGCGCCGAGATCGGATTGATCGGGGTGAAATTGAGCGCGATCCCTATTCCGGCCGACAGCGCCAGCACCGCGTAGAACGCAACCGCTTCCTTGGGCTTGCGCGCGAGCCCGACCGGCCATCGCCGGCCCTCGCCGACGGCATAGGCGGTGGCGCCGCCGAGCACCGGGATGGCCAGCAGGCCAGTGCCGATAATGCCGAGCGCAAAGATGACTTCGGCGAATGCGCCGGCGATCGGACGCAGCGCCTCGGCGGCTTGCGCCGAAGTCTGGATATCGATCTTGCCCGCCGCGTGCAGCGTCGCGGCGGCGGTGACGATGATCGACAGCGCGATCAGATTGGAGAATGCCATTCCGACCACGGTGTCGGCGCGGATGCGATTGAATTCCTTTTGCGCGCCGTAATGCTTCTCGATCAGCGGCTGCTTGTGCACATCGACGCGCTGGTCTTCGGCCTCCTGCGAGGCCTGCCAGAAAAACAGATAGGGCGAGATGGTGGTGCCGAAGATCGCGACGATGGTGGTGAAATAATCCGCGCTCCAGGTCAGGCGCGGAACCAGCACGCCGGCCAGCGCCTCGCGCCACGAAATATGCGCGAATGCGAGGGCTGCGACATAGGCGAACAGGGATAGCGTCAGCCATTTCAGCACCGACACGTAGCGTTTATAGTCGAGGAATATCTGCGCCACGACCGAGGTCACGCCGAACAGCAGCACATAGACGATGCCGGGCCCGCCAATCAGCAATTTGGTCGCATCCGCCATGGCCGCGAGATCGGCCGCGATGTTGACGGTGTTGGCGATGAACAGCATCGCCACCACGGCATTGAGCAGCCGGGCCGAATAGTAGCGGCACACATTGCCCGAGATGCCGTGCCCGGTGACGCGGCCGACCCGTGCGGAAATTTCCTGGATCGCCACCATCAGCGGAAAGGTCAGCAGCATGGTCCAGCCGATGCCGTAGCCGAGCTGCGCGCCGGCCTGGCTGTAGGTGCCGATCCCCGACGGATCGTCGTCGGACGCGCCGGTGATCAGTCCCGGCCCGAGCGATTTGAGGAAAAGCCTGAAGTCAAACCGCTGTCGGGGTTCGACCTTCGGGGCCGGCTTGTCGCCGGGCTTCTTGTGGTTCTTCGCGGTGATCTTCCTGAGTTGCGCCATACCCGGTCCAGCCGCCGCGATAACGTACCGGGCAAGCTCCGGTTCCAGCAACATCCTACCTGAAGGCGCGGGCTATTTCATTGCGCGGAATCAAGCGCGAGATGACGGCTCGATGACCGTCGCGACGCCGGGCTCCAGAATCCGCAACCGCGCCCCAAAGCCGAGTGTATCAAAGGACGCGCGCAGATCGCTCGCGCTCTGGCGGAAATGCGCCCATCCATCGGTATGAACGGGCACGATCACGGCGTCCGGAAACGCGCGCGCGGTCTCGATGGTGTCGTTGGTGTCCATGGTGAGCAGCCCCCGGCGCCAGTCCCGCGACCTTGCGGCTCGCCGATCGGCTCGCGGAGTTTTGCAATACGGCTCAGGCGAAGGCGGCGTAGCGCCGAGCCTGCGACGCTATTGATTTCGTCATCCTGTGGAGCGCTTCACTTTACTCTACGTCATTGCGAGCGAAGCGAAGCAATCCATCTCTCCGCTTGCTGAGGCATGGATTGCTTCGTCGCTCGCGCTCCTCGCAATGACGGGTTGATGCTTGTGATTCAAATTTCAAACAGCGAGCGGATACGCGTCCGCAATCTCGCGGCGCATTGCGCCCGAGGCTTGCGTCGATTTCGACCCCCTTGAGAACAGAGGGCGCAGGGAAAGCCGGGCGCCGATTGCACCCGCGGTCGTGCGCACAAAAAGCGCACGAGTGGACCACAGGTTCAACCGGATCACTCCGGCTTTCCCCGCGCGAATGGTTTACGGCTTACTTCGTGCTCTCCCCGGTGACCGGCTTGTTTGCCACCGTCGCCTTGCGGATGACAGATGCATCTCAAACCCGGTTGGGCGGATGCATCTTTCGCAAAACTTGACGCCAGCATCGGGGCGCCGGAACCACACGACTTCACCGTCCGCGCCCGTCTTCACCGAGTGCTTCGCCGGCCTCGTGCCGCCAGGCAAAGTTCGTCGAAGACGGTTTGCAGCGCCGTTCGTCCGCGCGCCGGCCGATCGCTCACGGGAACACCCGCCCTGCGATCCCATTGCGCGCCCGACGCTGTCGCGTCCATCGCATCCCACCGCGCGTTCGTGACGACTCGCGATCCGCCCCTTCTCGGGTGAGACGCGCGGAGACAAGCCACTGATTTGCCCGACGGCGGAAGCGAAATATTTTTATCGGAAGGGCTGGACAGGTTTTTACTGATTTGCCCGTCGGGCAGTTTTTGTGACCGTCACCCTCCCCTGGGTCGTCCGAAACGCGGACGCCGGGAGCGAGATGGTGCCGATGCGCCGGGGGGGCATGCCGCCACGCCGCGCACGCCCGCCGGTCAACTCCGCGAGCAGCTAACCCGCCGACCACGCCCACGGCCAAGGACGCGACAACCGTGCTTCCCGCATCAGGAGAAGGCTCCCGTCAGAGAATGATGGATGCCTTATCAAGATATTTTTGAAATTGCAGGTCACCGTGCCGGACTTTGCCTGAACCGCTTCCGGAAGACTGTGAACCGCCGGTCGCTTTCTCAAGGTCGCATTCGCTCAGTTCTGCCATGGGAACGTGGGCTTCGAGGTCCTTGTCATCGCGCTGTCGTGTCATGATCGCGCTCCTTTGCTTGCGAACACCCGCGCACAACTCAGAGTGATAGCGCGGGTGATTGACATGTTGTGCCTGGCCATCACGCTACGGCACCTTGAGCGAGGCTCCATTTGGCGGCCACGTTACCCGCAGCGGTGCCATCCGGCTTCTGCTCGGTGTACTCAAATTTTACACGTGCGTAACTAAGCGACAGAGATGATCCACCAGTGGCCTTCTCGAGTTGTTCCTCGTTCAATTCGTATTTCGAAAGCTTAGGCTCGGTGTTGAGGCTGCTCATGGTCTGCTCCTTTGATG
This sequence comes from Bradyrhizobium sp. AZCC 2289, assembly GCF_036924615.1. Lineage (NCBI taxonomy): Bacteria > Pseudomonadati > Pseudomonadota > Alphaproteobacteria > Hyphomicrobiales > Nitrobacteraceae > Bradyrhizobium > Bradyrhizobium sp. AZCC 2289. The sequence goes on along the minus strand of NZ_JAZHRY010000001.1, from coordinate 5,461,011 downwards.
AAGGTGTGACCATGCTCAATCCGCGTCGCCGAGACTGTGACGCAAATCACGCTGCCCATGCGACGTTGTCGCGTCCATCGCATCCCACCGCGCGTTCGTGACGACTCGAGAAACGCCCCTTGCTCGGGTGAGACGCGCGGAGTCAAACCACTGATTTGCCCAACGGCGGAGGCGAAATATTTTATGGGAAGGGCTGGACAGGTTTTTACTGATTTGCCCGTCGGGCTGTTTTGTCGCACCAATCTCTCCACATCGTCATTGCGAGCGAAGCGAAGCAATCCATAGGGCGGCAAACGGGGCAATGGATTGCTTCGTCGCTATCGCTCCTCGCAATGACGAGACAGCGGTTGGTAAAGCCCCGGAGCCCAAGGCCGCCACACAGATCAATAACACCGCGACGCCGCGATCGCGTGCAGTTTGCGGTCGCCGAGCACATGCGCCATGAAGCCCGGCGTGCCGAAGATTTTGGCGAATGCCGCGTCGCGGATGCTCAGCCCCCCGGTATAGGCGCCGAACGCCGGCATCACCGCGCGCTTGCCGTCGCTGGCAAAGCAGCGCCGCTCCATGGTGCGCCCGCGCGTCGGAACCCGCGCCTTGGGATGCAGATGGCCGGCGATTTCGCCGAACGCGCCGGTCGGCTCGTGGCGGAACACGATGGGCCCGATGGCGACTTCGCTGGCGACCACGCCGCCGAGATCGGACGGCAGTGCCGGATCGTGATTGCCCGATATCCAGATCCAGTCTCGCCGCGCCTGCAGCGCAGTCAGCGCCTCGCGATTCGAATCCGCGAGACGTTCATGCGCCGTGCGATCGTGAAAACTGTCGCCGAGCGCAATCACCATGCGCGGGTCGTGGCGGGCAATGACGGCGGCAAGCCGGCCGAGCGTCGCCACCGTATCGTAGGGCGGCAGCAGCACGCCGCGCGCGGCAAAGCTGGAACCCTTTTCGAGGTGCAGGTCGGAGACGACGAGCAGGCGCTGCTCTTCCCAGAACAGCGCGCCGGAGAGATCGGCGAGCAGCGCTACATCTGCAATCGTAACAGTCGAAGCGCGCACGGTCTGATCATCCCCTGAAGATTGCGCGGCTGCCGTCACTTTTTATCCCGTCTTACCCTGTCGCCTCTTTAACGAGTTCATCGGCGGCTTCCGCCAGCAATTCGTCGGACGCTTCGCCATAAACTGACTCGCGGCCGATTTCCAGCATCACCGGGACCGCGAGCGGCGAAACGTGGTCGAGTTCCCGATGGGTGATTCGCCCGTGAATACGCGACAGCATATCACCCAGCCGGCGAAGATCGAGCAATCCCGACGCCGCATCGGCGCGCGCCGCCCGCAACAGCACATGGTCGGCGTGGTGCTTGCGCAGCACGTCGTAGATCAAATCGGTCGAGAACAGCACCTGGCGGCGGGATTTTTCCTCGCCGGTAAAGCGCCGCGCGATCAGGCCGGAAATGATCGCGCAATTGCGAAAGGTGCGCTTCATCAGCGCGGATTCCGCAAGCCACGCCTCGAGATCATCGCCGAGCATATCCGGATCGAACAGCGCGTTGAGATCGAGCTGGCCGTGCCGGACCATGAACGACATGTCGCCGAGACCCCACACCGCAACCGCATATTCATTGGCGACGAAACCAAGCGGGCGCGCCCGCGCGCGTTCCATCCGCCGCGTCAGCAGCATGCCGAGCGTCTGGTGCGCCAGCCGCCCCTCGAAGGGATAGCAGACGAAGTAATGCTTGCTGCCGCGGGGAAAGGTTTCCACCAGCAACTCGCGCACTCCCGGTACGCGCGAAAATCCCTGCTGCAGCGACAGCCAGTCGCGCACCTGATCCGGCAACGCGTTCCAGGCGCGCTTGTCGTCGAGCAGTTTTCGCACGCGTTCGGCGAGATAGGTCGAAAGCGGAAATTTGCCGCCCATATAGGACGGCACCTTTGCGTCGCTGTCATGGGCGCGGGAGACGTAGACCTGGTCCTCGACCAAGGCCTCGTAACGCACCACCTCGCCGCCGAACACAAAGGTGTCGCCGACCACGAGCCCTTCAATAAAATATTCCTCGATCTCGCCCAGCATCCGGCCGCCGCGCCCGAGCGCGCCGGTCGACCCTGACGCACCGCCGCGCGAACGCACCAGGCGAACTTTCAGCATCGACTCTTCGACGATGGTGCCGACGTTCATCCGGTAGCTCTGCCGCACCCGGGGATTGGTGACGCGCCAGCGGCCCTGTTTGTCCTGCTTGATGCGCGCAAAACGCTCATAGCTCTTCAGCGCATAGCCGCCGGTGGCGACGAAATCGACCACGTCGTCGAAATCGGTTCGCGTCAGGCCGGAATAAGGCGCCGCCGTCAGCACTTCCGAATAGAGTTCGTCGGACAGAAACGGTTCGCCGCAGGCGCAGCCGAGCACATGCTGCGCCAGCACGTCGAGCGCACCAATTCGAAGCGGCGGCGTGTCCTGCGCGTTCTCCGCGATCGCGTCGATCGCTACCGCACATTCCAGCACCTCGAACCGGTTGGCCGGCACCAGAACCGCGCGGGACGCCTCGTCGATGCGGTGATTGGCGCGGCCGATTCGCTGCATCAGCCGCGACGCACCCTTGGGCGCGCCGATATTGATCACGAGATCGACGTCGCCCCAGTCGACGCCGAGATCGAGCGAGGAGGTGCAGACCACGCCGCGCAGTCTGCCGGCCGACATCGCATCCTCGACCTTGCGGCGCTGCGCGACGTCGAGCGAGCCGTGATGCAGCGCAATCGCAAGGCCGTCGTCGTTCATGCGCCAGAGATCCTGGAACAGCATCTCGGCCTGGCTGCGGGTGTTGACGAACACCAGCGTGGTCTTGTTGCGCTTGATCAGGTCGTAGACCTCGTTCAGCGCATGGCGCGCGCTGTGGCCGGCCCAGGGCAACCGCTCCCTGGTATCGAGCATTTCGACAACAGGCGCCGCGGCGCCGCCGGCGATGACGATGTCGGCGCCTTCTGGTCTGCCGTCGCGCTGCGGCACCAGAAACCGCGCTAGCGATTCCGGCTCAGCCACCGTCGCCGACAGGCCGATCGCGCGTATCTCGGGCGCCAGCCGCCACAGCCGCGCCAGGCCGAGCGACAGCAGATCGCCGCGCTTGGAGGTCACCAGTGCGTGCAACTCGTCGAGCACGATGCGTTTCAGCGACGAAAACAGAAACGGCGCGTCGTCGGACGACAACAGCAGCGCCAATTGCTCCGGCGTCGTCAGCAGAATATCCGGCGGATAGCGCCGCTGCCGCTGCCGCCGCGACACCGGTGTGTCGCCGGTGCGGGTCTCGACCTTGATCGGCAGCCCCATCTGGGCAATCGGCGTTTCCAGATTGCGCGCGATATCGACCGCGAGCGCTTTCAGCGGCGAGATGTAGAGGGTGTGGAGACCACCGGTGCGCTTCACGGCGCGGCCGGTAGAGATGACGCTTTTCTTGGCCCCCTCCGCAGGCGATGGAGCGGAGAGCTCCACCAATGTCGGCAGAAACCCCGCCAGCGTCTTGCCGGCGCCGGTCGGCGCGATCAGCAGTGCGGAACGATCGTCGCGGGCTTTTGCGAGCAGCGCGAGCTGATGCTCGCGCGGCGACCAGCCGCGCGACGCGAACCATTGAAGGAAGCGGTCGGGCAGCAGGGGCTCGGCTTCGGCCGATGGCAAGGGCAGGACAAGGGACGGCACGCGCTAAGAGCTAAGCCGTCGGGACGGCTTCGTCGAGGGGCACCAATCACCAGCAAGCTCCCACCACGTCGTCCCGGGCTTGACCCGGGACCCATAACCACAGGTGCTTGCGAAGCGCAGCCCTGGGGCCGCTTGCGCACGCCACAGCGGGCACCGGGGGTTATGGGTCCCGGCTTTCGCCGGGACGACGAACGGAATGAGGCGACGGGGCCCGTTACTCCGTCACCGCCTTCTCCGAAATCTGCCAGTCCTTGCCGTCGAAGATCGAGATGTGCAGCGTCTTCATTGGCGTGTAATCGTCGGGGGTGTAGCTGTAATTGATATCGTCGAGGAAGAATGGCGAGTGGTATCCGGCCAGCGTGCTCGCGTTCTTCAGCACATTGGCGCGGGTGAGTTCGTCGCCGCAGCGGCGCAGGATTTCGCCCATCGAGACCGCCTGGCCGTAGCCGGCATAGGCGATGGTGTTGTCGGGATCGACGTTGGGCAGATATTTCGCGCGCAACGCCTCGAACGCCATCACGTCCTTATCCTTTTCCCAACGCCCCGGTCCGGCGTCCTTGGAATAGCGGATGGCGACGATGCCGGCGGCATTCTCGAAGCCCGCGGCGTTGAGGATCGAACGTCCGGTCGATCCGGCCGAAAGCAATTGCAGCGGCTTCCAGCCGAGTTCGACCACTTTGCGAATCGACTGCGACGACGCCTTGCCGGTCGAGATGTTGTAAAAAACATCCGCGCCCGACTTGGAGAGATTGATGAGCTGCGAATCGACCGTCGGCTCGGTCAGGTCGTAGGTCTGCTCCATGATCACCTTGGCGGTGCCGCCGGCATCTTCCAGCACTTTCTTGAAGGGCCCGAGGAAGTCGCGGCCGAAATCGTCGTTCTGGTAGAGGATGCCGATCTTGGCGTTCGGCTTCACACTCAAGACATGTCTTGCCAGAATGCGCGCCTCGGTCGGATAGAGCGGCAGGCCCGCCATGGTCCATTTGTTGTTCTTCGGATCGTTCCACTTCGACGCGCCGGTATTCAGCAGAAGCTGCGGCACGCCTTTCGCGTTCAGGTATTTATGCACGGCGGTCTGCGGCGCGGTGCCGAGCGAGCCGAACAGCGCCAGCACTTCCTCCTGCTCCACCAGCCGCCGCGTCGCCTCGACGCATTTCGGCGGGCTGTAGGCGTCGTCCATGGTAAAGAACTTGATCTTGCGCCCGTTGATGCCGCCGTTCTCGTTCAGCATCTGGAAATAGGCTTCCCCAACGCGCCCCAGCACGCCGTAGATCGAGCCGGGGCCGGAATGCGGCACGGTCTGGCCGAGCTTGATTTCGGTGTCGGTCGCGCCCGGATCGTATTTCTTCTCGACCGCCCAGACATAAGGGGCGGGCATGGCTGATGCGGCGATGGCGGCAAGCGCGGTGGCGCCGAATTCGCGCCTTGTTTGTTTCCTGTTCATGGCTTTTGTTTCTCCCTGGGTTGCGGGCAATGATCTACATTCCCGCAGGCACGGCAATAGCGAACTGGGAGTGGCGCGACACAATACCGCTCGTGAAAGCTAGAGCGCTTTCCACTTGATATGGGTCACTACGCGTATCCGGCATGTCGAAAGTAGTTCGCGCACTGCTCGGGTGCAAATGTCTTGATGAGCCTGCCGATCAGCTTCATCAGCGTTGTCACGGTGCGAGCGGCCCCCTTGCGCAGCGCTGTCTTTAGCTTCGAGAATGCCATTTCGATCGGATTGAGGTCGGGCGAGTAGGCCGGCAAATAGCGCACCTTGGCGCCGACCGCTTCGACCGCCTGGCGAACGCCGTCGATCTTGTGGGTGCGCAGGTTATCCATGAATACGATATCGCCTTTGCGCAGCGTCGGCGCGAGGATCTGCTCAACATAAGCGAGGAACGATGGCCCATCCATCGCGCCGTCAATGACATAAGGCGCCGTCAGGCCATTGATGCGCAGCGCGGCAACGAGCGTCAGCGTCTTCCAGTGGCCGTGCGGCACGCTCGCAACGAGACGCTCGCCACGCGGTGAGCGGCCGCGATGCCGGACCATCTTGGTCGTAACCGCCGTCTCGTCGATGAAGACGAGGCGCGGCGCATCAAGCTTGGATTGCTCGACCCTCAGCGCGGCACGCGCTGCAGCGACATCAGGACGATCCTGTTCGGCGGCGTGCAGAGTTTTTTTTGAACGTGATGTCGTGGCGTTCGTAGAAGCGCCAGACCGAGGTCGTACCGGTTTTCAGCCGCTTCTCGGACTTGAGCCGCGCGCGAATCTCTTCGAGCGTCAAGTCCGGCTCCGCTGCGACCAGATCAAGCAGCCATTGGCGATGCGCCTCGAGCGGCGAGCGGCTGTGGCCCGTGCCGGGCAATGCCGCTACACTGCCCGTTGTCGCCCAGCGCTCGATCCAGCGGATTGCGGTCGAGGCGCCGAGACCGAGCACCCGCGCCGCTTCCCGTCTGCTCTCGCCGTCTTCGACAAGCGCGACCGCCCGCGCCCTGAGGTCTTTCGAGTATCCCTTCGCCATCGCGCGACCTCGCCGTTGCTGTCAAAGCAACTCGAATCTGATTTGCGCGCCTCTGGGAACCCCCTTACTGTTCCGATTCACATCAACCGAAAACCGCTCTAGCGCCATTTCCGCGAGGCGGAAATCGCAGCGTGTAGACTCAAGTTTTGGCAGCGACTCTTCCCCTCTCCCTTGTGGGAGAGGGTGGCGCCTCACGCAGTGAGGCGACGTGTGAGGGGTCTGTCTCCGCGGATAGAGACCCCTCATCCGGCGCTATAGCCGATGCAAAGCATCGGCGTTCTAAGAGACGGCGGCCGGAAGGCCGCCTATGCCACCTTCTCCCACAAGGGGAGAAGGAAAAAGAAATCAGGTTTTCGCCGCGACCACGACCAGGCCCGGCACCGGAAAATTGTCCTCGTTGCGGGCGGAACGGTCTTCAAGCCGGGACAATTTCAGTCCAGCCGCCTCCACCGACGCGCGCACATAGTCCGCGCTGTGCGCGTAGCGCAGCCCCGGGCCGACGATGACGCCCTCGCCGTCATGGGTTTCGGCCGTGAACGCGAGTACGCCGCCGGACACCAGCACGCGTCTCGCCTCCGCCAGCACAGGCAGGAGATCGGCGACATAGACCATCGCGTCGGCGGCGAGAATGAGTTCGGCGCTCGTCTCGGGCTTGCTGCGCAGTCCCTCCAGCATGTCGTCGACCTCAAGCTCGGCATAGAGCCCCGTCAGGCGCGCCTTTTCGATCATGCGCGGCGACAGGTCGATGCCGATGAAGCGATCGACATTGCTGGCGAAGGCAGCAGCGGCCAGCCCGGTGCCGCAGCCGAGATCGATCGCGCGCTTGAAGAAGGCTGGCTTCCTGGCGACGGCACGAACCCACAGCACTCCCTTGAACAGAATTGCCGGGCCGCGATAGCCGAGGTCGTCCACCAGGGCGGTTTCGAACCGCGGCGCATATTGATCGAACAGCGTCTGCACATAGGCCGGCGGCATGCCGGACACTTGTTCGGCGCCGAGCCGCATCAGCCGCAGGCTGGCACCATGGCGGTCGCCGCGGTCGGCGGCATGGGCGTTGCGGAACGCCGCGATCGCAGCATCCTGCTCGCCGAGCTGCTCGCGGATGTCGCCGAGCGTGAACCAGGCGGAGACAAAATCCGGCGCCAGTTCGGTGGCCTGCAGCAGCAGATCGGCGGCGGCGACGAGATCGCCCTTCAATTGCAGATCGCGCGCGAATTCAAAGCGGCGGTCGGCCATCAGATCGCCGGAGGACAGGAACACGCGGGCGGGCATTTCAGGGACCACACTTGTCATTGTTCGTCATTGCCGGGCACAGTAGTCTGCCTTGCGTAGACTACGTAAACTTGTCTGCGCCCCCGGCAATCCATCAATCAAAGGATTCTTCCGAAAGATGGATGCGCGGGTCAAGCCCGCGCATGACGGCTAAAAATTGGGGCCAAGCCGGCCTATATATCCAAAATGCGCCCGCAAGACATCCTGATGCCCGTTGCCGCCGGCCTGTGCTGCAAGCCCGGCGGCTTTCATATCGATCCGGTGCGGCCGGTCGAGCGGGCGGTGATCACCCACGGCCATTCCGACCACGCCCGCCCCGGCCATGGCGCGGTGCTGGCCACCCAAGAGACGCTCGACATGATGCGGCTGCGCTATGGCGACGATTTTGCGCGCAGCACACAGGCCGTTGCCTATGGCGAGGAGATCCGGCTCGGCGACGTCAGAATCAAATTCCATCCCGCCGGCCACGTGCTGGGCTCGGCGCAGATCGCGGTCACCTGCAAGGACACCTGCATCGTCGCGTCCGGCGACTACAAGGATGCGCCCGACCCGACCTGCGCGTCGTTCGAGGTGGTGCCGTGCGACGTCTTCATCACCGAAGCCACTTTTGGGTTGCCGGTGTTTCGCCACGGCAACGCCGCCGACGAGGTCAAAAAACTGCTGGCGTCGGTGGCGCTGTTTCCGGAGCGCGCCCATCTGGTCGGCGCCTATTCGCTCGGCAAGGCGCAGCGCGTGATCGCGCTGTTGCGCGAGGCCGGCTACGACGCACCGGTCTATCTGCATGGCGCGATGGAGAAGATCACGCGCTACTACGAAAGCCGCGGCATCGCCCTCGGCAATCTCCGCGCCGTGAAGGGCATCAAGAAGGCCGATCTCGCCGGCACCATCACGCTGGCGCCGCCGTCGGCGACGTCCGACATCTGGACGCGGCGATTTCCCGATCCCGTGACCGCGTTTGCATCCGGCTGGATGCGGGTGCGCGCCCGCGCCCGCCAGCGCGGCGTCGAACTCCCCTTGGTGATTTCCGACCACGCGGATTGGGACGGGCTCACCGCGACGATCGCGGCAACCGGCGCCGGCGAGGTCTGGGTCACCCATGGCCAGGAAGACGCGCTGGTGCATTGGTGCCAGACAAACGGCCTTGCCGCGCGGCCGCTCGATCTGGTCGGCTATGGCGACGAGGATGAAAGCGAAGCGGTGTCGGCGGACGAGGCCGAGGCATGAACCGCTTTGCCGAACTTTTGGATCGCCTCGCCTACGAGCCCGGCCGCAACAACAAGCTGCGGCTGATCACCAACTATTTTCGCGAAACCGCCGATCCCGATCGCGGCTACGCGCTGGCGGCGCTGACCGGCGCGCTGTCGTTCAAACATGCAAAACCCGGCCTGATCCGCGATTTGATCACCGACCGCACCGACCCCGTGCTGTTCGGATTGTCCTACGACTATGTCGGCGACCTCTCGGAGACGGTGGCGCTGATGTGGCCGAAGGCCCAGCCACGGGCGCAGTCTGCCCCCTCTCCCGCTTGCGGGGGAGGCATAGGCGGCCTACGGCCGCCGTCCTCGAGAACGCCGATGCGAAGCATCGGCTATGGGTGGGGGTCTGGCCGCTTGCTCGACGGAGAGAAAGAGCCCCCACCCGGATCGCTTCGCGATCCGACCTCCCCCGCAAGCGGGAGAGGTGAAGCGCACCGCGCCCACAACAATCCCCCGCCGCCGACGCTGACCGAGGTCGTCACCACGCTGCGCACCCTCGGCAAGACCGAACTGCCAAAGCAGCTGGCGCGCTGGCTCGACGAACTCGACGAGACCGGGCGCTGGGCGCTGTTAAAACTCGTCACCGGCGCGATGCGGATCGGGATTTCGGCGCGTCTGGCAAAAACCGCGGCCGCCGCCCTTGGAGACAAGGATCCGCACGACGTCGAGCTGATGTGGCCGGGCCTTTCGCCACCCTATCACGAGCTGTTCGCGTGGCTGGAGGGCCGCGCAGAAAAGCCCGTCAATCGCGATCCGACGCCGTTCCGCCCGGTGATGCTGGCGCATGCGATCGAGGATGCGGATTTCGCCAATCTCGACGCATCGGATTTCGTCGCGGAATGGAAATGGGACGGCATCCGCGTCCAGGCGGTGAGCGGCCGCGACGAGCGCGGCCATATGCAGGCGCGGCTGTATTCGCGCACCGGCGAGGACATCACCAAAAGCTTTCCGGACCTGCTGCCGTCGCTGCATCTGCCCGGCGCCATCGATGGCGAATTGCTGGTGCTGCGCGAGGCGCGCGTGCAGACGTTCAATGTGCTGCAGCAGCGCCTCAACCGCAAAGTCGTTTCGCCAAAACTGTTGAAGGAATTTCCGATCCATCTGCGCGCCTATGATCTGCTCGGCGACGACGAAAACGATCTGCGCGAACTGCCGTTCGTCGAACGCCGAACGCGGCTGGAAGCGTTCGTCAAAAAACTCGACGACCCGCGCATCGACCTGTCGCCGACGATTCCCTTCGAAAGCTGGGAGGCGCTGACCGCGGCGCGCGCCGATCCCGCCAGCGCCGGCGCGGGCGAGGATGCCGAGGCGGTCGAGGGCGTGATGCTGAAGCGGCGCGACGCGGCCTATCTGCCGGGACGGCCCAAAGGACAGTGGTGGAAGTGGAAGCGCGATCCGCACATCATCGATGCCGTCTTGATGTATGCGCAGCGCGGCCACGGCAAGCGCTCGTCCTATTATTCGGACTACACGTTTGGCGTCTGGACCAAAGGCGACGGCGGCGACGAACTGGTGCCGGTCGGAAAAGCCTATTTCGGCTTCACCGACGAAGAACTGCTGCAGATCGACCGTTTCGTCCGCCGCAACACCACCGAGAAATTCGGCCCCGTCCGCCATGTCGTGCATGAACCGGATCAGGGGCTGGTGCTGGAAGTTGCCTTCGAGGGGCTACAGCGCTCGCCGCGGCACAAATCCGGGGTCGCGATGCGGTTTCCGCGCATCAGCCGGCTGCGCTGGGACAAGCCGCCGCGCGAGGCCGACCGGCTGGAGACGCTGGAACGGATGTTGAAGACTGTCCAATAATTAAGGTTCCAAGGCCGGACGGCAGCCATTGCCCCGCGCAAGCAGGTTCCCCATGTGCCCTGCGGTGACCTATAATGCGGGCACCACCGCAGGAGAGACCGATGCCCAACGACGTCAGAGACTTGCCGGCCAGCAATGACGGCCTGTACCGCTTTCTCGGCGGTTCGCCGCTGGCGGTGGCGTTCCGGCTGATCCTGCTGTCGATCCTGGTCGGCGTGGTGCTCGCCGCCATCGGCTTCGATCCCTGGAACATCATTCACAGCATCCGGATGCTGTTCCAGCGGCTGTGGGACCTCGGCTTCGACGCCGTGAATTGGCTGTGGCGCTACTTCCTGCTCGGCGCCGTGATCGTGATCCCGATCTGGCTGCTGTCGCGGCTGTTCGGCACGCCGCGCGGCCGGTAAACCTCCCCTCGAAAACGGGTGCAGCCGATGCAATTGCGATTTGTCGGCTGCGGCGACGCGCTTGGCTCCGGCGGCAGGTCCAACACCTGCTTCCATGTCACCGGCAAAAGCGTCAATTTCCTGATCGACTGCGGCGCGTCCTCGCTGCCGGCGTTGAAGCGGCTTGAGATCGCACGCGACGACATCGACCTGATCCTGATCACGCATTTCCACGGCGACCATTTTGCCGGGCTGCCGTTTTTCCTGCTCGACGCCCAGTTCACGCGCCGCACCCGCCCGCTGGTCATTGCAGGTCCCAAAGGCATCGAGACGCGGCTTGCGCAACTGATGGAAGCGCTGTTCGAGCATTCCTCAAAAACCAAACAACGCTTCGATCTCTCGGTCGTCGCGCTCACCCCTGAGGAAACCCGCAGCTTCGGCGCCGTAGAAGTCACGCCGTATGCGGTGGTGCATGGCGAATCCGGCGGGCCGTTTTTGGCCTACCGGATCGAGGCCGAAGGGCGCGTGGTCGCCTACAGCGCCGATACCGAATGGACGGAGACGCTGATCCCGGCGGCGCGCGATGCCGACCTGTTCATTGCGGAAGCCTATTATTACGACAAGATCGTCAAGAACCATCTCAGCCTGAAAACGCTGGAAGCGCATCTGCCCGAGATCAACGCCAAACGGCTGATCCTCACCCATATGAGCGACGACATGCTCGGGCGGCTGGATGAGCTGCCCTACACCGCGGCCGAAGACGGCATGGTGGTCATATTCTGACATGTACGCGCCAAATCCTGCTTCGAAAGTAACGACCAGGCAGGTGTTCGCCATCGCAGGCCCGGCGATGATCGCGAACCTGACCACGCCGCTGATCGGCATCGTCTCGACCACGGCGATCGGGCGGCTCGGCGACGCCACGCTGCTCGGCGGCGTCGCGATGGCGTCGGTGCTGTTCGACTGCCTGTTCTGGCTGTTCGCGTTCCTGCGCATGAGCACGGTCGCGTTCACCGCGCAATCGCTCGGCGCCGGCGAGACGACGGAATGGCGCGCGATCCTGGTGCGCGGGCTCATCGTCGCGGCGCTGATCGGCACGGCGCTGATCGCCCTGCAGATCCCGCTCGCCGCCGCGCTGCTCACCGCCATGGGCGGCAGCGAGGGCGTGACCCGCGCCGCCAAAACCTATTTCACGATCCGGATCTGGTCGGCGCCGCTGGTGCTCGCCAACTACGTCGTGCTCGGCTGGCTGATCGGGCAGGCGCGCGCCACGCTGGCGCTGACGACGCAGATCACGATCAACGTCACCAATGCGGTCGCGACCGCGCTGCTGGTGCTGGTGTTCGACGCCGGCATCGCCGGCGCCGCCATCGCCGCCGTAATTGCGGAGGCCACCGGGCTGCTGCTCGGTATCGTGATCGCGGCCCGCCTTACGCAGCGAAAGCTCGGCATCTCGCGCGCGACACTGTTCGACCGCGCAAAACTGCTGCGCATGCTGTCGGTCAACGGCGACATCATGGTCCGCACCGCGGCGCTGATCGCGGTATGGCTGTTCTTCGCCGCGCAAGGCGCGCGCGCCGGCGACATTCCGCTGGCCGCCAATTCGGTGCTGAACAATTTCCTGCTGATCAGCGCCTTCTTCCTCGACGGCCTTGCCAACGCCGCCGAACAGCTGTGCGGCCGCGCCTATGGCGCCCGCGACCGGGACGGATTTTCTGGCGCGGTAAAACTGGTCGTGATCTGGGGATTTGGCTTTGCGCTCGCGGTGGCCGCGACATTCGCGTTTGCCGGGCCTGCGCTGATCGACTTCATGACCGCGAACCCCGAGGTCCGGCGTCTTTCACGCGACTATCTGCCATTCGTGATCTTCGCGCCAATGCTCGGCGTGTTCGCGTTCGCCTATGACGGCGTCTATATCGGCGCGACCTGGGCCCGCGACATGCGCAATCTGATGCTGCTGTCGCTGGCAATCTTTCTCGCTGCATGGCTGGCGCTGCGATCGTTCGGCAATGCCGGCCTGTGGGGCGCGCTGCTGGTGCACTACGCCGCCCGCGGCGGCCTGGAAGCGCTGCGCTATCCGGCGCTGTTGAAGAAGTCGTTCAAAGTATAATAAAGCGGAGCGGCCCACTTCTCCCTCGCCCCGCTCTTGCGGGGAGAGGGGCGGGGTGAGGGGCTGCCTCAACGAACACCGAATGCGCTGAGAGTCCCCCTCACCCGAATTGCTTCGCAATTCGACCTCTCCCCGCAAGCGGCTGTCATATGCACACATTTCGGTTGCCGAGATTTTTGGGGGCTGATTCCGTTGAGGATCGTTGATTCGCAGCGGAGATAGCGGCCATGGAATTTGGGCTGGGACGGTTTGGCGACCGCCGCCTAGAAAAAGGGGGGCGGCGTTCCACGCGGCCCTCGTCGAGCGACCGGGTTGTCGTATCCGACGGCTTGCGGGACGTCGATCGCAGGAGATGCGGTTCAGGCGGTTCCTTCACAACCCGGCAGTGACTGCCGACGAAATGGTGTGCCATGCGTGTCACGGCACCGCAGCGCGAGTGGCGGGCCGTGAGATCGTTGTGGCTCAGGATACCAGCGAACTGGCGTTGGGAGGTCGGCGCGCCCGAGCGAGCGGGTATGGACCTGTCGGAAAAGGCGGCGCGCTGGGCGGACTGCTGTTGCATGCTGCGATAGCGCTGGAGATTGGAACCGGCGCGCTACTCGGGCTGGTGGATGCCACGATTTGGAATCGGGACACTGGTGCAGTCACACCGCGGCGCTCTCGTGCGACGGAAGATAAGGAATCGCAGCGCTGGCTCGATACAACGACGTGTGCCAGCGAGGTACTGGCAGCGGCGAACAGCATTACCGTGCTGTCGGATCGGGAAAGCGACTTCTACGAGCATTTTGCGCGTCGTCCGACCAACACACATTTGATCGTCCGAGCCTGCCAAAACCGGAAAATCAAGGACGCCGAGGAGGCCGACGCGCTGCTGTTCACGTTCATCGACGACCTGCCGGAAGCGGATCGGTACAGCGTGAAAATCCCTGCTGCACCGGGTCGCAAAGCGCGGGCGGCGGAACTGGCGTTGCGCTTCTCGTCCGTCAAATTGTGCAAGCCGCTACATGGAGCCGCACCCGATCTGCCGGCAAGCGTTACCCTGACATTGGTCGACGTTCGCGAGGTCTCGCCGCTTGAAGACGGTGAGCCGGTTCATTGGCGGCTTCTCACCACGCACACCGTCACGAACACGGCCGAGGCGCGCAGAATTGTAGACCTCTACCGGATGCGGTGGAGCATCGAAGAGTTCTTCCGAACCCTCAAGACGGCAGGATTCGATATCGAGAAAGCCGACATTGGCGATCCACAGGTCATGATCAAGTTCGTCGCAGCCGCAACCGTCGCGACAGTTACCGTCATGCAATTGGTCAAGGCTCGTGAAGGGACGACCGACCGGCAACTGGCCGATGCCTTCGAACCGGACGATCAACCCATTCTGGAGGCTCTGTCGGCTAAACTCGAAGGGCAGACTGCCCGCCAGAAAAACCCGCACCCCAAAGGTTCCCTCGCCTTCGCTGCCTGGGTCATCGCCAGGCTCGGCGGATGGGACGGCTATTACGGAAAGCCCGGACCCAAAACCATGCGCTGGGGGTTGGACGACTTCCAGCGCATCAAGTTCGGCACCACTCTGAGGCTTCAAGATGTGTGAATCGAACAGCCGCAAGCGGGGCGAGGTGAAAGCCACGCGCACCATTTCGACTACTGAACCGGCCAGTCCTCGGCCGTGATGGTCGCGGCGTCGGCGCCGACGATTTCCGACAGCGAGTCGCGGCCGGTGCGCAATAGCGTCGAGGCGAGATCGTTCTTGATGTCTTCGACGAGGCCAAGGCCCTTGTAGATCAGCGACGAATAAAGCTGGATCAGGCTGGCGCCGGCGCGGATTTTGGTCAGCGCGGCGCCGCCGGAATCGATGCCGCCGACCCCGATCAGGGGGAACGCACCCTCGGCGCGGACATAGGTCTCCGCCACCATCCGGGTCGACAGCCGGAACAGCGGCCGTCCGGACAGGCCGCCTTGCTCTCGCGCGCGATTGGTTTCGCGCAGGGTGGAGGGGCGCGCCAGCGTGGTATTGGCCACGATCATGCCGTCGACACGGCGCGAGCGTGCGATGTGCACGACGTCATCGAGTTCGGCGAGACTGAGATCCGGCGCGATCTTGAGCAGCACCGGCGAATCGCCGGCATTGGTGCGGACGCGCTCGCGGGCATCGATCACCTTGGCCAGGAGCTCGTCGAGCTGGGCCGCTTGCTGCAGATTGCGCAGGCCCGGCGTGTTCGGCGAGGAGACGTTGACGGTGAAATAGCTCGCCACCGGCGCAAAGGTCTCGATCAGCTTGACGTAATCGGCGACGCGGTCCGGCGAATCCTTGTTGGCCCCGACATTGACGCCGACGATGCCGCCGTGATGCGCGCGCGCGGCAAGCCGCCGCAGCACGACTTCCGCGCCGTCATTGTTGAAGCCCATGCGGTTGATGACGGCTTCATCCCGCTCCAGCCGGAACAGCCGTGGCCGGGGATTGCCGACCTGCGGTTTGGGGGTCACCGAGCCGATCTCGACAAAGCCGAACCCGAGCCGCAGCAGCGCATCCGGCGCCTCGGCGCTCTTGTCGAAGCCCGCCGCCATGCCGATCGGGTTGGGAAAATTCAGCCCGAACGCCCGCACCGCGAGTTTCGAATCGTCTACCCGCTGCCGGATCGGCGGCAACAACCGCAGGCCCTGGATCGCCATGCGATGGGCGTCCTCCGGATCGAACCAGCGCAACAGCGGCAGCGAGAAGGCGTCGAAGGCGCGAATCACGGCACAAGCTCCGGGATCTCATGATAACCGTCGGATCGCGTGCGCAGGTCGAGGATGGCGGTGACCGCGCCAAGGTCGAGTTCGCCATAGAGGTGCGGGAACAACTCGTCATTGCGCGACGGTTCCCAGCGCAGCGCATCCCCCAGCGCGTCGGCATCGACCGCGATCAGGAACAGGCCGGTTTGCCCGAAGAAATGCTTCCGCGCGGTCTCCGCGACCTGCGAAGCTGTGGAAAAGTGAATAAAGCCGTCGCGCGCATCGTCGGCGCTGCCCCGGTACACGCCCTGCCGCTCGGCCTCGCGCCAGGCCGAGGCGGGGCTGATTTTGTAGATCGTGCGCACGGTTCCGGCGTTCCCTGCTTGTCGTTGAGTCTCTTGGGGTTTTCCCGAAAATCGCCGGGTGAGAAGCCGACCGTATCGGCGCCGGGCGCTCAACTCAAGCGCCGCTATGGCGTGTGGCGCGCGGAAGATTTGCGCAAACCGCCCGAATAAGGCAATAATTCCTAGATCAGCCCCAAGGGACTCCCGATGGCCAAACATTCCAAATCACAGCGCATCCTGACCCACCTCCAGGTCTGGACCGCGCTCGACCGGCTCGCCGAACGTGCCGGGTTCTCGCCCTCGGGCCTCGCCAAGCGCGCCGGCCTCGACCCCACCACGTTCAACAAATCCAAGCGCATTACGGGCGACGGTCGCGAGCGCTGGCCTTCGACCGAATCGGTCTCCAAGGCGCTCGCCGCCACCAATTCCTCGATCGAGACCTTCGTGCAGCTGATCGGCGACGGCGCGCGGGGTTCGCAATCGGTGCCGCTGCTCGGCTTCGCGCAAGCCGGCGCCGGCGGCCATTTCGACGACAGCGGCTTTCCGACCGGCAAAGGCTGGGACGAGGCGGCGCTGCCCTCGGCCAGCGACGAGCACGCCTATGCGCTGGAGATTTCAGGCGATTCGATGAAGCCCACCTATCGCGACGGCGACGTCATCGTGGTGT
This sequence comes from Bradyrhizobium sp. AZCC 2289, assembly GCF_036924615.1. Classification (NCBI taxonomy): domain Bacteria; kingdom Pseudomonadati; phylum Pseudomonadota; class Alphaproteobacteria; order Hyphomicrobiales; family Nitrobacteraceae; genus Bradyrhizobium; species Bradyrhizobium sp. AZCC 2289. Next base: position 5,444,271 of record NZ_JAZHRY010000001.1, on the reverse strand, counting down.
CGCCGGGCACGCCGATCCGCAGGGGCGACCGCGTGGTGGTGAAGACCACCGGCGGCGAGGTGATGGTCAAGGAGCTGAAACGCCGGACCGCAAAACTGCTCGAACTGCAGTCGGTCAACCCGGCGCATGCCGACCGCACGCTGGATGCCAATGAGGTCGAGTGGATCGCGCGCATCGTGTGGGTGAGCCAGTAGGACTTCCGCCGTTGCCGGACGTCCTCGGCGACCTCCTCGGTCAATCGCTTCGCGCCGTGCTGTGTGGAACGGCGGTGGGAACGGCATCCGCGCAGGCGGGCGCTTATTACGCGCATAAGCAAAACAAGTTCTGGCGGATCCTGCACGAGACCGGACTGACGCCGGAGCTGCTACAGCCGCACCAATACCGCGACCTGCTCCGTTACCGGATTGGTCTCACCGATTTCGTCAAAACCCATTCGGGAATGGATCATCAATTGCCGCTCCCCGAGCTCAGGGAGAGCGCGCGGGCTCGCCTGCGTGCGACGATCGCAGCATGCCGTCCGAGGTTGCTGGCGTTTACCAGCAAGGCCGCAGGGCAGAATTTTCTGGGTGGCAAGCGGGAATACGGCGAGCAGGTCGAATTGATCGCCGACACCCGAATTTGGATACTGCCGTCCACTTCAGGCGCTGCGAACGGAAGCTGGCGGCCGGAAATCTGGCACCAGTTTGCGGATCGGGTGAGATCGTAGTGATTCGTCATTGCCGGGCTTGACCCGGCAATCCATCAAAAATGAGAAGCTTTTTACGAAGCGAGATGGATGCGCGGGTCAAGCCCGCGCATGACGAGATGGGTTGGACGCCGATATCGAGCTGACGCGCCCCTCTACGTCGCGTAATCAGGTTCTTTCCGGTCCAGCATGCGCTTCAAGGCATCGAAATGCCGCTGCGACGGCGTCGGCCCCTTGTACAAATGATCGTCCCGGTAATCGCGCTGGGTCTTCTCGACCACGGGCGCCGGAAGCTTCTTCAGCGGCTGCCCGGTCCACATCGCGTAGATCTGAACTTGCGCGGCGCGCTCGACGTAATAGAGCCGGTCATAGGCGTCGGCGACGGTGCTGCCTACCGTGGAGATGCCGTGATTGGCCATGAACAGCACCGACTTGTCGCCGATGACTTTGGCAAGCCGCGCGCCTTCCGCCGGATCGAGCGCGGGCCCGGTATATTCGTCGTCATAGGCAATGGCGCCTGACAGTCCGACCTCGGTCTGGCCGATCTCCTTGATGCGCGGATCCTCGAGCCGCGTCAGCGCGCTCGCATAGGGCATGTGGGTGTGAAACACCGCTTTGGCCTGCGGCAGCGCCTTGTGGATCGGCGCGTGGATGCAATAGCAGGAGCGCTCGACCTCGCCCTCGCCGCGCTTGACCTCGCCATCGTCGATGCCGACTTCCATGAAGCAGGACGCCGTCACCTCCGACCAATGGGTCCCGAACGGGATCTGGTAGTAACGGTCGGTGCTGCCGGGCACCACGAAGGTCAGATGGTTGAAGATGCCTTCGGAAAAACCCTGGTTAAAGGCCAGCCGATGCGCCGCCGCGAGATCGACCCGCGCCTGCCACTGCTCGGCGCTGGAGTTATCGAGCGCTTTCGGCGAAACCCTGAACTGCATGAGCATCCTCCAATGGTGTCTGCCCCTCGACGGAGGCTTGGACCGCTTATGGAAGACATTGTAGCGCAATCCGGGCGGGCGATGGCTGAAATTGCTGCGGGCCTGCTATCTCGGTTTGCGGGCGCGGGCGCTCCTCCCTCCACCGTCGTCCCTGCGAAAGCAGGGACCCATACCGCGAGGTCTCTCCGTTTTTGCGATGTGGCAGACGACCTTCGCGACAGCTAGCGCCGGTGATTATGGGTCCCTGCTTTCGCAGGGACGACGAGAAAGGTTACCCCGACCTCGCCAGCGCCCCGTCGATCATCGCCACCGCATTCGCCACGCCATACACCGCGACGAACGAGCCAAACCGCGGGCCTTTTTCCTGGCCGAGCAGCACCTGGTAGAGCATGTTGAACCAGTCGAGCGAAACGCCGGGACGGCCATCCTTGCCCTTCTTCACGGCATCGAGGAACGGCTCGCGGCGGCCGATTTCGTAGACCACGTTCTGGATGTCCTCGGCGGTCGCGCCCGCCGGCATGTTCGACAGCGCATCGCGCAAATCCTGAAGTGCTGCGCGTTCGCCATCGGTCGGCTCGCGGAATTTTTTGGTCGGCGCGACGAAGTCGCGATAATAATTGATGGCGTAGCCGACCATCGCGTCGAGTTTTGGATGCGTCTGCGGCGTGACGCCGGGACGATAGCGGCCGATGAAGCCCCACAGCGTCGCGGCATTTTCCGCATTCGACGACGACACCAGCGTCAGCAACAGCTGGAAGGTGACGGGCATGTCGGCCTTGGGCGGATTTCCGGCGTGGATATGCCAGACCGGATTTTGCAGCTGCTGCCTGGCATCCTGCCGCGGAAAACCTTCGAGGAATTGCTGGTAGTCGTCGACATTGCGCGGGATGACGTCGAAATACAGTCGCTTGGCCGCCTTCGGCTCGCGATACATGAACAGCGACAGCGATTCCGGCGAGGCATAGCGCAGCCATTCGTCGATGGTGAGCCCGTTGCCCTTCGACTTCGAGATCTTCTGGCCCTTGTCGTCGAGGAACAGCTCGTAATTGAATCCCTCCGGCGGCCTGCCGCCGAGCGCCGCGCAGATCTTGCCCGACAGTTTTACCGAATCGATCAGATCCTTGCCGGCCATTTCATAGTCGACGCCGAGCGCGAACCAGCGCATCGCCCAGTCCGGCTTCCATTGCAGCTTGCAGTGCCCGCCGGTAACCGGAAGCGTGACCCGCTCGTTTGTTTCGGGATCGTCGTAGGAGACGGTTCCGGCCTTCACGTCGTGTTCTGATATCGGCACATACAGCACCATGCCGGTGCGCGGGCAGATCGGGAGGAACGGCGAATAGCTCGCGGCGCGTTCCTCGCGCAGGCTCGGCAGCATCACCGCCATCACCGCGTCGAACCGCTCCAGCATGCGCAGCAGCGCCGCGTCGAACTTGCCCGAGGTGTAGTAGTCGGTCGAACTCGCGAACTCGTAGTCGAATTCAAACGTGTCGAGAAACGCGCGCAGCCGCGCATTGTTGTGCGCGCCGAAACTCTCGTGGGTGCCGAACGGATCGGGCACGCGCGTCAGCGGCCGACCGAGATGCTTTTCCAGAAGCTCCTTGTTCGGGACATTGTCCGGCACCTTGCGCAGGCCGTCCATGTCGTCGGAGAACGCCAGCAGCCGGGTCTTGATCTTGTCTTCGGTCAGCACGCGGAAGGCATGGCGAACCATGGTGGTGCGCGCGACCTCGCCGAAGGTGCCGATATGCGGCAGGCCCGACGGTCCGTAGCCGGTCTCGAACAGCACCTCGTCCTTCGGGCTCTTTTTCAGCCGCGCGACAATCGCTTTCGCCTGTTCGAACGGCCAGGCGTTGGATTGTTCGGCGAGCGAACGCAGATCGCTCGGGCTGGCGGCAAGGTCGATGGTGGACATCCAGGGAGTCTCCAAGGCCGCGGAAACTAGCGCTTCCGCGTCAAAATGCAAAATGACGGCGGGTCACCGTCATTCCGGGATGGTGCGTTAGCACCAGACCTCAGGTGCGCAATTGCGCACCGGGGAATCTCGAGATTCCGGGTTCGATGCTTCGCATCGCCCCGGAATGACTTCGTCAAAACGGGCTGACGGAAAAATAGCGCAGCCATAGATCGGTATAGCGGCCTTTTTCCCAAAGCCGGAACAGCGCCCAGTTCAGCGACTGCCGCAACAGATCGTTGCCCTTGCGGACGGCGATGCCGATGCCCTCGCCGAAAAAGCGGCTCTCGACGAACGGCCCGCCCGAGAACGCGCAGCATTCGCCTGAATCGGTGCCGTTGATCCAGAACGCCAGCGAGATCGCATCGCCGAAGATGAAATCGACCTCGCTCCGGCGCAGCGCCAGCCGCAGCGCGTCGTCATTGGTGTAGGAGCGGATCTCGGCGTCGGTGAACATCGCCTTCAGATAGGCCTCGTGCGAGGAGCCGGCGATGACGCCGACTTTCTTGCCTTCGAGATATTCGGGGCGGACCTCCGGCATCACGGCGTCGCGCCGCGACACGAAGCGCGCCGGCGCGCGGTAATAGGGATCGGTGAAATCGACCTTGGCGCGCAATTGCGGCGTCACCGCCAGGGAGGCGATGATGGCGTCGCCGCGGTTGCTGGTGATGGCGTCGATCAGGGTTTCGAACCGGCGCATCTGGATGGTGCAGGTGACCTTGATCTCGTCGCACAGCGCGCGCGCCAGATCGACATTGAAGCCAGCCGGGTTGCCGTCGGGGCCGGTGAAATTGAACGGCGGGTAATCGGTCTCGGTCAGGAACCGGATCACGGTCAGGCGCGACAGGTCGGGCCGGTCCGGACGCCGCCGCGGGTCCCAGAAGCCAGGCACGGCCTGCGGGGCTGCCTCGACCCCGGGCTTTGCCGGGGTTTGGGCCTGCGCCGCGCCGGCCGATGCAACGATCGCCAGCGCAGCCGCGATCAACCACCCGGCCAAGGCGGCACGGACGGTATGAGGCAGGCTCACGCGGGATAACAAGGCGGTCTTTGGCATATCGGGCAAATTGTTACGGGATTGGAGGGCCTTATAGACCATCCGACACGCGATGCGAGGGCCGTTTGGGTTAATTTGGGCCGGTAAACTGGGGTTACAGATAACGCTTCAAATCGGTCGCGGCTTCCTCGGGCGTCCGTTTCAGGTTGAACGGCGAGACGAAGTGGCCGTCGCGATCCATCAAATAGATCAGCGCGGTATGGTCCATGGTGTAATCGCCGTCCTTGAGCGGGACCTTCTTGGAATAAACCCGGTACTCCGAGAGCACCTTCGCCACCGCCTCGGGATCGCCGGTCAGGCCCTTCAGATGCGGATCGAAGCTCGAGAGGTAATCCCTCATCGCGGCCGCGGTGTCGCGCTCGGGGTCCACCGAGACGAAATAGGCGTTGACCCGGTCGGCATCCTTGCCCATCGCCTTGAGCACTTCCGAAATCTCGAACAGCGAGGTCGGACAGATGTCGGGGCAATGGGTGAAGCCGAAAAAGATCAGCGTCGGCTTACCCTTGAGGTTCCGGTCGGTCACGACCTGGCCGGCCTGGTCGGTCAGTTGAAACGGACCGCCGATCGCTGCGGGCGCCGTGACGGTGCGCAGCCCGCCCATCGCCCACAGCATCAGCACCAGCCCAATCAGCAGGCTGCCGGCGAAGGCTGCAAAAATCACCAGCGGGCGGGTGGTCCGGTCCATCGTCAATTTCCCTTTGTTCCGGATCAGAAGCAGGCCGAGATGCCGGCGGCGATCATCTCAAAAAACACCGCGGTCCCGTAATGGAACCACAGCACGGCGGCACCGAGCAGGGCGACGGCGCCAAGGCCGGCGGCGCCCCAAACGATCGCCGAGGCCACCCTGCCCTGAGGCGGGGTTACCGCCATCATCCCGTGCTGGGTGGAAACCGGCTGAACCATAGCGTTCAGATAGAGCGAGTTCCGTATGCGGGCAAGCGCTGTGTCGGCGCAGCCGATCACGTCATGCGGAGCTAAATCGCTGATTTCGCACGAGGCCTTTCAGCGCGAGGACTTTATCCGCGCGAAGACTCTGTCAGCGGGAAGACTGGGGCCGGTTCGCGGACGCCTGGGCGTCGAGGTAGCAGGGCTTGTACAGCTGCTGCAATTGCTTGCCGCGCAGGAAGATCATGCGCGGGGTCAGGCCGCCGCGCTGGGCGATCCAGTGCCGAACCGCCGACGGATACATCGAATACAGCATCTGGGTCGCTTCGGCGTTGGTGACCGCGCGGCCATTGGCGCCGAAATCCCAGGCGGCATGGAAGCCGAGATTGGCGTGCGAGGTCACGCAGATCTTGTCATGGGGAACCGCGCCGAGGACGATGGTGCAGGCCGAGGCGCACAGGCCGTCGATGATGACCGCCTCGCCGGAAGAGCGCAGGCCCTGATATTTGTCGACGTAGGTGCCGATCCGGCCGCCGCGATCGTCCGCAATCCGGACCACCGCATGACTTGCCCCCACCCCCGCCAGCAACAAGACCGCCGCGAGCAACCCCGTCATCAACTTCATATCCAGCCCCAGTCCAAACCTGTCGAACCCGAATCTGATCGTCTCAGTGATGCAAGACTGCACCAGCGTGTTGCGAGACGGCTTTTTTGTCTAGGTGGAGGAGGCCGCTCAAAACAAATTCAAATTAAGTGTTGCGCCCGCGCTGCAGTTTGCGGCCGAAAGGTCCCAAACTGGAACAAGTTAACGATTCCCCTTGATGCGCACCCGCCACAGGCAAGCGCCATTTGGCGTTGACCGTGCGTGTCGACACGGTCTTGAATCAGAACGGGCTGGGGGAGGAACGCGATGGCTGATGATGCAGACGTAATCGTGGTCGGCGGCGGGCTGGCGGGGCTGGTTGCGGCCACCGAGATCGCCGACGCCGGCAAACGCGTCATCGTGGTCGACCAGGAAGGCGAACAGAGCCTCGGCGGCCAGGCCTTCTGGTCGTTCGGTGGATTGTTCCTGGTGGATTCGCCGGAGCAGCGCCGGCTCGGCATCAAGGACAGTTTTGAACTCGCGTTGCAGGACTGGATGGGCACCGCCGGTTTCGATCGCGTCGACGATCATTGGCCAAAGCGCTGGGCGGAAGCCTATGTGGCATTCGCCGCGGGCGAAAAACGCGACTGGCTACGCGCGATGGGCCATCGCATCTTTCCCGTGGTCGGCTGGGCCGAACGCGGCGGCTATGACGCGATGAGCCACGGCAATTCAGTGCCGCGGTTTCATGTCACCTGGGGCACCGGACCCGGGATCGTCGAGCCGTTCGAGCGCCGCGCGCGCGAAGCGCAGAAGGACGGCCAGCTGACCTTCAAATTCCGCCACCGCGTCGATGCGCTGTCGATCAGCAATGGCGCCGTCGATGGCGTCAGCGGTTCAATCCTTGAACCCTCGAATGTCGAGCGCGGCCAAAGCAGTTCGCGCAAAATCGTCGGCGACTTTACGCTGCGCGCGCCAGCCGTGATCGTCGCCTCGGGCGGCATCGGCGGCAATCACGACCTGGTCCGGCAGAACTGGCCGAAGCGGCTCGGCGAACCGCCGAAGCACATGATCTCCGGCGTGCCCGAACATGTCGATGGCCGGATGATCGGGATTACCGAGGCCGCCGGCGCGCGGCTGATCAACCGCGACCGGATGTGGCATTACGTCGAGGGCATCCGGAACTGGTCGCCGATCTGGCCGCGCCACGGCATCCGCATTTTGCCGGGACCCTCCTCGATGTGGTTCGACGCCACGGGCAAGCGGCTGCCGGCGCCGCTGTTTCCCGGCTCCGACACGCTCGGCCAACTGCACTACATCATGTCGACCGGCTACGATTATTCCTGGTTCGTGCTGACGCAGAGCATCATCAAGAAGGAGTTTGCGCTCTCCGGCTCCGAGCAAAACCCCGACCTCACCGGCAAAAGCTGGCGCATGACGATCAAGCGCGCCACCAACAAGGGCGCGCCGGCGCCAGTGGAAGCATTCAAGCAGCACGGCGCCGATTTCATCGTGCGCGACAATCTCGAAGATCTCGTGAGCGCGATGAACGCGCTCTCGGACGACAATCTGCTCAAGCCCGAGCACATCAAGGCGCAGATCGAAGCGCGCGACCGCGAGATGTCGAACCCTTACGTCAAGGACGCGCAGGTGATGAACATCCACAACGCGCGCCGCTATATCGGCGACAGGCTGATCCGTACCGCAAAACCGCATCGGATTCTCGATCCCGAACAGGGGCCGCTAATCGCGGTGAAGCTCAACATCCTCACCCGCAAGACACTGGGCGGCTTCGAGACCGATCTTGACTCGCGCGTGTTCGGCAATGACGGCCAGATCATCAGGGGATTATACGCCGCCGGCGAAGCCGCCGGTTTCGGCGGCGGCGGCGTGCACGGCTATCGTTCGCTGGAAGGGACGTTTTTGGGCGGGTGTCTGTTTTCGGGGCGGAATGCGGGGCGCGCGGCGGCGAAGGCGGTGGGGTGATCGAAGCGGCTGCGTGCTTCGCCGCTGGTCGCGGCCGTAGTCCTCGGGGCGCGAATCACGATATCGACGGGGCTGAAGCAATTTGGTCATTATCCATGATGTTTCCGTGAGAGGAGTGGCATGTCAGGAACGGCGAATTTCAAATTAAAATTTATGGGTTGGGTAGGTTGTATCTGCCTGATCCCTGGAATCGCATTTGCGGGTCTCACAACCGCGCAACGCAAGTCACAGTTCGAGCGAGCGCTTGGCCTGGTCATCTCCGCGGTTACTCCCGACATGCCGGTCGATGAACGCGATCGCCTCATTGAGGCATACATGAATGGCAAGTCGAACAAGGGGCTAGCCGTTCAAGACGTCTACCGCGGATATATTGTTTCGGTCCTTCACGAAGATCAGGAAGCTGTCGGCGACCGAGCGCTCGAGGCTTGTCAAATGCGCTTCGCAAAGCCATGCGCGCTTGTCGCGATAAACGACGAGATCGCAACGGATGGGCAGCTTGAATACAAGGATATGCCACGCCTCCACTACGCCGGCGACTTCGACCTCTCTCAAATTCCGACCATCAGACTCGACACTCGAAATCGCGCCGATCTTCAGCGGTATTTCCGGGCGAGCGAACCAAAGGCAATCGCAATACACCCCTGGGGTGAGCTTTTCATCTCATGGGGCACCGCAGATGCGCAACAAACGGTTCTGAACAAATGCAACAACTTCGGCCGTGACAAACAGAATGGCCCTTGCTTCCTGTACGCCATCAACACGAAAGTGGTTCTTCCCGAACGCATAACGCGACCGAAGTAAATTCGCGTGAGGGCAGCGAGATCGGTCGCGCCAGCCGGAAGGCGAACGCCGTGGGCTAGAAAGCCGCCTCGTTGGCTTCGGCGTCAAGAAAACGGACGCCGAACGATTCCGCGTTATCCTGGCCCCAATCGTAAAGCGCCTGCAGCATCGGCTTCAGCATTTCACCGCCTCTGGTCAGGCACTACCGCGACGCGGCCCCGGAGCGCTCCTGCTTCACGAAGCCCGCCTCACAGAGATCACGCAGCCGTTCCGTGAGTATCTTGTCACTCAGTGAGCGGATGTCCTGGCGCAGTTCGCCGTAACGCATCGGGCGCACCTTAAGCCGGCTCAGGATCACGGTTTTCCATTTTCCGCTCAGTAGATCGATCGAAAATTCAACGGGACAGCCAAATTTCCTTTTGGTCTTTCGCATGGTCCGCGCTCCCTTTCCACTTTCCTCTGGTTCGTTGAGGGCTGCCGTCGATGCATTTACGCACGTTTTGAGATGTTCAGAGAACAACAGGTAACATGCCAAAACATGACATACGAAAGTTCGATCCAGGGGGAACGCGAGACCGCTGCGGGAGCCGCGCGGATCGTCGTCACCCGCGACGGCCCTTATCTGCCCGATGGTTCCATTCCTGTGGTCGACCACCTCGGTGTTCCCATCGTCGCTGAGGCGCCGGTTCGGCTGTGCCGCTGCGGACAGTCGCAAACAAAGCCGTTTTGCGACGACAGCCACGTCAGACTCGGATTCGCGGGCAACAAGGATCCAAGGCGCGTCCCCGACAAGCTCGACGTCTATGCCGGCCAGCAGGCCTATCTGTTCGATAACCGCGGGACGTGCGCGCATTCCGGTTTCTGTACCGACCGCCTCAACTCGGTATTCCATCTCGGACAGGAGCCTTTTGTTTCACCCAGCGGCGCAAGGCTCGACGATCTCGTCAATGCGGTCCGAAAATGTCCGTCAGGCGCGCTCGGCATCGGCATCGGATCCTCGCGTGACGCCGGCCTGTCGGACACCCATCGCGCGCCGCAGATCGAGGTGTCCAGGGATGGCCCCTATCGCGTCACGGGAAACATCCAACTGGCCGATGAAGACGGCGTCATCATTCCGCAAAATGCGAGTGCTTCCCCGGAGCATTTCAGCCTGTGCCGATGCGGATCCTCGCTCAACAAGCCGTTCTGCAGCGGGATGCACTGGAGTGTCGAATTTCACGATCCGGTACCCGATCCCCTGCACGAACCCACGCTGTTCGAATGGGCGGGCGGCTATCCCGCGCTGCTGGATATGACCCGGATTTTCTACAGCCATTACGTTCCGGGAGATCCGCTGCTGGGGCCGCTGTTTGCCGAGATGTCGCCGGATCATCCCGAACGCGTCGCCGCCTGGCTCAGCGAGGTGTTCGGAGGGCCGCGCTTCTATTCGGAACGATATGGCGGTTATCAACGGATGGTATCGCCGCATATCGGCAAACAGATCACGCCGGAACAACGCGCGCGTTGGGCAACCAATATGCTGCAAAGCGCCGAGGACGCCGGGCTCCCGTCCGACGCGGAATTCCGTGCCGCCTTTGTCGCCTATGTCGAGTGGGGATCGCGGATCGCCATGGAAAATTCGGGCGCGGGCGCTACTCCTCCACCGAACATGCCGGTGCCGAAATGGTGGTGGGTCTGCAACGCGACCCCGGGTTCACGGCCCACCGCAAAGGCCGGCGATCGACCGGTTGCGGTCAACGCCGGGCCTAGATTACCGGGGACGGATGAAGCCGTTCGCTTCGACGATCACATTCGCCCGCTGTTTCGTCCGATGGACCGCAACTCGATGCTGTTTGCGTTTGACCTGTGGAAGGAAGCCGACGTTGCCGCGCACCGCGAACAAATACTGGCACGGCTTCGCGCCGGCACCATGCCCTGCGACGGTGCATGGCCCGGCGAGAAGATCGCGCTGTTCACGCGCTGGGCTGCCGACAAGCGGTGAGCGGGGCGAGGCCCGCCCACCAGCTTCAGAACTATCAGCTCACGCCGCCTTCGCCGCGCTCTTTTCCGCCTCGATCCGCCGCGCCAGCACCCAGCGGAAATAGGTCAGCGCCGCATCCGCGCCGATGGCCAGCAGCTGGTAGTTCGGATCGGCGTCGAACACCGTCTGCTGCGCCTCGATGATCGCCTTGTCCTCGTTGAACGCCTCTTCGAGGCTGTTGCGCAGCGACAGCGAGATGTTCGAATTGTCGATCTCGAAATCGTGCAGATAGTTCCAGAAGAAATGCGTCGAGCTTCGCGTCTCCGGCGTCATGAACTGGGCGTTGCGGTACTGCCGCGTGCCCGGCACCAGAACGCCCTTCTCCGCGCCCTGCCCTGCCGGCGCAAACATCGTATCGAGCAGGAAGATGCCGGGAACGATCATGCGGCCGATATTGCGGCGGTCGATCTTGTCGGCCCGGTTCGAGATCACCTTCTGATGATAGGGCGGCGGTTCGGCGCCCATGTGCCAGCGCTCGACGCGAAAACCGTCGTCCAGTTTTTCGATCGCAACCGGTTTGGTCTTGTAGGCGTATTCCTCGGAGCCGCCGAGCGTGTGGGTGTGCACGAAGGCGAGATGTGCAAAATCGCTGAGGTTATCGACGATCAACAGCCAGTTGGCCTTGTAGTGCATATAGCCCGGCAGCCCGCGCCATTTGGCATCCGCAAGCGGCGGATAATCCACGATCAAATTGGGATCGGCCTTTTCGGCTTCGCCCATCCAGATCCAGATCAAATTGTAGCGCTCGACCACCGGGTAGCTGCGCACGCCGAGCTTTGGCGGAATCATGTCCTGGCCGGGGATCTGGATGCACTTGCCGCCCGGCTCGAACTTCATGCCGTGGTACATGCAGCGGATATCGTCGCCTTCGATCCGGCCCATCGACAGCGGTGCGGCGCGATGGCAGCAGCGGTCGTCGAGCGCCACGACCTTGCCGCTTGCGCCGCGATAGATCACGACCGGGCGCTCCAGAATCGTGCGGGCCAGCTTCGTGCCGTCGATCAATTCGTGATTCCAGGCCGCGACGTACCAGGAATTACGAAGAAAGATTCCGTCATCGGTCATGACACCCCTCCCTGTTTTTTGGAAATGCTCTTCTATTGCCACCTCTTCTATGTCATCGGGGATGGCGCCGGAATCCGGATTTCCTGGACACACTGTACCGGCCCATGGACAATCGACCCGATGGATTGGCGGGATTGGGAGCTGTTTTGCGAGGTTGTGCAGCATGGCGGCTTTAGCGCCGCCGCACGCGTGCTCGGTCATCCCAAGTCGAGCCTGAGTGTTGCAGTGCAGCGGCTGGAAAGCAATCTCGGGCTCCGGCTGATCGAGCGCACCACCCGTCATTTGCGCCTGACCGACGCCGGCCAGACGATCTATCAGCGGGTGCGGCCGCTGTTCATTGCGCTGCACGATACCCATGGTGAGGCGCTGGCGATGAGCAGCGCCATCGCCGGCACGCTGCGCATCAAGGCGCCTTACGAATTCGGCGCGCACCATGCCGGCCCCGTCGCCTGCGAATTGATGGGCCGTTACCCGGATCTGGTGATCCGGATCGATGTCGAGCACGAATTCGTCAGCCCGGTCGCCGAGAATTACGACATCGTGTTCGCGATGCTTGAGGCCCCGCTGCCCTCGACGGGCATTGTGATCCGACGGGTTTCTTCGCTGGAACGCGGACTGTTCGCGGCCCCGACGCTGCTGGAAAGGCTCGACGAGCCCCGCACCCTGGAAGACCTCGCCAAATTTCCTCTGCTCATCGGTCCGAGCGACACGCCCTGGGCGCTCACGACGCCGGCAGGCGTGAGTGAGCAGCTCGCGGTTTCGAACGCGCGGCTGGTCAGTTCGAATGCCGACATAAGGTTGCAGGCGGCGCTGGCCGGGCACGGGGTGTTGCGGGTGACCGCGAGTTATACGAAGGCTGCGGTTGCAGCGGGATTGCTGCGGCGGCTGCTGCCGGATCACGTGTGCGAGCCGCTCAACGTGCATGCGCTGCTGCCGGCGCGCCAGTTCGTTCCGGCCAAAGTGCGATGTTTCCTCGATGCGCTGGAGGCCCAGGAACGCGGCGGCGCGGCGGCGCAGATCGAGGCGTAGCCACGGCGCGCGGTTGATCCGGTTCAGGCGTCGTGATGCAATGGAACCATCGGCTGACGGAGCCCGCTCGAATGGAAATGCATCAGATTCGCTGCTTCCTCGCGGTCCTCGCGATCGCGCTCGGCGCTAGCGCTGCTTCTGCCGAGACGCTCCTGATCGGCGGTGTGACGCGCACGTTCATCACCCAATTCCCCGACACCAGGCCGGCGCCGCTGGTGATCGTGCTCCATGGCAATACCCAGACCGGCGCCGACGTCATGACCCGAACCTCGTGGCCGGAGGTCGCCAAACGCGAGCGTTTTGGCGTGATCTTTCCCGACGGCCTCAATCGCGCCTGGGCCGATCTGCGGCCCGACGGCAAGCGCGCCGGCCGCTTAGCGCCGAAAGGTACCGACGACACAGCCTTCATCGTCGCCCTGATCGCGAAATATGTCGCTGACGGCACCGCGGACCCGAAGCGGATTTACGTCACCGGCCTCTCCAACGGCGGCGCGATGACCATGACGCTCGCTTGCGCGCGCGCCGATCTGTTCGCGGCGGCCGCCAGCGTCATCATGAATCTCACCGACGAATCGGCCAGCGCCTGCCGCCCGTCGCGCCCGGTGCCGATGCTGATCATGAACGGAACGATCGATCCCCTGATTCCGTATCAGGGCGGCAAGGGCGCCAGCCGCTTCGCGGTGGAAGGATTTTGGTCGGCCGAAAAGACGCTGGCGTTCTGGCGCCGCGTCAATGGCTGCGAGGCGCAGGATGCCGCCGCGACCGATCTCGACGACCGCGATCAATCGGACCAGAGCACGGTGACGCTGATCTCGTCGCACTGCCCGCCGGGGCGCGATGCCGTGCTCTATCGCGTCAATGGCGGCGGCCACCGCATGCCCAGCCACTTGCCGGATGCGCGCTTTCCAGGCATCGCGACCGCGTTCTTCGGGCCGCAAAACCACGACATCGACGGCGCCGAGACGATCTGGGCGTTTTTCAAAAAATTTCCCTAATGCATGGGTGATCCCGGCATGCGTCATGGCGAACGCCGTGGCCGATAGCGCGCCAACGCGCTAGATCATGATCCGATCAAAATCGGATCATGATCTAGTTTTTTGTTTGCGCATGATCTTTTCGGAAAACCGGTTTCCACTTTTCCGGATCATGCGCTAAGTAGCGGCCACACACATCAGGAGAGCAGTATGACCATCCAGCGTTTCGAACCCGGCCCGCGCATGAGCCAGGTCGTCGTCCACGGCAACACCGTCTATCTCGCGGGGGTCGTGGCCCACAAGGCGGCCGGCGAAAGCGTGACCAAGCAGACGCAGGAGGTGCTCTCGATCATCGACAGCCATCTCGCCAAGGCCGGAAGCGACAAATCGAAGCTGCTGACGGCCACGATCTATCTCACCGACATGAAAAACTTCGCCGAGATGAACGCGGTGTGGGACGGCTGGGTATCGGCCGGAAACGCGCCGGCGCGCGCCACCGTCGAAGCCAAGCTGGCCGCGCCGCAATATGGCGTTGAAATCATGGTGGTCGCGGCGAAGTGACGCAAGCGGGCGCACAGGGTTAGGTCCAGTATCGACAACAGGGGCCCAGGCGCGCCGGCGTCCGGGCCCTTTGCGGCGATAGTCACAATATTTTGGAATTTTCCCGGGAACCTGTCCGGCCCGGCCGCATCTAATGCCTCGATAACGATTTATTGGATCGAGCCAAACCATCATGCGCCAGACCCAGGCCCCACGCGTAGTTCCGAGCGGCCCCATCGACGCCGAACTCGTCCGGCGCGCGCTGTCGCGTGACGAGGCCGCGGTTCGCGCGATCATGCAGACCAACAATCGCCGGCTTTTCCGGCTCGCCCGCGGCATCCTGCGCAACGACAGCGAAGCCGAGGACGTGGTCCAGGAAACCTATGTCCGGGCATTCACGCATCTGGACCAGTTCCGCGCCGACTCCAGCCTTTCCACCTGGCTTTCCCGCATCGCCATGAACGAGGCGCTCGGGCGGCTGCGCCGGCAGCGGCCGGGCGTGGAGTGGAGCTCGCTGCCGCAAGGCGTGCTCGAAGCGCAAATCATCCAGTTCCCCTTGTCGGCCGCCGACAATCCGGAAAAATCCATGGCCCAGCGTGAAATCCAGCATGTCGTCGAGCATGCGATCGACGAACTGCCCGAGGCGTTTCGTCTCGTCTTCATCACCCGCGTGATCGAGGGCATGAATGTCGAGGAAACCGCCGAGATTCTCGGGCTGAAGCCGCAAACCGTGAAGACGCGGCTGCATCGCGCCCGCAACATGCTGCGCGACAAAGTCGAGAAGAAAATCGGCCCCGTGGTGATGGAGGCGTTTCCGTTTGCCGGCAGGCGCTGCGAGCGGCTGACCGACGCGGTGCTGAAGCGGCTGGGCTTCACCGAATAATTTTTTCGGGAACCTCTGCGCATCAGCGCCATCCAACTCCTGTGCAACCAACCAAGCGCCGGCCGTTTCCGGCAGGCCACAGGAGTGTCAAATCATGTTCGTTCGTTTGAGCGCGGCTATCGCCGCATTAAGCCTTTTGGGCAGCGCTGCCCTGGCCGAGGGCGCCAAGCCCACCGATCCGCAGATCGCGCATATCGCCTACACCGCAGGCGTCATCGATATCGCCGCCGCCAAGCAGGCGATCTCGAAAGCCGGCAACAAGGACGTCAAGGCGTTCGCCGAAGACATGGTGCGCGACCATGAAGCCGTGAACAAGCAGGCGCTGGACCTCGTCAAGAAGCTCAAGGTGACGCCGGAGGACAACGACACCAGCAAGGCGCTGTCGAAGCAGGCCGCCGACAAGCTTGCCGAGCTCGGCAAGTTGAAGGGCGCCGACTACGACAAGGCCTATGTCGCCAACGAAGTCGCCTACCACAAGACGGTCAACACTGCGCTGGAGACGCAGTTGATTCCGTCGGCCAGCAATCCCGAGCTGAAGAGCCTGCTGCAGACCGGCCTGAAGATCTTTCAGGGCCACGAGCAACATGCCGAACACGTCGCCGCCGAACTGAAGTAGGAGCCCGCCATGTTGTCGAGACGGCATCTCTCCGTCGTGACGCTGCTTGCGCTTGGAGCGATGGCCGTCCCGGCACATGCGGCGACGCTCCAGATCGTGATGGAAAATCTCGTGATCTCGCCGGCCGAGGCTTCGGTCAAGGTCGGCGACACCATCGAATGGATCAACAAGGATGTCTTCGCCCACACCGCAACCGCGCGGAACGGCGATTTTGACGTGACGATACCGCCGAACAAGACGGTGACGTCGGTTCTGAAGAAAGCCGGCACAGTCGAATATTATTGCCGCTTCCATCCCAACATGAAGGCGGTGCTCAATATCGCGCCGTAGCGCGCGCCATAACCTCCGAGGTAATCGATCCCTGCGCGCGAACCTTCGATAGTCGGTCAGCCGATTGATCCGCCGCAAACGAAGGAGAGCAAAATGACCGATCACGCGACCATTGCCCGCCACTACATCGATCTCTGGAACGAGCGCACGCCGAGCCGCCGCCGCGAGATGCTGGCCACCAACTGGACCAGCGACGCCCGATATGTCGACCCGCTGATGTCAGGCGACGGCCATGACGGCGTCGATGCGCTGATCGCCGGCGTGCAGCAGAAGTTTCCGGATTTCAAATTCAAACTGATCGGCGAACCCAACGGATATGGCGACCACATCCGTTTCTCCTGGGGGCTCGGCCCCGACGGCGTCGACAGCCCGATCAAGGGCACCGATTTCGCCATCCTGAAAGACGGACGGATCCGCAACATCACCGGATTCCTCGATCAGGTCCCGCAGGGGGCGTGAGCAAGATTTGTGGAGCCGGATTGGCGCAAGCGCAATCCGCCCCACACACCAGTCAGCCGCGCCTTCTCCGCTGCAACGCCATCGCCAGCCGGACCGCGACGCCGGCCTGCCACACCGGATAAAGCACCGACGTCTGGTCGAGCCCGAGCGCATTGTCGAGCGCCAGCAGCGCGCCGGCGAGCGTGCCGGTGATCAGCATCTGCAACCAGGCCACGACGTCGCGCGGGCCCGCAGGCAACAGACCGATCCCGAGCGCCATGATCGCGCTGCCGATGAAGCCGCCGGCGAGCCCGGCCAGGATATTGCGCATCATCTTATCGGCGCCGTTGGCCTGCCCGTCGATGAAGATCGCGGCATTCACCGCGCAGACGAATGCGACCATGGTCACGATCGCCGCCGCCGGCGATCGCCAGTAAGCCGTTTCGGGAGGTGTCCTGGGAAGTGATCGCCTGGGTCACGCGTTCACCTCCATGTTTGCGGCATGGCCATGGTCTAGCACGGCGGCGGCCGGAACATAAGTCACCGCGCGACGCCTGCACCGGCCGACAAATAAAAGCCGCGCCAACCCGAAGGTTGACGCGGCAATGGCCGTTCTGTTGCCAGGTGGACCAACCCCGAACAGGTTACGCCGCGAGGCGCACTTCGTTCAATGCAACGTTATCGTTTGCATTTAGGTTTTTGACCCGATAACGGCGGTATCATGCCGAGCACAATTCAGAGCTTCTTCACGACCATCGATCCTGGTTCGCCCCCGCCATAGCAGCCTAGGGATCATGCCTTGCGGCGTAATCGATCTCACCTGACGTTTCAGCATGATCTTTTCGGAAAACCGGTACCCACTTTTCCGGATCATGCTCTAGATGAGACCTTTAAGCTCAAGCTGCTAAGGTGGAGGCGCCGGGTACTGCCCCCGGGTCTGCCCGCGGTCCGCTCAGAGTTTCAGCGCCATCGTCTTGCGACGAAACGACCCTACGCGGGATCGGCGGGGAAAGATAGGCTGAAAGCGGCGGCCTTCATCCTGTGGAAGGCTGTGCTAAGAATACCGGTCTCCAGGGAAAGAAAGTAAATGGCATTCGCTGCAGGGACTGAGATCGCGACACCCCAGGGGACGGTCGCGATCGAGAATCTGAAAGTCGGCAACGAAGTACTGGCGGGCGCCGGCAGCGCGCCGCATTTGACATGGACCCCTGTGGCGGTGGCGTTCATCCATAGTACGCCGCCGGGGACGCTCCATCCGGCAATTTGTTATATCGTCCTCGATGCAGGGCGGAGTCTCGTCTGCACGCAGGATCAGCTTTTCATGCGCCCCGACGGGACCCTTGCGCCCGCCAGTGACCTCCCGCCAGGCGGCAAACTGCTCGACCAGAATGGAAACGATGTTCTAATCGTGGAGGTCATTATGGGGACGTACTCAGGCGTCCGATCGCTTTGAGACCAGCCTGAGCGCGAAAGGGTCGATTGACGGACATCTCATCCTGGCGGGCGGCGTCGTCGGCGAAGACTTTGGGTTGCAGTCCGGCTAGGACCCAATCGACCCATCGAAAAAGATCGCAGAAAGTCTGTTCGGCTCACGTTATCCGGCCGGCGAGTCCAGCGGTTGAGACCTGATGGCACGCTGGGCGGCAATGACAGGTACTGGTCGATGGGTGCGCCCCTACTATTGGCAAACCCGGTTTTTATTTGCTTCCTCAGCACCCCGTCACGCATGCCGGATTTTTGACGTCGGGCCGGGAATCGCCGACGAACATATTTCGATTCGGCATCTTGATCGCGCTTAGCGACCTGGCGTCGACGGTCGCCTCTGCCGGCAGCAGGCCGTTCAGATGGAGAATGTAAGCCGAGACCGCATAAACGTCTTCGCTACTTAGCGATTGCGGCGCGTTCTGCGGCATGGCGCGGCGGATATAATCGAACAATGTCGGGGCGTACGGCCAGTAGCTGCCGACGGTCCTCACCGGATTTGGCGTCGCGAGCGTGCCCTGTCCGCCGACAAGCCGATCGCCAACGCCACCCTCACCCTTTGCGCCGTGACAAGCCGCACATTGCTGATCAAAGACCTCGCGGCCGTGATTGACGCTGCCGCTTCCCGGCGGAAGGTTGTTACCCTCGCGATCGACATCGATATTCCAACCAGCGATCTCCGCCGGCGTTGCAGCCCGCCCGATGCCGTAGGTACTTTGCGCCTGCGCGGGTGTCGCGCATGCAAGCGCAAATAAGGCGAACGCGGCGATGCAAGGCTCACGCATTGGCATTGGTCACCTCACCGCCGGCCGAGATCCGCCAAGGCCAGATCGCGTTGTTGTGGTAGAAATAGTTCTCGCCGCGAACCGCGAGAAGTTCGGCCAGCGTCGGCTGGACGTAGCCGGTTTCATCGATTGCGCGACTTTGAATGACGGCGGGTTGGCCGTCCCAATGCCACGGCAGCCTGAAGCGGGTCAGCGCCCGGGTCAACACCGGTTCCTGCAGCTGCGCCTCCTGCCAGCTCTTGCCATCATCGACCGAGACATCGACACGCCCGATCTTGCCGCGGCCGCTCCAGGCGATGCCGCTGATCTCACGGAATCCAGGCGCGCTCAGCCGCTGTCCGCCCGAGGGTCGCGTAATGATGGATTTCGCTTCCATATAGAATGTGAACTCGCGCGCCGAGCCGTCCGGCATCAGGTCCGTATATTTCGAGGTCTCCTCGCGCGAATAGGCGGGCTCGGCGGCGACGCGCAGACGTCGCAGCCATTTGATGTTCATGTTGCCTTCGAATCCCGGCAACAACAGCCGCAGTGGATAGCCTTGCTGCGGGCGCAGCCGCTCGCCATTCTGGCTGTACACCAGCATCGCGTCTTCGAGACATTTTTCGATCGGAATGCTGCGCGTCATTGCGGCGGCATCGGCGCCTTCGGCGATCACCCATTTTGCCCCGGCCTGCAATCCCGCTTCCTGCAAAACCAGTTTGAGGCTTACGCCCGTCCATTCCGCACAGCTCAGGAGACCGACAAGGTCGGATGCCGTTTTGCCGTAGGGTTTCTTGTAGCCGGGGTTGCCCGAGCATTCGATAAAATAGATGTGCGACTGGGAAGGAAAGCGCCGGATGTCGTCCATGGTAAAGATCAGCGGTTTGTCGACGAGGCCATGGAGCATCAGCCGATGTTGCGCCGGATCGATGGCGGGAACCCCGCCGTGATGGCGTTCATAGAACAGTCCGTTCGGCGTGATGATGCCGTCGAGATCCTGCAGTGGCGTTCGCCCGGATGCCGACAAATATTGCGGCAGGTTCTTCGGGATGTTCTTGATGACATCCTTTTCGAATGACGAAGGCATTCCGTAAAGCTGGCTTCCCATGGGATCGCCAGGCGTCTTCATCCAGTCCGGGACATTGGGCGGCAGGTTGTCGGCGTTTTCCGTTGCCGCCGATGCTTCGCTGCCGGCGAGACCACCCGCAACGACGACCCCTCCCACCACTATGCCACCGTTACGCAGAAATCGCCGGCGCGATGTCGCGGCAAGACCCTTGCCGTCGTCGGTTGGCTCGGTCATCGTACGTCCTCCGCTCGAAATCGGTGCGCAGAATAATGCGATGAAGCCCCGCAAATATTGCAGAACGAAGGCATCTTGAATGTAGTTCACCGGGCAAGACACCGCTTGCCGGGGATTGCTACCCTTGGATCATTCTTGCGGCGATCAAATTGCCGCTGGTCGGAACGCCACCTGCCCGCGGTCCTCGCCTGACCGTGGTTCATGGAATGGCCGTATCGTCGCCGATGCGGGCCAGCTCGATCTGCCGCGCCCAGTCCCGGCCGCCTCTGTCGATGCTTCGTGCCAGTTCACTCGCACGGATGCCGGCGACCATCATATCCGCGGAACGTCCCGGAGTTCGGATCATAGGAATGGTACCGCTGGGCGCAAGACGCACCATTTGCACTGCTGTCCATGGCGGCATAAGCGTCGCCGCTGCCGAATAGCTCCGGCGTCCTGGCGTCCAACCCCGCCGCCGGCGTGGGCCGGCCGCCGTTCAGAACATCATTGTTCGGGTAGTAAAACGCGAACGCACCTGGCTCCTGAATCGCCGCCTGCGCGAATACCGGCGTTGCGGACATCAGCGACAGAATGGCCGCCGCACCGAGGATCCTGAATCTGGTCATGGCTGTTCTCCGTAAATCGATTGGCAGCGAGATTGGGGAATTCTCGCTTTCGCCCTGAATGCTCAGGTGCGTCACTACGGAGGTAAGGCAAAACTCCACTCATCCCACTAAATTGAAATTCAGAACGCGAAAGTGATTTTTCTTCGATAGTTCGCTCCGCATTTCGAGGCGCGCGTCGGTGAGGAAGCGCAGAAGAGAACGCGCGTCGGTTCCGCCTACTGGCTTTCTGCTTGGCTGTTCTAAACTTCAATTTAATGGCGTCGTCGAATCGACGGACCTACATCGGCCTCACGCGTCCAACACTCTCGTTGAACAATGGAGGCTCGTCATGCCCAACACATCTGCAAAAATCGCTCTCGCATTCCTCGTTCTCCTGGCGGCCCCTGCCGCTTCCTACGCAAGGATGGCGGGTGGAGCAGGCTCAGGAAATGTGCCCATCAACGGAATTCCCGCGGGGCCTGCAAACGCTGGTGGAATGAACAATGTGAACGTCGATCCGAGTGGCATCGGCAACGCTTCCAAATTGGCGCCGCTGCCGCAGCCGCGCATAACTGTCCCGACAATTCCGCAGTTCAAGTGAGGCGATAGAGCGGCTCGCGATTTGCGGGATCTCGCCGGCGGACTCCGGCAAAACGCGATCCGGCTTATCCTGTGATCACGAAATTACCGGCGGCGAGGACGTTGTCATCGGTTCAATTCTGGGGTTCGGCCATGAATATCCTTGATCCGCAAGGGCCGATCGGCGTCGCCGACAAGACCATCCTGATCGATTCGCTTGCCATCATGCTGGCGATTGTGCTGCCGACTATCGTCGCGATCTTCGGCTTTGCGTATTGGTTTCGGGCCTCGAACCCGAAGGCATTTTACTGGCCGAACTGGGAGTATTCGGGCCGCCTCGAACTCGTGGTGTGGTCGATCCCCGCCCTGACCGTCATCTTGCTTGGCGGCGTGGCATGGATCGGCGCGCATCAGCTCGACCCGGCGAGGGCGGTGGAGGGATCGGGCAAACCCTTGAATATCCAGGCGGTGTCGCTCGACTGGAAATGGCTGTTTATCTACCCCGACCAGAACGTTGCGACCATCAATACGCTCACCGTTCCCGCAGGCGTGCCGCTGCAATTCCAGCTTACCTCGGCAAGCGTGATGAACGTGTTCTTCATCCCGCAATTCGGCAGCATGATCTACACCATGAACGGCATGACCACCCGGCTCAATCTGCGGGCGGATTCAGTCGGAACGTTTGGCGGCCTCGCGGCGCATTTTTCCGGCGATGGGTTCTCGGACATGCACTTCGATGTCCACGTCGTGCCATCAGAGGATTTTGCGAAATGGGCGCAGGACGCGTCACGTTCCAACAAGTCGCTGGACGCGCAGCGCTATGAACAGATCGCCAAACCTTCGATGAAGGACGAGCCCTCGACCTACCGCTTGAGCGATCCGGACCTCTTTCAATCGATCGCCACGCAGAAGATACCGCCCTCACCCGGCACGCAGGCGGGCGTAAAGGGAGCCTCACCGGTGGAAGGGGTCGCCGATGCTCGGTAAGCTTACCTGGGACGCTATTCCCTTCGATCAGCCGATCCCGATGGCCGCGTCCGGCATCGTGGCGCTCGGCATTCTCGCGGTCCTCGCCTGGGTCGTCATCAAAGGACATCTGCCGTATTTGTGGCGGGAATGGATCACCAGCGTCGACCACAAACGCATCGGCGTGATGTACACGCTGCTCGCGATGGTGATGCTGCTCCGCGGCTTTGCCGACGCCATCATGATGCGGGCGCAGCAGTCAATCGCGTTCCACAGTCACGGCTTCCTGCCACCTGAACATTACGACCAGATCTTTTCGGCGCATGGCACGATCATGATCTTCTTCGTCGCCATGCCGTTCATGATCGGACTGATGAACTTCGCCGTGCCACTGCAACTCGGAGTCCGTGACGTCGCTTTCCCTACGCTCAACTCGGTCGGCTTCTGGTTGACCGCCACCGGAGCATTACTCGTCAATATCTCGCTGGTGGTCGGCGAATTCGCGCGCACCGGCTGGCTGCACTATCCACCGCTGTCGGAGCTCACTTATTCGCCGGGCGTCGGAGTCGACTATTATCTATGGTCGATCGAAATATCCGGCGTCGGCACTCTGGTCTCCGGCATCAATCTCGTCACCACCGTGCTGAAGGTGCGTACCAAGGGCATGAACTACCTTCGCATGCCGATATTCTGCTGGACCACGCTTGCGACAAATCTGCTGATCGTCGCGGCGTTTCCGATCCTGACTGCGACATTGGCAATGCTGCTGCTCGACCGCTATCTCGGTTTCCACTTCTTTACCAACGAAGCCGGCGGCAACATGATGATGTTCATGAACCTGATCTGGTCCTGGGGTCATCCGGAAGTCTACATCCTGATACTGCCGGCGTTCGGCATCTTCTCCGAGGTGATCTCGACATTTTCCGGCAAACCGTTGTTCGGCTACCGCTCTATGGTGCTCGCAACGATGGCGATCTGCGTCCTTTCGTTCATGGTGTGGCTGCATCATTTCTTCACCATGGGTGCCGGCGCCGACGTCAACGCGATCTTCGGCATCGCGACCATGATCATAGCCGTGCCCACCGGCGTGAAGGTGTTCAACTGGCTGTTCACGATGTATGGCGGCAAGGTCCGGTTTCAACAACCGCTATTGTGGTCGCTCGGCTTCATGGTGACGTTCATCATCGGCGGCATGACGGGCGTGCTGATGGCGGTGCCGCCTGCCAACTTCCTTCTGCACAACAGCCTGTTCCTGATTGCACATTTCCACAACGTCCTGATCGGTGGCATGCTGTTCGGCGCGTTCGCGGGCTATACCTACTGGTTCCCCAAGGCTTTCGGTTTCAAGCTTCACGAAGGCCTCGGGAAGGCGGCATTCTGGTGCTGGCTGGTCGGCTTCTACGTTGCCTTCATGCCACTGTATGTCCTTGGCCTGCTCGGCATGACCCGGCGGACGCAACATTATGACCTGCCGCAATGGCATCCCTGGCTGATCGTTGCCGCTTGCGGCGCGGCGCTGATCATGTGCGGTATCGCGCTTCAAATCGTCCAGCTCGTCGTCAGCATTCGCCAGCGCGAGAAGCTGCGCGACTGTAGCGGTGACCCCTGGGATGGCCGGTCGCTGGAATGGGCCACCGCCTCGCCGCCGCCAGCCTTCAATTTCGCCGTGCTGCCCGAGGTGTCCGGCGAGGATGCCTATTGGGCGCTCAAGCAACGCGCGGCGGGGCGGAGTTGGCCGGAGAAAGAGCCGCAGTATCGAGATATCGAAATCCCGCGCAACTCGGCGACCGGATTCGTGTGCGCATTCTTCGCCACCATCATGGGCTTTGCACTGATCTGGCAAATCTGGTGGATGGTTGCCGCAGGCGCGATCGGCGCCTTCGCCACGTTCGTCGTGTTCGCCTGGCGCGACCATGACGAGGATACCATCCCCGCAGACGAAGTCGCGCGCATCGACCGCAGCAACCGGGCGCAGCGTCACGCGATGCTCACCAGAGAGGCTGCCGAATGAGCACAGTTGCATTAACGGAAGCGCATCATGGCTCCGCCGTAGGCCGCGAATGGAGTGGCGCCGCACCGAAGCGCATCGTCACCGGCTATGGCTTCTGGATCTTCATCCTCAGCGACATGGTGATGTTTTCGGCCTTTTTCGCGACCTATGCCGTTCTGCAAGGGCAGACGGCGGGCGGACCGACGGGGAACGATCTATTCGACCTGCGCAATGTCGCGATCGAGACCGCGTTTCTGCTGGCATCGAGCTTTACGTGCGGCCTCGCCTCGATCGCGGCCGACACGCGCAACAAGAGCGGTTTCCAGACCGCCATGGCTGTCACCTGCGCCTTCGGCCTCAGCTTTCTCTTTCTTGAAGGGCGGGAATTCGCCAGCCTCGTTATAGCCGGCGCCGGGCCGTCGCGCAGCGCGTTCCTGTCGGCGTTCTTTACGCTCGTAGGCTGCCATGGGCTGCATGTCTCCGCCGGCATCCTGTGGCTGCTGACGATGATGGCGCAGGTTTTCACCAAGGGGTTCAGGTCGGACATTCAGCGGCGAATCCTGTGCTTCGCGCTGTTCTGGCACGCGCTCGACATCATCTGGATCGCCGTGTTCACCGTGGTGTATTTGTTGGGAAGCGCAGCATGAGCAACGGACTAGAAGCGGCGGACAACGGGGTCGATCTCGCACCGGGCGATGAGCACGCTGAGGGCGGCGTCGGGTCGCGGGTCATCGGTTACCTCACCGGACTGGGGCTCGCCATCTTGCTGACGGCGACATCATTCTTCATCGCGGGTACCGATCTGGTATGGCAGCCGAGCATTCCGGTCGCGCTCGTGGTCCTGGCAATCGCGCAGATGGGCGTGCACCTCGTGTTCTTCCTGCACATCACCACCGGGCCCGACAACACCAATAACGTGCTGGCGCTGGCGTTCGGTGTCCTGATCGTCCTTCTGGTGATGTGCGGATCGCTATGGATCATGGCGAACCTCAACCACAACATGATGCCGATGGATCAGCTCATGCAGATGCAGCGGTAGAACCCCTGACTCAGATCGTTCGAGCTGTTCTCGAATAATGAACCCGAATTTAGAAGACGATTCGCGAAGTAGAGGCAATGTTAGATCGGCGGCCGAAGTTTTCACGTCGCCGAGATGAACTTGAAGATCGTACCGCATCTCCTGGAAATGCAGATGCGCGGGATCGTTAGGAGGATTGAGACATGCAGCAGCACGCTACGATCACGGAAGCGACGTTCATGGGCGACGCCAATTTGAGACCAACCCGGAAGCGTCGTGGACGACCGATACACAAAATCCTGGTGTCGTTTTCCGCCGCCTATTTCACCGGCGCGCTCGTCACCGATCTTGTCTACTGGCAGATGCCTGATGTGTTGTGGGAGAGGTTCTCCATCTGGCTGATCGCCGCCGGTCTGGTCATGGCGGGCCTCGCCACCATCGCTTACGCAATCGACCTGGCGGGCCGCAGACGAATCGACAGGCCGGCGTGGCCCCGCGCCGTCGGTTACGCGCTCGCTGTCCTGCTCGCGCTGATAAATGCCTTCGTTCACAGCCGCGACGGTTACACCGCAGTGGTACCGACCGGCCTGATGCTTTCCGGGCTGGTCGTCGTCGTTCTCTTGGTGACGGCCTCGGTGGCCGCGGCCCTGGCAAATCGCCATCGTATTGGAGGATAATATGCACGCCCTCAGAATTGCAGGTTCGACGAAGCTACCGCGTCTTGCCGCTATCCTTGTCGCTGTCGCCGGCCTGGGACTCGCCGGCTGTGACGATCATGCCGGCGATCCGAAAGTGCAGATCGGCGCCAACCCCGTTCTGCCCAAGTTGCAGCAGTACCTGATGCCGCCGATGCGGATCGCAAAGGTGGTCGGATGGGGAAAGGATGAAGCTCCCACGGTGCCGCAGGGATTGCAGGTCCATGCATTGGCGACCGGCCTTCAGCACCCCCGGTCCCTCTACGTGCTCCCTAATGGAGACGTGCTGGTGGTTGAGAGCAATGGTCCGAAAGCGCCGGTTTACCGGCCAAAGGACATCATCACCGGCTGGGTACAGTCGTTTGCCGGCGCCAAGGCGAAGGATGCCAATCGCATCACGCTGTTGCGCGATACGAATGGTGACGGCCGTTACGAAGTGCGAACCGTGTTTCTGGACCACCTCAACTCGCCATTTGGCGTCGCCCTGGTTGGTCACGATCTTTACGTCGCCAACACCGATGCGATCGTCCGCTATCCGTATCAGGACGGACAAACCACCATCACGGCCGCGGGCACCAAGCTCACGGATCTTCCCGGCGGGCCCATCGATCATCACTGGACGAAGGCTCTGTTGGCCAGTCCAGACGGCTCCAAGCTCTATGTCGGCGTCGGCTCGAACAGCAACATTGGCGAAAACGGAATCGGGGCCGAATACGAACGAGCTGCAATCTGGGAGGTCGACCGTGCGTCGGGCGCGCATCGTATCTTCGCCAGCGGAGTCCGTAATCCCACCGGGCTGCAGTGGGAACCTGAGACCGGCAAGCTCTGGGCCATCGCCAACGAACGCGACGAGATCGGGCCCGACCTGGTTCCGGATTATCTGACCTCGGTGCAGGACGGAGGTTTCTATGGCTGGCCCTATAGCTATTACGGCCAGCACCTGGACCCCCGCATCGTACCGCAGCGGCCCGATCTGGTGGCCAGAGCGATCAAGCCGGACTACGCGTTAAGCTCCCACGTGGCGCCATTGGGTGTCGCCATGTACACAGGCAACGATCTTCCGGCAAACTACCGCGGCGGTGCGTTCGTCGGCGAACACGGAAGCTGGAATCGAACGCCTCTGAACGGCTACAAAGTGGTCTTCGTGCCCTTCAGCGGTGGACGACCCAGCGGCCCGCCACAGGATGTCGTCACCGGCTTCCTCGATGCGAACAATCACGCGCACGGAAGGCCGGTCGGTTTGGCAGTCGACCGGACCGGCGGACTGCTCATCGCCGACGATGTCGGAAACACCGTATGGCGGGTGTCGTCGCTTCAACCGGGTTCTTCACCAAAGCCGGCAACTTAGCAGGCGCTGTATCATCCGTGTCGTCGATGGGCAGGTCCCGCGTACCCAGCCAGTTGATCGGGCAGCTACCCCGCATGGCGCAACGAAAGCGCCATGCGGGGACGCTCGCTGATCTCGCCCGGCAGATACCCTTCTTCTCGACAGACTTCGACGGCCGTCGCGGACGTCACCGTCGAAATCGCTCCCGATAGTCGCTAGGCCCGGTTTCGATTCTTCGCAGGAAGGCACGGCGCATCGTATCCGGGCTGCTAAAGCCACAGCGCGACGCCACGCGCTGCAATGGGGTTTCGCTCTCCTCGAGCAGTCGCCTCGCCGCATCAACCCGCGCCATTTCGACGAAGTCCGCGGGCGTGGTGCCGGTTTCGTCCTGAAACACGCGCGTAAAATTGCGTACGCTCATCGCGACCCGACTTGCCAGCGAAACCAGGCTCAGATCGAGCGAGAGATGATCGAGAATCCAATGCTGCAGGGATCGAATCTTTCCCTCGTCGGCCATCTGCGCGGCCAGATGCGCGCTGAACTGCGATTGGCCGCCGGGACGCTTTAAAAAGACCACCAGCCGACGCGCGACCGTCAATGCAAGATCGCGCCCGTGATCGTCCTCGATCAGCTTCAATGCGAGATCGATGCCGGCGGTCACTCCGGCCGAAGTGTAGAGCGCGCCATCCTGAACATAGATCTGGTCGGGCACGACCTTGGCGGCCGGAAAACGTTCGGCAAGTTCGGCGGCATGTTGCCAATGCGTCGTCGCGCTCATTCCGTCGAGGAGACCTGACGCACCGAGAAAGAATGCACCGGTGCATACCGAGCCATATCTCCGCGTCTTCGGAGCACGGCGTCGCAGCCAGGCGTGGATATCTCCGCTATTGTAGGCGATGGCGTAGTCGGGCGTTCCGGCCACGAGCATCGTGTCGATTGACCTGACGTCGTCAAAGATCGAACTATCCGCGACGAGCGACATGCCTCCTACCTTGATTGTTCGGCGCGCGCCGGTCGCTACCAACCGGACCTCGTAGAGAGGTCCGCCGGATGCTTGGCGATTGGCTTCCAGAAAGGCATCCAGCGGCCCCGACACGTCAAGAGATTGCGCGTTCGGCGGTACGATGATGGCAACGGGTTTCTGCGCGGGCCTGGCAACCATTTTGCCGTTTTTCCTCCGCCCTTCCCAGGAAAGGGCACCTCTCGCTACAGCAGTCGTTCACGGCCAAATTAGCCGGGCCTTTGGCCAAAATCGTCGGATGAGCCGTGTTGCGGCCAACCTAACACAGATCTATTTCCTGACCAGTGAAAACTCGAACAGGACAGAAATGGAGCCCGACAATGCTATCAAAACGGTTTTTTACAATTTCGCTCTTGCTGAGGCTGATGGCGATATCCACCGCAGCCCACGCGGGGTCAACAATCACCGACAAAAGCTATTGGCCGAACGAAGCCATGCAGGGTGCACAGGACCTGTCTGGCAGCTTACTTGGCAATCCAAATTCTGCGCTCGCAGACGACGGATCCGTGTCAGGTTTGCAACCGGCAACGAATGCAAATGACAATGCATCCACTTGGCGTTATCAGGGCGGGCCAAAATCCCGGTGATGTCCGTACGACCGCAAGGGACAATACTCTCGTAGCGTTGTCACGTCACAAAAAGCCCCGACCTGGTCGGGGCTTTTCGTGTTTGACGGGATCGGCATCACTGACCGGCGGGCGCCGAGATCACATGTCCCTCACTGTAGTCGGACCAGTCCTGCTGCTGCTCGGATGGCGAAGCCATGGAGTCATTGGCGTTGCGGAACTGCTGGCTTGCAGCCGCCCGCGCGCGATCCGATTTGTGGGTGTAACGCCCGGCGGCTGCGGCTATCTGGATTGTCGACCCGACAATCAGCAAGGTGGCAAGAATGGATAGAACCGTCTTTCGCATTGTAGTCTCCCGTATATGGTCTCCGAAGGCACTAGCGCCCCGGCACGAACAACTGCAACGGCGGCGCGCCTCCATCCGGATAGAGATAGTGTCGGACGATGCCCTCGCCGAATAAATGAGTTCACTATCGCGTCATTCCTCGCTCGCAGATTTTTCATTCCAATCGGCCGGCGATGGGGATCACTTGCACTCAACAACCTCGACAGATGTTTCCGATCGCCCGATCCACGGCAGCGTCTTCAGGGTCAAGTTTGAGCATCGCACTCGGAAGCGAGGAAACGTCGGCCGATGTTGGCTGGTGATGGGGCGGAAGAGGCGCGGTCCCGATGAGACGAGGATCCGGTGTCAGTGACGGTGGCACGGCTGGATTCGCAGGGGCCATCAAGCCGTGCATCCCGGAGCCGTGCATGCCGCCGCGTGCATAACCGGCAGAGATCCCGGCTAGAATGAATACCATGGTCGCAACGACGAGCTTTCGCATCTTGGACTCCCTGGAACAGTGGGCATTATGGTTTCAACACGCAACCGCTCATATGATCGATGATCCAGCCGTTCGACGGATCGCCTTCTCTCCGAGAGATAGCGCTGGAGCACGCTATCCGCGGCCATACAGAGGTCACTATCGCTCATTACCGCAACGGCTCATCTGAAATCCGGCCGGGATGCGTAAACACTTCGAATCCGTCCGCGCGTGCGATGGCGGCGAGTGTGATACCCGCTGCATCCGCCATGCGAACGGCCAGCGCGGTTGGCGCCGACACCGACACCATCACGGGCGCACCGATCGCAGCGCTCTTCTGCACCATCTCCACTGACACCCGGCTGGTGAGAAGAATGATCCCCTCGCTCGCTACAATTGACGCACGCGCCAGTGCACCCGACAGCTTGTCGAGCGCATTATGGCGGCCAACGTCCTCGCGCAACGCAACAATACCACTCGTGGCATTCCAGAACGCAGCTGCATGTACTGCGCGCGTCTCGATGTTGAGCTTTTGACGCGATGACAGGCCCTGCATGGCCGCCATGACCTGTTCGGGCGAAAATTGCGGGCCGCGCCCGACAACAGCCGCGGGACGCATTGCTTCCGCGATTGATTCTATGCCGCACAATCCGCACCCTGTCGGTCCCGCGATGTGCCGCCGTCGTTCCTGCAGGCGATCGGCCCTCGGTTTGCTGAGCCACATCCGCAGTTCGATACCATCATCGAGAGACATGATGTTTAGCGAATCGACATCCTTGGAAGCGCTGATGACGCCTTCGCTGAGGCTGAAGCCGACCGCAAAATCCTCCAAATCCTGCGGCGTCGTCATCATGACGGCATAGGTCCCGCCATTATATGTCAGCGCCACCGCGGTCTCTTCCGGAACCGAACGGCTGCCGGCGCTCGGACTGCCATCTCGCCAAATCCGGCGAGGAACGACTCGGGCAGGTTCCATCATGCGTTGCTCCATTCAGGGCGTGCCGCGCCGGGAAGCAAGAGCCCGCCAAGTAGTACAGTCGCTGCCTGACGCAGCCTTCTCAACTAAAAACGGGTTTAGCTTTCTGGCATTCATTTAACAGCGAGAGGGAGAACGACGGTCAGTTCCAGGACCTGTCACCAGAACCAACGCGGATCGATTCTGAAACATTGTTTAATGGCGCGATGAGCGCTGCAAGCGTAGATCACGTTCAGAACAGCCACGCCTGTCCCCCGAGGCGATATCATGCGGCTGTCGACTGGACGGCGCGCGCCGCGCTTCATGCCCCCTCAACAAGGCGGGTGCGCGCCGTCTTTTTTTTGCGAGGGCTGAAATCTCGGCCTGCCTGCAGCAAGACTCGATCGATACGCGGGCGCGCCTGCCTGGCTCTCGTGAGGCGGGCATTCATTGGTTGATTGAAAGAGAATTTAGTAGGGGGGAAGAATAACAATTCCCATATCCAGTCCATCGCGACGTTGGCGTTTACTTTGCTGAACCGCACCAACGTCTGACAACGCCCTGTGGCGGAAAGTCCGCCCATCGAAATGGAGAATGTTATGCGAGGACGAGCGATGATGATTTTGGCAAGCGCACTGCTTGCCGGCAGCCTTGTTGCCACGGGTGCACAGGCTCGTGGCGGCGGGGGCGGCGGCGGAGGCCACATGGGTGGCTTTGGCGGAGGCCACATGGGCGGTTTTGGTGGAGGTCACATGGGTGGATTTGGCGGTGGTCACATCGGAGGTCTTGGCGGAGGCCACGTCGGTGGCCTTGGCGCCGATCACATGGCCCACATGGACCACGATCACTTTGGCGCTGGACGGCGTCATTTCGTCGGCGGCTACTACAACTACGGCCTCGATTGCCCGTATAACCCGAATTACACGTCGAGCACCTGGCCGTATACCTGCACCTACTGAGTGGTCGGACGATCCGGAAGTCGCGAGCGCGCGACTTTCGCTGCCTTAACGGGCTCACCTGGAGAATTGGCGATCAGCAGATCGCCAAGTTCACCTGGTGGGCCCAACTTGCAAGAATAGCAGTCTCGAACCTTCGCCATTCGAGCGGGATGCCGCCGAAGCGGCGAGCTCGGCGGCACGAGGTTCGATCGGCTTCACAGGCATTGTCGTTGATGATGTCAACGTAGCTATTTAATAGCGAACGAGAAGCACCAGGCCGCCGCATACAACGAGCCGCGTGTGAATTCGAATTTAATGTCCTAAATCTCATTTTAATGGCTCCCCCGCGCGCTTTGCCTATCATTCGGTGATCCGCTCAAATTTCAGATGGCGGAAGCTAACTTTCACGGCGGAGTGACTGAAATGGGCATTGAGGGACAATTCGCGGGCCTCGCAACTCGAACACGGCACGCACCAGCGTTTGCCGGAAATGGACGCGGCAAAGGTTATCTCTACGACATCCGGCGCTTCGAGATGCTCGAAAGAGACCAGGAGTACAGGCTCGCCAAACGCTGGCGCGAGCACGGCGACCGTGATGCCGCGAATAAGCTTGTCACAAGTCATCTGCGTCTCGCCGCCAAAGTCGCCATGGGCTACCGCGGCTACGGCCTTCCCGTTTCGGAAATCATCTCCGAAGGCAACGTCGGCCTGATGCAGGCAGTCAATCGCTTTGAACCGGAAAAGGGCTTTCGCTTCTCCACCTATGCGATCTGGTGGATCAGGGCTTCCATCCAGGATTATATCCTGCGTTCGTGGTCACTTGTGAAAATCGGCACGACCATGAGCCAGAAGAAGCTATTTTTCAAACTGCGCTCGGCAAAAGGCAAAATCGCCGCATTCGAAAGTGGCGACCTGCACCCCGATCAGGTCTCTCTGATTGCAACGAGCCTCGATGTCGCTGAGCGCGATGTCGTCGACATGAATCGACGCCTTGGCGGCGACAAGTCGATCAATGCGCCGCTTCATGAGGACGGTGAAACCGGCGAATGGCAGGACTATCTCGTTGATCAGTCCCCCACGCCGGAAGCCATCGTCGTCGAACAGGACGAAAAAGAACGTCAGCATAAGGCACTGGTCGCCGCGATCGAGGTACTGGACGACCGCGAACGTCGCATCTTCGAGGCGCGACATCTGGTCGACCAACCACTGACGCTCGAAGAGCTTGCGGTACAATTCAACGTATCGCGCGA
Source organism: Bradyrhizobium sp. AZCC 2289 (assembly GCF_036924615.1). Taxonomy (NCBI): domain Bacteria; kingdom Pseudomonadati; phylum Pseudomonadota; class Alphaproteobacteria; order Hyphomicrobiales; family Nitrobacteraceae; genus Bradyrhizobium; species Bradyrhizobium sp. AZCC 2289. The sequence goes on along the minus strand of NZ_JAZHRY010000001.1, from coordinate 5,411,270 downwards.
ACGGATCCGGCAAATCGAGGCGCGCGCGTTCGAGAAAGTACGAAAAGCGGCCAGGAACCTCACCGTACAAGCACCGGCGGCGATGCAGGAGGCTTTGGGCACCTAAACCAAGTGCCCATCAGCCGATCGCGTTCAAGACTTTAGATTATCGGGCCGTGGATCGGCCCGCATAAACTCCACGTATCGTATAGTGCTTCATGCGACGTGGACATCATCCACCTGCCTCCATTCCTGCGCTCGCCGGCGTTTCCTGGCGGATGGCTTTGCAGAATTCACCATCCATTTTCGGCTCTATCCATCGGCGGTCTGAAACAATCGGCGCAACACCCCATGGTTTGACGAAGCATGGAGCAGAACCGGCGTCGACTTGTAGGAAGGGGTTCCGGATTTGGGGTCGTAACGATCGAGCGCAACCAGGACATTCGCCTCCGGATAATAGGCCGCGATCGAGCCCTGCGCGATATTGTAGGCGACCGCCGTCAGGTTGCGCATAGCGCGCTCGCCTGGTGCCGATCCCACATCGGACACGACGCTGATATCGACGAGGTCTCCGTGCTTCAAGCCGCGGCTGGCGAGGTCCCGCTCATTGACGAACACGACGTCGCGGCGCCCGCTAATGCCGCGATAACGGTCATTTAGGCCGTAGATCGTCGTGTTGTATTGATCGTGACTTCTGATCGTCGTGAGCGTCAGAGCTTCTGGATCTGCGACACGCGGATCCTCGTCGAGACCGGGATAAACGAAGAAATTCGCCCTCTTCGTCGGTGTCAGCCACTCTCGCTCCGATGCAGCAACGTACAGCCGAAATCCGCCTGGCTGCTTGATGCGAGTATTGAAGTTCGCGAACTCCGGGAAAACCGCCTCGATGCAATCACGAATCTTTCCGTAATCGGAAACCAGGTCCGCCCATCCGACCCGGGTTTCCGGTAATGTGGCCAACGCCATCCCGGCGATGATTTCGGGTTCCGACCTGAGATGCTCGGACGCCGGCTTCAGTCCGCCGCGTGACGCGTGGACCATCGACATTGAATCTTCGACAGTGACGGACTGGCGGCCGCTCGCCTGAGCATCAATCTCGGTGCGTCCCAGACAGGGAAGAATGAAGGATTGTTTCGCGAGCAGCAAATGGGTGCGATTGAGCTTGGTGGCAATATGCACTGCGAGATCGAGGTTCCTCATCGCATTGAACGTGACTTCCGGATCGGACATGGCAACTGCAAGATTGCCGCCAAGACAGACCAACGCCTTCGAGCGTCCATCCCGGATCGCCTCGACAGCTTCGATCGCATTGTGGCCCTTGTTGCGTGGCGGGTCGAATCCGAACACGCGGGCTATTCCGTCCAGGAGTCCGTCATTCGGACTCTCGGTAACGCCGACCGTGCGGTCCCCCTGCACATTAGAGTGACCGCGCAGCGGAGAAATGCCGGTGCCCTTGCGTCCGATATTACCGCGGAGCATCAACAGGTTGGCGATCTGCTGTACATTGCCCGTGCCGTGCCGATGCTGGGTGATGCCCATACCGTAATTGATAATGACCCGCTCCGCCCTGGCGTAAATATTGCCGACGGACTCGATATCTGAACGCGACAGACCCGAGGCCTCCTCAATCGCGTCCCACGAGGTCGCTTCGAGATCGGCCAGCAGTTCGTCAATTCCGGTGGTATGATTCTTGATGAAGTCACGATCGAGAACACCTGGACCGCCATCGGCAAGGTTTTTCGCATCGAGCGCCAACAGGGTCTTCATGATTCCCTTCAACACCGCGATATCGCCACCGACTTTCACCAGATAGTAGGTCGAGGCAATCGGCGTCGAGTTCAGCGTCAGCATCTCAATGGGGTGCTGCGGTGAGGTGAACCGCTCCAGGCCGCGCTCGCGCAGTGGGTTGAAGACAACAATCGGCACTCCCCGCTTTGAGACCTCACGCAGGGTCGTCAGCATGCGAGGGTGATTGGTCCCGGGATTATGGCCGATGCAAAAGAGTGCGTCGCAGTGATCGAAATCCTCCAGGGTCACCGTTCCCTTGCCGACACCTATCGACTCGGGCAGGCCGATGCTTGTCGCCTCGTGACACATGTTCGAGCAATCGGGTAAGTTGTTGGTTCCGTATTCCCGCGCAAACAGCTGATAGAGAAAAGCCGCCTCATTGGACGCCCTGCCGGACGTATAAAACTCCGCCATATCGGGGTGCGGCAACGCACGGAGCGCGGCGCCGATCTTTGCCAGCGCCTCGTCCCACGAAATCGGGAGGTATCGGTCGGTCGGCTGGTCATAGACCATCGGATGCGTGAGGCGGCCCTCATTCTCCAGATCGAAGTCCGACCATTTCCAGAGCTCATTGACCGTGTGTGAGGCAAAGAATTCCGGGGTCGTCCGTTTGGCGGTCGCTTCCCATGCGACGGCTTTGGCGCCGTTCTCGCAGAACTCAAACGAGGAGGTATGTTTCGGATCGGGCCAGGCGCAGCCTGGGCAATCGAACCCATGCGGCTGGTTCATGCTGAGGAGACCGCGGGTCTCCTTTACGATATCCATCTGACCGCGAACGGCATCCGCGACCGCTTTCAGAGCGCCCCATCCCGCTGCGGCGCCCTGATAGTCGCCAACGCCTACGACATCGTCTTCGCTCATTGTGCACTCCATCGTCGCGGTGATGTTTGGCCGGGAGATACTTCCCGGAATAGAGGTTTTGCATCAGAGACGTTTGTGGACATCGGGCGCGAACAAGGTCCGCTCAATTAAACAATGTTTTAGGTTTCCGAGAGCGGCAGCGGTCCGCGCTCCAATTCTTCACATCGGTGATTTCAGCACGCTGAATTCGACTCCGAGTCATTCAATCTGGATACGCGACCAACTGCGGCTGGATCGAAGCCAGAGAATAAACTCGTATTTACTTGAGGAGTTGCGAGGGACCGGCCACTTTCAACCGTGAGACTGTCCGAAGCCGTTTAAAACCGGGCATAGCATAACAAGCAGATCTGCCATTCCTCGACGTGCCAACGCTGACACCAAACGGGCCAGGATTGACCGATGTCACAAGAACTCGCTCCGGGTGGTCGCTCCCGCTGCAGCGACGCGGGCTTCCAAAGGATAGTGCCAATGAAATTGTCGGCGATTGCTGCGCTTCTTCCGCTCTTAACAGCTTGGTGCCTGTTGTGCGCCGACCCTGCATTCGCCCAGGTCGAAGATCCGCTCGATCCGCTCACGGCTGTGCCTTCGCTGGGTGTCACCTCTCCGCTCGGTATGGGCTCCAATGGATTGGTCGGCACGACCGGAATCCCGCTGGGCGCCACCGAAGTGACATCACCCGGAGTCAGTCCGGCTCCGACAGGCGGCGTGACGGGTACAATTGCAATACCAACCAGCGGCGCAATCACAAGCAACGGCACGACATGTTCGACCGTGGGAACATCGTCATCGGGAATGTACGGATCGACTGCGACCTACGACGGCGGCGGAACGGCATCCGGAAGTGCGGCGCCTGCCACCGCCGCAAATTCGGGCACCACCGCAAATTCGGGAACATCAACCTCGTCGGCAACCTCGGAGACGTTGGAAATGCCGATATCGTCAGGAACGCTGGACACGTCGGGAACGTCGGGAATGTGCGGCTCCGGCTCAAGCAGCATTGCTTCATCGTCCATGCCAACCTCAACGTCGCCAACCGTGCCAGGCGGCGGCGCTCGAACCGGAATTCCGTTGGGATCTTTCGAGATTGGCAATCTTGGCGTCGGTTCCACACCGCCGGTACCGGTGCCAAGCGTATTGCCCATCGTGGGCACCGTGGGGCCGAGTTCGGTGGTACCAACGATGCCCACTGTCTCACCGACGACTTCACCCGCGACGACCGCAAGCAATCCGGCGTGCGCGGCGCCCGGCGCGAGCGGGGTCGGGAGTTTCGCCGGCGCCGGGACCGCCGGGGTACCCGGCACGTCGATCAGCGCGCGGACGCTGAGGCAATTTATCATCTGTCAGCGACAATGAAAATGGAAACTCATCGCTTCCGCTGCATCACGGGCTGCGCTGCGTGCGCTCGCCGCGGATTCCTCGCGCTCATGCCGGAGACACTTCCATGAGGTCCTTGCTGATCGTCGCGACGGCCTTGCCGTTGTGCTGCACCACGGCTTTTGCCCAGGTCGGCACGGTCATGCCTCCGCTCGGCGTCACCTCTTCGCTTGGAATGGCTCCCGGCGCGCTAGTCGGCCCGAACGGCTTGGCGGTGGGCGCATCACCCTCCGTCAGTCAGGTGCCCAACGGCTTAACGGGCACAATTACCATTCCGAGTGTAACCAGCGGCGCGGCATGTTCGACGGTTGCGACTTCGCCAATGGGAACTTTCGGATCCCCCACCACCTACGACGGCGGCGGAATGGCCGTGGCGACCGGAACTACGACGCCTGGCACGGCCACGTCGGGCCCCACGGCGACGTCGGGTGTATCGACGTCGTCGACAATCTCGGCGACGTCAGGGATATCGACATCCTCCGGAATGCTGGAAACATCCGGATTGACGGGGATGTGCGGCTCGGGCTCAAGCAGCCTTGCCGCATCGTCGACGCCGACTTCAACCTCGCCGACCCCGACGAGCAGCGGCGCGCGAACCGGCGTTCCGTTGGGGTCTTACGAAATTGGCAATCTTGGAGTCAGTTCCGCAGCGGCGGTACCGACGACAGGCGTATCGCCGCTAATGGGTAGCGTGGCTTCGGCGCCAGCGGCGCCAACGATGCCCACCGCTTCATCCACAACAACAACAAGCACCATCCCGTGAAACATTTTTTCATCTGTGAGCGAGAGTGGCCATGAAAAAGAAATTCTTTATCCCTGTTGCCCTAGTGACGGCGGCGCTTGCCGCCGGGGGCCTTCTGTACTTCAAGCACATCGTGCCCCTGGAGAAGGCCGTTGCCGCGCCGGCTCCGCCACCCGCCGTTCCGATTGTCGCCGGGGTGGTCGCCCAGCATGACGTGCCGATCTATCTTAGCGGCGTCGGCACGGTAATTGCGTATAACACCGACGTCGTGCGCGCCCAGATCCAGGGACAAATCATCAGCATCAACTTCACCGAAGGCCAAACCGTGCATGCCGGCGACCTGCTCGCGCAGATCGATCCGCGTCCCTATCAGGCCTTGATCGATCAATACACCGGTAACCTGGAACGTGATCAGGCCCAGCTCATCAATGCCCAGGCCAACCTGAAACGCTACACCACATTGGGAGACAAGGGCTGGGCCACTCCACAATTGCTCGAGACCCAACAGGCGCAAGTGGGGGAATTGAACGCGGCTATCAAAGCCGACCAGGCATTGATTGACGCCGCGAAGGTGCAGCTCAGCTACACGCGGCTGACGTCGCCGATCGATGGCGTGGTCGGCATTCGCCAGATCGACGTCGGAAACATTATCAGCCCGTCGAATACGAACGGCCTCGTCGTCGTCACGCAGCTGCATCCGATTTCGCTGATATTTACGCTGCCGGAGACCAGCCTGCCGCAAATCGAGCAGCAACAGCAGAAAACCAAGACGCCGCTCCCGGTGCTCGCCTACAGCCAGGATGATACGATCCTGCTCGATCAAGGCGAACTCGGCCTCGTCAACAACGAGATCCTGCAGACAACGGGCTCGATCCAGCTCAAGGCGAATTTTCCCAACAAGTCGAACCGGCTCTGGCCGGGCCAACTCGTCAACGCGCGGCTGCTCGTCGATACAAGGCATAATGGCCTGACCGTCGCAGCGTCGGCCGTGCAACAGGGCCCGAATGGAGCCTATGTCTACGTCGTTGATCCCAACAGCACGGTCGAGAGCCGGCCGGTCAAGGTCGCACAGATCAGTGGCGGCCAGGCGCTGATCGATTCCGGCCTCAAGGCCAACGAGCAGGTCGTGGTTGATGGGCAATACAAGCTGCAGCCGGGCGTTCAGGTAACGCTGCTCCACGGCAAGGCGGCAGAAGAACAAGCTGCACAAGACGCAATGCAGGCACCCATACCATGAACATATCGGCACCGTTCATCGAACGGCCGATCGCGACCGCTCTGCTGATGGTGGGGTTGTTGGTGGCCGGTCTGATCGCCTATCCGTTGTTGCCGGTCGCGTCGCTTCCGAACGTCAACTATCCGACGCTGACGGTCACGGCGCAGTTGCCGGGCGCCGACCCGCAGACCATGGCATCCACGGTGGCATCGCCGCTCGAGCTGCAGTTCGGTGAGATCCCCGGCCTCACCCAGATGACGTCGTCGAGCGCACTCGGCTATGCCCAGATCACGCTGCAGTTCGATTTGAATCGCCCCATCGACGGGGCGGTCGCAGACACGTTGTCGGCGATCAACGCGGCGAACGCCTATCTGCCGAAGAACCTGCCGTACCCGCCGCTGATCCGTAAGGTCAATCCGGCTGAAACGCCGATTCTGGTGCTCGGCGTCACCTCGGACAGCCTGCCGCTAACCGTCGTCGACGCCTATGCGCAAAATATTCTGCTGCAAAAGATCTCCCAGATCTCCGGCGTCGGCCTCGTGGGCGTAGGAGGCGAGGAGCAGCCGACCGTCCGTGTACAGGTCGATCCAGAGGCGCTGGCGGCTCGCGGCATCAACCTCGAAGACGTGCGCACGGTGCTCGGACAGGCCAATGTCGACCTTCCGAAAGGCACGTTCAACAGCCCGCGCCAGACCTACACGATCAACACCAACGATCAGCTGTTCCAGCCCGACAAATACGCCGACCTGATCATTGCCTACCGCAACGGGTCGCCGGTGCGAATCAAGGATATCGGCCGAGCCGTCAGCGCGGGAGAGAACGAGCTGATCTCCGCCTGGTTCAACAAGAAGCGGGCCATCATTCTGGCGATCCAGCGCCAGCCCGGTGCCAACGTCATCGAAACCGTAAAGCGGGTCAAGGAGATGATGCCCGTACTCCAGGCCTCGATCCCGGCCGCCGTCAAGGTAGACGTCATTTCCGACCGCACCCAGACCATCCGCGCATCGGTCGCCGACGTGCAGTTCACATTGCTGCTGACGGTTGCTCTCGTCATCATGGTTATCTTCATATTCCTGCGCAGCTTCTGGGCAACCATTATCCCGGCCGTCACCGTGCCGCTGTCGCTGGTCGGCACCTTCGCGGTGCTCTACGAGATGGGCTACAGTCTCGACAATCTTTCCCTGATGGCCTTGTCGATCGCGGTCGGCTTCGTGGTCGACGACGCCGTCGTCGAGATCGAGAACATCACACGACACATAGAGGAGGGCCTCTCGCCGTACGATGCGGCGATGAAGGGGTCTGGCGAGATCGGCTTCACCGTCATGGCGATCACGTTCTCGCTCATCGCCGTGTTCATTCCGCTATTCCTGATGAGCGGCTATGTCGGATTGCTGTTTCGCGAGTTCGCGATGACGGTGAGTGTGGCCCTCGTTCTCTCGCTGATAATCTCGCGGACGCTCACGCCGATGATGTGCGCATATCTGCTCAAGCCGGAGCGCAAGGAGCACGGATGGCTCTACCGGATGTCCGAGCGAGGCTTCGATGGTCTCCTCCACGTCTATGAGGCAGGCCTCAAGATCGTGCTACGGCATAAGTTCATCACGCTGATGGTGATGTTCGGTACGGTCGCGCTGACCGGATATCTCTACGTGATCATTCCCAAGGGATTCTTTCCCCAGCAAGACACCGGATTGATCATCGCGCAGTCCGAGGCGGCGCAGGATATATCCTACCAGGCCATGCTGGAACGCCAGCAGGCTCTCCAGGATGCCATCATGCGGGATCCGGCCGTCGACACCGTCGGAGCGGCCGTGGGTGCCGGGGGCGGTGTCTACACGCTCAACGACGGCCGCGCCTATATTCAGCTCAAGCCCGCAAATCAGCGTGACCCGATCGAAAAGGTGATCGCCCGCCTGCGAACCAACCTCGCCAAGATTCAGGGCATAACGCTTTATATGCAAGCCGCACAGGACATCACCATCGGCGCGCGGCTAAACAAGACGCAATTCCAGTACACCCTGAACGACGCCGATCCCGGCGAGCTCAACCATTGGTCGGCGCTATTCCTCGACAAGATCAAGGCGGTTCACGGCATCACCGACGTAACCACCGATCAACTCAATGCCGGGCCGATGCTCGACATCGCGATCAAGCGCGATGTCGCCTCGAGCTACGGCATCTTGCCCTACACGATCGACAACACGCTTGGCGATGCCTTCGGCCAGCGCATCGTCTCGACCATTTATACGACCCTGCAGCAGTACCATGTTATCCTGGAGGTCAATCCCAAGTTTCAGTATGGGCCAGAAGCGCTCAACGGCATCTATGTCAAATCGTCGAGCGGGCAGCAGGTGCCGTTATCCACGCTGGTCGATACGGTGGTGAAGGTCGCGCCGCTCCTGATCAACCACACAGGCCAGTTCCCGTCGGTTACGATCTCTTTCAATCTCGCGCCGGGCACCGCGATCGGCCAGGCCGTAAGCGCCATTCAGGCCGTTCAAAAGGATTTGCACCCGCCGCTCTCGCTGCAGACCAGCTTCCAGGGCAACGCCCAGGCATTCGGAGCGTCGCTGAAGAGCACACCGATCCTTATTCTCGCCTCGCTCTTCGTCATCTACATCATTCTCGGCGTGCTGTACGAGAGCCTGATCCACCCGGTCACCATCATCTCCACCCTGCCCTCGGCCGGCATCGGCGCGCTGCTGCTGCTGATGGCGGTTCATGTCGATCTGAGCGTGATTGCGATCGTCGGTCTGATACTGCTTATCGGCATCGTCAAGAAGAACGGCATCATGCTGGTCGACTTCGCCCAGCAGGTTGAACAGAGCGAAGGCTTGACGGCGGAGGAATCGATCTACCAGGCCTGCATTATGCGCTTCCGACCGATCCTGATGACGACGATGGCAGCGCTGCTCGGTGGCGTGCCGATGATGGTTGGCACAGGAGTCGGTTCGGAAATTCGACAGCCGCTCGGCTACGCCATCGTCGGCGGTCTCGCACTGTCGCAGGTCCTCACCCTCTACACGACGCCGGTCGTCTATATCTACCTCGACCGTCTACAGACCTGGCTGTTCGGACACAAGCGGAAGCAGGCATCTCCCGGCATCGCAGAGGCGGCGCCGGCCGAATGAACATTCCTTGACGCACGCTGCTCCGCGCTCTCGGTGATCGCGCGACCTGCATCAGTTTGAGCGATCATCATGACTTGGTGGGGAAGGAAGCTGCGAGTTCCTTCCCGGAGGATTCCGGCCCAATTCGTCGCGGATCACTAAACTCCAATTTAGTGGCTCTCTCATCGGCTGCTGCTTAACTTCCTGGTTGAAGGTTCAAATTGATCCGGGACGCCATGACTACCTCTGCCGCTATCCACATCGTCAGCCCGGCTGAATTCGATCGGGGAACGGCGCAGACGCCGGGCTCCGAGCGTCGCGCCGCCATCGCACCGGCGCTCGGCATCAAGTCGGCCATCTGGGGCGGTTTGTTCGAGGTAGCGCCGGGATCGCGGACGGGAATTCATCATCACGGGGAACAGGATACGATTGCTTACGTCCTCTCCGGCATCTGCGAAATCCGCTGGGGCGAACGAGGCGAATCGGTCGCGCGCGCAAAGGCCGGCGATTTCATTCATGTCCCCGCCTTCCTGCCGCACATGGAAATCAATCCTTCGAAACAGCAGCCGTTTCGATGGGTAGTCGTGCGCAGCACCGCGACGCCGATCGTGGTCAATCTTCCGGACGATACCTGGCCGTAAGCCGCGGTGTCCCTGCAAGCGGCAGGACGACATCCGGCCGTAAGCCTGATGCCTTCCTGCAGGCAGCCTTCACGGACTTCGTCAACATGGAGCAATCATGGACGAGCACGAACCTAATGCGGAGCCAAATGCATTTGAAGTTACCCGCCGCACGGTGATCGAGACCGGAGCCACTGCGCTGCTCCTGACCACGCTACCACGTGCCGCTTTAGCGGCGGGCGAGGCCGATGACAACGAACCGCTCCCGCCTCCCGTGAAGGTCGAACTTCAGATCAACGGCCAGCCTCATTCGCTGACGCTGGATCCCCGCACGACATTGCTGGACGCGTTGCGCGAACACCTCGCGCTGACCGGTTCGAAGAAGGGTTGCGATCACGGCCAATGCGGCGCCTGCACGGTACTGATCGATGGACGCCGCATCAACTCCTGCCTGACGCTTGCGGCGATGCACGATGGCCACTCCATCACCACGATCGAGGGGCTTGCACGGGGTGATGATCTGCATCCGCTGCAGGCGGCGTTCGTCGAACATGACGGCTTTCAGTGCGGCTACTGCACTTCCGGGCAGATATGCTCCGCGGTCGGAATGCTGGCCGAAAGCCGGTTGGGCATGCCGAGCTATGTAACGGAGGACCTGACGCACCCGCCCGCCGAACTCAACGATGCGGAAATTCGAGAGCGGATGAGCGGCAACATCTGCCGCTGCGCGGCCTATCCCAACATCGTGGCGGCCATCAAACAAGCCGCGGGAATGCCGACATGAAGGCTTTCACCTATCAACGCGCCGATTCCGTCACGCAGGCGGCCACTGCTGCCATCAAGCCCGGCGCCAAAATCATTGCCGGCGGCACCAATCTGCTCGACCTGATGAAATTGCAGGTCGAGACCCCCTCAACGTTGATCGACATCAACCGCCTGCCGCTCGACAAGATCGAAGACACGCCCGATGGCGGCCTGCGCATCGGAACGTTGGTTCGGAACAGCGATCTCGCCGCTGACTGGCGCGTGCGGCAACGTTATGGTGTCTTGAGCCGCGCCCTGCTGGCTGGCGCAAGCGCGCAGTTGCGCAACAAGGCCACGACCGGCGGCAATCTGCTGCAGCGAACCCGCTGCTACTATTTCTATGACGTCACCAAGCCATGCAACAAGCGTAATCCCGGCTCCGGCTGTGCGGCGCTTGCCGGGTTCAATCGCATTCATGCGATCCTGGGCACCAGCGAGCACTGCATTGCGACGCATCCCTCGGATATGGCGGTGGCGATGCGGGCGCTCGATGCCAAGGTGGAGACAGTCAATGGCGAGGGCCACACCAGGGTCATTCCGATCGGGGCACTTCATCGCCTGCCCGACAAAACTCCGGACATCGAGACGTCACTGAAGCCAGGCGAAATCATTACGTCGGTGACGCTGCCTCCGCCGCCTCCCGGCATTCAGGTCTACCGCAAGGTCCGCGATCGCGCCTCCTACGCATTTGCGCTGGTTTCAGTCGCCGCGGTCGTCGATAGCATGCATGGCCGAATTCGCTCGGCCCGTCTCGCATTCGGCGGACTGGCGCCAAAACCCTGGCGATCGCCGCCGGCGGAGCAAACCCTAGTCAATGCCTCTGCGAACACAACCACCTTCAATGCGGTGGCAGATGCGGTTCTCGAAGGTGCAAGCGCATTCGGCGGCAATGATTTCAAGCTGCCGCTGACGCGGCGCACGCTGCGCAGCGTGCTGACGGAGTTGACTCGGGCCTGAGGGAGACGAGCGCATGGAAATGAATTCACCCGTCGGCAGCAATGCACTCGATGCACAGGGCCTGGTCGGCAAGCCGCTCGACCGCGTCGACGGCCGAATGAAGGTCACCGGCGGGGCGCGTTATGCCTATGAGATGCAACAGGACAACGTGCTCTATGGCTTTGTGGTCGAAGCTTCGATCGGGAAAGGAACGATCCGATCAATCGACACACGCGCCGCGGAGAAGGCTCCGGGCGTCGCGCTGGTCCTCACCCATCGCAACGCGCCTGCGCAGGGCACCGGCAATCACCGTGAAGCGCATCCGGTGCTCACGGGGCCGCAGGTGACGCGCTACGGCCAGCCGGTTGCCTTCGTGATCGCCGAGAGTTTCGAGGAGGCCAGAGCGGCCGCTTATCTCGTGGACATCAAATATGATCGGGCGGTCGGAAAATATGCGCTCCGCGCCAACCTCGGTGCGGCACGCGTTCCGCGGCCCAGCGATAGTCAGCCCGCCGACAGCGCGGTAGGCGATTTCGCGGGCGCGCTCGCCAGCGCCCCGGTGCAGCTCGATGTGACCTATGCCACCCCATTGCAAAGCCATGCGATGATGGAACCGCATGCCACTCTGGCGATGTGGGACGGCGACAAATTGATCCTGCATACCGCCAACCAGATGCTCAATCAGGGTCAGCAGGTCATCGCGACAACCCTGAAAATTCCCGTCGAGAACATACGCCTGATCAGCCCGTTCATCGGCGGCGGTTTCGGCGGCAAACTCTGGGTCAATGCCGATGCTGTCCTGGCGGCGATCGCCGCGCGGGAACTCAAGCGGCCGGTGAAAGTCGCGCTGACGCGCCAGCAGATCTTTCACGTCACGACCCACCGCTCCGACACGATCCAGCGGCTGCGCCTGGGCACCGATCGCGATGGCCGCATTCTAGCGATCGGCCACGATGTATTCTCCGGCAATTTACCCAGCGAGCAAACCTATGAGGGCGCGGCCCTGCAGACCCGTACGCTCTATGCCGGTCCCAATCGGCTGACACGACATCGTCTCGTGCCGCTGGATATTCCGGTCGCGTCCTCGATGCGTGCCCCGGGCGAATCTGTCGGGCTGATGGCACTCGAATGTGCGATGGACGAACTCGCCGAAAAGCTCAATCTCGATCCGATCGAATTACGCATTCGAAACGAGCCGGGCGAAGACCCGGAACAACACATCCCTTTTTCGAGCCGTCATTTGATTGCCTGCATGCAGGAAGGTGCCCGCCGCTTTGGGTGGGACAAGCGTAATCCAAAGCCGGGCCAGATCCGCGACGGGCGCTGGCTGGTGGGAATGGGCATGGCCGCGGCGACCCGCGGCAACCCGCTTCGGCTTTCCAAGGCCAAGGTCCGACTGGATTCCGATGGTCTCGCCACCGTGCGGATGGCGATGACCGACATCGGCACCGGGACTTATACCATCCTGGCGCAGATCACCGCCGACATGCTCGGACTGCCAATGGAACGTATCCGGGTCGAACTCGGCGATACCAACTTTCCGGAAGCTGCAGGCTCGGGAGGCTCGTTCGGCTCAGGCAGCTCGGGCTCGGCTTTGTTCGAGGCTTGCCAGGTGTTGCGTGAAAAGCTCGCGCAATTGGCCGGCATGGACGCCAGGACCGCTCGCTTTGCCAACGGCTGCATCGAATTCGAGGAGCAATCCATCCCGCTGACGAAGCTCATCGCGGGCGGTGGTATCGAAGCCGATGGGGAAATCAGGCCCGGACGCACCGCGCAGGAGTTCTCGCAACAATCCTACGGCGCTCATTTCGCTGAAGTCGGCGTCGATGAAGATACCGGCGAGGTACGAGTGCGGCGCATGCTCGGCGTATTCACCGCCGGCCGTGTGCTAAACGCCAAGACGGCGCGGTCTCAGGCGATCGGCGGAATGGTATTCGGCGTCGGTGCCGCGCTGCACGAAGGCATGACGCTCGATCCCCGCTTCGGCTATTTCGTCAATCGGGATCTCGCCGAATACCTGGTACCGGTGCACGCCGATATTCCGGCCATCGACGCCATGTTTCTTTCCGAACTGGACGACAAGTCCAATCCGCTAAAGAGCAAGGGGATCGGTGAACTTGGAATCTGCGGCGCCGGCGCCTCGATCGGCAACGCGGTCTACAACGCGTGCGGCGTCCGGATTCGGAATTATCCAATCACGCTCGACAAGCTGCTTTCCGGCCTGCCGGTGCGTGCATGACCGGGAAAGAAGCAGCAAGCGGTCAGCGCCACCCGATTGTGGTTGCCACGATCGCTATTGCTGCGGCCGTCGCGATCGGTCTTGCGACCTCGCGCGGCCTGGCTGCGGGACCTGAGGCGACGCCGCCTTCGCCTCACGCTAACGATTATCTCCCGAGTGTCAGTGACCTCATGATCGCGACGATTCAACCGCGGCACGAGCGGCTCTGGCGGGCCGAGCAGGATGGAAACTGGGAGTTTGCAGCCTACGAGCTTGGAAATCTGCATGGCGCGTTCGATCGCCTCGGGCACGCCCATCCGGTCGAACACGACCTCTCCTTTCCGGACATGATCGCCTCTGTGACGGAGCAGCCGTTCAAGGAATTGAGGAGCGCGATCCAATCGAAAGACGCCACCGCGTTTACCCAAGCCTATGCTGATCTGACCGACGCATGCAATTCATGTCATCAGGCTCTCAACCACGGCGTCGTCGAAATCCGTGTACCGACCCGGACGTCCGCGTCGGACCTGAACACCAACAGCACCCGGCCCCGGAATTGACGCTCGGCATATTCATGTCGGCTCGATCCGCAAGACATTCTGAACGCTAATTTAATGGCTCACGATAATCGTGAAACTATCTTTGATGTACGCGCAGTTTAATTTTTAGAGGAGCGACAACTATGTTTTCGAGACGGGATGTGTTGGCGGTATCCGCTGCGGGTGCTGTGATGACCGCGAGCGCAGCACGCGCTGCCTCCTTTGGTAACCCGGACCAGCCGCCGCAAGGCGCTGTCAACGCCAAAGCTCCAGGCACTCTCAGGGATCCTGGCCCGCAAAGCGAGGCCATCGGCAACCAGTTTCCCTCGGCGCAATTTCCGCCGGCAACCGACGTCGGCGGCATGCCGATGGACTGGGCCTCTTTCAACAATGCGCCAAAGCGGGTCCAGAACGGCGGCTGGGCGCGCGAGGTGACGCAGAAGGATTTTGCGATTTCCGACACGATCACGGGAGTCAACATGCGGTTGACGGCCGGCGGTATCAGGGAGTTGCACTGGCACCAGGCGGCGGAGTGGGCGATCATGACATACGGCAGTTGCCGCGTGACGGTTCTCGACGCCGTGGGCCGGCCATACGTCGCGGACGTCAATGAGGGCGATCTGTGGTATTTCCCCGCAGGCCAGCCGCATTCGTTGCAGGGGCTCGGCCCGGACGGCTGCGAATTTGTGATCTGCTTTGACGACGGCGACGCCAGCGAGTTCAATACGCTATTGGTGACCGACTGGTTCGCCCATACCCCTCCCGAGGTGCTTGCCAAGAATTTTGGCGTTCCGGCCAAGACGTTCGCCAACATTCCGCTGCAAAACCTCTGGATCTTCCAGGGAACGCTGCCCGGCGATCTGACATCGGACCGCGCCGCCGTCAGCAAGACCGGGGGCGTTCCGCCCCATCCCTTCATCTTCAGGCTTGGATCGTCAGCTCCGACGAAGCAATCCGAGGCCGGCGACGTGCGGATTGCCGACAGCAACAACTTCATGGTCTCGACGAGGATTGCCGCCGCGCTGGTGACGGTTCGTCCGGGTGGCGTCCGCGAGATGCACTGGCATCCGAACGCCGACGAATGGCAGTATTATATCAAGGGCAAAGCACGCATGACCGTGTTCAATACCGGACCGAATGCGATGACGATGGATTTCAATCCCGGAGACATCGGCTACGTCAAGAAGAACCTGGGGCATTACGTCGAGAATGTCGGCGACACGGACATGGTCTTTGTCGCGGTCTTCAGGGCCTCGCGTTATGAAGAGGTTTCCCTGTCGAACTGGCTGACGCATACGCCGCCGGCGCTGGTTGCCCAGCATCTGAATGTCGACGAAGCGACGATCGCGAAATGGCCGGAGAACGCCCCGGGCGTGATGCCTAAATCATAAATCGCAACGGCAAAACAGGATCTCCGGCACCGCAGTCACTTCTGGTGCCGGAAAGGCCGTCAGTCCACACGAATCGCGGACGAGGAACATATGCTTGCGCTCAGTAACGTCAGGGTCGGTATGGCCGCCGAGATGACCGTGACCGTCACATCGGTGATGACGGTCGCTCATTTCGTGGCTGATATGCCGCGGGTCTACGCCACGCCTATCATGATCCTGCATATGGAAATGGCGTCAGGTTCCGCGATTGCTCGCCATCTTCCAGACGGCTTTGTAAGCGTCGGCATGGACGTGAAAGTCCGCCATCTCGCCGCAACGCCGGTCGGCCGCACGGTCCGTGCCGTTGCTCGAGTCCTCGAGATCGACCGCAAGAGCGTCGTGTTCGAGGTCGAGGCCTGGGACGGTGACCGCAAGATCGGCGACGGCACCCATCGCCGCGGCATCGTCAACATGGTGGAGTTCGAGAAGCGCTTCGGCGTGAAGCAACTCAGCACAAGCGCGGCTTGAGCCCCAACGTTGCAGTGCCCGACATCGCCCTGATCAGAACCAGCTCACACTGACGACCGTAGCCGCCGGAAGGCGTGACGGGGGAGTCCGTTGGACCCGTTCACGGGCTTGTTGCCGAGCATAATTTCCCTGCCGTCCCACTCAATGGTGTCCGTAACCGGCTGTCGCCCGGACTTTTCCTCGGAAGACGCCGTAGCTGATGACCGTGTAGAGCAGCATCAGCGGGAAGACGGCAGCGCCGCCCCAGAACATGATCCGGAGGCTGGACTGCGGCGCGGCGGCTCCGTCGACGGTGATGACGAAGGGGATCATGTATGGCCAGAAGGACAGCGCCAGGGTGCCAAACGCCGATAGAAAGATCAGTGCGACCATATAGAACGGCCTGTAGTCATTGTGGTTCAGGATGCTGAGCGCAAGAACTGTTGCGGCGGCCGCTCCAACCGCGGGGAATACGAACAGATACGGCCGATCGATCCAACGATGCAGGATCGGAAGGTGTTCGGTGAGCGCGTAAGCAAAGACAAGCACGAGGAACGCCAGCACGCCGACCGCGAGTACAGGGATCTGGCGGCGAGCGATGTCGCGGACCTCGGCGTCGCATTTTCTGACCAGCCAGCAGGCGCCGAGAAGCGCATAGCCGAGGCACAGGCCGAAACCGCAAAGGACCGCGAAGGGCGTGAGTCAGCCGACGTCACCACCGGAATATTCGCCGTTCGTGAACGGCAGCCCTTCCACCAGGGCACCAACCATCATCCCCTGTATGAAACTCGCGATCAGGGACCCGCCGGCAAAGCTCACATCCCAGACCCAGCGCAGCCGTTGAGTCTTATAACGAAACTCGAATGCTACGCGGCGCAAGATCAGGCCCAGCAGCATAACGATGAGAGGAAGATAGAAGGCCGACAGCAACGTCGCATAGACGAGAGGAAACGCTCCCCACAGGATAACCGCGGCGACCACCAGCCAGGTCTCGTTGCCGTCCCAGATCGGCGCGACGGCGCTCAGCATCGCGCCACGCCTGGATTCGCCGGTCGCCAATCCGAACAGCAAGCCGACGCCGAGATCGACACCGTCAAGCAGCACGTAAAGCAGAATGCTGATGGCCAAAAGCGAGACCCAGAACATGACCATGGTTATCTTCCTGCGATGACGTAGAGCAGAATGCTAGCGGCAAAAAGCGAGAGCCAGAGCATGAACATGGCTATTCTCCAGCGATGACGTAGCTTGGTTCCTGAATTTGTTCTTCATCGGCCAGCGACATCGGCCGGTTCGGAACTGCGAGATGTGGTGTCTCGAACAGCTTGCCACGGGGACCTGTGCGGATAAGCCGATAAATGTAGAACGTGGCGACCGGTTCTAAGATGAAGCGTTTCCAGAACGGTCAGCCAGGCTGCAAGGCCGATCGTGAAGGATGGAAAGATGATATGGAACGTGATGGTGAAGGCGGACTGGATTCGCGACAGGAAAAGCGCCGTCATATCCATTGAAATTCTCCTGGCCCCATCGCAATAACCGGATGACCCTGGCTCCTAAAGTCGATCGTGGAGACGAGGGCCATTATGTGAAGGTAACAACGGGACAACCGCGGACCATTAAATTCGCCGTTAGGTTTCAAACTCAAACCAGACCGTGGGGCAACCCGGCATTTCGACGAGCGGATCAAGAGAATCATCGAGCAGCAATTGCTTGGCGTCGCTTTGCGTCACGCTGCGACGTTTCGTGCGGGCGGCGCCATGAATTCAGGGCCGACCGGATCGGCGATGGTCTCGCGCAGGATCCGATCGATCTCGGCCTTGGCAGAAGGATCGAGCGACCAGCCAGTCACCTCGTCGACCGGCTGCAACTGATCGGGACGACGCGCCCCCCACAATGCTGTCGTGATGCCTTGGTCCAGCATCCAGCGGACCGCCAGGTGGATAACGCGCTTGCCGAACCGTTGCGCGAGGCGGTCGAGCTTGCCCACGGCGGCCAAGTATTGTGCGTACCGAGGTTTTAGGAACTTCGGGTCGGAGCGCCTCAGATCGTCGCCCTCGAAAACCGTGTTCGCCTGCATCCGTCCGGACAAAAGGCCGCGGCACAACGCCCCATATCCCAGCATCGCAATTCCATGTTTCTGGCAGTAGGGCAGAAGGTCGGCCTCGATTCCGCGTTCAAACAAATTGTACGGCGGCTGCAGTACATGCAGCGGCGCAATGCGGCGAAACCGTTCCATCTGGCCGACCGAAAAATTGCTCACGCCGATGGCGCGGATTTTCCCTTGCGCGAACAGCATGTGCATTGCATCAGCGGTTTCTTCGATCGTAATGAGCGGGTCGGGCCAATGAACCTGATAGATGTCAATGTAATCGGTCCGAAGCCGACGCAACGAATCTTCGACCTCCCGCATGATGCGAGCACGACTGGCGTTGCGAGATACCCTCCCACCCTCCCATTGAAGTCCGACCTTGGTGGCGATAATCACGCTCGAGCGCAGCCCGCTTTCGGCGATCGCCCTGCCAACGATCTCTTCCGAGTGGCCGAATCCATAGACCGGGGCCGTGTCGACAATGTTGATGCCATGCTCGAACGCGGCCTGGATGGTAGCGATCGATTCAGCTTCGTCGGTTCCACCCCACATCCACCCGCCGATGGCCCAAGTCCCAATAGCGACAGGCGACACCTTGAGCGACGTGCCCTGAATGTCGGTGCGTTCCATGTTCATTTTGAGAGCTTCTGCTTGACGAGCCATGATCCTGTTCTTTCCTTGAGTGCGTGCGCCTTGGGGCTGTGGGTGGCGGACAAGTCCAACCTCAACCGGCAGTGACCGAGGGCACGGCGTAGAGCCCCGCCTCCTCGGCGGCGATAAGCCCGAGGGCGGTCCAGTCAAGGTCGCCGTAACCACGCGCGATACCCGAGATCAGCCGGTCCCGAACGACTCCCACCGATGGCATCGGAGCGCCGGCCTTCTCTGCCTCCGCGAGCGCCAAGCGCACATCCTTCAGCACGAGGGGCAAGACGAATCCGGGCGTGTAGACCTGCTTGGCAATCTTGTCGCCATAAATCCTGTGCGCGCGCCCACCGAACATCGCGCTCGTCATAATGTCGATGAACGGCTGCGGATCCAGCCCGCGCTTGCGGACGACGGCGACGACTTCTCCGAGCATCTCCAGTGCCGTTGCGCTCATCATATTGCCGAGCAGCTTGAAGAGGTTTGCGTCTCCTGGGTCGGAACCGACTGTAAAAGTCCGTTGTCCGAGGCTGTCGAGGACCGGCCGGCAACGCTCGATATCGGCCGGGGCGCCAGCGGCAACGATGAACAGCTGGCGCGCCTTGGCGGCATCCGGATTCCCGAACACCGGCGCAGCGACGTAACCCTGCCCGTGCCGCGCATGCTCGCTCGCCAGGACCGACGCGGCCGCCGTGCTAATTGTGCTCATCGACAGGTGGATCGCGCCGGGCATTAAACCCGCGGCCAGACCATCCAGATCGTCGTCGCGGCGACCGAATACGACTTCGCTTACGGCATCGTCGTCCGGCAACATGCTGATGACAACGTCACAGTCGAGCAAGTCGCCGATATCCGTCGTCGGGCTGAGACCGAGCGCCTCGAGTTCACCGAGTTGATCCGAGCGGCGGACATATGCAATCACCCGTCGTCCGGCGGCCGCGAGGTTTGCGGCCATCGGCCTTCCCATGTGACCAAGGCCGACAAAGCCGATTTCTCCCAGCGCCGACCCGCAGGCAGCGGTCGATCTCGAGACGCCGGAGTGCTCGCGGGAGGGACTTTCGGATGTGCCCCCAGGAGCGAAAGGAGAGCAAGGTTCGTGCTTGGACATAGAGGTTCCTAACCGGGTCCGGCCGCATCGTCTGATCCGCGGCTTGCGACGGACACACGCCAACAACTGGTGACGAACGGGGCCGGCGCTTGTCTCAGCTTGCCGCGCCTTACGCCTTCTTGCTTGGATTCCTGAAGATGGCCCAACCAGGCACTCGTCAAGGTGCATGTTCCGTCCGGAGGCTCGCGCCTGTTGCCGCGAATAAAATCGAATTTAGCTATCTGAACCCAAATTTAATGGTCCCAACAATCCATCCGCATAGTCTAGGCCCTGACTTCAATTCTCATGAAGGCGCAAGGATGCGAGTGTCGGGAGAACGAATGAGTGACGTCGGCATTAGTCGCTCCGATTTTCGTGCCTCACCCCCACCGATCGTCGACATTTCGCCGCCTGATATCGCCCGCCGCCGATTAACGACTTGGGGCGCAATACAGGCGGACAACGTGAGAATTACCCGGCGCGAGACTTTCGAATACGGCTTTCGGGCGCGAAGACATTTGCTGATCGCTTACGAACGCGCGGAACGAGATGACGGCGAGACGCTCATCGAGGGCTTGCCAAAATCGACCCTGCGCGAATTCAATTGGAAGCTCAGCCTGGTGCCGGCCGGGCATCGGTTCTACGGGTGGCAGACGCCGCGGGTGCTGACGCGCGTCACCTATTTCTATATCGATTCGCAGGATCAGTTGTTTGATCCAAGATCCGGCATCACCTGCCCTGCGATCAGCCCACGCCTGTTCTTCTTCGATCAAGCGGTCTGGGACACGGCGCTTAAACTCAAGGCCGAGGTCGGGAATTCCGACCCATGGAGCCGCGAATATGCGGAGGCCCTGAGCCTCGTACTGATGCACGAAATCGTGCGATTGGAACGAGCGACATCCGCTGCGGCCAAGCCACTGCGTGGCGGCTTGCCGGTGTGGCAGCAGAAACGCGTGGTGGAATTCATCGAAGAGCATCTCGCGGAGGAGATTTCATTGGCCGCTCTGGCAGCGCTTGCCGATCTGAGTCTCTATCACTTCGCGCGCGCCTTCACGCAATCCTTCAGCATGCCTCCGCATCGCTACCATATGGCCCGGAGGATGGATCGCGCCAGGAGCCTGTTGCAGAGGCGATCGCTCTCGGTGACGCAGATCGGCATCCAGATCGGCTTCCGCGAGACGAGTTCATTCACCAGGGCATTTCGCCGGTTCACAGGACTTACGCCGACCGAATATCGGCGTCATCGAGACGACTAGACTCAGAAGGGGAACCAGCGCCACCTATAACGCATGCGATAGCCAGGCGGACAAACTAACCTGTTGTCAGGCAGAGTTGGGGCTTCCTGTGCCGCCATGCCGTCACAGGTGGGCGAAATCCCCACCTCTGCGTTCGCGTTCGGACGCTCTCTCGAAGGGGCGAGGCTGTGTTGTCAATCGTTTGATTTGGGTCCGCCATGATAGCGGTATGCATCGGGTTCGGCCGCTTGATGCGACATAATGGCGTACCCGTTCTGCCAGTTGCGGTAGTTGCCGCCATCATCGTACGGATTGCCCGCTCCCAGATTCTGGCAGTTTGCGTCGGGGTAGAACTGCGCGCAATAGCCGGGGTCTTCGATAATTGCCTGCGCGAGAGCAGGAGTTGCGAAAGCTGCCGCAGCAACGGCGGCGGCGCCAATCAATGCTAGTTTCATCTTGGCCTCCTTGTAGGATGATGTGAGGTACATCGGAACCCAGTTGCAGTTGCGCCAGTAACTTCTGTTTGAGAAAGCACTTTGGTGCGGACGTTCGCGCACTGATCTCGCTCAAAAGATTTAATGGTGTCGAACAACCCCGCTGCCTATCTGCCTGATAGCTACAAGCAGGAGATAGCGGCCGTGAATGTCGTCGCCGGAAGAAGGGGTGTATTGAGAACATTGGCTTTGAGTCTGGCCACAAGCGCGATCGGCCTTGCATCGGCCCGGGCTCAGTCCGGAACAGCGACCGTCGAATCCGCGTTGATACCTTCCGGTGCCACCCACCTTGACGCATTGAAGAAACGCCTGGCGCAAGCGCCGCGCCGTCGCGATTTCAAAACCGTGCCGATGATCCTAGACCATCAGGAGCAATGGGATTACGAAGCATTGACGGAGGTGCTCTCCTATCGGCCTGCGCCAAGGCAGGCGTGGGACAACACCGACATCGGAGGGCCCTGGCTGAACCTGATGCGCAACGCGCTCAATTCGCAGATCTGGTCGTTCAAACATCCGGATTTTCTCGCCGTTTCGGTGACCCACGGTACGGCGCAGCTTGCGCTCTACGATCAGGCCATTTGGGACAAGTACCGGCTCACGAGCCTGGCCGGCGACGAGTTCAAGACCAATACACCGATCATCGATCGGAAGTCGGCGGCCGCCGATTCCGCCAACTATGAGGACCCGGCGGGGCCCTTCTCCAGTGACGATAATTCGATCCCTGCACTGATGCGGCGCGGCGTTGTTTTCATGTCCTGCCACAATGCAATCTGGGAACACGCAGCGGCCCTCATCAAATTCGGCATCAACCCTGATAAGCTCTCTCATGCCGCGCTTGCCGCGGAACTGACCAACCATCTGGCGGACGGCGCCGTTCTAATTCCAGGGGCCGCTGGCACGCTGCCCGAGTTGCAACAGGTCGGTTTTCACTACGCAACGTAATACGGGCTGCCTGTTGCGCATCGAGGCCGAGTGTTGGCCGTCGAGCCCACCCATGTCAGCGACGCCTTAGGACGGCATCACGTTCGTGGTCGCCGAGACCGTCCTACTTGCTGGTTCTGCCGGGATGTCGATTAACGGCAGCTTCGACGCAGTTGATCAAGGCGGGTCCGGCGAAGGGCTTGGCCAGGAAGCAAATAGCTCCGGCCTTCAGGGCGCGGGCGCGGACGCTGTCTTCGGGAAAAGCCGTGATAAAGATAAACGGCGCGACGTACCCCTGGGCGCGCATATGGCTCAGAAGATCCAAGCCGCTCATGGCGGGCATCTGCACATCCGCGATGACACATGACGAGTCGCTTAGACGGGCCGACTGCAAAAACTCCTCGGCCGACGCGAATGTATGGACCAGGTATCCATGCGAGCTGAGAAGATTATTGGTCGCGGTACGGACGGATGCATCGTCGTCAATGACTGAAATCACCGAAAGAGTTGACAAGATGGGCCTTCCTGACACGGTGGCAAGGTGCTTGCTTTGGCGCTGCCTCAACACAAAAGTGGCCCGCCAGGCAGGATTGTGAAATCATACCGAGGTTTGTGCCCCCCAAAAACCGGTACGCAAACCACAAGCATTCGATCTTTTGATTAACCAAGGACCAGCGTCTATTTCGCGCCCTTGAGGGCGGCCAAATACTCGACGATCGGTCCGACATCTTCCGGGGCTACCGGAGCCTTATAGTTGTTGATCATCTTGCTCACCTCCGCTGCCCAGGACTGCTTCGACATCGCGGGCTGGTTCAACACCATGTCAGCCGAGTGACAGGCAAGGCAGTTGTTGTTGATCGCGTCCGAACCCTGGCCGGCTGGAAACATGCTATTGTTGTCTGGTAGGTCGACCTTGACGGGCTTCAGTTCGAATGGCGGAGCGCCGTGCGCGACGGGAGGAATTGACCCGAAACTCACAACAACGGCGATCGGCAGCAAATAGCGCAACATCGAACATACTCCATCAAACCGCAACGACTTCGATCGATTCGGTGACGTTGCGCATGAAACCGGCCGGATTCCAGTTTGGCGCGTCGGGTTGTGCCACGCCGTTGCTGTTGGTGCATCGGACCAACAAGTCGTATTTACCGGGAACTGGCAGCGTTAATTGGGTCTGCCACCGCCGAAATCCGTATTTGCCTTCGTCTTTCTCGAGTTGCGCCTGATGCCAGCTTTGGCCTCGGTCGATTGAGAAATCCACTGTCGCCACGCCACAATCGCCGCCGAATGCAATGCCGCGCAACGTCGTTGGCGCAGTGGCGCTAACCTTGCTGCCCGAGGCAATGTTTGTGACGAAGGATCTGGGGACCATCCGATTGATCGGAATCATCCGCACGTCTGTTTCGCCCGGCTTGATGCTGGCGTGCGGCGTGTCGGGAATGGTGTAGGCAACCTTTGTCCAATAATTGACGTCGGGTTGATTCAGCACCTCGATATCGTTCAGCATCTTGACCCAATAGGTCGCATACCAGCCGGGCACGACCAGTCGCAGTGGAAATCCATTCAACAGCGGCAGTTGCTCGCCATTCATTGCGTAGGCGATCATCACCTCGCCATCGCGCGCATGGTCGATGTCGAGCGATTTCATGAAATGCGGCGCATCATCCACCACGGGCTCTTCCAGCCCTTTGAATCGCACCTGCACGGCGCCCGGCCTCACGCCGGCCTTATCCAGCACGTCCCTTAGACGCACCCCCATCCAGAGCGCATTGCCCATGGCGCCGTTCGACCATTCCCCGCCCGGACACGCGAGGCTGGAAGAAGCCGCGCGAGTTGCCGGAGCATTGGTTCACCGCGGCCAATTCAACGCCCGGCAACCCGTGGAGGATATCATTCAGCGATAGCGACAATGTTTGGTTCACATGGCCGCGTACGGTCAGCCTGAACGCGCCGGGGTCGATCTCAGTCGGGATGAGCGCCCAGTGCCAACGCACATAGAACTGATCGTTGGGGGTAAAGACACCCTTGTCGAACACCTCAAAGGGAGTTTCCAGCAGCGGGGGACGAGTCCGCTGCAGGATCATCGGTCCCTTCTGCGGAAAGGCGGTCGTGACCTCCCGCGCTCCGGGACCGCCGGGCAGCGGAAGACTAATCATCTTTTGCGCCCATGCTGGCCGTGAGAGAACCGCGGCTGCCGCGCTTGCTTCGGCAAGCAGTCGCCTTCGCGAAATCAAGCGTTGGAAAGCGCCCTTCTCCGCCATTGAAATCCTCCCGGGTGTTTGTCGCGAACCGAAGACCAATCGTGCGGCCGAGAAGCGTCGGCGGATCGGCTCGTTCATCAGGTCTTGGTTGATACGCCTATTTGGTGCGAACGGCTCGACCTACAAGAGTTGGCCTGAACGTCATGTTGGTTTGGGCTCCTCATACTTTAGTTTAGCCCGGCTGTCCGCGTCCGGAGGCCGCCTTCGCCGGCGCCCCCAAAAATGCACTAGCGCTTGGAGCGGCTAATTCCCAGCGTTTCGGCCTTTTTCAGCAAATCGGCCAGCGATTTCGCACCCATCTTCCTCATAACGTGTCCCCGATGGATCTTCACGGTAATCTCGGCCAGTCCGAGTTCGGCGGCTATCTGTTTGTTCAAGAGGCCCGTCGATACCAATGCCAGAATTTCCCGCTCGCGAGGGGTCAAGGCTTCAAAATGTGCCCGCAAGTTCGCTACAATCCTGTCTGCTTCGCGCCTCTTGCGATCCCGTTCAATCGCCGTCATCACAGCGTCCAGCATGTCCTGGTCGCGAAGCGGTTTGGTCAGAAAATCAACCGCTCCACCCTTCATGGCCCTGACGGTCATAGGAACGTCTCCATGGCCGGTCATGAAGATGATCGGAATCTGAATGTTCGCCTTTGCCAGTTCGGTTTGAAAGTCCAGCCCGCTCAATCCGGGCAACCTGATGTCAAGGACAAGGCAGCTGGCGACATCTGGAAGCTTGGCTTGCAACATTTCGGACGCCGAACCGAACACCTCGACCGCCAATCCCACGGATTGAAAAAGATTGGTCAGCGCCCTGCGCATCGATGCATCGTCGTCGATGACGATAACGATCGGTTCCTTGGCGTCACCGGGTTCATGCGATGATTTGGCCCGCTCGGTCATAACGCATCCTCTTGATGCAAGGGCAGGACGAATTGAAACGTCGCACCGGGCCCTTCATTGCCGGAAACTGACAGACGTCCCCCGTGAGCTTCCACGATCGAACGGCAGATCGAGAGCCCCATTCCCAGGCCGCTGGCTTTGGTGGTGAAGAAGGCGTTGAAGAGCCGGTTTGCGTTCTCGGCCGAGATCCCGACGCCGCCATCTGTTACGCTCAAGAGCACTTGGTCTGTCTCGTCCCGGCCTGATCGGACCACCAATTCGCGCGGCCGATCCGTGACCGGCTGCATTGCCTCAATACCGTTCATCACCAGGTTGATAATCACCTGCTGTAGCTGGACTCGATCACCAAGGATCTTGGGCAGGGTCGGTTCCAATTCCATTCGCAAGGATACCCGATGGCTGCTCAGCTCACGCTGTACCAGCGCGATGACCTCCCTGATGACGTTATTGAGGTCGAGCGGCACCTTCTCAATGTCGGTCTTGTTCGCGAGCGCGCGGACACGCCGGACCACCTCGCTCGCCCGGCTGGCATCGTCTATGACCCATTCCGCCGAACGGCGTGCGGCGACCAAATCGGGAGTTTCGCGATCGAGCCAGCGCAGGCATGCGTCCGCGTTGGCGACGACGGCGGCAAGCGGCTGATTCACCTCATGGGCGATGGAGGCCGTCAATTCGCCCAGCGCGGTGACGCGTGCCACATGCGCGAGTTCCGCCTGCGTGTTGTGCAGCTTCTCTTCGGCCCGTCTGGTCGAAGTGACATCCACCATCGCCCCAATAAATTCCAGTTGACCCGCTTGATCCCTGGCGGCATGAGCGACGACATTGACATGTTTGACTGAACCATCAGGCATCAGCAATCGATGTTCGTATTGGGCGTCCTTTCCGTCGCGGGATGCGCGGTCGATCGTTTGCTCCACAAAAGCACGATCTTCCGGATGGACGCGTTGAAGAACCATGTCGAAGGTGACGGAACGCGAATCTTCGTATCCAAGGATTCTGAAAAATTCCTTGGATCCGAAGCGTTCTCCGCTTGAGACATTCCAGCCGAAGCTGCCGGTCTGGCTCACTCGCTGTGCTTCGGTCAATTTGGCCTCGCTTCGCCGCAATTCTTCCTCGGCTCGCTTGCGGTCCTCGATGTCGGTTGACGAGCCGTACCATTTAGCAATGTTGCCCGACTGATCGCGCAGCGGCTCGGCCTGAAACAAAAACCAGCGATATTCGCCATCGAAACGCCGGAGCCGGGCTTCAAGCTCGCCACGTATACCGGAATCCCGTATGGCGCTCCACTTCCGCAACATTCCCTTCCTGTCGTCGGGATGAAACGCGCGAGGCCAGGCAGTCGTGGCCTGGTCCAATGAGATGCCGGTATAGTCCAGGGCCGGTTGATTAAGGAAATCGGGGATCCCCTCGGGTCCAGCGCGCCAGACCAGCGTCGGGATGGTGTCGATGACCAGTCGAAGGCGGTCTTCGGATTTCTTGATTTCGTCAACGGCTTCTTGCAGCGCCACCTTTGCGAGGTGCTGCTCGGTGACATCGACGTGCGTACCAACCAACTCAGTCACTTCACCGTCATCACTGAGAACTGGATGTCCCACGGCATGCACGTATCTTGTCGAACCGTCCGGAAGAACGATGCGATAGTCGCCTTCGAAGTCCGTTTTCTCTCGGAGAGCCTGCCGCACCATTTCGATAACCCGGTCCCTGTCTTCGCGGTGAACGCAATCCCATAGGGGTTGCGCTGGTGCAGCGTCCCTTTCCGGATCGAGTCCCAACAGGCGGTGCGCTTCGGGAGACCGAAACACGAACTCTCGCCGCCGCACATCCCACGCCCAACTGCCTGTGCGACTCAAACGCTCGGATTCGGCCAAATAGGCCTCGCTGCGTCGCAGTTTCCGTTCGGTTTCCTTTGCAAACGTAACATCCGTCACTGCCCCTCGAAACTCGACGCCACCCGACGCATCCCGCGCCGCGCGAGCCACGGCGTGGACGTGTTTGACCGAGCCATCCGGCATCAACAATCGATATTCGTGGTCGAAATCCTTTCCATCGATGGAAGCTTGATCAATGGTCTGTTGCACGGCGGCGCGATCTTCCGGATGGGTGCGCTGGACGATCAATTCCACGGTCGGTTTCGTCGCGTGGTCGGACTGGAAGATTCGGAAGGTTTCGTCTGACCAGAAGATTTCTCCGCTTGAGACATTCCATCCAAAACTGCCGGTACGGCTCAATCTCTGCGCTTCGGTCAAATGCATTTCGCTCTGAAGCAGCGCAGCCTCAATCCGCTTCTGGTCCTCCACCGCTGCTTGCAGGTCACCGCTGGAACGCCGGAGGGCTTCTGTCGCTTCTTTCTGCGCCGAAACCATGAATGCAATAAAGAGAGACGTAATGGAAAACAAAATCAGACGCGAAACTTCCGAAACACCTCCCGCGAGCAAGTTGTGCTTCCAGGTGAATGAATTGATTGGAGGCAACAGATAATAGTGGAATGCCAGAACGGCGAGTGCGATCGCCAACAATGCCGGGCTGAAGCCACCAAACCATGCGGCGAAAATGACAGCGCAGAGCATCGACAACGCGATGGGTTCAGTATTCAGTAAACGTGTCATGATCTCCGCAGCAATTATCGCCACGGCGACTGACAGGACCGCCATTGCGTAGTGAGAGACCGTGGGGAATGTCGGCCAGTGAGAGAGATTGGGTTTGGTCATTTTCCTTGCCCGTCCCGCTTCGCGTAGTGAGACTACTGGCCGCCGCCGAGGCATATAACGACGCCCTGCCCAACCCTCGTGAGCTTCCACAATCCAACGGCCGACCATGCCCAAGCCGACGGGTTTGGTGGGCTCAATTCGAGACATTTGTGATCCGGCTGCGCATCATTTCCAGAGCGTCCCGCGCCTCCGGGCAAGATTAGAGGATTTTGAGGAAATTTGGCAATTCGATTGCCTCCGCCGCGGCGCGGCATTGGTGGTTCCCGGGCCGAAGGTGCTCGAAACTCTGGACAAATCTGCGCAAAATCGAACCAAACGCCGCAATCTCGCCCAGGCAATTCCGGCCCCTGGAGCGCACTCTGATCGGTTGCCTACGCACAATCGACGCGAGCGACCTCGATCCAACGGTCGCTTCAGACCCACAATCAAGGAGCCGAACGATGAAGATGAGATACTTACTGGCAGCATCGCTGCTGTCGCTGGCGGTGTCAGCTACAGCTCAAGCGCGAACGAACGAACATCGCTCTTTGCCGCAAGCATACGGAAGCGCGGGCCGCGAGGTCGCAGCTCCTCCCTGGAGCGCTGCCTGCATGACCGACCACGGCCCAAGCCAATGCGACGAGCCCATGTGGGTCTATGGTAGCCCAAGCGCGCTCGCGCGATACAAGAGTGCGTTCTGACTTCGACCGGCTAATCGAGTGTTACGTCAGATCGCCAGTCGCTGCCCAACCGGAATTACGCTAACTGGCACACGAGCAGGCGTCCGTTGATCGATTGGCCCGATGCTAACCTGTCGGAATTCCCCAACTATCCAATTGGGCGATGGCCTACAGGCGGATCGCCGAGTGCTGCAGAGCAGAAACACCGCGCGGCTGAGTCTTGCAAGACCTGGCCATCTGTCATTCGCCGCGTGTGACGAACGGCGCTCTCCTTCGAGTTACGTGGTGTTCGCCGCTGACGTCCCGGGAAGTCGGGTCCCAGCGGCGAACACCACCATAAACCTCCGTATAGATCCCCCGATCCGGTTCTATAGCGTACGCGTACCCACGTACGATTGAGCCGGCAGTCTCAATCCTCTTAGTCTCGCTGCTAATCGGAACAGCCGATTGCAGGCGACAACATGTCAACGATCCCGGCCCAAGAGACCGAACGCAACCGTAACGAGCCCGATCGGCGGGATCACGTTGTATCCGCCTGTCACGGCAAAGAACGCCTGCTACGTCGCCTTGGGGGCCCGCAGATGAGGGTCAAGCTCTGCGCCCGATCTCCCTTTACGCAGCGAGATTTGGCAGGCCATTACGACCCCGAAGGTGTTCTTCACGTCTGCGCGACCTACGACGGCCAACGCGACGTGAGCACAAACCATTACCCACGCAAAGCCCACAGGAGGCAACAATGCGCAACATTCCCCAATATCGCTGGAACTGCGAAGCCAAGCGTTGCGCGATCTGCGACGGAAAGTTTGGCCTCGTTCGGTACTACTGCTGGCGAACTGCCCTCTGTTCAAGAAAGTGCGCTGTCCGCTTCAAGACACGCCAGGACGGCGACCGCAGATGGTTACGTCAACTCCACGCTGCCTGACAACGGTCGCGGCGAAACTCCCGCGGCAATTTTCCAAAGTTCGGGATTCCGGAGCAGGGAGCTTACGCAGTGAAACTCTTATGCAAACTCATCCTCGGGAGCCGTCTTTGCTGCGTGCTGGGAGGCGCCAGGTGAGATTCATCTTGGTGAATGGCCGGACGCCCCGCCCGCAATCCTCCTGTGTGATGTGCGATCAGCCAATCGGAGCAGGCTACCTGCGAGAAATCGGGACGCACCTCGTCTACTGTGATCACGATTGCTACGCGGATCACTGCAAATGCGCCGTCTTGCTTCTCGAAAATCAGGCGCGAGCATCATGACCCCTCCGCGGCCAAATAAGCCGGGCCTTTGGCCGGAATCGTCGGATACCGAGCGTTGTGGCCGACGTCACATCGATTTATTTGCTGGTGCAGTGAAACACCAACCAGGAAGCTGTCGATGTACCAGCTGCACTATTACCCAGCGAATGCCAACGCTGCGCCGCACATGCTGCTCGAAGAGATCGGAGTCCCATATGACCTCGTCCTCGTTGATCGAGCCAAGAACGCCCAGAAGTCCAGGGAATATCTCAAGATCAATCCGAACGGACGGATCCCCACTTTGGTTGACGGCCAACTGATCATGTCCGAAGCCGCCGCTATCGTGCTCCATCTCGTCGATCAGCATGCTGACGCAGGGCTCGCCCCTCAGGTCGGAACGCCTGAGCGCGCCAAGTTTTACCAGTGGCTGACCTTCCTGACGAACTCCCTGCAGGAGGAACTGATGATCTGGCAATATCCGGATCGTCTGGCCGGCAAGGATGCCTCCGCGGCCGGCGTCGTCAAGCGCGGCGCCGAAGTGCGCGCCAGCCGGTTTCTCGACATTATCGAAGATCATCTCAAGGCTAACGGCCCGCTGTTTCTCGGCAAAAGGCTCAGCGCCGTCGATTTCTATCTGGTCATGCTCTCGCGTTGGGCTCGCCCGATGGCTCAGCCGCCGCGTTCGCGTCCCAGCATCTCAAAGCTGCTCGACGGGGTGACGAGCCTCCACTCGGTTCGCCGCGCCTACGAGCAAGAAGGAATCACCGACGAGATCTGCTGAACAATCAACCAATCCGGCCGCCGGAGACGAATCCGCGCGGTCGGTGAAAAGGACACTGCAATGAGAGCTCATAGCACCAGCCGCAACAAACCCGATCGGATGAATTCGGTATTCATCAGTGCCGATTCGAGGACTTCGGAGCTGAGATCAGCCTCAATACATTTGCTAGGTTCACCAACCAGACTTGGACAGCATCGAGGCTCTGCTCGGGGCACGCAGATGCCGCCTGCGTTGCAGGATGAAACGTCGGAGCTGCTGGCCGATGTCGACGGCTTGCCCATTCTGGTTCGTTTCCGCCTCAACGATGTGCCCGTTGAAGTGCGATCCGATCTTGTCTCCAATGGCGCCGACATTCGTTCGCTGCTGTCGATCACGCTTGAGAAGATGGTTGACCGGATGCGCGGAACGCCTCTCCGAGAGGAGGCGACCTGCACGCAGCCGCTCGCGACAGTTGAATTGATATCGAGCGGAGAACCTTTGGTCCGGCTGCAAGCGCGGTTAAACGAAACCGTGCTGCGCGTGGGATCACTGGAGCTCGATCTGATGGATCGAGCTGCGAAGCGCGGCGATCGTAAGATTGATCTACGACCGCGCGAATTTCAGTTGCTAAAGTACATGATGCAACGGAACGACAAGTTGCTGACGCGGGAAACTCTCCTGAAGGAAGTATGGAACTATAAATTCGTCCCCGAAACGAACCTTGTCGATGTTCACATGGGCCGGCTGCGTCGCAAGGTCGACGGGTCGAATGAGTTCCCCATGATCCGCAACGTGCGCGGCGCCGGCTTTGTTCTCAGTGCGACTCCCCTGTCGCGGGGTTCACCGCCGAAACCTGCCGAACGATCAAGCAATCCGGACGTCGAAGACAGATCGCAGAGGCTCTTGGAAGGGATGCCGCAATGACCGCCGATAACACCAGCCGCAACACACCCGACCGGATGGACTTGCCCTTCGTCGGTCTTGCAACCTTCGCTCGCCAACCGGCTTGCCCCGACTGGGATAAGCTCGACGGAGCCGACGTCGCCGTCCTCGGGATCCCGATCGACACAGCATCGAGCTATCGGGTTGGAACACGTTTCGGGCCGCGCGCCATCCGCGAGGTTTCGATGTTTCACGGCTTCGGGACGGAGGGAGTGTTCGATTTCGAGGACGAAGTCACCTACCTGACCCCCGCCGAAGTAAAGATCGTCGACGCCGGCGACAGCGACGTGATCTACGCTGACACAAAGCGCAGCCTGGCCAACGCCGAGCAGGCCGTGCGCGCCCTGCTCGACGCCAAAACGATGCCTTATATCCTGGGCGGCGACCACGCGATCACGATGGCGACTGTCGCCGCGTTCTCGAACGAGAAGCCGATCCACATTGTCCATCTGGATGCGCATTTCGATTTCATCGACGAGCGCAACGGCATCACCTGGGGCCACGGCAGCCCGATGCGACGGGCGTCCGAGATGCGGCATGTTAAGGGCATCACCACGCTTGGACCGCACAACATGGCCGCGGTGAGCCGGAAGGATTGGGAAGCGGCAAAGGCTTATGGCACGCACGTCGTGCCCTTGCGCAAGCTCCGGGCCCAGGGCGTCGCCGCGTCTCTCGCGCACATTCCCGACGGCGAGCGCGTCTATGTCTCGATCGACATCGACAGCTTCGATCCGTCGATCGCACCGGGAACGGCCACGATCAGCCACGGCGGCTTCAGCTACTACGAGGGCAAGGACATTCTCCGCGAGGTCGCCCGACGGTTCGAGGTCGTCGGCGCCGATTTTGTCGAGGTTTCGCCGCCTTACGATCCTTCCGGGATCACCTCGCTGCTGGCCGCACGAACCAGCCTCGACTTCATCGGATCCATTTTTCACGAACGTGCCAAGCGACGCGGCAGGCAGCCCCGGGCCGCAGCGCAATCATTTCTGCAACCCGTTCAACCGTAACCCAAGGAGCAACTCAATGAGCAATGAGACCAAACGGCCGCCGCTGGCCCATGCGTCCGGTACCCCGGTCACAGACAATCTCAACATTCAGACCGCCGGGCCGCGAGGGCCGGCGCTGCTGCAGGATGTCTGGCTGATCGAAAAGCTGGCCCATTTCCACCGCGAAGTGATTCCCGAGCGCCGCATGCACGCCAAGGGCTCCGGCGCCCACGGCACCTTTACCGTCACGCACGACATCACCCGCTACACCAAGGCGAAGATTTTCTCCAAGATCGGCAAGCAGACCTCGATGTTCGCCCGCTTCTCCACTGTCGCAGGCGAGCGCGGCGCCGCGGACGCCGAGCGCGATATCCGCGGCTTCGCGCTCAAGTTCTATACTGAGGAGGGCAACTGGGACGTCGTGGGGAACAACACCCCGGTATTCTTTTTCCGCGATCCCCTGCGCTTTCCTGATCTCAATCACGCCATCAAGCGTGATCCGCGAACCGGTATGCGCAGTGCTGACAACAACTGGGATTTCTGGACGCTGCTGCCGGAAGCTCTGCATCAGGTCACGATCGTCATGAGCGAGCGCGGCATCCCGAAGAGCTTCCGCCATATGCACGGTTTCGGCAGCCACACCTATAGTTTCCTCAACGCCGCAAACGAGCGCACCTGGGTCAAGTTCCATTTCCGCAGCCAGCAGGGCATCCAGAACCTGACGGACGCGGAAGCCGAAACGCTCGTGGGCAAGGATCGCGAGAGCCATCAGCGAGATCTTTACGGAAGCATCGAGGCCGGCAATTTCCCGCGCTGGACGCTCTTCATCCAGGTGATGACGGACGCCCAGGCGAAGGCCTTCCCATTCAACCCCTTCGACCTGACGAAGGTCTGGCCAAAGGGCGACTTCCCGCTGATCGAGGTCGGATTTTTTGAACTCCACCGAAATCCAGAAAACGTCTTCGCCGAGGTCGAACAAGCGGCGTTCTCGCCTGCCAACATCGTGCCAGGCATCAGCTATTCGCCCGACAAGATGCTGCAGGCGCGCCTGTTCTCCTATGGAGACGCGCAACGGTATCGCCTGGGGGTCAATCACCACCACATCCCGGTCAACGCACCAAAATGTCCATTCCACAGCTATCATCGTGACGGCGCGATGCGCACTGACGGCAATCTCGGCGGAACTCCGACCTACTTCCCCAATAGCCGGGGCGAGTGGATCGATCAGCCGAAGCTTAACGAGCCGCCGTTGGAGATCGAAGGTCCGGCCCAGCATTGGGACCATCGGGTCGATGACGATCACTGGCAGCAGCCGGGCGATCTTTTTCGCAAGATGACTCCCGCCCAGCAGCAAACGCTGTTTGACAATACAGCTCGTCAGGTCGGCGGTGCGGCCAAGCACATTCAGGAGCGCCACATCGCCAATTGTACCAAAGCAGATCCGACCTATGGCGCTGGCGTCGCGAAGGCACTGGGCATCGACTTCCGACCGCAGACTATCGCCGCGGAATAGGTCCGCCGGCTGGCGGCGTTCAGCCGCGCTGCCAGCCGTCCCGACCAGCGTACCGTTCACTGGCGAAACCGCGCCAAGCCGTCAGTCTCAACTTTGGAGTCCATGATGTCCAAACAGATTGCACCCAAGCTCCTTGCGGAGTTCATCGGTACATTTTCGTTCGTGTTCATCAGCGCTGGCGCCGCGCGCCGTGATCGGCGAGATACCCGCCGTATAGTCCGATCCCGAGAGGTTCCCAGGAATGTTCGACTATAACGGAAGCTTTCAATCCGCCATTGCTGTGCTGAAACGCGAGCGCCGCTATCGCACCTTCGCCGACCTGGAGCGCAAAGCGGGACAGTTCCCTCATGCGCTCTGGAACAGCCCAAGCGGCGCGCGGAATGTCGTTGTCTGGTGCTCGAACGACTATCTCGGCATGGGCCAACATCCGAAGGTAATCGAAGCGATGTGCACCGCCGCCCGCACAATGGGCGCGGGCGCGGGCGGAACGCGCAACATCTCGGGCACAAATCGGGCGCTGGTACAGCTGGAGGCAGAGCTTGCCGACCTGCATGGCAAGGAAGCAGCTCTCGTTTTCACATCTGGCTATGTTTCCAACCACACGGGCATCGCGACGATCGCGAGGCTCCTTCCGGACTGCCTGATCCTGTCCGATGCGCTCAACCATAATTCAATGATCGAAGGTATGCGTGCCGCGGGCTGTGCCAGGCAGATCTGGCGCCACAACGATCTTGAGCATCTGGAGGAGTTGCTCTCGCGCGCAGCGCCCGACCACCCGAAGCTGATCGTGTTCGAGAGTGTCTATTCGATGGACGGCGACGTCGCTCCACTCGAGGCAATCTGCGATCTTGCACAGCGCTATGACGCGATGACCTATCTGGACGAGGTCCATGCCGTTGGCATGTATGGGCCGCGCGGCGCGGGGTTTGCCGAGCAACACGGCGTTATGGCACGCATCGATGTCATCGAGGGAACGCTTGCCAAGGCCTTCGGGACGCTCGGCGGCTACATCGCCGCCAGCAACGCGGTCGTGGACGCGGTCCGATCCCATGCTCCCGGATTCATCTTCACAACGGCCTTGCCTCCCGCAGTAGCGGCGGCTGCAACTGCCTCGATCGCCCATCTCAAGACGTCGGACGTAGAGCGCGCAGGTCAGCGCGCCGCCGTGGCGGCGACCAAGGCGGCGCTACGAAAGGCCGGCCTGCCGGTGCTGGCGACCGGGACGCATATCGTGCCGGTCATGGTCGGAAATCCCGACCTGTGCAAGCGGGCGAGCGATCTTCTGCTTGAACGGCACGGGATCTACATCCAGCCGATCAATTACCCGACGGTTGCCAGAGGCACCGAGCGACTGCGGATTACCCCCACCCCTGCGCACGATGTTCGGCTGATCCAACAGTTGGCTGACGCCTTGGTCTCGGTTTGGCAGCAGCTCGATCTCCCGCTCGGAATAGATTACCGATGCGTCGAGCAGCGCGCACAGACGCTCGCGGGCGGTTAGCCTCGCCGCTCAGTTGCTCGAGCCAGATGCGTCACCGTCCTGCTCGGTTGCGAGTTTCCAAAATCAACGAGGCGAAGCTGCCGAAGCAGCTTCGCCTTCAGCGTGAGCACATTCGCCCATGAGCGTCGCCTAGCATTACAGTTGCTTTGTTGATTTGAAGTGGGCGCGTTGAGCGGCGGCCTGGTGAGCTCTGCGCCAGAAAGACCATGCGATGATGTGTGCGGGTTGAATCCGTTTTCGAGCGAGTCTGATGGCAATGCGGCGGATTTCCTGGATTGACCAACGGATCAGTGGCGGCGTGGATATGTTTTGGCTTTTGCCGGGGGGCGCCGTTTCGTTTTTTTGGGCGGTGGCGGGTTAGCGCGATGTCGGATCGCGGCCATCATGGCGAAGGCGAGCATCACCAGGGACACGTGACGGTGCCAGCCATGCCAGGATCTGCTCTCGTTGTGATCGAGCCCGAACTCGTTTTTCGCGGTTTCAAAGCTGTCCTCGATCGCCCATCGATGGCCTTCGACCGCCACCAGCGTTTCGATGGATGTTCCCGCTGGACACCAGGTGGTGAAGAAGGCGAGGTCATCATCGGCGATGCGACGACGGATCAGCAGACCTCGTGTCCAAAGACCATGATTTGCGCTGTAAAATTCTTCGACCTCGAGATCGGCCAATTCGAGATAGCACCAATCGTGCAGCCGCGGTCCTTTGGTTCCGGCCCCTGCCGACAGGCGTTTCCAATCGGACGCGCGCCGCGTCCGAGCGATGTCCGCGGCCTTGCCGGCGACCGATCGCCGCTTGCCCCAGGATTGAAATACATGAGCGCTGCTGACCCCGAGCACGTAGCCTTTGCCTGCCCGGCGTAATTGCTGTTCGATATCGCCAACACCGTAGACAGTATCACCGGCAACCCACTTGAATGGTACAGACGCGGCTATGGCGCGTGCGATCATGCTCGTTGCAAGCTTTGGCTTGGTCGCAAAGCCGGCACCGGGAGGCACATATGCGGCTTCCAGACGATCTGGATCGTCGGTCCATTCCTTCGGAAGATACAGCGCGCGATCGATGAACGCATGACCGTGGCGCGACACGTAGGCGGCGAAGACGCCGATCTGGCAGTTCGTGATCTTGCCGGCGGAACCAGTGTATTGCCGCGCCACTCCGCACGATGCCTTGCCCTGCTTGAGAAAGCCGGTCTCGTCGATCACGAGCACCGCATCGTCATCCGCCAGGTGCTCAATGACATAGTCCCGGACGATGTCGCGCAGGGCATCAGCGTCCCAATCCCTGCGACCCAGGATCGCCTGTTGCCGCCAAGGACCGGGATCGCCAGCTGCCTCCGCGCGCATCCAACCGGTCTTGCGTTGCGTCATCTCCGAGCAGGCTTTCCAGAAACAAGCCTGCATTCCTCGCAACACGATCTTGATTGAACAACGGACGTATCCGTTGCTTGATCTCACGAAGCGACGCCGCCCACAGCGCAAGCGTCTCTTCAATCGACGCTGGCCGCGTCCACGATCTTCGAATCATGGTTGCCCATGGATTCAGAAAACTGCATAAAAGGCAACTGTAGTGTTAGAGTCTGTCCGGGATCATGCTGTTTTTTGACAGAGCTTTCTGAGCATGAGGCGGATTGAGGCAAGGCGCAAGAACGCCAAGGCCTTTCGGTTGAGGCACTCCCAATCCTTGGCCAAGCGGCGACAGCGATTGAGCCAGGCGATGGTGCGCTCGACGATCCATCGCTTGGGCAAGACCGCAAAGCCCTTTGCTGTATCGGAACGCTTGACGATTTCCACGTCGATTTGCCGGAGGATTTTGCGAACGGCGGACTGAAAGATCGGCCCCTGATAGCCGCCGTCGGCATAGAGCTTCAGCAGGAATGGATGCAGGCCAAACAGCGTGGCCATCACCAACACCCCGCCGTCTCGATCCTGGATGTCCGCCGAATGTACAAGGGCGTGGAGCAATAAGCCCTGGGTATCGACTAGGATGTGGCGCTTCTTGCCCTTGATCTTCTTTCCCGCATCGTAGCCATGCGGGTCAATCCACGCCCCCCTTTTTCCGCGCTCTTGACGCTTTGACTGTCGATGATGGCGGCGCTCGGGCTGGGTTCTCGGTTGGCCAACTCCCGACATTGTACATAGAGCGCGTGATGGATGCGATCGAGCGTGCCGTCCCAAGTCCACAAGTCAAAATAACCGTGCACCGTGCTGCGCGGCGGCAGATCCTTCGGGATCGCTCGCCATTGGCAACCGCTGCTCAGCACATACATCAGACCATTGACCACCTCACGCACATCCACCGTGCGCTTGTTGCCGCCTCGCTTGGCTGACGCAATCAGCGGCTCCACCAACGCCCATTCCTCATCGGTCAAATCGCTGGGATAGCGTAGCCGGCTGCGGTCGTAACGACCGCGGTTCTCTTTCGTCCACATCGGCGCTCCTTCAGATTCGGACCGCCTCCCTTGAATCACAAATGATTCCGATGATTCAACATGTTTTCGGACAGACACTTAGTCTTACTGAGTCAGAAAAGGGTCTGATTCAAAAGGTCGCGGGCGAGGTCCTGTGAGAATCAGTTAGCGGTTGAGATTCAGGCATCGGCAACGGGGGCAGATATGGATCTCCGGACATCAGACGGCAGTGAATCGCGATTTTCGGCTTTTGTCGAGGGACTTGTGAGCGTGATCGGACATGCGGACCGGGCCCGGCCGTTGTTTGATTATTGCATCGGCTTAATCATGCCGGGGGAGCGTAAAAGCGTTGAGCCGATGGCAGCGGTGACGGCACCTGATCGGACGGCGGCGCAGCATCAGTCGCTGCTGCACTTCGTCGGCCAATCGCCTTGGTCTGACGAGGGTGTTTTGGCCAAAGTGGGTGAGATGGTACTGCCGGCGATAGAGCGCCATGGACCGATCGAAGCGTGGATCATCGATGACACCGGTTTTCCCAAGAAGGGAGCGCATTCGGTCGGTGTGGCGCGTCAATATTGCGGGCAGCTCGGCAAGCAGGATAACTGCCAAGTCGCGGTGTCCCTGTCGCTTGCCAATCATCACGCCAGTCTGCCGGCGATGTATCGTCTCTATCTGCCGCAGGAATGGGCGGCAGATAAGAAACGTCGGCGCAAAGCGGGCGTGCCCGAGGAGATCAGCTTTAAGACCAAGCCAGAGATCGCGCTTGAGCAGATCGAAGCGACCTGCAGAGCCGGGCTTGCTCGCGGTGTGGTGCTGATGGATGCCGGATATGGCTGCAACACGGACCTGCGGACCAGCATCAGCGC
Organism: Bradyrhizobium sp. AZCC 2289; assembly: GCF_036924615.1. Classification (NCBI taxonomy): domain Bacteria; kingdom Pseudomonadati; phylum Pseudomonadota; class Alphaproteobacteria; order Hyphomicrobiales; family Nitrobacteraceae; genus Bradyrhizobium; species Bradyrhizobium sp. AZCC 2289. Next base: position 5,372,030 of record NZ_JAZHRY010000001.1, on the reverse strand, counting down.
GTTGGGGTTGACCTATGTGGCCGGTATCTTGCCAAACACCACGGTGTGGACATCCGACACGGCGCCGCTGCCGCCGAAAAAATGGTCGGGCAAAGGGCGACCACCAAAGCTGCTGCGCCGCGATCACAAGCATCAACCGATTTCGGTCAAGGAGCTTGCTCTTTGCCTTCCTAAGCGGGTCTGGCGCACGATCAAGTGGCGAGAGGGTGCGGCCGAGCAGCTATCGTCGCGCTTCGCTCGCGCGCGCGTTTGCGTCGCGCATCGAGATTACCAGCTCACCGAAAGCCGACCGGAAGAATGGCTTTTGATCGAATGGCCAGAAGGTGAGGACGAGCCGACCAAATACTGGCTTTCAACGTTGCCGGAAACGATCACTTTCGGAAGGCTAGTCGATCTAACCAAGCTGCGATGGCGCATCGAGCGCGATTATCAGGATCTCAAACAAGAGGTTGGGCTCGGGCATTTCGAAGGGCGAGGTTGGCGTGGCTTCCACCACCACGCTACGCTGTGCATCGCGGCCTACGGATTCCTGGTCTCCGAGAGGGAGACGATTCCCCCCTCGGGATCTCGTTCCACCAGGCCGTTCAAGAAACTTGCGGTTTCCAACGGTTACCGACCCAGAGGCTCCGCCACTGCGACCCGAACGTCACATCCCGAACTCGATTGCGACGATGCGGCGAAGACTGATCGTTGCCATCGCCCGGAACCTCTCACGCTGTCCCTGTTGCATTCGGCAATCGCAGCGTCTTCTTTTGTGACGCAGTAAGATTAGAGCGTACCTTGGTCAAGACTGTGAGCCGGTCAGCGATTGCTCGCCATTGCGGTGTCTTGTCTAGATAGGCGTCGGTGATCGCATTCCGCCGATCGAGCCAGTCTGTCACTTCTTGCGAGCATGGGCACTCTAACCAGCGATAAGGATCGCTAACCACGACTCCGTGATAGGTCTCGGCCACCATCTCCCGCTTCGTTTCCGGATAGGAGAAACTGTCTGCAGCGATGGCTTCGATTGGCGCCAACCCAAACAGGATGGCGCCTACCAGGCTGTAGTTGACGCGCTGTAACATTCGCCCCTCCAAAGGTATTTGCTATCCGATTCTTTCATAGGCAGGCTGACTCTTGCCATGAGCATCGCATTCTTTGGCGCACCGCGTTCACCCCAAGGCGTCATCCCAAACTTGAATCCGTAGTTCACGGCGGAGTTCGTGCTGTATCGGCTGTCCAGGGAAAGGTTCTAGGTCGTTCATCACCTGTATATCTGGCCGAACTGTGAATACGAAAATCTCACTGCCAACTAACTCGTATGAAGCAGCTACGTCGCGAAAGCTGATAAGCGCTGCATGAAAAGCTTATCAGTCCACCGTCCAACGGAATCACTCGATCTCGTGAATGGGCTAATCGGAAGACCTATTCGGTCGGAACTGTTGCTAGTAGCGTGATCAACCGTTCAACGCGTATCGCCTTGTTAAGGCGGTCGCATCGGCCGTCTGAAAGTTTTTCGAAAGCGAGGTGGTGGATGCCGACGACGTTGCCCTCTTCGTCGAGGACTGGTGCTCCCGAGCTCCCAGCCGCCGTATCACAGCGATGCGCAAAATCACGTTTGAGGTCTATGGTCGACACTTCGGCCACCTCGGTCGTCAGTGCTGAACAGCCGCGGGAAACTTTTTTCGATTCGGACGCCGGATGTTGGATGATCGCAAGTGGCGCGCTCGTATCCTCCAGCGGCTTGAGCGGCAATGCCTTTGGCGGGGCCTCGCCTTCGTTCTTTGCGCGCAACTCGAGTACGGCAAGATCGTCGGTATCCGAGCGCACAACAACCCTCTCACAAAAGTAATCTCTACTGATGGCGTCACCATCCCAGGAAAAGTCCACCGTCGAGTTCGTGCAGACTTGCGCGTTCCAGCGACCGCCCAGTGCGCCCGTCCGATGGCCGCAGTGATCATTGGTGACAAAATAGACCTTGCTGTCGCTACGGACCACAAATCCGGAGCAGGTCCAGAGGGTGCTTCCATTGATGGAATCGCCATCGCTCCCGATGAACATCCCAACTGACTCCGCCTTGCGTCGCAAGAATGATGAGACCGAACTTTCGGCGTAAACGTCAACCCAGCTTTCCTTCGCACCCTGAATTGAGTAATAGGGGTTCTCCGCTGACTTCAGCACAACGGTGTACCTAATCGTCTCCGCTAGCTTTACGTTTGGCGCTCCGTCGGATTCCAATGAAATCGCGCCGTCATTGACAAAAAGCCGGTCGGTCCAGAATGTCGTTCCCGCGGGCTGCGATTTCCCGGCAATACTCTGCAGCGGTCGGCCGGCGCGATCGCGGACTACTAGGTTCCAGTTCGGATCGTTGCTTGTTGCGCGCAGCAATATGCGAAGATACCGCGTATTAGGTGTTTCGCTAAGCTTGAGCTGCTGCAACGGCTTGAGCTCGTTTGCCCATAGCTTTTGATCGCCGAAGTTGGTCATCATGCTCGTGTGCTCGCCACAGGGCGACGCAGAGGCGGGGGCGAATATCAACTCGCAAAAAAGAACCGCCGCGAGGCCAATACGTGCCACCGCAATCATGACCCGCACGCCTTGACTGACACCTTTGCATCGCTAAGACCGACAACTAATCCGTCGATTTGGTCAAGCCTCAGGGGATCCGACAGCGTGCCATCGTCGTATCTTACGCGCAACAGGGGATCGTTGTCGTACAATACCCCTGGCCCCGTGGGGGTGACCTCGGCGGCCAACTGAATTCGCGGCTCGCGCAAAAAGTACCACTCGTCGGGCGCGTCCTTCTTGACGTGGCGGTAGATCTGCCTAATCCGATCACTGGGAAACACACCATCGTGAACGGGATCTTCATTATCAGGCTGCTTCAGGACCAACTTGTCGCGGCACCACTGTAGCTCCCTGGCTTTCCGAATCGTCTTCTCGTGAACGGTGATCCAATGGAAGCGCGGATCAAGCAGCGCAGCTTTAGCATTGATGATCCCGGTCGTAACCTTCTCGGTGAGGCCGGGGTTGACGATTGGCTTTGACGTGGTTTGGAGGCGAATTTTGAGCATCTTTCCATTCTTGTAGGCATCGGGATAACAGCTGGCCATGGCGGCCGCCAATCCACCAACCATAGCGGCCGCCTGCGAGGTGCCATAGGTCTGCGAATACTCCGTCGCGGTGGCCGGTGCGGGGATACTATCCATGGCACTCCCGCCAGGAGCGGCCACATTGACGAGGTTGCGTGAATAGTTCGCCCAGCTCGAAATGGTCACGTCGTCCGTCAGACAGTCCTCACAAGAGGTCACGACCAGAACATTAGACGTGTCGCCAAGATTCATCGGTGAACTCGGCGTATTGAAATCGATGTTCTTTCCATATGGATCTCTTTGCCCGGCAGCGACGACCCAGAGATTGTCCGAACTAAGAATCTCAGGAATGAAGGGCGGACGCTCCCGCCGGAGCCGAGGATCTGAGAGTTCTGGATCGAGGTCCTGAATGTTATTGAATTTACTTGCAAATACAAAAATAATTGTCCTGCTATTACGAAACTGGCTTTTCTCTCGGATCGTTTTGACAAGGGCGGAGCTTCCTATGCCGGGAGTACCGACTGACTTATCGTAATCGAAGCTCGTAAGCTTGGAATTGGGTGACAGGCCGACAAAGCTGTTGCTATTGTCCGCGCCAACCATGATTCCGGCCAGATGCGTGGCGTGATAATTTGTGTTCCACCAGACGTTGCTACAGAGCGGGATCGGCGAAGCTGGCATAGGCAGTCCCAGCGCCTTCGCGATGTCAGGATGCGGAGCAACCGCCTTGTCGACCAGTACTATCTCAGGACAACGGTCTCCCTCGACGCAGTTTGCGACGCATTTGTCGTTCTTGGCGTCGCCGTCCATTAGAAAATTCATGAAGGCAGGCTTGGGTAGCGAAGGCTCGTCTTTCGGCGTGATACACGCTTTATACCAACTTTGTTGCGCGTTGCTGCTGAAGGGCGACTTAGCGATCGGCTCCGCGGTTAATTTTGAAGCGCGAATATCCGAACGATTAATGACCGGATTGTAGCGCTCGACAGATTCGATCGCTGCGTTGTTGGCTCGCGAATCCGGCACCTCGATTGTCGCACGATAGCCCTTCATCTCGACTTGGGTCAGAGAACCATTGCGCCGTTCGGCGGTCTTTATCTGGGCCCACGGTCCGGTCGTCACCATCTTGAGGCGGTCCGCGTCACCTGGAACATTGCTGTCAAATGCTGCGGTCCAAGTAATATCGCCGACCGGAAGGTTCGGGTATTTAATCACCGATCCGTCAGGAAGTACTTTCGGAAGATCCGGGTTAAGCTTGTCGATCAGTGTCTGCATCGACGCGGCGCATAGTACGCCGCGCTCGCGAAACTTCAGCGCCCGCAGCACGGCATCACACGAGCCCTCTCCCGGTTGTAGCGTGACCTCGCCTATCGGTGCGACGTTCTTGTCAATCAGTTGAGATGCAACACGCGGCCAATCGTCTTGGGAAGTGCTGCATTTGGCGGCTTGGCTGGCCCGTCGCCACTCCTGGCGCAAACGGCAGAAAACACGCCGGTCATCGACGTCCACGCCCATCTCTTTAATGCCACCGATATTCCGGCGCGCAGTTTCCTGAGAATTGTCGTGCTCGATCACTACCCCGAGCAAGGCGTCGAAAGACTCCTGGACTTTGGCGCGCCGGACACGGTGGACTGGCTGATTTCATTGTTTGTCTGGGTTGTCGCCGGCCGCGCGCCAACAGCGAAGGCGGAAATTGCTTTTCTCTCCGGGAACGCCGCGCCTGATGCTGCGGCGGCCGATGTCAATGCTGCGGCGATGATTACCCAGCAGCGCCTCAAAACCTTCATGCAGCAGCTTCAGAGGCCAGGGACCGAGAACGAACTTGCGCCCGCAGATGCACTGCGACTGCCGCAACGCAAGTCGAAGGCCGGGCGGGAGCGTTTTAGCGCCGCCCTGAAAAAAGCAGCGGCGGGCGCTGCGCCGGATGGAAGCTCGCTGTCCGTGGACGATTATTCCGCCGCCACAGCTTTTGCGTCTATGACCGACGTTGGTGTGTATCTTCGCTGGTTCAACCTGTTTACGCTGTACCGGCACACCCTGGCCGAGCGACTGGCGCGAGCTTACGACGAACAGAATTTCAAACCCTTGTTGGTCGCTCCATCTATCGTGAACTATTCGCGATGGCTCAACGAAGACGTCACCTCTCCGCTCAATGACCAGGTCGAGGTCATGGGGATGGTTTCGAAGCGGTCGATCGGAGCGATGGTGCACGGCTACGTGGGCTACGATCCGCTCGCGCAAGTCTATTTTAGGCGGGGCCTTAGGCGCGAGACGGATCAGATTGCACTCGTCAAATCTGCCGTTGAGGATCATGGATTCATTGGTGTGAAGCTCTACCCGCCGATGGGCTTCAAGCCGCTACGAAACGCGCGCAGCCAGACTTATCCAAAGCCAATAATAGACGAGCTAGGTGTGGAGCCTCAACAGGTTGTCCTCGGTCAAGCCGAGGCGGCTGATGGGTGGTTTGGACTTTAGACTGCTGTGTGGTCGATGCCAGTTATATCGATGCAGCCAGATCGGCAGGTGCTGAGCCCGATGATCTGATGTGAGATAGGCTTGGGCATAGGCCCATTCGCGCAACGAGGTTTGGACGAAGCGCTCGGCCTTGCCGTTGGTTTTCGGCGTATAGGGCTTAGTGCGCAGGTGCTTGATTTTGAGCAGGCGCAATGCCTTAGGGTAACGACGGGATCGGAAGCTAGTGCCGTTGTCGGTCATGACACGATAGACTTTGACACCATGGGCCCTGAAGAAGCGCAACGCGTTAAAGAGAAAGCTCAGGCAGGATCGACGTTTTTCATCGGGCAAGATTTCCGAATAGGCGACGCGGGAATGGTCGTCGATTGCCAGGTGCAGATATTCCCAACCGACCCTGCGGCTCTTGCTTTGGCGATCGCCGGTGATGCGGTGGCCGACTTGCTCGAAACGGCCCAGCTTTTTGATATCGATGTGGATGATCTCGCCGGGGTGTTCGCGCTCGTACCGGCGCACCGGTTCGGCCGGCTCCAGTGCCGAGAGCTTGTTGATGCCGAGCCGCTGCAGGATGCGGCTGACGGTCGCCGGAGACACGCCGACCTCGGCCGCGATCTGCTTGCCGGTGTAGCGCTGGCGGCGCAAGGCCTCAACCACGGCGCATGTGGCGGGCGCCGTTTGGCTTGGCAATGAAAGAGGCCTGGAGGAGCGGTCGCGCAAACCATCGACACCGCCTGCGCGGAACCGTCCGACCCATTTGGCGACGGTCTTTGGCGTGGTGTTGAACTGGCGCGCGGCGGCCGCTTTGCTCAGTCCCGCTGCCACACTCCGCACCATGGCCTCTCGACCTTTCGGCGTCAGGGGAGCATTCTTATGGCTGTTCATCTGGTCTCTCCGTGGAACACTGAAGCTTCGCAACCTCAGCTTCCTCGGTTCGGACCAGATGGACAACCTCCTGAAAGCCCACAGCTAGGCGGTCGCTTGAGCGACGATCTCAACGCAGCCATGGAAGAGCTTTTCCAGCTTTGTACTGCATTAGACATCCCGATTCTGTCGCATGCCGCCGCTTCTAACGGAGCCGGGCCGCACTATTCCGATAGAGGTGACCCTGCCTTCTGGTTGCCAGCGCTTGTGAAATACCCAACGCTGCGGCTTTGCCTAGCGCATTTCGGCCGCTTCACCTATCGCTCGGCCGCCGCAGAGCAGGATTCATCGCTTCCCGAGAGCAGCTGGGAGTGGACACTTGGTCGGTACATGAAGAGCAACCGAGAAGGTCGACTCTTCGCTGACTTGAGCTATTTGACCGAAGCGCAGACATCAGACGCCGATAGCCGGCGCAAGCTGGGCCGGCAAATGCGGCAGTACATTTCCGAATTTGACCCGAAACTCGAACGGTTGCTCTACGGATCGGACTGGATCATGCTTGGGAAGGAACCGCGGAACGAAAGCTTCGCTACCGACATTGTCAGATTCCTGAAGTCGGAAGTCGGCTTGACACTGCCGACGATGGAGCGCGTCTTGCGTTCGAATGCCATTCGTTTTCTCGGACTTACACCTGGCAATGCCACACGTGCGCGACTCACTTCGTTCTACAAGCGCCATGACATGAATCCGCAGCGTCTCGAGGTTTTCGACGCAACGATCTAGCGCCTTGCCGGATCCGCGCTTAGCGAGATTGTTTTGGACAGCGAGTGCATCCTTCAAGTTCTTGTCGAGATCGAGCTTGAGTACGACCGGCAGCGTCGCTCGCTGAATCTCCAATGCCGTTTCCACTGTCAATTTCGGATAGGTGATCTCGATACCCTTTATATCGAGCGCGGACATCGCATCGTTCTCATGGAAATAGCATTTGCTGTGGGTACGCTTCTTCAGGAAGGCTGGGCTGCCGTAGATCATGATCGAATTTGGATCCACGTTTGACCAATCGTACGACCGCGATCGGCGTTACAAGAACAGTTCGGTCTCGAGTGGGGCAGAGCAGCGCGCGTTAGATGCAGTCGCCAACTGGCCGAACACCGACGGCCCACGATGGAAGCGCTCAATCACATCCGGCACTTGACAGCCATAAGCAGTGAGTTCTTCGTCGAGCAGTTGTTTATCAGGCGGCAGCGAGCGAGGAAATGGGCGTGGGCACTCGCCGTCACGCCAATGCACCCTATCAAAAACAAGCGCGCCAGGCTTCGAGTCGAGGACCGGTACATAATGGGCGTTCGTAGAACCCACGCCGGAAGCCAAGGTCCGCACAAAGGAGATGCCAGCGGCGGTCGGCAAGCGCCTATGAATGTCGATGCCGATCACTGATAAGCTTTGCGACCAAATCTTATCAGTCTGTGCTTGCATACCCAGATCGTCTGCAACGATATCCGTGGCGATGTTTCAACTAACGGACCGGAATTTAATATCTGGACCACGCCGAATCATTCCCGGACTGGCGGCGTTGGATTGTCCCGCGAACACGAAGATATCGCCAGAAGTCGGAGTGCTCGCGACGCCGTGAACCCCCGCCCCCGCCGGCACGATCGCGCCGAGCAACACGCCGAGCAAAATCGAGAGCTTGAGAAAACGCATTACAAATTCCTCAGTTGGGTTGAAGGAAGAGCTGCCGGCGCCCGTACATCTTTTGGACGATCAGGCAGCGCGCGAGGCTGCCACCGAGGCCTGCTCGAAGCGCCCCCAAAATGCGTTCAGCGTGGACTTACGAGCACAACGCGTTGTCGCTCCCGGCATCTGAAATACGGGCAAGTTGCCCTCGGCGATGAGCCTTTGGCACTTGTCGACCGGGATTTCCAAAAATCGCGCAATGTTCCGGGTCCCATAAAGCAAGTCGTTGTCAATCGGCACGGTAGACTCCTCGGTTCGAGTGAACTGCACACAATTGGCTGGATCAAACATCTCGGACAATTCGCGATGTAAAGCGTTGGCGATGCCATGGCGCTGGGGCACGGCCTGGCGATTGCGTCTAGCCTGCTCTCGAATGTCTCCCAGGTCGACCTTGTCGAAGGCTTCGAGCCACGCCAGGCCCTTAGAGGGCCATTCTGGATGCGCCAGCATGACGTCGCTGATCCCCATCAGAGTGAACTCGTTAACGTGTTCCGACCCACCCTCAGACTCCAGCAAGGTCCGCAAGAGCATGATCAGATGTCCCTCGCCATGCCCCCGGTAGATCGCGTGAAGCGTCGCGCCTGCCGTCGTTTGCCCCGGACCAGGCTTCTTGTTTGTCGGCAGAATCTCCAGCCCGAGTTCGGCGCAGATCTTCGGGACCCGGGGCGAACGAATGGCGGGTGCTTTACCCCTCTTCGCTTGTGACGCCTCAATCAAGCTATGCCTCCCATTAAACTGCGAGCGGCCCGCACGAGAGCGGAAATCTCACGTCGTCGGGCGATTGCCTCGGCAGAGTAGAAGCCGTGCTTAAGCGCGTTTTGATTGCCCTTTGGCGCGCCTGGGGACAGCCCGCCGTGGATTCTGCAACGGCCGTTGGGCATCGCCGGCGACCGGCAGGGCCTCCCGCCCCGCGTCCGCGCGCCACACCGCGGGCTGAGATGCATCGGTAATTCCATATGGTTGATCCTTCAATTTCGCCCTGCCCCCATCCCCGGGGCTTTCGACGACTCCGACCACTGCCTGCCCGCCGGAATGAACGTGGACGTGCTCGACCACGACCTTCTGCTGCCCTTTCCCACGATGACGATTGAGCGCTTCCAACAGCGTGGCGAAGGTCCGGGAAAGCTTGTTTGCCTGACTTAAAGCTTCCGACCGCCCAACAAATGGTTGCTCGGGCAGCATTGCTCGTCGATGGCACTCCATCGCCGCGTTGTGGGCTCCGATCATCTGGGCTGCGAGCATGCCTTCAAACTCGTCCTTGGGCCCGATGCAAATCAGAGCGGTCAAAACCCCATCGGCCTGACTCGCAGCCAACTTCTGATCGGTGCTTTTCCAAAGCGTCCGGATTGCCTGATTGGCGATGATGTCGTTCCAATCATCGGCCTTAGAGCCCCCGAGTTGCTGCAGGGCCCCCTTCAGCGACTTCGGGATATCAATAATTACGGTCGCCGGCGCTGCAGTAGCCTCGTCCGTAACAGCTGGTACTTTGGGATTCGTCCCCGTTTGGTCTCCAGTCGGTCCAGGCGATCGGCGAGCGCTAGGATCATGGAACGGTTTTGCTGTTCTGGCGTCGACCGCTCCCATTCACTGACGTAGCTGAGCATTTTGTTGGCGCGTGCTTCTAGCTCAGTTGCCAACTCAGCCGCCTCAGCATTTGCTGCGTCATAGTCTGCGACGGTCGCTGGACTCTTGTCCTTATCCCACTTCGGCATGCCGATAGGATCCAACAATTCAGCGTCAACGCCGTTGATCGCGTGCAGCCTGCGATTCTTGGCCAAGGTCGCCTGCCCCTCCGTGATTGTCTGCCAAGCCCGATGCGCGCGTTGTCGGGTATGATGCAGCCGCGTGGCGGCTTCCGAAATTGGCTGCGCAGCTCTCGCGGCGGCCTGATCTGTTTCCGCCTGGGCGGCGCGCTTCTGCAGTTGGATGATGTCGTGAGAATTGAATCCGCCAATCTCTATGCTGGGGCCATAATGCTGCCGAACTCGGGCAACCATGGCTTCATATTCGCGTTTCTGCATCGGTTTAGTTCCTTGATCCGTTAAGCGCCATTCGCGCAATCATCGTCATTGCTCCGCTGATAAACTCGCCCTCTGCGCCGCTCAGTAGCCGCAGCACCGTCAAGCGCAGCAAGTCTGGCAACCAGGCCTTTGAAGCGATTGCAGCGGTCATCTCGCGTTCAACGGCTTGCACCCTTTCCGGGTCCACATCGGTCGCAGCGATTTCCTGCTCTGTAAGCCTCGGGGGAGCGACACCGACCTGTGCGACCTCTAACAGCGCGTCAATGAAGCCGCTTTCCATTTCGCCCAGGTTGCCCAACATCGCCGCCAGGACATGGGCCAGAAACATGTGAGACGTTGGCTGGCGGGAGACCTCTACCGCCTCCCTGAAGTGTTGCCGGCCGCGCCGGTAGTCGGTCTTGGGGTCGCCCGTGGGTCCGGAATCCAGTAGTGTACCGCCGGAAAAGGTGATCCGGGGGCGCGGATATCCTTCACAAACGACGGAAGCTCGCTTATTTGTGTGTCACCGATACGCGGAGGCTTGTTGTCAATCATGACCGCTCTATTTCTCTGCGCTTTGGGTGCGCTCGTTTGGTTCGTCGTAATTCGATGGCTCTATTTAGGCGTGGGTATCGCCCATTTATTTGGGTAGCTCTCTGCACGGCGGGTCGGCGCGTTAAGTTTTATCTGGAGTGGTTCTCATTCGTTCGACGCCGACGACGCACGGAAGAGTTTATTTCCCTCGCGGATAGCCTTAGGCGCGATCGTGTCCAAGAGCCGGTTGAGCGGAACCTGATCTCCGGTAGCTGATAGAATTTCCGCCAGCCGATTGTTGCGTGCGATATCGGCCCGCCGTCCAATCCCTTGAACCATTCGATTGACTAGCGCGTGAGCCCCAAGCGCCGCGGCGCCCGCGTGCCCAATTTCAGGAAGGCCGGCCGCCATCCCGGCGCCCTCCGCAAGAATCGGCGGAAGGTACTGGCTGAAGGAAGCCGGCCCGTCGCTGCGTAGACGCCGGTATCGCAGTTGGCCCCGGCGGGACATGCGATACGTATGATCGGTCGAAATATCCATCGCCGCCGCGGCCCCAAGAATTTGACTACTGCCGCCGTCGGGCGGCAGTCGTGATCAAACCAGTCTCCGCCAACAGTCTCCACAAAACGGGAATATCCGCGGACAAGGCCGGAGACTTTCGGCGATTTCCACATCAAGGTGGGCGAACCGGGAGTCTGGAGACGAAATCGAATGCGCGAAAAGCCGGGATTTACGGCCCATTGTCGCGGTTCTTGGGGAGCCTGGCCGACCGCCAGAATGGCTGGCTGGCGCCGCAGTGCTAATCGCACCCGTCTCCACGCAAATTCCCTGGTATCAGGGAATTTTACAGGGAATTTTGCGATTCTGGGGCTTAGAGATACGATTGAGTACTAAGAAACCGCTGCGCTGCAGCCACTTCTCCTGAAATTCCCTACCCGGATTATCAGGGAAAATAATTTGAAGAACAAGGAATTTTAAAACGGTATCAGGGATTTTCGGTAAGCGTCCATTTCTCACACACTTGTCTCTTTAAGGTTCGGACGCGATCTGTTCTCACCGACAAATTTTAAAAGTGAGGACGACGAGATGTCCGACAAATTCCGAACCCGTGAGCGTTACGGCGAGGCTTTCTGGCGCAAGCACCATGAGACGTGGCAGCAGAGTGCGTTGAATCAGCGGGAGTATTGCGAGGCACACGGGATTCCGCTGAAGGCTTTCGGCAACTGGCGAGCGAGGTTCAAAGCCGAGCCGCAGCCACCGGTCCGCAAACTGCTCTACCGGCGCCGGGGCTTAAGTCATACCCTTGGTCATAGCGTTAGTCATAGCCTTAGTCATATGACTTACGACCTCCCAGGCCCGATCGTGCCGCCGGCCCGCGAGGGCCGCAGGCGGACGTTTAGCGAGGTCGATAAACGCCGGATCGTCGAGGAGACGGGGCGCCCGGGCGCCAGCCTGTCGGAGGTAGCGCGCAGCTATGGGATCGCGGCGCGTGTCCTGTTCCGTTGGAAGCAGGACCTGACTCAGGTGGCACCGCTGTTCGTGGCGGTAGAGATTGTGGATGCGACCCCGCCCACCGAGGAGCACACATCATGACGCTGCTTCCTGCGGGCGTGAAGGTGCACCTGGCCTTCGGCTATATCGACATGCGCAAGGGCATCAATGGCCTCGCGATGCTGGTCCAGGGCGTGCTGCGGCAGGATCCCTTCTCGGGCCATCTCTTCGTGTTCCGGGGTCGGAAGGCCAACCTCATCAAAATTGTGTTCTGGGATGGCACCGGCCTTTGCCTCTTCACCAAGCGGCTCGAGCACGGCGTATTCCTCTGGCCGTCGAACGTCGACCCGGGTGGGACGCTGATGCTGAACTCGGCGCAGTTGTCGATGCTGATTGACGGCGTCGACTGGCGCGCACCCGAGCGGCAGTGGCGACCGGCTGTGGCGGGATGATCACTGCGGCCGATTGACTCACGGGCATGTTGTTCGGTGAGGAAGCGCGCGAGTCGGCGTAAACTTCCGGCTCATGGACATCGATCTTGCCGCCTTGCCAGATGATGTAGAGACGCTGCAGCGGATCGTCCGGACGCTCGCGACCGAACGCGCCAGCCTCACCGAAGCGCAGGCGGAGATCGAACGCCTCCGGCTCATCGTTCAGAGGCTACAGCGCAGCCAATTTGGTCGGCGTGCCGAACGGCTGGATGACGACCAGTTGCAATTCGGTTTTGAAGACCTCCACGCCGATATCGCGCGGGTCGAAGCCACGCTTCCATCAACGACGGTCAAGACGCCGAGATCGCGGCCCGATCGACCAAGCCTGCCGGCCCATCTGCCCCGCGAGGACATGCGGCTCGATCTCGAGCATCAAGCGTGCCCGTGCTGCGGCGGTGAACTGCATGTGATCGGCGAGACCGTCAGCGAGATGCTCGATCATGTGCCCGCGCGGCTTCGAGTCATCCGCATCTGCCGGCCGCGCTATGGCTGCCGGGCCTGCGGGACTATTCATCAGGCGCCCGCCCCGGAGCGTCCGATTGCCAAGGGCCTCGCCAGTCCCGGTCTTCTCGCCCATGTCCTGGTCGCCAAATACTGCGATCACCTTCCGCTTTACAGGCAGAGCCAAATCTTCGCCCGGCACGGCGTCGAGATCGACCGCTCGACCCTGGCGAACTGGGTGGGCGGCACTTGTTGGTGGCTGGAGCCGCTGCAGGCCCGCCTCGCAGCCCATGTGTTTGGATCGACCAAGCTGTTTGCTGACGACACGCCGATCCCGGTGCTCGATCCCGGCCGCGGCCGCACCAAGACCGGTCGGTTGTGGGTCTATGCGCGCGACGATCGACCATGGTCCGGGCCCGAACCGCCGGCCGCCGTCTACTTCTACAGTCCGGATCGCAAGGCAGAGCGTCCTGCCGCTCATCTCCAGGACTTCCGTGGTGTGCTGCAAGTCGACGGCTATGCTGGCTTCGAGCGGCTGACCGCGCCGGGCGACATCGTGCTGGCAGCGTGCTGGGCCCACGCACGACGCAAGTTCTACGACCTGCACGAAGCGACCGGTTCACCGATCGCCGCCGAGGCCTTGCGGCGGATCGCCGAACTCTATGCGATCGAGGGTTCGATCCGGGGCCGCACGGCAGAGCAACGTCGCCATGTGCGTAACACCCGCGCCCGGCCACTCATCGACATGATGAAGCCCTGGCTCGAGATGGAGCTTGGCCGCGTTCCACCCGCCGGCCCCCTCGCCGAGGCCATTCGTTATGCGCTGGCGCGCTGGCCAGCCCTCACCCGATTCCTCGACGACGGCCGCATCGAACTCGACAATAACCCGGTCGAGCGCGCCATCCGGCCCATCGCGCTCGGGCGCAAGAACCATCTGTTCGCCGGATCCGACGGCGGCGCGGCCCGCTGGGCAGTCGTCGCTTCGCTGCTAGCCAGCCGCAAAGCTCAATAACGTCGAGCCGTTCGCCTACCTCAAGGACGTGTTGGAACGCATGTCCAACGGCCATCCGATGACCAAGCTCGGCGAGCTCCTCCCCTGGAATTGGACCCCGTCAAAAGCTAAAGTCTGACCGACGTGTAAGAAATGGACGCTTACGATTTTCGGATTGAGTTCAAGAATGTTATTTTGCTCAACTTTCCAGATGCGTAAAGGCTGAAATCAGAACTACTGCACGGCCACAGGAAACTCGACCTTGCATCGCAACCCAGCCGGTATTTTGTTGTTGGGATTTGGAAGCAGCAAGCGTATCCCGAACGTACCACTTCGTGAGTCAATCACCGGATCGATCAGTTCCACCGTCGCAGTGTATCGGCCTCCCACCGGCTGCTCCCCGGCGACAATTGCTTTCATCCCAATTTTGACGATGTCATAAAGCGCTATCGGAACGAAAACCTCGACGTTCAGCGGATCGATCTGCGCGATTGTCATGATAGGCGCCTGTTCGTAAGCGTACTCGCCTCCGACCAGGCTGCGCTCGGCAACAACGCCGTCGATCGGACTTATAATAGTTCGTTGCCTCAGAACCTCAGAAGCCCGCGCAACATCGAGACCTGCGATTCTTAAATTGGATTGCGCTTCCCGGAGCTCTTGGCCCGCAACCGCAAAGTCGGATTCAACTTCCTCCATTGTCGCCGCGGTCGCGATGCTTTTCTCGCTGAGCGTGCGAGTGCGCTCGCGCTTTTTCGTCAAGAACAGAACCCGCGCCTCGCGCGATTTCACGCCCGCGTCGCTCTCTGCCCTCGCTTCGGCCAGGTCGAGCTGGGCTTTTTCGACACCAGATTCGAGCTGCGCTAGAAGGTCCCCCTTGTGAATAATGCTACCGCGATCGACCGGCACGTCCTTTAATACGCCAGCGACCGGGGTTGCGAGTTTGATTTTCAATCGGGGCTCCAAAAGGCAATCAAAGGCACGCCCCTCGCTCAAACAGGTGCCCGCGTTAACGATGACGAAAACGCAACTGAGCAAGGCAATAGAGCTGGCCCTCAGCTGTCGCATCCGCGTGCAATGCAGCAACTTAGGCATCTTTCACCCCCAGCCAGCACCGTTTGATGCAATTTTCTCGTAATCAGGATTGATCCTGCCTTCGAATGAAACTAGAATTCCAGCAATATAATATTAGAATTTCATCAAATATAACAATTGTCTAGTGGTAGGTCCTTGGCAGCATCCGAGCAAATTGTTGAGCCCCAGGTTGGCCCATTGGCGGCCAATTCGAAGTTAGATTCGGGCTTATGGGACTCGCTCTCAGGGGCCCGGGATGCCGCCGAATTCTGTCGCGCTTGGCTAGGTCTTCAATGCGGAATGATCTCCGGTGCGGTAGTCGGACTATTGTTGCTGGATGATGGCGACGGGCACT
The DNA here is from genome assembly GCF_036924615.1 of Bradyrhizobium sp. AZCC 2289. Lineage (NCBI taxonomy): Bacteria > Pseudomonadati > Pseudomonadota > Alphaproteobacteria > Hyphomicrobiales > Nitrobacteraceae > Bradyrhizobium > Bradyrhizobium sp. AZCC 2289. The sequence continues at coordinate 5,356,518 of NZ_JAZHRY010000001.1, read as the reverse complement.
TTTCGACAGCAGCGGTATGGCCCGATGCTCGCCGCGATCTCGCCTACCTCACCGAAGCCGCAGAACAAGCTCTCTCGCGACGGACAAGCTTTGTAAATCAGCCCGCTGCGGGAAAAACCATACACGTTAGCCAACCCATCCAGTTGGCTGGGCGCATCAAGGGCGTAGTAATCATCGATGTGGTCCGAGCCACAACGGATATTGCAGTGGTAATTCGCCAGCTGCAGTGGGGCACTGGCTGGCTTGAGGTGCTGTTTGGACGACAACAGATTGAGCAAGACGCGGTTAACTTGACCCGGACCAATTTCGCAGTTCAGGTACTGGTGGAAGCTCACGAACACAGTTCGTTTCGTCCCTCGACCTTGTCCGTCGCAAACGAGCTTGCCAGCCGATTAAACTGTAATCGTGTCAGCATTGGCTTTTGGAATGGCCAAAATATTCGTCTGTCGGCGATTTCTCACTCTGCAGTATTCAACGAGCGGAGCCATATCGTTGCCGCCATTGAAAACGCCATGGAGGAAGCAGCCGATCAAAATGCCTCCGTGGCGGTACCTGCTTGCCCGAGGACCGAACGGCGTATCGCACTAGCACATGAAGACCTTGCCAAACGCACCGGCGCCAGGGCACTGGCGTCCGTTGTGATGACCCAAGGGAACCAATGCATCGGGGTGGTGCTGCTCGAACGTGATCGCGGCGATGCCTTTGACAATCAGACGATAGAACTTCTTGAAGCGGTCGCAGCTTTGGTTGGACCGGAGCTTCATACCAAATCCGAGGCTGATAGGCTGATCACCGGGCGAGCCGTTCATGCCGTGAGCTCGGGCGTTGAGGCTCTATTCGGCCCTCGGCATCCGGCGCTGAAGATCGCTGCTGTTGCTGTTGCTGCGATTGTGGCCTATTTGGCCTTTGCCCAAGCGGATTTTCGTATCTCGGCCAAGGCCGTGGTGGAAGGCGCCGTTCAGCGCGCCACGGTGGCGCCTTTTGATGGCTACATTGCAACCGCACCCATTCGTGCTGGCGACATCGTCGCAGAAGGTCAGATCATGGCCAGCCTCGACGGCCGCGAACTCAAGTTGGAGGCGGCTCGCTGGAAGAGCGAATATGACCAGCAGCTGCTCAAATATAGCGACGCTATGGCAAAACATGATCGATCTGCGGCGCTGGTCGTATCAGCGGCGCTGGAACAATCCCAAGCTCAGCTGTCACTGATTGAAGACAAGCTTACTCGGTCGGCAATCGCCGCTCCCTTTCAAGGGGTAGTGGTTTCCGGCGATCTTAGTCAAATGCTCGGCTCTCCCATTGAAAAGGGCAAAGTCCTCTTCGAGATAGCTCCTCTGGAATCGTTCCGTGTCATTTTGCAAGTTGATGAACGTGACATTGCTCATCTGGCCGAAGGCCAATCCGGCATCCTCGTTCTAACCGGACTTTCAACGCAGTCGCTTCCGGTTAGCGTGAAGAAAATCACACCGATCGCGACGGCGGCAGAAGGCCGCAACTATTTCCGGGTTGAAGCTGACGTGCAGGGAGCACAGCTTCAACTGCGACCGGGAATGGAAGGTATTGGGAAAATCACCATTGACCGACGCTCGTTGATTGCAATCTGGACGCGTTCACTGGTCGACTGGATGCGGATCACACTTTGGAAATGGTCGCTATAGGTTATCGATGAAAGAGACATTTCTCGACAGCTCTTGGCACCGAATCAGCGGCCTGAAGCCCAGCCTGCGGTGCCATCTTAATGTCCATCGCCACAGATATCGGGGTGCTTCCTGGTACGTTGCGGAGGACACCGCTTCCGGTCGCGTTCATCGCTTTACCCCGGCCGTTTATCTTCTGCTCGGGCAAATGAACGGCTACCGAACCGTTCATGAAATATGGACCTACGTCGTCGAACAACTCGGCGACGATGCGCCAACGCAGGGAGAGGTGGTTCGGCTGCTGTCCCAACTCCACGGCATGGATCTGTTGCAGACCGACATCGCGCCCAATCCGGTTGAGATGACGGAGCGCTTTTCCAAGCATAGCAAAGCCCGCCGGCGGAGCAGTCTGGGAAATCCACTCGCGATAAAGTTGCCGGGGTGGGATCCCGATCATTTTCTCGAGCTTTCCGAACCGTTGATTCGTTTCATCTTCACGAAGTTGGGCGCGGCAATATGGCTTTTTGCGACCATCCCTGCACTGGTCTTGGTTGCGATGCACTGGGGCGACTTGACTGACAATATTGCGGATCGCGTATTCGCCGTGGAAAGCCTTGTGCTGGCCGCGTTGGTGTTTCCTATCCTGAAGCTCTTTCATGAACTTGGGCACGCATATGCAACCAAGACGGCCGGAGGGGAGGTCCACGAATTAGGCGTGATGTTCCTTGTGTTCGCGCCGATACCTTATGTCGATGCTTCGGCGTCTATCGCTTTTCGAAGCAAATGGAAGCGAGCGCTGGTTGGCGCGGCCGGGATGCTCACCGAGCTGTTCATTGCGGCGCTGGCGACTTTCTTGTGGCTGCTCGTCGAGCCCGGTCTGGTCCGCTCCATCGCCTTTCAGGTCATGCTGATTGCGGGAATTTCCACTGTTGTCTTCAATGCCAATCCGCTGCTCCGCTTCGACGGTTACTACATTCTTTGTGATCTCGCGGAAATGCCGAATCTGGCATCGCGTTCGACGCGTTATTGGGGTTGGTTGGTTGAACGATATCTGTTCGGCAATGATCACGATCCGCCCATGGTTCAACCCGGCGAGCGGTTATGGCTGTTTGCCTATGCGCCGTTGGCATTTGCATATCGCGGGTTCGTACTGTTCGGGATTTCCATTTTCGTCGCCTCAAGCTTCTTCGTGATCGGCGTTTTGATCGCGATTTGGGGAATTGCGATGTTCCTCGCACTGCCGATCTGGAAAGCCCTGAAATATGTCCTGACCAGCCCGCGGACAGAAAGGCATCGGCTGCGGGCGGCTTCGATCACGTTTGGCGGCAGCGCCCTCATTATTTCGGGTCTATTTCTTGTGCCCGTTCCACTTCATACTGTTGCCGAGGGGGTCATCTGGCTGCCCGAAGAAAGCTACGTCCGGGCGGCCGACACCGGGTTCGTGAAGCAGATTTCCATGCAGCCTAGCGCCCATGTATTTACCGGCGATTTGTTGGTCGAAGCCGAAGAACCAGATCTTGCCGTCCAGTTGCGCGTCCTGAAGTCGCAATTGGCCGGGTTGCGACAAAGATTGGTATCTGAGCAATTCACGGATCGTGTTCAGGCCGATATCACCCGGCAGGAAGTCACTCTCAAGGAAACCAATCTGGCTCGCGCTGTGGAGCGCAGCGACGCCTTACGCATCCGCAGCGGGTTTGACGGCGTTTTTCTTGCGCCGGCTGCTCAGGATCTGCCAGGCCGCTATGCTAAGCGTGGCGAAGTCCTGGGATACGTCCTGTTCCAGCAGTCGCGGATCGCCCGGGTGGTGGTCGCGCAAGACGACATCGACCTCGTTCGAAACAAGTTAGTCGATGTCGCGGTCCGATTAACCCATCGGTCTTCCGAAACCTATCATGCCGCGCTTCTACGCGAGGTCCCCTCTGCCTCCGATCGGCTTCCGAGCCAGGCGTTTACCGAAACTGGCGGCGGCCGGTTTGTGGTCGATCCTCGTGACCGAGGTCAGATGAAGACGCTGCAGCGGACATTTCAGTTTGATCTGGAGCTGGCACCGGAAGCAGCCAACGCGAATTTCGGCAGCCGCGTGCTAGTTCGCTTTGATCATGGCCGCGAACCGCTGGCTTGGCAGTGGCATCGGCGGCTTCGTCAGTTGTTCCTGTCGCGTTTCGAAACCTGATCGCGATGGCGTTCCGCAAAACCAACGTTCCGAGCGGGCGTAGCCCCTACCCGGAACGAGGTGACGAAAAGCTGAACTCCCTGGATCTCGCGCTCACGCAGCTGTTTGCACGCGTTTCTTCCAAGTTCGAGCGCCACGCCGCAAGGCTTTCGTCCCAGGCGTCCCTCGTCGATGACTATGCGCCTTTGTTTGCCACCTCAAGCGATGAGGATCTCACCCACGCCGCCCAACAAATGCGCGGGCCCTTGCTACGCCACGGCTTTCGCCCGGATTTGACGGCACAAGGCCTAGCTCTTGTCAGCGAGGCGATATGGCGGAAGTCGAAGCTGCGTCCCCATCGGGTTCAGCTCTTGGGTGCCATGGCCTTGCTGGAAGGCCGGTTCATCGAGATGGAAACTGGAGAGGGCAAAACCCTGACCGGCGCCCTCGCCGCGGCCACCGCTGCGCTTGCCGGCAAACCGGTCCACGTGATCACCGTTAACGATTATCTCGCGGCCCGTGATGCCGAAGAGCTGAGGCCCGTTTATGAGGTGCTCGGTCTAACCGTCGGAGTGATCCAGCACGGCCAGGACGCGGCGACGCGGCGCGCGGCCTATGCCTGCGACGTGGCCTATGCGGTCAACAAGGAACTCGCATTTGACTACCTCCGCGACGGGCTGGCCCTTGGTTCTCACCGCAGTTACGCGCACAAAGTGATTGGCCAACTCAGCGCCGGCGAAACGACACCACCGCTGCTGCTAAGAGGACTTTGGTTTGCGATAGTTGACGAAGCCGACAGCATCCTGATCGATGAAGCCCGGACACCTCTTATCATATCGGGGATTGAAAGCGATCCCGACCAAACTGCGATGTATTCGAGCGCATTGAATTTTGCCCGCCAGCTGCAACCCGTTACTGATTTCGTCATTTCATCAAATGACCGCAGCGTCAAAATCACACCTCCGGGCTTAACAAAATTGAAGCGGCTGGTTGATGGATTTGGCGGGATTTGGCGGGCTCGCGCAGCCCGCGAGGATCTCGTAACCCACGCCTTGAGCGCTTTGCACCTCTACCAACGTGATCAACAGTACGTGGTCCTGGACGGCAAGATCCAAATCATCGATGAGTTCACCGGGCGCATTGCCGAGGGCCGTTCGTGGCAGCACGGGCTGCATCAAATCATCGAGGCCAAGGAGCAATGCGAGATCACGCATCGCCACCAAACCCAGGCCAGCATTACCTATCAGCGGTTCTTTCGGCGATACATTCATCTTTCTGGCATGTCGGGAACGCTCGCGGAGGTTGCCCCTGAACTTCGGGTTGTTTACGGCACGCCGGTCGCACGCATCCCGACCAACCGACCCAGTCTTCGAACTTCGCGAGGCATCCGGCTTTTTCCAACAGCTAAGCAGAAATGGAGGGCCGTGGTCGAAACGGTAGTGTACCATCAAAGGTTGCAACGACCGATTCTGATCGGGACCCGTTCCATCGCCACCTCAGAGTTGTTGTCCGGAATGCTGGCCGCCGAGCACATTGAGCATGTCGTGCTTAATGCGCATCATGATCGCGATGAAGCCGCCATCATCGCGCAGGCTGGCGAACCGGGGCGTGTCACGGTCGCCACCAATATGGCCGGGCGAGGAACGGACATTAAGTTGGGTTCTGGTGTCGCCGCACTCGGTGGCCTCCACGTTATCCTTACGGAATTTCATGAGGCCGCGCGAATCGACCGGCAACTGATCGGTCGTGGTGGACGTCAGGGCGATCCCGGGACCTACGAGGTAATCGCGTCACTTGAGGATGAGCTGATATGCATGTTTGCTCGAAGGCTGAAAAACTTCGTCAGCCGCTCGTTGGCCAATGATGATGCACCGCTTCCCCGGCATTTGGTGGGGGTGGTCCGGTGGCAAGCGCAAAGCCGTGCGCAGCGGCTCCACTCGCGAACGAGACGGCAGACCCTTCGGAACCAAGATCAGCGCGACAAGGCGCTCGCCTTCGCCAAACCCGAATGAAAGTTCGCTCAGCCTGGCCTGAGCGGCGTCAGCGATTCGGATGCGCACTAATGCCTTGCTTGGCATGGATCGACAGAGGAATGCGCAGCTTCGTAGCAGGCTCATTCGCCTCGCGCTCGCCCGGGCCAAAACTGAGTGCCCAGCGCTGATCTTTGGTCGACGCGAGCGATGTCAGAGCGGGCTTAGCCCTTTCAGTCTCGGGGATCGTAATCCGGACATTGTTGATTGGCACGGCATCGCCGGAATCAGTGATCTCGATCAAGCCAGCAAGTACATCTTCGTCCGCCGTTATCTCCGCATCGACGATGTTTTTGGTCGCGATCGGCAAGCGAATTCTCGCATTCGGATTTTGCTCGAGCGCGTCGGCTGAGAAATCGATCCGCCAGCTTTCGGCAGCCCCTTGTTCGATCAATTCCTGTGCGACTGCGGTTCCGCTGCGCGGAATCTCGAGTTTCAACTCGCTTTGCTTCCCGGGAGCCACGCCGGTCGCATTGTTGACATCCTTCACAACCAGCCCGAGCAGTCCGGCTGGGCTGCCGTCATCGATCGGGTTCTTAAATTTGAGCGACACCAAGTCGATTGAACCGCCTGGCAACGACTCATCGGAGGTAATGACGATGCGTGCCTCGGCTGTTTGCCCATCCTGAACTGTGCTGAATGTCAACTGCGCGGACGCTGGTAAGTCGACTCCCGGCTCGGCTCCGATGACTGTCACAATTTCGGGATCGTAGTTCAACGCGAACGCAATCGATTTAACCCCGCCCGAACTCGAGAACGTTGCGTTCAGGCTCGTGGTGCTGGTCGGCTGCGTATTATACGAGCTTGTTGAGGGTTGACTGACCTGCGTTGCGCTGGCCGATGGGCTTGGCGAGCTGAAGGCAGCCTGCCCATTGGGGACCCCCGGTAAGCGCGAAGCAACTTGCGTCGCGGCATTGGTCGTCACCGCAGCGCTTTGGCTTACGCTGGACTGCGACGTTGTCGTCGCGCCGGCAATGTGGCCGCCCGCCGCAATATAAGCTGAATACATGTTCGCCAGCTGCAGCGTTTCGACGTGATTAGTTTGGGTAATCGAAATTGCCAGATCGTTTGAACCGGATTTGCTGACCTGAACGTGCGACGAACTGCTGCCCACGATCACGAGGTCGCCGATCGAGCCGATCGCAACATAGGCCGTGCCCAATCCATTTACATCCAGGCCATACGGCAGAGCGGTTTTGGTACTCGCTGTCGGAACACCAAACGTCCCCGAATCGAAGCGAGCGAGAACGATTTTGTCTCCTTCCGCGAAATTCAGATCGTTGATCCGATCGGTATCCGACTTGCCGACATCGCTGCCATAGATCAGGAACAAGTCGGCACCCGCTCCGCCCCAAATCTGGTCATTGCCGGGCCCGGCGTTGAGCCAATCGTTACCGGGGCCGCCGTGCAGTATGTCGTCGCCGGCTTCGGCAGTGAAGTAGGTGCTGCCCGTCGGATAGGCGTAGAGGTTGTCGTTCTTCGGTGTTCCTTTCACTATCTGGGATGGCGGGCCCGAATTCGGCGGAGCCGAAATCTGAAGTTGGACGGTTGCCGTGTTGCTGTTCACGGAACCATCGCCGGCCTGATAAGTGAAGGTATCGGTACCGACAAATCCCGCCGCTGACGTGTAGGTGAATGAGCCATCCGGCTTGAGCGCAAGGGTGCCATGGCTGGTTGTTGAAACCAGAACCGCCGTTAGCGCATTGCCGTCGGGATCAGCGTCATTGTTGAGCACTCCGCTCGCCGCGGGAACAGACAACAGCGTAGCTGAGGTCGTGGAATAGGCATCGTTTCGCGCTATAGGAGCATCGTTTTGTCCGACGATTGTGATCGTTGCGGTGGCGGTCGAGGATGCTCCCGCAGCGTCGATCACAGTGTATTTGAACGTATCAATTCCAGACGTACCCGCTGGAAGCGACAAGAACGCCCCGTTCGGGTCATAGGTGAAGGTGCCATTGCCGTTGTCGGTGACCTTGCCTTTGGTGCCGGTGGTATCGATTCCGAAGCTATGCGTGTCGCCGACATCCGGATCGGTATAGGAGGCGGTCACCGTCGTCGCCGGGCCATGCTCCAGCACCGCACCGCTGACGTTAACCGCAACCGGCGCATCGTTCTGGCCGGTGATGGTGATCGTGACCGTCGCGGTCGAGCCGGCGTTCGAGCCATCCGTGACCGTATAGCTGAACGTGTCGCTCGTGCTGGCGCCGGCCTTCAGGCTCGTAAACGCCCCGTTCGGGTCGTAGGTGAAGGTGCCATCGCCATTATTGGTGACCTTGCCCTTGGTGCCGGTGGTGTCGATGCCGAACGAATGTGTGTCGCCCAGATCTGGATCGGTGTAGGACGCCGTCACCACCGTCGCCGGGCCATGCTCCAAAACTGACCCGTTGACGTTGGCCGCAACCGGCGCATCGTTCTGGCCGGTAATGGTGATGGTCACCGTCGCGGTCGAGCCGGCATTCGAGCCATCCGTGACCGTGTAGCTGAATGTGTCGGTGGTGCTGGCGCCCGCCTTCAGGCTCTCAAACATCCCATTCGGGTCGTAGCTGAAGGTACCGTCGCCGTTATTGGTGACCTTGCCCTTGGTGCCGGTGGTATCGATGCCAAACGAATGTGTGTCGCCAAGATCCGGATCGGTGTAGGACGCCGTCACCGTCGTCGCCGGGCCATGCTCCAGCACTGCGCCAATGACGTTGGCCGCAACCGGCGCATCGTTCTGGCCGGTGATGGTGATGGTCACCATCGCGGTCGAGCCGGCATTCGAGCCGTCCGTAACCGTATAGCTGAATGTGTCGGTTGTGCTGGCGCCCGCCTTCAGGCTCTCAAACGCCCCGTTCGGGTCGTATGTAAACGTGCCGTCGCCGTTATTGGTGACCTTGCCCTTGGTGCCGGTGGTATCGATGCCGAACGAATGTGTGTCGCCAAGATCCGGATCGGTGTAGGACGCCGTCACCACCGTGGTCGGGCCATGCTCCAGCACCGACCCGTTGACGTTGGCCGCCACCGGCGCATCGTTCTGGCCGGTGATGGTGATGGTCACCGTCGCGGTCGAGCCTACATTCGAGCCATCCGTGACCGTGTAGCTAAATGTGTCGATTGTACTGGCGCCCGCCTTCAGGCTCTCAAACATCCCGTTCGGGTCGTAGGTGAAGGTGCCGTCGCCGTCGTTGGTGACCTTGCCCTTGGTGCCGGTGGTGTCGATGCCGAACGAATGTGTGTCGCCGAGATCCGGATCGGTGTAGGACGCCGTCACCACCGTGGTCGGGCCATGCTCCAGCACCGACCCGTTGACGTTGGCCGCCACCGGCGCATCGTTCTGGCCGGTGATGGTGATGGTCACCGTCGCGGTCGAGCCTACATTCGAGCCATCCGTCACCGTGTAGCTAAATGTGTCGGTTGTGCTGGCGCCCGCCTTTAGGCTCTTAAACATCCCGTTCGGATCGTAGCTAAAGGTACCGTCGCCGTTGTTGGTAACCTTGCCCTTGGTGCCGGTGGTGTCGATGCCGAACGAATGTGTGTCGCCCAGATCCGGATCGGTGTAGGACGCCGTCACCACCGTGGCCGGACCGTGCTCCAAAACTGACCCGTTGACGTTGGCCGCAGCCGGCGCCGTGTTCTCCGCGCCGTCCTGGCCGGTCACCGTGATGGTCACCGTCGCGGTCGAGCCGGCACTCGAGCCATCCGTGACCGTGTAAAGGAAGCTGTCGGTCGTAGTCTGGCCGGCGGTCAGGCTCTCAAACGCCCCGTTCGGGTCGTAGGTGAAGGTGCCATCGCCATTATTGGTGACCTTGCCCTTGGTGCCGGTGGTGTCGATGCCGAACGAATGTGTGTCGCCCAGATCTGGATCGGTGTAGGACGCCGTCACCACCGTCGCCGGGCCATGCTCCAAAACTGACCCGTTGACGTTGGCCGCAACCGGCGCATCGTTCTGGCCGGTAATGGTGATGGTCACCGTCGCGGTCGAGCCGGCATTCGAGCCATCCGTGACCGTGTAGCTGAATGTGTCGGTGGTGCTGGCGCCCGCCTTCAGGCTCTCAAACATCCCATTCGGGTCGTAGCTGAAGGTACCGTCGCCGTTATTGGTGACCTTGCCCTTGGTGCCGGTGGTATCGATGCCAAACGAATGTGTGTCGCCAAGATCCGGATCGGTGTAGGACGCCGTCACCGTCGTCGCCGGGCCATGCTCCAGCACTGCGCCAATGACGTTGGCCGCAACCGGCGCATCGTTCTGGCCGGTGATGGTGATGGTCACCATCGCGGTCGAGCCGGCATTCGAGCCGTCCGTAACCGTATAGCTGAATGTGTCGGTTGTGCTGGCGCCCGCCTTCAGGCTCTCAAACGCCCCGTTCGGGTCGTATGTAAACGTGCCGTCGCCGTTATTGGTGACCTTGCCCTTGGTGCCGGTGGTATCGATGCCGAACGAATGTGTGTCGCCAAGATCCGGATCGGTGTAGGACGCCGTCACCACCGTGGTCGGGCCATGCTCCAGCACCGACCCGTTGACGTTGGCCGCCACCGGCGCATCGTTCTGGCCGGTGATGGTGATGGTCACCGTCGCGGTCGAGCCTACATTCGAGCCATCCGTGACCGTGTAGCTAAATGTGTCGATTGTACTGGCGCCCGCCTTCAGGCTCTCAAACATCCCGTTCGGGTCGTAGGTGAAGGTGCCGTCGCCGTCGTTGGTGACCTTGCCCTTGGTGCCGGTGGTGTCGATGCCGAACGAATGTGTGTCGCCGAGATCCGGATCGGTGTAGGACGCCGTCACCACCGTGGTCGGGCCATGCTCCAGCACCGACCCGTTGACGTTGGCCGCCACCGGCGCATCGTTCTGGCCGGTGATGGTGATGGTCACCGTCGCGGTCGAGCCTACATTCGAGCCATCCGTCACCGTGTAGCTAAATGTGTCGGTTGTGCTGGCGCCCGCCTTTAGGCTCTTAAACATCCCGTTCGGATCGTAGCTAAAGGTACCGTCGCCGTTGTTGGTAACCTTGCCCTTGGTGCCGGTGGTGTCGATGCCGAACGAATGTGTGTCGCCCAGATCCGGATCGGTGTAGGACGCCGTCACCACCGTGGCCGGACCGTGCTCCAGCACTGCGCCAGTGACGTTGGCCGCAACCGGTGACGTATTGCTGGTCGCACCATTTAATTGAACGTTTTCTATCCGGACTTCGCTACTTGTAGGCCCAGCGCCAATTAGGTCGAAATAGAGTCGCAGTGGCGCTCCTGCGGTAATGCCACTCAAATCGACACTAATGGTCACGGGTGCGCCCGCCACCAAGTTCGCCGTTCCATTGATGATGCGCACCTTTGATGACATGAAGACGCTGCCATCGCTCTGAAGGCTAAACGCGGCATCTGTATTGGACAGCCCTATTGCTCCGATCGGCGACTGCGCATCATTGCCGAGGAGGGCCATCTCGAAAGCATCCGGAGGACCATCGCCACTGGGTCCGAAGTTGAGGCCCGTCAATGTAAAGCTCAGAGAATGCGCGTCCGTCGATACGATGAAGTCTTCATAAGTTCGGGTCGCGGAGTTCGATGACTCATCGAGTACGAGTGCGCCGCTCTGAACCGTCGCGCCGCCAAGAAGGGTCCAGCCGAAGTTGGTGGCGGACGGGTCCGACACCGCAAAATCTCCGTTGATAATATTGGAGTTGGTTGGTGCCAGATCTAGTGAAAGCGGTGCGTCTTGATTCAATACGGCACTTCGAGGCGTTGATCCCGAGAAAAGTGCGGCGGTCAGCATTTGCAAGTCGAGGGCCGAAGGCAGCCGGCGCACACCTGTCGGCAGAAATTGCGCCATCAGATCGTTCGGCGCAGTTGACGAGTCAGCCTCTCCGAGTCCCAACACGTGCCCAAGTTCGTGCAATTCGACGGTAAGCAAATCCATCCTGCCGTAGGCAGGCGAGCCTGGCGGCGCCACGAACACATTTGGATCGCTGGTCGGTAGGAATTCCTCATTGGAGACGGGTGTGGCGTCGACAAACCAACCATAGCCGGCGGCATTCTGGTCGAGCGTAACGATCTGACCAAATAATTCGGTTTCACCAAGGGTGATGCCCAAGAGATTCGTAAATTGCAGATTCGGCCTGCCCGACCCAAACTCAGCTGCCGCCCCAGGCCATCTAGATGACCAATCGCTAAAGGCACTCTGCCAAACGGCCTCGCTCGATGTGCTTGGAACAACGCTCGCTGGCTGGGTCAAGCCGGTTTGCGTAGTACTTTCGTCTGTAGCCGCATCTTGCGGGATTGTTGGAACGTTAGGCGGAGGCTTTATGACAAGGTGAATATTGCTAAATCCACCCGTAATGGAGGGATCCTGCGGGCCATCGTAAAACACGACAAGTTGACCATTATAAATATCCTTCAACGCTTTTATGAGCCTTTGATATCGTAGTCCGATTCCAATTATGGAAGGCATGTCCGGCGCGGCCGGGCCAACCGTGCCGCCGGGAAGTGCATTTACGATTGCAACTATCTGGTCAAGGACCGCTGTCTCTTCAGGTCTTAATTGACCCCGCCAATAAGTTATCCGCTGCGCCGATGTAACATCACTTATTGGCGCAAGCGGCAATACCGAGTTGCTATTTCCCAAGGCATTATCCGCTATTAATTCATTTTGAACATTTTTGTCGAATATCCTTATGTCAACATCCATTCCATTCCGATGCTCTTGATGCTCAGCTAAAACACCGCCATAGAAATTGGATACTCCTGTCACTTGAAGGCCGGACACTGGAAGGTTGGGGATATTTTTCGCAATCGTTGCAAGCGCGGCAAATGTCCAGCTCGTGCCGTACCACTCTTGATCATTCATTGCCAAAGAGAACTTGTTACCGCTCGTGTTGCCCAACGCTGTTTGAAAATCAAACCAGTGCGGAGCACTCGTGCTACCTATCCAAGCGAGTGCGTCTTTGGGATAAGAACTTGATAAAGGGGCACCCGGTGAGATAGCGAAGGGGGCATTTGTACTTGTACCAACTGTTTTGTATGGCGTTGGGACGTAGACGCTGGAACTCACTGGATACACTGCTGCCTCGAAAAGCTTTAATGCCTCCACTACTAAGGGGTCGGCTTGCGCGACGTTTTGCCCAATATGAATATCGTTGGTTTGGCGCAAAGTGCCGGTTTGACCAGAAATAAACGTAGCAAAAAACTCGTTGGGCGCACTAATCGGAAAATCAAAGCCCCCTTGCGATAACGCTAAATGCGTGGGTGTGTCTGTCTGAACTTTTTCGTTAGTCCCGCCCCACGCGGGGTACCCAAGATATTTTAAACGCTGCGCTACTTCGTACCAATTTAATGCCTGAGCTCGCGTCATGCCATCCGCGACTGATAGTTTAGGATCGATGCTAAATGCGGTCATGCCGTCGGCAAATCGCATTTTCAGCAGCAGGTGTTTGGTTCCAATCGTTCCGTCCTGGGATTTGTAGACTACGGTATACAGGACGGTTCCGCTTTGCTCGCCGAGGGCTTGATTGGACCTAATCTTGTCAAGGTCCGCTCTCGTAATGTCCGGCATAACGTAATAGGAGAAACCGTAGCGCTGGCTTCCATCGGTGCCAGGGAAATAGAAGCGCTGCTCGGTATTAGCATTGAGATATCCGGCAAGGATTGTTTCATCTCCCAGGAATGATTCCGGTGAAACAGAGATGATCGAATCGGTGACCTCTAAAGCCTGACGGGCCAGCGTTGCGAAATTCACCAAAGTGACGTCGCCAAGATTGTGTATTGAAGTGTCAATAACCGTAGCAAGCGCGGGAGCAACAACAAATCCAGCGCTCGACGCGATCGCAGAAGGGACGTCCGGGCTGATCAGAGGGGTAACAATCTGTTCAAGCGGTAGATGAGCCAAAACATTTGCTGGCTGAGAATTGACAATATTAAGCATCGCCGTGACATCGAAAACCTTGACCTGCTGAATGCCCTTGAAATTTGCGAACAAGTATTTCCCATCTGCAGAAAGGCTCAGCTGATTGGCGTAGCCTTGGTCGATCGGCATAGTGACGCCGACTAGGGTCGGTGGCGTTAAACTGAGACGAAGCCCGAACGGATCCTTGATAATTCCGATCTTTGCTCCAACCCCGCGCGTCTGATCGATTGCGTCAAGCGTCGTATTAAAGTTCGGCAGGCGCCAATCGCTGACGAAAGCGTAGCTCTGGTCCGGCAGCACGACGACATCGCGTGCGTTGCGAATGTTGAGATCGAAGAACTGAGTGCTAGTACCGAGAGTCAGCATAGCCGCGGCGTTTTTCACCGTAGCGTCGAAAGCAAGAGGCGTTGCGTTGTTCACCTGTATCGTCGCAAACCCGCGATCGACATCAAGGAAATTGGTGAAGGCCATCCGGTTCGGATCCCCAGTCGCTACGATATGGTCCGGCTGTAGGCCAGTATCGAGCGTCTTGATGATCTGGTTCCATTTATCTGGATTGCTGACCGAAGGGTTCGACGGTTCGTCGGCAGGGTCAATATTGACTACAACGATGTGCCCGTTCTTCCGCTCGCCGCTGAAATAACCACCGTAAAGCTCCGTCTCCGGAACAGTGGCGTAGAGCTTCGTTCCGTCGGCGTTGACAGCCATATCGAGAACGCCATGCGGCGCAATGTCGAGGGGGATCGGAATAGCAAAGGCCCGATGGTAATCAGGCGATTTTGGATTAATGTTGATGGCGTAGATAGACGGAACTACACCCCCCGCATAAAGGAAGTCGCCGGAAGTGATAAGCGAGCTGAAGAACGGCAGCGGAACAGAACTGATGAGAGATCCATCACTCTGTTTCTGGTCCACCCGGATCAAAATTTCGGTCACGCGCATAGCGACGGTGTCAATGACCGCAATTCCGCCGGTAGCCAGGGCAACGTAGGCACGCGTTTGGTCGACCGTCAGCGCAATCGGATTTTCCGAACTAGCCAGCGGGCCGCTCACGAGCGGGATTTCCTGCAAAATGGTCTGCCTATCCGAACTGTATACGTCGAGCAGTGTAGGGGCGCCGTTTTGAGAAGGTCGCACGATGTTGAATGTCAAATTCGGCTGGGGGTTGACTGTGACCGATTTGCTTTCAAACTCTACTTCGCCGATTAGGTTGCCGCCTATGTTGAATACGCCGACTTTCCTGACAACTGTGATGTCGGCCAACCCCAACACAATCGACTGCGGAACGGTGACGGTCAATTGAGTACCGCTCAGAGTCGGTGTGCGATCTACGGGTTGTTGGGAACCCATTTGATATCGCACGACGATATCGTTTTGTTCGGCTCCAAATTGGCTCCCGTCGATCACAAGCTGGGGGTCGGTTCCATTGAGAAACGTGACGGTTGCCGACTTGATTACCGGAGTAACTTTGTCACCAGTCGGCGCTGGCGTGTCGATGTGGATCTGGGATTTATTCACTCCCGGTCCGACGAATATGGGCGTTGTGGTCGTACTGATAGAGCCCAAGCTGTAGGTGTTGATGACGAGAATTTCCGGGCCCGCTAAGATGGGCATCTGCATCGGGAACGGCCCAAGCATCACGCCGTAGTTCGCGACCGGATTCTGAACGCTGGCTAATATTGCAGGAAATGTTGCGTCCGGTGTTAGCGAAAGCAAGCTATCAGACTGTCCGACGACGACGAGATAGCTTCCCGTCTTCGTTACTCCCGGATACGGCGGCGAGTTGGTGTGAGCCAAACCATCCGCTCTCACTGTGCCGGTTTCGGTCAGAAGCCAGAGCGGCTGCTCAGTTCCAGTCGCATCCGGAAGCTGCGCTAGTCGAAAGAAGTAAACGGTCGTACCCACCGGTGTACCACTGGGAACTGGAACCGCAAGCTGCACCGGTTGAGACAACAAACTGTCGCCGACATTAAGCGTGAAGCCATCGAGAAAGGACAGACCAGTCGGAACGCCCATGGGAAGCGCAGATTGCGTCAGCGGCTCGATATCGACCGTGGTCGGGCTGGGCAGCACCCCAGGGCCGACCGCGACCTGCGATCCGTCCGCTCCCTGGACTACTCCGCCCTGATCGCCAATGAGCGTCGGTCCAAAGCTCGGGTTCTCAACCCGGATCGGAATATCTGATTGCGAGCCATTGTAGATCACGCTGATTGTTGCCACACCAGATGCAAGACCCGTGACAAAGCCGTCTGAGGAAACGGTTATGATGTTTGGATTGCTGGTAAAATACCGCGTTCCATTATCCGACGTCGTGACATCGATGCCGTCCTCCGTCGCAACATCAAGTTGTCTTTGTCCGCCATTGCTGAGCAGTGTTAACGCTCCGGGATAAGCAATAAGCGGCGTCGGAGTGACCGGATCGCCCTCCCCTGTGGGATCCGGGGGACTCACTATGACAGCTTTCACCGCCGAAATTCCATGCGAAGAGACAATGATGATTGAATTTCCGGAACTCAATGCCCTCAAGGTCCCGTTCGAATTGACCGAGACAGTAGTCGGGTTCGTCGAAGTCAAATTGAGATAGGAGAGCGGGACCGCGACGCCTGTCGCGTCGGTGAAGTCGCCTGTGATCTGCAGCCGCTGCGTATCCCCCGTCGTAAGCGGACCAACATCGGGGAGGTTAATGCGAATTAGAGCCGCGTTGCTCACATTGACGGTGATGGTGGCTGTAGCCGAAACCGCATAGCCATCATCGGCGACGATTTCGAAACTCGCCTGTCCGATGAAGCCCGGAGTCGGCGTGAACACCACGCCCTGCCCGTCGCTGCTGAGCTTTGCGATACCATTTGTCGAACCGATGATGCGGTAGAAAGTCGGGGCGCCTTCAGGGTCGGAGATGTATTGCTGGACGCCAACCTGGGTTGCCAGATCTTCGTGCGTTGCCGTGGAGCCGTTCCTTGCAATCGGCGCCTGGTTGGCCTGGTAACCGAGGTCCTGGAATAGAAGTTGCGTGTCGGTCGAATTGATTTTGCCGTCACGATTGGCGTCCGCGCCCAAAAGATAGCTGGCTTCTCCGGCAGTGCTGCCCTTGGCCGCAAAGGCAAGCGCCGCATCGATGCCGTCCACCTTGCCATCATGGTTGACGTCACCGGCGACAAACAGCTGAAGCTTGTAAGCGCCCGCAGTTTGACCATTAGCACCGGTGATCCGTAGCAGCTCAAGGCCGGAGCGATCGACTTTATAAAGCCCGAATGCGCTATTTCCGCCTGCCTGGCTTGCAACGAGCGTTGCGCCCTGCAGCACGGGGATACCGGGTGCCAATCCGCCGCCGTCCGCGGTGACGACCACGCCAAGATAGATCGAACCGCTCGCCGTGCCCGCGATTTCGGACGGCCGTACGCTGAAGCTCAATTGGTCGGTGGCTCCGGCAGCAAGTGTGCCGGAATAGGAATTCTCAACATAGCCTGTGGCGCTGCCGAGATCAGCCGTGACCGGTGCCGCAACGCCCGTCTGCGGATCGATGCTCGTCCCCGGCTGTCCGATTTGACCTGCGACAAGCGTCAGGCGGTGCGCCTCATTGTAGCCGTATCGGCTCGATGCACCGCTGACCAGGTCGCGCGCCAGCGTCAGGTTGCCCTGGGCATCGTAGAGATAGACGACCTGATCGCCATCAGGCCCAATAACCTTGGTGATTCCGTTGGATCCGCCAACGAATGAGATCGCATCGCCGTTAGGCGCATAAATGCCGCTTTCTGCCACGATCAGGCGGACGCCATCGGTGAATACGATCGCGCTGACGCCGAGACTGGCATCGATCTCATAAGAGGTGCCATCCGGCGAAGTCAGTGTGTATTGCGCGCTGGTGTCGCGGCCGGCCGGGTTGTAGGGAGCGCCGGTCTGCAGGTCGTAGAAGCGGTTGCCCACTCTTGTTAGCTGGGTTGCCGCGGAGTCCAGCGTCCACGTTACGCCGGGATCCGCGACGAAGGCGGGCGTGTAGTAAATGAGCCCTGGAATCTGGTGCTTCACGGGTTCAAACGTGAACCCAACTCGTTCCCCGGTTGGCAGCGTCACGTAGACCCGGGTCCCTTCGGCGAAGGGACTGAAATCGCCGAGATCCTCACGGCCGGTCAGGACAACGTCGCTTTGAACATTGGTGTCGCTCAGCGCAAGCCGCCAGCCGTAGCCGAAGCTACCAGCGTTGCCGCTTTGCAGAGAATCGTATTGACGCGCAATAGCGACCTGGTGACCGTCCAGCATTGCCGTCAGATCTGTGTCGGTTCGGCTATACGATCCAGTCTTGGCTTGGCTATCGATTTCGATCTGCGTTTGCGTCTGCGCGGTGCGGCCGGCCACGTCCGCGGCCGTCAAGCGGAGTGTGTAGAACCCGTTGCTATAGAGCGCTGGATCAAGACGGATCAGCGCGCCACTGTCAAAAGCATTTGCGCCCTGTGCAATTGTCGTGAAGCTGCTGGAGCCGTACTGCGCAATTTCAAGCGTCCAACTGTCGAGATTGGTATCGCTCACCTTACCCAGAATGTCGGTGGCCTGGGTAACTCGCGTTCCAAGAACATTATTGCCAAAACCGACGACCGGGGCCACCAGGTCATTGGGATGGCGCACCTTGAGTTGAGCGGTGCTGGTTCCAACCAAGCCGTCGGCGTCGGTCGCCTGAGCAACGATGGTGATCTTGCCCGGCTGGCCGGCGGTGATATGTGCTCGTCCTTGCGCATCAAGCACGACAGGTTTGCCATCCACGGTGACGCTGAGGCTCGTGATTTCGGCAAAGCCGGTCGCCGCCACATGCAGCAACACGTCCTGGCCTGGCACCAGCGGGAAGCTCGGGGTTTGCACGATAACGATGCTTGGCAGTTGTGGCGACGTCGTCGCGCGGATCACCGTTGGCGCCAGCGCGGACAATTGGCCGTCGGACACGGTCGCCAGCACCAGATAATCGCCGGCCTGACCCGGACCCGGCGTCCATTGAATCTGGCCGGTTTGAGAATCAAGCGTCGCGCCGTCGGGCAATCCCTTGGCCGTGTAGGCCAGGGTATCGGTCTTGTCGGGATCGGCGCCATTGAGGTTGAATGACAGGGACTGGCCAAGGACGACTTGATGGTTCGAGGGCGCAAGCGTCGGCGCACGGTCGGTATTGGCAATCGAGACGCTTACATCGAGCGCAGCCTGCAAGCCATAGGGATCGGTCACCCCGAAGCGAAGCGTGTATTGACCCGCCTGGTCGTAGTTGGGTGTCCAGTCAACCACACCGGTGGTTCGATTGAACAATGCGCCGGCCGGCAATGGCGAGAGCAGCGAGAATAGAACCGGATCCTGATCGGGGTCGCCTGCCAGCACCGTGAATGTCATTTCCGCGCCTTCGCGACCGGCCTGCAGCGCCATCGGGTCAAGCACGGGAGAACGATCGACGTTCTGGACGTGAAGCGTGACCGTTTCCGCGCTCGACTTGTTGCCATCGGACGCCGTGAAAACAATGCCGGCGTAATCGCCCGCGGCGAGGAAATTTGGTGTCCACTTGAACAGGCCGGTCTTGGCATCGAGGCTCGATCCGGTCGGCAGATTTGCGGCTGCGAAGGTGATCGGATCACCGTCGGGATCGATCGCTTTGAGTTGGAGCGTAAACAGCTGCCCCTCGGTCAGCGTCTGATCCCCGACTGGCAACAGCACCGGCGCCTGATTGCTGGTGCGGACCACAATGTTGACGAGCTGCGCGTCGGTACCACCATTGGTTGGATCGGTCACATGCAACGTGATCGCATGGCCGCCCATGTCGGCAGCCGAGGGCGTCCAATCGATCCGGGCCGCCCCATAAGTCGGCAACGGCGTGATTGTCATGCCGGCCGGCAAGTTATCGGCTGTAAAGGTAAGTGCGTCCTGAGTCGGATCGTGCGCCTGGATGGTGAAGCTCAGGGGCTGACCAACCAGCGCGACCTTGTCGCCAATGGAATTAAGAATCGGCCGCTCGTTACCTAATGGGACCGAGAGGATGAAGCTCGTCTGTGTGGTCAGAACCGCAGCGGCTCCGCCGCCATCGCCATTGTCGGCTGCCTGCAGCATGATGGCGTAGTTGCCGCCATCCCCGTCGCCGGGCGCGAACCGCAAGGCATACGTGCCGTCGGGATTTTGCGTAACCGTGGCGAAGCCGGAGGTTGCCCCGAGGACGACCGGCGTGGTGTCGACGGCACCGATCCCGTTGGTCGACTGGCGGCTGAGCAGCGCCGTGAACGCCAAAGGATCCTGATCCGGATCTGCCAGTGTAATCGGGATCGTGAGAACCTGACCCAGATCGACGGCCTGGTTGGTCAAGGCTGGAACGAGCGGCGGTCGATTCACATTGGCGACATTGATCGAGACATCCAATGTCGATGTCGCGGGCGCTAATCCATTGCCATCGTCGGTCGCGGTGAAATGAACGAAATAGGATCCGGCCTGGTCAAAGGTCGGCGTCCATTTGAACACGGAAGTGATGGGATCAAAGCTTGCGCCGTCTGGAAGGCCGCTGACGCTGTATGTGACCGTGGGATTGGTGCCGTCAAGCTGGGTCAGTTGACCGTTGCTTAAGCGATCCTGGGGCACGAAACCGGGATTATCGGGATCGAACGCAAACGCGCGGAACGTAATTCCCTGATTCTCGAGCGTGGGGTACGGCCCTAGCTGGTCGAAGATCGGGGCGCTGTTGGCATTCAGCACGGTGAAGGTCGTCGTGATTGGCGTATCGCTGGTGCCATCGCTGACATGGAATGGAATCGTATAGATCCCCGCCTGCGTGAAGCTCGGGGTCCATTCGAACGCGCCGGTATTTGGATCGAGGAACGCGCCCGGCGGCAGCAGGGGGCTCGAGAACGTCAGCGCGTCGCCTTCAGGATCGTGCGCGACTAACTGAATGCGGACCGGGTCGCCTTCTCGGATCGTGCGGTCGGGCACCGGAGTCAGAACCGGGCTTTGATTAACCGGTGTCACTTCGAGGGTAAAGCTCTTGGTGACCGTGTTGACCCCGTCGGTCACCCCAAGAGTTACGTTCTGGTAGGTGCCGGCCGAACTCGGTCCCGGCGTCCAAATGAGCTGGTTGGTTTCGGGATCCAATAGCGCGCCCGGCGGTAGATGATTGGCAAAATATTGCAGAGCGTCGCCGTCCGGATCGGTCGCAACCAGCGAGATTGTAAACGTCGTGCCCTCAGGCGTGCTCACCTGCGCGGGAAGATCTTGCACGATCGGCGCCTGATTCCCTCCAACGACATCGATCGCGAAGGCCTGCGACGCCGACGCGCCGCGATTGTCGTAGACGCGTAGAATGACGTTCGCCTGAGCAGGACTCAGAGCGGTCGGTGTCCAGCTCAGCACCGCCGAACTCTGGTCGAGGACCATGCCCTTCGGTGCGTCCAGCAGCACATAAGTAAGCGGGAAGCCGTTTGGATCGTGCGCCGCAATCAGGTATTGATAAGTCTGATCTGCGGTAGCGGCGGTAATCGGCGACGAATCGAAGACCGGCGCCTGCGTAGGCGTCGGCATGGCAAAGATGCTGTTGCCGATCGACAAATGTTGTCCGAGCGGATTGGTGACGGTAATCGTCTGCCCGGTGGTCGATTGACCCGGCTTGAGCACGCCTCCCGCAAGACCGACGCCCAGATCGATGAGCCACCAACCCTCGCTTGACAACGTTGACGCTCCGGTCGGCTGACCCTGGAAGTATTGGCCTGGATCCAGCACCAAGGTGACGGGCGCGTCGATATCGTTGTCGCTGATGTTCGTCACTGTGACGTCGTAGGACACCGTTCCATCTGCGCGGCTTGAGCGCACGTCATTGAACACGATGCTAACAAGCGCTGAAAGATCGGAGACCGCGACGAAATTGGTTGTGAAGTCTTGATCCAACTGGACGTTTTCAAGACTCTTCACCGAGTGGTAGATCGTCAGGGAGTACGCCGCTGCATCGATCGTATCGAAGCCTAGCGTGACCTTCCGCGTCGCCGCGTCATATTGCGCAACTGTAAGCGTGACGGCCTCGCCAGTCGATTTGGTCAGGGCATAATTGGCAAGATTCACGACGGAAGCGGCATCGGTCCCGTCGCCGGCGAGCATATCGTGATCAAAGGTGATCGCAATTTGCGTCAACGGCAGCGGCGCGATCGCACCGTTAGGTGGATTCACGAACGCTACATGCGGCGAGACGATCGGGCTGACCACATCGATCTGATGCGATTGCGCCACAAAAAGGCGGCCGTCCGAGGTGGTCTCTAGGGTTTCACCCCGGGTTCCCTTGAGCGCAATGACGACCTGTTGAAGAGTTGCGGTATCGATTCCGATCAACTCGCTGCCGTTTGCATCGCTTCCAGAGTTATTCGATACAAAGAGGATGCCGTCCAACTTCGTGCCCGGCTGACCAAACGCGATTGAGTCCACCTCGCTATCGAGGTGGACCATGAGTTGACCGCGTCCCTTGTCGTTGAACTTAAGAATGTCGCCGCGCGTAGGCCAGCTGGTCCCCCAGAGTTCGCCTTCGGCGGAGAAAGCAAGATCGTCGACGCGGGTATCGCTAAAGTGCTTGAAGGTATGCTTGACCGGATCGAAAATCTCGATGCCATTGCCGGATGAAACATAAATCAATCCCGTGCCTGGATCGACCGCCAGCGCCTGCGTGATGCTATCGCCGAAGCTCGCTTTGATCTGCCCGGTTTGCGCATCAAGCAGCACGAGAGGCCCGCCCCCGGTCGTGGCCCAGAGCTGTCCATTCTTGTCGAACGCCATACTGAAGATCGGTTGATCGAGGGTCGCCAACGGCGTACCGGCCGTACCGCCATCGTGACCAAATTTATAGAGCGAACCGCGATTGGCACCGCCACTGGCAAGGATGCCACCGTCTGGAGTGACCACGATCGCAAGCGGTCCAATGTCGGCCTCGCTTAGCGGAATTCCCGTCGCAAACGATTGGGCGCTGAAAGGCTGAATGACGGTACCGAACTCCGACGCCTTAGCGAGCGGGATCGGGGCGGGAACCGCTTGCTGCGCGGTGATAAATAACGGATTAGTCGACGGCGTGGGTGCAGGCGGCGGCGTGGTATCTTGCGGCGTGCTCTGCCCGACATTGAGAACGTTGCCGAGGTTTACTTGCGACCCGTCATTCGGGGCGAAGACCGTCGGCGGCGGCTTTTCGGTATTGCCAGCATTGTCGGTCGCAAGAGCGAGGAATTGGTAGGTGTGACCGACCTGGCCCTGATAGATGCCCGACGTTTCGGTTGATTGACGAAGCCAGATCGCGTAGTCGCCTCCGTCCTCGGAAACATATACCGTGACGTGCGCTACGCCTGAACCACCGGAATCGTCGGTGGCGGTCCATTTGACGCTATAATCGCTGGTCCCCTGAATGAGAATCGCGCTCAAGGCGGTGACCGGAGCCGAACCGTCCAGTGTTTGTATCAATGTCGCGGTGTCTTGCGGTGCCATGGTATTAAAGAGCACGCGGGCCTGAGCGCTGATCGTGGTTCCCGTCGGAAGACTGGAAAGCGGTAGAATGCTATAGCTGACGGACCCCAAACCTGCACCGCGCGCATTGTTCGGCGCCAGCAATCCGAGGCTCGGATCCTGAATCACTTCCCCAGTCTTCGGATCGATCGCCTGCAACAGCCAGGTCGCAGTATTCGCCTTGGTGTCGATCCCCGCCGAAACGCGTAGAATGAAGCCTTTGCTCTGGGTGAAATCAAAATCGCCCTGAAACAAAGCCCGGCCGCTTGGGATATGAACGCTGACGTCGCCAATCGTCAGATCGCCGAGCCTGAATGTGTAGGGATCAAGTCCCGCGTCGAGTTTTGTGACGATCCGGATCTCACCCGGATTGGTCTGCGAGGTCGGGGGATTTGCAAAATTAATTGTGTAGGGCAACGCCTGGCCGGCGGGCAGATATTGGGCCGATCCAAAACCTTGCGGCCCTGTAATCGACGCAAGGTCTCCGATTGAGCTAGCCTTCTGGAAGAAATTGGAAAAATCCAACGCGGTTCCGGTAGACGCGGCCTGCGACCCGAACTCGGGCAGCGTAACTGTGCCACCCCCGGCACCCCGTTTTTCAAATGGAATCCAGGGCACGTAGATATTGAAGTTTTCAAGGTAGGTCGGATGCGAGAGCTGAAGATCGTAAGTCGAATACTGGGCCAGCGCCGGGACCGGAATATCAAGTTCGCCGAGCCGTCCGAGCCGTCTGTCAATATGATCAATGGCACCGATCTGACCGGGCTGGTCGCCATACCATTTTTCGATCTGTGCAAAAAACGAGACTAGATTGCCGGCGCTGATGACCTGGTTGCCGGCAGGTCCATAGAGAATC
The DNA here is from genome assembly GCF_036924615.1 of Bradyrhizobium sp. AZCC 2289. Taxonomy (NCBI): domain Bacteria; kingdom Pseudomonadati; phylum Pseudomonadota; class Alphaproteobacteria; order Hyphomicrobiales; family Nitrobacteraceae; genus Bradyrhizobium; species Bradyrhizobium sp. AZCC 2289. Next base: position 5,332,499 of record NZ_JAZHRY010000001.1, on the reverse strand, counting down.
CCTGTCGCCAACACCGACAGCAAGCCTTGAACTTTAATTTCACTTCTAATTGGCGGGGCCCTGATCCACCGGAAGCAAGAGGCCGCTTTGTTCGAGCGCAGCCAGATAGCCTTGTTGCCATGTATCAGCGTCCGCCGCGAGGTTTAGCAAAGCCGGATTGGCTGAATTGTCGGCAATCACCCGCGTTCGCAACGTCTCGGCTTGGGCCTTTTGCTGGGCAATGAACTCGTCGCGAGTCATCGGGGTTTCTGATGCGACGATATTAAAGCGGAACGGAATGTAGACGTACCTCTCTCCGTCCGGCACAGCGGCTTCTTCAAGGTAAAGGTCGTAAAGACCGGGGTAGATCGTATCGAGAGCCTGCGGACCGGCATCCAGTTCGCCCTGCAAGCTCGGCACGGCCGCATAGACAGCGGTCTTGAAATCGTCCCATGCCCGATCATGCAATTGTTGCAGACCCGGATATGTGCTGACATTGAGCGTGACAGCGGTAAACCCACCTGCCGGAACGTTAAACAGATAACCCGGGGCAAGTATTTCGCCGGTGACGTTTGGATCCGACTTCAGACTGGCCCAGGGAATATTCGATCCGTTGCTGATATCAGGTTGCCCGCCCAGGTTAGTTGCAAGCGCCACGTACGGCAGATTATAGATCTTTTCGTTCGTGCCCATTTCGGGGATGCCGTAGGTAAATGCAACATACGGCGTATCAACGTTGGTAAGGGACTGGAATGACACACTGTAGGTTCCGACGTCGCCAGCGAGAATGACCCGCGGACCACCAAGTCCTATCGTCACATCGGGCGCCAATGCCTGCTCGATCAAGTAGCGATACGGCTCGATCGCGACATTGCCATCCGGGTTGATGACCTCGACGTCATAGAGCCCGTGCGGGGCTCCGGTGAAGTCGAAGCTTGCGGTAATTCTGGTCGAATCGAAAACCGTGTAATTGACCGGTTCGTATTCGGCGATGCCCGGACGGACCAGTTTGACAATCGCGTTCGCATTGAACTGGGCGCCCGAGATGGTGAGCGTCACCCATCGGCTGTCACCGCCTTGGTCCCGCTGAATGTCCGTAATGGCGAGCGGGACCAGTTGGGTCGTGAGCGTAACCGGAGTATTGCTCGCCGGCTCCTGGTCACCGCGAATCAAGATATAATATTCGCCGGGCTTGGTTGTCGGAATAACAGCCGTCTGGTTTGCCTGCAGCGCGTTCTTGTAAATCGCGTCATATTGAAAACCGCTCGGCACATCGCCGTAACGCAGGAAAAGCTCGTTTGACGCATTCTGAACATTGCTGGTGAGTGAAACCTGCAGTGTTTGGCCTAATGGCACCGTCACTCGGAGCAGTCGCGTTTGCCCAGTGCTTAAGGTCGTTTGATAAGGTACTCCGAGATGAATTTCATCGACGTCTAAGCTCAATGCATTCGCCGCTACCGCAAAATTATTTCGCTCCCCTTCCCCGTTGGCCGGCCCCTCGTTGACCTGATTGTAGATATCGGAGCGGACGATGAGATAATATTGTCCGAGCTTGGTCGGTGGAACGAGCGCGCTCAGAGACGACGTGTAGGTTTGGTTTTTGGTAAGCGTTCCAGTGAATGACGTCCGACCAAGTAGTGTATCATCTATGCTCCACACTGGATCGCTAGAAAGGTAGACGGAATCGGTCCAAGTCCCGGCGGCAGGATTGTCGGACTGATTGCGACCGATCCAGCTGACACCGATGGTGTCACCTATTTTTGCAGATTGTGGGCTATTGATGCTGTCCACCACAACATCGGCAGGCGGCGGCAAATCGAGCAGGACCGGCTGAGCGCTTGCCGTCGCATTATTCAAAGGCTTGGCTTCAAAAACCGCGTTCTTGCCGCTTAAGCTAAGCGGATTGGTCACCGCAATCAGATAATAGGGCCCAATCAATGCCGTGGGCAGCGTTATGCTGCCAGTGATCGTATCGCTTTCTCCGGCGGCAAGGCCGCCGGTATGATCAAACGAGCCAAGAAATCGATCGCTAGTCGGGTCGAGATATTGATCGCGCGACAAATAAAGGGAGTCGGTCCAATTGGATTGGAACGCCGGCGTCGTGCCGCCGGCGTTTGTCACAGTAAAGCTAAAGCTCAGTGGTTGGCCTACCGTGGCGTGTTCGGGAGCGGAGATCTGGCTGACTTGAAGATCTGGCGGCGTTCGAAGGACGATGCTTAGAGGTTTGACGGTCGCATTATTTCCCTCGTCCTGAAATTCCGGAACCGCTCCCGCGCCTACTGTAACGCCCGGGCTTGGATAGGGTGTAACGTCACTAAAGATTTGGGGGTTAGGGAAAAACGGCGAATCGCTTTCGACGATAATGTAAAAATTGCCTTGTATGCTTTCAGGCAAGTTCAGTTGTTTCGTTACCTGGTAGGATTGACCGATGCTTAGTTGACCCTGGTGGTTGAACGCGCCGAGCTGAAGGTCGGCCTGATCAAGGGAGGCATCGCGCGAAAGGAAGACACGATCTGTCCAGAAATTTTCGCGGGTTTGACGCGTCCCAAGATTAGCAACCGTCCACGAAATCGAGATGGCATCACCGGAAGACGGAATGTCTGGCGGCAGCGTCAGTGCACTAACCTGAAGGTCGGGCTCCCGGTACGTCACCGGTATATCGGCCCGACTCACATTATTGGTATTCGCGAACTGCTCGTAGGCAGAGGTAGTGTAGAATCGATATGAAGCGGCGTTTTCGTCACCGGTATTGTTCTCACCCTTGGGGCCGCCCTTGAAAGAATCGGTGACAATAGAATCGGTGACAACGTAAATGAAGTAATCGCCATTGATACCGCGCGGCAGTGTCACTGATACAGATTCAGTGTAGCTCGCTCCGGCGAGCAGCCCCGTTTGGTTGCTATGGACGATGTAACCAAGGTAGGTCGCCGCCCCAGGCTGACCCGGAGCAACAAACTTTGGATTGCTAGAAATGAAGATACTATCCGTCCAGTACTGCGAAGCGGACCAGAGATCGCCGCCGGTATTGGTGACGGTATATTGAATAGTTGTCGGTTCGCCGGAAAAATTCTGAGCCGGGACCTTGATAGCGGTAACTTGTAAATCCGACGGGTTGGTCACCACGTCCGTGCTGGTTGCAGCGACATTATTGTCGAAGCGACTTTCCGGAATAATTGGAAATAAGGGATCATCGTTGACGCCAACAATGAGATACTTTCCGAAAACATTAGGTGCGAGTTGATAAGTGTGTGTAAAGGACGCACTTTGACCCGCAGCAAGCCCCCCGGTTTGGTTGAAGGCCTCAAGCTGCCATTGAACGGCGCCGGGTGCGTTTAGCGTAGGATGGTCTGATAACCAAACTTCATCCTTCCACGACGTATTCCCGGTATCGGCGCCACTATTCGTAACGGTCCAACTGACCGTGTAAGGCTCGCCGGCAAGGGCGGTTGCAGGGGCTGCGACGGCCGACGGAACCAAATCGGGTAATAGAATCGGATTGTCGACGCCGATCAGAATGACCTGTCGCGCCTTGTAATTGTCATTATAGATCTCGTGCGGATCGTCCGGATTGACGTTAGACGCCAATTCATTTTGCAGAACGACACCGTAGGAGTCCGTCCATGGAGTAATGAAATAGATCCCGGACGGAAGGTTGCCAGGGATATCAACCTTCAACGTGGTCTCATAGCTGTCGCCGACCTTGAGCGCCCCTGTGTGCGCGATCGTTGCCAGCAAAATCCCGCCATCCGAAGGACCGGGACGTGTTTTATCGCGCGTGAGCCACACGGTATCGTGCCACGTGTCGGTATTGGTTGGACCCGATCCTCGGTTCGTGACGGTGAAGTCGACGGTGACTTCCGCCCCCGCAACGACCTGCGTCGGTACGATTACATTCCCGGTGACCAGATCAGCGAATGGTTGCGGTACGACATGAAATTGAAAGGCTCGATTATTATTCGTGTCATTCGGATATTCATCCACCTGACCGTTGCTGTCAGTAACAACAATTAAATAGACGTCGCCGCCGAACCTGATGGGAATGTTCACCAGGTCAGTCACCGTAGTGTACTTTTCGCCCGGGCCCCAGCGCGGCGCCATTGTCGAAAGTGCCGACCAAGATATCGTCTGGGGTCAACTGGCCGTCGAGCGAAAGATAGACTGCGTCCTTCCAATGCGGCGTAGTGGTCGCGACGGTACCTTGATTGACGATCGTAAAGCTCAAGGACGCGGTACCGCCAGCCGGAACGCTGGGGGGAACGATCGCGCTGTCGACTTGCAGATCGGGACGTGGTCTCAGTTGAACGCTTAGGGTGCCAGCATCAATCAACCTATTGTTCTTCGCAGCGTCGCCGTACTCATAGACGGCGCCATCCACGTTTGTGACGATCGAAGCGACATATATTCCCTCGGTTTTGTCGGGCAGCAGGAAGCGCTCGGTACGCGTATAGGACAACCCGGGACCAAGGTCGCCAATATGCGTAAATGTTCCTACGGGAAGAAGGGACAGGTCCGGTCGCCCAACGGGCTGCAGAACGACTTGGTCCCTCCAACTCCCGGTGGCGGCCGCCTGCCCGGTATTGCTGACCGTCCAGGAGACGTCGATAAAGTCGCCCTCGGTTGCGAATTGCGGGACCTGGATATCGGACACCACCAGGTCGGGCGAAGGCGAAAGTGCTACATTGATCGGGGCGGAAGAGGTCGAGTTGTTGCCAGTGTAGATAAACTCATAGGGCTGCCCGGATGATGAGGTTGCTGCTACAACGACATGAAATTCTCCAGAGATTCCATTTGGAACCGCGAGGTCGCCAGATCGAACGTAGCTACCATTTGGCGCGAGATTGCCTAAATGATCAAAGCTGTAAGTGGCAACGGTCACTCCGGCCGCGGAAACCAGAGCGACACTGTCGGTCCACGACGGCAGACTCGTGATGCCGATGCCTTGGTTGGTGACGGTCCAAGAAAGATGCAAGGCGCCACCGCTGTTGGCATTCGCGTCCGCTGTAACCGACGACACCACCAAATCTGCATAGGGGATCGGCATGACGTCGAGCGTATGCGCGGGCTCGGCGGCGTTGTTGGATTTGCTGGAATTTTCGAAAACAGTGTTTTCAAAATCACTTACGACAAAAAGGTGATAGCGATTTGAGGCATCAATCGGCAAAAATACTTTTTGGCTTTCAGAATAGCTGGCCCCGACAGCAAGCCCTCCATTGTGGAACAATTTTGCCAAAACTTGATCATCAGCGTTACCGACGATGTCATCCAGCGAAATTAAAACGGCGTCCTGCCAACTCGTAGTTTGGCCGACTCCAGTCCCTACATTGGTAACTGTCCACCCCACGGTAATTGCCGCTGGGTCTCCAATTGTGATTGCCGGCGCGGTGACATTGCTAACCGCGAGGTCCGCGAACGGCGATAGCGCCACCTGAATCGACGCGCCGGCCACGTTATTCGCCAGAGCGCCTACTTCATGAACTCCACTGGCGCTGTTGGTCACCACCAGTATATTGTAGCTTCCGCTCGCCCCCAACGGCATGATGACGTTGACTTGCTGAAGATAGCTGCCGCCGGATCCTAGCTGCCCGGTATGAACAAAATCACCAAGCTTGATGTCGTTTGGCCCGACAACATTGCCACGAGACAAGTAAAGTGTGTCCGTCCAACTCCCAAGTGCAGGACCGGTGCCTACGTTATTGACGGTCCATGATACGCTCGCTGACTCTCCACTATTGAGCACATCGGGAGTGACGGTAACACCACTGGGTGCCAAATCCGGGTGCACAAGCGCGAGCGGCACCACTGCCGTATTGTTGGTCTTATTTCCCGGTTCGTAGACCTGATTGTCTGCGTCGGTGACGACAAAAATCTCATAATTGCTATCGGCTTTATCAGGCAAAACGACGCTTGCCGCAACGGTGCTACTTGCCCCTGGCGCCAAGTCGAAATTGCGCTGCACGGAAGCCAGCAGGATAGCGCCATTCAGCGTGCCGTCCGTCGAAAGGTAGACTCTGTCGACCCACGGCGCCAGGGCTGCACCGGCACCAACATTTTGAACGGTCCAGGTGACATCCAGCTGTTGGCCCGGCACGCCGCCTGCGGGAGCGACGATTTGAGTCACCGCAAGGTCAGCGCTGGGCGCAGGAGCGACTGCGATCTGATTGATTGAGACGCCGGTGTTGTTCTGAGTCAGCCCCTTCTCGTAAACTTGACCGCCTATATCGCTTACGACGAGAATACTGAATTGACCTGAAACCCCATTCGGCAATTGCAGCGTAGCCTGCCCGACATAATTCTCGCCGGGCGCCAGCGATCCATTATGAGTTACATCGCCAAGCACGATGTCCGATGGATCAAAAACGGCATCGGCGGAAAGCACGACGCGATCTTTCCAAGTGCTGGCGACCGTGCCACTCGTGCCGACATTGGCTACTCGCCAAGACAGACTTATCGGTTCGCCGCTATTTCCACTGGCCGGGCCGACGACGACCTGCACCGCCAGATCAGCGAATGGCGCCGCTAGGCTTACTTGTAGAGCTGGCGCGTAGTTGTTCGATTGGGTGTCTGGTTCAACCACCGCTCCGCCGGCGTCGGTGCGCACGGTGATATAAAAATTGCCGTCCTTTTGGAGCGGCAATGTTACGGTCTGTGACGAGCCATACGACTGACCGGCCGCGAGACTTCCTGAATGGGCGAACTCAGCAAGCGTCACGTCATCGGCATTGCCGAAGACCGCGTCTGTACTGAGAATAACGCGGTCGACCCATTGCGACGCCGCGGTCGTAACCGTGCCGAGATTCGTGACCGTCCATCCAACCTGCACTTGATCGCCGCCACTGCCGGACGCTGGTGCAGTGAAGTTGCTGACGGAAAGATCGGGATAAGCCTTTGTCAGCGATTGGACCGTAATCGAGCTCTGGTTGTTTGTGGTGGCATCGGTGCCGTTCGCAGCCTCAATGAGCGAGGCCGTATTGTTCTGATTTCGGTTGCCTGTCACCGTGATGTTCAGTGAACCGGCGCCCTGGAGTCCGTCGGGTAAATTGAAACTGAAGCTTCGGGCGACGCTTTGTCCGCTCCCCAGCGGTCCATTTCCAGCCTGGTTGGGGTCGAAGAACACAGCGGCATCGATGAGCTGCTGTCCCGTTGTCGTATTGGTGACGACAATATGGTCATACCAGCCTGCAGGCGTGGCCATTGTTCCTGAGTTGATATCACTCCATGCAAGGGTGAGGGTGCTGCCGGCCTGTACCGGCGAACTGGTGACCGCCAAGTTTCCAATTTGCAGATCCGGCGCCGACGCGATGTCTACAAGCGACGTGTTGTTGGTCTCGGCGGTGCCTGCACCGTTAGCCTCAAAGATCTGGTTCTGAGAATCGGTCGTGACGGCGAATTCAAATTTACCCGTGCTCGACAAACCCGAAGGCCACGTCAGGCTATACTGACGCGTCTGGCTTGCGCCTGGCGCCAGCGGTCCATTGCCTGTGATCGATGCATCGTAGGGAATCGTAGCAAGGACAAGCGATGCTCCGGTCGAGAGATTGCGTACAGAAATCTGCTCGGACCAGGAACTCTGTGTCGCCAGATTTCCGGCGTTAAACGTATTCCAATGCAGGGTAACGTTGCTTCCAGGTGCCCAGGCATCTGAAGGATCGACGGTCAAATTGGTAACCTGCAAGTCCGCGTAAGGCGCCAGCGCCGACGTCACCGTCAGCGAAGTGGTATTGTTCGTCTCGGCGTCACCGCTCGCGCTCTGCTCGGCAATGGCGTTCAGAGCGTCGGCGATCACGGAGAATGTAATCGCACCGGCGCCGCTCAGCCCGTCCGGCAGACGCACGGTGGCCTGGCGTTGGCTAACGCCGCCGGCCGCAATCGAACCGCTGACCGACTGATCGTAGGGGACTAGGAGATTTGCGATGACTTGATTGCTGGCATTTCGCACCAAAATCTGGTCAGACCACGAGGCGGCGGTGGCTTGATTTCCGTTATTTACATCGTTCCAAATAACGGTGACTTCGCTACCCGACTGCAGTGGACCGCTGCTCGAAACTGCCAATCCTGTCACGACTAGATCTGGGCTCGGCTGAAGTCCCAGTCCCGCAATCTGAATGGGAGCAGCAAGCGGAACGAAATCGGCGTTGAAGCTGTAATTGACCGGCGTCGTGTTGGAGACATCTCCTTCAACCAGCAACGTGTAGGTGCCAGTCAGTGCCAGGGTTGAGGTCGGCACGTCGGCGAATGGATATTGAAACCAAACCTGACGGCCGTTGGGATCAAGCAGACGCCAATAATTATTGTACATCGACCCCAAGATACTCTGCTGATCGAAATAGAATGGATCGCCGGCATTGGCGCTGAACTTGTAGAGGTTGGTGGCGTTGCCGGGGGTTAGTGTGCCGGAAACCGGCGTACCCGGCGTGATCACTGTCGCCGACGCCAGATCCGAAAGGCGGAAGCTGAAACTGCCGGTGGTCGGACCGGTGGTGCCTGCGACCGTCAGTGTGTAGTTGCCGGCGATCAAGTTCAGGGCGAAGGGGTCGTTGTTGCTACTGGAATAACCATCGGAATTCGTAAAACTTCGCGAGCTGACCTCGGTGCCGCGTGGCCCGGTCAGGGTCCAGCTCAGGCTGCCGTCATTGGTCAAGCTGTCGAAATAAAGACTGGTCGGGTTGGCCAAGTTGAAACTGTAGACTGCGGGCTGCGTAATCGAGCCATCGACCTGGGTGCCGAGCGTCAGCGGCACCGCAGTGGTGAGGTTCTGGACATTGAAGCTGTAATTAACCGGCGTCGTGTTGGAGATATCTCCTTCGACCAGCAACGTGTAGGTGCCGGTCAATGCCAGGGTTGAGGTCGGCACGTCGGCGAATGGATATTGAAACCAAACCTGGTGGCCGTTGGGATCGAGCAGACGCCAATAATTATTGTATATCGACCCCGAGATACTCTGCTCGTCAAAATAGAATGGATCGCCCGCATTGGCGCTAAACTTGTAGAGGTTGGTGGCGTTGCCGGGAGTTAGCGTGCCGGAAACCCGCGTACCCGGCGCGATCGCGGTCGCCGACGCCAGATCCGAAAGGCGGAAGCTGAAACTGCCGGTGGTCTGATCGGTGGTGCCTGCGACCGTCAGCGTGTAGTTGCCGGCGATCAAGTTCAGGGCGAAGGGGTCGTTGTTGCTACTGGAATAACCATCGGAATTCGTAAAACTTCGCGAGCTGACCTCGGTGCCGCGTGGCCCGGTCAGGGTCCAGCTCAGGCTGCCGTCATTGGTCAAGCTGTCGAAATAAAGACTGGTCGGGTTGGCCAAGTTGAAACTGTAGACTGCGGGCTGCGTAATCGAGCCATCGACCTGGGTGCCGAGCGTCAGCGGCACCGCAGTGGTGAGGTTCTGGACATTGAAGCTGTAATTAACCGGCGTCGTGTTGGAGATATCTCCTTCGACCAGCAACGTGTAGGTGCCGGTCAATGCCAGGGTTGAGGTCGGCACGTCGGCGAATGGATATTGAAACCAAACCTGGTGGCCGTTGGGATCGAGCAGACGCCAATAATTATTGTATATCGACCCCGAGATACTCTGCTCGTCAAAATAGAATGGATCGCCCGCATTGGCGCTAAACTTGTAGAGGTTGGTGGCGTTGCCGGGAGTTAGCGTGCCGGAAACCCGCGTACCCGGCGCGATCGCGGTCGCCGACGCCAGATCCGAAAGGCGGAAGCTGTAACTTCCGGTGTGATCGGTGGTGCCTGCGACCGTCAGCGTGTAGTTGCCGGCGATCAAGTTCAGAGCGGCCGGGTAATTGCTACTATTTGCATAGTAAGCATCGGAATTCGTAAAATTCCGCGAGCTGCCTTCAGTGCCGCGCGGCCCGATCAGGGTCCAGCTGAGGCTGCTGTCGTTGGTCAAGCTGTCGAAATGAAGACTGGTCGGGTTGGCCAAGTTGAAGGTGTAAAGGTTCTGCTGACCAGGCTGAGTGACCGTACCATTGACCTGGGTGCCGAGCGTCAGCGCCACCGCGGTGTTGGTCACCTTCTGGGCGTTGAAGCTGTAGGTCACCGGAGTGGTGTTAAAGGCATAACCCTCGACCAGCAGCGTGTAGGTGCCGGTCAATGCCAACTGCTGCGTCGCGACATCACTGAATCCGTTGAACCAGACCTGCTGGCCGTAGGGGTCGATCAGGCGCCAGTAGGTGTTGCCGCTACTTGCGCTCTGCTGATCGAAGTAAAACGGATCGCCGGCAGTGGCATTAAATTGGTAGAGGTTTGTTGCAGTACCCGGGCTCAGCGTGCCGGAGACTAGCGTGCCAGGCGTAATCGGCGCCGCTGATGCCAGGTCCGACAAGCGGAAGTTGTAGCTGCCGGTGGTTGATCCGTTGCCCTGGACACGGAGTTGATAGGTGCCCGGCACGATGAGGCCGAAAATCGGGGACGAGCTACCGAAGCTTCCAGCATCGGACGACTGGAAACTGCGGTTGCTGACGAGGGTCCCCTGTGGCCCGATCAGGCTCCAGTTCAAGCCACCAAGGTTGGTCTGTGAATCAAAATATAGATTGGTCGGGCTACTGATCGAGAAGATGTAATTATTTTGCTGGCTGACCGTGCTGATCGCGCCACTGGTGAGCGCACCAAGGCTCAGCACCGTACCTGTCGGGGGTGTAAGAGTTACATGGCCTTGCGAGGAAACATTAAAGGTATAGTCGGTGGCGCCGTTGGCGCTGATCTGGCCTTCAAACAGCAGGGTATAAGTTCCTGCCAGCGGAAGCGTCAGTGTGCCGCTGTTTCCAAAAGTGGCTGCGTAGGTAACTTCTCCATATGGATCGATGACGCGCCAATATGGGTTACCGCCATTCAGAGCCTGCCGGTTGAGAGCGATTTGATCGCCCGCCAGGGCATCAAACTTATAAAGATTTGTATTGGTTCCGGACGACAATGTGCCCGAGATCGGATTGCCAAGCGTGATCGCGGTCGCTGATGCCAGATCTGATAGGCGGAAGCTGTAGCTGCCGGTGTGGCTGGTGGTGCCGGACACCGCGAGCGTATAGTTCCCAGCAATCAAGCTTAGAACCGAATTTGCAATACTTGATGAATCCGAACCCGTAAAACTCCGCGTGTTGACTTCGATGCCACGCGGCCCGGTCAGGGTCCAACTCAAGCTACTGTCGTTGGTCAGACTGTCAAAATAGAGCTGGCTCGGATTGGCCAAGTTGAAGGTATAGAGGTTCTGCTGACCGGCCTGGGTGACGGCACCATTGACCTGGCTGCCCAGCGTCAGCGCCGCCGTGGTGTTCGCCACACTCTGGGCATTGAAGCTGAAGGTGACCGGCGTGGTGTTATAGATGTAGCCCTCAACCAGCAGCGAGTAGGTCCCGCTTGACGGCAGCGCCTGCGTGGCAACATCGCCGAAACCATTGAACCAGACCTGCTGACCATTGGGGTCGATCAATCGCCAGTATGTGCTGCCACCGCTGGCAGTTTGCCCATCAAAGTAAAATGGATCGCCAGCGTTGGCGTTGAACTTGTAGAGGTTGGTCGCATTGCCCGGATTGAGTGTACCTGAAACAGCGGTACCCGGCGTGATCGACGTGGCCGAGCCCAAGTCCGAAAGGCGGAAGCTGAAGTTCGTCGAGCCACCACCCCCGGCAACGAAAAGAGTATAGCTACCCGCAATCAGATTCAGAACCGGATCTGAGGCCTGATAATTGCCATCTGAGGCATAGAAATATCGCGAGGTGACCTCGGTGCCGCGCGGCCCGGTCAGGGTCCAATTGAAGTTGCTATCACTGGTCAGGCTGTCGAAATAAAGACTTGCCGGGTTGGCTAAACTGAAAGTGTAGACTGCGGGCTGTGTGATCGAGCCGTTGACCTGGCTGCCCAGCGTCAACGCCGTTGTGGTGTTGGTTACCTTCTGGACGTTGAAGCTGTAGTTGACCGGAGTGGTATTATAGATGTAGCCCTCAACCAGCAGCGAGTAGGTCCCGCTTGACGGCAGCGCCTGCGTGGCAACATCGCCGAAACCATTGAACCAGACCTGCTGACCATTGGGGTCGATCAATCGCCAGTATGTGTTGCCATTGGCCGTTTGCTGATCGAAATATGCGAGATCGCCGGCGTTGGCGTCGAACTTGTAGAGGTTGGTCGCATTGCCCGGATTGAGTGTACCTGAAACAGCGGTACCCGGCGTGATCGACGTGGCCGAGCCCAAGTCCGAAAGGCGGAAGCTGAAGTTCGTCGAGCCACCACCCCCGGCAACGAAAAGAGTATAGCTACCCGCAATCAGATTCAGAACCGGATCTGAGGCCTGATAATTGCCATCTGAGGCATAGAAATATCGCGAGGTGACCTCGGTGCCGCGCGGCCCGGTCAGGGTCCAATTGAAGTTGCTATCACTGGTCAGGCTGTCGAAATAAAGACTTGCCGGGTTGGCTAAACTGAAAGTGTAGACTGCGGGCTGTGTGATCGAGCCGTTGACCTGGCTGCCCAGCGTCAACGCCGTTGTGGTGTTGGTTACCTTCTGGACGTTGAAGCTGTAGTTGACCGGAGTGGTATTATAGATGTAGCCCTCAACCAGCAGCGAGTAGGTCCCGCTTGACGGCAGCGCCTGCGTGGCAACATCGCCGAAACTATTGAACCAGACCTGCTGACCATTGGGGTCGATCAATCGCCAGTATGTGTTGCCATTGGCCGTTTGCTGATCGAAATATGCGAGATCGCCAGCATTGGCGTCGAACTTGTAGAGGTTGGTCGCATTGCCCGGATTGAGTGTACCTGAAACAGCGGTACCCGGCGTGATCGACGTGGCCGAGCCCAAGTCCGAAAGGCGAAAGCCGTAGCTCCCAGTGTAACTCGTGGTTCCGAAAACAGTCAGCGTGTAGTTGCCAGCAATCAGATTGATAATCGGATCGGACGACTGGTAGTTACCATCGGAGGCGTAGAAGTACTGCGAACTGACTTCGGTGCCGCGCGGTCCGGTCAGAGTCCAATTGAAGTTGCTGTCGCTGGTCAGGCTATCAAAGTAGAGCTGGCTCGCATTTGCCAGATTGAAAATGTAGGCGTTCTGCTGGCCGGGCTGCGTGATCGCGCCATTGACTGGGGTTCCAAGTGTCAGCGCAACCGTGGTGTTGGTGATCTTCTGTGCGTTGAAGCTGTAGTTCACAGGGCTGGTGTTAAAGATATAGCCTTCGACCAGTAGCGTGTAGGTGCCGGTCAACGTCAGCGGTTGCGTAGCAACGTCGCCGAAACCGTTGGACCAAACTTGCCGGCCTAACGGATCGATCAGCCGCCAGTAGGTAGTGCTGCTTGCGCTCTGCTCGTCAAAATAAAACGGATCACCCGCATTGGCGCTAAACTTGTAGATGTTGGTGGCGTTGCCGGGGCTGAGTGTGCCAGACACGACAGTACCCGGTGTGATTGAGGTCGCAGACGCCAAGTCCGACAGGCGGAAGCCGTAGCTTCCGGTGTGATCGGTAGTGCCTGAGACCGTCAGCGTGTAGTTGCCCGCGATCAGATTCAGAACCGGATCGGATGACTGGTAATTGCCATCGGAGGCATAAAGATATTGTGAGCTAACCTCGGTTCCGCGCGGCCCGGTCAGGGTCCAATTGAAGTTGGTGTCACTGGTCAAGCTATCGAAATAGAGCTGGCTCGGATTGGCCAGGTTGAACGTGTAGGCATTCTGCTGACCGGTCTGGGTGATCGCGCCGTTGACCTGGGTCCCCAACGTTAGCGCCGCTGTGGTGTTGGTTACCTTCTGCGCGTTGAAACTGTATGTGACCGGCGTGGTGACTGAGATACCACCTTCGATCAACAGGGTGTAGGTGCCGTCAAACGGCAGGGCCTGCGTCGGAACATCTGAAAATGCAGAATTATACCAGACTTGTCTGCCGTAAGGGTCTAACAGGCGCCAATAAGGCGAAGTACTGCTGGGATTTTGCAAGTCGAAATAGAACAGGTCGCCTGAGTTTGCGTTGAACTGATAGAGGTTGGTCGCGTTACCCGGATTGAGTGTGCCCGACACGACAATTCCGGGCGTAATTGCCGTCGCAGACATAAGGTTCGATAGCCTGAAACTATAGCTGCCGGTGTGGTCGGCATTGCCGGCGACCGTCAACGTGTAATTGCCAGAGATCAGATTTAGAATTGGCGACGTACTGAAGCTTCCGGCGTCTGAACTGCTAAATGTTCGCGGGCTGACCTCAATGCCGCCCGGTCCGGTCAGGGTCCAGCTCAGGCTGCCGTCACTCGTGAGACTGTCAAAATAAAGCTGGCTCGGATTGGCCAGATTGAAACTGTAGAAGTTCTGCTGACCCGGTTGAGTGACAGCGCCATTGACCTGGCTGCCGAGTGTCAGCGCCGCCGTGGTGTTGGTCACCTTCTGGACGTTGAAGCTGTAATTCACAGGGCTGGTATTAGTTATATAGCCCTCGACCAGCAGTGTGTAGGTCCCGGGCAATGCCAGCGTCTGCGTGTCAACATTGTAAGGTGTGCCGAAATAAGTTGACCAAACTTGCTGGCCATAGGGGTCGATCAGACGCCAGTAGTTCGGATAGCCGCCACCAGTCAGCTGGTCAAAATAGAATTGGTCACCGGCGCTGGCGTTGAACTTGTAGAGGTTGGTGGCATTGCCGGGGCTAAGTGTGCCGGACACGACAGTGCCTGGCGTGATCGAAGCCGCAGACGCCAGGTCCGACAGGCGGAAGTTATAACTGCCGGTGGTTGATCCGTTGCCCTGGACACGGAGTTGATAGGTGCCCGGCACGATGAGGCCGAAAATCGGGGACGAGCTACCGAAGCTTCCAGCATCGGACGACTGGAAACTGCGGTTGCTGACGAGGGTCCCCTGTGGCCCGATCAGGCTCCAGTTCAAGCCACCAAGGTTGGTCTGTGAATCAAAATATAGATTGGTCGGGCTACTGATCGAGAAGATGTAATTATTTTGCTGGCTGACCGTGCTGATCGCGCCACTGGTGAGCGCACCAAGGCTCAGCACCGTACCTGTCGGGGGTGTAAGAGTTACATGGCCTTGCGAGGAAACATTAAAGGTATAGTCGGTGGCGCCGTTGGCGCTGATCTGGCCTTCAAACAGCAGGGTATAAGTTCCTGCCAGCGGAAGCGTCAGTGTGCCGCTGTTTCCAAAAGTGGCTGCGTAGGTAACTTCTCCATATGGATCGATGACGCGCCAATATGGGTTACCGCCATTCAGAGCCTGCCGGTTGAGAGCGATTTGATCGCCCGCCAGGGCATCAAACTTATAAAGATTTGTATTGGTTCCGGACGACAATGTGCCGGAGATCGGATTGCCAAGCGTGATCGCGGTCGCTGATGCCAGATCTGATAGGCGGAAGCTGTAGCTGCCGGTGTGGCTGGTGGTGCCGGACACCGCGAGCGTATAGTTCCCAGCAATCAAGCTTAGAACCGAATTTGCAATACTTGATGAATCCGAACCCGTAAAACTCCGCGTGTTGACTTCGATGCCACGCGGCCCGGTCAGGGTCCAACTCAAGCTACTGTCGTTGGTCAGACTGTCAAAATAGAGCTGGCTCGGATTGGCCAAGTTGAAGGTATAGAGGTTCTGCTGACCGGCCTGGGTGACGGCACCATTGACCTGGCTGCCCAGCGTCAGCGCCGCCGTGGTGTTCGCCACACTCTGGGCATTGAAGCTGAAGGTGACCGGCGTGGTGTTATAGATGTAGCCCTCAACCAGCAGCGAGTAGGTCCCGCTTGACGGCAGCGCCTGCGTGGCAACATCGCCGAAACCATTGAACCAGACCTGCTGACCATTGGGGTCGATCAATCGCCAGTATGTGCTGCCACCGCTGGCAGTTTGCCCATCAAAGTAAAATGGATCGCCAGCGTTGGCGTTGAACTTGTAGAGGTTGGTCGCATTGCCCGGATTGAGTGTACCTGAAACAGCGGTACCCGGCGTGATCGACGTGGCCGAGCCCAAGTCCGAAAGGCGGAAGCTGTAGCCGCCGGTGTGGTCGGTATAGGTTGCGACCGTTAGCGTGTAATTGCCGGCGATCAGATTCAGAACCGGATCGCGTGACTGATAATTGCCATCTGAAGCGTAGAAATATTGCGAGCTGACCTCGGCGCCGCGCGGCCCGGTCAGGGTCCAATTGAAGTTGCTATCGCTGGTCAGGCTGTCGAAATAAAGTTGGCTCGCATTGGCCAGGTTGAACGTGTAGGCATTCTGCTGACCGGTCTGGGTGATCGCGCCATTGACCTGGGTCCCCAACGGTAGCGCCGCTGTGGTGTTGGTCACGTTCTGGGCGTTAAAGCTGTAAGTGATCGGGTTAGTGTTGTAGACCCCTCCTTCAACCAACAGGGTATAAACTCCGCTGGAGGGTAACGCCTGTGTGCCCACGTCGGTGGTGAGTGAATTCGACCATAAAACTCGATGGTTCGGATCGAGCAGGCTCCATTGGGTTGAAGATGTGGCGCCCGTTACGGTCTGACTGTCGAAGTAGAACTGATCGCCGGAGTTGGCATTGAACTGATAAAGGTTTGTCTCGTTCCCGGGGTTGAGGGCCCCCGTAACTGCCGTACCCGGTACAATCGTTGTGGCATTGGCCAGATCAAGCAATCGAAATTGATAGTTTCCGGTCGTATCTGCCAGCCCTTTGACGCTGAGCGTGTAGTTACCCGATACAAGGTCCAGTGGGACAACGTTGGAAGCATCGACTAGATCAGAGGCGGTAAACGATCTATTCGAAACAACATTTCCCTGAGGACCAGCCAAGCTCCAATTTAGGCTGCTGTTCGGAGTTTCAGAATCGAACAGGATTTGCTTTTCTTGGGAAAGGGTGAAGGTGTAGCGATCCGTTTCGCCAGGGACCGCAATCGAGCCTTGAATGGGATTTAAATCTGCAGAGAGAAGAACCCTTGGTTCCAAAGTCTCGAACAGCACTCGATAAGATACGCCATCCCTGAGTCGATCCCGCAGATTTGTGCGACGGATGGGAACAGCAGACCGCAGAGCGTTAAGTGCACTCAATAAACGTGATGGTGATGCGGCAACCTTAGAACTACGCATTCCCCTTAACACCCCATCGGATTATCGGGGTTGAAAAAACAGACACGCGCCTTTGTTCAACCGCCGTTTGCGGCATGAGGCATTCTCAAGCAGGCTGGGCACACAACAAATTCAAGTCTTCGGTGACGCCCTGAACGGTCGGCGTACCGATTACAGCCAGCGAATTTGGCATAGCGGCTCACACACAAAAATTGATGCGTGCGTTGATTACAGTCCGATCAGCTAAGCTGTCATCAGCGCGTGAATTGCGGCGATTCGTCCCCAACCAAAAAATCAATAGCGTATCAACAAGGTCCCATATTGTTTATGAGCAACGCAATCCCGTCAAGCTCGAAAAAAGAAGCTGCACATACGTCTCCTCACCCCAAATGGTTACCCAAAATGGTTAGGCCAACTGTCCTGCATCACGCCAGTGGATGCTATCCGGCAAGTACACGAAGCCCACCACGCCGCACGCTTTTTCTAATATGGTGGGAGAGATGGCCTGGGCGGTCAACTCGGATTTGGATTCACCGTGACTAGGCACGATTAATTCTGCCAAACCTGGACACCGTAGTTGTACGGGGTAGCCGCGCCAGGCGTTCTTTTTGCCTCACACCTAACTCGTCTGCCCGAGGGAGTGTTGCGAATGCGAGGCTGGGACTCCTAGGCACTCCGGCGGCCTTACCTTCCTGCAAAGCCTATAAGTCTGTTTTTCCCTTGAAGGCTGACATTCGTCGTGACGGCGTACGTTCAGCTATGTGCCCCTCATATCCGGACATTCCATATTCATCATTACGCGAACGACTCCTCTGGTTCACCCTCGAATTTGTGAACCAAATCCACGATCCAATAGGAAAGCTCTACATTCGCTTTTGGCAGTCGCCGCTAGGGGAACAAGGGCAAGAAACGCTTACAACGGCTCATGAGCGTTTACTAAGCCTCGACGATAATTTGACGGGCGCAACGCCTAAGTTATTGTTGGATCACCGTTATTCAATGGAATGGCTCAACATGATCCCATTTGCGCAACAGTATCTCAAGGCGGATCCGATCGATCGCATCCGATTCCAGATCGCTCGCGGCAATCTCGTGCAGGGAAAGGAGCTGCTGCTAGCGGTCGAAGAATCAATTGGTGTGACCTTGTCACCGGACCTTCGTCAGCTGTTCGATGCATTTTCAGCCCCGGGACAGAAGCGCCGTGGACGTCCTTCCAATTGTCGCGCTCAGGACGACTTCGCATTGGTGGAATTGGACCAACGCTATCCTGACTTACTTCAACAGTTTCAGAATGAGGCTCGCAACGCAGCTGCTCCGAGCGATGAGTGCCCCAGCGAACGTGCATACCGGCAGCTTGCGAGTGAAATGAGTGCCGATTTCCGCAATATGGACTGGCGGGCACTCGCCAATAAGCACTCGGCCTGGAAGGTTCGCAGCATTGGCAAAAACGACCAAATGGATTCAGACGATTTTGAAGACGAAATCACACGACAATTTCCTCCCCCTCGCCGATAACAATTCCTCCGATTTCTGATGAGTGCGCCCCACTGAACATTCCTGTCTCCTAAGGGAAATCCCTCCTTTGGAGACTCATATGAATTTCGAGTACCGCCCCACTCAATCGCTCCAACCGTATGCGCGCAATGCTCGTACCCATTCGCCCAAGCAAATCAAGCAAATCGCACGCAGCATCGAACGGTTTGGATTTAACAACCCGCTGCTAATCGATGATGAGGGGCAGATCATCGCTGGCCATGGTCGGCTTTTAGCAGCAAAGCAACTCAACATGAAGACCGTACCATGTGTACGGCTTTCTCATCTGACAGAAGCGGACAAGAAGGCTTACGTCATTGCCGATAATCGCTTGGCAGAAACGTCGGGCTGGGACAATGAGCTCCTTGCGATCGAGTTGCAGCATCTCGTCGATATTGGCTTTGATGTCGACTTAACCGGCTTTGAGCCGGCCGAAACGGACCTCATCATCGAAGGTATCGGTGAGGAAAGCGAACAACCGGAAAACCTCGTGCCTACAGGTTCGGACGGACCTGCGGTGAGCCGCCTGGGCGACGTCTGGCTTCTTGGCAAGCACATCCTGGTGTGCGGCGACTCGACCGAACCTGCGACCTATCAACTTCTAATGGCGGACGAACGGGCGGACTTCGTATTCACGGACCCGCCGTACAATGTCCGCATCGACGGTCACGTATCCGGACTTGGCCGTATCAAGCACCGTGAATTCGCGATGGCTTCGGGAGAAATGAACAAGAACCAATTTATCGACTTCCTGTCCAGAGTGTACAAGTTGCTTTGCCAATACTCGAACGATGGCTCGATTCATCAGATCTGCATGGACTGGCGTCACATGCGGGAAATGCTAGCCGCGGGCGATGCTCATTACTCCGAGCTAAAGAATGTCTGCATCTGGAACAAGAGCAATGCGGGAATGGGCTCCTTCTATCGTTCCAAGCACGAGATGGTGTTTGTCTGGAAGAATGGTTCCGCGCCGCATATCAACACCTTTGAACTTGGCCAGTATGGAAGGCACCGGAGCAATGTATGGGACTACGACGGGGTCAATACAATGCGACCTGGCCGGATGGACGAACTCGCCATGCATCCGACGGTGAAGCCGGTGTCGCTTGTTGTGGATGCGATAAAGGACTGTTCGAAGCGCGGCAGCCTGGTGCTGGATCCATTTTGTGGCAGCGGAACGATCCTGATCGCAGCCGAAAAGACCGGTCGCCGCGCCCGAGCGATCGAGCTTGATCCGACATACGTGGACGTGGCGATCAGGCGCTGGGAGCACTATACGGGCAAGCTGGCCCGCCTGGCTCCGATGGGCGAAACGTTCGAGCAGGTCAGCGAAACTCGATTACCCGCAATCTTGGCTGAACAAGCACCTGCCGCGGCCCCTGAACTGGCCACTCCCTAAATAGCAACCGCAAAACCGTTCGCGTTGGTCATTATTATTCGGTGGATTTCTGATCAGCGACGGCAACTCGCTCCGGTGTTATCGGGGAATTCTCATCGCCCAAGGGACTCGCATGCCGGACTCAATTCAATCTGATCGCGAAGAATCGTCGCACAATCGCATTAACGATACTGAGGTCGGCTACAAGAAGCCGCCAAAGCGTACGCAGTTCGCAAAGGGACGATCCGGCAATCCGAATGGTCGACCCAAGCGACCCGATGGAATCAGCATAAAGGAATTGTTGGATAGCGACCAACCGGGAAAGAATGGCACGGTCGTCTCAAAGCGCGAGGCTCTCGTGGTCCGGCTTATGAATGACGCGATGGCAGGTAATCAAAAAGCTTTTGGCAGATTCTTGACCTTTATGATCCAGGCTGGACTGCTGCGCTCTGACCAGTCCGCCCTCTCAAGTGTCATATTTTTTGATCGCCTCCCTCCGGAGACCCGTGAGGAATCGAACAAGAACGAAATCGCCTGATCGAGGAATAGAGCTGACATGAAGACGCAGAACAACGTTCAATCGGCCACATCGTACGGTGTGGGATATCGCAGACCGCCCAAGGCCAGTCAGTTTCGCAAGGGACGCTCCGGAAATCCCCGAGGCCGACGACCCAGCGAAGAGAATATGCTTTCGATCTTCAAGCGGATCGCGACCAAGCGCGTAAAGGTGAATGACGGCAGCAAGATCCGGACGATCTCACTGGCAGAAGCCGTTATCCTCCAGAACTACAAGGCCGCATTGCAGAAGGATCAGATCGCGATGGGCAACATTTTAAGACTTGCCGATCACGCGGGAGAATTCAAGGATTGGAACGACCCGAAGGTCGGGGGCATGCCGATCTTTATGCCAACGAGGTCAAGCAGCACTGAAGAATTCCTTGCCGAAAACGATGCGGGTCGCGTTCAAATTTCCTCTAGCCGAACATACAATTCACGAGAAGATTGACTTCAAGGAATGCCTCGAAACGGCCTTTGCCCAGCACGCGGTGCATCGGTCGCTCCAGCTTTTGGCCTTTGCTGTTGGCTTTGGAATGCCTTGAAACCTTTGAGCCGAGGTCCGGCAAGGCAAAACCTGGACTTCCTCCGAACCAAAGGTACTTCTTGATCGCGAGACTATCGGGGTCGAACTCCAGCCAGATCACGCAGCCTCCAGGCTTTGCGAGAAGCTTGGTACTGATGCTGACTTCACGAACCTTCGAGCCAACAAAGCTCGACTTCAACTGGACGTGCCGAATGACCCCGCTTGCTTCAAGGACGATATCGTAACCGCCGCGATCGACCTCGCTCTTGAGCACCTCGATGTCACGTCTGTCATTCCGCCACATGTAGCTCAGCAACTCCCCGAGGAAGAGATGGCCAAGCGCCTGCTCCCGCAAGCTCGAATCTTCGGAATGCCATATCCGCCGGGATGCGTCTGCTTGAATTTCGGTCTCGCCTTGCATCGTTGATACCCACGATCATTTGCACCGCCAATGCGCTCCCTCTGGCGTTGAAGTCCAGTGCAGGATCCGACCATCCGGCTAACATGGCACATCACAGTTAATATTATCCAATTTTGGGATAATCCGATTTCGGGATCAAATTCCTTGTCGCCGATTCTCATGCCCGGCGGCACATGCAAAAGTCACTTAAATCTGCGGAATATACGCGGCTGATCGAGGCCCTTGTCGCAGTGCGACATGCCTCGGGTGTCCGCCAGCAAGCGTTGGCCAAAAAACTTGGCCGGCCGCAGTCATTTGTTGCCAAATACGAAGGCGGCGAGCGTCGCATTGATGTCGTTGAATTTATTGCAATTGCCCGCGCGCTGGATGCTGATCC
Source organism: Bradyrhizobium sp. AZCC 2289 (assembly GCF_036924615.1). Taxonomy (NCBI): domain Bacteria; kingdom Pseudomonadati; phylum Pseudomonadota; class Alphaproteobacteria; order Hyphomicrobiales; family Nitrobacteraceae; genus Bradyrhizobium; species Bradyrhizobium sp. AZCC 2289. The sequence goes on along the minus strand of NZ_JAZHRY010000001.1, from coordinate 5,310,735 downwards.
GGTCAAGCTGTTCCGGGATTTTGTGGCAGGAAAGCCCGCCAAGATCGGCCTCAAACGTGCCGATGCCTAGGCGGGCGCGCTGATTGGCAAGTCCGGCAAATCCGCGGGGTAACCGCCCGCAAATCAGGTTTGTTTCATGATCATAGCCGGCCGATAGGAGCCACGAGATTGCTCGGAATTCGCTCGACTTCAGCGGTGACCAGAGCGTCACTGTCCCCATCGACCCTTGGGGGATGACATGGACACAACTGCCGTAAACGAAGCCATCAAGCTTTGCCTCTCTGAAATTTACTCCCGCGCTCTATGAGGCGGGACGGCTGCAGGACGCGGCCTCTCTGATGAACAGGATTTTGCAAGACTAGGTACAGTCGCCTCTCCTGGTCCCGCCCCGGTACGGGGCTCGTGCCAGTGGCAGCACATGATGCTGTCGTTGTCACCCAGGAGAGTTAAATGGCTACCAGCAAGAAAAAATCGAAATCAAGGAACCAGAGTGTACGCCGATCGCCGGCCCGCTCGGCAGCGAAACCGACCAACAGGCCGGCCTCAACCTCTACCACCGCCGCACCAAAGCAAATCACAGCCAAGCCGCCGGGTACTTCCAAGCAGGAGACCATCCTGGGCATGCTTCGACGGCAAAAGGGCGCGACAATCGCCTCGATCATGAAGGCTGCCGACTGGCAGCAACATTCGGTTCGTGGCTTCTTTGCCGGCGTCGTCAGAAAGAAGCTCAAGCTGAACCTCGTGTCCGCGAAAGTCGGCAAGGAGCGGCTCTATCGGATCGCCAAAGCTGGCGCTGCGTCCTGATGCCGGCCCAGTACCAAAACCAGGGCACCGATCCGGCTGTAGAGGCTGAGCTGGATCGGTTGCCGACAACGCCAATCGTCACCTTGCGCAAGCGATATCGCGAGCTTTACCGAACCGAGCCGCCAAAATCGTTCGGCCCGGATTTGCTGCGGCGGAGTATTGCACACCGGATTCAGGAGAGAGTCTACGGCGGCCTCTCCGCGTCGGTTCAGCGAACGCTCGATCAATTGCTCAAGGCGGCGATTGCAAAGCCCGGCGGCCGTCTGGAACTGCCGCGTCGGATCAAGCCAGGATCCGAGCTGATCCGCAGCTGGAAGGGGAAAAGCCATCGCGTCATCGTGATGGCCGATGGCTTTGCCTACGACGGCGCGACGTTCCCCAGCCTCTCCGAAATAGCCACCAGGATCACGGGCACCCGATGGAACGGCCCGCGGTTCTTCGGGTTGCGGTCGGCCACGCGGGAGGACGCTGGTGGCAAATGAAGTAAAAACACTCCGTTGCGCGATCTACACCCGCAAATCCACCGAGCATGGGCTTGAACTTGAGTTCAATTCCCTCGACGCCCAGCGTGACGCCTGCGAGGCCTACATCAAGAGCCAGGCATCGCAGGGGTGGCGTGCCCTGCCCCAGCAATATAATGACCCCGCCTACTCCGGCGGCAATCTTGAACGACCTGCCCTCAAAAAGCTGCTCGCCGACATCGAAGCCGGCAGAGTTGACGTCGTCGTCGTCTACAAAATCGACCGCCTGACCCGGTCGCTTGCAGACTTTGCCAAGCTGGTCGAAGCCTTTGACGCCCGGTCAATCTCGTTCGTCGCCGTCACCCAGCAATTCAATACCACCACATCCATGGGCCGGCTGACGCTTAATATCCTGTTATCGTTTGCACAATTCGAGCGGGAGCTATCGTCCGAGCGGGTGCGGGATAAGATCGCGGCCTCCCGCCGCAAGGGCAAATGGACAGGTGGAACTGTTCCGCTGGGTTATGAGGCAAAGGACAAAAAACTCGTCATCAATGCCGCCGAAGCGGAAACTGTCCGCGCCATCTTCCGGCTCTACACCGAGCTGAGGTCCTTTAGCAGGGTGGTGGCCGAACTCGACCGAAGGCGAATTGTTACCAAGCGCCGGAGTACCAAGGTTGCCAAATACAATGGCGGCATTCCCTTCACTTACGGCCCTCTGTCGTATTTCCTGAGGAATCGGGTCTACATCGGCGAGACCCACCATGGCGGCAAATGGTTCAAGGCCGAGCATAATGCGATTGTCGATCGGAAGACCTTCGACCGCGTACAGGAGTTGCTCAAAGCCAATTGCGTGAAGAAAACAAAATCCTCCCCGAGCAACGCCCTGTTCAAAGGCAAGCTGTTCGATGACCGAGGCAATCCCATGGGCCCAAGCTTTTCCAGCAAAAGCGGGGTGCGCTATCGGTTTTACGTCAGTTCGCCGTTGCTCCGGGGACGAAAAGAATTGGCAGGAACGGTCGGACGTGTCGCCGCGCCGGAAATCGAGCGCACTATCCTTGCGGCCCTCGAAGCGCAGGGAGGCCCCGTCCCTAATAGCGCAACATCAATTGACGCCCTCGAACGCGTGGTGATTTGCCGGGACAAGCTACTGATAACTATCTTGGGATCCGACCGCGAGAGCAGCAAGGAGATTACAGTTTCCTGGTCCGCGCCGACAAGGGATGCCTCTACCATCCTGGAAGGAAACGGATCGTCCGAAGATGCACGGAGCGGAGTGCTGATTCAAGCCCTCGTGCGTGCACACGGCTGGATGAACTTGCTGCGCGACGGAACGTATGAATCGATCGAACGGCTTGCTGACGCCGACGGTCTTCATCCCAAGATCATCCGCCAAGCGCTCCGTCTCGCGTATCTTTCGCCCGAGGTCACATCGGCCATTCTGGAAGGCAGGCAACCGGTGCAGCTTTCACTGTCGCTTATCCCGAAGCTGTTACCACTCGCCTGGACGGATCATCGTTCCCTGCTGGGCTGAAATTCTGGAATTAACGTTGCATTGCATATCCAATCCAAAAGTGGATGGATCGCAGACCAACGACCCGAGATCCGCTTCAGAAACGGAACTTCTTGCATAGTGGCCAGGCCTGCGAATTCGTAAACCGTCAGATTCGGTTTACCAGACCCGTTAGGCTTTCGCTCCCGAGAGTATGCAATGGTCGCTGCAGATCGGGGACAAACCTCGACAGAGAAAGCGTCAGGGTCGGGCTGCACAGCGGCCCGACCCGCGACCTCCGGGGAATGCAATGTCCGCAAAGACGACGCCGCGAACGGTGAAACAAAAGAAACCAAAGGCCAGCCCGGCTGCCGTCCGCGCGGCATCGGCGATATCGATGGCCGCGAAAAATCTGGTCAATATGGTCGGAGTGCTCTCCGTCTCGGGAGCGGTATTGCTTGGGCTTTTGGCAACCGAGCATTTCTGAAAACCGGCAAATCCTGTGCACCTAGGCCGCGCGTCAACTGCGAGTATCCGCGCGCATCGAATGTTATGGAACATCTGGTGCATCGGTGTACCGAAGCCCTTTATCGGTCAGAACGGACGGCCTCCTGCTTGCTTAGTCCTTCCAGATTTAGGCTATGCCAAATGACATGTCCTTCTGGGTCTCTGTCAATGACGCCGGCCCCGGAGGGCGAATACCGTGCGGTGTGGGTGAAGAGGGTTCCCTTCTCAACGTCAGCCCGCACGTCAACGGTGAAAAGTTGTTCTTTTCATCCCAATCGGGGCCACGTTCACGACAAATGCCGCGCATCGCCGACTGACCTATCGTCCTGAGCGATCGCCGCGCGAGTTCGTCTTCTCAATCGACAGAACAACTCTCCTATGCTGTCGCAACGGGAAATCCAAGGAACAGATGGGCGATTGTTATCGTCCCATGCTCGGCCGCCAACTCTGCCGCGCGCTGATGCTCGGTGTCAAATTGGGCGATCTTTGGCAAAACGAAAGATGGAATTTTCAAAGATTCTGAGGGCGCCGGCTTCATCTGCAACGCCGCCATGGACTCCGACGTTTTCAGCAGATCGATAAGAGGCTGAACACACGCCGTTTCTTTATCAGTCACGATTCCGACCATGACCGCAAGCGGTTGCTTAATACTGTAGCTGCCCGTTACGAAGCGTAGCATTCCGTCAGAACCGACATATGTATTTCTTCGAGCGGCTTTTCCGTTGATCTTTTTGAATTCAAACACAAGCTCCAGCGCTGGATCATATCGATCGGAGAAATATTCGATGTCTGTGCGCCTTCGGTCCGCAATTTCGACACCACCGCTCTTTCGTTGCTTGATCTTGCCTATTCTCCTCTCGTAGCTCCACTGCCCGGTGAGCCTCGTGCGCGTCTTGAATACCGACCGAATATGCTCACACAGCAATTCGGTTAACCGGGGTTCTTTTGCGTCGGCATGAAAGGTTTCTGGGCTCAGGGTCGTGAGTTCAGCCCATACCTTGCGCAACGCGTCGACCGCGACCCGAGCGTCCTCTTGAGGAAATACCGAAAGCCAATCACCCGCCTTCGTCATGCCACGTCCTTAGCTGCCGCGGCGGTGCGCGTTGTTGTTTCGACGATGCGCTCGGCATCTCGCATAGCTTGCCGACGTAGCCAGGCGCGCTCATTCTGCGGCTTTACGAGAAACACCGTGTCGTCCACGACAATGACGGTATCCGCGACAAAATATAGATCTTCTGAGAGCGACATCGGCAGCAATTTGCGAGCCTGCAACTCGGCCATAGCGGCTTTCGCTGCACTGTCCTTTCTTTGAATTTCCGCCGTGCTCTTCCTGCTCGGGCCCACATGGACACGAATAACACCAAACGGACCGGACCTTTCCCGAATTGTCAGCAGCACCTCGACCGAAAACTTGCCCTTCCCTTTCCGGGCGTCACGCCATGCTTCGAGCTCGGAGAGCAGCGTGCTAATGTAAGATTGGATCGTGTCATCCGACGGCCGTCTTCCGGCACGTTCAAATACGTCCGACATGCCATAAGGTCGAACTGCGGGAAGAACGACTTCGACCGTTTCCCTGACAAGTGCTTGCGCTGACTCACTTAAGCCAAAATATTTCAAAAGCTTCGTCTCCGCTATCGGACGGAGCGACTGCCACTGATGACTACGCATCAAAACGCTCGTATTCTCAATTTCTCGAACGTAATTCGCCAACTCTTTAACGATCTTTCTTGCTGCCGCAGGATCAGAATGCCGCTCAGGCAGATAAAATGGAAAGTTTCCGACATCGCTAAGCGAGACACGGTCGCGATCGCTCAGGAGCTGATACAGCTGAGTCACCATAAAATATCTAACCAGATCCGAACGTAGGAACACGGTTGCGAAACGCAGATAATCTGCGTCTTCCACAGGGCCCGCGATGACACCCACACTGCTCATGAAGGATGCTGGTGTATCAATAAATGCAGCACGGATCTCCAGGTCGGGCGAAGGTCCATCTGGAAATAGAATCCGAGGGCCCTGGAAAGCAGTCAGCACATCAGCACTAAGTTTGGGCACCCTTTGGATTTCGCTTTTTGGAAACGCGTGCGCTCCCACCAAATCCGGAACAACGTTATGATAAAGATCGCCCGGTCGAACAAACATCATCTCCCAAAGCGGTTTGCTGCTTACCCATTTGTCGGCAGGTACGGCATTGTCGGTCCGATGAAATCCTTTTCGACGGGTCCATCGCCTATTCGGACCCGAGACCAGGTCGTTGAACGTGCCTCGCAGGCGTAGATCGGCCCACAGCGCCAAATCGAAATCGTCGCCCCACATTCGTGTCGTCAACTGCTTGTTGGAAAGCGCGATCGCTTGCGTCTGCACCTGATGCCGGTCGCCGCTATGGAGCGTGAGACGGCCGAAGGCGAGGCTTACCTCTGCCTTCGGCACCCAATACTCGAACATTTCGTTGGGGGGAATTATCCATCGGGCACTTTCATTCTCGGGCCTTGGTGTGCCGAGTAAAACGACGCAAGATTTTCGGCCTTGGTCGAAAAGCAGTTCCTTAAGGTCGCCAAAATTGATGACGCGGTGCCACTTAACGCGCTGCAACCACCCGGTCAGGAATTCCTGACTCGTAGGTTTCAACAAAAGGCTCATGGGAAGGATCATGCACAGCCGACCCGACGGCGAAAGACAATCCACCGCTCGCCAGGCAAAATCGGCAGCTAGTTGGCGCAACGCACGCGGCGCACCCTCTTCCGCCGCCCAATCGTCGGCGGCCGAGGTTTCGTCCTGCTGGGGTTCAACCCATGGGGGGTTGCTAAGAAACAGTGTGAAGTCGCCACGTTTGACCAAGGGGTTCTTGCGGGAGAAGAATTCGCCTGTCTGTGGACCGCCGAATAAATTGGAGCCGCGCAGGTTCGGCAGCTTTACGTTTTCGTCGTCGCACAGCGCGGCGATATCTGTCGGCTCCAGCCGCTCAAGCAGCGACAGGTAGAGACTGAATGCCGTTACGCGACAGGCAGCATCGCTTATATCGCTTCCAAAAATACAATTCCTGAGCAGAACAATGCGTTCGGATAGCGAAACCTGGGCGCCTTTCTTTCGGGCCTCAGCTTCGCCGAGTATTCTTCGGAAGGCGGTTGTCAGCAAAATACCTGACCCGCAAGCACCGTCATAGATACGCTCGCTCAGCAGGTCGGCGGAATTGCGGAGCGCTTGATCGACGACGAGGTTGGCCAGATGACGCGGCGTATAAAACGCAGCAGCTTTTCGTTGCGACTCCTTTCCGAGAAATGCCTCGTATATACCAGAGAGTAGCTCGACGGGAATGAAACGGAAATTGTAAGGCCAAATGCTGAGCTGTCCGGTTTCCATATCGTTCGCAGCGAGGAATGCCAGTAGCACCTCGAAACTGCTGTCGTCGAGATCAAGCCACAGTCCTTTCGCTCCAACCTTCGGCTCTAGGAAGTCACCGTTGAAGTCTGACTTCAATTTGCTAAGCAGACGAACGACGCCTTGCCGGTTTCGACTTTGAATAAGATCGAACAGGCGGCCCACCTTGCGTTCGGTCCTGTACCGGTCACCAACAATGCCGCGATGTTCGAGATAGGAAACAAATAGCAATTGAGAGACCAAGTATTGAGCGTCGTCGACGGCTAATTGGCCGCCTCTTGGCTCGCAGAGTTCACGTACCGTAACCCGCAGATTCGACAACAGCTTACGGTCCACGCGATCATCGACTTGAAACCAAGATTTGAAGCGCGACCATACATCTCCCGATTGAATGTCCGGACACGAGAGCGGACCATCCGGGCGAACTTGGGATTTGAGAATGGGGTCGGCGAGAGAACCCCTGCGAGTGACGGGCACCGGGACGAGATGCGTCGGCGTCAAGATCAAAATCAGGGAAATGAGGTTCTGGTTCCAAATGCGCTGCCGAATCTCTGCCAAACGCCGCTCGTCGTTGACGAGGGATCCGTCGTCAACGAAGAAACAGACTGTCGGAACACCTTCGACATCGAACACTGCCTCGGCGCGAATTTCACCGCCGGGGTTCAGCAGGTCAAGCAATTCGGGGGCATACGGATGGCGGGTTCGAAGCTGCGAACTGGCACGGTGCATCGAACTCGAGGCCAAGTTGTAGCCCAGAGCCCCCATCCACTGACTGAATTCGCTACGTGCCATGCCCACTTTCCAACCCTGTGCGGGCGGATTCTAGCTCCCACGGATTAACATCCTACCTACACAAAGTCGCCGAAGGAAGCATCCAACCAGGGCAAGCGCGAATCGCCCGCAGCATACAGCCAAACGAACGAGACGATGGCATTGTACGGAGGTTGCATAGAGGACATCCTCTTTCCGTCAGAGCGGCCGGTGTTGAGTGTCTGCTTTGGCCGCCCCCATTTGCGCCGATTTCTGATTGTCTGCAATAAGTCCGAGTATCGGGCCAGAAGCGGACGTTCAGCTTAGCCAGGATTTCTCGTGTTGTGAGCGACCCCGATGGTAGCCGCACGGCCCTTTACCGTAACAAAGTACTACCATGCTAGCCGCCCGCGGCCCCATTGAAAGCGCGCTCGAAGCCGATATAAGAGACGCAACAACTTTAGATCGTAACCTGAAAACAGTGTCATGCATACAGAGGATCCGCCCAAAGCAATTATCGAGCATTGGCTAAAGGACTATCCTTCCAAGAAAGGAAGATACGGCCATATCCTTCTTGAGCAAAAAAGCCCCGGCGGAGACACCGTGCGTGAGGGGCTGCGACCATATTTTGAGTCGGCGCACTCGGACGCACGCAACCATTTCCACAGTTTTGCTGGTATGAGCCTCCACCCAGATGCGGGGACGCCGGGGTGTAACGCGAAGTATCCGAACTGCCTGCCGTCGATCACCCGCCGGGGACTTTTCGGAGAGGTCATGTCGGGCATGATGACCGAGGCCTTCGATTTCATCGGCGAGCACGAGTGGGTAGTCCCAGTCTTTCTGTTTCGCAAACAGGAAGATGTTCAGCAGTACATCTACACCCTGTCCCGCGATCCCGCCCGGACCCGCGAGGTCTATGGCCGCAAAGGGGACGACTTCATCGGTATCGTGATCGATAGTGAAGGGAAGGTGACGCGCTTCATCGCTGGGGAGGCGAAGTGGCGACAGACGTGGAATGACTCAACCCTCGCCGGAGTAATGCTCGGCGACAAGATCAAGGATCCCAACGATCCCAGCAAGCGTATCCATAACGGCAAGGGTGTCTGGTTTGAAATAAACCGGGCCTTGAAGGTGCCGATGGGTGTAAAGCAACTCCAGGGACTTCTACAGGAGCTGGCGCCAGACGACTATGCCCAGGTCATCCTGTCTCTCGATCGCATTCTTCAACTGGAGAATCCTGAACCCACCGAGCGGACCGATCTCATACTTTTGGCAGGCGGTAGCGCTGCCCGACGTGAAGAGGCTGTCCCACTCCTCCGGTGGGAGAAAACGCCAGCCGAATATACAGCCGGAAGGGACCTGCAGGTTGTCGAGATACTTCTGACGGACGGCGGTCAGCTGATTGACGCCCTCTACGACAGCCTGTGGCCCTAGAGAGTGCGATGCCAGAAACTGATGCACAGCGGATCGAGATTGCCAATCAGACACGCACAAGGTTTGGCCAGGATCAGGTGCTTACACCTTTGCAAGCACGGGCCTTTGTCCGATCCATTCAGACAACGTGGCAGGTGGAAACGATCCAGTGGTCAGATGCTAACTCACAAGAGGTTTTGGCCCAGGCGCAGAAGCTAGTGCATGCCGGTGGCGTATTGTTGTCTGTGGAAGGAGGAAGCGCTAGCGACGCCGGACTGGCCTTCCGGCGTGCCGGCGAATTGTTCGAGTGGCTCGCGCGCTCGGATGATGAGATGAAAACCTCAGTGCCACTGGCTCTGTATGCCGCAGGTTCCTACCAACTGGGCGGTCTGCCGGCCATGGCGTCAGGCCTCCTACGTCAGATAAGATCTGAAGATGATGGAATGCGGCTGTTCGCTAACTTCCTCAGCGCGGATTTCGATAGCGTTCTAAGCCGAGTTGCCGCATTCTGGCAGGCTCATTCCGAACTCATCGTGCGCAACGCGGGAGAGAGTTTCTTTGTCGAGAATTCCGAAGGCGATCTTGCCTGGTTAGCGACCGTTGAACTCGTTCGCTGTATTGGACTTGCGGCGAGCAGTCTCAGACGGGGGGACCGGCAGCGCTTCGCAGCGGCACTGACCCATCTTCGGCAGGTCGAAGGATTTCTGGTCCGGTTGGCACCCGAAGACGTAGCTCTGCTCGCGTTCTTCATGCGTGCTGCCTGCGAGCGCTATGGAATGGCGAGCATCTATGAACCCATCCTACAGCTGGCTGCGTTGCGGCCAGACCGGACGAATTACATGAACGGGTTTGCGCGTCGCCAGTTCGCAAGGGGCTGAGGGATCCTGTGGCAGTCCCAGCAGCAGGGGCTGGACCGACTGTTGCAGAACTCCTCATTCGCGCTCTGCACGCCGACGGGCTCAGGGAAAACGCTCGTAGCAAACTTGGCGATAGTGAAGGAGCTTCTTCTGCTGGCGGATGGATTGCTTGCTCCGCTCGCCCTATACCTTGTCCCTTCCCGCGCGCTTGCAGGAGAAGTAGAGGCTAAGCTCACGACAGAGCTTGGAGGGGATTTCATCGTTACCGGCCTTTACGGTGGGGCCGACTGGGGTCTTACCGACGCATGGCTGACATCCGACATGCCAACCGTCCTCATTGCAACGGTTGAAAAAGCCGACGCGCTAATGCGCTATCTGGGGCCCGTCCTATTAGCCCGGCTGCGGCTGCTCATCGTGGACGAAGCGCATCAGGTCGTTGTCGAAAACAGCGTGTACGAGCAGGAGAATCTCGCAGAACATTCAAGCCGCGCGGCCCGGCTTGAAAGTTTCATCTCACGGCTGCTGGCCAGAAGGCCCGATCTCGTCCGCATTGCGCTTACGGCTGTCGCGGGGGGAGCTGCACATCCTGTCGCTCGCTGGATCGAGTCGGACGCGGACGCCGTGCCGGTTGGGACCTACTATCGAAGCACACGCCAAGCGGTCGGAGCGTTCGAAGTCCGGCCCAATGGTCGGCCAGAGATCCTGCTGGATATGCTGAACGACGGACTTCTCGCAGTGCGTGGGCGCGCGGCCAATGTGTATATCAATCTTCGCATCGATCCTATGCCCCAACCGCCTGCGAACGTTCGCGGCAGCATCAACCACTACACACAGATATCAATCCTCTGGGCAGCACTACATCTCATTGACAGCGACCGCCGTATTCTGGTTTCGGTCTCACAGAATCCCGAGGACACGATCAAGTGGTATGCAGAAGCCTTCGGTTTGAACGGGTGGGATACCTTGCCGCAATTCGTTCCCCCACCACAGGGAGCCGATGCGGAGCTTTTCGGTGACGCGCGGATGGTATGTGTCGATTACTGCGGTGCAGAGTCTCATGAGGTGGCGCTGCTTGACCGTGGCATCGCCACCAACCATGGCCAGATGCCGCAGAAACTCAGGCGTATGATGGTTGCGCTCATCGAGCGCTCGATCTGCCGTATCACGGTGGCCACGGCTACCCTGACCGAGGGCGTTAATCTGCCCTTCGATCTCATCCTCCTGCCCTCAGTGAAGCGGACCTCATTCGATGTCGCAGCCGGCCGGCTGAGCGAGCACCCAATGTCGACCGCGGAGTTTAAGAACCTGTCGGGTCGCGCGGGAAGACCAGGGGCCGCCAAGGGCATGGAAGGGATGACCCTTGTTGCCCTTCCGATTACACCGTCCACCACTGCGGACGGACAAAAGCCCACACAGAGAAGGCAGATAAGAGCCCGACGGTCGGAGTACGATGACCTCATCGGACGATTGACCGCTGAGGCGGCCGGTGGTGGCGAGCACTACAGCTCCCTCTCGGTACTCCTGAAATCAATTCGGGCGCGCGCCCTTCAGCTTGGCGTGACTAGCGCGGCAGAGTTTCTCGAGTGGCTAGAATCCACGGCACCGGCTGACATCTCTGACCAAGCGGGGAAAGCGGACGCATCCGCTGGAGCGCGATTGGCTGACAGCGTTGATGAACTCGATGGCATAATACTGTCCGCCATCGAAGAGCTTCAGAAAATCGAGATGACGCAGATGACTTCCGCCCAGATTGAGGTGGCAATGACTGCAGTATGGCAGAATACTTTCGCGCGCGTTGCAACCGCATACGAGAACTGGATGGAACAAGCATTCGTCCAGCGGGGAAAGAGTCTCGTCGAAAATATCTACCCGGACGCGGACGAACGCAGACGCCTTTATAGCTATGGCTACACACCATACGTCGGTCGCCGTTTCAGGGATGCCGCCGGACAACTGCTCGACATACTTCATTATACCGACGGCTATGGCGACATGTCAGACGACGACCGCCTGGCCCTCTTCGTGCAGCTTGGCGAGATCGTAGCCGGTGACAAAGGGTTTGGATTCTCCACGCGTGACACGGTTACCGGGCGGGATCTTTACGCCAGATGGCGTGAGGTCCTTGCTTGGTGGATGGCACATGTCGACGCACCTGTACCCCCTGCGGACAATCTCAGAGCGTGGCAGATCTTTGTGGCTGATAATCTCGAGTTCAGACTCGGTGTCGCCATCGGGGCCGTCGTTGCGCAGCGATGGACCGAGGAAAGCACGGATCCCTTTGCAACGCCGACACTCGACACGTGGAAAACTGTCAGCGACCTGCCCTGGTTTGCGTTCTGGGCAAAAGAACTGCTGCGCTGGGGTACACTGGAACCTTTCGTGGCCTTTGTCCTCTCTCAGGGAATTGCCCGTTCTCGCGACGATGCGGCTAACTGGAAAGCTCAGTTCATCGAATGGATTGAACGGCAACCGGATGTGGCGGCCGAGGGAGAAGAACTGATTGATCCGCGGAATTTTCTGAGATGGTCGCGTAGCCGGCCACCTGCCGTCCCTGCACAACCCGCAGCCCGAATAGTCGATGCAGACCTTTCTGGGACTGACGGAAATCTCGGTCGATATGCGGTCATCCCGCTTCGCAAGAATGGCGGTCTTCGATGGATTGATCCTGCTGGTTACGAGCTTGCGGCGTCACAGGAACAGCAGGGCATGCTGGGACCTGAGATGTATGCTCAGGACTTTGATCTGACGGCCGTCAGCGGCCATGCGGTAGTCACCAGAATCTTCTGACTTTCAGCGCTTCCGCTTTTTGCCAAATAGCATGCATTGGAACACTTGATCGGACTCCGGCGTCCACCGTTCAGTGGTGATCGAACAGTCTCCGCCCGAAGTCTCCTCAAAACGGGAGTTTCTGCGGTTTTGGCTGGAGACTTTCAGCAGATTCTCGCTATGGTTGCCGTTTTCAAGAGACCGGAGACTCGCCATGAATGCTTGAAAAGACTGTAAAATGCGGGGTTTTCGCCCACAAAGTGCTCACTATCTTTAGTTGAGCGAGTGGGTGGCTGGGGCGGAAGGTATCGAACCTCGATATGGCGATTTCGAACTCGGTTGCTCTCGCCTGTTCGAGAGGAGCTACAGCACCCCAATTTCGTTAGCGTTCATAAGCCTCTCGAAACACTCGAATTTGGAGAACCATACCGAATCCGCGGAGTCCAGAGCTCCGGAGAGAAATGGTCCATTTGGAGAAGAATAAGCTGACTTTGCCGATTAGTAGTCCGGAGCTCAAATCAGAAATCGCAGCTAATACTGGGCTTAATTGCCAACAAAGTTGCGCAGAGAATAGACTACTACGGCCAAGCTGGCGGAGCGAGAGGGATTCGAACCGAGGATACTTTCAGCACGGTAATGCGAACTCGGCATTCCCAATTTGACGGTGATCTTGGCGGAGAACTTCGCGGTTTGCACTGCAAGCTGGGCCACGTCGTGCAGATCGAACCCGGTCTCCGGCCGCGGTCTCCCAAAAACGGGAGTTTTTCAAATGTCTGCCGGAGATTAACGGCAATTTCGCTGGGAAATGCGCAGAATTAGAGACTGAAGACTGGACGCCAACTTGCAGAAGCACGCCATTGGCGGGCCTTTCTGCGAGGACCCTGTTCATTTTCTCTCAGTGAGGGATCGAACTCGCACATTCCCAATTGAAAAAGCCCATTGAAATGTCGGGGGAATTTTCCCTCCTTTCCCCGGAATTCGAGCCTGGAGACTTTTGCAGCCACGAGCTGCGAATTTTGAATACGCATCCGTCTCCGAAAATACTTTGGCTTGTCGAATGCTCCTTTTCGAGCCCTTTCTCACAAAGCTAACTAAACCGGGTGCCTGGCAGGCCTTCGGATGAGTCTCGGTTAATCAAACCTTAAAAGTATTCCTCGCGAAGGGCCTGTTCGGATTGGAATAAGGTAAAAAAAGAGTTAATCTACAAACATACCGATTGTAACTCGGATGTTGTGTAATGAACCTCTCTCGACGGAACTTTGTGCAAGGAGTTGTCCTGGGGGGCGCCGCGCTGGGCGCGGTTGGCGTATCTCAAGGCCGGCGCCCGATGCCGCCGCTGCCGCAGATGGCCGACGTTTCAAGCTTCACGCCACCCTCAGCGATCTTGAACTCGCAATCTTTGGCTCTCGGGAAGATCTTTCCCACCCTGCTGGATCCCGATGCCACCGAGGGTCCTTTCATCGCCAACACGCTTTCCAGTAAAGATTCGTCTGCCGGCTTCATTCGCCGGGGCGAGCCCGGGAATTCCGTCTTCCTGAGGCAGGCCGATGCCCGCGCCACCATTCCCTGGGCACCGATATTCGTACGGGAAAACAACCTTTTGCAGTTGCCACCGTCCGTGACACGCCAGATCGACTGCTCTGATCTTTTGGTGATGAACGAGAGCAGTACGCACTATCCCGTCTTCGGCAACAAGGCGCGCAAATATGAGTTCCTGCTTCCAAACCTGAAGTGGTCTGGATCCGAGCGTCTGGGAACAATGGGTGCGGTTTCCAGCAACCATGCGTTGCAATTTGCCCTGGCTAATCGCGTGTCTGATTTGACCGGCGATGGACAGCCGCTGAATTGTGCCCTGGACATGGTGCTTTTTGAAGTTCCGGGAGCCCCGACGGATATGGCACGCCTGGCAATTTTACGGAGCCTGGTTCAGCACATTTCTCTCGCCAGCAACGATGTCGAATTGGCGGGCGAGGCTGCGTATGCATACGGGGCGCACTGGCTGCATCCGGATACGGATTCGCTCGTTCCGCCGGGCGGCTCGAACGAAGTGAGCGCCCTGGGACACATGAATGCGATCGCCGAGCTGGCGCAGTTGCTCGATACCGCTCAGGCGTGGAAAGCGCCGCCGGATGTCATTTTTGTCGCCATGGGGAGCGGTTCGACGGTTTTGGGCCTGCTCTTGGGCGTCCATCTGATGGGATGGAATACCAAGGTGGTGGGGGTGGCCGATCAGGACAAATCCCCTCTGACGCGATGGGTGGTCAATCGGCAGCCCTCCGTGCCCTTTGTGGAAGGGAATGTTGCCCAACTCGCGCGCAGCACGGTGGAATGGCTGCACAAGATCCGCTTCCCGGGTATTTCGCCAGACGCGCTTCGCGTGATGCAACACGAGACTTTCTTGCCGGACGCCACCAGCTGGGCGCCTGGCTACGGCTTGATCGAACCTGCCGACGATGAACGGGCGAAAGAGTTGAAAGAGGCGGGCCTCAGCCTTGATCCAGTCTTTACTTTGAAAGCCTGGCGATCGTTGCTCACCATGTCGCAAGCGGGCGCGCTAAAAAATAAGAAGGTACTTTTTTGGAACACCTACAACAGCTTTGACTACATGCCGACTCTTCTATCCAGTTTGGGATAGCTGATGCGTAGTTATAAACCATTGATTTTCTATATGTCGGCCGTCCTGCTTCTGTCGTTGGCGTATTTTGCATCGCCTATCTCGAGAGAAGTTGTTTGGCAGCTGTTTCCGGGCTTTGAAGCAATGGCCCACGCAAACCTACTCGTCACCGCGCTGATGTTTTTGGTCACATCCGCCGTCCTTGCGTTTCTGGCCTTTCCCTCCATGCCAATGATTTGCATGGCGGCGGGTTTTTACATGGATGGGTTTGAAGGAGGCGCCGCTGTGCTGCTCGGCAGCGCCTTTGGCGGTTTGAGCGCGTTTCTATTTTATCGAAAGCACATTCAACGTCCCAGTGCTCAATTAAATGAACAATCCGCCGTGAAGATTTGGCTGACCTTGCTCGGATTGCGCCTCTCGCCGCTCGTGCCCGCGCCACTGGTGAATTTCTTTGCCGCAATCTTCGATGTCTCCCCCCTTCAGTATTTGACGACCAGTGTGTTGGGCAGTGCGCCACTCGTCCTGTTTTATGCACAAATAGGACAGCAAGGGCACCACTTCTTGTCGGGTGAAACTCCGCATTGGCGGCAATTTTCAGGATACTTGATAATATTAACCTTAAGCTCGCTGCTGAGCGCGATGGGCCCCTGGAGATCGGTGTTGAACGAGCTCAAGCTGCTGAAAGGTTCATCCGGATCAAGTACACTTTCGCTACACTCAGCATCTGGTATGTAATCTTTTACCCTTAAACAGGGATTTTCCGAAAATTGGATTCCACTTTATTGTATTCCGCTATCCTTTCTTAAGTTCAGACTTGTAGGTTGCAGGCGCTACCGACATAAAAGCAGGGCGCGCCTCCATGCTCTCGAAACGTATCGTCCTTGGGTCGCTCAGCGGCGCCATGGCCTTTCTGTTCGTGACCTCAAGCTGGGCAGCTGATCTTGCAGAGATCAAGCAGCGCGGCGAAATCCGCCATATCGGCATCCGCTACGCCAATTTCGTCACCGGCGCGGGCGACGGTTTAGACGTCGAACTGATGCAGGGTTTCGCCAAACGAATTGGCGTGTCCTACAAGCTTGTCTACTCCGATTTTTATTCGGTGATCCGTGACCTGCTCGGCAAGGATGTAGTGCGCAAAAACGGCGAGGTCACGCTGACAGGCGACTATCCAGTCAAGGGTGATGTGATATCGACCGGATTCACCATGCTGCCGTGGCGGGAGGCGATCCTTCTGTATTCAGATCCGGTTCTTCCGTCCCAGGTTCTGCTGGTGGCACCGGCCGAGTCCGAACTCCAGCCGATTGAGGACGGCGTCGATCTCGCGGCGGATATCGCCAATACCCGGAAGGCCATCGGATCAAGGAGCGTGCTCGTCATGGAGCGCACCTGTCTCGATCCGACCAATTACGGCCTGGTCAATGTCGGTCTTGACTTGAAGTCCTACAACAAGAGCGCCAACCTAAATGAGATGGTTCCGGCCATGCTCAACAAGGAAGCCGAACTCACGCTGCTTGACGTGCCGGACGCCATTCTCGATTTGCGCAAATGGGCCGGCAGGATCAAGATTCTGGGGCCGATTTCCGGCCGGCAGATGTTGGCAACCGCCTTTCCCAAGGACGCGCCGGCCCTGCGCGACGAGTTCAACGCCTATCTGAGCGACATCAAGGCCTCTGGTGTCTATGACCGACTCGTAGACAAATACTATCCCGGCATCCGCCGATTTTTCCCGGAATTTTTCGCGAAGACAGATTGATGCAGTCTTCGCTGATCAGATTTAGTCGATCTCTAGCTCCGCATTGGCTCTCGATCGCAGCAGGGGCCTTTCTGCTGTCGATGTTCTTCCTCGTCGGCAATCTTTATTCGTCGCAGATGGAATTGCGGCAAAACGCCGATGCGCGTCTGGTTTCAATCGGTGAAGCACGCGCCGCCGAGATCAGTGACTTTTTAGGCGAGCGCCGGCAAGACGCCGTGCGGCTTGCCGGCAGCGAGGACATCGCCAATTATTTCAGCAATCTCGATCTCGGAATGTCCGTCAGATATGGGCTCTTCGCCAATCTGGCCGCAATCGAGCGCCGCTTTCAGGCGACCCTGGACGAGGAGAAATATCAGGGGCAACTCGCCTATCTGCGGTTGGCTTTTTTCGACCGCAACGGCATAGCTCAAGTTGATGTCGGCACCTCCAGCGCGCCAACACTTTCACCGACGGGTAACCCGGCCGAGCCGAGCATTCAGATCGATGAGAAGCGCCGCCTGATTGTGGCGAGCGCGCCGGTGCTGCAGAAGGGCACGATGAGGGGAGCGGTGGAGACCGTGAGCAGCCTTAATCTGCTTGCATCGCTGGTGTCTACCAACGACCTCGGACAGCCGAAGGAATTCCTGCTGGGAGACGACGGCGACGTGCTGCTGCCGGTCGAACAAGAGCGCTCACCCATTGTCGCCCACGGCCGCGCGCTGGCTGCCCTTCAATCCGGCCGTATCCAGGCCCTGTCAAATCTCGAGGCTCCCGAACTGAAGGGATATCTCGCTCTGCGCTCGCCGATTGGAGGCACACGGCTTTCCGTCCTGCGGCTGGCGAGCGAGGATGAGCTTTACGGCAATACGCTTTCGCCCGTCTCCGTGTTTTATATTGGCCTTTTCGCCATCATACTGTTCGGATTGGCCATCGGCTTCGAGCGAATGCGTCAGAATGCGGCGCGGCTGCAAATCAAGTTCATCGAATCCAATAGCCATAGAGCCGAGCTGGCCGAACATAACCTCGCACTCTCGCAAGAGATCGAGCGTCGCGAAGCTATTGAAACCGATCTGCAGCGGCAGAGCGAAGCGCTGGACAAGACGAATGCTGAACTGCGCATAGCCGCCGCCGCGTTTAATGCTCAGGAAGGCATGATCGTCACCGATACCAAAGGGGTGATCCTGAGTGCCAACCGCGCCTTCGTCAGCTTGACCGGCTATACGATGGAAGAATTGGTTGGACAAACGGCGCGCCTGTTCCGGGCGCATCGCCGCGATGCCGAGTTCTACCAGAGAATGTGGAATTCTGTTAAAAGTACCGGCGGCTGGCAAGGCGACATGAGCCTCAGGACCAAGAGCGGAGAACATTGCGCGCGCTGGCTCACCATATCCGCCGTAAAAAACGAGGCGGGCGAAGTTACCAATTACATCGGCTCTTACTATGATATTTCCAAACTCAAGCACGCCGAGGAAAAGATCCAGGAACTAGCCTTTTTCGACCAGCTCACAGGTCTGCCCAACCGCGTCCTGCTGATCGACCGCGTGCGTCAGGCGCTCAACGCCAATACTCGCAACAAATCCTTCGGCGCTCTGCTCTTCATCGATCTCGACAATTTCAAGACGCTGAACGACTCGCTTGGGCACGACGTGGGCGATCAGTTGCTGAAAAAGGTGGCTCAGCGCATCTCCCATTGTGTTCGGGCGGACGACACGGTTGCCCGCTTCGGCGGCGATGAATTTGTCGTTCTTCTCGCCAATCTCGGTACGCAGAAGGCAAAAGCCGCTGCGTTGCAAGCCGAGGCGATTGGAGAAAAAATTCTCTCTGCCTTCGTTGAGACTTTTCAGCTCGATCCGTATGAATATCCCTGTACACCCAGCGTCGGCGTGACTTTGTTTTCGCCCGAGGACCGCAACGTCGATGAATTGCTAAAGCGGGCAGATCTGGCGATGTATGACGCAAAAACCGCGGGCCGAAACGGCCTCCGGTTCTTCGACCCTGTCATGCAGACTATGATTTCAGCGCGCGCTTCCCTCGAGGCCGATCTGCGAGAAGATCTCAAAAAGGAAAGACTCCTGCTGCATTATCAGCCGCAGGTCGATCATGAAGGAAGGTTGCTGGGGGCGGAGGCGCTGGCGCGCTGGCCGCATGCGGAGAGAGGCTTGGTTTCTCCGAGCGAATTTATTCCGGTCGCGGAAAGCGCAGGTCTAATTCTCCCGCTCGGCGCCTCGATGCTGAAAATCGCCTGCCGTCAATTGGCCCGCTGGTCTGCCGATCCAGCAACCGAGCATCTGACTGTCGCGATCAATGTCAGCGCCCTGCAGATGCGTCAGAAGAATTTTGTCGAACAGGTCCGCGCGATCATCGAGCAAACCGGCGCCGATCCCCATCGCCTCAAAATCGAACTCACGGAAACCACATTGGTCAGTAATGTCGACGACGTGATCGCCAAGATGGATAAATTGAAGGCGATCGGGATCGGCTTCAGCCTCGACGATTTCGGAACCGGCTATTCATCCCTTTCATACCTGAAGCGGCTGCCGCTCGATCAGCTCAAGATTGATCGTAGTTTCGTCAAGGATATTCTTGTCGATCCCAACGACGCCGCCATAGCCCAACTGATCATCGCGCTTAGCAAGAGCCTGGGCCTTTCCGTCATCGCCGAAGGTGTCGAAACGGATGAGCAATATGCCTTCCTGGCGAGCCAAGGACAGCTCAATTACCAAGGCTATTTGTTCGGTCGCCCCCTGCCGCCGGAAGATTTCGAGAGGTTCGCCCGAGCTTTCTCGCCGCGTCGCAGTTCGAGGCAGGAACGCCTTTTTGTCGATCGGGATGTGCGCATGAAGCGTCTTTAGAAGAGCTCCCCTAGCTTGGAGTCTCTAGCCGGGCGAGATCTTCCACTTAAATCGGGCGCCACAAAATTAAAGTGTGTGTCTCGCGCGTCATTGTCGACACCACGGTGCAGCCGAAGAGCGTTGCCTTCCCGACCGACGCCAAGCTGTTGAACCGGGCCCGTGAGAAGCTGGTGACGCTGGCCAAAAAGCTGGGCGTGGAGCTCCGGCAGTCCTACACGCGGGTCGGCAAGTCCGCGCTGATCCAGCATCAGCGTTACGCCCATGCCAAGCAGTTCAAGCGCGCCAACCGGGCTCTGCGCACGCTCAAGACCTATCTGGGCCGCGACATTGCCCGCAAGATCGACGGCGACCATGGGCTCGAGGGCAGCTTCGCTCACCTGCTCAGCCTTAGCCGGCGGGTGCGCGAGCAGGAACGCGGGCAGCGCGGCGCCAAGGTGAACAAACGGTCGCCTGCTTCCTCCAGGGTGTCGGCAACGGCACGATGCTTCAGCCGCCACTTTCGAATGAAGGCCTTGCGGCGAGCCGCGATTTCCTCGGGGGTCGTCGCATAGATCATGTCATTGTAGTCCGTGGTGATCTCGTCGTGCAGGCGCCTGGGGAGCATGGGCGAGACGATTTCTATGCTTGTGGACCGTGCAGCGCTGCACCGGCAGGCCGTCCCAGACCGAGGCAATGGCCTTGTCGAGCCCCGGCGCGCCATCGACGATGAGGAACTCGGGACGCGGCAGCCCGCGTTTGACGAGATCGCCGAGCACCGTACGCCAAGCCTCGGCGCTTTTACCGCCCATGCTCCTAATCGCGAGCAGCACTTTTTGGCCATCTGCACGCACGCCGAGGACAACGAGCAGCGAGATCGAGGTCGCCTTGCGGTCGAGCCGCACCCGAACGACGGTGCCGTCGAGGATCAGGCGCACGATCGGCTCTCCAGCCAGCGAGCGGCTGTTCCAGGCATCCCAGTCGCTTTTGACCTTGCGCCACGTCCGGCTCACCGTGTCTTTGCCGACCGTCGCGCCGAACAGGGCCGCCAACGCGCGGCGCACCCGCCTGGTATTGGTGCCGGCGAGATAGCTGCTCGCGATCAGCGTATCGGCGGCAAGCGTGCGCCGCTGATAGGCCCGCAGCGCCTGGCTCTTCCATTCCGTCGTCCTGCCCTCGGGCGTGGTCAGCCGGGCGCGCAGCACCGCGATCTCGATCGGCCCGAACGTGCCCGTCAGCGACCGCGTCCGGCTGCCGTGACGGTGGCCCGTAACGCCGGCTCTTGCTTGATTGCCGGCTATCTTGCTTCGTTCGTAACGCGGCCGCGCCAGGGCGGCATCAAGCGCGTCGCGGATCAGCTCTTCGATGAACTGCCGAGACCGAACCCGCACCTCGCTCTCGATCGGGTCAAACCAGTTGTCGAAAAGATCAACAGCCAGCTCAGTCGCAGGCTGCAAGGAAACGGGCTTCGTGGTAAGCTTGTTCATGGCGTAGTCTCCAGTCCGACGCTTCAACGCCGGATGATTCGAGGTTGATCACCCCGGAGACTACGCCAACCTCAATTCCTACCAACTCCGCGACGGCACCCAGCGGGCTGAAGGCGAAGGTCAAATGAATGCGGAGCGGCTGCGGGAGTTAGAAGAAATCGCAGCAAAGCTGTTGGCGCTTGCTCGTGAACTTCCGCCGGGCGAGGAGCGACACAAGGCTTTTCAGCAGATCGGAAGCTTTCAGACCCGCATAGACACGCTGAAAGATATTGTTCCGCGCGGGCAAAAGGCGAGAGGAAAGTAGCTATGCGGGCGTTCCTGGTTCTCTTCACGGTCTGTTTTGCGGCGACCGCATTCGCTCAAACTCCACCGTCCAAACCCGGCAACAAGCCGCCGGCCCAAGTGAAGCCGAAAGAGCCAATGGGCTGCAAGTTCGTCGGGACGGTTAAAGGGACCAAGCTTTGGGCCGGCGACTGCGCGAACGCGGCGGAACTTAGAGGCGCCGCGCCAACGACCGAAACCACCCCGCCCGCCCCAGGCGCGATCCCAACTGGTCAAAAAGAGTAAAGTGGCAAAGCCCTCACGGCTGCTTCCCGAGCCTAGCTCTACCCGCTAGTCACCGAGTTGGATGCAGTGCGGCAGTCGGATTGCGTTAAAAATCCGTCCCCTTTCGGGTGCTTCGGCGCGCAGATGCCTATTTGGGTGTGACCCACTGGCCATCACGGAAATCGAGACCTTCCTCAATCTCGGACGTCTCATCGTCCGTTAGCATTCGTCCGCAGCAATGGCGCGTGAGGGTTCTAGCGATCTCAATACCAGAGGCTCGAGCTCCGAAAGTGGTGGCCGGCACGCCGCCGCAAACCTTGCACCGCATGACCCTCAGCCCGGAGCCCGGCACTGGTTCTATGGCCTCGAGGACATGATCGTATTGTGTGCGTTTTACTGATCGTCATGAACGGCCTTCCTGTTGCTTGAAAACCCGCTGCACGATGCTCGTACCAATGCCAAGTTTTCGGCCGATCTTGAGGATGCCATCACCGTTGGCCCTGAGTGTTAATCGGCCTGGGGTCCCGACGCCGATCGGCGAGCTGAAGCTATTGATCTGCCTAGCGGCGAAGGGGTCACTCTTGGACGCTTATTCACAGTGATGACGATCAGCCCGTTCCCGATTTTGCCTTCAACTCCTTCATTGAGCCGTACGATCGCAGTTTCTTGCTGCCCTTTTTGTGAATCGTTAACTATCGGAGACGCGTCCTAAGCAATTAATTGTATCGCTCGCAGGTAAGCACCAAATGTTAGCGCTCTCTGTGCGAGTACTTTTCTATGCTAAAAGATGGCAAATATGCTGCATGGTTTAGGACTTCGCGTGGAGAAGGCACCGGCATCGTCCATCTTGCAAATGGCAAAATATCGGGTGGCGATAGCATCTTCACCTACGGCGGCTCCTACGAAATTCATGACAATCGATTCACCGCAACGCTGACGACCAAAAGGTACGCCGCAGGCCCGTCCACCGTGTTCGGCATCGACGAGGTCGAGGTAAAGCTCACGGGCACCTTCAAAGGCATGATGGCTTCATGCTCGGGAGCGGCCGAACAGGCACCGGGTGTTGTCTTCGAGGCTACGCTTTTCCTTAGCCAAGATCAGCCACCTGCGTCAGACACGAAGCGCGCAGCGCCGAATTTCAGCGCCGACAAACTGCCTGTGGGCTTCGATAGTCGATCCCGTACGCGGAATCCTTTTGCGCCCATACCATTTAAGCGCTGATCCTGAATTGCTCTGGCACGTCGGTCTTTGAACGGCCGCTTTGCGCCCATGAGCGGTCGATCACGAATGCTCGCTCAAACGCGGTGCGTCGGTGACCGAGGCAGGTACACACTTCAAATCAAACGCAGCTTGCGCACTTTCGATGTTCGCTATATGTTCTCATACTGTCGAATTTATTCTCCCAAACGAGCCCGACGTGCCTGAACAGATCGTCATCACTGAGAAGACCAGTCAGGCAAAAGACGTCCGCGCCGCTGTTGGTCCTCGCTACGGAGAGATTCTCCCGGCTGAGGGCCATTTATTCGACCTGCTTGAGCCAGAGGATGTTGTGCCGGCCTGGAAGCGGTGGTCGCCGATACTTTTGCGTCCCGAAGGTCTCTACGACACTTGCCCCGCAACGGGAGGGAACAAAGCCGCCAAGCTCAAAGCCCTTCGCGAGGCACTCCGCAGCGCCAAACGAGTTTGGCTCGCCACCGATTGCGATCGCGAAGGTCAGCTCATCGGTCAGGAAATTCTCGAGCATTACAAGTACCGCGGCGTGGTCATGCGGGTGCTGTTTACTGCGCAGGACCCGCAGACCATTCGCGATGCATTCGGCCGAGCAAAGCCAAATGCCGAGTACGCTCGTCTTTACGCAGCCGCCGTCGCGCGGCGGCAGGCCGACCAGATCTACAATCTATCACTTACCCGCACCGCGACCGTCCTCTTGGGAAAAGGTGCGCGGAGGGTCATAGGTGTTGGTCGCGTGAAGACGCCGACGTTGGCAATCGTTTGCAAGCGTGAGTTGGAAATCCGCGATTTCGTTCCACTGGCCTATTTTGAAGTTGTCGCCACCGCGAAAGTTGACGGAGGGCGATTCCAGATGCGGCACGCGCCGCAGGACCGGATCGTTCGGCGCGAGATTGCCGAGGAGGTCCTCAAAGCAGCCGAAGGCTTCGAGGGCGCGCTCGCCGTGCGCGTCGAAGAAAAGCGTCAAGGACCGCCCAAGCTGCACGATTTGCCGTCGCTTCAGAAACTATGCAGCTCACGGTTCGGCTGGCTGGCCAGCAAAACGCTCAATGTTTCGCAGGAGCTCTATGATGGCCCGGGTAAGAAGATAATCACCTACCCTCGCGCCGAGGTGCGCTACCTGCCGCAGAGCCTTATCTCGGACGTACCACGGATGTTGGCCGGACTGCGGGCCCGCCAATCATTCAGCGCAATACCCCCGCCCGACCCGCCGGTCATCCGCAGGGGCGCGAGCGGCACGTTCTACGACAAGGGGCTGGAGGGCGCGAGCCATCACGCCGTCATTCCCAACGTCAACACGATCGACAAATTGCCGGAGATTTGGCCTCGTCTGTCGTCCGACGAGAAGAAACTGTTCGACGTCATCGCGCGGGCCTATCTAGAGCGGTTTTCGGTTGATGTGAATCGGAACAGTAAGGGGGTTCCCAGAGGCGCGCAAATCAGATTCGAGTTGCTTTGACAGCAACGGCGAGGTCGCGCGATGGCGAAGGGATACTCGAAAGACCTCAGGGCGCGGGCGGTCGCGCTTGTCGAAGACGGCGAGAGCAGACGGGAAGCGGCGCGGGTGCTCGGTCTCGGCGCCTCGACCGCAATCCGCTGGATCGAGCGCTGGGCGACAACGGGCAGTGTAGCGGCATTGCCCGGCACGGGCCACAGCCGCTCGCCGCTCGAGGCGCATCGCCAATGGCTGCTTGATCTGGTCGCAGCGGAGCCGGACTTGACGCTCGAAGAGATTCGCGCGCGGCTCAAGTCCGAGAAGCGGCTGAAAACCGGTACGACCTCGGTCTGGCGCTTCTACGAACGCCACGACATCACGTTCAAAAAAAACTCTGCACGCCGCCGAACAGGATCGTCCTGATGTCGCTGCAGCGCGTGCCGCGCTGAGGGTCGAGCAATCCAAGCTTGATGCGCCGCGCCTCGTCTTCATCGACGAGACGGCGGTTACGACCAAGATGGTCCGGCATCGCGGCCGCTCACCGCGTGGCGAGCGTCTCGTTGCGAGCGTGCCGCACGGCCACTGGAAGACGCTGACGCTCGTTGCCGCGCTGCGCATCAATGGCCTGACGGCGCCTTATGTCATTGACGGCGCGATGGATGGGCCATCGTTCCTCGCTTATGTTGAGCAGATCCTCGCGCCGACGCTGCGCAAAGGCGATATCGTATTCATGGATAACCTGCGCACCCACAAGATCGACGGCGTTCGCCAGGCGGTCGAAGCGGTCGGCGCCAAGGTGCGCTATTTGCCGGCCTACTCGCCCGACCTCAATCCGATCGAAATGGCATTCTCGAAGCTAAAGACAGCGCTGCGCAAGGGGGCCGCTCGCACCGTGACAACGCTGATGAAGCTGATCGGCAGGCTCATCAAGACATTTGCACCCGAGCAGTGCGCGAACTACTTTCGACATGCCGGATACGCGTAGTGACCCATATCAAGTGGAAAGCGCTCTAGCCGCGCTGATGCCTGACTTCCGCTACCGGCAGACGACCGCAACGCTTGACGTGCGCGGCTTCGAATTCCGCTCCGCCGGACGCCAGCCTATCGATCTCGGCTGGCGAGCAGCATTCCCGGAGTGGCAACCCGCCGATGAGAAGGGCGACGAGGCGCAATTACTGCCGCTGTTGCACAACGGCGAGACCGCGCAACTGCAGGATCCCAAAATTGAGGACAAGGAGACCCGACCGCCCCCGCGCTATAACGAAGGCACTTTGATCGAGGCGATGCAAAATGCCTGGCGCTTTGTTGAAGATGCGATTCTGCGAGACCGCCTGAAGGAAGCCAAGGGTATTGGCACCCCGGCAACCCGAGCCGAAATCATCGGCGGGCTGAAGAAGCAGGGTTTTCTTATTGCCCAGGGAAAGAATATTGTGCCAACCGAAACCGGCCTGTCGCTGTTCCGTATTCTCAAACAAGCTGATCCGGCACTGGTCGATCCGGGTGTGACGGCGCAACTCGAATGCCTGCTCGACGATGTCGTCGTCGGCAAACAGGAGATGGTCGGTGCTATTGACGCCGTGTGCGATGTCGCCGAACGCATCATCGGCAGACTGAAGGAGAGTGCCACTGCCGGAGGAACTCCGTTGCGTGGCGACGTAGTCGGCAACGGCGCGGCGGCGTATCCGCCGACGCCTGCGATGAAGCGCTTTGCCGACAGCCTTAGCCGGAAGGGCATCAAACCGCCGCCTGGCTACAAGACGTCGATTTCGATCTGCCGAAAATTTCTCAGCGATCACGCGCCCAAGAAAGCCGACGGTCAAGCGGCTGGGAGGCTCGACCCTAAACCGGCAAGCCCGGCACAGTTGTTGTACGCTACGAAGATCGCGCTCGGCAAAGGCGTCGTCATTCCCGACGAGGCCAAGGCCAACTCGGCTGCAATGGCCGCGTGGATTGACTCGAACAAGGGCACGAAGCGCCGCAAGAGCGGTCGCAAGACCGCCTACAAGCCGGCGAGATCAATTTCACCTCAATCGACGTCGCCGACGAAGAGATCTCGGAAATGCAAGGCTGATGCCGTCGAAGCGACTCCTGCTCTGCCAAATCTCGGAACAGGTACACCACTGCGAATTCCTTATGGCAACAAAGAGGTCGCTATGAAGCTGGGCGCCCGTTATGGCTCGACGGGATGGTACGCTCCGCCTGGAGTTGATCTCTCTGCATTTGGCGAGCGCGGGTGGCTGTAGCGCCGGCTGCTTTTGATAGTGACCCCAAAAGGGGTTTTCTATCGCCCCCAGTTTGCATCGGCAGCACAGGAACACTTTGCGTCCCGACGTGCCCCCCACAAATAGAGACACGCTCGCGCAGCCAAAAATGTCAGAAATACCTGATTTAAATTGGCGCGCCATTCAGAAGCGCCGCTGCTGGATCCGATTCGAAGCGGCGTGGAGGACCACGTCGACCCACACCGAAACAACCAGAGGCCTCCCTGCCGGCCCTGGAGTGGCTCGCCGTGAAAAGATACAAGAAGGTCTGCTTGGGGCGTGAGAAGTGCCGTCCCGAGAATGGAGACTGACCGTAATTCCGCAATTCCGTTTACGCTGCTCTGCTATGGTGGCGATCACGAAACGAGGCTCGCCATGATGTCCAAGTCTTGGATCAGCCGGCTCGGCGCGCCGCTCACGGCTTTTGTTTTGACCGTCGTGCCGTCGGTTCCGCCGGCGCACGCCGTTGAGGATGCTCGCAAGGTGAGCGTAGTGTCCTTCGGCCTCTTCGGTGATCAAGGCGTGTTTAAAAGTGAGGCGACCGGCGCAGCTCAGGTCGTAGCGAGCCGCTTCGGCAACGGCCCGATCAACGTGCAGTACAATTCGAAGAGGGGCGGAGGTGCAACGATCGAAGCACTGGCCATGTCATTGCAAGTGGCAGCCAAGGGGATGGACGCCGAGAACGATGTTCTGTTTTTGATACTCACCTCGCACGGCTCCACCGCCGGCCTTGCAGTCAAAGCAGGGCGGCGCACGCAAACGCTCACGCCGTCTAATCTCGCGGACATGCTGGCGCGGACGGGCGTGCGACACAAGGTGGTGGTCATCTCGGCCTGCTATTCAGGAGTCTTCATCCCTCGTCTCGCGAACCCCGATATGCTGGTCATCACTGCGGCCGATGCCGACCATCCATCGTTCGGCTGCCGGGACAAGGCCAAGTGGACCTATTTCGGCGATGCCTTTTTCAACGTCGCACTCCGGGGAGCTAAAGGCCTGAAGGACGCCTTTGTTGTTGCGCGCGCGCTCGTCCAGAAGCGAGAGCTGCGAGAGCACTTCGAGCGGTCGAGTCCCCAAATGGCCGGCGGCGCAAACGTGCAGCCGTTGCTGATTGCGCGACCTTGAACGACCGGCCGCCTTCGCCGCCGACGCCTAGGTGTGCCGAAAACCTCGCCCGTATTGATCTGGTGACGGAATCGCGCCGCATTTCTGCTAATGGGGCACTTAGCTGACGTCGGTGTTTCGTCGAATGTCCGCTTCGCGCCAAGAGCTGCCCTCCCCGCGAGGTCGCATTTGACCCACAGCTGTCATGAAAACGCTCGCTGGAAAGGGTGCGCGTGCTCAATCACGTCGATATGCCTTGAACGAAAGAAAGGCGCCGAGCCCCAGGAGGACGATGCCTCCTGCAATGATCGCGCCGGTGATCTGGCCAATTCCGGCGGCAATCGCGGCGAGTCCGGTTGGAAAAAGCATTCGGGCAAGGCCACCCAGGACGAACAGCCAGCCAAGGACGGTCACAAGCACCGGCCATCCGTTCGTCCAGCGATTGTGAACGCGCACAATGGCAAGCCCAGCGACGAACAAGAGGATGCCTGACACGAAGATGAGCGCGGGGTCGCGGGAAACCAGTTCCGCCAATGTAGGGAACGAGCCAAAGTTCAGCAGCATGCCGGCAGCGATAGCGACAAGGGTGGGACCGATCAGGCCGGCGATCGTTTTCGAGGTGGTCATCTATGCTCCGTTACGGATGCATCACCGGGCTTATGATAAGCCGGGTTCAGTCCCCTCGAGTTGAGAGAATCGGACGGGCAGAATCTCTTTCATCGTCATTCTGCCGTTGGCGAGCTTCTCGGCCACAATGAGCTGCTGCGTATTGGGCAGGCCGGCCGGTATCACCATTTTCCCACCCGCTTTCAATTGGTGGATCAGCGGAGGAGGAATCAGATCGGGAGCGGCTGTTACGATCACCTTGTCAAAGGGGGCGTGCTCTGACCAACCGTGATAGCCATTGGCAATCTTGAGTTCGACATTGCTGCAGCCCTGCTGTCGGAGTCGTTGTTTCGCCGCTTGACCAAACTCTTCGATTATTTCAACGGAGTATACCCTGCGGGCCAGCTGCGCGAGGATAGCGGCCTGGTAGCCAAGACCGGTACCGATTTCGAGAACGCTGTCGTCGGCCTTGATGTCGAGCAGATCGGTCATTAAGGCGACGACAAATGGCTGCGAGATGGTCTTCGCGAAGCCGATTGGAAGTGGAATATTGTCATACGCGTAGTGCTGAAGTTCGATTGGCACAAACTCGTGCCGCGGCACCTTGCCCATGGCCGTCATGACGCGTTCGTCTAGCGCATTCTTGCCGATCGCGTCGCGCAGCTCAAAGGCGCCGGCGGCGATGACCGCAAGCATGTGCTTACGCAGGGGCTCAAGATCTTCTGCTCGCATTGGTAACCTTCACGGGCACGCGATCGGAAAGCTTGCCCGAACTGATGTTCCAGCCGCTTGCCGCGGCTCACACCGGCATTGCGCATGGGCGGTGCACCCGCGCCCACCCAGCCAGGCTGTTGCAGCCGGCCACCGCCACGACCACTCTCGCGGGCAACGCGGCGGAGGTTCCTCAAGTGGAACTCTATCGCCGATGACACGCTGAAGACATTGCAAGTCCATTGAGGACAACGAGACGCCTTCAAACGGGCGGGAAGATTGTACAATCTCGACAGCTGCCCTTGAAGAGGGACCTGCCGAAATCTTTGTGGCGGAACGGACAGCGACCATGCCGTCGGCAGGCATTTTACTAGCAATCCGGCGCCGCTCCTTTGCTCGCGCTGCCGGCGTTTACATTTCGCAGGCTCGCGCTGCTCCTGCAGCGCGGAACGCTTTGGTGAAAGCAACGGAAGATCACAATGAGCTGGTCCTGTATCCCGAGATAAAGTTCACTGATAGCTGCGGAAGACCTCGAAGCGTACAGAGCGATTGCACACGGATCTGAAGATAGCGCTCCCGGGTCTCGAGGAGAACCAACGTCGTGAAGCGGGACTTCGACCTCATCGTCTATGGCGCGACGGTTACACCGGCCGTCTGATCGCCGAATATCTGGCGACGTCCTATCGCGGCGACGATGCTCCGTCCTGGGCAATCGCGGGACGCTCGACCGACAAGCTCCAGAAGATGCGTGCCGACATCGGCGCACCAGACGATTTGCCTTTGGTGAAGGCGGATGCCGCCGAGCCGGCCAGCCTGCGTTCGATGTGCGAGCGCGCGGCCGTGATCATCACGACGGTCGGGCCTTATCAGCTCCACGGTCCCGGGCTTGTGGCGGCCTGCGCGGCCACGGGCACGGCCTATGTTGATCTGTGCGGCGAACCGGCTTGGATGCGGCGCATGATCGACGCCCATCACGAAGAGGCGAAACGGAGCGGCGCGCGCATCGTCTTCTCCTGCGGCTTCGATTCCATCCCGTTCGATCTCGGCGTGCTCACGTTGCAGGAGAGGGCGCGCGAGAAATTCGGACGCCCGGCGCGGCGGGTCAAAGCCCGCCTGCGCAAGGTGAAAGGCGGCATGTCTGGCGGCACCGCGGCGAGCGCTCAGGCGACGTTGGCCGCCGCCGCGCGCGACCCGGCCCTGATCCGGCTGCTGACCGATCCCTTCGCGTTGACGCCGGGGTTCACCGGGCCGTCTCAGCCGTCGGGCCTCATCCCCGAATACGACCCGAGCATGAACGTGTGGCTCGTGCCGTTCCCCATGGCGCCGATCAACACCAAGAACGTGCACCGCACGAATTTCCTGTTGGGTCATCCCTACGGCACGGACTTCGTCTACGACAAGATGATGGTCGCGCCGGGATTTGGGGAAATCGCTCGCGTGTCGACGGAGACGTTCGCCACGATGGTTTCCTTGTTCAGGACCGGCGGCCTCAAACCCGGCGCAGGCCCGACTCGGGAAGAGCTTCTACGACATCCTCTTCCTGGGCGAGCTGCCGGATGGCCGACGGGTCGAAGCGGTAGTTACGGGCGACCGCAATCCGGGCTACGGCTCGACCAGCAAGATGATCGCCGAGGGCGCTCTCTGCCTCGTGCGCGACGTGCAGGGCGAGGGCGGCACCTGGACGCCCGGCGCGCTGATGGGTCCGGCGTTGCGCGAGCGTCTGAAGGAGCGCGCCGGCCTCACCTTCAGCGCGCGTTGAGGTAACGCTCGGAACCGCAGCGGCGTGCTGGATTACGTCGATCGTAACCCCAACGAAAGCGCGGCCTGGCGAGCGCGAGCCTCAAATCCGGTTCAATGGCCGCATCTGTGAAGGTTTTCGGATGCCGGCCCATGAAGGTGGCGCGGCGCACTCGGGGGCCGGCGTCCGCAAACCTTCACAAAAGCGGTCCACGGGAGGTATTGTGACCAGAGTTAGGTCCCTGCCCCAGGCCCGACAACTACAAGCTGCCGTTCGGAATCAGGAATGACCCTTGTTCCGAACTGCTGACATCTCCCATCCAGTGTCTGCTGGATCCATTCGATGTCCCGCCACGATGGAATGGAGAGACGAAAGTTCTTGATCTGCAGGGGAACCAGTTTGAGTGCATGGAGGCTTCCGTTGGTCGGATCCAGGTCGGCGAAATACATCAAGGCCAGGTCGTCACGGTAGCGCTCGTAACCATGGATCCCTTCATAGTCGTTCAGAAAATCACCGCAGCCATAGAGAATGAGGCGGTTTCGATAGATTTCGATCGCTCTCGGATGATGCGAAGAATGCCCGTGAACGATCGACACGCCAGCCTGGTCGATGAGGGCCCGGGCCAAAATCTTCTGCTCATCCGGGATGTGATATCCCAAATTGGATCCCCAATGGATGGAAACGACGATGAGATCGCCCGGCCGCCTGAGCGACATGACCCGGTCAGCGACCTCCAACGCGCTCGCCTCGCACAGGTCAGGCAGCAAGTTGACACCTGGAGCGTCGGGTGTCGCAGCCCACTCGAGCGGGATGCCGCTCGATGTCGATCCAAACGAAAAGATCAAGAGCCGCGCTTTGCCAAGGTTCAGCACCGCGGGTGCACGCGCTTCGTGATCGTTGCGTCCTGCGCCCGTCGCCTTGACGTTGAGTTTCTGCAGAGTCGTCAGCGTCTCCAGCAAGCCGGCGCGGCCCCAATCGAGCACATGGTTGTTGGCCAATACACAGCAGTTGATCTTGGCCGCCGCGAGACATTCTGCATTCTCGGGGCTCACGCGGTAGTTGATGCCCTTGTTCACGCGGTCGTGGCTGCGGGTCACAGCCGTTTCGAGATTGATGATCCGCGCGTCCGGCTGCATGCGCTCCAACTGGCCCAGTGCAGCGCCCCAAACGTAGGACGACCCGTTGCGCCGCGGAATGGGCCCGTTCGCCTGCTCGGCGAGCAGCACGTAACCCTCCGCCGATCGCTCGCAATCTTCGTAAATTTCGGGGCTGCAGGGATGCGCCAACACCTGGTCGATGCCGCGGCCGCACATGACATCCCCGCATAGGAAGAGTCGCACCGATTTCCGATGCCCAGCCGACAAATGTCTTTCCTCGGGCATGAAATACCACTCAGGTTTTTGCGTCAGGTGTGGGATCCCTGAACGCCGTCATCACCTCGGCCAGCATGCGCTCCTGCGCTCCCGCATAGCGCGGAGAGAAGTGAAAGGGCTCGACGCGGCGCACATTGGCTTCCCGCGCAATTTCTCCCGCAGCCGTAGTTGTAAGATGGGCCCGTTCCCTCGCCAATGCGGCGTCCGCCCCCGCAAATGCCGCCTCAATGAAGAGGATATCCGCATTCTGAACGAGCGCCACGATGGCGGCACGATTGGCCGGCGTGTCGGTGACATCGGTAACATAGGCGATCTTCTGACCGGCAGTGACCGTCAGGAGGTCACGCAGGCTGCCGAGCCGCTCGAGGCGACCTTCCGAAGTCGCAGCTCCATCGATCGGTATCAAATAATCGTCCGGACGGCCTTCCACAACGGCCTGCTTGAGCCACAGCAGCCACGGCCCGACAGGAAGCCCGCGCTCGGACAAGCGATTCTTCCAAATATTGACATGGGCCGCTTCCTGCAGGGCAAAGCCGAGGCAGGGCGTACGATGCTCGAGGATGGCGGCTGAGACGCGGCAGGTCTGTTCGTCACAGAGTACGCCGTCAAGAGTTGTTTTCGACGCCGACGGTTCCGCGGCAAAAGCCCTCTTCAACCGGAACTGCCTGGTAGAGATGGAGTTCGGCGTCTCAAGCTCGCTCACAACGAAGACTAGATCGGAGCCGTAGCTCTCGACCAGGTTCCATCGATAGGCCTGAAGCTTGTGATAGACGCGCTCGGCAAAGCCGGCCGGGCCGTAAAGGTGTACTGTTTTCTCGTGTCCCACAAGCAAACGGAGCAGATGATCGAAGCCAATGAAATGATCGATATGCGCATGCGAGACGAAGATCTGGTCGACGCGTCGTATCTTCCGCGGTGACAGGGAAGCGATTTCTCCGAGATCGAACAGCACACTGTGCGTTTTGAACAGCGTCTCCACATAGACCGTCGGGTCGCCGTAGCGACCGTTGACCAGGCTCGGATGGAAGATCGGTCGCATGGCAAACTATTCTGCAGCAGGTTTTTCACGCGTCTTGTGCGTCACTCTACCTTCACTGGCCAAGGAACTCTCCTTCGTACACCGGGTTGATTTTGGTCAATGCTCCATGAACTTCCAGATTTAAGCAGACTTTTGGACTCCGCACCGGCAAGATCGAACTACGGCTCTGCAATCTGATCACGCTCGTTCGGCTACGCGACGAGGTACGGCAATCGATGCTCGCTCGCTGGCCGAGCCGGATCTGGAAGGGCACGTCAAGCCCGCGCCGATGCCTCCTGCAGCCTGATGGAGAGAGCCATGAAACTTGTTTCAAGCGCCTTCGCCGATGGTGCAGCAATTCCGCGACGCTTTACCTGCGACGGCGAAAACCTCTCGCCACCCTTGCAATGGTCCGGCGCGCCTGCAGGGACGCGCAGTCTTGTCCTGCTCTGCGATGATCCCGATGCGCCCGCCGGAACATGGCATCATTGGGCGGTCTACGATATTCCTCCGACCGTAACGGAGCTTGCGGAGGGGGCCGGGCAGAACACAAAGAAAAATCTGGCCTTCAACGATTTTCGGAAAGCGGGCTATGGCGGCCCTTGTCCGCCGCACGGCCATGGGCCACACCACTATCACTTCCGGCTTCTTGCCCTCTCGACGGACCATCTTCGGGCACAGGCCAATGCGTCCTGCCGTGACGTAGAGCGGGAAGCACGCAAATTTGTGATCGCGGAAGCGATCCTCGTCGGTTGGTATGAGAGATAGCCGCTTACGGCTGGGTCAATTCGGGATCGGGATTCGGTCTGCGCCTTACCTGGTCCGTGAGCAAGACGCTCGGCATCGGTTCTCATGGCGCTTGCGCCGGCTTGATCGCAGGAAATCGTTTGAGAATAGCAATAACTTCGTCGTCACTGATCTGCCGAAAATCGCGGTAAAAATATCCAATCGCGCCAAGATCCCGCGGCGTTTCCAGGCAAACGATTGCATCGACTTCGGAATGCAGCTTCTCGACGGCATCAACCGGCGCCACGGGTACCGCGAGCACCAATTCCTTCGGCTGCCGCTTGCGAACGGCTCTTATTGCTGCAAGCGTCGTTGCGCCGGTCGCAATCCCGTCATCGACGATGATCGCTACTTTCCCTTTTACTTCTGACCTTGCTCGACCGCCCAGATAGCGTTGGCGTCGCCGCTCTATTTCGGCGCGCTCCTCGCTGCAGACCTGTTGGAACGTTCGCTCGCTCACGCCAGATAATTCGATAACGTCATTGTTGCAAATGACGGTCGGCTTATCGCCGTCCACGACGGCCCCCATCGCAAGCTCCGGCTGGCTTGGCAGACCGATCTTGCGGACAAGTATCAAATCAAGTGGAGCATCGAGAGAGGCGGCGATTTCCGCCGCAACCGAAACGCCGCCTCTGGGAAGCGCCAGGACCACGGGATGGCGGCTCCTGTACTTGAGAAGTTCCTTCGCCAACTTCCGACCGGCATCGGTTCTGTTCTGAAACGGCATGACGGGCGACCCTTGCAAGGTCCTACATTATCGGCCCCGACAGGCATATTGTTGATTAGCACCAAACTGGCCGCGGCCTCAATTGGTCATGGCGCTTTCCACGTTTGATCAGCAAAACCAAGCCGTGGACGAAGATGCTGACAACAACAGCGCGACCGCACTCACTCGTAAGGTAAGCTTTCTGAGCCGGCCGGAGCTACAAACCGACAGCCGACAATGTGGTAGCGCGAAACACGCCCAAAGCCGCAAACTGATAAGGATTTCAATATTTGCTCATTTGCTTATCAGTGCGAACTGACTCCATTTCTACTCATTCCTTATCAGTTACGAGATGGCTATTGCATTTGAACGGCCGCTTTGCGCTGCCAGAAGCGGCCGCTCAAGCGCTCTACAAGAGCCAGACTCCTGCTTGATCGTTATAAATAGCACGCTCGCGGTAGAGCGACGCGGAGGGTGGAGTGGCGGAGGAGCCCTCACGCTTGTTCGCCCTGTAGGGAGAACACAACGACCTTGGAACAAGGGATTGCTTATCGGACGGGATCGAGGTGGATGACGCTCAGAGCTCTAATCGTCGACCACTGGCATCTTGCCGGTGGTCGCTTACGCGCCAGAAGCGGCCATCGCTTCCCGCGTATTGACGAGATTGTTAGAATGGCGCGCTCGCGCGCGTGTTTCCTTTGCCGCAACTACTGCCGCGACCAGTACTGTCTCTCGTCTTGATCAGCCGCGTATTTCAGGCTCGGCCGAGAAGCTCTGCTCCGCCGCCCCGCGCCGGTGCCGCCGTCGGATCAAAATCGTCCGGCTTCTTGGCTATCAACGTCTGCGTCGTGAGAATTAATCCCGCTACCGATGCCGCATTGCGCACCGCGCTATAGCTCACCTTGACGGGATCGATGATGCCGGCCTGGACTAGATCAACGAGGCCTCCTGTGCGGGCATCGAGGCCAACGCCATTAAGCGATTTTGCCACCTTGTTGACGTAGGTCTTGCCGTCCAGACCGCAATTGGCGGCAATCCGGAAAAGCGGTTGCATCAGGGCCTGCTGCAGAAGTTCTGCGCCTTGCCGCGCGCTGCCGGTGAGGCTGGCGATCAGCGGATCCAGCGCCGGCGCAGCACGCACCAGGGCGACGCCGCCGCCCGGCACGACACCCTCTTCGAGCGCGGCGCGCGTGGCGTTAATCGAATCCTCGATCAATTGCACACGTCGCTTCTGCTCGACGGGAGTTGCGCCGCCGGCGAGAATGATGGCCGTACCGCCCGCGAGCTTTGCCAGCCGCTCCTGAAACTTGTCGCGCTCGATGTTCTCCGGCGCGGCGTCATATTGCCGCTTGATCTGTTCGCGCCGGGCGTCGATGGCAACTTGATTGCCATTGCCTGCGGTGATCAGCGTTCGTTCAGCCGAGATCCGCACCTGGCGCGCGCTGCCGAGATCGGCGAATCCGCACTTGTCGACACTGCCACCGAGATCGCGGGCGATGACCTTTCCCCCCGTCGTGATCGCGATATCCTCAAGCAGGGCCTTGCGCCAGTGTCCGTATTCCGGTGGATGAATGGCCGCAACCCTGAGCTGGTCGCGCTCGCGCCGTGCCAGCATGTCGATGATGCAGGACGGGGCCACCTCATCGGCGATCAGCAGCAGCGGCCGTCCGCTCTTCGCTATCAATCCATAAGCCGTCGTCAACTCGGCTGGCGACAGGATCTTGTGGTCCGTCATCAGAATGTAGGGATTATCGAGCACGACCTGCATCCTCTCGACATCCGTCACCATGTGATGGGACAGATAGCCGCGGTCGAACGCCATGCCCTCGACAACCTCCAGGACGGTGTTGACGCCGATGCCAAATTGCACGTCGACGATGCCCTGCGCCCCAGCCCGTTCAAAGGCTTCAGCGACAAGATTTCCAAGCGCGACATCGTTGGCGGCAACGCGCGCGATCGCCCGCACACCCTCGCCGCCCTGTAGCTGCTTTGCCTCTCGTTTCAGGGTTGCGATGGTCGCCTCGACGGCCGCTTCGATGCCATGAACCAGTTCCACCGGATTGGCGCCACCAGCGAGGCACGCAAGCCCCTGCTGAACAAGCGCATCCGCCAGCACCGTCGCTGTCGTGGTGCCATCGCCGGCGACCTCGTTGGTCTGCCGGGACACCTCGCGCACGATCTGCGCGCCCATGTTCTCGAACGGACATTCGAGTTCGATCTCGTCGGCTATACTTACGCCGTCGCGGGAGACGATCGGCGTGCCGATCGGCCGATCCATGATCGCGTTCATACCCTGCGGTCCCAGCGTCGCCGCGACAGCCCGCGCCAGTTTTGCAACCCCGCGGCCCAGGGCCTCGCGCGCGGCTTCGTCGTGCAGCATCATCTTTGGCATTGATTTCCTCCCGATTTTTGTTGCCGTTGGCTTCCGGCGCCCCGCTAAGACGGATTCACCTTGGGACGCTCGGGCAAAGGGGTCGTCATGTCGAAGCGCGCCGACAACAGGCCACGGCACAAGGCGCCGTTGAACTCGGCGTTGACACCGACGCGCCGCAGGCCTCTGACATAAACCTCGAGGCCCTCGGCCGGGAGACGCCGCCCCTCCGCCGACAGGAATGCCGGCGCATCCGGGCTGCACGGTCCAACGATCTCGCGCCGCTCCAGATAGCGCCCCACCAGGTCTTGGCCTTCCTTTTCGACAACCAGCGCCTGGACATCGGCAAGGATCATCGTGACAAGTTGTTCCGCCGTGTAACCCCGAGCCATCAGC
Organism: Bradyrhizobium sp. AZCC 2289; assembly: GCF_036924615.1. NCBI lineage: Bacteria > Pseudomonadati > Pseudomonadota > Alphaproteobacteria > Hyphomicrobiales > Nitrobacteraceae > Bradyrhizobium > Bradyrhizobium sp. AZCC 2289. The sequence goes on along the minus strand of NZ_JAZHRY010000001.1, from coordinate 5,273,368 downwards.
TGACTCAGCAGTGCTTCCTGGCGGCGCTGAAACGCCTTCAGGAGAAAGGTGCGACGCACTTCACTCAAATCTGCGGTTGCCTCGCTGCCGAAGGTTTCCTGGAACGACAGGCCCTGCGAAATACCGCAGTTGATCTTGTCGGCATACATGTGCTCGCCAAGAACGACGCTCGCACCGCGAACCCATGGCAAGGCGCTCACGGCCGCACGCATATCGTCCGCCATCATGAAGGCGAAGTTGGCGGCGCACCAATAGGTCGGTAGACGGAACTGGATGTGGACATGGTCGATGGCATCCACCTCCACGCTAGTGACGAAGCCGAGTTCTGTCACCGACTCGTCGAGTTCCGGGTCGGTCACATGGTGTAGCCGATCCCAGATCTCGGACGTACGACCGGCATATGGTCCGCTGGCAACGGTCATGATGCGGCCGCCAGAGGAGCCTTCTGCTTCTGCGCCGCGATATCGACGTCGTAGAGGCGCGCCGCATTCAGCCCAAGAATTTTCTTCTTCGCGGTCAGCGACAACGACACGCCGGTCTCCTTGGCCACATCGTCCGGCAGCTCGAAGGCCATGAATTTCTCGATCAGCCATTTCGGCGTCCAAATGCCGTAATCGCTGCCGTAAAGCAGCTTATCCTCGCCGAGCCAGAACAGCAGCTCGGAAATGACGTGAGCAAAATAGCCCGGCCGCGTATGAATGAACGGCAGCGCGACGGCAAGACCACCATAGACGTTGGTCTCCTGCGTGGCGATCCAGCAGAAATCGTCCAGCCGCGGCAGGCCGCAATGCTCGATGATGAAGTTCAGGTTCTGGAAGGATGTCGCGACATCATCCACGTCGGCGACATCGAAGGCGTCGCGGTTCAGGGGCAAAATCGTCGGCCCCTTATGAACATGAATGTTCTTGATTCCGAGCTTCACTGCTTCTTCCAGGAACCGGTAGGACGCCGGATCGGTCAGCTTGTAGCCTTTGGAGTCTCCCTTCCATTCGGCGGTATACAGCTTGACGCCCTTCAGATGGTATTTCTCCGCGTCCGCGCGCAGCTGATCGAGGCCTCGCTCGCCGTCCCGCGGATCGAACGCGCCATTGATGATGAAGCGGTTGGGATAGGCCTTCTTCATCGCATAGTTGCGCTCGATGTTGTTGAAGCCCTTCTTGTAGAAGTCGGACAGGTAGGTCGATTGCAAGATCGCCATATCGTCATAGCCATGCACAAAGAGATCGTCGTGCATGGTCTGCGCATCGTACTTTTCAAACTTCTCCTTCGGCCACAGCCATTCCTTCGGGCTGAGATTTGAGTGATAGGCGTAGAAGCAATCGATGAATTGCTTGCCGTGTACATTCTTTTGGTTTTGCGGGCTGCCGTCCCAGAAATGAGTATGCCCGTCGATCACAAAGATCTCTTCGCCGTCCTTGGTCTTAAACATGTTGTTTCTCCCCTATCCTGATTTTCACCCGGCCCATGCGGTGTTGCCGGGCGAGCCAATCGATGCCGCGTCAGCCAGTCGCCATGAACGCCTATTCGTAAGCAAGGGCATCGTTCATGTCGCCGAATAGCGCGACGGTATTGTCGTCGATCATCACCATCCTGCCGTAGTGCGTTGACGTCGAAATCTCGAACAAATGCGGCGTCATGACGCGGCCGAGCGCCTCGGAAATCTCCGCCATGTCGAACAGGATTTTGCCGTTACCATCGATCCGGATCATCGCCGGCATATAGGTGACGGTTATTCCGGCTTTGTCCGCCATGACCTCGGCGATGACGCGCGCCTCGACGCTGTCGTTCATGGTCACACCGCATTGATGGGAAATCGTCCCCTCGAAACGGACGTCCTTCATCGATTTGAAAATGTTGGCCTGGTGTTGGGACATCGCTGCCTCCTTCTCTGTTGACGGGATTGCGGGTTGATTAGGCGGTGAGCGAAGCAAGCGCCCGGATACCGACCTCGGTGGTGATGGTCTTGATACGGTTCTTGGCTGCCGCCAGCGCATCGGCAAAGCTGGACACCTTCACCCGTGGCTGCGACCAGATCGGCTGCAGATTCTTCGCGGCCTCGAGCGCAAGCGCCCCATGCTCGGCGAGCCAGCCGTTGAATACGCCCTGGTTGTGAGCCGCGAACTCCGGTTCGTGGGCCAGGATATGGAACAGCTCCACCGCATTGGCGAGATTGCGCTCGTAGTCGGCCTCGGCGGCCGAGACCACCGCCGGCGTGATGAAGTCGCCCTGCGCGGCAGCCAACTGCATGATGAAGCCGCTGCGAAACAGTTCGCCGACGAGCGGCTCGAACACCAGATTGATCGCGAAGTATTGTTCGAGATAATCGGTCGCGCCCATGATCGACTCGATGGACTTGCGCGTGCCCTGCCAGACCGGATCCTCCAGCCAGTGCTTCTTGCCCGCGGCGGTATCGAGTGTCGGACCGATGTCGATCCCGAGCTCGGCCAGATAGAGCGTGAGATCCTGGGCAAAGCGCAGCTTGTAGGAGGAGTTGGTCAACACGGCATTGTTGATCATCTGGGTATAGCCGTAACGCTGCGCCTGCATCGTCGCGGTGCCGAGGCCGAATTCGGCGTGCTTGTAGGCGCCGAGATGATCCTGTAGAACCTTGATCCAGGTCTTGTCGAAGCGCGATGCCGCGCCGGACTTGCGACCATTATCGATCACGTTCTGGATCATGCCGCAGATTGTCGATTGACGCTGGTAATGGGTGCGCTCCCACTCCTGATCGATGGCGCGGAACTTGTGCCAGTTCGAACTTTTGGCGGCGGTCGAGTCTTTTGAATAGGCTGGGCGTCCGTCGCCGAAGGAGATGATCCAGTCCTGCAACAAATAGCGTTCCGGGTCGGGCTGAACGTCGACGGTCATGTCTTCATAATGCGTCGCCTTGCGGCCTTTCGGTTCGTAGTAATTGTACTTCCGGCTTTCGGAACCGGCGAAGATTGCCGCACCCGCGGCTCCCGACTTCTGTGGTGCAGTTTGGACTTGAGCGCTCATGGTATCCTCCTCGGATTTCTTGGTTATCGTCGTATGTGGTCCTGAGTGTGGTCTGGGCTTGTTCAGGCGTTCTCATCGCGTAGGCTGTGTGAACTTGTCGAAGTAGATACGATCCGGCTCGACCCCGGCCATCTGCAGAACCGGCAGAACGGCGTCGATCATCTGCGGCGGACCGCACGAATAGCTGTCGATCTCGCCGGTCAGTTGCTCTTGCCGAAGATGCCGGCCCACGGCTTCGTGGATGAAGCCGGTCTCGCCGTGCCACTCGTCGGAGGGCTGCGCGTGCGACAGCGCCGGAATAAATTTGAAGTCGGGAAGCTTGCTCGAGATGGCCGCCAACTCGTCCAGCAGGAACAGGTCCGCGCGCGTGCGCGCCCCATAGAAGAAACGGATCGGCCGCTGTTCGCCGCTCTCGATATGATCGGCGAGAATCGACCTTAACGGCGACATGCCGGAGCCCCCGCCGACCAGGATCATGGGGCCGGAGCGCTCCTCGCGGCGAAAACACGTGCCGTACGGTCCCTTGGCGACAAGCTTGTCGCCGGGCTTCAAGTCACCGTCGAGCAGCGAGGAGAACGCGCCATCGGGATATTTCTTGATGATGAAATGAAGCGTCGTCGGACTGTTGGGCGCGCTTGCCATCGAGAAGGCGCGCGTGATGCCCTTTTCCGGAACCGTCAGATCGACATACTGTCCGGCCCAGAAGCGCAGCGGCTTTTCGAGCTCGACCTCGAGCTGGCGGATATCGTGGGTCAGCGCCCGGACGCCGACGACCCGCGCATCGAATTCCTTGACCGCGATGGAGCGGCTCAACAGATCTTCGTCGTAATTCAGAAGTTCGACGGTCAGATCGCTGAAGGCGTGTGTCCGGCATAGCAGAACGTGGTTGGTCTCGCTTTCATAATCCGGCAGCGCGAACGTCGAGTATTTGAGAAGCTCGATGTCGCCGTCGAGCAGGCGGGACTTGCAACTGCCACATTGACCTTCCTTGCAGCCGTGCATCAGTGAGATGCCCTGCCGGAACGCTGCATCGAGCACGGTCTCGCCCTCTTCAACTTCCATTTCGACGCCGAGCGGCTCGAAACGGACGGTATGAATTGCTGGTGCCGGCATGGGGTCTCCCTGGGATGGTTCCCAAAGCTCTTGGTGTTCCTGGTGCGGATCGACGGTGCCCGCTTGGGGTGGTCCGGGAGCCGCCTTGGCGGCTCCCGGTGCAGCGTCAGTTCGATGGAGCGTCAGTTGAACGGCCGGATCTTGAAGCCCTTGCGATATTCCGCGAGCGACTTCTCACGATCCGCCGGACTCAGTTCCCGCAGCAGCCGCAATGGGCTCTGCAGGGTGTGACCGCGCACATGGTCGAGCGTCCACATTTCCTTGTCGTCGAAGCGCAAATGCGGTTGCGGCACCAGCGTCTTGCCGTCCGGGCGAACGAAGCCGAGGTCCTTGATGGCGTCGGCGAGGTCCCAGCCGTGGTAGCAATCCTCCCACTCGCGCCGGCCGCTGAAGCGGCCCATCGCCGGCGTTGGACGGCCCTCGTACTCGGCCGCAAACGCCACCTTATGGGTCCAGGCACATTGCTTGGAGCAATAGGTGTAGACCTTGCCATCCACTTCGTCGCAAACGATGTCTTCGCGGATCAGGCACGGCACCATGCAGCTCCAGCACCGGTGCGGATAGACGTAGCCGTTCTCCTGGTCGAACAGGATGTTGGTCTCACCCGGCTTGCTCTTCCTGCCGTACCATTTCCAGTAGTCGCCGAACTCGGCGTACCAGCCCGGATATTTGTGCTCGAACCACTCGAAATCTTTCTCGGTCTGAGCCTCGATGCGCCAGAAATTGACCGGCCAGCCGACCGAGAAGAACTGAGCAACCTTGTGGACGTAGTTCTTCTTGACGATGCGATCCCACGCTTCGGAGACGTCGTCATGGTGGATCTTGATGCCGTATTTCTCGAGCGGCAGCATGTAGGTCCGGTAGTAGTCTTCATAAATCCAGCGGTGCCAGAGCTCCGCATAGGATTCCTTGTTCTTGTCGCGATTGGTGGTGCCGTACTCGATGAACGTACCAATGGCGGCATCGACGATGGCGTGGTTCTGCCAGAACGCGTATTTCAGATCCCGCTCGAGCAAGAGATGGTTGTCGGGATTGTTGATCATCGACATCAGCATCGAATGACCGTTGCCGATATGGCGCGATTCGTCCGACTGCACCGACAGGAACACCGTCGGAAGCGCGTAGTCGCCGTTGCGTGCGGCCTCGGAGGGCATCGCGACAAAGAGGGTGTTGGTAAAGGCCGTCTCCGCGACGACCGTCAGATAGACGTTGGCCGAGGTGATGGCGTCGCCGGTGATGAAGCCTTCGGCGAACTGCCGGCCGATCGTGGTCGCATAGCACTTGCCGAACGCGGCTTCGGTGATGTCGAAGCCTGCCGGGTCGATGTAGTTCTCCATGTACCATTTCTTGAGGTTCATCTGGATCGTCGAATGCCGGAATTCGTCGACCATCTGCATGGTGAAGCCGGTACGTAGCTCCTCGCCGGGTGCAAGCCGCCCGACCATGGCCATCGAACGCGCCGCCGAAATCTCCGGGAACGGAATGATCGCCAGGAACAGCTTCATCCACTCGACCCAGCGCGGCTCGACATTGCGGAACATGTCGCCACGCAGCGCCGCATCGAGTGCGCCGTAGACGCGGTTGTCCTTTTCCTCCTGCATCGGGAAGTAGGACCGCAGGACCTGTTTCATCGGGTCCCTGGCGACTTTCGAGATCTTGTAGTCGGTCGGGAAGGTCATCGCTTCCTGAACGTAGCTCGGTGTCCAGCCGAGATCGGCGACGCGGTTCGCGGCCTCCGTAATACCGATACCCTTCTGTGCCGTTATCTTGTTGAGCGTGAGACTGGCCGTCATTTAGCTTCTCCCTATCTGTGGCGTTAGCGTCGCTTCCATGTGAGATCGTTGTTGCGGACGACGTCCGCGGTATCCTCACCGATCGGCTTGCGGCCTCACGGCTGTCTTCGGTGAGCCGATCGTCAGGCCGGCTTCGCCCCTTTCATCCACTCGCCAATCGTCGGTTCCGATGGCTTGGCGAGCTCTTTTCCCTCGACAAGAAATCGCGCCAGCAGCACCAGGGCCCCTATTGCGAAATCCTTGCCGTGGGCGGCGATCATGTCCTCGCCGATCACGGCGAGACGCTTGAAAAATTCGTCCTTCGAACGCTCCTCGTCGGTCTGAATGGGAGCTTCCATGGTATTGGCGTCAGCCATCGAAATCCTCCTTGGTGTTCGGCTCGTCGGCAGCGGCATCGAATGCGGCAAGCGTCGCGGTCAACCAATCGCGCTCGGCGGCGAGCCTGTGCTCTTCCTCGTCGATGACCGCGAGGCGCTCGTCGCACTCCGCAATCGCCGCCTGTGAAGACGGTGGCGCACCGGGCAGCGCCGCTGCGCGCACCGCCAATTTGCGTTCGATCTCCACGCCGTGCCGCTGATTGTCGCAGCGCAACTGGCGCGCGTTGTTGTCGATCAATCCCATCACCATCTCGTGCCGCGCCATCATGCGCGCCTTGTCGTCACGTTGGGATTCCATCTCGTCACCCTCCGGGACGGCCGGGCTCCGCGCCGTGAAACAGCTCGACGATGAACTGCATCGCATGGCGCACTCCAGCGCCGTATTGCTCGCGATCATGGGATAAGCACCGCGCGTCCGGGCACACGGCCGTGATGAAGATCATGAAGCGCGTCGTTGGCTGCGCTCAGCGGATATTCGCGCGTCTTCAGATCGACCAGACCGCGGTCCGCCAATGCCATGAGTTCGACAAGCTCGGCGTAGGTCCCGACAAGATTGCCGACGATGGTCTTTTCGGACGTAATCATGTCGATGGTCGGAATGTCGATACGTCCGCCGTAACCGACGATGTAATAGAAGCCGGCGTTCCTCGTCATCGCCAGGCTCTTGGCGATTGCATCACCCTCTCCGACGAAGTCGATGACGGCTTCCGCTCCGCGGCCCCCGGTCAATGACAGGACTGCTTCGACCTCGTTGCCGTCCGCGTTCACCACATGATGCGCGCCGCAACCGCGGGCGAGTTCGAGCGCGCCCGGCGCGCGATCAAGCACGATGATCTCGGCCGCACATAAAGCTTTCAAAACCTGGATGCCGATATGCCCGAGACCGCCGGCTCCGATAATCACTGCGTACTGGCCGGGCAGGAGATGGCGCGAGGCTTTCTTAGCGGCGCGATAGGCCGTGAGACCGGCGTCGGTGTAGGGGGCGACGTCCTTGGGCGCGAGCGTCTTCGGGAGCTTGATCAGACTGCGCGCGCCGGTCAGAAGAATCTGGGCATAGCCGCCATTGGCATTGATCCCCGGAAAGACGCTCTCCTCGGCGTGCATGTCATCGCCGCGACGACACGCCAGGCAATGGCCGCTGGTGACGAGTGGATGGCAGATCACCGGGTCGCCTTTCTTGAACCCGGTGACGCCCTTGCCGACCTCTTCAACCCAGCCGGCGTTCTCGTGCCCCATGATGTAAGGCAGATTGACGTTGGATTTTTCACGCCAGATGCCTTCGACGATATGGAGATCGGTTCTGCAAACGCCGGCACCGCCGATACGGACGATCACGTCCGTGGGATTCTCAAGGCGCGGATCGACGACGTCTTCGTAGCTGACGAATTCCTTGGCGCTCAGGGTTTCGTCGTACCGATGCAGGACGGCGGCTTTCATCTCCCGGTTCCTTCTTTTTTCCGCCGCCCCAGCGCGGCTTCGACATTTTCTCCTCCCTGATCAGCAACTGCCGTGCCAGCGCATCAACGCCTTGAAATTCCAGCGCAATGCTTAAAGACGACTACCGGGACTGTTGCACCGATGAACAATTTTCCGAGCAACGATGTTGAGCCGCGGAACATCATGCGACGCAGCATATTTCGGCCTTTGATATTTCTCGCGCGCGGGTAAGGTGATGATCACGATGTCCGGCCGAGACCGACAAGATTGGCGCGAGAGCCGACGCGGTCTTCAGAGAAACATCCGCGGAGGAAAAAACATGCTGTCCACGGAGGAGCGCGTCGCACTTGCGCGTCGCGAGCTAGAACGGCACGGCACGGTTCCTGCCGAACTGTTGTCGCCGGATATTCTGGAAAGCTGGAAGCGCTGCGCCGACGTCCAATTGGATCCCCGCCGCCCGCCACCGCTTCAGATAGAAGGAGCTGCAGTGCTGCGGGCGGCGCGACAGCGGCATGAACTCGTGTTGCGGCTCGCCATGGCGGAAATGCACAGCCTTCACAGCCAGATCGCCGGAACGAATTTCGTGATCGCCTTCGCATCGCCTGACGGCATGTTGCTGGATATGGTTGCCGACGACAGCTTTCGGACGTCGGTGCATGGCGCTTCGATCAGGCCTGGCGCCGTCTGGTCGGAGGCCCGTTGCGGAACCAATGCATTGGGGACCGCTTCCATCGTGCGCCGCCAGGTTCTTGTCCATGGCGCCGAACATTACTTTCCACGTTTCGGCGGCCTCACCTGTGTCGCATCACCGGTCTTTACCCCCAATGGATCCTTGGCGGGTGTGCTGGATGCGTCGTCGGACTGCCGATCGCGTCAGGAACACACCCAGGCGCTCGTGGCCATGGCCGCGGCGCAGATCGAGAACGGCCTGTTTCGCCGCCAACACGAGAACGACCTGCTGATCGCGTTCCATAGCCGGAGCGAATACGTGCATACGCTCAGCGCCGGATTGCTCGCTGTCGATCGCGAGGGTCGGGTGCTGGCATTGAACGGACGTGCCAAGAACCTGCTGCAGGGTCTAACCACTACCCCCGGACAGCGCTTCGAGGAATTATTCCTGACACCCTTCCAATCCTTCCTCTCGGAAAGCCGCAGGCAGGAGCACCAGCGGTTGGAGGACGCGGTAGGGAGCGCGTTTGTCGCGACGATCGAGAACCTCCGTTCGACCGAGATGCCGCGGCGGGCTGCAGCGCCCAAACCGGCGGTGACCGGCTTCGTCGCCCACGATCCGGCGGTGCAGGCGATCGTACGTCAGGTCGAGACCGCAGCGGCCCGCAAGATGCCGATCCTGATCCGTGGCGAGACCGGCACCGGCAAGGAACAGCTCGCCCGCCACGCCCACGCCGCCAGCGGACGTAGCGGCGCCTTCGTCCCCGTCAACTGCGCCGCGCTTCCCGAGAGCCTCGTCGAGGCGGAACTATTCGGCTATGCCGAGGGCTCCTTTACCGGCGCGCGGCGCGGCGGCGCCATTGGCCTCGTCAAGGAGGCCGACGGCGGAACCCTGTTCCTCGACGAAATCGGCGATATGCCCGTCACATTGCAAGCGGTGCTGCTCCGCCTGCTCGACGACTGGACCGTGCGTCCGATCGGCGGCGCCCGCGCCAAGGTCGACGTCTTTCTTGTCTCCGCCACCAACGCCACCCTCGACAAGGCCATCCTCGAAGGACGCTTCCGCTCCGACCTACTCTACCGCCTCAATACCCTCGAGGTCACGCTGCCGCGGCTGCAGGATCGCACCGACTTCGACGCCATCGTCCACCATTTGCTCAGCGCCATCGATCCGGATTGCGAAATCACCTCGGCCACCATCGCCAACCTCGCGGCGCGGCCCTGGCCCGGCAACATCCGCGAATTGCGCAACATGCTGGCACGCTTCACCCTTGCCGCCACCGACGGCTTTATCGACGAGGCCGCGGTCGGAGCCATGATCGGCCCGCCTCCGCACAAGACCTCCGGCTCGCTGCAGGACATCCAGCGCGCCCGCGTCCTCGCCGTCCACTCCGAGACCGCCGGCAACATCAGCGAAACCGCACGACGTCTCGGTATCTCAAGAAATACCGTCTATCGGGCGCTCGGCCAAAGCCGCCGGGACAGCGGCCCATAGCCATCGCTGCCCTATATGTGACGGCCGCCAGCCACCGGATTGCAGCACGGACTTTATTGAAAACATCGTCCTGGTAGCCCCGGTCTCCTTTGCAGCACGCAGACAAGGAGTATAGGCTGTGCCGATAGGCGACATGAAAGAAACGCCTGCTAAAGCCGGGAAGTAAACGCGGGATAGGTTGTCTGATCGGATGACGCCGTGGTCATCGTGACGAGAGCGCCGGACAAATGTCCAAAATTCGATCCTGGAATGGGCCCTCCAAATGAATGGACGGGGACATCGGTCGATGAGCTTTTTGCATCATGGAGACGGTTATCTGACCGGGAACCCACATCAAGGTGATCGATAGCAGACCTGTCGAGACGCGGGTCGCCGACGTCGTCACCCCGGAGGAGCCAGGATGGACCAACGAGAAGTGCGGGTGGCGTGGGAAAAATTCGTCGAGCGCGGAGCCCTGTCGGCGAATTTGAGATCGTCGGTCGCAGCATCGTGGCAGAGATCTAAAAACCATCAAGTCACGGTCGATCGCGCCAGAGCGCCGCTGGTACCGGAAGCCGAGTTGTATCGTCACCGTTCCAAGCATGCCTTGCTCCGCAATGCCGCACGCTCCGCGCTCGAGAGCTCCGGAACATTCCTGAGCGATGCGAACTCCATGATGATTTTGACCGATCCCTCCGGATTGATCGTCGATACACAGGGAGACGCCAGAGTTATTGATGCCGGTCGCGCGGTTCATCTGGAGCATGGCGGACGATGGAGCGAAGCCGACATCGGCACCAATGCCATCGGCGCCGCGATGGCGGAATCGAAACCCGTCCAGATTCGCGGTACGGAGCATTTCTGCTCGGAAATTCAGCGATGGACCTGCGCTGCCGTTCCGATACATGACCCCGCCGACGGCGAACTTCTGGGAGTCGTTGATATTTCGGGTCCGGCAAACACTTTCAACCCGCAGAGTCTCGCGCTGGCCGTTTCCGTGGGCCATCATGTGGAAAGCGTATTGGCGCAATCGATCAGGCAGGATCACGAAAATCTGCTGCGTCACTTTCTCTCCAAGAGGTCGTTGTGGGCAAGCGACGATTGCGTCGTGCTCGATCGCCGGGGCATGATCGTCCATGCGACCGAGCACGCACTGAGCGTCGTCAGGGGTCACCGCAACTTTGTTGCCGATGGTGCGCCCACACAATTTCTGAAAGCGATCCCCTTTGACGAGTGGCCGCTCAAAGTGAAGGAGATACTTCCGAACGCGAGCTTCGATCTCGTGAGGAACGAAAGCTCCAACATTGGTGCCATCATATTGCTGCACACGCGCCGGCGTGTGGCAGTCGTAGATCGAAGCAGCCAAACCGAGAAACTTCGCTCGACCGAGATGCCGCGGCGGGCTGCAGCGCCCAAACCGGCGGTGACCGGCTTCGTCGCCCACGATCCGGCGGTGCAGGCGATCGTGCGTCAGGTCGAGACCGCAGCAGCCCGCAAGATGCCGATCCTGATCCGCGGCGAGACCGGCACCGGCAAGGAACAGCTCGCCCGCCACGCCCACGCCGCCAGCGGACGTAGCGGCGCCTTCGTCCCCGTCAACTGCGCCGCGCTTCCGGAGAGCCTCGTCGAGGCGGAACTATTCGGCTATGCCGAGGGCTCCTTTACCGGCGCGCGGCGCGGCGGCGCCATTGGCCTCGTCAAGGAGGCCGACGGCGGAACCCTGTTCCTCGACGAAATCGGCGATATGCCCGTCACATTGCAAGCGGTGCTGCTCCGCCTGCTCGACGACTGGACCGTGCGTCCGATCGGCGGCGCCCGCGCCAAGGTCGACGTCTTTCTTGTCTCCGCCACCAACGCCACCCTCGACAAGGCCATCCTCGAGGGACGCTTCCGCTCCGACCTGCTCTACCGCCTCAATACCCTCGAGGTGACGCTGCCGCGGCTGCAGGATCGCACCGACTTCGACGCCATCGTCCACCATTTGCTCGGCGCCATCGATCCGGATTGCGAAATCACCTCGGCCACCATCGCCAACCTCGCCGTGCGGCCCTGGCCCGGCAACATCCGCGAACTGCGCAACATGCTGGCGCGCTTCACCCTTGCCGCCACCGACGGCTTCATCGACGAGGCCGCGGTCGGGGCCATGATCGGCCCGCCTCCGCACAAGACCTCCGGCTCGTTGCAGGACATCCAGCGCGCCCGCGTCCTCTCCGTCCACTCCGAAACCGCCGGCAACATCAGCGAAACCGCACGACGTCTCGGTATCTCAAGAAATACCGTCTATCGGGTTCTGGAGCAGTGTCCGGCGCGGTCAGGATAATGTCGTCTTCGCTGCAGATCGACGCAATGTCGCAGCGACGTCGGGTGGTAGGTTCAAATCATGGAGACACAACTCCCGATTCTTGCCATTGGTCGCACAGGCGATTCCCCAGTTCGCCGGACAGCAATGTTTACGATGGTTCGAATCCCTCCACGTCCTACATCCCGCCGAATCTGCGATATAGCCCGATATTCCGCGACGCAGCCGCCGACGGATTCGGAATGACGTCACATTGGTCACTGACGCTGCGGCGGCGTTCGGCTCGGACGGGATGAGAGCGGATGCGACGAACGCCCCGAAGTTCGCACACGCCACTGAACCATTGATGTCGCGGCTTCCCACTGTAAACGGCTACGCGCGCCCTACCCGAGCCTGATGCCAAACTGATGGACTCTCTACTCAGTCCTTATCAGTCACGGGATGTTGTCTGCGTACGAACGGCCGCTTTGCGCCAGGAGCAGCCCTTCAACCGCCTAAGTGCGACGCGCTTCTTCAATCAGCCAATCCCGGAAGGCCAACAATGGTGGAAGTGTCGAGCCGGCAGAAGCACATTCAATATTCAAGCCGTACGCGCGCCATGACGGACCATGCGATGCGAATGCAGAAGATGCGTCAGGCGTTGCAGCGGACAATTGAAAAGCTGCCGAAAAGCGCAAAGGAGGATCCGGAATTCCGCGCCATCGCGGACATGGCGCGCCATTGCTCCTGCAACTTGGTTTGCCCGCGCGCTTCTGATTGATGAGATCGATGAGGGCAGTTTCGTACTGATCCTCGAACTTGCCGGGCTCGAAGTGGCCGGCCTTCTGATTGACGATGTGCCTAGCGAGATCAAGCATGTCCTTCGTGACTTTGACATCCTGGATGTCATCGAAATACTCGTCCGCGGAACGCACTTCGTATGGATAGCGCAGCAGCGTTCCCATCAAGCCCTTGTCAATCGGCTCGAGCGCGATGATGTGCTCGCGATTGGTAAGCACCACGCGTCCGATGGCGAGCTTGTTCATTTCGCGGAGAGTTTCGCGGATGACTGCGAAGGCGTCATGGCCGACCTTGCCATCGGGAGTGAGGTAGTAGGGACGGATCAGGTAGCGTGGATCGATCTCGCTGCCGTCGACGAACTCGTCGATTTCGATGGTTCGCGTCGATTCCAGCGCAACGTTCTCAAGCTCCTCCTTCGTCACCTCGATGAAAGTGTCGGTGTCGACCTTGTAGCCCTTGACGATGTCCTCGTTGGCGACCTCTTCGCCGAGCATGGCTCTACCGCGCTGGCGCGCGCATGGACGCCGGCTGGCCTGGCAGCTTCAGCCTGGGCCCTGCCTCGGTAAGCTTGCCGCCGGCGAGGTCAAACACCTGCAGGTCCTTGTCGAAATAGTTTCCCACATATAGGTAGTCGCTGTTCGGGCTGTAAGCGATGCCCTCCGGCAGGCCGCCGAGCGGCGCACGCGCAGTCACCGTCAGCTTACCGCCGGTGCCGATTGACATCAGAACGAGTTCGCCGGCTTTGGTCTTGAACCAGTCGCCGTCCTTGGCCGCGGTGCCGAGCAGCAGCGGGGCGGCTGCGGTCTTCCCATCGGGCGCGATGGCGAAGCCTTCCGGTCCGATACCAGGGGTCATCACGTCGACAACGTGGGGATGTGGGCCGGTCGCTTCGATAATCACCGCGGCATCGACGTTGTTCTTCTGTGCGCCGGTGTTCGAGGCGATGACGTATTTGCCGTCTGGTGTGATGTCGATGTTGTAGGGATTGAATGCCGATGGAATGTCCATCGACTTGTCGTAGGTCACTTTTTGTCCATCGATCGCCAACACGCCGATTTTGTGCACGAGGTTCAGGCAGACAAAAGCGCGCTTGCCGTCGGGTGCGATGACAACGGCGGCAGCCTGCTGCTCCAGCGGTACCTCGCCTGCGGCCTTGACCGTCAAGCCCTGGATGGAGACAACAGAAACACTCTTGCCGTCTCGGTTGGCAATCAACGCGAGGTCGCCCTTCTTGGAGATCGAGAGACCGGACGGCTGCCGCCCCACGGTAACCGTGTCGATCAATTTCGGCGGGTCGGCGGTGAGGTCAATCACGTAGAGTTTGTCATCCGGGACCGATTTCCAGGAGCTGCCCTCTTGGACGTGAACCACGGAATTGGCGACCAGGCCCAACTTGCCGTCTGGTGTGATCTGCAGGTTGGTTGGCGGGCCCAGCAGGGAATTCGCCAGCGGCAGGCTGGCGCGGATCTTGGGTTTGGTCGGGTCGGAGACGTCCACGACCAGCACGGCGTCATTACCCGGAGCGCCGTTCGTCGGGCCTTCGGGACCATAGGTGATCTTGTTGTCAAGGCCGATCAGGATATCGTTGGTTCCGGCCTGCGCCAAGCCGCTGTCGACGAGGCCGGCCAGGCACATGGCGCAAAGAGCACTGCGTAAAGTCATGATGCGTTTTCTCCCCGTCCCGACCCATTTCTAGATGAGCCCGTTTCGTCACCGTACTTCGCAGCCTTTAGGGCTGGCAACCATTTACCGCGCTGACGGCGCCGGGACTTTCGCCAGCGCCACGTGGACCATTGATCTTCGAGCAGCGCGCCGCGCAGCCGCGTGACTGTGAATCAGCACCCGACATTGACCCCACAGATGCGAAGTCAATCAAGCGCTTAGGACACCGATCGGCGTTCGGGCCCCACGCCGGATGACAACTGAGGAAACAGAATGTAGGCCGCCGAGGCGAAATCGCCCTGGAAGAACCGAGCGAAGCCCAGCGCGTACAGCGGTGCCTGTAGCTGCGGCACGAATGGCGATTGGAAGCGAAAGTGACGTTCTTCGATGGCGACCTTCCTGCCGATCAGCAACCGAACCGGATCGATGCTGTTGACGACGATCAGCGCGCGACGATAGGATTGCGCTTGGCCGATCATCCGGATGAACCAGTCTTCCGGCGGATCTCCGGATCCGGCGGCAGCCGTATTCACGACGGTCCTTCCCTCGTCGTCGAGGTGCTTCGCGCCCATCATCGCGCTCAGCGGCTCCTGCTCGGCCTGCTCCATCGCTTGTCTCTTGAGATCCTCCGTTTTCGGCGAATTCTCCAATAGAACAAACGATTTCAGCGCCGTGGAGAAATCCATCTCCGCGAACAGGCCGAGAATGCGGTCGCGTTCGGTGTCCATCCGAACGTCCACCGAGACCGTGCCCATTTCGCGCAGGGACGCGCGCTGCAAACGGCGCAACTCCTCTTCCAGCTCGGCCTCGAGCGCGAACGCTTCGTCGCACTTTATGTGGCGCAGCCGTTGAAGCGCGTCCATTACCCATGACGCCTTCGCGCTGGCCTAGCCGCACCCATCACGCATCCGGAGCAAACCGACAAATACGTGATGGCAATCGTACGACCTTTAAATCGGTTCTGATGAGGCAAAAATGCACCTCAACCCAGAGTCCCTCAGCTTTGCGCTGTTGATTTCAGATCTCGGCAGCATCGCCCGTGCCGCCAATATGCTCGGCATGAAACAAGCGACTCTGAGCCGAAAACTCACGGCCCTTGAAAGTCGGGTCGGGGTTCGCCTCTTCGACCGATCGACTCGCGGAGCCGTGCCTACCGTCTCTGGGCCGGGTTTCTGAATCAAGCGCGCCGGATCGTGGCTAGGCAAGCGAAAGCCCGCCGTCCGGCCTGCTCTGGGTTCATGAAATCAAGCATGACGGCTATCGGCTGATGGTGCGCCAGGCGACACGCTCAAAATGACAGTCGCTATCCCGGCCGCTTCGAAGGGGCAGCGCTTGTTCGCCGTGAGACTAGTCAAATCGAAGGGGATTAGCCAGTTCGCGGGCCAAGGCTCGGGATCGATCCCGCCTTCCTTACCCGTGGTGACGGTGATGGCGGTGGTAGCGATGATACACCCGGGCAGAACTGCCCTGCCAATCATTCCGGAAGAGACCGTTGGGATAGAGCGGGTTGCCGGGTCCATAGTTCTGGCAGTTCGCGGTCGGATAATATTGCGCGCAGTACCCGGGCTCCTCGACGACGGCCTGCGCTCTCGCTGGACCTGCGAGCGTCGTTGCTAGCAACGCTGCGCCAAGTACCCCTGCGCCAAGGATTGCAAATTTTGTCATGAACGGCCTCGAAAGGTTGGGTTTTTAGGTAGAACACCGCGCCTGCGTGCCTGTTCCCCCATCTATTCGCCGGTGCCTTCACGTCCGATCAATTCGGCGTGCTTTTGTCCAATGGTTCGAGCTAGGATGCCGAAAAAGGAGAACAAGATGCGGATGAACATAGTCGTTGAGGCGCTTGAGTAGCACGTCGCGGTTGGAGGCGGGCGAGGCCCATGCGCCAGCAAAAACCTGGCCCGGACGCGCCGCCGGTTAGCATGACCCGGAAGCGCGATTCGTGTTATTCGTGCGCGAGGACCGGCTGCTCGACAGACCTGCCCCCGCGCGCCCGCACGAACATCCCGCGAGCTATGTCACCAACCCGAACGACACCGTGCATCCCAGTGGTCATCGTCGCCCCGGCATGATGATGTCGAAGGCATGCGACGGCGACGTTCCCGGTGACGGGTTGGCGCGCGGTCGGTTGACGAGCTGGAGGCCAAGCACCGCTTGCGCTGTCGTGTCGCTGCGGAAGTCGATCACCTCGCCCTTGGCTTCGGCGGCCCAGATCGGCGCACACTCACTGCGCTCGATCATTAGCGTGTCGGCCATGATCTGCGCTTCGGCTTCCTGCCGTTCGCGCTAGCTCATGGCCGCGCCATCATCGGCGAGCGCGTCCAACTCCTGCTCAATGCGGACGATGATCTGATCACGGAATAAAAAACACATCAGTCCTAATGCGTCCGGGCTCTCAACGAATGTGATTGCTGGCCCCTCGACGTTGCGCACCATGGCGGAGACGATCTTGGTCACGAAGCCGATCGGCAAGCCGTGCTCAATGGCGCTGTCGCAATTCGGTGCGGCGGCAGCGGTGAGCGCTTCGATGTGCTCGCGCATCTTCGCCTTGGCCACCGATGATGGCCATGGACTGCCGCGCACCCGGTGAAGATCAGCGGCAAGCTCACGCAGCCGGTGACGGTAACGAGCCACTCCATCGCTTAAGGTTTCGCCCTTCTTCGGCAACTCCGACAACGGCGGGTCGTCAACCGGCCGCAATGGTGCAATCGCCGGGGATGCCGCCGCGCAAGAGCCAGTCGCTTACTGCACCTCGCAACTGCGCGTAGGTATTCCAGCGCGCGCCCCGGACCTCATACAACGCCTTCTGCCAATCAGCCGTCGCGCTACAGGGTCAATCGCGTCCTTCTGACAGCGCGCCGCTCACTTCCGGTCTTCCCCGCTAAGCAGACATGCCAAGCGGCGGCTGGCATGTCTCAAAGGTGCCAAAAGCAGAAGTTTACCCCCAACAGTCCGTACAGCCTGCTACACGCCATCCGTCCACGTGGGCGCAGCAGGCACCTCGCCGTCTTGGCACAACCCGTACAAGGACTGATGCTGACGGAAGCCGCGCAATTCGAAATGGCCGATTTCAACGACCGGTGCCGCAACTTCGGCGGCAAAAGCACCAGTCATGAGCAGTGGCCGGTCAACATCCTTGCAGAGGAGTTCCAGCCGGCTGAGGATGTTGATGTCGCGCCCGACGGCGGTGAAGTCGAGGCGATTGCCAGAGCCAATATTGCCGTATGCGGCATCACCATAGTGCAGAGCAATATCGATTGAAATATGCTGCTGGACCTCGGGCGGTGAAGCCTGCAGCGCAGCCAGCGTTGTCTGCGCTGCAGCCAGGGCCGACTCACAGGCCGGCGCCGGATCATCGCCGGTGACTGGAAAGATCGCAATGACCGCATCACCGATATACTTCAGGATGTCACCTTCGCTGCCAATGACGCCAGGGACGACCAGATCGAAGAAGGCATTTAGGAGTTCAATGATTCTTTGCTCCGGAAGCTCATCTGTCAGTCGGCTGAAACCACGCAAGTCGGCGAGCAGCATTGCCGCCTTGATGTGGCGGACGTTTCCGCGCTGGACTGCGCCCGCCATAATCCGCGCGCACGGATCTCGACCTACATAGGTGGCAAGAAGTTCACCATAGATCCGCCGGCCCGCCGTCACTTCGACAACTGGGGCAAAGGTCGGCACTAGTACCCACTTTTCTTAGATCGTGAGTCGTGATTCAAGGTCGGGATGATACCCGAAGCAAGAGAAGTCCACCTTTCGAGGAAAGATCGCAAGGTGCTTGAGGCGTGTTGTCGCTCACCGGTGACGTTGCAGCGCGATTTGAAGCGGGCGCGGATAGTTCTGTTGGCGGCGGTCGGGCGCAGCACCCGGTCGATCGCCAAGGAAGTTGGGGTCCAGCCGCGGATTGTCAGCCTTTGGCGGCATCGCTATGCCGATCATGGCCTAGAAGGGCTGCAAGACAAGCCGCGGCCGGGCAAGCAGCCGATCTATACGAAGGCCACCGACAAGCGGATTCTGAGGCTGCTGGACAAGCCGCCACCGGAAGGGTTCGCACGCTGGACCGGGCCCCTGCTGGCCGGGGCGCTGGGCGATGTTGACGTCCAATATGTCTGGCGGTTCCTGCGCAGCCACAAGATTGACCTCGCGGCTCGCAAGTCCTGGTGTGAGAGCAACGACCCGAACTTTACGGCCAAAGCCGCCGATGTTGTTGGCCTCTATGTCGCCCCGCCCGCGAAGGCCATTGTGCTATGCGTGGACGAAAAGCCCTCGATCCAGGCTTTGGAGCGAGCGCAGGGCTATCTGAAGCTGCCCAATGGCCGCGCCTTGACCGGCCAGAGCCACGATTACAAGCGGCATGGCACCACAACATTGTTTGCGGCGCTCGAAGTCGCCACCGGAAAGATCATCGCAACGCATTCAAAACGCCGTCGTCGCGTCGAGTTTCTCGACTTCATGAACAGCCTCACCGCGGCCTTTCCGAACCGCCAGCTTCACGTCATCCTCGACAACCTCAACACCCACAAGAAGAACGAGGACTGGCTCAAGGCCCACCCCAACGTGCAATTTCATTTCACGCCGACAAGTGCGTCCTGGCTCAATCAGGTCGAGGTATGGTTTTCGATCTTGCAGGGGCAGTCGCTCAGCGGCACCTCCTTCACAAGCCTCAAGCAGCTTCAGGAACACATCGATGCCTACGTCAGCGCGTACAATGACAGAGCAGAGCCCTTCGTCTGGACCAAGAAAAAGGTCCGTCAACGCCGTTTCAAAGGCCGCCGTATCACTCAGCTCTGATTCCGGGTACTAGATAGCGAAAGAGTTCAACGTCCGCTTCCCTAAACCCGCTGGGAGCGTCGCTTCCCCACGATATCGCGTTAACGATCCGATTCGAAAAGATAAGAGGCGCCATCACGTAATGGGTAATGCCTTGCGCCCGCAGCGTTGCGAGGATCGGGAAGCGCCGATCGGTGGCTTCGCTAAGGACAGTATCAAGCCACTGTCCGGTTTCGATAACGTACTGAAGGGGGCTATTCTGGTAATCCGACGTAGACTCGATACCGTGTCGCGACGTTCGGAACTCGGTACTCTGTCCACGGCGCCAGATACGCGATATTCCCCGGAATTCTGGATGCAGCGTACGGACATGCACTGTGGCGCGGGCTATCGGCGCCCCGAGCATGGTGAGCTTGTCGCAGAGCATCTCAAGAAGCCGACCGGTATCGGGCGCAAAACGTCCCTCCTCGCTTAGCCAGCGCAGAAGCTCGGCCTTGCGATCAGCAAGTGAGAAATCGAGAGCCTTGGTCACATTTCACCCGAAGGTTCCCAGGGCACATCCGCAACGATAAGTTCCTGTAGCGCGCTCGCAGCTCGGCTGGAAATTTCGTGCTGGCAGTGTCATGCCGGGCCGTCGCTTCATCGAGCCACCTTTCAGCCCGAGGAGAGCAATTTAGCACGGCCTGATGGCAGAGTGGTGGCCTCGTAGGTCACAGCAAATGGGGTGCTCGACTTCCGACTTGGGTCAAAAGCGCCGTTTTGACAGTCGGCCAGTCATTTCCAGTCTACCCTGATAACCGGACGTCTTCGGTGTCGACTGCCGCTTCGCAAAAGGGCCAAGAGCGGTCATATGCACCTGCTCCGTCGCCGCTCTCAGCCTCTCTCCCTGGTTCGCCCAGTCGAGACCGCGTTCCCGCGGACTCAATATCTGCGGGCCATGGTGCTTCATCAAGCAAGTTCGATAGACCGCTCTTTAAGCTCAGCGCCAAAACTCCCCGCTCAAAGGAGGCCCTTTTGGGCGCCGACGCAGGGTCCCACTCCAACGCCGATTGACACTCAAACGGGTCTGCATGGCGGCCGCGATCGCGCTGCACATGCAGATCGGTTACACGAACGAGCACACTTCGTTGATATCCGGACGCGGCAGACGCTCAAGCAATCCCGCCGGATCGCCATAGCCGATGGCACAGATAAAGTTCGATTTGATCTGGCCACCGGGGAAGAATTCCCGATCGACAGCCTCGTTGTCGAACCCGGACATCGGTCCGCAGTCGAGCCCGATGGCCCGCGCCGCCATGATAAAGTAGGCGCCTTGCAGGCTGCTGTTGCGGAAGGCCGTTGTTTCGGCAAAACCGGGCTTGTCGATAAACCAGGATCTGGCATCAACGTGCGGAAACAGGCGCGGCAGCCAGTCGTAGAACCTGGTGTCGTAGCCGATGATCGCTGTCACCGGCGCGTCTGTCACCTTTTGCCGGTTACCTTCAAGGACGAGGGGCTTTAGTCGCTCCTTCGCCGCCGGCGTCGTCACAAACACGATGCGCACGGGGAAGCAGTTCGCACTGGTCGGGCCCCAGCGCATCAGATCGTACAGGGCAACGAGTTGTTCACGCAAAACCGGCTTATCGAACCACTTGTTTTGAGTACGCGCTTTGCGAAAGATCGTATCAAGCGTGGAATCATCGAGCGGCGTCGCCATAAGATACCTCCTCGCTCTAGAAGCTACCCTTTCAATTCAAGTTGCAGCGCACTACCTCATCGAGGCGTCACGCGCCGCGATACACGCCAAAGTACGGGACTTCGCTAGGCGGCGGCGTGTATCCTGCGTCCTTGGCCTTCTTGAGAGCCTCAAGCCCTTCGTCGAAGGTCACGAGCGGCGTGGTCTTGACGCTCTTAACCGCCCCACCAGCTGAGATCGCCATGGACAGCGCCGTGGCGCTCACATTGTCCGGCAGCTGACAGATCACCAGCACGTCGTAATCGCCGAACGTCAGCCAGCCGTCGACGACACTGCCGCCGAGTCGTTGAACAACAGGTTTGACGGCCTCCATGCGGTTCTGAGGATCTTTAAGCAGGGCTGCCCACCCGACAGGGGCGTAAGCCGTCTGCAAGGCATAAAGGGCCATGGAGGGTCTCCTTTCAGAGTTTGCCGCCCCCTTGCTCACGCGCAAAACGCATTGCCGCGGTCGGATATCTTTGTTCCCCTCACAACGGCAAGCTCACGGCACCAGTGTTGATATTGAAAATAGTGTAGCACTTCGCGCCACTCCCGTGAAGGCACGCTCGAAACGAGAAGCCATCGTAATCGACAAAACAGTTATTGCGCCCACGCCGCGCTGGGATGCGATCTCGAACGGCCGCTTTGGGTGGCGGGTTCAACTGGTCAGCGCAACACACTAATCTTCTAGCAGAGATGGAGTGTGGGCCATGAAGCACGTCGCATTTATTACTCGGCGGCTCAGCGATCTGAAATCTGGGATCGCCGGCAAGCTGGCGAGCCGATGAGTTCGATCGGACGCCGATTTGACCGGGAATCCTCTTCGGACTTTTCGGTGATCTCGCCAAGCGGCGGCATTCGTCCGCCAGTTCGGCGACGAGCCAGGAAGGCGCTCAGCCTTACTGAATGGGAGGAGATTTCCAGAGGGCTCAGCAGGCAA
Source organism: Bradyrhizobium sp. AZCC 2289 (assembly GCF_036924615.1). NCBI lineage: Bacteria > Pseudomonadati > Pseudomonadota > Alphaproteobacteria > Hyphomicrobiales > Nitrobacteraceae > Bradyrhizobium > Bradyrhizobium sp. AZCC 2289. Next base: position 5,251,346 of record NZ_JAZHRY010000001.1, on the reverse strand, counting down.
TGTTCGTTGCGCTTGATTGCCCGCCAATTGGGACGATCTGTATCGACCATCAGCTGTGAAGTCAGTCGCAATGGTGGATCGGATCGGTATCGGGCTGCCCGGTTCGAGGGTTTTGAGGTTCGCCAGACAGTAGGACGCAGCAAGGTCGCGTAATACGCACGGACATTTTGCTGTCCATCGGTAGAGTCGAGATGTGGCGCGGTGGTGTTAGGTAGAACATATCTGTTGCCGCCCCTTTCGTCTGGCGGTGCCTTAGTGGTTCCACCATGGCTCCGTTTCCACATCCACCGGGTCGCCGGAGGCAGTTGCCCGCCTCCGGCTCCCACAGAACGTAGCATGCGGATTTGCCGCACTACGCTCTTCGACAGTTGATTCACAGCACTGCAAGAGCCTGCAACTCCGTATATGGGAGGCGCAGCTTTGGTTTCAGTAACGGCGTCCGTTCGTTGATCTGGTTGAACATGCTCCAGTTGAGGGCTCGTCCGGCCCAGCTGCGGCTGCGCAACATCCGATGCCAGTAACGCTCCACGGCGCGGTACACCTTCACGAGACACCGAAGATTCCCGGCGACACCGTAATAGGCATAGTGGCCGCGTAGGAAGGCGTTGATTTCGCCGACCTGGTCACTGATCGTGTGATGTCGTATTTGCCGCATAAGCTCCTGCAGAGACGTAAGGCTGCGCCACAAGCGAGATTTCTCGGTGCGCATCCCAACCTTGAAGTTACCCTTCTGGTTTCGCGTGCAATACAGCGTCAGACCCAAGAAGTAGATGGTCTCCGGGCGTTTTCTGCCGCGTTTGCCTGCGTGTCGCTGCGCGAACCGACCAAACTCAACCAATTTGGTCTTGGTCGGCTCAAGAGTGAGGCCGAACTTTCCCAACCGAAGGCGTAAGGCGTCCTGAACACGGATGGCGTCCGATCGATATTGGAAGCAGATCACAAAGTCATCGATATAGCGCACCAGCCGGGCTTCGCCCCGCAACCGGCTCTTCACCACGCGTTCGAACCAGAGGTCGAGCACGTAGTGAAGATAGAGGTTACTCAAAAGTACGCTGATCGATCCCCCTTGCGGTGTTCCTTCCTCGTTCGGATGGACCTTTCCATCTTCTAAGACACCCGCTTTCAGCCAGCGCCGGATCAAACTGATCAGGCGTGGATCACCGACTCGATGCGCGACGAACCGGAGCACCCAATCATGATTGAGACTCCCGAAGAAGTTCTTGAGATCCGCCTCCAGCACCCAGCCCATCTTGCCGCCGGCGATGACCTCATTGAGGGTCGCCAGAGCATGATGAGCGCTGAGCTTTGGCCGGCCACCGAATGAGCAGGGCAGAAAGTCCTGCTCATAAATGGCAGACAACACTTCGGCCGTGCTGCGCTGGAGCGCCCGGTCGGCGACAGTCGGCACGCCAAGTGGCCGCTTTTCCGTCTTGCCGGGTTTGGGGATATAGACCCGCCGGATATCCGGCGCTCTATATCCTTGGCGGTGAATGGACTGGAGCATCGGCTCTATCCATCCATCGAAGCTCTTCTTCGCCGTCTCCACCGTCTGTCCATCCACCCCAGTGGCCGACCGCTTCGGAATCTGCAACAGATTCTTCCGCACCCGATCGCGCGTGATGTGATGAGCCAGCGACGTGAAACGGAGTTTTGGTTCGCGTCGAGCTTTCACTGCTATTTGTTCAAGTTTCGTTTCCATGGTCAGCTGATCTTCTCACTGAGTAGAAGGCCGTAACTCCCGTTGAATGGAGCCCATGTCGCCCAAGAACAATTCAACTACCGCTGACCGCTTCCCCATGTAGCCGGCTTTCCCGTCCTCGGAGTACTACCAGTCAGTCTGACTTCCACCCGGTCATCAGACCCTTCTCACCTCTTCGGCTTGGCAGGTCCTACAGGCTTGCGCCTGAACCGGATGGATCTCCCTTGTTCACGTTGCTTCCTTTGGTTGCATGCTGGCGGTACGAACCCCGGGAGCATCTCAGACCGCTCGCGTTGTCGCGGCCTGCGATTCCGCCTTCCCCTTTGAGCGACAGGGTCGGCTACTCCGATCACGTTCGATTTCGGGGCTATTTTCCCGTTCACTTCATTCCGGCCTACAACCTCCCTGTCTACGCTTCGCAACGGCCGTTACCGGACGCCACGCAAGACTCGGTTCGCGGCTGCTCGCTAGGCTTTGCCGCGGCCGTCATCGCAGACGGCAGACTTCAACGCGCTTGCAAGGCGCAACGCTCATCGAACCGGACGGGCGAATCTCTCGCATCCGGCTCTCGGACAAGACTTCACGCTTTCGCGTGCAACGCCATCTGCAGCTTCTGGACATTTATTGGAGTTGACTAGGTTTCCCAATCTCCGAGGTCCTTCACCACGTATTGCGTCTGTCTTGAACTGAGGTCCCTTCCCTCCACCGGAGTTACCCGGCTTCCGCGGTACTACGAACCTCTCCGCCACCCCAGGGCGCCCAGCCTGTCCCTCACGGGCTTCCGGTTGGTCATCGCGGACCACGCCTTGGGGCTTCCCGTGTTTCGTGCGCTTTCCTTGTGTACATGCCGCCGCCACTACCCCGGCGCAGCGTCTGAACGTATCGCTTCGCTCATTTCATCCAGACGTATCAGTCTTCCCCGATAGGGTTGTCGGGTCGACCTGCGCATTGTCCTTTTCGAGGATTGCTCGGCGTTCACTCGCGTTACGGCCTGCACACTCGCGCTGTCACCAATTCGTGACACGCTAATCGAAGGCTTCAGCCACTTCGTTACCTCCATGACTGCTCCGATTGCTTCCGGCTGGAGCGATTGCCGGGTGGGGCTTGCACCCACTGGAAAGCGCCGCCTTTGCACGGCGCACACCCTTGGCGGACATCGGGTTGCCGCTAAATGACCGGTAAGTGAAGCCCCCAGGCTCTTACAATGTGCTAATTTGAGCCGGCACGATCCACTGTCTTCAGCCCGGAACCGTTGCACCATGACCGATTATCATAATCCGGCATGGACCAAGGAAAGCCGCTTCCGCGGTAGCCTCGACGATGTGATTATCATCCCACTCGTTGTTGTCGCGCTCGCCGCCAACAAAATCCTGCGTTTCATCCTTTCGATCCTGATGCGGTTGCTCGACTACGCCTTCCCTTTGGCAATGCAGATCGTCTGGCTTCCGCTCTTCGCCGCCAGGGTTCTTGGCAATGTCATCGTTACTGCCATAGGCGGCGCGTTACGTCTTGTTCCCCTTTCCGAGACGAATCGTCGGCGCTGGAGCATATCGATCCGCCGGAACTGGTCGTGGCTTCGGCGGAAGATTAGCTATCAGGCGTTCGAACGAGCTGTGCATACCGCCTTTGAGAGCGGCATGGCATGCGTGTTCCGGAAATGCCGGCATCTCACGCCGAACACCGCACTGCTCGTGATCCTGGGCGCGGTACTTTGGCTCCCGATCTCTTTCGGGGCAGCAACGGCGATGCACGCGATATTGTTTGCGAAGGTCACGTCCTGGCCGGCGTGGATGCAACTCTTGCATCCGCTGGCAACGGTCATCGCGAAGAGCAAGCTCTTGGTGCTGCCGGTGTACCCGGCAGCCTGGCCACAGGCTAAAAGACACCCCCTCGTTCAGCTCGTATTCAAGGGCTATGAAACCCTCAAGCGCATGTATGTGATCAAAAAGGTCGGCTTTCGCTATCGGCAGGCAGAGATCGCCGGCATCGCAGTGGTTGAGAGGCTCGAGCGTACCATCGGCATCGCATCGGCGGTGAAGTGGCTGCGCAACGCGCACGTTGTCGAACATTTCGGCGTCGAGAAGCCCACTCAGAGATTGCAATCGTTCTTCTCGCGATGGTCAATCAAGTTCTCGGCCGAATACTACGAGGCGAAAGAACAGCAAGCCTCAGATGTCCTATCGTTAAGCAGCCGCGCGCTGCGAACGCTGAGGTGATCGTCAATCTCAAAACCGTATGCGGCCGTAGTCGCTATGGCGTAACCTTGAAACGCCAGCGTCATCACACCAACCAGCCAACGGCGCTCTCGCCTTGTGAGAGGTCAGCGATGCCCGAAAATCATGATCCGCGCCATGATACGCGCCCCTTGGGTCGAACCGGCATCCATGTGCTGCCCTTGGGCATCGGCACGAACAAGTGGCGGCGTGCCGATCGTGAGGCCGTGTTGGAAACGTACAGGACCATTTATAATGCCGGCCCGTGCATGATCGACACGGCTGAGATCTATTTCTCGGAGCGCGTCGTGGGCGACTGCTTGCGCGCCGGTCCCACCCGCGCGGTGATAGCATCGAAATTCCTTCCCTTTCCGGGCCGAACCTCTCCGCGCCGCCTGATGAGCGCGCTTGACGGTTCGCTCGCGCGCCTGGGCCTCAAGACAATCGATCTCTACCATGTTCATAATCCGCTGCCCTTGATCGACGTGGGAGTGTTCGCCGAAGGTCTCGTCGAAGCCGTGAAGTCCGGCAAGGCACGCGCGGTCGGCGTGGCAAATTTCAATGCGGACCAGATGCGCCGTATCGCCGATCACCTCGCAAGGGCAGGCGTGCCGCTCGCGGCCAATCAGGTCAACTACAGCCTGCTCCGACGAGGAGCGGAAACAAATGGCGTGCTCGAAGCCTGCCGTGAGCTCGATGTGGCACTCGTCGCGTATTTTCCCCTTGCGTCCGGCCGCCTCACGCAGCCGTCGGACAGCATCGGCACGAAAGCGCTGCTGACGTGTCTCGCCGATATTGCCCGCGCGCACGACGCCAGCATCAGCCAGGTCGCCCTGAACTGGCTGTTGGCGCGCGACAGCCACGTGATTCCCATCCCCGGCGCGACTAGGCCTGATCACGCCAGGACCAATCTCGATGCACTCGGTTGGCGCTTGAGTAAGACCGAGTTCGACGCAATCGACCGAGCCTCAGCAAAGAGCGGTACATGAATCCGGCGCCTTTCGTCCCTCCACCTTAGATTAGCACGACTCTGTTGCATTTCCGCCCTGACCGTGCCCGGACGGCCAATGCGGCCCCATTCCCTCACCAGCGACCATCCGCCGAATAGCGTGCGCTGGACATCCAACTTATAAAACCGTGCCACATTACGGCGATTGTCGATGCGGGTGAGCATGATTGCGGTCATGCGGCTTCCTCCTCTTGATGTTGGGTTTGCAATGCGCGGGAAACTGTTGAAGCATGGCAGCCGATAAGCTCTGCAATCTCTCGAAGACCTCGCCCCTCCTGCTGCAGATCCCGCGCATGCGCGATCTGCAGCGCATTGAGCTTGGGCTTGCGGCCGAACCTCCGGCCCTAAGCCCTAGCCCGTTCCCTGCCCTCCTTCGTCCTCGCCAGGATGAATGCCCGGTCGAGCTGGGCGAACGCCGACAGCATGGTGAGCATCGCAGCGGCCTGCGGCGCGTTGGTGTTGGCCCACGGCTCGGTCAGCGGCTCGAACGTGGCACCCCTCGCCTCGATGTCATGTACAATATTGAGCAGATCGCGCGACGACCGCGCCAGGCGGTCGATCCTGACCACCGCGAGCACGTCGCCCCGGTCAAGCGCAGCGATGACCCGCGGCAGCTGTGGCCGGTCGGCCCGACCGCAGCCATTACTTCAGTGGAACTACGACGATATCGGCCCGAAACTTGAGGTGGGGCGCGCTGGCCACTCAGGGCCACGCACGCCCCTCATTTAGATTAATTGTCCGCGTCGTACCTTTTTCTTTTCGAGGCTACGCCACGGCTAGTGGATCGTTCGAGCAGGAAGATATCTAGAACTGTTGCGTCGTGGCGAACCTCGTGAAGCAAGTTTAGGAGCTCGGTTAGTACCGCGAACGTTTCTTTCTGCCACCTATCCAAAATCTCCTCTCTCCTCTTTCCCTCCATCCGCCAACTAATCGGATCATCGTCACTTTCCAATGATGAAGCCTCGTGCTCACCCAGCGAGAAACGGCATAGACGATCAAACTTCCGTCGCGCGACTGTCAGACGATCCGCGTATTCGTCAACGTTATACTCAGGGAGTTCACCGTAATCGGACAGCAAAGCGACACGGCTCTTGTTCTCTTGAATGTCGATTTTCTTTCGAGCTGACATTTTGGATGTTACCTTCTGATTCAGAGCCACCCTATGTGGCTTGATACTTTACAGGATCAGAAGTCTGGCCCATCGTTTTGGGCGTTTTTCCATTGCATCCTTCACGATGAACGAAGCCATCTTGCTTCGTTGATCATTTACCAAGATCGCTTCGCCGCGAGACGGAGACATCAGTTCGAGAATTGATAAGCAAACTCTCATTTCCTTATCAGTTGCGGCCTCGACAGAGGCCGGCACGAGAATTCCGGTTTCGCCAACGAAAATCCGAGCATGCCGGAATTTGCCCGGCATGCTCGACGCTCAGAGACCTCTCATCATGCAAGTATCGCGAGCACGCCACGTGCTCGCGACGTTAACTCCTCAAGTCGGATAGCTTCACCTTAGTTTTCGACCGCTTGTTCGACTTCCCTTCGATTTTCGCCTTGGTATCTCGGTCGCCTTTGTTGATCGCGACGTCAGCTTCCGCGAGTTCGGCGGTCCCCAATAGATCTCGCACATCACTTAGAATAAATAGGGTCTCATGCAAGGCGCATTTCAACTCCCTCTCAACGTGTCTTATCCCGGCGACTTTCAATCTGGCCTTCTCCTGCCACGTAGTCACATCATCACCCGATAGGTACTCGTCGAAAACGAACTGTCTCAGGTCATTCATCCTGTCGATTACAGCCGCCAGAGAATCAGACCAATCATCTCCATCGACCCGGGTCAGAAACGTTAGTTCTCTGCCCATTGGACCGCTCGTGATACAAGACGCGTAGTCTTTTCTGAAGTTAGAGATCTTGTCGTAAGCCATACGTTCTTCCTGTGTTAATCTTGCAATCGTAGCGTCGAAGCTGGTGCTACGCGGACCATTTACAAGTTTGGTTATTTTCGTGGGGTATCTGTGCCTGGCTCTCGTGGCGCCTCACTCGACGACAAACGATCGGGCATCATCCACGGTCAGCTTCTGTCCGACTGCCTCGTGCACGAAGTCACCAGATCCCACCCGGCCGATCATGAGCCCCTCGTCTTCGATCCGAGCTATCAGCGCCATCAAGGTAGCGAGCGCCTTGGCCGCGGTCATCTTGGCACCAAAGATGACGACCAGTTCGTCAGCCAGCTTGTCGTCCGGCAATTCATCAACTAGCACGCCTTGGCTGGCACGAAACAGCCGGGTTGCACGCATATCTGCTGGTTCGGATTCGTCCGCGAAACTGACCCGGTAGTCACCACTGAGACCAAACGACGTAATACCGCTCGCGGCATAAATCATCGCAGTACCGGACCAATCCGCGTCGATGCTCCAATTGTCACGCACTTTCCAGCGCCTTGAGCCGCGCTTCGATTGTTGCTTCCGCATGGCAGAACCCTTTTCATGTCGATTGCTCCCCGGTCGGGGAGATGAAGCGAATTGCTTCATCGTTCCTTTACAAGATTGCCGCGCCGCTACACTGAAACGGCTTTGACCTGGTGACTACCGCGCAAAATTCCCCTTGCACGCAGATTCTGATTCTTTAGAATCTGGTTGCAACTGGTTTTGAATGAGATGGCTGGCAAGCAAGCCAAGACACTTTCGACTGATCATATCGACGATCTCTTGTTTTTCGCCGAGCGCTCTCGGCACCCGCTTCGCACCGTCTGATCGTCCTACTCTCGGTCAAGGCAGGTCTTCGCGCCGCCGAGATCGCCAAGTTGACATGGGCCATGCTGCTGGACCCGAGTGGCGAGGTCGGCAGCACGCTTGAGGTTCGCGACGAGATCGCTAAGAAGCGTGGCGGTCGCGGCATTCCAATTCATCCTGAGCTCCGACAGGCCCTCGTCGAGGCGCGCCTACTATGTAAGGGGCATGGGCCACTCATTCGATCCGAGCGCGGCGGCGCAATGACACCGATGAGCATCGTTGTCTGGTTCAGCCGCGCTTATGACGAGCTCGGGTTCGAGGGATGCTCGTCGCACTCAGGACGTAGAACTTTCATTGCGCGAGCTGCACGTGCGGTCCACAAGGCAGGGGGCTCGTTGCGGGATGTTCAACTGCTGGCTGGGCACCGGTCCATCCAGACAACGCAGCGCTACATCGATGGCGATAGCGATGCCCAACGGAGGCTGGTATCCCTCATCTAGCAACCAACGTTTCGAGTCGGCGCTCGGCAAATACTCTCTCCGGCACGGCATCGGTCGTTGCCAAGCAAAACTCCGATCCACTGGACCGAGCTGAAAGCTTGATCCGGACTGTCTGCGCAGTCGCCGGATCGATGTCATTCCTCGACGAGATCGACGACGAGGCCCGGCACGCAGGTCTAGATCAAGCTGTCGCCCTCGCCGATACGCCCCCGATTTTTGATTGGCTCGTCACGACTTTTAGCTTTCAGGGGATCTCTGACCGTGTTGCGCGGGACTACATTAACAAGCACGGCACGGCGTCCTGGTCTGCGATTGAAGCGAGTGACAGGAACGCGCCCTCATGTCCCAAGCTACGCAGCTATTGGCATTTCGAGGGCTGCCGATACGACAAGACTAGCTTTACATGCTCGGAGCCCGACCACATCGATGCCTGCCCCCTGCCCCGGCCGCACCTTCGGAACGGGCGACTGAACCAAACCGCACATTCGCTTTTCTTGTTCGTCCGCGACCTCGCCGAGGGCGACCTGGTTGGCTGGATCGACCACCAACTGGACAGCGCGAAGGGTGCGACCAGGGCCGAGCTGGAAGCCGCACGGCAGGAAGCCTTGATCGGTCCTCTTCGGAACGTCTACGGCGTGTCCGACAAGATACTCATGATGACGCTTTCCACGCTGCTGATCGGCGCGGGCGCGCATCGGCCGCTCTGGCTTGAGACCGGTACGGCGATGATCGCGGTGGACACGCTGGTTCACAACTTTCTGCATCGCACGGGCATTCTACAGGACAGCGGCGGTGCTCACGCTTATGGCGCTGCGTGCTATGGCCCTGGTGGCTGCGCTGAAATCATCAGAACCGTGGCCGACCGTATCGATACGCGCACGTTGAATCCTGCATTCCCGCAGAAGTTTGCGCGATTTGTGCAGAACGCCATCTGGCGGTTTTGCTCAGCCGACTGTCTGAACCTGTGCAACGGCAACCGAATTGACGACCGGCAAGCCTGCCAGATCGGCTATTGCCACCTGCACCAAAGATGCGACCGAATACCGCTAAAAACGGCAAAAATTGACGTTAAAACAGTTACTTAGAGTGTCACCGCAGCGAAGGATTCGCTTGAGGCGGTAGCGCGTTTCGTCTATACTCGCTCTACAAGGTCTAACAACGACTTTGCAATTTATAGTGGAGATACTTCCGTGATTAGTTTGCCTAGGCGGGCACCGGGCCTGCCACCGTGGCCAAGCCACGACATCGCTAGAACCGCAGACCACGGGGCCCTATTGGGCCCCGTCTGCTTTTGAGGAGGAGAAAGATGGGAAAGCAGCCAGAGAAGAAGACGGCCAACGCTCCAGACAAGCTCTTTGTCTTCGGCCTTGATGAGGACGGCAAGCCAAGGGGTGCTCGGTTTGCGGAATTCAACGAGAAAGTCGTCAGCGCCGCGGCCCAAATGAAGTTGGCGTCCGTGCACCCAGCTTCGCCAGCAGTCGCAGAGATCGGAATGAAGCTGCCCGTGGGAAGGCTGTACGCCAGCGGCAAGGCATTTGTGCCACCGGTCCGGCGCGATCTCCTGGGGAAGCTCAAAGCAGCGCTCGAAGCGCCTGGAGACGAAAGCCAGGTTCAGCAACCCGCGCCAGCGCAAGCCGCCGAGAAGGCGAAGGCGGCTAGCGGGGTCGTCGCTGCTGGACTGCCGCGAACCTGGGGGAGCATCGAGGTCGGCCAACTGGTACTCGTTGAGGACGATGACCCCGGATATGGCTGGTGGCCTTGCTTGGTAACCGAGCGGAACAAAGACGTCTTAACGCTTCGCCTTCGCGATTATCCGGACAAAGGCACCTACGTCCGCCACATAGCCCAAGTGGGGCTCGTGAACCCCGGTCCAGAGTAACTTGCTCGACTAGCTCCCAAGCCCGGACCACGGCCCGGGCTTTTGCAATCTGACCATGCCTGATGCTGAGCGGACGCGAGCCGGGCACATCAACCAACACAAATTATTTGGAGAACAACCATGTCCATGCACACGGACACGGATCACATACGCGCGCTTAACGACGAGCTCAGGAAGCACCTTCTCGGCGGCGGAGCCGTCATCACAGCAGGCATTGCCGAACTAGGCCACGAGGCCGTCGAACGCTTGGTCAAGACCATCGCAGTCTTCGACGACTTTTGCCACGCCAACGATCCGCACGAGGAGCACGACTTCGGCGTCTTCGATTTCGACGGGACCGCCGTGATGTTCAAAATCGACTATTACGATAAGTCCTTGAACTTCCACTCCCCAAACCCGGCGGACCCTTCCGTCACCGAGCGTGTCATCACGATTATGAAGGCGGACGAATACTAGCGTCCTCCTAATCGACCAAACATATCCTCACTGCTCGCTCAAGAGTTTCACGAGCGGCACCGACAAAGCCTCAGCAATTCGAGCCATCGCCAAAAGGCTGGGGTTACGCCGCCCTCGCTCGATCCCGCCGATGTAAGTCAAATCCAGGTCAGCTTCGAACGCCAATTTCTCTTGGGTCAATCGACGCTGCTGGCGAATACGCCGGACATTCTTGCCAACAATGACGCGCCAATCCTGCATTGCGGGATGGAGCACCATCGGGCATATAGTCTCTAGGGACTATATTCCCTATTGGCGAGATTTTGGGTCGAAGCGAGGGCGACTTCCAAAACCTATTTCAGAAAGAGGAGAACCAAAGTGACTGAAGAACTCTCTGCACCACCCCCGCTTCCAAATTTCGGAGAAGCAAACAATCCTGGACCAAACGAGTGGTACTACGTCGCGAGCGGCGCTCGGCAGGGGCCGACGACAGCTACGATCATCAGGGACCTACTGAACAGAAAAGAGATCGAAACGGATACGCAGGTCTGGCGGAAGGGCATGCCCGAATGGAAGCCTCTTCGGGAAAGCGACCTTGCTGACTTGGTGGCTGCCGAACCACCTGCGATTTCGTCCCAGCACATTGGCAACGGTTACGTCTGGACGCTGGCTCTCTTGCCACTGCTTTTCGGGGTGATCGAGGCAGCAGTGAGCGCGAGCAACCAGGAAGCCGCGGCTCGCTCTCTGTTACTGGGGTTTCCATATCACCCGAGCAGGGGACTTCCGTTCCAGGTGCCTCTTGTCATCAACGCTCTTCTCGGCTGGCTCGATGATCGCCGGTTGAAACAGGCGGGATATGGTTCTCGGCTAACCCGCGTCACAGCCGTGCTGTTCACGCCGGTTTATCTATTCCTAAGAGCGAAACGCTCGAAGCAGCGCCCCTATTACGCGGTCGCCTGGATCCTCAGTATGATAGTCGGCTTCTTGATCTACGCATCCGTTGAAAGTTAGACCCATTGCTACTGCCGGGCTCCACCCCGAGCCCGGCTCTCTCCCTCCGAGGGTCCATTGCAGTACGACCCAAACGATGGCGTGCGCTTCGCTGACACTTCGTCGGCGACGCGCCAAACCAACTAGGCAAAAGACATGAAATCCATATTCCTGTTGATGTTGTTGCTGTTCTCCGCCGCAGCTTCCGCCGAAGAGGTCAAGATCAAGTGGAAGGGCGACTACCCTCACAACTCGAGCAAGACCTGGACGAAGGACAACCCCTACGACTCCGGCTTCTCAAAGAACTTTAAGAACGGCACGCCCGAAGAGTTCGACGAAGTGCAGAAGAATGGTGAGCTGAATGCATTCATTTACTCGCCAAAAGACGCGCAGGGTTCGGTGCCGTTCATCATTCTGCTGCACGGCTGCGGGGGCCTCAGCACGAGTGCCAAAGAGTGGTCCGCTCACGTTGCCGAACTACTAAATTCGCAAGGCGTCGGCGTGCTCGTGCTCGACAGCTTCACCACGCGCTATGTGGATCAAAGCTGCGGCCCCGCTGACCTGCACTGGGGTCGCCGCCGTGCCGACGATGCCTACTCCGCACTCGATTACTTGATCGAGAAGAAGCTGGCAAAATCCAACGAAGTCTATCTGATGGGTTACAGCAACGGCGGCACGACGACGTTGGTGTCATTGACGACGCGGGAAGCCGACCATCAGCACCACTTTGCTGGCGCCTTCGCGGTGGCCCCAGGTTGCAGTCCATCGTTGCAGCATTCCGCGCTATATACGGGAGCGATTATCTTTATGGGTGACCAAGACGACGCGAACAATCCAAAATGGTGTGAAGAGCTGGCGAAGAAGAAGCGATCAGTTCCGGTGCAGATGGTCGAGTATCGTGGTGCCAATCATGGTTTCCCAGTGAACGCCCCTCCGCACGATTTCATGGGCTGGCACTTGAGCTATAACCCGGTGGCGGAGAAGGACATGATGCAGACCATCATTGCCACCCTGAAGTCAAAGAGGTTCGTCAAAGGCGTAGAGTCCAGATGATCACCGCGGCTCACTGACGACGGCCTTCCATGCTGAGGGTTACCTGATGGGCCAGAGATCAGAACCGACCGGATTCCATCAAGTTTTTGTCCTTGGTCTAGACCGTGATGGAGCACCACGTGGCGCTCGGTTCGCTATCCTAAAGGACAGCATCGTCTCCGCGGCAATGGACATGAATTATCGCGTCCTGATCAACCAACCTAGTACCCACTTTTCTTGGATCGTGAGTCGTGATTCAAGATATGGATGATACCCGAAGCAAGAGAAGTCCACCTTTCGAGGAAAGATCGCAAGGTGCTTGAGGCGTGTTGTCGCTCACCGGTGACGTTGCAGCGCGATTTGAAGCGGGCGCGGATAGTTCTGTTGGCGGCGGCCGGGCGCAGCACCCGGTCGATCGCCAAGGAAGTTGGGGTCCAGCCGCGGATTGTCAGCCTTTGGCGGCATCGCTATGCCGACCATGGCCTTGAAGGGCTGCGAGACAAGCCGCGGCCTGGCAAGCAGCCGATTTATACGAAGACGACCGACAAGCGGATTCTGAAGCTGCTGGATAAGCCGCCCCCGGATGGGTTTGCGCGCTGGACCGGCCCTCTGCTGGCCGAGGCGCTGGGCGATGTTGACGTCCAATATGTCTGGCGGTTCCTGCGCAGCCACAAGATTGACCTCGCGGCTCGCAAGTCCTGGTGCGAGAGCACCGACCCGAACTTTACGGCCAAAGCCGCCGATGTTGTTGGCCTCTATGTCGCCCCGCCCGCGAAGGCCATTGTGCTATGCGTGGACGAGAAGCCCTCGATCCAGGCTTTGGAGCGAGCGCAGGGTTATCTGAAGTTGCCCAATGGCCGCGCCTTGACCGGCCAGAACCACGATTACAAGCGGCATGGCACCACAACATTGTTTGCGGCGCTCGAAGTCGCCACCGGAAAGATCATCGCGGCTCATTCAAAACGACGTCGCCGCGTCGAGTTTCTCGACTTCATGAACAGCGTCACCGCGGCCTTTCCGGACCGAAAGCTTCACGTCATTCTCGACAACCTCAACACCCACAAGAAAAACGAACATTGGCTCAAGGCCCACCCCAACGTGCAATTTCATTTCACGCCGACAAGTGCGTCCTGGCTCAATCAGGTCGAGGTATGGTTTTCGATCCTGCAGGGGCAGTCGCTTAGCGGCACCTCCTTCACAAGCCTCAAGCAGCTTCAGGAACACATCGATGCCTATGTCAACGCGTACAACGACAAAGCCGAGCCCTTCGTCTGGACCAAGAAAAAGGTCCGTCAACGCCGTTTCAAAGGCCGCCGTATCACTCAGCTCTGATTCCGGGTACTAGGGCCGTCTCCGCGCTTGGCATGCGACTGCCGGTCGGAACTGTTTGCGGCAATGGCAAGGTCGTGAACCTCGTTATCCCAAGCATCAGTCGCGAGCTTTACCAGGCCATATTGGACTCGGTCGGGACTGCGGCTCGGGAACAACGCGCCGCGGAAACGATACCACGCACCCTCCACTGAGCATCGCTATTCCCGCACACGCGATGCACGATGCCCGTCATTTTGCCGACCTTTTCCGTTTCGGAGTGGCCCCGTCACAACGGCCCTTCGTGAAATCAGGCCAGAAAGCGCAACCAATTCTAAACTCGAAAACCTCCGTTTTTGGCGCGAATGTTCGCCTGAGGCGACACACTAATTTCGCGATTATCGCCTGAGAAAAAATCGGAGAAATCGCGATGCCTGCAATCCAAGCCGCGCCTCGACGCACGCCGCGTTTGTCGCCTGATCTGGCCGCTGTTATGGGAAGCTGCGGCTAGACTGAGCCAGAGGAAGGGCCGATTCGAAATATACAACGTTTTGGAGGCAGTTTATTGCGTATACATGGATTGGAAGCGGCGCAAGGCGGCAAAGCGGTCGGCCCGCACCCTCGCTGACCAGCTAGCCTAGACCGTCAGCCCACGCAAGTGCGGGGCTGTTTCTTAGTTATAGCCGCTGGTACCGGCCGATGAACCGCCGTACGAAGAGTCTCCGGTGCCGCTCAACGTCGTCGGACCGTCCGGATTACCATTCGGGTTGCCGTAGTTCGGATGCAGATGAACCATACCGACGGCACCGCGATCAGCCCTCGCGGCCGCTTTATGATGAACCGTGTTTGCAAAGGCGGCCGTCCCCGAGAGGGCGAACGCGGCGGCTAATGCGATTGCGGTGAGTTTCATGTTTGTGTCCTTTCGTGTAGATCGTCGTGCCCCCTTGACCTGTAGATAAGAGACAATCTCGATCGTCCCATTAAATTCTTCTTTATGCGCGATAGAAGCGGCCAAGACGCTCGCAGCAGCACTCCGTTGGGAGTCGCCGATCACGAAATCAGATGCAAGGCGCTGACGCCTTGCCGTTGGTCCTGGTGAGTTAGCCAAGATTACTTTCTTTATAATCGCTTTCGCGCTCGCCAATCTCGATGTTGAGAGTGGGCATCCAGGACAATGAAGACTCGATATGAAGATGATATCGATGACCGCGATCGCTGCAGTAATTGCTCTTTCAATTGTGGCTTTCGGCGCGACGGAAACTGCGAAGGCGGGCCCCATCGTTCCCCCGGGACATGACTGTCTCGAATATGCTGAAGGAGGCACGGATTGCAGCTTCACGAGCTACGCGCAGTGTGAGGCGACCGCTTCGGGCCTCGCCGCCGAATGCTATGCACCCGCAGTTCGCGATGATGAGCATTGGCGATGGCAAGGCCGAGGTGTCGGCCAGTAGCAGCTAACAGCAAGAAGAAGCCCTCACCCTCAGTTCGTCCGCCCCTCGGGCGCGCCGAGGTCGCGCTGTTCACTCATGCCTGTCGGGACAAATGATCTCCAACCGACCGCCCTGGCCGGAGTGGATCACAAGACGAAAGCCGTGCAACTTCACGATCGCGGCCACCAGATTCAGGCCAAGGCCCACGCCCGGCGTACTTCGGATCTTGTCGGATCGATAGAAACGCCGCAGCACCGCCTCGCGCTCCTGCTCACTGATGCCGGGGCCAGTATCGGTCACGCGCACGATGGTTTCGCCATCGCCACGCAACAGTTCGATATCCACCTTGCCGCCTTCGGGCGTAAACTTGATGGCATTGTCGACGAGATTGGCGACCGCTTCGAGCAAGAGATCCCGGTCGCCGCCCACGTAAAGCCGGTGTCCCACATCGACCCGCAAGCTGATATTCTTGTTTTCGGCGATCGGTTCGTAGATATCGCAGACCTCGCGCAGCATTTCGTGCAACGGGACAATACCGAAGGCCGCCGACCGCCGGCTGTTCTCGATTGCGGCCAGGCGCAACAGCGCTGTGATGATCGTCAGCGACTGATCGATGTTCGCGACCGCCTTGTCCGCAACCGCCTGGAGCTGTTCCATCGTCGTTGCGTTGGTGCGGCCGCGCTCGAGAGCGAGCCGCGCCCGCGTCAGTGGCGTGCGTAAATCATGGGCGATGTCGTTGCCTACCCCGGCGAGCGCGTGGATCATCGTTTCCATTTCATCAAGCATGCCATTGACGATGGCCGCGAGCCTCGAAAACGGATCGTCGACGTCACGGTGCGGAAGCCGCTCACGCAGATCGCCGGCGATGATACGCTGAACATGCTGATTTACATCTTCGACGCGCTCCTGAGCCCGCATGCTCAACCACGCACCAGCCAGCAGGCACAGGCAAAACGCCGGCAACAGACCCAGCGCAAGCGCCTGACCGACAACATGGGAAATTTCCCTGGTTTCGTCGACCTCTCGTCCGATCGCCAGCGCATCGCCATTCGGCATTCGGCGGGCGACCGCGCGGATCGCGCGCGTCTCTCGACCGGCCGGCAGCGTTCGGACGACCGAGAGGCTCTGGACCGAATCATTCATCTGGAGCCCTGGTGGGAACTGTTCCAGATTGCCCGTTATCCTGCGGCCATCCGCGGCGAACAACCCGGCATATTGCACGCCACGGGAATCCTGCCTTAGATGCTCGTCGATCGCATCCAGGCGCCGTTCACCGGGCAACGCCGCGATAACGTTGAGTTGCCTCGCGATCATTCGGTCAGATCGCGCGATCAGGTATTGATCGGTCTGCCAATAGATGAAGCCGAACAGCGCGATGACGAAAACCGCGAATGCGCCGGTCACCGCCAGCGCTCGACGGAAGGTAATTGAACGTATGATTTGCGCCTGAAGCATCTGATCTCGCCGCGTGCACATTCTATTTGATGCCCGCGGCGGCGCGTTGCCCCCCGGCCATCGGAGCCTATGGTCCGGTGCGAAGGATAAAGCCGGCACCGCGAACATTGTGGATCATCGGCACTTCTTCCGGTCCGTCCACCTTGTGACGCAGCCGCCCCATATGCACGTCCACCAGGTTCGTTGCCGGAACGAATTTGTAGTTCCAGACCTCCTCCAAAAGCATGGCTCGCGTCAGCAGCTGGTCGCTGCGTTGCATCATATATTCGAGCAAGCGAAACTCACGCGGCAAAAGATCGATCACCCGGTCGCCGCGTTTGGCGGTGCGCTCGATCAGATCCAGTTCCAGCGGTCCTACCCGCAACGTCGTGTCGCGCGATTCCGCCGGTCTGCGCAGCAACGCCTCCACTCTGGCGACGAGCTCGACGATCGCGAACGGTTTGGTGAGATAGTCGTCGCCGCCCATCCGCAATCCGCGCACGCGGTCATCCACCGCGCCGAGCGCACTCAGCACCAGTACCGGCGTGCGCACCTGGTCCTTCCGGAGCGCTTCGATGACCGTAAGGCCGTCCATTCCGGGCAGCAGCCGATCGACGATCATGGCGTCCGGCCTAGAAGATCGTGCCTTGTCAAGGCCTTCTATACCGTTGGCCGACCACTCGATTTCAAAACCGCGGTCGGCCAGTTCGGCTGTGATTTCCTCAGCCGTCTCGCTGTCATCCTCGATCAGCAACAATTTTGTCATCAATCGATTCCCGACTGCGGCGAAGACCGTCGCAGGGTTTGAGGTTGCTGTTTCCACGACTGCACGCTTGCCCGAGACCGCTGCCATTCAACGACCCGCAACTGTCATTGGCTTCTCCCGAAGGGAGCCGGACAGCGCCGCCCGCCTTTCGGGGGCAAAAGGCGTGGCGTCGCCGTCCGCTCGGCGGCATCTGCCCACCGCCTGAGGGGGCAAGCGGTGGGGCCGCTCGCTAAAAAAATAGCCCTCATGAATGAGCCGCACCATTAAATAGCATTTTAGAATTGCCGTGGCAGGTCGATCAAAGCGGGGACGACTGTTCGCGGATCCGGTTCAAGGATTGGACCAGTCAGCAGCCCGGCGGCGATACGCCCGGCGTCGCCGCGGCGCCCGTGGCGTTGGCCGGTGCCGTCGTGCCGGGCGTCGCCAGGTTCATCGTCCTGCTCTCGGCGCATGCCGACGTGTTCGGCGTTGGCATAACCGCCACTATCGGATCGATGCTGGTGCCGCCAAGCTGCGCGATGTCCTGCTGAATCGTGCCGGGCGGCGGGTTCGCCGGAATTGCCGGCGTCGAGAGCGGCAGAGCCGTGCCATTGGTCGGCGGACCTCCCGGCATGGAGCTGCATACGGTAGTCGAGGGACTGCCAATCGGGCTCGTCGGCGAGACGGTCCCGGTCGTCGTGATGACGGTTGGCGTGGCAATGGTTCCCAATGCCGCAGGCATCGTCGCAGTCGGTGACATCGTCATGGTCGGTGCCGTCATCGTGGCTATTGTGCCCGGCATGGATGTGGAGATTGTGCTCAGCGCCGTCGATGATGTCGGTACGGGCATCGGCGTAATGGAAGGTGCCGGCAGAGGTGGCACTGCAGGCGGCTGCGGCGCCGGTATGGTCGTGCCAGGAAAATCCGTGATGAATGACGTAGCCGGTTGTGCGGACAGCGGCAGAAATGGTGTGGTCGTGCTTCCGATGAATGATGCGGTGGCCGTGCTTCCAATTATAGATGCGGAAGACGCAGCTGGTGCTGCCGACATCGTCGGCGCCGCGGCTATCGATGGCGTCGTTCCGATTGTGCCGGCCATTGACGACAGGGAAGTAACTGGCACCGCGGGAGTTCCAGGCGTGATTTGCCCTGTCGGTGTGGAACAGGTCACGACCGTCCCCGGAACCGTGGGATCAGAAGCCAGCGGTACCGGCGCCAGCGTCGTGTCGGGTGCGCCTGGCTGTGTGGCCGCGGAGAACGGACTCGGGCCAAAGAGCGGGGAGGTCACGATCGTTCCCGGCGTCGATGAAAGGCCCATGGCAGTGGTGCCCATGGTGGAGACTTGCGCCAGGCTCGCGTGAGCGCCCAACAGCAGCGTCGCCATTGTCAACAGCAAGCGGTGCATCGTCCGTCCTCCGCTGCGCCGATCTAGCTTGTCTGCGCCTTGCGCGCCGCGACCTTGCTGCCTTCCGCGAGGTTCACCATCGGATTGAGGATGACCTGATCGCCCGGCTTGACGCCGTCGTGCACTTCGACCTCCGTGCCGAAGTCGCGTGCGATCGTGATCTTTTGCAGATGGGCGGTGCCGTCCTTGACGACCGCGACATGCAGGCCGTTCTGATCGAATACGACCGCATCGGCCGGTATCGTCATCGATGGTGTCTTGCGCGGAATAAGCAGCTCGACCGTGCAATAGATCCCGGGGCTGAGCGCACCGTCCGGATTGGGGACGTCAATCTCGGTCAGCAGCGTCCGGCTCCCGGGCTGCAACGCGCTCGCGATCCGCGTGACCTTGCCGGGAAAACTCCGGTCCGGAATCTCCGGGACACGAACCACTGCATCGACGCCGGGCCCAAGCCCAAAGGCCTCATCCTGGGGGACGAACACCTGGGTACGGATCACATCAGGGTGCATCAGCGTGAACATGAAGGTCGATCCGGACGTCACCAGGCTGCCATTGTCGATGTTGCGCTGTGTGATCACGCCGTCGAATGGCGCCACGACGCGCTGGTAGGCCTTCTCCTGCTCGAGGATTCGAATCTGCGCCTCCTGGGCGGCAATATTCGACTGAGCTACGCCGACCGCTGCCTGTTGCGCCTGCAGGGTCAGGCGATCGTTGTCGCCTTGCTGAAGCGTGAGCCATCCCTGCTTGACGAGCTTGCTATCGCGCCCGTTGGTGACTTCGGCGAGCTCACGACTTGCCTGTGTTTGCTGCAACGTGGCCTGGTTCTGGGCCAGCGTCGCCTGGGCCTGCGTAATCTGGTGGTCGAGCTCAGGGGCGGTAATCTCTGCCAACAGGGCTCCGGCCTTGACCCGATCGCCGATGTCGACGTAGCGCTTTTCGATGTAGCCGTTGGTGCGCGCAAAAATATTCGCCGCTTCGAATGCGGTCGTCGTCGCCGGCAAGGTGACGGTAATTTTACTATCGCTGGCGCGAATCGTACCCACGCGAACGTCGGGAACCAGGGTACGGCTCTGTTGCGTGGTAGCCGCGACGTCGAACTCGGCCTGGTAGTGGCGCCAACCTCCTATCGCAAGGCCGCCTGCGAGCAGCAGCAGCGCGCTTGCCCCGAATAGCGCGCCTCCGTAACCTCGCCGCTTGGGCGCAGCGTTCGGCAACGTAACAACACGATCGGTTTCCGGATCAGGCCGGTCCTTCGGCACTTCAGTTTTCGGCCGCATACGAGTCTCGGTCATTCCTAAGCTTCCTCGAATACGCCATGGTGAGGCTTTCCGTCGTTGCCCTTGCGCAGCATGGCGAACAGGTAAGGCACGATCAGCAACGTGGTCGGTGTCGCGAACAAGAGGCCGCCGATGACGGCGCGCGCGAGCGCAGCGTTCTGTTCCTCGCCGGCGCCACCGATCGCCATCGGGATCATGCCGACGATCATCGCGGCGGCGGTCATCAGCACGGGGCGGATTCGGGTGTGGCCGGCACTCAGAGCGGCCTCAAAGGCGGAGTGCCCTTTCAGCTGCTGCTCGCGTGCGAAGGTCACGAGCAGAATCGAGTTCGCGGAAGCGACGCCGACCGCCATGATCGCTCCCATCAGCGACGGCACGTTCAGCGTGGTACCGGTGATGAACAGCATCGTGACGATGCCGCAGAGTGTCGCCGGCAGAGCCAGGATCACCACGAATGGATCGCCAAAGGTCTGATAGTTCACAACCATCAGCAAATAGACGAAGACCGCGGCGAACAGCAGCCCGATGCCCAGATTCCGGAACGAGTCGTTCATGCTCTGGATCTGGCCGATCACCTGAATTGAATTGCCGGGCTTCAGTTCCTTCTGAAGCTGGGTCGTCACCTTGTTGATGTCGGCTGCAACACTGCCGAGATCGCGGCCCTGCACGCTGGCATAGACGTCGAAAACCGGCTGAATGTTGGTCTGGTTGGAATTTGTGGCGACCTTGTCCCGCTTGAACGTCGCGACATTGCTCAGCATGCCAGGGACCGTTTGCCCACTCACCGCCAACGAAGTGGAAACCGGCGTGTTCGCGAGAGCATTGAGCGAGTTGACTTTGTACTCCGGCGTCTGCACAGCCAGATAATACGGAATCCCCGAGGTCGGATCGGTCCAGAAGTTGGGCGAAACCTGCTCCGACGAGCTCAGGCTGACATTGATGTTGGTCGCCACGGTGCTGGCATTGAGGCCAAGCTGCGCAGCCCGCGTCCGGTCGATCTGGGCGTAGAACGCCGGCGCGTCGACTTCCTGCTGCAGATGCGCGTCGACGATACCCGGAATTGCAGCGAGGCGTTGACGGAGCTCCCTTGCAACCGAAAGGTTGTTCTTGTCGTAGCCCACCGTCCGGACGTCTATCTGCGCCGGCAGTCCGAAGTTCAGAATCTGCGTTACGATATCGGCCGCCTGGAAATAGAATACGTCCTCCGGGAATGCGGCGGGCAGCACCTGACGCAATTTCTTGACGTAATCGGCGGTTGGTTTGTGGCCCTCCTTGAGCGCTACCTGGATGACGCCGTCGTTGATCCCGATCGTTGAGCCGTCGGCGAACGCCAGATTGAAGGCTCGCGCCGGCAGTCCAATATTGTCGACGATCAGGGAGCGATCCTTTTCCGGAATGACCTCGCGAATCTTGTCCTCAACCGCCTGAAAAATCGCTTCGGTGCTTTCGATACGGGTGCCGGCGGGAGCACGAACGTGGAGCTGGATCTGGCCGCCGTCGATGAGCGGGAAAAAGTCCCGGCCAACGAATAACAGCATCACCGTGCCGAGACTGAGCATCAGGACGACGACGACCGGAACGATAGCCCTCCGCCGAAGCAGCGTTGCCAGCAATTTCGCGTATCCATTACGCAGGTGCTCGAACCCGCGCTCGAATGCGGCGGTCATCCGCGAGAAGAAGCCCCTCGGGGCTCCATCGTCTGCGTGATGACGTTCGCCCTTGAGCAGCAGGCCGATCGTGATCGGCGTTAGCGTCCGCGACAATCCGTAAGAAGCCAGCATCGCAAATACGACGGCAAGTCCCAGCGGCGTGAACAGGTACTTGGCTGGTCCGTCGAGGAACACCACCGAGGTGAACACGCAGCTGATGGCAAGCGTCGAAACCAGCGTCGGCACCGCGATTTCGGCGGCGCCATGCAGCGTCGCCTCGGAGAGCGGCATGCCCTCTTCGGTCCACAGCCGGTGGGTATTCTCGATGGTCACGGTCGAATCGTCGACCAATATGCCGACCGCCAGCGCAAGACCGCCGAGGGTCATGGTGTTCAACGTTTCGCCGAGAAAGTACAGCACCACGAGCGACGACAGGATCGCCAGCGGAATTGAGATCATCACGACCAGCGTCGATCGCCACGAACCAAGGAAGACAAGGATCATCAGCGCCGTGAGGCCTGCCGCAATGGCGCCCTCACGCAGCACGCCGGTGACCGAGTTTGTAACGAAGATCGACTGGTCGAACAGCTCGTTGACCTTGAGTCCGGCCGGTGCGGAGGCGCGGATCGCCTGCATCGCATTCTTCACGCCGTTGACGACCGCCAGCGTCGACGCATTGCCGTTCTTGATCACGCTAAGCAGAACCGAGCGACGGCCATCCTCGCGCACGATGTTCTGCTGCACCAGCGATCCGTCGCGGACCTGCGCCACGTCCTTCAATAAAATGGTGGCGCCGTTGGCGAACTTGACCGGTATCATGTTGAGGTCGTTAATCGACGCGGGCGTGGCGTTGGTTCGCACCGTATACTGGGTGTCGCCGATCTTGGCCGTTCCCGACGGCAGCGTGAGGTTTTGCGTATTGACCGCATTGACGATGTCGAGCGGCGTCAGTCCCCGGGAAAGCAGCTTGTCCGGGTCGATATCGACCATGATCTGGCGATATTTGCCGCCCGCCGGCGTCGGCAGGGTGACGCCGGGAACCGGGGCCAATTGCTGACGAACGCGATAGATGCCGAAATCGTAGAGTTGCTGCTCGTTCAGGCTGTCCGAATTGAGACTGAGCTGCAGAACCGGAACGCTGGACGCATTGAACTGCACGACAATTGGCGGCTGGATGCCCGGCGGCATCAGGGCGCGGATGGCATTGGTCGCAGACACGATTTGCGCGATAGCGAGGTCGAGATTGACGTCCGGCTGGAAGTAGATCTTCTGGATCGACAGACCATTGAGGGTCTGCGCTTCCATGTTCTTGATGCCGTTGACGTTGGCGCTGATGGAATATTGGCTGTAGGTGCTGACGCGCTGTTCCATTTCCGGCGTGGTGAGGCCGGTGTACTGCCATATGACAGTCACCACCGGAATGCGGATTTCCGGAAAAATATCGGTGGGCATCGATCGGATGGCGGCGACACCGAGAAACAGGATCAGGGCTGCCAGCACATAGAAAGTATGCGGAAACCTCAGCGCAAAACGAACAATGCCCATGATTTATCCTTGCAGCGCAGCCCGCAAAAGAGGCCCTACGACGGGAGTCGGCTATGAGACATTTTCATTCCGCCATCGCCGTCAATCGGGACGGATGCGTTTGCGGACAAAGGAGCGTGAGAACAGAACCATCTTTACCACCGGACATAGTCAGCCGTTGCGTGCGCGAACTTTTCCACGACCACGCCTTGAGAGTTTCCCAGGTATTTTCTTTGGAGGGTCGCCCCACCGAAAACTTCCGGCAACAGAACAGGGGCCAGATGCCGCTCCGACAATGGTCGGACACCGACACGTTCTCAATTAAAAACCAATTTAGAATTCCAAGCAGGTTTCTGCCATCGCACGACGCACCGATCTCACGCGGCGTTGAAACGAGGTGAGGAATTGTGACTTTGATCGGCTGGTCGTTACTCCATCTCCATAGAGGAGCCAAACGCTGTTGGCTTTCATATCCAACGGAGAAATCGAATGACCCCGCTCAAACTTCTGTCGGCTGCACTGATCGCCGCCGCCACGCTTGCAACTCCCGCGATGGCTCGCGAGGGCCACGTAACCTCGCGGCACCAGGCCAATGCGGTCACTACGTCCGACGGGCGCGTCTGCGTCCCCGCTCCGGCCGTCGGCGCATTTGCCACACAGCCCTGGGATAGCAGTCCCCCCTGCGAACCCGTGTCGGCTAATTGATCCGTCCGCGTCTTGGACCGGCGTAGCCGTTCGACGGTGGCAACAACAAATCCGGATCGATGTCCGTCCGGACCGAACGCTGACGTGACCGCACTCGCGGAGGTCGGGCGGGCAATAAGCCCGACTTCTTTTTCTGGCGCTTGAGAATGCCCTTTTGAGAACCAGACACTTCGGCGTGCCGGATCTTTACGCACGATCAAAGGCAATAAGCCTGCGCAAAACGTTCAACACTCGTCTTGACGCGGGTCACCGGTGGACGTTGCGGACCGAATGACATCATGAGCCCCGGAGAATAACGATGCTGATCCACCTACCAATCATTATCCTGACTTCCCTGCACCCCATCGCCATCGCGGACGCCATACCGCAATTTGAAATCGCGCGGGAGTGCCAACTCGAAGGCGGTACGAAGGAGATGGAGCAAAGGTGCGTTGTCGATGAGAAACAAGCACGCAACCAACTTCAAGCAGAATGGATACAATTTAGTCCCAGCGCCAAACTCCAGTGCAACGAAGAAGTCGGCATCGACGGCACCCCAAGCTATGTCGAATTCCTGACGTGCCTCGAAATGGAGAGAGACGTGAGGACCGAGAGAGAAGCCAAGATGTCACAGTAACGTTCGCCGCCTGCGATCATGGATCAAGATCATCCGGCGCTACGTCGATCGCAGCGCGGCCACCAAAGCCCTGATCCGGCAATTCAACGAAAGGCGAACATAACGTGCAAAACCAACGACAAAACCCTGCCCCTGAAAGCGGGCTAAGTAGCTGGAGCGGGCGAAGGGAATCGAACCCTCGTATGCAGCTTGGGAAGCTGCCGTTCTGCCATTGAACTACGCCCGCATTCGCCTCTTCTATTTGAGCATGATCTTTTCGGAAAACCGGTATCCACTTTTCCGGATCATGCTTCCCATTGATTAGCCGAGACCGGGCGATCCGCCAAGCGGTTCCCACGCCCTCCGCGCCAAGCCCTTAACCGAACCCCAAGATTCCAGATGCGCCGGCCTGTGACGGTGTTATGATGCCCCCGGGGGGTTGGGCGTCATGGCGGGGCGTGCGTACAGCATTTTCGATACCGGCATCGGCCGCTGCGGCATCGCCTGGGGCGATCGCGGCATCATCGGCGTGCAACTCCCGGAAGCCCGCGAGATCGACACAAGGCGGAGGCTGTTTCAGCTCTATCCCGAGGCCCGCGAAACCCGCGCGCCAGTGGATGTCGGGATCGCGATCGAGAGCATCGCCGAGTTGCTGCGCGGCGGGAGCGCCGATCTTTCCGACGTGACCCTGGATATGACCGGCATCCCCGCCTTCAACCAGCGCGTCTATGCCTTCGCCCGCAGCATCCCGCGCGGCGAAACCCGCACCTATGGCGAGGTCGCGTCCCATCTGCGCGCGTCGGGCGCGGTGTATTCGGTGGCGCAGGCGATCGGCCGCAATCCCTTCATGATCATCGTTCCCTGCCATCGCGTGCTCGAAGCCGGCCACTATGCCGACAAGATCTCGCCGAACGGCGGCGCCATCTCCAAGCGCCGGCTGCTCTCGATCGAGGGCGCGCACCCGACCGCCAGCAAGACCCTGTTCGACGTGCTGCTGCCCGTTGCGCCGCCCCGCCCGCATAGCTAAATCTGGGCTATGAACAGGAAGACGCTGCTCGAGCGCAAACGCATTTCCGTGTCCGATTTCCGTTGCACCGCGGTATCAGGCGAAAAGCCGTTCGCGGAACAATACGCCTGTCATTCGATCTCCTATGTGCGCAAGGGCAGTTTTGGCTGCCATTGCCGCGGGCGCTTCCACGAGCTGGTGGCGGGATCGATCCTGGTCGGCCATCCCGGCGACGAATACATTTGCACCCATGACCACGTCATCGGCGACGAATGCCTGTCGTTTTTCCTCGATCCGGAACTGGTTGAAACGATCGGCGACAACAGGGACATCTGGCAGGTCGGCTCGGTGCCGCCGCTGCCGGAACTGATGGTGCTGGGCGAACGCGCGCAAACGGCGGCCGGTGGCAACAGCGATGTGGGTCTCGACGAAGTCGGACACCTGTTCGCCAGCCGTTTTGTCGATGTGGTTTCCGGGCGCGCGCCCAAGCCCGTGACGGCGACGTTGAGGGACCGCCGCCGCGCCGTGGAAACCGCGCTGTGGATCGACGCCAACTCGCACCGGGCCATCGAGCTGGAGGATGCCGCCGCCCAGGCCGGCATCAGCCCGTTCCATTTCCTGCGGCTGTTTTCCGACGTGCTGGGGGTGACCCCGCACCAATATCTGGTGCGCTCGCGGCTGCGCCATGCGGCGCGGCGGCTGGCCGATGACGACAGCCCGATCACCGATATCGCCTATGACGTCGGCTTTAACGACCTCTCCAACTTCGTTCGCACCTTCCACCGCGCCGCCGGCGCCTCGCCGCAGAAATTCCGCCTGATATCGCGGGGCGACCGCAAGAATCTCCAAGAACGGCTTGCGCTCCACTGACTAGGGTTGCTCCAGGCCGCGCGGCATCTCGCGCGTTTCACTGGAGAAAATCATGTACGACCACATCGGATTACGCGTCGGAAATCTCGACGCCAGCGTGCGCTTCTACACCGCGGCATTGGCGCCGCTCGGCTATGTCCTGTGCTCGCGCGACGATGCAGGCGCGGGGTTCGGCCCCAAGGGCGAGCCGGCATTGTGGCTGCATCTTCACCAGGGCAAAGCCAACACCGGCGCCCACGTCGCCTTCCGAGCGCCCGACCACGCCGCCATCAAGAAATTCCACGCCGACGGGCTGAAAGCCGGCGGCCGCGATAATGGTGAGGCCGGCCATCGCAAGGACTACAGCCCGACCTATTTTGCCGCGTTCCTGATCGATCCCGACGGCAACAATGTCGAGGCGGTTTGTACCTGACGCGCTGCTGCCACCGGCGTCATTGCGAGCGAAGCGAAGCAATCCATCGCGCCACAAGGAAGAGTGGATTGCTTCGTCGCTTCGCTCCTCGCAATGACCATTCCCATACCTGCGAAAAGGACTCACTAATATGGCTTCCATCCACAAAGACATCGCCATCGACGCAAGCCCCGATCACGTCTGGGACGCGGTGCGCGATTTCGGCGCGCTGCATACGCGTCTCGTGCCCGGTTTCGTGCTCGACACAAAACTCGATGGCGACGCGCGCATCGTGACGTTCTCGAACGGCACCGTCGCGCGCGAGCTGCTGGTCGATTGCGATGACGCCAGGCGGCGGCTGGTCTATGCCATCACCAGCGAACGCCTGAAGCAGCACAGCGCGTCGGTGCAGGTGATCGCCGATGGCGACGGCCGCAGCCGGCTGCTCTGGACCGTCGACGTGCTGCCGCACGAAATTGGCCCTTACATGAACGCGCAGATGGATCAGGCCGCGTTGGCGATGCAGAAGGCACTGGGACGCGCCGCGGCATAGCGAACGTGATCTTTCTCACAGATTGGGCGCTCCCCCTCTCCTAGCCTCGCCGCGTGCGTCCGGATGGCGCCGCGCCGCGGCTCCGCGCACGGGGAGTTTTGCCATGACTGGAGCTGACAAGGTGGTGTGCCAGGCGGCCACGCTATTGCTGCTGTTCACCCTGACATCGATGCCGGCGAAGGCCCAATTCGCAGGTTTTGGCGGCGGTGGCAGCGGCGAAGATATGATGACGCAGATGGCGCCGATGCTGGAAATGATGAAGGCGAAAATGGGCAAGCGCCGCTTTGGCATGATGATGCAGACCATCGGGCCGATGATGGGCAGCATGATGGAAGGTGGTGGCGGCGGCGGTCTCGGCGGCATGATGGGCGGCGGCGGAATGCCCGGCGGCTCGGGCGGAATGATCCCCGGCGGGTTTGGCGGCGGCGGCATGGGCATGGGCGCCATGGGCGGCGGCGACATCATGGGCATGCTCGGCGGCGGAGGCGGCGGCGAGCTGATGGGCATGATCCCGCAATTGATGCGGATGGCCAATTTCGGCGGCGGCCACCGGCGTCACCGGCGGCGCTAACGCGCTTGCGACAACACCGGACGAGCTGCCGGAACGGGACCGGGCTTTGGTCCCCATCGGGTCAGGATCACGCTCGCGCATGACAGCGCGCCGAGCACCACCATCGATGCCGCGGCGAGCGTGAAAAAGTTTTGCGCGGTCGCATCGTGCGTCGACAGCCACCAGCCGCCGGTGCCGATGAACAATAGCCGCGCGGTTTGTGCCAGAACCGGACCGACCACCTTGGCGGCGCCCTGGGATGAGAAATACATCGACGACGCCAGTCCAATGAAGGCGTACATGGGGGCTGCCGTCGACAGATATTGGTGGCTGGCGGCGCGCACGCCCGCGTCACGGGTGAAGAGGTTGACCCAGAGATCCGGGAAGATGGCGATGAAGGTCGCGATCGCCCCGACCGCGATGAACGAAACCAGGCCCGCGGTCCAGGCGATCTTCCGCGCCCGCGCGATCCGTTCCGCGCCGATTGCCATGCCGATCATCGGCACCGAGGCAATGCCGACCGCGAACGACACCGACGTCAGCAGGAATTCGAGCCGCGCGCCGATGCCGTAGCCGGCCAGAATCGCGGTGCCGAAGCCGGCCAGCATGTGGGTGAAGATGCTGATGGTCAGCACCGACTGCAGCGGCGAAAAGCAGGAAATCGCGCCGACTTTGAGGATATCGAACAACATCACCCATTGAATCCGCAATCCCCAGAGCTTGGGGACGACGCGGGCCCGGCCGGAAAACAGATACCAGGACATGATCGATATACTGATGATATAGGCCGTCAGCGAGCCCGCGGCGACGCCGCGCATGCCGAATTGCGGGATCGGCCCGAGGCCGAGGCCGAGCGTGCCGCCGAGAATGATCTGGCAGACCGCCGAAGAAAGCATCATCAGCGACGGCAGTTTCATGTTGCCGGTGCCGCGCAAAATTCCGGCCATCGTGTTCATCAGCCATGGCGCGACGGCGCCGCCGAAGAAAATCTGCACATAGGCAATCGCCTGCGCCAGCACGTTGCCTCGACCGCCGAGCAGTTCGAGCAATCGCGGCCCGAAGATCAGCATGCCCAGCATGAAGGTCAGTCCGAAGCAGACGCCGATCAGCAGCGTGTGTGCGGCCAGCGTCGAGGCGCGCTCCCGGTCGCCGGCGCCGAGCGCGCGCGCGATCGCGGAAGCGACGCCGCCGCCCATGGCGCCGCCGGACATCGTCATGGTCAGGATCACGCAGGGAAACACCAGCGCCATCGCAGCCAGCGATTCCACGCCCAGCCGGCCGATATAGGACGTCTCCGCGATCACCACGCAGGTGCTCGCGGAGAGCGCGATCACATTCGGCCAGGCGAGCCACAACAGCGTGCGCAGGATCGGGCGATCGAGCAGCGCATTCCGCACAGGCGGCTGCGGCGGCGGAAGCGGACGTTCCTCCTCGTCTACGGGTATTTCGGCAACCGCAATATCCGGCATCTCGGCTCCCAGGCGCATGACCCGCCAAAGTGTGAGCGGTTTGGCGACAAGGTCATGCGCCAATCATAAATTTTTCCGCAGTCTGATTGCTGCGGCACGGTGTTCCCTACCATGACCGGGGCCGATTCCACGTGCGCGGGGCGCAATGCGGGCCTGCGCGATTGCAGGCGAGCGCTCGCTTTAGCCGATCGACCAGATAAAGGGCGGTTTGCCGCCCTGCGCCGGCTTCAAATGCACCGGAATATGGCGGCCGCAGCCGGCCGCAAGGCCTTCAAACAACCCCTCCAGTACCTTGGCGCAGGCCGGATGATAATCGGGCACATCGGCCATCAGCTTCCAGGTCTGCTGACTGACTTCGAACGCTCCACCGGATAAGCTGATCTCGGCAACATCGTCGTGCGCCTCGAACAGGACGCGCAGGAATGCGACAAAGTCTTTTGCCGTGCCGCGGTTCGCCGCGAAGGCGCGCGCGATTTCGTCGAAATACTGCATGCCGATCAGCTTGCCCGTCAGGTGCAGCAAATATCCAGCGTCCTCCGGACCGAACACCTGCACCATCACGGGTGCGGCGGTCCGTACATATTCCATCGCGTAGTTGCGATAGGCTTTTTCCAGCCGTGGCTTTGGCCAGCTCGCGACCGGCAAGGCGGGTGCGGTGGCGGGATCGAACAAGGGGGCTTCGAGATGCCGCGCGAACACCAGGCGCTGATCGAGCTCCAGCGGATGGTCATATTCACAGTAATAGCCTTCGAGCCCGTCCTGGCCGTCGACGCTCTGCTTGGTGCAGACGAAGCCGAGGCGCAGGTCGCCCAGCGCCACGCCATTATTGGCGTGCCATCCCCGCAGCATCGCGCGCGAGACCTCGCCGGGCACGCCGCAGATCGCGGTGCCGCGCCAGATCCAGCGCGGCGGCGGATAGCGGATCCAGGCCTTGCGGTCGGTCTCGTACATATATTCGACATGGACGCCGCCGATCCAGTTGGAGAGATAATGATACTGCGCCGCCGCGACCGCGGGCGGCAGATGATCGAGGCCGAGTTTCTGCAGCCCAGGCAGAAAACGCTTCTGCTGCTGGCGGCGAAACACGCGGAATACGAATTCGGCGGCGTCGGCGGTGCCGCGACGGCTCACGACGGTGAGAATGAGCCCGGTGAAAAAAGCATGGTAGAGATCGGCGACGCTGCGCCATTTCAGCCATTGCGCCTCGCGCGCTTCCTGCTCTCCGGTCATGCTCGCTCCCGTCCCGATGTTCTTGTTGGTTGCGAGCATATATCAACCGTCATTGCGGGCGCCAGCGAAGCAATCCATGACGCCGCGTGTGCGGTATGGATTGCTTCGTCGCTAACGCTCCTCGCAATGACGGCTAGACCTTGAAATGCTTGGAGAGCTTCAGGCCTTGCGCCTGGTAGTTCGAGCCGATGCGCTGGCCGTACATCGCGTCGGGCCGCGCCAGCATTTTCTCGTAGACCAGGCGGCCGACGATCTGGCCGTGTTCGAGGATGAACGGCACCTCGCGCGAGCGCACTTCCAAAACCGCGCGCGAGCCCTGCCCGCCGGCGCCGACATAGCCGAAGCCGGGATCGAAGAAGCCGGCGTAGTGCACGCGGAATTCGCCGACCAGGGGATCGAACGGCACCATCTCGGCGGCGTAATCCGGCGGCACCTGCACGGCTTCCTTCGACGCCAGGATGTAGAACTCGCCGGGATCGAGGATCAGGGTGCCGTCGGGCCGCGCCGCGATCGGCTCCCAGAATTCACCGACCGCATAGCCGCTGCGGCGATCGATATCGACGACGCCGGTGTGGCGCTTGGCGCGGTAGCCGACGAAACCGCTGGCGTTCTCGCCGCTCAGATCGACCGACAGCGCGACCCCGTTGGCAAGATCGGCGTCATCGATATCGACCAGCCGCTCGGCGTCATGCAGCGCGTCGAGTTCGTCGGCATTGAGGATGGCGTCGCCAGTGCGGAAGCGGACCTGGCTCAGCCGCGATCCCTCGCGCAGCAGCACCGGGAACGTCTTCGGGCTGATCTCGGCGTAAAGCGGTCCGTGATAGCCGGCGCCGATCATGTCGAAGCGGCGGGTGCCGTCGGCGATCACGCGGGTAAACACGTCGAGCCGCCCGGTCGAACTCTTGGGATTGGCGGCGGCGACGATCTGCGGCGGCAGCGCCAGGCTTTCCAGCAATGGCACAATGTAGACGCAATTGGTCTCGAGCACCGCACCGTCCGAGAGATCTATTTCATGCAGCTTCAATTCGTCGATGCGCTCGGCCACCGTTGCGCCCGGCCCCGGGAGAAAGCTCGCCCGCACCCGGTAGGCGATATCGCCGAGGCGCAGATCGAGGCTCGCCGGCTGGATCTGGCTCTCGACAAAAGGATAGGCCGGCAGGATCAGGCCCGCATCCGCCATCGCCGCGATCATGCGGTCGGGCAGGATTCCGTTGGCATCGGGCGGCAGCGTGAACGACACGGCGTGTTTCCCAGGGAAAACTTATACCGAGGACCCAAATGGCCCCCAAACCCTGAATTTAAGGGCTTTTACGGGTTAAACGATGGCCGCCTTGACTGAAAGGGCGCAAGCGAATATCAGCATGACTTATCCCGTGGTGATTTGAGCCGGCCGGCTTGCAGCCACGTTAAATAAATCGCTAAACAGGCCGGGGACACGTGTGATCCCGGCCTGTGGAAATTTTTCCAGGCCGGTTTTTTGTGACCATTTTTGATGGTCACGACGGAGGTCACATGTCTGAGACTAAAGCGACTACCCGCTATCGCCCCGAAACCCGCCTCGTCCATGGCGGCACGCTGCGCTCGCAATTCGGCGAGACGTCCGAAGCGCTGTTCCTCACCCAAGGCTACGTCTACGACAGCGCAGAGCAGTGCGAGGCGCGCTTCAAGGGCGAGGATCCCGGCTTTATCTATTCGCGCTATTCCAATCCGACGATTGCGATGTTCGAGCGCCGGATGATCGAGCTCGAGGGCGCGGAAGCGGCTCGCTCCGCCGCCACCGGCATGGCCGCGGTGACGACCGCGATCCTCGCACCGCTCAGGGCCGGCGATCACGTTGTCGCCTCGAAAGCCCTGTTCGGCTCGTGCCTTTACGTGGTGCAGGACCTCTTGCCGCGCTACGGTATCGAAACGACGCTGGTCGACGGTCTCGATCTCGACCAGTGGCAGCGCGCACTGCGGCCGAACACCAAGACCTTCTTTTTGGAGAGCCCGACCAATCCGACGCTCGATGTGCTCGATATTCCGGGGATTGCCGAAATCGCGCACCGAGGCGGTGCACGGCTGGTCGTCGATAACGTCTTTGCCACGCCGATCTGGCAGAGCCCGCTTTCGCTCGGCGCCGACGTCGTGGTGTATTCAGCGACCAAGCATATTGATGGCCAGGGCCGCTGCCTGGGCGGCATCATTCTCTCGTCCGAAGCCTTCATCGCCGAGCACGTTCACAATTTCATGCGCCAGACCGGGCCGTCGCTCTCGCCGTTCAACGCCTGGGTCTTGCTCAAGGGGCTTGAGACGCTCGGCGTGCGGGTGCGCGCGCAGACCGACACCGCAGGCCGTGTCGCTGAGGTGCTCGCAAACCATCCGAAGATCTCGCGATTGATCTATCCCGGCCGCGCCGACCATCCGCAGGCCGCGCTGGTGAAGAAGCAGTTGCGCGGCGGCTCCACACTGGTCGGCTTCGAGGTGAAGGGCGGCAAGCCGGCCGCCTTCCGCGTCCTCAATGCGTTGAAGCTTACGAAGATCTCCAACAATCTCGGCGACGCGAAGAGTCTGGTGACGCATCCGGCGACCACCACGCATCAGCGGCTGGCGCCGGAGGCCCGCGCCGAACTCGGCATCAGCGAGGGCTTTATTCGTTTCTCCGCCGGGCTCGAGCATGCGGATGATCTGATCGAGGATTTTGCCGCGGCGCTGGAGAAGGCGTGAGGGGCGAACCTAACACCCTCGTCGTCCCGGCGCACGCCGGGGCCCATAACCACCGGGCGTTGTTGTCGGGGGATGGTCGTTGACCACTGCCTTTTATCAGCACGGCTGCGGCGTATGGGTCCCGGCTCAAGGCCGGGACGACGGTAACTACATCGGCCGATAGGTCCGCACGTCCGACGGCACGTTGACGCCGAGCTTGATCTGGCCGACCGACTTGATGATGTCGTCGCCGAGCAATTGCGCGAAGCAGGCGTAGCCCCAGTCGTTCATGTGCAGGCCGTCGGCGATCACGAAACCTTCGATCGGGATCGCCTGCTTCTCATGCCAGTCGCGCATCACCTCGAAGCGCGGGAAGATGCCGACGTGGCGCAGCTCGGCGACCTTGCCGAGCAGCTTCACCATCTTGCCGGCGCTTTCCGGCTTGGCGGTGACGGCCGGCGAGTACTGCGGATCGACCAGCACGAGATCCGCGCCCGCCGCCTGAATGCGCGCGATGCCCTCCTCCACCGTCTTGGCGGTCTCGGCCGGATCGAGGTTGCGCAACACCGCGTTAGTGCCGACCTGCCAGATCACCAGATCCGGATGCATGTCGATGACTTCGCTCTGCAGTCGCTTCATCATCTCCGGTGCGTCATCACCGCCATGGCCGCGATTGATCACGGTGATGTCGGCGCTCGGATATTTCTGGCGCAGTTGCGCCGCAAGACGGTTCGGATAGGTGAACTCCGGCGACGTCGAGCCGTAGCCTTGGGTCGACGACGAGCCGAACGCAACGATCACCACCGGCCGGCCGGCAGCGAGCTTGGCCGCGACATGCGGCAGCGAGCCCATCGACTTGGCGCCGCCCTTCGGCGGCAGGCAGGGAACGCGGCTGAAAATGTCGCCGGCCGACTTTGCGACCGCCTTCACCTTGTCGATCGCTCTGCCGGTGAGGCTCTTTTGTTGCGCGGGTGTTTGCGTTGCAGGATTGGCCTGATTGGTGGCGGCCACATTGCCGCCGGTCGCGGCGGTGGTTGTCTGTGGCGGAGCCGTTTTGGCGGCCTCAGACTTGGCTGCCTCGGGTTTGGCGGCGTCCGATTTGGCGGCGTCGGAAAGCGCGGCCTGCTGGGCAATCTGCCCATGGGCACACGGCAGCGATGCCGGCACCAGCGCCAGCAAGGCCGCGACGGCGGCTACGGTCAGCGATGCATTTCGGTAAAAAGGGTAGTGAGAACTCATTAACGCTGGTTCCTCAATTCTGCTGCGCCGGATTGAGATGGGCCGCATCGATTACAAATGTCGACAGCGCACGGCCAAGGCAATCGTGAACGCGTTTGGCGAGATCAGTGCCATGCGAGGTGCTAAACAGGTCGAAATCTCCGGAATCGTTCCAGTGGTGCATCATGGCGAAGCGGTCGAACAAGGGAATGTCGTGCTGCTGCGCCACCACGCGCATACTATCTAGGTATGGCGGCGCGGAAATCATCGTCTCCGTGCGCGGGCTGTATTGCAGATTGATCAAAACCACATCCGTTCCCGCGTTTTGCAACGCAACAACCCCTTCGTTGAGCGCACTCCGAAAGTCGTCAGGATCGATGGATCGCATAGCATCGACGGTTCCGGTCTGCCAGATGACCAAAGTAGGATTTTTTGCCTCCACAAGCTTAACGAGCGTGGCGGCCGCTTCCTCGGCGGTTTTCGCGGTCTGTAGTTCAACGGACAGGCTGATCGGGACCGATGGCAGCTTTTCCTTCAGCATCGCCTGCAACCTGGCGGGGTAGGCGCTGGCCTCCGACGAAGCGATGCTGGACGAGCGGCTGCCGATCACCAGGATGTTCAGCGGCTTGCCGCTTTTAACGGCTTCGGCGACTTTCGGAAGCGAGCTTTCGCTCGATAGCAGATAGGCCGG
Source organism: Bradyrhizobium sp. AZCC 2289 (assembly GCF_036924615.1). Taxonomy (NCBI): domain Bacteria; kingdom Pseudomonadati; phylum Pseudomonadota; class Alphaproteobacteria; order Hyphomicrobiales; family Nitrobacteraceae; genus Bradyrhizobium; species Bradyrhizobium sp. AZCC 2289. Next base: position 5,216,125 of record NZ_JAZHRY010000001.1, on the reverse strand, counting down.
GACCTCGCAGTTCGGAGGAGCATCCTCGGCACGCGCCGATCCCGCGGTCAAACAACCGGCGAGCAGCATCAGGCCTAGCAGGGCCCCGAAATCGGACCTCATGCGCCCCCTCCCGCCATATCGGCGTTGCCGCCGGTGCCTTTTGTTTTCGACGCACCCTTGTCGGCGGAGTGTTTGTACCATGAAATCAGCCACGCCATTCCGCTCATAATGAGGATTCCGCAGATGCTCACCAGGGCGTGCAATGCAGCACCACCGGAAACTTCGGCGAGGACGAAATGCCCCGCGAACGCCAGGAATACGCCGAGGCAGAATATCTCAAGCGAGTGCTGGCCGCACAGGATCAATGGTCGCAGCCAGGGCGACTTTAGTCCTGACCATTCCTTGGGGAGGAAGCGTGCGGTGATGAGCGCCAGCGCCAGGAAATGCGCAAAGCGCAGCACGTCGAGATCGGTCTTGTCGATCGGATACATCCACTCTTCGACGCGGTGTGGCAGCATATGACCGAGTTGCGGCACGTGCCAGGTCAGCGTGACGTAGAGCGCGGCGACCAGATAGACGATCGAAATCCACATCGTGACCGGCGACGACAGGATCCGCGACATCCGCCGCGCCCCGCCCATCGCGCACCAGGCGCCGAACACGAACAGCAACTGCCAGGCGAACGGATTGAAGAACCAAACACCGTTCGGATAGGCCGTCAGATAGAGATCGTAATGCCAGGTCAGCGCATAGAGCCCGGCCGAGAGCGCCAGCGTGACGTCGGCTTTCCACTTCATCAGCCACAGGATCAGCGGCAGGAACAGCATCAGCACGATGTAGAGCGGCAGCACGTCCATGTTGACGGGGCGGAATCTCAGCAGCAACGCCTGGACGATAGTGACATCCGGCTGCTTGAGAAAATCCATGATGCCCATCTCTTCGGTGTAGAGCGGATTCTCGAAAGAGGTGGCGACGTAGGAAATCTCCGCGAGGAAGATCGTGAACAGAAACACATGCGCGACATAGATCTGCCAGACCCGCCGCAGAATCCGCGCGGTCGCCACCACAAAGCCCGCCTGCAGCATCGCGCGGCCATAGACGAAGGCGGCGGTGTAGCCGGAGATGAAGATGAAGATTTCGGTGGCGTCGGAAAATCCGTAATTGCGGATCGTGAACCAGGTCAGGATATTGGGCGGCAGATGGTCAATGAAGATCAGCCACAGCGCGAGCCCGCGAAACAGATCGAGCCTCAATTCGCGCTCGCCGGCCACGGGCAGCGTAATCGCCGGCGCGGCAGCCGCAACCGCATCGTCCTTCGCGAGCGCGGCTGCGTCCGCGACCGGCGGTCCGGCAATTTGATCGGCAATCGACGTCATCAGGTACCGTTTTGGACAGGCGGATTTTCGCCAGCACACGTCTGGAAAGATAATATCGGCCCGCAACTTGCAAACAAGATACGGGATTGTCGCGCGGGGGTGCGCTTTAGGATGGAACTATGTTGAAAGCGCGATGGAAAATGACGCCGGCGCGGGGTTTTGCAGGCCGCTGCGGCGATTGGTTCCATCCGATTCTTTCGCTATGATAGGGCCCAGGATTAAAGAAGATCGCCCGCATGTACCGCGCCGTCACCCGCCAGATCGAAGTCACCGTCGAGCCGAACTTCCTGCCGGAACGCTCGTCGATCGATCGGGGGCAGTATTTCTGGTCCTACACCATCGTCATCACCAATTCCGGCACGGAGACGGTGCAGTTGCGGACCCGGCACTGGATCATCACCGACGCCACCGGCCGCAAGCAGGAAGTCCGCGGCGAGGGCGTGGTCGGCGAGCAGCCGGTGCTGGCACCCGGCGAGCGCTTCGAATACACGAGCGGCGTGCCGCTCCCGACCGCCTCGGGCTTCATGGCCGGCCGCTACCAAATGGTCAGCGAAAGCGGCGAACGGTTTGAGATCGACGTGCCGACGTTTTCGCTGGATAGTCCGGACGGCAAGCGGGTGTTGAATTGACGAAGGCTTGCGCGCGTCATCACCGGGCTTGACCCGGTGATCCATCTTTCTTCGTAAGAGTCTTGCGAAAGTGATGGATGCCCGGGTCAAGCCCGGGCATGACGAAGGTGCAGGATTTTAATCTGTCAAGCGCCCCCGCGCGATTTTCGTTCGGATCGCCGGGCAAAAAGCGTGTTAAATTCCGAGGGTCATTACGAGCCGTGTATAGCTTATCCGTCCGCCGACTGAGAGCTGGTCGCCGATGAACGATATTCCTTTCGAGACGGCGCTGGGCGAACGCGTCGAGGACATGCTCGACGCCTGCACACGATGCGGCAAGTGCGTCGAGGTCTGTCCAAGCGTGAAGCCCGCCGGTATCGCGGACACGCCACCCGTGGACATCATCGGCGGCATACTCGACCTTGTGCGTACCGGCGACGGTCCCGAGGCGTCACGCAAATGGGCGGCGTCCTGCATGCTGAGCGGGGAATGCATCAAGGCGTGCGACTACGGCGTCAACCCGCGGTTCCTGCTGGCGATGGCGCGTCTCGGCATCGCCAGGGCCGACAACGAACTTCCTGAACGGCGCCGACACGGGGTGGAGAGATATCGTGATGTCAGCCGCGATGTGACGATGCTCTCGCGTTTGCAGCTCGATGCGGCGGTACTGGAGCGGCTGGGTCAGAAGTCGGCGTCGGTATCGACGCCCGCCGAGGCGCCGGATTTCGTGTTTTACACCGGCTGCAATGTGCTCAAGACGCCGCACATCGCGCTGCTTGCCCTCGATATCATGGAGATGCGCTCGGCATCACCTACCAGGTGATGGGCGGACCCAGCCATTGTTGCGGCATCGCGCAGCTGCGCGCCGGCGACGTCGAAATGTCCGGGCGCATGGGCTCGAATACCATCGAGAAGTTGTCGCACTCCAGGTCCGGTCAGGTGATCTCCTGGTGTCCGAGCTGTTACGTTCAGTTCACGGAAACGACGCTGCCGACGATCGAACGACAGCGCGGCTCGCGGCCGTTCGAGATGACGCCGTTCATGCGATTCCTCGACGGCCGGCTCGACGAGTTGAAGCCGCATTTGCAGCGGCGGGTCGAAATGCGGGTTGCGTTACACCGGCATCCCGGCGTGGCCGGCGTCATGGAAGCCGCCGCTGAAATCCTGAAGGCCATCCCCGGCGTTGAGCTCGTTGACCTGAAGCAGCCGGCGGTCGGCCTGCAGAGCGTCAATGTCGGCGTATTGCCCGCGTTCAAACGCGAGCTGCAGCTTAACGAACTCCAGGCGGCGCGCGATGCGGGCGTCGATGCACTGGTTGCGGTCTATCATTCCGATCATCGCGAGCTGTGCGCGCACGAACGCGACTGGCCGTTCCGTATCATCAACATCCTTGAAGTGGTCGGCGAGAGCATGGGGTTGCATCGGCATGATCGCTACAAGCAGCTCAAGATCATGCAGGATGCCGATCAGATCGTCGCGGAATGCAGCGATCTGATCGCAAAGCACTCACTCGACGCCGGCAACGCCCGCAACGTCATCGTCAAGGCGTTGCTTGGCGACCAGCCGCTTGCCCTGCGAGCGACGTAACGTCGCCTATGCCGCCCTACTCCACCCCCGCCTCATGCGGCGTGAACTGATACACCGAACTGCAGAACTCGCAGGTCACCACCACCTTGCCGTCCTTGACCATGTCGGCGCGGTCCTGTGGGGCAAAACTTTTCAGCATCGACGACACCGCGTCGCGCGAGCAGGAGCATTGCGCGCGTAACGGCAGAGGCGCGAAGACGCGGACGCCGCGTTCGTGGAACAGGCGATACAGCAAGCGCTCGCCCGACAGATCGGGATCGATCAGCTCGACGTCCTCGACGGTTGCGATCAGCGACTGGCCCTCGACCCAGGCGTCATCTTCCTTGACCTCATGCGTGGCCGCGCCTTCCGGGGCGTTGCCGGGATGCAGATCGGCCTGCCGCGCGCGCTCCGGCGCCTTCGGCAAAAATTGCAGCAAAATGCCGCCGGCGCGCCAGCGGTGCTTCGGGCCGTCGCCGCCGCCGCGCCATTCCTCGCCGACCGCAAGGCGCACCCTGGTCGGAATCTGTTCCGAGCGCAGAAAATATTCATGCGCGGCGTCCTCGAGGCTGTCGCCGTCGAGCGCCACCAGCCCCTGATAGCGGCTCATGTCCGGACCCTGATCGATGGTCATGGCAAGATGGCCCTTGCCGAGCAGCTGGCCGGAACTAAGCCCCTCCTTCAGCCGCGTGGCGTCGTAGCGCGCATAGGCGCGCAGGCGATCCGGGGCCTGGAAATCCACGATCAAAAACGACACCGGCCCATCGGTCTGCGTCTGCAGGATGAAGCGGCCGTCGAATTTCAGCGACGAGCCGAGCAAGGTCGTCAGCACGATCGCTTCCCCGAGCAGCTTGCAAACGGCCGGCGGATAATCGTGCTTGGTCAGGATGTCGTCGAGCGCGGGGCCAAGCCGGGTCAGCCGTCCACGCAGATCGAGCGCATCGACCTCGAAGGGCAGCACCGCGTCGTCGACGGGAACCGACGAAGGCGCCCGAATGGGCGCCTCGGCCGTGATTTTGGTGTCTGATTGTGAATCCATGGCGCTTTATCTGGGGTCGGAAGACGGAAATCGAAAGGGGGTTACCGTCGTCCCGGCGAACGCCGGGACCCATAACCACCGGCGGTTGTCGTTACGAAGGGCGTCTGCCACATCGCGAGAACGTGAGATCACGCGGTATGGGTCCCGGCGTTCGCCGGGACGACGACGTTGCAAGATCCGGTCCGAACGCCGCTACGCCACCGCGTCAAAGCACCAGGCCAGAATGCCCTTTTGCGCATGCAGGCGGTTTTCGGCCTCGTCGAACACGACCGACTGCGGGCCGTCGATCACCTCGTCGGTGACCTCCTCGCCGCGATGGGCGGGCAGGCAGTGCATGAACAGCGCGTCCTTATTGGCCAGCGACATCAGCTTTGCATTCACCTGATAGGGTTTCAGCACATTGTGGCGGTGCTCGCCGTCCTTGTCGCCCATCGACACCCAGGTGTCGGTGACGACGCAATCGGCGCCGCGCACGGCGGCTTCCGGATCGTTGCCGAGCACGATCGAGGCTTGCGTTGCCTTGATCCAGTCCTTCATCGCCTTGTTCGGCGCGAGCTGCGGCGGGGTGGCGACGTTCAGATTGAACTTGAAGCGCTCGGCCGCATGCGCCCATGACGCCAGCACGTTGTTGTCGTCGCCGGTCCAGGCCACGGTGCGGCCCTTGATCGGCCCGCGATGCTCCTCGAAGGTCATCAGGTCCGCCATCACCTGGCAGGGATGCGAGCGCCGCGTCAGCCCGTTGATCACGGGCACGGTGGCGTGCGCGGCGAGCTCCAGCAGCGCGTCGTGATTGAGGATGCGGATCATGATCGCATCGACATAACGCGACAGCACGCGCGCGGTATCGGCGATGGTCTCGCCGCGGCCGAGCTGCATTTCGGTGCCGGTCAGCATGATGGACTCGCCGCCGAGCTGGCGCATGCCGACGTCGAACGACACCCGCGTCCGTGTCGAGGGCCGTTCGAAGATCATCGCCAGCGTCTTGCCTTCGAGCGGCTTGTTGGGCTTCTCATGCGCTTTCAGCTTCGCCTTCATGGCGGCGCTGGCGGCCAGCATGTTCTGCAACTCCTTGAGCGGCAGCTCGTTGATATCGAGGAAGTGACGGACGGCCTTGCTCATCACCCCGCCGCCTTCTTCAACTGGCCGCCGGATAGCGCCATGCAGGCGCGCTCGAGGCTGGCGACGGATTCCGCGATCTCGGACTCGGAGACGATCAGGGGCGCCAGGAAGCGCACCACATTGTCGCCGGCGCCGACGGTCAGCAGCTTCTGGTCGCGCAACGCATTGACGAGATCGCCCGACGGCACCACGGCCTTGACGCCGACCAAAAGGCCTTCGCCGCGCACTTCCGACAGCACTTGGGGATAGCGATCGACCACCGAGGCCAGCTTCTGTTTCAACAGCAGCGACATCTTCTGCACATGGTCGAAGAAGCCGGGCTTCAGCATCACGTCGAGCACCGCGTTGGCGGCCGCGACCGCCAGCGGGTTGCCGCCGAAGGTCGAGCCGTGCGAGCCCGGCGTCATGCCGGACGCGGCTTCCGCAGTCGCAAGGCACGCGCCGATCGGAAAACCGCCGCCGAGCGCCTTCGCCAGCGACATCACATCCGGCGTGACGCCGAGGCGCTTATAGGCAAAGAGATCGCCGGTGCGGCCCATGCCGGTCTGCACCTCGTCGAATACCAAAAGCAGGCCCTTGTCGTCGCAGAGCTGACGCAGCGCCTTGAAGAACGCGTGCGGCGCGGTGCGCACACCGCCCTCGCCCTGCACCGGCTCGATCAGGATGCCGGCGGTGTTTGGGCCGATCGCCTTTTTCACGGCTTCGAGATCGCCGTGCGGGACCTGGTCGAAACCGTCCAGCGGCGGACCAAAGCCTTCGAGATATTTGGCCGAGCCGGTCGCAGCCAGCGTGCCGAGCGTACGGCCGTGGAACGCGCCCTCGAAGGTGACGAGGCGGTAGCGCTCGGGATGGCCTTTTGCGGCGTGATAGCGGCGCGCGACCTTGATCGCGCATTCCATCGCTTCGGCGCCGGAATTACAGAAGAATACGAAATCCGCAAAACTCTGCTCGCACAGCCGTGCCGCGAGCTTGTCGCCGTCGGGCGATTTGAACAGGTTCGACATGTGCCAGAGTTTCGTCGCCTGCTCCTGCAGGGCCGCGACCAGATACGGATGGCAATGACCGAGCGCGTTCACCGCGACGCCGGAGGTGAAGTCGAGATAGCGCTCGCCATTGGTTGCGATCAGCCACGCGCCTTCGCCGCGCTCGAAGCCAAGATCGACCCTGGCGAAGACGGGAAGCAGATGCGACGTGGCGCTCTTGGTCATGGCAATCACTGATGGTTATGAGACAGTCACGATGCCTGCAGGGGCGCGGCAGCAGCCCGTCTTCCGAAAACAAAACGTGCCGCCTTTTCGGGCGGCACGTGGCAAACATTCTATGCTGGCGGCGGTAACTGTCAACACGCCACGAGACGTGCCTTCCTGCAGTGCAAGAAGAAAGCAATCCGTAACATTCCGGGGGAGTGGAAAAACCCAATTGCAATGCCTAGATGTCGGAACATGTGGACGCCCCGACGGGGACTCTTGCGCCAGAGTCACGCCATATTGTAGCGTCTGAGCTGTCGGGTACGACATCTCGTGCGGCGGATCTGATCCTCTGAAGTCCCAGTGTTCTGCGTAAACGTTCGGGCGCGCTTTCTGCGCCCGGCGAGGGCTAAGGGATTCTGCCCGCAGGGATATTTGAGACGATTGGCATCGCCAGCGCTGCCCCAGGTTGGCCGGCGCGACGCGAAGGGAAGAATGCGATGACAGTATTGACCTGGTCCGACGATCGCGTCGAGCAACTGAAAAAACTCTGGGAGTCCGGCCTTTCGGCCAGCCAGATCGCCGCGGAACTCGGAAATGTGACGCGAAATGCGGTGATCGGCAAAGTGCACCGGCTGGGGCTTTCCGGCCGCGCCAAGAGCCCCTCCTCGGCCGCCCCGCGGCAGCGCAAGGCCCGCCCAGCCCAGCAGATGATGCGGGTTTCGCGGCCGGTGTCGCGCGGCAACACCGCGCTGGCCCATGCCTTTGACGTGGAGATGGAGCCCGATCCGGTCGCCTACGACAATGTGGTGCCGATGAGCCAGCGGCTGTCGCTGCTCGAGCTCAACGAGGCCACCTGCCACTGGCCGATCGGCGATCCCTCGAGCAACGACTTCTTCTTCTGCGGCGGCAAGGCGCTCGCCAGCCTGCCCTATTGCGCGCACCACTCGCGCGTCGCCTATCAGCCGGCTTCCGATCGCCGCCGCCCGGCGCCGAAGCCGACCAGGTAAGGCTGCGCACTCTCCGGTGTCGTCCCCGCGAAGGCGGGGACCCATAACCACCGATGTGAGTGGTTACGACTTGCTGGAGCCCCAGCGCATTTCAACAATCAAGATTCGTGGTTATGGGTCCCCGCCATCGCGGGGACGACAGTGGAGTGTTTTCACTCCACCTTGGCAAAGCGATCGTCCAGCGCGTAGCCGGCGCCGCGGACGGTGCGGATCGGGTCCTGCTCGCGGCCGGGGTTGAGCAGTTTGCGCAGGCGGCCGATATGCACGTCGACGGTGCGCTCGTCGATATAGATGTCGCGGCCCCAGACGCTGTCGAGCAGCTGCTCGCGGCTGAAGACACGGCCGGGATGCTCGAGGAAGAACTCCAGCAGGCGATACTCGGTCGGGCCGAGATCGATCGGACGGCCCGAGCGCGCGACCCGGCGCTTCTCGCGATCGAGTTCGATGTCGCCATAGGTCAGCACGGTGGCGAGCCGCTCCGGGCTCGCCCGGCGCAACAGGCCTTTCACTCGCGCCAGCAGTTCCGGCACCGAAAAGGGTTTTACGATGTAATCGTCGGCGCCGGTCGCCAACCCCCGCACCCGCTCGCTTTCCTCGCCGCGCGCGGTCAGCATGATGATCGGCAGCTGCTTGGTCTCGGGCCGCGCGCGCAGGCGGCGGCACAGCTCGATGCCGGACAGTCCCGGCAGCATCCAGTCGAGCACGATCAGATCGGGAACGCGCTCCTTCAGCCGTGTGTCGGCGTCGTCACCACGGCCGACGGTTTCGACATCGTAGCCTTCGGCATCGAGGTTGTAGCGCAGCAGCGTCGTCAGCGCTTCCTCGTCTTCGACCACCAGAATGCGGGCGCTCATCAGTGTAAGCCTCTCTTCGTCTTATTTTGCCGCGTTTTCTTCACGCGAAACGCTACGTCTCTAGTTTCCGGGTACCGTCGTGGCGAACGTCGTCATGTCGCCCTTCGGCCGCTTGTCCATGATCTGCTGGCCCTCGATCATGTAGAACACGGTTTCGGCGATATTGGTGGCGTGGTCGCCGATCCGTTCGATGTTCTTGGCGCAGAACATCAGGTGGATACAGAACGAGATGTTGCGCGGATCTTCCATCATGTAGGTCAGGAGTTCGCGGAACAGCGAGGTGCAGATGGCGTCGACTTCCTCGTCGCCCTTCCACACCGCCATCGCCGCCGGCAGGTCGTGCGCCGCATAGGCATCGAGCACCGACTTGACCTGCGACTGCACCAGGTCGGTCATGTGCTCGAGGCCGCGGATCAGTTTCAGCGGATGAAAATCGTTCTCCAGCGCCGCGACCCGCTTGCCCATGTTCTTGGCGAGGTCGCCGATCCGCTCCAGATCGGTGGCCACCCGCATCGCGCCGACGATTTCGCGGAGATCAATCGCCATCGGCTGGCGCCGCGCGATCGTCAGCACCGCGCGCTCCTCGATCATGTGCTGCAGATTGTCGATTTCGGCATCGGCGGCGACCACGCGCTTGCCGAGTGCTATATCGCGGCGCACCAGCGCATCGACGGATTCGGTGATCATGCGTTCGGTGAGGCCGCCCATCTCGGCGACTAGCCGGGTCAATTCCTGCAGATCGCTGTCGAACGCCTTGGCGGTATGTTCAGAAGCCATGTGTTATCTCCTCAACCGAACCGGCCGGTGATGTAGTCCTGGGTGCGTCGATCGCTCGGCGAGGTGAAAATCTTGTTGGTGTCGTCGAACTCGATCAACTCACCAAGATACATGAAGGCGGTCTTGTCCGAGACGCGCGCCGCCTGCTGCATATTATGGGTAACGATGGCGATGGTGTAGTCCTCCGCCAGTTCCTGGATCAATTCCTCCACCTTGGCGGTCGAGATCGGGTCCAGCGCCGAGCAGGGCTCGTCGAACAGGATCACCTCGGGCCGCACCGCCACGGTGCGGGCGATGCAGAGTCGCTGCTGCTGGCCGCCGGAGAGCGAGAGGCCCGAGGCGTTCAGCTTGTCCTTGACCTCATTCCACAGCGCGCCGCCACGCAACGCCTTTTCGACCCGGCCGTCCATCTCGGATTTGGAGATCTTCTCGTAGAGGCGGATACCGAAGGCGATGTTCTCATAGATCGTCATCGGAAACGGCGTCGGCTTCTGGAACACCATGCCGACCCGGGCCCGCAGCAAATTGAGATCGAGCTTGGGGTCCAGGATGTTGGTCTGGTCGAGCATCAATTGGCCGGTCGCACGCTGGCCGGGATAGAGATCGTACATCCGGTTGAAGATCCGCAGCAGGGTCGATTTGCCGCAGCCGGACGGCCCGATGAAGGCGGTGACGCGGTGGGTGCCGAGCGCGAGGTTGATGTTCTTCAGCGCGTGGTGCTCGCCGTAGTAAAAATTCAGGCCCCGCGCGGTGACCTTGGCCGGCGCGTCCGGCAACGCCACCGGGGGAACGGATCCGCTCGCGCTGCTCACCGATACAGAAAGATCGTTCATTTTGCGGTCCTCTCGGCGCCCAGGATGCGCGCGCCAATGTTCAGCGCGAGCACGGTCAAGGTGATGAGCAAGGCCCCGCTCCAGGCCAGCTGCTTCCAGTAGGCGTAGGGGCTTTGCACGAAATTGTTGATGGTGACCGGCAGGTTCGCCATCGTCTTGGTCAGGTTGAGGCTGAAGAACTGGTTGGACAGTGCGGTGAACAACAGCGGCGCGGTTTCACCGGCGACGCGCGCGGTCGCCAGCAGCACACCGGTGATCAGGCCCGACCGCGCGGCGCGATAGGCGATGCGCTTGATCACGAGCGAGCGCGGCAGGCCGAGCGCGGACGCCGCTTCGCGCAGCGGATTGGGCACCAGCACCAGCATGTCCTCGGTGGTGCGCACCACGACGGGGATCACGATCACGGCCAGCGCGAGGCAGCCGGCAAAGGCCGAAAACCCGCCCATCGGCACCACGACGGCGCCGTAGACGAACAGGCCGATGATGATCGACGGCGCGCTGAGCAGGATGTCATTGATGAAGCGGATCACCGAGGTCAGGCGATCGTTCCGGCCGTATTCGGCGAGATAGGTGCCGGCGAAAAGACCCAGCGGCGCCCCGAAACCGACGCCGATCACGGTCATGATGATCGAGCCTGTGATGGCGTTGCGCAGGCCGCCGTCGGTCGATCCTGGCGGCGGCGTATCCTGGGTGAACACGGCGAGATTGATGCCGGCGAGGCCGTTGTAGAGCAGCGTGAACAATATCAGCGCCAGCCACGTCACGCCGAACAAGGCGGCGCCGACGCACAGCGCGCGGATGACGATGTCGTAGCGGCGGCGTGAGGCGTAAATCGGGTTCATGGCCTAATTCCCCGCCTTCTTTTCCAGCCGCATCAGCATCAGCCGGGCGGCGGCGAGAACGAAGAAGGTCAAGACGAACAGCAACAGCCCGAGCAGGATCAGGCCCGACTGGTGCAGGCCGTCGCTTTCGGCGAATTCGGAGGCGATCGCCGCCGAGATCGTGGTGCCCGGCGCGAAGATCGAGCCCGAGATGCGGAACGAATTGCCGATGATGAAGGTCACCGCCATGGTTTCGCCGAGCGCGCGGCCGAGCGCCAGCATGATGCCGCCGATGACGCCGACGCGGGTGTAGGGAATGACCACGTTGCGGACCACTTCCCAGGTGGTGCAGCCGACGCCATAGGCGGCTTCCTTCAGCACCGGCGGCACCGTCTTGAAGACGTCGACCGAGATCGAGGTGATGAAGGGCAGCACCATGATCGCGAGAATGAGCGCGGCGTTGAACAGGCTGAGATAGGACGGGGGACCCGCGAAGACCGCACCGAGCACCGGGACGCCGTCGAAAATGTTGATCATGAACGGCTGGAACGTGTTGGCGAGGAACGGCCCGAGCACGAAGAAGCCCCACATGCCGTAGATGATCGAGGGAATGCCGGCGAGCAATTCGATGGCCAGGCCAATCGGACGGCGCAGCCACAGCGGACAGATCTCGGTCAGGAAGATCGCAATGCCGAGACCGACCGGAATGGCGATCAACATCGCGATCCCGGACGTGACCAGCGTGCCGTACATCGGGCCGAGCGCGCCGAGCACCGGCGGATCGGCGGACGGCGCCCAGCGCTGCGTCCACAGGAACGCAAAGCCGTATTCCCTCATCGCCGGAAAGGCGCCGACGATCAGCGAAAGAATGATGCCGCCGAGAATGAGCAGTACCGAGATCGCGCAGCCGCGGGTGATCCAGTAGAAGGTGACGTCACCGAGCTTGAAAGCGCTGAGTGCCCTGGCACGATCGTAAGGTCCGGCAGCTTCCATTACGTCGCTCTGAACGGCCATGTCCGCCACGCCAATCCCCTGTCTAGTTCAAAGCCACTCAAATCGCCACGCCCCGAAGCGATTTTACTCAGGATTTACCGGCGTCATTCTCCGATGTGCGATTGCACATCGTAGACGGCCCGGAGGACCAGACCTCAGATGCGCAATTGCGCATCGGGGAATCCCTGGATTCCGGGTTCGCTCGTTGCACTCGCGCCCCGGAATGACGGGGCGCGAGATTCGTTGCAGACCAGTCTCAGCTCTTGATGTCGGCCGACCAGGTCTTTTCGATCAGCTTGACGACCGATTCCGGCATCGGGATGTAGTCGAGCTCTTCGGCCATCTTGCCGCCCTTCTCGAACGACCATTTGAAGAACTTGATGGCTTCCTGGGAGGCTGCCTTGTCGGTCGCATCCTTGTGCATCAGGATGAAGGTCGAGGCGGTGACCGGCCACGACTTCTCGCCGGGCTGATCGGTGAGGATCACGTAATAGCCGGGAGCCTTCGCCCAGTCGGCGTTGGAGGCGGCCGCCTGGAAGGCCTCGACGGTCGGCTGCACGGTCTTGCCGGCCTTGTTGACCATCGCGGTGTAGGTCAGCTTGTTCTGCTTGGCATAGGCGTACTCGACATAACCGATCGAGTTCTTGGTCTGGCCGATATTGCCGGACACGCCTTCGTTGCCCTTGGCGCCGACGCCGGTCGGCCATTCAACCGCAGTGCCGGAGCCAACCTTGGTCTTCCAGTCCGCGCTCACCTTCGAGAGATAGTCGGTGAAGTTGAAGGTGGTTCCCGAACCATCGGAGCGGCGCACCACGGTGATGGCGTCCGAGGGCAGCTTCAGCTTCGGATTGAGCTTGGCAATCGCCGGATCATTCCATTTGGTGATCTTGCCGAGATAGATATTGGCAAGCGTTTCGCCGTCGAAAACCATCTCGCCGGGCTTCACGCCCTCGAGATTGACCACGGGGACGATCGCGCCCATGACCATCGGCCACTGAACGAGGCCATCCTTGTCGAGCTGCTCGACCTTCAGCGGCATGTCGGTGGCGCCGAACGTCACGGTCTTGGCCTGGATCTGCTTGATGCCGCCGCCGGAGCCGATCGACTGATAGTTCAGACCGTTGCCGGTCTCCTTTTTGTAGGCGTCGGCCCATTTCGAATAGATCGGGAACGGGAACGTCGCGCCCGCGCCAGTGATATCGGCGGCGAATGCCGACGTCGAAGCGGCGACCAAGCCGACAGCGACGATTGTCTTGAGGAAATTCATGGTTGGTCTCCATTGGTGAGCGAAGCGCCATCCGCGCCCGAGCGCGCTCACGCCGGTCCGTTTAGGAGCGGTCGATAGAGCTTTTACGAAGGTTCGATGACAGTTGGATGACAGTCTTAAGCGATTGAAATCGCTTGGCTTTAGGCCACTGTCGGAGGTTTTGCCTGGGGAAAACAGGCGGTAAAAGTCGCACCGTTTTTGGGCACGCTTTCGATCAAAAGCCGGCCGCGATGACGGTTAAGAATATGTTTCACCAGCGATAATCCGAGCCCGGTTCCACCCTGGGCACGGCTGTCGCCGACGTCCACCCGGTAGAAGCGTTCGGTCAGCCGCGGCAGATGTTCCGGCGCGATGCCGGGGCCGAAATCGCGCACCAGCACGCGAATTTCCGGGGTGCCGTCGGTGGACGCCGCCTGGACCAGGGAGACGATCACCTTGCCGCCGGACGCGCCATATTTGAGCGCGTTCTCGATCAGGTTCTCGAACAGCCGCAGCAGTTCCTCGCGGTCGCCCGCGATCGTCACCGGCGTCTCCGGCAGATCGATCTCGATTAGGACCTGACGCTCGCGCGCCAGCGGTTCCAGCCCGTCGGCGACCTGGCGGATGATCGGCACGATATCGATCGAGGTGTCGGGACGGACATGGGCTGACAGTTCGACCCGCGACAGCGACAGCAGATCGTCGATCAGCCGCGCCATTCGCGTCGCCTGGGTATGCATGATGCCGAGAAAGCGCTCGCGCGCCCGCGCATCGTCCTTGGCCGGCCCCTGCAGCGTATCGATGAAACCCGACAGCGCCGCCAGCGGCGTGCGCAATTCGTGACTGGCATTGGCGACGAAGTCGGCGCGCATTTCCTCGACCCGGCGCAGCGGCGTCTGGTCGTGGAACGTCATCAGCATGCACTTTTCGGTGCCGCCGAACAGGGTGGGCACCGGCACCGGCGTGACGATCAATTCCATCCAGCGATCGACCGGCACGTGGTCGAGATAGGTCGCGCGACGCGGTTCGGTGGTCGCGATCGCCTCGCGCAGCGCAGTGATGATCTCGGGCGAGCGCAACGCGAACTGGGCAAGCTCGTTGCGGCGCAGCGCCGGCGCGAGTTGGGCAGCGGCTGCATTGAGATGGATGACGCGGCCGGCGCGGTCGAGCAGCACCGCCGGATCCGGCATGCCTGCCACGACCGCGCTGACCGCGGCGGCCTCGACCGGATTGACGCCGCGGACATCCTCGCGCGAGGTGGCCGCATCATGCAGCCGCCATGGCACCAGCGCGGCGGCGGCGATGCAGACGAGAACCGCGGCGGCGCGAACCAGCGACAATTCACCGAAGGCGACCAGCACGGCAAGGGCGAGCCCCGCCGCGAGCAGGATAATGGCAGAGTGCCGCAGCCGGTCCGGCCACGGCGCAAAGAAGGAAGTAGAAGCGGAATCGTCTATCGCCATCGAGCCTTACTTCCCGTCATTTCTGACACGCTTGCTTCACGCGAACCGGGGCCCACCTCGCGCAAAAACGCTTTGGACCGCTTGTCAGGCGCCGGTGTCTCCACGCTCGCGCACATAGACGGCCTCACGTGGCGGCTGGGCGTCGGGGCCCGGCGTCAACTGGCGCAGGCGCTTGAGTCGTGCGCCGAGGATAACTTCCCGAAACGTCAGCAAGATTACAGATATGACGAACGGCGCAATATAATAGAGCACGCGGAACAAAAGCATCCCGGCCAGCAGGTCCTCGCGGTCCATCTGCCAGAGGCCGACCAGCATGGCGGCGTCGAACACCCCGAGCCCGCCGGGCGAATGGCTGGCGAAGCCCAACAGGGTCGCCGAAACGAAAATCACAGCGACGACGACAAAGCCGAGATTGGGCTCGTCCGGCACCAGCACATACATCGCCAGCGCGCAGAACCCGAGATCGACGATGCCGATGGCGATCTGCAGCAGCGTCAGCGGGCCGCCCGGCAACGTCACCGTCCATGGCCCGCGGCCGACCCGGCGGGGCTGGGTCCAGACCCAGACCACATAGGCCACCAGCGCCACGATGATCGCGAACGCCACCACGCGGTTGAGCCAGGCCGGCAGCTGATCGATGGAGGCTGCGGCCTCCGGGTGATAGGCGATGCCCATTCCCAATACTGCGGCATTGCCGAGCCAGAAGGTCAGCCCGGCCAGGAAGCATATCTTGGCGACATCGATCGCGTTCAGTCCCCAGGCCGAATAGATCCGGTAGCGCACCGCGCCGCCGGTGAATACGCTGGCGCCGACATTGTGCCCGATCGAATAGGAGGTGAAGGCGGCGAGCGCGTTGGTGCGGTAGGGAATGTTGCCGTGGCCGATGGCACGAACCGCGAACCAGTCATAGAATGTCAGGGTGAAATAGCCCGCCGCGACAAACAGCGCCGCCAGCCAGATCTGGCGCGGCTCGGTCGACTTGATGGCCTCGATCACCTCATTGGAGTCGATACCGCGGAGCATGTGGTAGAGCACATAGCACGCGATGGCGATGACCGTGATGCTGACCACAACCCCCAGCTTGTGCAGGATTTGCTTCTGGCGCAGAAACGAGACCGCTCTGCGTATTGCTTCCAGCATCTAGACCTCGAATGGCGATCTCGCGACGACGGCTGCCGGGCGGACCCCGCCGACGCTACGCTGCTCCCTGCCCCCTCTGGTAGCGCGTTTTGAGCCGGAGTGGAATTCGCCTGACGACAAATAAAACACGCTTCTTCAACATATTAGGCGGAATTCGTGACAGCGACTGCACAGTTTTGCTGCATTCCGGCGCCCTGAACAAGATCGTAAAACACCGGAGCCACCGGCTATGAGCGGGCAGGGCGCACCGTCAGGCGGCGGATTTCGCCGAAAGTCGCTGGTAGATCAACAGATCGAGTTCCGGCGCGTGGCCGGCCAGACCGGTCAGTAGCGCGTGGACCTGGCCGCGGTGGTGTGTCTGGTGGTTGAACCAATGCGCGAGCGCCGGCCCCAGCGGCTGCTCGAACACTTCCGGCGTCGAGACGCGGCGGTACCTGATTGTGCCGGCAATGCGGGCATCGTCCAGCTGGTCGACGAAATCGATGATGCGCCGGTCCTCGGCCTCGCGCGCGGGGCGAAGTTCGGCGAGCGTGCCGAACAGGATCGCATCCAGCCGGTCCGGCGCGTCGCCCTCGCCGGTGAAGCGCTGCATCCAGATCCGGTCGGTCGCCAGGAGATGATTGAGCGTGCCGTGCACCGATTTGAAGAACGCGCCGCGATCGGCGCGATATTGCTCGGCGCTGAGCCGCGCCGCGGCGTCGTACAGCCGCGCGTTGGCCCAGGCGTTGTAATGCCCGAGCATTCGATAATGGGCGGTCAGGGTCATGGCCAGATCTCAGCCCGCGGGCGCGCTGCGCGAAACCACCCGGTCGCGCAGCCACGATCCGACCGCGCAACCACATAGGTAAAGCGCGAACATCACGAGGCCGAGGTCGAGCCAGTAGCCGAAGCGGCCGGGGACGATTCGCGCGAACGCTGCCGCAACCAGTGCCGCCGCCAGCACCGCAAGCCAGCGCACCAGCGTTTTCGAGACGCCCTGGCCGCGCTGGACCACCGAGATCCAGCCCATCGCCAGGCCGAGCAGCAGCGACGCCAGGAGCCAGCCCCAGTAGAATGTCGTCAGATAAACCATCGCTACCTCACCACGAAATCGATGCGGCGGTTTTGCGCCTTGCCTTCTTCGGTATCATTGCCGGCAACCGGTTGCGTGCTGCCATAGCCGACCGGGGTGAACCGGTCCGCGGGCAGGCCCGCCTTGACCAGATAATCGGTCACGGCCTGCGCGCGCTTTTCCGACAGCGTCCGGTTGGACGCTTCCTCGCCGTCGGTATCGGTATGTCCGGCGATCTCGATATTGGCCGTCGGACAGCGCAAGGCCGTCTCGATCAGGCGGTCGAGCAGGCCGGCCGAATCCGCCACGATGTCGGCCTTGCCGGATTCGAACCGTATCCTGCCCCGGCCTAGCAATTCGGCGAATAATTGCTGACATACGGTCGCATCCACCGGCGCCGCCGCCGGCTTGACCGAGATTTCCGGCTTGTACTGCCAGCCCGGCGGAAAGTCCTTGCCGAGACCGGCGCGGATCTGGTTGGCCGCCGCCTCGTAAAGCGCGTCGCCCGACAGCTTCACTTCGCGGTCGGAGACGACAAGCGTGCCGGTCGACAGCCGCGACAATGCGCCGAGCGCGGGCACCACCGCGTTGGCAAAACCCGAGGGCGCGCCGACGCTCGCCTTGAGATTGTCGACGACCTTTTCGCTGAAGAACTTGCGTTCGGCCGCCTGCACCAGCGCCGCATGGACATTGTTGTCGGGCACATAGCCGGTCAGCGTCAGCGTCACCGCGACCGGATCCTTGTAGGCCTGGAAGATGTAGGGCGGCGCCTTGATGTCGTTGGCCGCGACCGAGTAACCCTCGGGGAGATTTTTCAGCGCCGCCGCGATCGCTTCCCGTCCGCCAAGCTCGCGCGCCATGCCGGAAAGGCTGACCTTGGTATCCGACAGCATGATCTTGCCGTCTTTCAGTTTGCCGATCTGGTCGAGCAGCAGCAACGCGGCATTGTCGAAACGCGGCGGCGCGCCGCGCGACAGATTCATCTGATCGACGACCTCGACACCGCCGAGACTGGCGCGCGCCGCCTCCACCAGTTTGCCCTTGCTCGCCGGCAATGGCGAACTGCCGCCGAGCCGCACCCGGACGACGTCGCGTTCCGCCGACCAGACGAACGGCTTGGCTTCGGGCACCAAGCGGGTTTCATCTTCGACCAGCCGCACGCCCGGCACGGCTTCCACCGACGCCACCGCACTCTGACGGCCGTCTTCGGAGAACGCGTCGGCCGCAAACGTCACGTCGCGGCCGGCGACCGATATCCTCCGTTTGTCGAGGACGGTATCCTTCAGCGCCGCAGTCGAACGCTGGGCGAGGTCAGCCTCCAGCGGTTCGGTACTGGTCCAGGCGGCGATCGCCCAAAAGATGACCAGCGGAATCACACCCGGCCACCATTTGCTACTCCACCTGAAAAGTCCGTGCATTCGATGTCCTGCGGGGCTTGGCGCCCCGTTTCCGAAGTTCTTCAGCTATCGCTGCATCCCCTGGCACCAACTTCGGAAACGGGGCGCCAGCAAAAACCATGATTCCAGTGCCGCTTGTCGATTTGACGTTCCTGACGCGAATTCGCGGCACCAGTGCAGGAACGTCAAATCGGCGGCACCGGAACGGAGAGAAAACAAACCCTTGCGAGGCTGTCAAACCCGAAATACCACAAAGGGGTAGGGGTGCGGATATTCTATCCGGCTAACCGTTTCTTCAGTGGTCTTTCGCTAATTTCGGCGAGCACTCCAACCCGGCCAGCCGCGCCCGATGAAATCGCTCCGCAACACCGTTATCCGCGCCGGGCTGGAAGCGCTTTACTTCTCAGGTGCGCATTACCTGCTGCGACCAATCTTCGCAGGCGTCGGCGCGATTTTCATGCTGCACCACGTCCGCCCCAGCGGCAGCGCCCAGTTCCAGCCCAACCGTCACCTCGAAGTCGAGCCGGCGTTCCTGCACGCGATGCTGGCGCATCTTCGTCAGCTCGACATCGATATCGTCACCATGGACGAAGTGCATCAGCGGCTCTCCGAACGGAATTTCGCGCGGCGCTTTGCCTGTTTCACCCTCGACGACGGCTATCGTGACAACCGCGACTTCGCGCTTCCGGTGATGCGTGAATTTGACGCGCCCCTCACCGTCTATGTCGCCAGCGATTTCGCCGACGGCAGCGGCCGGCTGTGGTGGGTGGCGCTGGAAAAGGTGATCGCCGGGGCGACTGCAATCGAGGCCCCGATCGGCGGGACCATCACCCGCTTCGATACCTCGACGCCGGCGGCCAAGCAGACCGCGTTCGACCGGCTGCATGACTGGCTGCGCGCGTTGCCGGGAGAACATGATTTGCAGCGCGAGATTTCCGCGCTCTGCGCGCGGCACGGCGTCGATGAGACCACGATCGCCCGCGACCTCTGCATGTCGTGGGAGGAGTTGAAGGCATTCGCCGACGATCCACTGGTCACCATCGGCGCGCATACCATCACGCATTGCAATCTGGCGCGGCAGTCGGAGGCGACCGCCGCTTGCGAGATCGACACCAGCCGCGCGCGGATCGAAGCGGCGCTGCAAAAGCCCGTGCTTCATTTCGCCTATCCCTACGGCGACCGGATCGCCGCCGGCCGGCGCGAATTTGCACTGACGCGGGCATCCGGATTCAAGACCGCGGTGACGACACGGCCGGGCATGATCTTCCCGGAAAGTGCTGCGTACCTGACCGCGCTGCAGCGGGTCTCGCTCAACGGCAATTATCAGGACGCGCGCATCCTGCCGGTCCTGACCTCCGGCGCCGCGACCGCGGTGTGGAACGGCTTTCGCCGCATCGACGCGGCGTAGACGAGGTTAGTCATAGGAAGAAGGCCTTGCCGCTTCCTGCGGTGGTGTGGCGACGCCGGCAGTTGCCTGCATCAAGATCATGGCCAGGATGTGGAAAATCAAAAACGCAGCCGCGATCGTTGCGAGCAGCCCGGTTTCGCCCACCACAGGAAGCCGGGCGGACGACTTCGCCCGGAATGGCCCTTCATTTACTGACATTTTCATGACCTGCGGATCGCGATTTTCGGAACGTCAGCTTCGTTCCGCGCCGCGGCGACCAGATGCCGATGCTCCCGGACGATGCGGCGCGCGTGACGCCGCCGCGACTGGTGCAGCGAGACCAGGATCGCGACAAAGAAGCCGTTCAGCATTGACGCCATGGCCAAAAATATCGGCGCTTTCGCACGGCTTGTCGGAGGCATCTGCGGACCGCCGGCATCGCGATGAGGCAACCGCCATTCGATTGTTGGATTTGACACAGGAACCTCCGTGGAGCCGGCACTGACGCCGTTTGATTGCTTGATGGTTGCAACCGGAGATATGCAGCGAGTCGTCGCGCTTTGCTTTGCCGCTAGCTTTATTTGTCCTTGCGGTTTGCTTGATTTCCGGCCGGGCGCACGGAACTTGCCTTCTCCCCTTGTCGGAGACGGGAAGAGTCCCCCTGCTTGACTCATGGAACCCTCGCGCCCAAAACCGTCCGCAAATCAGGGAGGCGTCATGTTCAAGGATCTGTTTTCACTCAAAGGCCGCGTCGCACTCGTAACCGGGGGATCGCGCGGCATCGGCAAGATGATCGCGGCGGGGTTTTTGGCGCAGGGCGCGGCGAAGGTCTACATCACCGCGCGCAAGGCCGGCCCTTGCGAAGCAACCGCGCAAGAACTTTCAGCCGCGTATGACGGCGAATGCATCGCGCTGCCGATCGATATCTCGACAGTCGCGGGCTGCGACAAGCTTGCCGGCGAAATTATCAAACTTGAGCCGAAGCTCGATATTCTCGTCAACAATGCCGGTGCGGCCTGGGGCGCGGAATTCGACGAATTTCCCGAAAGCGGCTGGGACAAGGTGATGGACCTCAACGTCAAGTCGCTGTTCTTCCTGACCAAGGCGCTGGCGAAACCGCTGCGCGCGGCGGCAAGCCATGAACGGCCCGCCAAGGTCATCAATATCGCCTCGATCGACGGCATCTTCGTCAACCCGGGGGAAACCTATTCCTATGCCGCGAGCAAAGCTGCGGTGATCCACCTGACGCGGCGGATGGCGACCAAGCTGATCAAGGACAATATCAACGTCACGGCGATTGCACCGGGGGCATTCAAGTCCGACATGAACCGCGCGGCGCGCGATCACGCCGACGAGGTGGCGCAGCGGGTGCCCGCCCGGCGCGTCGGAACCGATGAGGATATGGCGGGCGTCGCGATCTATCTGGCGTCGCGGGCAGGCGATTACGTGGTCGGCAACACCATCGCCGTCGATGGCGGCGTGGTTTACGCCAATGCCGGACTTGAGATTGCGGGGTAAGGGCGGGGCGGCGTCGGAGGTAAGCTCCCTCGCCCCGCACTTGCGGGGAGAGGGTTGGGGTGAGGGGCCTCTCTCAGCCCGTTGCAATCTATCGATAGACCTGTACCCCCTCACCCGGATCACATCTGCGATGTGATCCGACCTCTCCCCGCAAGCGGCCGCAAGCGGGGAGAGGTAAGCAAGCTCACGTCTCGATCTTCACATACTCGAAATCGCCGGGCTTGTTGTCGATGCCGACCTTGGGCGGCGAGATCCAGGAGGCGTAGGTGCCGGCCGCGGTGACCGGCGTCATCAGCGAGGCGATGAAGTCGCCGTCGGCGGACGACGGCAGCCATTCACCCTTGCGCCGGTTCCAGGTGGCGTCGTCGATCAGCACGCCTTCCGGCGTGGCGTTGATATCCCTGAACTCGCCGATCTGGCGATGGAACGCGACGTTCGGCAGCGTCAGCTTGAAGTGATAGCCTGACGTCGAAATGATCTTGTTCCAGCGCAGCATGCCCTTGGCGCAATCCTGCGTGTAATCGTCGCGCAGCCGCATGTTGAGCGCAGTCAGCGCCGGCTCGTCGACCCGCTTGACCTCGCCATTGACCAGCTTGAGCACCGGATAGGTGGCGTTCTTGAGCTGATGGTCGTCGTCGATCTGGGTTTCCTTGTAGCGGCCCTTGATGCCGGCGTTGAAGGCGTTCGCCGCGTTGGTCGAGACTTCCGAGCCGAACAGATCGAGCGACAGCGAATAATGCAGGTTCAGTTTCTTCTGGATGGTCGGCAGATCGATCACGCCGAGCGCGCGGACCTTTGCGATATCGGTGGGATCGCTGATGCCGGCCGCCTTCATCGCTTCACAGGTGCGCTGCACGACGCGGCTGATGCCGGTCTCGCCGACGAACATGTGATGCGCCTCTTCGGTCAGCATGAAGCGGCAGGTGCGCGACAGCGGATCGAAGCCGGACTGCGCCAGTGAGTGCAGCTGCATCTTGCCGTCGCGGTCGGTGAAATAGGTGAACATGAAGAACGACAGCCAATCGGGAGTGGCCTCGTTGAAGGCGCCGAGCATGCGCGGGCTATCGGCATCGCCGGAGCGACGGCGCAACAACTCATCGGCCTCCTCGCGGCCGTCGCGGCCGAAATATTTCTGCAGCAGATAGACCATCGCCCAGAGATGGCGGCCTTCCTCGACATTGACCTGGAACAGGTTGCGCAGGTCGTAGAGCGACGGCGCGGTCTTGCCGAGATGGCGCTGCTGCTCGACCGAGGCCGGCTCGGTGTCGCCCTGGATCACGATCAGGCGGCGCAAGGTCGCGCGATGCTCGCCCGGGACTTCCTGCCAGGCCGGCTTGCCGTAATTTTCGCCGAAGGGAATCACGCGGTTCTCTTCCTGCGGCGCCAGCAAGATGCCCCAGCGATATTCCGGCATCTTGACGTAGTCGAACTTGGCCCAGCCGCGCGGATCGACCGAATAGGCGGTGCGCAGGTAAACCAGCGACTGCTGAAAACCCTCCGGGCCCATGTCGCTCCACCAGTCCATGTAACCGGGGTGCCAGCCTTCCAGCGCTTTCAGCACCTGGCGATCCTCCGAGAGATTCACGTTGTTGGGAATCTTGGTCGAGTAATCGACGTTCATGAAGTTCATGGCGTGCTCCTTGGCTACATTTTCCGTCATGCCCGGGCTTGTCCCGGGCATCCACGTCTTCTCTTCATTCCGCGAAAAGACGTGGATGGCCGGGACAAGCCCGGCCATGACGCAGCAAAATTTCTAGACTCGCGTCATATCGAACTGCGCCTTCTGGCCGGTGCCGTAGCGGCGCAGCGCACCGTCTTCGCCCACGGCGTTGGGACGCTGGAAGATCCAGTTCTGCCACGCCGTCAGCCGCGAGAAGATCTTCGATTCCATCGTCTCCGGCCCGACGAAGCGCAAATTGGCTTCCATCCCGGTGAGACCGTCGGGCGAGAAGGAGGTGCGCTCCTCGAAGAATACCCGCACCTCGTCGTCCCAATCGATATCGTCGAGCGCGAAGGTGACGAGGCCGAGCTCCTCGGCTTCCTCGGCATCGATCGCCTTGCCGATCGCGGCCCGCGCGCGGTCGATATCCGTTGGATCGGCCTGGAAGCGCGATTGCAGGCGCGTCAGGCCGTGGCTCATCGGATAGGGGCCGAAATTCATCGCGGTCAGTTCGATCGCCGGCGGGGCGCGGTTATCGCCCTGCTTCTGGCCGATCAGCATGTAGGAGCGGTCGGCGGCGAACACGAGTTCGGCCAGCGTGCCGACGAAGCAGGAGCCGGGCTCGACCAGCGTCACCAGCGTGCGCGAGGTGACGTCGATGCGCTTCAGCACCCGCTTCCAGTACTGCCGGATCTCGTTGACCAGCCAGTGCGCTTTGTTGGCTTCGAGGAGGGCGTCGCAGGCGACGACGTTGGCGCGCTCGCCATGCGACTTGAACACCAGCATCGCGGTTTCGAGTTCGTTGATGCGCAAATGAAGGATCGCGTCGTCGAGCTCGCGCGCCACCTGCAGCGGCCAGAACGACGCGCCCTGCCCGATCAGGCCGTCGATATCGGCCGGCGGGGCTATCTCGGGCGCCTTGATCGAAATGGTGGCGATCCGTTGCGAGCGGTCGATGTCGACGCTGACAAAACAGTAGCGGATGCTGTTTTCATCGATGGTGCGGTTGAGCGGCGTCAGGACAACGCCCTTGCCGTTGCCGTTGCGCCTGGAGGCGGCGGCGAATTCTTTCGCGCGCTCGGCGACCTTGGCATCTAATTTACTGCTGGGCACGATCTCGTCGACCAGCCGCCACTGCACCGCGCGCTTGCCCTTGATGCCTTCCTCGATGGTGCAGAAGAAGTCGGCATGGTCGCGGCGCACCTTGCGCTTGTCGACCACCCGGGTCAGGCCGCCGGTGCCCGGCAACACCGCCAGCAGCGGCACTTCCGGCAGCGACACAGCGGCGGCGCCATCGTCGGCCAGCATGATATGATCGGTCGCGAGCGCCAGCTCATAGCCGCCGCCGGCCGCGGTGCCGTTGACCACGCTGATGAAGCGCTGGCCGGAATTCTCGGATGAATCCTCAAGCCCGTTGCGGGTCTCGTTGGTGAATTTGCAGAAATTGACCTTGTGCGCGTGGGTCGAGCCCGCCAGCATGCGGATATTGGCGCCGGCGCAGAACACCCGGTTCTTGCCCGAGCGCACCACGACGACCTTCACTTGCGGATGCTCGAAGCGCAGCCGCTGCACGGCGTCCGCCAGTTCAATATCGACGCCGAGATCATAGGAATTCAGCTTGAGCTGATAGCCCTCGAACAGCCCGGCATTCTCGTCGACATCCATGGTCAGCGTCGCGACATCGTCAGCGACGTCGAGCTTCCAGTGCCGGTAGCGCGACGGATCGGTTTGAAAGTCGATGTATTTCGCGCCGCCTGCGAGAACGCGATCTTCGCCTGCCATTGGGCCACCCTGACACTTTTGTTGGCTTAACTTGTTCGGCTCAGCTGTCTTGCTCAGCTTCATGCACAATAATGCATGTTTTCGGGTTAGTCTAGTCTAAAACGCCGGAACATGCATTTTGTTGCACATTATAACCATGACAAAGCAACTGACGATATCTAGTTTTGGCCCCGCCCCGGTATCCGGGGATGGCGCGCCCGAGGTTGTTACCCAGATTTCGCCCGAGGCAATTTCGGCGGGCGTTTCGGCTTTGAACGCTTGTGTTTCAGACGCCCCGAGGATTTTGCCTGACGAAGAAATTGTTGAAAGGATACTCCTTGCCTCTCTGCGACATCAGCGTGGAGCGAGAAGCCATAGATGAGCCCGCAAAACCCGGCATATTGAAATATTTCCTTCTGAAGCTTCCGCGCTTCAGCGATCTTCGCGGGGCGAACATCTAGAGTTTTCAACTCAGCTTTTTGGAACGCCTGAGGCTTAGTAATTTTGATGATTTTTTTCTCATGCTTCAGGTCCCAGCCGCTGCCGTATAGGCTTGCGTGAACCAGGTGATTCCTGCGAGGACGGAGATCGTTATCAATGAAATTGAGCATCTCAACCGCGTAGTCATACCAATCTTCGTTCTTCCCTTTTCTGAGAAAGAAAAGAGCCCTGAGAATTTGGGTCTTTTGCCGTAGATCAAGATTGCCGGTAATCGCGTGCCAAGCTTCTTCATCCTTTATCCCGGCGAGATGTGCTATCAGAAAGTCGATCATGTTCTCGAGCCAAGCCCAATGGATGCAGACGTATCCGATCTCTGCCGCCATTCTCTCTACGGCGCGTCCGTGAGGTGATTTAGCCATGGCAAAATCCGATCAAAAAAAGGAACTGGAATTACATCCCGATGCATGGGAGCGCTTTGAGCGCGCGGCTGGCGTGGTAGCGAAAAGCCCGCCGCAGCATCGGGTAGCGAAGAAGAAAAAAGTGGCGGCGAAGAAGAAAAAGTCCGCAGCCAAAAAATGAAACCTATATCGGTTACGATGGCTTCTTTCCTTTACGGGGACGATCTAGCGCCTCTAAAGACTTGTACAATTCGGAGATTAGACCCGTCGCCACTTCTTTTGACATCACAAGAGGAACTTGAAAGCCAAGAAAGCCGATCTCAATCATGCACTGGCCCATCATTGGCTCAAGAGAATGAGCGCCGGAAACGCTAAGAACCTGCCCGACGACCGTTGTTTCGCTCGCCGATTTATCAAGATCAGCGCTGGCCTTGTGTAACAAGACAGCAAGTGCAGGCACGTTAGTGTATGCGAGCCTGACAACCAGATCGTGCTGTTCTTCGTTGGGGTCACCCTGAAATGCGATTAGAACGTCACGGCGTTTATCATCGGTGAGCACGTTCATCACGGCCATCGATTGATACTCCATTGCCGGTGTTTGGGTGGTCTCTGTCATTTTGGTTGTCCCTGCCTGTAGGAGAAGAGAGTTACTTAGTTCGCCAATATTTGACGAACTTGGGTTTCGATTTTGGCTGCTTGCGCTTCCATTGCAGGAAGCGC
Organism: Bradyrhizobium sp. AZCC 2289; assembly: GCF_036924615.1. Taxonomy (NCBI): domain Bacteria; kingdom Pseudomonadati; phylum Pseudomonadota; class Alphaproteobacteria; order Hyphomicrobiales; family Nitrobacteraceae; genus Bradyrhizobium; species Bradyrhizobium sp. AZCC 2289. The sequence goes on along the minus strand of NZ_JAZHRY010000001.1, from coordinate 5,189,778 downwards.
TCCGCCTTATGCTTGAACGTTTTTGCTGTTAGGCCGTCGATAGGTCAGGCGCTTGCCAACGATTCCCTTAGCCAATTCGCTGGCGCGGTTGGTGTCGTCAACGCCCAGCGCGATGCGGTTGTTATGGCGGAAATCAAATTCGGCCAAATAGCGATGCAAATGCTTCTCGCTGCAATGCTGATAGGTGCCGAGCATACCGCGCTTGAATACGCTGAAGTAGCTTTCAATGGTGTTGGTGGTGATGACCGTGGTTTTGACAACCGGCTTGCCATCGGGGCGCGCCTCGCCGGTCTCTTCGTTCCAGTAGCGGACGTACTGATCTTCGCCGTGGTTCACTACGCCATGGTTCGCAAATTCAGTTCCGACCTTTTCGTAAACGCGCGCTTGGTCAGTCATAAGGTGCGCTTCCTTGGAGATGTTGGCGCGGACGATTGGCACAATGGAATCTGCGGTCGTATTCGCAACATGGAAACTGCGAACCTGTCCGGTGTCGCGATCTAGCAAGGAAAGAACCGTATTCTTATGAGACGCGCCCGCGCGCTTCTTCTTAACGCCCTGCAAGCGACCGATGAATGTTTCGTCAACCTCCACTGCGCCACCAGCATCGCCCATGGGCGGCACAAGCCCGCCGACGCGCATTGCTTCACGCAAACGGTGCATAAGAAACCAAGTCGATTTGTAGCTGATACCCAACATGCGATGGACCTGATGCGCGCTAATGCCCTTCTTGGAAGCGGTCATGAGGAACAGTGCGGCAAGCCACTTGGTCAGCGGGATTTTGGAGCGCTCGAAAACGGTGTTCACGGTCACGGTGAACTGTTGGCGGCATTGCGGTTCGTTGCACTGGTACACGCCGGGACGGTGCGCCTTGCCTTCAAGCTTGGTCAGTTTGTCCTGATCTGCGTTGCCGCAATGCGGGCAAACCCGACCGTTCGCCCAGACGCGGGCTTCAAGCCATTCGCGGGCTGCGGTTTCGTCAAGGAAGATCGGGTTTTTGAGAAGGTTGGTCATAGGGTGGTTGCTCCAATGCTGAAACTCTACCCATGGTCGGCTGCTTTGTCAAGGTTATAATGTGCATTTTGTTTCATGTCTCGCTGACGGCGCCGAAAGCCACCCAATCGGTCTTGGCGAGCTGCGGCCGCGCCAGTTTGGCCGCCAGCAGCGCCGCGAGGCGCGCGGTCGGAAAACCGTCGGCAAAGCCGTCGCCGCTGGTCGCCGCATTGCGCGCCAGCGCCTTGAGCTCGCCGTGCGCGTCGCCCAAAAGCCTTGCTGCGGTGTGGGGCTTTTGCATGCGCAGCCGCAAATTGGCGTTGGCGATCAGGATGCAGGCGCGCAGCAGGATACGTTCGCGGCTGCCTTGGGGTGCTGCCGCCCAGACCGTCTCGAGGATCTCCTGCGACTCCCAGAAATAGCCGCGGTCGTTCAGCGTGATGCCGTAGCGCAGGGCCGGGTGGCGCGCCGGGACGTAGCCGCCGAACCGCGGCGGCACCAATGCGGTGATTTGGGCCAGCGTTTCGTAATCGGCATTGGCTTCGTCGGTCTCGCCGGGGACATAGGCCCATCGCGGCAGCGGCAGATCTGCGGCGGCTGAAGGCGGCGCGATCATCGGGACGTGATCCCGATCCTGGCCCCGGCCAATGCGTCAGCGGGCCCGACACCCGGTGGCCTAGGCGGCCTGCCGTCCAATGGCCTAGGCGGCCCGCCCTTGCGAACCGTCGACACGCAAAACCGCGTTTGCGAATTCCGAGATCGCATCCAGCGTCGCCCCCGGCGCCTCCCGATGCGGCTGGTGTCCCGCCCCCGGGATCAAGGTCACATCGACCGGACAATAGCACTCTTCCCGCGCGATCTCGACCTGGCGCATGGTCCCATACTGGTCATCCACACCCTGCAGGATCGCGATCGGCACGCGGATATAGGCGAGGAATTCGGAAATATCCCAGGTGCGGAATTTCGGATCGAGCCAGGCGCCGTTCCAGCCATAGAAGGCGTTGTCGACATCCTTGTGCCAGCGGGCGAGCTTCTCTTTCAGGTTCGTGGTCTCGTAGGCGGTCTTTATTTCGGCGATCGAGGTCACCGAGATATCCTCGACAATGAAATGCGGCGCGATCAGCGCCATGCCCTGCACGCGGTGATCCTGATGGCTGCCGGCGTAGATCGCCGCGATCGACGCGCCGTCGGAATGGCCGACCAGGAGGCCGCGGCGAAAGCCGATCGCGTCCAGGAGCTTCGGCAGGACATCGAGCGCCTCGACATGCATGTAGTCGAGCGGCCGCGGCAATTTCACTGATGTCGACGCGCCATAGCCGGCGCGGGAGTACACGAACACGCCGGCGCCGGTGGCGGCCTGCAGCTTTTCCGGAAAATCACCCCACAGCGCCGCCGAGCCGAGGCCTTCATGCAGCATGACAATGGTCGGCGCCTGCTCGGGTGACGGACCGATCATGCGGTATTCGAGATCGGACGCGCCGATGCGGAGGAAACCGGAGGGGGTTAGTGTTTGCATGATTAGTTAGCTTTCCAAGTGATCCGGACGTTGCGTTCTCACGCTCGTCGTCCCGGCCTTGAGCCGGGACGACGGGTAGAGGCTACTGTGCCCCATCCCGCAACTTGAACCGCTGGATTTTTCCGGTCGCCGTTTTCGGCAAGCTCTCCACCACATCGATCCAGCGCGGATATTTCCACGGGCCGATCTTCTGCTTGACGTGCTCCTTCAGCGCCTCATGCAGCCCCTCGGTCTTGCTGTCCGCGCGTAGCACCACAAAAGCTTTCGGCTTCAACAGCCCTTCCGGATCGGCCTCGGGCACCACGGCGGCTTCGAGCACGGCCGGGTGGGTGATCAGCGCGCTCTCGACCTCGAACGGCGACACCCAGATGCCGGAAACCTTGAACATGTCGTCCGAGCGGCCGCAGAAGGTGTAACGGCCGTCGGCATCGCGGATGTATTTGTCGCCGGTGCGGGTCCAGTGGCCCGCAAATGTCTGGCGGCTTTTGCTGCGCTGGTTCCAGTAGCCCTCGCCGGCCGAGGGCGCATCGACGAGCAACTCGCCGACCTCGCCATCGGGCACATCGTCGCCGGCGTCGTTCACCAGCCGCACCTTGTAGCCCGGCACCGGACGGCCCGACGTGCCGTATTTGATGTCACCGGGCGCATTGGAGAGGAAGATGTGCAACAGCTCGGTCGAACCGACGCCGTCGAGAATGTCGACGCCGAAGCGTGACTTCCAGGCGTTCCCGACCGATTCCGGCAGCGCCTCGCCGGCGGAGGTGCAGACCCTCAAGCGATTGCCGCCGCGTTCATGCTTCATCGTCTCGTCGTTGAGCATCGCCGAAAACAGCGTCGGCACGCCGAAGAAGATGCTGGGGTTATATCTGTTCATCAGCGCAAACATCACGGCCGGCGTCGGCCGCTCGGAATTGAGCACGGTGGTGGCGCCGACCGACATCGGAAACGTCAGCGCATTGCCGAGGCCGTAGGCGAAGAACAGCTTTGCCGCGGAAAGCCCGACGTCGTCCTCGCGAATGCCGAGCACCTGTTTGGCATAGGTATCCGCGGTCGCCGCCAGACTGGAATGCAGATGCCGCACGCCCTTCGGCATGCCGGTCGAGCCCGACGAATACAGCCAGAACGCCGGCTCGTCGGGATGGGTCGCGGCGGTGACGAATGTATCGCTTTCGCGGGCGAGTTCGTGGGACAGTTTCTTGTGGCCGTGCGCATCTTTGCCGGACACGATGACATGCTCGAGATCGGGCATCCGCCCGACCATGTCCTTCACCACGGGCAGCAGCGCTTCGGAAATGAACAGCACGCGCGCGCGGCAATCGGCCAGCACATAGGCGTATTGATCGGAGGTCAACAGCGTATTGAGCGGCACCGGCACGATGCCGGCGCGGATCGCGCCCAGAAACACGATTGGGAAATCGACGGTGTCGAGCATGATCATCGCCACGCGCTCTTCGCGCCGAACGCCAAGCCAGCGCATCAAATTGGCGACACGGCAGGTCTGCTTCTGCAGGTCGCGATAGCTGAGTTCGGAAACGGTATCGGTGAAGGCAAGTTTTTCGCCGCGGCCCTCATCGACATTTCGATCGAGCAGCCAGGTCACCGCATTGTAGGAATTGCCGCTCATGCCGCGTCCCTCCAGCCCAATTCCCCAAGCGTAAAGCACGCCACGACTTCTCCCCAGTTTTAAGAATTATAATTCATAGAAAGCCACTCCGCGCGCTTGCTGTCAATCCTCATCGGCATTATGTTTCCTAGAGTTGGGCTCTGACTGCGGCAGAACCCGACTCCAGTCTTTTGGTTTGACGCGTTTTCTTCACGCGAACCGGTGCCCACTTCGCTCGAAAACGCTACGGGGGGATATGACCGAAAATAGCGATCCCGAAATCGATTTCCTGGAGCAACTCGGCCAGCGCGTGCGCACGATGCGCGCGCTGCGCGGCATGTCGCGCAAAGTGCTCGCAAAAGTTTCCGGCATTTCCGAACGCTACATCGCGCAGCTCGAGAGCGGCAAGGGTAACGTCTCGATCGTGCTGCTGCGCCGGGTGTCGAACGCGATGGGCGCGCATCTGGAAGATCTCATTCCCGCCGCCGAGCCGGTGCCTGACTGGGCCGTGATCCGCGATCTCCTGCGGAAAGCGTCGCCCGGCCAGATCGCACAAGCCAAGAACGTCCTTGCCGGCGGTGCTGCGTCGGCGCAGCGGCATCTGTCGTTTTCCGGCATCGCCCTGATCGGCCTGCGCGGCGCCGGCAAATCCACCCTCGGCAAGATGCTCGCCAAAAAAATCGGCTGGAGCTTTGTCGAACTGAACAAGGAGATCGAAGCGCAGAACGGACTATCCGTTGCCGAGATCATCGCGCTCTACGGCCAGGAAGGTTTTCGCCGCATGGAGCAGTCGGCGCTGACCCAATTGCTGGCACGGAAAGAATTGATGGTGCTGGCGACCGGCGGCGGCATCGTCTCCGAACCGCTCACCTTCGACCTGATCCTGTCGTCTTTCTACACCATCTGGCTGAAGGCCGAGCCGGAAGAGCACATGGCGCGGGTGCGCGGCCAGGGCGATTTGCGCCCGATGGCGGACGATCGCTCGGCGATGGCGGAATTGCGCAACATCCTGTTGAGCCGCGAGCCGCTCTACGCACGCGCGTCGGCGGTGGTGGACACGGCGGGGCTCAGCGTCGACGCGGCCGCGGCCCGGCTGAGCGACGCGGTGGCACCGGTGCTGCACGACGAAGCGCGGATGTTCGCGCGGGGCTAAGTCTCGTGTCCCGGACGCGGTGCAGCGTGCAACGCTGCTCCGCAGAGCCGGGACCCATCCCGATGGACCCCGGATCGGCGGCGCATCACCATAGCGCGTCAAAGACGCGCGTAAACGCGCTGGTGGTGCTGCGCAGCATCCGGGGAACGCATCCAGAAATTTGCTCCTCCATCACAGCAACATCGACTTCACCTGTTCCGCGCCCTCGCGCAGCAGCGGCAGGAACCGGTCGATCATTTCACCGGCCGAGACGCGATCGACATGCGCGCCCATGTTGATCGCGGCGATGATGGCGCCGTCATAGCGGCGGATCGGCACGGAAACCGAACGGAAATGCGGTTCGGCTTCGCGATCGACCAGCGAATAGCCCTGCGCGCGGTCGGCGATGATGGCGGCGAGCAGCAATTTTGGATCGGTCACCGTATGCGCTGTCATCGGCGCGCGGCGCATCGCGGCCAGTCTTGCCGCGAGTTCGGCATTGTCGAACTGGCCGAGCATGGCACGGCCGACCGAGGTGCAGAAAGAAGGCAGGCGATAGCCGATATCGAGGCCTGCCGAAAACATGCGCGCAGGACTGCCGCGCGCGATGAACACGACCTCCTCGCCATCCAGCACCGCGAGCGAGCTGATCTCCTGCGCGGTTGCCGCGATCCGGTCGAGCACCGGTTGCAGCACCGTCACCACCTGACTCGAACGCAAAAATGACGCGGCCAGCGTCAGCACGTGCGGAGTAAGCGTGAACAGCTTGCCGTCGGTCGCGACAAAGCCGGCGCGTTCGAGGGTGAAGAGGATGCGTCGCGCGGTCGCGCGCGGCAGCTCCGCGGCGCGCGCGAGGTCGCTCAATGTCATCGGGCCGGTGGTAGTGCCGAATTTCTGCAGCAGGCGCAGACCGCGATCGAGACTCTCGACAAAGTCGGTGGCACGCTCGTCGTTATCGCCGCGCTTCAGCTTTGGCATCTCGCGCTCCACGGCGCTCGCGCCGGTCAAAGATTGTGCTTGCCGTCCCGCAGATGCATGTCATAATTCGCCCATAAGTTCAATAGACGAACAAAAGCAGCTCCCGACCAAAGGATGCACCGCCATGATGAGCCAGGAAGCGAACGACCTGATCACCCGGACGGGGCGACAAGACCCCTGCGGGAAGCTGATGCGGATGTACTGGCAGCCGGCGGCGCTGGTGGACGAGCTGGCGGGGCCGCGGCCGGTCAAGCCGGTCAAACTGCTCGGCGAAAACCTGGTGCTGTTTCGCGACGAGAACGGCCGCTACGGCCTGATCGACCGCCATTGTGCGCATCGCGGCGCCGATCTCGCCTTCGGCCGGCTGGAAAATGGCGGCCTGCGCTGCGCCTTTCACGGCTGGCTGTTCGATGCGACCGGCCAATGCCTGGAAACGCCCGCCGAACCCAAGGGCTCGACGCTGTGCAAGGGCATCAAGCAGCGTTCCTATCCCGTGGTGGAGAAGAGCGGCATCCTCTGGGCGTATCTCGGCGAAGGCGAACCGCCGGCGTATCCGGAGATAGATTGCTTCGTCGCGCCGGACAGCCACACGTTCGCGTTCAAGGGCCACATCAACTGCAACTGGCTGCAGGCGCTCGAAGTCGGCATCGATCCGGCGCACGCCTCCTTCCTGCATCGCTTCTTCGAGGACGAAGACACCTCCGGCGCCTACGGCAAGCAGTTCCGCGGCGCGTCCGCCGGAAGCGACATGCCGATGACAAAGATCCTGCGCGAATACGACAACCCGATCATCAATGTCGAGCACACCGAATACGGCATGCGGCTGATCGCGCTGCGCGAGCTGGATGAGGAGCGCACCCATGTGCGCGTCACCAACCAGCTTTTCCCGCATGGCTTCGTCATCCCCATGAGCACGGAGATGACGATCACGCAGTGGCACATCCCGGTCGACGACGAGAACTGCTACTGGTACGCGATCTTCACCAGCTACACGACGCCGATCGACAAGAACAAGATGCGCGACCAGCGGCTCGAACTCTACGAACTGCCCGACTACAAATCGCGCAAGAACAAGGCGAACGATTACGGTTTCGATCCGCACGAACAGGCGACCGAGACCTATACCGGCATGGGCGCCGACATCAACGTGCACGATCAGTGGGCGGTGGAATCGATGGGCGCGATCCAGGACCGCACCAACGAACATCTGGGCACCTCCGACAAGGCGATCGTGCAATATCGCCGCCTGCTGCGGCAGGAAATCGAAAAGGTTGCGGGCGGCGAAAAGCCGTTCATGTTCCTCGACGACGCCCACGCGCGCAGCATCCAGGGGCCGGCGACCATGGACGGCATCGGGCCGACGCGGGGCTGGGAAATGTTCTGGATGGAAGTCGACGTCAAGCGGCGCCGCGGTGCGCCCTGGGCGGCGCCGGTGCCAGGTGAGATATCCGACAAGATCCGCCATCTGTCGGCGGCGGAGTGATGCGTCTGGTTCAAAATGGAGTTGCCGTCATTGCGAGGAGCGCAGCGACGAAGCAATCCATTCTTTCTTTCCTTGGAGCGATGGATTGCTTCGCGGAGCCTGTCATCGGGCGGCGCTTTGCGCCGACCCGTTGGCTCGCAATGACGAAGAGGAGGTGACGCGTTGAGTTTTGTCGAGCGTCACGGCCTGTGGTCGAGCGAGCAGAAGGAGGCGGCGAGCCGTCTCCGCAAAATCGTCGAAGAGAAAAATCTCGAAGTGATCCGGCTGTCGTTTCCGGATCAGCACGGCATTTTGCGCGGCAAGACGCTGGTGGCGAGCGAGGCGATCGCCTCGCTGGAAAGCGGCTGCTCGATCACCACGACCATGCTCGCCAAGGACACTTCGCACCGCACGGTGTTTCCGGTGTTCACCGCGGGCGGCGGCTTCGGCATGAGGGAAATGGAAGGCGCCGCCGACGTCCTGATGGTGGCGGACCCCACCACGTTCCGCGTGCTGCCATGGGCGCCGACCACGGGATGGCTGCTGTGCGATCTCTATTTCAGCGACGGACGGCCGGTGCCGTTCGCGACGCGGCATCTCTATCGTGAGGTGCTCGATCGACTCGGCCAGCGCGGCTACGATTTCGTCGCCGGCCTCGAGGTCGAATTCCACCTCTTCAAGCTCGAAGACGCCCATATGGCGCCGGAGGATGCCGGCCAACCGGGCACGCCGCCATCAGTCAGCCTGCTGTCGCACGGCTATCAATATCTGACCGAGCAGCGCTACGACCAGATGGAGCCGGCGCTGGAAATCATCCGCCGCGACGTGCTGGCGCTTGGGCTACCCTTGCGATCGGTCGAGGTCGAATTCGGCCCGAGCCAGTGCGAATTCACGTTTGCGCCCACCAAGGGGCCGACGCCCGCCGACAACATGGTGCTGTTCCGCTCGGCCGTAAAGCAGATCGCACAACGACACGGCTATCACGCCACCTTCATGTGCCGGCCGAAACTGCCGAACGTGTTCGCGTCCGGTTGGCACCTGCATCAGTCGATCGTGTCGCGCACGGGCGGCGAGAACGCGTTCATGTCCAAGGACGGCAGCGAGGTGCTGACCCCGTTCGGCCGCGCCTGGCTTGCCGGGCTTTTGCAGCACGCCCGCGCCTCGGCGGTGTTCACGACGCCGACCATCAACGGCTACAAACGCTACCGCACCTATTCGCTGGCGCCGGACCGCGCGATCTGGGGCCGCGACAACCGCGGCGTCATGATCCGCGTGCTCGGCGGCCCCGGCGATAGCGCGACGCGACTTGAGAACCGGATCGGCGAGCCGGCGGCAAATCCCTATCTCTATATGGCGTCGCAAATCCTCTCCGGTCTCGACGGCGTCGACCGCAAGCTCGATCCCGGGCCGTCGGCGGATACGCCGTACGAAGCCAAGGCAGCGCTCCTGCCGAAGAGCCTTCGCGAGGCGGTGTTCGCGCTCAACGACGATCCGTTTTTCCGCGGGGCGCTGGGCGCGGAGTTCGTCGATTATTATGTCCACATCAAGAACGCCGAGATCGAGCGCTTTCACGCCGAAGTCTCGGACTGGGAGCATCGCGAATATTTCGAGATGTTTTGAATGCACGCCCGGCTCTCTAAACGCATACCGCCGTCATTGCGAGGAGCGAAGCGACGAAGCAATCCATTACAGCGAGCGGCAACATGGATTGCTTCGCGGAGCCTGTCGTCGGGCGGCGCTTCGCGCCGACCCGCTGGCTCGCAATGACGACCCGATCTATCCCGGCGACGCGCTTACTCTAAACCACCGCGTTCTGCTTGATGATTTCGCGGTAGAACGATGCGCTCAGTTTCGGCGTGCGTGCTTGCGTGTCGAAGTCGACCCGGTAGAGCCCGAAGCGCTTTTGGTAGCCGTCCGCCCATTCGAAATTATCGATCAGGCTCCACAGGAAGTAGCCGGCCACGGGCACGCCCTCCGACGTCGCGCGCTGCAGCTGGAGCAGATAGTTGCGGAGATACATGATCCGGTCGAGATCGTAGACATTGCCGTCGGCGGCCACCTCGTCCGTCGCCGATGTCCCGTTCTCGGTGATGTAGATGGATTTCACGCCCCAGATCCTTGCCGCGTGCCGCGGCGCCCAATACATCGCCTCCGGACCGACCCTCAGCCAGGACGCATCCATATGCGGGAACGACGCGGGAAACGGCGCCAGGGTGAAGCCGCGCGCGTTATCGGCGGCCAGGACATAATGGTCGGGCTTGTAGACATTCAGTCCGACGAAATCGATCGGGGATGAAATGATGCCGAGATCGTCGGCGGTGTATTTCGGCGCATCCTTTCCGGCCTGCGCCAGAAAGCCTTCGGTGTATTTCCCCTCGAGGATGACAGTCAGATAGCCGGCATTGAGTTCGCGCGTCGCGATCTCCGTGGCGTGGATGTTCGCGGGCGTTTCGATCGCGGGTACGCAGGTGACCATGTTCTCGGCCAGGCCGACCCTGGTCCCGGCCCGGCCGCGCGCGCGGATCGCCTGCACGGCAAGACCGTGTCCCAGTGCTACGTTGTGACGAACCCGGTTCATCCCGGCCTCGGATAGATTCAAGCCCGGAGCGTCAATTCCAAGACCGTGACCGAGATGCACAAGCCGCGAACATTCGTTGATCGTGAAAATGTGTTTTGCACGATCGCTCAGACGTTCCACGACATAACCCGCATAATCGGCAAAGGCTTTTGCGGTGTCGCGGGACATCCAGCCGCCAAAACGGTCCTGCAGCGCCTGCGGCAAATCCCAATGGTACAGGGTGGCGAACGGCTCGATACCGTTGGCCAGGAGTTCGTCGAGCAGCCGATTGTAGAAATCGAGGCCTTTCGGATTTGGCGCCCCGCGACCTTCCGGGAAAACACGCGGCCAGGCGATCGAGAAGCGATACGTCCTGGCTCCCAGCGCCTTCATCAATTGGACGTCGTCCTTGTATCGATGGAAATGGTCGTCGGCGACATCCGCATTGCTGTGATCGGCAATCTTGCCTTGCAAGTGCGTGAAACGATCCCAGATCGAAGGACCGCGTCCGTCTTCGTCGACGGCGCCTTCGACCTGAAAGGCCGAGGTCGCCGTGCCCCATCGAAAGTCGCCCGGAAAGGCCAACATGGCGTTCTGGCCGGTGGACCGGGCGATGCCGGCATCGGCGGATCGGACTGACACCGCCGACAGTCCGAGCGCCGCCGATCCAGCCATCTTGCCAAAATCGCGCCGCGACAGTCCGTTCGACGACATGACTTCACTCCTGAACTTTGCTCTTGGGACCCCGACCATTGCGCCAGCGCAACGGCTATTTGTCGCATTCGACCTTTGACGTCGCCGCGACGAAGCCCGCGGCTGCGCCCGCCTGCGATTTCGGCGGCGGGACGGAAGCGACAGCGATCGGCTGAGTGGCGAGTTCATCCTTGCGCAGCGTCTTCGGGAACACGCCCGACAGACTCGGCAGCATGCTCAAGACGGCAACGGAACGCGACGGCCACAGCGCGGCGCCATACAGGAAAAACGCCGCCGAGGTCCACTGCGATTGCCAGTTGCTGGCCCCTTCGTTAAAAAAGACATAGAGCGCGGCAGCCATGAACAGGCCCGCGAACACCGCCTCGGTGACGGCGCCAAATTCCGATTTTCGACGGTTGAGCCGCGTGACGGTCCAGACCGGCACAACCGTCATGGTCAGGCTGGCAAACGGGAAATCGCGTGAACGCGGGTCGAACACGAGGCCGAGCGCGATTTCCACGGCGACCAGTGTGCTCGCCATGAAGGCGAAGCCCAGGACCAGCGCGGCCACCGATCGGGTTCTGCCCTCGCGCGGGCCGACCAATTCCAGAAGGGCCGGCAGCGGACGCCCGGCCATCAACGCGTTGGAGCACAACAGCGGCAAAACGGCTGCTGCAGCCAGGAGTAATCCCTGATTGAGCCAACCCGCAAACCCGTAGCTTTCATAAAGGGCCTTTTCGCCCGCGAGGCCGAGCAGGATTCCGCCTGTGGTAGCGGTCGCTGCCACGGCCAGCCATGGCGCCAATCCGGTTTCCGATCGCCGGCGCCACAGCGTCAACAGCGCAACTGCGAATACGAAAGAGGCGAAAGCCAGTCCAGCTGCCAGCTGCAACTTCCAGAACGGATAGTTGCTGACGGCGGATCCGAACGAGTACTTCAGCTGACGGCTATCTCCATCAAGCAAGCCCCAATGGGCGCCGACTGTCCCTTCCCACTGACGCTTCCACGGCTCGTCATAGGCCTCGAACAGATTGAGACGAAAGTTTTCCCGACCGGCCCAGTCGAGCAGTTCGGAAAAGAAACGGGCCTGATTGACGCGAGACGGCAGCGCACCGTCGCGCATGCGTCCCTGGCTCGGCCAGCCGGCCTCGCCGATCAGAATCTCCTTGCCGGGTAAGGCGAGGGCCACCTGCCGGTGAACGTCGATCACATGCGCGGCCGCGTCTTCGGCCCGCACCGGTATGTCTTCCCAATAGGGCAGGATGTGAATCGTCACGAAATCGACGTCGTCGCCGATCTCCCGGTAGCGCAGCCAGAACTCCCAGGCATCGGCGTAACTCACCGGAACAGTGACGCGCGCCTTGACCGAGCGGATCGCAGCGCGGAGGTCCGACACGGTCATTTCTCCGCGCAGCAACACCTCGCTGCCGATCATGAGCGAGGTGACGACGCCGGGGGACGCCTTGGCCAGCGATACCGCGGTCTCCATGAGCGCCGCGTTTTTCGCACGATCGCGGCCGAGCCAGATGCCGAGAATGACTTTCAACCCGGCCTTCGCGGCGAGTTCGGGCACCTTGTCGAGCCCGTTCTCAATCGAGTAGGTGCGGATGCAGCCGGATATCCTGGCGAGCTGGCCGATATCTTCCGCGATCTGCTCCGGGCTGATGATGATCTTCGAATTCCACGGGGTCTGCTGGCCCCGGAACGGCGCGTAGGACACGCAATCCAGCTTCTTCGCGGGATCGACAGCCGCATGATCCAGCGGCACCGGCGCGGCCAGCCAGCCCCAGGCCGCGACAATGAGGCTCATGGAAATCAGGAAAAGCGCCGATGGCGCCAGAAACGCGATCGGCGCCCTACGGCGGTAGGCGCTGGTCGAGCGGCTCGATGAGCCAGATCTGAGCTCGGCGGGACCGTCGAGGAACATCGCGCAATGCCTTCGGCTAGATCAGGACCAAGGGTTGCTCAACGTTCGCGCGGCCGACGCCTGCGAAAAACCACTAAAGCTGGCTTGACGAGTTAACCGCATGCGACCCCAATGAACATCTAAGTTTGGTCAAAAGAGTATACCAGCGTCCTTCAACTTCCAACAATCTCGGGAATCGCCATGGGCATATGCGGCCGATCCGCTGCATCCCAACGGGGTCGGCTACGAGCTCATCGCCGGCTATGCGAGGACTGCAGCTCTCAATGTCGCTGCACGTAGTGTGGGCGATGTCTTCTTCGAACCGGCATCGCGGCTGAAATCCGCGCCTCAAATCCCCGGATACCGACGCTGCAGAATGGAGGCTTCGATCTCTCAACTCGTCATGCCCGGGCTTGACCCGGGCATCCACGTCTTCGGCAACCACAAAGCAAGGAAGACGTGGATGGCCGGGTCAAGCCCGGCCATGACGGATACGGGCCTTTCGCCTCAAATCCCCAGATACCGATGCTGCAGATCGGGCTCCGCGATCAACTGCGCCGACGTCCCGCTCCACACCGCGCGTCCACGCTCGATGATGTAGTGCCGGTCGGCGATGCGGGCGAGGTTGCCGACGTTCTTGTCGATCACCAGCACCGATTGTCCCTGTGCTTTCAGCATCGACAGGCAGTTCCAGATTTCCTCGCGGATCAGGGGCGCCAGGCCTTCGGTGGCTTCGTCGAGAATGAGGAGTTTTGGATTGGTCATCAGCGCGCGGCCGATCGCCAGCATCTGCTGCTCGCCGCCGGACAGCGTCACGCCCATATTGCTGCCGCGTTCGGCCAGCCGCGGAAACAGCGCGTGGATCCTTTCGATGGTCCAGGGATCGGAACTGCCGAGGCGATTGCCGGACGCGGCGACCAGATTTTCACGCACCGTCAGATTGGGAAAGATCTGGCGGCCTTCCGGCACCAGACCGATGCCGAGCTTTGCAATCTTGTACGACGGGAGCGCGCGCACCTCCTGCCCGCCGAAGCGGATTTTTCCCGCGCGCGCCGGCGTCATGCCCATGATGGAACGGATGGTGGTGGTCTTGCCCATGCCGTTACGGCCCATCAGCGCAACCATCTCGCCGGCACGAATCGACAGCGACAGCCCGAACAGCACCTGGCTCAGGCCATAGCAGGTCTCGATGCCGTCCACTTCCAGCAGCGTATCAGCCATTTTGCCATCAGCCATTTTAGCATCAGCCATGGGCCACCACCACGTGCTGATCGCCGAGATAGGCGCGTTTCACCTCTTCATTGTTGCGGATCGCATCCGGCCTGTCGCAGGCGATGACGCGGCCGTAAACCAGAACAGTGATGCGGTCGGCGAGCGCGAACACCGCTTCCATGTCGTGCTCGACCAGCACGATGGTGACTTCGCGCCGCAACTCCTTCAACAGGGCCACCATGCGCGCCGATTCGGTGATGCCGAGGCCCGCCATCGGTTCGTCCAGCAGCAGCAATTGCGGCTTTGTCGCGAGCGCGACCGCAAGCTCCAGCTCGCGCTGCTCGCCATGGCTGAGTTCAGACACCGGCACGTCCGCGCGCGCTTCCAGCCCGACGCGCGTCAACGCAGAGCGCGCGGCGTCGCGCAGATGTTTTTCCTTCCGCGCATTACCCCAGAAGCGGAAGGAGTGGCCGTCATGCGCTTGCGCAGCGATCGCGACATTGTCGATCGCGGAAAAATCCGGCAGCAGCGAGGTGATCTGGAACGAGCGCGCCAACCCGAGCCGGCTGCGCCGATAGGCCGGCTGCCGGGTAACGTCGCGGCCTGCGAAATGAATGGTGCCTGAGTTCGGCGCCAGTTGCCCCGTCAATTGGCTGATCAGCGTGGTCTTGCCGGCGCCGTTGGGGCCGATGATCGCGTGCAGTTCGCCGCTCATGACATCGAGCGACAGATTGTCGGTGGCGGTGATGCCGCCGAACCGCCGCACCAGCTTTTCGACCCGGAGCAAGGGATCAGCCACGGCGCAACCTCCCGAGCAGGCCCATGATGCCGCCGCGCGCGAACAGCACGATCAACAGCAGCAGCGGGCCCATGATCATCGCCCAGTATTCTGTGAACTGCGACAGCAATTCCTCCAGCACGAGATAGACAATGGCGCCGATCACGGGGCCGAACAGCGAGCCCATGCCGCCGAGGATCACCATCACCATCAGGTCGCCGGAGCGGGTCCAGTACATCACGGCCGGGCTGACGAAGTCGGTGTTGTTGGCGAGCAGCGCGCCCGACAGTCCGCAGATGGTGCCGGCGATCACGAAGCAGACCAGCCGGTAGCGGTTGGCATGAAAGCCGATCGCCTGCATGCGCTGCTCGTTGGAGCGCACGCCCTGCACCACCATGCCGAAACGCGAATTGATGATGCGCCAGATCAGGTAAAGGCCGCCAAACAGGCAGCCGAGGCAGAGATAATAGAACTGCACGCGGTTCGACAGGTTGATCAGGCCGCCGAAATTGCTGCGCTTGTAGATGGTGAGACCATCGTCGCCGCCGTAACGCGACATGCCGGAGACGATGTAATAGGCCATCTGCGCAAAGGCCAGCGTGATCATGATGAAGTAGACGCCGCGGGTGCGCAAGGAGAGCGCGCCGATCACGAGCGCGAACAGCGCCGATACGGCGAGCGCCACTGGCCACTGGATGAAGCCGGAGCCGATGCCCTCAAAGGCGAGAATGCCGACTGCATAGCCGCCGATGCCGAGATAGGCGGCATGGCCAAAGCTCATCATGCCGCCATAGCCCATCATGAGATTAAGGCTGCTGGCTGCCAGCGCAAAGATCACAATCCTGGTGAACAGCGTCAGGATGAAGATGTTGCCAGTCAGCTGCGAATAAAGCGGCAGCAACAACAGGCCCGCGACGACGAGCGCCGCGACGACGTTGCGGGGGGTGAGCGGAAAAGTCATCGCCTGGCGGCCGGAAACAGCCCCTCCGGCCGCACCACCAGCACGATCGCCATCAAGAGATAGATCAGCATCGAGGACAGTGCCGGTGCCGCGGTCGACGCCGCGGCTCCGCTCAGAACCTTGCGCAGCAGATCAGGCAGGAAGGCACGGCCGAGCGTATCGATCATGCCGACGAAGATCGCGGCCAGGAACGCGCCGCGGATCGAACCGATGCCGCCGATCACGATGATGACGAAGGCGAGAATCAGGATGTTCTCGCCCATGCCGATCTGCACGGTGAGGATCGGCGCCTGCATCAGCCCGGCAAGACCGGCGAGTGCGGCGCCAAGCCCGAACACCAGCGTGAACAGCAATTTGATGTTGATGCCGAGCGCGCCGATCATTTCGCGGTTGGAGGCGCCGGCGCGGATCAGCATGCCGAGCCGGGTCCGCATCACCACGACATAAAGCAGCGCGGCCACCGCGAGTGCAGCGACGATGATCGACAGCCGATAGGCCGGATAGTACACGCCGGGAATGATCTGGACCGGCACCGTCAGCCACGCCGGCAGCGGCAGCGCGAGACCCGCCGGCCCCCAGATCAGCCGCACCGCGTCGTTGAAAAACAGAATCAGCCCGAACGTCGCCAGCACCTGGTCGAGATGATCGCGGCCGTAGAGATGCCTGAGCGCCACGAATTCCAGCGCCATGCCGAGCAACAGCGTGGCGCCGAGCGCCAGCAGCGCGCCGAGCACAAAACTTCCGGTCCACGCCACGAACGTCGCGGCGAAATAGGCGCCCATCATGTAGAGCGAGCCGTGCGCCAGGTTCACAAAGTCCATGATGCCGAACACCAGCGTCAAGCCGGCCGCCAGCAGGAATAGCAGCAGGCCGAACTGCAATCCGTTCAGCGATTGTTCGACGAGAACCAGCATGGATTCCTAAATCAGCTTGAAACAAAACAGCGGCAGCGTGCCAGCGCTACCGCTCGTTGATCTCCCTCTCCCCGCCTGCGGGGAGAGGTCGGGGTGAGGGGGACTCTCCACGGAGTTGGACTCGCGGAGAGTCCCCCTCACCCGGCACTACGCGATAGCCGAAGCTTCGCTTCGGCGTTCTTGTACAAGGACGGCCGCCGACGGCGGCCTGTGCTCTCCCCGCAAGCGGGGCGAGGTAAGAACGCGTCCAGCGCCGCAACGACAAAACCCGACATCACTTCATCGGGCATTTGTCGTGGAAGCGATCCTGGTCGTCCTTGACGATGGTCGCCACCGTCTTGAGCGAGAGCTGGCCGTCGGCGTCCTTGACCACGTCCTGCAGGTAGAAGTTCTGGATCGGAATGTGGTTGTTGCCGTATTTGAACGGGCCGCGCAGCGACTTGAAGTTGGCCTTCTCCATCTCGGCCTTCATCGCGTCCTTTTTCGAGGTGTCGCCCTTCACGGCAACCACCGCGCTATTGATGAGCTGGGCGGCGTCATAGGCCTGGGCGCCGTAATAGGTCGGGCGCAAGCCGGGATATTTCTTGCGGTAGTCTTCGACGAACTTCTTGTTCTCGGCGTTCGGCAGGTCGTTGACCCATTCCTGCGCGCCGGGAATGCCGATCGCATTGTCCTTCTGCAGCGGCAGCGACAATTCGTCGACGGTGAACGCGGTATAGAGCGGGATCTGCGCCTTGATGCCGGCCTGCGCATACTGGTTGAGGAACTGGACGCCGGCCGCACCGGGATAGAACACGAAGATCGACTCGGCCTTCGAGTTTTTCGCCTTGGTCAGTTCGGCGGAGAAGTCGAGTTGGCTCGGCCACACCGTGTATTCCTCGCCGACCACCTCGCCCTTGAAGGTCGACTTGACGCCGGCCAGCATGTCCTTGCCGGCGGCATAGTTCGGGCCGATCAGAAACACCGACTTGACGCCCTTCTGGTTCATGTAGACGCCCATCGCCTGCGGCGTCTGGTCGTTCTGCCAGGAGGTCGAGAATACGTAGGGCGAGCACAATTCGCCGGCGAGCTGCGACGGTCCGGCGTTGGCCGAGATCAGGAAAGTCTGCGCGTCGACCGCGGTCTTCAGCGACGCCAGCAGCACGTTGGACCAGATATAGCCGGCAATGAAATCGACCTTGTCGGACTGCACCAGCTTTTCGGTCTTCTGCTTGCCGACATCCGGCTTCTGGCCGTCGTCCTCATAGATCACCTCGACCGGCTTGCCGCCCATCTTGCGGCCCAAATGGTCGAGCGCCAGCTCGAACGAGTTGCGCATATCGTTGCCGATGACCGCGGTCGGGCCGCTGAAGGTGGACA
This sequence comes from Bradyrhizobium sp. AZCC 2289, assembly GCF_036924615.1. NCBI lineage: Bacteria > Pseudomonadati > Pseudomonadota > Alphaproteobacteria > Hyphomicrobiales > Nitrobacteraceae > Bradyrhizobium > Bradyrhizobium sp. AZCC 2289. Next base: position 5,171,717 of record NZ_JAZHRY010000001.1, on the reverse strand, counting down.
CAAAGCCGATCTTGATGGTGTCACCCGCGAGCGCGGGCTGCGCCAGCGCCAGCACCGTTGCGCCCGCCAGCCAGAATGCCGTTTTCATATTCACTCCCCTCCTCGACTTATTAAAAATGTCCGCCAGCCAAGGTGACCGCCGTCCGGGCGGCGCTGCCCGCGCCCCCGTCATTGCGTTCGCTACGGTGACGTGTTTTGTGCGCGAAATGCCAAGCCCCCAGCAAGCCCGAACCGCTGGCTCCCTTTAGAACCTTCGGCTCATACCCTTGAGAACCTTCGGCTCATACCCTTGCCGCCTGCACCATAATTCGCAGATGGCGGGGATGGCAAGAATTATAGTTCAGGTCGGTGGGTTGGTTTTGTCGCAGATCCGGGGATGCCCCTATCCGCAGGTCGGCTGCTGCGACCAACCGGGCGGGGAATCCTCAAAATCCTGCTGGCGGCCGTAAGCGTCATTTCGAGGAGCGCGTGGGCGCAGGTCAGCGCCTCGGCGCCACGGACATAGGCCGAGTGGTCAGATCAAATATTCAGCGCCCTCGATGATGTAAGGAACGTGGCGGAAATCCCGGATGGTGGCGACCTTGTCGGCCGACCAGTTCAGCAGCATGAAATATTTGGGTCCTGAGCCCGGGTGGTTGGGATCGAACACCAGGATGGCGGGACGGCCCTCCACCAGCCCCGGCACCAGGTGCCAGTCGGTGATCTTGTCGTAATTGCCGAAATAGCGGGACACTTCGGCCTTGCCGTTCAGGCGGGTCTTGTTGACGAGATCGAGCCGCACGTCGTCCGCGATCATGGCGCGGATGGCGTCGAAATCCCGCGCGTTGAAATGCGCGACATAGGCGGACAGGCGTTTGCGATCGGCGTCCGACAATTTCGGGTGCGGCGCCTCCTCCGGTTCCTCGGCCAGTTCGCGCAGTTGCGTGCGTCCGCGATGCAGCGCGGCCTTTACCGCCGGAAGGCTGAAATCCATCACCTCACAGACTTCCTGTAGCGAGCAGCCGAGCACGTCCATCAGGATCACGCTGGACCGCTGGGCGACCGGAAGCCGCATGAAGGTGCGAAGGCTGGCCGTTGCGATCTGACGGCTCAAGACGGGATCAAGCTGATCGGCGATCATGTCCAGTTCCTCGTCCGACTGGAGCGCCTGCTGCCGATTGCGCCGGCGCAGGAAATCCAGCGCCGTATTGTGCGCGATCCGAAACAGCCAGCCCTCGGGATTGCCGATCGGGCCTTTGGTGGCGAACGCCTCCACCGCCTTGATCAGCGCGTCCTGCAGCGCATCCTCGCCATCGATCACCGAGCCGACCATGCGCGCGCAGTAGCGATGCAGCTTGGGGCGCATCGCGGCCAATAACTGGTCGATATCGTCGGTGGCCAACACTTCCGGGACCGGTTTCATTCTGCCTCAGGATTCACCCAGCATGCGATAATTGCCGACAATGGTAACGCCGCGGGGCACCGGAGGTTCGGCGCAACGCTCCCGAATCCCGCTCTGGAACGCCTGAAACGCCGCCAGCTTGGTCAATCCGCTGGAGCCTTCATCGGTCGTGGTCTCGACGAAATGGATGAACGTATTGTCCTCCAGACGCAGCGAAAGATAGCGGATGCCTTCCGGTTTGGCAGCCTTTAATTCCGCGAACACCGCCGCCACCAGCTCGGCATTGCCGTCGGCCGCCTCCGGCTTCGCCTTGTACCTGATCAGGGTTCGTTTCATCGCTGTCTCCCTTGTTCGGCGATGCGATCATCGCTTCTCTGGCCAAAGACGTTTGGCACGGCCAAAAAGATTCGGCCGCGCGAAAAATATTTCAGGCGTCGAGCGGGACGATGCCGAGGTCGCCCTTCATGCCGAACGCCACGCCTGTCGCGTAGGCGGGATCGGTGAGGATCGACACGACGTTGTCGCCGACCTTGCGCGGCGGCATCGGCGCGCCGAAACCGGCGAGGAAGGTTTCGAGGCTGACGCCCCTGCTCGCCGCGTAAGCCTCGGCCGCGGTGCGCCCAAGCTCGGTGTCGCCGATGATCTGCTGCGGGACGATCGCCTGGAAGCGGATACCGAGATCGAGCCGCTTGGCCAGATCGTTGGCGTAGACCGCCATCAGCCACAGCATCCGTTTGGCGCCGGCATAGCTGCCGGACAGCGGCGAGCCGTTCAGCGCCGCGCCGCTGGAAGCGATGATCACGCGGCTGCCGCGGGCTAAGGGAAGCCGCAGCGTTTCCTGCACCCAGTGAAAGCCGGCCTTGACGTCGACGTCCCACGCCCGGCTGAAATCTTCCCAGCTGAGTTCGTGAAGCGGGCCCATCGGCGGGGTCGCACCGGCGTTGAGCACGAGCACCGACGGTCGGATGTTGGAGAGAACGCCATGCGCAAGCGTTGCGTCAGTGACGTCGCCGCGAACCACGTTCACGCCGAGCCGTTTTGCGAGTTCGTCGAGGCGCTCCGGGTCGCGCGCGACGACGGTCACCTGCGCCTTGCGGGCCACCAGCGCCTCGACGATGCCGAGCCCGAGCCCGCGGCTTCCGCCGGTAACGACGACCTTCTGTCCATCGAGAATATCCATGGCGATCGGTTCCTTTCTTCAACACTGTTTCGGTTATCTTCAAGCACCCGGTCGATGCAGATCACGACCGGGTGCTCGGGCGACGCATCGCTCGTTCACGCCGCCAGGCTAGCCACCATCGCGGCGACCTGCCGCTCCGAGGCCTTCGGCGAGGACTCGAACTGTCGTCCGAAATCCGCCGCGAACGGGTCCGGGAAGATGTATTCCTGCCCGGCCTCGATCCCGTCGAGGATCGCGAACGCCACGTCGCGCGGCGAGGTCTTCGGCATCGCAAGCTCGCGGCTCATGTCGGTATCGACGGGGCCGGCGTAGACGCCGAACACCGAGGTGCCCTGTGACCCGAGGAGTATACGCGCGGCCTGGGTCAGGGAATGGAGCGCGGCCTTCGAAGCGCTGTAGGTCGGGACAAAGGGGAGGTTGGTGAGGCCGGCCGCGGAGCCGATGTTGACGACCGCGCCGCCGCCGTTCCTGGCCAGCGTCGGCGCAAGGCACTGAAGCAGCTGCAGCGGTCCGAAGTAATTCACCTCCATCTCGCGCCGGGCCTGGCCGATGACGATCGAATCGGCGATTCCGCCCATAAACGCTACACCGGCGTTGTTGAAGACGAGATCGACGTCCGAAGCCGCGGCCGCGCTGATCTGGTCCGCGTCGGTCACGTCGAGCCGCAGCAAAACGAACCGCTCGTCACGCAGGTCGCGCAGCGCCTCCGGATTGCGCGCAGTAGCGTAGACCTTCCCCACGCCCCGGCTCAGCAAGGCTTCCGTCAGCGCTCGCCCGATGCCGCGGTTGGCGCCCGTTACCAGGGCGACGGCTCCCTTGATTTTCCGTGCATTCATCGTCTCGTCCTTTCTTATCGCGTCTCGGTTCCAAGACGTTCGGTCTCAAGACGTCCGGCCGCGGCAAAAGGATTCGGGTCGAACAAATAAATTTTCGGCCGCATCCTTTGCCTGTTCCGTCTCGTCTTCTCCGCGAGAGCGCCGCGAGAGGCGGCATCAAGACCAGCGGAGAAGGACGATGCAGGAAGGCTACGATCGCGGTGAGAAGAACTGGGTGCTCGGCGTTACATCGCTCGCATCCTTCATGATGGCGCTGGATGCGCTGGTCATCACCACCGCCTTTGCCACCATCCGCGCCGATTTCGGCGCTTCCGTCGAGACGCTGCAATGGGCGGTCAACGCCTTCAACCTGACCTTTGCCGTGCTGCTCCTGACCGGCGCCGCGCTCGGCGACCGGTTCGGGCGGCGGCGGATGTTTGCCGCGGGCATTGCGCTGTTCGTGCTGGCGTCGGCAGCCTGTGCACTGGCCGGCTCGGCCGGATGGTTGATCGCGGCCCGCGCCGGACAAGGCGCCGGCGCCGCACTGGTGATGCCGCTGGCGATGGCGATCCTGAGCGGCGCATTCCCGAAGGAAGAGCGCGCGCGGGCGCTCGGCGTCTTCTCAGGCGTCACCGGATTCGCGCTGATCGTCGGCCCGGCCATCGGCGGCTTCATCACCGAAAGCTTTGGATGGCGCTGGATCTTCTGGATCAATCTTCCCATCGGCATGATCGCGATTGGCTTGGTGGTAGCCCGTTTGCGCGAAAGTTTTGGGCCGTCGGCGGCGCTGGACATCCCCGGATTGCTGCTGGTCGCGATCGCAGCACTCGCGCTGGTCTGGAGCCTTCTGCGCGGCAATCTGGTGGGGTGGACCAGCTCCGAGGTGATGAGCGCGCTGGTTGCGGGCCTGCTGTTCGCCATCGCCTTCGTCGCCCGGGAATGGCGCGCGGCGGAGCCGATGGTACCGCTGCGACTGTTCGCATCGCGGTCATTTTCCGCCGCGCTGTCCGCGAGCTTCCTGTTTTACGCGGCGATGTACGGCGTGCTGTTCCTGCTGCCGCAATTTCTGCAGACGACGCTCGGCTCCGGCCCGTTCGGCGCCGGCCTTCGGCTGCTGCCCTGGACCGCGACGCTGTTCGTGACCGCACCAATCGCAGGCTCGGTCGTCAACAAATTCGGCGAACGGCCGCTGGTCGTGACCGGCTTGCTGATGCAGGCGATCGGGTTTGGCTGGATCGCCGTCATCGCGATGCCCGGGCTCGCCTATTCAGCACTGGTCGCGCCGTTGATCCTGGCCGGTGTCGGTGTGTCGATGGCGATGCCGGCGGCGCAGAACGCGATCCTGAGTTCGGTTGCCGTGACCGAAATGGGCAAGGCCTCCGGCGTCTTCAACATGGGGCGGTTTCTCGGCGGCATGTTCGGTATTGCAGCCCTGGTAGCCGTCTTCTCTGCAAGGGGGGCCGTCGATTCGGCCGCAAATTTCTCAACCGGCTTCGCCGCGGCGATGCTGGTTGCGGCGGCTCTCTCGCTCGCAGGCGCGCTGGCCGGTTTATGCCTGCCGGCGCGGCAACGCGCGGCCGGTGCGCAGGTGCCGCAGAAGGCCTGACACAAACCGCGATACGTTTTCGCTATCGGCCGATTGGCAAACCAACCTTGGACCGGACGCCCGAATGCATACATAATCGAATGCACGGAGACATCTGAAACCGAGGTCGCATCCCATGACGAGCCCGTCGGCAGAACCCCATCACGTGGTGATCGTCGGCGCCGGTTTCGGCGGCCTGGAAGCCGCCTTCGGCCTGGCCGGCGCGCCGGTCAGGATCACGCTGATCGACCGGCGCAACCATCATCTGTTCCAGCCGCTGCTCTATCAGGTCGCGACCGCCTCGCTGGCGACCTCCGAGATCGCCTGGCCGATCCGCTATCTCTTGCGCGATCGGTCCGATGTCACGACGCTGTTCGCCAACGTCAATGGCGTCGACGCCGCGGCCAAGCGCGTGCTGCTCGATGACGGCGACGCGGTGCCCTACGACACGCTGATTCTCGCGACCGGCGCGCGTCACGCCTATTTCGGCCATGACGAATGGGAGCCGTTCGCGCCCGGCCTGAAAACGCTGGAAGACGCCACCACGTTGCGGCGGCGCATCCTGGTCGCGTTCGAGCGCGCCGAACGCGAGACCGATCCGGAGCGGCGGGCGGCGCTGCTCACTTTTGTCATTATTGGGGCAGGCCCCACCGGCGTCGAAATGGCCGGCACCATCGCCGACCTGGCGAAAGACACGCTGCCGCCTGACTTCCGCAACATCGACACCAAGAAGGCGCGCGTGGTGCTGATCGAGGCAGGTCCCCGCGTGCTCGCAGGTTTTCCGGACGATCTGTCGGCCTATGCGCAAGCCTCGCTCGAAAGCATCGGCGTCGAGGTGGTGCTGGATAAGCCCGTCACCGAATGTACCGCCGATGGTGTGGTCTTTGGCGGCAACCGGCTGGAGGCCAAAACCATCGTCTGGGCCGCCGGCGTCCGTGCCTCGCGGGCCGCGGAGTGGCTGGGCGCACCGGCCGATCGCGCCCACCGCGTACAAGTGCTGCCGGATATGACGATACCCGGCCATCCCGATATCTTTGCCGTCGGCGACACCACGACGATTGCAGATGCTGACGGCAAGCCTGTGCCAGGCATCGCGCCGGCCGCCAAGCAGGAGGGCCGCTATGTCGCGGCCCTCATCAAGGCGCGGCTGAGCGGCGGCACGCTGCCGCCATTCCGCTACAAGCACGCCGGCAGCCTGGCGCAGATCGGCAAGCGCAAGGCCGTGATCGATTTCGGCTGGCTCAAATTGCGCGGCAATCTCGCCTGGTGGATCTGGGGCATCGCCCACATCTATTTCCTGATCGGGCTGCGCCACCGCCTCAGCGTCGCACTGAGCTGGCTCTGGATCCACGCCAGGGATCAACGCGCCGCGCGACTGATCACACAGGGTAGCAGCAAGATCACGCAGTGAAGCGTCATCCACGTCTTTCTTGCTGAAACACCGATAAGAACGTGGATGACCGGGACATAGGCGGAGCGGAAGCGACGCCGTCCTTCGGACGGCTATGCCCGGGCATGACGAGTTTGTCTGAATTCGCCTAAGTCGGACTACTTCACCAGTGAACACCCGCCATCCGCCAACGGCCGGAATGCCTGCTCCGCCGGAATCGTCGACACCAGTTTGTAATAATCATACGGATATTTCGATTCCTCCGGCTTCTTGACCTCGAACAGATACATCGGGTGAATCACGCGGCCGTCCTGGCGGATGGTGACGTCGCCGAACAATTTGTCCTTGCCCTTGAATTTCTTCATCTGCGGCACGGCGTCCTTGGCATCATCGCTGCCGGTCGCCGCCACCGCATTGAGATAGGCGAGCGTGGAGGCATAGACGCCGGCCTGATTGCCGCTCGGCATCTTGCCGTTCATACCCGGCCGCGCCGCGAAGCGTTTTGCGAAGGCACGGGTGTCGTCGTCCATGTCCCAGTAGAAGGCCTCCAGCAGTTGCAGCCCCTGCGCCACCTTCAGCCCCATGCCGTGGACGTCGTTGACGAACAGCAGGAACGCCACCATAGTCTGGCCGCCCTGCTGGATGCCGAATTCGGCCGCCTGCTTCACCGCGTTGATGGTGTCGCCTCCGGCATTGGCAAGGCCAATCACCTTGGCCTTGGAAGTCTGCGCCTGCAGCAGGAAGGATGCGAAATCCGAGGTGCCGAGCGGATGCCTGGCTGAGCCCAGCACCTTGCCGCCGTGTTTCTCGATGTAATTGGTGGCCTCGGCCTCGATACCCTGGCCGAGCGCGTAATTCACCGTGACGAAATACCAATCCTTGCCGCCGCGCGCCATCATCGCCGCCGCGGTGGTGTTGCCGGTGGCCCAGGCGTCGTTGACCCATTGAATGGTGTTCGGCGAGCAGGCTTTTCCGGTCAGGTCGGAGCTTGCGGTCGATGAGGCCAGGAACGTCATGCGGGTGTCGCGCAGCAGCGAATTGATGGTGAGGCCGACCGCCGAATTCGGCACGTCGACGATGGCATCGACGCCGTCGACGTCGAGCCATTTGCGCGCGATCGCGGAGCCGACATCGGCCTTGTTCTGATGATCGGCATAGACGATCTCGACCTTGATGTTCTTGGCCCCGCCGTTGAAATCTTCGGCGGCCATGCGCGCGGCTTCCACCGAGCCCATGCCGTTGGTGTCCTGAAAGATGCCGGAGATGTCGTTGAGCACGCCGATGCGGACGACGTTACCGGAAATCTCGGCATGTGCCGCACCCCACGTCGCGCATATCGCGGCAAGCACCACAGCCCAATTCAAGCCCCTCATCGTTTGTCCCTCCCTTTGATGACGCGATCCCGGAGCTTGCCGGGTGCAATAAGCAAAATCAGATCTGCCGTTCCGGCAGCCGCAGCACCAGACCGTCGAGTTCCGGCGTGATCTTGATCTGGCATGACAGCCGGCTGCCCGGCTGACGCGCCGAGGCGGTGCCGTCGAGCAGCGCGTCCTCCTCGTCACTCACCGCGGCCAGCCGGCCGATCCACCGGTCATCGACATAGACGTGGCAGGTCGCGCACATGGCGTTGCCGCCGCACTCGGCCACGATCTCGTCGACGCCGTGCCGGATCGCCGCCATCATCACGCTCTCGCCGGGTTCGGCTTCGATGCGTTCGGCGCGGCGGTCGGGACGAATGAAAATAATGATCGGCATGGTCCGGCCTCAGGCGGGGGTGAAAGTGACCGGCAGGCTTTCCAGCCCGCGCAGCGTGTTGTTGTAGCGGCGCTTCACCGGCCCTGACATCTCGATGGTCGCAACCTTGCGCGCCAGCGCCGCCAGCATCACCTCGCCTTCCAGCCGCGCCACCAATTGGCCGACGCACATGTGGACACCGCCGCCGAAGCCGACATGGCCCGAGGTCTTGCGGGTGATGTCGTAGCGATCGGGGTCGCTCCAGCGCCTGGGATCGCGGTTGGCGGCGCCAAGGAACATCAGCACCTTCTCGCCCTCGCCGATCCGGCAGCCGCCGATCTCGACCTCTTTGGTCGTGGTGCGGAAGAAGGTCTGCACCGGGCTTTCAAAGCGGACCGCTTCCTCGAACGCATTGCGCGCCAGCGATGGATCGCGGCGCAGCCGCGAAAATTCTTCCGGGAAACGCGCCAGACAATAGATCGCAGCACCGATGCCGTTGACCGTGGTGTCGATCCCCGCCGAGAGCAGCGAGCGCACCAGCAACGGCGCTTCAGCCGCGGTGATATCGCCGGCGTCGGCGCGGTCATGGATGCAGGCGCCGAACCCGCCGGGCGCGAGATTTTCACGCTGGCATTGTTCGGCGACATAAGCCTGATGCGGCGCCGAGCGTTCGATGGCGTCCTGGCGCAGCTTGTTCGGCGGGCCAAACGCGTTGAACACCAGCCCCGCATAGGGCAGCAAGTTCTCGCGGCCCTCCTGCTTCAGGCCCATCGCGTCGGGAAATACCGACATCGGATAAGCCTCGGCGAGATCGGCGACGGCGTCAAAACTGCCCCGCGCCAGCAACTCGTCGACCTTGGCCTCGGCGGCGGCGGCAAAACCTTCGCGGAGCTGTTTCATCACCGCGGGTGACAATACCTTGCTGAGCACCGCGCGGGTCCGCGTATGCGCCGGCGGGTCAGCCTCGAGAATGATGCTCTGCGGCCGCCACGGCGTCTCCTTGGCAAAATCGCTTAAACCCACGCCGCGGCTGGAACAGAACGTCAGGGGATCGTTGAGCACGGCGTGGACTTCGGCATAGCGCGCCACCGCGTACACATTCCACTTGTCGAGATGCACGACGGGTCCGGCCTCCCGCAGCGCCTCGTGCGTCGGAAACGGATCCTCGAAGAATTCGATCGCAAACGGATCGACATCGAGGCCGGGAATGCCGGGTGAACCGTTGACCGCCGGAGCGCCGCCGCCGCGCGACGCAGGTGTGTTGGCTGAACTCATCGGGACCTCCCGAAGTTTGTTCTTGTAGAGAAGTTTAGTCTTGTAAAAGGTTGCCCTATGTCTCTACTTCTCGACCGCACCCCGTAACGACGATCAGGGATATGAGCAGCAGTCCGTCCCCCAGGAAGCCACGCCGGACGAAGCCGGCCGAAACCGCAGACGCCGATCATGGGCCCACGCTCGATCTCGATCGCTACGTTCCGGCCTTCGTCACCTTCATCGCCAACAAGCTCTCGAACAGCGCCACGACACTTTACCAGCGAAAATTCGGCGTCAATGTCACTGAGTGGCGGATCATGTCGCTGCTGGCGATCGAAGCGGGCATTCCCGCATCGCGTATCTGCCACGTGATCGGCTTCGACAAGGGTCCGGTGAGCCGTACGCTCGCACTGCTGCAGAAGCGCGGCCTCGTCGCGATCCGGACCGACCCGGACGATGGCCGCAGCCACTCGATCTCGCTGACGGCAAAGGGCCGCGCGACGCATGATAGAGTCATCATCGCGGCGCTCGACCGCGAACGCCGGTTGCTGTCCTGCCTGAACAAGGACGAACAGGAAGTCTTGATCGACCTGCTGCGGCGCATCCACGAAAACCTCGGCGCCGTCACCGGTTAGACCGGTTCCCGGCCGCGCAGACGCGCCGCCGCGCGTATCGCGTACGGCAAGCATCCGCCCGGTTCCAGCTAGGCTGCGAAGCATCTTCCCTCCCCGAACAGGCGCGGCCGTTGACCGGCTCGTCGTTCATCTTCGGAAACGCTCGCACATATTAGTTGCCTTGGCAACAATAAAGACATACCCGCTCCAGTTCCGTGGCTTCATCCTTCGAGACGCCGCTTCCGCGGCTCCTCAGGATGAGGTCTTAGACCCTCATGGTGAGGAGCGCGGCAACGGCGCGCGTCTCCGGACGATGCTTCGCATCGCCGGGAGAACCATGAGGCCACGGACACAGCCAAGCGGAAATGCAGGCTACCCCGCGCAGCCGATCCATTCAGCCGACGCCTCATCGTCCAGCGTCGCCACCGCGCCGGCGCGCCGGGTCAGAACCGCGCGCTGGTTGATGTAGCCCTTGTCGGTGATCTCGCCGCCGTCGACCGACGCCGGTTCGGCCAGCAGCAGCGCCCGCGTGGCGTGACCGGAGGAGTTTCCGCTCTGCGCCTTCAGTTTTGCAAGGCCCTGCGCGATCACGGCACGAACCTTATCGTGGCCGATTACATCCTTCACGTCGGCGCTCTCCGGCAGTCCAGCATGAGCGCGGCAGGCGGCGATATTCGGAAACACCAGGAAGCGCACCTCGTCGCCGCCATGGCCGGTCACGACGATATCCTGCGCCAGCGGCGCCAGCGCCGATATGCCGGCGACACGCAGGGTGCCGACGCTGACCCAGGTGCCGGAATTGAGCTTGAAATCCTCGGCGACGCGGCCGTCGAAGAACAATCCGAGTTCCGGGCGCGCCGGATCGGCAAAGGTGACGGCATCGCCGATCAGATAGAAGCCGTCGCTATCGAACGTCTGCGCGGTTAGTTCCGGCGCCTTCCAGTAGCCCGGCGTGACGTTGGGACCGCGCACGCGCACCTCGAGCTTGTCGCCGGAGGGCACCAGTTTTAGTTCGGTGCCGGGAATCGGTACCCCGATATTGCCGGATCGTTTAGCCTGGAAGTGACAGTCGGTCGCGAGCGGCGATGTCTCGGTCGAGCCCCAGGCCGACACCATCGGCAGCGCGCGGCCGCTGGTCTTGATCGACAGCTCTTCCAGTCCATCCCAGAGATTCTGCGGCAGCGCCGCACCCGCATAGAACGCGAATTTCACCTCGCCGAAAAAGCGGCGGCGCAACTCGTCGTCGCCGCGCAGCGCCGCGATCAGCATGTCGAAACCGCGCGGCACGTTGAAATAGATCGTAGGCATCACGCTGCGCAAATTGGCCAGCGAGGTCGCAAACAGCCCCGGCGCGGGCTTGCCGCCGTCGACATAGAGTGTGCCGCCATTGCGCAGCACCAGGTTGAAATTGTGGTTGGCGCCGAACGTATGGCTCCACGGCAGCCAGTCGAGAATCACGAGGTCGCGCGCCGCCTCGAGGAACGCCCAGGTCTGCGCCTTGGCCTGCTGGCTCGAGGTCAGCATGCGCTGGGTGTTGATCACGGCTTTTGGCGTGCCGGTCGAGCCCGAGGTGAACAGGAATTTGGCAATCGTATCCGGCGTCACCGCCGCAAAAGCCCGTTCGACGGCGGGCGTTTCCGGTGTCGCCGCGATCGTACGAAACAGGATCGCGTCGGCGTCCGCAGCGTTGCCGCTGATGATCCTGGCCGAATGCAGCGGCTGGATCGCCGAAAGCGCCGCCGCAAACGGCTTTGTGCCGGACACATAGATCGCGCCCGGCTGCAGCAGCGTGATCATGCTTTTGAGCTTGTCGAAATCTTTCGACATCAGCGAATAGGCTGGCGAGATCGCCGCCGAGGGGACGCCGACATGCTGGGCGGCCAGTGTGAGCAGCGCGTGATCGATGCCGTTGTCGGCCAGGATCACCAGCGGCCGTTCAGCGCTCAACCCCTGCGCCAGGATCCAGGCGGCGGCCGCGCGCACCTGGCCGACGGCTTGCCTGTAGGTGACGGTGGTCCATGGCGCATCGACGCTTGCGCGCTCGCCGAGAAATATCCGGTCCGGCGTTTGCGTGGCCCAATGCTCCAGCCAGTCGCCGACGCAGCGCGCGCATTCACGGAGCGGCATGGTCGATTTCAGCACGATGCTGCCGTCGGCCCGGCGGTCGGCGACGATCGCGGGCACAGCGAACAGGGTTTCGGGATCATCGCGACGGGCAGCTAACGACGTCATGGGTTTCCTCGGGACCTACCCTCTTCGAACGGGGCATGGTTTTGCTCTACGCGAGAAACGCACAGCGCGGCAATGTGTCAACGCGCGCCGAGGATGCTGCCACCTCAGGGACGGCACTGCCTACAAAATGAGCAGTTGTGGCGAATTCGGTTTGGGCGGCATGCCCTCGCCATTTCCCGATAATTGGCTTAAGCATCTGATCCAGCACGGTGATTTCTATCTCTCGGGCTGCATCGATAATGTACACAATGGCACATCGCTTGCTTCAATCGGGGTGGATAGTTCTCGCTGCAAAGCCGTCAGCCATGACGCGCTTCCGCCAGCCAACGGACGGGGCATCAATTGACTGAAACCGTCGCCGCGATCGTCGCCGCCCACCGCGCCGGCACCACGACGCCCGCGCAGACCGTCGCGCGCAGCTATGCGCGCATCCGCGACTACAATGATCCGGCCGTGTTCATCAGCCTGCGCGACGAGAAGGATGCGCTGGCGGAAGCCGACGCGTTGACGAAGAAGGATGCCGCGCAGCTTCCGCTTCTCGGGGTGCCGGTCGCGGTGAAGGACAATATCGACGCACTGGGTATGCCGACCACGGCCGCCTGCCCGGCATTTGCCTATTCGCCGGCGCATGATTCGACCGCGGTCGCGAAATTGCGCGCGGCCGGCGCCATCATCATCGGCAAGACCAATCTCGACCAGTTCGCCACCGGGCTCGTCGGCGTGCGTTCGCCCTATGGTATCCCGGTCAATCCGATCCGCGGCGATCTGATTCCGGGCGGATCGAGTTCGGGATCGGCGGTGGCGGTTGCCGCTGGCCTCGTGCCGCTATCGCTCGGCACCGACACCGCGGGAAGCGGCCGGGTGCCGGCGATGCTCAACAATATCGTCGGCTTGAAACCGAGTCTTGGGCTGATCTCGACCGCCGGCGTGGTGCCGGCCTGCCGGACGCTGGATTGTATTTCGGTGTTCTCGCTCACCGTCGATGACGCCATGACCGCGCTATCGGTCATGGCCGGGTCCGACGGCGCCGATCCGTTTTCGCGCAACCGGCCGCTGGCGAATATGACCGCGTTTCCCGGCAATCTCCGGCTCGGAATCCCGCGCAACGGCCAGTTGATCTTCTTCGGCGACAAGGCCTCGGAGAAGGCCTATGGCGAGGCGCTGCAGCGCTGGACCTCGCTCGGCGCCACCCTGGTCGAATTCGATCTCGAGCCGTTCTACGAGACCGCGCGGCTGCTCTATGAGGGACCGTGGGTTGCCGAACGCTATCTGGTGATCCGCAACATGCTGGCATCGTCGCCGGATTCGATCCACCCGGTCACGCGCGAGATCACCGCGGCGGGCGCGCGGCTGACCGCCGCCGACACCTTTGCGGCACTCTATCGCCTGCAGGCGCTGCGCCGCGTCGCGGAGCGCGCATTCACCAGTCTCGACGCCGTCGTGCTGCCGACCGCGCCGACCGCCTACTCCACCGCGCAGGTGCTGGCCCATCCGGTCGAGCTCAATTCCAGGCTCGGCACCTACACCAATTTCGTCAATCTGCTCGACCTCTGCGGGCTGGCGCTGCCGGCGGCGATGCGGCCCGACGGCATTCCGTTCGGCATCACGCTGTTGGCACCGGCGGGCCATGACGCCCAGCTCGCCAGCATCGGGCGGGTGTTTCACGCCGCTACAAAACTGAAGATGGGCAGCAAGTGTTTGACGCAGCCGCCGCTGGCGGCGGTGCCGTCCGGCGTGAACGGCGACGAAATCGCCATCGCCGTGGTCGGTGCGCATCTCTCCGGGATGGCGCTGAACGGCGAATTGAAAGCGCTCGGCGGCCGCCTGCTCGAGGAAGCCGCGACCGCGCCGGACTACACGCTCTATGCGCTGAGCACGACACCGCCGAAGCCCGGCATGCTCCGTGTCGAGCCGGGCAAGGGATATCAGATCGAACTCGAACTTTGGGCCTTGTCGGCGGCCGCGTTCGGAAAATTCGTCGCCGCGATTCCGCCGCCGCTGTCGATCGGAACGATACGGCTGGCCGATGGCCGCGATGTGAAGGGGTTTCTCGTCGAGCCCTTAGCGATCAACGGTGCGCGCGACATTTCGTCGTTCGGTGGCTGGCGCGCGTTCATGGCGGAGAAGGCGGTGGTGTGATCGTCATTGCGAGCGAAGCGAAGCAATCCATCTTGCTGCACAGAGAAGGAATGGATTGCTTCGTCGCTTCGCTCCTCGCAATGACGGGATCGTAGGGTGCCTACACCGACACGGCATACAATTCGTATTCCCCGCGCACCAGTTCGATATGGGCGCGCATCGCGGCCGCGGCGCCGATCTTGTCGCCGCGCAGGATCGCGACCACGACGCGGTCGTGCTCGGCGTGGGATTTCGCCAGACGTCCGAGGTTGCGGAACTGGGCCCGGCGGAAAGGCTGCACCCGCACCCGCGTCGCCAGGGTGATTTCGGCGATATAGCCGTTCTGCGAACCGGCATAGATCGCGTTGTGAAAGCGCTCATTGACCTCGTGAAAGCGGTCGGGATTGCCGGTGTAGCTCAGCACCCGCAATTCCTCGTGAATCGCTTCCAGTCCGTGGCGATCCGCGGGCGACATCCGTTCGGCGGCAAGGCCCGCGCACATCGCCTCCAGTTCCGCCATCGCCTCGAACATGCCGGTCAGCCGCTCGATCGAGGGCCGCGCCACCACCGCGCCGCGATGGGCGCGGGCATCGACCAGGCCGCTCGCCGCCAACTGGCGCAGCGCCTCGCGCACCGGCGTGCGCGAGACGTTGAAACGTTTTGCAATGTCGGTCTCGTCGAGTGCGGCTCCCGGCGGCAGCGCGCCGCGCACGATCTCGTCGGCGAGTTGCAGCCGCAGTTCCTCGGCGCGCGTGATCTTGTCCGCTTGCGGCGACGCGCGATTGACGCGCCGAACCGCGACTTCAGGTTCGGAGCCTGACGGCGGAGACGCTTGCGTCGGAAGATCGTCCAGACTCATGCCTTTTAAGCCTTCGGTTCGTCGATGATGCTGACATGGGCCGCGACGATTCTCCAGCCCTCGGGAAAACGGATCCAGGTCTGCATCTGCCGTCCCACCCGGCCCGGTGCGCCGTCGCGACGGAACAGCGTGGAAGCAACCGCCGCGTCGCGGCCATAGGTGGTGATGACGGTCTTGTCGGTCTTGCGCATCAGCCCGACCGGCGAACGCGCCGCGCGGAACGCCATGATCGCGTCATAGCCGTAGAGATTTTCGCCGATGCCGTAGCGCAGCGTGCGGGAATCCTTGCGGAACAGTTCGTCGAGCACGGCGACGTCGTTCGACACCAGCGCCTTCTCGTAACGCGCGAACTGCGCGGTCACTTCAGCCAGTACGTCGGGTAGATCGATTTCCATTTCTTTATAATCCTCTCGGCGAAGGCGCCGCGGCGACGCCCATGCGCTCCAGCGCGTAAGCCACGCGCAACGCGATATCTTCCCGCCAGGGGGCGGCGATGATCTGGACGCCGATCGGCATCGGCTCCAGCGGCACCGGCACCGCGACCACGGGCAGGCCGATGAAGGAGATCGGCTGGGTGTGAATGCCGATATTGGCGCGCACCGGCAATTCGACGCCATCGAGCACGAAGGTGACCTGACCAAGTTTTGGCGCGATGCAGGGCGTGGCCGGCGCGATGATCACGTCAACCGACTTGAACAGCTCCAGCACCTGGGCGCGATACCAGCGGCGGAATTTTTGGGCGCGATCGACCAAGGGCGCGGGCACCATGGCGCCCGCGATCAATCTGTCACGCACTGCCGGATCGAAATCGTTCGGTCGCTTGCGCAGGCGGTCGAGATGCAGCGACGCACCTTCGGTGGTGGAGATGACATAGGCCGCGGCGCGGGCGCGCGCGGCCTCGGGAATTTCAACGGTCCGCGTGGCGCCAAGCGCCTTGGCGACGCGGGCGACGGCCTCGACGGCTTCCGGAAAAACGTTCTCCTGAAAATAGCCGCCGGCGATCGCGACCCGCACGCTCCCGATGTCCTGCGCCAGCAGCGGCGCGACCTGTTCGACCGGCCGCGTCGTGCAGGCCGCGTCGGCCGCGTCGGGTCCCTGCATCGCATCATAGGCCAGCGCGAGATCGCCGACATTGCGCGCGAACGGGCCGAGGTGATCGAAGCTTGCGACAAACGGAAACGACCGCGCGCGCGACAGCCGGCCGTAGGTCGGCTTCAGGCCAAAGATGCCGCAGAACGACGACGGCACCCGGATCGAGCCGTTGGTGTCGGACCCCAGCGCCAGCGGCACCAGGGCGCCACCGACCGCGCTGCCGGAACCGCCGGAAGAGCCACCGGTCATCCGCGTCGGATCGTGCGGATTGCGCGACGGGCCGTCATGCACATTCTCGCCGGTGAAGTCGTAGGCGTATTCGCCCATGTTGAGCGCGCCGACCAGCACGGCCCCTGCCGCTTCCAAACGCTCGATCAGCGTTGCGTCACGCGATGAAGGCTTGAGGTCGCGGTTGATCTTCGATCCGGCGCGGGTCGGCAGGCCCTGCACGTCGAACAGGTTTTTCACCGCGAACGGCACGCCGGCGAGCGGACCGACTTTTTGCCCCGCCGCGATCGCGGCATCGACGGCGCGCGCCTTGGCGCGGGCGCGATCGGCGGTGACGTCGGTGAAGGAATTAAGAACGGAGTCATGCCTGGCGATCCGCGCCAGCGCCGCTTCGGTCGCGGCGAGTGCCGACAGCTTGCCGCTTCCGACCGCTTGCGCGGTTTCAGCGGCCGACAATATCTCGGGTTTTTCGGTCATCGCGATGTCAGGCTGTAAAGAAACTGGCCGGCTCGGTTTCGTCGGACAATGCAAATTCGTCGACCAGCCGCGCCAGCCTCAGCGACACCTGGAGATTGGCCTTGACCGCCGGCCGCCACGCTTCCTCGACCGGTAGCGCCAGCGCCTTGGAGACGGCGTCGATATATTCATCCAGCGGATCGGCAGCCATCACTCTCCCATTCTCAATATCAGGAAACCGGCAACGGCGGATGCGGGATCGCCGTCAGCAGCTCCTTTGTATAGGCATCCTGCGGATTACCCAAGACCTGTTCGGATGGACCCTGCTCGACGATTCGACCCGTCCGCATCACGATGACACGGTCGCACAGCAAACGCACCACATTCAAATCATGCGACACAAACAGATAGCTCATGCCCATCGACGCCTTGAGGTCCTGCAGCAGATTGAGCACCACCGCCTGCACGGACACGTCGAGCGCGGCGGTCGGCTCGTCGAGGATGACCAGTTTTGGATGCAGCGCGATCGCCCGGGCGATGCCGACGCGGGCCTTTTGTCCACCGGATAATTGATGCGGGAACCGGTCAAGCAGGTTGACCGGAAGCCCGACGAGGCCGGCGAGTTCCTCGCAGCGGGCGCGCAGCGCGTCACGTCCCCTGATGTCGCCGAGTTGCATGATCGGATCGATGATGGCGCGCGCGGCGGTAAAGCGGGGATTGAGGCTGTCGGTCGGATCCTGGAACACCATCTGGATGCTCTTGCGCAACGGAAGCCGCGCAAAGGCATTGGGCAGGATGCCGCCGATCTCGTCGCCGTCGAACATGATGCGGCCCGAGGTCTGGTCCAACAGCCGCATCACCATCATCGACGTGGTCGATTTGCCGCAGCCGGATTCGCCGACCAGCCCGACGCTCTCGCCGTGGCCGACCGAAAAGCTGATGCCGTCGACCGCACGGAACTGCTCGGCCTCGACCGGCGGCTTGCGGCCGAACAATTTACCCAGCGTAGCGGTCGCGCCCTGGCGCGGATATTCCTTGACCAGCTTTTCGACCAGAAGCAGCGGTTTTGTAACCTCGTCACCCCCGGGCTTGACCCGGGGGTCCATCGGCTTTGAAGAATCGTGTGAAGGTCGATGGATGGCCGGGCATAGGCGAGCGGAAGCGACGCCGTCCTTCGGACGGCTATGCCCGGCCATGACGGGAATTGCTTCTTCCTCCGGCAGCAGATCGCGCAAGGAGACCCCGAGCCGCGGCGTCGCGCGCATCAGCTTCTTGGTATAGGCGTGTTCGGGGTTGGCAAAAATATCCGCCGATTTCGCGGTCTCGACGACGCGGCCCTTCTCCATCACGATCACGCGGTCGCAATAGGCGGCGGCCAGTCCCAGATCATGCGTGATCAGGATAGTCGACATCGACCGGCGCTTCGTCAGTTCGACGATCAGGTCCATCACGGCTTTTTGCGTGGTGACGTCGAGGCCGGTGGTCGGCTCGTCCGCGATCAGAAGCTGCGGATTACAGGCCAGCGCCAGCGCGATCACCACGCGTTGGCACATACCGCCGGACAATTCGAAGGGATAGGCGTGATAGCGTTCGCGCGGACGGGCGATCTTGACCGCCTCGAGCGCCTCGATCGCCTTCTCGCCACGGTCGCTCGGCGCGGCCTGCACGTGCTGGCGCAGCACGTCCTCGATCTGGTCGCCGACTTTGCGGATCGGATTGAGCGCCGCGCGCGGGTTCTGAAAGATCATCGAGATTTCGCGGCCGCGCAGATCGCGCATCTGGTTCTCGCTCGCGGCCCTGACGTCGATGCCGGAGAACATCACCGAGCCTTCGGCGATCTTGCCGGCACGGTCGAGGATCCGCATCACCGCGTAAGAGGTGACGGATTTGCCCGAACCGGATTCGCCGACGATGCCCAGCGTCTCGCCCTTGGCCACGGTGATGTTGACGTGCTGCACGGCTTTGACGATGCCGCGCCGGGTCGCAAATTCCACCGTGAGATCGTTGACGTCGAGCAGCGGCTGCGCGGTCATGATGGCGGCCCCATTCCCAGATCGTCATGCGCGGGCTTGACCCGCACATCCATCAAAGCAGAAATGCGCTTCGCGCGATGGATTGCCGGGCCTTCGCCGCGCCGAAGGGGCTTCGGCCCCGCAGGCGGGTCAAGCCCGGCAATGACGATTTGGTGAACTTCGTCACCCATCTCACGTCCTCCGCTGCGGATCGACGATGTCGCGCAGACCATCGCCGAGCAAATTGAAGCAGAACACCGCGATCATCAGCGCGAGACCCGGAAACAGCGCGATCCACCATTCGCCCGACACCATGAAGCCGGCGCCTTCGGCGACCATGATGCCCCATTCGGCAGTCGGCGGCCGGACGCCGAGGCCGATGAACGACAGGCCGGCGGCGTTGAGGATGGCGTAGCCCATGGTCAGCGACATCTGCACGATCATGATCGGCATGATGTTCGGCAGGATATGCACCAGCAGAATCCGGAACTCGCCATTGCCCGACAATCGCGCCGCCTGCACGAAGCCGGCATTGCGGCGAACGTTGGCCTCGGCGCGGGCAACGCGGGCATAAAGCGGGAAATTCACGATCGCGGTGGCGATGATGATGTTCTGCACGGTATTGCCGAGTGCCGCGACAATGCCCATCGCCAGCACGAACAGCGGAAACGCCATGATGGTGTCGGCGATGCGGCCGACGATGCGATCGGTCCAGCCGCCGAAATAGCCTGCCGCGATGCCGGCAAGGCCGCCCAACAGGAACACCAGCGCCACCGATGCCATCGCGATGAAGCTATCGAGGCGGGTTGCGACGATGACGCGGCTAAAAATGTCGCGGCCCAATTGATCTGTGCCGAACCAGTGCGCCGCCGACGGTGACTTCAGCGCCGCGGCGGTATCGCTGGCGAGCGGATCGTAGGGAACGACGTAAGGGCCGAACAGCGCCGCGAACACGATCACGATCAGCAGCCCGAACGCAAAGGCGGTGACGCGGTTCTCGCCGAGCACATAGCGGGTGTGTTCGAAGATCGCTGATAGTCCCGAGGTGCGCGCGGGACCAACGGGTTCAACAGCAGGCGCGACGGTGCTCATGCTCTTACCCCTTACCCTTCAAGCCTCACTCGGGGATCGATCACGCCGTAGAGAATGTCGATCATCAGATTGAGCAGCACGTACATGACCGCCATGGTCAGCACGAAACCCTGCACCGGCGCGAAATCCGACGAGATCAACGCTTCCACCGCATAGGAGCCGATGCCGGGCCAGGCGAAGACCTTTTCCACCAGCACGTTGGCGCCGAGCAGGAACGAGAACACCATGCTGAGCGTGGTGATGACCGGCAGCATCGCGTTGCGGAACGCATAGGTGACGATCACGGTGCCCGGCGACAGCCCGCTTGCGCGCGCGGTGCGCACGAAGTCCGAGGCCAGCACCGCGAGCATCGAGGCGCGCGTCATGCGCGCGATCGGCGCCAGCGAGAACACCGCGAGCGTCACCGCCGGCAAGATCAACTGGCTGAGCGCGGAGCGAAACGCCTCGAAATCGCGCGCGATCAGGGTGTCGATCAGATAGAAGCCGGTCACCGTCGGCGGTGCGCTGTAGAACACGTCGAGCCGGCCGAGCGGCGCCGGCGACCAGCCAAGCCTGAAATAAAAGACGTAGACCAGCACCAACCCCGTGAAGAACACCGGCAGCGACACGCCGGCCGTCGTGGTGACGCGGCAGAGATGGTCGATCCACGAACCCGGCCGCGTCGCGGCGAGCACGCCGAGCGGGATTGCGATCACGATGGAGACGACGAGGCCGAGCAGCGTCAGCTCGGCGGAGGCCGGCAGCCGGTTGCGGATTTCGGTCGCGACCGGCTGGCCCGTGGTGAGCGAGTTGCCGAAATCGCCATGCGCGAGATCATTGGTGTAGCGGAAGAACTGCTCGATCAGCGGCTTGTCGAGGCCGAGTTTCTTGCGAATCTGCTCGACCGCCTCCTTGCCGGCCGCAGGGCCTGCGAAATACGCCGCGGGATCGCCGGGCAGCGCGCGCGTCAGCAGGAAGGTCACGATCACGACCCCGATCAGCGACGGAATCGCAAACATCAGCCGCTTGCCGATCATGGTCAGCATGGCGGGTTACCCCTTGGCCAGCGCGCGATAGTCGAGGCGGCGGTGGAACCAGTATTGATAGCCCGAGATGTTCTTCTGCATCGCGACGTTGACGAAGGGCTGATACAGCGGAATGCGCGGGATGTCTGAGAAGGCGAGATCGACAAAGCCCTTGACGTCGGTGTCGTAGGCCGACATGTCGCCGGTTGCGGCCGCCGTGCGCGCGCCGTCGATCAACTTGTCCATCTCCGGCGATTTGTAGCTCATGGTGTTGAAGACGGAATTGTTGCCGTGATAGCACCAGTAGAAGAAGTATTCGGGGTAATCGAGCCAGCCCGAAAACACGTTGGTGTAGAGCGGCATTTCCTTCTTGTTCAACTCGGTGCGCCAGTTGGCGCCGGGCACCTTGTTGATGGTGGTCTTGATGCCGAGCTGGGCGAGGCTCTCCTGCACCAGCACGCACAATGGCTCGTTGACCCCGGCGAATCCGAGATCGAACGAGATCGTGGTCTCGAAGCCGTCGGCGTAACCGGCCTCGGTGAGCAGCGCCTTCGCCTTGGCCATGTCGGTTGCGTATTTGGTCGGCTGCGGCCACGCGACTTCGGTGGCCTTGCCGGCCGGCGCGCCGAACATCGGATTGGCGAGGCCGAACAACACCGCGTCCATGATCTTCTGGTACGGCATCGCGTAGGCCATCGCCTGACGCACTTTGGGATTATCGAACGGCGGCTTGGTCACGTTCATGCCGATATACTGAATGCCGTTGGAGAACGGCAGCGACACGACGTCGAGCTTGCCGTTGGCCTTCATCTCCTGGAAGTCCCGGTACGGCAGCTCATAGGAGATATCGGCATCGCCGCGCTCCAGGAGCGCGCGGCGGTTGCCGGCCTGCGGCACCATGCGCCAGATCACGCGCCTGATCTTCGGCAAGGGGCCGCCGACCCACTCGTCGTTGCGCTCCATGATCACTTCGGTGCCGGCGGTCCATTTTGTCACCTTGTAGGCGCCGGAGCCCGCGGTCTGCTGTTTGGTGTATTCGAGGCCCCAGGGGTCTTTCTCGCTGGCGTTCTTCTTCACCAATTCGGAATTGACGATGCAGGGCACGATCACCGCGAGATCGGGTATCGTCAGGCGATCTTTCTTGGCAAAATCCACCCGCACCGTGTTGTCGTCGACGATGACGAACTGCTCCGGCTTGGTCAGCGAGCCCGCGCTCATCTGGAAGGTCGGAAAACCGCCGACAGAGACCGCTCGGTCGAGCGACCATTTGACGTCCTTCGCCGCGACCGGCGTGCCGTCATGGAATTTCGCGTTCTTCTTCAGTTTGAACGTCACCGACATGTCGCCGACATTCATGTCTTCGGCGAGTTCGGGCTTGAACTTGTCGCGGTCGTAATACGGCACGCCGCCGGGACCGCTCTTCATCTCGTGGCTGATCAGCCGGTCGTAGCAATTCCACGACACCTCATAGCCGGGCACGTTGGTGCCGACGCCATGAATGTCGAGATTGTTCGGGCCGCCTTCGGAGACGATCAACAGTGTCTCCGAGCGGGCGTCGGCCTTCGCCGCTGACCAGATCGCGGGCGCGGGCGTCATGGCACCGGCGGCGGCCAATCCGGACACGGATTTCAGGAAATCGCGACGCTTCATGGTGATGCTCCAACGCCCGAGGAAAGCCGGCCTTGGAACTGGAATCGCAAGGTTCGTGCCAAACCTTAACGGAACGTCAATTGCATATTAACCGAATGATTTAACTTGCGAATATCGATTTTCTGCCGCGAGATGACCGCATTCGATTGGGCGTCATATTGCATACAAAGCCATGGCGCTGCCTAAATATTGATCAGGTGCTTTGTGGCGCCCGCTCGTTGGGCGAGGGCCCCATGATTTGAAGATCGCAGGGGCCCCGTCCCGCTAATCGCAAAAATCCTCGCTGTTGATGCGCAGGCACGCGGTGCGGCGATCCGTTTCTGCCGGGTGCAGCCTTCGTTCGCATCGATCTTCTTCAGCGCGCGGAGTGCTGCCATGGTCGGGCGGTAGCGGGGATAGCGCTTGTCGGACAAAAGCGACGCGCGACGCAGACAGTGTCGGGAAACCGCTCGATCAGGAGATCATGGAGCGCGACATTGCCGGTCTCCTTGGCCGCCGCGAACAGCTGCCCGGCCGGCATTGGCGCCCTAATCGGCAGCCAGACGGATCAACTAACGGATCTCGTCAGACGGGACCGCGACGCGCTGTGTTCCCAGTGACGATCTATTGATCTCGCGCAAGGCAACGCTGGTGCGGGGACCCTGTTCTATCGGGGAGTGAAAGCCTGCACCCAGGAGGCCCGGATGCGAAATGCCCCGAACCTGTCGATATCGCCGGAAAAAGTATTCTTCATTGTAACGAAGTCACGGCAATCCGACAGTAACGCCATCGGACCGGATGCCAACTCCGATTCGAGTGACGATGTGGCTGAGGATCAAGAGCACCGATCGCTCGGAACTCTCCCGCTTCATTCGGGATTTGAACGTCGACGAGCAGATTGACCTCGTCGCCCTGATGTGGCTCGGCCGCGGTGACGGCGATCTCGACAATTGGCGCGATCTGCGCTCGGAAGCGGAGCGTGCCCACAACAATCGTACGGCATCCTACCTGATCGGGACGCCGATGCTGGCGGACTATCTGGAGGAGGCCCTGTCGCAGTTCGGCAAGTCATCTGAGGATTTCGAAGAGCATCTTTGATTTCCAGGATGCTTTGACTCCCGAGCCAATCAGCGTCGCGCAGGAAATGCGCACCGTGACCGGCATTCTGAAGGATGGAGTGCTTCAATGACCAAAATGAAGATCGGCACTGGTGACTGGATCGTCGTATGCGATGGGCGCAAGGCGCTTATCCTCGAAAATCTCGGAAACCGCATGTTTCCGAACCTGCACACAAAGGAGGTGCGCGAGCACCCGGACCTATCGACGCGCGCGCAAGGAACCGATGCGCCGGGCAGCGTGCATTCGTCGATCGGTACCGCGCGAAGCTCGGTTGAGCAGACCGACTGGCATGATGAGTCTGAGCGGGCGTTCTTGCGGGCTCTTGCCGACCGGCTCGACGTTGCGATCACAACCGGCGAAACCACGGCGCTCACCATCGTCGCGTCGCCGCGCGCGCTGGGCATGATCCGGCCGGATTATTCGGATGCCGTTCGCAAGGCGGTTCAATCGGAAGTCGGCAAGGATCTCGTGAAGATGCCAGTCCATCAAATCGAGGAGCAACTGCTGGCGTGAGCCTTGGGTATGGTCGTTAACGCCGGCAGTCGCGCCTGATCTCTCCGTGAGCCAAGCATAAGTACCTTGGCCTATCGATCCGGATTGGCCCGCTCGAACTGGCGCAGCAGCCGGTTGCCGCGCTCCACGGCCAGGTCCATGGCTGCCTGCGCCGACCTCTTGCCGCTAAAAGCCTGCTCCAGTTCGTCGTCGATCACATCGCGGATCAGGACGAACGATCCAAGCCGGATTCCCTTCGAGTTCTCGGTCGGCGGCTTCAACGTCATCTGCTCGATCGAGATCGCCGCTCCCGGATTGCGATCGTAGAAGCCCTGCGCACGGGTCAGGTCGAACGCGGCGCGGGTGATCGGCAGATAGCCGGTGTTCTGGTGCCAGGCCGCCTGAATCTCCGGCTTGGACAGATATGCGAAAAACTTGGCGACACCGGCATATTCGGCGCGCGGCCGGTCGCGCAGCACCCACAGGGTGGCGCCGCCGATGATGCTGTTTTGCGGCGCGTCCGCGACGTCGGGCCAATAAGGCATCATGCCGTAGCCGACCTCGAATTTCGAATTGGCCTTGATATCGGCGCGCGTCGCCGACGAGCCGATGAAGATCGCGCACTCGCCCTTTTGAAACCGCGGCTCGGCGGTCTGGCCCCGGCCGCTGTAGTCGAACGCCTTCGTCTGCTGCCATTCCGCAAGCTGCGCGATATGGCGCACCACCGCCGGATTGTTGAAGGTCAGCTCCGCATCGAGACCGCCAAAGCCGTTGGCGCGGGTCGCGAGCGGCAGATTGTGGAAGGCGGAAAAATTCTCGACATTGATCCAGGACGGCCAGGAGGTGGTCAGACCGCAAACGGCGCCCGCGGCGCGCAGCCGCTTCGCCGCGGCGCCAACCTCGGGCCAGGTCTTCGGCGCCACTTCCGGATCGAGGCCGGCGGCGCGGAAGAGATCCTTGTTATAATACAGGATCGGCGTCGAGCTGTTGAACGGGAACGACAGCATGTTGCCGGCCACGTCGGAGTAATAGCCGGTCACGGCCGGCAGATACGCGCGGGGCGAAAAGGTCTCGGACTGGTCCCGCATCAATTCGAACACGGGATAGATGGCGCCCCTCGCCGCCATCATGGTTGCGGTCGCGATCTCGTTGACCTGAACGATGGCGGGCTGGCTTCGCGAACGAAAGGCGAAGATCGCCGCCGTCACCGTCTCGGTGTAATTGCCCTTGTAGCTCGGCACGATCCGGTATTCGGACTGCGATGCATCGAAGTCGGCGGCGAGCTTCTCGACCTGCTTGCCCAGTTCTCCCGACATCGCGTGCCACCACAGGATGTCGGTGGCGGCCTGCGCGGGAGACCCAAGGGCGATGGTCGCGAGGGCTGCGAGGTATAAGAATCTCAAATTCAACTTCACCGTTGAAACACTCTGATCCGGCGCCGAAATGAAGCGTCTGCGCTGCCCGCCGTCATAGGACCCGGCGACAGCGGGATCAATCCGCCATCGCCTGTCATTGAGCACAATTAACGATATCGGCAGGATAGCCATATCCGCCCAGTTCTGTAAAATTAGTTGAACCTTTTCTTCCCGCCGCAGACTTCATCACAAGGGGATTTGTTGCCAGTGTACCGCCGCGCCGACCTTTTGCGGATCATCACGCTTGTTGTCGCGCTGCTCGCCGCAGTGGCCGCAACGAGTGCGTTTGCGCGCGAATTCCGCGCCGCCGACACCCAGAACGAGGATTATCCGACGGTCCAGGCGCTGCTCTATATGGGCAGCATGGTCGCGGAGCGCAGCGGCGGCCGTCACCAGATCAAGGTCTTCCATTCGCGCCAGCTCGGCGAGGAAAAGGAAACCCTGGAGCAGACAAGGGTCGGCGCGATCGACCTCAATCGCACCAATGTCGCGTTGATCGGAAACATGGTGCCGGCGATGAATGTGCTGGCCATGCCGTTTTTGTTTCGCTCCATCGAGCATTTGCAGAAGGTGCTGGATGGGCCGATCGGCAGCGAGATCCTCGCCAGCTTCGAGCCCTATGGTTTCGTTGGCCTCGCGTTCTATGATTCCGGCGCCCGCTCGATCTACAACAGCGTCCGGCCGGTCCGCTCGATCGCCGACCTCAAGGGTTTGCGGCTGCGCGTGCAGCAGTCCGAGCAGATGTCCGACATGATCAAGTCGCTCGGCGCCGAGCCGGTCGAACTGCCCTACGGGCAGGTGCTGACCGGGCTTGCCACCAGGCTGATCGACGGCGCTGAGAACAACTGGCCGTCCTTCGTCACCACTGATCATTACAAATACGCGGGCTACTACACCCTCACCGAACACACGATGAGTCCGGAAGTGCTGGTGATGTCGAAGAAGGCCTGGGGCAGCCTGTCAGCCGAAGATCAACAAATCTTCCGCGAGTCGGCGCTGCGCTCCAGCCGCTTCATGCGTGAAAAGTGGCGGGATCTCGAAGAAGGGTCGCGCAAGCAGGCCGAAGCGGCCGGCGTCAAGATCGTCACAGATATCGACCGCAAGCCGTTCGAGGCGGCGATGGCCGGGCTCTACGCCAAGGCGCAGCGCGACCCCGCGGTCGCGCAACTGATCGAACGAATTCGCAAGGTGGAGTGAATTGGCCGGAGCACCGCAACAGGACAAGGCAGTGGAACGGTCGGCGGGCTTCGCCGCGCGCGGCCGTTTTCGCATCGTCCAGCTGCTGCGTGCGGTACCGATCCGCTGGCGCATTCTGTCGATCGCCGCCTTGAACTCGGCCGTCGTGATCGTGCTCGCCGTCTTGATCTGGAACGGCGCCAAGGTGCTGGGCTCGGCCTGGGAAGATGTCCGGCAGGTGCGCGAATCCGACAAGATCCTGGCGTCGCTGGAGAGCGAAACCAGCCGCCTGCAGAACCTGATCCACCGCTACATCAACCAGCCGAGCCCCGAACTGTTCGCCGAGATCCTGCTGTTGCGCGAAGCGGTGCTCGGCACGCTGACCACGCGCGCCTCGAACGACCCGATGCTGTCGGGGTCGGTGGAGCGGCTCGAACACGTCACCAGCCGTTTCCTCGACGGTTTTGGCGAATTGCGCGCGGTGCAGGGGAAAATCGCCAAGACCTATGAAGAGCAGGTGCTGGGTCCGGCCAAGGACATGGCCGGGCTTTACTCGATCATCGAGGGCGCCACCGGGCACCGCGACGCGCTGATCTGGCCGTCGCTCGGGAAATCCCGCGAGGCGTTTACCGCGATGCTGGTCGCCGCCAACTCCTATTACCTCTCGCTGTCGTCCGCCTCCGCCGACGACGCACGCAGGAACACCGAGACAATCGAAAAAACCATTCCTGTGATGACTGACCTCGCCGACAACGATCTGCAGCGCATGGCGCTGGCGCGGTTGAACACGCGGACCCTGGCGCTGCGGGAGGGACTGGCCAAACTCACCGAGGAGCTCGCCAACCGCACCGAGCTGTTGCGCAACACCATCGACGCCAGCCAGGCGGACGCGATCGGCGCCATCGACGAGTTGTCGGTCAAGATGCGCCAGCGCGAGCAAAAGGCGCAGGAGACCTTCGACCGGACGCTGTCCAACATATCGAGCCGGGTGCTGTCGATCGCCGTGATCTTTCTCGGCATCATTCTTTCGGCCGGCGTGCTGATCGCGCTCTCGATCCGGCTGCCGCTGCACCAGATCATGGCGGCGATGCACGCGATCACCTCGGGCGACTATGACCGCAGCGTGCAGGGAACGGCCGCCAAGGACGAGGTCGGAGCGATGGCGCGTGCGGTGGAAGTGTTCCGAGAAAACGCCATCGCCAAGCGCAAGACCGAGGACGAACTGCGCGCCTCGAAGGAAAAGGCCGAGAGCGCGCTATTGGAGCTCAACACCGCCCAGCAGAACCTGATCGACGCCGAACGGCTGGCGGCGCTGGGCGGCCTGGTCGCCGGGGTCGCCCATGAGGTCAACAACCCGATCGGCATCAGCCTGACCGTTGCTTCAAGCTTTGCGCGCCGCGCCGAGATGTTCGAGTCCGAATTGCGCACCGAGCCGTTGCGCCGCTCCAAGCTCGACGAATTCGTGAAAACCTCGCGCGACGCCGCCCAGCAACTGGTGGCGAACCTGCATCGCGCCGGCGAGTTGATCCAGTCGTTCAAGCAGGTGGCGGTGGACCGTTCGCATGCCGAGCGCCGGCAATTCTCCCTCGGGGAAGCCACCGACCAGATCGTCGCCAGCCTGCGGCCGGTCCTGAAGAAGGCCGCGATCACGCTGTCGGTCGACGTGCCGGAGGGCCTGATGATTGATGGCTATCCCGGCTCCTACGGGCAGATATTAACCAATCTGTTCCTCAACGCCGCCAATCATGCCTTCGCCGACGGCCGCTCCGGGGCGATCTCGATCTCGGCAAGGGCCCGCGGCAGCGACGATGTCGAGATCATTTTCGCCGATAACGGGGCGGGAATGACGCCGGACGTGCAGCGGCAGGCCTTCGACCCGTTCTTTACCACGCGCCGCAACGAGGGCGGCACCGGACTGGGGTTGCATATCGTCTATAATCTTGTCACTCAACAGCTCGGCGGCCGGATGATGCTGGAGTCAAGACCGGGACAAGGCACTACATTTCGCATTATCATGCCGAAGGTCGCCAAGGGTGGACCCTCGATCACGGACGCTGCAGCCGACGGAACTCCTCAATGGCCGAACAGGACGATGTCCTCCACCTGATCGACGATACCGGCGCCGTTCCGGAGGTTTCGTCCGCGCGCAAATGGAAGATCGCCGTCATCGACGACGATCAGGCCGTGCATGAAGGCACCCGCTTTGCGCTGAGCGACTACAACCTGCAGGGGTCGACACTCGAAATCCTGTCGGCCTATTCCGCGGCCGAAGGCCGCATCCTGATGCGAAACAATCCGGATATCGCAGCCGTGCTGCTCGACGTCATCATGGAAACCGACGTCGCCGGCCTCGAACTGGTCGAATACATCCGCAACGAGATCAGGAACGAGACCGTCCGCATCATCCTGCGCACCGGACAGCCCGGCCAGGCGCCCGAGCGCCGCGTCATCGTCCAGTACGACATCAACGACTACAAGGCGAAGACCGAGCTCACCGCCGACAAGCTGTTCACCTCGCTGACAGCGGCCTTGCGCAGCTACCAGCAGCTCGAGCGCATGGTGCAGACCAGGCGCGGGCTTGAAATCATCATCGATGCCGCCTCGACGCTGTATGATTTCAAATCGATGCAGCGCCTCGCCGAAGGCGTGCTGACCCAGCTTGCTTCGCTGCTCAATGTCGATTGCGCCGGCATTCTGGTGCTGCGCGACGACGGCGGCTCGGCCGAATCCGAATTTTCCGTGCTTGCCGGGTCGGGCTGCTACAGCCGCTTCATCGGCACCACCAGTTCGAAAGCGCTCGATCCGGATTTGCGCCAGATGGTGGAGGCGGCGTTCCAGCGCCGCAAGAACGAATTCGCCGATCATCGCAGCGTGCTTTATCTGCGCACCGGCAGCGGCCGCGAAGTGGTGGTACTGCTGCAGGCCGAGCGGCCGCTGTCGGAGACCGACCGCGCGCTGGTCGAGATCTTCTCCAGCCGGCTGTCGATCGCCTTCGACAACGTCATTCTTTATCAGCAGCTGCACGAGGCCAATACCCAGCTCGAGGACCGCGTCGCGCAGCGCACGCGGGCGCTGATGCAGGCCAACCGCCGGCTGTCGTCGCAATGGCTGCGGCTGCAGCGCGCCAACGGCTTCAAGAACGAGATCCTCGGCACCGTCGCGCACGATTTGAAGAACCCGCTCGGCGTGATCCTCGGCCGCACCGAAATGCTGACCGAGTTGATCTCGGCCGGCTCGCCCAAGGAAAACGTCACGGCGCAGGTCGACCATATCCGCGACGCCACCAGGCGCCTGACCTCGATGGTCGACCATCTGATTTCGGACGCGATGGCGGACGCCTTCGACATCACCATTCGCCGTGAGCCGGTCGATGTCGCAGCCCTCGTTGCCGAGGTCGCCGACGCCAACCAGCCTTTGGCGGTCAACAAGCAGCAGACGATTGCCGTGTCCGCGCCGCCGAATTTCGTCACCATGTGCGACTCCGACCGGATCCGCGAAGCAATCGACAATCTGGTCAGCAACGCCATCAAATACTCGCCGATCGGCGGCAAGATCACGGTGGCGGTCGGCCATGAGGGCCATAACACCGTCATTCGCATCGGCGACGAGGGCGCAGGGCTCAGCCCTGAAGACCTCGGCCGGCTGTTCGGCCGGTTCCAGCGGCTCTCGGCCAAGCCCACCGCCGGCGAGAGCTCGACCGGCCTGGGTCTATCGATCGTCAAACGCATTATCGACATGCATGGCGGCCATGTGACCGCGGAGAGCGCCGGACCCGGACAGGGATCGACGTTTACGGTTACATTGCCGGCAACAGAGACGTCATGACCCAGAGCCCGCATATCATCATCGTCGACGACGAGGCGCCGGCCCGCGAAATGGTCGGCGATTACCTCAAGATGCACGGTTTTGGCGTCACCCTGTGCGACGGCGGCAAAAGCCTGCGCAGCGTGATCGAGACCAACGTGCCCGACCTCGTGGTGCTCGACCTCAACATGCCCGAGGAAGACGGGCTGTCGATCATCCGTGACCTCAAGAGCCGCATCAACGTCCCCGTCATCATGCTGACGGCGACGGCAAGTCCGATCGATCGCGTGGTCGGGCTTGAGCTCGGCGCCGACGACTACATCGCAAAGCCCTGCGAGCTCAGGGAATTGATGGCGCGGATCCGCTCAGTGCTGCGGCGTAGTGCGCCGGTGAAGGCAGCGGCGCCCGAAGCCGCGGCTACCAAAACGGAAAAGGATCAACTGGTGCGGTTCGGCACCAAATGGCTCGATCTCGAGGCCCAGGCGCTGCGCGACGACGAGGGCAACGAGCATCCGCTGACCGCGTCCGAATTCGGCCTTTTGAAGGTGTTCGCGGCCAATCCGAAGCGGGTGCTGTCGCGCGAGCGGCTGTTGGAATTGGCCAATGCGCGCGACGCCGAGGCCTTCGACCGCGCGGTCGATCTGCGCATCATGCGGATCCGCCGCAAGATCGAGATCGATCCGACCAAGCCCGCCGTGATCCGCACCATCCGCGGCGGCGGCTATCTGTTTTCGCCGACCGGCGACAAGGCGTAATCCATTCTGACGTCGTCCCGGCCTGGTGCGCAATTGCGCATGAGGGGCCGGGATCCATACTCCGCGGCGGTCACATTAGCGCATTGCGGTGATCGCCTTCGCTCAACAACTCCGCCCTGTGGTTATGCGGCCCGGCCTGCGCCGGGACGACGATTATTTTGCGGTTGGGCTCCGCAATCCCTCCAATTTTCCTCTTATTGAAATCATTCGCATTTCACCCCCGAATGTTTCGTCGCGAGGCTAGCGACGAAACAATTCTCCCGGGCATGAAACCATTTTCTCCTTTTCGTGCAGACATCCCGAAACGTTGACTAACTAACAATCCTCCCAACGAAGCGCCGCCAAAAGGCGAAGTGGGAGCCTGTCATGCCGAACGTCATCGCCATCAACGCTGCAGCCCGCAAAAATATCGCGGCGGCCCGCGCGACCTCCGATGAGATGCTGCTTGAGAGTATCGCCCTGGGCGGCCGCACGGCGATGCATGTGCTTTATTCCCGTCACAACGTCCGGGTTTACCGCTTCGTGCTCCGCATGGTGCGCGACACCACCCTGGCCGAAGACCTGGTCAGCCAGGTGTTCCTCGACGTGTGGCGGACCGCCAGCCAGTTCGAAGGCCGTTCCCAGGTTTCCACCTGGCTGCTGTCGATCGCCCGCTTCAAGGCGCTGACCGCGCTACGCCAGCGCAAGCACGAAGATATCGAGCAGGAAGACGTGCTCGAGATCGCCGATGAGGCCGATACGCCGGAAGCCTCGCTGGACCGCGCCAATACCTCGGCCATCCTGCGTGCCTGCGTCGCAAAGCTGTCGCCGGCGCATCGCGAGATCATCAACCTCGTCTACTACCACGAGAAGTCGGTGGAAGAGGCCGGCGCGATCATCGGCATTCCTCAGAGCACGGTGAAGACCCGGATGTTCTATGCCCGCAAACAACTCGCGGAGTTGCTTAAGGGCGCCGGCGTGGATAGCCTGGCTGCATAAAATACAGATATTTCAAACACTTAGATGAAGGCCGGGGACGAAAATCGGGGTTAATTTCGACGCCAAAGATTACCGGCGACGAAACAAATGAAACAATTGACGACATCACCCGGAAAAACTCCCTCCCTATACCGACCATCAACAACGCAACACCAACGCCGAACAGGAGAGCGAACATGCTGAAGCCGTCCTTCCGCCTTTTCATTATCCCGCTCGGCGCCGTCGCCACCCTGGCCTCATTGTCCGCCCAGAACATCGCCCCCCGCGCCCAGCGCGATGCCGGTTCGATGGTCGTGCGCGAACAAGTGATCGATTGCAGCACCAAGAGCGCCGCTGAGGTCTGTGTGATCCCCAACGGAGCCCGTTGAACCAGTTTCCAGACCACCAGACCTTCCAAGTTCTAACTCCCAAGTAACCTCCAACGACCCGGCCGGGATGCCCCCCAGCCGGGTCGCTCCGCA
Organism: Bradyrhizobium sp. AZCC 2289; assembly: GCF_036924615.1. Classification (NCBI taxonomy): domain Bacteria; kingdom Pseudomonadati; phylum Pseudomonadota; class Alphaproteobacteria; order Hyphomicrobiales; family Nitrobacteraceae; genus Bradyrhizobium; species Bradyrhizobium sp. AZCC 2289. The sequence continues at coordinate 5,138,842 of NZ_JAZHRY010000001.1, read as the reverse complement.
TTTGGGGGAGGCGTTATCGTGAGGCGCGCCTCGAAAGGGCTCACAGAGACGTGACGCGGCCTGGGATGCGGCCGGCGTAACGGCCCGCGCCATCATCGCGAAGAACATCAAGCTCCCCACAGTGGCCACATGGCGCTGCCGGGACCCGTTGATGGATCGGTCCGATGTTCAACCTCGCTCTCGCGCTGCTTGCAGGCGTCGTCACCGTCGCCGCACCCTGCACCCTGCCGATGCTGCCTATTCTGCTCGGGGCATCGGTCGGCCAGTCCGGCAGGGCGCGGCCGGCGATGATCGCGCTTGGTTTCGTGATGTCATTCTCGATGGTGGCATTGGCGCTGAGCGCAATCACCCGGGCGTTCGATTTCGATCCCAACGTGCTGCGAACCGGCGCGGCGGTATTGCTGGCCGGATTTGGACTGCTGATGATCTGGCCGGCGCCGTTCGAGTGGCTATCGGTCCGGTTCGGCGGGCTCGGCAGCAGCACCACGGCGGGGTCCCGCCAGGGCATGATCGGCGGCTTCGTGCTCGGCACCACGCTTGGCCTGGTCTGGACGCCCTGCGCCGGCCCCGTGCTGGGCTCGATCCTGACCGTCGTAGCGACCTCGAAGGACACCGCATGGGCGAGCCTGCTGCTGGTGGTCTACGCCATCGGCGCGGCGATCCCGATGCTCTTGATCGCCTATGGCGGCCAGGCCGTCACCACCCGTATTCGCAGCATCGCGCGGATCACGCCGAGGCTACAGCAGGCCTTCGGCGTCGTCGTGATCGCCTTCGCGATTGTCTCCTATTTCCAGTACGACACGCTGATCGTGGCGTGGCTGACAGGATTCTACCCCAACGGCCAGATCGGCCTCTGAACCCTCAAGGAGACCTCCATGACCCTACGCTCGCTCGCCGCATCCGCCGCACTGGTTGCGTTCAGTCTGACAGGCACGACCCTCCCCGGCATCAGCGGCGAAGCGCGAGCGCCGGATGCTCCGTTCGCGGTCGCGGCGGCACAGCAGGCCGCGCCTGAATTCACCGGCATCAGCAACTGGTTCAATTCGAAGCCGCTGAAAATCTCCGACCTGCGCGGCAAGGTGGTGCTGGTGGATTTCTGGACCTATGGCTGCGTCAACTGCGTCAACACCCTGCCGCGCGTCACCGAGCTCTATGCCAAATACAGGGATCGCGGCCTCGTCGTCGTCGGCATCCACACCCCGGAATTCCCGTTCGAACACTCGACCTCCAACGTGCAGGCGGCGCTGAAACGTCACGGCATCACCTATCCGGTCGGGCAGGACAATGAGTCGCAGACCTGGAACGCCTACCGCAACCATTATTGGCCGGCGCAATATATCGTCGACCAGAACGGCAAGATCGTGTTCCAGCACGACGGCGAAGGCCAGTACGAACAGATCGACCGCACCATTGCACGGCTGCTCAACGCCAATAGCTGATCAATTCCGGCAGCGCGGCTACTATCGTCAAATTCGGCGTGATAAGGTTCGCGCCGGATTGTGGCACGATCCCGAAAAGTGGGTTTCCGGTTTTCGGACAAGATCGTGCCCAAGAGACCGGCGATGGATGGTGCGCATGTTCGAAGGCTGGGACGCCGTAGTATTGGCCCGGGCGCAGTTTGCTTTCACGATGTCGTTCCACATCGTGTTCCCCGCCTTCTCGATCGGGCTTGCGAGCTATCTGGCGGTACTTGAAGCGCTCTGGCTGTGGACCGGGCGCGAGGTCTTCATCAACCTGTTCAATTACTGGCTGAAGATCTTTGCCGTCGCCTTCGGCATGGGCGTGGTGTCCGGCATCGTGATCTCCTACCAGTTCGGCACCAACTGGTCGGCGTTTTCCGACAAGACCGGGCCGGTGATCGGGCCGTTGATGGCCTATGAGGTGCTGACCGCGTTCTTTCTCGAAGCCGGCTTCCTCGGCGTGATGCTGTTCGGCCTCGAACGGGTCGGTCACAAACTGCATTTCCTCGCGACCCTGATGGTCGCGATCGGCACGCTGATTTCGGCGTTCTGGATTCTGTCGTCCAATTCCTGGATGCAGACGCCGGCGGGCTACGCCATCAATGCCGATGGCCAGTTCGTCGCCGCCGACTGGCTCCAGGTGATCTTCAATCCGTCGTTCCCCTACCGCCTCGTACACATGGTGCTGGCGGCCTATCTGACCACCGCGCTCGTGGTCGGCGCGGTCGGCGCCTATCATCTATTGCGCGACCAGCATCTCGCCGGCCCCCGCGTGATGTTCTCGATGGCGATGTGGATGGCAACCCTGGTGGCGCCGATCCAGATTCTCGCCGGCGACCAGCACGGCCTCAACACGCTGGAGCATCAGCCCACCAAGATCATGGCGATGGAAGGCCATTACGAGAGCCACAAGGACGGCGCGCCCCTGATCCTGTTCGGCCTGCCCGATCAGACCGCCGGCAAGGTCAAATACGCCGTCGAAATCCCGAAACTGGGCTCGCTGATCCTGAAACATTCCCCGGATGCGGCGATGGCCGGCCTCGACACAGTGCCGCGCGAAAACTGGCCGCCGGTGCCGATCACCTTCTGGTCGTTCCGGATCATGGTCGGTCTCGGATTCCTGATCATGGGACTCGGCCTGCTCAGCCTGTGGATGCGCTGGCGCGGCAAGCTCTATGAATTCCGCCTGCTGCACCTGTTCGCGATGGCAATGGGCCCGGCCGGCTTCATCGCCGTGCTTGCGGGCTGGATCACCACCGAGACCGGGCGCCAGCCGTTCACGGTGTATGGGCTGTTGCGGACGCTTGATTCCGCCTCGCCGCTGGCGGCGCCTGCGGTCGGCTCGTCGCTGATCGCGTTCGTCATCGTCTATTTCACGGTGTTCACCGCCGGTGTGATCTACATCCTGCGCCTGATGGCGCAGCCCCCGCATCACGGCGAACAGGGGCCGTCGCACGACGCGCCTGCCCGCGCCGCCGGCATCACGCCCGCCGCCGGCGTCGTCGTCGAGGGAGCAGCCCGATGATCCCCATCGACCTCGCCACCATCTGGGCCTTCATCATCGCGTTTGCCGTGTTCGTCTATGTGGTGATGGACGGTTTCGACCTCGGCCTCGGCATCCTGTTTCCGCTATTCCCGGAGAAAGCCGATCGCGACGTCATCATGAACAGCGTCGCGCCGGTCTGGGACGGCAACGAAACCTGGCTGGTGCTGGGCGGCGGCGGCATGATGGCCGCGTTCCCGCTGGCTTATTCGGTGCTGATGCCGGCGCTCTACACGCCCATGATCGCCATGCTGGTCGGGCTGATCTTTCGCGGCGTCGCCTTCGAATTCCGCTGGCGGACGACGCAGAGCGAGCGCAACCGCTGGGACATCGCCTTTGCCGGCGGTTCATTGGTGGCGACGCTGGCGCAGGGCATCGCACTCGGCGCCATCCTGCAGGGCGTGCATGTCGAGGGACGGCATTATGCCGGCGGCTGGTGGGACTGGCTGACGCCGTTCAGCCTGTTGACCGGTGCAGCACTGGTGATCGGCTATGCGCTGTTGGGCGCGACCTGGCTGGTGATGAAGACCGAAGGCAGTTTGCGTGACCGCGCCTATCATTTGAGCTGGGTACTGTTGCTGGCGATGCTGGGCGCGATCGGCGCGGTCAGCATCGCGACACCGTTCCTCCACGTGCAGTACACGCAGCGCTGGTTCGCCTGGCCCAACATCATCCTCACCGCGCCGGTGCCGCTCGCGGTGGCGGGCGTGACAGTGTTGTTGCTGCGCAGCCTCGCCAACAAATACGACTACCAGCCGTTCTTCCTGACGCTGGCGCTGTTTGCGCTGTCCTATGCGGGCCTGGGCATCAGCATGTACCCCTTCATCGTGCCGCAGAGCATCACGATCTGGCAGGCGGCCTCGCCCGCGAACAGCCAGATCTTCATGCTGTTCGGCGTCGGCGTGCTGGTGCCGCTGATCCTCGGCTACACCGCGTGGGCTTACTGGGTGTTCCGCGGCAAGGTCAGGCACGGGAGCGGCTATCATTGATGCCGCGAGAGGAAAATCCACGCCCGCTGACGCAGCGGCTGTTGTGGTTCGCAGCCCTCTGGCTCGGCGGCGTCGGCACCGTCGCCTTGATCTCTTTTGGCCTGCGGCTCTGGATCGCACCGAAATGAGGCAGGTTGCGTAACGATCCGAAAACTGCGATCTCCAAAAAACGAAGACATTCCAGCGATGTATCTGATGCACTCGCCTTGAACTTGCCATCAAGGTGTCACTGAGATTTGATGGTTCACGAGCGCGGTCAGCAAAAGTGGGTACCGGTTTTGCGTCCGACCGCGCTCTAGTAATAAATGGCGCATGATCTTATCGCCAAACCGCTTACACTTTGGCGGATCATGCGCTGATTTGGCTAAAGGCCAACCGGGAGAGCTTTCCATGACCAAGTTTCGTCACCTGATCTGGATGGTGGTCGCCGCCGGTGGCCTGATGCTTTCAGCCTCGCAAAGCTACGCCCAGCAGCCCGACGTGGGCGACCAGCCAGGGCTTCTGCCGGACGACAGCGTTGAGCTCGATCCGGAATACCGCAAGCAGATGGTGTACTACCGCACCAATGAGGCGCCGGGCACCATCATCATCTCCACCGCCGAACGCCATCTGTATCTCGTGCAGGGCAACGGCCGCGCGCTGCGCTACGGCATCGGCGTCGGGCGCGACGGATTCCAGTGGCAGGGCCTAGTCAACATCACCCGCAAGGCGGAATGGCCGGACTGGACGCCGCCGCCGGAGATGATTGCCCGCCAGCCCTATCTGCCGCGCTTCATGGCCGGTGGACCCGGCAACCCACTCGGCGCCCGCGCCATGTATCTCGGCACCACCGTCTACCGAATCCACGGCACCAACCGTCCCGACACGATCGGCACCAAGGTTTCATCCGGTTGCTTCCGGCTGGTCAACGCCGACGTCGCCGATCTCTACGATCGCGTGCCCGTCGGAACCAAGGTAATTATCCGGCAAAAGCCCGAACTGTAACCGCCGCTCCAGCTTCGCTGACATCCGTTTTCCCGATCATTGGTGAGAGATAAATCATGCGCACATTCCGAGGCGGCCTCCTGATTGGTCTGGCGGTCGCAGTCGCGATCGCGGCCGTTGCCATCACCTATGAACGATACGACACCCGAACCCTGAAGCGCACGATCCGGCGCGGCGAAGTATTCTGCGGCGTCAATGCCGGCCTGCCCGGCTTCTCGATCCCCGACGACAAGGGCAACTGGAGCGGTTTTGACGTCGATTTCTGCCGCGCGGTGGCGTCGGCGATCTTCGACGATCCGAAGGCCGCGAAATTCATTCCGCTCGATGCCAGCGAACGCTTCAAGGAGTTGCAGAACCGCAAGGTCGACATCCTCTCCCGCAACTCGACCTGGAGCATGTCGCGCGAGACCAATTACGATCTCTACTTCCCGGCGGTCGCCTATTATGACGGCGAAGGCTTCATGCTGCCGGCGGCCCGCAAGATCGACTCGGCGCTCGACCTCAATGGCAGCAAGATCTGCGTGCAGGCGGAAACCACCACGCAGCTCAACCTCGCGGACTATTTTCGCGCCAACAACATGAAATACCAGGAGATGAAATTCCCCAAGCTGGAGGAGGTGGTCAAAGCCTATGATTCCGGCCAGTGCGACACCTTCACCGCCGACGCCTCGCAGCTCTATGCGCTCAGGCTGAATCTCTCCAAGCCGAACGACCACATCATCCTGCCGGACATCATCTCCAAGGAGCCGCTGGCGCCCGTGGTGCGGCAGCGCGACGACGACTGGATGATGATCGTGAAGTGGACGCTCTATGCGATGATCAATGCCGAAGAACTCGGCATTACCTCCAAGAACATCGACGAGGCGTTGAAGTCGAAGAAGCCCGAGGTGATGCGCCTGGTCGGCACCGAAGGCAGTTACGGCGAGGACCTCGGGCTGACCAAGGACTGGGCTGCCCGCATCATCCGCCACGTCGGCAATTACGGCGAGGTCTATGAGCGCAATGTCGGCGCCGAGTCGAAGCTGAAGATCCCGCGCGGGCTCAACCAGCTCTGGAGCGCCGGCGGGATTCAGTACGCGCCGCCGATCAGGTAAGCTTCCAATTAGCTCGTAAGCCAGCCAAACAACGACTCGTCATCACCCGCGAAAGCGGGTGATCCAGTACGCCGCGGCCTTTCCGCTTTAACGCAGCCGCCGCGGAATACTGGATCGCCCGGTCAAGCCGGGCGACGACGGTCTTGGTGTGGCCATCCTTCGAGGCTCGCCTAGTGGTGCAAGTGCACCGCAAGGCTCGCTCCTCAGGATGACGTTGAATGCGGATCAAGCTCTCTCGTTTCCGTCACCCTGAGTGCGCGCACTTGCGCGCCTCGAAGGGCGACGGAGCCCGGCACTCAATAATTCTTCATCCGCGCCAGCCGGTCGGCGTGGAAGTTGCTGTCGCCGAACAATTCCTGGCAGACCCGCGCCCGCTTCATGAAGAAGCCGATATCGAACTGGTCGGTCATGCCCATGCCGCCGTGCATCTGGACGCCTTCCTGAACCGCCAGCGTCGCGGTTGAGCCGGCGCGCGCTTTGGCGACGGCGACCGCTGCACCCGCGCGATCGAAATCGCCGTCGAGCGTCTGCAGCGCCTTCAGCACCGCCGCGCGGGTGATCTCGATATCGATATAGAGCTGGGCCGCGCGATGCTGCAGCGCCTGGAATTCGCCGATCAGCTTGCCGAATTGCTTGCGCTCCTTGAGGTAGGTGACGGTGCGGCCGAACACTTCTTCGCTGAGACCCACCATTTCGGAGGCAACCGCGCCGCGGCCGATATTGAGCACGCCCTCGAGCAGCTGATAGCCCTGATCGACCTCGCCAAGCACATGATCGGCATTGACCTCGACATTCTCGAACACGATGCGTGCCGCATTGTGTGAATCGACCATCGCCGTGCGCTCGATTGCAATGCCCTTGGTCTTCGGATCGACCAGGAACAGCGTCAGGCCGTTGCGCTCGCCGGCGGCGCCGCCGGTGCGCGCCGCGACGATCAGGAGATCGGCGGTGTGGCCGTCGACCACAAAGGCCTTGTCGCCGGAAAGCTTGAACCCGTTGCCGGAGCGCACCGCCTGCATCCTGGTTTGCAACGGGCGGTGTTTGGCGCCTTCGTCGACCGCGAGCGCCGCGAGCAGCGAGCCGTCGGAAATTTTTGGCAGATGCTGGGATTTTTGCGCATCACTGCCGCCGCGCGACAACGCGGACGCCGCCAGCACCGACGTGGCGAGAAACGGCGACGGCATCAAGGTGCGGCCGATTTCTTCCATCACCACGCCGGCCTCGACGCAACCGAGCCCGCTGCCGCCAAAGCTTTCCGGCACCAGCAGCCCGGAAAATCCCATCTCGGCAAACCTCTTCCAGAGATCGCGGGAAAATCCGACTGCGTCCTTGGCATCGCGCAGTGCGCGCAGATGCGACACCGGCGCCTTGTCGCTGATGAGGCCGCGCGCGCTGTCGCGCAGCATGGATTGTTCTTCAGTAAGGACGAGGGCCATTTGAGGGGATTCCGGTTTGATATTGATCGAGTGGCGCGAATTTACATGAAGTCGTCATGCCCGGCCTTGTGCCGGGCATCCACGTCTTTCTTTGGTACACCGACAAAAGCAAGACGTGGATGGCCGGGACGAGCCCGGCCATGACGGTAGGGATATTACGCCCCCGGCAGATCCAGGATACGCTTGGCCACGATGCCGAGCATCACCTCGCTGGTGCCGCCCTCGATCGAATTGGCCTTGGTGCGCAGCCAGGCGCGCGGGCGGGCGCCGCCTTTGGAGCGCTCGCTCTCCCATTCCAGCGCGTCGATACCGCCGGCTGACATCAGGATTTCGTAGCGGCGCTTGTTCAACTCGGTGCCGTAATATTTCATCGCCGACGAAAACGCCGGATGCGACTGACCGGATTTCGCCAGATCGACCGCGCGTTCCGCGGCCGCCGACAACGCCGCCTCGTCGATCTCGAAGGTCGAGATCTGGCCGCGCAGCATCGGATCTTCCAGCCGGCCCTGCTCGTCGGTCCCGACCGAGTCGGCGGCAACCTGGCCAAGCGGCCGGCCGACGCCGCGCTCGCCCATGCCCGAGATCATCGCGCGCTCGTGCTGCAGCAGATATTTCGCGACATCCCAGCCGCGGTTGACGGTGCCGACCACATGCGACTTCGGCACCCGCACATTGTCGAAGAAGGTTTCGCAGAACGGCGAATAGCCCGAGATCAGCAGGATCGGCTTTGTCGACACGCCCTTCGAGGCCATGTCGAACAGGATGAAGCTGATGCCGTCATGTTTCTTGGCCGTGCCATCGGTGCGCACCAGGCAAAAAATCCAGTCGGCGTAGTTCGCATATGACGTCCAGATCTTCTGGCCGTTGATGACGAAATCGTCGCCGTCGCTCTCGGCGCGGGTCTGCAGCGAGGCGAGGTCGGAGCCCGCGTTTGGCTCGGAATAGCCCTGGCACCAGCGGATCAGGCCCGCCGTGATCTTGGGCAGATGTTCCTTCTTCTGCGCGTCGGTACCGTATTTCAGCAGCGCCGGCCCGAGCATGGAAATGCCGAACGAGACCAGTGGCTGGCGGGCGCCGATCGCGGCCATCTCCTGGCGCACGATCTTGGCTTCCTCGCCATCGAGGCCGCCGCCGCCATATTCCTTCGGCCAATGCGGCACCGTCCAGCCCTTGTCGCGCATCCGCTCGAACCAGACGCGCTGCGGCTCGGACGAGAATTTGGCGTTACGGCCGCCCCAGAATGTGTCCGCGTCCGAGGTCATCGGCCGCCGCATCTCGGGCGGACAGTTCGCCTGCAGCCAGGCGCGGGTTTCACGGCGAAAATTTTCCAGATCGGGCATGGTGCGTTTCCATATTGGCGAGTTGGAAAGGACCTTAGTCAGCGCACCGCGAAATTCAATATGTCTTGCGTCATGCCATGCCCGAGCGGCGGTGGTCATGCCGCGCGATCAGGTGTATTCGCAAAGCGCGTAACGATTGAAAAACAAGAGGAAACGGACATGCGCCTGAAGTTGCTTTCGCCTGGCGAAATGAGCGCGGACCAAAAAGAAACCTACGACGAGTCGATTGCAGGCAAACGGGGCGCCCCGCCGGCGCCGATGATGGCCTGGCTCAATAGTCCCGAAATGGCCCGGCATGCCACGCGCCTTGGCGGCGTGCTGCGCTTCGATACGATATTTCCGGCCAAATTGTCGGAGATCGCGATCCTCGTCACCGCGCGGCACCGGACCTCGCATTACGAATGGTACGCGCACAAGCGCCTTGCACTGAAAGGCGGCATGGACCCGAAAATCATCGACGACATCCGCGACCGCCGCACGCCTGTGTTCGACGATCCCAAGGGTAAAATGATCTACGACGTCGCCAAATCGCTGCACGAGGGCCATGGCGTGTCGAAGGCGCTCTATGACGACGCCGTCAAGGTGCTCACCGTGCGCGGCGTGGTCGAGATCATCGGGCTGTGCGGCTACTACACGATGGTGTCGATGACGCTCAACACCTTTGAGTTTGAACTGCCGGCGGGAGAAGTGTCCGACCTTGCGTGAGGCGTGATCGCCGCCTACGTGTCCCGGACGCGGTGCAGCGCTTCTTCAGCGGTGCACCGCAGAGCCGGGACCCATCCGGCGCGAGCTATGGGCCCCGGCTTAGCAGCGCACACCGCTGGCGCGCTGCGCAGCATCCGGGGCACGACACCCTTCGAATGGAGAACGCTTTGCCCGACAATCCACCCATCATCGCCGGTACCCGGATCGGGCACGTCCACCTCAAGGTCGCCGACCTCGACCGCGCGCTGGGCTTCTATTGCGGCGTGCTTGGCTTCGAGCTGATGCAACGGCTCGGCTCCGGCGCGGCGTTCATCTCGGCCGGCGGCTATCACCACCATATCGGGCTCAATACCTGGGAAAGCAAAGGCGGCCATCCGCCGCCGCCGGGCACGACGGGCCTGTTCCACACCGCGATCCTCTATCCGACCCGTCCGGCGCTGGGCGATGCGCTTTATCGCGTGATCAGCGCCGGTATTGAGCTCGACGGCGCCAGCGACCACGGGGTCAGCGAGGCGCTTTATCTGCGCGATCCCGACGAGAACGGCGTGGAGTTGTACTGGGACCGGCCGAAGGAGCAATGGCCGCGCACGCCGGACGGCGCGCTGTCGATGTTCACGAAGCGGCTCGACCTCGACGAATTACTGCGGCAGCGGCAGGCGTAGGCAGATCCCTCATGGTGAGGAGGCGCCCTTGCGCCGTCTCGAACCATGAGGCCCGCGGCCCATCCTTCGAGACGCGCTTCGCGCTCCTCAGGATGAGGTCTTTGTGCGCCGCCCGCGGATCATGATCAGCACCGCCGCGGTCAGTTCCAGCCCGATGCAGGCGTAGAACGGCAGCGCATAGCTTCCCGAGGCGTCCCGCAGCACCCCGACCACGCCAGGACCGAACGCATAGGTGATCTGGTTGATCGCCGTGATCAGGCTGACCAGCACGCCGAACGACCGCGGGTCGAATTCGCGCTGCACGATCAGCGACGGCAGCGTGATCAGATTGCCGACCGAAAATCCGAACAGCGCGCAGGCCGCGATCAAGGCAATGTCGTTGTGCACATTGATGATGACGGCGAGCGCCACCGCCTGGCTGACGAACGACAGCGACGACGCCAGCCGCTGGTTGAGCCGGTCGATCACGAACGAGAACAGCACGCGCCCGACCACCGCCATCGCCGTCAACAACGCCACTGCAATCGCCGCGCGCTCGCGTCCGATCACCGAATCCAGGAACGAGATCAAATGAACGATGAAGCCGACCTGCGCGAACAGCACCAGCGCAAAGGCGCCGGAGACCGAGAGGAAACCGATATCGCGCAGTGCGCGGGCACGGATTTGGGTGGCGGATGGCGCGTCTGAGGCCGCCAGCGCGCTCGTACTCAGGTGCAGCGGCGGTTGTCCGACGAAGATCAGGATCACCGGCACCATCAGCACGATTATCGCGACTGCCGCCGCGATCATCGCGCCCGAAAAGCCAAAATAGCCGATCGCGGCCACCAGCAGCGGCACGCCGGCAATGCCGCCAAAGCTTGCGCCGTTCAGCGCCAGGCTGATCGCCATGCCGCGCTTGTGGTCGAACCAGAGGCCGAGCGTGTTGGTGATGATGGAAAGGCTGGTGCCGGCCCAGCCGAACGCCAGCACCGCGTTCGCCGCATAGAGTTGCCAAGGCTCGCGCACCTGCCCGATCGAGATGGCGGCCGCCGCCATCGCAAAGGTGCCCGCGATCAGACATTTGCGTGGACCGAACGACCTGATCGCCTCGCTGACAAAGGCGACCAGCGCCGCACCCGACAGGTAGAAGAACGTGGTGCCGGACGAGATCAGCGACGCCGGCCAGCCGCGCAGCCGGTGCAGTTCGGCGACATAGACGCTCTGGCCGTAAAAGCCGAGCCCCCAGCCAAAGGTCGCGAGCAGGAAGCAGACCAGCACGATCCGCCAGCCTTCGTAGCGGATGGAGGTTTCGTCGATGGTGGCGTGAGTGGATGCGTCCAATTTCTCGGCTCTTCGTTATTGTTCGTCATGGCCGGGCATAGCCGTCCGAAGGACGGCGTCGCTTCCGCTCGCCTATGCCCGGCCATCCACGTCTTCGCTTCCTCAGAAAGTAGGACGTGGATGCCCGGGACAAGCCCGGGCATGACGAAGACCTTTAGCAGGTCAAGCAGGGCGTCACTTCGACCGCTGCCGAACTGTCAGCAGCTGTCATCAGGCCCGGAGCTTGGACGGATCGTAGAAGAACCGCTCGCGAAAGATCCTGTCGCCGCGCCATTCCTGCAATGCGACCTCGTCGAACCGTGTCGTCTTGCCGGCGTGGTCGATGAATTCGAAAACCCAGTTGATGGCGACGCGGTCGCCCTCAACGATCGAGGTCACACAGGTCGACGTTACGCTCTTCACCCGTTCCAGCGCGGCCCGTTCATGCGCCACCAGCACGTCGCGGGCAACCCGGGGCGGCGCGGTGTTCTCCTGCATGCTGGCATCTTCGGTGTAATAGCGCTCGATGGCGCCGGCGTGGTCGCCGGATACGACAACGGCAATGAACTCATCGAGAGGGGCGCGCGACGGCATGCAACCTCCAACGTTTCCTGTTTTTTGGCGCGTTTTCGTGACGCGAAGCGGTATCCATCCCGCATCAAGTGCGGGACAGGCCCCGCTTGAAAACGCTATGGGTGACAATGGAATTAGATACCGGAAATGTCCGACAGCGCCTGCAATCTCCGCCGCCGCCTCGCGAACGACGCGAACGACAGCACCGCAAGGCCGAGCAGCACCGGCGGAAACACCACCATGTTGACCGCCGACCAGCCGTAATTGGCCAACAGCTGCCCGGACGAGAACGACCCGACCGCCATCATCCCGAACACCAGAAAATCGTTGAAGGCCTGCACCTTGTTGCGCTCCTGCGGCCGGTGCGTCTCCAGTACCAGCGCCGACGCGCCGACGAAGCCGAAATTCCAGCCGACGCCGAGCACGGCCAGCGTAGCCCAGAAATGCATCGCGGTGATGCCGGACAACCCGATCATGGCGCCAACCGCCTCCAGCGACAGGCCGATCGCCACGATCACGGGCGCGCCGAAGCGGGCGATCAGCGAACCGGTGAAGAAGCTCGGTCCATACATCGCCACGATGTGCCACTGAATGCCGAAATTGGAATCGCTGACGGAGAGGCCGCACATCTTCATCGCGAGCGGCGCCGACGTCATGACGAGGTTCATCATGGGGTAGGCGATGACGCCGCACAGGGCGGCGGCGATGAAGCGCGGCTGCCGCGCGATCTCGGACAGCGGCCGGCCGCCATGCAGGTCGGCGGCGGCCGGCTTTGGCGCATCGACGCCGGTCAGCACCGCCATCGCGATCAAGGCGACCAGCGCCTGCACCACAAAGCTGAACGCGAACAGATAGGGCGGCCAGATGTCCATGGTCCACTGCACGAGCTGCGGACCGAGCACGCCGGCGAATACGCCACCCGCCATCACCCACGATACGGCCTTGGGGCGGAACGCGGTGCTGGCGCCGTCGGCGGCGGCAAAGCGGTAGGATTGCGACACTGCACCATAGAGGCCGCCGAGGAAGGTCGCGCAGCAGAACAGCCAGAACGAGGCATGCAGGATCGCGAACGCGCCGAGCGCGCCGGTCGCTACGCCGCAGCCGGTGCCGATCATGAAAGCGACGCGGCGGCCATAGGCGCGCGAGATCGCGCCGGTCGGCAGCGTGCCCGCGGCGAGGCCCAGCACATACATCGACAGCGGCACGGTTGCGAGCGAGATCGATGGCGCCAGCGTCGCGCCGACGATCGAGCCGGTGGCGAAGATCACCGCCGAATTGGCGCCGGTCAGCGCCTGCGCCGCGGCCAGCCGCAGAACATTGGAGCGCGCCCGCGCGTCGTTGGCGATCTCGTCGGTGGCTGTCGTATCCAGCATCGGCATTCCCGCCCGGCAGGCCCCGGCCGGGAGCCTTGGTGATTCCCGGCACTATGAAGAGGAGCCGCCGCGCGATCAACCGATGCAAACGGGCGCGCGCTATGCGCTGGCGTCACCCTTTTTTGATCGCCCAAATATCAGGATCATGTTGTTGGCTGGCATTGGCACGGTTTCGATCAGGGCGAGACCAACACCGTCGGCCAAGGTCTCGACGTCGCCGATATCGCGCACGCCCCAGTCGGGGTCGCGGCTGCGAAGGCTGGTGTCGAATACGGCATTGCTCAGCGCGGTGTGCTTGCCGTCGCGCTTGAACGGGCCATAAAGAAATAACCGCCCGTCGGAGCGCAAATAGCGCGCGGCGCCCGCAAACAGGCCCTCGGCAACGCGCCATGGCGCGATGTGGATCACATTGGCGCAGAACACCGCCAGCAATCTGCCGGGGCCGCTGCCGTCGTGCATCTGATGACACCAGGCGGGATTGGAGAGATCGATCCGCAGCGCGGGGCGGATGTTCGGCAGGCCTGAATGTTTCAGCCACGCGCCGATGCTGTTCAGATGCGCCTCGTTGGTGTCGCTCGGCCACCAGGTGATGTCAGGGGCGTGACGGGCGAAATGCACCACATGCTGGCCGGTGCCGCTGCCGGCCTCCAGCACGTCGCCGGTTTTGCCGGCGAGGAATTTCAGCAAAACCGCGGAGATCGGCGCGTGGTTGCGGTGGAACGCCGCCGCGTCGAGCCGGCCGTCGGGTTCGACCGGCCTGCCATCCTTGCCGAATTCCACCACATGTTCCGCCACGGCCACTCTCCCGTGCCCTTTTAGACCGCACGGGCGCCGCCTGCAAAATTTGGCCGGAATGACTGCAATGCGAGGGAACAATCGAGCTTCCGCGGGGTGCATTGGGTCAGTGCGTTAACCTCCGTCTCCCCGCGCCTATTCTCCACATTGCCAGCCGATGGCCTTTGTGCTTTTTGACCCCCTATATTGCACAGGGATCGTCGATATAACGTCCGGGAAACGCCCTTGATCGCCACTTCCTCCATGAAGCCAGCTCTGGTCCTGGCGCTGTTGATCGGCGCCGCCGTCGCGGGCCCCGCTCATGCACAATCCGCCGCCACCGAGGGCCAAAAGCTCGCATTCGACCGCGGCAAGGGCAATTGCCTGACCTGCCATATGATCAAGGGCGGCGACCTTCCCGGCACCATCGGCCCCGAACTGAAAGACATCAAAACCAAATACCCCAATCGCGACGACCTCGTCGCCATTGTGTCGGACGAAACCAAGCGCAATCCGCAGACCGTGATGCCGCCCTTCGGACGAAACCGGATTTTGTCCGAGAAGGAGATCAGCGCGGTGGTGGATTTTCTGCAGACGCTGTGACGCGAGAAGCGCACGCCAGGAGAGCTTTCGGATGAGCATCACGGACAATGAATTTTCGGCGACGCGGCGGCTGGTGCTGAAGGGCGCCGGCACGATCGCGCTGGCCGGGCTTGGCGTCATCGGTTTCGATCCAAGGCAAGCCTTCGCCGCGGCCAATGACAAATATCCGGAGGAGGCGTTCAAGCAAAAGAGCGAGGCCGATGCGGTCAAATTGCTCTACGGCAGGACCGCCGAGCTCTCGGACAAGGTAAAGATGGACGCCCCTGAAATCGCGGAGAACGGCGCCGTGGTTCCGGTTTCGGTCTCTACGACACTGACTGACGTGACCTCGATCGCGTTCCTGGTCAGCGAAAACCCGAACGCGCTGATTGCGTCGTACAAGATTCCCGCGGGCACGATCCCGAGCGTGGCCAACCGCATCAAGATGGCGAAGACCAGCAACGTGATCGTCATCGTGGAAGCCGGCGGCAAGCTGTACAGCGCCACCAAGGAAGTCAAAGTCACCGTCGGCGGCTGCGGCGGCTAGGTCAGAACAGGGAAGAAACCAATGACATCGACCATTCGCGTGCGCGCCACCTCGAACGGCGACACCACCGAAGTGCAGGCGCTGATCCAGCACCCGATGGATTCCGGCTTCGTCAAGGACGCCCAGGGGCAGATCATCCCGCCGCATTTCATCCAGGAATTGACCTTCGAATATGACGGCAAGGCCGTGTTCGTCGCCGATTGGGGCGGCGGCATCTCCAAGGACCCCTATGTCAAGTTCGCCTTCAAGGGCGGCAAGAAGGGCGACGATCTGAAAGTGAACTGGGTCGACAACAAGGGCGCGACCGACACCACCACGGCGAAGATTCAATGAAGGCGCGGTCCGCGATCCCGGTTGCTTCCGCCGCGCTGGCACTGGCATTGCTGGCGTTTGCGACGCCGCCGGTGGCAGCCGCCGACACCGTCGATCCGGCCGCCGACGCCACGGCGTTCAAGAAATTCTTCACCGACAAATTCCCCAGGCTGAAGCCGGAGGATTTCGTCAACGGTCCCTATTCGATGAACGAGGACCTGCACAGGCAATGGGAAGAGAAAGAGCAATTCCCGCCGTACGAGTTCTCGCTCGAAGCCGGCAAGGAGATGTTCTCAAAGCCGTTCAAGAACGGAAAGAGCTACGAGGACTGCTTCCCCAATAAGGGCATCGGCATCCGGCAGAACTATCCGTATTTCGACGAGAAGGAAGGCAAGGTCGTCACGCTGGAACTGGCGCTGAACCGCTGCCGCGAAGCCAATGGCGAAGCGCCATTCTCCTATGTGAAGGACGACATGGCGGCGCTGACCGCCTATATGGCGTTCACCTCGCGCGGCAAGCCTTTCGACATCAAGATCCCCAACGATCCGCGCGCGCTGGAAGCCTATCAAAAGGGCAAGGAATATTTCTACACCCGCCGCGGCCAGCTCAATTTCTCCTGCGCCACCTGTCACGTCCAGAGCCCGGGCGAGCGCATCCGCGCCGAAGTGCTGGCGCCCGCGCTCGGCATTCTCAACGCGCTGCCGATCTACCGCTCGGAATGGAGCGGCATGGGCACCACCAGCCGCCGCTTCACCACCTGCAACAGCCAGATCCGCGGCGTGCCGCTCGATCCGCAGGCCGATGAATACCGCGATCTCGAATATTATCTGTCCTATGTCAGCAACGGACTGCCGATTTCCGGCCCGGGAGCGCGGCCATGAGCTCCAGAATGCTTAAAACGATCCTCGCAGCGACGCTTCTGCTCGCAGGCGCGGCGTCGGCGCTGGCCGCGAGCACCGAAGCCGACTTCAAGGCCGCCTACGCCGCGGCCGAGGCCGCCAACAAGGAGGCCGGCAGCTTGCGCAACCAATGGACCACGACCGCGGCGACATTGGCGGCGGCAAAGAAGGCTGCCGATGCCGGCGACTTCGACGCAGCCGTTGCGTCGGCAAAAGAAGCCGAAGCGCTGGCAAGAGCGTCGATCTTCCAGGCCACAAGCGAGAAAGAACGCTGGAAAGCCATGGAAATTCGCTAACTCCTCTTTCGGCCCCTCTTGCAGGCGCGGAGATAATTTATGACCATCCGCCGCCGGGATTTTCTGACGCTCGCCGGTGCCGCCATGCTTTCGGGCGGCGTGCCGCGGATCGCGCGCGCCGCCGACAACAGCGTCTACGATCTCGAGCGTTTCGGCAACGCGCGCATCCTGCACATGACCGACACGCATGCGCAGCTGCTGCCGGTGTATTTCCGCGAGCCGAGCGTCAATCTCGGGATCGGTGCGATGGCCGGAAAGCCGCCGCATCTGGTCGGCCGCGCCTTTCTCGACCGGTTTGGCATCAAGCCCGACAGCGCCGACGCCTATGCCTTCACGTTTCTCGAATTCGAAAAGGCCGCCGGACGATTCGGCAAGCTCGGCGGTTTTGCGCATCTGAAGACGCTGATCGACCGCCTGCGCAGCGATGCCGGGCCAGGGCGCTCGCTGCTGCTCGACGGCGGCGATCTGTGGCAGGGCACCGGGCTTGCCAATACCATGCAGGGCGCCGACATGGTGGAGGCGGCGAACCTGCTCGGCATCGAGGCGATGACCGGGCATTGGGAATTCACCTATGGCGAGCAGGCGCTGCACGCCAACCTTGAACGCTTCAAGGGCGAATTCCTGGCGCAGAACGTCTTCCTCACCGAGGAAGCCGCCTTCAACGACGCCAAGGCATTCGATCCCGCCTCGGGACGGGTGTTCAAGCCTTCGCTCATCAAGGAGATCGGCGGCCATCGCGTGGCCGTGATCGGACAGGCCTTTCCCTACGTGCCGATCGCGCACCCCAAGCGCTTCACGCCGGACTGGAAATTCGGCATCCGCGACGAGGAATTGCAGAAGCTGATCGACGCCCATCGCAACAACGACAAGGTCGATGCCGTGGTGCTGCTGTCACATAACGGCATGGATGTCGATCTCAAGCTCGCCAGCCGCGTCACCGGCATCGACGTCATTCTCGGCGGCCATACCCACGATGCGGTGCCGCAGCCCATTCCCGTGAGCAATGCCGGCGGCACCACGCTCGTCACCAATGCCGGATCGAGCGGAAAATTCCTCGGCGTGCTCGATCTCGAGATCGCCAAGGGCCGGGTCGCCGACGTGCGCTACCGGCTGTTGCCGGTATTCTCGGAACTGCTGAAGCCGGATGCCGCAATGCAGGCGCTGATCGACAAGATACGTGGACCCCATGCGGCAGCCTACGCCGAGAAAATCGCGACCACCGATCGCCTGCTCTATCGTCGCGGCAATTTCGGCGGCACCGTCGACCAGTTGATCTGCGACGCGCTGCGTTCGGAACTCGACGCCGAGATCGCACTGTCACCGGGCTTCCGCTGGGGCAACAGCGTACTGCCGGGCCAGCCGGTGACGATGGAAGATCTGCTGACCGAGACCGCCATCACCTATCCCGAAACCTACGTCCTGAACATGACCGGCGGCCAGATCAGGGACATTCTCGAAGACGTCTGCGACAATCTCTTCAATGCCGATCCCTATTATCAGCAGGGCGGCGACATGGTTCGCGTCGGCGGCTTCGCCTATACCTGCACGCCGGCCGAGGCCGCCGGGCGCCGGATTTCCGACCTCAAGCTCGATGACGGCCGTCCGCTCGATGCCGGCAAGAGCTACAAGGTGGCGGGCTGGGCGTCCGTCAACGAGCAAAAGGGAATTCCGGTGTGGGACGTCTTCGCCAGGCATCTGCGGTCCCAGAAGATGCGCGACCCGCGCGGTACCGGCGTCACCTTGAAAGGCGTCGATGACAATCCGGGAATAGCGGAACGGGTATGAGGCATTTTGCCAGATATCGGCGGTCGATCCTTGGCGCGCTCGGTAGCGCCCTGATAGTGGCGTTGATGACCGCAGCGGTCTCCTCGCCCACCCGGGCCCAGCCGGCGTCATTGCCCGACAAACCGTTCGCCGATCACCGCATCGTATTGCAACTCTCGGACAATGACCCGAAAAAACAGAGCCTCGTCATCAGCGTCGCCTATAACCTGCTCAAGGCCTACGATCCCGACAAGGTCGCGATCGAGGTGGTGACGTTCGGTCCGGGAATCGATTTGCTGCGCCCGGAGAACGACCACCGCCAACGGGTCGAGAGCCTGGTCGCGCAAGGCGTGCGTTTCGACGTCTGCCTTAACACCGTGGATACGATCGAACGCGACACCGGCAAACGGCCGGAATTCATCGCCGCCGCGACACCGGTTCAGGTCGGCGTCGCGCAGATCCTGCTGCTGACCGAAAACGGGTATACACTGGTCAGGCCTTAAGGAGTTTTATCATGTTTTGCCGTCTCGCGACCATTGCCATGCTGTCGTTCGCCTTCGCCACTAGCGCGCTTGCCGCCGACAAGGCCCATCGCATCTCGATCCAGATCGACCAGAACGACCCGCAGGTGATGAATATGGTGCTCAACAACGCCACCAACGTGATCGAGTACTACCGCGCGAAGAATGAGGATGTGGACATCGACGTCGTCGCCTACGGTCCCGGCCTGCACATGCTGCGCGCCGACACCTCGCCGGTGCAGGACCGCATCAAGCGGCTCAAGGACATGGTTTTCCCGGGCAAGATCCAGTTCTCCGCCTGCAACAACACCAAACAGGGCATGGAAAAGACCGAGGGACACGCGATTTCGGTGCTGCCCGAAGCCACGGTGGTACCGTCAGGCGTGGTGCATCTGATGGAATTGCAGGAGCAGGGCTGGAGTTACGTCCGGCCTTGAGGGAGCAAGAATCCTTCGAAATGGCCGCCCTGTGGAGACGAGAATGTTTGAGTAGGCCGTCGTAATGGAATAATATCCTCCGCGAGACCCAAATTGAGGACGCGGCAGCCGTCATGATCTTTCGTCAGCTCTTCGACAGCGTTTCAGGCACCTACAGCTACCTCTTGGCCAGCCGGGCCGGCGGCGAGGCGCTGATCCTCGATCCCGTGCTGGAAAAGGCCGACCGCTATTGCCAGTTGCTGCGCGAGCTCGATCTGCGGCTGGTCAAGGCGGTCGACACCCATCTGCACGCCGACCACGTCACGGGCCTGGGCGAACTGCGCGACCGCACCCAGTGCATCACCATCATGGGCGAGCAGAGCAAGGCCGACGTGGTGTCGATGCGGGTTGCCGATGGCGACAAGGTGATGATCGAGGGCCTCAGCCTCGACGTGATGTACACGCCCGGCCATACCGACGATTCCTACAGTTATTTGATGGGCGACCGCGTCTTCACCGGTGATACGCTCTTGATCCGCGGCACCGGCCGCACCGATTTCCAGAACGGCAGCTCGCGGGCCCAATATGAATCGATCTTCAACCGGCTCCTGAAACTGCCGGAGGAGACCATGGTGTTTCCCGCCCATGACTATAAGGGCGACACCGTCTCCACCATCGGCGAGGAGAAGCGCTACAATCCCAGGCTTCAGGTGCGCTCGGTCGACGAGTATGTCGAGCTGATGGCCAACCTGAAACTGCCCAACCCGAAGATGATGGACGTAGCTGTCCCCGCCAACATGCATGTCGGCCTGCATCAGCACGATCTCGCCATGGAAGGATTGTCGTTCACCGCCCGCGAAGCGATCGACAGATTGGGCCGCCCGGATATTCTGCTGGTCGACCTCCGGGAGAACAGCGAGCGCGCCAAGCACGGCACGCTCTCGGGCGCGCTGCACGCGCCCTATCCCGGCATCTGCGAGAGCCTCGCGCCCGGCGGCATGCTGCGCGAGGTCGCCGCGGCCACCGGGCGCCGAATCGTGTTCTTCTGCGCCTTCGGCGAGCGCTCCGCGATGGCGGTAGCCGCTGCCAAGAAAGCGGGCCTTGCCAACACCGCCCATATCGAAGGCGGCATCGATGCCTGGAAGAAGGCCGGCGGTCCGGTGATGCACGGGTGAGAACGGCTGTTATGAAGCCGTCGTCCCTGCGAAAAGCAGGGACCCATACTGCGTGGCCTGTCGATTAGGCGATGTGGTAGACGCCCTCTGCAAACCGCAAAGTTCGGAGGCTATGGGACCCTGCTTTCGCAGGGACGACGAAGGAGTTTAGCTACCGCCCAACCCTTTTCAATTCCGCGGTGAGCACATCCAGCGCTTCCGCCAGCATCACGCCGCCGCACACCGTCAGCCGCTCCGGAATCACGATGCGCTTGTCCGGCGGATAGAAGTGCTGCAGCGCCGGATGCAGCAGGAAGGCGCGGCCGTTATCCTCGGCGCGGTCGCCCGTCTCCGACACCAGCAGAAAATCAGGCCGCAGGCTGACGATCGCTTCCAGCGAGGTGAATCCGCCGAAGGCGATGCCGAGATCGCCGGCCGGGTTGAGCAAGCCGGTTTCGGTCAGCAGCGAAGAGACCAGGCTGTCGCGGCCGGACACAAAACCGCGCCGCGACAGCGGCAGCACCCGGTAATGCTTGCCGGTGACGGTCTCCCGGGCGCGCGCGATCGCGGCGTCGAGCCGGGCAATTTCGGCTTTGGCGCGATCCGGATGCTGCACCACCTCGCCCATTTCGCGGATCTGGTCCTTCACCTCGGGAAGCGTGCGCGGCACGGTGAATTCGGCGACATGCAGCCCCTTCGCCTTCAACAATTCCCGCGTCGAACGCTTGTCGAACCGGCTTGCGAGCACAATGTCGGGCTTGAGCACCAGCACGTCTTCGGCGCCGCCCGACAGGATCGGGTAATGGCGCGCCTTGTCGGCCGCCCAGGATTGCCAGCCATCGCGCGCGTACCGGCTCAATCCCAGGATTTGCTCGGGGTCCGCCAGTGTCAGCAGCAATTGATCGCTGCAGACATTCATCGAGACGATGCGTGGCAGACCGGTCGCCGACGACGCGCCGCTAGACATCGCCAAGGCTACAATCGCCAAGGCTACAATCGCCAACAGAGCTGCAAGACGTCGCCGCATCAGATTTCCGCCCAAGGCACGATCACGGCCTCGCGCTGGTATTCCGCGCGATAGGCGCTGACCCGGAACACGTCTGCGATCACCTGCGCCGACAGCGCCTCGGCCGGCGCGCCCTGCGAGACCAGGCGGCCCTCCGAGAGCACCAGCACAGTGTCGGCAAATCGCGCGGCAAGCCCGAGATCATGCGTCACTACGATCACCAGCACGCCCTTGTCGGCGGCCGCTCGCAGGCCCTTCATGACGTCGATCTGGTGGCGCGGATCGAGCGACGCGGTCGGCTCGTCGGCCAGGATCACGGGAGCTTCCACCGCCAGCACGCGCGCCAGCGCGACGCGGCTGCGCTCGCCGCCGGACAATTCGGTGACGCGGCGTTCGGCGAATTCCATGACATCGACCGCCTGCATCGCCCGCAGCACCGCCTCGGCGTCTTTAGGCGACAATCGCGCCGGATCGGTGGCGCCATGCGGATAGCGGCCGAGCGCGACGATATCGCGCGCCGGCAGCGGCCAATGCACGATGTGTCCCTGCGGCAAATAGGCAAAGCGTTTGGCGCGCTCTCGCAACGGCAACGACGACAGCGCATCGCCGCCGACACGGATGGTGCCGTCGGACGGCAACAATCCCGCCAGCGCGCGCAGCAGCGTGGTCTTGCCGGCACCGTTCGGCCCGACCAGCGCGACCAGATGCCCTGACGACAGCGACAGCGAAACATCCCTGAGCACCGGCCGGCCGGCCAGCGCCACATTCAGATTCTCGGCTGACAGCAGCGTCACAGGATGCCTCCGCCGAGCGCGCGGCGTTCGCGCATGATCAGGTAGAGGAAGAATGGCACGCCAATGATCGAGGTCAGCACGCCGACCTTGATGTCGCTTGTCGAGGGAATGATGCGCACGGCGATATCGGCCGCGAGCAACAGCGCCGCGCCAGCGAATGCACTCGGCACCAACAGCCGCGCCGGGTCGTGCCCGATCAGCGGCCGCATCAGATGCGGCGCGACTAGGCCGATGAAGCCGATGGTGCCGGACACCGCGACCGCGCCGCCGACCCCGAGGGCGACGCCGAGAATAACCAACAGCCGCAGGCGGGCGACATCGACACCGAGGCTTTGTGCGGTTTCCTCGCCGAGCGTCAGCGCGCGGAAAGCGCGGCGCTGGCTGAGCAGGATGACCGCGCCCGCGATGATGAACGGCAGCGCCAGCATGACGTGCTCAAAACTGCGGTCCTCCAGCGAGCCGAGCAGCCAGAACGCGATTTCGAGCACCACAAAGGGATTGCTGGAGAGATTCATCACCAGCGCGGTTGCAGCGCCCGCCAGGCTCGAGATCGCGAGCCCCGCCAGAATCAGGATCAATAGCCCGGCGTTGCGGCCGGCGATCGCAAGCAACGCGAATACCGAGCCGAACGCGGCGATGACGGCCACGACCGGCAGCGCGTAGGAGCGCACATCGGCCAGCCCCAGCGCAATCACCAGCACGGCGCCGAACGCCGCCGATTGCGGCGCGCCGAACAGCGAGGGCGAGGCCAGCGGATTGCGCAGCAATCCCTGCAGCGCCGCGCCCGACAATCCCAGGATGGCGCCGATCGCCAGCGCCAAAATCGTGCGTGGCAGGCGAATTTCGCGCACGATCACCTGCGCCACGTCGCTGCCGCCGCCGAACAGCGCTTCGACCACGGCGACCGGCGACAGCCGTACCGCGCCGGTGCCGAGCGAAACCAGCACCAGCAATGCCACAAGCGCGACAAGCGCCGCCGTTGCGCCGAAGCGCCGGCGCGCGGCAGCCGCGTTTACAGCGATTACGGCCTCAACACCCATCCATCATCCTCGAACAGCTCGCCCGCACGGAACGAGTTCGCCAGGCAAGACTGCTCATGCGGCAAAAAGGGCGCACCCGTCCAGTGACGATTGCGGGCGCCGAATGATGGATTGACTCCGATCTCGACAAACTTCTACCGTAATTCCCGACGGTTCCTTGAGCTAGGGATCAAAAGGGAATGCGGTGCGGGGAAATCTCCCCAATTCCGCGGCTGCCCCCGCAACTGTAAGCGGTGAATCTTTCGTCACATGCCACTGGGAATCTCGGTCCTGGGAAGGCGACGAAGGGTATCGACCCGCAAGCCAGGAGACCTGCCGTCAGCCGTGGTCACACGCGAAGATGTCGGTCGGGGAGTACAGACATTAGCTTCACCAGGCTTGCGAAAGCCCTTGGGGGAACTTGGTTCGCTGTGACGTGCCACTGACGTCATACCGAGATCTGAACCATGTCTTCTTCCATCCCAGCCGCAAGGCGCCGCCGGCGTTTTTGGCTCGCTTCCAGCTTTCTCGCGCCAATCGTATTGTTGGGCGGTTCGGCCGCGCAAGCGCAGCAAGCCGCCTCCATCGATTCGTTGCCGCCGATCGAGATCAGCCCGCCCGTCGACCAGAATCGAACCCGGGCGCAACCGACCTATGATGAAAGCAGCGGTCCGCGCCGCGCAGCGCCCAACACGGCGCCGACGAGCAACACTGCTGCGCCGGGCACCGGCTCGAATTCCTCGACGACGACGTCATCGAGCGACGGAAACGGCGGCCGGCAGTTTGCCGGCATCGTCGGCACCTCCTCCACCGTCATCACCGCCGATGACATCGCGCATTCGCCCGGACAAACCTTGCAGGACGTCATTGCGCAAGTCCCCGGCGTACAACTGACGAGCTTTTATGGCGGAGTGAATGGCGCCGGCACCTTTGTCGACATGAGGGGATTCGGCGCTTTTGCTACTGCCAATACGCTTATCCTCGTCAACGGCCGCCGCCTCAACGACATCGACTTGGCCGGCGTCGATCTGTCGGCTATCCCGCTCAACTCGATCGAACGCGTCGAGATCACGCGCGGCAACAGTGGCGCGGTACTGTACGGCGACAACGCGGTTGGCGGCGTCATCAATATCGTGACCAGGACTGGCGTCGGCGGGCCGCCGGTCGCGATCCGTGGCGAAGCCGGCGTCGGCTCGTTCAACCAGCGCATGGCGTCGGTCTCGACCGCAGTCAATTCCGGACCGTGGTCGACGTCGTTCTATGGCAATGCCATCAAGTCCGACGGCTATCGAGACAACAATGCGCTCGATCAGCGCAATGGCGTCGGCAATCTCAACTACAGCACGCCTGGCCTCTCCGCGTTCCTGACCCTGTCCGGCGACGACCAGAAACTGGGATTGCCGGGAGGCCGCATCGTCGATCCCGGCGCCGGCATCAATCTACTGGCGACCGCGCGACAAGGCGCCAGCACGCCATTCGACTACGCCAACAAGCAGGGCGCCAACATGACCGCCGGTTTCACCAGGACGCTGGTGAACGGCGTCGACCTCATCGTCGATGGCGGCGTGCGGGACAAGAAGCAGCAGGCGGGGTTCTTCGGCAGCGATCCGTCGATCCCATTCAACTATGTGGATACGCATCTGCAGACGTGGTCGATCACGCCGCGCTTGAGCATCAAGAACCCGATCATGGGGATACCCTCCACCATCCTGACCGGTATCGACTACTACGACGCGACGTATCACTCGGATCGTCCCGAATTCAGGGGCGCGCCCCCGATTCACGTCTATGACCTCAAGCAACAGACGTTGGCCGGCTATTGGCAACAAACCGTCGGATTGTTGCCGTCGACCGATTTCTCCTATGGGGCCCGGGTCCAGAACACCAGTCTCAGCGCAAGGGACCGTTACGATCCGACCGCCCCCGGCGCCTTCGACATCCAGGCGATGCCGCTCGACAGCAACGAGACCCAATATGCGCTGCATGTCGGCCTCGAGCACCGCTTCAACGAAACATTCTCGGTGTTCGGCCGTGCCGCCCACGCGTTCCGTACGCCTGATGTCGACGAGCGCGTGGCGTCGGGTCCCGCCTTCGACGCCTTCTTCAATCCGATTCCGCAGACCTTCAAGCTGAAGACCCAGACCTCCAGCGACGTCGAAGGCGGTTTCCGGATCAAGACCGGAATCTTCCAGGTGCAGACCAGCGTCTACAACATGGACCTCGAAAACGAGATCCATTTCGATCCCGTCAACTTCTTCAACTACAACCTCGATCCAACAAGGCGCTATGGCGCCGAGACCAGCGCCTCGGTGAAGGTCAGCGACAGCGTGCTGTTGCGCAGCGGCATGGCCTATACCCGCGCCGTGTTCCGTGAAGGACCGTTCGCCGGCGACGACGTGCCGCTGGTGTCCCGCTACACGGCCAACGCCGGCGTGACCTGGAACATCTGGCAGAACTACCTGGTGTTCGATGCAACCATGCGCGGCTGGAGCTCGCGTATCATGGACAACGACCAGGCCAACACCCAAAGCCGCATACCCGCCAACGCGACCGCCGACGTCAAGCTGAGCGGGCAATATGAGCACTTCTTCTGGTCGCTCTCCGTCAACAACGTCCTGAACGCGCTCTACTACGACTACGCCATCGCCAGCTCGTTCACGGCCGGCCGCTTCTCGGCCTATCCGCTGCCGGGCCGGACCTACCTAGTGAAGGCCGGCGCCACGTTCTAACCCCGACAGCCGGTTCGGAGCCCGCTCCGGAGCGGCTTTTCCTGGCTTGACGAAATGTGCTGCAGCGCCACAGGACCATCCGAAAGACGGCGGCGCCGGGGCCGGCTTTCACCATGATGGCCGATTCGGCGCGATAACGCGGCTTTTGCGGGCGAAAAGAACCCCCTCAGCGCAGCGATCCATGGTAATACCGCCGAAACATCGCCCGGCGATATTCGTCGCGATTCCAGAGGTATATGATGAACGATGAGCCGAAAAGCGCCGCCGAAATGAAAGAGCTTCGGCTGAACCGGAAGCGCACCCAGGAAGTCGAGGGCATCAAGGCGATGGCCGAAATCGCGGCGGCTGATATCGCCATTCGAAAGCGGACCGAGACGTTGCGCGCACTCCGATTGGCCAAGGAGGCCGCCGACCTCGCCAACCCGCCCGAGCCGAAGGTCAAAGCCAAGCCCAAGGCCAAGGCCAAAGCTCCCGTGAAGATTGCAGCCAAGACCGTGAAAAAGGCTGACGTGACATGACAAAGGAAGATCGCGACCGCGCCCAGGCACGGCTCGACAAACAAACCAGGGCGGCCCAGGACGCGAGGTCCGGCAAAGCCGACCGGGACTCGGCCAGCAAGGCCGTGCTCGACAACATGGCCAAACTGAAGGCGTTGCGGCTTGCCCGCGAAGCGGCCGAGCCGCCCCGTCCGGCCGCCGCACCGAAGAAGGCGGCCGCCAAGTCGAAGAAATCCAGCGGCGAGAAAGCCCCGGCGCTGACGGATTGGCTGGCCAGCCAGCAAAGCGGCGGTCGCCGCACCTGAATGCAAGTGCGCGCGGTTCTGCCCGGGTTAGAACCGCGACGCTGTGTGCTTCGACGTATTTCCTGGACGTGTTTCTTGGACGCGTTTTCGGTAGCTTTACGCCGGTGCCGGCCACTCGATCATCGATCGCGTCTTGGTCTCGGCGTCATAGACCTGCACCTGAAGCATCTGGAACTTGTTCTTCAGGGCCATGCCCGCCTCCTCGGCAGCTTCGACGGTGTCGTGATGCGACTTGAAATGGCCGTCGACGACCAGCGAGTATCCGCTGGTCGGCGCCTTGTCGGCGCGAATGATTTTGCGTGGCTGCACTTCTTCAGCCTCGATCTTCGGCTTCTTCATGCTGGATGCTGGCTCCGTGTTAGGCCCGTTTTGGAGCGTACTCCGCAAAAAGGGCAGGAAAGATCGTTCGACCGGCGCTAATATGCCGTTCAAACCCGGTCAGATTGAGGTCATACGTCATTCTGACGGAATACCTAGTGTTTTCGAGCGAATCGGCTATTCGAACAAACCGCCGATCGATCCGGCGAAAAGGAACAATATGGGTGGAATCGGCAGGAGGAGCGAACCTCCGAAGCAAGGCGACGACAAACCGAAGAAACCGCTGCCACCTCCGGTCGAGGATGACGAGATCGAGGATGGCGACATCGCCACGCCGAAGCGCGATCGCAGCGGCAACGACGACGAGCCGTTGTAAATCCCGACGCGGCGATTTGCCCGTGCGCGTTCACGTGTCGGCGTGCACCACTTTCGATGCCGCCGGTTCATTCCACATCGCAAGCAGCGCCACGAAAAGTGCGCCCGTGACGAGGGTGCTTAAGGGAAGGCCCAGCATGTTCCGGCCGGCGACGAAGTCGCCGACGGTGGTGCCTGCGGCTCTGACGGCTACGATCGTCATCCAGTAATACGGCAGCGATCGAAGCAATCCATTACGGGCTGTCGCAAACAGCAACGCCAGAACCGGAACGAGCAGCAGTGACGCGCCACCGTCTCCGAGACGCAGGTCATGCGAGCAGTAGTCGCCGATCACCGTGCCGAGGCTGCCGGCAATAAACATGCTGATCCAATAACCCAGATCGGCACGAAGCGTCGTATCCTCGCCTTTGCCCGACGTCTGGCGCCAGGCGAATTGCCAGCTTGCAAAAACCGCCACAGCCAGAATCGCAGCGAGTCCGGCAATGACGAATGGCCGCGGCAGTTTCAAGTCACCGCAGGCGAAGTCGGCGAAATTTGTCGCCCCGGTCCGGACGATGATAACGGCCGTCCAATAGTAAACCTGATGGATGGACCGGTCGAAGCGCTCGCTGACGACGACGACGACGAGCGCCAGCGCCAGAAATGGCAATCCCGCGAGATGTCCCAACCCCACATCACGCGCAAAGAAATCGCCCATGTTGGCGCCGAAGATGCTCGCAAGACAGAGCGCCGCCCAATATCGCGCACTGAGCGTTGGCAAATGAATTCGTTGCATGGGGACCTTTTGCTTTCCGATGGCAAACGCGTAGAAGGCAATCCATGAAATATGAAAATGGTTTGAGCAAGGTTTCTGAATTCACGTCGGCCTTTTTTGAGTGATCAAAATTACGGCACCTGCATCTTCCCGCCGCAAAGAGCCTGCAGCATCCCGAAACTACCCTGGATACCCAGGAGCTAACGCGGTGCGCGGCAGATTGATCTTGCGTCGGCGGAACATCATCGTGGTTACGATGCTTGCGCTGACACACTCGGCTTTCGCCGGGCCTCCCTATGTCTCTGACGATCCCGAGCCGACCGACTACAAGCATTTCGAAATATATACGTTCAGCAACGGCACGGCCACGCGTGGCGATATCGGTGGTGCCGCGGGCGTCGATTTCAACTATGGCGCTGCGCCGGATCTTCAGCTGACTGCCACATTGCCTGCGGGCTTCGATCGGCCGGGATTGGGCAGGACGAGCTTCGGCCTTAGCAACATCGAACTTGCCGCGAAATACCGTTTCCTGCGCCAGGATTCGTTTGGCCTGGACGTCAGCATATTTCCCCGGGTGTTTCTGCCGAGCGGGTCGGCAAATATCGGTAACAACACCGCATCACTGCTTCTCCCGGTATGGGTCCAGAAGGACTGGAGTGGTGGATGGTCCGCCTTTGGCGGAGGCGGTTGTGTGATCAGCGGCCATGCTTCGCAGAATTTCTGCCTCACGGGCGGGGTCGTCACCTATCAGTTGCTTCCAAAGCTGCAACTTGGCGCCGAGC
Organism: Bradyrhizobium sp. AZCC 2289; assembly: GCF_036924615.1. Lineage (NCBI taxonomy): Bacteria > Pseudomonadati > Pseudomonadota > Alphaproteobacteria > Hyphomicrobiales > Nitrobacteraceae > Bradyrhizobium > Bradyrhizobium sp. AZCC 2289. The sequence continues at coordinate 5,109,540 of NZ_JAZHRY010000001.1, read as the reverse complement.
TATTCCACCAAACTGCCGACGGCAACGGTACCCCGGCTTCGACAAGTGTGGGATTTGGTGCCCGATACGACCTGAACGAAACCTATCACTTGCTTGGTTACATCTCGGCAGGGAATTGAGAACACCAACGAAACCGATCAATTTTCCTGGTACGCGTCCATTCTTTTTACCTTCTGAGATTTCTCGTCGCTAAAAACCTTTGCGCTCGATCATCCGGATGCTTTTGAGATCGAGCAGATGCGCGCCAAAACCGCCGCGCGCGAGCTTCACGGCGAACTTCGGCGAGGCCAGCAGAAACACCACCGTGATCGCCAGCGGCACCGCGCTGATCCAGTCGAGCCGCCGCGGCGTCAGTTCTTCGGTGCTGCCGGTGTAGGGTCCTTTATCCCTGAGCAGGCGCCAGCACTCCCTCAAAATATCGCGCCGCGTCCCATCGCGCGATCCGCATCCGAGCAGCGCCTGCATCGCCAGATGCGTCCGCACGCCCTCGCGGCTTTCCGGCAACGCCGCCGGCGTCTCGCCTAGCGAAACGCGCAGCAACAAGCCGACCAGATCGCTACCGGCGCGAAAGGCATTCATCGGTTCGACCAGCCGCGGATTGCAGTCGATCAGATACGGCGTGGCGTCGTCATCGCGCAAAATGTAGTCGACCGACAGCGCACCATGCCAGTCGAGCGCTTGCCCGATCCTTTCGACATGGCTGCGCACTTGCGCGCGCCTTACGCTTTGCTTGATCGCCTCGCCACCGCCGACGCCGGAGGCGACTTGCCGGTAGGCATGAAAGCCGATCAGTTGGCCGCGGCAAAACACCGATTGCGCCTTCTCGGTGGTGCCCGCGATCAGTTGCTGGACCAGCACTTCGCCGGCAAAGGCTTCGCCGGTGCCGAGTTCATGCAGCGCGCCTTCGAGGTCTTGCGCGCTACGCACAAACCAGATGCCGCGGCTGGCGGTGCCCACGGATGTCTTGACGACGGAGGGAAAGCTGACGGCGGCGCGCAACGCTTGCGCGGACGCCACGATTTCCGTCGGCGGCTGCGGTAAACCCAATTGCCGCAGCAGCCGGCTGAACCCGGCCTTGCTGTGCGCCGTGCGATAAGATTCGAAACCCGGCAGCGCCAGCCCGATGCGGCCTTCGAATCGCTCCGGCACCCGCGCGAACAAAAATCCCTGTTCATGCGTCGGCAGCAGCACGTCGAAATGCCCGGTGGCCAGCAACCGCTCGACAAACGCCAGAAATCCGGCCGGGTCGGCCCGCAAACCCGGACAGCGATGAAATTTCCGGACGAATTTCGAGAACCGCGCCAGACAGTATGGCGACGGATCGCAGATTTCGACGTGATGGCCCGACAGGCCCAGAATCGTCATCGCTTCCCGCGCCGAGGTGCTGGAACCCTCGGCAACGAGCACGCGCAGCGATTTCAAGGGATCGGTCATATCCGATCATTGCTGCATCGCCCGGCTTTTGTCGCTGATTTTAATGACGCATTTCCTCAATCCGGCGCGCTTCGCCGGGGCAGCCATGCAGCGGCATTCATGGACAAATAACCCCTAACCACTATTTTCACGCTGCCTTGCCGGGCCGAATTTTGCGACGGGGTTTTGGATAGACATGGTCGACGTTCTGGCCGCACCGCAACATGTGAAGACCGATAGTTCGCTGCGCACGCTCACAGCGATTTCGGTGGCCCATTGGGTCAGCCATTTCCATTTGTTCGTGCTGCCGATGCTGTTTCCCTTTCTTAAAGCGCAACTCGGCGTCGGCTATATCGAGCTCGGCTTTGCGCTGACCGTGTTCGGCCTGGTGTCCGGCCTGACCCAGGCGCCGATCGGATATCTCGCCGACCATATCGGCGCGCGAAAGGTGCTGCTGATCGGCCTCTGCGTCGGCGGTTGTGCGCTGATCGGACTTGGCCTGCATCTGAGCTACCCTGCGCTGATCGTCAGCGCCGCGGTGCTGGGGCTCGCCAATAGCGTCTACCACCCGGCCGATTATGCGATCCTGTCGGCGCATATGGACGTCACGCGGATGGGCCGGGCGTTTTCGATCCACACCTTTGCCGGTTTCGTCGGCGGCGCGGTGGCGCCGGCGATCATGCTGGCCCTCGTTGCAACGGTGGGCGGCCTTGGCGCACTGATCGTGGCCGGCGCGATCGGGCCATTGGTGGCGCTATTGATGATCGCGATGAGCCTGCCCGATGCCAGCGCCGCCGACCGCAGGGCGGACGGGGTGCAGGCGCCGCAGCAGAACGTCCTGACGCCCGCGATCATGATGCTGACGATCTTCTTTATGTTGCTCGGCCTGTCCAACGCCGGCATCAACAATTTCGGCGTCGTGGCATTGATGAGCGGGTACGGCGTCGACCTTGCCGCCGCCAATTTCGCGCTGACGGCCTTTCTCGGCGCCAGCGCCGTTGGCGTGCTGGGCGGAGGCTTTCTCGCCGACCGCACCCATCGCCACGGCCAGTTCGCGGCCGCCGCTTTCGGCATCAACGCGGTGATCATGCTGGTCATCGCAACCGTCAACCTGCCGTCGCTGCTGCTGACGGCGCTGATGACGTCGGCGGGATTCCTCGGCGGCGTGATCGCGCCTTCGCGCGACATGCTGGTGCGTAACGCGGCCCCTCCGGGTGCTGCCGGCCGGGCCTTCGGCATCGTCTCCACCGGATTCAATTTCAGCGGCATCCTGGCCCCGCTGCTGTTCGGCTGGATCATGGATCAGAACCTGCCGCATTGGGTGTTCGGCGCCTCCGTCGCCTTCATGGTTCTGACGGTGCTTCTGGCGCTGGTCACCGACCGCAAGCCGCAAGGCGCCTCCGAGGTGCCGGACTCAAGGCTGGTGCATTCCTGAACCTCAATCCCGGCGGTTGACTGCAGGGCGGGATAACCGATGATGCCGGGACAAAATTTCAACCCGGGATGAATCGCCATGGCCTTTACCCCTGATCTCGTCATCCGCGGCGGCACCATTGCCGATGGCAAGGGCGGCGACCTCTTCGAAGCGGATGTCGCCATCTCCGGCGGCCGCATCACCGAAGTCGGAAAAATTTCGGGCAAGGGCAAGGAAGAGATCGACGCCAAGGGCAAGCTGGTCACGCCGGGCTTTGTCGACGTCCACACCCACTATGACGGCCAGGTCACCTGGAGCCACGACATCACGCCCTCTTCGCAGAACGGCGTCACCACCGCGATCATGGGCAATTGCGGCGTCGGTTTTGCGCCGTGCCGGCCGTCCGATCACGTCAGGCTGATCCAGTTGATGGAAGGCGTCGAGGATATCCCGGAGCCGGTCCTGAGCGCCGGCATCCCTTGGGCCTGGGAGAGCTTTCCCGATTACATGGAATGGCTGTCGAAGCGTAATTTCGACATGGATATCGGGGCGCAATTGCCGCATGCGGCGTTGCGCGTCTATGTGATGGGCGAGCGCGGCGCGCGCCGCGATCCCTCGACGCCGGAAGACAACAAGGCGATGGCGGCGTTGGCGGGTGACGCGGTCCGCGCCGGCGCGCTGGGCTTTTCGACCTCGCGCACCCTGAACCACCGCACCTCGACCGGCGATTACACGCCGACGCTGAAAGCCGGCGAGGACGAACTGACCGCGATCGCCGGCGCCATGCATGGCGTCGGCCGCAGCGTGTTCCAGTTCGTGCTCGATCTCTCCACCATCAACGAAGATCTGCCGATGATGCTGCGGGTGGCCGAGAACACCAAGATCCCGGTTTCATTCTCGATCACGCAGAACGACAAGGCGCCGCAGCGCTGGCGCCAGACGCTCGACATCATCGGCGACGCTTCGAAGCGCGGCCTGTCGATCACGGCGCAGATCGCCGCGCGCCCGGTCGGGCTGATGCTCGGGCTGGAACTGTCGCGCAACCCGTTCCAGACCCATCCGAGCTACAAGGCGATCGCCCATTTGCCGCTGGCCGAACGACTCAAGCGGCTGCGTCAGTCCGAGCTGCGCGCCGCGATCCTGAGCGAGCACGCGACTGCCACCGACGATCCGCTGTTCTTCCGGCCGAACTACGACAAGATGTATCTGCTCGGCAATCCGCCTGATTACGAACAGCCGCCGGAAAACACTTTGGGTGCGCAGGCCCGCCGCCGGGGCCAGCAGCCGGAAGCACTCGCCTATGACGCAATGCTGACGGACGAAGGCCGCGGCATGCTGTATGTGCCGTTCCTCAATTACGCCGACGGCAATCTCGACGCGACGCGCGAAATGCTGCGCGATCCGAATTCGGTTCCGGGCCTCAGCGACGGCGGCGCGCATTGCGGCATCATCTGCGACGCCAGCTTCCCGACCTATTTGCTGACGCACTGGACGCGCGACCGCACCCGTGGCGAAAAACTGTCGATCCCGTTCGTGGTGGCGGCGCAGTCGCGCAAGACCGCGCTGTCGGTCGGCCTCTACGACCGCGGCGTGATCGCGCCGAGATTCAAGGCCGACGTCAACGTCATCGATTACGACAGGCTGCATTTGCATCCGCCAAAGGTGCATTACGACCTTCCGGTCGGCGGCCGCCGCCTGCTGCAGCAGGTCGACGGCTACGACGCCACCATCGTGTCCGGCGTGGTGACGCAGCGCGGCGGCAAGTCCACCGGCGCCCAACCCGGGCAAGCTCGTGCGCGGCGTCCAGGGCACCCAGCCGCAGTTTGGCGCGGCGGCGAGCTAATCGCATCTCCGCGTCGTCCCGGCGAATGCCGGGACCCGTACGCCGCGGCCTAACCGTGATGCGATGGCGTTAGCTGCCTTCTGCAACAACTAGCATCGGTTGTTATGGGGCCCGGCGTTCGTTCACTGGGCAAAACACGCTGGAAAAATTATTTTCTGCCGAAGTCCTTTAGGTGACCGGTTCTGCAGCGTCAGCCTCCCGCCATGACGTTCGACAATCTCCTTGGCAATCGCCAGTCCAAGGCCTGCCCCGGGGCCAGACTTCCGCCGCCCCGGATCAACCCGGAAAAATGGCTCGAATACGCGTGACATGCTTTGCTCGGGAATGCCCGGTCCTTCATCATCGATTGTGATCAAGGCGGTGCTGTTGTTTTCCAGACCAACGGTGACAAAAGCGCCCCCGCCATGCGTTGCCGCATTGATGACCAGATTTCTGACGGCACGCGTCAGTGCCAACGGCGCCGATGAAATTGTCACCGCCTCCATTTTCATGATCGTCACCGACGCCTTCATCGACGCGAGATCCCTGCAGATTTCCGCGATGACTTGATCGACCCGGAGCAACTGACTTCTTTCCCGCTGTGTTTCCTCGCGCACGAGCTGAATTGCGCTATCCGCGATACGGTCAAGTTCCTGCAAATCGTCCAGCCACATCGCGCGATCTTCTTCGTCGTCAAGAAATTCGGCTCGCAGCCGCATTCTGGTCATCGGCGTACGCAGATCGTGCCCTGCAGCCGCGACCAGTCGCATCCGGCTTTCGGCAGCGTTCTTCAGCCTGGCCGTCATGGTATTGAGCGCGCGCGCGGTCGCCCTCAGTTCGGCCGGTCCGCTTTCCGGCAATCGCGGAACAACGCCGTCGGCGTCGATCGTTGCCGCTACGCGTTCCAGAACCGCAAGATGGCGCGTGATGCGGTGGGCAAACCACAGCGCCACACAAACTGTTCCGAGGGCGACCAGCAGGAACCAGCCGGCGAGCGCGAACAGAAATTCCGGGCGACGGCGCTCCGGGACCGGAAGTGCTAGCCAACCCGATTTCAATTTGATTGACACAAACGGGTGGGCGGTCGCGGTGGGCTGCGTTACAACGACCTCGAGATCGGATCCGGCGCTGCGCAATTGAGATTGCAGCAGGTTCGTCAGTTCCGGGCGCGGCTGACCTGGTACAGGGCCCGATCCCAAATGCGAGAGCCTGTCGTTTTCGTCGTTACCGAACAGTGGTGCGATCAGCAGGATCGCCTCGGAAACCAGTCGGGCGTAATCCCCCTGTTCCTTTTGTATATGCCCCTGCCGTGCCAAAAATAGGGTTGCGGTCGCCATTACTACAACGCAGATGATCGACGCGACGAGCGTAATGACGACGCGAGCCCGCAGAGAGTTCATTCGCCGGCCCCAATCTTCTCAACATGGGCGGTAAATACGTAGCCGCCGTTTCGCACCGTCTTGATCAGCTGGAATTCATTGTCGCCGAGCTTGCGGCGAACCCGGCTGAGCAACACGTCGATGGACCGGTCGAAAACATCGCCGTCACCCCGCTTGGTCGCGTCCAGCAGATACTCGCGCGAAAGCGTCCGGCCGCACTTCGCGACCAGCGCAAGCAAAAGATCGAATTCGGCCGAGGTCAGGTCCAAGAGCTCACCGCCCGACTTGACGACCCGCCGCAACCCGGGTTGTAACGCAAAACCTTCGAACCGGTATTCCTGGGGAGAATGCACCGTCCGCCCCACGTCATTGTGGCGACGAAGCACCGCGCGGATGCGGGCTGCGAGTTCGCGCGGATTGAACGGCTTGCCGAGATAATCATCGGCGCCAATCTCAAGACCAATGATCCGGTCGACGTCTTCCTTGAGCGCGGTGAGAAGGATGATCGGAATGGGCGAGTTATCACCGCGTATATCCCGGCAGATGTCGAGGCCTGATCCGTCCGGCAACATCACATCCAGCACGATCAGCTTGATGTCGTTCGACTCCAGCGCGGCGTGAAGGGTTCGCTTGTCGGACGCGAGCGTCACGCGAAAGCCCTGCTCGGCCAGATAGCGGCCAAGCAGCTTTCGAATCTGAAGGTCATCATCGACAATCAGAATATGCGGCTCGGCGTACACTCGTTCGCGTCCTCCGCGACCCCGTTCTGGATCGAATAGAGCACTTGTCCCCGTCGTTCAATTGGGAACAGCCAAACCGGCCATTCCAGCAACATTGAGACATATTGCGGCGGTGCCGGCGCAACGTTCGGACACCCATGGCCAAAATTTGGAGTTAACCGGCGGCTAAAGCTACGTGACATCGGATGCCTCTCCCTGGGGCGCGAAGACGAGAAATCCTCATGCCTGATCTTAGCGGACGCCGACAGCGGATTGCGATCTGGGTTCTCGTGAAGCTGTTTTTAACGCTGTGCGGCAGTCGAGACGACGCGCCCGCCGCGATCGCGCAGGATCAACCGCTCACATTGGCGGTGGCTCAAGCGGTCCGGCAAGCCGCGAAGAATCACGTGCCATAGCCGACCTGCAAGGCGGCCCTGAAGGCGGCAACCTAGTTGATGTCGGTGGCGTCATGACAAGACTTTGGGATCGTGTTTTCCGAACAATCTGTCGACGACGCGAAGCAAGCCCGCGACTTGAGCGTACCACTACCATTCTCTGCCAGGATCATTTGCTCGGTGGTGGCCACGGAATTAGCACATTCATCAGCGGCACATGTTGTTGAGCAGCGTGCATATCGATCTCGCCGATGCTGCCCTGCGGGCGTGGCCGCGGGATCGTCGCCTTGATTGCGTTGGCGGCATCAAAATAGAGAAACGTGATGATCCGTTGCGTCGGCAGGTCATAGAGTTTCGAAATCAGCTCCCTGGTGATGACCCCGGTTGCCTTGACGGCTTCGTAATCTTCCCTGGTCTTGAAGATGACGTCGAAGGTAATCTCGAAGGGGCCAGCATTCTTGCTGCGAACAACCTTCGCAATATGTGCCAGAGAAACATTGTCGGTCATCGGTCAGATCTCCACCAGCTCGATGGGGAAGAGTTCGGTCGGGCTGTCGACTTCCATCAGATGATAGACGTTGAACGCGCAGACCTCACCGAGCGGGATTTCCAGCGGAGTGAAAGGCAACGCCAAATTGCCCGCCGTCGCCATCTTGCCCGGATACGGCGCATGCAGCAGCGCGGTGCGGGCCCGCCCGCAGATCGCGGTTGCCAGTTCCTGGGTGATCGCTGCGGCCTCGCCGATGATGCAGAGCTCATGCGAGGTCGGGTCGCGCAGCGGCTCCAGCTCGCCCATGACGCCGTTCTTGCCGTAAACGTGGAAGATAAGCTGATAGTTGTCGGACGGTACATCGGCAAAGAACTCGCGGACGTGATCCTTCACGGCGGGCAGCAGGCCATCGATAGCGCCAATCAGGATCGGATCGCGGACGCCGCCGATAAAAATGCTGCGACAACCGACCTTCTTCGCGCCTTCCAGCTTGAGTGTGTAGGGATTGGCGGGAATGAACTCACTGCCGGACACGCGCACGCGGCGGTCGTTCATCTGCTGGTAGTGACAATGCGACAGATCGAGCGTGCCGCCGGGGCCCGGCAACAGGAACGGATGCGATTTTTCGTAAAGTGTGTGCGCCGCGACTGACATTTCCGTGCAACGCTCCGCCGGATTGACCGGTTCCAATTCGAAATGGTCGCGCCGCAGCGTGCCGAAAATGGCACGACCATTGGGCTCGGCGCATAACGCGCCGCACTCCATGATCTTACCCATGTGCCAGCATAGTGCAGGATCGAATCCTGCCTTGAGGCCAAGTGCGGCAATCGGGGCCGGATCGTAGGCGCGGCCGGAAACGATGATGTCCAGATCGCCGTGGCGTTCAAGCGCCGCAAGAAAAGGCTCGGCACCCATTTGGGCGACGATGGTCGTCGACGCATCGATTTCATGCTCGTTGAGCGGCTCGACCGGACCGCAAGGCGCGATGCGCCCGTTGCGCAGTTCGTCGGCAACCCGCTGCTTCGGAATTTCCGAATAGATCGCCGCTGCGCGAAATCGATAACGCTTTGCCCGCGAAATCTCCTTGATGATGTCGAGGAAGACGTCGACGTGGGCATTGGTGCCATCGCCGCCCGCCGACGAAATGTAGATTGGGATTTTTCTTTCGTGACCTACGGCAAGAAGCATCGCCAGGTCGCGCTCATAGGCCTCGCGGCTGCACGTCATGTGACCGAGGCCGAGCTTCTGCGGCCCGCTGTCGGTCGAGCCGGAGTCCAGGGCAATCACGTCGGGTGCCATCTCGGCTCCCATCCTCAGGAAATTTTCCGGAATGCCGTAGCCGAGCATTCCGATCGGCGTCAGTACCTTGATTTCGTCCTTGGCCATGGTTTTTTGATCCTGGATGGAGGGTCGTCCCGATCGCTCACGGCGCTATTTCTTCCAAGGCGAGACCGCGTGTGCGGGGGCCATAAATACCGATCGATGCCGCCACGATCAGCATGCTTATGGAGATGAAGACGAAGACGCCGGGGGCGCCGAATTCCTTCAGAAAGAGGGCGATCATAAAGCTGGTGAAGACCGTCGAGAGGCGGCTGAAGGAATAGACGAAGCCGACTGCCCGCGCGCGGACTGCAGTTGGATATAGCTCGGCTTGATAGGGATGGTAGGCATACGACATTAAAGTGTTTGCGCCGACGATGAGGACACCGCAGGCGATTACGAGTGCGGGCACCGTCAGGACGGAGAAAATCGATCCGAGAACAGCCGCGGCTCCCGAGGAGACGACGATCTGCCATTTGCGCTGGTATCTGTCCGCAACGGTGAAGCCCCACAGCAACGGCCAAAGCGGATAGACCCCCGCGATGATCGCCGAGTACAGCAGGCTCTTCGTCAGCGAATGGCCCTGCGAGGCCAGCAGGGCAGGCAACCAGTTGGTGAACCCGTAGAAGCCGATGGTTTGAAAGAAGTTGAAAACCATCAGCATTATCGTCCGTCTCCGGTAGGGCGGTCGCCAAATCTCGGCGAACCCTGCGCTGTGGAACTGCTCCGGAACGGATAGCGGCGGCGGCGGCAGCTTGCTGCCGAGGCTGGCCTCGATCTTGGCCTCGATGTTCGCGACGATGCGCTCCGCGGCATCGATCTGGCCGTGATTTGCGAGCCAGCGCGGCGACTCCGGCAGGCGTGCGCGCAGCCACCAAACGCCAAGGGCGCCGGCGCTACCGATAACCACGACCCACCGCCAGCCTGCAACGCCGTATGGGTCGATCGGAATCAGCAAATACGAGATGAGAGCAACCAGCGGGATCGCGAGATACGAAATCGAATGCGTGATCGCCGCCGCCTTGCCGCGCATATGCTTGGGCACGATTTCGACCAGATAGGCGTCCAACGTGACGAGTTCGATCCCGAGGCCGATTCCGGCGAGAAGGCGGCAGACCAGAATTCCCGTCGCGGTCGATTGAAAGGCCATCGCGAAAGTCGCCAGACTGTAAGCGACGAGCGCCCCCAGAAAGATCGGCCGCCGACCGAAGCGATCAACGACTGAAGCAAATGCAATCGCGCCGATGAAAAGCCCAAGGAAAGTCGAACCCGCGAACGCCGCCTGATCCGCAACGCCGAACAGACCGGCGCCGCTGCTGAAAATGCCGGCTCGGACAAGTCCTGCCGGGACATAGGCCGTTTGGTAGAGGTCATAGACCTCAAACAACCCCGCCAAAGCAACCACTATGACAAGCCACCAAACGTGCCGATTTTCCGGCAAACGATCGATCCGTGTAGTGATCGCCGCCGCCAAATCTTGCGCGGAGCCGGGGACTATCGAGCGATCTCGATTTGGGGCCCCTACGGCCACAGCTTGCACCGACACGCGTGCTCTCCCTACCGCGGCACCGTCACAAAACGTTTACTATTGTCAACAATCATGACATATCATTTACAATATTTGATGATTGTATACCGATCGGATGTTCGGATACAAGGTTTCGACGCCCCCATTCGGATACGAATCATGACTTTGCAGGAACCCGCCCGCGCCCTGGTCGACGAAACAGCGCTGCGGCTCGAACAATCAATTCTCGCCGGCGAGCTCAGCCCCGGGCAGAAGCTGTCCGAGCAGATGCTTTCGTCACATTTTGGCGTCGGCCGCGGCCCCTTGCGCGAGGCGATCCGTACGCTTGAGGGGCGCCATCTGGTCGAGCGCACACCGTTTTCGGGGGTTCGTGTCGTTCAACTCACTGTCGATGATGTTGAGCAGTTGTTGTTTACGCGCGAAGCGCTGGAGGGAATGGCGGCGCGGCAGGCAGCCGAGAATATGACCCTGCACGAAACGCGACGGCTTCGTGATTGTCTTGCAGACCTGGCGAAGAGATTTCGGGCGGAGGGCCTGGACGGGGTCTTTCGGAACGGGACAGCCGACAATGACCTGCACATCCAGATTGCGAAGGGCAGCCGAAACCGCTGGATTTCGAACATCATCTGCCGGGAGCTGTATCCGTTGCTGCAGATTTGCAGGCTGCAGTCCACGGTCGCTACAGCAAAGGTCGCGGAACGGGCAAAGGCGGTTCACCGCGAGCATGAGGCGATCGTCTCGGCAATCGAACAGCGCGATCCTGATTCTGCAGAACGCGTGATGCGCGAGCATCTTGCCGGCTCGAGAACGCGCTTGTTGGCGGAGCTTCGTCGGCGCGAAACGTCCGGTCAATCTGCGTTACCCAAAACGCGATAGCTCTGACGCATGCACGGGTCGATACCTGGCTCTCTCTGTTCGCCGCTAAAGACCGCGTCACTCGGTGCAACGCCAAGCGACCGGCACAGATATCGATCGGGCAACATTCGGAAATAAAGAACGAAGTCCGGAACAAGCTTCGGTCGCAAACGACCGGCAAAAACCCGAACGAATTTAGTCCCGTTGCCGGTAAGCGAAATGCCCAGAGCCATTCTATCCAATGATGATCCTCGAAGGCTTGCGGCTTTCCCCGATGACGGATTTCTCCCGGAATGCTGTCTCGACACTCCGATCGAAGATGCGCTCGGCGTGATATCGGCGCCACCCAAGTTGCGCCGAGCCAAAGGCCTCCGACAGGGCCACTCTGATCTTCGCCGCATCGCCTTGATGGCTCTGGTGCTGGTCCCGTCTGTTGCAACGGCGGCGGAGCCTTTACTCACCTTGCCGGCCCCTCCGTTTGAATTGCCGGTTCTGCCGCCGTTGTCCGGCACCTGGACGGTCATGGTCGGCGTAGGGGGCGAATACAAACCGGATTTCGAGGGCGCCAACCGGAGCATGCTCAGCCCGGTCCCGATTTTTTCCATCCGTCGCGCCGGCTCGACCGAGCAGTTTCGCGGGCCCCGCGACAGCGCAAGCATCGCGGTGATCGACTTCGGCGACCTTCGGGCCGGCCCCGCCGGCAAGTTCGTGTCATCACGGAAAGCCAGCAGCTATTCCGAGCTGAATGGCCTCGGTGACGTCAAAACCACGGTCGAGCTCGGCGGCTTCGTCGAATACTATCCGGTCGACTGGTTCCGCACCCGCGGCGAACTCCGCCAGGGCATTGGCGGCCATCACGGCGTCGTGGCCGATCTGTCGGCGGACGTCATTGTCCCGGTCATCCAGCGTCTCACCTTGTCGGCCGGCCCACGCTTCACATGGGAAAGCACCAAAGCGACCTCGCCCTATTTTGGTATCGATGCCGTGCAGGCGATGGCGACAGGGTTGCCGGCCTTCGACGCCAAGGGCGGCGCGCACTCGGTCGGCGCCGGCGCCCAAGTGTCCTATCGGATCAATCCGCAATGGGAAGTTCACGCCTATGTCGAATATGAGCGGCTGCTCGGTGACGCGGCGAAGAGCCCGCTGGTGACGCTTCGGGGTTCCCCGAACCAAACCACGGTCGGCATCGGCGCCTCCTACGCGTTCGACATCAAGATCCGATAGGGACGCCATGTGCCGCAGCATTCGATGCGTCCGCTTCGCGACGGTTGTTCTAATTGCGGTCAGCGTCAGCGCTTGCGCGGCGTTCGAAACCCGCGAGACGAAGCTGCAGGCCGTCAAGACCGTCGGCGTCATCTCGGCGGTCGGAGATGAGATCACCTTCGCGAAAGGAGGACTAACCGGGCTGAACAACCGAAGCCAAAGCTTTCCGATCGCCTCCTGGGGCCTCGATGACCTGATCGTCCAGCAGGCAACGACGGCCTTGAACGGACGCTTTCAGGTGCAGCCGGTCAGTTACAACCGCACCGCCTTTACCGCCATCAAGGATTCCCCGGTTGCGCCCGTCAACCTCGTACGCAGCGATCCATTCAAGAAGCTCGTTCAGACCGAAGTGTCTCCCCAGGGACTCGATGCCTACATCGTCATTACCAAGGCAAAATCGAGCTTCGGTGGTGGCGCACGAAAGGTCGAAGGGATAGGTTTCATCACATACGGCACGGTGATGGAATCCTACCGCCAGGTCCACGCGCTCTACGAAATCAGAGTGTTCGACGGAAAGACCTTCGACGTCATCGAAAAGATGGCCGCACCGCCATTGGACGATGGGGGGCAGGTCAGGATCGCCGGCCCCACCCGAATGATCGATGAAAGTTTCGCGACCAGCGTCGGCAATCCCGCCGAGAACGAGAAGCTGCACGCAGCGATAGCCGACCTTGTCGCACGCAGCCTCTCGACAACCCTGAGCGACATGCATCTGGCAGATGTCCGCTAACCCGAAGCATCAACGTAAGGAGAATGTGATGAGATTTGTGCGCCTCAGCCTGGCTTTGTCCGCATTCCTGCTGACCACCAGCCCCAGCCTCGCAGACGATATTTTTGGCACCTGGCTGCGCGACAATGGTGCCCTGCAAGTCAAGTTTGAACCGTGTGGCGATGCGATCTGCGGAAACATCGTGTGGGTAAAGCCCGGTTCGGATTCGAAAGCCAAAGTCGGGCAGCGCCTGTTCTTTGAGATGCGGCCCAATGGGGTCAATTCCTGGACTGGAAAGGCCGCAAGTCCTGACAGCGGGTCGGTCTATTCAGGCAAAATGTCGATCGAAGGATCTGGCCTCAATACCTCGGGCTGCATGGTCGGCGGCTTGATTTGCAAGTCGGTGAACTGGAAAAAGATATCTTAGACCGACACCGCACCGGCGACGCCGAGCAGTTCGAGGTGGCTATGCGTCCCGGCCCCCCGTGCGCAATTGCGCACCAGGCCGGGACCACACCGTTTTGGTGCCCCTCACGCAAACTTCGGCTGCACCGCGTGTGCCGTCAGCCTCGCCCGCTCGGTGTTCGGCCACAGCAGCGCGAGGCCGAGCAATCCCGACACGACCAGGATCACCGCGTTGATGGTGAAGCCCGTCATGTAGCCGTCGAGCGGCGCCGCGGCGCTCTGGATCACGCTGCCCATCACATAGGGCGCGAGGATGCCGGCGAGCGTGTAGAGCGCGCCATAGATCGAGATGATCGCGCCGCGCTGCGACACCGGTGTGAACTCGCCGAGCATCGGCGCGCAGACCACATAGATCGATCCGCACAGTCCTGATCCGACCACCAGCAGGGCGATCATCAGTGCGCCGGGTGCGACATGGGGAATCACCGAGAGGACCAGGCCGCCGACGATCAGCGGCACCGCGCCCAGCACGCCGCGGGCGCCGCGGGTGGTGAAGCCGCGCGCCAGCATCAGCTGCGAGATCCAGCCGGTGAGCAGCACCATCACAGCGCCGAACACCCAGGGCAGGATCGAGATGAAGCCGGCTTGCTGCTGCGAGAAGCCGAGCCCCTTGACGATGAAGGGCGTGAACCAGGTCAGCCCCAGCGACAGCGCCCAATAGGCACCGAAGGTCGCGGCGACACAGCCGACAAAGGTTCGCGAGGTCAACAGCCGGAAGTAGGGAATGCGCGGCTCATTGGCCGCCATCGCCGCGGTCTGCACCAGCGGGCCTTCCTTGCCGAGGATCAGCCACGCCACCGCCCACATCAAACCGACCACACCGAGCGCACCAAAGGCGTAATGCCAGCTGTAATTGACGATCAGCCAGTTCAGCGCGGGTACCGCGAGGATCACCCCGAACGCCGAGCCTTGCGACAGGATTGCAATCGGCAGGGTCCGCTTCTCGTCCGGAAACCACTTGAAGATGGCATGCGCTGCGACCGACGCCGCCGGGCCCTCGCCGGCGCCGAGAATCACCCGGCAGATCAGAAGCGTGGTGAAGCCGATGGTGCCGACCATCGGGAATTGCGCCAAGGCCCAGACCAGTGCCAAAGCCAGCAGCACCCAGCGGGTGTCGATGCGATTGACGATGAAGCCGACGATGATGGCCGCGATCGAGAACAGGAAGAAGAACGAGGAACCGAGCAGGCCGAAGGATTCCGGCTCGAGCTTGAGCTCGGTCATGATCGGCACGCCGGCAAGACCGACCACGATCTTGTCCGCAAAGTTCACCAGCATGAACAGAAACAGCAGAAAGGTGATTTTCCAGGCGCCTTTCGGCGTCGGTTGTGCGGTCATGATCGGCTCCCAAATTATCTTTGCCGGCTCTGTCAGATCGGCTTGGCCCGATGCTAGCCATGCCTTTCCGGACAAGGCAACAGCGCATTTGGACCGGACCGCGTGCGCTGCAACTATGCGCTGTATGCGACATGCCGCCTGACGTTGTTTCGCCTGGCGGAAGCAGGCGGATCACGATCGCGTCGCCGCGCGATTGAACCCGTGATCTACCATGGCCGCCCTGATATATGGTCTCATCCGTCACATCCGGGGAATTTCATGGCCAGATCAGTCCGTCGTCGCGCCAACATCATGGGCGCGTTTATTTCATTGGCCGTGCTCGCCGCAACAGCCGCGCCGGCGCAGGACGCCAAAACGCCGGACTATGCGGCGATCGTCGCTGCGCCCGACCGGGCCGATACCGACCGCCAGGCCGACCAGCGCCGCCAGCCGGCCAAAATGCTGGCTTTCGCCGGCGTCCAGACCGGGATGAAGATTCTGGATATGGAAGCCAGCGCCGGCTACAGCACCGAACTCTTGGCGCGCACCGTCGGGCCGGCCGGCACCGTCTACGCGCAGGATTCGGCTGCCGTGATCGAGCGCTTCGTCAAGGACAAGTTCGACATCCGCGCGCAGAAGCCCGCGATGAAAAACGTCGTGCATGTCATCAGGGACTTTGACGATCCGATCCCACCCGACGTCTCGGGCCTCGACATGATCACCTTCTTCTTCGCCTATCACGACATCACCTATATGCAGGTCGATCGCGCCGTCATGAACAAGAAGATGTTCGCGGCCCTCAAACCCGGCGGTTTTCTGATCATCGCCGACCATTCCGCGAAACCGGGCGACGGCACAAATGTCGCCAAGACGCTGCACCGGATCGAGGAGAGCACGCTGCGGCAGGAGATCGAGGCCGCCGGGTTCAAGCTGGTGGCCGAGGGCGATTTCCTGCGCCATCCCGAGGATCCCAGGGAGGCGGCGGTGTTCCGTCCGCAGGTGCCGACCGACGAGTTCGTGTTGAAATACCAGAAGCCGTTGTGAGGCACGGCTTTCGTCGCGCATGACCAACGGCAACCCCATCGTGCTTGATGTCACCGGCCTGACCAAGAGCTACCGCTCCGCCGGCGAGGAGATCGCCGTGCTTCGCGGCGTGAATCTTGCGGTCGCGGCGGGAGAAAGCGTCGCGCTGACCGGTGAATCCGGCAGCGGCAAGAGCACGCTGTTGCATCTGATCGCGGGCCTCGACGCCGCCGATGGCGGCGAGATCCGGCTGGCGGACGTCATCGTCTCCGGTCTCGGCGATGCCGGCCGTGCGGAATTACGGCGCGATCGCCTAGGGCTGGTGTTTCAACAGTTCAACCTGATCCCGAGCCTGACCGTCGAGGACAACCTGGTATTCCAGTCGCGGATCGCCGGCCGTCACGACCCGGCCTGGCATGCCGAACTCGTCGAGCGGCTCGGGCTCGGCAATTTCCTGAAACGCTATCCCGAGCAATTATCCGGCGGCCAGCAGCAGCGGGTCGCGATCGGCCGTGCGGTCGCGATAAAGCCGCTGCTGCTGCTCGCGGACGAGCCGACCGGCAATCTCGACGAGGCCACCGCCGACGAGGTTTTGGCGCTGGCCCGCGATCTGGTGGCGCGCACCGGATGCGGTTTTCTGATGGTGACGCACAGCACAAGGCTTGCCGCCACGCTGGACCGGCAGGTCAATCTCCACGCCGGTATCATCACATGACGCGCGCGCTCTGGATCCTTGCCGTGCTCCTGAGCCACTGGCGGCGGCATCCGATGCAGCTCGCGACCCTGTTGATCGGCCTGATCTCGGCGACCGCGCTGTGGAGCGGCGTGCAGGCGCTGAACCAGCAGGCGCGCAATTCCTACGACCGCGCCGCCGCGACCTTCGGCGGCGCCCGCACCGCGATGCTGGTCGGCCGCGACAGCGCCACCTTCCCGCAACAACTCTTCATCGACCTGCGCCGCGCCGGCTGGCCGGTCTCGCCGGTGCTCGAAGGCCGGATCCAGATCGGTGGACGTTCGTTCCGGCTGCTCGGCATCGAACCGGTGACGCTGCCCGCCGAAGTCGGCAACGCCCCCACGATCGGCAAAGCCAATCTGCAGTCCTTCATGACTCCGCCCGGAGAAATGCTGGTGGCGCCCGAAACACTGTCCGATCTCGGCCTGAGCGAGGGCGCGACGCCGTCGACCAATGGCGGCCCGGCCTTGCCGCCGCTGCGCGTGCAGCCGCAACTGGTGCCCGGCGTGCTGGTGGTCGATATCGGGATCGCGCAAAAACTGCTGAAAATGCCGGATCAGCTTTCCCGCCTGCTGGTCGGCAAGGCAAAAGGCAAGCGCGCGGCGCTGGAGACGATTGCCGGCGACAAGCTCCGTCTGATCGAGCCCAGCGCGGAAAGCGATCTCGAACGCTTGACGGATAGTTTTCACCTCAACCTGACCGCGTTCGGGTTGCTGTCGTTCTTTGTCGGCTTGTTCATCGTCAATTCGGCGATCGGGCTCGCCTTCGAACAGCGGCTACCGATGCTGCGCACCCTGCGCGCCTGCGGCGTGTCGGCGCGCCTGCTCAACACCGTGCTGGTGATCGAGCTGGTGTCGCTGGCGCTGGTCGCGGGGCTGATTGGACTTGTGTGCGGCTATTTGATTGCGGCTGCATTATTGCCCGATGTCGCCGCATCCCTGCGCGGGCTCTATGGCGCGCAGATTCCCGGCCAACTGACGCTCAAGCCGGAATGGTGGTTCGCGGGCGTCGCCATTAGCGTTTTGGGCGCGCTCGCGGCCGCCGTCGCCAGCCTCACAAAAGCTGTCCGCATGCCGGTGCTGGCCACCGCCCAGCCCTACGCCTGGCAACAGGCGCAGCACCGCTGGCTGATGTTCCAGAGCGCGCTGGCGCTCATGGTGTTCGCGGTGGCGGGGAGCTTTCTGTGGTTCGGCGATTCCCTGATCGCAGGCTTTGCCGTGCTCGCGGCCATGCTGCTTGGCGCCGCGCTGATCCTGCCGGCGCTGCTCGAGATCGTGCTTTCACTCGGCCAGCGATATGCGCGGCGGCCGCTCGGCGTCTGGTTCTGGGCCGACAGCCGCCAGCAGCTATCAGGATTGTCGCTGGCCCTGATGGCGCTGTTGCTGGCGCTCGCGGTCAATGTCGGCGTCGGCACCATGGTCGAGAGTTTTAGCCGCACCTTTCTGGTCTGGCTCGACGGCCGGCTGGCGGCGGATGTCTATGTCAACGCGGCCAACGAGGCGCAGACGGCCGAGATCAGGGCGTGGCTGCGCCAGCGCCCCGAAGTCGACGCGGTCCTGCCCGGCGGCCGCGCCGACACGCAATTCGGCGGCGCGCCGATCGAGGTGCTGGGACTGGCCGATCACGCTACCTATCGGGACAACTGGCCGCTGCTGCAGTCGGCGGACAATGCCTGGACCAAACTTCGACCCGGCGATGCCTGTCTCGTCAGCGAACAATTGGCGAGGCGTCTCAAACTTGCGATCGGCGACCGGATCGAGGTCCCGACATCGGGCGGCAACTGGCCGCTCCAGATCGTCGGCATCTATGCTGATTACGGCAATCCGAAGGGCCAGATCGCGGTCAATTTCGCCGCGCTGACGCGGCACTTTCCGGAAATCCCGCTGACGCGACTGGGCCTGCGCGTCGCATCGCCAAAGATCCCGGCGCTGATCGCGGCGCTCCAGGAAAAATTCGCGCTCGACGACCGCAACGTCGCCGATCAGGCGACGATGAAGGCGGACTCGACGCGGATCTTCAACCGCACCTTCTCGGTCACCGCGGCGCTGAACGCCTTCACCCTCGGCGTCGCCGGCATCGCGCTGTTGACCAGCCTGCTCACGCTCGGCAATTCCCGCCTGCCGCAACTGGCGCCGCTCTGGGCGATCGGCATTACAAGGCAGCGGCTGGCCGCGATCGAATTGCTCAAGACGATGTCGGTCGCGCTGATCACCACCTTGCTTGCGATTCCCTTGGGGCTGCTGGTGGCGTGGTGCCTGCTGGCGGTGGTGAACGTCAAAGCCTTTGGCTGGCGGCTGCCGTTTCAAATCTTCCCGCTGCAATTGCTGGCACTGCTCGGCGTCGCCATGGCCGCGGCATTGTGTGCCGCTTTGCTTCCCGTCGTCAGACTGGCGCGGATGCAGCCGGCCAGCCTGATCCGGATCTTCGCAAATGAGCGGTAGCGGCACGATATCCCGCCGCTTCTTTGCGGGCGGCGCGCTGCTGCTCGGGCTCGGCGGCAAAGCCCTTGCGCAGGGCTTTGCCGGGCTCGGCGAAACCACCGACGGATTTGCGTCCGTCGTTCCCGGCAAGGCGTTTGTGTTTCCAGCCGATCACGGCCCGCATCCGGGATTTCGGATCGAATGGTGGTACGTGACGGCCAATCTCGTCGACTCAAAAGGAATTGCCTACGGCGTACAGTGGACGCTGTTTCGGCAGGCGATCGCAGCCGGCGCCGAGCTCGAAGGCTGGGCCAATCAGCAGATCTGGATGGGGCACGCTGCAGTGACTTCAGCGCAGTTGCACCGGACCAGCGAGACCTTTGCCCGTGGCGGCATCGGCCAGGCCGGTGTCGAGGCAAGCCCTTACCTGGCCTGGATCGATTCCTGGGAAATGCGCGGGCTGCCCGCGATGAACGCGGCCAACATCGCGCCGCTCGCCCTCAACGCATCGGGTGCCGATTTCAGCTACGCGCTGCGCCTCGATGCGGATCGGCCACTCGTGCTGCAGGGCGATGGCGGCTACAGCCGAAAATCGGAGCGCGAACAGGCGTCGTATTATTACAGCCAGCCCTATTTCGCTGTGACCGGCAGCATCACCATCGACGACAGGCAAGCCGAGGTTACCGGCCAGGCGTGGCTGGACCGCGAGTGGAGCAGCCAGCCGCTGGCGCCGGATCAAAGCGGCTGGGACTGGCTGTCGCTGCATCTGAACTCCGGCGAAAAGCTGATGCTCTATCGAATGCGCCAAACCGACGGCAACCATTACGGTTCCGGCAAATGGTTTGCGCGTGACGGCAACGCACAGCAGATCGCCTCCGCCGATCTCACCATGACGCCGCAGGCCTTTACCGAGATCGAAGGCCGCAAGATTCCGACGACATGGCGCATCGCCATTCCAAAACTGGCGCTCACGATCGAATGCATCCCGCTGAACGCGCGAAGCTGGATGGGCACGAGCTTTCCTTATTGGGAAGGCCCGATCCGCTTTTCCGGCAGCCACGCGGGATTAGGCTATCTGGAGATGACGGGCTACTAGAGCGAGCGATAAATTCCTGAGGTGCGAGCCGACGGGTCGCGCGAATGCGCGCCCGATGACAGGCTCCGCGAGCCTCGAAGGATGAGCGGCCGGTGGCTGTCGCCCTCGGCCTCCTCAGGGTGACGGATCGCGCTATAGGCTAACACGTTCAAAAGGGGGGGAACTTTGCGATGTATCATTTCACCGCGCTCGTCACGTGCCTTGCCATCCTGTTTTATTTCTTCACCTCCATCCAGGTCTCGAAAGCGCGCGCCGCGTTCGGCATCAAGGTGCCTGCGACCTCCGGCAATCCCGATTTTGAACGGATGTTTCGCGTGCAGATGAACACGCTGGAATGGATGCCGATCTTCCTGCCCTCGCTGTGGCTGTTTGCCGTCTACATCAGCGATGCCGTCGCAGCCGGGCTTGGCGTTGTCTGGATCGCCGGCCGTATCCTCTACCTGATCGGCTATTCGGAAGCCGCGGCCAAACGCGGCCGGGGTTTTGGAATCCAGGCCAGCGCCGCGATCATTCTTTGGGTAGGCGCATTGGGCGCGATCGCCTGGCGTCTGATCCACGGGTGAATGATCCGATCACAACATCGTGGCGTTGCACTGTCTTCTTCCGATCATGTTTCGGGTGAATATATTCAGTCAGGCAACGCATCCCGAATCGTGCGTTGCTGTTGCTCTGAACTGCCCCGTCCGCTGATCCCCAGCGGGCGGGGTTTTCATTGGCGCCGAGTCCTTATTCCAGACCAGCATTTCATTCCAAATCAGCGCCGCTATTTGGAACATTACTACCGTCATCCTACACCGACTGCGGCGCGCCGGGCACGCGATCGAATCATATCCGCAGCGGCACTTAAAATGATTCTCATAATATAAGCTGGCATTGCGCGATTTCACGGCAAATCCGCATCATGCGCCATCTCCCTTTACCGTTGATCGCCGAGCCAGCGGTAAAATACGGCGCGTGCGTTGCACAAACATCACAGCGGCGTGCGAAGCGCGGCACGTCACGCGTTTGTCATTCCCAAAAATTTGTTCTGCGCTATCGCTTTGCACACGGATCTACGCCTGCTGGACGAGTGTGGCGATCCAATCGGAGAGACAGAATGAATGCGATCAGAAATTTAGTCCTCGGCTCGGCGGCGGCGCTTCTCGCCGCCTCGGGAGCCCAGGCGGCTGATCTTCCCGTCAAGGCCAAAGCGGTCGAATACGTGAGGATCTGCTCGTTGTACGGCGCCGGCTTCTTCTACATTCCAGGTACCGACACCTGCATCAAGCTGGGTGGTTATCTCCGCGTCGACACCACGTTCAACGGCGGCATCCACGGTACGCCGGCCTGGAACGGCGACATCGGCCAGGGCAATCGCTATCGCGACTACTTCGCCTCCCGTTCGCGTATGGCGCTGACGGTCGATACCCGCACCGCGACCGAATACGGCGTTGTCCGCACCTTCGGTCAGGCCGACATGCAGTTCTCGACCCAGGGCAGCACCACGGTCAATCCGGCCAACTTCACGGCATCGCCGAGTGCAGGCACCAATACGAGCCTGCTGAACCAGCCCGGCGAAGGTTACGTCGCCGTCGAGTACGTGTTCATCCAGTTCGCCGGCTTCACCTTCGGTAAGTCTTCCTCGGCCTACTCGACGCCGTGGAATGGTTTCCCGGGCAACATCAGTTCGAACCTGCTCGGCGGCAACAACACCGACACCGGCGTGAACAACATCCAGTACACCGCCCAGTTCGGCAACGGCGTATCGGCCAGCATCGGTCTCGACGATCCGACCGTGTGGGATCGCACCGCGGTGTACAATCTCGGCCCGAGCGGCGTTGGCGTCGGTGGCGTCGGCGCACTCGGCACCAGCGCCAACGCTTATGCCGGCACGCATGCTCCCGACATCGTCGGCAATATCAAAGTCGACCAGGCCTGGGGCCTGTTCCAGATTTCGGGCGCTGCGCATGAAGTCTCCGGCTCCTACAACATCCTGAACACGGTTGCGGCTCCCGCTGGCGCCGTTGGCGTGGCCAACGGTTCTCCGACCGCGCTGTCGGAAATCTCCGGTCACCCCGAGACCAAGTGGGGCGGTTCGGGGATGGTGGCGTTGAACGTCAAGAACATCCCGACCGGTGCGGGCGACGACATCAAGGTCGATGCGTCCTATGCGGTCGGCGACACCAAGAACGTGATCGCGACCAGCAGCGCTTCGCCGAACTTCGCGATGTTCGGCAGCACCAGCGCGCCCGGCGCCTATCAGAGCATCGGCATCGGTGCGACGACGGACGCAGTCTGGTTGCCGACTTCCTCCGGCGGCACCGGCGATCTGAAGCTGACCAAGGCCTGGGGCATCCGTGGTGCGTTCAACCACAACTGGGATCCCTACTGGTCGTCGAGCCTGTTCGGCAGCTACTCCTCCGTGCGTTACGACGGCGCGGTGGGCGACCTGTCGACCGCCAAGGGCGCGTATTGCGCGGCTTTCGCGGCCGGCCATCCCGGCGCCGGCGTCACCTACACCTGCAACCCGGACTTCAACGTCTCGCAGCTCGGTGTCATCACCCGCTGGACGCCGGTGAAGAACCTGACGTTCTCGGGTGAAGTTCAATGGTTCCACCTCGACCAGAAGTACTCGGGCACCTCGACCTTCGGTCCGGGCGCTCCGAAGCCGACGGCCACCTACGAGTTCAAGGACCAGAATACGGTTCTGCTGCAGCTTCGCGCTCAGCGTAACTTCTGATCGTCCTCACTCACGCGAACGCCGCGCTGCTTGACTGCAGCGCGGCGTTTGACGTTTTGGAAGACATGAACCGGAAGAGACGAACGGAATTGCCGTTGCGATCATTTTGCCGGTGGCCGGCCGCCGTCCTTCGCCGCCTCGCCGATCGAAAAACTGATCGGCACGCCCTGACCGTTGCGGCAGCTCAGCAGCCCTGAATAGGACGATGCCGCCGACGCGACGATCCGGCAGCTGTCATCGTCCATCGCCAGCGTTCCTTCCAGCCGCGATGGCGAAACCTTCAGCTGCATCACGCCGGATTTTTCCTCGACGCCGTTGACGCTGCAAAGCCCGACATGGCGCAGCGTCACGGGCCCCGAATAATCCGCGCCGGTGCCGGTCGCCGTCCTGGCCAGATTGCCCTTGATCTCCCATTCCTGGAGGTAGCCGATCTGCCCGCTGGCGGAATAGGACTGCGCCAGCGCCGCCGACGCACCGGTGCATATCAGTATGGCCGCCACGATCGCCCTCATCGACGCCTCGCGATCACTGCAAATCCCGCACGACACGAAAACCGTTGGCGTAATAGCGCACGTCGACGTCGTAGCGGAACCGTGACGCGGATCTGACCTCGGTTGCCTTTGAGAGGAAATTGCCGCCGCGCAGCACCCGCAGGCGGCAATCGCCGGTCGTCCAGGCCACCGCGTCCCTGGGCGCATTTTTGTAATTGTCGTTCCAGCAATCTTCGACCCATTCGGCGGCGTTGCCTGATGTGTCGTAGAGCCCAAAGCCGTTGGGCCGGAACGAGCCGGTGGCAACGATCTGCTTGCTGGTCGGACTGCCGCATGTATCGCACTGCGCGCGGCCCGAGCCGACGTCTTTGCCCCACCAGAATGGCGTCTTGGTCCCTGCGCGCGCCGCATATTCCCATTCGGCTTCGGTCGGCAGGCGGTATCTTTGCCCGACTTTCTGCGACAACCAGGCGACAAAGAGTTTGCTGTCATCCCAGCTCACATTGATCACCGGCCGGTCGCCGCGTCCCCAGCCGTGATCGTCGGGCCGGTGCTTGCAGGCGCCGGCATCGGCGCACTGGTCCCATTCCGCGAACGTCACTTCGCGGCGGCCGATCGCGAATGGCTTGCGGATGGTGATCGCGTGCTCCGGCTTCTCATATGGGGTGTCGTTGGACCCCATCGTGAAGTCCCCGGGCGGGACCACGACAAGCTCGGGGCAGTCGGCGCAGTCACGAAAGGTTTCGCCGGGTTCGGGACTGGTGTTGCGTTGCGCCACCGCGGCGTCGGGCGACGACGCGGGCCGGTCGGCCGGCGGGCCGGTGCTCAGCCCTCGCTGCGCGTTCGCTCCGGGACTTCCCAATCCAACCAGCGCTGTGAGGGAAATCACAGACAACAGCCGCAATTTCATGTCGTTATTTCCGCGGAGGCCATACTGAACTCCTTAGAATATGCATTGTCAGATTCAAGAGGCTCTAGCATGCTTTATCCGCTGGCAATCGGCAAGGCGAGGTACCCCGGCGCGAAGGCTTTTGGGGCCGGATTCCGGTTTACATCGCCCGGCAAACGAATATCGTTTGAACAGCCGTTTGGCGTTAGCCGCCGGGGTTCGCCGAGGGCGACGATTTTTTTAAGTAAGGACCGCACAGGCTGCGGTCCAATATTGGGAAAATTGCGATGGTCCAGCGAATCCTGAGGTCGATCCTCGTCCTGTTTTTCGGCTCCTTGTTGCTCTGCAACGCAGCGCTGTCCCAGACCGGCGGGCCGACGCCGTCGCCTTCGGGCGCCGCGGTGTACTTCATCGGATTGAAGGACGGCGACACGCTTCCCACCAAATCCACACTGCATTTCGGCCTGCGCGGAATGGGCGTCGCGCCGGCGGGTTCCGATCGGGCCAATTCGGGTCACCATCACCTGATCATCGATGCACCGACGCCGGCCCTCAATACCGAAATACCGAACGACTTCCAGCATCTGCATTTCGGCGCCGGCCAGACGGAAACCGAGATCACGCTGACGCCCGGCGAGCACACCTTGCAGCTCCTGTTCGGCGACAAGAATCACGTTCCGCATTCGCCGCCTGTCATGTCGGAGCGGATCAAGGTCAAGGTGGCCGATGCCGCGCCGCCCCCGGCGCCGGCAGCCGCTGGCGGACGCAAGCCGTCGCCAAAGGATGCCAAGGTCTATTTCATCTATCCGACCGTCGGCGCCTATATCTCGCCCAACCCGGTGATCCGCTTCGGTCTCCTCAATATGGGCGTAGCACCTGCAGGATTTGACAAGCCGAACACCGGACACCATCATTTGCTCGTCGACGCGGAATTGCCGCCGATGGATCAGCCGATCCCGAACGACTTCAACCATCTGCATTTCGGCGCCGGCCAGACCGAGGCGAAGATCACGCTGCCGCTCGGCCCGCACAAGCTGCGCCTGCTGTTCGCCGACTCGGCCCACGTGCCGCACGATCCGCCGGTTTATTCCGACGTCATCAACGTGACCGTGACGGAGAGCGGCCGTCCGCCACCGAGGAAGCGCGTCAAACACCACCGCCACTGGCGGTACTACCGGAATTGATACTGCGATGAAACTGCGAGAATTCCTGATCTACGGCTTCTGTCTCGCTGCGGGGGCGTTGTTCGCCACCGCAGCCGCGGCAGAGCGGCGCGTCGCGCTGGTGATCGGGAATGCCGTCTACAAGAATGCATCGTCGCTGCCCAATACGATCAACGACTCGACCGCGATCGCGGCGCTGTTCAAATCGGTGGGCTTCGAAGTCGTCATCTCACGCAACGATCTCGGCGTCGTCGATTTCAAGCGCAGCGTGCGTGAATTCCTGATCACGGCAGAGAACGCCGATATGGCGGTGGTCTATTATGCCGGCCACGGCATCGAGATCGGCGGCACCAACTATCTGGTCCCGGTGGATGCGAAACTCAGCCGCGACTACGACGTCGATGACGAGGCGGTGTCGCTCGACCGCATCATCTGGGCATTGCAGACGGTGCGCCGCCTGCGGCTGATTCTGCTCGACGCCTGCCGCGACAATCCGTTTGCCGCAAAGCTGCGCTCCGCAGGGAACCGAGCCACCGCCAGAGGCGGCCTTGCCAAGATCGAGGAAGTCAGCGCCGACACGCTGGTGGCTTATGCCGCGAAGGCCGGCTCGATTTCCTATGACGGCGACGGCATCAACAGCCCCTACGCCACCGCGCTGATCAAGCATCTCGCCGAGCCCGGCCTCGATATCCGCATCGCGCTCGGCCGCGTCCGCGATGATGTGGTCGCCATGACCGGCGGACGGCAGGAACCGTTCATCTACGGCTCGCTCGGCGGTGCCACCATCCCGCTGGTGTCGTTGCCGGCCAAGAAGGTCGAACCGCCGCCTGCGCCCGCCGCGGTCGCCAAGCGCGAGCCGCCGGCGGCGGCCGTACCTGCGCCGAGCCCGCCGTCATCCGCACCGCCGAAACCCGCGGTGGCCGTCGCTCCCGCGCCCGCCAGCGTGCCACCGGCGCCGCCAAAGCCCGTGGTGGTCGTCAACCCCGCGCCTGCCAACGTCCCGCCGGCGATCAAGGTCGAACCGCCCAAGCCGGCGCTGCCGGCGCAAGCCGCACTGGAGACCGCCGATCCCTGCATCCGCGACGAACAGCGCCTGGCCCGCCTGCGCGCCAACCCGACGCCCGATGAAATCGCCAGCTTCCAGCGCGACCTCGGCTGCATCCGGCTGCGCCCCCAGGTGCAGCGCCTGTTCGAGAGCTACGTGACCGAACCGCGGCCTGCGGCGGCCCCAGCCGCCGCGGCGCCCCCGCCGGCGCCGAAGCTGCAGGCCGAGACCCAGCCGGTTCCCGCCGAGGACGTCTGTGCGCGCGACACCGCTCGCCTGGCACGCCTGCGAGCCGAGCCGAGCATCAACGCTGTTGCAACATTCGAGCGGGAACTCGGCTGCGAGCAAATCCGGCCGCAGCTGCGGCGGCTGCGCGAGAGCCTTGGCGGCTGACACGGCCGCGCCACTCACACAACAGACAGCGCGGCTCTGGATCGATACAGTTACCCGACTCGGGGTTTTGCCCACGTTCAGCAAAATCATTTTTTTCAAGTCGACAACAACCGGCATGGCCGCGTCATTTGTAATGCCAATGTAATGCTAAGTGGATTTTTTGGGGGGGGGGGGCACATCATGAAACAGGTACTGATCTTGTTGTTTGCACTGTGTACAGCCGTTCCGGTCCATGCGCAGTCAGTCGATGCCGAACTCGACGGCATCATAAAAGATGCGAAAGGCAATTTCGAGAAACTCACCGTCATCGATAAATCGGACAAGGCCCTGAAAGTCTCGAATGACGCGCAGGTGTTTTCGACCCAGGCCGCGAACAAGGCAGAGAAAGAGGTGAAGGATGCGACGGCGCCATTGCAAATGGATGCAAACCGCGCCGATCAGATGCGAAGCCAGCTTCTGGCAATGGGATGTCCCGAGAACGGCGGCTCGGTTGCCATCGAACTTGCTCAACGCTGCAATCCGCTCATCGACCAACACCGGACCTTGCACGACGGGGTTCTGCGCCGGGCCGCCGAATTGAAAAATAAAATACAGACGGTGAGAACGCTGAGAGAGAACATTACCAAGACGACGCTGAAAAATGCCGAACAGCAAAAGAAGAACAATGACGAGCGGGCAAAACTCATCGCGCAGAAACTCGAAATAAAGACGCGAGCCGTCATCGCAGACCTCAAGAACAAGGCTACGGCGGAAAAGGCCTGCACTTCGATGTCGACCGCCGAGGGTCAGGCCTGCTGCCACAAGGTCGTGTTCGATGGCGCGGATCCAAAATTATGCGGCGTCGAAGCGATGTGCGAAGCCTTCGAGCATGGCGGCATGTTCGGAAGCGGTCTCGTAATCTGCAAGGTAGCCAGCAAATGAGCCGCCTTGGCGACAGGGCCGGACGCGCGGCTTTAAAGGTGTTGTCCCGGCGTTCGCCTGGCGTTCGCCGGGACAACGTTGAGATAGATAACGCCTGCGATCACTTCGTCAGCGGGCAACCGGAGTCCTTCGCGGTCGGGAACGCCTTGTCGCCCGGGACCACCGCGAGTTGCTTGTAGTAGTCCCAGGGCTTCTTCGACTCCGACGGCTTCTTGACCTCGAACAGATAGAGGTCGTGCACCATGCGGCCGTTTTCCAGCACCTTGCCGCCTTGCGCAAAGAGATCGTCGACCGGAAGCTCCTTCAGCTTCTTGGCGACCGCCTCGGTGTCCTTGGTTCCGGCGGCCTTGACCGCCTTGAGATATTGCAGCGTCGCCGAATAGGTGCCGGCCTGGATCATGCTCGGCATCCGCCCGGTGCGCTTGAAGAAGCGATTGCCGAGCTCGCGGCTCTTGTCGTCGCGATCCCAGTAATAGCCTTCGGTCAGCACCAGGCCCTGGGCGGCCTCAAGCCCGAGACCGTGGACTTCGGCCAGGGTCAGCAGTAGGCCGGCGAGCTTCTGACCGCCCTTGACGATGCCGAATTCGGCCGCCTGCTTGATCGAGTTGGTGGTGTCGAGGCCGGCATTGGCAAGGCCGATGATCTTGGCCTTCGAGCTCTGCGCCTGCAGCAGGAACGACGAGAAATCCGACGAGTTGAGGGGAATGCGGACCGAGCCCAGCACCTTGCCGCCCTTCTCCTTGACGACGTCGCCGGTGTCTTTTTCGAGCGCATAACCGAAGGCATAGTCCGCAGTCATGAAGAACCAGGTATCGCCACCGGCCTCGACCAGCGCGCCGCCGGTGCCGATCGCCAGCGCATGCGTATCGTAGGCCCAGTGGAAGCCGTAGGGCTGGCAGGCATCGCCGGTCAGACGCGAGGACGCCGCGCCGACCACGATGTCGATCTTCTTCATCTGCTTCGACAAATCGTGAATCGCGAGCGCCACCGACGACGTCGTCAACTCCGTGATCATGTCGACGCCTTCGACCTCATACCAGCGCCGCGCGATCGCGGTCGCCAGGTCCGGCTTGTTCTGATGGTCGGCGGTAACGACTTCGATCTTCTGGCCAAGCACTTCGCCGCCGAAATCCTCCACCGCCATCTTGGCCGCTTCAACCGACCACTTGCCGCCGTAGTCGGCGTAGACCCCGGACTGATCGTTCAGAATGCCGATCTTGACGCCCTGTGCCGACGCCGGCCCGGCGAGGAAAAGACCGCACACCGCAACGGCCGCCAACAATCCCGATTTCATATGTATCTCCCAGTAGCTTCTGTCCGGAAATTTCGCGCAACAATATTTCATAACCCTGCGACTGCCCATCTATTTCGGATCAGCCAATAGTATTGGGCATTTGCGCCGCGGTCAGACCGCGGCCGGCTTCGCAGGATGCTTCCGATCGGCCAGCCCGCGGACCACCATGTAGAAGATCGGCGTGAAGACCAGGCCGAACAGCGTGACGCCGAGCATGCCGAAGAACACGGCGACACCGACCGCCTGCCGCATCTCCGAGCCCGAGCCGGTCGAGATCACCAGCGGCAGCACGCCGAGAATGAACGCGAACGACGTCATCAGGATCGGCCGCAGCCGCAAGCGGCAGGCTTCGATGACCGCGTCCAGCCGCTCGCGCCCTTCGAGCTCGATGTCGCGAGCAAACTCGACGATCAGGATCGCATTCTTCGCGGCAAGGCCCACCAGCACCACGAAACCGATTTGCGTCAGGATATTGACGTCCTGCCCCATGATGCGCACGCCGATGGTCGCAGCGAGCAGGCACATCGGCACGATCAGGAGAACGGCGAACGGCAGGCTCCAGCTGCCATATTGCGCCGCCAGCACCAGGAACACGAACAGCACGCAGATCGGGAACACATAGAGACCCTGATTGCCGCCGGTGACCTGCTGGTAGGACAGGTCGGTCCATTCGAACGAGAAACCGCTCGGCAGCGTTTGATCGGCGAGCTGCTTGATGGTGTTGAGGGCGGTCGTCGAGCTCGTGCCGGGCGTCGGCTCGCCCTGCAGTTCGGATGCCGCGTAGAGATTGTAGCGCGCGACGCGGTCGGGTCCGGAGATGTCGCGGAAATCGACCACGCTGCCGAGCATGACCATGTCGCCCGCCGCATTGCGCGTGCGCAGCCGCGCGAGGTCGGAGGTCTCTTTCCTGAACGGCAGATCGGCTTGCGCGGTGACGTGATAGGTACGGCCGAACAGGTTGAAGTCGTTGACGTAAGTCGAACCGAAATAGGTCTGAATCGTATCGTTGATGCTGGCGATGGGAACGCCGAGCTTCTGTGCCTTGACCCGATCGATGTCGACGAACATTTGCGGCGTATTCGCGGTGAAGGGCGAGAACACCGAGGTGAGGTTCGGCGACTTGCGCGCGGCGGCGACCAATTCGTCGGTTGCGGCCGCCAACAACTCAGGACCGCGACCCTGACGGTCCTGGATGCGGATGGTGAAGCCGCCTCCGGTGCCGATGCCGGGCACCGCAGGCGGCGGAATCACGATGATGAAGGCACCCTGGATACTCAGCAGCCGCTGGCGCAGATTGTTGGTGATGACAGTCGCGGTCAGTCCCTTCTTCAGACGCACTTCCGGTTCATCGAACACCGGGAACAGCGCCGCGGCGTTGCCGGCCTGCGTGCGTGTCGCGCCCGAGAAGCCGGCAAAGACCGCGACGCGAACGATACCCGGCGTATCCAGCGCAATCCGCTCGATCTGGCGTACCACTTCGGTGGTGCGCGCCAGCGACGCCGCGCCCGGCAATTGCGCCGAGATGATGACGTAGCCGCGATCCTGCGCCGGAATGAAGCCCTGCGACGTTGTCGCGAGCAGCCAGCCGGCGCTGCCGATCAGTGCGACATAGATCACGAGCATCACAGCCTTATGCCGGATCACGAAGCCGGCCACGCGCGCATAGCCGTGCGAGAGGCGGTCGAAGACGCGGTTGAAGAGGCCGGTGAAACTTTCCCAGCCGCGGGCGATGATGTTCCAGCGTGCCGGCGGCCGCTTGTCCTCGTGTGGAACCAGGATCAGCGAGGCCAGCGCCGGTGACAGCGTCAGCGAGCAGAAGCATGAGATCGCGGTCGCCACCGCGATGGTGACGGCGAATTGCTGGAAGAACTGCCCGGAGATGCCGCCAAGGAACGCGGTCGGCACGAACACCGCGCACAGCACCAGCGCGATTGAGACCAGCGCCCCGCCGACCTCCTCCATGGTCTTGAGCGCGGCATCGCGCCGGCTCATGCCATGCTCGAGATGCCGCTCGACGTTTTCCACCACCACGATGGCGTCGTCGACCACGATGCCGACTGCCAGCACAAGGCCGAACAGCGTCAGATTGTTGATCGAGAAGCCGAGCGCCGCCATCACCGCGAAGGTGCCGACCAGCGACACCGGGATCGCGACGATCGGGATGATCGCGGGCCGCCAGCCCTGCAGGAACACCAGCACCACAATGACGACGAGCGCCATGGCTTCGTAGATGGTCTTGATCAGCTCATGGACGGATTGCGCGATGAACTCGGTCGGGTTGTAGCCGATATTGTAGTCGAGCCCTTTGGGGAAGCTCGCCTTTAGCGTGGTCATCGTATCGGAGATGTTCTTGGCTGTGGCCAGCGCGTTCGATCCGGGCCGCTGCGTCACCAACATGCCGACGGCCGACTTTCGCAGCAGAAAGCTGTTGGTCGAGTAGGACAGCGCGCCGAGTTCGACGCGGGCGACGTCGCGCAAGCGCACCGTGCGGCCGTCGGAGCCGGCCTTCACCACGATGTCCTCGAATTGCTTTGGATCCTTCAGGCGGCCGGTAAACACCAGATTGGGCTGGAAGGCGCGGTCCGCGATCGGCGGCTCCGCGATCTGCCCGCCGGTGATCTGCAGGTTCTGCGAGCGGATCGCGGCCATCACCTCGGCCGAGGTCAGGCCGAGATTGGCTATGCGGTCGGGATCGAGCCACAGCCTCATCGAATAGTCGCGGGCACCGAAGATCTGGATATCGCCGACGCCGTCGAGCCGCAGTAACTGGTCACGGACCTGCAGCAGCGCGTAGTTCGAGATATAGAGCTGGTCGAAGCTGTCGTCGGGCGACAGCATGAACACGACCATCAGGATGTCAGGACTGTTCTTGCGCGTGACGACGCCGTTGCGCTGCACCTCGTCCGGCAGTTGCGGCTGCGCGATTGCGACGCGGTTCTGCACCAGCACCTGGGCCTTGTCGAGATCGGTGCCGAGCTTGAAGGTGACGGTGATCGTCAATTGCCCGTTCGAGGTCGCCTGGCTGTAGAGATACAGCATGTCCTCGACGCCGTTGATCTGTTGCTCGATCGGAGCGGCGACGGTGTCGGAAACGGTTTGCGCCGACGCGCCCGGATATTGCGTGGTGATGACGACGGTCGGCGGCACCACTTGCGGATATTCGGAGACCGGCAGCGTGGTGTAGGCGAGCGCGCCGACGATCAGCAGCACGATCGACAGCACCATCGCGAGGATGGGCTGATTGATGGAGAGCCTGCCGAGATTCATGGCTTGGCACCGGCCGGGGCTGATGCGGGATGCGGGCTCACCTTGGCGCCGACGCGGGCGCGCTGCAGGCCGTCGACAATCACTTTATCGTCCGCCTTCAGGCCATCGCGGATTACGCGCAGGCCTTCATCGAGCGGCCCCAGCACCACCGGCCTCGCCTCGACCGTGTTGTCGTCCTTGACCACGAACACGATCTTGCGCGACTGGTCGGTGGCAATAGCCGTATCCGGCAACAACAGGGCCTCATAGGGCGCGCTGCCGATCAGCCGCACCCGGCCGAACTGTCCCGGCAGGATCGAGAAATCCTTGTTCGGAATCACGGCGCGGCTGCGCAACGTCCCGGTCGAGACATCGAGACGGTTGTCGAGAAAATCCATCTTGCCGTCATGCGACGGCTTGGTTTCACCGGTCAGCTTCACCTGCACCGGGTTCGGGGTGTCGCGCGAACTCGGCCGCTTGCCCTCGAACCAGAGCCGGTTGTTCTTCAGGTAGGTCGCCTCGTCGACGTCGAAATAGATGTAGATCGGATCGAGCGAGACGATCGAGGTGAGCAAGGTCGCGCCGCCCTCGCTGCCCTGCACGAGATTACCGACGCTGATGAGGTGGCGGCTGACGCGGCCGGCGATCGGCGCCAGCACATGGGTGAACTCGATGTTGAGCTGGGCGGCCTTCAGCGCGCCTTCGGCTACGGTCTCGGCGGCGTGCGCCGCCTGCAAGGCCTGGCGGCGTTGGTCGACGACCTGTTCGGAGACAGCGCTGGTCTGGACCAGGTTCAGGCCGCGCTCGAGGTCGCGCTTGGCAAGCTCAGCCTTGGCGCGCGCATCCGCAAGCTGGCCGTCGGCCTGCTTGGCGACGGCTTCGAAGGGGCGGGAATCGATCAGATAGAGCAGGTCCCCGGTATGCACCATGTCGCCGTCCTTGAACTCGACATTGGTGACGAAGCCGCCGACGCGGGCGCGAACCTGAACTTCCTCGACCGCCTCGAACCGTCCGGTGAACTCATCCCAATCCGTGACGGTGCGTTTCACCGGTTGCGCGACGGTGACGGGCGGCGCCGGCGCGGCCGCCTGTGGTGGCGGTTTGTCGCCGCAGCCGGACAGCACAACGGCGATCAGGATGCCGAGCGGCCAGAGCCGGCCGAGTGGATGGCTGTTGAGGCCTTTGGCCAGGCGCCCCTGTCTCGCAGTCGCACTCAATGCCATCTCCCCTGCCCTTCGCGGCGCCACGATCGATCGGCGGTTGCCGATCCTTCGCGGCGGAGGCCACAGATGTGATCGGGTCACAGTCTGTTCAAGAACCGACCGGGATCAAGCAAAATAGTTACGCATTCTGAAGGCTTTGCATCTTGCCCCCGTGCGTCGCGGGCGCAGCGGGGCAACGAGGCCGGCGCTGATATCGCCGTTCACGCGATCGTGACGATCGTCGTCGTCGCCGGTCTGCGGGTGAAGGATGCGTGACGTCACACACCTGCCGTCGGCCGCCCGCCCTCGAGCAAAGTTCCTCGTCGCACGCGATCCAAAAATGCTTTCGGGCACGCCCCGGCAGGCAGCAACCTCGGCGTGTCAAGGTTACCGGCACCTCAAAAAGGGTTAACACGCGGGAACATTGACTCCCGGTTGCAGCGCCAATACGCTCGTGGTTGCTAAAGCGTAAATTTTTTAGTGGCCGCTTTTCTTGAACATTCATTGATTTCGGCGGCGTGAGTGGGGCGTTTTGCGGAATGACGGGCGAAATTTCAGTCGCTAGTGGCTTGCCTTGCAGAGTGACCCTTGCCATCGGCCGTTCCCTCAGCGGAACGGGACGGCTCCCACGCCATGCGCGATTTCAATCAAAAGATGTGAACGAGTTCACAGCTCGCTTCCTCAGGCGATCGTAAAGAGTAAACCGGCCCAGCGCCGGTTACGGGAGTAACCATGAGCACCATTCCTGCATTCACGTTCGGCGGCATCACCCGTCCAGCCCTCATCCTGGACCCGTCCGGGAACATCATTCTGGATCCGGCGGCACAGGCCTTTTTGGATACTTACGGGACCAAGGCGCTCTATGCCGGTGTCCCCCCCGGTACACACTTTCCGCCGATTCCGGACTTGCTCACAACGCCGGTCGACAACAACGCGGCGGCCAACAACGTCGCTGAAGGCGCGGCGGTCAATACGCTGGTCGGCATCACGGCTTCATCGCAGAGCCTGCTTCCCTTCTCGATCACCTATTCGCTGTCGGCAGATTCCTCGAGCGGCGGCTTCAAGATCGACCCGAACACCGGCGTGGTGTCGGTCGCCAATCCCGCCAAGATCGATTTCGAGAGCAGCCCGGGTCATGCCTATACCGTCACCGTACAGGCCACCGACGGCATCTTCACCTCTTCGCAGAATTTCACGATCGGCGTCAGCGACGTTGCGCCGTCGACCCCGGTCGACGGCAATGCCGCGGCCAACACGGTAGCGGAAGGTGCTGCCGTCGGCACGGCGGTCGGCGTCACCGCGCATTCGACCGACATCAACGGCGGAACGGTTACCTACAGCCTGACCGGCGACACTTCGGGCGGCGGCTTCACCGTCAATGCCGCGACCGGCGTCGTCACCGTCGCCGATTCGACCAAAATCGATTACGAGACCGCGCCGGGCCACGCCTACAGCGTCACCGTGCAGGCCAGCGACGGGACGCTGACGAGCACCACGCAGACCTTCACCATCGCGGTGTCGGATGTCCCGCTGCCTACGCCGGCCGATACCAATCCCGCCGCCAACCAGGTCGCGGAAGGCGCCGCCGCTGGCACGCTGGTCGGCCTCACCGCGACGGCCAACGACCCGAACGGACCGACAACGACCTATTCGCTGATCGGCGACACCTCGGGCGGCGGCTTCACGATCAACGCCGCGACCGGCGTCGTCACCGTCGCCGACCCCACCAAGATCGATTTCGAAAGCGCGGGCGGGCACGCCTACAGCGTTACCGTGAAGGCGGATGACGGCCTGACCAGCACCACGCAGGCGTTCACGATCGCGGTTACTGACGTCGCACCATCGGCGCCCATCGACAGCGATGGGACGGCCAACACGATCGTGGAAGGCGCGGGCAATGGCTCTACCGTCGGCCTCACCGTGCATTCGACCGACATCAACGGCGGCACGATCACCTACAGCCTGACCGCCGATGCCTCGGGCGGTGGCTTCACCATCGATCCCAACACCGGCGTCGTCACCGTCGCCGATTCGACCAAGATCGACTTCGAGACCGCGGCGGGCCACGCCTACAGCGTCACCGTGCAGGCCGGCGACGGTACGCTGACCACCCCGCAAACCTTCACCATCGCGGTGACCGACGTCGCGCCATCGACGCCGGTCGACAGCAATGCCGCGGCCAATACGGTCGCGGAAGGCGCGGCCAATGGTTCGACCGTCGGCCTCACTGCGCATTCGAGCGATATCAACGGGGGCACGGTCACCTACAGCCTGACCGCCGATAGCTCCGGCGGCGGCTTCGCCATCGATCCCAACACCGGCGTCGTCACCGTCGCCGATCCGACCAAGATCGACTACGAGTCCGCGCCCGGCCACGCCTATAGCGTCGCCGTGCAGTCCAGCGACGGCACGCTGACCAATTCGCAAAGCTTCTCGATCGCGGTCTCCGACGTCGCGCCCTCGACGCCGGTCGACAGCGACGCCGCGGCCAATACGGTCGCGGAAGGCGCGGCCAATGGTTCGACCGTCGGCCTCACTGCGCATTCGAGCGATATCAACGGGGGCACGGTCACCTACAGCCTGACCGCCGATAGCTCCGGCGGCGGCTTCACCATCGATCCCACCACCGGCGCCGTCACTGTCGTCGATTCCAGCAAGATCGACTTCGAGAGTTCCGGCGGCAGTTACACGATCGTCGCCCAGTCCAACGACGGCACGCTGACCAATTCGCAGGCCTTCGTCATCGCGGTCTCCGACGTCGCACCGTCGGCGCCTGTCGACAGCGATGCGGCGGCCAACCAGGTTGCGGTTGGCGCGCCAGCCGGCACGCATGTCGGCGTCACCGCGTCCTCGACCGATGTCAACGGACCTGCTGTCACCTACTCGCTGGTCGGCGACACCTCCGGCGGCGGCTTCACCATCAATTCCGCCACCGGCGTGGTCACCGTCGCCGACCCCAGCAAGATCGTCTTCAACCCCGGCAGCCCGAGCTTCCACGTCACAGTCGACTCCAGCGACGGCACGCTGCACAACCAGCAGACCTTCACCATCGGCGTCATTCTGGATGCGGCGCCGGTCGTCACGGCAGGCCACACGCTGGCCTACACGGAAAACCAGGCGGCGACCGCGATCGATCCGGCGGTGACCGTTACCGACTCCGACAATGCCACCCTCGCGCATGCGACGGTGCAGATATCAGGCAACTACGTCATTGGCGAGGACGTGCTGGGCTTCACAACCCAGAACGGCATCACCGGTTCGTTCAACGCTGCAACCGGCACGATGACCCTGACCGGTTCGGCCAGCGTCGCGAATTACCAGACCGCGCTGGAATCGGTGACCTATTTTGACAATAGCGATAACCCGTCGGGATTGGCGCGCACCGTCACGATCCTCGCCAATGACGGCACGCTCGACAGCGCGCCGGCGACCGACACCATCAACGTCACGCCGGTCAACGACCCGCCGGTCGTGACCGCCGGCCACACCCTGAACTATACCGAGAATCAGGCGGCCACCGCGTTCGACCCGGCGATCACCGTGTCCGACGTCGACAACACCACTCTCGCCTCGGCGACGGTGCAGATCACCGGCAACTACGTCAATGGCGAGGACGTGCTGGGCTTCACCACCCAGAACGGCATCACCGGTTCGTTCAACGCCGCGACCGGCACGCTGACCCTGACCGGCTCCTCCAGCGTCGCGAACTACCAGACTGCGCTGGACTCGGTGACCTATTTTGACAATAGTGAAAACCCGTCGGGGTTGGCGCGTACCGTCACGATCGTCACCAACGACGGCACTGCCAATAGCGTCGCCAAGACCGACACCATCAACGTCACGCCGGTCAACGACGCCCCGGTCACCACCGCCGGCGGCTCGCTGAACTACACCGAAAACCAGGCCGCGACCGCGATCGATGCGAGCGTGACGGTTTCCGACGTCGACAGCGCCAATATGTCCAGCGCCACCATCCAGATCACCGGCAACTACGTCAACGGCCAGGACATCCTCGGCTTCACCAACCAGAACGGCATCACCGGTTCGTTCAACGCCGCAACCGGCACGGAAACGCTGACCGGTTCATCCAGCGTCGCGAACTACAAGACCGCGCTGGACTCCGTCACTTACTTCAATAACAGCGACAACCCGTCCGGGCTCGATCGCACCGTCAGCTATACCGTCAACGACGGCTCCCTCAACAGCAACACCAGCACGTCGACCGTCCACGTCACGCCGGTCAACGACCCGCCCGTGGTGACCTTCGGCGCGATCACCGGATTCACCGAGCCGCCGAACGGAACGCCTGCGGCGAGTTCGGTTCCGATCACGGTCGCGCCCAGCCTCACGATCAGCGACGTCGACAGCACCAATCTGACCAGCGCGGTGTTCGAGTTGAACAACCTCGAGCCTTCCGACGCGCTTTCAGTGTCGGGGCACGCCGGCCCCAGCGGCAACATCGGCAACATCCACTTCGATATCGTCACCAACATAGGTGGCGGCTCAACCAGCCAGACCGTCACCTTCACCGGCACCGATACGATTGCGCACTACAACGCCGTGCTGGATCTGGTCCAGTTCAACAACACCAGCGAAAACCCCGACACCACCGCGCGCTCCTATACCGTTACCGCGGTCGACGACGGCAACACCTTGAATGGCGGCAATAACACCGGCTCGGCCACTACGACCGAAACCGTCACCGCCGTGGACGATCCGCCGACCGCTTCGGTTCCAACGGATGCATCGCTCGGAACCGCATTCTCCCACACCAATTTTGCGATATCAGGCCTGTCGGTTGCGGATATCGACGCCGGCAGCGGCAACGTCACCGCGACGATTGCCACAAGCCATGCCGGGCTGACCTTCGACACCACCGGCCTCGCCAGCTTCACCAATAATGGCAGTCACACCGTCACGCTCACCGGCACCATCGCGCAGGTCAACACCGCGCTGGGAACCCTGGTCTACAACAGCGACGACGGCTTTAGCGGTGCGGACACCGTGACGCTGAACGTCAACGACAATGGCCACACCGGCACCGGTGGACCGCTCTCCTCGGGCAACCAGACGTTCCATGTCGGCGTCGTCCCGCAGGTGTTTTATATCGACAACACCAATTCCGGCCCTGGCAACGGAGCCGGCACGCAGGCCGATCCCTTCCATTCGATCGCCGCCTTCAACACGGCGAGCCCGGCAGGCACCGGCGATTACGTCGTGCTGGAACACGGGACCGGGACCTATAGCGAGGCCAACGGCATCAATCTCGCCAATGGCGTCAACCTGATCGGCGGCAGCCAGACCCTGCAATTCACCAATCCGGTGACCAACCAGGTGGTCACGGCCAATGTCGGCTCGGGCACCGATCCCCTCATCAAGCTCACCGCCGGCTCCACCGACAATGCGATTGATCTGCTCGCCGGCACCACCGGCCACACCATCGCGCACGTCAACGTCGATACCACGCTGGGCACCGGCATGGGCATCAGCGACGATGGTAACAATGTCGGCACCGTCGCCATTTCCAATATGTTGGTCAACACGGCGAGCGGTACCGGCATTAGCTTTACCCATGGCGGCACCGTCGGGACCACCGGCACCAACTCCATCTCGTCGACGTCAGGCACCGCCCTCGATGTCGAGAATACGACGATCAGTTCGAGCAACCTCACATTCCAGAGCATCTCCTCCGGTTCCGCCAGCAACAGCTCAGGTGACGGCATCATCCTGGTCAACACCGGGTCGACCGGTGGTCTGCATGTGACCGGCGTCGGCACAACGGCGAGCAGCGGCGGCACGATCCAGCACAAGACAGGCGCGGACGGCAGCAGTTCACAGGGCAGCGGCATCTTCCTGAACAACACCAAGGACGTTGAGCTTGCCGACATGCAGCTGAACGGCTTCGACAATTTCGCGATCCGCGGCAACAGCGTCACCGGCTTTACGCTGGATCACACCGTGATCAATGGCGACAGCGGAACCTCAAACAGTTTCATCGACCCATTGGTGACCAACTTCAACACCGGCGAAGACGCGATCCGATTTACAAATCTGCTCGGCTCGGGCTCGATCACGAACTCGAACATCAGCGGCGGCTATACCAACACGATCATGGTCGAGAACAATACCGGGACGCTGAACCGGCTGACGATCGATCACTCCACCATCGGCGGCCGGACCGACAACGGCACCGGCATGAACGACGGCATCAACTTCCAGGCCGACACTGGAAGCACGGCGATGAACCTCACCGTGACCAACAGCGCGCTGACCACCGCGCGCGCCGCTTTGATAGCGGTCACCAACCAGGTCGGCACCAACACCGACGTCGTGTTCGACAACAACACGCTGACCAACAATCATCCGCTGACGGTCTCGGGCGGCCCGGGCCTCGACTTTGCCGGCCTCGGCAACATGACGTTCGATATTTCGAACAACACGTTCGACATGCATGCCGCCAATGGCGGTACCGGCATCAAGTCTCACGTCATCGAGGTAAACAAGGGCAGCGGCAGCGGGAATTCGACGTTCGACGGCACGATTTCGGGCAATACGATCGGCGTCGCCGCCACCGCCCATTCGGGCAGCGGCGCCGCCTCGAACGATATCGATATCAACAGCCAGGACAATGGCACGTTCACCGTCGCGGTCCTGAACAACACGCTCACGCACTACGACACCGCCGGCATCCAGATCACCCAGGGACCAGGGAGCAGCACGGTCAACGCGACGGTGCAGGGCAATGTCACCAGCAACCCCGATACGAACGGATTCGCCGGCCTCTATGTCGTCGCCGGCGTCGGCCTCGCCGGCGACCATGGCGTCGTCAACCTCCTGGCCGGCGGCTCGGGCACGCAACGAAACGATTTCTCCAACGGCGATCCTACGAATACAGACGATGTCTTCCTCCAGGCATCCACCCCAGGCACGTCCGTGATCAACCTCTCAAAGGGCGTGTCCGTGGCGGCAACCGCAAACCAGGTCATCAAGGACAACAACCTCAATCCCGGCGCGACGACCGAGTTCGACTCCGGAACGATCAACCTTGTCGCCGGTAATCCGCCGCTGCCGCTGCTCGCGGCTCCCGGCGGCGTGCAGGCTTCCTCGCCGACATCGGGCGAGATGCATCTGACCCAGTCCGAACTCGACTCGGTGGTGGCCGCGGCAATCGCGGAGTGGGCGGCCGCGGGCGCCTCCGCCAGCCAGCTCGCCGCGCTGCATGCCACGACCTTCAGCATCGCGGATCTGTCCGGCAGCATCATCGGCGACGAAACGTCTCCGGCGCATATCACGATCGACACCGACGCCGCCGGCCATGGCTGGTTCATCGATCCGACGCCGTCGGACAATTCGGAATTCACCCACGCCGTCAACGCCGCCGGCACCGACCTCCTGACCGACCCGGCAAATGCGGCGGCCGGCCATCTCGATCTGCTCACCACCGTGGTGCACGAGATGGGTCACGTGCTCGGGCTACCCGACAGCAACTCGGCAAGCGCCGTCAACGACCTGATGTATATCAGTCTCGTCGATGGCGAGCGGCGGCTGCCGGATTCCGCCGACGTAGTGCAGGCGAACAACGCCTCGTCGTTCTCCTTCCAGGCCGTCGGCACCTCCGCGCCGGCACCGACCCCGGGCGGCTCCGCCGGCGCGCCGGTCGTGACGGCTGCTCCCATCCTCGACGCCGGCCATGGTGGCGGCACCCTTGTCGGCACCGCGGGTGCGGACAATTTCGTGTTCGCCAATGTCGACGTTCATGGGTCGGCGGCGCCGCCGATCACCCATGTCGCAAACTACAGTTTCGCCCAGGGCGACACATTCGACTTCTCCGCGCTCACATCGCAATTGCACGGATCGGGCGTAAGCGACGCTTTGGTGGTGCGCGCAATCGAGGGACCGGGCGGCTCATTTGCGACGCTGCAGGTAAATACCGCCGATAGCAGCATGGGTAGCAAGGTTGGCTCCAATTGGGTCAGCGTCGCCGAGATCGATGGCGCGCATATCGGCGATACCGTGAACGTGCTGATCGACAGCAACGCTGCGGTTCACCTCGCGCAAATTCATGTCGGCTTGCTGGTGTAAGGGCGACGCGTTCGATTTCTCCGGGCTGGCATCGCAGCCATGCCCTCCGGCGAACTGCCGGCGGGCGGGCTGTTCGGCAATCAATCGGCCTGCCCCTTCGGGCAGAGTCATCTCGACTTGCGGGTGAAGCCAAGAGCGCGTAAAAATTCGAATGATACAAATTGAATATTGCTCTAATTTGCCGAGCGGATTGTTCGATTAGGTCCGCACCGGCAAAGCCATTGGTTTTATCAACGGCGGCGCAACCGCCGCGCCTCAAGATTCAAGTCGACTTCTCGTTGTGCCGTGCCATAATGGCAATGTTAAATAATACATAGGAAGGAGCGCTCATGGCCGAGCCGTTTCTCTCGGAAATCCGGATGATGTCGTTTGGCTTCCCGCCCAAGGGTTGGGCGCTTTGCGACGGTCAGCTGCTTCCCATCAACCAGAACCAGGCGCTGTTCTCATTGCTCGGAACGACCTATGGCGGTGATGGACGCGTCAACTTCGGCCTGCCCAACCTGGATGGACGAACGCCGATCCACATGGGCAACGGTCACACGCTGGGCGAGCGTGGCGGCGAGCAGGGGCACACGCTCTCGATTTCGGAAATACCGACGCATGTTCATACGGCACAAGGCTCGCCGACGGACGGCGATCAGGTCATTGCCACAGGCAATTATCTGGGACCGGTGAACCAGCTCTATGGGGCTCCCTCCAACACCACGGCGATGGTTTCGACCGAGATCAGTGCCGTCGGGGGCAGTCAAGCCCATCTCAACATGCAACCGTTTT
Organism: Bradyrhizobium sp. AZCC 2289; assembly: GCF_036924615.1. NCBI lineage: Bacteria > Pseudomonadati > Pseudomonadota > Alphaproteobacteria > Hyphomicrobiales > Nitrobacteraceae > Bradyrhizobium > Bradyrhizobium sp. AZCC 2289. Next base: position 5,066,960 of record NZ_JAZHRY010000001.1, on the reverse strand, counting down.
TGACCATCAATTTCAGTATTGCCCTGCAGGGCATCTTCCCGTCACAGAACTGAGGGGATTCATCCATGGCACAGCCTTACGTCGGCGAGATTCGCATGTTTGCCGGCAACTTCGCGCCGGCCGGCTGGATGTTCTGCGAGGGACAGCTGCTGCCGATCTCCGAGTTCGAAACCCTGTTCAACCTGGTCGGCACCACCTATGGCGGCGACGGCCAGTCCACATTCGCCCTGCCGGACATGCGCGGCCGGATCCCGATCCACATGGGCAACGGCTTCGCGCTGGCCGAAACCGGCGGCGTCGAGACGGTCACGCTGACGACCGCGCAAATACCCTCCCATAGGCATCCCTTTATCGCGACGTTGAACATTGGAGGGGCGAACAGTCCCGGCAATAATGTGCCCGCGCAAAGTTCTACCGTGAAGGTCTATTCGACCGTGGCACCGGGCGTGGCGTTGGGTCCATCATCGATTACCATGACCGGCGGCAGCCAGCCGCACAATAATTTCCAGCCGTATCTCTGCGTCGACTTCATCATTTCGTTGTTCGGCATCTTCCCGAGCCCGACCTAGGAGCATCCCATGGATCCGTTCGTCGCGGAGATCCGCATTTTCCCCTTCAATTTCGCGCCCAAGGGCTGGGCGTTCTGCGACGGGCAGCTCCTGCCGCTCTCGCAAAACACCGCACTGTTTTCGCTGCTCGGCACCACCTATGGCGGCGACGGCAAAAGCAATTTCGCGCTGCCCGACATGCAGGGCAATGCGCCGATGCATCCGGGCCAGGGCCCCGGCCTGTCGCTGCACGATCTCGGCGAAACGGGTGGATCAGACACCGTCACATTGCTCGAAAGCGAGATGCCGCAACACAACCACGGATTGATGGCCGAGGTCACGCCCTCGCAGTTATTCGCGCCGAGTTCCGCGACGGCACTCGGCCGGTCTGTCGGCGGGCCCGCTTATCAGGCTAGCGGTACCGGTTTGGTGCAAATGAACGCGCAGGCCGTCGCCCCCGCCGGCGGCGACCAGCCGCACAACAATCTGATGCCCTATCTCACGCTGAATTTCTGCATCGCGCTGCAGGGTGTCTTCCCGCCACGCACGTAAGCTCGGTTCGATGGATCAACCTCTGTCCGCTGCCCGCGAGACAGTCCCGTTCGGCTGGCGGCGTGCGGCCGATTCCGGGCTGAATTTCCGCCGCATCGCGGACGCCGACCTGCCGTTCCTCGTGCGGGTCTATGCCTCGATCCGCGCCGAAGAGCTTGCCGCCACCGACTGGTCCGACGAGCACAAGGCGGCATTCCTGGACCAGCAGTTCCAGGCGCAGCACGCGCACTATCAGCGCTACTACCCGAACGCCGACTGGCTGGTGACGGGGCACCAGGGCCGGGATATCGGCCGGCTCTACGTCGAGCGCTGGCCGAGCCAGCATCGCATCATCGACATCGCCTTCCTGCCCGAACATTGCGGCAAGGGTTTTGGCGCGGCACTGCTGCGCGACCTCATGGACGAGGCTGCCGCCGCCGCTAAAGACGTCTCGATCCATGTCGAGAAACTCAATCCGGCGATGCGGCTCTACCGGCGCCTCGGATTCGTCACCGAGGAAGACAAGGGCGTCTACGATCTGATGCGCTGGACCGCGCCAGCGGCGTGATCTCGCGCAAGATCGTTATCCCGTGGCCTCGTGGTTCGAGACGCGCGGCGTTGCCGCGCTCCTCACCATGAGGGTCTAAGACATCATCCTGAGGAGCACGCGTTAGCGTGCGTCTCGAAGGATGAAGCCACCGAACCCAAATGCGTTACGTGAACGTCGCGTGATAGCCGTTGCCGCCCTGCGTCGGCCCGACCGGCACCAGAAATATCTCCATCGTGCCAAGCGCCGGATGTGTCACCGGATAGGTCGCCTGCGGCAGCCACGGGCCTTGCGGCGCGACGAACAGCAGCGCGAACGCGCCGCCCGCACGTCCGCTCGCGCCCGCAGGAGCGACCTTCACCAGCTTCAACGGCACGACACCGCTCGATGCCTGCATGTCGAAGACCGTATCGCGATGCGGCGCGAAATCGTCGATCTTGAGCGTCGCGAGGTCAGGCGATGGTGACATTGCAATATCCATCCGGTTGCGCCGTTCCCTCTAGCATAGTGTGGATCACACGACAAAATTTGCATTGGCCACAATCGGAAGGTTAATACGAAACCAGCCCCGGCTGGATTACATCGGGCTGGAGCTGCAATCCCTTTCGTGACTAACATCGGTGGCTAAGGGTCCCGGCGCCCCTGCGCACCCGGCCGGGACGATGTCAGAGCGAGGTCGGCCATGGACGCGACTGTAACACCAGCTTTGCCCCGCGGCGCCGATCACATCGCGCCTGACTGCGCCGGGCAAAACTTTTACGCCATCGATCGCGGCCTGCGCGATCTGCTCGCGCTTTATCTCCTCCCGGACGATTTCCGGCGGCTGGAGCCGCATTTCGATCGCCTCGGCGCGCTCGCCGGCGGCCGGCTCGATGAACTGGCGCGGATCGCCGACAGGCATCCACCGGTGCTGCACCCGCGCGACCGCTTCGGCCGCGACGAGGACTGGATCGACTATCATTCCTCCTACCGCGAGATGGAAAATATCGCCTTCGCCGATTTCGGGTTTCACGCCATGAGCCATCGCGCCGGCACGCTTGGCATGGATCGCCCGCTGCCGGCGGTCGCCAAATACGCGCTGCAATATCTGTTCGTGCAGGCCGAATTCGGCCTGATGTGCCCGATCAGCGTGACCGACACCTCGATCCATCTGATCCGGAAATTCGGTAGCTGCGAGCTGAAAGAATATCTGCTGCCGAAAATGCTGTCCGCCGATCCGGCGACGCAGTGGAAGGGCACCCAGTTCATGACCGAGCGCGCCGGCGGCTCCGATGTCGGCACCATCGAAACCGTCGCCCGCCGCGAGGACGGCGAATGGCGGCTGTATGGCGACAAATGGTTCTGCTCGCACGCCGACGCCGACGTTGCATTGCTGCTGGCGCGCCCCGACGGCGCGCCGGCCGGGACCAAAGGCCTGGCGCTGTTCGCGCTGCCGCGCCGGCTGAAGGACGGCAGCCGCAACGCCTATCGCATCGTCCGGCTCAAGGACAAGCTCGGCACCCGCTCGATGGCGTCAGGCGAGATTTTGCTGGAAGGCGCCACGGCCTTTCTGGTCGGCGCCGCCGATCAGGGCCTGAAGCAGATGATGGAGCAGGTCAATCTGTCGCGGCTGTCGCATGGCGTGCGCGCGGCGGCGATGATGCGGCGCTGCGTCAACGAGGCGATGGTGTGCGCGCGAACACGCTCCGCCTTCGGCAAGACCATCATCGACTATCCCCTGCTCCGCCGGCAGCTCCTGAAGATCACGCTGCCGACGGAACAGGCGCTGTCGATGTTCCTGTTCGCGGCCGACGCGATGGACCGCGCCAATGCCGGCGCAAGGGACGCCGAAAATTGTTTGCGGATCCTGACGCCGCTTCTGAAATTCCGCGCCTGCCGCGACAACATTCCGGTGGCGACCGGCGCGATGGAGGTGCGCGGCGGCAATGGCTACATCGAGGAATGGGTGCAGGCGCGGCTGGTGCGCGACGCCCATATCGGCGTGCTCTGGGAGGGCACCAGCAACATCAACGCGCTCGACATCGTTACCCGCGCCGTCGGCAAGAGCGGCGCGCACAAGGCGCTGGAAGCCGCATTGCTGAAATTGCTCGACGAAGCCGCGGCCATTCCAGCGGCGTTCCGCGACCGCCTGCGGCAGACGCTCGACCGGACCATGCGCTTCGCCGAACGCGTCGCCGCCGACCCCGCGCGGGAAGCGCACGCCCGGCGTGCGGCGAGTGCGCTCTATCACATCGCCAGCGCTGTGCTGATGACGCGCGAAGCCGCCCAGCTCGGCGCCGATGCGCGCAGGGCGCTCTTGGCCCGGCTGGTGCTGGAGCATCGCCTGGGCGTGCAGGATCCGCTGGCGCCCGAGGCCGGCGAATGGGAACGGGAGGCTGTGGAAATTTTGTTATCGGATCGCAGCGTGTCGGTTGCGGAGATTGGTGGGCTGTTGGAGATTTAGTCGTCATTCCGGGATGGTCCGAAGGACCAGACCTCAGATGCGCAATTGCGCACCGGGGAATCTCGAGATTCCGGGTTCGCGTCTTCGACGCCCCCCGGAATGACCGGGGTAAGCATCTTCGGGCATGACGTCTCGCGCCAGCTTCGCTAGATTGCCGTCGAGGAAAGGAACCATCCGGGGGAGGACGAGGTGCACAAGGGCCGTGTCGTATTCGGCGCGATGGATGAGGTTGTCTTCGGCCGTCCGGCGGCCGAGGCGATCGTCGAGCAGATCGATCGCCTGAAGGCTGCCCGCGCCTTCCTGATGGTCAGCGGTACGCTCAACCGCCAGACTGACGAGATCGGAAAAATCCGCCGCGCGCTGGGAGCGCGCTGCGTCGCCACCTTCGACGCGATGCCGGCGCATACGCCGCGCGCGGCCGTCATCGCCGCCGCCAACCAGGCCAGCGCCGCCGATGCGGACATCATCATAACCGTCGGCGGCGGCTCGATCACCGACGGCGCCAAGGCGGTGCAGCTCTGCCTCGCCAACGATGTGAATACGGTCGAAGGCATCGACGCCATTCGCGGCCAGGGCAGCGGCTCGCTGGCCGCGCCAACCGTGCGCCAGATCAGCGTGCCGACGACGATCGCCGGCGGCGAGTTCTCGTCGATCGCCGGCGTCATCAACGAAAAGACGCGGGTCAAGGAAGGGCTGCGCCATCCGCTGCTGATGCCGCGCGCCACCATCCTCGACCCCTGGCTTTCCGTGCACACGCCGGAATGGCTGTTCCTGTCGACCGGAATCCGCGCCGTCGATCACTGCGTGGAAGGCATCTGCTCCCGCGAGGCGCATCCTTACGGCGATGCGCAGGCGCTGAAAGGGCTAGCCATGCTGACCGAGGCGCTGCCGCGGGTGAAGGCGGATCCCAACGACATCGACGCGCGGATGGATTGCCAGATCGGGACCTGGCTTTCGACCGGGCCGCTGGCGTCGGGCGTGCCGATGGGCGCCAGCCACGGCATCGGCTATGTGCTCGGCGCCGAATTCGAGGTGCCGCACGGCTATACGTCCTGCGTGATGCTGCCTTCGGTGATGCGCTGGAACAAGCCTGATAACGCCGAGCGGCAGGCGCTGGTGGCCGCGGCGATGGGACACCAAAGCGAGGATGCCGGCGATGTGCTCGACCATTTCATTCGCGGCCTCGGCATGCCGCGCAGCCTGCAGGATGTTCGCGTAGGCCCCGAACATTTCGACCGGATCGCGGAAGCTGCGATGGCCACGCCATGGGTGCCGCGCAATCCGCGCCGGATCGAGAGCCCGGCGCAGGTGCGCGAGATTCTTCTAATGGCGGCATAAGGGAATGGCATAAGGGAACCAAGAGCAAGATGTACACCGGCAAGCATGCGCTTCTTCGTCCGCTTCAGCCCGCCTTCATCATGGCCGGCACCGGCGAGACCGTCACCTACCGCGAGCTGGATGCGCGCAGCAACGCGCTGGCGCATCTGTTCCGCAACCGCGGCCTCAAGCGGCTCGACCATTATGCGATCTTCATGGAGAACAACAGCCGCTACCTCGAAGCCTGCGGCGCGGGCGAGCGCTCCGGCCTGTATTTCACCTGCGTGAATTCCTACCTGACGGCCAGCGAGCTCGCCTACATCCTCACCAACAGCGAGTCGCGCATTCTCATCACCTCAAAGGCAAAACTCGAGGTCGCGCGCGAGGCGCTGAAGCAATGCCCCAAGGTCGAACTCTGCATCGTCGCCGATGGCGACGGCGAGAATGAGCGCATCGTCGGCCTGCGGCAGGCGACGGCGGGTTTACCGACGACGCCGATCGCAGACGAGTCGGTCGGCACCGCGATGCTATATTCGTCGGGCACTACCGGCCGGCCGAAGGGCATTTTGCGGCCGCTGCCGGAACAGCCGCCGGTACAGAACCTGCCGATCTTCGACTTCCTGCACAAACTCTGGCAGTACCGCGAAGGCATGATCTATCTGTCGCCGGCGCCGCTCTATCATTCGGCGCCGCAAGCCGCGGTCAACCTCACCATACGATCCGGCGGCACCGTCATCATCATGGAGAGTTTTGATCCCGAGCGTTACCTCGAACTGATCCCGAAATGGGGCATCACGCATACGCAACTGGTGCCGACGATGTTCTCGCGCATGCTCAAACTGCCGGAGGAGGTGCGATCCCGCTACGATTTGTCGTCGCTGGAGATCGCGATCCATGCGGCGGCGCCGTGTCCAGCGATGGTCAAAGACGACATTATCAAATGGTGGGGACCGATCGTCCACGAATATTACGGCGCCACCGAGGGGCTCGGCTTCACCGCCTGCAACAGCCAGGAATGGCTGGCGCATCGCGGCACCGTCGGCAAGGTTTATCTCGGCGACCTGCATATTCTCGACGAGAACATGAAACCCTGCCCCGCCGGCACTCCGGGCACAGTGTGGTTCAAGACTGCGACGCCGTTTGAATATTTCAACGATGCCAACCGGACGAAGGAGGCCCGCTCGGCGGACGGCAGCATGAGCACCGTCGGCGACGTCGGCTATGTCGACGCGGATGGCTTTCTCTATCTGACCGATCGCGCGACCTTCATGATCATCTCCGGCGGCGTCAACATCTACCCGCAGGAATGCGAAAACCTCCTGATCACGCATCCCAAAATCGCGGACGCCGCGGTGTTCGGCGTCCCCAATGCCGATCTCGGCGAGGAAGTGAAAGCGGTGGTGCAGCCGATGCCGGGGGTTTCGCCGGGACCCGAACTCGCAGAGGAATTGATTCGGTTTTGCGGCCAATCGCTGTCGCGCCAAAAAGTCCCCCGATCGATCGACTTCGAAGCCGAGCTGCCGCGGCTGCCGACCGGCAAGCTCTACAAACGTTTGTTGCGCGACCGCTACTGGGGCAACAAGACATCACGCATCGTGTGAAGGCGAAAGCGACCTCCGAACTTCCTTCATTTGCCGACCGGGCAAGTGCCGGGATTATCGCATGGGGACGGTGATGCGCGTGTGGTGGCAGCGGCCTCGGAGGCTGGACCTTCAACCCCATTCACCAGGGCCGAGACGCGCCAGCGATAGGCGGATGCCGGCGTCAGGCCGGAATCGGCGAAACTCGCGCCGGCCACGTCGGCCACCGCGGCAAACTGGCCATCGGCGCCGGCCCGCGCGATACGGTAGGCTGTGGTTCCCGGCTGCGGGGTCCACGCCAGATCGGCAGAAATGTCCGAGGTATCGATGACCATGAGCGCCGCCGGCGCCGCGGCGGCAGCCGGCGCGGGCGCGGGCGCGGGTACAGCCCGCGCGGTCAGTGCATCGAGCATTGCCTTGATCGTCCTGATCTGCGGCCCCGACTTGGCGACATAGCTGTCCGCGTGATTGACGTAGCTCCACCAGTCCCAGCACGCCTGCGGATTGAACGGCAGGTACGAACTCGACATGGTCTGCGGATAAAGCACGATCAGGCGATTGGTGTCCGCCCAGGCATTGTACCCGGTGTCGTCGACGTAACGCCGATCGATATCGCCACTGTCCTGCTTGCACCCATGCAGCGCGATGTGGACCCGGCACGCCGCACCCTCCTCGCACGCCTTGGGAACGAACAAATAGCCAGAGTCGCCCAGACTGAGCGAACCGGCGTCATCGGGCCGGGTGTAAGCCGACTGATCGAAACGCTTGGTCGTCCCGCTCAATGTCCCCCGGTTGGGGGCATTCAACGCGCCATAGATATGCTGGAGAATGATTCCGGCCTGGTCATAGCCGCACTGGTCGATATACGGGACGGCGTTGTCGCCGCAGCCGTTGAGGCCATCCTTGTGCGGGTCCTGCGCGATAACCAGCGAATGGCCCGCCCCGATTGTGGTCTGGTAGTACAGGTTGCCGCGGTTGGGCTCGCCGAGATAATGCCGATAGAAATCCGCGGCCGCATCGGTGGCCGACTTGGCCACGACGGCGTCGTTGTAGCCGTGGAAGACATACACTTTCTGTCGCCGCACGAATTGCAGGGCATCGATATCGCCGGAAGCCGATTTGGCGTCGGCCTTTGCGAAAGAGCTGCCCAGTTCCGGCGGCGGCCCGGTCATGCATGGGCCGGTCGCGGTCATGATCGGCAGCGTGTAGCCGTTGATGATGTCGTCGGCATCCGCCTTCGCGCACCAATAGGGCCCGCCGGCGACCACGCCGACGCCCTTGATCACCGAAGACCAGGCGGTCGCGAACTGCACGGCCATGAAGGCGCCCGACGAGATGCCCGATATCGAGCTTTCGCCGATGTCGGCGTTGTAGCCGGCCAGTTTTGCTGGCTGTTCGGCCCGCGCCGGGCCCGCGGCCGACGCCGCCGCGCCAAAAACGATTGCCGTCGCCATAGCCACGCCTGGGTTCATGACACGCTCCTGTTGAGCCGAAGACATCCGACACCCCCGGTATGCTGGTTTCATGCCAAAGCCGGAGAGCGGCTTCCCGGAAAGGAAGGCAAGGACGGCAACCTGCTCGAAGTGCGCATGATCGCAAGCTCGATCATGAACGCCTCGGGCATCTTCACCGCCGACAAGACCGTCAAATACGACCCGGCGAAGTCGGTGCTCAAATTCGCAATCGGCGACAAACTGTCGCTGGCGGCACGGCAGACGGCTTCGTCAGGCCGGCGGCAGCGTTCTTTGCCGAGATCGAGCGCAAATACGTCGCGGTATAGCGCCAAACGCCGCGAATTCCGGCCGTCAGGCGCAATCAATTCCACAATATGAGACGTCGCTCGCCGAGATAGTCCGAATTGCCAATCCCCGCATCGGCCGCGGCCGGTTGCCCGAGCCCCCCGTCATGATATCGTCCGGCGCAAATCGGCCGGTTGAGACCGAAAATTGGGAGGGGATCATGCGGAGCGTGAAAACGCTTGCCGTCGCGGTATTGGCTGTGCTGGCGGCTTACGATGTCTCGTCGGCAGGCGAGCCGAAACAGGGCGGCATTCTCCGGATCTATCACCGCGACAGTCCGGGCAGCGCCTCGATCCATGAGGGCGCGACCTATTCGATCAACGTCCCCTTCATGCCTGTTTACAGCAACCTCGTCCTCTTCAATCAGCATATCGCCCAGAACAGCGTCGATACCATCGTCCCGGAACTCGCGGAGAGCTGGGCCTGGAGCAGCGACAACAAGACCCTGACCTTCAAGCTCCGGCACGACGTCAAGTGGCATGACGGCAAGCCGTTCACGTCCGCCGACGTCAAATGCACCTTTGACATGCTGATGGGCAAGTCGCCGCAGAAATTCCGCCAGAATCCGCGCAAATCCTGGTACGAGCAGGTCAATGACGTGACGACCAACGGCGACTACGAGGCGTCGTTCAACCTGAAACGGCCGGAACCGGCGCTATTGTCGCTGCTCGCCTCGGGCTACACGCCGATCTATCCCTGCCACGTCTCGCCGGCCGAAATGCGCACCAAACCGATCGGCACCGGCCCGTTCAAGTTCGTGGAGTTCAAGGCCAACGAGTCGATCAAGCTCGTGAAGAACCCGGATTACTTCAAGAAGGGCCTGCCCTATCTCGACGGCATCGACTTCACCATCATCCCGAACCGGTCGACCGCGATCCTCGGCTTCGTCTCCGGCAAGTTCGACATGACCTTCCCGACGGAAGTCTCGATCCCGCTGTTGAAGGACGTCAAAGCGCAGGCGCCGAATGCGGTGTGCGTGGTGGAGCCTAACAACGTCTCGACCAACATCATCGTCAATTCATCCTCGCCGCCGTTCGATAATATCGACATCCGCCGCGCGCTGGCGCTGGCGCTCGATCGCAAGGCGTTCATCCAGATCATGTTCGAGGGCCAGGGCGATATCGGCGGCACCATGGAGCCGGCGCCGGCCGGCCTGTGGGCGATGCCCAAGGAGATGCTGGAATCGATCCCCGGCTACGGCCCGGACATCAACGCCAACCGGGAAGAAGCGCGCAAATTGATGCAGAAGGCGGGCTACGGCCCCGACAAGCACCTGCAGATCAAGGTCTCCACGCGCAACATCCCGGTCTACCGCGATCCCGCCATCATCCTGATTGACCAGATCAAGAGCATCTATATCGACGGCGAACTCGACGTCGTCGACACCGCGCAGTGGTTCCCGAAAGTGGCGCGCAAGGACTATGCGCTCGGGCTCAACCTGACCGGCAATGCGGTCGACGATCCCGACCAGTCGTTCTACGAAAACTATTCCTGCGGCTCCGAGCGGAACTACACCAATTACTGCAACAAGGACATCGAAAAGCTGTTCGATCAGCAATCGGCCGAAACCGACCTCAACAAGCGCAAGAAGCTGGTCTGGGAGATCGACAAGAAGCTGCAGGAGGACGTCGCGCGTCCGATCATCTTCCATAGCCGCACCGGCACCTGCTGGCAGCCCTATGTCAAGAACGTCACCATCATGTCCAATAGCTCCTATAATGGCTTTCGTTACGAAGACGTCTGGCTGGACAAGTAACGTCCATCGGCGCACAGGCTTCGAGGGCGGGTCAGGGAGAGCGGCCAAGTGTTCGGTTATATCGTGCGGCGCCTTGCCTTGATGCTCGTGACCCTGATCGGGATCTCGATCATCATCTTTGTGCTGCTGCGCGTCGTTCCCGGCAACATCGTCGATATCCTGTTCGACGCGGCGGGGTTCGTCGATCCCGCCGACAAGGCCAACCTGGAAAAGGAACTGGGTCTCAGCGACCCGATCGTGGTGCAGTATCTGCACTGGATCGGCGGCCTGTTGCGCGGCGATCTCGGCTATTCCTATGTTTCGGAAAAGCCGGCGCTGGATGAAATCCTGCCGCGGATTCCGATCACCGCGCGGCTCGCCGGCCTGGCGCTGCTGTTCTCGGCATCGATCGGCATTCCCTTAGGGGTCATCAGCGCCGTACGTCAGGGCACGCGGCTGGACTATGCCTTGCGCGTCGTCAGCCTCAGCGGCCTGTCGCTGCCGTCGTTCTGGCTCGGGCTGTTGATCCTGATGGCGTCGGTTTCGTTGTTCGGATCGATGCCGATCTTCAATCCGAACCCGAAGACATGGACCGAGGCCATCGCGATCTATTGCGTGCCGGCGATGGCGGTAGGTTTTCGCAGCGCCGCGCTGACGATGCGCATCACGCGCTCTTCGATGCTCGAAATCCTGCGCCAGGATTACATCCGCACCGCGCGGGCCAAGGGCGCCTCCGAATCGTCGGTCAATTACCGCCATGCGCTGAAGAACGCTATCCTCCCCGTCATCACCGTGATCGGTATCGAGGCGGCGTTCCTGATCGGCGGACTGATCGTCACCGAAACCGTCTTCAACATTCCGGGCATCGCGCGGTTCCTGGTCGAGGCGCTGCGCTGGCGCGATTATCCGATCGTGCAGAACCTGGTGATGCTGATCGCCGTGGTCGTGGTGGTCGCCAATTTCACCGTCGACATGCTGTACGCCGTGATCGATCCGCGTATCCGGTATGGGGATTAGCGCATGAATGGAATCAATGCCGACGTTCGGGTCACCTCGCCCCGCTTGCGGGGAGAGGTCGGTGCGCGCAGCGCGGCGGGTGAGGGGGACTCTCCACATTCGCGCTCGCGGAGAGTCCCCCTCACCCCAACCCTCTCCCCGCAGGCGGGGAGAGGGAGCATCACGGATTAGGAGATATCAGTTTGGCCGTGGTCAACTACGATAGCGAGCTCCGACGCGCCGGCGCAGACGCCGCGCATGGTTGGCGCCGGCTGGCTTTCCTGGCGCAACGCCACATGCTCGGTACGATCGGCCTCATCATCATGGTGCTGTTCGTCTGGGTGGCACTCTCGGCCGACCTGATCAGCCGCTACGATCCGCTCAGCGTCGATTCCGCGCACCGTCTCGCTGCGCCCGACTGGCGGCACTGGCTGGGAACCGATTCATTCGGCCGCGACGTCTGGAGCCGCATCGTCCACGGCGCGCGCATTTCGCTGGCGGTCGGCATCGGCTCGACCACATTGGGCGCGTCGATCGGGGTGATCGTTGGTCTCACCTCAGGCTATCTGTCCGGCTGGGTCGATCTCGTATTCCAGCGGGTGACCGATATTTTGCAGGCACTGCCGCTATTGGTGCTGGCGCTGGTGATGACCGCAGCGCTGGGACCGTCGCTGCCGAACGTTATTCTTGCGATCGCGATCCCGCTGATCCCGACGGTCGCCCGCGTGATTCGCGCCAATACGCTGGCGCTGCGCGAGCAGCCATTTGTGGAAGCCGCCAAATCGATCGGCATGAGCGAGGTGCGCATCGCGCTCCGCCATGTGCTGCCCAATACGCTGGCGCCGCTGATCGTGCTGGCGACCGCGCAGCTCGGTTCCACCATTCTGACCGAAGCCTCGCTGTCATTTCTAGGGCTCGGCATTCCCGAGCCCTATCCGTCCTGGGGACGTATGCTGTCGGAATCGGCGGCGGAATATGTCCGCGTCGCGCCATGGCTGGTGATCTTCCCGGGGATTGCCATCAGCCTTGCGGTGTTCGGCACCAACCTGTTCGGCGATGCGCTACGCGACATCCTCGACCCGAGGCAACGCGGCTGATGACCAAAGCGCAGACGGAAGACACGGTTCTCGACGTGAAGAACCTGCAGACGGTGTTCTTCACCAATTCGGGGCTGTTCAAGGCGGTCGACGACGTCTCCTTCACCGTCCGGCGCGGCGAGACGCTGGCGATCGTCGGCGAATCCGGCTGCGGCAAGAGCGTCAGCGCGCTGTCGATCATGCGGCTGGTGCCGGATCCGCCCGGCCGGATCGTCGGCGGCTCCGTGACGCTCGAAGGCACCGACCTGTTGAGCCTCGACGAGGCCGAGATGCGCAAGATTCGCGGTGACCGGATCTCGATGATCTTTCAGGAGCCGATGACCTCGCTCAATCCGGTGATGCGGATCGGCGACCAGATCACCGAGGCGGTCCAGTTGCACCGGTCGATGACGAACAAGGAAGCGTGGAAAAAGGCCGTCGAGATGTTGCGTCTGGTCCGGATTCCCGAACCGGAGCGGCGGGCGATTGAATATCCGCACCAGCTTTCCGGCGGCATGCGCCAGCGCGCCATGATCGCGATGGCGCTGGCGTGCCGGCCGGCGCTGTTGATCGCGGACGAACCGACCACCGCGCTGGATGTGACGATCCAGGCCCAGATCCTGGCGCTGATCGTCGATCTGCAAAAAGAACTTGGCACCGGCCTGATCCTGATTACCCACGATCTCGGCGTGGTCGCGCAGACCGCGCAGCGCGTCATCGTGATGTATGCCGGCAAGAAGGTCGAGGAAGCCAGCGTCGAAGCGCTGTTCGAAAATCCCAGGCATCCCTACACCCGCGGCCTGATGGCCTCGATGCCGGCGGTGATCGGGCTCGGGGCAAAGGCCGATGCGCGGCTGACCGAAATTCCAGGCATGGTGCCGTCATTGACGAACCTGCCGGTGGGCTGCGCTTTCGCGCCACGATGCGCCATGGCGATCGATCGTTGCCATCAGGAATATCCGCCCCTGCAGGATTTTGGCGATCGTCATTTTTCGGCGTGCTGGCGCGCCGCAGAACTGGTGGCGGCGCCATGACCGAGAAACCTCCGCTGCTCGAGGTCACCGACCTCATCAAACATTACGCGGTGCGCGGCGGCGTGCTGCGCCGTCGCGTCGGCACCGTGCACGCGGTCGATGGCGTCAGCTTTTCAGTGGGAACGGGCGAAACGCTCGGACTGGTCGGCGAGTCCGGTTGCGGCAAATCGACCGTGGCGCGGACCGTACTGCGGCTGGTCGAGCCGACCAGCGGCACCATCAGACTGAACGGCCTGGACATCGCGCCGCTCAGCAAGGCGGAATTGCGGCCGCACCGGCGCTCGATGCAGATCGTGTTCCAGGATCCGTTCGCCTCCCTCAATCCACGCATGACCGCGGGCGATATCGTCGGCGAACCGCTCAGCGTGCACGGGCTGGCGTCGGGTCACGCGAAGCAGGAACGGGTTACCGAGCTGTTCGCACAGGTCGGATTGCGGCCGGACCAGATGAAGAATTATCCGCATCAATTCTCCGGCGGACAGCGGCAACGCATCTGCATTGCACGGGCGCTGTCGCTCGGGCCGAGCCTGATCGTATGCGACGAGCCGGTCTCCGCACTCGACGTCTCGATCCAGGCGCAGGTGATCAACCTGTTGATCGACCTGCAGCGCAAGCACGGCTTCTCCTATCTGTTCATCGCGCACGATCTCGCGGTCGTCGCCCACATCAGCCACCGCGTCGCCGTGATGTATCTCGGCCGCATTGTCGAGATCGCGGACAAGACCGAACTGTTCGCCAACCCGCGCCATCCCTATACCCAGGCGCTGTTGGCATCGGTGCCGGTTGCCGATCCCAAGGCAAAGCGCCTGACGCCGATGATCGACGGCGACGTGCCGAGCCCGATCAACCCGCCCTCGGGCTGCGCGTTTCATACCCGCTGCCGCTATGCGATGGAGCGCTGCAAGGCGGAACGGCCGGTGCTGGCGGAAGCCGGCACGGGGCATCAGGTAGCGTGCTGGCTCAATGAGGGGACGGGGCGGGCGGGATAACAATTTCGTAGGGTGGGCAAAGCGAAGCGTGCCCACGACCTCGCGTGCGAAAAAGATGGTGGGCACGGCGCGAAGTGCGCTTTTGCCCACCCTACGAAGCTACGCCGCCGCCTCGATCTCCACGACAATCTTCCCCGTCGTCACCTGCTCGCCTTCGGCAACATCGATGGCCGCAATCGTGCCCGCTATGCCGGCCGTGTGCACATGCTCCATCTTCATCGCTTCCAGCGTCATCACCGGTTGACCAGCCGCGACCTTCTCACCCGGCTTGACCAGCACCGCGACGACGCGGCCGTTCATCGCCGCGCGGACTTTGCCGTTACCGCCGTTCGAAACCGCGGAGACCGGCGCGGCCAGCGTCAGGTCGCGCACCCTGAGCGTGAGGCCCCGGTGCAGGATATAGAGGCGATCTCCGTCGCGCTGAAACCTTGCCGATTCCATCACGCCGCTACTGTCGAAGCGGATGCTGTCGCGGCCGAGCTCATCGATCTCGAACCGGTGCACGTGGCCGTTGAGGCTCGCGGTGTAGCTCCCATCGCGTTCGCGCACGATTTCGACTTCCTGCACGCTTTTGCCCAGGTCGATGCGCGCAGCGATCGGGAATGTCGCCGCCAGGCTGCGTCCGCTTCGCCATGGCGGCGCGTGCGGATTGGTCACATAGAGCAGCAGCGCCGCCAGCGCGGCCTCGAAATGTTCATCCGCGCGCGGCGCCAGCAGTTCGTCGCGATGCTGGCCGATGAACGCCGTGGTCGCTTCGCCCGCGGCAAAGCCGGGATGGCGCAGACAGGAGATCAGAAACGACTGATTGGTGGTGACGCCAAACGCCGCGGTCTGCTCCAGGCCGGAGATCAGCTTGCCGCGCGCCTCGTTGCGATCAGCACCGAAACTGATGATCTTGGCGATCATCGAATCGTAGAACGGCGGAATCTCGGAACCGGATTGCAGCGCGTGCTCGACGCGAATCCCGTCCGGCATCTGCCACAGCGCCATCCTGCCTGACTGCGGCATGAAATCGTGCCCGACGTCTTCCGAGCACAGCCGTACCTCGATCGCGTGGCCGGAGAATTTGACGTCCTCCTGCGTGAGCCCGAGCGGCTCGCCGCTGGCGATACGCAACTGCAATTCGACCAGATCAAGCCCGGTGATCGCCTCGGTGACGGGATGCTCGACCTGCAGCCGCGTGTTCATTTCCATGAAGTAGAATTCGCCGCCTTGATCGAGCAGGAATTCCAGCGTCCCGGCGCCCTCGTAGCCGATCGACTTCACCGCCGCGACCGCGACCGCGCCCATCCGCGCCCGCAATTTCGGCGTGACCGCCGGCGACGGCGCTTCCTCGATCAGTTTCTGGTGCCGCCGCTGCACCGAGCAATCGCGCTCGCCGAGATGGACGGCGTTGCGGTAGCGGTCGCCGAACACCTGGATCTCGATGTGGCGGGGATCGACGATGGCACGCTCCAGGATGACGTTGGGATCGCCGAACGCGCCCTGCGCCTCGGATCGCGCGCTGCGCAAGGCATCCGGAAACGCCGCAGCATTCGCGACCAGCCGCATGCCGCGCCCGCCGCCGCCGCCGACAGCCTTGATCATCACCGGGAAGCCGATCTTCTTCGCTTCCGCCAGCATCACCGCGTCGCTCTGGTCCGCGCCCTGATAGCCGGGCACGCAGGGCACGCCGGCATCTCGCATGATATTCTTGGCGCCGGCCTTGTTGCCCATCGCCCTGATCGATTCCGGCGACGGCCCGATGAAGACGAGGCCCGCGTCGCGGCAGGCTTGCGCAAACTCCTCGTTCTCGGCGAGGAAGCCATAGCCGGGATGCACCGCGCTGGCGCCTGATGCCTTCGCGGCGGCGATGATCGCATCGATCCGCAGATAGGATTGCGACGGCAGCGCCTCACCGATCCGCACCGCTTGGTCGGCTTCGCGCACATGCAGTGAATCGCGATCGGCATCGGAATAGACCGCGACCACGCCATAACCGAGCCGGCGCGCGGTGCGCATGATCCGCAGCGCGATCTCGCCGCGGTTGGCGATCAGGATTTTGTGGAACGGCGTCTGCTTCATGGTGGCATCGCTCATGGCCGCGCCACCGAGAATTGCATGCGCTGTGGCGTCCGCGTCTCGGCCTCGCGGCAGATCGCCAGCACTTCGGACAGGATGCTGCGGGTATCGCGCGGATCGATGACGCCGTCGTCAAGCACGCGCGCACTGGTCGAGAACACATCCATCTGGCCGTCGAAAACGCCCGTGATCTGCGCCTTCATCGCCTCCAGCTTCTCTTTTTCAATGGGCCTGCCGCGCCTCGCGGCGGCGGCCTCGGTCACGATCGCCATGGTTTCGGCGGCCTGCTCGCCGCCCATCACGGCGGTCTTGGCGTTCGGCCACGAGAAGCAGAAGCGCGGATGGAAGCCGCGGCCGCACATGCCGTAATTGCCGGCGCCGAACGAGGCGCCGCAATAGATCGTGATCTGCGGCACGGTGGCTGAGGTCACCGCCTGGATCATCTTGGAGCCGTGCTTGATCATGCCGGCCTCTTCATAGGCCTTGCCGACCATGTAGCCGGTGGTGTTGTTGAGATAGAGCAGCGGCGTACGCGACTGACAGCAGGCCTGGATGAAATGCGTCGCCTTGTTGGCGCCGGGCACATCGAGCGGGCCGTTATTGGTGATAATGCCGATCGCCTGCCCCTCGATGCGGGCGTGGCCGCAGACGGTGGCGGGGCCGTAATTGGCGCCGAATTCGGTGAAGTCGGAATCGTCGACGAAGCGTGCGATGGCCTGCCGCATATCGACGGGACGCTTGTGATCCATCGGCATGACACCGAGCAACTCTTCGGCGTCGTAGCGCGGCGGCTTGAACGAGTCTTGCGGCGGCTTCGGCCGATCCCATTCCAGATTAGCCATGATGTCGCGCGCGATCCGCAGCGCGTCGCGGTCGTCCTCCGCCAAATAGTCGCCGAGGCCGGAAATCGAGGTGTGCATCTCGGCGCCGCCGAGTTCTTCCTCGGTCGCGATCTCGCCGGTCGCGGCTTTCAACAGCGGCGGCCCGGCGAGGAAGGCGCGGGTGCGGCCGCGCACCATCACGATGTAATCGGAGAGCCCGGTCTGGTAAGCGCCGCCCGCGGTCGAGGATCCGTGCGTCACCGTGACGACCGGCAGGCCCGCCGCCGACAACCGCGCCAGATTGCGAAAAATGTTGCCGCCGCGGATAAAATCCTCGACGCGGTAGCGCAACAGATTGGCGCCGGCGCTTTCGACCAGTTGCACGTAAGGCAGCTTGTTCTCCAGCGCCAGCTCCTGCACCCGCAAGGTCTTGTCGAGGCCGTAAGGCTGCAGCGCCCCGGCGTCGATGCCGGAATCATTGGCGCTGACCATGCAGCGAATGCCGGAGACGAAGCCGATGCCGGCGATCGCGCCGCCGCCCGGGATGCTCTTGCCGGCGTCCGGCACGTCGAACATGTAACCGGCCAGGGTCGACAGCTCGATGAAAGGCGCGCCGGGATCGAGCACCAGCGCCACGCGCTCGCGCGGCAGCAACTGGCCGCGCTTGTGAAAGCGATCCTTGGCCGCAGCGGAGGCGGCACGGGTGCGCTCTTCGAGGCCGCGCATCCGCGCGATCAGCGCCAGCATGCCGTCGCGGTTGGCCTTGTAGCCGGCGCCCGAGGGCATGATGGTGCTTTCGATGATGGCCATGAATCAACTTACTCCGTCATTCCGGGATGGTCCGAAGGACCAGACCCGGAATCTCGAGATTCCGGGTCTGCGCCTACGGCGCATCCCGGAATGACAGTGGGGGTGTTGGCCATCATCACGCACTCTTCTTCTCTGCAAAATGTTCGGCAAAAGCCTGCCGCAGTTCGACCTTGCGCAGCTTTCCCGTCGCGGTCATCGGCATTTCATCCAGTATCTTGATGAACTTCGGCACCTGAAAACCGCCAAGATGTTTGCGGCAATGCTCGGCAATTCCGGCTTCGTCCGCCTGCGCGCCCGGCTTCAGCTTGACGAAAGCGGAGACTGCCTCGCCCCATTGCGGATGCGGCAGGCCGACCACGGCGGCATTCTGCACGGCGGGATGCGCCAGCAGCGTCTCTTCGATCTTGACGGAGGCGACATTCTCGCCGCCGGACTTGATCATGTCCTTCTTGCGGTCGAGGAACAGCACTTCGCCATTCTCATCGATCAGCGCGAGATCGCCGGTGTGATGCCAGCCGAATTTGCGCGCCTCTTCGGTGGCCTTCGGGTCCTTGTAATAGCCCATCATCACGTTGGGGCCGCGGTGCACGAGTTCGCCGGCCTGACCGCGCGGCAGCAGATTGCCGGCGTCGTCCATGATCGCGGTCTCGTTGACGATCAGCGATTCGCCCCAGTAGTTGCCGAAGCGCGTGAGCTGCACCTCGGGCCGCGACATCGTGGTCGCAGGATACATTTCGGTTTGGCCGCTGGACAGCACGAAGTTCGGGCAGAGATCGGCGATCGCGCGTTCCAGCAGCGGGCGGCCCATCGGCGCCATGGTGTAGATGCAGGTCTTCAGCCCCGAGAGGTCGTATTCCCGGCGGCGCGGGTGATCGAGGATCGCCTGATACATCAGCGACAGCCCGACGAACACGGTGAGCTTATCGCGCACGATCGCTTCCATGCAGACCACGGGATCGAAGCCGCGCATCAGCGCCATGCGGCCGCCGACCGAGAGATAGCTTAGGAGCAGCACATGGCCGGCGCAGTGGAACAGCGGGAATTGCCCGGTGATGCCGTCGTCGCGTCCGAGTTGCATCTCGATGCAGTTGCTCATGACCGCCATGACGACGGCGAGATGGCAGTGCATCGCGCCTTTCGGGCGCGACGTGGTGCCGGAGGTATAGATGATCATCGCGAGATCGCGGTCGTCGAAATCGATCTCGGGCTCGATGTCGGACTGGCCGTTGATGAGATCGTTGAAACTCTCCAACCCGGCTTTGGCGGCGTTGCCGGTCAGATCGACCGCGATCAGATCCATGCCGCGCTTCTGCAGCGCGGCGCGGCGGTCGGCCTGCGCATGCAGATTATCGTCGATCAGCGCGAACCGCACTTCGGCGTGGCCGAGGATGTAGTCCATATCGGCCGGACCGAGCATGGTGTTGATGGGCACCCAGACCAGACCCGCGCGATGAATGCCGAACAGCGCTTTGACGAACTCGACCGAGTTGTTGCAGATCGTCGAGATTTTTTCGCCCGGCTTCAGCCCGCGCTGCACCAGATAATTGGCAAAACGGTTGGCGTCGCGCTCCAACTCGGTGAAGGTGACGCGCCGCGCGCCGTCGGTGACGGCAACGCGATCGGGAAACCGCGCCGCCGCGCGTTTCAGGAGATCGCCGATCGCGACGCGGCCGATGCGGCCCGGACCGGGGACGCCGCCGGTGGCGGTGAGGTTGGTCATGTCGATCCTCTCTCATCGTCATTGCGAGGAGCGAAGCGACGAAGCAATCCATTCTTCCTTTACGCGGCGAGATGGATTGCTTCGCTTCGCTCGCAATGACGGTTTGGCACTAATGCCTGGTCCCAAAAATCCGCCGCGCTTCCGCCGGGCTTGCGATCTCGCGGCCCGCCTTGCGCGCGCACGCTGCGATCGCCTCGATCAGCTGCCCGTTCGACGTCACCTTGGTGCCGTCGGCGAGATAGAAGGTGTCCTCCAGCCCGGTGCGGAGGTGGCCGCCGAGATCGGCGCAGCGCTGGTGCAGCGGCCAGATTTCGGCGCGCCCGATCGCGGTGACCTGCCAATGCGCTTCCGGCAGTTTGAGCTTCAAGAGGATCGGCAGCAATTCCGGATCGGCCGGCATGCCGGATGCGACGCCCATCACAAAATTATATTCCAGCGGACCGGAATACATGCCGGTCTGCCGATACATGCCGACGCAGCGGACGATACCGACGTCGAAGCATTCGAATTCCGGAATCGTATCCGCTGCCTTCATCACGTCGAGATAGTCCTGCACCTTCTCGACCGCATTATCGAACATCATCGGCGGCCAGGCCCAGGTGTTGTCGGCCTTCACTTTCAGATAATTCAGCGAACCGGCGTTGCAGGCCGCCATCTCCGGTTTGGTCTCGCGTACGCAATCGAGCGCGCCGGAATAGTTCGGCCCCGAGGTGCCGGTGGTGTGATTGATGATGACGCCCGGGCAAGCCTCGCGGATCGCCTGCTGAATCTCCCGGCTGACGCTGACCTCCCACGATGGCAGATGGCCCTTGTTCGGCGCCTGCTGGCGCAGATGGATATGCATGACGCTGGCGCCGGCGTCGAAGGCGGCCCTCGCCTCGCGCGCCATCTGTTCCGGCGTGACGGGAACGTGGTGCTGTTTCGGATCGGTCAGCACGCCGTTCAGCGCGCAGGTGATGACGGCCTTGTCGCTCATGAAATTCCTTCGATCTGCTCGTGTCTTGTCGCGGAACAGGAACGAGGATCATGCGTCCGACGCTAGCCGGCTTCTTGCGTCCACGCGCTATCGGCGCCAATGCGGCCGCTGCGGTAGATCGCCAGATCGCGCGAGCCGGAAAAGATCGCGCGCGGCTTCAAGCCGTAAAACCTTCGGATCGAGTGGCTGAAATGCGTGGAGTCGGGATAGCCGATATCCTGCGCGAGATGCGCGAGGTTGATGTCCTGGTTGGCGAAGTGCAGGAGATGCCGCGCCCGCTTCCAGGCACGGAACGAGCGGAACGAGATCCCGGTCTCTTCCTTGAACAGATGCAGGAAGCGCGACGGCGATAATCCTGCTTCCGTCGCACAGCTTGCCGCCGTCACCGGCTCGCCGTCAAATTTGCCGATCTGCGCGATCGAGCGCACCACGCGCGGATCGAGCGCGCGCTGCGATAACGCCTCGCCGAAACACATGGTGTCGAATTCGGCGTTCGACAGATCGTCGCTATATTGCCGATCCCGCAGCGCCGCATAGGCACCGCGAATCCGGTCGGCAAACAGATGGCGTTCCGGACCCGTGAGCCGCGCATCGAGCGCATCGAGCGCGCCGGCGCGGACGCTTTCAGGCTCGATGGCGACGCAGATCGCCGAGCGATAGACGCTGGCGATGGTGTGGCGCTGATTTGGTGTGGTGACGGCAAGCTCGCCATGGCTCTCGCGACCGGCCGCGGTGGTGAGGCGGAGGCCGCCCTTGATCGCGACATAGACGTGAAACGCGCCCGGGCAGCGCTCGCGCGGACGGCCGAGCAAGCCTGCGTAAAACACGCGATCGGGGGTGATCAGCATCAGATGGCCGGAAACGTGGCCCTTGGCGTCCATGGCAGGTCCTCCTGGGGCGGCTCTTTTGGCCGCTGCGCGAGGCAACCATAGCGTAAATCCGGCGCCGGACCACGTCATTCCGGGGCGCGAAGCGAACCCGGAATCTCGAGATTCCGGGTTCGATGCTTCGCATCGCCCCGGAATGACAGGCGAAATCAGGCGCGCACGCGCGGCGCCACGTTCTGCTCGAGCCCGGCCTTTTGTTCCGCGGCCACCGACCGCTGGTAGCCGTCGCGCGCCTGCAACCGCGCCCAATAAGCCCTGACGTTAGGCCCGAAATCCCTGGCCAAACCGATGTTTTCGGCCAGCCGCAGGGCGTAACCATTGACGATATCGGCCGCCGTGAAGCGCCCGGCGCACAGCGTCTCGGCTTTGCCGGTCGCGGCTTCGACCGCGCGCAGCCGGCCAAGGAACCACTTTGCGTAATCGCCGGCGACCTGCGGATTGCGCCGCTCCTCGGGTTCCAGCTGACTGTAGCGGAGCACCAGCGTTTGCGGAAACGTCAGCGTCGCATCGCTAAAGTACATCCAGTTCAGGAAGGCGCCATAGGCCGCGTCGTCGACGCCGACAACCAGCGACGTCGGGCCGTATTTGGTGCCGAGGTAATGGCAAATGCCGGAGGACTCCGTCATTTTGGTCTCGCCGTCGACCATGAAGGGAATAGTGCCGAGCGGATTGATCGCGAGATATTCCTTGGCGAACACCCGCGGCGGAAACGGCAGCATCTTGAGATCGTAGGGCAGGCCGAGTTCTTCCAGCATCCAGAGCGGACGGAACGAGCGCGCACCGTCGCAGTGATAAAGCGTGATCATCCGTTTCGTCCCCCTCGATAGTCCTCATGGTGAGGAGCGCGGCTTCGCGCGTCTCGAACCATGCGCAACACAACTCATCCTTCGAGACGGCGCAAGTGCGCCTTCTCCCGAGCGAACGCAAGTGCGTTCGTCCGGGGATGAGGATAACCTATTGTCTTTGGCCCGTTCCCGGCAGCGTGCCCATCATCTTGCATAGCACCGTCAGCATCACCTCGTCGGCGCCACCGCCGATCGAGGTCAGGCGGGTGTCGCGATAGGCCCGGCTTACCGGCGTCTCGTTCATAAAGCCCATGCCACCCCAGAACTGCAGGCAGGCATCGGTCAATTCGCGGCCCAGCCGGCCGGCCTTGAGCTTGGCCATGGTCGCAAGCCGCGTCACGTCCTCGCCCGCGACCAGCGCCTCGGCAGCACGATAGATCAGCGCGCGCAGCAATTCGACCTCGGTCTGCATTTCCGCAAGCTTGAAGTGGACGGTCTGGTTATCGAGAATCGTCTTGCCGAATGCCTTGCGGTTGCGGGTGTATTCGATGGTCTCGGCGATGATGAATTCATGCGCCTTGAGGCAGGCCGCAGCACCCCACAGCCGCTCCTCCTGGAACTGCACCATCTGATAGGTAAAACCCTTACCTTCGTCGCCGATGCGGTTGCGCTTCGGCACCCGGACATTGTCGAAGAAGATCTGCGCGGTATCGGAGGAGCGCATCCCCATCTTGTCGAGTTTTCGCGCGACCTGCACGCCCCTGGTTTTCATTGGAACGCAGATCAGCGACTTGTTGCGATGGACCTGCCCGTCGCTGGTGTTGGCCAAAAGGCAGATCCAGTCGGCCTGAACGCCATTGGTGATCCACATCTTGCCGCCGTTGATGACGTAATCGTCGCCGTCGGACCGCGCATTGGTCTTGATCGAGGCGACGTCGGAGCCCGCACCCGGCTCGGAGACGCCGATGCAGGCAACCGCATCGCCGGCGATCGCGGGCGCCAGAAATTCCTGGCGCACTTCATCGGAGCCGAACCGCGCCAGCGCCGGGGTCGCCATATCGGTCTGCACCCCGATCGCCATCGGCACGCCGCCGCATCTGATGGCGCCGAGCTCTTCCGCCATCATCAGCGCAAAACTGTAATCGAGCCCCTGGCCGCCGAATTCCACCGGCTTGTTGAGGCCGAGAAAGCCGAGATCGCCGAGTTTTTTGAACAGCTCATGCGAGGGGAACTGTTCCGCCTTCTCCCATTCATCGACGAACGGGTTGATTTCCGCCGCGATGAACTTCTGCAGGATGCGGCGCGGTTCGTCGTGGTCGGCGGTGAAGAGCATTTTTCTTCCTTGTCGTTTCGGGGCGGCGCGAAGCGCCGAACTACGATGTGCAATTGCACATCGGAGAACCTCGATATTGCTTAACTTATCTCTGGATTCCGGGTTCGCGCCGCGCGCGCCCCGGAATGACGGTGTTCTTCTTTCGCTCGTCTTGGCCGGGCATAGCCGTCCGAAGGACGGCGTCGCTTCCGCTCGCCTATGCCCGGCCATCCACGTCTTACTTTTTCACCGGCACCAAGAACGTGGATGCCCGGGACAAGCCCGGGCATGACGGAGAAAAACCCCTCACAGCCCCATCTGCCGGCTCGCAAGATCCTTCATGATCTCCTCGGTGCCGCCGCCGATGGCGTTGACCTTGACCTCGCGGTAGATGCGCTCGACCTTGACGCCGCGCATGAAACCGGCGCCGCCGAAGATCTGCACCGCCTCCGACGCGCAGAACGCCATGGTCTGCGTCGCCTGGTTCTTCATCATGCAGATCTCGGCAACCGGGCTCTCGCCCTGCCCGAGCCGCCACGCCAGCATTTCCAGCATCGCCTGCGACGCCGCAACCCGCTGCGCCATGTCCACCAGCTTGTGGCGGATCACCTGGTGCTGGGAGATCGGTTTGCCAAAGGTCTTGCGCTCCTTGGCGTAGGCGATCGCTTCCTCGACGCAGACGCGGGCGTAAGCGGTGCAGCTCGCCGCCATGCCCATGCGCTCGCTGTTGAAATTCTGCATGATGAGCTTGAAACCCTGGCCCTCCTCGCCGAGCAGGTTTTCGACCGGCACGCGACACTCGTCGAAATGCAGCGTCGCGGTATCCGACGCCCACCACCCCATCTTCTTCAGTTTGGTCCGTGACAGGCCCGGCGTATCACCCTCGATCAGCAGCAGGCTGACGCCACCCGCGCCTTCGCCGCCGGTACGCACCGCGACCGTCAGATAGTCGGCGCGCATGCCCGAGGTGATAAACGTCTTCTCGCCGCTGACGACGTAATGATCCCCGTCGCGGCGCGCTTTGGTGCGGAGATTGGCGACGTCCGAGCCGCCGCTCGGCTCGGTGATTGCCAGCGCCGAGATTTTCTTGCCTGCCAAAACCTCCGGCAGCACCCGCGCCTTGATCTCGGGGCGGGCGGCGCGCGCGATCGGCGGCGAGCCGATGGTGTGGCTCATCAGGCTTGCGCTGACGCCGCCGGCGCCGGCGCGCGCCAGTTCCTGCGAGGCCACGATCTTCATGAACTGGTCGGCGGCGACGCCGCCATATTCCTCGGGAAAGCCCAGCCCCAATAGCCCGATCTCGGAGGCTTTTGCGTACAGCTCGCGCGGAAACTCGCCGGCTTCGTCCCATTCGCTGGCAAAGGGTTCGATTTCGCGGGCCACGAAGCGGCGCATCACGTCGCGGAACGCTTCATGCTCCGCCGTATAGAATGGGCTTTGCGCCCGTGTCCGCTCCAGCATAGTGGCCTCCCTGGGGTCTAAATTGCCCTGATTTGGCCGGCGCAACTTGCGTTGAGCGGCTGACTTTTTCCATGCCGCGCCAGAGCGCAGCGTCGGCGGGTTGCGTCTCGCGTCCAGCAACTGAACGCAAGACGGATTCCTTAGGCTTGCCCTAGCCTGCGGCCAACAAAAATAACACAAAATCGGCGCTACGCCGGGAGGATCGAGCGTGATCAGATCGAGCAGCGTTGCCCCGACCGTATTTTTGGCGGCCTCCCTGTCGCTTGCCGCATGGACGCCGGCCGTGGCGCAGCAGCCGGGGATCACCGACACCGAGATAAAGTTCGGCAACATCATGCCGTATAGCGGCCCGGCCTCGGCGCTCAGCGTCACCGGCAAGGTGTTTGCGGCCTATTTCGACATGATCAACGAGAAGGGCGGCGTCAACGGGCGCAAGCTCAACATGATATCGCTCGACGACGGTTTTTCGCCGCCGAAGACGGTCGAGGCGACGCGAAGGCTGGTCGAGAATGACGGCGTCGCCTTCATGTTCGGCACCATGGGCACCGCGCCGAGCTCGGCGACCGCAAAATATCTCAACGGCGCCAAGGTGCCGCACCTGTTCCTGATCAGCTCGGCGTCGAAATGGAACGAGCCCGCCACCCAGCCCTGGCTGATGGCGCTGCCCTGGGCGCCCAATTATGTCGAGGAAGCCGGCATCGAGGTCCGCTTTGCGCGCACCAAAAATCCCAACGCGCGCTTTGCGATCCTTTACCAGAACGACGACGCCGGAAAAGATTATCTGCGCGGCGTCAGGCAAGCGCTCGGCGCCGACGCCGACAAGGCGATCGCGATGGCGACGAGTTTTGAGGTCGCCGATCCCACGGTGGATTCGCAGATCCTCACGCTCGCCAACACCAAGGCCGACGTGTTCCTGATCTACAGCGTGACGCCGCGCGCCTGCGCGCAGGCGGTCCGCAAGGCCTACGAGACCGGCTGGCGGCCGATGCGCTTCATCGCCTCTGGCTGCGCCAACAAGGACACCGTGATGGTGCCGGCCGGCCTCGAGGCAGCCAGCGGCATCATGTCGGTGGTGGCGCTGAAACCCCACACTCCCGACTCCAAAGACGCCGGGCTCCTCGCCTATGCGGACTTCATGAAATCGCGGTTGCCGAATGTCGATCCCGCCAACTTCGCGGCCGGCTATGGCTACATGGTCGCCCAGGCGCTGGTCGTGGTGCTGGAGCAGTGCAAGAACGATTTGAGCCGCGCCAACATCATGGCCCAGGCCGCCAACCTCAAGAACGTGTCGCTGTCGATGCTGCTGCCCGGCATCACGCTCAACACTTCGCCGACCGACTATCGTCCGATCAAGGACGGTTACATGGTCGAGTTTCGCGACAACCAGTTGACCGTCATCAGCGATTTGCTGCGCGGCGGCTCGTGAACGATGTCCGGCACTAGCCCCTTTAACCGGACATGCCGCCGACACGCCGAACTCGACGCGATTGACCCATAAGTGAAATACCGGCCGAGGTTGGAGGGACCGGCATGTCGCTCCAGCGGAATGCCTTATCATGAGATAATAACAGACGCTGAGATGCGGCGGCTACTTCCGCTTGGGGTTATCAACTGACCTGACGGCCCCGAAATCCAACTTCCGGTCTTCCCCGAACAACGGACATCATCAGACCGCCCCAGCATGTCTCAAAGGTGCCACTTTTCGGTCCTCGCGCGATGTCCGACTTGAGCCCGGAATGCGCACCAAAGCGGACGTCCGCCGACCATCTGAATTCATGGGTTCACGAGCAGTCATGACGCGTGATCAGGGTCATTCGGCGGGCGCGACCATCGTCGACGCCGGCAAGCGATTTGGAATGTGCAGAAACAGCGCGCAAACGATCGCAGCGATGAGGCCGAGCAAGGCGAGCCCGTAGAGTCCACCCGCGTAGCTGCCGGTCATATCTTTCATGATGCCGACATACCAGGGCCCGAAGAAGCCTCCGAGATTGCCGATCGAGTTGATCCAGGCAATGCCTGCTGCAAGTCCAGGGCCACTGAGGAACATGGGCGGCATGGCGAAGAACGGGCCCTTGGAGCCATAAAAACCCATCGCGGCGATCGACATTCCGACGAGCGCCCACCAGGTCCCCATCGTCATGCCGGCGATGACCAGCCCTACGGTCGAGAACACGCAACCGATGAACAAATTCCAGCGCCGCTCGTTCATGCGATCGGAAATGCGCCCCCACACCACCATGGCGATACCGCCGCAAATATAAGGGATCATGGTGAGCCAGCCGACCGTCATGTTGCTGTAGTTACCCAGCGACTTGATCATTTGCGGAATGAAAATCAGCATGCCCAGGCTGGCGGTGACGATGCCGACATAGTTCAACGCCAGCAGCAGCACCTTGGGATTATAGAGAGCCTGCCACAGCGTGAATGTGCGCACCGCCTCGGTGGCGCGGCGTTCGGCGGCGATCCTGGTGACGAGCCAGTTGCGTTCTTCCGCGGTCAGGAATTTTGCCTGCTCGGGGCGATCCGTGAGCACGAAAAATGTCAGCACTCCGATCGCAACGGTCGGGATCGCTTCGGCGATGTACATGACCTGCCAACCCCGCAGACCGAACAAGCCATCGAGGCCGAGAAGCCCGGTCGATATCGGCGCGCCGATTGCCACCGCGACCGGCAGACCTACCAGAAAGCCCGAAACGATGCGGGCGTGATGATGGCTCGGGAACCAGTAGGTGAAGTAAAGGATGATGCCAGGAAAGAAACCGGCCTCGGCGACGCCCAACAGGAAGCGCACGATCGCGAAGCTTGTCGAATTCGTAACGGCGGCGGTGCAGCCCGCAAGTATCCCCCAGGTGATCATGATCCGGGCGATCCATATTCTGGCGCCGATCTTTTCCAGGATCACGTTGCTCGGGACCTCGAAGATGAAATAGCCCCAGTAGAACATGCCGACGGCAAAACCGAAGGTGCCGGCTGACATGCCGATGTCGCCGCGCATGGTGAGGCCTGCGAAGCTCACATTGATCCGATCGATATAGGCAAGCACGTAGGACAAGACGGCAAACGGCAGCAGCCGCAGATACACTTTGCGCATGGTCGATCGTTCGAGCGTACGGTCCATTGTTCCCTCCCCCAGGGTTTCGTGGCCAGCCGAGCTTGTGCAGAAGTGTTTTTCTATCGGTACCACGCCGGAAAGGTTAGCTGCGATGCAAAACATGCGACAGCTCTGCTGTCACAACAAACGGCCGAGGCACCGGGCTTTGGTGTCGGCCCGACGGCCAGATGTGGCTGCGGCACCCTGAATTACGCGGCCGCGTGATCGAACCCATTTAGGGATCTCCAGTTATCTAAGGATCTCCAGTCATCGACAAGAGAGGTTCAACCATGAAGATCGTCGTGATCGGCGGCACCGGCCTGATCGGCTCGAAGACCGTCGCCATTCTGCGCCAGGGCGGCCACGAGGCCGTTGCCGCCTCGCCCAAAAGCGGCGTCAACACCATCACCGGCGAGGGGCTCAAAGCCGCCATGGCCGGCGCGCGGGTGGTGATCGACCTCAGCAATTCGCCCTCACTCGAAGACAGGGCGGTGCTGGAATTTTTCGAGGCTTCCGGGCGCAACCTTCTCGCGGCGGAGACCGCTGCCGGCGTCCAGCACCACGTCGCGCTATCCATCGTCGGCACCGACCGGTCGCCCGACAATGGCTATTTCCGCGCCAAGGTCGCGCAAGAGAAACTGATCGAGGCCTCCGGCATCCCCTACACCATTATCCGCGCGACCCAATTCCTGGAATTCCTCGGCGGCATCGCCGCTTCAAGTGCGGATGGAAACACGGTCAGGCTTTCGCCCGGCCTGTTCCAGCCCATCGCGGCGGATGACGTTGCGCCTGTCGTCGCCGAGGTGGCACTCGCAGCGCCGCGAAGCGGCATCGTCGAGTTTGCCGGCCCGGAACGAGCACCGTTCAACGAATTTGTTGCCCGCTATCTGAAGGCGATCGGCGACCCGCGCGAGGTGGTGTGTGATCCCGAGGCCCGATATTTCGGCAGCCGCGTCGAGGAGCATTCGCTCGTGCCGTTGGGTGAAGCGCGCCTCGGCCGCATCGGTTTGGACGAATGGCTCCGCCGCTCACGGGCAGTTGCCTGATCCGCGACCTCATACCGCGAGATCAGCGCCATTCACCATGTCATAAGCCAGGAGTTCAGCGCCCGTCTCGGTCGCATCCATGATCCGCTTGCCGATCAGATCGCGGAGCGTCTCGGAGGTGCCGCCGCCAAGCGTCCCGTAGCGCGCACCGCGATAGAGACGCGATACCGGAAATTCGTCGGTGAAACCGAATCCGCCGTGCAACTGAATCGCCTCGCTGGTGACCCGGTTGGACATTTCGTTGCACGTGATCTTGGCCACCGCCGCCAGGAAAGCATCGGGAAACGGATTAGCGGTGATACAGGCGCGATAGAGGATGCTGCGGGCCGTCTCGATCTCGCGGTACATCTCTGCGAGCTTCCACCGCACGCCCTGATAGTCCCCGATCGCCTTTCCGAACACCGTTCGGTCCCTGACATAGTTGCGGGCTTCATCAAAAGCCCCTTCGGCCAGCCCAAGCGATATGCTCGGATTGAGGCAGCGCTGCGTGTTGAAGGCGTTCAGCAGCTTTCGAAAGCCGTCATCGCGAACCACGAGATTCTCCAGCGGCAATTCGCAATCGTTGAACTGGATCTCGTGGAGGTTTTCGCCGCCCATCGTGTGGTAGGTCCCGGTCACCTCGAAACCCGGCGTGTCGGGCTCCAGCAGAACGCAGCCGATACCCTCGCGGCCGGGCTTGCCGTCGATCCGCGTGAAGATCACGAACATGCCGGCCTCCCTGGCCCGGCTGATCAGCGTCTTTGTCCCGTTGAGAATGACGCGGTCACCCCTGATGACGGCGTTGGTCCGGTAGTTCGCGACATCGGTGCCGGCATGCGGCTCGGTCATGCAGACGGCCAATATGCAGTCGCCGGAGACCACCTTCGGCAGGATTCGCTCGCGAATAGCGTTGGGAGCGTAGGTCGCGATCACCCGGGTCTGAACCCCGGCCTCACCGAGGGTGGCCATTGCGGTAACGTAGCAGGTCTTCGCAATCTCCTCGAGCACCAGCGCCGTATCAAATACCGGCAAGCCGAGGCCGCCATATTCCTCGGGGACCGACATGCCGAGCACGCCGATATCGGCGAGCTTCTTCATGTTTTCCCAGGGGAACGTGCCATCCATGTACTTTTGCGAGTTTGCCTTGAACTCTCCCTGAGCGAGGTCACGCACCGCTTCTACCATCCGCCGTTGCTGTCCGCTGAGTTGGAAGTCCATTGCTTGTCCCTGAAAATGGCTATGACCCGAAAATGCCTGTCGCGGATACGACGATTATAGGTCATTTTCGGTACGCGGTTGCCATATCATCATGCGCCGGGAGAAACCTGTCATGATCAGGAGTGCAGCTTTGCTTGCCGCAGCGCTTGTATTCACGAGCCCGGCCGCGCGCGCGCAAACCTATCCGTCCAGGCAGATCACGCTGATTATTCCATTTGCGGCAGGGGGCTCGAACGACCTGGTCGGCCGCGCCATCGGCAAGAAGCTGACCGAGGCGTGGGGGCAGCCGGTGGTGGTCGAAAACCGCGCCGGCGCGGGCGGCTTGATCGGCACCGCGGCCGTCGCCGCGGCGCCGCCGGACGGTTACACGCTCTTGCTGGTGTCGCCGACGTTTTCGATCAGCCCGGCGATCAGCAAGACCATGCCGTTCGACACGGTCAAGGATTTTACGCCGGTGGCCTTCATTGCCCGCGGGCCGCTGCTGATCACGGCATCGAACAAGCTCCCGGTGCAATCGGCCAGGGAATTGTTCGCTCTGGCGAGGAGCAAACCGGGCCAGATCACCTTCGCGTCGGCCGGTCTCGGCAGCATCAATCAGATTTCGACCGAGCTCATCGCGCTTTCGGCGAGCGTCAGGTTCACGCACGTTCCCTATAAGGGCGGCGCGCCGGCGCTCAACGATCTCGTCGGCGGCCATGTCGACATCTTTGTATCAAGTCTGCCGCAGGCGCTGGAGCTCGTCCGAAGCGGCCAGGCCAAAGCCCTTGCGGTGACAAGCGCCAAGCGAACGGCGCTGCTGCCGGATGTGCCGACGCTCGAGGAGTCGGGGCTATCAGGCGTCGATCTGGGGTCCTGGTGGGGCATTGCCGGCCCGGCCGGGATGTCCGGAGATGTCGTCAACGCGCTCAACGCGGAGATCGGCAAGATGCTGACCTCACCCGAATTCGGCACGTTTCTCAGCAATGAGGGCGCCGAAGCCGAAGCCATGACGCCGCGGCAATTCGGAGACATGATGCGTCTGGAAACCGAGCGCTGGATCAAGGTCGCGCACGAGGCGAATATTTCGATCGACTAGCGCCGTGGCGGTGCCTGCATCCGGCATGGCGCAGGCGCCCTCCATCAGCCGGCACTAGCCTTTCTTCGGCGACCAGCCATAAGCCTTGGCGCAGGCTCCGCCCATCAGCATTGCGCGCTCGGTGTCGCTCAGGCGGTCAGTCTTGCGGAACGGTTCAACGGCCTGCTCGTAGCTGACGACTGCGAAAGCGCGCGTCCAGTCCGTGCCCCACAAGCAGCGATCGAAACCCCAGGCATCGAATATCCGAGCAAGCGGATCCCAAATGTCTGGATACGGATACGGCTCCCGGGACAGCGTGCAGGCGCCGCTGACCTTGATCACGGCGTTCGGGCGCCTCGCGAGTTCCAGCACCTTCGGAAGGTCGGCCCAAGGCTCGGGCGGCGCGGGAGGTGTGCGCGGCTGCAGGATGCAGAGATGGTCGAGGATGAATCGCGTATCGGGATGGCGATGGATGATCGAAGCGCCCGCTTCCAGATTGCCCCAGCACAACATGTTGACCGGAAAGTCGTGGCGAACGGCCGCGCGTGCGATCCGGTCGAGGCCCGGATGGTTCGGATCGCGCTTGGCCTCCTTCGTCATCATGATGCGGATTCCGACCGTGCCCGGCGTATTCTTCCAGTCGGCGATGACATCGGCCACCGCGGGATCGTCCGGGTCGACCGGCTTGACGATCGCGAGGCGGCCGGGATGGGCTCGTTGCACTTCGACGGCATAGCTGGCGTCGTATTGGTACATGGAGAAGGCGGAGATGAAGATCGCGCCGTCGACACCGACCTTGTCCATCGCCGCTACCATCTCGTCGCCCGTGACGTGAGCGGGCCAGTTCGGCACGCTGTGCCAGGGCCGCTTCGGCGTGTTGGCCTCATAGGCGTGGACCTGGGAATCGATAATCGGCATCGGAGCAGTTCCTTATGTCTCAGGCTTTCGGACATTGCGGCAGGTTCAAAGCTCCGCCGTTCGGCGGCTTCAAACCGATTGTATCGCGCCGCGCGTTGGCCGCGCCGCGATCGGTATGGTCAGGCCGCTACCTCAATCGCGTTGCCATTGACGCGGGTCTCGCCCTTCAAATTGTCGACCGTCACGTATGTGTCGTACCAGGTGAGGCGAGGCCGGACCCCAAAGCGTTTGGTCAATTCCGCCACGCGCTCCTCTGTAAACCAGGCTTGCGCCGATTCCCGGCTGTCCCAGAGATAAACACCGCCGCTGCCATTTTCCCCATTCAGGTAGTCCTTTCGGATCAAACCTCTCCTGGCAAGGCCGCGATAGATCGGCGCGGTCGAAGTGCCTCCTTTCACCGCCTGCTCCTCCGTGCGCTTTGGTAAATCGAACTGAACGACAACGATGCAATTGGGCATGGATGGTTCCTCGCGTTAAGTCGGCAATGATATCATGCGTTAATTCGGGGACACGGTCAAAAAGCCGACCTCGCGGCGATGACCGCTTTGGCGAAAAGTGGACGTTCGCCGTAGTCGCGATGAGTGCGGAGTGCCAGAACCGGCCTTTGCGTACACCGTTAGGGCGGTGGGCCCGCGTTGCGACACCGGGTTGCCGCGTTTCAGCGCGCTTTCAAGGGAAGGACAAAGATCTGGCCGGGATATATACGATTTGGATCTCGAATCCGGTCTCGGTTTGCTTTGTAAACGACCGCGTATCGCGTACCCACGCCGTAGGTGACACGGCTGATGCGCCACAGGCTGTCGCCACGAGATACGACCGTGGTCGTAATCTTGGGCTCGACCACGGGGGACGATGAGCCTCCATCTGACAGACGGGCGGCAGCAGTTGCGCGCGGCAGCTCTGAAATAGCAACGTCCTGCCGCTTCGCAATACGCAGAGGAGGTGGCGAGAGCGGGCGCGCTTGAGACGACCTGGTGACGCGATCCAGTGATAATCGATTGGTCGCCGCCGTCTCTGGAACATTCAACGGCACCTCAGCGCGCGATCGGTTCACGCCGGAACTGGACTCTGTCTCGGCTAACGCGACCGCCACGCCTTGTTTGGATGTTGCCATGGTGCCGTCAGGCGATCTGGACCTCAACGTCAGCTCGTATTCCCCAAGAGGCAGGCGGGGAGGGATCATAACGAATTGTCCAGATTGATCTGCGGTCGCTCCATCAAGGCGCTCGCCGTTTCGCAACAGTTCCACAATCGCGCCTGGCGCTGCCCTGCCAGCGATGACTGCGTCGCCCGTTCGCTCAATGCGGGCAATGTCGAAGACGGGCACAGACCCGTCGCTGACCGGCGGGGATGGCGAAACGGCAAGTTCAGCTGCCACGGCGTTTGCGTCAGCTTGCGCTGTTGCGAGCGCCGCCGAGCTCTCATCTCGAGCGCTCGATGCAGGTGACGAAACCGTAGGCGCCGCGGTTGCCGCGCTCGTTTCAAGCGGTGGCTCGCGCCGTATGTCCGTGATGCCGAAGACAAGGGCTGCACCACATGCTGCAACAAGCGCGAGAGACGGCACGACTATTCGGCTCATCGATGTGGCAGTCATATTTTACGCGATCCTCAGCCAGATCATCACCAGCTGACCCTGCGCTGATTTTTTTCACTCATCAAGTCCGACTAACCGGATATTCTATCGGTCAGTTTTGCTGACCAATGCAGATTGTGGAGAAACGCGGATAGGCCGTGTGAGCCCTCGCGACCTGTGCAGAAGCTTGACGTCTGCCTGTGGCCCAAAGCGGCCAGCCAGCGGGAAATCGCCGCCGAACTGCGAAAAGGACGATCGCGGCTAAGGGCGCTTCCGCACTGCCCAAGTCGATATCCCGTGCGGCGAGCGCAGCATCGCCACGCTTGTGAGTTCGTCGTCCGCCGCTATTTTTTGCACATCTGTTTGGACCGGGCGTCGAACCTGGCTACAGGCCTATCCGTCTGCCAAAGCTCCACGTCATGGCTGTCGACGAGCCGGCTGGCGGATTTGATGGCGGACTCATCATCAACACAGTCCAGTTGAACCACGCCAATGGTTCGGTCGTGTAGCCCAACGATATATGCACAATAGATCGGCATCTTGGCCTCCAAGCAGCGCGAAATGCCTCATGGGCGAATTGCCGGAAATCCCACGCGCAGGACGACGCGAATACGTCAAATGCGCAATCGGGACGCCGGGCCGTTCGTCGGAGACACGCCCCACGGTCGATGAATGCTTGCCTGGAAGATGACCGCGAGAGTGTTTGAATTCGAGGGGATTCGCCTTGTCCTTTTCTAAAAGCGGAATAGTGCAGCCCAGTCGCAGATATCCCTCCGAAGCAGGGAGTGGCTGTGGCGAAGGCTATGCTCATGGCGACCTTATGCGGCTCATATAAAACCGAGATTGCAGCGCTCTCGAAATCAAATCTCGCCCGGAAGATATTAGCCCATGTGAGTCAAGCCATCTCGCATGACACGCCGTCTGCAGACCTGCGAAACGGAGTAATCGGCAGCACGGAAGCCTTGCCGCTTCGCAAACGATTCGATCTCCACAAGGCCCCCGGTCCGCGCCTGACGGGCGAGAACGAACGAAAGCAGGTGAGTTATGTCTTCCCCTCAGGTCACCACTGGCGACAGAATTATTGATCCGATGATCGCGCTCGCGGGTTGCTCGACGCGCCAGCGCGTCGTGGTAGCCGGCTCGAAGAGCATGGAATTGATGCTGGAGTTGCACCGGCGTGGATATTTGCTGGCGGCTGCGGCGGGCAATTGCGGCCGTCCAACCGGTCAGTACGACGTTGCGCTTGTGGATTGGCGGCGACGCACGCTTCGCTCGCTCGAGACGACGATGGACTGGTTGATGAATTTCCTCAGCCCTCGCGCTGTGCTGGTTGTTTGGGTTGACGCACAGAAACCAACGGCGAACGAAAGCCTTCGCGCCTCTGTGGCGAAACGCGGCTTCGTGATCGTGCGCGGCGCCGTGCATGAATGCGGTTGCGCGCCTTTGGCGCGACGATCGCAGGACTATCCGGTCCAAAAGGCGGCGTAGCGCGCCGTTCGATGATCGGAATAGCCTCGAAAGGGAATCCAGATGGCCAAGCCGAAGGCACGACGTGCCATTATTCGCGAGTGGATGGCACTTGCGCGCGAGCAACGACAATCGGGCCAGCAGGCACTGGCTTTTGCAAAAGCCGCGATCCAACGACACAGCCTGCCGCGCAGCCACCGAACGCCGCATGACGTAATCATAGGATGGCTGCGACCACGCACCGGACGACCCTGATTTGAGGCAAGAGGTTACCCGGAGGCTGCGAGTGTGTTTTGGGCTGCTTCCGGCGCAAAACGGTCGTTTCGCAAGCGAACCGGAAGCAGTTGGGCTGTGCACTTAGATTTGAATCGCCTCCCAACAGCCGGCCGTCTATGGTGTGCTTATGTCGCGCTTCGTGTTTTTGTCGATTGCTATCGTCCTATCACTGCTGCCGGTCGTCGCGCCGGCTGCGCCGGCTCATAGCCGGCCGACGCCACGCTGGCACGGCTACGGCTTCCTGCCGGGATATCATCAGCCACCGAATAACAGCCTTCCAGCTTACGCCCAGAGAGCTTCGGTTTCGCGCATGGCGCGCCACAACCGGCGCCCTTGGTATATCGATCCAGTCCCAAGTTATTACGGGTACGATGGCGACTGGCACTATTTCGGCCGGCCTGGCTTTTACGGCGGTCGCTACAATGGCGGCAGCTTTGGCCCTTGCTGGACGCGGACGCCGATCGGGCCGAGCTGGAATTGCGGCTGATCAAGCTATTGCTTAAAGACCGCGCGCACGTGCATCCGTTTGCCGGCAAGGGCGGCTTATGCAAAAAGCGATGCTGCGGGCAGCGGAGCTGCACGCAGCATTTGGCCAAAGTCGTTCCGGTTGGCTGAGAGAACGCCTAACGCCCTTCCGGCCCGCGATGATGTTCGTCGTCGTTATCATCCCCGTCCGGCTTGATTTGGGGATCGATGCAGGCAAAGTTTGCGGCGTCATTCGTCAGCCCGGCGCCCTGATAGGCCGCAATTTGCGGGTAGGGACACAGCGGACGGGTTCCTCCGGTCGGAAAATTCCTTGCGACCTGCGGATCAAACAGTCCGCCAGGTGGGTACGGCGAGCTGGTGTTCCTGTTAGCCGCCACGATGCGCTTGGGCGCGACGCCATTTTCGACCCAGGCCGTGATGGCGTTGAGTTCGTTCTCGGCAAAGCTGTCGGTGGCTGCGCCGCCGCCGCAGTGAGCCATATTGGGCACCATGAAGAGCCTGGCGAAATCGCTGGCGTCGCCATTCATGCGCCGGTTCATTTTCCGATACCAGCGAGCGATGGCAGCTCCCGAGAAGAGCCGTCATTCACAGAGGAGGAAATGATCAGCTTGCCGCCATGGCGCTTGAATGGGCTGAGATCGGTCGACACCGCGGCCATGAAGTCCATCGAGCTTTCGGGGTAGGCCTTGGTCTCGGTGAAGATGTTCGGCGCGTCGGTGTCGAAATTGAAGTGGAACACATAGGCTTCCTGCCCGGCAGGTCCTCCGATCGGCGTCACAACAGGAGGCGTCTGGAAGATCATCGGCAATGCTCCCGCCCCCAGCGTGAGATTGATAGCCGTGTTCACACCCGGGACAGGTGCCGTGACGACATTCCAGGCGCCCCAGCCCGCACCGCCGGCGGTGGGTGGCGTCCAAATTCCGGCATCCCAAAACCAGTTTGAGTAGAGCCGTTCGCCATCCGAGTTGACCGGTCCGGCGTATATCTTCTTCAGCGCGCCGACCTGGGCCGAGGTCAGGCAGGTGCCACCATGGGGCGTGCTGCCATGCGGTCCAATCCCGCAGGTGTAGTTTGCAAGCGCCGGGAACACCTTCTTGTTGGTGCAGGCATGGTAGTTGTCGATGATGCCGTCCACCAACCCGTCCAGCGCATCGCAAGCACTCAGGATAGCGGCGGAGGCGACCTGGAGGTCCTGGGGCGGAAAGGTATCGGGAATAAAGGGTTGCCCGTTGGCGTCCTTGCTGGTTGCCAGAGTACCGAGCACCTGCTCGTTCCAGGCCTCAGCCAGGCCTGCTTGCGGCAGGTTGAAGCCGGGGTTCTGTGAAATGACGCCGTCGAACAAAAATGGGAATTTCTGCGAGGCGACCATGGCATCGCGACCGCCGTTCGAGCAGCCCATGATGTAGGAGAAACCCGCCTCGAGGCCATAATACTGGGCGATGATCTGCTTCGAAATCGTCGCCGTCTTTTCAATGCCGTTGTAGCCGTAGTCGCTGCGGGCCTGCGCGTCGATTGCGAAATGTGCCGAGCCTCCGGCATTGGCGTCGTCGTCCTGATATGAACCGAGCAGGCTGTTCGGGCTGTCTTCGTGGCCGCCGTCATCGGCTGCTACGGCCCAGCCCTGGGCGAGTTCGACGCCGGCTGCGCCTGTTGGATCACTGCGCAGGCTGCCGTCGGTGCCGCCGCCGCCCATCATCTCGAAACGGCCATGCCAGGTGTTGGGAAGGTTGAGTGCAAAGCCGATACCGTAGGTGAAATGATCGGGATCCTGCGTGCTGGTCCGCTTGTTGATGATGCCGATGACGTTGCAATAGCCCGACTTTTGGGTCGCGCTCAGGATCTGGGCGTTCGGCAGCGTGAGTCCCGTAAGACCCGCGCAGGACGCGCGCGGGGCTACACCCGATGCCGGCAGCGCGCCGGCCACGCCGAGCGACGCCCAGCTTGCTGCAATTGTCGATGCCAAGAGTAGTCGCTTCATAGACACCTCCCTCACTTCGTTATGCTTGATCAGAACCGGTAACCACTCGATGCCGCAGTCGCCTTTCGCAAGACGGTCGGCGGGATCAATGAAAATGTCATCGCAGGTTGAGGGCCTCGACGCGCGGCCTTGCAACGTCGCACCGAATTCGATTCCTGCATGGCGGTGGAGGGGCGTGCGCGATCGAGGTCATTTCGCGACAATGCCGCGAAATGTTGCACGGGGCAGCGCCCACTGATCGTGGAGGGCATGGACGTTCTCTCCCATCGAGCTGCTCTTTTGGGGCGGCAGCGCTTCGCGGTCATTGACCTGGTGGCTATCAACGTAGCGAATGCCATGTAGCCTTGTCAACATCGGTGCCTGATTATTGGACGGTTGGGTCGCGCCGCGAACGAAGTCTTGCAGTGACCCGTGAGACGGAGGCTCGATCCCGGCAACCGTAAACCCCGACGCCACATTCGCTTTTCGATCGGAGGTGGCTGCGATAGACTGAAACGAATCTCGGGACTTCGGCTCGGTGGAGCAGACTTGCATGAAGGTCGTTTAGCGATGGAGCCGGAAAACCCGCCCGCCCGGGCCGGGACTGCCAAACGGCTGCGCCGGATTGGCATCAAAGCGAAGCCTTCAAGACCGAAGCCTCGAAAGCAGCAGCCGAGAACGTCGGTACGCGTGAAGCCGGTCGCCCTGGGTAGCTTGTCGCAGTCGCTCGGTTATCGAATCCGCCGGGCTCAATTGTGGGTCTTCAAGCAGGTCAGCCGAAAATTGGCTGCGCTTGACATCAGCCCTGCGCAATACTCCGTTCTATGCGTCATCGATGCCAATCCCGGGGTCAATCAGCTCGCCATCGCGCAGGTCCTGTCCATCGAACGCGCGGGTCTGGGGAGACTGGTGGACCACCTCGAGCAGCGGGGCCTGGTGGGGCGCACCGCCTCCGCGATCAACCGACGCTACTACGTGTTGCACCTGACGGACGCGGGCACGAATTTGCTTGCCCGACTCCAGTCGGGCGTCGCCGAAGCCGAAACCGATCTGGCCAAGAAAGTCGGAGCACGCGCCTATCGGCAATTGCAGCAGGCGCTGTCGATCTTCTTGAATGATTAGTTGCGATCTGCTCTGAGGCGACAGCCGAGCCAAAAACGCCGCCAAGCGATCAGCTTTCCCGAAGGCGCGATTCTGAGCGACGCTGCCCCATTATTGCGGAGAAATAGCTGGAGCGGGCGAAGGGAAGCGAACTTTCGTATGCACTTTCGGAAGTTACATACGATGCGGCTCAGCGATGCGGAAAGACAATCGCGATGGCCGCTCATGGCGCGAAGCGGCCGTTCATGGGTAGTCAGAGTTCGTAACCGTTGGAGCAGCGGTCATCGCCAGTGCGCGCGGCGCGGCCAAGGCTCGCCCAATACAACGGGCATCGAGCAACGCGCCTATGTCTGCGTTGAGCTGCCCTTTTCACGCCCCGTTCGCCTACGACGCCGGCCGCAGCCGCGATGGCGAGGCAAGGCCTGCGAGCAGCACCGCCAAAATGCCGGTCAGGAATATGCCGTCAAATGTCCCTGCGCCACCGATGGAAGCGATCGGCGCGCCAAGGCTGCCGATCTTGTCGAGATTGAGAATATCGGCGCCGATCAGCGTTCCCATGGATCCGCCGATATAAGCCAGCGGCGCTGCATATTCGCGGGAGAGGACGAGGGCAAGGATCGCCGTGGCCACGACCGGCACAAAGACCGGCACGGCAATGCCAATACCGGCCACTGGCGTCGCCGTGGAATGAACAATGAAGGCGATTACGGCGACAGCGATCGCTGCCCTGGGCCAGAGCTGATAGCGAAGCACGAGATAGGCGGACATCAATGTCGGAATCACCGCACCGCCGACATTCACAGCCAAAATGGTGCTGGGCGAAACCACGAATGGCACCACATAGCGCATGCCGAAGAAGTCGACGATTTGCCCCGATCTGACCGGCGGACCGGGCAGCACGGTGATCGGAAGATTGAAGTAGCTTCCGATCAATGAGCCGAATAGGAGAAGGAGTGCGACCCCCGGACCTACCCCGAGCCGCATATAGGCATATCTAAGGATACGGAGTTGGATCAGGATGACCAGCGCCAATGCCAAAAAAACCAGGATCGAAAAAAATCCCGGAGTTAGCGGCAAATAGTGAACTTGGGGATCATCCATGAGATCGACGGCTTGGTTTGGTTCGGGCAGTGACGGCGCTAGGTGGCCGCTACAACGTCACGCCAAGCGAGCACGGCGGCAAGGTGGGTGACCGGGCAATGACGCTGTAGGGCCATTGCTTAGGTAGGATCGCCGCGCGTTCTGTCGCCTCACAATGTTTTGCGTTGGGATTGATCGCGGGCAACACCCAGGGCCAGGCACGTGCACTAACGCGCACCATTCTCGCGGCCGTCATTCAAACCGCGCCGGTTTTCGACCTCGTTTGCGCCGGTCGCGACTCTATGTAGACCTGCTGCCCACGCTCAATTCGAAAACCATTTTGCTGCCGAACGCGGTTGGTAAATCAACTCGCTTCGCTGGAGCGGCGTACGTCACGCGGTGGCAAGGAAACGATCGACCATAGCCCGGGCGCTCATGATGACGTGGCGAACGTGGTGGCCGGCGTCGCCGCTGCGCGGTCAATCGGCATACGGTCAAGGTGACGGAGCCGAGGCTTTAGCTGCACTGGCGATTTTCTCGATTGCACACCGCTTCATTGACCTTCGCCACTTGGGTGTAAGCGTCGACCGCGTGAGCTACAAAGATACCAGCGCTAAACAGGGCTAGAAATGCCGCAACTGCTTCAATCAATTTGGACGTTCCTTAAGGTCAGTGGCAACGCGCCAGCCCAGAAGCATCAACATCCCCGGCAGATCGAATTTATCATTTTGTCGATATTCGCGTCTTCAGGGTCGATAGCGGGCTTGGTATCAAGCAGGGGGCGGCCCCCGCCATCCGAGGAAAGCGCTGTGCCCGACGAGTTGGTGCCGGGCGCGGCAGCGGTGGTGCCGAAGGCGCCGCCCATCATGGACATATGAGACGATCCCATGCCGTGCGCTCCTCCCATGCCGCCGCGGGCAAACGCCGCGGTGGTTGAAAGGCCAACGCAAAGGGCGATGCAAAGAACGGAAAGCTTTTTCATGCCGAGACTCCTCGTTGGCGCCCGCCGGCGGGCGGCTCTGAAGGGATTTCGATTGCGCCGACCCTCGACACCGCCGCGGAAGTGATCATCCTCGCTTTGTCGCTATCCTGCGAATCGTTGCCTGGGCGCAAGTCGTTGAGGATACCAGCCGTACCCACGACTGCGACGATTACAGCCACAATCACGGGTATTAAGTCATCGCGTCGGTTTTTTGTTTGAGCGTGGACGTTCATGTTCTGCGCAATTCGTTGCTCGATGTGCGTGATGCTGATGTAGGTTCGCAATCCGCCGACACCATTAAATTGAATTTTAATCCGTGCGTTTTGAGGGGCACACGAGCCCGGTATCGAAGGTATTTGACTAATCGTGAAGTCGTTTCAGCTTGGGGAGGTGGCCGCGCGTGCGCACATATCGGCGTGATATCGATGATACCTGAGCAAATACGATGCGAGCGGTTCTGGCCGTAGGCCTTTTGATCACTTTGTGTGCTTCTGCCAACGCCGCGCCGGTGCATCGCTCCCAACCGCGCGAGGGTCACTTACGCCCGGTCCAACGTGTTACCGCTCCTACGCCGCGATTCGCGGTTCCCGGATGGACCGACGAAGAGACCCGACAGTGGCTGTACAACGGCAGCGCCGGCTCTGGCTTGGGCTGATAGTCGCCAATCCCGCCCGATATTGACTATCGATATTGACTATTCGCCCGGGCGCTCACTACGGCGTCGCGAACGTGGTGGCCGGCGTCGCGATCGGGGCGAACTTAGATCGCAAGGGGGTTTGGAGCGTGATGAGCCAGTGACGAGGCTACCCACAAGCATTCAATGCACCATCACGGTCGCAGCTTTCGCCTGCAAAGTGTGCGCCTGGCGCGTGACCAAAACGCTGACGAAATCTTCTCGCGAAATGGCTGTAATCGTGAAAACCCGATGCGTACGCAATCTCTCTGAGCGCCTGACTTGCGCCAAGGGCGGATTGGCGCTGCAGAAGATGCGCGGCGTAATCTAGACGGAATGAATAGATGAATTCACTGCACGTAGAGCCGCGCTCCGTAAACAGTTTCTGGAGATAACGCAATGAAATCCCCGTTCTTGTCGCCACCTCGGAAGGATCGAGATCGGGATCGACGAAGCCGTCCTTGATGACGCCACGCACGCGCATGAACAGCTTGTCCGAGTGACGCGCTGGCGCCGGATCACTCGGCGCAAAAAGGGCGCCCACAAGATCATGGACCGCGAGCCGCATGTAGCATTCAGTACGCGAGGGGGGTACTTCTTCTTCCCCGGCATTGCGGAT
Organism: Bradyrhizobium sp. AZCC 2289; assembly: GCF_036924615.1. Lineage (NCBI taxonomy): Bacteria > Pseudomonadati > Pseudomonadota > Alphaproteobacteria > Hyphomicrobiales > Nitrobacteraceae > Bradyrhizobium > Bradyrhizobium sp. AZCC 2289. The sequence continues at coordinate 5,024,012 of NZ_JAZHRY010000001.1, read as the reverse complement.
CAAATCAAGGAGAAGGCGGCCGACAACCGTTCCGTTGCGCCGGTAGAGCCCACCCCGCGGCTCGAATCCGAGATGCGATACTAGGGCCTGGCGCGGCAAAAGAAGAGCCATGGTATTCCAGGACTCGCCCGCGTTGCCGGCAAAAAATGTGGTCGGCCGACCCACATCCACGAGTACAACATCGCCGACACCGAAGCGCACGGCTTCTTCGTTGTGGGTCATTGCTGAGCGGCCCGCGAGTTGAAAGAGCACGACATAGTGATCTGCGCCATCGACGCGAACATCCCGGTGCGTGCGCTCGACCACATAGGCATTGCAACCGACCTCAGCCGCAATGAGCCCGTAGGCACTAATGGGACGCACCCAGCCGGCAAACGCTTTGGGGTCGACCACCTGCGGGTCGAACCGCCCGCCCATCTTTCGGATCTGCTCTTTCCACGCCTCGAAATGCAAATGTGGTGGGGCAGGGATCATGGGAGCCTCCACTTCTCAAACGACACTCGGCTCGTGGCTGCCGATAGGAACGGTGGGCGCCACACGGAGTGTAGGTTGGCGACTGCGCTTCTCTCAAACGGGCAGCTGCCTGCTCCTCCGCTGAGGTCAGCAAAGTCTCGGAGGTTCATTGGCCAAAATGAGGACAGCAGAGATCACGTCTTATCAAATCATGTCGGGGCGAGTGGACCCTGTTTACCCTCCACCCCGCAGCTCCGATGAAAACTGCAAGCCGTGTTGCGGTTGATGCCGTGAAAGCAAATGGAACATAAGACAGCATGATCGAGACGATAGGAACTCGTCTAAACCCTTCACTAGCGCGTGATGAGTGCGGCGGTTTCTTTTTGGGAGGTCGCGGTGATCTGTAACGTTCAGCGATGCAACTCGTGTCGCCGCGGCTATTCTGCATCTCATTGATGAGTGATCGCCGGAATTTGTGCCTGCGACGCCCTTTGATGGGTATGGACGCGCACTAACACTTGCATCACCAATCAAACGGAATAGGTCGCCGAAGCCGGGCTCACACTTCCACCCGGAGCTAAGGTCAAACATGCTGAAATAGAGGTTAACATGCAGAAACAGAACCGTTACTGCCTCTCCAATCTTCGCTCGCAGTTGCTGGATCATCCCGTTTACGCGGAAGTCGCTTCTGTCGAGGATCTGAGGCGGTTCATGCAAGATCATGTCTTCGCCGTCTGGGATTTCATGTCGCTCCTGAAGCGGTTGCAGCAAGACTTGACGTGTACAAACGTGCCGTGGTTCCCGGCAGGAAACGCAAAAGCTGCGCGCCTGATCAACGACATCGTTATCGGCGAGGAAACGGATGTCGATCCGGACGGCTCTTATGTCAGCCACCTCGATTTATACCTCCGCGCCATGGAGGACGTCGGCGCCAGCACACACCAATTCGACACGTTCCGTTCACTGGCACGGGCCGGTACATCGATCGAAGCGGCTATGGTGCAGACCGAAGTGCCGCCACATGTGCAAGCTTTTGTCGCGCATACGATGATGCTGGCCCAATCAGGAACGACGGAAGAAGTGTTGGCAGCGTTCTTCTACGGCCGTGAGGACATCATCCCGGAGATGTTCAGCAGGCTGCGAAAGATCCTTCCTGGTGCGAGGAAGTCCAACGATCCCTTGCGGCATTTTGTCTACTATATCGAGCGGCACATTGAGCTCGATGGTGACAGTCACGGGCCAATGGGGCGGGAGCTGCTCGATGGATTGGTTGCGGATTCGCCGCAGAAGGACGAGCGGGCGCTGCACGCAGCGTGCAACAGCATCAAGGCTCGGATCGACCTTTGGGATGGCACATTAAGCATACTTCGTGACATGCGCACGAAGAAGGCTACGCCCCTTATCCAAGCTGGCGGACGGCAGATGGGCGAAGTCCGGGCGATCTCAGGACGAGCGCACTGACAAGGCAAGACACAGACCCGCCGCTTCTAGGCGGCGGGCCCGTGTCTTACGGCGAAAGTAGCGGTCGCCCGGGCATTGTCCCGTTGTCTTCCGGCGTCCGTTGCGTTGCAGTTGCAATGATGCATCAAACTCGCGGCGACCACGCGCTCCAGTCCAACGCAGTGCATGTTCGCATAATATTTGTGGAACGACCGCTCTTGGCGCGAAGCGGCCGTCGACGCTCGATCGCGCGTGTAACTCGATGTAGCTATTTCCCGATCGAATCCGAGCGTCGCGGAGATCGTCGGGCCTGGACAGGGTGCGTCATGCGACATAACCACCGTCTATCGTCTGGCTGGAGCCGGTAATGAATCCGGCCTCGGGGCTTGCGAGATAGGCCACCAGCCCCGCAATCTCTTCAGGCTTGCCCAGGCGTCCGAGGGGCACGAGTGGCTTCACCATCTCGGCGTGAGCAGCTGTCATGTCTGTTTCGGTGGGTCCGGGCTGGACATTATTGACGGTAATCCCGCGCGGCGCGAGGTCGATAGCGATGCCGCGCACCAGCGAGGCAACCGCGCCCTTCGTCATTGAGTAAACACTTGCTCCCGGGAATGCAGTTCGAATGGCTGTATTGCTGCCGATGGTGATAATCCGTCCGCCTTCCCTGAGGTGGGGGGACGATGCCTGGATCGCGACGAAAACGCCGCGCACATTCGTCGCCACCATACGATCGAAGTCGGCAAGATCATACTTGTCCACCGTGCCGCGTATCAAGATCCCGGCATTGACGACCAGAATGTCCAGATGGCCGAAGCGTGCGATCGTCTGTGCCACCGCATCCATGACGGCTCTGGGATCGGCGCTGTCGGCTTTGATCGCGATCACCGGCTGGCCATGAGCTTCCGCCGCGCGGGCGGTTTTGGCCGCCTTCTCCGCCGAGTTGGCGTAGGTCAGCGCGACCGACGCGCCGTTCGCGGCAAGTCGCCTCACGATCGCCGCGCCAATACCCCGGGAGCCCCCCAAAACAAGCGCGACTTTATCGATTAGCGTAGGTTCGTTATACATACATACTCTCCGTTATTGACTAAAGAGTCCAGAATTGTTCAGGCCGATGCCCGCGCTGCTGGGCGACTACCGATGTCTCAAGCCTGCGATCGCAAAGGCGGCCGTGTCGCGAAGGGCTTGAAGAGAAGCTCCTGCCTTTGCTGCGACCTGGAGTCCGAACATCGTTGTTTCCACGAAGCGCGCGGCACGCTCGATATCGACATTCGCCCCGATTTCGTTTGCCGCTTGCGCGTGCCGCAGCTGCTCGATCAGAGCCTTGTGCAGCGCGCCACCGCTCTTGGCGCGCAGTGTTACCAGGTCGGGGTCGGTGTTTCCGAATTCGCTGATAGAGCCGACACCCATGCAGCCCCTCTCGCGCGTGGGTTTATCTGAAGCAATGATGCCGATAACAAGCGCCTCAATTCCGGCCAGCGGCGAAGCCGTCGATCGCAGCCGCCTGATGTTCTCCGCGACGCGCTCTCGCTGATATCTCTCAAGCGCTTCCAGATAAAGGCGGTGTTTGTCGCCGAACGTGTCGTACAGGCTCTGCCGGCCGATATTCATTGCACGCAGCAGATCGTCCGTAGAAGTTGCAGCATAACCCTTTCGCCAGAAAACGGACATCGCCCGTTGCACGGCTGCATCGCGGTCAAATTCTCTTGGCCTGGCCATGGCCGTGATTAGCTATTGTGGACTGATCTGTCAATAACGACGCATCCGGCAATGGAAGCATTCTTAATGGCCGTTGTTGGCGCCAGAAGCGGACCTTCCTCAAATGCAGCTTTTGACAACCCACAGCCGGCTCTCGACGATTGAAGCGCGTAGGGCGGAAGGCGTAATCCGCCGCTCGGCTGGCTCTGATCGGCGGATTAAGCCCACCGGGCCGCGCCTCGTCGCGGACCCGTCGTGCTCCAATCCGTCCTACGTGCTACGTGCTGCTCTGTCTCGCCGGTGAGCGAGAACAGTGATCCGTGGCCGCAACTGTCGAGCAAGCGGCTCCTTTGGCGCTCACGGCTCAGATCGGCCCTACCGACCAAGCGGAGGCCGATATCGACAGGATAGACACTCTCGAGCAGCAATTTGCGTGAAATCGTCGCGCGACAAACGTGCAACTGTCGAAGCACCAAAGGCAGCAGTAGAGTTGACCGAAATGATGTCAGCACCACCGGACGTCAGCGCGTTGCAGGAGCGGCGACGTCTGCACCAGTTGCTGTGCGACAAGTGCAACAGGGAGAACTCTGATGCGCCATTCCTTTCCAAAAATCTGCTTCAGCGCTGCCGCCGTGCTTGCCGCGGGTGCGGCCAATGCGAACGAGGAACTGATCAAGATGTCGCAAAACCCGAAAGACTGGGTGATGCCGACGGGTAACTACGCGAACCATCGCTATTCGCAGCTCAATCAGATCACCTCGGAGAATGCCGCCAAGTTGCAGGTGACCTGGACGTTTTCGACCGGCGTTCTGCGCGGACACGAAGGCGGCCCATTAGTGATCGGCAATGTCATGTATGTCCACGGCCCGTTTCCGAATCCCGTCTTTGCTCTTGATCTGAATAACGACGGCAAGATCCTTTGGAAATACGATCCCAAGCAGGATCCCAATGTGATCCCCGTCATGTGCTGCGATACAGTCAATCGTGGCTTGGCCTACGGCGACGGCAAGGTCTTCCTGCATCAAGCTGACACGACGCTGGTCGCTCTCGATGCCAAGACCGGCAAGGTGTTCTGGTCAGCCAAGAACGGCGATCCGTCGAAGGGCGAGACCGGAACTTCGGCTCCAATGGTGATCAAGGACAAGGTCTTCGTCGGCATCTCCGGTGGCGAGTTTGCGGTTCGCGGTTCGATGACGGCATACGACATGAAAACCGGCAAGCAGGCATGGCGCGCATATTCGGTCGGTCCGGACAATGAAATGCTGATTGATCCGCAGAAGACAACGGAACTCGGCAAGCCGGTCGGCGGTGACTCGAGCCTCAAGACCTGGCAAGGCGACCAGTGGAAGATTGGCGGGTCTACGACTTGGGGATGGTACTCCTACGATCCCGAACTCAACCTGGTCTATTACGGCTCCGCCAATCCCGGAACCTGGAATCCGAGCCAACGGCCGGGCGACAACAAATGGTCGATGACAATCTTCGCACGTGATGTCGATACCGGAATCGCAAGATGGGTGTACCAGATGACGCCACACGACGAATGGGACTACGACGGCGTCAATGAAATGATCCTGGTCGACCAGACCATCGGCGGGACGCCGCGGAAGCTCGTCGTTCACTTCGATCGAAATGGCTTCGCTTACACACTCGATCGAACCAACGGCGAGCTCATCGTCGCTGAAAAGTACGATCCAGCGGTCAACTGGGCCACCAAGCTCGATATGGATAAAGCCTCGCAGACCTATGGTCGTCCCATCGTCGACCCGAAGTACTCTACCCGGCGAGAGGACGCCAATGTGAAGGGGATCTGCCCGGCTGCGCTTGGAACCAAGGATCAACAGCCTGCCGCATTCTCACCTGGTACTGGCCTGTTCTACGTGCCGACCAACCACGTCTGCATGGATTACGAGCCGTTCAAGGTGAACTACACGGCTGGGCAGCCTTATGTTGGGGCAACCTTGTCGATGTACCCGCCTCCTGGCGAGAGCCACATGGGCAACTTCATTGCCTGGGACGCCCGCACCGGCAAGATCGTCTGGTCGACGAAAGAGCAATTCTCGGTTTGGTCGGGTGCGTTAGCAACCGCCGGCAACGTTGTGTTCTACGGAACGCTCGAGGGTTACCTTAAGGCTGCCGATGCCAAGACCGGCAAGGAACTCTTCAAGTTCAAAACACCTTCCGGCATCATCGGAAACATGACGACTTACGAGCATAACGGGAAGCAGTACATTGCCGTTCTGTCCGGAGTGGGCGGTTGGGCCGGCATTGGCCTGGCTGCCGGCTTGACGGAGCCCACCGCTGGATTGGGTGCCGTCGGAGGCTATGCCGGCTTGCACGATTACACAGCGCTGGGTGGCCAGCTCACTGTGTTCTCGCTGCCCGACAGCTAACGCAACTCGAAGGGGACACTTGGCGTGTTGCTGGACGTGACAAGTTGTAGCGACGTACGCCGGCCGCGCGATATAGCTGCCGGCCACGCCAGCAGTCCGATAGGCCGGCCAAATGGAATGATCGCGCCACGGCCGACCACCGGTCGTGAGCGGCAAAGGATGCCCTGGCCGCGTATCTGTGGGATGTATCTGTGGGATCAAGCGCCGGACCCCAGAAACCGAACCTCGGTCACAAATTTTGCGGGCTGTAGGGGCGGCGATCGAATATTGATGTGGGAGAGGCATCTTAATAACGCTGCTGCCGCTGTGACCTTTGGCCAAGGGAAACAAAATGGTTGCTCCTTATGCAAACTGGATAACGCGAAAGGCTCCTTGGCTGGAACCCTTCGGCATACTGGCGCTGTTGAGCGTGCTGATTGCGGTCCCCGCATTCTTGATGATCCGCGTGCTGGAGCCCGGACTTGTCCTGCCTGCGCTCAGCATTCTGCTTTTCGCGGAAGCAGCGATCGCCGCCATCGTGGCCCGCTCAATCCACGTTCACGGAAATTCGGATAATCTAACGGTATGGAATATTGCCGGCGCATTCGCCATGATGGGTTGCGCAGCGGCGATTTTTAGCGAACCGGATCAAGTGGCGCTTTTTTTCGAACAACCGGTCGAACAACATCCGGATACGCCGCCATAGGAGACAGTCACCAGGCCGGGCCCCTCTGGCAGCCAGCAGGCTGCGATGTCGGACTGGAGTTAAGTTGGAGTGGCCCCGTTTTGATATTGCGGCGCGGGATTTCCGGCACGTATCGGTGAACCCTATTACGCACCTACGCATTGCAAAAACCTCGCGTCGAATGAGGGGCCATTCTCCCGGCAAGAAGGGGGCGTGACCGGTGTTTGAATTTCTCGGCACAGATGCCCTGACCGCACTTTTACAGGTCGTTCTGATCGACCTTGTGCTCGCTGGCGACAACGCCATTGTCATCGGCCTTGCTGCCGCGGGCCTGCCTGAGGCGCAACGAGGCAAGGCGATTCTGATCGGCATCGTCGCCGCGACGATGCTGCGCACTCTGTTCGCCGGGTTGGCGACGCAAATTCTGCAGATCGTCGGCCTCCTGTTCGCGGGCGGGATTCTGTTGTTGTGGGTATGCTGGAAAATGTGGCGAGAGCTGCGCGCCTCCTCTGCAGAGCCGATCAAAGCGATGGAGGCTGCCGGAGCAGTTGCAGGAACAAATCCCGAAGGCAGGCCCCGGAAAACGCTCGTCCAAGCGACCTCGCAGATCATCGTGGCTGACGTTTCCATGTCGCTCGACAACGTCTTGGCCGTCGCAGGGGCGGCACGCGAGCATCCAGTGGTTCTGATTTTCGGCCTGATACTTTCGGTTGCAATGATGGGTGCGGCCGCTTCGTTCATTGCGCGCCTTCTGCAAGATCATCGCTGGATTTCTTACGCCGGACTAATCGTCATTCTCTACGTCGCCGTCGACATGACCTATCGCGGAACCCTGGATATCATGAAGGTTGCGTCAATATGACATGACGCATTGCCGCGTCATTCCTTCCTGATGCGATCCATCAGAGCGTCAATTGCCCTAAGGATAAGTCGGCAGCCATAGTGTCATGCCGGGCCAGAGATACATGAATACCATGCAGACGATGACGATCAGCATGTAGCTCGTAGCTCGTAGGGCGGATTGGAGCCCAACGGGTCCGCGCAAGGCGCGGCCCGATGACAGGCTCCGGCGTAATCCGCCGCTCGGTTGGCTCTGATCGGCGGATTCCGCCCAGACCTGGCGCAGCCTCCGGCATGACGGAGGGTTTGAGCATGATGTACGAATACTACCCGACGGGCAAATCAGCGAATTGTTGTCAAGCCCGACTTGCGAAAATATTCCTCTTGTCCCGTCGGGCAAATCAGTGATTTGACTCCGCCCGTCTCACCCGACAAGAGGGGCGGCTCGCGATCGTCACGAAACGCGCGGTGGGATGCGGTGGACGCGGATGCGCCTTTGACGAACGGTGCTGATGCGGACGGCGAAGTCGTGTGGGCCTGTTGTCCAGAGCTTTGCGAGAATAAAAAGGGTGGGATTTTCAATAGCTTGGGAAAAAGGAAGGCCTGAGCTGATCGGCTCAGGCCCCAAATAGGCCCCTATCCAGCCTTGGAGATGGCTGGAGCGATCTGGCTTTATCTTACTTCGAATTAAGTCGGCGCGCCCTCGTTGAGGATACGTCGGTCGTTGACCCTCGGCACGCCGCGCGGCTTGTTCGGAAGGAACGGCCTGATGGCAGTCCACTCAAAGTCTGTGAGTTCGTATCTCATGATTCGAGGCCCTGGTTCGGGAGCTTGAATCACGCCTATCTCGGTGTTCGCAACGCCGAATTGCAGGTCCGAGATGGGCCGGATAGCGGACATGGCGCAGATATATCAAAAACGACGCGAATGACCCATAAGAGACATCAAAGCGAACAATCGGGTGAGCGAGTGCGGGGGTTGATCTCGGATATTCCGGCGGCGACGATGGGATCGGTTCCGAGGTTGGCGCAATGACCGATTTCCAATTACCGAGATCTGCTACCCACCAAGCGACGACGTTAGCATTGCCTATCAGGTAATGGGCGATGGGCCGACCGATCGCATGAGAAATGCGGATCACAGCTCCGTAAGCCGGTTGCGAATGCCGCATTCGTCCCAAGGACGTATCGGAGCGCATTGTGATGCTTTCAAGGAGAGGTCAACCAATGAAATGACTCCGACAGATGCATTGTTGCACAAGCGCAAACTCGACCAAAAAATTATGGCTGCAATGTTCCTTCTGGCCTGCCAACTCTGTCTCAAAGGCTCCGATCGCCAATTTGTTCAGGCTGCTTCAGGCTCTGCGACGCGAACTAATGTCTTCCCGAAGTTGCGGCCAGTTAGCATTGCGATGAACGCCTCGTTCGCATTTTCCAAACCATCCACGATGTCTTCGCGATAGCGCAGACTACCTTCGGCGATCCATGGGGCCGCCAAAGCGCGCCATTCCGCATAATATTCAGGATGGTCGCCGCAGATGAATCCCTGGATCCGAAGCCGTTTAAGAAATGTCGAGCCGAGGTTTGGACCTGGTCGGGGTACCGTATCGCTGTACTCGGCCGCCATGCCGCACATGATCATGCGACCGAAAGTATTCATCAGGGGAAACACCGCCAGTTGAACGTCGCCGCCAACATTCTCAAAGTAAACGTCGATTCCGTCGGGACATGCCCGCTTCAATGCAGCCGGCAGGTCATCGACAGCGCGGTGGTCGATACAATCGTCGAACCCCAGTTGCTCGCAGACAAACCTGCATTTGTCAGCGCCTCCCGCGATTCCAATGGCGCGCGCGCCTGCTCTCTTGGCAAGCTGGCCAGCGACCGACCCCACGGCGCCAGAGGCAGCAGAAACCACAACCGTCTCGCCTGGCTTTGGTTGACCAATATCCTTCATGCCCGAATAGGCCGTCGTACCGGGCATTCCCAGCACCCCCAGATAAGTCGAAGGCGGCACACCAGGCGGCAATACCACCAGCGCATTGCCTGATGTGACGATATGGCTCTGCCAACCCCGCCCGCCGACCACGACTTGCCCCGGGGAGAAGCGCGGGTTTCTGGATGCGATGACCTGTCCGACCGTCTCCCCCGGCATCGGAGCGCCGATTTCGGCCCGTGCCGCATATGTCTTTGTTTCGTTCAACCGGACTCGCATCCCGGGATCGAGCGACAGCCAAAGCGTGCGCGTCAGCACCTCGCCCGCGCCGGGTTCGGGCACGGCGTCGGTTTCCAGGAGGAAGTCCTGAAGCGCGGGCAACCCTTTCGGGCGATTCTTCAGGACAATCGAGCGGCGGAGATTGGTCATCGGCTAGGTCTTCCTCAAAACGGGGCTGCCGCTAAAGCTGGCAGCGGGTCATCCTGAGTCCGATATATTCCTGCAAAGCCTGTGATAACATGGATTATACGAACCATATTCTTGCGTTGAGAGCATCAATGGACGGCACCAGAATGGACGAGATTGCTGCCTTCCTGGCGGTCGTGGAGATGGGAAGTTTCACGGCAGCCGCGCGGGTTGTGGGGCGCGACGCGTCAATCATCTCCAGGCGAATAAGTGCGCTCGAGACCAGCCTGGGAGCACGTTTGTTGGAGCGATCAACCCGGCATGTGAATCCGACCGGCGCCGGCCTGCGTTTTTACGAGCGAATGAGAGCGGCAACAGCCGCGATGAAGGAAGCCGAGGCTGAAGCAACCGGCACAAGCGGATCGGTCACAGGAAAATTGCGATTGGCGCTGCCCGCCGCCTTTGGGCGTCTATGGATAGCGCCGATGCTACCTGAGTTTCTCGCTGCGCATCCCGAGGTGGCGATAGAAGCGGAATACGCCGATCGCTATGTCGATATTGTCGCGGAGGGTTTTGATGTTGCCATCCGCCTTGGCGAATTGCGTGACAGTCGGCTAGTGGCAAAACGAATCGCGGGCCACCAACGGCTGATTTGCGCCGCGCCCTCGTATCTGGCTGCCCGCGGGACTCCAGTGACGCCAGACGATCTCGCCAATCACGCCTGCTTGAGCTTCACGCGGCTGGCCAGCCATCCCGAGTGGCGCTTCAGGAAAGGGAAACGCATTTCGTCCGTCATGGTCAGTGGACCGTTGAGCACAGACGATGCTCAAAGCCTCGTCACCGCGGCAATATCCGGAGCAGGCATCGTCATGTGCTCTGATTGGCTGGCCGCGTCCGAGCGTGCGGAAGGCCAACTTGTGTCGATCCTGACCGATTGGACAGTCGAAGGAGAAGGCGCGATCCAGATCATACGCCCCTCGGTCCGTTTCACGGCAGGAAAGACGCGGAGCTTCGTGGATTGGATTTCCGAGCGATTTCGGCGGCCGCCTTGGATGCTCAATTGATAGCGCGCAACGCTTTCAGGGTTACAGTTCGTCCCGGGAGTACTCCACCCTCGGATTCCGGGCCGCTCCAATTCATTCTTTGCAAACGTGGGTCAAGGCCCCGCGTCCGGCGTCCAAGATGGCGGTTGAGCGCGGAGAGCCTCTCGCGCCTGATCGAGCCTTCTACACGACCAAGCCCGAGGGCATGGGTGTGGGCCTATCGATCTGCCGCTCGATCGTCGAAGCCCACGGCGGACGGCTGTGGGCGATCCCGTGCGAGCCGCGGGGGGGGGCCCCCTCTTTCAGTTTACGATCCCAGCTGACTGAGCTGCCATCCGTGATCGATGTCGCTTGTTGGCACGTTTGAAACATGCCGACTGCGTCGAGCAATGTCCGAGTTCGGGGGCAAAGCGGAAAACATATGCTCGTACTGAGTTCTTCTCAGTGTGACCCATATCGGTCGTCATCCGCTCTCCGATGGCGCTGCGGTGCCGTAACAAATGTGGTATTTTTCAAACAATGTGTTCGGTGTGGCCCTAAGCTCCGAGGGCCGTATGAGACGACGCGCTCTTATCAAGTTGATTGCCGGCTCAGCGGTCGCCTTGCCGCTGGATCACAGGCGACACCGTTCACGTCGATGGCGGCTCGAAGCTCGGAACGCGCGCCGCATCAAATCCCAACTCGAAACAGGAGAATCCCATGTCCAGGAAACTTGAAGGCAAAACGGCACTCGTCACCGGCGCTTCGCGCGGCATCGGCGCCGCCATCGCCAAACGCCTCGCCGCCGATGGCGCCAGGGTGGCAATCACCTACAGCAAGGGCGCTGACGCCGCGGCTTCGGTTGTCAAATCAATCGAAGCCGCCGGCGGCAAGGCCATCGCGATCCAGGCCGATGCCACCGACGCCGCGGCCGTGAGGGCGGCCGTCGAGAAGACGGTTAGCGCGCTCGGCAAGCTCGACGTGCTCGTGAACAATGCCGGCACGGCGATCCCGAAGAAGTTCGAAGAGACGACGCTGGAGGAGCTGGACCAGGTGATCGATCTCAATGTCCGCGGCGTCTTCGTCACGACGCAGGCGGCCTTGAAGCACATGAATGACGGTGGCCGCATCGTCATGATCGGCTCCAGCGTTGGCGAGCGCATGATGGTTCCGGGGCTCGTGTCTTACTCCGCTACCAAGGGCGCGATTCGGATGTTCACGCAAGGGCTATCGCGCGAGGTCGGAGACCGCGGCATCACCGTCAACAACGTCCAGCCGGGCCCGATCGACACCGAACTCAATCCGGCCGCGGGCGAATGGGCGGTTCCGCAGAAGGCCGTTACGGCGCTCAACCGGTACGGCAGCGTGGACGAAGTCGCGGCGCTGGTGGCGTTCGTCGCAAGCCCCGAGGCGTCTTACATCACTGGTGCGAACCTGACTGTTGATGGAGGTACGAACGCCTAGTTGGCCTGCGCCCACATCGACTGATGAGCTAGGGGATGCAACGACTAAAGGGGGGATCTCGAGCAATAATGCTCAGGGGTCAGCTTTGCGCCGATAGCTGACGCCGGCCGCAAGTCCGCTTCTGGCAGATAGTGTTGCAAAAGTCCCAAAATGCCTTGCGACTAATTTCTCGCAAAAAGGCGAAACAAGCGACGATCGCCGATCGATGTGTCCTCAAGCGCGCCACCGAAGTCGCCTGCGAGTTCGTCACAGGATGAAGTAGCCCCTCACATTATTATCCGGTCGCCCCGCCCACAGCTTGGAGAATTTGTGCCAGTGCTGCAAAAAGACTTTGCAACACTATCGGCACCTTTGAGACATGACGACGGACTAAGAGAATGTCTGTTGATAGGGGGAGACCGGAAGTCATCGGCAGAAGGTCAAAACGGCGCTTTTGACCCCAACCAGACATCGATTTCCACGCCCAACCGAGATACACTGAGGTCACGCTGGGTATCCAAATCGGACCGGAGAAAGCCGGAACGACGGACCGAAAAAGTGTTCTTTCGCTGGTGGGATCACATGCACCGCCGCGGGAAACGTTGCCAGTTCAACCTTTCAGAGGTCGGGACGTTTCCTTGTTCGTCGTCCGCCGGCCCCCCATGGCGGCGAACATGAGTCAGCCCGTGGCGAGGCTGGCGAAGCGGTGAGCTTCGTGCCGCGCGCTCCAGCCGCTGCGAGGAGTCGCCCCGATGGTGAACACGGCCGCCGCCCCAGAGGAACAGCACTTTATCCTCTCGCACCTGTCGCCGAGCCCAGCGCAAAAGCGGCTCGCGCTTGGCGTTGTGCTGGTTTTGCTTGTCGTATTTTTCATCACGGCAGGGCCCCTCGCGAGGGTTCAACTGGCGCGGATCGACGCCTTCATCCCGGCTTATGCCACGGCGATGGTCGTGAACGATTCGATCACCGCTGTCCTGCTGTTTGCCCAGTTCTCCATCTTGCGTTCGCGTGCGCTCCTCGTGATCGCGAGTGGATATCTCTTCACTGCGTTCGTCGTCATCCCGTGGATGCTGACGTTTCCGGGCGTGTTCGCGCCAGGTGGCCTGCTTGGCGCCGGGCTCCAGAGCACGGTGTGGCTCTACACCCTGTGGCACGCCGGTTTCCCTGTCTTCGTAATCGCCTATGCCCTCCTGAAGGATGCCGATCCAACCAAGCGGTTGTGGCGGGGCCCCGCGCATGTGGCCATCCTTTTGAGTGTGGCTGTGACCGCGGCCATCGTGTGCGCAGCGGCTTTGCTTGTCACCGCGGGGCACGAGCTATTGCTCCGCATCATGCTCGATACGGTCCATCTTTCGGCTCTCGCGCCTTATATCGGCGGATTCATGGCCCTGTTGAGCGTCCTTGCCATCGTTGTGCTCTGGACGCGGCGACGTTCAGTGCTCGATCTGTGGCTGATGGTGGTGATGTGCGCGTATGCGATAGAGTTATGTTTGATTTCACTCCCCAATCCGGGCCGTTTCAGCGTTGCCTGGTATACCGGCCGGATCTTTGGGGTCCTATCCGGCAGTCTTGTCCTGTTTGTCTTGCTGTACGAGATAACGACGCTTTATGCGCGGCTGCTCCGGGCGGTCCTCGCGCAACGCCGCGAGCGCGAGGCGCGGCTGCTGACCGGGGACGCAATCGCGGCCACGATTGCGCACGAGGTCAAGCAGCCATTGTCGGGGATGATAACTCATGCCGACGCCGCCTTGCGCTGGCTTGGTCGCGCGACGCCTGATCTCGATGAAGCGAAGGTAGCTTTGCAGCAGATCGTCGCTGACGGCCATCGCGCGGGAGCGGTGATCGAAAGCATTCGGGCGAACTTCAAGAAAGAGGCCCGAAACAGAACTTCGCTCGACATCAATGGACTTATCGAGGAAGCCCTCAGCTTGACGCGCGGCGATCTTCAGAGGCACCAGATCCTGGTCGAAGCCGCGCCGAGTGCCCCGCTACCGCCGGTCAGGGGAGATCGAGTCCAGTTGCAGCAAGTGCTTCTCAATTTAATCACGAACGCGATCGATGCGATGGCGGCCAAGGAGGGGACGCGGGTCCTGCGCGTGAAGTCCGAGCCCCATGATGACGGAGGCGTCATCGTATCGGTGGCGGACACCGGAACAGGAATCGGCGCGCCGGAACTCGAGCGGATATTCGATCCACTGTTCACGACAAAATCGGGCGGCATGGGGATGGGTCTGGCGATCTGCCGTTCAATCATCGAGGCCCATGATGGCCGGTTGTGGGTTGCGCCGAACAAACCCGAGGGCGCCGTCTTTCAGTTCATGCTACGCGCCGACGCTGCGAGGTCTGCTCGTGCTTCGCGATGAGAGCAAGGCGACAGACCGTCCTGGCTGTTGGCGTATAATCAAAGGCATTTGGAGCAACGAGCAACAGCGGCACAATCGGAGCGTGAAGCAATTCGTTGGACTTTGCCCGTCGAGGCGATGTCGCATATTGGCACTTTTCGGACCTGAGGCGATGTCCGGTTTGAGTCTGCAATATGCCGGATAGCGGACATGCGTCGAGCTCGCTCACGAACCTCGATTTATGAGTACACGCCCTAGCGCCGACCGGAATTCGCCACTCTTATTCTACTTCATCTATTCTACTTCATCTGGCCGGCTTTGGCGCGGCGCGCGGCCTTCTTGCGGCGGCTCTCGGCGGGCAGGCTTCCCTGCCATAGCTCGATCTCGTCTTCGTACCAGACGCGCTTATTCGGGCTGATGAAATGGCCGCTCGGAAACTCCTTGCGCTCGATCATTCGCATCAGCGTCGTTCGGCCGACCGGCACCAGCTCCAGCACCTGCTCGATCCTGAGCATGCGACGCGGCCCCTTTTGTGTGTCGTCCATCTCCAGCACTTTGCGCTCCCTTCCTTTCGTGCGCGCGTTCTCGTGCCCCAGGCCGACCTTGCGCTTCCTTCCACTTCACCGCATTGCGTTCATCAGCTGATGCAGCTCGACCGCCGCGCGCTTCAGCTCATCAGGATCACGTTTCGCGGCGATCCCGAGCACGGTCGCGAGGACCGCGAACGCGACCTTGACCTGAACGGCGGCTGGCTCGCTGCGCAGCTCGTCCATGATCTCCTCCTGCAGCTCGTTCACCGCCTTGTTTTCGTTCTCGCTCATCCGCATCATCGCCTCCTCTCAAAGGGTACAGGCGCTGCGTGGTATGCTTCACGCAGTCGATCAGATCGACATAGGCAACATCCCGCCGATGCCGAGCAATGTCCAAGTCGAGCTGCATCACATGCTCGCCAATGAACCATAGATGCAGCACCAGCTCACCGGGCCGCGCCGTCCGATGCTGAGCGTTGGCGTATATCTTCAGCTCGTGCGTGCGCTCGCGGCTCATGGCAGGTCCAGCCCCTCGTCGTGGATCAGCGCCAGCACATCGCGCAGTTGCTCGCGCCCGATCACCACCTCGCAGATCGGCGTGCCGTCCTCGCGTGCCGGGATCAGATGCAGTCCGCAGGTCGGATCGCCGCAGACGCATGTCGTAAATGAATACGCCCGCTCGCAATCCGGCCTGTTGATCCGCGATCTGATCATGGCATCAGCTCCATCGCCTTGTCGTACATACGGCCCAGTTCGGCGACCGCATCAGGCCCGTCGCGCTCGGCCATCTCGCGCAGCGTCGGCATGCCGCTGCTGATCGACGCCACGATCTCGTCGTGAGTCGCTGGGCGGCCCTCGGCGAAGAACTCGACGCGCTCGGGATCGCCGACATTGAACAGCGCGCCGCCTCGGCCAGAGACGGTGCGACCATCATGGGTGAGCATGAAGGGCAGGAAGACAGCGTCGAACGACAGGATGCCGGTCTCGACCGCGACGATCTGGCCCTTGAGCCAGTCGCGCAAAATGGAATTTATCGCGACTTGGCGAGCAGATTGATCAGCACCGTCATGCGGTCATCGGGCTGCAGCGGCCAGAGCAGCGCCGAGGCTGCTTCGAGGATGAGCCGCTCCCCGAAGCTAGCGCGATGCCTCGGCTGCACCGTGAGTGTGTGGTGCGGTCCTTTTTTCATTTTTGCCCCAGCACCCGCTTCGCGTTAGCAATCTTGGCCTTGGTAATTCCAGCCTGCGTCAACGCCTTCAATGCCGCGCGCATCGCCAGATCGTTGACGGTCGCCATGATGCGGCGGTGCTCGACCATATCCCGGTCATGCAGCGCCTCGATCTCGATCACCTGTGCGGCGAACGGCTCTCCGCTGCTCAGGCCGCGATGAAATTCGCGCGCCTCGGCGTCGAACGGCTCAAGACCGACAGGCGTGAGCATCCACCTCATTTTGCCAGCTCCTCATGCTTGGCTTCGGTATTCTTCTCGAACAGGCGGAATAGCTGCGGCTTGGTTTCCTTCAGCTTCACCAGCAGCTCGCCGTTCAGCATCATCCATTCGTCCCACTCGCCGATGGTCCTGCAGTGGTTGACGTAGCGCTGCAACGGCTCGATGAAGTCGGCCCACGTCTGCCCCTCGTGCATCTCCAGCTTGAAGGGCTCGACGTGATCCACGACCTCGCCTGTATGCGGATCGGTCAGCTCTTCCATCGAGCGCGGCGCAGGAGCCGGCCGATAGGGTTGGCGCGGCGCGTTGCCATCGTTGTCCTCATCGACCGCGAGATTCCACATCGCGATCAGGCAATAGCGCTTGCCGTAGGTCATGCCTGAGCCGACCATATGCATCGGCGTCATCGCATCGCCGCCGCGCAGGCCCTTGATCTCGCGCGGCACGTCGATCTGATAGCGGCGGATGAAGCCGTCGCGATGCGCGAGGAAGCCGACGATGCGCCGCATGGTCAGGTCATAGCTCTGCTCTTCGGTGAAGGTCACCGCGAAGCCGTGCGACGTGTAGATCGGCCGGATGGCGCGGTCGAGCTGCGCATAGGTCGCGTATTTGGATCGCGTCTGCGGGTTGGTGGCGTCCGCGGTGACCGGCCCCATGTCCGCCTGGGCGGCGACAAAATCCACATTGAAGCGCTTCTCGGCCTCGCGCATCTGGATGCTATCGATCAGATCATAGAGCCGCTCGATCATGGCGGGATCGGTCTTGTTCTGCAGCGCGCGGTCGAGCGTCGTCATCGCGTCGGAGAGAACAGCAGGCAGCTGTTGACTGGCGGTGTTCATGCGGCCCTCCGGGTGATCGCAAGGTTCCCCCTGCGGTTGCGCGTGATCTGGAAAGCGCCAGCGAACACCTTGCCGACATCGTCGGGGACGAGATCGCGGGCGGCCTTGCCCATCTCATCGTGGGTCAGCGCCGCAGCGGCCGTGCTGTCATATTCCTGCAGGTACAGCAGCAGCTCGCCTGACCAGTTGGTCGGCTCGGCGAGGTCTTCATCAACGGCGGCAAGAGCGGCGAAGTGGTCGAGGCGATAGCGCGCGATGGCGCGGTGCTGCTGAGCCTCGCGCTGCAGCACGGGGCCGAGCTGGACAACATCAGGAGCGCGATCACGCGCGACGAGCAAGGCGCACCATCCTCCATCGTCGGCGCGGTTGTCGATCAGCTGAGCGGGGAAAAGCCGATGATGCTCGGCACCGTCTCGGGCGCGGCGATGAAGCTGCAGCAGATCGATGGCCGCAAGCTGAATATCGCCGAGGGGCTGGAGACCGCGCTCGCTGTGATCGCGATGGATCGCAGGCCGGCGTGGGCGCTCGGCTCGACCGCCTTGATGCAAACCTTTCCAATCCTCGCCGAGATCGACAAGCTGATCATCTGGGCTGACCATGACAGGCTGAAGCTGATCGGCGGCAAACTGCAGCGCCCAGGCGCGAAGGCTGCGCTCTCCTGCAAGTCGCGTTGGCTCGCGGCAGGCAAGCAGGCGCTCGCTTACGAGCCGATAGCCGAGGGCGATGATGCTGCCGACGAATGGAGCAAGCGCTGTGGCAGACTTTGACGACGACGGGCCGTCCGAAAATTTCAGGCCGCTCGCCGAGCCTGCCGAAGTCGTGCCCTTCGATGATGCGCGCCGCCGCCGCTCGCGCGCAGAAGAGGAAGCGACAACAAGACCCAAGATCACCGCCTCGGCCTATGTCTGGATCGAGCCGCAAAATATTCCGCTGCGCGACTGGCTCTATGGGCGGTTGCTGGTGCGCCGATTTCTGAGCCTCACCATTGCGCCCGGTGGCGTCGGCAAGTCATCCCTGATCGCCGCCGAGGCCTTGGCGATGGTCTCCGGCCGCGATCTGCTCGGCGTGCTTCCTGCGCGCAAGCTCAAAGTCTGGGTCTGGAATCTCGAAGACCCGCAAGAAGAAACCAGCCGCAAGATACAGGCGGCGGCGAAGCAGTATCATCTCAATGCCGACGACATCAGCGACCGGCTGTTCGTCAACTCGGGCCGCGATCAGTCCTTGGTCATCGCGCGGCTGCGCGCCACCGGCATCGTGATCCTGCATCCCGTGATCGATGCGCTGGTGCAGCAGATCAAGGAGCTGGGCATCGATGTGCTGGTGATCGATCCTTTCGTCAGCTGTCATGAAGTGCCCGAGAACGACAATTCCGCTATCGATAGCGTGGCGAAGGAATGGAGCCGCGTCGCCGAGCTGGGCAATTGCGCGGTGCATCTCGTGCATCATACGCGCAAAGCGCCCGCAGGCAGCGAGGTGACATCGGACTCGGGGCGCGGCGCGAAGGCCTTGACAGATGCCTGCCGTGTCGCTCGCGCCGTCAACCAGATGAGCGAAGAGGAAGGCACCGCCGCTGGTATCGAGAACCACCGGCTGTTTTTCCGCGCGTTCAACGACAAAGCCAACCTCGCGCCGCCTGTCTCGGTCTCGGATTGGTTTCGGATCGCCAGCGTCTGGCTCGACAACGGCCCTGCAGGCGGCGACAGCGTCGGCGTGGTGATGCGCTGGCAATGGCCCGATCCGCTCTCTGGCGTCACCGGCACCGACTTCGACAAGGTGGCGCTCGCCATCAAAGCCGGATCGTGGCGCGAGAACGCTCGGGCGACCGATTGGGTCGGCGTGCCGGTCGCCAAGGCCTTGAAGCTGTCGACCGCCGACAAGGCGGATCGGGCGAAGATCATCGGGCTGCTGAAGGTCTGGATCGGAGCCGGGAACTTGATGATCGTGGAGCGGCAGGATGAGAAGCGGCGGCAGCGGAAGTTTGTCGAGGTTCCTGACGAGGAACCCGACCTTTGCTCCAGTTAAAATGACTGGAGCACGACCGGAGCAACCACTGGAGCAAGCACGCTGCTCCAGTGCTCCAGTCACCCACCCCCTAAAGGGGGTGTAGGGGGTGGGTGATGACTGGAGCAAAGGAGCGCTCAGCGTGCCCCGGCCACTGGAGCGCGACTGGAGCAGATGGAACCGAGGGAGGATGCAATGCGGCAAGCAGCGATCAGGATCACCGAAGGCGAGCTGCAGCTGGAGCTGCTGGACGAAACCCCCGCAACGTGGTCAGGCCCGCATGTCGGCCGGCGGCTCACCGAAGCGATGCGCACGCTAGCCCTGCTGCCGATGGGCGGCGGCAGCTCCTGGGCGGCATGGCCAGCCTACTGCTACGAGTGGGACGATCTCCTCGCCCAGCAAGCGCAGGGCGAGCTGGAGCGGACGCAGCAGCTGCAGAACCGCATCCGGCTATTGCCGTCGAGCCGCGAAGTGCAGCGCATGGAAGCGGCGATCTGCTGGCCAGCGGAATATCTTCGCGCGCTGGTGCCGCTGCTGCGCGCCGTCAACGGCGTGGCGCTGGCGCATTCGCTGGACCGCGATGCCGGGTGGATCGCAGCAAAGCGCGGTGGCTATGCCGATACGTGGCGCGAGCGGCATGATCAGGGCTGCGATATCATTGCGCGAGGCCTGCGCAGCTGCCGCGTGCCGGTGTTCTGATGAGTGGCAGCAAAACAGTCGAGCTGCTGGAGATGGCTTCGCTGTTTCTGTACATCGCTACGCCTGATGATATCGAGCACGAGCGGCAGCAGATGGAAGCCCTGCACAAGCAACGGCTCGCGGTCCACGAGATCGAGCACCCAAGGCATTCGGGCGCGCGCTGCACGCGCGTGACATGGCAATGCCTCGGATCGAAAGTCTCGCCCGGATCAGAGCGCTGAATCGGTTTCGGAGCTTGTAATCACATCTCAGCCAGCGCCATCAACCCGCAATGGCCTATGGGAGTCCTGCTAATGCTCTGAATTTACTTCCGCTTTCAACGGCGTAACGGACATGAGCGGACTTGCCACTGGCTCTAGTCGGTCGCTTTTGACCCAACTCGGACATCCTTTGATCTGGATCAACCCGGAGGTATGCCGCTCCGTTTCTGTACGCCTCACCATCCGTCAAAGGACCCACTACCGAAAAAGTATATCGAGCGAAACAGCTCTTCGGGCAGTGTCACGAATGAAGCAACGTTCGCCGCTGATGTACGGGCCCGGAGATCGTCATGAATCTGGCTGATACGTCGTCTGACTCAGGACAATCGTTCGAGCATCCAGCAGGTGAGGGGATGCTGTATGTGCCGGGCGGCACGTTTCGCATGGGTTCGGATCGGCATTATCCGGAGGAAGCGCCGGTCCATCGCGTCATCGTGGACGGATTCTGGATGGATCGCACGCCGGTCACCAACCGCCAATTCCGCAAATTTGTGAACGCGACTGGCTACCTCACTTTCGCTGAAATTACACCTGATGCGAAGGACTATCCGGGCGCTCTGCCGCACATGCTCAAGGCCGGCTCGCTGGTCTTCACGCCGCCCAGGCGAGCTGTAGACCTGCGCAACTGGGGGCAATGGTGGACGTTCAAATTCGGCGCCAACTGGCGCCGTCCCTATGGTCCGCGCAGCAACATCAGCGGGCTCGACGACCACCCGGTCGTCCACGTCGCCTACCGGGACGTCGAAGCCTATGCCAAATGGGCCGGCAAGGAATTGCCGACCGAGGCCGAATGGGAATTCGCCGCACGCGGCGGACTGGACGGCGCGGAATTCGCCTGGGGTGACGAGCAATTTCCCGGCGGCAGGCATATGGCGAACACCTGGCAGGGTAATTTCCCGCACCAGAATCTCGCGGCTGATGGCTTCGAACGCACCTCGCCCGTCACCGCATTCCCGGCCAACGGTTACGGCCTGCACGACATGATCGGCAATGTCTGGGAATGGACGGCCGATTGGTATTCGCAGAAGCACGAAGCCGACGCCCCGAAAGCCTGCTGCATCCCGCAAAATCCTCGTGGCGGGCCCGAGGGCGCGAGCTACGACTCTTGTCAGCCGAACCTCAGGATTCCACGCAAGGTGCTTAAAGGCGGCTCGCATCTTTGCGCTCCCAACTACTGCCGCCGCTATCGTCCGGCCGCGCGTCATGCGGAGCCGATCGACACCTCAGCAAGCCATGTCGGCTTCAGGTGCATCACCAGGAAGAGGATCACGTCATGAGTAACGATAGGATTCCGGAAAAGCCTGAGATGAGCACGGGACCAATCGGCGGAGGATTGAAACGCCGCGATCTCTTGTTGAGTGGCAGTTCTCTCGTCGCCGCTTCCGCGCTCTCGGCCGTCGGATTGACGAGCCCCGCACAAGCGCAGCAACCTGCAGCAACGCCGGCGCCTACGCCGCCCGGTCAGCGGCCCAACATCGTCGTCATCATGGGTGACGACATCGGCATCTGGAATATCGGGGCTTACCATCGTGGCATGATGGCCGGCCGGACGCCCAACCTCGACAAGCTCGCCGCCGAAGGCATGCTGTTCACCGATTACTACGCTGAGGCGAGTTGCACGGCGGGTCGCGCCAACTTCATCACCGGCGAGCTGCCGATCCGCACTGGTATGACCACTGTCGGCCAGGCCGGTGCCCCCACAGGCATACCCGCGCAGGCCGTAACCATCGCTACCGCACTGAATGGAATGGGCTACGCCACTGGTCAGTTCGGCAAGAACCACCTTGGCGACAAAAACGAGTTTCTGCCGACGGTGCACGGCTTCGACGAGTTCTTCGGCTACCTGTATCACCTCGATGCGATGGAAGATCCGGCGCATCCCGCCTATCCTCAGGAGTTGCTGAACACCGTCGGTCCGCGCAACATGGTTCATTCGTATGCGACCAATGTCGACGACGCCACCGTGGATCCACGCTGGGGCAAGGTCGGCAAGCAGAGGATCGAGGACGCGGGCACGCTCTATCCCAAGCGGATGGAAACCGTGGACGACGAAATCCGCGACTTCGCCTTGAAGTTCATCGAGAAGGCCAAGGCCGACAACAAGCCGTTCTTCCTGTGGCTCAATCCGACCCGCATGCACATCGTCACGCATCTGTCGCCCAAATACGAGGCGCTACGCAACTCCAAGAACGGCTGGAGCATCCATGAAGCCGGCATGGCGCAGCTCGACGATGACGTCGGTATCGTGATGCAGAAGTTGAAGGACATGGGTGTCGACGACAACACCATCGTCGTCTTCACCACCGACAACGGCACCGAGGTCTTCACCTGGCCTGACGGCGGACAGACGCCATTCGCGCAGAGCAAGGGCACCGTCTTCGAAGGCGGCTTCCGTGCGCCGGCGATGATCCGCTGGCCGGGCAAGGTGCCGGCGGGCAAGGTGGAGAACGGCATCATCTCCGGGTTGGACTGGTTTCCGACCTTCCTTGCGGCGGCCGGGAACCCGAACATTGTCGAGGAGCTAAAGAAGGGCAAGCAGATCGGCGACACGACCTACAAATGTCATCTGGACGGCTACAACCAGATGGACATGATCACCGGCAAGGGACCGTCGAATCGGCACGAAATCTGGTACTTCGGCGAAAGCGAGCTTGGTGCCGTGCGCATTGACGACTACAAGTATCGTTTCATCGACCAGCCTGGAGGCTGGCTGGGTGAAAAAACCAAGCCTGACGTGCCTTACCTGATTAACCTTCGCCTCGATCCCTTCGAGCGCACGGGCTGGCCAGATAGCGGGACCAAATACGGCGCGCAACAATACTTCGACTGGTTCAAATACGAGTTCTGGCGTTTTGTGTTTGTTCAGCAGCAGGTGGAAAAGCTGGCGATGACGGCGATCGAGTTTCCGCCAATGCAAAGGGGCGCCAGTTTCAATCTCGATGCTGTCAAAGCGAAGATCGAGGCAGCGAGGGCGGCAATGGCCAAGTAGGCACGCTGAAGTACGGACGGGCGCCCCCAAGCCGTGGGGGCGCCCGTCAAGCATTATGTAGCAATTGGGCGACGACCAAAACAAAAAAGCTCGCACTTCCCCCGTTGGCACGTTTGAGACATGCCGACCGCCACGATCAATGTCCGCTTCCGGTGGAAGTCCGGAAAACATCTGCGCTGGTTGAGTATTTCGCGTTTTGACCCAGAGCGGAAGTCGAGCTTGCGACGGTTCGCTCCGCTTCTACTTCGTAATCATCCGCCTCGGCGCTGGCGGAGGCGCCGCCGCGGGCGAGATTGCAAATGTCAGCCAGGTGTTCCAGCCTTTGGGCCGATCCGAGGCGCCAAATTCTGCGTAGCCCTTGAGATTGATGTAACCTTGAAGGGTCTCGCTAAGGGGAAAGACGTAGCCAAACTGCGGCCCGATGCCGAACACCTGCGATTGGAAGCAACCGACGCGATCGCCTGAGCCGCTGTCGCAGCCGATGTCTTTGTAGGCATACCCTACCAGACCCACCTGAACCTGCTTGGTCAGGAATTGCGATGCGCCCCAATCGAAGTGCAGGTCGACGCCATTCTGATACTGTGTTGCAGTATTTTTGAAATTATAGGTAAACCCAAGCACACCTGAGAACTCATGGCCGGTCGCCGGATTAAAATAAGTGTAGCCACCGCCTGCGTCGATCGCACCGTGCCCGATACCTAAATTCGACAAGCGGTTGGATTGGTAGGCTCCAACAGGTATGTCGCCGGTGATGTAGGTCATGTAGTTGTGAACGCCGGCATTCCAGCGCAAAGCGAATTGCGGGACCAGATCGCCAAAACCCCACGTCGTATCGTTGATGCTCTCGGAACGCATGAACGGGATGCTACCGCCGCCCGGTCCTGTTAGGCTCCCCGCCAATTGGCCTGCCAGAGTGGTGCTTACGACACCGTAGGCACTCACAAGGGAAACCGACGCCTGGCCTCCGAGCACCGGCGTTGCGAACACATAGGTCGGAATGACAAATCCAAGATCTCCGGTGGCGTTGACGCTCAAATTCAGATTTGCGTTTACTGTAACGTTGCCCGGAACCCTGCCGAGCGTGAATTCACGTGCACGCGCGACGTCGGCGCCAGCCGATACGGAGGTATGGTAGTAGATCGTCGCCAGCGACCAACCCGGCTGCTCCGGCGTGGCTGCCAAACTTCCGAAGAAACCGGGGACCCAGAAGCTGACGCCGCCTTCATCGGCCAACGCACTATGGGAAAAAAACATGATCGCGGGTGCCAAGACGATTGCAGCAACGCCAAGTCTAAGTCGATGTGCTGAGATAGGGCGCCCGCTTTTCGCCGCGGTCAGTGCAATGCTCGCTGTCATATTGTGCCCCGTAGCTGGAGTATTGGGCCGTAGGTGCGTCGCCTTCCAATAAGCTTCTGCGTGCAAGAAATCTTACGCCTGGAGAGGGCGGGACTCACTATGCGAATTCAGCCAGGATTGAATTTGCCAGAAAAATGATGAATACTGCGACCAAAGAGCCACAGGCGCTATAGCAGGCATATCGCTGGGGGATGATCTTTCCCGCTGCGGGTTCCGTTGTCATAGTGGCTAATGAGAGCGAAGTTGCCGAAGCACACGCTCACGGCCATCGTTCTAGTGCTGTCCTTTGCTGCGCCCGTGGCCGCTGGCCCGTTCGAGGATGCGGTCGAGGCGCATAGCGGAGGCGACTACCAAAAGGCCCTGCGGCTTATTCGTCCACTGGCCAATGATGGCGACGCCGTTGCCCAGTTCAATCTCGGGTTAATGTATGCGACTGGCCAGGGCGTGCAGCAGGACAATGCTGCCGCAGCATTATGGTTTCGGAAAGCTGCAGAGCAAGGCTACGCCCTCGCCCAATCAAATCTCGGGACCCTGTATCTCTACGGCCGAGGCGTGACGCAGGACGATAGCGAGGCAGTAGCGTGGTTTCGGAAGGCTGCAGACCAAGGCGACGCCATCGCCAGGTTTCTACTCGGGAACCAATACGCAAACGGCAAGGGCGTACCGCTGGACTATAGTGAGGCGATGATCTGGTTTCAGAGGGCTGCCGAGCAAGGTCACCCCGTCGCCAAGCTCTATCTCGGTGTCATGTACGCCGAAGGGCGAGGCGTGCTGCAGGACTATATCCGTGCCCACATGTGGTTCAGTCTGGCGGCGGCGCAGGGTGAGCAAAGAGCGGTCAAGACTCTAGAGATGGCCGAACGGAGGATGACCCTAGCTCAGATAAACGAAGCGCAGAAGCTCGCACGCGACTGGAAGCCAGCTACGCAGCCAACTCCTCACTAAAGAAGTGTGCTCTCCGGCCCGTCCCCCAACTGTGCAACCGGACAACGCCGCGCGGTCCGCTCCGCTTGGAACCGCGGTGCACTGTCGACCACATCGGCTAACAAAGGTTTTATTGGTGATGGTGCGGTTGTCTCTTATCTAAATAACAAAGGAGACAACTATGAAACTTATGGCAATGGCACTAGCCACTGCGTTCGCCCTCTCCATCACCTGCGCATTTGCCCACACGGTTCGTCACGGGTCGAACGTCCGGACCCATCCCATGTATAGCGATGCCGCGCCGTCAGTCGTCTTGCATCCAAAATATGGCAATCCGAACGGCAATTTCAGCGGGTACGGGATCCGCGATGTATGGGGTCACTGGGGCGCCTACTATGGGCCCATGATCCCCACAGGCGCCGGCGGTCGGTGAAAGCGGCTAATGCGGGCGAGGCCGTAGCCACCGCCGAGCGCACCTACACCACGAAGCACGGCACGACCGCGAAGAAACGCTCGTCGCCACGGCCGACAAGGTGATCGAACGAGTGCGTTCATTTCCGTTGATGGCACTTAGCGTCATTTCGCTGCTGTGCAGCAATTCGGTCGCTTTCGGTGCAAAGCGGACAACAGCTGAGTCGCGCTTGCAGAACGCGGTTTATGAACACGCGGCCCTAGCTGTTGGTGATGACGAGCCACAAAACCAAAGGCCACTAGTTGGCCTGCACCGCCCGGGCGCGGCGTATGGTGGTGGATGGCAGCTCACCGAACAGCCTGCGGTATTCTTGCGCGAACCTGCCCAGCTCGACAAAACCATGCGCAACGGCAACATCCCTGATCATCAGTGGCCCGCCCTGCAGCAGGACCGAATGCACATCACCGAGACGTTTCTGGCGCAGAAAGGTGATCGGCGGCATGCCGAGAACTTCATGGAATGCGCGATGCAGCCTGCGCCACCCAACATTGAATCGCTCGCACAGCTCGGAGATGTGGATCGGTCGGTTGCCAGCATCGACAAGGAAGCGATCAACCTCGGCCACCAGCATTACTGCTGATCTCGGCTCTTTGCCTTGGTAGCGCGACGCATCGCGTATCGGCTCAGTCAACAGCTCCAGAATGTTGCGCTTGTAAAAATCAGCAGCATCATCCGGCATCGTTGGTCCGCGCTCCACGAGCGTGTCCATCAACGTCGAAAGCGCCTTGATGTTGGCAGCTGCAGCAGCCGGGTCGGCTGCCAGCACGGCAGTCGGCCGCTCCATCGCTTCCCGCGCGCCAGGCTGCGTGGCGAGATAGGCCTGCAGCTCCTGCGGCTCGATGAACGCCGCAAGATATCGGGTCCTGCCCTGAAGGCTCGTATAGCGATCATGGCCGGGAGCGATGAGCGCCACATCGCCAGCTGCCAGCGGATGTTGTAAGGCCGAGGCTGGGCCAGCGGTCTCCAGCACCATGCCGAAGGTCCAGCGATTCCCGCTTGCGACACCGCGCGAGCGGATGCCGGTCGAGAATGAGCCGGTCGAGATGCCGAAGGTCGAGCCGACTGACAGATGCGCCAGCGTGCCCGTCATCCTGCCGCGACCGATCTGCACGATCTCTGAGCGGGCGTTCTGCAGGATTTCGTGCAGCGCCTCGAAGTCGTTGAATGTTCTCTGCTGGAGGGAAACGGGCATGTCCCTTTGCCCCTTTACCAGAGCGAGCGTGGAGCAAGAAGAACAGCGGCAAAGCGAGTTAATTCCGTTGATTCACGTCAATCAACCGAAAAAGGATAAAGTTGCATCGAACGCTCTGATTGTGAAATTCTCTGCTGTCACAAACCGCATACCGCCGTCCCAAACTGCATAGTGCGACGCGAGGAACAAGGATGGTGCTGAAGCTGCCCCGAGCTGCCGAGCGGGAATATCTGGTGGTCTACGGCATCGTCGCGGTCTACGTCGCGGCGCTGCCTGCAGGCCCTGCGCTGGTCGGGATATCCCGCGATCTGCTGCACAGCCTGCAATCCTTGCGCCGCAGATGGCCTGCATTGCAGATCACCGCTGCATTCTGGGTGAAGGATAAAACCGAAGCCCGGCTGATCTGCCGCGAGGTCAATTCCAGCCTTGCGCATGGTCAGCAAGGCCTCCTGGTAGCCAACGCCAAGACCGCGCAGCGCAAGGTCGAGAACGTCGCTGCGCACATGGGCATCGCCCTGACCGAGCATGACACGGTGCTGCTGCGTGCGCGTTCGGCGGTCGCCTTCATCGAGGAGCGGATCGCGCAGGCGCAAGCCGCTGGCGAGCTGTCATGGTTCAATTCGGCCTATCGCGCGTGGCGGCTCGAAGCCAAGCAGCAAGGTCGCGGCATGTCCTATGCCGAGGCCCGAGCCCGCCTGCGGCAAAATATTTTTCGGCAAATTCTCACCAACGAAACCCAGATCAATCCAAAACGGATCTTCCCCCCACTGCAGGGAATTGATTTTTCAGTTTCCGGGTGATCTCTTCACGCGCGCAGGTGCGGCTCGGAATCTGCGCCCTGCTTAACCGGCTTCAGTGAACGAGGCCGGTTTTTTCATGGGTCAACGCCATGCGCTATGATCGCATCGTCATCTCGTCAGGTCACGGCAAATACGTGCGCGGCGCGAGCGGCGTGCTCGATGAAGTCGAGGAAGCGCGCCGCGTGGTCGAGCATGTTGCGGATGAGCTGCGCGCCAGAGATGTCGCGATCGTGACGTACCACGATGATGTCAGCACCAGCCAGAACGAGAACCTGAACCGCATTGTTGACTTCCACAATTCGCGGCAGCGCGATCTCGATGTCAGCGTCCACTTCAACGCCTATGTCGAAACAACCAAGCCGATGGGCACCGAGGTGCTGTACATCACGCAGCCCGATCTCGCCGCCCAGGTATCTGCCGCGATCTCGTGGTGCGGATTCCTCAATCGCGGCGCGAAAAAGCAAACCGATCTTTTTTTCCTGAACAACACCGAGATGCCTGCGATCCTGATCGAGACCTGCTTTGTCGATAGCACAGCGGATGCAGCGGTCTATCAGCAGCAGTTCCACGCGATCTGCGCAGCCATCGCTGACTTGCTCGGCGGTGGCGAGATCGAGGCCGCGCCGCCGAGCACTCCGGTCGATCTCGCTGGCAAGGTCTCCAGCTTCGGCGGCCCCACTGATGAAGGCGTTGCGCCCGATGAAGGGCTGGCGTTCATCAGCGACATCGATCAGGCACCGCAGCTGTTCCTGCCATCTCAGCCCAAAGGCACAAGCGGGCTTGCGCGGCGGTTGAATCCCCACGTGCATTACGTCGCCTGCCGATGGGACTATGCGCAAACGCCGCAGGCCTTGCTCCTGGACGAGCAGGCGCTGGTGCGCGCCGTGCGCAGCGGCATCGCGATGAAAGCCTTTCCTGCCGACTGGGGACCGCACGAGAGCACGGGCCGCATCGCCGATATCAGCCCCGGCTTGATGGATGATCTCGGCATCAAGACCGACGACGAGGTGCAGATCATTTTCCCGTATCGAGAGGACGGCCAGACGTGACCACAAAAGAGCTGGCGCAACAGGTGATCGAGAACCTGCGCGGCACGCCGTTCGTGCTTGCGCTGCTGGTGATTAACATCATCGTGCTCGCTGGCTTCGCCTTCACGCTGCACGAGGTCGGCAACGCCATCGAGCGCAGGGACGGCCTGATCAAAGCGTGCATCGAGAGGAGTCGGCCATGAGCATCCTGATCAGCTTTCTGAACCTGCTGCTCTATCTCGCGATCATCATCTTCGTTGCCTACTGCATCGTCTGGCTGATCCGGGGATTCATGGGCTGGAGCATCGACGCCAACGTCTACAAGTTCGGCCAAATCATCGTCGGCCTGCTCTGCCTCATCGCCATCGTGGCGTGGCTCTCTGGCGTGCTGGGCCTCGGCGGTGGCCTGCCGCACTTTTGGAGCTACCGATAGGACATCGCAGTTTGACGAGCTGCCGCCAGCAGCGCCGCCGCCGCCATCGATCTGCAAGGGATGTTGATCGGCGCGCGAAGAACAAAAAAAGCGGCCCCGAAGGGCCGCTTGGTTAGGTCAGTCTTGGGATCGGGCTTATGCCCCGAGCCGGTAGCTGGTAACGCCGTCAACGCGCGAATGCTCGACGTTCTCGATCCGGCTGATCGCGGCGCGCAGCGTGTGCGGGAGCCAGCCCAGCGCCTTGCAGAGATCGGTATTGGTCGAGCCCTTGCCGGAAAGCATTTCCAGCAGCTGGGCCTTCTTGGTGCCTTCGCGCGGTACGCCCGCCTTGGCAGCGGTCTTGCCCTTCGCCGCCTTGGCAGCCTTGGCGGGCTTCTTGGCGGCCTTGGTAGCGCGGCCCTTAGTGGCCTTGCCCTTGGCGGCAGCGGTGCGCTTAGCAGCGGTCTTCTTCGACTTGGTAGCCATTGTGAAGTCTCCTGTTTGTGCGAGCGCGCCATCGCGCCCCGCACTGCCCCGAGCCCGGAAGCCGAAGCACCGGGCTGGAGTCGCAGGGAATGTTTGTTAGCCGATCACCTTCTTGATCTGGCTGGTGCGCTCGCGAGCGGCGCGCTCCATATCGATCCGAAGGCCCGTCAGCGGCTGCACGAAATAGCCGTTGGTCTTGATCTGCTCGACACCGGCTTGCCCGAACACTTCGAGCAGCTCGCTTTCCATGTAGCGGTGAATTTCGGTGCTGCCCTTGTTGGGCGTCAGCATCATGTAGCGAATTGACATCGTGAACCCGTAGTTGCGGCGCGGCGGAATTGCCCCTGCCGTTGCCGACACACATCGCTCCCGTGGCCGGGAACAGCCAGTCGATTCAGAGCCATGAAGTTGCGAAGAGCAGCGCTTCACAGCGATGCTGTTGCTCACGCAGGTAGACGATTATTCCCTTTTTGCGCAGGCCATCGGAACCTGACACAGGCCCTTGGCATGATATTCTACAACACGATCAATAGGTTGCCGCCCATTCGGGCTTCGATCTATGCGTCTGCATAGGAACCTTCGGAATATCAGAAACGCCCAGGCGAACGCCGCCCGGTGGCCGCCTTGGCCCCTAACGCGCGCAACGCGAGAACCCATTCGGAGGCCCAAATCGGCCAGATCGCGGCCTCGATCCGCGAATGGGGCTGGACCGTTCCGGTGCTGGTCGATGAGGCCGGGTTGATCATCGCTGGGCATGGGAGAGTGCTGGCTGCGCAGCGGATCGGCCTAGTTGAGGTCCCGGTGATGATCGCTCGCGGCTGGAGCGACGAACAGAAGCGCGCCTATCTGATCGCCGATAACAAGCTGACCGAAAACGGCGGCTGGGATTCCGCGCTGCTGCGCGTCGAGTTGAAGGAGCTGAGCGCGATGGGCTTCGACGCGCTGCTGACCGGCTTCGATGCGCGCGAGATCAAGGCGATGGGGAATCCGGGCCACACCGATCCCGACGACCTGCCCGAGCCGCCCGATCCCGACAACGCGATCACGCAAACCGGCGACGTGTGGGTTTGCGGCGACCATCGCATCGTCTGCGGCGATGCCACCGATCCGGCAACGGTTGCGCTCGCGCTCGACGGCGGCACGCCGCTGCTGATGGTGACCGATCCACCCTATGGCGTCGATTACGATCCCGACTGGCGCAATCGCGTGCATCGCAAGAACGGCACGCTGGTTGGCGGGCTCGCGGTCGGCAAGGTCGAGAACGACGACAAGAGCGACTGGCGTGCCGCCTGGACGCTGTTCCCCGGCGACGTTGCCTACGTGTGGAATGCGGGGCTGTTTTCGCCATCGGTCTACGAGAGCCTGCTGGCGGTGAACTTCGACATCCGCGCGCAGATCATCTGGGCGAAGTCGAACTTCGCCATCGGGCGCGGCGATTATCACTGGCAGCACGAGTGCTGCTGGTACGCGGTGCGCAAGGGCAAGCGCGGGCGCTACAATGGCGACCGCACGCAATCGACGCTGTGGGAGATCGCCAAGTCGCAGCGGCTGGAGACCGGGCACTCGGCGCAGAAGCCGCTCGAATGCATGAAGCGGCCCATCGAAAACAATTCGCTCGCGGGCGAGCTGGTCTACGACCCGTTCGTCGGCTCGGGCACCACGATCATTGCCGCCGAAACCACTGGGCGGCTGTGCCGCGCCATCGAGCTGTATCCGCCTTATGTCGATGTCGCGGTCGAGCGCTGGCAAAACTTCACCGGGCAAGCCGCCGTGCTGGAAAAGACCGGCATGGCATTCCCGCTGCGGGCGCAAGCCGCCGAGGCCGCGCTCGATCAGTTGCCGACCGTCAGCGTTGCCGAGGGCTTCGCGCCACGCCACGCCGAACACCTGAAAGGAAACTCGCAATGAAGGCCGGTCAGCGACCGATCCCGACGCAGCTGAAGCTGCTGCGCGGCAATCCGGGCAAGCAAAAGATCAACGGCGACGAACCGCAGCCCGAACTGACGGTCGATGTGCCCGATCCGCCTACCTTCGTCACCGGCTACGCCGCCGACGAGTGGTGGATCGTCGCCACCGAGCTGCACCGGCTCGGGCTCTTGAGCAAGATCGATATCCCGCTGCTCGCGGCCTATTGCTACTCCTACGGCCAGTGGCGCAAGGCCGCCGAGGCGCTCGCGAAGATGGAAGCGAACGACCCGATCATGAGCGGCCTGATCATCAAGACCAAATACGGGGACGCCGCGGTTAACCCGCTGTCGGCCATCGCGCGAAAGCACGCGGGCGACATGGTGCGGTTCGCCGCCGAGTTCGGTCTCAGCCCAGCCGGTCGGACCCGCATCAGCGTCGGCCCAGGCGGCGACAACTCGCAGAGCAAGTTTGCCGGACTCCTCGCCGGTTAGACGCACACCTGAAGGCAGGCGTCGGGCCACAGCCGTCATCAAGTTCATCGAACAGCTGACGATTCCGAGCGGCACAGGCGCAGGCAACCGATTCAAGCTGGAGGCGTTTCAGAAGCACTTCATCCGCGACATTTACGAGCCCTATATCGGCGACCGTCGCGTGGTGCGGCGCGCGATCCTGTCGATGGCGCGCAAGAACGGCAAGACCGCGCTGATCGCCGCCATCGTGCTGGCGCATCTGGTCGGCCCGGAGGCCGTGGTGCACGGCGAAATCTATTCCGCCGCCAACGACCGCGATCAGGCCGCCATCGTTTACAAGTTCGCCCGCCAGATGGTCGCGCTGGAGCCCGAGCTGCTCAGCGAAATCGAACTGGTGCCCTCGACCAAGACCATGATCGCGCGGCGCACCGGCTCGGTCTATCGCGCGATCAGCGCCGAGGCAGGCACCAAGCACGGCTATTTGCCGAGCCTCGTGATCTACGACGAACTGGCCCAGGCCAAGAACCGCGACCTGTACGATGTGCTGGATACCTCGTTCGGCGCGCGGCAGGAGCCGCTGTTCATCACGATCTCGACGCAGAGCAACGACCCCGACCACATCATGTCGAAGCTGATCGACGACGGAGTCAGCGGCGTCGATCCCGCCATCGTTTGCCATCTCTACGCCGCCGACGAGGATTGCGAGCTGGCCGACGAGACGCAATGGCACAAGTCGAATCCGGCGCTCGGCAAATTCCGCGACTACGAGGACCTTGCCACCGCGATCCGCAAGGCGATCAGGATGCCCGCCGAGGAGCCGAAGGTCCGCAACCTGTTTCTGAACCAGCGCGTTGCGCCGATTGCCTCGCTGATCTCGCGCGCCGAATGGATGGCCTGCGCGGGCGATGCGCCGCTGCAGGCTGGCGGCGAGGTCTATCTGGCGCTCGACCTTTCGAGCGTGGCCGATCTCACTGCGCTGCTGATCGGCTCGGTCGCCGATCCCTGCCGCATCGAGCCGCATTTCTGGAAGCCGCGCGATCACCTGACCGAGCACGCCAGCCGCGACTTCGGCTCGGGATCGCATCGCTACCGCGAATGGGCCGAGGCCGGTCACTTGAGGCTCAGCCCCGGCAAGAGCATCAACCCGGAAGCGGTTGCGCTGTTCATTGCCGAGATGACGCAGCGCTACAAGGTCAAGGGCATGGCCTACGACCGCTGGCGCATCAACGACATCCTGCGCGAGTTCGACCGCATCGGCCTGCAGGCCTATGAGGACAGAGAGGGCGACAAGGGCGGCGACGGCCTGCGGCTGGTGCCTTGCCGATGCGCAAGTGCGGATCGATGCCGCATTGACCCTTGGTGACGCGAAACCAGATCAGCGATGACTCGTGGACATGCACGGTCCAATAGAAGCGGTTGGTCTCGGGGCCGAGCCCGTAATAGGGATATTCCGACAGCTCGCCATTCGCGACCGGCTCGCCGTTGGTGTCCATGATCGGCACGCCCCATTCGTTGTACATGGGGTTTGATCCGTCGCCGTAGACGCGATTGTCGCCGCAGCGGTCGATGCCGACGACGAAGGTGCGATACTCGGTGATCGTGATCGAGTAGCCGAGCATGGCCGCGACCTCGATGAAGAACTCGCGGCTCTGCGCGCCCCGCATCGTCATCCGCATCACCAGCGCGAGCTGGCGCTGGCCTATGGTCTGCTGCGCGGTATAGCAGGGGTCGGGCAGGCCCCAGTTGCGTTCCCAGTCGTGCAGCAGCTCGACGGTGGTGCGCGGATCGCTTTCGGTCTCCAACAGATCGGCGGCGCGGCCATCGACAAAGCCCCAGTAGTCGCACAGGCCGTCGATACCGCGCGCCATCGTGCTGTCGGGCGCATGCCTCGGCCACGCCTGACCTTGCGGCAGCAGCGAAAGAAATGCGTCGGCGTAGTCCGAGCCGCTCCTGCGAATGTGCCGGTCACTCATAGAGAATCGTTTCCAGCACGGCCATGTGCCCAAGCGACGGCATCACGAAGTCGGTATTGGTGACCAGATTGAACGAGATCACGCTCGGCGCGTTCATGATCGCGAACGAGACCCACGCGGCATAGATCGTCTGTCCAGGCGCGGCCACCTGGAACAGCATGTCGCGGATGCTCTGCTCGATCTCGGCCTGCGCCTCGGCGGTGTCGGGCACCAGATTGGCGATGGTGATGTCCATGAACTGCTTGATCGGCGCGAGCACGTAGCAATCCTTGACGGTGACCGGCCGCATTTTTTCTATGTAGGCATCCACGGTGTTGATATCGGTCCCGGTCGGCCAGCCGTCGTCGCTCGCGCGCAGATCGTCCATCAGGAATCGCACGGTGATGGTGCCAGCGCCTTGCTCGGGCGCGGCCCATGCGCGCGTGACACCGGGGACCGCCAACGCCCATGTGACGTAGTCGGCTTGGCTGCCGCCCATCGCCGGGTTGCGGATGCGCTGCAGGATGCGGGCGCGCAGCTGGTCGTCGGTCTCGATGCCGGTGCCGCCATGCAGACCGAACGCGAACGCGGCCGAGCTAACGCCTGGCACGACGACCGGCATATCCATCTCGGTGCCGTCAGGCAGGTTGCCGAACGAGCCGGGATCGAGCGCGCGGATCGGCCCCTCGACCGTCGCGAACGCGGAGGTCGTGATGTCCTCCAGCGTTTCAAAGCCGACAAGCTGATTGATGGAGCCGGTGACGGAGGATGGCAGCGATACGCCGGTTTGAAGCTGTGTGTGCGCCGGGATCACGGTGCCGTCGATGGTCCCCTGAAATTGTCCAGTGCCGGTCGCCAGCGTCGCCATCTTGCGGCCAGTCGAGCCGTCGGCATTGGCCAGCCAGATATCGCCATGGCGATCCAGCCATTCGGTCTCGGCGGTATCGGGCAGGAGCTGCAGCGAGAGCCAGTCAACATACTGCAGCGTGAGATGGCAGAGCGCGCCCTGATTGTCCGACATCACGCGCAGCACGCTGTTCGGAATGTTGGCGTCGGCTCCAGGCAGCGATGCATTCACGGCATCGCGCACCAGCGTCCTGACATCTCGCAGTGTTGGCGTTGACCAAGGCATTTATGGCCCCATGCTGTCCCACAAAACTTGATATGCCAGCTCGACGGGCGGCAGCGGTCCGCGATAGAGCCGCACCAGTGCGTCGATGCGCTGCTTGTCCACGCGCCTGGTCCAGACCGCGAAGCTGGAGCAGACTTTGCGGTCAACGAACGGCTGGATCGCATCGCGGATGTAGTTCTCGACCAGCATCAGCGTCGCGCCATCGCGCGCCGATGCCGAATTGATCTTGGCGCGGCGCAACAGCCACAGCTTCGATCCGATGGGCCAGCCGTTCCAGATCAGCTCGGCGTCGAGATCGCCCCACCAGCCGCAGCGGTCGTTGCTGTCGGGATCGGGCAGATCGTCGTTCGGTCCAGCGAGTGCATTGGTGCCGAGCGCGACGCAGACCGCCGTCGCCAGCGCCTGCGTGTCATCGAGCGCGCCATTCGGCAGCAGCGACCAGTCGAGCGTGACGGAATATTTCGGGAAGAGATTGTTCTGGACCAGGCGGATGTCAGGGACGTTGACGGTCGCCATCGGCTCAGCCGATCTTGCCCAGCGTGTTGACGCACGGTCCCGAGAGCGTCGCCACAAAATCGAACGAGCCCTTGCCAGCCTCCGCGCCGAGATAGACGTTCTTGTCGGTGTTGCAGTGAACGTAAGTGTTACCGTCATCGAGCGCCATGTGCGAGGTCTTGCCCGAGATGCGGGTCTTGTCCTTGGTGATCTCCACGAACAGCGGCGACTTCTGGCCTTCCTTGTAGAGCGCTTCCTGCCCGCGCTTCTGACCGCCGCCCTGTTGGCCACTGCCCGACGAGCCGTTCGAGGTCGAGCCATCGCGCAGTGCGGGCGCTGCACCGCCCGAGCTGGCTGAGCCGCCGCCGCCTTGCTGCACCGTGGCGTTGCTCTCGCTGTCCTGCTGCACCAGATGCATGCGCAGCGTCTTGTCCTGCGGCGCGGTCCAGAATCCGCCATCCTGCGTCAGGTGGAATTGCTGCTTGTCGCCGCGACCGCGAAACATCGCGGTGTCGCCCTTCTCCAGCTTGTAGAGCCGATGGCGGCGATCATCCATGTTGCCGGTGACCGGCAGGGATCGGTTGCTGCCCATGAAGCCGACGAAGGTTTCGGCGCAGGCCTGAATTTTTCCGTCCTGTCCCCTCTCGGCGTCGAACACCACGCTGGTGAAGCCATAGTTCTGCGGCGCTTCGATCTCCTTGCGGGTCTCGTTCGCCATGAAGTTTCCGGCCATCGACTGCATCAGCGTGGTGTCATCGACCTGATCGACGCAGCTGCGTGCGCCGCCGCCGCAATAGCCGCGCATCGATGAATTGAGCGGAGTGGCACGATGCATGATCATCATCCCTTTGATGTTGGATCGAAGTTCGGACTGCCGTTGAGCAGACCGGGGACGACCAGATCGAGCAGGGTCTGCGTGCCGTTCTGATTGTCCTGCGTGAACGTCGCGGTGCGAATCTTCAGTTGCTGCTGCAGCATCGCCATCGGCGACTTGACGAAGACCTCATCGAGCGGCTTCCACAGCGCAGCGCCGCCGCGCAGCCAGCCTTGCACCGTGATGTTAGCTTGTACCTCGGTGCCGTCGGCCCATTTCGCCTCGGTGTTGGCGCGCTTCTGCGCATCCGCCTGCGTCCCCGGATACTCCGCTGGCGTGATCAGTTTGGTGTACGGCGTCGCCACCTTGCCATTGGCGGTCGCGGTTATCTCGCTGGCCGCTGGGCCAGAGGTCTGGTCGCTGCCATCCTGCTGCGCATGCACGTCGAGCTGCAGATAGGTCTGCGCGTGCGAGATGGTGCATTGGCAGCTCTTGACGTTGACGCCTTCGATCAGGTCGGCGGTCGATTGGTAACTGTGATCGCCGATCAGCAGGAAGTTGCCCTGCTCATCCGAGCCCATGATGACGCCGCGAAACCGCGCGATGCGCTCCAGGAAGTCCCAGATCAGCTCTCCCTTCTCGTTCTGCATGTGCTTGAACGGCGTCAGGTCGAGCTGGCCGATCACCTTCAGGCCGACGCCGTATGGCGCGATCACTTCCTGCGCGATCTGCTGAATGTGCTTGCCGTCGAAATTTCCCGTCTTGGTATCGACGCTTGATCGAGCGGGCGCTTGCGTGTCCGTTTTGCCGATCAGCATCACGCCATGCTGATGCGCGTCATAGGCGACCTGCCGCACCTCGATGATGCCGGTGACGGCGAGCTGCCCCGCCAGCGTGATCGTGCATCTGTCTCCCGGCTTGAACTGCAGCTTCTGCCACTGCGGGAAAGTGTTGGCGACGCGGAAGATCGGATCGCGCTCGGCGGCGGTGAAGCGGAAATATGCCGAGGGATCGTTCGCCCGCAGCTGCACCCAAACCGATTCCCAGTCATCGAACTTCTGGCCGTTGACCTCAAGAACGGCGATCTCTTCTGGCTTGGGCATGCATCATCACCATCGGTCGGCCATAGAGCACGCTGTTGCGTTCGCGGTATTCGTAATCTTCCATGGTCGGCTCCGGACATTTGCACTCGGCATAGTCGATGCCGCAGACCGGGCAGTTGCCATCCTCGTCGCAGTCAGCGGCGAAGATGACCTTGCGCCATCTAGGGCGTGTACTTCATAAATTCCAGCGAACCCGATGTCCGCTTCCAGGGGACAATCGGACATCGCAAAGCCCCGTTGAATCGGTCGAAAATGACCCGAAGCCGACCTTGCGCCGATGCTGCTGGAGGCGCGGTGCGGGCTCGAAAATAAATTCGTAGAGCATGTCGTTTTGGCGGTCCGCCGTTCGACTGGGTGTCGGGCGCAGCCACTTCGGTTGTGGTTGGAGCTCACAATGTGACTGGATCTTACGGAGGTTGGCAATGACGATCTCGCATCGATTTATCGAGACAAATGGCATTCGAATGCACCTGGCCGAAGCAGGGAGCGGCCCCACCGTGCTTCTCTGCCATGGCTTTCCGGAGTGCTGGTATTCGTGGCGGCACCAATTGGAAGCGCTCGCTGCCGCCGGATATCGCGCCATCGCGCCCGACATGCGTGGTTACGGGCAGACGGACAAACCTGATGCGATCGATCAATACACTCTATTGCATTTGACCGGAGACATGGTCGGATTGCTCGACGCGATCGGCACGGATCAAGCAGTCGTTGTCGGACATGATTGGGGAGCGCCGGTCGCTTGGCGCTGCGCTCTGTTCAGACCGGATCGATTTAGGGCCGTCGTTGGCTTGAGCGTGCCGTTTCCGGTGCGTGGTCCCAACCGACCAAGCACCGTCATGCCGAGGACCGAAAAGCAGCGCTTCTATCAACTGTATTTCCAGACGCCGGGCGTTGCCGAGGCAGAACTCGAAAAAGACGTCCACAACGCAATCAAGACGACATTGTTCGCCCTATCTGGCGATGCGCCGGTTGAAGATCCTGCGTCGCTCACGATGCTTCCTAGTGAGGGGGGGTGGCTTGATGGGAAGCCTACAACCCAATCATTGCCGACGTGGCTCACGGACAGTGACATCGAATTTTACGTTGAAGAGTTCAAGCGCACCGGCTTTGGAGGAGGTTTGAATTGGTATCGCAACATTGATCGCAATTGGGAGTTGCTCGCACCATGGTCCGGCGCAAAGGTTCAGGTCCCGGCACTCTATGTCGTTGGCGATCGAGACGGGGTTTACAGATCGCCGAGTTGGAGCCATCTCGTCCCTAGCCTGAAACAGTTCGTGCCCTTGCTTCGCGAGACAATAGTCTTGAAAGGTTGCGGTCATTGGACTCAGCAAGAGCGCGCCAAAGACGTAAGCAATGCGCTCCTGGAATTCCTGAAACAGTTATAGATCGCGAACGGGGAATTGCGTAGACGCGGAAAGCAACGCAATGTCGCGTTTTGGCACAACTCGGACATGCCGCAGTAGTCGACGCAGGTCCGTTGTTGAGGGAAGAGCGGACATCGATCATTCGCTGCTTGAGGTCTGCCTTTGACCCAACTGAGACATGGGCCAAGGCGACTTGATGCCCTATTAAGCAGTCCGCCGATCCTATAGGGTGCAGCCCTGAGAGTTGAGGGCGGGCATGCGGCGGCGCGAATTCCTTGGTGTTCTTAGCGGTGCGGCAGCGTGGCCGCTTGCTGCGCTTGCGCAGCAATCTTCCTCACAAATTCGGATTTGTCAGGTATCCCCATGGGAAGGGACGGAACATCTCGCCCGCGCATTTGAGAAGCGCCTGCAAGAGTTGGGTTACGTCAACGGCAAAAACGTCAGCCTGCGAAATATTTTCGTGTCGCCTCAGCCGAAGGCAATCGAAGACAAGATCACCGAAATCCTCCCTGAGACCGATATGCTCGTCGTCTGGAGTACAGTAGCTTCGGTTGCTGCAAAAAAAGTTGCGCAATCCATCCCCATCGTATTTCTGGGTGTCGGCGTCCCTGTCGAGATCGGGCTTGTAGCAAGCCTCAACAGGCCGGGCGGTAATATGACAGGAGTTACCTTCGAGGCTGCAACAGAAACCTATGGGTTACGACTTCAGATGCTGAAGGAGATTCTTCCAAATATTAAAAATGTTGCGGTTTTGAAAGCGAAGGGTGATCCGAATGTGGCGCACGCCATAGCCGCCTTAGAGAAAGCAGCGCCAACCCTTGGCATTCAGCTAACGCAATACGAGGCCAAGTCATCAGACGATTTACCTGCTGTGTTTCAGGAAATTGAACAAAGCAAGGCAGATGGCCTCATAAGCATCGCCGGGGCCTTTACTTTGCTCAATAGCACGCAGATTGCGCTACTAGAGCGGTTTTCGGTTGATGTGAATCGGAACAGTAAGGGGGTTCCCAGAGGCGCGCAAATCAGATTCGAGTTGCTTTGACAGCAACGGCGAGGTCGCGCGATGGCGAAGGGATACTCGAAAGACCTCAGGGCGCGGGCGGTCGCGCTTGTCGAAGACGGCGAGAGCAGACGGGAAGCGGCGCGGGTGCTCGGTCTCGGCGCCTCGACCGCAATCCGCTGGATCGAGCGCTGGGCGACAACGGGCAGTGTAGCGGCATTGCCCGGCACGGGCCACAGCCGCTCGCCGCTCGAGGCGCATCGCCAATGGCTGCTTGATCTGGTCGCAGCGGAGCCGGACTTGACGCTCGAAGAGATTCGCGCGCGGCTCAAGTCCGAGAAGCGGCTGAAAACCGGTACGACCTCGGTCTGGCGCTTCTACGAACGCCACGACATCACGTTCAAAAAAAACTCTGCACGCCGCCGAACAGGATCGTCCTGATGTCGCTGCAGCGCGTGCCGCGCTGAGGGTCGAGCAATCCAAGCTTGATGCGCCGCGCCTCGTCTTCATCGACGAGACGGCGGTTACGACCAAGATGGTCCGGCATCGCGGCCGCTCACCGCGTGGCGAGCGTCTCGTTGCGAGCGTGCCGCACGGCCACTGGAAGACGCTGACGCTCGTTGCCGCGCTGCGCATCAATGGCCTGACGGCGCCTTATGTCATTGACGGCGCGATGGATGGGCCATCGTTCCTCGCTTATGTTGAGCAGATCCTCGCGCCGACGCTGCGCAAAGGCGATATCGTATTCATGGATAACCTGCGCATCCACAAGATCGACGGCGTTCGCCAGGCGGTCGAAGCGGTCGGCGCCAAGGTGCGCTATTTGCCGGCCTACTCGCCCGACCTCAATCCGATCGAAATGGCATTCTCGAAGCTAAAGACAGCGCTGCGCAAGGGGGCCGCTCGCACCGTGACAACGCTGATGAAGCTGATCGGCAGGCTCATCAAGACATTTGCACCCGAGCAGTGCGCGAACTACTTTCGACATGCCGGATACGCGTAGTGACCCATATCAAGTGGAAAGCGCTCTAGCGCAACAGCATCGATTGCCATCCTGCTACGGTTTTAGGGATACTGTAGTTGCTGGCGGCTTAATCAGTCTTGGTCCAAATATCGTCGCGATCGCTATCGAGGGCGCAAACTACGTCGACAAGATCTTGCGCGGCGCAAAGCCAGCCGATTTGCCAGTTGAACAGCCCACCAAAATGGATGTGGTCATCAATCTCAAGACAGCTAAGGCGCTGGGCCTCGATATCCCAGCAACTCTCTTGGGGCGCGCCGACGAGGTGATCGAATAGGCTGCGTCACTTCCGCTCGGGGGTAAAGCTGAAGTCGGACTTCGGGGCCGTCAGGGCAGCTTTTGATCCGGAGCAGACATTTTCTGGGCCGTTTCGCAATGCCGTTTGAATCGCTATGATGATCCTGGCGACGGGGACTAGCATGAAGCGGCGTACGTTGATTATGCTTCTGGGCGGCGTTGCGGCTTCTACCTTATGTTCGCCGCTCCGGGCCATCGCCCAGCAATCGCCTGGCAAGGTGTGGCGCGTCGCTTTCCTGCTTCCTGGAGCTTGGGATAACCCTGCCGACCGGGCCCTCTTCGACCTCTTCCGCGAGGAATTGCAGAAGCTCGGCTACGTCGACGGCAAGAACCTTGTCATCGACCGCCGGGGCGCAGAGGGGCACAACGAACGGCTCTTTTCGCTGATCAGCGAGTTGATTGCACTTAGCCCGGACGTCATCGTCGCCGTTGGCGTCCCTCCCACGGCCGCTGCCCGGCGCGCGACGTCAACCATTCCCATTGTGATGTGGGGGACGAACGATCCGGTCGGCGCGGGCTTCATCAAAAGTCTGGCCCATCCCGGCGGAAACGTGACCGGCGTCGCCGGCATGTTTGCCGATTCCATCGGCAAGTCGGTTGAACTCCTTCGTGCCGTTCTTCCCACGGCAAAACGCATGGCGGTGCTGACCTCGTCCAATCCGAACCATCCACGGCAATACGAATTGGCGGAGGCTGCCGGCAAGGCTTTAGGTCTTATAGCGATCCAAATCCTGGCTCCTGCATCAACCGATCTCGAGCAGGCCTTTGACAGAATGGCGCAGGAAAAGTGCGATGCTCTCTTTGTCCTTGCTGACCCAATCCGGCCAACCATCGTTCCGCTGGCGGCAAAGACGAAGATACCGGCAGTTTATCAATACAGCGCTTATGTCGATTTGGGTGGCCTTGCAAGCTACGGCGCCAGCATCACGCTGATGGCCAAGCAAACGGCGCAATACGCCGACAAGATATTCAAGGGAGCTGACCCGGCAGAACTTCCCGTCGAGCAGCCGGTCGTCTTTGAACTTGCTCTGAATCTCAAAACAGCGGCGGCGCTTGGCGTGAGTATTCCAGAGTCCGTCGTGGCCCGCGCCGACCGGGTGATCGAATGAAGCTAATTGTTGCAGTGCATGAGTCCGGGTTTGGCACAACTCGGACATGCCGCCGTGGTCACTCTATGTCCGTTGTTGGGGGCAGAGCGGAAAACATATGCTCCCATTGAGCATTTCAGCTTTTGACCCAGAACCGACTTCGCGTGGCATAGAAAAATTCGGCCATGCCTTACACCCGACTTCTTCAACATGCTAACGTGAGCCATGCGGTACCCTCGTCTGACGCAGAGGGTGCGGGATATGAGACGGCGAGAGTTCTTCGCAATCGTAGGAGGCGCAGCGGCCGGATGGCCGTTCGGCGCGCGTGCCCAACCGTTCCCTGGAACAAAACGGCTTGGCGTGCTTATGAGCGTGCGGCAGGACGATCCGGAGGGAAAAGCCCAACTCTCAGCATTCTTGGAAGCGCTGGCTGCGCTGGGTTGGATAGTCGATCGCAACCTCCGGATGGACATTCGTTGGGGCGGCGGCGACGTAAGTCGGACACGGACTTTCGCGAAAGAATTGGTCGCCCTGCAGCCCGACGTCATCCTGACACAAGGGACTCCGGGGACTGCAGCGCTGCAACCGGAAACGCGTACCATTCCGATCGTATTCGTCGTTGTCGCCGATCCGGTAGGTCCCGGGTTCGTGAGTAGCATTTCGCGGCCTGGGGGTAACATTACAGGATTTATTAATTCAGAAGCCTCACTAGGGGCCAAGATGCTTGAGTTGCTTACGGAGATTGCCCCCAGGCTCAAGCGGGTCGCTATGATCTTCAATTCCGACACGGCGCCTGGCCGCGGGACCTATTACTTCCGCGACTTCGAAGCTGCTGCACGCCGGTCCAAATTGGAACCGATCGCAGCGGACGCTCGCAGCGACGCCGAAATCGAAACCGTCGTAACCTCACTTCGAGGAGAGCCCCGCGGCGGCATCGTCGTCACACCAGACTATTTTATGCTCAATCATAGCCAGCAAATCATATCGCAGGCAGCGCGAAACAATGTACCAACCATCTATCCTTGGAAATCCACCGTTATTAGGCAAGGTGGTTTGCTTTCGTACGGACCAGACCTTGTAGACATAGTTCGTCGTAGCGCGCCCTATGTCGATAAAATACTCCGCGGCACCAACCCGGCTGACCTGCCGGTACAAGTACCGATAAGATTCGAGGTGGCTGTAAACGTTAAGACGGCCAGCGTACTGGGCC
This sequence comes from Bradyrhizobium sp. AZCC 2289, assembly GCF_036924615.1. NCBI lineage: Bacteria > Pseudomonadati > Pseudomonadota > Alphaproteobacteria > Hyphomicrobiales > Nitrobacteraceae > Bradyrhizobium > Bradyrhizobium sp. AZCC 2289. The sequence continues at coordinate 4,980,095 of NZ_JAZHRY010000001.1, read as the reverse complement.
TCACCGTGCCGACCTCCATCGTGGTGCGCGCCGAAGAAGTGATCGAGTAGAGCGCTCTTCGCCGCGGTTCATGAGGTCCGTTCATGGCACGAAACGGACCTGCCGACTGCGGTGCACGATGTCCGCTCTCAGGGGCAAAGCGGAAAACATATGCTCGCATTGAGTTTTTCCGGTTTTGACCCAACTCAGACATGGCGACCTACGTCGTCGTACAGCCGACTTCGCCCTATTGAAGCCTCCAAGCTCACGCTGCGCGGAGCCTGTTCCGCCGTTTCAACCTCGCAGAACCAGCCGCCGTGCCGCCGTTCTCAGGCACGGCGGAGTTCACGCGTCACCGCGCGCTGCCCGTCGTAAGCTCTTCCGAGTGCACCGGGATCATCAGGTGCTCGTTTGGTTTGCCGGGGAACATGACATAGGGCTGGGTCGGGTCTTTGACATCCAGATCGCGCGGATAGGGACTGAGCATCTCGCGTGCTGCGCCGCCGACGATCATCACATGCGGCCCGGTCTGGACCCAATGCTGGTGCGTGTGGCGTTCGGCGGAATCATGATTGCTCGTGCCGGTGTCACCGGCCAGCATGAAAATGAAGCCTATCTTATTTGGCGGGGTCTGTTTGGCCTGCAGAGCCTTGCGCCATTCCATGGCGTTCTGGTCATCGCATTCGGGCGTACCGTCGTTGCCGATAAAGCACGTGAAGCCGTTCGATCCGGTTTGGACGGTCTTGGAAGACCCATCCGGCTGCGGCATGGTGATCGTCGCGTTGTTCACCAGCGACGCCGGGGCGGCGGTCTTCACCTTGGCGATGTACTCTGGTTCGGTCTTCGGGATTTCCTCGGTTGGAAGAGCCGATGCCGACGTGATGAGGGCTGCCGAAGCTACGCAGAACCCAACCGACGCGAGAACGTAGAGGCTGTTCATGGCTTACCTCCTGTAGTGGGCGACCGGCATCAATTGTACATCAAAACCAAGTGGGTGCATTCACCGAAAGCACCCCAGGCGGACATCTTCGGCGAGGTTCCGCCGATGCCACGACGGGAGGAACGAGCTACCGCCTCAAGTCTCTGACCAGAGATGAAGGGATCGCCAAAGCCTGCCGAGCGTCCGGTTGTGGCACTAAACAGACACGCCGTGGTCACCCGGAGATGTCCGCTTTGGCGGGCAAAGCCGACACGGCGGATTTATGAGGTACAGGCCCTAGCTCTTGCGATGATCGACATGCGGGGCCAGCGGCTCGGGCTCGCCGACCGGCTGGATCGAGCCCGCGACCGCTTCGCCGCCGACCACTTCGATGTCGCACAGCGTGACCAGCTCGCGCACGCCGTCGCCGAGATCGGCATCGCATTTGGCGGTGACCTGAGCCTGGCCGACGCTGCCGACCGGCGTGGCGCGGCAGATCGAGCTGTCGCCTGCATCGACCGAGACCGCGATGATGCTCGCATCCGAACTTTCCCACGAGACCTCGCCGTCTATGGTAGCGGGGTTGCCCTTGGCATCGACGTAGCTGACCTGCATCAGAACGGTGTGATCGACTGGCAATGCATACATGACATGGCTCCCTTCGGCGGTGATGTTGAAGCGGTCGAACTGCAGCGTGATCTGCTGCTGGCCGAGCGGCTGCTCGGTTACTTCCAAGATCTTCAGCGGATTGACGAAGGCGATCTCGATGCGCTGCGCTTCGGCCATCACGCTGACAATGCCCTGCCGATCGGCAGGCAGAATGCCGGATGCACGACCTTGTTCTCTTGTCTCAGCTCATCGCAGCGCGAGGCGTCGTCATAAAGTTTGTACGCCATCACCAGCGACGGCAGCGGCTCGAAGAACTCGAAGTTCAGCATGCGCGGCAGCGGTCGCGCGGTCGCGACCAGATGGTTCGTCACTGCGCCGTGCAGCTTGATCAGCGCCTGAAACATCGCCTGATCCTTGTCGTCGGCGGCGGTCTCCTCGGCGTCTCGGAACGGCTGCAGCAGCTGCAGCTTGATCGCATCGACATCCTGGCGGCTGACAAAAGTCATCTGCGCGATGATGGCGGCCTCGGTGGCGAGGCAAAGCCGGATGCCTGCGTTCATCACCAGCGCGCCGCCCAGCGTCGTCGGCGATTCCTGCTCGATCATGACGCGCACGGCGTCGATCTTCTGCAGCGTCGCGCCAGCTTGCCGCGCCAGATCGAAGCACCGGTCGAGCGGCGGCCCGAGCGCGTCCTCGATGCACAGCTTGAACGCATTGGCGCGGGTGTCGCCGATGGCGGTGCGCGCATCCGAACCGGAGCGGCCGACGGGCGGCACGGTCGCGATCAGGTTCGCGAGCATGCGATCCACAATCGGAGCTGCCTCGGTTGCGTCGCTGCGCTTCATGGCGTCGCCTGCGGCTGCAGCGGGCCGAGGTTTGGCCCGGTGTACGGGGCCTTCAGCGATTCCTGCACCTGATCGCGCACGCCCTGACTGGCATCAGTCACCGTGCTCGCTGTCGCAACGCTCGGTGCGGTGAGCGACGGATCAGCGCCGTACTCCTGGAACGTCATGTCGATGGTGCAATAGCCGCCGAACCGTTCCTCCTCGTTGACCCGATAGCGCGGACAGACGACCGGCTGCGACGGCTGCGTCGGAAGCTGCAGCGTGCCGGGGCCTTCCGCCTCCAGCTGGGCGATCAGCGCGTCGCGCACCACCGTGTAGTCGAGCGTGCGCAGGCCGTCGCCAGTGTCGAACGGGAAGACGATGCAATAGGCGCGGATCGTGAACTCGCGCGCCGCGCGGCCCATGTCCTCGGCATAGGGCACGTCTTTTTTCGGAAACTGATGCTCGACAATCCTGCGCCCGCTCTCGCGCGCATTGCTCTCGCAGTGGAAGCGCGCACCATTGAACGATGCGGGCAGCATCCTCGCGCGCCATACTGCTGGCAGATCGAAAATGTTGGTCATGGCGTCTCTGCAGGCGGCCCGCGATCTGCGGGAGCCATCTGGGTCTGGCGATAGGTCTCGACGCTACTGAACAAGCCGCTGGCCTCGGCCCCGACATTGGTGCCCTTGGGCGCATTGACATCGACCCTGATCTTGGCGTTGCCCTCGACCCTCGTCGCGGCGTTCTGCTCGGCATCCATGCTTCGCCGCGCGTGCGCCAGCAGGTTCTCCCTTGTCAGATCGCCCGACTGGTTCATCAGCCTGCGCTCGCCATAGGCTCGCAGCTGCTCCGGGGTCAGCGTCGATGCTGCCGGTTGATCATTCGCGGTCTGCGGCGATGTCGGCACCATTGGCGCCGATGACGTGACTTGGTCGCTGCCGGTGTAGGCACCGACGCCGGGGACGCCGCGCAAATATTTGTTGCTTCGGCTAACGCGGTAACCCGCCGCTGGCTTCAGATATTCGTTGACGAAGAGCGACGCGGCTTCGCCCGGAGACTTTGCCGCCTGCATCCGCTTCCATGTGCCGGGATAATTCTTTTTCAGATTCTCGGCGAGGAAGTCGCTCTGCAGTTTCGGATCAGCTTCTCGACATGCTTGGTACCGCTGCCGTGCTCGCCGCCGAGTTCCTTGATCTGGTCCTGCAGCTTGCCGAGCCCAGCCGATGCGTTGTCAACCAGCGTGACGACGAGGCGCAGCTCTTCCTGTTCAGTGGCCATTATTCGTCATCGCTGTTTGCGGCCTTCTGCGCCTGCTGGCACTCCCAAGTGCGATGCATGTGCAGCCCGACCTCGCTGATGGTCATCGACAAAAACACTTCAGGACTGACGTGATACCAGCGCGCCAACCGATAGCAGTCGAGGATGATCTCGTGCTCACTGCCTACCAGGCCGCTGGATCGGGAAGAAAAAAACGCTGCAGCTTATAGGCGCAGGTGTTCCAGTCGCGCGGATGCATCTCTTCGATGAACGGCGGCAGGATGCCGGTCAGCGCGGCGATCATGTACGTCATCTTGCGCTCGTCGTGGACGATGTCGCCCTCGCGGTTGAATCGCACCGGGTTGCCATAGCGGTTGATGTCGCCAGCGCGCGGCTCGCGCAGCTCGACCTGCGTAATCTCGTCGCCGCGATTGTTGCGGATCGGCTTGTACTTCAGCGTGACGATGATCGGCCATTCGTCCTGCTCCAGCGGCGGCATTTCCTCGGGCGACGGCTCGATCTCTGGCGGCGGTGCCGCGCGCTTAGTGCCCGGAGCCGCAGCCGGGGCAGGCTGTTCGTGCTCGACCGGCTTCGCCTGATCGTCCACGAATCCCTCGCGTTTCGGATTGACGTTCACAGGCTCATCTCCTCACAAGTGAGGCCTTCCCAGCGCACGCGGACCTGACCGTCTCGGGTGTTGTTCTCGAAGCCGCCTTTGCAGGTCGCGCTGGTGAGCACGTACTGCATCTTGTTGGCGAGCTGCGCGACCACGGTAACGTCGGTCTCGGCCAGCAGCGTCTCAAGCGACAAGCCGGGGACCGTCGAGAGATCGCCCTCGATGTAGGGCACGCGCGGCAACTCCTGATAGCCATGCACGCCGTCCTGCCCCGCGATCATGGTTCGCTCGACAGGCGACGGGCTGACGGTGAAGTTGCCGCGCAGCGCCAGTTGATCGCCATCCACGGTCAGGAAGGCGATGCCCGCAATTCTCTGTGCCATAGTTCATCCTCCTTATGCGCCCGAGGCCGCGTTGAACGGCGGCTGGGCCTGTCCGATGATCTGGGTGTCGATGCCCCGGTCGTATTGCAGCCGGAACTGCGCCAGCACCGCGAAGATGCGCAGCTGGTTGATCAGGTCAGGCGGATACAGCACGTTCGCCCATGTTCAGGATGGCGTTGTCGAAGTCGGGCGTTCCGACGCCGCCTGTCAGGAATCCGGTCGCGGGCATCGTAATGCCGAGCCCGACCGGCAACTGCTCACCGCCACGGCTGCCGTAGTAGTTCAGCGACACGCTGATGTCGTTGGCATTGACGCTCTTGAAGGTCGAGGTCAGGTCCACGCCAGAGCCGCCGACAGCGCTCACCGTTGCGGTCAGCGGCAGGGTCACGTCGGCATTGATCGCCGCAGTGATGGCGGTTGCGATGCTGCCCGTTGTGTCGGTGGTGGAGATGTTGACCGGCACATGGTCACCCGCGATGTACAGGTGCAGCGTGCCAGCTGTTGTCGGAACATCGGTGATATCAATGGTGCCGGTCGCAGCTGCCGCGGCGGTCGGCTCGGCCAGCGGCAGGCCCCAGACTTCGTTGGCGAAGTTGTTGGCGAAGAACGCCTTGAACATCCGCGCCAGCTCGGAGCCTTCGCCGAAGGCCTGATCGGCTTGCGCTTGGCTACCGATAGGCAGCGGGATGTCGGGCGGCGCTTCGCCTGCATCGATCTTCACGCCGACCAGCAGCGCCCGCAGGTTGATGGTCGGCAGGCCCGCCATCGACGGGTCCACCTCAACCCAGAAAAGTGGGACCTTGATATTTGCGGGAATCGAAGAGAACGAGATTGGCATGGTTATGACTCCTTGCTTTGCAGCCACGCCAAGCGGCGCGCAGCCGACCAGGGTTCACCCCGGCGCACGAACTGGTTTGCGATGCGCGCCAGCCAGCCGCGAGCGCTCATTCATGCTTCGCGGTGTGCGCAGGCGCTGCAGCTCGGGTCTGGTAGTCGCCACGACTTGACTGTTGCGACGGCTTGGCCTCGCGCGATTTGGGCTGCGCCGATGGATCGTTCGGATCAGGCGGCGATCCATCAGGCTCGTGTTCGGTGCCGTGAACGCCCAGCGCAGCGAGATCGTTCTCGTCCTGCGTTGGCGTAGGCTTCACCTTGCCCTCTTCAGCGATGCGCTCGTTGCGCGCCTTCTCGCGCGCCTCGCGATCCTCGGCCAGCTTTTTCTTGGCGGCCTCGGCCTGCTTCGCAGCAGCGTCAGTGTGTTCGGTCATTTTTGCTTCTCCTCTGAATTGCCGATGCCGGTTACCAAGTGACGCCCGAGACGTAGGCGACGACGCCAGCGCGGCGGATGGTCCAGTTGATCGGCAGGATCAGCCGCAGCGCGAGGCTGTCGGTCTGCCAGAGCGACTTGACCGGGTTGGCCGGGGTGCCCGGAGCTGCGCCGCTCACGATGTCCTGCGGCGCGGTGTCCTCAAGATGCAGCGTGGCCTGGTCGCTGATCTCGAAGCGCGGGGCTTCGCCGCCGACTGCGACGAAGTCGGCCGCATCGATGGCGACCACTTCACCCAGCGGCACCGTGCCCGAGTCGATGATCGGCCAGCCGCCGAGCTGGCCTCGGCTGATTTCCTCGCGGAACGGGAAAGCGCCGACGCCCGGAGCTGCCGTCAGGCTGATGCTGTTGACCTGCTGCGGGTTCATCAGCCAAGCCGGATTGCGCACGTTGCCCTTGGTGCCGGTGAGCAAGGCACCAGAGAGCTGCTTGATGTCGCCGACCAGCGCATTGAAGCCGCCGCCAGCGGTAGGTGTCAGGCCGACGACACCGTTCAGGATGCCAGCGGGACGGATCACCGTTGCCGGGTTGCTGTCGAGCAGCACGCTGTCGAGCGAGATCGCGGTGTCCTGCGAGATCGCGTCGCGCAGCAGGCCTTCAATAGCGGGCACGCTGTGCTCATCGATCTCTCGGGTCCACGTGGTGATGACGGCCATCTTCTTCGGCGTCAGGGTCTGCGAAGTGAACAGGCCTTGACGGACGGGGATCGGCAAACCTTCACCGACGAACGAGCCCGCGATGGTCGGCGTCGTCGCGCGGGTCGGAATGATGATCTTGCCGTTGCGCCCGAACTCCAGCGAGAGGCCGAGCGTCGAGAGCCGGGGAAAGACCGACTTCGGCATCAGGGTCTGCATGAAGTCGGTGACGATCTGCTGCACCAGCTCGGCGGCCCAGCCGGTAACCGTGGTCATGGCGGGCGCGGTCGCCGCGCGGGTTGCCCATTCGAGCACCGAGCGCGTGGCTTCATCGTCGCCATAGATTTCCCGCATCACGGTATCGAGAGACTTGCGATGCAGATGGGAGAAAATCTGCACCGTGCCCGCACGAACCAGCAGCTCGATGGGCTCGATCTTCTTCTTCGGCATGTTGAAAGGCCGAAGCGGCTGCTGCTGCTGCTGCGGCTGCTGCTGGCGCGTGACCACGACCGTGCGCCCACCGTCATCGGACTGCTGGCCGAGGCTCTTCTCGGCAGCCCGCATCGCTTCAAGCGTGCGCTCCTCGCGCTCGATCTGCTCGTTCAGGTCAGTGGCGATCTTCAGCTGATCGTCGCTGACATTTGTTTCGTCGGTCTTTTCCCAGTGCGCCGACAGCTGATCGCGCAGCGCGTTGATGCGCTGCTCGGCAGCAGTGATCCTTTGAGCAAACGACATTGTCGTGCCCTTTCTCACAAGCGATGATTTTTCGGCTTGCCCGCCGGTGATCTCGCGCCGCTCGATGCCGTCCCGTGCGCCTTTCCCGGCGAAGACGAGATCGATGGTTGCGCGAGAAATTTTCAGCGACTTGGCGACCGCCAACGCATTCGGGTTGGCAGGCACCGAGACGAGGCTGGTCTCGACCAGCTCGCTCTTGGTGAAGAACAGGCCCCAGTCAGATTCCGCTCGCGGCTTGCTCTCCTTGGGTCGGAAGCCGACGCTGACCGCGCGCAGAATGTCGGCATCGACCAGCCGCCTGATTTCATCGATGCGCTGCGATGTGCCTTCCGGGGCCAGCTCCAGAAAACCGCGCAGCTGCTTGTCCACGACGCGGACGTTCTTCCACTTGCCAATCGGGAAGCTGCTTTGATGGCCGAACAGCGCTATCGGGTTCTTGTTGAAGTTCGCGAGGTCCCAGCCATCGGACATGATGACATCGTCCATGCGGTCGGGCGTCTCAAAGCCCGATGGCTGGCGTGCTGATGTAGCGGTCCCGGCAGCTAAGCAGCGAGAGCTGCGGCGGGTTGTGCTTCAGCGTGATCCCGGCTTGGAAGAGAACTCGCTTGATGACGGGCGGTGCTTCGCCGAACCACTCGATGGTGCCGCCGCCCTCGATGAGGACGACGTTGCTATCGACGCTGTCGTCGGGCGGCGCGATCTCGACGGTTGAAGCGCACGCCAGCGAGACAGCTGGCGCTTCACCATGAGCGCAACGCCATCGCAGAATCGGCAAGCCATCACTCTTTGCGTTTGCTCGATGATGCCGCAGCCGCGTCGCCGGTCTCGATTGCAATGGCGAATTTGCAATCGTCCTTGGTCTGCTTCACCGGATGATCGCGCGAGCCTGATCTGAACTTGATGAAGGCAATTGAGCGCGTCCAGTGCTCGCCGACGATGATGCCGGTGTTCGGCTTCGCCACGCAGGTGACCTCGCTGCCGTCGGCATTGAACAGATCGTTGTAAAGATCGCCATTGCTGGAGATTTGAAACGTCAGGTTCGCAGGCGTGAACTCCTGCGGCACGGTGATGCGAACGATGGTGCCCGCCGAGCAATCGACGCCATCCGAGAGCGACTCGCCCAGCTTGATGGTTGGTCCGTCCACGATGCTAAGTGCCATGATGCGCGTCTCCCTTTTCAGCGGTGCCTGTTGGCGGGGTGGTTCGGATCGGTCGGCCAGCCATCGGCATCGACCGCGATGTCGAAGCCGCGCGCTTCGATCTGCTGTTTGCGCGAGCTGTGGCAGGTGGCGCAGAGGCTCTGCAGCGCGCCCAGGCAGAACAGATTCCAGTCGCCGCGATGCGGCTCGACGTGATCGACATGCGTGGCTGGAGTAACGATCCCGTCGTCAGCGCAGAACTTGCAGAGCGGGTGCTGGCGAAGCTGCAGCTTGCGTCGGCGCTGCCAGAACGCCGTGCCGTAGAAATGGCCCCATGCCTCACGCATGGTACGCGACGATCAGGATGATGATCAGGCCGACTGCAACGCCGATAACGATCCACCAAGGAATGTCATGGCCGTTGAAACTCATCCGATCAGCGCCTCGATGTCGATGGGTTTGACGGTGCGATCCCGCGCACGCAGCCCGAGCAGCATCGAAAGCGCCACCGCGCCGTCGATGCGGAATCGCGCCTTGTCCTTGTCCAGCTTGCGGTTGCCTGCCGGGTCCATGGTCGCTACCGCGTTCGCCATGTTCCAGTTCAGCACCGGATTGTTCGGATGGATCAGCTGGCGTTCGATCACGGCCAGCTCTAGCGCATCGATGGCAGGCCCCATGTCCTTGAAGCCTTGGCCCCAAAGCCGACGACCTTGAGTGTCTGCTCAATCGATGGAAGCCAGCGCACACGCAAATCGTCTTCGATTATTCGGGTCTCGGAACGCCGAGCGATCCGATGGCCGGGACGCCTTGAGAGGAAACAGGCATGCAGTACAATCAGCCTTACGGCGTCAGCGATCCGAACGCGGCTTACATCAACGGCAATCCCGCGACCGGCACCATGGGCTCGATCCCGCCCGCCGCTTCCATCGAGTTTCCCCAGCGCGAGATCGTCAACCTGATCAGCGATGCCAATTTGCTCGCGCCTGACAATGCCGACCTGCGCCAGCTCGGAAAGTCGATCCAGTCGCAGAAGCTGTGGTCGGTCGATGATGCGGGCACCGCCAACCAGTATTCGGTGACGCTGTCGCCTGCGCCAGGCGCTTACTATCGCTACCTGATGGTGGTGGCGTGGGTCACCGCGCCGAACACCGGCCCATCGAACCTCAATGTCAACGCGATGGGTGCGAAGCCCATCCTGCGGTCGGACGGATCGCCGCTGATCCCCGGCGACATCGGCGGCAACACGCTCAACGCCTTCATGTACGACGGCGCGGCGTTCCGCATGGTGTGGCAGGGCAAGAGCGTCGGCGGCCCGGTCTTCCTGACGCAGAACCTGACCTTCTATGTCAACTTCGCGACCGGCAACGATAACAATGACGGCGCGGCGGCGGTGGTCGGCGGCGGCCATGGTCCATTCAAGACGCTGCAGCGCGCTGCCACCGTCATCGGCGTGATGAACCTCAACGGCTACACCATCACCGTCAATGTCGCCGACAGCCTGTCCTATACCAGCTTCACGCTGCCAGCCTGCGCGGGCACTGGCTCGGTGCAGTGGATCGGAAATGCCGGGACGCCAGCGAACTGCACTATCTCGGGCGTCAACAGGGGCGCGATCTTCGTCAGCGGCGTCTGCAACACCATGACCGGCTTCAAGGTGCAGACCAGTGGCACGCCATCGGGCGACGGGCTCGCGGGCATCGCTGGACAAGGCAACGTGCAGGCGGTCTTCGCCAATTTCGAGTACGGCCAATGTGCGGGGCCGCAGATCAGCGCCTATGGTGGCGCGTACCTTCGGCTGCAGGGGCCGAAGCGCATCTCGGGCGGCGCGTCGCACAATCCGTATGGCCTCGGGGCCTTCATCGATGCCGTCATGGGCGCGAAGGTCGATGTGGTCGAGATCAGCCCCGCGCAGCCGCTGGTCCTGATCGGAAACCCGACCTATGACGACGCCTTCATCATCTCCAACAGCCTTGCGGTGGTTTCGTTCTTCTACAACACGATCAGCGGCAGCGCCGTCGGCAAGAGATTCGACGTTCAATACAACGCAATGATCGGCGTCGGCGGCGGCGGCATCAACTATCTGCCTGGGACCATCGCGGGCACGCAAGCGACGGGAGGCCAGTATGCCTAGAAATATTTACATGCCGCGCCACTGGTGGTGGCTGGCCGACGATGGCCGCCTGTTCAGCAGCGAAAACGTCACCATCACCGATGTCAGCGATCCGAAATATATCGCGTGGCAGGGCACCGATCAGCCGGTGGCGGAAGCGCAAATCTGGCCGCGCGACAGCACAGGCGCGCAGACCACCGCCTCGATGCAAGCGGTGATGGACGAGTACGGCATCACGGTGCCGTAGCGGAGACAGTGCATGGCCATCGTCAACATCACCACGCAGAACGATTCGGACTTCATCCGCTCGTTCGCCTACCAGACCGTGGCTGGTGCGCCGATTGATCTGACCGGCGACAAAATGCGGATGGGCATTCGCCGCCGCGCCCAGGATGTCACCGAGGAGCTGCTGCTCACAACCGAGAACGGCGGCCTTGAGATCACCGATGCGGTCAACGGCGTCTTTCAGGTCTGGATCACCAACGCGCAGCTGCTCGCGCTGCAGCTCGGCAACTATGAGCATTCGCTGATCCGCATTGTCGGCGCGCTGCAGCTTCGCATCTGGTCGGGCGCGCTGACCGTCAACGCGGGACCGAGTCGATGAACGATCTTCTCGTCACGCAGGATGTCGATGTCACCAGCGACGACATCACGGTGGTCGCCGACTTCGATGTCGAGGTCATCCAGACATTCGAGCAGGGAGCGCCCGGACCACAGGGGCCACCGGGACCGCTCGGCCCCGTCGGCCCGCCCGGTCCAGAAGGCCCGACAGGCAATACGATCTGGTACGGCACGCGCGATCCGATTACGGCCGACGGGCTGCCAGGCGACAGCTGGATCAACACCGCGACCAGCAAACTATTTGGTCCGAAGAGTACAGGCGGCATCTGGCCGCCCGGTGTGTCGCTGATCGGGCCGCAAGGTGTCCAAGGCGTACAAGGCGCGCAAGGCATCCAAGGCGTTCAGGGACCGCAGGGCAACCCCGGCCAGGAAGGCAACACCGTGCTCTATGGCGCGGCCGATCCGACCGGCGCGGTCGGTGTCGATGGCAACTTCTACATCAACACCACGACGCATTTTCTATTCGGCCCGAAGGCGGGCGGCGCATGGCCTGCTGGCACGTCGCTCGTTGGTCCGCAGGGTCCGCAGGGCATCCAAGGCATCCAAGGCGTTCAGGGCGTCCAAGGCCCGCAGGGGAATCCCGGCGTCGATGGCAACACGGTGCTCTATGGCACCGTCGATCCGGTCGCGGGCGCGGGCGTCAACGGCAACTTCTATATCAACACCTCGACGCATTTCATGTTTGGCCCGAAGGCAGGCGGCGCATGGCCTGCTGGCACCTCGCTGATCGGGCCGCAAGGCATTCAAGGCCCGCAGGGCATTCAGGGCATTCAGGGACCAGCGGGCGCAGGCAGTCCATCGACAAATGTGCCGCTCGTTGACAGCGGTGCTGGCGCGGTCGGCGTCTCGACCAACTTCGCGCGAGAGGATCACGTTCATCCGTTCCCGCCTGCGGTGCGCTTCGATGCCGCCCAGGCGCTGACCGGCGCGCAGATTTTGCAGGCGCGACAGAACATCTACGCCGCGCCGTTCGACGCGATGGCGTTCAGCGGCATCCAGATCAACGGCTCGTTCGACATCTCGCTGGAGAACGGGACCAACCAGATGAGCCTTCCGAACATCGGCAAGTATATCTGCGATACTTTCTATGTCGCCTGCATCACTCCCAGCGGCGGCGCGCTGAACTGCCAACAATATCAGGGCGGCGGCGCGCTCGGCTTCCCGAATACGCTGCGAATGATCGCCTCTCCGGCAGTGGCGCTGGCTGCTGCCGATTACACGGTTAGCATGTACATGATCGAGGGCAACCGCTGGGCGCGGCTCGGCTGGGGCAACTCAGGCGCGCTGCCGGTCACGCTCGCGTTCTGGGTCTTTTCGTATGCCGCGACCGGGATCGCGACGGCGAGCATCCGCAATGGAACCAACAACCGAAGTTATCTCGCGAACTTCAACATCCCGGTGGCGAACGTCTGGCAGTATGTCACGGTCACCATCCCCGGCGACATGGCGGGCGCATGGAGCACCGACACCGGCCTTGGTGCCTATGTCACGCTCTGCTTCGGCGCGGGCGCGAACTATCAGAGTGCGGCGGGTGTCTGGAACGCCGATGGTCATTTCGCGACCCCGCAGACCACAAACTTCTTCAGCGCCATAAACTACGGCATCCAGATCGCGGGGCTGGCGATCTTCCCCGGCGCGCAGGCTCCGACCGCCGCGCAGCATCCACTGATCATGCGGCCACCGCAAACCGAGTTGCCGCTGGTCGAGCGCTACTATCGGAGATTTAACTGGAACGCTGAAGGCTACGGAGCGCCGCGCGTCAACTGGACGACCGCGATGCCGCCGATGCGGGTGCCGCCATCCGTGGCGCGCTTGGCAGTCGGCACCATGACCAATATCCGAGCCAACGATCCAACGAACTACGTGATGGTGCAGGCGCTGGGTTACAATTCGCTTAACATCAGCATGGAAGCCGCTGCGACCGGGTGGGTGCAGTGCCTTAACTTTGTCGAAGCCCTGAACGCGAGGTTCTGATGGCCGAGTACAAGCTCACAACTTCCGATGCGGTGATCCGCACCATCGACAACACAATAATCCCGAACCATCCGGACAACGCAGACTGGATCGAATATCTGCAGTGGCTTGCGGACGGCGGCGTGCCCGATCCGTTGCCGCCGAAGATCGATCCCGAGCTGGACAGCATGGGCACCGGCAAGACCGCCAACCAGATTCTAGGAGCGACCTGAAATGTCCGCAGTCGATCACATCGCTACGGCGAGCGATCCGACCTTCGCCGGTCGCGTCATGATGCTGATGTTCAAGGTGGCGCAGAACGTCGCCAGCGAAGACCCGGCGACCGCGAACCACACCGAGCGCATCAACTATGCCAGCTTTGTGATCATGGGCCAGGAGAAGCCGCAGCTCGTCGCCGCGCATGTCATCTCGTCGAACCCGACGATTGGCGCGGCCATCGATAGCGATCCGGCAGCGCTCGGCTCCAACGTCCCTGACAGCGACATCGAGTTCGCGCTGTCCTCGATCTGGACCGCGCGCTCGCTGGCCTATGCTGCAATTGCGCCCGCATAGCCTACTGCCTCACCTCCTGTACGTCATTCTTCGCGAGACATGATGAGCAGCACCGGTCGGGTCTCTCGTCTGTTTATGGCACGAACCGGACCAACCGGGCCGACCTGATGATGTCCGTTGCTCGGGGTAACCCGGAGTGGCGGTTCGGGGCCGTCAGGACCGTTTCTGACCCAATTCGGACATCAACAGGACGCCTTCGTGATCTGCATCACAGCCGGGCTACGGCGTGTTGGTTATGACTATTCAACACTCAAAAATTAACCCACGCTTTCGTTTGAGACAGGAGACCGCCATGTTGGACCAAATCTTCGCCATAAAATGCGAGGAACTCACCGACGACGAACTCAACGCCATCTCCGGCGGCAAGGCCGGTGAGATAACGACAGAAAAGCCGGGAATATCCGCCAGCATGGTGTTCGGAGACCAGAAGCTGACGGTGTTTGCGTCCGCCGACTGCCATGGCTTGATTTGGTCGCCGAGATAACTCCGCCAAGGTTACGCTAGTTAACACTGACCTTCGATCAGCTCCCATGATGCCTTGGTCGATCATCTCGCCGCCGTGCGACAAGGCTCGCCCACGCCGACGAGGTGATCGAATTACAACTCGCTACACGAAACCATTTCTCGCGAAGCCATACTGTGCAGTCTGCAAGCCTTAAACATGCGACTAAACAGGATAGACCCATCCATTGGAGGAGACCATGACTACGCAAGAACTCACGAGCGACGCTCTAGATAATCGACAGCTGAGTAATGGAGAGTTGTACGTCGTAAATGGAGGCCTCGGGATCACCGTTTGCGCCTTCGGCTTTTGTGCGTCTGCCAGCACTGACGGTGTCTCGTTAGGTGTTGCGTTTGGCAAAGCCGCATCTCGGCCCGCTGGAGATGATCAACGATCTGCCGTTCATACCGCGTGGCGCGGCGGTGCAATCAGAGGGCCGCATGGTAGGCATGCTGCCGGTGCGAGGGACCCGACAATGACCTTTGTTCACAACCCGCCGAATGAACAGCTGCGCATCGATGAGGTCTGGCTGTTCATCTCGGTCGATGAAACAGGCGAAGGCGTATGCGCTGGCCCGCTGATGGGTCCGGGCACGCTGGTGCCGCTGATCGCCGCCGATCAAGCGCGCATGGAATCGCTGATCCCGGTCGCGCGCCAGATCGCCCAGGAGAGCGGCAAGCCGGTGAAGCTGATCAAGATGAGCGCCCGCGCCGAGCTGATGACCATCGCGCCCTTCGGATCGAGGACGCAATGAGCAGCCCGGAAGACTTCATCTGCCTTGGCTGCAAGGGCTTCATCCTCCGCCGAGGCCCGCGCGGCGGTTTGTCCGAGAACATCGAATACGTCGGCTGCGGCTCTCGTTTCAACGTCGCGCGCTGGCATGGCCTGCTGATCAGCGCCGAGCGCATCCCCAACGACAGCGTATGGCGCGAGGATATGTTCGCGAAGGTGCTGCAATGAGCGATCTGCGCAGCATGATCATCGCGCGGATCAGAGAGCGCGGCCCCAGCTTCTGGGTGCTCGATGCCTTTCATCATCTGGTCAGCAACGGGGCGTCGCCCGATGATGCGATCAAGGCGATGGACTTGTTCGTGGACGAGATGATCGAAAAAAAGAAGGCGCAGCAGAGTGATGCAGCAAGCTGATCAAGCACCCATCATCGCCAGGCAATTCGGCGATCTCACCGTGCTGGCGCATCCGCCCGCTAAGATGCTGAAGGCGCTGGCGGTGATCCTCGCCGAGCGGCTGGAGGAAGTTCACCGCCCGATCCGGTCGCGCCAGCAGTGACACGCGCGACCCGCGCGGTTGCGCAACGGGCTTGCCGCCGAGCACCGTCTCATCCTTCTCGGCTAGAGGATATGGGTCCCTTGCAGATCGGATCGCTCTTTCGGCGGCCTGCCGCCGAGAGCTTGGCCGTTGGACGCGAAGGCTTGAAGTGCTTTCGGAAGCAACGAGATTGCAGCGACGAATTATCCAAGGTGAAAATTTTGCCCCTGCTGCTCACGCAGCATACCGTCCGTCGGCCAGTTGCCTGGCTTGGCCAATCGCAGTCAGTGCCTTCAGAACCGGCTCAATTGTGCTGGCACGCTTCCCGTCAAAAATACGCGCCACATCTCGCGGGGAAAGCGGCTTTGGTGCTGCTGCTAGAATCTTGGAAATAGCTGTGACCTGATCCGGAAGGGATTTGGGCCAGAGCGTAAGGGCGGCAGAGGTTTTCGCCAACACAATTTCTCCCAAATCAAACGTAGGCATCGGCACTCCGATTTCCCCCGGCGCCTGAAGCTCAGGGCGAAGCCATTTCACGACTCCACGCTCCTCTTCCGCTGCTCGCTCTCGATTAAGGATAACCAGACGTGTCAGCACCTCTTCCTCTGTAAGGCTCACCGGCCAGTCGTACGCTTCCGCGATTAATTTGTCGATTTCATCGTGATGCTTTCGCAACAAGCTAACAAGGCCGCGATCATGGACCTCGCGCTCAGCGTCCTCCAGTTTGACGTTCGTACGAACCTTCTCAAGCACGTTGTAAAGGTTGGTCAGCGTGAGGTCAGGGTTCTCTTTTAGTATTTTCTTTCGTAATGCGTCGAGACTCTCGCCTTCAACCCGGATAAGCGCTTTGGACGACTCCGCTACATCCGAGGGAAACGGAAAGCGATTGAAGCAAACAGCATGATTGTAGTTTGAATCATTTCCGACGCCAAGCCAACCGCCAGTACGAAACGCCCATAGCTGATGAATACGGCTCGTCAGTAGCGCCAGGTGAAATGCGTCGTCGAGTGCAATTCCGACAATCTTCGCGTCAACAATATAATTTGCCGGCACGAAAACAAAAATCCGATGCTTCGCCGTTCGACAGGTTCCTATGAACCGCTTCAGACCTTGCGTGCCGCGTCGCAACGTTGGGGCGTTCTCACCGAAGAGCCACCAATTTTGCTTTCGCACCGATCTTCTATTTTGGTCGCGCTCGGGTTTCACGTTCGTCAGGATGTGCTGGTAGAGGCTCGGATTGCTGCCGCATACGCGATCCGCATGGCGCGCGGCATGCCTTGGGCTGATCTGGCTTTGCTTGGACTGATCTGGCTTTGTTTGGGCATCTTCAGCCATGCGCGCTTGCTGCATAGCTGGGGCTGGAGCCTGCCAGCGCTGCTCGAAAGCCAGCTCTGGGGTGATCGGAACGGTGCGGATCAGCACCGCAAATGGCTTTGGCGGATCGATAGCCGCAGGCGCTGGTGCGTTTTTTTGATCGAGCTGGACAAAGACAGCGCCGACCATCCACGCAGCCCACAGGGCTCCAGAAGCGATGGCCAGCTTGGTCGGGAATACGGGCTGCAGCAGCGGATGCATTCTCAATGCCTACCGCGCCCCAGCTGCTTCAGATGATGGCAACAAAAAACTCGCCCCAGATCAACCGGGGCGAGCTAATTTTTTTAAGATGATGTCACTTTCCGCGTATTGTCAGGCGGCCCGCCGCAGCTCCTCCTGCGCTGCAGCAGGTTCGGCGACGATGCGCCAGATCTCATCGGCCAGCTTTTGCAGGGCCTCGCGCTTCTCGCCGATGCGCGGGTCCTGATCGTAATGCTTGCCGGTCACCGCCGCGACCGCGCCCCGAGCAATCGCACTCGCGATGCCGTAATGAGTGGCCCCCTTACCCTCCTTGATTGCCTTCGCCGCTTCGTGAACAGATCGCAGGACAAGATCTCGGCTCGCTCCGCTCAATTCCTTCCCCGTCCGTGACAAGAAGGTTTCAAGCGGCATGCCGGAGACCGTCGCTCCCGACCAATGGATGATGGCTGACTCGCCGTGCTCTCCGAGCATGTAGGACTCGCCGCTTCCTCTGCGCTGACGATCTTTCCGCTGTCCAGCGCTCTCACTGGCGCAAGGGTAATTCGATTTGGCTCAGCTGACATGGATCCTCCACGAGCTTCCGAGTCGTCTATTGTTGACCTCTGTCGAAGCGCGACAGCAGCAAAACTGACCGTCAGGGAACTCTTGTTGCAAATTCCAGCCCTTCTGCTGTTTTTCTCAGTAGATGCCGGTCAAATAGTAAAATGCGATGACAACGAATACCGCGGCTGTCTTTGTCAGCGTGATCACGAACACGTCCTTGTAGGCCTGCCGATGCGTGAGGCCTGTCACCGCGAGCAGCGTGATGACGGCCCCGTTGTGTGAGGCAAGGTATCCATGCCGCCGCTCGCCATGGCCGCGACGCGATGGAAGACCTCGAGCGGGATATTTGCGGCCTGCGCGGCGGCGATGAAGGTATCGGACATCGCGGCCAAGGCGATGCTCATCCCCCCGGAGGCCGAGCCGGTGATACCGGCGAGCACCGTCACTGTGACGGCCTCGTTGACCAGCGGATTGGGAATTGCCTTGAGCGCGGCAGCAACCATCTCAAAACCCGGCAACAGCGCAATCACCCCGCCGAACCCGTATTCGGAGGCGGTATTGAGCGATGCCAGCAGCGCTCCGGCAACGGCCGCCTTGCTGCCATCGGCGAACTTCGCCAACACGGGCCGCCAGGCAAAGACGAACACCGTCAGGATGCCGAGCAGCAGCGCGCCTTCGACCGCCCAGATGGCCGCCAGCGGACCGACCTTCGTCGCGATCGCGTGGCCGCCGAGCGTGACCTCATGCGTTGCGCCGTAGGCGCGGCGCACCAGTTTCGTCAATATGATGTTTGCAACGCCGACCACGACCAGCGGCGAGAGCGCGATCCAGGCGTTCGGCAATTCCTTCTCCTCGAACGGCTCCGGCTCGTTCAGAAGCTCGGTGCCGTAACCCTCCCGGTTCCTGTGCGCGGCGCGGCGGCGGTTCTCGATATAGGCAATGCCCGCGACGAACACGAAAACGCTGCCGATCAGGCCAAGGACCGGGGCGGCCCACGTGGTCGTGTTGAAGAAGGTGGTCGGAATGATGTTCTGGATCTGCGGCGTTCCCGGCAAGGCATCCATCGTGAAGCTGAAGGCGCCGAGCGCGATGGTGGCCGGGATGAGTCGTTTGGGGATGTCTCCCTGGCGGAACATCTCGGCCGCAAACGGATAAACCGCGAACACCACGACGAACAGTGACACGCCGCCATAGGTCAGGATCGCGCAGACAACGACAATGGACAGGACCGCGCGCTCCCGCCCGAGCACCCCGATCACGGCCGACACGATCGACTTCGAGAAACCCGACAGTTCAATGACCTTGCCAAAGACTGCCCCGAGCATGAACACCGGGAAATAGTTTTTGACGAAGCCGACCATCTTCTCCATGAAGACACTGGAAAACAGCGGCGGGACCAGCGACGGATCTGTCAGCAACACGGCGCCCATTGCGGCAACCGGCGCAAACAGTATGACGCTGTAGCCGCGGTAGGCGACAAACATGAGGAAGACCAGAGCGGCCAGCACGATCAGGAGATTCATGGCGACACCCCCAATTCCAATGGTACTTGATCCGGGCAGGCTCACACCGTCGATGTGAGCATCGTCATGCGTTCGCGCTCAAGCTCGCCGATGATCTTGGCGTGATGTTCGACCGCCTCGCGCAGCAGGTCGCGGATCGAGACGACGCCGACCACCTTGCCATTCTTGAGAACCGGCAGGTGACGAAATTCCGTGAGCGTGCATCAGCCTCAGACATTCGGCAAAGGTATCCTCGATCCCCACCTTGACGACGTTTTTGACCATGATGTCCCCGACCGCAGTCGCCTCCGGCAACTTCCCGGCCAGCACCATGCGCCTGAGGCAATCGCGCTCGGACACAACGCCCGCGATCGCTTCGTTCTCCAGAACCACGAGAAAACCGATATTCTTCTCTTCCATGATCCGCACGGCCGCCAGCACAGTGTCCGTCGGACCGATGGTCCACAGAGTTCCCGACTTGAGAATCTGCTTCAGCGGCCTATAGGCGAGAATTTCCTCCGGGCGTCTAAGCGGATGATCCATCTTGCGTCACTCCGTGGTGGAATCGATATCAATGGGGCGTTGCATCTGTTCAGCGAGCTGCCCCCGGACATCAGCGTGCGGACAACAGCTCAATCCGATTTCTGCTTCACATAACGGCCGGGTGCTGCCTCGATGACATGAAAGTTGTCGTTGCCAGGCTGCGTCGGCGCCCGAACAGTGCCGCTTGAATGACGCTTCATCCAGGCGTCCCAATCGGGCCACCAGCTTCCCGGCTTCTCACTGGCCTCCTCCAGCCAATTTTTCGCGTCGCGATCGATATTGTCATTGAGCCAATAGCTGCGCTTGTTGCGGGCGGGCGGGTTGATGACACCCGCAACGTGACCACTAGCGGCCAGCACGAAGCGCGGATCTCTTCCCATCAGATCCTTCGACCGGTAGGCGCTTTGCCAAGGCACGATATGGTCCTCGCGGGATGCCAACAGATAGAGCGGCACTCTGATCTTCGAGAGGTCGACCGGCAGGCCACATTGAGTCGTCTTGCCGGACTCCTTGATCTTGTTCTCGAGATAGGTGTTGCGCGTATACCAGCAGTACATCGGACCCGGCAGGCTGACGCTATCGGAATCCCAGTACAGCAGGTCGAACGCCTCAGGCGTCGCGCCTTTCAAATAGTTCTCGACCACGTAGCGCCAGATCAGATCGTTGGCGCGTAGCGTCCCGAAGGTAAAGGCCAGTTCCTTCCCAGGCAGGATGCCACCTCTTCCGATCATCGTCTCGCGCAAAGCGACGGAGCTCTCGTCGATCAAGAGCCCAATATCCCCGGTGTCGGCAAAGTCGATCATCGTGGTCAGCAGCGTCATGGTCGCCAGCTTGTGTTCCCCGCGGGCGGCCAGCACCCCGGCCGCGCAGCTCAGGATCGTGCCGCCAACGCAAAAGCCCAACCCATGAATCCGGTCGGCTTCGGCAATATCGCGCACAACGTCGATTGCCGTGAGCGGTCCAAGCATCAAGTAGTCGTCCCAGGTCAGATACTGAGTTTCGGCCACCGCGCTGCGCCACGAGATCAGGAAGACGTGATGGCCTTGAGCAACTGCATATTCAACGAACGAATTTCCTGCGCCGAGATCCAGCAGGTAGTACTTGTTGATGCATGGCGGCACGATCAGAAGCGGTGTCTTCTCGACGTCGGTCGTCTGTGGCGCATATTCGATGAGCTGGATCAGCTCGTTTTCGAAGACGACCGATCCTGGCGTTGCCGCAAGATTTCGGCCGACCTCGAAGGCGGATTCATCAACCCGGGTGATGCGCCCTTTCTGGATGTCTTCGATCAGGTTCTGCATCCCGGTCGTCAGACTCGCCGCGCGTGTCTGGATTGCGGTTCGAATGACCTCGGGATTTGTCCCGGGAAAATTGGACGGGCTCATCGCATCAATGAATTGCCGTGCATAAAAGCGAAGCTGTAGCTTGGACTTATCATCGACCTGGGCTTGATCGACCAGATCGGCCAATTGCTTCGAGGTAAGCAGGTAGGATTGCTTGAGAAGATCAAAATAAGGCGACTGATGCCAGGCGTCGTCCTTGAACCGCTTGTCGCCTCGCGAGGGCTGAATGCTCGACGCGGTGCCCGCCGTGAACGCATTGACGATGCTGGCATTCCAGAGCCGCCAAGCCTGCGTCACGTAGTCGGGATATACCGCAAACGACGACGTTCCCTGACCCGTCGCGCGCCCGCCGCCTACGCCAATTGCCGCGGCGATCGCATCATCAAATTGCTTCATCGATTGCTGGCCGGCCTTCATCAGACTTTCAAGAGAGGCCGAAGATCTGCTTGGCGATGACGAATTGTCCATCCGAACCTCCCACGAACGCATTCGCTGTCGGTTGCTGCTGCCGCTGCTCTACGAACCGACAGAACTCCGACGGAAGCTCAAATCCCTCCAGCGCAAACCCGTTACCCTGGTCATTGCTGGGCTGCCGTTCTGCAACACGCTGACGGCTCCTTTATTGCAGCGCAGCAATCCGACTAATATCCGACCAATTAGGCAGACGGCGCAGGCCACCGGCGGACGTCAGGTTCTGGTCTCCGGGCCAATATGACGATTGGTGCGATCGGCAAATCGTCCGGTAGCCAGGACCGCAATGCTGATGGACCCTTCGCCGCCTAACTCGCCTCGGTTGCTTGGCCAGGAACGTACGGTCTGGCCGGTCAAGTCACTCCGGCTTGATCTAGATCAACGAAACGAATCCACATCATTAGAACCTGATCGAGTGCAGCGAATGCAGTGTGCTCCTGGCGTCTGGCCGTGAAGCAAATCAAAAGCATAATTGCGATGGAGGCGTCCATGAAAGCGAGCGCGGCTCTTAGGAAAGAAGGCGATGCCGGAGATTGCTGGAGAGGTTTTCGGCCGGGCGATTGGCGCACTTCCATTAGCGTTCGCGATTTCATCGTCAGGAATGTTACGCCTTATGCCGGCAACGAGGACTTCCTGACCAGCGCATCGCAGCGCACGAAGGCCGTTTGGGCGAAACTACAGCCATACTTCGCGGACGAAAGGAAAAAGGGTGTTCTGGCGGTCGATACCAAGACGCCTTCCACCCTGCTGGCCCACAAGGCAGGTTACATCGACCGTGACAATGAGATCATCGTAGGACTTCAGACCGACCAGCCGTTCAAGCGTGCCATCTTTCCGTTCGGCGGTTTGAGAATGGTCGAGGCAGGCATCAAAGCCGCCGGTTTCGAACCGGATCCGGCGGTGCACGAGACCTTCACCAAGTACCGCAGGTCGCACAATGACGGCGTCTTCGACGCCTATACGCCGGAGATCATGAATTGCCGCCGGTCCGGCATCATTACCGGACTTCCGGATGCCTACGGCCGCGGCCGCATCATCGGCGACTATCGCCGCGTGGCGCTCTACGGAGTCGATCGCCTCATCGAAGTAAAGCGCGCCGAACGAGCGCAGATCGACGACATGTGGCCGACCGACGAGATCATTCGGACACGCGAAGAGCTGTCCGAGCAGATCCGCGCACTCGAGGATCTGGCGTCGATGGCGAAGTTCTATGATCGCGATATTTCGAAGCCGGCCACGAATGCCCAGGAGGCGTTCCAGTGGACCTATTTCGCTTATCTCGGCGCCATCAAGGAAGCCAACGGTGCGGCGATGTCGATCGGCCGCATCTCGAGCTTCCTCGACATCTACATCGAGCGTGACCTGAAGGCTGGTGCTCTGGACGAGGCGCGCGCCCAGGAACTGTGGGACCAGCTGGTGCAAAAGCTGCGCATCGTGCGCTTCCTTCGGACGCCAGACTACGACGCGCTGTTCAGCGGCGACCCCTATTGGGCGACCGAGTGTGTCGGCGGCATGGATCTCGACGGGCGCGCTCTCGTGACGAAGAGCAGCTACCGGATGCTGCATACGCTCTACAATCTGGGGCCGGCGCCGGAGCCGAACATCACGGTGCTCTGGTCGAGCCATATGCCCGCGCCGTTCAAGCGCTACTGCGTCAAGGTCAGCCGTGACACGTCTTCGCTGCAATACGAGAACGACGATCTGATGCGGCCGTTCTGGGGCGACGACTACGGCATCGCCTGCTGCGTCTCGGCGATGCGGCTGGGCAAGCAGATGCAGTTCTTCGGCGCTCGTGTCAATTTCGCCAAGGCTCTGCTTTACGCTATCAATGGCGGCCGCGACGAGGTCTCCGGCGATCAGGTCGCGCCGCGAACAATGCCTGTTGTCGGCGACTTCCTCGACTATGACGACGTCATGGCCAAATTCGACACCACGATGGAATGGCTGGCCAAAACCTATGTGCATGCCATGAACTGTATTCATTACATGCACGACAAGTATTTCTACGAGCGCCTCGAAATGGCGCTGCACGACCGCGACATCCTGCGAACGATGGCATTCGGGATCGCGGGTCTTTCAGTCGTTGCCGACAGTCTGAGCGCGATCAAGTACGGGAAGATGCGCGTCACGCGCGACGCCACGGACCTGATTGTCGACTATCAGAACGAAGGCAACCAATCGACGCCGCAGTTTGGCAACAACGACGATCGGGTCGATCAGATCGCCTCCAGCCTGGTTACGAGCTTCATGGACAAGATCCGCAAGCATCCGACCTACCGGAACGCGACGCACACCCAGAGCGTGCTGACGATCACGTCCAATGTCGTCTACGGCAAGGCCACCGGAAATACGCCGGACGGACGGCGCAAGGGCGAGCCGTTCGGGCCGGGCGCCAACCCGATGCATGGGCGCGACAGCCATGGCTGGCTGGCCTCCTGCCTGTCGGTCGCGAAGCTTCCGTACAAGGATTCGCTGGACGGCATCAGCTACACCGTCTCCGTCGCGCCGCAGAAAACCCACCTGTCGGACAGCCAGTTGCTGGATGAGGCGGTCAAGGCCTTCGACGTCTATTTCGATCGCGGCGGCTTCCACATGAACCTGAACGTGATCGACAAGGAGACGCTCGAGGACGCGATCAAGAACCCGGACAAATACCCGCAGCTCACGATCCGGGTCTCGGGTTACGCGGTGAACTTCGTCCGGCTGACGCCGGAGCAGCAGCGAGACGTGATCAGCCGTACCTTCCACGGCCAGATTTGATCGAGGTGCACAATGTCGACGGTGCAGGCACTGGAGCCCGGAAGTCGTTACGACCTCCGGGTCGGGATTTCGCCCGACGCGCCCGATGAAAGCACGATCAAGGACGAGGTCGGCTCGTTCGGCTATTGCCATTCCTACGAAACGTCGTCGCGTTACGACGGTCCCGGTCTGCGCCTCGTGCTGTTTCTTTCGGGCTGCCTGCTGCGCTGTACCTATTGCCACAACCCGGACACCTGGCACCTCAAGGACGGCACCTATGTCTCGGTCGACCATGTGCTCCGCCGCATTGCCGATTTCGCGACTTCCATCCAGGCGCTCGGTGGCGGGCTGACGATCACGGGCGGCGAGCCGATGGTGCAGCTGGCTTTCACCAAGCGGATCCTCGCCGGCGCCAGGCGCATGGGCCTGCACACGGCGATACAGACGTCCGGATTTCTGGGCGACCGCGCCGACGAAAGCTTCCTGTCCGAGGTCGACCTCGTCTTGCTCGATATCAAAAGCTCGGATCCGGAAACCTACCGGCGAACCACCGAACGCGATATCGCACCCACGCTTCGCTTCGCCGAGCGTCTGGCGTCGTTGTCGAAGCCCGTTTGGGTTCGCTTCACGCTAGTGCCTGGCGAGACCGACGACCCCGCGAATGTTGATGGCATTGCACGATTTGTCGCGCCCATGAAGAACGTCCAATGGGTAGAGGTGCAGCCATTCCACCAGATGGGTTCGTTCAAGTGGAAGGCGATGGGCCTTGAATACAAGCTCGAAAACACCCAGCCGCCGAGCCGCGATCTGGTGAACCGGGTGATCGAACAATTTCGTGCCGCAGGGTGCCAGGCACGCTGATTCAAACAGATGACCGGCCGATCCGGGGGAGTTAAGACACATGTTGGATCTTGCACGCGACATCATCGGCAGCCAGCCGATCCTGACGGCGTTTCTCGCGATCGGACTGGGCTACCTGGTCGGCCAGATCAGCGTAGCCGGGTTTTCGCTCGGGGTCGGCGCGGTACTGTTCGTCGCCCTTGCGATCGGCGCATTCGCGCCGAAGGCCCAGATCATCGGACCCATCGGCCTGACCGGGCTGATCATGTTCCTGTACGGCATCGGCATCCTGTATGGCCGCCAATTTTTCGAAGGCATCCTTGGCAGCGGCCAGAAATACAATCTGCTGGCGCTGGTCGCCTGTCTCGCCGGCCTGCTGGTTGCGCTCGGACTGGGACGCGTCTTCGGCATCAAGATCGGCCACACGCTTGGTCTCTACGCGGGATCGATGACGAGCACGGCGTCGCTGCAAGCGGCGCTTGAAGTCATGAAGAACAAGGATCCGTCGATCGGCTATTCCATCGCCTACCCGTTTGGGGTTCTCGGCCCGATCCTCTGCATCTATTTCATGACACGCATCGTGAAGCCCAAATTCCCCGCCAAAGTACAGCGCTTCCACATGGGCGAAATCTCGATAGGCGAAGGCTTTTCCGGCCGGAAACTCGACGATCTAACCGGGGGAGTGCTGAGCGACGTCCAGGTGACCATGATTCGCAAGGGCGGGAAAAATTTCGTTCCGACAGGCGATACGGTCGTGTCCGTCGGCGACGCGTTGCTGGTCATCTCCGAGCGCGAAGAAGCAATCGCCGAGGCGGCCGCACAACTCGGGAAACTCGAGCCGGGCAGGCTGGCGAGCGATCGCGCCGATCTCGACTACATCCGCGTCTTTGTCGGAAAGGCCAGCGTGGTCGGCATACCGCTTGCCAGTCTTCCGATGCCATCGGGTTATCCGACACATCTGCTGCACGTTCGCCGTTACGATGCCGACCTGGTGCCGTCACCCGACCTGATGCTGGAGTTCGGAGACCGGGTCGGCGTGTTGACGCCACCTGACCGAAAGGAAGAGATCCGACGTCACTTCGGCGACACGGTGAAGGCAGCAGCCGAGTTCAGTTATGTATCGCTCGGGCTCGGGATGGTGCTGGGCGTCCTGCTCGGGCTTATTCCGATTCCAATCCCGGGCGTTGGAATCGTCACCCTCGGCATCGGGGGAGGGCCGCTGATCGTCGCGCTCATTTTTGGCAAGCTTCGTCGTACGGGTCCTCTGCTTTGGACGATGCCGTTGCCGGCGAACATCGTTCTCCGGAACTTCGGCCTGGCGTTGTTCCTGGCCACCGTAGGTGTCAACGCCGGGCAGCCGTTCGTCCGCACTGTGGCTGAATCGGGTTTCACGATGCTGTTCATCGGCGTGGCCGTGCTGCTGACGACCGTGTTTGTCGTTCTGGTGGTCGGCCACTACGTCATGAAGATTCCCTATGACGACCTGGTCGGCGTCGCGTCTGGGGCCACCGGAAATCCCGCCATCCTGGTTTATTCGACCAAGATGGCGCCGACCGACCGACCCGATATCGGCTACGCCATGATCTTCCCGTCGATGACGCTGGTGAAGGTGATTGCCGCGCAGATCGTCGGACTTCTGGCCACGGGCGGCGCAGGCGGGTAGGGGCGTCGAACTGACCGTGAGCGAGGGCAACAGGAATGGCTGAACCGACAGCACCCGCGCCACAACCGCCCATCTTCAATTTGCAGGCGTACAGTCCTGCCGAGATCAAGCAGGCTGTCGAAAAGGTCGGAGTGAAGAAGGCCAATCTGCCCTTTCTGGCCTCCTTCATGCTGGCGACCGTGGCAGGCGGCGGTGTCGGCTTCGGCGCGCTCTACTATACAATCGTTGCCAGTGACGCGGCGCTCAGCTTCGCCACGACACGCGTTGTCGGCGGAGTTGTTTTCACTCTCGGATTGGCACTCGTCCTTGTTGGAGGCGCCGAACTGTTTACGGGCAACAACTTGATCGTGATGGCCTGGGCAAGCGGAACGGTGTCAACGCGCACGATGCTGCGCAACTGGACCATCGTCTGGTTCGGCAACTTGTTTGGATCGCTTGGGCTCGTTGTTCTCGTCTTTTTTTCGCATCATCTCGATATGAATGATGGCCGCATCGGATTGTCTGTGTTGAATACGGCAGCCGGCAAGATCCGTCCCGACATGGTGACGCTGTTCTTCAAGGGCATTCTGTGCAACGTGCTCGTGTGCGCGGCAGTCTGGCTGGCCTATGCGGGCCGGTCGGTCACCGACAAGATGGTTGCGGTCATATTGCCGGTCTCAGCCTTCATAGCGGCCGGATTCGAGCACTGCGTCGCCAACATGTATTTCCTGCCGTTGGCATGGCTGCTGATCCAGACGGGCCACGTTCCGGCAAATTTTGACGCCTCGCCTATCACCATGTCTGGGATCGTCCACAATCTCGTACCGGTAACTCTAGGCAACATCGTTGGGGGTGCCGGCTTTGTCGGCGCCTTCTACTGGGCGATTTATCGGGCAGCGTTCGGCGCGTCGTATCCGGACGAAAAGTAGTTCCTACAGGACTTAACAACCCGCACAGGAAGATCGTTATGCCGCTTGCGAAAGTCGATTGGGAGCCCAACAAGGACATGCCCGTTGGGAAAGGCGCGACCATCCAGCAGTTCTTCACGACACTCGGGAAAGATCGCTTCGAGATTAGCGTGGCTCCCTGGGGCGAAGGCCAGTTGAAGGTCAATGATCGGGAGGTCGCCAGGACTGCGGAAGCGAAAGACCGTCGTCAGGCGTTCGCCCTCTTGAAAGACGCCGCAGAACGCTACGCACGCGGCGAGCCGATGGGCGGCTCGACAAAAGGCAAGGCCCGTCTCATACCAGCGGTCAAGGCGAAGTTGCTGGAGGGAAAGAAGGGTCTAGTTGTCGGCATCGCGAACGAGCAATCGATAGCCTGGGGATGTGCCGCCGCTTTCCGCGCCTTCGGCGCCGATCTGGCCGTGACCTATCTGAACGACAAAGCCAAGAAGCATGTAGCCCCTTTGGCTCAAGTGCTGGAGTCCTCGATCGTGATGCCGCTCGATGTCCGTGTCCCCGGGCAAATGGAGGCCGTATTCGATAAGATATCAAAGGAGTGGGGCAAGCTGGACTTCGTCGTGCATTCGATTGCATTCGCTCCACAGGATGCGCTGCATGGTCGGGTTGTCGACGTGTCTTTGGAAGGCTTTTCGACCACCATGCAGGTCTCATGTTGGACATTCCTTCGGATGGCCAAACTTGCCGAGCCTTTGATGAAGAAGGGAGGCACGCTGTTCACCATGACTTATTATGGAAGCCAAACGGTGGTGAAGAACTACAACATTATGGGCGTAGCGAAGGCCGCCTTAGAAAGCGCGGTCAAATACGTATCTGCCGAGCTTGGTCCAAAAGGGATTCGCGTACACGCCATCTCGCCAGGACCGCTTGCGACACGAGCTGCTTCTGGCATACCCGAGTTTGACAAATTGCTGGAAAAGGCCAAGGCCAAGGCTCCCGCGCGCAGCCTCGTGACCATCGAAGACGTCGGTGCGGCAACGGCGTTCCTGGCTCACGACGCGGCCCGGCTGATTACTGGTGATACGATTTACATTGATGGCGGATATCACGTTGTCGACTAGCGGCGACAGTTAGCAGACGTGTGGATAATTCAACTAGCGTGGCAGCAAGTGTGTCGTTGCGGTTCACTGGAGAAGCGCGCGCACTCTTTCGAGCATAGCAAGAGTATATCTGATACCTGCATTGGCAGAGACCTATTCGGGATTACGAACTTGGTGTGACCTTACTCTCGGCTCTCACAACCGCTGGATTGTGAGTCGGCTTCATCGATCATCTGCTTGATGGTATGGGTGCAGCGACCGCATTTCGCGGCGCTGTCGAGCGACGCATAGACCTGACTCATGCCGCATCTCCTCCCGCCTTCAGCGGCGAGTTTCGTTGATCAGCCAGCCACCATGCTTGCGCAAACCCATCAGGGCGAACAACGCCTGCTCACCGGCTTGGGCCTGTTGCTTCGATAGATCATCGGCAAGGACGACATAGGACATGCGCCCGCCGTTGACCCTGATCATCTCGATCAGAGATTGCGTCATCGGCCAAACTTTCTTGCCTCTCCGCTCTCTGAGCGGCTCAATGAATTGCGGGGTTGTATTGATCAGATAGGCCGCCATCGACATCAGCGGTCGATCCGACTTGCCCTCGCCCAACCGGCCCAGCGAACAGTCGTCGTTCAGGAGCATGTAGATGATGCGGTCCTTGAAGCCACCATCGTCGGGTGCGCTCGCCGCCACTGCCTGCAGCTTGCTGATTGGGTGGCCGCCGAGCATCGCTGGCGCGGCAATGCGCGTGAGCAGAGTCTTGGCCTGCTCTCTGAATTTTGTTTCAGTCATGCTGCCAATCCCCATTTGCCGTCCTCCTTCCGTTCGATGATGTGCCTGATCTCATCGGCCAGCCGCTGCAGGGCCTCACGCTTCTCGCCGATGCGCAGGTCCTGATCGTAATGCTTGCCGGTGATCGCCGAGACCGCGCCATGGTCATCGCTCTTGATGGTGTGGTCGAGGCAGAGCGAGATGATCGAGCGCGGCACCTTGAGGCCGCCCAGCAGGCTGGCGGCGGTGCGGCGCAGATCGTGCGGCGTGAACGGCTTCAGCCCGAGTTGCTCGCAAAGGCCGATGGTTCTTGTGATCCGCTTTCCGTTCCTGATCCGGCACGTGCCGCGCAGCGCGTTCGCCATCGCGTTGCGAGCGAGCGGCGCATCGCCGAAGCGGCCCATGAACAGCCAAGGATAATTGCCCATCGCCTCTTTTGCGATCTCGACCGCCAGATCGGAAAGCGGCTGATGTATCTCGCGGGCCGCCTTGACGCGCTCCTCGGGGATCACGACCAGCGGCAGCGCGCTGTTCAAGCCACCGCGCCCCAGTTCATCGCGGTGGATATGCAGCATCTCGACCGAGCGCAGCATGCTCACCAGCGCGAACTTGATGGCCAAGCGGATGCGGCGCTCGATGGTGATGTGGGGCCGGTCGAGCCCATGCCAGAGCACCCTGATCTCGTCGGGGCTCAGCTTGCGCGTGCGCGGCGGCTCCTTGTCGAGCGGCGGCAGATTCACGCAAGGGCTGGCGCTGACATAATCGCGGCCCGCTTCAGCCGCCCAGCTGAACAGCCCCGAGACCGCCTTGCGCATATGGCGGGCGCTGGAGATCGATCCCGCCTTGCTGGTCTTGCCCTTCCTGATGATCAGCGTGCCCGCGAGGATATCCGCCTGCAGCTGCGCAATGTCATGCTTGGTGACTTCGCTGGCGATCATCCTGCCGAGGCGCGGGCGGACGAAGCGCTCCAGATGGCTGGCCATGTTTTCCCAATCCTTTCGGCGCGGCCCCATCTTCAGCTTGATGCCATCCTTGTCGCGGCCCTTCGGCACCAGCTCGCTGACCCACGCGATCCGCATGTCGATCAGCGCATCAACGGTGATGCCTTGCTTGGCCTGCAGCTGCTCCGCTCGCCGAGCGGTCGCCGCGATATCCTCGCCGCAGCCGATCCTGCCCTTCAGCTTCATTGCTTCAGCGCGCCAATATCGAACGTCGCGCGCCTCGATGCCATCGCCGCCCTGCTGATAGATGCCGAGCCAATGGGTGAGCCGCACGCCGCTCTGGCTCGTGTACTTCAGCGAGAAGGACGGCGGTGCTGTCGGGCTCAGGCTGACATACAGGCCCGAGCATTCGGCGTCGTAAATTTTCTGCCGCTGCTTGACCGGCTTGCGGCAGTCCGCGTTGAGGTCGTGCGCGGCGACCGGGTCGCGGTGCTGGCGCTGAACACCACCGATACACTGGAAGTGCAGTTCGCCTGCGGCCGGATCGGCGCGGTGTTCCTGCCGCTGAACACCCGCCTCACTGTGCCCGAGTTGCAGTTCATCGTCGGCGATTCGTCGCCGAGGGTGATGATCCACGACGGCGATCTGGCCGAGGTCGCGCTGACGGTCGCAAAACTCTGCAATGTTTCCTCGGTGCTGCTGCTCGGGCCCGGCGGTTCCTATGAAGCGGCGATCGCATCGGCACAACCGCTCGATAAGGCCTGCGACGTCACGCTCGATGACATCTCGACTATCATGTACACCTCGGGCACCACCGGCCAGCCGAAGGGCGCGATCATCACCCACGGCATGACGTTCTGGAATTGCGTCAATCTCGGCGGCCCCGCCTACATCTCGCCGTCGTCCGTGCTGCTGACCGTGCTGCCGCTGTTCCACACCGGCGGGCTGAATTGCTACACCAATCCGGTGCTGCATGCCGGCGGCACGGTGCTGATCATGCGCGCGTTCGATCCGGGCGCGGCGCTGCAATTGATCAGCGATCCCGCGCAGGGCATCAACGTGTTCTTCGGCGTGCCCGCGATCTACCAGTTCATGGCGCAGCACCCCGCTTTTGCGACCTCCGATTTCAGCCGGCTGGTGATCGGCGGCGTCGGCGGCGCCCCGATGCCGGTGCCGCTGCTCAAGACCTGGGAACAACGCGGCGTCGCGCTGCAGCAGGGCTACGGCATGACCGAGACCTCGCCGGCGGTGCTGACGCTCGACCGTGAGGATGCCGTTCGCAAGGCCGGCTCCTCCGGCAAGCCGGTGCTGCATACGGAAGTGCGGATCGTTCGCCCCGACGGGTCAGACGCCGCTGTCGGCGAGCTCGGCGAACTCTGGGTCAAGGGGCCGAACGTCACGCCGGGCTATTGGAACAGGCCGGACGCCAACGCGTCCTCCTTCACCGACGGCTGGCTACACACCGGCGATGCCACGCGGATCGACGAGGAAGGGTTTTACACCATCGTCGACCGCTGGAAGGACATGTACATCTCCGGCGGCGAGAACGTCTATCCGGCCGAGGTCGAGAGCGTGCTGCATCAGCTACCGGCCATCGCCGAAGCCGCCGTCATCGGCATCCCCAACGAGCAATGGGGCGAAGTCGGCATGGCGATCGTGGCGGTCAAGCCCGGCCATACGCTTGCTCCTGAGGAAATTCATGCGCATTGTGCCGCCAATCTGGCGCGGTTCAAATGCCCGCGCCTGATTGAATTCGTCGACACGCTGCCGCGCAACGCGACCGGGAAGATTCACAAACCGACTTTACGAAAGACGTTCAGCACGCCGAAAGCCACCGATAGCACCGCCGCTGCCTCGTAACCGCCTGCCGGGACCGGTTACGATTTTTTTAAAACTGTCCCCAACCAAAAGAAACCGAGGAATACGCTTTCATGAACAACAAGAAATTGTCGCTGCTTGCCGCCGCTGCAGCCCTCTCCCTGCTCTCCACCCAGTCCCTGGCGCAGAAGAAATACGACACCGGCGCCTCCGACACCGAAATCAAGATCGGCAATGTCGAGGCCTATTCGGGACCTGCTTCCGCCTACGGCGTCATCGGCAAGACCGAGGAAGCCTATTTCAAGATGGTCAACGATGCCGGCGGCATCAACGGCCGCAAGATCAACTGGATCTCCTACGACGACGGCTACAGCCCGCCGAAGACGGTCGAGCAGATCCGCAAGCTGATCGAGAGTGACGAGGTGTTTCTGGTGTTCAACGCGCTGGGCACGCCGACCCAGACCGCGGTTCAGAAATATCATAATGCCAAGAAGGTGCCGCAGCTGTTCCTCGCCACCGGCGCCAGCAAGTGGAACGATCCGAAGGATTTTCCCTGGACCATGGGCTTCCAGCCGAGCTACCGCGTCGAAGCCCGGATCTTTGCGAAATACATCCTGAAGAACAAGCCCGACGCAAAGGTCGCGGTGTTCTATGCCAATGACGATTTCGGCAAGGATTACGTCGCCGGCCTGAAGGAAGTGTTCGGCGACAAGGCCTCCTCGATCCTGATCGCGGAAGAGAGCTACGAGACCACCGAGCCCTCGATCGATTCCCACATCGTCAAGCTGAAGGGCACCGGCGCCGACGTGTTCGTCAACATCTCGACGCCGAAATTCGCAGCCCAAGCGATCAAGAAGATCTCGGAGCTGGAATGGAAGCCGATGCACATCATGACCGACGTTTCGATTTCGATCGGCGCGGTGATGAAGCCGGCCGGTCTCGACGCGTCCGAAGGCGTGCTGTCGGCCGGCTACCTCAAGGACGCCTCCGATCCGCAGTGGAAGGACGATGAAGGCATGAAGAAGTTCATGGCGTTCGTCGACAAGTACATGCCGGGCGCCAACATCTCCGACGCCAATCTGGTCTATGGCTACGCCGCGGCGCAGACCATGGCGCAGGTGCTGAAACAGTCCGGCGATAATCTGACCCGGGAAAACGTCATGAAGCAGGCCGCCAGCCTGAAGGATTTTGCGCCGGATACGCTGATCCCCGGCATCAAGGTCAACACGTCAGCCAATGACTTCGCTCCGATCGAACAGCTCAAGATGATGCGGTTCAAGAACGGCCAGTGGGAATTGTTCGGCGACATCATCAGCGCCGAGACGGGCGGTTAGAGCGCATTCCGCTTGGATGGAAGGGCTTTGTGTCACCCGGCTTCATGGTTCGAGACGCGCGGCGTTGCCGCGCTCCTCACCATGAGGATTTCAGACCTCATCCTGAGGAGCGGCGAAAGCCGCGTCTCGAAGGATGAAGCCCGACTGGGAAAGCAGCTCCG
Organism: Bradyrhizobium sp. AZCC 2289; assembly: GCF_036924615.1. Taxonomy (NCBI): domain Bacteria; kingdom Pseudomonadati; phylum Pseudomonadota; class Alphaproteobacteria; order Hyphomicrobiales; family Nitrobacteraceae; genus Bradyrhizobium; species Bradyrhizobium sp. AZCC 2289. The sequence goes on along the minus strand of NZ_JAZHRY010000001.1, from coordinate 4,946,422 downwards.
CCAAGAAGCGCCGATGTCGAACGTTAGATATCGGCGCCTGTGCTACGCCGGCAGCAGTGAAGCAATCGCCAGTTCGCCGCTGATCGCGCGGTCGATCGAATCGATCAACCCCTGCGTCTCGACGAATTTGTTGCGCGCGCGCTCCGCCTTGTCGCGGTCGAACGGCGCAGCAAGCACCTTGGCATGCGCATCGCGCTCTTCCACCATTCGATCCCGCGCCTTTTTCAGGGTGTCCAGCCGTTCAGTCATTTCCGGCCTCCTTTGGGCTGATGATTTCAGATGCATCACAAACAAAAAGCCCGCTGGTTCATCACCAGCGGGCCTTGATATTCAAAAGCCGATCAGAGGATTCCAGTACATCCGTGGAAATCCCAAATCGACGATTTTAGCTCACGCGAAGGTTCTCGGCGCTGGTCTTGCCGCGCATAGAGTCGGTCTTCGCTTCGAACGAGAGCTTCTGGCCCTCATTGAGCGAGCTCAGACCAGCGCGTTCGACGGCGCTGATGTGAACGAAAACGTCATTTCCGCCGTCGTCGGGCTGAATGAAGCCGAAGCCTTTGGTCGCGTTAAACCACTTAACTGTTCCGGTAGCCATGTAACTATCTCCAAGATGCGCAGATGCGCTTTGCCCGCACGACCTCCGCGCGGGTTCGATCCGATTTTTAACGATGTCTTGGGGAAAGGAGCCGGTTTCGGCGCGGTCAACAAGGCAGAGCGGTAATTCGAATGGGGCTCATATAGACCCTTTCACAGGAAATACAAGCCCTGTAGCAGAGATCGCTTCTAGCCGGGTAAAAACATGGCAAACGGCTCGTCGATGGTACGGCGCAAATGCTGGCGATAAGCCGCGTAATTGGCATCGTTTGGTGAAATGCGGCCGAGGGTTGGACCAGAAACCATCTTGATCGGCAGATACGCGATCGGGGCTGCGATCGGCGTCAACAGCGAGCCGCGGCCCGCCAACAGCGTCGTGATGATGCCGTACATCTCGCCCGAAATGGTCGGGCGCGCCACCGTGATCAGGCGATGCTGACCGTGGCGGTTGGTGACGAGATAGATGTGGCCCGATTGATTGGGCACCGCCACTTCACCGTATTGGGTGTAGGCCGCATCCTGCCGCTCGCTCTCGTGGAACACGAGCGACGACGCCGCGGCATCCCAGGCAATCTCGGTGCGGTAGGCGAAGATCGCTTCCTTGTCGCCGAACGACGGCCGTATCGTCACATAGGTCCCCTCGATCCAGCCGACCGCGCGGCGCGAATAGGCTCCCAGCCCGTCCGGCGCGACGTCGCCGTTGGCGGGCGGTGCAGCTACCGGAAGGTCCGGCGTCTTGCGCAAGGATACGCCCAGCGCCTGCTCGAGCCGCACGGTGGTCGCCAGCGTGAACGGGCGGCGGCCGCCGAGCACCTTTTCCAGCGTCGAAAGGCTGAGCTTGGCCTGTTCGGCCAGCGCTTGCCGGGAGATGCGGCGGCGCGCGATTTCCTCGCGTATGGTCTCGGCCACCTGCCGGCTTTGCTCGGCGGAAAGCTGCGTGTCCGGCGTCGGCATCGTCACCCCTGCTTTGTCCCGGCCATTCTATCAGACGGACAATTGCGCACAAAGCCGCACAATCCCGTCGCGGCCAGGGCGCGCCTCGCCGGAGCGCGGCTGAACAATGCCGATCATTCTGCTCGCGCCAAAACACGCGTTCCCCAACACTTCCCGGCAGCGAAACATTCGCTCGGGAGTGACGAAAAATGACGATTTGCGCTGAAATCCAGACCGGCAGGCGCGCGGGCCTGTCGCGCAAGATACGAATATTGCTGTTCTTCGTGGTGGAAGGCGTCGCCGCACTCGCGGTCGGGTTTGCGGCATTATTCTTGAGTTTTGAGCCGGTTTGGTCGGGGGAAAATCCGCAGGCCGCCGTGCTCCGGCCCGCCGAGGCGCGGTCCGGCTCGCTGCTCATGAAAACCGACGACGGCTATGCCGACGCAACGCGGCTTGGCATCGATGTCGACCTCACCGTATCCGGCCCGACCATCCGCGCCCGCGTCACCCAGATTTTCCGGAACCCTACCCAGAACTGGGTCGAGGCCATTTACGTCTACCCGCTGCCCTCGGGCGGCGCGGTGGATACGCTGAAGATGGTGGTCGGCGATCGCGTCGTGGTCGGCGACATCAAGGAGCGGCAGCAGGCCCGCGTCATCTATGAGCAGGCGGCGCGGAACGGACAGAAGGCGGCGCTGACCGAACAGGAACGGCCGAACATCTTTACCAATTCGGTCGCCAATATCGGCCCCGGCGAGACCGTGCTGGTGCAGATCGAATATCAGGAGCCGGTTCAGCAATCCGGCAACGAGTTCTCGTTGCGGGTGCCGATGGTGGTCGGCCCGCGCTACAATCCCGCACCCGTGGTGCAGAGCGTCGACTTCCGGCCCGACGGCGGCGGCTGGGGCGCGACCAAATCCGATTCCGTTCCTGATCGCGACCGCATCTCGCCGCCAGTGCTCGACCCTGCACAGAACGCACCGGTCAACCCGACCAGCATCACGGTGCGCCTGCAGGCCGGCTTCCCCCTTGGCGAAGTGAAGAGTCACCATCACGCGATCAAGACCGAAAGCCCCGACGGCAACACGCGCATCATCAGGCTCGCCGAAGGCCCGGTGCCGGCGGATCGCGATTTCGAGCTGACCTGGAAACCGGCGGCCGAAAAGGCGCCGTCGGTCGGACTATTCCGCGAGCATGTCGGCAATGCCGACTATCTGCTGGCCTTCGTGACGCCGCCCTCGGTCGAACAGACCGAAAAAAAGCCGCTGCCGCGCGAGGTGATCTTCGTCATCGACAATTCCGGCTCGATGGGCGGCACCTCGATCGCGCAGGCCAAGGCGAGCCTGATCTACGCGCTCGGTCGCCTGCAGCCCAGCGACCGCTTCAACGTGATCCGTTTCGATCACACCATGGACGCGCTGTTCTCGGCGTCAGTGCCGGCCGACGCCGGACATCTCGGCAGGGCCACCGCGTTCGTCAGCGCGCTGGAAGCCAATGGCGGCACCGAAATGGTGCCGGCGATGCGCGCGGCGCTGACCGATGATTCCAGCGACGACGCCAACAATGTCCGCCAGGTCGTGTTCCTGACCGACGGCGCGATCGGCAACGAGCAGCAATTGTTCGAAACCATCACGGCGATGCGCGGCCGCTCGCGCGTGTTCATGGTCGGCATCGGTTCGGCGCCGAACACCTATCTGATGACGCGCGCCGCCGAACTCGGCCGCGGCGCCTTCACCCATATCGGCTCGGTCGAACAGGTCGAGGAGCGGATGCGCTCCCTGTTTGCCAAGCTGGAGAATCCGGCGGTGACCGGTCTCACCGCAAAATTCTCAGGTGCCTCAGCCGACATCACGCCGGCTGCGATCCCCGACCTCTATCGCGACGAGCCGCTGGTTCTGGCCGCCAAACTCGACAAGCTCGCGGGCTCGGTCGAGATCAAGGGCCGCATCGGCGATCGTCCCTGGGTCGTGACCCTTCCACTTGCGAATGCGGCGGAAGGCAAGGGCCTGTCAAAGCTGTGGGCGCGCCGCAAGATCAGCGATGCCGAAGTGGCGCGTACCACGCGGCAAGCTGCACCTGAAGACGCCGACAAGACCATTCTGGCGCTGGCGCTGGAGCATCAACTCGTCACCCGGCTGACCAGCCTGGTCGCGGTCGACAAGACGCCGAGCCGTCCCGATGGCGAACCGCTCAAGGTCAGCGAGTTGCCGATCAACCTGCCCGCGGGTTGGGATTTCGCAAAAGTGTTCGGCGAGCGCCCGCAATTGCCGGTCGTGCCCAGGGAGAGGCGTGCCGATGCCGGCGACGGCAAAGTTCAGGTCGCGGCCTCGAAGCGTCCGCTGCCCGTGGCCGCGCCGATGCCGGACACCACCATCAAGCTGCCGAAGACGGCGACCGACTCGGAGCTGAGGATGATCGCGGGTTCGATCCTGCTCGCGCTCAGCCTGATCCTGTTCGTGTTCAACCGGCGTCAGATGTTCGTGCGCTGACGCCGCCAGACGGAGGAGGCGCCCCAACCTCCTCCTTGAAAGCGCGCGCGGCCAACCCGTCCCCCAGGGCCGCGCGTGCGACTTTTTCAAGTACCGTCGTTGCGAGCGAAGCGCAGCAATCCATCTCGCCGCGACAGGAGAGAATGGATTGCTTCGTCGCTGACGCTCCTCGCAATGACGGAAATGACAAATGCGCCGCTTCGCCGCTCCTCTCCTGCTCGTACTCGGCGGCCTCATCCTGTTCGGCCAGGGCGCCTATATCCACGCCAAGGCGCGGCTGGCGCAAATTCTGCTCGAGCGAGCCTTCAGCGAAACCATCGCTACCGGCCACCCGACAAAACCGTGGTCATGGGCGGACACCTGGCCGGTCGCGCGCATCGAGGTGAAGCGGATCCATGCCAGCACCATCGTGCTGGCCGGAAGCAGCGGCCAAGCGCTAGCCTTCGGTCCCGGTCATCTCGAACGGACGCCCGATGCCGGCGAGCGCGGTGTCGCCGTCTACTCCGCGCACCGCGATACGCATTTCTCTTTCCTCAGAGATGTCGCCATCGGCGACGAGATCGACATTACGCGAAGCGATGGCAGCAAGTTCCGTTATCGGGCCGATGCCACCTCCGTGGTGCGCTTCGACGCCTCGGGAATCGATCCCCTGAAGGGTGGATACGAACTGGTGCTATCGACTTGCTGGCCGTTCGATGCGCTGACGTCGGGGCCGGATCGCTATATACTTCATGCCACCATGATCGAACCATAATCGGCCCAGAACAGCGCCACTGGAATGCGCAGAAATGCACGTCACACCCTTGCCACGCGGTGGAAGACCAATAGCTGAACAGATGATCGGAAGCGCGAGAACCATTCCAGGCTGAACCAAAATCATGGATTCCGGGATGCACTATCTGCCGCTGACCCCAGGGTTGTTTTCGATCCTGATCCTCCTGTTTGCGGGGCTGATCATCCTGATCCAGCTTCGCGTACTCAGATATGCGTATATGCGGCTGGGTGTTGGGCCGGGGGCTGCCCTGTTCCTGCTGTTCGGCTCGCTGATCGGCAGCTATTTCAACATCCCGATCACGGTCCTGCCCGGACTGCCCGTGACATCCGGGCAGATCGTTGAATTCTTTGGCATGCGCTATGTCGTACCTATGGTTGTCTCATGGCCGGGCACGGTTCTTGCCGTGAATGTCGGCGGTGCGGTTATCCCGACATTGATGTCCACCTACCTCGTCATTCGGTATCAGCTCTGGCTCAAGGCGACGCTGGCCACGGTTGCCATTGCTCTGGTGATTCATGCGATGGCGACGCCCGTGCCCGGAATTGGCATTGCCGTCCCGGTTTTCGCGCCGGTCGTGGCCACGGCAATCCTTGCTTTCATCCTATCTCGCGAATACGCACCGCCGCTCGCCTACATCGGCGGCTCAATGGGGACATTGATCAGCGCTGATCTGCTCAATCTCGATAAGATCGGCGGCATCGGCGCGCCAATCGCCTCGATCGGCGGCGCCGGGACATTCGATGGAATATTCCTCACCGGAATCCTCGCGGTCCTGCTCGCCGGTATCGCCTCTCCTTCACGTCCGCGACCCGCCTAGTAGCAGCGGACCTCGTGGTGGCCCGTCCCGTTCCGCGCGCCGGGATATCGTGCGCAAAAACAATGGTCTGCATCCACCTCACGCGAGTTGCCACCCTGCTCAAGTCTCAATAAAAAGAAATGAAAAATCATGGCCGGTGGCGACTGCGCTCGATCGTCACGGCCAAAGGAAACAACGGGTAAGGGTCAACTCCATGGAAGCTCCGGCAAGCACCGCGTCTCACTCGGCCGAAAAATGGTCGCCATCGTCCGACGCCAGCGACATCGTCAAACGCATCCATGCGATGCTGCACCCGCGCAACATCGTGCTGGTCGGTGCAACCGACAAGCCCGGCAACTATGCCGAGCGCATCTGGAACAACCTGATCAAATACCAATACGCGGGCGGCCTCTATCCCGTTAACGCCAAGCGCGAAACAATCTGGGGCGTGCCCTGCTACAAGGATTTCGCCAGCCTGCCGGACAAGCCCGATCACGTGCTGGTGCTGGTGCCGGCGCGTTTCGCCGTGCAGGTGATCCGCGATGCTGCCGCTGCGGGCGCCCGCTCCGCCACCATCGTCACTTCGGGCTTCAGCGAATTGCAGGATGAGGAAAGCCAGCAGCTGGCGGTCGAATTGCAGCGGGCGGTGCGGGAGACCGGCCTTGCCGTGACCGGCCCGAACTGCCTCGGCAATTTGAGCGCGGGCGAAAAGCTGTTCACCAATATCGACGACCGCATCGTCACCATGGAAGCCGGGCCGGTGGCGATCGCCGGACAATCCGGCGCGATCGTGATGGCGATCCGCCAGGCGCTGGAGGATCGCGGCGTCGGCGTCGGCTATATGGTCACGACCGGCAACGAGACCGGGCTGGAGACGCCCGACCTGATAGCCTATTTCGCGGCCGATCCCTCCGTCCGCGTCATCGTGGTCTATCTCGAAGGCGTGCGGAACACGAAGGTGTTTCGCGAGGCCTGCAAGGCCGCGCGGGCGGCGGGCAAACCCGTCATCGCACTGAAACTCGGCGCCTCCGAGGGCGGCCGCGCTGCAGCGATGGCGCATACCGGCGCGCTCGCCGGCTCGATCGAAACTTTTGACGCGATCTCGACGCGCGAAGGCGTGGTCCGCGTGCGCGGACTGGATGAGCTGATCGAGACCACCGAATGTTTCGTTCACGCCGATCCGCCGAAGAGCAACCGCCTCGCCGCGGTGTCGCTGTCGGGCGGCAAGCGCGGCCTTCTGATCGACGCCTTCCATTCGGCCGGCCTGAATTTTGCGCCGCTGAGCGCCAGCGCTACCGAAAAGCTGGCAAAGATGCTCGGCCCCGGCAGCATCGTCGGCAATCCGCTCGACGCCGGCTTTGCCGCGGTCGTCGATCCCTCCGTCTACATGCAGTCGATCAAGGTCATGATCGACGATCCCGACACCGACATCGTCATCATCGACGCGGAACTGCCGAAGGCGCCGCATGAACTGCGCGAACGCAATTTGCGCATCGTCAACGACATGGCCGGCGCGGCCTCCAAGCCCGTGGTATACATCAGCACGATGTCGATCGGCTTTACCGAATTCACCAAGGGCTTGCGCAAGTCGCTGCCGAACATCGCGGTCATGCAGGGGCTCGATCGCGCGGTGGGCGCGATCAAGTCGCTGATCGACTATGCTTCGCTGCGCAAGGTAGTACCGGAGATCGCGTCGAGTTCGAAGGCTCCCGCGCGGGCCATGCTGGAGAAGATGCTCAAGAGCGCCAATGGCGCGGCGGCGCTCGACGAGGTCGCCTCGAAAAAGCTGCTCAAGGCTTATGGCATTCCGGTTTCAAAGGAAGAGATCGCGCAGACCGCCGCGGAAGCGGTGAAGATCGCCAAGAAAATCGGCTTTCCCGTGGTGGCAAAAGTGGTCAGCGCCGAGATCCTGCACAAGTCGGACATCGGCGGCGTGGTGCTGAACATCAACAGCGCCGCTGACGTGAAGAAGGCGTTCAACGACATCACCGCGCGGGTGAAAAAACTCAAGAACAAGCCGAAACTCGAAGGCATCTTGATCGCGCAGCAGGTCAAGGCCGATCTCGAACTGGTGGTCGGTGCCTCGCTCGATGCCGAAATGGGCCCCGTGGTGCTGTTCGGCACCGGCGGCGTCGATATCGAGCTGATGAAGGATGTTGCACTGGCAGGCGCACCGCTCGACGCTGACGAGGCGAAACAACTGATCCACAAGACCAAGGCCGGCGTGAAGATCAAGGGATATCGCGGCAAGCCGGCGCTGCACGAGGCGTCCGCCGTCAAGGCGCTGGTCGGCCTGTCCAATCTGATGGCCGACGCGGGAAACCGGATTGCGTCGATCGACGTCAATCCGTTCCTGATCAACAGCAAGCTCGGCGTCGCCGTGGATGGGTTGATCGTGCTCAACAATGCCGCGGCGAACAAGGCGGCGGGGCATTGAGATGCAGCGGCCGCCATCCCCAAACTCGTGATGCGCGGGCTTCACCCGCGCATCAATCTGGAAAAAAGTCCTTCGAAACGGATGGATTGCCGGGAGCGCAGACAAGTTTACGTAGTCTGCGCAGGGCAGACTACTATGCCCGGCAATGACGGCCTAAAGCCCCGCGCCCCACTGCCGCGCGGTCCGCAAAATCCAGTCGCGGTACAGCGTCAGCGGCGTGACCCCCGTCATGCCGCCGCAGCCGGCTGAGCCGTTCGGCCCGGTCGACCAGCTGATGACGCCGATGATGGCAGGGCCGGCCTGTTTGTCCTCGAACACCGGTCCACCGGAATCGCCGGTGCAGGCGCTCATCCCGTCGCGCATGCCCTGCCCCACCGGATCGACCAGCCGAATCTGCAGCGTTCCCGGCTTGCCGGTCGCGACAAGCCCCGCCACGCGGATGGTGCCGCCGCTCTTGCCGTCACCGCGAACGGTCACACCGATGCCGGCGATCGTAAAGCGGCCACCGATCACGATGGGAATGTTGGGCATGCCGAGCGCCGACGGGGTCTTCCCTTTGGCGGGTTCAGCCAGTTGCAGCAGCGCGACGTCGGCAGTCGCGCGGTGAGCCAGCATCGCCTGGATGTTGAAGGCGGGGTGAACCGCGACGGTTCTGACGTCCTGCAATTGCGGCGGCTTGTCCGCGGCATATTCTACGATCTTGTAATCGGCGCCGGGCTGCACGCAATGCGCCGCTGTCAGCACCAGTTTCGGCGCAATGAGCGCGCCGGTGCAGAAATTACCGCGTGAGCCGACGATGGTGACGACGGAACGGCCGACGCCCTCGGCCGACGGCGCGCCGCCGCCGACGATGGCGTGGGCAGGCGCGGCGGCCAGCAGCAGGCCTGTGATCACTGGAATCGAGAATTTCATCGCGCAGAAATAGCCGTTGCGGCAGGCCCCGCCAAGCCGCGGTTCAGACTGGTCCCGATCAGCATTCCGTGTTAGCCGCTCCCGGGCGTACAGGCCATGGGTGGGTAAGCATGATCGAAGCGGTGATCTGGGATTTCGGCGGCGTGTTGACGACCTCGCCATTCGAGGCGTTTGCGCGGTTCGAGAGCGAGCGCGGGCTGCCCGCCGACATCATCCGGCGCACCAATGCCGCCAATCATCTGGAAAATGCCTGGGCCAAGTTCGAGCGCGCCGAGGTCGATATCGAGGCGTTCGACGCCTTGTTCGCAACCGAATCGCGGGCGCTGGGCGCGGAGGTTCGCGGCAAGGATGTGTTGCCGCTGCTGTCGGGCGATCTGCGGCCCGAAATGGTCGAAGCGCTCAAGCGCGTGAAGGTCAAATTCAAGACCGGCTGCATCACCAACAATCTTCCCGCCAATGCCATCGGCAGCCGGAGCGGCCGGTCGCTCTATGTCGCCGAAGTCATGGTGCTGTTCGATCATGTGATCGAATCCGCAAAGATCGGCCTGCGCAAGCCCGACCCGCGCATCTATCGGATGATGGTCGAGACGCTGAAGGTGAACCCGAAGCGTTGCGTCTATCTCGACGACCTCGGCGTCAATCTGAAGCCGGCGCGCGATATGGGCATGACCACGATCAAGGTGCTCAACGCCGCGCACGCCATCGGCGAGCTCGAAGCCGCGACCGGGCTGGTGCTGACGTAAGTTTGGTTCCATTCGGGTATTCACGGCCCATTCAGACAGCAAGACCCAGCTTCGGCTTCCAACAGGAGAACGCCATGAGACTTCCCGTCATCGCCATTATTTCCGCCGGCTCGATCGTATTTTCGGTCGCGGCATTTGCGCAGTCTGCGACAGCACCAGCTCCTGCGCCGGCTGCTCCGGTACAAGCCAATTCCGCAGCCGCGGTGCCGGTACCCAGCGGGAAACGAATGGCGTGCCAAACCGCGTCCCAGGCGCTGAAAGGGCAGGACCGTCAGGACCAGATACAGCTCTGCATGGCGCAGGCACGTCTCGACTGCCTCAAGCAGGCAATCGACCAGAAGGTCGTGGGCCCGCAGCGCAAGGATTTCATGCAGACCTGCGCGAACTAACAGGTCGATTTTCCAGCAGCCGCTTCCCCGGGCCCGGCAAGCGCACCGGGCCGGTATTGCGCTCTGCGGAAAATGCCGGAACCCTGTCGCTCCGACAGCTGAAACTTGGCTTGTTCTTTGCCGGGAACGCAGGCAGAACATGGCTGAATTCTGCAACATCCGGAGTTGAACTCGTGGCTGAACATCGGCCTTCGGCCTCGATCGAGGCAGTGGAAAGCGGCCTCGCGGCGCAAGGCTACATTGCGAGCCGGCAGATCGCGACCGCGGTCTATCTCGCGCAGCAGATCGAGAAGCCGATCCTTGTCGAAGGCCCCGCAGGCGTCGGCAAGACCGAGCTTGCGAAAGCGATCGCGGCCTGGCGCGGGCTGAAGATGATCCGCCTGCAATGCTATGAGGGGCTGGACGAGGCCAAGGCGCTCTATGAGTGGAAATACGCCAAGCAGCTTTTGTACACCCAGATCCTGAAGGACAAGCTCGGCGAAGTGCTCGGCGGCGCCGCGACGCTGCATGCCGCATTGGATCAGCTGCACGATTTCGGCGACGTGTTCTTCTCCAAGGAATTCGTCGAACCGCGGCCGCTGCTGCAGGCGCTGGAACAGCCAGCGGGCTGCGTGCTCCTGATCGACGAAATCGACAAGTCGGATGCCGAGTTCGAATCGCTATTGCTCGAGATCCTCAGCGATTTCCAGGTCACCATTCCCGAACTTGGAACGATTGTCGCCGTGGCACCGCCGACCGTGATCCTGACCTCGAACAGCGAGCGCGATCTTGGCGACGCGCTGAAGCGGCGCTGCCTCCACCTCCACATCGGTTTCCCCGAGCAGAAGCTCGAGGAGCGCATCGTCGAAAGCCGCGTTCCCGGCATTTCCCAGACGCTGCGCAAGCAGATGGTCGGGTTCATCCACGAGATCCGCACGCTGGACCTGAAGAAGCTGCCGTCGGTGAGCGAGACCATCGACTGGGCGCGCGTGCTGGTGCTGCTGCAGGCGACCGAACTTGGCCACGAAATGGTCAAGGACACGCTGAACGTACTGTTGAAATACGAGGCGGATATCGAGGCCGCACAGCCTCAGGTCAGCACGTTCATCGCCAAGGCCTCGCGCCAGGGCGTCTTCGGGTAACAGAGGATGAGAGAGAACCTGCATCGCTTCTTTCGTGCGGCGCGGGGGGCGGGCGTACGGCTCTCGCCGGCCGAAAGCATCGATGCGATGCGGGCGGTGGCGAAGGTCGGCTTTTCCGATCGAACGATCCTGCGCGATACCTTTCTGCTGACGCTCGCCAAGACCCAGGACGAGAAGAAGGCGCTGGGCGATTGCTTCGACCTGTTCTTCGATCAGCCGGAGCCGTCGCAGGCGGCGCCCGACGACGGCGATGCAGACGATTCGGAATCCGGCGCTGAAACGACTGAATCCCGTTCGGACAGCGACGCCGGCGGCGGTGGCGATGCGGTACAGAATCTCGGCCCGCTCGCGCAGATGCTGCTGGCGCAGGATCGCAACGAGATTGCCGCCGCGATCGCGAACGCATCGAGCGCGGCCTCCCTGTCCGACATCCGCTACTTCACCCAGCGCGGGATATTTTCGGGCCGCATCCTCGATGCGATGGGCATCCAGCGGCTTCGCGACGACCTCGATGATCTGACCGCGACAAACCCGGCCCTGGCAGAACGACTGGCCGCGGCCCTCGACGGGTTGCGCGACACCGTTCGCGAGGCCGTCTCGCAGGCGCTGATGCTGTACGGACGCGAGGAAGCCGAGAATTTGCGCAACGAGATCCTGCGGAACGCGCCGCTTTCCCGGATCGAGCCGCGGCAAGTCGAGCAGATGCGGTATCTGATTCGCCAGATCGCACGCCGCCTGCGCGAGCGCTACAGCAAGCCGCGCAAGCGCCAGCGCCGCGGCCATCTCGATGTGCGCCGGACCTTGCGCCGTAACGCCGCGTGGGGCAGCGTTCCTTTCCTCACCGCCTGGAAGCGCAAGCATCGCGACAAGCCGAAGATCGTTGCCCTCTGCGACGTCTCGGGTTCGGTGGCGCGGGTTTCGGATTTCTTCCTGCTGCTGATCCACAGCCTGCATGAAGTCGTTTCCGACGTTCGCTCATTCGCCTTTTCCGGGCACCTGATCGAGGTCAGCGACATCCTGGAAGCCAAATCGCCGGAAGAGGCGATGGCCGAGATCATGGCCAAGGTCGGGTTCGGCTCGTCCGACTACGGCGGCTCGCTCGCCGATTTCGAAAAGCAATGGATGAGCGCGGTGACGCCGCAGACCACCGTGATCGTGCTCGGCGACGCCCGCAGCAACAATCTCGATCCGCGTGCGGATATTCTGCGCCGCATCGGCGAACGGTCGAAGCGGCTGGTATGGCTCAACCCCGAAGGCCGCATGGCCTGGGGCTGGGGCGATTCCGAAATGCCGCGCTATTCGACCTTCTGTACCGTCGTGCGCCAGTGCGCCACCGCGCAGCAGCTCGAGCGCGCGGTGTCGGACATCGTTGCGACGTATCAGTAGAGCGCCTCACGCATCGATCGCATCCTTAATGCGTTTTCGCGTCAGCGGCAGGTCTCGCAGCCTTTTTCCCGTAACATTGGCGATGGCGTTGGCGATCGATGCCGCCGCCGGCCCCTGCCCGGTCTCGCCGCTACCGAGGAAGGGCTGGCCGGGCCGGTTGATGATGTGGACCTCGATACTGTCAGGCACGGCGTTGAAACGCAGGATCGGATAGGTCTGCCAGTCGATGCTGGTGATCCGCGTCGCGTCGAAGGTCACGCTTTCATACAGCGTCCAGCTCATCGACTGCACGATCGCGCCTTCGATCTGGTTGATCAGCCCGTCCGGATTGATCACCTGGCCGCTGTCGACGGCGGCCACCGCACGCACCAGCCGTGGACGGCCGGTTTCACGGTTGACTTCGACCTCGGAGGCGATAGCGCAATAGGCCGCATGGTTCTTGTAGCGCGCAAAGGCAAAGCCATAGCCGCGATCCAGCGGCGGCGTCTGACCGGCTTTCCATCCAAAACCTTGCGCGGCCTTCTCGATCACGTCACGGCCACGCTGGTCGTCGAGATGCTTCAGCCTGAATTCGACCGGGTCGGTACCGGCGAGCGTGGCGAGTTCGTCCATAAAGCTCTCGATCGAGAATACATTGTGGTAGGCGCCGAGCGCGCGCATCGCCGAAATCCGCAACGGCATCTCGGGAATGAAGTGATGCACGACGCGCGCATTCGGAAAATTGTAGAACGGGATAGCGTTGCGGTCGCCGCCGCCGTCCGGCAACGGGAGCGGTTTCGGCTCCGGCACCGCAAAGGGCTGCGCCATATGCTGCGCGGCCAGCATCGAGCCGGCGCCGCCGGGCCGCATCGAATGGGTGTTGCTGAAAACTTCGAAACTCCAGTCGGCGATCTTGCCGTTGCCATCGAGCGAGGCCTTCAATTTCGTCACCATTGCCGGACCATAGGGCTCCCAAGCGTGTTCCTGCTCGCGCATCCACTGCACGCGAACGGGCCTGCCGGGCAGCGCACGCGCGATCAGCGCCGCATCCGCCGCGGCGTCGTCGGCACCGTTGTGCCCGTAACAGCCGGAGCCCTCGACATGGATCAGGCGGACGCTCGCCGGCGGCATGCGCAGCATTTCCGCAATGCCCTGGCGGTCGGGATAGACACCCTGGGTATGCGTCCACACCGTCATCGCGCCATCCGTGAATTGCGCGACCGCGCAGGACGGCCCGATCGACCCATGGGACTGATAGGGCCGCGTGTAGGTGGCCTCGATCGTCTTCCGGCCGGTGACGGCGGGATTGCTGTGCTCGAAGATGGTGGAATCCTGCGACCGCAAGCTGGTCAGGACCTTGAGCAGATCGTCCTGCTTCGGCAGGCTTGCCGTCTCCTTCCATTTCGCCGCGGCCGAGAGCGCGTTCATCGCCTTGATCGACTGGAATTCCTTTTCCGCAACGACGGCGAGGAAATTGCCGTCGCGCACGACTTTGACGACGCCGGGCAGCTTTTTGACCGCCGCCGTATCGCACTCCGTCAGTTGCGCGCCATAGCTCGGCGGCCGAACGATGCGGGCATGCACCATGCCCGGTATCCGCATGTCCTGGACATAGGCTGCGCCACCAGTGACCTTTGCCGGGATATCGACGCGCGGTATGGATTGGCCCATCACCTTGAACGTCGCAGAATCCTTCAGCTTCGATTTCGGCTGCGCCTGCACATGCAGCATGTCGGCCGCGACCAGTTCGCCATAGGTGAGACGCTTGCCATTCGCCGAGATCACCGCGCCGGTCTCGGTCCGCAGCCCTTCGGCCGGTTGGCCCAGCCGCCTGGCGGCCTCCGCAACCAGAAGCTCGCGCACCTGCGCGGCGGCATTCTGGATCGCTGTGCCGCTGTCCTTCATGGAGTTGCTGCCGGCAGTGTAGCCTTCGTTGGCGGTGAGGCGCGTGTCGGCCGTAACGACCTTCAGGGATTCGAAGGCAACGTCGAGTTCTTCGGCGGCGATCTGTTGCAATGCGGTCTTGAGACCCTGGCCAAGTTCGGCCTTGCCGGTGAATACCGTGATGCTGCCGTCGGCGTCGATCCGGATCCAGGAATCGAGATACGGCGTCGTTGCAAGGCTGCCGGAGGGTTTTGGCGTCGGCGCGGCGCCCGGCGCCTGATCCTGCGCAAAGGCGCTCGTGAGCGAGAAGCTGACGATCAGCGCGCCGCCGCCCGCGAGCACGCGGCGGCGATCGAGAATCACGGGGGCGTTCATGGCGCGCTCCTCCCGGTTGAAGCTGCATCTGCCGTGTCCATCAGCCGGGCGGCGCGGTGCACCGCGCGCAGGATGCGCATATGGGTGCCGCACCGGCACAGATGCGGCTCCAGCTCGGCGCGGATCTGCTCATCGGTCGGCTTGGAATTCCGCTGCAGCAGCGCCTGCGCCCGCATCATCATGCCGGCGATGCAGTAGCCGCATTGCGCTGCCTGCTCTTCCATGAAGGCGCGCTGGATCGGCGCCGGCGCGCCAATGGTCCCGAGCCCCTCGAGCGTCGTCACCTGCTTGCCTTCCAATAGAACCAGCGGCGTCACGCAGGAGAGCACGGCCTTGCCGTCCACGATCACCGTGCACGCGCCACACTGGCCAAGCCCGCAACCGAATTTGGCGGCATTGAGCTTGATGTCGTCGCGCAGCACATAGAGCAGCGGCGTATCCGGATCCGCATCGACCTGATGATCGTGGCCGTTGACCTTCAATGTCATCATGGCTTGTCTCGCTGCGTGGGATCGGCGGGCGCGTTGCGCGGTCCTGCCGAGGTCTGGAGAAGGACGGTTTCGGTGCGGCGTGCGTCGGCAATGGTCTTTTCAACACCGGTCCATGCCGGTTGGTTGCTGAACCGCGCCCGCAGATAATTCAGCAAGCCCACCATCTGCGTATCGTTCATGCTGGCGGCAAAGCCCGGCATGATCGGACTACGTTCGCCCTCCACGGCGCGAACGCCCGACAGCAGGATATTGACGAGATTGCGCGGATCGGGACCTGAGATCGCGGTCGAGAGCCCCAGATTGACCCCGCCATAGGGCAGCGGCCTGCCTGTCTCATGGCACGCGGCGCAGGCCGCGGCATAGATCGACGCCCCGGCGGGGTTCGCTTGCGAAGCCTGCGCGGGTGGTGATTTGGCTTGCGCCAGCGCGGCCTCGCCCTGGCGCTTGCGATCCGGCGTCGGCGCACCGGAAATCTCGGCCATGTAGACCGCGATGGCGCGGACATCGCTGTCCGCGACCTGCGACAGGTTGGCGACGACCTCCGCCATCGGGCCGCGCGCCGTGCCGTGATCGGGATGCCAGCCGTTACGCAAATAGGCATAGAGAGCGTCGGCATCCCACGGCACCGGTGAACGGGATTTGTCGTTGATCGCATAGGCGTGCCAATTGTCGACGTCGCCGCCGGCAAATTGCGCGCTCACGCGTTCTGCGCCCAGCGCATTGCGCGGCGTGTGGCAGGCGCCGCAATGCGCCAGTCCCGCGACCAGATAGGCGCCACGATTCCATTCCGCGCTCTTTGTGTTGTCGGGCTGATAGGTGTCGCGGCGCAGAAACAGCAACTTCCAGCCGGCAATGACGGGCCGCTGGTCGAGCGGAAAGGAAAGCTGGTTCGCGCGCGCCGGCGCATGCACCGGTTGCCGCGTCATCAAGAAGGCGTAGATCGCCCGGTCATCCTCGTCGGAGACATTGGTGAAATGGTCATAGGGGAATGTCGGATAGAGATGCTGGCCTTCGCGATTGACGCCGGAACGCATGGCGCGGCGGAAGGCTGTTTCCGACCATCGCCCGATCCCGGTCTCGGCATCCGGTGTGATGTTGGAAGAGAAGATGGTTCCGAACGGCGTCGGCACCGGCAGCCCGCCGGCGAAATTCCTGGCCCCGCGGACCGTGTGGCAATCGCTGCAATTGCCGATCGCGGCCAGGTCGCGGCCCCGCTTCACGAGTGCCGCGTCGAACGCCTGCGGCGCCGGTGGATCGACTGCCGCAATTGCCGGCCGCCAGGCAATCGCAAAGGCCGCCACCGCGCCGGCGACCAGCGCGATCACAATGACGCTTGCGATGATCCGCGACGGCCCCGTCATGCGCTCCCGCTGGTCTTCGTTGTCGTTGGATGATGCTTTAACACAAACCTTCTGCCGTCGTTCGCCCGCAAGACGCAGATCACCCCATATTGAGGTTCCATTTTATTGCACGCGCGAAGAACGGCGGCCGAGAGCCGGGCTCGAATCTGAGACTCCCTCATTCCAGCGGCTCGACCTTGACGATCGATGCGCCATGGTTGCTGCCGGCCCAGAACGTGACCGGCGTGGTGGAATTGTCGACGTACACCCGCCTGATATTGGTGTTGCGCGGCAACAGATAGTTGATCGCTTCGCCGGTCCTGGTGTTGAGCCGCGTGACCTGATCGCTCACCATCGAGCCGGTCCAGGCCTCTTCGTTCTTGTCTGACATGACGTCATAGGGCGACGACCAGCGCGGCGCGACCGGCCACTCCCTGAATTGCCCGGTTTTGGTGTCGAGCATGCCGATGCGGTCGCCGCGATATTCGCCGAACCACAGCCGGTCCTGCGCATCCATGGTGCCACGGCGGGGCGCCGAATTCGGCGTCGGGATCTCGTACAGCTTGACTTCACCGGTTTTGGCGTCGATCCGCCCGATATGGCGCTGGCGGAAGTCGGTGAAGAACACGTTGTTTTTGGAATCCGGAATCACGTCGTAGATATTGTGCGGGCCCGGCACGCCCTTGAACGGCTCCCAGGTCTCGAATTTTCCGGTCGCGATATCGAGCCGGTGCACGCCGGCAAAGCCGTTGTTCTGGGTCCAGACCTTGCCGTCGACGCCGCAGCTTTGCGGGCTGACCATGTTGATTTGGGCGGCGTCGATATTTTCATCGCCCTGCAGCGGCCAGAATTTGAACGCCTCGGTTTTGCGATCGAACTTCACGATGGTCGCCTGGTACATATTGCCGAGCCACAGATCGCCGTCGCGGTCGCTGCGCAGGCCAAGCAGGCCGGTCGGGAAGCCCGGCTTGTGCTCTGGAATCGGAAACTCCGTAACCTTGCCGGTCTTGGGATCGAGCCTGCCCAGATTCTGCTCGCCAAAGCTGGAATACCAAACCATGCCACTGCCATCGACGATCACGTCATGCGGCGAGATGGTCTCGCGCGGCAGATCGTATTCGGTATAGATGACGCGGGTGGCGGCACCTCGCGGGCGCGGCAGGGTCTTGAGTTCGAAATTCCATTGCGGATGCGAACTGAGATTGATGCTGGCGAGAAATTCGGCCGCGGCCCGGTAGACCTGCACGCGCTGATCGCCGCGCTCCTCCATCAACCGCTCGGCGCGCCGCAATTGCGGGTGCTGCGGAATGCTCTGGTTCACATAACCCTGCATGCGCGGCAGGATCATCGTCATGAAATCATCGGCGCTGTATTTCGAACGCAACGGGCGCTCCAGCGTGTGGCAGCCGACGCAATTGAGCAATTGCCCCTTCTGCGCATCGGTGCCCGGCATGCTCGCGAGCCATTCGGCGTTGGTCAGCTGCGAGGCGATATCCGCGGTCTTGTGCAGGGTGAGATCGGAAGTCGCGGGCTTGTCGGCGGCGACCTCGACCGAAGCCACGTTGTCAAATTCGTAGCCGGCGGCGCGAATGCGCAGCGAATACTGGCCGGGCTCGAGCCTCGCCGCAGGAAAGCTGTAGCGGCCGTCCTTGTCGCTGACGACCGTGACGGTGATGGTCGATCCGTTTCGTTTGGCGCTGACCAGAACGCCTTCCAGCGCGTCCTGCCCGGCCGTGACCTTGCCTGATAGTGCCGGCGAACCGGTCTGCGCCGGCAATTTGCCCGTTCCCGCCAGCCACGAGAAAATCACCAGAAAACCAACGCCCGTAATCAACGAACGACGTGGCATAGCCGCCTCCCCAAGGATTATTCTTGTTTTTCGAACGGTGGAACGATTGTAGGAGGCTGATACCGCGCAGGCTAGGGGGTCGGAGGCCGCGGCCGGAGCACATTTGCGGGAGCCGACCCGGCCGTGAATAGGTGGAGCCCGAATCAGAAACAGACCTGCTATCGTCGTTTGCTGGCCCGCCATGATATTCTTGACCTGGGGCGATCGGCGTCACAGGCCGCTCCTCCAAGCGCTTAATCGGACAACCAAATTCGCATGTCTGCTCCCGCCAATGCCACCACCTCCAGACGCCACTCCGAAGCAGCTCCCGACGCACTCTCCATGCTGAATTCCGTGTTCGGCCTGCCGGCCTTTCGCGGTGCACAGGAAGAGATCGTCCGGCATGTCACCGAGGGCGGCAACTGCCTGGTGCTGATGCCGACCGGCGGCGGCAAGTCGCTGTGCTACCAACTGCCGGCGCTGTTGCGCGAAGGCTGCGGCATCGTGGTCTCGCCGCTGATCGCCTTGATGCGCGACCAGGTCGCGGGCCTGCTCGAGGCCGGCGTCAACGCGGCGGTGCTGAATTCCACCTTGTCTTTCGCGGAGGCCTCCGAGGTCGAGCGGCGGCTGCTCGCGGGCGACGACCTCGACCTGCTCTATGTCGCGCCGGAGCGGCTGTTGACGCCGCGCTGCCTTGCCTTGCTCGGCCAGGCCAAAATTGCGCTATTTGCGATCGACGAGGCACATTGCGTGTCGCAATGGGGGCACGACTTCCGCCCGGAATATATCGGCCTGTCGGTGATCGCGGAGCGCTTCCCCGACGTACCGCGCATCGCGCTGACGGCTACCGCCGACGATCTGACGCGCAAGGAAATCGCCGACCGGCTCGGGCTGGCCGGCGCGCCACGCTTCGTCGCAAGTTTCGACCGCCCGAATATCCGCTATGAAATCGTCGACAAGCAAAACGCGCAAACGCAGCTCAAGAGCTTCATCAGCGAGCGCCATGCCGGCGATGCCGGCATCGTCTACTGCCTCTCCCGCGCCAAGGTCGAGGATACCGCGGCCGCGCTGACCAAGGCGGGCGTGCCGGCACTGCCCTATCATGCCGGCCTTGATGCCGGCCAGCGCGCCCGCAACCAGGATCGCTTCATCAACGAGGACGGCGTCGTGATCGTCGCCACCATTGCGTTCGGCATGGGCATCGACAAGCCCGACGTGCGCTTTGTCGCGCATCTCGACTTGCCCAAGAGTATCGAGGCCTATTACCAGGAAACCGGGCGCGCCGGGCGCGACGGCAAGCCATCCAGCGCCTGGATGGCGTATGGCCTGTCCGACATCGTGCAGCAGCGCCGCATGATCGACGAATCCACCGGCTCGGACGCGTTCAAGCGCGTGTCGATCGGCAAGCTCGACGCGCTGGTCGGCCTGGCCGAAACCGCCGGCTGCCGGCGCAGCCGCCTGCTCGGCTATTTCGGGGAAGCCGTCAGCGGCGGCAATTGCGGCAATTGCGACAATTGCCTGTCGCCGCCGGTGGTGCGCGACGGCAAGGTCGTTGCGCAAAAGCTGTTGTCCTGCGCCTACCGCACCGGACAGCGTTTTGGCGCCATGCATCTGATTGACGTTCTGGTCGGCCGCATGACCGAACGCGTCACGCAGTTCGGGCATGACAAATTGTCCGTGTTCGGCATCGGCCGCGAGCTCAACGAAAAACAATGGCGCGCCGTGATGCGCCAGCTGGTGGCCATGGGCCATCTGCGCGCCGACAGCGAAGCATTTGGCGCATTGAAGCTGACAGATTCGGCCCGCGGCGTCCTGAAGGGCGAGACCGAGGTGATGTTGCGCGAGCAGCCCGCGGGTTCACGCAACCGCGCCATCCGGGACAAATCAAGACGCGGCGATCTGGCGCCGGCCGCCGTCGGCCAGGGCAAGTCCGCCGATCCCGCTTTGCACGCTGCGCTCAAGGCATGGCGTTCCGAGATCGCACGCACGCGCGGCGTGCCGGCTTATGTCGTGCTGCACGACTCCACGATCGACGGCATTGCGGCCTCCCACCCGACGACGCTGACCGAACTTCGCGGCATTGCCGGCATCGGCGACAAGAAGCTCGAGCATTACGGGGACGAGTTGATCGCGCTGGTGAAGGCTCACGGCGCCGAAGCGTGAGCCAAAGGCGGGCGGCACATCAGCCGACACGCATGCGATATTTCAGAATTTTGCTTTCGCCCGGTGCGAGGTGCAAAACCCCGGGCTTGTCGGCGAATTCGCCGTCGAAATCCGCCGGGCTGGCCATCCCGTGCCAAGGTTCGATGCAGATGAACGGCGCGCCATCGGGCTTTGACCAGACCCCGAGTTCAGGGAAGCCTTCCCAGAACATTTCGATCGATGGCCCGCGGTCGGCGGCATAGCGCAGCGAAGTGCTGGCAACGCGGTCCAGAATGACCGCGTCGTCGTCGAACAGCCGCTCGGAAAGGGCGAGTGTCCTGCCGTGGACCGGCGTTGGCTCCGGCGCTGATCGCAGCAGGCCGTCCTTCAACCGCCGCACCGGCGCCGGTTCCTCGTTGGAGAAAGTGAGGGCGTAGGCCCGCTTGTCCAATCCGGACAGCAGCGGCCAATTGAACGCCGGGTGCGCGCCGATCGATGCGGGCAAGATCTCCTCGCCGGTGTTGGCGATTTCGAGCGTCACGTCCAGATCGGCGTGTTGCAGCGCGTAGGTGATCACCAGCCGGAACGCGAAGGGATAACGCTCGCGCGTAACGGCGCTGTCGGTCAGCACCAGCGTGCAGCGATCGGGCTCACGTTCGATCCATTCAAACCGATGATCGCGCGCGAAGCCGTGCTGCGTCATCGGAAAGGTCTTGCCCCGATGGCGCAATTCGTCGTTCTTCAGTTTACCGACGATCGGAAACAGCAACGGCGCGTGACGCCGCCATTGCGGCCCGGCTTGCCAAAGCAGCTCGCACCCCTGCCCATTCTTCAGCGAGCATAATTCGGCGCCGTGCGCCAAGACGGCTGCGGTGGCGCCGTCGCTGCGCAGCGTGTGGCTGTCGTTACCCATGTTTAGCCTCGCCAGAATGCGGTTTGCAGCGAAAGCTGATGTTCGATCAGCGCATCGCCGTCAACCACCTTGAGGCCGCACGCAGCGCGCCGCGCCGGAACCTGACAGGGCCGTCGCGACGCGGCAGGTGCATCCCCTGCCGGGTCGCGCGCATTACTTGAACGGAATCGCGTACATCAGGCCGCCTTTGGTCCAGGTCGCGTTGAGGCCGCGATCGAGCTTGAGCGGGCTCGCCTTGCCGACATTGCGCTCGAAAATCTCGGAATAATTGCCGACCGCCTTGATGGCCTGCAGCATCCATTTGTTGTCGAGGCCAAGCCGCGAGCCGAGATCACCGGCGGTGCCGAGCAAGCGCTGCACCGCCGGCGTCGTGGATTTTGCCATGTCGTCGGCATTGGCGGCGGTGACGCCGAGCTCCTCAGCCTCGATCAGGCCGTAGTGCAGCCAGGTGATGATATCGCTCCACACCTCGTCCCCGTTGCGCGTGAACGGTCCGAGCGGCTCCTTGCTGATGGTCTGCGGCAGAACGGTGTAGTCGGCCGGATTCGGCGCCGCCGTCGTGACCGAGCCTGCCAGCGCCGAGGCATCCTGGGTCATGGCATCGCAGCGCCCGCCGAAGAAGGTCTGCAGCATCGTGTCGGTGCGATCGAACACCAGCGGCTTCCACTCGATCCCGTTGGCGCGCCCGTAGTCGCCGAGCGTCACTTCATGGGTGGTGCCCTGCGCGACGCAGACGGTGGCGCCATTGAGGCCCTTCAAATCCTTCACGCCCGAGTCGCTTTTGACGACAAAGCCCTGCCCGTCATAGAAGTTGATCGGCCCCTGCCGCAGGCCGAGCGTTACGCCGCGCAGATAGGTCTCCGTCGAATTGCGATAGAGCACGTCGATCTCGCCCGATTGCAGGGCCGTAAAACGGTTCTGCGCCGTGAGCGCAACGTAACGCACCTTGTTGTCGTCGCCGAGCACGCCTGCCGCCAGCGCACGACAATAGTCGACGTCGAGTCCCTTGTAATTGCCCTGGGAATCCGGCGCGGAAAATCCGGCAAAGCCTGCGCTGACGCCGCACACCAGCGTGCCGCGCTGCTTGACGGTATCGAGCGTTCCGGCGGTTGCGGCCGAAAACGACGCGGCGAGCAAGCCTGTGGCAACGAGTACTCTCTTCATTCTGCTCCTCCTCTAGTGACCAATATTTTTCAACGCACTATCCACGGCAGAACCAAGCCGATCGACGATCACATCGATATCGTCCGATGTCGCGATATAGGGCGGCGCCAGCATCACGTGATCGCCGCGGCGGCCATCGGCGGTCCCGCCGCCCGGGTAGCAGCCAAGGCCATTCTCGAACGCCGCCGCCTTGATCTTCTGGTTCAGCTTGAGGCCGGGATCGAAGGATTCGCGGCTGCTGCGATCGGCAACCAGTTCGATCGCCCAAAACAGGCCCCGCCCGCGGATATCGCCGACATGCCGGTGATTGCCGAAGCGCTCGGTCAGGCGTCGTTCGAGATGACCGCCGAGCGTCCTTACGTTGTCGAGCAATTTCTCTTCCGCAATGATTCGCTGCACTTCCAGCGCCGCCGCGCAGGCGAGCGGATGTGCAAGATAAGTATGCCCATGCTGGAAGGCGCCCGAACCCTGGCGAATGGTGTCGATGATGCCTGTGCTCGCGAGCATCGCGCCGATCGGCTGGTAGCCGCCGCCGAGTCCCTTGGCGATGGCCTGGATATCCGGGGCGATGCCCTCCTGCTCCCAGGCGTGCAGCGTCCCGGTGCGCCCCATGCCGCACATGACTTCGTCGAAGATCAGCAGCGCGCCGTGGCGATTGCAGATATCGCGCACGCTGCGGAAATAGCCTTCCGGCGCCGTCACGCATCCGGCGGTGGCGCCCACCACCGGTTCGGCGATGAACGCCGCCACGGTGCCGGGGCCGAGGCGCTGGAATTCCCCTTCCAGTTCTGCGGCCAGCCGCGCCACGAAATCCGCCTCGGATTCAGCGTCGCGCTGTTCATGATAGGCGAATGCCGGCGTCACATGACTGAACGCCTGCGATAGCAACGGCGCATAAGGCTCGCGGCGCCAGGCGTTGCCGCCCGCCGCCAACGCGCCCAGCGTATTGCCGTGATAGCTCTGGCGGCGGGCGATGAAGTGCTGCCGCTGCGGCTGACCGATCTCGATGAAATACTGCCGCGCCAGCTTGATGCTGGCCTCGACCGCTTCCGACCCACCACTGACGAAGTACGCGTAGCCGAGTCCGCCGGGCTCGCGGCCGACGAGTTGCTCCGCCAGCGCTTCGGCCGGTTCGGAGGAGAAAAAGCCGGTATGAGCATAGGCAAGCTTCGATGCTTGCCGCGATATCGCCTCGAGCACGCGCGGATGCTGGTGCCCGAGACAGGAAACGGCCGCACCGCCGGAAGCGTCGAGGATCCGGCGGCCGTCCTCGGCAATGAGCCATACGCCATCACCGCCGACGGCCTTAGGGGGTGTTTCGCGCAAACTCCGATGCAGCACACGGCTGGTTCGAATACTCATGTCAGTCTCTCTCGGCAACATATTGTGAGCTAGCGGCGAGGCGGGCTTCGGTTTCCTCCAGCCGCCGCTTGGCCGCCGGACCGCCCAGGGTGAAGGTCGCCGCCGCCAACGACTGCGCGATCGCAATCGCGCCGGTCAGGCTCGGGAAGAATCCCGGCGATGAAGCGGCCTCGAACAGCAGCAGGTGCTCGGCCCCCTCCGCCATTGGCGCGGTAACCCTGTCCGCAATCGCGATCAGGGTAGCGCCGGAATGATGCGCCGCGCGCGCAGACACTACGCTCGCCGTGGAGTATGGCGCGAAGCCGATGACGACGACCGCGTCGCCGCGCCGGAACGCGCCGAGATCGAGATCCTCGGGGCCGGAGCCGCCAACCAATTGCACCGCGTCGGGCCGGAACAGCCGGAGTTGGTAGTTGAGCAGTTCGGCCACGCTGCGGCAGCTTCGAAAGCCCGCGATCCAGATTCGTCGCGCTGCGTGCACCGCCTTTGCGGCGCCGGCCACTGCGGCGGGCGAGATACGGGTAAGGCCCGCCGCTTCAGCCTCAAACTTGTCGGAGACCAGTGAAATTTCGGGGTTGGGCCCCTGGCGCCGGCCCCTGGCCCGGCCTGAGAACGGCGACGCTTCCGTGGGTCGGCGCGCCTCGGTCAGGGCCGAGCGCAGTTCGTCCCAGCCCGAATAGCCCAGGGCCTTCGCCAGTCGCGTGAACGCCGCCGGATCGGCGCCGGCGACGGTCGCGAGATCACGCATCGAGCGCGTGGTGGCGTCATAGTCGTTGGCGGCAACGAACCGGCCGACTTCCCGCAGCCGCAGCGGCAGGGAAGGCAGCGCGCTGCAGAGTTCGTTCAGGGGTGAGGGTTTTGCCGGATGCCCGCTCATGAAACATTTGTTTCATATATTGCGATGGATTGCAACATATGGAATACTAGCGCCAGCCAGCGCGTAGCCGATCATCGCCGCCATGAGGAATCTTGTGCCGTGACGACATCGAACCCCGCTCCCCCGCCGCCCCGGCGGATACGAATCTCGCTGAAGGACCGGCAGTTCGCCGGACTGTTCTGGCAGATCGTGGTGGTGGGGATCACGGTGGCGATCGTCGCGTGGCTCTGGTCGAACACGGTTCATAATCTGTCGGTACGCCGCATCTCGACCGGCTTCGCCTTTCTCGGCCGCGAGGCGGGAATGCCGATCACCGACACCTGGATTCCATACAGTCCGAAGGACCCTTATTTGCGCGCCTTCATCGTCGGGCTCGCCAACACGCTCCGCGTCGCCGTGATCGGCATTGTGCTGGCAACCGTACTCGGGACCATTATCGGCGTCGCGCGCCTGTCATCGAACTGGCTGTTGGCGCGGCTTGCTGCCGTCTATGTGGAGGTGCTTCGCGACATCCCCCTGCTGCTGCAGCTATTGTTCTGGTACGTGCTGATGCAGGGACTTCCGGCGGCGCGCGCCGCCTGGAAGCCGATCGAGGGCGTCTTCCTTTCCAATCGAGGCTTGATACTTCCGTCTGTCCCGATCGAGGCGGGTCAGCTCTGGGTGATCGGCGCGGCCGTGATCGGGCTGATCGCGTTCCATGTGGTGCGCAAACAGCTGACGGCACGGCAGCTGCTGGATGGCCGGCCGCGGCGGATCTGGCCGTATGCGCTGGCGTTTGTGATCGGGCTGCCGATGCTCACCTCGCTGGCGCTCGGCGTGTCCTGGACCATCACCAAGCCGGAACTGCGCGGCTTCAATTCCGTCGGCGGGCTGACGCTGGCGCCGGAATATTTTGCGCTGCTGATCGCGCTGGTGACCTACACATCGGCGTTCATCGCCGAGATTGTGCGCAGCGGCATCCAATCCGTTCACAGGGGCCAGTGGGATGCCGCGATGGCGCTCGGGCTGCGCCGGGGTTTCGTGCTGCAGCACATCGTCATGCCGCAGGCACTGCGCGTCATCATTCCGCCGATGACCAGCCAGTATCTGAACCTGACGAAAAATTCCTCGCTGGCAGTTGCGGTCGGCTACCAGGACATCGTGTCGATTGCGAACACGACGCTGAACCAGACCGGCCAGGCCATCGAGGCGATCGCAATCATCATGCTGGTGTTCCTGACCATCAGCCTCGGCATCAGTCTGTTCATGAACTGGTACAATGCGCGGATCGCGCTGGTGGAGCGCTGAGCCATGACCTCGGTGACGGACGCTCCGGGAACTCCGCTCCCCTTCAGCCGGTCACGATCAGGCCGGACCATCGTCGGCCGCGCCATCGGATGGCTGCGCGTCAATCTGTTTGCGTCGATTTCCTCGACGATCGTGACGCTGCTGTTGCTGTTCGTGCTGGCGAAGGCCGCCGCCGGACTCGTGCAGTGGGCAGTTTGGAACGCGGTGTGGAGCGTTCCCGGCAGCGACACGAGTGCCTGCCGGGCGGTTCACGGACTCGGCGCCTGCTGGGCCGTCATCCCCGAAAAACTTCGTTTCATCCTGTTCGGCACCTATCCGTTCGATCAGCAATGGCGGCCGGCGCTGGCGATGCTCGCCTTCATGGCCCTGTTCTATGTGTCGAGCCGGCGCAAATGGTGGCGCAAGGAACTGGTGCTGGTGTGGGCCGCGGCGCTTACCCTGATCGGCCTCTTGATGTGGGGCGGCATTTTTGGAATGCCCTTTGTTTCCCAGGACCGCTGGGGTGGGCTGCCGGTGACGCTCATTCTCGCGACCTTCGGTCTCGCCCTCGGATTCCCACTCGGGATTGTCGTCGCCCTTGGACGACGTTCAAAGCTGCCCGCGATCCGATCGCTATCGGTGCTCTATGTCGAGTTGATCCGCGGCGTTCCGCTGATCAGCCTGCTGTTCATGGCGAGCGTGATGTTTCCGCTGTTCATGCCTGACGGCGTCAACGTCGATAAGCTGCTGCGGGCGCAGGTCGCGTTCGTACTGTTCGCGGGCGCCTATCTCGCAGAGGTCATTCGCGGCGGCCTGCAGGCCGTTGCCCGCGGGCAGCACGACGCCGCCGATGCGCTCGGCCTGTCCTACTGGAAGAAGAACGGCCTGATCATTCTGCCGCAGGCGATCCGCCACGTGATCCCGCCGCTGGTGAACACGTTCATCGCGTTCTTCAAGGATACCAGCCTGGTCCTGATCATCGGTATCTTTGACCTCTTGACGACCGCCAAGACCGCGATCATCGATCCGGCCTGGCAATCGTTCAGTGTCGAAGTCTACCTCTTCGTCGCGCTGATCTATTTCGCGTTCTGCTTTGCGATGTCCCGCTACAGCGCCCGTCTTGAGGCGCGGGACGGGCCGAAAGCGCGATGAGCCGTTCGATCATGCAGATTCGCAGCGTAGCGGAAAATCGCGCCAACGAAGTTAGCCACCCGCAAACGGGCGGGCACGACCAGCCCAGAACGGGCATTCAGGACAAACCTCGCCTTCCGGATAGTCGATGCCTTCCTCATGCGGACACCCCATCATCTCCTCGACCATCGCTACAGAGTGCACCTCATGGCTGCGAAGAAAGATGGCAATTTCCTCGAATATCGTCGCGTCATTTCGCACGTCGCCGCTCTCGGCAAACCATCTCCGCAATTCGATCGGTTCGCTATCCGGCGCAACGATGACTGAGACAGCCACCTTGCTGGCACGCTGGGCGTCCGGTCCATAGAAGGCGATGGTGCCGACCGGATAGCCGCGAAAACCCAATTTGCTCTTTTTGTCCAGCCACTTCCGCGGTTTCCAGCCTAGCTTCATCGGAATCTCTCACATCCATGCCGCCCAACGGCCGGGTGACACTGTCGCCAAACAATACACGTGCCGTCCGGTCACGCATTTAGCAGCTTCATGAAATTGCGCTTTGCCTTGTGACGGCTCGTCAAATCATCGAGATAGGCGGCATGCTGCGCAGTCTCGCCAAGACTTTCCCGAACCTGCCGCATCCGTCCGAGTAGGCGGCAGGCATCTTCATAATTACCTTGGCCGCCAAGACGGACCATTCGTTCGACGCGAGCGGCGTAGACCTTCAACGCCTCCGCGGGGTGGCTGCGTTCGCTCGCTTCGGCAAGCTCCTTGAGAAGAGATTCGCTGCAGCCGTGTCCGTTGACGGCAATCCACGCGTCCGACAGCAGCCCTTCCGCCATTGTCAACCGAATGAGAAGTTCGGCCGGCGCCGACCATTGCGCAACCGCCCGCCCCTGTGGCTTTCCGAGCTCGGACCGCAGCCAGCCGAAGGCCCGGTCGCGAACCGTATCGGCCTGCATCCGATCGGCGCCCGCCGCGGATTTGAGACGCTCGTAGAGCGCGACGCTCGGACGCTGCTCGAACATGCGCCAAAGCAACTTGTCGGCCTCCTCCTTGCGCCCGATCCGACTGTAAAGATCGGAGGCAAAGAAGGTCAGGCGCTCATCGGGGTTGTCCTCGAACTTCCACAGCCCTTCTTCGGCCCATTTCAGCGCCTCCACCTCGCGCGCATGGTCGAGGCACAGCTGTGCAATGCCGAGATAGTCATACGCGGTCGACAGGTCCTTGGAGCGGATGGCGATAATGCCGTCGACATCACCCTCCCGTTCGGCAAAGCTTTCAAGAATGGCTCCGAGCGCATATCGCGTACCGAATTGATCATCCCGTGCGGTCGTTCGCGACGGCTCTATTTTCTGCCAATCTTCGCTCGCAAGCCTGCGATATTCAGCGAGCCCGGCGTCCCCCAGGATATCCTCGTAGGTCTCGCTCGCGCCGTGGAAAAACTCCCAGTCCGAATCGACCTCGCGCGCGAACAAGGCCCGTGCAAGTGCGACCGGATCAGGTTTTACCTGGCGGCAAGCCGCGAGATGGATTTCGCAGGCCTTGGCGTACAAGCCTCCGCCGCCACCGTCGGAGTCGTCTATGCTTCCGAACGCTTCATCCATCCGCGCAAAAAAATGATCGAGCAGCCGCAAAACCAATGCCGCCCGGCCGTTCTCAATCAAGCCCGCGATCCGGTCGAGCACGCTCTCGATTCCCTTCACCCATTCCCGCATCTCACCATATTCGATATAGCCGCCGGTGCGGGTGGCCTCGGTAATTGCTTTCCTGAATTGTGCAAACAGGGTCTTGTCGTCGGCCGTGGCCGCGGCAGCAGAAAACTCCAGTTCCTGCAGCAACGAGGGATCTCGTTCGGCAAAGCCGACGACCATCTCGACAAGCCGCTCGACGCCCTTGGTGCGGAGATGCTCACGGATTTTGGCGAAGCGGCTGGGAGCCTGCTCCAGAGCCTCGGGCCCGAGGCTATTTGCGGCAAGGGCGGTTGCCACCAGGTGCTTGCAAAAACTCCAATCCGCAAATGCGCGGCAAGAACACTCCCCGGAGAAGTTCTTCGCCGTCCCGACCAGTTCGCAGCGGTAGACCTCGGAGCCGATGACTCGGGCCAGCACGCGAGCCATGTCAAACGTAATAATCTCGACGTTTCCGTCTTCATGATAGGTAACACCGCGCGCGAAGACCTTCTCGCCGGCAACATCGCGCAATGCGTCGACGTCGAACCGGTGCCGGCCGGCGGTTGTCTCGATCCCGTTCGCGGTGCGCTTCGGCTTTCTCATCAACGGCGTGGACTTTGAGAATTCCAGACCTGTCATTCAGAGAGGATGAATGTACCCATTCTGTTCGAGGAAGGGTCGAACGTCCAGCAGCGAAAACGGGTGACCCGCCGTCGCGGCTTCGGCGCCTCAGCCATTGCGGAACGTGTAGGCATAGCCGTTGATCGCCGGCGCGCCGCCGAGATGGGCGTACAGGACCTTTGATCCCTTGGGGAAATAGCCCTTGTTGACGAGATCGATCATGCCCTGCATGGATTTTCCCTCGTAGACGGGATCGGTGATCATGCCTTCGAGACGCCCGCACAGCCGGATCGCCTCTTTCGTCTCCTCGGACGGAACGCCGTAGGCCGGATAGGCATAGTCCTCGATCAGGACCACGTCGTCCTCGACGATCTCTTTCCCCAACTCGACCAGACCTGCGGTGTTGCGGGCTATGTCGAGCACCTGCGCCTTGGTCTGTGCCGGGGTGAAGGAGGCGTCGATACCGATCACCTTGCGTTCGCGGCCGTCCTTGGCGAAGCCGACCAGCATGCCTGCATGGGTTGAACCGGTGACGGTGCAGACCACGATGTAATCGAAGGCGAAGCCGAGTTCTTTTTCCTGTACCCTCACCTCTTCGGCGAAGCCGACATAGCCGAGCCCGCCATATTTATGCACGGAAGCGCCGGCCGGGATCGCATAGGGCTTGCCGCCCTTGGCCTTGACGTCGGCGATCGCATCCTCCCAGCTCTGGCGAATGCCGATGTCGAAACCTTCATCCACCATCTGGACGTCGGCACCCATGACGCGGCTGAGCAGGATATTGCCGACGCGGTCATAGACGGCGTCTTCATGCGGCACCCAGCTTTCCTGCACCAGACGGCACTTCATGCCGATCTTTGCCGCGACCGCCGCGACCATGCGGGTGTGATTGGATTGCACGCCGCCGATCGAGACCAGCGTATCGGCGTTGGACGCGATCGCGTCGGGAATGATGTATTCGAGCTTGCGCAGCTTGTTGCCGCCGAAGGCCAGCCCCGAATTGCAGTCTTCGCGCTTGGCGTAGAGTTCGACCTTGCCGCCGAGATGCTGCGTCAGCCGCTCCAGCTTCTCGATATGGGTCGGTCCGAATGTGAGCGGATAGCGCTCGAACTTTTCCAGCATGCCGTCATCCCCGTTGATGTCTGATCTCGCGGAAACGCCTAGCACCGGACCCAGGAAAGGTGCTCTCTAATTTGATCCGTATTTTTTGTCGTTTCATTGCCATTATAGCCAGAGATGTTAGTTTTCATCCATTCGTATCCATAATAGTGGAAGAATCTTCCATGAGCAGCCGGCTCGACCGCGTCGACCTTAAGATGTTGCGATTGCTGCAGAATAGCGGCCGGCTGAGCAACGCCGAACTGGCCGAAATGGTCGGGGTCAGCCCCGCCACCTGCCATCGCCGGACCCAGCGCCTGTTCGACGAAGGGTTTATCGGCCCGGTCCGCGCGATGGTGGCGCCGCGCAAAGTCGGCAAGGGCACGCTTGTCATGGTCGGCGTCGTGCTCGACCGCTCCACACCGGAGAGTTTTGCCTCGTTCGAGCAGGCGGTCGCGAAACTGAAATGCGTACTCGACTGTCATCTGGTGGCCGGCGATTTCGATTACTTCCTGAAGATCCGCGCCGGAGACGTCGACGATTTCAAGCGCATCCATGGCGAGCAGCTGATTGCGCTGCCCGGCGTGCGCCAGACGCGGACGTTCTTCGTCATGAAGGAAGTGGTCGACAACGCACCGCTGGAGTTTTGAGCCGCGGCCCGCGACAGTGAGGCCGCCGCGCCCTAATTCCTTGCGCTCTCGGCGGGCAATTTTGCCTTGCAGGAAATCAGGAAGGTAAACGCCCGCGCATTGCGGGCGATCTCTGTCGTCATCAGCTCCGTTTTGGAATCGGAGGTTTGGTACGACACCACGCTGTTGTCCAGAAAATCCCGCAGCGCGCCGGTCTTGATGGCGAAATTGATGTTCTCGGGAATGTTGCCGGTCGCCCTGACGAACTTCAACGCATTCAATTTCGCCGCAACCACGCCGACAACCTCGCCGCTGGAGGACAGCAGCGGCCCGCCGCTGTTGCCGGGTTGAACGACCGCGCTTATCTGCAAAAAGCGCGTGTTGTTCATGACGCCGCTGAGCGAACTTACGATTCCAGTCGTTACTGTGAAGTCGGACGTGAGCAGTCCGTGAAAGGGATAGCCAATCGCCACGACGCTGGCGCCGGACTGGATCGCCTTGTCCTTGATGACGGCCACATCCCTGAACGAACCGAGGGCCTGAAGCAGGGCAAGGTCATTGGTTTCATCGCTTGAAACGAGGCGCAGCGTAACGGGTGCTTCCCCGGTCAGATTGCCCGAGATATCCCCGACGCATCCCTCGACGACATGCTGATTGGTAACGACATGCCCGTTGGTGCTGACCAGAAAGCCGGTCCCCGATTGAGTGCCGGTCTTTTCAGGCTTGGTCGCACCGGGCGGTGCTGCCGCGGCCGCCGCCACCGGCTTTGGAAGGCTCACGGAAAAATCCCCGGCCGCGGCGACGCCAAATTGCTTCGTCTTGGCCACGCAATTCGCCAACGTCGGCAACAACTGCCCGGTCTGGTCGAGCTTGAACTCGAAAAGCTGGCCTTGCGTATAGGCCGTCATGCCCCTCGCTCTTCGGAATTGGGCGATCAGCGAGGAGTTATCCGGCATCGGCACGCGGACCAATTTATCGGCGACCGGGACACCGTGAACGTTAAATGGTGTCTGACCATCGAAGGTCAGGGTAATCGGGAAGGCTTGCCCGGTCTTGAGCGCCCAGTTTTCGTGGGCGAATCCCAGGCTCCACCCGCCCTTGTCGTCGATCATGACCACAAAATAGATGCCACTGAGATATTGCGTGCCTGCCGAGCAATGCGAGAACGCGCCGGTTTGATCGTTGGTGTACGCCCCGCCCTTCCAGTTTCCGACATTGATGGACCCGTAGGGCCCGCGAGCTTCGGCATTCGAACCGGCTAAAATCGCACCCAGCAAAATTACGATTGCGGTAACGCAGTATTTCATCACCATGCCCCCTGGATCGAAGCGAGCATATTGAGGCTTGCAACCGGAGTCCAAGGGTTCGTCATCGATAAAACGGGCCACGGCAACCGTCCCCTACTCCTGACGGAGCTTCGGGAGACACCGTTTGCCCTGTGGTCTCCGGGAGGCCTACCACCCATAGCCCGTGAGGGCGAAGGGTGGCGGAGGGAGAGGAATCGGCGTCGAACCTTCTCGACGCGGACCGCAACGGAGAGTAACCCGACGCGCCGCGTTGGCCCCCAACGTTGCCGGTCAGGATTTCGGTAGCTCGCAAAGACCTGCCTTGACCAGAGCCGCGTGCATGCCCGCCGAATTGTCGCGGCAACCAGCCGTGGCGAATTGCTTTGCTTCCTCCCTGCGACGCAGGTCGGTGAGGATCAGCGCAAGATAGCTCTGCAGGCGGGGCTTCGCCGTCGGAACGAGCAGGGTGAAGATATCCGGCTCCGAAAGGGCGAGCCTCATTTGCTGTTCGGCGCCTTGCAGATTCCTGGCCTGGACCAGCGCCATGGCCTGAAAGAGGTGGGCACGGGGATCGCGCGGGTATTGCCTCACGCCACGCCCGCCGCTTGCCGGGCTGCCCCGAACGGTCCTCGTCTAGGTCCGTTACGGCGAAGACGTGTCCACCCGCTTGGTGACGGTGATGTCATGAACCGTTACTTTTCCCGAACCGGCCTTCGTACCGCCAGTGGCCTTGTCGAGTTCAGCGTCGGTGATCCTATCATCGGTCTTGATGACAGACGGCGCAGGGCTTGGGTTCTTGGTGCTCATCTTTGTCTCCCAGTAAGCGTGAAGCGGCCGGCGCGGCTTTTCTTTTTGTCGGTCCAAGGTCAAGAAATCTCGATCGTACTCGGGTGCTTGTCGTCCAGGCTTTCGCCTTTGATGCCGTCGATGGTGAGGACGGGAGTGGGTGTTGGCTTCGTCTTCCCGCCACCGCCGGTGACCTCCGCAAGGTCGGCGTCGGCAATCTCACCGTCGGTGGTGGCGATGGTGGTCGTGGGGCTCTCGCTCTTTGCGGTCATCTGCTGTCTCCGTTCGGAGTGACGGGATCGGTGCTTTCGCCCTCGATACCGGCGAGTTTGACGAAACCACGGGGAACCTTGGCTAACTCGCCCTCGGTCAGCTACGGGGGCAGCGTGATTTAGCTGCTGATGATCGCATCCTGCATCGTTATCTCGAAGTAGGTGGTGGTTGGCTTGGGAGTCGGCTTGGTGGTCGTTTTGGTGGTCGTCGCCTTATCCCCACCGGAGACGGTGTTGAGTTCGGCGTCGGTGATCTCGCCCTTGATCCCGTTTAGGGAGGGTGCCCGGGTCTGGTTTTCGGTAGCCATCTTCTGTCTCCCTCTGGGTTCGAACAGCTGGGCAGCAATGATCGTATCATGGACCGGATCGGCGCGGGGCAAAGTGAGCCAGGTCACACAACGACGGCGGTTGGGGCCAGGGAGCCGTGCTCAAGCAGGTTGAGTGCCTCAGCGGCGAGGACGCAGGGCATGCCGTCGTCGTCTCAGGCGAACCGCGGTTCAACGAGAACGCGATTTGATCCGGCTTAGTGCTTCGAGGCACCGCTTGTATCCCCGGTTGATCGCCTCTCTGTTACCGCCATCCAGGACCAGCGCCCGCGAATAGTCATCAGCGGCCTTTTGCCATTGTCGCCGCTGCTCGAATACCCTTCCGCGATTGTAGAGAATTGCAGCATCTTCACGGAGCGCCAGCGCCTTTGTGAGATCGTGGAGCGCCGCGCGGAGGTCGCCACGCCTGATGGCAATAATAGCACGGTTCGCCCATGGATCGGCCAGAGAAGGATCCGCTTCGACGGACCGCGTGAAAGCATCGGATGCGGCATCATGATGACCGATCGCCATCTCGATCAGGCCTTGCAGGCGAAGCGCCCGTGCGTCGTTCGGCCGGTATCGAAGAGCATGGGCGATATCGTTGCTTGCCAGCGAGAGATCGCCGCGTTCACGCAACAGGATGGCGCGGTTCAGTCGCGCATCGACGAAGTCCGGCTGCAGAACCAAAACCCGTCCGTAAGCGACTATCGCTTCTTCATTCCGATCCAGGGCGGCAAGCATCTGCGCGCGATTAAAATGCGCTTCAACATGGGCCGGTTCCCACCGAATCGCCATATCGTAGTCGCTCAGCGCGGCCTCATGACGACCTGCCCGCTGATGGATGAGACCTCGATCGAACCAGGCTGCGCTGTCGCTCGGCTGCTGGGACAGCAACGTACTCAAATGACCTATTGCAAGGTCGTTACAGCCGGTCGCAACGCACAGACGTGCCATATTGTGCCATAGGATGACGCTCTCCGTGCGATATAATTCCGGTGCCGACCGCGCCATCAGCTCGACAGCTTCGACAAGTCTTTGCTGCGCAGCAGCCGGGCGTCCTTTCCGCATTTCAACGAGCGCGAGCGTATTCATGAGGAATGCGACGTTGACCGCGCGCGTCGGCGACGCAGGCATGCTCTCGGTAAATTTCTGTGACTTTTCAATCCAGGCTTTCGCCGCATCATAATCCTGACGCGATCGCTCGTAGAGGCGGGCATTCAGGATCGCCATCGCGTAAGTGGCGTGGGCCAGCAACGAAGGGTCTTCGCTCTGCGACAGCAGGTCCTGACACAAGGCCGCGACTTCATCATAGCGGCCAAGCAACAGCAAGGCGAACAGCAAGTTCCTGGTAAGGTCACCGTAAGTTTTGCCGTGCGGTGCGCGCGATAACATCCGTCGTCCCCGGACTGACCAGTCCAGCGCCGCGTCGTACCAGGCCATGTCGAGGCAGGAGCGCGAGGCTGTCAGGAGCTGCTCGGCATCGTCGCCGGCCTGTTCGTGGTGGAACGGGATTGCACCCAGGGAGAACGAAGGTTCGCCCAAACTGACGAGCGAGGCCGCGCGGGCCATATGCATCGCCTTGCGCCCTGATGCCGGCAATCGGCGATAAACATGCTCCGCAAGCACCCGGTGTGATGTGCCATCAGCGTTCACATACGCCCGCGCCAGAGTGTCCCGGTCGTGGGCAGACAGGTTTGCGATGCATTCATCGAGGAACGGTTCGAGCGAGCGCGAGCGCGGGGGCGAGCTCCGTCCATGCGTGTAGACGGAAAGGTCGCGCCAAAGACCGGCTGCCATCTCGTCTCCCAGCCCGCAGGCAGCTAACCACGCCGCCCAAACCATCGGCACTTCCAGGATTCCGGAGCTCTTGTTCCGCGGCCGTCGCCTGGCATATTGCTCGAGCGCAGCAGCGAGCGGCGGGTCCAGACGATCAGATCCGGTGCAGATGCAAAGGCGCAAGTTTCCCGGCTCGGCGCGTAGCAACAACACCGAAATGAATTCCTGGTCGGTGGGATCGGCGTCATCCACGTTCGTGAACACCGCCATGCGGCCGGAGCGTTCCCCTTCGAAGTAGCCGAGGATGAAATCCGCGACGCCATTCGCGATACGATTTGTCCAGGAGGGGGGATTGCCTTCGCGCGAGACGATTAACGCCTGACGCACATCCGCGGGCACGTCGATGCACCTGCTGATCTCGGGCGCCACTGATAGCAGCGTCAAAAGATGAGCCGCAACGAGATCCGGCGTCACACCGGCGGCGTCATCAATGATCGCCCGTATCAAATCGCCGGCCGCGGTAAACGGGCCTCGCCGGTTACGATGTGCATCAAGCCAAAACGGTACAGAAGCGGCAGCGCCTTGCTTCTGCGCACCGGCGTAACACGTCGCTACCAGCCATTCGTGGCAAGCGATCGGCAGATTCATGTTACACCACGCAAAGCGCGATTGGAGCAGTTCGGCTCCGAATGCAAATCAGCGCGTTAGAGCTTGCTGATGCAGACGGGATCCGCGGCCACTGCGGGGCGGCTTGCCGCAAGCCCACCGGACACCTGCTGCAACTCGTCGTCCTGCAACTCGTGCGCAACGGGCTTGTTCGGGTTCTGCTTAATCTCGGTCTGTTTGCCAGCGGGCTTCTTGATCATGCAATCCTCGTACGTGCAAACGAGCGCAATATGCTCGCAGCATTCAATTGGAGGTTCACTCTTAAGCGACACATTTTTCGGAGTCTCAACCTGTTAAGTCAAGAGCGCGAGATGCGGCGCATGCTCACGGCACGGGTTCCATGATTTACGTCAAGCGGAGCCCCCGTGCCGAACGGCGGCCGACCAGACGTGGACCATCCCTCAATTCGTAGTCTCAGGATACGCGGGGTAATTCAGTGTCGCTGTGATGGGCATCACAGTTCGGTAAGTACTCAAAAATTGGTAAATCTTGAGTGCCGCGGCCGGCGATTATTCTTGCTTACAGGCGAACCTGAATCGAATTGAGAATATTGGTCGTGGTGTCGATGAATTGCAGCGCCTGCTGGTTTTTGCCGAACGACAAGGGAGAACGCGCGCACTGGTCCGACAGCTGAGCCAGCCGTTTTCGTTCGCTGGCCAAAATGGTGTTGGATTTTTCGACCGCAAATTTGACGATGTCCCGCATCGGGTTGTTGTCGCCGAAATCAGTCATCTCCTTCTCGATCGTGATCAAATATTCGTAGCTCGAAAGCTCCTCGGAGATCTGTAGAAGCTCCCGGATGGTTGACTTGATGCAATCGGCGTCGCCGCTGGAAATGTCCGGTCGCTTGGAGGTTTGAACGAGATCAGCCATCAAATTCTGAAACAGCGGCTTGATGTCCTCGACTTTCCTGAAGTCGTTCTCGCTGAGGACACCGCTGTTGGACACATTCGGTGCGAGCAAAGTGATCGCCAACGCGAGGCCTAACGACGTCATCCATCCACGCGCGCGGCTGGCAAACATGAGCGCTGAATTCCTGACGCCGGTCGCGACCATTTCAGATCAACCTCGGAAAGATGCCGGATCGAGCATAGGCCCGACCGTGTCGTTTCGCTAGGGCAGACGGGGAAGCGCGCCTTTTCGGCGGGCACGGACCTCAATCCCGAACGACCCCTCCCCGATCGGCCTCGATCAACCCTCCGGTTTGGTTGTCCGGCATTCGCTTTGGTGTAATATCCGGCTGCGAGCAGGGGGAAGCTGTGTACATTCGGCTGAATCCACCGTTTGACGCACCCGATATGCCGATCCGCGGATCGAGCGTAAACCGGAGGACGGCAGTGTGACTGAGCGGTCGCAACTGGCATTCCGTGCGGTGGCGCTGCAGCGAGCCGCATCGCCCGAACAGCTTGACCACCTGGTCGGCATTACCAAACCGTTCGACTGGATTCTGACGTTCGTGGTTTGCCTGGCTCTGGCGGCCGCGCTGACATGGGGCGTCATTGGACGAATTCCTACCCGCGCGGCCGGTGAAGGAATTTTGATCAGCGGTGGCGGTCGCGTCGTCGATGCCGTCTCCGCTGCCGCCGGACGGCTCTCGTCGGTCAACGTTGCGGTAGGCGATCACGTCCTGCAAGGTCAGGCGGTCGCTCAGATCGCCCAAACCGATATCCAGCAGCGCCACACCAGCGCTATCGAGGTCTTTCGCGAACGCGAGCGCGAGCATGCCGACCTGACCTCGAAAGTTGCCAGCGAACTCGCGTCAAAGGGCCAGAACTTTGCGAAACTCGAGGCCGCCTTCAATCAGGTCGTGAAGGCGACCGACCAGCGCATCGAATATCTGACGGCCGATCTCAAGAATCTCGAGGACTTGCTGGTCAAGGGATACACGACCCGACGCAACGTCGAGGATCGCCGGCGCGATCTGACCGATGCGCAGCAGCGGAAGGAAGATACAAGGAACGAAATTCTGAAGTTGCGATCGCAAAAGACGGATCTGGAGACGCAACGCGCGCGCGAAATCCAGCAATCGGAATTCACCCTCAATGACGCGCGCCGGCAGATGGACGCAATCGCTGGAATGTTGAACCAGAACACTCAGGTCATCAGCCCGATCGAAGGACGTGTCCTCGAGGTCAAGGTCTCCGCGGGCTCGGTGCTCGCGGTCGGCACACCGGTCATCGCGATCGAAAGCGAGGGTACGGAGCTCGAGGCGCTGATCTACATTCCGGCGGAGCGCGGCAAGAATGTGAAACCGGGAATGCAGGTCAGCATCGAGCCGAGCACGGTGAAACGGGAGGAGTTCGGAACCATGGTCGGCACCATCGTGACGGTTTCCGATTTTCCCATCACGCCCCAGGGCATGGCTGCGGTGCTCCACAACGACAGTCTCGTCAGCCGCTTTTCGCACGATGGCGCGCCCTATGCAGCGACGGTCAGCCTGGAACAGGACCCTGCAACCGTCAGCGGCTATCGCTGGGCGGTTGGAAAGGGGCCACCCGTTCGTCTCACCAGCGGAACGCTGACGCGCGCGGAAGTCACCACGCGAAATCAACGCCCGCTCGACCTGGTGCTACCTCTCATCAAGCGGCTGACGGGAATTGATGGATAACGCCCCTTTGCCCCAGCCAACGCCGGACGAGGTGCGTCCGCTTCCACGGCACGCCCGCAAACTGTTCTGGCGCAAAGCGGTGAAGCGGACGCCGACAATCCTGCAAATGGAGGCTGTCGAATGCGGGGCTGCGGCCCTGGCCATGGTGCTTGCGTACCATGGCGCCTGGATCCCGCTGGAGCAGCTCCGCGTCGCCTGCGGCGTCTCGCGCGACGGCAGCAAGGCAAGCAACATCGTCAGGGCGGCGCGCCGTTTCGGCCTCGCCGCCAAGGGTTTTCGCAAGGAGCCCTCGACACTGCATGAATTGCCGATGCCCTGCATCATTCACTGGAACTTCAATCATTTCGTGGTGCTGGAGGGCATCGTCGGCGATCGCGTCTATATCAACGATCCGGCGATCGGACGGCGGCGGATCGACATGGCGGAACTGGATCTTGCGTTCACCGGTGTCGTGCTCGCCATGGAGCGAACCGAGGCATTCAAGCCGTTGGGCCGCAAACCGCAGGGCTTGCGTTTGCTGCTGCGCGAATTGCGCGGCTCGAAGGCGGCCGTCGGCCTGCTGGTGATCGTCAGCTTCGCGCTCATTGTGCCCAGCATTGTCGCTGCGGGATTTTCGAAAATCTTCGTCGACGACATCCTGATCCGGCACAGCACCAGCTGGCTCGTCCCGCTGCTAATCGGCATGGCCGTGACCGCGGTGTTGCGCGCAATCCTGACAGTGCTGCGCCAGTCACTGCTGTTGAGGCTGCAAACCAAGCTTGCGGTGGTCATGATCAGCCGCTTTCTCTGGCACGTCATGGCGCTACCGGTCGAGTTCTTCACCCAGCGCCATGCCGGGGATATTGCAAGCCGCGTGGCCGCCAACGAGCAGATTGCCCGCCTGCTCTCGAGCGGCATAGCCGCCAACGCGCTCAACTTGACCTCGATCGTGTTTTTCGCCGCCGCGATGGCGATTTACGACGTCCCGCTCGCTGCGATCGGCGTCAGCATGTCACTTCTGAACGTGCTGGCATTGCGATTCATTGGCGCGCGCCGGCAGGATCTCAGCCGCAGCCTCGCGCTCGAACAGGGCAAGCTTGTTGCCGCGACGGTGAGCACCGTGCGTACCATCGAAACCCTCAAGGCGAGCGGACTGGAGGACGAGGCAT
Organism: Bradyrhizobium sp. AZCC 2289; assembly: GCF_036924615.1. Classification (NCBI taxonomy): domain Bacteria; kingdom Pseudomonadati; phylum Pseudomonadota; class Alphaproteobacteria; order Hyphomicrobiales; family Nitrobacteraceae; genus Bradyrhizobium; species Bradyrhizobium sp. AZCC 2289. Next base: position 4,906,227 of record NZ_JAZHRY010000001.1, on the reverse strand, counting down.
TCGGTCAATGGGCCGGAGTTCAGGCAAAAGCCTTGAACGCCGAGCAGGAACTCGGGGTGTCCTCCATCTTTCTTGACATGCTGCCGACGCTGTTCTCCGGACTGACGGTTGCGGCGATACTTGGCATCGGCGGCTTGCGGGTGATCGAGGGCTCCCTCACGCTTGGAAGCCTGGTCGCCTTCCAGTCACTCATGGCAAGCTTTTCGGCGCCCGTCACGGACCTGGTCAATTATGCGGGTAGCTTCCAGACCATCAAGGGCGCGTTTGAGCGCCTCGAGGATGTATATAATTATCCGCTCGACAGTTCCGGCAAGAAAATCGTCGTGGCGGATCGCTTCGCTCCGAAGCTGACAGGCAGGATCGAAATCAGCAACATTCAGTTCGGCTACTCAGTTCTGGAGCCACCGCTGCTGGCCGACCTGTCCATCAGCATCCAGCCGGGCTCGAGGGTGGCGCTCGTCGGCGCCTCCGGCAGCGGAAAATCCACCCTCGGCAAGCTGATTTGCGGACTTTACAAGCCGTGGTCCGGCGAAATCCGTATCGACGGATGGACCTTGCCGGAGATCCCTCCGCAGGTGTTCGCAAATTCGATCGCCTACGTCGATCAGGACATCTTCCTGTTCGAGGGAACCGCGCGTGACAACCTGACCCTGTGGGACCCGACCGTAACAGAAGAGGATCTGTCGCAGGCGTTGAAGGATGCAGTCATCCACGAGGACATTGCGACGCGGGCGGGAAACTACGACTGCTATATCAACGAAGGCGGCACGAATTTCAGCGGCGGTCAGCGCCAACGTATCGAGATCGCGCGGGCGCTGGTTTCCAACCCGTCGGCGATCGTGCTCGACGAGGCAACCGGCGCGCTCGATCCGATCACCGAAAAAGTCATCGACGATAATCTGCGACGCCGGGGCTGCACGTGCATCATCATCGCGCATCGTCTGAGCACGATCCGCGACTGTGACGAGATCATCGTGCTGCAGCAGGGCAAAATTGCCGAGCGAGGAACTCATGAGCAGCTGATCGTGCTTCAGGGAGTGTACGCGAAACTCGTGGCTCAGGAATGACCGAACCTGTCCTCCAGCGGGCACCACTAACGGCCGGTCAAGAGGCGGCCGGTTGTCTGCCGACCCGCATCGTGCTCGATGGCCGGCACCCGAAACTTCTCGACCATCGGGAGCACGTGCTGCAGGTCGTGACAGGGTATGCCGATGTCTTCGCCGTCAACTTGGTCGAAGGCGGCACCGACGGCGCTCGACACCATCTGTTTCGGGTCGAGAGCGGCGAGGTCATTCTCGACCTTCCGGAAGCCGTCGATAGCTCCGGTACACGCATCCAGGTGATCGCAGTCGGCGGTCCCGGCACCGAAGCATTAGTCGTGCCGCGCGCGGAGTTTTCATCCGTCGATTCGATTATCGCCTGGGTCACGCGGCTCGCCAGGATGATCTCCGGTCCAAACCCGAGCTGGGAAATGCGCGAGGTAGCGAGCGATGGCGCCGCCGAGATTCCGCCCGGTGAGCGGCGGCGTGGTCCGGTGCGCAGCATCGTGTGGGTCGCCCTGGAGGCCGGTGCGGTGAAGCTGATGGGGCTCGATCCGGCGTTTTCCGCCGGCGGTCCGCCCTTGCCGCTGACATCGGGGATGTGGATCGAGGCCGGCCCGTCCGCATGCATCGCTATCGGCAGCGTCGCCACGCCGGATGCGGATGTGCTGTGGCGCGCCGTCGATCAATTCCATCTTGGCGTCGTTGCCAGTATTCGGGATCGACAGGCGCGCGACGTTGGCCGGGAGACGCAACGCCTCGTTCTTCGCAGCGACCTCACGACAGCGCAGACGTTCGAATCCTTCGAACGCCTCTCCGCGGTCGTCGTGCAGCGCTCCAACCGCGCAAAGATCGAAGCCGACCCGTCGGATCCCTTGCTCGCCGCCTGCCGGATCGTCGCGGAAGCGATTCGAGTGCCGTTTATCGTCCCTGCCCGAGCCGCCTCGGCTCGGCAGGAATTTGCCGACGTTGTCGAGATCGCCCGAACCGCACGACTGCGCGTTCGCCAGACGCTGTTGCGGGGCAAATGGTGGCAGCAGGACGTGGGCCCGTTGGTGGGTTGGCACGGTGAGGAGCGCAATCCGGTCGCGCTGATCCGCGGCGCGAGACATCGTTACACCATGATCGAGCCGGGAACCGGGACGCACCGCCCGGTCGACCGTTCGCTTGCAATGGAGCTGGCCCCGGAAGCCGTGACGTTCTATCCCGCCTTGCCGTCGCGCCCGGTTCGATTTCGGGATCTGCTCACATTCTCGATTCGCCATTCCAGCGGCAATGTCGGTCGCATCGCACTCGCCGTCGTTGCGATAGGCCTGCTGTCATTGGTCACCCCGCTCATTACCAATCTTCTCATCAGTTCGGTCATACCCCGCACCGAGCTCGACCAACTCGCGTTTTGCGCCCTCGCACTGGCCGTGACGGCCGTCGCCATGGCCAGTGTCCAGGCGATGGAAGGGCTCGCGATGCTCAGGCTCGAAGGCCTGATCGATTGGAAGCTGCAGGCGGCGGTGATCGACCGTCTGCTCAGGCTGCCCGCGTCCCTGTTTCGCGAGTACACCGTCGGCGACTTTGTCGATCGCTCGATGGGAATCGATGCTGCACGTCGGATATTCACCGGACGCGCACTGCGCGGGATGATGGCCGGTTTGTTCTGCTGGTTCAGCATAGGTCTGATGTTTTACTACGATCTCAGGCTGGGGCTGGTCGCGTTTGTGCTGACGATGGTCAGGGCGATCCTGATCATCGCCACCAGCGCTATACGTCTCTATCACGAGAACAACCACTTCAACCTGCAGGGCAAGATCGGCGGCTTCGTGCTGCAGCTCATCTCCGGAATCAGCAAGCTCCGCGTCGCAGCCGCAACCTTTCGCGCGCTCGCGGTGTGGTCGAGACAGTTCGCGATCCAGAAACAGTATTTCATGGCCTCCCAGCGGACCGCCAACGCCCTCGGTGTTTTCGAGACTTCGTTTCCGACTATCGCCACGCTCATCATTTTCGCGGCGGCGTCGTTTACAAACAGCAGGCTGCTACTCGATATCGGCGGCTTCTTCGCATTCTTCACTGCCTTCGGCCAATCGATGGCATCGGTCGGGGCGTGGGCGTCGGGCGTGAGTGAATCGCTGATCGCAATCCCTCATCTCACCCGCCTTCGACCGCTGATCTCGGCGGTGGTCGAGGTTTCGGAGGACCGTAAGCCTCCGGGTGAACTGTCCGGAGCGGTTGAGCTCTCTCGCTTGACCTTCCGCTACCTGCCGAGCGGCCCGCCCGTCCTCGACAACGTCACTCTGCGGATCGCGCAAGGCGAATATGTCGCGATTGTGGGTCCGTCAGGTAGCGGAAAATCCTCGCTGTTCCGATTACTGCTGGGCTTCGAACGGCCGGAGTCCGGCGCCGTGTTCCTCGATGGAAAGGCGCTCGACACGCTCGACATCAGCGCGGTACGGCGGCAGCTTGGCGTGGTATTGCAGAATGGAAAACTGGCGACAGGCAGCCTCTACGACAATATTTGCGGCGGCGTCCAACTGCCGCTCGAGCACGCGTGGGAGGCCGCGCGGCTTGCCGGTCTCGATGCCGACATCGAGCGCATGCCGATGGGCATGCATACCGTGATCGCAGAGGGCGTGAACACGCTGTCCGGCGGACAGCGACAGCGAATCATGATTGCCCGCGCGATCGCCCGCCGGCCCCGTATTCTGCTGTTTGACGAGGCGACGAGTTCACTGGACAACCAGTCGCAGGCGATTGTAAGCGCATCGCTCGGTAACCTCAACGTAACACGGATCGTCATCGCGCATCGGCTGAGCACCGTGCGCGAGGCCGATCGCATTATCGTGCTCGTCGATGGCAAGGTCGTGCAAACCGGGAGCTATGCGGAGCTCAGCAAGACGCCCGGAATGTTCGCCGCCTTCGCGCAGCGGCAGTTGCTTTAGCCGAAGAGGACAATCATGCGAAAAGTCCTGTACATCTTTGGAATACTCAGCGATGCCGACGTCGCGTGGATGGCGCAGACGGGAGTTCGGCGACGTCTAGGCGATGGCGACGTCATCATCCGGGAGGGCGAGAGCACCGATTTCCTGATCTTTATGCTCGAAGGGGAATTGCTGGTGACAACCCGGCGGTTGGGACAAATCGCGCGGCTGGGTGTCGGCGAGGTCGTCGGCGAAATATCGCTGGTGGATTCGGCGCCGCCGTCGGCCACGATCACGGCCAGCGGAAACGGCCTGGCGCTCTTCCTCGACAAGACAAAGCTGATGCATAAGCTCGACAACGATGCCGGCTTTGGCAGCCGGTTCTATCGGGCCCTCGCGGTGTTTCTCGCCGACCGACTTCGCGAAGCGCGCGGAAGCTCGGCTGGAAATTCCGCCATCTCGGACGAGATGGGTATCTCGGAAGACGAATTCGACGTCGGTATCCTTGATCGTGTATCGGCTGCCGGAGAACGATTCAGCCGAATGTTGAGGACCTTGAGCAACAACAGGATTTCCAACTAGGAAATCTGTCCCCACCTCTGGATCGCGGGTTTGCGCCGTCATCCCCAACAGGCCGACCGAGACTCGGCGCGCCTTTCTGGTTCGCGCCGATGGTTTTTTCTGTGTGATCCCGCGCACGGTCGTATTTCGAAACGACGGCTAACTTGCGGTCATGACGGGCGATGGCCGCTCGTCCTCAGATCAAACGGAGAAGTGCCATGACCAACTTCAGCAATGAACTGAACCTCAATGACCTCGAAGCTGTCAGCGGCGGAATGCGCAACCTCGCCAACGATCCGGGCTACCATGGGCCGACCATCAGCAAGGGCGGCACGGTCGGCGGCGGCGATACGATCGACGGAATCCCGTGGGGCGGCGCGCCTGGAGACGGTTCGTGGGGTGTCGTGAATGGCAACCTTCCCGGCGCGGGAAATTGGGGTAACTGAGTTCGGAATATGAAGTACCTGCATGGAACGCGCCGGTTCACGCCGGCGCGTTTCGCCATGCGCGAAGGTGAAAACGCGTCCGCCGGCTTGGCGATGTCAATCCTCGTCTTTCGCGCGAGACCGATCGACTCAACCACACTGAGGCCAGTGTGATCTTGCGCACTTTCTAGGAATTGCTGAAAGTGATATCAATGCTGCTGCAAAGAGGAGAACACACCAAAGAGGAGCAGCCACCATGGACAACAGAAAAATCGAATTGGGAAAAAAAGAAAAGCCCGCCGAAGGCACACTCAATGACACCAACATCGAACTGAGCGAAGCAGAATTATCCCGAGTGTCAGGCGGTAAGCCGGGGTCAGGTAGCAGCAGCAAATTGCTCGAGGCGTGCGCGACGGGGCAGCATTTTAAGGAGGCCAAGATCATCTAAGCCCACCTGTTGAAACGCGATAGCTTTACAGCCCGCTGACGTCTCGGCAGGTCGACGGAATCCTGGCCGACCTTCCCCAAGGGGCCTTTTTTGCGCATATCTGGCCACACGCAAAAAGCCGCCAAGGTCTCCCTCGACGGCTCGTGCCGTTGCGTTTGCGTAGAGGTACTGTGTCGAGCGGTGCTCGAACGCAGCCCGTGCTCGCTCTTATTTGGACGCACGCGACCTTCAATGAGGCGGTGGGTGCGTTGCCAGTTTGTCGGGCCAACGATCCCCGATCCTTGTGACATGTGACTGGCGGCGATGCTCTTCAAGCCAGCACGGCTGTCCCATTCGATGAAATGGCAAAGCGGTTTTCAATTGAGCGCCCCGCGATCATCATCAGCGATCAAGATCAGCAGCCGATCTGCCACGGCCTGGACGCGACCCTTGAATACCTTGTCCGGCCTGACATCGCCGCGCTCGACGGCCATTGCCAGGCCGCCGACAGGCCGCTCGATCTGATTGTTGCGCGGGGGACTGACAAGGAAGATCGGGCGGCAGCCTAAAACGCCCGTCATGCTCTTCGGGCCTGAATTATATTTCGGCTAGGCTGTCCCGGCGAATGATGGTTAGAATGCCGCTCCGGGGCTGAGAGTTCTGTGTTGTTTCGGAAACTATTTTGAGCCCGGTCGGGCCGCTGGCCATACTGTCGGCGGCCCTTTTCATGGCCGCACATCGACGGGCAAAGCTGCTTCATTTTAAAAGCAGCCGAAAACAATACCGCGCGGCGACAGCCTCTGTCATTCGTCGAAATCGTCGTCATCCCTCGGCGCCGTCGTGGTCGCACGATGCAGGAATTGCAGGGTGTGATGGCGCGGGTCGCGCGGGGCCGGGCGCTCGGACGGATCGCGGGCGATCTTCGACTGTAATTCCGCGAGGTCGGTGAAGACATCGGCCTGGCGCCGCAGTTCGTCGGCAATCATCGGCGGCTGGCTGGAAATGGTCGAGACCACGGTGACGTGGACGCCGCGGCGCTGCATCGCCTCTACCAGCGAGCGGAAGTTGCCGTCGCCGGAGAACAGCACCATCTGGTCGATGTGTTCGGCGAGTTCCATGGCGTCGACCGCAAGCTCGATGTCCATGTTACCCTTCACCTTGCGCCGGCCGCTGGCGTCGAAGAATTCCTTGGTCGCCTTGGTGACGACGGTGTAGCCGTTGTAGTCCAGCCAGTCGATCAAGGGGCGGATCGACGAGAATTCCTGATCCTCGATGATTGCTGTGTAGTAGAACGCGCGCAACAGCGTTCCGCAACTTTGGAATTCCTTGAGCAGACGCTTGTAATCGATGTCGAAACCGAGCGCCTTGGATGTCGCGTAGAGATTGGCGCCATCGATGAACAACGCAATCCTGTTGGAGGAAGATGGCATACTGACCTTTTACAAGTAGATACGCGGACAAGCCCTGCTAATTCAAACTCTGCTTGGATATTGGGAGAGACAAGAAAGTCGCGATTGAGGCGGTCTCTCAAGTGATGCTCGACAATCAAATCGCAAGTGAAGATTAAAGCATCGCAAATACGAACGAGTGAAGGAAAAAGCGCTCAGGCCCATTCTTCCGGGGTAACTCCAATTTGACCCCAGGCCCGGTTTCAAGATTCGAATCGGTCTACATCTAGATATTTTAAGTTTCAATTAGTCGTTGTATAAGGAAAGAGAGATGCTTGTATCTCGACGTCCATCAATACAGTTTCATCTGGTATATTTTGGCGCGCTCGCCGGTGCGATCCTGCCACCGCCGGATGGTGACGATTGCCACCAGCACCGACCTTTCGATCGATACGGGGCGGACATCAGCAGTAGGAAGAGTGCCCTGTCAGCTTTGTATTTGGCAGCGGCTCGGCTGCTTTCCGAACCCAGCATGACGACATCCCCTTCGGTCGTGCACACGCGCCAGCTCCATGTTCGGCCGCGCCGCTTCAACACCACTTCAAAAGCTGGAAATTGGTCAGACATCGCGATCGTGACTTCCGAAGCACTTACAAGGGCGTCTCGGTCGGGTCGTTTGGGACCCGAGTGATGCGGATGAAAGCAACATGTACTCTATAAAAGTTGCATGACGGCGATCTTGATGTAGCGCAAGTGGCCCTGCTCCCGTCCTGCCTTCCGGCCCTGTGGCTTGTCCCGGCCCAAAGCCGTCCCAGTCGCCGAGAGCTGGCCGTCCGGAGCTGTTGGCCGGGCAAGGGGTCTTGTGACACGGGCCCGATCGGGGTTTGTCCGGGGGGGGGCTATACCAAATAACTCAATAATATCAATCATTTATTGCAGGGAGAGGAACTGGGATCGAACCTTCTCCGTGTAGCACAGATTGGTCTATGGAGTCCGGACCCACAGCCGGCAGCGCCGGGCGGCCTAGAGGGATCCAATTTCCCAATGCCTGACTGCCTGCCCAAATCGCAGGCAGTCTAAAGGCCGCACGAAGCCGGTCACAACTCACGCTTCGCGAGCCACTGAACGAAACGGTGATGCCCGACATGATTGGCGGAACAACGAAACACCACCCCGAATCGGGTATAAAGCAGCGCCGCGGCCGCGTAGCCGCCAGCATATGCGGACCGTAGCCGGTAACCTTGACGGCCGTCTTAGCGGTGGGCAGCTTGTCCTCTGGGAGCGATTTGGTCAGAGCTGTCGTCGTCGGTGTCCCCTCAGGGTTCCTGAAGTCAATCCGCGCTGCGATTCAAATGCCGGATACAGTCGCTAGCCGGGCCACTCTTGAACGGCGTTGCGATGCACAGGGTTCCACCCTGCCCAATTTCCGGCACGATTGCCGATCAACAAAGCCACGATTGCTTGCGGGCTCGAGGGATCGTCGACCTTTCTCGACGCCTTTTTTGCGCCGGTCCGTCCGTAGGACGACCGGATTAGACGTAGCGGCAGCGTGAAGCCGTCGCGGCCGCCTCTTTCGCAACACCCGAGGATCCAGCATGAAACGGATTGTCGCGACCGCCATCGTCGTTCTCTCGCTCTCCTCCGTGGCCGAGGCGCACCGTCTCTCCGGGACTGCCACCTACTACGGCGGGAGCGACCGCCTGTGCGGACGTCGCACGGCTTCCGGGGCGGCATTTAACTGCGGCGCATTGACGGCCGCACACCCGACGCTGCCTTTCGGCACGGTACTGACGGTCCAGAGCGGCGGCCGGTCGATCCAGGTCACGGTGACTGATCGCGGTCCCTTCACCGGCGCGTTCCTGGATCTATCGCCGGCGGCCGCGAGCGCGCTCGGCTGCCGCTGCACCCATCGCGACGTGACCGCGACGATCGTGCAAATGGGATCCGGCGAGACCGCCGTTGCGAGTCGAGGCCGTCAACGCTCCGTCGCTGCGGCAGCCATGCCGCTGTTCTTCCAGCCGACGGAGGACGTCATGCGTCCGTTGGCAATGTTCGGATCCTCAATGGCCATGGCTCCTGCCCCACGCCACCACCTTCGCCACAGTGGTCGCCACTAGGACCGATCCTTCTACCCGAACGAACGAGCATCCAACCGCTCACAGGTCCGCAACACAGTGCTGGGCTGTCCGTCCGACGGGCATGTCCTTACAGGGAGGGGCACGTGCGCCGGCGGAAGTTTATTGCGGGACTCAGCATCACTGCGATATGGCCGCTCGCGTGGCGCGCGCAGAGGCAAATTGCGGCCCGTCAAGTCGGACGCCGACGGCTCGATTCTTGAACTCGCAATAGCAGTCGACTGAGTAGGCGCATGAAGCTCTGGCTTTCGTTCTTGGCACTTTTGCCAAGCGGCAGCCGACACCGAGTACGTCCGATTATTGGGGTAGACCGGAAGTGAAGGCCGACTGTCAGAGTGGCGCTTTTGGACCCAAAGCGGTCTGTCTTCCTGATACGGGCGCGCAGCCGCGCGTGTCGCGGTTTGTTCGTGCTGGCGCGCAGGGCTCGCTCGGGGTATTTCTGTAAGTAGAATGCGCAACAATCCCATCATCGTGCAAAAATACGGCGGCACCTGTCTTGAAACACCGGCAAAAATCCGCGCGGTCGCGAGCAGTCTCGCCGACCTACACAAGCGTGGTCATCGGGTCGTAGCGATCGTTTCAGCGATGGGTAAGACCACCGACGAACTCGTTAAAATGGCTTATCAAGTAAGCCCGCATCCCAATCGCCGCGAACTCGATATGTTGCTAACCACCGGTGAGCGCATCAGTATGTCTCTAATGAGCATGGCGCTGTCCGATTTCGGCGTGCCGGCGATTAGTTTTACTGGCAGTCAAGCCGGAGTGATGACCGACGAATCCCACTCTTCCGCGCGCATTTTAGATGTGCGGCCCATTCGCGTGCGCGAAGAACTCGACCGCGGACGCATCGTGGTTTTGGCCGGCTTTCAGGGCGTGAACCCGGTGACCAAAGAAATCACCACGCTGGGCCGAGGTGGCAGCGATACCACTGCGGTCGCCATGGCGGCGGCGCTAAAAGCCGAGTGCTGTGAGATCATCAAAGAGGTCGACGGAGTTTGCTCGGCCGATCCGCGCATCGTGGCGGATTCAAAACCCTTGCGTCAGCTGGATTTTACATCGCTATCCGAAATGTGTTTTTGGGGCGCCAAGGTCTTGCATTTTCGCAGCGTGGAGCTGGCACAAAGCCAAAACGTTCCTTTGGTTCTGAAAAAATTGGGCGGCGCTGGACACAGCACGCAAGTGATGAGAGAGGTTATGGGGATGGAAAGCGGAAAAGTTTTGGCCGTTAACTCAATGGCTCGCATTGAGCATGTGGAGATCGATTCGGCGGATCTCAATCAAGGCTTTGAGAAATTCGCGCAGCATCTTAAACAAAGCGGCCTATCCTGGCCGCAGCTCCTCGCCTCGGCTTTCACCGGCGGAAAAACGCGCATTATGATGACTTCCGATTCGGAGTCGCTCGACGCTTTGCTGCGCACGCTGGAAAGCAGCAAAGACTTGCGTCAACAGCGTGAGGCTTTAAGTTCGGTGAGCCTCACTTGCTTCGGCGGCGTTTCTTCAGATCTGCCGTTTAAGGCGATTCAGATTCTGCAACGCCAGGGGATTATCGCCGACAAATATGTTTTGTCGCCGCATTCGGTGAATTTATTTGTTCCTGTCGAGAGCCGCGAGGCCGCGGTCAGGGCTTTGCATTCGCTGATCTAGTTGACCGTTTTGCCCAAAAATATTCCGGCACTCTGCGTGAGAAACTCGGCGTGAGCCTGTCAGCCAAGCGGCCACATTGGCACGGAGCGGAAGGCACGCTCGATTTTCGGACAAGTCACATCTTGATCGCATTCGCGAAGAGCGTGTCACCCCACTCGTACAAGGGCCGCATGAAGTCAGATTGAGTGTGGATTGCTCGACCTTTGCGATCGCGCCATTTTCGCCCGTAGGTATCGAACGGAAAGTGTCGCATGTAGTATTCGCAAGTCTCTTCCCAATGTTCGACCGACAACGACTTACCATAGTGTTGGCAATACAGACCGGTCGCCACGCGTTCTACGCCGGCCGGCTCTCGCCCATGGTGCTTCGCGAAGATGACCTCAGGCCGGTTTCGCCACAACATCAGAATGTCTCGCCGTTCCGGGCCGAAGAAACGGCGAAAGCCCAATAGTTCGCAATCGGCTTGATAGGGTGCATGATCGCCAGGAGTCATATAGGCGTCGAACAGTTGAACCCGCACGCCGTCGTAATCGCCAGAACGAGTTCCTTCCAGGTATCCGCGTAGATCTCCGGTAACGCGTTCGTCCGCATCGAAGCAAAACATCCAGTCAAACTGCAAGTGTTCGCGCGCCGTCTGCAGCAAAAGTCCGCGATGTCGACCCTCGGCAATCCGTCGCGCCTCGATGTCCGCTTCCCACGACCGATTTGTCACAATCAGAGCGACTTTTGGGTGCCCGCCAAGAATCTCCAGCGTTCGATCCGTACTCGCGTCATCATAGGCGACTATCGCATCTACGTGCTTGCCGACGTAGTCCAGTGTATCTCGGAGAATAAGTGCTTCATTGCGAATGCGGGTGATTCCGATCAAAAAGTGCCTATGACCCAAGAGGCTTCTATTGCAAGCAATGATTTGTTCACCGTCGCGGAGCTGCCAACTACTCGTACCCAGCATGATTACCACCTGGCTGCGATAAAGAATTGGCACCAATGATGGTGGGCGGGCGCAGTAACCGCAAGGGTCAAGAATCGTAGGGCTGATGTTGCCGGTAGTACGCCGCTAACGAGAGATTGCGGAAAACTAACCCCGCCACGCGTTGGGCGAGGCGTCCGAAGGGCCGAATTGCATTTGCCTACCCCTAGGAAATCTGGGCGATATTGCCCCAAATAATGCGATAGCTTGCTCAATATTGGAGAGACATCATGTCAGCCGACGCACTAGAACTTTTGATCACGAACGCAATTCACACCGCCTTCATCAAATATCCCGAGGGCGACGGCGGCCCAAACCTCGACTATGAGTGGATTGCGCCGGATCAAAGCACCCACATCGCCAAGGCCATCCTTCTGGATCTGGCGGCTAACGGATATCAGATCGTGAAGAAGGGCGGCACCTAAGTCGCTCGAAATCTATTGCGCTGACTACAACGGTCCTGGTTCGGAACACCGTGCTCGCGAATTCGTAAACCATCAGCCTGGGTCAGCTTTGGTTTACCAGCCCCCTTAAGCTTTCACGGCCGGGCCCATGACATGGTGGCTTCCAGATCGGGGACGAACCTCGACAGGGAACGCGTCAGGGTCAGGCCGCCAAGCGGCCTGACCCGCCATCTCCGGGGAATGCAATGGGTGCGAAGACAAGACCACAAACGGCGAAACGCAAAAAATCGAAGACCAGCCCGGCGCCGGCCCGCGCAGCATCAATGGCATCGGTGGCAACGCAAAACCTGATCAATATGGTCGCGGTCAGTACAACCTCGGGCGCGGTACTGCTCGCCCTTCTGGCCGCCAGGCATTTTTAGGCCCGGCGTGTCGCCGCCGTTTAGAGAAGTCACGATTTGCGCCGATACTGTTGAAAAAGTCAAAAATCGAGCGGCTCCGAAATTCTCGCGAACGCCGATTTCCAAGTAACTCTGCCGCTGCACGGCTCTATAGCCTTCGAACGCGACCTAACAGCGTAATAATCCGTTTGCGACTGCGGTGCGTCAGCGGCCCTTACGGAATTCCAGCAGTAACCACGTTGCAAGATCGTTCAAGGAACCGCGCCGCGGTTACGAACTATCAGGAATTACGGCATTTGCTCGTCACGTTAGTATTGCGGCGAGAGATCGTTATGCCTATCGGACGGTACATAGCCTGGGTTGGCGCATCGCTTCTTGCGTTACTGTTTGCAGCAGATTGGTTCCTGCCCAAATCTTTGCCCGAAACAGCGGGTGACCCAATCAACAGGCCGGTCATTCGGATAGCTTCGGTTCAGCAGCCCCCCGAACGTGTTGTCATTGACACCAGCCAGCCCACCATCGTCCCGCCACCAGCGCTGGTCGGGCTCGCAATGACAAGCGAACCATCTCCACTGCAGTCGTACGCGTCAGCGCTTCCGCCTCCGCCAGTAGTCGACGTTGATAAAAAAAGGCGGAAGGCCATTAAACGGCAGGGTCCTCAGGTTGCGGCTAACCAACCGCCATTGGCGAGCACGCCTGCGGTCGCGAGCCGCAGCTCAGCGACGACCATTCCGCCGACCAGATTATCCTTCGCGGATATCATTTCCGGGCAGCTGGTGAGAAACCTGTTCAACCTGCATTGAAGCCTCGCCTTGTCGACCAGTTGTCGGTGGGCAGGACAATCGCACGACTATCGCAGTTGGTGATTAAAGGGGGCGCCGACCAAAGCCAACTACGTGTCGCATCCTGCCGAGAGGTTCAATGCCCTTAACAACCCCGCAAAGCCCTCCGGGCGCCGACAGGCCCTGAGATCGACGGTTGCTTTCCCATGGTCGACATTCTTACTCTTCTTCGGCTCTTGAACCTTGATGCGTCGGCCGAGAGACACGGCTGCGGACTTCCTGGCGTTGGGATCGTGCCAATGCCGGCTCACAATCTTGGGCGTCGCTGTTGGGCTAGGAGGTTGTGGTACAGGCTCGTCAGGCGCCTTCGCAACCAGCATGGCTGGCTCCACGGCGACGGCGTCACCAACGTATGCAATTTCCAACTTGTCTGCCTTGGTCAACGTATCCTGTGAAAAGGTTTTGCCGACGGTCGCTTGCTCCGGTGAAGCTCCCACGGTCGGCGGAGGCGTCGAGGTTCCGGCGCCAATAGCGACCATTGCACCTACGCCACTCGAACAAAGAACCGCAAGCCACAGTGTCCTGATCACGGCCAACCCCGCATGATCCGAGTATGCGAACTGACTGTGAGCTTAGGACTGAATCAGGCACTTAAGGGGCAGCCGCGCAGGAATTTCATCGCATAGTAGAAAAGTTTCGCACCAGAGTTAACGAGCGGACGAACATACTTCTTTGGCTACACCATGCATAGGGCGCCGTAGTGAGAGGACATGCCACACTATGCCCGGCACATTAGTCCTTTCGACGCGAGCTAACGAATGGCGGCAACACGTCAGAAGGTAGGCGACGGGATTTCCCGAACCACGCTATCAGCCGAGCACCGGACACCGAAAATCGCGCATTAGGCGTTATGGAACATCGCCGCAAGCTCTGACAAGGCCTCAACTCTATGCTCGATCATTCACGGGTTCGGACGGTCTGAGCGCGCACAAATGTCCGCTTTGCGCCCGCCAGAACCCGACGTCGATCGAGTGGACCGAGACTGTTCGAATCAACTGAGGTTTTCCGATCAGCCTTTCCGTCGCTGCACAGAGGATGGACGGATGCACTATCCTCCAGGGGCTCGATCATCACGCGCGTGACGAAAGATTTGTCGCGGACCTGCTTAAATCACCAGGAAGTTCGAGTCGTGCAGTGTTCCAGTGTAGTTGGTCAGGTGTATTTCGATATCGTTTGCATCCATCACGCCGTCGCCGTTGACGTCGATCTGAAGCGTCGCGGTGCCTCCCATCACCGCATCCAACCGCGCCTCGAAGTGCGGCGATCCCACCGATCCGTCGAACGCGGCCGTGTCCACGAAGTGTATCGGTCCGGTGAAGCCGTTCGATCCCGACATGCCCGTGAAAGTGAAGGTGTCGCTGTCGGCGTTGAAGTTGAGGATGGTGTCGCCGTTCCCGGTCTGGGACTGGGCGGCAGCAGTGAAGTTGAAATTGACCGGGGTGGAACCGGCGACCACGGTATCCGCCCCAAGACCTCCGGTTATCGTCGTGCTCCCCGACGTGTTTCCGATGGTGATGAAGTCGTTGCCGTAGCTGCCGTTCACCGTCTCGGCGTTGACCACGGTGACGCCGTTGGCCTGCGCACCGAAGTTGATGACGTCGTTTCCTGCGCCCATGTCGAAGACCGTGGCGAAGGACTGCTGAGTCACGGTCAGTGCGTCGTCCGACGAACTTCCGTTCAGATGGTTGATGTTGAAGAGGTTGTCGAGCGAGTTGGTCCCCGCCGCCAGGTTCAGGGTGTTACTGCCGTCTGCGAGGTCGACGGAAACCCCGGAGACGTCGGAGAGCAGCGTCAGCGTGTCATCCGACGGCGCGGTGCCGCCGGTGAAGTCGCTGCCGCTGATGCTCTCGACGTTCGTGACTGAGACCGAGTTGACGCCGTCAGCGAGGCTGAGATGGTCGTTGCCGATCCCGAGGTCGATCGCGACGTTGCTGACGTCGTTGTTGAGCGTCAGATTGTTGTCCGCGGCGCTGCCGTTGATGTGCTCGATATTGAGTGCGGTCAGCGACATGCCCTGGGCGCCGAAGTTCAGCGTATTGTCGCCCGGCCCGAGGTCGATGACAGGGTTGTTGTCCGGGGTGAAGGCGCCGTCGGTCAGGGTCAGGACGTCGTCGGAGGCGGTTCCGTTGATGTGCTGGACGTTGAAGATGTCTCCGAACGTGTTGGTTCCGGTGGCGAGATTGAGCGTGTTGTCGCCCTGCTGCAGGTTGACGTTGACGCCCGAGACGTCGTTGAGGAGGGTCAGTGTGTCGTTGGACGGCGCCCCGTTGAAGTCGTTGGCCTGAATGTTTTCGACGTTGGTGACGGCGATCGAATTGACCCCACCCGCTAGGGTGAGGTTGTCGTTGCCGGCGCCGAGGTCGACGGTCAAGCCGCTTACATCGTTGGTCAGCGTGTAGAAGTCATCCGCGGCACTGCCGACCAAATGCTCGACGTTGTGGAGCGCTACGGTAAGGAACTGCGATCCGAAACTGAGCGTGTCGTTTCCGGCACCCAAGTCGATCGAGAGGTCGTTGGCGTTGGTGAAAAGTCCGTTGCCGATCGTGAGCGTGTCATCGGATGCAGTGCCATTGATGGTGTCGACGTTGAAGACGTTGACGAACGAGTTGACCCCGGCCGCGAGGTTCAGGGTGTTGATGCCGTTGGCGAGGTTGACCGACAGGCCGCTCACGTCATTCAGAAGCGTCAGCGTGTCGTTGGAGATGCTTCCGGCGGCGAAGTCGCTGCCGTTGAGGTTTTCGACGTTCGTCACGCTAAGCGAGTTCGAGCCGTTGGCGAGGTTGACGTTGTCGTTGCCTCCGCCCATGTCGATTGACATTCCGTTGACGTTGTTGACCAGGCCCGCGAAGTCGTTGCCGCTGCTGCCGACCAGGTGCTCGACGTTGAGGAGATTGAGGGTGTAATTCCCGGTCTGGCCGAGAATCACGGTATCGTTGGTTCCCGCTCCAAGGTTGATCTGGTGACCCGACAGGCTGGGGCTGATCTTGACGAAGTCGTCGGCCGATCCCGTCAGCGTCGTCAACGGGTTGGCCGCCGCGTTGAAGAAAAGCCGGTTGTCGGAAAGGTCGACTGGGTTTGCGGTGCTTCCGGAAGCGATCAGGATATTGGTATCGGTGAATTGCAGGACTTCGATGTTCGTAAGCGGTGTCGGTGCCGTCGCGGCCCGCACCGGAGTCCGCGACCGTGGTCTGACCGATACCCGGTGAGTTGACGGAGATCGTGTAGGCCGAGCTAACCCCCGAATAGATCGCAATGTCTCCGGCGCCTCCGCCGTCGATGGTGTCGTTGCCGCCACCGCCGACGAACGTGTTGCTGTTGCCGTCTCCGGTCAGCGTATCCCCGAAGGCCGAGCCGGTGATGCTGTTGACGCCGCCGGTGATGGTGTCGGTTCCGACGGATGCGTCGCCGGTGGCGGTACCCAAAGCGAGATTGACGGTGACTGGTCCCTGCGCATTGGCGTAGATGACCCGCGTGTTGCCGTTGCCGGTGATGGTGTCGTTGCCGCCCATGCCCTCGAACTGGTTGAAGGTGCCGTTGTTGCCGACGTCGTTGACGGCCGGGTTCAGGAATCCGGTCGCGCCGAAATTTGTCGCCACGTAGGCGTCGGCGAAGGTCGTGCCCTGGACGCCTTCGATCGAGCGCAGCGTGTCGGTGCTGGTCGACGCGTCGCCCGTCACCGTTCCGGAGGCCATGTCGATGCTGACGCCTCCGGTCACGAAGTAGATGTTGTAATAGGTGGCGGTATCGAAGCCGCCGCGGCCGTCAATGTAGTCGTTACCGGCGAGACCGGCGAAGGTGTCGTTATTGGCGTCTCCAAGCAGGGTATCGTTGAACATCGAGGCCTGGATGGCGTTGACGCCGGTGAAGGTATCGTGACCCACCGACGCGTCGCCGTCGGCGGTGCCGGCCGCGAGGTCGACGATCACCCCGGCGGTGGCGTTGTTGTAGGATAGCCGCGTATTGCCGTTGCCGGTGATGATGTCGTTGCCGCCGCCGCCGGTAAATTCGTTGAAGGTGCCGAGCGATCCGGCGTTTGTGCTGGAGCCGCTGAAGCCGACCGCGTTGTAGGTGTCGGCGAAGGCCGTTCCGCGGACGGCTTCGACGGAAATCAGGGTATCGTTGCCCGCAACGGAGCTGCCGGTGACCGTTCCGGCAGCGAGGTTGACGGTGATGCCCGTCGTCTCGGTCAGGTCGTTGATGTAATCGGAACGGTCGAAGCCGCCGCCGCCGTTGATGATATCGTTGCCGCCGCGGCCATCGAACACCTCGACGGTGCCGCTCGGGTTGTTGCTGCCGGTTAGGGTGTCGGCGAAGTTCGAGCCGAGAACGTTCGCAATATAGTTGGTAAACGTGTCATGGCCGACCGAAGCATCACCGTCGGCGGTCCTGGTGGTGAGATTGACGGTGACGCCTGCGGTCGCATCGAGATAGGAGACACGGGTGAGCGCGGCGCCCTGGCTGTTGATGAGGCCGGTGATGACGTCGTCGCCGCCCATGCCCTCAAATTCGTTGAAGCCGACGGGGGTGCCGGGAACTCCCGTGCTGCCGGTGAATCCGGTGGCGTTGTAGGTGTCGGCGAAGTTGGTGCCGATGATGCCTTCGACGCCCGTCAGGGTGTCGGTACCCACGCCCGCACCGGTGACCGTGCCGGAGGCCAGGCTGAAGGCGATGCCGGCGGTGGCGTCGGTGTAAAAGGCGCGGTCGAACCCGAGCCCGCCATTGATGGTGTCGTTGCCGGCAAAACCCTGGAA
This sequence comes from Bradyrhizobium sp. AZCC 2289, assembly GCF_036924615.1. Lineage (NCBI taxonomy): Bacteria > Pseudomonadati > Pseudomonadota > Alphaproteobacteria > Hyphomicrobiales > Nitrobacteraceae > Bradyrhizobium > Bradyrhizobium sp. AZCC 2289. Next base: position 4,888,330 of record NZ_JAZHRY010000001.1, on the reverse strand, counting down.
ACGGTCGTTGCCGGGCGTCCCGTTGAGGACGTTGTCGCCGCTGTCGCCGGCGAAGGTGTTGCCCGGGATGCCCGTGACGGTGAGCGCCAGCACCTTGTCGAAGGTCAGACCTCCGGCGTCGGTGTCGCGTACGGTGACATTCTGGGTTGCTGTCGTCACGGTGGTGAGGCTGCCGGCCACGACCAGGTTGCCGCCGGAGATCGCGAATAGTCCGCCGTCGTTGTCCAGGAGGGTGAACGTTGCCGTGTCGCCGGCATCAGGATCCGTTCCCGACAAGGCGCCGATCACGGTGCCAACGATGCTCGTCGCGGCGACCGTCGAACCCGAGATCGAGATGGCGGTCGGGGCCTCGTTGACGTCAGTGGTGGCGATCGTGAAGGTCGTGTCGTAGGTGAACCCGCCGGAATCCGTCGCCCGCACCGTGACCTGGTGGGAAGCAGCCTGCTCATAATCGAGCGGACCCGTAGCGACCAGATTGCCGCCCGAGATCGCAAACAGGCCGCCGGCATTGTTGGTCAGCGTGAACGTCGCGGTGTCGCCAGCGTCCGGGTCGAGCGCCGACAAGGCGCCGACCACGGTGTTCGCCGGGCTGTGTTCGGCAATCGAGGAATTCGACAGATGGATCGCCGTCGGGGCTTCGTTGACGTTGGTGACGTCGATTTGGATGTTCTTGCTGAAGGTGGCCCCGGCCTGGTCCGTCACCTGCACGGTGACCTGGTGGGAAGGAGTCTGCTCGAAATCAAGCGGCGCGGTGGTAATGATGTTGGCGCCCGAGATCGCGAATAGGCCTCCGGCGTCGTTGGTGAGCACGTAGCTTGCGGTGTCTCCGGCGTCCGGATCCGTATCCGACAGGACACCTACGAGGGTGCCGGCCGGGTTGTTCTCGTTGACGGAAGCGTGCGAAAGCTGGATGTCGGTCGGCGCATGGTTGGGCGTGATGACCGAGAAGTTGGCGTCGCTCAGGGTGCCGACCAGATTGTTCAGGACGACGGTGATATCGCCCGCCCCGATCACGCCGTCGCCGTTGACGTCGATCTGCAGTTGGTTCTGTCCGCCGGAATTGACGAGAATGGCTTCGGCATGCGGCGTTGCCGGCGACCCGTCGAGCACGCCGGACGCCATGAAGTGCACGGAACCGGCCAGACCCGCGACGCCGTCGAGCAGGAACTGGTCGTGCGCGGCGTCGAAGTTGGTGACGGTGTCTTCCCCCGTGGCCACGGAAGACTCTGACGCATCCGTGTAACGGATGATGTCGGTCGCGGCGCTGGCGGTGATGAAATCCGCGCCGCCGCCGCCGGTGACGGTAGTCGTCCCGGTGGTGTTCGCGATGGTGATGAAATCGCCATCGGTGCTGCCGTTGACGTGTTCGACATTGTTCACGGTGACGCCGCCGGCGAAGACCGAAAGGTTAAGCGTATCGTTGCCAGCGCCGAGGTCGATGGTGTCGCCTCCGGCGTTGTTCAGCATGGTCAACACGTCATCGGAGGCCGATCCGTTGATCTGCTGGACGTTGTAGGCGGTCAGCGAATTGGTCCCCGCCGCCAGGTTCAGCGTGTTGTTGCCTTCCTGCAGGTTGACGGTCACGCCGGTGATATCGTTGAGCAGTGTCAGCGTGTCGTCCGCGGCCGGGGTGCCGTTGAAATAGTCGCTGGTTCCGATGCTCTGGACGTTGGTCAGGCTGAGCGTGTTGGCGCCGGTCGCGATCTGCAGGTTGTTGTTCCCTGCGCCAAGGTCGACGGTCAAACCGTTCTGGTCATTGGTCAGTGTGTAGAAGTCGTCGGCCGCGCTGCCGACCAGGTGCTCGACGTTGTGGAGTGCGGCGTTGAGGAAGGTGTTGCCGACGGTGAGCGTATCGTTGCCGGCTCCGAGGTCGATCGAGAGGTCGTTGGTGGCGGTGAAAAGTCCACCGCCGATGCTGAGGGTGTCGTCGGAAGTGGTGCCGTTGATGGTGTCGACGTTGAAGACATTGCCGAGCGAATTGACACCAGCTGCGAGGTTCAGCGTGTTGATACCTTGCTGCATGTTGACGTTGACGCCCGAGACGTCGTTGAGGAGGGTCAGCGTGTCGTCGGAGGGCGCTCCGTTGAAGTCGTTGGTCTCGATACTTTCTACGTTTGACACGCTGACCGAGTTGGTGCCGTTGGCAAGGGTGAGGTTGTCGTTGCCGGCACCGAGGTCGACGCTCAGTCCGGTGACGTCGTTGGTCAGCGTGTAGAAATCGTCGCCACCGCTGCCGACCAGGTGCTCGACGTTATGGAGCGCGGCATTGAGAAACGTCGAGCCGATCTGTAGCGTGTCGTTGCCGGCGCCAAGGTCGATCGAGAGGTCGTTGGTGTTGGTGAAAAGGCCGTTGCCGACCGAGAGGGTATCGTCGGATGCGGTGCCGTTGATGGTGTCGACGTTGAATACGTTGGTGAACGAATTGACGCCGGCCGCCAGGTTGAGCGTATTGATGCCGTTGGCGAGGTTGACCGACAGGCCGCTCACGTCGTTCAAAAGCGTGAGCGTATCGTTTGAGACGCTTCCCGCCGCGAAATCGCTCGCGTTGAGGTTCTCGACATTCGTCACGCTTACGGAGTTCGATCCGTTGGCGAGGTTGACGTTGTCGGTGCCGCCGCCCATGTCGATCGACAGCCCGTTGACGTTGCTGAGGAAGCCGACGAAGTCGTTGCCGCCGGTGCCAACCAGGTGCTCCACGTTGGCAAGGTTGAGATTGTAGCCGCCGGTGACGCCGAGCATGACGGTATCGTTGGCGCCGCCGCCGAGGTCGATCAGGTGGTTCGAAAGCGACTGGTTGATCTTGATGAAATCGTCCGCCGATCCGGTCAGCGAGGTGAGCGGGTTGGAGGCGGTATTGAAGAAGAGCCGGTTGTCGGAAAGGTCGACAGGGTTCACCGAGGTTCCAGAGGCGATCAGGACGTTGGTGTTGTTGAACTGCAGGACCTCGACGTTGGTTAGCGTGTCGGTGCCGTCGCGGCCGGCAACCGTGTCCGTGACCGTCGTGACGCCGGCGCCGTTGGTCGAGATGTTGTATTGGGCCCTTGCCCCGGAGAAGATCGCGATGTCGCCGGCGCCGCCGCCGTCGATGGTGTCGTTGCCGCCGCCGCCGACAAAGGTGTTGCTGTTGCCGTCACCGATCAGCGTATCACCGAAAGCCGAGCCGGTGACGCTGTTGACGCCCCCGGTGATGGTGTCGGTGCCGATCGCAGCGACGTCGCCCGCGGCGGTACCGCGGGCGGTTCCGAGCGAAAGGTCCACGGTGACCGCCGCCGCCGCATTGGCGTAGATGACCCGCGTGTTGCCGTTGCCGGTGATGGTGTCGTTGCCGCCCAGGCCCTCGAACTGGTTGAAGTTGCCGTTGTTGCCCACATTGAGGGCGCCCGCCACTCCGTATCCGGTCGCGTCGTAGGTGTCGGCGTTGCCGGTGCCCTGGATGCCCTCGATCGAGCGCAAGGTATCCGTGCCGATCGAGAAATCCCCAACCACGATGCCCGCGGCCATGTTGACCGTGATGCTGCCGGTCGACAGGTAGATGTTATTGTAGCTGGCGATGTCGAAGCCGCCGCGCCCGTCGATGTAGTCGTTGCCGCCGTTGCCGGTGAAGGTTTCCGTGGCGGCGGTATTGTTGCTGCCGTAGATGGTGTCGTCGAACATCGAGCCCTGGACGGCGTTGACGCCGCTGAAGGTGTCGGTGCCGACAGATGCATCCCCCGTTGCGGTGCCGGTGCCCGGCGTCGCGCCGGTCTGCAGATCGACGGAAACTCCTGCGGTCGCGTTGTTGAAGCTGATACGCGTGAAGCCGTTGCCGATGATGGTGTCGTTGCCTCCGCCGCCGGTGAACTCGTTGAAGGTTCCGAGTGAACCCGCGTTGATGCTGGTGCCGGAGAAGCCGGTGGCGTCATAGGTGTCGGCGAAGTTGGTGCCGCGCACCGCCTCGACCGAGATCAGGGTGTCGGTGCCGACGGAAGCGTCGCCCGTGACGGTGCCGGCGGCGAGATGAACGGTGATGCCCGACGTGGTGGTCGGATCCTGGTTGTAGTCGGCGCGGTCGAAGCCGCCGCGTCCGTTGATGGTGTCGTTGCCGGCAAAGCCGGAGAACACCTCGATGGTGCCGAAGCCGTTGTTGCTGCCGGACAGCGTGTCGGCATAGGCGGAGCCCCAGGCGGAAAAGATGCCCGGGCCTACGAAGGTGTCGTGGCCGACGGAGGCGTCGCCGTCGGCGGTGCCGGCCGCAAGATCGACGGTCACGCCCGCAGTGGCGCTGACATAGGATACCCGCGTCAAATAAGCTCCAAGCGCGTTGACGTCGCCGATGACGGTGTCGTTGCCGGCGCCACCTTCGAATTCATTCAACCCGATCGGGGAGCCCGGAACGGCGGAATTGCCGGTGAAACCGGCGGCGTTGTAGGTGTCGGCGAAGCCAGAGCCGACGATGCCCTCGATGTTGGTCAGGGTATCGCTGTCGGCGCCGGTGCCCGAGGCGGTTCCGGCAGCCATGTCGACGGTCACGCCGCCGGTGGCGTCGGTATAGAGCGCGCGGTCGAAGCCCGCGCCGCCGTCGATATGGTCGTTGCCGGCGTTGCCGGCGATACGGTCGTTGCCCGCGCCGCCGAACAGCAGGTCGGCGCCTGCGCCGCCGCTGATGTTGTCATTGCCTTCGAGGCCGTCGATGGTGTCGATGGCGGCAGTTCCGGTCAGGACGTCATTGCCGGAGGTGCCGAGAACCGGGCCGGCCGGGCTGGCGACCACCGCGTTTTGCACCTGGTCCGACAAGTGGTCGACGTAGGCCGTGGTGACCGCGTCGGTCTGGGCGGTGTCGTTGAAGTTGGTGATGGACGCCAGCGAGGTCGTCGCGCTTCCCTGGGCGACCTGGCCCGCTTGGGCGATGGTGGTGACGTCCGTGGCGGTCTGGATGCTGGTGTTGGCGGCCTGGACCACGGCGGCGACGGTCGACAGGGCGTCCGTGCTGACGCCCGAATTGGTGGCGATGGACTGGACCGAATCGTTCGATGTGAGGATCGTCTCGCCCGGTTGCAGGATCACGGTCGGGTCGGGGTTGGCAATGGCGTCCGCGATCGCGGCGACCACGTCGGCCGACGAGACGCCGACGGCGGACATCTGGGTGATCGTGCTCTGGACCTGGACGCCGGCGGACAGCACCGTGGTCGCCGCGGCGTTGCCCGCCACGGCGGCCGGAACGGGATCGAAGGTCGTGATGTCGATATGGGTCGGATCGATGCCGAAGGCGGTCGCCACCTGTGCGGCCGCATCTGCCGCGGTAACCGTGCCGCTGACGAGTGAAGTGACCAGCGTTGTCAACGGCGTCACGACGGTGGATCCGTCCGGCGCCTTGAGCGTCCCGGTGAAGGCAAGGCCGGTGGAGATGTCGGTTCCTCCGGTCATGATCAGCGTGCCGTGGGGGTCGTGCAGCGTGAAGCTGCCGTCGGCGTTGGTGGTCGCGGAAGCCTCACCGGCATCGAAGACGCCGTTGCCGTTGGCGTCGGCGAATACGAAGGCGCCGGCGATGTAGCCGTCGACGGCACGGAGGCTGGTTTCGTGGAGTCCGGCCGTGACGTTGACCGTCATGCTGACGGTGGAGACGGCCTGATTGCCGCTCTCGATGGACGCGACGGACACGTTCAAAAGCAGGGTGCCGGCATGCGCATCCGCGCCCGGTACAAGGGCAAGCGTGCCGAGATCGGACGCTGCCACTTCCCAATGCCCGTCGTCGAAGACGGTGCCGTGGTTGAGCGTGAAGCTCGAGGGAATGCCGACGATGCTGACCGCGCCGAGTGCGCCGCTGTCGTCGACCAGATGGGCCGAAATGAAGAGCGGGATCGCGGCGTCGTCGGTGCCTGAAGCGGTGGCCGCGGTCAGGGTCGGGGCGTCCTGGGTGCCGTGAACGGTGAAGGATACCTGCTTGGTGGTGCCGTCGACGGATGAGACCGTGAAAGTCTCGACCAGCATTTCGCCGGCCGCCAGGTGCTGCACGGCGGCGTTGTCGATCGAATAGGTGTAGTGGCCGTCGGCCGTGATGGCCAGGTTCCCGAGGTTGCCCGGTGCTGCGACCGCCGTGGTGTTGAACAGCGACTGGCCTTGGTCCGGGTCGGTGGCGGTCATCTGGCCCGACACGGACAGCGTCGATGCGGCGTCTTCGGTCACATCATGGAGCGTCGGATCGCTGATCACGGCCGCGTCGTTGGTGCCCTGGATCGTGAATGAGATCACCTTCGCCGTGCCGTCGAGCGAGTGGACGGTGAAGGTGTCGGTGCGGGTATCCGCCGCGCCGAGGGACTGGGTGGCAGAATTGGCGACCGAATAGGTGTAGGTGCCGTCGGCCGCAAAGGACAGCGTGCCGAGGTTGGTCGCTCCCGCGACGGATCCGGCCTGGAACGAGGACTGGTTCTGGTCGACGTCGGTGACGGTCAGCTTGCCGGTCGCCGTGAGCGTAGCCCCGCCGGAATCTTCCGTAACGGTGTGGGCGACGGGATCACCGATCACGGCTGCGTCGTTGGCACCCTGGATCGTAAAGGAGACGACTTTGGAGGTGCCGTCGACCGACTTGATGGTGAAGGTATCCACCTTGGTGTCGCCGAGGCCGAGGTACTGTACCGCACTGTCCGCGACCGAATAGGCGTAGCTGCCATTGCTCTGCAGAACCAGGGTGCCGAGGTTATCGGCACCCGGCGTCGTCGTGATCTGGAAGGCGGCCTGGCCGGCGTCCGGATCCGTGACCGAAATCGTTCCGGATGCGGTCAGCGTCGCGCCGCCGACGTCTTCGGTAACGACGGCATTGGTCGGATCGCCGATCACGGCCGGCTGGTTCGCGCTGCTGCCACCGTGGATTGTGAAGGAAATTACCTTTTGCGTGCCGTCGAGCGCCGTAATGGTGAACGAGTCGACCTTGGTGTCGGCGGCACCGAGGAACTGGGTGGCGCTATTGGCCACCGAATAGGTGTAAGAGCCGTTGGCGGCGATGGTCAGGTGTCCGAGGTTGCCGGCAGCCGAGATGACGGACGTCTGGAACGAGGACTGGTTCTGGTCGATGTCCGAGATCGATATCGTACCGACCGCTGTCAGCGTGGTCGGCGAAGCGTTCTTGGTCACGTCGTGGACCGTCGGGTCGCCGATGACGGCAGCGTCGTTGACGCCGTGGATGGTGAAGGACACCTGCTTCGTCGTGCCGTCGAATGCGGTGATGGTGAAGGTTTCGATCTTGGTATCGGATGCGCCGAGATACTGCACGGCACTATCGGCAACGGTGTAGGAATAGGCGCCATTGGCGGCGATGGTAAGATGACCGAGGGTTCCGGCTGCCGCGATCACGGTGGACTGGAACGAGGACTGATTCTGGTCCGGATCTGAGATAGAAATGGTGCCTGCGGCGGTCAGCATCGTCGGATTTGAGTCTTCGGCGACGTCATGCACGGTCGGCGTGCCGATCACCGCCGCGTCGTTGGCGCCATGGATGGTGAAGGTGACCTGCTTGGTGGTGCCGTCGAGTGCGGTGAGCGTGAAGGTGTCGACCTTGGTGTCACCCGCGCCGAGGTATTGCACCGCGCTGTCGGCCACCGAATAGGTGTAGCTGCCGTTGCTTTTCAGCACCAGGGTCCCGAGGTCGCCGGCCGCCGAAATCACTGTAGTCTTAAACGCCGCCTGATTCTGGTCGACGTCCGAAATTGAGATCGACCCCGTCGCCTTCAGGGTCGGACTGGTGGCGTCCTCGGTGACGTCGACCACCGTCGGCGCACCGATCACCGCCGCGTCGTTGATGCCGTGGATGGTGAACGAAACCTGCTTGGTGGTGCCGTCGAGCGAGGTGACCGTAAAGGTATCCACCTTGGTGTCGCCGGCACCGAGGTATTGCACCGCGCTGTCGGCTACCGAATAGGTATAGGTGCCGTTGGCGGCGAGAACGAGACTGCCGAGATTGCCGGCCGCCGATGTCACCGTGGTCTTGAACGCGGCCTGGCCCTGGTCCGCATCCGAGATTGAAATGGATCCCACCGCGGTCAACGTCGGATTGGACGCGTCTTCGGTGACGTCGTGGACCGTAGGCGTGCCGATCACGGCCGCATCGTTGGTCCCGTGGACGTTGAAGGATATCTGCCTGGTAGTGCCGTCGAGCGCGGTGACCGTGAACGTGTCGGTCCTTATCTGGCCGGCCCCGAGGAATTGCACCGCGCTGTCGGCCACCGAATAGGTGTAGCTGCCGTTGCTTTGCAGCACCAGGGTGCCGAGGTCGCCGGCCGCCGAAATCACCGTGGTCTTGAACGCCGCCTGGTTCTGGTCGACGTCCGAAATTGAGATCGACCCCGTCGCCTTCAGGGTCGGACTGGTGGCGTCCTCGGTGACGTCGAGCACCGTCGGCGCACCGATCACCGCCGCGTCGTTGACGCCGATAATCGTAAACGACACCTGCTTGGTGGTGCCGTCGAGCGACGTAATCGTGAAGGTGTCGACCTTGGTGTCGCCGGCACCGAGATATTGCACCTTGCTGTCGGCGACCGAGTAGACATAAGCGCCATTGGCCGCAATGACGAGGGAGCCGAGATCGCCGGAAGCAGCTTTGACCGTCGTCTTGAACGCGGCCTGGCCTGCATTCGCATCGGAAATCGAAATCGATCCCGCCGCGACCAGCGTCTGCAAGTTGTTAGTGTCCTCGGTTATGGTCGAAACCGTGGGCGTACCTATAATAGCGGCTGAATTAGACATACTGGTCCCCTCTCCCAAAATTTATTGGTCCGTCGATCGCGGTTAGTTTGGTTTTGCTGATGATCGGCGCTGAAATTTTTGCGCCAGATGGATCGAGTTAATAACGGATGGTGATTTCGAAATTTTCGATAATCTTCATGAGCAAACCAATCGCGTCAAGGCCAAAACAAACAACTGTTGGAATTCCGCTCACCGAAACTTATTAACGGGCATCGCATTGCACCATTCGAACGAGTAAATAGAGCCCCTTGGTTGATCCATTCAAAAAACTGAAGATTTGCTCCTGAATCGTTGGTTGCAGAAATTTTGAATGTGGGAGGATACGGCCGCTGTGAACGGCGAGCCTATTCCGGCATGATCACCAAAACCTAGGTTTGGGCCAACTACGTTTACGCCACCTCCGTCATGAACGCCTGGGCCTATATCGGTGAAGATAGTGGTTGCATCTGCTGAACTTGCCAAGCCAATGAAACCGGCAAGCGCAACCGCAGAAGCACGGCTAATCGAGACAAAGCGATATTTATTCCAATTTACGAAAGGCATTTTCCAACCCTCAAATATATGAAATTTCGGCTCGGATGATACCTGCGGCCATTGCGAAGTCTTCACCCGTTTGGGTTAAGGAGGGGGCCGCAATTTCGAGATGGTTTATTGCCAACCAGTCGACTCAAGGGTATTTCTGGGAGGCTACGGATTCACGCTCATTGTACGGGATATCCCTTGCCCGCTTGGAATTTTGAGCCCGCCGAGCGGGAATTCGTCGAGGCAGGGCTTGACCCCATGCGCTGGGTGAAGGCGCTCGATTCCGTTGCTTTCGCCACCGGGAGCCACGGCGCGCTCATGATGCCCATCACGGGCGGAGTACTTCGGAACGTCCCGTTTACCGAAACGATTTCCGGAGCGATGGACGAGTATTTTCGGGACGGATGGCATCTGCGGGATGAGCGAATGCGCGCCATTCCGATCATTACGAAGCGCGGGGTCGCGGATGACTTCGACGGCCATAGCGCAGATGCGATAGCCAAACATCCATTCTACCAGGAATTCCTCGCGCCACATCGCCTGCGCTGGTACGCCGGCGTCAAGGTCGCTTGCGGCGATGATCTGTGGGCTGTGGCAATCCAGCGAACGATCGATCAAGGACCGTTTTCGGCAGAGGAGAAGGACGAGTTGGCGCGAGTATCAAGCCGGCTTTCGACCGGCGCCGCAATTGCTCGCGCACTGGGCGCTTCCGCCGCCGCCGGTGCCTTGGAAGCTTTTGAGATGAGCGGCACTGCGGTGGTTCTGGTCAACCGCCATGGCAACGTCTTCAAGGCCAATCGGTCGGCTGAACTCCTCCTGGTCGATGATGTCCAGATTGTAAGGGGCAAGCTGGTTGCAAAAGACACGCGGGCGACGACGGCCTTGAACCGTGCCATTCAGGGGCTGTTGTGGCGTTCGGCAGGCGGGCTTTCCGCTCCGATCATGTTGCCTCGTGTGTCACGCCGACCGCTGCTTGCGTACCCGGCGAGACTTTCGAATTCGACTGCCAATGCGCTGGCCGATTGCCAGGCCATGGTGATCCTGATCGATCCCGATACCAGACCTCGAACGCCTGAAATGACCCTGCGGTCGGCATTTCGCCTGACCGAGGCGGAAGCCCGGCTTGCGACTCAACTGGCTTTCGGCGAGTCCCTGGAAAAAGTCGCCGATCAATTGGGGATCGCAAAGGAAACCGCGCGGAGCCAGCTCAAGAGCATTTTTGCCAAGACCGGCGTGCATCGGCAGGCAGAACTGGTCGCGGTGCTGGCAAAGCTGCTGTGAGGCCGTATGCCGGAAACGGGGGATTTGGTTTTCCTCGGAATGTCCGCAACGGGTCTTGGCCGTGTAAAAAAACTTTCCCCGGGAGCGCGGTGAGAAGCCGGGACCCGTTCGGTCTCAGGCCGCGGTCGCAGCCATCGGCGGCTTGGTCCCGACGATGTTCATGACCCGTGTCAGATTATAGGCCAGGACCGAGAGAGCCATCTCGGCGGCTACTTTTGGAAGCGTTTTGGTGAGGAAGTGTGTCGCTCCCATGCGGGCCTTCATCGTGCCGAACGGATGCTCGACCGTCTCGCGAGGCTGGCGCATGGCTTGTCGCACTGGCTGGCCTGCGGCCGCATTCTCGAAGGATGGGCCGCCGTCAGTGAGGGCGAGTTTGATCACGGGATCAAGCTGCTTCACGCGGGCGCAGCCGCATGGCAAGAGGCTGGAGCCCGCCTGTGGTTGCCCCTCTTTCTGACGCTGGAAGCCGAGGCTTACGCCAAGCAAGGCCGCATCAAGTCCGCGCTGGGAGCGTAGGAGACCGGCGAACATTGGTGCCTTGCCGAGATATTGCGTATCAAGGCGGGCCTGCTGTTGGCAACCGACCACGCAGGCGATCAAGCCGAGACTTTGTACGTCGAGAGCCTGCAGATTGCCAGGCGTCAACAAGCACGCTGCTGGGAGCTGCGCACGGCCTGTGATCTTGCCTCGCTTTGGCAACGTCACGACCGAACAAACGAAGCACTGCAGCTGTTGCAGCCAATTTACATCCGAATCACGGAAGGCTTTGACACAGCAGATTCGCAGCAAGCCAAACTGATTCTTGATAGCCTGAGAGCAAGCGGGACCCGGAAACAAGCACAATGAAAAGGGTCCGCACGTAAACCGCCCCGTTCCTAAGAATCGACGGAATGTCCGCCTCGCAGCTATGTCAATTTCTATGAACGAGGCTTGTTTCCGCCCGGCGCATTTCACAGCGAATGCTCGAATGGGTGGCGGGGGCGGAAGGAATTGAACCTCGATATGGCGATTTCGCAAGCGGATGCTCTTGCCTGCCCGAGAGGAGTTGCAGAACCCCATTTCATCAGAATTCCTAAGCGTCTCCAAACACTCGAATTTCGAGAACCGTACCGAACGCGGAGGTCCAGAACTCTGGAGAGAATTGAGCCATTCGGAGAAAAATGTGCGGACTCTGCCGATTAGACGTCCGGAACTCAAATCAGAAATTGCTGCTAATACTGGGCTAAATTGCCAACATCCTCGCGAAGAGAACAGGCGGCTACGGTGAGCTGGCGGAGAGAGTGGGAGCAAACCCCATTCCCGTAGTTAACTCATTGAAATCGCGAAAATTTTAGAGACCTGCAGCCAATTTCGGATACCATCTTGTGTACGCTGAGACCGCTTCGTGGTCAACGAGTTCAGGCAATGGAGCCCCGTGACCTGAGAACGGTCATGCGTAGGTCGGGTCGCAATGTTGGTCGGTTCGACGGTTCGAAATCCGGAGCATCAACTTCCCGAACCCTTCGAGACTCGGAATATCGTATCGATGTTTCGAGACTCGAATTGTGGTGTTTGATGCTTCGAGACTCGAAATGTCTGTCTCGACGATCCTGACGGTGTAGCGGCGCCCCTCGATCTCGACGAGGTCGCCGTTCTTGAGCACGGTCGCGGCCTCTCGATTGCGCCGGGCCTTTTCGGCATTTCGCAGAGCCGCGGCCTTGTCGCCCACCAACGTCACGATGTGCCCGTTGACCCAAGCCAAGCTCTCTCCGCGCTCGACGGCGCGCCCGAGGTGCTCATTGAGGTCCCACCCGAACTTCGCGACGAAGCTCTCGATCGAACTGACCTTATGCGCGAACAGGAAACCGGCGGCCGTTACCATGTCGCCGGGCCTTAGAACGATTGCATCAACTGTTGCCTCCCTTCGGCACCGCACCGGCGGCGCCCTCTGACGCCTCAAGCCCGGTAGCCTTTGGGCGCCGGGCGTGAGGTCGATGGCGGTGGTTGGTCAGGCCGCCAGTTCGCGCTCGACGACCTCGAAGCGGTGGTCTTCCGATTTGACGATCATATTCTCCGAGTCCCACAACCAGACATCGGCATCGCTGGGCGGCTTTGCGCCCACGTTCCGCGACTCGATATCGATTTCGGTCAAGAGGATGAAGTTTCCGACGACATAATCCGTGAAGTCGGACATCTCGTTAAGCAGATCGCAGATGTCGGCCAGTCTCGACGCGGAATCGAAGAGCCGGCGCGCGAGGTGAACGGCGGCCAAGTGCCGGAATAAGTCGAACTCGTCGTCCGACAGTTCGTCGAGGGCGATGATGAACCCCTGGCAGTCGGAAATGTAGTCCGCGAACTCCTCCAGCGAACGCGGGTCGGCAGATTCCTCGACATAGCGGTCGTACACGCTGCGGGCCAACGACCTGACGGCCTCGCTGCGGGACCGCGCTTTTTTCAACCATTCCATCACGTACGGCATCAATGCCGCCGGATCTTGACCCGCGAGCGCCGCAGAGTGCCACGACAGATCGCTCGCGATCTCGAGGGCGACATCGGCCCACGGTTCCCGCCCGTGCACGCCGGGATCTTCATCAAGCTCGCGGAAGACAAGCTCCTCAAGTGCGGTCACCTAATTCCTCCTGCATTCGGCGCCGCGATGGCGGCGCCTTCTGACGCCTCAAGCCCGGTAGCCGTTGCCGGCGCCGGGCGCGAGGTCGATTTAGACCCGTCAATAGCGAACGATGACGGCCTGGTCCGCCGGATCGACTTCGTAGGGGCGCTTCTTGGTCACGATCTCGACCGCGACCTCGTGAGGCAGTCCCCAGCACGATGCGATTACGTTGGCGATGCGGTCGGTGTCGGGCTTGTGCCAGCCGTGGGCGACAGCCCAGGCGAAGATCGAGGGCGCGTGGATGCCGGCGGTGACGTACTCGCGGCCTTCGGCGTCGACGCCCTCCTCGCCGCCGACCTTCGATAAGCAGCGTCGGGCGTGGGTATCGGTCTTAGTGGTCATGGTGATCCTCCTCCGCGCCGCGACTACGGCGCCTCTGACGCCTCGAGCCCGGTGGCCATTTTCGGCGCCGGGCGTCGATCAGATGTTCTGCCTCGCAACCTAGGCGAACGGACGCACGGTACGGGCCCAGGGATCGAAGGCTTCCGAATTCGCCTCGATCATCTCGCCGTACACGTCGACCACGGTGTTCGCGAACTGCGCGCCGATGAGCTTCATGCCCCTCACGTCCGAGTTCGTGCAGATAACGGCGATGTCCCCCTTGATGCAGCCGAGGAATTCATCGGCCGCTCCGCAAAGAAAGCTCACATTTTTCGGCTTCTTTTGGAGCGAGAACTGCGCGAACGTCATCGACCAGAGCGGATTGGCCTCGATGCAGTAGATGCGCCGCGCGATCGCGTCCATGGCAACCGACAGCATGCCGATTCCGCCGCCGATCTCGATGACGACGTTGCCCAGAATCCTCGGCGCGAGCAGATCTGCGATCATCGTAGCCCTCTCGAAATTGGTCACGGTGAGATAGGGCAGAGCCCGGATGTTGTGGCTTTCGGCAAACCGCTCGTAAGATGCGGTCTCTTCACTATTGGTCGGCCTGGGAATATGATCGCGAACCGGCACGGGAAGACTCCTTTCTAAGACTTTCGATGTCTGGTCATGACGTGACGGGGCGCGGCCTGTCGACCTCTTTCTCATGTGACGGCAAGGCCGCCACGTTTAGCGAGTGCCGCAATTTCCGCACTGAAGCGTGATGGCCTTCTCGTCGGCGGAAAGCGCCGCTAGAAGCGTGCGACGACACTCCCTCGACAGATTCTTCATCAACAGCCGATCTCGGTCTCAGACCACCCAAGGTTCGACGTGAGGCCCATTCAACGATCAGGCTTTTAATTGTGGACAACCAAAGCGACATTCTCGGACAAGATCCGCGATCGCAGGCCGCGAAGCTCGCTGTATCAATTCTGGACAGCAGTAGGCGGAAGGGCGCGGCCGACGGTAGGCGGACGGCGCGGAAATCTCCGGACCAATATTTGAATCGAGCGTCGCGGCGCAGTCAAAGCTCACTCCGAGATCGGTTGTGTCTTGAACCGAGCCCGCGCTGGCACGCCCCGCTCTCGCGCGGACAGCCGGCTATGTGATGAGCGGGCTCGTCATCGCCTTCATGCTGCTCGACGGCGGCATGAAACTGGTCCCGCTGAGCGCGACGGCGCCGACGTTGCTGGTCACATGGGACGGGCGACGTGGTTGGTGATTTCAGACATGTCGAGCTCCTCCTACGGAATGTCGACGAGCGCCCTCGGGATGAGCTTGCACATAACCGTTAGAAGCGCGGCATAGACCGGCTGCAATTCTCTTCGAGAGAATCATTGGCAAGGATGAGCGCCTTCAGGGCGCCGCGAACGTCATCGCCGCAGGTCGTAATCGCATACTCGACCCCTGCTCGCAGCGATCGATGGCGTGGCTTTGCGCTGTCGCCATCGCTCCTGACCTCCTGAGCACTCGGGGAGGTTTCAGAGGGCAGAAGGACGGGCGAGCTGATCGTTCGCTATATGTTCCGATGAAGAAGATAAAATGCAGATTTATTTATAAAACCGCATATTAGTCCTTGCGCCGAGCGCGGATCCGCGAGAGAAGACAACATGCGAACTTTACTGCATAAACGCATGGAGAACTGAAATGGGGCGATTTACGAAGGACGAAATGCTCACCGAGCTCAAGGTGATCTTCCTTTTCGAGGCGGATCACGTGCTGATCAGCTCCGGAGACGCAAAGGCGGAGGCGTTCATCGGCTTCCCGGTGGGCGACGAGGGCGAATATGTGCATCAGTCGCCTTCGAAGGTTGATCTCTCACTGTTCTCGTACATCACGGGCTCGTTCGAACGCGGCTACGACTTCGCATTCAATCGGAGCCGCCTCAACACCTTCCAAGAACACGAAGTTCAGGATCTGTTGGCGTTCATGGAGGGCACCCCTCGCATAGGCGGCGTTTCTTCAGCCGGCGAAATGCATCGGTTCATGACGCCTGACGGCTTTTGCCGGATGGTGGCAGACGCTGCCTGTGCTCGTTGGAAACTGGAGTGGATTGCCGAAGGAAGCCAACGGTTCACCACCCGCGAATTGGCTTTGCTCGCTAACATGACTGAGGGTGCCGTGCGCATGGCGATCTCGGACAAGAGCCTGCAGGCGATCCCAGGATCGAAGCCGGTCGCTGTTGGTTTCAATGAAGCCAAGCCCTGGCTGTTGGGACGCCGCGGGTTCATCGCGTGGCCGGATCGCGTCGTCGAAGACCGCTTTCTCGCCCGCGCCATACAGGACGCCGAAACCCCGGAAGTGCTCGGACGCCTGATACATCAGGTCACCGATTTCCAGGCGCCCGAAAAGCTCGCCGAGAAGATCGGCTGGACCGCCGACGAGATCAAAGCCTGGTTCGATGGCAACTTCGTCTTCGATCTGGAGCGCGCCCGCCACCTGGCACGAGTGCTCGAACTCGACGTGCCTATGTTTGTCGGCAAGGCGCTCGAGGTTTCGGAGCGGGCCGAGGGAGGCCGGTCATGAACGACCTCGCATTCACGACGCACGCGCAAACCAGGCTGCAACAGCGGGCCATCCCGCCGATGGTCGTCGACCTGCTGATGCAGTTCGGCTCGCCGTTCCGCTGCGGCGGCGCCGAGCGGCTGATGTTCGACAAGTCGGCGGTCAAGCGCCTGCGCCGGCATCTCGGCGGGCACCGCGGCCTGAAGGTAGTCGAACGCTGGCTCAACGTCTACGCCGTCGTCGGCGACAACGGCAACTTGGTCACCGCGGCTCACAAGAGCGCGCACTTCCATCGCTGAATCTCGACATCCTTCCACGCCTTCGGAGAACCAACCATAATGGACATCACGCTCGCCCCGACCCCGACCGCAAACCTGCTCCAGCACGGACGCCTCGCGTGCCGCCGGTGCTTCAGCAGCGACGGCAACACCCAGACAATCGGTAAATGGCAGATGGTCAACGATCCCGCCGCGTGGGGGTCGGCAAACCCGACCATCCTGATCCTGGGCTTCTCGAAAGGTTTCACCCAGGCCAACGCCTTCCGAACCGGACGTTTCGAGGACATCCCCTTCAAGGACATGCGGACCCGTCTCACCGAAGAGATGCGAATGCTCGGCGTCATCGGTAAATCGGAAATCATCGACCAGAGGATGGTTGCCACGGAAACCGAGATCGGTTTCGGCTCACTGGTTCGCTGCAGCCTGTCCCGCGTCAACAAGAAGGGCGTGCTGGCCTGCACCGGCGAGGTGATGCCGAAGGCCCTCACGGAGGAAATCTCCGCAAACCTGAAGACCTGCGCCAAGACCTTCGTCGGCGACTTGCCATCTTCGGTCCGGCTGGTGCTCATGCTCGGCACCACAGATAGCTACATCGATGGCTGCCGCGAGGTTGTCCGTTCGCTCCACGGCCCACGCTTCTCCGAGATCAACGACGTCAGCTACCGAACCGGCCACGTAGTCTGGGTGCACATCAGCCACCCTTCCGGATTGAACGGAAACCACCCAGCCTGGATGGCCGGCGATGCCTCGACCACGTCGGGTTTGAAGCAGCACCTCGCGATCAAGGCGATCGCCATGAGCGGCGCCGTCCGCCTGCAGCATTTCGACCGGTTCAAGTCCTCGGAGGCGTTATGAATACCTGGATTTTTCAAGCCGACCCGAGACATTTTCGACTCGATGACTTTCTCGCGACTTCGCCTGAGGTCTGTGCCTGGCGTGCGAGCGCTCAGCAATCTAAAATGCGCATCGGCGAGCCTGCTTCTTGGTCAACGCGCTGAAGCTAACCGTGCCCTTCACTTGGCGTGACGGGTCTCGATGCCAGCCGGATCGATGTTTCGAGACTCGAATTGTTCAGTGTTCGAATGTGTCACATCGACGTTTCGAGACTCGAACTGTGAGGTGTTCGATGCTGCAAGACTCGAAATGTCTGTCCCGGCGAGACAGAACCCGCGGCGCTGCGATGACGACGCCCCTCGGCGCCATTGACGACATCGGGGCGCGGGCGCTCTGGCCGACAAAATGCCGGAAACTTTAACAATGCGTTTTTTCAGAGGATTGACCGTCCCCGCCGCTAATGTCGATCAGGTTCTTTCGACCATCAGAAATCGAGGTTTAAGCCAAGGCAGCCAGTGGAGCATCGAGTACCGGCACCCGGGACCGCTGGACGCGCTACGCTACGAAAAGCTATTTTATTGTCAAAATAACTTAAATAAGCCAACAGTTCCATGCTGCGACAGGCGAGCAGGCACGGCTCATGTGCCCCAACGTCACTGATCGGATCAGACACCGGGCGCCATTTCGCCCAGGTGGCGCCCGCGATACTGGTCCGCCCGTAAAATTTCATCCAGCGTCAGAGAGTTCAATGAGCAAGCAGGCTTTTCCGGAATACGTAGAGACAAGCGAGCTAGGCAACAAAGGCCGCCGCATGGTGGAAACCTGTATCCACGAAACCTTCCGGTGGCTGTTTCGCGAAATTGGAAAAGATGACCTCGGCATCGACGGGCTTGTGGAGGTGATCGGGGACGACCGCAAGGCCAGGGGTCGCATCTTCGCGGTGCAGATCAAGTGTGGGCACTCGTTTTTCAGCGAAGAGCGGCTCGACGGATTTGTCTACCGCGGCTCGATGGAGCACCTGAATTATTGGGTCGAATACTCGCTCCCGGTTGTTTTGATCATTTGCAATCCGGACACGCGGGTTTGCTATTGGGTAGAGATCTCGCCGGGTGTGATTGAGCGGCATACAAAGGGCTGGTCGGTCGTCGTTCCGAAATCGCAAACGCTATCAGCCGATTGTGAATACGAACTTCGCGGAGTGGTCCGGAAGCCTTTGGCCGAAGATTTCATTCCGCTCGCCCTTTACCGCCTTCTTTACGAGAAATATCCCGGCATATCCATTGCGCCCGTGCTCGCGACGCCCCACGACTTCCTGTTTTTCGATGAACTGGCTCGCCTTGGAGATGACTTTCTGCTCGTCACCTATCTCTACAAGCCGACGGAATCGTTTGCAGCGTCTGACATACGCCACATCATGGACAAAGCGGAGGAATGCGCGGCGGCATGCGGCTGGAAGATGTATCCAACGAAGTACCGGGTATTAATCGCATTCGTCGGGCATAGCGCGGCGCAACTTGCCCTGCCGTTGGAAGTCGTCGAGGAAATAGCAAAGCACGCGACATTGGAGACGTTTCGCGCAGTTTGTGACTTCAAGTTTGGGGTCGACCTGACTGAAGTCGATCAAGCGGGGAATTTCATTGTTCGGCATTAACAACAGTTTCGGTCCTGAGGCCGTTGGGATGTTGCCTCACCCAAGCCACCGAGGGGAGGGATTTGTGACGATCGGATCGTCCTCACGACTGTCGTTCGATGTATTCTATCGTTTCCAACAGCATCCTGCGCAATTCCGCCACCTTCGCCGCGACCGCCATCGAGTTGCGATCCGCCGCGACTAGAAACACCTTGAGCACCTCATCGGAATGACGTGCCAGCGCGACGAGGTGTTCACCACTGGGCCCATGCGTTCCTGCGAACCAGTGCTTCACCGTCCGCTCGCTCGCCCCTGTCCAACGCATCGCGGTTTTAACCGCCTGATGCGTCGAGTTAAGTTCCGCCCGCAGGGCGCCGGCTATCAGCCTGATGAAATCTAAATCAGACCCGGAGCCAAGCGCCCCGCGGTGTAACTTCTTGCCCTTTTTCGGCAACATGTTTCCGGTGCTCCGCATCTACACTGAGATCGATGCGGTGATGGTAGGACTCAATTGCGCCATTACCCCGATCACGGTATCGCCACGCGTCTGCCCGGCGCCAGGCCGCCGAGGATGACGCATTGTGGCAGATTGGAACCAACATCGCGAGAACGATGCCGACGCGCTGCCGCCGAGGCCGATACGTGCTGCCGAATACGTCCGGATGTCGACCGACCACCAGCAATATTCAACCGAAAACCAAGCCAACGCCATCCGTCGGTATGCCCAAGAGCGCGGATTCGAGGTTGTCCGCACTTACGCGGACGAAGGCAAAAGCGGCCTCCAGATCGAAGGACGGATGGAGTTGAATCGGCTCGTTGAGGATGTCGAGAGCGGCCGTGCGGATTTCTCGGCGATCCTCATATACGACGTGAGTCGGTGGGGTCGGTTCCAGGACCCAGACGAGAGCGCCTATCACGAACTTCGCTGCAAGCTCGCCGGTGTAAACGTCCACTATTGCGCCGAGCAGTTTGAGAACGACGGCAGCCCGGTTTCTAACATCATCAAAAGCGTTAAGCGGATGATGGCCGGAGAGTACAGCAGAGAATTATCAGTCAAGGTTTTCGCGGGGCAACGTCGGTTGATCGAACTGGGGTTCCGGCAAGGCGGCGCAGCCGGGTTCGGGCTCAGGCGCCAATTGATCGATCATACCGGCGCTCGCAAGGGCGAACTCGCGCGCGGCGAGCAGAAGAGCATCCAGACCGATCGCGTCGTCCTTGTCGCCGGTCCGCGCGAGGAGGTGGATGTCGTTCGCAGCATTTATCGTGCATTCGTCGAGGAAAGCCTCCCCGAGCGTCGGATTGCAGAGATTTTGAATGAGCGTGGGATCGTGACGGATTTCGGCCGTCCTTGGACACGCGGCACTGTCCACCAAGTTCTGATCAATGAGAAGTATGTCGGAAATAATGTCTGGAATCGGCAGTCGTTCAAGCTGAAACAGGAGCGCGTGCATAACAGGCCAGAAGATTGGGTTCGGGCTAATGGCGTGTTCGAACCGATCATCGGAAGGCAGATCTTCGAGGCCGCACAGGCAACCATAAAGGCGCGATCTCATCGACTTTCCGATGGGGAAATGCTGGCCATCTTGCGCGAATTGCTCGTTAAGTGCGGCTTCCTGTCGGGCATCATCATCGACGAGGCAGATGATTGTCCCTCGAGCAGCACCTACCAGACTCGCTTCGGTAGCCTTATCCAAGCCTACCAGATGGTCGGCTTCACGCCCGATCGCGACTACCACTATATTGAAATCAACCGGGCGCTGCGGAGGATGCACCCTAGCGTCATTATTGAGACAATCGCCGGCATCGAGGCAGGCGGTGGATGGGTGAAGCAAGACCCCGTTTCGGATCTCATCACCGTCAACGAGGAGTTCTCAGCTTCGATCGTTATCGTCAGATGCCGTCAAACACCGAATGGATCGTTGCGCTGGCAAATCCGGTTGGACCGAGGGCTGTGCCCCGACCTAACGATTGCTGTCCGCATGGACACGACGAACGCAGCCGTGCGCGACTACTACATTCTGCCAAGTATTGATATGGACGCGCACCGTCTGCGGCTTTCCGAACACAATGGCATTTCGTTCGATGCCTATCGGTTCGATTCCTTAGATCAACTCTTCGGCATGGCCGCTCGAACCAACATAATGGAGATTTCGCATGGCCGGGCAGCCTGAACAGGCGGTCGAGCTGATACAGATCGACCGCATTACCATCGCGAATCCGCGTGTGCGGAACAAGCGAAGCTTCCGAGAGCTTGCCGACAGCATTTCAGAGCTCGGATTAAAAAAACCTATCACTGTTACGCTGCGTGATGGTTCCGACGGCCCGCGCTACGATCTCGTCTGTGGTCAGGGGCGGATGGAAGCCTATCAGGCTTTGGGACAGACGGAAATTCCTGCCTTTGTCATTGATGCTGAACCGGAAGACCGGATGGTAAAGAGCCTCGTTGAGAATTGTGCTCGTCGGCATCACGGGGCGATCGACCTTCTCCATGACATCGAAGGGATGAAGCAGCGTGGTCACGTCGAGGCGGATATCGCGCGGAAAACTGGCCTCTCGTTGGAATATGTTCGGGGCGTCACCAGTCTTCTCGAGAAGGGAGAGCAACGTCTGCTCAGGGCTGTTGAATCTGGCAACATGCCTGTAAGCGTTGCTGTCGCGATTGCCGATGCCGATGACAGCATGGTGCAAGATGCTCTGCAGCAAGCTTATGAACAGAAGCTTCTGCGCGGCCGGAAGCTCCTTATTGCCAAGAGACTAGTCGAAAATCGACGACGGCGGGGCAAGGGGTTGCGCGTCGCAATGCCCAAGCGCACAAAGACGCTTTCGTCTGGCGCGCTGGTGAGAGCGTATAAGGAGAGTACCGACCGCAAGCGCCTCCTGGTCCGGAAAGCCGATTCAACGCGAAGCCGACTGATTTTCATGACGGAGGCGTTCAGGAATTTGCTCGACGACGAGAACTTCGTGACGCTCTTGCGCGCGGAGAAGCTCGAAACGTTACCGAGGAATCTTGCTGATCGCATTCAGCGGGGAGAGGCCGCCTGACCATGGCCAGTAAAGAGCGTAGTCGCATCAAGATGGGATTTGAGGAGCGTAAGCTCCGAATCTCTATCGCCAGCATCCAACCGCTTCGACTCGTCGCGAGAGCGGTCGCGAAGACCCCGAAATATGCCCAGATTGCGGCATCGATCCGCGAGGTGGGCATCATAGAGCCTCCCGTTGTCGCGCGGGATCGGGCAGAGCGCGGGAAATACCTGCTGCTTGATGGACACTTGCGCATCGACATCCTCAAGGGTCTCGGCGAAACGGAGGTAGTTTGTCTGGTCGCGACCGACGATGAGGCCTTCACCTACAATAAGCGGGTTAGCAGACTCGCGATCATTCAAGAGCACAACATGATCCTGAAAGCGGTGGAGCAAGGCGTGCCGGAGGATCGAATAGCCAAGGCGCTCAACGTCGACGTCGGCAATATCCGACGTAAGCGTCGTCTTCTGGACGGAATCTGCCCCGAAGCGGCAGAACTCCTCAAGGATAAGCACGTAGCGATCCTCGCTTTCGGCGAGCTTAAGAAGATGTTGCCGGTCCGGCAGGTCGAGGCGGCGCAATTGATGGTAGCCATGAATAAGTACTCGATCAGCTACGCCAGATCGCTCCTTGGGGCGACCCCCCGCGCGCAGCTCGTCGATTGGGCTCAACCCAAGCGGCTGGAAGGCCTGAGTGATGATCAACTCGCTTTGATGGAGCAGGAATCTGCCCAACTCGATCGCGAATTCCGTCTTATCGAGCAGTCATACGGTGCCGACCATCTCGATCTGGTGATCGTCACAGGCTACCTGACGAAGTTGATCGAGAATGCGCGCGTGACGCGCTTTATGACCCAGCACTACCCGGAGCTACTGTCCGAATTTCAGAAGATCGCCGGGCATAGCGCGACTGCCGCCTGACCGTGTTCCGGAGGCACACCGGAGCGATGGTAGATCGCGTACATTAATATGGAGGCCCGGACCCCAGCGCGAGAACCGTCGGAGAAACTGCACGGCGGGACGGAGCGCGGCGACGCAGCGAACCCGGCGGAGCTCACCAAGCCGGCCCGGCCGCAGACGCCCGCGACAATCATGCGAATGATGGCGAAGATCTAGAACCGAACCGAAGAGTGGCGAAATCGTCCGGTCAAGATGCTGCAAAAGTCGAGATTGCGCGCGGCCACCCCCCGGTTGGAGACCCTCGAACATCGATGTGCGAAGGGCATTTTCCTCTCTTGCAACTTCGGGGCGAAAGGGTCTTCATAGAAGCGGGCGTTTGAGGGGGCTTGCGAATTGGATCTGGATGAGAGCCGACTGAAGGTACTGGCTGACCTTGGCGAGGAAATCCTCGCGGCGTTACACACGATATCGGATGCCGCGCATGACGCGCTTGCTTACGGACGCATCGGCCCTTCGCCGGAAACGCTCCTGAGGCAATCCAACATGATGGTCGGCGATGCCAAGCCCGAGCGATTCATCGGGGCTACCGTCTCGGAAGCCAAGGAGGCGCTCAGACGACTGAGTTCGGATCCGTTCGTCGCTCGCGTGGAAATCGACTGGAACGAAGGATCCGGCGGCAGGAGGGAAACCTACTACTTGGCTCGCGGCTCCACGTGCGGCTTCCTCACCAAGATACCAAAAGCCAATTTCATCACGTCACTGTCCGATCTCGGCGCCATCGCCGAGTTCGATGCCGGAGAAATTGCAGATATCACGGTCAATGGACGCGAGCGCAAGGGCCGCATCCTCAAGAAGACGGTCCTATCTCCGAAATTGCAGGAAGCGATCTGGGACGCGTTGATCGCGAGCTTCGAGATCGCGGGATGGGGGACCGTCTCCGAAATCGTGCGTGCGGATTCCTTGCGAGAGGCGCTGGAATCAATCAAAGCGCAGTTGGAGGGCGCGGGTGTCGACGACGACATCGTCGGCGGCCTGATGAAGCAGATCGGCGAAATCCACGCGGAGCGGAGCCGCGCCAGGCGCAAAGTCGTCGAACGCATCGCGCTGCGCGATCAGCCCATCCTCAACAGGTTTCAAGGCGAAGTCTTCCGGCTCCCGCTAAATCGGCAGGTCTTGCTGTTCGGACCGCCGGGATCGGGAAAGACGACGACGCTCATAAAGCGCTTGGCTCAAAAGCGCACGTCCGAAGCGTTGTCGGAGGAAGAGCGCCTATTGGTCTCGGAATATTCCCGTGACAGGTTCATGGGCGCGAACGCCTGGGCCATGTTCTGTCCGTCCGAACTGCTGAAGGCATATCTCGGACGCGCCTTCAACCGTGAGGGCGTTCCGGACGATCGTAACGTCCGCACGTGGGAAAAGGAGCGTCCGTATCTCGCGCGAGACGTCTTGAACATACTGCGATCGGGAAGCTCCGGCAGATTCCAGTTGGAGACCGATCGATCGGTCGTCGCCGACGAGACGAGCCTCGGGATCGTTCGATTGCACGACGAGTTCTCGCGACACGTGGAAAGCGTGTTGCTGGCGCGCTGCGAGGAAGCGCTCGCGGGATTGCTCTCGGTCGACGACAGCACCATCCAGCGCCAGGCGCTCGCGCTTCGGTCTTCGTTCGGAACGGCGGGCAAGCTCACCTTCGACGATTTATTGCGACTAGTCGATGGTGCCGACGATCTGCGCGGCGAGGTCAAGCGGATTGACGATCGGGTCACCACCGAGACCAGCGACATTCTGAATTCGGTTTTGAAGCGCAATCCCGAGGTATTCCGGGAGACCATCGACAAGCTCTCCCAATTGAAAGGCGAAGAAGACGACGGCGGGGAGGATGACGCAGAAGACGATGTCCTGTCGGGCGCGAGCTCCGATCCTCGGGCCGAGGCACTCGAATTGCTGATGAGAGCCATGCGGGACCGCGCCCGCGCGATCGTATTGGATAGACGCCTCGGCGGAAGATCCGCACGGGTCGTGGAACTGATCGGCACCCGGATGCCGGAACCGGCTCGGCTGAGGCGCTTGGGTGCCGATATCATCCTGCGTTCGAGAATACGGTCGCTGATTCAGGCCCCTCGATCGGCCGTGCTTGGTGTACCCACGATTTATTCCCGGTACCGTCGACAGGCTAGTCGGGAAGGCAGCCCGCACTTCAAGCCCGGCGCGGAAACGTCCGGCTTCATCGCGCGCAATCAGATCTCGGGGCACGAAACCGACATTCTATTATTCGTCATGCTTCGCAACGCGCGGCGCATCATCCGACACGCACGCGGCAGCAGGAACGATGCCATAGGCCGGAACGAGTGGCTGGCCCGCATCGAGAGCCGGTATCTGACACAGGTTTTCGTGGATGAGGCCACCGACCTTTCGGCGGTACAGCTCGCGTGCACCATCGAGTTGGCGGATCCGCGCCTGCGGTCATGGTTCGCTTGCGGAGACCTCCGCCAACGCATCACCGTACACGGCGTTTCGGCGCTATCCGAACTCGAGTGGTTGGACCGCTGGACAGACATACGCATCGACGTCCGCAAGATAGACGTGGGCTATCGGCAAAGCCGTCGATTGCGCGAGCTGTCGGACGACTTCGCGGCCCAGATCGACGCGTCTCCCATTGAGCCGACGAAGCCCTCGAAAGGAGATGACGAAGCCGACGTGCGGCCGCTGCTCGCGGAAGGCTTACAGGGAGAAGGTCTGGCGCGATGGCTCGCTGACCGGATCGTCGAGGTCGAAGCCGGGGTGGGATCCCTGCCCTCGATCGCCGTTTTCGTCGACGATGGCGCGTTGGTCGAGCCCTTGGCCGGTGCGGTTCGGGAACTCCTCAAGCAGCATAACATCGCGGTTATGGGTTACAAGGATGGCCTCGTCGTCGGCGACGAACGGGAGGTCCGCGTCTTCGATATCCGGCACGTGAAGGGGATGGAGTTCGAAGCGGTATTCTTCGTGGGCGTCGATGACATGGCCGCCCGAAATCCCGATATGTTCTACCGCTTCGTCTACGTCGGTATTACCCGGGCAGCGACCTATCTCGGTTTGACCTGCGCCAAGCGCCTGCCGCCCGTTCTCGAGCCAGTCAGATCTCATTTTTCCGACGGCTCATGGTCCGCCGGCGATGGCCAAGCCGATCAAAGTGCTCTCGGCGAGACAGAACCCGTGGCGCTGCGATGACGACGCCCTTCGGCGCCATTGACGACATCGGGGCGCGGGCGCTCTGGCCGACAAAATGCCGGAAACTTTAACAATGCGCTTTTTCAGAGGATTGACCGTCCCCGCCGCTAATGTCGATCAGGTTCTTTCGACCATCAGAAATCGAGGTTTAAGCCAAGGCAACCAGTGGAGCATCGAGTACCGGCACCCGGGACCGCTGGACGCGCTATTCGCCAAGCCCGACCTCTCCACGCAGGACACAAGGCCGCACAATCAGGCCGGTGATCCCGCGGTGT
This sequence comes from Bradyrhizobium sp. AZCC 2289, assembly GCF_036924615.1. Classification (NCBI taxonomy): domain Bacteria; kingdom Pseudomonadati; phylum Pseudomonadota; class Alphaproteobacteria; order Hyphomicrobiales; family Nitrobacteraceae; genus Bradyrhizobium; species Bradyrhizobium sp. AZCC 2289. The sequence continues at coordinate 4,862,147 of NZ_JAZHRY010000001.1, read as the reverse complement.
GCGCATGCAGCGAAGAAATGGGCGCGGCCTATTATGCGTGGCAGCACAACCGCACCAGCGAGAACGATACCCCGATTATCGTCGAGTTCGAGGCGGACCAAGATGCGGTCGCCATCGACGGGCGGGATTTTCTGGCTACCGTCTTTCAGTTCGGAGAGCCCGCGCTGGCACGCCCCGCTCTCGCGCGGACATGCGGAAACGCCGTTCTACCCTACGCTGAACGCGCATGGGCGACCGACAATCAAAATAGACGCATCGCCCTGTGCGATCTCGCACGTCACCATCCCGACGTGGTCAAGGCGCACCACGCCAACACCGTCGTTCTCGGCGGGCGGCATCACACGGTTTTCAGGAGTGCGTTCATCGTCAAGCTGCCCACTGCGCCGCAGTCCATCATCCGCGCGTGGTCGCCGATCGGGAGGCCGGTTCTGCCCGTTCCTGGAATCACGCTAAGCAGCTTGTTGATTGAATCGTATCGGCCCAAGGGTTGACAGGCGCTTCGGCCCTGCGGGCCGACCCTGGCCGCGCCCCAACGGGCGGCTTAGTTTCCGTCAAAGTTCTCAACCTTTCTGAGTCGATGTGGTCCCTCGTTCTGCCGAGCCTTCTTTGAGTTCTCTACGATCTCGAAAAGCCGGGAAGACTGCAAGGCCTGCCTCAGTGAGATAGGGGCTCCTGTGCTTGATGGTCCGGCCGTTCTACCCGCCTAGCTGCCCCGCAATGATGCTCGCGCGGGAAACTGATGCTCGCGCGGGAAAGAGACTAACGACGGCCGGTTCGTGCTTGTCATGAAAGATAATCGGAACCTCCGTTTCACCCTTGGCGCGAGCCACAGCTAAGCGGTGGTTTCCACCAACGAGACCAAGCTTACCGGGTGCCGTCGGACAGACCCAGACAGGTGAAAGCTTTCGTCCTTCGAAGCAGTGGACTATCACTTTTGCAGCCTTACGCTTGTCGCCTATCGACCAGACCTCCTCCGCCGTGCGCAAATTCCAAGCTTGCAGAACCGCATCAAGCTCGGAAAGCGTCACCCACATCAGGGTAACGTTTGAAACGTCGAGAGCTTCATAATCAACGCCGTCCTGTGAAAAATGATAAAACGATGGGTGCGTGTCCCATTTCACTGCGAACGGCGGCCACGCGTGGATCGGCTTCCCAGCAATCTTTTCTGCTTCTTCATTGATCCGTCTACGTTCTGCAATGCGCGCTTCAGCTTCTTCCTGCGTCGCGCCTCGGATCATCTCTAATGCGACTTCTGAGCTGACCGTTGCTGCCTCCCGCTTTCATCCCGCTCTACCCCATTAGGGCCGTGATACCAGTAAAATCTAGCCCCAGCCGCTCGGTCGTTTGAAGACGAATATCACTTTCTCACTCATGTTTGCGACGCTGACCAACTCCCACCCCTTAGGGCCAGCCTCATCGAGTACACCGTCGATATCGGATTGCTTATCGTCAGAATTGAACACGGTCGTGCTGTATTCCCACTGTTGACGTTCAGCCATTATCTCTCCCATTACCACTCGACAGCCCGCCAGTAATCAGACCGTCATTGTCGAAATAGGAGCTTAGAGGGGCGGCGCGTCCTAGTCGAGTATCCGTGCCCGCAATGGCTCCGGATGCGCCGCTTCCGGCCGAATATTGGGATTCGCTGCTCAAGGATCCTCGCGCTGGCGCCACCGGTGTCCAAATGCGGCAGCGACTGCTTTCGGAGATTCAGCGTCACGTGCTGCGGGTCTCCTGCCGGCGCTGCGAGCGGATCGTGGATTCAGACCGTCGATGCGGTCCGCCTGTACGGCGGGAAGGCCATTTGGAAGGACGTCGGGCAACGGCTTTTGGACGACACCTGTAAGCAGAGGACTGGCAGCCATGAGGACGACGGGTGCTGGCCGAATTTCGAGACATAAGCCGCCCCGGATTGCCGATCCGACCTCTCTGCGTTTGGATGAAACGGATGGCTCCGAAATATCACCCAACGCCCCTGTCGGGTGGCGACCGCAAGGCTCTGACGAAGGAGCTCGGCAAGGCGCGTGCGATGACCAAAATTTTCGCCTCGCAGTCGACCGATATGCGGGCCAAGGGCGAGGCGTTGATCCAGCAGGCCGACAGGCTGCTGTGCGAGAGTTGGAACGAGCGGATGTGGTCCGACGGCGAGCCGATCGATCCGTCACCGACCATCGACCAGGCCGTCAACGGCGGCTTTCCCTGGCTGGAAATCCGGTGCACAAGGTGCAAGACGCCAAGCGACGTCGACCTCGCGGCGATGAAGCATCCGCCGACCACCTTCGTGCACGACCTCGCCAGCCGGCTGCGCTGCCGGAAATGCGCCAAAGCAGGCCGTCGTCCAGCAGCGACCCTGTTACAATTGGCCTGGCAGCCACGTCATTCTCGAACCGAACCCTGAACCATGTGCAACCTCTATTATGCCGACTTCCAGATTATGCCGACCAGTGTCGGAGAACGAGCTTTCGTGGCGGTAACTGCCGCTATAACGTCGGCATAATCCAATCGAGCTGGTACATCTCGGACCGCTGAGAGCGATTGTCGGTTCCTCTGTTGGCGCGAAGCAAAACGGTGGGATAAGGCGAGATCGGGCCAAAAGCGGACCCGAAACTCCAACTCGTGACAGATCAATCGACATGAAAGCCTCCCCTCAATTGGCAAGAAGGAGATCATACGCTGTGAGATCAAACGGATTATGCCGACTCCGACGCAGCGATCACCGCCGCCCGAGCCCGTTCTGAGCCAATGGTCGGCATAATCCAGGGGTCGGCATAATAGAGATTATGCCGATGTCGGCATAATCTCTATTCGATCACGACCAACCAGGCCGCCATCATCGCGCTGTTTCGCGTGGTCAACCGATATGTTGGCAACCTTGCGCCGATGCCGGGTGTGTTTCCGGACTACAAGGCGCCGATCGTGCGCAACGGGGCCGAGGGCCGCGAGCTCGCGACCGCGCGGTGGGGAATGCCATCGTCGTCAAAGGCGCTGATGGATGCCACCAAAAAACGGACCGAAAAGCTGCAGGCCAAGGGCAAGCAGGTCGACTTTAAAGAACTGTTCCGGATGGAGCCCGACGGCGGAACGACCAACATCCGGAACGTGAAAAGCAAACACTGGACGAGATGGCTAGGCATTGAGAACCGCTGCGTGGTTCCGTTCAACTCCTTCAGCGAATTCAACAAGGCCGAAGGCGGCGACATTTGGTTTGCGCTCGATGAGAACCGCCCCCTCACCTGCTTCGCCGGCATCTGGACCAACTGGACGTCCGTCCGGAAGGTCAAGGAAGGCGAGACGACTAACGACCTCTTCGCATTTCTCACAACGGAGCCGAACGCCGAGGTCGGCGCCATTCACCCGAAGGCTATGCCGGTGATCCTGACGACGCCGGACGAAGTCGATGCCTGGATGATGGCGACTTCGGACGAGGCCCTGAAGCTGCAACGGCCGCTTCCGGACGGGGCGCTCAAGATCGTGGCCCGCGGCGTCAAGGAAGATCCGGCCGCGACGGCGCCATGACCGACGGGAACGACGACCAGGCGGAGCCCTCGCCCCGTCAGCGCAAGATTATCCACGTCGACATGGATGCCTTCTACGCGTCGGTCGAGCAGCGGGACAATCCGGATCTGCGCAGCAAGCCGGTCGCCGTCGGCGAATCCCGCGAACGCGGCGTCGTGGCTGCGGCCAGCTACGAAGCGCGCAAGTTCGGCGTGCGCTCAGCGATGCCGTCTGTAACGGCCAAGCGGCAGTGTCCGGACCTGATCTTCGTGAAGCCGCGCTTCGAGCTCTACAAGGTAGTCTCGCAGCAGATCCGTGAGATCTTCGCCGAACATACGCCGATCATCGAGCCGCTGTCGCTCGACGAGGCCTACCTCGACGTCACGGAAAACCTCCAGAACATTCCGCTGGCGCGCAATGTCGCTTTGGCGATCCGCGCCAAGATCAAGGAAGTCACCGGCCTGAACGCGTCCGCCGGCATCTCCTACAACAATCCCTGCCCGTCGGCAAATTCCACGGCATTGGCCCCGCCACCAGCGCGAAGATGAACGCCCTCGGGCTCTACACCGGCCTCGACATGCGCAATCAGTCGCTTGAACAGGCACGATGGGAACAACCTACATCCCAACTGCAGAATTGAACGTCTACGGCTTACGCCACTTGTCCGGATCGCCGACGTTCGTGTGCCGCACCCTTTCGACTAGCGGCTCATGGCCGGGATTGAGCTCCCGCGCGCGCTCGATCGCTTCCTGCTGAGTGGGCGACACCGCGCTGGCCCTCTCGGAGCCGCCGCGCCGCACGGCGTAATCGCCCTGCGGCCTGCGTTCGACAAACAATTGGTCCTTACTCACCATCTATCTCCTTCGGATTGAGTTCAGATCGGGCACCGATCCATCGCCAACAGGTTGTCGTTCCAGACGCCGTCGGCGTAGGTCCTTACATAAGCGGCCCTGCCGGTGGGACGCACGACGCCGACGTTGGCGCGCTTCCCGGTCCGCGGGTCGAGCGTGTAGAAGGTATTGTCCTTGGCATCGATGCTCGAAATGACCCGCTCGCGGGACCATTTCCAGTTCGCGCGCGGGTTTCCGAGCTCCGTGATGTGTTCGTGCGGGCTGCTCGGATGCGGTTTCGTGATACAAGTAACTAGAACATCGGCCATTGTATTCCCTTCTGGGTTGCGGCACATAATCGTGCCTAATGACCTATGCGGAGCCCGAGGGCCTCCACGGACATTCGAAAAAAATATTCCGGGCGTGTCCGCCGAGCTCGCGGCGCGCCGCATAGGCGTTTGAGGGGGCGAACGCTTGCCGGCCGACGACGAGAAGACATCTCGAACGCGCGATGACGTCGAGGCCGCCGTCCGGGCCTTCTCGGTCGCGGACTGGAGCCGGCTGCACAAGGTGGCCAAAGCCTTCTCGTTCAAGACGGGATGGGAGTTCGAGGACCTGCAGCAGGAAGCCATCATGAGAACGCTGCAGGGGACTAGGATTTGCCCCGTCGACGTCGACGTGATGAAGCATCTGATCGACACCATGAGCAGCATCGCTGACGGCGAGCGCGATAAGGCCCACAATCAGGCAACCCACTTGCCAACCGCGCAGCCGGGGATCGAGGATGCCGAGGATCCGGTTTCCCCGGAGTGGTCGGCCGAGGACAACCTTGCCTATGAAGGTGGACGGACGGAGATTCTGGCGATGTTCGATGATGATCCGGTAGCGAGGGACATGGTCGAAGGTATCCTGGCCGGTTTCGACACGGAACAACTCAAGGAGCTTACCGGCCTGCAAGGTACGGCCTACAATACTAAGCGCACTCTGGTGAGGCGTCGACTTCTGAAGCTCTCTCCGAAGGGGAGGATCCCATGACCGAACGCAAAGAAGCAAAGAAGCCCCTTCAGGGCCTCAGACAGGCCATGGCTGACGATATCATGGAGGCTTCGGACGAGGAGATTCTAGCCCAGTTCGCCCAGGACGTCGGCTCGCCGGAGGAAAATGCGGCCCGCATGCGGGCGTTGTTCGAGAAGACGGTGCTTCTCGCCAACAAGGGACGGCTCCAAGCCGCCCGGGCCGGCGCCGCGGCCAGTAAGGTCTCGCGCTCGGTCTCTCCCATCCCGATCGGCGAAGCGCGCGCTCGCCTGCGCCAGGTCCTCGACTCTCACGCTCACGACAAAAGCTTCACTCTGGCGGCCAGGAAGGAAAGCGAACTATCCGACGCCGACGTTCTGGACATGCTGGAAGCCATCCGCGAGCTCGGACTGCTGGAATGAGGGATCGGCCTTGACGCCTGCCGAAGCGCTCTTGCAGGAGCTCGGCATCACCGAGCCCGAAGAGATCGAACTTGAGGCGATCGCCTACCACGTCGGCGCCAAGGTCCGCTTTCGTGCTCTATGCGGCTGCGAAGCCCACATCCTCGGCTGCGACGGCCAGGCGATCATCACGGTCAAGCAGGACAGTTCGGCCCGGCGAAAGCGGTTTTCCATCGCCCACGAACTGGGACACTGGCGTTTCCACCGCGGCAAGACGTTGGTCTGTCGCGTGGACGAATATCGGCCGCGGGACGCCCAGTCACCCGAGAAGGTCGCAGACGGCTACGCTGCCGACCTGCTCATGCCGCGCTACCTGTTCGCCCCGAGGGCGGCGGCAATCGACCGGGTCTCGTTCAAATCGATCGGCCGGCTCGGCGAAGCCTTCAAGACGAGCTTGACCGCGACAGCGATCCGTCTATTCGATCTGGATCAATTTCCTGGTTTCGTCATAAGCCACACCCCCCGCGGCAGGAAATGGTTCACCCGCGCACCGAGCGTTCCCCGCCACTGGTTTCCTCGCGAAGATCTCGATGCGAAGAGCTCCGCGTTCGGTATTCAATTCGGCGGCCGTCCGGACGACGGCGCGCCCCGAAAGATCGGGGCGGATGCCTGGTTCGATCGTCAAGGCGCTGCGCGGTTCATGGTTCGCGAGCAGACGGTCCGCGTCGCCCGCGACGAGACCGTGAGCCTCGTCGTTCTCGATGACAAAGAAATGCTTGATGATCCTTAACGCCCGCTGCGCGACGCTGACCGGCCGCTGGATTGCCGTGCCTTACTTTTTAATAACAAGATCATGTCCTTTAGGGACTACATCTCGACGCATCAAACAGCTACAGCTTCTCGCGAGGAAGATGCCATTTTGGCAGCCGTCGACGATCGGGGCCACATGACCGCGTTGCCGCAATGGACAGAGCCCGCCGAGAAAAGGGGTCTAGATCCCCTTGGAATACAAAATAGCGGCGTCGTTCTATATCAAGCCTTGCTGCCGGGCATCAGCAACGTGACTCTGCGGATACGCTACTACGGATTCTACTGCTGGTTAAGCGATGCCTATGCGCACCACGAAGGCAGCACCAATCTTGAAGACTGGCGCCGCTGGGTACGAAGGGGCGAAGCGCTCTACGCCCTGGTTTCGTCCGCCGCAGGCGGTGAAGGCGGGGTAGGAGGAATCGACTGGGCGAACAGTCGCCTCTCGCTGAAGGAGACCGAAATCGACTTCGCCGAGGCGTCGTCGACCGATGCCAAGGTGAGCCGATACCTCAGACAATCAATGGGGGTTTTTGGGGGTGCCTATTATTCCCAAATGGTGGAAACGGGCCTGTTTGAGCGGGGCTCCCACGGTATCCCGAAAGCAACAATTGGTGCGGGTCTGAAGTCAGCCAATGCCTTCCGCGAAGCCGTCGGGCCCGACGTTGAAGATTTGCTCATTGCAAAGATCCAATCCGCTCGAGTTACATCGGATGAACTGATAGCACTTCGCGCCCTCACGCCTTCCAACATCTCCGATACCTCATCGGAGCGGGAATCTTACGAACAGATCCTGTTCCCCGTCGGAGATGGTGCGAAGGATCAAAGCCGCCGCGCGACTCTTCTCCTTTTACTCCGCGTTTCGGCGGCGCTCAGCAAGCGACCAGACCCCGACGATATTCGCTGGTATCTCTTTAAGAATGCCGACACCGGGTATTCCGATCCACTTGAAAGGCAGCGTCTTCGCTGGGAGACCTACCAGGTGCATGACCTGTTCCAGGTCGCAGCCGCTGGCCTGCTATCTTGGTCTATTGCATTGATGGCGGAGTTGGATGGAGGTCTGGAATTCGGCCAAATATCGGCGCTTGCAACAGACCGGCTGGAAGGTGCCGATCCCAGTTCTTCCCGCGGAAGCTGGAAGAATTTCAGTGACAGTCTGTCTTCGAAGGATGACGACTTTCAAGCCTGGTCGCAGTCCGTCGCGGGAAGGCGCCACGCGCCAGACAAAATCTGGGACGTCATAAAGCTCATAGCCGCCCTGTACGATCGCGTTAACAAACGGCGCGACCTTGCAGCAGAGGTTGACCGCAGCTTCCCGATTCACGCCCATTCCCGGTCGGTTCGGACCGAGCTAATTTGGTTTCGTGAGCGCGAAGACCAACCCCTTGTGGAAGTAATAGCTGATTACCTGATGCAACGCGTGGTTCGGCGCCACACTTGGGTCGCAATGCAAAAGCTCCGCCGACAGAAGGATTATACGTTTTTATTTGAGGTCCATGACGGGCGGCTGTCGCGTCGTGCTGACTACCTGCCCGTCCAAACTACTCCACGCCTTGCCCCTGCTGTTCAATTCCTGGCTGACATAAAGCTTCTTGCTGCTGATGGTCTGACAGCCAGAGGTCGCCGGTTATTAGAGGGCGTTCTGTGAAGCTGCCAGAACGCTTTGCTCGGCGAAAGGGGCGCGGCTTCCACAGTGCGATCGCGACAAGTTTCGCTGTCGAATTCGAGGCTGCCGAGGAAGTGATGCTGCCCCAGATTATGGCGAGTGGGGCGACAAACATACTCCTGATCGCAGACGCACGAATGACAGCGATTTCCCTGAGTGATGGCTCCAGCCTGCCCAAACAACTGGGTCGGGACTATGTGCTCTACGGCCCGCCCGCATCCTCAGGTCTATTTCATCCGAAAATTGTTCTGCAACTGGGCCGCGATGGTGGGCGCGCCTTCATTAACTCGGCGAACCTAACCGCAGCCGGCCTTAGCGGCAACGTCGAGGTTGCCACTGAAATTGAATGCTCTAATGAGACTGGACCCGAACAAGACTTTATCCATTCCGTCTGGAGATATTTGGAACACGTTACGGCCGAGGCGCAAGGCGCAGCTCGAGATGCCTTGCTATGGGCACGCGAACGGACGCCGTGGCTCATGGAAAATGTACCTGACACAGTTCAAACACTAGCCGACGGAAGCGCTATCGCCTTCTTGGCCGCGCCTTCGGATTCCGGGATACTCGAAAGATACGCGGGCCTCGTAAATGCGGCGCCCGTTGAAAGACTGATTATTGTCAGTCCTTATTGGGATGACGCTCTCCAATCAGTGGCCGACCTCCGTACAGCTCTTGCCCCGAAGCGAATCACAATACTTCTGGACACGCATCGGCATGATTTTCCGCGCGTTGTAGATATTCCGTCTGAGGTTGAACTGATTGATATTGGGGACTGGAGTAAGAGCCGATTTACGCACGCCAAGCTTTTCATTGCACTCACTTTCGAGCATGAGCACGTCCTGTCGGGAAGCGCAAATTGCACACCCGCAGCGCTAGGCCGTGCGGGATTCCAAGGGACTAATGCCGAGGCATGTGTCTACAGAAAACTTCCAACCGGAACGTCCATAGAAGCACTCGGGTTGAGCGAGTTGCTAAGCCGTCTGCCAACTCTACCGAACGAACTTCCCCCCATTAAGCATCGTGACCCGATCCCATTGGGACCCATTGCTAATCGGTACCCCGGGGTTTTTGAGGTCGATCACGACTTTCTACTGTGGACGCGTCCAGCCACTCCGGATTGGTCGGGGTACAATATTCAGCTTCTCGACCGCGACGGCAATGTTCTGCATGTCTCAGGCCCCGAAAAGCATGATCCCCGCGGAGATCGATATGCTGTTCTGTGCGACACTGACATCCTCGCTCAAGTCCATTTTGCCCGCGCTGCTGCGGGTGATTTCTCTTCGACTATTGCACCCGTTACCCACCGGGCCTTGGTAAAAGCCCGCCGACGCGAGCCTACGACCGGCCGCGTGGCAAGGTCAGCTTCGCTGTTTGATGACGGCACGGGAATTGAGTTATTTCTATTGGAGGCATTCGAAGACTTGTTCCGCGCTGATACCGGCGAGGACGACGTCAGGACTGAGCTCCATTCATCGCGTGATGGACGAACACGCACGGAGGTCGAACAGAAGCCCAGCCGCATACTCAGCTATGAGGAATTTATGAGGGAACGGGAGGGCCGTCCCGTTAGTGGCCGTAGAGGAGAGAATGCCCTTGCGGGGACGCACTGCGATGGGGTACGCGCTCTTCTGAATCGACTATCCGGAATTGTTGACAAAGAACAGAAGTCAGCCGGGGAAGAAAACGACGATTGGATGGATCTCGGCGACGAAACCGAGAGCACCGATGGTCCCGAGGGAAATGAAACTCCGGCGCCTAACCCGCTTCCTCCCGAGGCTCCCCAGCAGAAGCCGGCTGACCGCAAAGCATTCGAACGGGCCGTGACGAAATATGCTGAGGGGCTCACGAAAATCGCGCGGCCTGTTGGTGCGGCCGATGTCGTGAAACTCCGGCTTCTTTTGATGGCCATACTATGGAATGCGCAATGCGGCGCATTTCCGGGCGGTCTAACTTGCACAATCGACGAACAGGGTTGGCCGCGACTGGCCGTGAGAGCTATTTCCGCCTTCTTTTGGGGAAAACATCCTCCAGTCCGACGGCTGGTACTGGAAGGTGATTTTCAAGAGATGCCGATTGATTTCCTTGAATGCTGGACGACCACTATCTGGACGCTTGACGCAATCATAGTCGCGCTATTCAAGAACCCCAACCATCGTGAATTCATAAGTCGCCTCCCGCAGCTTCGTACCCATATCATCAGGCAACTTGGTCTTAGGGACACCGAACTTGCCGGTGAAGCAATGACAAAGCGGAAGCTTCAATTAGATCAAAGGATGGGCAGCCGTCTTGGGTTCGAATGGCTGCAAAATGTCTCTTAGTCTCCCGACATCTTGGGTCATTTCAGATTTTGAAATTTTTATCGCTGAACTTCATAGATGGGCTGTTGCCGAATGTGGCACGCTGCACTTGGCCTCGAATGCATCCAGGCTCTCACCCTGTCAATAATCTTCTTCGCATCGGGGGACATTTTGCGATGAGCCAGAAACTTCGCCGCTAAATGCCGAAATTGGGCAGTGATTCCCCCGCCCCGCTCCCCAAGGTATTGTGAAGCAATCTCGACCCGCCTCGCGGCCTCAACAGCAGCGCCAATGGTGGGTCTACCCTGCGATTGAGGCAGGTCGACTGACCCCGAGTCGATAAATTCTGTTCGATCACGGACATGGTCGACAACGTTTGCCTTCTCATGATATCTCCGGGCTTCATTGAACAGCGACTCCAGCACCGCCGATCGGGTCGGCGCCATTCTTGGATCTTCCTGACGAGCACGACAGGCGGCATCCAGACGATCGCTCTCGACCACGATCCGCACATCGTGGCGATGGCGCGTGAGAGCCACATAGGTTTCCCGGGCGTCGGCCGCGCTCGCAATATAGTGAACAGTCGCGGATGATGTGCGGCCTTGGACGGAATAGGCTGAACCAGCGACTGCATGAACAATCTTCGGAATGCCGGCATTGCCGCGCCGCCGTTGTTGTGCAAACCCGGACCATTCATCCTCGATCAGTCGACCATCTTCAAGACGGATCGAGACGCGAATGGACCCGCTTACACCACGGGCACATTTTTCGACATTCCCGCGGGTGCCGTTCCGGATCCTGTGCTGTGGCAACGTTTCCCCGAAACGAACCAGGTCGCCTGTTGCCAGCGGCAACAGACCTAAAGCCCCATCTCGATCGATGACGACCGGGCTGAGATCCGGACCATGAATGAGACCCTCTTCTCGGAGAACCTTACGAGCAGCGAGATTAAGGGCGACAGCATCTCTGTTTCGACGGGTCACGACAATCACGTCATCACCATGAGCCTTTCGAAGATTCCTCCACGCCTGGATGGTGTGTGCTTGGGCTGCTTCGCGACCCGCGACCAGAAGCACTGCCGCGCGCCCGGCATCGCGATCAATCTCAGCCGATGGCAGCACAGTTCCGGCTAAAACAGCATAACAAGGGCGCTACTTGGCATCTCCTTCATCGACAGTTGGGCCGCAGCTCGAAACAAGTCTCAAAATGCTAACAATCGAGCAGGGCGGCGAAAAGTGTGGGAGGCTACGAAGCCGCCCGGCTTTCGCCAGTCGTCAACACCCCTGAAATTGGGGAAGACGCTTTTCCAAAAAGGCTGCGCGGCCTTCCCTGTAGTCATTGCTGGCGTAGGCATTTGCTATCAGACGATCAATCTCGTCGTGCCGCGCAGCACTTGTTCCGCCTGCGATAGCTTCCAGAATGACCTTGCTCCCTGCGATGGTGAGAGGAGCATTGTCAACGAGCGTCTTGGCGAGTCGCCTCGCTTCCAGTAGCGCGCGGTCGGATGCGGGAAGGTCGACGAGACCAATGCGAACGCATTCTTCGAACTGAAGCGGCTTCCCCGAGAACAATATCCGCTTTGCACTAGCAAGGCCGACTTGACGATAGAGCAACTCGGTATCGAGCACGCTGTAAACAATCCCCAGTCGCGCCGCCGAGATGCCGACTTTTGCGGTCGAATCGGCAACACGAAAATCGCATGCGAGTGCGAGTCCACAACCACCGCCCATGGCGTAGCCGGATATGGCCGCAACAGTCGGTCCCGGCCAATCCCGGACTGCGAGCGTCGCAGCCTCAGTCGCGCTATCGTACTCTTTCACCGATTGCGGGTCGGACCGGACGGTGCCGAACTCCGAGATATCCGCTCCGGCGCAGAAATGGTCGCCCTCGCCAACAAGGATCGCGACCCGCGCATCGGACCGCTTAGCCAGGGAGTGGAATGTCTCGGCGAGCTGCATCCACATCGCCAGGCTCACAGCGTTTCGCTTTTCAGGACGATTTAACGTAACGACTGCAACTCCATCGCTTACTTCACTTGAAACGTATTTCATATCGACAGGCATTTAACGTCCACATTCTCGAGCAGTCACCCGATTCAAATCAAGTTTTATGGCTATCAATCCTTGATGCCTGTGATTGACTTGCTTTCCGCACGTGGATCGCGGGACGGCCACCTGCCACAGTCGACCTGAGTAAGGAAGTTCAACACAATGCGATTGAATTCGTCCGGCTCCTCGATATTGATCGTGTGGCCGGAGTTCGGGATCACCGCGAGTGCTGCAGTAGGTATGCTCTGCTTCATGAGGACGCCCGGAAGGAGACACGGCCAATCCTCGTCGCCCGTGACGATGAGGGACGGAACGCGGAGAGCTTTCATCTGGTCGACGAGCGAATAGAGCGACGGGCGTTCTCTTTGGACGCCCAGTTGGGTATTCGCCGATCCGACGTCGCTATGTCCGGAAAGCTGCTCCTCAAACTCGCGGAACCCCCGGGGGTCCTTGTTCTCGAACTGCACTCTCGTCGGACCGTAGGCATACCGCGTCGAGAAGATCTTCATGCCCTGCGTTCTGATTGCTGCCGCGACTGCGTCCGCTTCGCCCTTGAACTGGATTTGCTTGTCCGGTTCGGCTCCATATCCGCATCCTGCGATGCATAGTGAGCGCGCCCGTTTGGCATGTCGGAAGCCAAAATGGAGGGTGGCAAAGCCGCCCATGGAGAGCCCGACAACATGCGCGGTATCGATCGAAAGGTGGTCAAGGATCGCCGCAATATCGTCCGCTGCCCTGGCTTGGGAATAGGCTTCTACGCCTTCGGGAACGTCAGAGGGCGGATAGCCGCGTGCTGCGAACGAAATCGCACGAAAACGCCTGCCGAAATGCCGCATCTGAGGTTCCCAGCTGCGGTGGTCGCCGGCAAACTCATGAACAAATATGATGGGCGTACCGCTGCCAGTTTCCTCGAAGTACAGCTTGATACCGTCGTTTGTTGTCGTCTGTGGCATGTCTCACTCAGTCCTTTTTGTTTGGAACAGCAAGGTTGCAATTGAATGTTTTTGGAATTTGGGAGGGTCACATGGCGTTGTATCCACCATCGACCAGGAGATCCGATCCCGTCATGAAGCTGGATGCGTCGCTCAACAGAAAAAGAGCCGCGGTTGCGATCTCCATCGGCTGGCCAATGCGCCCCAAGGCGTGTTTGGGGCCATTATAGGCCTTGGCCGTTGCGAGATCACCGTGGCGCACCAACATCCGCCTGGTCTCGATAGCGCCAGGCGAAAGCGAGTTCACTCGAATGCCTTGATCGGCATGGTCGAGCGCCATCGCCTTAGCGAGTTGGATCAAGGCGCCTTTTGCCGCACAGTAGCCCGGCCTTCCCTTGGCAGCGACGTGCCCCATCTGCGATGCTACATGAACGATGCTGCCGGAACCCGCGCGCTGCATGAAGGGAATGGCCGCACGGCTCACAAGGAACGCGCCATTTACGTGCACCGCAAACGTCTGTTGCCAGTCATGGAGCGGCATATCGACGATGGTGGACGTTGGATCGTCGTTGGATGCGCCGTTGACCAAGCCGTAAATGCCGCCCCATTGGCCAGCCGCCATCGCAATCGCTTCGGCCACGCTGGCTTCGTCGGTCACATCGCACGCAACGGCAAGTGCGACGCCCCCGCTTGACCGGATATCGTCAACGAGTTCGGCCGGAGCAGACCGGTCCAAACACGCGACGCGGCCACCGGCTGTGGCCACTGCACGCGCGATGGCCGAGCAGATGCCGCCCGCCGCGCCCGTCACAACCACGACGCGCCCGTTAAGTCCAAACATTCCCTGGAGAGAATCGTCCATGCCGCACCTCAAAACCCTTGGTTGACCGTAGCCCGATGCCACTCGATGTAATCGTCAAAAGCGCTCGCTTCATCGTATGCCGCAGTGAACGCTGTCGCGCGTCGTATCCGTTCGACCGAGAACGGAGGGCGCGGCGAGGGAGCAGATGCTCCGATCGTCACCCGGCTCGCATCGGCAGTGACCTCGTATGTGAACCCCGGAAAAGCCGATTGCAGTCGATCGCACCATGACGGCACCGACCAGCGACGCCCCGTCGCCAGATGGTATACGGGCTCCCGCAAGTCGGGAGCGTCGAGAAGGGCAGCTACGGCGGAGGCAACGTCCGCGGCGTAGATCCAGTCGTCCGGGACCGTCGGCATGAAGCGCGCCACCTCACCTGCTGCAGCCGCCTTCAACAACTGGAGCGGAATGCTGAGCGTGTCACGGACGCCGGTATCGTACTCCCACTGACCGAACACCACGCCCAACCGTCCGACCGCGACGTCCAGGTTGCGTGTAGCCCGATAGCGCCGGGCAATACATTCGGCCGCATATTTCGTAATGCCGTAAAGGCTTTCTGGAGTCGGATTTTCGTCCTCATCGAGAAGGTCCAGACCCTGCGAGGGCCGTCCAAAAACGGAACCGGTGCCAAGCTGTACGACGCGGGTGAGGTGACATGCGAGAGTTGCCTCGAGTACTTCAATCGTTCCGATCGTGTTGACCATCGCAATGGTTCTCGCGTCCCGTTTTTCGCGATCGAGGCCGGCAGTTATTGCGGCTCCATGTACAGCTTTCGTAACCTTGTTCTCCTCCATCGCGGCGATCACTGCCTTCCGGTCGCACACGTCGCCGATCACAACGCGCAATTGGCCAGGTAGAGACGTCAAATGGCGGTGTGCTATCTCGGGCACCGCCGATCGGTCGAAAAGGACGACGGCATCCCCGCGGGCCAGAAGAACGCTCGCGATGTTTATGCCGACGAAGCCGGTCCCACCTGTTACGAGTACCGACATCATTCTGCCCCTGCGCTAGAGAGATTCGTGAAGTCTGCGACGGCCTGCCGGACCACATCCGACACTTCGCGTCCATCAAGTTCGTGCGAGAAAAGTTCAAACTCGAACGGTCCGTCATAGCCGTTTTCGCGAAGCAAACTGATCATGCCACCGGCGTCGAAGCACCCCTCGCGCATCGGGCAACGCGATGGAGCCATGGCCGGATTTTCGGAAAGTCGGACGCCCGACAACTGGACGCACGAAATGCGAGAAGCGTGTCGTTGAATGAAGGAATCGAGGTCCGGCTCCCACCAAGTATGAAAGGCATCAAGCATGACGGTGAGATCGCCGAAGCGCGAGAGCAACGCTTCTGTTTGAGACAGGGTATTCAATAGGGACTTGTTCGGCATACGGCTTGGATGCATCGGCTCGACCCCGAGCCGGACGCCCTTAATGTTGGCATCGTCGATGAGGGAAGGCAGGGACTTCACCACTCTGTCACGCAGCGTGTTCAAGCTAGTCCCGCTTGGCTCTCCGGCGTCCGTTAGTCCTCCGCCGATGGTCGTAAGCGCCGATGCCTCGAGCGCGCTGGATGCGTCGATCAGGAACGCGTTGACTTCTCGCTGCTTCCGGGATTTCTCCGGCGCGTCCCAAAGAAAGAAGCCGGCACTGTTGACGGATGTCACAGCAAGTTTTCGCTTCGAGAGGTGCTCCTTGATGGTGGCAACAGGCATCTCGTCGAGAGCCCGTTCAGTCAGGCCGACGCCGGTAGCGCCGGAGTCGGCGCAGTCGTCGAAGAATCGTTCAAGAGGATATCCGGTCGGCGCAATATAGTGGTTTATTGATAGGCCGCGCATTGAAGTCTTTCACAGGAAGTGGTGGCGTTACGACGCGGCGAGAACCGTCGGGCCGTCTATGCTCCATCTTACGCAGACACGGCTACCTACGCCCATCGGCGTCTGTCTCCCGTTATTGGCCGTGTCGGAAAGGATCGTTCCCAGCGCACCAAGGTCGACAGTGCGTTGAAGAGTCGGCCCAAGATAGTTTTCCTCCACGAGAGTGCCTTCGATCCCAGCGCACAACTCGCCGGCCGGTACGATCTCCACCCGCTCGTATCGGAGCGCGACGAATACCTTGCTTCCGACGTTGAATTCGGAAGGTATCCGACACGGAAAAGCGCAGCCATTGATAATGACCTCTCCCACGCCATCGGAAGTGCGGGATCCGACCTCTCCGTCATAAAAGTTCGAATGCCCCATGAATTCAGCGACAAAACGACTCGACGGGCGCTCGTAAACTTCACGCGGGGTGCCAATCTGCTGAATTCGGCCGTTACTCATGACGGCCAGCCGGTCGGACATCGTAATAGCTTCGCCCTGGTCGTGCGTAACGAATATGAACGTGCCGCCGATCTGCTTGTGAAGTCGCCTGAGCTCATCCTGCATCTGTAGGCGCAGCCGAAGGTCCAGTGCGCCTAGCGGTTCGTCGAGCAGGAGCACCTCGGGGTCGTTCACCAGTGCTCGCGCCATCGCTATTCGCTGACGTTGGCCGCCAGAGAGCTGATCGATCTTGCGCGATCCGAACTCGGTCAGACGAACGAGCTCAAGCGCCTCACCGACCTTTCGCTTGATCACGTCCCGCGGCTCGCGCTTCATTTCAAGGCCGAACGCGATGTTCTCGGCAACAGTCAGATGGGGAAACAACGCCCCATGCTGAAAGACCATGTTGGTGCGCCTTTCATAGGGCTGGAGACCGGTGACTGACCGGCCTGCAATGCTTACCTCGCCGGAGGTCGGCGTTTCGAAGCCGCCGATGATCCGGAGAAGAGTCGTCTTTCCGCACCCGGAAGGTCCGAGAAGTGAAAAAAACTCGCCTCTCTTTATGTCGAGTGTCACGGGTTCCAAAGCCGTGGTATCCCCGAACGTCTTTCCGATACCGCGCAAGGATACAGCAACCTCGCGTTCATCATCGGTCAAGGGAATCTCCTTGCTTTCAAACATGGTCTTGTGCGCCGCGAACGTCATGAGGAACTCTTCACTTTGCTCCAGGCCTCGATCCACATGTTCATGTTCGAGGGGAAGGCGAGCGGATAATGCTTCACCGAACCATCAAAGAGACCGTATCCGAAGCGCTTGCGCTGTTCGGGCGTCACGTCACTAAGACCAAAGTCAGTAACCGGCAGGTAGCCACTGCCGTCCGCGACTGCCCGCGAGTATCGCTCGCCGAGCATTGCGTTGATGGCTGCGTGTGCTCCGGCGACGTTCTTGCAATCCTTCGGGATGTACGAGGTGCTGATAAGGGACAGTACTCCTTCTTTCGGCCAAGCTCCGGTGATGTTGAAGCCACGCTTCTGAAGTTCGTTGCGCATCGGCGCAATGCCGTAGCAGACGTCGATCTCGCCGTTGCTCAAGAGATTTGAGCCCTGGGCGAACGTGCTGTAAAAGGTACGCACGTTCTTCTTCTTGGCGACGAGGAACTTGGTCACCTCGGCGAGCTGATTGCGATCCATCAGTTCGGGTTTGGCGTGCCCTAGATACAGACCCGCCGCCATCAGCATCTGGTGTGCGACGTCCCACCACCCGATCCGTCCCGCATACTTGTCTTCGAAAAGAAGCGACCATGACTGCGTGTAGGCGTCGTCATCCGGAACTACTGTGCGGTTGTAGAGGATGGAATCGAATCCCCAACTGTGAGGCACCATGTAGACCTTGCCGTCGCGCTGGCCGATCGCGACCTTTGAGGCATCGTTGATATGCTTCATATTTGGGATCAGGGACGTGTCGATCGCCTGCACGCGCTCCTGGCCAGAGCTGGCACCCATCACGACCGGCTGGGAAAAGGCGAACGAGCTGTTCATCAAGTCATAGCGTGCGCCGCCCGGGGCGGTGAGACGGGATACGGTATCCGTCCCGGACATGAAGGCACCTTCCGCGAAGCGGATCTTGGCTTCTTCCTCCACGATGGGCTTGAGCGTTGGCCCCACCATCGCATTCACCATGAGAGCAGTGACTTCCGACGTCTGCGATCGGGCAGACGTTCCAAAGCCGGCAGTCGCGGCTATGGCTACTGCGGCCGCTCCTTTCAGAACTGTGCGCCGAGCGATGAGAGTGTTCTGGTCAATACCATTTGCAGTCATTTTCGTCTCCGTTGCATGAATGTGGCCGAACGAGGTAGCTGCGGTCAGTAACTGCCGGTCGAATTGTTGCTTCGAGCGGACAGCGAAAATCCAATCAATGAAACAATCATTGAGATCATCATGATGATCACGCCCACTGCGGGCAAGAACGGTGCCATTTGGTCTGAGAGAAGCGACCAAAGATGCACAGGAATGGTACGTTGGCTGCCGATCGCGAAAAGCGTCCGGATAAACTCGTCAAACGACAACGTGAAGGCGAACATTGTCGTGGCCACCACGCCGGGCTTGATGATCGGAAGGATGATCCGAAAGAACACGGTCGAGGGTCGAGCGCCAAGATCTGCTGCAGCTTCTTCCAGACTTCGGTCAAGCCCATGCATCCGCGGAAACAAGGTTAGAAACGCGAACGGCAGCACCCAGGTGATGTGAACCGGCAACGCCGTCGTCCATAGGCCAAATGGAATCTGTCCGTAGCCGAAGAATATGAGATAGATCACGCCGCCGACGATTCCCGGAATGAGTACAGGCATCAGGATGATTTTCATCAGGAGGCCTTTGAGCGGGAATTCGTACCGGAAGCCGAGAGCCAGCAGCAGAGCGAGCGTCGTAGCAATCAAGGCGCTCAGGATTCCGAGGGCGACGCTGCTTCCGATCGCAAGCAGCATTTCGGTAGAATTGAAGACCTGAACGTACCAGCGCAGGGTGAGTGCTTTGAACGGCAAGCCGGTTATTTGCGAGTCGTTGAAGGAAAGAGCCACGAGGAGCAGTATGGGGACGTACAGGAAGGCGTAGAACGCCGCTGCGTAGACCAACAACGCCGTACGACGGAGCGAGAAGGAAGAAGTCTTCGTCGTATTTTCGGAAAATGGAATCGAACTCATGTCAACCTCCGATGAAGACGTCATTGAGACGAACTTTCCTGCCGAAGATCATGAGGCAGAGGGACACCACGAGTATGAGGACAACAGACAAGGCGCACCCCAAGGCCCAATTGTTCGTAACGGTGTATTGAGGGGCGATGATGTTGCCGAACATGATGCCCGATGTCCCGCCAAGCATCTGAGGGGTGACATAAGCGCCGCAGGCGAGAAGGAAGACCATGACGCAGCCGGACAGTACTCCCGGCATGGACAGAGGCAGAATAACGCGACGAAACGTGCGCCATGGCCCCGCGCCAAGATCGGCAGCAGCTTCAATCAGCTTCGGATCGAGTTTGTCCAGCGACAAGTAGATCGGCAGCGTCATAAAGAGCGTGTAGACGTAGACGAGTGCGATGTGGGTCGCACCTTCGTTGTAGAGGAGCCAGTCTAGCGGCGCATTGATGATGCCAAGCTTCATCAGAATCGAGTTCACCAGGCCCGACCGCCCCAGCATCGGGAGCCAGACGAAAGTACGAACGACGTAGCTCGACCAGAACGGCAGAAAAAGGAGAACCAGGAAAATGGCCTTGGTGGCTGATGGCCGCGTCGCAATGAAGTATGCCATCGGATAGGAGACGATCAGGGAGATCAGCGTTACGCTCGCCGAAATGCGTATCGTCTGAAACAGCACCTTGAAGTAGATCGGGTCGTCCAGAATGACCCGGTAATTGTCGAGAGTGAGATCCGTTGTTGTTCCGAAGATACTTGATGTCCAGAAGGACATCATGATCAGCAGGACGACGGGAGCTACCGAGAAGACAAGGAGCCAGACCGTGGCCGGCAGAACCAGCAGAATTCCCCGTAAATTCGTCGTCGTCATCCGTGCCCCCAATATCCTGCTCGACCCAACATTCAGATCTCCTGAGCTTTTCTCATGGAACTGATCTCGGTCTCGGCAATGCCGATTTCGCGAAGGATTGCGTTCGTGTGCTCGCCCATGGCCGGCGC
This sequence comes from Bradyrhizobium sp. AZCC 2289, assembly GCF_036924615.1. Classification (NCBI taxonomy): domain Bacteria; kingdom Pseudomonadati; phylum Pseudomonadota; class Alphaproteobacteria; order Hyphomicrobiales; family Nitrobacteraceae; genus Bradyrhizobium; species Bradyrhizobium sp. AZCC 2289. The sequence goes on along the minus strand of NZ_JAZHRY010000001.1, from coordinate 4,841,820 downwards.
TTGAGACCGGACCGATGGGGATGTGCGCGACAACGTCAACGGCGTGGCGACCAGCCGGATCGGTCCCAGCTCGGTATGCTGCAACGGCGCGGCGATCGCCAGATGTTCCACCTGCGGGTCCTTGAATACCTGCTCCATGTCGTTGATGGAGCCGGCGGGCACGTTCTCCACGGTCAATATTTCGATCCACTGTTCGGAGGTCCGAAGACGGAAAACCGCAGCCAGCTCCCCCATCAGTTCGGTGCGGTGCTTGAATCGCAGCTCCTGCACGGAGAAATGCGGATGGCTCTGAAGGTCGGGGCGCTCGATGGCACGACAGAATCCGGCCCATTGACCTTCACCGCCCACGCCGATGTTGATATGCCCGTCGGAAGTAGCCAGGACGCCCATCGGAGTTGAGTAAGGGTGATCGTTCCCTGCCGATCGTGGAACGCGTCCCTCCACCAAATAGCTTGCAGCCTGGAAGTCGGTCATGGCGATCATCGCTTGCAAAAGCGAGGTCTGAACCCATTGTCCCTGACCGCTTCGCTCACGTTCGGCCAAAGCAACCAATATGCCAATGGCTGCGTAATTCCCGGCGGATGAATCTGCGACGGCGATGCCTGCTCTCATCGGACCGCCGTCGAGTTCGCCGGTGACGCTCATCAGGCCGCCCATTCCCTGCGCGATTTGATCGAAGCCGGCACGCTTGGCGTAAGGGCCGGTCTGTCCGAATCCCGAAATCGAAGCGAGAATGATCCGCGGATTGACCTTGGCGAGTTCATCGTACGAGAAACCGAGCCGCTCCTTTACGTCGGGCCGGAAATTCTCAACGACGATGTCTGCCGTCTTGACGAGATCCATCAGCGCCTTGAGGCCGCGCGGCGACTTCAAGTTCAACGTGATCGATCTCTTGTTCCGGTGCAGGTTCTGGCTGTCGGCCGCAAGTCGTGATCCCAGGACGGTCGAATTGGGGTCGGCTCCAGCAGTTGCCTCGACCCGGATCACGTCCGCTCCGAAATCGGCAAAGATGCGGCAGCAGGTCGGTCCGGCTCGCACGCGAGTGAGATCGATTATCCGGAGATGACTGAGAGCGGACGATGAGTGGTTCGTATTCAAGCAGATTCTCCAAGGTCGGTCGCAGCGCAGATCGCCGGCGCCTGCTGCAACCATTTCGTATTTGATTGATAGAGATGCGCGAGCCTCAGGAGCGCGAATTCCGAATCCGGCCGCCCCACGATCTGCATCGACTGCGGGACGCCCCGTTCATCGAATCCGATCGGGACGGCGATCGCAGGCAGCCCAAGTGCATTTACGAACCGCGTCAGACCACTTAGCTCATACAGGGTTCTCGCCCTGAACTGAGCGGACTGAGGATCGACTTCAGTCGCGTCGGGAGGCGGCATCGCCATCACCGGCAGAATCGCCGCACCGCACCCTTGCCAGCTCGAAAGAACGGCTGTCAGCAGATCGTTCCGACGGCCCAACGCGGCGTCCATCTCTGCGTCGGATATCTCTCTTCCCTTGGCGATACGTCTCGAAAGTGCCGGGTCGCCGCCGCTCAGCGACGTGTCGTCATGTATCCGCGCGGCCTCGACTTGCATGATCGTCAATGCATCTCGGTCGGCCTGCGTGATAGCTCGAACGTCAGAAACTTCTCGCTCGCTTATGCCGAGATTTCTCAGTGTCCGGAGTGCCGCCCGTATGGCCGCGCAGACCGACGATGACGATTCAAGCAGTTCTGAGTAGACGGCCACCGATGAAATCGTCATGCCAGCATCGCTGCTCGGGGAGGCGACTTCCCAAACGCGGATGAGATCTTCGGCCCGCCGCGTTATGAAGCCGATGACATCAAGGCTCGGTGCGAGCGGCATTGCTCCGTCCGTTACGAGCTTTCCGTGTCCGGGCTTGAGCCCGACCACGCCACAGCACGCCGCCGGAATCCGGATCGAGCCGCCGGTATCAGAGCCGATACCGAGATATGCGCATCGAGCCGCGACCAAGGCGGCAGAGCCGCTGGATGAACCGCCACTGATGGCATCGGGGTGCCAAGGGTTCATGGTCCGACCGAGGTAGGCATTGTGGCCGGACGGCTCATAGGCAAGGGTCGTCATGCTGGAGACTGCGACCTGACGCGCTCCAGCGGCATCGAGAAGACGCAAAATAGCTGCGTCTGCGTTCGCGGGACCTGGGGATCGTGCACCGCCCCATTGGCCGCGCCTTGCGATGCGATCAAACACGTCTTTTGCGACGTACGGCATACCTCTCAGCGGGAGGTGAGCGACATTTTCGTCCTCATCACCGACGTGGTCTTCACAAACGTCGGTGATTGCATTGAGCTCGGCTCCGATCGACACCACGGCGGCCCGGCAACGGCGAAGTTCCCGCGGTCGAACTTCCTTGGGCAATCGGAACCAGCTATGGCAACTATTTGAAGGCATTATAACACCGCCGAAACCGTCTTTATGACGGTCTCACTCCTAGCGGCATCGATAAAGGCGAATTAGGACAAGCCTGCTTTCGAGTTTCTCGAATTGGTTACTTGTTGAGCAGAAAAGTCATCAATTTCTTCGCGGGTGGCTCCAAGTCAGGCACGGAGCGCACGCACAGCAAGAACTTTCGGCAAGCCCACGGCTCGTCAATTTCAATTCCTTTTAGGCCGTATGAGTTGACGAGCGGCACAAGTGCCGCCTCCGGTAGCATTCCGATCCCCAAACCCTTGCTCGCCATCAAAGCCATAACCTCAAAACTGTTGACCTGAACGCGAACATGCACCGTGGCGCCAAGCAGGCCTGCCTGCTCGAGCAGGATCTTCCGAACCGCCGTACCGTGACCTAGCGTCACGAAATCCTCGCCAACGAACTCCTGAAAGCGAATGCGATCGTGCTTCGCGAGGCTGTGGGTCTGAGGCACCGCAAGGATGAGGCGATCACCACCAAACGGAAATGTAACAAGCGAATGGGCTTCCGTGACACCGACAAACAAGCCGATATCGGCCTCCTTGTTGCGAACCATTTCAAGCGTTCCCTCGGTACCTCGTTCTTCCAGATCAATCTCGATATCGGGATGCATTTCCGCGAACTTCGACAAATCGGATGCAAGGCGCGCAAGCAGGACCGAACTCGACGATGCAACCCGAACATAGCCCCGGGTGCCGGCTTCGTGGCCGGTGAGCAAGTGATCGGCTCTGTCCAGCAAATGAAGGATATCGCGGGCAAAACGCAGGAATGTCTGGCCGGCCGCTGTGGGCAGTACTCCGTGAGGTCTGCGTTCGAGCAATGGCGTGCCCGCGTCATGCTCAAGGAGCTGAATTCGCCGGCTTGCCGCGGAAGAAGCCATGCCAAGCCGCTCCGCCGCGCGCGAGATGCTGCTCAACTCACAAGCGGCGGTGAAAAGCTGCAGCGTCCGGAAATCGTTGCGGTAAATGGCTGGAACCCCTGATTGAAAATGCTTGCGGGCTGCCGTCCGTCAACCCGCATTCCGTGATCCTACCTTTCATAGGTCAGCAACTCTAGGCCTGCGATCGATGAAGCGGGACTTGGCATTGATCTCTTGCCGTCTCTTGGCGATGCGCACGATGTCCAATCCGTGTGGGAGCCTTGGCTGGGAAGGGATGTCGAGCATTGAGCCTGCTTCCGGTCCGCTGGAGGGGCAGAGTCGGCGAGCAGCATGCGAAGCGTGAGGCGAGACAGAGCGGGGTGAGCGGCGAAGGGCCATCGATGAGCATTCACCTCACCTCGCGCCGGGCGGCGCTGCATGTTTTCGTCAACCACAACAAGCCAAGTGCGATGACAGGTTTTGTAATTCAGCTCGCATGCGGAGGGACGAGTGACCTGCAAAGAAAATGATCTCTATGCTTGATGATTTCGCCATTCGTGGCGTGGTCACGCAATCGCATTTGATGGAATCCCATGGATCTGAAAACTTTGTTGCGACGACATTGTCCAACGTGACAACCGCTGTTCACGGAAAGGGTAGCGTCCCAAAAAAGGGCGGCTGGTACCGCACTTCGGCAGATCCCTACGTCTACTGTGGCCGAACGGGGCCCGCCGTCGATCAAGGCGACCTCGCCGAAGTACTCACCCGGGCCGAGGGTAGCGAGGTTGACGCCTTTGCTCGAAACCTTAGCCTCTCCAGAGGAGATGATGAAGAAGGCGGCGCCGCCCGACCCCTCCATGATGACGGTCTCGCCCTTTGCAAAGCGCCGTTCCTTGAGCAGACGGGCGATCTGCTCGGACTAGCCACTTAGGGCCTGAAAGCCTGGATTGAACGTCCGCATCACTTCGTTCCGCACGGCTCGCCTCGACCGAACTGCCCGGAGGTCGAGATCGACAAGAGCATCGGCTTCGTCGCCCGAAAGGAGGCGAAGCACCTGGGCCAACATCAGGCAGCCTGCGACGGTGCCGACGAACGGAGCGCCGACCGCGGTCTCCGCCAGGCGCGTCAGCCCGCAGACGTCGCCCCCCGCTTCCGAGAGCCGGCGATAGCCGGGACGCCCAATGTTGGCCTTATCTTCTCTGGGGCTGCCGGGAAGCCACAGTTTGGCCGCCGCCTTCGATGCGGGAAAAGTATGGACACGCAGAGACCGGAAGTCCTGAGCGTTATCTCCGATACCGGCCTCCACTACCATCGGAAAGCCAGGATCCTCGATCTGCGAGCGAGCCAGCACGTTGTCCACCCCGCAGACGAGCACGGCAGGATCGTCAGCCTCCCTGCGCCGGAAGGCGCCATCGAACGGGCGCTCGATCAGCGTCGTACTGAATCCGTGACGCTCCAGCACGCCGGCGACTGCACGCGACTTCTTCATGCCCAGCATTCCCTTCTGCGTCAGGATCGACGTGCTGTCGGTCGAACCGGTCACCACGTCGATGTCCTGCAGGACGAGCCGCACGCCCGATCTGTCCCGATGCGGACACAACATCAGTGCCCACAGGAAGGCCTGGCCGAGGTGGCCTAGTCCGAGGATCCAAAGGTGATCGGGAAGGGCCTCGAGCGGCGGTCCGTCGCTCCCGGACCGGAGCCAATCGTAGGCGCGGTCAGGCCTCCAGAGCGAGAGCCCGACGGACCGATGGCCAGCCTCGGCCTCTCCGCGGATCATGGCGAACGCCTCCCCTGCTGCCAGCGCACCCGCAAGCACCGCCGCCGGGACCACCGTGGTCCGTTCGGACAATCTGGTTGCGCCCAGCCTCACCACGCCGCCGCGCCAACCTTCGAAAGTCACCGCGACCCCCTTGGCGGGAAGGACATCGGGCGTCCCGATCACGACGCCGGGAAGCGACGCGTCATGTCCGGAAAGCCTTCCGCCCTGCGCCTCGATTTCTCCCGCCAGCGAATTGCCGTCACCGCCCAAGACGAGCAGCGGCACGTCCACATTGCCCGACACGAAGACGCCTCCGAGCGCGTATCGTCGGGCGATGTTCACGACGGTAAGAAGCGCAGCCTGATGGGGCGCGCTTGCGGCGACCTCCGGCCCCACGACGACAGCCAGTCTATGGAGCAGCAGTCGGCCGACGGCCGTCTCGATGTCAGGCGCGGCGCCGCTATCGATGTCGATCTTGGCGATTCGGCTCAGCGAGTCCCTTATCGTGTCCAGGTCTGGCCCGTACATTAAGCACCTCGGATCTGGACGCAGAACCATCCGAACCGCGGCGGCGAGAGGATGTCCCAGCGCTTTGCGCCAAGGTAGTCGTAAACGCCGATCCCTGCGAGATCGAACGCACTGTCCGCAAAGCGGGGGGCAATGAGGGCCAGGTGGCCTCGCATGGCAACCATCGGATGGTCCTGATCGGAGCGGCTCTGGCTGGCACCCGCCGGATGGGTGTGGATGTCGGCGAGGACGATTTGGCCTTTGTCGGCGCAGATCTGCCACACCTCGTTCATGGAGTGCCCTGAGAGGCGGACGATGCCGGTCGACAGAGCACCCGAATCGACGTCGTCGTAGAAAACAAGCGATCTCACCTTCGCGGTGTCGCCCTGCCTCACGCCGAGAAGAAATGCCCCGCTCTCACGCACCCCGGCGCTGCGACGCCGCAGTTCGCGGAACAATTTCCACCAGAGCGCCAAGGAGCAAGTGACGACCGAGGATTCATGCTGCGCCATGGTAGCCTCGCGAATTCAAGTGGCGGTGGACCTCGGTGAGGTACTGGACGACCCCTCTCGCCGGCTCCCATGTCAGATGCGGGTGCGTGCTGGCCCAGTCCGGATGTCCCACCCGGGACAGCCGGTCCAACGGAAAGTACAGCGCTGACCCGGAGTGCCAGTCAGTCCGGAACGTACCGAGGAAGACTTCGTCCCCCCGCGGCCAGGATTGCGGCACCAGGATCGCATTCTGGGCCACGTCCCACAGCCCGCCGGTCGGAGGCTGGGTGGGATATCCGCTGCACTCCAGGCGGAGCGCGAATTCGCGCATATCCTTCGCCGTGACGCCGAAGATCGCGAACGGCCAAGCGACGGTGATCAGACGCCAACGCCGGCGGGCAACCCCCTCTAGGAAGGGGGCCGCCGCGACGTCGCGCTCCAGTTGGGCGAGATCGGGGGTCATCAGATGCCCCCGTTCACGCGGATCGTCGGCAGGAGGTCGAAGACTACCCGGCAATCGGGGCACTTCGCCAAGGAGCCGACATGGACCGTCTCGTCGGGACGGTCCGTGGTGCCCGACAGCTGGAGCGACAGCTCCGCAGCATCAACAGCTCCGATCCCGAACTCGCGTTCCGCCCAATCCTTGATGCGGGCGAGCGTCGAGCCCGGACCGAACGAACGCTCGGCGGGCCGTCCGGCGTAGCGCACGACGACGTGGACGTGGCGGCAACGGCTGTGATGCAGGATCCGCGAACCGTGAACGTCGCCGTGACCCCGGATCTCGTGTCCGTCGTGCAGCGGCTCGTCGCTGTCCTCATCGAAGAGGAAGATGCCGACCACCTCGCCGCCGCCGGCGAGATGGATCTTGAGGGCCTCCACGGTGATGCCCTCATGGACCTGATGGCGCGAAGGATCGCGTTCGTCCTCCCGGCGGATGAAGATGTCGATGTGAGTAGTCATTTTGGCGCTCCGTTCACGGCCCTGATGGCCGTTCATGGAGTCCATCGGCGCCACGCCGAAAAAACCTCCGGACTTGAATGTCCGGCCCCCGATCGGATTCAGATCGCGGGTCGAGCGCCCGTGCCCGGACATGAAACGAAGTGCCCGCACCGCATGCAGGTCTGGAGCTGCGGCTTCGGTTCGAGCCGACCGGCGCGGATCGCGTCCAAGATCGACGCCGCCTGTTCCAGATCGCCCGCCATTTCGGAATCCGTCCGCAAGATGGGCACGGTGCCGCCATCGGCTAGATGGGCGATTTCGGCGGCGACAGGCCTTCCAGCGGCGACCCTGGCGGCCGCAAGAAACAGACCCGCCGTCAATGCCCTGGCGTTCGCCGTGTCCCTTTTGCCGGACATCACCATGCGCGCCATGCGCCCTTTGGCCGGATCGGTGGAGAATATCGGCGGAGGCGCGAGCACGTGGCCGCCCCGGATGGGGAGGCGGACAGGAGCGTTGCCGGATCCGGCATGGGCCTCGATCAGGTTGTGCAGGCCGGAAAGGCTGCGTCGTCCGACCCGCTCGTAGTCCGCGGCCAGCGGATGGTCCGGCGACGGCCCGCGATCAGCCCACGCACGGGCGAACGCAGCGAGCAATGTTTTTTCCAACGCCGGCCCCGCGTCCGCGAGTTCGGAAGCCCTGTCGATCAACTCGTAGATGACGCCGCCGGTCATCAAATGGGGGCTCTCATGGCGCCGGCTTCGGATGGCGAGCTGATGCCGGTACGCCACGCGTAGAGGACATTTCTCGAAGTCGCGTATGTCGTGGAATGTGATTGAGTCGAGCTCGAACGGATCCACGCCGAACGACGGCCCCAAGAACGTGCGGCTCGGAACATCGAGCGTCTCGATCTCGAAGGATCCGAGTTCGGCGATGAACGGCGACGGCTCGCGCGCCTGCTTCTGCGCTCTGCAGGTATGGTAGAGGCGCAGGTGGTCCTCCGCCCTCGAGATCGCGACGAAGAAGCAGCACCGTTCTTCCTCCGCTTGCGCCGTCGCATGGTCCCGACCGTCGCCGATTCCCGGCGGCACCTGGCACTGGTCTGCGGCCGGGCTTTTCGGAAATCCCTTGTAGTGCAGACCGACCAGATGCACCGCGCCGAACTGCAAGCCCTTCGCTGCGTGCACGGTCATCAGCCGGACTGCGTCGACTTCCGGCCCAAGATCGGGCTCGCGCAAGTCACGATCGTCGGCGAGCAACATGACTGTGCGGACCCTGCGAAGCGCCGCCTTCGCCATGAGCGGCATTCCGTCGGGCTCGACCTGGTCGAGGAATTCCACAAGCTGCCTTACAGCCGAGCGGCTCATGTCCGCATCGATGCCGTAGTCCCCGGCAAGGTGACGCAGGTAATCGCTGCGGTCGAGTAGCCACGTGGCAGCCACCTCGAATGCGGGCGTCCACGGCCGCAGATTCTTCAAGCTGATGCCCAGCTTCACGAGCCCGATGCGGCCGCCAACCGACAGCCCCGCGACGTCGGCCGCATCGGGCATGGTCTCGGCAAGCGCCCGCCCGAGCTCGCGGGCGTGCCCGACCGCGCGGGCGACGTCGGCTCCAACGACGTCGATTCCTCGGAACGCCGCGACGCGCGACAACGCAGCCCCGTTCGGCTCGGCTACAATGGCGAGGATCGACAGGATGTCCCGGACCTCGTTCCGCTCGAAGAAGCTACCAAGATGCAGGACCGGGATGCCGTGCCGGGCGAGACGCGCGGCGAGAGTGTCCAGACGGGTGTTTGTCCGCGCCAGCACCGTCTGACGCCCGAAACTCACGCCGGCGCCACACAATCTCCGTATCTCGCCTTCGACCAAATCCGCTTCGCAATCGTCGTCCAGGCCGACGAGAACCCTGCACCGGCTGCCGACTTCCTCGCGCTTAGCTTCGGCCAGATATGGCAGAGTCTTGCCCTCTTCGACACCCGCGGCGCGCCGAAGGTCGTCCGTGACCTTGGCGAAGGTCCGGCAGAGCGCGGTCACATGCTCGGTGGAGCGGTAATTAAACTGGAGAGGACGGCGTGTGCCGCCAGGGAAGTCGCTTTCGAAGCGCTCCATGTTGAGGGCGGAAGCGCCGCGGAAGCGGTAGATGCTTTGCCGGGCGTCTCCCACGACCCAGATGCGGCCCGCGTCGCCCCAAAGCAGCTTGAGCATTTCGGCGCTGGCACGGTTCACGTCCTGGTATTCGTCGACAAGTATCTCACGGTGGCGCGAGCGCAGTTCGGCCAACACCTCGGGATCGCTCCGCATCAGCAGTGTGGGCATCATCACGAGGTCGGCAAAATCGACGAGCTTCCGCTCTCTGAGCATCTTGTCGTAGAATTCGTAGACTGCCGCCGCCTCGAGCGTCTTCTCGGCGACCTCGACGGGCTTCATGGCGGCTTTGGTCTTCTTGCGAAGAGCATCGTATTCGGCGTGCGCCCTATTCAATCCAAGTACCGCCAGTCGCCGGAATTCTTGCGGCCCTATGAGTTCGTCCTTCGCCCTGCTTATCGGCTTAAGGATCTCCTTGAGCTTCGCGCCGGGATTGCTGAGGTCGTGGAAATGGTCGAGCCCCAACAATGGGAGATGCTCCTCCAACATCTCGACAGCCTGCGAGGGGGAGACCAATCGGATCTTCGGATCCAACCCTAGGCGGTCGTAGTGCCGGCGCATGATCTCCAGCCCGAAGGCATGGAAGGTGCCGGTCCAGACTTCTACTACGTCGCCTCCCCGGTCTTCTACAACTCTTGAAGCGAGTTCGGCCGCCGCCTTGTTGGAGAAAGTCAGCGCAAGTATGTGCGAAGGATGGACCTTCGCCAAAAGCCAGTTGATGCGGGCGACCAACGTCTTGGTCTTGCCCGAGCCCGGGCCGGCCTCGACCAGTAGGGCACGTCCCTCATGCTCGACTGCCTTCGCCTGGCTAACGTCGAGCTTCACCGGTTCGCCCCGCGCCTTCACCGCTGGCGGCTCCACGGGGCTTTGCAGGAGCGCGTCGAAGAGTTGCTGGCGGACCATCTGCAGCGGAAGGACGAGAAGATCCGCGATCGCGGAAGCCGAACGTCGCTCTTCAAGGAAAAGCCTCCGGGCCAGATCGCGTGGAAGGAGAAATTCTCGGCCGTAGACGTTCGCCTGCAGCTCGCGGCGCTCACGCGGCCCGTATGCCTCGACCCTGGAAAGCGCCCTCGATCCTGCGGGGCGCAAGTCGGTGTTGTGGAGCTCGCATTCCTCGTTAGGCTTGTGCAAATCGAGATGCCCGAGCTCATGCGCCAAGTGTAGCGCCTTGTCGGCCGGCGAGGCGTCCTTCACTACATAGACAGCAGATGCTTCACGATAAAGTTTCGCGAAGCATCCACCGAGGATCGAGCCTTCGATGCTTTCTTCCAGTATCTGAAAACCCCCGGCGGCAAACGCGTGCTCCACCGCTTTGAGTCCCGAAGCTATCCCTGCAGGGACAAGCGCGCGCATCGCCCTGGCCTGGATCCGAGAGAGCCCGAACGCATCCATGCTCAGCTACTCCGAAAGCCAACGAGCACGAATATCCTCAGGAATATTGGCGCCCCGTACAGCCCCCGCAAAATCCTCGATCCCATCGTTCGCCGGCTTGCCGGAAGCCTTGTGTTCGGCGCCGACCACGCCGCGCGGCAAACCTTCCGAGAAGTGGTCTCGGACCTGCGCGAACGCGACGCCAAGCGCGTCAGCTGCGTAGCGCAGAAATCGGGCAGAGGGCGGCGTCACGTGACGTCCCGCAAGCTTGATGATGAAGGAAACGTCGTTGCCGAAGGCGGATTTGGCGGCGATCCACGTAGGTAGCCGCGAAAGGTCTTTCGGACGTGACGGCGGCGCGCGGCCTCTTTCAGCTTCATAATCAGCCTGGACGCGCGCAATCAGCGAGGCCGATGCAGCCCCATGGCCATCGTCCGTTCCCCTCTCCGAAGCAATGCCCGCAGCGTCACGCAGAGCGGCCCGCGCTGCGAGCCGGCTCAGAAATTCGGATTTGCGGTCGCCCAACATTTCGAGCGCAGCGCCGACTTCATCCCGGTTCGAACCGGCTTCGAAAATGCTATCAGCCAGGGTTCGCGGATCGATATCATCAGCGTTCATCACAGAAATTCCTTATCCAATGCCGCCTCTAGCTTTCGCTTGATGGCGGTCTTCTTCTCCCGCAGCGTTCCGGCCGGAATGTTGAACAAACGGACGAGGTCGATCGTTGCTTTCGCGCTGCTGATGGGAACGCTGCCCAGAAAGAAAGGGTAGAACAGCTCAAGTTCGTCCTTGTCCAGAATCTCCGCGAGCCGAGCGTGAAGGATTTCCTTGTCAATCATCGCCGTCGCCAATCGGCCGCCATCGTCCAGTTCGTCCGCCTGATCGCCGATGTCCGCGGTAGCAGTCTTGAGGCCCTTGTCGAACAGGCGTTGGTACAGGTCAGCCGCGGCATTCGTCAGGTTGTAGAAAAACCTTATCTCCCACCAGTCGATTCCCGCTTGCCGGGCGATCGCCCTCGTCACGCTCAGCATCAAATCCTGGGTCAAATCCTCCTGGTCCGCTACGGAAACCCCGGAATATCGGCGTTCCACCCAGCGGCTCACCCGCCCCAGAAGAGCAACGAGCACGACTCTTTCCAGCGCCGGATTCGTCTCGACGCTGCACCTACGGAGGAGCCTGACAAGTACCTCCGGAGGAACGGCTGGAGGACCGGTCGCGCTGACGGTCGCAAACAATTCGGCCTCGTTCAGCATACCATCGAGCCGAACCAGCTGGCGGTCAACATGATCGGGATGATAGAGGTCTTCGGCCATGACGTCCCATTCGGCGGAGACGCAGCGCCTCCCTACTTTATAGATCGGTCACGGATTGAAAAAAACCTCCGGTGCCGATTCGCAGCGTCAGTCTACCGACTCGGGTACGATTCGTCTTAGGGTTGTGGGCCTACAGCTAGGCATGTGTTTGAGATCAAACTCAGGGCTTTCCCGCGCTTTCATGGGAGCGCGGCGAAATCAGACCGCCTATACGGGTGGACCATTTTGCGGAGGGCTTTCGGAGCCAGCACCTCGACCTGGTCGCCCCATGTGTAAAGGTGCCAGCACATCTCCAAATGTCCGGCAGCCCTAAACCGCACGATCAGGGACGCGCACCAGAATTGATCCGAACCGGCGGATGGTCATCGAAGCGATCAAGGTATGGTCCCACAACGAGTCCGGCTACATGTTCGAACCCGGCGGCGACGACGACGAAGACCGCGACCTGGAGTTCGAGTCTTTGGAAGAGGCAAACAGGTATATCGACCGCAAGCGAAAGGAATACAAAGCTCGCTGGACCTGCGAGTACGTTTGAGGCCGATCCTGGCGCATATTGAAAAGCGTACGGCGCAGAAGCGGTTGGAGATGTTAATAAGCGTCCAAACGTGCCCCCTCCACCACTAGATGCAATAGCCTAGCCGAACAGGTATGGCGCCCGTCGCGCCGGCGCGGCTATGCCTGCCCACCAATTCGAGCGTGCCAAATTCGTTGAGATTCAGGATTGATCGATGCCAATCGATCGCGCCATCGCCGGGGATCGGGCCGTATCGTGACGCCATTTCCACCCGCGCGCCAGACTACCTTCTCACTGAAGCGCGTTTCGCTGTCGTTTTGCGGGGCGCTCGTTAAACTCGCACACCGCCTTACTTCTTGTTTTCTTTATTCAAGTGCAGGAAGAGCGGCTAGAGCATGGGTTTGTTGACGGTTCGCCGCGACGCCGCGACAGGACGCCATAACGGAACGGCAGGGCGACTATACACCACGTATTATCCACCCACACAGTTTTCTAAATCTCCCTGCTCTACCTGCTCTACCCGCTCTTCTGTTTGGAAAACAGCCAATTTGCACGAGCAAGTTGGGGGCGGGTGGAGCACCCCGGCTGCTAGGCCGCTCTCTCGAAGGTGACAGGGTCATACAGTCCAGATGCTCGTCCCCAACCTTGTAGACTTCTCAACACGCATCTTGTCACTGGGCTCTACCCGCGTGCGTGGCTGATGAAGCCCCCGTCGGTGGCGAGATTGATGGCTGCCATAGCCCCAGTCGAGTGCAGGGAGTGTGACACGGTCGCCGATGTTCGCTCTTGTTCGGCGCAACCGTTACACCTTTTTCTGTCACCGAGTGCCCGAGATTATTTGTACATTCTTAAGCTGTTGGACATAGACCGAACTAGACGGATGTCCCCCAAACATCACGCCAACTAGATCAACCAGCGGCATTGCCGATGCCAGACGGGGGGCAGGTATGACATCCGATCACGCTCTTGAGCAATGGATCTTCCGCCTCGAGCACAAAGACTTCGTCGAGGAGTTCATCGATCGCAACCAGGTGCACCTAGCGGACACGTTTGTGCCGTCCGCTAAATATGTTGCAGTTGGCAATCATGAACTCCTCTGGCTGGCTGATCCTATGACTTTCCGCTCCCGCACGCGGCGGTCCAGGAAATGGGTAAACTCCGGGAACAACGGTTCAGTTCAAACGCTTGCAGACGGTCATTTCCTTTGGGTCCACCCGGTCGTCGAAACAGGGATTGGCTCAAAGACACTTTGGTATATTGAGCGCCAACTCATGTGGCAGCAGCCCAGAGCCACCCATGAGGTGCTGGCCTTCAGGCAAGGACCAACTCCAATTGTCTTTCGCGACAGCAAACACGCGATGGCGCTCGTCAAATATTGTCATCCCGCCCCCCGCGATGAGGCAGACTGTATGTGCTGGATACCGATCAGTGGCACGATTGCCTAAGCTGCAATTCGTGACCAGTCCGGAAAGGAATAAGCATGTCATTCCTAGCGAAACTCAGGGCCGCCGAAGCTGAAGCCGTGCCACAGGACACCGATCCGTGGCGGCTACGGCTGGAGCGGCTGCGCGGCAAAGTCGACTTCGACGGCATCGAGCGTGTGTCCACGCAACACCTGTTGGACGTGCTTGAATTACCCCAGCGCGAACGTACAGCCGGTGCGTACCGGCACCTTGCCACGTTGATGCGCGAGTTGGGCTGGGCACCTTTGAGGGTCCGCGATTTCAACCGTTGCGGATTCTTAGAACAAGTTCGTGGCTACTGTCGTCGCGCTAGACTAGCTAACAAGTCGAATTGAGAACGCAAACCTGCCGATTGTGCAGTCGACCCTCATCAATTGGCGGCATGGAGAAAGACGATGACTGACAATTGCGCCCTAATCGAAGGTCCCGTGTGGGGCGATACTTCTATGGCCATTGGCTGTTGGCAGCTTCGAAAGCTAATGAGCTATGGACCGAAGCCCTCAATAATCCCCGGTTCAGTAAGCGGGTCGATAGGCTGTTGATTACTTATATCCCCGACTTCAATTTCTGTGCGACCGTTCTTCTTTCGCGCCTTGAGCAGAATTTCGCTTCCTTGGTGGTTAGCATGCAAAGGTGGCACGATCTCACATCTCAGAGGAGCCAAGCGCTGAGCGAACCCCTCTTATCGCGCGAAACTTGGATTTGACGTGCTTAGACAATTGTAACGGTGACAAGGTTTCACCTTTTTGCGATGTCCGCTCTTGAGCGCATATCGGACTCAAGTCGGACATCGCGTCATGTCCGTTTTGTGCCATGAGCCGACATGAGTTGCCGTGCCGACGACCCATCAGAGACCAAACATAAATTCGTTTTTAGTAGGAAGCGATGCAACGGATTTGTAGCTTCGCTCCACGGTATCTGCGCATGGCTGGTCTCTCTAGGACAGTTCAGTCGTGTCAACGGACGAATTTTGAATGGGTCGAACAGTGCGAGAGCCAAGCGGCGACTTGATGAGCGACATTCGCAGAGAGATCGATCGCCTTGGCGCAGTCGGTGTTGCGGCCGACAAGCTCTGGGGAGAGCGGACACAACGTTCGCTCGAGCATTCATTACGAAACATTAGAGAAAACGGATGGCAGATCTAGCTGCCGCCATTTCAACGTCGCTCAAGGCAGCATTGGAGGCTGAGGTCACAAGGACCAGAGGAACGACTGCGGACCAGTTCAACGACACTCCGTCGCCAACCGACCTGCAGCAGTTCGTCTATCTGGCGAACGACGTGGTCGACCTTCTTGAGACAGCGATGCGTGAGCTCGAGCGCGACCGCGAGGCGGCGAAGGCGTCGCTGGCCAAAGCGTCAATCATCCTGCAATCGGAGACCGCGCGTCGTTCAGGCGCTAACGGGTCGAAAGCGGGCGGGTTGGCGGGCTGGCAGATAGCGCGGGTTCAAGCTTTCATCGACGAGAATCTGCACTGCACCATCCACATACGGGATCTCAGCGCCGTAGCGCGGATAAGCGCAGCACATTTCTCGCGGTCCTTCAAACGAGCGGTCGGAGAACCACCGCATGCCCACCTGATGAGAAAGCGCCTGGAGAGAGCCTGCCACCTGATGATGACCGGTGCGGCATCACTGAGCGAAATAGCCTTCAGTGTAGGCTTTTCAGATCAAGCACATCTATGCAGGCTTTTCAAGCAGGCCTTTGGTCAAAGGCCGGCCGACTGGCGACGCGACTTTGAGAGCCGGCGCGGATGAGGACCATCCAATAATGGGCGCTCAGAGCAGGAAAAGTCACAGGAGGATATTGGTCTGCTAATGTGGGTCAATCGCTACCGAATCGGACTTTCGGGCCATGTCCGGTCTTCCCTCGGTAGCGACCGGATTGCGGGCATCCCGGATTGGCAGCTTCGTGCCGATATTGTTGCAAAAGTCTTTTTCGGGTGGCGAACGAAAATTCTTAGAGCCGCTGATGCGTCTTACGCGCGGCGATGTGAGGGACCTCATCGTTTCGCACAAAAACGATCACGGCCCTTCGTATCGACGCTACAGAGTGCTGCAGTGGTAGAGGCGTCTAAAAATCCGCTTTTGCGAGATTTTCTGTGTCTTTCGATTTTCGACTTTTGCAACAAAATCTGCCAAAAGCGGAAGTGGCAAGCCTTTTGATCGCTTCGTCCCCCTTATTCATCAACCGCGGCCTGCGTAGCAGCCGTCGTCATTCAGGCTTGCTCATCGCCTTAATTGGGTCTGCGTAGCCAACCAACTTCAATTTGTCGCCGCAGCTCGGGCACTCAAAATTGCGAAGCTCATAGCCCGGCCCTATTGGTTCGGCGATGCCGCACAACATTTCGACGCTGCACTTCGAACAGGTTGGCCGGTCGTCGATATTAGGGCTCATAGGCATCACCCCATAGGTGGATAGACATTTCAGTGAAGATTATGCATGTGCGCCATGGTGTTCCTCCATCGCGATCATCGATGAGCTGTGTGGACGATCAGGCCAGGGAGCCCCCGCTGGGACGCCGCGCCCGGGGCGCTCGTCTCGTCGACCCAGGCATCGCGCGCGAACCAGCTGTGATCGGTGTGGCAGATCAGGCAACGGGTGCGCGCGAAAAACACCGGGCTCTGCCGAAAGCTCTCGCGATCGGTCTTGATGCCGGTGGGGATCGCGTGTCCGGTTTGCGGACATTTGACCATGACCATACCCATGTGAGCCTCCCCTGAATTTGGTTTTGCAGCAAAAAAAAACGGCCGGTTGGATTTGCGCCTCTTGTCGGTGCGCCCACTTGGGGGGCATCGCGCACCTGTTGTTTGATCGAGCATCGGGTAGCTTGGGGTAGCTTGCTCGTGGCGGGGCTTATTCCAACCGGCCGGGTCCCCCTCCTGAACGAACGCTGGATATGAATTGAGCGCCCGCCTTCTAGTTGCCCTGGTGGAGAACCTTGGCGACGCGCTTCCTGATCGGCTCGCCGGTTTCGACCGCAAGCTTCTGGGCAAGCTCCCACAAGTCCTTGCTCTGGGCGGATGCGGTGTCGAAAGCCTTTTGCGCCTGGGTCGCCGACAAGCTGAAGGCATCCGTCACCGACTTGCTGCCCAAGAGATGGGCGAAGAAATCGATCGCGGAGGCGGTATTGGCGTTCGAGATCTCGATCACCTTGAGCCCGTAGTCGGTCGTGCTCCTGGCATTGCTCGAATAGGTCTCACGCAACGCCTCCGCCGTCTCCTCCGACGCGGCCTTGATCCTCTCGCAGGCTTCCTTTGCGCGGGCGACGCCCTGCTCGGAAAGCTCGCCGAACATGCTGGGCAACGCGATCTTCGGGAATCCGAACAACGGCATCGCGAAACCGTTCGTTCCGTTCAGTCCGGCTTTCACTTCAGCTTCACTCACGGCATCATCCCTCTTTGCAAGCGACATCTTTTCCCGCGACGCTGGCTAGCGTCACGAAAGCGGTGGAGGCGGAGGCTGTCCGCTTCCGGGTTCGATCAGTTTTGTTTGAGCTTCCATCCAGCCCGGATGCCACTATGTCCCGGCGAAAGGGCAGCTGTCCGTTCGCTTTGCGACTCTCGATTAAAAATTTTGCGAGGATGTCAATACATAAAAACGTCATACGAGATGGCGCAGTGCAGAATGGGGACATCGCGAGGGGCCGCATGATCGATAGTTATCGTTGAGGTTGAGAGAGCGCTTCTTGCCGCGTTTGTGCTGCCGCGCGGCGGAGTCCGATCTGGGTCAAAAACGGTCCTGACGCCCTTGAAATGGGATGTCTGTATTACCCCTGAAAGCAGACATCGTCAGCCAGACCGGCTATGTTCGAAAAGTGCCAAGAGGCGACATTCGAAATGAAGGACGGGCCAACCGAGGTGCCCTTACACGCGCCTGCTTAGGAACGAATGGCATAGAGCGTGGCCGCCACCACTCCAACGCCCAACAAAAGCCACGCGCTAACTCGCGACCGCTTGTCGCCATCGCCCGTCAACCATTGAGCTGCGGCAAGTAGGAATGGGCCGAGGATCGCAATTTTTAGCGCCATACTTCTACGCTCCGAGCAGTGAGGAGACAACAGATGCCGACCGAACGTTCGTTCAGAACCGCTCGGGATGCAGCAGCGCGAAAATCAGATAGCCCAGCAGGCCGAGGGCCACGAGCGCAGCGAGCGAATAATCAAAAACCATGGCTCAACCTCCTCATCTCTCTCCAATGGCATGGGCGTACGCAATCGCAAGTGCGAAGAGGCCGAGCGCGATCCCAATCATAAGAACGTCCATCATGGAGACCTCCCTTGTGCGCTTGATTGTTGCTATTGTTTCGCGCGCTCTTGGGTGACATTTGCGGTAGAGCCTCGGCGCAACGATCACTGACGCCACCCGCATTTCACTGGTTGATGCCTGCCACTCCACGCATAGGTTTTCCAGATGGTCACGGAGGCAATGTTATAGAAATCGCATATGGAGCTGTCCCTCTAAAGGTGCAGCGAAAGAAGTCGGCTCAGGGTCAAAAGGCGAAATGCTCGCTGCGAGCAGATGCTTTCCGCTGTTCACCCAACAACGGACATCGCTCAATAGCGTCGTGTTGTCGTTCCTCTAGATTGGTCGGTCCTTACCCGCCCCAGTGACGCTGCTCAACTTGCCATTTACGTCAAAGCCGAAGGTCACTCCCCAGACCGTAACAGAGCCGCCTCGAACGTCGATGACATCTTTGCTTACGTAGTTATGATCCCATTTCATTCCGCCGCTAACAGCATCGAGTTCGTTGTCTTCGACAACGCGAGTGTTGCTGGTAGGTGTGGCCATTGTCTTCTCCATCGTAGCTACTCCCCACCCTCTTCGGGATCTCCCCCTTTGCGAATCGTCGCAGCAAACTTAATAGCTGTTTCGTTAGCTAAACGGTAACCACCAGCTGCAGCGGCGAGTTCGTTATCATCCAACGGACGGACTTCCTCATTCTCCAACTTGATGGGGGCGGATTCAGTCTTGACTTTGGTCATCTGCTTTTCTCCTGGTTTGACCGGCAGCACCATCGCAGCCGGTGCTCGTTTTATTGCAGAGCGGATGGCGCGCCACTGTGCTGCACGTCACACAGAGGGAGTTTCTGCTAGGCGGCTCCCCGACTGCGGTGTGCGCGAACATCCCAATTCGGACAGATCGGGAAAACCGTTTGTTCCCAGCGGGGGATTTTTCGGCAGTTTGTCTGAGATGCATTGTCTCTGCGGAACGCGGGTTGCGCGACTGTTCAAAGGCCTTGGCGGATACTATTGCCGTCCCTGCTGTGGAAACCCGGTCTATGAGAGCCAGCGACGGAGCGAGAAGGCACGGGGCCTACCCCTGATAGCCGACATCTCGCGACGCTTCAGCCATTCGATGATCTCGTCTCCAACGCAATTCACCGTCGAGGCAAGGTACCTATCGGTGATCCGGGTCACAGTCGCGGCGAGAGTGTTGCACCACAGTGGCCCATCAGCCGCCGGATCGTCCGCGCTGGCTTGGATTGGGAGGATACAATGACCAGCAATACTCAGAGTAAGGACAATCGCATTGTGACAGACGAAGAGTTGGATGGCGTCTCGGGCGGTGTGCGAACCAATGGGGATAATCCGTTCGTGCAAGTGGCCATGTTGGCGACAAAGGAGGCCTTCTATAAGGGCATGTGGTATTCAAGCGAGGGTTGGTAGTCTTGAGCCTGTGATCTTATAGGGCGGATGGCGTTCGCACTGGCGTAACGCCGCCGCTGATGCGCCTGATCGCTCGGGCGATGGATCACAGGCCCGACGCCATCGTTGCCGCCGCCTGCGTCGGATGCCGACAAGCGTGCTTGAACCTCCCGTCCGCTGCCTTATCTTTCCGCCATGGTATCGCGTAAGAACACGTCCCGGCGTTCATCCGGGTTTGTCGAGCCGTGCCGACTGTCGAAGGCGGCGCGGCCTCCGTCCGGTCCCTTGTGGGTCCACGAAATCAAGCATGACGGCTTTCGGCTGATGGTGCGCCGCGAAGGGTCGCGGGTGCGTTGTTATACGAAGGGCGGTTACGACTGGGCCGACCGCTTCCCGGCTATTGTCGAAGCCGCCAGCCGCCGCAAGGCGTCATCGTTCCTGATCGATGGCGAGGCCGTGATCTGCCGGGATGACGGGCTATCGGATTTCAACGCGCTGCGGAGCCGACCTCGCGATCACGACGCCATACTGTTCGCTGATCGAGCATGAGGGCGACGATCTGCGCGACGTGCCGCTGATCGAGCGCAAGCAACGGCCGGCGAAGTTGCTGGGCAAGGCAAGTCACGCCATCCGGTTCAATGAGCATCTGGCAGCACGATGACGGCGCGAGTGTATTCGATCATGCCTGCCGCTTGGGGCTGGAGGGCATTGTCTCAAAGCGGCTGGATGCGCCTATCGCAGCGGCCCATCAAAGCTATGGCTCAATTCGAAGAACCCACTGAGCGAAGCGGTGCGGCGAGAGCGCGAGAAAGACTGGAATTGACGGCCCTGATGCCCGATCCCCTGCCGGGCTGAGCGAAGATGATATCGCGAGTGCACATCAATACGCTGAAAATAGCCGAGTGGCACTCGCCCGATATGATCGGAAGCGCGGAACATGAAATTCAAGGAAGATCGCCCTATCGCCAACCCGGAAGCCGCACTGGCGAAGCTGCTCGAAATTGTCACCGGGATTGAAGCCGATCACGCAGGCCGGATATCGGTCGGTGCGATCAACCATGCGTTCCTGAGCGCGGGCGGCAAAGTCGGCGCATAAGGCGCGGCGATGCATCGCGCGGTTGCCAATGGTTGGTTTGAGACTCATCCATCAGGTGCCTACGTGAAGCTGAAGCGGAAGGGCGCGGATAGGTTCGCTTAGTCGATGTCTGCTTTGCTGCGCATAACGGACTCAAGCCTGACATCGCGCCATGTCCGAAAAGTGCCGCAACCGGACTCATGCACCGCACTTGTGTTGCGCAGCTCAACCTATGAACGGCGCACGTTAAAGTTAGTGGGAGCTCCTGATCGCCCTGCGCTCGCGATCAGCCCATGCTCCCCAGCATGAAGCAGCGCGCCTTCGGATGACCATTTAGGTAGTAAGGCCAGACCATCGTACGGCCAGCGCGGTTCGGTCCATCCACGACAGCGTCGTTCGGAACATCAACCCACTCGCCATCAATGCGTACGCGATAGTGACCATCCTTAGCTTCCCAATCGGCGTCATCAACGCGCTTCGCATCACTGCCATCGCAGCAGGGCCCTTTGCCACTGTGCAAGCTCTCATACCAACTGTTCAACTCAGGGTGCTGATAATCGTGGGCGCGAGCGTGACTGATTGTAGAAGTCGGCAGCATGACAGTGAATACAGCAAGTGTTGCGTGCCAAAAGTGATTCTTCATCTCACACCCAATCCCGGACTCTCTGTGTAGTCAGGCAATTCATCTATGTCGGACGAGACCAAACTTGCCATCACAAACTGCGCATCGCGCGGCTCTGCCAGATCTAAGGCTTTCGAAGCAGTTCGGCATTGCAGTCTCCTCTTAACCGTCGCTGTTCGTCGATCATCCTTTTTTCACCGTCGCACTTGATGAGCCTGTGCGCTTTTCCAACGCATGCAGCCTATGACGATCGCGATCAGCCGCTCAATTGAACGTCGGTAAATCGTCTGGCATCCAAAGGGTTCACGGAACGATACGAAGGTTTATGGCGCTCGGTGCTAAAGCCGACCACTTCCGCAACGGGTCTTGGCTGTGTAACAACGCGTCGCTCCGAGGACTTGATAGAATAGATATTTCTCCGGGTCGCGATTAGGGACACGCGAGTTGTTGAGCGCGGTCGATTGTTATCGGTCCGAGGAAAATCATTCTCCTCGTTTTCCATCGCACGGTGTTTTCACACAGCCAGGGTCAATCGCGACGTTTCGACGGGAGGCCGATCCCTTCCGCTCTTGCCCAAATAGCAGACATTTCAGAGCTGGTCGGCATGTCTCAAAAGTGCCATCACCGGAAGTCAGTTGATTTCTCGATCACTTCGTCGGTACATTCCTCCTTGCCCAAGCATCTCGGCTCTATAAGCAAGAGGCCCGCGAGGTTCTCGTCTAGCCACAATATGGCACCGATCGCATTTTGGGTGCCTGCTTTTGGGTTGACAGTCAAAAGCAAACGTAACCTAATCAATGCCTTAAAGTAGTCCTCCTGCCGGGAGGCCTTTATGAACGAGTTCTCGGGCTACGTATTCTCGCCGCTGCGCGAGGGAGACATCGCTCTCCACCGTGGCTCCGGCAGCGGCTTGGCGCCGATCCTGCTTGTTGCCGCGGATGAAAGCTCGCCCGGTTGCGTCGAGCGGCTTGAAAACGAATATGCGCTCAAGTCCGAACTTGACGCCGACTGGGCGGCGCGACCCATCGCGCTTACGCACGATAACGGCCGTATGACGCTGGTGCTTGAGGATCCCGGCGGTACGCCGCTCGATCGGCTGCTTGGCCAGCCGCTGGAGGTATCGCATTTCCTGCGCATCGCGATCCCGCTCGCGGGCGCGCTCGGTCATGTGCATGAGCATGGCCTCATCCATAAGGACATCAAGCCGGCAAATATCCTGGTGGAATCGGCAAGCGGCGGCGTGTGGCTGACGGGGTTCGGCATTGCCTCGCGTCTGCCGCGCGAGCGCCAAGCCCCCGCCCCGCCAGAGGTGATCGCGGGGACGCTCGCCTACATGGCGCCGGAACAAACCGGCAGGATGAACCGCTCGGTGGACTCCCGCAGTGATCTCTACGCGCTGGGTGTCACCCTTTACGAGTTGTTGACCGGCGCGTTGCCCTTCACCGCAGCTGACCCGATCGAGTTGATCCACTGTCACATCGCGCGAGAGCCCGTCCCGCTGGGCGAGTTTGCAAGGGCGGTGCCGGCCCCACTTTCGATGATCGTCATGAAGCTTCTCGCGAAGACCGCCGAGGAGCGCTACCAGACCGCCGCGGGAGTCGAGGCAGATCTGCGCAGGTGCCTGACCGCCTGGGAGTCGGTCGGCCGGATCGAGCCGTTCCCGCTTGGTCTGCAGGACGCGTCGGAGCGGTTGATGATCCCGGAGAAGCTCTACGGACGCGAGGGCGAGATCGCCACCCTGCTTGCCGCCTTCGATCGCGTCGTGATGCATGGCCGCTCGGAGCTCGTTCTGGTCTCTGGCTACTCGGGCATCGGCAAGTCGTCGGTAGTCAACGAGCTGCACAAGGTCATCGTGCTGCCTCGCGGCATCTTCATTTCGGGAAAATTCGATCTGCGCCTCAGGGACACCCCCCACTCGACATTGGCTCAAGCGTTTCAGGGACTGATTCAACAGCTGCTTAACGGTCAGGCGGACGACATCGCCCGCTGGCGAGATGCGATCAAGGAGGCCGTCGGCCATCAGGGCCGCCTGCTGACCGACCTCATTCCCGACCTCGCTCAACTGATAGGCCCACAGCCGACCGTAGCAGTTCTCTCGCCGGTCGATGCCGAACTGCGGTTTCAGACCGTGTTCCAGCGGTTCGTCGGGGTGTTTGCGAGGGCGGAACACCCGCTCGTCATTTTCGTCGATGACCTGCAATGGCTCGATCCGGCCACGCTCACGCTCATCGAATATCTCCTCCTCCATCCGGACACGCGTCACCTGTTGCTCATCGGCGCATATCGCGACAATGAGGTCGACCCGGCCCATCCGCTGATGCTCAAGCTGGAGGCCTTGCGCCGAGCCGGCGCGAAAGTCGATCAGATCGTTCTCGGCCCGCTCTCGGTCGACAACGTCAACCAACTGCTGTGCGACACCTTGCGGCGTGCGCCCGACGAGATGCGGCCTTTCGCTGAACTGGTGCACAAGAGAAGCCGCGGCAATCCCTTTTTCGCCGGACAGTTCCTCACGAGCCTCGCCGAAGAACGGCTGATCGAGTTCGATCCGTCCTCACGGTCGTGGACGTGGAATTTGGACGCTATCGGCGACAAGAAGTTCAGCGACAATCCGGTGGACCTGATGATCGGCAGGTTGCGCCGTCTTGCTCCGGAGGCCCAGGAAGCGTTGAAACTGCTCGCCTGCCTGGGCAATCACGCTGACTTTGCGACTTTAGCAAAGCTGCGCAGCGAATCCGACAAAGCGATGCATGCAAGCTTTCGCGACGCGGTCCGCGCCGGCACCGCGGTCCCCCGGGAGGGAAGCTACCGGTTCTTCCATGATCGGGTTCAGGAAGCCGCCTATGCGCTGATTCCGACGGATGGTCGCGCCGAACTCCATTTGCGGATCGCACGTCTTCTTGTCGCGGAGACCGAGCAGGCGAGGATCGCGGAGAAGATCTACGACCTCGTCAACCAGCTTAACCTGGGCTCGGCGCTCATTTCCGAGTGGCCAGAGAAGGTGCGCACGGCCGAACTCAATTTTGTTGCAGGGCGGAAGGCGAAAGCTTCGACCGCCTATGCCTCGGCCTCCAATTACCTCGCAGCAGGCATCGCCATTCTGTCGGACGAAGGGTGGCAAAGATCCTACGACTTGATGTTGGGCCTGTTCCTGGAACGGGCAGAATGCGAGATCCTCAAACCGAACCTGGAACAGGCCGCGGGACTCGTCGAGGCGTTGCTGATCAAGGCGCGATCGAAGATCGATCAGGCCGAAATCTGTCGCCTGCGCATCATGCTTCAATTGAGGCAAGGCAACTACGCCCCGGCGGTGCGCACGGCGCTCGAATGCCTGCGAACGTTCGGCGTCGACCTGCCGGACTCGCCGACGCCGGAACAGATGCGAGCAGAATATGAAGAGATGCGGCGCGCCCTCGGCGATCGCCCGATCGAGAGCCTGGTTGACCTGCCGATGATGGACGACCCGGAGATGCGGGCGGTCATGAAGCTTTTCGGTGCATTGGGCGAACTGGCCTATCACGCCGACGGGGATCTGTTCCAGATGATTTCCTGCTGGATGGTCAAGCTGAGCTGTCGTCATGGCACAAGCGAGTACTCCACGATCGGCTACGGCGCGATCGCCGTGGTTCTTGGTCCGGCATTCCATCGCTTCGCAGACGGGGAGGCCTTTGCGCGGTTGGCGGTCGCAGTCGCCGAACGATACGGGTTCAGCGCGCAAAAGGCGGGCGCACATTTCCTCATGCAAATGGCGGTCCTCTGGACGCGTCCAATCGAAGATGCTCTGAGCTGCCTCGAGGCTGCGATCCGATCCGTCGGGGAAACCGGCGAGATGGTTTACGCCTGCTTCAACCGTCAGCATCGCCTCACCGATCTGATGGCGCGCGGCGATCCTCTCGACCAGGTGTGGCTCGAGTCGGTAGGCGCGCTGGATTTCGTCCGCAAATACAAGTTCGGCCAGTTGGTCATTTTGAGCATCCAGGGTTTCGTGCAAAGCCTTCGCGGCGGAGCGGGCAGCGGTGCGCCCCTCGACGAGGCGGCGCTCGAAGCGCGGGTGCTCCGGGGCGGCGTTCCTCTCGTTGCCTGCTTTCACTGGATCCTGCAATTGCAGCGGCACGTCTTATTGGGCAACGCGGAGAGAGCCCTTGAGTTTGCCGCCAAGGCGAAGCCGATCCTCTGGTCGGCGCGTCTCAATCTTCAGTCGATGGATTACTGCTTCTATCATTCTCTCGCCATCGCCGCGGTCTTTGAAGCGACCTCGCCCGAGAGACGGGCAGAGCTTCGCGAGGATCTCATCGAACACCTGGCATCGTTTCAGCGATGGGCGGAGAGCTGCCCGGCGACGTTCGCGCATAAACACGCCCTGGTCTCGGCGGAATGGGCGCGCCTGGAAGGACGAGACATCGAGGCCATGCAGCTGTACGAACAGGCAATTCGCTCGGCCGCGGAGCGCGGCTTCCTCCAGGACCGGGCGCTCGCGGGCGAATTGGCAGCTCGATTCTACCGCCTTCGTGGTCTCGACAAGGTGGCAGATATCTATCTGGACGAGGCCCGCGAGTGCTACGCCCGCTGGGGCGCCAAGGCAAAGGTCGCGCAGCTCGACAAGAGCCATCCCCGGATCCGACCACAGGCATCATTGGCCGCAAAGCCCACTATCGAGACGTCTGTCGAGCGGTTGGATCTGGCCACGGTCATCAAGATGTCCGAAGCCGTGGCCGGCGAGATCGTGCTCGAGAAGCTGATCGAGACGCTGATGGTGATTGCCGTCGAGCATGCCGGGGCCGACCGTGGCCTTCTGCTCCTTTCGCGCGGCAGCCGATACTGGATCGAGGCGGGAGCGACGAGCGGTCGCGATGGCGTCAGGGTCCGTCTTGTCGAAACGCCGGTGACGCCTTCGGATTTGCCCGTGCTGATCATTGAGCAAGTCATCCGCACTCAGAGCCAGGTGATCCTCGATGATGCCCGCGGACAGAGCATGTTTGCCGAAGATGAATACATGAGCCGCAAACGGGTACGGTCACTGCTTTGCCTGCCGTTGCTGAAACAGGCCGAGTTGATCGGCGTCCTCTATCTCGAGAACAGCCTGGTGTCGCATGTCTTCACGCCGGCGCGGATCGCGGTGCTGAAGCTACTCGCCTCACAGGCGGCGATCGCACTGGAAAACGCTCGTTTGTACCGCGACGTCGCGGAACGCGAGGCGAAAATCCGGCGCCTGGTCGACGCCAACATCATCGGGATCCTCATCTCGAGCCGGACGGGCGAAATCATCGAAGCCAACGACGCGTTTCTCAGGATGGTGGGATACGACCGGGAGGATCTCGCCGCGGGCGACATGCGCTGGACCGATTTGACGCCGCCGGAATGGCGCGCCAGCACCGCCAGCGCCCTTGAGGGGATGGACACGACCGGGGCGGTCCAACCCTATGAAAGCGAGTACGTGCGCAAGGACGGCAGCCGCGTGCCCGTGCTGATCGGCTCGGCCGGATTCGACGAAGAACAAGATCAGGGTGTGGCGTTCGTGCTCGATCTGACCGAGCGTAAGCGCGCCGAAGAGGCCTTCCGCAAGGTGGAGATGCAGCTGGCGCACGCCAACCGCGTCGCCACCATGGGTCAGCTCTCGGCCTCGATCACCCATGAAGTGAACCAGCCGATCACAGCGGCAGTCGCATACGCGTTAGCCGCTCGGCGCTGGCTAAGCGCGGAGCCGCCAAATTTTCGCGAGGTGGATGACGCGCTCTCTCTTATTGTCAAGGAGGGGAATCGCGCAGGCGAGGTCGTTGGGCGAATCCGCGCGCTCATTAAGAAGGCGCCCGCACGAAAGGACGCCTTAGCGATCAACGATGCCATCCTCGAGGTCATTGCTCTCACCCGTACGGAGGCCGCAAACAATAGCGTCTCGGTGCGGACGCAGTTGGCGGAGGGCTTGCCGCGTGTCCAGGGAGATCGGGTCCAGCTGCAACAGGTACTAGTTAACTTGATCATCAATGCCATCGAAGCGATGCGCGACGTCGGCGAAGAGGAGCGGGAATTGCTCATCAGCACCCGTAACGAACCGGATGGCGTGTCAGTCGAGGTGCGAGATTCAGGTTCAGGTTTCGCACCGCTGGATCTTGACCGCGTGTTTGAGGCTTTCTACACCACGAAACCGGGCGGTTTGGGACTTGGGCTGTCGATCTGCCGGTCGATTATCGAAGCGCATAATGGACGATTGTGGGCGAGCCCTAACGTGCCACGTGGCGCTATCTTTGGCTTCATCGCGCCGGCTCATCCGGCCGCCGCATCGTGAGTGGAGGATCCGCGAAGTAGCAGACGTCGAGTCTAGCAGGCACCCTGATCCGCCGTGGTGAGACGCAATGGGACCATTACGGAAGATGCAAGCTGAGCGTTTGCGCTAGGCAACGCGACCTGGGCTATGCGGCTTTGTCGGCGTCAGTTGCAATTGGTCGGCCATGCGCGCCAGGTCAGGCAAGGACGATGCCCGCATCTTACGCATTACTTGGCCACGATGAACTTTTACCGTAATTTCGCTTACGCCGAGATCGTGTGCGATCTGCTTGTTTAACCGCCCGGTCACCACGAACGCCATGACCTCGCGCTCCCGCGGCGTCAACGTTTCGAAACGAACTTTCAGCTCCGCCATAGCTCGTTCCTGCTCAAGCCGCGCTCGATCACGGGCATGACCGAGCTGAATCGCTTCAAGCAAATCCTGCTCTCGGAATGGCTTTGTCAGGAATTCGATCGCGCCACCCTTCATCGCCTGCACCGACATTGGAATGTCAGCATGTCCGGTAATGAAGATGATCGGCAGCTGTCTTTTGGCACCTGCCAGTTCGCGCTGCAGTTCGAGTCCGCTCTGGCCGGGAAGCCGCACGTCAAGCACCAGGCAAGCGGGTCCTTCTGGCCGGTCCGCTTCGAGAAATTCGCTCACCGAACCGAGTAGGCTGACCCGAAAGCCCGCCGATTGAAGCAGCTTGCCTAGTGAGTCCCGCACTCCCGGGTCATCGTCGATGACCATCACGGTTGGCGGTTGGTCTTTGGCCCGTTGCTCTACCACATGTGCCTCGTTGACATGCGCATTAGCTTTGCCAGTCCGCTATGGAGCATAGTGAGATTACCGCATGGGCGATAGAGGGAACCACCAGCCCAATTCGGCTCCGACGGATCGCAGCCATCGGCGAACTGGCCGGTTGAAGTCGGCCAGGTTCTGCGTCAGGCGCCAGCTGCCCACAAAGTCGAACCGACTAAGCTGGCAACGCACAACCTTCGTATAGTGCGCACATTCCTATTTGGTACTCGATCTTTCCGCTAGATCAATAGTGAGCGCCAATGCGTGCCGTTATGGTGAAGTTCTCCTCCCTCGAGGCCGATCACTCTCCGCGGCCTCCCTTGCCCCTCCAGCGCGGTCCAAGCTGGAGGGGCTCTTTGTGAGCTAACAGGGGCTAGGGTGATCCGTCGTTTGGCTGACACATGTCTGGCGCCGCTGTTTCATAGAAAGCTGAGGTTCGGCCGTTTCGAACTTTCGATTGGCGAGAGGGTGCTCCGGCACGACGGTCACGTGCTCCCCCTCGGCGGTCGGGCGCTAGATATTTTGATCTATCTTGCCGAGCGTCCGGGTGAGGTGATCGCAAAGAAGGAACTGATCGATCACGTCTGGCCCGATGTGACCGTCGAGGAGGGGAGCCTCCGGGTCCACGTGGCCGCAATCCGCAAGGCACTTGGTGACGGCCAGTTTGGCAACCGCTACATCGCAAACATCAAGGGACGGGGCTACTCGTTCGTCGGTACCGTTGTCCCTCTCGCTGGCGGCACGGAAAGCAGGAGCGATGAGTTCCGGCACCAAGGCAGGCTCCCCGTGCGACCGATCATGATGATTGGGCGCGAAACGGTCGTCAGCGAGGTTAGCGACAAGCTTCGAGACGAGCGGTTTTTAACACTGCTCGGCCCCGGCGGCATTGGCAAGACGACCATTGCCTTGGCTGTTGGCCGCGCCGTTGCCGAGGAGTTTGGCGGGAAAGTCTATCTTGTTGACTTGGAAAGCCTTACCGATTCGCGCCATGTTGCGGGGGCTGTCGCGACGTCCCTGGGACTTGCACTCAAATCGAAAGATCCCGGCTTGGAGCTGGTCGACCTCGTTCGTTCGCGAAAGCTTCTGATCATTCTCGATAGCTGTGAGCATGTGATCGAGGCGGTCGCCTCGCTTGCCGAGCAACTCTATCAGGAAACGGAGCAGGTCCATCTTCTGACCACGAGTCGCGAATTGCTGAAAGTAGAGGGCGAGCATTCCTGCCGAGTTCTTCCCCTTGATTTTCCACCAGCCGGCTCAGAGCAGACGGCAAACGCCGTGCTTCGATATCCGGCAGTGCAGTTGTTTGTACGACGCGTGGCGGCGAGGGCGGGAAGCTTCGTTCTCACCGACGAGGAGGCGCCGTTTGTCGCGGGAATGTGCCGAATGCTGGATGGCATACCGTTGGCAATCGAGTTGGTGGCGGGTCTGGTGGCCGCACTCGGCATAAAGAACACGGTTGCACGCCTGGTGTCTCGGCTGGAACTGCTGAGACTAAGCCATCGGACGGCCGTTCCCAGACACCGGACCCTTAAGGCGACATTGGATTGGAGCTACAATCTGCTGTCTGGCGGAGAGAGGATTGTTCTTCGACGCATTGCTCCTTTCGTCGGCCATTTCACCCTTGAGGGTGCGCGGTATGTCGCAGGCGAACTCGGCATAGGCACCGGAGAAATTTTTGACGCGATCGCCGGCCTGGTCGAGAAGTCATTGATCGCAACCCGGCTCAATGAGGGTCAGGCAGAGTACCGTTTGCTGGATACGACGCGGGCCTATGCACTCAAAAGACTGGAAGAACACGCAGAGCTTGATGCGGTCTCCCGGCGGCATGCTGAATACTTCACCGGGGTGCCTAGAATCACAAAGAGAGGCGCTATTGCCGTTGCCGCAGGCTGAACGAGTTGCAGCCCATTCGCGTCAGTTAAGCGATGTTCATGCGGCGCTGGAATGGAGCTTCGGGCCTCGCGGCGACGTTGAGATCGCGACGAGACTGGCCGTCCGAGCGATTGCGGGTCAGCTTAAGGTCCTTGCCGACACTACCAGCAGCGAGCTGAGAAAGCTTCGCATGTTGATGCGGCCAAAGCATTCGCTCGTTCGGCTGCTAACGCCGAAGGCGCGAGTGGCGTACATACTGATCCAGTCAGCGAGCAGCAGGACAAGGCACCGAAAGTCATCCGGCCAGCGGCGCCAATATCTGTCGATGGGCGCGCTCGCCTATTCTTGACGATGCGTCCGCGATGATCAGCGATTTTCGGAACAAAAAAGCGTCTTTCTAAGAGCTTTCAGTTGCGCCAGCGTGCCTTCTTCGTCGATCCCCATTAAGCGGCAAGAGCCCGCAACATCCGCCGCCAAAATAGCTGCCAGTCGCCGCTCTGCGTGCTCGCTACTCAAGATGCACCCCCATGCTTGGGGAAATTGAATGGTTATATAGCAGGATTGTGGGCCGATGTCCGGCTATGCTCATGTCCGAAACGGGTCATTCGCGACGTTTTGACCGTGCCCCGGCCACTTCCGGTCTTCCCCGGTAAGCAGACATGCCAAGCGGCTGCCGGGATGTCTCAAAGGTGTCAGCAACCGACATCAGCTTGGATGGGCATCCCATCAAAAAGAGGTTTGGCACTCCCCTCTGATCCGCCGTAGAGTGAGCTCTGGGTTGGATTGCATGCCATGGTGCAAGAGCGGCCAGTCCGGGTTGAGCGTAGGTTGGCGGCGATATTGGCAGCCGACGTGGCTGGCTATTCGCGGCTCATGCACCATGACGAAGAGACAACGCACGCCAAACTGACGGCGCTCCTCGCGGGCGGAGTCGAGCCCGCAATCGCGGAACACGGCGGTCGCATCGTGAAGAACGCTGGCGACGGGTTCTTAGCGGAGTTTCCGAGTGCGGTCGAGGCGGTTCGGGCTGCTGTGCAGTTCCAAACCAGCATCCACGAACTTACAACAGGCGACGCGGAAGACAGGCGCATTGCTTTCCGCGTGGGCGTCAATATCGGTGACATAATCGTCGAACCGCACGATATCTTTGGCGACGGAGTTAACATTGCGGCGCGCCTTGAGAGCATCGCAGAACCCGGCGGCATCTGCATCTCCTCCGCTGCTTACGATCAGGTCCGAGGCAAGGTCGGGGTTGAGTTTGCCGATCTGGGCGAGCAGAACCTCAAGAACATCGCCCTTCCAGTCCGAGCCTATTCCGTGGTCCGGGACGGGCCTAGCCTCGCGGCACAGCCTGAGCGCGCGAGGCCGGGTGCGGTTTCACCGCCTCGTCTTTCCATCGTTGTGCTGCCTTTCGCCAATCTCAGCGGTGATCTGAAGCAAGACTACTTCGTCGATGGCGTGACCGAGAGCCTGACCACGGACTTGTCACGCATCAGTGGTTCATTCGTCATTGGCCGACACACAGCATTTACCTACAAAAGCAAAGCGGTTGATCTCAAACAGATCGGCCGCGACTTGAACGTCCGCTATGTCCTTGAAGGCTCCGTGCAGCGTGGTGGCAAACGGCTTCGGGTAAATGTGCAATTGATCGACGCCGAAACCGGCAATCATCTCTGGGCTGAACGGTTTGACAAACCGATGGCCGATCTCTTCGACATGCAAGATGAAATCGTCTCGAGACTCGCCAGTACGTTGAATGCTCAGCTCATCGCGGCTGAGGCGAGGCGAGCCGAATACTCATTGCACCCCGACGCTCTAGACTTGTATTTCCAGGGGATGGCTCGTTGGAACAAGCGCTGGACCCCAGCACATATGACGCAGGCGCGGAGCTTCTTCGAACGCGCTCTGGAGCTCGATCCTGACAATGTCGAGGCGCTGGTGGGCATCGCTGCTGTCGATGCGGCAAGCGCCACCCTTTTTCTGGCCGATGACGCTGACGAGCGCCTTGCAGCGGCCGAAACGGCGTTGATCAAGGCGTTATCTTTGGCTCCGCAGCACGCCTTGGCTCACATGTTCCTGGGTATCGTCCAATTGGCTTCGAACCGTGCGGACCAGGGCATTGCTGAATGCGAGCACGCGTTGGCTTTGAACCGGAATCTAGCCGACGCACATGGTTCTATTGGTGCCGCCAAACTATTTGTCGGTCGCGCCACCGAAACGGAGGCCCATGTACAGGAAGCGTTGCGCTTGTCCCCTCGTGATGAGGGCGTACATCGGTGGATGAGTTATGTGGGTCTAGCTAAACTGCACCTCGAAGCCGATGCCGAAGCCGTTGAGTGGCTACGTCGCTGTTTGAAGGCCAATCCAAATTACCCCTTAGCACATTTTGAACTCGCCGCTGCGCTCGCGCTTCTCGGGAGGCTGGATGAGGCGCGAGCTGCTGCGAAAGCGGGACTTACCCTGGATCCAACTTTCACTATCCGTCGCTTGAAAGCGATTCCATATAGCGGCAATCCGAAGTTTCGTGCCGCAAGCAAGCGCATCCTTCAGGGGATGCGCATGGCCGGGATACCGGAGGGGTGAGGTCTGGCTGACCCGTGACCGAACGGATGAGGTGTCTGCCGTGTGGGCGCGTATGTCCGAGTTGGGTCAAAACCGGTCCTGACGAGCCTGAAACGGGACTTCCGAAATAGCCCAGAAAGCAGACATTGCCGGCGTCAGTCGGCATGTCTCAAACGTGCCAACAACGGACTTCCAATCTGGAAAGCCGTGACCTATTGCCGCTCAGTTTATCAGCCAGTTCACGTTGCGCAGGCCGCATGTATGACTGTCCCTCCGGAAATCACGAATTCTCCCCCACAAACATGTTGTACACGAGCTGAAATTGTCCCGATTTCGAGAGAGTACCTTTGCCCTCTTTTTGTAGACGCCGAAGCTCCGAGAACCAGGGCAACTTGTTCGGGATGTCTACCACTATTGGGTCTCTCGTGATTTCGACGAACGCCTCAGTGAAATGAGCAGTGGGGTCGAAAACACTCGCAACGTTTAAGAAAGTTACCTTCTGAGCCGATTTCATATCGGCCGGGTTCACAAACCACACCAACCGTGGGAGGTTAGACACAGAGAGATTGCGACGGCCAGTTAGGTGCGGGAGCGCCGGCAACTCTTCATTGGTACTGCGGTAGCCAAATGCGCTTGCACAAAGCCAGACCGCGTCGATAGCGCCATCTGGCGTTGGACTTATATTTTCGCCGCTGCGCAGCGTCGCGACGATAACCCCATGAGCGCCAAGATCGATTAAAGTTGCCGGTCCGCCCAAGCTCGGGGCACATCGGCCCAACCCAGCAATCTTCGGTCCGCAATCCCAAACGACTTCGATGACACTCGAGCCAGTGTAAATTTTCTCGTCAACCGCGATGGAAACTTGAAGGCGGTAGCGGTACGAATAGCTCGGGTAATTCACTTTATAGATCACTATCACCGCCACAGCGACCGCCAGCAATACCCCAAGCCACTTCATGTTGCGCTGCTCGCCTAGCGGAGTTCCAGACCACTTCATTCGCACAAAATGCGCGGGGTCAAATTCCGACGTTTCGTATTCAACCCTAACGGGTGAGTGTTTATAGATTGCTACTGAGTTCGTAACAGATTTCTCAACGGCCGAATGTCTGCTAATGGGATGGTCCGGCCGTGCTCCTGCCCCGCCAGCAAGCGAAGCTGGCAAGGGGCGCCAAAGACAAGGAGCACGCCATGTCTCAGACACCTAATACCGCGATCGCCGTGATCGGCATCGATATTGGCAAGAACTCGTTCCACGTCGTGGGCCAGGATGCGCGCGGCGCCATCGTGCTGCGGCAAAAGTGGTCGCGTGGCCAAGTGGAGGCGCGGCTCGCCAATAGACCGCCTTGCCTGATCGGCATGGAAGCCTGCGTCGGCGCACATCACCTGAGCCGCAAACTCGCATCGCTTGGTCACGATGCCAGGTTGATGCCGGCCAAATATGTCCGCCCCTATAGCAAGGGACAGAAGAACGACTTCAATGATGCCGAAGCGATTGCCGAAGCCGTGCAGCGCCCGACGATGAAGTTCGTGGCGACCAAGACCGCGGAGCAACTGGATCTGCAGGCGCTGCATCGGGTGCGCGAGCGGCTGGTGTCGCAACGCACCGGCATCATCAACCAGATTCGCGCCTTCATGCTGGAACGCGGGATCGCCGCGCGCCAGGGGATCGGCTTCCTGCGCACGGAACTGCCCACCATCCTTGCGACGCGCACCGATGCCCTGTCGCCCCGCCTGTTGCGTGCCATCGAGGAGTTGGCAGGCGACTGGCGCCGGCTGGACCAGCGCATCGATGGCCTCTCCGGCGAGATCGAAGCCCTGGCCCGTCAGGATCAGGCATGTTCGCGCCTGATGACGGTGCCCGGCATCGGGCCGATCATTTCGAGCGCCATGGTGGCCGCGATCGGCACTGGAGACGTATTCTCCAAAGGCCGCGACTTCGGCGCCTGGCTCGGACTGGTGCCCAAGCAGATCTCGACGGGAGACCGCACGATCCTCGGCAAAATCTCCAGGCGCGGCAATCGCTACCTGCGCGTTCTGTTCGTGCAGGCGGCATGGGTTGTGCTGGTCAGGATAAAGGACTGGGAACGTTACGGGCTCAAATCCTGGATCGAAGCCGCCAAGAGGCGGTTACACCACAACGTGCTGGCGATCGCGCTCGCCAACAAGCTTGCCCGGATCGCCTGGGCGGTGCTGGCCAAAGGACGCGCCTTCGAGCTGACGAGGACCGATGATGCAGGCGTCCGATCCGCTTGATCCTCGCGCCGCGCTCGGCGCGGTCAAGGCGCAGCCTGGCAACGCCGGCGCCCGCCGCAAGCCAAGCGCGACGGCCGGCCTTGACCGCCCCTGCGCGCGACGCGATCGACGTTCTGCGGGCCGGGACGAAGGAACGGCCCTTGGCTCGAACAAAGGAACTGCGCGACATTAGGAGCAAGCGATGACGTAACCCTATCAACAGTTTCCAGCCGAGGTCTGCGAGAGGATGAGACGAGATGGAGGTTCGGTCTTCCGAGCGCGTGCGAACACTGGTGACCCAAATGGCCCAATCGAGGCCTGTCCGCTAACGAGAACGCACGCGCGCTGATATCCATGATGGCCCGGAGCAAGTGCTCCAATCAAAGGCCGGACACATTGATGCAAGACCGCTCACCGCCAGCTCGGCGAAACCGCTTGCAACGCACGGTCGGACCATACATTGGGTCAAAAGCTGCCCTCACGACCCTGAAATGCGGCTTCCGCTCTTCCCCCGACAGCGGACATCACGCATCAGGGCTGCCACTTCCGAGATGTGCCACAAGCCGACATAGTCGACCTTCGGCCGATGCACCCGATTAACAATAAGTGAAAGCAAAACACCGAAAGGAGTTTGAAAAATGGGCAGTTAGACAACTTGTGCGAGATACACTGTAAGCACTGCAGCGCTAGGCAACTGACTTCGGATACTCCAGTGACCCAAGATCGCAGCTTCGCCGTAAATCGCCTCTGGCCGATCATCTACCTGACCGCGCTCTTGATCGTCATCCTGATATTTACCTTCATGTTCTTGGGACTCGGCGCCGCTTCGTTGATGGGCTTTGCCACGGAGTTCCCGCGCCGCATAGGCGAATCCGTCATGTCGCTTTTTGCGGCCGTCATCTGTGGCGCAATCCTTCTTTACGTGTGCGCGGTCGCTGGAAGCCTCTTCAAAACACTTAAAGTTGGCGGTCCTGCTTTGATGGTATCGTCTGAAGGGTTCAGATACCGCTTCGCTTCGGACGACTTAATTCCCTGGAAGGAGATCAAAGACATCTACATTGACCGTGGCTTGGGAATAAAGGTGGCGATCCGTTTCCAAATTGACTCTGGCTTTGCTGACACTTTGCGTTGGCGGAGTAGGATCGCAAATTCCTTCAAGCCAGAGTATATCGCAGTGCAATTCCGATTCATCAAAGCTCCAAAGGCAGAGGTTGAGGAGGCGCTACTCCGGCCGCTGCAATCGCAGTCCGTGCAAGCTTCGTCCGACTTACTCTCGAAGGCCGACCGACTGCTCGCGGGCCGGTAATGCGGCATGTTGCGTTTGAGTTACCAGTCGCATGCGCGGTTCGCCGTCAATGGCGGAAGTCCGTTAATGGAAATTCGGAAGTGGAGAACCACTCACGGGGAGTCCGCTTTACCCCGATGAACGGACATCGTCAGACCGGACCGACTGGTCCGTTTCGTGCCACAAACCGACATCCGATCAAATCGACCCGACCACGATCTGCCATAAGTGCCGAACTCGGGAGACCCAATTCGCCGGGGAGGAGGGTGATGCGTTTGGCAGCGTCGGTGCGTTAATCGCACGGCCCCCCAACCCGCCTTGGCGAGTGAGCAAGCCCGCCATAGCGTTGGCGTCAGCGGCAACCTGAACTGGGATTGCGCTCTGACGAGGGCTAATGCGCCAAGAGAACGGGGCGTGCCGAAGCGTTCTTAAGGATGTGGCGCGTGGCCCCGCCCAGAAGAATCTCGCGCAGGCGGCTATGGGAATAGGCGCCCATGATCAGCAGGCCGGCTTCATGCTCTGCCCCCTCCGCGAGCAGCGTATCGCCCACCGAGCGCAATTCCGGTGCAACCACCTGCGCGGTCGCACCGATGCCATGACAGCGTAAATAGGCAAGCACCTCCGCCTGCGAGGCTTGGCGATTGCTGGCGTCCCGGTCAACGCTTATGACCCGCACTGATTTGGCAAGTTGCATGAACGGTATGGCAGCCGAGACCGCGTGCCAGCATTCCGGGCTCTCGTCCCAGGCGATCATCACGCTGTCGGTCAGATCACTCTGCAGGCGAGCCGGCGCCAACAGCACGGGGCGACGGGTCCGCAGCAGCGATTGCTCGGCAATGGCCACGAGCGATTCCATCACGGTGGCGCTTGCGGCGACCATTAGGTCGAAGGCAGCGGCCCGTTGCACCGCGATTTCCACATACGATCCCTCGGCTTTGCGCCAGGATGCTGCGAGCGGGCTGCCGGGCTCGTCGTTCGCCGATAGCATCGGGATGCCGACTCGCGCGCAGGCCTGCACGAAAACCTCTCGCGCGTCCCGCGCTGTTCGCTCCCGTTCCTCGGCGTGCCAGTTTATCGATGGGGCGGTCACCGTTCGTCCCATTTCGGCGACCGTTAGGCCGCCAGGCGCACGCGTGACCGCCGGCGGTTGACTGATGAACAGTGCCTGGACGTGAGCCCCCAACGCCTTCGCGGCAGACAGGGCCATTTCAATTTGACCGGTGTGATTGGCTGAGCCGGGAAGTGGAACCAGGATTCGCTTGATACTCATGAGAGCCTCCTGCGATGCCGCCGTTGCGGCGACAGACGGCATATGGGTGTTGAGCCGAAAGCGAAATCGCGCAATACCGCCCAATTCATAACTCCCGGAATCACCCCAAAGTTCCGGAGACCCGCAGGTGTGCCGGTTGCCGACTTTGGTCGTCGATGTCCGGTCAATCGCGTCGTTTTGGCTGCTCACCGATCACTTCCGGTCCACCCCGCAGAACGGACATCGTCAGACCAGTCCAGTTGGTCCGGTTCGTGCCAAAAGGCGACAATCTGACTAACGTCGCACAAGAAAACGGACGCAGTTCATCGGTCAGCTTACTTCTTGCGGCGATAGGGCCCGGTAAAGCTTACCCCGGTCCCGCTGCAACCATTGTCCACTACCTTCAACTGCTGGCCGATGCGCTGCATCCGCACTTGGTATCCTTCTCCGCAGTTGATGCCGTCGTCAGCGGCTGCCCGCTGGTGAAGACGAATTAGTCTTCATTTTACTCTCCCCCTTCTCCCCGCTCGCAAGGTCGAGACGAGCGAAGCTCGCTCTTAGAGGGTTGGGGAGAGGGAGGACTCTCGACTAGCTCGCTCGCGGAGACTCCCCCTCACCCGAATTTCTCGCTGCGCGTAAATCCAACCTCGCCCCGCTTGCGGGGCGAGGTTACTTAAGCTCAGGAGCCCTCGAACTTGAACGACACATTAACCTTGGCGCGATAGGCCTCTACTTTTCCCTTGGCGTCCAGTTGCATATCGAGTTTGACGACCTCTGCGACGCGGAGTTCTCGGAGAGATTTTGCGGCTTGCTCGACCGCGTTGGCGGCGGCCTTTTCCCAGGATTCGTTGCTGGTACCGATCAGTTCAATGACCTTGTAGACGCTCTCGGGCATTTCGTCCTCCCGTTCGGTATGAAGCAGGTGCTCCCTGCCACCGTCCAACCTAGCATCACGATATCGGCGCTGAAAGGACGCTGCCTGATCGCAGGGTGGACCAGGCCAAGCTGCATACCACGGTTTTAATGTCGGCTGTTCCCGCTGCGGGTCATTTTCAACTTCGGCGCGGTCCTGAACAATGACCGCTTTATTTCCTCAACAGGCGACATCGCGCGTGCACTCCTCTGGCCAATTTTCTGAGTGAAGACTTGGCGTTCACGCGCAAAGGTCAAAGTGAACACAACTTTTCTTGTTGGCGAGCGCTACGGCCGCCTCTCGATGCCGTGCTTGCGCACCTAGCTGATGAGTAGCCTTTACGAACAATTACGCATCAGATTCTATATTCACCAAAACTTCCCCGGCGATGATTTCGGGGTCTCCAAGATTAAGGTCAAGCAGGCTTGCTTGAACAAACTCCAGTACCTTATCGTTCGCCGCATTGGCGCTCTCGCGGTCCTCGAATATCATCAGAGCGACACCGACGCCTTCGCCCCCATCCAGTACATAATAAGATCTGAACCCGTGCGATTCCCTTAGGATCTGACCGACGCCGCTTTTGGCGCGGCGGGCAGCATCCGCAACCGAACGAACTTTGGTGTACTTTCGAACGAACATGTACATAAGGCCACCCATGCGTCTCAGTTCCGGCCCCACGCATCAAAGCATATCGGGCCGCTGCCGGACTAGGGCTTACTTCCGAGATGGGTCAGGAACGGAAGTGGCCACAACCTTCATGTGCATGCATTACAGATGGCCACGATGTGTCGATGATCGGTCCCGCAGCATCCGCCAAGAACCGATAGTAGGGGCAGGCGCCTACGCAATTCCCGTTACAGTTGACCGAGTTCTTGCGCGGGTTGCCCGCTCGAGTTCTTATTTGAATCCCAAGCGATACCAGAGACGCAGCTAACCAGCTTAGTTAGGTGCGGACAATGATGAAATATCGAGACATCGAATATACGGTCGTTCAAGGCATCGGGCGGCACTTGTGGAAATGGTCCGCGTCGGTTGCGGACGTGGTGATCACGGGCCAAGCGCACAGTAAATCGGCGGCAGTGGTCGAAGCCGAGAAAGCGATTGACCGGGCACTCGCTCTAAAAAAAGGTGCGACTTGTGCCACCCAAGGGGGAAACGAATATGCCTTAGCCATTTGCTATTCACCCCTGAATGGCAAGCCGCGATTGAGGGCCTGATGCTGGTCGCGGAATTGGGAGGGCCAACGATGTTTGCGCGAATTGGCGTCATGAGAGCCTTGAACCGCCGCGTTGAACGTGTGTTCGACTCGTCGCGGAAGGACAAGCATTGGGGACGCCGGAAGCTGCCGCGGGATCAATGACGAAAGCAGGCGGCCATCGAGGCATCGACCCCGACGGCGTTGCCGAAACCGAGGCCGATCATTTCGGCAATTGCCCGATCTGCGGAGCGTTGCTCGACATGCGCGACCTGACTCAAGTGCTGGCGCATGTTCACGACGCCGAGATTGAGATCGGCGAAGGTCCGGAGCCGCGCGGGACGGTCCGCTTTTATGACAAGGGGGGCGTTAGCCGGTCCGACGCTCGTCGGCCTGTGGCGCTTCCGGCGGTGCGTTCAGCTGAACTCCGGCCCTCAGCACTTGTTGCTGATAGGCCTTCCCATCCTCCGCTAACAGTTCCATCTCTCGCGTGACCCAGTTCTGATATTCCCGGAGTATATCGGAGGGCGTCTCGGCATCGCCAATCTGTTTGGCCGTTTCAAGCGCCGCTTGCATGCCCTTATGACGCCGGGCAAACCAACCGTCCGCAAATTCCTTCAAGCCTTCGAGCGCGGTTTCTTGGTTCTCCCAGAACTTGACGCCTATCGGCGCATAGGCCTTCAAAGCAGCTGCTGGCTGCAAGATGTTCGGAAATAACGTCACGTTATCGCTCATGGTCATTCTCCGTTTGAGTTGACCTGCCCCATGAGTCTTATAGAGACTAATAAAATAACCATCCGCGTGTGACGCCCGATGTTCGATATCGCACAAGAAAAATTCGGCGTCGGGGCCTAGCCGGAAATCCGCTGTTACGCCCATTTAGATTTATCTACGCTTGCGCCTTATGTCGTAGTTGGATCAACTGCGCCCCTGATACAAACCGGAACACCACTGCCCCCTTTGGCGCATTCTACGCTTTGTTTGCCCAGGCTTTCATTACATCGGTGCGGCTATTGTGTGAAAGGGAAGTGCCCTTGACGTGAGGGTTCATCTCATTACGCGGCGTTACATTTTTCGCTTCCGATGTCCGAATTGGTAGAGTCGAGGATGGGCGCGGTAGCTTGGGGCCTATGGCCAACGCCCCGTTTCCCATCCCCGCTCATCAGTAGGGTCGAGGACTGGCGCGCCGGTTTAGGTCGAAGTTTGGGTTCCCTGTTGTCTCGCCCTTTCGTCTGCGAGTGTCCCACTATCTCGACCATGCCACGTCTCCAGCCCCCTCCACGTCGCACGCAACGTGCGGATTTCCCGCATTGCGCGCCCCCATTTGCTTCACGCCAAAGCTTATCGGACCTATCCTGCTGGGGCGACTTTCGGCCCGTCGCGTCGCACTCGATAGGCGTTGAACAGCCCTAGAGAGTGTCGTACAGCCACCGCCTTTTCCATCGTTCCCAGTCGAAGCCCTTTCGTTTCTGAGCATGCGCCAGATGGCGCCTGTGACCTTCTTCTCCACCCAGTCCTTGATGAAGCTGAAGCACTCGCTGGAATGCCCCACCGCGAAGTAGTTCACCCATCCCCGTAGCACCGGATTGATCAGGCCTATCACCCGTTCAATCGGTTGCGACCGGTGTCGGCGGAACACCTCTTTGAGCGCACGCACCAGCGCCGTCCGCTTTTTGAGCTTGGGCGTGTAACGCGGCCGCATCGCCCCGCTTAGACCGCGGAGGTAAGCAAACGAGCACCACAAGCAACATAAGAAGGTTTGCCTATCGGCCGTCGGAAGCAAACTTGTCGATGGCCCAAAAACAGATTGCTCCCACGACCACAATGATCAGAATGCCAATTAGAAGTGAAATGATCGCCCTGTCTCAGTCCTTGGGCATGCCTCTGGCAGGCGAGCATCCCGGGGCATCTGCCGCACGTCAAGGCCAAGCCGCTCTAAATTCGTTGAGTTGAGGCTACGAATTCCGAACTCCATGCTGGCTCGTGCCATCAGTCATCAATTAGCGTGCCGATAAGATTCAGCAGCGCTTGGTGTTCTGGGCCGTTGGCACCATCTCGGAGAAATTTACCGATATCCGTGTAGGATATCTGTCCACCAGAGCTAACGTTTGGCTCGTGTTTCACGGCGGGCATCTTCGAAACCGGGTCGCGCGTCAACAGCCAGGCGTCGCCATTGCTGCTTTGGTAGAGAACTCGTTCGCTCATTCCAATCTAATCGAGCTCGTGCTGTTCGGTTCCTGCTGCCGGTGCGGCATAGCCGCCTGGGTCTCGACAAACGGCACCACCGCACGGGCGACCGCCAGCCCTACTC